>CAVOVP010000015.1:0-250438 GCA_963699885.1 uncultured Acidobacteriota bacterium | reverse complement strand
ATGCAAGTACCATCCCTGCAAGTAGTGGAGCGCAGGAGTGGCCGTCGATGTGGAAGAGTTATGTCAGCGGATTCATGGATAATCAAGTGCGCGTCATTGATCATGATGCGGGTGATTCCTACCACTTCAGAGGGGCAGGCGTACGGGATGTTTTTTTCCCTCGTCGCCAACGATCGTTCGCATTTCGATGGTTTGGTGCGTTGGACGGAACACAATCTTGCAGACGGAGACCTGGCTAAGAACCTGCCTGCGTGGCTATGGGGCCACGGCTCCAATAATCAATGGGGCGTACTCGACAAAAACTCCGCGTCCGACGCAGATATCTGGATGGCTTACACGCTTCTTGAAGCAGGTAATGCGTGGAACGAACCGCGATATACATGGATCGCCAGGAAAATACATTTGGGTTACCAGCCGCGTCACGAACGCTGGTCCGAAGAGAGAGAAGTGAATATGTGCCGGCCGCCAGGCATTGTCATGGTTCCGCCACGGATAGGCCCCGGGCTTCACGGTTACGAATTCGTAGCAGCCACTAGCGTCGGTCATGACGCGCCCGGCGCCCGTGAAGTTCGGATCGAGAGGAGCTTGATGATCGTCTTTTTGATGGGAGTATCGCCCGGCTGCATTAGCCTGCCAGACCTCGACGAGCGTGTGTGAGACGGGGCGGCCTCCGTCATCGAGAACGCGCCCGGTCACGATGATGCGCTCTCCGAGCGGCTCGCCGGAGTGTTGACGGGTGAGATCGGAATCGGTCGGCCCGATCGCATTGTGGCCGAACACCGGGCCCGTGACTTCGGACAACGTGTGCGGAAGAAAGATCAGTAGCTGCCGTGGCGTGCGCAAAACCGTCCCTCGGTATGCCGGATACAGCGGAGTTGGCTGGCTGCTCGGATCGTGCCGCCGGTATGGAGTGACCTTCAACATTTCGATGTTCTCTGGTTACATCGGCAAGCCGACGTAATTTTCGGCCAGCGTATTGCGCCCCGCCCGCGAACTGGTCACGTAATCGAGCTCGGCTTGCTGGCGCCGCCGGTCGAAGGCGTTGTCCGTGTTGAATAGGTGCAGCATGGAAGTCATCCACCAGGAAAATCGCTGCACCTTCCAGACGCGCCGCAGGCAATGTCTCGAATAGTCGTCGAGCAGCTCCGCTTCCCCGATTGGTAGAACTCCGCGAACGCGCTCGCGCCAGAACCCGCACGTCGGCAACCGCGAGGTTCAAGCCCTTCGCGCCGGTGGGCGGAACGATGTGCGCCGCATCGCCGGCCAGAAACATCGTCCGTACTGCATCGGCTCGACGACGAAGCTGCGCATCCCCGTGACGCCCTTCTGCATGATCGGCCCTTCTGTCTAGCTTCCAGCCTCCACGGTCCGAGCCGCATCTGCAGTTCCCGCCAGATTCGCTCGTCGGACCATTTGTCGATGTCTTCATCGGGCGCGCATTGCAGGTAGAGCCGGCTCACTTGCGGCGAGCGCATGCTGAGCAGCGCGAAACCGCGCTCGTGCTAGGCGTAAATCAGTTCTTCGGACGAAGGCGGCGCCTCGGCCAGAATTCCCAGCCAGCCGAAAGGATAGATGCGCTCGTAATCGTCAGCGCGCTCTGCGGGAATCGACGGGCCGGCAAATGCCGTGAAAGCCGTCGCAGCCGGCGATGAAGTCGCACTCGAGCTCGTGATGTTCGCCGTCTCGCGCGAAACCGAATCCTGGGCTTCCTCGCAGGCTGCTTTGCCGACTCGATTCATTAAAATCGTGCACGCTCACGTCTTCGGCTTCGAAGATATCTGTCCCGCCGGCGGCCATGGCGCGCGTCGAAGAAATCGTCGACCACTTTGTTCTGGGGTAGATCGTCACCGCCGCCGTTCGCCAAATCCTGGAAGTCGATGCGGTGGCCGCTGGCGCCGAAGCGCAACTCGATGCCGTGATGAATCAGTCCCTCGCGCCTCAGGCGTTCGCCCACGCCCAGTTCATTCAGCAAGTCGACGGTGCCCTGTTCGAGCACGCCGGCGCGCACGCGCTCCTCCACGTATTGGCGGCTGCGCGCTTCCACGAATGACCGATTCGATTCCTTCGCGATGCAAGAGGTGGGAGAGCATGAGCCCGGCGGGACCCGCTCCGACGATTCCGACTTGTGTGCGCATGCGAAAATTCAGAACGGATTTCGGTTCAACATTCTGCCTGATGGATTGCCACGCTATCCACTCTTTCGGTACGAGTTTCCCGTTCTCCGGTTGCTGCGGCCGCCCTTTGTAAGAAATTTACCGCTTTCGGCGGGATCGGAGCGCTTTCGATCTTTTCGGGATCCTTAGAACGGCGAGCCAACGTGGGTCTCGATGCATTCCACCGCCAGTACTCCAGAGTTGAAAAGCTGATGCCGTACAGAAAAACTGTGAGTTGCACCTCGGCGATTTCGGAAACGACCTCGACCTCATCATCAACCCGAGAGGGCGCCCGGAACGAACGTGGACATCGACGAGAGGAATTCCCACGATGCGATAGGTTTTTACATAAGAGGCTTCGAGAGGCCGGCCTTTTTGAAAAGGGCCGTGGTGGAGGCATCGAAGTAAGCAAAGAATCTTGGGAAGTGGACGATCTGGGCTGGATCGCAATCGCCCCATTCAATGTGAATCGTTTTTCGACTCTTGAGTTTCTGGGGTTTTGGTCACCAGTCGAACTCAGTTTTCAGGAATTGTGGCGTTAAACCCAGCGACAGGTTAGGGTTTCCAGTGTTGCCAAACGGTGTGTGGGAGTCAAGCAGATCGCGGGATTCGACTGCCAATTTTTTACGTCTGTAATTTCGGCAGCAATTCAAACTGTCTGACCATGGAGTGAACCTGCGCCAACGCGCAATGCATTCCGCGCGGACACTCCAAATCTCATCGAGTGTGTACAGGTTTCGGAACGAGTGATGTCATCCATTGCTGCAAGAATCTCACGATTTCTCCACCTTGTAGTCCCGAATCTGATCCGGAGAAATCGTCTCTTCGTGGAGGAATTGTTCCAGAGCCAGCCTGCGCAAGAGGCCGTGCTTGGTGCTGCAGGTTCCCCGTTGTTCCCGAAGCACAGCCATTTTGTCGTGGGGAACTGCATTTCGCCCGTAGGGGCAGCCGGTTGACCATCTCCGCAGCCGCTGCCAGTCCGCATCCCCAGATCCAGATGAACGCGGCGCAAATCTCACCCGCCCGCTTCAGTGGAGATGGAACAAGAAGCTCCCCAGGAATATATCGCCACTTTTTATTCGGCCCGTTTTTGTTCCGAAGATGATCCAGCCATCCCTGGTTGCGGCAACACCCTTTGGGAAATCTTGTCGCCGGGAGCGAGCGGTTTGGCGGGCGCAGACTTCGAACCTGCATCCGGCTTATGGCTGAGGGCCCACACGTAGGCCGCGACTGCCGAGAGCTGTGTGTCGGACAGTTGCGCTCCGCCCATGGGCGGCATCGGACTGCGATATTGCTTGGGTTGCGGAACACCGTTGGTGATCACTTTCAAAATTCCGGCAAAGCTGCCATCACTCCACATCCACTTCGTTTTCGTCAGGTCCGGACCCAATCCTGAGCCCGTTGCATTTGCACCGTGACAACCTGCGCAACTGGCCCCGCCCACCTGTCCGTGATAGATGCGATCACCTAAGGCAACCATCTCAGGCGAAGAACCTTCCGGGACTGGCATGCCGGCGGTGTTGCTTTCTGGCGGCTGTGCATTGGCTTGAACAATGTCGCCCGCAGGAGCAGTGAGGCTTGGGCATGGAGTGGTCTTTGGTGCGGGCCCTGAAGGATCGGCCGTGTAGACGATTCGATAGATTCGTCCACGTATGTCGTCGGCTACGTAGAGTGAGCCGTCTGGTCCGACCGCGAGACCTGAGGGACGATGCACCGCACCTTCTGGACTCTTCACGGGTCCGGCAAAGCCATCAGCGAAAATTTCGCACGGGCCTGAGACCTTGTCGCCGTCGAGCGGCTGAAATACGACGTTGTACCCCGCTTGCGCATAGGGTGCACGGTTCCAAGAGCCATGAAATGCGATGAAGACGCCGTTACGATAGCGCGAAGGGAATGCCTTATTGTCGTAATGCACCATCGCATTCGGGGCCCAATGCGCGGGGAATGCGGCCACGGGACCGGTCTTGTTCGCGCACTCGCCGACGGTTTTCCCTCCGTCTCCGCCATATTCCGGAGCGAGCACCAACTTTTTCTGGAAGCTGTCGTAGTAACATTCGGGCCAACCGTAGTCGCCGCCGGACTTCAACTGCATCACTTCTTCCGCGGGCAGCGTTGCTTCTTCCGAAGCCTGGTACAGATCCGGCCAATTTGAATGCAATTGATCACGGCCGTGTTGAGTCACAAACAACCGTCCGGCGGAGTCGATCGCGAAGCCTTCTCCATTACGGATTCCGGTTGCATACCGGCCGCCGGGGGAGAATGTCTGATCGGTTTTCGTTGCGTCGTAACGCCAGATGCCGCCACGAGTTTCAAGTTCCGTGCAAGGCTTCGCGCCGGGCACCTTCGGCTGGCGGTTTTGCGGTTGGCAGGCATTCGTTGCTGTCGCGACGTCGATAAACATCGATCCGTGCGCATCGATGATAAATGGATGCATCGGATGATCACCGCCCAGAGGCAATCCAGAGACTACTGTTTCCGACGCGTTCTGCGGCACCAGCATGCCCGCGGGAAGGGAATAGCGAAGGATGCGGTCCTTGTTCTCGGCATAGAGCGAGCCTTTGAATAAGCCGATGCCCGTGCCACCTGTTCCACCGGATTGCACAGTTTCACCGAAACGCTCGATTGTGCCCGCTTTTCCGGTCCCCGTTTTGTCTTGCAGGGCCACCAGGAAACCACCTTCGTGAACTTTGTCGAAGTTGTAGTAGTCCCCCGACCACGTATTGACGTAGACCACCCCGCTCGGCGCGACGACCATATGGCGCGCGTGGCCGATACCATCGGCAAACACGGTGGCGCAGAACCCGGACGGCAGAGTCAGGCCACTGTCGTCGTTCGGGCACGCTGCGCTCCTGGAATTCTTGCCGGCGGAGGACTGAGCTTGAGCGGGTTGTATTAAAGGCGCGAAACACAGCGCGGCGAAAGCGACGAGGGGCAAACGTGATCCCCCTGAGCGCAGCGATTTCATGAAATCCTCCGCAGGTTGATGGTTGAAGGGCGGGTGCGATTCTACCCCATCCATCACAAGCACCCATGTCAAACTTGTCTTTCCCGTGTGTTGTAGCAACGTGAATTTGTCACCCTAACGGCAACATGAAAATGTCACCCTGGCGAAGCCAGGGTGTGTTGCAGGCGGGTGTCGCCGTAATAGAGCGAAACGCACCCGTCAAGAGCTTGATAGATGTGGACTTTGGCTCCCGCGAAGCTGAAGCGTTGCCCTTGTTGCGGGATCTGAAAGCGCTGGCCGTCCCACTGCACGATGTTGTCGTTGCTGACCACGCGCTGATGGACAAAGCAGCAGATGCGATCCAGATTTTCGGGAGCAGGGCGCCATGCGGTTTGCATGGCGCGGGGTCGGCGGGCGAAGCGGCGGTTGTAGTCCGCCGTGAAAACGCGCAGCAGGGCGTTGGCGGAGTCCAGATCACCCGCCTGCGCGAGACGCAGTTCGCTGCACAAACGATCCTGGAGCACGCCCCAAAGGCGTTCGACACGGCCCTTGGCTTGTGGACTGCGAGCGGCGATGAAGGTGATGCCGAGTTGTTCGAGAGCGCGTCCGAACTGAGTGGGCTGACGTTTTCCGGCGAGTTGTTCTTCCACCGACCAGAAGTCGTCGTTGCGCACGAAGATGCCGCTGTGATCGCCATAAAAGGCGAGCGGAGTACCGTGGCGACGCAGCAGTTGGCGGAGCAGGGAGAGATAACCGAGCGCGGACTCGGAGGGGAAGAACTGGGCGGCGAGGATTTTACCGGTGGCATCGTCCTGCAGGCCGAGCGCCGTGAGGCGAGGACCGCGGCCTTCCAGCCAGTCGTGGGGCGAGCCATCCAGTTGTACCAGTTCGCCCTCGCGAGCGGATCGCAGACGGCGCTGGCGATGCGCGGGAGCGCGGCGTTTGCGGGGAGAGCCCAGACCGGCCTGGCGCAAAAGACGACGGAGGGTCTCACGGCTGAGGGAGAAGCCCTCGACCTCGCAAAGTTTTTCGCAGAGATGGTGATCGTTGAAGCCGGCGTAGGTGGTGCGGGCTAAGCCAACAACCGCCCGGCGCACCCGCTGCGGCAGACGACGGGGGCTGGGCCGTCCGCGGCTGGCGTGCGCCAGAGCTGCCTCTCCCTGCTCCCGCAAACGTTTCTTTAGACGCCTGACCTGACGAATGCTGAGCGAGAGCAGTTCGGCAGCTCTGGCGCACGCCATGTCTCCTTTAACACAACTCGAAATTACGCTCACTCGTTGCAGTTCCTTCTGACTCAACGCGAATGTCCTTCCTCTCATGGGGTGACATTTTCACGTTGCCGTTAGGGGGTGACAGAATTATGGAGCTAAAACAAACTTGTCTTTCCCGTGTTTACAACTGGCCGGGAAAATTGTACTGTTCAGTACCGCTGTATCCGTTCGCTATTGGGGCGTTCGACACAAATCTAAGAATGAAGACTGTGCGCTGGCTCGCATCTTGCTGTGCCGCGAGCTTTTTCACGACGGTCAACTCTTGTGCGCACTCGGGAGTTCGGGGACCCGTTTGAGATCCGTTCGCCGAAAGGGATCTACGATGAAACCGAAACTGCTTGTGATGTTGCTCCTGCTCACCGCCATTGCCTACGCTAGCGATGAGAAAGATCAAAAGAAGGCGCTCGAAGGCCAAGCCAAGGAACTTGTCCAGCAAGCCAAAGAACTGGAGCAATCCGGAGATCTGGTCGAAGCCCGCAAGTTGTATGCGAATTCGCAGGCTTTCTGGGAAACGAAGGACGCTGAGAAAGCCGTCAAGCGGATCGATGAAGAGATCCGCAAGCGCGTGAAGGACTCGCTCAAGCAGGCGAAGCAACTTTACGATCAGGGCAAATTCGAGCCGGCCAGCGAAACGCTGACGACCGCGCAGCAACTGGGGTCATTCGGCGCGGTCCTTTCGTACGATCAGGCCCTGTGTCATCGGCAGATGGGTGACACGGCGATGGCCCTGGGCTTTTTGGACGAGGCCATCCTGGGCGGTGCGGATCCCAAGCGCGTTGCAAAACTGAAGCAGATGCGGACCGTTTGGATGACAGGGATGCAGCCGCCGTCCCGCAACGATGTTGAACGGGACCGTATCCTCTACGCCAATCAGCTGATTGAGAACGTCGGGTTCGCTGCTTCGCTCGAGGACGAATCTCCGACACTGCAGGTGGAGTCGCAAGATGCGGCTGCGCCGGTCGTGAACGTTGCAGAAAGCAAAGCCGCGAAAGACGCGCCTGCTGGACATACTCACACCAACTCCAAAGTGCATCGAACCGCAAGCCTCTGCCAGACTCTGGGTGAGCTAAAGGCCGCCAATAGCGCGTCTCCTGCGCTCATCTTCGACCTGGCAAATTGCGCTGAAGACAATGGACGGCTCAAGGAATCATCGCAGCTTTTGAGCCGATATCTGGAACTGGCGCCGAACGCCACCGATGCAGCCCGCACACGCCAGCGGATCGCAGACATCGATGCCTTGCTGCAACTGCCGGAGGATAAAGGTCCGCAGGTGCAAAGGCTGTATTCATCAGCTACGCGCGCGCTTGAGGAGCGGAAATTTGACCGAGCTCTTGCGGATTTTCAGAAAGCCAAGAACGTAGCTCCCGATTTCGCCCCCACGCAGTGGCGAATTGCGTTGATGTACGAGGCCATGGGCCACGTGGATCATGCAAAAGAGTACTTCACGAACTATCGGCAGAGCGAAACGAGCCCCGACGCGCAGGCCGAGGCTGACGTCCACCTTCAGACCCTGGAAATTAAGAAGGAGAAGTACGACGAAGAAGTCGATGCGGCGGAAGAGACACTCTCAGATCTGCTCAATCGCGCGATGAACCTGACGTTTAACGGCATGGACGACCGGGCCGCTCTCTACAAGCGCCGTCAGCGAGCCCGGCAGCAGCACTACAAGAACAAGAAGAAAAAACTGCAACAGGTTGGGGGTTTTGGCGTTCCCTATGCGTACGCGCAGCAAGAACTCGCGGATGCAGCGGACCATCTCGCAACTGGAATGGGACTGTTTCCACTTGGAGCCGAAGCCAACGAACTCGTGGGACTGGTGTTCCTGCAGGCCAATGACGGTCATTCCGCGATGCGCAGTTTTGACGCGGTTGCGAGTCAGAACCTGCCGGTATCGTTTTACGCCGAGCTTCGCGGGCACAAGAAAGATCACGCGGTGAAATGCGAATTGAATTCCGAACATTTGCAGATGATCTTTCTCTCGTCCTACGACAAACGAGGACAGCCCATCCCGCCCGACAAGAATGCGGGCGACGATGGTCTGGGAGACCTCGTTCTCGAAGCATCGTCTTCCAGAAAGACCGATTTCGATTCTCTGACGATCACGCCGGCGGACATCAAGAAGGTCGAGACCAAGAATGGGCAGCTCATGCTCAAGCTGGCGAAAGAAGACATTACCTTGTCGCCAATCTACATGCCCGCTCTCGTTCCAACCGAAGGCCCGGCGGCCCGCCGCTTTGCCAACAACTACACACGATTGTTCGTGCGCTATCCGGGCCTGGAGGATTCGAAGCTGGGCAGTGAAGGTCTCACCGTGCGCGAAAAGATGAAGCTCGCGTACGACATCACAAACGCCAGCCTTTCGATCGCAACTAGTCTCAATCCCATGGGCGCGGTTGGCGGAGCGACCGCGTTCGTCAGCATCTCGAGAGAACTTCACGCGACGGCCAAGTCGCTCCATGTAAACTTCGCCTCATGGGAGAAGACACTCGAAGATCAGTATGAATTGCAAAATGGCAACAGCTTTAAGGCCATTCCCGTCGAAGCACCCGCTCTCACCTTTGCGGAAGAGTTCAAGTGACGGAGCTCATCGAGGCTCCATATCCATGGGTGCGCGCGCATGACGCTCGAGGAATTTCGCAATTCTCTATCGCAGGACGTTCCGCCTATCGCATTGAACGATCCTTTGAAAGGGCTGTGGTGGGATGCGAAGGGCGATTGGTCCAAGGCCCACGAATCAGCACAAGAGGACGAGAGTCTGGCGGGCGCATGGGTGCATGCTTATCTGCACCGCAAGGAAGGAGATTCGGCCAACGCCGGCTACTGGTATCGCCGAGCCGGAAAGCCGGTTTTCAATGGGGCGCTCGAAGCGGAGTGGCAGCACATCGTACAACGCTTGCTAAGCGCCTAGTCTGGCGGACTCAATGCGTGAACACAATCGGCTGCGTACTGACGATACCCTTGCCTTCTTGCACCGTGATGAACTGATTCGCTTTTACTTTTGAGATGGAATCCTTCACACCGCTGGGCCAAACGATCTCTACATTCACGGTTTTATCGGTTCAGGCCTGCCCAAGCCGAACGTCAACGGCAGTTCGCTCTGCGACAGGTAGCTCGAACCAGTCTTGACCATGCCAAAGAGCCGCGTTCCCGCGCCCGTCTTGACCGTGACCTTGGCTCCAATGCCGTCGCGGTTCGATCGCGTGCCGATGGTCTTGATCCGCAAAACATCGTTTTGATTGCCGTTGTCGTTGCGCAGAAGGCGAGCCGGGCCGTTATTGGCGGTGATTAGCAAGTCGAGATCGCCGTCGTTGTCGAAGTCCGCGTAGGCGGCACCTCGACCCACGATCGGTTTCTGCAGGGCCGGGCCAACCTTTGTGGTCACTTCATCGAATTTGTTATTGCCCGCATTGCGGAACAGGTGCGGGGGTTGCGCATATTTAACGTTGGGCTGCACGACGCTGATGTCGTCGGACACGTGTCCGTTGATGGCGAGAATGTCAGGCAAACCATCGAGATCGTAATCGAAGAAAAATGTTCCGAAGGTCAGAGACTTGTTCGACATCCGCGCAATTCCCGTGATCGGAGCCTCGTCTGTGAAAAGTCCCGAGCCATCGTTGTGGTACAGCGACATGCTTTCATTCGTGAAGTTTCCCAGCACCAGGCTCTGCCACCCGGAGTTGTCGTAGTCAGAGGCATCGGTACCCATTCCAGCGCGCGCCGTGCCCGCCTCGCCATAAGCCAGTCCGGCAGGAACGGCTTCATCGGTGAAAGTGCCGTTTCGATTGTTGTGGTAGAGCTTGTTCGCTTCCGTGTCGTTCGATACGAAAAGATCAAGCCAGCCGTCTTTGTCGTAATCGATGAGTGCGATCCCTAGCGCCTTGCCCGAAGGATCATACAGGCCGGCTTTCTTGGTAACGTTTTCGAAAGTCCCGTCCCCCTTGTTGTGAAACAAAGCCGAAGTCTGTCCTTTAAACCTTTGCGGTGTGCAGTAGGACTTGTTCTTGTTGTCGAGGGAGCAATACTGGTCGGTCGCCGTAGTCCACTCGATGTAGTGGGCGACGAAAAGGTCGAGCTTGCCGTCATTGTCGAAGTCAAACCAGACGGCGCTCGCGGAAAATCCGGGATCGGCCACGCCCGCTTTCGCGGTTACGTCGGAGAACTTGCCGTTGTGAAGATTCCGGAACAGGTGGTTGGAACCGACGGTCGTGATGTAGAGGTCGTCGTATCCGTCGTTGTCGTAGTCACCCACGGCGCAGCCCAGGCCGTACATTTCAACTGCGAGTCCTGCCTGACGAGTTACATCGGTAAATGTGCCGTTCTTGTTGTTGTGATACAGCGCCGGGTATGACGATCCGGATTTGTGCTCGGGCCAATCCATGGAATTGACGAAAAGGATGTCTTGCCATCCGTCGTTGTCGTAGTCGATGAAGCAAACGCCGCTCCCCATCGTCTCCGGCAGATATTTTTTTCCGAACGCTCCGGTGTTGTGTTTGAAGTGGATGCCCGCTTGCGCGGTGATATCCGTGAATTCGATCGGACCGGAGGGGCGTGGGGCGCTGGCTGCCGCGGGAGGAGCATTGAAGGAAATTGTTGCAGCAGGAGGTTCGCCGGGTGTTCTCACAGGAGCTACAGCTGGGGCGCGATTCTCATCTGGGCGAGGCGTTGCCGATTCGTCGGGTGCCGATTTTTGACAAGCTCCCGCGAAGAGCATTGCGCCCGCGAGCAGGCACAACGCCAACGTTCGCACCCATCCGCGCGGACTTCTTGGTTGCACGGAAGTCACTACGCTGCTACCACCTTTAGCAATCGCTCGCGGCGCGAATCCATCCACATTTCAACCAGCATCGCCGCCGGACCCACAATGAATAGAGCGTAGAAGGGCGCGTAGACCACCTGCTCGAGCCGCAACACCATTTCCACCAGAGCCACGAGAAATACGACGATGCACTGCCAGCGTTTCGAACGCACCGTCGTCTTGGGATCGGTGATCATGAAGAAAATGAAGAGTTGATACATCGGGCCGGTGATCGGAGCGACTTCGGATTGCCACGGGCTATGGGTCATCCAGCTTCGCAAAAATGCGAACGCCAGGAACGACGCGACATAGATGCCTGTGATGTGGAAGCGATGAAGCCGCGCGATGATGACTGAACCCAGTGCCCAAATCACCAGCATGGGCAGTAAATAGTTTCCCCACTGGATGCTAAGACTCGCAACCGTGTCCGCCGCGAGAAACAGCAAGACGGAGATTCCGAAATTTGAGGGATTCCAGATGTGGCGGCCACGCACGCGAATGACGTACTTCGAAGTGATCGAAATCGCGGCGCAGAGTGCATAAGGCCAGAAGGCAGGTGAGCGCACCAGAATGCCTACGCTGATGCCGGAAATATAAGCGCTCGCGGGATGAAGCCATTTGTGAAAGTAAATCTGTCCCAACACCATTTCGAACGCAATACTGGTGACGATCGCCAACAGAGTTTTCTGGTAACTTTCGAGGATGCCGAACGACAAATGACCCGCAAGCAGGATGCAGGTAATGAACGCGGGCGCAATGTAGCGGTTGTCGAGGCTGAATAGCGGCTTGCGCTTCACCGGTGGCGCTTGTGGCGGCGCGAGTGCTTCTGTCGGACTCATACAGGCTCCTTGATTTTAAGCAACTGGTGCACGGCGGGCTGATCGATGGTCTGAATCTTGCCCGAGGGCCATCGAATCACGGCCTTCTCAATCTTCGGGTTTTTTCCGAGACCAAAATGAAGGCGCCGGTCGTTCTCGGCCGAAAAGCCCGTGCCGCCTGCAACTTCTTGTACCTGCTCCTGACCATTCCAAAATAAGCGGACTTGCGCGCCGATCGCGCTGCGATTGCTGGCAGTTCCTTCCAACTGGAATTCGATCCATTGGTTGTCGGGCGCAACCGTATTTTTGTAGACCAGCAGTGGTCCCTTTTGATTGGCCACGATCACGTCGAGGACTCCGCGATTCCACAAATCGGCAAGAGCCACCGCCCGTCCGTCGTAAGTATCGCGCACTCCGACGGCCTGGGCTACGTCAATGAACTTGCCCGCACCATCGTTCAACCACACACGCTTGTTCTGATATCCGGAGAGACTACGACCTTCAAAGGCGGGCCAGTTTTTCGCGTCGCCGATAATTGTGCTGTTGCCCCCGGCAACCCTCGAAAAGTCGTACCAGTAGCTGCGATTGCGGTCGAGCGAGACGTAGCCATTCGCCAGATAGAGGTCGAGCGTTCCATCGTTATTGAGATCGCCGAACTGCGCGCCGAAGCTCCAGCCGCCAAGCTCCACGCCGAAATCGCGCGCCAGATTTTCATACTCGAGCGTATCGCCGGACGTGCCTTGCTTTGGTACCCATAAATTATTGCCCTGAATGAGGACGCCGTCTTCGGAAATGTTGGACACATACACGGCGTATTTGCCTTGATTCAGAATGTCGCCGAATGCCGTATTCATTCCGCTCTTTGGAGCGAACCCGATGCCGGTTTGTTTGCCGACCTCATGAAACTGTTTGCCATCGTTGAAGTAAAGTTCGGATACTCCGTAGTCGTTGCTGACGAAAAGATCGGGATGCCCTGTGCCTCGAAGATCGGCGGCTGAAGCTGCGAGGGTCCACCGGTGGCTATTGATTCCTACTTTTTCGCTGACCTCTTCAAACTTGCCGTTGCCCAGGTTGTGGAAGAGATATTTCCGCCCTCCGTTCTTGGCGTATTCAAAGCTGTCGGGCATGATCCGCGTGGTCGTCAGATGCCACAGGTCGATGTCTTCGGAGTAGTAGCCACCGACGAACAAATCCAGGAGTCCGTCACCGTCGTAGTCGAACCAGATAGCGGTATCAGCATTCATCCAATGCGGAAGTCCGGCTTGGTCACTGACGCGGGTGAAACCGCGGCCCTGGTCGTTGTGATAGAGCTCTGGGCGCCCCCACTTGATGAGAAATAGGTCCTCGTATCCGTCGTTGTCGAAGTCTCCCCAAACCGCTCCCGTCGAAACGCCGGTGCCAGTTTGGTTGACGTCGGCGATGCCGAGATCGCCGGCCACGTCTTTGAACGTGCCGTCGCCCATGTTGCGATAGAGTGCGTTCTTGCTGCCTATCGCACTATTCACAACATAGATATCAGGCCAGCCGTCACGGTCGAAGTCCACGATCGAGACTGAAGCTCCCATGGACGCGACCTCGGGCATGATGGGTTCGAGCTTCGGATCGAGCGCCGGCGCCTGGTGCACGAAGTTGATCCCCGCGGAATGAGAAACCTCTTGCAGATAAAAACCGTGACGGGCCAATGCGGTAGCGGAGTCGGCACTTGCGCGGTCAGCGTCGTGCTTCGCCGATATGCGCTTGATGACCAGCGGCGTAACCAGCAATCCGACGAAGAAGATCCCAACGACAATCCTGGCGACCCGGTTCCCGTTCATTTCGAGACTTCACTCCTGGCCGGCTCCCCCGAATCGCTGCGCGCCCGCAACGCGTTCTTGAAAACTTCAGGCGTGACGTAACGGGTATGAAAGTTCTGCCAGTCTTCCGGATGTTGCCGATAGGTCCACTCGTTCTCGAGCGCACCCGGACGCTCCGTGTACTCGTTCTTCGCGTGGTAGGGAAGAGGCAGCACAGTTTTCGAAAAAGTCGAATTGTAGTCGCCGTCTTTGATCCAGCCGTCGCCCTTGATCACGAAATCGCGCACCCAGCCTGCCGGCGGAGGTGGCTGTTCTGCGAAGCGCATAGAAAGCTCGTCGCCGGAGTTCACAATGACGTAGCGGTCGTCCGTGGTCTTCAACAGTTCACGGACATCGCCGTAGCGCGTGTAGTATCCGATCAAGTCGCGCCAGCGTTGTTTGGTCCCTTCGATCACGTTGTAGTCCGGAACCTCCGGAGCGCCCGCGCCCACAGGCATATTCATGACGGAATATCCCCGATAGTGCAGGTCGGCTACTTCAGGATCGAGAGTCACTTCTTTGAGCTTCGTGTCGGGAGATCCCTGTGCCCAATGAATCGCGTCCCAGTATATTTCCAGATTCGTCCGCAAACGCACGCGGTGCGACGTTCCCGGACGGAAAATATTCGTCAGATTGAAAAGAATCGTTTTCTTGCGACCTGCAGGAAAACCGAGATTATCTTGCGCAGTGACCCAGCCACCGTGACCGTCAGGCACTTCGACGCTCAATCCATGTGCACGCCAGCGGTTGCCTTGCGTGATCGCCACGTTCACCGACGATTCGGTGTCGTGGATTGAGCCCTGTGCGACGAGATACAAAGGCCCGGTCGTCGGTGCATCGTCGCCAAGGTCGAGTTCCAGATAATGGTCGCGGGTCACGCCCTGAAATTGTCCGCGCCCGAACGTGCTGACTGCTTTCCCATCGAGCTCGCGAAGAAGGTCGGTCACATCCTGCCCGGTGTCGTCGGTCGCACGCGCGAGGTTGTGCGGCGTTGAAACCGTGGTGATGCCAAGTTTCGCGGGAGGAATCGCGAATCGCTCATCCACAAAAATCTCTGTTCCCACCGGATGATCGACCGTAGTCAGCGACAAGTAATCGTAGTAATAAACTTCCCAGAGTTCCGCAGTGACGCGAATGTCATAGTACCCATCGTGCGGTACAAGCTGATCCCGCCCAATCCGGTACCACTCGCCTGTGGTGGCGATCTGGGCGGAGCCAATGGTGTTGATGCGCAGGCCGATTGCGGAGCCCCAGGGAACTGCGTCCTTCACGAATTCCATTTGCTTGCCGTTGTAGGCGAACAGGAAGGGGCAAGACGCCTTGAGCCGCTGTTCTGTGACGACGTCCTGATCGGCCTTCACGCCAAACTCGGCGCGCACTGTGCCGTTTGGCCAGACAACGCGCACAACCTCTGCTTCTGTTTGCTGGCCTAAGCCGAAATGCAGTTCAGGCCCGGTGATGGGTTGTTTCTGCACAAGCAGTCCGGAGCGGACTTCGACTTCTCCGCCGACACCGAAAGGATTGATTCGCTGATCGCCGACTGCCTGTACGGCGTGCGGACGAACGACCTGCCAATGATAGTTTTGTGAACTATGGTTAACACTCTGCACTGGCTGTCCCTCGGCAGAGAGTCCGAGCAAGTCCAGATGACCGTTCCCGCTCACATCGGCAGCGGAGAACACGAACGGTGGAGCAATCGGGTGATTTAGTGGGGTGAAGCCACCTTTTTCGTCGCCCAACCAGATGAGCGGACCGCCGGCAGTCGCTCCGGAGGAAGAGGGGACCGGCGACAGCAGGAGATCGAGCGCGCCGTTGTTGTCGAGGTCCGCGGCACTCAGGCGCACGTCTCCGGCAAGGTTGCGAGCGGCGTCGGGCACCTTCGCGATTTCCGCAGTGGTCCAACTCTCGCCTTCATTCTTGTCCGAGATTCGGACAATGGACCCGTCCGCCTGCACCGCCACAAGATCGAGGATGCCATCGTTATTTGCATCTGCGACGGCGATCGCATTTACGCTTGAAATGCTCGAAGGCAAAGGACGGTCGCGGAATTGACCCTGCCGCTCGTTCATGAACACGTGAAGTTTCCCCGATCCGTCGATGATCGCTGCATCCGGATTTCCGTCTCCATCGAAGTCGGCCCAGGCGAAGCCACGCAATCCTGAGATTCCGGTGAAGGGATGAATCGCGAGAAACGTTCCGTCCCCGTTGTTTCTAAGCACAGTCGGGACGCCGACCCTCGCGCCAAGAACGATGTCGAGATCGCCATCCGCTTCGATGTCGACGGCCCATGCGCCCGTATAGGGCGCAGCAACGATCTGCTTCGGAAGCTTGCTCTGGGGCGTGACATCGGTGAAAGCGCCAGGGCTCTCTTGGCGCATCAGCCGGACTCCGCCTGCGCCAGCAAGCACCAGGTCGGTCTTGAAGTCGTAGTTGAAATCGACGGGGATCACGCCTTCGGGAGTTGGCGGGATCGCACGCGATCCTCCGGGAAATGAAAACTTCGCTCCGCTTGCAAGATGGACTTCTCGTCCGTTGGCTTCGGCGACCACAGGCACGCCCATACTGCCGAGAGAAATGGCTCCGATCCAATTCCAACGAGCGTTGTCAGTGGTCGGTAATGACTTCGGATCGAACGCGAGCGCAAGGTCTGGCAGCGCCGGCCGGAAGACGGGATTTTTCAAAAGCAGAAAGCGGGTAAACGGCTCGGCCTCTTCACCGGGGGCGGCCTTGATCGCGCGAAGACTGAGACGGTAGTCGGGCACTCGCATCAAAACGTTGCGCAGGAACGTAGTTTGCGTCGCCGCTGTGTGCAGATCCCCGGACGAAACTGCCGTCTGGACCGATTTCAGTTGGCGCTGCACCTCTGGCGGCCAATTGGAACCCTGCGCTGCGATTTTTTCCACGGCGGATTTTACGGTCGCTGCCTCACCCTGCTTCGCGGAGACACGAGCTAGTTCGAGCGACGCAGCCAAATTATTGGGCTGTGCGTTCAGAATGTTTTCGACAAGCTTCTGAAATTGAGCCTCAGCGTCGGGCGCGCCTTGGCGTTCCGTTTCCTCAGCAAGTTGGTAAGTCGCACGCAAATTCTTAGGATTGAGTTCTATCGCCTTGCGCAGGTCAATGAGCGCCTGGCCGGCGTTGCCACGCTGGCTGTCCAGCAGGCCCATGAGGCTGTAAATCTGGTCGTTGTTCGGAGCCAGATATTGCGCCTTTTGAAATCGTTGGGCCGCGGCATCATAGTTTCTCTGGCGCAGGGCGAGGATGCCCCAGTTTGCCCATCCAGCCGGCTCGCCAGGCACCAGCCGCGTTAGCTCAGAGAGCCTGCTTTCCGCATGGACATCGTCGCCCACCTGCAACGCCGAGAGGCCCACATAAAATGCGGATACGACGTCCGAGTAGGCTTTCGAATTCTTCTCGGGAAACTTGGGCGCCGAGTTACAGCTGACGGACAGCACGATCAGAGATGCCGCGAGAAGAAGGGAGATTTCGTTCACAAAGTTCACGAATGGCTTTGAGCGCATTTTTGGAGGTGGCACGCTGGACATCAAGCGGCCTGCAATCCTTTGTTTTTGTTCTTGAAACGGCGACGCTGGGACATCCCCCGAAACCATAAGAATCCGACCGCAAGGAACGGCAACAGATAGAGCAGAAGATCCCAGCGTCCATAACCTGGAGGTGTTGCTTCCACTCTCGACAAGGCTTCCTCACTACCCTGCGAACTTTGTACGATAAGCCGCACGCGAAAAAAATCATCGCGGTCGAACTGGACCGAGTTGTTAAACTCCACCTGCCCGTGACTGTCTTCGCGGACGGTTGGATAAATCACTTCGGCTAACCGTCCGCTTTCCGGCTGAATGCCGATTTCTACCTTCAGATCGCCTGGAATCTTGCCTCCCGGAACTGCATCGACGATCACGAAGAATGTTCCAGTACCGATGTCAGGATGGGTCCAGAGGGAAATCACGCATCCTGCCACTTTTCGATTCTCGATAATGGGAAAGGGCGGACCATTGTGCGCACTGGCGGGCAATGGCAGTAGCGTGAGCGCGATCCAGGCGCACACCACAGCCAACGCTCTGCCAACAGACCTATCCATCATGTCTTTCCAAACCGATCTCGCAGGCTGCTCTTCGCCACGTGACTTCCACGAATCCAGTTCAGTGCAGCAGGGATGTCGTCCGCAATTTACCCGCTCATCAGAGTTGCCCGCATTTCCATCGGCTGGAAGATTAACCACAGGGACGCGGCGAGCAGGATTGCGCTCACAAGGGCCCACGGCAGGAACGCGCGCAAAGTCCGGTTCGGAGCATCCTCCTCCGCCAAACCGTGAGTCACTGCGAGTGATCCAGCAAACCCGAGCACGAGAAATCCAATTTCAATGACCTGCACCATATTCGCGGGCAGGCCGGTCAAAGACCAGCGCGGTTGCCCAAGAAAAGCTCTTCCCAGGCTCGCGACAGCGCTCTGCGTCACGGGAACAATGGTATAGAGCCCGGTGAGAAAGTGAAAACCGTAGTGAGCGAGCCACATACCGAACCCGAGCGGCACCAAGCCGTAAGAGTATCGCACTATCGTCGGTAGTAGTGATCGCGAAACGGAGCCCCATTTGCGCGTGGCCCACGCGGCCCCGGCTAAAAGCAGCACCGGTTCGAGGATCAGGAACGCTGCGAAAATGATCCCGAGAACGGGTGCCTCGGTGTGAAGATGCAGGCTTCGACCGAGCCAGGCCTCGACGGCATAAACGGGACTCACCATCCCGAAGGCGTTGAGCAGTGCGCCGAACGTGAACACAATCGCGAGGGCCGCCAGATCTTTCCGCTTTGAGAAGTAACCGATCCCGGAGCGCAGGGAGTCGTTGGTCAGTTCACTTCCCGGCAACCGGCTCAATATGCCGACGTTGTCGTGCGGGCACGCATGGACGCAATCGAGGCAGAAGGTGCAATCCATGTTGCCGACTTTGCGCGGCTGAAATAAGGCGAGTTCACAGCCGCGTATGACGACCAGGTCTGAAGACGGTTCCCGTCTGCCGCGAATGCAGTCTTTCGTCATACATCGCGTGCAAATATCCTGATCGCGGACTTTGACTTCAAATGGCGAAAGGGTCGAGGCGACGAAGTTGAATTGTCCGATCGGGCAAACGAACTTGCAGAAGGAAGCGTGTGTGAACAGTCCGTCGACGATAAGGGCGGAAAGAAAGTATCCGATGATCAGCCAAGCGGTCCACCACGGAGACGACCAGAGGTCGAACAACTCGTAGGAAAACAGGATCAGCACGAAGAGCGCGACCGAAAGCCATTTGTTGCGCAAGGCCCGCGGCCACGCGAACCTTGGTTTGAAGAAGCGCCGAGCTGCCTGGCGCACCAGCATGAAGGGACACGCCAGACAGAAGAAGTTCCCGGCGCACAGCAAAATCAAAGCGAGTACACCCCGGAAATGCAGCCAGCTCAGAGTTGTGGCCAGATTCTTTGGAGCCAATGAGGGCCCTAACAGTCCGTGCAGGATCATCACGATGCTAATGACGAGCAATGGTGCCTGCAGGACGGGACGCGCATAGCGCCAGCGGAACAACGATCCGAGACCCGGAACTTGCATCAGGTCAAACGGGGGAGACTCGAGATCCTCGGACGACGGGATGGATGCCGGATTCAACAGCTCCGCCTAGTTGGGTCGAACGCCACGAACATCGAATTGACGCTCCAGTTTCTCGCCACTGCCCAGCGTTCCGTGCAAGAGAACGACCCAATCCCCGGCCATCCCAAAAGAAAGTTGAGCGTGATAGCGGCCGGGATCCGATTCCTTTGCTTCCGCGAAAACTGGACTCATGCCCGCGTGAGACATGTCAGCTTCGACTGTAATGTGAGCTCCAACCGTTGGTCGGCCCGCGGAATCTGTAAGCCGCAGAGATATCTCTGCGTTTCCCACGTGCATTGGTTGCGGAGTAATTTCATGCTCAACTGTCACAAGTGATGACGGATCGTTTTGCGCGCGACAGCCCACCCCAAGTACAGCGCAGACGACGATGAGGGCAAACGCGAGCTGATAGCGCCCCACTTCACCGTCTCCCAAAACAATCAGGCCGCGCTCGGAAGTTCGTTCCGATGCCATGCGCAGGTACAGCTCGCTCGTTCTATTTCACCCACCGGCGGGAACATGTGGTAGTACATCGCAATCACCATGGGAATAAAAACGATCGAGTTGTAGAACAGATGCAGTTCGACGCGCGGAAAAATCAACTGTAAAACACTGCAAGGAACCGGACGCCCCCAGAAATTATGGTGCGTCGTGGCCTGATAGATAAGCAGAAAATGCTCGATGTGATGCCAGAACTGAATCCAGAATGCCACCATCCACCAGGTGTGCGAGACCCCAGTGAATCCTTTTCGCAGAAACCACAAGCAGATGAGCATGACCAGCGCATAGCCGTAGTGAAGGCTTTCAGATTTTATGAGCCACGGGTACCACAGGCCGAGCAGGCCGTTAGCTCTTGGACGCGGCCATCCCATGACATAAATCTGATACGCCTGAAAGAGATGCTCGCCCCAGTGCGCCAGCACGATGAACATGAACACCTGCAAGGCGCGTTCGTGCCATTGGGAATTCAGCTTTTCAAAAAAGCCGGTCCCACCGACCGACCCCATTGCAACATTCGGAAGACTGCGGCTTCCTGCTGTCATTTGCACCCACCCCCATTTTGTGGGAACCCCAGACGAGAAGGCAGAAATCATCCCACGCTCAGAATTCGAACTTCAATAGTAGATTTATGTTATTGGAGCGGAGCCAGACTCGAACAGGAGCTAAGCTGTGAAAATCTGCCGGCCGGCTTGGCCACGAACGTACTCTGGTACACTTTCGCGCATGAGGCGGATCACGCGAAGAGAGTTTGCTGGGAAGTGTGCCGCGGCAGCGGCTGGTGTTTCTCTTCTGCCCCACATAGTGTTTGCTTCGGGTCCTGGGCCTGCGGTGAAGTTCCCGTCGGCTGCACGCGAGCGCGTTGCGGTGGCGGCGTATCCCTTCCGCGAGTTTATCGCTGGATGGAAGGGATGGGACGGCAAGACTCCTAGTACGATTCCTGCGTCGCAACAGATGCAACTCAAGGATTTCGCGGCCCACGTAGCGGAGAAGTTCAACGTACACAAGATTGAGCCGTGGAGCCCGGTCTTCCCGTCGACCGATGCGAAATATCTTGAGGAGTTTCGGTCAGCCACCGAGAAGGCCAATTCCGCCGTGGTTGACATCGCAGTGGACCAAGGGCACAGCCAATACGCGATGGACGCGACCGAGCGGGAAAGCGCGGTCACCGGCAGCAAGCTATGGATCGATATAGGAGTAGCGCTTGGTTCGCCGAGCATTCGCACGCACATCGACAGCGCCAAGGATTCGAAACCGGATGTGGGCCGTGCGGCCGATACACTGTCACGCATCGCCGAGTACGCGGCGACAAGGGGCGTAGTCGTTCACCTCGAGAATGACAACCCGGTCAGTGAGGATCCGTTCTTCATTGTCCAGGTGATTGAGAAGGTGAATAGTCCTTGGCTGCGAGCGCTGCCGGATTTCGGCAATTCGCTGGTGGGCCACGACGAAGCGTTCGACGAGCGAGCGATGGAAGCGATGTTTGCCCACGCGTACGGCATCTGCCACGTAAAGGACGGCGAGGAGGACGATCAGGGCAAGGCCTCTCACGTCGATTTGGCAAAGACATTCGCCATCCTGAAAAAGCACAACTACAAGGGGTATTGCTCGATCGAGTTCGACGCGCCGGGGGATCCTTACAAGCCGACAGCTGCGTTGGTGGAGCAGACGATCAAGTTCCTCTCATAGCAAAACCGGGGACGTTGGCAACCCGAACGCCCCGAAGCGCTGCGCAGCATCGTACGGGAAGACGCAAGCCATGGCGGGACAAGGAACGCAAAGACGCGAGGTATTACGCATCATGGGAATTGCCGCCGCGGCGGCAACTTTCCCAGGATTCAGCAAGTGGGGATTCGCCTGCGGCCACATCGGCAACGCCGCTTTGCAGATCAAGCCCGCGACCTACAATCCGCAGTTCTTCACACAATCCGAGTACGGGATGGTGGAACGGTTGGCGGAAATCATTATTCCGACTGACGCGACTCCGGGAGCAACAGAAGCGGGTGTCGCCGAGTTTATCGATTTCATGGTCGCGCACGACTCGGATGCGCAGTACCGCTTTCGAACCGGCCTTACAGGGTTGAACGCTCACAGTGAACGAACGACCGGAAAGCAATTTTCCGCGCTGGGGGCGAAAGAGCAAGTGTCTTTGCTTGAGCCGCTCGGGTTCAAAGACAAAGCAAAGCCGGGCCAGGAGGACGGACGGAAATTCTTCGCCCTGATGCGCGAATACACGGTGACCGGCTTCTATACCAGCGAGATCGGGTTCAAGGAGTTGGACAATCCGGCTCTGAAGTTCTACTCCGAATCTCCCGAGTGCCCGCACAAGAACGACCGTGAGCATCGGCATCTTTCAACTGCAGCTGCAAAATCCTGAATTTTCGGAAATCATGGCGAAAACCACCTACGACGTAATCGTAATCGGAACCGGCGCCGGTGGAGGCATGGCGATCAAGACGCTATGCGAGGCCGGGTTGAAAGTGTGTGCTCTGAACGCCGGAAGACGGCTCGATCCCGAGAAGGATTTCCGCTATCACCGCATGCCGTGGGACATGAAGTTTCGCGGCCTCGATGATCCCGCCCGCCAGGAATCGTTTGGCTACATGGACAATGAGTACACCAAAGCCGCATGGGATCACGAGATTCCGTTTACGGTTGCTCCCGGTACGCGGTGGATGTGGCCGCGTTGCAATGCAGTAGGAGGCAAGACGAATTTCTGGGGGCGCAGTTCGGCGCGCTTTGGCGATATTGATTTCAAGGCGGCATCGCTCGACGGATATGACGTCGATTGGCCCATCACTCAAGAGGAGATCGGCCCTTATTACACGCGCGTCGAGAACATGATCGGCGTGGCGAGTACGGTGCAGAATCGGCCCAGCAATCCGGACGGAAGCTACCTGCCTCCATTCAAGTTTCGCTGCCTCGACTACATTCTGGAAGCGGGCTGCAAGAAGCTTGGAGTGCCGTACCTGCCGGATCGCTGTGCCCAACTGACGCAACCGCACGACGGTCATCCGGCTTGCCACTTCTGTGGAGAGTGTACGACCGGCTGCGACGTGGGAGCGTTCTTCTCAACGCCGTATTTCCTCTTACCTAAAGCGGAGGCGACGAAGAACCTTGAGTTGCGGACGAATGCGCTGGCGAAGAATATTCTCGTCGATGATTCGGGGCAAGCGACCGGCGTTGCCTACATCGACCGTAAGACGAAGCAGGAAGTGGAAGTCTACGGTCAAGCTGTGATCGTGGCGGCTTCATGCGTCGAATCGGCGCGGATCATGCTGAATTCGAAGTCGCATCAATGGCCGAACGGCATTGCGAATTCCAGCGGGCAGCTTGGCCGGAATCTTTGTGACCATCTTTACGGCGACGCCGTGCACGGATATCTCCCGCAGTTGCTGGGGCAGCCGAGCTTTCCCGATCACGTGGCGGACAGCACGATCGCGTGGATGCCGCGCTGGCAGAATCTGACCAATCCGCACCAAGAGAAGTTCATTCGCGGGTATTCGGTTTATCCGGATGGCGGCTGCACGGAGTTTCCGGGATTCGCGACGGAACTCGACGGCTTCGGCTCGTCGTTCAAGCGCGAAGTCAAACGGCGCTACCCGAGCCCTGTGAGTTTTGGAATTCAGGCGCCTTCACTCCGGTCGGACACGAACTTCGTGGATCTCGACCCAGAGGTGAGGGACCCGTACGGCATACCAGTGGCTCGCTTGCATTTCCAGTGGGACGAGAACGTTCTGAAAATGTGGGAGCATTCCAAGGAAATTTGCGCCGAAGTCCTGCGGGCGGCGGGCGGAGAGGTCGAAGGCTCCGGACAAGCGCCGGAGATCCCGGGTTTCAGCTTGCATGAGACTGGGACCTGCCGAATGGGGAATGATCCGAAGAAAGTCGTGACGAATCGTTTTGGCCAGACGCATGACGTGCAAAATCTATACGTCTGCGATGCCAGCGTGTTCTTGAACTGCACCGACAAGACGACGACTATCAGCATTCTGACGTTTTCTCTGCGAACCTCCGAATATCTTATCGAGAATTTCAAGCGCGGCGAACATAAAGCTGCTTGAGCGTTAATCGACGCCTGGTGTGCTGACGGAATTACGAATTTCTCCGGATAGCTGGTCTTCCACGTGTTACCCTGCGTGCCTTAGTTCAATCCAATCGCGAGGAAACTATGAAACTCAAAGCCTTGTTGATCGCGCTTCTTCTGGTGGCTTGCGGCGTGTCGGTCGCCGCAGATCGCAAATACATCGTGAACCCACGGCCCGGCGACACCAAGGCGCTGCCATTCAGCGACGCCGTGCTGGTGGGCGATACGCTTTATGTCGCTGGCCACATCGGGGTAGACCCGAAGACTGGGCAGGCTCCAGCAGACGCTGAAGTTGAAGCCAAACTGGTCATGGACGGCGTGAAGAAGACGGTGGAGGGAGCCGGCTTTTCCATGGACGATCTCGTTTCGGTTCAGGTTTACTGCACCGACTTGAAGTTTTACGACACGTTCAATGGCGTCTACAGCACATACTTCCACGGCAATTTTCCGGCGCGTGCTTATGTTGGAATCGACAAGCTTTTGCGAGGGGGGAAATATGAAGTCATGGGAATCGCGGTAAAGAAGGCGAAATAATCGCCGCGGCCGTCAATTCGTTTTTTCTTCGCCCTCCGCTGGTTCTTGTGGTAAAGATATTAGCCGTGCGAAAAGCGGTGAATCACCTTAAGAAAGCCGATCCAATCCTGGCCGCCATCATTGGGCAGGTGGGGCCGTGCCGGATGACGTTCAGCCCGGCGGAGTTCTGCAGCCTGGCGGAGGCGATCGTCTACCAGCAACTGAATGGCAAGGCTGCGGTGACGATCTTCAACCGCTTCGCGGCTCTCGCGGGTGAGCCGTTGACTCCCGAAGGCATTCTCAAACTAACGGACGCGCAGTTGCGCAGCGTTGGGTTATCGAAGCAGAAGTCCTCCTATTTGAAAGATCTTTCCGTAAAGACGGCGTCTGGGTTGCTCGACTTCGCGTGTCTCCCCACCCTTCCGGACGAAGAGGTGATCAAACACCTCACACAGGTCAAAGGCATCGGCGTCTGGACAGCGCACATGTTTCTGATGTTTTCGCTTCGCCGTCCGAATGTTCTGCCCACCGGAGACTATGGCGTGCAGATGGCGATCAAGAAGCTCTACAAGAAACGGAAAC
Organism: uncultured Acidobacteriota bacterium; assembly: GCA_963699885.1. Lineage (GTDB taxonomy): Bacteria > Acidobacteriota > Terriglobia > Terriglobales > Acidobacteriaceae > Sulfotelmatobacter. The sequence continues at coordinate 225,314 of CAVOVP010000015.1, read as the reverse complement.
TGCCAAAGCCGAAAGACATGGAAAAAATCGCACGCGCCTGGGAACCATATCGTAGCGTGGCGTGCTGGTACATGTGGCGCAGCTTGGATATCAAGACTCTCTAGCTGGCATCACTGCGGACACTGTGCCCCTCTGCGCTGCACTGTGGTTAAATGGATTGGCATGGTTGACATGAAAATCCGCGTGCTCGTGGCGAAGCCGGGGTTGGATGGGCACGACCGAGGCGCTAAGGTTATCGCGCGCGCGCTTCGCGACGCCGGCATGGAAGTCATCTACACAGGCCTCCGACAGACGCCTGAGATGATCGTGAGCGCGGCGCTGCAAGAAGACGTCCAAGTCATCGGCTTGTCGATCCTGTCCGGTGCGCACAACGCGATCGTTCCCCGCGTAATGGATCTGCTGAAGAAGAACAAAATGGACGATGTGATCGTGCTGGTCGGAGGAATTATTCCCGATCAGGACATCGCGGCTCTCAAGCAAATTGGAGTTGCCGCAATTTTTCAGCCGGGAACTGCTATGGACGAGATCGTGCAATTCATCCGCAGCCATGTGAAAGAACCCGGTGTTCCGGCAGGCGGGAATGTCTGAGATCGACGCTTCGCGCGTCAGCAAGCTACTGTCCAAGACAGTCGGCCCCGCACCATGGTACTGGGAAACCTTTCCCGCATTCCGCTCGTCATCCGGACAACGCTTTACATGGACTCACCACGGAGCCGATGGCCCCGTCGCGCATCTGGTTACGCTAGGGCTTGAGCAGGAACCCGCGAAGGCTCGCCTTGCGTTGAACACGTATTGTCGCCCATTCCTGGTACCGCCCAATTTGCTCGGGATATGGTGTCCCGAAGGCCGCAACATTAGGCTCGTATGTTTCGATCCTGACCAGTTGAAGGCGTTCGATCTCGCCGAGGTTGCGGGATGGTTCAAGCCATCCTCAGATCGAATCTATGCAGCGACCGCGCCCATTGCGGATTTTGAAATCCCGTTGGCGCTCGGTCCCGGCACGCACAAGATTGAACCGCCGCCAGAGCTTGCGATGTTGGACGAATTGATCATTCCGACCAGCTATAAAGCTCTTTCGAATGACGACCCGGCCTTTGCGCTGTTCGTGTTTTACCTGCAGGCCGGGCTGGTCGAAGTGCTCCCGCAAAAATGGTTCACCGCTGCTCAATACCGTGTGGGTCAACAGTGGATCACGCGGGCCGCTCGCGATCCAGAGTCGAATCGGATGATCGGGGAATGCTTCGGCGTGGGGACATTCCTGTTGGAAGAGGATGGATGTCGCCTGGCCCAATGGATCACGCGCAGTTCGTAGCTCCCGCGTCGAAATTTAGTCGATCCCGCGTCCATGTCGCAATCGACATTTCAGCTCGAATTGGCTCAGGACGTCCGCGTCTTGCGCCTGACATCAGACGAGGGCACGAATCGTCTCACGCGCGACTGCGTTTGCTCGCTCACCGATGAGATCTCGCGATTGGCTGTTGAAGCGCGACCACTCGTAATCTGTGGCAATCAGAAGTTTTTCTCTGCCGGAGCCGACCTGCGGGAAATTAGTGCCCTCGAGGGTGCTAGCGGCTACGAATTCTCAAAGATCGGACAAGCTTTGATGCTGGCTGTCGAAAACTTTTCCGCGCCAGTTTATGCAGCGATCGCTGGATACTGCATGGGCGGTGGTCTCGATCTGGCGCTTGCCTGCCGCCATCGCATTGCTTCTCCACATGCTGTGTTTGGCCATCGTGGTGCGGCCTTGGGGTTGATCACAGGCTGGGGAGGGACGCAGCGACTCCCGCGGTTGGTCGGCAAGGCTCGCGCTCTGCAGATGCTTATCGCTGCCGAAACGGTCAGTGCGGATGCGGCACTGCAAATGGGACTGATCGACGATATCGCGGAAGATCCGGTTTCGGAAGCTATCCGTCGGGCGCGCGGGTGAACGATTTCACCGCGAACTCATTCCTGCAGATCGCCCGTTTCGACCGCGTTGCGCCGCTCTGCCCGCGTGTTATACCGTAGTCAGTCCGCTCCTTCGATTTATGGCCAACCGTGAAGAAACTCTCGCAGGCAATTCCGCGCCGTCGGGTACCGTGCTGACGACGAAAGTCGATCCCACGTCGGCGCGCTTCGAAGCCAATATGCGGTTCCTGGCCGACCTAATGTCGCAAGTGAGGAACGAGGGCGAAAAGATCTGCGAAGGCGGAGGATCTAAAGGTATCGACAGCCAACACTCCAAAGGCCGCCTGACAGCTCGGGAACGTATCGCAAAGTTGGCTGATCCCGGCAGTTTCTTCGAACTCGGAATCTACACGGCCTACGGAATGTACGAAGAGTGGGGCGGCGCGCCGGCTGCGGGTGTGATCACCGGAATGGCGCGAATTCATACGCGCATGGTGATGATCATTGCGAATGACGCCACGGTGAAGGCAGGCGCATTTTTCCCGATGACCTCGAAGAAGGTGATTCGAGCGCAAAACATCGCGATTGAGAATCGGATTCCGACCATCTATCTTGTCGATTCGGCCGGAGTATTTCTTCCGCTGCAAGAAGATGTATTCCCTGACACCGACGACTTCGGGCGAGTCTTCCGCAATAACGCGGTCATGTCGGCGATGGGAATTCCTCAAATCGCCGCCATCATGGGGATGTGCGTTGCCGGAGGAGGCTACCTGCCAGTGATGTGCGATCACGTTCTGATGACTGACGGGAGTGGCCTCTTTCTCGCCGGTCCTGCGCTGGTGCAGGCGGCCATTGGCCAGAAAATATCGGCGGAGGAACTTGGTGGCGCCGCGATGCATTCGGCAATCAGTGGCACTGTTGATTTTCGCGAGTCTAACGATGAGGCTTGCATTGCCAGGATTCGTTCCATCGTCGAGAAGTGGGGATACCGGAGACTTTCTCCGTGGGACCGCAAGAAACCCGTTGAGCCTGCACTGGCCGAAGAAGAAATCTACGGCATCTATGATCCGTCGCCCGGGCGTCCTTACGACATGAAGGAAGTGTTGGCCCGGGTGCTCGATGGCAGCCGCTTCGACGAATACAAACCGGAGTACGGAAAGACTTTAATCTGCGGCTATGGGCGCATTGGAGGTTTTGCGGTCGGCATTGTTGCCAATCAAAAACTCCATGCGCAGCAAACCGACCACGAAGGCCACAAGCGCGTAGAGTTCGGCGGCGTGATCTATACGGAGTCTGCGGAGAAAGCTGCCCGCTTCATCATGGACTGCAACCAGAACCTGATCCCGCTTGTCTTCTTTCACGACGTAAACGGATTTATGGTCGGACGCGACGCCGAGTGGAGCGGCATTATCAAAGCTGGCGCGAAGATGGTGAATGCGGTTTCGAATTCTGTCGTGCCCAAAATTACCGTCATCGTGGGCGGGTCGTTCGGAGCAGGACATTATGCGATGTGCGGCAAGGCGTACGATCCGCGGTTTGTGTTCGCATGGCCTACCGCCCGTTACGCGGTGATGAGCGGGGACTCTGCAGCCGGAACACTGGTTGAGATCAAGGTGAAACAACTCGAGCGCGGTGGTAAGAAGTTGAGCGACGAGGAACGGAAAGAGCTGTACGAATCGGTGAAACGCACTTACGACGAGCAAACCGATCCGCGTTACGGCGCAGCACGTCTCTGGATCGACAAGATTATCGATCCAATTGAAACCCGCGACGCAATTACGCAAGCGCTCGAAGCCGCGGCTCTCAATCCGGACGTGCCCGAGTTCAAGGTAGGAGTGTTGCAGACGTAAGATCAACTTCCGTTGCCGCGGATTCACGCGGATCAATGCGGATCGAGTGTCAAAGATCACAGCCGATGCGGTGTGGTGCACCCCCAACATGGTTGCTCCAGACATCGAGTCAGGGAAGTTGCATTGACACGGTTTTGCCTAAAGGCCAATTTCTAAATGCCAAGCACTGACGCCGTAAAACTGATTGAGTGCCCCCGCGATGCATGGCAAGGGTTGAAGGGGATGATCCCGGCTGACCTCAAAAGTGACTATCTGAAAACGTTGATCAGCACGGGGTTCAAGCATATTGACGCAGTCTCGTTTGTATCTCCAAAAGCAGTGCCGCAGATGGCGGATTCGGAAGACGTACTGAAGGAGCTTGATCCGCCCGATGATGTAGAGATCATCGGCATCGTGGTCAACGAAAAGGGAGCGCAGAGAGCGATCGATACAAAGGTGGTTTCCACCCTGGGTTTCCCGTATTCGATCTCCGAAACATTCTTGCGAAAGAATCAAAACCAGTCTCCCGAAGATGCGTTGGACGAATTGGAGAAGGTTCAGAAGAAGGCCGACGCCGCGCGTTTGGAGGTCGTGGCCTATATCTCAATGGCGTTTGGAAATCCCTATGGCGATTCGTGGAATCCAGACGAGGTGATCGAGGCGATTTCTTTGATGGAAGTGGACAACCTGCGAATGATTTCGCTAGCGGATACAGTCGGCATGGCGACTCCACAGCAGGTCAGCGACTTGGTCGGTGCAGTGATGTCGAAGTATGACTACCTTGAAATTGGTGTCCACTTGCACAGCCGTCCAGAGCAGGCCGCCGGAAAGATTCTTGCCGCTTACGACGCGGGATGTCGGCGGTTTGATTCGGCGCTGGGTGGCCTGGGTGGATGTCCCTTCGCGCAGGATTCGCTGGTTGGCAATATTCCGACCGAAATCGTGATCGAAACTCTTCGACAGCGCGGAGCAGACTTGCCAGCTCTGAAACCACTCGATACTCTGCTGAAGGCGACTGCGGGCATGGCGGCAAAGTTTTCCGAGTCGCACGCCGCCGACTAGGCGCATTCCCCGCACATTTCTTGCATGAGTCACAACACGATACAACTCGCGTACGACGGGCCTGTGGGAACGATCACGCTGAACCGTCCAGACAAGCGGAATGCGATCAGTTTTGAACTGATTGACGACCTCTTGGAAGCGCTCGACGAAGTCGAAAAATCCGATGCAATCGTCTTGATTCTTACCGGAGCGGGGAAGGCCTTCTGCTCCGGAATGGATCTGGACAATCTGAAAGGCTTGCTTGGCCGGACGCCGGAAGAGAATGTCAAAGATTCCGAGACCATGGTTCGGTTGTTCCGGTCGCTTTACGAGTTTCCGAAAGTGACGATCGCTGCGGTGAACGGCCCGGCCATCGCGGGGGGAACGGGCCTCGCTTTCTTGTGCGATTTCACGCTCGCCGTGCCAGAGGCCAAGTTTGGATATACGGAAGTCCGCATCGGATTTGTGCCCGCGATCGTTTCGACGTTCCTTTTGCGGCAGATTGGCGAGAAGCAGGCTCGCGACCTTTTGTTGACCGGACGCATCTTCGGCGCAGATGAGGCGCTGCGGTTGGGACTGATCAATGAGATTGTTGCCCCGGAAAATTTGTTTGCGCGAACGAAAGAGCTGGCCGCTGTGCTCTTGGCGAACAGTTCAGCATCTCTACGCGCCACTAAGCAACTGCTCACCGATCACGCCCGCGCTGAACTTGATGCTCAAATCGATGCGGCGATCCGAGAGAATGCAGCCATCCGGAGCACTGCCGACTTCCGAGAAGGCATCTCGTCGTTTCTCGAGAAACGCAAACCCGTGTGGACGGGAAAATGACGCGCCACAATCATCCTGCGCTGAACGAGACTCGCCTGCGTGTGCGTTACGCCGAAACCGACCAGATGGGAGTCGTCTACCATTCCAATCATCTGATCTGGTTTGAGGTGGGCCGAGTCGAATTAATGCGCCAGATGGGATTCTCGTACCGGGATATGGAGCGGGAAGATGGTCGCTTCATAGCTGTCGCCGAAGCCACCTGCCGCTACCGGGCGCCGATCCGCTATGACGAGGAAGTCATTGTGAGGACGCGAATCAAAGCGGTGCGCAAATCGGTAATTACATTCAGCTACGAACTGGCGAATGCCGATAATGGATCGCTCCTCGCCGAAGGCGAAACGACCCACGTTGTTACGGATTCAAGCATGAAGGTATCGGCATTGCCTGAGAAATATCTGAGAGTCTTTCGGGCTGCGATAAGCGCGTAAGATCGACACGAGACTACCTTGAACGCACTTCACATCAACGGAAATGATTTGACACTGGAGGCGGTTCGCGACGTCGCGGTGAATCGCCGTGCCGTATTACTTTTGCCCGAGGCGCGTCAGGCCGTGGATAACGCGCGCGCGGTGGTCGAAGAGATCGTGGCCAGCAACAAGCTGGCATACGCCATCACGACTGGTGTCGGCAAGTTGAGCGATGTGCGGATCGTGGGCGATCAAATCCTCGAACTGCAAGTGAACTTGGTTCGATCCCATGCTGTGGGAGTGGGCACACCGCTCTCGATACCCGAAACGCGGGCGATGATGCTTCTGCGAGCCAACTCGCTCGCCAAAGGGCATTCGGGAGTAAGGGCCGTCGTTATCGATACGCTTTGCGAGATGCTGAACCGCGGCGTAACGCCTGTCGTTCCTTCGCAAGGCAGCGTTGGAGCGAGCGGTGATCTGGCTCCGCTCGCGCATCTGGCACTGTCTCTCATCGGAGAAGGGGAGTGCTTCGATGACAAAGGCGGCCGCACGCCGAGTTCAGATGCAATGAAGCGCGGGCAGGTCAAGCCGCTTGTGCTGCAAGCGAAAGAGACAATTTCTCTGATCAACGGAACGCAAGCCATGCTGGCGCTTGGCACGTTGGGCCTGCTCGCTGCCGAGACGCTGGTGGACTCCGCGGACGTACTGGGCGGTCTGTGCTGCGATGCGTTGAAGGGCACCGACACTGCGTTCGATGAGCGCATCCATAAAGCGCGTCCGCATACCGGGCAAATGAAGTCCGCCGCAAATCTTCGCCGCATGCTCGAAGGCAGCCAGATCCGCGAGTCACATCGAGATTGCGGCCGCGTGCAGGACGCTTATTCTCTGCGCTGCATTCCTCAAGTTCACGGTGCTGTGCGCGACACGCTCGTCCACTGCCGGAGCGTGTTCGAAACTGAGGCAAACTCGGCTGTCGACAATCCTTTGGTATTCATCACCGATCCGAAGAACGCGCAAGGCGACGTGATTTCTGGCGGCAATTTTCATGGTGAGCCGCTGGCGTTCGCCTTGGACTTTCTCGCGATCGCGCTTAGCGCGTTGGCAGGGATCAGCGAACGCCGAATCGAGCGGCTCGTCAATCCTGCACTGAGCGAGGGATTGCCCCCATTTCTTGCAGCAGGCGCGGGTTTGAATTCGGGTTTCATGATGCCCCAGGTCACGGCGGCCGCTCTCGCCAGCGAAAACAAGATCCTCGCGCATCCGGCATCGGTCGACTCCATCACGACTTCAGGTAACAAAGAAGACTACGTTTCAATGGGGATGACGGCTGCGCTCAAGTTGAACCGAGTCATCGACAATACCCGCAACGTCCTTGCCATCGAGGCGATGGCGGTCGCGCAGGCGCTCGACTTTCTGGCTCCATTGAAGAGTTCGAAGCGAGGTCAAGCCGCGCACGCCGCGATCCGCTCAGTGTGTCTGACGATGGAGAAAGACCGCGTGATGTATTTGGACCTGGCCCGAATCTCCGAACTCATTGGCGCAGGTAAAATTGCAGAGGCGTTGCGCTAAGCCCTCACAGGATTTCTCCGATGAAGACTCTGACCGAATACTTGAAGTTTCATACCAAATCGCATCGCGCGTACGTCCACATCACGCCACAGGTTGAAGAGATTGTTCGCAAGAGCGGCGTAAAGGAAGGTATGGTTCTCGTGTCGGCGATGCATATTACCGCCGGAATCTATGTCAACGATAACGAGACGGGGCTGATCGAAGACATCGACAAATGGCTGGAGCATCTCGCGCCATTTCGCAAGGAGTACAAGCATCACGAAACTGGCGAGGACAACGGCGACTCGCATTTGAAGGCGCTCTTGATTCATCACGAGGTCATCGTGCCGATCACAGCGGGAAAGCTGGACTTCGGTACATGGCAACGAATTTTCTACGCGGAATTCGACGGCCAACGAGACAAACGCGTCATCGTAAAAGTTATGGGAGAGTGAGTTCGATGTCCGAAGAATTGAACGAACTACAGGAACACGCAGAGCATGCGAAGCACGATCCTAGCCTTGCGCCCGTTTCATTGACTATGGCGGTCCTGGCTGTTCTGGTGGCGGTCGTTTCGCTACTGGGTCATCGCGCCCACACCGAAGAAGTTGTGCTGCAGGCCAAAGCGACTGACCAGTGGGCGTTTTATCAGGCCAAAAATATTCGCCGACACGTGGATGAACTCTTTACCGACCTGACTTCCGTGCAGGCCACAACGGACGCCACGGCCTTAGCGAAACTTCACGAAAAGTATGCGGGAGAAGCTTCGCGATATAAGGACGACCAAAAGGACCTTGAAACGGAAGCGCGCCAGCTCGAAGCGGAGGTCGCAACGGAAGAAAAGAGAGCGGACCGCTACGATCTAGCCGAGGTCTTCCTCGAAATCGGGCTGGTGATCACTTCAATCACTTTGCTGTCGGGCCGCCGCATCTTTTGGTTTCTCGGGATTCTCTTCGGCGCGATCGGAATCGTTGTGGCGGCGACCGGTTTTCTCGTGCATTGAGTAAAAGGCGGCAAGGCGTGAGTTCAATCCAAGCGCCTGGATCTGCGTTCACGCTCAAGAAGGTGCGATAGCTTCGGGCGCTTTATCCTTCACGACCATAAACGGTCCAATCGCGAGCACGTCCATGCGCGTGCGCTTGAAACAGTCGATCGCTTCTTCCGGCGTGCAAACGATCGGTTCGTTCTCGTTGAAGCTGGTGTTCAGGATGACCGGAATTCCTGTCTTCCGGTGAAAAGCCGAGATCAGGTCGTAGTACAGCGGATTCTCTTCCCGCGTCACGGTTTGTAGCCGCCCCGTGTCGTCCACATGGTTCACAGCGCATAGCTCCGACCGCTTCTCCGGACGAATCTTGTAGACATGCAGCATGAACGGCGACGGATGGTCGTGTTCGAAGTACTCGTGCTGATAGTCCTCCAGGATTGACGGCGCGAAGGGCCGGAACCATTCGCGATGCTTGATGCGGGCATTGAGCACGTCTTTCATGTTGGGTAAGCCCGGGTGGGCAACAATCGATCGATTGCCGAGAGCGCGCGGTCCCCACTCCATGCGGCCCTGAAACCATCCGACGACATTGCCCGCAGCGATCTGTTCCGCGGTCGCGTCCAGAAGGGCAGCATGCTCCAGCTTGCGACCCTGCAACCCTACACTCTGCAACGCGGATTGGATGCGCGACTCCGAAAACTCCGGGCCAAGATAAGATTTGTTCATCTGGTGGCCGCGAGGCTGCTTGAGGACTGAATGATACGTGTGCAGAGCCGCGCCAATCGCTAATCCCTCATCGCCTGCGGCAGGCTGGATATAAGTCTTGCGAAACGGCGTGCGATCGAAGAGTTTTCCATTGGCAACACTGTTCAGCGCGCAACCGCCGGCCATGGCCAATTCAGAGACCGACGCACGCTTGTGTAGAGCATTCAGCAAGTGAAAGAAAATCTCTTCGAAACAATGCTGGACGGCAAACGCAAGATCCATATCGCGCTGCATAATTTCTGTGTGTGGCTCGCGTGGCGGTCCAAAGAGTTTCTCCATGCGGTCCGAGAAGTGACGCGCCAGGCGCACCGTTCCGTCCGGCAGGACCTGCATTCCCTGATTGCTGCCTAGAGGCTTGAAATAGCTCAGATCAAGCTGAAATCCGTCCCCTTTCGTGGCGACAACTTTGCTGATTTCGCCGCAATAGGTCTCCTTCCCGTAGGGAGCGAGCCCCATGACCTTTCCTTCATCCCCATATTTCGAGTATCCGATGAACTCGCAGATCATCGTGTAAAGGCTGCCCAACGAATGGGGAAGGAATGTGCGATTGAGAACTTCGATTTCGTTGCCTTCGCATCGCGCCATCATGGTCGAGACAAAATCGCCGGAACCGTCGTAACTGAAGCCGGCCGCCTTTTCCCAAGGCGAGCAGTAGTACGCACTCGCGATATGCGCGAGATGATGCTCGAGGTGATGCTCTTGAAAGTGCAATTGGGAAGAGTCAATGCCGAACGCTTTGGCAATTAGAGAACGCACGTCGCGCATAGCCTCTTTGCGCTGGCGCAGCTTGATGAAGCTCAATATTTTTGCAGGATTGCTGAGGGCATATTGAACTTTCTGGGTTAGATTAGCGTCGCTGTCCTGTCCGACAGCGACGTGCTCGACGTCCGAAATCTTCGCGCCGATTGCGTCTAAGCAGGATTTGATCGCGAGGGCAGGGAATCCACCGAAGTGCTTATGACGGTTCAAGCGCTCTTCAGCAACCGCAAACTTTACTTCTCCATCGACGATGATCGCCGCAGAAGCATCTGCGTGAAACATGTTGAGGCCCAAAATCAGCATGATCTAGATCTCTCTCCGGTGGATTCGCCGCTCATGGATCATTCGTTCAGGCTGGATTTGAGATCGGAAGTTCGCGGTATAGTTTCGAGGAACGCAGCTGCATTTACTGCGACGCGTTCGCCGGTCGAGAGAGACTGTTCAATACGAAACGTCGCCAAAGCGGAGCAGATCAAATCGTTGAGCGGAATCGCCATCTCTCCCTTGCGCACCACGGTTCGCGTGAAAGCAGCCCACTCCGCTTGGTGACCTTTATCCTGACGCCAGCGCGAGCGGATCGTTTCCGTTCGCCCACCACGAACCAAATCCAGTCGGCGGAAGTCTTCCAGAACCGCCGTACTGCCGCCACCAAACACTTCGATACGTTCCTTTGAAAAAGATCGGTCGCCGTTTGCGAGATAACTGATCGTGCCTTGAGAGCCGTTGGCGAACCGGAGAGAGACGACCACATTGTCTCCGCTGTAACGCGATGAAGAGCCAACGGCCTTGGCCTCGACTTCTACGATCGGCGATCCGGCGAGGAACAGCAGAAGATCGACAAAGTGGCAGACCTCACCGAGAATCCGCCCACCGCCTTGTTCGCGATCGTTTACCCAATGATCCGGCGGTAGGTAGCCAGCATTGATTCGATAGTGCAGCGCAAGCGGCTCTGAGATCGGAGCGAGAAAGGATTTCATTCGAACGCTCATAGGAGCGAAGCGCCGGTTAAATCCGACCATGAGAGCGGGTCGGTCTTCCATTGCGATGCGGGTGTAGGCGGCGACGATCGAATGCAACTCTTCTTCCGAAAGGCACAATGGCTTTTCGCAAAAAACATTCTTTCCCGCCGCCAGCGCGGCTAGTGTTTGCCTGGCGTGCAGATGATGGCGCGTCGCGATCACAACGGTGTTGACCGCCGGATTTCCGATCGCTTGAATTTCATCGGTCGTGCAATTGCGAAACTCGAACTTGCGAGCAGCGTGTTGCGCGTGGGATCCAGTGGCCGCGCAAACTGTGACCAACGACGTTCCCGATGTCGCCTTCATTGCCGGAATCAGCGTGGAAGCGGCGAAGCCTCCGGCACCGAGCAATCCCACGGCAACTTCCGACACTTGAGCGCGCGAAGTCCAGGTGGCGACTTCCTTCTCGGGAACGAGCCTTAAAGTCTGTGAAGAGTCGCCGGTTTGCGAGTATTGAATCACCACGCCGAGATACGGTTCGCGAGAGTCCCGGTCGATCACCTTATATGCGCTCTGAGCATCTTCGATGGAGAAGCGGTGCGTGATCAGTGGAGCAATACTGATCTTGCGATCGGCCAGCATTTGCAAAAACGCTTCCATGTTGCGCGTCTCGGTCCAGCGCACGTAGCCGATGGGATAGTCGCGTCCTTTTTGCTCGTAAACTGAATCGTACCGTCCAGGTCCATACGATCGCGACACGCGGAAATCGAGCTCCTTTTCGTAGTACGCCTTGCGCTCAATGTCCAGGCCAACCGTGCCGACAGCAACAACAATGGCGCGATCGCGTGCGATGGTCCCAGCCAGATTCACCGGTTCGCTGGTCGATGTTTCAGCCGTGACCAAAACCGAGTCGACCCCAACTCCGCGAGAAGCTTCCGCGCACAGGTCGCGAAATGCCGCACTCGAACTTGCGACCGAGTCCGCTCCAAGATCGCGAGCAAGAGCGGCGCGCGAAGCGTCGATATCCATTCCCACGACGCGGCACCCCGCGGCCTTCAACACTTGCAAGGTGATCTGACCCATCAATCCCAGACCAATGACCGCCACAATTTCGCCGAGTCTGACTTCGGCGGTGCGGACTCCGTGAAGGGCGACGGCGCCAAGTGTTGCGAACGCAGCTTCGTCGAAAGAAACCGCTTCGCCGTCAGCATGCGAGGGCGGTGGAATGCGCGCGATCAACAGGCGCGGGACTGCTGCCATCTCGGCATGAACGGCATAGCCGGCGCCGGCGCAGGAGACGCGATCACCTGGCTGAATGTCAGTGACACCTTCGCCAACTCGCGATTACTGTGCCGGCGCTGCTGTATCCGGGACTTTGGGGTTGGTCGAGACGAGTACGTATCGGTCTGAATGGCAGAGAAAATTCCATCCCGCTGGGCCTTGCTGATCACGTCGCGCACCAAGTCCGGACGAGACTTGGCTTTTTGAAACAGACTCTTTCGCGCGAATTCCGAAGATGCGCGCTCGGTGCCGGCCGAAACAACCGACGCTGCGATGCGTACCAATACGTGACCGGGAAGAAGTTGAGGAGCGGGTACTTCCTCCACTATGACTTCTCCGGTGCGCGCGTGCTGAAGAACCTGTTTCATGCGGTCGCCGCTTGCCCCGGCTGCAGGTACTCTGACTCGAATCTTTGTGCTCCCCCGTCGAGGAATGTTTGCATCCAGAGTTCCAGCGTAAGGAATTGCCAAATCTGCATCGACCAGTCGTGACGGCCTTCGCGATGTTCCGTCACGAAGCGTTCAATGGCTGCGTGCCGAAAGATGCCGCGCTTGCCGACCTGTGACTGTGAAAGAAGATCGTCGACCATCGGTTTCAGATCGTGAGCCAACCAATAGTCTACCGGAGCGCCGAATCCCGCTTTCGGCTGTTCCAGCACCTCGAGGGGCAATGAGTTCCACATCGCCCTCCGGAAAATGTACTTCGTGGTGGGAACGAGGTGGCCCTTCAATTTGAGCTCTGGAGGAACGTTCCAGGCGACGAACTCCGCCAGTTCGCGATCGAGAAACGGCACGCGCACCTCGACCGACGACGCCATGCTCATTTTGTCGTTGTACGTGAGATTCAGGCTCGCCATGAAAATCTTGGTATCGAGGTAGAGCATCTGGTGCAGGAAGTCAGAATCAGCGACGCGATCGAAGGCTTCGCGGTGGCGAGCTGCCGGATCAAATTCCGGCGCTAAGAAGTCGTCGCGATAAAGTTCAGATTTCTGACCCTCGTCGAGATACGTGCAATTCGCGATAAATCGATCGACCGGGCCAAGCGATGCGCTGCGAGCCATCTTCTTTGCGAGACGGACGCTGCCTTTCATCCGGCTGCCACGCATACTGGGAGCAGCGGAGAGGCCAGCTTCGATCCACGAGCGGGCGGCAGAAGGGACTCGTCCGTAGGCCTGACCCCAATAGTGCGCTACATGCTTTCGGTAGCCGGCGAAGAGTTCGTCTCCGCCCACTCCCGAGAGTAGAACGGTGGCTTGCTTTCGCGCTTCGCGGCAAACGAGATAGGCGGTAATGATGGCGGGATCTGCAGTCGGCTCGTCCATGTGCCATATGAGACGGGGCAACAGGTCCGTGACGTCAGGCTCCACGACGATGCGGTGATTTTCACATCCAAGATTGGCTGCCAGTCGCGATGCCACTTCCGGGTCGTCCAGCGTCGACTCGCCGACCAGATATTTGCGCGGGAAGGTAATCGTGTAGGTGCGGACCGGTTGGTTCGTCGACGCCCGCATCATTGCCACGATCGATGATGAATCAAGTCCGGCGCTCAGGAATGCTCCAATCGGAACATCGCTGATCATTTGCGCCTCGACCGAACGACGAAAGCGTTCGCGAACCTCGTCGGCCAGGTCATTTTCGGAACGCGTGCACGTGTGGCCGGCGTCCGGGAAGGTGAGATCCCAATACTGCGTGATTCTCAGTTCACCGTTGCGGAATGTTGCGTAATGACCGGCGGGAAGCTTGAAAATCCGGCGAAACATGGTTTTCGGATCCGGCACCCAGAGAAATGTCAGGTATTGGTGCAGAGATTCCGGATCGAGTTCTGCCTGGACTTCCGGCACCTGCAGCAGCGCTTTGATTTCCGAGGCGAAGGCGAAAGACTTGCCGTCGTGATGATAGTAGAACGGCTTAACGCCGAAGTGATCTCGAGCGATGAAAAGAGTAGGCGTGCCGGAGCGAAGATCGCAGATCGCGAATGCGAACATGCCATTCAAGCGCTTTAGGCAGTCCGGACCTTGTTCTTCGTAAAGATGGACGATGACTTCTGTGTCGGTATGAGACGAGAATCGATGTCCCTTGCCCTCAAGCTCGCGACGAAGTTCGGCGAAGTTGTAGATTTCCCCGTTGTACGTGATCCAGACGGTGCGGTCTTCGTTGCACAGGGGCATGTGACCGTCGGCCGACAGATCCAGGATAGCCAAGCGCCGACTTCCCAGCCCGATATAAGAACCGTCGGGAAGAGTGCGATCCCAGAGGCCGGAATCGTCCGGTCCGCGATGCGCCTGCACGTGAGTCATCCGCGCCAGCGTTTCACGATTCCCGCAATTCACGACGCCGCTTATGCCGCACATGCTCTAGGTTGATTCCTCTTGGTGAGCGATTTGAGATTTCAATTCGTAAATTTTGGCTTTGATATTGAAAAATTGTACGGCCTGGAAGCCGCAGAAAATCAGCCCGGGTACGCCGTCCAACAGACCAAGGCAGAAAAGATACTTGTACAAAAACAAAAGGATAGGAGAACCGGGGATGGTAAATAGCCTTTTACGCAACCATCTTCGACGCTGGGCCTGCGAACCAAAAAGCGATGGTGGAAGATCCTGTGTGCTTCTTTCGCCTTCCATCCAAACGCGCGCGTCCCAGTTCGAGTACTCGTCGTGCTTGCGAATGTAATGGGAGAGCGATTCCACATTGTGATGCAGTAGCGAATGTCGCAGTTTGCGCGCTTTTCCGCTGTTTCCAGCAGCGCCAGCCTCCAGGACAACATGCTCGTGCACTTCCATGTCCGCCATGGAACTATCCTGATCTTTGAGTCGGCACTCGTACCGGCCTTTTCCGCGCCGAAATAGAGAGAGTTTGTAGAAACTCGCGCCGCTGTGTTTGAGTTCGCGACCCAGAAAAAACATGCGGAGCGCGACGTAGTATCCATCGTAAGTCGGATCTTGAATCGCTGACCGAATTTCCGCAGCGAGTTCCGGCGTCAAAGCCTCATCGGCATCCAGGAGAAATATCCAGTCATAAGCCAACGGCAGCGACTCGATCGCCCACTGACGTTTCTTGGGCCAGCCTCCCTGATAGTGAAACTGCACGACATGGGCGCCGTGAGATTCCGCGATCGCAACCGTCTCGTCTGTGCTTTGCGAATCGATCACGTAAACTTCGCCGACGCCGCGCAACGATTCAAGGCAGCGTGGCAGGTTGCTGGCCTCATTCCGTGCGGCAACGATCGCAGTAACTGGCAAAACTGACGCCGCTGTCCCGCTCTGCGCTTGTCTTGATTCTTCCAGCTTTGGCATGAGAGAAGCTGCCAACATTTTACTCTGGCGACGCTTGCCGAGCACAATTCGAAATAGGCCGGTATTCAGCGCCGTATTAGACAAGAACGCGGCATTGCGGATTTATACACTAATCAAATACAGCTCGCACCATTTCTGCAGTACGTACAACGACCACGGCCGCGACCAGGAAACCGATCCTTTCAGAAACGACTCCCAGACTCTCTGAACTGCGCTGCCCGTCAGATATTTACCCAGAGGACCTTCGTCAATTCGGCCTTGCTGCAAGACAGGTTCGATTTCGTGGCGAAGATCTTCGCGCATCCACTTCTCGAAGGGCAACGTAAAGCCGCGCTTGGGACGATGAACGATCTCATCGGGCAGCGACCCTCCAAGCGCCATCACGAGAAGCTTCTTCGGCGTTCCGTTCACCTTCCATTTGCCGGGAAGGCGGAGCACGGCTTTGGCTAGCCGATGGTCGATCAGAGGGACTCGCACTTCCAGGCCCTGGGACATGCTCATGAAGTCGGCATCGCGCAGCAGAGTATTTAGCATGTAGCAACGCGATTCCAGGTAAGAAACGCGGTTCACCGGATCGAGGCCAAGTGAGCGCTGGAGCAGTTCGCGTTGTGCCAACTGCGCCAAGTCGGAGGCGCCGTCTCCCTGACCGTGAAGAAGGGAATTGCGCTGTTCGGGACTGAAAAGCATTCGACTGAGGAAGTAAGGATGCAATTCGCCGTCGGCATTCCGGGCGAGGGAAGTCAGCTTGCGGTTGCGATCGTTGTCCGCCGTCACCGCGCTGAAAGCCGATGTCAACGGTGCGCGAACGACAGAGGGAACGCGCTTCCAGGTGTCGGCAAAGCGCTCCATCTGGGGAACAGTTCGAAACGACGAATATCCAGCGAAGACCTCGTCCCCACCTAATCCAGACAGTGCGACTTTCACACCTGCCTTGCGCGTCTCGCGTGAAACGAAGTAAGTGTTCACCCCGTCCATTGTGGGAAGATCCATGGCGCGCAATGCATCGGGGATCGCTGCCAGCACATCCGATTGTGAAACCGTGATCTCGTGATGATCGGTTCGGAACCTGGCCGCGATCGCGCGGGAATACTGCGCCTCCGAGAAATCAGCTTCACGAAACGCCATCGAAAAAGTGCTCGGCGTGACGCCACCTCGGCTCAAGATGCTTACCAGCGCACTGGAATCGATGCCGCCCGAAAGGAATACTCCCACAGGTACATCGCTCACCAACTGCATACGCACGATGTCTTCGAGCAACAGTCGAAGCTGTTCCGTCGCTCGCTGTTCGTCATCCTCTGGCAAGGTAGCTGAATCTTCGCGCTCACCGTCGAGAAGATCCCAATACCGCGACTGCTGGATCGAACCGTTGTGCCACTTCAAAATGTGGCCGGGCGGGAGCGACTTGACGCCCTCGATCAACGTGAGCGGGTCGTAGCAGGAACCGAACGTCAGATAGTTCGTAAGCCCGGCGGCATCAATGCGGGCATCCATCAGCCCGGTGCCGAGCAGCGATCGAACCTCCGACGCAAAAACAAAATAAGAGCCGTTCTGCGAGTAGTAGAGCGGCTTGATCCCTATCGGATCGCGGGCGATGAGCAAGGTATGGCGACTGGAATCCCACAGTGCGAACGCAAACATCCCGCGAAACTTTTCCAGGCAAGATTCGCCCCAGAGCGCGTAAGCCTTGAGCACGACTTCGGTGTCAGAGTGGCTGACGAACGCAGTGCCGAGTTGTTCGAGTTCGCCGCGGACTTCCCGAAAGTTGTAAATTTCGCCGTTGTAGACGATCCAATTGCCGGTTTCGGCATCGAGCATCGGCTGGTGTGCTAGTGGAGACAAGTCGAGAATGGCAAGCCGGCGGTTGCCCAAACCGATTTCGGCCTTCGCGCCGGAATCACGCAGCAAGATGGTGCCCGAGTCATCCGGTCCGCGGTGCGCGAGCGACAGCGTTCCCAGCTCAAGCACCCCGTCGGGGATGCGGCGATCCTTTGCGACGATGCCGAAAATTCCGCACATCTAGTTGTTTGGGTTCCTTAAACATCATAAATGCACCGTCATGAGTCTCGCGTCGACGACAAGCTTCGACCTTCGAGCTTTTCTAATCCTCATCGGTGCTCAGGAGACTCTTTCCAAACGATCACTCCCATGCGGAACAGGTAATGCCGTGAGATTTCAATTCTGCGGGCTGAGCCATTCGACAGAAATTTCCGCATCTCTTCGGGGGTGTAGGCCCGGCGGACTGACGCAACTCCGTCCAGGCGCGATACGTAGCTGCGCATGAGAGGAAATCCCGCGTACACCAGCATCAGATGCAACGGATGCCGGATCAGATCGTTGATCAGCAACCCGTAACGGCTTACGCGCAAAGCTTCGTCGGCGAATTTCGAGATCTCTGAAGGTTCGAGGTGGTGCGCGAACAAGCTGCAGTGGATCGAGATCAAAGGTGTCATCGCGAAAGGGAAGCGCCAGCGCATCAGCCGCCAAGGCGAGATGATCGTGGCGAAGATGGGTTGG
This sequence comes from uncultured Acidobacteriota bacterium, assembly GCA_963699885.1. Lineage (GTDB taxonomy): Bacteria > Acidobacteriota > Terriglobia > Terriglobales > Acidobacteriaceae > Sulfotelmatobacter. The sequence goes on along the minus strand of CAVOVP010000015.1, from coordinate 207,219 downwards.
AACGCGGTCCAGATCGGTGATCTCCAGTGTGATTCCCTTGCTTGAAAGATCGGCGGCAGCGGCTCGGGGCACCGCGCCGAATCCTGCGGCTACTTCGAGCACCGAGAACTTTCTCTTGCCGGTAGCGGCGGAGACTCGCTCGATCAGATTGCGAGTTGTCGATACCCCGCCGAACCATCTATTGATGACGCAGATATCGCGGAGTGATTTCTCCACCTCGGCAGGAGGACAAGTGTTTGAGTCGAGAATTTCTTCCGAATCAACGCGCTGCATGGTCTGGATGTTAGCCGCGCAAGTTTACATGGGGGAACAAGTCGATGTGTCATCCCGCGGAGGCTTCGCTGCTTTCTGGGATGACCGCGCTTAGACTTCCGCAAGCTCCTCTTCCAGTAGTTGCTTGTTGTAGAGGTCGCTGTAGTAGCCGTTCAGGGCAAGGAGTTCATCATGGGTGCCGAGTTCGACGATGCGGCCTCCGTGCAGGACAGCGATGCGATCGGCGTTACGAACTGTGGAGACGCGGTGGGAGATGAAAATCGTGGTCCGTCCGTGCATTACGTCGCGAAGGTGGTTGAGGATCTTGTCCTCTGTGTGCGTGTCGACGCTGGAGAGTGCATCGTCGAGCACCAGAATGCGCGGATTGCGGATAAGGGCTCGGGCGATCGCGGTACGCTGCTTCTGCCCGCCGGAGAGGGTGATGCCGCGCTCGCCTACGATGGTCTCGAAGCCTTCCGGAAAGCTCTCGATATCGGTTGCGATATTGGCCGCTTCGGCCGAGTTCCGAATCTCAGCATCGGTCGCGAAGTCCACGCCGAGCGCGATGTTCTCGTGGATGCGGTCACTGAAAAGGAAAGTCTCCTGCGGAACGAAGCCGATATTACGACGCAACGATGCGAGCGAGTAGTCGCGGATCGGACGGCCGTCGATCAGAACCATGCCCGGATCGGCATCGTAGATACGAGGAATCAAGTCGACGAGCGTCGTCTTGCCCGATCCGGTTGGTCCGACAATGGCCAAGCTGCTTCCTGCAGGAACGCGCAGATTAACTTCGTGCAGAACCTGCTTTCCTTCATAGCTGAAGTTGAGCCCGCGGAATTCGATCTCACCCTGGATGTCGCGATCCTGCGCGGCTGGCGCGTCAACGATCTCAGGCTCCTCTTGCATGATCTCGTTGATGCGGATAAGCGACGCCGTTCCGCGCTGGAAAATATTGATCACCCATCCCAGCGCGATGATCGGCCACGTGAGCTGCATCATGTAGGTGCTGAAGGAAACGAATTGTCCGACGCTCATGGCGCCGTCGAGCTTCAGAGTCGTGACGATTCCGGGCCCAAGAGACGTAAGGGTCGTTACCCGAGTGAAGGTGAATTGGCCGCCGAGCACTTCGCGGCCGCCAAGCCACAGGACCAGCACCACGGCGCAACCCAGCATTAATTCGAGAGTGGGCCACAACATGCCCATCAAACGGACGAGCTTCAGGCTGCGACGAATGTATTCGTCGTTCTCGCGTTCGAATAATTCGATCTCAGCGTCTTCCTGCACGTACGCGCGAATCAGTCGCGCTCCGGAGAAATTTTCCTGCGCCCGTGCGGAGATGTCGGAGAACATCGCCTGGATTCGTTCGAAGCGCTCATGAATGCGGCGTCCAAATGTCTGAATCACGATGCTGACGGCTGGCAGAGGCAGGAACGTGAAGAGCGTCAGCCACGGGCTGATCGAGATCATGAAAGCCAGCGCGCCCGTGGTGTAGACGATCGTGTTGGCGGAGTACATGATCGCCGGGCCGAGCAACATACGGACCGCATTTAGATCGTTCGTTGCGCGCGCCATGATGTCGCCCGTGCGATGGCGCTGGTAGTAGGAGTAGCTGAGCTTTTCGAGGCGCGCGAACAGGTCGTTGCGCAAGTCAAATTCGACGTCGCGCGAGATGCCGATAACAATCCAGCGGGTGAGGAACTGGAAGATCCCCTTGGTGACGGCGATGGCGAGCAGCAGTCCAGCATAGACCAGGAGCTTGTGGCGGGTGACCCCTTCGTGAAGATCGTCCGCGGCCTTGCCAATCACCAGCGGAAACAAGATCCAAATCCCGTTCGTCAGAAAAACGCAAGCTGTCCCCACGGCGTAATGCCAGCGATATCGTTTCAGGTAGGGCAGCAGCGGACGCAGATTCTTGGGCAACATTCAGAGTGTGTAGATGAAATTGTAGCAAGCTGGGTGCAGGATTTCGGTTCGCCCGCCTTCAGAGCGCGGACCGAGGGAACAGCCGAAGGCGGCTGCCCCCAAGTCTTGCTGTCAATGGGCTGAAAAGAACTTGCCAGAGCTGGGATCCCTAGCGTAAGCGGTCAGCGGGATCCGAAGCGGTAAACGAGGCTGGTGGTCACGCGGAGATTGTTCTGGCCTTCCAGGGCGAGGGTGGAGTCCACGAACGTTGTGCGCTGGTAGTCCCCGGTGACGCGAACGGCAAACGGTCCATTCCCCAAGGCGCGTTCGACGCCTCCCCCGAAGGCATAAGAAAAGCGGGTCTCGTAGCCTTTGAATTCGGTTGTGCTGTTGATGGGGACCGCGCTGTCGACCCAGGCTGTGCCGATCAATGCGTGCACAAAAACTCCGGTCTTTTGATGGTCCATCAGGTAGAAAACCGGGCCAATCAGGGCACTGAAAGTATTGTCGCTATGGCTCGTTCCGGAGATGGTCCCAGAATGCGAGAAAGTGAGATCGAGGGTTGCTCCCCAGCGGGGAGTAAAGTGCAGCAGGCCGTTGCCGTTGATGCCGTTGAAATTGAGCCTAGGAGAGGACGGAGAGGTCATCGACGTGAAGACGTAACCGCCGCTTGCTTCGAGTATGGGGGCTGTGGCGGCCGGCCGTTCGCCTCCCATTTGAATCTGGCCGAAAAGCTGTGCTGCGAGCAAAAAGAAGAAACAGAGCGACGTCCTGCTTATGAATTTCATTCCCATTAGCACTCAACCTTCAACTGGACCGGCAGACGTGTGTGGCCCCAAACCGTCCAAGGATTTTGTTGCAAACACAATCGATAGAACGTGATACGTGTCGGTTTCCCGCCGAGCCGGGTTCAACCGGGTGAGAACAGGTAAACCCCAGAAGAGGCGCGTAGTTTCAAGGATAATATGTCTTAGCGGGTGGCGGAAAGGTATCTCGGAAGGCGACCCCAGCCGCGCCTATGCAGCCAATCTCGCCCAGAGAGGCATCGTCTTTTGAGGCTTTCGCTCTAGGGCCTCCCGTAAGTGTAAGATTCCATTCATTGTGCTAGCTATGAAGACCATTACCTATGCCGTTCTGCTAATGCTGGGATGCAATTTTGGCCTCGCGCAGACGCAATCGACCCGGCCGATAAAAAAACGCATTCTCGTCGTCGGAGAGGAAAAGGGCTACCGGCACGAATCCGTTTCGCACGCCATGGCCACGATCGAGCGACTGGGCATCGAGACTGGCCTATGGGAAACCACTCTTCGCACCGACGCCGAACCTCTGACCAAGAAGAAGTTGGAGTACAACGCCAAGAATCTGAATGACTTCGATGCCGTCATCTTCTTCACTGGTGGTGACCTTGAGATGGACGCCCAGCAGAAAGCGGACTTTCTGTCCTTCGTCCATGACGACGGGAAAGGGTTTATCGGGATACACAGCGCCGCGATTACATTTGTCGACTGGCCGCAATACGGAGAGATGATCGGCGGCTACTACGACGAGCATCCGTGGGGGACGTTCGATGCGCCCATTATTGTGGAGGATCCGTCGTTTCCGGGGATGCAGCGCTGGCCGGCCGCGTTCGTCCTTAGGGACGAGATTTATCAAATGAAAGATTACTCGCGAGACAAGGTGCGCGTTCTGATGCGTCTTGACCCCTCGAAGCTCGACCTGGCGAACAAGAACGTTCATCGCGCGGATCACGATTTCGCCGTCACCTGGGCGAAGACTTACGGCAAAGGCCGCGTATACTACACGACCTTGGGACACGTAAAAGAAACATGGGACAAGCCCGAATTTCAGCAGATGTTGATTGAGGCGATCAAGTGGGCAACGGGCCTGATTAACGCTGACATAACGCCGAGGCCATTGCCGCAGTCGAAATGAGCGTCACAAACCGCGGTCAGGAATCGAAATCGGTGACAAATTCCGCTCACGTTGAAAACGGCATTTCTCGCAGACAGTTCAGCAGGATCGCGGTCGGCGGACTCGTCGCCGCGGCGATCCCGGCGAGCGCGTTGGAGAAGTTGAACATCGGAGTTGGCACATACAGCTACCACAATCTCTCGCTGGACGACATGATCGTGCAGCTGAACGCGCTTCACATCTCCGAAATCGAGATGTCGCGCGGCGAGTTTATGTTGATGAATCATCCAAGCGATGACCTCATGCGATCCGCTCGGACCAAGTTCGACAAGGCCGGAATTCGGTGTGTGTCGTACTACAGCGCCACGATCAAAGAGGACAAGGACCTGGAGAACGCGATTCGATTTGCAAAGATTCTGGGCGCAGAGAATATTTCCGGCGACGCCACCGGCGACATTCTCCACCAAATCGATCAACTTGTTGCACAGTCTGGTTTGACGTTCGGCATTCACAATCATTTCTTCAAAGGCGAGAGATTTGCGTACGAAACGCCCGATGACGTTCTGAAGGCTTTGGCGGGATTGTCAGACGTGGTTGGCTCGACGGCCGACGTCGGCCACTTCGCGTCGTGCGGCCAGGATCCGGTCGAAGCGCTGCGGAAGCTTGGACCGAGGCTGAAGTTGGTCCACCTCAAGGACGTGGAGGCTTCCGGCGGCGAGGTTAATGTTCTGCTGGGAAAAGGGATCTCTCGAATCCCGGATGTCATGGCGGAATTGCACCGTCTCCGATTTACGCGATTGGTTGCGATTGAATACGAGAAAGATGGCGATATCAATCGCGACATGCAAATGGATGTCGAATATGCGAGGGGGCTGGCGTAGGGCATCGCCATTAGGGTCTTCGGCGCGAGGGCCCTCGTTCCCAAAGTAATGAGAGTTTCTACGGCGTGCGGATGGCCCAGGATTTAGACTAACTTTCATGTCAGCGACGAGGGCATTAATGCGGCTTGGATGGACACTCCTCCTGATTGTTTCGGCGGGGCTGGCTTTCGGTCAGGATGGTACGCAGACGCCCGCGTCAACGCCCGCGCAGACGGCTTCAGCGACCCCGCACAAGCCGATCACGCTCGGGGAGCTTGTCGATTCCGCGACCCGGCAGGAACGCCGGATGACGCAACTGATGCGCAATTTCCATCCGATTGTTGAAACGTATATCCAGGAGCAGCAACCCGATCAGGCTTTAGGGACTTCGCCAAAAGCCGACGACTATTTCTTGAGCCGCCTCGACGTTTCAGGCAGGTCGGCGAAGACCCTTGCGTTTAGCGACGAGGATCGCTCGAAGAAAGGCGATCAGAGGAAAGCGGCAGCATTCGTCGCAGGCGGTTTCGCGGATGCCCTCTTTCCGGACCTCGATCACTTTGACCGCCAGAATTACGATTTCGAATTCGTTCGCTGGGAGACTCTTGGAGACCTGCGCTGCGGTGTCCTGAACGTAGCCCCTCACGAGAAAACCGAGAACCGCGGATTCATTGGCCGGATATGGGTCGAAGATCAGAACTTCAACATCGTGCGATTCACCGGCGCGTACACCTCGAAGGCCTTCTCGAAGCGGTCGTTTCACTTTGACAGTTGGCGCCTGAACACCATCAGCATCGTGTGGACTCCTGCTTATGTGTACACCGAGGAATCTGATCCGCACGATTCGTCGCGCAAGGGAGTTTGGCTCAAAGCGCAAACTCGCGTGTGGGGCTATGACCTGGCAAACGCCGGGGATCACAAGGAATACGCGAAACGGCTGACCGACAATCCGACGGGAGTCGATCCGAACCGGCATGAAGCATCACAAGGGCTGGACCCGTCGCTAACTTTGGGAAAGTCGACCTATACGGCCGATGACGACGTCGTTGAGAGATTGCAAGTCGCGGGCCTGATGGCGCCGGATGGCGAGGTCAATCGCGTGTTGCAGACCGTGGTCAACAATATCCTGGTGACCAATGACCTCGACATTCCCGCGGTGCGTTGCCGCGTTCTCCTGACGACTCCGCTGGAATCATTCGTGATGGGGCGAACGATTGTGCTGAGCCGCGGCCTGGTGGACGTATTGCCCGATGAAGCGACGCTAGCGGCCGTGTTATCGCATGAACTGGCTCACATCGTGTTGCAGCATTCGACGGGCGAGAAATTCATGGCGGGACTGACATTGCCGTTTTCAGATCTGGAAATCTTCGCGCATCTGAATTTTCATTTCGATGACAAAGAAGAGGCGGAGGCCGACAAGAAGGGACTCGAACTCTTTTCGAAATCGCCCTACAAGGAAAAGCTCGCTGCCGCAGGACTCTTTCTGGAAGCGCTGGAAGCCCGCTCACCGGAATTGCCGAATTTGCTCCACGGAAGATTCAGCAACGACTTCGGCAGCAGTCATCTGGTCGGCATGAAAGCGCTGGGAGATCCGCAAAAGCATCTGCAAATGGATAACGTCGAGCAGATGGCGGCATTGCCGCTCGGATCGCGCATATCGCTGGATCCATGGTCAGACAAGATTGAACTGATGAAGGGTCAGAACGCCCGTCCCTTGTCGGCGGCCGAGAAAAGGCCGTTTGAGGTAACTCCGTTTTATCCGCATTTGAAGCGACTGGAAGAACAACCGAAAGCTGCAACACCGCTTCAACCGGTAGAGCAGCCGCCACAGCCGTAGACGAGGCACGTTGCTCTAGTCGAATTCCAAAAACACGATTTCAGGATTTGATCCGAGCCGGAGAGGCGGACCCCAGGTCCCTGCGCCGCTCGATGTAAACACCTGCATCTTTCCGATGCGGCTCAAGCCATAGACGAATTGACGATACATGCGGCGCGCCATCCAACTCCAAGGAACGAATTGCCCAAGATGCGTGTGACCGGAGAGTTGAAGGGAAAATCCTGCGGCTTCGGCAACTTCCGGATGGTCGGGCGCGTGAGTCAGAAGAATGCTGGCTCGCTTCCTGTCGAGAGGAACGGCACTCAGCGAAGAAGCCAGATCGCGTTGTGAGGTAGCGTTGCGATAGGGAACCCCGACCACCTGTAGTCCCTCGACATTCACCGCTTCGTTGTGCAGCACGCGGACGCCAGCGGCCGAGATGGCATTGAGGTATTTGCTGTCGTCGCCAAACTGTTCATGATTCCCCGCGACGAAATAGACACCGTGAGGCGCGGTCAGTTTGCTGAGAGGAGCGGCTGCACTGGCAGCGTCGATCGCCGTGCCGTCGAACAAATCGCCAGCGATGAAGATGAGATCGGGCTCCTCCCGCACGATCGTTGCTATCAGGCGCCGCAAGAAGTTGCCATTTCGCACGTGACCCAAATGCACGTCGGTGAGTAGCGCAGCCTTACGCCCGCGCCATGCATCGGGAAGGTTTTCGAGACGCACTCTGGTGCGAGTAATGCGCGTCCAGCTGGCGTTGAACAGGCCATAAGACCCGACCACGATCGCCGCTCCAAATAAGATCTGCACCATCAAGTGAAAATTGAGCGCTGCACCGGCTAGGCTGGCGATCGCGAATACGATCCAGGCGAGTATCGCCGCCGCGAACAGGAAGCTCAAGAATCCCATCCAAGCGGCGGAAGCTTTATAAAGAGCCCTCAAAGGCTTGTTCGTATGGGAAAACGCCAACACCGAGGCGACGACGAAACTAACCGAAAGTACGCCGAGGATCAAACCCACCCAAAGTCGCTGAGCTGAGGAAACTCCCGCGAGGCGGAACGTCCAAGTTTTGTAGAGGAAAAAATGAGCAAGAAGAAGCATTGCCTGAATGGTAGCGATGAAGCCGAAGAGGCTTTTGCGGCGCATGAGCCATTAGATTCCCGAACCGTTCGCCGGGATTCCCCATTCATAACCTCGTGAACAATCCGAGATAATTGATGGAAGTTATTGATTCCAGACATAAAAAGCTCCCTGAGCCGTCAGTGCCTCAGGGAGCTTTGGTTTCTTAGCGATCTAGTGCGACAAGTACCAGGGCGTTGTCGTGTCATCTGTCTTCAGAAAGTTAAGCAAAGGAGTGGCGACTTTCAACTGGCCAAACGTGGACGATGGGTGCGTTCCGTCGGGAGAGAAATCTTCGCAATCCCAGACAGTTCCATCTTCGCGACCCAGCATGCCGTTGGACCAGTAATACGGGCCCCACGACATCCACGGCGCGACGACTGCTCCTTTGTTCGCATCGTAGTTCAGGCTGGACTTTCCGTTGATTTGATCTCCGATCGCCCACTTCACGGCGAAACCGACCTCGTATGCGTAAGGCTCCGGATTGTCCGGCTTGCCTACGCCGTTAGAGTATCCGCCGTACACACGAGATGAGAAGTAAACCAGCTTCAGGTTCGGGAAGAGCTTGAGCATGGTCTGCATCATCGTTTCGTATTCGGACTGCAGCGTCGTCATGTCGCTGGGGAAGGTGCCGCTCGCGATACCGTCGGTGTCTTCCATCCAGATCGCGACGACCTGCTGCGCGGTGACTGCGTTTTGAGGCAGGTAATCATTCATCACTGTGGCCCAATAATTCGAGGAGGTGGAGGTGAAATTGTGGGGAGTCGCTCCGCCTTGAGCACCGTTGACGATCACAAGCGCGGGATTCTTAGTTGGGTCCGCATTGGCGATGGGCAGAAATCGATTGAACTCGTTTTCAGCGGTCGACTCTCCGATAGCCATGAGAACGTATTTCCCGGTGGGGCTGGGATTGCCATTGGAGTCGAGAGGCTGAATGCCCTGCGCGATGCCGACACCATCGGAATCATGAGACGAGGGCCTGACGTTGCTGCCGTTCGGATAAAGACCGCCTTCATTTCCGAGGAACGATCCTGTACCGAGATCATTGATCGCCACCAGCGGAGAACTGCTGCCGGGGATATCGAACGAGATGTTGGCGCAGTTGTCTCCGAGGTTGGAGTAGACACCGAGGGTGAACGTGGTTTTCGCGGTTGCGCTGCTGGAGTCAGTCGCCTGAATCGTGAAAGAGTAGGTGCCGGCGGTCACGGATGAGGCGAGGGTGCCGGTGATGACGCCGGCGGACGACAAGCTTAGTCCGCTTGGAAGAGTGCCCGAGGACAGCTTCCAGGTGTAGGGACCGTTTCCGCCACTGGCCGCCATGGTGGCCTGATAGGCAGCTTTGGCGGTGGCCTGCGGCAGAGTGGCGGCTGAGGAAATGACGAGCGGACTAGATGCCTTGCCATTGCCGGAAACGCTCGATCCGCTGTCGGGAATCGAATCGAAGGTCAGGTCGACCACGCCCGATTCCGAGGTGACTTGGCTCGGAGTGTAGAAGACGGAGAAGGACAAGCTTGCACCCTTTTGAATAGTGGCGGGCAAGGTCACACCGCTGGCCGAGAAGCTCGGCGGAGACATCGTGATTCCCGTCAGCTTCATGCTTTGCCCCCCCGTGTTTTTCACGGTGACGGTTTGCGCGGAGCTTTTTACACCTACGGTCTGATCGGAGAAGGTCAAAGTCGAAGGGGTTACGGAGGAGGCCGCAGTCGTAACAGTCGCGGTTCCGGTAAGAGGAACTTTGAAGGTGGTTCCGTCGCTCAAATTCAGTACGAAGTTGCAGTTATAGGATCCTGCTGAGGCTGGATCAAAGAATACCGAGTAGTGCGTCAGAGTCTGGCTTGGACCGAGTGTGAACGGTGCGAGGCCAGACGCCAAACCGTAGCCCGCACAGTCGAAGCTGATTGTGGAAATCGTGATCTTCGAGCTCGTCACCTTGCTAATCGTGATCACTTTGTTGGCGGAGGCTTTCCCGACGAAGGTGTTCCCGAATTTCAACGAACTCGGCGACGCCGAAAGATCAGCAGCAAACACGATCCCAGTCGAAATCGAACAGACCAGAAAGCATGTGATCGCCAAGGACAGCATTTGCAACCTCGGTAATTTCATTGAGCACTCTCCTGAAACGGTCATAAAAATGAGCAACTGTTAGCCGAGACGAGTGGCGATTTCGTCGGTTACGTGCTTTGTGATCCTTTTTGGTGTCGAGACCCTGAGAGGTAAATCCAATCGGGGGAAAACATTGGTCACAAAATGTGAGCGCAATCATACGTAGTTACTTTCTAATTTTCAATCTCTATCTGCCGAAATTAGGTGCGAGGTGAAGTTCCATGGAATCGTCGAAAGCCCTTGCTGTGTGCGGCTTCTGCGGGTTGACGGATGCTGGGGCCGAAAGAATCCGCGGAAGTATCGTTTGAGACACGGAGAGTGTCAAGAATGCAAGAAAATGCATACCGGAAAGGGGTTTTGTTGTGTGAAAAATGTTTCACACCCGACCGGCGTGGCGCGCGACTACGCCTTGGCGCGCGGTCGATTTCCTCGGGTCGTCGAACTGTCGGGACGATTCAGATGAGAAGCCGCAGGGAAAAGATCGCGGCCAAAAGCGGCAATACCTACTACAGCCACGACTGCACTCCACGCGATCAGGAAGTACGATCCGGCGCTAGAGAGAAACGAGTCACTCATCACGAGAGCTACTCCAAAATGGCGCGAAGTTGCCCGGGGAGAGCCGCCTCGCGCCTGTAACAAGGAACTCCCTTTCCCAGAAGGAGAGCTCCTTCGAAAAATTATTCCTCGGCCGGCGGAGCCTGACCCATGTGCTGATGCATGCGTGCTTCGTGCTTCGCCTCGAGTTGCTTCAACTGCGATTGCTGATCGGTCGTGAGCAACTGGTAGAGCTCATTGTGAATGCGCGTTTCCTGCACAGTGAGCTGCGCTTGGATCTGAGCCTTCTGAGTGGCCAAGGCCTGAACCTTCGCCTGATCGAAAGAGCCTTCCACGTACTGGCGAAGCTGCACATCAAACTGGCGCTGCTGCTGCATCAGCGGCGTGAGCGCGGGATGCTCTTTTTCCATGATCGATTTCATCTGCGCTTTCTGGTCGTCGGTGAGGTTGAGCTCCCGCGCAAAAAATCCCATCATGGGCCCGCCCATTCCGAACTCGTGTCCGTGCATGGGTGGCGGAGGCGGAGCAGTTTCCGCGGTTTGGGAATTGGCGATTGCGGTACCGAACGAAACGGCCAAAGCTGCAATCAGCAATCGATAGCGAAACGATTTCATGAGTGGCTCCTTGTGCGTCCGGACCGCCGGACGTTGCGCACTCTGATAGGAACACGACGCCGCGCGAAAAGGCGGTAAAAATCCAGTCAACAGGCGTAAAGTTTTGTAACCGCAGGAGGGCGGTTGCCAATCCTGACGGTGGCTCGGCCGAGGTTTCTGCGGCGAGATGAACCGCATCCAAACGTCTGGGGATTTGACAATTCTTTACTACGGTACGTGCAGCAGTTGATGCAGAATGGAAGGTCATGGAACGTATCCTGGTCATAGACGACGATGTGGAGCTCTGCCACTTAGTTGGCGAGTACCTTCGGGCGGAAGGTTTTACTACCGAATGCGTGCATGACGGCGAGAGCGGCTTGAAAAAAGCCACAACAGGCGAGTACCTGCTGGCCGTACTCGATGTCATGCTGCCCGGAATTAACGGTTTCGAAGTGCTGCGCAGGATTCGCGCAACCTCGCGGTTGCCGGTCCTCTTATTGACGGCGCGCGGAGAAGATGTCGATCGAATCGTGGGTCTGGAAATTGGGGCGGATGACTATCTGCCGAAGCCGTTTAATCCGCGTGAATTGGTAGCGCGGATTCGGGCCGTGTTGCGGCGAACCCGGGGTGAGGGTGGTTCTGCGGCGCCAGATGTCGTCAGCGTCGGCGACGTAGAGTTGGATCCAGCTACGCGAACCGTTCGACTCGAGGGAAGTCCTGTTGAATTAACCTCAGTCGAATTCAATTTGCTCGAGGTATTGTTGCGCGAGGCGGGTCGAGTCGTTCCTCGCGAACGGCTGGTGAACGCCGTACTCAGCAGAAAATTCTCTCCCTTCGACCGCAGCATCGACATGCATGTGAGCAAGGTCCGCAAGAAGCTGGGAGATACCGAGAACGATGAGCACATCAAAACCGTTCGCGGTGTCGGCTACATTTTTGCGAGACCAAGGGAAAAGGTCAAAGCCTGAACTGCGCGCGCGGTTCCGTTGACCCATGGAGTTAAGATAGTCTCCGCGGCCCAAGCGAGTAATCGCAAGACTCCCTGGCATGGGTTCACGCTTGTGCAGCCACGATCGAGTAGTTTTCCCCAAGGTTCCGTCCAACTATGAAAAGCCTCTTCGTCCGAATCTTCTTGTCGTTCTGGATCGCGCAGGCGCTGTTTGTCGTACTGGCAATCCTGGTGACGATCGCCTTCCGGCCCCGCAGTTCAACATGGGAGGCCCTCCGCACAACCGTCCTGAACGATACGGTGACTGAGTACGAGGAAGGCGGCGAGCCGGCGCTCCGAAAGTATCTCGATAATCTGGATGCGACGCAGCACGTGCGGGCGTATCTTTTCGACGAGCAGGGCAACGAAGTTTCGCGGCGCGGTGCTCCAGACTGGGCGATTCGCGTGGCAGCAGGCGGTCCACGCATTCCTCACGACGGATTCCTCTTTCCTGCGCCTCCAGTTCAACGGGACTCGCGTGCGTCATCCGACGGAAAGCATCGATACACGGTCGTTTTGGGGATGCCTCCCGGGCCGCGGGTGTTCATTGGGCCGCGCGGCGTACCAATCACAGGTCTGATTATCGGAGTGATCACCTCGGGGCTCGTCGTGTACCTGCTGTCGTGGTTCCTGACGAAGCCCATCGTTCGGCTGCGGACTGCAACTCGCCGACTGGCTGCGGGTGATCTGACCGCCCGCACCGGCGCCCCGGTGAGCAAGAGGCGCGACGAAGTTGCTGGGCTGATGCGCGACTTCGACGCCATGGCCGAGCGGATCGAAACATTGGTGAAGGCCCAGTCACGGTTGCTGAACGACATCTCCCACGAATTACGTTCTCCACTGGCCCGGCTAAACGTAGCTCTCGGCCTAGCGCGTCAACGCGAAGATGTGGAAAACCCGGAAATGCTCGACCGGATTGAACTCGAAGCGGCGCGGTTGAACGAGTTGATCGGAAGAATTCTTACTCTCGCGCGGTTGGAAGATGGCGAGCAACTAGTCTCGCAGACTCCTGTGCCGTTGGATGAGCTAGTGGCGAATGTCACAGAAGACGCGGAATTCGAAGCGCAGGCGCGGCACTGTCACGTTCACACCACGATCCCTGACGGAGAGTGGCAGGTGCGGGGCAACGCGTCTTTGCTGCACAGCGCAATCGAGAATGTGGTCCGCAATGCAATCCGTTATACGCAAGAAGGGACGTCGGTCGAGGTCGAGCTTTCAAGTTCGGTCCGCGCCGGGACGTCCGAAGCTCTTTTGCGCGTCAGCGATTCGGGGCCCGGAGTGCCGGAAGATGCTTTGACCAAGCTTTTCGAGCCGTTTTACCGTTTGGACGATGCTCGCGGCCGACAGACCGGCGGTGTCGGGTTGGGGTTGGCGATCACAGAACGGGCGGTGCGTTTCCACGGAGGCAAAGTTTCTGCGTTCAATCGAAACGGAAAGGGATTGATGGTGGAGATTCGACTTCCGTTGATGCCGGCGACGGTGCGCCCTTCGAAACAGCTCGACGCTGTTTCCCATGGAGTCAAAGCTTAAGAAAAGTCGACCGTCGGCCAGGTTCCTGCGGCCCTCGACCCGGCTTCTGAAGGAACGTCGGCCGAAATTATCGAGCAGCCTGAGCTCGCTTTGTCGCATGTTGTGTTCCGAGCATGGGTCTCCCGGTCTGCTCTCTGAAGTTCGCTGAAACTTCCCGTATACTGTTCTGCAGGCGACACGGGCAACTCCCGAGAGCTCCCAGGGTTCCAATCAATCTTTGTGGGAGATTGCTCTTCCCGCGCTTTCCTGATACACAAATGGGTTGAGATTTCCCCAAATTTTCAAAGTTTGTGGAACCCGGCCTGCGGGTTCGAGCGTGCTCGCGCAAACCTCACATAAGAATGGAGATGAACCAGAGAATGTCGAAACGATCGTGGCTGCTCGGAGTGGGGACGTTGGTTCTGATCGGACTCCTGTTGGCCTGCGGAAGCAGTTTCAACTCGTCGACCGACGGGCTGGCCGTGGTGGGAAGTCAAGGATCGGGATTGCTCGAGACGTTCAGCTTCACCCTCAACAACGGTCACATTTCGGCAATCGCCAACACTCCGAGTGACACGTCGAGCCAGACTTGCGTTTTGGGAGGGCTGCCATCTTCGATCGTGATTGATCCGGCAGGGGTGTACGCGTATGCGATCGTCTCTGGCAACGGCAGTACGTGCGGGGACTCAAGCTCCAAAGGCATCATGGCGTTCAAGATCAACTCCAGCGGCAACATCAGCCAAGTTGGAACGCTCGTTTCTGATCCCAATCCAGGTTTCGCTGGCAATGGACTCGTCGGGGAAGTTCTTGTTCGTCGCGGAAGGCGCGAATTGTCTTAGTGCGCTCGAACGCCATGCCGTGCCCGACACGAATGCCAGTCGGAGTCGGCGTATACTCGATCGGCAGTGGCGGCGTTGACGCCGGTGCAGGATTATCAATTTTGTCAATGGACGCTGGATTCCAGCACGCCTAACATCGTGCGATAGCGGCTCCGTCGCCGACCGTCTTTCCGAAAATTGGAATCAATGGAGTTCAAAACGCCGTTTGTTCTACGCCCGGGAACAATCCTCCCACTTCGGAATTCCTGTACGCCGTGGACTCCGTGAACTATGTTGTTTGGGAATATTCGGTCGATCCTTCGACCGGGGCGTTGGGAAACCCGCCATCGGCCATCATCAGTTCCGTCTGTTTGCCACCGACCAGGTGCCCGTGAGCGTTGCGGTCGATCCCTGCGACCGGTTCGCTTACGTGAGTGACAATCTAACGAACAAAGTCAGTGGATATATGATCTGCAGCGTGATATCGATGCCCTCCTGCCCGGTGGCCGATGGAAGCCTGGTTGCAGTTAGCGGCTCTCCCTTCGTGTTGTCCGGGAGCGCGAACGGCACCGGACCACTTGTCGTGGATCCGTTTGGCAACAACGTTTACGTGATCGGAACTCTTTCCAATACGATCTCTGCTTTCAAGATAAGCCCGATATCAGGCAGCTTATTGGCGCTGACGCCGCCTACAGTGGCGACAGGACTACAGCCGACATCGATTGCGATCCGCAACGACGACAATTGGATGTTTGTCACAAACTTCAATGCCGCCACGGTATCGCAATACTCCGTGACCCCAGCGACCGGGGCGCTGACCGTGCAGCCTGTGATTCAAACAGACAACTACCCGTTTGGCGTCGCGGTGAAGTAGAAGTTAGAGGCTAGAGATACAGAGACCAGTGACCAGTTCTGGTCGGCTACTTCAACGTTCCCTGCCGGTCGGCCTAGCTCTAAACCGATCACCGATACTGCCTTCTCTACGTCGGAACCTTCAGAATTAGGTAGCCACCCAGCAAAATAAAAATCAGATCCGGGGACCAGGCCGCTAGCGCTGGAGGCAGTTGACTGAGGTCTCCCATGGCTTCGAACAAACGCGACACCACGGTGTAAAAAACTGCGATCCCAAGAGCGACTGCAACGCTTGTGACTGCCCCTCTCTTCGCTGCGGATAACGAAAACGGAATGGCGAGGATCGCCATGATCAGTGTGATCAAGGGGTACGAGAGCTTCTTGTTGAGTTCGACACGCAGGCGCACCACATCGAATCCGCTCTGCTGCAGATCGCGAATGTAACGCCGCAACTCCTCATAGTTCATTTCGCTGTACTGCTTCACTTCCTTCTTGAAATAGGAGGGCGTCTCGGGCAAATCCGGGAACGTCGCAACCTCGAATGGCCTGTAGTTCGCGATGGCCGAAACGTTCAGCGAGCGTTCCCATCCTCGTTCGTATTCCCAGCGGTTGAGATTTTCGGCCCAGCGGGCCCGGTCGGCATGGATGCGCCGCGTGACCGTGAAATTCGCTTTGTTGAGTTCGAAGACGGTGATGTTGCCGAACTGATCGCGGTCGGGATCGAAAAACTGGTAGTAGTAAATGTCGTTGTTCTGACCGAAAATCCATTTGCGGTCAGGGCGCAGATAAGTCTGTGCGGGCTTGCCTTTGATCTGGTTGTGCAGAGCTTCCTGGCGCTTGTTGGTGTGCGGCAGATAGAACTGATCCGCGAAGAACAATGCAACGGCGAACACTGCGGCCGCAACGATGACTGGCGTGACGATGCGGTAGATGCTGGTTCCCGTGGCTTTGATTGCAGTGATCTCGTTCGAGCGCTGCATCAAGCCGAATGTAACCAGAACCGCGAGCAGCATAACGAGGGGCGCGACACTGTAGAGCAGATAAGGCGTCACGTTCAGCAAATACGCGGCGACGACAGTTGCCGGCACGCGATTGCGCAGAATGTCTCCCAGCAACTCGAATAGCGTGAAAACGAGAACCAGCACCAGGAACGTCGAAAGAATCATCCCCAGGTAAACAAAGAAATCGCGCAGGACGTAATCGTCCAGCAGCGTCGGGAAGCTCGCGCTGAAAACACGTCGGCGCGTGGAGGCACGTTCGAACGCGTTCTCCCGGCCGTTGCGGCCAAGACCAGCCTTCAGGAGAGACGAGTTCTGCTTCCCGGAGCTGCGAAAAGAAGCCAACTCAAAGGGCCGTTTTTCAGCCCGGAACAGAAGAAAGAGTCCCAGCGAAAGAAAGGCAAGGTCGGCCAGCCACGCGCCAAACCACGGAGGGACCTGTCCCTGGCGCGCGAGAGAAACTCCGATCAGAGAAATGACGTAGTAGACGAAGACCAGAAGGATGGTCAGAACGAATCCGCCCGATTTGCCGCTCTTCTTAGAGGAGAGCCCCAAGGGAATGCCGACGAGAGCGAGCACAAGGCACGCCGTTGGCAGCGCGAACCGCCGATGGAATTCGATCAGATACCACCGGGCCGAGACGGGATCGGAGCGCCTGGCCTTCTGCAGCAAGGCGGTCGTGTCCATGAGGCTGGCCGGCAGCGATTCATCGCTTTTGTTCCCGGTCGAAGGCAATTCGATCGGGATGTCTGTCTGCTGGAACGTGACAATGCCGTAGTGGTCGGCGTCTTTGGGGTCGGTTTCGTGCTCGGAGCCGTCGATCAGGTGAAGGTGAAGTCGATCGGGTGCTTCGCTGACAACAATGCCTTCCTTCGCCAGCGTAATCTTGGGATTGGCAGCGTCGGAAATGTCAGCCATGAAGATGCCCTTCCATAAAGCCGCACCCTGCGCGCTCTTCACGTCTTGCACGTAAAGCACGTACTTCGGAAAGCCCTCGTAAAATACGCGTGGCTGAATCTCGAAGGAGACCTGCGAGCCTTTGAGATGATCTTCCAGACGGCCGAGTGCCGCTTGAGATCGCGGCGCGATGTAGAGGCCGTTGGCCAGCGCCAAAAGCCATGCAGCGAGGACGAAGATCGAAAGGGCCCGCAGAAACGTCCATACGCCCATGCCGCTGGCACGCATCGCGGTAATTTCACTGTCGGCGGCGAGTCGGCTCAGACCAATGAGAATGCCAACGAGCACGCTCATCGGCAGCGTGTAAGTAAGCGCGAGCGGGACGGTGAATGAGAATATTTCTGCGACGCTCGGCAGCGGAGCACTGGCGCGGACGACGAGTTCCAGAATGTGTCCGAGGTCGCGGGTAAACAGGACGAAAGTAAAGATGGCCACGCCAATCATGGCGTGAGCCGTCACTTCGCGCAGTATGTAGCGGGTGAGGATCCGCATGGGACAAGCGCTTTACGCGAGGATAGCATGGGGGCGCATTCGAGGTTCTGGGCCGCGCAGGCAATGTATCTTGACGTGCAAGCCTGCCGATAAAAACTTTGGGGAACCGGGGCGGGTTCGGTGACGTACTTTGAGGCGAGTTGTGGAGGTTGAATGGGATCGGTGAACGCTGCTCGAAGCGTGGAAAAATCTGAGAACCGTCCCGGGGACGACCGCAGCGGCACTTTGGCCTTGCTCGCGATCGCCGCGACGGTGATGCTGCTTCATGTGCTGACAAACGGCCGTTACGGGATTCATCGCGACGAATTGCAATTCCTGAGCGATGCGCGGCACATGGACTGGGGCTTTGTCCCCTACCCACCCTTCACCGCGCTGATGGAGCGAATCAGCCTGTCGATTTTCGGCCTGTCTCTTGTGGGGCTACGTCTGTTCTCGGTGATTGCGCAGGGCGCTGCCATCGTCTTCACTGGGTTGATGGCGCGCGAGTTCGGCGGTGGCGGGCTGGCCCAGATCACGGCGGCTTTGGCAATGGCGTTCTCACCGCTGCCGCTTTTTGAAGGGACCGAGTTTCAATACACCACTTTCGACTACCTGTGGTGGGTTCTGATTGCGTATTGCGTGATTCGCCTGCTGAAGACAGACGATCCTCGATGGTGGCTCGCGATTGGGGCGCTGATCGGTATCGGGTTCCAGACGAAGTACACGATGGCCTTCTACACTTCGGGAATCGTCGCCGGAGTTTTGCTCACGCGAACTCGCCGTTACCTGACTAGTGGATGGCTTTGGACCGGGGTCGCACTGGCGCTGTTGATCTTTCTGCCAAATCTAATTTGGCAGATCCGGCACGGATTCATCTCGTTGCAATTTCTCCAACATATTCATAAGCGGGACGTCGGAGAGGGACGGTCCAACGGTTTCTTCCGCGATCAATTCATGATTTGCACGAACCCCTTTACAGCTCCGCTGTGGATCGCCGGACTGCTTGGGTTCTTGCGAGACCGGCGTTATCGAATGCTGGCGTGGATGTATTTGGTCCCGCTTGGACTGTACGTGTTGGGAAAAGGGCGGGGCTATTACCTCGGAGCGGCGTATCCGATGCTGATGGCGATGGGGGCGGTGATGGGCGCGCGCTGGCTCGCATCGATATCGGTTCTGTCGCGTCGAGCAATCGAGTTTGCCTTCTTTCTCGCCCTGGCTGTCGGCGGCGTTTATATCTGCGCGGTCGTTGTACCAATCGCATCCGCGGGCGCACTGCGGGATTTCGCGCTCAAACACAACGGGGATCTGCGGGAAGAAATCGGCTGGGATGATCTGGTGAAAGCGGTGGCCGGAGTTCGGGATTCGTTGCCGCGAGGGCAGCGGGAGAATGTGGGGATTGTAGTAGGGAACTATGGCGAACAGGGAGCGATTGAAATCCTAGGTCCGGAATATCATCTGCCGCCGCCCATCAGCGGAACCAATTCGGCATGGTTACGCGGATATCCATCTCCTCCGCCGACCACTCTGATTGTCGTTGGGCGCGGCCAGTCCTACGTGGACCGAACATTCACCGCGTGCCGACTGGCAGGACACAACGGCAATGCGGAAGGAATTCGTAATGAGGAGAGCAGTTCCCATCCGGACATTTTTGTGTGCGGACCTCCGCGGCAGCCGTGGCCGGAGTTTTGGAAGGAGTATCAGTCGTTCGGTTAGGCCGCTTTGAAAAACAGCGCTGCGATTGGAGGAAGTGTCAGCCGGAGCGAGAATGGGCGTCCGTGCATTGGAATTTCTTCTGCTTGCACTCCACCTAAATTTCCCATTCCGCTGCCGGCGTACTCGCGGGCGTCACTGTTGAGCATCTCCCGCCAGTACCCGCCATGAGGAACGCCGACGCGGTATCCGACGCGCGGTACGGGCGTGAAGTTGCAGACGACGAGCACCGTATCTTGCGGAGACTCGCTCTTGCGCAGCAACGAAATTGTGCTGGTCGCGTTGTCGTTCGCATCCACCCACTCGAACCCCGCCGGGCTCATGTCGAGCACGTGCATGGCAGGTTCACTGCGATAGAAGCGGTTCAACTGCTCCATCCATGCTTGCACGCCGCGATGAACCTGATACTGCAAGACGTGCCATTCGAGACTTGAGTCGTGCGCCCACTCGCGCACCTGCCCGAATTCAGATCCCATAAACAGAAGCTTTTTTCCGGACTGCGCGTACATGTAAGCGAACAGCAAACGCAGATTCGCAAACTTCTGCCACTCGTCGCCGGGCATTTTCCCGATGAGCGATCCCTTGCCGTGAACGACTTCGTCGTGGGAGAGCGGCAGCACGAAGTTCTCGTGAAACGAATACAGGCTCCGGAAGGTGAGATCGTTGTGGTGGTACTTGCGATGGATAGGATCGTTCTGGAAATAACGCAACGTGTCATGCATCCATCCCATATCCCACTTCATGCCGAAACCGAGACCGCCAAGATAGACAGGTTTCGACACCATCGGCCATGACGTGGACTCTTCCGCAGTCGTTTGAATCTCCGGATGCTCTTTGTAGGATTCCTGATTGAAGCGGCGCAGGAAGTCGATGGCATCGAGATTTTCGCGCCCACCGAACTGGTTCGGAATCCACTCGCCTTGCTTGCGTGAATAGTCCAGATACAACATGGAGGCGACCGCGTCTACGCGAAGGCCGTCAATGTGATATTTGTCGAGCCAGAACATCGCGCTCGACATCAGGAAACTGCGGACTTCCGGGCGCCCGTAGTTGAAGATGTGCGTCTTCCAGTCGGGATGGAATCCCTGCCGCGAGTCTGCATGTTCGTAAAGGTGCGTGCCATCGAAATAAGCGAGTCCGTGCTCGTCGGAAGGGAAGTGCGAGGGAACCCAATCGAGGATTACGCCGATGCCGTGCTGGTGGAGGTAGTCCACCAGGTACATGAAGTCCTGCGGCGTGCCGTATCGTGACGTGGGAGCGAAATATCCGGTGGTCTGATATCCCCATGAGCCGTAAAACGGATGCTCCATCACCGGCAGAAATTCAACGTGGGTGAATCCCATCTGGCCGACGTATTGCGCCAAGCGGGGCGCCGTCTCGCGGTAGGTCAGTGGCCGGTTGTGCTCCTCGGGAACCCGCATCCACGAACCGAGATGAACTTCGTAGATGGACTGGGGGGCGCGCAGGGAGTTGCGTTCTGCGCGTTTCTGCATCCAGTCATGGTCGTTCCAGTCGTAGCCGAGATCCCAAACGACTGATGCCGTGCGCGGAGGCTTTTCGTGCAAAAGACCCAGCGGGTCCGCTTTGTCCACGCGAAATCCATGACGCTGGGACTCGATGTGAAACTTATAAAGGGCTCCGTGGGTTGCCCCCGGCACGAAGCCTTCCCAGATTCCAGAAGCGCCGCGACTGTTGAGACGGTGTGTCTTCGGATCCCACCCATTAAAACTGCCGACCACCGACACCGATCGGGCGTTTGGCGCCCAGACACTGAAAATCGAGCCCGCTTGCCCGTTGTGCGAGGCAGGATGAGCGCCCATCTTGTCGAAAATGCGGTAGTGGCTTCCCTCGTTGAAGAGATAAAGATCGTTTTCAGTCAGGAGTTGGGGCGTGGTCAGGGTGGTTTCGGGGCTCATAACATTCGCGGCGTAGTCTGCTTAGTCTACCGGAATATGGCGCGCAGAAGCACCCGGCAGCGACAAATCTGCGCGTGCTATGCTGACTGCTCCAGCCATGGCGTCCCTGCGGGTCATCCTTCTTTGGCATCAGCACCAGCCGTTTTACAAGGATCTGGTCACTGGCCAGTATCGTTTGCCTTGGGTGCGCCTGCACGCCCTGAAAGACTATTACGGGATGGTCAAACTGCTGGACGAGTTTCCCAACGTTCACCAGAACTTCAATCTTGTGCCCTCCCTGATGGTGCAGATTCAAGACTATGTGGATGGCACGGCGCAGGATCCGTTCCTGAGCGTCGCGGCGAAGCCCGCCAAAGATCTGTCGGAAGATGAGCGCCGGTTCGCACTGCGATATTTATTCCAGGCGAATCCACAAAATGTGATCGGGCGGTATCCGCGATACCGGGAATTGTGGGAGCGATTTCGCGCTCACGAAAACAATCCCGAGCGCGCCGAGCGCTATTTTCAGACGCAGGATTTTACCGATCTCCAAGTCTTGTCCCAGCTTGCATGGTTTGATGAATTTTTCCTGGAAGAGAAGGACATTGCTGCGCTCGTCGCCAAAGGCCATTACTTTTCGATGGACGATCAGAAAGCAGTGATCGCGCGGGAACGAGAATTGTTGGGGCGCGTCCTGCCCGCGCACGCCGAGGCGGCGAAGAAAGGTTCGATCGAGATCTCAGCCACGCCGTTCTATCACCCGATCCTTCCGTTGGTGTGTGACACAAACGCGGGAGCAGCCTCGTCTCCCGGATTGCCGTTGCCGCAAAATCGATTTCGCCATCCGGAGGACGCGCGTGAACAGATCGTGCAAGGCCTTGATCTCCACGAAAAAGTTTTCGGTGTTCGGCCCAAAGGAATCTGGCCGTCGGAAGGCAGCGTTTCGGAGGAAGTTTTGGCTCTCGCGCATAGCGTCGGCGTTCAGTGGATGGCGACGGATGAAGGTGTACTCGGGAGGAGCGCAGGAATGTTCTTCGCTCGAGATGGCAATGGCCGGTTGCCGTCGGACATGGCCGACAAGCTTTACAACATCCATCGCTACGAAAATGGTTCGGCCGCAATGCATCTGGTGTTTAGAGATCACCAGATTTCGGATCTTATCGGTTTCGTGTATTCCGGCATGCCTCCTGCGGATGCGGCGCGCCATCTGATCAACAACATCAAAGAAGCTGCGCGGCCGGTGCTATCAAAAGGCCGCGACGCCGTGGTCTCGATCATTCTCGATGGCGAGAACGCGTGGGAATACTATCCAAAGTCCGGGCGCGAATTTCTTCGACGATTCTATGACAGCCTGCAGCGCGAGCCCGGCCTCGAAGCTGTGACAATTTCCGAAGCGATCGCCCGCCACAAAGACTTCAATCACATGTCGTCGCTGGTGCCCGGTTCGTGGATCAATGCGGATTTCAATGTGTGGATCGGTGCTCCGGAAGACAATCGCGCCTGGGATTACCTGCATCACGCGCGTGAATTCTATGCGCAGAATGCAGCGCGAGCTACTGAAGCACAACGAAAGTTGGCGTTCGATGAAATCCTGATCGCCGAGGGCAGCGACTGGAACTGGTGGTACGGTCCGGAGCATCATTCGGCTAACGATCGAGACTTCGACGAACTTTATCGCAAACATCTCTCCAACGTGTATCAGGCTCTGGGTGCGACGCCCCCGGATTACTTGGCCCAGCCAATCACTGGCGCCGAGGTGCGTCCGGCATTCATACCGCAGACGGCTTACATTCATCCGCGCGTTGCGGGCGATAAGGTGCGTTATTTCGAATGGATGGGGGCCGCCATCTATACCGCGGATCATCGTGCCGGTGCGATGCACGGCAAACAGTTCCTGCTCGACGCGGTCTATACAGGCATCGACGCAACGTACCTTTACGGGCGGCTCGATTTTGCTGGAAAGATTCCGGAAGAGGATTTTGAAGTCGTCGTGAACGTGGAATCGTGGGCTCCAGCAGAGCCGCGTCCTCGGAGAACGCTGCGTGCCGATGTTTCGGTGAGAGGACACAAGCTAGCAGAGTGGAAAATTGAGAACGGGTCTGCGGATCGTGTGCTGGCTTCGACCTCACAGCCGGATGAGCACGTGAAGGTAGCGCTGCTGCGTAATTTTGAGTTCAAATTGCCTCTCGCATGGTTGCTGGCCACTCCCGGCGCGACAGCACAAGAGCGCAAGCCCGGTGCATCCTCTGGGGGTGCAACCACCAGACTGAAACTTCGATTTAGCCTCTGGCAGAACCGCCTCCCGGTCGATTCATTGCCTCTTGAAGGTTGGATCGAACTGCAAGTGGTGAGCGAAGGGGAGTTGCTGTTCGGAACCTAAATGCCTCGTCGAACACACCTCAGAGTTTCGTAAAAATTTGCGTCAAAACCGCTTTAGGCCCCATCCTTGTAGCGTGAGACATTCCGAACCTGCCAGCTTGCCGCGGCGCGTGGGGTGCCGCGCTGTTTTGAATCGAACAATTCCTGCCGTTTTCGCCTGTTTTTTCCTGGGCGTGCTGTGTTGTTCGGTCGTTGCCTTCTCCCAGAGCGGCGCTCCAGCGCGGAAGGCTTCCACGAAGAAGTCCACAACTCCGCCAATGCAAGCAGCGGAGTCGCCAGAAAAGCTTCACGCGGATCCGCCGGGCCTGCTCTATCAGGGAGTTCCGGCGGCGATTCCTCAGGACGAGGGTGTCGCTGGCTTGCGTCTGGAATTGCTTCGGCTGGGCACGACGGCACGGTTCATGCAGGTAGTGGCTCATCCGGACGATGAAGACGGAGGGATGCTGACTTTGGAGGCCCGTGGGCACGGCATCAACACGCTTTTGATGACGCTGAACCGCGGGGAAGGTGGACAGAACAAAATCGGCAGCAATCTGTCGGATGTTCTGGGTGTACTGCGTGCGGAGGAATTGCTCGCGTCGGATCAGTATTACGGCGTGCAGGAACGGTTTTCACGCGTGGCGGATTTTGGATTCTCGAAGAACGCGGACGAGACTTTTACAAAGTGGGGCGGCCACGACCTTGCGCTCGCGGATATGGTGCGGGTGATTCGCACGTTTCGTCCAGACGTTTTGGCTGCGCGTTTTTCCGGAACGGACCGTGATGGGCATGGAAATCACCAGGCGTCGAGCATCCTGGCGAAAGAAGCATTCCGCGCTGCCGCCGATCCGAAGCGGTTCCCCGAGCAGATTGCAGAAGGGCTGCAGCCCTGGCAGGCGAAGAAGTTTTATATCGGCAATGTTTGCGGGTTCGGAGCCATGACCTGCCCCGACGCCGATTGGACGTTGAAACTGAACACCGGTCAGCGTGATCCTGCACTGGGAACTTCATACATTCAGTTCGCGATGGCGGGACTACGGCACCAGATGTCGCAAGGCGCGGCGAACTGGACCGTCGATCCGGGCGATCGGTTCACGTTTTACAGGCTCGTGGATTCAGCGATCCCTTCCACCAAAGGAAAAGACGGGCACGAAAAGAGCTTTTTCGATGGTATCGACAACAGCCTCCCCGCGCTGGCTGCTCGACTTGGAGGAGAAGAGAAGAAGGTTCCGGGCCTAAAACAGGAATTGGCGGAAGTCGCAAAATGGATCGCCGAAGCGACTGATGGTGCAAAGGGCAATGACACTTCGAACGCGGTCCCAAGCCTTATGCGAGTTGTGTCGGGCCTCGGCAAGGTCCAAGCGAAAATTGGCGTGAGCACCTTAAGCGCGGCCGCAAAGGCCGACTTGCTGACTCACATAGCGGAGAAGCAGCAGCAGGCCGAGACAGCTCTAAATCTCGCATTGGGCGCAACTCTTTCCGCGAATGTTTCCTCTGATGACGGTCGCACGCAGACCGTTGCGAAGGAATCCGAAGCGCTGACCACAATTTCGCCGGGAGAGGAATTTGTAGTAGCGGTAACCTTCCACAATGGTTCGAAGCTTCCCTTGCTCATTGATCACGTAGCGCTCGAGGTCCCCGTGGGATGGAACACGATCAACGGAAAGACCAAGCCGGAGACGATCAAGCCGGGCGATGATCTCCACGCGAACTTCCGGCTGCGCGTTCCCAAAGACACGCCGTACACCCGGCCCTATTGGCATCGCGACAATCCAGACGTTGAGAGCGTCAACCACATTGACAAAGAGAAATACGCGACGCTGCCATTTCCTCCTCCGTCGTTGCGAGCGCGAGTCGAGTATTCGGCCCAGGGAGCGAGCGGGATCCGAGCGCGAAATGGATTAACAGTGCCTGTCGTAACGCCCTTCCTTGATGGGGCTGGCAAGCAACTTACGCGACCGCTGGCGATCGTACCCTCGTTTTCTGTGATGCTCGAGCCCGGAACTCTGGTGATCTCCACCCACAACGGTTCCACCTCCACGGTCACGGTCGGCGTGACGAGCAATCTGGCGCGCAAAGTGCATGGCGAATTGCGTTTGGAGCTGCCCGCAGGCTGGCGCTCGGAACCGGCGCAGGTTGCCGTCGATGCTACCCAGCGCGGACAGAAACAAGATTTGCACTTCAAAGTATTTCCCGCCGGGCTGCAGCAAGGCCGCGCAGCGATTCGCGCGGTGCTGGAATCGGAAGGCGCGAAATACAGCGAAGGTTACACGCTGGTCACACGCGAAGACCTGGGCAGCTTCTATTACTACCAACCGGCGCTACAACGCGTGAGCATCGTCGACGTGCAGGTTCCAAATGACTTGAAGGTCGCTTACATCATGGGAGCTGGGGATGACATTCCGACGGTGCTGCAACAAATCGGAATGAACGTTACCGTGATTCCGCCAGATAAAATTGCCGCGCAAGACCTGAGTCAGTTTGGGACAGTGGTTTTGGGCATTCGGGCCTACGACACGCAGAAGGAGATTGCGGCAAACAACAAGAAGTTGCTGGATTTCGTTTCGGCTGGCGGCACGCTGGTCGTGCAGTACAACGCGAGCACAGGTGACTTTAACAATGGAAAATTCACGCCTTATCCAGCGGATCTGAGCCGCGCCCGCGTCTCGGTGGAAGAAGCGCCGGTTGAAATCCTGGCGCCGGACGATTCTGTCTTCCATTCGCCCAACCCCATTTCGCAGCGCGATTTCGACGGATGGGTGCAGGAACGCGGGCTGTATTTCATGGATAAGTGGGACGACCATTTCAAGCCGCTGTTGGCCTGTCACGATCCAGGGGAAGAACAACAAAAAGGCGGTTTGCTGCGGGCACAGTTCGGGAAGGGAACTTACATCTACACCGGATACGCATTTTTCCGGCAGTTGCCTGCTGGTGTGCCGGGTGCAGTGCGGCTGTACGTGAATCTGTTGAGCGCCAAGGGTAGCGATCAGCCGTAGAGACGCAAGGTCTCTACGAAACCAATGGAATCTTCACCAGACTCCTCTTCAAATTCCGGCGGCCTGATTCGCGGCATGGGTCTGGGCAGCGCAACCGCGCTGAACATGATCGACATGATCGGGGTCGGCCCGTTCATCACCATGCCGCTGGTGTTGAGCGCGATGGGCGGACCACAAGCGCTTTTGGGATGGATTGCGGGCGCGTTGCTCGCCGTCTGCGATGGCTTGGTGTCCGCGGAGTTGGGCGCTGCGCTTCCCGCGTCAGGCGGATCCTACCGCTATCTGCGCGAAATCTACGGGCCCCAAAAATGGGGACGGCTGATTTCGTTTCTATATATCTGGCAGGTTTCCTTCAGCGCCCCACTCTCGATTGCCACCGGGTGTATCGGCCTGGCGGGCTATGCTGCTTTTTACTGGCCGGAACTGGAAACCGTCTATGCGCACCATGACACGATGCTGCACATCCCATGGGCTGGCACGCTACAAGTCAATTGGATCGTCACTCCGGGGACCGCTGTCGCAGTCTTGATTTGCTTCTTCACAGTGCTGCTGCTCTACCGGCGGATCTCGGCGATCGGACGACTCTCGAAAATCTTGTGGTTCGGAGTGATGGGAACGATCGGCTGGATCATTTACGCCGGGCTGACGCATTTCAGCGCCGCGCAGGCCTTCGACTTTCCGCCGGGCGCATTTACCTTGTCGCACAAGTTCTTTACCGGGCTGGGCGGAGCGATGCTGGTCGCAACCTACGATTATTGGGGATACTACAACGTCTGTTTCCTGGGAGACGAGATTGAAGATCCCGGAAAGAATATTCCTCGCGCGCTACTGCTTTCCATTCTGCTGGTCGCCTGTCTATATCTAGTGATGAATGTTTGCATTTTGGCCGTCGTACCCTGGCGGGAAATGCTCAAGGCGGGACAAAACAATACCGGACTGTACGTTGTGTCGCTGTTCATGCAGAAGATCTATGGAAATTGGGCGGCGAGGCTTGTGACGGGTTTGGTCATCGTAACTGCATTCGCATCGGTCTTCTCTCTGATGCTGGGCTATTCGAGAGTTCCATACGCCGCAGCGAAGGATGGCAACTACTTCAAAGCATTTGCCAAAATCCATCCTGTCTATCGATTTCCGCACGTTTCATTGTTGGCGCTGGGCGTAGTGGCGGCAGCATTTTGCTTCCTCCGTTTGAAGGATGCGATTGCCGCCCTGGTGGTGATTCGACTCATTCTGCAGTTCCTGGTCCAGGCTGTCGGTTTGATTGTGTTGCGAATTAAGCGGCCTGAAATGCCAAGGCCTTTCCGGATGTGGTTCTACCCGTTACCGGCGTTACTAGCGTGCGCGGGCTTTCTCTTCATACTGTTCAATCGGGAGAATTGGCAGAAAGAAATGCGCTATGCGGCCATCATTTTGCTGACTGGATTGGCGATCTACTTGGTTCGGGCCTGGAAGGATTCAGAGTGGCCGTTTGCCATCAGTTACGAAATCGTGATCAAAAGACTCCATCAAAACGACTCAAGCAATGGCTGATCCGATCACAGTTCCGTCGGTGCAAGGCTCGAATCGTCAGCGAGTCGACGTTGCCTGGGCGCCGTTGAGCGAACCGCTCTTCCGGTCGCTGTGGATTGCGGCCGTGGTCTCTTACACGGGTACGTGGATGCAGAACGTCGGCGCGGGATGGCTGATGACGCAGCTCTCGACGTCTCCGCTGATGGTTGGCCTCGTCCAGGCCGCCGCCGCGATTCCTGTTTTTCTCGTCGTCCTTCCTGCGGGAGCGCTGGCCGACATGGTCGATCGCCGGCGGTTCCTGATCTTTACCCAAAGCTGGATGGTTGTTGCTGCGGTGGCACTCGGAATTCTGACACTCCTTCATGCTGTAAGTCCCTGGATGCTTTTGGCGTTCACATTCCTGATGGGACTCGGCGCAGTGATGAACGATCCCGCGTGGCAAGCGATCACTCCAGAAGTGATATCTCCGGCGCAGCACGCTTCTGCCGTTGCCCTGAATTCGGCCGGGTTCAACGTGGCGAGGGCGGTGGGCCCGGCTTTAGGTGGAGTCGTCGTAGCAGCGGCTGGCGCCGGATGGTCGTTCCTCCTAAACGCTGCGTCGTTCTTCGGAGTCATCGTATTTCTCTATACGTGGAAGCGGGCGCCGCATGAGCCGCTTGCAACTCACGGAGTGCGGGAAGCCATCATGGAAGGGTTCCGCTACGTTCGCGGCGCGCCGAAAGTGCGATCGGTATTGATCCGTACCGGAGCCTTCAGTTTTGGCGCGACCTCATTACTTGCTCTGTTGCCCGTGATCTGTCAGCCGCATGGAGCGCAGGGCTATGGTTTTTTACTCACATGCTTCGGCCTTGGAGCGTTGGCAGGAGCTGCCGTGCTGCCTAAATTGCGCCTGCGATATTCGGTGGATGGATTAGTCGGCGGAGCAACCGTGGTCTTCGCCGGGATGACCTTTGCGGCCGGGCAAGTGCATATCTTTGAATGGCTCTGTCTGGTATTGTTTACGGCGGGAGCCGCCTGGATTGGCATTTTGGCGTGCTTCAACGTCGTGGCGCAGACGATGTGTCCGTCGTGGATGCGCGCCCGCGCACTCTCGATGTATTTGTTGGTGCTGCAAGGCGGAATGGCGGTCGGCAGCGCCGTTTGGGGTGCATTGGCGTCAAGGCAGGGAGTACCTGCTGCATTGGCATGGTCCGCTGTAGCAATGGTCGTAGGATTGTCGAGCATCCGGCGGCATCGGTTGACCGGAGCGGAACTGGCCATGACTCCAGCGGTCGTGCGGGACTAAATACGGGGGAATTATGATTACGAAACTTGGAATTATTTCTTGTGGACTTCTTCTGACATTGGCGGTATCGGCGCCAGCGCTTACCCCGAAAGAGGAGCACCGCACGGTTACGCAGTTATTAGACCGTAACATCAGCAATTTTGAGCACGAGTTCGTTCCCGCTTGCGAAGCCATGCCCGACGACAAATTTGACTTTGCTCCCACCGGTGGCGAGTTCAAAGGCGTCCGCACTTTCGCTCAGCAGATCAAGCATGTAGCCGCCGTGAACTACGAACTTGGAGCGGCGCTGTTGGAGCAAAAGCCGCCGGTTGATATTGGCGACGAGTCTGGACCGGCGTCTATCGTGACCAAGGCCGACGTTCTCAAATATCTCAAAGATTCGTTCGAATACGTGCACAAGGCGATTGCGACCATCAACGAAACGAATCTGACAGCAACGGTAAAGAGCCCTTTCGGAGAGGGCGCTGTATCGCGCCTGGGGCTGGCAATGTCAGTGCCGTCGCACGGATTCGATCACTACGGGCAGATGGTGGTATATCTCCGCATGAACGGGATCGTTCCGCCTGCGAGCAAATGAGCCTCCTCGGCTCATCGCCAATCTCTGCTTAGTGACTTCTCGTGGGAATTGACTGGCAAACATTCCGTCTTACTCTGCAGTTGGCCGTCACTGTCTCCTTCGTATTGCTGCTTCTCGGTGTACCGATCGCCTACTGGATTGTGTTTTCGAACTGGCGATGGAAATTCCTTGTCGAAGCAATCGTCGCTCTGCCGATTGTGCTCCCGCCGACAGTGCTGGGATTTTATGTATTAGTTGCTCTGGGACCGCATAGTCCAGTCGGGCAATGGTGGATCTCTCTGACAGGACACACACTGGCTTTTACCTTCAGCGGTCTCGTTATTGGATCGATTCTCTATAGCCTGCCCTTCGCCGTACAACCTTTTGCCGCGTCATTTGCGGGAGTCGATCGAAAGTTGATCGATGCTTCAGCTACTTTGGGAGCATCCAGGCGGCGAACGTTTCTTCGAGTCGTGGCGCCGCTCTCCATTCACGGGCTGATTACGGGCACGGTGCTGAGCTTCGCGCACACGCTGGGAGAGTTTGGCGTGGTATTGATGGTCGGCGGAAATATCCGGGGCGTCTCACGCACAATCTCCATCGATATCTATGACCGCGTGCAGGCCGGAGACTATGCCGGTGCGAATCAAACGGCCATTGTGCTCTTGATCCTGTGCTTCGCGCTCCTGTCGGTCATCTACGGCCTGAATCGCAAGACTTGGATGATTCATCCCGTAAAATAGGCGCGATGAGCGACACGCGCATTCGATCCGACGTCGACGCGAATCCGGCCGCGATTTCCTCCGCCCGTGGTGCGCGGCTGAAAGCAAACTTCCAACACTATCGTGGTGCTGCGACAGACCGCTTCATTTTGGATGTCGTCTTTGAGGCGGAGCCAGGATTCACGATTCTGTTTGGCGCCTCGGGCGCGGGCAAGACGACGTTGCTCGACTGTGTGGCTGGACTCGCGAAACCGGAGAAAGGCCGGATAGCGATCGGTGACCGCGTCCTGTTCGATAGCGAGCACCGCACTAGCATCCCAACCTCAGATCGCCGGACGGGGTACGTATTGCAAAGCCTCGCGCTTTTCCCGCACATGACCGTCGAAGAGAATGTGTCGTATGGGTTGGCGCATGTTTCCCGCGACGAGCGCGTGAAGCGCGTGACGGCGATCCTGGAAGGTTTCCAGATCGCGCATCTGCAGCGTCGCCCTGCCCGCCAGCTTTCCGGAGGCGAGAGCCAGCGCGTCGCGCTTGCACGAACCCTCGTGACTGATCCGGACGTGCTGCTGCTGGACGAGCCTCTGGCCGCCTTGGATGCTCCTACTAAGGCGCGCATCATCGACGATCTCCGCAAGTGGAATGAAGCTCATCGCATTCCCATTCTTTATGTTACGCACAGCAGGGAAGAAGTGTTTGCGTTCGGGGAATGCGTCATCGTGCTCGATGCCGGACGCGTACTGGCACAAGGTACCCCACACGAGGTAATGACCGCTCCTTATCAGGAAACGGTCGCGCAATTGGCGGGGTTTGAAAATATATTCGATGCGGTCGTCGATGCTGTGCGTCCGGAGCGAGGCACGATGACATGCCGGATTTCGGGGGACGGACCGCCACTGATGCTGGAGACTCCGCTGGTACGGGGCGGAGTTGGCTCTGTGCTGCGCGTGGGCATTCGCGCCGGCGACATTCTGCTCGCCACCTCGGCGCCGGTTGGGGTCAGCGCGCGCAACATCATCCCTGGAAGGATCAAATCCCTCGAGCAGCGGGACGTGATTGTGTCAGCTCGTGTGAAGTGCCGAGTTGAATTGGAAACCCAGCTAACCCTTGCCGCCCGGGATTCCCTGCAGTTGGAGGTAGGCATGGAAGTTTGGCTAGTGATTAAAACGCACTCGTGCCATTTGATGCAAAGGTGAACAGGAACGGGCATGCGGTGTGCCTACTGAACCCTGCGGGATTACTTTGCGCTAGCGTTCATAATCTCTTCCCGATGGATCTCGATGACTGCGATCCACTGGCCGTTACGCTCCTCGGAGAAAACAATCTGTCCGCCCAGAATCTGTGCCGCCGCTGCCGGGGGCAAGTCCCGATGGTAGCCAAAGTACTTCCGCTTCAGATCGGTCCAGGTCCTCCAACGTTCGAGTAGCGGACGCGGGGGCTCGTATTTGGTGGAGAAGACCATCGCAACCTCGAAGTGGGAGCGGAAATCGGCGGCCGACAACACTTCATCCAATGAAAAATCTTCGATGCGCACGACTTGTACCGGTCGCGTGACGTATCCCAGCCACGGACGCGCAAGTTCGTCCGACGCCGGCCATGCGGTTAAGACGTGCGCCATCGGGTAGCGAGCCTCGAGGAATCGCTCGCCATCCTCGTGCAACACCGCGTAGTCCCGATAGGCGAGATTGTCCTCAGGGGAGAACCCATAGGGTGGGTTCCAGAACCAGGCGATCACGAACGCGAGCGCGACAACTGCAACGGCTGCTGGCCAATAACGAAGACGTCGTCGAAGGGTTGAAACGGCCATGATGATGACCAGCGGGACGGCGGTCAGCATGTACCGCGCGAGCACGGCGCCGCCGATGAATGACAACACAACGACGTAGGTGGCGATCACAACCAAGAAGACAAGCTGCGTTGGTATGCTGATGCGTAGCCTCTCAACGCCGTCGTCGCGCAGCGCTGGAAGCAGCATCGCCGCCAACATTCCGACGCTTAGCAACCAAAGATGTAGATATCCGAAGGTCTGCCATAGACGCAGGGCCAAGGCCAGGAGAATTCGAAGAGGACTGAGCGTGGTGGCCACGTTGTAACGGAAGAATTCTGGATTGCCGAAAACATAGCCCGTGTGCGCATAGTGGTATGCGTACCAAGCGATCAAAGGAAAGAGTGGAAACGATAGCACGACGAAAAGCTGCTTCTTCGACACGCTTGAATCCGCGCGAGGATCCAGCCACAATTTTTGCGACATGGATTTTGCAGGAATGATCCAGAGGAGAATCCCCCAGGCAGCGAGCGCAGCCGGCACCAGAATCGCGGTTTCCTTCGCGAGCGCCGCCAGAGAGAACCAGACCGCGATTGCCAGGGGCTTTCTTGCGAGGTAGGCTTGAAGCCCCCAGAACGTGAGACCGGCGGCCGCGAGATCGACTTGAGCCAACGAGCTCTGCGCAAAGAAAACGGGATATAAGGCCGTGCACAAAGTGGAAGCCGCAGCAACGTCGGGATTCGACACACTCTCAGCCAGCCGGAAGAGCCCGAGCAGCGAAAAAGCGGCCACTACGAGCATCGCCGATCGCGTCACCAGGGGCGCAAAGCCAAAACACTTCCACCACAACGCGATCCATCCCATCACGAGCGGCGGATGCGCGTTCGAAATCGTTGTGTGGGGAATCAAACTTCCGGTGAGCAGCAGGTCTCGCGCGGCCGGAACATAGTAGCCGGCTTCATCCCAAAAATATGGCAACTGCAGGAGGGGAGCGTGCAGAACAAAAATCGCGCCCAGAATGAATGTAAACACCAGGGCCGGATGCGGGCTTGATCGCATGAGAGAAGACATTCTATCTGCAGTAGGGTGCACTGCAACTTTTCTCGCCATGCGATTTGTTCGGTATTCCGATGCTGAGCGGTCCTTGCGGCAGCGTCAGTGCACCGGTCCTTGAGGAGCCATGCGCGGATCTAATTTGATCTCGCCGAAGGCGCTCTCGTATCCGTTAATGTTCTGCTGCAGCAGGCCGAGCAGCGCCTTGGCCTGCTGAGGGCTCAAATAGATTCCTTGAAAATTTCGGATCTCGACATGGGTCTCGGTCTGTTGCTGCAATGTGCCAAAAACAAGAAAAAAGTCCCAGATATTGACGCGCATCTGGACGCTGTTCGCATAACTTTCGCGGTAAGAGGCGTCGTTCGACAATTTGACGTTCGGCTGTTGTGCTGGATTGTTCATAAGGACACAGTGTAAATGAGTTGAAGTTTCAGAGAAATTGCAGGGTCAACGCGACTACGAATACCTTCTCGCGGGGCGGCGTAACTGACAAAAATTGTCAAAGAAATGTTGGTTTGCGTCTGGTTCGAAAGTGCCGTGAGGGGTGCGGGATACGTCCTTTGGTTTATGTTTTGATTGAAAACAAAGGACTTCCTCTGCGATCTGCCATTACTTTCGGAAGTACCTTGTGGCGTTTAAAGTGCGATAGAGTTGATGTTCATCCGTGGAAACGGAGTCTGCGAGATCTCTTATGAGCCAAGACAACGATCAGACGATGATGGAAGAGGTAGTTCTTCCTGAGCATCTGCTCCCCTTAGGGACTGTTCTGGGCCAGGGAGTTTCGGCGCTCGATTTGTGCATGGTTCTGGCCAAAATCTTTCGAGTGCAGTACACCGAAGTTGCCCTTCTGCGTCTTGAAGGCGGCTTGCTGAGGTTTGTTTTCCCCGAGCATTTACGAACCACGGGAGCGATTCCGCTGTCCAGCAAAGCGGTGGCGGCGCATACGGCGCTGAGCAAGAAGGCAGAGATCTTCAATAACTTCGCCCGAGTGAAGCATGCCAGTATTTTCGAGACCATCAAGCCTGGGCAAGATGGACTCGACGAACCCGCAGCGCCCGCTCCGATTCAGAAGTTGATGTCAGTGCCGATCATGGACCGCGATTCGGCCGTGGTTGGAGTGATCCAGATTTCGCGCAAGGGACTCGACCCGCGGTTTGCGCAGGATTTCGGCCGTGAAGACCTGCATGACCTCGAGCTGGCAGCCGGACTGTTAGCGACGGCGCCCGCTCTACTCGCAAACTAAGGTTTCGATTCTAGATTGAGGGGACGATCGGAAACGATCGTCCCTTTTGTCGTTAGCGGGATTTTGAGAAGAGACGCAAATCCGCTCCCGTCATTTCTTTGGGCTCGTCCAGACCAAGCATCCCCAAAATGGTTGGAGAGATGTCGCGCAGGGAGCCGTTTGGTTTTAGCGTGAACTGCTTGGCATTTTCAGAAACCACGATGAAGGGCACCGGATTCGTCGTGTGCGCGGTGTGCGGACCTCCGGTCTTAGGGTCGATCATCATCTCCGCATTACCGTGATCGGCTGTAATCAGCATGGCCCCGCCCTTTTCGCGAACCGTCTTCTCAATTCTTCTCAAGGCATGCGTCGACGGTCTCGACCGCCTTGACCGTGGGTTCGATCTTTCCCGAGTGCCCGACCATGTCCGCGTTGGCAAAATTCACGATGACGACGTCGAAGGTCCCGTCCTCCGCAGCCTTCACGACTGCGTCTGCGACGCCCGAAGCGCTCATCTCAGGCTTCAGGTCGTAGGTGGCGACCTTCGGCGATTGCACCATCACGCGATCCTCGCCCGGGAAAGGCTGCTCCACACCACCATTGAAGAAGTAGGTGACGTGCGCGTATTTCTCGGTCTCGGCTACGCGCAGATTTCGCATGTTCAACCCGCCCATCACGTTGGCGAGGATATTTGCCATCGACTCGGCGGGAATCACGACCGGCAAGGTGAAATTCTTGTCGTAGCGCGTCATGCACACGTACTTGAGGTTTTTCGGAACCCGATCGCGCGAAATTGTCGCGTCAAGATCATCCGCTCCGGGCAAATCGCTGCCATCTTTTGCGGTTAGTCCGCTGTTGCGCGCCAGGGCGCGCGTGATCTGGCGAACTCGGTCGGCCCGAAAGTTGAAGCAGATGCAGGAATCGTCATCGCGAATCGTGGCTAGCGTCTCTCCGCTGCTGTCCGTGCAGACAAACGGAATTACGAACTCGTCTGTCACCCCCTTGTTATACGAGTCCTTCATTCCTTGCACCGGGTCTGCTTTCTTGCCCCCTTCGGCATCGGCGAAGACCATCGCGTTGTAGGCTTTCGCGATCCGTTCCCAGCGCCGGTCGCGGTCCATCGCGTAGTAACGGCCATTGACGGTAGCGATTTGTCCGCAGTTGTACTCCCGCATTTTCTGTTGCAGTTGTTCAAGATATCCCGCGCCATTGGTGGGGAGGGTATCGCGGCCGTCCATGAATGCGTGGACGAAGACGCGGTCCAGGCCATTCTGTTTTGCCATCTTCAGCAGTGCGTAAAGGTGGGCCTGCTGCGAGTGCACGCCGCCGTCCGATACAAGGCCGAAGAGGTGCAATCGCCGCTCGCCGGTGCGCGCATGATTCATTGCGTCCAGCAATACGGGGTGAGAGAACAGCTCTCCGTTCTGGATCATCAGATCGATGCGGGTGATGTCCATGTGAACGATGCGGCCGGCGCCGATATTGAGATGGCCGACTTCGCTGTTTCCCATCTGCCCTTCAGGCAACCCAACGTACGGACCGCTGGTGTGGATCAGGGTGTTGGGATACTCACGAAGCAAGCGGTCATAGGTAGGCTTGCGCGCAAGTGCAATTGCGTTGGCTTTGGTTTCGGCGCGGTAACCCCAGCCATCGAGGATGGTCAGAACAAGCGGTTTCGGTCGGGACAAAATCAACTCCTAGCGTTGAGCGGAAACGCAAAACCTTTGCCACGGATCACCACGGATTTTCACTAATAAGCGCGCAAATCCGTGACCTTTAGAAACCCATCGTGTCGTCTGCTGAAGGGCCGTAGGTTGCCGGCAGCGGCTTGTCGTTCAGGCGCAAGTACACGCCGAGTTGCGCGCGATGATGCACCAGGTGATTCAAGAACATCTGCCGATACGCGAGAAAACGGGAGCCGCTGAAAATGGGCTTGCCCTGAAAGCTGAGCTTCCATGGCTGGGACCACGCTTCATCCGGGGTGCTGCTTAGCGCGGCCCGGACTTTCGAAGCGCCGTCGTCAAAAGCCTTTACCAACTGTTCTGGCGACTCGAAAGGCAGACGTTCGCGTGAACCCTTACTGAAATCCAGTTCGGGCGTCGTCAGAATCGTCAGGCCGAAGCCGGCGAGTTCCGCGACGTGCGGAGCCAGCTTTCCTAAAGGCATGGACTTGGCATGCGGCGTGAAGTCTGGTTTTGCCGGAACCCGCTCGAGCATCGTTCGAGTCGTTTTCGCTTCCTGATCAAATTCGATTAATAGCAGATCACTAATCATGTTTTTCCGTCCTGTTTTCGAGAGGTTCGCCGGTCGCGTCATCCGTGATAGTTCAGCGCCTTCAGGCCGAGGAATCGCGCAGTGCCACCCAATTCTTCCTCGATGCGCAGTAATTGGTTGTATTTGGCCACGCGGTCCGTACGCGATGCCGAGCCAGTCTTGATCTGACCCGCACCGGTTGCGACAGCCAAGTCGGCGATGAAGGTGTCTTCGGTCTCGCCTGATCGATGGGAGATTACGGATGTGTATCCATTGCGACGTGCGAGATCGATCGCATCCAGCGTCTCGCTCACAGTGCCGATCTGATTGACCTTGACCAGAATCGAGTTGGCTACGCCCTTGTCGATTCCTTCCTGCAGGAACTGGACATTGGTCACGAACAGATCATCGCCAACCAGCTGAATCTTTCCACCGAGCTCCTGGGTCAGGTTCTTCCAGCCATCCCAATCGTTCTCGGCGAGCCCATCTTCCAGAGAAACGATGGGATAGTCGCTTACCCACTTTGCCCAGTATTTCACCATCTCGTCGGAACTCTTCGCTGACTTGTCCGACTTTTTGAAAACGTACTTGCCATCCTGATAAAACTCGCTCGCAGCAGGATCCAACGCGACGGCAATCTCTTCTCCCGGCTTGTATCCAGCTTTCGAAATTGCTTCCAGAACGACCTCGATGGCCTCAACGTTCGATTTCACTGACGGCGCAAACCCGCCTTCGTCGCCAACGGCCGTGTTGTACCCGCGCTTCTTCAAAACGCCCTTCAGCGTGTGAAACACTTCCACACCCCAGCGCAGCGCTTCCGAAAAAGAGGGCGCGCCCACCGGCATCACCATGAATTCCTGGAAGTCGACGTTATTGTCGGCATGCGCGCCGCCGTTCAGGATGTTCATCATCGGCGTGGGCAACGTATTGGCACCGGCACCGCCGAGGTAGCGATAGAGGGGGACGTCGAGGCTCTGCGAAGAAGCGCGCGCTGCTGCCATCGAAACAGCGAGGATCGCGTTCGCACCAAGCCGGCCCTTGTTTTCGGTGCCGTCCAACTCGATCATCTTGGCATCGAGGGATCGCTGGTCAAATCCATCCCAGTTCGCGAGGGCTTCGGCGATTTCGCCATTCACGTTTTCGATGGCTTTCAGCACTCCTTTGCCGCCGAACCGGTTCGTGTCACCGTCGCGGAGTTCGACGGCCTCGTGTTCGCCCGTGGAGGCTCCGCTCGGAACGATGGCCCGGCCAATGGCTCCGTCGGCCAGAAAAACCTCCGCTTCGATTGTTGGATTGCCCCGGGAATCAAGGACTTCTCGTGCATGAATTGCAGCAATATTTGACATAAGTAGGTCGCTTCCTTCGATTCGGTGATTAGAACAAGACGTGCGCGGTAGCCAGAACCTCTCCGGAGAGCGCTTCTGCGTTGAGGGCGCGCTCGCGGTGGGCTGACAGTACCTCTAAGGCTTGCCCGTGAGTATCGCAAAACTCACAATTATATCGGATGGACATGAACAGCATGTGACGTTGTTCACAGTTTCGAGAAGAAATTCCTGCTTCGGCATCGTCCATCCGGACATTCACGCCATGCCCTTATCTCCGGTGGTTCCAATGTACCGTGTGATCCTTGTCCAGAGTGTTTGCTGTGGTCTAGAGTCAAAGAAAGGTTCGGATCGAGGAGGTTTTTCGAATGAAAAAATGGATGTTGTTGCCCGGCATTATGATCGCGACGATGCTCTCGGCCCAATCCAGTGCTCCCGTACCCGCAGGGACTGCCCTGATGGTTCGGCTCGACACAACGCTCGCCACGTTCAGCAACAAAGCGGGCGACCCATTCCATGGCAGCGTAACGCAAGCTGTCGTCGTGGACGGCCAGACCGTAATCCCGGCCGGAGCCACGATCGAAGGCCGCGTCACCCGAGTCAGCGAACCGCGCCGAATTGCAGGCAAGCCGACGATCGGCCTACTTCCTGAAGCCGTGATCCTTCCGACCGGGGAGCGTTACTATCTGGACGCGACTCTGACCGACACGAATATCCGCGGCACCGATGTGAATTCGGAAGGTCAGTTCAAAGGATCAACGCACGACCGGCGTGACACCATCGAGGAAGGTGGCGGCACGGCGGCTGGCATGCTGATCGGTGGTCTTGCTGGCGGCCCGGTGGGAATATTGGTCGGAGGAGCTGTGGGAGCGGGCGCTACGACCGGCCATTGGCTCGCCAAGCATCGCTCCGCGACGCTGCCGGCTGGAACTCAGCTCACGTTGGAACTGAACCGTCCCTTCACGATGGAAGCTGCCACCGCAAACGGCGGTAGCAAATAGAATTCATGCGGGGCGCGGAGAACATTCTCGCCCCACTTTGCCCTCCCCTAGACATCACATAGATCTACAGCCTTCCGTAGCGACTCCAGCGGATCCCCCGTCGGCACAAACTCATGAGCGACGTAGCCCTTGAAGTCAGTGTCGGC
The DNA here is from genome assembly GCA_963699885.1 of uncultured Acidobacteriota bacterium. GTDB lineage: Bacteria > Acidobacteriota > Terriglobia > Terriglobales > Acidobacteriaceae > Sulfotelmatobacter. The sequence goes on along the minus strand of CAVOVP010000015.1, from coordinate 167,722 downwards.
GATCCCTTTCATTACGCCATCCCACTGAACCTCTTGGGTTGAATCCAGTTCGTGGCGGCCGGGTACGCCTCCCGTGTGAAAATGAGCGATCCACTTGATATTCTTGCGGATGGTGTCGATCAGATCCCCTTCCATGATCTGCATGTGGTAGATGTCGTAGAGCAACTTGACGTTGGGTGAGTTCACTTCCTGCACGACTTGAACTCCCCAAGCCGTGTGATCGCACATGTAATCGTGATGGTCGCGCTTGCTGTTGAGCAATTCAAGGCAAATCGTTACGCCGTTATCCTCTCCAATTTTCTTGATGCGATTCAGGCCGATGATGGTGTTCTTGGCACCCTCTTCATCTGACATTCCTGCTCGATTGCCGGAAAACGTAATCATATTGGGCACGCCCGCCTTGGCTGCTCGAGGAATGTTGGTCCGGAAGGCCTCTTCGATCGCGGCATGGTTTTCCGTGCGATTCAGGGCTTTAGGGATTTCTCCGCCGCCCCCATAGCCCATGGTGCAAAGAATCCCATATTTGCGCGGAACTTCGTAGTCCTCTGGCCCGAGCAGGTCGACCCCGCGCATCCCGATCTTCGCCGCGTATTCCGCAAGTTGATCCAGCGGGATGTCTTTGTAGCACCACCGGGAGACGGATTGCCGGATTCGTCCCTTGCGAGCAGTAGGAGTTGACGTGGTTGCGAATGACAGCTGCGATGCAGCTAGCGCCGCAGCCGAGGTTTTCAAAAGGGTTCGTCGCGAGATTCTAGGCATGAGAAATAGTTGAGATCAAAACTTCAAACAACGGTTAAAGGTTCTAACCTCGTTCAGGGGTGAAGAAATCCGGCCTCCGAGCCGCTGACCCCAGTCACTACTGTCTTCCTTCCTTCACCAATGCCTGGCAATTGCTACCGGCGGTCAGGACGGCGTTGAATGCTGTGTCCTTCCGAAGACCCTTGAGAAGCGGATCGTCAAGCAAAGCAGAGTACGCACAGTAATTCTGCTGCACGGCTGCCTTCAGCAAGCGCAACGCCGATTCGTTTTGACCGCAATACGCCATCAAGGCGCCTACGTGATACCACGCTTCGGCGTCGGGTTCGATCATGACCGAGGACTCGGCGTCCCGTACGATTTTCGCCATATCAGGCGGCCGCTGTGTGGCGGTACAAGCTTCCATCAAATCGCGATGATAGAACGGAGCCTTTGCCATGGACTTGGTGTTCTTGCGTGCTTCTCCAACATTTCCTTCGGCCAGGTTCACATATGGCGTGACCCATGCCGCCCATTCTGAGCCCGAGTCCAACTGCACGAAGTCCATCGCGCGATCTGTCTTGCCCATCTCGGCGAAGGACCAAGCGCAGGAACGGAATGCAAAATTTCCAGGATCAAGTTGCCGCGCCGCGTTGCATTGTTCGGCAGATTCCGGAAGCATGCCCGCGTAGCGATACACATAACTGAGAGCGAAGTGGGCATCGGCGCTTTGCGGACGTCTTCGAACGAGGTCGGTTGCCGCGTCGTAGGCTCGTCCGAGGTCGCCTCGCTCGACGCGGTTGGTGATCAGGCTGCTTGCCGCCATGACTCGGTTCGGATCAAGCGTCACTGCCCGCTCAAAAGCATTGTTCGACTTCTGGAACACATCTTCGCCTCCTCCGCCATAGACGGAGTCGAAGTTATAGCGCTGGCCCAGAGCCTCCCACGCGGGGGCGTAACTGGAATCGATGCCGACGGCCCACTCCAGCATCTTGATCGCTTCCTTGTTCGGTTTGGGATCGTGAGGCTGGGCGACGCTCCGCAAATAAAAATCGTAAGCTTCTGGATTCTTGGGGGCCGATGCAGTTTCGATTGCGCCGCCTCCGCCGCCGAGAACCGGCAGCAAGCCACGTTGGATCTGCGACTTCAATTGCTCATGTAGACCGATCAAGTTATCGGCCTTAGCCGAGACAGTCGTCTCCCACAAGAGACGGTCCGTAGGCACGTCAGTCGCCTCGAGAGTGACCGCCAACAGGTCGCCCTGCTTCATGAAATGTCCCTGAATCAGCCGGCCAACCCGCAGTTCCTGCCCCACCTTTTTCGGATCGATATCCAGTGCGACGAATTTTCGCGTCACCGACGAGGGGCGAACTTCAAGTGTTCGCGAATAGGTGAGCACGCTGGTTAATTCGTCCGCCAGCGCGTATCGCAAATAGTCAATACTGATGTCCCCGTTCATGTTCTGAAGGGGGAGCACCGCGATAGCATTTCGCTGCTCGGCGTTTGCTACTTCGCGATGCTTGAACCACCATGCGCCAACCGCTGCGAGTACAGTGACCAGTAACGCAGAAATTCCCAGGAGCAGGTACGTGAGCAGGCGAGAGTTTCTGCCGAATGTGCGTGTGGCAACTCGTAACTTCGCGGTGGCGCTTGGCGTCTTGATCGTGCCGGACTCCGCTTCGCGCTTCAGCAGCGCCAGGTCCGATCGCATGTCCGCCGCGCTCTGATAACGACGGTTGCGATCCTTTTCCATGGCCTTGCCGATGATCCCTTCCAGTTCCACAGGAATCTTCGGATTCACATCCCGCGGAGGGATTGGCTTGGAGTGCAACACGGCATCGAGGGTAACGAGGGAGTTCGCGCCGGTGAATGGCTTCTTGCCGGTGGACATCTCGTAAAGAACGACGCCGAAAGAAAACAGGTCGCTGCGTCCGTCGACGATCTCGCTGCGCGCTTGCTCCGGCGACATGTACACGGCAGTCCCAGGAATGACTCCCACAGCGGTCAGCGAGTTGTCAGCCCCAGCGTCGTCCTCGGTGCCGAGGTTGTGGACTAGCTTCGCAAGTCCGAAATCGAGAACTTTTACCTGTCCGGTAGGTGTCAAGAAGATGTTGGCGGGCTTGATGTCGCGATGGACGATATTCTTCGCGTGCGAGGCGACCAGGGCATCCGCCACCTGGACTCCGATATCCAGAACTCTATCCGTCTCCATGGCGTGGCCGGCGATCGCCTGCTTAAGGCTCTCGCCTTCGAGGCGCTCCATCACGATGAAAGGATGGCCGTTGTTGTCTTCGATTCCGTGAATTGTGCAGATGTGCGGATGGTTCAGCAGGGAAGCGGCCCTTGCCTCGCGGGTGAATCTTTCCAACGACTTGGGGTCGCCGGCGAGATTCTCAGGAATGAACTTCAGCGCGACGTGCCGGCCAAGCTTTAAGTCTTCGGCCTCGTACACAACGCCCATACCCCCGCCTCCGAGTTTGCCAAGGATGCGGTAATGGGAGACCTGCTGGCCGATCATAAGAGCGCGCGACCCGGTTCGGCGGTAATGTTAGGCCCCCTACCCAATCCGGTCAACTGCCTTGTCCGAACCGGGCAAGTCGAACCCGCAAACTGAGACCGAAAATTCAAGTCGGGAAGCAATCAGGTCAATTCCCGCAACGGATTTGGATATGTCCTTCAGTGAGATGCCTGCCTTTCGGCCTATGGTTTGGAGGGACTAGCATGGAAATGTCTCAAATTGTTAACGATTTCACAAGGATCAGTTCCATGAGCGCATCTTCCAGGGAGAGTTCCGAATGTGTCACTCCGTTGACTCCTGCGGTTTTGCGCGCGGCGATTCGTCGCCGCGCAGAAGAGATTTATGTTCGGACCGGAAAGATTCCCGGTCACGACGTTGAAAATTGGGCGCTTGCGGAGCGGGAGGTTGAGGCCGAGATCGCTACGAGGCAAGCGCGCGTGCGGAAAGCCATCGTCGTGCGCGTAGGTGGGGTCGAGTATGTGGGCGAATACCGGCAAGAAATCTCTGCCGGCTACATCCCGGGCGAGCTTGGATCCGGAGCAGCCGTCTTCGTTCGCTTTGAGGGAGACAAAATGTTCGTGAGACGAAAGAACGGCAAAGAATTGGAGACGGTCCTCGTGAAAGGCTGACATCTTTTGACCCGAATTTACCACCCTTTACTTCGAGCACAAATGAAGTTGGTATAGTTCGGGAATGGTGAATCTGGTCGTCCAAAGCCAGGTGCGGCGGCATCCGCAGAGTTTCGCGTCGAAGCTGGGGCATCTGGGGGCGGCGGGCCTTTTCTTCCTGGCGATTCTCGATAGTTCGCCGATCCCAACCTTTGGCGGTCCCGACATACTCACGGCGATTCTTGCGGCAAGCCACCAACCGCTCTGGTATGAATACGCTGCAACCGCGACTGCGGGATCGGTTTTGGGAGCTTACTTCACGTTTCGAGTTTCGCGTCGAGCCGGATCGGCGTATCTGGACGCAAAATTCAAGAAAAGCCTCGTGACGAAATTTCTGAAGCTGTTTAAGCGGTGGGGAACGGGAACGCTGGCGGCCTCAACGCTGATTCCCTTACCGACTCCGACGAGCATGTTTTTCGCTGCGGCTGGCGCTTCGGACTATCCGAAGGGACGATTTCTTGCGATCGTGGCAACATGCAGGGCGATCCGGTATTTCGGCATCGCTTATATCGCAAGCGAGTACGGGCGTCATTTCACGCGCGTCCTTCGCCATCCAATGCAGCATTGGGGCTGGCTGCTGCTCTTCGTGGGACTTACATGTGCACTGCTCACTTGCGGGATCATTGTCAGTCACCGGCTCGAAGCGGCTCCCGCAGAATCATAGGCTGATATCCTCGCTAACCTTCGTCGAGGAAAAATCCGGCCGAGGCCCCGACCCACTCCATATTTTTGTTGTGATCGACGCCCATCATCAGGCCACGCCCCATGCGGATAATGGTCAGCACCGGTGTGAGTTCGTCCAGCCATACGTACATGACTCGCACCTCTGCCTTCGTGCCACCAAACGGGGTCTCGATCACCGGCTCAAAGTTTAGCCGCTCTTGCAAAATGTAGTAGGGACGCTTCTCGGCCGGAATGGCAGCAATCTCTTCCTTTTTCGGAGCGATCACGACTCCCAACCCCGCAAAGGAGTAGAGCGGCTTCAGAGCGTAGTTCTCGAGGTCGGTGGGAACGGAATCCATCTGATCAAGAAACCATGTTTTTGGCACGGACTCGTGCTTCAGGTACGGAATGGAGAACTTGCTAATGCGGAAGTACCAGTTGGGATGGCCCGCCCACTCGACATCGAGATCGTCGCGCCAGTCGAAGTTGAGCTTAACTTTCTTGCGCTCAAGTTCGTCGACGATGGCTCGATTGTAGATGCGCTCGATTGGGATGAGTTTTCCGCAGCTTTCGTAATACAGCCGGCGGCCATCTTTCTTGATGTCGACGATGTCAACGGTCTTCACGCCCAACATTTTCTCGGTTAAAAGAAAGTCGGGCAGAGTTTTTTGTTGCTGGGGATGAATCTCCATCAAGATCACATTCTCAACGGCATGCGATCCAACAATGGCCCTATGCATGAGATCTCGGTAAGTGCCGGTCTCAAGTCCGCTCAAGAAATACTTAAGACGAGACGAGGGTGGAAGGCCGAAATTGGGCGAGCCAAGTCCGTGGGCCGCGATATAGGCGTCGGCCAGTGGACCCTGATAGGCGTAGAGGGAAGGGAAGGCCTGTAACTCAACCAGCTTCGGGTGCAAATTTCCATGCGAGTCGCGCACCAAACCGAAATCGACCTGGACGAACATGGGATGAGCTGCTTCGTTTGGAACCTTGAATTCAGCGGGGACGGCCTCATCGGATTTCGTGCGGTATTGGGGGTTGTCGACGAGCTGGCGAATCAGTTCTTTACCATCGGACGCCATACGTTCCAGCAAGGCTCTCGGGAAGAAACAGGGCGTTTCAGACAAGCGGAACTGCACATGAGTTCCACACGCCTGGTCGATGCGCTGCAAAAAATTCTGATACTTGCCGGGAGTAAAGCCGCGGTTGAATTGCTGGCGTAAGGTGGGAATCATAATCGGACTGCGGTATGGTAACGCTTATTCCCGGATTTCCATACGAGTGATGAGTCCGTTTTTCAGTGAGTAGACGTGTTCGACCATTCGGTCGAAGAGTAATTTTCCCGTGAGTTCTCGCACGACCTGGTGAACGCTGACGATGATCCGCCCGGCATCATCATCCTCGAATGCCTTGGGCTCGACGTGCGGATCGAGCATGCCCCACTGACGGGTCCAGTACGCTCGCACGCCATCGTGACCATGAACGGTGCCGCCCTCCATGCCGTTGGGCCATTCGACATCCGCCGCCATTGTCGCCAGGGCGGAGTCGAGGTCGCGGGTGTTGAAGGCCGCGTATGCTTTCCTGAGGATTTCTGTGCTGGCCGGTGCGGACATGGGCATGGCTTAAGTCTCCGAAGCGAGTGAGCGCATAGACCTATGCTTCGACGAGGAACTTTCCGTCCTGCATGATCTGCTGGTCGTCGACCCAGATGTTGAATTTGCGACCCACTACATCGATGTGGGTGGTCGAATCCCAGTCCGCGCCGGTGTGCGCGCCGTAAGGGTTCCCAAAAGCGATGTGGACGCCGGGATACTTTTCGTCCTGCAAAATCTCGCCGATCACGTCTTTCAGGTCGATGTTGGTGCCGATGGCAAACTCGCCCACGCGATCGCTGTTCTCGTCGGTGTGGGTGTATTTCCAGAAATCGCTTTCGAGTTCCCGGTTGTCCGAGTGCGCTTCCGTCAGTCGATTGCCCTTCATGCGAATGGTCAACGGCGTCTCTCTCAGACTGCCAAACTTAGCGCACAGATAATCTCCGACCACGCCGTCGATCACGAATGTCCCGTTGACCTCGCCCGGAGTCGTGAAGATTTCTCCGCCGGGAAGGTTCCCCCATTTTTCAGGCGAAATGATTCCGCTGGTCTTCAGCCACTTGTAGTTGGGATTCAGGTCGGCGGTGAGATCGGTGCCCGCAGCCGTCTTGGCGCGGATCTTCGAAGCCCTCCGCACCATCTCGACAACTTTCTGGCTCAGGCGGTCCACGCGCTGGAAATCGGCGCGCATTCCTTCCAGCATGATCTGGCGGTTGATGTTGACCATGTGCGCGTGACGAATCTTGCGCCGGTTCACGACATCCGTCATTTGAATGCGCGAGCGTAGTTCGTTGGTCTGCACCTGCACCGCGAAAACAGAAACATGACTGGTTTCAAGATCGTCCAGAATTTCGCGGGGCAAATCCTTCAAGGGCCGATCCGCAAGCTCTTCCAGAATCCACGCGTGATAAGGAGCTCCCAGCTTTTCGAGCTCCGAGACAATCGCTGCCGCGATTTCAAGGGTTGCTTGGTCAGTGATGACGCAGACTCGTTCGCTCGGTTGAATCCGCAGGCAAATGTTGACAGCATTGTGAGCGCCCGGGGTGAATTCCGGGTCGAAGGCAATCTTGTTCAATTGAATGCGCTTGGGACCGACAGAAATGCTCATCAACCTATTTTTCGGACGGCTGCCGGTTCTTCGTCTTCTGCCAGCCCCGCCTCTGTCTCCTCAATGATGTAGTCGACGACTTTCTTCAGATCTCCCGTCTGCTCAAACACGCGCAGCTGGCGGTCAGCCCCGCTTCCGTGCTCAAGAATCTCGTGGATATAGTTCAGCTCCTCGCGGGAGTCGAGCTCGTCCACGACGTCGTCGATAAATTCCAGATACTCCGCCACGAGTTCACGGGCAGCGATTTCCTTTTGCTTGCCGAAATCGATCAGCTTTCCGTCAAGGCCGTAGCGGGCTGCCCGCCACTTGTTTTCCATGATCAGAGCGCGCCGGTAAAGGCGAAAACCCTGATTCGCCGTGTAAAGCTTGTACAGCTTCGCAACGGTCGCCTGGATCAAGGCCGCGATTGCAATCGTCTCGTCCGCACGCATCGGGATGTCGCAGACCCGGAACTCAATCGTGTTGAAAAATGGATGCGGCCGGATGTCCCACCAGATCTTCTTGGCGTTGTCGATGCAATTGGTCTTGATCAGCAGCTTGATGAAGTTTTCATATTCGCCCCAGCTCGGGAAATAATCTGGAATATTGGTCCTGGGAAACTTGTCGAACACCTTGCAGCGGTAGGACTTTAACCCGGTGTTCATGCCCAGCCAGAAGGGAGAGTTCGTCGAGAGCGCCAGGATATGCGGCAGGAAGTAGCGCGCATGATTCATCATGTGGATCGCGGTTTCGCGATCTTCGATGCCGATGTGCACGTGCAGGCCGAAAATCAGATTAGCCCGGGCGACGAGCTGCATGTCCTCGACAATATTCTTGTAGCGCTGGTCGGGATGAATCTCCTGCGTTCTCCAGTCGGAAAACGGGTGCGTCGCGGCCGATGCCAGCCGCAGGCCATTCTCTTTGGCCAGCCGCACCATGTTGCTGCGCAGCTTCTTCACCTCGGCCTTCGCTTCCTTGATGTTGCTGCAGACCGAAGTTCCCACTTCGACCACGGACTGATGCATCTCCGCCTTCACGCGCTCCTGAAGAATCATCCGGCCCTTTTCCAAAATTTCGGCGTGGATGTGCGACCGCAGATCACGAGTTTCCGGATCTACCGTCTGATACTCTTCTTCAATTCCGATGGTGAAAGTAGGTTGCATTGTGTCATTCCAGGCGATGCGAGAAAGCCGCTGCGAGCTGGCAGTCCCGAAAAGCCGCCGTCGGGTCGTAACAGTATATCAATGCCCCGCTCCGGCGCCGGAAGCGGATTTCAATCCCACTCTTTGTTCTCCGCTACCCGGGCCTTCACGATCTTCTTGATCAGGGAGTCGGGCAGTGGCTTTTCGGCGGGGAACTGAATCGTTCCCTTGGAAGTCGTGTAGCCCAGCAATTCCTTCGCGAACTGGTCGATGACGCCCGAACCGGTCGGAAACAAGCTGCAGTGATTCTTGAATGCGGCATATCCCACCAGCATTCCGTTGTGCTTGAACATCGGTATGCCGTAGCTGATCACCTCGGTCGTTTCCTTGGGCACAATCGAACGAATGATCGACCGGATATGCTTCAAAGTCGACCGAGCCGGCTCCGGCAGGTCAGCCAGATACTCGTCAACGTTTTTTGCTGGAGCTTTTCCTTTCACGACGGAACTACCTCCAAATTTGGCGGGCGCTCATCATTCCGAACGAAGCGACGAATCCGCTGTTCGTTAGCGCACTACTTCGTCCCCTTGCCACGCTTTCGTGCTGCTACCCACTCCGGTTCGCCTTTGGGAGGGGATGACGGGGTCGTTGTCCCCAACAAGTACTCATTCCACCGCATCGCTTTCGTCGGGTTCGTGCCGCGTTGTGCCATTTTGATCGACATTTCCGCGACCGCGTTGACGATCCAGTCAAAGTTCTCCTGCCCGACAGAAGTAATCTCTGCGTCGGGCGCGGGATTCAAGAAGTCGATGGCGTAGGGGACGCCCTTTTCGACGGCAAACTCAACCGTGTTCAAGTCGTATCCGAGAGCGCGGCACAGAGCCAGCGAATCCTTCACAATCCGGTCACGCAATTCCGGGGTTGAAGGCGGAGGGTTCCCCTTCACGTACCGCTCATGATGCGGAGCTTTCGGGTCGTATTTCATGATGTGAACTTTTTCCTGGCCCACGACATAGCATCGGAAATACTCATCGAACTCCACGCCGTGTTGCAACGTCATGCACAGGTCGCCCGTCTGGTTGTAATGATGAAAGAATTCTTCGGGCGAATGCACCTTGTAGACATGCTTCCATCCCCCGCCGGAATAGGGTTTTAGAAAGGCCGGGAAGCCGACATAGTCAAACAATTCCTGCCAGTTCAACGGGAAAATAAGATTCCGCATCGAGCGGTCCGTCGTTCCCTCGGGATGCTTGTTATGGGGAAGGATCACGGTTGGCGGAATCGCGACACCCATCTTGTGCGCTAGTGCGTAGTTGAAGAATTTGTCGTCGGCCGTCCACCAGAAAGGGTTGTTCACGACGATGGTGCCGTGAAGGGCGGCATTCTTCAGGTAGGCGCGATAAAACTGGATGTCCTGCGAAATACGATCGATGATGACATCGTATCTCTTCGGCTCATCCATGCGGATGCCGCCGATCTTAACGAACTCCGCCTCCACGCCGTCGATCTTCATCGAGTTGATCTTCTCGACGATCGCGGGCGGAAAGGTGTTTTCCATTCCAAATAAGATGCCGATCTTTTTCATGACTCCCCTTCCGTTAATACGATCTCGTTCGGTTCAATACGACCATGGTTCATTACGAATGTAGATTGTAGTTCTTGCCTATTTTACGAATTCACCCTGCCCACCTTGGGACCATGGATTGTAGGTCAGAGAAAACTGAATTCGGTCCGGAATGGTCGGGTGGCTGTAAAACAAGAAAACTCCAACCGGGTTGGGGTCGGGATCCGACAGGTCGACCTCGCCCAATATTTGAAACGACTGCGCCGCTATTTGTCCCGAGTCCGATGTCAGGCCGTGCGTTACCTCGAGTCCGAACTGGTCTGCCTGATGTTCGAGATACCGGCTAAATGCGCTGGCGATTGGGTTCACAGCGAAAATAAATACCGAGAGCAGAAGCATCAAGACTGGAAGCGAAGCCCAATCGTCGAGAGCGCGAATTCCCCAGCCCTTTCCCCAGCGAGAGAGCACCCATCCGATCATGAGGTAGCCGAAGTAAGAAAGCGCCAGCAAAAGAACGGCAAAGAACGCGATGCCTTTTGGGACGTGTTGCAGGGCGTAGTGACCCGTTTCGTGCCCAGCGACAAATACAATTTGAGGCGTGTTCATTTTGGCGATTGTCGTATCGAAGACAACAATGCGCTTCGATGCGCCGATCCCCGTGACGTAGGCGTTGAGAGCGGTGGTCTTTTCGGCGGCGCCCATCCAGAACATGCGTTCGGGCGGAATATTTTCGCCCGCCCGCTGCACCATCTGCTCCAGCGCGGCTACGAGCTGAGGATCCTTGCGCTGAAGGGGTTCAAACTTGTGGAAGAGCGGATCGAAGACCCACGGACCGATGAAAACCAGGAGCACTCCGATCGGTAGCGAAACCATCCAGAAATACAACCACCATCGCCTTGGACTTCGCGCGATCACAGAGTAGAGAAGCCAGATGAGAAGTGTAAAAATGATTAGCGCGACCAGTTGACCCTTGACCCAGTCCCAACTCCACGAACCCCAGGATTGAACGGAAATTCCGAATGCTTTCTCCACGGTCTCGGAATAGATATCCAGGGGCAGGGATAGTACGGCGATGGTACACACCAGCAGCGGAGCAAATACCAGGGCTTGCAGAAAGCGGATGTCCGAGACTGTCTGCGCCCAGTCGCGATACTTGGCGCCTACTCTCCAGTGCAGGATCATCCACAAAATAACCAGCCCGTAGACGAACCCGATCAGCGCGAGACGGAAGTGGATGTGGCTCCGGTCGTGGGCCTTGCGGTAGAGATCAGGGGGCAAGGTGTAGGAAACAACTCTGGGTGGTGCGGTTGCATTCATCGACGATGATTCTGTGGATGATTGCTGCGCGATCGTAGCCGGTCGATCTGATCGATTGTCCACTGCTCGCGAATAGGCTCCGAAACATGTCAACGCCAACAGCGCCGTGACCAAGCATCGGACCATCGTGGAACTCCAGTCTCTCGTTTCCATCCGGAATCGATGAGCCTCAAAAATACTTGTCCGCCATCCTCAGCCACAGCGGCCAGTCATGCTTCGAGTTGTCATTCCAAATGTCGAGCCAATGGGGGATCGCTTTGCCATTCAAGACGGCTGAAAACTTGACGTTCTGGTCGAGACAGATATCCCAGTCCGCGGAGCCGAGCACGATTTTCATCTGCCGGTACCGGCTCAGGAACCAGTCATCCGACATGTTGGGAATGAAGTCGGGCGGGTTGTTGAAATAGCAGTCGTTATCGTAATAACCGTCAAGGAATTGGTGAATGTCGAAAGCTCCACTCATGCTGACGCAGTGAGTCACAACATCGGGATGCTTCAAGGCAAAATTCACGGCGTGATAGCCGCCAAAGCTACATCCGGTCACTGCAAGCTGCGGGGCCTGGTTCTTCCAGCGGATAAAAGGCAGAAACTCGTGAAGCAGGTAGCGCTCGTACTGCAAATGGCGCATCACCCTCACACGCGGATGCACGCTGCGGTTGTACCAGCTTTCCAGGTCGACGGCATCTGGACAAAAGACCTGCAACTGGCCTCGGTCGATTTTGGAACCCAGCGCGCCGATCATTTCCCGGTCTTCGTATTCGAAAAACCTTCCCATGGATGTCGGGAAAACGATCAGTGGAGGGCCCGCATGGCCGAAGACGAGCGCTTCCATGTCCCGGTGCAGTTCCTGACTGTAGGCCTTGTGATATTCGCGATTCATCGTTTGTTTGATTGATGGTCTGTGCCGATTCGTCGAGACGTCCGTGCGGTGTCTCGTGTATAGCCGAAGTATCTTACCCGATGGATAGCCGAATTCCCTAGAGCAGCCAGCAGCAATCGAGTGCATCTCCGACTGGACGCTGAGGTCTTGCGCAAAAACAAAAAACCCGCCCCTTGCGGAGCGGGATCTCGCAGAAAAACTCTGCGGTCTAGCCACCGTTCGAGCAAACCTTCAGGTTGAAGGGATTGCCCTGGAAGGTGAGGAGATTATCTACAGAGCCGCTGGTTGGTGCGCCGAAGTAGCCCAGGTAGGTTTCATCCTGCAGGTTGTAGGTGGATCCGCCGAGGGTGTAGGGGAATGCTCCGAAATTCGCGAAGCCTTCTTCCGGGTCGCCAACTTCAAGAATGCCGCAAGCGACCGCGTTGCCGCTGGTGTTTACGACGAGCGGATCGTCCATCCACTCCGAGGTCTCATGCGACAGAGCCGAAACGTCCTGAGCAAAAATCCCAGGCGTGCTGATGTAGGTGAAGTGCGCGTACGCCTGCGGAGCAGACGAGCTGCCGAAAGCGCTGTGATATCCGCCGATGCAGCAACCACCGAACTCCGTCAGATAGGAGTTGTAGGTGATGAATACCGGCAGGGAGTTGGGAACGATCTGGGTGTGCTTGCTGATGTAGGACTGGAGCTGGCCATCGAACCAGTTGATGTCAGCCGTCCCGACGGTAATGCCGAACTCGTTAGCAACCGCTCCATCGGCGGCCGGAACCGTCAGGGTCAGAGTTGGCAAGATCGTCGGCTTTCCCAAGAGCACGTGATAGCCGGTCTTGGTTTTTACGGTGCCCCAGAAATTACCGCGCTGGAAAGCATCGACGTACTGGGTGGTGCCCATGTCAACACCACCGGACTTGAAGTCCAGGTTGTTGTAAATCGGAGAAGACGTGGTGCTGGTGACCGCGGTCTGTCCGTTTTTCAACTTCGTCAGCGGGCTGAAGGTGGTGGTACCCTTCGACCCTTTAAACGAAAGCACGACCGGAATGATGAAGACCGGGGTCGTGGTGGACTTACCTGTCGAGGGAGCTTGGCCAACCATGTTGTACTTGTAAGTCTTCTTCTGGTAGACGAAAGATCCGTTCCAGGTTGTCAGCGGCGTTGCCGGTTTGGCGGCATCGTTTCGCAGAACTGGTTTGAGGCGTTCAAACATCGGATGCGCCGGCATCGTATCTGCTTCCTGGGCAAACGCGGCGCCTGTAACGCAGGCAATCAGGGAGAGCGCAGCCAAAAGGCCGAGCACGCCAAACTTTTGCTTCATCTTGTTGCTTCTCCTTAGGGTTTTGAACGAGCTAGTCAGAAACAAAATCGAGGGTTTGGTTGGAATCCGGGCCCCGCAGTTTCCCGGACGTTGGGAAAAAATAGACGGCATTGATTCTGCTCATGCTGGTACAGAGTGTCAACCCTGAATGTTTTTGCAACATTTTGTTTCGGGTTCAAATGCCCATGGCAGAGCGGCTTCGCAGGGCTTTGCCTGAAAAGAATCCGCCTCAAGTGCGGACCGGGTCGCTGGGTGCGTTTAATCTGTGGGCTGAGCAGGCGGAACAGATTTACTTCTTGTACCAGAAGATTGCCAGCGCAACCAAAGCTACTGTAATGATCCACAGAACGATGTCTTTGCTGCGGTTCTTTTCTTTCTCTTCAGCCATAGCGGAGAGTACACCACACCTGAAAGCAACGTTCAAGTGTTGTCTTGATTTCCTTGGAATTTGAGAGCCTTTACGGCTTGGTTGGGCTGCTGGATGCGGCGGAGCGCTTGTATCCAGTGAACTTGACAGTCTCCCTCACATGCACTGCGTCGATCCGGAAATGGAGGGTGTCATCTACCCGAGCGTAGGCCGGAAACCAGTTGCCATCGACCAATTGACGATAGCTCACGAACATTGGCCGGATATCCATGGACTGCTTCTTCTTCACATGCACGAGTTCGGGGACGCTCTTGCCGCAAAGCTTCACGATCTGGAAGTCGCGATTGTCGACCCAAATCCGGCCTTGAAAATATCGTTTGTTTTTCTCTTTTCTCTTCGGTTCGACGTGAAAAACAAAGGTGTCGAGGTCGTCGACGTGTTGCTGACCCGCATAGGTCAAGTTGTATTGAGGAACTTCATCAGTCGTAAGAATCCATGGCATGAATACGCGGATGTCGTCGAAATCAGAATCGGAAAGCTGAATGCCCCGCAGGGTTGACTGCTCGGCAAAAGTGACGTTTTCCACTCGCTTTCCTTTGTCGTCATACGAGATCTGCGTGATCTCGTGAACTTGACCGTCAACCGTCTTGTCGTTCAGTGTCTGCACGAGCACGTCTTGTGTGAACGTGTAGTGCGATCGGACCTCTTTTACCTTGGTCTCAGCGATCGAGAATTTCTGGATCAATTCCTGCGGCGTTAGGGATTTGGGAGCCGCGGTGTCAAGAATTCCATCCCCATCGGCGCAATCGGTCTGGGCGTTCACTCTGGTAATGAGTGCCGTGGTCAAGAAAACCAATGTGATGATCGCGAAAGCGGCTGTTCGACCCAGATGTCGCTGACCGTCGGTACTGCGTATCTTCATTTGGAATTGCTCGCTCCGGTGGAATAGCGAAACATACACCTGTGAAACCTGATTGAGCAACCAGCAGCGGCGCAGCAAAGCTAGCTGTCCGCTTTTCGTTCCACGAATGTGAAAACTCTTGCAATATACTTCACAAAATCCCTGTAAGATGCTGATAAAAATAGACATTAGTTTGGATCGTCAGATGCTCTGATAGTAGTGGATTTGGACAAAACACTTATGAAAATCACTTTGCTGGTCCTGTTTTTATTCTGCACAGTCGCCGCGTTCAGCCAATCGGCCCCCGTCCTCTCTAGTCAGCCGTCGATCGCACAGTTCACGGAGCACCCCGAACACGCAGAACCGCACGCGATGGCTGCGGAACACCCGATCGTCGGCGGAGCCTCGGACTCCTACAGCTACGCTCAGGGAGAGCAGCCTTTGTGGCAGTTCGGATCGTCCTCGGTCCCCGTGCCGCTCGGAGATGTCGCGCGCGCGTATCGGAAAGAGAAGCAACTCTCCAGGAAATCCGAGTTCTTTTTCGAAAAGCAAGGGTCGTAACCAATCATTTGGGGTCGGAGAGTCGTCCCAATGGCTCAATCGACCCCGCTTCTGGGCTTATTGCGCGGCTTTTTCGCGTCTAATCGACGTTCCCGTGCCTCGGCGGATGCACAAAACGATTCCGTACCCTCCTGCATCTCACAAAAAGAATTAAAATTCTAGGAACCACAACCGCCTCTCAGTCTGACGGTATCCGCGGAAGTGTTCACGTTTTCCCTACAAGGGGGATAGCAGGGATGAAGCGCTGCAAGACGCATATGGTGCGAGTGTGCTTGTTCTTATTGATGGGTGTTCCAGCCTATTGTCAACGAGGTACGTTCGGGGTCGACGCCGGCCAGACGACCGACAGGTTTGGATCACTTCCGTCGGTCTCAGGCTTGGAAGCGAACATAGAGGGCAAGGTCATCATCCTTCATCCCAACCCGAAAAGGGGAGGTCCGAGCATCGTGGCTGGAGGCGAGATTCGCCTCCCGACCGACACCCAGAATCACGCCAAGGAGTTTGCGGTGTTTGGTGGCGCCGACTTCCAACTCCACAATCTGACGATCGGCGTCGATGCCCAGGTTCGAAAGATCTACCTGCCGCCCGCTACGGTAGACAATCAGTTTTTCGTGCGCGACAAAATGGAATTGGTGGAGATTCCCGTCGTGTTGAAATACGTGTTTGGATCGCAGAAGCGAGTTTTCATCCAAGCCGAAGGTGCACCCGAATTCACGCCGCGTTTTCGTAACGCCGGCGCGTTGCTGCAGTTGCCGCATCCCAATTTCGACCACGGATATTTTGTGCGAGGCAGCGCGGGATATAACTTTGGGAAATGGTACGCCAAGGCAACCTACGAAAACAGGTACTTCAAGTTTGTGGAAAACAACAACAACCCCACCAGCCTCTACAACTGGAAAAGCAATCTCATTTCCGGTGGCATCGGTGTAGTTTTCTAGGCCACTCGACAACCGATTACTCGATCACTCTGAATATTGAATATTGGTGTGAGCCAGCGACCTTGTGCATTACACCGCTTTGTGAAAACAGCCACTCCAATTGAGGATTGTGGTAGAGCATGTAGATCGATCGTGGACTTGCTTTGAAGGACGCTTGAAGATTGTTCAGGGCCATTCGCAAAGGGGCTTCTAACAATGGGTTGAACAGGTAGATCACAAGAGGTTCTTCGGGAAGGGGAAAAGTGCTGGCATCGGCACAGATCGACTCGAGCGAAAAGCATTTCTGAGATTTCGATTTGTACTTCGCAAGATTTTCCTGGGCGATTCGATTGAGCGCGGGAAGCAATTCGACTCCGAGAACTCGGCGGAACGGATAGTCGGAAGCCATCAGAAGCGTCCGCCCTTTACCCGATCCGAGGTCAATAAAAGTGAAATCCGCGAAGTTCGCAGTCGCCGCGTCGCGAAGGGCAGCCAGCATTTCGTGAAATACCGCGGGTTCGGTTGGCTGGTAGGCGGAATGAAAGACTCCCAGCAAACGCTCACGCCACCGCACAGCACCACTCGTCGTATTGACGCGGTAGTCCCAGTCGTACTCGGCATCGCCAAAACGTTGACGTCTCCTTGACGGCGTCGAGTCTCGAGCGAACTCCCACAGCTCAGCGAACAAGTTTCGCGTCGCGGCGAGTGAGCCCATGCGCGAAGCCACGTCGGCCCAGTAGCGGCAGCCGGACGCAAAGATTCCAGGTTCGGAGGGAGCGGATCGGGACATAGGTTTCCGAATCAGTTCATGATACGGAAGCCGTCGGAGAAAAAGCGGCGCTCTTAAGAATTGTTCTGAGGCTTGGATGGATCAGGACGATGGTAGCCGGGCGGCGTTCCCTTGGTGATGAAAGGGAAGTCATCCGGCTTCTCAACCCGAATCGATCCCTCAGAGGTGATTTGATAGGGATTCCCGTCTGGATCTGCTGGGACATTCGCCATGTGCTCAGCTGTGGCAAGCTCTTTCATGCTGACTGGAAGACGCCCAGTTTGCTCACCGAATCGAGTCACCGCGGCTTGCAGATTCGTGACATCTTCGTCCACCTGAAGGCTGCGAAGGTGATCGGCAGCGTTCTGCCGAATGTTCGATTCTGTGCTCGACTCGTAAGTCGCGCTCCACAGTAGGCGCGCCGTGGCAACATCACCAGCATGCTCGTGCATCAAGGCTGCGAGAACTTTTAAAACCGGATGCGCTGCCGGGACCGTCGATCCCCGTTCAAAAACTTCGCCCGCTTTCTTGTAATCCTTCAAATCGGTGTAGTAGACAAAACCAAGATTGTAGTAAAGGCGCCAGTTGTTAGGATTGTGTTGAATGCCATATTCCATCAGCCGAATGGCGCGATCCGGTTCGCCCGCTCCGTCTGGTGGTTTCGGCGCCAGAAAGCTGGCTCCAAACTGATATGGCGGAAGGAGTTGCGGATCAAGAGTCGTCGTTATCTCGAGCAGAGGAGCGAGTTCGTTATATGAGAGCAAGTGTTCATGGTGACGACGTCCAAAATATTGAACGACCCGGGTCCAGTAGATGCAGGCCATCAAGCCATCGAACCCGAGACTCGCGCGCTTCAGGAGTTTCGGCGACTGAAAGAAGAGTGCGTCCTCAATGATCTCAGGAGGCCTGATTTCATCGATGTGGCGTAGCAAGACAACCGACGCCGCCATCGACACCACTAGGCAGCTGGTGGCGACGATCGTAGTTCGCCGTCGCGAAGTCATCCGGCATGTCTCCGGGGTACAGATCGCCCTTTCATTTCAGGTTCCTGCGTTCGAAGACCAGAACTGCGCCGCTGAGAGCCATTGCCGTGTAAGAAAGAGCGTAAAGCGTATTTTGCAGGATGAGTTGTGCGCTGATGGCCTGTTGATGAGCCACCGCGCTGATCACATTGAGCGCAGAAAAGTTCGGAACCAGATATGCAACGCCCGTTGCCAACCATCCTGCGACACCACTTGTTAGCTTGGCAAAGCCGCGCAAATCGTCGGCAAAACTCCCGATGATGAACAACGAAAACGCGAAGACTGCCGACATCAGCGGAGAGGAAAACGACGAGAACAGTAAGGCAAGTGAGCAGATAATTAAAAACTCAAGAATGATGAAATACAAAGAAACAAAGATGAATGCATCGGGAGCGGAGAGTTTGTGAGCGACGTAGAGAAGAGCTCCGAATACGCCGATTGCCATGAAGAAGGTAATAACAACCAGCGTTCCGGCGAGTCCGAAAAACTTTCCGACAACGAATTCCCATCGCCGCACTGGACGGGAAAGAACCGTATAGAGTGTCCGCTTTTCGATTTCCTTGGAAACCAGACCGATGCCGATAAAGATCGCGATGACAATGCCGAACAGGGTCACCGCGGTTAACCCGAGATTAACCACGACCAGGCGTTCGATCCCGATCGAGATCTGGCCGACGAAGATGGCGCCGCCCGAAAGCAAGAGGGTAAAGGCAATCAGGTTGTAGAGAACGCGATCTCGAACCGCTTCGCGAAATGTATTCGACGCGATGGAGAGGATACGGTGGTTCATGCCAGCGTCCCCGCAGTCTGTTGAGAATGCTGCAGCTTTTCGACGAAATATTCCTCCAGCGAAGATCGTAGCGGAGTGATCGAGATCAAGCGGATGCGCTCCCGTCGGAGAGCATCAATCGCTGCGTCCTGCTGGCGTTCGGCGATCACAGCACGCGTCGTTTCACCGGTCACATGGCATTCGCCAGCGAGGGACTTCATCGACGCAGGAACTTGCGATCCCTGCCACACGACTTCCACCTTGCCTTGAACCCTCGAAGTAAGTTCAGACACAGAACCGATTCCGCTTAATTCGCCTTTATTGATGATCGCCACGCGATCGCATAGAACCTCGGCGTCCGAGAGAATGTGAGTGGAGAAAAAGACGGTTTTTCCCTCGCGTTTAAGTTGCGCCATCAGGTCGCGAACTTCACGACGACCGACCGGATCGAGACCGGACATCGGTTCGTCGAAGAAAACCACCTTCGGGTCATGCAGAATGGCCTGCGCGATTCCGGCCCGCTGCAACATTCCTTTCGAAAACTTGCGTAGCTGCACTCCCTTCACTTCGGTGAGGCCGACGCGCTGTAATACCTCATCGATCCGCCGCTTGCGATCTTTGGCGGGAAGGCCTGACAGCGCTCCGTAATAGTCCAACAATTCGTGGGCAGTCAAATAGTCGTAGAAGTAAGGTTGCTCAGGAAGAAACCCGACCTGCGCCTTGACCTCGGGATCGACCCAATCGTGTCCGAGAATCCGAGCCGTACCGGCGGTGGGAAACACAAGTCCCATCAGCATCTTCAACGTCGTAGTCTTGCCGGCACCGTTCGGACCGAGAAATCCGAATATCTCGCCTTCTTCGACCGCCAAGTGAAGAGGATGTAGCGCTCGTTTGGGACGCTTGCGCCAGAATCCAACCAAGTAAGTCTTTTCAAGACCGCGAATTTCGATAGCAGGCATGGTCAAAGGCACGCTCGATCTGCGTCTGCCGAGGAGTCAATTTCGAGAAAGATTATATGCGACTGTACTTGCCGCCAAGCCGGTCTGGAAGTTGCGTGAATCATAGTGTCTCAACCCGAGACAACCGCTAGTTCGCGAGAAACGACTGTACTTTTTGTTCCGTCTTAGCCCAATCCGACGACGCGCCCCGAGCGCGCGAGTAGGCTACCTCTGCTTCGGCTTGGCGACCGTCGTGTCGCAGAGCAGTCGCAACCAGCAAATAGTTGAAGTCGCTGGGATCCGTCGCAGCCGTGCGCGAAAAACAGTCGGATGCGGTTGAGAAGTCGCCCTCACGATAGGCCAAAAGACCGAGCCCCATGATTGCGTACGCATCGTGGGGATCGAGGTGCAATGCCTGGTTGTAATTGTCCCGGGCCTCCGGGGTCTTGCCCAGTTGCGTGTATGCGATTCCCAGGTCCCGATACGCCATCTCGCGTGCCTGCGCGTCATTTGTGCCTTGGAGAACGCGGAGTGCGTCCGCGATTGCGCCGGACACGTGGCCGTGGCGCAGTTCATAGTCGGCGAAGTAGACAATTTGCGTCAGCGGGTACGGGTGCAGCCCCTCACCTTGCAGGTATTCCGACATCGCCTCTTCATGCCTGTCCTCTTTAGTGAGTACGGCAGCCAAATACGAGTGCGCGATGAAGTTATGATCCGTCACGCGAAGGGCGTATCTCCAGAGGGTCTCGCTATCGTGCCAGTAAGTGACCTGGCGAGGGGTGAGCGCCGCGGCGCCTACAATCACCAAACAGGCCGGGACAGCAAGCCAGCGGGAGGAAACATGCCAACTCTGCGCCAATTCTGCAACACCCCAGGTGGCCATCCAAAATAGTCCGATGAACGGGATGTAGGCATAACGGTCGGCCATTGCCTGATCGCCTACCTGGATGACTCCGATCATCGGAACCAAAATGCCGAGGAACCAGAGCCAACCCACCAAGAGGTAGCGTTTCTTTGAAGCCAGTGCGAGAACCGATACTGACAAAAGGAATGCGCCCGACGCGAGAATTTGCCAAAAAGGTACGCCTCCACCCAAGTGCGAATACGCGGGCGACAGACGGACAGGCCAGATAGCGTGACCCACGTAGCGGGTATAAGCGACTAAGGCATTTGCCAGTCGCATGGGAAACGAGTACTGAGCCATCGCTTCATGCACGGCGTTATGCTGAGCACGTACCGTGAGTAGCGCATCTGCTGCCGAAAGAAAGAGCAACGGAACTTTCTCGAGCAACAGTAGTCGAACGGATACGGGCGCAAATCGGGACGGCTCACCGTGGGGATCGGCGGAACCGAATCGTCGCAGCGGCCAGTAGTCCCAAAGCAAAAGAACACAGGGAAACGTGACCACCTGAGGCTTGGCCATCAACCCGCATGCAAAGAGCAGCGCCACCGAACCGTACCGTCGCAGGGAGGGACGTTCCGCATACCAACCGTAGGCCATCAGCGCGAGGAGAAAGAAGATCATGCTGAGAACGGTCTTCCGCTCGGCGACCCACGCGACGGACTCCACATTTACAGGATGCACGCCAAAAAGCGCGGCGACTATGAAGCTTCGCCAGGTAAACCCGGTTGCACTCTCCAGCAGCAAGAATAGGAGCACTGCGTTGATGGAGTGCAGCAGAGCGCTCATGTAATGGTGGCCGGCGGCGTTCTGTCCGAACAACTCCCAATCGAGTGCATGCGAGAGCCATGTGAGCGGGTGCCAGTTCTCACAGGCGAAGGTGGTCATCGCCCATCGCACCGTGGTCCAGGTAAGCCCTGCATGGACGTGTTGATTCTCCGTGACGTATCCGTTGTCGTCCACGTTGATAAACGCGTTGTGAACGATGGGATTGTAGAGAGCGAGCACCGCTAGAACCAGAAGCAGGGAAAGGATGACGCTGCGCTTTCGCGAAGCCGAAAATAGGCCCGGAAGTGGCACAGTCGATTGAATCATCGGCGCAAGGGACGCTTCCGATGACAGTTCTGATGTCATCCCCATAGGGGAAATTATAAGGGTATTGTGCTTTGGGAGTGTGACGGCGGAAGGACCTCTGGAGTACGTTCGTAACCTGTTTTCGGGCCCGCGGAGGACGGCGCCGAATTCGTTCTGAACGACATCGTAGGTGCTTCGGCAATCGCTACAAAACTACTGAACGGCGGAAACCGCCGCAGTGCACGTGGCGATGGACCCGCTCGAAGACCGTACAACAGCATCTTCGAACGAACAAAAAGATCGTATTCCAGAGATATTCGGAAACTGAGGAGTGCCAACGACGCTGTAACAATTTGCCGGAGTGGCGGCGGCGCAGGATCCAGCCGCCAGGGCGAAGGCGTATCCGCTCTTCGTTCCGCCTGACAGTGAACTGTCAATGAAGCATCCGCTACTGGTGGAAGGAACGCAGGCCGCGCCGGCAGGCCCACCTAAGTTGGCTAGTGTGGCGGTAAAACCAACATTTGAATACGCCGCGCTGTACGAAACTTCGGCGGAGTTGATGCTGCGCAACGAACCGACCGCTGATGATTCGTCGGCCGACACCCGCGCGCGCATCAAGTTCGGAACGGCGATAGCCGCAATGATCAGGATGATTGCCACCACGATCAGCAGTTCGATCAGTGAAAATCCGTTCTTTTTCCGCATAAGAATTTGCCCTTCTTGCAATTGATCAGCATTCTTTCAGGGATCGAATTCCGACTTCTGTTTTTTAAACTGTGCATTTCCTTATATGCACGTGCCGGGCCACTCCCGGATACTTAGTTCGAGACTCCAACCTTCGTATTCTCAGATGGTTGCGATCCGCTCAGATGGAGTGGGAGAGGTCGACCAAAAAGCCAGGGCGGTTGCGATGACAATTTGCGTCACTCAGGTTCGCAGATTGGCAGCTATTTAGACCTTGCAAAGTGCGAAATCATCGAGCATCTCGGGCGGCAATGGCGGATACCGGGTAGGAAGAGGGAAAGGGTTGCCTGTCGTTTTTTCGAAGGCAAGTAGAAAGAGCAGCGAACTTGGGGTTCGCTGCTCCTGACCTGTACTTTCCCGAAGCACGTTCCTGGATGACTTATTGGAGGGCGGTAATTGCGGCGCTGCAAGCGGCGATGGTTCCACCGGTGGTGGAGCGGACAACCGCGTCTTCAAAGGAACAGAAGGACCGGGTTCCCGTCTGGTTCAGAGTGACCGGCACCGCCTTAACGTTGTAGCAGGTCGACGGAACGGTGGCCGTGCAGGTACCGGCGGTCGTGGTGAATGCGTAGCCGCTCTTCGTTCCAGTCGACAAGGAGCTGTCGATGAAGCAACCGCTGCTGGTCGAGGGCGTGCAAGCCGAACCCGCGGGCCCACCTAAGCTGGCGAGCGTCGCGGTGAAGCCGATATTCGAATACGCTGAGTTGTAAGAGATCTCAGCGGTGTTGATGCTACGGATGGAGCCCACAGCAGACGACTCATTGGCTGACATGCGCGCACGCATCAAGTTTGGAATGGCGATCGCTGCAATGATCAGGATAATAGCCACTACGATCAGCAGTTCGATGAGTGAGAACCCCTTCTGTTTACGCATTGTATCTTTGATCCTCTCGCTTTACCGAGTTTCCCGTGAGGGCGGGAGAAAATTGACGTTCGTCTGGCACTCTTTCTAAGGCATGTTTAATGCCGAATTCCGGACGGCTTTGCAGCACTGTCGAATCACTGATCCTCAATGACTTACAGCGACAACGCTTGCTATTACTTTCATGGCTAGTAGTTCGCCATGACATTTTTTGTTAATGGAAGGTCGCGGAGTGGCAATGTTTGGCGAGATCTGCCAAAGGCGAATCGTGTTTACAACTGAACTAAAAAGTAAAGGAGCAGCGAACTTGCGTTCGCTGCCCCAGTGGTGCCCCTTTCGCTACGTACCTTTGCAAACGGGTTAACTACTGAAGTGCTGTAACTGCCGCGCTGCAGGTAGCAATCGTTCCGCCCGTAGAGGAGCGCACGACGGCGTCTTCAAAGGAGCAGAAAGACCGGGTTCCAGTCTGGTTCAAAGTGACCGGTACCGCCTGAACGTTGTAGCAGGTTGAAGGAACGGTGGCCGTGCAGGTACCGGCGCCCGTGGTGAAAACGTAGCCGCTCTTCGTTCCAGTCGACAAGGAGCTGTCGATGAAACAGCCGCTGCTGGTCGACGGCGTGCAAGCCGAACCCGCAGGCCCACCCAGGCTGGCGAGCGTGGCGGTGAAGCCGACGTTCGAATACGCTGCGTTGTAAGAAATCTCAGCGGTGTTGATGCTACGGACGGAGCCCACGGCAGACGACTCGTTGGCCGACATACGCGCACGCATCAAGTTTGGAATGGCGATCGCTGCAATGATCAGGATGATGGCCACCACGATCAGCAGCTCAATCAGCGAGAAACCCTTCTGTTTACGCATCTCGATTTTTCCCTCGTTTTTCTATTTAAGATCTTGCTGGTCACGGATGACTCAGTCGTTCTCGATATTTGCACTTGCCTGGCCAAAGCCGCCAGTTACTTTGGTTCCTGACGGGCTGACGGGAACCACTTTATTTTCAGCAGCAGCCCAAACTTTGGTCCAGCTCGCCAGCTTTGTCCGATTCAGCCTTTGGCAAAAACCGTCTGACCTTATGACAATATGTGTCATATGCCCCGCATCACTCTTAATCTGTGGAACGCGACTTTCCCTTGAACTTGCGCCTGGCGACCCTTCAAACTCTTAAATTTTACGCTTTTTCCCGCCGTCGCTTGTTCGCTCTCGTTGAAGCCGTGCCTTACAATGTTCCGGCAAATCGGGAGAGTCCTTTGGACACCACAACCCACGAGTTTAGCGTTGAACCCGTTATCGCTCGCGCCTGGACTCTTCCTTCCGCTCTGTACACATCGGCCGATGTTTGGATGATGGAGAAAGAGAAGATCTTCTCGCGCACATGGCAAGTTGTGGGTCACGCCCACCAGGTGGCAGGCCCCGGCGACTACTTCACCACTGACTTGACCGGCGAACCGCTCCTCCTGGCCCGCGGCCTCGACGGCAAGACTGCGGGGCTTTTACAACGTTTGCCGGCATCGCGCCGGGCCTCCGGCTGAAGGGTGCGGTTCGCGCAAACTTTTTCGATGCGGCTATCACGGATGGACCTATGGTCTCGACGGCGCCCTGATCAGTGCGACCGAGGTCGAGGGTGTCGAGGGATTTCGATCGGAAGACTTCGCGCTCATTCCAGTACGTGTTGAGGAGTGGTTCAATTTCGTGTTTGTGAATTTGGACCCGCAAGCCCCGTCGCTTCTGGAGAGCTTGGGATCTCTTCCTCAGCAGGCGGGGAAATTTCCTTTTCGCGAGATGAAGGTGTTCGAGCGGCGCACCTACGACATGAAGTGCAACTGGAAAACGTACGTCGACAACTACCTTGAGGGATATCATTTACCCAGTGTGCATCCCGGGCTCAACCGTGAACTCGATTTCAATGCTTATGTCGTCGAGCCCTACGCGCGACATGTTCGGCAATTCAGCCCCATTCGAGGAGCCCAGCCAGGCGACGCAACTCCCCGCCGTTATCAACAAGTTCGTGAAGACCTAACTACCGACTATTTCTGGATTTTCCCCAACTGGATGCTGAATTGCTATCCCGACAATGTTTCGCTCAACGTCGTCTTGCCCGTTGAGCCCGAACGGTCGGTGGCCATTTTCGAATGGTATTTGCCGGAGACGGAACACAACTCGCCCGCGGCGAAAGCGTCAGTGGAGTTCAGCCATCAGATTCAAATCGAAGACGTCGCCATCTGCGAGGCAGTACAGAGGAACCTTCGATCCCGCAGCTACTCCCGCGGAAGGTTCAGCGTGAAGCAGGAAAAAGGCGTTCACGCTTTCCATCGGATGTATGCCGAATTAATGAATACGCGAGATCTCTCAAAACCCTGATCGGTGGCTGAAAACCACCACTCTTGGTTGAGGCTAGCCAATTCGGCGATTCTCGGTCTCCTCGCCCACTTCAGGCGACTCCTTCCGCAATGAAAACAGGATAGTTATGAGCTGCGAGATTTGGAGCCTTTGGCATGGTACTTGCCATTCATAAAGCGGGATTGTGGTTGTGGGCCGAAGAGGCACCTTATGAAAAATAGATTCATCGGAAACTTTGCGGTGTTGGTTCTAGGCGTTTCGAGCGCCCTGTCTGTCAGTGCTTTCGCGCAAACAACGGATCCAGGACCGGGGCCGTCGGACCAACCAAACGCGCCCATGGAAGTTGGGCAGGATCAGCCGCAAGCCGCGGGGCCGCAAGGTCCCGACACGCAGGAAGCCGATGCTCAGCCGACCGAAGCTGAGCCAGGTGGACCTTCTGGTGAAGCGCCGGCAAAGACCGATCAGGGTGTTGCGCGAGTTAGCTTGATTCACGGTGACGTATCAGCGCAGCGTGGCGACTCCGGCGATTGGTCGGCCGTGACTTTGAATCAGCCGGTTATGACCGGGGACAAAATCTCCACCGGCGACAACGCCCGCACCGAATTGCAGCTCGACTTCGCGAATACGCTTCGCCTCGGAGCAAATTCAAAAGCGAATGTCTCGAATCTGACTCACAAGAACATTCAGATCCAGATGGCGGAAGGCATCGCGACCTACTCGGTTTCGAAAGACGGCGAGGCCGAACCTGAAATTGATACTCCGAACGTGTCCGTCCATCCTGCACATCATGACGGGATCTTCCGCGTGGAAGTGCGGCCGGGCGGCGACACGATCGTGATCGTGCGGCAGGGTGAAGCGCAGATCGCGACTCCGCAAGGTTCCACCGAAGTTCACAGCGGAGAAATGGCGACCGTTCGTGGCGATGCCGACTCCGCGCAGTACAAAATCTCGTCTGCTCCCGACCGAGACGATTGGGATCGCTGGAACAGCGACCGCGACCACATCATTCGGGACGCGAGCTCCTGGCGTCACACCAATCGCCGTTACACCGGCAGTCAGGATCTCGACGCCTACGGTCGCTGGCAGAACGTTCCTGATTACGGCGATGTGTGGGTACCAAACGAACCCGATGGATGGGTTCCTTATCGCAATGGCAACTGGACCTATGAACCCTACTATGGTTGGACCTGGGTGGGTTACGAGCCTTGGGGTTGGGCGCCTTATCACTATGGCCGTTGGTTCTCATACGGCGGTTCGTGGGCTTGGTGGCCGGGGCCGGTCTACGCGGGCTACAACCCGTTCTGGTCGCCGGCATACGTCTCTTTCTGGGGATGGGGATCCGGTTTTGGATTTGGTGTCGGTTGGGGCGGCTGGGGCGGGTTCGGCTGGCTGCCGCTCGGTCCGTGTGACTGGTTCCATCCGTGGTGGGGTGGATATCGTGGACGCTTCGGATTTGCGGGCAGAGGCTTCGGGAACTTCGGACGCTACGGCGGCTTTGCTCCGCTGCATGGCGGAACGCGATTTTCGAATATCAACAACCTGCACAACGACCACGTCTTCCGCGCGATGTCGACCGTGAACGCGGGCCGCTTCGGAGCGGGCCGGGTCAACGGTGTCGCGGCCTCGCGTGAGCAAATCGGTGGAGCGCGAATGATGGCAGGGAATCTGCCGGTTGTCCCGTCCCGAGCCAGCTTGTCGGCAAGCGGGCGAGCGGCGGCGCCTTCCACGATTCGTAACGGAGGTTCGCAGCGCTTTTTCGGTACGCACAACAATGTGGCGCGGCCAGCGTCGTTTCAGCGCGAGACAGCGAGCCTGCGGCAGACGATGCAGCAGAATCACGTTGGCGCGGTTCCTGCGGGTGGCCGTTCCAGTGAATTCGCTGCTCGTGGAGGAAACTCCATGCAGCGGCCGAGTGCCGGTATCCAAGGGAACCGGGAAGCGGGAAACTTCGGAAACCATAACGGGAATCCTGGAACGTCGGTGCAGAATGGCAACCGCGGAGGCTTCTCTGAAAACAGCCGCGGAGCGGGTACGTCAGGAATGCAGACGTCGCGAGGGAACGAGGGTTCCTCCCGTCCATTCACTCCTCCGTTGGGTAACACGAGATCGAGTGAAATGGGATCGATGAATTCGTCACGGCCGGGTGGCGCGAGCCAATCCACTCCGTCGCAAAACCGGGGCGGAGGCTTTCGACCATTCACTCCGCCGTCCAGCAGCGGAGCATCACGAGGTGAGTCCGGACCGGCGTTCAATCGAAGTGGCAGCGGCGGTGGCGGCGGCAGCTATTGGAGCCGCACGGCGCCGAGCACCATGGGACAGAGGAGCTACGGATCATCGGCGGGAGGTTACGGAGGCAGTGCATCGCGTCCGCAACTCGATATGCGGCAGCCCATCGTCCGTGGCGGGCCGTCGTACGGCAATCCTTCCCGTGGGGGATACAACGGTGGCAACTACGGCGGCTATCGTGGAGCGCCGGGTTATGGTGGATCGCAGCGGTCGCCGAGCTACGGCGGCGGATCGACCCATAGCGCGCCCAGTTACGGTGGATCGCACAGCGCGCCTAGTTATGGCGGCGGTGGCCACGCTCCGAGCGGAGGAGGCAGTCACTCGAGCGGCGGAGGTGGTGGACACTCGAGCAGCGGTGGCGGAGGTCACTCCGGCGGTGGTCACCGATAAAAGCGGATGTTGACAACAGGCGTTGTTGAAGCACAACCAGTTGAAATAACCAGAGTGAACGACAAAGGCGGGAAAGGCGTGCTAACCAGCACGCCTTTTTCTTGCGCTTACGGTCTCGAGTACGCGGGGCTGTCTGGTTCGGGCCGATCGTAGTCGCGCCCATACTTGTTTTTGTGCGCGATCTTCACATCGGACTCAGCGAGTATGAAATTGCCGATCGACGCGTCCCCTTCATTCACGGTGATCTCACGCGTCATGGCGCGCAGGGTGTCGGGCGCAACTGCCGGATGGAAAATCTGCACCTGGTAGCGGCCGGGCGGAACGTACAGGCTGAAATCTCCACGAGCATCGGAGACTGCGAAGTATGGCGTCGAAAGGGCAATGACGACTGCGCTCATTTGAGCGTGAATGTTGCAGAAGATGAACGAAATGCCGGGCTTGTCGAATTGCACGAAGCGCGTGGTTCCACTTTCATACAATCCCAAATCAAATCGTTTCCCATCAAAGAGTGAAAAGACGTTATGGAAGAACGGATCGTGATTTGGAAACTCCACCTTGCCTCCGACTGGGATTACGACCAGAGCAGGATGAAAGCTCTTGTCCTTCTGCACCAACTGTGGAATCTCAGATGGATTCTGATGGGGCGTCTGGACGTCGGTCCCGATCGGAGTCAGCCAGACCACGGAATTCGAAGCATCTTTCAGGAGATGTCCGTTGCGCTTGAGTTCGACATGCGCTTTCAATGGTGCCCCGAGCGCGCCGAGAGAGAGCATCAGAACCAGCGCCAGACACACCCAACTCGTTCGGCCGATTTTCAAAATAGGATCCCCACGGAGAGATTGACCTGATTTGTGACGCTGCTGCTGCTGTAGACGGGGAACGTACGAAACCGTCGAAGTTCTGCCGAGAGCACCAAGTCCGAGCGAGGTCGAAACACGACGTTTCCGAGTGCTCCCTGGTTCCTTCCCAGGATCGGTCCAAAATTGTTTGCGTCGGACGCAAAGCCGCGGGCTTCCCCGGCGAAGGCATTGTCCGCTGCCACGACGCCGTTTAGTTCAAGCTTCGGCGTCAACTGGAATTTTAGTTGTGCCCACCCGCCTTCTGCGTCGAGTCCCCGAATCGGACTGGTGGCCAAGGTCGGATCGCCTCCATAGAGAATGGAAGTGCCGATAGCCGCTCCGAGTCCGCCGATGCCGCGGCCGCGATAGAACTCACCTGACAGACCGAGCCGCGAAACAATTGGAATTTGCCAATCTGCCATGGCGCCCCATGCGTCAATGTTCCGATCCCATCGCCAGTTTTGCCGGCCGTAGTAGCCAGCAACGCCGAAGGCCAGAGGATGATCCTGCACGGTCCGCGACCATGCTGTCCGAAATGCGAAGGCGGGCTGTCCGGACAATTCACCGGCCTGCGGCGAACGGTAAAAGGAATTGTAAGGGGTTTCCCAGTCGAGATTGTCGAGTACTCCACCTTGAACCGTGATGTTCTGCCGGTCGGACAAACACAAAACGATGTTCGGCGCGAACTTGCGGGATCCATCCCCAGAGGTTTCCGGAGAAACCGAAGGCAGGGGTGGCGAGGGAAGCAAACGAAGTGGGCGATAGCGGCGAGATGAAGAGAGAATCCTGTCCCGCGATCAGGGATGTATTTTCCCAATCAAAACGAACGTGTGCCGTTTGCAAACGAACGATGCCGAAGTTCACTCCGTTGCCAGTGGCTGGGAACCCTCCAGAAAAATCGAGTTGCAGATCAGCGGAGGTTTTTGCGCCGCCAACGGTGGGTCCAAAAATTTCAAGTCCGATTTCCGATTGCCGCAGTGTGGCGCCTAATGTGGCGGCGGGAGATCCAAGCCTGACAGGTTCGGAATAGGTGGGGAAGTCGAGGTCGTCGGAGCTTCCGACGTTTCGGAACGCGTTCATCAAGACGATGCCGTGCAAACGTGCGCGATATTTCGATGCCGTCTCAACTTTCGTCTGATATTGCTCGTCGATCTTCGAGTTCATGAGCGACGTTGAGTCTTCGAGCTTTTGAACGCGATCTTCGATGGCTGCAGGAGCCTGCTTAACGGGTGGAGCGCCGGCGGGCACGGACTCAGCTTCGACAGCCGCTGGCGGCTCACCGGCATGCGCTCCTGCGGGAGCGGAGGGGCTTTCGAGAAGCGCCCGCGTGGCCTGCAGATCCTGGCGCAACTGGTGCATCTCGGAGCGGGATTGGGCGTTTTCGGCGCGCATCTCGTCCACCATCACCTGTAGTTTATGAACCTGATCCTGTAAATCATGCACTGCGCCCGCCGGGTCATTCGACGAGGAAGCGTCGTTGGATGGCTTTTCCTGTGCCCTGCCATGGGGAATGAACAAGATGAAAGCGGCAACCACCAGTGCCGTCCCACGAACCACTGGGATTGAATAACTCTTCACGCCGTCCTCCTGCACTGTCCGGGGGTGTGGCACTGGAGAAGGCGACGACTGATGCCTACGGACCCGGACGCGAAATCAATTTTGGGCTGCTATTTTCTTGCCGCGCTGGCACAAAGGAAGCAAGGTCCTC
The DNA here is from genome assembly GCA_963699885.1 of uncultured Acidobacteriota bacterium. GTDB lineage: Bacteria > Acidobacteriota > Terriglobia > Terriglobales > Acidobacteriaceae > Sulfotelmatobacter. The sequence continues at coordinate 136,864 of CAVOVP010000015.1, read as the reverse complement.
TACTGGATCGCTGGTGCTGCGAAAAGTTTCCTTTAGGCGGCTCGGCAGGACGATGCGAAATACAGTCATTCCTTGCACCGTGCGTTCCACAAATATCTCGGCATTGTGATCTTGAACAATCTTCTGCACGACCGCAAGACCGAGCCCTGTGCCATTTTCCTTGCCGTAGCTGACGAACGGATGGAACAGTCGTTCGCGGATCGACTCCGCGATGCCCGGACCGTTGTCGGCCACGGCGATGGTGATCGCACCGGAGGATTCTCCAGCGCTGACTTCTATAACTCCTCCCGAAACCGGAGCCGCCTCGCAGGCGTTGAGAAGCAAATTGTAAAGAACTCGCTCCATCTTTCGCTGATCGAACCAACCCGAAACCTGCGCCCCGCACAACACACTGATCGAACGAGCATGATGTCTCGGATGCAATCGGGCAGCTTGCACGGCTCGCTGGATCGTCTCCGAAATATTTCCATGACCCGGGTTCAGGGACTCGCGCGTGCGCGCGAACTCAAGAAGAGAATCGATCAGGTCCGTCATTAAGTTCACGCCGGTTCGAACTTCCTGGTACAGTTCCTCGCGCTGCGCCGGCGTCAAATGACTGTCACACAAGAATTCGGAATTGGCGACGATCGCCGCAAGGGAGTGACGCAGATCATGCGAAATGGAACTCGCCATTCGTCCAATGGTTGCGAGTTGTTCTGATTCCAGTAAGTCCTGCTGACTCTTCAGAAGACTGGCTCGCATGCGGTCGAAGGCGCGAGTTAACTCGGCGACCTCATCGCTACCGCGCGGATCAAGCGGATGGTGAAAGTCGCCGCCTTCCAACGCGCGGACACCGTCAACCAGAGTACTGAGCGGCTTGGTGAAAGTGTGCGATATGAAGAACACAAGTCCGCTGCCGACGATAATGGCTGCGAGGCTTAACAGAAGCAGGTAGCGGTTCAAGCGGTCTACAAACTTCGTCGCCTGGTCGTAGGACTCGAGCACGCTCAGCCGAACCGGAGTTTCACGCGAGCCAGACAATTCAAGCGAAGTGGCCAGGAAGCGCTCTCTCCCGATCTCGATGTCGCGCGGTTCCTCCCCCACTGATCCGGTGGTCAGTTTCTCCAAGCTTTGACTGTGTGTTTGCTGAGGAGGCAGCGTGGTCGCGACGACTTCATCTCCGCAGGAAAACGCCACCTGACTTCCGGCCACCTTGCCGACCGAACCGGCGAGGCGATCGTTGATCTCGTATCCAATTACGAGAAACCCAAGCAGGGTGCCGTCGGTACGGGAGCCACGATAGATCGGCTCAACGAAAGTCTGGTACAGATGATGCCCACCGAGCCACCAGTGGCTGGACTCACCGCGATCCTCTTCGAGCGACTGCTGAAAATATTTCTCGGCTGCTTCCGGTGTGAATCCTGGGGTCTTGGTGTGAAGCGCTTCCACCTTGCCAGAGCGGTTGACCAGTACAAACAGATCGCTATTCGCGATGTCGTAAATATCTTTCGACGCGTCCTGAATAGTGACCGGGTCAGCGCCAGTCATAATGGCGCGCGTGATAGGAAGGTCGGCGAGCAGGGCAACGTCGCTCGTCAGCATGGTTTCGCGCTCGTGGCGGAAATCCTGAAATGCCGCAACGGAGTTGCGCAGGTTCACGGCGATGCTCTGCCGGACGTTAGTTTCCACGCTGCGACGGACAAGAAGGAGCGTAATCGTCGTCAGGCCTGCTGTGATGAGAAACATCGACAGCAGAAAACGCGTACGAAGCCGAAGTCGTGGCACAAAATTGCCGGACTCAGCTGAGGTAGATTGTCGCGCGGACTCTGGAGACGGCTTCACAAAGGTCAGCGAACGAACTTGTATCCCATTCCATGTACCGTTCGAAAGTGTACCGGGCTCGACGGGTCTTTCTCCAGTTTCTGGCGCAGCTTCAGGATGTGATTGTCCACCGTTCGGGTGGAAGGATAGTTCTGGTAGCCCCAAACTTCGTTCAGCAATTCATCCCGGCTGATGACGCGATCGGCATTTTGCACGAGGAACTGGAATGTCTTGAACTCCTGCGCAGTCAGGACCACCGGGCTGCCGTCGCGCTTCACTTCCATTCTCTTGAAGTCAGCAGATATCCCGTCGAAACTGACGATCTGGACATCTGGCGTGCGCGCCGTGTGGCGCAGCGCCGCTCGTACTCGCGCCAGCAATTCCCGGGGGCTGAAGGGCTTTGTGACATAGTCATCCGCGCCCAATTCGAGCAACAAGACCTTGTCTGAGACATCGCTCGCCGCGCTCAGTACGACGATCGGCAGGGTCGGCGCCAACGCTTTGATTTCTTTACAGACGTCGCGGCCGGAAACTTTCGGCAATCGCAAGTCCAAAACAATGGCAGCCGGAGCGGAAGACTGAAAGCTCTCGATCGCGGATTTCCCATCGGACTGGGTTTCGACCGCGTAGCCTTCCGTTTCAAAAAGTCTTCGAAGAGCCTTCTGAACAGCCGGATCATCTTCGACGACCAAGATGCGAGCCGTAGGCTTAGCCTGTGGCGCCGGATTCATGGTTCTTCCCGCAGCAGCAATTGGAGTTGCAACATTCCCCATAATGTTTTTCCTGGTTGTCTATCGGGGGTGGGCTTCCGAAACCCGATAAAATTCGGCCCACCGGAAGCGACTCGACTACTGCAGCTTACAATGACTCCCCGCTCATTATGCGTCCAAACAGGGTCTTTTGACATTCTTTTTACAACTTCAAGATGGTGTAAAAAGCGAGTCGGAAGTCGATTTGCAAGGCAAGAAAAGCGCCTCTAAAATCGACTTTCGTACGGCGTGCAACGAAGTCTCTGCCCGGTATTTTTCCATTATGAATTCCTCTAGAATTAACCCCTTGCTTTCCGCTGACCTGAACAGTCTCGTCGTCGTGCTGGTTCGTCCACGCAACCCTCTGAACATTGGAGCGGCTGCGCGCGCCATGTCGAATTTCGGATGCCGTCGATTGAGATTGGTAAATCCCTACGGCCTTGCGTTCCGGGAAGCCCGTTCCGCGGTGGGTGCGGCTGACGTGTTGCAAGACGCCGATGAATTCGAGACAGTTGCGAGCGCCGTGGCAGATTGCTCGCTGGTCGTTGGCACTACCGCAGTGCGCGATCGCGCATTGCAACATCCGCCGCTAACAATGGACGATCGCTCGAGTGCTCTGATCCATTCCGCGCTCGGAAAGGCACGTGCCGCCATCCTTTTCGGCTCCGAGAAGATTGGCCTTACCAACGAAGATTTCAGCCACTGCCATTGGCTGATGACGATTCCCACTCACCAGCAAAATATCTCGATGAATTTAGGACAATCAGTTGCGGTTTGCTTGTATGAACTCGCGAGAGGGACCGTTGGCGACCCACCGTCAGAAACGTTCGATCCGCCGACGGCCGAGCAAACCGAACACATCACTGAGTGTCTGCTCGAATCCCTTCGCATCAGCGGCTACGTCAAGCCTGGCACAGACAAGATGTTTGAGAAGAAGGCGCGGCAATTGATCTTGAGGATGAAACTCGAAGCTTACGACGCCAAACTTTTTCTTGGCATGCTGCGTCAGATCGCGTGGAAACTTCGCCTTCCTGGTAAAAGCTAGCGGGAATGCTCCGGCGAGGCATCGGTTCCGCTGCGCCGAAAACGAAACGTTAGTAGCCATGCGCTCGTCGTCGGTTGACCGTTCGATTGAGCTGGAGCGAATTGCCATCCCTGAGCCGCTTTCAACGCTTGCCCCGCGAAGTATTTGCTCGGTCCTGCGGTCTTGAGTTTTTCCGACGTCACATTTCCCGATGGATCGACCTCAACCCTCACGCTCACTTTGATCGTTCCCGTGATGGTGTTGCGCGCACTCTTCGGAATATCGGGAATGACTTGATGAACGACCGCGCCGCCCGTTCCTGTCGGTGGGTTATTTGTTTTGCTGGCGCTGCCGCCGTGCTTCGAAGCCGTAACAGGATCGGACTTCGGAGTTGTCGTCGCCGGAGCAGGTTGCGGGACCGGTTGCGCGGTTTTCGGAGCCTCAACTGTCGTGTCGGTCGCGCGCGGACGCATCAAGCCCCACACAACCAGCGCGGCTACAATGACGAGCACGATTCCAATGACAATCGAGCGCAAGTTGCTCGAGCTCTCGGGAACCGGTTCCGCGTAATCTTCATCCGGAACCGAAACTGCGGCAGGAACGGGAACGTCCGCCGCAGTCGAGCTCTGCGCTGGTTCCAGCTGAGCCCGAATGTATGCAACGGAACATCGACGCTTCGGATCGTGATGCAGAGATTCGCGCGCGATGGTTCGAAATGGTTCAGGGAGGCTCCCTGGAAGCCCCGGCTCTCCTTGCGCTGTAGGCACTGCTTTCTGCGTGAGAGCAGCGACGATGGTTACACCCAAGGACCAGACATCGCTTTCGGGCGATGCCAGCCCCGAAGAAACTTCAGGTGCGTCATACACCCCGATGGCTCTGCGGACTGAATTCGGCTCGCCAATCTTCGTGGCGTGGTCCGATGAAAGCTTGAGTTGATCTCCGACTGCAAGCACATTCGATGGCCGGATGCGCCCGTGAACTAATCCATTGTCGAGCAGGTACGAGAGTGCATCCAGCAACGGGGCCAGCATGTCCGAAACTTCGGAGGGAGCGAGTGGTCTTTGCGGAAGAATCTGGGACAGATCCTCCTCTGCGAACTCCATCACGATGTAAATGACCGGCGTGCTGTCGAGCCGAGCGCGTCCAGCTTCGAAAATCGAAATCAGATTGGGATGTGAAAGTTTGGCAGCGGCGCGCAGGCGTGCAAGTTCGCGATCTGCATCCGGGCCATCGGCCTCGATTAACTTGATTGCCGCATTTTCATTGGCCTTTCCCACCTTTTGAGTGAGAAATACGGCGCTGTGGTCAGAGCCACCCAGCCACTGGCGAAGTGGATACTTTCCATCCACGACGCGTCCTTCCCATGTTTTCCATGTCTCAGATCTGCTCATCAGGGCTCCGGCGAACCATCATTCTATGCCATTCGCCGGAGTGCGTCATATTCGGGATTTCCCTGAGCCGTCGGAACCGGAAGAGATCGCCGAATCCCCGAATACGGATATTGCGTTGCTTTCAGAAACCCGGCCGTCGTGCTCATCGGCTCTTGTAACTAAAGGTCACCTTTGTTTCTTCGTCCAGCACAAGCGGGCGGACGAAGCTGAACGACTTGCCCGCGCGGGGCACATCCACCGGTACGGGCAGGACTCCTGCAACCCGCTTCTGAAGATTCACGACATTAGCAGAGGCTTGCTGAGGAACGTTTCTTGTCGGCTGCTCGAGTTCGCTGTAGGTGCTACCGTGCAGCGCGATAGATTGTCCAGTTACTGCTACGCTTTCGCTCACCGAGGCTACACCAAGCGCGAAGCTATAGGTTGAAGGTTGGCTGGCGTCGTAAACGGCGTCGCGAACCGCCATCTTGAATCCGAGAGCTTCGGCTTTGATTTTGATCGCACCCGTCGGAACGCTCGACACGACCCATCGTCCTTGCTGATCGCTGACTGTCGACATCGAATAATCGGTTGACGGAGAGGTGACCGTTACTCGAGCATTTGCGAGGACGGCGCCCGAAGGGTCCGCAAGAATCCCGCCCAGTTGTCCAGGCATTAACGATCCCACGGTCACACTGCTGGCGTAGGCTGCGGCTCCGTCTTGCTCAACGCGATACGCAACGGCGTCGGCTTGAAACGCCGGAGGCACGCGGTCTGACGCGATGACATCTCCACCGAAATCTTTCACTTTGTATTGCTCGGGCAAGAACACTTCCCAGTTGAGGAGACTGATCGGAATGTCCATATTCGGGAGACTCAACTCGGCGCCGCCTTTTTTCGCGAATGGTGCGCCCAAGTGCATGAATACAAAAGAGACCGTATACGGGTCGGCCGGATGAAATCCCGGGCGCAAGAGGGGAACCCGGCTTCCGTCTGGCCCCTGAACCGGCTTCACTGGTTCGCCACCAACGTCGGCGGACAGAATCGAGACGCCCGCCGGAAGCACAACCTTCAGGAACGGCTGTGCCTGATTTTTCACAATCAGCTTCACTTCCGTCAGAGATTTTCCTTCAGAGGTGACCAGAGTGGTCACCGTTGCGCTCTCGGCCACGGCCGCGAGCACGCTGCCGTCTGGAAATCGCACCCACTCGAGTGAGAGCGTTGGTGTCTCGTCTGATTGCCGGTGATAGCGGAAAGCAGCTTGCGGCGGGAAATGAGCTAGCGATCGCAAATAAGGATTCGCTTCCTTCACGTCCATCCGTTTTAAGGCCCCGCCTTCCTTCGCGGAGATCTCCATCGTTCCAGCGCCTTCAACCAGCACCTCTCCAGTTTCTCGCTGAGCGCCTTTGAAATTGAGGAACGGTGCGTCTGCCTTCGCGTCGTTGATCGAACGCTCCATCGAAATCAGGAACTGATGCGTGCGCCGGCCCGGTGCATTGACCTTGAGTGTCAGGACTCCACCTTGCGTCTCCGATGCATCGAGCGTGGGTCCGGTCACGCCGGTGACTTCATATCCGGAGGGCAGTTCCACTTGAAACTGGGACGGCTCTCCTTGGATGACGGTGATGTCTGCCAGAATCGCGAGCCGCATCTCTGCCTCGCTGACCGAGATCAGCGTTTTGGCATCCGCGAGAAATCGGACCTCCCGGTGTACGACGGGCGTGACCGCTTCACGCGTCGCCCACCAGAACGTAGCGGGTTGACCCGGAACCAGGGTCGCCTCGATGGCAGTGTGTCCGTTCTCAGATTTCCGGCCGGTGATCAGACCTGAATTTAGATTCGCGACAGTGTGATCGCCGGGGATCAGCAATTCGACTTGCACGCTTCCCGCGGCTGGTGCAAGAAGGCTGAACGAGGCGCGCCCGGCGTCGATTCTGAGAGGCAGGCCGGTCTCAAGAGCGATGGAGAATTCTGACGGACCTGCGAGTAGCGCCGCGTGCGTGCCGTTCTCCTGAATGAGTGGAATGCCTTTGCCGTTCTGATGCGCATCCAGAACGGTCATTCCGCTGGTGAGAAGAACTTTGTTGATTCCCTTGCGGAAGACTTCGCCCTGCAGATTGACTGTTCCACGGATCGATTCATTCTCGACCTTGAGCATTACGTCCGCGTGCTTGATGGAATAGGCGAGCGGCGCCGTGTCCGGTTTCTTCGGAGTCTTGCCCGCAAGTTCTACCAATTTGTTGTACTCATCGAGCGGCAACGTCACGTTGCCTGCGTCAGGCAGTGGAAGCGCGGACTTTTCTTGCGCAACGCACAGGAGCGCGGCACAAGAACAGAAAACGATCATCGTGATAATTCTGCTTTTCATCGCACACCTGCCTTTTTGTCACGCTGAAAGCTGAGTTCGGCTGAAGGAAGTTGATTTTCGCTCGTCAGTTCGGAGACCAGGAATATTGAAGGGCCAAAAGAAGGGAAGGAAACCTTCACCGGAAGTATGCCGGCAACTTTTCCCCTCGAGGATTTTGCCCGGAAGGTATCGAGCAAGGCCTGAGTTGCGTCTTTCTTAGCTTTGTCGTCGGCGGCTTGAAATGGCGCGAATTGTTCCAGGCGGTTCATTTCTTTCACTGGGGCAGCTGCCGGGGCGGTCACGTAGACCGGTGGCGGCGGGAGCAAGACTGCTGATATGGGGCTTTGATATTCATGGGAACGGAATGTTCCAGGCTCGGCCGTTACGCGAAACGTGGGCGGATAGTACAAGAGCAAGCCCGTCCGGGAAATTGGGAGATCCAATGCAGGCAGCAAAACTTTCTCCCGACCTTTTTCCTCCCAGGCCGTAGCCTTTGTGAGGTACAAAATTTCAATCTCGAACGCTGGAGCATCATCGCCGCCCCTCGACTTCTCGAGCGGCAAGAGCAGACTCCCATCCGGAGATTGTCCCGGACGAATCGGCCTTCCCGCGAGGGACGCGCTCCATACCGTCGCGCCGGTTGGCAAACTGATTTTTACGAAGTTCCGCTGATTGTTTCGCACCGCGTAGCGGGCTTGTACGAGTTCTTTTCCATCCGCGCTCATCAGCACTTGATAGCGCGCTTCTTCTATGTTCGCCAGCATGACCGCTTGCTGGTCGTATCGAGCAACGTTCACACTCAGCGAACGTTTAGCGCCAGCTTCGCCCGCCCTCGCGAGAAATGCGACCAGGGCTGGCGACTGCCGGCTCGCGACCATCTCGCCGAGGTCGGTTGCGTCGGCATCTTCCATGCCTTCGGCTTTTTGATCTTTGATTTCGCCTGCGCCGAGGATCTCTACGGCCACGCCACCCGTGTCCCGCTCAGTGTTCAGAAGTCGCAGCAGTGGAATGTTGATAATTCCGTCCTTCGGCAGCCGAGCTTCGCCCTGAATGATGAATCGCGCGTTGTGCTCGACTGGTTCAAGGAAGGTGACGGCCAATACGCCGTCTGTTATCTCCCAGTTGGCGACGATCGCTCCAGAGACTTGATTCACTGTGATCGTCTCCGGAAGCTGAAGGCTGACCTTCTGTGCCGCTCCCTGCACGACTTCGAAATTCGCCTCCGCGTAAATGGAGGTCGAGTCTTCGGCCAGACTCGTCAGTTGGGTCAACGAACCGCGCAGCCGCAAAGGCAATTCAACGTGGTGATCCTCGGTCTTTTTCCTCCAGGTGAACGTCAGCGATTCGTTGCCGCGACCATATGCGAGAAATTTGGTTTCCCCGGATGATTCCGATTTTTCGGAGATCAATCCGCCGCCAACTCTCAGATCGATCCCATTCCTCGGAAGCTGCACCGAGGCACGTGTAACTCCAGACTCGGTAGAAGGAAGCGAGAGGCTTTCGTCGCCCGTCGAAGCTGTGACCGGGACGTCGATGTCGAGTTCCAATAGCCAGCGCCCGGAATGTGAGAGAAGCGCCGCCAAGTGCGATGCACCTTTGCCTTGCGACCCTGGCACGAGCGAGACAAGCTTTCCATCAAGCCGGGCTTCTCGGACCAGTAGCCCCGCCGGCACGGGCACGCGCACCCATCCATCTTTCAAAACGTCGACGGTCAGGTTGGCGCGCCCCGCCGCAAGATTCCCCATCACGTGAAGGTCGTAGTCCACGCGCGTGAGCGTTGCGTCCATCGGAGGCGGTTCCGGATCGTGCTCCACCGGATAGGCCTTCGCCCGCAGCACCTTGTACTCATCGACGGGGATGACGACCCAGCCCTCCCTATGAGAGGCCTCAGCAGGTTTGTCCTGCGCACAGGCCGCGGTGCCGGGCAAGATGGAGGCGGCTAGGACAAGTGGAACGAACGATCTCAGAGATATGCCTCTGAGTTGCGGAAGAGCTGCGAGAATCGACATTTTCATCGTTCAACCCTCACTGGAACTACTCTAGCGATATGTCTCTGGCTGCGGGGGATGTGTGAGCAGCGGCGCCATGCTTAGAGAGGAATGCTCGACCCTGCCAAAATTGCGAAGAATTTGGAGCCGTTACTCTAGACACCGTGGGCGCCACCGATCGCCAGTCAGGTGCTCTGCTGTACCATGGCAGGTCGCTTGAGTCCGCCCGCGGAGGTTCGTTTTGACTTTCATCACAGAAAAATCGAAGCAGGCTTACGAGCGAACGCTGGGAACCCTGATCGAGGCTAGTAGTTCGTCTTCCCGGGGCCCCGCGAACTTCGGCAAGTACCCCATCTTCATGGAACGAGGCCGCGGTTCTCGCATCTTCGACGTCGACGGCAACGAATACATTGATTGGATGATGGCCTTTGGAGCGTTGCCTCTAGGACACGCACATCCTGAGGTGGTCGAAGCCATTACGGAAGCTGCTACCACGGGCGCTCATTTCGCCGCGGCGACTCCGGTAGAAATCGAAGTAGCCGAGATGATTCAGAAGATCGTTCCGAACGCAGAGCGCGTCCGCTTCGCGAATACAGGAACTGAAGCCATGATGGCCGCCATCCGTCTGGCTCGAGGAGTGACTGGAAGGCCGAAGATACTGAAGTTCGAAGGACACTACCACGGTTGGCATGACGACGTACTCGTCAGCTCCAACGCGATGCCGCCTACCTCCTTGGGGCTACGCACCGATCCGATCAAGATTCCCGACAGCTCCGGTCTCAACCGGACCGCGCTCGATGACACGATTGTGGTTCCCTGGAACGATGTAGAACTCCTGCGCCGCGCAATTGAAAGCAATCCGGGGCAGATCGCCGCCATCATCACCGAGGGAATCATGGCGAACATGGGAGTGATTCCTCCGGCCGAAGGGTATTTGCAGAGCCTTCAGCAACTCGCCCGCGCGAACGGAATTCTCTTCGTCCTCGACGAAACCGTTACCGGATTTCGCATCGCTCCCGGTGGCTGCCAGCAACACTACAAACTGTCTCCAGACCTGGTGACGTTTGGAAAAGCGCTCGGTTCCGGATTGCCCGTCGCTGCGCTCGTGGGCCGAGCCGAGGTGATGGATGCATTGCAGTGGGGCGGAGTGCTGCACTACGGAACGCATAACGGATCGCGCATCGGCATGTTCGCCGCGCGCGCGAATCTTTGCGTGCTGAGTCGCGACAACAACGCGTCATTTCAACACACATGGCGCATCGCTGATCTTATCTGCTCAAAGCTGCGAGAATTGCTGCAGAAGAAAGGCGTAAGCGCAGTTGTGCAAAATGTCGGGCCGATGTTTCAGCTGATGTTCACCGGTCAGCCGGCGATCCAGGATTACCGAGAGTTCTGCCGGCACGTCGACCGCGCAGCCTTTCAGAAATTTGTGCTCTCCTTGTTTCCTTTAGGCGTATACGCGTCCCCATCGGCAGCCCTGCATTCCATCGTTACGCTCGCGCACACGGAGCAGGATGTCGAGATCACGATTGACGCGGCAGAGAAGGCGCTGGATGCGGCACGAGGGAAGGCCCAATGACGCAGTCCGCGTCCATCGAACGGGCGATGAGCCTTTTATCGATGGATGGAAAAGTCGCCATTGTGACGGGCGCAGCCTCCGGGATTGGGCGAGGAATTTCCCTGCGGCTGAGCGAGATGGGAGCTTCGGTCGCGCTATTGGATATTGACCACGCCAAGAGTGAAGAAGTTGGCAACCAGATTCGTGGCAACGGCACTGAAGCCATCGCCATGAGATGCGATGTTCGCAGTGCTGCAGATTGCCAGCGTGCCGTCGAGGCCGCGATTGAGAAGTGGAACAGGATCGACATCCTCTGCAATTGCGCGGGGATAGCTATCCGGAAAGATGTAGTGGATCTGAGCGAGGAAGAATGGGACTGGGCGCTCGACGTGACGCTCAAAGGAATCTTCTTGCTGTCGCGAGAGGTGATTCCCCACATGATCCGCAGTGGCGGAGGCAGCGTGATCAACATTGGCTCAGGATGGTCGCTAAGAGGCGGTCCGCAAGCAGCATCCTACTGCGCCGCCAAGGGTGGAACGGTGAATCTTACCCGCGCTATGGCGATCGATCACGGCAAGCACAACATTCGCGTGAATTGCGTTTGCCCCGGCGATGTCGACACTCCGTTGCTTCGAAGTGAATGCAGGCAGCTCGGCGAAGATCCTCAAACCTTCATGAGAGAAGCGGCCAATCGGCCGATCGCGCGCGTGGGTACGCCGGACGACATTGCGAACGCGGTGCTTTTTCTGGCGAGCCCGATGTCGAGTTGGATCACCGGAGCAGCGCTGGTCGTCGATGGCGGCGGGATGGCGTAAAGGTGTCGCGATCCAACGTTTCTTGACTCTGGTGTTATTCCCGAAGCCCTTGCGTGAACTGGATTGAGGCACAGGTTGCATCGAGATCCGGATCACGATTCGGACCATCCATGTGCAAAGTGTTTGGACGTTGCTCGACCGAATGAAGCTTGAATCGCTCGCCATTGTCGAGCAGTTCCACGCTCAGATGCAACAACCGTGATGAACCGACGGAGTAGTCCAGCCACAGAATGCGGCTCGCCGGATGTATTCCGGCCGCTTGCGCTTGCAACAGACCTCCAGTCGGAATGGATATTTGCTTAGCAATCGAACGGATCTCGTCGTTCTGTAACCAACCCGTTTGAGGACCGGGGGCGGTTCCGGCTGATGGCAGCGTGATGTCCGTGACGAAGGTGTTCCAGTTGCGCGCAGCATTCCGCACGAAAACATAGGAACCGTTACTCTTCGCGATCACAATGAACTGTCCTATCGGACAAGCGACGATGTTACCGTCGTTGCCACCAGCCCAGTCTCCGCCCCACCAGTTGCCAGCTTTTTCCCAGGTGGCTCCATCTTTGTAAAAGAGTTCCCACGTGTCGCCGGAGTCGGGACCTTCCGTGGGGGTTCCAAGCAACCGAAGCTGGGCGGAGTTTGAAAGGGTTTCAGTTCGATCGAAGGGCAGTTTCTTTGCGACTGGAAGGGACAAAATTATCGCCAAGGACACGAGCATGACTACACTTGCCACGAGAAGGATCAAGAGGCTTCTAGATTGAGCGGTCATTTTCGACTTCCTCAGCGGTACCGTCGCTAACGAGGCTCCAACCGCTATGTTCGTCGACGACATCGTTTCTACTGGGCCTGTCCGCTGTGATCATTCGGCGAGGCGAAAAGTTGACAACTTCGAGGTTAGACCTTTCGCTGCCGCGCGCTCTCATACAAAACAATGCTGCCGGCCACGCCTGCGTTCAACGACTCCACCTGTGCTGCATGCGGGATCGCGACCAGTTCATCCACTTGCGCCAATACAGTCCTTGGCAGGCCTGAACCCTCGCTGCCGATGAAGACGGCCGACGGTTCCGTCAACCGTGCCTGATCGAGCGGAGTGCCTTTGTGCGAAGAAGTCGCGATCAGCCGCACGTTGGCCTTCCGGAGTTTGGCCAAGATTCCCTCGATGCCGCCGCTTTCTTTGGCAAGGACAGCAGGCAGGCGGAACATAGACCCCGCCGAAGCTCGTATCACTTTCGAGTTGAAGGGACTCACCGTTCCTTCCCCCAGCACCACGCCGGCGCTGCCGAACGCTTCCGCCGAACGCAAGATCGTCCCAAGATTTCCCGGGTCCTGCAACCCCACCGGAACGACGATGGGCCCAACCTGCATTCGTTCGAGGATGTCATCGAGCGAAAACTCCTTCAGCTTTACCAGCGCCGCCACGCCCTGCGGCGTATCACTCGGAACCGTTCCGTCGAATAGTTTGTCGGCAAGCAAGACCGTCTCGACGTTTGCACCGATTTGTGGCAACAGCCGTTCAGCGAGATTGTCGGCAGATTCCTTGAAAAAGACGGCTCGAAACCGCAATCCGCTGCGAATCGCCTCCTCGACAATCCGCAGTCCCTCGATGGCACAGTATCCATCGTCCGTGCGTTCCGAGTGAGAAAAAGCCTGACGTAACTCCTTGGCGAGCGAGTTGTGGCGGCCTTCTATGCGGCGGAGCCGGTCCCGCTTCGGAGCTGTTTCTGCAACACGAGTCATTTAAGTTCCAAACTATCTTCCAAGCGCATCATACGCCGTCTCGCATTGCGGCCTTGTGCAGTATTATGATAGGTTTCGCCGTCCAAATTAATCCGTGCCTGTAGCAATCATGAAGGGAGCGCTGTGCGCGCTGAGATCGTAAAAATCAGTTCCGACAATCCTGAAACGTCCTTGGTGAAATACGCAGCCGATCAGATCCGGTCCGGCGAGGTATTGGGTATGCCTACCGATACGTTCTACGGACTGGCCGCCGATCCGTTCAACTTGCGCGCAGTCGACAAGGTCTACGACATCAAGACCCGTTCGCGTCACAAACCCCTCTCTCTGCTGATCGGGAGTACGGAACACGCGGAAGAGCTTGCCAAGCCCTTGCCTGAAGAGTTTTACGCGTTGGCTAGAAAATTCTGGCCGGGACCGCTCACCCTCATTGTGAAGGCGGGTTCCCGGTTGCCGTTGAAGGTGACTGCCAACACCGGAAATGTCGCATTGCGCGTGCCCAACGCCCGAATTCCCCTTGCCGTGGTGACTGCGGCGGCGATTCCGATCACGGCAACGTCTGCGAATCTAAGCGGCGCGACCGAGTGCACAAGCGCTGAACAAGTCCGCGATCAGCTGCAGGGACGTATCAACATCATCGTCGACGGCGGAGATTCTCCCCGCGACGTCGCATCGACCATCATCGACTTGAGCGACGAAACCATACGCTGGCGTGTGATTCGCGAGGGCGCGATCCCCGGCGATGAGATCTCAAAGTTTTTCGCACAGGGATGAACGACGACCCAGCCAACCGGCTTCGATTTGCACGCTGGTGGCTTCGTCTGTTGATGCTCGTGGCCGTCGCAATTGTTGCCCTCCTGGGCAGCGTTGCCCTCCAGGTTGTTCGCAGCGCTTCACAACAGGAGATGCACGCAGCGGATGCGATCGTGATTTTTGGGGCGGCCGAATACTCTGGCCGTCCTTCGCCTGTTCTACGCGCTCGCCTCGATCACGGCTTGGATTTATTTCATCGTGGGCTTGCGCCAGTCGTCATCACGACCGGCGGTGCAGCGCTGGATCCTACATTCAGCGAAGGCGGCGTTGGCAGGGACTATCTCATGCGCCACGGAGTACCTGAGCGCAGCCTGATCGCTGAAACTCAGGGGCGCGACACGTCCGAATCCGCCGCACGCGTAGCCGTGATCATGCGCGCGAACAATCTTCACAGCTGTGTCGCGGTCAGCGACGCTTATCATGTTTTTCGAATCCGCAAATTGCTCGAGCACGAAGCGGTTGGACCCGTCTATATCGCACCCCGTCCTGATTCTCTGCCGCATAGCGTTCTGCAGCGTGGGGTCGCGGTGCTTCGTGAATCAACGAGCTATTTGCTGTGGCGAATTGGAATTACCTAGAGATTCGTTATTCCGACCGTGACCACGACATCCTCTTGCGAAGGTCGTTGATGTGCGCGACGTGGTGCTTCCCGTGCCATGAATAGAGGGCAAGGGTCTCCTCGAGAGTCATGGTGCCGCGTTCCGGATGACGAAACGTCCGCTTCCACTGATCCGGACTGATGGTCTTCAATAAACGTACCCAGCGGTCGTGCAGGCAGTCGAGCATGGTGAGCGAAACTTCGATCGGAGTCGCTTTCGTATCCGCCAAGTTTGCCCATCGATCTTCCGCATACGGCTTGATGGTTGGCTCGTCCTCGGTCAGCGCGAGCTTAAAGCGGACGTAAGCGTTCATGTGGCTGTCGGGCACGTGATGGATCACTTGGCGGACTGTCCACCCCTCTGGACGATAAGGGGTGTCGAGTTGTGCTTCGGACAGTCCCGTGACTGCGGCGCGAAGCTTGGAAGGCGTTTGAGCGACATCTTCGAGAAAGGCCCCTCTTTGTGCTTCCGTAGGCGAGCCTTCATATTTAAATTTTCCAATCGGAAAGCGCAGATCTTCCATCTTTTCGATCCTCCCCTTCGAGTGTGCGAACACGTACGGTTAACACAACAAGTTGTATCTGTCAGTCGGCGACCCCAACTCGTCCGGCTTCGAATTTCGATTCCCCATACCGCTGGTTTGATGCATCAAATATCAGTTCTAGGCTAAACTCACTGTGCCGTTGAGCTTAGCCACTCTCCCGATTGCTTTCCGCCTCGGGACATGCCAGCGAGGGGAATCATGCCGTCATCGGTCTGGTCCGGACACTTAACTTTTGGTCTCATCTCCATGCCAGTGCGCCTTTTTTCGGGCGCCCGCAGTTCCGGCATCTCCTTCAACATGCTGCACCGCACCGACAAGTCTCGGTTGAAGCAGCAGTACATTTGCCAGGCTGAAGGACTCGTGGTCGATCGGGCGGACATGGTCAAGGGATACGAATTCCGCAAGGATGAATACATCGTCATCGAGCCCGACGAGATCAAGAAGATCGAGCCTCAGACCGCCAAGACCATGGAGATCCTCGAATTCGTGAAGTCCAGCGACGTGGACCCCGTTTACTTCGAGTCGTCCTATTACATGATGCCCGAGGAGGCCGGACGGCGTCCTTATGCTCTTCTGACCAAGGCGCTCGAAGAAAGTGAGTATGTGGCGATCGCCAAGATCACCATGCACAACCGGGAATACACGGTGTTCCTGCGCCCACACGCTGGCGGAATGATGCTTCATACCATGTATTACGCGGAGGAAGTGAAGAAGGTCGAGGGATTCGGCGCGCCCGACGTCGAACTCAAAGATGCGGAAGTGAAAGTCGCACACCAGTTGATTGAAGCGCTGGCCGACGATTGGGATCCCGAAAAGTACAAAGATACTTTCCAGGAAAATCTGAAGAAGCTCATCGAGATCAAACTTGAAGGTGGGGAAGTCACCGCAGCCGAGAAGCCCAAGAAACTTGCTCCAGTTGTCGATCTGATGGCGGCGCTAAAACAAAGCCTTGCGCAGATGGAAGGAAAGAAAAAACCCGCGGCCACCACCAAATCAGAGGAGCACGAGACGACTCCGGTTAAATCGCGGCGCGGCCGCGGGTAAATCCCGGCTGCGCCTGACCAGCGCCTCTTGCGCAGGCATCCTACATTGTCCGCAGCGCATCTTTCCGCTAGAAGCTAGATCTGCGAACTGACACAGACCAGTTCCTTCCCTAGCGCGTACGCCAAGCAACCGTTACAATACTCAATTCTGTCATTTGAAACAGAAATCTGCTTCGGGGTGCCGATGATTGTTCGACGTGTGGGTAGACTCGCCGCGCTTGCGCTGGCCATGATCCTTGAGATGTCCTGCGGCGAGGTCTACCGGCCGGTGGTGATTCCCATCAACCCGACGCCGCCGAATCCCGCGAACTTCCATGCTGTCTTCGGCATCAGCAACAATGTGGCGTTCAATCAAGGGACGGCCCTGCAGATTGACGTTTCGGGCGACACCAACATTGGCGTCGCGAACATGG
This sequence comes from uncultured Acidobacteriota bacterium, assembly GCA_963699885.1. Classification (GTDB taxonomy): domain Bacteria; phylum Acidobacteriota; class Terriglobia; order Terriglobales; family Acidobacteriaceae; genus Sulfotelmatobacter. The sequence continues at coordinate 120,079 of CAVOVP010000015.1, read as the reverse complement.
GAGTGAACCCAACCCACGCCGCCGCTATACCCAACGGTTCCCGCGTTTTTGTCGCTAGCGCTGGAAGCCTGTATTCCGGAGATTCCGATCTGATCACGGGTTTTACCCCGGCAGCGGACAGTACCGTCGGAATCGGTTTGGGCACGCCCACAACGTTTACTTTCCCGAATGTGGGCAACGGAATTTCCTCGAATATCACCGCCATCAGCGAAGCTGGAAATGTGGTGACCGCAACTCTGGGCGCAGCCCTCGGCACCGCCCCTGTCGGTGCCGTGATCAACGTCTCGGGCGTGACTGAAAGCGGATACGACGGCAGTTTTCCGATCACTTCCGTGACCGGAACCACGGTGCAATATTTGAATTCCGTCACCGGGCTTGCAGCAAGTTCAGGAGGAACGGTCACGCTGCCGACCACGTGTTCTTACTTGCCGGACTATGTAGCAACCACCGAATTCACCGCAGCCTACGTTGCAAACTACGGAGTAGAAGGCGGGCTCAACTGCAATCTCAGCAGCACCGATTCCGTTGCGTCATTGAGCGCTGCGTCGAACTCGATCGCGAACATCACGTATCTTCCTCCGGGCGCGCACCCCGTGGCTCTCGCCGAAACGCCCAACGCCCAGCATCTCTACGTGGTGAATCAGGGCAACGGCACAGTCGTGGATCTTTCTCCAAAGGATCTTTCGACGCTTGGAACAATCACCGTTGGGAACACTCCGGTGTGGGCAGCGGCGCGTTCCGACAACCAACGCCTTTACGTGCTTACCCAAGGGGATGGAAACCTGGTCCCGATCGACACGGGTTCGAACACCGTTTTGGCGAGTCAGACAAATTTGGCGGTCGGAGCGGGAGCGAATTTCCTTTTGTATGATCCGACTCTAAACCGCATCTACGTCACCAATCCGACGACGGGAACGGTGTATGTTTTCGCCGCGACTGGCGGCGTTGATCCGACCGGGACAGCAAACGACACCCCTGTGCTGTTGTCGACCATCGTCATGAGCGCTGGCCAGAATCCTGCCTGTCCCCAGGGATGTTCCCCTACTTCGGTGACGGCGCTGCCCGATGGGTCGCGCTTTTATGTAGCCAGCTATGCATCCGAAACGGCTTGCTCCGATCCCAACGTGGGAGTTTCGGTGCCATGCATCGTTCCGATGCTGACCGTATTCGACGCACTTAGCATGACCGTGAAGCCGGCAACCTCGACGCTGCTGTCTTCGCCGTCGATCTCGTTGCTCGATACGCCGCAGTTTTCGGGTACGCAGTACGCCGTAGCTCCCCTCACGGCCTGCGTTCCGGCAACCACCTACGCTCCTGGCACGACGCGCTTTCGGATGTTCACCACATCCTCGGCGGATTCCACTCACGTTTATGTGAGCATCTGTGACGCTGGGTCAATTGCAGACATTAATACGACCACCAGTTCCATTTCCACCGGAGGCAACAACACCCCCGACACGCTGGTGGCTGATATCGTGGCGCCTTTTGGAAGTTGCACTGGTACAAGTTGCAGTTCCGTGGCGAGCATTACCGGATTTTCAATCGCGTCGAATGTGGCGACGTTTACCGCGGTCAACAACTTCATCCCCGGCACCAGGGTGACGATTTCCGGCATGAGTAGCACGTCTGGTTCGCAACTCAATGGGCTGACCGTGACGGTTATCGCAACAGGGCTGTCTGGGACGGGATTCGAAGCCGTCGTCTCGCTGGCCGACGTCCCGCCAACAAGCGATATCGGAACGGCAGTTCCGCTTTCGCCTCCTCAGAATCCAATCTTCTTGTTAACAGGACAATAAAAAACGAGTGCGGTGCACTTGAACAAGTAGATGTATTCCCGCCATGCGACGGGACTGAGACTGACGGATTTAGACCTTGGCGGGAACTTCTTCGGCTGCAGCCTCGCGCGCCGCGTAGTGCGAGTCCACGTATTCATCGAGTAGCTCGATAAACTCCGCGACGATGCGGTCGCCTTTCAGCGTGGTAAACAACCGTCCATCCACATACACCGGCGCCTTCGGTTCTTCGAACGTTCCGGGCAGGGAAATGCCGATATTGGCGTGCTTCGATTCCCCCGGTCCGTTGACGACGCAGCCCATGACGGCGAGCTTCATCTCTTCGACGCCGACATAACGGCCCTTCCATGACGGCATTTGCTCCCGCAGATACGATTGAATCTGCTCAGCCATTTCCTGGAAGAACGTGCTTGTGGTGCGGCCACATCCGGGACAGGCGGTGACTTGGGGCGTAAAGCTGCGGATCCCCATCGACTGCAGAATCTGTTGTGCAACTCGCACTTCCTCGGTGCGATCGCCGCCCGGGGCAGGGGTAAGTGAGACGCGGATCGTGTCGCCGATCCCTTCCTGCAGAACGACCCCCATCGCTGCGCTCGAGGCGACAACGCCCTTCGCGCCCATGCCAGCTTCGGTTAATCCGAGATGCAGAGGATAATTGCAGCGTGCCGCGAGAGCACGATACACGTCGATCAGGTCCTGGACTCCGCTGACTTTCGCGCTCAGAATGATCTGGTCGGGCCGCAATCCAAATTTCTGTGCCAAATCCGCCGAATTAAGGGCGCTGACAACCATGGCCTCCATGGTCACTTCGCGCGCATCTTTAGGTTCGTCTAACTTCGAGTTTTCATCCATCATGCGCGTCAGGAGCGTGGAGTCGAGGCTTCCCCAGTTCACACCAATCCGGACGGGTTTCTGATACTTCACCGCGACCTCGATCATGGTGCGGAAATTCGAGTCGCCGGTCTTTCCGATGCTGGCATTTCCGGGATTGATACGGTATTTGGCGAGATCACGAGCGCACTCGGGATATTTCGTCAGGAGAACATGGCCGTTGTAATGGAAATCGCCAATAATCGGCACTCGAACGCCCTGCTTGTCGAGCTGTTCGACGATGTGAGGAACGGCCGCTGCCGCCTCATCGTTATTCACGGTGACACGTACCAGTTCCGAGCCCGCTCGGGCCAGAGCCGCAACCTGCTGCACGGTTCCCGGGATGTCAGCCGTATCCGTGTTGGTCATCGATTGCACCACAACTGGTGCGTCCGACCCAACCCGCACGCCTCCAACCACGGCCGTAACGGTTTTCCTGCGTTGAATTGTCGCCATAAGGGAAGCTTTATTTTATCACGCTGACTGCGCCCGCGACCTTCGACCGGCCCCCGCGACTGAGGCCAAGGAACTTCCCTTGGCCCTACAAACGGCAGTCAGATAAGGCCCTTACGCAGCCTGAGCCGACCGGAGTGGCCACGCGGGATTTCGTTGCAGCACGGTCGGGCATCCGGCGCTTTCCCGACTTACTCCGAATCCGTCCCGATCCCGGTGACGGTGGCCGACGTCATCGAATACTGGAAGTCGAGCCCGACGAAAAGAGTCCCGGCATTCTTGCGACCCCGCGTTCATGCATTGGTCGCTTTGCCGAAAAACTCCTTTGCCCGCTTCAGTGAATGCGTGCGCGGGCCATTCTTTTTCAGGATTGCGGATCGGCTCGTAACAAAGCAGATTGAAACGGACTGGTCTTTCGGAAACTTGCTTAACTATGCCCCGTGAAAGATGCGCTCAGGTTATCACCGAGGGATGGAGCGTTCACGGTGATCGGCGATCCCTGTCGGCAGAAAAAAACCGACAGGCTTGGCCCGTCGGTCGACTTGGTGTCACGGGGCTTTGTTCTAAGGCAACTTGTCCATCAGCCCTGGGATGGTCTTCATCAGATCGTTGTAAATCACCATGACCGCGAATAAAACCAGGAACACAAACGCTGCCTGATATACGCGCTCCTTGATGTTCATGCTGATATCGCGACGCATGAGTCCTTCGATCAGGAGGAACAAAATCACTCCTCCATCAAGGATCGGAATCGGCAGCAGGTTGAAAATACCCAGGTTCAAGCTGATGGCAGCCGTCAGGCTCATCAGAGGCGTCCAGCCCTTGCGCCGCGCTGCTTCTCCTGCAGCCTGCCCAATGCGGATCGGCCCTTCGATGGAGCGCATGGAAATCTTGCGTTGCGCCATCTTCTTGACCAGTTCCAGAATCAGTAGCGCGTTTTGCCGGTTCTCGTGGAGCGACAAGCTCAGCGCCTCGGAAAATGGCAGCGTCTTGACCTTCATCTGAAGGCTGCCGATTCCAATGCGATACGACTTGTCGTACAGCACCGGTTGAACTGTGAATGTTTTTTCCTGGCCGTTGCGAAGAACCGTCAGAGTGATCGGTTTGTCCTTCGTGATCTTCAGACCTTCGATCATGGCGGCCAGAGCCGGCATCGGCCTTCCATCCATAGCCGTGATCTTGTCGCCCTCTTTGAGCCCGGCCTTGTCCGCCGGCATTCCTTCCACAAGATCAGTGATCGTTACCGTTTGTTCTTTCGGTGCCCAGCCCGCAAAACCAATCTGGTCGACGCCGGTTGGCTCAGGCACAACCGTTTTTTCGAGTATCTTTCCTTGGCGATCGACCTGAACATCGAGCGGCTGTCCTGGGCTCAACATTTCTTTCAGCCCAACCTGCTCCCAGGTGGGATTGTCGATTCCATCGACTCGCGTAATTCGGTCCCCAACTTCAAAGTCCGCTTTCGCCGCCGCTGTATCTTTTAGGACCCATCCGATGACGGGCGCCTGGTCATCCACTGCCGGATATTCGTAGTGCACCATGTAAACAGTGGTGAGCAGTATGACCGCCAGTAGTATGTTCATCGCCGGTCCGGCGATTGCGATCAGGAATCGATGCCAGCGCGAGTGATTCAGGAACTCCCGCGGATCGTCGGTGCGCTGATCCATCGGGTTCTCACCGCTCATCTTGACGTAGCCACCCAGCGGGATGGCGTTGATGCGGTAGTCCGTCTCGCCCTTGCGGAAGCCGATCAGGCGCTTGCCAAAGCCTATGGCAAATTGCTCTACGCGGACGCCGAGCCACTTGGCCACCGCGTAGTGGCCAAACTCGTGGATCAGGATCATGAAACCCAGAACGGCAACGACCGCAACGAGAGAGGTTAGAAAATCAGACATAGCTAAGGTACGTACGCTCCCACTAATTAGATTACAGAACTACGCGAAAGATGTTGCTCGTGGCCGGTTTACGCCTTTGCTGGCCGCGACGCGATTCCGCGCAATCCGGCGGGCTTCGACATCGGCTTCCAGCACTTTCTCAATAGAACCCAGAGTGTCTGAACTGGTTGCGGCCAGCACGTCTTCGATGACCCGTGGAATTTCATCAAACCGGATATTGCCATCCAGAAACGCTGCTACTGCAACTTCGTCGGCCGCGTTCAGAGCGACGGTTTTTGCGCCACCGCTCTCGGCCGACTCATACGCCAAACGCAAACAGGGAAATTTTTTCAGGTCCGGGGGACTGAAGTCCAGATGACGCAAGTCACTGACCGTGAACTTCATATTGGACTCTATACGGTCAGGATAGGTTAGGGCATACAGAATTGGCAGCCGCATATCCGTCACCGAGAATTGGGCCAGAATGCTGCCATCGACAAACTCGACCATAGAATGGATGGTCGACTGCGGATGAACCATCACCTCGACCTTCGACGGCGGCATATGAAACAGGCGGCATGCCTCGATTACCTCGAATCCCTTATTCATCAGAGTCGCTGAATCAATGGTGATCCGTTTCCCCATCTTCCATGTGGGATGGTTCAGCGCCTGCTCGACCGTAATGGATGCGAATTCGGAAGCCGGGGTGTTGCGGAATGGTCCGCCCGAGGCCGTAAGCCAGATGCGTTCCACTTCGTCCATCCTGCCGCCGCGCATGCACTGGTGCACAGCGTTGTGTTCGCTGTCGATCGGCAACAGCGGGACATTCCGTTTGCGAGCCTCGGCGGTGATCAACTCGCCTGCGGCCACCAAGCATTCTTTGTTCGCAAGGCCGAGTGTTTTCCCGGCGCGCACGGCTTCATAAGTAGCCTCGAGCCCGGCGACCCCAACGATCGCGCTGACCACAAAGTCCACTTCGGGATGGGTAGCAACCCGGACGGTTCCCGCCGACCCGTAAACCACCTCAATCTCAGAGAGCCCTTCCGATTTGAGTCGTGTCCGTAATGCGTCGGCATCCGCTTCTGCAGCCATCGAAAGCACACGTGGACGCCACCTGCGCGCTTGTTCGAACGCGGATTCCAGGTTGCTTCCGGCAGCAAGTGCGACGATTTGAAACCGGTCAGGATAAGACTCAGCCACACTCAAAGTGCTGCGGCCGATCGAACCGGTCGATCCCAGGATGGCAATGCGTTTCATGAGGATAGAACTATTATTTTACGCGTTCTGGGGCAGATCTGGAGAACAGACCCGGGGAGGGCTACTGCATCACGCGCCAGGCCGCATAGTACCACAGCACCGGAGCCGCAAAGAGCAGGGCATCAATTCGGTCAAGCATGCCGCCATGCCCTGGCAGAAGTGTTCCGGAATCTTTGACTCCAGCGCCCCGCTTGATCAAAGATTCCACTAAATCTCCGAGCTGCGCGGCAACGTTCAGAACAATCGTGAGGATGATGATCGACCCCATCGCCGGTTGCTCCAGCCCAAACAGTCCGTCGCGACGTTCAATCAAGTGCACGTTCAGCATTGCCGAACTCAATGGCAGCGCGTAGTGAAACATCAACCATCCAACACCCACGCTTGCCAGCACCGAAGCTGCCGCGCCTTCCCACGTTTTCTTCGGGCTGATCCGCGGAGCCATCAAGTGGCGGCCAACGGACTTGCCGACGAAATACGCGAAGATGTCTCCGGCCCACACGACCAACAGCAAATACAAAAGGTAGAACGCTCCCGCCCACTGCTGGCGCAACTGGACAAGCATTCCCATCGGAAGGGCAATGTATGTGAACGCAAACACCGAGGCTGCCGCGGCTGGATATCCGCTGCTCAGGTCTTCGTTCCGCATGGCGCGGGTTAGAAAAATGAATGGGGCGATGGCAGACGCGAATCCCAGGCAGTAAACAAAGACAGCGGTGGAAAGCAGCGGCTTATCATTTCCAACGTTAAAAGCCAGCAGCACAAAGAAAATACTGGTGAAGATGTAAGTCAGCAGCCGCAACGGACGAACGCCGTACGATTCGGTCAACTTCAGAAACTCGTGGATCGTGGCCAGCGCGACGACGCCCGCTACAACCGCCAGCACTGAGACAGGCGCCCGCAGAATGACGACGAGCACGACGGGAATGAGAACGATCGCGGTCGCAATTCGTTTGAGCAAGGGAAGTGATCTGCGCGATGAAGTGAACGCGCAATTATACCCACAGACGCGCAAATGGATGTTTTTCCCACCATGTATCTTGGTGTCTGCGGCGACTAGGATCTTTGAAGTAGTCAAAAGAGATACATCGTGCTTCAGGCCGCCGTAGCGCCGTTCGCGCTTCTGATATTCGGCGATTCCCTCGAGCAAGTGGACTCCGCGAAAATCGGGCCACAATGTAGGAGTAACGAATATTTCCGCGTAGGCGAGTTGCCACAGCAGGAAGTTGCTGAGCCGCATCTCGCCGGACGTCCGCACGACTAAATCCGGATCGGGAAGATGCTTTGTGTAAAGGTGCTGCGAAACCATGTCCTCATCGATCTGCAGGTGATCGACTCCACCATTCCTCGACGCTGCATCCACGATCGACCGGAACGCGTCCACGAGTTCGCTGCGCGCGCTGTAATTCAGCGCCAGAGTGAGCACCATCCCGGAGTTGCGCGAGGTCGCCTCCCGCGCCCAGCACATGCGCTCTTGCACATCCGCAGGCAGTTCTTGCTGCCGGCCAATGTATTCCAGACGAATGTTGTTCTTGTTGAGGGTAGGAACCTCGGCCTTTAGATAGCGGCTTAGAAGCCCCATCAAAAATCCGACTTCGCTGGTTGGACGCTTCTTCCAGTTTTCCTCGGAAAAGGCGTAGAGCGTGAGGGCTGGAATATGAATGCGAGCTGCTGTTTCGACTGTCGAACGCACGGAAGCGACCCCGGCGCGATGTCCGGCTACACGCGGCAGGTGGCGCCGCTTCGCCCAGCGTCCGTTGCCGTCCATGATGATCGCGATGTGTTTTGGGAGCTGTCCCGGATCCAACCGCCGGTAAACTTCGCTTTCCTTGCGGTCCAGTCCCGTAGGTACTTTGTCCTGCAAAGTGGCCTCTCAAAAAGAGGCTAACACAGGCGGGAGGGACGCGCAATGACAGCAATGGTGTGCCCGATTTATGTGGAATGGGCACTCCTGACCGCGAAATGTAGGGGAGGACGCTTCGCCCGCCGGGCGGAGCAAAGCTCCGCGGGGCTGGGTTCATTAGTAGAGCATTCACGGTGCGCCAAAAGAAATCGCAAGCGCGACCTCTTGAATTTATCCTGGTGAGTCTTTGCAGGGAGGAGTGCCAGCGCCACATGGGCCTAGCGGGCTTCCTCCGGAACTACCTTCAACTCCAGCTTCTCTGTCCAGCGCAAGACCGTCAACGAGCAGCTCGCTCCGACCCGGACTTCAGTCAGTAGACGATGTAAGTCGTCCACGCCGGCGACGGGCTGTCGGTCGAGCGCGACGATGACGTCTCCCTCGCGAAGTCCTGTCTTCTTCGCCGGACTGCCTTCTTCGACCGAAATGACGAGTGCGCCAGTTTCTTTCGCCAGATCGTAGAACCGCACGACACGTCGGTGGACCGGAACCGTTTGCCCCGAAATCCCTACATAGCTTCGCCGAATGCGTCCATCCCGCAGCAGCCGGCTGGCGACGAACTTCGCAGTATTGATCCCGATAGCAAAGCAAATTCCTTGCGCAGGCAAGATCGTGGCCGTGTTGACACCGATTACATTTCCTGCTGAATCCACCAAGGGGCCGCCGGAATTTCCCGGATTTAATGCCGCGTCCGTCTGAATCACGTCATCAATAAGCCGGCCCGAGTACGACCGCAACGAACGCCCCAACGCGCTCACGACGCCTGCGGTAACGGTCGATTGAAATCCGTATGGAGCGCCGATCGCTATCGCAATTTGTCCAACGCGCAGCTTCTGCGAATCGCCCAGCGTGGCGACGGTCAGTCCCGGTTCGTCGAATTGAGGGCGCTCGAGCCGAATGACAGCAAGGTCGCTGGCCGGATCTTCTCCGATCAAAGTCGCCGGCATGTGCCGTCCATCGGCAAGCGTCACAGCAATACGCACAGCTTCGTGAACGACGTGGCTGTTCGTCAGAATTAGCCCGTCCGGCGTGAATACAAATCCAGAGCCTCCGCCTTGCCGCTCGCGAGGTTCGCCCGAACGAGTCCGGCCAACGGCTTGATGCACCTCAATATGCGCGACGGACGGGCTCACGTGCTCGACGGCGCCCGAAACTGCCGAGGAATAAGCGTCGAGCAGGGAACCGTCCGATACGCTCGGACCTCCGATCGCGCTTGAAAACCCGTGCAGGTCTGTCTTTTCGCCCGCTTGGTTCGGATGCAGCGGGCCGGCGGTTCCTGAATAAACGTTCCTAACCTGTTCAAGGTTCATCCCAGATAGATGAGGATCGATCTATTTGGGATTCATCCCAGATTGAGTCCTAAGACTCAAAGAGGCACGAAAAAAGCCGGGACCAGAGGATGGTCCCGGCGATAGAGTTGGCTGGTTGCCCGGATAAGCTTGAGCCTACTGGCAAGATCCCAAGCCGCAGCTACAGCGGCAAAAGATTAAGTGCCGAACCCAGCATGATCGGCACGGAGCCTGAAAAACTTTATCTACGCGCTGCGTCTCGGCCGGATCGTAAGATCCCGCACCTGAGTCAGGATGCTCGACATCTGCATCCCGTTCAGTTGCGAAACGAAGGGCAGGATTTCAGCGATGAACTGATCTTTCATCAATTCGTTGACTTCCTCTTGGCGGCTGCGTTCTCCGCCGCTGAGCAGATCGGGCACAGTAACCTCCAGTGCGCGCGCCAGCCGTTCCAGGGACGACAGAGTCGGCGTGGCCTTCTCGTTTTCGATTTTTGACACGTAGGTGCGCGGTACTGCCATGCGTCCGGCAAGCTGCCGCTGGCTAAGCCCGCTGCGCAAGCGCAGAGAGCGGATGGAGGTCGCGAGGTTCAAATGTCCGCGGCCGTTGCCCTGCATGGGCAACAGTACTGGTGGCGCAACCATGATTGGTTCAGGCTCCGGTTCCTCGTCTAGAGACGCGTGGCACCTTCGGCAATTGTTGTTGGTTGTGCGGAACTGAACTAACAGGCAGTGGTCACATCGGACAACTTCCCTTGCATCTACAGGGGCTAGTGTCGTGGCCATCGGGTTGTGGGAGTGCCAGAGCGGGCCCTCCGTACACCTACGGAAGCAGGAACTCTTATGGGGGAGAGGTCAACTGCAGGGTCAATCTGCGGCATGCGCCCTGTGGAAGTCAAGAATAAAATGCACTAAGAATGCGGCACATGTTTTAGCATGTCCCGAATCAAGACTTTTTCAATCGGAAATACAGAGGAATTGATGATTAATCGCGAGACTGCGTGGTGTTTACTAACTGAGTTCACTCAATCGGAAAGTCTGCGCAAGCACGCTCTTTCTGTTGAGGCATGCATGCGTGCCTGCGCCAGCAAGTTTGCCGACGGCTCTCCGGAAGCGGTAAATCTGTGGAGCGTCGTCGGACTCATCCACGATTTCGATTACGAACGCTGGCCTACGCCCGAAGAGCATCCGTACAAGGGAAACGAAATCCTGAAGGAGCGTGGGTATTCCGACGAGGTCCGGCGCGCTATCATGTCGCACGCCGAATATTCCGGCATCAGCCGCGATACGCCGATGGAAAAAGCTCTCTTCGCCTGTGACGAGCTTGCCGGGTTCATCACGGCCGTCGCCCTGATCAAGCCCGGGAAGTCTCTGGCTGAGGTCGATGTAAAGTCGGTGCGAAAGAGAATGAAAGACAAAGCGTTCGCGCGTAAAGTGAACCGCGACGACATCATCAAGGGCGCAGCCGACCTTGGCGTCGAACTCGACGAGCACATTGCCTTCTGCATCGAGGCACTGAAACCGGTTGCGAAGGAACTGGGGTTGGACGGGAGCGCCGTAGCGACTCAAGTTCCTTCCGCCAAAAATGACGTGCAAGCCTGATGCGCATGGCCGATAATTCTTCGTCCGCCCCATGGACACCTCGCAAACCGATCTAGAAGCGATTCGGCGCATCCTGGCCGAGCTCACAACCCGGGTCTACCGGATTGAGCGCCGTCTGCAAATGGACCCGCAGGCCGCCAATCCAGTGGCTCCACAGCCGGCGGTTGCCCCGTCTTTAAGTTCCAGTCCTGTTGCGCCGTCCCCAGCGGTCGCAGCCGAAAAGCCGAGTACGCCGATGGCACCCCTGCCGCCGCTCCGTCCCTCGCCTGATTCCGAGATCGATCTTGAATCACGCATCGGGTCGCACTGGCTGAACCGCATCGGTATCGCGGCGCTCCTCGTAGGGATTTCGTATTTCCTGAAATTTGCCTTCGACAACAACTGGATCGGGCCCGCTGGACGTGTCACCATCGGCATGCTTGCCGGAATCGGCTTCGTGGTGTGGAGCGAACGCTTTCGCAGCAAGGGATATAAGGCCTTTTCGTACTCGTTGAAGGCTGTTGGTATTGGCGCTCTCTATTTATCCCTGTATGCGGCTTTCCAGGTCTACAACCTGATTCCAAGCGGTGTCGCCTTTGCCATGATGCTGTCGGTCACGGCCGCGACCGCCGCGATGGCGGTGTCGCAAGATGCGCAGATCCTCGCGGTCTTCGCGCTCACCGGAGGTTTCAGCACCCCCCTTCTCCTGTCGACCGGACAAAATCGCGAAATCGCCCTGTTTTCCTACGTCGCCCTGCTCGATGTTGCGACGCTGGTGCTGGTGATATTCAAGCCATGGCGAAGACTGCTGGTAATGAGCTATGCCGGGACCCTGTTGCTCTATGTTGGCTGGTACTCGGAGTTCTATTCGCGACCTCAACTGGCGCCAACCCTGACGTTTGCCACGCTGTTCTTTGCCGTCTTTGCGATTGCTCCGCTGCTAACAGTTCATCCCAGGGGCGAAATCGCTCTGTTAGCCTCGATTCCCGCAGCGCTCGCCTTCGTGAACGCGGTAGCCTATTTTCTCGAGTGTTACGCCATGATCGAGGCAATCGACAAGACCTACATGGCGTGGTTCGCGTTAGGCTTGGCGGCGGTCTACATACTATTGAGCCGACAGATACACGCACGAGATCTCGGCCTAGAAGCCTCTCAGATCCTCTATTTTCTGCACCTCGCCGTCGCCATCGGCTTTATTACGGTTGCGATTCCGATCCGCCTCGACGCACATTGGATCACGATCGGGTGGTTCGTCGAAGCGGGTGTGCTGCTATGGGTAGGAAATCGGATTCAGTCTGATTTCCTGAATGCTCTCGCTCTTGGTGCGCTCGTCCTGGGGGTCGGGCGTTTGCTCATGATCGACGACTTTCGGACCACGCAACTGGTTTTCAACATGCGGATGGCGACCTATACCGTTGCGGTCGCGGTGCTGGGTGCGGTGGCGTGGTTTGCCTCACAGCGTGCGGACGGAGCCGCGACGATGGTTGCGAAAGTTGCCGTCGTCGCTTTGAACATCCTTGCGCTGATCGCCCTTAGCCGCGAGGTTGCGGACTATTACGCGCGACAGGTAGCGGTGATCCATCCCGTAAAGACTTATCCGTGGCGTGCGGCGTACACCGAGATCCACCGTATCGACATCGCGCGCGACTTCACTTACTCCGCCCTCTGGATGGCGTATGGAGCGCTGCTGATGGTCGTTGGGTTCGTCCGACGCAGCGCATTCGTACGGTGGCAAGCGCTGATCCTGATTGCAGTGACGATCGGGAAGGTATTCATATACGACGTTTCTGAGCTTGATCGCGGATATCGCATTGTCAGCTTCATCGTTCTTGGCGTGCTGCTTCTGGCGATCTCATTCGTATACCAGCGAGATTGGCTGCAGCTCTCCGCCAAGTCCAAATCGCATCCCACGACTGGAGGGAATGCGGACAGCGTATGAGATGGTTTCTGTCATTTCTTCTTTTATTTCTGGCGGCCGACGGTTCGAATCGCGCCGAACCGGCCATCCCATACTTCACCAACGTTCGCGAGGTGCACGTCGCGCAGGCGGACCGCCAGAACTACTTCGTTGTCGATGAAGAACTTTGGAATCATTCGCGGCCCGATCTCGGAGATCTGCGCCTCTATGACGGCGATTCGCTCGTCCAGTACGCCATCTCGGAGCAGCGCGCCGGGATATCGTCCGAGGAGGTGGAGGCAAAGATCCTCAATCTCGGTAGCGTTTCCGGACACACCGAATTCGATCTTGATGCCACTGCTCTTGCCGAATACGACCGAATCCGCCTGCGCCTGGACGCCCATGACTTCGTCGCCACTGCTTCGATTTCCGGAGGCAGTGAGGCCGGAAAAGCAACCGAAGTCGAGCTCCCACCCGCGACTCTGTACGATTTCACGAAGGAGCAACTCGGCTCCAACTATCAACTCAAGTTGCCCACATCGAGCTTTCGCTTCCTCCACATCAAGTTGTCTGCGGGGATTCGCCCACAACAGGTAATCGGCGCCGCGATCTACAACTTGCACGAGCAACAGGCCACTTGGACGAAATTTGGTTCTTGCGCCGCGCCTCTGCAAAAACAACACTTGACAGTGATTTCCTGCACCATCCCCGATAGAGTTCCCGCGGGCCGCATCTTGTTCCAGGTCGCGCCCGGCCAGCTGAATTTTCGCAGAATGGTGAGCGTCGAGGACGCCAAGGGAATTCAATTCGCGAACGGAGAAATCAGTCGCGTGAGAGTCAATCGCGCTGGAACACTGATTACGGCGGAACAACTTGCAATCGAAATGTCAGGGAATTCCGGCCAGATCACCGTCGTGATCGATAACGGAGACAATCCTCCGCTAGGCGTCGTTTCTGCCGACCCGCTGGCGCTGGAACGGCGCGTCTACTTCGATCCGCAAGGAAAGTCGACCCTGACGCTGTACTACGGCGACGAAAAGTTGTCCGCGCCGGTATACGACTACGCACGCTTCTTTCACGTCGACGCATTGCCCGGGCAAGCTCAACTCGGGGCCGGAACTCACAATCCGCAATATTCCGGACGTCCTGATTCCCGTCCGTGGTCAGAGCAGCACACCGCGGTTCTATGGATTGCGATGCTTGCTGCTGTGTGTGCACTCGCGGTCGTCGCCCTTCGCGGTCTGCGTGGGGAGAAAGCACAGTGACTGCTTCCTCAACGCCCAAGGGCCGCAAGGCCAGATTCTTCTTTAAGGCTGTGGTCATCTTGTTTCTTGCGGTTGTGATCTGGGCACTGGTTAGCCGCAATCCCTTCGCGCAGGGCATCCAGCAGGCTATCGGTTCAAACCCTGATCAGACCGTCCTCGACAAGTCGTTCGCCGTACCAGCGCACGGTCTGCGGTACTACACCTTCAGCCTGCCTGCGGATGCGAAGAACGTATCCGTAGTCGGCCGGTTCACGTCATCGGGCGGAGATATTGAAACGTTCGTTTTGAGCGAGGCGTCCTTCGCCGATTGGCAAAAGGGATCGACGGCGAGTTCTGTTTATGCGAGTGGCCGGGTGTCACAGGGAGGCTTGCGCGGGAATATGCCCGCTGGCGCCGGCGTGTACTACGTCGTTTTCAATAATCGATTCGATTCTCAGTCGCCCAAAAATGTGAAGGCTATTGTTCGCATGCACTACTCAAGCTGGATGCCCAATTGGATGCGTCGATCCAGCGAGTAATCTTTCTCTTCCCCTCCCTCAAGCTTCATAGGAAACGCCCGTCAGACACGGGTTTCGCGGTGATTACCGGGTACCCCGACTTAAGTCACTTGCCGCAGGCTCGTGGATGAATTTCAATGACGGAAATCTCGCCGGGTAGAAGAGTGCGGCAATTCTGGGTGCGGCCCAGATGAGCACTGGCCCGGCAAATCCACTCATAAATTTTGGAGGAGTCCATTGCGTAAACTTATCGTTGTAGCTTGCTTGCTGGGATTGTTTGCAGTGTCTGCGTTCGCGGCTGAAAGCGGCGACGCGCCCAAGACGGAAGTCTTCGGTGGATATCAGTATTCCCACCTGTCAGGCGGCATCAACGCGAATGGTTGGGACGTTGCCGTCAACGGGAATTTCAACAATTACTTCGGAATTACCGGTGATCTCGGCACAGCCTACAACAGCCAGAATGGTGTGAGCTTCCACAATTACACCTACACCTTTGGCCCTGTGCTCTCGCTTCGCGCCAACAAGCTGTATACGCCGTTCGTGCACGCTTTGATCGGTGGAGACCATGCGTCGGCGTCGATCCCCGGCTTCAGCAGCAGCAGCAATGGCTTCGCGCTGATGGGCGGCGGCGGAGTCGACTTCAACATCAATCGGTTCCTGTCTTTCCGTGCGGCACAGGCGGATTGGATGATGCTCCACAGTTCGGGCAGCACCAGCGGCAAGAATCTGCGTATCCTCACAGGTCTCGTCGTTCGGTACTAGTTTTACGTTCGAAAACCTCTGGCAAAGAAAAAGGGCGGCTTATCGCCGCCCTTTCTTTTTTCGCTTGGAAGCCTGCTACCGCATTGTCTCTTCGATCTCCGAAATCCAGTCGGGACGTTTGAGTACTTCGCGCGGTTTGGGACCATCTGCCGCTCCGACAATGCCGTCCTGTTCCATCAGATCGATCAGGTGAGCCGCGCGCCCATAGCCGATGCGCAAACGCCTCTGCAGCAGGGATGTGGAGGCTTTGCCGAACTCGATCACCAGTTTCACGGCATCGCCGTACATCGGATCATCTTCCGATTCTCCATCTGTTCCGGCCTGTCCATGGCCACCATCACTCCCGGCCTCGCGCTCACCCTTTGGCGCTTCGAGGAACTGCTGCTGGTATTCAGCCAGCCCTTGCGCCTTCCAGAATTCGACGACCGCGGCGATTTCTTTCTCCGTAACGAACGGAGCGTGCAGCCGGTGTACTCGTGCCGAGCCTGACGGCAGGTAGAGCATGTCGCCTTTGCCCAGCAGAGCTTCGGCGCCGTTTGCGTCCAAAATCGTCCGGGAGTCCACTTTCGTCGCCACGCGGAACGAAACGCGTGCCGGGAAGTTCGCCTTGATCAGACCCGTGATGACGTCTACCGAAGGCCGCTGCGTCGCCAGAACCAGATGAATGCCGACCGCACGGGCCATCTGCGCCAGCCTCGTAATCGATTCTTCCACGTTGCTCGAATCGAGCATCATCAGATCAGCCAACTCGTCGATGATGATGACGATATAGGGAATCGGTTTTTCTTCGGACCCTTCTTCAAACAAGCTCGGCGTGCCGCCCTGATCGAACAGCTTGTTGTATTGATCGATGTTGCGAACGCCCTTGGCGGCGAGCAGCTTTAATCGCCGTTCCATCTCGCGGACGGCATTGCGCAACGCATTCGCGGCAAGTTTCGGTTCCGTGATGATCGGCGTGTAGAGGTGAGGAACTCCCTCGTAGTTGCCGAGTTCCAGCCGCTTCGGGTCGACCAGAATCAGGCGGACTTGATCGGGCGTCGCCTTGTAAAGGATCGACATGATCATTGCGTTGATGGCGACGCTCTTGCCGGCGCCGGTCGATCCGGCAATTAACAAGTGGGGCATTCCGGCGAGGTCGGCGGTGACGATGCGGCCATTGATGTCCTTGCCCATGGCCATCGTGAGCCGCGACTTCGAGCCCATGAATTCCTGCGACTCGATGTTCTCGCGCAGCCAGATAATTTCCCGCTGACGGTTCGGCACCTGGAGGCCCACCGTGCTCTTGCCAGCCATGCGCTCGATCAGGATGCTCTCGGCCTTCAGGGCAAGGCAGAGATCGTCCGACAAATTGGTAACTCGGCTGTACTTGATGCCCGCTTCCGGCTTGAATTCGAATGTTGTTACGACGGGGCCAGGGTTGATCTGCGTGATCTGGCCGTGAACTTCGAACTCGGCGTACTTCTCGGTCAACACTTGCGCGAGCAGCTTGAGTTCGTCGGCATCGACGGCTTGTTGCTCGTCTGGGCGCTGCAAGAGGCTGCTGGACGGCAGTTTGTATCCGCCGGCAATTCGCGGCATGGTCGTCTTTGCCTTGTTGCTGCTGTCTGCTCGCTGCGTGACCTCGGGGTCGGCAGCGATCGGCGGTAGTCCGGAAGAAGCCAGAGATTCCGCCAGAATTCCACCAGTCGCGGCTTGCCGGGAGATCGGCGGTGCCTCTTCTTCGAGCATGCGCTCGATGCCGGTCCGGCGAGGTTCCTGAGGCTGCGAGGCCGGGGCGGGGCGCGAAGGAATCAACTGGGTCTTCACGATTGGCTTCGAAATCCGGCGCTGATCGAGCTCTTTCTGCTGATGCCTTTTGAGACGCTCCCGTTTCCAATCCTGATAGCGGCTCAAGAGCGCAGTAGCGAACGCGAAGCGCGTCGGAGCCCACAACCGGATTGCCGAGAACGAAAACGCCGTAGAGAGATAGAGCGCGACGGCAAGCACCGTGGCGCAAACGATGTAGGCACCGGCAAGATTTAAGTAGTGGATCAGGAAGTCACCGACGACCCGTCCCATCAGGCCTTCGATCGGGATCACGCGCATCCAGCGGATCTGACCGGGCAAAAGCGCCAGCATGGCCGGAACAAACATCAGCAGCCAGATTCCGCCAAGAGTCTTCGCAAGTGGGGACTGGATTTTCTTCGACCGGAACCAGCGCACCCCGAGCATCACCGGGAAGATCACAAGAAGGAACGCGCCGATGCCGAAGAACTGCAGCACAGCGTCGGACAGATAAGCGCCGACAACGCCGATCCAGTTCCGGGCGGCATGCGATCCGGTGAGCACCGAGGCGCTGTCCCACGAAGGATCGAGCGGCGAATACGAAACGAGCGCGAGGAGAAGAAGGAGCGCGGAGACGCACATCAGGAATCCGACAAGCTCATTGAGCCGACGGTTCCCGGTGGGAACAAAAATCGTTTCCAAATAATCCATGAAGGGCCGGATTTTATCGCCGAAGATACATAATTCGGCGCCGCAATCGGCCAGAGCCAGACCATTATGCCAAGAAGCCGGCGTTCCCACAATGAAGGAATCCACAGGCGGTGTTCATATGGTTATCGGATCCGCTGGCGTCGCATTTTTTGCGACCACAAGTGCTGGTGTATCTCGGATTTAGCTATGCAAGTTTCGCCGCAAACACAAGCACCAGAATTCCGATGATGATGCGGTAGACCGCGAACGGCGCGAACCCGCGTTTGCGGACGTAACCCATGAACCACGCAACCGACGCATAGGCGACGACGAAGGAGACGATAAAGCCGATCGCGAGCACAACCCATCCGTGCGGATCGATCTGCGCGACGCCGATCGGATTTTCACCTTTTCCTCGCAGCGACTTGTAAAGCGTGTAGAGCGTCGCGGCGGCCATCGTTGGAATCGAAACAAAGAACGAGAACTCGAGTGCTGCGGCGCGCGACATACCGGCCAACTGTCCGGCCGCGATGGTCGACATCGACCGGGACGTTCCGGGGAAGACGGCGGAAAAGATTTGGCAGAGGCCAATCCAGATTGCCTGGCCGAGGCTCATATTTTCCATCTTCCAGACGCGGATTTTGCTGCTCGGGCTTGGGCCTGCGGCTTCCGCCTTGGCATTCATCGCGTCCACGATCCACATCACGATCCCACCGATGAGAAGCGACCAGCCGATGATCATGATGTTCTCAAGGTGCTTCCCGATCACTTTGGTCAGCAGAAATGACGGAATCGCGGTGACCAGGAATGCGACGGTGACGAGTCCGAGCGGATGCGTCAGGGCTGTCCGGTTCCCGCTTTCTCCGCGCGGAAAGGTAGAGACAAACTTGGTGATACGACTCCAAAAATAGACGGGCAGACACAAAATTGCGCCGAGTTGGATCACGATGGAATACATCTTCCAATAGCCATTGTCGAGAGTCAGATCTGGGGCTAAACCAGAGACGTGAAGCAACGCCTCAGAAAGCCGCAAGTGCGCGGTCGAACTGACAGGCAGGAATTCGGTGAGGCCTTCGACAATTCCCAGGATTAGGGAGAGCAGGTAATCGTTCAATCATCCTCCGAAAATTGAAAACCAGTATCGCAGAAAAAGTTCTCGGAGGCGTTAAAGGTCTTGATGCGATGGCTGAGAGTTACTTGCAGCAAAGGGATCGAATGTAGGGAAAGCAGTTTCCTCCACTTCATTCGCTTGCCTCGCTCCGGGTCGGAATCACAACGTGTGGATGGAATCCTTGCGCTCCGGTCGGAACGACAAATTTTGCGGTCAGCGATCCGCTCGTTTGGAATGACGGCGTTTGAAAATTGCGCCGAAACTAGTCGCTTGCGTTGCCCCAGGTTGCAACGCCTTGCTGCACGTAGAAGATAAGAGTTTGCGCCCGGTTCGACCAGTCACTTTGACCGTACTGGCTGACGATTTTTTGCGCCAGGGCGACGGCGCGACTCTTTGCTTCGTCAGACTTTTTGAGATTAGCTTCGGTCTTGTAAATCTCGATCAGCGCCGACTGGCGCCACGCCGCGTCATAGAGAGCTTCCGGGGCGGCCGGAGACTGTTCGTGCTCCTTCGCGTATTTTTCGTATATGTCGGCTTCTTTTTCCGGACACTTCGACGCGCCCTGCCAATCGCCGCAAAGTTTGTTTTCGATCAGATGGAACGCTGCCTGATCAGCCCACCGCGTTCCCGGATATTTCTTGATCACGAGCTTCATCCATTGCTCATCAATTTGGCCACGCATATAGGCTTCGCGCTCGCGGGCAGACGGACGAGTCATAATGTCGGAACGCTCCACCTGCCAACGAATGTCCGCGGCACGGTAAAGGCCCTCGGCAGCGATCGGCGAAGTTGGGAACAGATCGTAAATTCGGTAGTAGAGACGCATCGCGTCCTGAGCGGCGTCCCGGCGTCCACGGCGGCGGCTGGCTTCGTCTTCGGAGTTTGCGGCCTCACCGAAAATAATCTTGTCCCCGTTCGGCGTGGTCATGTTGATGAGGGCTTTGTTCTGAACCCATCCGGTGATCGTTTTGCCTTCGGCCTCGGGGCTATCCTCGTCCGCGTCTTTCTGGGGTTCGCGGATGATGGCCTCGACGTGCGTCCAGTCGCGGCTCGTATCGATGATCACCAACTCGTGGCCTCGTCCAGCCTGACCCAACTTGGCTGAGTCAGCGCTCGGCGAGACCCGAATCGTCTCTTCGTGAATCAGCGTGCCGCGCTGCGCCTGCGCATGGGCGTCGGTCATCGAGAATAAGAATCCGACATACAAACGCAACCAATACGGAATGCGACATTGCCGCCCAGTTTGATGTCGATTGGCGGAAGGCAATATCTTGGGAGAGAAGGAGTTACGGCGCATTTCCTGAGCGGTTCACCATAAGTTTGGAGCGTGCGGTATCAGCATCATTCTTCATATCGACGAAGTCAAGGGTCAATTGGGAACGCATATTTCCTACTCAGTGTTCGATGCAGGCTTTGGGCGTCCGCGTTCTTTCATCGAATCGAGTTTCTTGCCAGGTCCTTGGGAGACCGCGACGGTTTTAGGTACGGCGTAGTTCCTCGAGCATTGACGGCTCGATGTTTCCTCCGCTGATGATCGCAACGTTCAACTTCGTGTGGGGCAGCTGATCGCGGCGGAAGAGGAATCCAGCGAGGGCAACGGCGCCGCTCGGCTCGGCTACGGTTTGGGGATTCTGAGACAGAAGCTTCATGGCCTGCCGAATCTCCACTTCGTTCACGGTGACAATGTCGTCCACGTATTCGCGGATGTGCTCGAAGTTTATGGTTCCGATGCTCTGGGTGCGGAGTCCGTCGGCGAGCGTGCGCGATACCTGCTCCGCGGGGAACTCGACAATCTTGCCTTGCCGAAGGCTGGCTTGTGCGTCTGCGGCCAGCTCGGGCTCGACGCCGATCACCTTGATTTTCGGATTGCTTAACTTGATCGCCGTGGCGACGCCGCTGATGAGTCCTCCACCGCCGACCGGAGAAAAGATAGCTTCGACTTCCGGCAGGTCAGCGAGAATTTCGAGCCCGATGGTGCCCTGACCAGCGATGATCTTTTCGTCGTTGTAGGGAGGGACAATGACGTATCCGTGTTGAGCGGCGAGTTCTTCCGCCTTGATCTTGCGTTCTTCGCTGCCCGGGCCCACGAGCACGATCTCAGCACCAAGCTTCGCGGTAGCTTCGCGCTTGATTGGGGGGGCGTTGTTCGGCATCACGATGACCGACTTTACTTTAAGCGCCCGCGCGGCGTAGGCAACGCCCTGCGCATGATTGCCACTGGAGTACGAAATAACTCCGCGCTCGCGTTCTTCGTCCGTAAGAGAGGCGATCTTGTTGTACGCCCCGCGAAGTTTGAAAGCGCCGATAGGCTGCTGGTTTTCGGGCTTCAGAAGCAGCCGGCGGTTCGGGTCGGCGTGATCGAATTCGATCAGATGCGTGCGCGTGGTAACTCCGGTGAGGCGAGACTCGGCGGAGCGCAGCTCGGAAAGTGTGATCATTTTTGCTTTTCGCTGTCCCATTCACAGGGTATCGCTAAATTCAACGTCACGGCCAGCAGGTGCGCGGATTAGTTTGAAAGCAACGCGAATTGCGGGCATGGACGTTAGCAGTTACACTTTCGAGGAATCGCTCCGTTCAGAGCAGGTCTTTTCCGATGAATTCACGCGTCCTTCAACTCGACTCCCGCGATAACGTGCTGGTTGCTCTGACCAATCTGAAGAGCGGCGAAGTCATCCAATGGGACGGCCGCACTCAAATTCTCCGATCGGATGTGCCGGCCAAGCACAAATTCGCGATTGTTGACCTAGCCGTTGGAGACGATGTCCTGATGTACGGCGGCCTCGTCGGGAAGGCCGCCAAGCCCATCGCCGCGGGGGAACTGCTCACGACCGGCAACATTCAGCATCAGGCATCCCCATTTCACCAGAAATCCGAGGAGTATCGCTGGTCCCCGCCAGATGTTTCGCGATTTCAACAACGCACCTTCGAAGGCTATGCGAGGTCGGGCGGCCAAGTCGGCACAAGGAATTACTGGATCGTCGTGCCCCTGGTTTTTTGTGAGAACAAAAACATCCAAGTGCTCAAGCAAGCTTTCGAAGAGGAACTCGGTTTCGCCGCTCCCCAACTTTACCGGCAACAGGTCGCGGAACTCGCGCGACAGTATCGGGAAGGGAAAATCGATGGACAGAATAGAAAGTCCGGAAATCGCGCCCGGCCCGAGGAATCTGCGCTGCCGACCAATCGGCGGCTATTTGAGAATGTGGACGGCGTTCGTTTTCTGCTTCACGAAGGCGGCTGCGGTGGAACGCGCGAGGATTCCAACAATCTTTGCGGACTGATTGCCGGATACATTCACCATCCAAATGTTGCGGGCGCGACCGTGTTGAGTCTCGGCTGCCAGCATGCGCAGATCGAAATTCTTCGCGAAGAGATTCGGAAGCGCGATCCGCAGTTCAGCAAGCCGCTGTTCCTGCTGGAGCAGCAGAAGAGCGGCTCCGAAGCGGCCATGATGGACGAGGCGATCCAGCAGACTTTTCAGGGCCTTGTCGAAGCGAACAAGGCGCGGCGTACTCCGGCTCCGTTGTCGAAGTTGTGTGTAGGACTGAAATGCGGCGGCTCCGACGGCTTTTCAGGGATCTCGGCGAATCCCGCGATCGGGCACACTTCGGATCTTCTGGCGGCGCTGGGAGCGCGAACCATCCTTTCTGAATTCCCTGAGTTGTGCGGGGTGGAACAAGGTTTGATCAATCGCGGGCGCAATCAGGAAGTAGGCGATCGTTTCATTCAGTTGATGCGCGACTATGCTGCGCGAGCGGTTGCGGTGCGATCTGCGTTTGAGATGAATCCTTCGCCAGGAAACATGCGCGATGGTCTTTTGACCGACGCGATGAAGTCAGCGGGGGCGGCGAAGAAAGGCGGAACTTCGCCGGTCACGGCGGTGCTCGACTACCCGGAATATTCAACGGAGCCGGGGCTGAATCTGCAATGCACGCCGGGCAACGACGTGGAGTGCGTGACCGCCCAAGTAGGAGCCGGCGCCAGCGTCGTGTTGTTCACCAGCGGCTTGGGCACGCCGACAGGCAATCCCATTGCGCCGGTGGTAAAGATATCAACCAACTCTGCCCTGGCAAAACGCATGCACGACATCATTGATGTTGATACGGGATCGGTGATCGCCGGACAACACACGATCCAGCAGATGGGCGAAACGGTGTTGGACTTTGTGATTCAGGTGGCGAGCGGAGAAACCCACACCAAAGCCGAACAAAAGGCACAAGAAGACTTCATTCCTTGGAAACGAGGGGTTTCGCTCTGAGCAACGATCCCAGTTCCTCGGGCGGCTTTCGGCTGGACGGCCGCGTTGCCGTCATTACCGGCGCCGGTAGCGGAATCGGTCAGGCAATCGCGCTACGATTTTCTGCGCATGGGGCAGCCATCCGCGTACTAGACGTGAACGAGGCGGCCGGCTCGGAAACATGCCGGCAAATTGTTGCGGCCGGCGGCGAGGCATCCGCATATGGCTGCGATGTCACCGATCAGGCGCAAGTCACGGCGACATTTACCGAACTGTTTCGCCGCGAACGGATTCACATTCTTGTGAACAACGCGGGCGTTTCTCACATTGGCACCGTCGAAAGCACAACGGAAGCCGACTTCGATCGGTTGATCCGCGTCAACGTCAAGGGTTTCTACAATTGCATGCATGCGATGGTCGCGCACATGCGGGAGAAGGGCGGCGGCGTGATCCTGAATATGGCGTCGATCGCCGGCTCTACGGGACTGGCCGACCGCTTTGCATACTCCATGACCAAGGGCGCGGTTATCGCTATGACGTACTCGGTTGCGCGCGACTATCTCGCGCACAATATCCGTTGCAACTGCATTTCGCCAGCACGCGTTCATACCCCATTTGTGGACGACTACTTGAAACGAACATATCCGGGCCGCGAGCAGGAGATGTTTCAAAAGCTGGCAGCGTCGCAGCCCGTAGGGCGAATGGCGGAGCCGGCCGAGGTCGCAACCCTGGCGCTGTACTTATGCTCGGACGAAGCGTCGTTCATTACCGGATCGGACTATCCGCTCGACGGCGGATTTTTCAACCTGCGAGGCTAGCCGTTGGATCTCGGACTCAAAGACAAAGTCGTGGTCGTGACCGGCGGCGCGAAGGGCGTTGGCGCGGCGATCGTTCGCGCTTGCGCTGCCGAGCTGGCAATTCCCGTGATTGTGGATCGCGATGTGGATGTTGGACGCGCACTCCAAGCCCGGGTGCAGCAGGGAAATGCTCAATGCGGGCTAGTGACGATCGATCTGACATTGCCTGACGACTGCGCGAAAGTCGTCGTACAGACAATCGCAGAGTTTGGGCGAATCGATGCGCTTGTAAACAGCACTGCGGTCGGTGACGAGGTGGCATTGGAGAATGGAAGTTCCGGCGAATATTTTGAGATGCTTGACCGGACGCTACTACCCTGCTTCAACCTGGCGCACTATTCGTTGCCGCAGTTGAAGCAGTCACGCGGAAGCATCGTGAATGTCGGCTCGGTGGCTGTGGGACAACGCTCCGCGTCGTGGACCGGGGCGGTCATGGCGCTGACGCGTGAGTGGGCGGCTGAGTTACTGCCGTACGGCATTCGGGTCAACATGGTTCTGGCGGGAGGCGAGGGCCATCGCAAGATCGATGAGCCGCCCGGCAAGACAGTCGAGAATATTGCGGCCGTGGTCACTTTCCTTCTTTCGACCAAGTCCAGCCACACAACCGGGCAGCACATTTACGCAGATCGCAGTTACGGCCTCTTGAGTTCTGTGTAAGCTTGTCCGTTGATTTCGCGATTCGATTTTCCCCTTCAGTTAACCGTGTCGCGCATACGTAGGACATTTCTGCAGGAGAATGCATGAAGCGAAGGTATTGCCTGACCCTTGACCTGAAAGGCGATCCAAAGTTGATCGCGGAATACAAGCGCCATCACGAGAAGATCTGGCCGGAAATCTCAAGGAGTATTCGCGGGTCGGGCATCGACGACATGGAGATATATCTCCATGGCACTCGCATGTTTATGATCATGGAAGTGGCGGAGGATTTTTCATTCGACGCCAAAGCTGAGGCGGACCGGCTGAACCCAAAGGTGCAGGAGTGGGAGAAACTGATGTGGAAATTTCAACAACCCCTGCCCGAAGCGAAGCCCGGAGAGAAGTGGCTTTTGATGGAACGAGTGTTCAAGCTGTCAGACTAGGATTGAGCGGTTCACAGAATCCCTCGGAGATCGTTTTGAGCGAATCGGATGAAGGAATCAAGCTTTATCGCACGAGGTCAGGGTGCGTCGTCGAGCAGGCCGGACAATTCTATTTCACATCTGATCCATGGGATTCGTTGGCGACGCGTGACGATCTGGAAGCACATCTGAAGAATGTGGTTCGCAGTGGCGCCGGCGCCGCCAAGAATTTAATGAACGATTCTGAATTGCTTGCGCCGATCGGTTCTCAGGAAGTCTGGGCCGCAGGCGTGACCTACTTCAGGAGCCGCGACGCGCGCATGGAAGAATCGAAATCAGCGGGCGGCGGCGATTTCTACGATCGCGTCTATAGCGCCGAGAGACCTGAACTCTTTTTTAAAGCCACAGCGAGCCGCGTCGTGGGCCATGGTGAAAAAGTCGCAATCCGGCGTGATGCGAAGTGGTCGGTGCCCGAACCTGAGCTTGTGTTGTTGGTCAGTCCAGCGGGAAAGACTCTCGGCTATACGATTGGCAACGACATGAGTTCGCGCGATATTGAAGGCGAAAATCCCCTCTACTTGCCTCAAGCGAAGGTTTATCACCGGAGTTGTTCGTTGGGGCCGGGCATCCTTGTTTCGTCGAATGAACTGCCGCGCTCGACCGAAATCCAAATGGAGATTATCCGCGCCAGTTCCAAGGTCTTCTCTGGTTCCGTGGCACTCAGCGCGATCAAGCGTGAGTTTGCGACGCTGGTGGAATATCTGTATCGCGACAACGTGTTTCCGGATGGATGTTTGCTATTTACCGGAACCGGCATCGTGCCACCCGATTCTTTTACCCTGCAGCCGCAAGACGAAATCCGGATTACTATCGATGGGATTGGAACGCTGGTAAATGTCGTCACGTTCAATTCGTAGTGGAACGTAATCGCGACCTTAGACCCATGTCCTCTGACTCATCGTCTGCAACCCCTTCAGTCCCGCGATCTGGATCCGTCCTCGAAGGCATTCGAGTTTTGGACTTCTCTCATGCCCTTGCCGGGCCCTATTGCACCCTTCTTCTCTCCGATTACGGAGCAACCGTTTACAAACTGGAAGCACGCTCCGGCGACATGGGGCGCGGATGGGGACCGCCGTTTGCTGGGGGTATCGCCAGTTTTTTCCTTGGACTCAACCGGGGAAAGTTGGGGATCTCGATCAATCTCAAGCAGCCGGAGGGTCTCGATCTATGCTTGCGTCTGCTCGACACGACCGACGTGCTCGTCGAGAATTTTCGGCCGGGGTCGATGGACAAGCTCGGCCTGGGCTATGCCACGATTCATCAGCGGAATCCTCGTCTCGTCTACTGCTCTATCTCGGGGTACGGACAGCAGGGACCTTCGCGCGATGAGGCTGCGATGGACCTCGTTGTCCAGGCATCAAGCGGATTACTTAGCATCACAGGAACTGAGCAAGGCGATTCGGTGCGCTGCGGATACGGCGTCACAGACGTAACGGCCGGGCTCTTTGCGGTGATTGGGATTCTTTTGGCGTTGCGGTCGCGCGAGAAAACCGGCCTTGGACAGTACGTCGACGTGTCCATGCTCGACAGCATGATTTCGACCATGAGTTCGAACTACATGAGTTTTCTGGGTTCGAACGTAATTCCCGTTCCGATGGGCACGTCGTTTCCTACGGTGATGCCCTACCAAACATTTTATGCGCAAGACCGACAAATCGCGGTCGCGGTGGGGAGCGAGAAGCTCTGGTCGGCATTTTGCCGTGCGCTGGACCGACTCGATCTAGAGAAGCATCCTGACTACGAAAGCAACGCAGCGCGAATCGTGAATCGAAGCGTGCTCGAGCCGTTGCTGGATAAAATTTTCCAGCGGCTTCCGGCTGCGGAGTGGATTTCGCGGTTGAGGGCGGCGGGCATCCCGTGCTCGTTGGCCCGTAACTTTGCGGAAGTCGCGAACGATCCGCAGACTGAAATCCGCAACATGTTCCCACTGATGGATCATCCGACAGCGGGACGTCACCGTGTGACGGGCACTCCCGTCAAGTTGTCGGATACGCCGGGTTCGCCGTCGACTCCGGCGCCATTACTCGGCCAGCACACCCGAGCTGTGCTGAAGGAACTGTTTGCGCTCGACGAAGGCTTGATCGATGATCTTGCTGCTCGGCAAATTGTTTTTGAATCAGCCTGATTGCTGTCTGTCCTGCCAAGGCATCAGACGACGCTATTCGCTGGTGTAGTTAATCTCCATGCGGCGCACTTGCAAGCTGGAGACGTAGATTGCCAAGGCAGCGACGATCAGCAAGCCAATCACCGCGACTGGCGCGGAGATCGGTTCGGGATTCGAGATCAACATCGCGAGGAACGGTGGCATTCCCGGAGGAGCGGGAATGTTAACCGGGGACAGCGCCTTGAGATAGTAGATCACGCTGAACTGCTTCAGCAGAGCCGGCAAGAATGGGTTGATAGCTTCCCAGATTAAGATTCCTGCGGTCGGAAGAATCGGATTCTTGAACATCATCCCGGCAACCAGAAAGAATGCTCCGTATCCGATGCAAGCCAGCACTGTTACACCCATATAACCTGCTGCGTGCTCCAGTCCCTGGTTGTGATAAAGGTACAAGTCGCGGACTGAGGGGGACAGGTGCCACAGGAAGGCGACGTTTTGCAGTAACTCGCTGGTGACGAAGATAACAGAGGTCGCAAGCAGTCCGGCTAGAAACTTTCCCGCCATCAAAACCTCGCGCCGAATGGGTGCGAGAAAATAGAAGTGAAGGCTTCGGTCGAGAATCTCGCCTCGAAACAGGTTCATGAAAATTCCGAGACATCCGAAGAAAACAGCCAGGCGCAGAAAGAAGAATTGAAAGACACCGGCGAACATCACGGAGTCGCGTCCGAGATTGTAGCCTTCCTGAATGTGAACGCTGTCCACCTGGTCGTTGATAAGGTTTACATAAAGATCGTTCACGCCATCGGAGTAACGGTATTCCTCGTGGGAAAGGTCACCGGCGTCTTTATCCTGCCCCGCGTCACGGTGTTCCTTCCAGTGAAAGACGACCGGTGGCTTACCCAACGAAGCGAGAACTTCTTCTTTGGTCATGCCGCCCTTAACGGCGAGAAGGTCCTGGTAACTTAACGGCCTCTGGCCGCTGCGCGCGACCCTCGCGCTCTGATTGATTTGATGTGAATTCGCAATCGAGTATCCGACGAAGAGCAGGACCGGCAGCAGGGCGACAAAGTATATCCATAGCCCGCGCTTGGCGAAGAATGTCTTCTTGATTTCAAGCCGGATGACGGCTTTGATTTGCTCCCACCAGACTCGCTTCATCGCGCGACCTCATCACTGCCGATCAGGTACTCGTACACGGAGAGAACGTCGTCGTCCGCGGGAGAAACGGATTCGATCTCGATTCCATTCAATGCCAGTTTGTTCAGCTCCAGATAGAATTCGTCGGCATTTCTCGTTTTTAACAGCAGGCCGTGTTCGTCTTTGTGAATGGCGACCTCGATCGTGTCGGCCGACGTCAGCACCTTTGCGGCAAGTTCGCGAGGCTGACTGCAGCGAATAAGAATCTGCGTCGGGTGATCGCTAATCTCGCTGCGCACTTCCTGGATCGCGCCCTCTGCGACTACGTAACCATTACTCATCAGAATGACCTGATCCGAGATCACGTCGACTTCGTGGAGGATGTGACTGGAAATCAGTACGTAACATCCCTCGCCCGCTGCCCAGCGAAACATGGCGATCATTTCTGATCGAGCCAGTGGATCAAGTCCGTTCAGCGGCTCATCAAGGATCAAAACCTTCGGATCGTTCGCAAGCGCCTGCGCCAAACGGATCCGCTGCCTCATCCCCTTGCTGTAGCCTGCAATATTGCGGCCCGCAGCTTCGGTCAATCCAACCCGTTCGATGGCTTTCCTGGCGAGTTGTTCGGCGCGGGCGGCGTCCATACCGGTGAGGCGCAAATACGAGAGCACGAATTGAAGGCCGGTCAAGCCCTTGGGCAGCGCGTCAAACTGAGTGCTGTAGCCGACAACTTTGAAGAGGTTCTCCGGATCGTTTGTCCTAAGGCCGAGAACTTCGATCCGGCCTTGTGTCGGACGAATGAGCCCGGTCATCAAATTCATCAGCGTCGTCTTACCGGAACCATTCGGGCCGACGAGGCTGGTGATTCCGGGTGGGATGGAGAGGTTCACGCGATTGACGCCAAGAATTTCGCCGTAGAACTTCGACACATCTTCCAGGACGATGCGATCGTTCATCGGACGACCTCATAGGCGCGTACTTTACGAAGCAGCAGGCCGAGACATATCCCGCAGTAGATGAGAATGGCGATCGATGCCTCGGCGACGGAAATTGTGAAGCCCGATTCCAGCCGGAACAACGAATTCCACACGATCATCATCAGGTAGGCAAGGTCGACGAAGTGACCGGACTCCGTGCGCATCACGGCATTGATCGCTTGCGCGAAGCCAGCTCCAAAAAACAGCATTCCCAGTAGAAGTGCTCCTGCGACGATCCTCCACTTCACCCAAGCGGAAATCGCCATCGACAAAAGCGAGAGAATGGCGATCCAGATCAGCGACGAGACGATGATGCTGCCGGCGATCCACAAGTTATCCCATGCCCAAGCTGGCCCGGCGAGGGCGGCTTGAATGAAAAACAGAATCAGGCCCGGGATCCATGTGATCTGCGAAAGCAGGATGCCGAGGACCGAAGCTTTTCCGAGGACGTACTCCGCGCGCGACAGAGGGCGGCAAAAATATAAGGGAAGCGCGCCGTTGGCGAGATCGCTGGAAATCAAACCGGGGCCCGCAAATGCAGTCATGAGAAACGCCAGAACGCCCTGCACATTAATGAAATTGGAGAAAAACTTCCTGTCGATTGTGAGTATCTGGCTGGGCGCTCCGATTTGCTCGAGGAAAGCCAGATTGTGAGCCAAATAGATCAACGCGAGACAGAAGACAGGGAAGAAAAAGCAGAGTACGAAGAATCCGGTCTGAAACTTCGACCGGAACACGTTGCGCCTCGCATAGCGAAACAGAACCAGGAAGCGCGACCACGACGGGGTCATCGCACCGGTGTATGCGGCGTATGTGCGCCTATAGACAGCCATGCATGCTCCGCGGCATTGAGAGTGTTCGCTGTCATCTCAGCTCTCCATTGCCTTGAGGAAAATGTCTTCGAGCGTGTCGCGCCGGAAGTTGAGTTTGCGAATCCGGACATTTCGCTCTGCTGCCAAACGATAGATGTCCCGCGTTTCAATTCCGTCCGGCAAGATGATCTTCATGCGATTCGCCCGGATGGCGCACTCGCAGCCGAGCTTCTCGATGGCTTCGGTGAAATCGCCGTTCGCGCCGTAGAACTCCATCTCGAGAAAACGCTGGTTCGCCTTGCGCTCTTCGTTGAGATCAGAGTAGTGCGCGATTCGTCCTTGCTTGAGGATCAGGACTTCGTCGCAAGTGTCCTCGACATCCCGCAAAAGGTGTGAGCAGAGCAGAATTCGCACTTGTTTGCTGTCGCGCATTTCACGAATCATACGAATCATGCGCTGCCGCGCCGAGGGATCGAGTCCATTCGTAGGCTCGTCAAGGATGAGCAACTTCGGACCGTGAACAATGGCCTGCGCGAGCTTCGCCAGTTGTTTCATGCCCAGGGAATAGGTTCCGAGGTGGCGGTATCGCGCTTCGGCGAGGCCCACATAAAAAAGCGCTTCGTGAGCGCGTTCGAGAGCCACGCCCGACGGAAGTCCCGAAAGTTCGCCCATCATCCGAACCAGAGATACGGCGCTCATCTTCGAAATGAATGCGTCGTTTTCGGGCATGTAGCCGATGAGGCCGCGGATGGCTTTCTTATCCGTTCGAATGTCGTTTCCGAAAACTCGCGCCGAACCTGCGCTTGGGGGATAGAAGCCAAGAAGGGTATTGATCAGTGTCGATTTGCCTGCGCCGTTCGGTCCCAGCAGGCCGATTGCTCGTCCGCGCAAGGAAGCGGTCAGGCCCCGCAAAATCTCGCGATTTCCAAATTGAACGGAAAGATTCTGCAGTTCGACCAGAGGCGCTGGAGGAGGAGCCGGTGGCTCCTGACGAAGCTCACCGGCAACCGCTCCGCGTTGTGCTGTCGTACTCACTGATTTGGAAGACCCGGATGAGTCACCGCTCCGCCGAGCATCATCTGCGGCAGGAAGGGACCGTTATGCCCCATCGTTAGCAGCGTGCCTAGATCGAAGCCCATGAACCCGCTGTTACTTGCCACGACGATCCGGTCACTCTCGCCATAAGCGTAAATCAAGCCAGGAGCGGAATTGGCGGTCAGAGCGTCGATGGACTGACGCTGCTGCGAAGTCAGAGCTCCGCTCGACTTCAATTGTTGTGCGATTGGGCCAACGACCGGTCCGATGTTGTGGTAGAAGATCGCGGAGAAGTTCGTGTATCCGTCGCTGGGTAACAGTCCCGCGAAGGTGGACGAATGCGTCAGGGTAAATCCGGCCTGCCGAATCTGAATAGCCCGCGAGATTGTACCGGCGTCTGGAGCGGCGATCAGATAGCTGTCAACGAAGGCGTAGTCGATCTCCGTGGCTGACGAATCGCTGCTTCGAATGACGAAGTATGTTTGGGAACCAACCTGCTTCCGGGCCAGGCTCATCGAGTGAGCTTTTCCGGATTCCTCGCGGTTGTACGCGTCAACCAGTTTCTCTATGGTTGCCTGCAGGGTTGCAGGATCATACACCTCGAAGATCAGTTTCCATCGCGGAGTGGGAACGATCGGCCCGTCGAACGCCATCGTAACTTCGCCGCCAAGTGGTGCGGCGATGTCGTCGAGGACCCGCACTCCACTCTTTGACTCAAAGTCTGCGAGTCCTTGAGAGAAGTTCTGGTCGCCAGCACCGATGACCTGAAAGAGCTCTTCAAGAATGCTTCGCGGATTCTTGATTACGACGGAGGTTGCCATGCTGGCGTCAGGCGAGACGAACTCAAGCGATCCCATCGCGGCGGGTGCGGCAAGCCACGAGGCAACGCCCTGACGCTCTGAGGCGAACGTCAACGCCGCTTGGTTGTCCGTTTTGCCGCCGAGTTCCCGGTGTTCCATAGTCAGATATCGCACGTCAGCCATTCCTGGAGGCAGATGTTCTGCGCCGCCATCATCATGTACGTTGTGCACGACAATTTGTTCCATGTCGGCACAGAAAAGCCATTCTGCCCCTTGCTGGTAGGCCTGCGAGATCTGTTGGTAGAAGGGAGTCTCCGCAAACTTGCCGTTTGCGCCTTGTTTCGCCCGGTAGACGGCCTGCTGCAAGTCCACCGCTGCCGTGCTGGCGATCAACAGGTCGTTATCCAGGTAAACGAGCAAAGGTTCGCCCGGTCCCGGCATGATCGCCGAAGGATCGTGGACGATCTGCAGTCTGACCTCCGAACGGTTGGAACCGAGTTTCTTTCCCTGCTGCTGAAGAAAGCTCTCCAACTGCGCGGAACCTTCCAGTCCCGGCTTGCGGACCTTGGCGAGAATGACCGGAGCGGTATAGGTATGGCCGGTTTTGCCCACCGTGAAGACGATTTCATCGCCCAAATAGCCGCTGAAAGTCTTGAGTTGATTGAATACGTCTTCCAGCTTCGGTCCGCTACCTTTTTGCTGTTGACGCCACCAATCGCGCAGAGCCGGGCTTTGCCGCAGCCGATCTTCGAACAGCCGGCTGGCTTCGCCCAACGTGTTCGAGAGGTTCGGAATCGCCGCATAGACGACCGTATTCTCGGGAACATAGGGCAGAAGGTCGGAGCTGTAACGCAGTCCCGGCCCCGGAAGCGCGGTGAACTGCTTTTGCAGGATCGCAAAGTCTCCGAGAATTGCGAGATACTTCGCCGAATCCTTGCTCCATGCAATCTCGTTCTGGATTGGAACCTTCGAGACGCTCGGAGTAGATGTGGTTTCGTCACCGGCATGCAGTTCCGTTGTGCTATCGCCGGAGTCCACCCGCACGACGCCTTCAATCACGGCTACCCGTGATCCCTTAAGCCCGCGGTTCACAGAGAAGATTGTTCCCTTCACCGAGACGAGAGCGTCATCGGTTGCGACGAACAAATGCCCAGTGTGCTGCTTGGCCGCCTGCACTATGACTTGGCCGTCATCCAGATGAATGGTGGTGCCTTTCCATGCGCGCGATACCGAAATGCCGGCACGCTCGCCCATTTCGACGAGGGAACCGTCCTGAAGACGCAGTACGGCGGTCGATCCTTTTGCGGTGCGAACCCTGTCTCCGTTGCCGATCTGGAAGCCCGCTGGGATCAGGTGCACGTCGTCACCCGTAACCGCATAGAGTGAGCCGCTGACACTCTGCACCTGGCCGCGCACAGGATGTTGTCCCGGAAGAGTTCCGTTGCTGAATCCGATGGCAACGAAGGTGATGGCAGCGACGGCGGCCACCCCAAAAGCCCAACGCCATCCGTGGTAGGAATGCGATTTCTTTTCGAGCTGCCAGGTGACTTGCGTTTCGCCTTCGCGAGCCCGTTTGAGGGCGTGCCGGCACGCGACGCAGGCGTGAACATGATCTTCGAAGAGCATGGCGCGGGCCGGGGCGAGTTGCTTCGAGATATAGCTGGGGATCAGCTCCTGGAAGTCGCCGCAAGTTTGAAGCCTGTGGCTGCTCAGTTCGCGGCTCGGAGAGTCGCCACCGATCTGCGCCCATACGCGGTCGCCCGATTGCACGACGATCTTGTCGTCCACGTGCTCATTTCGAATTGTCGACAGCAGACGATCAAATTTGTCATTCTTCATGGCCTGTCTCCTAGATAGCCGGCGAGTTCCTTGCGAAGTTGTTTCCGCGCGCGATGGACGATTACCGCCACCATCACTGCAGAAATGCCGAGCATTTTCGCGATCTGTTGATTGGTGAAACCTTCGAGAAAGCGCAGCGCAAAGACTTCAGCGGGCCGGGCTTCGAGCTGAGCCAACGCTCGGGCCAGCGCCTGACGGAGTTCGGGAGTCTCGTCATGCGACACGTCCATGGTCAATTCGACCGTGCGATCGGATCGGCGTGATCGGATCACGTCGAGTGCGGCGTTGATCGCCGCGCGCCTCAGATAGCTTTCCTGATTGTCGAACGCTTCAACGCTCGTTTCACGGCGGACTAGTCGCAGAAATACCACCTGCAACACATCTTCGGCATCGGCGGCGTTTCCCGTGATCCGGTACGCCGTGCGAAAGACCAAGCCGTGGTGCGCTCGAAACGCCAATTCGAGATCGGTCGGAGTGGCGATAACCGGTTCTTCCTTGAGTGCGCTTTGCAGAGTACGCCTCCTACTGCTCTTTCTCATAACTGAAGACGGTGGAGAGGGGAGCTTTATTACAGGAAGATCGTCAAAAAGTTCGATCGATCGAAACGACAGGCACATCGTGAGACGGTGTTGTAGCTGCATCTCGCGAAGAATCAACGAATTGAGCCGCGCGCGGCAATTTATGTCAATGTCTTCTTCAGAATGAAGCGAAAAGATTTCGATCGACTGACGGCGCCTGCGGCGGGCATGAGCTTTGGAGTAATCTTCAGGGTTGCGTCTTTGCCTTGTAATGGCGTCATCGCAACTAGAAGTTGAGTTCAACTCCATTCCTCAGTGAGGCCAGTTCGGATGCTTTCGCGGCGGAACTTCTTGTCGGCTCTTTCAGCACTTCCGTTATCCCGTTTGATTGGACGTAACGCACTTGGAGCCAAGACCGCGGCCGATGTGCCCGTCAGCGCGCCCTCGCCCTCGCATGAAGAAGAGGTCACGAAGTTCGTGAAGATTGCCATCGGCACGGGCGGCCACGGGCACACCTATCCAGGAGCAACGGTCCCGTTCGGAATGGTGCAACTGAGTCCTGACACCTATAACGATGGATGGGACTGGTGTTCGGGCTACCACTATTCCGACAATTCGATCATGGGGTTCAGCCATACGCATCTCAGCGGCACCGGCGCATCCGACATGCTGGATTTCCTGCTGATGCCCGGCACTGGTCCTTCCAAGATATTTCCCGGTTCGCGGCAGAATCCTGGGGAAGGCTACCGGTCGCGTTTCAGCCATGAAGAAGAGACCGCCGAACCCGGCTACTATTCGGTGATTTTGAGGGACTACGGGATTCGCGCGGAACTCAGCGCCACGGAACGCGCGGGCATTCATCGCTACACATTTCCTCAAAGCGACAGCAGCCACTTCATCCTTGACCTGGTCCATGCGTATGGGAGTTCGCCAGTCCTGTGGGCGAATCTAAAAATCATTGGCAATGACACGGTTGTCGGGGGCCGCAGCGTGAAGGGATGGGCGCCGGGTCGCGAAATCTATTTCGCGATGAAGTTTTCCAAACCCTTCCGGTCGTCAGAAATTGTTTCGGACGACAAGCGCCTGAACGCAGAGATCAGAGAAGCCAAGGGAAACTCGCTCAAGTGCCTATTCAACTTTGAAACGAGCAAAGGCGAAATGGTTCTTGTAAAGACGGGCATTTCGGGCGTCAGCATAGAGGGCGCACAGAAAAATCTGGATTCTGAGATGCCGGGATGGGACTTTGACAAAGTTCGGCGTGGCGCCCACGTCGCGTGGAGCAAGAATCTCTCGAAGATCAACATCACGACCGACAATCTGCGGCATAAGAGAATCTTCTATACCGCCATGTATCACATGATGGTGGCGCCTACGCTCTTCGATGACGTCGATGGCAACTACCGTGGTATGGACGGCAAGGTCCACCAAGTGCCGTCCGGCCTCCACAACTACAGCACCTTTTCGTTGTGGGATACCTATCGCGCCGCCCATCCGATGTACACGCTGTGCCTGGGCGAGCTTGTACCCGATTTCGTCAACTGCCTGGCGCGCATGTCCGCGGAGAGCCCTGACGGCGTTCCGATCTGGCCGCTGCAGGCGCGGGAGACGTTTTGCATGACTGGGTATCACTCCAGTTCGGTTTTCGCGGAAGCGGTGACCAAAGGCTTCAAGGGAATCGACTTCTCGAAGTCTATCCGATGCTCCGCAAGCGCGCCATGGACGATGACTATCGCGGGCTCGGCTATTACCGGAAACTCGGATACATTCCGTGCGATAAAGAAGAGGAGTCCGCCAGCAAGACGATGGAATATTCCTACGACGATTGGGCGGTTGCTCACGTCGCGCGAGCCGTGGGAGCGACCGAGGACGCAAAGCTTTTGGTCGAACGATCTAAGAACTATCAGCACTTGTTCGACTCCAGCACAGGATTTATACGGTCGCGATTGGAAAACGGCCACTGGGCCGAGCCGTTCACCTCTACAGAAATGGGTTATTCGAAGCAGTGGCGCGACTACACAGAGTCGGATCCCTGGGAAACTACGTTTACGGTCCAGCATGATCCGGCTGGGCTGATCCACCTCTTCGGAGGCCCGCAGGCATTCGTCGAAAAATTGGACACTCTCTTCACGACCAGTTCCGCGCTCCCCGCGGACGCTCCGCCGGATATCGCCGGAATGGTCGGGCAGTACGCACACGGCAACGAGCCTTGCCATCATATGGCGTATCTATATTGCTATGCGGGAGCGGCGCACAAAACGCAGGATCGCGTGCGACGGCTGCTAGAAATGGAATATGACGATCAACCCGACGGCCTTGCAGGCAACGAAGATTGCGGACAGATGTCGGCGTGGTACGTGATCAGTTCGCTGGGCTTTTACGCTGTCGACCCCGTCAGCGGCAACTACGTTTTTGGCTCACCATTGTTCGATCGTGCCGAAGTCGAGGTCCGACCAGGCAAGAAACTAGTAGTCGAGGCCAAGCGAAATTCTGCGTCCGATCAATACATTCAGTCGGTGGCCTTCAACGGGAAGCCGCATCCCAATCTGTGGTTCCGTCATGCCGACATTGCAAACGGAGCAACGATCGTTTTTACGATGGGGCCTAGGCCGAATGAGCAATTCGGTGCAGGGACAGAGGTCTTGCCGCCATCCTTGGTGTTGTGACGGCGATCCTGCGACTGTGCGGCGAGTGGACTCAGAATCAACCAGAAGCACTTTTGGAGGGACGATGGCAACACGACGTGAATTCATCGGCACGATGGCAACGGGCGCAGCCGCACTTGCTTTAAGCAGTACGGCCAAAAGCTATAGCCAGGTTATGGGCTCGAATGACCGCCTGAATTTTGCCGTCATCGGTTTAAACGGCCGTGGCTACGCTCATCTCTCTTCCCTCAAAGCCAATAAAAGCGCGGCACGCATCTCGCATGTTTGCGATGTCGACAAAACCATCCTGCAGAAGTTTACGGATGCGACAAAGCAAGAGATGGGCGAGTCTCCGGCGACGGAGCAGGACTTCCGCAAAATTCTGGAGCTCAAGAACGTCGACGCAATCGCGATTGCGACCCCGGACCACTGGCATACCCCCATGGCCATCGCGGGCTTGCAGGCGGGAAAACATGTCTACGTCGAAAAACCCTGCAGCCACAACCCCGCCGAGGGAGAGCTGCTGGTGCGGGCTCAGCAAAAGTACGGGAAGCTGGTGCAGATGGGCACGCAGCAGCGTTCTTCGCCACACACCATCGAAGTCATCCAAAAAATTCGCGAGGGCGTCATCGGACGGCCATACTTCGCAAAGGCCTGGTACAGCAATGTCAGAAAATCTATCGGGACTGGCAAAGAGGTACCGGTGCCGCCGCAGCTCGATTGGGATTTGTGGCAGGGTCCAGTGCCGCGGCGTCCTTACAAAGACAACGTTCATCCTTACAACTGGCACTGGTTCAGGATTTACGGCACGGGCGAGACGCTGAACAACGGCACGCACGAAGTGGACGTTTGCCGATGGGCGCTCGGCGCCGAATTTCCGAAACGCGTGACGGCATCGGGCGGCCGGTACCATTTTCATGACGACTGGCAGTTCTACGACACACTCTTGACCAGCTTCGAGTATGACGATCAGATGATTTCGTGGGAAGGGAAGAGCTGCGAAGGAATGAAGTACTACGGACGCGATCGAGGCTCGACCATCATGGGAACGAACGGTAGTGTGCTTATCGATCGGGATGGCTACGAAATTTATGACCTGAAGGGGAACCGGACGAGCGAGTTCAAAACGGGGCACGAAACGGCATCATCCGATCTGACGGGCCGCGACTCGATGACCGATGCCCACTTCACAAACTTCATTGCGGCGATCCGCAAGGGTGAAAAACTGAACGCTCCCATCTCAGTGGGCAACGTCGCAGTCACCATGCTCCAACTTTCGAACATTGCATGGGAGACGAATCGCGAACTGAAACTCGATCCGAAAGATGGCCGCATTCAGGGAGACCCGGACGCGATGAAAATGTGGGGCCGGGAATACGAGCCCGGCTGGGAGCCGAAAGTCTAAGTTCATTCTGTCCGGCTCGGATGAGATCGGACTATTGCGGCGGACTAGCCCCTAGACGCTTTTTGCTGCTGGCACATCAACCCAGCTTCGCTTGCGGTTGCTCTCGAGTTCAGCATTGAGAATCATGAGCTGCCGCAATCCGTCGATGAATTGCGGATATTCCGGCGCCGCTGAGGCGATCGATCTATAGAATCGTCGGAAAACCTGCTTGAATGTGTCGTCATAGCCTTCGCTGTGGCCGCCGGGCAGTCGGCGTAGCTGCGCGCCGCGGGTTTCAGCAGCGACGGATCTTTGATGAAGATCTGATTGCCGGTGTTGCGATGGCCCGATCCACAACTCGTCCGGACGCTCCTGATCCCACGCCACGGACGCCTTCGTTCCGTAGATTTCGATGCTGAGGCCGTTCTTGCGGCCCGCTGAAACCTGGCTGGCGGTGATCGCGCCGCGCGCGCGATCGCCCATGCGGAAGACCACGGCGCCGAAATCCTCGGTGTCGATCGGAGTTTCGATGTAATCCTCGGGCCAAGACAGTTTGTTGGCGAAGGTCTCCACGGAGTCCTTCGGCTGCTTGCGCGTGGGTGGAACGGTCTGCAGGTCGGCGCACAGCGAAGTGACGCGCAACCCGGTCACGTGCTCGGCCATATCGAACCAGTGCGAGCCGATGTCGGCCATGCAGCGCGAGGGCCCGCCGGCCTTGGTTTCGACGCGCCAGTTCCAATCGGTGTCGTACAGGAGCCAGTCCTGCGAATAAGTTCCCTGCACGACGAGAATCTCGCCCAGATCGCCGGCCTCGCGCATGCAGCGCATCTGCTGCACCATCGGGTAGTAGCGCAAATTGTGGCAGACGCAGTTGCGCAGTCTCTGTTGCAGCGGCCAGCGCGACGAGCTCCTCGCCTTCCTCCACGCTGGTGGCGAGCGGCTTCTCGCAGAGCACGTGCTTGCCCGCCTTCAGCGCGTCTTTCGCCATGGAGAATGCTGGGCGTTGGGCGTGCAGATGTGGACGGCGTCGATCGTCTTGTCGCGCAGAATCTCGCGATAGTCCGTCGTTGTCGTGGGGATGCCAAATCCCGCGGCAAGCCGCCGCGCCGCGTCGGC
The DNA here is from genome assembly GCA_963699885.1 of uncultured Acidobacteriota bacterium. Classification (GTDB taxonomy): domain Bacteria; phylum Acidobacteriota; class Terriglobia; order Terriglobales; family Acidobacteriaceae; genus Sulfotelmatobacter. Next base: position 80,510 of record CAVOVP010000015.1, on the reverse strand, counting down.
ACTTCTGCCCGCGATCGCCGTTGCTTCCACCGACTCGACGCGCCGAACACCTTCCAGATGAACGCGTCCCATGAATCCCGTGCCAAAAATTGCTGTTCCGATCATTTTCATCTTAGGTTCTCTTTCACTTGTTGATTGCCCATTAACTCCACCACGCTGCGCTTGGCTTTTCGCGAACCATGATTCCATTGAGGAACGTCGCCGCTTTGGTCAGACCCTCTTCCGGCGACATCAGACTGTCTTCATGCTCGATGGAGAGAACGTAGTCGTATCCAAACATACGGAAGGTAGAGATGAGTTCGCTCCAGAACTCTGAACCATGGCCATAGCCGCATGTGCGGAAGATCCAGCTACGCTCGCGTTCGTTGGTGTACGGCTTGGTATCGAGGACGCCGGTAAGGGGCAGGTTTCCGGAATAGATCTGCGTATCCTTGGCGTGCGCATGGAAGATGGCATCGCCCAATACCCGAACGGCGGCGACAGGATCGATGTTTTGCCAGAATAGATGGCTCGGGTCGAAGTTGCAGCCGACATTCGGTCCTGCAATCGAGCGCAGCTTCAACATGGTCTCCGGGTTATAGACCACAAATCCGGGATGCATCTCGACCGCGATCTTTACTCCGTGGTCAGCGGCGAATTTGGCGTGCTCGATCCAGAAGGGCGCTACTACTTCGTTCCATTGCCAATCCAACACTTTCAGAAAATCAGGAGGCCACGGGCAGGTGACCCAATTGGGAGCGGTGGCGTTGGGCGAGTCGCCGGGGCATCCGGAAAAGTCCACCATCGATCGGAACGCCCAGTTTCTCTGCGAGCAGAATCGTCTTGCGGCTGACCTCGCGATCTTGTTTGCGCGCGATCTTTGTCGGGATGGAGTGGGTTCCCGTGGCAGCTCAGGGCGCTGATGCTGAAACCGTGATCTGACAAAATCTTCTTGAAGTCGGCCAAGGCCGGCGCGTTTTCGAGCATCGACAGTTTGCAGTGTGCGTCGCCTACGTAATTTCCCGTGGCTAGTTCGACGGTATCGATGTGCAGGGCTGCGAGCTTCTTCAAGACCGCATCCAGCGGCAGTTGCGACAGCAAAGGGGTGAAGACTCCAACGCGCATAGGGCTTCTCGTCTCCTGAAAATGACCGGGTCATTCTACCGCAGCTCGGTTATGGTACCTTTACGTTCGGCGTTCTTGGGAAGTCCACATCTCAAAAACGGCTGCCGATGAACTTTGGAAAATGAACCCAACCGCTGGAGATTCCGTGCACCCACCTCGAATCGCTCTCTTGCTCCTGTTATCGTTTTCCGTTCTGACCGGCTTTACTGCGGCCCAGAATCAGCCCAGCGTTGATCCATCCCTTCCGTCTCCGCCGCACGAGAAGAAAATCCATCTCAAGCATATTTTGGTGATCGGCCAGACCAAAGGATTCGAGCACGATTCCGTGCCCGATGGTATGGCGGCGATCTTTAACATGGGTCGCGAGAGCGGTCTCTGGGATGCGACGCTTCGTACCGATGTCGAACTCATTACGAAAAAGGATTTACAAAGAAACACCAAGAACCTCGACTACTTCGATGCGCTGGTGTTCGTGAGCACGACCGGAGAACTCGACCTCGACGACAGCCAGAAGGCCGATATGATGTCGTTCATCAAGAATGACGGCAAAGGTTTCGTCGGAGTTCACGCTGCGCTCGATACGAATTACAAGTGGCCGGAATATGGCGAAATGATCGGCGGATGGTTTGACCAGCATCCGTGGTCCACTTTCAATGCCCCGATCATCAATGAGGATCCGACTTTCCCTGCAGTACGCCACTTTCCGAAGGCGTTCCTGAAGTATGACGAAATTTACCAGCCAAAGGAGTGGTCGCGGGAAAAAGTGAACGTGCTGCTGAGTCTCGATGCATCAAAGTTGAACTACGAGAACAATCCACGCATTCACCGGACGGACCATGACTTCGCCGTAGCGTGGTCGAAAATGTACGGGAAGGGTCGCGTGTTCTATTCAACTCTCGGCCACACGGAAGAGGCTTGGGACGATCCCGATATCCGCAAAATGTATTTTGAAGCGATCCGATGGGTGCTGGGTATGACCGAAGGCAGCACAGCTTCCCATCCGCGAGTGCAGGCCGGCGGAGAGGGTCACTAGACGCTACGATGAATCTTCTTCGAGCCAGTTTTCGGGGATCTGGTTTAGCAGTTGTGTTACTCGTTGGAATTGCATTCTCGTTCGCGCAGAATCCCAATCCGCAGGCAGGAGCGGAAGTAAAACCGAAGGCTCCAACTGCTTCTAAGTCGTATCCGCCCGAACTGGTGCAAAAGGGAGCCGCTCAATTCCGTCAGGATTGTTCGTTTTGTCACGGCCGCGACGCGGGCGGCGGTGAGAGTGGTCCTGATCTTACCCGGTCCAAACTGGTAGCAGCAGATCTGGACGGAGACAAGATCGGTCCCGTCATCCGAAATGGACGAATCGAAAAAGGGATGCCGCCGTTTGATCGTCCGGATGATCAAGTCGCCGCCCTGGTCGCATTTATCCATACGCAGCAGATCAATTCTCTCAAGAGCGCCGGTGGCCGATCTGCCGCTGGCGGTCGCAAGGGCGTCGACCCCTCTGATCTGCAGACCGGCAAGGTTGAGGCCGGCAAGCGGTACTTCGAGGGCCCCGGTGGTTGTGCTGTGTGCCACTCTCCGCAAGGTGATTTGGCCGGCATTGCGTCACGTTTGAAAGGCCTGGAACTCGAAGAGGAAATGCTTTATCCGAAGCATGCGAAATCGAAGGTTACCGTCACGGCAGACGGCCGAACATTCACTGGCGCACTGGCTTACCTGGATGAGTTTACGGTTGCGCTAGTGGACGAATCAGGTTCGTATCGCTCATGGCGTATTCGCGATGTGCAATACCAAGTCGATGAGCCGGTGAAAGCCCATGTCGATTTGTTCGAGAAGTACACGGACGCGGACCTTCATAATTTGATGGCGTATTTGCAAACGCTGCGCTAGCTCGCTGAGCGCTGCGCTTCAACTCTGAGGTCCTCAAGGATCCGAATTGCTATGACGATTCGCAACAGCGTACTTTTCATTGTGATCGCACTGGTTGCGCTCGTGTCGCCTCGGCGCATGACGGCGCAGGGCGCGACGGATCAGGTGTTGGTTCATCCGCCAGCGGACAGCTGGCCCGGCTATCACGGCGATTATTCCGGCCGCCGTCATACACCTCTTACCCAGATCACACCGCAGAACGTAAAGAATCTTTCGCTGGCGTGGGCGTTTCAGACGGGACAGACGGCACAGATCAAGTCATCGCCGCTCGTCGTCGACGGCATCGCGTATTTCACCGTTCCAGAAAACATCTGGGCGGTCGACGCCCGATCCGGCCACCAGGTTTGGCATTACACCCATCCGAAGAGTCCGGGGGAGCACATCGGTCATCGGGGCGTCGCGATGTACAAGGACTATCTGTTTTTTGTTTCGCCGGATGCCCGGCTGGTTTCGCTGAATCGCAAAGACGGGACCGTGCGCTGGAACGTTCAAGTCGCTGACGTCACAAAGGGCTATTGGACCAGCATGGCCCCGCTGGTGGTTAGCAATCATGTGCTGGTCGGGGTTTCCGGCGACTTTGACAATCTCGCTGGATTTCTTCGTGCCATCGATCCCGAGACGGGAGCGACACAGTGGCAGTGGAACTCGACTCCTCCCGTGAGCACTCCCAATCAGACAACGGGAGGCATGACGTGGATGACGGGAACGTACGATCCCGGGCTGAACCTCGTTTATTGGGGAACGGGAAACCCAACGCCGGTCCTCAACGGCACGACGAGGCCGGGCGATGATCTCTACACCTGTTCGATCGTTGCGTTGGATCCGAATACGGGCAAGCTGGCTTGGGCGTTTCAGGTGTCACCGCACGACACGCATGACTGGGACGCAGTGGAAACGCCTGTGCTAGTCGATGCCGATTTCCATGGCGAACCGAAGAAGATGCTGATGCAGTCTTCGCGCAATGGGTACTTCTTTGTTTTAGACCGAACAAACGGGAAAAGTTTATTGACGGTGCCCTACGGTCCCGTGAACTGGACGCTGGGAGTCGATCAACAAGGACGGCCGATTCCGAATCCTGCTAAGGAACCTGCACCGGACGGACGGCTCATCGCGCCCGACGAAGGCGGGATGACGAATTACCGCTCGCCAAGCTTCGATCCCAAGAATGGCTTGTTCATCGTCGATGCGCATCCGAGTTGGAGTATCTACTTCGCAAAACCGGCCGATGGTGTGTATGGCTGGGCGGGCGCCGACTACGGCGTTTGGGGCAAAGGCGTGATCGAAGCGATCGACTATCAGACGGGCAAAATTCGTTGGACTCACGAACTCGGACCGGAAGGATCGGGTGCAGGAGTGCTCACAACAGAATCCGGACTCACCATCACGGGAGATGCTCACGGAAATTTTCTTGCGCTTGATTCCACCGACGGAAAAACTCTATGGCATGCGGCTTCGGGCGCGCCGAGCATGAGTTCTCCGATCAGCTACCAACTCGATGGACGCCAATATATTCTGACCAGCAGCGGCGGCGTCATGTTTGCGTGGGCGCTGCCAGAAGATTGACGATCAGAAATTAGGTCGAAAGGTTTTAACGGTCGTACATTGCGGCCATCTCCTGCATCCTATTCGCAAGTTCCGGGGTAAGGCTCCCATTCCGGAAGCGCCAAGCCCAATTTCCCTTCGACGTGCCGGGTAAGTTCATTCGAGCCCCACTGCCCAGCCCCAGCAAATCCTGCAGCGGAACAATGGCGAGGTCGGCGATCGATGCTTCGATCCCACGAATGAGTGCCCACTGAATCGGTTCGTCGCCGAGATCCAAGTAGGCGCGGGCGAATCTCTGTTCCTTCTCAACGTCTGCCGCGGTGCGCGTGCTGTCGAGTGCTCCAGAACTACTCCACCATCCTACAGTCGTGTCGTTGTCGTGAGTGCCCGTGTAGGCTGCGAGCTCCCTCGAGTAGTTATGCGGCCGGAATGAGGGTCCCTGAGGGTCGTTGCCGAAAGCAAATTGCAGGATCGCCATTCCGGGAAAGCGAAAACGCTCCCGAATTGCCTCCACTTCAGGAGTAATCACACCCAGGTTTTCGGCAATGATTGGCAAACTTCCGAATTCGCGCTCGAGCACCTCAAACAATTCGGCACCCGGACCCTTGACCCACTGACCATGCAGGGCCGTTTTCTCCTGTGCGGAAATTTCCCAGTAGGCTTCAAATCCGCGGAAATGATCGATACGCACCGCGTCATAAAGCGCCAGAGCCGCGCGGAAGCGCTCGATCCACCAGCGATATCCAGTCTGCCTGAGTTTGCCCCAATCGTAAATCGGGTTGCCCCACATTTGCCCGGTCGCGCTGAAATAATCGGGCGGAACTCCGGACACCTTTAAGGGCTCGCCCGTGGGCGTTAGATGAAAATACTGGCGGTTGGCCCACACGTCAGCGCTGTCGAGAGCAACGTAGATGGGAAGATCGCCAACAACGCGTATGCCCAGTCCGGTGGCGTGCCTTCGCAAAGCCTGCCACTGCCGGGAGAATTCGAACTGCAAGTATTTCGCGGACATGATCGGCTCGCGAAGGCGGTCTCTCGCGGCGTCAAGCGTTGACGGGTCACGGCCAGCCAGAGCTGCGGGCCAGGCGTTCCAGGCACCGCCTCGATACTCGTCTTTGCAAGCCATGAAGAGGGCAAAGTCAGGTAGCCATGCCGAACTTTTTTCGCAGAAACCTTCGAAATTGCGCTTGTCCTCTGCGCCTGCGCTGTCAAAGAATCGCTTCGCGGCCTTTTTCAGCAGCGAGTTCTTCCATTCAATGACTCTGCCGAAGTCGACTGTGTCTTCGGGGAAGTCGGGCTGGCCCTGAAAGTCGGCGGCTTCAAGAATCGATTGTTCTTTCAGCTTTTCAAGACTGATCAGAAGATGATTTCCAGCATGCGCCGAAAAGCATTGGAACGGAGAATCTCCATAACCTGTTGGATTGAGCGGAAGAACTTGCCATAGCCGTTGGCCCGCTCTCTGCAGGAAGTCGACAAACTCGAATGCCTCCGATCCGAATTCTCCAATACCGTAGGGTCCTGGAAGACATGTCGGATGGAGCAAAATTCCGCTGCAGCGAGGAAAACGCATTTCACTTATCCCGATCGGTAATTTTCACTCAGTCAGTTTGCTGGTGCGAAAGCAGTGCGTCTCAGAGCGGGGCAGGCTCGTCGTCCTTATCGATCTTCCGGCCGCGAACGAATCGCCTTTCAAGGAAGGATTGCGCCAGGTCTTTCCCCCCGATACCGAAAGCTATGGCAAGCCCAAGCATGACCGCTCCGAACGCGATGCTGAAGGCGACGAGCATGGTTTGTTGAGCCAACCCGAGTTCTTCGAAGACCATCGACAACACAAAGACGCTGATCAGAGTTCGGATTGAAACGCTCACTACCCGCGGCGACGGCAGATTGGCATTGACGGCGGCCAGCAGCGCGGCGCGAGAAAAGAAGCTTGCGGTGAGCAGTCCAAAGAAAACGATGAGCAGCGCAACGAACAGTCGTGGAAGGAAAAAGAAGAAGCGGTTGACGTGTTCTTGCAGGCCACCGATGCCAAGAACGCTGATCCCGAGCATGATGAAACCCAACCATGCCACCCAGAAAATGAAACGGCTCACCAATTCTGTTGGCGAAGGCAGCGCGGCTTGGTTTAGCAATTGCGACGCCCCTGCTTTTTCAAACAGCTTGTCGAACTTTGCAAACCGCAACACGCTGCGCAGAACCGCTCTCACCACGTAGGCAATCAGCCAGCCGACGAAGACGATGATCAACATCACGATCAGGCGAGGGAGCAGGTGCGCGAAGTCCCTGAAGATCTCCTGCGCGGCTTTCGTTAGTTCTCCTACGATAATTTCCCGCATCGTTATCTCACTTTCTGCCGTTCCAGAGTTCGAGCAGGTAAGCCTTCTGTGCTTCGAACTCATGGCATAGGTTTTCGATGTTGCTCGCGACCTCGGCCGGAGATGCGCCGCGATTTTCAACTAGGAAGGTGAACATGCGCCCACGATAGAGCGGAACCAGAGCCTGCAGGATGTGATCACGGTTCATGACGGATCTCTGGTAGGAAGCTGCGAATTCGTAGACTGTCTTGGCCCAGAGTTGGTCGCTGAAGCGGAATGTAGCTTCGTCCTGGCCGGCGATTTGTTGCAACTCGGCGAGAGTAGGCGGCGTAACAATCGATTGCAGGACCGACCCCAGTTCCGCGACGCCTTCCGAGAACATCTGTTTCAGTTGCTTGCGATTCACGCGAAGCGGGTCAACGCTAACATCGAAATCGACGCCAGTTGTTGAAACGGGTTCAGACCCGGTTTTGTTACTCCAGACGGAGAAGGTCGATTCCAGCGAGGAGAATAAGTTCCCGATTGTCTGCCGCATCGCATGCAGCAAATCCCTTGACTGAGCTTTTGCCTGCTTGGTACCAAGAAAGCTTTGATGGATGCGAAAGCCGTCGGTCAGGGCACTGACCGTGAGAGCCATTCGGGGATCATCGTTATCGTTGTTCTGGACCCAATTGTGCGAAGACAGGAATTGGCTGCCGAGGCGACTGGAGAAAGCGAAGTCCGAGGCATACGGTTCGCGCAGTCTTTGGCCGAAGAGTGCGCGTGTCATCGGATACACCAGATTGGTCAAGAGCACGCCTTCGAACTTGTTCCGCCGGTAAATGGGTGCCACGAAATCGAAGTTTTCGCGATAGACAGGGCGAAGGAGATTGTCGATCCAAACAGGTTCAACGGTAGAGGCGTCTGGCGAGATGACGGTGCAGGCCTTGGCGCGAAGAAGTTCAGCGGCAGCCAGGATGGTGTGGAAAGCAAGATCCGCGGAAGGGGACTTCGCGTACTGCGTGCTGATCGAGTGCAGCGTGCGCAGCGTGTACCCGTTGAAGCTGCGGTGTACATCGCTAATGGACGCGTTGATGACGATGTCGGGCGTGCCGTCAGTGGATCCACCGTCGGTATTGAGAATGACCGCGCGCTCGCGCGGAAAAGCCTTCAGGATGCCAGCCTGAATTGCCTGGATGGCAGGTCCCGCCGTCTTCGCATCATTGTGCGTCGGCACGCCAATCAGGATGTCCACTTCGCCGACGTTGATCAGTTGGCGAATGAAATCGTCCGTGAGTATGCTTTCTTCTGGCATCGGCCTCCGCCGAAAAACTTGTCGCTTATAGTCGCCGCAACCGAAACCAGTAAAATTGGTAAGGCCCCAAGGTCAGCAAGTACGGCATGTCTCCGATGCGAGGGAACAGATTGCCTCCGAACATCTCGATCGGAATCTGTCCCTTGAACCGGCGCAAATCCAGTTCCACCGCCTGCGCCGCGCTGGAGAGATTGTTGATGATCAAGATTGTTTGACCGTCCAGTTGGCGAATGTACGCCAGGATTCGGTGATTTGCAGGATAAAGAAACTCAATAGATCCCGATCCCAACAACGGCGTCGACTTGCGCACGCGAATCAGATGCTGCATCCAGGAAAGCAGAGAGTGCTGACTGCGCTTCTGCGACAAGACGTTGATTGCCTGATAACCGTAAACCGGATTCTGCAGCAAAGGAAAGTACAGATTCTCAGGATCTCCGATGGAGAAGCCCGCGTTCCATCCACCGTTCCACTGCATCGGCGTCCGGACGCCATTACGGTCACCGAGTTTGACGTTGTCGCCCATGCCGATCTCGTCCCCGTAGTAAATGATAGGAGTACCGGGCAAGGACATGAGCATTCCATTCATCAATTCGATACGCCTCCGGTCATGATCGAGCAGTGGCGCGAGCCGTCGCCGGATACCGAGGTTGAGGCGCATCGTTTTGTCGAGAGCATACGAGTCATACATGTAGTCGCGTTCCAGATCCGTAACCATTTCCAACGTAAGTTCATCGTGGTTGCGGAGGAACAACGCCCATTGGCACGATTTTGGTATCTCGGGAGTCTGTTGCAGAATTTCGGTAATCGGTTTGCGGTCTTCGAGCTTCAGCCCCATAAACATTCGAGGCATAAGCGGGAAATGGAATGCCATATGGAATTCGTCGCCATCGCCAAAATATGGACGCAGATCGGCAGGCCACTGGTTGGCTTCCGCTAACAGCATGCGACCGGGAAATTCGCGGTCGAGTTTTTCTCGCAACTCCTTGATGATGACGTGTGTTTCGGGCAGATTTTCACATGAGGTACCTTCTCGCTCGATCAGGTAAGGGATCGCGTCGAGGCGGAAGCCATCCACACCGAGTTCCAGCCAAAACTTCATCAGCTCCCACATTTGTTGCCGCACCGCGGGATTGTCATAATTCAGATCAGGCTGATGACTGAAAAACCGGTGCCAGTAGTAGGCTTTCGAAACCGGATCCCATGCCCAGTTCGACATTTCGGTATCAACAAAGATGATTCGCGCAGTTTGATACCGCGTATCAGTGTCACTCCACACGTACCAGTCGCGGCGGGGATTGTCTCTCGAACTTCGCGACTCCTGAAACCATGCGTGCTGGTCCGACGTATGGTTAAGAACCATTTCAACGATCACCCTTATCTGCCGTTCGTGAGCAGCGGCAAGGAACCTCTTGAAGTCGTCGAGTGTTCCGTAGAGCGGATGAACCGAGGTGTAATCGGCAATGTCGTAGCCGTCGTCGCGCAAAGGAGAAGGGAAAAAAGGCATAAGCCAGATTGCGTTGATTCCCAGATCGCTGAGGTAATCGAGCTTTTGGGCGAGCCCTTCGAAGTCGCCCACGCCATCTCCATTGCTGTCGTAAAATGCGCGGACGTGCACCTGGTAGAAGACCGCGTTCTTGTACCAAAGCGGCTCGTTGATCGTCGACAAAAGCTCCTCCGGAGTGCTTCCTCGTGTTAGAGCGTAACTGAAGGCTCTGTGGGAAATGCGGTCATCGACACAATGATCTCACGGCTCACGGCAAGAACTTTTTCGATCTTGCAGTTTGATTGATGTTCGTTGAAAACCTCAGGTTATCCCTGTAGCGAATGGGTCTGAGGGTGGCACATCCTGGCGAATTGTGTCAGTCTCTTGAACGCGTCGTTGCGCCGGAGTTGGGAATGCGGAGCGGGCACTCTTGTCCGCCTGCTGGCAGAGGATCAAGAAAGAGCAGGCTGCCGCTCCACACTTATGCGTGAGCGGAACCCACTGGCGGGCAGCCTCGTATCTCGAACGGAATCCAAATGGAACTACGAATTGAAAATCTCTCGAAACGCTACCCCAATGGCACGCAGGCGCTGCACGACGTGTCGTTGGACATTCCTCTTGGCATGTTTGGCTTGCTCGGCCCAAACGGAGCCGGAAAGTCAACCTTGATGCGGACGTTGGCCGGACTGCAAGAAGCTGACAGCGGCCGCGCGGTTTTGGGCGAGATCGACGTCTTGCGGCAGAAAGACGCTGTGCGCCGAGTCCTCGGCTATCTGCCGCAGGAGTTCGGGCTCTACCCGAAGGTCTCCGCGGAAGATCTGTTAGGCCACTTCGCGGTTCTGAAAGGCATCACGAACGCGAAAGAGCGGCGAGAGGTGGTGCAAGCCCTTTTGCAGCAGACCAACCTTTACGACCATCGCCGCAAGGCGCTGGGGGGCTTTTCGGGCGGCATGAAGCAGCGGTTTGGCATTGCGCAAGCACTCTTGGGGAACCCGCGTCTCATCATCGTGGACGAACCTACCGCCGGACTTGACCCGGAAGAGCGAGTCCGCTTTCACAATCTGTTGAGCGCGATCGGCGAGAACATCATCGTCATCCTCTCGACGCACATTGTTTCCGATGTCAGCGATCTTTGCCGCGCGATGGCGATTATCCACGAGGGCCGCGTACTGGCTGCTGGGAATCCGCTTGAACTGGTGAAGGCCCTGGAGGGGAAGGTTTGGCGAAAATCATTTGCGACTAGTGAACTGTCGGTTTATCGCGAACGCTTCCAGGTCATTTCGATGCGATTGATTGCGGGACAGGCATCGTTGCACGTCCTGAGCGACCAGCAACCGGAAGCAGGTTTCGAATCTGCGTCACCCGATTTGGAAGATTTGTACTTTGCAACGATCAAAGGCTTTCATAGGCTCTCCGGCGCGGGGGCGAACTGAGCCATGGTCTTGTCAATTCTCACGTTCGAGTTGTCTCGCCGTCTGCGACGGATTTCGACCTATATTTACTTCCTCGTTTTTTTCGGGCTGGCGTTTCTTTTCGTGCTGATGTCGGGCGGGGCGTTCGCCACCGCGACGGTGGACTTCGGCACCGGGGGTAAGGTTCTCGTCACATCGCCCTTTGCCCTGAATTCCATCATCATGTACATCAGCTTCTTCGGCGTGGTCGTTACAGCGGCCATCTCCGGGCAGGCGACTTACCAGGATGTGGACAGCAACTCGACGGCGTTTTTCTACACGGCTCCCATCACGAAGTTCGACTACCTTGCTGGACGTTTTCTCGGGGCTCTCGCGGTTCAGTTCGTCATCTTTGCGAGCGTCGGCGTCGGGTTCGTGGGTTGGCACGCTAATGCCGTGGCTAGACCCGGCCCGCGTAGGGCCTCAGAGATTGTTTGCTTACGTCCAACCGTATTTCACGCTCGTCATTCCCAACCTGATTCTGACCACCGCGATCTTCTTCTGCCTGGCCGCGCTGGGACGGAAGATGCTCCCCGTTTACGCCGGCAGCGTCATTTTGCTCATTGGCTATTTTGTTGCGAACCAATTGTCTGCGGATTTGACCGTCAGCAAGTTCGCAGCAATGGTCGATCCGTTTGGCGGAAATGCCGTTTCTCATCTGACGCAATACTGGACTCCGTTTCAGCGAAACTCCGACATTGTGCCTTTTACTGGCGTTCTGTTGTGGAATCGCCTTTTGTGGCTCGGTCTTGCCGCGCTGATCTTGGGGTTCACGTACGCGAGCTTTTCTTTTCGGTATCCGACGGGCAAGGCGCGGCGGAAAGCTCAGCCCGAGGTCCTGGAGGACGTTGTGCCCGCCATGCAGCGCACGCTGCCGGTCACGCATCCGACCTTTACCGTCGCAGATTCCTTCCGAGAATTGTTTTCCCTATCCCAGTTGCAGTTTGCCGAAACTGTCAAGAACGTTTTCTTCGGAGTGTTAGTTCTTGCCGGCGCTGCGATGGCCATTTTTTCTGATTACGGAATCAACGCCCCGTTTTCAACTCCCGTGTACCCAGTTACGTGGCGGATGCTGGAGTTGGGGGGAGGAGGCTTCGCGATTTTCATTCTTGCGATCGTGACTTTCTATTCCGGCGAGTTGGTCTGGCGAGAACGAGATGCTCAGATAAGCCAAATCATCGACGCGCTGCCCGTTCCCCGGTGGGTGCTTTTCGGAAGCAAACTTCTCGCATTGATGATGGTCCAGGTTCTGCTCGTTTTCATGGTGATGCTCTGCGGGCTCGTCGTGCAGTTGGGACACGGCTATCACCACTTCCAGTTTGGGCTTTATCTCACAGATCTGTTCGCGGATCGCCTGGTCACGTACTGGGTCCTTTGCGTCGTCGCTTTGCTGATCCACACCATCGTTAACAACAAATACTTGGGTCATTTTCTGATGGTGCTGTATTTCGTCGTCGGCATCGCGCTGCCCCAAATGAATTTTCAGGACTATCTGTATCGTTTGGGACAATCCCCTGCAGTCACTTATTCCGATATGAACGGGTATGGACCGTTCGCACGGCCGTTGTTGGCGTTTCACGTGTATTGGGGGATTGCGGCGGTATTGCTGGCCATCGTGACCAATCTTCTATGGATGCGCGGTATGGACACGAGTTGGCGCAACCGATTGAAGCTCGCCCGCGAGCGTTTCACGGCCCCGATTGCCGTCAGCTCTGCCGTGTGCACTTTGCTCCTGGCTGCGGTCGGCGCCTTTATCTACTACAACACGCACGTGGTGAATCCTTACCAGACAACGTTCACGATTCAGGAAGCACGCGCGCAGTACGAAACGAAGTACAAGAAATATCAAAACGTCCTGCAGCCGCGGGTGACCGATGTGCTCGCCGATGTCGATCTTTACCCCGACCAGCAACTCGCTGTCTTTCATGGAAAGGAGTGGCTGGAAAATAAGACGGACTCGCCGATTGAGCAGATATCGATCACGATCTGGCCGGAAGATGTCGATGTCATCCCGCGACCGCACATCGATGTCCGAACGCTAAAGTTCGAAGGCGGGCAAACGGCTGTGACCGAAGACCCGGCGCTGGGCTTTTACGTCTATCGACTAGCTGCGCCGCTTCCGCCGCACGGGAAAGTCATTCTCGATTTCTCGCTTGCCTATCCGAATCCCGGTTTCGTGAATTCCAATCCCAACGGCGATATCGTGCGCAATGGAACTTTCGTGAGCGGAAGCTACCTGCCATTCATCGGATACTTCCAGGATGTTCAGCTTGTCGATGACAGTGCCCGGCGGCGCCATGGCCTCGAAAAGTCTCCAGGATTGCCCAAGCTTGAAGACGTAAGCGCGCGACGGAACTCCTATATCGCCACCAATGCGGACTGGGTGAATTTCGAAGGAACCATCAGCACCGTCCCGGACCAGATCGCAATCATGCCCGGCTATCTACAGAAGGAGTGGGTCCAGGATGGACGGCGGTATTTTCACTACAAGATGGACGCGCCGATCATGAGCGGCATCGTGTCAGCGAACTCGGCGCGGTATGCGGTCAAGAAGGATCAGTGGAATAACGTCAACCTGGAAATCTACTACCAGCCAGGCCACGAATTCGACCTCGATCGCATGATGCTGGGAATGAAAACCGCGCTCGACTACTGCACGACCGCCTTCAGCCCGTTTCAGTTCCGGCAATTGCGGATCGTCGAGTTTCCACGCTATGGGGATTTCGCGGAGTCTTTCCCCAACACGATTCCGTTTTCCGAAGGCATCGGATTTATCACCTACGTCGATCCCGACAAGAAAGATGCGATCAATCTCCCGTTCTTCGTGACGGCCCACGAAGTCGCTCATCAGTGGTGGGGACATCAGGTAGTCAGCGCCAATACTGAGGGTGCAACCGCGATCGTGGAAACTCTTGCCCAGTATTCGGCTCTCATGGTCATGCGCCACACCTACGGGACCGAGTCCATGAAAAAGTTTCTTCGTTACCAGTTGGATGGCTACCTTCGCGGCCGGGCCCAGGAACATGATGAGGAAAAATCTCTAATGCGGGTCGAGCCCAACCAGGGGTACATCCATTACAACAAGGGCGGTCAGGTGATGTACGCGTTGCAGGACTACATTGGTGAGGAACGCGTCAGTCAGGCGCTGGCCGCCTTCGTGAAGGATTACGCCTTTAAGGGACCACCATACCCGACATCGGTGGATCTGGTGAACTATCTGCGCAAGGTTACGCCGCCGGAATTCCAGTATTTGTACGAAGATTCGTTCGAGAACATCACCATTTTTGATAACCGTGCGGTGTCAGCTCACTACAGCCAGCTTCCGGACGGAAAGTACGAGGTACGAATCGAAGTGGAGGCCAAGAAGTACCGTGCCGATGGCAAGGGGCAGGAACATCTGGTCTCGCTGCATGATCTCGTGGATATCGGTGTGCAGGGTCAGGCGGGGAATTTTCTTTATTTGCAGAAGCAGAAGATAGAGAAGGAACGCCAGGAGTTCACTGTCACGGTAGATAAATTACCGACTGAAGCAGGGGTCGATCCTCTCATCAAGCTGATCGACCGCAATCCCGACGATAATATCGTGAAGGTCGAGAAGCAGTAACGCGGTAGCGCCCAAGCCTCTAAAAAACACTTTGGGCCGGCGAGAGTGCGGTCTCGCCGGCCCAACGGATCGCCCCCAAAGTCTTCTACCCCCTCAATCATCACTCGATGTTGCCCGGCGGTCACGCCGGGCAACGGGCAGAGCCGATTACAGAGGAAGAGTCGATCGGCAACCCGCTTGTCGGGGAGGGCACAAAAAGAGCGGGCCACCATCAGCTGTGGGGACCTGTTGAATGCTGGCTGCTACGAAGGTGCCTACCATGACTAATGTCAGAACTGCGATCCTGATTGCCAGCTTTGCATTCATCTTCATTGTGTTGCTCCTTGATCCTGGGATTTTTTGATCTTGCTCGGCTCTACCGTCGCAAGTGACTTTAGTAATGCAAACCGCATACCAAACTCAATATGAGGCTTTGCACATGCTTACAGTGGCGGAAACTACTCGAAAAGCCGCCTAATCCGTTGTTTTTGGCGGAATCCGCTGAAATCGGGACACCGTCGGCCGGCCGGAAACCCAAACAAAAGCGTTTGCCCTAACATTTTTGTTAGGCTCGAGGCGGAAGACCCTTCCGGGTATACTCATTGCGTTATGGGCGACCCCAGCGGAGAGACCGGCGCTTCCGCCAACGGCGCAAGGCTGGAGGCTGTTAGTGGCCCCCTCAAGGGAAAGCAATTTCCGCTATCCGACAGAGAGATCTCGATCGGCCGGGATCCGTCCAATGACATATCACTTTTAGACTCTCTCGTATCCCGTCGCCATTGCGTCATCCGCAAGGAAGGCGGCGGGTTTCGCATCCAGGATCTGGAGAGCCGCAACAATACTTTTGTCAGCGGCGTCCCCGTCCGGGACCGGGTTCTCGCTCCCGGAGATCAAATCAGGGTCGGCGACTCAGTCCTTCTCTTTCAAGAGCCAAGCAGCGGATCGTCCGCGACCAATTACCCCCTCCAGCTGGATGCAACGCCCGTCCCCGGCGCAGCCACCGTTTTTCTGCGAAAAGAAGACGCCCGGTATTTGCAAACCCCTAGGCCGGAGAATCTGCCCGCCACTGCCAAGACAGTTCATGACCTCAAAGTCTTGCTGGACTTTAGCCGGACGCTGAACTCGGTGAGCGCATTGGGAGCTCTGCAGGAAAAGACCCTGGAAGCCGTTCTGGCCATCGTACCTGCGGATCAGGCCGCCATTTTGCTGACGGAAGAGGGAACAGCGGGCTTTTCGTCGATCATTGGCCGCGATCGAAGCCAGGGAGCGAACCCGAAGATTCACGCCAGCCAGACGATTCTGAACCGCGTTCTAGAGGAGCGGCTCGCGATCCTATCGAATGATCTCGAAACTGACGAAAGCTACCGGGAAGCCGAGAGTTTGGTTGCGCGGCGTGTCCGTTCAGTCATGGCGGTTCCGCTCGAAGTGCAAGACAAAGTTCTCGGTGTGATGTATCTGGATGCCAGTTCTGCCGGAGTAAAGTTTGACTCCGACCTTCTTCAACTGGTCACGTCGCTCGGGAACATAACTGCCCTGGCGATTCAAAACGCCCGGCATTTGGAGAGACTCGGGGGAGAGAATCGCCGCCTGCACGAGGAGTTGAACCTCCACCACAGCATGGTCGGGGAGAGCAAAGCCATGCGCGAGGTCTATGAATTTGTGTCGCGAGTGGCAGGGCGGGATTCGACGGTCCTCATTTCGGGTGAAAGCGGCACAGGAAAAGAGTTAGTCGCGCGAGCGATTCACATGAACAGCACGCGGGCCGACAAGCCGTTTGTCGCCATTAACTGCGCAGCGATCACCGAGACTTTGCTGGAAAGCGAACTGTTTGGGCACGAGCGGGGCGCATTTACCGGGGCGGTCGCGCAGAAAAAGGGAAAGTTGGAAGTGGCCGAAGGCGGCTCCGTGTTCCTCGACGAGATTGGCGAACTTGCAGTGCCGATGCAGGCAAAGCTCTTGCGCGTCTTGCAGGAGCGCGAATTCGAACGAGTCGGTGGCACCCGCCCCATCAAAATGGATGTCCGTCTGATTGCTGCCACCAACCGTGATTTGAAAGAGGCGTCCCGCACCGGAGGATTTCGCCCCGATCTCTATTACCGGCTCAATGTTGTATCGCTACATATGCCGGCGCTGCGAGAGCGGCGAGAGGACGTGCCGTTGCTGGCGGCATTCTTCGCCAATCTTTACGGCGAGAAGGTAAAGCGGCATGTGGCCGGAATCGCTCCCGAGGCTCGGGCCTGTCTCCTGCGTTACGCGTGGCCCGGCAACGTGCGTGAATTGGAGAATGCAATAGAGAGGGCCGTTGTGTTGGGTTCGACCGAATTCATTCTTCCAGAAGATCTGCCGGAGTCGATCCTGGAAGAAGCCGTCGTCTCCGGCGAGCCAGTAGGCGCGCTTCATGAAGGGATCCGCGATGCGAAGAAGGCGTTGATCGAACGAGCCATTGAGCAAGCGAATGGAAATTACACCGAGGCTGCCCGGCTCCTCGGAGTCCACGCCAACCATCTCTTCCGGCTTATTCGCACCCTGAATATGAAGCCGAAGCGGGAACGGACGGGCTGAAGCGAAAGCTCAATTACTTCAATCCACGGACGAGAAACAGATTCGCCAGATCGTGCTGGAAGGTTGCGGCGCAAGACTTGCCATCCGCAGAGAGCGAAAGCGGTCCGAAGAATTCGGCTCCCGGTTCAGGGACTTTGATGACCATCCATGGCTCTCGGTGACGGGTGGACATTTCCAGCCGGCTGATCTTGATGCTTCCTGGTTCGCGTTGCTGCAGGAAAAGATAACGTCCGTCGCCGCTCCAGCGCACGGTACTCTCGCCAGTCTGCAATTCGATGATCGTTTTGGAATCCCCTCCGGCTACGGGAGAAAGCAACAACCTGTGGGGATCCACGGTGACGAACCATTGTCCGTCGGGCGAAACCCTTGTTCCACGCGAATCCTCGGGGGTGAGAGGGATTGATTTCTTGCTTTCCAGGTCATACATCCATGTGCGCATCGCGCGGCCCGTTTCGTTGCCGGTAAACAGAATCCTCTTGTTATCCGCGAACCACTCCACGCCATCGAAATGGATTCCATCGATCTTGGGAAACTGCGATTCTCCTGGACCCGTAGGAAGCAACATCAAGCTCGATCGATCACCAACATGGCGAATGCACGCGACCCATTTTCCATCCGGCGAGAGGGAAGGCCGGTTGCCGTATCCGAGCTGGATGGCGGCCGAACCGTCGGTCTTCCGAAGATAAATGGCTGAGTTTCGACCTTGGCCGTTGGAGAGTTCGACGAACACGAGAGACTTTCCGTCGTTGGAAAGCTCGTACATCAGCGAAGAATCGAGCCACGCCAGGTCGCGTTGCGGTGCGCTGTTTGGCGGCGCATACAAGATGCCGAGGCGCGAATTCACGGTACTTAGCAGAACGCGTCCGTCGCGGGCAACATCTTGCATCACGATCATTCCGCCGGTCTGAGAGACTAACCGCTGAACGCCCGAGAGAGTAACGGCGTACATTGCCGGATCACTGCCTGGTTGGCCGCCTGAAAACCATACTTCGCGATTATCTGTAGACCAATTCAGAGCTCCGATCGCGCGCCATCCGCGGGATAAGACTTGGCGGGGATGGTCGGGACCGATGATGCAGAGAGCGTAGTCTCCGACCTCGACGTCGAAATCAAAGAAGGCAACGAGCTTTCCGTCGGAGGAAACGCGCGGCATCATCGACGGACGCTTTTCGGTTTCGTACAGCACAGTGCCGATCGGATATTCGAGGCGGAATTTTCCTCCTATGGCTCGCACGACAGCAAGCGATTCGCCATCGGGCCCCCAATCCGCGCCGCTCACTCCTTCAAGCACTTCTCTCGGCGCGCCACCGCCGAACGGGACGCGCGCCAGAGTGCCAACGTCTTCGCCGCCCAGGAGTATGGCCATTTCACCTTTTTGTGAGATTGCCAGCACCCTTGCGCTCGGTAGGGACAGTGGCCGGGCTTCGCGGTTGCCAGGTTGGGCGGAGAACAAGGTCGAGGGGGCGCCATCCCATTCGGCACTGTAGACAACGTTGTCGCCGGGAGCAAATTTCGCCGATGTCACGTCGCCTCTGCGAAATGTGAGGCGCTGAAATGAAGGGGGCTCGACGGGGCGAACAAATTTCTGTTCGTATTCGTACGAGATCCGCGACGCCAGCCCAAGAACGACTCCTGCGAGGACACCCAATCCGATCCAAAGTCTCGTTTGCGGTTTTCTACGTGCGCTGCTTGCCGGCTTCTCGAGAACGAACTTGCTGGAGTCCATCTCTTCGCGCAGTTCTTCGAGTGCAACTTTGACGTCCGCCATCGTTTGCCAGCGGCGTCCAGGATCCTTCTTCAAGCAGCGAGCGATGATTCGATCGAGTTCCGGCGGGACTTCCGCTACTTTCTGGGAAGCCGGTTCGGGATCTTTGTACATCACTGCTGACAGCGATGACAGTTTCGACCCTCCGGCGAACGCGCGTTGTCCCGTAGCCATTTCATAGAGCACAGATCCGAACGAGAAAATGTCGGACCGGCTGTCGACCTTCTTGCCGTCTGCCTGCTCCGGCGACATGTAGGCCACAGTTCCGAGGATGGTGCCTTCTTCCGTCAGTGGCGATCCTTCCCCATGCAAGGTTTCGGCATAAGCGTCGGCGTCTTCCGACTCGCCGAGTTTTGCTAAACCGAAATCGAGGATCTTCACTGTCCCCTGCGGACTCACGATTACGTTCGATGGCTTGAGGTCGCGATGTACGATTCCGGCTGCGTGAGCAGAGGCGAGCGCGTCGGCGATTTGAACGGCAAATTTCAGGACGTCTCGAATGCGCAGGCCTTTCCGTCCGATTAGTTGATCGAGAGTCTCCCCCGCCACGTATTCCATGGCGATGTACTGCACAGGCTGGCCATCGATCTCCTGAGTATCAATGTCGTAAATCGTGACGATGTTCGGATGGTTCAGAGATGACGCGGCCTTGGCTTCCTGAACGAAGCGCCGTTCGCGGTCGGCGCTCAGGGCATGTGTGGAGAGAATTTTGATAGCAGCCGTTCGCCCAAGGCGGGAATCGACTGCTTTGTAGACAACCCCCATACCGCCCGCTCCCAGCTTGGAGTCGATGTGGTACGAGCGAAGCGATTTGCCGATCATGTGTGCGGCCCTGGCCCTGCGGCACGAGCTGCGGCCACTCAAATCCGCTTGGTCGCGGCCCCTGCTTATTTCTGCCTAGTCTATATAGTGCAAAGAGGCAGCTCAACGCATTGCTAATTACGCGGATGCCGTGCTCGCGTACGCAACGTTTCGAGTGCGTATACTATGCCAGATCGTTGCGCTTGCGAAGTGCAATTCTAACTCAGGCAGACCTCATCCGCGTCGTCAGGTTGAAGGTGCCCTACCGCTAGGGACGTGCCGTTGTTGTTGGGCGCTCTGCGGCCGGACCACCCTCCGACGATGCGGTCTTGCTATCTCCCGAAAATCTGACTGGCTGAGGCCGGTACCCGTTGCGAGTCCGAACCTTGTACTTTTTCAGCTGATCTCCCACTAGCTTCACGGTAATCGCGCGCCATCCGGTGTTCGCGTTGGCTTTCGGGTAGTAGCTCAGAGAATAGAGATGTGCGAGGTCGTCGCGGATCGAAGCGAAGGCTCGGGTTTCATCCCGCCAGTTCTTCGCGAAGTAGGCTTTGCCGCCGGTGGCCGCGGTCATTCGATCGAATACAACCGTGGATACCGGTTCCAGACGCGCTTCGCGAGTGCTGATCATGTAGATCGAGACCCCCGTGGATTGCGCGAACTCGGCAACATCTTCCGGTGGCACCACGCTTGAGTTGTCCGGACCGTTGGAAAACACCACTACGACTTTGCGGCCGTTGTTCTGCGCCGCGTCTTTCAGCGTCAAGAGAAGTGCGTTGTAGAGGGCCGCCTGATCTCCAGCGACAGTGGAGCGCACTGCTTTCAGCAGCTGGGTCCGGTCAGCCGTCAGCGAACTCGCTCGAGAAAGATCGCGGCTGTAGGAGTAAAAAGCGATCTTGTCCGCTGTTTCCAGGGAACGAATGAAGTCGGAAATGGCGTCCTGTGCGAACACGAAGCCGCGATACATATAGTCGCTGGTATCGAACAGCACAAATACATTCGCTCCATTCACCAGGGACGCTAGCGTCGCAGGTGTCGTCCCGTCAGGAAGTTGGTTGGGCACATCCTGAGCCAGATCAGTCGACATATCCGGCTCGCCGAGGTCATTGAGGCGATGCGCCGCTCCGTTGCCCTCCGCAAAGGTGGCCGCCTTCTCCACGATTCCGTCTTCCACGATCGTGAAGTCTTTCGGGCGTAGCCCTGTAATGTAATTTCCATTCTTATCGGTGACCGCCACGTTGAGTTGGACCATGTTCACTACGACGTGGATGTTCGGGCTATCCTGAGCTTTGGTATTCGTTTGATCTCCAAGTAAGACCGCCAAAGTCAGCACGATAAGCAGACCGCATTTCCTTGCCATGGTTTGTAGACTCCTCTCCCAAGGCTCCATGTGCCTCGGGATGTGATTGTTTCGGTCGAAAAGTCCGCCTGGATGAGAAACTAGTTTCTAGCAGCGCTCATCCTTGCGGGTGAAGCCAGCTTGCCTTCGCGAAAATCTGCGCCGGCCTCTCGCATCGCTCGTAGCAAAGCCGGCCAATCCTCGAAATCCGTTGCGAAAATCTTCTGCACCATGAGCCGCGTCAACTCCGGTACAAGATGATTCAGCATGACCGGGGAATATCCCGCTTCGTCAGCCAGTCGCGCCCAATAAAGATTCGGCGAGTCCCAGGATTCAGCCAGGAATCGGCTAGAATTTCCGGCAAATGGCGGCATGGGCGGGACGTTGAGCAACTCCAAACCATAGTTTGCCGCCATGCTCGGATGCGGGGTGCCGAAGTCGCGAGACAGCCGCTGCCAGTTGGTTTGCTCCGGATGTTGCTGGCAAAGCTCCTGCAGTTCCAGAATGGCGGATCCGATTGTGGCAGGCTGATCTGGATATTTGCGTTGGAACTCCGCGGCAAGATAGAACGTATCCGCGGGCATCATTTCAGGAAGAACATCGGCAACGTGCCCCGCAACCATCGCGTCGCTGATTCGCCGCATCCGTCCGGGAAGCAGACGGTCGGACAGGATAGCCAATACCTTGCCCCGCACTGCCTCGTCGGTTCCGGACGCGGTCATGAGCTCTTCTCCGCCGCGCTGATAGAGAGCTACCGCGTGAAGTTCAAGAGGGCTGACATCCCACCAGCGAGGTAGGATCGCGCTGGTAAACAACTCTGGCGTCATTTCTTCCCACACCAGCGCCTGAACGCTGTCCGGTGAAATGAAGTCCTCCTCGATCTCTGCGAGAGCGAAGGGGAGGTCGGCCAGAGAACCGACGAAATGAGCGCCGCCACCCGCGGGGGAACCCTGCCCCAGCATTTGGGGTGCCTGCCACAGCGTCTTAATGCCGCCAACACTCTCTCCCGCGAAGTCGTGAGAGCGGACAAGGAGAGGATTGTTGTGCAGCACCTGTGCGCCCGGCGGTTCGTAGTAGGCGTAGTTCAGGCCCACCAACGTGTCGCGCAGGAATGAGGCGAGTTGGCCGCGCGCTTCTTCGATCTGCGCGTGCGACGCCGTGGGGGCCTTCAGGAGCTTTGGAATGTCAGTTCGCATCTCCACGTCGGTGTGGTGATTGTTGTAAATTCCGGCCGCCCACTCCGTGCGCTCACCGCTGGTAAAGATGGGGCGGGGCATCTGGAATTCTCGAGTTTCGGCAGCCAGCAGAACAACGTATTCCTCGGTATGTTTTCCGCGTTCTTTTTCAGCCAAGCCGTTGCCCACGGTCGTTAGGGTGTCGAGCGAGACCAGTCGCTGGTCGTCCAGGACGGCGCGCAGCCGAGCCGCCACTTCTCGATGCATCTGCTTGCCTTCCGGTGTCGTTTGCTGTGGTCCCGCCAGCAGTTCAATAATTTCGTCTTGCGAAACATGAGGCTTGCCGGTGGTGAAGCGAAAGACTTCCGCCAGTGAATTCCATCCTGCGTCATAGACTTGGGCCGCGGATCGAATTCCCGCAAATGGCTCGATGACGCGTTGCCACGAATCGTTGATGTGCGAATTTGAGATCTGACCCTGCCGGGCCAGAATCTGCCAAATGCCGACATTCGCCTGAAACGTGCCAAAGGCATTCGCTCGGATAGGCATTGGTACGTTGTTGAGCGTCTGAGCCACTTCCAGGAATCGTGTGATGGAGTCGTCACCTAGCTCCGGGAACTCGGCGAAAACCCGATATTGATCGCTGTATTCCTCAAATTTGTTCGCAAGCAATCGAACCGTCGCAGCCGACAGCTGCCGATCGGAAGGACGCCGGCTATCGATCTCGCAGATCGCCATGTAGATCTGAAGCGGGCCGGAGTCGGTGGGGGCGCGGGAGAGGGAAAACATTGTCTGCACAAGATCTTCGGGACGATTGAGTTTGCTCGCTCCCTTTGCCCATTTGTGGACGAGGCTTGTATCTCGTCCGTGCCACAGAATCTGTTTCCACTCGGCGAGGCCGCCCGGAACGAGAGGCTCTCCTGTTCGGTCGAATTGCAGTCGTGTCGCCAGCAGGAGCATTGCAGGTGCAGGCCGGAATGCGCCTCGGGTCGCCTTGGTCGACATCTCGGCGGCCCGAACACCGTTGTATAAAAATCGAAGCCGCTTCGGATCGGTGAAATACCCCTGCTGCGTCCGGCTTGCGCGCGAAAGAACGTCGAAGTACGCTGCGAGCCAGCCTTTATCCTTTGCCACCAAACGTGGAATAAACTCGGATGGAGACGCTGGACTCGCGCCAACGAGGTCCTTCCATCCAGCTTCGGCCTCGGTGCCTCCCGGTACCCTGACTCGTCCATCGGACACGAAAAGTTCGCGTCCGTAGAAATCCAGGACGGCGGCGTAGGGAAGAAGTTTCGGGATGCCAATGGATTGCAGCAAGAACTTGCTGGTTTCCGCGTCGATGCGCGAGAGAGCCCAATAGAGGCGGGCAAGGTCGCCGTCGTACAGAAGTGTATCGAGCAAGTCGCGGCTATTTTCGACGTAATTCTTGCGGCTCGCATTGGTCCAGTTGTTCTCGGCGAAAAGTACCGGCACCGGAGAGGACGAGTACGCATATTCGAATGGCTTGCCACCTTGCAGCGTCTGCTCCAACTCAGGTAGGGGAAATCCGGAGTCGATCGCCAGAAACGCACGTTCCGGATCTTCTGTCTGCAAGGCGGTTTCTGGATGTCCACAGTTGGCTCGAGTTCGATATCCAAGAATGCGTAGTAGCGGCTTGGCATCGTCGCAATTCGTCACTCGAATCATCATGCCGGTTTCGGCGGCCAGAGCGGTCAGCTCTTTAGCCTGAACAACATAGCGCCTCAGCAGAACCAGGAATTCGGTGGGCCGGGTAGTGCCCTCGTATCCCTGCGTGAAGATATTCCTGCTCAACAAAGGCAGGACCTCATCGGGCGCAACCTTCTGGCTGATGCCCGCCATGCGAAGGAAAGACCGCTGTGGACCGGGAATCACAAACTCCGATGACGCCGGTCGCGGAGCGTTCTCGGTCGCGGAAGGTCTGGTAGAGGCTGGGTTCGAGGCTTGGGCCTGGTTTGGCGCCGTAGATTGCGCAAACAGAGAGCCGCCAAAAAGGGAAACCACTACGAAGCTAGAGAAACAGCGAGGAAATTTCACGGCTGGAGTCCTCTTGGAGCCGGCGAGGTTTCACCCGCGAACGTCGATCACCGAAGCCAGGGTATCTTCGAATTTGTGTGATCGAGAAAATCAGAACCAGGTTTGGTGAGAACCAGGCCTTGCCCCAGATTTTTAATCCGGCAAACATACTCCATTTGTTAGAGAGTATCCAAGCTTTTTTTAAAGTGATGAATTCCGCGCCTCTAGCCTTGTTTGGCCTGATCCAGAAGCGCAGAAGAGCCTACGGAAATTGGAATTTTGTATGATCCGTGAACGCAAAAGGTCAGGATTCCTTGCTTCGTCGGAAGAGTTTGGAACTCCAATAATAGCGGGTGCGTCTTGGTGCAGTTGTTGGCTCATAAGCTTTTTGTACTATTGCCCGCACACCCCGGTCCCAGCTAACTTCTTCTCCCGTCCCGCTCAAAGGCCTTCCGTTCGAGCGTGTACGTCGAGGTTCACAGCTTCCCAGTTCCGAAAGGCGTGATCGAAGAATGCAAATGCTGACTGGAGCGGCGGGAAGCATTGCGCGGGCGCCCGAGGTTCACTCCCTTTTTGCAGATGGCGATAAGAACCTGATTTCGCTTCGCCAACTAGCGACGCTCGCGGAGCAGATCCAGATCGTGACTCACGCCGGCGAGGGCCTGATGAAAGGCCGCACCCGGGCTGAGCTGAACGCTCGACCCGAGCCAGATTCGTGGTCAGTGGCGCAGTGTCTCGATCATCTTGCGCAGACGACGCGCGCGTTCCTTCCGGCCATATCGGACTCTATCGCGACGGCTCCGAGGTTGGTCACGGGCCGTTCACTGCGGACAGGAATGCTGGCGCGGTTGTTTATTCGCAATCTGGAACCGCCATACCGCATTCGGATAAAAGTCCTTCCCCAACTGACCCCGAAGCATGAGGATTTCGACTTCGCGTGGTCAGCGTTCGTCGATTCGCAATCTGAATTATCCAGGGCGGTCGTCTCAGCAGGCGGGCTGGCGATCGACACCGTAAAGATCAAGTCGCCGGTGTACGCGCGTGTCAGCTACAACGTCTACGGCGCCTTCCGGATGCTGCTGGCCCACGAACGCCGCCACCTGTGGCAAATCGAGCAGATTCTCAGCGCACTGGATCGCAAGTGAGCTTTGAAAACTGATATATAAACGGTGACTGGGAAGCCGCGCAGCTTCCCCTCCGAATCGGCGTGGACGTTTCAGCCTATACTCCCGAACCGGCCTCAAAACACTTGTATCCATGGACGACAAAGCCAATACCGTCTGCGACGTAATCGTCATCGGTGGAGGTCTGGCCGGAAAAGCGGCGTCGCTGCAGCTCGCCAAAGCGGGTCTGAGCGTCATCTGCCTTGAACCGCAAGAAGCAGTTCGCCCGGCGGTTGGAGAATCGCTTGACTGGTCTGCGCCTGACTTGTTGAAGGCGCTCGGACTTTCGATGGAGCAATTGGTGACAGCCGGCATCGCGACTTGGAAACGTCATGTAACCCTTCGGCTTCGCGACGGGAGATCGCAACAGTACGTGCCATCCACCTGGCTGGCGAAGTCGCCCTTTAATGTGGAATTGCGAACCCTGCACTTGGACCGATTGCGGCTCGACCCGGAACTGTTGCGGCTAGCCGTGGATCAGGGCGTGCGCTTCATGGCGCAAAAAGTCGTCGAGGTTGAAAGGCAAGACGGAAAGATCTCCGCTGTTATGACTGCCGACGGGACCAGCCTTTCAGCGAATTGGTTCATCGACGCATCCGGTTCCGGTGCTTCACTCCTCGCCCGCGAGTTCAATTTGCCAGCTCATCAATATGGCCCGGCGAAAGTCGCGATCTGGACGTACTTCCAAGCGCCAAGTCCTGTGGAGGGTACGACCCTCTACATGGATCCCTCGCCTTCGGAATATCTCGATTGGATCTGGGAGATCCCTGTCAATCCCGATATCGTGAGTGTTGGGTATGTCAGTACCGGAGCGGCGATCAAGGCGGCGCGTGATCAAGGGCTTTCGGTCGACGATATTTTTCGCGAGCGCTTAGCCAGGTTTCCTCACTTTCTAGGCGCAGTGAGATCCGATCCGTCCACCCCTTTGAACGTGACTTCATTTCGCTGCCGGGTGCATGCGCGATCTGCAGGCGAGAACTGGCTGATCGCCGGGGAGGCCGCGTCGATGGTCGACCCCATCACAGCAAATGGAGTGACGGCGGCGCTTCGCCAAGCGGCCGAAGCGACGGCGCTGATTTTGAAATATCGCAAGAAGGGCAGATTGCCACAGCGCGCAAGAGTTTGTTACAGCAGCCGGATCTTGCATCTGGCGAAATTCTTTAATGACGGAGTCGAAAAAATTGTGTACGAGCCACGCATCCGCAGCCGGATCGGCGTAGCCAACGCGGGAACGGTCTACACCAGTCCAGCTTGGAGTATGAATCTGGTCTATGCCCGACTCAAGCCGAAGGGCTTCGCCTCGACACTTTTTCTGAATTCCCTGCTCGGATTATTTCGTTTCAGCACCGCTACCTTTTATCAACTCTGCGGTCCGTTTTCGTCCAGAACGTCAGATTGATAACGCAACCGGAGAACGCTCGCTCCCTACCAGAACGGTCGGAAGACCAACAACCCAACCAGCACAATGATGCAAAGAGCCAGGACGAGAAGTGAGACTTTCTCGACTCTCAGCTTGTCTTTGCCGGTGGTGGTCGGTTCGGCTGCCATGATGATTCAAGTTTCTACCAAAAGGGAAGGCTTGAAAATGGCCCGAATTGCGGTGGCACAGGGGTAACGTGCCCAAAGTGTTTTCCGACGAAATCCGGCGCCAAACTCGGCAATGAGAACCTGAGAATAGCTTTTGTTCAGCGAAAATCCCCCACCGTCGGAGTGCTCTTCGTATCCCACATCGTTGACGTTTTACCGATGATGCAGGTGTATGTCGTGCCGGTTTTAGTGCAAATAGGCGTCGGTTGCCCGATTTAAAATTCGCGATACCGTGCTGTGATGACTTTTGAATTTTGACGAGGCTTGCCTGGCGGGTAGGAAGGCGATCGCTACAGGACTTTCAGGGTGCGGCGCGGATTTGGAGTGAGCACCGTCAACTCGCCGACTCGTTCTCTCTTCACGGTTTCTTGACGTTGCGCGGCGTGCTCCATCATCCACAGTTCAGGAATAATTTCTCCGACCAGATGACCATGGCAAAAAATCCGCACCACGGAGCTTTCCGACACCACGATGCCGACCGCCTTAGTGACCGCGCTCATATTTGCGGCAGCCAAGTGGCGGCTTCCCAAGCCGAGAGGGATATCGACGGGCGTTCCGATCGCATCGAGATAGCGACAAGCGGAAACAACGACTCCGGCGTGGCTGACCACGAAGCCTCCATCAAGTTGTGCCAACTCTTTGAGGGTTCCGCGAAGATTGACATTCGTGATGTGTCGCGAGGATTCGGGATGGCCCGCGAGCGGATCCAGTATCAACGAGCGAGATCGGGCGAGAACCGCCTCCTCGTCGCCGAGCATGAAAAGTGTGCCAACGCGTCGGCCCTCCCGTCCTTCGCGAGCGACCTCGACGGCGAGTTGAAGTAGAGACTCCAAGACCTCGGAGTCGTACTCGGTAACCTGGCACAGAATGCTCTCGAACATTCGCTGAACCCCTCCTGGCGGATCTGGCTTTTAACTATGACAGAAGACCCAGCAGCCGTGATCGACCAACGTTGATTGGATGTCTCAGCTTACGAATCGGTCTCAGCAGATTCAAACAACTTCGCCAGTTCGGTGCGCAAGCGGTCGAGCTGGCTCCCGTCGAAATGATTGCGCTTGCCGACGGTGACAGGACTTAGGTTGCGGAGCGGTCGGATCCAGTCAGCAGGTAGTAAACCACAGGCGTGACGATCAAGCTCAGGACCATTGAGATCGTAAGCCCTCCAATCACAGCGATGGCAAGAGGTTGGAGCATCTGCGATCCCGAGCCGAGCGCAAAGGCCAGCGGAAGCATTCCGCAGATTGCTGCGGCGGCCGTCATCAGGATGGGCCGCAGGCGTCGCCGCGCTGCATGAACCAAAGCTTCGCGTGCTGAGACACCTTCGTGACGGTAGCGTTCGTCCGCGTCGAGCAACAGGATGCCATTCTTCGCGACGATGCCGATCACCATGATCAAGCCCATGAAAGATGCGACGTTGAAACTTGTTCGAGTAACCAGCAGCGCGAAGAGTACTCCCGCGATCGAGAGCACGGATGATGTGAGAATCGCGATCGGCGCCCAGAAATTGCGAAATTCGACCATCAGAACACCGAACACGAGCGCGAGAGATAAAAGGAGAACCCGCAAGAGCTCATGGAAAGATTGTTGCTGTTCCTGATAAGTCCCGCCGTATTCAACTTTCACGGATGGCGGCAGGTGCATTGCCTTGACGGCGCGTTGGACCTTTGCGATTGCAGTTCCAAGATCGGAACTTTCGAGCCGGGCGGTGACGGTAATTAACTGCTGCAGGTTTTCGCGCCGGATCTCGTTTTGCGGAGGCAGTTGCGTTACCTTCGCCATTGATCCGAGTGTCGCCAGTTTGCCCGTAGAACTATTGAAGACCGTGTCCTGGATGGTATCCAGCGATTGGCGTGTGCTATCCCCGAGGCGTACGCGAATCGTGTAGGGCTTGCCGTTCGCGACAAGCGGATCGGTGGTTGTCACTCCATCGAGAATGGATGTCGCGTCCTCGGCAATCTCAAAAGGAGTGAAGCCCATTCGTGCGGCCGCCGTTGGATCGATCTGGAAGTCGGTGGCGGGACCGCTGATCGTATTGTCGATTCCGTTCTGGACGTCGACCACGCCACCAATCTGGCTGATTGCATTCCCGATTCGTGGGCCGAGATCTGCGAGCAACACAGGATCGTTGGCGAAGACCTTGATCTGGATGGGCTCCGGCGCGTTCGACAGATCGCCAATCATGTCCTGAAGAACCTGAGTGAACTCTACGTCGAGTGCAGGTTCAGTCTTCTTGATCTGCGCGCGTACATCGGAGATGACCTCGTCGATCCCGCGATCACGCTTGCTTTTCAACTTCACCGTGATGTCGCCCGTGTTCGCTTCAGTGACCGCGGCGAACCCCATCTGCAGGCCCGTTCGCCGCGACGTGCTTTCCACCTCGTTCATGCTGTGCAAAAGGCGGTCCACGTGCTCCAGCACGCGATTCGTTTCAGACAGGGAACTGCCGGCGGGCATGATGTAGTCAAGGATGAATCCTCCCTCGTCCATTTCGGGGAGAAGATCAGATCCGAGGCCTTGATAGAAGAGGAAACCGCCTACGGCCAAGAGTCCGCAGAGACCAAGCAACATGAATGGGCGAGTCAACGACCAGTCAAGCCCTCGCTTATGCCATTGCAGTATTTTCGACATCATGCGGCCATGCCGCTCGTGGTCAGTGGCTTCACCGTCGCGTTTGTCGCGCAGAAGAACGAGGCTGAGCGCCGGAGTCCATGTAACTGCCAGCAGCAGGGAAGTGAGCAGCGCGATCGTCATCGTGATGGCGAGAGCGCGGAAGAAACTTCCCGTCACGCCGGTGACTGAAACGAGGGGCAGGAACACGACGACCGGCGTTATGGTCGACCCGACCAGAGGCGCTCCGATTTCTCGCAGCGCCAGCCGAGCCGCCTGCGAGCGGTTCTCGCCGCGATCACGATGCGAGACGATATTTTCGACGACCACGATCGCGTCATCGATCACCAGTCCAATTGCCGCCGCAAGGCCGCCAAGGGTCATCAGATTGAAACTCTCTCCGATGGCCCACATAAGGAGAATCGTAATCGCGACGGTCACAGGAATGACGAGTCCGGCGACAACCGACGACGTCCAATCACTCAAGAAAAGAAATAAGATTATGCAAGCCAAAACAAGGCCGATGAGAATCGCGTCACGGACGCTCCGGATGCTCTCGCGAACAAGTTCCGACTGGTCGTAGTACGGTTCTAGCCGAACGCCTGAGGGCAAGATCTTTCGCAGTTCCTGAACCTTTTCGGCGACCGCGTCGGCGACCGCTACGGTGTTGCTGGAAGGCTGCCGCGTGACGTTCAGAAGGACCGCGGCATTTCCATTCGCCGTGACTGCCGTGTATACCGGCAACACGCCGTTCTGTACCGTCGCCACATCTGAGACCCGGACAGCGGTTCCTGCTGTTGTTGTCTTGACCACTAAATGCCCGAGTTGTTCGGCATCATGCGCTTGCGCGCCGACGAGGCCGAGGATCAGTTGATGATTGGCCTCGTACAGTCCGGGAGAATCGATGATGTTGGACGCTTGTACTGCATTCACGAGGTCGAGAATCGTTGTGCCCGCGGTCTGCATGCGCGCCATGTCAGGCACGATATGAAACTCCGGCACTTTTCCGCCTTGCACTGTGACGGTGCTGACTCCGGTGGCACGATTCAATGGCGGTTTGAGCTGATAGGTTGCCAGCTCCCAGAGTTGCGTTTGAGACAAACGGTCGGACGTGAGGCTGTATCCAAGAATAGGGAACGTCGCGAAGGTGAGGCGGTTCGTCGTAATCGTGACTGTGTTCGGAAGCGTTTGTCGTGCTCGGCCGATGGCCGCATCCACAAGTTGGAGAGTCCGGTACATGTCGACGCTCCAATCGAAGAAAAGGCTGACCTCGGCGGAGCCCCGGCTGGTCGTGGAACGCACCGTCACCAGGCCCGGAACAGAGTTCACAGCATCTTCCACCGGCTTGGTGATGGTCACCTGCATTTGCTCAACCGGCATCACGCCGTTGTCAACGCCGATCACGACGCGCGGGAAATTCGTTTCCGGGAAAACGGAAATCGGGACCTGCTCTGACGCGTAGATTCCGGCGAGAGAAAACACGATCAGAAAGAAGAAGATCGGCCCTCGGTAGCGAACGAGCCAGAAAGTGTCGGTGGGATTCTGCGGGGCGGCCTTGTCGGTCACTTCGCCTCTCCACTCGGTTTCTCGTCGTTCCCAGCCTTGCCAACATTCACCTTGGTTCCATCGTCGAGGCCGTATGCTCCTGTAGTGATCACGGTTTCGGATCCGTTGAGCCCATCCGTCACTTGAATATCTTCGCCATCGCTGATGCCCAACTGCACCGCTTTTTTGTGCGCAACTCCGTCAGATCCGACCACCATTACCGTCTTAGAACCGTCGGTCGCGGTGAGCACGGCGGACAGTGGCACCTTGACGGCCTTCGCCGCTGCTCGTCCCTTCATGGAAACTCCAACGGGTGTGCCGGCTTTGTATTTACCGCCACGATTGTCGACGCGGACCCATACCTCAACGGTGGTGCTTCCAGGGTCGAGAGCCGGACTTACCAGCGAGACTTTCGCAGACACAGGCTCCTCGACGCTCGGAATCGTGACGGTAGCAGCGTCACCGACTTTGAGCCGCTGTGCCACCGTTTGATCAAGATGAACTTTGGCCAAAAGGGAGGATGTGTCC
Organism: uncultured Acidobacteriota bacterium; assembly: GCA_963699885.1. Classification (GTDB taxonomy): domain Bacteria; phylum Acidobacteriota; class Terriglobia; order Terriglobales; family Acidobacteriaceae; genus Sulfotelmatobacter. Next base: position 48,709 of record CAVOVP010000015.1, on the reverse strand, counting down.
ATGACCGTGATCAGCGTGCTTCCTGAGTTTGCCGTTTCGCCGGGAAAGAGCGGACGGTCGGTCACAACTCCTGAGATCGGACTTCGCACTTCGGAATAGGAGACTTGGGCCTGGGCAGCGAGATATTTTCCCTTGGCGGAAGAAAGTTGGCCTTGAGCCTGCTCGAGCGACGCTTGCCGGCTTACGGCTTTCAGCGATTCCAGATGGTTCTGCGCGACGTCGTATGTTGCTTGCGCTTGCACCAGGGCCGCAGCGGCCGTGTCGTAGTCTCTGCCCGGAATCGCTCCTTCGGCGAGAAGCTTTTGTCGCGCTTCAACAATCTGTCTTTGCAATTCGAGTTGCGCTCTTGCTTGAGCCACATCCAATTCTGCCTTGTGATAGTCCTCCTGCACCTGCGCTTTGGTCTGTATGTCGAACGATGCCTGCGCGGCGGTGTATTGGCCCTGGTTGTCGAGAGCCTGTGCCGTCAGGTCGCGGTTTTCAAGGACTGCGAGTAGTTGCCCCGTTTTTACTTTGGACCCGCGCCGTACATAGAAGGTGCGGACTGGAGCCGTGATCTTCGGAGAGATCGCTGCCTGGGCGACGGGTGAAAGTGTTGCGCTGGCTGTTACATTCTCGGCAATCTCGCCAACCTCAGGATGCTCTGCCTGCACTGCGACAACCGCGCCTGCCTCGCTATCGGACTTCTTGCAAGATTGCAGAAGCGACGCGCAAAACAAAAGGAGTATCACCCAAGTAGGGCGCCGGTAGGCCGCTCGTCGAAAAAAATGAAGGTCCGCGTTCACATGGCTCCAGTCAGCAGCTGCAGTCCCGCCATCGCTGTTTGGTAGCGGACGGTTGCATCAGCCTGTTCAGTCTCTATCGATATGTAAGTTGTCTGGGCATCGACGACTTCGAGTGCCGTCGCTTCTCCAGCCGAATAGCGAAGCTTCGTCAGTCTAAGACTCTCGGCAGCGGTGTGGACGCTTTGATCCAGCAAATCCAATTGGTTTCGCGCAGCGTCTGCCTCGGCGTATGTTTCTTCGAGGGTTGCGATGAGCCTTCTTTGCGCTGCCGTCAGAGAAACCTTTGCGGCATCGCGCCGTATTTCGCTCTGCTTAACTCTCTTTTGCGTCGAGAACCAGTCCCACACCGGAATGTCGAGTGTCGCGCTGATCGCATATCCAAGGTTCTGAACATCATCGGGTCCGCGCGTGGCAAATTGGGGCGCGTCGATACCGTAGCTGAAGTTCATGCCAAGGTCCGGCAAGTAGGAAGCCCTGGCCGATCTGACTTCGGCATTTCCGGCCCGGACTTCGGCCAGTGCGCTTCGAATTTCAGGATTCTTGTCGGAAGCGAGCCGGTCCACCTCGCCTCGAGAGGGAAGCGCTGGAGCAGCGCCTGCGGGTTCCGTTGAGTAGGATGTGCGCGGATCAGGGAATAGCAGGACGGCCAGCTCAATTCGCGCCTTCTCGGCTGCCAGAATTCCGTCACTCAGATCACGTTGACGCTGCTGTTGCTGCAATTGAGCCTTGACCACATCTGCGTGAGCGGCTTCCCGGGCCGTCTCTCTCTTTGTCGTCAAGTCAGTGAACGACTGCGCCTCCTGAAGCGCCACCTCGAGCACACGCCGTTTCACCTCCGAAGCGGTAACCGAGTAGTACAGGTTCACCACGCTCGAGACGAGCCCGCGTCGCGCGATCTCTAACTCCGCTGCCGCCCGCGCCGCGTTGGCCGAGGCGACTTGCTCGTCTGCCAATTGTTTCAGACCGATCGTCTCATTGATCGACGCCTGGCTCGTGTATTCGTGAACCGCGTTGTTCGCGATAAAGATCGGAGACGCCTGCGATCCCACCTGAGTCCCTTTGAGGAGTTGTCCGTTGGGCTGGGTATAGAGCAACTGGTTGTGATAGGTGACGGAAGGGAGAAGGGCGGCCCTCGCCAGATAGCGATCAATGCTCGCCGATTTCTGGGCAGCCAAGGCACTCGCGAACGTCGGTTCGTTGAGTTGGGCCCGGCGAATCGCTTCTGAAAGGGAGATCACCGGCGCGCTCGTGTTCCGCGCCTCCTGAGCTCCAGATGTTATTGCGAAGCCGCACCCTAGGAGGAAGGCAAGGCTCCGCGCAGCCACTCGATGCAGGTTCCGATTCATCAAGCACATGAATCGAATACTAAACCCCGAACCTTAAGGCTTACTGAAGGGTTTCAACCGCCGGATTGCCCGTCAATTTAGCCCAGGTAAACCGCGAGAGGCTGCCAGTAGTTCGATTTCCATCCGGCGGCAAGGTGCTCCCAGTCGCCGTCGGGAAACCCCCGGTGATCGAAGACAATTCTGGTGCTTTGCCCTTCCTCGACGAGTTCGAACTTGGCAATCGAATAGATTCCGGGCTTCCAGTCTCCCTCGGCACGCCAGGCTTGGACAATTCGCTTGTTGGGAACAAGTTCGACGTGTCTTCCGACGATGAGCCCGCCGAACAGCGAGAATGCTCCGCCCACTTCATGACTGATCTCCGTGGGCTTTGCTGTTGAGACCATGCCGGATTTCATGGCTGCCCCCGCGTGTACGACCTTGTCAAATTGCTTCGCGTCGGTGAGCGCTTCGTAAACTCGCTTAGGGCTAGCCTTGAATACTGGCTCTTGGTGGATCGCTTCCGAGGTGTGCGAGATCGTTTCCTCTGTGGCTGCACGGGCAATGCCCGAACCCAATACAAGGCTACCCAAGGTAGCTGCACCCGTTGCCAACACTTGCCGCCGAGTTGTCCGTCCAACTCGAAGCTCAAATCCTTGTTTGTTGTCCATTCTTCCTCCGCATCGTTTTGACTACGTATGGCGATGTTCCACGAGCTCAGATAAAAACATGCGAGCATAATATGTTCAACGTAATATTTTATTTGCAACGGATACTCGTCGAAACATAACGAACAATTTCTAAGAACAAAGAGGAGCTTTGAATGCCTTATCCCCAGGGTCATCGCACTGCAGTAAAGCGAAAGATCGTTGATAGCGCTCGACGGTTATTCAATCGGTACGGTTTCGAGGATGTTTCTCTCCGACAGATCATGGCCGGTGCCGGCCTTACGCCTGGCGGCTTCTACAGTTATTTCGGCAGCAAAAGCGATCTCTATGCCGAGGTCCTGGGATGCTTCTTTACCGATCCCGAGTGGAAGAATTGCTGGGAAGGCGTACACGTGGATTTATCTTCGACCGATGTCGGCCCACAAGTTGTGCAGGCCTATTTGTCGCGCCAGCATTTCGACGACGTGGAGAACTCTTGCCCAATGGTCGCACTGCCAACCGACGTCGCGCGAAGCGGGATTGGCGCGAGGCGTGCATTTGAGACGGTGTTCAAGGCGATGGTCGACGTGCTGGATCGCAGCATTGTCGACAAGAAAGCACCTCGTCGCATCAAGGCACAAGCCATCGCCTCGTTATGCATCGGAGGGATGATTGTCGCCCGTACGATGGTTGATCACAGCCTCGCCGACGACCTGCGTCTTGGGTGCACCGCCATGGCCCTTAGACTCGGCGGTTGGGAGAAAGCGAAAAAACGTAATTCATAGTCGATAGAGGTCGACGCGGTTCTTCTGGGCCGGAATAGTTCTTTCCCATGTCAGGCGATGTTTTCGAGGCTGCCCAATAATTTCCGAGCGCTGAGTCTCACGCCGATCGGGCTTGGTGAACCATTTCGACCATGATTTTCCGCGTTTCAGTTGGATCTTTTACTTCGCGAAGGAACGCGATGCGCGCGCCACGCATACCCTCTTGCGTCTTGGCGCGCACGTGGAAGCCCAAGCGATCGACCGAGGTCATCGTTGCCTCTTGAGATTCGATACCGGCAAAGACGCGGGTAAGCGTGACGAGCGCATCTTTGTGGTCCGCGTTCATGTGTTCAATAATCCCAGCGGCGGCGTCGGCCAAAGGATCAGGTCGAGCTCTATCGTAGTCGTCGGCGGTCACCCATCCCATCACGCCGAAACCGCCCACATAATACACGTCAACCACATTCATGCGGTAAAACGAGAAGTCTTCGAAATCCACCCAGTATTTGCTGTTCTCGTAACTTTGCAGATAGAGCTTGCGCGCCTCGGCCACTTCCGGCTGAGCGACTGGGACGACTTCTCCGATCAATGTGACCCTCGATGCGCCAAGCGCATCTCCACTGGAATCCGCCTGGGTCACGAGTAAGGAGGCGCGAGGATCGCCACGCAGATTTTGCGTGTGCATCGCCATCGTGCTAATGAGAAGAATTGGGCGGCCGCGATCGTCCAGTCCGTAGGGCATCACTGATCCGAAAGGAAACCCTTTCTGTTTCAGAGAATGAGTCGACAAACTGCCGATTCGTCCACGGTGCATGAGCGTGCGCGATCGTTCGGCGAATGAAGGTTCCGGAACTGCCGGTTGGTCGCTCACCGGTCCAGCGTGTTTCCTTGGGGAAGAGGATGACATTTGAATTCGGCTCCGGTCACTAGTGTAGCCGTTCGATGCATTCAGCACAGACAACGGAAAAAATGATGACTACGGAGGACAACCCGGCGACCAGAGGGTCTTGAAGCCAGTCGTCGACGACCGCGTCGACCAGGGAACCGATGAGTGTTTGGTAAGTAAACACCAGTCTTCTAACACCATGAGTTGGCAACAGCGTCTGAGCGTGCAGCGAGAGTACACTGGCTACAACCACCGAAACCAAAGCAATATCTCAAGCGGGAACGTTGCAGCTCTCGTTCATTATGGGAGGAAATCGTTGCGCGCGATCTTCGTCAGTTATCGCCGGAGTGATTCCCAAGGAGAAGCCGGTCGTTTGTTCGACGACCTGGTCTCTCATTTCGGCGAGCAAAAAGTATTCATGGATGTAGCCGGCATCGAGGCGGGCCGGGATTTCCGAAAGGCAATTGAGGAAAGCGTAGCGAACTGCGGCGTTCTACTGGTCTTGATAGGACCCATGTGGGTCCAGGCCAAGGATGAGTCTGGAGTTCGCCGCCTCGATGATCCTGCAGATTTCGTGCGCGAGGAAGTTTCTGCTGCCTTGCGCAGAGACATCGCTGTCATTCCCGTTCTCCTCCGCGACGCAGAGATGCCGCGGGCGGAGGAACTCCCGGATTGTCTAAAGGATTTGGCCTACCGCAATTGCGTGGAGTTGACCCACGCCCGATGGAAGTCGGACGTCCAACTCCTGGTTGAACCTCTGCGTCGATTGATCGGAAGTTCGACTCAAATCAAATCGGCGGCCGAGTCCCGCCAGGAGAGAGCTGCGGCTCCCCCGACGCAGTCGAGCGGCGAAGTCGGAACGGCGGCGAAGTTCGACGGCCCTACCCTGCAACGAATCAGCAAAGAGCTGGCAATCGAAATTGGCCCGATTGCTGAAGTGGTGGTGAAGCGGGCCGCAGCCTCGAGCGATTCGACAGAAACGCTTTGTCTCCAGGTCGCAGAGGAAATCGAATCGCCGCAACAACGGGAAATGTTTCTGCGAAAAGTAACTGCGGCTCTCTCGATACCAATTCCAATGGCAGCGATCAGCGCCAAGGACGTACCGAAGACTCCATCCGCGCCCGTCCCCGACGCCCGGCAAGTTGCAGAATCGGAACTCGATCAGCCGCGATCATCACGGCGGTCCAGAAGTTCGGTTTCAGTTCTCATAGCAATCGTTGCCATCGCATTGGTATCAGTTGCCGTTGTGAGTTTTCGAAAAGGATCGTCCGAGCGAAATGATTCGTCCCCGGCCGCTGTGAGTTCGTCGCAGACGGCGAAGCCGGAGGAATCTGCTCCGGCGGCAAGTCAAACCATTACGCCCCCCGCTTCGAAAGGTACCGCCGAAGAGCCTGCTGCGGCTCCTGTCGACGCGAGCGCAATGAAAGAACCCACGCATCGGGTGCGACTACCCGCTCAGACTTCCCACGAACTTCTGAGCAATGAAATAACTCCTTCTTATCCGCCATTGGCGCGCCAGGCACACGTTCAGGGTTTAGTCGTTCTCGACGTGAATATCTCGAAAGAAGGTGCCGTCGAGAGTCTGAAAACCGTGAGCGGGCATCCGATGCTAATTCCGGCTGCTATCGATGCGGTAAAACAGTGGAGATACAAGCCATACCTTCTAAACAACGTGCCGGTGTCAGTGGAAACAACGGTTACGGTGAGCTTTAGTCTTTTGAATGGATAGGCAAACCATGCTCACAAGAGAGCTGATTGTCACCCCAGAAGTTTCAGCGCCTTCGCCAAGCTGATCTGCATGCGGTTGAACGAAGCGGTCATCGCGGCAATCTCGTCATTGCCCTTCGCGGCAAGCGGAACTGGCGCTATTTCGCCCTTGCTCGCACGATCGGCCGCTTCAGAAACCAGCTTCAGCGGTCGGATCACGATGAAATAAACCCCAGCGTCAAGAGCGAGGATGGTCGCGAGCAATGCGATGGCAAGATACACGATCAGTAGATGGAATGCCTGCTTGGCAATGCCTACCGGCACGGACATCGGAACAGAGACGATCTGCGCCGCAACGACCGAGTCAGGTTTCCAACCAAACCCACGGTCTGGGCCGTACGATGCAATCATGGCCGGCGGAGCAACGGCAGGTCGACTGTGGCACTCCATGCACCCCTCATTGGCGCGGATAGGAGAGGCAAGATAGAGCGCCGGCCCCGTTGCCGTTTCGCGATCTCCCGAAACCTGTCTTTCCGTGGAATGATCGCGCAGGTACGAGATGACGTCGGCCTCCCAGTCGGTGGCTCGGTCGTCCGGATTGGTTGGATTCAGCGAAGCTTCGCGATAGGAGTAATCCGGATATTTCTTCCGGAGACGGTTGAATGTGTTGATCGCTCCGAACGCAGGGACTGTCTCGGGCAGAAATTTCGTCTTGTGCTCAGGGGTGCGCTCGAGTAGGGGGCGCAAATTCTCAGCTGTATAGTCGCGCACCGACGTCGCGCTTGCCATCATCAGTTCGGCTTCCTGCATCACTTCGCGGCGTGCATTGTTGATGAGAAATGAATAGGCGACTTCGGAGATGATGAAGCCGGCCGCTCCAAAGAGGAGCAGGAGAATGAGATTGAACTTCGTCAACAGCTTCATAGGCTCGTCCGGCCTACTGCAGTCTCACTACAGTAAGGGCACACCGCAAGTTGTTAAGTGATTCAGCAAGTGTAGACCCAGACTATCTGGGTCGCGGGACGTTTGTGGCAGCGGCATCGCAAACGATACTCCAGGCAGATTTTTGTCTATGGGATGGAGCCAGAAAGGTTAAAATCTGCAGCCATGAATACTCAAGTGTCGAACGTGCCGGATCGCGATCCGATCATGGAACGGCTCGAAGATCAGATTGACTGGTACGATCGCAAGAGCAGCGCAAACCAACGATATTTCAAGCGAATAAAAATGGTCGAAATTGCTGCGGCTGCTTTCATTCCGCTTCTGTCCGCTATCAATCTCCCGCACATGACATGGGTCACGGGCGGATTGGGAGTCCTGATTACGATTCTGGAAGGGATGCTGCATCTCAACCAGTACGAACAAAACTGGGTTTCGTATCGTTCCACGTGTGAGGGCCTGAAACACGAAAAGTACATCTACTTCGGGAAGGCCACGCCCTACAACAACGTCCCGGACCCCCACGCTCTGTTGGCGGAAAGAGTTGAGTCGCTGGTTTCCCAGGAACACGCGAAATGGGCGACTGTGCAATTGCAACAACAACCAAAGGGCTCGACATAACCCGCAGGATGCTTACCGACCACGCTGCTCCTCTTGTTTCCGCTGGCTGACGCGAAGATAATTCAGCGGATGACCAAGATCTTTTTAGCGCGAGCGATAGCGTTGTGCAGTTTCGTTGTCATTGCTTCAAGTTGCTTCTCGCAAAGCACCGCTCCGGCCAACCAGAACGTGCAGGATTGCCAGCAAGCGGCCACCGAGAGCGCAATGCGCATCTGTGAAAACGGCCGCTACGAGGCCGCGCAACGCGAACTGAATTCTGCGTATCAGAACCTATTGAGTCACTTGGACATCGGACAGAAAGAAAAGTTACGGCTAGCTCAGCGAGCGTGGCTGCGATATAGGACCGCGAATGCTGATTTTCAGGCGGGTCTCTTTCAAGGCGGTACCGTGTCGCCACTGATCAGAGTCGCCACCCTGACCCAAATGACAAACGCAAGAACTTCGGAATTGAAAAAGGCCCTCAATCCGTAGTCCCAGATTTTTCGATGTGCAATCGGAGGTCACCTGTGGCGAGCTTTGATTTGTTCCTTCCCATGCTGCTGCGCTTTGAAGGCGGATATGTTGACGATCCCACCGATCCGGGTGGTGAAACCAACAAGGGAATCACGATGAACACGTTTCAGCATTGCTCGCACGAACTGTTGGGCATTGAGCCTACTTCGGGCAATTTGAAGACTCTATCCGATGCTCAGGCGGGAATCATCTACCGCTCCCTTTACTGGGACAACATCAGTGGCGACGATTTTGACCTTCAGGATCTGGCGAACATCGTGTGCGATTTCTACGTGAATGCGGGAACCCATGCCACGTCGCTTCTGCAGCGGGTCTTAAACGGTATGGGGGCACAACTGGTGGAAGATGGCAGCATCGGCCCCGCTTCAATTCAGGCGTTGGGCAACGTTGATGAAGTGACCGTTTATCGCCAATACAAACAGGGACGCATCGACTACTACAAAAGTCTGGGTCAGAGATTTCCGCAGTTCTTGCAGGGCTGGCTGAATCGCGCCAACGCGTTCCCGAATTTGTGAAGAGACTTCAAATTCCAGCAGCCTAAGCGTGCTCGTCATGCGCGACCGGCAAACTCTCTCGTTTCGGTGGATACCTTAATTTTTTCGCCCTCTTTAATGAAGAGCGGGACGCGAACCTCGAGTCCAGTTTCCAATTTTGCAGGCTTCGTCACACTCCCACCACCTGAATCTCCACGAACACCCGGCTCCGTTTGAGTCACCGCGAGTTCGACGTGAGTCGGCATTTGCAGGCCGATAGGGTTTCCGTTGTATTTGTGGAGTTGGATGATTAAACCCTCCGAAAGAAAGTCGCTGGCGTCTCCCACCATGTCGTCGGAAAGAGTGAGGGTTTCAAAACTTGCCTGATCCATGAAGTAGGAACCATCCCCGTCGCTGTAGAGGTACGACGCGGGAACCATTTCCAGGTCCGGTTCTTTGAACTTGTCGCTTGCCTTGAATGTCTTGTCGAAAACGGCGCGAGTCAAGAGATTGCGCATCTTGAGGCGAACCAATGTCTGGGCGCCTCTGGCGGTAGGAGTGGAGACCTCAGCTTCCAGGCAGTGGAACGGAGTGTTCTCGAATTCAAAAAACATTTTGCGTTTTACGTTAATCGCTTCGATCAGTGCAGCCATGCGCTCCTCAAACGGCAATTTGCATGTGTCAAAAGTCCAGTCGCGATTCTACGACAATGAGAGAATTTCCGGACTCTTGCACGGGCTCACGAGGATCGAGAGCGAACGAAAGAAACCCCGTCTCATGCTTCTGAAGATATCCTAGGTCGCAGCTCAATGCTCGCCGCTATCGCGGCCACACGTTGGTACGATGCGACGCGATCGGCGTGCTCGTACGTGTCAGTCACGACAATTAGCTCGCGGGCTCCCGTCTCTTCGACTAGTTTCTCAATCCCCGTCTTCACTGTGGCATCCGAACCAACGATGGCCGCGCGCATCTTGCTTTCGACAGCCGCGCGTTCCCAGTCCAGCCAGATTCCATCCATGGAATCGACTGGGGGCAATAGTTCCACAGGCTGATTCCGGATCAGGCGGAGAAAGCGCTGCTGCGGGGTGGTAAACAGGCGTCGGGCCGCTGCATCCGTTTTCCCGACTATCACCTGCACTCCCACCATCAGGTACGGTTCACGCAACACCGCGCTCGGACGAAAGTGATCCCGATAGAGCCGTGCCGCGGCGTAGAGATAGTCCGGAGCAAAATGAGCGGCGAAAGCAAACGGCAGACCAAGCCTGCCCGCCAGTTGCGCGCTGAAGTTGCTTGAACCCAGCAAAGTGATCGGCACATTGCTGTTTTGCCCGGGTATGGCCTTGACCGCCTCTCCCGGTTGCTCCGGCCCCAGGTAGGTTCGGAGTTCCTCCAGGAGTTCCGGAAAATCGTCTCCGGTTTGGCCAAGGTCGCGGCGAAGAGCCCGCATCGTCTGGATATCGCCGCCCGGAGCGCGTCCGAGTCCCAAATCGATTCGTCCCGGATACAATGCCTCCAGCGTTCCAAATTGCTCGGCCACCACCAGCGGCGCGTGGTTGGGCAGCATGACTCCGCCACTGCCCACGCGAATCTTCGTCGTAGCCCCTGCGACGTGCCCGATCAAGACCGATGTCGCCGAGCACGCCAGCCCCGCAATCGAGTGATGTTCGGCGAGCCAATAGCGCGTATATCCCAGTTTTTCCACGTGTTGGGCAAGATCGACAGATCTGGCGATCGCGCTGCCCGGAGTTTCCCCGGCGCGCATGCTGACAAGATCCAACACCGATACAGCCAATCCTCTGGACATGCCGGATTAGATGAAAAGCGCTGGAAAGGGATGCGGACGGCATCGCTGACGCCGGTCGGTCGATTTTTTTGGCGGGTGCCGCACGGGATTTAGCCTTGGACTGAGGTAACTTGCACGGTGTTAGTCCTTCCGTAACTTTCTCACTTTTGGACGTACATACCATACTCGGTATGGCGCATGACTGACCTCCCCCACTTGCACCCTAACTGGCGCAGCCCGCGCGCGCGGCTCGCAGACGTCACCCCGGCCGTCCTTCGCTTACCGGACGGACGCCGTTCCCGAGGCAAACTCGAAACAATTTCGCTGACCGGCGGCTTGCTGAACGTGACTCAATTGCTCGATCGCGGGTCGCAGTTCAGCCTGATGTTTTTGACTCAGGCCGGTGCGGTGGTCGGCGAAGCCGAGATGCTGAGTCCTGTTTCGAACACAAAGCAACCCTTCCGCTTCGTCGCAATCGAAGAAGATGATCACCGCAGGCTGCGGACGGCGGTTCAGTCCGTTCTCGACACCGGCGAGCAGGAATGGATTGAGAAATACAGGACGGCATTGGCGGCCCAGCGACCTCCGAGACGGGGGCTTCTCCGGGCTATTCTCGGAGCCGCAACGTTGCTGGCACTCTGTGTTGGCAGCATCTACTTCTTTCACTTGCATCTGCTGAAATGACGCTTGCTGGATCTGGGGCGGCTGCGGATGAAGGTTAAGAATTAATTACTACCGATGTTAGAAGAAGCGCAGTTCGTTCAAAACACCCGGCAATGGCGTCGATATCAGATCGATCTGCCAGTGCGCATTGTCGCGCTGAACGGCATTCCGACCATGCCCGTTCTGGCCAGCGGGACCGAAATCAGCCGTGCAGGGATGGCGTTGCGGGCGGCGATTGCCTTCGAACTCGGCGACATGATGCAGCTTCAGTTTCCGACTTCATCTCCCTCCCGAGTCACTGCCGTGGTGCGCAACCGAAACGCAAACAGTTTCGGCCTTCAGTTCCTGACCCAACTTCCGACCGGAGCAGATGGCAAGGACCGGCCGAAAATCTTTGCGGCTACGATGCCGGGTAGTTCCCCAGACTTTAGAAAGTCCGCTGGTGTCTCATCGCGTCCCCACCCGATCTATGCACAGCTTCAGCGGAAGCAGCAAGAGCTCAGGCAGTTGAAACGGGAGATCGAAGCCTTAAACATGGCGATCCTCCTGCTCGCGGACGATGACGACGAACTCTCCAGAGCCGTAAATACGGTTCGAGCGCCCGCTCGGCGAGGACTGAGTTGAAATCCGCGTTTCGACCTTCGTAAAGTCCACCTACGCATCAGCTTTTGAAATCGCTTCAAGTCTTCCATCTCCAGCTATCCGCGAACATCTATATATTTCTGAACGCCGCTGATCAGCGACCGGTTGGCGAGTGGATCGGCGAAATTGCGCATCATGTAAGCTGGATTTCTGCTCTAAATTCTTTGCGATTTCATTCGGTGAGAGATTTTTGCGCTCCGCGAAGGGTTCCATAGAGGAGATTGTGGAATGAAGTTTGAGACCCGGAAAAAGATGAGATGAGTGCGGCGACCACAAACGCTCCGGCAGCGGCAGTCTGGCGTCCGGCGGCGAATCCCTGGCTCATCGCGGTCACCGTTTCGTTGGCCGCGTTCATGGAGGTTCTGGATACTGCCATCGCGAATGTTGCACTGCCGCACATCGCTGGCAATCTGGGCGCAAGCAACGATCAGAGCACTTGGGTTCTTACCTCGTATCTGGTCGCTAATGCCATCGTGCTCCCAATTACCGGATGGCTCGTGAGTCTCTTCGGTCGCAAGCGCTTCTTCATGGTCTGCATGGGGATTTTCACTGTCAGTTCTTTGTTCTGTGGAGTCGCGCCGAACCTTGGATTTCTGCTGTTCTTCCGCGTACTCCAGGGCGCTGGAGGCGGAGGTCTGCAGCCGATGGCGCAAGCGATTCTGGCGGATACTTTCCCGCCAGAAAAACGTGGTCTGGCGTTTTCGATTTACGGCGTCACCGCAGTCTGCGCCCCTGCGATTGGACCAACCTTGGGTGGTTGGCTTACGGACACAGCTTCCTGGCGCTGGATTTTTCTGATCAACCTCCCAGTCGGATTGATTGCCCTGGCGCTCGTCTATCGATTGGTTCAAGATCCGCCCCAAATGCTCCGTCGTGCACGGTCCGAGATCAAGCTCGACTACGTTGGATTTTCATTGTTGGCCTTGGGCGTTGCCGCCCTGCAAATCATGCTCGACAAGGGTCAGGAGGACGACTGGTTCGGCTCGCATTTCATCACGACACTGGCCATTATCGCGGCGGTTTGCTTGACGGTGATGGTGGTGTACGAGTGGTTTCAGAAGGATCCGATTGTCGACGTCCGGCTTTTCAAGAATGCGAACTTCGCGACCGCCAACATGATGATGTTCATGGTCGGCGCTATCTCTTTCGCAACGACCGTCCTGATGCCTCAGTTCCTTCAGACGCTCTTGGGATATACGGCGCAATCGGCGGGAATGGTTCTTTCAGTCTCCGCGGTGCTGTTGTTGGTTGAATTGCCGCTCGTCGGACGCCTCATCGGACAGTTCCAGTCGCGCTACCTGATCGCATTCGGCTGGATCACTCTTGCCATTGGTATGTATATCTCCACGCAGAGAATCGATCTGCTCTTGAGCTTTCCTTCTGCGACGTGGCTTCGCATTTACCAGTACCTGCCCATGGGGTTTGTTTTTGTACCTGCGACGACGGCGGCGTACATCGGCATTCGCGAGGACAAGAGCAATGCGGTCGCGGGCCTCGTCAACTTCACGCGCAACATCGGCAGCAGTGTGGGAACTTCCATCGTGACAACCATGATCGTGCGTCGATCGCAATACCATCAGTCGGTGCTCATCACGGGAACTGGCTTGGGGAACGGAAGATTCCGGGATGCGATCAATGGACTCTCCTCGCAGCTGGCTCACAGCGGGTTGAGTGCGAGCCTGGCGCGACATCAGGCCATGGCCCGGATCTACGGATCGGTGCAGGCCCAAGCGGCCGCCCTGGCGTACATCGATAACTACTGGCTGTTGGGAATTGCAGCTTCGGTGATGTTTGTGCTTTCGTTCGTGTTGAGGAAAAACGATCCACGGGCAGGTCGTGGAAAAGTTTCGATGCACTGAATGGATACCCGTGTCTGTCGGAACGAGGAAATTCAAGAATCACGCAGCGGACCAGCCCGCCTGGCCCGCTGCTGTCTTTTCGACCCTTACTGCAACTTGCAGAGGTTAATCAGGTCGTTTGCAATCTGCTGCGCACCTGCGAGCGTGTTGGCAAGCGAATGTTGGCCGCCCGCCACGCAAGCCTGGCTTTTCGTGCTGGTGATGTTGTTGAACCAATCCTGTCCGATCGCAATTGCTGAACTATTATCTGCGCCGCCGAAAACAAGATTCACCTGAGTCTTAGGCAGGTTATAGGTCGCGCCCGGCGCCTCGACGCTGTCGCCGAGGAAGAAATTCAAGCCCCCGGGCGGCAGAGTTCCCGTCACCGCGTTGGTGCAGACTCCGGATGCGGCGGTTGGATCGTAGGCCGGATCCCACACCGGAGCGTCCGCTTTTCCGAAACAAGTCCCGAGCATAGTGCTGGACCCGCATTGCACCGCCATCTTGCCTTGCGTGCATCCACAGCCCCAATCCAGGCGTCCGCTCGGCGGTCCACTGGTGACTTCAGCCATTGAGAGAATATTGCCGGTCGGATACTGCGACAACGCGTACGCCAGCGCTCCCGCTCCTCCGCTGTTTGCGGTAGCGCAGTAGGGAAGGCTGGTGTTGTTCTGAACGTTGTCGTAGATCCACTGCGTCACGGTTGCGTATCGGCAAGCCGATGCGAGTACGCCGCCCGGCCCCTGCACCCAACCGTCGGGCTGGTTGGTGTTGAAGGGAGTGCCCCACGAAATTTCCACCGTCGTGAAGCCCGCATTCAGGACATTCTGAACCGCCGTGCTGCCGAATGTGAAAATGCTCTCGTACAACCCGTTTCCGTCTGTGCCGGTGTTGTAGGTAGCGGTGCCTTTTGAAGCTCCGGTTGGCGCATTCGTTTTCACGTAGGCCATCACATTCGGAACGCCGGGACAAGAGACGGTCATCTGCTGGCAGACGCCATTCTTGATGGCCCCTGAACAAGCAATACTTGAGACCCCGCTTACCGTTCCCAATTGTCGCGTCGATCCGGTCGCACAGGTAGCAGAAATCGTGACATTCGAAGAGATGGTTCCGGTCGAATACGTTGGGATACAAGACTGGTTTGCCGGTTGGTTCGTGACATAGACCGTATAGGTCGAGCCGCTCGTGTATGTGTTCGCGAATTTCTGGGTCGTGTTACTGGTGAAGGTCAAGCTGTTGCCTTGGTCGTCTTGCATCACCACGGTTCCCGAAAGTCCCGTGACCGCGACGCTCACGGTGAGGCCGTTTCCTGATGTACTACACGTTGCCGTCACGGTGATGTTCGACGTGATGGTACCGCTGGCGTTGCTGCTCAGCGTGCAAGTCTGACCCGCGGGCTGAGTTTCGACAGTCACCGAATAGGTAGATCCGCTGGCATAGGACGTCGCGAACGTCTGGGTGCTATTGCTGTTGAACGTCAGTGTGTCGGCTTTGTCATCCTTTACGACCAGTGTGCCGGTAAGCCCTGTCGCCGCGACGCTGATCTTGTCGTTCGTGGTGTTCGTTGTACACGTTGCCGTTACGGTGATGTTCGCCGTGATGGTTCCGCTGGAATTGCTGCTCAACGTGCAGGTTTGCCCAGCGGGCTGTGTTTTCACTGTCACGGAATAAGTTGAACCGCTCGCGTAGGTCGTCGCAAACGACTGCGTGGTATTCGTCGTGAAGCTTAGCGTGTCAGCCTTGTCGTCCTGCATCACGAGGGTGCCGGTGAGTCCGGTGACCGCCACGCTGATCGTGTCGTTTGCGGTTTTCGTCGTACAGGTCGCTGTAACGGTGATGTTCGACGTAATCGTTCCCGTGGAGTTGCTGCTCAGCGTGCATGTCTGTCCGGACGGCTGCGTCTTGACGCGCACGGTGTAGGTAGACCCGCTGGTAAACGTCGTCGGGAAGGTCTGAGTGGTATTCGAAGTGAAGGTCAACAGGTCTTGCTTGGTGTCCTGCATCACCAGAGTTCCGGTGAGCCCCGTGACCGCTACGCTGATCGTGTCTCCGGCTCCATTTGTGGTACATGTGGCCGTTACGGTGATGTTCGAGGTGATGGTTCCGGTGGAATTGCTGCTCAGCGTGCAAGTCTGTCCGGACGGCTGCGTGTTGACGCGGACCGTGTACTTCGTCCCGTTGGTATAAGCCTTGGCGAAGGTTTGCGTGCCATTCGCGGTAAATGTCAGGATGTCCAGCTTCGTGTCTTCGACAACCAGGGTCCCGGTGAGGCCGGTGACGTTCACGCTGACCGTGTCAGTTGTTGCTGCGGCGCAAGTGCCTGCAACCGAGGTGACGAACAGAATGCCCAATACCGCAGGCACCAGAGAGAACGACTTCATGCTAGCCTCCAACTAAATTCCGGAATTTTTCTCGGTCGTTTGTTCGCGACACGTCTTTGAGGGACACTCTGCTGATTTGCGGTGAAAGGCAGATCGCTAGGGAAGGAATTCGAGTCTAGTACAGGGATTTCGACGAGTCAAGACTGCGATTTGCGGGTTATCTTTCAATGGCTTACGCGAGAGCAGGCATCAAGTTTATTTTTCTGGATGGCTGTATTTTCGGTTGACAGAATTCGCTGCTGCGGCCGCAACTGATCCGCCGCAAATCAGACGCGGGTGTCGGGGGGGCATGTTTCGGTTAGAAAATGTGCCTAGATGGTGAGAAGGCGCTTTGTCCTAACGGTACGATTCCTTCCCGAATCTACAGATCGATTCACCCCTGGCACTCTGCGCAACACTCACGGCGCAATCGCGATCACCCTCAGCGGACTGCCCGAGCCGCCGACAATTTTGAGTGGCGCGGCTATGACGATGGCGCCGGTCGGGGGGAGTTGATCGAGATTGCAGAGACCCGCTAACCCGAACTTTCCACTGCCGTGCATCAGATAGTGGTTTGGAAAGGGTGGATCGAAAGTTGCGGCCTGACCCGCGTCGGTGCCGACCGTTTCCACTCCGACACCCAGAACGTCTCGCTCCATGGCAAGAAATGCAGATGTCTCTTTCGCTAGTCCTGGGGTGTGCGGGCCGTTCTCTTTTAAGTTGATGTAGTCCTTTGGCTCTCCACGCTTCGACCAGTCTGTCCTTAACAGAAACCATGCACCGGCTGGGATCCTCCCGAACTGTTTTTCCCACGCCTCGATATCTTTCAATGTCAGCAGATAATCCGGATTTTGCGTCGACTCTTTGCTTACGTCGATCACGCATGCGGGACCGACGAATTTCTTCGCAGGGATACGGTCCACCGTGTTGTCCGGCAGATCTTTTCCTGAAACCCAATGCACCGGCGCATCAAAGTGCGTTCCGGTGTGTTCGCCAGTCTCGAAGCCGTTCCAATACCACGCCGGACCTCTTTCGTCGTATCGCGATAGCTCCCACATCTTAAATGCGGGCGAGTTGTTCCACTGCGACGGCAGCGGCAGAAGCGGTGTCTGCGAGCTCAAGGCTTGGGTAAGATCTATGACACGAAGCCGCCCGGCCGCGAGTTGTTCGATCAGTTCGGTCAGGACGTTCGGCATCTCCGCACCTCTCAAGATTTGGGTTTGTTTTCTCAGCGCCGCTTGATCGACTGAATATGACGGAGAAATTGAAAGCGATTCTCCAGCAACGCGAGGTCGGTGACGTAGCCAGAAGGCCCCTTGGCTTCGACCTTGGCGATGATGGTTGTCAGTTCATTGCTTCGCGTCGCATCGGCCAGCGTAACTTTGAAGTCCTCGATGCTTCGTACCGTCGCCACTCGAGGAATTCCGGCTGCGCGAGGCGATGCCTTCGAGATCTGTGCCTGTGCTCGTCGAGGTCGGGAAGCCGCCCACCGAGAGCAGGCTCTCGTTGTCGAAGACTACGTGGACCATCTTCTTGGGGCGATAGCGCGCCATCGTGCTGAGACTGCCAAGATTCATCAAGAGGGAACCATCGCCATCGATGACAATCACCGTCTGCTCAGGCAGGCACAGCGCTAAGCCCAAGCCCGTCGAGGAGGCCAGTCCCATCGCGTGTTGCAGGTAGAAGAAGTTCGGACGATGTCCCAGGGAATGCAATTCGGCTGCGACCGCTCCCATGATCGTGACAACCAGGCAATGTTCGAGTTCCGGATAGATTGCCCGAAGGCATTCGAGGCGAAGCATTACTGCTCCTCCCACATCAGGTCGCGAGTTAAGAGAAGCGCAACCGGCTGCAAACTGCTTTCGGCAAGCGTTTGCGCCTGACGGATATTTTTCTTCACCTCGCCGCGCTCGTTCAGAAAAGAATAGGGAATACCTAACGCCTTTAGAACGGGTTCCGTCACGTTGCCACCCTGGGTTTGCCACGGATCGCGTTCGCCAAATGATCCTCGATGGCTGATCAGCATCAAGAGCGGAATCTTATATAAGTGCGCGAAGGAGACGATGCCATTAATCGATGCCAGAAAGCCGTGGTTCTGCATCAGCATTGCCGACTTGACTCCGGCAAAATGCGCCCCGGCCGAGATGCCGACGCCCTCCTCTTCTTTGGCAAGCCGGACCAGAATCATTTCCGGATCGTCATCCGCCATGCGTACGAGATGGACGAGCCAGGTTTCCGGCAGCGCCGAAACCAATCTGACATCGCACTCCTTCAGAGCGTCGTAGATCACCTTGGAACTAGATAAGGAAACGGGCATATATTTGCATTGAATCGTGCGCCGCCACGGCCGACTCCATGTTGGCGGATGCAGCGACCACATTCTATCCTCAACCGGACCGAGTGTCCTCTTGACGCGTAGTGAAGCGCAGTATAGGTTTGCCGCTGCTCGCAGTAAGACTGATGTGCTGACTTTTGATGGATCAGGAGCAAAGCTTGGAGGCCAAGTCCCAGAGCGTTCTGCAATCGGAAAGTTCTTCTCGATCAAACCCGCAGTTTCCCGTTGATGCTGTTCGAGCAGTTTTTCCCGCGCTGATCCGGACGCCCGGTTTCATCTTTTTTGATAATGCGGCCGGAGCGCAAATCCCGCAAATTGCGCTGGACGCGGTCAATCATCACCTCCTCGATTGCAATGTGCAACGCGGAGGGCGCTATCCGAAAAGCGTTGCAGTCGATGCCACTATTTCTCGCGCTCGCCAGAGCGTCGCCGACCTGGTTAACGCCCGCGATCCGAACGAAATTGCATTCGGCATGAACGCCACTTCCTTCATTCGCCTGGTCAGTCTTGCCATCGGCCAAACCTTAGACAAGCGAAATGAGATTGTCGTGACCGACATGGATCACGAAGCGAACGTCGCGACATGGCTGGCGCTGGAACGCAATGGAGCTCAATTTCGCTGGTGGAAGATGCGCGACGACGGCAATCTGCACGTTGACGACCTGACTCCGCTGCTTTCCTCGGCGACACGGCTGGTTGCGTGTACCGTTGCTTCAAATGCTATTGGTTCGATTGTGGATGTCGCGGCTGCAGGGAATGCCGCGCACTCCGTCGGCGCGGAGATCTTTCTCGATTCCGTTCACTATGGACCGCACGGATCGATGGATGTCCAGGCCTTCGATTGCGACTACCTCGTGTGCTCCGGGTACAAGATATTCGCGCCCCACATGGGATTTCTCTGGGGACGCAAGGAATTACTCCAGAAGCTTCCCACTTTTCGCGAGGATTTTATTCCCAACGAACCGCCGGGCAAAATCGAGGCTGGGACTTTTATCTACGAGAATGTGGCGGGCATGGACGCTGCGGTTCAGTATCTGGAAAGCCTGGGCGAGAATGTCAGCAAACCCTCAACAACGAATCCTTCGAGGCGCACCTTTTTGCGGAGTGCGTTAGAGGCAATCCAATCCTACGAGGAAACGCTTTCGCTCGAAATGCTCGAGGTGCTGGAAAATTGTGGGGCGACGATCTACGGAATTGCCGACAAGCAGCGCGTCCATCAGCGAGTCCCAACACTTTGTTTCAATTTGCCAAATTTATCTCCAGCGAAAGTCACCGAAGAACTTGCGAAAAGGAATATCGGTGTGCGGGACGGCCATATGTACGCACCCCGACTGATGAAGCGACTGGGCCTCACAAAAGAAAGTGGAGCGGTCAGAGCGTCTTTGGTGCATTACAACACGATCGAAGAAGTGCGACGGTTCGGGGCAGCGCTCGGCGAGATTATGAGCGATTGATCGCATCCCTTTCGAACCACAGACTCAAAAGATTCAAATTCTAGAGTCAGGGCACCCGAAGACCTCATGATGAACGCCAAGCAGGTCCAAGAGATTCGCTCTCGCTTCCGTATCTTCGAGCGAAAGATCTATCTCAACAGCTGCTCTCAAGGTGCGCTCTCAGACGCAGTGCAGGTTGGTATGGAACAGTTCATCGAGAGCTGGCACGAGCAAGGCTCGCCTTGGGAACTCTGGGTGCAGCGGTACGAAGAGGCGCGTACTGTGTTCGCGAAGTTTATTAACGCGAGTCCGGATGAAGTGGCTGTCGTTACAAGCGCTTCGGCCGGTATCAATAGCGTCGCGAGTGCCCTGAATTTCCGCCAGCGTAAGAAAGTCGTGTTAGGCGAGTTCGAATTTCCTACGATGGGCCATATCTGGCTCGCGCAACAGATTCGAGGAGCAGAGTTGCACTTTGTCCGAGCTGCAGGAAATTCGATTCCTGCGGGCAACTACGAGGAACTTATCGACGCGGATACGTGCATCGTTCCGCTCACTCACGTTTGCTTCAAGAACGGATTTCGATCCGAAGTTGCCGCCATCACGGAGATTGCACATCGCTCGGGTGCACTCGTGATGCTCGACGACTACCAGGACTGCGGAACTCGACCGGTCGACGTGAAGGCGATGGACCTTGATTTTTACGTGAGCGGAACGTTGAAGTATCTGCTCGGTCCTCCTGGCGTCGCCTTTTTGTATGTTCGCCCGGATCTAATTCCTGCTCTCACTCCAACTCTGACCGGATGGTTTGCACAGAAGAATCCGTTCGCGTACGACCCTCGAACGATCGATCTATCTCTCACGGCGCGAAGGTTTGAATCGGGAACTCCCTCTGTGCCCAACCTGTATGCTGCTGTT
The DNA here is from genome assembly GCA_963699885.1 of uncultured Acidobacteriota bacterium. Classification (GTDB taxonomy): domain Bacteria; phylum Acidobacteriota; class Terriglobia; order Terriglobales; family Acidobacteriaceae; genus Sulfotelmatobacter. The sequence goes on along the minus strand of CAVOVP010000015.1, from coordinate 28,083 downwards.
CCCGGCTTTGAAATGCTGCGTGAAATCGGAATGGAGAATGTCGCGGAACATATCAAGTCCCTCGCGCAAACTCTTTCGAAGAGTGTTCTAGACTTGGGCATTCATATCAAAACGCCTGAGGATAGTGTCGGACCTTTGGTGGTGCTGCAGGCCAACGATTCAGCCCAGATGGTGCAGAAACTGGCCGCGAAGGGAATCGTCGCGTCGAACCGGCACGACGGTCTCCGCATATCTTTCCACGTGTACAACACCATGGGAGATGTCGACGCAGTCGTGGAAGTTCTCAAAGAAAATATAAACCTCCTGGTCTGCAGCTCTGCCAGCGTTGGCAGTCATGACTGATCAACCCGTCTCAGCTGCTGGAATCGTCGCGTTAGGCATGCCTTCCGACGGAGAAGGTCTACGTCGGCGATTGAGCCAACGGCAGCTCACGATGATGGCGATTGGCGGGGCCATCGGTGTCGGTTTATTTCTGGGCAGCAGCGTGACCATCCGACTAGCCGGACCCGCGGTCATCCTTTCCTATCTGCTCGGTGCAGGGATAGCGTTGATCATGTCCTATGCGCTGGCCGAGATGGCGGTCGTTCATCCCGTCGCCGGTGCTTTCGGCGTTTACGCGGAGAAATATCTCAACCGTTGGGCAGGCTTTTCGGTTCGTGCGACCTATGGAGCGGCACAGATTATCGCGATCGGCGCTGAAGTCACCGCCGCCGGTATCTACATCTCGTATTGGTTTCCAGGTGTTCCTCAGTGGATTTGGGTTGTGCTGGTTTCGTCCGCTCTGATCGCGCTCAATTCCATGCAGGTCAACTTGCTCGGCGAGTTCGAATATTGGTTCGCCATGATCAAAGTGGCTGCGATCGTGGTCTTTATCATCGTGGGGATCGCCTTGATTCTCGGCGTGGGCTCGCGGAGCGCCATCGGCTTGTCAAATCTTACGCAGCACGGAGGATTTTTCCCGGCGGGTTGGAAAGGTGTCTGGCTTTCGCTCACCATCACCGTGACTAGCTATATGGGAGTGGAAATTATCGCGGTCACTGCCGGAGAAGCCGAGCATCCGGAAGTCACCATTCCCCATGCCATGCGGAACATCGTGTGGCGGCTTATCTTGTTTTACGTGCTGGCCATCGCGATTATGGTGGCGATGGTTCCGTGGAACCAGACCGCAAGTTCGTCGACGCTTTCGGGGAGCCCCTTCGTCACCGCGTTCGCGGCCGCGCATGTGCCATTCGCCGCCGCGATCATGAATTTCGTGGTGCTCACGGCGGCGTTATCAAGCGTGAATACGAATCTTTATCTCTCGACGCGAATGCTCTTCTCTCTTGGCCAAGAAGGTTTCGCTCCTAGTTGGATGGGCAAGGTCAGCAGCAATGGAGTGCCGCATCGCGCGTTGGTGGCTTCTACCGCGGGGATCGTCGCGGCCATTCTTCTGGCGGTCTTCGCCCCAAAGAATGCCTTTCTCGTCCTCTACGGCACGGCGGTGGCCGGAATGCTTTTCGTGTGGCTCGTGATTCTCAATACTCACCTTCGATTTCGCAAAGCAATCTCCGGCGACCGACTCTCGCGTTTGCCGATGCGCTTGCGCGCTCATCCGGTTTTCACGTTGGTAGGAATTATGTCCCTCGTTGCGATCGCTTTGACGACTTTCTTCGTGGACGGATTGCAATGGTCCGTTCCAGCCTTCTGCCTTTTTCTGGCGTTGATTTCACTGTTGTACCTGCGTCAACGCCATACTGCGTCCGGCGGCCTTTAGATATGAGCATGGCACCCGAAGAGAACGAGATGAGCCGGGCCAGTGAAGAGGTTTACTCTTCGCTCAAGCAGCGATTCAAGGGGAATTTGTTCCGCCCCAGCGACGCGGGATATGCCGATGCGAGTGCGATATGGAATGGCATGGTAGCCCGCAAGCCCGGTATCATCGCGCGCCCTACGGATGTGGACGACGTGCGAACCGCGGTCCGCGCCGCCTCTGAAGTAGACATCCTTACTGCGATCCGATGCGGCGGCCATAGCCTCGCAGGGTTTTCCACATGCGAAGGCGGCCTGGTCATTGATCTCTCGAAAATGCGAAAGGTCACCGTTGATTCAACCGCTCGCCGAGCGAGGTTCGCGGGCGGGTGCCTTCTGGGAACGATTGACACCGCCACGCAAAAGGCCGGACTCGTTTTTCCCGCCGGTGTCGTCTCTCACACCGGCGCTTCCGGACTGATCCTGGGTGGAGGCACAGGATGGCTTACCCGACGATTCGGACTGTCTTGCGACAACGTCGAAGGATTCTCTCTCGTGACGGCTGATGGTGCTCTCGTCCGGGCCACTTCCACAGAGAATCCGGAGTTGTTTTGGGCCTTACGCGGTGGCGGCGGCAACTTTGGCGTGGTAACCGAATTTGAAGTTCGACTGCATCCCCTAACTTCTGTGGTGTTGGCGGAAGGACTCGCTCCTGAGTCTGACATTCGAGCGCTCCTGGAATTCTGGCGAGAGTTCATGGCCGACGCGCCTATTGATCTGAAATGGAATATCGACCTCCGTCTTGCTCCGCAGTCAGAGCGCGTGCCAGCGGAACTTCGCGGACAACCGGTAGCCAGCATTTCTTTGGTGTGGACTGGCGCTCCCGAGGCAGGGTCTCAGTATCTGGACCACGCGCTCTCCCTGTGTATTCCAGACGCTGTGCGCAAGAGAATAGTTTCGTTCGTCGATCTACAGACGATGGCGGATTTCGATTTTCCCCACGGCCGACGGTATTACACCAAGTCTGGCTATTTCGCTTCCTTGAGCGACTCCAGCATTGATTGTCTTGTGGATGCAGTGGTCTCCATGCCGTCATCGGAAGTGCAGATCGAACTGGCTTATCTGGGGGGTGCGGCCGCGATGATATCGGCCGACGAGACTGCCTTCGGCGATCGGAGCGCTCCTTTCATTCTGAATCTGCTTGGGAACTGGGCGAGTCCCTCCGCCGATGCCGCCAATCGCGCGTGGATTCGCGATCTATTCCACAAACTTCGTCCGGCGATGAAGCCCGGCGTCTACGTGAATTTCATGAGCGGCGACGAACAGGACCGTGTGCCCGAGGCTTACCGCGAACGGTGGGACCGAATGGTGGCGGTGAAGTCGCACTATGACCCACACAACTTCTTCCGGTTGAATCAGAATGTGCTTCCTGCAACCTCGGCTAAGCCTGAAGGCGGATCGGATCCCGTGGCCCGCGAACATCCTCAAGCCTGACCAGGGGGGTCGCATTTTGTCATCTTTAATCAGAAACACCCTCCCTTTTTTCTACTCCAGCAACCTTCGTGACACCTAAATGGAGTTATGCTCTACGGCATGACGTTCCGTCGCCAATGGTCGGTTGCGGCCCTGGTGGGGACCGCCCTGCTCGTGGGCGGAATCATCGTTTGGCGAGGAGTTGGTCCGCTCGGTCGGTGGAGAACTGGCCGCGAGGTGAGCTTCAGCCGCGACATCCGGCCGATCTTGAATCAGAATTGCGTCCAGTGTCACGGAGGTGTCAGGCAGAAGAACGGTGTCTCGTTCATCTTCCGCGAAGAAGCTCTGGGTGTAGGGAAGTCTGGACGGCGGACGATCGTACCCGGCAAACCCGATGAATCGGAACTGATCGCGCGAGTGATCTCGAAGGATCCCGAAGCGCGCATGCCCTATCACTCCGCGCCTCTTCCTCCGCAACAGATCACCTTACTTCGCCAGTGGATCAAGGATGGAGCCAAGTGGGAGGATCATTGGGCGTTCGTGCCTCCAAAGCCACAGCCGCTGCCCGAAGTGAAGAGGTCGGCATGGGCACGTCAACCCCTCGACAAATTTATTCTCGCGCGGCAGGAAAAAGAGGGCCTCGTGCCGTCGCCCGAGGCCGACAAATCGTCGCTGCTCCGCCGGGTTTCTCTGGATCTCAGTGGGCTCCCGCCCACACCGGAGGAACAGGCAGCTTTTCTGGCTGATTCGTCGTCCGACGCTTATGAGAAACAAGTCGATCGGCTGTTAGCCTCCCCGCGCTATGGCGAGCGCTGGGCAGCCGTGTGGCTGGACTTGGCGCGGTACGCGGACAGTAAAGGGTATGAAGCGGACCGGGGACGTCCCGGAGTTTGGCCCTATCGCGATTGGGTCATCGATGCATTCAACCAGAATCTGCCGTATGACCAATTTGTGATCAAGCAGTTGGCGGGAGATTTGCTTCCAAATGCCACTTTTGCGGATCAGATCGCAACATCATTTCACCGGCAAACTCCCAACAATGACGAAGGCGGCACCGACGACGAAGAGTTTCGCCTGGTCGCGGCGATGGACCGCTCGGCGACCACGTGGTCCGTACTGAATGGCCTCACTATGAATTGTGTGCAGTGCCATTCCCATCCGTATGATCCGATTCGTCACGCGGACTATTACAAGTCTCTTGCATTCTTCAACACTTCCCGCGACGCCGATCTGCCAGAGGACACTCCGGTACTGCATGTTCCCAAAGACAAAACGAAATATCCAGAGGCCGCGAACCTTCAGCAGGAAATGACGAAGCTTACGCGGTCGATCACCGATGTGGGACGGCAATTGGACGGTCAAACGCATTGGGTAGCCGCACCCATTGTTGCCGCGTCGGCCAATGAGTCTGCCGCGCTTCTCTGGGATGCGAACGAGACTGAGCTTGATCTCGCCAATGTGAACGGCGGAAAAATATCCGCCAAACAGAAAGAAGCCAAGCGCAAAGAATTTCTGAAAGAGATTGCCGAAACCAGAAAGCTGGCGCATGCCGAGTCCGGTGAGCCTGCCATCGTCATTCCGCTTCAAGACGGCGAAATGCGAGCTCCGGCTAATCTGCCGGGACGGGTGGTGTACGAACTGACAGCGAAGGTTGATGCCCCGACGGTTTCGGCCGTTCGCATCGAGGTTTTGCCGCTGAACGCGGACGTTGCGCAACACACTCCCGAAGACGGATTCATCGTCGACCAGATCGATGGTTGGGTCATCCGACCGAACGGACGTCAGGAGAAGATTGCTTTCCGCTATTTCATTTCGGATTCCGAAGAGAATCTGGAAGCCGCTGTTGGTCGATCGGTCGCATTTGGGCCGAAGTCGAGCGGAGACCGGCGAAAGGGCGCTTTTGCCGCGAATCCAAATCTGTTCCGGGCGCGCTGGACCATAGGCGTTCCGGATTCTCCATTGCAACTGTCGCCCGGTAGCCGTCTCAAAGTGCTTCTTACGCAGGCGGAAAACATTACCGACAAGCCTGCACACGTCAAACGCGCGCGGATCGCGGCAACTTCCAATGCGTCGTGGTCGTCTCTGGCGAAGGATCCGACATTTGGCGCGAACCTCGATCAGCTGACCGATCTGACACTGTCAGCTATCGAAAATCACCAGTGTTGAGACGCCGGTCATGGCCGAAGAATCCGACTACGAGAAGCGGGACACTCGGGAGTTCGATCGCGGAAATTTTCTCACCAAGATCGGTCCGTCCCTGCAGCCCGATGTCCCTGCGATATTTCCGAAGCTCCCCGAAGGTGCTCCGCGCAATCGGCTGACGCTCGCAAAATGGTTCTTTGCACCAGGACAGCCCCTCACCGCGCGAACTACGGTGAACCGGTATTGGGAGCAACTGTTCGGGACGGGAATCGTGGAGACACTCGAAAATTTCGGAAGCGTGGGCGAGGAACCGAGCCATCCAGAACTGCTCGATTGGCTCGCTCTTCACTTTCAGAATGATCTGCACTGGGACATGAAGGCCCTGCTGCGCGAATTGGTAACCAGCGCCACGTATCGTCAGCGTGCGAAATCGACGCCGGCACTTACAGGAAAAGATCCACGCAACCGCTTGCTGGCTCGCGGTCCGCAGCAAAGACTAACGGCGGAAATGGTGCGCGATCAGGCACTGATGGCAGGTGGACTACTGACGGACAAGATGGGTGGGCCTCCTGTGATGCCGCCACAGCCTGAAGGTGTCTGGAACTCCGTCTATAACGACAGCAAGTGGGTCGATGCGCGCGGTCCGGATCGTTACCGCCGCGCAATTTATACCTACATCAAACGTACCAGTGGCTATCCAAGTTTTCTGACTTTCGACGCCTCGGAACATGATGTGAGTCTGGCGAGGCGAATCTCGACGAACACGCCTCTGCAAGCCCTCGTCACTCTGAATGACCCGGTGTATCAGGAAGCTTCTGAGGCGCTCGCGCGCCGCATGATGAGGTCTGCGGATGCACTTGATGCGCGTTTGCGATACGGCGCGCGCTTGGTTTTATCTCGCGATCCAACGGACGGTGAGTTGTCCACACTGCGCACGTTGTATGAATCCGCTCTCGCAGCGCCGGGTGGGCCAAGAATTGTGAAGGTATCGTCGAAATCGCAGCCTACTTCGAGAAGAGATCTGGCAGGAATGACGGCCGTCGCCAGCGTTTTGCTCAATCTGGACGCGGCGTTGACCCGGTGACAGCTATGTTGAATTCCAAACTCGTTCGGAATGATCTGCCGGGCGCGGTGAAGCCTGAGGCGCAGCCAGAATTGCAGAGAGCGTTGCTACGGGCGCAAACGCGCCGTCATTTCTTGCGCACGATGGGCAGCGGGTTGGGAACGCTCTTCATGGGAACGTCGCTGGCAAAATTTGCCACCGCCAACGATACGGCGCTCGATTTTACGCGGGATCCTTCGACGCCGCTCTCTGCGCTCCCGCCTCAATTTGCCGCAAAGTTCGGCGCGTGATTTATCTGCACATGGCCGGCGCGCCCAGCCAATTGGAGCTCTTCGAGAACAAGCCGGACTTGAAACGACTCGATGGCCAGGATTGTCCTGCGTCGTTTCTAGCAGGCAAAAGGTTCGCATTCATCAGCGGCGTTCCCAAACTTCTGGGATCACAATATCCATTTCATCAGGTCGGACAGAGCGGTCATTGGATTTCTGATCGTCTGCCTCATCTGGAAGAACACCTCGACGAGATTTGTTTCATCAAGTCCATGCACACCGACCAGTTCAATCACGCCCCGGCGCAATTGCTGGTACAAACGGGTAATGCGCGGCTTGGTTATCCCTCGCTCGGTTCGTGGGTTTTGTACGGACTTGGCACGGAAAATCAAAACCTTGCCCGGATTCATCGTCTTGCTCTCGGGAGGGAAATCGCCGGACGGCGGCAAACAGCTCTGGAGTTCAGGCTTCCTGCCCAGCGTGTACCAGGGCGTGCAATGCCGCTCCCACGGCGAACCGGTGCTGTATCTGGACAATCCGCCGGAAGTCAGCCGACCGTTGCGGCGCAAGATGTTGGATGCGATTGACCAAATCAATCAGCAGACCTACGCGGCGTTCGGAAATCCTGAAACCGTCACGCGCATCGCTCAATACGAGATGGCGTTCCGCATGCAAATGGACGCGACCGACGCCATGGACATCCGAAAGGAACCCGAATCCGTCCGCGCCAAGTACGGATCGAAGCCCGGCGAGTCCAGTTTTGCAAACAACTGTCTGGTGGCGCGGCGACTGGCAGAACGTGGTGTGCGATTCATTCAGCTCTATCACTGGGGATGGGATTCGCACGGAGCGGACGCAAAGGAAGCGCTGAATCTGGGATTCGCCGATCGTTGCCGGGAAGTCGATCAGCCAACGGCGGCATTGTTAGCCGATCTGAAAGAGCGGGGCATGCTGGAGGACACTCTGTCGTGTGGGGCGGAGAATTCGGCCGCACGCCCATGCGGGAAAATCGAAATGGTCAACAGATGAAGTATGTAGGGCGAGACCACAACCCGGGCGCATTCACCATCTGGATGGCAGGAGCGGCGTCAAAGCCGGATTTACTCACGGCCAAACCGACGAGATGGGATACGAGATCGTGAAGGATCCGGTCGAGATTCGCGATCTGCATGCGACGATGCTCTACCTGCTGGGATTCGACCATCACAAGCTCAACTATTCTTTTCAGGGATCTGGAACAGAAGTTGACGAGCGTGAAACCGGCGCGTGTCGTGTCGCTGAGATTCTGGCATGACACCCTTCCTGCATGCCTCCCAGACGCAATTCCGAGGTAAGCGAGTGCTCATGACGGTGTTCGGTCACCGCATCTCTGGGCAGTCGCTGGTTTCATGTGGGTCACGCTGCCGCTCATTTTGATCGTATTGGCGCTTCTGGTGTTTCTTCCTCCTGATGGAAGTCGAGCGCGCGAATGGGCGCAATTCATTGGGCGCTTCCATCCTTCTGGTGGTCCACTTTCCCATTGCACTCTTTCTTCTGGTGCCGATTCTCGAATTAGCAGGCCGAAACGCCCGCTTTTCTTTTCTGCGGCTCTCGACCGGCTTTGTGCTGGGGATCGCGACACTCGCTGCAACCGTGGCTGCACTGCTCGGCTGGTGTCTGGCCAGAAGCGGCGGATATTCTGGCCCGCTGTTACAACAACACATGTGGGGCGGGATCGCTCTCGCGGGACTCTGCTGGTTGTGCTGGTTGTTGCGCACAAGGAACAGGGGTTCGGGGTTTCTGTACGCGGCCACCGCGCTGTTGGCGTTGGTCTGGTCGCATGGACCGGATATCGCGGTGGACAACTTTCTCTAGGCGAAGAACATCTCACCGAACACATGCCCCCCGGATTGCGTCACGTGCTGGGCGTCGCAAACAATTCGATATCATCATCCAGTGTCGGGACGAATACGTTTTTCGGAGCGCGGATTCAACCTATCTTCGAAGCTCGTTGCGTCACGTGTCATGGGCCCACGAAACACAAAGCCAATCTGCGGCTCGACAACTACAGCACGCTGATGCGAGGCGGAAAGGACGGTCCTGTTGTGCGTGCCGGGGAACGTTCAAGGGAGCGATCTCTTCCGTCGGATTACGTTGACTTCCGATCACGATGACTTCATGCCGAAAGGGAGCAAGCGCCCTTTGTTGGCGAATCAGGTGAAGGTGATCGAACTATGGATTGGAGCTGGCGCTTCCAGCACGATAGCTGTAGACGGGATTAAGGACGCCCCCGCGGATTCAGCATCCCCGGCAGCACCAGTCGAAGTCAGCTTCGCAGAAATCGATTCTGCTAACGTATCAAGACTTCGAGCGCCGCTTGCACCGGTCGTCGAGCAACTGCAAAAGCAATTTCCTGACACTTTGGAATATGAATCGCGGGGCTCAGCCGATCTGCAGTTGAACGGATCGATTCTGGCTGCAAAGTTCGGCGACAGCGACCTGGCAGCCTTCGCCCCTTTGGCTGAGCACATCGTGTTCGCGGATTTGTCCCGCACCGCGATCACCGATCATTCTGCCAGCGCTATCGCCCGAATGAAACGCCTGCGTGTACTGAAGCTCATGAATACCGCGATTACGGATCCAACGCTCGAAGCTCTGATTCGCCTCGATCAACTGGAGTCCTTGAACGTTTTCGGCACCCGCATCACATCAGCATCGCTGCCGACTCTGGAACGGCTACCAAAGCTCGCACATTGCTACGCTGGACAAACCTCGATTCTTGCCAATTCGCCCGTCCCAAAAGAGTTGACCGGGAAAATTGTATTTTGAACGATTCGTAAGATTAGATTTGGCTCGATCAAAACGAAACGCTGAAGCGGGGCCCTCACTGCGCTTCAAAGAAATACAGCCGCTTTAGCCCCGGCTTGTTTTGCAGAGGCTCGATTCCGCTGTGCGTGACCTTTGTCTGGGTCAGATTGAGTGATTCCAACTTGCCAAGCTTCATCAGTTCTTTCGTCCCCGCCGAAGTCACTCCCGTGTTTGAAAGATCCAGCAATCTCAAGTTAGAAAACCCAGCGATGGCCGGCATCCCTTTATCGGTGACCTTGGTCCTGGCAAGTTCCGCCTCTACGATCAGGTTCGCAACGGGCGCAAGTTGTTCCAAAGTGGCATCAGTGCATTTTGCTGGAGCACTCATCGTCCGCAAGATCAAGCCGTCGGTTGGACTTTGCGATCGCGGTACAAGACGTATTCCGAGCGAAGACTCCAACTCCGCAATTATTTTCAGCTGCGGGCGGTAGTCTCCGGTAAGAGGCGGCTCTGCCGCTTTCGGCTCAGAGGGCGAAGACAACTCCGCGACCGCCGAGTCAGCCACCTGCACCTTTGCTCCCTGTGTAATCCAAACTTCAATGACTTTGATTTCGGCCGCACTGAGCGCCGGCTTTCCTTCCGCTGGCATGAATTCTTTACTTTCTCGCGGCAGCGTCACGCGCCGAAGAAGTTCACTCTCAGCGGTAGCTCCCGGATGGATGATCGGACCGTCCTTGCCTCCGCGCATCACGTGATCGTACGAGTCCAGACGCAGCTTTCCCTTGAATTTGCTCGCGCTGTGGCAAGTCAGGCATTTTCCATCGAAAATCGGCTGCACCCGCATCGCATAAAAGCTGGTTGGATCCACTGCCGTTTTCTTTTCCTCACCGAGGAAGTCGCGCAAGGGCGCGGGTGAATGCTCGGTCAGAAAGGTTTCGCCGTGAGTCAGTTTGCCTCCCTGATCGCTCGTCCAGGTCAGCAGGCCAACGGTTGTCAGCAGAACGACCAGATATGCGGTTCGTTTCTCGTAAAGCCCCCAACAAACAAGACTGACGCAGGCAAGGCACAGGCCGCCCCACATGTGCCGCGTCACCAGTGATCCTTCATAACCTCCGCTCCAGGCCAACAACCATCCGAGCCAAGCGGAGGCGATCGCGGCCGCAGTTGCGAGCCCCAACACAAACTCTGCCGCCTGCCGCAAATATCCAAGCTCGTGAAATAGCGCGGCGAATTCCAGGAGCGGCACCAGCAGGAGCAGAGCAATGGGGAGATGCACGGCAATAGGGTGGAATCGACCGAGGAATTGAGACCATTCGCCCCGCTGAAGCCCGTCGGGCGGGGAATAGAGGACTAGAAACAATAGCGGAAGGATCGCGGCGACGCCGGCGGCCAGGATCCTCACGCGGACTCGAAGTGGCATGCGGATTCCGTTACGTCCTGCGCAGGAGTGTGATGCGTCCGATCGGCAACCACTCAGCCACCAAGATGTCACCGTTATGGAGGAAGATCGCATCATGGGGAGTGATGAACTTTCCCGGAGTAAATTGCGGACGCGATTGGTTGCGGCGTGATCCCACCTCGCCATTCTCTGCTTTCCCGTCTCCCAGCTGCACGACCACGTTGTAGTCGCGATCGAGAATACACACCTGGCTATCCAGGTCGGGGCAAACCATCCACTCGCCTTGGGTGTGAAAATTACACGGCATACGCAAGCGGGCTTCGTCCTTGATTGTCTTCAAATGAACACCGTCAAGCGTGAAGGTCTGAATGCGGCGGTTCCCGCGATCGGCGATCACCAGCAGCGGTTTCTCGCCGCGCGAATCCACCCACTGCCCATGCGGGTTGTCTAATTCCGCATCGGCATGTCCCGGCTTCGAGATTTCGCCCAGGAACTTTCCCTCGATCGAGAACCGAAGCATGTGACTTGAACCGTAACCATCTCCCACGTAAAAATCGCCGCTCGGTGCAAACGCGACATTCGTAGGCACGAAGTCGATCGGATGTTCGGTATAGTTCGCGTCTTCTTTCGGATAGCCGTGCACCCAAATTTCTTCGCCTGCCAGCGTAGTCTTCACGACCCTGCATCGATTGATGTCGCAGTGGTAGAGGAATTCATCTTTTCCCTCGCGCCGGAGTTTCAGTCCGTGCGCTCCTCCGCGGAAGCCTTCGCCGAATGCGCGAAGGAAGCGGCCCTTCTCGTCGAACACGACGATAGCTTCGCCGCGCATGCTCGATTTGTGCACGGTGTGTCCGACATAAATATTGCCCGCCTCGTCTTGACACAGTCCGTGCGTGTCTCCCCAGACCAAACCGGGAGGCGGGATGAGCCAATCATGCACACATTCGTATGTGTGTGCACCGGAACCAAGCACCGGCGGTCGAGCACCAGACTTGTCAGACGCTTGAATGTAGAAAGATGGCATGGTCGCCGCCACGCCGGCCGCAGTACACGCAGCAAGAAACGATCGCCGAGTTTGTTGTTTCATCGAGAACCTCGTCTAACTCACTAGACCGTTCACAACTTTTGCCGGAATCACGCCTGTAAATTTCTGGTCCAGGCCCTGAAACTTGAAGGTCAGCTTCTCATGGTCAATTCCCAGCAAATGAAGCAATGTAGCGTTGAAGTCACGGACATGCACGGGATCGCGAACGGTGTTGTAGCTGTACTCGTCCGTTTCGCCATATGCGATACCGGGTTTGGCGCCACCACCCGCAAGCCAAACAGTGAAGCATCGCGGATGATGATCGCGCCCATAGTTGTCCTTCGAAAGGCCACCCTGGCTGTAAACCGTGCGCCCGAACTCTCCTCCCCAAATGACCAGTGTGTCATCGAGCATCCCGCGGCGCGCGAGATCGGTAACCAGTGCGTAGGAGCCGCGATCGGTTGCAAGACATAACTTGGGCAGCATGCCGACGCAATCGCCATGAACATCCCAACCGCGCTGATAGATTTGGGTGAAACGCACTCCGCGCTCTGCCATCCGGCGGGCGAGCAGACAGTTATAGGCGAAGGTGCCAGGTTTCTTGGCTTCTTCACCGTAGAGCGTCCAGGTGCTCGCGGGTTCGTCGCGCATGTCGGTCAGTTCGGGAACCGAGGTTTGCATGCGAAACGCCATCTCGTATTCCTGAATGCGCGCGTGAGTTTCTGGATCGCCCATCTCTTCGTACGTGAGTTGATTGATAGCGTTGACGCTATCGACCAGTGCGCGCCGCGTTTCTTGAGTCATGCCTTGCGGATTGTCGAGATACAGCACCGGAGACCCTTCCGAACGAAACGCCACGCCAGAATATTCATTTGAGAGGAACCCACTGCTCCACAGCTTGGGAGAAATCGGTTGCTGATTGGAATGAGGAATCAGTGAGGAATTGAGCACTACAAAGGTGGGGAGATTCTCGTTCATGCTTCCCAACCCGTACGACAACCACGCGCCAAGAGAAGGCTTTCCGGGCACCATGTTTCCGGTGTTCATCAGCAGGATCGCTGGTTCATGGTTGATGGCGTCGGTATGCAGCGAGTAGACAACAGCGAGATTGTCGACCATCTTTCCGGTGTAGGGAAGCAGGTCTCCGACCCATCGACCCGATTTTCCTTGTTGGGTGAACTTCCAATGCGATGGAGCTACCGGGAATCGAGCTTGGCCTGCTGTCATGCCGGTCAGTGGCTGGTTGCCCCGAATCGAATCAGGAAGATCTTTGTCGTAGAGCGCGGCCAGCCCGGGCTTGTAATCCCACATGTCCATTTGCGGAGGAGCGCCCGACATGAAGAGGTAAATTGAACGCTTGGCTGTAGGCACAAAATTTGGCAAGCGAAGGGACTCAGGGCCGGGCAATGTTGGCGCTTGAGAGGCGCGCGCCACCCCCTCAGTCAACTTGTTTCCGATGAGCACTGAGAGGCCGGCCCATCCCAAGGCCTTACCCATCCGACCCAGGAAGTGGCGCCGGCTTTCCAGTTGCAGCCATTCTTCCCGCAAAGACTTCGCGATCGGTAGATCGTAGATGGACGGACCGGTCCCGTGGTTATCGCAGCAAATACCGTTGTGACCAAGCTGCTCTGACTTGGGCTTTTGAGAATTCATTTGGTCATCACCGCATCGAGATTCAGCGCGGCGCTCGAAACCAGCATCCATGCGGCAAGTTCCGGAGCCGGAATGGCTTTGTCCACTTTACTCTCACCCACATTCAACAGCCGAACTGCGGCCGCTGGATCTTTGGAGTAGGTTGCCTCGAACTTTGTCAGCGTGCTCTCGAGGACAGCTTTTTCTCGATCGGTCCATGCACGCGCGAGCAAGACGCGCCCGAGATAATCTAACCGGTCGTCGGCGTTCGAAGACTGATGAATCAATCGTTCCGCCAGTTTGCGCGCCGCCTCGAGTCGTAGCGGCTCGTTCATCGATACCAGCGCCTGCAGCGGAGTGTCGGTCCGCTGGCGTCGCGTGCACGCCGCGTCGCGCATAGGCGAGTCGAACGTGTCCATGTCCGGCATGGTTGCCATCCGCTTCCAGAATGTGTAAAGGCTTCTTCGGTAGAGCGCGTCGCCGTGGTCCTGTACATATTTTCTGGTGTTGCTAGCGTCGTGGCTGCCGTCCCATATGCCGGGAGGTTGGTACGGCTTCACGCTTGGACCACCGATCTTTTCAACGAGAAGCCCACTAGCTGCTAATTCCGTGTCTCGCAACATCTCGCTATCCATGCGGAAACGCGGGCCGCGAGACAGTAAGCGGTTCTTGGAATCCCTTTCAGCAAGCTGCGGAGTGAGGCGGGCCGACTGGCGGTATGTTGCAGACAATACCAATTGCTTGTAGAAGCGCTTCACATCCCAGCCGCTGTCGCGGAAATCCACCGCGAGCCAGTCAAGCAATTCCGGATGACTCGGACGCGCACCCATCACGCCAAAGTCCTCTGTCGTTTCTACGATTCCAGTCCCAAAGATTTCTTGCCACATTCGGTTCACCGTAACGCGCGCGGTGAGCGGATTGGCGGAACTCACTGTCCACTCCGCAAGTCCCAAGCGATCTGGGAATGCGCCAGCGGGAAGCGGCGGCAGGAAATGCGGTACCCCTGGCCGAACGCGCTCTGTACGCGCGTTGTAGACTCCGCGGGTCAACATATCCGCGTAGGCAAGTCCAGGCCCTTCTTCACTCACGATCGAAATATCGCCATCTTTGGAGAGCGCTTCGAGTTCGCTGTTGAGTGCCGGAAGTTGCGCAGTCAGAGATCGCGTCACCTCGTCGCGCTGGGCAAAATAAAAATCGCTCACCACCTTAAACTGATCCTCGGACCAGGTCGAGATCGGTTTCTGAACGATCTCTGAAACGTAGTCTTCGAAAGGAACGCGAGACACCTCATCGGGCGAGAGTTCCCGGGCGTAGAGTCGAAAGTCTTGATATGCAGCTTGACGAAGCGGGTCCACGTCGGGAGATATCCGTCCGAAGGTCATGGGGACAGCCGTTCGCACGCTGCCGGACAGTTTATTTTGGACTACTTTGACGTCCTGCATACGTCCGTCCACATAAAGCTTGAGTCCGTCGGTTTTCCCTGAACCTGAGTAGGTTGCGACAATATGGTTCCAACGGCCCTCGATCAGCGCGACGTCTTTAGTCTCGACCGTGGCCGCGTTGTGCGGGGTTTCGTGCGCGAGTGTAAAGGCCAGCTTGCGTTGGTTGATGCGAAGTTGCCAGCCGCGTGAACTGTTTTTAGCGTCGGCCCGTGCCAAGATGACGCCGCTCGGCTGCTTCTCGTCTTTGGATTCGAGCGGACGCAGATCGGGCCGCATCCACAGTGCGACGGTGAATGGCTGGTTTCCCTCCACGTCGCCCGCGTCAGGCAAGTCAATCCGCGTGGTGGTGTCCATCCTCATGTAAGGCCATAGCAGAAGCCCCTCGCCCCAAATCACCGGACTTTCCGTTGCCATAACACTTCGCGGTGTCGTAGATGGCGCAGAATTGGCGAACGTCACGCCATTCTGTTCGTCGAAACGAAGACGTACCTGCAAACCTGCGGTGCTGACGGCCAGCGGTTTCGCCTGAGCGTTTTTCGTCCACGCACTCACAAGGTCGCGAGCCCGGGCCCGCCGCTGATGGATCTGGTTCTCGATCGCTGACCTTTTTGCCAGGGTTTGTTCGTAGGCTGCGCGATGGTTGTCCTTCGGCACCCGAATGGACGGCGGCCAATCCTGCCGATCGTCATTCGACGGATTCTCCGTCAGGTTGTTGAAGAACGCAGTAAGCCGATAGAAGTCGTTGCGTGTGATGGGATCAAACTTGTGATCATGGCAGACCGCACATCCTGTCGTGAGCCCTAAGAATGCCGCTCCGAATGCCTCCGCTCGTTCGCGCTTGTTGTTTACCCGAAGTTCTTCGATGAGGGATCCGCCTTCACCTGAACTGATGCCGGCCCGCAAAAAGGCGGAAGCCACGATTGAATCCAGCGTCTTCGCGGGCAACATGTCTCCGGCAATCTGTTCTTTCACAAAGTCGTCAAAGCGCTTGTTCTGGTTGTACGACTTGATGACGTAATCGCGATAAGGCCAAATACTTCGGAAGTTGTCGAGGTGCAAACCATGCGTGTCGCCGTAACGCGCAACGTCCAGCCAGTAGTGCGCACGATGCTCACCGTAACGCGGACTCGCCAATAGACGGTCCACGACTTTTTCGTACGCGTCCGCGGAACCGTCCGATAAGAATGCTCGCACTTCTTCGGGTGTCGGCGGCAGCCCGGTGAGGTCGTACGTAACCCGCCGGATCAGTGTCGGCCGGTCAGCCTCTTCCGAGGGTGCCAGCCCTTCCTTTTCAAGTCGGCTCAGAATGAATCCGTCAATCGAGTTCCGCGCCCACTGGCGATTCTTCGTTTCCGGCACCGGGGGACGTTTGGGAGCAATGAACGCCCAGTGTTCCTGATAGACCGCGCCTTCTTTTACCCACTGTCGCAAAAGGGCGACCTGCTCCGGTTTCAATGTACGGTGCGCTTCAGCCGGAGGCATCCGCTCCTTCGGATCGCTCGATTCGATCCGCTGGACAAGAGGACTCTTGTCCGGATTTCCCCGGACGATTGCAGGGCCGAACTTCTCGTGGGCAGCAAAGGCAAATTCTGCACGATCCAACCGCAATCCAGCCTTTCGAGCGCCCGGATCCGGACCGTGGCAGGCGTAGCAGTTCTCCGAAAGAATGGGTTGGATCGTCTGATTGAACGACAGCCGTTCTGTACTTCCCGCAGACGCACCGCGGCGAACGAGCCATATGCCAACGATTCCGACAAGGGCGATCGCGGGGAGCAACAGAATTGTCGACCGCTTTTTCAGATCGCGCTTGCCAGGTTTCCTGACCGTATTCACGATGCGCCGTTTCCTTATCAACTACTGAGAGTCCATAATTTCGGACCTACCAAGAAGCAGGGCAGTCTCAGCGGTATTCGGCTCGCAAGAATCGGGAAACTCGGCCGCAGTCGAATCCCGTGATTGTAGCCCAGGCCTTCGATAGATGAACCACGCCCGATTTACTGCGTTATCCGATTCAATATCGGGCAAAGGAGAACTGTATTTAAAGGGAGCGGCCCGCAGCGAAAAGATAGAAGCCTGGGGGGAAACAGGTCCGGCATCAGTGCTTGCTAGCCGAGGAGCATCCCCAGGCGAGCTTGCTGATGACGCAGCCGGGGGTGGGTCCTAACACGGCGCTGGCGTATGTGCTGACCATTGGCGAGGTTACTCGCTTTGCACGAGGCAAGCAGGTGGCGAGTTATCTGGGATTGATTCCGCCGGAGGAAAGTTCGGGCGGACGGCAGAAGCTGGGGCGATCTCCAAGCGAGGCAATCGGCTGGTGCGGTCGTTGCAGGCGGAAGCAGCCCAGACTGCGGTGCGCTGCGATCTCGGATTTCGCAAACAGTATTTGCATCGTTGCCATCAGAAGGCGAAAGACGTGGCGAAAGTGGCGGCGCGCAAGTTAGCGGTACGACGCTACTGGATGCTACGCACCGAGAAACCGTATCCAGAGATCGTTCGCATCGAGAGCAGCCCGCGTGTGGTCCCGGTCGGCGCAAGCTTGACCGTTGAGTTGATTGGCGCTCTCGCATCCCGTAAAGACGGGATGTTCGCATAGAAGAATCATGGTTGCAGTTGTGGCCGAATCGATCGTTGGTGGAACGAGCTTCCACCGAAAAGTGATTGCAGAGCATTCTCTGGCAAAAAAGCGGTGCGCCGGCACTGCCTAGGACCACTTTGCCCTTGACAGAGCCTTCGCCCTTATCGACGGCCACCCGTCCTCACCATCTAAAGGCGAGAGCGTTGTGTAGCCAGACGGGGCACACCCGCCTACTCATACAATTTTGGTGATGCCGCGTCTTGATATTTTGTGATGTTGTACGGGTTGTGGTGTACTTTTCCTGAGGGTTGTGTACCCTTCGCCGTCGCGGCCGGTTCTTGGGGCAGACGGATATCCTGTCCAGCGTTTAGTTTTTGGTTGGGATCTTTGATCTGCGGATTTGCCTGCAGCAAGGTATGCACTTCCAGTCCTAGCCTGCCGGCGACGTCTGAAACCGTATTCTCCCCCACGCGTACGGTAGCTACTGCCTCATTTTCAGGAGAGGAACCGCCATACCCGGCCGCACCGGTACCGCCAACACTATTAATCGCCATGCTTCATTCTCCTTGTCCTGCAGAGTTATCGCCAGTCTGCGGAATAATTTGGCCCTGAAATTGTATGAAAGGCCCCAGCGCGTAACAACGACAGCCATGGTCTGGCGTCGCGCAATGACGAAGATTCAGAATTTCGTTATCGGGATTTCCTCCAAATTAACTACCAGATACTCGTGCGGGTGTGCTTTTCCTGAGGGTTGTGTACCCTTCGCCGTCGCGGCCGGTTCTTGGGGCAGACGGATGTCCTGTCCAGCGTTTAGTTTTTGGTTGGGATCTTTGATCTGCGGATTCGCCTGCAGCAAGGTATGCACTTCGAGTCCTAGCCTGCCGGCGACGTCTGAAACCGTATTCTCCCCCACGCGTACGGTAGCTACTGCCTCATTTTCAGGAGAGGAACCGCCATACCCGGCCGCACCGGTACCGCCAACACTATTAATCGCCATTCTTCATCCTCCTTGTCCTGCCAGAGTTATCGTTTGTCTGCGGGATAAGTTGCGTTTGAAATTGCATGTTCTCGCTTGGCCAGCCTCGTTTCGCGCCTCGGTTATTGCGACAGGTGATCACACTCGCGACCCCGTCCTGTGTGTAACGATGATGGTTCGCTAGCGACATTTTCGACACGCCGCCTCCGGCAAGAGCGCCGGCTTTTTTAAGTCGCGTTCACTCGTGCCAAGAAGCTGGTTCCTTTGATATCCGGCGAGTCGTACCGTAAGGCTAACAAACAGATCGTCAAAACCGGGGAATCGAGATTTGTCTCGGAAATCGAGCAACGTCTAGAAACTGGAATTTAGCAATCAATCAATTGAAGAATGTGTGTGTTGTGCCGAGGGACGTAATTCTCAAGCAAGACGGCCAACGATGGATGGCGTCACTTCGTCATTATCGATTTCTGACGCAAGCAACAAGCAACGTCGGAAACAGTGGTGCGGGCGGAGGGACTTGAACCCTCATGGGCCGTTTAAGCCCTGCGGATTTTCGTACCGCCTACGGCTTTCGCCGCCCGGACGTGACATCTCCGCGAGGAGCTCACGCCAGGTTTGCGGTCTGGACTATCCCTTCACCCTCCTCCGGAAAGTCCGAAGCTTAGGTGCTGCCCGTCTAGTCTCTACACCTTCCCGGCTAGGATTTCTCCGGGCTTGGCTCGGGATTGCCATTTAAGGTTTCCCCGACTTTGAGCAGTTCTGCATCGCCGGTTTCCCGAGCGAGCACTCAAGTTTTCCTTAAGTCCGCTGCGTATGCCATTCCGCCACGCCCGCGCGCGGCTGTCTTATGCATGATAGGGCACATTGCCCAATTTTACACATCCGCTTCCTCGTCACCGGTTTGCGTTTGCGTGGGACTCTCCACGTTATCTCCGGACGTATGGCTCTATCGCTGGTGGGAACCGACTTCAGACGGTCGTAGGACCAGAAGGGGTTTCACCGTCGGTCGCGCGGAGACTCCAAATCGTCCGCTTCACACGTAAGACTAATCCGCAACATCTGACCAAGCTTTCCAACTCAACGCTACTTCCCTCGCGAAAGGTCTCCAACCTTGGGGGGATCTCCACTCGGTTTTTTCGAGCCCAAGAGTTAGGTCTGCGGTGCGGTGTGCTGTCTGGATTCCAGCACACATGTCGGGATTCAAGACACATCCCGGGAATGCTTGACCAGCGGCAATCCTCGCATCCAACCCGAAAGGTTCTTTTTTCCCTTTAAACATAAGCTTTATTCGATAGGGGCGGGCGTGAGTCGTTGGTTACTTCTGTAAGGAACGACTGGCAGTGTATCTGCTTAGATTCCTTTCATCTCAGTGCTAGCCATCCCACCAGACGCAATCGATAAGTGAACCTCTGCGCGTGGTGTGCACGCCTGAAAAGAAGAAACTGGGGAGAAGACTGAATGTTCTCGAAGCGAGTCACGTTGTTCCTGGCGCTTTTAGCCGGGGTCCTGTTTTGTAATCCTTGCCCACCGGTCGCAGTAGCCCAGGGCCCATCCAGCATTGTTCACGAACCGCACTCCTCAGCAGTCCGGTCATCGTGGTCAATGCAGTCACACTCACAACAGATGCGTCGCGGGCCAGTAACGCCGGCCGACTTGACGCTGAAGGCAATGCAGAGCCGGGCGACCAAACCTCGCCGGTTCGGGATGGGTCCGCTCTCTCTTTCAAATTCGATTTTTCTTTCCGCGCTTGACTACAACTCGGCAGGACAGAGTACGCATTCGGTCGCGTACGGCGATCTGAATGGCGATGGCAAAGTCGATCTCGTGTTGGCAGACCAGTGCAACAACAACAATAACTGCACGAATGGGTCGGTGAGTGTGCTATTGGGCAATGGCGACGGCAGCTTTCAGACGGCGGTCAGTTACGACGGTGGCGGGCAAGATACGCTTTCGGTGGCCCTTGGCGATGTCAATGGCGACGGTAAGCTGGACGTGATTATTGCTAACAATTGTGCCAGTAACAGCAATTGTTCGACTGGTTCGGTGAGTGTGTTGCTCGGTAACGGAGACGGCACGCTTCAGGCTGCTGTCAGTTACGATGCAGGCGGAGCGGATTCTCAATACGTCGTACTTGGGGATATTAATGGCGACGGCAAATCAGATCTGCTGGTTGCTAACAACTGCGCTTCGAACAACAACTGCTCGAACGGATCCGTGAGTGTGTTGCTGGGGAATGGAGACGGCACGTTCCAGACGGCGGCCGCTTATAACTCCGGCGGTGAAGATGCCGTGTCGATAGCCCTTGGCGACGTCAATGGTGACGGTAAGGCTGACGTGGTGGTGGCAAACAATTGTGCTGCCAATACCAACTGTTCGAACGGATCCGTGAGCGTGTTGCTGGGGAATGGAGATGGCACGCTCCAGGCGGCGGTAAGTTACAACTCGGGCGGCCAGAATGCCATTTCGATTGCGCTTGGCGACGTCAACGGCGACGGCAAGTCCGATGTGGTCGTTGCGAACAACTGTGTCAGCAACGGCAACTGTTCGAATGGTTGGGTAACCGTGCTGCTAGGTAACGGCGATGGCACCTTCCAGCAAGCGCTCGGCTACAACTCAGGCGGCCTATATGCCGCTTCGGTCGCGGTCGCCGATATCAATGGCGACGGGAAAGCCGACCTGGTGGTGGCGAACCAGAGCGACAGCAATGGCGATTGGCAGGATGGAAGCGTGGCCAGCGTACTGCTTGGCAACGGAGATGGCACTTTCCAGTCCGCTCTTAACTATGCCTCAGGGGACATTGTGGGCTCTTCGCTGGCGATTGTGGATGTGGACGGCGATCACAAGCTGGATGTCGTGATGGTGAATCAATGTATCGATAACTACAACTGTGTCAACGGGGCGGTAAGCGTCCTGTTAGGCAACGGCGACGGCACACTGCGCGCGGCTGTGAACTACAATCCGGGCGCGTGGGATTCCTACGGCGTCGCCATTGCCGACGTCAATGCAGATGGCAAGGCTGATTTATTGGTCGCAAGTCAGTGCAACAACATCAATTCCTGCAACAACGGCACGGCGAGCGTGCTTCTCGGCAACGGCGATGGAACCTTCCAGCCGGCGGTCAGCTACAATTCGGGCGGTTCGAATGCTTTCTCAGTCTCGTCTGCTGACGTCAATGGAGATGGCAAGATCGATCTCGTGGTGGAAAATGAATGCGCCGACAGCAACTGTTCCAATGGTTCGGTCAGCGTGCTTCTTGGTAACGGCGATGGTACATTCCAATCCGCCGTCAGCTACGGTTCGAGCGGACTCTATCCTCTTTCGGCCACAATTGCAGACGTGAATGGCGACGGCAAACCGGACTTGGTTGTTGCCAACCAGTGCGCCGACGGCAACTGTTCGAGTGGGTCCGTGGGCGTGCTGTTAAGCAATGGTGACGGCACATTTCAGAGTGCGGTCACCTACAATTCCGGCGGCATATATTCCTTTTCGACGGCGGTCGCCGATGTGAACGGTGACGGCAAGCCAGACTTGCTGGTTGCAAATGAGTGCCTTGACAACACTTGCTCGACCGGCGAGGTCGGCGTGCTTCTTGGAAATGGCGATGGAACTTTTCAGGCTGCGGTTGACTACAGCTCGGGAGGGTTTTACGCCTTCGCAATCGCTGTGGACGATATGAATGGAGACGGCAAGCTCGATCTGATCGTAAGCAACCAGTGTGGCAACAATAATAACTGCACGAGTGGCTTAATCGCTGTACTCCTGGGGAATGGAGATGGAACTTTTCAGGCTGCGACGACAACGGCTACACCAGTACTGGGTGGCGTCCAATCGCTCGTAGTGGGCGATTTCAACGGCGATCACAAACTTGACGTAGCCTCGGGTGTAGGCAACGTCCTGCTGCTCGGAAATGGAGATGGGACCTTCCAATCGCCGATGCCTCTGGGAGCGAGCGGACCCGGCATTGCAGCTGGCGACCTCAATGGGGATGGCCGTCCTGATCTCGCTGTCGGCGGGGTTAGCGTTCTGCTCAACATCTCAAGCGGATTCGTTCTCCCGACCACAACGACGATCGCGAGTTCAGCGAACCCGGCGCAGGCCGGCGAATCCGTCACCTTTACAGCGACCGTCACTGCGCAGGTCAGCGGAACGCTGACGGGCACAGTCACCTTCAACGATGGATCAACTGTGCTTGGACAGGCTCCATTGACCTCTGGAACATCTTCGTTCTCCACCGCATCGCTGACGACCGGGTCTCATTCGATCAGTGCCTCGTATTCCGGGAATTCCGGTTTCACCGGCAGTGTCTCGATTGCACTGAGCCAGGTCGTTCAGAAAGCGGGCACGTCCACGACGTTGAGCGCTGCTCCCTCCACGGCTGGCGTGAATCAGAGCGTCATGCTTACCGCAACCGTTACGCCTGGGACTTCCGGCTTGCCTACAGGCACGGTTAGTTTCCTCGATGGAACTACGCAAATTGGCAGCTCGAGCGTCAATGGAACCGGAGTCGCGGCGTTCTCGACTTCGACTCTGACTGCGGGCACGCACGCCATCACCGCCGCGTACGGCGGAGACGGCAATTTCAACGGCAGCACATCCAGCGGAACTAACGTCGCCATAACTAACTCGGGATTCAGCCTCGCGTCGTCGGCGCTGTCGCCGGCTTCGGTAGCGCCGGGCACGTCGGCTCGATCCGCAATCACCATCACTCCAACTGGCGCATTCAACGCCTCCACGGTGAATTTAACCTGCAGTGTTTCGCCGCGGGTGAGTGAGCCTGTCACTTGTTCAGTGGGTGCGGTAGTGGTGGCGGGCGGGACTGGATCGTCGACGCTCACGGTTTCGACCACAGGGCCGGTTGTGGCCCTGCGGAAGGATGGTGGTTTCACGAAGCTGGTTTTCGCGCTCTTGATGCCGGGACTGTTTGTCTGCGGTGCTGGAATAGGGAAATCCAACCGCAGGAAACTGCTGACCGCCGGGCTTACCTTCCTGGTGCTGACTGGCTGCATGATGCAGACGGCATGCGTGGGTACGAGTTCATCGGGTAATGGCACCACTCCGGGAACTCCGGCCGGCGCTTACACAATCACTGTTACGGGAAGCAGCGGCAGAGCGCAGCAGACGACGTCGGTCTCGCTGACCGTTCAGTAGACAACCTGTGACCCTGCGCAGCCAGGACTGCGCGGGGGCACGGTCAACTCTACATTTTTAGGGAATTTCGGCTCACCAAGAAACGGGCAGCGCCCGTCACCCAGCTGCCCGTTTTTTGCTTTGCCGTAAGCACTGGAATGCAAGCGCAGTCATCGCCAATGCCACTTAGGGTAGCGACGCAGTCGATTCCTCTCCAATCAGATCGTAGTTAGGACACACTGCATCAGCGCTTGAACCATAGGAAAATCAAAATTGTTGTTGCGAGCTGCGGCGGTCAACAACGCGGGCACAGGCATAAACGGGTGCCGCACAGGAAATCGGAGTAATGAGTCGAAGTGGATGGCTTCTGAGGCATATTGACTTGGCCCTCAAATCCGTAAATTGGTTGCGGGGGGTGGATTTGAACCACCGACCTTTGGGTTATGAGCCCAACCGAGTAAGCGACAGCATTACATTTCAACGACTTGACGCCGCCGGGAACGACACAAAGTCATTGAAAAGTCATAGAAGCACAGTCATTGGACCACAGTCGGACTACAGTTCCGCTCGCCACTCAGTTCAAGGGAGCGAATCGTAACAACGCGCGCGCGAGCGTGACTTCGCCACATGATCAGCAAATTCTCGGGGGGCGAGTTCTCATCCCTTTCTTTGGGCGGCTTACTATCTGCTAGCCCGCCGATGGACGAGAAATCCTCGTGCCTCGCGGAGGGCAGGGTTTTCTGCATCGGCTTGCAGGCAATTCGCGATGAGTCGGGAAAAATAAGTTTCCGCCTTCCCGAAATCTCCTATGCGCTCGGCCGCGCGACCGGCCCCGTACAGACCGTTCAAGCGTTCCGGAGCAATGCGCAAGTCAGCTTCGAATTCATCGAGGGCCAACGCTGACTGTTGCAATTCGAGCAGCATCTCACCGAGAAGTTCGCGCGCCGGCACGATAGGACCCGGCGCAACCGGCGGCCGATCGGTCGCGTCTTCTTGATCGGCGGCACTTCGCATCTCGTTCAGAGCTTGATCTTTGTTCCCCTGCGCAAATGAGATCCACGCCGAGATTGTTTCCCGTTGGATATCGACCAGGCTTGCAGACAACTGGTCTCCAGTGTGGCGCAAGTCATCGTGAATCGAGGTCAGCTGCTGCAAGGCGGTTCTGGCGCTCACAACATCTCTGCTTCGCGCCGCGCCGAGTCCTCGCGCAAAGTAAAAGTCCGCCTCGGTCCAGCGATAGCGGCCACCAGGAAAAATATTGGGAGGTAGCGATAGCGTCGCCGCCTCCTGCCAGCGATGCTCTTCAATCGCAAGCCGCGCGGGCATGCTGGCTGTTGCGTACAAACCGGCAAAGTATGCGGCGTCGTTCGGACGCACCGTGGGCATCGATGCAACCAGCTCTCTTGCGTCGCGGTCCTGACCGGTTTGGAGGTATGCATAAACCAGGTAATCCGTGGCGTGCAGTTCGTCCCCAGCGAGGCCCTGCTTTCGAGCGGCTGCCGCCGATGCAAGATTCGAATGGATCGACTCCTGCCAGAGTCCCAGCCTTGTGAAGATGTGCGAGGGCATGTGCAGAGCGTGAGGAGCGTCCGGCGCAATCTGCGCGTAACGGCGTGCCGCGTTGAGAGCCTGAGGGGCCAGGGAAGGATAGTCGTCGCAGTGAATAAGGTAATGTGCCAGTCCTGGATGGTCCGGTTGTTCAGCGAATATCGCTTCGAGAATCGTGGTCGCCCGCTTCTGATCCGCGTAGGTCTTGTCGCTGGGCAGTGCATTCGCCCGCAGCGCCAGCGCATAAAAAATGGCCGCTTCGCGGTCGTCTGGGTACTGCGCGTGCAGTTGTTCCATGGCGTGTTCGTAGGCGAGGGCGCGAGTGTGATGATCGATCTTGTCACTATCTCTATAGAAGACCTCCATCGCCGCAATGTACGCTTGCTCGCGCTGTGAGCGGGGCGGAATGGACCTCGCCCTCTGTACTGCAGCCCATCCGGTCTCAAGATCGGTCGGCGTTGGCGGATCCCAGAGTTGCCGGTAATGAGTCATGGCCACGCCCCATTCCGCCATGGCACATCCGGGATCTATCCTTGCGATCTCCGCAAAAGTCTCGCCGGATTTCTGGTACCAGAACGAGTGCAGCATCGCAACCGCGCGATTGAAGTCCCCTTGCACCGCCGGACTGCAAGAAGTGGCGAAGTGGACCGTGCCCAGCTTTTCGGGTTCGGTGCTGACGTGATCATGCTGGGCGGCAGACGGCATGTTCAGCGCGAGCCACGGAAGCAACACATACATAGAAAAACGTATTGTGTTTCGCATCTCGTGATCCTTCCTCCGCGTGATTTGGATTTGGCGGCGGCCGATCGCCGGCCTGCCGCCCGACTACTCCTGACCTCTGCTTGTGACGGCCCGTAAGGGTATCATGCCGAAGCACCGTTTCCCTCCCCGGCGTATCGCTGTAGCCTGCAGACATCCGCACGCCATGGCCCGGCCCACGCTCGGACGGATAGAAACTCGGATCCAGGCCCCTAGCTCCGGAATCACTGTGCTGCTGCGCCGACGAACGGCAGAGAAAGCGCTACGCCAACGGCTAGCGTGTTAATGCACTTCGTGAAATGTAGTTTCATGGTTCCTCCGTATGTGTTTGAGGATTGTCTTTCTAAGGCCCAAGTGATCAGCGAAAATGACGATCCCCTTTTTCAACGCGCGCGCTCGGGGCTACTCTTGGTTATCGAGTGTGAGTTGTAGGTGCCGGAGCCACCGGGCTGACGCTGGCGACAGGCACGTTATGCCGCACTGGCGACATCGTTCGTGGTGCGATGGGAATTGCTATCGCTGGGGCATTCTTCCCTGCGTCTCGGGCCCGAACGACATTGAGATGCTGCGACTTCGCGTTCACTGCTCGTTGGGCCAGTTCCAGAGAGTGCTCACGGATCTTGGTTGCATCCGTCAGCCGCATGTTCTCATAGCCTCTCCGCCGCGCCACGATGCGGTAGTCGAAGAGCACATTCGATTGTCCTCCGCCCAACTCGCGGACTACAAAGCCCGTAGCCGTCTTCTGTGCCACGTACAGCCCCTTGCAATCTCCGTTCGGCACCGGAAACACACGATAGTCCCCCGATGCGATCGTCTGCGCGAACGTCGGCTCCAACCTGATCTCAGCCGAACCGTTGACGAGTTGCCCGGAACCAAAATCTTCGAACCAGTTTTCAGGCGATTGGACGGCATAAAGATGAACCCAATGCTCACCGCCAGTTTGAACGATCGAACTCTGGGCCCCGAAACAGAACAGGTCGGCACCGCCGAATAGGGGTCCGGTCAGTATTCCACACGAATTTCCGGCTGCATCTCCAGCCACGAACGGCTGGGCCCCGCCCGTATTGGTACTTGTAAAGATAGCCGTGCTGTCTGGGCTTACCCCAACCACGGCGTCGCCAAACTGTGATGTTGCATAGACGGCAATATTGCCGCCGTAGTCCGAAGCAACATCGTTGCCCCAGACTGCGAATTGCGTGGTGGGTGAGGTCTCATTGTTCGTGCTTCCGTAAACTCCAGATCCAGATGTGGAGGTACCGGCAACTGCAGTCCCGGTGGAACTCTGACCAAAAACTCCGGTCCCCCCCGCCGTAGAAATTCCATACACAGCGGTTCCGTTGTCCGAAGTACCCAGAAGCCCGACTTCGTTGAGCGAATCCCCGACCACGCCCACGGCAAACTGGCCGGCATAGCTGTTGAAGCTGTTACTGTGTACCGGACCGCTGCCCACTACTCCCATGCCATCCGGCGCAAAGCTGAAACCCACGACACCTGGAGCCAGCGCAGCGCCGGCGCTGGTGTTCTGATTCTCCCCGATGATTGTGGCCCAGCTTGGGCTGTTGTTGAAGCCCACGATGCTGTTGACTCCATCCGCAGTGCCGACGACCGCGGCTGTGCCCCCCGAACCTGCATCTCCCCAAACGCCCGCCGCCACTCCCGTTTTCGATCCCATCGTACTTTGGGGGTTATTCACTTGTCCGTACGTTCCTGCTCCGTTGGGCCCGAAGATGAAGCCTTCGACTCCAAATACACTTTGGTTCGCCAGAGATAGTTCCTGACCGAGCACCGCAGCCTGCCCGCGATTGTTGTTGTACGACGTGCTGGCCAGCCCAAATCCGGGCCCGCTCGTCGCATTCTGGATGACGTTGACAATCGAGTTGCTGCTGTTCCCGCTAAAACTGCCCAGCCCGCCGCTTACCGTGCCATTTGCCGTCAGGTTCCCGCTCACGGTTTCGTTACCGGTGAAGCTGTTGGATGCTCCCAGTTGCGCGTAACGGGCATCGGTCGCGGCGGTGTTCAGGCTCAGCGTGACGTTGCCGCTGGTGCCGCCGCCGGTTAGGTCGGTGCCAGCGGTGACGCCGGAGATCGTGCCTGTACCGCCGGCGTTGGTGCAGGCCCAAGAGGTACCGTTCCACTGCA
>CAVOVP010000014.1:0-190200 GCA_963699885.1 uncultured Acidobacteriota bacterium | reverse complement strand
GAAGCCCGAACCCCGTCTTTGGCGCAGGCTTCCCGACTCCTCAGTCTGTTTTCCACCCCATTGCAAAAGAGACTACCGAGAATGCGACGCGCGATGGTTTCAGGAACATTAAATCTAGATGAAATGATTTCGGATGAATGTAGACTGGGATGACTTTGGGTTCGTAAGCTGACTTCGTCGTTACGAGAGGCAAGTCTGGGCAAGACGCTGCAAGTGGCTGGTCCTTCAAGTTCGTCTGAAAATCACGCGCAAAGCCCACTCCTATGGACGCCGTTGCTGGCCATCGCGCTGGCGGCATTTGCGGTCGAAATTCCCTTCTTCTTTCTCGGAACGCCATCCGGACACGACGTCGAATTTCATCTTTATTCGTGGCTCGACGTCATCGGGCAATGGAAACATGGATTTGTCTACCCGCGGTGGGCCGCTCTGGCGCATTTTGGATATGGCGAGCCGAGGTTCGTGTTTTATCCGCCGGCGTCATGGCTGCTGGGAGCGACCATTAGCACGATCTTCCCTTGGACGATGGCAGCAAGCGTTTATATCTGGCTCGCCCTCGTCGCCGCAGGAACGTCGATGTTCGTGCTGATGCGGCGGTGGCTTGATCGTCGGGATGCCATGTTCGCCGCGGTTCTCTACGCCATCAATCCTTATCACCTGGTGATTGTGTATTGGAGGAGCGCCTTCGCGGAATTGCTGGCGGCATGTCTGGTTCCGATGCTGATTCTTGCGGTTTTGAAAGCCGCGGACAGCGAAAGGTTTGAGTTTGTCCCGGTGGCGCTCGTGCTGGCGGCCGCGTGGCTCACAAACGCGCCCGCGGCGGTGATGATCCACTATTCTTTGGCGTTGCTGATTGTTTATCTCGCGTGTACGAGAAGATCCGGTCGCCTTTTGTTGGTGGGTGCGGCCGCTGTTCTGCTCGGCGCCTGTCTCGCCAGCTTCTATTTGGTTCCGGCCGTCTACGAGCAGAAGTGGGTGAATATTGCTGAAGCTGTGTCGGCGGGCTCGCGTCCGCAGGACAATTTCCTGTTCATTCATACGAGCGATCCCGATCACGACGCTTTCAACAAGATCATTTCCTGGGTCGCGGCGCTGGAGATGGTTGTTGTCGCTGCAGCATTCCTGATCGGAAGGCTGTGGCGGGAAGCCCAACGCGAAATTTGGTATGGCATGTCGTTGTGGGCGGTTGCCTGCGGCGTGCTGATGTTCCCCTTCACTGCAGTCGCTTGGAGGATTCTGCCGAAGCTCCAGTTCATGCAATTCCCCTGGCGATGGCTTTTGTGCCTGAGCCTGATCTTTACTCTTTTCGCCAGCTTGGGACTGCGGCGCTGGTGGGGACGCACGGCCGTGTGCTTGTTGTCGCTCGTGATCATTGGAGTCGCATGGCATCGGGTACAGGCTCCGTGGTGGGATAACAAGGCCGATCTCCGGGAGATGCAGGACAACATTGCAACTGGCGCCGGATATGAGGGAACCGACGAATACACTCCCGTGGGCGCCGAGCCTGCCGCCATCGACAAAGACGCCCGCAGTGTCACGGTCGACGGTCCCGGACGAGCCGCGATTCATGTCTTGCGGTGGGATGCAGAGTCCAGAATTTTTACGGCCGAGATGTCAGCCGCCGATCAGTTATCGTTACGGCTGTTTCCCTACCCGGCGTGGAAAGCGACGTTGAACGGCCAACCGGTGGAAACGGCCGCTCGTTCTGGCACCGGCCAAATGTTGGTACCGGTGCATACGGGAATGAATCGAGTGGAACTCACGTTTGTGCGAACCTGGGACCGCGCACTGGGTGGGTGGATCTCAATCTTCGCCGCAGCTGCGTTCTGGTTTGGATGACTTTGCTAAGGAAACAATCGTCGTAACCCTGCCGCGCAGCCTTGGCGCTACAATTTTGATTATCATGCGACGGATTCTCATTGCTACGTCCAACCCGGGGAAGCTGCGGGATTTTGCGGGAGCAGCGAACGTTCACGGGATTGACGTCGCATGCATTCGAACTTTCTTCGCTTCCGACTGTGGTGGAGGACGGGCTCACGTTCGATGAAAACGCGCGCAAGAAGGCGGACGAATATAGCCGCTCCGTTCCAGGAGAAATTGTTCTGGCCGACGACTCCGGGCTGGAAGTCGATGCTTTGAATGGGGCGCCGGGCGTGCACTCGGCACGATACGCGGCCGATCAGCCGCACTTGGCCGACGAAAATACCGATGACGAAGCGAACAACTCTCGGGTGCTGCGCGAACTAAGGAAAATTTCCGCAGACAAACGCGGCGGGAGGTTTGTTTGCGTCCTGGCTGCCGCACGCGACGGGCAGACGCTGGCAACATTTCGCGGAGTGGCGGAAGGAACGATTCTCGATGCGGCGCGCGGGACCAACGGATTCGGATACGATCCCCTGTTTTATTTTCCGGAGATTCAAAAAACTTTTGCCGAATTGAGTGCCGAGGAGAAGTCCCGATACAGCCACCGTGGCGCGGCGTTTCGACAATTTCTGGATTGGTATGAAAAACAATTTCCTGCCCAGAGCTAGATATGTCTTCTCTGTCTGACCTTCCATCACGAGAGCCAATCCCATGGGCGAATGGTCAGGAGTGCCTCAACACATTACTTGGCGCGCACCCTTCCTTGACTTCACTTCTTCCCGGGCAACATAATAAAAGGTTATCTTTCGATAGCTGAATTCATAAGGGGTCATTCGTGGCGTCAACGAGTTCTTCTGCACCCGTTGTGGCGCATGGGGTTGCGCCATTGCGAGCGGGACGCGGTTCATCCTTTGTTCTGCGCCGGCTGCATTCACTGAGCGGGATCGTCCCAGTCGGCGCGTTCCTGTTCGAGCATATTCTTATCTCGAATTCGACCGCGATCGGCCAGAATGGCCCGGCCGCCTATGCGCGCCAAGTCAGTTTCCTGGCGAATCTCCCTCTGGTGTTCTTCCTCGAACTGTTCGGGATCTGGCTGCCGATCGCATTCCACGCGCTGTACGGTTTCTACATCTGGTACCGCGGAGATGGAAACACGGTCGCGTATCCCTGGACCGGCAACTGGATGTACACCGCCCAACGTTGGACCGGAGCGATCGCCTTCGTGTATATCGTTTGGCACACCTACACGATGCGGTTCACCGGAGTCGATCTGCACGACAACCCGTTGGCCTCGTTCGGAAAGGTGCAACACGAAGTTTTGCAGACTTCGCTGTTTCTCTTCTATGTGGTGGGGTTGATCGCAGCTTCGTGGCATTTTGCGTACGGCATCTGGCTGTTTTCAGCGAAGTGGGGCATCGTTTCTGGAGCGAAAGCGCAGAAACGCTTTCTAGCTGTCTGTCTGGCCCTCTTCTTCGTGCTGGCCGGAGCCGGCCTCGCCAGTCTGACTTCGTTTCGCTCTCATCCCCAACAGCCATTTGAATCTGGAACCATCAACGACCGCAATATTACGCAAGTCCGGTAAAGGAAATCATGGCAGCAGTTCCAAAAATCATTGTTGTAGGCGGCGGGTTGGCTGGACTATCCGCGGTGATCAAGATCGCGGAGATGGGCGGCAACGTTGACCTGTTCTCAATTGTCCCGGTGAAGCGATCGCACTCGGTATGCGCGCAGGGTGGCATCAACGCGGCGAAAAATCTGAAGGGCGAGGGCGACTCGACCTGGAAGCATTTTGACGACACGGTTTACGGTGGAGATTTTCTCGGGAATCAACCGCCCATTAAAGACATGTGCGATGCGGCCCCGGGGATTATCGATCTCCTCGACCGCATGGGCGTGCCTTTCAATCGAACTCCGGAAGGGCTGCTTGATTTCCGACGGTTTGGTGGAACCTTATACAACCGCACTGCGTTTGCGGGAGCCACGACCGGCCAGCAGTTGCTGTACGCGTTGGACGAGCAGGTTCGGCGGTACGAGTCGGAAGGCAAGGTCAAGAAATACGAGCACTGGGAATTCTTATCTGCGGTGCTCGATGGGGACCGCGTTTGCCGCGGCATTAGCGCGATGGATTTGCGCTCGATGGAAGTGCGGACCTTCCCGGCTGACGCGATCATCATCGCGACCGGAGGCAACGGAGCGATCTTCGGCAAGTCGACAAACTCGGTGGTGTGTACCGGATCAGCTCAGTCGGCGCTTTACCAGCAGGGGTGCTACTACGCGAACGGTGAGTTCATTCAGGTACATCCCACGTGCATTCCCGGTGAGGACAAGCTTCGGCTGATGTCAGAGTCGGCGCGTGGCGAAGGCGGGCGAGTCTGGGTCCCCAAAACTGCGGGCGACAAGCGCGATCCCAAATCGATTCCGGAGGGTGAGCGCTGGTACTTCCTCGAGGAGTGGTATCCGAAGTACGGCAACCTGGTCCCGCGCGATATCGCGACCCGAGCGATCTTTAAAGTTGTGTTCGAGCACAATCTCGGGATCGACGGCAAGCCCATGGTCTATCTCGACCTCACGCACATCGATCGCAAGATTCTCGACCGCAAGCTGGAAGGCATTCTCGAGATTTACGAAAAGTTTGTGGGCGACGATCCGCGCGATACGCCGATGAAGATTTTTCCCGGCATGCATTACACGATGGGCGGGCTCTGGGTCGACTACAAGCAGCAGACCAACATCGCCGGAGTTTTCGCGGCGGGCGAATGCGAATATCAATATCACGGAGCTAATCGACTGGGCGCAAACTCGCTGATGTCATGCATCTACGGCGGGGGCATCGCGGGGCCAAACGCGGTGAACTATGCGCGCGGGCTGCAGGCTTCTCCGAATGGTAGCGGGCATTTCGACGCGGAAAAGAAGAAGCAGGAAGACAACAACGCCCTGCTGATGAAGAACGAGGGCACGGAGAACCCAGTGAAGTTGTGGCGCGAACTCGGCGAGTTGATGACCAAGGATTGCACCGTCATCCGCTACAACAAGAATCTGGTGGGAACGGACGCGAAGCTGGTCGAGATGCTAGAGCGCTATCGCAAAATCAATCTTAGCGATAAGACGCTTTGGGCGAATACGACTGTGGTGTTCGCGCGGCAACTGTACAACATGCTGCAACTGGCACGAGTGATCGCACAGGGAGCTCGCCTGCGCGATGAATCGCGCGGGGCGCACTACAAACCGGACTTCCCCGAACGCGACGACAAGAACTGGATGAAGACGACGAAGGCGTATTTCGCGCCCGATGCGGATGAACCGAGGTTTGAGTTTGAGGCGGTAGATGCGTCTTTGATTCCGCCGCGGCCACGGAAGTATTGAGGCGAGATTTAGCGAATACTTCACCGGCTAAAGCCGCGTGATTTGCTTAGGCTAAATCGGCACGAGCGGAACTCGTGCCCGTATGCCGGTTGCTTTTTGTGGCAAGCGATTTCGTTTCGGGAATGGAAGTTGACTGCGGTATGCGAAGTTGCTTCTGCTGTGGCCGAGGAAGTAATCAGGCATGAGCACAGCCGTCGAACATCGGCGCTCATCAGCGAAGGATTCAGAGCTAAAACTTAATGGCGAATAAATCGGTAATCATCAAGATCAAGCGGCAGGCGACTCCCACTTCGAAGTCACACTGGGAGGAGTTCTCGGTGGCCCATCGGCCGAACATGAACGTGATTTCGGCGCTGATGGATATTGCGGCCGATCCCGGTTACGCGCGACGGAAAGGCGACAACTCCCATTACCTACGACTCGAATTGCCTCGAAGAGGTCTGCGGATCGTGCGCGATGCTGATCAACGGCAAGGCGCGGATGGCTTGCTCCGCTCTGATTGACAATCTCGAGCAACCGATCCGGCTGGAACCATTCTCCAAGTTCCCCGTGGTGCGCGATCTTGCGACCGATCGCAGCGTGATTTTCGAGAACTTGAAAGCCGTGAAGGCTTGGGTGCCGATCGACGGTACCTACGATCTGGGCGCTGGCCCGCGCATGACTGCAGAAGACCAGGAGGAAGCCTATCCCTTGTCGCGCTGTATTTCGTGCTGCTGCTGCATGGAGGCTTGTCCTCAGTTTAACGAAGACACCAACTTCGTAGGCGCCGCCACGATCTCGCAGGTACGGCTGTTCAACACGCATCCAACGGGAAAGGCTTTGCAGCGGGAGCGCCTGACGGCTCTGATGGGCGATGGCGGCATTCAGGAGTGCGGCTACGCGCAGAACTGCGTAGAGGTCTGTCCGAAGGATATTCCCTGACGAAATCGATCTCCGAAGTCAGCGGGCAAGTGATGAAACAGGCGCTGGGTGACCTTTTCCGGCGCTAAATTTTGTCATTCTGCCGCGCGAAAATTAGCAAGACCGTTTGAGCCCAGCCAAGACGTGGTCGCCACAGTACATACGACCGTGTTCCAAAAACATCAGATTGGCCTGTGACATGCCAACAAGTTCATGGGTCTTTGGAATTTGAGGGTGCGGGTAACCTCTGGGTAATCACACTTAAGAACTACGCTGTGGCCCACCAGTAACGGATTGCAGCGCGTATCAAGTTGGCCCACTTGACACCATGGCTTAGAATAGCCGCACCTCGCAGTCAGTATTGAGGCGGGCAAGAGCCCACCGCACAACACAACGTGAAACACTTCGTCAGATTTCAATTCGCAGCTCTACTCGTGCTGGCCATTTGCGCGGGGATGCCAGACAAAGCGTTTGCCGTGCACCACGCGACGTTACAGCACTCGCACCGGCGTCATTTCCGGTGGCTGCGCTGGAATCCGATGTTCCGGCCTTCCCACGAATCCCTTCTGATCCAGAATGCGGAAGTCGATCGATTGAATCTGCCGCGCATCCAGGATGAGACGGAACTGGAAGCCCTGAAGGCGGACGGTTCCCTGCTGGAGATTCAGCCGGGCGATTCGCTTCGAATTGATCCACGGCTTGATCCATCGCGGCGTTATTGCCGTCCCTGGACGCTCAATTTTGTCGACGACGTCAGCCAGGCTTATTACAACCGTTTTCATGCGCAGATTCAGGTGAACTCGGCAGTGCGGACCGTGAAGGTTCAAAAGAAGCTCCGGCGGCATAATCGCAACGCCGCTCCATGGGATGGCGACACGGCTTCATCGCACCTGGCGGGCGTTACGGTCGATCTCCAACGGCGTGGAATGAGTAAAGAGCAGATTCGCTGGATGGAGCACTACCTCTTCTACATGAAAGCTCTCGGCCTCGTAGAACCGGAGGAAGAACGGCACCAGTGGGTGTTTCACATTATGGTGAGCGGTCACTACAACGAGTGGCGCGAGACGCAGACCATCGTCCCCATTGAGCATCCCGATTCGGACAAGCCGGAAACTGAAGTCGCCCTTGGCAGCGGGACGAAGTAAAGTCTCAAGTTCCGATTTCCAGTTTCCAATTCCTAATTCCCTCAAGTAGCTCCTTTCTCGTTAAATCCGTTACGATTCCTTCTTATGATTGTTTTGATGGCCGGATTGCCCGGTACAGGCAAGACCACGCTTGCGCGTGAACTGGCTCGTCGAACCTCGGGCCGAGTGTTGAGCAAGGACGAGTTTCGGCATGCCCTCTTTGCGCCCGAAGAGATTGAATATTCTTCCCGGCAGGATGATTTCTGCTTGCATCTGATGATCGAAACAGCGGGATATCTGCTGGAGCGCGATCCTTCCAAATTCATCTTTTTGGACGGTAGGCCGTTTTCGCAGCGATACCAGATTGAAAACGTATTGGCCGCTGCAATTTCTCTGCGCCAACCATGGCGAATCTTCGAATGTGTTTGTTCTGACGAAACGGCCCGCAAGCGACTGGAAGCGGATCTCAACGATGGCAGCCATCCGGCAGGAAATCGTGACTATCAGCTTTATCTCGACGTAATGTCGCGGTTTGAGGCGATCGCTTTTTCGAAAACCGTGATCGATACCGGGCGGGACCTGGAAGCATGCGTTCGAGAGGCTATGGGCCAGATCAGAGATCAACCCGCCTAGGATGTTCTCGAATTCCTCTTTTCCATCGTTTTGCCCGTTGAGCGCCAGCTTATACAATCGAAATTCTGCCCGCTGGCTTCGCGGGCGTCCAACTTATGATTAGAAACTTTTTGTTGTCCGGTATTTCCGTCTGTATTGGTCTCTGCTCGCTCGCCGCCGCTCAGGCTCCCGAAAAATCATCCAAGGGGCCGGACATTGTAGTCAGCGCACGCGCGCTGCAGATCCATAACTCCGCGATCATCATCGATACGCACGCGGACACGCCTCAACGGTTTCTTGACGAAGGCTTCGACATCGGATCGACCGACCCGAATGACATCGGGCACATCAGCCTCGACAAGGCTCGTCGTGGGAATCTGGGAGCGGAGTTTTTCTCAATCTGGGTTGATCCGGAGACCAATCAGGGGCACTTCGCAAAGCATACTTTCGATCTCATTGATTCGGTCTATGAACAGGCGGCTCGGCATCCAGATCGGATGATGATGGCGTTCTCGCCCGCCGACATCGAGCGCGCGCACCGAGAGCACAAACTGGCGGCCCTGATGGGAATTGAAGGCGGCCACTCGATCGAAAATGACATCCATCTGCTCCGCGACTACTACAGGCTCGGCGTGCGGTACATGACGCTTTCGTGGTCGAACACGAACGAATGGGCGGACTCGTCCGGCGATATCGACGACCCGAAAGTGCAGCATCACAACGGCCTCACCGATTTCGGCAAGGAAGTCGTTGCTCGAGATGAACCGGCTTGGAATGATGGTCGACATCTCTCACGTCGCCGACAAGACTTTCTGGGATGCGATCGCCACCACCAAGGCACCAGTGATTGCCTCCCACTCTTCTTCGCGTGCCCTCGTCAACGCGCCGCGCAATATGACCGATGACATGCTGCGGGCGGTCGCCAAGAACGGTGGGGTGGTGCAGGTAAATTTCTTTAGCGGCTTCGACGACGCCGATTACCTCAAAGCGACCACGGCGCAGGGAAAGGATCTGCAGGACGCCGTGCAGAAATATTTGGATCAACTGAGGGCCGAGGGCAAGCCGGTCAATTATCTGGAGGTGGATCGCATCGAGCGCGAGTGGATGGCGAAGATTCCGCGGCCTCCGTTGAAGTCGCTGATCGATCACATCGATCACATCGCAAAGGTTGCGGGCATCGATCACGTGGGATTGGGCTCCGATTTCGATGGAGTGAGCGGGGCGACCCCTCAAGGAATCGATTCGGCAGCCGATCTTCCGAAAATTACTCAGTCTCTGCTTGATCGGGGCTACAAAGCGGAAGACATTCATAAGATTCTTGGCGGCAACCTGATGCGCGTGTTTCGCGAGGTGGAGGGCGTCAGAGACGAAATGTCGGCGGCGACGATGAAGCGCTAAGACGCTGCATTTCCTCGAGGCCAAGTTGCGGAGAGGTTTTTCGCCAGGCTCACGATGACAAGACGTTCATCTGAACCTTGTCAGATCACTATCTGACAAGGCCGGACGAGATTCCCCGAGTGCAGCTGTCGTACAATGCAACGTTGCGCCCCATTCAAATGACAGGTTTTCAGGTGAAGGAGTTTCCATGCGAAGGGCATTCTTAATTTTGGGTCCAATGTTAGCGATTGCATTGTCAGGAGTCGCGCAGACTGGAATGATTGGCCAGACGGCTCCGGCCAAGCCCAGCACGACCGCCAAGCCGGCGACGGCAACGCATACGGCAGCGAAGCCGACCGCAATCATCGAAACCACTGCGGGAAAGATGACCTGCACGCTGTTTCCGGATACAGCTCCCATCGGCGTAGCCAACTTCATCGGCCTTGCAACCGGAACGAAGGATTGGAAGAATCCGGTGAGCGGTGCGACGAAGCACAATACCCCGCTCTACGACGGCACGATTTTTCACCGCGTGATTCCAGGATTCATGATTCAGGGTGGAGATCCAGCGGGCAATGGTACGGGTGAGCCAGGATATCGATTCAAGAACGAAACATCTCCCAATGTTCTCTTTGACCAACCGGGGCGTATGGCCTACGCGAACTCGGGGCCAAACACGAACGGATCGCAGTTTTTTATCACAGAAGTTCCGACACCCCATCTGAACGGCGGCTATACAATTTTCGGACAGTGTGATGAACCAACGGTCGCTCTCGTCAAAGCGATTGCGCATATGGCACGCGATCCCAGTAACGACAAGCCGTTCCGCCCGGTAAAGATCACGCACGTCACGATTCAGAAGGGCGGAGCGCCCAGCGCAGCGAAGCCCGCCGCGACGACCGTGAAGAAACCTGCGGCGGCTGCAAAACCCGCTACGACTACAAAGCCGACCGCTCCCGCGAATCCAAACTAGATTGATTGGCCGCGCGGCTTCGCCTTTGCGGGATGGCCGAGGCGGCCATCGCCACGTGGGACCGATTCCGACCAGTGGCTTCCCACGACTACTGAACAAACATTAACGACATCTTCTTGAAAGGAACATCATGACTCGTCAACCCGGAATGTATGCCACGTTTGAGACCACTGAAGGAACTATTGTTTGCAAACTGTTCGACAAGGACGCGCCGAAGACTGTCGCGAACTTTACGGAACTGGCCGACGGCAAACGCGAATGGACGCATCCTGTTTCACGCAAGAAATCGAAGGACCGCCTTTACGATGGAACCATTTTTCATCGTGTGATTCCTGACTTCATGCTGCAGGGCGGAGATCCTCAAGGAACCGGCACGGGTGGTCCGGGGTATCAATTCGAGGACGAGACCAAGGGATCGCCGCACAAGTTCGACAAGCCGGGCAAACTGGCGATGGCGAATGCTGGTCCGAATACGAATGGTTCGCAGTTCTTCATCACCGTGGTGCCGACCGATTGGCTCACTGGAAAACACACGATCTTCGGCGAAGTGGTCGAGGGGCAGGATATTGTGAAGAAAATCACTGGCGTGCCCCGTGGTCGGAACGATCGTCCGAATAAAGACGTCGTGCTGAAGAAGGTCACGATCGAGACGGTTTAGTTTCGAGGCCCGTTCTCTGCCGCCGCGCTCAAGCGGCGGCGAGAACGTCGTCGGTCTGATCAGTATCCGTATCCTGTGTCTCCCCGGAGAGGAGTGGTTTCTCTGAACGGAGAAGATAGTCGAGCCACGCACCGGCTGCTTGGCTGGTCAGAATGGCGACTAAGACCAGGGTTGTGTAGAACACGGCGTTGATGATGCCGGCGTCGAAGGCCACGCTGGCAAGCACGATTCCCGGGCCTCCCCGCGCATTTAGAGCGTTCGCCAGATTCAAAGAATCCTTTAGGTTGAATCCTGCGACACGCGCGCCCAAACCCGCCGACAAGAGTTTCACGCTGGACGAAAGTGCCAGGAACCCCAGCAACATTGAGAGCGAAAAGCTTCGACCGAGATCGAGTTTATAACCGACAACCGCGAAGTAGATTGGGATAAATACAGCGAACGACACTTCCGAGATCGCCGCGACTGCCCGTCCCATCAACTCTGCGTCGGCAATGACCGCATATCCTGCGAGAAACGCGGCGAACACAAGACTGATGTCGAACAGAGCTGCTACAGCCGAGTACGCGAGCAGGATCACGACGGCGTAAGCAACCGGCGATGTCGCGATCAAGACATTCCAGCGGGACCGGTTGATGCGCGCGAGCAGGCGAGGGCCAACGAACAGTCCGAGCCCGAAATAGACGCAGGGTCAGTCCCACATGGATGGCGATCTTACGATTGGGAATGCTTCCCGATTCGGCCAGAGCTGTCGCGATCGCCAAGACCGCCCACAACACAATGTCCTCGATGACCGCCACGCCCAAGACTAACCGGGCGAATCGTGTGTGAAGAATATTGAGGTCATGGAAGATTTTGGAAATCACCGGAATTGAGGTGACCGCAACGGCGATGCTGATCACAAGAATTAAAGGAATCCGCGCATGGACTCTGCCCGCGAACATGCCAAGCGGAATGAAAGGCAACACGCAGAGAGCTGCGACCAGCGGGATGCCGGTGCCAAGAGCTCCAAGCCATGCCACCTGACGACGATCTTCGCGGTTGAAGAGACCCTTCGTCTCCGCTCCCGAGGCGAACATCAGTAACAGGAGACCGAAGTTGTACAGAAAGAACAGAACTGCCGTTGAAGAACTGCTAGCAGCGGACGCTCCATGGGCAGGCACAAGCTTTGCCGAGAGCGAAGGAGCGAAATAGCCAAGAAGAGACGGTCCTAACAAAACGCCGGCAAAAATCTCCCCGACAACTTTGGGCTGCTTGAGACGGGTGAAGAGATGCCCGAAGATACGGGCTGCAGCCAACAGAAAAAACAGGAAAATCGTCAGGGACCCAAACTCGGCATTCGACATAGAGAAAACCTCAACCTCGGCGGAATAGGATGCCGCAGCGCAACCCCACGTTTACCGAATTCGGCTAACGGAGATCGAGGGGGAGGGCGAGTGCGATGGGGGATCGAACGAGAAGAAGTCTAGCGCAGCTTTACTATAATGTCTATATGTTTAGTTGTCTATGTTAATAGCGAAGGAAGACACGACTGACTGTCACACAACTTATTGCTAACAGGATAGTTAGCTAAACAGTGGACGCAAGAAGGATATTTCATCTCTTCCCTGCGAAAGATGAAGATCAGCCTAGAAATCCACCTTAGACGTTGATCACTCCAACCAGCTCTTTGACGGCCGCTGCGCTCTTGTCGAGCCCAGCCTTCTCTTCGGGAGTCAGCTTGATTTCGATAATCTGCTCGATTCCCTTCGCGCCCAACTTGACCGGGACGCCAACGTACAGGCCATTAATGCCGTATTCCCCTTGCAAGTAGGCGGCGCAGGGCAGAATTTTCTTTTTGTCTTTGAGAATGGCTTCGACCATTTCTGTTGCGGCCGCGGAGGGCGCATAGTAGGCCGACCCTGTTTTCAGATATTTCACGATCTCGGCCCCGCCGTCGCGCGTGCGCTGCACCAGCGCTTCGAGCTTTGTCTTCTCGATCAGTTCGGTGATCGGAATTCCGGCCACCGTCGAATAGCGAGCCAGTGGAACCATGGTGTCACCGTGGCCGCCCAGGACAAAAGCGGTCACGTTCTCAACACTGACGTCCAATTCCTGAGCGATGAACGCCCGGAATCGGGCAGAGTCGAGAACTCCGGCCATGCCAATGACGCGCTCGCGCGGGAATCCACTGAGCTTGTAAGCAGCTTGCGCCATGGCATCCAGAGGATTCGACACGATGATCAGGATGCAGTTCGGCGAGTTCTTCACCACTTCGCCGACGACCGCTTTCATGATGTTGTAATTCGTGTTGAGAAGATCGTCGCGACTCATGCCTGGCTTGCGAGGAATGCCCGCAGTAATGACGACGATGTCGGAGTTGGCGGTGTCTTTATAGTCGTTGGTGCCGCTGACGTAGGAGTCCCGTTTCTCAATGGGCATGGCTTCGAGCAGGTCGAGTCCCTTGCCCTGGGGAACACCTTCGATGATGTCGATCAGAACAACGTTGGCGAGCTCTTTGGAGGCGATCCAGTGGGCAGCAGTGGCACCGACGTTGCCGGAGCCTACGATCGTTACTTTCTTACGCATGAGTTCCTCATTTTATGAAATTCGACACTTTAGACACAGAGCAACGCATATTCAATTTTCCATTTCCTATGCTCTCTGTGTTGATTGCCTTATCTCGTTCCCGCGAGCACGGACGCGTCCATGTTTTCGATCATATATCCGGCGAACTCGCTGGTTTTGACTTTGGTGGATCCGGGCATGAGGCGTTCAAAATCGTACGTGACTCTTTTTTGCTCGATGGTGCGCTCCATGCTCTGTTCGATCAGATCGGCGGCTTCATTCCATCCCAGGTGCCGGAACATCATGACTCCCGACAAGATCACTGAGCCGGGGTTGATGACATCTTTGTCGGCATACTTGGGTGCGGTGCCGTGGGTCGCTTCGAAGATCGCATAACCGTCGCCGATGTTCGCCCCGGGCGCGATCCCCAGCCCGCCGACTTGAGCCGCGGCAGCATCGGAAATGTAGTCGCCATTCAAGTTCGGCGTCGCGAGCACGGAATACTCTTCAGGCCTGGTCACAATCTGCTGGAAGATCGAATCAGCGATGCGATCGTTGATCATAATCTTCTTCTTCCATGCGCCGTTGCCATGGGTCGAAGAAATCGCGTCCAGAATTTCCTTCACTTCCTTTTCAACGGACTGGCGGAACGCCGGTGGTGCGAATTCCATGCCCGGCTCGATCAGCTCCGCGTTCTGCGCTACCGTCAGGTTTGCGTTCTTATCTTTGTTGTCGAGAATCCAGCTCTCGCGTTCGGTGACGACCTTGTCACGGAATTCTTCGGTCGCGATTTCGTATCCCCACTTGCGGAAAGCGCCTTCGGTAAATTTCTGGATGTTGCCCTTGTGCACCAGGGTGACAGTCTTCAACCCATTCTCAATGGCGTGCAAAATGGCCATGCGGACCAAGCGTTTGGTTCCGGTCACGGAGATCGGCTTGATTCCGACACCCGAGTCGAGGCGGATCTGCTTCTTGCCACCCTTGAGCATGTCCTTGTTGAGGAACTCGATGAGCTTTGCGCACTCAGCAGTTCCCTGCTCCCACTCGACCCCGGCGTAAACGTCTTCCGTGTTCTCGCGGAAAATGACGACGTCCATGCGCTCGGGATGTTTCACTGGAGAAGGAACGCCCTTGTAGTACTTCACAGGCCGAACGCAGGAGTAGAGATCCAGAATCTGGCGAAGGGCAACGTTCAGGGAGCGAATGCCTCCTCCCACAGGAGTGGTCAGGGGACCCTTGATCGCAACGCGGAATTCGCGGATAGCCTCGACGGTCTCATCGGGGAGCCAGGTATCGAATTTGGCTTTTGCTTTCTCTCCAGCAAAGACTTCATACCAGGCGACGCGGCGTTTGCCCTTGTAAGCCTTCTCGACGGCAGCATTAAACACGCGCAACGAGGCCTTCCAGATATCGCGGCCAGTGCCGTCCCCTTCAATGAAAGGAATAATTGGATTGTCAGGAACATCGTACGTGCCGCCTGCGTATCCGATCCTCTTTCCATCCGATGGAACCGCCACGCCGTTATAAGAGCCCGCCATGCACAACCTCCGCGATCAGGATTTTCCTAGGTGACGGTAAAAAACCAATCATTATAACCCGCGCAAATCCATGTTGATTCTGATTCCCTGTGCCATAATCCTCTCATAGAGTTCTGAGGAATCGTTTCGGCCTACGGAGGTCCTCATGCGGTGCCGGATTCGCTTGTTTCTACGCATATCAGCTTGCGTAATTTTTCTGGCTGCACTTTCTGCCACGGCATTGGCTGACGGGTCTCACGATCGAACACAGTTTGGTAACGACATCACCATTGGGCCGGCAGACCGCATTTCTGAAGCGACCTGCTTCGGCTGCAGCATTCGAGTTCGGGGACACGTCGACGGAGATGTGACTTCGTTCGGCGGAAGCGTCGTCCTCGAAGATGAGGCTGACGTCGGAGGAGACGCCACCAGTTTTGCCGGGAGTCTGCGTCTCGATAGCGGCGCCAAGGTCGGCGGCGATGTCACCGTTTTTGGAGGACATCTACGGCGCGATCCTGCAGCTCTCGTTGGCGGAGATGTCACAAGTTTCAGCGGAGGATTGTGGATGCTGGTGATCTTCGGATTGCCATTGATCCTGATGGGCGGGTTCATCGCCCTGGTGGTGTGGATAGTCCGACTGCTGATAACCCGAACCGCAGCGCCGTCCGCTCAAAGCATTGTGGTTCGATAGCCTTTACCATCGGCGCGTGCCGAAGGTCTTCCGCACGCCGAGACTCATGTAGCGTCCCCATGGACCGTTGTTGCCCAGGTCCGCCAGCCCCAGGTTTCGATCGCGAGCGCCCAAGCGGTCGAACAGGAAGTGCTGCGTCACCCGAAACTCAAATCCCTTGTTCAAGTAAATTCCCGCGCCCCAGGAATGCTCGATGCCGATCGCGTCGGGAGACCAGGTATAGAGCGTCTTAGGAACCGTCTTGCCGAACAGGAATGTGGGGGCTCCAAAAACCATGAAGCGGCGCAGCGGGCCTTTGCCAAAGGGACGCACTTCTAGAATTCCCGAGAGCATGTAACGGGCGAAAAGGCTGCAGGGGGCGTTGACGCCGCCGTATTGTCCGGCATTGCCTGCGCAAAGGTTGGGATCAATCTCGTTATGCGGTGGAGCGAGGTCGAACTGCGCCCATCCCCAGAACATGTCGCGGGGAAAGAACATGCGGTCGCTCGAATCGGCATCGTGCCAGGTACCTTGCGAACTGGCAGTTTTGGAGCCGCCTTGCGAATCGAGGGTGGAAGAAACCTGTGCCCCCGCGAGTGAAAGCAGTACTGGGACCGCCAGAATCCACGCGCAAACCTTCATTTTGCCTCCAAAATGATTGAGAACTGCAGAGAGACGACCGTCCAGCCTCGGGATGGTTCGCAAAAAGGCGGAAAGTCGAGCGAGCTGCCTGTCCGGTAGAGCCGAACATTGTAACCCGCAAACGCAGCCAAAA
Source organism: uncultured Acidobacteriota bacterium (assembly GCA_963699885.1). GTDB lineage: Bacteria > Acidobacteriota > Terriglobia > Terriglobales > Acidobacteriaceae > Sulfotelmatobacter. Next base: position 173,827 of record CAVOVP010000014.1, on the reverse strand, counting down.
CTTCAGTGCCGGGGGAAAAGCGCAGGGTGAGGCAAGCCGAGGGCCCGTCGGACTTAAGCCTCAGAAATGAAAGGACCAAACTGGGAAACAGCATCCTTCCAGAATCCATATCCCATACTGGATTTCTTCCATTCATAGTACGTTCACATGAGTGGGAAACTCGCTAAATTACGCCAAAACATCGGTCTTAGGGTTTGGTTCGCCGATTGCACTTAGGAGGGGTACCCAGTTTCCCAGGAACCCTATGCCACAAGAGATTTCTGTCTCCTATCAAGCGATCAAGAGCAAGGTATACAGGCTGATCGACGCCCTGGTCGTTGGTGAAAAGAGCGAAGCGGAAGTGCAGGAATCGGTCCGGCGCTGGTGGTCCCTCATCCACCCGGCCGATCGTCCGATCGCCCAGAAATATCTGTTGATGGTTCTGGGACGCTCCAACTCGGCCCTGGACGCCATGGGCACCGAACTGCTTTCGGTTAGCGGGTGTGAGCCCATCCAGGCCCACGTTGCCGATACCGTCCTACCGGCCAAACGCATGCGGCTGATCGAGCGCTTGATGAAAGAGCCATCCGTGCGGACCGCGATGTAGTTGCGTTCCAAGGACCGGCTGACAATAAATTTACATTCCTCAGGTTGCGTTTTGCCGTTCTGCACCAGTATCTTCACTCTCGTCCCATTCCATCGATCTGCGCAGTAAAATCCTCCGTGTCGGAGCAGAAAAATGAAAAGTCTGTCCAGAACCACCCCATTTCTTTTGATCGGAGTACTTTTGACGATGGCTACAACGCTATTTGCCGGAGCAGGCGTCTATAGCTTCACCCTCAATTCCATCGACGGTAAGCCCGCGCCGTTGGCTGACTACAAAGGCAAGGTCGTACTGATCGTTAACGTTGCCAGCCAGTGCGGCTACACCCCGCAATATACTGCCCTGGAGTCGATTTACGAGAAGTACAAGGATCAGGGACTCGTCATCCTCGGCTTCCCTGCCAACAATTTCGGCGCGCAGGAACCAGGCACGAACGAGGAGATCAAGACCTTTTGCACCCGTAAGTACAGCGTAAAGTTCCCGATGTACTCCAAGATTTCGGTGAAGGGCGACGATCAGGCTCCGCTGTATTCCTACCTTACGAAGCAGACCGGAGCAGGACTTTCTGGCGACATCAAGTGGAACTTCACGAAATTCCTGGTCGACAGGAATGGAAACGTGGTGCAGCGGTTTGAGCCAGCAGTGACGCCAGATTCAAAAGAAATGACGGCGGCAATCGAGAAGCAGTTGCAGTAGGCGCAGGACCGGAATCCGGGCGGCGGCCGCGTATCGCTGTCGCCCTTTATTCCGCTCTCAATTTCTTCAGGGCTTCAACTCCGTTTTCGTTCTTCGGGTTCAACTCCACGGATTTCTGATAGCTTTTCGTCGCTAGTCCCTTCTCACCATTCTTCAGGTAAGCCTCGCCTAGACTGTCATACGCATTCCAGGAGTCGGGATGGAGTTCGACGTTCTTCCGCAAGATGAGAATTGCGTCCGCTGTCTGCTTGTTTCCCATCAGGCTGTATCCAACCTGGTTCAACGTTCCCTCTGAAATCGCAGCACTCGACACCGCTTTGGAAAATTGCTCCAGCGCAGCAGCAGCGCCCTTCGCACGCGCCGTACGAGTGAAAGATAACCCCGGAGAATCGTAGTTGTCGTACCTGAGCCAGTCGAACGCCGGCTGCTCGCCACCCAGCGCCTCCGCCAAAATCTCCCGCCCAATCGAGAGGCCATTCTCGCTGTTGGTCATGTACACCACTCCAGACTTGCTGGCGGGCCGCACAACGAAGAATGCTTTGAAGACGCCGTTGTCTCCCCAGTGCCAGAGCGACTCGCCATCAGCTGTTTTCTCGATGCCGAATCCGAGTCCCCAGAATATCGACGTCGACAGTTTTCCCGACGGTGTGCCGTCGACGCAGTTGGCGCAGGCCGGATCCACCGCGATCTCTGGAGCTTCCATCGCATGGAGCGTCGACGGCTGCAATCCCTTGCCTTCCAAAATGGCATCCAGAAAGTTCGCGTAATCTTCGGCTGTCGTTTCGAGGCTGGCAGCGGCGTTGGCCTTGTCCGCTTTAAACAAATCAACGGGAACGCCGGCGATATCGTGACCGATCGCTACATCACTCTCGAGTGCTGGATTCCATACGTAGCTGCTGTGCTTCATGCCGAGAGGCTCAAACACGGCTTCGCGCAGGTAGTCGTTCAGCGGCTTGCCCGTAATTTTCTCAACTGCCTTCTGCAGAAAGACCATGCCGGATCCGGAATAACTGAACCGCTCCCCCGGCGTGAAGTGAATGGTGAGGGGCTGATTGTCTCCGGGCCAATTTGGAAATCCGGTGCGATGGCTAAGGACAATGCGCGCAGTAATCTGTTGGAATCGCGGGTCGCGCTCGGTCACATCCTTAGGTAAATATGGTGCCAGAGGCTCGTCCAGTTTCAACTTGCCTGCGTCTACCAGTTTGAGCACGCCGTAAGCAAACACAGGCTTGCTGAGCGATCCCACATTGAAGTACGTGTCCTTCGTTACCGGCTTCTTGGTCGTTTCACTTCGAACGCCGAAGGACCCTGTCCATACCGTTTGACCGTCTCGGATTACTGCGATCGAAAGCCCGGGGATGCCAGCCTTTTCCATCAGCGTTGGAATGTCCGTTCGCAAATGGGCTTCTGTCGCAGTATTAAGGGGAACGGGTGGAACCGAACCCTGCGCACCGCACAGTGTTCCGGTTAGCAAGAATGAGGTCGCAATGAAACGAAACTTCGCCATTCGGCGCTCTCCTGTCGCTGAAAACATTCGCTGCTTAGACTCAGGATCGCGCTTAACGGTGAGCCTCGGCGGGACCTTGGCCGCGCTGAAATCGCCACCGTCGGAGGAGGCTAGATGTCGTAATACAGCGCAAACTCGAACGGGTGTGGGCGGCGGCGAATTTCGTCGACTTCTTTTGAACGCTTGTAGTCGACATACGTACGCAATAACTCCTCGGTAAACACTTCACCCTTCAACAGGAATGCATGGTCGCGCTCAAGAGCCTCCAGCGCCTCTTCCAGCGATCCGGGCATCGACGGGATGCTCGATAATTCTTCCGGATCGAGTTCGTAAATGTCTTTATCGAGAGGCTGACCCGGATCCATCTTGTTCTCGATTCCGTCGAGTCCTGCCATCAGCATCGCTGCGAATGCCATGTAAGGATTGCAGCTGGGATCGGGCGGGCGAAATTCGACGCGCTTCTCCCCGGGTGAAGCCGAGTACATCGGAATACGGCAGGCAGCCGAGCGATTGCGACGTGAATACGCCAGATTGACAGGGGCTTCGAATCCGGGAATCAGGCGCTTGTATGAGTTCGTGGTGGGCGCGATGATCGCGGAAAGCGCCGGACCGTGCTTGATTAATCCCCCGACGTACCACAGCGCGAGCTGTGACAGACCAGCGTATCCTTCCCCGGCGAACAGCGGCTCGCCTGCCTTCCAAAGAGATTGGTGTGTGTGCATGCCGTTGCCGTTATCGCCGAAGATCGGCTTGGGCATGAATGTCACTGTCTTCGCATTGCGGTTCGCGACGTTCTTTACGACGTACTTAAACAGCAACATCTTGTCGGCCGAACGGACGAGAGAATCGAATTTCAAGTCGATTTCCGTCTGTCCTGCGCTGGCAACCTCATGATGATGGCATTCCACTTCAAGGCCGCAACTCTGCATGATCAGAACCATCTCAGAGCGAAGATCCTGATAGTGATCGGTGGGCGAAACGGGGAAATATCCCTCTTTGTAGCGCGGGCGATAGCCGAGATTGTTCGCTTCCCGTCCCGAATTCCAGCGGCCCTCTTCGGCGTCGATGTAATAAAACCCGTGCTGCTCGCGTTGATCGAATCGGACATTGTCGAAGATGAAGAACTCCGCTTCGGCGCCAAAGTACGCTGCCTCGGCGATGCCGGTGGAAGCCAGATACATTTCGGCCTTGCGTGCGATGTAACGGGGATCGCGATCATAGCTCTGCTTCGTGACCGGATCGACGACGTCGCAAACCACCACCAGGGTTGGCACCTCGGTAAATGGATCAAGAAGATGGAACTCGGCGTCCGGCTTCAACAACATGTCGCTCTCGTGAATCCCCGCCCACGCCCGAATGGACGATCCGTCAATCCCAAAGCCAGCCTCAAACGACTCCTCAGTCAATCGCGCAATCGGATACGAAACGTGATGCCACAGTCCAGGGATGTCGGTGAAGCGGAGGTCGAGGATCTTGGCATCGTGCCGTTTCGCAAACTCAAGTACAGACTTAGGATTGGCCATAGGGTCCTTCGTGCGCGCCGTCGGAACAGAGGTTTTTTCCAAACAATGTCGACCATGAACGACCGATGATTGACGACGCACTCCGCCGGCGGCGCGCTCTTCCCGGCTGCTACAATCGGTCGCGCTGTTCAGGACCGAAGAGTCTAAAGCCAGCCGGCCGGACTGGGCAATTCGATTGTTCTTATAGACGGGATAAAGGCGTCTTTATACTGGAAGACGGGCGGCTTTCAACCCAGGCGACACGGAGCCTCACAGAGGGCTCCTCTTGGAGCGCCCTTCGACATCTGCCTTCATGGACTTCGATCAGCTCGAAACGTTTCTCGAAGTGGCCCGGCACGCCTCGTTTTCGCGAGCGGCGGAGAAGCGTTTTCGGACGCAGCCGGCCATCTCGTCGCAGATTCGCGGAATCGAGGAAGAAGTTGGAGCAAAGCTTTTCGACCGATCAGGAGGAAAGGTTTCGCTCACTGCGGGGGGAAAAGCGTTCCTGAAGTACGTGGAAGAAACGCTCGATTCGCGCAAGGCGATGATGGTGGCCATCGCTGAGATGGAGCGTGTGCCTCGCGGCGAGATCATCGTCGGGGCCAACGAAGGCACCTGCCTTCACATCCTGCCGTACGTCTTTGCGGACTTCAAAAAGCAGTATCCCGATGTCTCAGTGAACATCAAACGCTCCGATTACGCCAAGATTCTCGAATCGATCATCGATAATTCGGTAGATTTCGGGGTGATCTCGCTTCCCGTGACTGATCCCAGGCTGACTGTGGTGCTCATTCATCGCGACGAACTGATCCTAATCGCTCCGCCGCAGCATCCTATCGGTAAGATGAAATCCGCGACCATTGCGGACGCCGGCAAGTTCCCGCTGGTCGTTCCCAAAGCAGGCCACACCCGGGACGCGATCGAGCAGATGTTTCACGAGCGCAGGCTGAAACCGAATTTCACTATGGAACTCGACTCCAGCGAACTTTTGAAACGCTTTGTTGCCGCCGACGTTGGAATTGGATTTATCGCGCGCTCGAACGTTGAGGAAGATGTTCGCGCCAAGGTTCTCGCGGCGATCCCGCTCGCCGATGCGCAGGTCCGGAGAGATCTGGCGCTCGTGTTCCGCAAAGACAAGGCTTTGAGCCGGGCAGCTCTGGCATTTATCGACATTGCCGTAAAGCACAAGTCCACGCAAGAATTGGTGCATACCCCAAGTCGATGACCAAGGCCATTCTTAGACTGTTCCTGGTGATGCTTGCCGGCTCTTGCGTTCCGGTAAGGGTGATGCCCCAAACCACACAGCAACCGCTTGCGCAAATGCCCGCGTCGGCGCGGGTCTTGATCGCAATCAAGGTCAAAGGAAGCAAGCGGTATCCCGAAGCCTGGATTACCACCGCGAGCGGGCTGCAAATGGGCTCTCCCGTTAACGATGACGATTTCAAGATGGCTGCGCGCCGCCTTGGCGATATGGGAGTATTCACCGATATCGGCTATTCGTTTTCATATTCGTCGGCCGGAACCAAGGTCGAGTTTCAGGTCACGGATGCCGACAAATTTGTGCCGGTACGGTTTGAAGACTTTGTCTGGTTTCCGGAAAAAGAATTGCGCAGTCGGATCAAGGAACACGTGCCCCTGTTCGATGGCCAGGTTCCGCTCTCAGGCCGGATGTCGGAGGAGATTTCTGACGTACTGCAAGCCATGCTGGTCGAGCGCGCAATTCCGGGGCATGTGGAATCCATACGCTCGGGCAAGCCGGACGGCCCGATCGACTCCATTCTGTTTCGTGTGTCCGACGTCCTGATTCAAGTCCGCAACATTGAATTCGTTGGCGCGGGCGAGGCGGAACTGCCCGCGTTGAAGGCGGCCTCACAACGGCTGGCGGACCGCGAATACTCCCGCACGCTCCTCGCTTCTCTGGTGCAGAAGCAGCTGCTTCCAGTCTTTTTGTCGCGCGGATATCTCAAGGCAGTGTTCGGTGATCCGGAGCCGAAAGTGGTAAGGATGCCTTCCGAAGAGAGCGAGGAAGGTCCAAAACACCTGACAGTCGTGGATGTCACGTTCGCGGTTACGCCAGGGCAGCAGTACAAACTGAAAAATCTTGAGTGGGATGGAAACCACGTATTCGCGACGGACGAACTCCAAAAGATGGTGCGAGCCAAGCCTGGAGAGCCCGCGAACACCATCCGAATCCACGACAACTTAAAAGATATTCAGAAGCTCTACGCTTCGAAAGGATACGTGACCGCCGCGCTCAAAGCCGACGCCATCTTTGATGACTCGCCGGGAACGGCCATCATTCGCCTGGAAATCAAGGAGGGCCCGGAATTCCGGATGGGCGAACTTGAGTTTCGAGGCCTGGACAATAGCCTTACGGCAAAGCTTCGCGAGGCCTGGAAGATCAGACCCGGAGAGGTCTACGACGCCGGCTATCTGGAAGAATATCTGCCGGAAGCCCACAAATTGTTGCCCCCCAGCCTCGACTGGGAAGTGGATCCCCACACCACCGCCAACATCCGCGACAAGACGGTTGACGTGGACTTGGTCTACTCCGTGAAGGCTCCAAAATGACCGGTGGAGCTTGTTCGGATTTCGGAACAAGTTGGGATAGCCCTTTTCAACAGATGCCCGTTCGGAGTACCCTAACCGTCTCATCCAAGGATTTTCAGGCTCCAAAGATTTGGAAAAACCGCACAAATCGGTATACTGGCGCGCGAGCTTTGGAGGGCAATCCTCCAATTCGTATTTTTCACATCGGAGAAGTGGGATGAAGTTGGGCTTTCGTCGCGCTATCTTGATCGGAATTTTCGGAGCATTCGGAATGCTGGCCGTTTCCGGTATGGCTTCAGCCTCCGACAAGCAAACCTTGACTGGGACTGTCAGCGATGCCATGTGCGGCGCGCAACACATGACGGGTTCTCCGGAAGAATGCACCCGCACCTGCGTGGGACGCGGTGCCAAATACATGCTTGTGGTCGGCGACAAGATTTACGCGCTGAATACCAGCGATAAAGCTGTTCTTGCAGTGCTCAACCAGCAGGCTGGAAAAAACGCCACCGTCACGGGCACCGTGAACGGCGTCGGGGTCGATGTGAGTTCGGCGGTCGCAGCCAAGTAAGGTTTGACAGGATTTTAAGTTTGCCCGGGCCCTCCCCCTAATGTGATCCGGGCACCCAGTGGGGATACGCGCCAGCGTATCCCCACGTTTTATTTTCTGGGGAGCTTCATTGAGTTGTAACTTCTCACTCACTTGGGCATCCTTGTATATAGACAAGCATCTAGTCTGTGCGGCCGGCAAAAGTCCGGTGATAGCCACCAACCTGAAAAAGGAGAAATCAGTAATGAATGCTCGACGTCAAAAAATTGGGTTTATGTTCCTGAACCTGCTGTTGATTGTGGGCGTAACCGCTTCAACCGCTTTCGCCGCCGGAAGAGCTTTCACGGGAACGGTCAGCGACGCGATGTGCGGTGCCAAACACGAGATGGCAGGAGATGCTGCTTCGTGCACGCGCGGCTGCGTTTCGAAGGGATCGAAGTACGCGCTGGTTGTCGGCGACAAAGTGTACACGCTTGAAACCAGCGACAAAGCCGCACTGGCAACCCTCGACAAGCAGGCTGGGGCAATGGCGACTGTCATGGGAACCGAAAAAGACAACACGATCATGGTCAGTTCGGTCAAAGCAGCACAGTAGGACTAGCCTTATTTTTTGCTCACACGGCGGGAATGCGCATCAGCGCGTCCCGCTTTTTTTATTGCCGGTAACCTGAAATTCATATTTCCTTTACAAAGCATTGTGTTAGATTGTGCATTCTCAAGCTTCAATTTCTCTCTGGTAGGAGGATAGGCGAATTGGGCAAAGACATGGTTCCGAAGCGGATTTTCTTCACTAAAGGAGTGGGAAAACACCGTGAGCGGCTGACGTCATTTGAATTGGCACTGCGGGACGCCGGAATCGCCGCCCAGAACCTGGTGCGAGTCTCTTCCATTTTTCCACCTAACTGCAAGCTGTTGGCGCGGAAAGAAGGAGTGAAATACCTGCATCCCGGCGAAGTTGTTTTCGCCGTCGTCGCGGAGAATACAACCCGCGAACCCCACCGCCTGTTGGCCTCATCAATCGGAGTAGCGATTCCTGCCGATCGCAACACCTACGGATATTTGAGCGAGCACCATTCTTTCGGCGAAACGGAAGACGCGGCAGGTGAATACGCCGAAGAGCTTGCGGCAGAGATGCTGGCGACCACGCTAAATGTTGAATTCGATCCCGACCGCTCTTGGGACGAGAAAAAGCAAATCTATCGCCTGTCAAACAAGATCGTCCGCACGGCGAACGTTACTCAATCTGCGGTGGGCGACAAGCGCGCGCTGTGGACCACGGTCATTGCCTCGGCGGTCTTGATTTTCGACTAGATCGAACCGGACTCTCCGGATTTAACCAGGCGAGTTCTCCGGACAATCCAGAGTTCGGAACACGCTGTTCACAACGCGGTCACAGCGGACGGCGTGAAACTGGAAGCATCGGGACGCTGTCGCGCCCACGGCATCGTAAAGGAACTTACGTAGTGATGCGTGCGCACGGTGCAGCCGCACTTTTACGTTCTCCTGCGTGAGATTGAGACATTTTGCCGTCTCCTCGGTGTTCAATCCTTCTACATCACGCAACATGAAAACCAAGCGGTGGTCCTCTGACAGCCCAAGAATAGCCCTCTCCAAGACAGCGTTGAGCTCTCGGCCGTAGGACTCTTGCTCGGGACTACGGTCAGACGATATGAGCGAATTCATGACGTCTCCATTCGACTCGTCCCCTATGTCAACCGGCGGAAAGCGGGAACGTTTGCGCGATCGCGCCAGAGCTTCGTGCACAGCGATGCGTGTCAGCCAGGTAACGAACTTCGCTCGTCCTTCGAAGCTAGCCAGATTGCGGTAAGCGCGAACGTATGCGTCCTGCATGACGTCCTCGGCTTCTGCATCGTCGCGCAGGATCGCCCGAGCCACACGATAGATGCGTTGGTTGTGGCGGCGCATCACCAGTTCGTAGAGCCCCGTCTCGCCACCTAATACACGCAGCACCACTTCTTCGTCAGTCCAGTCCTCGATCTTCGCTTGTTCCAGGAGAGCTGCGCTGGCCATTAGGAAAATCCCTTCCAAAAGAGTGATTGCAAAATGCCTGAACGGTTACAAACTTTTCTTCGCATCGCGATCGCAAACGGAGGACTAGATGCCGAGGAATACAAGCCCTGCCCTAGTAAATGCCGGTTTTGGTTCCGAGACCGCCTCGAATGATGCATTTGACAAACTTCTTACAATCCTGCGCCGCGTGACTGTAACCTTCGCATCCTGCCGGGCTCAAGAGGACAGAAGCAGAGTGTAGAGCCGCGAAAAGGGCCGAGGCGGGAGTCGTTGGGCGACATCGCCAGAGAAACCGCATTGTCGGGAGTTCGCCGCAACTCTGCTCGGGAGGATGGCGCTATGAAATATGGCAGCTTGATAATGTTCGCAGCATTGGCCGTCGGCAGTGTCGCGCTCTTAACGCGTCCGGGCATGACCGCAACAAACCCAACCAAACATCTTGCTTCAGGCGACACGATTGACGGAAGTGCAGACACCTTGCTAGCCCATGGCCGGCACGTCTTTCGATTCGAGACTTTTGGCGATCAAGCGTTCTGGGGCGATTCATTACACCTTCACCAAGCGATAGAAGGCAGCAAGTTCGGAGGTGTTGGCCCGGGAGTCAGCCCAAGTACAGCTCTGGCCGTCGGACTGAAGGTCGATGTGGATGCGCTCCCCGCCTCGCTCATCAACCAATTGAAAAACGGACAGGTGAATCTCAATGATCCCGGCGTCACGCTGGCTCTACTGCAACTTAATTCCGTCGTTGGCGTCACCGGAATTTTCAAGCCAAACGGAACTCTAAAGTCAGTAGCGATTCAATGTTCGCTTTGCCATTCGACGGTCGACAACTCGCTGGCGCCGGGCATTGGACATCGCCTCGACGGTTGGGCCAACCGGGATCTCGACGTCGGTCAGATCATAGCGCTCGCGCCCAATCTTGAGCCGTTCTCCGACTTGCTGGGAGTGGATCAGGCGACGGTGAGGACTGTGCTGAAAAGCTGGGGACCGGGCCGGTTTGACGCAGAGCTCTCTCTCGACGGAAAAGCGTTTCGTCCTGACGGAAAAACTTCGGCAGTGTTGATTCCGCCCGCATTCGGCCTGGCGGGCGTGAATCTGCATACTTGGACGGGCTGGGGCTCAGTCCCCTACTGGAATGCGTTCGTGGCGAACCTCGAAATGCACGGCACCGGAAACTTTTTTGATCCCCGGCTGGACGATGCCACGCAATTCCCGATCGCTGCGAAGGCGGGATTCGGTCATGTGTCGAACGCCACCGACCTGGTCACGCCGCATCTCGCCGCGCTACATTTTTACCAGCTTGCCCTGCCCGCGCCCGCCCCGCCGGCAGGAAGCTTCGACCCTGATGCCGCAAAGCGCGGAAAGGCGGTCTTCAGCAGTACGGGCAAATGTGCAACCTGCCACACGCCCCCGCTCTACACCGAGGCGGGATGGAACATGCACACTCCGAGCGAGATTTGCGTGGATAGCTTTCAGGCAGACCGGGCGCCCGACAAACGGTACCGAACAACTCCACTAGCCGGGCTTTGGACCCACACGAAAGGCGGTTTCTATCACGATGGCAGATTCAGCACGCTGCTGGACGTCGTGAACCACTACGACGGATGCCAGGGGCTTGGCTTATCGGACCAAAACAAGTTGGACCTGGTTGAATTTCTGAAGTCGCTTCCCCAGCCGACGCAGAACTGAGTACCAACGAAAAGACTCGAGCGGCGATGTCCCGACTCTTCAATTCGGAGAGCCGGGACAGTTAATTAGAGAACCTTCCAGCCCACACCATCGGAGTTTTTCACAATTCCCACTTAAGGCCTTGATCTGCACCTCTTTGGTCAGTGGAGCCTTACTTTTCAGCGTGAGAGTGAAGCAGACTTCCCACCTTTTTGGCGCTAAGTTGCGGGCTTTACCCCGTGATTTGCATGGTCTGATCCAGCAGTTGTCACTTTAAGTTGTTGAATTATTTACATCTTATTAGCATTGTCGGCATCCAACAGGATTATAACTTTGGTAACCCCGAAGGTTATTCCGATGTAACGTTTCGTTAACAGGTCTGGGTTATCATAGAGGAAGAGAAAACAGATAGAAAATTGGGTAGATTGGGGATCGTTGTGGATACCGAAACACGAAGAAAGAAACAACAAGCTCTAATGGTCCGAATGGTTGAGCGCAAGGTGCGTTCCCGGGCCAAGCAGCTGTACGAGTCGCGCGGACAGACCGATGGTCAAGAGTTGCAGGATTGGTTCCAGGCTGAGTCAGAAGTGCTAGAAAGCAATGTTCTTGCCCGCCTGTACAGCCGTCTACAGACGCGTGATCAGCGGGCGCAGACGGACGAAACGCGGAGCGATGGGCCCCAGGAGACATCCGCTTACGAGACAACCGCTTAGTTTCCCGCGGACTCGAACAGGAATCATGACGTCGCAGTAAAACGTAAGGCGCAGAAATTCTCTTCTGCGCCTTCTTTCATTTTGGCAAAACGCACTACTTTTTGGAAGCGGCCTTGCCGCCCTTGCGCGCGCTTCCCTTCTTAGCCTTCTCCAGCCGCTCGATCACCGCAGCCACAATGATCGGAAGCCCCACGGTCGCATCGACGAAAACCTCGCCAAATTTCCCGCCTTCTGACGGAGGTACGAACTTCCCCCACGAGATTGCCTCGCTGTAAGGACTGCCCGACAGACCGCCCAATAAACTGGTTCCGGACAGATTCTCAAGCCATAGTGATATCGCTTCAACGGCACGTTTTCACCGAGACGCCGGTGCCGCAATTCGATGAACGGTCCAAACTGCTGCGACCAATTGCGGGGCACGCCGCCGCCAATCGTGAAGATTCCCAATTTCTTTTGCCGGAGCAAGGTCGCCGCAAAGTGCTCAAGATCTTCGAATGGATCGAATCGGATCTTGTGCCTGCCGGTTGATTCTCGTAGACGATTGTTCAGCGCGGTATCGAGGCCAAGTTCTGAATCACTGAATGCGGGCACGAAGACCGGCACGCCCTTCTCGTAGGCGGACTTCAGAATTCCACGCGTTCCCTGCGAATGTTTGGAAAGATAAGCCCCGATTGCGTGATTCAGTTTGTAGGAACACATGATCTCGTTGTGGTCCCAGGCCTCCAGCACAGCCGACATCACTTCTTCGACGTCGTCGAGGTTCTGCTCCGGTTCGAGCGTGTCGTAAACACGGTTGTAGCCCTGTTCGTAGAGTTCTTCGTCGGACACGTCCGGGTTGGCGCGAAAGTGAGCGCGCCCCGTCGCCTCAACCAGCCCGTGGGCCATGAGAGCACCCGTGGAAACGATTGCATTGACGATTCCGCGGTCGATCAATTCGGTGACGATTAATCCCTGCTTCGCGACCGTCATCGCGCCTGCAAGGGTCATCACGACAAAGGCGTCGTCGTCGAGCGCCATCGCCTCGAGGACGTCGGCCGCTTCGCCCAGCTGCCGCCCGGTAAAGGCCGTTTTCGACATCGCCCGCACCAGGCTGTCGATCGACGTAACCTTCCCGAGATCGAGCGGCTCCAACGGAACCAGGCGATCCTCGATGGGGTTATGCAGGTGCCGGTCTTTGCCTTCTCCGCCGGCACCGTGGCCCTTCGAATCCTGGGAATTGCTATGATTGCCTTGTTTCAACGCAAACCTCCAAGCCGACTGCAGTTCTTCCCGACCCAATACTCTACAGGAACCCTGTGAACAGACGCCACGGGATACAAGTGAAGGCAAGGATCAAACAAGCTGAAGCATGGTAGGCAAACGAAAATTCGAAGAGCAGATCGCTGCTTTGGACGCTCTACGGAGCCAGCCCGTCGATGTACGAATTCCGGCTCTGCGAAAAGCGCTCGGCAATCGCAACAACTTTTGTGTCGGCAAGGCTGCGGATTTGGTCCGCGAATTTCGAATTGAGGAACTCACGACTGATCTGCTTACCGCGCTCGAACATTTCTTCGAAAATGCGGCAAAGAACGATCCGCAGTGCTGGGCGAAGAACGGACTCAGTCGGGCACTAGCGGCGCTCGAGTATCAAGAGGCCGAGCCTTATTTACGCGGGATGCACCACATTCAGATGGAACCGGTCTGGGGCGGCCAGTCCGACACAGCGGGCACGCTTCGCGCCACTTGCGCGTTGGGGCTCGTTCAATGCCGCAGTCTCAGTGAAAACGATCTATTGGCGCACTTGATTGACCTGCTCGCCGACAAGGACAAATCTGTTCGAATGGAGATCGTTCGCGCCATCGAACAAATCGGATCGCCGGCGGCCGCGATAGTTCTTCGGACACGTGCTGTTTTGGGCGCCGACGAACCGGAGATCCTTGGAGCGTGCTATACCGCCATCGTGAACCTCGAAGGTAAAAGGGCGATTCCCTGGCTCTCACGCTTCCTGAAGTCTGCTGATGATTTCGCAGCCGAAGCAGCATTGGCGATCGCCGGGACGCACTCGGAGGAGGGACTCCTTTGCCTGATGAAGTGCATGGAGGACGCACGCGACGCGTGGTGGCGTTCAGTTCTCCTCTCCGCGATTGCTTTGACACGCCAAGATGGAGCGCTGGACTATTTGCTCGGTCTCATTCGGAACGACTCTTCCGACGCGGAAGCCGCAATGGATGCCGTTCTCCGAGCCGTTCCCCCTCCCGACGTACTTGCCCGAGTCGAGGAGGCCGTAGCTGGAAATCCGCGCCTGACACGACACCTCGCTGCCTCGCGCAAGTCTTCCGCATCCTGAATCGAGGCAAAACAAAGCCCGGACCGCGAATATTCCGGGCTTGTACATCGCTGGCTGCGAAAGCAGCAACGAAGGGCCTCGGCAAAGGCGGATTGTCAGGACAGACCCTTGACGATCCTGAGATTCTGAACGCGATGGCAACGGCTAGCCCCTGAATTACCAGCTGAGCTGTTCGAGGGAGGGAATCCGACAGATAACACTACTGACGATCCGATCTTCCAGGAATTCCAGATCCAGCGTTGGCTCTGTGTGCGCACACTGCCGCTGACGCGAAAAATCTGGCGATTGCGCGCGGTAAAGAGAATCTTCAGGCCGGCGTTCTTCGCCCACCCTGTTTTGTGTAGGCGATTTTTCGATTGTGTCTACGACCTTTGCTAGTGGTGCAGATATTTGCGCATAAACTTACTGAACTTGCGGAGAGACCTCAAACTCCGCTCTGGGCGCGGGAAGTTAAGCGCTCCCTGTTCTTCCAACTGCGACCTCATCCGCTGTGCAATTTCGCGGTGCTATATTGAACGCGGAGGTTGGAACGCGTGCCCCCTGACAAATTTCGCGTGGCTTTGGTGCAGATGTCGTGCGGGCCTGAGCCGGAAGAAAACCTCGAAAAAGCGCTCGCCCGGGTCGCCGATGCAGCCAGACGCGGAGCGCAAGTCGTGTGTCTGCCCGAGCTATTTCAAACGCAATATTTTTGTCAGCGCGAGGATCACTCCCTCTTTGATCTGGCAGAGCCCATCCCCGGACCCAGCACTGAAAGATTGGCAGCGTCCGCACGCAGCAACGGTGTTGTGCTGATCGCTTCTTTGTTCGAGAGGCGCGCTGCGGGCGTGTATCACAACACGGCGGCAATCTTCGACCGCGATGGATCCTTGAAGGGCATCTACCGGAAGATGCACATTCCCGACGATCCTCTTTACTACGAAAAGTTCTATTTCACGCCCGGCGATCTCGGATTTCGCGCGCTTGAAACGAGCGCGGGCCGCTTGGGCACCCTGGTTTGTTGGGATCAGTGGTATCCGGAAGGAGCCCGTCTCACGGCACTGCAGGGCGCGAACGTCCTTTTCTATCCGACGGCAATTGGATGGCATCCCGCGGAGAAAGCAGAGTTCGGCATAGCGCAGCACGACGCGTGGCGGACAATTCAGCGCGCCCACGCCATCGCCAATGGAGTCTATGTCGCGGTGGTGAACCGCGTCGGCTTCGAAACTGGAAATATTCGTGGGAAATCCGCCCCCGGTCAAGGACTGGAATTTTGGGGCGGATCGTTTTTCTGCGATCCTTTTGGCCGTGTTCTTGCAGAAGCTTCGCACGACCAGGAGGAAATCCTGATCGGCGATGTCGATCTAAAGGCGCTCGAAGATATCCGCCGCAACTGGCCTTTTCTGCGCGACCGCCGCATTGACAGCTATGCCCCCATCACCAGCCGATTGCTGGATCCGAGTTAATTCGTGGCCAGAACTCCGAAGACATCCCCCAGGCCGTTGAGCGAAACTCCTGCTTCGCAGGGCTATCGCATGCCCGCCGAATGGGAGCCGCACGCCGCGACGTGGCTCGCGTGGCCTCACTATCACGGGGACTGGCCCGGCAAGTTCGAGCCGATCCCGTGGGTGTATGCGGAAATAGTTCGACAGCTCGCGAAGCACGAGCAGGTGGAATTGATCGTGAACAATGCCGCAGCCGCTCGGCAGGCTCGCAAAGTTTTGGAACGAGCGGATGCTCTCTCATCGAACATTCGATTTCACCGCTGGCCAACGAATCGGATTTGGTTGCGCGATTCCGGCTGCATCTTCCTCACTTCGAAGCAACCTGGCCACGGCCAGCCGACGGCCTCCAAATTCCGCTTCAACGCCTGGGCTAAGTATTCCAACTGGCGTCACGACGAGAAAATCGGATCGCTGATGGCACAAGTCGCAAAGGCCCATGAGGTGCGTCCGGTGTCGGCGGGAAGCCGCATTGTGCTCGAAGGTGGTTCGATCGACGTCAACGGATCGGGAACAATTCTGACGACTGAAGAGTGCCTTCTCAGCAAAGTGCAGGAGCGCAATCCGCATATGAGCCGGGTTCACTACGAGAAAGCTTTCGCCGATTATCTCGGAGCCGCACACACCATCTGGCTCGGACGCGGCATTGTTGGCGATGATACCCACGGCCACGTCGACGATCTAACTCGGTTCGTCGGTCGAAATACAGTCGTGACGATGGTCGAATCAAACCTTCGCGATGCGAACCACGCCCCCTTGCGCGCAAACCTGCGCAGGCTTCAGGTAGCTCGCGATCAAGATGGAAGGCAGCTGAATATCATCGAACTGCCGATGCCCCAGCCGGTGATTTTCGAAGAGCGGCGCTTGCCCGCAAGCTACGCAAACTTTTACATCGCGAACGGAGTCGTGCTCGCTCCAGTCTTCAACCGGCCCAACGATCGGATCGCACTCAACACTCTCGCCGAACTCTTTCCCACGCGACAAATCGTTCCTATCTACTCTGGCGACTTCATCTGGGGTCTGGGCGCGATGCACTGCATGACCCAGCAACAGCCCGCCTGAGCGCTCGCGCTACGCCTCGTGGTAGATTTTCGGAATGCCTCATCGAGAAATGACCACCAGCCGACTGGAGGCGTTCAGCGACGGCGTCATCGCCATCATCGTGACGATCATGGTGCTGGAACTTCGTGCGCCCGCGCAGCCCACATGGCCGGCTCTGCTGAAAATTGCGCCGATTTTCATCAGCTACGGCTTGAGCTTTCTCATTGTTGCAATCATGTGGATCAACCACCATCACATGATCCATGTCGTTCGCCAGGTAACCGCGAGGCTACTATGGTCAAACCTCAATCTGCTTTTCTGGATGTCATTGGTCCCGTTCGTCACCGATTTTGTGGGAAATCATTATCACGAACCGATGGCGGTGGCCCTCTATGGCCTCGATTTGACGCTCTGCTCCTGGGCATTTTATCTATTGCGTTCGGAATTGATCCGCCAGGAGACGGAGAGCGAAGAGATGATCGAATATCACCGCGGCATTCAACGCAAGAACGCGTTGTCGCTGGTGCTATACCTGAGCTCGGCGCCGCTTGCTTATCTCTCTGTTTATGCGTCGTTTTTTGTGTTCGCGTTGATTCCGGCGCTGTACTTCCTGCCCGAGAAAAAGCTGGCGAACGCCCATCAGTAACAATCTGGCGAAGAACGATTGATTGGGAAATTTCGCTAACGCTTGTATTGCGTTGGCTGCGGTCCTTTTTCCAGTGTTTCACGGTCCCAGATGGCTCCGTCCCGTGTGTAGCTAGCCAACTCAAAATCCTGAGTGAGTTCGAGCGCGTCGGTGGGACACGCGTCTTCGCACAGACCACAAAACATGCAGCGACTCAAATCGTAGGTGAAGTTGGTGAGTTCCTTGCGGCGGGTCTTTTCATTGCGCTCGCTCGATACCACGATCAGGTGCTCCGGGCAAGCAAGCGCGCAAAGATCACACGCGATGCACATGGTCTCGTCGGTGTCGGGATTCACATTGAGACGCGGAGCACCACGATAGCGCTCGGCTACCTGCGGCCGCTCAAGCGGATATTGCTCCGTGTAGATCTCTTTCGGATCCTGATAGCGGAAGGTGACCTTCAGCCCTTGCAGCAAATCGACGAGGAAGACTTTGCGGAGCAAGCTCGGCATTCCCATAGTTCGGTAAGCATACCACCGTACCGCGAATTCGCTCAAAGAGCCCGGTCTTACCGGGGAATACGCGCGCCTTGTTAAAAGGCAGCAATGCAAATTGGCCGTGCAAGCGGAGGCCGGCAAAGTGAGTTATGGCTTTCATCGCGTACGGGTCCGCTTTGCGCAGCCAACGATGGCCCTTTGTTTTGTGGATTCAGCGACACCTTTCAACTTGCGGACGGAACTTTCCAGGTTTCGCCTCCGTATTACCACTAAAGGCAGAAAATGAGGTTCAATTCCAACAATTTGCAGTCGCGAACCTGGATCGTGCTGGTAGTTTCGAGCATTGTTCTCGCCTATCCGTTTGTTCGACTGGTGGCTCCGGTAGTGGTCAAGGCTGTGGTTCCCGAAGTCGTCCGCACAGTGCTGAACGTCCTTTAGCGTCCGGGTTTGACCGCAATTGAGATTCACTCGCATCCCGCCCAGTCGGTAGAATGGTGACTGGAATTCTCCGCGACCCTTGTCCAACGAAAACACATCATCAAAGCGCATCCCTCACCCATGGGACCCTGCCGAGCCGGATACTTTGTCCGATGAACTCTTGATGGAAGAAGCCCTCCGCTGTGCCCAGCGTGCTTTGGAGATCGGGGAAGTTCCTGTGGGCGCGGTGGTCGTGTGCAACGACAAGATCGTAAGCCGAGGATGGAATCGCAACATCGTCGATTCCGATCCTACCGCGCATGCCGAGGTCGTCGCGTTGCGCGAAGCCGGTGTCGCCATCGGTAACCATCGTCTGGCCAACTGCGAGCTCTTTGTTACAATTGAGCCGTGCGCGATGTGCGCGGGGGCGATTCTTCATGCTCGCATTAAGCGTCTCGTATACGGTTCGGAAGATCTGAAAGCCGGCGCAGTCAACTCCGTGCAGCAAATTGCTGAACCATCCGCAACTGAATCACAAAGTCGAGGTGAGGCGGGGAGTTCTGGCGGCCCGAAGCTCAGAAATATTGCAATCGTTCTTTAAGAGCCGCCGTTAGCTGGCAACCTTGTGGGAATCGCAACCGATCGTTGGGACTGTGATCCCGAACGATAGTGTCATCCGAGCGAAGCGAGGAATCTGCTTTACTGACCACGGCACGATCAAATGTCCGACGCGGAGAGGTGCGTGAGTGGTTGAAACGATCCGCCTCGAAAGCGGACATACCTTAACGGGTATCGGGGGTTCGAATCCCTCCCTCTCCGCCATATCGTTTGTTATCAATTAGTTGTACAACGGTGATACCTGCACCGATTCCTGGTTGAATCGGAGGTAGCACCAGTTGCCAACACCCAGTCCCGCGAAGTAAATCTCACCAAACGAGTCGAAACCCTCAAAAGGCCTGCGCTACTGCCCTGTCGTTCTCTCCCCAAATGGGCGCGTTAAACCTGATCCGTCCTCGTGAATAATAAGCCGGAACGGCATACCGAGGGCGCCTACTATTTGGAATGGCGTGAACACGGCCGGCGAATCCGTCTGTCCGTGAGCAAAAACCCACAGGACGCCGCAGCCCGGCGCCAACGCAAAGAGGCCGAACTCAACGCCCTCAACAGCGGCGTCTCCGTCCTGCCAGAAAGCGGCAACGGGCATCCTTCGGTCGCGGCTGCAGTCGCCAAATTTCTCGAGGAAACGGAACTCACCAAGAAGCCGAAGACCCTGGCCGCCTACACGACCGCGCTGAACTACTTCACTGAATCCTGCCCCAAGTTTTTCCTGCACGAGATCGATCGACACGACCTGCTGAAGTTCTCCGGCTTCCTTCGGGAGAAGAAGAAGCAATCTCCTCGATCCGTCTACAACAAGTTCGAAACAGTGACGACTTTTCTGAAGGCGAACGGCATACGGGGTCTGGTGGGCAAGAACGATTGGCCCCGCTATACCGAAGAAGGGCTACCCACTAAAACCTCGCGATCACGGAGGGCCCCGAAGGATACGCGGTTGACGACGAAGCATGGATTTTGGCTTTATAGTCATTTCAAAGCTGATATAGCATCCTGCCGGATTGGTGACCATGTGTTGTAGCGTCCGCACATGTGTGTCTCCAACCACGATCTTTTCTTGTGTCTGCAAAACGGACCCGGGTTAACTCACTGAATCCACTCCACTGGATTAAGGCTCCGGGCTCCATCCTTTCTTGGAATTCGTCGTGCACTCCGAAAGACGCAGTCCCACAGCTGGAGGAAACGCATGACACGCATCACCGAAAAGTTCCTCGATAAAGACGTATACAAGCGCTTGCTCGTCGCGCTGCTCGCGCTGATGATCGTTCTTCCGTCACTCTCATCCGGTCAGACCGGTACCAATCCGCCTGATACAGATGAGGGATGTCTCCTATATCGCTCACCGATCTCGGGTATGTATGACCAAGTTCCGCTTCTCCATACCGATGTTGCCCTAGACGTGCGCGGACTCGTTGTTTCAGCCACGGTGACCCAGCAGTATGCGAACTCGAGTACGGAGCCGATTGAGGCGGTTTACATGTTTCCGCTGCCGCATGACGCCGCGGTCTATGACATGGAAATCCGGGTTGGCAGCCGCGTAATTCGAAGTGTGATCCGCGAGCGCGAAGAAGCAAAACGGGTCTATGAGGCTGCCAAATCCCAGGGAAAGCGCGCGGCTTTGGTGGAGCAGGAACGTCCCAACATCTTTACTACATCGGTGGCAAACATCATGCCGGGCGACCATGTGGATGTGCGCTTGCGATACATCGAACCGCTGCGCTGGGAACAAAATCGTATGCGGCTGGTTTTCCCCATGGTTGTTGGTCCCCGGTATATACCCGGGGCTGTTGCGACCGGTCATGTTGGGACGGGATGGTCGTTCGATACGGACGCTGTGAGCGATGCATCGCGGATCACTCCGATCGTTCGCAATCCGGAATACCGCTCTGGACATGACATATCACTGAAGGTTGACTTGGATCCTGGCTTTGAAGCGGCGGCCGTCAGCAGTGTTTCCCACGCTATTGCCGTGCAGCAGTTACCAGGTGGCCGCCAACATGTGGAACTGGTCGCTGGCGCCACCATACCGAACAGAGACTTCGTCCTCGAAGTTCAGAAGCCGAAGACTACCCGACCAAAGCCGGTACTCTTCCTATCACCGAGTCCTGAGTCTGGTGAAACCAGCTTTCTGTTGGCAGTTTACCCGCCTACGGTACAACCCACTGAGCGAATGCCAGTGGAAATGCTCTACATGATCGACGTTTCTGGTTCGATGGCGGGCACTTCCATTGAACAGGCGCGGGAAGCTTTGCTTCAGGCTCTGGACCGACTCAGACCGTGCGATCGCTTCGGGATCCTCCATTTCAGCAGTGGATTTGGAGAGTTTTCGCCGGAGCCGTTGCCAGCCACTTCGGACAACCTGCAGGCAGCTCGCGATTATGTGAGACATCTGGAAGCGAGCGGAGGCACGGAGATGCTGCCGGCCTTGCTGCACTTGATGAAAAAGCCTTCGGTTCCCGGCTTCCTGCGCCATATTGTTCTGCTGACCGACGGAGATCTGGGCAATGAAGAGCAGATATTTGCAGCGATGCAAAGCGACTTGGGCGATGCGCGGTTGTACACGGTCGCGATTGGCAGCGCTCCTAATCTCTTCCTCGCCACCAAGATGGCGCAATTCGGGCGAGGAACCCTCACCCACATCGCCGATATCAGCGAAATCCGCGAGCAGATGACCCGCCTTTTTGCGCAGATTGAAAGTCCGGTCCTGACCGACGTTAAGCTTTCCTTTGAAGGCGTAACCGTGCAAAGACTCTACCCCAAGCGTGTCCCCGACCTTTTCCTGGAACAGCCATTGTTGGTCTTCGGGCAGATCTCCAAAGGACGGACAGGCAAGATACACATTAGCGCTCGCGCGGGAAATGAACCCTACGAAGCGACCATTGCCTTCGATACGTCGAAAGCAACTTTCCATTCCGGAATCACGACTCTGTGGGCACGGAACGGTGTTGAGGAAATGATGGATGAGTGGCGCCACTCGGACGAGCACGGTCAATCGGAGATTCGCTCCAGCATAATCGCGTTTGCGATCCGCTATCGTCTAGTCACGCGGTTTACTTCTTTGGTCGCGGTAGAAGAAGTTGTTGCTAATGCGAGCGGAGAGTCGAAAGCAGTACCGGTGCCCACTGAACTTCCGGCGGGCTGGCAAAGGGAGAAAGTCTTTGGTGCACCGGCTACGGGAACCGCAGACGCATTTTTTGAAACCGTCGGCGTCTCGTTCCTGTTTGCTGGGCTGGTGCTGGTTTTCCTGTCGCGAAGAATGAAAGCGAGGGCGATCTCGTGAAACTACTTCGGTTTTTCGCCCTGCTCACCCTAATGATCGGCGCGGGCCTCACTGCTCGCGCCGCGTACCTTCGGGCGAAGGGTGAGCTAGCGGGCGTTCTCATTCGGAGGGCATGGGAGAAGGGCCTGCAGACGGGTAAACCACAACGGCCATGGAGTTGGGCTGACGCTTTCCCGATTGCGCGCTTGCGAATTCCGCGTCTGGGATACGACGAGATCGTCCTCGAAGCCGCTACGCCGCGAACACTGGCCTTCGGTCCCGCACGCTTGCTCAGTGGAGTTGGCCTGGGAGAATCAGGAAACCTGGTACTTGCAGGCCATCGCACCAGTTGGTTCAAGCCTCTGCAATCGATCGCGCAAGGCGACCAGATTGATCTCGAATGGGCTGATTCGCGATCGGGCGTACTACGTGAGCGAATCTATACTGTGACGCTGCTTCGAGTTGTGCAGCCGCAAGACGTCGGCTTGCTGGAGCCTACGTCCGAAGACGCGCTTACGCTGATCACCTGCTACCCTTTCGGACGTGGACCTCTTTCTCCCCAACGCTATATAGTGCGGGCCCTGCCATCGGGACTGAGCCACTAGTCAGCGAATCCCAACTTTCGAAGAGGTGCGCAACAACGCTGGCAACCTGCCCAAAATCCCGCCCGCCGTCACCTTCGCAAGCACATGAATCTATGAGGTCAACGAATTACGATCCGAGCTGCCCGGAAACAGATGTTTTTGGGGGACCGAATAACATTCATAGAAGCGCTCTCAGAAACTTGCAGTTACAACGTGCCTGGAGTAGGCGCTTTGCGGATTGAAATACAGTTATCAGGCGAGTCGAATCTGCAGGGATGAAAAAGTTTGCACAGAATCGTTACGGGGTAATAACCGGCGGCGGCGCGAGTGGATGGGACATTGCCTTTGAAATCACGGCGGCAGGAGATCTGACAGCGCTTAAGCTCCGCCCCATGCCTATTCGCTACTGAACCAGAGGACTAAGGCGCCTCTACCTAAAATATGAACTTGGCGTAATCCCTAAGGCTCTCCTGAACATAGAAGTGAAAGCGCTCGGCGTACCGTAACCTGACTCCAGAGCCGCATGCGTGACTTTTGCGCCCTCGGCCAAAAGCCGCATCCCTTGCATGAGCCGAAGTTGCTGCCGCCATTTCCCAAACGTCATTCCGATTTCCTGTTGGAACAGTCTTTCGACCGAACGCTTTCCCGCTCCAGTCCCCTTGCACAGTTGAGCGAGAGTTCGAGAATCGCGAGGATTGCTCGTCAGAATTTCTCCGATTCGAACCAGCCTTGGATCGGACAAATGCGGAAGTTGCAGTGGGATCGTCCGCACCGCTTCCAGTTGATGAAGAGTGACCGCGACCAGATGCATCTGCCATTTCACTGATTTCTTCAAGGTGCGTACGGTACATGCATGAAGAATCAGTTCCTTGAGCAGAGTTGAGACATTGATCACGCAACAATCTCGTGGCAGCGCTTTTGCCAGGCGTGGCTTTAGATACAGGGTTCGCATCGCCACCAAACCCGACATCGCAATGGTGTGCGGAACCTCGGCGGGAATCCAGACTGCACGGTGCGGTGGCACCACCCACGTCCCGTTTCGAGTGCGAACCGTCATAACCCCGCGCGAGGCGTAAACGAGTTGATCTCGATCGTGGAAATGCAAAGGTACGACATGGCCAGCCGGATAGTCGCGGGTAAGAGTTGTGATCGCTGACTGAAGATCGCCCGATCGATCGAACATTCCACTTTGGCGCTTTTGCGACATCCATTGTCACCTTATCGAAAGCGCGCACGACAGGCAATCGGTAAGCTCGAGGCAGATTTCACCATTTCGTGGGGAACATGAACCGCTTACATCAATGCTTATGCCAATCTGACCGCTGGCGCAACACTGTCGCGCAAAGACTTCCGTGGGCGATCGGCGATACCGACCTAGGATCGAATGTTTTGGAAATAGGTCCTGGCCCCGGCCTAACGACAGACCTGTTACGAACCTCTGTGCCCCGACTAACCGCACTGGAAATAGATCCGATGCTGGCCGGTACCTTAAGATCACGCCTAAAAGGGAGCACCGTTCAGATCATTGAAGGGGATGCGACGGAGATGCCTTTTGCAAACTCGGAGTTCTCGGGAGCAGTCTCGTTCACCATGCTGCACCACGTTCCTTCTCAAGAACTGCAAAACAAAGTCCTTGGGGAAGTGCTCCGCGTTCTGGAGCCCGGTGGCTTTTTCGTCGGTAGCGACAGTCTTCAGAGTTGGTTTATGAGGATCATTCATATTGGCGATACGCTTGTTCCCGTAGATCCCGATACTTTCGGAGTGCGATTGAAAAGTGCTGGTTTTGAAGCGTTGGAGGTGCAAAAGAACTCGCAATCTTTTCGATTCCGCGCCCGCCGACCACCTGCGTCCCCGGTCAACATGGATGGGAGAATCAAATAAATCAGCTGTGACAATTCGATCTATAGAGGAGGTACATGGACAGACTAATCCTGATTCTCAACAGTAACGCTGCGAAATTCGTCCTTCTTGCCGTTCTGTTCGGCGGGGCACTCGCAACAGCCGGCTTTGCTGCCACGGGCGCCGATTTGTGCGCTGCGAATTCGGCAAATCGGCAACTTGACTACTGGCTCGGTAATTGGAAGATCGGCGACGAGGGTTCATCGGGCAATGCCCACAGCACAGTCAGTTTATCGCTCGACAAGTGCCTCGTCGTCGAGAACTGGGATGGCGGGAGGGGTCATTATGGTCAGAACGTGTTTGGATACAGCGCGGACGACAAGAATTGGTACGGAATGTTCGCCGACAACGAGGGTCGGGTTCATATATTCAGCTCGGGCAAGGTCGCGTCCGGCTCGGCGGAATTTGCAGGCACCAGTCACGGACCCGATGGAGAAAGCATTTTGAATCGAGTCAGAATAAGACGGCTGAATCCGAACAAGGTCGAGCAGACCTGGGAAAAATCAAACGACAACGGCACGACTTGGAATGTGGTGTTCCGCGGAGAGTATTCGCGCGCGAATCCTTAAATGACGGTATCGAGAGGATGTTATGGGTTGGAGATCAGTTCGGACTGTCTTATTGCTGACCTCGCTGCAGCTCGGCTGGATCGGCACTCCGGTGGCACAGGGCGAGCAGCAACTAATCGTGAAGGTTCAGGGCGGCCTAGTGGAAGGCATTCACTTCGGTTCAAACCCGAATGGGGCCGCGTTTCTCGGGGTTCGGTATGCGGCGCCGCCAATTGGTGAACTTCGCTGGAAACCTCCGCAGCCGGCGCCCCAATGGAGAGGATCCCGCAAGGCCGATAAGTTCGGTTCGCCTTGCTGCGCAACTTCCGGCGCGATGGTTCCCCTACATTGAGGGCAACGAGGACTGTCTGTACCTGAATATCTGGACGACTAACGTTCAACCCAATGCGAACCGCCCAGTACTCGTCTACTTCCACGGCGGCAGCAACACTCAGGGCTACAGTCAGATGACACCCCTCGGCCCCACGCTTTCGCAGACGGGATTGCTTGTGGTAAGTATCAACTACAGGCTCGGCCCATTCGGATTCCTCGCTCATCCAGCGCTGACGTCGGAATCAGAACATCACTCGTCAGGAAACTACGGCCTTCTCGACCAATTGCATGCTCTGAGGTGGGTAAGAGAAAACATCCAGGAATTCGGTGGCGATCCGGACCACATCACGGTCATGGGTCAATCGGCGGGAGCAGTCGATATTTGCTTGCTGATGGCATCTCCAATGTCACGAGCACTGTTCCAGCGCGCCATCCTTGAAAGTGGAGAATGCCAAAACACTCTCAACGAGGATATCCGCGCTCCGATCAGATACAACTTCATCGATACCACCGGCGAAGCGTCAGGAGAGCGGCTAGCAAGGGACCTTGGCGTTCCTAGCGGTCCCGATACTTTGCGGGCGCTGCGGCAAGTTCCAGCGAATGAGATCTTGAACGCCTGGAAGAACGATCCTGGGCTGCGCTTTGACGCGATCGTGGATGGTTGGGTTGTTCCCAAACAGCCGGCTCAAATCTTCGCCGAGGGAAAACAGTTGCATATCCCGATTCTAGTTGGGAGCAATGCCGACGAAGCCACCGTTTTCGGCCACAACGATTTAAAGACGGTCGTCGACTACAAAAAACACCTGCAAGAGGACACCGGCCAATATTGGAAGCAAGAGTTTGAACTTTATCCGGTGAGTTCCGACGCCGACGTGCTGGCCCGCTCGGTGAGTCTGGAGAGCGACGAATTTGCCTGCGGAGCATATTCGATCGCGCAAGCCACGACGAAAGCGGGCGAAAAGTCATACCTGTATTACTTCACCTTTGTCGATCCCGGCAAACGCTCACGACTCGGAGCGCACCACGGTGAAGAGCTCTTCTTCCTGAGTGATTCTTTTCCAACTGACTGGGAACACACTAACGAAGATAACCATCTCGGAGAGCTGCTGCGCGGCTATTGGACCGCATTCGCCAATAGTGGCGATCCCAATTTTGATGGCGCGCCCCGATGGCCTGCTTTGGAGAGCACTGGGGAGTACTTCGAAATGGGAGCCCACGTTGGTCTCCGCCCGGTTTCTGAACCTATCCGGACGCTAGAGACCACCATGAGGCGCATCGTGGCGGAACAGAACTGAGAGACGAACTACCCGCTCATCGAGTCGCTGACAAGCGTTTCGGTGGTGCGGTGCCCTCAGTTGCTCAGTCGTCGGCAAACTGGAAGTTACCCAGAAACGGCCTTCGAAGAGATCAGTAGAGCGAATGGCACGCTGCCGGCACGACATTTCCTCTAAAAGACGACTTCTAGCCCGGAATGACAGTCCGATTTGCCATTCATTCAATCCAACCTAAAAAGTGGTCCTCAACATCCTCGAGAAATGTGGAAACTGCTAGTCACCTGCGGCTTCACTCGTGCACTCAGATTCCGGCTGGATACGAATCAGATGCACGGGCGGCAGCGCGGACCAGGGCGGTCCGCGCTTTCGTATGCGCTGAAGTTAGCGGTTGCGAGTGTTGGCAAGCGCGCGAAGGAGGATGCGAGTGTTTTGATTTATGGCCTGACGAAGGTACATGGTGAGGGCGAAAATAACGACAAGAAAGAAGAGATCGACGCGAAGGAGCGAATGCAAAAGTCCGCCGAGGGTTTCTGGCGGGAACATGTGGAGATGCATCCATATGAAAGCGACGACGGCAAGAATGCCAAGCACGACGACGATGATTCGGGAGAAGCGTTCTGCCCTGTCTGCGGCTGCAAGGGCCTGTTGGACGAAGGCGATTTCGGCGTTCGTATTTTCGGAGTTGGGCTGCTGGGATTCGGGGCTCATGCTGGGTTCCTTTCGAAAGTGAGGTGTTTGCGAAGTGTCGCGACTCCATAGTGGAGACGTGACTTGGCAGTGCCGACAGGAATGTCGAGAATAGCTGCGGTTTCTTCGAGTGAAAGATCGTGCTGGTAATGGAGAAGGAGGACAGCTCGGCTGGCGGACGAGACGTGGTCGAGAAGAGAGAGGAAGGCGGCGTCGGGTGGCCCACCAAGGTTGGGATCGGGAGTGACGGTTCCGAATAGAGAGTCATCGAGGGGCTGCCAGCGGTGGGCGCGTTTGAGGTGGGTGATAGCGATGCGCGAGGCGATACGGAGAGTCCAGGCATGGAAGACAGCGGGCTCGCGCAAGAACCGGAGCTTACGGAAAATTTGTATTGAAGTCTCCTGGAGAATGTCTTCGGCGAGATCGGCGCCAGCCAAGCGGGTAATGTAGCGTCGCAACGGCGCATGGCTGTTGCGGAGGAGCTGTTCCAGGGCAGCCCGGTCGCC
Source organism: uncultured Acidobacteriota bacterium (assembly GCA_963699885.1). Lineage (GTDB taxonomy): Bacteria > Acidobacteriota > Terriglobia > Terriglobales > Acidobacteriaceae > Sulfotelmatobacter. Next base: position 145,941 of record CAVOVP010000014.1, on the reverse strand, counting down.
GGTCTGGGCGAGGAGGACGAGAAGCGTTTGGTCGGAGGCGGGAGGCTCCTTCGGATGTGATGGGGCGTGCATGCTTGAAAGAGGGGTTAAAGGGAGTTAAAGTTCGGTTCAATCGAAAGAATAACGCTGGGCGAGGACAAAACGTGGCACCCGCTGTTGCAAACGGTGCAATTCGCTCCTTTACGAGTTGTCGTTGTCTGGTTGGCAACACTGAAGCTGTCCAGAAACGGGGTTGGAGGACATCAATAGTGATCTCCTCGAAGCCGACTCACGGTCCCGATCCGAAGATTCCGGTCATTGAGGTTTCGCACCAAACAGTCCATCCGCGAGATAACGTGGCAAGATTGTTCGTTGTAACCCAGTACTGATCCATTGCTTGGATTCGCCAGAGCGCTCACGGAAAGTTCGTCACTTTCGGTGTCACGCGAGGACGAATGGCGGTCGCCTCACCTGCGTCATTGATCACGTGGCTGATCAGACCGTGTTCACCCAGCGCGACCGTAATGATGTCGTGAAACCGTATCTCCGGACTCTTAGGCGTCTCTATTGCCCGCGTCAGTACCACATCCGGATAAATGAAGACGCTGTACACTCCCAAACCCCACGCCTCATGATTCGTTACTTCATCCACCACTTTGTACGCCGCCCAGCCGTTCACCCCTGGCGTACTCGTATAGCTGGCCTGGTTCGGAGGATCGTAAGGAATCTCAGACTGAAAAAAATACGTCCTCCCGCGATTGCCCTTCCACAGAACCTGGAATTGCTGGTGATGCTCCACAAACAGACCATAAATCGTGACGTCATTTCCATTCACCACCAGTCCGTTCTCACTGGTATTCAGATTCCAGCCCACTCCGTCTCCGTGGTCCGCTCTCCATATCCACGTATGGTCTACCAGAGTGTCGTTGCTGTTGATTCTCAAATTCACTTTGGCCCGGCCGAGTCCCGCGCCACCCACACGAAAGAAAACATCGTGCAGTACGATCGGGTCCTGAGCATGACGTAAACGGCTTTCCTCCGGTCCCACCTCGAGCAGGACCTGAGACTCGGTTGGCCCCGCATCGAACAGTAGTCCGGCGATCTCGATCCCGTCGGCATCGGCTGTGGTCATCGCCGCCGTACCCTTCACAGGGTGCAGTGTCGCAAAACCTAGCCCAAGCACTACTGTATGAGGACGGGTCACCTGAATCGGGGAGGTTAGTTCGTAGATGCCCGGGGTCAGAATCAGGTTCTTCCCCTGCCCAAGCTGCGCGTTAATCGTCTCCGCCGTATCCACATCCGGGCGCGCGATATAAAACCGCGCAATCGGAATCGTTTCTCCCGCGGTTTCGCCGCCGTGCCATGTGATCCCAAGGCTGTCTCGTTGCAGTTCCGGGACCCGCACGCCGAACTCGCCCGCGGCATTTACCTGCAGGAACGGCTTTTCTCGCACCACCGGCGTTTGCGCTACTTTCGTGAACGGCGGTTCAGGCCATGCGCCGTTCGGCGGATGCACCACGCCGACAAACACCATGTTCCAGTTTGAGCCTGTCCAACTCTTCCAATCACAATTGCGTGAGATCCATTGCTGCTGGCTCCCGGAATCGACATTGCCATCCACGAGCGAATCCGACATCCACCCGCCGCTGGCCCAGCCACGGTGTTGGTGGAGCACCAGGTCGCCACGCACATGCATGCGCCGGAGCGAGACCGCCTGTGAGACTGCCCATTGCATCGTGCCGCCCGTCGGCTCTATCGAGAGCCCTTCCGCCGCTCTCCAGAAAGTCGTAGTCGCATTGTTGTGCTCATGACTAGCATCCGCATGCATGTTGCCTGTAACCTTCGTTGCATCGGGCGACGCACCGAGCCCCATCACCTCGGTGTAGAAGCCCACCGGCACGTTCACTGAATAGCTCCCGGGCAGGAACAGTAGAGCGCTCCGCTGCGAGCTAAACTCGTTGTGCCCCTGCAAGGCATATGTTGCATCGATCTGCTTCTGGATAGCCTGCGGTGGCATCGACGGATCGAAGATCAGAACATTAGGTCCGAACTCCGGTTTCGCGCTCTTGGCCGCGAGCGCAGGCAGCGCCATTGCAAGCACCCCCAGCGTGAAACTCAACTGACCTAGAACCCTTAGGGCGTACCTACCAGACATAAGCTCACTCCTCCGAAAGGCATTATTGCTCAAAACGCCCAATTGGTGCGAGATCAGAAGCGACTACACACTTCATTTCGAATGCGGTCGGATCACTGCAATCCAAAAGTCATTCCGCCGAATTTGGTTCTGAGAAACGCCCTTATGTCCGCGAGGGATCGTTCCCGGTTGGTCGGCAAACACGAAGTAATTCGCTTACCTTCTGTTTGTTTGTTGCCCGAATTCTGCAAGTTGCTCGTTCTTGGAGTGGTCGGCAACCCTAAAGTTATCCATAAACGGGCTTTTAGGAAGTTGGCCCAGGGTAGAACGAGACGTCGGCGGCGGAGTGATTTGCACCGAGCGAGGCCTGTCGAGTCGAAAGAGGAGATTCGGTCGTTTACGGCACAGATCAGGTACTTAGCTCGAACTGATACCGTTTATAGGGGCATGGAGAGAATAGGAGAAACTGCAGAAACTGTAGCCGAAGATCAGATTCGTCTGCACCCCATCAAACACAGAATATTTTCGCAGAAGTGTAGGCATCACTGTTAGATAGCAGAAATGGCCGGAGTAGAATCCGTCCCTCTCGGCCGTATCTTAATTCTCTGATATCTGCAGTTGCCGCCTAGCCCCAAGTTACAAATTCAAGGATTTGTCTCCACTGTTGGCTTTAGGCACGGGAAACAACATGGTCGCCGCACTCCACGATGACTCGCAAAAGGCCGCATCTCGGCGATATCAGAAAGTGGACCTCGGACCCTGCCGACGTCCCCCGGTGATCTCGGGTGTCCCCATCTCTCGCGCATGCGCGGAAGTAATGTGTGCGGCTGGAACATCTCTTCGCGGAAAAGACACTCGAAGGGATCGAAGAATAGGCTGCCTCTGAGTGTCGAATGCCGAAACAACCTTTCTCAATATCCCAGACGCTTATTTACAACGTTCTTTAACGGTTCGTCTTTCTGGAACCTGCCATATTGCTCGAGAAAGAAGCGCATCGCTTGATCCTGCCAGTCGGCTGTGTGGTCCGCGCAGTGCGGCGACAGTAAGACATTCTCCATTTCGTACAGCGGATGTCCCGGCGCCAGTGGTTCGTGCTCGAAATACATCCAACCCAGCTCCTTTGATCCGCTTGGCCATGAGCGCTCGCAGTAGAGCAACTTCGTCAATGACCGGGCCGCGTCCCACGTTGATCACCACGGCCGATGGCTTCATTACCGTGAACTCCGCATCGCTAATCATGTGCCGCGTCTCCTCGGTCAGTGGAGCTGTCGCTACAACGTAATCGCAGAGCGACAACATCTCGCGCCGCTCTTCAGGTTTGTAGAAATGCTCGACCAAAGAGTCGTTCACTCCCGAGACATGCCTCTTCGTCGCGAGCACCCGCATGCCCATAGCTTTCACCCGAGACGCCACGGCTCGGCCAATATCGCCATAGCCTAGAATCCCGACTATCTGTCCAGCAATCTCTTCCACGTCGAATGGTTCCCAGAGATGTGCAGTCTGGTTGCGAATCATGCGCCGGAGATCCTTGGCGAAATAGAGAATCGCTGCTACGACAAACTCCCCCAGGGACGCGCTGAACACGCCACTACCGTTGGTCAACACTACGTCGCTTTCGACAAGTTCCGGAAACATCAGGTTGTCCACACCTGCGGCCCGGGAGTGGACCCAGCGTACCTTTGGACACACCGCAAGCAGTGCGCGCAGCAAATCCCGCGATCCTGACCATTGCAGAATTGCAGTCCCATCCTTCGCCTCCTGCACACACGAAGCAAAATCGCGACACACAGTGTGCGGTAGCCCGTTGAGCATCGCGAACCGCGGATCGTCCTCCGATGCCAGTACCAATACCGGATTCTCTCTTCCCATACTCAATATCCCGCCACGGTCTTGTTCATGAGGGTCTCCTCTCAGACAGTCGCCGAGTTTCCTGCTCGACTGGTTTGAAAACGGTTGTTCATCGGCAGAAAAGTCTTGCCAAGGCGTACCAGTGAGATTAGTGCCAAAGACCGTCTCTGCGGTAAGGAGTCGAATAATTTTCGGGCGTTGATGTAGGCACACCGTCCGGAGTCGAACAGCATTTGTACCGCTCGGGGCACTAAAAAGTTTCGTAGTAAAGAAATTGCTATGCGAGCAGAGTGAACACGCCGGTGGCGATCAGGGCGATGCCCCAGACCGAGGTTGAAGTTGAACCAACTCTTGCGAAGAAATGCCAATCCAGCCTTTTGATAAACGATCCACGCGAGCAGTCCCGTCACCGCAAGATAACCAAGTGTGTGGAAAGCGGTGGCGAGCAATCCCGCTAGAGGGCTCGTAGCGGGAGATATGTGGTTGTGCCCTGCCATCGCGTTGTGAGCCTCTACCGTGCCGCTTCCGAGCAACACGGGCACTACCATCAAACCTGCCCCGTGTGCGGACGCCATCAGGAACGACCATAATGCCAGATCTTTGAAACCCACCAGCATGCGGACCCATCTCGGGTGATAGTGTCCGACCAAAGAATAGATCCCGAGACCGACCAGCAGCGCGGCAATCAGATAGCGCAGGGCCGTAAGGGGTAGCGCCATACCGAGGAAACCAGCCGTTATGACTACGATACCGATCGCCAACGCGTGGCCCAATGCAATGGGCACAAGAGATTTTGCAACAGCACTGCCCTTTCGTCTCTTGCATCCCCAGTGCCACCGCGAAGAGCCACCCCATGCCTGGGTTAATCCCGTGGTAAGCGCCGAGGAGCAACATCAACCAGAGCGTCGTCGAGGTTAGTCCTGCATGCGTCATCGTGTATCGGAATAGCAGTAGGAGTCCGACGAAGCGTCGCCGCCTTCCAATCGCACTTGGTGCGCGCGCAGGCCGTCGAATTCAACGAAGAAGGTTTCGTCCAGCTTCATTCCGCCCTTGGGATTCGCGTCGATCTTCACCATCCAACTCTTGACGCCATCGGGATAGAACTGCTCGTCCCACGGAGAGTACAGCGAATTCGTGAAATAGACTCGCTTGCCGTCACGGCTGAGTTCGACCATCTGCGGGCCGCCATTGAGCTCTTGCTTCGGCTTGCTGGGGTGCGCCGCACGCCGAACAATTCCACCAACATAAACGGAGCCCACTTTCTTGGGGTTTAAGGGATCGGACACATCGTACTGGATGAATTCGCCGGTGCCCCAGCACGAAACATAGAGGAAGCGGTCATCCAGCGAGAGGTTGATATCCGAGACCAGCGGCGGCACCGCCTTGAAACCCTGGAGCAAGGGTGGAAGCTTTTCTGGATCGGCGGGCTCGGCCGGGATCTCAATCACTTTTCGGATGGCCCACTTTGCCTTATTTCCGCCATCTTCCCGATACCACATCCAAATTGAGGATGAGAGATCTTTGAGGGAAATGACGACACCGACAAACCCGTAAGTCTTTTTGGGATCGTGTGCCGGCCGAAGCTCCAGCACCATCTGTTGTTCGGCGCCCAAGTCCAGTTCCTGCGAGTGACGCCGTTTGTCGAGATCCCAGATATGGATCTTGCGTCCGTACTTTCCTCCCAGCAGTAACTCCGGAACGAGACCATTTTTCACCATATTTGGCGTTCCCCATTCGGAGGTCACCATCGTGTCGTGGCCCAGATGCCACCAGAAGTCGTAGGCCAGTTGCTGGGGCCCGCGATCTTTTTCCCATTGGCCCTTCAGCTCGAATGTGTTGGCGTCCATCAGAAAAATGCCGCCTGGACCATCGCCGTCCGCCGTTCCGAGAGCGCTGCCGTAGATCCCGTCCGGTCCGCAGTGAATCGTGTGCGGCGAAGTGTAGCCGGTTTTCTTGATGAACTCCTCCGGCTCGATCACCTTGATGATTTTCGGCTCCCTTGGGTTCTCTTTGGTGTCCAGGATGTGAATCCGCGACGACCCGATTCCCGGGACGATTAAATAGCGGCGCTCCATGTGCGGATGCGGCGCCTGTGGGCAGAGACAGGCGCTGCACGCATTCCATCCGAAATGGTGCAATTCGTTATCACCGCGAGGAAAATCAACCTGCCCGACGAGGCGGCCGTATTCGGGTGAATTCGGATCGAGGTCAATGACACCCATGGCATCGCGCTTGTCGCTCTTGCCAACATTCAGCAGCGCAACATAAGCGAGGCGTTCGGGCGGCGCCTGCATCGCCATGCCTGGTGAAGGATAGAAAGTTGGATCCGGCATCAATGACATTTCAATCTTCTCCTTGGGTAATTCGCTTCGACGGGGTACGCGCAATTATGAAGAAGTCGCTGCACGACTGCAGAGGGTTTCTCTTTGGCTCGGGAAAATGCCTGCGGAACAAAGTCACACAAGCCCCGCGATCCGGCGGACAAAACGAAGCTCCATCAACGACGGTTTTCAACGAATGGCCGCCGAATCGCCGAGCCACTCCAACGATTAAAATTCTTCGGCAGTCCAAGCATGTCACTCTTTTGTAACGATTTTGTAGTTCGTTGTAAAAGTGAACGAACTCCCGAGTGATGGTGCACTCAAATAGACCGCGAGATCCATACCGAGAAGACAACAGCAGACAACATTCGTTATTTGACGCTCGCTAACGCATTGCTGCCCGTAGGCTGAAACTCAATGTCAGGAAGCTGCTCGACCGCGCGGCGCAGAGATTGTTCCCAGCTTGAGTGAATGAGATTCAGATCGCGGTCGCCCGCGCACACCCGACGGTATCGGCTCACTTCGAGACTGTCTTTTTTATATAGTAAGAGATCGAAGGGCGGCCCAACGGTCACATTGGATCGCATCGTCGCGTCCAGAGACAGCAAAGCGTATTTTGCGGCCACTTCGAGCGAAGTTGAGGCCTGAATGCCACGATCTAAAATCGGGCGCCCGTACTTGCACTCTCCCAGTTGCAGGTACAAGGAATCTTCAGTCGCCGCCAAAGGATTCCCCTGCGGATAAATCAAATAAAGATTGGGCTCCTGTCCACGCACCTGACCGCCGAGAAGCAGGTGCACGTTAAAGCTAAAGGAATCGCGTTCCAGCGACGCGCGATCGATGTCGGAAATTCGACGCACGCAATCGCCCACGATCCGAGCGGCGTCGTACAGCGAATTGGCTTGGGCCAGGCCCCGTCCGGAGTCGAAGTCATCGCGCAACAATGTAATGACGGATTGGCTTATCGACAAACCACCGCTGGTCAAAATTACGAACACACGCTCTCCCGGCTGAACGAACGTGTGCATCTTTCGACAGACGTTGACTTGATCAAATCCCGCATTGGTCCGCGAATCGGACGCCAGGACCAGACCTTCCTGCGTCATGATGCCCAAGCAATAAGTCACTCTCACCCTCGGGATAGAAGTAGGAAACTACGGGAATCATACACCGAAGTCTTGACTGGAATTTGTGATGTGCCGTAGCAAAAAAACGTATAGGTGACGGCTACAGGAGGTGGTAGTTTTTGCATCTCATCCGCTCACGCCATGACAGCGTGGGAGAACACACTCGACCCTATGCTGATTCGTCTTGGCTATGACATCCAGTTCGAAACGCCCGCCGATATTCCGTTCATCACACTACTCAACGTCCATCCCTCGCGCCGGAAGGATCTGCGCGAGGCTGATGAGGTCAAAACAGATCCCATCTTGAAGCTGGAGAACTACGAAGACACCTTTGGGAATCAAAGTTGCCGTCTGGTGGTTCCGGCCGGAAAAGTTCGCTTCTATAACTCAACGCTTATCGAAGACTCCGGCGAACCGGATGCGCAAGGCGTCGACGCACCAGAAACGCCGATCGAGCAACTTCCGGCGTATGTTCTTCCCTTCTTGATGAATAGCCGATATTGCGAAGTGGATCTGTTGTTCAATACGGCCTACGAGCTCTTCGGAAATGAACCACGCGGGTGGCCTCTCGTACGGAAGATCAGCACTTGGGTTCACAACAAGGTGACTTTCGGATACAAGTTCGCCATGCCGTCCCGCACGGCCTTGGGCGTATACACAGAGCGCGTCGGCGTCTGCCGGGACTTTCAGCATCTTGCGATCACTTTTTGCCGGGCCATGAATATCCCGGCTCGCTATGCGACTGGATATCTTGGCGATATCGGAGTGACCGTTGCCCCAAGTCCCATGGACTTCAGTGCGTGGTTTGAGGTTTATCTCGGAAACCGCTGGTGGTCTTGCGACGCGCGGCATAACGTGCCGCGCATCGGGCGTATTTTGATGGCGACGGGCCGCGATGCGACTGATTGTGCGATAACCACGTCGTTTGGGACAGCCCAGCTGACGAACTTCGAGGTCGTCAGTGACGAGGTAAAGCAGTAATCTCAAACCACCGCCATGACAAAACGGGCCATGTCGACTGACATGACCCGTTCGATCTTTGCTCCCGCGAGAAACGCGGACACGTGCTGTTTCGGTTCGATTACTGGTTCTGCAGGAAGATGGGTTCCACACCCACCGTCACCGAACCGCCCTTAGCGATGGTGTGCTTCACTCCGCTCAGATCCAGATAGTTGATGTATTTGCTGGCCGGGGTATAGGTTTTGTTGCTTCCCGGATGCCACACGGCTTGGCCGGCAAATCCACCTGATCCGCTGAACCCGCAAGTCCAAATGCCCGTCGAGGTCCCTTCCGAGCACAGCGTGTTCATTGTGCGTCCAGACATCCAGCTCTCCACCTTGGAATACGCGGTCCCAGCCGTGTTGGCCTTGCCGCCCGACTCCAGCGTGCCGGTGCGGGGATCGTTCCAGTCATACCAATAGTGCCGAACGACGCCGCTCGACCAGAGCATAAGGTACGAGCGTGCCAGGTAGCCCGCCTGATTGGTCCCACCCGTCAGGGAGGTATCCAGACCCCATGCGCCTTCCGTTGACCAGATCGGAAGGGAGCTAATCTTGTAGGTCGACATCGTGCTCTGATAGCACTGCACGACACCAGCAATGTGCTCTGGGACTGTGTCGTAGTAAGTGTGCAGCCCGACGATGTCGATCCACTTCGTACCGCCAGCTGCCAGGAATGAACCCAGACGATCTGCCATCGTGCAGTTCGCACCGGGATATGTATAGCCGAGTTGCCCGTTCGCGGGAGAGATGATCTTCGCGCTAGGAATGTACTTCTTGATGGTCTGGTTCGCGTCCTGCGCCATGCGGACCAACTGAGCATAGGTTCCGGTCCACTGCTTGATGTCGTGCGGAGTATTCCACAGCTCCCAGTAGGTGATCGTAGGCTCGTGCTTTGCGATCGCAGTGACAAAATCAATGAAGTGCTGGTCGGTACCGGTTCCGTCAGAGTTGAGGTCGTTCGGGGGATCGCATGCGCCGTCGGCCATGTCGCAGCTGCCATCGTTCGACTTTGAGCTTGCCCATCCCGGAGTCCATCCGAAGGTGAAAACGAGAGTGCTGTTGTGGGTCTTGGCCGTGCTGACCCAGCTATCGAGAGTCGTCCAGTTGTAAACGCCCTTCGCCGTGTTGATCTGTCCCCAGGCGACGCCCGAGTCCCAGAGGCGCATTCCGGTGATCGTCATAGTCGGCCATGGGTTGCCGAACAGGACGCCGTCATGTGCCGACATCCCGAAGAGTGTCGAAGGGATTGTGGTGGATGTGACGGAAGCTGGTTCGATCGAACCGGCTTCATCAGTTTGCTCCTGGGCGGCCACAAAGGTCGCGGCCAGCAAGACGAAAATGCCCATAGCTATCTGGCAGGGCGCGAGAAAGTTTTTCGCTTTCATCGAAACTCCTTAATTTTCTTAAAATAGACGGGGGACGGCTGGCTAAATTCCCAGGGACCGGATATCTAAATATCCCAGCGCATCGTACTACCGCCTATCGGCGGCAGCTTACTGAAGGGCTCTAGAACTAGTGAGTTTTCCTCGCCACACAAAAGCGATCACCTAAGCCTGCCAGAGGCGCGGTCTCGAACATTGTGAGGCCACCACGGCATATTCTTTTACTCTTTTCCTTCTTCGGTTTCGAGACTACCCCTAAAGTGATACTGGATGCGACCGAGGCAGCGATTTCCGGTTGCAACTCGGTAGAAGAATATTTTGTGATTGTGAGCTCCGGGTTTAGCACTCTCGACTGGAGTCTTTAAGAATGTTTGGGACCGAGAAACGAAGTCCTCAAGCCCCCTTTTTCCGCCGATGTACAGAAAACTTTGTTGTCCAGGTCCAGCTAAGGCCCTATGGGATGAACTGCTAGCTGAACGTACGCTAAATGGATTGCTGACCCTCAGCACCGGAGCACGCATGAGCCAAATATTGAAAACCGTTCTTACTTGTTTGTTGGGCGCATTCTTTGTCCCGCCCTCGGCCATTGGTCAGCAGATGCTCCCGGTTTCAGACACGGCTTTGTCAGGCAAGTCCTCGGCCGGAATAGCCGCTGCCGACACTACATTTCTCAAGAAAGCCTTATCCGGCGGAGTAGCAGAAGTGGAATTCGGGCGATTGGCGGTAGCGAAGGCCTCGAGCTCTGAAGTGAAACAGTTCGGACAAAGAATGATCGACGACCACGGAAGATCCAACGAACAACTGAAGCAGGTTGCTGCGCGAGAGCATGTCACCCTTCCGCAGGGGCTCACCCCCAAAGACAAGGCTGCAAAGGCCAGTCTTGAGAACCTCTCGGGCGGCGATTTCGACCGAGCCTACATGGAACAAATGGTGAGAGATCACAAAAAAGACGTTGCAGAGTTCGAACGTCAAAGCAAGTCCGCTTACGATCCGGCCGTCAAGAACTTCGCGGCGCAGACTCTGCCCATGCTCCGAGAACATTTGAAAGAAGCACGGCGGGTCGCGCCTACGCAACAGGCCCTGATGAACTCAACTCGCTAACGCGCGGCGGAGCGCCTTGCCATCCATGCCTTCCGGATAGCTGTCACCAGACCCGGAATGGTAAATTCTTTCGCTTTGATGTCCGCTCTTAAGCCGAGTTCGCGCAGCGTAGCCGACGTAACTGGGCCAATCGAGGACATCAGGATTCCATCCATCGCCGCGAACGTGGATCGTCCCAGCAGTTTCACAAAATTGCTGGCAGTCGAGGAACTGGTAAACGTGATGATGTGCGGCCGTCGGCTGGAGTTCCGCAGGACCGCCCGAAGCCGCGTGCGGGAAGTTTGCGGCACGACCGTCTCGTAAGCTTCGACCACATCGACCTTCGCGCCGGCCCGGCGTAACTCGCGCGGAATCACATCGCGCGCAATTTTGGCACGAACCAACAGCACCCTTTTCCCTTTCACCTTTTTCCTCAAGCTTCGCACCACGGACTCTGCGACGTACTCTCTAGGAACGACGTCGACAGTCGCTCCCCGCCGCTCGATTGCCTTTTTCGTGGCCGGGCCGATCGCCGCAATCTGCAGGCGGGCTCGATCCAAGTGGGTCCGGCGCACCTTCTGCATTCGAGCCCACATCGCGTCGACCCCGTTGACGCTGGTCAGAATCAGCCAATCGTAGGAATTGACATTCTTTACCGCCGTATCGAGCGGCTTGAACGAACGCGGCTTGCGGATTTCGATAAACGGGATCTCGATGACCTGTGCACCGGCTTTCCGCAATTCGGCGGACAGAGCACCAGCCTGGTGCCGAGCACGACCCACGAGCACTCGAACCCCCTTTAGAGGGTAAGCAGCGGGACGGGAGGCCTTCCGCGCTTTCATGCGTTTTTCTTCGATTCGTCGGACGGCTTGTGATTCCCCAAACCGTGTTCGCACATGAGTCTCGCAGTACCAGAGACCGCCGTGTCAGAGGCTCGCCCGAGAGATTCAATCACCCTCTGCTGCTCCTCGCGGGTGCGGTTCTGGCTGAGCTTGAACTTGGCTTCGATTTTTGCGACGGCGATCTCGAATCCGACGATGTGGCTAAGCATGCGGCTGCGGTAGGCCTCACTGAGGCCGCTCCATTGCTCCTCGTAGGCAGCTTCAAAAGTCGGAATCAGGTCGTGCAGAACACCCAGCAGTTCCTGAGGCTCGGAGAAGACGCGAGCCTTGCCATAAACATGGACAGCTCCGTAGTTCCATGTGGGGACGTTTTCTTTCGTGCCGTAGTTCGTAGGCGAGATGTAAGCGTGGGGGCCATGAAAGATGGTCAGGCTTTCGGCCTGATCCTGCAGATACCGCCAGTGCGGATTTGCTTTCGCGACGTGGCCGCGGATCAACATCCGATCGCCCGATTCACGAATAACGACCGGCACATGCGTCGCGAACGGGCCTTCGGCAGCGGTCGAAACCAGGATCACGAACGGATTGGCGCGCATGAAGGCCAGCGCGGTGGCATGGTCTTCGATTCGGAAATGTTCTGGGATATACACAGCGTTTCCTTCACTTCAAAATGCCGAGTGGTCTTACTCGTTCGCGGGCTCTCTGGTTTCCGCGATCTTCGTCGAGGTTGGGGGCCCACTTGCGAGCGAATCTTTTCGGCGGATGAACAATAACTTTTCCACCTCAGCGATCACGGTTCCATGCTCATCCGTCACGCCGAGCTTGAAGGCTGGCTCGTATTTCAGCAACGTCTTCAGCTTCTCACGAATGTCGTCGAGTTGCGCGTCAGTCAGGCGAAACTCGCACCGAACCGTGCCTGTTCCCGGCTTGCGATAGCGAATGCTCGCCCCCTTGTCCCAAACGATGTAATCGGGGCCGAGGTTTGCCATCAGCATGAGCATATAGAAAGCGTCGGTCATGGCATAGAGCGACCCGCCGAAATGCGTGCCAACATAGTTGGCGTTCCACCACCGCAATTTCATCTCAACATCAACTGCCCTCATGTCGGGCGAGATGTTTTTGATCCGAATGCCCGCGCCGAGAAATGGCGGCCAGAAATTGATCCAGCGACGAAGGGCATGAGAACCGGAGCCGCCGAGAACCTTGAGGAGGATGTTGCGGGTCATCGGGCGAGTTTAGGATTGAGGAAACACGGCGAGCCCGCGCCCATATACCAATTCCAGGATTTTATCGCCGCCGCGGCTGAGCAGCGCGGCTCCCGCATCATTACCCAGCTTTTCAGGATCGTCGCCGTCGCGGGAATCACGCAGAACTTTGGACCCGTCGGGATCCGCTACGATGGATTCGAGATGCAACGTCCCGTTCTTCACTTCGGCAAACGCGCCGATCGGAACCTGGCAGCCTCCCCCAAGGCTATTGAGTAACGCACGCTCACAGGTCGTCGCGGCCCGGGCGTTCGGATCGTTCAGGAAAGTCAGCAGTTCAAGCGTGGCAGCATCACCTTCGCGAATCTCGATGCCGAGCGCTCCCTGCCCCGCGGCCGGACACATGATCTCTGCCGGAATGACCTGCTTCACCAATTCGGTCTTGCCCAAGCGTTTCAGGCCCGCAGAAGCGAGAATAATGGCGTCATACTCTCCCTGCTCGAGTTTTCGGAGCCGGGTATCGACATTTCCACGCAGAGGATGAATATCGAGATCAGGCCGGACCGCCTTCAGTTGGGCCTGCCGGCGCAGGCTCGAGGTACCAACCCGCGCCCCTTGAGGCAACTCCTGAAAACTCGGATAGTGGAGGGAACAAAAGGCGTCCCGCGGATCTTGTCTCTCAGTAATGGCGGCGATTTCGAATCCTGACGGGAGTTCGGTGGGAAGGTCCTTCAGAGAATGCACGGCGAGGTCTACGCGCCCTGCTGCCAGCGCTTCTTCGATCTCCTTGGTGAACATTCCCTTGGTGCCGACCTTGGCCAGCGCGACATCAGTGATCTTGTCGCCGGTCGTATGGATGATCTCGATTTCGACTTCATGTCCACACGCGCGCAGGAGCGCCGAAATGTGGTTGGCCTGCCAGAGAGCCAGTTGTGAACCGCGAGAGCCGATGCGGAGTCGTGCCATTAGTGTGGAGTCTCCACTTCGTCTTTGTTCCCGGCGGGTCGCGCAGATTCGTTCGGTTTCACCGACAAATTGAACAGTCGTCGAACCACATCGACCACTGTCGTGGCTTCCGATTCTTTCGCCGCAGTTTTCAACGTCGTGATCGGCGTGTGCATGACTTTGTTGATGATGCCGCGGGTCAGAGCTTCCACAGCGATTTCCTGCTCCGGGGACAACTGACCAAGCCTGCCTCGCACGCGGTCGATTTCCGCTTGCCGGATTGTCTCCAGATGATCCTGCAGGCTGACGATGGTCGGCACCACGTCGAGCGTCTGCAAGCGTGCTTCGAAGCGCTCAACTTCGCTGGTAATGATGGCCTCGGCGAGTTCGGCTTCTTTGCGGCGGTCGGCTACGTGGCTCGTTACGGCCTGCTGCAGATCATCGATATCGTAGGTAAAGATTCCGTCGAGCTTCGCCATATCGGGCGAAACGTCTCGAGGCACCGCGATGTCAATGAAAAACATTGGCCGATTTTTGCGCCGCGAGAGAAACTGTTCGCCGTGCTCACGACGAAAGATGGCGTGAGGAGATCCCGTGGACGTGATGACGATGTCAGCGCGATCGCAGGTTGCGTAGAGATCATCGAACTTGATCGCCTGTCCATTAAACTTCTGCGCTAGCCCGATGGCTCGCTCGTAGGTCCGGTTGGCGACAAAGATCGATGCGCAACCGTGTGCCATCAGATGGCGTGCGGCCAGTTCACTCATCTTTCCCGCGCCAACGATGAAGACCGTTTTCCCTTCCAGCGTTCCAAAGATCTTTTTCGCCAGCTCTACCGCAACCGAGGCAATCGACACCGAAGACGATCCGACGGCTGTTTCGCTTCGTACCCTCTTTGCCACGGCGAACGCCCGGCTGAAAAGCTGGTCGAGCTGCCCTCGCACGGCTCCTACTGCACGCGCCGTCGCGTAGGCCTCCTTGACCTGTCCGAGAATCTGCGCCTCACCAACCACCATCGAATCGAGACTTGCGGCCACTCGAAACAGGTGGCGAACGGCATCTTTATCGCGGAATTCGTAGAGGTGCGCGTCCAGTTCTTCGGGCTTCAGATGAAAATGTTCATGCAGAAATCCACGCAGGTCCGCGTGCCCGTTGCTGGTGTGAGTCATGATCTCGACGCGGTTACACGTTGAGATGACCATAGCCTCTTCGATTCCCGGATACGCCGTGAGATCGCGGCAGGTATCGGGCAGGCGAGATTCAGGGATCGCCAGCCGCTCCCGCACTTCGAGCGGAGCGCTCTTGTGGTTCACGCCGATGAGCTGGAATCTCATGACGCTCCAAACCTGTGCATCGTCGAGAAGTAGTTTGCAGCCCAAGCCGCCAGGGCCGCGACAAAGGCAAAGGTAGCCAGGAAAGCCGCACGCCGCCCTCTCCATCCCGAGTTCCACCGGGTGAAGACCATCAGCATGTAGACAGCCCACATCAGCACCGACAGTAAAATCTTCGGATCAAGAAAATCCACATGGCCGTACGTGGTCACGGCAACGACCGAACCGGTCAGCAATCCCAGCGTCATAAACGGGAAACCCAGCAGCAACGACCGGTACCCGATCTGGTCAATGACTTCAAGCGCCGGGAGAAAGGAGATCAGGCTGGTCGGCTTCTTCGACTTCAGACGGCGTTCCTGCAACAGATATAAGAGGCTCGCGCCGAAGCTCAACACCAAAGCAGCGTAGCCGGTGAATATCAGGATGATGTGAGCGATCAGCCATCCTTTATGCGACACGAAGGCTGTCAGTAAAACCGGTTGCTCGTCCACTGCCGCAACGAATGTCAGGAAAAAGACCACGGGAAACACGACGACGCCAGGGGAGGTCGTTTTGTAAATCGTGTAGATAACCATGAAGAAGGTCATCGACAGAAAAGCCAGCAGCGACTCCCCGTTATGGACGGACGCCCAAACCACCTGGCCTGATAAAAACAGCTCCGTCAGGGATACGAAGTGGAAGACCATCCCCAGACTCGCCGCGTGCAGGGCGATGCGGCTGAACAGGTCGCTCGTCCGGGTCAAAGCGACGAACGCGTAGACCAGGCCGATGAAATAGCATGCTAGCGCAAACCGCAGCCAAAGCAATGACATAGGTGTGTTAAGGTCCGGAGTCCCCTGAGTTTACCCCAAATCCACAGCCCGGACCGCATTCCTTAGTGTTACGACCTCATTGTCGTTGCGGAAAGTTCTAAGACCAAGAAAGCGGGTCACTTAAGGATGTGATTGAAATCACAGACCCGGCTGGGGAAGGGTACGTCGACTCAAACTCGAATGTATCCGACGTTCTTGGCGCGCACTAACTTCGCACGCGTTCGAAATGCACTTATTCCTTCACTTTCGGCATCGCATGTGGATTCGGCATGCCGTCCGGGATGGCGGTGTGGCCGGCGCCCAATGATCCCATATCTCCTGGTGCGAAACAGGTGACTCGTCCGCTGCCGGCAACGCGCAGTTGCGAAGGACAATCGCCGCTCGTCAATGTCGCGGACGGCCCTTCGCCCCGCGACTGGACCGAAAAAATCTTGCCGTGGGAATTGCCTGCAATTCCCACACTCATGCCGGGCATGTCATAAGCAACGTAGAACGGATGCATGCTCTGGTTCGCCTGCAAGGCGCAATCGCTTGCCGACTTCGATTGATTGGCCGAAGCACCCACGCCAAGCCGTCCGCAATCGGTAGCGGAAGACCCGGAATACTGCTCCAGTTTTTGCTGAATGGCATCATTCGACTTTGTCTTTGCCGTCGCAACCCCTGAAGCAGCAACCGGACCTTCAGACTTATTACAGGCCATCAACAGCGCAAGCGTGACGAGCAACAGAGCGGACAAACTTTTCATAGGAAGCGATTGTATCTCCAAAACAAGAATGCTCAGTGTGGCGAATGGAAGGTTAGTTCAAGCCTTAGGCCTTCGGTGGACAAGCCTACTCCACGCCCAGGCTTGCGAGCGCCTCTTCGAGCAATGCGCCATCAATGCGCAACCGGCGTCCTTCGGCCTTTACATCTTCGAGGTCGTCGAATGCGCGGAACAAACGCATCTTCACCGCTCCGTATTGCTCCGCATCATTCAGCGGACGGCCATGCAATGCGCTCCAGGCAGCGAGCGTCGCCTGCGGTAAGAACACACTCACCGCGTAGGTCAGCTTGCGATCCGATGTGACGTCGAAAATGAACTCCGTTGCGGGAGCCTCGGGATCCTGGGCCAGAGCGGCCCGCTTGCCGACGAAATAATATTGGTAAACATACCCTTGGGCCCCGGTATAGGTCTTGAGTCGCCGAACCGTCATCCCGCCATTATGAAACGTTTACGGCGTCGTTGTCGTGGGCTGAGCGCAAAACCTCGTTTGATCCCTCGCATCGAAGTCGAGCGTCCGCGAAATCGCCACCGAGACAAACTCCCTCAAAAAAGTTTATGGTTGCAGGCGGCGGTTCACTTCCCGGTTGGAGGACATTGCGCTCATGCTAAATCGAAGGAATTTTCTGAAGGTGGCAGGCACCGCGACTGCCGGAACCGCCCTCGCGGCAAAGATTCATGCCTTGCCGCTGGTCCATTCACAACCCGTCGCACCGGTGGCCGCAAACGACCACATTCAAATCGCGCTGATTGGAGCGGGTGGTCAGGGACAATACGACACCCGGGTTGCGGTGCAGGTTCCGGGCGTGAAGCTGGTCGCGGTGGCCGACTGCTACGACGGCCGACTCGCGCGCAGCAAGGAAGTGTGGGGCAACGATATCTTTACCACGCGCGACTACAGACGAGATCCTGGCGCGCAACGACATCGACGCCGTCATCATTGGCACGCCGGACCATTGGCACAAGCAAGCCTCGGTGGACGCCATGAAGGCGGGCAAGGATGTCTACTGCGAGAAGCCGATGATCCATCTCTACGCCGACGGCCCGGAGATGATCGAGGCCGCGCGCTAGACGAATCGCATCTTCAGGTTGGCAGCCAGCGCGTCAGCTCCGATCATTTATTCGAAGGCGAAGGAACTTCTGGCAGCGGGCGCATCGGTCAACTCAATATGGTGACGGCGCACTGGGACCGCAATTCGTCGATGGGCGCGTGGAACTATACCGTTCCTCCCGACGCCTCACCCGAAACCTGCGATTGGCCGCGCTTTTTAGGCACCGCGCCCATGATCCCCTTTAACGCGGAACACTTCTTCCAGTGGCGCAAGTGGAAGGCCTATGGCAGCGGTGTCGCGGGCGATCTGTTCGTTCATCTGTTCAGCGGAACGCATTTCATCACGCAAACGAATGGCCCGCTCGCGCCATGGCTACCGGTGGCCTGCGCTTCTGGAAAGACGGGCGAGACGCTCCTGATGTGCTGGTTGGTCTCTTTGATTACAAAGAAGGATTCAATCTGAGCCTGCGCGTCAATTTCGTCGATGGCGGCGAAGAGAGCGAAGGCTCTGATCTTCACGGGTTCGGAAGGGACCATGGAAATTCAGGGCGACGCGGTGAGTGTCAACCGCGCGCCGCGTGAGAAAGAACCCGGTCTTACGATCGACACCTTCCCCGAGGCGATGCAAAAGGAAATTCGAGCGAGCTACCGGCAGAAATATCCGCCTAGCCATCCGTCCGGGCCAGCCTTCGGCCGGATATGAAAAATACGTTGCGCCGGAGGGATACAGCGACAGCTACGATCACTTCAACAATTTCTTCGCGTCAGTTCGTTCCAGGAAACCCGTGGTGGAAGACGCTGTTTTCGGCTTCCGCGCCGCCGGCGCCGCTCTGCTGAGCAATGTCAGCCTCGAACGCGGCACGGTCGTGAATTGGAACCCCTACGCCATGAAGTTTGTGTGAAACGGAGTTCGCTCGATTACCGGACGCGATAGCCTGCAATGGGTATTGCCCCACCCAAGGAAGATCTGGACGGGGCATAGGCTCGTAGGAATTAGTTACTCCGCAAAGCGCTCATGGGACTCAGGGCGGAAGCGCGGCGCGCAGGGATGTATCCGGAGATACACGCAACCAGCAGCAACACCAATACCATTCCGAGATAGGTCGGGATGTCCCAAGGTGAAGTTGCGAATAGTAGCGACGCGATGACCTTCGCAACCGCAAGCGACAGCAGCGTGCCTAGAAGCATGCCTGCCAAAGCAAGCCGCAGGGTTCCGACAAGAACTTCCCGTCGCACTCTCCCAACGCTCGCGCCCAAGGCCATGCGAATACCGATCGCCTGCTTCTGCCGCGTCACCGAATACGAAATAACGCCGTAGATCCCGAGGGCGGCGAGCAAAAGGCCGAGACTGGCGAACGACGCAACCAGCAAAATAAAGAATCGTCGTGGAGAGACAGCCCGGTCCACGATGCTCTGGATTGGCCGGAATTCCGCCGACGGCTGCTTGGGGTTGAGTTCTCGTAAGGCGCGGAGGACGCTCGCGGCCAGGCTCGCCGGCTGCAGACTCGTGCGAATGACCAACTGCGCGCCCGATGGTCCTTGCTGAGTCGCAGGATAGTAAATCTGCGCGCCTGTCCCGCCTTCCACGGTTTCTTCGTGGACGTCATCGACAACTCCGACGACGCGGTCTTCCTCATTGCCACGCATCAGAATCTTGTCGACCGGTTCCTCTCCGGGCCAGTAGATCCGAGCCGCGGAGGCATTGATCATCACCACTCTCTCGCTGCGCGGGCCATCGGCCCAGGTGAAGTCCCGGCCGTGCAACCGGATGCCCATGGCTCGGATGAACCCTGGAGTAATCACATACACCAGAGGATCGGGAAGTTGTCCGGGACTGAAAGTTTTTCCTTTCGGCACTGGCGTATCCCATTCACGGTTTTCGCCCAGCGGAAGATAGTCCGCAATCCCCGCCGATTCGACTCCGGGGATCGCGCTCACGCGAGCGATGACCTCCTGGAAGATTTCACTTCGCTTGATCTGGCTCGCTTCGGGTGTCGGAGCGGTGTCGTCGTAGTCGACCCTAATCGAAGCGGCGCGTGCCGGCTGGAACCCCAGGTCAACATCCAGCACTTTCATGAAGCTTCGCAGCAGCAACCCAGCGCTAACCAACAGTACGGAGGCTAACGCGATTTCAGAAATCACCAGCGCGGCCCGGACGCGCTCGTGACTCCGACCCAATCCTGCTCCCGCACCCGAGTCCTTGAGTACCGCTTGCAGATTGCCGCTGGCAATTCTCAGTCCCGGCAGCAAGCCGAAAACCGTAGCGGTAACGAATGCGATAAAGGCCGTCCAGCTCAACGCCTGTCCGTCGATGCGCAAACTTCCAAGAAGCGGCAGGGCCAGAGATCCCTGATGCGCAAGCCACGAAATGACAATCAGTGCGAAGCCTAGCCCCAAGACCGCCCCCGCGCCCGACAGGACAAAGCTTTCCATCAGCAACTGACGCACGATGCGACCCCGGCTTGCTCCGAGCGCACCTCTAACGGCGAACTCCTTCCCTCGCGAGGCAGCCCGAGCCAGCAGGAGGTTCGACAGGTTCACGCCTGCGATCAACAGAACCGCTCCCACCGCCAGCCAAAGCGCGATCAGAGAGTGGCGCAGCTTGCCGGTCACGTAATTCTTCAGCGGCACTGGAATGAGATTGCCTTTGTAGCGTCCCAGAGTCTCAGGATATTTCGGATTGAAGTAAAGATTCGGAGCGACGCGGTTCGCATCGTCGAGAGCCTGGGCCACGGTTACGCCGGGCCTGAGTCGACCGAGGAAGGTGACGATGTTCCCCCAGTCCCGCTCCAGATTCAGGTCGAGAGGAGTAAAGAGATCAACTCTCGCGCCGGGAGAGAATACGGCGTCAAAATCGAAAGTGGCTGGTAACACTCCGACGATTGTGATCGGTGTCCCATTCAGCTCGACTACCTTCC
Organism: uncultured Acidobacteriota bacterium; assembly: GCA_963699885.1. Lineage (GTDB taxonomy): Bacteria > Acidobacteriota > Terriglobia > Terriglobales > Acidobacteriaceae > Sulfotelmatobacter. The sequence goes on along the minus strand of CAVOVP010000014.1, from coordinate 125,205 downwards.
CAATGATGTCAGGATCAGCGTTGAATTGACGTCGCCAGTAAGCGTTGGCCAGTATAGCGACGGGGTGCGGGCCCCCGCGAACCTCATCCGAAGTGAAGAGTCGGCCCATGACTGGCGGCACGCCGAGAACTTGAAAGAAATTCCCGATGACTTCAATACCGGTGGCGGCCTCAGGCTCGCCGCGCCCGGTCAGCCGCAGATTGTCAGCCGTGCTGAAGGCCATGTATCCGGTCACGTCTTGATAGGCACGGCTTTGAACGCGAAACTCTTCGAAAGCATCTGCAGAATACGTCGCGCACGAAAGGCCGCAACCGGCCGGATGCGGCGCGATCCAGACCAACTCCTTGGAGTCGGGGAATGGCAGCGGACGAAGCAAGAGCGTGTTGATGACGCTGAAAACTGCGGTGTTTGCTCCGATCGCCAAGGTCAGGATAAGAATTGAAACTGCGGCAAATCCCGGATCGCGGCTAAGTGTGCGGAAGGTGTACCGCACGTCCTGAAGCGAATCGTTCCAATAGTCCTTGAGCCGCTTTCGGCGTTCCATTTTCTCTCCCAAACTGATTCCGATTTCTTGCACTGCCCGCAAGTCTCCGAATTGGCGTTCGGCTTCGTGGCGTGCTGCCTCGGCAGACCAGCCCTGCGCCACGAGGTCGTCAATTTTTGCTTGGAGGTGAAAACGCAATTCGTCGTTCACCTCGGCCGCGGGATTCGGCCCAAACGTCCGTGAAGTGCGGCGCCAAAGGGAGTTCGATCTCATCCCAGCTTCTCCGGCAACGGTGGTTGCGTGGCGCTGAGAACTTTGGCCACAGCGGCGGCGTATGCCTGCCACGTCTTGACCTCGTGACGGAGTTGGCTGCGTCCTGAGGAGGTGAGGCGGTAGAACTTTGCCTTGCGATTATTTTCGGAGAGCCCCCATTCTGCGTCGAGCAGACCCTTGCTTTCCAACCGCCAGAGTGCCGGATAAAGCGTTCCCTCTTCGAGCAACAGCGCATCGTCGCTCTGGCGGCGAATGAGGTTCGTGATGGCATAACCGTGAAGCCTGCCCCAAACCAGCGCCTTCAGGATCAGGACATCCAAGGTACCTCGGAAGAATTCGAGCTTTGCGTTATCCATTCCCTCCCCTAGCGGTACAAGGGAAGAAGACGGATGGAGCGGAAAAAGGTTAGCGGAAAATCAGAGTACTGATCTTCGTTCGTTGTTCTGCCGATAGCACACCCCAGGAGTACTTTCGATGCTGGAATGGTCTTGGTTGGCGATGGGCGCTTCGGCACTTATGGTGGCTTGCGAGGAGTTGCGCATCTTGAAGATTCACCGCGACTCCCGCAAGAACGAAGAAATCTTTAAGATCGTGACTGAAAATGCGGCCGATATGATCGCCCTGGTCGACGTGAAAGGGCACAGGCTCTACAACAGCCCAGCATATAAACGCATTCTTGGATATTCGCCCGCCGAACTCGGGGAGACATCCGCATTCGAGCAGATTCATCCCGACGATCGCTTTCGTGTTCTCGACGCGGCGCGGGAGGCTCGCGAGACGGGCATTGGCAAGCAACTTGATTATCGGATCATGCACAAGGACGGAAGTTGGCGGATCCTCGAATCCATAGCCAGCACGATCCGAGACAGGAATGGGCAAGTCACGAAGCTGGTGATCGTGAATCGTGACATCACGGATCGCAAACGAGCCGAGGATCAACTCGAACACAACCTTTTCCACGATCCGCTCACTGGCCTGCCAAACCGGCGCTCGTGTCTCGATCGATTGCAAAATGCTTTTGTGCGGTCGCGACATGAATCTGGACGTCCGTATGCTCTACTCCTCGCCAATATTGACCACTTCAAGGTCTTCAACGAGAGCATGGGCTCGGTCGCGGGCGACGAGATTTTGATGGAAATTTCGCGGCGCTTCGTGGCCTCTCTGAGGCAATGCAATGCAAACTCGCGCCCAGACCGAACGTCCTCTGCTCTCGAGGTTTTACCTCTTCGTCTGGGAGGCGATGAATTCACCATCCTGCTGGAAGGCTTGACCGATCCGAACGACGCGTTTCGGATCGCCACGATCCTGCAAAACTCAGTTGCTGAACCGTTCCTCGTGCAATTGCACGAGGTTCGGATCTCGGCCAGCTTCGGGATCGGTTTAAGTACGCCCGAACATAGTCGCCCTGAAGACGTGTTGAAAGACGCTGACGTGGCGATGCGCCGCGCTAAATCGCTCGGAGGCTCCCGTTGCGAAGTCTTTGATGAGGCGATGCATACGCGCGCCGTGGGGCGTTTGCGGCTCGAAGCCGACTTGCGGACCGCACTCGCTGAACGCCAGTTCCGGATTCGTTACCATCCTGTCGTCCAATTGGAGCCTCGGCGAATCGTCAGCTTTGAAGCGCTGTTGCGCTGGCAGCACCCAACGCAAGGACTGATTTCTCCTTACCATTTCATCGAAGCGGCGGAAGACACTGGAATTCTAGTTTCGATCGGGCACTGGCTGATCGTCGAAGCTTGCCGCCAACTGCGCGAGTGGCAAGTCGACAGCTATTTGCAGCCGCCGATGAATGTAACGGTGAACGTTTCGGCGCGGCAGTTTGCCGACGCTCGACTCGTGAACGATCTTCAGGACGCTTTGGAGCAAACCGGGATCGATCCCTCTCGTCTGCAACTCGAGATCACAGAGAGTGTTGCTTCGGTCGATCCCAAATTGACGATCACGGTGCTGTCGCACCTCAAGCACATGGGAGTCGGCGTTATTCTCGACGATTTCGGCACAGGATCAACTTCTTTGCGCGGCCTGCGCCAGTTCCCTATCGACGCCTTAAAAATAGACCGCTCCTTGATCCGTGAGATGCAGAGCGACCGAGCGACCGCCGATATTGTCGAACTCATCATTGCCTTGGCTCACAAGATGAACCTGAAAGCGATCGCGGAGGGCATTGAGACTGCAAAGCAAATGGAATGCTTGATGGCACTCGGTTGTGAATACGGGCAAGGCTACTATTTCTCCCAACCACTCGACGCCAAGGGAGCACAGACGTTCATGCGGCAGCAAGTTGCCGCACCAAAGGCCAACAGTGCGGGAGCGAAGTAGGCCTTAAATGGTTTCTGGCAGAATTCAGGGGCTAAATAAAACAAGCGGGCAAGACTGTCCGCTCCACATTGTTCTTAATTGTTCTTAATTGTTCTGACTCGACGCTATCATTGCTTCATATCTTAGCCGTTAACGGGTGCCGTTGCCGGCAGAAACAACTCGGCCATATTCCGTGGCACGGCTCAAGCGATCAAACATGCGCCAGGTTGCGAGGGATACTTTGCTGATGGCCTCTTCCCCGTCCCGTTCGTTGCGCAGGAATGATGTCATCACACAGATCACGTAAGGACGTCCTTCGACAAAGACGATACCGGAATCGTTGCGGACGGCTTCCAGCGAGCCGGGCTTGTTCGCAATCTTCAGATCCCCTGGCAGGTCGCGGGGAATCCACGAATCTTTGTTCGTGCTCAGCATCTTGAAGAAATCCGCGGTCGAATTCTTGTCCAGAACTTTGTCGTGATAGATCGCGTCAAGCAGGGTCATCATCTCGCGCGGTGTGGAGATGTTTTCGTTGCCCTTTTTCGCGGCCTCGAGGTCCATCATTTTTCGCCGGAGGCGAGTGTGCGTTAATCCGAGCGAATCGAGCATGCCGTTCACGTGCTGCATGCCCACGCGGTCGATCAATACATTCGTGGCCGCGTTGTCACTTACGGCAACCATCATCGTCGCCAGGTCGCGCAGGGTCAGGCGCGTCACGCCCGGCGTGAGGCCGTTCATGATATCGCTGTCCTGCACGAGGTCAGAGGCCTGCACAGTATAAAGATCTGTGAGTTTCAGGTTGCCCTGCTGCGCCTGTAGATATAGGTTCGACAGGACCGTGATTTTGATCGAACTGGCTTGGGCTACGACTTCATCCTCATGCAGGAAGTAGTGATCTCCGGTCGTGAGATCTTCGATTGCCACTCCCATGACCCCGTCGAGGTGCTGGTCTATCTCGACAACGTTAGCTTCGAGTTTCTGCCACAGAACCTTTTGTTTCCCCGTGGACGTCACGGCATTCTGGGCCACACATGTCGCGAGGAACAACACGGATACCAAAAAGCGTTTCACCGGCACATCTCCTGAAGGCAGGGATTGTAGCAGGGGAACTATGGCGTCAGCCTGACTTCCTAGTATGCGGAGATGTGGCGCGCCTTGGGCTGTTACGCGGCCTCACGATCTCCTCAGCCGTCGATTTTTGCATCCCGCAACTGCTTCACCGCAGTTTCAGAACTGACGGGCGAGTAGTAGACCTCTTTGAAGGTGTAAGACCGGGCCTTGGAACCGATCACGGGCAAAATTTCGATGTGCCAGTGGTAGTCCTCGTCGATCGTCTTCCAGTAACCGAGATTCTTCGAAGGATGAATGCTGCTCGGCGAAGTATGCAGAACGAGATGAAATTCCTCGGTAATCGAACGGATTCGCTGTAGGGTTCGCCTGATCAAAGCTGCCAGATTTGTCCGCAAGCCCGGCTTGTTCAGGCCAGTTCGCTCAAATGATGCTTCATGATTCCGCGGCATGATCCAGGATTCGTAAGGAACTCGAGGCGCATATGGACAAAGCGCCAAATAGTCGCCCCGAGCCTCGATCACGCGCTCCGCCTGGCGCTCTTCCTGATGAATGATGTCGCAAAAGACACAGCGCTCTTTGCCCATGAAATACTCGCGCCCAGCGCGCAGTTCGTACAGGACACGCCGCGGCACGAACATGGTCGCGGTAATCTGCGACGTCGGATGGCTGAACTCCTGTCCGGCGCTTTTCCCGAAATCCTTGAAGAGGCTGACGTACTTGATTCTCGAGTCATGTTTCAAGTCGAGGATGCGCTCGGCGGCCAACCGGAGAAAATGTCCGATCTCCTCGTCACCCGCATTCCACAGATGCCGGTCATGATTTCGATTCTCGACCAGAACTTCATGCGCTCCGACAGACTCCATTCGGTCGTAGAGGCCATCTCCGCGACGGTTGGGCTCGCCTTCAATGTGATACAGCGGGCGTGGATGAACGACGGATCGCGCGGACCACGCGACGCCGGGCGCGTCCGGAGAAGACGCGATCACTTGTTGGGAAGTAGAAACATCGGCGCAGAATCGGCAGGGCGAATCGAGACGAGGCGAGGTGTCGCCAGGATCGTCCCCGGTGATAACCCAGGAACGCGTGATCGGATCTTTGCGCAGTTCCATAGAATAGAAAAGGAGAACACTGGTATGGAAGTGCAGTCAACCAGCATTTCGCGCCAGAGTTTGCCGCGCATGGATGAGAAATCACGCAGAAGGAGTGCGCAACGCTTTGTTATAATCCGCCGAAGCCCTGCATAGATGAGCGAGCCGTCCACTCCGCTGATGCGGCAGTATGCTGCCGTCAAGAAAGAACATCCCACTGCCCTTTTGTTTTTCCGTCTGGGAGACTTCTACGAACTCTTCTTCGATGACGCCATCGTGGCCTCCAAGGAGTTGCAGATCACCCTCACGTCGCGCAATAAGGAAAAAGGAATTGCCGTCCCCATGTGCGGCGTGCCCTATCACGCTGCGGAGGGATACATCGGGAAGCTGATCCGAAAGGGATTCAAAGTCGCAGTCTGCGAACAAGTCGAAGATCCTCGCGTCGCAAAGAAACTGGTGCGCCGAGAAGTGACGCGAGTTGTCACGCCCGGAACCGCCGCGGATTCATCGCTCGGATCGGATGAGAACAACTTCCTGGCAGCTCTAGCGCGCGTAGGAGATCGGGTCGGCTTCGCGGCTTTGGACCTATCCACGGGAGAGTTTCGAGCGACCGAGTTCTCTGGCGACAGCGCCCTGAAGCGGGTGCAGGAAGAATTGGAGCAATTAAGGCCAAAGGAACTCCTCTACGGGTCAGCGGCGCCGCTGTTTGAACAAATCGGCAGCGGAGCAAGACAGCTGCCCAGTTTTGCTCGCATGGATAGCCGAGTGCCACAGTCTCTTCATGTTCCTGCGCCTCGCGCAGCCGGTGCGGGATGGACTGAAACTCCTCTCGACGACTGGATCTTCGCCCCGGATCATGCGCTGCCCCTCTTGGAAAATCATTTTGGCGTTTTGTCGCTGGAGGGTTTCGGTCTAGCGGGGCGAACAGCGGCGGCCTCGGCCGCCGGGGCGATCCTTTATTACGTACGTTCAACGCAACGAGGATCGCTCGACCACGTCGACCGGATCGGCTGGTATGAGCGGCAGAATTGCCTCGTGCTCGACGCGGTCACGGTGCGCAACCTCGAACTGATCGAGCCTTTATTTGCGGGCACGGATCCTGGCGTCACATTGTTTCGCTCAATCGACGCGGCTGTCACGCCCATGGGCAAACGGTTACTTCGCGCATGGTTGCTGCGGCCCTCGATGAATTTGGCAGAGATCCACGGCCGACTGGATGCGGTTGAAGCTGGACTGAAGGATATTGTCGCGCGCGAGCAGTTGCGCCGCGCGCTCGACGGCGTGCTCGATCTGGAGCGCTTGTTGAGCCGGGTCACCTTAGAGGCGGCAAATCCCCGGGACGTGCTGGCACTCTCGTCCTCTCTTTCCAAAATCCCGGCGATCAAGGACGCAGCAGGGCGTTTGGGCTCGGAAAGGCTGACTGCTCTGCACGGCTCACTGGATGAATTGACCGACCTCAGAGAACGGATCGAGAGAACGATTGTTCCAGAGCCTCCCCTTACTTTCTCCGACGGTGGAGTCATTGCTCGTGACATCGATCGCGACCTGGACCAACTGCGGGAGCTTTCGCGGAACAGCAAGGCAGTTCTTGCGCAGATCGAACAGCGCGAACGGGAACGCACCGGCATCTCGTCGCTCAAAGTGAAGTTCAATTCCATTTTTGGCTATTACATCGAGATCTCGAAGTCGAACCTGCACCTCGTTCCGCAGGACTACGATCGTAAGCAGACCTTGGTCGGAGCCGAGCGTTTCACGACTCCCGAGCTGAAGGAATACGAAACCAAGATTCTCGATGCACAGGAGAAGATCGTCGAGATCGAGCGGCGACTGTTCAGCGAACTGCGCACTGCAATCGCCGCCGAGGCGAAGCGAATCCGTCAGACAGCCCTGGCCCTGGCCGAGGTTGACGTTTTGGCATCGTTGGCCCACCTCGCGGCCCTGCGGAACTATTGTCGCCCTCAATTCGTGGAAGGTCTTGACGAAGTCGAGATCATCGAAGGGCGCCATCCTGTGATCGAGCAGCAGGAGCTGGCTGGAGCGAGCGACCGGTTTGTTCCAAACGATCTCTATCTGAACGGGACGACCCATAACATCCTGCTGCTGACCGGACCGAACATGGGCGGCAAGTCCACGTATCTCCGGCAAACGGCGTTAATTGTGATTTTGGCGCAGATGGGATCATTCGTGCCCGCTCGGTCGGCGAAGTTGAGCATTATCGACCGCGTGTTCACCCGTATCGGCGCAAGCGACAATCTTGCCCGGGGACGGTCGACATTTATGGTCGAGATGACCGAGACGGCTGCGATTCTTCACACCGCAACAGCAAGATCGCTTATCTTGCTCGACGAAGTCGGACGCGGAACGTCCACCTACGACGGTTTGGCGATCGCCTGGGCGGCCGTTGAATATTTGCATTCACGTGTTCGCGCGAAGACGCTCTTCGCGACCCATTACTTTGAGTTGACCGAACTCGCGGAACAGCTTGCGGGAGTGAAGAACTATCACGTATCAGTAAAAGAGACCGGAGGCGGAATCGTCTTCCTGCGCAAGGTCGCACCGGGCGCAGCGGACCGGAGCTACGGCATCGAAGTCGCCAAGCTGGCAGGCTTGCCGAACGAAGTGGTAGAACGCGCTCGCGAAGTCCTGGTCGAACACGAATTTGCAGAGCAGCAGGCCACGGCGCATTTGTCGCCGGGCGCGAATCCACCTCCGGCGCAGCTCACTATCTTTACGCCACTTTCGCAGCCGGTGCTCGACAAATTGCGCGAAGTGGATCTGAATCGGCTCACACCATTGGACGCTTTGAATCTGCTGGCGGAGTTGAAAAAGGAAATCTAGGCACGAAAGCACGGAGGAACTCTGGCGCAAGATCCGGGACAGTTGTTGATCATCGGCTTCGACGGCGTCGAAATGTCGCCGCGACTCGCTGCCCTGCTCGGCCGCCTCCAACCCGCAGGTGTCATCCTGTTTGCGAGAAATATCAAGACTCCCAACCAGACATGGAATCTCCTGCATGAGTGCCAGAAGTGCGTAAAGACTCCGCTGTTCACATGCGTCGATTTGGAAGGCGGCACGGTAGATCGGTTCCGCGATGCGCTCGGAGCCGCGCCTTCGGCCGGAGATGTCTTTGCTACGCGCGATCAGAAGCTATTTCGGAGGCATGGTCGAGTTATCGGACAGAATTGCCGCGCTCTCGGATTTAACCTGGATTTCGCGCCTGTCCTTGATCTGGCGTTCGAGGCGTCGCGTAGCGTCATGGGTTCGCGCGCGGTGTCTGCCGATCCTCGCAAAACCACCTCTTATGTTCGCGAATTCCTTGCGGGGCTCGAGTCTGCCAAGGTGCTCGGATGCGGCAAGCACTTCCCCGGGCTCGGCGAAGGCAATCTCGACAGCCACCATGACCTGCCAGTGATCGAGAAATCCATGAAGCGATTATGGGCCGAGGACCTCGTTCCCTACCGGACATTGCGGCGACAGCTTCCGTTCGTGATGATTTCTCACGCGGCTTACCCAAAGGTTACAAAGTCGCGTACGCCGGCTTCGCTTTCGAAAGTATGGATCACCAACGTCTTGAGAAAGAAGATTGGCTACAAGAGTCTCATCGTGTCCGACGATCTCGAGATGGGTGGAGTTCTCTCCGCGGCGCCGGTTGGAAAAGCCGCCGCCGGGTTTGTACGCGCCGGAGGCGACCTGTGCCTTGTCTGCCATCGCGAAGACTTCGTGATTCAGGCCTATGAGGAATTGAAAAAAACAACAGAGAGCGACAATCGTTTCGCTCGACGCGTGGCGGAATCAACACGGCGTGTGCTTGAGTTCAAGAAGAAATGGGCGAAGACGATGCGCCCTTCGAAATCGCCGACCCCACTTGCCATTGAGAAACTGACGCGCCAACTCTGGGAGTTCAGCGAGCAACTGCGGATAGAAGGCATGAATCGCTCGGAAGACCGGCGGTCACGGGCATGATCAAGGGCTCAATGATCGTAGCTGGGGTCATGAGCGGGACCTCTGCCGACGGAATCAACGTCGCACTCGTTCGGATCTCATCTGGAAACGCATTGCGCCACCGCACACGCTCGAATAAGGATGGCGGCAGTAGCGGGCGGGAGCGCCCTCTTCATACGATCAAGCTTCTGGGACACTCGGAGTTCTCTTATCCTTCAAAGGTTCGAGTTGCCGTGCTGGCGGCGATGAACGCTAAGAGTGCCAGCGTCGCCGATCTCTCCCGACTTAACTTCCTCTTAGGGGAGCTTTACGCGGACGCCATTTTGACTACGCAACGCCGTTTTCGAGTAAAGGCAGGTCTCGTGGGATGTCACGGCCAGACTCTCTACCATCAGGGCGAGCCACAGACCTTCATCGGCCGGAAGGTTGCGACGACATGGCAAACGGGAGAGGCATCGGTGATTGCCGCTCGAATAGGCGTTCCCGTCGTCTCAGATTTTCGGACAGCAGATATGGCGGCGGGCGGAAAGGGAGCGCCACTTGTTCCCTTTCTCGATTACCTTTGGTTCCGCGATCAAAACGTTGGGCGAATTGTTCAGAACATCGGAGGCATCGCAAACCTCACGGCGATCGACGCTGGCGCGACCGCGGACGGAGTTTTTGCGTTTGATACGGGACCGGGCAACATGGTGATCGATGCCGTTACGGACAAATTGTTCGGACAACCCTTCGATCGCGGCGGGAAAATCGCAGCATCAGGAAAGGTAATCGAGCCAATAGTCACGCAGATTCTGAAGCGAACCTTCTTTCGGGCAAAGCCTCCCAAGACTGCCGGCCGCGAAGATTTTGGGCGCGACTTCGTTCGCGACTTCTTACGAATGTGCGGAAAGGTACAGAAACAAGATGTAGTCGCAACCGCGACCGCACTCACGGCCCGCTCGATCGCCGATGCGGTCAAGCGATTCGTCATCACACCCGCCAAGAGAAACTGCTTTCGTGAAATCATCGTCTCGGGAGGCGGGGCCCAAAACCGCACCCTTACAAGAATGCTTTCGGAATTCCTTGCGCCACACGGCATCAAAGTCAGATTCTCCGACGAATTTGGTTTGCCAGCCGAGGCCAAGGAGGCCACAGCCTTCGCCGTGATGGCTTATGAGACCTGGCATCAACGGCCGTCGAATGTCCTCTCCGCAACCGGGGCGAAACGGCCCGCCATCCTGGGGAAAATCTCATATGCATAGGACCGCTGACAGCGGGCGCCAGGCGTCAGACGTCGATTGCTTCTCAACCTGCGGTCGACATTTGTGCCGACTATTTGTCTTCTTCCTTCTGCTGATATGTTCGCTCGCTTTTCTCTCTTGCTCATCCAAGCCCGACTCAAACACTCTGGTCATGCTGATTGAATCCAGTCCGACAAACCTCGATCCTCGTATCGGAATCGACGCGCAATCGGAACGCATCGACAATCTAATTTTCGATGATCTGCTGGCACGCGGAGAAGATTTGAACGTCGTGCCCGGACTGGCGGACAGCTGGGAAACTCCCGATCCGCTGACCTACGTTTTTCATTTGCACCCGGGAGTGACGTTTCATGACGGTCGCGCGCTCACCTCAAAGGACGTCAAATGGACGTTCGATTCCCTGCTCGAGGGAAAGATCCGCAGCACCAAGTCTGCCGTCTATAAGTTTGTCGATCGTATCGACGCACCCGACGCCGGCACCGTTGTTTTTCATATGAAGGAAACGGACTCCACGCTTCTCTGGAACTTGTCGGATGGAGCGATCGGGATTGTCCCGTTCGGAAGCGGCGAAGAAATCACGCAACACCCGGTTGGCTCCGGACCGTTCAAGTTTGTCAGCGCGGAAACTGATCGCGAGGTTGTGCTCGAGCGAAACGACGGATATTGGGGAGGAAAAGCGAAGCTCTCCCGAGTCCGTTTTGCAGTCGTGCCCGACGAGACGACAGAAGCTCTCGAGTTACGCAAAGGTAGCGGAGATGTCGCGATCAACTCTCTCACTCCCGACACAGTTGTGACGCTCGCGCGCGAATCGAATCTCCTAGTCGAGAACGGCCCGGGAACCCGCCTGGCCTATCTCGGTTTCAACCTTCGTGATCCGATTCTGAAAGATGTGCGGGTGCGGCAGGCCATCGCTTACGCTCTTGACCGCAAGCCGATGATCGAGTATCTCTGGCGCGGCGAGGCGCAACCCGCTCGCAGCATCCTGCCAACCCAGAGCTGGGCATACAACGGCGACGTCCCTGCCTACGATCATGACATCGAAAAAGCGAAGAGCGCTCTGGACGCTGCGGGATATCCTCCCGTCAACGGCGTCCGCTTTCACATCACCATGAAGACTTCGACCGACGCCAATACTCGCCTCATGGTGGCTGTCATGCAGCAGCAGTTGCGCGACGTCGGTATCGCGCTCGACATCCGCAGCTTCGAGTTCGCAACGTTCTTCTCGGATGTGCAACACGGCGCGTTCCAGATGTATGGTCTCCGCTGGATCGGTGGAAATGAAGATCCGGACATTTTCGAGTACGCGTTCCATTCGTCCAAATTCCCACCGAATGGCGCCAACCGCGACTATTACTCGAATCCAAGAGTCGATGCACTGATCGACAAGGCACGGCGCGACATCGATCCGAAAGTGCGCAAGCCTCTGTACGCGGAGGTGCAGAGCCTCCTCGCAAACGACCTTCCCTACATCAACTTGTGGTATCTCGATAACGTGGTCGTTCACACCAAGCGGGTCCAAGGCATCAAGCTGAATCCGGCGGGCAATTTTGATTTCTTGCGCAGCGCCGAACTTGTTTCGTCCTCCGACTGAAATCAGACGTTCCTCCTCCGAAGGAATGCGGATTTGATGGCGTGCCTGCGTGGTACCATCGACTTTCAATCCCCCATGCGCATTCTCTTTATTGGCGATATCTTCGGACGCCCCGGACGGAACGTCGTGAAGGACCGACTTCCGGGCATCGTCCGCGACCGGGGTATCAATCTCATCATCGCAAACGGCGAGAATTCTGCGGCCGGCTTCGGGATCACTCCGTCCCTCGCCGAAGAACTGTTCGAACTCAACATCGACGTCATCACCACCGGAAATCACGTCTGGGACAAGCGCGAGATCATCGACTATTTCCAGATGGTCGAAGGAAATGGGCACGGGCCTGCGCGACGTGTCCTCCGTCCTGCGAATTACCCCGCGGATATGCCGGGATCCGGCGTCTATCAGGGATTCAAAGGCAAAATCCCTTACGCAGTCATCAATCTACAGGGGCGCGTCTTCATGGCGTCGAATGACGATCCATTCCGCACGGCGGACCAACTTCTGCAAAAGGTTGATGCCAAAATCATTCTCGTGGACTTTCACGCCGAGGCCACGTCAGAAAAAGTCTCGCTCGGCTGGTACCTCGACGGGCGCGTAACAGCGGTCGTTGGAACTCACACGCACATCCCAACCGCGGACGAGCGAGTGCTTCCCAATGGCACCGCGTACATCACGGACGTAGGCATGAGCGGTCCTTACGATGGGGTAATCGGGGTCAAGAAGGAACTCGTTGTCGGCAAGTTTCTGAACGGAATGCCTGTGCGCTTCGAACCCGCTACCGGGGATGTCCGCATGTGTGCGGTCGTGATTGACTGCGATGAGAATACGGGCAAGGCGCAGAAGATCGAACGGCTGATGGTTACCTAGCAGCTGAACTGAATTCTCAGGCCGATCTGTGGCAAGGCCTCACGAGTCTTGCTCGATGCGAAGTCTTCTGGTGCAAGATCGGTTCATGGGCTCGTTCATAAAACGGATATCGAGAAAACGATACGTTTTCTCTTGTGACCAAAGGTACTAGCCCCAGTGGGCCGAATCCCTCAGTCGGGGTAGAGGCACGTTAAAATTAGGGCGGATGCGACCTAAGATTTACATCCTGGCAACCATGCTGCTGGCCACTTTCGCAGCGCTGTCTGCATTCGGTCGCGCGGATGAACCCCCGCTTGCTCCTCCCATCTCATGCGCGAATGGACTGATCGGCGGAATCAACTGCATTCCAACGAAGAAGGATCTGAAAGAAGCTCGGGCAGCGTTTGATCGCGGGGTCAAGCTAAGCAAGCACGAGCACGCAGAAGAAGCATTTGCCCAATTCGATAACGCCGCGCGTCTGGCTCCCCAGAACGTCAACTTCCTGACCGCTCGGGAAGTTCTGAAAGCCAAGCTGGTGTTCTCCCATATTGAGCGCGGAAACGCCTTCCTGCTCGAGGACGCACGCATTCGGGCTGCCGCCGAGTTTCGAACGGCTCTCGATCTCGATCCAGATAACCAGTTCGCAAAAGAACGACTCGAGGAAGCGACTCGCGAGGCCGCGCCGCGAGCCCCGACTCCTCTCCCGGAGTTGCTGTCGAACTCTGTCGAGATCTCTCTTGACCCGCCGAACAGCCAGGCAACATTCCATTACTCCGGTGACGTACGGACCCTGTTCACGCAGCTGGCGGCCGCCTACGGCATGCGCCTGCAATTGGACGATTCCGTGCAGCAGCGGCAAGTCACGTTCAATGTAGAGAATGTCGATTTCTTCACGGCTCTCCGCCTCGCGTGCGAAGTGAGCAAGACCATGTGGGCCGCTCTCGACGCGCATCAGATTCTGATCGCCAACGACGATAAGACGAATCACCGGCAGTACGATCGGATGTCGCTTCGGACATTCCTGTTGCCGCCTCGAGCTACACCGCAGGAGACGACCGAACTCGTCAACACTCTGCGCAACATGTTCGACCTGCGCTACATCAATTCAGGACAAACAGCCAACACTGTCGAACTTCGAGGTCCGCCGGCCGCCCTCGATGCTTGCGCGAGGCTACTCGATCAACTCGGCACCGAGCGTCCCCAGGTAATGATCGACGTTCGCGTCTTTCAGATCAGTCACCAACTCACGCGCAACATCGGGGTGCACATTCCCGATACCTTTAACCTGTTCAACATTCCGGCGATCGCTTTGGCTGGATTGGCGGGACAAAATATTCAGCAGCTGATCAACCAGTTGATTTCATCGGGCGGCATTAACCAGGTTGGAAGCTCGGCTTTATCGGGCCTTTTGGCGCAATTGGGCGGACAATCGAATTCCATCTTCAGCCAGCCGCTAGCGACGTTTGGAGGCGGACTGACCTTCATGGGTCTCAGCCTCGACCAGTTTGCAGCTGCACTTTCGTTGAATGAGTCGTGGGCTCGCAGCCTGGAAAACCTACAGATGCGCACCGGGCAAGGGACCGACGCCACCTTCCATCTGGGAGAGCGATTTCCCATCTTGAACGCCAGTTATGCGCCCATCTTCAATTCGCCGCAGATTTCGCAGGTACTGGGAAATCAAAGCTACGTGCCTCCGTTCCCATCTGTCAGCTATGAAGACCTTGGCCTCAACGTGAAGGTGAAACCTGCCGTCCATGGCGACGGCTCCGTCAGCATGCAATTGGAATTGCAGGTGCGTTCTCTCACCGGACAGTCCGCCAACGGAGTGCCGGTGATCTCGAACCGTGAATACAAAGGAAGCATCCGTCTCAAAGACGGAGAGCCCGCCTTTGTAGCCGGACAAGTCTCGCGTTCGGACACGCTGTCCATGAGCGGGATACCGGGCTTGGGCTTCGTCCCAGGACTGAATCAGGCAATGGTCAACAACACAAAGCAAGAAAATGACGATGAGCTGATGATCGCCATCACACCCCACATCATCTCCAACTACACTCGCACGACGCCCGAGATATGGGTCGTCGATCGCGAAGTGATGGCTCCTTAGTTGTTCTTCAGCGAGAACTCCACGAGGCTCTTGTAGACGTCGCCTAGATGAGCGTCCACATTTCCGATCCTGCGACCGTTGATAAATAGTGTGGGCGTTCCCGAAACTTCCACTGACTTTCCCAGAGCTATCGAAGCATCGACGCGGGCTTTCGTCTCAGGACTGGCTGCGCAGGCAGCCATCTCCGTTCCCTTTACCCCGGCACCCTCCGCAAGAGCCGTCAATTTCTCATCCGCATTTTCAGCGGTGATGTCCTGCTGTGTCTCGTAGGTCTTGGCAACAAACTTCCAGAACGCATCGTTCGAAGCGCGGCCGACGCAGTCGGAATATGCGGCGCCCTTCGCCGCCCAGTTGTGCATTTCCAAAGGAAAATTCTGAAACACGAAACGCGCTTTCGGCTCGGCAGCTACCAAAGCTTCAATCGCCGGTTGCGCCGCCTTGCATGCCGGGCATTGCAGGTCGCCGAACTCGACGATCATCGCGGGAGATTCTTTCGGGCCGCGCGAAGGGCCCGTCACTCCCTTGTCCAACAGCCTCTTGACTGGCTCGAATGGCTTGGCGCCGAACGGGATTACATCCCCGACCAACGCACGCTTCCCATCGGGAGCTACGAAAAACCGGCTCAACTGCTGTCCACCCTGGCCATTTGCCAGAATCACCGTGACCTCTGCCAGTCCGCTGATCTGAGACGGCTTGATGCTTGAGATCTTCCACGTCAGGTCGGTTTGATAGCCAAATTGTTCGTGCAGAAACGAATTGACTGTGGCTTCGGACGGAAGACTCTCTGAAGACGAGGTAGTCGCTTCCTTCTTGGGAGCGCTCGATGGTTTTGTCGCCGTGGTCTGGGCTCCGGCGGCCGTGATGAATAACAGAAGGACACAAAACGAGTTCAGAATACTGCGCATGGCTTCCTTTCAAATTTGATATTGCTGAAAACTCAAAACAGAGAAAAACAATTGCAGGGATCGTGCTTCAACAGAATACGTCATCACAGAGTCATACGTCTGACTTCGCCGCAATCGGAAAACGGCGGCCATACCCGAAAGCCTTGGGAGAGATCTTCAGACCAGGAGCAGCCTGCTGGCGCTTGTACTCGACCCTATCGACCATTCGGACAACGCGACGCACCACATCGATATCGAATCCGTGGTCTGCCGCGATTTGCTCCGGTGAATGAGCATCTTCGACGTAGTCTTCGAGAACCGCGTCAAGAATTTCGTAGGGCGGCAGCGAATCGCTATCCTTCTGGTCCGGCCGCAATTCTGCGGAGGGCGGCTTCTCAATCGTATTCCACGGTATGACGGCGCGGCGCGAATTTACGTATTCGCTGAGCTTATACACCATGGTCTTGGGCACATCCGAGATGACCGCCAAGCCGCCAGCCATGTCGCCATAAAGAGTGCAGTATCCCACTCCGAGTTCGCTCTTGTTCCCAGTCGAGAGCACAATCGCTCCGAACTTGTTCGACAGCGCCATCAGCAACATGCCGCGTGACCGTGATTGCAGGTTCTCTTCCGTGGCATCTTCTTGCTGCCCGGCAAAAACGCCGCTCAACATCTCGCGATAGGCTTCGTACGCCGGATTGATCGAAATCAATTCGAACCGGATTCCCAGATTTTTTGCCAACGCGCGCGCATCCTCGATCGATCCCGGCGATGAATAGGGCCCGGGCATGCCCACTCCGATGACGTTTTCTGGACCGACGGCGTCTGTCGCAATCACTGCCGTCAGAGCTGAATCGATTCCTCCGCTCAGACCGATAATCGCCTTTTGGAACCCACATTTGTGCATGTAGTCCCGCGTGCCAAGCACCAACGCGGAGTAGGCACTCGCTTCATCGCCGCCCATCTGTTCATGTAGATCCCCGGTCAATGTCTGCGAGTCGAAATAGATGAGATCCTCTTCGAACGAACGGCC
This sequence comes from uncultured Acidobacteriota bacterium, assembly GCA_963699885.1. Taxonomy (GTDB): domain Bacteria; phylum Acidobacteriota; class Terriglobia; order Terriglobales; family Acidobacteriaceae; genus Sulfotelmatobacter. The sequence continues at coordinate 108,350 of CAVOVP010000014.1, read as the reverse complement.
CTGCGCGATGACTTCCCCCTCGCGGTTCAATACCACGCTCGACCCGTCAAACACGAGGCTGTCGTTACCGCCTACCTGGTTCACCAGCGCCACTGGGACATGATGCTGGCGGGCGATGCTGGCCAGCATATCGCGTCGAAACTCGCGCTTGCCGATCCAGAACGGCGAAGCGGAAATGTTCAAGACAAAGTTTCCTCCCGCTTGAATCAGCGAATCCACCGGATCGACTGTGTACAGGCGCTTGGCCCAAAACCGTTTGTCGTTCCATGCGTCCTCGCAAATCGTGAGCGCCATGCGATTTCCGCAGAACGGGAATAATTCCTGCCTCTTGGCAGGGGCGAAATTACGCATTTCGTCGAACACGTCATAGGTCGGCAGCAACATCTTCGATTGGATGAACGCGATCTTGCCCTCCTGCAGCAAAGCCGCTGAGTTCATCACGCTTTTGCCCGCGTCCGCTTGGGCGGGCGTAACCAGTCCGCAGATGACGGCAATTCCTCGCGTTTCAATGGCGATCTTTTCGGCAAATTCGCGATTTCGGGCAACAAAAGATGCCCGCTCGACCAGGTCACGCGGGGGATATCCGCAAACCGAAAGTTCAGGAAAAAGAATCAGGCCTGCGCCCGCGGATTGAGCGCGTCGAGCAAAGTCGACCATTTTCTTGGCGTTGCCCGCGAAATCTCCAACGGTGGAATTGATCTGACCCAGCGCGATCTTCACATAAACAGTTTAAAGGCGGCTACGGCGAGTTGCCTAGAAGGGCAAGAGCGATCTCGACTTCTTCGTGTGCGCGGAGTCATTGCAGGGGTTCGTATACCTGCTACAATAACGATTTTGTTGCAAACTGGAGGTAGGACTATGCGCCTACGCACTCGTGCCGCTTCGAATTCCTTTCTATTTCTCGCGTTGTCAATCGCCATTTTCAACGTTCTTCTCTCCTTTGCGGCAGCGCAATCCGGCGAGAAAACTCATCCTTGGTCCAACATCAGCCTCTCCCCTGACGAGAGGGCGGCAATGGTCGTCAAAGAGATGACAATCGATGAGAAGATCTCGATGCTCCACGGCACGGGAATGATGGGATTGAGCCCGATGAGCCCCCTTGCGATTCACTCGAACGGAGGCGCTGGATACGTCCCCGCAATTCCGCGCCTGGGCATTCCCGCGATTCAGATGTCAGATGCTGCCTACGGAGTCCGCAACAGCGGAGAGAATGGGCGCTATTCCACTGCCCTGCCCTCGGACATCGCAGGTGCCGCTACCTGGGATCCCGAAGGCGCGTACGCCTACGGGGCGCTCATTGGGCGCGAATTGCGCGCGCAAGGCTTCAACATGTCTCTCGGCGGAGGCATGAACCTCACGCGTGAACCGCGCAACGGGCGCACATTTGAATACATGGGAGAAGATCCAGTTCTGGCGGGCAAAATGGTCGGATCGGTCATGAAGGGTTTGCAGGCGCAACACGTGCTCGGGGACATCAAGCACTATGCGCTCAACGATCAGGAGAGTGGAAGAAACGCGGTGAACATCACCATCGATGAGCGCGCGGCGCGTGAGAGCGACCTGCTCGCCTTCGAGATCGGATTGCAGGAGTCTGATACGGCGGCCGTGATGTGTTCTTACAATCGCCTGGGCGGGGACTATGCCTGCGAAAACAAACATCTGCTCACTGATGTTCTGAAGAAAGATTGGAAGTTCAAGGGGTTTGTGATCTCCGATTGGCAGGCCACTCATAGCTCCGCTAAATCATCGGCTGCCGGGCTCGACCACGAAGAGCCAGGTTGGATCTTTTACAGCGACGAACTGAAGAAAGCTGTCGAGTCGGGCTCAGTCCCAAAATCTGAGCTCGATGATCATGTGCACCGAATTCTGCGCTCGATGTTTGCCACTGGCGTGATCGATGATCCGGTGCAAAAAAGCGTGGTGGATGTACTCGGCGGATTCGAAATCGCGCAGAAACTCGAAGAGCAAGCCATTGTGCTTCTCAAAAACGATGGCGCGCAACTTCCTCTCAATCCCACAAAGATTCACAGCATCGCCATCATCGGGCCGCACGCCGACGTAGGAATGATTTCGGGCGGCGGTTCCGCGCAGGTCGATCCTCCGGGTGGAAACGCGATTCTGCCCCCAGGCAAAGGACAGACTCGCTGGCTGGAGCCGATGTGGTTTCCGACGTCGCCGCTGAAGTCGGTGCGGGCCTTGGCAAACGGCGCGAACGTTCAATTCGATTCAGGCGCTGATCCTGCGGCCGCCGCGGCTCTAGCGAAGGGCGCCGATGTCGCAATCGTCTTCGCTTATCAATGGGAAAGTGAAGGGATGGACCTCGACAGCCTGTCGCTTCCCGAACATCAAGATGATCTGATCGCGAAGGTAGCCGCTGCGAACCCGCATACCGTAGTCGTCCTCGAAACTGGAGGCCCGGTCACGATGCCATGGGCCGGCCAGGTCAGCGCGATCCTCGAAGCATGGTACGCAGGCAGCAAAGGTTCGGACGCGGTCGCGAGTATTCTGTTCGGCGCTTCGAACCCCAGCGGCAAGCTTCCGGTTACGTTCCCGCGAAGCGAAGCCGACCTGCCGCATCCCATGATCGTCAAACCCCCGCAGGCCGCGATTGACGCAGACAAACAAGGTTGGAAGCGAATCGCCGCAGGACTGCCCGTCTTCCAGGTGACATACGACGAAGGCGTGAAGGTCGGATACAAATGGTATGACGCGGAAAATAAGCCGGTCCTTTTCCCATTTGGCTATGGCTTGTCGTACACGACTTATTCGTACTCAAGTCTGAACGCGACAGCGGGAACAACTCCTCAGGTGACCTTCACCGTAACCAACACCGGTAATCGTGCTGGAGCGGAAGTCGCCGAGGTCTACGCTTCCCTTCCCGCTTCCGCCTCTGAACCTCCAAAGCGTCTCGTGGGCTGGAGCCGTGTGCAACTCAATCCGGGTGAAAGCAAAGAAGTCACCGTCGACGTTGATCCGAAATTTCTTTCAATCTTCGATGTTAAGCAGAACGGATGGAAGCTCATTCCGGGCGACTACGGCTTCATGGTGGGAAGCTCATCGCAGAGCCTGCCGCTCAAACAGTCGGTAAGCCTCAAGTAACTCGCAGAATTGAATTGCCGAGGTTGTGGCTAGCCGTGCAGTGCCAGAGCAGCAGCCAGAACCTCGGGAACAACCGCGTCGATATCCGAATCTTTTGTTCTGTGGTTCACAATGCAGGCTCTCAGGCAGAACTTCCCATGCAGGGATGCGTTCGAAAGATAAATGCGTCCACGCCGGACGATACGCTTCAGCAACTCCGCGTTGAAGCGATTCATTTCCGTTTCATCGCCATCATTGCTACCGCGGTGACGAAAGCACACGGCGCTCAACTCCACGGGAGCCATCAATTCCAGCTGGGGTTCAGCCTTCACCGCAGTCGCGAGCCGTTTCCCGTGCGTCAGATCTTTGCGAATCGATTCGCGAAAAGCCGCGAAGCCGTGGTAGCGCAGCGACATCCACAGCTTCAAAGCGCGGAATCGTCTCGACAACTCCAGCGACTCCTCAAAGAACGCGAAACCTTCCACCGGGTCGCTGCTCAAGGCTCGGGTGTATTCGCCACTATGCGCGAACGCTTTCTGCGCACCTTCCGCTGACCGATAGAGCACGCAACCGCAGTCCAGCGGCTGATAGAGCCACTTGTGAGGATCCAGAGAGATGGAATCGGCGAGATCCAATCCGGCGAATTTCCCCGGTTCCGCGATGGCCGCCAGCGCGCCGTACGCTCCGTCGATGTGCAGCCACGCGTTGTAGCGCTGCGCGATCTCCGAAATTCGAGAAATGGCGTCGATCGCACCCGTATTGACCGTCCCGGCGCAGGCAACCACGGCGATCGGAATTTTCCCCGATCGTTTGTCGCTGTCCATTTGACGATCGAGTTCCTCCGGAATCATTTGGAATGACTCATTCGTTCGAATTAACCGCAGATTGTCGCGCCCAATCCCGAGCAAAGCCACGCTTTTAGGGATCGACATGTGCACTTCGTCCGAGGCGTAAACGACTCCTCCGGCCTTCACGCCGGGTTCGTTCGCGGGCATTCTTGCCTCGCGAGCCATCGCCAACCCCATCAGATTTGCGGACGATCCCCCGCCGGTCAGATGTCCGCGAAAACCGGGGCACCCGATCGCCTGCGACAGCCACTCGACCACCGTTTGTTCGATTGTCGCCGCCGCCGGTCCCGATCGCCACGCAGTGACGTTTTGATTGAGTACGCTGGCAAGGAGATCGGAAATGGCAGCGACAGACTCTCCTGAACCCAGGACATATCCGAAGAATCGCGGACTGGGTGCGCGAGACAGCCGCAGAACTTCCGGCAAGACGTCGAGCGCCTCTTCCGCAAGACCCTGCTCTGGCAACGGCGATCGAAAGAGACGGACGGTTTCCTCGCCACTGGTCGCCGGAGCGATCGGCATCGCGTCGAGTTCTTCCAGATAGCTCGCGGCGAGTTGTGTGACGCGATCCGCCAGTCGCCGGAACTGGCTTGGAGATATCTCAACCGGATTCATAAACAATTAGTCGTCGCCGGCTGGAAATACGGTGTGTCTCGGCGCTGGCATGGGTTCTGTACCCCGTTGATCCTGCCACAGAACGCGATTGAGTTTTGTGGCGCCTGCCGCGTCGGGTCGCGAAAAATTCATTTTCGACGAAATCTTCGCGCCGGGTGCGTCGCGCTTATTCACTTCGTAGATCAGCCCGTTCTTGAGATTGCGGTCATCCACTTTGTATGGCGCTTGATCTCCTGCCCCCGAAAACAATCCACTCATGATGGGCGCGTACGCGTCGTTCTGGTTCATCGGCGGAAGGTCGAGCAGCATCTCCATTGTGTGAATGACGTTCACGGTGGTGTAGAAGCGATGCTCCACATTCGGCCTCTCCGCCGAACCCGGAGCATATTTGCTGATCACGAATGCGATCGATCGGTGCGCATCGACATGATCTGCGCCGTCTTGCGCATCGTCCTCCAGAACAAAAATCGCGGTGTCATCCCAATAGGCGCTGTGCGACACAGCATCGACAACTCGGCCTAATGCCAGATCGTTGTCAGCCACCGACGCCGCCGGCCGCGGATACTTTGGCCGGGTTCCTCCCGTGTGATCGTCCGGCAAATACAGCAGCACAAACGAAGGCATTTCGAACTGCGGGCCTTCGTGTGCGTCTCTTGCGTGAACGTACGCGCCAAATTCGTTGAGGAACTCGTCAGCCCGAAGCTGGTCGGGATAGTCCGTATTGAAATCCGGAAACAGCGGGTCGAAGTGATCCCGCAAGAGTGCCTTGCTCGGTTTCACTCCACTGAAGAGTGGCACCGGCCAAGGCCAGGGACTCATCGTCCCGTGCGGATCACCGATATTCGGTGGAAGCGTGCCTCCCTGTCCGACCTCGGCCCGCGGGCATGCCGCTTCCTGGCCTGAAGGCGTCCCCTGTTTCGGAGTGGCTGCCTTGACCTTCTCGTTGCACCATTCCGCGCTTACGAACTCGCCGTAATCCCGGAAGCTCACATGATTCCGCGCCAGGTTGTCCCAAAGAAATCCGGTCGAAGGGTCGTCGATGTCGGGTTGCTTGTGCTCCAGTGGATATTCATCGGCCACCTGGCCTTGGTAGTCGTAGGTGCGCTCCTTGCCGCGATAAGCGATCTGCCACGTCTTTTCGTTGTAGTCGCTCGTGATCGCAGCCGTTGACCACAGGTGTCCATCGCCGGAAACCTCGCCACTGTCATAAAAGTTGTCGAGCACGCCAAACTGCAGCGCAAGTTTGTGTTCGTTGGGAGTGACGTCTTCCCCGTACAGCGTGAGCGAAGGATCTCCGTTTCCAACTTTCAGATCGCCGAGGATCTGATCGTAAGTGCGATTTTCCTTGATGACATAAATGATGTGCTTGATGGGATTCTTGCTGCCGGCGAAGGTGAACGACCCCGGATCGCTGTGGAACAGGTTGTCCCTTTCCGCGATCTGCGTGAATTCCGGCAACTTCTTCAGAGTCGCGGGAATATTGAGCCGCGCGATCGAGCCTTTTAGCAGCGTCGGAATGTAGGGATGGTCTTTATGTTTCGTCTCGTACACGGTCTTGCCCATGTCTTTGTTCGCGCGTGTACCTTCGCCTTTGGCTGTGGCGATAAGGAGATCGTCGCCATGAACGGCCAGCGCGCTCGGATACCAATCTGTGGGTATGAAACCAATCGCTGCTTGCGGCGTTTCATCTGGTGTTCCGCTAGCCGAGACGTCGAAAACCGCAACCGCGTCGAGGGAAGAATCCGCCGCAAAGAGGTATTTGCCGTCTGCCGATTGCTCAAGCGCCTCAGGATAGCTCCCGGCATATTTCTGAGCAGGAGCACTGGTCGAGAAGTAACGCGAAACATTTCCAGCCGCGGTCGAAACCGCCGCAACTTGATCGATGTTCGACAAGGCTACATAGAGAGTCTTCTCATCGGCGCTCAAGAGCATCGATGTCGGATGCGATCCGGGCGCTAACGGGTCTGCTGGCTCCTTCAGCTTGATTCGCCGAACGACTTTTCCACCGGTGAGATCAAGTTCCGCTACTTGCGATGCGTTCCATAAGCTGCACCAGGCGCGACGTCCGTCCCGTGCGGCAACAACTGTGTATGGAAAGGATGACGGGACCAGGTCGCTAGTGCTGAGATCGAAGGTCTGCAGAATCTTCTTACTCACGGGATCGAGCAGCACAACGTTGTCCGAAAGATTGTTCGCGATCAGAAGCTTGTCGTGCCCGCGATCGGAGATCACCACCATTCCGGCGGGATAAGGAATCGCCATTCGCGACGGAGCTTTCAAACCCACTGCCAATTTTTTCCTTGTTGTAAGCGGCTGCAACGGAATTGGAATGAATCTCTCAGGCGCCACCTTTCCAGCGATAAGGGTGTAAACGGCGATGCCGTTGCCTGTGTTGCCGGCTTTCGCTCCAGTCGGGTCAGAGAGCGACCCAACAGATGCATACAGGTGTTTTCCATCCGCACTGAATGCTATCCCCACGAAGTAGCTCTGGTGCGATTCATCGCTCAGCCGCGCATCCGGGAACTCCGCAATCTGATTCGTTTTCAGATTCAGAATCGAGATGGATTGATGCGCGAGCGTTTCCTGTGTGCCATAGCCGTCGTTCAGCAGGGCGGCGTAACGTCCATCGGGGCTCATCACCATCGTCGCGGGAAAACTGTTCGTGCTGCCAATTCGTCCCGGGGACGGCAGAGTGAGTAACTTGGTCGTAGGCAAATTCACCTGCGATTGGTCACCGGTGGGACTTTGGGCAGAGCCGAAAGTCGAAACTCCCAACAAGAATAAGCAAATTCCGCGCTGCGTATGAAACAACCAGAAATCGGGATCGAGGAAAGAGCGAATCACGGCGCCTCCGCAAATCGATGCTTTAGATGAACTGCGCTTTGGAAGAGACGAGAAGCGTAAAGCAATCGGACAGGAATGGTCAAAGTAGCGGGATCGACATTGCGCCAAAGGCGACGTTCTGGCGAGGGTATTTACTCCGTGTTAGGTACAACCGCGGGGCTGTCTTCTGCGTGGACATTGTGGCGTACATCCGATCCCTGCACCCAGAAAATCACATCTTCGGCGATGTTCGTGGCGTGGTCGGCCACCCGCTCTAAGTTACGCGCAACGAGCAGCGCATCGAGCGCTTGCCGCACGATTTCCGGGCGGTCGTTCATTGTCTTCACCAGCTGAATGAAAGCGTCATCGCGCATTCGATCGATGACGTTGTCCATCTCGAGAACAGCCCGTGCCAGTTCGACCTTTCCTTCAATGAAGGACTCCAGTGCGCGACGCACCATCGCACTGACAGCGGTCCCCATGCGTCCAATATCCACGGGAAGGTCGGCGGCCGGGAGTTCTACCATATCCATGACCCGCTCCGCGATGTTCACGGCCTGATCGCCTACCCGCTCGAGGTCGGAATTAATCTTGGTCACCGCGAGAATGAAGCGCAGATCGACCGCCATGGGCTGCTGCATGGCGAGCATATCGAACGCGGCCTCGTCGATTTCGCGCTCTGCTGTGTTGATGAGGTTTTCGCCTTCCAACACCATCTGGCAACGCGTAAGGTCGCGCTCTACAAAAGCCTGGCGGGCGCGATCCACCGCCTGCTCCGCCAGTCCACCCATGCGAAGCAACCGTTGCCGTAGATCGTCGAGCCCTTGTTGAAAGCGCGTGCGCATTGATCCAAACCGTCCTTAATCTGCCTTATCCGAATCTTCCGGTGATGTAATCTTCCGTCTTTTTGTCGGACGGCTTGGTGAATATTTTTTCCGTCTTGTCGAACTCGATCATCTTGCCCAGCAGGAAGAAACCTGTGAACTCCGCGACGCGCGCTGCCTGCTGCATGTTGTGCGTCACAATTACGATGGTATACCGCTCCTTCAACTGGAAGATCAATTCTTCAATCTTGCCAGTCGAGATCGGATCGAGCGCCGAGCAGGGCTCGTCCATCAACAGAACTTCCGGCTCGACCGCCAGGGCTCGGGCAATGCAAAGACGCTGCTGCTGCCCGCCTGAAAGACTCGCGCCAGATTTCTTATGCAAATGATCCTTGGCTTCGTCCCACAGCGCCGAAACCTCCAGGGACCGCTGAACAATCTCGTCCAGTTTGCGGCGATCGCGAAATCCGTTTAGCTTGAGTCCCGACGCCACATTGTCATAAATCGACATGGTCGGGAACGGATTCGGCTTCTGAAACACCATCCCAACGCGACGACGGAGTTGTGTGGCTGATGTCCCGTCGTAGGCGTCAATCTCTCCGATGCGGATCCGGCCTTCGACGCGGGCCTCAGGGATGGTCTCGTGCATTCGATTGATGCACCGTATGAACGTCGATTTTCCGCAGCCTGACGGACCAATCAGCGCCGTGGCATGATTCGCCGCCACCTTCAGATTGATGTCGAACAATGCCTGCCCCTTGCCGTACCAGGCATTGAGCTTCTCGACCTGAATTCCCACGCCCATAAGTTATGCCGTCCCAAACGATCCGCGGCGAACCGCATAGCGCACAGCCGCAACCGCGCCCACGATGAGAATGATCAAGACCAGAGAGCCTGCCCAAGCCTGCCGGTGCCAGTCGTCGTAGGGCGAATTCGCATACACATAGATCTGCAGCGGCAGAGCCGCGACGGGCTCATTAATGTGCATGCTCCAGAACTGGTTGCCGAATGCAGTGAAGAGCAACGGAGCCGTTTCGCCGGCCACTCGGGCAAACGCAAGCATGATGCCCGTGATGATTCCCGATGTAGCGGTTCGTAGCGTGATCGACAAGGTCGTTCGCCATCGAGGAATCCCTAGGCCGTACGCGGCCTCTCGCAAGGCTTGCGGCACCAGCAGAAGCATCTCCTCAGTGGCGCGGCTGATGGTTGGCACCATCATGATCGCCAATGCCACGCCGCCCGCAGCGGCCGAGAATCCGTGCCCGCGAACTAGAAGAGCCCAGGCGACGATTCCGATTACGATCGACGGCACCCCATTCAAAACGTCCGCTGTAAATCGGATCATGTATCCGAAACGATTCCTGCCAAACTCAGCCAGATAAATCCCGGCGCCGATGCCGAATGGCACTCCGATCACGCTGGCGATGCCTAGGATGAAAACCGACCCGACGATGGCGTTGGCCATGCCGCCGCCGGGTTCTCCAACGGGTTTTGGAGTCTGCGTGAGAAATGCCCAGTTCACGGATCCAATCCCGCGGTACAGGAGGTATCCAAAGATCGCGATCAACGGGGCGAGCACCAGGATGACCGTCAGAACGGCCATTCCGGTCATGATGTGATCGGTTGCGCGGCGGCGAAAACTGATCCGCGACACTGGCTGCAGTACCATGGCGGCCTCAGACATTTCCCCTCGCAGGCTGGCCACGGGTAGCGGTCCAGACCAGCAACCGCGCAAGTGCATTCACGATGATCGTGACGAAGAATAGCGCCAAACCGATTTCAACCAGCGCTGCAAGATAAGTATCGCCAGTCGCCTCACTAAATTCGTTGGCGAGGACGCTCGCCATGGTGTATCCGGGGGCGAACAAAGACTTCGCGATTTCCGGCCGGTTGCCTATCACCATGGTGACGGCCATCGTCTCTCCGAGCGCCCGTCCCAGGCCGAGAATAATGCCGCCCACGATTCCAGCTCGCGCGTTGCGGAGGACTCCAATCCGAATCATCTCCCACCGCGTGGCCCCCAAGGCGAGCACTGCTTCGCGCTGATGCTGCGGCACCACCACCAGGACCTCTCTGGTGATCGACGAGATGATCGGGATGATCATGATGGCCAGAATCACTCCCGCGGCCAACATCGAGTAACCGAAAACGGGCCCAGTGAATAGTCCTGTCCAACCGAGCGTTTTCTGCAAGGGAGGCTGCACGTACTGGCTGAGGATTGGGACCATCACGAAGATCGCCCACAGCCCGTAAATCACGCTGGGAATCGCCGCCAGCAGTTCGACAAAAAACGACAGTGGTCCGCGTAGTGCCTTCGGGCACATTTCGGTGGTGAAGACGGCGACGCCAATCGACAACGGCACGGCGATGATCAACGCCAGAATGGAGGACACGACCGTTCCGTAGATGAACGGTAGAGCTCCGAAAAGCTCGTTGACGGGATCCCAATCGCTTCCACCGAAGAACTTCAGGCCAAATGCGTGCCAGGACAGCGCCGATCCCTGCACCAATTCATAGACGATGAGGCCGAGAACCCCCAAGATCGCCAAACCACATGCCGTCATAGCAGACTTAAAAATGCGATCGGGGATTTCGCCTCCCGAGGCCTTCAGCAGGGGGGCTGTCCGATTGTCGGTCACCGATGTAACTCTCGTAGCTTCAACGGGTTGCGGACCGGGCATATCAGGCCGCCGGAAAGCAGGGTTGGCCATCGCCTCAACCGTAGCAAAGACTTGTTACAACGGTGTTAAAATAGCTTAGGTTTTTCTGCTGTGCTGGGTCCCCTCACCAATTGACGTTGGAGTTAAGCGGTATCCCTGGTAGGACTCAATTTTGAGCCTCTGGAATTGAATGTTTGAATCGCCTTCCCGTTAGGGATCGGCTTTCACCAGCTTTTATGGCCATCTCGTCCGAGCGCGGTAAACTCATCTTTCGGAAGACGGAACGAGATCTCCTTCGCCTCGCGTCGGAACATACTCCTGACATCGTGCATAGTTTCCGCACGAGCAGCCGCCGTCTACAAGTTTTGCTCGAACAGTTGATCTCCGTTGACCGCCGCAACCAGAAAAAGCTCTTGAAAGCGTTGGCGAGGATCCGGCGTAAAGCTGGACGGGTTCGGGATATGGACGCTCAACTTTCTGCTTTACGAAGCCTTAAAGTTTCGCTTGAGCCTCGCCGCAAAACCGATTTGACCCAACACCTTCTGGAACTTCGGGAAAAACACGAGAGCAAGCTCGGCAAATTACTGAAGAAGCGAGAGATTCGCGATATTGCAAAACGGCTTCGTCGCGCCGTTCGAGACGCCGACTTCGAACCGAAAAGCGAGCCGCTGACAGTGGCTCGTCACATCCTGCAATCTGTGCAACTCCCGAGCGGCCAGATCGGCGAGGACCATCTTCAGAAATATCGGTTAGCCGTGAAGCGAGCCCGCTATGCAGCGGAATTCGCGCCGAAGTCCGCCGAATCCACTCAGTTTATCGCTCAACTCCGCCGTCTGCAGGACGCCCTGGGGCATTGGCATGACTGGTCAATCCTTACTCAGACGGCGACTCAGCACCTTGGCGAGATCAATCAGTCTCCTCTTGTTGCGGCATTAAACAACGTCACGCGCGGTAAATTCCGCCTGGCCCTCTCGGAACTCGCGGCCTCGAATGCGACGGAAGCACAGCTTAAATCGATCCTGATCACTCAATCATCTCGCAGAGTAACGCCCCGAGAATCCGTTCCCGCGCCTCGCGCCGAGGCGGCCGCCTAGTCGGCCCGTGTAACCGCTTCTGCGCCAGACTCCGGTGACTCGATTCCTTGCCGCATGTAAACTGTGAGCCTTCGATGCCCACATTCGCAGCAGTCGATATCGGCTCCAATTCCGTCCGCCTCAAGATCGCACGCCTCCAAGGCGGACGTCTGCGTCCCCTTCATGAAGACCGCGAAGTAACTCGTCTCGGACAAGGCGTCTTCGGCTCGGGATTTCTAACTCCGGACTCGATCGCCGACACTGTCCGTGTGCTTCGCCGTTTCCATCGCGCGACGCAGCAAATCGTCACCGATAGTGTTCGCGTCGCCGCGACCAGCGCATTGCGTGACGCCCGCAATTCCCAAGCATTCCTGGAATGGGTACGCTCCGCAACCGGATGGCGCGTTGAAATCATCTCCGGCGTTGAAGAAGCCCGGCTCATTCACCTTGGGCTTATCTCCGGATCTCGAGTCGACTCGGCCCCCACGCTGATGATGGACCTTGGCGGCGGCAGTTGCGAATTGACTGTCACGCAAGGAGGCCACATTCGCGATGCGGTGAGCCTTCCCCTCGGCGCCGTGCGCCTCACCAATGAATTTCTGCGTCACGATCCGGCGCGCAAAGGCGAACTGAAAAGGCTGCGCGGATTCGTCACGCGCGAAGTAAACCGCGTAGTCGACAGGATTTCCGCTTCTAAAGTGAAAGGCGTCATCGCGACTTCCGGAACCGCGGAGGCGTTGGCAGCCGTCGCCAGCCACATGCGCGCGGGAGCAAATCGGCAGCGCAATATGGTTTCGCGCGCGGAGATGACAAAAATTGCGAAGCGCTTAGCTCGTCTCCCGGTCGCCGAGCGCCGCAAAATCGAGGGCATTGGCCCGCGTCGCGCCGAAATTGTTGTCGCTGGGGCAACTGTCTATCACGAATTGCTGGATCGCCTCCACCTCAAGGGGTTCCGCTACTCGCCGCTCGGCCTGCGCGATGGCATCCTCGCGCAGATGGCCGCCGATTACGACCGCAGCACCCGCTCGGGCAAGCAGGTCGAATCCGAACGATGGGAATCGATCATGAAGGCGGTGGAACACTACAACGTCGACCGCAAGCACGCCCTGGACGTGCGCAACGCCGCTGTACAGTTGTTCCTCGACCTGCGATCCGTGCATCGCCTCGACCCCGAATACCGCGAGTGGCTCACGGCAGCGGCCATGCTCTACGAGGTTGGCGACTACTTGAATCGCAATGGGCGCCATCGCCACACGAACTACATCATTTCCAACTCCGAAATCCTCGGATACACGCCTCAGCAGCGACGAACAATCGCCGCGATCGCGCGCTATCTTGGAAAATCCAAGCCGACGCCGGAAGATGGTCCGATGAAAGTCATCGACCCGTCCCAACGCGCAGCTGTGGAGAAAGCCATTGTTCTTCTCCGGATTGCTCGCGCGTTGAACCTGGGACGCAGCCGCGCGGTTGAGAAGTTCCGCGTTTCGATGCGTTCCCCGGGCGTCAAGTTGACGCTCGTCCCGCGCCGACGCATGGGAGTGGATCTGGAGTTGTGGGCGATTGAAAAAGAAACGGACTACTTCCGCGAGGTATTCGGCCGCGAACTTTCGACGGCGGTCTCGTAGAGGGTTCGAAGAACCTTGGGCGTGACGCACCATTGCAACGTGCCCGACGTTCGGCGCATTTCCACCTTCGCGACCGCGCCTTTTTTCAATTCGAGCGACGCTTCACATCCCGAGTCACTAATCAGAGCGCCCAGAAACTGACTCAGGTTGGGATTGTGTCCGACCACCATGATCGCTTCCAGCCGCGAATACTTTTCAAGAAGCTTGCGGAAGTCGGCAAGCCCCGTTCCCGGACGCAAAGCTTGATCAATCTGTAATTTACCCTCGTAGCCGAGTTCGTTGCCCACAAGGGATGCCGTTTGCGTGCATCTTTTCAGCGGGCTCGACACAATCGCGTCCACTTGTGCATTGAGCGCGGTCAGAGCACGACCGACGAATCCGCACTGCTCAATGCCCTCCTTGTCGAGAGCTCGCTTTTCGTCCTTCTTGATATTTGTAACGTGTTCCCCGGCACTGGCATGGCGCAAGAAATACAGGATCATGGATTATCGTTCCCTTCCCACAACCACTCTACGCCTTGGCGCAGCCTGCGGGGCGGGCAACAGCGCGGGAGATTTTCCTTCAGCCACGCCCATCAGGAACGTTTGGGCGCTGAACGCCGCCGCGCCTATGGGTGGACGCCGGTCCCGCTTTCCCTGCACCGACTTCCATATCGGAACGTACGTCGCATCGCTGAGCAATACCCGCGCCTTGCGGTTATCCGAAAGATAGGCTCCGAGAATCTCGTGCTGGACGCGCTCGCGCAGCATCTCGTCGCGGATCGGCACCAACACTTCGACGCGTTCATACAAATTGCGCGGCATCCAGTCAGCGCTTCCCATGTAAATTTCTTCGTCGCCGCCGTTCGCAAAAGAAAAAATGCGGCTATGTTCCAGAAATCGTCCCACGATGCTCCGCACGCGGATGTTATGACTCAGTCCGCGCACGCCCGGGCGCAGCGCACACATGCCGCGAATAATAAGTTCAATCTGCACTCCCGCTTGCGACGCCCGGTACAGCGACTGAATGATGTTCTTATCCAACAGAGCGTTCATCTTGGCAATAATGCGGGCCGGCTTCCCTTCCCGCGCATGTTCCGCTTCGCGATCGATCAGGGCGACGCATTTTTCCGCAAGATCGAGTGGCGCTACCAGCAACGGCTCATAGCTGGGATTCTCCGCATACGCAGTCAGGAAACTGAAGACGTCGTGAACCGCGCGCGTGATCTCGGGATTCGCGGTAAACAGACTCAGATCGGTATAGATGCGGGCCGTCGTTGCGTTGTAGTTTCCTGTCCCAATGTGCGCGTAGCTTCGCGTCACTCCATCTGGATCGCGGCGCACCAACAGCGACAGCTTGCAATGTGTTTTTAGACCTACGAGGCCATGAAACACCTGCACGCCCGCGTCTTCCATATCGCGCGCCCAGCGGATGTTCGTCGCCTCGTCAAATCGCGCTTTCAGTTCGACCACCGCCGTCACTTCCGTGTGCGAGGCGGCTTCCATCAATGCGGGTACGATGTGTGAACGTTCGCTCGTCCGATAAAGCGTCTGCTTGATCGACAGAACGCTGTCATCCTCTGCGGCAGATCCGATGAACGAAACGACCGCGTCATATGAGTCGAACGGATGGTGCAGCAAAATGTCGTGCTGCCGGAGTTCTTCGAAAATATCCTTCGACTTCGACGTCAGCCGCAGTTCGCGCGGCGTAAATGGACGATCCTTCAGGTCGGGACGGTCAACCTGCTCATAGACGTTAAAGAGCCGCAGCAGATTGACCGGACCGTTAACGGGAAAAACCTGCCACGAATCCAGTTCGAACACGCTACGAAGCCGCTCGATGATCTCCGGATCGGCGTCTGCCTCGATCTCCATGCGGACCGCATCACCCTTGCGCCGGTTATGCAACTCGGTGCGAACCGACTCCAAAAGGCTTCGCGCTTCTTCTTCCGCCAGATACAAATTGCTGTTGCGAGTAACCCGGAACGGAGCCGAAGAAACGATGTCATAGCCGTGGTACATCCGCACGGCGTGGTGCGCCACAAGGTCGGCGAGAAAAATGAAGTCAGCCGTGTCCTCTGATGGAAGCCGGATCAACCTCGGCAACACTCGTGGAACCGACACGACACCCGTATACGTAAGGGCCGAACGCCGCCGCCGTCGCAACAAGAAGCCGACACACAGCGCTTTATTGATGACCCGCGGAAACGGATGCGCCGGATCCACCGTCACCGGCGTCAGCAGCGGATCCAGTTCCCTCTCGCAGTATTCGTCAACAAAACGCAGGGCATGCGAATCGAGTTCGTGCAGGCCCAACACGCGAATTCCACTGGCTGACAGCGCAGGCCGCAGCCGTGAATTCCAGCAGTCGTATTGATCGTCAACGAATTCGTGCGTGAGCTTGTTGAGGATGTCTCTTTTTTCGATCAGCGTGACGCCATCGGGACCGGCCTCGTTATACCCATCCTCGATTTGCTGCATCATCGCCGCGACGCGCACTTCAAAAAATTCGTCGAGATTGTTGGCGGAGATGGAAAGAAACTTCAGGCGCTCAAGTAGCGGATTGCCCTCGTCCTCGGCCTCTTCGAGCACACGCCGGTTAAACGCAAGCCATGATGTATCGCGGTTGAGGTAGTACTGGGGATTGTCCAGCGAGATTCGTGCCATGGAACTTTTTCTGGAATCGTTCGAGTGAAGCTGAAACCCACGGCTTCTCTAGTCATCGATCCTGCGATTCTGAGTATAAAACATCCGGCCGGACTTCCCCGTGACCGACTCAAGTTCAGCACGAGTGCCCGTGAAAAACATCCGGCACCAGTTGTGCATCTTCCGCCAACTGGTGCCGGTTTGCTTTCGCACTCACATACGCGATGCTTTTACGGCAGGTAATACCGGAATGACGAGAACACCATTCCATCCAGCCCGTGCGGTTGATTCGGCGATCCCGCTCCCGACCACGCATTGCGGGTCACGTACGAGAACTGCGGTCCCCACTGGAGACGGCCTTTCGGACCGTTGTAGAACTTGTACCAGAATCCAGCCGTTCCCTCGATCAACACGCGCGTGTCAGCCGTGCAGCTCGACAATCCACCAGGCAAGAATCCGTTGTTGTTCACCGGCCCCGTCTCGGTAAAGCATCCCGTATTGCTGAACGACGGAGATCCGTACCCGACGGCTTTCTTAAGCACTGGATCGAAACTCGCCGTGCGTGCCGCGTATTCCGCACCGGCATTCAGATAGATGTCGAGCTTCGGTCCATGCCACTCCAGAGTCGTGAGACCTTGCAGGTTGCGAATGAGTTGCAGCGTTCCGTCGTTGCGGACAGCCGTGTCTGCCAGACCGCCGCTTCCGTAGCGTCCGATTCCACTTCCGCCGAACCCGTGCAATCCAAAGTCAAGACGCTTGTGAGCGAATGACCACCGGGCGTTGGCGCCAAAACCGCCGCCATTCTTCGACGAGTTGAAGGCACCCAGCGCGTTCGGGCCGGCAGTAGCGCTGATGCAAGTCGTGGTCGACGAAATATCTTCGCAGGGGTACACCCGATCGCGGAATCGGCTGTAGACTCCGAAAACTTCGTAGTGGCCGAAGCCGGGTTCGAAGACAAGTTTTGCAACGACATCAGGAGACGGATTAAACGCGTAGGTCGCAGCCGGCGTACAGGCTGTCGTCGCCGACACAGTGCCGGTCGACGAAGTTGTCGTGGTCGTGGAGCAAGTCGTAATCGCACCGTTGTAGAGACCTCCGCCCGCACCGGCGGATCCGAGCAGGAAGTTAGCGGAGTTGTTGTGGGTCGCCAGCGTCGCCTGCGCATTTTCCATCGAAACCGCGAACCATACTTTGTCGCCGAAATTCTTCGCCAGCCGGATTCCAAACTGTCGTGCCCAACTGAATCCGACGGTGTACTGCGCGTCGATCGTCATCGGCAACGCTTCGGTGCGGTTGTCGACGCCATGTTTGGTTTCCGTCAGCAGGCTCCACATCTGCCCGCCGGTAACGCTCCAGCCATTGTCGAATGCGGCCTGTCCCCAAGCTTGGCGTTGGCGCATCGTGTAACTGTTGCTCTGGTTGTTGTTGGAAGTAATGCCGGCAGAGAGGAAGTCTGCTTCGACGTAGCCAGAGAGCTTTACGAAATCGAGCTTGCCCTCAGCCAGCATCGAGACTCGCGACTGGCGGCCCGAACCGAAGAATTCAGAGATCGCACTCTGCGAAGCCCCCGGCATCGTGAGCGAGTTGAACGGAGTATTCACATCAGCTCCGAGCGCTCGTGACCGCCGCACAAATTCTGCCGCGAGGAATCCGCCGGGTGTGATCGTGATCCCCTTGACGTGAAGAGTAGTCGGCGGCTCCGAGATCTTTTTCTGTGTGTCTTGAACTGACACCACCGTATTCGCCAGATTGGTCTTGAGATCCGTCACGTCGCCCTTAAGATCGGTGACCGTTTGTTGCTGCTGAGAACTCGCTGCCTGCGCGGCGTCGGCCTTCCCGGACGCGTCCGCGGCAGCCGTTTGAGCCTGCTGCACGGCTTGATCTTTTCGTTGCAGCTGATCGCGCAGTTCCTGAATCTGCTGTTGCTGCTGCGCCAGCGCTGCCTGCTGGGCTGCGATCGCATCTTTCAGCGACTGCACATCCGCCGACGTGATTGCCGTCGACTTCTTTTTCGTCGACTTCGCCGGCGTGCTGGTCTGCGCGAACAGTCCCGTCGCCAGCAACAGCATTAGACACACCTTCCCCGTTGACTTCATTGCACTCTCCTTTTTGTCCCGCGAATGAAAATTCCCCGGCGAGCGGGGTCTACTTGACCTGCTTGATCGCTTCTTTCACCTTGGCAACTACGTTGTCCGGCAACGGCGCATAGGAAAGAGCAGAGGTCATCTTCTGCCCGTCGGTCACCATCCAGTTCAGAAAATCGGCGAGGATTTTCCCCTTAGCCGCATCCTTCGACTGCGCCGGAATCAGCAACCAGGTGAAACTGGAAATCGGATACGCATCTTTGCCCGGAGCATTGGTAATCGAAACGCGGAAATCCGCCGGCATCTTCGGAGCCGATGCCGCGGCTGCGGTCACGCCGTCCAGCGATGCCTTCAAAAAAACGCCCGACGAATTCTTCACGCTTCCATACGGAATGTTGTTCTGCACGGCATAGATCAGCTCGACATATCCGATTGATCCCGATAATTGCCGAATGAGGCCGGAAACGCCTTCGTTTCCTTTGCCGCCCATTCCAATCGGCCATTTCACCGAAGTATCGCTGCCTACTTGATTCTTCCAATCAGGACTGACCTTCGAGAGATAGTCCGTCCAGATGAAAGTCGTGCCGCTGCCGTCGGACCGATGCACGACAATGATGTCCTTGTCGGGAAAATTCACTCCCGGGTTCACCGATGCGATCGCTTTATCATTCCACTTCGAAATCTTTCCCAGGAAAATTCCTGCCAGCACTTCTCCCGGAAACTTCACTTCCCCGCTGACTCCGGGAATGTTGTAGGCAGGCACGACCGCGCCCAAGACGGTAGGCACATTGAGGATCTTGAATTTCGCTTCCTGTAGTTGCTTGTCGGTCATCGGCATGTCGCTGGCGCCGAAATCCACGGTGCCGGCGGTTACTTGGCGGATTCCGCCGCCGCTGCCAATCGGCTGATAGTTCACTTGCACGTCGCCGTGAACTTTGTGGTATTCGCTGAACCACTTCGAGTACATCGGGTTGGGAAATGTTGCGCCTGCTCCGTTCAGCGTGGTCTGCCCTAGAACCGGCAAGGCCAACAGGACACACACCAACAGCAGCACAAGTTTGCGCATTGCGAGATGAATCCTCCTTAAATAGATGTCCTTCTTTTTATCGTCGGAGTGTTAAAGGACGGTTACAAACGAGTGAATTTCTGGTGAACGGGGAACGGCGATTGTTGAAAACAATGTTTGTGAACTCTTTTCGGCGAAGAAGTTTTCCGCGTGCGCGGTGTCCATGATCAGTTACATTTGCTTCTTTGCCACTAATCTTGCCTGCACCCACCACCCCATGCGCTCTTGGATGACGTCTTGTTGTAAAGAAGGCCTCAGCGAAGTAAAACGATTGTCGCCTCGCTTGGCGATATAGTGGGATTGCAAGGACGGACTTTTCATGGCTGATTCGTCGATTCGTTTTGCTCCCGGCTGGCCGGGCATCCCGCCGCGCTGGACTTCCAGTGCGAAAAGTGGCGTTGGCACCGCGTTGAACCAACACAGCAAGGTGTGGTTCACGCTCAGCCACGGAATTTTGAACGAGGTCTATTATCCGCGTGTGGACCAGGCATGCACCCGCGACATGGGGTTCATCGTCACCGACCGCGTCGATTTTTTCTCAGAAGAAAAGCGTCATTGCTCTTTCGACAACCGCCCGCTCGAGCCGGGCATACCCGCCTATCAACTGACCAACACCTGCAATTCCGGGCGTTATCGAATTCACAAAGAGATTCTCAGCGATCCCTATCGCAACGTCGTTTTGCAGAAAGTCCGCTTCGAACCGCTCCAGGGAATGCTATCCGACTATTCGTTGTTCGCGATCCTTTCCCCACACCTCGCGAACTTCGGCAACGGCAACACCGGATGGATCGGAGACTACAAGGGCTTTCCTATGTTCTTCGCCGAGCGCGGAAACGTGACTCTGGGTCTCGCGTCTTCAACACCCTGGAAAAAAATGTCTGTTGGCTTCGTAGGGAATTCCGACGGCTGGCAGGACATTTCCGAGCATTTCCAGATGCAGTGGGAATATACGCGTGCCGAAAACGGGAATATTGCCTTCACCGGGGAAATTGACCTCGCTGCATGCAACGGCGACTTCATTCTTGCTCTCGGATTCGGAGGCATCTCGAGCGAAGCGGGACAGCAAGTTCGCTCAGCCCTTTTCGAGGACTATTCCGAGGTTCGTCAGCACTATGTCACGCAGTGGCGGAACTGGCAGACAAAGCTGCTGAAACTCGACGAACCGCTGCGCCAGAATGATCTTTATCGCGCGTCTACCGCAGTCCTGCGCACACACGAGTCCAAGGATTTTCTCGGCGGCATCATCGCCAGTCTCTCTATCCCTTGGGGCTTCAACAAAGGCGACGAAGATCTCGGGGGATATCACCTCGTCTGGCCGCGCGACCTCGTCGAAACTGCTGGAGCGCTGCTCGCTGCTGGCGCAGTCACCGATGCCGCCCGCGTCTTGCGGTATCTCGAGGCAACCCAAGAGGCCGCGGGAAACTGGGCTCAGAACCTGTGGCTCGACGGACGTCCTTACTGGGGCGGCATCCAGATGGATGAAACCGCGTTCCCGATTCTGCTGGTTGACCTTCTCTGCCGCGAAGCCCCAGAAGCGCTGGGCAAACTCGAGCGTTGGTGGCCCATGGTGCGCAGCGCGGCTACTTTCATCCTTCGCAATGGCCCCGTAACTCAGCAAGATCGATGGGAAGAAGACGGCGGCTATTCGCCGTTCACGCTCGCGGCAGAAATCTCGGCGCTCTTGGCCGGAGCCGACATCGCCGACAAGACTGGGCATTCCGAACAGGCACGCACCATGCGCGACACGGCCGATGCCTGGAACGACAACATCGAGCGCTGGGTGTACGCTAGCGGCGGCGATCTCGCACAGCAACTCGGCATCGAGGGATACTACGTCCGCATCGCCCCTCCTGAGACCGACGGCGCAGCATCACCCACCCAAGGCTTCGTTCCCATCAAGAATCGTCCTCCCGGCCAGGACGGCGCCCGCGCATACCACATCATCAGCCCCGATGCTTTGGCACTCGTCCGCTTCGGCTTGCGCGCTCCCGACGATCCGAGAATCCTCAACACGATTCGTGCGATCGACGCGCTGCTATCGGTCGAACTGCCGCAGGGTCCGTGTTGGTATCGCTACAACGGCGACGGCTACGGAGAGCATAAAGATGGATCGGCATTCGACGGAACCGGAATCGGACGCGCATGGCCCCTGCTCTCCGGAGAACGCGCGCACTACGCTCTCGCCGCCGGACACCGTGACGAAGCGGAAGCCTTGCTCACTATGATGGAGAACTCCACGGTCGGCCATAGCCGTTCGCTTTCCGAACAGGTTTGGGATGCGGCCGACATTCCGTCGCTTGAACTCTTTCGTGGCAAACCCACGGGTTCTGCGTGCCCCCTCGTGTGGGCGCACTCGGAATACATCAAACTGCGTCGTTCAATCCGCGATGGCAAGATCTTTGATCAACCACCGCAAACTGTGAAGCGCTATCTGGTCGACAAGAACGTCCGGCAAATCTTTGGCTGGAGATTCAACAACAAGACGAAAAGTGTCCCGCGCAACAAGACGCTTCGCATCGTGATGCTTTCGCCTGCGCGCATCCATTGGACCATCGACGATTGGAAAACCTCGCACGACACCGACACTCGCGACACAGGCCTCGGCATCCACACCCTCGATCTGCCAACGGCGTCTCTCCCGGTAGGAGGTCAGGCGGTGTTCACATTTTTTTGGCCGAACGAGAATCGGTGGGAAGGAACGGATTACCGGGTGACGGTTTCCGCTTGAAGATGGCCCGTGGCGAAACGCGGATCTACGATTGATCTTCTTTGCTCGAGTAGCGCAACTCGACGACCGTGCAATCGTCGTTTAACGGATTTCCTGCACAGAATTCCGTAACCGCGGAAAAGATTCCTTCGAACGTCGGATATTTCGCTGCTGCCGCTTCCAGCCGGAAATCTTCGAAGAATTCTCCCATCGAATTTTCCGCTTCCGTGACTCCGTCTGTGACCATGATGAAACGGTCGCCGGATTTCATCTGGCACGTCGCACTTTCAAACGTTGCATCAGCAAGCAGCCCAACCGGAACGTTTCCGTGAGGGGGACGCATCACCTCACCGCCGCATACCAGGACGGGAGGCACATGTCCGCAGTTCACATATTCAAGTTCGCCGTCCCGCCGCAGCCGCGCCAGAAGCAGCGTCGCATATTTCTCTCCTACCAGTTTGTCGGTAAAGAAGCGGTTCACCGCAGCGACCACATCGATCAACGCCATTCCCGAGAGAAGCTGCGAGTAAATCATTCCTTGCAGCGTCGAAGCCAGAAGGGCAGCCGATACGCCTTTCCCGCTGACATCCGCGAGCACGACAGCCAGGCCTTCCTTGGTATTGATGGCGTCGAAAAAATCTCCTCCGACTTCCTTGCAAGCCAGATTCCGGCCTTCCAGTTCGGCAAACGGAACCTCAGGAATCTTGACCTGCATCAGCCGCTGCTGAATGCTGGCCGCAATGCTCAGCTCCTGCTGGTAGCGCCGCGACTCTTCTTCTGCTTGGACCAACCTGGCGTTTTCGATCAGCGACGCAGCTTCTGTCGCGATCGCATGCAGAATGTCGTGACCCACGCCGCTTATGTCTCGCGAAGCGAATCTGGAATCGACGTACAAAACGCCCAGCGCCTGTGCCACACTCGCGTTGAACGCCGGAGTTTGCGCGTCCCGCGTCGCCTGCACCTGCATCTTGCGCAAAGGAATGCAAACCACGGTTCGCAAATCGTAGGCCACGACACTCTGACGGCCGGCCATGTCGAGCGACTGGCTCGTATCGGTCAACAGGAATTCTGAATTTGCCCGCATCGATTCTTCCAGAATCGAATGCGAAATGGTCTTGTCGTCGAGCAGCGGTTCTTTCTTTGAGTTGCGTCCAGCTGCGAGCCGCAAATTTCCTTCTTCATCCTTGAGAAAAACGTATGCCCGTTCCGCCCGCGTCAACTGCAGAGTTACGTCGAGCATCGTGATCAGGATTTCGTCCAGCACGCCCGATGTGTTCAGCTTGCGCGCGGCCTCTAAAAATAAACGCAACGTTTCGAGTTCCGTCGTCTCCGACTTCATGCCAATGCCGGAAATCTGGCTCAAGAACTCTCGTGCGGTGTTCGATGTCGCATGCGCCGGGTTGAACAGGATGTACGCCGAATCGCGCGCGCCGAACTCCAAACGGTCGCCGCGTTCCAGCTTCTGCCTCTGGATGCGTTCTCCGTTTACGAATGTGCCGTGCTTGCTGCCGAGATCAACAAGGAAAAACTCCTGGCCTTCCTGCATGATCTGCGCATGATCGCGCGAGACTCGCGGATCGGCGATAACGAGATCTTTATCCACCTTCCGGCCGACCGTGAATGGCGTGCGGTTCAGGACGATATTCTTCTGCTCGCTGCCCTGTACGAACACCAGCGCGGGGAACACCCCCGAACTGGAGCCATGATGGCTGGAATGAGTAATGGTATTTAAGGTCATGAAAGGCTATTTGGAGCGCGCTGCTCTTCCCCTCGATCAGCAGCGCCAGCGGAACGAAGCTGGTAGCCACCAGACTACTCTGCCGCTGCATCCTGCCGCAAGATGCACGATTCAGGCACTTTCAGCGGCATCCGCGGGTTTTAGCGAGTTTCGGGTGAATAACAGCAAGGCGAGAATCGTTACCGGGATCGCAAAGCTGGGGTAGAACGGCAGGCCCCATGCCACCTGCACCTTGCTTGCCGGCATGAATAGCAGCGCGATCACTAGCCCCAAGGCGCTGAACCACGGGAAAAACACCGCGGTCGCTGTCACAACGACGAAGAATCGCGACATTCGATTCTTCCTCCAAAGCTCACGAATCGAACGCACGATCACCATCAAGCCCGGAATGAGCAGAACCTGGTTATACGGTGCGAACATTGGAATGATGGCCAGAGTGATCGCCAATGACAACGCCATGGACCATTGGAATTCACGGGTATCTTCTCCAGCCCGGCGGACTCGCCAGGTGAGTGCAACTAACGCGGCAACGAGGACAAGGGAAACGATCCTTCCCCACACCGGCGAAAGAACGACATCGAGCACCGACTTGCCGCCGCCGGTGTACTGGTAGTAGGCAGCCAGGGCCGCCCGAAATTCGTGAATCCATCCCGGCAGCAAAACTTCTCCTCCCAGAACCAGTACCGCCGTGGTAATTGCGAAACTCCAGAACGCTCGCTGTCGGTCACGCCAGTTCCCGATTACCCAGATGCAGAACCACAAGATTGGCAGCGCAACGAGTTGCGGCTTGATCGTCGCCACCGCAAGCAGTATCCCGGCCCAAAAGAAATGGCGGCGTGCAATAGCGCTCATCGATCCGGCAATGAGCGCCGCCGCCAGAACGGATAATTGCTGCAGCTTTAAACCTTGAATCGCCGGAAAACAGCTTAGTGTCAGTAAAATCCAGATCAGCTTCGTCGCCGTCGAGACGCGCCATCCGACCGCTTCCAGCCATAAGAAAAGCGAACCCGCTGTGAGCGCCAAGAACATCCAGAAGACGACTCTCTGCACCACAGGAAACGGCAATTCAACCGTTGGAGCGAGCAGAAATACTATGTAAACAGGATAGGCAAACGCCTGCTGATCTTTAGGATCGTTCGGTCGCGATGGGTCGAGAAGCCGGCCGTAGTACCCGACCTGAATCTGTTGCGTGATTTCCCTGCTATACGGATCGCGTCGGTGAAGCAACAGTTCGCGGGCGCCCAGCCACCGCGGATACAGATCCGAAAGATTTCCGCGCGGAGCATCGCGAGCCGCCGACTCAGCTTGCTGGTGAGGAATAGCGATCCTCTGCACCCACACCCACATCGCTACAGCCATCAGCACTGCGACAATAACCGAAGATACGCGTTTCCACATTCTCAGTTAGACACTCGCAAACCGGCCGTCTTGTTTGCATTCGCGGTTGAACGCAGTATCTCTTTTCTGATCGCGAACACCCACCACACAAGAAAAATGGCGATCAGATTGATTCTCTCCCATCGCATCCATAGAAAGAACCAGAGTGGACTGATCAACAAAGGGACTGCTGGCACGACAAGCGACAGATTCTTTCTGCGCTGCATCGGTAGCTCTCGCAGCCAATAGTCAGCGACCAAAACCAGCGCGAGCATCAATAGCGACAGGTCATAAGTATTGGTGTTGTAGCCGACCAGCAGAGCCGAGATCACTGCACAGGCCACACCCAGATTCGAAACGTGCGGTTCGTTCACATACCTGCGAAGCATAGCGACGACAATTAATAGAGCCGCGGCGCAAACCAGGACACAAGCCTGAACCGGCCACCCCGGTTCGCCCAAGAAATTCCACCCTGCCAGCAACCCCAACAGGTTCGGCAACTGGCGCGGAGGTATCCCGCCGAAACCGGCATTCGACGCGATATGCAGCGCGTACACCGGATACTGCAAGGCCGCTCGCCACCCGACGAGCGCCAATGACATGAATGCCAGACAGGCACCGGTGGTCAGGAATCCGAAGAGTAGCTTCCTGCCTTTCCAGATCACGAGGATCAGAATGATCGGAAGGATCAGGTGATACTTGAACACTCCAAACCCAAGCCAGCAGCCAGCCCTGAATTCCGCTCTCTCGTTCAGAGCGCGAAATCCCAGCGCCAATACGAGTAAAAGCAAAATCGCATCCTGCCCTTGATGAAACGTCGCGAACACGGGAAAGAACGCCAACGACCAGAGAACCATTTCCGGTGGCGAGATCTCGCGCAACAGGTGCACCGAATCCCGCAAAACCAACATCACCCCAAGCAGCAATCCCAAATTCACCAGTCCCCACAACACGAAGGCTACCGGGTACGAAAAGAACGTCAGCGGCAGAAAGACCAATGCTTCGAATGGTGGATGGATATAGGGCAAGGGCCCGCGCCGTATGTCGGAATTGGCGGTGAATTCCCTCTGGGCAGCCTGCTGGGTATAGGGGTCGTATAGCTGAGCGCCTTTCCCCTCACGAAGAACCTTCCCGGCCGTGTAAAAAACCGTGAAATCTGGGTCTCCTCGCGCGATGCGGTCTCGCACCCTCCATAGAAAGAAAATGTGCATGGCAACCACGGCCAGAACGAAAAGACGGCCAATCGTCTTGTGGGATCGGGCGGAAATCGGGGTCTCGGAGACGTTCAGTTGCCGGACGGTCGCGATTGTACCCCGCCAACACCCCTATTTCCATTCGCTGCCCGGGTGCGGGCCTCGTTTTCAGTCCGCCGCCTCCCCCATCCGGCACCGTCGTCGTCAAGTCCGTGCCCTTGTACATCTCGATTCCCCTACGCGACAAGACTCTTGTCCGCCCCTGTTACCGTTGGTTACCCAACAGGTGCAAGAATTTGTCACTTTCCTCCAAGATGCAGGTATGATTACCGTAAGTTGAGTGGGGAGAGCCGCAAATCGTTCCCAGCGTGGCTCCCGTAACCATTCCTATCGATCTCGAATTCGGCGAGCAGGAGAGAAAAACAATGTTTCTACAGGCAGCACGTCGGCTGTGGTGCGAAGAACAGGGGCAAGATATCGCGGAATATGCGGTCATGCTGGCGGTTATCCTCGTGATTGTCGTCGGAACCATCCGCTTGATCGGATCCAATGCCAACAACGTCTTCTCAAACGTCGCCAGCTCTATCCAGTAGCAAGCCAAAGCATTTAGGTCGGGCCAGATTGTGATTGCGTTCTAAGGAAACGGCATGAATCGCACACGTTTGTTGATGATTGGGGCTTTGGCGCTTGCGGTGGGATTGCTGGTAAGTGTTTTCGTCTACAAGACCTTGCAATCGAAAAGCGGCAGCGGCGGTGATCCTGGGATCGACGTCATGGTAGCCGCCAACGATCTCCAGGTTGGCGCCCGCGTGGAAGAGCACGACATCAAGATTATCCGGATTCCAGGCGCAGACCTGCCTCCAGGTGCGCCGCGCAAACGCTCCGAGGTCATCGGCCACGGCGTCATCATCCCCATTTCCAGAGGCGAGTTCATTCTGCCGAATCGCCTCGCCGCAGAGAACGCCGGCTCCGGACTTCCATCCCTGATTCCTCCGGGCATGCGCGCCGTATCGGTTCGCGTGAACGAAGTCGTCTCCGTCGCCGGATTCGTAACCCCGGGGACGCGTGTCGATGTCCTGCTGACCGGCACTCCCGGCGGCAATGGAGATCAACAAACGACAACGGTTCTGCAGAACGTCGCGGTGCTCGCCTCGGGGCACACCCTCGAGCGAACCTCGACGGGTGAAGCCCAGAACACCGCCGTCATCACTCTTCTGGTTTCGCCAGACGATGCTCAGAGACTTACTCTCGCCAGCGCCCAGGGACACATTCAGCTCGCGCTGCGCAATCCACTCGACACCAAGGCGGATGACGTTCCTTCCTCGAACTCCAGGGGACTTTACAAGGGGTTGCCGATCGTCGCCCCGACGACGCCCGTGCACGCTGCCGTTCACCATGTGGCGCCGAAACCCGCGCCTGTGACTCCCGCTTCAACCGGCGTCAGCGTTGAGGTTTTTCAGGGCGACAAGAAACCCGACGTGGTCAAATGCGACGACAACGGCAATTGTGGCGAGGGCAAGTGACTCGCAAACATTCGATTCTCCAAGATTTTCTGCGCTCGGGCCGGTTTCCTTACATGGAGACAACTTCGAAAATGAATGTCCGCTTATGTTCGCTCGGGATTCTGTTGCTCGCGGCCACCTTCGTGTTACCCGCATTCTCCGAAACCGTGCAGCAAGCAGAAACTCCGGCACAAGCGCCCGCGGCGGCGCCACCTTCCACCGGCACCCAGACCGCAACACTGCCCGCGCAGACTCAACAGCCGCAGGGATCCGCGCCCCTGCGCGTGATGGTCGGCAAATCACTTCTGATCAACACGACGGAGCGTCTTCGTCGCATCTCCATTACCGATCCCGCCATCGCCTTCGCACAAGTCATCACCCCGACGCAGATTCTCGTTCACGGAAAAGCGCCTGGAGAAGTTTCTCTTTTGATCTGGGATGAACTCGAGCGTTCGCGCAGCTTCGACCTCCGTGTCGATGTCGACGTCAGCGCCTGCGCCGAAGAAGAGCGCCGCGTATTTCCGGATGAGCAGATCACCGTGACCCCATCGCGGGCTGCGGTCGTTCTCTCCGGACACGTTTCCACCGAAGATGTCTCGAAGCGTGCAGGAGAACTCGCCAGCGCTTATTCACCGAAAGTCGTCAACGTCCTCACCTTCGGACCCGTTGGCGCGCAGGAAGTTCTGTTGCAGGTGAAGTTCGCGGAAGTCGATCGCACCGCTCTCGCCCAGTTGGGCATAAATTTTGTTTCCAATGGCGGCGCCAACACGATCGGCACAGTCTCGACCGGCCAATACGGTGGCTTCGGGCCGCAAACTCTAACAACTCAGAACGGCACTACCACCTCGGCCGGCCAGACGATCGGCAACGTCCTCAACTTGTTCGTCTTCCGGCCAGACATCAACTTTGGAGCGGTGATCGAAGCGCTCGAGACTAAGAACCTCCTGCAGATTCTCGCCGAGCCAAACTTGATCGCCGTCAACGGCAAGAAAGCTAGTTTCCTGGCTGGCGGACAATTTCCCTTCCCCATCGTGCAACCGGGGGCCGGTTTTACTGCAGTCACCATTTCATTCAAAGAATTCGGCGTGCGATTGGAATTCACTCCCGTCATCACTCCGAATGGAAATATTCATTTGAGCGTGGCGCCCGAGGTCAGTACTCTCGACTTCGCCAATGCACTCACGATCTCCGGATTCACCGTCCCAGCTCTGAGCACGCGGAAAGCGGAAACCGAGTTCGAAGTGCAGGACGGTCAGAGTTTCGTGATCGCCGGCCTCATGGACAACCGTGTCACCGACATTTACAACAAAATTCCCGGGCTCGGGGACATCCCGATTCTCGGAAACTTCTTCCGCAGCAAGAGCCTTCAGAAAAGCAATTCGGAACTGATGGTTCTGTGCACGGTGCGGCGCGTTTCTCCAAGCAACGAACCGGTCGCTCCACCCATGGCCCCAAAGCCGTATTTGGATCCCGGCAAGTTTGATAAGAGCAAGTAATCGGATTGCTTCTCGTGCAGGGCTCGGCACGGGAGAACCAAGTTCTATTGGGCCTTAGGTTGCTATGGCAGAGAGTACAGTCGTCATTGTCGCTACCGACAACGAGCAACGGGCCCTTCTCCAGGTGCTGGTCGACAACACGAACGTTGCCCGGACAGCCCATGCGTCTGCGAGTCTTCCGGTTGCTGCGTCTGACCCCATTGCCCGGCGAGTTCGCGGACTCACTCCCGATGCGATTCTTGTAGATATCCCCGCCGACAGCGCTGCGCAAGCATTGCGTGCGATTGAACTGCTTCACCAGGAAATGCCGGAAACCGCAATCTTCGCGATCGGCAGCCTCAGTCACCCTCAAGTCATCGTGAATGCCATGCGTGCCGGTGCGCGCGAATTCATCGAACGCCCCACCACCACCACCGATCTTCTTGAGGCCTTCGTTCGCCTTACCAGTGCACAGCGCCGTGGACGCTCGGAAGGCCTGCGCGGCAAGGTGTTCTCGGTCATCAACGCCAAGGGCGGAAACGGCTCGACCACCGTTGCCGTGAATCTCGCTCTGGCCCTGCAATCGGCACACAGCCAGACCGCTCTCGTCGATCTTGCGCCCCTCGGCCACGCCGCCCTTCACATGAACCTGAAGCCGGTCTTCACCGTGTCGGACGCAACCCGCAACCTTCATCGCATGGATGCTTCCCTGCTCGAGAGTTTCATGACGCGTCACAACGGCGGGCTGCAACTTCTCGCGGGAAGCAATGTCCCGGCGGCAGTCGATCCTTCTACCGCCGAGTTTGTTCGTCTTTTCGACATGCTGGTCACGCACTACCGCTACGTTGTGGTCGACGCGTCATCTCGCTTTGACGCCGCCAGCAGGCTCATTGCAAGCCTTTCCGAAACGGTTTTGCTCGTTGCCTGCAGCGATGTTGCTTCCCTGTGGAGCGCGGCTCGCGTGCAGCAATACCTCGGTGAGACTGGAAGCCGCGAGCGTGTGCGTCTCGTACTGAATCGTTATCGCAAAGTTCCAGGCTTCAGCGAAGCTGACGCCGAAGCCGCGGTTGGCGCGAAGCTCCTATGGCGCGTTCCCAATCAATACTTCGCCGTGTCCAGCGCCATTGATCGTGGCACCCCGGTGATGGATCAACGAAATTCCGAAATCGCTCGCTGCTTTTCCGGACTCGCGCAGGAACTCACTCGCAACGACGTCGACGTAAAGCGCGCTGCGTGGTCGCTATTCAAGTCAGTCTAGGATTTAGACGTTTATGGCAAACCTTCAATCGTTCGAGCGCACCGACATTCAGCAGGTCAAGGCCGACCTGCATCGCAAGGTTCTCGACCGTTTGGATCTCGAGAAACTCGGCAAGGCCGCCGGAGACTCCGCGCGCGACGAAGTCCTTGTCGTCATCCGCGCAGTCGTCAACGGCGAAGTGGTGCCGCTCAGTTTTGCCGAGCGCGAACGGCTCTCGCGCGAAATTCTCGACGAGATCTTCGGATTGGGTCCTCTCGAGCAGTTGCTCAAAGATCCCAACATCTCCGACATTCTGGTCAACCGTTACGATCGCGTCTACATTGAAAAAGCGGGCAAGCTCGAACTCACTACTCTTTCCTTTAAAGACAATGTCCACTTGATGCAGATCATCGAGCGCATCGTATCCCGCGTGGGCCGACGCGTTGACGAGTCGTCCCCCATGGTGGATGCGCGCCTCACCGATGGATCTCGTGTCAACGCCATCATTCCGCCGCTCGCGCTCGATGGTCCGTGTCTCTCCATTCGCCGCTTCGGACGCGAACCCGTCACTGCCCGGCAGATGATCGAGAACCAGACCCTAACCGAGCAAATGCTGGAACTCCTTTCAGCCATGGTCAAGGGCCGTCTCAACATTCTCGTATCCGGCGGAACCGGCGCTGGCAAAACCACACTGCTGAACGTGCTATCCGGATACATTCCGAATACCGAACGCATCGTGTCCATCGAAGATGCGGCCGAGCTGCAGTTGAAACAGGAAAACATCGTCCGTTTGGAAACGCGCCCACCCAACATCGAAGGCAAGGGCGCCGTTCGCCAGCGGCAGTTGGTCATCAATAGTTTGCGCATGCGCCCCGACCGCATCGTGGTTGGCGAGGTCCGCGGCGAAGAAGCGTTCGATATGTTGCAGGCGATGAACACGGGCCACGAAGGATCGCTTACCACGGTCCACGCCAACTCTCCTCGCGACGCCATGGCTCGTATTGAAAATATGGTTTCGATGGCGAACCTGAATATTCCCGAGCGGGCTGTCCGCCAGCAAATTTCATCCGCCGTGCATGCGGTGATCCAGATCGCCCGCCTCTCCGACGGAACACGCAAAGTCACCACTATTTCTGAAGTCACCGGCATGGAGGCTGACTCCATCGGCATGCAGGATATTTTCTCTTTCGATCGCACCGGGATCGACGAAGGTGGCAAGGTTCGCGGTTCGTTCCGCGCGACCGGAATTCGTCCGAAGTTCGCCGAGCGCCTGGCCACATCTGGCGCCCGGTTACGTCCGGCGTTGTTTGAATCGAAGGCTGAGGTCTAGGTTCAACATGTCTGCACTCTTACTCGCGATTGTCGTCTTCGGGGTGGTCGCCTTCCTGGCCTTCTCGGTGTTCTCTTTGTTCGATCAGCGCAGCGCACAAGCCCGCCTGATCAAAGATCGCCTTGCCAACGAGCGCAGGGCTCCTGAGCTCGCCGCCGAAGACGAACTCGCTCTATTGCGCGACGAGCAAATGAGCCGTATCCCGGCTCTCGATACTTTACTGAGGCGGTCCGCTCGCGTTTCCGCCCTGCAGAAAATGTTGGCGCAAGCCGGCTCCGACATGCGCGTCGGCAACTTTCTCGGACTCTGCGCTCTCTCCGCCGTCGGCCTCGCCATTGTCGGCTATGGGTTCAGCCTTCGCCTCGAAGTTGGATGGATCGCCCTGCTCGTCGGCCTCATCATCCCCTACTCGTATTTCTCCGTCCGCCGCAGCAAGCGCTTCGAAAAGTTTGAAGAGCTTTTCCCTGAAGCCATCGACACGCTGGCGCGCGCGGTACGTGCCGGACACGCCTTCACCACCGCCCTTGAAATGATCACCAACGAAATCGCCGAGCCGATTGCCAGCGAATTTCGTCAGCTCTATGAAGAACAAAAATTTGGTATGCCGGTCCGTGATGCCTTGCTCAACCTTACGGAGCGCGTTCCTCTCGTCGACGTGAAGTTCTTCGTCACCGCCGTAATGCTGCAACGCGAAACCGGCGGCAACCTGGCCGAAATTCTCGACAATCTTTCCTACGTTATTCGCGAGCGTTTCAAAATTCAACGCCAGGTCCGGGTTTATACCGCCCAAGGCCGCCTCACCATGGGGTTGCTGATGGGCATGCCTCCCATTATTGTTGCTACCATGCTGGCGCTGAACCGCAGCTTCATCGATCCACTGTTTAAAGATCCGATTGGCCACACTTTGCTGGTGGCTGGAATTACTTTGCAGACGATCGGATACTTCGTGATCCGCAAGATTATCCGGATTCAGGTTTAGGACTTCAGGGAAATAGCCATGCTCCTGATTATTGTGATCTTCGTTACCGTCGTCATTGGCGGTCTTCGCCTTCGGCGCGGCCGTTGTGACCCCAAGTTCGGTCCTCGGAGCTCGCTTGCGCGCTCTCGGCGGCCAGCAGACGCAGGCCGTCCAGGCCAAGCCCGCCATGCGCGAACGGATCGAGCAGGCGCTGGACCCGCTGAGCAAAGCGATTCCGCCGTCTCCCAGCGACGTTTCCCGTACCCGGCGCCTGGCTGATTCAAGCTGGATTCCGCGACGCCATCGACGTCAACTACTACTTCGGCGCCCGCGTGCTCATGGCAGGTATCGGGTTCGTCGGCGTCCTTCTTTCTTGCCGGCATCGACAATCCTTTCTTGCTCGCCGGCATTCCCGGCCTCGGATTTTTCCTTCCGCGCTTCATCCTGAAGCGCATGATTAAAGACCGTCAGAACCGCATCCGCCTTGGACTCCCCGATGCCCTCGATCTCACCGTCATTTGCGTCGAAGCCGGCCTCGCACTCGATCAGGCCCTCATGCGTGTCGGCACAGGATCTCGGCCACGCTCATCCCGATCTCAGCGATGAGTTCCACCTCGTCAATCTCGAGATGCGCGCCGGAAAACCCCGTGCAGAAGCTCTCGCGCAATCTGGTCGACCGCACCGGTGTTGACGACATCCGATCCCTGGTTGGTACACTGATTCAGACGGATCGCTTCGGTACCAGCGTCGCTCAAGCTCTCCGCGTGCATTCGGACTCCCTCCGCACGGAGCGCCGGCAGCGGGCCGAAGAACAGGCTGCAAAGACCACCATCAAGATGGTTCCCCCACTGGTCATCTTTGTTCTGCCGTCGATTATTTTTGTCACGATTGGTCCTGCCGTCATCAGTTTGATCCGGCAATTGGGACCTGTTTCGGGCGGCCGCTAGACGGCGCAGCAGGTACGACAGAACAGATACTGGGGAGTTCATGGCAGTTCTTTCAACCGCAGGGCAAGCCTTCAATCAGACGCGACAGGCATACCTCGCCACCGATCTGGCTGTGGCCGACACCCACTGGACCCGGTTGCGCGGATTGCTTGGCCTCAAGGTCGATGACTTCCGTAATGGGTCTGGCCTCTGGATCGTACCCTGCCATGGCGTTCATACTCAGGGATGGGGTTTCCAATCGATGTGGTCTATCTGGATCGTGCCAACACTGTGATCCACGTCCAGGCTCGGCTGCGGCCCTGGCGATTTGCCCCGGTACGCAGTCAGGCTGCTTCGGTCTTGGAACTGCCGTGTCATATCAGCTGCTGAAACGAAAACCTCGGTGGGCGATAGAATTGAAATCACACTCGCAAAGGACCGCAACCGTCCAACCGCATGAGTAGTTTTCTCCAACTCGAAGAGCCCGTCACCATCCGCGACTTCCCCGCTGACGGCCCGAAGCTGCTCGTCGAGTGGACTTCGCGGTGGACCGAATTTCTAAGTTCGATTAAACCAGCGCTGCGGCGCTCGGAAGCACGTCTCGCCGGCGAAGCTCCGTTCGGTTTGATTCCGATGCGGATCATGTTTCCCTCGTATTTTCTGGAGGCCTTCATTGTCTTCGCCGCTATCTTCGTGCAGATCAAAGTGGCGGAGTTGCGGCCGTATGTCGCGCCAAGAATTTCTCCTCACGATGTGATCTATTACACCGGCGACGAACTTCCCCGCACCGAAGATCTCGGCGGAGCGGAAGCTGCAGCGGCAGGCCGCGCCGGCGGCGAGGAAACGCATCACCGCACACAAACCATCAAGATCGCCCGCGGAGGTTCGCTCACTCCCCGCATCGTCGATGCGCCGAACCTCAAGCTTCCGGTGTCGACCGCGGCAGTCGCAAATCTATTGGCGGTGAAGCCCGATCCCGGACCGCCGCCCGCGGAAGGATTGCGTTCGTCACGTTCGGCTGCGCCGAACCTGGCCGCAAACATCGTTGCTCCGGCCCCGAATGTCATCCGCGACTACACGCGCAATGGCGTTCAACTCGAGTCCGTGATCGCTCCTGCTCCCAACGTCACGCGCGATCGGTCGCTCACCGCGCCAACGTTCAACGCAACCATGATCCCTCCAGCGCCCACAGTTTCGGATGAGCACAAGATTTGATGCGCCCGCGTTGGCTCCTAGCGTGATTGCACCAGCGCCGCGAATCGCGCGAGATCGCTCCTTAGCCTCTCGCTCGCTCGATCCATCGGTGGTTGCGCCTGCGCCCGATGTGGCTCGCGATCGGTCGCGGTCGAGCCCCGCCTTGGCGTCAAACGTCATTCCTCCAGCCCCGGGCGCAGTGAGTCGCGAGATCTCTCGTGCTCCTGTACAGATGACGAGCGCATCGGTTGTGCCTCCGCCCGTTTCAGCGCCGGAGCGTTCGACGGCGCGCAATCCAAAACTTTCTTTACCGTCGCCTTCTGTCGTCGCTCCTCCGCCTTCCGCCGACATCTCGCCCGACATGCGGCGTCTGGCCAGCGGAAGCGTACAGGATCCTGCGAAAAATGTAGTTCCTCCGCCCCCATCGCAATCGGGCAGCGGAACTTTCATGAGCAGCTTGATCGGAAAGATATTTGGCGCCACGGAAG
This sequence comes from uncultured Acidobacteriota bacterium, assembly GCA_963699885.1. Taxonomy (GTDB): domain Bacteria; phylum Acidobacteriota; class Terriglobia; order Terriglobales; family Acidobacteriaceae; genus Sulfotelmatobacter. Next base: position 72,905 of record CAVOVP010000014.1, on the reverse strand, counting down.
TCGTCCCCCCGCCGCCATCCGTAGACGCCGGTAGCGCGAACAACGGTGCCGGAACGTCGCTCGCGAGCAACGTCGTCCCGCCACCACCTGCCGTCAACACCAGCGGGACAAGCGGCAATCCTCGTGGAAGCCGCAGAGGCTCTGGTGCATCGTTGGGCAATAGTGTGGTTGCTCCTCCGCCATCTATGGGTGCTGCTGGCGGCACGGGCACACGCGGCAACGGAGCCGCCCCTTATCTCGGCAATCCCGGAGTCGTTCCTCCTCCGCCAACGCTCGGTGGTCCCGGCGGCGGAACGGGCAGTACGGGAGGCGGCGCAGGCGCTCCCGGCGGAACTCTTCTCGCAAATAATGTTGTTCCACCGCCCCCGTCTGTCGGCGGTGGCTCCAGCCTCACAGGATCGGGCTCGGGACGCAAAGGCGCAGGATTAGGCGCACCCGTCGATGTAGGGGCGGGCTTGAATCCCGCCACCAACGGCGGCAGCGGAACCAGCGCGGGCGCAGTGATCTCCAGCCAGCCCGGCTCGAAAGTTGGACTGCCTCCCACCGCAGGCACAGGATCGCTCGCGATGTCTCCTTCGGGCGGCGATAAGCCAGGCCTTGGGGGCAGCGGCGGTGGCACCGACATCGGACGTGGAAACGGGCCTGGAAGCTCTGTCGCTGGCAACGGGACTGGCACCGCCAAAGGCGGCCCTGGACGCGGCTCGGAACCCGCCGCTCGCGCAGGAATCTCTCCCACTCCCGGCCCAGGCGGCGCGGGAAATCTGACTTCCGGGAATCCGCCCGTTCGTGGCGTAGATATCAGCGGCGGTAGCAGCATCGTCACTCTTCCCGGTTTCGGTTCCGACTCCGCCCCCGGCGGCGAACCCACCGCACCCGGTCACACCCCGACCAAGCAGCGGGAGGCGCTCGGTGTAACTGTCGTTGCAACAGCAAGTTCCGGGGGAGCCTTCGAGCCTTACAAGAATCTTCTCCGCGGCGAGAAATACACGACATACTTGGACACTTCTCTGGGCACTGTCGTGATGGAATTTGCCGACGAGTCCACGACCGCCCATCCGTTCGGAGCGACGCTCACGGCTCCTTCGCCGATTCGCACTGATCTTCCTGAAGGCTTGAAGAGAGCGCGCATGGTCGTGACCGGCAGCCTCGATGCTTCCGGCAACCTCACCAACATCCGCGTCCTGGAAGCAGGCCCAGCCATGATGACTGCCAAAATTCTTACCAGCCTTCGCGGTTGGAAGTTTCAACCCGCCTCTCGCGGAACCCAGCCAGTCGGGGTCACCGCCATCCTCGGCTTCGGCATCGACACCAACGACCGCTTCTAACGTCGATCACCGTGCTTCAGTGACGTCACCCTAACCTCGGATTCATGCGTCATCCAGACCGGAGCCGCTTTTCAGGCGGAGGGAAGGATCTCGCGGGAGTAGCGAGTATCTTGCCCTTGAAATGGGAATTACTTGGACCTTCGTTGAGATCGGTGCGGAGGCTTCATGCCCTTCTCCGGCATTTCTTTTTCAATCTTGTCCGACAGGTGATGCAGCGGCCTGTCCTTTGCTGCCGACAACTGCCGTCCCACTGCCTGGGCCGTCAGCCCTTGTCCCGTGTAAATCGCTTCGCTGAACGTCGATCCTGCATTCGCCTGCGCCACCGCGAATGCTCCATGTGGCACTCCATTGCTGAACACAGTTGCGATGTAATCTCCCACCATCAATCCGTTCTGCGATGTCGGCAGCCAGCTCAATAGCATCGGACCCGTCAGCGGAACCGGCGTGTTCCAACTCGTCCCGCCATTCCCCGACGAAATGTAACCCACGAGAAGTTGACAGGTGGTTGGCTGGCAATTGCTCTGCGGATAGTAGTAATAATGCAGTCCAACGTGCGCCGCCGCGCCCGCTGTCGCCGGATCAATCCCGATTCCTGGAATAAAGTGATCGACCGTGCTTGAGACATCGTCGATCGGAACGCGCGTCACCTCGCTCCAAGTCACACCATCCGACGACGTGCTATACACCAGATCATTGGTCGAGCAGTTAGTTCGGAACCGGCAATCCTCCACACGACCCACAGCATGCCAGCCCCATCCACCGCCGCCGCTGGCAATGGCCCGCTACGAATCCCTCCCGCATCTCCGCGGAACTGAATCGGCGAAATCGTCAGCGGAGCGCTCCAACTCGCTCCACCATCGCTTGACGTGTAAGCCGACATCAGACCGGCGGCAGTCGTCTCCACCTCAATCGGCACCACGACGGTCCCATTCGGCTGCACCAGCGGCTGTCCTCCAATCCCGTCTGCCATGTTCGCAGTCGAAATCGTCGGGCCCCAGGTCAGTCCGCCGTCAGTCGAAGTGTTCATCAAAATCTGATCCCCGTTCAGCGGATCGTCCCACTCGACATAGCAGTTGCCATAGTGCGGACTGGTCGGCCAGCTGTCGCAGACGATCCAATTCTTATCGGAATTTTCCGCCGTCGGATTGACACTCACCGGACTCTGCCACGTGAACCCTCCATCGGTCGATCGGCTCACCGTGACGGCTGGCGTCTGCAGCGTGCCCGACAGCGGAAGCGACGCGATCATCCATACACCATGCTTCGCATCGTAGCCAACCACCGGGTCGCTCGCCGCGTCGTACGGCCCACTTCCCTCTCCCTTGGTTAATCCAGGCAAGAAACCGTGGCTCCACGTATTGCCGCCGTCCGTTGATGTCGCCCATCCGATATCGGTCGCGCCCCCGAGCGGGATGCGTCCCGTCTGAAATGTCGCGACCAGCGTCTGCCCGTTCGCGAACATGTGTGGCTCCACTTCCGTCGCGTGTTGTCCCGGCGCAACGCTATATGGATCGGAGCTGATCTGCGTCAGATTTGTGCCTACGGGATTCCCCGGGGGAGCGGTCAACGTATTCGATGGAGAAGGAGAGGAAGATCCCGAGCATCCCGCCATGCCCAGGTGAGCGCCAGCAGCAGCAATGGCAACGAAACCCGGTGGCAGAAATACATCACTGAACCCACAGCCAAATTCATCCGATCACGGACGGTGCACAAAAATGACGGACACATCGTCCGAGTACGTTTGATTCCATTCCGGCATTTTTGCCAGAATGTTCGCCAACGGCGCGTGTCGAGGCATCACCACATAGCGCGGATCATGATCCCGCAGGAATTCTTCCCAGCCCTGCTCCACATGCATCATCCGCAAATACGATTCCAGAAATTCCGCGCCGTAAAGATCATGCCGGTCGTCCAGTACCACCCGCACTGCCGGATACATGCGGTAAATAAAATACCCGCCCCAGTAGTCCGGACTCAGCACCGATCCCTGCGCCTGATGCGCCTCGAGATAATTCGCTGCTTCTACCGGCATCCGATTTGGTCCAAAGTGCGCGTCCATCACGATGTTCGACCCGAGGCGTCCGCCGTTGATCGCGATCATCAACGTGACCAGCGTGGCGGCAATCGGCCACAAATGAGCGCGCAGCTCCAGTTCAATCACGCTCATCCGCAGGCCGAACCTCTCGAGCGCTCCGTAGCTTGGCATCCAAGGCCCGATGATCATCGCCAGTAAAATCGAAGAAATTGGAATATTCCGGGCCGCATACAGTCCCGCATACGTCACGAACAGCACTAGCAATCCTTCGCTGGTCCGCAATTTCCGCCCGCGGGTCACCAGCACTCCCAGCGAAAACACCAGCAAGATCAGAAAACACTTTTGCGCGACGCCGTGAAAATTCGGGGACTGAAATTCTTCAATATGGTCCATCAGGAATCGGTTCGACAAATAAGACGCAATATGCGCATGTAGATTCCATCCATACGGATTGATCAGGCTTGCAATCACCGAAACCAGGCCGACTCGTGTCAGATCGCGAACGCGCTTCGCTGCCGCAATCTTGTGCAGCACGTCATCGATCCCGTCGCCTTTCGTCCGATACCACGTCCACAGCGATCCAAACCAGAACACTCCCAACAACACGAACCCGAGCAGAAATCCGCCATGTACGTTCACCCAGATCAGCATCAGCGGCGGCAGAGCCCACAGCTTGCGATGCCTTCCGACCCCCTTGAAATAATTCCGCTCGGTGCTGTCGAGAACCCAGAAAAACGCGAGCGTAAACAGCCAGCTCACCACGTGTGGGCGTGCCAAGAAATGGATGGTCGACGAACACAGCGCAACCAGCATGAGGATCAACGAATACGCGACATTCATCTCCCGCCGGATCAGCAACCGGAACATCCATCCGAACACTCCGGCGATGACTACCGCCGTCAGCCACGTCACGCCATTCAACCCTGCAACGTGATCGAGTTCCCCGACCACCACGTCGAACAGCCACTCCCACGCGAACCACGGCTTGCCTTCCATCGTCGACGAAAATGGATCGGTTCGCGGCACCGCGTGGGTCGACAGAATCTGCTGGCCGGTTCGTATGTGCCATCCGATGCCTGCATCGCCCAATAATTTCACAGCCAACGGAGTAAGCAGCAAAACCATCAATATGGCAACAAAGATTAAGTCGGACGCTGAAGGCATGACCCAGCGTGCCCAGGTGGGCATTGTGTTTTGTTTGGGATTTGCTACGAAAGAACTTCTGGAACCGTCAGCCATCGCGTGAATCTTATATATAGGGGTGCAAATCAGCAAGATGACGAATCAAGCTCCTACTCGCGTGGTTATCATTGGTGCTGGGTTTGGCGGGCTGAATGCCGCCAAAGCTCTGGCGAAATCACACCTCCGCGTCACCATTATCGACCGCACCAATTACCACACATTCCAGCCTTTGATGTACCAGGTCGCCACGGCGGGCCTTTCTCCCGGTGAGATTGCCGCTCCGATCCGTTCGATCCTTCGTTCGGACAAGAACATCGAAGTTCTGATGGCCGAGGTCACTGGCTTCGATCTCGAACGCCGCGTCGTGCAAACCTCCGACAGCGCGATTCCCTACGACTATCTGATCGTTGCCGCGGGAGCGACTCACTCTTACTTCGGCCATGAAGAGTGGGAGCCCTTTGCCCCCGGTCTCAAAACGATCGAAGATGCTCTCGAAATCCGCCGCCGCGTACTGCTGGCCTTCGAACTGGCCGAGCGGCAAGCCGCGGCCGGTGAGACCGCCGCGACCGTCAATTTTCTCGTCGTCGGCGGAGGCCCTACGGGAGTCGAACTCGCTGGCACTCTTGCTGAAATCACCCGGCACGTCCTCGCCAGCGAATTTCGCTCCATCGATCCATCGCGCGCGCACATCTTGCTGGTCGAAGGTGGACCGCGCATTCTCCCCGCCTATGCCGAAGATTTATCCCGTAGCGCCGAGCGTCAACTGAACCATCTCGGAGTCGAAGTCCGCACCTCGACCACGGTCACTCAAATCGAAGCGGGAGCCGCTTATCTGGGAACCACGCGCATTCGGGCTACGGTGATTCTGTGGGCCGCCGGGGTCGCCGCCTCTCCACTCGGCAAACAACTAGGAGTCGCAGTTGATCGTGCTGGGCGCGTTCCCGTTCAGCCGGATCTTTCCGTCCCCGGTCACCCTGAAATCTTTGTCATCGGCGATCTCGCCTCCGCGAAAGACGAACAAGGCAAACTCCTCCCAGGCGTGGCCCCGGTCGCCATGCAACAAGGCACCTATGTCGCGAAACTCATTCGCAAAGAAACTGAGTCAGGAGTCAGCCCGAAATCGACCGCGCTGGGTGCGCCACCCTTCTCGCGTTCTTTGCGAGAGGGTGGGGATCTTGCCGTACGCCCAAAGTTCCATTACTGGGATAAAGGCAGTCTCGCCACCATCGGACGAGCCGCTGCCGTCGCACAATTCGGAAAGATTCACATTTCCGGATTCATCGCCTGGCTTTCGTGGCTCTTCATCCATATTCTTTTTCTGATCGGCTTCCGCAACCGCCTAATGGTATTCATCCAGTGGGCGTGGTCCTACGTGACCTACGAGCGTGGCGCGCGCCTCATTACAGGCAGCACCTATCTTCCCGGCTGGACGAATGGCAACTCCGCCAAAATCGCACCGCCCGAGCCAGCCTCGGAAGAAATCCACGCCGCTTCCCGCAAATAGGTGGAAAATAGTCCTGTGTCTCGCGCGGTGAGTGTTTTGTCATCGGAGCCACCGCGCCTTTGTCATCCTCAGCGAAGCGAAGGACCTATGTACTCTCTGCCCAAATCCGCCGGTCTGATTCGAAATGTAATGATCACTTTGTTATCCCTTGTTCTCGGCTCGCTCACCTCTTCCGCCGAGATCGTAAAGATCGTCGTCGATGACACGATCCAGCCGATCAGCGCCGAGTTCATTTCCCGCGCCATCGATGAGGCGCATCGCACCCATGCTCAGGCCGTGTTGATCGAGATGAATACTCCCGGCGGCCTCATCAGTTCCACCCGCGAAATCGTCGAAAAGATTACGAGCTCCGATGTTCCAGTCATCGTCTACGTCACTCCCACTGGAGGACACGCCGGGTCCGCAGGCATCTTCATTCTCGAATCCGCAGATATCGCGGCCATGGCTCCCGGAACCGCAGCCGGCGCCGCTCATCCCGTGACGTTCATCGGTCCCGTGCAGGTTAAACCCGACGACGAGATGAACCGCAAAATTGAAAACGATGCGGCTGCCCTCATCCGTTCCTTTACTTCCAAACGCGGCCGAAACGTAGAAGCCGCCGAGAGTGCCGTCCGCGAGTCGAAGTCTTTCACCGACCAGGAAGCCCTCGCGCAACATCTCATTGACTACATCGCATCGTCCCCCGATGATCTGTTTCGTCAGCTCCAGGGAAAGACTTTCAAACGTTTCAACGGCGAGCCTGCTGTCCTCAATCTCTCCGGACAAACCATCACACCGTTCGATATGACCGTCAAAGAGCGCGTCCTGGATGAACTCATGGACCCGAACGTCTCATTTCTGCTGCTCGCGATCGGGGCGCTCGCTCTCTATGTCGAGTTTAATCATCCCGGCGCGGTCATCCCCGGAACCATCGGCGTCGTATTCATTCTTGTCGCCGCTTTCGCGCTGAATCTTCTCCCGACCCGCTTCGCCGCGCTGATCCTGATCCTCGGAGCTTTCGCTCTCTTTGCCGCCGAAGCCAAATTTGTAACCCATGGAGTTCTCACCGTCGGAGGCATCGCGCTCCTCACGCTCGGAGGCCTTCTCCTGGTTGACTCCCCGATCCCCGAAATGCGCGTTCATCTCCTCACCGCGCTGGCAGTTAGCATTCCGCTCGGCGCAATCACGGCGTTCCTCATGACCATCGCGCTGCGGGCCCGCCGCAACAAAATCGTCACCGGAGAGCAAGGCTTGGTCGGAGAAACCGGCGTCGTGCAAACACCTCTGCAGCCAAAAGGAAAAGTGTTCGTCCACGGAGAACTCTGGGACGCTGTTGCCTCGTCCCCTCTCGCAGCCGGACAAATGGTAGTAGTCCGCAGAATCGACGGCCTCATATTGCAAGTAGATCCGCTCACAGCAATCCCGCCCAACCCGAATCCAGTCCCTGCGATTTTGTAAAACTACAGAAATCGGATGCGCCCCCTTTCTAGTGCCTCTTGCGAGGGGGGATTGGCCCGGAAGTCTGGGTGCCCCATTTCCGGCTGAATTTGCCGGAAGTGGAGATTTTCGTCACTTCCGCCAACCAGATAGCAAAACCGCACGGCTCATTCTCGGAACTGTTTTTTGTGTGCGTCATATCAACTAAGGCTGCCCCATCCTTCGCGCTCTTGCGAAGGGTGGGAACCACGAATCTCAATGACTAAGGTTCCCTGCGAAGAGCTGATGCAGCCCTCTTGACACCGAACCTGAAAACTCGTGCTAAGCTCTTCGCCGTACCTCGCGGGCCCCGCGCGCTTTCGAGCGCCACTGACAATGAGGAGGCCCTACCTGCGTTCCACTCGCAAGGAGCGTGGATGGAGGCGTTGCCAACTCACACTCTCGGTGTGCGTCGCGCCTTCCAGACAAACTCAGGCCACGCCACCCGACTTCTAGCGAGGAGAAATCATGAAATTCCAAAAACTCACGCCCAATCTTGTCGTCCGCGATGTCGCCGCCAGTATGGAGTTCTATCGCTCTGTGCTCGGCTTCCAACCGGCCATCACAGTTCCCGATCAACCACCTTATGTCTTCGGATCGGTCACGAGCGGCCCGGTCGAGATTTTCTTCAATGATCAAAAAGTGGTAGCAGAAGATTACCCGGCGCTCGGATCGAAACCGATCGGAGGCAGTCTTACCCTCTTCCTTGAGGTTGAAGGCATTGACGAAGTCTTTGCCGCAGTTCAGAAGAGCGGCGCGAAAGTCACCATGCCGATGAAAGAACAATTCTATGGAATGAAGGAATTCGCTTTCGAAGATCCTGAAGGCTGGGTCGTCACGATGGCGGAGAAAATAAAGTAGCAAACACACGTGCGCCGAGGATCGCGAACCCAATTGCTCCCGCTCCTCGGCGTCGTGTTGTTTATCCGGTGAGCTTACTTCACCATGATTTTCTTGCCAGTCGGATCTAGCGTGCCCTGAACGCGGACGCGCTTTCCATCAAACTTCGCTACGTCCGTTTGATGGTCGATGTCATACGTGTTCCCCGAATCATCCTTCAGCACATACTTGTCGCCCTGTTTGCTCACCGTTCCAGAGAACGTCTGGCTGTCGCTTGCGGTCGCGGATGCATCCGGAGCGCTCCTCTTCGCGCCCGACGGTGGCGCTGCGGTATCAGGAGTTTGCGACGCGTCTGGCGCTTGAGCGCTCGGCGTCTGCTGTGACTGCGGCGGCATTTCGGGCGTTGGCGTCTGCGATGGAGTCGTATCAGGCGCTGTTTGTGGTGCGGTTTGCGGCGCTTGCTGGTCGGTTGGGCTTGACGGAGAGGTTTGCGCGTGGAGCGCGCTGCCCCAGGAGATCATGCCTATGCCGATCGCCAGGGTGGCGAGAAACGAGAGTGATTGCAACTTTTTCACGAATCCTCCAGGAGCCAGTGCGGCTCGCCCGAAGTGATTGCAAACCGTTTGCCACGAATTCGCCGAGCATCGTGTCGAAAATTTCGACGCGTTGCAATGACGAGACTTACTGCGTCGGATTGAAGACATTCCATCCGCGTGTCGGGAATCTTTCTCGATTGTCTACCGGAAACGGTGTAGCCCTAACGGCGTTGCGAGCTTCTCGCATTCCCAACCCAACGCGCAGTTCTTGCACACTCGGCGAAAACTATTCCCGCTTTACGGCGAACTCGACACGAGGTTCCCAGCAAATGATTCGGGCCGCAAATTTCTTTGCGGCCCGCTTCCATTTTGAAATGTCGGATTGTATAGATTCAATCCGTCAGTAACCGCAATCAAAGCTTAGTGCCGGCCTCCACCACCGCCGCCATGTCCGCCATGACGGCCACCGCCTCCACCACCGCCGCCACGTCCGCCACGACCTCTGCGTCCGCCACCGCCACCACCGCCCGGACGTCCACCGCGGCCGCCACGATCTCCGCCACCGCTGCGCGGACGATCTCCGCCACCACTTTGCGGGCGATCTGCACCCGCATGTGGCGCGCCCTCACGGTTGAAGTTCGGCTCATCCGCATCATCCGGAAAATCTCCGCCGCCCTCAATCACGAGCGTTCCCGTGGGAACTGGTTCGCTGACCTCACCCGCCGGAGCGGCCTCAGGTGCGCCGTCTCCGCCGCCTGATGCCGCCATCTTCGCGCGCTGCTCTTTCAAAATTGCTTTACGCGAGAGCCGGATGCGGTTGCCTTCCACCGCCAGCACTTTCACCAGCACCTGATCGCCTTCTTTCAGCTCGTCGCGGACATCGGCAATGCGATGCTCCGCCACTTCGCTGATGTGCAGCAATCCCTCCGTGCCCGGGATAATTTCGACAAACGCACCGAAATCCGCCAGCCGCGTTACTTTCCCGAGATAAGTCTTCCCTACTTCCGCTGTCGCCGTGATGTCCCCGATGATCTGCAGCGCCTTTGCCGCCGACGCCTGATCGCTCGACGCAACTTTGACCAACCCGGAGTCTTCCACATCGATCTTCACTCCGGTTTGTTCGACGATGCTGCGAATCATCTTTCCGCCCGGCCCAATCAGGTCGCGAATCTTGTCGGTCGGAATCTGCACGGTGTAGAACCGCGGCGCGTAGTCCGAAATCTTCTCGCGTCCAGTGGTGATGACTTCTTCCATCTTGCCCAGGATGTGCAGGCGGCCGCGCTGCGCCTGCGATAGCGCTTCCCGCATGATTTGCGCCGTGATGCCCGCAACCTTGATGTCCATTTGCAGTGCGGTAATGCCGTCCCGTGTGCCGGCCACTTTGAAATCCATGTCGCCGTAGTGATCTTCGGCGCCCGCGATGTCGGTCAAGATCGCGTAGCTATCGCCTTCCTTGACTAGGCCCATCGCCACGCCGGCAACCGGAGCCTTCAACGGAACGCCCGCGTCCATCAGCGAGAGCGATGCTCCGCAAACCGTCGCCATCGACGACGATCCGTTCGACTCGAGAATGTCCGACACCACGCGCATCGCATACGGCCACTTGTCTTCCGGAGGAAGCACGGACGAGATCGCGCGCTCTGCGAGTGCGCCGTGCCCGATCTCCCGCCGCCCCGCCCCGCGCATGAAGGCCACTTCGCCCACCGAAAATGGCGGAAAATTGTAGTGGAGGAGAAAGCGTTTCTTGGCTTCGCCTTCGAACCCTTCGAGGCGTTGCATGTCGTCGCTGGTGCCGAGGGTAGTCGTCACCAACGCTTGCGTTTCGCCGCGGGTGAAGATTGCGCTGCCGTGGGTCCTTGGCAGGACTCCGGCTTCGATCCAGATCTCGCGGATCTCGTCGAACGCGCGGCCATCGGGACGCCGCTTCTGATTGATTACAGCCTCGCGGAAGATGCGCTCGCGCAACGCTTCGTAGTAGTGATCGAGCTTCTTCTTCGCGACTTCATCCTCTTTGTCGCTGCCCGACTTCGGCAAATCGGCGGCCAACTTCTTCTTGATGTCTTTCACCCGCGCGTAGCTGTCCGCTTTGGGATGTTTCTTCGTGTCGAGCGCGTCTTCGAGGTCCGCGCCGATGCGGCCGCGCAGGTCGTTGTAGTACGCGTCGTCGAACTTCGGAGGCTCGACTTTGCGCTTGGGCTTACCTGCCTTGTCGCGCAGGTCGTTAATGGCCGCGCAGATTTTCTTGATCTCGGTATGTCCAAACTCGATCGCGTCGACGACCGTCTCTTCCTTCACTTCTTTCGCGCCCGACTCGATCATCACGATGCCATCGGCAGTTCCGACGACCATGATGTTCAGCAGGCTCTCGCGCATCTCGTCGTACGTCGGATTCACGATGAACTGGCCATTGACCAGTCCGACCCGCACAGCGCCGATCGGCCCGAGGAATGGAATGTCCGACACGGTGAGTGCCGCCGAAGCGCCGTTGATACCGAGAACGTCGGGATCATTATTGCTGTCGGCCGACAGTACGAACGCAATCACCTGGGTCTCACACTTGAATCCTTCGGCGAACATGGGACGTACCGGGCGGTCAATCTGCCGGCTGGTGAGCACTTCGCGCTCGCTCATGCGCCCTTCGCGCTTGATGAAGCCGCCGGGGAAACGTCCACCGGCGTAGGTGTATTCGCGGTAATCCACCGTGAGGGGGAAAAAGTCGATGCCTTCGCGAGGATCGGCATTGGAAGTGGCGGTGGCAAGAACGACGTTCTCGCCGAGGCGGACGACGACGGATCCGTGGGCCTGCTTGGCCAGTTTTCCAGTTTCAAATGAGATGGTTTTGCCGCCGGTAAGACTGACTGTGACTGTCGTTGGTTCTGGTTTCATGAGTAGATTTCCTTCGGAGAGCGACGAGGTGTGAACCTCGAGCAAAAAGCAGACGGGTGCCCCGTCCTGGTCGTGTTACCTGCGACAGGGTGGGGATTTCGACTCAAGCGGACGAGGCACACCTGTGCCGCGATAACGCCGCTTAAGTAATACGCTGCGCTTGAAAAACGCACTTGTGGGAAAGTCCTCGATGCTGACCGTTTCATCGGAAACGGTATTCAGAAATAGCTGAAGGCAAGTTTCAAGGTTCTTAAGGTTTCGGAGGTTTCAAGTCAGGAATGTTGCAACGTTGAAACTCTGAAAGCGCGAACCAGCTACTTGCGGATGCCGAGTTTGGTGATGACGGTCTTGTAGCGCTCGGTATCGTATTTCTTGAGGTAGTCGAGCAAGCTACGACGCTTGCTGACCAGCATGAGAAGTCCGCGGCGCGAGCCGTGGTCTTTCTGGTGCGTCTTGAAGTGCTCCGTCAACTGGCCAATGCGTTCGCTGAGCAGAGCGATCTGAACTTCCGGGCTCCCGGTATCGCTCGCATGCGTCCCGTACTGGTCAATGAGGGATTTTTTTTGCTCTCTGGCTAACACTAAACTGGTGCACTCCTGTTCTTAATCGATTGTCATTGTGACGTTTAGAGAATATCACGGGCGGATTGTGGAGCGTAAAGAATGGTGACATGTTCAAGTTCGGATCCGAAACGAGTGCCTCCGTCGAATTGAACAGGGTTTGCCCCTTCCCAAATCGCAGTTGACTACCTGAATTCAATTAGTTAACTTTGAACCCTCTTCGGCAGCGATGTCCTCATGTCAGTACTGATCCTTACCAAAATCATCTTCCTGCTCCGCTGGGGAGTCGGACTCACGGTCCTCGCCGCTGCCTGGCTATTAAAAGAGGATGAAGAAGGCAAAATCACGAATTGGCTAAAAACGGAAAGCGATTGCTGCGATCCGAGACAAAGAACTATCCAAGACCACGATCTACCTACAGTCACTTGCATCGATTACATCGGGTCTATTGGCGAAGGTTTTTGGTAAAGAGGATGCTGTCTACGCAAGCAGTTTTTATTTCAATCTTGCTGTCGTCAATTTCCCTCATAACGATTGTGCTTGTAGGGGCAGCGATTGAGCCCCCAGAACCAGTTTTTGGAAAAGACTGGGTACCTTCCACGATTGAAGAGGCGGAAACGCTTCACCCCGAAGAAGCATTGCGTCAGAGAGATAAAACAATAAGTATTATCGCAATGAGTGTTTTTGACGCTGTGCTGGTCATCTGTGCAGCAGCATGCGTGCGATATTACTCTTCTAAGCTTCTTAAAATCGCACAGTATGTATTTTTCGCAGCTGCGTTTACTGTTGCCGCCTATGTCGGATCTCGATATGTCCGCGATGCAGAAAGCGTTTTCAGCTTCGCGGAATTTATCCTTGGGGCATTCCTGTCGATTGGCATGGACATCGGCTTCATTCTCGTTATACGGTGGATGTTCGCCAGGCTTGATCAGGCGAACAATGTCAAAACCATTACCTTCATATCGTTAACGAACGTCCTGCTCCTAGCCATCATCGTTGGTACAACGGTTTATCCGCTTCTTTATGTGCGACACCAATATGCATTAGATGAATCAAGAAATCCCCTTCTAGCAACTGGAGGAAGTCCAGACCTCCGTCGGGAGATCGCTTCGGTGATCTCACTTGCAGCGGCATCCTGCGGGCTTGATGCCGTTCTCTCAATGCTGATCGTCATCGTATGCGCTGGTATCAGCTTAAATAGCCTGGTATGGTCTTTTGTCGAGCGGAATTTTTATTCGTTGAATCGCTACAAAATCGTGACGAACAAGAAGCTGATGTGGAGCGCCGGACTTGCAATTTGCGGGGAATCCCACCTCTTGGCCTTGGCGGTGAAGGCGGTGAAGGCGGGATGGTTCTGAGTACATCGTTAGCACCACCCTCGCGTCACGCAACCCCCTCCCGTGAGGAGGACTCGCAATGCGCAATCGCACCCTTAAGAATCGGCTTTTTCACTCCTTTATTGGCTCCTTGTTGCCTCGGTCGCAAAATTAGATCACCGGCGTTTACGCCCACAGCTTGTTCTTGCTTGGCCGGCACGAAATAAAACACCGGCTGCGGAGAAACAGCCGTATGTGCTGTCGCTCCGAGGAGTTGGATATTCTCCTTTTTCGTCTTCAATCCCAACGTCACATCGTTCGCGAAGTGGCTTCCGGTGCGTTTGAACTCAGCGATCTGTCCAATGACCTTAATTAGTCGGCCTGACTCCTCCACAAACATGCCATGTTCGCTCGTCGGAGGTAGCGCAGTAGTTTGCCCGTAACTTGAAAGTGTAAATACAAATGTAAAGAGCAGGCCGAGGGTGCAATGTTTCACGTTCATCTCATCCTTAGCAAGAAGTCGACAGCGCACGACATAGTGCTATCCCGCGAATACAGCGTCAATGGCACTTAGGTGGACGAGATGTAGTTCAAAGACATCAGCGTAGCTGATGAGTTAACCGTATTAACGTTGGAGTTTGCGGGCGGGTGGGCCGCCCCTATGGTTTTGGTGGGAGCCTTGTTATCACCGCTCACCTTCGGGCCAGGTTGAACGTATTCCGAAGAGCACGCGTTCTTACCAGCGGTCGAGGGATCTCCCGTCGCAGACTGCGTGGGAGCGGAGATCCTTCGCTCCGCCTGAAGGACGGCGTCACTCGGGATGACGCCATCGACGAGCGAAGGATTGCCTTAAGAAATTCGCATTGAGGGGCGGGTGGCCCGCCTTTCTGCCTAGGTTCCTTTTCCCGTACCGGACTCTGGGTGGCCCTCGAATTTCGGGACTGCCCGCTCGTCCGCGCCACCCGCCAGATCTCCATGGCGGGCTTTCGCGGACATGGGCGACTCCTCCGTATTCTTTCTGAGGGCTCTCGGTAATTCTCGACCTACGAGAATTGCTACGAGTCTCGGCTAGCCGCTTACCCACAGGGGCTAAAGCCCATACCTCTGGTCATCCTTATCGCGGCGCTGAAGCGCCGCTCTTCCACGGAGATCCTCGCGCTTTGCTGCTTGCGCTCGTGGTTTCCACCCTTCGAAAACCTGCCCGGGACTTTACAAAACCGCGAAGGGTGGGCCGGCCTCGGTGTGCTTAATGCCAGCGACAACGAAATGCGCGAGCCATCCCACATGTTCCGTCTGTTCTCAAAAAATCGCCGATCGTTCCCCACACAACGAAAATCGCGCTGTGTGGCCACGCGTCCGGTCCTGGCTCTGATAGGCGTTGTGCCGAAAGCTGCTCCACGCCCAATCTTGCGGTTCGCACAACGTTGCCGGTGGAATGACCCAATCGCGGTCATTGCGGCTGCATGCGTGCTAACATCCACTGATCCGGCTCGCCCATCGGCTTGAGTCCCCGCGGAGGTCACGATGAGTCCAACTACACGGCGCAGTTTCCTTAAGGCAGGTTTGGCCGCTGGAGCCATGGCAACCACAGGAATTCTTCCGCTGGTTGCAGCCAAGCGCACCGCGACCGATACGGTGGTGCTTGGCCGCTCGAAGGTGGAGGTGACCCGGCTGGCATTCGGAACCGGGACAAACAGTGGTGCGGTACAGGCCGCGCTGGGGCAGCAGGAGTTCACGCGGGTCGTCCGCTATGCCTACGATCGCGGCATTCGCTTCTTTGAGACCGCTGAGGCCTACGAGACGCCGGGAATGCTGGGAGAGGCGCTGAAAGGCTTGCCGCGAGAAAGCTATCAACTGATGAGCAAGGTGACCACCTTCCACCAGGGTATCAACCCGCAGGCCAAGTTCGACGAGCTACGGCACATCTCGCAGACCGAGTACTTTGACGTCATGCTGCTGCACTGGCAGCACTCGGCCGACTGGCCGGAGACGACCAAACGCTGGCAAGACGGGATTCTTGAGGCGCAGCAGAGAAAGATCATCCGCACGCATGGCGCTTCAGTGCATGGGCTGCCGGCGCTGCGCCAGATGCCGGGCACAAACTGGCTCGACGTTGGACTGATCCGCATCAACCACAACGGCTCACGCATGGACGGCCCGACCTCTGAGGACTCCAACCATCCAGCCAACGTGAGCGAAGTGGTCGATCACATCCAGCAGTTGAAGAAGGAGAGGCTAGGTGTGATCGGCATGAAGCTCTGCGGTGGCGGTCAGTTCGAGCATAGCCATGATGATCGTGTGAGAGCCATGAGGTTCGCGTTTCCAGAATGCGGGAGTGGATTCTGTCACGGTCGGCTTCAAGAACACGCAAGAGATCGACGAAGCAATCAGCAACCTGAATCTGGCGCTTGCATGAGCAAGGAGCCTGGCCCAGCTTTGTGCTCGGACGCGTGGCTCACCTTTCTCCCTTGGCGGGTGGCCACCCCATGGTTTTGGTGGGAGCACAACGACTGAGGGTGTTCAATCCGTGCGGTTTCTACAAGGGCGGGAACGATGCTGCTGAGAGCGTGAGGTTCGGGGTTGGCACTGGCCTCCATCGCCTTCTCGGCTTCGCTCCGGTCAGGCTGCATCCGTCCTTATAAAAAAGGAATGGGCCACATGGGCTCCGCGGCCTGACCAGCGGGGCTAAAGCCCGATCTTTCTCTGCCCTGATCGCTGCGCTAAAGCGCCGCTCTTCCACGGAAGCCCGCGCGTTTTGTTGCCTGGGTTCGCGGTGCTGCCATCCGAGAATTTGGAACAGTCGAACCTTCGAAACACAAATCTGGCGTTCGTCGCCCTAGCGCGCCTCCAGTTCCCTTCTGTCCCACTTCCCCGTCGTCGCACCGGCTTCGTAGGTGCTCTGCAGAAAATCCATCAAGGCCGCGCTTGGAGATTTTGCCTGCCTCACGTCGTCGTACATCAAAACGTACTCGCCTAACGCGGAGTGGTAAAACGCCTTGTCTGGACGCACCTTCTGTTCTCCAAACCCTGCGGGCGTGGGCGCGGCATAGCAATAAAAGGCGGCCTCTTCGACAGCGCCGCCGCCCGGCCACCAGCCAGCGCTGATCACCTCGTGCGAATACGCTTCCTGCATGATCTTTCGCAGCACCGGGTCAGGATCGTTGCGCTCGGGAGCGCGCCGTCCTGAAAATCGCGTAATGGCAAGATCAAAGCTTCCCCAGAAGAAATGCACAGGGCTCGATTTGCCGACAAACTGGGAACGAAACTTCTGGAACACATCTTCGACGGATAGAAGAATCCGCCACAGGCGGCGAACGGAATCTCCATCGTAGGCAGAGTGAACGGTGTCCTTGTCGAAGGCGATGCCGTCGGCGACTTCCACCGGCATCTTCCAGATGGGCACTTCGATATCAAGAGACCGCAGGGCAGACATCACTTCGCGATAGAAATCGGCAACCGTGCGGGGAGCCAGTTCGACCGTCGCAATTTTCGGATCGGTCGAGCGGATGACGAGCTTGTTGTCGAAAAAATCAAACTCGATGTCAAAGTGGCGATCGCCGTAAGGGATGATCGAGGTGGTCAGTCCGCGCGAACTCACGTAGAGCGGAACGTTCCACCAATGGTTCACAAGCGGCGTCAGTTCGAGACGGATTTTGCCGACGATCTGCGTCCACATGTGCAGCGTGGCGTATGTATCTTTCCAGTCAGCCAGGCGAAATGCCGGCCAGCATTCGCGCGAGTCCGGGAGAACGATGGATTGGTTCTGGGTCATAGAGAACTCCTGTCTGTTCGTGCAGTGTCTCACGGTTCGGGTGCGGAGGCCCTGCCAGCCGGAATACCGACGCTTCGAGAATGGCGAATCCTAGGGTAACCCTTTCCCGGCGACATACTTTCCGGATGTTTTGTTTCTCGTTCTCTCCTTGACAATCTAGGAGAGCAGGGGGTATTCCTAGACGGTCTAGGGAAGGTGTGGATGGAAAAGCAACTCGATCTTTTGCAAGGCACGCTCGACATGCTGATTCTGAAAGCGGTGTCCCTGAGCCCGTTGCACGGCTACGGAATTCTGCTTCGGATCCAGCAGATCTCGAAGGAGCGTCTGGAAATCCAGCAGGGATCGTTGTATCCCGCGTTGTACCGGCTTGAACATCACGGCTGGATCACGAGCGCATGGGGAGAGTCTGAGAACAAGCGGCGCGCGCGCTATTACCGCCTGACAGCGGCGGGAAAACGCAGGCTGCAATCGGAAGCGGAACGCTGGAAACAGATGACCGCGGTCATCGCCGGAATTCTGCAGACAACGCCGGAGGAATTATGAGTGTGTGGCCTCGACTTCGCTCCTGGACCGTTGCCATGCTGCGGCGGACTCGCATGGAACGCGAGATGGATGAAGAGATGCGCTTTCACATCGAGGCACACGCGGCGCACCTGGTGAGCCAGGGCGTCCCGCAGCAAGAAGCGCTGCGGCAGGCGCGGTTGGAGTTTGGCGGGATGGCACTGACGAAAGAAGAATGCCGCGACGCTGTCGGCGTGAGTTTTCTGGAGACGCTGCTTCAAGATGTGCGGCACGGCGTACGCACCATGCTGCGAACTCCAACGTTCGCGGTGATCGCGATCGTCGTCCTGGCGCTGGGCATCGGAGCAAATACGGCAATCTTCAGCGTGGTGGACGCAGTGCTGCTGCGCCCGCTGGCATATCGCGACCCGGGACGGCTGGTAACAGATCCTGATGAATGGCGAGGGCCCGGTCGCGGTTGCGAACTATATCGATTGGCGTGACCAAAGCCGTTCCTTCGCAGCCACCGGTGCCGCGGATTACTGGTCGCCCAACCTGACGGGGGTCGATTCTCCCGAGCACATCACCGGTTTGAAAGTGACACAAAGTTTGCTTCCCATGCTTGGCGTTGATCCGATGCTTGGGCGCTTGTTCGTGGAAGGCGAAGACAACGAGGGCGCGGATCGCGAAGTCATCCTGAGTTATCAACTTTGGCAGCGGAGGTTTTCCAGCGACCGCAACGTGCTCGGGAAGCCGATTGTGCTCGATGGAAATGCGTACGTGATCGTGGGTGTGATGCCACAAGGATTTCAGTTCGCTCCTTTCTGGGCGACCCATGCGGAGTTGTGGGTGCCGAACGCCTTCGGTGCGAGAATCCACAGTCGCGGCGGAAACAGCTTGAGGATTTTTGCGCGCTTGAAGGACGGCGTTTCGCTGACCGAAGCTCGCGCGGAAATTGCGGGCATCACGGGACGGTTAGAACAGCAGTATCCGGGCACCAATCGCAACGTGGTAGTGACGCCGCTCAAAGAAAAAGTCGTGGGACAGATAGAAACTCCGCTTCTGGTCTTGCTCGGCGCGGTTGCGTTCGTCCTACTGATTACATGTGCGAATGTAGCTCACATGCTTTTGGCGCGGGCGGCCGCGCGTCAGAAAGAGGTTGCCGTTCGGGCGGCGCTGGGCGCCCGGCGCGGACGCATCATTCGCCAGTTCCTCACCGAAAGTCTCATGCTCGGCGGCCTGGGAGGCGTAGCCGGGTTGGGGCTGGCAGTTGTGGCCACACGCGCTTTGATCGCGATGAGCCCCGCGAATATTCCGCGCGTGCAAACCGTGACTATCGATCTGCACGCGGCTCTGTTTCTATTTTCAGCGACGATTCTGACCAGCGTTGGATTTGGGATTGCGCCCGCGCTGCAAGCTTCGTCCATCAACGTGAATGACACGCTAAAGGAAGGTGGTCGCGGCAACAGCGAAGGCATCAGCCGCAACCGGTTGCGAAGCCTGCTGGTGATTTCGGAATTTGCCCTGGCACTGATGCTCTTGATCGGGGCGGGCTTGATGATTCGCACGTTTGCCGCGTTGCAAGCCGTGGACGCGGGATTCAATCCGCACAACGTGATCTCGATGATCGTGTCGATCGCGGGATCGAAAGAGGCGGACCCTGCCCGACGCGCAATTTTTTATCGCCAGCTGATCGAGCGCGTTCGATCGATTCCCGGAGTGCAAGCTGCGGGCGGAATCAATCATCTGCCTCTCATCGGAGATTTGTGGGGCTGGTCGTTCGTCATTGAAGGCCGCCCGAAGCCGCGTCCCGGTGAATCGCCCAGCGCCGTTTACCGCATGGTGACGCCTGGCTATTTTGACGCGATGCGTCTGCCCCTCGTGCGCGGCCGCGATATTGCGGACGCGGACACGGTGACGGCCGAGGGTGTGGTCGTCATCAATGAGCGCGTTGCGAAGGAATATTGGCCCGGTCAAGATCCCCTAGGAAAACGAATTTCGTTTGATGACGACAAGGCGAATCCTCTGACATGGCTGACCGTGGTTGGTATTGCCAAGGACGCAAAACAAGACGACTGGGCGGCGAAGCCGTTCCCGGAAGTCTATTTGGCGGCGTTTCAGAATCACGATTTCCTCGGTGATTCCGGATCGGATGTGGCTTCGCATGTTTCCTACATCACGCTGGTGGCTCGCACGCAGGGCAATCCCTCGGCCGTGGCTCCGGCGATGAAAGAGGCTGCGTGGTCGTTCGACCGCAATCTGGCGATTTCTCAGGTCGTCACAATGGACGGAGTCGTTGCCGAGGCGAATGCGCAACCGCGATTTGAAATGCTGTTGCTCACGATTTTTGCCGCGGTCGCGCTGATTCTCTCCGCTGTCGGAATCTATGGGGTGATCAGCTATTCGGCGTCGCGTCGAACGCATGAGATTGGCGTGCGTATGTCGCTCGGCGCAACTCGGCGGGATGTGCTGTTTCTGGTCGTGCGACAAGGGATGTGGCTCGCCTTCCTCGGCTCGGTGACGGGCATCGCGGGGGCGCTGCTTTTATCACGGCTCATGGCGAAACTGCTGTTCGGAGTGAAGTCGACCGATCCGGAGACGTTCTTGGCAGTGGCGATGGGGCTCGCATTCGTCGCAATGGTGGCCTGTTACATCCCAGCGCGCCGCGCGACACGCACGGACCCTATGGCCGCCCTGCGATACGAGTAAGGCAGAGACGCTTCCGGTCGCTGAGCTTCATTGGTAATTCTCCACCAGCATTGCCTGATCCTGCTCCCGGCCCGGTTGGTCGAAGGCGACGGTTCGGCCGTCGGGACTGGCGCCGAGCCAGAATGGGATACGGTCGAGCACCGTCAGAGCGGTAGTCTGGCCGTTGGCAAACCCGAACTGGCTCAATACAGCCTGGTGTCCCAAGGACGGCCCCACGAAAAGAATTCCTCCGTCGACCACTTGCCAACTGGCCCACGTACCGGGTCGCACCAGTGGGAGGGAAACTTCTTCTCCGCCCGCAATCGGGACGCGCCAGATTTCTGGTTCAGGATTCGGGCTTTTCGCATAGTAGAGACTTTTTCCGTCCAGGGATTCGAGCGCAGCGTGCCCCCCATGTTGCGTGACCTGCGTGGGTGTCCCTCCGGCAGCGGGCACTTTCCACACCTGCCACGCGCCGGATCGCATGGAGCCAAAGTAAACCCACTTGCCGTCGCGCGACCAGCTGGGACAGACGCTGTGAAATGTGTCGGGGGTGAGGATCTGCGGCGCGCCGCCGTTCACGTTCATTGCAACGATTTTGCTCCCAGTTTGTGTTATGGCATCGAACGCGACGAACTGGCTGTTCGGCGACCAGCGCGGTGTTCCGGCGCCTCCGACCGCGCTCAATTGAAACGCGTCGCTGCCGTCACGATTGCTGATCCAGATTTCCATCGTTCCCGTGCGGTCCGACATGTAAGCGAGCTTCTTGCCGTCGGGAGAAAATTGCGGGGCGGGTCCCTGGTCAGTATCGGTGGTGGAAGAGATGAGGACATACGGACGTCTCTCGCGAGCATCGGCCAGGTTCATCTGCCAGATGCCGAGGCTGCGGGTCAGGTGCTCATAGGCGAGGCGGTATCCGCGGCGCGAGATGGCGGGATCCCACGCGGGAGAGCCAGCTTCACTGATCTGAATCGCGGCGTCGGGAGCATCGAGCGAGGTGCGCCACAGTGCTGGGTGCCCGGTTCGGTTCGAAGAAAAAATAACCGACCGTCCATCGATTGACCATTGCGGTGGGCTCGAAATCTTGCCGCGTTCCGTGAGCACGCGGCGGGCTGCTCCACCACTCGTTGGGACGAGCCAGATTTCGTCCGGGACGCCAAGCTCCGCATTGCGCACGAACAGGACGCTATCGCCATCAGGAGAAAATGTAGGCCCCCAATCCTCGGCGGCAGGCGGCGGTACTGTGACGCGGCGAACGGCAGAGTTGTCGAGAGACAGCAGGTAAAGCCCGGAGGGTCCGGAAAAGGCAATCACCTTCCCGTCCGGAGACCAGCCGATTTCTCCTCGGCTCACGGGGACGCCGCCTGTGTCGATTTTGCGCTCGGTCGTCGATGTAGAGGATGTCTTGAACGCCACCGGGACAATGGGCTGAGCGCGCTCCGCGCGATGCTTCTCTTCCCTGCCGCCATCGGAGGCGACAAGATAGATGGAGTGTTCTTGATTGTGCTGGCGCGTAAAGGCAATCCAGTGTCCATCGGGCGACCACACCGGGCAGCAGTCGTCATCGTTGTTGGTCAATTGCAAGAGCTGATCGCTGCCAACCGTCGTGACATAAATTCCTGAGTCAGCCATCGACGAGTGTTCGCGGAAAAAAGTCACGTAATTCCCATCCGGCGAGAACGCAGGGCCCGAAGTGTTGGAAACCGGAATCAGCGGAGCCGTACGCTCAACCATCACGTGCGCGACGGGCTTCGCGTCGTGTCCTTTAAAAATTTGTGGCAGGACCACACCAACCACCAGGATTGCACCGATCAAGCCCGCAACTAGCAAAATCCGAGGGTGGATCGAATCGCGAACAATTTCAGGGTCAACCGGAGCCAGAGCGGGTTGCTCGCTTGTTTCAGAACCCGCACCGGCCTGGCTGGCGATGACAGCAACCGCCTTGGGAAGAACCGCCGGAACGATCGGGGATCCGTTGTGCAGCCATTCCACATCTGCGCGGAAGCGATAGCCGCGCCGTGGCAGCGTCTCGATGTAGCGAGGATCGTCCGCCGAGTCGCTCAGCGACTCGCGTAACTTGTTTACGGCAGCGTTCAGGCCGTGATTGAAGTCGACGAAGGTGTCAGACGGCCACAACCGGTTCCGCAACTCGTCGCGGGTCACGAGCTTGCCCGGACGGCTCAGGAGCATGGCGAGAATTTCGAAAGGCTGCCCGACCAACTTTAGTCGAGTTCCGAACTTCCACAGCTCGTGAGTCTGCAGGTCCACTTCGAAGGGACCGAAGCGCGCACGTTCCGAATGATGCTCGAAAGAATTGGTCATTTCGAATCCGCTACCCATGGACGGCTCCGCGTTCCTGCTTCATTCATACGTTTAGACACTGCCTCTTGTTCCATTCGACGGAATAGGAAGTTCTTTGTCATCAGAAGATTAGTGGATGAGGTCGGCATTTCTTGCCAAATGAGGCGGGATGTATCGACGAATGAGTGACATTGCATTGCGGTAGTCCGGTTCGGGCGGCAAGTTGGGCCAAGTTCGAGGACTTCCAAATCCCCGAGCGGGGAGGCCAACTTGAAAAGCAGAAACCGTTTCGCGGGATTGATCGCAATCTTCGCCGGGATGTTTGTATTGGGTGCTGAAGCTCAAAACTCCGTCCCGGGCCCGGACAAGGCCGTCGGTAAAGATCAATGCAGTATGGCTGTCGTCTCGCGGGTTGTTGGGACCGATGGGCAGGTCTGCGACGGGAAACTCGTTCAGAAGATGGCGAAGAACGGGCATGGATTCGAACAAAACCAGTTGGGGATTGCATCGATCCTGGCCATCGGTCCAGACTACAGCGCGCAGGAAGCGTTGCGATGGTTCGAACAAGCGGCGCAACGGGGATACGCACCGGCGGAAGTGAATCTCGCCGTGATGTACATCAACGGATGGGGCACTCCCGTCAACCTACGGGGCGGCCCAGCATTGGTTGCGTACGGCCGCCGATCAGCATTTCGCTCGCGCGTATTACAACCTGGGGATTCTCTACCTCGAAGGAAGCGGCGTGCGGCAAGACAACGCGGAAGCGTTTCGCTGGTTCGAGAAGGGAGCCAACTCCGGCGATAGCAACGCACAAAGCAATCTGGGATACATGTATGACCAAGGCCTGGGATGTACGCGCGACTTGGTAACGGCGGCGCAGTGGTATCGTCGCGCAGCCGACGCAGGAAATGCGCTTGGTGAGAACAATCTTGCGGACTTGTACCTGCGAGGCGAGGGCGTGCCACAGGATGATAGCGCGGCGTTTGCCTGGTTCCAGAAGGCCGCGGCGCAGGGACACACGGGTGCAGAAATCAAGCTCGGATTCCTGTACGCCAATGGCCGCGGCGCGAGAAAAGATTCGGAGGCGGCGTATTCGTGGATCAGCGCCGCGACATCGGCAGGCGATCCGCGCGGCAAAGAACTACTTCATTCGCTCGAGAGAGTATTGACGCCGAAACAAATCGAGGCAGCGCAAGAACGAGCTCATGAGCTGCGTCGCGCCGACCGGGAGCTTTCGGCGAAGAGTTTTGCTCAATAGGTTGGTCGCGCGACGGACAACAATCAAAAGCCCCGCCCCCAGCTGAGCTTGGATCGGGCACCCAGGCGTCTGTGCAGCAGAAATCTACTTCCAGGTCCTGCCGGTCTGCTCGAACATGCTTGCTGGCAAATCGAAGCCAGCAGCCTTCAACCGCTCCGAGAATTTCGGCCTGATCCCTGACGATGCAAAGGCGCCTAGGGTAACTCCATCGGCGGAAACTCCCTGCCGCTCGAAAACGAAAATATCCTGCAGGCTGACGATGTCCGCCTCCATGCCGGTGAGTTCGGTGATGTGCGTAATGCGGCGAGTACCATCGGTGAAGCGCGCTACTTGCAGGATCAAGCTGATCGCGGAAGCGATCTGTTTTCGAATCGCTTTCTCCGGCAAGTTCAGATTGGCCATCATCGCCATCGTTTCCATGCGGGCCAGCGCGTCGCGCGGACTATTGGCGTGGATGGTGGTCATCGATCCGTCGTGCCCGGTGTTCATCGCCTGCAGCATGTCGAGCGCCTCTTCGCCGCGCACCTCGCCGACCACGATGCGGTTTGGGCGCATGCGCAGGCTGTTGACTACAAGCTGCCGCGCTTGCACGGCTCCCTTACCGTCCGGATCGGGAGGACGGCATTCGAGACGGACAACATGCCGCTGCTTGAGTTGCAATTCAGCGGAATCTTCAATCGTGACGATGCGTTCCTTCGCCGAGATGTAGCCCGAGAGCACGTTCAGCAGTGTGGTCTTGCCTGCACCCGTACCACCGGAAATCACGATGTTGAGGCGAGCCGCCACCGCCGCTTTAAGCAGGCCCAGCATGGGATCGGTGAGCGTCTGATTGGTAAGCAGGTCCGCGTCGGTCACAGGAATATGGCCGAACCGGCGAATTGAAAGGTGAGGACCGTCCAGGGCGAGCGGCGGAATGATCACATTGACGCGGGATCCGTCAGCGAGACGGGCGTCGACCATGGGCGATGATTCATCGATGCGGCGCCCGATCGCGGAAACAATTTTCTGAATGATGCTCATGAGGTGCGCATCATCTTTGAAGACGACCTTGGTTTCTTCGAGCATGCCGGCGCGCTCGACGTAGACCTCTCTCGCACCGTTGACCAGGATGTCGCTGACTGCCGGATCCTGCAGCAATGGTTCGAGCGGCCCAAGGCCGAAAACTTCCTGCAGAATTTCGCGAGAGAGCGTGTCTTTCTCAGCAGTGGTCAGCGGTGCCTTGAGGTGCGCGACCACTTCCTGAATCACGGCGAAAACCTGCGCTCGATTGCGGTCATCGGGAACAGCGGTGATCCGCTCGAGGTCGAGTTTGGTGAGGAGGAAGTAATGGATCCGGCTCTTGAGATCCTGATACGAGCGGAAATCCATGCCGGCCGGCTTTCTCGGTCCACCCGCGGCCGATGTGGCGATCCCGGACGACGAAACTCGGTCAGAAGCGGCCATATAAGTTCAATACCACTGCGAGCCGAGAATTGTAGGACGCGGGGTCGAGGAAAACAATCGAGTTCGGCGAAACCGAATCCTTCTCGACAATTTTTGCCGGGATGGGCTGGTCTCCGGATAAATCGGTACGCAGAGCTCGTTCCCGTTCGGGAAATGCTTCGAAAAGCTCCCAACCGACTAACGCCGCAAGATTAAAGCACCGGTGATACGTCACGGAAGGTCGACTGTTTAGCTGCTCCTCATTGAAGTTCGCGCTAGGCCGATCCGATAGAGGCGTCAGGAGAGATTTATGCTTCGACGCACGGCTGTGCTGGTCCTATTCTGCGTGTACGGCGCCTCGCTTGCAGGCCAGGATCTCGAGAATCTACAGATCCACGGATTCGCGACGCAGGGGTTTCTGTATAGCTCCAACAATAATTTTCTGACGATGAAGTCGAACTCGGGCAGCCTGCAGTGGACTGAAGGCGCGGTCAGCGTCAGCGATGCTGTGACTGAAAAACTGCGCATCGGAGTGCAATTGCATATGTATCAGATGGGGCAATTCGGCGGCCCGAACATTGCCGTCGACTGGGCCTCCGGAGACTACAAAGTCAACGATTTCGTAGGATTCAGGGTCGGGAAGATCAAGACTCCCTTGGGTCTATTCAACGATTCGCAGGACGTCGACGCGCTGTTCCTCTGGGTGATGTTGCCGCAGGGCATGTATCCGAACGACAACCGCGATTACGACCTGTCTGAAATGGGTGGGGAATTTTATGGCGGATCGAATCTGGGCGAGCGCTTCGGGCGCATGCAATATCGCGGGCATGTCGGGGCCAGCGCTCTCGATGCGAACGGCGGCTACGTGCAGCGGCTCGCCGAGATCGGCCTCACATTTCCATCTCCCCCCAGCGGAAGCGTTTACGGTGGAGATCTTCGCTGGCTAACTCCCTGGCAGGGATTGACTGTTGGGACCAGCGCGATAGGGGATACCCTCGACGCAACCGGTCCCGCGGGATCGATGCACCTGGCTCCCTCGGTCACGCAGGCCTACTACGCGCAGTGGGATAAAGGGAAACTCCATCTCTCGGCGGAGTACTGGAGGACGCCACTGCACCTCACCTTGACGGCTGGGGCGCAGGCGATTCCGATGCCGATCGACCAGCGCTCGTGGTATCCCATGGTGCGCTACGAACTCACCAAGAAGTTCCAAGTCGGCACCTACTATAGCCACTATGTAAATCCGAGCGCCGACACGACACTACCGGAAAACTATTCGAAGGATTGGGTGGTGTCCGGACGTTACAACTTCAACTCCAACTTTTACGGAAAAGTGGAAGAACACTTTCTGCACGGCACCGGCCTTGGCTATTACGCCAGCGTCAATCCGAATGGGTTGAAGCCGGACAGCGACATGCTGGCGGCAAGAATTGGATTCAGTTTCTAGGCAGGCACACTTATGAAAACAACCTGCAGAATTTTCAAATCCATTCTGGTGCTGAGCGCGCTCGCGGGCTTCCATGCAGCAGCGCAAGATGTAGTGATTGTGGCCAACAAGGGTGTTTCAATTTCTCAACTCACAACGGCGGAGCTAAGGGAAATCTTCAGGGGAACTCGATCGCGCTTTTCCGACGGAACCCGCGCCGTTCCGGTGCTTCTCAAAGGCGGTCCGGTGCACGAAGTTTTTTTGCGCAAGCATTTGGGTGATACTCCGGACGAGTTCCGCATGCGCTGGCGCAAAGCTGTATTTACAGGACAGGCCTCCATGCTGCGAGAGTTCAGCTCAGAGGTCATACTGCTGCAATACATCGCCTCGACACCGGGTGCGATCGGCTATGTAAGCCGCGTTGGCGAGAGCGACGCCATTTCGGTGAAGATCCTGACTACGGCACCCTAGTGAAGCAGCGTGAAGTTCACCTGCACCTGCGTCTCAACCTCGACCGGCGTCTGATTGAGCAGGTATGGCTTGTACTTCCATTGCTTGACCGCCTCGATGGCTGCGGGGACAAGCACCGGGTGGCCACTAATCAGTCGCAGATTCGCAACATTGCCCTGTTTGTCGACAATCATTGCCATGACGACGGCGCCCTGAATTCCCTGGTCTTTCGCATCAGGCGGATAGACCGGAGGAACCTTTTTCACGGACATTGCCGACTCCACCGCTTGGGACACGCGAACGCGATTTGGCACCGGGCCGGCGGGGCCGTCTACGCCGGAGGCATCGAAGATTCCTTGAGGAGCGTTGACTACGGGGCCGGGGCCATCGCCGGTGACAACCTCTGCAGACTTGTCAGACAGAGTGAAGCTCACCGTAACTTGAGTCTCGACTTTGTACGGAAAACCCGCCATCAGGTAGGGCTTGTATTTCCACTGCTTAACGGCTTCGATCGCGCTGGCAGCCAGCAGCGGTTGCCCGCTGATTACCTGCACACTCTCTACATCACCCTCTTTGCTGAGGTGTATTAGAAGCTGTACGTTGCCTTGAATGCCTTCTTTCCTGGCTTGCTCCGGATAGATAGGCGCGACTTTGTTGACAACCATTGTCTGTGCGAAGTCCTGCGAAACTCGCACGCGGTCGACCCTTACCTGAGCAGAGAGCAGCGAGGCAGAGAAAACAACTAGGAAGAGGGTTGAGGCGATGCGGCGAGACATAGAGAGCCTCCGTTGAATAGGAAATTGTAGCCGTGAGCGGTAGCGCGCGAAACCGGGTCAGGTCGAGGGGTCCGATTAACTTAGACGCCGGGGTGCGTCGAATTGTTCCCGCGACGATCGCGCACAAATTTTGTGATGGCTTCGAGAACCGAGTCGGCCTGGTCGCGTTGCGGAGAGTGCCGGCAATCGGAGAGTTGCAACACTTGGACTGGCCCGGGCGCCTGACGCACGATGGCTTCCACTTGCGCCATCGTTCCGTATTGATCATCGCGACCCTGAATCGCAAGGATAGGGCAAGCGATGCGCGGAAGATATTCTTCGATATTCCAGCGGCGGAAATCGGCATCAAGCCAGATGTCATTCCATCCCCAGAACGTGCGCACGGCGTCGCGATGGTGGCGCGCAAGTTTCTCCGGCAGGTTGGTGGTTTCAAATTTCACTTTCGCCTCAGCGATGCTTTGGATGCTGAGGTGTTCGACGAACACATGCGGCGCGAGAACGACCAGCCCGCAGATGGTTGTCGCTGGATCCGGCATAGATAAGCGCGATTGAAGCTCCGTCGCTATGTCCCACGAGAATGGGTTTCTGAATCCCGAGCTTGCTTAAGCAGGGCCGGCAGCGTGACGAGCCCTTCGTCGTGCATGTAAGTGACAGCGCGAGGTTCGGCGAGCGTATCCGAGTTTCCGGAAC
This sequence comes from uncultured Acidobacteriota bacterium, assembly GCA_963699885.1. GTDB lineage: Bacteria > Acidobacteriota > Terriglobia > Terriglobales > Acidobacteriaceae > Sulfotelmatobacter. The sequence goes on along the minus strand of CAVOVP010000014.1, from coordinate 43,982 downwards.
CGTAGCGCGAATAAACGGTGACAGGACACCCGGTCGCAGCCGCGACTCGGGCGGGGAAATCCTTCCAGTGAGATACCGATCCGAGGCCTTCGTGGAGGAAGACGAGTTCGGGCGCGTTCCGGTCGAGCGACGGAATCCGCAGTAATTCCAGGCAGCGTCCCGACACCGTGAGTTTCGAAATTCCGCTCCTTATCGTAGTGTCCATGCTGTTTGATTCAGTCGTCAGGATTCTGCCTGCGTCTAAGCCTTGCATCCTGCCTTGCCTTGCAACAACTTACGCGGCGGGCTGAATTCTTTTGCCTCGTTGCAAGATCGGTCCAAGCCCTGCGAGTTGCTACTGCATCGAACCTCCAAAATATCGTAAGCTAATAGAGCACGGTCGATAGGAGGGATATGCGCTGCGTTCGCTGCGGCAATGACAATCCGGATGAAAACCGCTTTTGCGGGATGTGCGGAGGAACGTTGTTAAAGGTGCCTGCAGCCGCTGTGGCGGAGACACAGACACAGCGCGCGGCCAGCGCGAGCCCGGTCCTTCCCTCTCCGGTAACAGTTGCTGCTGCCCCGCCGGCGGAGCCACCCCGCGCGGCACCCCCGGTCCAACGCAGTGAACCTGTACGCAGCGAACCGGTCCGCAGTGAACCCACGATTAGCGGGCCGTCATTCCTCGGATTGAACGATCCCGGCCCGCGGAAGCGAGGAAGCCTCAGCATCGATCCGCATTCGAATTCGCGCAGCCTCGACTATTTGCTCGACGATGAAGAAGAACCTCGACGTGGAGGAGCTGGAAAATTCGTATTGATCCTTCTTGCGCTCGCCCTCGCGTTGGGATTCGGATATCTGCGCTGGAGGAATCAAGGATTCGGCTGGTTGATGTCGAGTGCGGCGAAACCTTCTCCGGCGGCGGAAACGCCGGCGGACAGCAGTGCTCCCACATCTCCGGCCGGAACGCCCGACGCGCAGCCGCCAGCCGCAACGCCGGCTGCGAACCAGCCAGCCGCGGCGCCTGTTAAAACGCCCGATGCTGCTGCAACCGGTGCGTCGCAACCTCCGAGCGGACCAGCCGTGCAAAATTCCGCTCCGGATGGGCGCGGCGAACCCGGCGCCCACGAAGACGGACGCTCCCAGTGCTGCAAGCAAAACGAATCCGCCGACTGATGCGGACGACGATAATTCGCCAGACGACAAAGGACCGGCCGCAACAACGGCGGTTGCTCCTGCCCCGAAGCCAGACAAAGTCGACAAGCCGAGGGCGGGACGCGAGCCAGCCACGTCCAAGCCATCTGCGGTCGCAAAGCCGGTGAGAGCGGGCGATCCCGTCGCCGAGGCGCAACGCTATCTGTATGGACGTGGCGCAGCGCAGGATTGCGATCACGGGCTGCGCATTTTGAAACCGGCCGCCAATGAATCGAACTCGAAAGCCATGATCCAGATGGGAGCGCTTTATTCGGCGGGATTGTGCACACCGCGCGATCTGCCGACGGCGTATCGCTGGTTCGCGCTGGCGCTGCGCAAGGATCCTGACAATCTGGCGGTGCAAACCGATTTGCAGAAGCTTTGGGGGGAGATGACCCAGCCAGAGCGGCAGCTGGCGATCAAGCTCTCGCAGTAGATATCTGTCGCAACCAACCTTTGATCGGTGTTGCACGGCAGTCCGTTTCTCCAATCGTTTTGACACTTATTCCAATCTTCGCTCGATCCAGAAGGCTCGGCGTTCGGATCCCCGTTTTCACGCTCGCGTTCTGCCTGGGCCTGCCAGCACTTGGCAGTTCACAAAGCGAAAAGCAAAGCTCGACTCCTACCCAGCACAGCATGGGAAGCCGCAAAAACTACGTGGGGCTTCCAAACTTCGGCGAGGTCACGCCGCATCTGTATCGTGGCGGACAGCCGGGCGCGGACGGATTGAAGGCGCTCCAGAAAATGGGCGTCAGCGTTATCGTCGACATGCGCGGTGGCAAGAGCTCGCACGAAAAGGCAGCGGTGGAAAAGCTTGGGATGGAGTACGTTTCGATCCCGTGGCACTGCCCCTTCCCAAGCGATGAGCCCTTTGCGCGATTTCTGCGGCTCATGCACGACAATCCAAAGAAGAAGGTTTTTGTGCATTGCCGGCTGGGCGACGACCGCACTGGGATGGCCGTGGCCGCGTACCGCATGGGCGTCGAAGGATGGTCCGCCGACGAAGCACTTAAAGAGATGGAGCTGTTTGGGTATTCAGCCGTGCATCACGCGATCTGCCCGGGCCTCGGGCGCTTCGAGAAGAACTTTCCGAAGCACCTGGAGAAGAATCCGGCGTTCAAAGACATTCGGCCCAAGAAGTAATCCGGCATTCGGCTCTCTTCCCTCTCACACTTCGTCTTGCTCCTTCAGCTTCGCGATCACGCCGAAATCTTCGAGCGTGGTGGTGTCGCCTTTTACATCTCCGCTGGTCGCGAGTTCGCGTAGAAGGCGGCGCATGATTTTGCCACTGCGCGTTTTCGGCAGCGTGTCGGTGAATCGGATATCGTCAGGCTTGGCGAGAGCTCCGATCTCTTTCGCCACCCACTTGCGCAACTCTTCTTTCAGCTCGTTGGTGGGTTTTCTTCCCTGCTCCAGCGTGACGAAAGCCGAAATCGCCTGTCCCTTAACGTCGTCGGGACGGCCGACGACCGCTGCTTCGGCGACGGCTTCGTGCGCGACCAGCGCGCTTTCGACTTCCATGGTGCTGAGGCGATGTCCGCTGACATTGAGCACGTCGTCGACGCGTCCCATAATCCAGAAATATCCGTCTTTATCTTTGCGCGCGCCGTCGCCCGTGAAGTACATTCCAGGAATCTGTGACCAGTAATTCTTCACGTAGCGGTCCGGATCACCGTAGACGGTGCGCAACATGCCGGGCCATGGCTGCTTGATGACCAGAAATCCGCCGGAGCCGTCGGGGACGGGCTTGCCTTCCATGGTGACAATTTCCGCCACGACGCCTGGAAACGGACGTGTTGCCGAGCCGGGCTTCGTCGCGATAGCACCGGGAATGGGAGTCAGCATCATGTGTCCGGTTTCGGTTTGCCACCAGGTGTCGACGATCGGGCAGCGGTCGCCGCCGATCGTTTCGCGATACCACATCCACGCCTCGGGGTTGATGGGCTCGCCGACGGTGCCGAGCAAGCGCAGGCTGCTCATGTCGTGTTTCTTCGGCCACTGGTCTCCCCACTTGATGAAGGTGCGAATCGCGGTCGGCGCCGTGTAGAAGATATTTACCTTGTGGCGCGCAATGATCGACCAGAAGCGGTCGGGCTCGGGACAATTGGGAGCGCCTTCGTACATCAGGCTCGTGGCGCCATTCTGCAGCGGGCCGTAGACGATGTAGCTGTGCCCTGTGACCCAGCCGATATCAGCGGTACACCAGTAGGTGTCCTCTTCCTTTAAATCGAAAACCCATTTCGTCGTGATGTAAGTCCCGACAGAGTATCCACCAGTAGTGTGAACAACACCCTTGGGCTTGCCTGTCGTGCCTGAGGTGTAGAGGATGTAGAGCGGATGCTCCGCATCGAGGGGCTCGGCGGGACACACATCGGACGCCTTCGCCATCAGTTCGTGCCACCAGTGATCGCGCCCGGCCTCCATGTTGATGGGCGTACCGGTCCGTTTGTACACGATGACGTTCTTTACGCTGGGACAGGACTTCAGCGCCTCTTCCACCGCCGGAAACAGTTTGACCTCGGATCCGCGGCGGTACGAGCCATCTTGCGTGATGACAGCCGACGCCTGCGAGTCGTGGATGCGATCGATCAGCGCGTTCGACGAAAAACCGCCGAAGACGATCGTGTGCGGCGCGCCGATGCGAGCGCAAGCGAGCATGGCGACGGGAAGCTCGGGTGTCATGCCCATATAGATGGCGACGCGGTCGCCCTTTTTCACGCCGAGGGACTTCAGAACGTTCGCAAACTTCTGCACTTCGCGGTGGAGTTGCTGGTAGGTGAGGACACGAACTTCTCCGGGCTCGCTTTCCCAGATGATCGCTGCTTTATTTTTCCGCCAGGTGTCAACGTGGCGGTCAAGGCAATTGTAGGAGAGGTTGATTTGTCCGCCAACGAACCATTTCGCCCAAGGACAATTCCATTCGAGAACCTTGTCCCATTTCTCGAACCAGTGCAGTTCGCTCGCGATATTCGACCAGAACTTCTCCGGATCATCGACTGACTCTTTGTAAAGGCGCTCGTACTCAGCGAGACTCCTGATGTGCGCGTGCTTGCTGAACTCTGCAGGCGGCTCGAACTTACGGCGTTCCTGCAGGATGGAATCGATATTGGTGGATTGGCTATTCATGATTGCCTTATCGGTCATGATGATGCGACCTCAATCGTGGAGGAAAAAAGTGCAATGCCGATTTTCCGGCACGAGTTTGCGAGTTCATTTTACACACGACAGCTGCACCGGAGGTGAATGGCAGGCTAGTGGTGATCGGTATATCCCGGTGGGGTCGCGACGGTTTGAGGGTCGCGGGTAAACCAAGTCACGAGGCGCTTCTCGAATTCCTGCGGGGCTGCAGATATCGCTCCGCAATGATCGGCACCGGGCACGTCCCAGAGAACCGCGTTCGCGTTTTTGTCGCGAATAAGGCGAGAGTGGCGCTCCGGAATGTTGCTATCGATTTCGCCGTGGATAAGCAGGATAGGGACATGTGTTCTCGCGACGAAGTCCTGCGGCGAGACCTGTTCCATGTCGAGAGAGTATTTCCAACGGGCACGGAGGAATGCGATCTCGACCAGAGGACGCAGAATCGTGCGACCGACCCATGGTCCCGTGTGAAACGGTTGCCCCATGCGGTCGTAGGCGATTTCGCGGAAGCTGGCGAATGAAGACTCGGCGACGACGGCGCAAAACGGAGTTCGTTCAAGGGACTGCAGGAGCTCCGCAGCTCCCATCGACTCTCCCATTCCGTAAATACATTTGGGCCGAACCTGCGATTCGAGCATATCTGCCCACTGATGAATGTCGTCACGCTCGAGCAGTCCGTAGGTTGCGAGAGCGCCACCGCTCGTGCCGTGAGCGCGGGCATCGGGAAGGAGTACAACGAATCCACGAGCAAGGAGGATATTCGCGTATCCCTCCATCCCGAGGCGATTGTCAGCGAGACCGTGAAGCAGAATTGCGGCGTCGCCGTTGGGATGCGCGGGACGCACGATCCATCCGCGGAGCACGGAACCATCCGGCGTCGTGATCGAAACGTCGTCGAGATCGCTGTTCAGAGCATGAATGGATTGCCGGAACGCATTGACTTCCACGTCAGTCAAAGGTCGTCGGGTGGGGTGTAGAGTCGCGTCGGCGAGGTAGATACCACCGATGAGACAAAAGGCGATGTACAGCACGCAAGCATAGAGGAGCCAGCGCAGTCTACGACTGGAGAGCATGCCTAAAGATACGCGATCGGTTTGCGCGGCGTTCCCCGAAGGCTTAGCACTTCAATAGCGATACCAACTGAACAGGCTTGCTACGCGGCCTCCAACACATCGGCGAAGTTGTTGAAGAGTGCCGCGGTTCAATGGTCGCAGACCGGAAGCAGATGCGGACGACTCATTACCGACGTCGGGCGGAACAGACGAGTCACAGGAGGGATGTTGCGAGCGTTCCGATGGCTGTCGGTGGTCCTGCATAAGGGTTATTAATCCTGTGCGGCTTGAGTTTGAAACGCCTTGCCGGCAATTGGGTCAACCTTCTGAAGCGCCCCCGTGGGATATCCGAGGCACGCCAGCGTTGCACCGGCATATCGCTCGATCACAGCAACCTGCGCCGGGCTTAATTTCTGCCGCCAGCCGCAGACGGCGCCCGAACTCACTAGCCGCCCTTCCTGAACGCGACTCTTGGGTAGCGTGTTGGAACGGTCCTCCTTCTCGCGCATCGATTCGATGGAATTGTTGGCGCAAGCCTCGCGGATAGCCGCTGGGTCAACCGGCAACGACAGAAATTCGAAAATACGAGTCACTGCGCCTTCGACGTTCCTGCAAATATCTTCGAAGCGAAGGATGAGCAGATCCCCGCGTGCGGCTGGGGGCGAATTCAGCCATCCCTCGATGTGGTCCTGCCACGCGCCCCAGCGAGACATTTTTCCCTGCATGAAGGGCTCAAGGTAAATGTCGAGCGAATCCGTATCGAGGAGATCCATGGCGGCTTCCCGAGAAAAGGCAGAAAGCATAACGTCGCGGATATCACGCACGATGTAGATCGCGCGGTGATATTTCCGCTGGAAGCGTTCGTGCGTCTTGATCAAGCGTCCACCGGTCGGAAGAAGCGGACGCGCATGCACTTGAACACCGATCTCCGGAATGATCCTCTGCACATTTTCGAAGGTGCACGAGGCACCGCTGAGGGCTTCGGCAAGCGGAAAGCGCAACGGCGTGTTACCTGACCGCGGATAGGAGGCCAGGAAGACATCTCGGTCATCCAGACCGAGATGCCTCGCCCAGACCAACGGTGCACGAAACGCGGTGCGGGAGGCGCGAGCTCGCAATCGCATCAGGCCCGACATTAGATTTCCTTGGCCGCGACTCGCTTCGATCGAGAACTGAGATTCGGGGGCGGCTGCGGTTTCGAAGCGGAGGAAGACGAACCTTGTCCGCGATATTTTCTGTCGCGGAACGCTTTCAACAGTGACAGGGAGACGAAGCTGAAACAAACTCTGGTGATGAAGTCCGTGGCTCGAATGCGGCGATAGGCCAGCCTGTCGAGCATACGCGTGAACAGTCCGGCCCGCTTGGTGTGCGATCCTTCGCGAGGATACGGGGGCCAATTGCCAGCGTAGCGGGCGCGCCAGTAAGCGACATATTGCGCGATTTTGTTTCGAAAGTGGTCGTCGACAATGCTGGGACGCGTCCCGGCGACAATTTTGTCCCCCTTAACGAACGAGTGATGCTCGCCACCGAAAATCGCGCTGCGATCCGCACCCTGCAGGGTAGCCAGATCGTCCAAGTAAGGAATCTCCAGAAACCTGCAGACCTCCTGCATGATGCCAGCAGTGTTTGTGGTGAGATCTTCGTAGTTCAGTTGATAGAGCGGCTTGCCGTCCGTGACGAGCCAGTCACACCCCTTCTTGAATTCAGCGTAGCCGATCAATCCGCGGAGAGTGGCGCCCTTGCGCTTGAAATAGTGATTTCCGGATCGTCCCGCTCGGAGAATGCTGTTGGCGGTTCCTGCGGGATCACGCCAGACGATGATGAATTTGGCGTCGGGAAATGTTTCCGCCATTTCCGGCAGGCGATCGTAATAGTTGGGAGACTTATCGCCCCAGATCAACGCGCCCTTGCGGCGGGCGTACTCCTTGTGGACGGCTGCGAAGGCCGTCGGAAAGTCCGAAATATCTTGGCCGAAGTCTTCGGCGTTGAGTCCATGCCGGGTGAAGACTTTGTCCCAGAACTGCCAGCGTTGCGCCCAGTCGCAAAAGCGACCGGGCCTGAGGAACGTTGGCCGCAGGAGCATCAGGTCGGCCTCATACATGAGACCAACCTGCGGATGTTTGTTCAGCAAGGCGTAGAGCAAGGATGAACCCGAGCGCCACATGCTGATTACGAATAGCGGGCCCGGCGCTTGTTCTGTTGCGACCGTTTGCCTACCGGAGGACGGCCGCATGATTCACCTCGACAACCTTCGCGTGAGCTGAGGGCGGGGGAACGATGTGCGATTCATCCGTGTGGATATGCCACTTGCCGTTAATTCTTTCGATCACGGTCACGGTGCCCGTGGAAGGGCCGCCTTGAACGGGAACGCGGTCGCGATCTCCATGCTCGATGATGCACTTCGCCGCGAGAAGATTGCGGACGTGAGTTACGGCGACGACGTATCCGCTGGATTCCTCCGCCAACGCGAGCATCTCGTAAAGACGCTGCGAGTAGCGGGCGTAGAACTGGTGAAAAGATTCTCCGTTGGGCGCGGGCAAGTCAGGCCGGTCGTTCAACAGGTTGAGGAATGGAATAATCTCGCGGAGAAGCTGGCCTCCGAAGATGCCGAGATTCCAAGGGCGAAGCTCGTCGGTCGTGGTCACCGATGCGTCGGTGGCCTTCCGGATGATCTCCGCTGTCTGGCGGGCGCGCCTGAGGTCAGACGAGTAAATGGCATCGACCGGCAAGTGCGCAACTTTCTGCGCGGTTTCTACCGCTTCCTGCAGGCCTTGTTCGTCAAGGGGAACGTCAAGCCACGACCGCAATCGTTCTTCCTTCCCATGACTGTTCAGGGGGGTGTGTCCGTGTCGGATCAAAATCAGTTTTCCCACAGTGAGGGCTCCTGTCCTTAATAAATGCACCGGACACGATAGTGACTCTGCGGATTTCGGGCGTAACGCAGACCAAATCACAGCGTGTTGAACGGCGGGGAGAGTTTGTCAATCTATAGTAATCTGATAGACATTGTAGTAATGTAACACGGCTTTCATAGTTGTCAACAGGAAATTCGTGCCACAAATCGCAGCAACTCCAGCCGCTTGCTCCAACTTTAGAACCCAAATCCCTCAGAACAGTTTCCTGTTATTTTGGCAAAATGAGCTGTATTCGGGCTATCACAGCGGATTTGTGGCCTGGTTCGCCGAAAAGCTACGGCTTTCTACGGATGCTAATCACACTTGTTGAGGGCGTCGCTTGCAGAATTGGTCGCGCTTCAGCCAGCCAGCAGCGCTACACCGCCGGCTACGAGGAGAGCGGCGATCCAGCGGCGGCGATCAACTTTTTCATGGAGAAAGATTTTGGCGGCGCAGGCGTTGCCGATGAATGTTAGTGACGCCGCGGCCGGAGCCACGAGGCTCACATCCCCCCAGGACAGGGAAAAGAGAAGGCTAAAGAACGCGGCGGCCATGGCGGCGACGCCGAAGAAGAAATTCGAATTGGAAAGAACGCGGCCAACCACACTCCAGAGGCCGTAGCGGTCCCACAGTTCGTGGACATCGCCAACTTGTTTCATGGCGCGAGCCAGCACGACATCTCCGACGACGGAGAAAAATACGACGACGAGAATTCCGCCCCAGGTATAAAACTGTCTCATCGCTCTGCCCCGGTGCAGGCGGCCGATGCGACCGGCGCTCGCTCTTCCATTTTTTCCTGATGCGGATGAGCGGTGAGAGCCGGACCACCAGCCACGAAGCTGACACCCCCCGAGATCAGGGCGATGCCCATCCAGCGAAGCGGACTGACTTGCTCGTGCAGGGCGAATTTCGCGACCAGCGCGAGCAGAACGTATCCCAGAGACGTGGCGGGGAGGACATAGGTGAGATCGGCCCAGGAGAGGGCGTTCATGTAGGAAGCGAAGAAGGCCAGGAGCAAAACGATTCCGGCGGCGACCCAGGGATTGAGGACTGCGAGAATGACGCCTTGAAGGTGATGAAGAGAAATGGCGCCGTTCTGCTTCATCCCGTGCGAGAGCATGGAGTCCCCAGCCGCTGCGAAAACGGTAACTCCTGCCAGCACCAAATACTTGCGAAAGGTCAAAACCAATTCTCAGTTCAAAAGTGAAAGACCTTGATTCGGTTTTAGGATTCGAGATTTAGGATTGCAGATTCAAAAAACTTGAACCTGCATCCTTCATCTCAGCTCTTCTAATCCGACATGCCCGCCACGCCCGCGGGTTGTGCAGTGGCCGCCGCTTCTTCCGCATGCCTCTTCACCAACTTGTTGCGCGCAGATCTGAGCTTCAAGAACGTCTTCGCCTCTTTGTACAGTCGCTTACGGTCGTTACTGTCAAAGGCTGCCTTCTTCAGAATACGGAAGATGGCCTTGGGACGGAAGTAGTACTCATCATAGAAGCGGTGCACGGCGCTAAGAATCTCGTCCGCAGGCAGACCGGGGTACTGAATGTGCGCAAGCTGGTGCCCGCCTTCGTCGACCATTTTGTTGTCGCCGACGATGAAGCCGTTCTTGATTGCGTAGTCGTAGAGTTCGGTGCCCGGGTAAGCGTGCGCCACCGAAACCTGAATGGTCTCGACATCGAGCTCTTTTGCGAACGCGATCGAGTTGTTGATGGTCTCACGAGTTTCACCGGGCAATCCCATGATGAAGTCGCCATGAATAACTAAGCCGAGCTTGTGACAATCCTTGGTGAACTGGCGGGCGCGTTCGATGGTTGCGCCTTTCTTGATGTTCTTCAGAATCTGCTGATCGCCGGACTCGTAGCCAACAATCAGAAGGCGGCAACCGGCATCCTTCATCGCCTTGAGCGTCTCGAAATCGGTGGTGACGCGTGAGGTGCAAGACCAAGTCATTCGAAGGGGCTTCAGCTTGGCGCAGAGTTCGATGGTGCGAGCTTTCTGAATGTTGAAGGTATCGTCGTCGAAAAAGAATTCTTTCACGTTCGGCCAGTGCTCTTTGGCCTTCGCCATTTCGCGAGCGACATCGTCGGACGAACGCTTGCGCCACGGGTGTCCGCTCAACGTCTGCGGCCACAGGCAGAACGTGCACTGCGCTGGACAGCCGCGAGTTGTGTACAGCGACACGTAAGGATTCAGCAGGAACGGTACGTTGTACTTGGTAACGTCGAGATCACGCTTGAAAACGTCGGTCACGTGGGGCAGGGCGTCGAGATCCTGAATCTGTGGAGCATCAGGATTGTGGACGACTTTGTCATCCTTCAAAAAAGAAACGCCGGCGATTTCTGCGAGAGGCTTGCCCTTCGCGTAGTCAACAATGGCGTAGTCAAATTCCTTGCGGCAGATGAAATCAATGTCAGGGCAGTCGCGAAGCGATTTTTCCGGCAGAACGCTGACGTGCGGTCCAACAAAAGCAATCTTGATTTTTGGATTCGCTGCCTTGATCGCGCGCGAGATCCCGATGTCTCCGGGGAATCCGGGCGTCGATGTGAATAGCACCAGGAACTCGTAGTCCCGGGCAATTTTGATCGTCTCCTCCGCGGTAATCCGATGGGCAGGGGCATCGAGAAGGCGTGACCCCTCGAGCATGCCGGCCGGATAAGCCAGCCAAACCGGATACCAAAAGCTTTCAATTTCGCGGGTGGCGGGCCATCGGGAGCCGGCGCCTCCGTCGAAATTCTCAAATGAGGGAGGATTCAAAAACAGTGTCTTTAAAGGCATATGTGGGTGTTCTTCTTATTCTAACATCGCAGCGGGTAGAGCCCAGTGATTTACCCCGTGTTCGGGCAGGTTCCCCGCAGAATCCGTTTGGCGCCTAAACTCCTGATTCAAATGTAGTAGCAACACCGCGAAACACCAACTTCGAAGGCGCGAACCCTTGGTTGGATGCAGTGAATGGCGAAACGGTGCTGTAAGTGGATGCGTCGGCTGCGGAAGGATTTAGTCTGCGCCGTCGATCGTAGGAACGCGGAAGGTCACCCCGCGGTCGTCATTGGCCTTTTCGGTTGCCACCAGGTCAAGATTTGCGAGCGGAACTTTTTGGGTACGGCCTGAAGAAAAATTCCAGAGCGTTTGACCGACGATCGCGTAATTCTGAATCTCAAGCCGGTGCTGATCGCGAAAAACCAGAACGGTCGGAGGCAGAACCGGATCTCCTGGTTTCTGTTGAGCACTCGAGACGATGGCCGACGAACGTCGGGAATTCCTCGAATAGATATCCCGATCGCCGTCGGCTTCCTCTTGCCGGAACATTCGCTGCTCTTCAAGATTCTGCTCGTTCATGTCGTTCGCCTGGGCGAGATTGTTCTCGTAATCAGCGTCGAACGAAGAATCTGAATTCCAGTCATTCCAGAGCCATGGATCGTAGCCCAAACCCCACCCGGGGAATCCGACATTGCGGCATGCGAAGCCAAAACAGTTGTTGCGGAATCCGAACGTGCGAAAGCGCGGTCCGCGAAATCTGTTGCGGGCAAAAGCTCCGCGATTGGAAGAGAAGCCGCGGTTGGCCGAGAACGAACGAGAAGAAAACCCGCGGGCCGAGGCAGTTCCTCCGGAGGCGTGTGGAGAGGACATGCGACTTCCGCCGAACCCGTGGCCGCCACCGGATGAGTGACCGCCGAAGCTGGCGTGGCCCCCTCCGTGCTGCGCCCAAAGGGGTACGGCCAGGAAAAGGAAGGACGCCGCAATGAACGACAGGCGACGCATACAACCACAGTATAAGCCTGTTTGCACGGCACGAAAGGAGTTTTACAAATCGGTTTTACAAAACATTGACATCGGTGAAAATCGCCAGCTGGCCACGCAGTGTCGGCCCGAGATTTAGTTTTGATCCCCAGCACCGTGTTTTTGTTTGCAGAGTTTGCAGTAGGTGGGGGGCAGCGAATTATCCACGCGATGCCGGACTGGCGGCAACGTCTTCAGGTACGCGAAGATCGCTTTGAGGTCATCGTCGGTCAGGTTCTTGAAATGCGTGAACGGCATGATGGAGCTAAGCTTCCTGGCGCCGACATATCCAGTACGAAGTACCGCGATGAATCCCGCTTCGCTGTAGTAGTCGATGCCTGTGGCATCGGGAGTGATGTTGGCGCTGGTCACCTCGCCCCACGGGCCCTTGAGATGATCGCCGCCTGCGTAGGGTAGCTTGTCTATCACCGCATGACACCCACAGCCGAGCGTGACGAGATACTTGCCTTGCGCGATGGTGTCGGACATGCTCGGCCCATGAACGGCTTCGGTAACCGGCTCCGGCGCTCCGCGAACCAGATAGTTCACAGGGAAATTTATTTTAGATGGCGGCAGAACGTTGCGTACCGGAGCGAGCGAGCGAAGGTACACCACAACGGAAGCCAGATCCTCGTCGGAGAGAGTGCGGTACGCGTCGTACGGCATCATGGGGAACAGAGTGCTGTCGTCGTGCTTGATGCCCTCGCGAATGGCACGCGCGATCTGATCGTCGGTCCAGGTCGCGCTGCCAGTCTCACTATCTTGCGTGATATTGGGAGCGACGATCGTTCCCGGAAAATCTGGGATTGGCAAAACTTGTCCGGCCATTTCCATCCCAGCCAATACTGGAGCTCCATGCTGCGACCAGTCGCGGGCGGAATGGCACATGCTGCAGTCGAGTGCCGCCTGGACTAGATACTTGCCCCGGGCGAGACGTTGGGGTGTGCGCTCAAACTGACGGGTCATCAGGGCGCGCTTCTTCGGTCCGATGAACGGGCGCCATCCAATGGTGAAGGTGATCGCCGTCGCGAGAGCTACCAGGAGTGATGCGAGACAAATGAGCAGAATTTTGCGAAGTTTGGTCATTCACACTCTCTCACTGAATTGTTGTGGACGGCCCCAGAAAAGTCGGAACATCTTAGCGAAGGAACGAGGCAGGGACAAGAAATATCTGAGTCGGCTCGATGCGGAAACACCTGAAAGATAACGGAAAAGCGCGCTTGCCGAGCCGGGTTTCCGAAACGTCGGTCTTACTTTTTCTTTCCTTTGGACTTTTTCGGCGGAGCTTTCGGTGCCGCCTTCTTGGCCGGCGGGTGGGCAGGCTTCGCAGCCGCCTTTGCCGGCTTCGCCTTTTCCGTGGGCTTCCCTTTCGTCTCAGCCTTCACTGCTGGGGCGGGAGCGGCGGCAGGAGTCGGCGGAGCGACAGCAGCCTTCCCCTTCTTTCCCTTGGCGCCAGGCTTCGCGGCTTGAGCTGCTGCTGCTGCTGCAGCGGCGGTCGCGGCGGCGGCTTCAGCGGCTGCCTTGGCAGCGCGTCCACGTCTCGGCGCGGGCGGCGGAGGCGGCGGGGGCGGAGCAAAAGGCTTCAGGAACTTCAAGGTTTCAGTACGCGAACGCAGCTTGCCGTCAAGCAGCAGCATGAAGACGTCGTTCGCGAGCTTAGGATACTCAGGCAGTTGCGGAGTGATCAGAAGCTCCGTCATCTCCGGAAGTGGAAGCTTCTGCTGCACCTGTCGCCACTTCGTCAGATAGTTCTTGATTTTCTGTTCAACTGACTGCTGCTTCGCCGTCACGGCGAGGAACAAAACCATCTCCGGACGAGCGGAGGAGAGCAACTGCCAGGTCCGCGAAGGCGTGGCGGCCTCTTTTCCCATGAGGCGCTTGGCCAGCTCTTTCGCGTGGTCTTCAATGTCGCGCCATGCTTCGACGAGATCCTTGCGCGGAATCAGTTTCTGAATGTCGGCGACGTCTTTGTCGGGGAAGTGGGACGTCAGGAAATACATGACGGCCGGCCCAGCGTCAGGCGTGTAGCCGAGGTCGACCATCTGCTGCCGCGTCTTCATCAGTTCGCTGAGACCGTTTGTATCGACCTTTGCGACGGTCCAGTGGTCGTGTAGAACCTGCAGCCAGCCTTCTTTCTCGAGCATTTTGACGACGTTGAGCGGATCGTCTTCGTGCGCGAGCGCAGCGATCTCGTGCCCAATCGACGAGCGCAAAATGTGGTCGATATACTTCCCTTCCCGGGCGGCATCATAGCGGGCCTGGGTGCGCTCCTCGAGCGGCCAATGGAAGCGGGCGGCAAACCGCGTCGCGCGGATGAGGCGCGAAGGATCCTCGAGAAACGAATAGTTTTGCAGAATACGGATCAGCTTGGCCTCGAGGTCGGCGACCCCGTTGAACGGATCGAGCAGCAAGCCACGCGATCCTTCGTTCAGCGACAGCGCCATGGCGTTCACGGTGAAGTCGCGGCGGCGGAGATCCTCGTGGATCGTTGCCGGCATGACGATGGGAGGCTTGCCGGTCTTTTCAAAGCGCTCGGTGCGCGCCATGCTGACTTCGGCGCGGGCGTTACCGGGTAGCGACAAGAAGAGGGTGCGGACGTCTTCCTCGACGGCGGTGATCTTGGCGCCCGCCTTTTCGAAGTCCTTTTGCAGCTTGAGGGGATTGCCCTGGACGGTGAAATCGAGGTCGCGGATGGTGAATCCGCTGATAATGTCGCGGATGGCACCGCCGGTGAGGTAGAGATTCATGCCCGCGGCGCGGGCTACGTCCTGAACCAGGCCGACGCCCTTCAGTTGGTCCGGCGTCAACCGGATTTCCATCGTGTAAATGTAATCAGCCATTCGCTTTCAAGCGGCTGTCGGGCCTAAGCCTAGGGCGATCAAAACCTTACGCATCGCCGGCGGGGGAGAGCCGGATCAACCGAACTTTCCACAAGATTTCCACAGGCCGGTGCCTCAGTGCAAACAAGGCCTGCACCACTCAGATGCAAGTGGCTTAGTTCAAAGAACTTATGCGAGCTGGAAACTTTGCGGCAAGCTCAAGAAAATAACACAACGTTTACATTTTGGCTACTGCCAAGGCGGATTCCGAACGAATACGGGCAAAAGGTGCGAGAATCGAGGGCAGTAAACCGGTGATCGGTGGTCAGCCGCCAGTGGGTCCGGTCATAGAAGTTACCAGCCAACTGACAACTGCCTATTCATCACTACCTTCCCATGCCTTCGACTCACAAGAAAGTAATTGTCCGCAAGATGGACCGCGACTCGGTGTCGGGATACGTGTCTCCGACGCAGTTCGTCCATGAAGGCAAGGTTGAAGTATTGAATACTTCTGGCACAGTGATATCTGTCGATCTGCGGGAGATTAAGGGCGTCTATTTCGTACGTGAGTTTGGGGATTCCGAATCCCTGACGCGCAAGACCTTCACCTCCCGTCCCCGCTCAGAGGGCCTGTGGGTTCGTCTGAGGTTCAAGGACAGCGAGATTCTCGAAGGGTTGATGCCTGCCGATCTTACTGTGACGACCCCCGAGGGTTTTCTTGTGAACCCTCCCGATCAGCGATCCAACACGCAACGGATTTTCGTCCCGAGAACAGCATTGGAGTCGCTGACGGTGCTCGCAGTGATTGGAGCGGCGAAAAGACAGCGGCGCGGGGCCGAGGATCAGAGACAGGTAACGTTGTTCGAGGAGTAGCGACTCGAGTCTAAGAGTTAGAGATTCCGTTTCCTTAGCATTGTCATTCGAAGGGAGCTGGAATCTGTCCGTGCTTGCAACTTCTCGATTGGCGGGAACGGGCCGATCACTCCCTTCGGGCAGAATGACGGAGGCCGGTCGAACGGCGAACCGCGTAACGCAAGAGCTATCGAAACAGTAAACATTATCTGATTGAAAGCTCACAATTGTTGATGTAGTGTTTCAGGTCCACGGGCCTCTGGCCAATAAGAGAACGAACGGACCCCAGATTTTCCTTCCTCCTTCCCGTTCGATCTCCTGTGGACTCTCCACATGTCTCAGTCGAGGTGTGTCTATGCCAGTGGTCTTCGTCCTCAGGCGGAAATCCGCCGCAATTCTACTTACCTGCCTTTTCACCGCTTTGATATTTCGTTTGCGGGCTGAGGGCCAAGAGCAAATCCAGGCTGCGACATCAGCTGCGCGCCCGCTGATTAGCACTGCGGTGGACGAGACTGCGCTGACAACGCTGAGGGGAAACACCCATCCGTTAGCGCGTCGCTGCATTCGACCTGGGCACCGCGCCTGCAAGCTTGCCGATGGATCGCATGCTGCTGGTTCTCAAGAGAAGCGCGAAGCAGGAATACTCACTGAGGAAACTGCTGGACAACCAGCAGGACAAGAAATCCCCGAGTTACCACAAATGGCTCACGCCGATGCAGTACGGCGCACAGTTCGGACCGACTGACGCCGACATGCAGACGATCACACTTTGGCTGCAGTCTCACGGATTCCAAGTGGGAACGACAAAGGGACGCAGTGTGCTGGAGTTTTCGGGGTCGGCGAGCCAGGTACAGGAAGCGTTCCATACTTCAGCATTCACCGATACATTGTGAATGGCGAACAGCACTGGGCGAATGCGAACGACCCCAGCATCCCTACCGCGTTGGTGCCAGCGGTCGGAGGAGTGCTGACGCTGCATAACTTCATCAAGAAACCGACCATTCATTTTTCGGGAGAAAAAATACCGGCAACAATCGTGCCGGGCAAAAAGCCGCAGGTGACTTTCCCTCCACAGAATGGTCAGGCGGCGGTCCATGCGCTCTCGCCCCAGGATTTCGCGGTGATCTACAACATCAACCCCATCTACAACATCGGCTTGGGAGGAACTGGAACGATTGGAGTGGTGGGCCGGAGCGATTTGTTCAACTCCGGCTCAGATGTCGTAGGTTTTCTCACTGAAATCGGTTCGGGAGCAGAGCCCTCGGTGGTGGTTTATTTGGGATCGCTGTGAACGGGCCGGACCCAGGCGATTTAGGAGGAGGAGAAGAAGCGGAAGCGACTCTGGACACAACTTGGTCTTCCGCGATCGCGCCTTACGCGGGCGTCAATCTTGTAGTTTCGGCCACAACCAACACGACGGATGGGATCGACCTTTCAGAGATTTACATCATCGAGAACAATTTCTCGGACATCATGACCGAAAGCTTCAGCGCGTGCGAACTTTACTCCACCGACGCACAACTTGCAGGAGCGTCCGCGCTTGCCGAGCAGGCCGCAGCACAAGGCATAACCTACCTGGTCTCCACCGGCGACAACGGCGCCGAAGGATGTGACGACCCCACCGCCTCGCCAGCCACAAATCCAATTTCAGTTAACTCCCTCGCGTCGACGGCGTTTAATGTGGCCGTTGGCGGAACGATGTTCAATGAGAATGGCAATCCAAGCCTGTATTGGGCCTCGACGCCACCGGTTGGTGAGACCGCCGTCTCGTATATCCCGGAAGACGTGTGGAATGAAAGTGGATCAAAGGGGCTTTTGGCAGGTAGCGGCGGAGCCAGTGCAGGCAACATTCTGAGCGGATTTGGGACGACACCTGGAGTCGCAAAACCGTCGTGGCAGTCCGGTCCCAGTCTCAATATTCCCGCGGACGGAGTGCGAGATCTTCCGGATGTGTCTCTCACCGCAGCCGGTCACGACCCATACCTCTTGTGCTTGGAAGACTCGTGTTCTCCTAATAGTCAAGGCGAGATATCGATCTACTTCGTAAGCGGCACATCCGCATCAACTCCTGCATTCGCCGGGATCATGTCTCTGGTGAACCAACAAGCTGCAAGCTTGCAAGGCACGAACGGTACGCGACAAGGATTGGCAAACTATGTGCTCTACCGGTTGGCGGCAACCCAGAGTATCTATCCGTCGCAGTGCAACGGCTCGAATGTCTCCTCTCAACCAGAAAGCGATTGCATCTTCCAAGACGTGACGGTGGGAAACAATGTTGTTCCGGGGGAATCTTTAAACAGTTACCAGGCAGGGAGTGCGTACGATCTGGCAACAGGTCTGGGCTCAGTGAACGTCGCAAATCTTGCCAACGAGTGGACATCCGTTACATTCAACCCAACGTCGACCTCGGTCGTGCTCAATAATGGCAACCCGGTAACAACAACGCACGGACAGCCAGTTCCCATCGGTATCGGCGTTGCTCCAAACAGCGGCACCGGAATTCCCACGGGTGACGCTTTCCTGCTCGCTGCTGAGGGATCCTCGGGCCAACCATTCACCAGCGTTGGATTCTGGCCGCTCGCAGCAGGAGCAATTTCAACGACGATTAACGATCTCCCGGGCGGAACCTATTCGCTTTCCGCACGCTACGCCGGGGATGCAACCTATGCGCCGAGCACCTCCCCCCAGTCCGGCTCCGTCGTCGTCACTCCCGAACCAAGCATCACAACGGTCTCTATATTGTCGATCGCGACCAACGGCACGCTGATCCCATTCACCGGCGGTCCATTCGGCAGCTTCGTGTACTTACGCGCGGATGTAACCGGGCAATCTGGTTACGGCATAGCCACCGGCACAGTTGTTTTCAACGATACTTTTGGTGCAATCCCCGGAGTAGCTGTTTTCACCTTGAACGGTGAAGGCAATACTGCGACCCCGAATGGCATAGTGAATTTTGACACCGGCACACATACGATCTCGGCCAGTTATCAGGGCGATGCCAGTTTTAATGAGAACAATTCCACGCAGTCGCAGACTTTTGTTATTACGCCGGGTTTTTTTGCGACGGTTCCTTCAACGCAATCGGTTGTCGTAGTCACATCGCCGGGTGGAAGCGGAGCAAGCTCGCGTCTCCATGTCCAATTCTTCAGGGTTCTCGGGCGCGATTAAGCTTGCCTGCTCTGGCCTGCCACTGGAAGCAACTTGCACAATTTCCCCGTCGTCGATTTCGGCGAGCGGAACGGCGAACACGACTACAGCGACTATCACAATAACGACGACCGCCGCGACAGCGGCACTGCAAACGCACCGCTCTTACTGGCCGGCGTTCTGGACGATGAGCCTGGGACTTTTCCTTTCCACGTTCCTGATCGGCAGCAAGCGCCACGGCAATCGCCTGCGGCTGACCGTCCTCATGCTGACGCTGGTCATCGCTATTCCCGGATGTGGCGGAGGCGGAAGTGGAAGCGGCAGCAAGACTCCGCCGCCAGATCCGGGCACGCCTGCGGGGACTTCGAATGTATTGGTAACGGCAACGAGCGGTTCGGCGGTCAGCACGACGGGATTCACGCTCGTGGTGCAGTAGCCAGCAACGTCGAATTCGGCCCGAGGCAGTGGTGTACGATTTATTCGCACACCATGTCTATGAAACTTTCTGCGATTGCTGAGGCTCTGCACGTACGTTTGGAGAACGGGAACCCCGAGGCCGAAATCTCCGGCTTGAATGGAATTGAGCAAGCCGGGCCGGGAGATTTGACATTTGTCTCGAATCCGAAGTACGCGGCGGCCGCGCGGACCACTAAGGCTTCGGCGATCATCGTTGGCGAAGACTTCCCTGCTGTTCCAGCGGCCATGTTGCGCGCGAAAGACCCTTACCTGACGTTTGCGCAGGCGTTAGAACTCTTTCATCAGCCGATTGAATACGCTCCGGGCGCACATCCCACCGCGGTTGTGCACGAGACTGCGCGCATCGGAACGAACTCGCACATCGGACCCTACGTTGTGATTGGCGAAGGCGTCGAGATTGGGAACGATGCAGTATTGCTGGCGCATGTGGTGATCTATCGCGGCGCGAAGATCGGCAAGAATTTTTTCGCACACGCACATTCGGTGGTCCGTGAAAACTGCCGCATTGGCAACAACGTGCTGCTCCAGAACGGGGTCGTGATCGGAGCCGATGGATTTGGTTTCGCCAAGACTGCGGAAGGGCGCTGGCACAAGATCCCGCAACCTGCTCCCGTGGTGATTGAGGACGATGTCGAAGTCCAGGCGAACTCCTGCATCGATCGAGCCAGCGTGGGCGAAACACGAATCGAACGTGGCGTGAAAGTCGACAATCTGGTGCAAGTGGGACACGGGTCGCACGTGGGCCAAGACGCGCTGCTTTGCTCACAAGTCGGACTTGCGGGATCAACCGAGATTGGGAACCGCGTCATCCTGACGGGTCAGGTGGGAGTGGTCGGACACTGCAAAGTTGGGGACGATGCGATTGTGACGCCGCAGAGCGGTGTCGCACACGATATTGCCGCAGGCGCACTGGTGAGCGGAGCCCCGGCGGTCGATCACAAAGCCTGGCTAAAATATTCGGCTATTCTGCCACGCCTGCCTGAGATTGCGCGGGCTGTCAGGAAAAACAGCAAAACCTGACCACTGAATCCACGGAGACTCGCGGGTTCACTAGGCTGAAGCTGGCTCTCCTTGCGACTTAGCGGTCTCAACGGTTGGACCTTGTCGACATTCTTCCGGCAGGCCACTTTCAATCACGGCACGAACTTTTTCCATCAAACATTCGCGGGTGCCAAAATCTTTGGGCTCGATCGGGGTATGGAAGATCACTTCGACAGGTCCCGGCTTGATAGCGAATCGCGCTTTCGGCATGGCGTAGTGCGTGCCGACAATTGTTATGGGCACTATCGGCACTCCGCACTCCATCGCGAGATAAAAGGGGCCTTTCTTGAAGGGCAGAAGTTTGCCGTCAAACGAGCGCTTGCCTTCGACGTAGATCGTCATGTTGAGTCCCTGCTCAACAACCGCCTTTGCTGCGCGCACGGCTTCGATGCCAGCGTCGCGATTGCCTCGATCCACCGGGACAAGCAGTCCCATGCGCATCGCGCGACCCAGGATTGGAAACTTAAACAACTCTTTCTTCACCATCACGGAAGTACGCTTAGGAATCAGCGGAATCTGAATCGGCGGATCGAGATTCGAGACATGGTTCGTCATGAAGATATAGCTGCGCGACTGGTCGAAGCGATCGAGGCCCACGGCTCTTACGCGAACCCCGGTGATCCATACGCCAGCCCAAGCTCCCCACATGAAGAGGCGATACAGCACGCGCACATTTCCCATGATGAAGGTTGCGGGAAAGCCAATGATCGCGGCCACGGGAGCGGCCAGGGTCCACAAGAGCAGCATCGCGATGGTGCGGATCATTTTGCTGTTCCTGTGGCCTCAGACGATGAATTTGCGGACTGCGCTTCGCCCTTCAGCCATGCAGCTCGGCGCGCATGCTGCTCGGGCGTGACGTGGTCTAGATCTTTCACCTGGTAATTAATTTCCTGTCGCGATCCGATTTTCCATTTCAATTCGCGTTCGCCCGTACGGCGGCTGCGGATTTTCACCGTAAGCGTGTCGCCGGGCTTAAGACGACTCAGCGCTTGGCGAGATTCTTGTCCCGCGGGCTTTCCCAACAATTCGAGAATCACATCGCCAACCTGCAGTCCGGCGCGGTCCGCCTCGCTCCCAGGATTGACTGATGCGACCGACATGGGACCGTCGAAATTGCGCGAAGCGACAAAGCCGGGATCGGGAACCGTGAGGTTGACGGCTTCGACGCGCAGACCTGACAGAACGGAGAAAGTCGTCCCACGGGAGTTCGTCGGTCCCGGCAACATATTTCGCGAAGAACCATCCGAGATCGGCGTGGCTCACTGTCTCGGCAGCGGCACGAACACCGTTGGATTCGTCGAAGAACTTGCTCTTCTGCGCGTAATTCGCGTTCATCCACTGCAGCACTTCGCGCAAAGATGTGTTGCCATGAGTCGAGTCGCGAATCGCGAGATCGAGCATCATGCCGAGCAATTCGCCCTTGTTGTAGTAGGAAATGCTGCGTTCGGGGCGGCGGTAATATCCGAAGCCTTCGAGCCACGCGTCGAGGCTTGAGTCCTCGGCGGATTGCGTGAGATGCGCGGGACGGCGCTCCAGTTCGGTGATCTGATCTCCGAGTTCCCCCAGGAATTGTTTCTCGTCGATGAGTCCGGCGCGCAGACGGACTATTTCTTCCGCGGTGCTGGTGACGCCTTCGCTGAACCACAACGCGCGGGTGAAATTTTCTTTGGTGTAGTCAATCGGTTCGAGCGCCTGCGGACGAATGCGCTTCACGTTCCAGAGATGGAAGAATTCGTGCGCAGTGACCGACGTGAGTGCATCGAGATTTTGCTTGATCATGTCGGCGTTCAGTTCGATGGCGGTGGAGTAGGAGTGCTCCATGCCTCCGCCCGCCGGTCCATGGGGAAAGTGATAGAAGAACGTGTAGGTATCGAAGGGACAATCGTCCATCCAGGAAGTGGCGGCAGCGACGATCTGATGAAGAGCGGCAACAATTTTCGGACCGTCGTAGTCGGAGGGATCGGCGTCGAAGATGACGCGGAAGTGGCCGCCGGCCTCGTCGAAGTCTGATTCTTGGAAGTTGCCAATCTCTACGGGCGAATCCACCATGCGGTCGTAATTTTCTGCGTCATAGGCACCGTCCGTGAACTTCATCGGAGTCGCGATGTGCCAGTCGCCGGGGACGTGGCTGAAGTGAATCGTTGTGGCAGAACCCCTTCCGTCGGCGGGATAGATCAGGAGTTGAGCCAGATTCAGAAAGGCATGATGCGAGTTGAACTGAGCTCCGAATGGGCCGGGAGAGTCCACGAAGATTTGGTACTCAATGATGCATCCGTTAGACGCACCCTGCACTCGCCATCGGCTATCGTTCAATTCACTGATGGTTAGCGGCTTGCCGGCGCGGTCTTTGGCGCGGATCCGGTTGATGTACTGCGCAAAGTCGCGAACCTGATAGAGCGCGTTCCAGACCGGCATCTGCAGTTCGTGCTCGGCTGGACCAGGCGGCAACATGACCTGCACTTCAATCAGATGCTGCTCTGGTGAAACAAATGAAACCGTGTACGAAATGTCGGACGCGGAGGCGTGCGCGACTTCGCAAGGAACGAGGGCAAGAATCGCAGCGCAAAGCGGTATCCGAGCGGCTCGCAGGCTGCGGTGGAGATTCATTTGCCCGCCAGCTCGCGAAGGCGCGCCGGCAGTTTTTCGTAGATGCCGCCGAAGCCCCCGTTGGAAAGAATTGCGACAACGTCTCCGCTGCGAAGCTCAGGTACGATTGTGTTGACGATTGAGTCGGCATCGGCCAGAAGCCTTGCCGGACGGCCGTTCTGCTTGATTTCTGCAGCGAGCGCAGGAAGTTCGAGGCGTTCATTTTCGGGCAGAGACTCGGAACGAAAAACTGCGGCCACAATAATCTCGTCCGCTTGCGCGAGGCTGCGTGCCAAATCACTCTGCAGAACGCGGCGCCTCAGGGTATTGGAGCGCGGCTCGAGGATCGCCCACAGGCGCGATCCGGGATAGCGAGCACGCAAGGCCTTCAAGGTTCCGGCGATCGCGGTGGGATGATGCGCGAAGTCGTCGATCACCGTGATGCCGCTGACCTGCGCCTTTACTTCCAGACGCCGTTTGACGCTTTTGAAAGTTTTGAGCGCGGCTGCGATCGCTTCCTTCGAAATTCCACAGGAAGAAGCGAGAGCGGCCGCCGCAGTGGCGTTCCAGACGTTGTATTCCCCGGCCAATGGGAATTCGAAGTCAGACCAACCCTTGCCGTCATGCTGAACGGTCCAAGTAGTGCGGCCTGGATCGAGGCACAAATCGGCGACCTTCCAATTGGCGCGCGTACCGGCGCCGTAGCGCTCAACAGGGCAGAAGGCTTTGGCCAAGCAACGCTCCAGGCTTGGGCTTTCGGAAGAATCTCCAACGGCGCCGTCGAAAGCAATGATGCGGCCGCGGTGCGGTACCAAATTCACCAGGCGCTTGAAAGCCGTTTCCACCGCGTCGAGATCTTTATAAATATCGGCATGATCGAACTCGACCGACGTGAGGATCACGGAGTCTGGGAAGTAGTGGAGAAATTTCGGTCCCTTATCGAAAAAGGCTGTGTCGTATTCGTCGCCTTCGAGGATGAAGTGCTTGCCTCGGCCCAGATGAAAACTGGAGCCGAAATTTTCAGCGATGCCGCCGATGAGAAACGACGGGTTAAGGCCCGCCGAGTGAAAAATCCACGCCAACATGGATGTCGTTGTCGTCTTGCCGTGAGTTCCAGCGACGACCAGCACTTCCCTGCCGCGAAGGAACTCGTCGTGAAGCAATTGCGGAAGAGAACAGAACGGAATGCGGTGATCAAGAAGATGTTCGAGTTCTGGATTGCCGCGGGAAATGGCGTTGCCGACGACGACCATGTCGGGCTTGGGTTCGAGATTCTTGCTGTCGAACGGCTGCGCCACCGGGATGCCGAGGTCGGTAAGAAAATCCGACATCGGCGGATAGGCGGCGGCATCAGAGCCAGTCACGCGAAAGCCTCGGTGCTTAAGCATCCCAGCGAGAGACGCCATCGCGGTGCCGCAGATGCCAATCAGGTGTATGTGTTTCAGATTACTCATATTGTCGATAGATCCAATATCACAGAATCCAACAAGCTCGCGCAGCGGGCTATCGTCAGCCGCTCACTGCCGCTTCGAGAATCTTCAGACTGACTTGTTTTGCTTGCACCGATAGTTTGGCTCGCACCCCGAAAGGAAGGGTGATGTTACCCGAACTCACGTGACCGGAGCGCAAACCGAATGCGACGGGGATTCCGAGATCACCGACGATTCTCGTAAGAACTTCCTGGAGCGAGTAGTCCTGGGCGGCGACTGTGCGCAATCGAGCATTTCTCCAAAAACGATGCCACGAAGATCGTCGAGAAGGCCGCCCAGCTTGAGTTGCATCAGCATGCGATCGATCTGATACGGCTTGGCGGCGAGATCTTCGAGAAACAAGATGGTGTTCGTCGTCTTGATCTGGTAGGGCGTGCCCAGAGACGCGACCAAAATCGAGAGACATCCTCCGTAAAGAACGCCTTCCGCTTCGCCATCGGCGAGACCGGTGACTTCGGCATTGAGCGGCACGTCCCACGGTTCGGAACTCGTCAGCGCATATTGCCAGGAGGCAAGATCGACTGCGCCAGGGTGCGCCCAATCTTTTGCAGCCATTGGCCCGTGAAAGACGATGAGGCCCGCTGCGTCGAGGAAATAGGTCAGCAGCGCTGTGATGTCGCTGTAGCCAATAAATATCCTAGGACACTGTTTAATGATTTCGAGGTTCAGGCCATTGAGCAGGTAGTTCGCGCCGTATCCCCCGCGCGCGCACAGGATGGCTCGGACATCGTCCCGCGCGAACATTTCTTCCAATTCGCGAGCGCGTCGATCGGGTGATCCGGCAAAGTACAAGTCCCGTTCGAGAATCGAATCGAAGTAGAACGGCTTGTAACCCGCCTGCCGCAGAGCTTCGCAGCCCGCGTCGAGATCGGCTTTCCTGAGGTTGCTGGCGGGCGCCACCACGCCGACCGTATCTCCGGGGCGAAGGGCGCGTGGCTTCACGAGTTGGTGAGTAGAGGCGGGCATGGGTTTCGGCGATTGCGACGGTCAAACGACAACTGCTTCAGACGATCAGATATTCTCCCTGACAAATCAAACGAGCTGGTCCACGAAGGAAAATGACTCCACCTTCACTTCGGACGGTCTGCGTGCCGCCTTCAGCATGCACCTTCACAGGCGAGTCGCAGAGTCCGGTTGCCATCGCGCCCACGGCAGAAGCGCACGAACCAGTTCCCGAAGATTGCGTTTCGCCGACACCTCGTTCAAAAAAGCGCACATTCACATCGTGCCGGCTCTTGGCAGAAACGAACTCGACATTCACCCCATCAGTGAAATGCGACAGCTTCTGAATTCTCGCGGCCTGCGATTGCCAGTCTTTCGCAAACTCCTGAACGAACACAACGTAGTGCGGATTGCCCATGGAAACAGGAATTCCGCGCACGCCACCGCCGTCCAATTTCAAAGCAATTTCTGTTTCGACGGATGGTATTCCCATTTCCATTTCGAATTCGTATTCTGCACCCTGCCGCGAAGTCAGCGTGCAAGTCTTGATGCCAGCTCCGGTCAAAATCGAAATCTTCTCTTTCAGTTCCGTGGCGCAAATATACGCCGCGACGCATCGCGTTCCGTTGCCCGAAATTTCCGCTTTGGAGCCGTCGGCATTGATCAGGCGAATTTGAACATTCGCCGAAGAGTGGGGAGATATCCACTCGACGCCGTCGGCTCCGACGCCCTGGTGACGGTCACAGATGCGGCGTGTGAAATCAGTGATGTCCGGAGGAGCGAAATCTGCGTCGATGAGCAGGAAATCGTTGCCACACGCACTGGCCTTGACGAAAGGAATCGTGCGAACGCCCGGGATCACTCGCGCTCCACCCGTCCGAGAGACGCGGCGCTGCCGAGAACGGTGGACGCTTTCAGTTGGCGGAAGAAATCCTGCTGATCGCTGTTGCAGCCCTCGACGTCAAACTGAAGGCGCATGTGCTGGCCGGTGCCGGCGCTACTGACGTTTTGCATCAGTCGATGGCGGACTTCGAGGATTCGGTTGACCTCGTTGCTGATCTCTTCGACGCTGGCGCCGGTCACTTCATAGCTCGAAAGAAGAATCTTAAGATTGAATGTCTCTTCCAGATGGCCCAGGAGGAATAGTGCTGCGAGAACTACAGCGGTGGCAAAGACTGCGGTGACGTAAAGTCCGCCGCCAGCCGCCATTCCAATCGAAGCGACTACGAAGAGCGTCGCCGCCGACGTGATGCCCGAAGGCAGACCGCGGGTGTGAAGAATGGATCCGGCGCCGATGAAGCCGATGCCCGGAATGATCTGCGCGGCAATTCTGGCGGCGTCCGAGGGAATGCCGGCCAATGCGGAAGAAAGAATCGTGAAGAGCGCGGCACCAAAGCAGATGAACATGTTGGTGCGCAACCCGGTGGGGCGATGATTCAATTCACGCTCGAGGCCGATGGTGCCGCCGAGAATCGCGGCGACAATCAGGCGCGTCAGCGAGTTTCCGACAATACCGCTCGCCATTTCCGAACGTAATAAATCGACGAAGTGTTGCCAATTCATGAGGGCTGATGGCCGATTTTAGAGATGATTCCGATGGCCGGATTTTATCATCGGAGTACAGCAGCGCCGCGTTAACCCGCGAGATTACCGTGTCTTGTAAAGAATGCCGCGCGCCTGCCCGGTGACGTGAATCTCGACGAGTTCGTGCAGATGCAAATCATGGACGGCTTGCCAGACGGGATCGCCTTCGAAGGCCAGAACGTAGTCCGCGTATTTTGTTGGATTGGCGAGAGCCTGCTCCCAAAGTCCTTGGGCGTCCACGGGTTGTTTCCAGACCCGATGGTTGCCTTCGTTGATGGTTTGCTTGAGGGGAAATCCAGCGCGCTCGACCGCGCCGACTTGATCGCCCAAATACATCAGAAGAGTGCAATCGTTGGGGAGCTTAGCGATCCATATGGCCAGCTGCGCCTGAAGCTGGTTGCGCGTGCGCATGTTAACTCGCGCTTCTTCGAGGCAAATCGGGGTCGCTTGCCAGACCGTTGCATACCCTGCAATCGCGACGGCCAAGACCGCGAGGATACCGGCCAGTCGAACGCGATAGTGAAAGCGATCGATACGCAAAATAAAATTCACGAGCAGGGCCGACGCGACGGCAAAAACAGGGAGCAACTGTAGTCCGTACCGGACGTTGTAGTGCGTGAAGGGCCACCAGTAGGGGATGAAGATCGGGACTCCTCCGTACGCAATTGAGAGCGAGTAGAACGGCAATGGAATCAGCAAGAGGGCGAACGGCAGCCAGCTCCGGCGAAGAGTTGCAGATGAGTTGTTATCGCGACGGAAGAATGTGAATGCCGCCGCGGGTACAGACAGGACCGCGAGCAGAATCCAAGTTCGTTGCAGCCATTCAGGCTGCGCCATGTTCGCTTCTCCGGATTTCACGAAATACATTCCGGCGAGAACTGGATTGCCGCTGCCGGGATGGCCTGGCTTGCCGCCGTTTTGAGTTCTACGCTCGATGGCTTTCGCAGAGTAAGGGCCATTTTCGAATTCAAGCGGATTGCGGTAGATGACTCCGTTGTAAGTGAACCAGAGAGCCGGAGCCGAAGCGGCGAGAAGAACGAACTTCAGCGCGCGGAGACGGTTTCGCGTCTTGTCTTTTTCCGGATCGTCCGTGAGAAATAGCCGCAATACAACGATTCCCGCCATGGTGACGGCGAGAAACCAGCCGTCATAGCGAGTCAGGCAGGCCGCGATCAAACAGAGTCCGCACTTGGTGAGGGCTTTCGAGTCGCTGCGCAACCACTCGCTGAAGTACACGATCGCCCAGACAAAAAACGCAAGATAGAGCGATTCGCCCATCGCGGTGGATTGCATGTACAGGAGGTTGGGATTCGCGCCATAGATTGAAGCTGCGATCCAGGCGACCACGCGTGCTGGGCCTTCGGGTTCCGCACTTCGCGACAGAATGCCGCGGACGAAACGGAAGATTCCGACGACTCCGAAAACGTATCCGGCCATCGACGGAATCGAGCCGCCGACGCCTTGCTGCCACATTCGTTGGGAGATGATAAATGGAATCATCAGCAGATGCGGCAGAGGAAGCCAGACCGTTCCGAGTTGCAGCAGACCGGGCGTTTTCGAATCAAAGACGCGGCGCGCGATGTTGATGTGAGCGATCGCGTCGCCGTAAAGCATGACTTCCCGGTTGCGGAAGTAAAAAAGAAAAGCAATGACCGAAGCGCAGGTGGCGAGCCACGCCAGCAGATTGAGCTCGGAATCTGGAGCGTCGTCAGTGCTGGCGAATTTCGGGCGCTTGGGCATCAAAGTCAATACGAATTTGTGATTGAGAAGGAACGCCGCGGCCGAGCCTGCCCATGTTATAGCGTTTGCGGGCTTGAGGTTCGGGCCGAGACTACTCCAGATGAGTGAGCTCACGGAAGAGCTGAAAACGGGCATCAATGTCTTCGCGCGTGAGCGATTGCAGGCGCTCGGTGCCGAAGCGCTCGACGGCGAACGATCCCATGACACCACCGTAGAAAAGAGCGCGCTTGAGGACTTCGCGATTCAGTTCCTTCTGCGAAGCGACGTATCCCATGAAGCCTCCGGCGAAAGAATCTCCCGCTCCGGTCGGATCCTGCACTTCTTCGATCGGGAGAGCGGGGGCACGGAAAGGATGACGTCCGATGCCGAACGCGCCTTCGCGGAAGAAAATCGTCGCGCCATATTCTCCATGCTTGATTACGAGCGCTTGCGGCCCCATGGCAAGAACTTTTTGCGCAGCTCGCGGAAGATTTGTTTCGTGCGCGAGCATCTTGGCTTCCGTGTCGTTGATGAGCAAGACGTCCACGAGCTTCAGGGTTTCCGCAAGCTCCTTCGGCGTGCGATTGATCCAGTAATTCATGGTGTCGCAGCCCGTGAGATGAACGGTTTCCATCCTGCGGCGGACGTCGGCCTGCAACGTTGGCTGGATGTTGGCGAGAAAAAGAAAATCCGTATCTTCGTACTCTTTCGGAATGCGCGGCTGAAAAGTTTCAAACACGTTCAGATCGGTGTAGTCGGTCTTCGCCTCGTTGAGATTGTCGGTATAGCTGCCACCCCAGCGGAACGTTTTCCCTTTGGCCCGCTCGAGCCCTCTCGTGTCGATGCGGTGCCGACGGAAGACATCTTCTTGCGCCGGCCCAAAGTCGTCCCCTACCACGGCAACGACCCGGACCTCGGTGAAATAACTGGCGGCGAGCGCGAAGTACGTGGCTGCGCCTCCAAGGATATTCTTGACGCTGCCTGAGGGTGAAGTGACGTCGTCGAACGCCACAGAACCGACTACGAGGATGCTCATTCTTTTCCTGGATCCCTTAGGGTGATTCAGCGACGAGAGGGAATCCTCATCGACTGCTCTTCACGTACTTTCCGAGAATCAGCTTCAATTTCCTTTTGGTCGCGGCGGGAATCTTTTTGTGATCCGTGAGAATGGCGTGGGCAAGCGCTGACCCGCATTTGCAAGAACGTTCTCTCGGCATGGTCGCGATGGTCTGGCGAACAACCTTGGTGGCGTTCTCGGCGTTCTTCAGCAGCACGGCAACGATCTGGTCGACCGTGACCGAATCGTGATGGGGATGCCAGCAATCGTAGTCCGTGACCATCGCCACCGTGACATAGCAGAGCTCTGCTTCCCGCGCCAGTTTGGCCTCCTGCAGGTTCGTCATGCCGATAACGTCCATGTGCAGGCTGCGATAAACGTTGGACTCGGCTCTCGTCGAAAACTGCGGACCTTCCATGCAGAGGTAGGTTCCGCCGCGCTTCCCGACGACACCGGCTTGCTTGCAGGCAGATTCGAGAACGGCTGCCAGTTCCCCGCAGACAGGATCGGCAAAGGCAATGTGAGCGACCACGCCGTTGCCGAAAAATGTGTCCACACGGTGGCGGGTTCGGTCGAAGAATTGATCGGGAATCACGAACTCCAAGGGCTTGTGTTCTTCCTTCAGAGAACCAACAGCGGACACTGACACGATGCGCTCGACGCCGAGTTGCTTGAAGCCGTGAATGTTGGCGCGGAAGTTCAATTCAGTCGGAAGGATGCGGTGGCCACGGCCGTGTCGAGCCAGGAAAGCCACCTTACGCCCTTCCAGGGTGCCGCACACGTAGGCATCAGAAGGGGCGCCAAACGGCGTTTTGAGGCGGACCTCTTTTACTTTTGTCAGGCCGGGCATGGAATACAGCCCGCTTCCGCCAATGATTCCGATTTCTGCTTGAGGCAATGCCCCTCCAAAAGCGCGAAAAACGCTGCAAAATCAAACTCGTGATTATACAGGACAAGAAATGCACGTCTTGACACGATTACGACTTGGGGGAAGCTACAATTTGTCTATGAGGTTCTTCGTTGCCGTGTTCTTGATCCTGGCAAGCGTCGTATCGTGCGCGCAGGACAAGGGCGCACCGTCTCCCGAGAAGAAGTCTGCCACTGTCCCGGCGATGATCGATCACAACCGTGTCGTCATCAACGCGGAACTTACTTTGAAAGACGGCTCATCGCAAACCGTGCGAGCGTGGGTCGACAATGGCGACGCTGATCTCAACATGTCGCGGCACGTCGCAACGCTGCTGGACCTTCCCGTCACTTGCGACGACCATGAATGCTCCTCGCCGCCTCCTTCCCAGATTTCGATCGGCGGAATGACAATTCCACTCTCCGATATCAAACAATCCAAGATTCCCCTGAAACCCGTGAATGCCTCGTCGGTTCTGGCCTCAGGAATGAACGTGGACATCAATGTTCCGGCGAGTGTGCTGCGGCACTACGATGTTCTCATCGATTTCCCAGGGCGCAAGTTTTCGATTGCCACACCGGGTGGAATCCATTTTCAGGGTGCATCGGGAAAGGTGTTGGTCAACGCCCAGAACGGCCTCATCCAGGTGCCGAGCAAGATTGAGAACAAAAAGTACAACATAGCTTTGGACCTGGGATCGAGCATCAGTTTCTTGTCAGACGAAGTCTTCGGGAAACTCGCCAGCGCTGGCGACGTGCCGCTGATGACGGGCGCGGTCGGCTCGGCGAACATGTGGGGAGCCGACGAGGAAACGAAGTGGAAAGTGATGCGCGTAAATCGCGTGCAGTACGGTCCGTTATTTTTGACGGACGTCGCCATGGTGGAGCTGCCGAAATCTACAGTTGAATTTTTCGAGAAGCGCGTGGGAGTTCCTACGGTTGGGCTGATCGGCGGGAACGTATTTTTGAACTATCGAGTCGGGCTCGACTACGCGCACTCGATGGTTTACTTCGATATCGGGCGCATGTTCAATTTCCCGGACTTCGACGTGGTGGGACTCATCCTGCGACCGGAAGACGACGGAAAGTATTTCATTCTTGGCATCGCTGATTTTGAAGGAAAGCCGTCGGTTCCATCCGGCGCGGATGGGATTCAGGCGGGCGATTATCTTATCGCGGTCGATGGAATTCCAGTGCGAGGTTCAACTATGGGGCAAGTGTGGGCCATGCTTGGGGGTACACCGGGGAAAGACCGCCGGATCACCATCGAGCGCGCGGGAAAACAATCGACCGTCCTGGCAACGATACAACATTTCCTTGGCGCAGTGCCCGATTCGCCAGAAAAGAAAAAGAAGAAATAGTCAGTCTTGAAAGACGGCTTCCGCCAACATTTCACTTCGCGGAGACTGCGACGCTGAATGCTTCTTTTTCAAGTGTCGCGGTCGTGGCAGGGTCGAGACTCTCGCTCACCAGAACGGTGTCGCCCTGTTGCTCGATGATGACGGGACCGTCTTCGGTAGCCCAGGAATGGCGTCCGGTCAGAGACTTGGACGCAGATTTGTCCCGCGCATCGACATCCTCTTTCGGAGTTGGATCAGCCTCACTGACTTTCTTATAACGTTCTCTCAGCGAGTGCGCGTAGATGCCGGCAAATTCGGACGCCGTCTGTGCGCTCGACCACCGCGAAATGTACAGCAATCCAAGCGGCGCGGCAGGATTAGATTTAAGTTTGGCGGCGTAGTAATATCCGCCGCGCCACTCGGGATACATGTATTTCGAAATCGGACGTCCGATGTATTGCTCGATCAGGACAGCAACGTCAAACTCCCCCATCGCTCCGATGTCGAATTTTTGATAGTCCTTGAAATCGCGTTTGAAATCGAGCACGTGCATGGGCTCGATCTTCTCGCCGGAAAGGTACGTTTCCGGTTGCATGATCTGGCGTGTGGTGTGAGGCGGATTCTGAAGCAGTCCTGCGAATGCCTTCTCTTTGCCGCCCTTCTGCATCAACTTGATCACGAAATCCATGCCGTAGCTGTAGGGGAAGGTCAGCGACTCTTTCATGAAAATCGGCGCGTCGTTGAACACCTTTGTCCCGGGGGTTCCGGTGAGTGTCTCGTCTTCCATGGCGCCAACGAGCGCTGGAGAGTCGGTGATGGTGTGTCCGGTTGGCGCAATCGCGTACTGGAACATGATCGCCTGCGCTTGTCCTTCGATGACAGCCTCGCGCGCGCTCCCGATCTCGTCGTTCTCGATATCGATGGGCGTGGGATCTTTCCGGATCTCGCCGAGATCCTTGTCGCCCTTCTTCATCCACTTCTGCATGCCCACTTCCTGGTCCTGCAGGGCATGAGTCAGTTCGTGGGCCATCACTGGCTCCTGCTCCTCCATCGGTACCCAGTCAAGCAGGTTCACAGTTCGCGTTTTGGGGTCGTAGTAGCCGGCGACTTCTTCTTTCAACAGGGCAACGAGAAATGTTTCGAGATTAAATTCGCGGGGCAGAAGGCCGAATTTTTTCAGCACCAGTTCTGAACGTCGCAGGCGCTGCGTGTCCTCATCGTTCAGATGTTTGGTGAGATAGGACTCCACTTCATTGCGGCTGGTCAGCTTGCGTTTCACTTCCCGCTTGATCGGAAGGCCACTCTGTTTACTATCGAACTGCAGAATTTCGTCAACGGAGTGAAATAATTCTTCGGCCTGGCGGGGTGTGATTTTGACGTCGCCGCTGTAATCAGGCGGCGAGGGCTTCGCTCCATCCTGCGTCGGGGGTGTGTCGGGCTTCGCATTCTGCTGCTGAGAGGGCTGATCGTTTGAGTTTGAATTATTTGATGTCTGATCCGTTGAAGTCTTGCCACCCGAGGTCTGGTCTTGCGGATTCTGCGCGCGCAAGGGCGGCAGGAAAATGGAAAACGCCAGCACAACCGTGAAAAGCAGCCGTCGAATCCCCAAGGGCGGCACTTCAACTGTATTCATTGAGATGAGTTTATACGGTTCCTTATACTTTGCCCTATGAGTGCTAGCGAGCCAGTCAATCTGTGGAGTTCCGCTGATCATGTTCAAGGCTACCTGGAACGCGCCGACAAGATACCGCGCCGAACCGAGGGAGAAGCGACGCTGGTGGAGTTCATCCCGCAAGGCGTGCGGCGCATTCTCGACCTTGGAACGGGAGATGGCCGGCTGCTCGCGTTGGTTCGGCGTCGTTCATCCTAATACCGATGCCGTCGCTGTCGATTTTTCTGCCGCGATGCTGGAGGGTGCGCGAAAGCGCTTTGCCGGGGATTCGCGCTTGCGGGTGGTCGAACACAATCTGGATTCTTCCCTTCCGGATCTCGGAATATTTGATGCAGTAATCTCGTCCTTTGCTATCCATCATCTGGTCCACGAACGGAAACGGGCGCTTTACGCGGAGATTTTCAGCCGGCTCAATCCGGGAGGGGTTTTCTGCAATCTCGAGCATGTGGCCTCGCCGAACGCACGCCTTCACGAACAGTTTCTGTTGAAAATCGGTTACAGCGTGGAGACGGAAGATCCGTCGAACAAGCTGCTTGATTTGGAAACGCAGCTAGGGTGGCTACGGGAGATTGGATTTGCGGACGTCGATTGCCATTGGAAATGGCGAGAGTTGGCACTGCTGTCAGGCGTGCGGCCTTAGTATTTCGATTCAGTTCGGGCTGTGGGCGATCTTTTCCGCGATCCACTCTCCCGCTTCCCGTGTACCGAGCGAACCACCGATATCCTGCGTGGTCTTTTTCTGGCGGACGGCTTCGAGGACGGCCGCTTCAACAGCGTCGGCTTCTTTCGCAAATCCCAGGTGCCGTAGCATCATCGCGGCGGTAAGAATCGCGCCAACCGGATTCGCCACGTTCTTCCCGGCGATCGGAGGCGCCGAGCCATGAACCGGTTCGAACATCGAGGTCTTACCGGGATGAATGTTGCCGCTCGCGGCCATCCCGAGACCGCCTTGGAGGCCGGCGGCGAGGTCGGTAATGATGTCGCCAAACATGTTGTTGGTCACGATGACGTCGAACTGACGCGGATCGCGGACCATCTGCATGCAGAGGGCGTCCACGTACATGTGCTGTGCGGCGATCTTGGGATATTCCGCGCCGACTTCTTTGAAGACGCGTTGCCAGAGGCCGCCAGCGTGGGTCATGGCATTCGATTTGTCGCACATCAAAACTTTGCCGCGGGGCGATCCATCGAGCTTCGTGTGCTGCTCGCAATATTGGAACGCGTATCGAATAATCCGTTCGACGCCCTTGCGAGTGTTGATGTCCTCTTGGGTGGCGATTTCGTCGGCCGTTCCCTGCTTGAAAACGCCGCCGGCATCTGTGTAGACGCCTTCGGTATTTTCGCGGAGGACTACGAAGTCCACGTCTTTCGGTTCGACGCCTTTCAGCGGGCATAGGGCAGAATCGAGCAGGCGCACGGGTCGGACGTTGGCGTAGAGATCCATCTTGAAGCGCATACCAAGAAGGATTTCTTTTGCGTGGATATTGGTCTTCACGCGAGGATCGCCGAAGGCTCCGACCAGGATCGCGTCGAAGTCGCGTGCCAGCATCGCGAAACCGTCGGGCGGCACGGTCGTCTGGTCGCGCAGGTAGCGGTCTGCTCCCCAATCGAATTCCCGCAGTTCCACGGCCGCGCCAGAGGCTCGGATGACGTTGACGGCCTGCGGAATCACTTCTTTGCCAATGCCGTCGCCCGGGATGACAGCGATTCTCTTCCTGCCGGGATTCTGGGTGCTCACGGCAGGAACGTTAACACAATCGCTATAATCGAATACAGATATGGGGCTCACGGCACTTCATGCAAACGGCGAAGCATTGGGCGCAAAAGGCAGCGCCGAGTATCGCGGCGCGACGACTGCCGCGAATTTTGGCGATCCTCAGTCGGAGTTCGCCGCTTTGCGTTCCGGATGCGGAGTTTACGATCTCGGCTTTCGGGCTCAAATCTCGCTCACGGGCGGCGACCGGGTTCGATGGCTGAACGGGATGGTCACGAATAACATCCGCGATCTAGGGACGGACCAAGGGGTCTACGCGTTTCTGCTGAATCCGCAAGGGCACATTCTCGGCGATTTGTACGCCTACAATCGCGGCGATTCGATCCTAGTGGAAACCGATCAGAACCAGATCGAAAAGATACTGGCTACGTTCGATCACTACATCATCATGGACGATGTGGAAGTGAAGAATCGTAGCGACGAGATCACGGCGCTGGGGATCGGCGGACCGAAGTCGCGCGAAGTATTGGCGATGGCGGGATTTGCGATCGACGAAATGCCGATGCTGAATGTGAGAAATCTCGTCTGGCAAGGCATCGATTGCACGGTGATTCGCGGAGATGATGAGCTATTCCCTGTTTTCGAAGTTTGGGTGGCGCCGGTCAATGTGAAAAGTCTTTGGGAAGCGTTGCTGAGCGCCGGCGCAAAGCCCGTCGGGTCGGAAGCGCTGGAGATGCATCGAGTTGTTTCTGGAATTCCGAGTTACCGTGTCGATATTCGCGAGCGCGATCTGCCTCAGGAAACCGAGCAGGATCGGGCGCTGAATTTTAATAAGGGGTGCTATGTCGGCCAGGAGATTGTGGAACGCATCCGGTCGCGTGGAGCTGTACACCGTAAATTCAGCGCGTTCGTTGTCGAAAGTCCTGTGACCATCGCCCCGGGGACGAAGATCGTCTTTGGTGACAAAGAAGTTGGCGAAGTTACCAGCGCCGTCTCGGTACACCTTGAGACTGGAAACAGAACGGTGGCGTTGGGTTACATCCGCCGCGAACGGGGCGCACCGGGCAGCGAAGTGTCCATTGACGGTGCGAAGGCGACTGTTGTTCCAACGCCGATCACGAATGCGGCATTGCAATCGGTCGAGCGGTTTCTGGAACTCCAGAAAGATCCCGCGTAATTCACAGATTTTGGCCGCAGCAGTTGCGGCCCCTATGAGGATAAAGATCATGGCAGAAAAGAAACGCGAGCAATCCAGCTTCACAGTAACGGACCGGCGGTTGTTCACGTCGGAGGGCGAATTGCGCTCCGAAGCGCCCGAGGAGACGATCGCTACACACCCGGAGCAAACGACCCCGCCGCCGGCTCCGGCCTCCGCTCCACCCGTGAAAGAGACAGTCTCTCAACTGGCGGTGGCCGATCAGCCAGAGACCGAAGATCGGGAGATGCCCATTCCGCCCACGAGCGCCGAGCAGGACGCGCAAGCGGCGGCCTACAAGCGATCCTCAAAAGACCTGGATACGCAGGTCGAACTCAGCGGCCACTCCGCGAAGGACTTCGAAATCACGTTCGAAAGATTCATGGCTTCGCTCTATATGACGGCGATGATGCAATTGGGCCTCATGCGGCAACAGGAAGGGCAGCCGCAAGTGGACATTATCGGCGCGCGGCAAACCATCGATACATTGAGCCTCATCGGCGAAAAGACGAAGGGCAACCTCACAGCCGTTGAAGCTAACTTTTTGCAGAACAGCCTGTACGAACTGCGCATGGCGTACGTGGAGGTCACCAACGCCCTCGCCCGGCCGCCTCAGCCCGGGCCTGCGACGGGAACCACCGGAAGATGAAGGCAACCCTGACCGTGTTGGGAAGCGGGACGTCGATGGGCGTACCGACGCTGGGATGCGACTGCTCAGTCTGCCAATCCACCGATCCGCATGACCGGAGAACCCGTCCGTCGATCATGTTGGAGTACGGTGGCAAGGTTGTGCTCATCGACACGACGCCTGATTTTTACACACAGGCGGTGCGCGAGAAGATCACAAAACTGGACGCCGTTCTATATACCCACACTCACGCTGATCACATTCTTGGAATTGACGATCTGCGCCCGCTCAGCTACCGGCACAAGCCGGAGAAACTGCCGCTCTATGCGCGCCCGGAGGCTGCAGCGTTTCTGCGCAAGATGTTCAGCTATATTTTCGACGCCGATTACAAGTTTGGCGGACTGCCGCTGCTCGAATTGCGTCCGATCGATGGACCGGTCGATTTGTTCGGAGCGTGCTTCGAACCGGTGATCGTAATTCACGGCGAGACACAGATTAACGGCTACCGATTTGGATCCGCGGCGTACTTGACCGATCACAGCGAGATTGCGGATTCGTCGATGCGCCAGTTGGAAGGCTTGGACATATTGTTTCTCGACGCGTTGCGGCACAAACCTCATCCAACGCACTCGACGGTAAAGAATTCTCTGTCGATCGTGGAGAAGTTGAAACCGAAGCGCGCCTTTTTCACCCACATTTGTCACGATCTGGGACACGAGGCCACGAATGCGACGCTGCCACGACATGTTCGACTGGCACATGACGGCCTGAAGCTCGAGTTTGAAATCTGATATTCACCGCCGTGAGCGCTGATACATAGAACTCCGCCGTTTGCCCGGTGCACTGTTCCACGTCTTCGGCGAACTCGGCGATTGATACATTGACGATGCAGGTTTTTCACAAACTCGACGAGGTACCGGCTGACTTCGGCCCGTCCCTGGTAAGCGTCGGAAATTTTGACGGGGTACACAAGGCACACTCGCACGTTCTCGGCGAAATCGTTACTCGCGCCCGAGCCGTGGGAAGTAAGGCAGTCGCGGTGACGTTCGAACCTCATCCAACCAGGATTTTGAAGCCCGAAGCCGGGCTCAAGCTGCTCACACCGACGCTGGAGAAGTTGCGTTGGCTCGAGGGCACGGGGATCGACGCGGTGCTTTTGCTTCCCTTCGGACGGGATTTGTCGTTGATGACGCCGCGGCAGTTCGCCGAGAGAATCCTGAAAAAGAAGCTGCACGCGCGCGAGGTACACGAAGGTTTCAACTTCCGATTCGGACACAAGGCTGCCGGCGATGTCGACACTTTGACGGAGCTTGGGCGCGAGATGGGATTTGAAGTCAAGGTGTATCGCGAGATGAAGCTGCGCGGCGAAACGGTCTCAAGCAGCCAGATTCGTAGACTGCTCAGCGCGGGACGGGTGAGCCGAGCCCGGCATCTGCTGGCGCGTCCATTCTGCATTCTGGGCACGCCGGGGCGCGGGCGCGGTTATGGATCCAAGTACACAGTGCCGACGATCAACCTCTCGCGCTATGAAGAACTGGTTCCCAAAGATGGCGTCTACATTACGTGGACTCGCGTGGGATTGGAACGCTTTGATTCGGTCACGAATGTTGGGAATCGGCCAACCTTTGGCGCCGAGTTGTTCGCGATCGAGACACACCTGCTTAATTTCCATCCGCTGGAATTGACGCCTGAAACTGAGGTCGAGATCTGCTTTCTCGAACGCTTGCGCGACGAAATCAAGTTTCCATCGGTCGAGGCGCTGCGGGAGCAAATTGGGAAAGATGTCACGAAGGCACAGCGGTACTTTCATTTACTGAAACGCGCGAGCGGAGCGCCAGGCGCGAATCCGTAGCCTCAGCTTCCATCCCACGTTTGCGAATCCTGTTTCAAACGGTACAATCCGCCATCCCCAACCTCTCATGGCGATTGGCCCCCTACAACTGATCCGGCAGGCATCGCAGGCACAGCGGCGGACGCTCCTCGCTGCTTCGATGGGCTGGGCGCTCGATGCCTTCGACGCGATGCTTTATTCGCTCGTGCTGGCAATGCTCATGCGCGACATGGGGATGAGCAAGAGCATGGCAGGATTTCTCGGAACGCTCACACTGCTAGCCTCGGGAATCGGCGGTGTGTTGTTTGGATTTGCTGCAGACCGCATCGGGCGCAAGCAGGCCTTGATGGCGAGCATCCTGACGTATTCAGTGTGTTCTTTTGCTTCGGGATTGGCCACCACCATTTCGATGCTGGCGGTCGCGCGATTTGTGCTCGGCCTCGGCATGGGAGGCGAGTGGAATACCGGTGCAACCCTGGTCGCGGAGACATGGCCAACCGAGCTGCGCGCGAAGGCGATTTCAATTGTACAGAGCTCGTGGGCGTTGGGATTCGCAGCGGCAGCGCTTGTGGCCGGTCCGGTTGCGCGATATTACGGATGGCGCACCGTGTTTTTTATCGGCGTTCTTCCGGCAATCGTGACGCTGTGGATTCAGCGACGCGTGCCGGAGTCCGATATGTGGCGGAAGCAGATGTCTCCTACTCCCGACTCGGCGTACGACGACAGGAAATTCCCACTTCTGGCAAAGGCGGACCGAACGGGCATCCGGATCCAACTTAAGTCCCCCCGGCGGCAACACCGTTTCCAATCCGGTTTCGATATGGACGATCTTTCGCGCGCCCTTCGGCAAGTTCACGTTCGCGTTGCTGCTGTTTAACTTTTTTGGGATGTTTGCGTGGTGGGGGCTGTTCACGTGGCTGCCTCCGTACCTGTCTCTTCCTGTGGAACAGGGCGGACGCGGGTTCGGCGTGATGGGGATGACCACGTTGATGGTCGTGCTCAATGTTTGCGGGATGTTTCCCGGATACGCGACTTTTGGCTGGGTCGCCGATCATCTCGGGCGGCGCCGTGCTTTTCTCGTCTACACGCTGATCGCAGCGCTCCTGATTCCGCTCTATGCGATGGCACGTTCACAAGGCGTGTTGTTGGTGTTGGGCACGCTGGTTGCTTTCTTCGGGACGGGAATCTTTTCAGGCTCAGGAATCATAGGAAGCGAGATCTTCCCTACCGCCGTTCGAGCACGTGCCTTGGGATTCACATACAGCGGCGCTCGCGCAATGAGTTCGGTGGCGCCTCTGATCATCGGACGCGTCGGACAATCGAAGGGACTAAGCTGGGCTTTTTATCTATGCGCCGCCGGATATTTACTAGCGGCGCTGATGACTACGCAATTGCCGGAGACGAAGGGCAAAAGCCTGGAGTAATCAGGCTCTAACCTCACTCCATTGGGTCAATCACAACTGATTCCTCTGCGGCATTCCTTCCTGGCAACTGCACGATCACGATCGCCGAGAGCACCAGCACAATTCCCACGGTTTGCATGGGGCGCATGACCTCTCCTAGCAAAGCAGCAGCCAGCACGATCGAGAATACTGGCTCGAGGCAGCTGACAATGATCGCGCGGGTGGGCTCGAGGTACTGCAGGCCGAGGAAATAAAGCGAGAACGATC
This sequence comes from uncultured Acidobacteriota bacterium, assembly GCA_963699885.1. GTDB lineage: Bacteria > Acidobacteriota > Terriglobia > Terriglobales > Acidobacteriaceae > Sulfotelmatobacter. Next base: position 3,275 of record CAVOVP010000014.1, on the reverse strand, counting down.
CGAGCACCGAAATCATTGAGAAGACGAACAAGAAGGCCCATTGGGCCGGCGCGTAATGCGCGGTGACAACTTTCCATGGGGGATTCACGAATAGCCAGAACACCGATGCAGAGGCGAGGGTCCAGATCAGAACGCGCCAGCGGTCGTGACGCGCCAGAACGTTGTGCGCGCCAACGTTGTAAAAGGCGAATGAGAACGAAGCCAGCAACGCCGCGAGCAAGCCGAAGGAATCGAGACGCAACGGCGATGCGGACTTCGCCCCGATCATTCCGATGGTCAGTGCGATACCCGCGATAGCGACCGCGACGGCGACAATCTTCTGTACGGAGATCTTCTGTTGTCGGCGAGCAACCACGTAGAGCAACACCCAGACCGGCGCGGTGTATTGCAGGATGATCGCGATGGCAACGCTGGTTTTCTGGATCGCCACGTAATAGAAGTAGTTCGAAGCAGCGACGCCGAGCATGCCAAGCACAAGACATTGCACCAGGTCGGGCGTAGGCAAATTATGCGCCGCCATCCGCGGCGGAGGACCAGCATCGGAAGCAGCACGAGAAGGGAAAACGATGTGCGTGTCTGCGAGAGGATGATCGGCTCGATCGGATGGAGCGCCTGACCGGCAAGAGCCAATTTTCCGGTAAAGACGGCGCGGCCGAGTGCGGCGGAAACTCCCCACAAGAACGCTGCGGATGCGATGAAAAAATATCCGCGCAGGGGATGCGAAGTGTCAGGGCTGGATTTCTGGAAGGTCAGGGTTCCGTCACCGAATCCGATGATGGGGCCGGATCGAGCAACTGGTCAAGGCGAGCGGGATCAAATCCGGTAATGACTTGCGCATCGATGATGAGTGTCGGGGTCTCGTGGCTGCCGAATTGTTCAGTCATCACGCGCCGATTTTCAGGGTCGGTCGTGATATCGCGTTCTTCGAAGGAAATTTCCCGGGCCTCCAGGTAGACGCGCATCAGTTCGCAGGAGAAGCATCCGGCTTGAGTGAAAAAAAGAATTTGAGTCATAGGTTGCTTGGTGGCGCGTCGTATTCGATTTCGGAAGTGATCTTTGCCGACTTCTCGAGCATCGCTGAAACCGAGCAATATTTTTCTTTCGAAAGGCGAACAGCATCTTCGACCGCTTTATGCGAGACTTTGCCGCGCACACGATATTTCACTTTGATCTCCGTGTACACCTGCGGGTATTCCGATGCCCGCTCACCGTGCGCCGTGACCTCCAACCCAGTGAACGGCTCCCGTTTCTTGTGCAGGATTCCAACCACGTCAGAGGCGGTGCATCCGCACAGCGCGATTAAAACAAGCTCCATGGGCGAGCTCGCCGTCTTCTCGGTGGCCGTATCCATGACGAGAGCATGGCGGGATGTGGCTTCGCCAAGATAACGCTCTTTGTCAGTCCAAATGACTTTCGCGGAAATCACGCACTACCTCCGGTTGTCGGTGCTGGGCTCGGGATGGATTAGGACGCGGAACAGCTCGGGCGCATCCTGCTTGAAACGAATTTCGAGTTCGGTCTGGATATCGTGCACGCGAGCGAGCGACAACTCATCGGACAGCGTGCAATGACAAGAGATATAGAGGCGGCCGCGAACGCGCTTGAAAATGAAGTCATGCACGTCGAGAACTTCGGGAAACTGCGAAGCCACCGCTTTCAAGCGATGCTCCAGTTCCGCATCGCTGACTACCTCTTCCGGCTTTTCGATGGTAGCCGGCTCGCTCTCGATGTGCGTGAGAATTTGCGCAATCTGCGGGACGTCGCGGCGCATGTCCGCCTCGAGATCCGTCACCTCATCATGGGCGTCCTTGAGAGTCATGCGCTCGTCGAGTTCGATGTGTTGCTCTACGTGAAGTCGGCCGTCGAAATCCTGCACGCTGATGTCGTGGACGTTGAGGTTCTTGTCGGTGGCGGCAGCGCGAATCCGATCAAAGACATTTTCTGAGTGCTGTGCACGCGGCAGAGGCTGCACCGTAACATCGGCGTCAGGCAGGATACGGCGCACGGAATCTGTCACGGCACTGACGAGCTGTCCTGACCGCTGGAATGTAACCGTTCGAGCCAGGCCCACGGCCAGGTCCGCGAAATAGCGGTTCCCGGCACGGCGGATTCGAACGCGATCGACTTCCAGAACTCCGTCGAGGCGGGAAACAGCGTCGTAAATCTGAGAGCGGACTCCTGCGGGAGCGGCATCGAGCAAAGCGTCGATGGTACGGCGAGCAAGGCGCCAGCTTACAGAAACCACGACACCAGCGACGACGAGCGCGGCGACGGGATCGGAATCGCGCAGCCATTCGATGCGATAGTTGCGGCCGAGCATGACCAACGCTAGGCCCCAGTACGACGACACCTGCCGACCAGATGTCGGTCGAGAAATGCAAAGCGTCAGCCTCGAGTGCCTGACTGTCGTACTTCGTCGCGATGCGTCCGAGAGCCCGTGAGCGCCACCAATCAACGGCCATGGAAAAAAGCATGACGGCGAAGGCGGCGATGGAAGGCTCAATGTCGATACGGCGGAAGAAAAGACGGAATGCGGCTTCGTAGATGATCCAGGCACAGGTTAAGAGAAGCAGGCCGGTCTCGACGAAGGCGGAAAAGTTCTCCACCTTCCCGTGTCCGTATTGATGATCGGCGTCGGCGGGCTTGTCTGACACGCGCACGGAGAAAAAAGTGAGGATAGAAGCGATCAGGTCAAGCCCGGAGTGTGCGGCCTCGGAGAGAATTCCCAGGCTACCCGTGGTGACCCCGACGGCGATCTTGAGTCCGGTGATGACCAGGGCGGCCAGAACCGAGCCTCCCGCAGCGGCGCGCTTCTCTGCGCGCATCAACTCAGACGACGGAATGGCGCTGCCGGACACCTCCGCATTATCGCTGGTGAGAGCGGAAAGCGACAAGAAAATCAGCCCACACGATTCAGATTGCGCCACCTTCGATCAGGATGAATGGAATGGCACGCGAGTGGTTAGTGCCCGGCGACCGTGGGGATGGAAGCGATTATGCTAGGATTTCCTGCTAGGAATTATTCAACTTTCTGATGGACCAATCCTGGAGGAGAAGTTTTATGCGCAAGAGTTGGCTGCTGTGTGTTCTGCTGGGGACGCTGGCTTGGGGACAAGCAGCCCCTCCGCCGCAAGCGGTTCCGGGACCAGTGGGTGGCGAGGCGAAACCGCCGGTGGACACGTCGGCGTCTGTTCCGGCTGATGCGCCAGTCATCACGGTGAATGGTGTGTGTCCGGCGCAGGCAAGAACGACCACGGCCGCCAAGGGGGTAGCGC
>CAVOVP010000013.1:0-561920 GCA_963699885.1 uncultured Acidobacteriota bacterium | reverse complement strand
GACGACACCTGCCGACCAGATGTCGGTCGAGAAATGCAAAGCGTCAGCCTCGAGTGCCTGACTGTCGTACTTCGTCGCGATGCGTTCCGAGAGCCCGTGAGCACCACCGCACCAATCAACGGCCATGGAAAAAAGCATGACGGCGAAGGCGGCGATGGAAGGCTCAATGTCGATACGGCGGAAGAAAAAACGGAGTGCGGCTTCGTAGATGATCCAGGCGCAGGTCAAGAGAAGCAGGCCGGTCTCGACGAAGGCGGAAAAGTTCTCCACCTTCCCGTGTCCGTATTGATGATCGGCGTCGGCGGGCTTGTCTGACACGCGCACGGAGAAAAAAGTGAGGATAGAAGCGATCAGGTCAAGCCCGGAGTGTGCGGCCTCGGAGAGAATTCCCAGGCTACCCGTGGTGACCCCGACGGCGATCTTGAGTCCGGTGATGACCAGGGCGGCCAGAACCGAGCCTCCCGCAGCGGCGCGCTTCTCTGCGCGCATCAACTCAGACGACGGAATGGCGCTGCCGGACACCTCCGCATTATCGCTGGTGAGAGCGGAAAGCGACAAGAAAATCAGCCCACACGATTCAGATTGCGCCAGCTTCGATCAGGATGAATGGAATGGCACGCGAGTGGTTAGTGCCCGGCGACCGTGGGGATGGAAGCGATTATGCTAGGATTTCTTGCTAGGAATTATTCAACTTTCTGATGGACCAATCCTGGAGGAGAAGTTTTATGCGCAAGAGTTGGCTGCTGTGTGTTCTGCTGGGGACGCTGGCTTGGGGACAAGCAGCCCCTCCGCCGCAAGCGGTTCCGGGACCAGTGGGTGGCGAGGCGAAACCGCCGGTGGACGCGTCGGTCTGTTCCGGCTGATGCGCCAGTCATCACGGTGAATGGTGTGTGTCCGGCGCAGGCAAAATCGACCACAACCGCCAAGGGAGCAGCATCAAAGGCGCCCGTAACGAAGACTTCCGCCGCAGATTGCAAAACTGTTATCACCAAAGCTCAGTTTGAACAGCTGGCTGACGCCCTCTCACCGAATGTGACTCCGCAAGTGAAACGGCAACTGGCCGGAATTCTGCCGCGATTGATTGCGATGTCCGACGCCGCGCAGAAACAGGGACTCGACAAAACTCCGCAGTATGCGACCAGCCTGAAGTTTGTGAAAATGCAGGTGCTCAACCAAGCGCTGCAGCGCAAGATTTCCAAGGAAGCGGCCGACGTTCCCGAAGCCGAGATCGCGAAGTATTACAAGGAGCATCCTGAGACCTACGAGCAATTCAACGTCGAGCGCTTGTTCGTGCCGCGCACCAAGCAGGCGGATGCGGAAGCCAAGGATGAAGAAGAGAAGGACCAAAAAATGACGGACGACGAAAAGAAAGCCAAGGAAACCGCCGAGAAGGCGAAGGCCGACGAAGCCGAACAGGCGATGAGCAAACTGGCGGATGACCTGAGAGCTCGCGCGGCGAAGGGTGAGGATTTGGCCAAGCTGCAGAAGGAGGCATTCGAGGCCGCAGGATTGAAGATCGAGTCACCCACGGTGAGCTTGCCCAACATTCGGCGCGGCGGTCTTCCTCCAGCGCATGCTGCCGTGTATGACCTGAAAATCGGCGACATTTCGCCGGTGATCAGCGATTCGGGCGGACATTACATTTACAAACTGAATAGCAAGACTCAGCTCACGCTCGATCAGGCGAAGAGCGACATTCACACCCGGCTGCAGAACGATCGCATGAAGGAAATGATGGACAAGTTGAATAACTCCTTCAAGGCGGACACGAACGAAGCTTATTTTGGACCGGGAGGAGCAGGCCCGATGCCTCCGGGTCGAATGCCGCGTCCACGACCGGGAATGCCACCGGCTCAGCAATCCACGCAGCCTCAAACCGCGCCGCCGGCGCAACCTCCGGCCGCACAGCCGAACTGATGGCCAAACCTGTCGTCGTCGTAACCGGAGTTTCGGGGAATCTGGGATCCAGGCTGCTGCCGCTGCTGGGAACTTATTCGGTGATCGGGGTGGATGTGAATCCTCCCGCAACCGATTCCGAGCTGCAGTTTGAGAGCCTGGATCTGGGCCAGGAATCGTCTACCCGGACGCTTTACGAGTTACTTCGCGACACGCATGCGTACGCAGTAATCCACCTCGCTTTCGTCATCGATCCGGTCCGCGCCGGCGTTCTCGACACGGACCGCATGTGGCAAATCAATGTGGCGGGAACTGCACGCGTCATGGAGGCGGTAACGGAAGCCAACCGGTCTTCGGATGACGGGGTCAAACAGTTCATCTTTCCGAGCAGCGTGTCGGTGTACGGTTCCGACTTTCCCACTCCCGCAGCAGAAGACGCTCCCCTCAAAGCGCACACGCTGCCTTATGCCATTCACAAAAAGGAAGCGGATGAAGTCGTCCAGCAACGATGTACAGCGTTGCGCGGATGCAGCGTATACATTTTGCGCCCGCACATTTTTGCGGGAGCGACCGTCGAAAATTACCTGATGGGAGCTTTCCGGGGTACGCCGAACGGGCAAGGCCCTCGGGCGCAAAAAATGCGGGATGAAGGAAAGCGACTACCCTGCATGCTTCCCCGCGGTCAGCAATATCTCGATAACAAAATTCAATTCGTTCACGTCGACGATATGGCGCGATTGCTCAAACACATTCTGCAGCGAGAGCCTGAGTCGCAGCGACTGACCGTGCTCAATGTTGCGGGACGCGGTGAGGCTCTGACTTTTGCGCAATGCATCCAAATGGCGCGCGCAAAACTGATACGTGTGCCGGGTACGTGGGCGATGCGCCAGGTCCTGACATTTCTGTGGAAACGGAAGATTTCAGCGATTCCGCCCGACGCCGCTCCTTACATGACCGGACAGTACATCATGAACACGGAACGCCTGCGAAGATTCCTGGGCCCGGAGTATGACCACGTGATTCAGCACTCGATCGCCGACGCTTTCGCCGAAAGCATGAAGGCGATCCCGGCCGTGTAGCGTTCGTCCTCATTTGGTCCATGCGTGCGATCAGCTTCCGCCATAGATTTGCGGATCTCCGAGGCTTCCCTTGGGCGGCAGATGGCGTATGTAGAGCACAATCTGCCAGATTTCCTCATCGTGAAAAATCGCTTTCGAAGCAGGCATTCCCGAGGGAGAAATTCCGTTCTGGATGATCCAGCGCAACTGCCCATCGGTATAAGCCTGCACGGAGGGCGACCGAAGGTCCGGGACGGGCGGTTCCATTTTGTCGGCGAAGGGAACGCCGGTGGTCTGACCATCAAGCCCGTGGCACACCATGCAGTACGATGTGAAATTCGCTTGGCCCGAGTGAATGTTTCCAATCGTAGGCTCAAGCGGATTGCGGTCCGCGCGGCCTCCAACCGTCAGATTCCGCTTTGCGTCTTGGATGATTCTGGTCTTAAGAGTGCCGGGCGTCGAAACCTGGCAACCGGCAAGCAACAGCAGCGCCGCGCTGATGGTCAGCACGGCACCGCCTGGTTTCAACGTACGGAGTGGCACAGCAACACTTGGCACGGTTACTCCACCACGATTGTCATGTTCATATTGCCGTGATTGGCGCCGCAGAAGTGATCGCAGATCGTTGTAAAGCTCCCTGCTGTTTGCGGTGTTACAACGACCTCTTTTGTCTGGCCCGCCGGAATTTCCTCATCCAACTTTAATGGGCGAAGGAAGAATCCGTGCGTCACATCTTCGCTGTGAAGACGCAGTTTGACCGTTTGCCCCTTTTTCAGCGTGATCTTGTCAGGGCTGAAGGCGAAGCGCTTGGCCGTGATTTCCACAACTGGAACGTCGTCAGCCCGAAGGCTACTACTGCCGGTGAGCAGCGCCGCTGCTGAAAAACACAATGTGGTCGCGAAAGTAATTCTTGCGAATTTGACTCGAAACATACCTACTTTTCTCCTGTGTAGTTATTGCTGGACCTTGCCAGTCTGTTAAACGTTTGGCGCCCTCAGAATCTGTTGCACGCCGTTGATTCCGCGAAATTCGCGGGAAGTGAGTTCGACATCCTCGACTGAAAGCGAGGTTGCGCCGGGTTGCGCCTTTCCGTTGAAGGCCACCGAACGAAGCCCGAGATTCTTGAACGGGCGATCTTTGTCGAAAGGCAGAGGCTTTCGCTGTCCGGGTGTTGATGGGTCCGGGAATCCAAAGATCAATGAACGCGCCGCGTAGTGGTGCACGTTGCCCGTCATGTGTTCGTCATCGCGATGAATGTGTCCGTAAAGCACGGTCACGTTGTCATACGCGGAGAGGACGTTCATCACGTCGTCGCCGTCGCTGGTAAACCACTCCCAGTCAGGGCGAAGGTCGAACAGCGGACGATGCGTGAATACAACGATGGGAGAGCTCTTCGTAAAGCGCGCCAGATCTTTCTTGAGCCAGGCGAGCTGATCCGGACCGATCTCTGGTTTGGCCCGCGAAACATTGTCGAGGCCGACGAAGTGAACGCCGCGATGATCGAACGAGTAGTAGGTCTCACCGAAAACCTCGCGGTAGAGCCCTCCGTTATCCAACCCGGCATCATGTTCGCCGGGAACACACTTCAGCATCGGAACGTTGATTCTCCTGGAAATCTCCTGGAACTGCTTCATGCGTTGCGAGTGAATGTTTCTGTCTTCGGTGTCGTGGGTTAGATCCCCTGTGAACAGGACGAGGTCCGGCCGGGCTGGCAGGGCGTTGATCATGTCGACGGCCCGCTCAAAAGCTTTTGTTCCGAGCGGATCAGGCGGACCGTTGAAGCCCACATGGGCGTCGCTGAGTTGAACGAACGAGAATGGAGTGACTTTTTCGCCATTGGCCCGGCCAAGCGCGGAGAACAAACCTCCGACTTCCCCCGTGCTGCGAGCAGCCGGATAGGCTGAATACAGCACTCCGATGCCAAGAGATGAAGCGGCAAACTTCAAGAACGACCTGCGGTCGGAATGTTTCATGTTTTTCTCCTACGGTTGCGTGGTTGCTGTCGAGGAGAACCGTCGGACGGCGCGAAATATTCCCGGAAGCGCTGGAATAATATTTTTTCGTGAATGCGGGAATAAAACTGCTGAACTGCCGGTTTAAGCTATGGAGGTGCCAGAACGAACCTTGTCCGCGGTGACATTTGAAGATCTGGCGCTGCCTCTTTTTGACCAGCTCTACAACTTCGCCCATTGGCTGACGCAGGATCGGCCGGAGGCGGAGGATCTGGTTCAGGAAACGTACGCGAAGGCTCTGCGGGGATTCTCCGGGTTTCAGCCGGGCACCAATTTTCGCGCGTGGATATTTCGCATTCTTCGGAATTCTTTCCTCACTTCGCGAACTGGGTTGAAGCCGACCGAGGCTCTGGATGAAGAGACCGTTGATACCGTCGCCTCGACCGACCCGTCGCCGGAAACAGTGTTGCTGGACCAGGCCGATCGTGAGACGGTACGAGGCGCGCTTACGAAACTCTCGCTGCCCTTTCGCGAGATTCTGTTGATGTGCGACGTCGAAGAAATGTCTTATGAAGAGATCGCGCAGGTTCTGGGCATTCCGATGGGCACGGTAATGTCTCGGCTGCATCGCGCCCGAAAAGCTCTTCGAGCAGCGCTGGTTGATCGGTTCCAGAAAGGCATCAATGGCGTGTGAGTCCTGGCGAGGGAAACTAGCGGCTTATGTCGACGGAGAACTGTCTCCATCGGAAGCAAGTTCTGTTGGCAATCATCTACGAGAGTGCACCGACTGCGCACGCGAGGCGATTGAAAACGTGAAAATCAAGCGCTCAGTCGCGGCTGCGGGCAAGTTCTATGCACCAAGCGCTCAGTTCCGATCCAAGATCATGAAGAGCGTCATCGCCAAGCCACAGCGAGGACAGTGGTGGCTTTGGAGGCTCGTCGCCGCACCGGCGGCACTGCTTGTGCTCCTCTCGTTGGGTGTGAATCTGTATGTAAGTCACGCAAGAGGCCAACGCTCGCGCGTGTACAGCGAACTTGCGGACTTGCACGTCTCCACTTTAGCCAGTGCTACGCAAGTCGACGTGGTCTCGACGGACCGGCACACCGTAAAGCCGTGGTTTGAAGGAAAGTTGCCTTTCACTTTCAACCTGCCCGAATTGCAAGGGACTGACTTCGCGTTGCTCGGAGGCAAGGTCACGTATTTTGCGCAGGCGCCCGGAGCACAGCTGATCTATAAGATCCGCAAACATGAAGTTTCAGTCTTCATTTTTCAGGATCGCGGCGAAGGCACCGTGAACTCGTCGTCCGGGGCAACTTCTCAATTTTCGTTCAACGTCGAAAGTTGGACGCAAAATGGGCTGCGATACTTCGTCATCGGCGATGTCGGCGCACAGGATATCGAAAGCCTGAGCAAGTTGCTCCGCGACGCTAGGTAGTCGAAAGCGGTCGTCTAACCGCTACTCCGATTTTTTTCCGTGATAAATCCCTGCGACGCCAAACGTGCAGGGAGTCCAGCTCGCCTCCGCAAAACCCGCATTCCTCATTCGACGGAGCATCTCTTCGGGCACCGGAAAGCGTTCGACCGACGCTGGCAAATAGGCGTAAGGGCCGCGAACGCCAGAGAGGGCGGTACCGATGCGGGGTAGGATGTGCTTGAAGTAGAGCCGATAGAAGACACCCAGAGCGCCCTTGGGCTCGCCGAAATCGAGGATTCCACACTCACCGCCGGGCCGCAGTACGCGGACGATCTCGCGCAAGCCGGCGTCGTAGTCTGCGAGATTTCGAAAGCCAAATGCGGACGTCACCAGGTCGAAGTGAGCTTCGGGCAGCGGCAGGTTCAGAGCATCGGCCTCGACCCAACCCGGAGCAGCGGCGCTGTTCGAGAGCGCCGAAGATTTGGCGGTGGCACGCTGCAACATAGCGTGGGAAAAATCTGCGCCAAGAATTTTCGGGGATGACTTCCCTGCCTGGCGGCGAAGCGCGAAAGTCATGTCTCCAGTTCCGCAGCAAAGGTCGAGCACGCGCGCGTCTGAGCGGCTGATGATGTGGCGGAACGTGCGAGCGGTCCGACGCCACCACATGCGATCGATGTTCAGCGAGAGAACGTGGTTCAGCAGATCGTAGCGCGGGGCGATCGAGGTGAACATCTCTCGCACCGCGCGCGCTGCAGCTTGGCAATCAGCCGCCCCTTCAGGCGATGCGCCGACAACGGTGGTTTTGGGGAAATCAGACACAGGGATCGGGCTATCGCCGCTTCTTGCTCTTGAGTTTCTTGGTTTTCCGGCTCTTAGTCTTTGGTCTTGCGGATTTGATCTGCTTGACGATCTCTTCGACCTGCAGAATATGGTTGGTATCGTGTCCCGCAAACATGCGAGCGAGGTGAGCGATGCTTTCCTTCCCTCGTTCCTGATGCATACCGTAGTTCTCCCAGGTTTCGCGGGAAATCTCTTTCAGCATGCCAAGGTTGTTCTCGCGCAGGACGCGAAATGTTTCCAGGGATCGGCGGACATCACGATGCTGGTATTCAAATGCCGACGCCCAGGCATCCTGATCGAAGGGTTGAATCGCGATCCCGTTTTCGCCGATCACGGAACGCATGCGCCAACTGGCGACGATTTCTGCGTCTGTGAGGTGCGCGATAATTTCCGCAACCGACCATTTCCCGGGCTGCGCACGCCATTTCAGTTGCTGCGGTGACAGTCCGTGGATCGACTTCTTCAGTTTTGCTGCAGTCGAGCGCTGCACCTTGATCGCATCCTGGCCTTCCACATAACCAAGGATTCTCTGGATGTACTGCTGTGTCGTTTCCTGCATAGGACCTCGCTTATTTATTCCAGACCCATCCGCCGCGCGACAGGCGGCGCAACTCGTCGACCGCGTTGAGAATGGCGTTTTCGGGGACGTCGCTGGCAATTTCTACTTTGCCGATCTCGCGCGGAAGTACGAAATGAACAACGCCATTCTGCGTTTTCTTGTCAGACTTCAGGCGGGCAAGGATTTTTTTCGGGCTCACGTTTACTTCCGGCAGTTGGCCGAGGCTCAACACGGCGTCGGCGATGCGCCCAGCCGTGACACTGTCGGTGCGGCCAACGCTGAGTGCGATATTGGTCGCCGCGATCATACCCCAGGCCACGGCTTCTCCGTGTAGCAACCCTTTGTAGCCCGTCTCGCTTTCTAGAGCGTGGCCAATCGTGTGCCCCAGGTTGAGGACCCGCCGCAGTCCGCCCTCACGTTCGTCGGCGGAAACAACTTCGGCCTTCAATTTCACTGACTGCGCGATGACCCATTCGACTTCGGCAGGATCGCGCTTCAAGATCTTTGCGCGGTTCTGTTCGAAGCGAAGAAACAACTCCACGCTTCCGATGATCCCGCACTTCAGACTTTCGTAAAGCCCCGCCCGGAACTCGCGATCGGAAAGAGTCTTGAGCACAGCTGGATCGATCAGGACAACGCGAGGGTGACAGTAGGTCCCCAGAAGATTCTTGCCCGCAGAAAGATTGACGGCGGTCTTGCCTCCGATAGACGAGTCGACTTGGGCGAGCACGGTGGTGGGAATCTGTACCAGTTCAACCCCACGCATGTACAGGGAAGCCAGCAAGCCGGTCACATCACCAACCACGCCGCCACCCAGCGCGATGATCACGGACTTTCGATCCGCGCCCAGTTTGGCGAGCTTTTCCGCCATCACCTCGATGGTTGCCAGGCGCTTAGAGGTCTCGCCATCTGCCATGACCAGCATTTGCGGAGCAAAGCCCGCCGCTTTGAGAGAAGTGACCAGCTTCGATCCCCAACGCTTCCTGACGGGAGGAACGGTCACGACAAAAATCCGGCTCGATTGCGGCAAAAGGTCGGCGAGAAAGGATCCCGCCCGCGTCAACAGGCCGGTTTCGATCCAGGCCTGGTACGGTTGGGGCGGTACGTGGATGGTCGCTTGCGGCATCGCTTTTCCATGATAGCGTATGGCTCTCGAATGACACCCGGTTGATGCTCGGTGTACGATGTGCGCCGTATATGAAGGGGATTCCGGCCGAAACCGAATTTATCGTAATCGGCGCTGGAGTGGCGGGATTGCGAGCGGCCATCGAATTGGCCGAAGCTGGAAGTGTGCTTCTGCTGACCAAAGGAGAGATTCCCAACCCTGGCAAAGCCGATCCCAAGTCGGACGCTCGTTGGTTGAGTGACGAGGACGAGGTCAGCCTTCATCTGCAAGACACCCTGACCGCCGGCGACGGTTTGTGCAACCTACCTGCCGTCACAGCGCTGCTCGAAGAGGCGCCGAGCCGAATCGAGGAACTCATTGGCTGGGGCAAGGAGTATGACACCAAGCTCGAGTTCGGAATTGAAAGTACGAGCCGGAAGAGTCGCGCATTGCACGCTCACGGCGAGTCTGCAAGCAGAGAAGCACTGCGTGTTTTATGCCGGAAAGCGCAGGCATCCAAGAACATATCGATTGTCCCCGGTGCCTTTGCCAGCGAATTGCTGATGGAGAGCGAGCGTGTCGGGGGCGTTTCAATTATCGACGAAAAAGGTGTGCTCCACGCGATTTCATGCTCCGCAGTTATGTTGGCAACGGGAGGCGTGGGGCAGCTTTACCGGAACACCACAAATCCCGAATCGGCAACCGCGGACGGGATCGCGCTCGCGCGCCGCGCCGGAGCAGAGCTCGAAGACCTGGAGTTCATTCAATTTCATCCTACTGCGCTGCACATGAAGAAAGTGCCGCGGTTCTTGCTGCCTGAAAGCCTCCGCGTCGAAGGGGCCTATTTGCGCAACTTTGAGTTGAATCGGTTCATGGCGAAATACCATCCGGAGGGAGAACGGGCACCGCGGAATCTGGTAGTGCGCGCGATCGTTCACGAGATGGAAGTCAGCCGTTCGAAGGATCCATTCGTTTATCTGGACCTGACGCATCTGAATGCAGGCAAAGTGCGGAAGTACTTTCCCCGCATTTACGAGTCATTCATGGCGCACAATATCGACATCACTGAGGACGTAATTCCCATTCGCCCCGCGGCCCATTCAAGCATCGGGGGAGTTCGTGCCGACGTTGATGGCCGAACGAGTGTGGCGGGCTTGTACGCGGCCGGAGAAGCGGCATCGAACGGTTTGCACGGCGCAAACCGGCTACCGAGCAATACCCTGCTCGAGGGATTGGTCTATGGAACGCGCGCTGCCAGGACGATGCGGGAAGGCGCGAAAGCGGCAGGCAAGGCAACCTTGACGCCTTTTGCCGATCCGACTTCTGCCATCGTTGATGCCGATCCGGAAGGGATCATCGACCAAATCCAGAATTTGATGTGGAATGAAGTCGGAGTTGTGCGAATCCGAACAGGGATGCAGAAGGCAGTCAATAGCTTGGAAGAGATGGCCACGAAGCTTGCGCATCCGAAAACACGGCGCGGACACGAGGCGGCCAACCTGCATCTGGCCGCATTGCTGGTTGCGCGTTCAGCTTTGGCACGCGAAGAGAGCCGCGGCGCGCACTATCGCATCGACTATCCCGATCACGACGACAAGAAGTTCCTTAAACACTCGATTGTGCGCGGCGAGAAGGTGCTCTTCCTATCCTGAGAGCCGCAAGGCTTCAATGCCGCGCCGTGCCGCTCGCCTTTCCTTTCGTCGGAAATGCAATCGACGCAAGGATAGCAACCAGAAACGTGGCCGCCACCGATCCCAGCGTGACAGCTATCGGAATATGGAAGTAATCGGCGGCGATCATTTTGAGGCCAACCAGGATGAGCACAACCGCCAGTCCGTAATGCAGGAAGCGGAAGATCTTCATCAGCCCGGAAACAGCGAAATACAGAGATCGCAACCCGAGGATGGCGAAAACATTCGATGTGTAAACGATAAAGGCGTTGAGCGTGATTGCGAGAATGGCAGGAATCGAATCGACTGCGAACAGGATATCGCTCGTCTCGATCATCAGCAGAACGACGAGCAGCGGCGTCGCGTAGAGGCCTGCGCCCTTTGACTGGCGGAAAAAAAAGCGCCCTCCGTGATATTCCTTCGTTACCGGAATCAGCCGCCTGACCAGTTTCACCACGGGATTCGACGCAGGATCGATCTTGCGGTCTCCCATGACAGCGAATCGGATTCCACTGATGATCAGCAGCGCTCCGAAAATGTAAAGAACCCAGTGAAAACGATGGATGAGCCCGACACCGGCTCCAATGAAAATGCCGCGCAGGATCAATGCACCGATGATTCCCCAAAACAATACGCGGTGCTGTTGATCATCGGGAACCGCGAAGTAGTTGAAAATCAGCAGGAAAACAAAAAGATTGTCGACACTCAGGGACAGTTCGAGAACGTATCCGGCGGTAAATTCAAGGGCGGCTTGGTGTCCAAGCCAGAAATAGAGGATGCCCGCGAATGCGGCCGCGAGTCCGACATACAGGGCACTCCAGCCCAGCGCCTCACGAAAGCCCACGTTGTGGCCGGGCCGGTGAAGGACACGCAGGTCCAGTACCAGCATGCCCACCGCGAAAATGTTGAAAAGAACCCAGAAGTAGAACAAGCCCAAGCCCTGACGCCCGATTTCAGCCGACAATCAAGAATGAAACGTGACCACTATTTTTGCCGTCCGCGTTTGCCGCTGGCCCAATCGTCCCACAGGCCGAAGGATTTGAACATGTCCACGGAATGACTGTCTCGCATGGTCTGCTCGATTTGATCATGAGTGAGCCGGGGTCCGATCTTCTCGGGCAGGCTCGCGAGCTCCAGGCTCAAAACTGCCGCTTCGGCAACATGCTTCTTCAGTTGCGGAAAATCCACCTTGTCGTACGTGTCAGACACAGCGTGATAGTTCTCGAGGTAGTTCGCTTCCTCCTGGTCGGCAACGAACGTCGGAACGCCTTCCAGCATGAAGTCGAAATGGTCGGTTCCCCATTCCATGTCCAGCTTCAGTTCCTTGACATCGAATTGCACGAGCGGCGCGAGAAGATTTTTCGCCATGGGCACCACGTCGCTGCGGCCCCCGAGCGAAAACCCTGTCGTTTTTCCAGTACCGGAATCGAAGATCACCACTCCAGCCGCTTTGTCGAGTTCGGCGCGATGATTGAACGCGTACACGTGCGAGCCGATCAATCCCTCTTCTTCCCCGGAGAAAAGAATGAACCGGATGGTGCGACTGGGGACCATACCAGAGGCTTTGATCGCGCGCACAACATCAATGACCAGGGCCGCGTTGCAGCCATTGTCGAGCGCACCCGTACCAAGTTCCCAGGAATCAAGATGAGCGCCCAGAATGACGAATTCGTCGGGCTTTTCGCTTCCCTTGATCTCGCCAATCACGTTCGAGGTTTTGATGGGTCCGCCGATCTCGTTGGGAATCGAGAGATCGGCCCAAACGTGATTTCCCGCAGCTAGAAGCCGGGCCATGCGCTCGCCGTCCTCGCGGGCAACGATGACCATGGGCAGGCGGTCGATTTCGCCGGCACTGGAGTTTGTGTGCCGGTAGAGGATGTCATGCTCGCGCGTCGCCATAAAGGCGATCGCTTTCGCCCTCGCTTTCACGGCACGATCCACAATCGGAGGAGCATTCTGATATTCGGCGAAGAGGTCATCCCACGTTTTCAGAACGACAGTGTGAATCAGAAGAATCTTGCCGGCGACATCTCCGGCTTTCTGGAAATCAGCGTCGGTACCCGAGCCGAGATCGATGATCGGGACATGCTTTACCGGCGCCAGTGCCGGAGCCCACGCGACGGACACGACCCGAACGTGAAACGGTGAAAGTATTGTTGCACCGCCGACCGAACTGGCGCTGACCTGATACGAAGTGCTGGCCGTCATCTCAGTCGCGCCTTCCGACCACGAATAAGGGATTTCGAAGCCCTCGCTGTGAACGTTTGTGGCCCCGGCGGCAGTCAATGCCTGCATGCCCCATTGGATGGCATGCAGCATACCCGGCGTGCCCGGAATTCTGCCTCCGACTTCGTCCGTCAAGCGACGCAGATTCTCCTGAATTGGTGAGGGCTGCAGTGCCGCCTGAATTACACGATCGACATCGTTGGTGTCATTGGCGGGATTGGCGGCGGTGCAAACGAGCGGGAGAATGCAAACAAGGAACAGGGTCTTCACAGTTCGCATATATGGGAGTGAATTAGAAATGAAATGGCTGAAAAGCGCAAAGCGCTCGCAGCGAAAAGTTCGTGTCGCTTTTGCCCGACGTTTATTTCGGCGGCAACGGATCCATCCTGTCGAGTATGCCCACGGTCCCGAGCATGACGCCACCCACGATCTCAAGACTCTTCGGACTCAATTTGTCCACCGTGTCCTGCGGAGTGTGCCAGAAAACGTTGTTATAGCCGTACATGAAGTCGATCAGGTCGGCGCAGGGCACGCCGCGATTCACAAACGGAAGATGGTCGTCGGAAACCTTGTTGTCACGGCCGAAGAAATGCGATTGATATCCCGACCGCCTCGCGGCCTCTGCAACTACATCTTCCAGCCACGGCGTTGAGTTGAGGTCACGATCGATGTTGAGGTCGGCGTCGCCAATCATGTCCGCGAGCAGGAATGCTTTGACCTTCTTCAGCGTGCCGTCGGCCTGCCATTTCTCGGCGAGATGCGTGATGCCGTAAAGGCTGTCGGACATAAAATCCATTTTCGTGTCAGGGACCATTGCCTCTTCGGCGTCGTCCCAGATCAGCCAGACGCTGTAACCGTCGCGAGTCTTCCCTCGAAATTGGTTTGCCAACTCGAGCAGAAGCGCGCTCGATGAGGCTCCATCGTTGGCGCCGATGTATGAAGTATCACGCAAGGGATAATTCGTATCGTAATGACTGGCAATGAGAATGATGCCGTCTTTTGTGCCTGGATATTTGGCGACGATGTTGTGAACAGGAAACTTCCCAACCGGCGTATCAGCGGTAAAAACGTCGTCCTCAACCTGATCGCCCTTCAGATGCACGTCCAGATAATCCTCGACCCTTTTGTGGTTCGGAGAGCCGAGAGGGCGCGGCCCGAATTTCACGATTTCTTTCGTGTATTCAAGCGCGCGATTCCCGTCGACGGTGGGCGGCGGGCCATTCTCGGGAGGGAAATTCCGTACTGTGTTGGCCGGATCAAGCGGTGCGGGAGGCTGAACCTGGATGGTTTGCTTATCGCGGTCGCAAGCGAACAGCGCCAGCGCCGAGGCCAGCACCAGACAGGTCAGCGACAGGGATCCACTCATTGCGATTCTTTTGCTTTTCGTGCCGCTCTTTGCTTGGGGTGGACCAACCACGCAACCCCGATGCTGACGCCGTACAAAGCGATCATGGGGGCGGCGAAGATACACATGTTCAGGATGTCGGTCGTGGGCGTGACGATCGCAGCGACGATGAAAATTACCAGGATTGAATAGCGGAAGTTCTTCCACATGAATCCTGCGCTGATGATGCCCATGAGCGACAGGAAAAATACGAGGATCGGCATTTCAAAGATAAGCCCCATGCCGAGGATGATGCTGAGGAAGAGCGAGGTGTATTCACCGATCGTGATCATCGGCTGGAACTGCTTGCCGAAGTTAATCAAGAATTCGAGCGCGGCTGGATACACGATCTTGTAACCGAAGTATCCTCCCGCCGAGAACAGCGTAATCGTCGAAACCATGAACGGGATCACATAGCGCTTTTCGTTACGGTAGAGTCCGGGCGATATGAACATCCAAACCTGGTACAGCACGAATGGAGAGGTCAGAAACAGGCCCGCAAGTGCAGCAATCTTCAAGTAAAGATTGAAGGGCTCCGTCGGGTTCAGATAGACGAGTTTCTCCGACATCCCGTTGGCTTTAAGGGCGTCCATGATGGGGCGCTGCATGATGTCGTAAATCTTCTCAACCTTCCACCAGCAGATACCAAAGCCGACGGCAACCGAAATGATGGAATACACGATGCGGCGACGCAGTTCTTCGAGGTGATCCAGAAAGCCCATGGTAGGCATGGACTCTTTGTCTCCGTCGCCCCCTTCGCCACCAATGCCGCTGAACGCGGCCCAGATGTCAGGCATGCGATTCCTGAGAGCTCGGGGATGTCACGGCATCGGTCGGGTGCACGGTCTCAGTCGGGTGAACCGCCTCGGTGGCAACCGCGGGCGTTTCAGAAACTCCCTCTGTTAGCCCGGGTTTCGGCGGGTCGACTGGAGCGGTCAGAGTAGCCGGAGGATTTGTGGCCGCAGGTTCAGCCTCCACGGTATTCCAAGTACGGCTCGTGGTTCCCTCCACCGGACTGGGAGGAAGAATTGTTTGCTTGTTTTCGACGTCCAGATGAGCGATCTCCTGCTCGATCTGGGCCTTGAACTCGTTGGAAGCGCGCCGGAAGTCGTTCATGAATTTTCCGACTTGGCGGGCGATCTCCGGAAGTTTCTTGGGCCCGAAGATAATCAGGGCCAGAAAGAACAAGAAGATCGTTTCGGAAAAACTCATGGGCATCATCATACTGCCCAAGATGGAAAAGCGGCAATGCCGCGCAGAACAGGAATGACAAGCTTTAGGCGGGGAAGTTTATGATATTGCCGCCATGCAATTCTGGTTTGCCCGTGGGAGCGACGTTCCAATCCGGGAGCAGCTCGTTACCCAAGTCGTGCTCGGAATTCTGAGCGACGATTTAAAGCCTGCGCAGCGCCTCCCGAGCACCCGCGACCTAGCCAGACGATTTCACCTCCACCCGAATACGATCAGTGCGGGATACCGCCAGCTTGCGCGCGATCGTTGGGTCGAGTTCCGTCGTGGCAGCGGAGTCTATGTAAGCGCCAGCAAGCCGGAAACGCCTGCTTCTCAGCCTCTGGCTCTCGACCAGATGATCGCACGCCTGTTCCGTTCAGCCAGAAAAATGGGAGTGTCGCTGCCTGCCCTGCGAACGCGCCTGCGGCAATGGCTGGAGTTGCAGCCTCCGGACCACTTCCTGTTGATTGAGCCCGATGAAGAACTAAGACGGATTCTTCTAGAAGAACTATCTCGCGTGGCGAACTTCCCGGTGCGATGTTTCGGAATGGAGGACTGTCCGAGAAATCCCGACGGAGGGGTGCCCGTTATGTTGCCCAACCGAGTTGCCATGGTGCGCCAGATCCTACCCGCTGGAACCGAGATTATTGCTCTGCAAATACGCTCGGTGCCAGCGTCACTCGCCGCCTATCTGCCCGCGCGTTCTGGCGCGCTGATCGGCATCGCTTCGCGCTGGCCGGAGTTTCTGAAAGTCGCGCGCGCTGTCCTGAACGCCGTCGGGTTTCATCCGGACAGTCTAGTCTTCCGCGACGCCCGCGAACCGAACTGGCACAGCGGCCTGCAGCAGACGGCGGCGATCGTCTGCGACGTTTTGACCGAGCACCAACTTCCCGCTGGATGTCGGGCCATTCCCTTCCCGCTCCTTTCGGAGACATCGATTGCTGAGTTGCGTGCCTGCGAGGAATTCATCCGGCAGCCGATTGAAGCCGTGTGACACTCGCGAAACCGTCCCAAGCTGACCAGTTTTGCGATCTGGACGGCTCTAGACTCCTTCCGTCGAGAACCTGCCAATCCTTGTCAGGCTCGTTCGGGAGGAAACCATGAAAGCGAGTTCAGGAATAGTTGCCGCCCTTACGGCATTTTTTGTGAGTGGTTGCGCTCTCGCGCAGAACAGCCGAATACCAGACATGAAACCCACCTCGGGGACCGCTTCGGCGAGATGCGCGTACGCTCTCGCGGACCCAGGGTGCGCCAGACGCAATGGTGAAGCCTCAGGGGACCGCTCGATCCCGGTGGCTCAATTCCCTCGCCGCTCTCGCGGACAACTTCCCTTACCGCCGCGGCCTCGCAGCGTTCGCATGGCGAATCCAACGCCGGGCCCGGTTTTTCGAGGCGCGGTTATCGGAGGAATGATTGGTTTCGCACTAGGCGCGCTTGCCCCAAAGCAGGGAACAACAGGCAAGGCCCGTTTTGCTCTGGGAACGTTGGTGGGCTTGGCTGGCGCGGGCATTGGGGCGGCCATCGCGGCCAACCACTCGTCCTACCGCCTGAACAGCCCATACACACCTTGGCCGGACGAGAACGAATCAGACTCGCTGCCTAACCAAGAGCCCAGACATTCGAACGCAACTGAAACCGTCGAAGCCAATTCCGGGACGAATTCCAGCTCCCAAAGAACCCCAACCCTGGTTGCTGCATCTCAGGATAAGTAGGCCGCTTCGGGGGTGGTTACACTGGTAACAAACCCGGTCCGGGGACGTCTAAGCTGGTGATATACTGCCTGTATTCAGTGCAGTAGCTGGGGTGCACGCAAGCCCTCAACGAAGGAAACTTTCAAGATGGCACGTAGTTCTCGCCGATCACTCTTCCTCGTAGTTTTGTTCCTCCTTGCCTGCGGGTTTCTGGGAATCATGTTTGCCCAGCGCTCGGGCCAGCAGTCGTCGATGACCGGCGATTCTGACGTCAAGGATAGCCTCAAGCAATTCACCGATGTTTACGCGCTGGTTGAAGACAACTACGCCGAGCCGGTGAACCCGGATAAAGCCATCTACAACGGTGCGATCCCGGGCATGCTGCACGCGCTCGATCCCCACTCGAATTTCTTCGATCCGAAGTCTTACGCGCTGATGCGCGAAGACCAGCGCGGCAAGTACTACGGCGTGGGTATGACCGTCGGTCCGCGCAATAACAAAGTCATCGTGATTTATCCCTTTACTGGGACGCCGGCCTACAAGGCTGGCATTCATCCGGGCGACGTGATCATTGCCGTCGACGGAAAATCGACCGAGAACATGAGCACGGGCGATGTGGCCGACCTGCTCAAGGGACCTAAGGGCACCACCGTTCACATCAGCATCGCGCGCGAAGCCGTTGAAAAGCCGATGGAGTTCACGCTGGTGCGCGACGAGATTCCACGGTACAGCGTCGATGTCCACTTCTTGATTAAACCGGGCGTCGGCTACATGCACGTCAACGGATTTAACGAGACCACCGAGCACGAAGTTGCGGAAGCACTCGATTCGTTCGGCGATCTGAAGGGATTGATCCTCGACCTGCGCGGCAATCCTGGTGGACTGCTGAGCGAAGGCGTAGGCGTTGCGGACAAGTTCCTTAAGAAGGGACAGCTCATCGTTTCGCATCATGGCCGGGCCTCAGCCGAGAAGCGCTACGTGGCGCAGCACGGCAACGGCGGCAAGGATTATCCGGTCGTAGTGCTGGTCAATCGCTTGACGGCATCGGCGGCGGAGATCGTTTCCGGAGCCATTCAGGATCATGATCGCGGTCTGATTGCAGGCGAAGTCACGTTCGGCAAAGGCTTGGTGCAGACCGTGTATCCGCTGTCTGAAAATACGGGCCTGGCCCTCACCACGGCGCACTACTACACGCCGAGCGGACGCCTGATCCAGCGCGACTACAGCAACATTTCCCTGTACGACTACTACTACAGCCGCGAAGGCGCAGAGAACAACAACACGGCGAACCGCGAAGTGAAGCTCACTGACAGCGGACGCACAGTCTACGGCGGTGGCGGCATCACTCCGGATGTGAACATTGCCGCAGTGAAGACGAACCACTTCCAGGACACGCTGCTGCAGCACTATGCGTTCTTCAACTTCGCCAAGCGCTACGTGGTGACGCATCACCCAACGAAGAGCTTCGAAGTGGACGATGCAACGTTCCAGGATTTTCATAAGTCTCTTGACGAGGGCAATGTGCCTTACACGCAGGCTGAACTCATGGACAACAGCGACTGGATCAAGTCGAATATCAAGTCGGAGATTTTTGTCGATGCGTTCGGGCAGGACGAAGGCATGAAAGTTCGCACTGAGTCCGATCCCGAGGTGGTTAAGGGCCTTGAGCTCTTGCCGCAGGCAAAGGCTCTGGCGGATAACGCGAAGAAGATCGTGGCTGAGCACAACGCGGCCCCGGCATTCAACCGCTAACGCTTTGTTGAAATCGAAAAGGCCCGACTCGTTCGGGCCTTTTTTCTTATCTAAATCGCAGACCTCACTTGGTGACCGATGTGTGGATTGGCGCAACGGGCTCGTTGACTTGCCCTTGTCGCTATGGGAAAATCCGCGCAAGAGGCCATTTTTGGCGGCTATGGTGGCCGCAACCACTGTGTACGTCTCTCGTTTCTCGTGAAATCTGATCAGTCCAAGATGAGCCTTATTCAACCTCAGCACGGAACTCGATTGATCCCGCAGCAGGGACCGTGGCTGGCGTGAAGCCTCTCATTCTGGTTGGAGCCGTCCTGCTGTCGCTTGCCGCCGGGTGGACCGATTTGCGGAGCCGGCGGATTCCGAATTGGCTCAGCGTCTCGGGGGCTGTGGTTGGGGTGGTCGCGAACACAGTGCTCGGAGGTTGGGGAGGACTAAAGACTTCCCTGCTAGGGCTAGTGGTTGGATTAGGGCTGCTCCTACCGTTTGTACTGTTACGCAGCTTAGGCGCTGGCGACTGGAAATTGGCTGGGGCCGTCGGGACATTCACAGGGCCGGGAATCCTGGTCGATTTGCTGATCGGATCCATTTTCGTGGCGGGGGTCATGGCCTTGGGACTCGTGATCTACAAAGGGCGATTCCGGCAGACTTTGCGCAATATAGGGCACATTTTGGTGTCACTCGTTACATTTCAGTTGCCGGGATCGAGGGTGTCGCTCGATAATCCAGATGCGCTCAAAGTTCCCTACGGCGTTGCTCTCGCCCTCACCGTGGTTCTGTACGCTGCGGCTCATGTCAGGGGAGTTATATAGATGACAACCCTCGCGAGAAAACTTCTCGGCAGGCTGGTCCACGAGACCGGCGGAGCCGAGATTGCCGAAGCTGCCGCCGTCCTTCCTTTAATGTTCATGGTGTTGCTCGGCATTTTTTGGTTCGGGCAGGCTTTCGCGATTTATGGCGCAGTCACGCGGGCGACCCAGGAAGGCGCCCGGGCTGGATCCTATTCTGCTGCTTGCGCAACCTGCGGCACAGATTTGTTGCCACAGCGATTGACCAGCGCCGCCAGCGCGGTTCAAGCAGCTCTGATTGCGTCTAAATTGGACCCCACCAAGGCTCGACAACCAGTGCCCCCTCCCTCTTACACGCAATGCACTGGTGGTCTGCCCTCCTGCAATTCCACGGTGAGCACCAATTTTTGTGTACAAGCACCAGTACACATGAGCCCGCGAGCCGGAGCCGGTGGCGCATGCGGCATTTCCGTTTCTCTTCAATATCCCTTCCAGTTCTGGCTGCCTTTTACGTCCCTCAACAAGCAGCGAATTTGGATCAGTTCCTCAGCGCTCGTGAGGTTGGAGAATCAGTGAAATTAATTTCTCATCTCCTTGCCGGCGCCAGTGCCGCCTACCACTTCTTGTGGCGCCAAGAGAGTGCCTCGCAAATAGTCGAGTTTGCTGTTGCTCTGCCTTTGCTCATCGTATTTGTAGTGGGCATCTTCGACTTCAGCGGCGCTTATACCCTCAAGCAGAAACTGACAAATGTTGCAGGGGATGCCGCCCACACCGCGGCGGCAGATCCTTCCGGCGACCTGAAATCGCCTTCAGCGCCGCTTCCTGTTTCAGTCAGCGACGCGTTTCAAATGGTGGACGGCTATTTACTCACAAACAATCTCAATGACTGCACGCCCTCTCTCAGCGGCACGTCTGGACTGACGTGGACCTTCACTGGCACCACAGGGTGTCCTCCTGGGGGACTGACCATCGTCATCAACCGCGGATACTACTTCCCGGCAGTAGGCGCTACGACGACCGCCATCAACTGCACCTCGCCGACCTTGGGCGGGCAGACTGCCGTGATTGGAACTTGTGTCAGCGTCACATATGCATACCAGTGGAAATTCGGGCAAGCAGCAAATCTCTTGGGACGCGCGATTGCCTTACCCACAACAATCACCGCTTCAGCGGTAGCGATGAACGAAAACTGAACCATGAAGAAGCCCGTAATCCGGAAACCAAGTGCGTCGCGCTCACTAGCTCAAAGCGAGCGGGGCGTGACTATGGTACTGGTCGCCATCGCCATGGTTGCGATCATGTCAATCGCCGCACTTTCAATCGATGTCATCACGCTTTACGTGGCGCGAGAAGAGGCACAACGGTCCGCGGATGCGGCAGCATTGGCAGCAGCCCGCGTGATCTCAATTTCAGGGATGACCGGCGATCCCGCCAACACTTCGTCCTCTTGGCAAGCCATTTGCGGCGGGGCTGGTAGTCCCGCTTCTCTGGCGGCTATCGCAGTCTCAACTCAAAGAGCTGTGGGCGGCGCGGTACCGACAACGACGACCGTAACGTACTCGGCGGGCGGCGCAACTGGGACGCAGGATTGCTCCACACTGCCTGCCGCCTTCGGAGTGAATCCGATGGCTACCGTCCAAATCAGTCGCGCGAGTCTGCCGACATTCTTCTCACGAATCTGGGGAAATACCTCAAATACGGTAAGTGCAAAAGCGACAGCAGAGGCCTTCAATCCGTCTGCGTCCGACCTTAACGGAAATGTCTCGAGCCCGAATGTCACTCCAGTTCAACCAACTTGCGTAAAACCCTTAATGCTGCCAAATCGCGATCCCTTCAATGCGCCTGGTTGCACCGGCGCGGCATGCAACCCGTTTGTAACTGTGGCGGACGGTTCCATCCTTCATCCGGGTGTATTGCCCACCACCGCGAACGGAGTAATCGGCGAAACCTTTAATCTATTCGCCGACTGTAAGCCGGGAACAAACTGCGTCCGGGTGAACAATCAAGCCCGCGCGAACGTGATTGTTGGCGGCTTTGTCGGAGGAGGGCCACCACCAACGCCCAATCTCGAGTACCTCCCTGGTGAGATTACTTCATCCTCAATCGCTGTACCCACCTGTGGGACCAGCGGATCCGGTTCGAATCTGGACTACGAACCGGCAGTGACAGGCTGCGACACAACAACGAAGTACCAATGCGGCATACCGAGCGCGAGCGCTGCTACTCCAAACGTCATCGACCTCACCGAGAATCCTGGCGGTCCGTCGGGAGACACGGCCACTGGCGTGGCGTGTTTAATGACGAACTCGAATTCGACTCCTGCGAGTGGCCAAGACATACTCGACACGACTTCTTATCCTTACAAGATCACGGCAGGCAGCGCGAATCCAGTCGGAATCAGTGGCAGCGTGGTCACAAGCAGCAATTCGATTATTTCTTTGCCGATCTATGACGTGAGTGCACCGCTTGTCGTCACGGGCAACCAGGCGCCAGTTACTATTGTCGGATTTCTGCAAGCTTTCGTTAATTCCGAAGGCGCCGACGGAAGTCTCAACGTAACCGTTCTCAACGTCGCGGGTTGCGGCAACGGCGCAACCGTTGGTACAAACAACCCCGTCTCCGGCTCTTCGCCCGTACCGGTACGGCTAATTACGCCTCCATAGGCGCAGCTCTTCCATCCAGATCAATCAAATTGTTAAAGAGGAAAGTTCTACTGCTCGGGCGTGCCCTGATCCGGCTCGGGCCGTTGTTGCTGCTGCTGTTCGGCTTGCGGAGGCACTTGAGGCGGGTTGGGATTGTTGGCGTCCGGCTGATTCCGGACCGGCGGCGGTTCTTCGTCGTCGCTGCCACTGTCGTCGTTATTCTGAGCCGGCGGCAGAGGCGCAACAAAATTCCCTTCCGTACGGGTGCTGAGAATTACGCGGTCGAGTTTGGACGGATCGTTGGCCGCGTTCAGAATCAGGAAATTGAACTTCGAGCCGTTCAGCAATTGCGCCAGAACTTCAGGCGCAGGCGCCGGTCCCAGATCAGCCGCAACTCTCTCTTGCTCGGCTCCCGCAGGAATCGCGATATCGGCACCGGTTCGCTTCTGCACAAGGTATAGAACCTCGGAGAGCGTCGCCTTGTCCGAGTGAATTCCCAGCATTCCATTCTGATACGAAACCAGAAGGGGAGGCTGAGGGGCTTCCTCGATATGAACGGGCTCGGGGTGACTCGTATAGCTCGCAGCAACCAGACCGGGACGTGCGTCTGGCTGCGGAGCTGAATTGACAGGAGCCGGGGCTGGAGCCGATGCAACCGCTCCGCCCACAACCTTGATCATTACCGTGCGGCCGTTCGGAAACACCTGATACGACTGTGCACTCTTGAGATCGATCACCAGACGCGTAACCGGCGGCTTCGACTGGAACAAACCGACGCGAACATCTTTCACTTCCCCACGATCCACGGACTGGTTGCGCACACCGTCACCGGGACGCGAATTCGGGAAGTCGACGACCAGCCGATCGGGACTAGTGACCACCTGCGATTGCGGTGTAATGCGGTCGCTGGCTTCGACTTCGATCTCGACGGTATCTTTTCCGCCCAGAATCTTTACCGAACGCACGACAGCCTGCCCAAACGATGGAATGGACACACCCGCACACAGACCGGCTGTCAGGAGCCACTTGGCAGGAACCCGCGGAAATCGAGGAATGGGGGACACTAGATGGTTACTATTTTATTGCTTCCCGGGCGATTGTAGCAGTGCCAGAGGTACATCCGGCTTACTTTGGTACCAAAAGGCCCGCTCAGCCTGCCCCTAATGGGACAAGGGTTTCAGAATGTCTCCCAAGAGATCCGGCTGGTCCGAAACCCGCTCCAGGTGCGGATTCTGTTCCCCGTCGTGATAGGCGATGGAATAGGTCTTGAAATACTGGCCGTTCTCAACGATCAATTCGATCGCCTGATCCGTACCCTTCGACGCCCGCAGTGCAGCCTTCAGCACGGGAGGCGTCCACTTCCGTCCGTTGACTGCGATCAACTGCATCCTTGGCCCAAGACCCGCCTGATAAGCGGGAGAACCGACGATCACATCGGCAAGTTTTCCGTCTTCGCCGACCGAAAATCCAAGGGAATATGTGAAATCTGAGAACTTGTACTGCTTTTCAGCCGCCGCAATGAAGACGTTCGGCTTGTCGTTGTAAACCAGCTTCCATCCGCCGCCCTCGATCCCACCCAGGGGCGCGTGGGTACTGGTAGCGCCGGTGCGCTCATGGAGCAGCTTCGCCCAGTCGTAGGGGGTGACGTCGTTCAACGCTTTCACAACGTCGTCGAACGTGTAGGGCACAACTTTCGGTGTGCCGCTCTCGCCGCCATGGAATCGATGGCAGAAATCATTCATGGAGCGTTGCCCGTGTGTTTCGCGGCGGATGATCGAATCCACTTCGAGCCAGATCAATTCGCCTTCGGGATAGTAGTCCAGAGTGCGCCGCCAATTCGTCCAGTCGGGAGCCGACAGCGTGCGCAGCGTCTGGACGGATCGGGCAGTATCTTCGAGAGGCCGCCATGTGCGCCCGGTCCGATGATCAAGCATCGCCGCCGTGCCCGCCAGCGATTCGCGATACTGCTCATCGGTCCAGAATCCGCTCCGCTCCGCCAACACATTGCCTAGATATTCGGTAAGCCCCTCGTAAACCCAAAGCAGATTTCCGATCATCGGCTCCTGATAGTTTGGCGTGGCCAAACCGGCCGGACGCCGGTACTTGCCATTCCACGAGTGCGTGAACTCATGCGGCACGAGGGCCCCGTAAAGCATGTCCAGCTCGGGTTCCAGGAACATCCGCTCTTCGGCGGCGCTGTCGTTCGATTCGTGGTGCTCTAAGCCGTGTCCGCCGACCTGATCACTCAAGGTCAGCAGAAAGTGGTACTCGCGGTAGTGCCTCGCTCCAAACATCTCACCGCTTTCCGCCACCAGTTTCTGAAAGGCCGCAAGATCTTTCGGAGGCATATCGAGGTCAGCCTCGGCATCGGCGACGATATCCATTACGTGGACCGGGGTCTCGCCGGCTTTCGTCAACTCGACCTTCCGGTAGTGCTCTCCCGCGATGACTGGCGAGTCGATGAGCGTCGTCAGTGCAACCGGAGCAAATTCGACATCGTTTCCATTCACGTGCGCCACAGGCAACGCTGTGCCGAACTTCCACCCGGCTGGCAACGTAATGGACGGAGTGAAGGTGATGTCGTCGGACCGAGTGCCTTTGGGGTAGAGGACGACGGCATTCCAGTTCAAATCGAGGATGTTCGACGACGCAGCTGGACCTCCGCCTCCCGCGCTGTCGTGCGACGTGATCGCATCCAGAGCAACGTCGAGCGTCTCGACTCCGGCTGGGACTATCACGTGAAACTGATATACGTCGACGTCGTCCCGTTGCCACGCTATCGTATGTCCGGCCGCCTCCATACGTATTCCCGTCAGACCGCCAAGCGGACCGCTGGGACGGTGATTGCCCGGAATCCATTTGGGAAAAACCAGCGACACCTCTCCCGCGTGCACGGGGACCTGCAGGTGAGCGTGATAGATGTTTCGAGGCGCGTCCGTCAGATCGACGTGCAGGCGTATCGCCTGTGCCGCGAAGGCGGGAACGCAAGCAATCGCAGCCGACTAGAGATACTAGATATTTCGAAAGAATCGGCAACCTAACTCGCACGAACATCCTCCTGTGCAAAACCGAGCCTGAAGGCTACGGAATCGCTGCGACAATTGCAAGACGAGCCAGACCACTCGAGCAGATCTGGCGGTAATATGGGTCGCCCGAAATGAGGGTCCAACATTTTATCGCCAATAGTAGTCAAAGATTGATGGCAACGATGACGACTGTCGCGAGCGATAAGACCCCGGCCACAACAGTCCGTCCTCCCGATCCGTATCGCACCCACAAGAGGGCCTGCGCGGCTCTGGCGGTTGTGATCGTCGTTGTGTGCGTAGCGATTGTGACGTATATCCGGATGTCACCGTTTTCAAGGAACGCAGTACTGAGAGACTTGGAGGAAGCGGGCGGCAGCACGGTGACGATTCGCAGTTATCGGCGCACCCACTTTCCTGCTCCGGGATGCGTTCTTGAGGGCGTCGAGTTTCGCCAGGGCGCGCGCCAGTTCAAGTTGATCTCAATTGACAAACTTGTGATCAAGGGAAGTTATTTTGGGCTTCTCAGGCAGCATGTCATGCGCATCAAGGCGGAGGGAGCGCACGTTTTCATTCCACCGATCGGAAGCGATTACAAGTTCCCCACCAAGCATACGAACATTGTGATTGACCAAATAATCGCCAACGGTGCAACGGTCGACTTCGTGTCGGATGATCCTGACAATAAGACGCTATTGCGGTTCGATGTTCACGAAGCGCTGCTCAGCGATGTCCGTTGGGAGAAACCGATTTCCTACCGGCTTAAATTCCAAAACCCTCAACCGCCGGGCGAGATTTCAGTCGAAGGAAAGTTCGGAGCCTGGACCACGGGACATCCAGGAGACACGCCGATTTCGGGCGAATACACATTCGATCATGCAGATCTCGGAGTTTATGGCGGCATCAGCGGATTTCTATCGTCGCAGGGGAGATTTGGAGGCGTGTTGAAGCATATCGACGTATCGGGCACAACCGACACGCCTGACTTTGAAGTCGAATCCGGCAATCACAAGGTCCGGCTCACGAGCCGCTTCGACGCGTACGTCGACGGCATCAAGGGCGACACATTTCTGAAGAGGGTCGACGCCAAGTTCGGACGCACGACCGTCATCGCCAGCGGAAGCATCGCCGGCTCGGACAATAAAAAAGGCAAAGTTGCACAACTACGCCTCACGACGAGGCGGGGACGGATCGAGGATTTTCTCGGACTCTTCATCGACTCCCCTCGGTCACCGATGTCGGGGGAAGTATCGCTCAGCACCAAAGCCGAGATTCCGGGCGGCGATGCCTCCTTCTTGAGAAGAGTTCGCCTCGATGGCTCGTTCGGGGTTGATGACGGCAAGTTTTCTGATTCAGGCACGCAACAGAATGTCGATCAACTGAGTGCGGGGGCGCGTGGACAGAACAAAGAAGATCCCGAAACGGTGCTCACGAACCTTGAAGGCAAAACCGCCCTGATTGGAGGAGTCGCTCGATTTTCGGACTTGTCTTTCAGCGTTCCGGGCGCTTTTGCGCGAATGCACGGCGACTACGACGTTGTGAGCCATAAGGTCGATCTGCACGGGCTGATCAAAGTCGACAAAAAAATTTCAGATACTTCAACAGGAATGAAGGCATTCCTTCTGAAAGTCATGGATCCAATTTTCAAGAAGAAGAAAAAAGGCGAGATCGTGCCCGTACACGTGACGGGTACATACGAGAAGCCGCAGTTTGGCTTGGATCTAGGCGGTGAGGATCATCAGCAAGCAAAAGGTCAGAAGTGAAGGAGCAGCGGTGACCCAAGCCAACCTGCCGGAAATGAAAACAGCCCCCGAGATCCGCGAATCTCGGACTGCCTATTTTATTTTCTAGTTATCGTTCGCCCACTGCAACAATCCACCGAGGCTCTTTTACGGAGCCAGGGCGTTGATCAGATTGACGCCTTGCGGGCTGCCCCAGCCGGTTACGAGGTCATACCCTGAAACCGAAGAGTACGATCCATTGCCGCCGCTTGTGATGTCGTGGAAGTCGTTCTTAAAGCCAGATCCCGTGCCGACACCATAGAGCACTGGATTAAAGAATCCCATCAAAGTACCGCCATGGGAGACTGCCTGCTGGTTCACCATAGCCAAGAGACCTGCCCAGAGAGGAGCGGCGTAGCTGGTGCCACCACCCTGATTTCTGCAGGATCCGTTAGCGCAAACATATTGCGCGGCGGCGGACTCAGAAGAGACATCAGGAATGTTTCTCAGTGTTGTCGAACCGCGATTCGTTCCTGAAATCACACCAGCAAGTTGCTGGTAGCTGGGAATCGGCACGTTGTTTTTTGAGACCATGCCCGCACTATTGGCCCACCCCGTTTCGGACTGCCAGGCGCCACCGGCGCTCTTGGTGGTGAGGACAGTTCCGCCCACAGCCGTCACCCACGGATCATCCGATGGCCACACAACGTTCGCGGCCGTGCCCGAGCCCTGATCGCCGGTTGCAACAAAGACTGTTTGTCCTTGCGCCGCCATTTCTTCCAGGATCGGATCCAAGCTCGCCTGATCTTTGGCCCATCCCCAGGAGACGCTGACCGTCTTGGAGACGTTGTCCGCGGCCATCTGATTGAAGATGGAGATATCGTTCCTACCGACGTAAACACTCAACTGGCTCAACCCGGGCGCCATGGAAATGGCTTGCTCGATATCAAGAGCCTGCTCAATATCAGTGCATCCCGCATTGCAAACCGTCGATGCCCCGCCGACAGAAATCGACTTGATCGGAACGGTGAGCGTTTGATTCGCATTCTTAAAGTAGGTGGTGACGTCGCTCGAGTTGTAGCCCTTATACTCGAACACCGCGAGGGTCTGGCCAGCACCGTTGAGCGATCCGGAGCCGTAGTAGGCCGTTCGCAAATCACGACCAAGGAACGATCCCGAGGGACCGGATCCCGAAACTTTGGCGGATATCACGCCGTCGGCGATCACATTCTTGAAATGCGGCAAGGTGACGTTGTCCATGCCTGACACGTGCAGGATCTGAGCATCCAGTTCTGCGAGCGGCTCGCGCTCAGGCGCAAAGAACGTACGCGCCTCGGTCGGATGTTGATACACACCGAAACTCGTGTGGAAGGCACTCTCGATCTTGGACACCGGCCCCTCTACATCCACAACCATCCGGTTAGAGCCCTTGCTCTTCACCGTAAGGCCGTTGGCTTCCGCAAATCGGATGACCGAGGCATAGTCGGTTTCGGTCGCGCCAAATTTCTCCGCGAACTCATCTACGCTCAGATAATGGTGAAAACTAGAACTTTGGGGGTTATATAAATCTTCGAGAAACCTTTCGAGCTGATCCGGGTTTCTTACCGGGAGAGAGATCGCGAGACTTAGTTGTTGCTCTGCCGGAAGATGGCCCACCATCGGCGCCATGCCGGTAGCCACTTCATTTGGGACGTGGTTCGTCAGTAGGGGACGCCGTTCCGCCTGTGCAAGAAGTTGCACAGGAGTAAAGGCGGTCAAACACACCGCCGCGCCTAGCGCTAGCAGTGCGCTTGCTGTCGATTTTGAGCTCATCAGGCGACCTCCCAAGGGTCGAAACAATTTATAACAAGACCAATTTCCAGACAATCGCACCTTTGGCTCCCAGAAGGCTTACTCCCTTGCACCAAAAGGCCTTGCAGGCTCGACGACAGGGAGAGACGGGCAAACGGGAGAGGATTTCCATTTTTTCTAAGTGATTGAAAAATATGGTGGAGCTAGTCGGGATCGAACCGACGACCTCATCGTTGCGAACGATGCGCTCTCCCAGCTGAGCTATAGCCCCGTGTGCAAAAGCGGGATCAGACGTGCACTAACTATTTTATCAGTGCTTTCGAAAACTGCTCCCGCCGATTCTACATCAATCCGCCCGTTCTGATGCCTACAGAAAGTACCTTGACGAAGACCCGCCTCTTGCGTCTAACTAGCTTAAGAAGCACTGTGGGAATCCAGATCGAGATGTTCGCCCAACCAAATCCCGCGACCGCAAAAAGACAGCGCTGGCTGCTGACGGGCTCGGTCCTAGTACACGGTATTTTGCTGGCGTGGATGCTGCATGCACCCGAACCGCAGTTGCTGAACCCTGTCTCTGTTGCCTTCGGCCAAAATGGCAAGTCTGTCACTCGGCTCTACTGGTCCAACAAGAATCCTGACGACAGCTCCCACACTTCTCCGGACATCGCCAGCCAGAAATACCGTCATCAGCGGCTCGGACAAAAGTTGACATGGAAAGCCGCGCAACAGACGAAGCTAAACGGCACTCAGACTCCGCTGGCTCGCGCGGAAGCTGAGGACGCTTCGAAAACTCAGACACTGACAGCCCAGGGTCACGGCGCCGAGG
Organism: uncultured Acidobacteriota bacterium; assembly: GCA_963699885.1. GTDB lineage: Bacteria > Acidobacteriota > Terriglobia > Terriglobales > Acidobacteriaceae > Sulfotelmatobacter. The sequence continues at coordinate 532,354 of CAVOVP010000013.1, read as the reverse complement.
CGGGCCTTACTTACGGAACGTTGAGCCGGGGATCGATTTACGGCGACGAAATCCGTCCAGCACTCCCGAGTTCCACGTCCGATCCCGTTGTGTATCCTTGGCAACTGCCAGACTCGCCCGGTAACGAAGTGATTGAAATTACGATCGATGAGCGCGGTGAAATCGTGCACACGGCCGTGCTACAGAGCCTCGGACACGACATCGACGACAAATGTCTCGCAGCACTCGAGAACTGGCACTTCCGTCCCGCCACAAAAAATGGCACACCGATCCCCTCGAAGCAGGACGCCGTATTCCCATTCCGCGCGCGAGGCTAACATCTCATCCGCCGCTCCTCCACTTGATCTACATTCGACCGCTATAATGGAGTGGTGAACGAAAACAACGTCAAGCAAGTCGCCTCCGCGGATTTTCCTTCCCGCTGGGGCCAGTTCCGCATTTACGGCTTCCGCGGCGAAAGCGGGTCGGACGGAACAAAACGCATTGAGGAAGCGGTAGCTTTGGTCATGGGCGACGTGAAGTCGGCGCCCCCGCTAGTTCGAGTTCATTCCCAATGCCTGACTGGGGACGTTTTCCACTCTTTGCGATGTGATTGCCGCCAACAACTGGAATTATCTCTGTCGATGATTACCGAAGAGGGTGCGGGGATCCTGATTTACGAGCAACAGGAAGGGCGCGGGATTGGTCTAATGGCCAAATTGCAGGCTTACGAATTGCAGGATCAGGGTCTTGATACTGTCGAAGCCAATGAGCGACTCGGCTTCAAGGCCGATCATCGGGACTTCACGCTTCCGGCGGAGATTTTGAAAGCGTTGGGCATCCGTGGAGTGCGATTGCTATCGAACAATCCCGACAAAGTCGAAGCCTTAGAAAACGCCGGTGTGCACGTCGTAGAGCGTGTACCGTGCGAAGTCGACGCCAGTCCCCACGCCCAGGAGTATCTCAAGACTAAAAAAGAAAAGCTCGGGCACCTATTCACGTCCAGCCAGTAGGCCACTCCGCGCACTCATTGCGCGGATTCCTTCTGCGTGCTCTAATTCGCTGACCTGAAAATGACCGCATCCGGGTCGGCAAATCGCGCCCTCTCACCCCTCCTTGCGTTCTGCCTGGCGCTGATCGGCGCTGCGTCCATGCTGTATTACCATCAAGGACTCTTCATGCCCCGTGTGGTGGCCGTGCGCACGGCTGAAGGACTGGGCAATGGATATTCTTTTGGCAACGATTTTTACCAGGTCTGGCTCTCTGCGAGAGAGCTATTCCAACTTCGGCGCGATCCGTACAGCGTCGAGATGACGCGGGACATTCAGGTTGGGCTCTATGGGCGTCCACTCGATGCTACTCGCGCGGGAGATCCGGTTGACCGCCGGGTTTTTCCTTATCCGGCGTTTGCCGATTTACTGTTCTGGCCGGCCGCGCAGGTTCCCTTTCCAGCGATTCGCATTGTCGTTCTGGTCGCGCTGTTCGCATTGACGGTTGCTACACCGCTTTTGTGGTTGCGAGCGCTGGATTGGCGCTTGGCGACGGGTTGGGTGGGTGTGATCCTGCTTCTGACAGTCGCGACCTATCCGGCCCTGGAAGGTTTGTTCGCTGAGCAATTGGGCCTGTTGGTCGCATTTCTTCTTGCGGCGGCGCTGTTAGCAATTGAGCGGAAAAGGTTCTTCCTCGCAGGCGTCGTGATTGCGCTAACGACGATCAAGCCGCAGGTGACGGCGCTCGCAATCTTCTTTCTGCTCCTATGGAGCTTGAGCCTATGGCGCGAGCGGCGCGGCTTTGTCTTCGGACTAATCGTGACGGAAGGTTTGCTGATTGGGACCGCGACCGCAGTCCTGCCTCACTGGATAGAGTCGTGGATTCGCACCGTCCTGGCCTACCGGCACTACACGAGGCCACCGCTCGTGACCGAGGTCTTGACCGCGCCACTGGGTCCGCGGTTTGCGACTCCAACCACACTGCTCCTGACGAGTGTGTCAGTCCTTCTATGTCTGTTGGTTGCTTGGCGCAATCGAGCCGCGAACTCGAGATCGTTCGAATTCTGGTTCACACTGAGCTTGATGGTTTCCGTGACAGCAATTACGATCCTGCCGGGCCAGGCGGTCTACGATCACTTGATATTGATTCCTGCAATGCTGTTGCTCGCGCGATACTATCGCGAGTTGGCTGCAGAGGGGCGAGTCTCACAAATCTTGCTCTTGATCGGCGCGTTACTTGTTTTCTGGAATTGGATCGCGGCTTTCGCTCTAATTTTGATGCGTCCACTGCTGTCGCCGGCCGTCTTTGATTCCACGCCCATTTTCTCGCTGCCGATCCGATCCGCGGCTTCCCTGCCCTTCGCGATTCTGGCATTGCTTGTCTTCACCCGACGGCTCAACGTGGGCGCGAATTCAGCGTCCGCTTGAGGGCGTTTTTATTCTTGGCCGGCAAGTGTTGCAACGCGGCCTCGGCAAGGGCCGAATAGACCTCTCGCGCCGCCGGCAACTTTCGAAGAACCTGCAAGTGCCGCTCTATCGTATCGATATCACCACGAATGATCGGTCCGCTAAAGGCGTTCGGGCCGCCGAACGCGGCGTAATTTTCCAGAGTTTGCCTGAGAATTGGCATCATGCGCTTTACGGCGTCTCGGCGTCTTACTCCCGCTAGCCGAGCGACTTGCTCGGTCGTCGCTAAAAGCGCCGTCAACAACGGCGACGCGAACGTCGCCCAAGCGTGGTAAGCAGCCTTGTCTTTCTTCCGAATCGAATACGGCTGCCCGCCCAGGTCGCGCACGATCCGTCGAGCCACGTGAACCGCGGCGGCATCCCCCTCGATGGCGAACGGTACTCCGTCCAGACGTGGCTTCCCCCTTTCCACGAACGTCATAAGTGGATGCACGGATGCCACCGAAGCTCCCTGCCGTCGCAACGAGATGAGTTCGTCGCTCGACAATGCGCCGCTGGAATGCAGGGCGATCTTGGCCCTCCAGGAACCCTGGGCGAGGACGTTTGCAGCGGCAGCAATCTGCGAATCCGGCACGCAAAACCACACCAACTCGGCCCGCATGTGCTCCGGTCCGACGAGAGCACGGGCTCCGACCCTGCGTGCCAGGTTCCGCGCTTTTCGCAAAGACTCCCGATGAGATCGTGAGATCACCGAGTCGATGGCGTATCCCGCAGCGCGCAGGGCAACCGCTAACGCGTCGCCCAGATTTCCCGCGCCAACAATCGAGATCCGCGGCTTCGCCGTCATGACCGGCAGCATAGCAGAAGCTACCGAACCTTCCACGCATTGCTACCTGCCGCAAGTTCGAACGTCTGCTTTATATTGTCTGCATGGCGAAATCATCGGCAACTAGACGCGGCAAGAAGAAAACTAAAGCACGTCTCGTTTCTTCCAAGATCGTGTATCGCGGTCCCGTATTCACGGTGACGACCGACCACGTACTGGAGCCTGGTGGGATCAAGGTGCGCCGAGACCTCATTCACCACAGCGGTTCGGTGGTTGTGCTCGCAGTCGACGACTCGAGGACAACCCCGCGCATCTTGCTCGAGCGGCAATACCGTCATGCTGCCGGATCTTATCTGTGGGAATTGCCAGCCGGAAGAATCGATCCGGGCGAAGACGGCCTTAGGGCTGCGAAGCGGGAGCTCATCGAAGAAACTGGCTATCGCGCCGCGCACTGGCGCAGGATCTTAAAGTTCTTCGCCAGCCCCGGTTTTGTAGCCGAAACCATGGCAGTCTACTTAGCTACAGGGCTAACCGCCGGTGAGGCGGAACCGGAGGAAGATGAACTGATCGAAACGCGGTTTGTCGCTCTGCGCGCTGCGGTGAAGATGGTTTTGAACGGGGCGATTCAGGACGCGAAGACCATCACTTCCGTGCTGTGGCTCGATCACAAGACGCGATCGAAGTAACCCTTAATACGTCGAGTATTTTTTCTGAGATGGCTATTTCGTTGCGGTAAATCTTCAATGTGTTGTCTCAAGCTTTTTCGATTGCTCCCGTTCTTGACAGCCTACCCCTCCGGCGACAAAATGCATCCTAATGCTTGATTGCGGGCACGTCCTTTGGCCCCCAAATAAGGACGTGCGAAAGAAGGGGGTTCAGTGGAACGTTTGAAAGGAACCGTGAAGTGGTTCAATAACGCGAAGGGATATGGGTTCATCGGACGCGCCGATGGCGCTGACGTTTTCGTCCACTACAGCGCGATCAGTTCCGAGGGATACAAAAGCCTGCAAGAAGGTGATCAGGTGGAGTTCGAAATCACCGAAGGCCAAAAGGGTCCCCAAGCCGCGAATGTGACCAAAGCTGCTTGAGACTAATGTGGAGCTTGCAGAGCACATCTCAATGTCGATAAGAGCTGTCCTGGAGTAGCATCTTCCGGATGAGCCGTCGGAAAATCGCGGTCAGTGCCCCTCTCGGGCGCTGCGCTGGTTCTGATTTTTGCTCTCGTCGCGGCGACTGGAATCGGGCGTGCCTTTTTCGCCTTCCATTGCGGCTGACAACGTTTCTTTCCCTCCTCGGCATTTGTGGTCTTGAATATCGGACTTGCGACGTCCATCCCTGTGATCGCGTTGTCGACATATCGGTTCCTCGCGACTGGTGCGTTCTTTTGTTCGTTTCTAACTTGTGGCAAGGATACGCACCAGGTAAGGAAGAACCCGCCAATTTCACCATTAGCTCTTGACCATCCAGCGCACTGGCTCTCCTGTCGAACTTTATTTACCCTAGTGTTGCCCATGGACAACAAGGCCATCGCCAACGTTCTGTACGAGACTGCCGACCTGCTCGAGATCGACGGGCAAGACTCCTTCCGCATTCGTTCCTATCGCAATGCCGCGCAGGCCATCGAGAATCATTCCCACCAGATCAAAGACATCATTCATGAGCCGAAGCAGGTTCTTGCCATTTCAGGCATCGGCAAAGGGATGCTCACCAACCTGCAGGAATTGCTCACGACCGGCAAACTCTCAGCCCAGACGACACTCCTCGAGAAATATCATCCCTCGATGCTGCAGTTGCTCAAAATTCAGGGACTGGGGCCGAAGACGATCGCCCTCATTTGGAGCTCTTACAAAGTTAGCGATGTCGATGGTGTCGAAAAACTCGCCCGGGAAGGCAAGATCCGCGAACTTCCACGCATGGGCGAAAAGCACGAAGCGAAACTCATCAAAGCCATCGAGGACTACCGCCGGATCGGCGGCCGCTTTCTGATCGATGCAGCGGAAATCGAGTGCGAGAAGATCACCGAGTACGTAAAGCAATTTCCGGGCATCGACAAGATCACGCCGGCCGGGTCGCTTCGCCGTGGCCGTGAAACTGTGGGCGATCTCGACATCCTGGTCACGGGGAAGGCTTGCATGACCGAACCTGGCCGCCAGGAAGCGATCGCGCACGTCGCGAAATATCCTCCGCTCATGGACGTGATTGCCAGCGGCGACAACAAGATCAGTTTTCACGTCCGTAGTGGTATGCAGGTTGACGTGCGGCTGTTACCGCCGGAATCATTTGGCGCGGCCATGCAATATTTCACGGGATCAAAAGGCCATAACGTCGCGCTACGGCAGCGCGCACTGAAAATGGGTTTCACGCTGAACGAATACAGCCTCTCCACGCTCGAGGGTGAGAAGCCAGTCGCCGGCAAGACCGAAGAAGAGATTTACGCCAAGCTTAAGCTCGACTACATCCCGCCGGAGATGCGCGAGAACCTTGGCGAAATTGATCTCTCGCAAAATCATTCCCTGCCCCAACTGATCGCGCAGGCGGACCTGCAGGGCGACGTGCACATGCACACGGTCGAGACTGACGGCCGCAACACGATCGAAGAAATGGCCGAAGCTGGCAAGGCGCGCGGTTACAAATACATGGCGATCACCGATCACTCGAAGAATCTTGCGTTTGCCAACGGCCTCGACGACAAGCGAGCGGTCGAGCACATCCGGCGCATTCACGATGCGGACGCAAAAATCGACGGGATCAAGATCTTTGCCGGCATCGAAGTCGACATTCTCGCTGACGGCGATCTCGATCTTTCGAACGAGGTTCTCGCCCAGATGGATCTCGTCATCGCGAGCGTTCACTCGGTCTTCAATCAGGAATCGGCGAAGATGACCGAGCGCCTCGTGAAAGCGATTGAAAATCCGAATACGTCGATGATTGGGCATCCGACGGGCCGAATTCAGCTTCGCCGCGATGCTTATCCTTTCGACATGCACACCGTGCTGACGGCAGCCGCGAAACACAAAGTGGCGATGGAACTCAATTCCTATCCAGACCGGCTCGATCTCAACGACGTGCATCTACGTCAGGCCAAGCAGCACGGAGTGAAGGTCGTCATCAATACGGACTCGCATCACACATCGCACATGGAAAAGATTCGCTACGGGATTTTGCAGGCCAAGCGGGCATGGCTGACGAAGGATGACGTTCTGAACACGCTGCCCCCGGACAAGTTTGCGACCGCGATGAAACACGGCTGGTAGGAAACGACGCCCAGACGACACTTGGTGCCGAAGCCCGCTGCGGTCGCGCCTCCAGCGCGGCAAGCGTAGAATCGGGCTGGTACGAGACAAAACTTATGCCAGAGCAGGCTCCCGTTCCTCCAACCGCGATTCAGCCAACAGCCGCAACGCCGGACGCTCCTCCCGCTGTTCCGGCCGGTCCCACCATCAACATCGGAGAAGAATACGGGACGGCAAAAAAGAATCTGCCTCCGGTAAAGATCGTTCTGATTGCGGTCGGTGCAGTACTGGTTGTGGTGCTGATCGGCTCATTTCTCAAGCGAGCCAAGCCGCAAGCTGGAGGTTCGCTCGATAGTTTCGTTGCGGTCGAAATTCCCGGGCAAACATCGACCATGGTCGCTTTGACTTTCACCGTCAACAACACGAGCGACAAGACTTTCTACGTGCGCACCCTTGGGGGCTCGGTGAAAACTTCCACTGGAGAGGACTCCGCAGCCGACGCCGTTTCAGCGGTCGATTTCGAACGCTACTTCCAGGCCTTTCCCACCCTGAGGAATGGCGTGCAGCCCGCGCTGAAACCCGAAGCGGAAATCCCGGTCGGTGGCTCCGTGACCCGAAGCATCATCGTCGCTTTCCCTATCTCGCTGGACGCGTTCAACCAACGAAAATCTCTAAGTGTCGTGATCTGGCCATACAACCAGACGGTGCCGGTCGTCCTCACGAAATAGCATGGGGCCTTGCGCGAATACCCCCGAATACGTTTCTATAGCGGGATGAACTTTTCCCGGCATTCTCTCCGCTACGCCGTTCTCGCACTCGTGCTTTCAAACGTGATCTCCGCCAGCGCTGCTCCCTCGCCGAAACAAGGCACGTACCTGTTCTATGTTGGCACGTACACCGAGGAAGGCAGCAAGAGCAAAGGTATCTATGCCTATCGCTTCGATCCGGCGACGGGTCAGGCTACTTCGCTCGGATTGGCGGTAGAGACGACGAATCCGTCGTTCGTTGCGCTCGATCCCAGCGGGAAATATCTGTACGCAGTCAATGAAGTACCGAACTACAAAGGTCCGAACAGTGGGGGAGTCAGCGCGTTTTCAGTCGATCATGCGACCGGCAAGCTGACGTTCCTGAACGAAGTGCCGTCGCGTGGAGCCGACCCGTGCTACATCATCGTCGACAAATTGGGAAAGTTTGTTCTGGTGGCGAACTACACCGGCGGCAGCATCGCGGTGTTCCCCATTCTCGACGGCGGAAAGATCGGCGAGGCCTCGACCTTCATCCAGCACACGGGAAAGGGCACTAACCCAAAACGTCAGGAAGGACCGCACGCGCACTCGATCGATCTGTCTCCTGACAACCGCTTCGCTTTCGTGGATGATCTTGGACTCGATGAATTGATCGCCTACAAATACGATCCCGCTAAGGGAACACTCGTTCCCAACGACCCTGCCTTCGTTAAACTCGATCCCGGCGCCGGGCCGCGGCATTTCGCGCTGCATCCCTCCGGGAAATTCGCCTACGTCGTCGCCGAAATGCAACAGACAGTGACCGCGCTCTCGGTCGACCTGAAAACGGCTACCTTCCAACGCCTTCAGACCATTTCGACCCTGCCGAAAGACTTTTCGGGCGAGAACGATGATGCCGAGATTCACGTCCACCCCTCCGGCAAATTCCTCTACGCCTCCAATCGCGGACACGACAGCATCGCTGTTTTCGCGATCGATCCGGTGAAAGGCACGCTGACTGCGATCGAGAACGCTTCTACCCAGGGCAAGATCCCGCGCAGCTTCGAACTTGATCCGACGGGAAAGTTTCTGCTCGCCGAAAACGAGAAGTCAAACAACATCGTCATCTTCCGCATCGATGAGAAGACGGGACGTCTCTCGCCAACCGGGCAAACCCTCGAGGTGTCGGAGCCGGTCTGCGTGAAGTTCTTGGTCGGGAAATAAATAAACGAGGTTAGGTCGACGGAGTGATCCAGAGAGCGCCGTTTCCGCTGAACGTCTCTATGTCTTTTTCTGCAGGAATCTTCGCCGCACGAGGTGAGTGTCAGCATCAGGCTTAATCTCTTCGTACTTCAAGCAAGAGATGGATCCGTCGACCTCAAGCACCGCCAACGCGGTTTGCGCAATACAACTAATCCCGTGTTCGCGCAGGGCCCGATGCAGTTCATCCACGCTGACATGCTCGCGCGCCATGTGTGATTCGATTGCCTTTCCGTCGTGAATGAGTAGGGTCGGTTGGCCCTGGATGAGTCTTCGGAAACGGCGATTCGTCCCCGAGACCTCCGCAACCAAATAATTCAGGATGAGTAGTGTGATGGCCGCGATCGCCCCGCCCATCAGCGAGGTGTCGGGGCCTGTCATTGCATTTTGTACGGAGTTCGAGAGAAGGAGCAGGAGCGTGAGGTCGAACGGAGTCATCTGTCCGACCTCACGCTTACCACTCAGACGTACGCCAAGCAGCACCAGCAGGTAAATCGCTCCCGTCCGCAGCACGATCTGCAGCAGGACGTGGCCACCCGGAAAAACCACTCCGCTCATTCTTAGTTCGCCGTGACCGGCACCGGAGCAGATTTGGGTGTGCTCAGATATCCGGTCGCTTTGTTCTTGTCAACGGTCCAGACGACCAACTCAAACAGCAAATGATCTCGGCCAGAGTAGAACTGAATCGGCTCGGACACGTTGCGATCCTTCTTCTCGATCGTCTTGTCGTCGGAGGTAACGCCCAACGTGAATTTGCCCTTCTTGGCGTCCGCCTTCTTCAGTTGCAGGCTTACCGTCGAAACCGGCTGCGGCTTTGCGCCCCTCAGCAGGGTAAACTCGTAGTAATTCCGGTCGCCTTTGTGCTTGAGGACTTCCAGATCGGACCGAGTGTTGGCGACAAGGCCGCTTTGCACTCCCAGATCGCCAATCGTGCTCTGCAGCTTGGCCTTCGTGGCTTCCAAGTCCGCCTTGGTCGACCCTAAGTCGGTTTTCACGCCGCCGACATCGGTCCTCACGCCGGCAATATCCCCGCTAACAGCTGTAATCTGCTGTTTTTGTTCCGCTTCCAACCGATTCTCAGCGGCTTTCTGCTGAGCCTGCAACTCGGTTGCCCGCCGCGCAAGTTCCTTCTTCGTGATTCCGGCTTGCTGGGCCAAGGTCTCTTCCTGCGCTTCCGCATTCTGCATGCGGGCCTGAAGTTCTTTCACCTGCGCCTGGCTCGCAGTCAAATCGCCGTTCAGTTTCTCAACGGCTGTGTGCGTCATGTAATGCGCGTATCCAAAACCGGCCACGACCAGCACAGCCAACACGATTAGAATCCATTTCCCTGCGTTGGACTGTCCTTCCATATGCACCTGTTCGTCATCATCGGCCATACACTCTTCCTCCTCAGGAAGCAAAAAGAATGGATTTGGAATATTTAATTGTTTAGCACGAGCATCACTGTGTCAATTAGCTCATGAGATGCTGAATGGCGCGCGCCGGGATGCGTCTTGTGCCGGAGTTTGCATCCGCTGCGAATCCCTAAGGCATCGAAGGACTGAGCGGATCGTCGCCGTGACACAAACCAAGGCAAGTTAGAGTACCAACGACCGCCGCACCCGTCGCTATGGCCCATGGTGAATTCAGGATCGCGCCCTTACCGGCGGGGGAGTCGGACGGATTCAAGTATCCTCCCCCACATTTTTCCTCCCGCGTCTTTCGCTCTGTCTCTCGCACCATCGATCGGCCCGAATTGCGGGACTGTTTCACATCCAGCTCCCTCTGCTTCTTGGAATGTTCATCGATATATACGTCGCTTCTCAGGGCCGACACTGTCACCTTGCCGTTCAAGTCGGCGACATCGTAGCGGGTCCACAGTGCGTCGTTAACCGGCGTGACAGTCAGGCAACCGACGCGAACCCTGACTCCACGCGAAGAATTGACCGACACAGTGCCGTGATCCAAAACCAATTCGTCGCCTTCAAACTGAACGATCGTGTCAGGTCCAATGTCAGCGCTGGAACCGCTGAGCTCGATTCTTGCCGCGGCGCTTCTCTCAGTTCGGATCAAATCATCGCGAAACAAAGCGGTCGCGGCGGGCGCGGGATTGTCATTCAGGAAAACGCCGACGGCATTGCTTCGCAGCATCGCACTGTTTGGGTCCTGAGCGGACATTGACACCGGTGCGGCAAAAGCGAGAGAGATGACAACGTGTTGTCGCCAACTAAACAGTCTTCAGCCCCGATCCGCACTCTTCCGCTGGTACTAGCGTAGCTGAGCTTTGGTGACCCCACTATTGGCTCCTGTGGTGACCGGATCGGGCTACTGGCAAGGGAACCGGCGCGTTTACGCACGCGCGAAATCGATGTAGCCATGCTGTACGTCAGTGCGGATCAGCTTGGCCTTGAGTTTGTCGCCCACATCGAGTCCTTGCTGACCTTGCGCAAGCAATCCCTCAATGTGTGGCTGCAACACACGAACGAATATTCCGCGATCGGTCTTCCCCGTAACGACCGCATCGAAGACCTCCCCTATCCTGTGCTGCATGGCCACTGCGGCGAGGCGCTTTGACATTTCACGTTCGACCTTCCGCGCGGCATCTTCCTTCTCGGTGCAGTTGGCGGCCACGGCGGTCAATTCGTCATCGGAGTAGGGATTCATTTGCCCAGCCAGCATGGCTTTGACCAAACGCTGGGTGACTATATCTGCGAACCGTCGATTGGGCGCCGTCGAGTGCGTGTAGTCCTGAACCGCGAGTCCAAAGTGTCCCGGGGACGGATCGCCGGGACGTTCAAGAACGTACTGACCGGGGCCTATCAGTTTGATGACAGTGAGGGAAAGATCTGCGAAGTGATCGGGGTCGGCGGCTTTGCGTTTCACCAGCAGGTCGTTCAGAGCCTTCGAGTCCGGCTGCGCCGGAAGTTTCTCACCCTTGGAAGCGGCCAGTTGCACGATGCGGTCCCAGCGCTCCGGCGTGCGAACGATTCGCCGCAAGGATGAAACTTTTTCGAGCATCCGGGCGATCACGCCGTTGGCCGCGATCATGAAGTCTTCGATCAGTTCGGTCGCGTGATTTCTCTGTTGCGCAACCACATCGACAACCTGGTCGTTGAGTACCAGTGGATGAACTTCGTCGGTTTGCAAATTCAGCGCACCATTCTGCTGGCGCTGGGTCTTCAGGAGTTGCGCAACCGTATCCTGCAGCTTTAATTGCTGTTGAAGTTCTGTCGACGCGGCGACTTTGGGAGGTGCGGGAGACGTTCCTTCCAGCCAACCTCCAACGGAGTTGTACTGGAGCTGCGCTTTATTACGGACGACTGCCCGGTAGACGTCGGAAGACGCCAGCGTCCCTCCTGCATCGACCACGAATTCCGTCACAACGCTGAGACGATCCTGATTCTCCAGCAGCGAGGTCGCGCCGGTGGATAGTTCCTCGGGCAGCATGGCAAAGTTTCGAACGCCGGTGTAGACCGTTGTAGTTTCCTTCGCAGCGTGTTGATCGATCGCTGTTTCCTTCGGAACGAAGGCATCGACGTCAGCGATTCCGATCAGAATTTTGACGTCGCCATTCGCGCCAGCCTGGGCAACTTCGATCTGGTCAAGATCACGAGACGTATCGTTGTCGATGGAGGACCAGAGCAGGTTTCGAAGATCGCGCACTTCCTTGGCAACGGCAACTGCCGGAGGATTGTGTTTCAGGCTGGCGAGCTGCGTGGCCACCTCAGCGGGAAATTCCGGCTCGAATCCGCGCCGGATCATGATTTGTCTTGCTATGGCTTGCAGGTCGGGATGGGACGAATTGACGTCGTGCATGAGTCTCCAAGGCGAAGCGAGATGAATGTCAGGCTACCACGCGTGATTGGATCCTCACACGGCGCTTCGCGCGTCTGCTTCTCATCCGCTCCAAGTCGGCACTATGGAAGGTGCGGCCCGCTTACGGCTTGTGCGTCGGCACTGGCAGTCTTTACCGCGTCAGGAACGCTTTTCGGCATGGGGAGGGTTGCACCCCGCGTTTTCACGGGCACGTCGATTTACGAGGATTACGTTCAGCATGTAAAGCACGATTGCGATGTTGCCTACCAACAAAGCACATCGAATAAGGGTGACGCCCCGGAAGAGTTCGCGGACTTCCAACGGCAACAACAACGTTCCAGAAATGAGAGCGACCCATTCGGCCCAGGTGCGTCCTCTCCACAGACCGTAACCCTCTGTAAAGCGGAGGACAGCGTAAGCAAAGGCGATCCTGGCCGCAGTCCACAGGCGTGCATCCGTAATGCTGTCGGCAAAATCGAGAAACAATTGGGCGTACCGGCGGTCGCTGCTGATGTGTAATAGAGCCAAAAGGCTTTCAGCGATGAGCCATGTGTCCTTGTGCACCAAGGCGATTGCGCAGATGCCCATCAGCAGGACGAAGATGCCCTTGAAGAATTCGAAAACTGCAACGGCCCGGAGCACCCGCCTCTGACGGCGAAGCGGGTCAGGCATGGTCCCGAACTTGCCCATGAACGCGGAAGATCACCCCAAATTTGAGAGTATCACGAGGTATAGAACGGCTGTAATTTGTACCGGGCTTCGATGCGGAAACGGAGAGGCCTTTGCTTCCGGATGAAGGTCTTCGGTTCAGTATCTTACCTCGGTAACTGGAGAACCCCATGACCGAGTGCGACCATCAACAATGGGAGATGCCATCATGCAGAAGCTTGGGTTCCTGGTCGCGACGGTCACTCTGTGCGGATACGCGTTTGCTCAACAAGGTGCGGGCACTCCGCAGACCGCGCGACAAGCGCTGATTGACATGTTCTTCGGCAAGACTCCAGGAACCTTCGCGCAACACTTGCCAGACGTAACGCGTGCCGCGCTCGACAAAGCTGGATCGACCAGCAATCTGCAGCAAATCTCCATGTTCTCAAATATGTTGCAGGCGCAAGGCAAGAACGTTCAGACCTTCGAGACCGGTTCCCTCCTTTTGAGCGTAGAAGATCCGAAGGATCTACAAAAGTTCGAAATCACCGTCGACAATGACGCGCTGCGCGGCGACCAGGACGACATCGCGTTGACCTTTCACTCCTACAAAAGTGGAAATGAGGAAATGTCGCCATTCTTGCCACAGATGGTTTTTTCGATGAAGCAAGAAGCGCAAGTATGGAAGTTGAACGAAATCTCCTTCACGATTCACGTGCCGCTCACGGATCCTAACTTCCTCAAGCTGATTACGGAAAAGATGAAGCCGCCGACCGCGACTCCGATGGTATCGGCGTCACGCAACGGGATCTCAGGTCAAGCTGCAGGAAGTGATTCCATGGTGCTGAACGCGATGAGGACCATTCTCACCGCTGAGATCGCGTATCGCGCCAGCTATCCGACGATTGGCTACACCTGCTCGCTATCAGATTTGGATGGATTTGGAGGTGGGCAGCCGAACGAACACCAAGCCATGTTGATTGATAGCGGTCTGGCGAGCGGAAAGCGCTACGGTTACGTTCTGACACTCTCTGGATGCAACGGATCTCCTGCCAATGGATTTCGGCTGACTGCGGCACCGGGCGCAAACACGATGTCGCAGAAGATGTTTTGCACCGATCAGTCGGCGGTGATTCGAACGAACAGTGCAACGAATCCCGCGGCTTGCCTAGCGAGCGGAGTTCCCGTTCAGTAAGCGGTGAATGTCGAGTTTCGCTCGATGGACAGCCGGGAACGGCTGTCCCTATATTCGGGCTCTCGCCAACTGAAAATTTAGTGCTGGACCGCCCATGCCATGCCGTCTGGCTCCTCGCCTATGTCGAGCTTGCCCGTTACTTCCAGCGTCTTCAGATCCACGATGGCGATGAAGTTTTCCGGAGAACAGGCCACAAAGGCGCGAGCGCCGTCCGGTTGCATCTGGATTCCCGCCGCTCCCCTGCCGAGTTTGATCCGCTTGATTTCCTTTCGACTGGCAGCATCGAGGATAATCAGTTCCCCTTTGCCCAAGCTGGAAGTCAGAACGCGCGCACCATCCGGTGTGAACTTGAGCCGGTTGGCTCCTTGCGCGTTGACCTGAAGCGTGTCCGTTACTTTCTTGGCGGCAACATCGATGATTGAAATGGTTCCATCCTGAGCGTTGGCGACCCACAACTGCTTGCCATCGGGAGACACATCAAAACCTTCGGAGCCGTTGCCAACCCGAATCACGGTTTCATCCCAATCGCCGCCCGGAGGGCCCATAGGCCCGCGAGCAGCCGGTGGCGGACCTTGCGGGGCGCCCGGAGGCAGTCCGGCAGGGCGCGGCGGCGCCTTCTCGATGATGGTGACCGTTCCTGAACTGACGTTTGTGGTGACAATTCGCTTCTGATCTTCCGAAACGAAAATCATATGTGTTCTGTTCTGGCCGGTGCCCAGGATCCAGTCCACTTTGCCGCTTGCTGGATCGTAGCTGCCAATCGCTTTTGCAGTTTCGGCGGTAAACCAAGTCTTGCCACCGCTAAAAGCCAATCCATGAGGGCCACGCAGCGGTCCGAGATCAACGGGGGCGAGCGCCTTCTGGCCTGCGAGATCGATGACAGCAAGCGAGTTGTACGCACCCCCGCCGTAGTTCGAAACGTAGGCTGTCTTGCCGTCAGACGAAGCGATGACTTCGTGTGGATCGTTGCCCACTGGCATCTTGGCCAGAATCTTGAGACTGGCGGGATCAATGATGGCGAGAGTGTGTTCTCGCTTGCTGAGCGCGAGCAAAGTTTCTTTAGGAGCTTGTGCCCCAGCAAGTACCGGCGCGATCCACAACGTGAGAGCAAATAGGGCTTTGGCTTTCGCGGTCATGGTCAAAGCTTACCGCAAGCCGACGGCGGGTGCTCGGATCGCGAAACGTCCGGTGAGGCGACTAGGACTTCTTCTTGTCGCGAATCGCGGCTCGCAATTCGGAGACAATTTCCTGCGAGGCCTTGATTGCCTCGGCGTGCTGGTCGACATTGAAAGAGATGGCGCCGACGCGGGCGTGTCCGCCTCCGCCGTAGCGCTCGCAAATGCGGGCGAGGTTCACCTCGGGCTCCTGAGGCGCCCAGGGATTCGATCCCACCGAAACTTTCACACGGAAGCTGCTCTTGCTCAGCCCTACACTGTAGACCGACTCCGGATGCAAATAGTAGGGAACGAACTTGTTATAGCCCTCGAGGTCATGGTCGGTCACATCGAAGAAGATCGTTGCATCCTTGCACTCGGTGCGCTCCCGCAGAATCCCTATGGAGAGTTCGTGCCTCTTGAGCAGCGGCGGAAGCAACGGCGCGACGAAGGGCTCTTCCAGAATCTGCGCGAGAGACTTCGTCGCGAGCAAAGGAATGAGGTTCGGGACAAATCCATGATCGGGGGCGGACTCGATCACCATGGTCAGTTTCATTGCCGGAGCTTCCATTTCGACGGCTGTCTTCGCGTCGGGATAAAGAGCGCCGTCGATGATGTCAGTCCAGTGGACGAGGTCGGCCACGGGCTTGGGATCGAAGCCGAAGCGCTGCTGCGCGATCATTGCGATGAAACTCGTGCACGACTTGAAATCGGGATCGTAAAACTTGCGGTTGCTCTGGTCCTGCTCGAAGTGCTCGGCGTCGGCGGGCGAGAGAAACGCGCTCTCGTGATGATCGAACCACCAGGTGATTTTTGGCGAGCTGGAGTACTTGAAATCGACGATGGCGTTCTCGTTGCCATCGAACTGCTTCTCATCGAACAGCGCGCCGGCGCGGTGAACCAGGCCCGTGAACTCAAATTCGGCGTCGCTGCGAATGCGCTCCCGGTAAAAGCGGGAAAACAGCGCGGCCGAAGAAGCTCCGTCGAAGCACTTGTCGTGATAAAAAACGCGAACTCGCAATCGATTCCCCGTTCGACCAGAATTCCCGCGACGAGACGGCCAGACGGCGAAGACTCGTGCTGCAGGTAAAAGCTAATAGGATTGACAGCTTAGACGAAGAAAGTCAAGAGCAGGCAGAGTTCACCGAATTGAAACTGATCGCCGGCACGCGAAAAAAAGAACGCGAGTTCAATCGCAGTATGCGAAGGAACTCGCGAGTTTCAAACTGCTCGTTTGCCGTGCCGGCGTCTCGGCGCAGCCGAAGATTACATCGCGTTCGCTTGTTTCTCGGCGATATCGCCGATGATCGGGAGTTTGTACATCTGTCCCTGGTTCGCCTTCATCAGCAGGATGATCCAGAGGATGAACGCTCCCAGTCCGATCAGCAGGTGCAACGGGATTGTGATGATGGCCATAAAGGGTACGAAGGCCAGGATCGACAAGCCGATCTGCAGAACGATCAGAGCCACGCAGAAGAAGAGGCACTGGAACGAGTGAAAGCGGACAAACCGGTTCTTGTTGTAGGGTTCCATCACGAGAAAAATAATCGCTGGGATAATCGTGACGTAAGCCAGCATGCCCGCTACGTTGTCGGCCATCGTCCCTGTAGTCGCGACCGCAGGAGCCGCCGCTGGAGCGCGACTCGCGCACGCGGCGCACGTGGTAGTGCCGTCGGCGACCTGCGCCCCGCACATATTGCAAAATGCCATGGAAAGTTCCCTCCGGTCGGATCCGACCTGCCCTTGGATAGACCCCGAACATTCGCTCCAAGCAGCGTTCGCGGCAAGGTATCAAAAAGCCCCTTTCAAAGCAATGGAGATTTTAGTTTTGGAGGCTGCGAATATCGAGAATATGCAGGTAAATGCAGGTGGAATCAACCTAACGCATTGACGCCATACAGCCGCGATAGTATGTTTCGTGCAAATTTGTGGATGAACAAATTTGCGACCTCGGAGGCGGCAGATGACGACGTTCTGCCCGGCTTGCGGAAACAGCATGGACACGGCCGATCAGTTCTGCCGGGTTTGCGGACGGGAGATGCCACGGCAGGGCGTTGCAGTCGGCGGACCTGCTCAAGCGATCGCAACGGGGCCGCAGCAGACCAGTACAAAGGCGATCGTTAGCCTGGTCAGCGGACTATTCATCTTCTTTTTCCCTCTATCCATTGTCGCCATCATCTTCGGGCATCTTTCCCTGTCCGAGATAAAGAAGAGCGCAGGTAAGCTGACCGGAGACGGCATGGCCATAGCCGGTCTCGTTCTCGGATACGCTGGCGTCGCGGGCATACCTCTTATCTTGATCATTGCGGCGATCGCAATCCCAAACGTTCTGCGGGCCCGCATGGCAGCCAATGAGAGCTCCGCTGTGGCTTCGATCCGTACGCTGAACACCGCCGAATCTTCGTACGCGCAAACCCACGCGGATGCGGGATACACCTGCTCGTTGTCGGATCTCGTAGCGGCTGGTTTGATTGACGAACGGCTTGGCAGCGGACAAAAGACCGGCTATTGGTTTCAAGTAAAAGGCTGCGACTCGGAAACGCCGGGTAGTGCACACACCCGATATCGCGTGGTGACGTATCCGCTTGTGTCCAACCAAACAGGCCGACGGGCATTCTGCTCCGACGAATCCGCGGTCATCAAGGTCGATTCTTCCGGGTCAGGACAGTTGTGCTTAAAAAGTGGCAGCCCTCTCGAGTAAGAGAACGAATGAGTCCAAGGAGGCAGTGAATGTTTTGTCCTCAATGCGGGGCGAATAACGCGGACACCGCGGCGGTATGCGTGCAGTGCGGAAGAAACTTCCTGCCGGCGCCACCTGCGGCCCCAATGATGGTCCCAGGCGCACCGACACCTTTGCCCGTGACAGGAGTTGTTTTGCCTCCGGGAACAACCGTGCCCAACTATCTGGTGTTTGCGATTTTGACGACCGTTTTCTGCTGCTTGTTCACGGGTATCCCGGCGATCATTTTCGCGGCGCAGGTCAACAACAAGTTGCAGGTTGGAGATATAGCCGGAGCGAGAGTCGCTTCGAACAATGCGAAGCTGTGGTGCTGGGTTTCTTTTGGATTGGGACTGGTAACTTTTGGTGGTTGGATTCTCCTTATGATGCTCGGCGTTCTAAGCGGACTCAGCCAGAGGTAGTGCAACCTCGCCCATGCGGAAACCACAACCAATAACGGTGATGTTGCTTCTCGGTGGCGCTGGATTGCTGCTCCTTCGACTGTTCAATCCAGCGACTTCAAGCATTTTTCCTCCATGCCCCTTTCATGCTTTGACGGGACTGTATTGCCCGGGATGCGGATCTCTGCGCGCGATCCATCAGTTGCTACACGGAAATCTTACGACGGCGTGGGCGATGAATCCGTTAACCGTCCTTCTACTGCCCTTTGTGGTGTACGGATTGGCGTCCGAAGGGCTCCGCGTTTTGCGAGGGCGTGGCCTGCCGCAGGTATTCCTTCCGGCAATCTGGATTCAGGTTCTGTGCGCGATCATTGTTCTCTTCGGGATTGCACGAAACATTCCGATTCATCCTTTCAACCTACTGGCTCCCGGAGCCACCCTTCCTCTGTGACGACTTCCCGGGCTGGAGGAGTGCATGAGTTCGTTCTGCCTGGGATGCGGCAACAGTTTGTCAGAGGGCGAACGTTTCTGCGAAATCTGCGGCCGCGATGCTCAGGCAGTAGCGACGGTACCGCCAGTGGATCCTTCCGTAGCTTTCGGCCTGCCTCCCGAAACCAGCGGCAAAGCCGTGTTCAGCTTCATCAGCGGAATTCTGTTTCTGATTCTTCCCTTCTCCATCGTAGCCGTCGTTTTCGGATACTTGTCTCTCTACGACATTCGAAAAAGCGGCGGGAGACTCAAGGGCAGAGGACTGGCGATCACAGGCATCGTTCTCGGTTATCTCGGGGTTGCATTGATCATCGGCCTGATCGGCCTGGGAATTTACGAAGTGCGACAAACCGAGAAAAGAGTTGCCGATAACACCGCGATACAGAGCGAATCCTCCGTAGTGACGACGGTTCGAACGTTGAACACCGCTGAGATCGCTTACTCGCAGTCCCATCCGAAAGTTGGATATACGTGCGCCCTCTCAGATCTCTCAGGAGCGTGGGGTATCAGCTCTGACCTCGCCGGAGGCCGAAAAAGGGGGTACGTCTTCGAACTTCGTTCATGTTCGGCAGTAAAGACCAACGGACCAGTCGTGAAATATCAAGTGGTCGCTTATCCCGAAAAGCAAACCAGGACGCCGAAACCAGCGTTTTGTTCCGACCAATCCGATGTAATCCGGGTCGCCCGCAATGGATCAGCCGAAGACTGCCTCAAGCGCGGGGCTGACTTGACAGAAAGAGAAATTACCCATCCAGAGACGTGGTAGTAAATGAACTCGACAACGCAGGCGACAGACACTAGAGCGGGCGAAGAGCCTGAGCTTTCTTGCGGCAGTCCTCGCACGTGCCATAAATCTGGAACGTATGCCGGGTTGTGAGGTAGTGGTACTTGTGCCCGATTTCCTGTTCAAGCTGGCCGACTTCCTGCGAAAAAAACTCGACGGAGCTGCCGCACTCGGTGCAGACCATGTGATGGTGGCTGCGCCGGTTGTACTGATGTTCGTAACGGGCAATGCCGTCGTGAAAGGCGACTTCGCTGGCAAGACCGCACTCCGCCAACAACTTCAACGTGCGGTAGACGGTGGTGTAGCCGATGCGAGCGTCTTTCTTTTGCACGAGACGGTGCAACTCATCAGTCGATAGATGGTCCCTGGTTTCAAGGAAGGTACGAAGAATTGTGTCCCGCTGCTCAGTCTGTTTCAGCCCCACTTTTTTGAGGTGGCGTCGCAGGATCTCCTGAGCCTCGCGCACCATCTGGCGTGAAAGCGTGGGCTGATCGTCAATGCGTTTCTGCAGCATGGAGGGCGGAGCAGCGAGCCAGAATACCATTCTGCCATCTTGAACATGAAATTCGTCTTCCCTATCGCGCCCACGCCCCTGGACTACAATCAAAGATTCCCATGAGCACAATGGCGGAAATCAAAGTAACTGGCACGCGCCGAAGACCGCTCGTACGAGTTCTTCTTTGGCTCCTGTTGGTGTTGACTGTGTTGTTGCTTTGCCTGGCTGCGTATGCGTACTACGTCGCTCACTCTGCGCTGCCGCAACTTGACGGAACCTTGCGGGTGGAAGGCCTCGCGGCGCCGGTCACCGTTACACGCGATGGACACGGCGTGCCGACCATTGAAGCGGCTACGCTCGACGATCTATTTTTCGCGCAAGGATATGTCACGGCACAAGACCGCCTGTGGCAGATGGACGTCATCCGGCGCGCTGGCAGCGGAGAGCTCTCGGAAATCGTTGGCGAGGACACCCTCAAGCTGGATCGCGAGCAGAGGATTCTCGGCCTACGGGCGTCCGCCAAGAAATCTCTAGCCATGGCGAGTCCGCGCGACCGCTCATTTTTCGAAGCTTATGCACGGGGCGTGAATGCATTCATCGTCTCGCATCTCCACCACCTTCCAATCGAGTTTCATTTGCTCGGATACGCGCCGAAACCGTGGCAACCGGAAGACTCCGTCGTCATCGCTAACCAGATGGTCAAGGATCTGAACTACCATTATTTTTACGAAGCGCTCGGGCGCGAAAAGATCCTTGCGAAACTGGGACCGGAGTTGACCGCAGATCTCTACGTGAACCAGTCATGGCACGATCATCCGCCGACCGTCATGCGCGAAGACCTAAGCGAACCGAACGCAGCCGGCAGCGACCAGGAGGATGACGACGAAGAGGACGCTCCTGACAATTCAGTCACCGAGAAGAAAATCGGCAGAGCGCGCGATCAATTGGAAGCGACTGAGTTGCAGATGGAAGGAAGGCCAGTCAACGGCTCGAACGACTGGGTCGTATCGGGCGCTCACACGGATGACGGGCAAGCCTCTGCTCTCGAACGACATGCACCTCGGCCACCAAATGCCGAACCTTTGGTACGAAGCGCACTTGCGTTCTGGAGCGCTCGATGTTGCCGGCGTCACCCTTCCCGGACATGCCTTGCGTCGTCGTTGGACACAACCAGACGCATCGCGTGGGGATTCACCAACGTAGGTCCGACCGTGACCGATCTTTATATCGAGAACGTCAACGCAGAAGGCGTCATATCAGACGCCGAAGCGGCTGGGTTCAGCCGGAGCACCGCACGGAGACGATCCACGTCAAAGGCAAGGCCGGATGTCACGATCGACGTGAAGATCACTCGCCATGGACCGATCATCAGCGAATTGGTTCCTGGCGAATTACGCGCCAGCTCGCGCTTCGCTGGACGCTGTATGATGGGCCGCGCATTTCCTTTTTCGACGTGAATTCCGCGCAAAACTGGGACGAATTCACGAAGGCGTTCTCTAATTTCGACGCACCCGGGACAAAATGTCGTCTATGCCGATGTTGACGGAAATATCGGCTATCATGCGACGGGCAAAGTGCCGATCCGCGCAGCGGGCGATAGCAGCCTTGCCTGTCAGCGGAGCAGACGACGCGCACGAATGGACTTCGTACATTCCGTTCGACAAACTGCCGAAGTATCTACAACCCTCCGTCAGGCATCATCGCGACGGCGAATGGAAGAATCACGCCGGACAAGTATCCACACCCGGTCAGCATGGAATGGGATGCGCCATGGCGCACGGCGCGGATCTATCAGGTGCTGGAATCGGGCCGGCAATTTTCCTCGGCCGACATGTTCGCTCTGCAGACGGATATTCATTCCGAGCCGTATCTGTTTGCGGCGAAGCAATTCGTGTACGCGGTCGATCATGCGTCGAATCCCGTCAGCGACGACGAAACAGGCTGCGGATCTGTTGCGGAGCTGGGATGGCCGATGCAGGCCTCTTCGGCGGCACCGACGATTACCGAAAACTCGCTGCGCGAGTTGAGGCGCCTGCTGCTCGAACCAAACTGGGAAGCGGTCCGCCAGAAAGGCCGCTAATGATCGGAAGAATCCCGACGATGCCGAAAGCACTCGAGTTGGGATGACCTATTCCTGGGGCTCGCGGTCCGTCTGGATGGAGAACATCTTGCTGCATCGGCCAAAGCGCTGGCTTCCGGATAAATACCCGAACTACGACGATCTGCTAGCCGCTGCAGTGGACGCGGCGGTGAGCGCACCGCAAGCTCCTAAGGATCTGGCTTCATGGCGATGGGGAGTGTTCAATGCAGTCGATATCCAGCATCCAATTCTGGGAAAGATTCCTTTGGTCAAGAAGTGGTCCGGTCCGGGCATCCAGGAGCAATCGGGCAGCGGCTATACGGTAAAAGCGGTAACACGACACCATGGTCCGTCGGAGCGGTTCACCGCAAACCTCGCGGACATGGATCAATCGACGCTGAACCTCGTCACTGGCGAGGCAGGAAATTTCACGAGCCCTTACTATATGGATCAGTGGAAGAACTGGTATGAGGGAACGACGCTGACTTTGCCATTCACAAAGGAAGCGGTCCAGCGCACGAAAGCACACCAGCTGCGGTTAGAACCCATCAAGCACTGAGCCCATCGACGATTTCTAGAAAAAGTCGATCGCCTTCACGTCGCCGATGTATCCCGGGATATTGATACTTCCCTCAGGTAGGAAATCGTTGATGAGCAGGATATCTTTGTTGAGGTCGTAGACTCTCAGATTTCCACCCTGGGCCACGTACTCCACCAGCCGGCTGGCGAATCCCTGCAGTCCGTTTACGTCTCCATTGTCGGGCGGGATGAACACTGAATTATCGGCGACTTTGAAGATCGACAGACATCCCCGAACTTCGCCATTCGGGTTGTTGACGTCGCCGATACTGGTGCAGCCATGCGATCCGATGAAGAGTTGGCCGTTCGCCGTCATGTCCATGCGATCGTGATAACCGTTGGTAATGACCGCACTCGCGGTCACTTTCTGTGAACTGAGGTCGACGACGTCGAGCCTGCCGCATACGGTTGCGGCGGTCGTCGTCGGGGCGCAGCCATTGTTCGCCGACGATGCCGGTGTTCCAGCCACGTACAGAATCGAACCGTTGAGAAACGCCATCGTCGCGGCATCCACGGGGATCGTGCCCGTGATCGTAAGGCTGGGGAGATCGAAGATGGCGATGCTGGCCTGAACGCCTCCGCATTGCGGGCCGCAATTCAGTACGTACGCGGTATTGCCATTAAGGATCGCAAATACCGGCCGATCAAATCCGGGAACGATCGTGCAAACGGAATTCGGCGGATTCGTGTAGCAACTGGTGTCCACGGGCGGCACCGCTGCGACGGGCGACAATAGTGTCAGCGAATCGGAATCGTTGCTGAAAACAATAAGCTGCGTCGCTGTATTGTTAGAAATCACAGTTTGCGCCGACGCAACTGCGATTGTGGTCGTGGCTCCGGTCGAAAAGTTCATCGACTGCACAGCACCTTGAAACGAAAATCCGCCGATTACCGCGGAAGGAACTGCGGCATATCCAAGCGGATTCGCTGTAGGAACGACAAAACTGGTAGTCGGTCCAGCCAGTCTGACGCTTCCGATACCGGTCTCTTTGACCGTGCTAGTCGCAAAAACCGAGTTACTGGAAGCATCAAAATCGGCCACAATGTTCCGAGAAGGAGACACGACCATCAGGCCGGGATTGCTTCCGCCGCTCAAGGGAGCGACTCTGGGAAGGGAGTCGTTGGTGCCGTCAATCATCTGAAGTCCGCCAAACCGGAAAGAGTTCGTCACTCCCTGCGACGCCAGCACGCGTTCTTTCAGGCCGCTGGGTGGGATCTTCGTTCCCCCCTTCCCGCAGGCACCGAAATTGAGGATGGACCACAACCCGACCGACAAAACGAGGATGCGTTTCTTCAAACGGCAGGCTCCTAACAACATGAAAAAGGAAGATTTAATTGCGAAATCGAGGATTATAGCAGACCGGCGACCTCGAACCTTTGTAGTCCCGGCCAATTGCTCGAAAAAGCACTACGCTGCGCACAATGACCGCCCGATGTCTTGGGAGATGCGTAAAGTCTGCTTCCTCCTGTATTCTCATCAATCATATGGCAGCAGATTTCCTCTCGCGAATTAAGCAGTCCCCCGTGCTGTGCGACGGCGCGATGGGAACCCTTCTGTACTCCAAAGGCATTTTCATCAACCGTTCCTACGATGAGCTGAACCTCTCTCAGCCGGATTTGATCCGGGCTATTCACCACGACTACCTACAGGCCGGAGCCGAAATTATTGAAACCAATACTTTCGGTGCCAACTCTTTCCGCTTGGCTCGTCATAGTTTGGCCGACAAGGTTCAAGACATCAACCGGGTAGGGGTGAAGCTGGCTCGCGAAGCCGCCAAGAGCTTCGATGTGTGGGTTGCCGGATCGGTTGGCCCGCTGGGAACCAGAATCGAACCGCTAGGCAAAACATCGTTTCAAGAGGCGCGCGACGCGTTTCGAGAACAGATTGCGACCTTGCGAGACGCTGGTGTAGACCTGCTAATCCTGGAGACCTTCGGCTATCTGGAAGAAATTCATCAGGCAATGCTTGCCGCGAAGGATGTTGGTGGCTCCCTTCCGCTCGTAGCTCAAGTCACCATCGATGAAGACGGCAATTGCCTAGACGGTTCCGATCCGGGCACCTTCGTTTCCAAACTTGAGGAGTGGGGCGCCGACGTCATTGGCTGCAATTGCAGTGTTGGCCCGGTCGCCATGCTGGACGCGATGGAACGCGTACGTGCAGCGACTTCCCTTCCTTTGGCGGCTCAACCGAACGCGGGGATTCCGCGATCTGTCGAGGGGCGCAACATCTATCTTTGCTCGCCGGAATACATGGCAAGTTACGCGCGCAAATTCGTGGCTGCCGGGGTTCGGCTGGTCGGAGGATGTTGCGGAACGACTCCAGAACATATTCGAGTGATGAGGTCGGCTTTGCGTGTCGGCGAGGCGCGTGGGAAGGCGGCTGCGGCCCATATCGCCGGTGGACAACCTACGCCGCAAGCGGTTCCGACGATTCCGCTGGAGAAGCGTTCCCGGGTTGGTGAGAAGCTCGCGCAGGGTGAATTTGTCACGATGGTCGAAATCGTTCCTCCAAAGGGAATCGATGCGCACAAAGAAATTGAGGCGGCGCGGTTCGTGAAGTCGGTAGGCGTGGACGCCGTCAACATTCCTGACAGTCCGCGCGCATCGGCTCGGATGAGCAATCAGGCCCTATCGATTCTGATCCAGCGCGAAGTGGGGATCGAGCCGATCCTGCACTACACCTGCCGCGATCGCAATGTGCTCGGCATCCAGAGCGATCTGCTGGGAGCGGCTGCGGTTGGATTGAAGAACTTGATCTGCATCACCGGCGATCCGCCAAAAATGGGCAATTATCCAGACGCGACCGCGGTGTTCGACGTCGATGCGATTGGCCTGGTCAACATTGTTCGCAGCCTCAACCGCGGTCTGGATCTGGGCGGAAATCCGATCGGGGGCGGTACGGGATTCGTAATCGGGGTTGGAGCGAATCCGGGATTGACCGACCTCGACGAGGAAATTCGGCGCTTCGAGTACAAAGTTGAAGCCGGAGCGGAATACGCGGTAACGCAGCCTGTTTTTGATTTGCGGCTTCTGGAGAATTTTCTGCGCCGCATCGAACATTGCCGCATTCCGGTTGTGGCCGGGATCTGGCCCCTCGTCAGCGTCCGCAACGCGGAGTTCATGAAGAACGAATTGCGGGTTTCCGTTCCCGACTCGATTCTGGAGCGCATGGCTCGAGCTCAAACGCCGGAGGCCGCCCGTGCGGAGGGCGTCGCGATCGCCCGTGAGATGCTGATTGCCGTTCGTCAGACAGTGCAGGGCGCACAGATCAGCGCTCCGCTTGGACGATATACCTCTGCCGTAGACGTGCTCGAAGCCCTCGGGAATTCGCCAGTTGCTACTGCGTAGTTCCTTCCCGAACCGGGAGAGCCTTAGGCCTAAGTACTAAATATTCACCGAAAAAACACTGGACATCCGGCTGAAATCGTAGCATTACAATAGAGAGACGGAGCGAAACCCCGTTGCCCAAGTTTGAAGAGTGCCTCCAGCGACTGGAGAAAATTGTTCAGGAACTGGAGCAGGGAGAGATCCCTTTGGAGAAATCCTTGACGCTCTTTGAAGAAGGAATGCAGCTTTCATCCGCGTGCCGAAAAGAACTCGAGCAGGCGGAGGGAAAAGTTGAGATCCTGCTCAAGAAAAACGGGAAACTCCAGGCAGAGCCGTTCGAACCGCTGACGGAAAAGGCGCCTGCACGACGCTAAGCGCTGCAACTTCTGGACCGCGTTTCGATAGTTTCACCTGACGTCTGTGGAGTTGTGGTACTCGAGCCACCCCGCAGCCCTAGTCTCGCGTTGACGTGTGACGTTGGCGACGGTTGAAGATCGGGGGATTCAATGGCGCAGAGTGTTATCCTTCTCGAAACAGACTTGAAAACGGCCCGGTCCCTGGCTGGTGGACTGCGCCCGCATTTCTCCGTGCATGTAACGCGCTCCCGCGAAGAGTTGCGGGACGAAGTCGCCCGGAACCCTCCTGAGGCAGTCGTTCTCAACATTGAAGTATGGCGGCTGAACGACATTGAAAGTCTGCACCAGGAATTTCCGGAAGTGCCCATCGTTTGCACACACCGTATTCCTGATGAGGAGTTGTGGATGGCAGCTCTTGCCGCCGGGGCCAGCGATGTTTGCACCGATGACGTGGGAAACGTTTTGACTTCTGTTTTGCGGAACACTTCGATTACTCGAGGCGCAGCCGCATAACCTGCTTTTCGCCACACAGAGGACGCCTGCGGGTGTCCTCTTTTCATTGGCATGCGTCTTACTTGCAAGGGCCGCATCACAGGAACGCTGCGGTGTCGCTTGTTATACTGCCACCTCATGCTCAGGGATACGTTGGAACAAGGTCAGCAACTGACCGACACCGCATTGGACCGCCTGATTCCGCTGGAGAGCGAGCAGCCGGTTTCGATTCACAAAGCGATGCGCCACAGTGTGTTTGCAGGAGGCAAGCGCCTTCGCCCCGTTCTGTGTATCGAAGCTGGACGAATGATTGCGGGTTCCATGCCAGCCGGGATCGAAGAATTGGGCGCCGCGCTGGAGATGCTGCACACCTATTCACTGATCCACGACGATCTCCCGGCGCTCGACAACGATGATCTGCGGCGCGGACGACCCACCTGCCACAAAGTATTCGGTGAAGCGATTGCGATTCTTGCGGGCGACGCCCTGCAAACTCGGGCCTATGAAGTGTTATCACGTCTCAAATGTCCGGCAGAGGCGCGAGTACGGATCATCGAAGCGATCGCTCGCGGCACCGGCACCGTCGATGGAATGATCGGCGGGCAAGTCGTCGATCTTGAGGCCGAACACAGCCGACCCACCGCCGAAATGCTCGAATACATCCACCGCTCGAAAACCGCCGCACTGATCACCGCCAGCCTTGTCAGCGGTGGAATCTATGCGGCGGGGAAAGACAGCGAAGTCGGGAAACTTCGGGCGTTTGGACTCTCGATCGGCCTCGCGTTTCAAATTGTGGACGACGTCCTCGACATAACCCAAACGTCGGAGCAACTGGGAAAGACAGCCGGCAAAGATACAGCCTCCCAGAAGGCAACGTATCCGGCTCTCTTTGGGGTCGAGGCGTCGATCCGAAAAGCCGATTCCTTGGTCAATGATGCCTTGGCGGAACTCGAGAGCTTCGGCGATCGCGCCGACACGCTGAAAGAGTTGGCCCGGTTTCTTGTGGAAAGAAAAAAGTAAGCCCAAAGGGCCCATGCACACGAAGGTACGGAATCAACAATTCGCTCGTGTGTCGCGATCAGTGTTTGTGGTTAAATGGCGTTACGGCGATGGAGTTCGCCATAACCGCCTGCAAGGCTTCGACGCAGGCTAATAACTCCTACAGAATTGAACTTATTTTTGTAGGGGTGCCCCCGTTGAAAGACTTTCTCGCGATATCCGCCGCCGCGATCGTCGGCGCCAATTTTCGCTACCTCCTAAGCCGTCTCGCCGCCAAAGAATTTGGTCCCGTCTTTCCATATGGAACGTTAACCATAAACATCGTGGGAAGCTTCATCGTCGGCTTCTTCGTGATCTGGACGGCTGAGAGGGTGTTGATCGATCCACGCTGGCGCCTCTTAGTCGTCGTGGGGTTTTGCGGATCATTCACGACATTCTCCAGCTACGCCTTCGAAACGATGGCCTATTTTGAGCAGGGTCAATGGGGACTGATGCTGGTCAACTTTTTCGGCAACAATCTGCTGTGCCTGGGAGCGGCTCTCGGGGGCATGGCTCTTGCGCGAGCCATCTGATCATGGTTTCCCGACCCACCCTTGAAACCACGCGACTGATCCTCCGACCTTACCGCGAAACCGATATCCCTGAACTCCTTCCTCTAATTGGCACGCGCGAGGTTGCGGCGACAACTCTCCGCATTGCACATCCGTACAATGAACAACATGCTCGGGATTTTCTAAAGCTCGCAGAGGATCCCGACAAGCTCTGGCTGGCGATCACTTTGCGAAGCGATGGGCGCCAGATCGGCGGGATGGGCCTGCGGGTTGAACAACAGCATCAGAACGCGGAAATCGGTTACTGGCTCGGGGTCGAATACTGGGGAAAGGGCTACGCGACCGAAGGCGCCCGTGAAATGTTGCGATACGGCTTTGAGGACCTGAAGCTGAACCGGATCCACGCATCTCACTTCAAACACAATTCGGCGTCCGGACATATCCTGAAGAAGCTCGGCATGCGCTATGAGGGATGCCAGCGCGAGCAGCTTCGTAAGTGGGACCAGTTTGTCGATTCCGAGCTTTACGGCATCCTACGGCGCGAATGGCAGAATTCCAGCGAGGTTCCCGAGTAAAATGCCAGATGCCATGGCAGTGCAGGTAACGATCTATCTCAACGAAGCCGACCAGTGGCATCGAAGGCCTCTCTATGCGGAAATCCTCAACTACCTGCGGAAAGAAAATGTTTACGCCGCGACCGCGACGCACTGCGTGTCCGGATTCCTCGGACGCCACCGCGTGGAGACGGCCCACCTGGTCGAAGCTGGAGGCAAATTGCCGGTGCTCCTCACCTTTGTCGACACCGACGAACACGTGAGCCGCGTGATCCCCACTTTGAAGGAGATGGCACCGCACCGGCTCATCGTGCGTGAGAACGTGGTGCTGGAACAAGGTGATCTCAACTGAAATGTCCACCCGTCCGCTGACCGAATCCCTAGACATTCTGGCCATTGCTGCACACCGTGACGACGTCGAGCAGACTTGCGGCGGAACGCTGCTGCGAGCGGCTCAGCGCAATCAGAAAACCGGCATTCTCGATCTGACACAAGGCGAGATGGGAACACGCGGTACCGCCGAAGACCGCGAACTGGAAGCAAATGATGCAGCGAAAATTCTCGGCGTCGGTTGGAGACGCGCCCTTGACATTCCCGATGGCCGCGTCGAGAACACGTGGGAGAATCGCCTGAAGGTAGCCGGAGTCATCCGCGAAACTCGTCCGCGCGTTGTGATCCTGCCGTATTGGAAGGGGCGGCATCCCGATCACTACACAGCCTCAACTCTTGGATACGAGGCGTGCTTCCTGGCCGGGCTGGCAAAACTCGATCTCAAGTCTCTGGGCTCGCAGGGCCAAACGGCGAATCAGGGTGAGACGCTCGCTCCGTACCGTCCATTCAAAATTATTTATGCGACGCTGTACTACGATATCCGCCCTACATTTGTCGTCGATATTACCGAACAGTTTGAGGGCAAGTTCGCCTCGATCCTTGCCTACACGTCGCAATTCAGTGATCAGGAAGCGGGCAAGGATCTTTTCCCCGCCCACGACGAAATTCGTACGCGCGTCGACTCCATGGCGCGCTTTTACGGCATGCTGGGTGGCGTGACGCACGCCGAACCCTTCCTGCAAAAGGAAGTCGGCCTCGTGGACGACCTCTTGGCCATACCGGTCAAGTCCATATAGCATTGCCAGGCCCGAATCTTTCAACAGGAGAATCTCCCCTTATGTCTCGTTTGTCTTTTGCGCTCGTTTTTGCGCTGGCTCTGTCGCTGGCAACGGCCGCCACGGCTCAGGACGGATCCTGGCAAATCGATCCTAACCATTCCTCGGCTCAATTTTCCGTCCGCCATCTTGGTATTTCGACTGTTCGCGGAGACTTCACTAAAGTGAGCGGCTCGGCGAAGTTTGATCCCGCCGACCCGTCGAAAACATCTCTCGAAGCCACGATTGACGCCAACTCTGTGGATACGCGTGTATCGATGCGAGACAACGACATCCGTAGCCCAAACTTCCTCGACGTGCAGAAATTTCCCACGATCACGTTTCGCTCCAAGCAGGTGAAAGCGTCGGGAGAAGGAAAGCTCCAGATCACGGGTGATCTGACGATTCACGGCGTAACAAAGGAAGTGACATTGGACGTGGATGGCCCCACAGCGCCCATGAAAGATCCGCGCGGGACCACGCACATTGGCGCGTCAGCTTCGACCAAAATCAATCGCAGAGACTTTGGAGTGAACGGTGCTCCGGCGATGGCGGGCGACGACGTCTCGATCACTATCGACGCAGAACTGATTCAGCCTGCAGCAAAGTAGCGACACGGGCCGCGGCGCAAATCGCGGCCCTGTCTCGCTCGTCCTAAAAGATCTTCCGGAATAACCAGAACAACGACCCCGACAAAAGCATGGCAACTGGCAGCGTAAGAATCCATGCCAGTGCCAGATTACGGACCGTGCTCAGCTGAATTCCCGAGCGATTGGCCGCCATCGTTCCTGCAACACCCGATGACAGTACGTGCGTCGTACTCACGGGAAGACCGAATCCGTCAGCAGCACCGATTGTCGCCATCGCGGTAATCTCCGCCGCGGCGCCCTGCGCGTAGGTGAGGTGATCCTTGCCGATCTTTTCGCCGACCGTGACCACGATTCGCTTCCATCCCACCATGGTTCCCAACCCTAGAGCCATCGCCACCGCGACTTTCACCCAAGTCGGGATGAAGCGCGTGGAATGGTCGACGTGCTTTTTGTAGTTCGCCAGAATCGCCGCATCAGCCGCCGCAAATTTCGGCTGGCCTGACTTCGCCGTGATGCGCAACACTTCGCTAATCAGATAGAGGTCGTTGCGGAAGTTGCGTACTCGGTCGTTGGGAACATTCTTCATTTCCTTGTAGATGCTGGTCTCGGTGCCCACATCGTTTACCAATGTTCGCATCGCCAGCATGGTGTTGGCCGTGAAGTGCTTGGTGCGGATGAAGTCGGTCAAGTCATCGCGAGCATCGCCAATGACAGCGCCTGGCTCAACGTAGCGATCGAGTGCCTGCGCCGCTTGTTGGGAGACGGCGATGAAGTCTTGCGACTCCTTATAAGTGACCGCATGATTGAGCGCGTAAGCGGTTGGCACCGTGCCGATCAAGATCAGCATGATCAATCCCATGCCTTTCTGACCGTCGTTCGAGCCGTGGAAGAAGCTGACGCCCGTGCAAGTAAGAACCAGAAAGCAACGAATGTAGAACGGCGGTGGCTGGTTGCCTTCTGGAGCTTTGTACAACCTCTCGTCGTGAATGAAGGCCTTGGCCGCGAGTAGCAGCAAAGCGGCAACGCCGAAACCAACGAGCGGGGACAGCAGCAGCGACTTCCCGATATTCATCGCCTGGCCCCAATCCACACCGGATGTTCCAGTGCGACCGGCCATCATCTGGTTGGCGATGCCGACACCGATCACCGATCCGATCAGCGTATGAGAACTGGAGGCCGGAAGTCCGAAATACCATGTGCCGAGATTCCAGATGATCGCCGAAACCAGCAGCGCGAACACCATGGAGAATCCCGCTTTGCTGCCGACCTGAAGAATCAGCTCGACAGGCAGCAAAGAGACGATGCTGAACGCGACCAGCCCGGACGAAACCATGACACCCAGAAAATTCCAGAAGCCCGACCATACGACAGCGACGTGAGGCTCGAGAGAATGCGTGTAAATGACGGTTGCGACCGCGTTCGCGGTGTCGTGAAATCCGTTCACAAACTCGAATCCCAAAGCGACCAGAAGCGCGATCCCCAGCAAAATGTACGGGAGCGCGGAGTCGCTGTGCATCGTGGAAAGATCCCCGAGCAGATGCGACGCAGCGTAGGAGAAGCCGATGACCAGCACGATGCCGAAAATGATCATGCCGATCTTGCCGGGCGACCGCGACAGCTTGGCATCCAGAACTGTGGGACTGGCAGTAGCCATGAAGTTCCTCAGTAGTTGCGAAATTTGACCTGAAACTCGATGAACGAGTTGCGCAACTATAGGGAACGAATGTTACGGGCGGATTAAAGGAAGGTTACAACTCTGCGACTTTAACTACTGCCGGCCACAGTATTTCACGCGAAGAATTTACCTCTTAAGCGCGACTGCCAAACCGTCACGGATCGGCAATATAGTCGTGAAGAATTCCTTCGAATCATAGAGTTTGCGATTGAACTCCACGATGGCTTTGGTCCGGGAATCCGTGTCATTGTTTTCAGCGACACGCCCACTCCACAGCACGTTGTCGGTGATGAAGAGGCCTCCCTTGCGCAGGTGAGGAGCGACGATCCGCAAGACACGGGGATAATCTTCTTTGTCGACATCGTTAAAGATAATGTCGAACTCTTTCTTTTGCTCCGATAGAAATTCGAGCGCGTCCCCGGTATGCACCGTGATGCGCTTGGAGACGTGCGCGCGGGCAAAATAGGCACGGGCCCGCTCGGCGTTCGCTGAATCACCGTCGGTGTAAATAACGTTTCCGTCATCACCGACTGCCTGCGCCCACCAGATTGTCGAGTAACCGATGGCAGAGCCTAGTTCAAAGATGTGCTTGGCGTGGATGGCTAGCGCGAGTTGCTGCAGCACGCTCGCGACTGCGGGTCCGACGATCGGGATCTTGTGCTCGGTGGCATAGTCTTCCATTTCCGCGAGCACGGCGTCGCGCTTGGGGAGCATGGAGTAGATATAGTCATCGACGGGTCCGGCAGTCGTGAAGTTGTAATGCCTCCAACTGGGTGCTGCTTCTTTCTTCGCGCTTTGTGTCACTTGCCAGCCTTTCTAGATTCTGAACTTCGATTTCACGCACCGACGGTCACTCCGGGCTTCATCTCCAGAACTTCGATGCCCGGCACCAATTTCTGCAGTTCTCCCGGGCGCCCCGTCAGGACTGGAAATGTCCCGAAGTGCATCGGAATCACTGTCTTTGGCTTCAGTAGATTACACGCGTAGGCGGCTTCACGCGGACCCATCGTGTAGTGATCTCCGATGGGAATCATAGCTATTTCCGGTGCATACAGTTCTCGGATGATTGCCATATCGCCGAAAACGTTGGTGTCGCCCGCGTGATAGATCTTCACGCCATTGGAGAACTCGATCACGTATCCGCAGGCCTCTCCGCCGTAAACCGTCTCGTCGCCGTCCTGAATGCCGCAGGAATGGTCGGCATGCACCATGGTGACTTTGATATCGCCCACAGTCTGCGTCCCGCCCTTGTTCATCTCCGCAACTTGCTTGGCGCCCTTCTTGCCCAGCCAGCGAGCCAGTTCGGGTATGCCGACAACGACTGGGTTGTGCTTCTTACAGACTTCGACTGCGTCCCCGATGTGGTCGCCGTGTCCGTGCGTGCACAGCAGGATATCGACTTTCTTCACCTTCTTTTCGGATTCCGGACATGCGGGATTTCCCATAATCCAAGGATCGATGATGACTGTTTTCCCGCCGGGAGTTTCAATGCGGAAGGTCGCGTGGCCCAGCCACGTGAGTTGAACGCCTTTCAAATCCATCATTCCTCGAAGCTCCTGATTCGGAACGCCGCATTCGGCTGGCACTATACACTGCGTGGCTAGCGTACTTGAGTGCTGCCAACTGAATGCTTTTCTTAAAATTGCGCCCCTAGTTTAATATGAAACGCCATGCCGCAACTTAAGGTGCTGATTTCACGGCAAGATGTTGCCAAACGTGTCGCGGAACTGGGCGCGCAGATCACGAAAGATTTCGAGGGTCAGGCCGTCATCCTGGTCGGCGTTTTGAAGGGTGCGGCGATCTTTCTAGCCGATCTGGCGCGACATCTTGATCTCGACGCAACCTTCGACTTCATTGGAGTTTCGAGCTATGGGAACCGTCCCAGCCCTCCGCAGGAACTGCAGAGCGGATGGGACTCCACGGGTGAAGTAAAGCTCACAAAGGATGTCGATCAGACCATGAAAGACAAGAACATCATCCTCGTCGAAGACATCCTCGACACAGGCCTGACCATGACTTATTTGAAAAAGATGCTGATGGCGCGGCAGCCCCGCAGCTTGAAGGTCGCGGCCCTGCTCGACAAACCATCGCG
Organism: uncultured Acidobacteriota bacterium; assembly: GCA_963699885.1. Taxonomy (GTDB): domain Bacteria; phylum Acidobacteriota; class Terriglobia; order Terriglobales; family Acidobacteriaceae; genus Sulfotelmatobacter. The sequence goes on along the minus strand of CAVOVP010000013.1, from coordinate 497,814 downwards.
CCGCAAGCTACCGCTGGAAGGCGACTACGTAGGATTCAAGATTCCCGACGAGTTCGTCGTAGGCTATGGCCTCGATTACGCTGAGAAGTACCGCAATCTCGCTGACATTTGCGTGGTGCCAAGAGAGTAGACCTTGTCGAAGCAGAGCAACCGTAGGAGTTTTTTGAACGCATTCCTGTGAACAACAAGGGCCGCAAACGCGGCTGATATCATACGAACAATGGATTCTGTGGTTTCCAAGCCGGAAAAGTTGCCGGTCGAGTCGCTGCTGCTCGATGTGGCCGACGTGTTGGCAACGTCCCTCGATCTGGAGACGACTGTCAGCCGTGTCGCCGAAGTGGTGCGGAAAGTCATCGATTACGAAATCTTCGCGATCCTTTTGCTGTACGAGAAGACACAGGAGCTGCGTTTCCGCTTCCAGATCGGATATCCGCCCGACTTTGCGGAGCGCCGCATAAAAGTAGGCGAGGGAGTTACTGGACAAGCCGCTCAATTGCGGCAGGCGATTCTGATCGAGGATGTGACGAAGGATTCGCGCTACATCGAAGGGGTTCCCAACGTTCGTTCTGAGCTCGCGATTCCCCTCATTACGAAGAATCGAGTGATCGGGGTGATCGATCTGGAAGCGCGCGAGCCCGGATACTTCACCGAGGAACACCAGCGGGTTCTGACCTTGGTGGCGTCCCGCATGGCAGCGGGCATCGAAAACGCCCAGTTATATGCCCGGACAACCAAGCAGGCGCGCATCCTGGCAATGCTGAACGAGATCGCACAGGAGTTGACCTCGATCCTGAATCTGGATGAACTTCTTGGTCGGGTTGCAGAACTGGTGCGGAGGCTGATCGACTACCAGATGTTCAGCATCCTTCTGGTGAATCCATCGGGCGACAAGCTACAACACCGATTTTCGCTACGATTCAACGAGAACATTCATCTGAAACATGAGATACCGCTGGGGCGAGGAATCGTGGGCGCGGCGGCCGAGAGTAAGCATGCTGTTCTGGTGCCGGATGTAACGAAAGATGAGCGCTATGTCGAGGCCAATCCAGAAACGCAATCCGAACTGGCCGTTCCGCTCATTTACAAGAATAAAGTTGTCGGCGTCCTCGACCTGGAACACACCAAGCGCGGGTTCTTTACTGAAGAGCACAAGCGGACCATGACCACGCTGGCGGCACAGATCGCCATCGCGCTCGAAAATGCGCGGCTCTATGAAGAGATTGAACGGCAGGAACGGCGGCTGGAGCGCGATCTTTCGCTCGCCCGTGAGTTGCAGGGACGTCTGCTTCCCCAGACCAGCCCAAAGCTTGCACATCTCGACGTAGCCGCCAAATTCGTGCCCGCGCGCACGATTGGTGGAGATCTTTACGATTTCATTCCGTACTCCATGTCCCGGCTCGGCCTGGTCATCGGAGACGTAAGCGGCAAGGGCGCGCCGGCAGCGATCTATGCCGCGCTGGTCAGCGGGATTATTCGCTCACACGCGCCAATCGAACCGGCCCCGGCCGAAATGCTTTCAGCGGTGAATTTGTCGCTCGCGGAACGCCGCATCGAAGCCCAATTCGTGTCGATTATCTACGCGGTGTGGGATGACGCGCACCGCACGCTCACGGTCTCGAACTCAGGACTTCCCCGCCCGATCTACGTCCACAATGGCAAGAACGAAGTGATTGAAGCGACAGGGTTGCCTCTCGGATTGTTCGACGAAGCCGAGTATGACGAATTTCAGTTCAAGATGAAAGCTGGAGATATGTTCGTTTTCTTCAGCGACGGCATTCTGGACGCACGCAACCGTCGTGGCGAGCTGTTTGGGCGAGGACGCGTCGAGAAGATCGTTGCCGGTTGCGCAGCCGATTCGGCTGCATGCGTCGTCGATTCCCTATTCAAAGCGGTTGCGGACCACTCTGCCGGCGTAGAGACCTTCGACGATCAGACGGTGGTTGCGATCCGGGTGCGCGCCGGCGCTACCTCTCACAAGAAAAAATGACCTCTCGCATTCAAAGCCTGATCGAACGACCACCCGGATTTGTGTATCGCAAGGTAAAGCGTGCTCGTGCTGACGGGCAGACGCTTTATTGCGAAGATGTCTCGCTGGCGAATTTGGCCGAGAAGCAAGGCACTCCGCTGTATGTGTACTCCTCCGCGGCAATTCATGAGCGGTACGACGCCTTCGACCACGCTTTCCGCGATGTACCGCATACGATCTGCTACTCGGTAAAGGCAAATTCGAACTTGAACATCCTTCGCCTGCTCGCGAAGAAAGGATGCGGGTTCGACATCGTTTCGGGCGGCGAACTCGAACGCGTCCTTAGGTCCGAGCATAAGTCAGTTAATCGGACTGTCTTTTCTGGAGTGGGCAAGACCCGCGAGGAACTCAGCTTCGCCTTGAAAGCCGGCATCATGCTGTTCAACGTCGAGAGCGAGTCGGAGCTCTCGGCGCTCGCGGAATGCGCCGCCAAGTTAAAAACAACGGCTCCGGTTGCGATGCGCGTGAATCCCGACGTCGCAGCCGAAACTCATCCCTACATCTCGACCGGCCTCCATAAACACAAGTTCGGTGTACCAATCGACGTTGCACATGCCCTCTACGAAAAGGCGGCGAAGGAAAAGTATCTGAAGATCCGCGGCGTGAGTGTTCACATCGGGTCACAGATTACCGATCCCGCTCCATTTGGCGAAGCCATGTCACGCGTCGCGGAACTCGTCCGCCAGTTGCGGAATGAGGGACACACCATCGATTACGTCGACGCGGGCGGCGGCCTGGGAATTTCTTACGACAAGCCGAAAGCTCTGGACTTCTTGGGATACGTATCGACCTACGCCCGGGCACTGGCAACGCCTCTGCGCGAATTGAAAGTGCGCCTTCTACTCGAACCGGGGCGTTCGATCATTGCTCCGGCTGGCCTTCTGTTGACCAAAGTCGTGTACAAGAAGTCGAACCAAGGCAAGCGCTTCGTTGTCGTTGATGCTGCGATGAACGACTTGATCCGTCCGTCGCTCTATGGCGCGTATCACGAGATCGTTCCCGTCCAGCCTCGAACGGAAGTAGCGTCTGAAACTGCCGACATCGTCGGACCAGTATGCGAAACCGGAGATTTCTTCGCGCGGGACCGCGAAATGCCTGCCGTCGAAGAAGGTGATTTACTGGCGATTCTCGACGCGGGAGCCTACGGAATGGTGTTGTCCTCCAACTACAACACGCGCCCCCGTCCGGCGGAAGTTCTGGTGAACAAGAGATCAGCGAAGATTATTCGGCGGCGCGAGAAAGTTTCAGACCTACTCCGCGCGGAACTCTAGACGACATGGCGACACGCTAAATCTGCCGCTCTCCCCACTTCAACTTCGTCCGCAGCACCTGGAAGAAATCACCGCCGGTGCGGAACAGCGTGACCTCGTGTTCCGATCGACGGCAGCGCACGCGATCGCCGTCTCGCAAATCGAGTCCCGGTTGGCCGTCAAGACTGAGATATGCCAACTCCTCTTCGATTCGCATCACAATCTCGATCTCGGAAGAATCTGGCACAACCAGAGGCCGGTGAGTCAGCGAGTGGGGCGCAACCGGAGTGACGACAAAAGCGTTCACCGTTGGCATGAGTACCGGACCACCTGCAGACAGAGAGTAAGCGGTGGAACCGGTTGGCGTCGCGACAATCATGCCATCCGCGCGATAGCTCGACACAAAAGTCTTGTCGATGTACAGGTCATAGGTATTCAGTCGCGCCAACGCCGTCTTGTTAACGACCGCATCGTTGAACACCAGGTAACTACCTCGGACGCTATCCCCCCGAATGAGTTCGCACTCCATCAACGAGCGGTGCTCGATCGCCGCGCGCCCCTCTGCAATCGCGTCGAGCATGGGATAGAGCGATTGCAGCGGTACCTCGGTCAGAAATCCCAGCGAGCCGAGATTGACGCCCAGCAATGGCACGTCAATCGCTGCAGTAACCCGGGCGGCCGAAAGAAGTGTTCCATCCCCTCCCAGCACAACGACCAGTTCGAGCGCCCGCGTTCCCATCTGTGCGCGCGGAACGACATCCCCACCGGATGTGTACTTGGCCGTCTCCTGGTCGATGATCACCTTGTAGCCGTGCTCGGTGAGCCATGCAAAAAGATCGGGCAGAATCTCAGAGACTGACGGACGACCGGGACGAGAGATAATCGCGGCTGTTCTCTTTGTGGGTGGCTGCAAGTCTGTCATCGCGATGGTGAAACAGTGATTGTACAGAAAGTCGGGTGCCTGCCGATAAGTGGCGCGCTCAGAAGTCGCCCCGCAAAAGGAATTCGCGATTACCTTCTGCACCCAGAATGGGAGATTCGATCACATCCGTTTGCCTCGCGCCGACTTCTATGAGAACGGAGCGTACTCTCTCGACAGCGTTCATTTGCACACCTTCATCGCGAACAATGCCACCTTTGCCGACGTTTTCCCTGCCCGCTTCAAATTGAGGCTTCACCAGAACAACAATCTGACGTCCGCGACGGTCGTCCATTGACGCCGGAAATGCCGCACTAACAACCGCAGGCAGCACAAGGGTTGCCGAGATGAACGATACGTCCATCGCGATGAATTTACTGGTCTCGCCGAGCATTTCAGGCGTCAGATAACGCGCATTCGTTTTCTCCAGCAGTTGCACGCGCGGGTCTTGCCGAAGCTTGAAGTCCATCTGTCCGTAGCCGGTGTCAACGGCCTGCACTCGAGCGGCGCCGCGTTGCAGCAGACAGTCGGTGAAACCGCCCGTGGATGCGCCAACGTCCAGGCAATGCTTCTCTCGCACGTCAATCTTCCAACAATCCAGCGCGCGCTCAAGCTTCAGCCCACCTCTGCTTACGTATTTCAGATCTTCCCCGAGCAGGCGGATCGGGCACTCCGCTTCCACTTGCACTCCCGCTTTTTCGATCTTTTGTTCGTCGACCAGCACCTTGCCCGCGAGAATCAACGCCTGTGCCCGCTCGCGCGATGCCGCGAACCCGCGTTCCACAAGGAGTTTGTCGATTCTGGATTTCAAGATCAGTTCTCAGCTTTCAGCAGGTGGACAAAAACTTTCAAATTCGTATCGACACTCGCGTGTTCGAGTCTACTCGCTGGCTCTACCACAAAAGTGCCAGCCCTCACTCCAGTGCAAACTGCTGAAGCATCTCTCCATGAACCACTTACGGAATCACTTCGATCCTTTTCCACAGCGTTTTCCACGAACATGTTGAAAACTTCGGCGAGAAGAATGCCGGCAGCGCTCCCAAAAAGAAAGCCGCCCATCGGGCGGCTCACTCAAAACATAATTGACGAGGATTAGCCTGCGACTTCTTCCAGCAACTTCTCGTCGATGTCGAAGTTTGCGTGCACGTTCTGCACGTCGTCGTGATCTTCGAGCACCTCCATCAGGCGGATCATCGTATTGGCCGCGGCGCCTTCGAGCTTGATGTAGTTCTGTGGGATGAATGCTACGCTCGAGGATGCGGGTGTGATTCCTGCCTTCTTAACGGCATCGAGAACGGTTTCGTACGCGGAGGGCGCGGTCAGGATCTCCCAATTCTCGCCGTCATCGTTCAAATCTTCGCCCCCGAATTCGAGAACGATATTCATCAAGTCGTCTTCCTTCGCAGCGCTCTTGGGAACGACGATGTCGCCTTTCTTATGGAACATCCACGAGACGGCGCCAGCTTCAGCCATGTTCCCGCCGTTCTTGCCGAAAGCGTGCCGGATTTCGCTGACCGTGCGATTGCGGTTATCGGTATTGATGTCCAGAAGAACCGCTACACCGCCGGGACCGTAGCCTTCAAGGGAAAATTCTTCGTAAGTAGCGCCGGGCAGTTCGCCGGTACCGCGCTGGATGGCGCGCTTGATGTTATCGGCTGGCATGTTCTCGGCCTTCGCAGCCAATATTGCCGTCCGTAGACGGGGATTGGCATCAGGATCGCCTCCACCGTTCTTTGCCGCGATGCCGATTTCTTTGATTAGCCGGGTAAAAATCTTGCCGCGCTTCGCGTCGAGCGCGCCCTTCTTGTGCTTAATTGTCGCCCACTTGGAATGGCCGGACATGGTTCGACCTCGTGTCTAAAGATCCGTTTTAAAGAGCTTCGATGGCGCTGGATTCGCCCTTAGAGGAGATCACAGGATTACCTCGCTATCGTGCAGGCGAACCGAAATTATAACACGCGGTATCACAGCCACTGAACTTGATATTCTTCTACCCCGTGATCACAGACGCTCTTGTTCACAGGTATCCACGATCCTGTTGTAGCAACGTGAATTTGTCACCCTAACGGCAACATGAAAATGTCACCCTGGCGAAGCCAGGGTGTGTTGCAGGCGGGTGTCGCCGTAATAGAGCGAAACGCACCCGTCAAGAGCTTGATAGATGTGGACTTTGGCTCCCGCGAAGCTGAAGCGTTGCCCTTGTTGCGGGATCTGAAAGCGCTGGCCGTCCCACTGCACGATGTTGTCGTTGCTGACCACGCGCTGATGGACAAAGCAGCAGATGCGATCCAGATTTTCGGGAGCAGGGCGCCATGCGGTTTGCATGGCGCGGGGTCGGCGGGCGAAGCGGCGGTTGTAGTCCGCCGTGAAAACGCGCAGCAGGGCGTTGGCGGAGTCCAGATCACCCGCCTGCGCGAGACGCAGTTCGCTGCACAAACGATCCTGGAGCACGCCCCAAAGGCGTTCGATACGGCCCTTGGCTTGTGGACTGCGAGCGGCGATGAAGGTGATGCCGAGTTGTTCGAGAGCGCGTCCGAACTGAGTGGGCTGACGTTTTCCGGCGAGTTGTTCTTCCACCGACCAGAAGTCGTCGTTGCGCACGAAGATGCCGCTGTGATCGCCATAAAAGGCGAGCGGAGTACCGTGGCGACGCAGCAGTTGGCGGAGCAGGGAGAGATAACCGAGCGCGGACTCGGAGGGGAAGAACTGGGCGGCGAGGATTTTACCGGTGGCATCGTCCTGCAGGCCGAGCGCCGTGAGGCGAGGACCGCGGCCTTCCAGCCAGTCGTGGGGCGAGCCATCCAGTTGTACCAGTTCGCCCTCGCGAGCGGATCGCAGACGGCGCTGGCGATGCGCGGGAGCGCGGCGTTTGCGGGGAGAGCCCAGACCGGCCTGGCGCAAAAGACGACGGAGGGTCTCACGGCTGAGGGAGAAGCCCTCGACCTCGCAAAGTTTTTCGCAGAGATGGTGATCGTTGAAGCCGGCGTAGGTGGTGCGGGCTAAGCCAACAACCGCCCGGCGCACCCGCTGCGGCAGACGACGGGGGCTGGGCCGTCCGCGGCTGGCGTGCGCCAGAGCTGCCTCTCCCTGCTCCCGCAAACGTTTCTTTAGACGCCGGACCTGACGAATGCTGAGCGAGAGCAGTTCGGCAGCTCTGGCGCACGCCATGTCTCCTTTAACACAACTCGAAATTACGCTCACTCGTTGCAGTTCCTTCTGACTCAACGCGAATGTCCTTCCTCTCATGGGGTGACATTTTCACGTTGCCGTTAGGGGGTGACAGAATTATGGAGCTAAAACACAGGTATCCACGATCCTTGACTGGATGTGCCCGCCCACCTAACATGCCAAGGCAAACACGGCGTGCATCGCATTATGACTGATCAGTTTTTTGGGCATTACCGGATCATCGAGAAAATCGGCTCAGGCGGCATGGGAGAAGTCTTCCGGGCCCGCGACGAAAGGCTCGGCCGCGATGTCGCGCTCAAAATCATCCGGCCTTCTTCCAGCGACAATCCGGATCATCTCCGACGTTTCGAACAGGAAGCCCGGGCCGCTGCTGCCCTGAATCACCCGAATATCCTTGTCATTTACGACGTCGGATTTGAGGGCAAGACCCCCTACATCGTTTCGGAGCTCTTGGAGGGGAAAACGCTGCGCGTGCGGCTCGCGGAAGGCACGATTCCGGTGAAAGAAGCTGCGGGCTACGCGATGCAGATCGTACAAGGCCTGATCGCTGCCCACGATCGCCATATAGTGCATCGCGATCTCAAGCCTGAGAACTTGTTCATCAACAATGACGGGCGGATCAAGATTCTCGATTTTGGGGTTGCCAAGCTTCAGGATGCGGATGGTAGCCGCTCGATCGAGAGCCTCACCACGGTGACCAAACATGGAGCGATGATCGGCACCGTGGCTTACATGTCTCCGGAGCAATTGCGCATCAAACCGGTTGATCACCGCAGTGATATTTTCAGTTTCGGAGCCGTGCTATACGAGATGATGGGCGGCCAGCGCGCTTTCCGCGGAGAGACTGAAGTTGACACGATGACCGCTGTGTTGCTCGAAGACCCTGCGGGATCCATCCTTGACAGCGCTGCAATTCCAGTCGCGTATCAGGACATCGTGAAGCACTGCCTGGAGAAAGAACCAGACAATCGGTTCCAGTCTGTCAGGGATCTTGCCTTCGCCTTGCAAACTCTTTCTGGGAGTTCGTCCGGCACCACCGTCGTCCTCCCCAGGCTGAGGAGTGTCACGTCGAGCCGGCTGCCGTGGGCGATTGTGGCGCTCCTGGCAGCGGCAACCATACTTTTGCTGATATTTCAGCTTGGACACAGTCCATCCACACCTAGTTATAACCGATTAACTTTCGACGCCGGGACAGTCTTTTCGGCGCGATTCACTCCTAGCGGCGAGTCGGTGATTTACAGCGCCGCGTGGGATGGCAGGCGCACGCAGCTGTTCTCTACCATCGCCAATTCGCTTTTGTCGCAACCGCTGCAGTTCACGGATGCCAACCTTTTGGGAGTGTCCCGAAAGAACGATCTGGCGCTCGCCATTGGCGGAACTCATTCGGGCTTGCTTGAAACAATCGACGGCACGCTTGCGCTTGCCCAGCTCGCCGGAGAACGCCCTAGAGAAGTAATGTCCAACGTTCGATGGGCCGACTATGCCCCGGACGGCAAGTTGGCCGTTGTTCACTATATGGAAGGAAAGTGCCGACTCGAGATTCTTCCCGACAAAGTGTTGCTTCAGAGCGGAGGCTGGATCAGTAACATCCGCTTCTCCCCGCAAGGCAACAACATCGCATTCATCGATCACCCCGCGCCCTACGACAATCGCGGAACCGTCGCCGTGGTGGATCTGTTCGGCCATGTTCAAACTCTCACACATGAATGGGATTCTGTCAGCGGATTGGCCTGGGATCCAACGGGAAAAGAGATTTGGTTCACGGCAGTTCAGACTGGGAACAATCTGAGCCTGAAGGCCGTCAACCTTGGCGGCAGAATTCGATCAGTGCTCGACCTGCCGGTCTCGGTCACCTTGCAGGACATCGCACCAGACGGTCGTGCGCTTGTATCCCTGAACTCGAAGCGTCTGGCGCTGGGATACACAACTCTCGACAGTAAGGAAGATGTGGATCTTTCTTACCATGACTGGAATTCCGCACACGATATTTCTCCCGACGGGCAGTCCGTACTTTTCGAGGATGCGAGTCAGGCTGCTGGCCCCGGTTATGCGGTCGTACTCCGCAAAGTAGATGGCAGCCTTCCCATCCGCCTGGGCGAAGGCAGCTCGGGTGGCATGTCTCCGGATGGAAAATGGGCCATTTCGGTTTCCACAAGCGAAGCGCCGCAAATCACGCTCTTACCGATCGGCACGGGGCAAACACGATTGATCAACGTCACCGGGCTCCAACGAATTCAAAACGGTTGGGCGCGTTTCCTGCCGGACGGAGAGCGCATCCTGGTGAACGGGTATGAGAACGGTCATGCGGCGCGCTGTTATGTCGTCGATGTGCCAAAAGGAGCGGCAAAAGGAGTGACTCCTGAGGGGGTTTCGTGCGGCCCGTTCTCCCCGGATGGGCGACTGATGAGCGGCACAAGCTCCGACCGAATCCCAGCCTTTTACGCTCTCGACGGCGGTGCGACGGCGCCAGCACCCACTTTCGACAAGACCTTCAACATGGTTCAGTGGTCGAGCGATGGAAAATCCGTCTATGGCTACCATATGGGCGAATTTCCCAGCAAGATTTACAAAGTCGAAATCTCCAGCGGCAAAGAAACCGTCATTCATGAGTTGAAGCCCGATGCGCCCGCTGGAGTTGTAATGGTGGCGCCAATCGTGGTGAGTCGCGATGGCAAGTACTTCGCTTATAGCTACAATCAGACTCTCTCAGTTTTATATCTTGTCTCGGGCCTGCAGTAAGCGGCGTCGATTCTCTCAGCTTACCGACCCCTCAAAATCAGAAGCGACGTAGTGAAAGAAGATAGAGGTCGACGTCTGTGCTTCGTCCAGCCTTCTGCGATAGTGGGGCAATTTGGTGCCCCGGTAGACCAGTCCATCGCCCAACGCCTGGTAGACGGTTACCCTTCCCCGCGGAGTATCGAGTTGAACCGGCCACGGCGTCGCGAGCGAGGGTTCAGGAGAAAAATCCAGGCAGAACGTCACACTGTATTCGCACTGTTCGCGGTCGATGTGCTTTTCCAACTCCGCACCACCTAGGTAGGAAGCGAAATAAACGTAGGATGGCTTTAGCGATATTCCCGCGATTGCGCCGATTTTGGCGGCAATCAGGTGATGGAAGAATCGTGCGACGGGCTCGTTGTAGGCAGCATACCGCCTAGATGTTTGCCGGTCTCCCAACGGAACGACTCCTGAACGGATCAGGTGTCGATAGTACCGTCGGAGCGCAGCCAGATGAAACGGATGGATGAGGCCACCGATCGGTGCATAGTAGCGCTCTTTGAAAAGCACGCCGGTCCGCTCGTAAGAGTCTGTCGGTCTTGCGTTAGAACGTAAGCATTCCTCAGGAACGAGGATCCCAGCACCCGCCAGAACCCGGCGAGCATCCGCCGACCATGACTGCGGAACGGGATTATTCGGATTCAGACTGCGAATTAGTTCTTCTAATCGAGGCCCGAGCCAAAACGGCAGCAGCGCGGCAGTTTCGCCGTCCCGGACCCACGCCATCGTTCCCTGGATAGCGAGGGCGGAAAGCAAGTCCGCTTGGTCCGCGAACTCCTCGGGCAGTTGCTCCGCTGGACCGATCCAGCATCGCGGATTGAGATACAGCTCACGCTGAAGCTCGTCAATGTTGCACCCGGCCCCCCGCATAGTCTGCGGGATCAAGTGCACCGGCAGCTCATCCAGCAAGCAATAGAAACGATCGGGAGGGAATGTCGCGGCCTGAGTCTGCCGCGACATTCCTGCTCCCAAAAGGCTGTTCATCCATTCCAGCCAACCCGGGTTGGTTATCGACGTAGCCATCCGTTGAGGGTGAAGCGGCTATCGACAAAGCGCTGCGATGCGCACTCTACCGGGGTGATCTCGTGCAACATTTCGCACGGGAAGAAGACGATCTGATTCTGTTGCGGCACGATCGTCTGGTAGCTGCCTTCACTCGCGTACATTCCCTGTTCCAGTCGCGCGTCGTGAATCCTCAGTTCTCCGCCCTCGAACTGTTTGGGCTCGTGATGGAAGAAGTAAACAAACGTGAGGTAGCGCGACGCAACTTGCCCGCTCCCATTGTCGCTGTGGAAGTGGAAGTAGTCGCCATCGTTGCTCGCGGTGATTTGAGCCTCGACCTGCGCGATCTGGAAGTCCTGCATTCCGAGTTTCTGCAAGATGTCGGGCAATACGGTCTTGATCCGCTCGAGCATTAGGTTTTCATGCGGTCCCAAATCCATCAGGACGCAGGAGCGGCGATGATCGTAGTTCACGACCCCGGCATCGTGGCTGGGCGATACGACCTCGCTCGACGCGAAATCGGCTTCATGCTCGAGGGTGAAACGGGTCAACTCTGCCAATTCCTGCGGCGCCAGAAACTCATCCAGCACAACACAGCGCCCCGGCAAGATTTCTGGCCGTTCCGCAACCGCAACGTCGGTTTGGGCGACGACCTTCGTATTGTTTGCCTTCCCAGGATGTTGCGGCTCGGGCACCTTGACTCCGGGATGCTGCGGTTCCGGCCTGCTTACTCCCGGATGTTGCGGTTCCGGTCGGCGCACTCCTGGGTGCTGAGGTTCCGGCCTACTGACTCCGGGATGCTGCGGCTCAGGCCGCCTTACTCCCGGATGTTGGGGCTCAGTCGCAGGTGCTTTTACGCCTGGGTGCTGCGGCTCAATCGACGGAGGAGCTTTCACACCGGGATGCTGCGGCTCCGCTGCTGGAGGCGGCGACTTTACTCCGGGATGCTGCGGCTCGACCGGTTTGGGTGCGCCCAAAAACTCTGCGGTATGGGATGTCGAATCAGCGCTGGACAACGAACTGCCCTCAAGAATGCGCTCTACAATGCTCGAACCCAGCACCGCAAAGGCCCTCTGAGCCACTGTCTCGCCGACTGCGGACGCAATCACTGTTCGGACCACGTCCCGAGTCTGGAGATCCTCGCCACTTGCCGTCTTGGCATGTTGCAGCAATGTGGCCAGCAACGCGCGCTCGCGTGCGCTGAGAATCCGCTCGTCCAACATTAATGTTTCGGAAAAAGAATCCAGAATTTGCTTCGGTGTCATTAGAGACACGCCTCCCCGCGTGTATCGTCATCAAAAAACTTAAGGATGGAACTGCTCTTACAAGGGGAAGACGCGATGAAGATATAACGGAAAGCTGTTGATCGCAAAGAAAAAAATGCCGAGACGGGAAACTGTTGTTATCTGGAGACCAACGCGCCAACCATCGATTGGAAGATTTTCACGCCATCGGTGCAGCCAAGCTCCGGTTCAGCGGCGCGCTCCGGATGCGGCATCATGCCGACCACATTACCGCCGGTGTTGCAGATCCCGGCAATGTTTTCGAGGGAGCCGTTGGGATTCGCCCTTTCGCTAATTTCGCCCGACGGCTCGCTATATCGCACTACAATTCGATTTTCTCTTTTCAGTTCCTCGAGCGTGGCGGCGTCACAGAAGTAATTGCCTTCCATGTGCCCGATCGGGATAGTCAAAACCTCTCCCTTTGAGCATGCGTTGGTAAAGGGGGTCTCGGCGTTCTCGACCCGTATCTGGACGGGTTTGCAAACGTACTTGAGTCCGACATTACGCATCAGGGCGCCGGGCAGCAATCCCGATTCGCATAGGATCTGAAATCCGTTGCAGATTCCCAAGACTAATCCGCCCCCGGCCGCGAATTTGCGCACCGAATCCATTACGGGAGAAAACTTGGCAATCGCTCCGGTCCGAAGATAGTCGCCGAACGCGAAGCCTCCCGGAACGATGACCGCGTCGCAGTTTTGCAGATCGTGAGACTCGTGCCACAAAAATGTTACCGGCTGCTTGGCAACGTGCTGAATGGTCCAGAAAGCATCGTGGTCGCAATTCGATCCTGGGAAAATGATGACGCCGAATTTCATGGATACCCCTCAGCCTGTCGGGATTGTGCTTAGTCTAGCATGTCCAAAAAAGGAACTCGGGGATAGAAATTCGACCAGCAACCTGCAAATGTTTTCCCACCCGTCAGGTTCTATAGGAGGGCGCAAGTTGTCTAAGCGGCGAATACTCGGCGACTTAGAAGTCTGGAAGCCTTGGCGACAGGGTTGCTTGGGTCTATAAGTCTATGCGTCTGCCCGAGTAAGGAACTGTGACTACCGCCACAGACGTAGCGCTACCTTTGTGGTTCGATTCGGACTGCGAATTCCTTGACACCCCGGGGGTGTGACTGTATCGTCCGACGCATAGGGTAGCGTGCTCTACAATTCCGTGTAGCTCGGAACCGAACCAGCCTTCTCTGGCCCTTTCTTCCCCTCCCAGGCTGACGGCAACCAGTACAGGGATCGCACAGGTGAACTGCGCCATGCCACGTCTTCGTCGTGTTCTGTCCTCCGCCCTCGAGGCGGTCGCGGTTTCTCTTGCGATCGCTGTGTTGTCTCTTCCAGCCTGGTCTGTCGGCTTTCAGCCGGTGTCTCCGGATGAACTAAAGATGACCAGTGAGCCCAAGGCTCCGGGCGCGCCCGCGATCATTCTGTATCGCGAGGTCAACCGGGATGACCGAGGCCAAACTGCCCATGAAGACGTCTACTTCCGGATCAAGATTCTGACGGAAGAGGGCCGGAAATACGCTGACATCGAGATTCCCTTCTTCAAAGAACAAGGCAACGTTGTGACTCTGCACGCCCGCACGATCAAGCCCGACGGTACGATCGTACCCTTCTCCGGCAAAGCGTTCGACAAGATGATCGTCAAAGCGCGCGGCGTGAAATACATGGCAAAGACCTTCACGCTTCCCGATGTGCAAGTAGGATCCATTCTCGAGTATTACTACACCACCGATCTTTCGGAATACACCCTTTTCAATTCGCGCTGGATACTCAGCGATGAGCTGTTCACGAAGAACGCCAAATTTTCTCTGCACCCATACACGAGCGACTACGCGCCCATCAGCGTCCGATGGCTGTGGAACCAACTGCCGCCCGGAACCGCTCAGCCGGAGGAGTCGCCAGATCATATTGTCCACTTGCAGGCCAGCAACATCGCCGCTTTTCAAACTGAAGACTACATGCCGCCCGAGAACGAAATGAAGGCGCGTGTCGATTTCGTCTACAGCGACGATTTCGCAGATCGCGAAGCGGATAAATATTGGAAGAGATTGGGCAAGAAGCGCAATGATCAACTCGAAAGCTTCATCGGCAAGCGCAAGGCTATGGAAGAAGCAGTCGCCAGTGTCGTGGCGGCCGGCGATTCACCCGAAGTAAAGCTGCAGAAGATCTACGCCCGCGTTCAACAGATCCGGAACACTTCCTACGAACTTGAAAAAACCGAGCAGGAGCAGAAGCGCGACAAAGAAAAGCCAATCGAGAACGTGGAAGATGTTTGGAAACGGCAATACGCCAACGGGCAGCAACTCACTTGGCTGTTTATGGGGATGGCTCGCGCCGCAGGATTTGAGGCTGCCGGCGTTTGGGTTTCGGAACGGCAAAACTATTTTTTCTTCAAGCAATCGATGGATGGACGCCGGCTCGACAGCAATGTGGTGTCCGTGAAACTCGACGGCAAAGACGTCTTCTTCGATCCGGGTGCGATCTTCACCCCGTTCGGCATGCTGCCCTGGTATGAAACCGGCGTCACCGGCCTCAAACTCGATAAGGAAGGCGGAAGCTGGATTCAGACTCCGCTCCCGTTCCCGAACGAATCAGAAGTCCAACGAAAGGCGGAGCTCAAGCTCAATGAAACCGGTGAACTCGAAGGCAAGCTAACGGTCACCTACACAGGTCTGGAGGCCGCGCGGCGTCGCGTTGAGCTTCGATTGAGCGATGCTACGGAGCGCAAGAAATATCTCGAAGATGATGTCAGAGAGGCGATTCCCATCGCGTGTGACGTCGAGCTCACCAATCAACCGGAGTGGAGCACATCGTCGCCTAAGCTGGTGACGGAGTTTTCGTTGAAGGTCACGGGATGGATTTCCGCCGCAGGACGCCGTGCTCTGCTGCCCGTCGGTCTGTTCGCGGCCCCGGAAAAACATCTCTTCGATCACACGGACCGAGTGCATCCGGTCTACTTCCAATATCCCTTCCAGCGATCGGATGACATCAGCATCGACATGCCTTTGGGGTGGCAAATCTCGACCGTTCCCGAGGAACGAAAAGTTGATGCGAAGGTGATCAAGTACAGCCTCGACGCCAAGAACGACAAAGGTACGTTGCACTTGAATCGTGTCCTGAGCGTGGACGTACTGCTGCTTCCGAAAGAGAACTATGCGGCGCTACGCAAAGTTTTTCAGTTGGTGAGGACAGGCGATGAACAACAAGTCATGCTGCAACCCGGTGCAAGCACGGCGAGCAACTAACATGCCTTCCATTCGTGGATTGCTGCTTGCTACCGCGAGCCTTCTCGTCGCCGCTCTACCCGCGACAGGCGCCGACGCCCCTCAATGGATGCACGCCGTCACATCGGCTCCGCTTCCGGCTCACGATGAGAAGACCGACGCCGTTCTGCTCTACTCAGAACATATCGTCACCGTTCAGTCGTTAGACAAAATCAAAACACGCGTCCGCGAGGTCTATAAAATTCTGCGCCCGAGCGGGCGGGACTACGGAATGGTTGTTGTCTCGTTCAACGCGCACAGCAAAGTCACTGCTCTTCGCGGCTGGTGCATTCCGGCTCAGGGAAAAGATTATGAGATCAAAGACAAAGAAGCCATCGAGATTTCGATTCCAAAAGTCGACGGAAGCGAACTGATCTCCGACGTCAAGGACAAGGTTCTGCAGATCCCCGCGGCGGATCCGGGAAACATCGTCGGCTACGAGTACGAAGTCGAAGAGCAGCCGCTGGTCTTGCAGAGCATGTGGAGATTCCAGCGCGAGATTCCGAGCCGCGAGCTTCACTACTCCCTTCAGCTTCCTCCCGGCTGGGAGTTCAGAGCTTCATGGATTAACTACGCCGAGAGCAGGCCTACCCAGAGCGGTGGCAATCAATGGGATTGGACCGTCAGCAACATCAAAGCAATTCGCAAAGAAGTTGAAATGCCGCCAATCGAAGGCGTCGCTGGAGAAATGGAGGTCTCGTTCTTCCCGGCTGGCGGCGCGACAGCAAATGAGTTCAACAGCTGGAAGGAAATGGGGCGCTGGTATCTGAATCTGACCAACGGACGCCGCGAAGGTTCACCGCAAATCACTCAACAGGTGACCGCTCTCGCCGCCTCATCGCAAACCCAACTTGACAAGATGAAGGCGCTGGCAAAATTTGTGCAGCATGATATCCGCTATGTGGCCATCGAACTGGGCATTGGCGGCTTCCAGCCTCATTCCGCTGCAGACGTGTTCAATCACCACTACGGCGATTGCAAGGACAAAGCTACGTTACTGAGTTCCATGTTGAGCCAGATCGGCGTGGAGTCGTTCTACGTCGTCATCAACTCCGAACGTGGCTCGGTCAGTCCGGAAATGCCCGCAAACTACGGAGCATTCAACCATGTGGTGCTCGCAATCAAGCTACCGCCGAACATCGCGGATCCATCGCTGGTCGCTACCGTGCAACATCCGCGCCTGGGCTCGATTCTCTACTTCGACCCGACGAATGAGTTGACGCCGTTCGGTGAGATTGGTGGATACCTGCAGGAAAATTACGGGCTTTTGGTGACGCCCGAGGGCGGAGAACTGGTCGAACTTCCCAAGCAATCCCCGTCGATGAACAGCATCGCACGATCCGGCAAGCTGACCCTCGACGCTTCCGGCACGTTGAAGGGTGAGGTCAGCGAAACCCGTAAGGGCGACCAGGCTTCCAATGAACGTTGGCGTCTGCGAAACGTGAACAAGAGCGCCGACCAGATCAAACCGATCGAAGACCTGCTAGCAGGTTCTCTTGCCCTGTTTCGTATCACACAGGCGACGATCCTGAATCTGCACCAGTCCGATCAGCCCTTCGGCTTCCGCTATTCGTTCGAAGCTCAGGACTATGCGAAAGATGCAGGAGGACTGCTGCTGGTACGTCCACGCGTGCTCGGAGTGAAGTCGCGGGGCATTATGGAGACGAAAGAGCCTCGGGTATTTCCAGTTGAATTCGAAGGCCCCCAGCGCGACACCGACAGCTTCGATATCGCGATCCCATCGGGCTATGTAGTGGACGATCTGCCTCCGGCGATCGATGCCGATTATAGCTTCGCAAGCTATCATTCGAAGACTGAGGTCAACGGCAACCTGATCCACTACAGTCGAACCTACGAAGTGAAAGATCTCAGCGTCCCTGTGGCACATCTTGAAGAACTGAAAAAGTTCTATCGCATAATTGCCGGGGACGAGCGCAACACGGTGGTCTTGAAAGCCACCACACACTAGCCCAGCATTCCGATCGATTGACCAAGCTGGGCTAGTTTCCTAATCTGCCGTAAACTTTCAGGAAGTTGGGAGATACCTTCCAGCCAGAAAACTGCCCAGTAAACCCCGACATGAAGCCGCTCACGATTCTGCTGCTTTTGACCGCGTCGCTCGTGTCGGCACAAACGCCGAATCAAATCAAGCTCGATCGAGACGCCTCTTTATTGCTTGAGCAAGACTTCGTCGCCTTCAATCCCCACTACAAGCAGGAACGCGAAGCGCGAGTATCGCGTACCGTTGCGCTCTCCAAGCAGATGTTCAGCGAAGAATCCAGAGGCGGAAAGAATGTCTGCGGACACCAGATCCTGTTCGAACTGGAATCGCTCTTAGTCAGCTCTGCGGATTTCAAATTCATCGACAAACGCATCCACGATCTGGAAGCGAATGTCGGCCATATCTCCTCCGATAAAATCGATGCCGACGGGATGTGGGGCAGTTGCTATCGGGAGTGGTATCTGAAGCTTTACGCCACCTATGATCATCTGGATGGTGCAGCTCAAGACGACCCGCCGTCGCATCCTCTTCCGGCGTTCCTGTCCCGCGTATCCACTCCTGAAAAGCTGGTGGCTTATCTGGATGCGTTGTCAGCGTCGGAAGTCAGCCGCACCGGTATCGATCACGAGCGCGAGTTTAACGAAACCCTCGCCACGCTGATTCAAATGATCGTGCGCCGCAAGCCCGAGAACTACACGGTCGATCCCGCGTTGAGAGATGCGTTGCTCGATCGTGTCTTACATCGCTACCGTAATCCTGAAACCGGCTACTTCGGAGAACGCTACCGGCGCAACCAGCACGACGACTTCCCCGACGATCTCAGCGCGACCTTTCACGTAATCTCTTATCTCAAGGGGAAGGTGCCTGACATGCCCCGCGTTATCGACACGACGCTCGCGATCAAAGATTTCAGCTATCCGGCAGGATGGCTCTGGAACGGCGAGTTTTGGAATCACAACAACATGGATGTGGTCGCGCTGTTTCATCTCGGATGGCCCGAAGCGACCGCCCAACAGAAGAAATCCATGTCGACCGAGATTGATCGAATGATGAATTGGTGCCTCCATGAATCGCTTCAGCCCGACGGATCGTTCAAAGTGAACATTGCCGACGGATCGTTGGAAGATGCTGAGTATTACGGCACATCTTTTCTTTCCCGCTCCGGATACTTCGATCCCGCGCAACGCTTCTGGACCGATCGCGATTTTCCGGACTCAGCCGCCGTCAAGAAACGGATTCTGGCGTTTGTCCAGGCCCATCGACATTCCGGCCCTATTGGAGATAGCTACCGCAGCACACTCGAACTGCTAACAGGCCGTTAGCGTTTTCCCAATAGGCTCCGAACGAAGATCCGCTGTGGTCGCACGCTGCGAATGAGAGGAAGACTCCGATCCCTTCCAGCGCTAGGGATGGTCTGGCGTAGGCGCAGCAGGACTGTCGTTCTTCGGAGCGGGCGATACCGAATTTGCGGGCAATAGCGCTGAAGACGGAACATCGGCTTGCGCAGTCGTAGAACCGGGCACTCGTTCCGGCGGATACCCCTTGGCCTGTACGATCGCCCAATGCCACTCATCTCCCGGAGCCAGTTCCAGATTCAGGGGCGCGCTGTAAACAACTCGTTCCCATGGCGCCGCCGCTTCGCGCATCTTGTAGATCATCACCACGTCAGGTTTCTTCTCCGGACGGACATCCTGGAAATCACTTCTTTCTCCCGCCGCGGCGTCTGCCTTTTTCACCACAGTCAAGGCCACGTCAAGTTCGCTCATGTGCCAGTTGGTAGCGTTGAGGATCGAAACTGTGAGGGCATCCCCTTCAATCGTTGCGGGCCCTTCAAGTTTCGCGAGTTCCGCCGCCGGAAGGTCCATCTGGGTGTACTGGGTGTTGGCGAGCAATGCTTTCACGTTCGCTGTAAAAGCCAGGCTGCAGGTGGCATCGGGCGCAGAGACCTGGAAGCCTCTACCTTCTCCTCCCATCAGATTTTTCAGCGAGGAGCCGAACGGATGGCGATTCTCGCCCTGCTCCATGACCTGTGTGAGATTGTCGTCGTCGATGACTTGCTTCGTGAGTTGAGTATTCTTCCGAAGGTTGCGTGCAACATCGCCCAAGGGCTGTTCGTTTGGATCGTCTTGGGCCAGAACTCGAATGGGCATCAGCACGGCCAGAACGGCAGCCAATACAACGAGCAAACGAGTTCCCGAGGGACGGAGCATACAAAGGTGGATCGAGCAGAGAACTCCCCCGCGGATGCATCGCATCCGAAAGAGCCTCTCAGCTAATTGTATGGAGAGACGGCCGAATAGAGGATAGCCAGAGGAAACCTTGGTAACAGTACTTTGAGATGGAGAAGTTGGGCGCGCGTTAGACGAAATGGAAGCGCAACGGGTGCGCGCGCCCAATACTCCAAAATCTCTACAGAAGGCCCTGCGACCGGAAGCGGCTCACTGGATCTGCCACCGGACTTGCTTGCCGCTTGAATATCCAGCGTGCCACCGCAAAACCAATCGCCGCGTAACACAGGTGCATCATTTTCATAAAACACCCCCCAATCCGGCTCTTCAGTTCACCTTCAGGGGAGGAACTCTTTAACCCTATCGGCACAATATCAACGGGCGTGAATCCGAACAAGGCACAACAGTGCCATCGGAGTGGCACAGAGGTAATACAAGTAACCTGCACAGTAAGCAAGCCTCTGCACAGTTGTGATTGGGATCACGTTAGCTGCAAGTTTCTGGAAGTTGAGAGGTTTTACCCCAATCCGTTGCCGGAAGCCCGGAAACGGGAACTGGGCCTGTGGAGACAGCCTTCCCGGCTGTCCATCGAGTGCAGCACGATTTCAGTAAATTGCGAGAGGCACTATTTTTTCGACAACAGAATCTTCTTCGCCGCCTCGAGTTCCTTCCGCTTCGCATCCGCCACTTCCGGATATTCGAGGTTCAACGACTCGAGCGTATCCACGAGCACGGTGGAGATCACCAGCCGGCTGAACCACTTGTTGTCCGCCGGCACGACGTACCATGGCGCGTGCTCGCTCGCGGTGTTGCGGATCATGTCTTCGTACGCGTCCTGGTATTCGTCCCAATACTTGCGCTCGTGAATGTCCGCCGCCGAGAACTTCCAGTTCTTTGCCGGCTCGTCAAGACGCGCCAGGAATCGACTTTTCTGTTCCTTTTTCGAAAGATGAAGGAAGAATTTACGGATCACCGTTCCGTTCCGCGCCATATGCCGTTCGAAGCCCCGGATATCTTCGAAGCGCTCGTCCCAAATCTTTTTTCCGACCAAAGATTTGGGGGTCTTCTGGCTTTTCAGAATTTCCGGATGCACCCTCACCACCAGGACTTCCTCGTAGTAGGATCGGTTGAAAATCCCGATGTGTCCACGCTCGGGCAGATCGCGCGTCGTGCGCCACAGGAAATCGTGCTGTAGTTCCAATTCTGACGGCCCCTTGAACGAGTACACCTGGCAGCCTTGCGGATTCACTCCCGACATTACGTGCTTGATCGCGCCATCTTTCCCCGCTGCGTCCATCGCCTGGAAGATCAGGAGCAACGACCAACTGTCCTGCGCATAAAGCTTTTCTTGCAATTCCGCCGTCCGAGCAACGCCCTCGATGAGAGCCTCCGTCGCATGCTCCTTCGAGTGCCAGTGTCCCGTGCTCGCCGGATCATAGTCTTTCAGCCGAAAATCCTTCCCGCTCTCCACCCTGCAACTGTGCGCGATCTTGTGAATCTTCATGTGTGCCACTCCTCGAACTCAAGACGCAATTTTCCCCTCAATCCTAGCAGTTTCGGAGTCAGGGGCCGTTGGCGGAGCGGCGAAGGGATAGATCTCAGGGCCTGGCCTGAGGCTGCCGAAGGGGCGCAGACCGTGGATGCAGCGAAATTCATTTGCTAGCCCCATCGGGGCGAAAGAAGCATCTGCCGAATATGGCAAGATAGACCCTTCACGCCGAGGCCTCGTGTTCGAATCCGAATTTCTGACGGACTCCGCCGAGCAGCAAACGCCGCTATCAACAATTGCTCGACCAAACTGCGGAAATCGTTACCGCTTTCTTTCCGGCTCGTTCCTATAACGGCGCGCCTCCTTCCACCCTCGCCGAACTCATCCCTTCGGATTTCCTGCCTGAGGACGAATCCTCCGCCGACGAAATCGCTGCGACGCTGCACACCGTCATCGCGAACTCGATCGCCGTTACTCACCCCACAACCGCTGCGCACTTGCACTGTCCGCCCTTGCTCGCCGCTCTGGCCGCTGACGTCGTGATCAGCACCCTAAATCAGTCCATGGACTCGTTTGATCAGGCGCCTATCGCCACGGTTGTCGAGCAGAAACTCGTCCGTTGGCTCTGCACGAAAGCAGGCTACCCCTCCACCGCCGACGGAACATTCACCACTGGAGGGTCGCAATCGAACTACATGGGCCTCCTGCTCGCGCGCGACGCCTTTCTCAAGAAGAAATGGAATTGGTCGGCTCAGAAAGCGGGTCTGCCGGCTGAAGCGCGTAAGTTGCGCATCCTGTGTTCCGAGGTCTCGCATTTCACGGTCGAGAAGTCAGCATCTCAATTGGGGCTCGGCACAGACTCAGTAGTGCGCGTTGCCGTGGATGATCATTTCCGCATGATCCCGGAAGCATTGCACGGTGCGTTGCAATCCCTCGATGCGGATGGTTTGCTTCCGATGGCGATTGTCGCGACCGCCGGCACGACGGATTTCGGCTCCATCGATCCCCTACCGCAACTGGCTGCTCTCGCCCGCGCAAATGGCGCATGGCTTCACGTCGATGCTGCGTATGGAGGCGCTCTCCTATTTTCGGACCAGCATCGCGAAAAACTCACCGGGATCGACAACGCTGACTCTGTATCGCTCGACTTCCACAAACTCCTATGGCAGCCGATTCCGTGCAGCGCGTTCCTTCTCCGCGACAGCGCCAACTTCGACTTCATCAAAATGCACGCCGATTACCTGAACCCAGAACTGCATGAGGACGCGGGGATCCCGAATCTAGTAACAACTTCCCTGCTTACGACTCGCCGTTTCGATGCCCTGAAATTATGGATATCTTTCCAAGCTCTCGGCCGGACCAAGCTTGCAAGCATGATTGACCGCACGATCGCCTTGGCCTTCCACTCGGCAGAGGTCGTACGCAAAACGTCGAAGCTGGAATTGATGTGTGAACCGCAGATGAGCATAGTCGTGTTTCGTTATCTGCCAACCTCACCAGGCATCGACGCGGATGAACTCAATGCGGAGATCCGGCAGATCATGTTTGACCGCGGCCAAGCGGTGGTTGGCCACACGCGCGTGCGAGGGCATCAGTGCCTGAAGTTCACTTGCATGAATCCGGCGACTTCCGAAGGTCAAATGGAGGCTTTGGTCAGGAACATCTTGGTTCTCGGCGAAGAAATCGAGGCGCGGAAACTTACCTAAGTCTCTCAGAAAACAATAGTTGTTGAGTTTTGTACTTACGTTTATGTACGCAAAGTGTTCCTGCAGGAACACTTTTTCCACAGGATTCGGTCAGGCTTCGACGGGTTTAGGCGTGACCGAAGGCAGCTTTGCCTGTTGCCAGGCGTCAAAACCACCGGCAAGATTGATGACATTCTTGAAGCCGGCGCGTTGCAGCAGGCTGCTGGCGATCATGCTGCGATATCCTCCCTTGCAATGCACTGCCACCACCGCGTCGCGATCGATCTCCGGCGCGGAAACCCTGAAGTTATCCAGCGGCCACCAAGCGGCGTTCTCGATGTGAGCCGCGTTCCACTCGGGCTCTCGGCGCACATCGAGTACCTGCACCTTATCGGACTGTATGCGGCGACTGAGTTCTTCAGCGGTAATCTCCGCGATCGTACCCACCTCATATCCGGCCTGCTTCCAGGCTGCAACGCCACCCGCCAGATATCCATCCAGGATTTCGATACCGACGCGTGCCAACCGGAGCCGCGCTTCTTCCAGTTGAGATTCCGTTTCGGCGATCAATACCGGATGTGCCGCGAGCCCCAACACCGTGCCCGCCCACGACGCGAATTGTCCCGACAACGCTATGTTGACTGAGCCCGGCACATGTCCGGTGGCGAACTGCTCGCCGGGCCGGACGTCCAGAGCTAGATCGCCCTCGCGCAACATCTTTTCCAATTCAGCCGGTGTGATCGCTCGCAGCGGAGCCAGGTCCGCGAGCGCCGTTGCGCCGGTCCGATTGATCTCCGCGTCTTTGGCGAAATACTCCGGCCGCGCCGGCAGATGGCTCGTCAACTGCGCAACGAAGTCTTCCTTACTTTTGATCTGTAACGCGTAGTTCGTCAGCCGCTCCGTTCCGATCGTCGACGATCTCTCGGCGCGCATGTTCTTCCCGCAAAGAGATCCCGCTCCATGCGCGGGATACACCATCACCCCATCGCCAAGCGTCATAAGTTTCTGGTGCAGGCTGTCATATAGCATCCCGGCAAGTTGAACAGGAGTGTGCGCAGGAGAAAGATCGGGCCGTCCGACATCGCCGATGAATAAAGTGTCGCCCGTCAAAACTGCCCATGGAGTCGCGGGCTTCTCATGGTCTGTCACGACCATGCAAATGCTCTCCGGAGTGTGCCCGGGGGTTTCGAGCACGCGAATCGATGCCTTGCCAAATTTCAACTCGAATCCGTCGCTGACGGCAACGTGCGGGAACGTCGCTCCGGCCTGCGCACCCATGTAGATCTTCGCACCCGTGCGCGCTGCCAGTTCCCGATGTCCGGAAACAAAATCGGCGTGCAAGTGCGACTCAAAAATGTGTTTGATTTTGGCGCCGCGATCGTCGGCAGCCTTTAGATACAGATCCACATCGCGTTGCGGATCCACGACCACCGCTTCGCCTTCCGACGCGAGCATGTAGGAAGCATGCGCGAGACATCCCAGATAGAACTGTTCGAAGTACATGGGCATGATTTGAACCGCCTGTGATGCTAGAACAAATCTGGATGGATTGCTATTGGGGAGGACGGGAGAGGGCTAGAAGATTTAGGCAGGCAACGGAGTGATAAATTCGAGACCGAAGCAGAAGCCGTTTCGCGATCGTACGATTGCCGGCATCCGCGAGGGCATCGGCGTATCGAACTCAATCTCCAGCAGGTCCCCCGGATTCAGCAGGATGCCTGCGTAGAGCACCATCCCGCCCTGGCTCATCTCGGTACCGCGGCCTTCCACCACCGTGGTAGAGAAGCCTTTGGACGTAACCACCCGAACCGGCAAGTCGACCGGCAGGCGGTCCCAGCGGCGTGTGTTAGAAGGCTCGTCCATTCTCGATCATCATCGCCCGCGAGCCGCGCACACGCAAATTACTAAGGTGAATGAACTCCTCAGAAAAAGTCCTCTCTTCCGCTTTCGAGGCCGCGCTGGTCGCAGCGCACAAACCATGCGTCCTGTACAATTTGCGAGTGAATTGGCGCTTGAGACTGTGCTTGGCCGCTACCCTGCTTGCGCTGGGCGCATGGGCGAGGGCCCAATCGGTCTCCCAACTCCAGCCTACCGGATACGTCAACGATTTCGCACACGTTCTGATCCCTCCACCGTTGCGCAGATGACCGACATCTGTACCCAGATTGACCAAAAGGCTCATGCCCAGATCGCGGTCGTCACCATCAACACACTGAATGGCGTCGACGTTGAAAGCTATGCCGCCGATCTCTTCAAAAAATGGGGCATCGGCAGCAAGAGCACCGACCATGGCGTCCTGATTCTCTATGCGATTCAGGATCATCGAGCCCGCGTCGAAGTCGGATACGGACTCGAGCCAATTCTGCCCGACGGCAAGGTTGGTGGCTTTCAACGGGAGGCCATCCCGCTCATGCGCAGCGGCGACTACAGCCAGGCGCTCCTACTGGTTACAAGCCGCGTCGCCGACGTCATCGCATCCGATGCCGGCGTTCAGCTCACGACGTCGCAACCACGCGCGCCGACTCGACGCGAGCCTCCGAAAACACCGGAATATCCTTCGGCGGAATCCTCGTGATCATTGTTATTGGACTGATCATCCTCTTCACGCCCCTGCGCAAAGTCCTGTTCTGGTTGCTCTTTGCGCAGATTTTTGGCGGACGCGGGGGAGGATTCGGTGGGGGAGGCGGTTTTGGGGGTGGGGGAGGCTTCGGCGGGGGAGGCGGTTTTGGCGGAGGTGGTGGCTTCGGAGGATTCGGTGGTGGAAGCTCCGGCGGCGGCGGTGCGAGCAGCAGTTGGTAGTATTGCGAGGAACAAATGATTCCTGTCGACACGATTGACGAATTTGTAAAGCGCATGCGCGAAGCAGGTGGAGCGAACGTGGAGAGCATCATCCTTTTCGGATCGGCCGTCGCAGGCGACTTTCATGATGGTTTGTCGAACCTCAATATATTTTGCGTGTTGCGCGACAGCTCGTTCCGGTCCATGCAGGCTTTGACACCAGCCGCGAAATGGTGGGACCGAAAGAAGCAGCCTCCACCGCTCTGCATGACGCGGCACGAGCTGTCTCGGTCCACGGACGTGTTCACGATCGAACTGCTCGATATGCAACAGCATCACCGCGTGCTGTTTGGCACGGACGCGCTCGAAGGCCTGCAGATTCCGATGGATCTTCATCGCGTGCAGCTGGAATATGAGCTCCGCGAAAAATTGATTCTCTTGCGGCAGCATCTGCTGATTCATTCCGGAGACAATGCCCGATTGCTGGATGTGCTGCAGCGTTCAGCTCCATCATTCAGCACGTTGTTCCGCCATGCGCTGATCGCGTTGGGTGATAAAGGCTCGATGGGCAGGCGCGAAGCCGTGCAGGCGCTCTCCAAGAGGGTTGGTTTCGATTCGTCTTCCATGTTGCAGGTGCTTGACGTTCGGGAACACAAGAGCGATGGGAAAAAAGTTGCAGTGCCCGATCTCGTCGAGCAGTATTTGGGCGCGATCGAAAAGGTAATTGAAGCTGTCGACCGGATCTAACGTTGGACTGCATCACGGTTTGCGCAATTGCAGTTAAGCTCGCAAGGAGGGCTTTATGGGGAAGGGCTTGATCGCGGTAATCGTCATTGTGCTGTTATTGGTCGTCGGTCTCGTTTTCTTCGGACAGTACGTGAGCGTCAAAAATACGCTCGTCACGAAGAATGAAAGCGTGAAGGCCGCGTGGTCGCAGGTGGATATCGTGCTGCAACGCCGCGCTGACCTGATCCCAAACCTGGTTGAGACGGTCAAGGGATACGCGCAACAGGAGCAAACCGTGTTCGGCGATATCGCGAAGGCACGCTCGGCATTGCTTTCCGCGGGAACGCCGCAGGAAAAGATTGCGGCAAACGGCCAGTTGGACGGAGCGCTCGGCAGACTGCTGGTTGTCGTGGAGAACTATCCGCAACTGAAATCGAATGAGAACTTTTTGCGCCTGCAGGACGAACTGGCCGGAACCGAAAATCGCATCGCGGTGGAGCGCAAGCGCTATAACGACACGTTGCAGGACTACAACACATACATCCAGCAGTTTCCGCAGAGCCTCTTTGCGGGTTGGACCGGATTCAAACCGAATGAAGCTTACTTCACCGCATCCGAGGGATCGCGCGAGGCACCGAAGGTGAACTTCGCTCCCGGTACATCGGCTCCCGCGGGAACACCGCAGCCGGCACCTGCTCACTGACATCGGCGGCAGGCTTGGTTCGCTTCGAATCTAAGCCTGCCGTTTCTTGCGGTAATACTTGAAATAGACGAGGGCGGTGACGGATCCAAGGACCGCCGCCGCGATCAGCACATACAGGAACGGCCGATAGTAGCGGCCGAGCCAGCTGAGAATCGATGTACCGTAGAGCCGTCCCAGATAGGCCAAGATAAAAAATCGAATTGCGCGCCCGGCGCCTAAGGCGGAAAGAAATTTCTTCGGCGGATATTGCAGGACACCTGCCGCCATCAGGACCGGTACAAGGGGAAACGGGGGCGGCAGGAGCGAACCGATCAGCAGCGTCGAAAATCCACTTTTCTCGAATCGCTTGTACACCTTCGCGGCGCGTCTTTTACCGACTCGCTTCTCCAATCCTTCCTTGCCGCCCTTGCTCGCAATGCGATAGGTGAGGTATCCGCCGAGGATCGCGCCAGCGACCGCCATCAGCCAGTAATACAACCACAAATTCTTGCTGCGCGCGGAGAGCAGGACAACGAACAGGTCCATTCCGCCGGGTATGGGAACGACAGAGTTGTCGACGAGGCCGACCAGGATCAGGCCTATTCCGCCAAGTCGCAGGGTCCACGTCCAAACGCTGCTATCGGCCAGGATGAGTGCGATCACGAGCGGGGGAATTGCCTCCGCTTGCTTAGAGGCTGGATTTCAGGAATGCGATGCTATGAATCTGCGGGCGCGGGCCTCTTAGGACTTCTGGTCCCGTCCATCTACAACCATAGCGGACGATAAGCAGATTTCTCCCTTTGGTCGGAATAACAAAGGGTTCTTGCTTCATTGACATCCCCCGTTCTTTGACATTTTGGAACACGGCTGCGAGGTAGAATCGCGAACAGATATACCGAGTCGTTAGCTATCCTGAACCGTTTGCGAATGTAACTTTCGATGGCCTGACGAATCCAACCTTGTGGCGAGGTATCCCGAAGTGCTGCTGAGAGCGAACGATCGAGAAAGGGCGCGGCGATGCTGATCTATTTGCTGGCCTTTGTCGGCGGTGTGCTGACGATTCTAAGCCCGTGCATTCTTCCCGTGCTTCCGTTCGTATTTGCGCGTGCAAACCAGCAATTTCGCCGCTCCAGCCTTCCGTTGCTCGGTGGCATGGTGCTCACGTTCTCTGTCGTCGCCATCGCGGCGGCGGTTGGCGGTCACTGGATTGTCCGGCTAAATCAGGGCGGACGCTACGTCGCTATGGCGGTGTTTCTCATCCTTGGCCTCACGCTTCTCTTCCCTGCCTTGGCCGAACTCCTGAGCCGCCCGCTGGTTCGCGTCGGATCGGGCCTGCAAGGCGGGCCGTCGGGATCGAGCGGAGTTGGAAAATCTTTTCTGCTTGGAATTTCGACCGGATTGCTCTGGACTCCTTGCGCAGGACCGATCCTCGGATTGATTTTGACGGGAGCTGCCATCCAGGGGCCGGGTGCTCGCACATCCTTTTTGTTGCTCTCCTTTGCTCTCGGAGCAGCGACCTCATTGGGACTTGCGCTGTTCGCGGGAAATAGGGCATTTGCTGCAATGAAACGATCGTTGTCGTTCGAAGTCTGGATTCGGCGGGCGTTGGGCGTGGCAGTCATTCTAGGAGTGGTCGCTCTCGCCATGGGCTGGGATACGAACGTTTTGGCGAAATTCACTTTCGTGAATACCAGCAAAGCCGAGGAACATTTGATCGGAGCGCTTCGGCCGGCAAAGTCCGTGATGGCAGCGACTCCAATCGCATCCGCGGCTTTAGACCTCAAGGATGAAGGCGCTATGCCTGAGATCCCCGTCGGCGTCGACTGGCTGAACTCCAAACCGCTCAGTCGTAGTTCTCTAAAGGGCAAAGTCGTTCTCATCGATTTCTGGACGTATTCGTGCATCAATTGTCTTCGCGCTCTGCCCTATGTCGAAGCATGGGCTGATAAATACAAGGATTCTGGGCTGGTCGTGATTGGGGTTCACACACCAGAATTTGCGTTTGAAAAGGAACGCGCCAACGTCGAGAAAGCGGTTCGGGATCTGAAGGTCACTTATCCCGTGGCGATCGACAGCGACTACAAGATTTGGCGCGCTTTCAACAACGAATATTGGCCAGCACATTACTTTATCGACGGCAAGGGCCGCATCCGGTATCACCACTTCGGCGAAGGAGAATATGCAGAGTCGGAAGCGGTGATCCAGGAGCTCTTGAAAGAAAATGGAGCGACGGGATTGAACGGAACGGTCAACGTTTCCGGAAACGGAGTCGAAGCGGCGCCCAGTAAGGGAAATGTGCACTCTCCGGAAACCTATATTGGTTATCGCCGGGCAGAACACTTTGCCTCGCCGGAACCGATCGCTCAGGATTCGAAGAAGACGTACAGCGCGCCCGCACGACCCTCGTTGAATCAGTGGGGCCTGAGCGGATCGTGGAACATCGGTGAAGAAAGTGCGGTGCTCAAGGCGGCTGGAGGCAAGATCGTATTTCGCTTTCACAGTCGCGACTTGCACCTCGTACTCGGACCGACGAAGAAGGGCAAACCGATTCGCTTTCGTGTGAAGTTAGATGGCACTGCGCCCGGGGCTGATCATGGCGCAGACGTCGCCCCTGACGGTACGGGTGAAGTGCGGGAGCATCGCCTCTATCAACTGATTCGACAGAAGGGCGAGGCGGAAGACAGGACGTTTGAGATTGAATTCCTCAATCCGGACGTACAGGCTTTCGCTTTTACATTTGGCTAGATCATTGGGAGAAGCACAGATGATGGATCGAAGACGATTTCTTCAAAGGTCGGCGCTTGCGATTGCAGGGGCGAGCGCGGTGGCACGATTGGCAAGCCCGTTCGTTCGAACCGCGGCCGCGAAGACTGCAGAAGAAAAGGACACGGTGAAAGTCGTCGGCTTCGACGATGCCGGCAAGAATCTCGGACCGACACGCGTGAAGAAGGTTCACAAGACCGACGCCGAGTGGAAACAACAATTGACGGCTGAACAATTTGCCGTCACCCGTAAGGCCGGCACCGAGCGAGCGTTCACCGGTGCATACGCCGAATCAAAGGACAAGGGACTCTACCGGTGTCTCTGTTGCAACAATGCCCTCTTCAGTTCGGAAACGAAGTTTGATTCGGGAACCGGTTGGCCGAGTTTCTGGGCGCCGATTGCCAAAGAGAATGTTCGCACCGGGAACGATGCCAGCCTTGAAATGGTTCGGACCGAAGTTACATGCACTGAGTGCGAAGCGCATCTCGGCCATGTCTTCGATGATGGACCGAAACCGACGGGACTGCGCTATTGCATGAATTCCGCTTCGCTGCGATTTATCAAGCACGGATAATCGTACTTTCTCGTATTGCGATGGACGTCGGGACGCTGGTTGTCGCAAAGCGTGAGACTTTCACGCAACACTGCCTCAATCGGAGATAGTCGTTGGTGTACCTTGTATGGACTGATGGCCTACAACGCCTTCATCTCATACAGCCACACCGCTGATGGTCCCCTCGCCACCTCCCTTCAGTCAGCGCTGCATTCGTTCGCGAAGCCTTGGTACAAACTGCGCGCCCTGCACATTTTTCGGGATCAAACGAATCTCGCGGTGAATCCTGCGCTGTGGTCGAGCATCCGTGAAGCGCTCGATCAATCGTTGTTCTTCATTTTGTTTGCGTCACCCGAGGCGGCCAAGTCGGCGTGGGTTGCGAAAGAGTCCGAGTACTGGGTCACCAGGAATGGATCGTCGCGAGTTTTGATTGTTTTGACTGGCGGCAACCTGATTTGGGATCACGCAGCCGCTGCTTTCACGCCGGAGCATACCGATTGTCTTCCCCCCAACGTGCTTGGAGCATTTCCGGAAGAACCCCTTTTTCTCGATCTGCGGTGGGCTCGGCAAGGCGGCGTCCGGTTGCGGATGGGGGAACCGCGGTTCCACGAAGCTGTCCTTGAACTTGCCGCCACGTTACACAATCGTCCGAAGGACGAACTGGACGGGGCAGACATCCTTGCACGACGGCACGCGCGCAGGCTTGCTGCCTCAGGACTGGCTGCCATTCTCTTAGTCTCCCTCTTTGCGTATCGCCAGACTCGCCTGGGCCGCGAAGAGTCGGTTGAAAATCGCGCCGCGCGTCTCGCCGCGGACTCTGCGAAGTTGCTCGCTGACAGCCCGGATCGAGCGCGGGAAGCCGCGCTTCTCGCGATTGAATCGAATCGCCTCAACCCGTCGTTCGAGGGGAATCAGGCCTTGCGAGCGGCGGTTTCCGTTCTGCCGGCGAATTCGAAATTGTACGAACCGAATGGGGCGGATCCGGCCGAGCGTATCCGCGACATGGCAATTTCACCGGATGGCGCGTTGTTGGCGGTTGTTCGTGACAATGGATCCACGCAGCTCACGGACCTTGCGAATAACAAAGCGCCGCTGTACTTGGAACCGGACGACCAACCCGCGGCTCATATCCAGTTGGGGAATCCGCAAGACGAGTCTTCGGACAACGATTCGGCCGTGTCCGTAGCCTTCAACCACTCAGGCGACCTGCTCGCATCGGGAGGACGCGATGGCATCGCTCATGTCTGGGCCATGCCCGGCGGACGAGAAGTGTTGCGGATCTCGCATGGCTCGCCTGTGTCCCAAGTGGCGTTTCATCCGGGCGCGGAAGAGTTGGTTACAGCCGCGGACGACGGGCATGTGCGGTTCTTCGATATCACCCGTGCCACCGTCTTTGCCGATTTCAAATGCAACGGCAAGATCGTGGCAGCGTCGTTCAGTCCGGGCGGAGAGACCGTCGCGGCGCTGTCCTCTGATGGGGAAGTGTCAATCTTCGACGCGGTGCGGCGAAAGCAGGTCCGAACAATGTCTGGCGGAGAAGCGGGATTCAACCTGGCATTCAGCAAAAACGGGAAGCGTTTGGCAACCGCGAACGGTGATTTTGCTTTTGTCTGGGACGTGGACTCCGGCAAGCAATTACTCAAAGCTACTCATGCTGCATCGTCTGAAACCCTGACTCCGCAACAATGGATATACGATGCCGCGATCAGTTCCGACGGCAAGTTCCTGGCCTATGCGGCGCGTGGTGACAACCTTGCACACGTTTGGAATGTCGATACCGGAAGATTGATCCTCGAACTCAAACACGATTCCGCCGTGGCCGCGATTTCGTTCAACGCAGACGGAACAAAGCTTGCGACGGGAGCCTACGACGGAACCGCGCGGGTATGGGAACTTCCGGCTGGACGAGAGGTGCAACGGGCATCAGTCGCGGGCGGCGCCGAAGTTGTGGCGTTCAGCCCAAGTGGCAACCGGTTCGTCGCCGGAGGAATCGGGGGCTCGATTTCTGTTTCCGAGATACGCCGCGCCGATCGTCCGGCCGCCTTCGATCTTCCCGGCAGTGTGCGTTGCGTAGCCTTCAGTCCGGATGGCCGACACTATGCCATCGGCACGACTTCGGCACACTGGTCGCCGTTGGTGAGAATCGCGGACACCGCAGGCAATGTGGTGCGCGACATCGAATTCAATGGCGCTCCTAATCTGGACAGGCTGTATTTCCTCGGTCCGAATCGCCTCATCGCGCAGTGGAGCGACAAGCTGTTTCTCATCGCCATTGATCAGGCGAAAGTGACTTCGTTGCCTGAGATCTCTGGGCAGTTGCGCATTGATCCATCGGGAAAGGCGCTGGCGGTTCAGCGCAACGAAACCGTCCAACTATACAAATTGCCTGAGCTCGAAAAAACGCTTTCACTCGCGGGCCCGACTTCAGCCCCATTGCGCGCAATAGGACTCGAAGGCAATTTGCTAGCGCTCGAAACAAACAAGGCCCCGAGTGATTTTTCGATCGAAGTCTGGAATGCCGGCAGCAAAGTCGCGTCGATCACATTCCCCTTCCCGCTGAATTGACGCGTGCATCCTTCAACTCGTCCGGTACGATGATTTTCACGGCCGAGAACGAAAGTCTCCAGGGCTGGGATGTGCCATCCGGCAAGAGACGTTTTTCGATCACCGCGAGCGGAGACATCGATTCGATTATCCCTGATCCCTCGAGCGCGTCGGCCGCGACCCTGACTCACGGACACTTGACGGTTTGGGATGCATCGACGGGGTCTCGATTGGCACAGATACCTGACATGGGATATCTGCGCGCGGCAGCTTTCAGCCCCGATAGCCGTTATGTGGTCGCCGGATACGACGAAAAGTCGGCGGCACTCTGGCTCTGGCGATCGAACGACCTGCGCGACGAGGCCTGCGCCCGTCTCACTGCCAACTTGTCTCATGATGAGTGGCAGCGTTGGCTTCCCGGAAAACCATATCGGCAAACCTGCCCGAATTTACCCGCCAGCAAGTGACGATTCGTACTGCGGCAGGCAGTCAAGAGTTCACGCTAGATCCCGGAGCGAGCGCGTTTCGAATTCAAGGCAAGAAAGCGCGACAGGTGCTAAACACATTTCGTTGCGAGCTCGATCCGACCGGAAACCGTGGCGTTGGCAGAAACACAGGTCGTTGACATCCGAGGTCGCGATCGCCTGCTCTGCTGGAGAACCTTGGGCGGATCGTAGTGGCGCCTGCGCGGAGACCCTCTCCTTCGGAACAAGACCCAAGGAGTTGCGAACTGCCTTCCGGGCTCTCGCGAGGCGAGACATCACGGTCCCGATGGGAATCGAAAGGACATCCGCGATCTCCTGATAAGACAATTCCTCGACTTCGCAAAGTAGCAATACCTCGCGGGAGTGGGCTGGGAGTTGTTCGATGACCTTTCGGACCGAGTCGGCATCCGATTGCCTCGTCAGAATCGAGTCGGGAGTTTCATAGTCGACGGCCAAATCCCGGCCTTCGTCGTCCAGGACCATCGCGACCGTCATGCGCCGCTCGAGCTTTGAACGGGAACTCAGAAAGGTGTTTTTCAAGATTCGGAACATCCAAGCGCGAAAATTGGAGTCCGGCTGAAACGATGCGAAACTGCGTAGAGCTTTCA
Source organism: uncultured Acidobacteriota bacterium (assembly GCA_963699885.1). Taxonomy (GTDB): domain Bacteria; phylum Acidobacteriota; class Terriglobia; order Terriglobales; family Acidobacteriaceae; genus Sulfotelmatobacter. The sequence continues at coordinate 463,562 of CAVOVP010000013.1, read as the reverse complement.
GGTAGGTCTCCTGGACCAGATCCTCGGCATCGGTGGAGTCCCGCGCCATCCAACGGGCGAAGTTGTAGAGAGAATCGCAGAGAGGCGTCGCCAACTCCTCGAAAGTAGCCGTTCGTTGTCCCTTCGGTGGAGAGCAATGCCCGACTTTCGCTCGTTGAAAGTAATTCTGGAACCCCTTCATTGGCCTTCTCCTCGCAATCAATTCTGGATTTTTGTTTACGTTCAATTTCGGGCAGGCCACGAAAAGCGTCAATTTACTGGCACTTTTATTCCCCTATTCTGAATATTTTTCGACAAGTCCTTAATTGCTAGAGAGTTAGCCGAGCGTATATTCTTGGACACATGCTCGCGGCGGCCCGGTCCTTGCTCTCGCGCCGAGACCCAAGTCCCCCATGGAACCACTGCGGAACAATCCGATCGTCCGATTTGGAGTTTTTGAGGTCTCCTTTCAGTCGGGCGAGGTGCGCAAAGCAGGCATGCGAATCAAGGTTCAGCAGCAACCGCTCAAGTTGCTGGAGAGTTTGCTGAAGCGTCCCGGAGAAGTCATCACCCGAGAAGAACTGCGCACCCAAGTCTGGCCGACGGAAAGCTTTGGAGACTTCGACCAGGCGCTCAACATCGCCGTCGGGAAACTACGGAGCGCCTTGGGCGACTCGGCAGAGAATCCTCACTTTATCGAAACGATTCCGAAGCGGGGCTACCGTTTCATCTCCGAGGTATCGGTCATCGATTCCGAACCCCGCCCCACGAAACCGGAAACTCCCAGCGAAGACACGTCCGGGCGTTACTCTCAGCAGAACTTGCAGGCCGACCATCCATCGGCTCTACCGGCACAGGCCGGAGGCGAGCATCGCTTAGGAAGTCGGATTCTGGTGGGAGTTCTCGTAGTTCTGATGGCGGGGATCGTTGCGGTCTGGCGATTCCGCTCCTCCGGGCAGGCACCCGGTTTAGTGCGGTCGATCGCCGTGCTTCCCCTGAATAACTTTTCGGGTGATCCATCGCAGGACTATTTCGCCGATGGTATGACCGATCAACTGATCACTGACCTGGCGCAGATCAGCGCGTTGCGGGTCATCTCGCGCACCTCGGCGATGGTGTACAAAGGCTCACATAAACCCCTGCCGGACATCGCCCGGGAGTTGCATGTGGATGCAGTGGTCGAGGGTGCCGTCGAGCGGTCTGGAGACCGAGTCCGCATTACAGCACAGTTGATCGAAGCGTCTTCGGACAAACACCTGTGGGCTGAGAGTTACGAAGAGAACGTTCGCGATACGCTGACCCTTCAAAAGAAGGTCGCGAGCACGATTGCTGAACACATTCGCATCGAACTGACGCCTCAGGAACAAGCCGTCCTGAAGACTCAAAGGGTCGTCGATCCCGACGCATATGAGTCATATCTCAAGGGACGCTATTTCTGGAACAAGAGAACGGCAGATGGCTTGACGGCCGCGTTGAACTATTTCAATCAGGCCATTGAAAAGGATCCTACGTACGCGCAAGCGTATGCGGGATTGGCGGATTCGTACGACCTGCTAGGCGATTGGGAATATGGAGTTCTGACGCCGAATGAGGCGTACCCGAAAGCCAAGGCAGCGGCGATCAAGGCTCTGGATGCCGACACCACGCTCGGCGAGGCTCACACTTCCCTGGCCTTCTCGTTGGACGCATCCGATTGGGATTGGAAGTCCGCCGAGATGGAGTATCGACGAGCGATTGAACTCAACCCTGGATACGCGACGGCTCACCACTGGTATGCCTGGCACTTAAGCGAATTGGGGCGAAGCGACGAGGCCATCGCCGAGATGAAGAAGGCGGAGAGCCTAGACCCGCTGTCGCTGATCATCGGCGCCGAGACGGCAGAAATCCTTCTCGTGGCTCACCGCACAGACGAGTCGATCGAGCAGAGCCGCAAAACCATCGCGATGGACTCCAATTTCGCTATCGCACATCTTGAGCTCGGATTGGCTTTCTTGCAGAAGCAAATGTATTCCGAGGCCATTCAAGAACTTCAAATGGCGATCGACCTGTCGAAGGGCAGCACGACGTGCACTTCAAATCTGGCATACGCCTACGCGGTATCAGGGAGGAAGAGCGAGGCTCTCAGCATTCTGAATCGCTTGAAAAACGGATCCCGGCAAAATGAACCGGCGATCGCCTTGATTTATGTCGGCTTGGGCGAAAAAGATCAGGCGATCATCTGGCTGGAAAAGGCGTACTCGGAGCGTTTCAATCCATCAATTTTGCTGCGGCCAACGTTTGATCCGTTGCGGTCCGATGCCCGCTTCCAAGATCTCGTGCATCGTATTGGATTGCCCATGTGAGAGCGTATTTCTAATTCGTTCCGCGAGAGCGCATTGCCACTTCGTCGGAATTGATAACGTTTGAAAGTAGCACGAACATGCTTCTGTTTTGGACACTCGGGTCGTCGGTTGTTACGGGATGCTTGGGAAGGTGCACAGGTTATGACGTGCGTTAAGGTTCTTCTGGCTACGGTGTCAGCGCTCGTGTTGTTTTCGATCCCAGCTTTTGCGGGAGACATCAACGGCTGCAAATATCTGGTCATCGTTGACTTGGCGAGCGATCCGTACAGCATCGTCAAAGAGCTTCGGGAACAGGGCAAGGCGGCCGGCTTTTCGATCGCATCGAAATTCTCTGAGGTGCCGGAAGGCGACCTGCTGAAGGCGTGCTTGATGAGTGGCAGTTGGGGGAGAGGCACCGGCAATGGCGAACTCACCGTCCGCATTCTGTATGCGACAACCGGTTCGGCGGTTGGCGAGGCCACCGCATCGGGTAGCCGAACGGGGAGCGTCACCAGCAACGTAGCGTCCTCGACCAAGAAGGTGTACTCGGAACTTGGCTACACCGGCTTCAGTGACGAGGTCAATCGACAAATCATTCTGCGGGAGTATCCGCCCAGACCGACGGTGGTGACAACCGAAGAGGAAATCAAGAAGGGCAACTCGCGCAATTCGATCGAAGGAATCTGGACCGACTCCGACGACCACTATCGCTTGGGAATTGTGCCCGCGTCGGATGCCAGCGGGTTTGATTTCGTGGCAGTCGTACTCCGCTCGAACTCGCAAGTGTGGCAGCCGAACGAGATCAAGGCCGAGATTCGGCACACCATCTCTCCAGTTGTGTTCAACTGCACGTACTACCTGGGCAACAAAAAGCCTGCCGACACAACCCTTACGCTCGAACCGGAAGGCATATTGCATGGTTCGATTTCGAACGGGAAAACAAACATTGATCTCCGTCTGACACGCGTTTGGCCGAATGGTTCCGAAGATGCCCCGGCCCAATAGGCTCTTGGTAGCTGCAGGCTGGGTGTGAAGTCAATCCAGCACCACGCACAGACTAAATCCATTCGAAGAATTGTCAGGAGAGTGCCAAGCACGGTTTGGACAATCTGGAGGGATGCGTGGCACTTTGGCCTTGATACCAAGGCAGATGAGATGGCAGCGCTGGTAGGCGGGTTCATGAAGACCCCAGAGGTCACGGAGTATTTATGTCAGACAAGAAGACAGCAATCATCACAGGAGCATCAGGCGGCATCGGTTCGGGTCTGGTCGATGCCTTTCTGAGGGCCGGTTATAACGTCGTCGGAACCTCTCAAACTATCACTCAATCGCTGACCGCCTCACCCGGGTTGGTTCTCGTGGATGGCGACATCGGCAAGCAGGAGACCGCTGCCAAGTGTGTTGAAGCTGCCATCCAACAATTCGGAACCATCGATGTTCTGGTGAACAACGCCGGAATCTTCTACAAAAAGCCTTTCACCGACTTTACTACCGAAGACTTCAACACGCTGGTCTCGATCAACCTGCTGGGATTCCTGTACATCACTCAGCTCACTGTGAAAGAAATGTTGAAACAGAAATCGGGGAGCGTTGTGTGCATCTCCGCCGCACTTGCCGATCGGCCCATCGCCGGCGTAAATGGTTCGGTTTCGATGATCACGAAGGGGGGCCTTATATCAGCGATCCAGAATCTTGCGGTCGAGTACGCAGAAGAGGGGATCCGCTTCAACGCGGTAGCCCCCGGCGAAGTGGACACACCCATGCACCGGAATGATCCCCAGAACTCTCCTAAAGCTTCGCAGGCAAAGAGGAATGTCGCCACCGTAAAAGATGTTGTCGAGGCCATTCTCTACGTGGCGCAGGCAGGTCACGTAAGCGGAGAAGTGCTGCACGTGGACGGTGCCGTTCCCGTTCGACGTTGGTAGTCGCCACACAACATGATTTTATTCCGCTCGCTTGCTGCTCAGTTCGTATCACGAGATGGCCGGGCGCGTGACAAGACAGATCGAGGAGATTCGCTCTGAAGCCAGAGCAACTGGAATGTCGCGCCATCGTCTCCTGGCGCCGCTAGAAGCTGCGCAAGCCTTTGCCAAAGCTGTGGTCGATGTTGACGCCTTCGCCGAATGAATCATTGTCGGCCGCTCGGTCTCCTTGTTGCGCGCTCCAGTCTACACTCCGCTGCCTGCTAAAGGTTGGTCATTCCGATGAACGGATTGCCTCGCCAGTAGTGAGCAGTTCGGTTACAGTGCCTACCACTCGAGGGGCGCTTGGCACTTATGAATCGGACGCTCGAATCGGATCGCACGCCCTCGGCCTGTTTCGCAGTTCGAGCGATTAGCAATAGGAGCGATGCCCTTCCGCGGCAGGGGTATACAGCGACGTCCCAGGTCTCACGGGTACTACTTGATCCTGTCCTCAAAATAATAGTGAGAGTGATGCCGGCAGGCAGGGTTGAATTCTGCGTTACAGACTGGGCATCGATGTCCGCAGTGCATGTAGGATCGGATCGTCAGTTCCGCGCCGCAAGAACCGCATAAGACAGCTTTCTCGTCCAACTCGGCCTTCGGCCAAACTTCTATTTCGTGGTCGGCTAAGGCTGCATGGCAGTCCTTGCACGCGTAGTAGACGCCGCAGCATTTCATCTTAATGGCGATGATATCGACGGGCTTGCGATAATGTGCGCACCGGGTCTGAGAGTCAACATCGACGCCGCAAACCGTGGGGAGCTGGTTGTTCATACGTGGAAGACAACGATGATCAAATCGTCAGTAATTCCTCGTAGAACCCGCCGAACTGCCGTAGACGGTCGATAAAGTGGATCTCCAGAATCCAGTGGCGATCCTGTCCCAACGCGTCTGGTCCGCGCATTCGACTGTGATTCTCTGGGTGGACATACAAACTAATTTTGTCACCCGCGATCTTTTCATGAGGGAATTGTCCGATCAAGTGTCCGGCGATTGTGCCGCCGTATTCCCATCCCGCTTGTTCGGCTAGCATTTGGGCATAAAGGTAAAGTTCCGACGCCGTGATCGCAGGATTCTGGTGGAAATATTTCTTGCCACTCGCAAATGCAGCTTCGATGTCGCGACAAAGTTTGAGTTTCAATGGGTTCGAGCCAACAACGTAGGTACGTCCGAAGTCCGCTTCCCAATCTTCAAATACCGGCCCCAAATCAAGAAAAACTATATCGTCGTCCGATACCGTCAGGTCAGGGGGGTTCTCGTCATAAGGCTGTAAAGTATTGCGTCCCGCTCTGACGATTCTCTTGTGCCAGTACCGGGTGATTCCAAACATTTGTTGAGCGAGTTGATATACGCTTTCGTTGATCTCGGATTCGGATATTCCGGGCCGAACGAGCTTGCGTTCTGCGACTTCTTCGAACAATCGTTTGGCATTGATCTGCGCCCCGAGAAGCCCGGAAATTCGTGCGTCTTCTTTTTGCTCCATAGGCTGAGAGACTACCGCACCTCGTTTGCTTTTGGCTCTTGCTTTTGGCTCGATGGTGTTTTGCCGCAGCAGAACCCGATAAGCGTTCATTTTACGGTGGTTGCCACCATCACGTAACTCGTCGCGGAGTCTGACTGCGGTTTACCTCGCGAAAATCGGGAATAGCGCCTGCTCTTTGGACACACTTATTCCACACTTCTTCGATCCACTGGCGCAGATCTGAAGATCATGCAAGAGCTGCTGCGTCCCTTTACGATTCGCGCGACACTCGATACGCGCACGCAGGCCGTCATCCCAGAGAAGCGCCGTGCGTTCCCGCAAGAGCCGTGCGTTCCCGCAAGAAACGTTAGGAAAATCAGGCCTGCTGTCTGCCGTGACTTGCCTTACTCAAGCTGCAGTGACTCAACATATACGTTCAGAGCAGATACCCTCGCATTCGCCTCTTTGTGACCCTTGTGCCCATCCAACGTTTGAAACAACATCCCCCAAACCGGCATATCGGATGTGCCGTGCGCGTGGCCATTCGTCCCGAACAGCAAAGTGCCCCTGACTTTGAGCTCCGGATATTTGCCGTTGTTGTGCCGCGCCAACCGCGTCAGATCCGGCGGCCACGTTTTCAGAAATGCAGCGGACGAGCCGTCGCCTTTACCTCCCGGCCCATGACAAACGGCACAGTAGTCCATGTACATCTGCCCACCCGACTGCGGATTACTGTAGGGAATGGGTGCATTCTTAAACTGTTTTTCCTGCGTTACTATTTCTTCCTGTTCCTGCGCTACCAGAGACACCACGCCCACCACAAGCAGCAGCATTCCAGCTAGCACAAGTCCAGTGGATCTCTTGATCAACATCGCCCACCTCCTGGCATTCTGGGGATTCGTGAATAGCAAACTCTTGCACAGTCGGGACCGTGACTTCTCGGAAAGGGCTGCCACCCCTTCAATAAACCAACAGAAGATTGCTGTCAGTGACCCTGCTCACCGCACATTTGCAACAAAGAATCCCACAGATTCACAACCAACACGTGTGAAGGCCTTGACGGCAACAAAAGCGCGGCATGAATCTCGTGCTACCGGTCTGAATGCGGAAGCCAGCGAGTGAAGCCAACGCTTTCGGAGGATTTCCGCGGTACCCTGAAGGCCAGCCTAGATTTGCACGGGCAGCGAAAATCAGGCCCTTCTTGTACCCAAGGCTAGAGGAGAGAAGATTTGTAAACTATTGAATCAAAATGGCGGGGACGACGGGACTCGAACCCGCGGCCTCTGCCGTGACAGGGCAGCGTTCTAACCAACTGAACTACGTCCCCACTCGCTCAATTGCCTGTCGGAAATCCTGCGGGGTTGCAGAGAAGGTTCCTTGGGCAAACAAAATAACTAGAGCAGCTGTCCCTGCTCCGTCGTTGATTGTAGCAGAGCGAATTCGGATTGGTACAGGCTTGCCGGCCTCTGTCACGGTCGATTCGTAGGAAAATTCGCGAAAATGGGGTTCCAGCAACGAATCCACCCAGGCTCAATCACCATACAATATTTTCTCAGTTCAATCGTCTACATCTACAGATGGACGATGCTCTGAAACAGTGGCCGATGGAGCAAGACAAGCAGATATCCGAAGTGGTGTCTCGCGACCGGCCGCGTCTTCGGAACTTCATTCGGAGGCGCGTGCCCGATCCCGGCGATGCCGAGGACATTCTGCAGGACGTCTTCTATGAACTGGTCGAAGCGTACCGGATGATGAAGCCGGTCGAGCAGGTGACGGCTTGGCTGTTTCGCGTCGCTAGAAACCGGATCACGGACCTGTTTCGCAGGAAGGACCGCGAAGCGCTCCGCAACGAGTCCACTCCAGCCACGGAAGATAGCGAGGAATTCTCGCTTGAGGAGCTTCTTCCTTCCCCCGATGCGGGACCGGAAGCGGCATATATCCGGAGTGTGCTGCTCGAAGAAATGGACGAAGCGCTCGAAGAACTACCAGCGGAACAGAGGGAAGTGTTCATCTCTCACGAGTTGATGGGATACAGCTTTAAGGAATTGGCTGCGCAGACTGGAGTCAGCGTCAATACTCTGTTGTCTCGCAAGCACTACGCAGTCGTACACCTGAGGGAGCGATTGCAGGCCCTCTACGACGAATTTACGCAACGATAGGACTACTTATGAGAAAACACTGGCTTCTGCGGGGAATAAAGTTTGCCCTGTTCGCGTTATTGATGGTGGCGGTCGTCACTTTCGTGATCATGCACCTGTGGAATTGGCTGATGCCGGCCCTCTTCGGATGGCATATCGTCACTTTCTGGCAAGCGCTTGGGCTCTTGGTTCTCAGCAAGATTCTCTTTGGCGGATTTCGAGGCGGCCACCGCGGGCCCAGAAACTGGAAACTGAGGATGGCGGGGCGTTGGAATCGAATGACTCCCGAAGAACGGGAGAAGTTCAGCACCGCGATGCGCGGCCGATGTGGTCACTTTGGATCTGCTGCCGCTGAGCCGAAGGCATAGGAAGCAAAGCATCGACTTGAATTCCGGAGACGCGTTTTACGAAACTTTCGTTGAGGAGGATCTATCGTGTTACATGTAACGACTGAACGGGCAGGCGAAAATGTCATCCTGCACTGCGTGGGAAAGATTGTTCGAGGCCATGAAGCCGCTATTTTGTGTTCTGCAATCCGCCAGCAGGGACGTAAGGTCATCCTTGAACTGAGCAAGGTTCGTTCGATTGATGCTGCCGGATTGCGAGGCTTGATTTCATTGCAGGCTGCAGGTATCTATCTTCAATTGTGGAATCCGACGCACGCCATTCGCGAACTCTTGCGCGCCACAAAACTGGAATCCATCTTCGAGGTATGCGTGGCTCCGCTGACAGGCGACGGTGAAGACGGCTCTCGGACACTTCCAAGAGCCCTTTCGCCTGCGATCGCAACGGCTAGCTGAATGACAAACCTCACAACCGACGCGGTGCTCTAGACCGACTCTTCGGAGCCGGGAGCGATTCGGATCTCGGTTTGCTGTGATCCCAGACTCGGATGAATCGCTCGTAGTCTCACCGTCCCGGGCTTTTCCTGCGCTCGAATCCAGATCGCTCCCGTGCCTCCGATCAAAGAAAACGGATTGTCTCCGATGATCTCCGCCGGGCCTTCGAGTTCGAATTTGATTGCGTCGTTCGCGAAGGGGCAGATATTCCCGAACTCGTCCGTGACGCGCAGGACCACGCGGGTTGAGTCCGCACCGTCGGCGACGAGCTCCGTATCGTCGGGGAGCAACGCGAATTTGGTATCGACGCCTTTCCCCGAAAGCTTCTTCGTGATTACCTGCTTGCCCTGAATGTAACCCTCGATCCGCATGTCTCCCCACTTATGGAAGAGTTCGCCAAGTTCCACTACGAATGGCGCGTAGCGAAGATGCGCGAATTGTTTGCGATCGGGATCGACGTCCGCCACCAGTTGGTCGTCGATGTAGAACTTGAGATGATCACAATTGGAGCAAACCACGGCTTTTGAGAAACCGATCGAGGCATCGCCTCGGGCCCAATGAAACGCCGGTTCGAGGACAATTTCTTCGGCGGGATCACATTGCGATTTGTAAAAACCCGCTGCCGGCTTGGGTTCCCGGAAGATATCGGTGACGCCGTGGTAACAAATGCGATCTCCTGAGCCGAAGTTCCCGTGCGTGTTGTAGTCGAAGGCACACCAACCAATGCCGCCTGCATATTGAGGATCGGAGGCAAGCTGGTCGTGCACGCGAGCGTGCCGGATCGTGTGCTCGGTGAGGCGTTCGACCTGGTCGATCGTTTTAGTCGGATAGGTATGTCCAACGAACTCAGTATTCAGATACCGCGGATGGTTTGGCGGCTTCAGCGGAAATCCGAAGTCGTTCATGGTGAAGACGTCTTCCAGGAATTCCGACTCCTGGAAGTAGCGGATGCCTCCTGTCTGCCGTGTAGGGTCGTAGCTGGTGTGCGAGCGCGTTGGTGCGCGTGTAGAAATCATGATCGTCTTTCGACTCGTTGATGCGCACACCCCACAGGATGATGGAGGGATGATTCCAGTCGCGGCGCACCATACGGCGAACATTGTCGATCGAGATCACCTTCCAGGGCTCGTCTCCGATGTGCTGCCAGCCCGGAATCTCTTCTAGCACCAGTAATCCGATCTCGTCGCATGCATCAAGAAAATGACGAGACTGTGGGTAATGCGATGTGCGAACAATATTGCACTTGATCTGATTTCGCAGAATCTGTGCGTCACGACGCTGGGGACGAGCCGGCATGGCCTGCCCCACAAATGGAAAAGTTTGATGACGGTCGAGACCGCGCAGCTTGATTACTTTGCCGTTGAGCTCGAATCCATGATCGGTGAACTTCGCGTCGCGGAATCCGAAGCGGCGCGAGTCTTCATCCACGACTTGCGTGCCCCGATTCAGGCGCACCCGCACAGAGTAGAGATTCCGATTCTCCAGATCCCACAACTTGATCCCCGTTAGATGGTCCAGACGAACGTTGTGAACTACAGGGTCATTTGAGGCGGCTTTCGCCTCGAACTTTTGCGTGCTTTTTGCGACCGAGCGCTCGCCGTCAAGCAGCTCGACCTCAATTTCCATCGCGTCGTGTGACGATTCCAGATGCTGCACAAAGCAGTCGACATCGACACTGGGGGACGACGACATTACATCTTTCGGGCGAACAAAAATATTCTCGATGAACGTCGCGGGCACGATGCGCAGGGATACTTCCCGGTAAATGCCGCCGAAGGTGAGATAGTCGATTTCATACCCAAACGGTGGAATGTCCGGGCGCTCCGTCGAATCAACATCGACTGCAAGCACGTTCTCGCCATCGAAGTCGAGGTGCGGAGTCAACTCGAACGAGAACGGCGTGTAGCCGCCTTTATATTCGCCCAGGCGTGTCCCGTTGATCCAAACCGTGGACGCCGTCATGACGCCTTCGAAATCGACGAAGACGTGCTTTCCTCGAGCGTCCGCGGGAAGCCTGAAGCGGCGGCGGTAGAGAGATACGAACTCGTATGTCTTCTCGTCGAAACCATGCCATGGGAGCTGCACGTTCGTGTGAGGGATGACGACCTTGTCGAAGCCGCTGTCGTTGAAATCTTTTTCGTGACCACCCGGAACAACGCTGCGGCTATAACGCCACTTCCGGTTCATCGGAAGAACGACGCGTCCGGCAGAAGTTGAACCGCTTGATTCCGTGCTCGTCTCGGAGAGCGCATACGGCGCAAGTGCGGCTCCGGCAATGATTGTTCCCGTTTGTTTTAAGAATCCGCGTCGATCCATGTGGTGTCTCTCTCCCTGATTTCGATTGCCACGACAATTTCTTGTTGCGCACATCAATGCCACACCGGCTCAAGCGGCCCATTCCAACAACTGACCGAGGTCAGCCGGAGACGACGACTCGGTTCCGCGTGGCAGAGAAGGACCAATCGCCAGTGCTTGGTTGTGTCCCTCAAACCAAACCAGAAAGGATGCCTGCTCTGCCCCCGGCAGCCGCTGCTGATTCAGCCAGTTGTAATAAGCCGCCATGTCAGCGTCTACAAGAGAACCGACATGTCGAGTTCCAAATTCGTAGACGACAGATGTGAGCAGCTCATTCATCGGCTTTTGCCGCTGACGTGGCGCAAATCGAACCAGCAACGTTAGCGGCTGAGCCCGCCGCAAAGCCTCGCGCGCAGCCCACTGGGCAAATACCGTGCTGAAGATTTGAGTCCCGGACCCTTCGGTGAGCAGGCTGACCTCAAATCGCTGAAGAACTTCGTCGCCTGGTTTCTGATTGCTTCCCGTCGCCATGCCGAGATCAGACCGGTCGCATCTGTGCCAAGAACGTGCGAAGCGATTCAGGACCCATGCCAGGCCGATCGAGTTGGGTTTGAATCTTGCGCAAGCAGCGCTGCGCGAGCGGGTTCGAGACCTTTATAAGAAACGCAGGTGATCCCATCAGAGCATCGACAGGAGCCTCCCCACCGTCGATGTACCAGTGTCCGAAGGCGAGCGGGATGCTCCTTGGCTCTCGCAGCGACCGCTTCCAGCAGAACACTGCAGACCATTTTCCGTTTCACTGCGGTGAAATAGGCGCCATGGGCACGCAACTTTCGAAAGAGTGGCTCGTCATAGGCGGCGACTCCCTGGCCGATGACGGTAATCCCAAGCCGGCGCATCGGCGGAGGCTCCGGCGGCACCGCCGCACTCAGACGGTCCGCATATTCGTTCGAGGCTTTGCGAAAGGCGTCAAGCTGGTGCGTCGTCCAAAGTGGGCCGATAGCTGCTCGACGAACTGGGCGGGCGCTTTTACCCAGTCAAACGCCTCGAGCTTGAGTGGATAGCTGATTTCGTGCGAAACTCGTGGAACCATTCCTTGAGTTCCACGGACGAGAGTGTACTGAGATTAGCGAGCTCCTTTTCGCGAGCGCTGCGCTCGGCGGGAAACTTGAAATCGTAATCGATCACTTCGCGCAGCAGGCCAGGCAAAAAACTCAGCGGCAATTGCTGAAGAGTGCCGCAGATAATTGGTGACGACTTTTCGCGCTTCTGGCGGATAGCCGGCGAACTGCTCCGATTTGAGGTCTCGTGGAAGCATGGAAGCTACAGCAATTCGGCGATTGGCTTACCCTGAGCAAATGATGGAGAGAAATCCGAGCATCGACCCGAGCGTCGGCACCAAATCCGTGGACTCCATCGCGCGGTCAAAAACAACGCCTTGGCGAATGCCCGGCCCAGCCACCAGCATCCATGTGGTGCGGGAAAGCGCGTCGCCCGTGCGGTGATGCTGGAAACCATTTCCTCCCGCATCATCATCGGAATCCCGCCCGAAGTCCGGCAGGATGAAAAGTGTCGTCTTGCCAGCATATTCCGGCTCGTCCTGGATCGCCTTCCACAACTCTGAGCAAAGGCGGTCGGTGCGGCGGATTCCCTCGATGTATAGCGAATATGCGCCCGCGTGCGCGATGTCGATATCGTGCATGCGTGATCCACAACAGGCTTGGCGCCACGTGCCGCATCAGCTGGCGAGCAATATAGACGGAGAGCTCATCCGGGCTCGACAACGTTTGCGCATGACTCTTGAAGTCATCCACCGAGAGCTTGAGAATCATCTTCAAGTTGCTGCAATTCGAACTCGCTGCCCGCCAGTTCCGGAGCATAGAAGGGTGTTTCGTAGTTATCGCGCAGCAAATGCTGATAGTCGGCTGCTACGGCCGGAGGTGGCGGCAGTCAACAGATGCTTCGGCAAAATCACCCGTGCGCCCGAGCCCCGGACCATACGATCGATGACTGCTTTCGCCGATCCGATTGAAACCGTTGCTGGGAGCGACAACCCAGGCATCCGAAGACGGCCGCTTCAGATCTTTGCGAAAATATTCGAATACCGTTGGGGACTGCGGCGGGAGCGACGCAAAGTTGTTGATCGTTTCATACACGCCCGTCGCGAGGCTTGCCGTCGCCACGTAGTGGCCCAGAATTCCGCGATTCACCACCTGCGTGAAGAATGTGGCCTGCGGAATGAGTTCGCGCATCATGTGCGGAATATTCTCCTGTCCCTCAGGGGCAAAAGTTTCCTGATCGCGAGCGCCGCCCCCAAACGTCACCACCACGACTTTTCGTTTTGGCGGAGAAGCGGCTGCGCGGGCCCAAGAAGAGCGCAGCAAAGTGCTTCCAAGGCTCATTCCGGCAGCGCGCGCAGGAAACTCACGGCGAGTACGGGCAAGGCTTGCGGCCGACGTCGCGCAGGATCAGCGCGCAGTCGCCCCACTTAGGCTGCTCGATTCTGCAGTGAGGCCATCATCTATTTAACTTGCGTGCCATGCCGACTAAACCCGCGCATCATCAAGGCTTCGCGGGTGTCTGATCCTTCTCCGAATAGACGAACTGCCGAATGTCCGCAATTTGCTTGTCGAGATCCGCGAGCTGTTGCGCTCGCAATCGCTGGTAAACCTGAAATTGTTCCTGCGCTTTATCCTTTTGTGCCGTGTGCACGTAAGCCTGGCCGAGTCGGTAATGAGCATCGGCAAGTCCGATTTTGTTTCCAAAGCCTTCAGGTATTCGGGAATCGATTCTGCATATTGTGACTGGTCGGAATAAAGGTTCCCTAACTGCAAATGCGCCTCTGTAAGTTTGGGGTCGAGTTTCATCGGCCTTCTTGAGCAGGATCCGATTCTGATGAAGATCGAGGCTCGGATCCTGCGTTCTTCTTCCCTTTCCACAAACTCATCGCATAGTAATAAAAGTGCGCCCTTGCGTTCTTCGGCTGCAGTTCGGAAAAACGCGCGGAATCGTTGGATCACCTCATCCGCCTGGCTGGGCGAACTGTCGTAGGCCTTGGAGAGAAAGAAATAGCATCGCGGATCCGAAGGGCTCAGGTCCGCAGCACGAAGCAGAGACTTGACTGCATCGTCATAGTTGCCGCGCGATATAGAGCGCTATGCCGAGACCGATCGCCATGCGAGGCGAGTTGGGATATCGTTCGGCCGACTGGCGGAAGACTTCGATTGCCGGTTCGAGCGTCCGGTGGATCAGAAGTTCACTCGCCCAGTCGAACAAATTGCTCTCGCTCGGATCTTGGTGAGCGGCCATTTCGAATTCGTTCGCGGCAACTACGAACTTCCCGTCCTTTTCTTCTATCTCACCGAGAAGGTTGTGCAGTTCCGCCGTGTTCTTGGTTTGCAGAAGGCTTTGGACCGATGGCCTGCGCGGAATCTGGCTGTCCCGTCAGACAGCTCCGCCAGCGCCAGGTCGTACCCATTGTCGTAGGAGGACGGTCGATCGTTTGCGCGCGCTTCAGGAATGGGACCGCCTCCGGAAGTCTTCCGGCATCGACATAGAGTTCGCCCAAGTTGTGGTTGGCGTCATAGCTTCGCGGATCGAGCGCCACCGCTCTTTTCAGCTGTTCTTGCGCCTCTTGCGGCTTCCCAGATCGAACGAGATTGGTGGCCAGGTTTGTACGGGCAGCCGCGGAAGCTGGCGTTCAACCGCACAGCTCTCTCAAGATGCTGGTTTGCCAAGGTATCGTCTCGACTCGCCCGGCTAGACCATTCCCATTAGTTCGTGGACTTCGAAGCTTTCGGGAGCATCAGGCACAGATTCTCCAACAGCGCAGCAGCTTCCGGCAACTTTCCTGCATTGTATTGGGCGACGGCTTCCTGGAATCGCGTTCATCGATCGGCAGCTCGTCGCCTGCAGACCGGCGACAGGCGCTGGGAGCATGCCAATATCGCAACTAGGACGGAAATGGACCAATGTTTCGAATGCTCACGCTTTTCGCATGCTATCACCGCCGCGGAGCAGGCGGAGGACTCGATGAAACACTGCGGGAGGAAGGCGCTTGCCAGCAGTCCCCCCGCAAGCTCGCCAACGTTAGAAGTACAACTTCAAAGCGAACTGGATTTGCCTCGGATCGTACGGAGCATCACGAGTCGATCCAATTTCACCAAAGTTGGAACTCGTGAAGTTGCCCGATCCTGAGACCGCAACCACCCCGTTTCCGCCGAAATTTGGAGCGTTGAAGTTTGGATGGTTGAAGATGTTGAAGAACTCAGCCCGGAACTCCATCCGTGAATCTTTCAGTGAGCGGAATCGCCTGAACGACGAAAAGTCCATCCGCTTGAATGGTGGCCCGGCGAGTCGATCGGGCCGCCGCCCAAAGCGCCACCCGAGAACGCACCCCGCTGGGCTACGGCAACGTCGCGCAGGGCATGCCTCCCAACACCAGGCTGTGCGAATGCAGCCGGGTTCCCAAGACCAGCTGAGCTTTCCGTTGGAGTCGATGTGCAATCCACTCTTCATGACTCTGGCCCGGCACCATGAGATCGAAGCAATTGGTGCCAGAACTGTATCCCGCCGGGCATGTGAGACGTAATCGGCTGACCGCCTTGCAGCACCGCGGATGCGTTAATGCTCCACCCGCCGAGCATCTTGCTCACGAGTTGCCTCCGCTTTCAGTAGCGCTTGCCCTTGCCGAATGGAAGTTCATATCCGCCACTGAGATGGAACACGTTGCGATATTAAAATCAGCCAAGCCATAATCTTTTCGATCCCAGCGCCACAACGTTCAGGAGCACGATATCCCTGATCGCTGCCGCCGTTCAGAAGTCCACCAGCATCCGTACGCGTCTTGGACCACGTGTAGGTGGCCAGGAAATTCAATCCGCCGAGTAATGCGTTTTTCCACTTTCGTCTGCAAGCCGTTGTAGATACTGCTTCCGGAGGTGATCTGGTAGCTGCCTGCCTTGCCGAAATCGTGGAACGGAATACACCTTGAGTCGCTGAATACCGCAACTGGCGGCCGGATAGACAAGTGGCGCGGGATGCCGAAGTACCGTTGCACCGGACCCGTTTGTTAACGCAGTTCCGGTCGGCAAGACCTGAGTCGGATTGTTGGAGTTCGGGAACACCTCAAGATGCCGAGCCAGGAGTGTGACGTAAGCCGCCTGCACGGTGGTGTGGATCATTGATATTGCAAGGTAAAGTTGCCGCTCATCGTGTATGGAGTCTGATAGTTGAACTGGATCCCTTGCAGCCCTAAGCCAGTGGCATTGACTGCGGAACGAGTAAACGTAATACAAGCAAACCCAGATCGAAGGTCGCAACTGAGCCGTCGGCGCCGCCGCAGAGCATACCGCAAGATTGGGTTTGAGCCAGTAGCGTCGTTGCGGTCCGTCGTTCACGCTCACCAATTGAAGTTGTACCGAACGGGTAATTCTCGCCGAGCGTTTGGTGAATATCCCTGGTTTTCAAATGCGTTATAGAAAATTCCAATGCCGCCGCGACCACCAACTTTGGAGTTGACCTGGTATGCGAATCCAAGTCGCGGAGCAAAGTTAGTCTTCTGCGAATTACCCAGTCCCTTGCCGTATTGTTCGTATTTCGATGCCCGATCCCGTCTGCCGTAGCCAGTTGATCGGTAAACTGGTCGACAATTTACTCTGGTTGAGCCGCTGGCATCAAGATACATGGGGCTGCCCGTTTGGCGGCACCGCCATGGCACACAATTTGCCTGTGCACCATGATGTTCAAAGATCGAGACCGAAATAATCCCAGCGCAAGCCGAGATTGACGGTCAATTTCGGATTCACCTTCCAGTCGTCGTTGAAGTATGTTGCGTAATAATTCTTCCCATTGTCGGTCGGGAGATGTTAGAGGCGTATATGTTGTCGAGCCTCCGACCAAGTCGACGGTCCTCACCGCTTCGAAGCCGCAACCGGCGTCAACAGGAATGCTGCCCGTCCAGTATTTCCCTGTATTGCCGCCGATTCTCCAGTTGGGAATTTCTGTGTAATTGCCGTTGTAGTCGAATTCTCCGCGGGACCAAGGGGCTGCAGCGTCGAGAACTTCAGATGTGCTGCCACTCAACCCCATCTTGAAGTGTGCTTGCTGTAAATCTTGGTTAAGTCGTCGGTGAGCTGGAAGGTCTGGCTAACTTCGTCCGATGGCAGGAAGGCGTTGCTGCCAAGAGTCGAGAGGCCGTTGATGCAAAAGCAGGGAGACCGCCGTTTTCATGACCTTGCGGAATACCCGGAATGTTGAATGTCGAGGGTATATCCGTCGAGTCGAGAGCTTCCGGTGAGACGCGCGTAGTGTGAAGATAATTCAAGCCGGCCCGCGCGACGTTGACGAGGCTTGGCGAAAACACATGGGTGTAGCCAAAGCGCTCTGCTGAGCGAAAGCTGTCTGAGTGCCCTGCTGGAATGCACCGCCGTCGGCGATGCCGCCAAAAATGCCCGGAATGAACTGCGGATCGTCCTTGTAGCTGAAGCGATAAAACAACTGGTTGTTGTCATTGAAATTGATATCAAGCCGCGTGTCGAAGGAATTGCTATGCTCGTCGAGTTTTGGCGAATTCGCGTAATTGGAAAAGAGGGACGAGTTTGTGGGGGACGGATACAGATTTAACAGAGCAATCGCATTCGCATCGAGCCGGCCTGTGGGAAGTTGATTCAGCCCGCATCCTGCCAAGGTAAAAGTCGCCGTCGTGGCTGCGCAGGTTCCGAACGGATCACGCGCGTACCCCGATGCAGTCGCAGTCAATCCCGACACGGAATCAATCTGCCCTGCCGTAATGGGACGGGTCGTGGCAGGATCGAGAATCGTGCCATAAGGCATAGTGCGACCCAGCGCGTCGGTCATCGTGCCGGAACTCGACTGCAGGGTAATCAAATCGCTCATATCGGCATAACCGCTTGCGCGTTCCAGCGCCGTGGGCACCGAACCTTGCAGGACCGTCCCTTGGATTCTGCGCAAGCCTTCGTAGTCGGCGAAGAAGAAAACTTTGTTCTTGATTACCGGGCCGCCGATCATGCCGCCAAATTGATTCTGGCGAAGTTCGCCCTTCTTGATGCCGTTGGCATCTTCGAAGTAATCCGCCGCGTCGAGCTTGTCATTGCGGAAGAATTCCCATCCCGCACCGTGGAACTGGTTCGTGCCGGATTTGATGGTCGCGTTAAGCACGGCAGCGCCCGAACGGCCATATTCCGCGCTGAAGCCGGATGTTTCTACCTTGAACTCCTGAATCGCATCAACGGGAGGGAGGACGACAAAATTCGTACCATTGAGGAAGTCGACGGTGTCGGAATTGTTGTCGATGCCGTCGAGCATGTAGTTGTTCTGCGCGGGCCGGTTGCCGTTCGCGGTGAAAGCGCCGCTGGCTGCATTGCCACGGGTATCCGCCTGAGGACTATTCACTCCTGCAGCGAGCTGCGCGAGGAACGTGAAGTTTCTGCCGTTCAAGGGCAGATTGTTGATGCTGCGTTCATCGACAACTTGTCCGACCGACGCGTCTTGACTCTGAAGAACTGGAGCCGTCGTGGTTACTTCGACCGTTTCGCTGACCGCACCGGTCGTGAGTTTGAAGTCTTCCAACACCCTTGCGCTGACATCGACGACGACATGGGTCTGGATCGCGGTTTTGAAACCGGAAGCTGATACTTCCAACTTGTAGCCACCGATTCGGACCGGGCTGAAAATGTAGACGCCATCGGCTCCCGTCGTAGTGGCAAGAATGGTGCCGAGGCCTTCGTTGGTAAGCGTCACTTTGGCGCTGCTGACAACCGCGCCGGAGGGATCTGTAACGATGCCTGTGATCGACCCTGTGTCGACTTGCGCATAAAGCGGAGGAACGCCGCAAACGGTTAGGAATGCGAAGGCCAACATTGTGCGCAGTATCCAGGCAGATGCGTATCGGTTCATGAGCTCTCCTTCGAGCCTCGTGGCTTGCATCACGGCAAGTCTCGCGTCATGACAAACAGCGACTTTCAAAGACGGATAAACCCCAAAATGTAGATGCAGGCCTTATGGGACATCCTGCATACGCATGACCCCAGTGGAACCAATTAACCGCTTAACCTAAAAATACTAGTGGGGTGGGAATATCACGCTGTCCCGCGCATTGTCAAGATTTTTTTCTTCGGATACACTCCGCGATGCTCGGCATGTTTGCTGCAAGCGGCACCGAAGAAATCTTTTCTGCACTTTAAGTATTACGGTTCGGCGAACCATGACTGTAACCATTCGTGATGTGGCAAACGCGACGGGTGTCTCGACTGCGACCGTCTCGAATGTCTTGAATAACACCGGGAAAGTGGGCGCCGACACCCGCCGTTTGGTCCAGCGAGCAGTGAAACGCATGGGCTACATACCCGACGTTCATGCCAGGCACCTCGCCTCGCATCAGCGTCGCACGCTTGGAATCATTGTGTCGGACATCGAAAATCCTTTCTTCCCAGAGGTGGTCAAGAGCTTCGAAATCCGGGCAAGGCACCTGGGTTACGACGTAATTCTGAGTGACACGAACTACGATCCGCGCAGGACGCGCGAAGCCGCGGAGCGCATGATGGAACACAAAGTTCGCGGCGTAGCAATCATGACCTCTGAAATCAACGTCCGGCTGATTCATCAACTGGCGCGCAGAAGAATTGCGGTCACATTTCTCGATCTCGCCCCGGTACGGAAGTTCATGAGCAATTTGCGAATCGATTATTTTTCAGGGGTAAAGCAGATCGTGGAACACTTGCACGCCCACGGACATCGGCGCATCGCTTTTGTCGCCGGACGGTCAAGCCTTAAGTCAAATGCGGTCCGGCTGGAAGCGTACGAGCGGTGTATGCGTGATTTGGGATTGGAGCCTGGTCCGATTCTCACAGGAGATTTACGTTTCGAGGGCGGACTGACAGCCGGACTCAGCATCGCAAAATTATCTTGCCGCCCCACCGCTGTCGTGGCGGTGAACGATCTCACCGCCGTTGGCGTGGTCAAAGGACTGCTGAACTCGGGATGCCGCGTGCCCCAAGACATTTCGGTCACCGGATTCGACAAAACGCGGCTGGCCGAATATAGCAATCCTTCGATCACGACGGTCGACGTTCACCGTGAAACCCTCGGACAAATGGCTGCGGACGCGTTGCACGAATTGTCCAGTTCAGAAAATCCTCAAGGTCGCGAATATCAAATCCAGGCAGAACTTGTATTGGGAGGTTCCTCGGGACCAGCCCCCGTTTGAGCTTTCATGCCGATTGGTAGACTGGCTGGGGCGTCATCGGCCCGTCTACATGCCACCTCGAAACGATCCATCGATTTCTCGAAGATTTTTCCTGCAGCAGATGTCGTGGGCGCCCCTCTTGTTCCTTCCCGCGCCCATGGCCGGTTCTCGGATCCGACCGGTACTTTCGGATATTTTTGGATCATCGCCTTCGATCGACTCTCCAACGGATATTCGATTCACGCCGCACTATCCCGCGAAGTCTCCTCTCGACGACATCCTTCGCTTCGCGATTCCGGGATCTGACGCGTATGTTGTCGAAGGCTACGCTTCGCAGATCTCTGCACTTCTTGACCGATGGAGCCGCGATCTGAAAGGAGGGCATCCCGCCGCAGCGATTCCAGATTTCGTTAGTTCAGATATCGAGTTCTCCTCGCTCACGGCGGTGCGAGAGTCAGCTCTTCGCCCCGGTGATCCCATCGAAGTATTCCGCAAGGAATTCGATACAGAATCGTTTCGGGGCCGCGAAAACTTCCTTAAGACTTTACCGTCCCTTCTGGCCGCGTTCAAACAAATTGAAATAGCCGACTTCGAGATTTACGCGTGCACGCAAACCAGCAGCGCGCCGCTCACTTTGGAAACGAGAATCCGTTACGACTTTGTAGGTGCCCTTGATGAGCGCACTCGCGAAGAGCGCATCGGCACGTGGCTCATGAACTGGTCTCGGGACGATACTGGTGTGTGGCGCGCCGTGAAGTGGAGCGCTTCGGAGGAGACTGCTTCCCGCGCAGTACAACCGATCTTCGTTGACATCTCTTCGACCGTTTTTGCGCACGCGGACTCTTATCGAATGCAATTGCTTTTTGGCGCCGACTACTGGCGGACTGTTTTGGATGGTGCCGTCGGGATCGACGTCTATGGGAACAACGGCCTTGCGGTCGGGGACTTCGACAATGACGGCCGAGACGATCTGTATGTCTGCCAGCCGGCCGGTCTCCCGAACCGCCTCTATCACAATCGGGGCGACGGCACCTTCGAAGACGTGACAGAGAAATGCGGCGTTGGCGTGCTCGATTTCACGGCCTGCGCGCTCTTCGCCGATTTCGAGAATCGCGGTGTTCAGGATTTGCTCGTCGTGTGCGCGACCGGGCCATTGCTCTTTCGCAACGATGGTATTGGCAAGTTTTCTCTGAAACAAAATGCCTTCAAGTTCGCGCGGCCTCCGCAAGGAGCGTTCACTCACGCAGCCATCGCCGACTATGATCGTGACGGGCATCTCGATGTTTATTTCTGTCTCTACAACTACTATCAAGGACTCGATCAGTATCGGTATCCGGTGCCGTACTTCGACGCGCGGAATGGGCCGCCGAACTATCTGTTTCACAACGAAGGCGACGGAACTTTTCGCGATCGCACGGAAGCCGTGGGCTTGAACGCGGAAAACGATCGCTACAGCTTTGCGTGCTCCTGGGGTGATGCGAACGGCGATGGTTGGCCTGATTTGTATGTAGTCAACGATTTCGGACGCAACAATCTCTACCGCAACAACGGAGACGGAACATTCGCAGCTGTATCGAGCGAAGCCCAGGTCGATGAGGCGGGCGCCGGCATGAGCGCGTGCTGGCTGGACTTCGACAACGATGGAAATCAGGATATTTATGCCGCGGGAATGTGGGTTGCCGCAGGAATGCGCGTTTTTGATGACTCTCATTTTCACGCCGGAGACTCTGCGAAGACCCGTGATCTTTACCTCCGACACATGAGCGGAAACTCGCTCTATCGAAATCAAGGAAACGGAAAATTTCAAAGCGTAGGCCACCAAGCCGGGGTTGAAATCGGCCGGTGGTCGTGGTCTACAGATTCGTGGGATTTCGATCACGATGGATGTCCCGACATCTACGTCGCCAACGGATACATTTCGGGCCTCGAACAGCGTGATGTGTCGAGCTTTTTCTGGCGGCAAGTCGTCGCCAAGTCGCCCGCAGACTCCACTCCTTCGGCTGAGTATGAACGTGGGTGGGGAGCGATGAATGAATTGATCCGTTCCGATTCCACGTGGAATGGCCACGAGCGCAATGTATTCTTCGCCAACAACCGCGACGGCACATTTTCCGACGTGTCGGGAGTCGTCGGCCTGGATCTCCGCGATGACAGCCGGGCGTTTGCGCTCGTCGATCTCGATGGCGACGGCAAACTCGAAATCATCCTCAAGAATCGGAATGCTCCGCAAGTACGAGTTTTGCGACTTGCGATGGAGCACGTCGGCAATTCGATCACCGTTCGCTTGCGCGGCCGAAAAAGCAATCGTGATGCGATCGGAGCGCGCGTAACGGTTCAATCGGGATCGCTTCGGCAGGCGAAATATCTGCAGGCCGGTTCGGGATTTCTCTCGCAGCACACGAAGGAACTTTGTTTTGGGCTCGGAGGGAGCAGCGAACCCGTCAGCGTCGCAGTTCGATGGCCGAGTGGTGCGGTTGACGTTTTTGAGAACCTCCCGATCAACCACCGAATAGAACTCGAAGAGGGAGTGCGTGATTTTCAGGTCAAACCGTTCACGACGACGCCACTAGCTTGGAAAGAAACAATCGGTCGCTCATCTGGAGAACCCCCGCGCGATTCAGTGGGAACTTGGTTGATCGAACCCATTAAAGCGCCTGATTTTTCGTTGCCCGATTTGTCAGGCAATCTGCGAACACTGGAATCCTTTCGCGGCGGCGTCGTTTTGCTGAGCTTCTTTTCATCCCGATCCGAATCGAGCACTGAGCAACTACGTGAACTGCGGGGTTCGCCGACAAACGAGACGTTGGTCGTGGCGGTCAATGTCGACGACCCGCTAGACATTAGCGCAGTTAAGGCTCTCGCCAAGGATGAGTCTTTAGCATTTCCAATTTTACTTTCCACTCCCGAAACTTCGGGCGTCTACAACATCGTGTATCGATACTTGTTCGACCGTCACAGAGACCTGCCGCTCCCAGCTTCGTTTCTTCTTGATGAGAACGGAAATATCGTCAAGGTGTATCAAGGGAATCTGACGGCCGAACACCTGTCCAGCGACGCGGCAGCCATTCCGCGCAACGATGATGAGCGCTTGCGCAAAGCCCTTCCCTTCCAAGGCACTCTGTTTCAGGACACGTTTCGGCGAAATCTGTTCACCTATGGCGTTGCATTTTTTCAGCACGGATTTCTCGACGAGGCGGAGCACTCTTTCAAACAAGTCATTGCTGCGAAGCCGGACGATCCGGACGCGCATTACAACCTTGGGACGCTATGCCTGAGACGCAACTCCTTGGTTGAAGCCAAACGGTATCTCGAAAAGGCGGTCGAACTACGATCGGACTACCCCGAGGCATGGAACAACCTTGGCATGCTAGCGGCCCAGCAAGGCCGGGATGAAGAAGCAATCACGGCGTTCAAAAAATCTCTGAGTTCCCGGCCGAAGTATGCAACGGCCCTTTTAAATCTTGGAAACCTTTACCGGCGACAGGGGAAACTCGATGAGGCCGAGAAGTATTTGGCAGACGCGGTGGCCAGCGAACCGATGAACGCCGAGGTAAATTACAACCTTGGCATGCTATATGCCCGTCGCAATCAAACAGATCGAGCCGCGCAGTATCTGGAGACCGCGATCCGTTTGCGCGCGGATTACGCGGACGCGCTGAATAACCTCGGTGTTCTTTTCGTGCAGGCGCGCAAGTATGCCGAAGCGGAGGAGAAATTCGAAGAGTGCATTCGAAAAGCGCCGGATTTCGATCAGGCATACTTGAATCTTGCGCGCGTGTATTTGATCTCCAATGAAAAAGACAAAGCTCGCTCCACTTTGCAGGCCCTTCTGCAGAAGCAACCGGAGCACAAAATGGCTCAGCAGATGCTGCAGATGCTATATTGAGGCGTTCGTCGAGGCACTTGCAGATGTGGGGATGCGCCTCTATACCGGTTCATAAATCCAATCCGACTGCAGCGCTACTCCTCGTCCTCGCCGCTACCGCGTTTGCAAATCCAACCGCTGCCTTTGCCTTTCAGAAGAGCCCATCGACTTCTGCCGAGCCTGCCGACTCTATCTCGCCGTTTGTGGAGGCCGAAGAACTCATCCAGAAGGGTCAGTACGCGCAGGCAGCGGAACTTCTTGAGCAGCAGATCAAAATGAACCCTTCGAGTGTCGAAGGGTACAACCTGCTCGGGATCGCTTACACGAATGAAAAAGACTATGAGCGGGCTGGATCTGCCTTCCAGCAGGCTCTTCGAATTTCCCCTGCCTCGACGAAGACTCACAACAACCTGGGAAATCTTTATGTCGCGCAACAAAAACTTGATTTGGCTGAGAACGAATTCAGCGCGGTGCTGAATCTCGATCCCATAAACCGGGATGCGCACTACAACATGGGGCTGCTGCTGCTGGCGAAGGGTTCTCCGTCTCTGGCTGTCCAACAATTTCAGCGGGTACATCCAGCGACGGTCGAAAGCAAATTCAATCTTGTGCGAGCCTATCTTGCGGCGGATAAAACGCAGGATGCTCTTCAGACGTCACGCGAGCTTTCGGCTGCTCACAAGCAGGACGTCCAACTGCACGTCACTCTCGGAGTCGTTCTAGCGAGCGCCAAACTGTATAAGGCAGCTCTGCTTGAACTCGAACGAGCAAACGCGTTGCAGCCGGAAACTTTCGAGATTCTCTACAACCTGGGACAGGCTTATTTGAAGGTTCGTGAGTATTCAAAAGCGGAGCTCGACCTCAATCGCGCGCTGAAACTGAAGCCGGATTCGGCCGAAGCGTTGTATCTATTGGCCGAAGTGCATTCCGACCAATCACGACCAGTCGATGCTCTCGAACTATTGGTGCGCGCTCGCAAACTTGCGCCTCAAAACACCGACGTAATCTTTCTGCTTGCACGCCTCAGCATGACGCAAAACTATTTTGAGGACGCGATTCCCCTGCTTGAATCTGGACTGAAAATCGCGCCTCAGCGTCCCGATCTGCACGCTGCGTTAGGAGAGAGTTACTTCATGGCGGGCAAGACGGAAAGCGCCATTGAGGAATTCAAGAAGTTGATTGAGCTGGATCCCACCGCGCGTTCCTACGCCTTCATGGGTTTGTCGTACCGGCATTTGGGGCGCTTCGAGGAGGCGCAGAAATATTTCGAGCAGGGATTGAAACACGATCCGCATAACGCTTCGTGTCTGTTCAATGTCGGGTATATCCAGGAACGACAGGGGAACTATTCCCGCGCGGAGGAATTGTTTCAGCAGGTACTGCGCGAGAATCCCAACTTTGCCGACGCTCTTCTTGAGTTGGCAAACCTGCGCAGCAAGGACAAGAAATTTGCAGAGGCCGCCGAACTTCTCCGCAGATTCGTGAAAGTGAGCCGCAATCCCGCCGACGGTTACTACAAGCTGGCGATGGCCGAACGCAGCCTGCATCAAACGGCGCTGGCACAGCGTGATTTGGCGGTATTTCAAACGCTATCGAAGAATTCAGCGACTGGGCCGTATCCATACCAGCACCTCTTCGATTATCTCAACAACCGTTCCACGCTCTCTGCGCAGGAACGCACACATCTGGATGTATCCGAATTGATCGACCAGACACAAAAACATCCAGGTCAGCCGCAGGATTTGTATTTGCTGGCGGAAGCGTACCTAAAGCTGGGCGATCTTCCCCATGCGAAGGAAGCGACCGCGCAACTCGATCAGTTGAGTGCGAACGATTATCGAACGCAAACGGGCGTAGGCGTTTTGTTCGCGCGTTATCGTCTGTACGACGACGCCATCCAACATTTTCAGGCGGCGCTGCATGCAAATCCGGATTCGGATGACGTGAAGTTCGATTTGGCGAGCGCATTTTTCCGCAAGGGGCGATTCGCTGATGCGCTCGCAGCCGCGCAAACAATTTCAGCAGCGGGACAGCAAGATGACGCTACCCTTGCCTTGCTCGGAGACATCGAAGCGCACCTTGGTGATGCTGCAAAAGCGCGGGAAATCTTTCGCGATGCGATAGATCGAAATCCCGACAACGATCAGGACTATTTGTCTCTGAGTTTGGTTCAGATTCGTGACAACGATCTCGGGGGCGCCGAACAAACACTCCAAAAGGGTCTTAGCCGAATTCCCGGCTCGGGCAAGATTGTATGGGGACTCGGGCTCATCTCGGTACTCCGGGGCAATGCCGGCAAGGCAGCGGAACTCTTGGAACGCGCTGTGGATCTACTGCCTGAATGGGCTGGGAGCTATTCCACCCTTGGCGTTTTCTACTATCAGATCGGCGAAATTGCGAAAGCCAAAGAAGTGCTCGATCGATTCAAAGGCAGCACAGCCGGTGGGCTCGATGTGGGCAAAATCGAGGAGGCTCTATCGAAAGCTCCCGCGAATACTGCGGAGGCGGGCCAACCAATTCCCATGGTCGCCCGTCAACAAGTACTTCAACTCGCGCTCCTGATCGCGGATCGAAGCTTGTAGCGTCAGGTAGACTTTGATCAGCAGAATCCCTCACGCATTGAAATTGAATCCAAATATCGCAAGCCGCGGTTCGGGCGTTGCCACTGCTTCAACGTGCGCCCTAGCGGTAATCGCGGTGATCGGCCTCTGCACAGCACGTTCCACCATCTTTGCAGCCCAAGCGCCTTCGAAGGCCCAATCGACGATCCCTGTTCGTTATACCGACGTACGCGAGCAGGCCAAGATCACCTTCCAGCAGGATTCCACTCAGACGGACGAAAAATATTATTTGGAAACAATGGGGACAGGCGTGGCCTGGATCGACTACGACCAAGATGGCCTGATGGATTTATTTTTCGTCCAGTCGGCTGCCACTGATATTTACAAACCTGCCCACCCGCTTCGCTGCGCTCTCTATCACAACAATGGTGACGGAACTTTCACCGATGTCACTGAGAAGGCGGGTGTCGGCGGCGAAGGTCACTACGGTCAAGGAGTGGCGGTCGGTGACTTCGACAATGACGGCTATCCCGATCTGTACGTCACCGGCTATGGGAGTGCCATTCTTTATCACAACAACGGAAACGGAACATTCACAGACGTGACCGCGAAGGCTAAAGTCGCAGATGACGGCGGATGGTCAACGAGCGCCGGATGGTTCGACTACGACAAAGACGGATGGCTAGATCTAGTCGTGACTAACTACATCGACTGGAGTCCGAAGAACAACATTTGGTGTGGCGAGCGCCGACCCGGGTATCGCTCTTATTGCCATCCCGGCAACTATAGGGGCCAGCACATCAAGCTCTATCACAACAATCACGACGGTACCTTTACCGATGTGAGCGATAGCTCCGGGGTCGGAAAACCGGAAGCGAAGGGGATGGGCGTCGTTCTCGCCGACTTCAACAACGACGGCTGGCCGGACATCGCCATCGCGAACGACTCGTGGCCAAACTTTTTATTCATCAACAAACACAACGGGACTTTTGAAGACGTTTCGTTCGTGTCCGGCATGGCCGCGAGTGAGGACGGTCGATACGAGGCCGGCATGGGCATCGATGCCGCCGACGTAGACGGCGACGGGTGGCAGGATCTCTACATCACTCACCTCGACTTTGAGTTGAACCGCCTCTATCGCAACAGCCATGACGGAACATTCACCGACGAGACCTTCCGCTCCGGACTCGGGAATAAGGCGGTTCTGTTGAGCGGCGTGTCCATGAAATTCCTGGACTACGATAACGACGGATGGAACGACATCCTGCAACTCAACGGCTCCATGCTCGACAATGTCGCCCTTTATCATGAAGAAGTCACGTACAAGGAACCGCTGCTTATGTTTCGAAATGCGGGGAAAGGCCATTTCGAAAAAGTTTCAGATTCCCTTGGACCGGATTTTATGCACCCGATTGTCGGACGGGGCCTTGCGACGGCTGACTACGACAATGATGGCGACATCGATATCGTCACCAACAATCGTGGAGACTATCCGTCCCTTCTGCGGAACGACGGCGGAAACACCAATCATTGGCTCACCGTCCAGTTGATCGGAACGAAATCCAACCGCGACGGTATCGGCGCTTCCGTCAAGCTGACTTCGGAAGGATTTGTCGAGTTCGAACAAGCGAAAGGCGGCATGAGCTACATGTCGGCGAGCGACCCTCGAATTCACTTTGGCCTGGGACAAAGAACGAAAATCGAATCTCTGGAAATCACGTGGCCGAGCGGGCAGATCGATAAATTGTCGACTCTTGCTCCCGATCAAATCATCGCGGTCAAAGAAGGCGCAGGCATTATCCCGCGTCCGTTTCCCAAGATTCCCGGTACGAAGTGATCGACCGCAAAGTGATAAAGTGTTGAATTCGTGATTCGACTTCAGGTCGAACTGCAGGATCCGGCTCGAAGCGAAATCGTTCCTATGAATTTTCCCCGGCGGCGTTTTCTCGGTTCTTCCCTTCTCGTGTTCGGCAGTAGTCTGCTCGAAGCTCTCGCAACTCCGCTCTGGAAGTGGAATAGCCAAATCGCGCTACGGGCCGCTTCGTCTGCTACCGTGTCGCCCGTGCAGTTCGTCGACGTCGCGCACGAGGCGGGCCTTAATTCTCCGAACGTCTGGGGCGATCCGAATCACAAGCGTTACATCATCGAGGCAAAGGGCAGCGGCATCGCCTTCTTCGATTACGATCACGACGGCTGGCTCGATATCTATCTGACAAACGGCACACGTCTCGGCGAGCCATGGCCAGCGGGTCAAGCACCCACCTCGCATCTCTACAAGAACAATCGCGACGGTACGTTCACGGATATAAGCGCGCAATCGGGACTGGCTCGCACGGGATGGCAAACGGGAATCTGCGTCGGCGATTACGACAACGATGGCTGGGACGATCTGTTTTGCTGTTTCTGGGGACATAACGTTCTATTTCACAACAATGGCGACGGCACATTCACTGATGTATCCAAGAAAGCGGGCATCTACGACGGACGAGTGCGTTGGGGAGCGGGATGCACCTTCATTGACTACGATCGTGATGGACGCCTCGATCTTTTCGTCTGCAATTACATCAAACTCGATCCTGCGAAGACCCCCTCTCCGGAAGATCCGGCACCGTGCCAATGGAAAGGAATACCTGTTATGTGCGGGCCGCGCGGCCTGACGGGCGACACCAATGTTCTGTTCCGGAACAATGGCGACGGCACCTTCACCGATGTTTCCGAGAAAGCAGGCATCCTCAAGCCGGGTCCGAGGTATTCGATTACGGCAGTGGCATCAGATTTTGACAATGACGGCTGGCCCGATATCTATGTCGCAGTCGACTCGGAACCGAGCATCTTGTTTCGCAACAACCACGATGGAACATTTACCGATATTGCGGTGATGGCAGGATGCGCCTACAGCGAGAATGGTCACGAGCAAGCAGGCATGGGCGTGGCTGTTGGCGACTACGATTGCGACGGATGGTTCGACATCTTCAAGACAAACTTCGCCGACGACACCTGCAATCTTTATCACAACAACGGTGATGGAACGTTCGGCGACGTGACATTCTCTTCCGGCATCGGGATCAACAATCAGTACGTTGCCTGGGGTTGCGGATTCGTCGACTATGACAACGACGGTTGGATCGACCTGATCCAGGTGAACGGACATGTCTATCCAGAAATTGGCGGGCATGAGATCGGACAGACATTCAAGAATCCCCGACTGGTGTACAAGAATTTAGGTAATGGCCAATTCAAAGATGTTTCATCCACCATGGGACCCGGCATCAGCGAGCGATTCTCCAGTCGTGGCGCCGCCTTCGGCGACTACGACAACGATGGAGACATTGATGCGTTGGTACTGAACATGAGCGACTTGCCGTCTCTGCTGCGCAATGACGGCGGCAACAAGCAAAACTGGATCAAGATCAAGTTGATCGGAACGACGTGTAATCGCACCGCCATCGGTGCCAGAGTTCGGGCCACAGTTGGCAAGCACACGCAGATGGACGAGGTCCGAAGCGGATCGAGCGTGATGTCGCAGAACGATCTGCGCCTGCACTTCGGGTTGGGAAAAGCGCAGAGTGTCGATGTGATCGAAGTGAAATGGCCCACAACACAGAAAATCGAACGCTTCACGCAAGTGAAAGCAAACCAGATTCTCACAATTCGCGAAGGCGCAGGAATCGTTTTGCCTTCTACATGGCAAGCGAAATAACAAATGAAGGCCTTGCTACTCTCGCAATATCGAAAACTCGAACTCGCTGAACTGGATGTGCCTGCGCCGGGTCGGGGTGAGGTTCTGCTGCGCGTGGCTGCGTGTGGGATCTGCGGCAGCGATGTGCATGGATACGACGGCTCTTCGGGACGCCGCATTCCGCCGATCGTCATGGGGCACGAAGCCTCGGGAGTCATCGCGCGAGTCGGCGAAGGAGTGACAGGCTTATCCGAGGGCGAGCGAGTCACTGTCGATTCCACTGTGTATTGCGGCGAGTGCGTCAATTGCTTGCGCGGGGACATCAATCTTTGTGATCGCAGGCAGGTGCTCGGCGTGTCCTGCGGAGACTACCATCGCGCGGGAGCCTTTGCCGAGTTTGTCGTGGTGCCCGCTCGCATCATTCATCGACTCCCCGACGATCTTCCTTTCGCCGACGCCGCCATGCTCGAGGCCGTCGCCGTGGCTCTTCACGCGGTTTCGCTGGTGCCCGTTGCTCCGGGCAGCACCGCTCTGGTTGTAGGAGCAGGCACGATCGGACTGCTCCTGCAGCAAGCCCTCCGCGTCGCGGGATGCGCGCGCGTTCTGGTTACCGACATCGACTCAACCCGGCTCAAATTGAGCCTCGAACTTGGCGCCACGGCCGTCTTTCCTGCCAATGAGTGCGCGCAACAGATTTCTCAACTGACAGACGGCGCGGGAGTCGACATCGCGGTCGAAGCCGTAGGAAAGACCGAGACCGTCAATACCGCGATTGATAGCGTTCGCAAAGGAGGGAGCGTCGTTCTGGTCGGAAATATTGCCCCGGAAATCACGTTGCCGCTTCAGAAAGTGGTCACCCGGCAGATCCGCCTGCAGGGGTCGTGCGCATCGGCGGGAGAATATCCAAGGGCGATTGAACTGCTATCCAGTGGCGCAATTCGAGTCAAGCCTCTCATCACGGCGATAGCGCCGCTCGATCAAGGCCCGCAGTGGTTTGAGCGTCTCTACGCTCGCGAACCGAATCTGATGAAGGTTGTTCTTACACCGGGAG
The DNA here is from genome assembly GCA_963699885.1 of uncultured Acidobacteriota bacterium. GTDB lineage: Bacteria > Acidobacteriota > Terriglobia > Terriglobales > Acidobacteriaceae > Sulfotelmatobacter. Next base: position 432,203 of record CAVOVP010000013.1, on the reverse strand, counting down.
CGATCACTTGAGCGCCGCAGCCCAGAGCTTGTTCGATCTGACCGGGCGAACTGCGATCGTCACTGGAACGAGCCGAGGTCTCGGACAGCAATTTGCTCGCGCACTCGCGCGGGCTGGCGCAGATCTTGTGCTCACCAGCCGCACTCTTGGTTCCCTCTCAGCATTCGAAGAGGAAATGAAGGCGATGGGTCGCCGCGCCGTCTGTCTGGAGCTTGATGTGCGCGATCAGAAAAGTATCGAGCGCATGGCGGCGGCCGCCGAAGAGGCATTCGGCCATCTCGACATCCTCGTGAACAATGCAGGATGCAACGTTCGTAAGCCGGCCCTCGACATCACCTGGGACGATTGGAACCTGATACTCGACACAAACCTGCGCGGAAGCTTTTTTGTTGCACAGGCAGTTGCGCGCCGTATGGTTTCGCACCAATACGGAAGAATCATCAACATCGGATCGGTGACGAGCGTCGCAGGTTACGCTGGACTCGCGCCGTACGGGGCCAGCCGCGGCGGAATTCGCCAACTGACGATGAGCCTCGCCGACGATTGGGGGCACCACGGAATTACCGTCAACTGCCTTGCGCCTGGCTGGTTCCGCACCGATCAGAACAAGGTTCTTTACGAAGACAAAGAGTGGGTCGAATATCTCACCGATCGCATTCCAGTAAGGCGACCGGGAGCTCTCTCCGATCTCGACGCAGCCGTGGTATTTCTCGCCGCTGAATCGAGCCGCTACGTCACTGGCCAGACCCTGCTGGTGGATGGCGGAATCTCTACCGGAGCCGTCCGCGCTTTGCCCAAGGCTCGCTAGGCGGCAAATCTACTGATGGATTCGCGCGGCCCATCCGCCTCCGCTCGCCAGTGGAAGTTTCACCTTCGTTGTTCTGTTCACCTGCATGACGGACTTTTTGTAGTCACTGGCGTTGCGGTCGGCATTCATTCCATCCGCGTAGGCATCCATCGTGAAATTTCCTTCGGGCAAGAATGACAAGTCGATCTCCAGATCGCGGGCGGTCCAATCTGACATAGCTCCCACGTACCATTCGTGGCCATTTCTCCTCGCCACCACAACGTAGTCGTCAATCTTTCCGCCCAGAACTTTTGTTTCGTCCCACTCTGTCGGAACGGCTGCCAGAAACTCCATCGCTTCGGGCTCGCGCAAGTAGTTCGAAGGGCTGTCAGAGAGCATTTGCAGAGGGCTCTCGAACACCACGTACATTGCCAGTTGATGGCATCGCGTTCCCAGCGCCATGGGTTGGTCGTGGATGGCTGCGAACGTCTCCTTCGTCGCATTTCGCATGGCTCCCGGCGTGTAGTCCATCGGGCCGAGAAACATTCTGGTGAATGGGAGCGTGACGTTGTGCTCCGGTTCGGATTCTGCGCTCCACTTGCTCCACTCCATCCCGCGCACTCCCTCGGTGCTGATCAGATTCGGCCAGGTGCGTGTCATGGACGCGGGCTTCTGGTCTCCATGGAAGTCAACGAGCATTTTCCGCTTGGCGCATTCTTTGCTGACTTTGTAGAAGTAGTCGATCAAGAGCTGATCGCTGCGTTGCATGAAGTCGACTTTGATTCCCTTCACGCCCCACTTTTGAAACTGATCGAGTGCTGGGATTAGCTGATCGTCCAGCGTCTTCCACACAACCCAGAGAATGATGCCGACGTTCTTCTGCTTCGCGTAGGCGGCAAGCTCGTCCATATTAATTTCGGGTACGACCTCGAGGACGTTGCCCAGCTTGTACCAACCTTCGTCGAGAATGATGTAAGGCAATCCGTACTTGGCGGCGAAGTCGATGAAGTACTTGTACGTTTGCGTGTTCACGCCCGCTTTGAAATCGACGCCATAGACGTTATTGGCATTCCACCAATCCCAAGCCACCTTGCCCGGCTTGATCCATGATGTGTCTTCCACTAGCGATGGCTTCTCGAGTAAGTACACGATCTGGTTTGTGAGCAAGTCACCGTCGGTGTCGGCGATGCCGATCACCCGCCACGGATACGTCCGCGTTCCTGTGGTCGACGCAATGTAGTCGGCGCTCTCCACCACGCGATAGTCGCGATCGCTGGTCAGGTTCTCTTTCAACGGATATGGCGGAAACGTGGCTGCCAGCGCAGGACCGCCCGTTCCGTGCAGCCAGAGTCCTGGATAGTCTTCAAGGTCCGACTCCGCGATTGCGAGCTTTGCTCCTTCACCAATGTCCACGACCGCCGGGAGCGTCCCGAGAAACGCAGGGGCGATCTCACTTAAACGTTGCGGGATATATTTGCGCTCGTTGTGCGAATAAAAACTGTCTTCCTGCGGATAGTAAACAACGAAATTTGACGGAAAGTGAAAGAGAGACTCTTCTCCGAAGACCTTTACCTGCGGCTGGGCAAGGGACGTTTCGAAGCGGTAGGCCGCACCCTCGTTGTACGCGCGGAAGACAACCGCATACCCTCCGTCCATGTTCAAGCGGAGTTCGTTGTAGTGGTCTCGAATCTTGGCAAACTTTTGCCGAACCACCGGTTCCACGACCTGATCGTTCGAGCGCGTCTTCGCATCGAGCACCTTTGCATTCACGCCTAGTTTCTTGTGATCGACGTCGAGCGAGAGGGTGGAATTCTCGAGCACTGCCCGTCCCTTCAAGACAACGTCGTATCGGATCTGGCCAGCAGTGCGGATCCTGACCTCGATTCGCCCATCGGGGGAACGCAAATCGTAACTGGATTGTGCGCTGGATTTTGCGGAAGAAAGTGCGGCGACAACGAGAACCAGTATGAGGGAAGACAGCGTTTTCATCGAATCACCCTTGGGCCGACGCGGTTTGTCCGGACGGGAGACCGATACTACTCGCGTGCGGGCGCTGTTTCAAATCTGCACGATGGAGGACTCTGGATTTGGAATTCACGAAGCTCGCGGTTCTCTTAGATCCCGTACAAGTTTGCCGTGGCGAAAAGATTTGCAGACGCGGATTATCTTCCGGCAAAAGCGTGGGAAGCCTTTTTCGATGCCAGCCGAACTGGATGCGGCTTCTTGCCGATGAGATCGGCAATCGTCGTATTTTCCAGAATGTTCGCCGCCGAATCTCGCACATCGAGAAAAACCTGATAGAGCGCCCTGTTGTGCGAATCTCGCGCAATCAACATCCTCAGCTGATCGGCATCTCCAAAGGGAGATAACGGACCATCCAGCAGTCGAATGACTTCGCTCATCTTGATGTCTCCAGGCTCCCGCCGCAACTTGTAGCCGCCGTTGCTTCCACGTTCGCTAGCAAGAATTCGGGCATTCTTGAGCTCGATCAGGATCAGCTCCAGAAATTTTGCAGGCAGGTCTTCTTCCTGTGCAATTTCGCGGACCTTGATCGGTCCGTTCTGGTGATGGCGGGCCAGCATCATGACCGCCTGCAATGCATATAGCCCCTTCTGCGAGATCTTCATATTCCTCCGGTGAATCTGCGTGAAACCCGTGCCCACGTTCGATAAGGAACACCGTGCCCGGCAACGGTCCGGGATACCGGTCAACGTCGCCTAAGGCTGAGAGAACAGACGTCCGTTCAGTCCGCATCGAGCCTGGGCAAAACCCGTTGGCTGTAATGCAGAGAAACGGCTTCGCCGCTATCTCATTGGCGACTTACGATTGGGTTTCAAAACGGGGTGGAGGACGATTGGAAACAATCTGCCCCAAAAGCGTCGTCGGGATGGACGATCGTATCCAACCGGTGAGAGTGTAACCTGCGGGGCAAAGGCGGATCGTAACGGTTCGAGCAGGTGGCAACCAACTGGCGGCGTTATTCGCGAGCCGCTGCCGAGTCGGAGAGGATAGCGCACCGGCTTGCACGACTCTCGTGGAGGAAATCCCAAGATTTCCGGACGAGCAATAGCGAGTAGCGACATTCGCAGCCAAAGCACCGACCGCGCACGCGACTAGCACGGTAGCGCGAACATTCAGCCAGGAATTCCGAAGTCCGGTCAATCGCAGCATAGTGCGAACACTCGACTCGCCACTTGTATCACAGAGTTGCGCAACCTCAAAGCAGACTCATTGACGAGAGGGTTTACTCATGCTTATTACCAGTTCGGGTCACCGCTCGAACCGACGACGAAGAGCGCTATAGACAGATCAACGAGTGTCGATAGCAATGATCAAGTGTGCGCATGAGTGATCACTCCTCCGACTCCGTTGGTCACCGGCTCCAGTGATTCGGCGCACTGACAAGCTATTTCGATGGACTAGTTTCAACTTGTTCGGGAAACCTGTGTTCCGGTCTGCCAGGAAGCACATCCGTACCAGGAGAACTGCCATCATGAGGATGAGATTTGCGGTTGTGGTTGTGGCTATGCTGGTGCTTGCGTTGCTGGCGTTCGGTGCCGGCAACTAGACTTATAAGACTGCCTATCCCGTTCCTTGCAGCGAGCTTTGGGGTGAGGTCAAAGTCGCTCTCGCCAATGCGGATAACTACAAAAGACGAGCAGAGCTCGTGACTTGTTGAAAAGATTTGGTGGGCGGTGCAGGATTCGAACCTGCGACCTCCTCGGTGTAAGCGAGGCGCTCTAACCAGCTGAGCTAACCGCCCCTCAGGGATTCACGCCGCCAAGGCAAACGCAATCGGCGCATTCGATGGAAGGGCAACTGCGTGAAGCGATTCTCCACGAGTATATACGTCGGCGAGAATGTAACCCAATTGCATCCGCAAAATCGCCCCGGTTTTTGCGAGCGAATGAGCTTTGTTCTTCACGTGAGGCTCTCGCCGTCGTGACCCGCCCTTTCCGCCGTAACGATCTTTTGCCCTGCTAGACTGGCTGCGTGCGGCGGCTCATCGTGAATGCGGACGATTTCGGATTCACCTCCGGGGTGAATCGGGCCATCATGGAAAGCCACGTCCGCGGGGTTGTAACTTCTTCCACGCTGATGGCGAAGGGTCCGGCGTTCGCCGAAGCGGTCGAACTGGCGAAAGCCACCCCAAAACTGAGCATCGGCTGTCATGTTGTGCTGATCGACGGCGAGCCCGTTCTCGATCCAGCGCGACTTTCGTCTCTCACCGACTCGTTCCGCTTTCGTGATGGGCTGAAATCCTTTGCCGCCCGCGCCCTCACCGGTCGAATAAATGCCGCCCAGATCACTGTCGAAACATCCGCGCAAATTCGAAAGATTCAATCCGCAGGCATTACGGTCTCGCACATCGATGCGCACAAACACACCCATGTTTTTCCCTCAGTCCTTCGGCCAATGCTGAAAGCTGCCGCCGAGTGCGGCGTTCGCGCGGTCAGAAATCCGTTCGGACCGCGCTTCCCTCTTCGATCGGGCCAATTGCTGGCCCGGCCAAACCTTTGGACGCGCTATGCCGAGGTCCAAGTGCTCCGCCGTTTTGCCGGAAAATTTCATGAGGCGGTGGCGCGCGAAGGATTTTCCACTCCCGACGGAACTCTGGGAATTGAAGTCACTGGCGTTCTGGACGAGACTCTGTTCCATGCGATCGCCCGCAGCATTCCCGACGGCACATGGGAATTCGTTTGCCACCCCGGATACAACGACGCAGACCTGCGCGCCGCCTCCACTCGGCTGCGAGAATCGCGGGAGACTGAACTCCACGTGCTAACGCTTCCAGCGGCCCGAGAGGTCCTGGCGCGAGAAGGAATCCAATTGATCTCCTATTGGGAGCTTTCGCTGAATTGAGGAAACTCGCTGCGATCGGCTGTTCGGTCGATCGTTGTCGGCTGAAAATGACCCGGCCAGCCCAGGCTATTCACGCCAGGCGAAATATCCATCTCCGTTACTCCCGTAACCTACTCATTTCATTGAGAGTAGTATGATGTTTCGTAACTACCGTTTCTCGTAGCTCGGAGGTACTTCGTTCATGTCCGCCCAAGGGTCAGCCCCGCGCGCGTCTCTGGACCTCAAGGTCCGTGTATGGGGCATGGGCGCTAATGATCAGCCATTCTTCCAGAATGCAGTCGCTCAAAACATCAGTTCAACCGGGGCGTGTATCTACGGCATTGTTCCCGAACTGAAAGTTGGCGACGTGATCGGCGTGCAATACGAAAGCCGGAAAGCGCGCTGCAAAGTGATTTGGGTTGTCGATGCGGGCGCACTGAAAAAAACGCAGGTGGGCGTACAACTCGTCGCCGATCAGGATTGTCCGTGGACGGCAGCTCTTCCGGCAGAGATGGCGGTAGAAGAGAGGACGCAGGCGCGTCACGACAATCGCAGAAAATTCTTCCGTCACCGGATTTCGTTTCCTTTGGAATTGCGCGACGAGCGCGTCAACACTCCCCTTCGAGTGAATGCGACCGACATCAGCGGCAATGGTTGTTATGTTGAGACGGTGATGCCTCTGCCTATCGGGACCGCGCTTCGAGTGGATCTCTGGCTGGGCGAGGAGCGTATCTCACCCAGCGGCGTGGTTCGCACCCGCGACCCCGGCGTAGGTATGGGCATTGAATTCACGGGAATGCCTGAAGAAGGCAAGAAGCGATTCCAGGCGCATCTCGACAAGATCGATCCCGGCGTTGCGCTCGGCCCGAAAAGCGGCCAGTAGCGGCCGTCTCATCGCATCGTGCAGCAGCCTCTCGTGTAAAATCTGCAACCATCCCCTGTGCGAGCCATCGAATCACAGGATCGAGAAGGCAGCTTCGCACATGAAGATTGGGATCACCTGTTATCCAACCTACGGCGGCAGCGGTGTCGTGGCCACGGAATTGGGCCTGGAACTCGCGCAGCGCGGCCATGAAATTCACTTTATCTCTTACGCCCAGCCGATCCGATTGCGGGGCGCGGAACCGAACATTCACTATCACGAAGTTGAAGTCTCACGCTATCCGCTGTTCGACTATCCGCCGTACGATCTGGCGCTGGCTACTCGCATGGCTGAAGTCGCCCAGCTTTACGATCTCGATCTGCTGCACGTTCACTATGCGATTCCTCACTCAGTGAGTGCGATGCTCGCGCGCCAAATGCTTGCGGCCGGCCCTCGCAGCCAGAAACTGCCGTTCGTCACCACCCTGCACGGCACCGACATCACGCTCGTCGGTTTGGACCGCTCCTATTTGCCGATCACCCGTTATTCGATCGAGCAGAGCGACGGTGTCACAGCAATATCCAACTACCTGCGCGAGCGGACCCAACGGATTTTCGATGTGAAGAATCCGATCGAGGTGATCTACAACTCTGTCAACTGTGACATCTACATGCGCGACACCAAGATCGCCGAGGAGATGCGCCGGGAGTACGCCCCCGATGGACAGAAAGTGCTCGTGCATTTATCGAATTTTCGCCCGGTGAAGCGCATCACGGATGTCATCGAGATCTTCGATCGCGTCCACAAGCAAATGCCTTCGAGACTGCTGCTCATCGGGGATGGTCCTGATCGTTCCGTTGCCGAGTGGCTGGCCGTACAGAAGGGCATCCACGACGACGTGCTGTTCCTCGGCAAGCAGGATCAGATTTACGAGAAGCTTTCGATTGCCGACATCATGCTGCTGCCGAGCGAACTGGAGTCGTTCGGCCTTGCCGCTCTGGAAGCAATGGCATGCGAGGTGGTGCCAATCTCGACGCGGGCCGGCGGAGTTCCTGAAGTCATCGACCACGGCAACACGGGATATCTCGCCGATGTTGGCGACGTCGAAACCATGTCGCGATACGTCATCGAATTGCTCGGCAATGAAAAGCTATTGCGCGAGATGGGAAAACGCGCGCGGGCCGTGGCTATGGAAAGATTCTGCTCGACCAAGATTGTGAAGCAGTACGAGGATTTCTACCGTCGGGTGCTCGAGCGCTCGGCGTAAAAACCTTCAGGGACGCAGCTCGCGCTCTCGACCAGAGGCAAGCGGATACGGATCAGCGTTCCCTTCCCCTCGTGGCTGTCGATGGTCATGCGGGCGGTGCCGCCGTAGAGCACCTGAAGACGCTCGGCGATGTTTGCCATTCCAATACCCATGCCGGTCCAACTGCTGCTTTCCTCGAGTTGGTTTCCGCCCATCCCGACGCCGTCGTCCTCGACTTCAATGATCAATCGTGAATCGGCGAGCCGGCTTCGCAAGTAAATGCTGCCACCTTCGACCTTGGGCGAAAGGCCGTGCTTGATGGAATTTTCGATTAAAGGTTGCAACAGCATGCTCGGCACAACCACATCCAGCGAGGTAGGATCGAATTCCCTTACCACGTGAAGCTTGTCGTGTCCGAACCGGACGACCTCAATGTCGAGATAATTGTCGACGAATTCAAATTCCTCGCGAAGCGGGGAAAACGCTTCGGTAGCGTTAAGCAGACGGCGCAGAATCGTCGCCAGCTTAAAAATTACCTCCCGGGCCATGTCCGGGTCGAAACGCACCAGCGACGATATGGAATTCAACGTGTTGAAAAGGAAGTGAGGATTGATCTGATTCTGCAGAGCCTCCATGCGCGCGTGCAAGAGAAGCCTTTCCTGTTCCTCCAGCTTCAATTGGAGCCGCACGCTGTTGAAGATCTTCAGCTCGATGCCGATCGCGATGATCGACGTCGCATAGATCGCGACTTCCACCCAAATATTTTCCGGACTTTCCAGAGCAAAGACCGAGCGCGGAAAATAGCGGACCAGCTCGGTTTGAACGAAACGCAGCGCCACGATCGTGGTGAAAAACATGATCTGCCAGTCGAACAGTCTCGGGCGTGGCAGATTGCGCCGGATGAGCCGGTAAATACTCAGATCGATGAAAGGAGAAAAAAACCAGATGTCGTCTTTGTCGATTGCCATCGTGCGCAATTGCCCTGCGATAAATCCGCAAAGCGCACAAAATGGAACCGTCATCCATTCGCCATAGAGAAGTGCCGGAAACGCGACCAGCGCCCCGCCAACCGAACCGGTCCAGCGACCGCCGATGACGCCGAGAAGAAGCGCGGTCTCAAAGCTCAAGTCGCCCGACAGAAAGCTTTTCACCGAGAGCCGGATCCACACTCCGAGCATGATGGGAAGGGCGATCCAAAGTACGAGATACGCCTTTTGCCGCGGAGTGCGTTCTTCGCGAAACAGCAGGTTCTTGAATTCCTTGGAGCGAACGAGCGGGCTGGACACAGCGGTCGCCACGCCTAACTTCAGCAACAGGTGAATAAGGATGAGGCGAGGTTCCATCACGGTCACTTCACATCAGCGCGCTGAAGACCACGCGCGATTCGCAGAACAGGACAACCCAAAGGCATTGGATAATTCTAGAAATGCATCGACGAAGCTTCGACCAAAGTCCTATCCGAACGCCAGTTCCTTTGCGCGTTGCGCGGCTTTCACCACGGCCTTGATCAGCGTCACTCTCAGTTTGCCTTCTTCCAGTTCCATGATGGCGTCGATTGTGCATCCCGCGGGAGTCGTCACCGCATCTTTCAGCAGCGCCGGGTGGTCGCCGGTTTCGAGAACCACTTTTGCAGCCCCCGAAGTAGTCTGCGCGGCGAGAAGCGTCGCGATATCGCGTGGCAAGCCGACTTTCACTCCCGCCTCAGCCAGAGATTCCAGAATGATGTAAATGTATGCCGGGCCGCTGGCGGAAAGGGCGGTCACGGCGTCCATATGTTTTTCGTCGACGACCACCGTTCTTCCGACCACATCGAACATTCGGCAGGTCATCGCGACGTCTTCCGCGCTGGCGTGTTTGCCTTTGCAGATCGCCGTCATCCCGGCCCCCATGATGCACGGAGTGTTCGGCATGGCGCGAATAACAGGCACATCGGGCGGGAGATTTTTCTCGATCATTGACGTGGGCACGGACGCCGCCACCGAGACGATGACTTGTTTCGAGGTGATATACCCGCTGATCTCGCGGACGACGTCCTCGACAACTTGAGGTTTTACGCCGATCACAATAATGTCTGCACCCTTCGCGGCCTCGACATTATTGGTGCCAACCTTGACTTTCAACTTCTTGGCCAGCGCTTTTGCGCGCTCCGAATGAGCTACGGTCGCGCACGTCGACTTCGTCGATAACATGCCGCTCTTCAGTAGAGCCTGAAGAATGATGCCGCCCATCTTTCCAGCACCCAGGAACGCGACTTTCTTCCCCGCCAAATCATTTCCCATGAAGTTCCTCAGAAACAAGGCTGACTACACAAACAACGATCTCGCGAGAATCAGGCTCGACATTTCAACAGCCCGTGTCAACATTCATCGCGATATAGCTTCACGCTGGCGCTCCATCCAGTTCCACGCGGTCTTCACGATATTGTCCAAACCGCGCGTGGCTTTCCACTGCAGCAACTCCTGCGCTTTTGCCGGATTCGCAACCAACGCCGGTGGGTCGCCCGGGCGTCGCGGCACAATCTTCTTCGGCACACGCTTGCCGCTTACTTTCTCAACCGCCGTAATGACTTCCTGCACCGAAGCCCCCGTGCCGGTTCCGAGGTTGACGGCAATGCTCGATTTTCCAGTCGCCAGGTATTCCAGGGCCTTTACGTGAGCACTCGCAAGATCATTCACGTGGATGTAGTCGCGTACGCAGGTTCCATCGGGCGTCGGATAGTCCGATCCGAACACTTGCAATTCGGGCGCTAGCCCCTCTGCTGCCCTCATCGCCAGAGGTATCAAATGTGTCTCTGGATCATGCAGTTCACCGATTTCTCCACTATCGTCGGCGCCGGCGGCATTGAAGTACCGCAAGCTTGCAAAGCGCATCCCGTAGGCCCGGTCATAGGCTTCAAGGGCCTGCTCGAAGAATAATTTCGTCACTCCGTAAGGATTCACCGGCTCGCGCGGAATGTTTTCATCGATTGGAACCTTTGCCACCTCTCCATATACTGCGCACGTCGACGAAAAGATGATCTTCTTTACACCGGCATCGACCGCCGCATTGAGCAGCGACAGGCCTCCCTCGACATTATTGTGAAAGTATTTCCGTGGATTCGTCACCGATTCGCCGACGTAAGCGTGAGCTGCGAAATGCATGATCGCATCCGTGCCGGTCAGCACCTTGGCTAAAGCCTTGGCGTCCAAAACATCGCCCTTCACCAACTCAAATCCCTTCGCCAGAGATTCGTAGCCGGTACTGAGATTGTCGAAAATCGTGACTTTGTGGCCGGCTTTTCGCAGGGCACGCGCGGTATGACTGCCGATGTATCCCGCGCCGCCAATAACCAGAACATTCACTGTCGATTCCTTTCCGATGTATCGGATCCGCTAATCCCGGGAATAGAGGGGAGTATCACATTGTACACAGAGGCTGGGCACGAAATCGGGTTCGGCGCGGAGCAGTTCTTCGGCTCACACTCTCAGGCTGCTAAGATGAGCCGATGCTGCAAGAACCAGTCCATTCACGATTTCAAAGCGGGATAGACAAATTATGACCCAACAACTTGCCGACAAGAAGTGTGTTCCTTGCCGTGGAGGCGTTGCTCCGCTCAAGGGAAAGGAATTGAAAGATCTTCACCAGAGTGTTCCCGACTGGACGGTTACGGACGAACACTTCCTTCACCGAGAATTCCGTTTCCCGGACTTCAAGCAAGCCTTGGATTTTGTGAATCGAGTCGGGGCGGTCGCCGAAGAACAGGGCCATCATCCGGACATTATGCTTGCGTGGGGTAAAGCACAGGTCACGCTTTGGACACACAAGATTGACGGTCTGACCGAAAGCGATTTCATCATGGCTGCAAAAATAGACCGGCTGCAGAACGTTTAACTTTTCTGGGGGTCAGCCGGCTCGTCTATCTTCCCCTTAGCGACCTTCGCGGCGGCTTCGCACTCTTTGCGCAGTTCCTCGAAGAATCCCTTTGTAGCCCTCGTGATCACGGGTTCGATTGCGAATCCAAGCGAACGCGACACCGAGCCCACGAGGTGCATCCCGACGTTGATCGCCGTTTTTTCGGGAGGAACCCTTGAGAAAAAAACGCGCGTCTCGCAGGTGATCCCCATTACGTGGCTCAGGTAACTCACGCTCTCGTTAGGGGTGAAGTGCTGCACCACTTGATCGACCGTTGTTCGTAACGGGAAGCGCGTCTCGATCTGCAATCGGCTCCCTTCCGCCCAAGGTTTGCCCAGAGCCCAGCGTATGGCACCGAACACGTTCCGGTTCTGCCACCGGTCGATATCGGTGTATATGGCAAAGACCATTTCGATGGGGCAATCCAGCACGACTTGAAAATCAAACGATTGCATCGAGGACGCACTGCGGGGATGATTTCGGTTTTACGGCCGATTTCGGTTGGACGGAGTGTAAGAGAAAAAGCTATTGTGAGCAACTCACGGGGCAGAGGGCGCTCTGAACCGCGGCGACCGAAGAGCAATCGCCAACAACGATGCGGGAACCAGCATGAAGAGTCCGGTTGTGGTGGCAACGGCGCGGGCGGAAATTCCGGCATCGAGCACGCGCCCCGCCAAGTAAGCCGTTATCGCGAAAGTCAGACTCCCGAGTCCAAGATCGGCTGCGAATACTCTCCCGCGAAATCGGTCTTCGGCATTGAGTTGCAACAACGTTGTCGAGAAAACCCAGACCGTTGAACCGCCGGCATGTGCCAACATCGCACAAGCAGCCGCAGCCCACACGCTGCGGCTGATACCGAGCAAGGTATATCCGCAGGCGATCGTGATATAGCCGAGAAGGATTCCAAGTCTTAGGCGGCGGTCGTTTTGTCCCGCCCATCGCGCGGAAGCAAGCGGCCCAATCAGCGCGCCAATCCCGCGGCCGCCCAACAGAATGCTCATTCCGAGCATGGCTCCGCCAGTAGCGTCGATCCCCGGGCGATGTACCGCAAACTCATGCGCGCCCATCACTGTGAAGATGACCCAACTTGGTCCGATCATCAGTTCACCAGCTTTTGCGAACACCGCCGGAAACAGCGTCGGATGGCTCCGGATATAGGAGATCCCTTCCATGATCGGAGAAAAATCGACCAGATCTTTGGGGCGAAGGGGTGGAGCATCGTCGGCATGCGGCTCGTGAAAATGCATTCCGCCGATCAAGATCGCCGACACGAGAAACGACAGGGAGTTCAGAATGAATGCTGTGTCGCGACCGAGGAATGCGGCGACGACTCCTCCAATGGCAGCTCCGACCATTAGGTTCACGGACCACGTCGCTGACGACAGGGTGTTAGCGACCAAGACGTCGGCCTCGTCCGTTACATTGGGAATGACGGCGGTCCGTGCAGGCTCGAAAAACGACACCATCACCGTTTCCGCCAGCAACAATGGATAAACCAGCCACACCGTTGAGCGCGATCGGACAAACAACATACTCAGCACGACAAAAAAACGAACCAAGTCCGCAGCGATCATTACGTGCTTGCGCTTCAGACGATCGTTTACCACTCCGGCAGTAGGTCCGGCAAAGGTTTGCGGCAATACCTGGACCACCAACGCGAGAGCGACCGAACCCGCGTGCCCTGTCAACTGGAGCAGCAACGTATATATCGAAAGCGTGTAGAGCCAATCCCCGATTTCGCTGACGATCTGAGCCAGCCAGAGGCGCCGGAAATTGCGGTTGTCGCGAACCAGCCGCGCGTACGAGCCAAGCGATACCGTGGTTTGCTCCGCAGCCATGGGAGAGGTAAGGGTAATTGGCTAACGATCATTGGCCAAGATGCATCGCAGATGCTGTTTTAGCTCCATAATTCTGTCACCCCCTAACGGCAACGTGAAAATGTCACCCCATGAGAGGAAGGACATTCGCGTTGAGTCAGAAGGAACTGCAACGAGTGAGCGTAATTTCGAGTTGTGTTAAAGGAGACATGGCGTGCGCCAGAGCTGCCGAACTGCTCTCGCTCAGCATTCGTCAGGTCCGGCGTCTAAAGAAACGTTTGCGGGAGCAGGGAGAGGCAGCTCTGGCGCACGCCAGCCGCGGACGGCCCAGCCCCCGTCGTCTGCCGCAGCGGGTGCGCCGGGCGGTTGTTGGCTTAGCCCGCACCACCTACGCCGGCTTCAACGATCACCATCTCTGCGAAAAACTTTGCGAGGTCGAGGGCTTCTCCCTCAGCCGTGAGACCCTCCGTCGTCTTTTGCGCCAGGCCGGTCTGGGCTCTCCCCGCAAACGCCGCGCTCCCGCGCATCGCCAGCGCCGTCTGCGATCCGCTCGCGAGGGCGAACTGGTACAACTGGATGGCTCGCCCCACGACTGGCTGGAAGGCCGCGGTCCTCGCCTCACGGCGCTCGGCCTGCAGGACGATGCCACCGGTAAAATCCTCGCCGCCCAGTTCTTCCCCTCCGAGTCCGCGCTCGGTTATCTCTCCCTGCTCCGCCAACTGCTGCGTCGCCACGGTACTCCGCTCGCCTTTTATGGCGATCACAGCGGCATCTTCGTGCGCAACGACGACTTCTGGTCGGTGGAAGAACAACTCGCCGGAAAACGTCAGCCCACTCAGTTCGGACGCGCTCTCGAACAACTCGGCATCACCTTCATCGCCGCTCGCAGTCCACAAGCCAAGGGCCGTATCGAACGCCTTTGGGGCGTGCTCCAGGATCGTTTGTGCAGCGAACTGCGTCTCGCGCAGGCGGGTGATCTGGACTCCGCCAACGCCCTGCTGCGCGTTTTCACGGCGGACTACAACCGCCGCTTCGCCCGCCGACCCCGCGCCATGCAAACCGCATGGCGCCCTGCTCCCGAAAATCTGGATCGCATCTGCTGCTTTGTCCATCAGCGCGTGGTCAGCAACGACAACATCGTGCAGTGGGACGGCCAGCGCTTTCAGATCCCGCAACAAGGGCAACGCTTCAGCTTCGCGGGAGCCAAAGTCCACATCTATCAAGCTCTTGACGGGTGCGTTTCGCTCTATTACGGCGACACCCGCCTGCAACACACCCTGGCTTCGCCAGGGTGACATTTTCATGTTGCCGTTAGGGTGACAAATTCACGTTGCTACAACAGATGCATCGCAGATGCCGATGAACGCGCGTTGACTCCTGCTCTCCTCCTGCCCTACCATGCACGCTCTGGTAAGCCCATGCTGCTGCGGAAGACACTCGCCATCGTCCGAAACAGCCAGGAGGAATTCATGACGCGTCTTTTCTCTGTCGCCTCGGTTCTGCTTCTCAGTGCTGCGGCGTTCGCGCAAGGCGGCGAAATTGCTCCGAATGAGAATTTAGTCGCCGAAGGCATCCCCAAGATTCCCGCGTCGCTCGCGGAATCGGCTTCCCGCTACGGCGAGTTTCGCTCCGCCGGGTTTTCCAGTTGGAATCCCGCAAAGCGGGAGATGCTGATCGAGACTCGTTTTGCCGACACTTCCCAAATTCACGTCGTGAAGTTTCCCGGCGGTGCGCGAACTCAGGTCACATTCTTTCCTGACCGCATCGAGGGAGCAGCGTACGAACCGACCAGGGGCGAGTCGTTTCTCTTCGTGAAAGACGTCGGCGGCGGGGAGTTTTTCCAAATCTACCGCTACGACGTTGCCTCCGGCGACATCACTCTGCTGACGGACGGGAAATCGCGTAACACTGGTCCCCGCTGGTCCTATCAAGGGGACCGCATCGCATACGGATCCACAAAGCGGACGGGATCCGATGTTGATATTTGGACGGTCGGCGCCGACGATCCAGCGAGCGCACACATGGTGGGACAGATGGAGGGCGGAGGATGGGAAGTCGCAGACTGGTCTCCGGACGGAAAACAAGTGCTTCTGCTCAACGGAATTTCCGCCGCCGAAAGTTATGTCTGGCTGCTCAATATCGCCTCAGGGCACAACGAACTGCTCACGCCGAAATCGGGCAGTGACACGGTCGCCTACAGTAACGCGCGATTTGCCAAAGACGGCAAGGGCGTCTACATGAGTAGCGATGCGGATTCAGAATTTCAGCGCCTCGTTTACCTCGATCTCGCAGCTCATAAAACAAGCGTGCTCACCGCTTCCCTGCAATGGGATGTCGGCGAATTCGATCTCTCGAAAGACGGCCGCTGGATTGCCTTCGAAGCCAACGAAGACGGCATCAGCAAGCTGCACATTCTCGATACGAAAACTGCGAAAGAGGTTCCCTCACCAAAACTGCCTGTCGGTGTGCTGGGTGGAATTGAATGGCGCAATCACAGCCGCGAACTGGCGTTCAGCCTGAGCATGGCGAGCCAGCCTTACGACGTATATTCCGCGGATGTCGATACCGGCAAAGTCGAACGCTGGACGTTCAGCGAAACCGGCGGGCTCAACACTTCAACGTTTTCCGAGCCGCAACTCATTCACTGGAAGTCGTGGGATCAACGTCCGATTTCGGCATTCCTCTACAAACCTCCGGCAAAGTTTGCGGGAAGGCATCCGGTTATCATCGACATTCATGGCGGTCCCGAAGGCCAGGTTCGTCCCGATTTCCTCGGGCACGACAACTACTACATCAACGAACTGGGCATCGCCGTCATATATCCGAACGTGCGCGGATCGACTGGGTATGGCAAGACTTTTCAGAAGCTCGACAACGGTCTTTTGCGGGAAGGATCGTACAAAGACATCAATTCCCTGCTCGACTGGATTCAGACCCAGCCCGATCTCGATTCTGGCAAGGTCATGATCACCGGAGGCAGCTATGGTGGTTTCATGACGCTCGCAATCGCGACAAGTTACAACGACCGAATCTGCTGTTCGGTTGACGTCGTTGGACCGTCGAACCTGGTCACGTTTCTCGAACACACTTCCGGATATCGCAAGGATCTGCGCCGCGTCGAGTACGGGGACGAACGTGATCCGAAGACGCGCGAATTCCTGGAACAGATTGCTCCCGCAAACAAAGCAAAGAACATCACCAAGCCTTTATTTGTAATTGCCGGACAAAACGATCCGCGAGTTCCGGCCAGCGAGTCGGCGCAGATGGTGGAAATGGTCAGGAAGAATGGAACTCCCGTGTGGTGGCTACTCGGCAAAGATGAAGGCCACGGCTTCGCCAAGAAAAAGAACCGTGACTACCAGTTCTACGCCACCGTTGAGTTCGTGAAGGAGTATTTGCTGAAATAGCAGGAGCGCCAGCGCACCGCGAGTTGTCGCGAGCGCGCCTCGCTGCATCCATCGCCGCTAAGGCTTAAGTTTCGCTTTGAGATCGGCCGCGATCTGCTTCCCGTGGAAACGGCCGTTCTCAATGAAAATCTCATTGGTGCGTGACCCCGCTACAATCACGCCCGCCACATAGATCCCGCGGACATTGCTTTCGAGCGATACCGGATCGCATACCGGTCGGTGCTGCTGCTCGGAAAGCTCAATCCCCATGCTGCGTAAGAAGTCGTAGTCCGGATGGTATCCAACCAGAGCCAGCACGAAATCATTCTTCAACCGCATCGGCCCGCGCTGCGTGACCACCACGACGTGGTCGATTCCGATCTCCTGCACGGTGCTGTTGAAATGAGCCTTAATCTCACCGGCCTTGATTCGGTTTTCGATGTCGGGCTTGATCCAATACTTCACGTGATGGTGAAGCTGCGATCCGCGATACACGAGTGTGACCCGAGCTCCGTGCCTCCACAAATCGAGCGAAGCGATGGCAGCGGAATTCTTGCCGCCGATCACCAGCACGTCGGTGTCGAAGTACGGATGGGGCTCACCGTAATAGTGCGACACCTTCGGGAGATCTTCCCCCGGAATACTCAACTGATTTGCGAGATCGTAGTAGCCCGTCGAGACGATGACCTTCTTGGTGATGTAATCGTGTGGACGCCCGGCGCGATCCGTCGCCGTGATGCTGAATTTTCCGTCTTCGCCCATCACGGTTTTCACCCATTCGTATTGGCGGATGTCCACGTCGTAATGCTCTGCAACCTTGCGGTAGTACTCAAGGGCTTCCTCGCGCGTGGGCTTCTGCAGCGAGGTAGTGAAGGGAATATCGCCGATCTCGAGCAACTCCGGCGTCGTAAAAAATGTCATGTTCGCCGGATAGTGGAATAGGGAGTTGACGAGGCATCCCTTGTCGACCACGATGACCTTCAAGCCGACCCTTTGTGCTTCAATCGCGCACGCCAGTCCAGTCGGCCCTGCCCCGATCACGAGGACATCGGTCTCCATCTCTGGATGAGGCTCCGCCTTCACCTTCGGCAGGGTTTCGATATCCATGGACGCTAGGAATTCAGGCATGAAATGCGGTAGGAGTTACCCGAGGCAACGAGGGTCGAGCACACCCGGAAACCGATGATTCTAGCATGGGCATAGCATCGACCGCGGCGAGCGTATCTCCGCTGCGGATATAATCTCCGGTTGCCTTCATCTCTCCCCAGCAATCAGGAGCCGTCATGTCTACACATACTGAATCGCCAGCCCAGACCCGAGTTGAATCCGACAGCATGGGCAAAATTGAGGTTCCGGCGAATGTCTACTGGGGGGCTCAAACACAGCGATCGCTCCTGCATTTTGATATCGGACGAGACACCATGCCGCCCGAGCTTATCCGCGCTTTCGGCACTCTGAAAAAGGCATGTGCGCTCGTGAACCAAGATCTGGGAAAACTGCCCTCCGACAAAGCGAAATTAATCGTCGAGGCAGCCGACGAGGTGATCGCTGGCAAGCTGAATGATCAGTTTCCGCTTCGGATCTGGCAAACCGGCAGCGGCACGCAGACCAACATGAACGTGAACGAGGTCATCTCGAACCGCGCGATCGAAATCTCCGGCGGCGAGATGGGATCGAAGAAGCCGATTCATCCCAATGATCACGTGAACATGTCGCAGTCCTCGAACGATACATTCCCTGCCGCCATGCACATCGCGGCCGCCGATCGCGTGAAAAACGCTCTCATCCCTGCGATCAAGACGGTGCGCGATGCAATCGCCGCAAAGGCAAAGGAATTTGAAAACGTCGTCAAGATCGGCCGCACCCACTTGCAAGACGCCGTGCCCCTCACTTTCGGTCAGGAATTTGGAGGTTGGGCCAACTTGTTGGAGCGGGACATCAAGCGCCTTGAACAGGCCCTTGAAGGCCTCTTTGACTTGGCAATTGGTGGAACGGCCGTAGGCACAGGACTGAATGCTCACCCGGAGTTTGCCGAGCGCGCAGCGAAGAAGATTGCTGAACTGACCGGACTTCCCTTCCGTTCGCACGGCAACAAGTTCGCCGCACTGTCTGCGCATGACGAAATCGTCTTCGCACAGGGCGCGATGGAGACATTGGCTGCCTCGTTCATGAAAATTTCCAACGACATTCGCTGGCTGGCTTCGGGCCCCCGATGCGGATTGGGCGAGCTGATCATCCCCGAAAATGAACCCGGGTCCTCGATCATGCCCGGCAAGGTGAATCCCACGCAGTGCGAAGCCATGACAATGGTCTGCGTGCAGGTTCACGGAGCGACCGCGGCCGTCGGATTCGCTGGGTCACAAGGCAACTTCGAACTGAATGTCTTCAAGCCCGTGATCATTTACAACTTTCTACACTCCGTTACCCTTATCACCGACGCCTGCCACGGCTACGTCGAATACATGATCAAGGGCATCGAAGTCGACCGAGCGAAGGTGGATTGGTACGTCAAGAATTCGCTGATGCTGGTGACAGCGCTGGCGCCGAAGGTTGGATACGACAAAGCCGCCCAGATCGCCCACACCGCTCATGTCGACCACTCCAGCTTGCGCGAAGCAGCGTTGAAACTGGGATATCTGACTGGAGAAGAATTCGATCAGCAGGTCAAGCCGGAAAGAATGACGCGCCCATAGCGCTTGCGGCGCTCAAACGGCAACCTTCGCATCCGCCTTTGTGGCCACCATGGCGATCTGTTCCTTCGCTTTCGGCGTGGTCGTAATCACCACTACGCTCACCAGCACCAGCAACGTTCCGACGATCGTGCGCGCGCCAAGACCTTCGCCGCCAAAGAAGTATCCAACCAGAACTGCGACCACGGGATTGACATAGGCATAGGTGCCGACTTTTGTGGGCGATTCGTGGTGGATCAGCCAGACATAGGCCGTGAAGCCGATGATCGATCCTGCCACGATCAAGTAAACCAGCGCTAGCCAAGCACGACCCGAAACAGCCGTGAAATGGAATCCCCGAAACTCTCCGAAAGCAGTTGCCGCCAGCACGAGCAAAACTCCTCCCGCCAGCATCTGAGCGCCCGAGCTCATGACCTTTGCGCTCGGCAACGGCACCTTTCGAGTCAGTGCGGCCGCGATAGACCAGGTGACTGCCGCGACAATCAGGGCGCACGCGCCAAGCGTATCGATCGGGGAGTCGCTAAAACTGGCCGAGTGGCTGACCAAGACCCCAACGCCACTGGTGCCAACCAATAACGCCACCGCGAGACGCGTGGTGAGCTTCTGTGTCTTCATGATCAGGATTTCCGAAAGCGTCATGAACACAGGGATCGTCGCCAAGACTACGGCAGCGATGCCCGACGGCACACGACGTTCAGCCCAGAAGAGCAACCCGTAATCGCAGACGAATATCAAAGCCGCGAGCAGTGTCGCGCCACGCCATTCCCGGGCGGTCGGAGAGGGCGTACCCCTTATGCGCATCCACGTGTAGAGAACAATTCCCGCGACAAAGAAACGCATCCCCGCCAACAGAAGCGGCGGGACTTCGTGCACACCGACGCGGATAGCAAGAAACGTGGATCCCCACACGAAATAAATGATGGCGAAGGCCAGCAGAACCTTCACGGTGCTGGGACGGGATTCGGGCTCCATATCGTTGATGCGGGACCATGAATGAGGCTCCCGCGTTTGATTAGATCACCGCATTCCGCAGAAGACGCGGGACTGGAGCAAAAAAGAATTTATGAAGTTACAACTGGATGGCCAGGGCTTGAGTTCTTGAGCAAACTTGCCGGCGAACTTACTTCTTCATGAGGCTGGTGTGGCTGGCGACGCACTGCCACTTGCCGAGGTCGAGAACCCACGTATCCGTGAAGCGTCCCACGTGGTCGTACTGTTTGCCTTGATACGTGCCAGCCGTGTGGTAAACCCCGGTCACCACGGCCATGTCACCAAAAAAGTTCATCTTCACGTCTTGAATATTCGCCAACGTAGGCTTGAACCGCGGGTCTTTGATGTCGGCAAGAAATCGCTGCTTGTTGGTGATTTCGCCATCCCACTCGGTGTTCACAAAACGGCTCGACACTAACGCATCAAGCGCCGCGGAATCACGGTTCACCTGCGCTTCATTCCACAGCCGCTCGAGAACAAGCAGTTTGCTCTCGCGAGGATCCGCCTGTTGGGCGAATCCGGGCGAGCTGAGAACCAAGAGAATAGAATAAACGAGGGTACGAATCATGAGCGCACACACTCGCCCACTTTAGGCTCACAGGCGAGCATGCACCGACCATAGCAGCCCCGTCTTCCCTGCATCTATCTAATTGAACGACAGAGTGTTACGAACGTCACGGATAAAACGGCGGTTTGGAGCGGGAAACCACAGTCGAAACCCGCAGCCTGAATTCCCGCACCGGCTTCTAGAACGCCCACCTTAGCAGCGTTGCCCCGATCGTAAATCCTGCACCGACCGATGCCAGCAGCACGAGACTTCCCTTCTTGAGCTTCCCTTCCTCCATGGCTGTATTCATCGCCAGAGGGATCGTGCCCGCGGTTGTATTTCCGTAGCGATCAATGTTGATGACCACGCTCTCCGGCTTCAGCCCCAAGCGCTCGGCCGTCGCGTTGATGATCCGCAAGTTGGCCTGGTGCGGGATGAAGACATCGATATCCTTCCCAGTCAGCCCATTGCGTTCGAGCAACTTAAGGCACAATTCGGTCTGCTTGCGCACAGCAAATTTGAACACCTGCTGCCCGTCTTGATGGACGTAGTGCATGCGCTTCTCGATCGTGTCCTTGCTCGACGGATGCAAGCTGCCCCCGCCCGGCATGTAAAGGAACTGTCCGCCCGACCCATCCACCTCGTGAATGAAGTCGATGAGGCCCACCGAGTCGTCTTCCGCCGGTTCGAGAATCGCCGCGCCGGCGCCATCTCCAAAAATCACGCACGTGGCGCGATCGGTGTAGTCGATGATGGATGACATTACATCGGATCCGATCGCCAGCACCCGCTGATGTGCTCCACTCGCGATGAATTGCGCGCCCACCTGTATGGAATACAGGAACGCGGAACACGCGGCGGACAGATCAAATCCCCACGCCCCTTTGGCTCCAAGTTTTTCCTGCACGAGGCACGCGGTCGATGGGAAAAACATATCGGGAGTCACCGTCCCAACGATGATGGCTTGTATCTCAGTTGGGCTCATCCCGCGCCGAGCCAGAGCTGTTCGCGAGGCTTCCACCGCCAGATCGCTGGTGGGAACGCCCTTTTCCACAACATGACGCTCGCGAATACCCACACGGGCCATGATCCATTCATTGTTGGTGTCGACCATTCGCTCGAGATCGGCGTTGGTCAGGAGGCGAGGAGGCACGTAGGTGCCCAGGGCGCTGATTTTGGCGCGGATCGGTTTATTCAAGAGAACCCCTGGATTCGATTGCAAGTTATTGTGAAGGATTGCCGAACGAATGTCTAACAGCGTACACAGGACCAAGAGCCGTGGGGCCTCAGATGGCGACCTCCCGGCATGCTCCTGACTTTACGTGACGCGCCGTGCCCAACATCGGACGCCGATTTCAGAACGCCCAGCGCATCAGGGACGCTCCGGAGGTGAATCCCGCACCTACGGCAGCAATCAATAGTAGATCGCCCTTCTTCAGTTTTCCCTCTTCCATCGCGGTTTGCATGGCAATTGGAATGGTTCCGGCTGTAGTGTTCCCGTAGCGGTCGATATTGATCACGACTTTTTCCATCGGCATCCCCAACCGATCCGCGGTAGCAGTGATGATCCTACGATTCGCCTGGTGCGCGATGAAGCAATCGACATCGGTGCCGGAAATCCCGTTCTTCTCCAGAATCCGCTCAGTCATCTCCGCCATCTTCTTCACCGCATACTTGAAGACATTCTTTCCATCCTGATGGATGTAATGCATCTTCTGGTCTACGGTGTCATGACTTGCCGGATTCAGACTTCCACCACCGGGCATGAAAAGATATTGCCCGCCCATGCCTTCAATTTGGGCGACGTGATCGATGACTCCAGTGTCATCTTCCGAAGGCTCCAGTAAAACCGCCCCGGCGCCGTCGCCGAAGATGATGCACACGGCGCGATCGGTATAGTCCGTCATCGAAGAATTCACATCGGCGCCAATGACCAGGACTTTCTTGTACTGTCCAGACTCAACAAATTTCACACCAGTGTTAAGGGCGTAAAGAAATCCGGAGCATCCGGCAGAAACATCGAATCCCCATGTCTGCTCGATTCCCAGCTTGTGCTGCACCAGGCAAGCGGTCGACGGATACATCATGTCAGGGGTTACCGTCCCCACGATGATGAGATCGACCTCCTGCAAATCCATTGGATATTTCTCGAGCAGATTCTTTACCGCTGCGACGGCCAAGTCGCTGGCAGCCACGCCTTTATCGACGATGTGGCGCTCGCGAATCCCGACTCGCTCCATGATCCATTCGTTGGTAGTGTCGACCATTTTTTCCAGATCGGCGTTGGTAAGAACGCGCGGGGGCAGGTACGTGCCCAGCGCGCTGATTTTCGCGCGAAGACGTGTCGTCAAGAGGGCTCCTGAAACTAGGAAACCGAATATTCTCAAGGATTGGGAGCAGAATGTCTAACCAAAAGGCGCTCGGGCGAAACATCCGATGTGGCAACGGCCGCCTTCGGCCGTCCTATCGGGCGACGCCGACGGAAAGTTTTCGAGGATTCACCAGTTCAAAACGTGTAATCCGGCGGCTTGATCCCCTTCGCTCACGGATAGACTTCGCACCGCGGCCGATGATGTGCCCTGTGAACGAACATGTTCAAGATCATTGCCCTACCATCCGGATCGTTGCGGCCTTTCCACGATGGAAGCAAACATCCGTTCAATTGCTCGAGCAATTCTTTAACTATGTTCTGGAAGCACTTCCGCACGCGCACAGCAAGGTTAAAACCGCGACCACGAATCCTGCGCGCCGAATAGTCTTCTCGGAACTTCTTCCATGCCATCGAACTGGGACCCTGAGCGAAGCCACTATCCGTGCGCTGCTCGACGAGCCTCGATCCCAGTTCTAGACGCACAAATGTACCCTCCGTAATTAGCCGTTTCACGCGGCTGTACGGCCTCTTTCCTGTCCCATCCAGTCGCGGACGAATTCCGGGCACGAGACGATTCCGAAATCACGATTCTCGCCTTCCATCAGGTAGACCAGCGCGTCACGATCGACTTCGTCCAGGTTCAAAAGACTGAGCAGGGGCCAAAGCTGGCACTCGGCAGCCGATTGCACGAGTTGATCGAGATAGTCCAAATGACCACGAAAGAGTTTTCCGGAAACGCGGATCGTCACGTGGGGAGAGGCTTGGGGGCAGGTACCGCGAGAGCTCATGTTTCTCCTTCGAGGCCGAATCCTTCTTGCGACCGGCCTACTTACACTTGATGCTCGAAGAGGAGTTTCTTGCGCAAAGAAGACGTAAAGAAGGTGTAAATCCGGGTAATGAGCAGTGCTGGAACAAAACAATCGATGGCGGGAAAAATTAGTCAGACACCGGGGACTCACTGCACACGCAAGAGCCCGTTACCGTTGCTTCCTTCCGGACCTGGCGGGGTTGGCGAGAGTACGTCGCGTAAGACCGATGCCTGACGAAAATTATTCTAGCATTTCGATCTTCCAGGTTTTTCACCGGGGCCTCGATCAAGCTTGAATATGATCTTTCCGCCGCTATTTTTCGGGATATTTTGCAATTCCCGCGCCGTCTGGTTCCGGCCATCGGCTTCGATCCGGGAAGCTATGTGACTTTCGGTGCAAGAATTCCACTTTGCCCTCTTCCTTTCTTGGCGGCATTGTCGAACAATAATTATCGAACCTAAAAAGTCCATATCATTCCCAAAACACTGGAGCCATTTCAAACCAGCGGTTCAAGCCTGCATGGCTGCGCCGTCCCTCACAAATCGTCGTGACCCCGCTCCCCAAAGCCATTGACCATTACTTTGGGCTTGCACTGTATCTGCTTGTTCTGACGGGCTTTGGAACCCTCGCCGCGACTGGCGGACTTGATCTTCCTTCGATCATCGTCGTCGGCGCGGCTCTCGCGATTCGAGGATATCTTCTGGCGAAGCGACGCAAGTTTGCGATCTCCGAACGCTGGACGACTCCGCTTTCGATCGCCTACTTCGTCTTTTTCGGTATCGACTACATTGCATTCTCCCGAGCTTTCCTACCGGTCGTAGTTCACCTCGCGCTGTTCGGCGTTGTCGTGCGCATGTTCTCGCTGAGGAAAGAGCGCGACCACGTCATGCTCGCGATCCTCGCCTTCTTAATGGTGCTTTCGTCCGCAGTCCTCACCGTGGATAGCGCGTTTCTTTTTTCCTTTGCCGCTTTCATGCTCGTGGCGGTCGCGACCTTCATCCTGATGGAAATGCGCCGCTCCGTGCAGGCGACCAACATCCAGGCGCGTCACTCGAGCGATCCGCACGAGCACCGTCACTTCGCCTTCGCGCTCGCAAAAGTCGCTCCGATTCTGATGATTCTGATTTTGATCGGCGGAGCCGCGCTTTTCTTCGTCATGCCGCGCATGTCAGCCGGATACTTGGGCGAGTACTCGTTTGGCAGGGATCTTTCCACCGGCTTCAGCGATCACGTCCAACTCGGCCAGATCGGTCAGATTCAGCAGTCGAATTCCGTTGTCATGCACGTTCAGGTCGATGGGGACACCATCGGACGATACGACCTGCACTGGCGCGGCATCTCCCTATCGGAGTTCGACGGACACACCTGGTCCAATCCCCACTATCTGTCGATGTTGCACCATGACATCGACAATACGTTTTCGATTCCCCGCCGGAACGCGGCCTTAGAGTCTTACGTGACAAAGACGCAGGTGCGCGAGAACCTAATCCATTACCGCGTGCTGATGGAACCGATCGGCGCCAACGTTTTCTTTCTTGCGCCCTGGGCGCGAACTGTCAAGGGGGAGTATCAATCGCTCTCGATCGACACCGGCGGCGCCATTTACGACGCTGACAGTTTGCGCCCCATCACTCGGTACGAAGCGACCTCGGACATTTCTACGCCTGCCCCCGCAGAGTTGCGCTTTGCTGACCGCAACTATCCTCCGCGCGTCGCGGAAACCTATCTCCGCCTTCCTACTCTGGACCCGCGTGTCGCCAGCCTCGCGGCGCAGATCACTCGGACGGCCCCCAACGACTTCGACAAAGCAGCGGCCATCGAGAGTTACCTGAAAACTCATTTCGGATACACTCTGCAACTGCCGCGCACGCAGGTGAAGGATCCGGTCGCGAATTTTCTCTTTGAGCGCAAGCAGGGACACTGCGAATATTTCTCCTCGTCGATGGCTGTCATGCTGCGTACGCTCGGCATACCTTCGAGAGTGGTTAACGGCTTCCGCAGCGACGAATTCAATGACATCACGGGCAACTACGTGGTCCGCGCCAAAGATGCCCACTCGTGGGTCGAAGCATACTTCCCCGGGTACGGATGGCAGACCTTCGATCCCACCCCTTTTGGCGGAGGCGGAACTCCGCAGGGATGGGGCCGCCTCGCGCTGTACGTCGATGCCATGGCTTCGTTCTGGCGCGATTGGATCGTCAGCTACGACACGACGCACCAATACGTTCTCGGCCAGGCCGCCGTCAACGGAACTCGCGGGCTGTGGGAAAGTGCGCGCAAGTGGGCGCGTGATAAGTACGCCGCAATGCTCGACTGGGCAAGCCGCAGCCAGGATCGCGTTGAACACTCGCCGGCAAGGTGGGCAATCACCGGAGCGACAGTCGCGCTACTTCTACTGCTGTTGGGCAATGTCGGCCGCATCGTGCGTTGGCTACAGGAGAAGTCGCTGCGCTCGCATCCGGAGCGTGCGCCGGAACTGGCAGCCGCCATGTGGTACGAGCGCATGGCTCGGATTGTGGCGCGCCGAGGAATCCGCCGCTCGCCTGCGCTAACGCCACAGGAATTTGTGAAGAAGATTGAAGATGTCCGCCTGCGCGAACCGGTCTCGCGCTTCACGGAAGTCTACGAATCAGCGCGCTTCGGAAACTCCACTGACGACGCGCAGCGCCTGCCTGAGTTGTACGAAGAAGTGGAAACAGCGGCCAAGGGCCGTTAGATGAGAACGGAATGATAGCGGTGTTGGACTTTGGTTAACCTTGGCAGAGCCGCTAGAACCGCCAGAACGCTCCGCCGCCGACAAAGAAATTGTGCTGCCGCGTCTTGCCTGTCGGAGCCAGTGGGAAGTCGGGTTCTCCCGACCAGAAGTCACGAACTTCTCCACGGATACTCATCCTTTTCCAAACCTTCACATCCAATCCGAGACCGAATTGGATCAACGCAGAGGTTGTGGATTTCCCAGGGTTCGTTCCACTGTAGTCCAGCATTTTGCCTTCACTGAAGTGGGCAAATCCCGCACCGAAGCTAACCCACGGTGAAACGGCAGTGGTAGGAAACAGATTCACGCGTGCGGCAGGAGCGATAAACAGCTGCTTGTAGTCGGTAGGCACAACGGCGTGCCCGTATTCTCCGGCATTCAAATCCTCATCGGGGTTATACGCGATCAATGCTTCACCGGATACGGACCAAATCGGGGTAACGATGAGCCGTCGGCCATACTCGCCCTCGACGGTCAGCCCCTTGCCCGAGCGAATGATGGGGTCGAAGAAATTCCCGCCCTTGATTCCCTGGTCGCTGATGAAGGTCCGCCCGAGAATGCCGCCGATTTCGTTTCGTTCGTCCTGAGCAATCGCTGAGGCAGACAAGCCGACCACTACCGTCAGGATCGCTACGCAAAGCCCTTTGGCAGACATTTCCCCTCCGTGCGAGGACGTTCCCAAATTGTTACGGCGGTAAGCCTTAGCCTAGCACGATAGGAGCTGTTTAAATCCTTCTAAAATGCTACCTTCGGTGGTCCGTGAATTGCTCGGAAATTGCGAGTCGCCGAGATCTACACGAGTCGCCAGACCTTTCAAAATTGGCGCGTGCGGATTGAGTTCTCAATGTCCCCCCGAGCCAGCGGCCGCCAACGCGCAGAATGCTAGAATAGAAAGATTGCATGCCTGTTAAAGACCTCACTGTGAGCGGCTCCCCCGAACTGGGCAAAATCAATTCCGCGGAAAAGCCGCAATCCGAGCGCCCGCAAAAAGTGGGATTTGTCAGCCTCGGGTGTCCCAAAAATCTTGTCGACAGCGAAGTCATGATGGGCCTTCTGGCACGCGCCGGAGCCGAACTCACACGCCGCGCCGAAGATGCCGACGTGATCGTCGTCAATACCTGCTCTTTCATCGACAGCGCTCAGCAGGAGTCGGTGAACACCATTCTGGAGATGGCCGCGCATAAGACGGGAGGCAAGGCGAAGAAATTGGTGGTCGCCGGATGTCTGGTCGAACGCTTCCGCGACCAGATTCGCAAGGACATCCCCGAAGTCGATGCAGTCGTCGGAACGGGTGAGCTGGAAGCAATTCTGTCAGCCACTGGCATTGCGCCCGCTTCGGCGAAAAATTCGCCATTCGTAGTCTTGCCAGCGCGCCCCGAGGCTGGTGCGCGGGCCGCACAAGGACGCTTCTCGCGTGACTCCTGGGCTGGCGAATCATCGGGCGTTGAGAAGTGGACCGGTGCCGTCGGCGACCTCCCGAATTATCTCTACGACGATGCCACTCCGCGCATTCTTGCGACGCCTGGGCACATGGCGTACATCAAGATCGCCGAAGGCTGCGATCATCCCTGCACTTTTTGCATCATCCCACAGCTGCGCGGGCAGTTCCGCTCGCGACGATTCGAATCCGTGATTGCCGAAGCCGAACGCCTGGCCCAGTCCGGCGTCCGCGAAATCACCCTGATCGGACAAGACACCACCTGCTATGGCGAGGATTTCGGATTGAAGGATGGGCTCGCGCTCCTGCTCGAGAAGTTGGCTGCGATCGAAGATCTGCGCTGGGTCCGGTTTCTTTACGCCTATCCCAACAAAATCACCGGCAAGCTGCTCGAAACCATTGCCTCGTACGAAAAAATTTGCTCGTACATGGATGTCCCACTGCAACACGCTTCCGCATCGGTTCTAAAACGCATGAAGCGTGGCGGCGGATCAGACGTATTCTTGCGCTCGATTGAGAAGATGCGCCGCACGATTCCTGACCTCACTCTGCGGACATCGTTCATTGTCGGCTTCCCCGGAGAAACCGAGAAAGAATTCGATGAGCTTTGCGACTTCGTTCGTGAAGCAAAGTTTGACTGGATGGGAGCTTTCTCTTACTCCGACCAGGACGGCGCCGGGGCTTACGCTCTTGATGACAAGCTTTCCACCCGCGAGATCGAACGAAGGCGCAAGCATCTGATGTCGATCCAGCGCCAGATCAGCAAGAAGAAAAAGAAAATGTTAGTTGGTCGTGAGTTCGACCTGCTGCTCGAAGGAGAATCCGAGGAAACCGAGTTGCTTCTCGAAGGCCGCACCGCCATGCACGCTCCGGAGATCGACGGCAAGGTTTTCGTGAACGATTTTCCCGAAGAGATTGAGCCGCAGCCCGGCCGTTTCTACCGCTGCCAGATCACCGAAGCCCACGACTATGATCTTGTTGCCAGAATTTTGTAACTGAGCCGTATGCCTCGCAAGAAGATCGTAAAATCCCGCTGTCCGATTTGCAAAAAAGAGGCTGCGAATACCGGCTCCGACTTCCCCTTCTGCAGCGACCGGTGCCGACTGATAGACCTCGGAAAATGGGCCAGCGGCGGGTATGTGATCTCATCCCCGGTCACGGATGCCGAGGATCTGATTCGCACCGACAATCCGGAAGACGGCGATCGGGATGGCTGATGAACCCTGCAGAGGCGAAACCGATCCCACGCGCGCCCGCTTTGGCTACCCTGATCGCAACTTTTTTCGGCGCTGGGCGGCTTCACCCTGGTCCGGGGACTTGGGGATCTGCGTCTGCGGTGCTGCTGTGGGCCGCGATTGCATACAACCTGCCTGCGACTGTCCGCACACCTGCCGTTGTGATGCTTGCGATTTTTGTAACCCTCATCGGAATTCCCGCAGCAACGCAAGTATCGCGAGCTTCCGGCAGGAAAGATCCACAATTCGTCGTCATCGACGAAGTTGCCGGACAACTTATCGCGCTCATCGCTGTCCCGCTCGCGTGGAAAACTTTTCTGGCGGGTTTTATACTTTTTAGGGTCTTCGACATCCTGAAGCCCCCGCCAGTTCGGCAACTGGAAAGGCTTCCCGACGGTACAGGGATCGTGCTCGACGACGTTGCTGCAGGGATTTACGCGCTGATTATCATGCAACTTCTGCTCCGCTCTGGTTTAATTAAATAGGGAAAGAAAAATAGCGGCTTCTTTAGCGAGACTTCTGACCCGATAGACTCACCAGTTACCCGGTATTCGTGAATGGGATTTTCCGATCGCATCCTCGGCAGAAAAAACGTGAACGGCGGCCCTCACATAGATTCGGTGGCGCCCGAGTGCGCTCTCACAGGGGGCGAAGTCCGCATCCAGGGGTCAGGGCTGCGCCCTCTGGAACTCCTTCGCCCGAAAGTAAAGTTCGGCGATTTTGAGGGGCCGATCGTCGTCAGTTCCGATAGTTTCGTGGTAACGCGAGTACCCGAAGGAGCGTCCTCTGGCCCCGTAGTTGTGGCCGCGGATGGTCATATCAGCAACCCCTTTACCGTCAATGTAGCCGTCCCGATCGCCGAGAACCTGCACCCGGTCACGAACCCCGCGGTCGACGCAGAAGGCAACATCTATGTCACTTTTTCGGGATCGCGCGGACAGAAAGTACCGGTCGCGATCTTCAAGATCGACACGAACTATGGGGTGAAACCATTTGTTCAAGAAATGATGAACGCGACCGCAATCGCGTTCGATTCACAAGGCCAGATGTACGTTTCTTCGCGCCACGATGGCGCCGTCTATCGCGTTGCTCCGAACGGAAGCATGACCACATTTGCCGAAGGTCTCGGAGTTGCTACCGGGATCGCCTTCGACCGTGAACAAAGCCTGTATGTCGGCGATAGAAACGGAACCATCTTCAAAATTTCACGCGACCAGCAGACCTTTGTCTTCGCGACGCTTGAGATCAGTGTATCTGCTTACCATCTCGCGTTTGGCCCCCAAGGCGATCTGTTCGTGACCGGACCGAACGATCGCGTGTTCAAGATTGATCCCAGCGGCGCAGTCACGACGTTCTACAAAGGGCTCGGACGTCCGCAGGGTTTGGCATTTGACGCCGATGGCAATCTTTATGTGGCAGCCTCCCTCTCCGGTACGCGCGGCATCATAAAGATCACGCCGGACGCGAAGGCGAGCCTTGCGGTTGCCGGACAAGGGCTTGTTGGTCTGGCGTTCGCTCCGGGGCGATCCGCGATCCTCGCCACATCGAGCGCGGTTCATCATCTTTCATGGAATCTTCAAGGCCTACGCCTAAT
Source organism: uncultured Acidobacteriota bacterium (assembly GCA_963699885.1). Taxonomy (GTDB): domain Bacteria; phylum Acidobacteriota; class Terriglobia; order Terriglobales; family Acidobacteriaceae; genus Sulfotelmatobacter. The sequence goes on along the minus strand of CAVOVP010000013.1, from coordinate 400,943 downwards.
CCCGGAATTCTAGTCCCCGAACCCATCGCGCGAACTTTGTCGTTCCGAGCGAAGCGAGGAATCTGCTTTTCTGTGGGTGACCATCCAACTCCCTCCCTCACCCCGCTTTTCATTTAAACTTCTAGCTCGTGAACGCTGAAATCATTGCGATAGGCTCCGAACTCCTCACCCCTTATCGCATGGACACGAATTCGCTCTACCTCACCGAGCAACTCAACTCGCTCGGAGTCGATGTCTCGTTCAAGACCATTGTCGGCGACAACCTTCGGCATTTGGTGGCAGCCGCAGAGCATGGACTGTTCCGCTCCGATATCTTGATCTTCAGCGGTGGACTCGGCCCCACAGAAGACGATTTGACTCGCGAAGCTGTTGCGGAAGCTCTGGGCGTCACACTTAAACGGGACTCTGAAGTGCTGGCGCGACTGGAGCAGCGCTTTGCCGACCGCGGCTGGAAGATGGCCCCGAACAACATGAAACAGGCAGACGTTCTCGACGGGGCCGTCGTACTGCCGAACGTGAACGGCACCGCGCCCGGCCAGTGGATCTCGGGGCAGTTCGATGGACGCGAGCACATCCTGATTTTGCTTCCGGGCCCGCCTTTCGAATTGAAAGGATTGTTCGAAGCCGAAGTGCGCGAGCGCCTGCGCGCAAAAGTTCCTGTGGCACATTTATTCACGCGTACGCTGAAGGTTGCGATGCTAGGCGAGTCTGCCGTTGACGCCCGCGTTTCGCCGATTTACAAGCGCTATCCGGATGTTGAGACTACGATTCTGGCAGGCGCCGGAGAAATCGAACTGCACTTCCGCACACGCGCGGCTACGGTCGATGCCGCCCAAGCTCGCGCCGACGAAGTCGCCGAACTCGTGGAAGACGAATTGGACGACGCGGTCTATTCACGCAACGGAGAATCCCTTGAGCAGATCGTCAGCTACTGGCTGCAAATGCGGAATGCCAGTTTAGCGGTGGCGGAATCCTGCACCGGCGGGCTGCTTTCAGAACGCATCACTTCGGTGAGTGGTAGTTCACGGTACTTTCGTGGTGGCGCGGTGGTCTATTCAAACAAGTTGAAAACGGAACTCGCCGGTGTGCCCGAGGAAATGATTCACCGTCACGGTGCCGTTAGCCGTGAAGTCGCCGCTGCACTGGCGGAAGGCATCCGTTACCGGTGCGAATCGACGCTCGGCGTTGGAATCACCGGTGTCGCCGGACCCACGGGAGGCACCGCGGATAAACCGGTAGGTTTAGTATTCCATGCGATTGCCAGCGACTCCGGAACCGATGTGGTGCAACGCAACTTCCCGGGCGACCGGAAACGCATCCGACGTTTCGCTTCCACCATGGCGTTGGATATGCTCCGAAAACAGTTGATGTAATCCGATGTGAGCGGTGAGCATGGATCCATTCATCGCCGGAAACTGAGTGCTCTCGGCTGCCTCCATGCGCCTCTTCGTTGCCCTCGATATCAATGACGCCATCCGAGAACGCATGGCGCGCTTCGTCGAAGGAGTCCGCAACTTCGCGCCCGACGCCAGGTGGGTCAAGCCGGAGACCCTACACATCACGCTCAAGTTCATCGGAGAACAACCGGATGAGGCGGTGGATCCAATCAAACGCGCACTTGCAACGATTGGCTCTGGAGTAGACCAAATTCGATTTCAGGGCTATGGATTTTTTCCGACCGCGAAGTCCGCGCGCGTTTTCTGGATCGGCCTCGAGTCCGGCCCGCAGCTTTCTGTCTTAGCGAGAATGGTCGACGAAAAAATGTCTTCGCTCGGAATCGAGAAAGAAACGGGGGCTTTCAGTCCACATATTACTTTGTCGCGCGGTGCGGGAAGGTCCGGCGCCGCACATCGGCGCAAAGGCGACGTCCCAAACACAACGTTCCAGCGACTGCAGGAGAAGCTCTCGGGGTTCGCTACGCCGGATTTTGGTACCATGACCCCCCGCGAGTTCTTTCTGTATCGAAGCCACCTCTCGCCGAAAGGATCCACCTACACTAAGTTGGCGGCGTTCTCGTTAGAGTAAGGTGCGCCCACACGGGGCGCCTTGAAACAGCAATCACACGATTCACAATGTCCAGATTTCTCTTCATCGCTGCAGTCAGCTACCTGTTAGGGTCGATCCCGTTTGGATACCTGCTGGTCCGAGTATTCCGCGGAGAAGATGTTCGGCTTAGCGGCAGCGGAAACATCGGCGCCACGAATGTTTCACGGAAGTCGCCGGCTTTAGGAGTTCTCACACTCCTGCTTGACGCTGCCAAGGGATGGTTGGCCGTCGAGTTTGCCGTCAAATTCTGCATTATGGGCCACGACGACCGGCACCTTCACCAGATCATGGCTGCATCCGCTCTATTCGCGATCGTCGGTCACATGTTTCCGATCTGGCTGCGATTTCGCGGCGGAAAAGGGGTCGCCACCGCGCTCGGAACGTTTCTTCGTCTCGCACCTCTTGCAGTCCTCGTTGCATTTATCATCTTTCTCGTGGTCGTCTTCCTGTCTCGCCGCATCTCGCTTGGCTCGATCGTTGCCGCCGGATTTTTTCCGGTTGCGGTCTGGATCTTGAATCTTTCCCGTGACCCCGCGGTACTTTCATTGATTTCCGCCTCGTCGGCGCTAGTGATCACGAGGCACCACCAGAACATTCGCCGCCTGATTTCTGGGAATGAACCTCGATTCTCATTGAGGCGCAAATGAGCGAGATCGCCATTATCGGAGGAGGAGCATGGGGCACCGGCCTCGCCGTTGTCCTCGGCCGCAAGGGCACGCACCGGGTACGATTGTGGGCGCACGAAACCGACGTTTGTGAATCGATTGCTCGGAAGCGCGTCAACGAGAGATTTCTTCCCGGCCGCCAGATTCCCGACTCCGTGACGGCCAGCAACGATTTGTCTTCGATCCTTAAAGGCGCGCAAATCGTCCTCAGCGTGATGCCTTCCCAGCACTGCCGCGCTTTGTTCGAGCGCATGCGGACATTGATCGAACCGCAAGCCACGGTTGTGAGTGCTACGAAAGGGCTGGAAGAACGCTCCCTGCAGCGAATGACTGAAGTGATTGCCGATGTGCTCAAGCCTGAAGGCGGATCGCCTCACGCCATCGGAGCCCTCAGCGGTCCATCGTTTGCTCAGGAAGTCGCCCGCGGCGATCCTACCGCAGTCACGATCGCCTCGCGCGACACGACCCTGCTTCGCGTTATCCAACACGAATTTAGCGATGCTACCTTCCGCGTCTACACCAACAACGATGTGATTGGAGTCGAACTGGGTGGCGCACTTAAGAACATCATCGCCATCGCCGCGGGAATCGCCGACGGACTTGGCTTCGGACACAACTCTGCCGCGGCCCTTATCACACGCGGCCTCGCAGAGATGACAAGACTGGTCGTCGCGTGCGGTGGCCGAGCCGAGACCATGGCAGGCCTCGCCGGCCTAGGAGACTTGGTCCTCACCTGCACCGGCGGCCTGTCACGTAACCGCAGTGTCGGAGTTGAATTGGGTCGCGGGAAAAAGCTTCCCGAAATCATCACCGGCATGCATGGCATGGTTGCTGAAGGAGTTTTTACGACGACGGCAGCAGTAGGACTGGCGAGAGCGCGAGGAGTTGAGATGCCCATCACCGAACAAATGCACGCCATCCTGCACGAAGGAAAATCCCCGCGCGAAGCCATTCAACACCTCATGGCACGCACTGGGAAAAGCGAAGTGTCTTAGGGAGCAGGGCTCAAGGGCCAAGATCAGTTGTATGGCTGTCGACTCATCCGTCACTGCTCCGACCAAGGCGTCGCGTGGTACCCTTTAGCGTTTTTTCAGCGGATACGGAGCTCATCTATGCGTGGAATGAAATTGGCGGTCGCTCTGCTGCTTGTCATTTCTTCTCTACCCCGATTGCAAGCACAATCCAAGTCGATCGCTGAACGCCTCGGATATCCCGCAAATTCGAAGCTTTTGATTGTCCACGCCGATGATCTCGCTGTAGCACATTCCGAAGACGCCGCCAGTTTCGACGCTCTCGACAGACATGCAGCAACCTCGGCAAGCATCATGATTCCCTGCCCCTGGCTGACCGAGGTGGCTGACTACGCCAAGTCGCATCCTGACGCCGATCTCGGCCTTCACCTCACTCTCACGAGCGAATGGAAGACCGATCGATGGGGACCGGTTGAATCCAAAGACAAAGTTCCTAGTCTGCTCGACCCGTCAGGATACCTCTGGCCTGAAACAGGCCCGGCCGTGAAAAACATCAAGGCTGACGAAGCCGAGCGCGAGCTTCGTGCCCAGATCGAACATGCCATTGCGATGGGCATTCACCCGACTCATCTTGACAGCCACATGGGCGTGCTCTTCGACCGACCCGATCTCTTCGCCGTCTACGTCAAGATCGCTCACGAATACAAACTTCCATTCCTGGCAGTGCGATCAGCAGATGCTCCGGCTGCACTCCTGGCAGCGCTTTCGGACAAAGACGTGGTTCTGGACGCGATTGCAATCGCGAGCCCGAACATCGCTCCCGGCGACTGGATGAAGTTCTATGCCGACACGATCAACGGACTCAAACCCGGAGTTACAGAACTTATCGTGCATCTCGCCCACGATGACGCCGAATTCCAAGCGGTCAGCGTGGACCATCCTGATTACGGTTCTGCGTGGCGCCAGCGTGACTACAACGTCGTGACCAGCCCGGAGTTCAAGAAACTCCTCGAAGACAATCACGTCATCCTCATTCAGTGGAAGGATCTGAAGAAACTAGTGAGCTGACGTTCCGGTGGTTAAAATACCGTCAGAAATGAAGGCCTAAGTCCGTTCGCACCAACACCGGACCAGTAGTACTTTCCATTAGGTACCTTCGTAACGCTTGGTGGGCTTCGAATTCCTTGTTCCCACGCAGTTCCCCGATAAAATTTGAAGGATACCCTTGAAGCCGCCGCCCGCTACTTCGTCCCCCGGCGTCCGCGACGAGTGAATGGAGAGACTTGTCCGCCAGCACTTCTAACCACGCTCGCATCCCGATTCTGTACGTCATTCTCGGTGTGCTTCTGGTGATCAGCATCGTCCCCATGTATTTCTACTCGGCGCAAGTCGAGTCGATCAACCGGGATCGCCTGAAGACCAACGAGATGCTGTTGCAGAATACCGTGACGCGTTCTCTGGCCGATGATCTCTCACAACAAGAGCGTTCGCTGCGAGTCTCGCTTGCGAATCTGTCTTCCGCAATTCAAGTTGCAAGTGGCGGCGATTTCGGCGAGAAAAACATCGAATCTCCGGAACTGCGCGCGCTGCTCGAAAACTTCGTTTCTTCCTCCGACGAGATTGCGTACGCGACCCTTGCTGAACGCCGACGGTAAGGGCATTTCAGCCGGCCGCATCGCCCCGGACGCTTTCCTGCAGCGCGAACTCGAGCGCGCCTACTCGGCAGCCCGCGACGGCCGCGTCTACAACGGTCAGGCTCTGGTCGTCGGTGAAGGGAAATCTTCCCGCACCGTGTTTCTGGTCAGTTCTCCGGTTCAGTACGGCCCGCGGTTTCTGGGCATGCTGGCATCTGTTGTGGACTTGCAATTTCTGATCAAGCGTTTGCGCGAAATCAGCGGCGGTGGATTGACCCCTTATGTGGTCGACTCCCAGGGCCGGCTGGTCGCGGCCGCGACGCCGGAATTCGCAACGGGCCAGCAGATGAAGAATCTGGAGATCGTGCGCACCTTCGTCGAGGGCGGCAACAAGGCACAGGTGGACGAGACCAAGGAATTCAACGTTGAGTCCGGTTCCGAGCGCGTGGAAATGCTGGGCACGTACAGCCCGGTGACCTCGCTCGACTGGGCGGTCGTCGTGCAAAAGCCGCGCCGCGAAGCTTATCGCGGAGTATATGAAATGCAGCGCACGGAGCGCCTGCTGGCGATACTCGCCGTATTCCTCAGCGTCGGCGTTAGTATCTTTGCAGCACGTCGCATTACGAACCCACTTCAGGTGCTGACGCAATCCAGCCGGGCCCTGGCACATGGCGACTTCTCGCAGCGCGTCAATCTTTGGAGCCGCACCGAGATTGGGGAACTCGCCCAAACATTCAATACCATGTCCGAAGAACTCGAACGCTTCGTTGAAGACTTGAAGCGCGCCGCCGAAGAAAATCGGGCCCTGTTTATGGGATCAATCCAGATGCTCGCCGGAGCCGTGGACGAGAAGGATCCGTACACCCGCGGCCACTCCGACCGCGTCACGCGTTATTCCCTGTTGATCGCGAAGGAGCTGAAGCTCGACGCGACGTTCATGGAGACCCTGCAAGTCTCAGCCCAACTGCACGATGTCGGCAAGATCGGGATCGAAGACCACATCCTGAAAAAGCCGGGTGCGCTCACCGAAGAAGAATTTGAAGTCATGAAGACTCATACGACCAAGGGCGCCAACATCCTGCGTCCCGTCCCGCAACTCGCGGAGATGTTGCCCGGCATTGAACTCCACCATGAAGCTCTTGACGGACGCGGATATCCCTACGGCCTGCAGGGGGACCAGATTCCCTTGCTGGCGCGCGTGATCGCGGTCGCTGACACCTTCGATGCTTTGACCACCAATCGTCCGTATCAACAGGCGCATACGCCAGAGCAAGCTCTGCAGATCATTAAAAATCTCGCCGGCAAGCGCCTCGATCCAGAATGCGTTGCCGCCTTGCTTGCCGTGTGCGAACGAGGCGAGATCAAGATTCAACGTTTCACCATCAAGCGCCCGATCGCACCGCCGGCCGCAGCAAACATAGCGTCCGGCACTGTTGTTGCGGCAGCCGCCGGAGCCTCAAGCCCGACCGCGGCTGCATCCACTCCGGCCGTGACGGCCCCTGCTGCGGCGGCCGTCGCAACTTCCTCAGAGACGGCACCTCTGGAACGTTCTCGAATTTAAAAACCAAGCGTCCATTTCCCGATAACCGTCTTCCTTCTCAATGCCTGGGCCGCACATCCCTTTCGGCCTTTGTCGGCCGGTCTATAATTCCGACACATGGGTCTGGCCGCAGGAACAAAGCTTGGTCAGTACGAAATACTCTCGCCCTTGGGATCAGGCAGCATGGGCGAAGTTTATTGTGCTCGCGATTCCAGACTCGACCGCAATGTCGCTATCAAGGTCCTTCCCGAGGTATTTTCGCTTGATCGCGACCGCCTGCTCCGTTTTGAACACGAGGCCAAGTCCGCTGCGGCGTTAAATCATCCCAACATTCTCGCGGTCTACCAGATGGGAACTTATCTTGGTATGCCCTATCTGGTCTCGGAGCTTCTGGAAGGCAAAACACTCACGGAAGCAATTCGCCGCGGACCATTGCCGTTGCGCAAAGTCATCGACTACGGAATCCAGATCGCGCGCGGCCTTGCGGCGGCGCACGAAAAAAACATCATTCACCGCGATCTCAAGCCCGACAACCTCTTTGTGACCAAAGATGGACGTATCAAAATCCTCGACTTCGGCCTGGCGAAACTGATCCAGCCGAAACAAAACATTGGAAACATCGCCGCAACCATCACTCTGCCGGGTATGGCACTGGGTACTGTCGGTTATATGGCACCGGAACAGGTGCGTGGGCTGGACGTAGACCAGAGATCTGACATCTTTGCCCTGGGCGCGGTGCTCTACGAATTGGTGACGGGCCAGCAATCGTTCCAGCGTCCCACCTCGGCCGATACGATGAGCGCGATTTTGAATGAAGATCTTCCCTCGATCTCGCAGCTTTCTCCCGCAAATCCTGCCGCTCTCGAGCGTGTGATTCGTCGATGTCTTGAAAAAGATCCAGCCAATCGCTTTCACTCCGCTTCCGATCTGGCATTCGCTCTCGAATCGTTGTTAGACCCTACCGCGTCTTCGGTTTCCTCTGGCAGGCCCCTTCCAGCTATCAAAGAGGAGTCCGGTCGTCCGTGGCTAGTGTTGGCAGCTGCAGGCGTCGCCGTCCTCGTTGCGCTCGTCGTCTTGGCTTACTTCCTGATGCAGCCGTCGGCTGCTCCAACAGTCGCTAACTACGTTCAACTCACGCACGATGGACAGCAAAAGCTGTTGCTAGGAACTGACGGAGCGCGCCTTTACCTCAGTCTTGGCGATGTGCGAACCGGAAGCTTCTCGTCGCACGGCGTCGCTGAAATGTCGACGGCTGGCGGCGAGCTCAAGAAAATGCCGCTGCCCGACTCAAACATGGTCCCAGTCAATCTGTCCGCCGATGGGTCGCAGCTTCTTGTTGTTGACGGACAGGGTGCACCACCCAGAGGTCCGCTACGCGCCATCCCGATTCTCGGCGGCTCCCCCCGTCCTGTAGGCGAGGCCGCCGCAGAAACAGGCGCATGGTCCCCCGACGGCAAGATGCTGGCTTACAGCAGCCTCGGGGACCTTTTTGTTGCCAAGTCGGATGGCAGTGAGTCACGAAAACTCCTGAGCGTGACAGGAGACATCTTGAATGTCACATGGTCCCCAGACAATCACCGCTTACGGTTCGACTCGTCGGAAACTGCGGGAACGGTGGGGCAGAGAGTCGAACGCGAAGTCGACGTCGACGGAAACCACTTGCACCAACTTCTAGCTGGCTGGAACAATCCTCCCGATGAATGCTGTGGGAAGTGGACTGCCGACGGAGAGTATTTCGTTTTTCAGTCGCGGGGACAGATTTGGGCGCTTCCCGCGAAGGGCAGGCTTTTCAAGGACCCTCAGCCAATCGCGCTGACATCCAGCCCGCTCACGCTTTCCTCGCCTCTGCCCAGCAAGGACGGAAAAAGTCTCTTCGTGATCGGCCGCGCTTACCGCGGAGAATTGATGCGTTACGAATCCGATTCTTCCAAGTTCACCCCGTTCCTTGCGGGCGTTTCTGGCGAATTTGTTGGGTTCTCGAAAGACGGCCAGTGGGTCTCGTACGTCTCCTATCCCGATGGCGCCATGTGGCGCAGCAAGCTCGACGGCACCGATCGCCTGCAACTGACGTACCCACCGATGTACCCGCTGCTTCCACGCTGGTCGCCAGACGGAAAACAGATTCTGTTTTTCGAATTCGCCTTAGGCGCCAACAAGCCAGCACGCATGTACGAGATTTCTGCCGATGGCGGCAGCCCCCATCTGCTGCTACCTGGCGATCGCACGCAACAGCTCGATCCCAACTGGTCGCCCGACGGAACCAAAATCATTTTCGCCGGCGAGTCAAACGACCCTTCATCAGCGATTCGCATACTCGATTTGCCTACGGGAAAGATCTCGAGTTTGCCAGCGTCCAATGGGCTCTACTCTCCGCGCTGGTCTCCGGATGGCCGGTACGCGTCCGCCTTCTCCGCCGATTCAAAGACGCTGCTTCTCTTCGACTTCCAAACCCAGAAATGGGCCGAGTTGGCCAGCGGCTCGTTGAGCTGGCTCAACTGGTCTCACGACGGCAAGTACGTATATGTTCTGGATTTCCGCGGGAAAAATGCCGTCGTCCGGATCAGGGTCAGTGACAAGGCGGTCGAGCAAGTGGCTGACCTCAAGGACTTCTCTTCGACCGGCCGTTACGGAGTTGCTCTTGCCCTCACGCCCGATGACCAACCACTCCTGCTGCACGACACCGGCACACAGGACGTGTACTCGCTCGACTGGCAATCTCACTAGGCGCTTGGTTTTGAGTTCTTCGGCAGAACCTAATTGCCGGCTCGACTCAGGCCATCAGCAATATGAATCGTTGCTTCGGATCCTTCAGGCCCGACCTGCGGTATTCGTGGATACTTGATTCGAATCAATGCCCATCAGAGCGCGGCCACACGCCTCTGTACGATGAGGAAATAGAGCGCCACCAGAATCAGTAGAAAACCGTTTACGCCCAACACAACCGGAGCCGTGAAGGCCGGTACGAGCCATCCTGAAACCAGATTTCCCATTGGCATGCCGCCGCGGAAGGCGCAGTTGTAAACGCTCATCACGCGTCCGCGCATTTCGTTGGTCGTAATCAACTGGACGAGCGAAGTCACTGTCGCGAAGACCGCCATCATCGACGCGCCCACCAGGATCAGCATCGCGTAAGACAGGGGCAACAGTTTCGACAATGAGAACCCGGCGATCCCCGCGCCCAGGCAAACCAGCATGGTAAGCGCGAAGCGGCCTTTCTTCGTGATGTTACCCAGTCCGGCCACGCCTAGCGATCCGCAGATCGATCCCACACCCATCAACGAAAGCAGGGTTCCGTACGTCTCCGGGCCGCGGTGAAAGATATCCTTCACGAATACGGGGATATACGTCCTCATTGGCATGCTTAAGGCTGTCATCGAGAAAGCGAGCACAATCAGCGCTTCCATCGACCCTTGTTTGCGGACAAATTGAATCCCTTGCTTCAAACTGCCGAACATCGAATCCGCCGACTTCTGCGGCAGGTAGCGCGCCGTGATCATCAGAAGCGAAACAATCGGAGCCAGAAAGGAAACAGCATTCAGCCCAAAGCACCACTTCTCCCCGAATCTCGCCAAGGTTATTCCCGCAAGGGCCGGGCCCACTGTCACCGCCAGGTTGAACTGGATTGAATTCAAGGCAATCGCGTTGGGCATGTCTTCGCGGTCGACGAGTGTTGGGATTAGGGCTTGGTATGCGGGACCGCCGAAAGCCTGGGCCAGTCCGGAAACAAAGGATAAACACAAGATCATCCACACATGAACGACGTCCGTGGCGACAAGCAGAGTCAGCGTCGCGGCGCTCGCCATCTGTATGTATTGCGAGACCAGCAAGATCCTGCGGCGCTCGCTGCGGTCCGCGACGACTCCACCGATCAGCGAGAACAAGAAAATAGGGATGCCGGCCAGAAACTGATCCAGCGCCAGAAGAAACGCCGAATGGCTGAGCCGGTAGATGAGCCACCCCTGGGCGACGATCTGCATCCAGGTACCGATACTCGATGTACAGGCGCCGATCCACATCAGGCGAAAATCGCGGTATTGAAATGCTTTGAAGACTCTGCGCAGCGTAGAAGTTTGCATGTGCTCGAAGCGGACTTGGCGTCAGCAGTCTATCTTCGCATGAGCGCCCGTCGGCAACGAGTTTCCCCGGAAATGCGCCAACGATGATGCCCGTCCAGAATGGCTCGCATAGTTGATTCAACCGGAGACAAAAGGACTCGCAAATCGTCCCAATGTTCTTCGCATGGCCGACTGGGTGAAAAACCCTACATGCGCAGTGATAAAATCTTCGCACCGAAAGGCGAGATTGACGATCGGGTCTTTAAGTCTCGCTCTGGTTTCAACGATCCATGTCGCCAACAGAATCCTCCGTCCGCGAAGGTTTGGACTCGCCGACTGACGCTCGCTTGGGTAATTCCCGAATTGTTGGCACTGGGGAGATGGCTGGCCTCATCCGTGACTTCGACTGGAAGTCCTCGAGCCTCGGTCCTTTAGAAACGTGGTCCGACACCTTGGTGACCACGGTTAATCTGCTCCTGGCTTCGCGGCATCCCATGTTTTTGTGGTGGGGACCCGACCTCATCCAGTTCTATAACGACGGCTATCGGCCGAGCATTAGGGATGACAAACATCCAAAGGCAGTGGGCCAGCGCGGCGTCGAGTGCTGGCCGGAAATCTGGGCAATCATCGGTCCGCAAATCGAGGCGGTGATGACCCGCGGGGACTCCTCTTGGAATACGAATCAACTGGTCCCCATCAATCGCGACGGAAAGCCTGAAGAAGTTTTCTGGACCTACGGCTATAGTCCCGTCCGGGACAAAGATGGAACGATTCGCGGCACCCTGGTGGTTTGCACGGAAACTACCGAGCAGGTTCTGAGTGAACGTCGTTTGCGTACATTGCTCGCGATCACTTCTGACTCGCCGCACCGCAGCGCACATCGGGGTCTGAAACCGATTGCCGACGTCATGCGGCCGGTCATCAGCAAGCTCGATACAAATCCTGCCGACATTCCATTCGCTGCTCTTTTTTTAGTCGATAGCAAGGGCATTGTTTCCGCTGGAAATACAGCGTCCGCCGAAGCCCTTGCCAATGCTCACGTGTGGCCGGTGGCGGAGGTTGCCGATTCTCAAAGTCCTCGCTTCCTTAATCCGTTGCCGCCGGGGGCCGGAGAATTCATCTGTCAACCTTGGCTTGAGCGCTTAAACAGCGCATATTTTCTGCCGCTCCAACTCGCCGCTACTCCGGTCCGGGCTGTTCTTGTTTTTGGCGTCAGCCCCCGGTTGCCGTTTGACAATCGTTACGAGACATTTCTCCAGATCATCGGTACTCGGATCGCCACCTTGTTGCAGGAAGAATTTCATTGGGCTGAACGCTTGCGCGCAAGCGAAAGATTTCGCCGCCTGACCGAGGCCAATCCGTTCGGCACGATCATCGGTGATCTGCATGGCGGGATCACGTACGTAAATCCCGGGTTCCTTGATCTATTGGGCTATTCCGAAAACGAAGTCGTCTCTGGAAAGGTTCGATGGGACGTCATCACTCCCGGCGAATACGCTCAAGCTGACGCCCGCGCTATCGAGCAGCTGAAAACGTTGGGAACGTGCGATGTATACGAGAAAGTGTTCATCACCAAAGATCGACGGCGCATTCCGATTCTGATCGGTGCGGCGACCTTGGACAGGTCCCGGGGCGACACCGAGGTTGCCGCGTTCGTAACTGATTTGACCCCATTGAGGGCCGCAGAAGACGCTTTACGAAAAGCCAACGACGAACTCGAGAAGAAGGTTGTCGAGCGCACGAGCAAGCTCGAAGCTGAGATTGTGGAGCGCGAGCGAGCGGAAGTGAGCCTCCGGCGGCTGACGGGCCGCTTGCTGCGCACTCAGGACGAAGAACGCCGACATATGGCCCGAGAACTACACGACCACGCGGGGCAAACGCTCGCCGCTTTGTCGCTGAATCTGGCCGCTCTACAAGAAGCCGCTGGCGATCGAGTCCCCGAAGTCACAGCAATAGCAGCGGAGAGCCAGCAACTTTCGAATGACCTATCCAAAGAGATACGCACTCTTTCGTACCTGCTACACCCACCTTTGCTGGATGAAGCGGGCCTCGCTTCCGCTCTCCGCTGGTATGTGAATGGATTCTCGGAACGGAGCAAGATTCAGGTCGAGCTAGTTCTGCCGGAACCGATGGGCAGGCTTCCGAGGGAATTGGAGCTCGTCGTATTTCGCGTTGTGCAAGAGGGTCTCACAAACATTCACCGCCATTCAGGTAGCAACTCGGCAAGGATTTGCCTTACTTGCGCGAACGAATCTCTGGAACTTGAAATTAGCGATCGCGGCAAAGGCATGCCTACGGAAAAACAACAGGAGATGATCGCTGCGCGCGTCGGCGTCGGAATACGCGGAATGCAAGAACGAGTCCGCCAGCTCAAAGGCACGCTTGAGATGACCTCCGACACACAAGGGACCCAGGTTATTGTCACAATTCCTATCGCCTCGGATGTTGTTCCGTGACGCAAAATCAGATCAGTTAATTTCCAGTTCCCCTGGCGGACAAAAGCCCAAAGCCACAGCTGTGATCGCGTCGTCTTCGCGTCATCTCCGCAAGAGGGGACTCGAGCACGACCTTGAAGATTGGTCCAACACTCCTCTTTGTGACGAGGATCACGGTCTATTGCGGGAATTCCGCCTAGGATTCCAACAGAGCATGCCAAAGAAGCTCAGGGCCGGGATCCTCGGGTACGGGCGGATGGGCCGCGGGTTTGTGGCGGCGCTACAGGACAGCGAACTCTGGGAAGTGGCGTCCATCTACGACATCTGCGGGGACGCCCGCCAGTTGGCTCGAGAACAGCTGCCTCGCGCCAGGGTGTGTGACGCCCCTGATCGAATCTTTGAAGACCCATCCATCGATGCTGTGGGATTATTCACTCTTGCCGACGCGCGCCCTGACCAGATTCGCCGGGCTCTCGCCAACCGAAAACATGTTCTTGCCGAGAAGCCGATCGGTGCCGATGTCGCGACCGAGTGGCGAATCGTCCGCGAGATCGAAGCCAGCGACCGCCTGGTGGCAGTCAACCTTTTCAATCGCAACGGCTGGTACCACAAAGATATCCGGCGATTTATTGCAGAGGGCGAGATCGGAGACGTGGCCGTGATCCGCATCTGCCACATGACGCCGGGCCACATGCCCCTCGAAGGCCACGACCCCGAAGGTCCTCCCTTCCACGACTGCGGAATGCACTATGTCGACGTGGCGCGGTGGTACGCCGAGAGCGAATATCAGAGCTGGGATGCCCAGGGCATCCGCATGTGGGGTTACAAAGACCCTTGGTGGGTCCAGGTGCATGGGACGTTTGTGAACGGCGTGGTGTTCGATATCACGCAGGGATTTATCTACGGGCATCTGGCAAAAGAGCAGCCGCATAACTGCTACGTCGACGTGATCGGCACAAAGGGCGTTGCGCGCATGCGTCACGACTTTACCGAAGCGACGGTAGAGCTTTATGGCGTCCACAACACGCTGCACAAGACGGCGGCGTTCAACGACAAGAAGCTCGACGTGATGGTCGACATTTTTGGACGATCGATTCTCGCCGGAAGGAATTTGGGATTTCCTGAAGCTCGCGATGCGGTGATTGCTTCTGAAGTGAGTTGGGCGATGCTGAACGATGCCATCGCAAACATTCCTCCTGTCCGCGGTACGCCGGAAGAGATGCAGCAAATTCTGCGACATCGCCAAAGCCTCGAGAACGGCTTTGGGCTGCCCGTGAAAACACAACCACACGACCCGCCTGTCACTTCAACTGTAGAAGCATTGCGGTGACTCGAGCTGATTCCCGAACGAATCTCTCATCTTCACTCAAGCGTCCCTCCGTCACAGCAGGAACGCTGCCCGTATAATCAAAGCTCAGGCTTTCTATGATCCAAACCTTATTTGGCAGTCTCGAGGAAGAGAAGAAAACTGGTTTTTTAGACCGCATGAAGCAGGCGGTCACGCGCACGCGCGAGAATCTCGCCGAGCGCATTGAAGAAGTTGTCTCTTTCGGTAAAGAAATCGACCGGAACACGCTGGACGATCTTGAGGCCACACTGATTGGCGCCGATCTCGGATCGACAACAACACAGGAAGTACTCGGTAAGCTCCGCGACAAAGCTGACCGAAAGCAGATTAAGGACGTCGGGGAGCTGAAGCGGTTACTGAAAGAAGAATTGCTCGCAATTCTGAGTTCCGCAAATTCTCGTCCCGTCAGCAAAGTTGAAGGCTCGCCAGAGGTCATCCTCGTCGTCGGCGTTAACGGCACGGGCAAGACCACGACGATCGGCAAGCTTTCACAGGTTTTTCGCTCTCAAGGCAAGAATGTCCTGTTGTGCGCCGCCGACACATTCCGCGCCGCCGCCATCGATCAACTGGAAATCTGGGGACAGCGCACCGGGACCGAAGTTATCAAGACCAAGGCCGGGGGCGATCCGGCAGCGGTGCTTTTCGACGCGTTACAAGCCGCGGTAGCGCGCAAGAGCGACTATGTTGTGGTTGATACGGCCGGGCGCCTACACACGAAGGCGAGCCTGATGGCCGAACTCGACAAAATGCGGCGCACGGCTCAGCGGATTATCCCAGGCGCCCCGCATGAAACTTTGCTGGTGATGGACGCGACCACCGGGCAAAATGGCTTGCAGCAGGCCAGGATGTTTACCGAGTCCGCGGGCGTCACCGGAATAGTCCTCACCAAGTTGGATGGCACCGCAAAAGGCGGAGTGGTCGTGGCAATCTCTCGCGAGTTGGGCTTGCCAGTACGTTACGTTGGAGTCGGCGAAAAAGCTGGAGACTTGCTCCCATTCGATCCTAAAGAATTTGTAGATTCGCTGTTCGAATAGAACGTGATCTCTATTCGTTGTCGCGCCGAGCAAATCGAAGACCTATAGTCCCCGCTGGCCGAAGGTTACATGGCGTCCAGTACTAGATTCTTTCCCAGAATGACCACTCAATCCCCCGACGAAGAACTCTTGCAGCGCGCTCTCGAACTGGCACGTGCTGGGATCGGGCTCGCATCACCGAATCCGTACGTCGGCGCAGTCATCACAGACGCTGTCGGGAACGTCGCTGGCACCGGAACCTACACATACGCGGGGACTAAGCACGCCGAGATCCTTGCGCTCGAGGCCGCGGGAGCGAAGGCGTCCGGCGGAACGCTTTTCATCAATCTGGAACCTCACGGCCATCAAGGTCGCACGCCTCCTTGTACCGACGCATTGATCGCTGCGGGAATTCGTCGCGTGGTCGCATCGATGCCCGACCCGAATCCAAAAGTCGGCGGCCGCGGATTCGAACAACTGCGATCCGCAGGAATTCAAATCGAAGTCGGACGACTCGAAGGTCAGGCACGCCAGCTGAATGAAGCATTCGCTCGCTACATCCGTCATCAGATTCCGATGATCACGCTGAAAGCGGCGATGACTCTCGATGGCAAGATCGCTCCACCGCCAACGGAGGCGTTGTCGAGCGACGTTAGGATGCCGGCGGGAGGATGGATCACGAGCGAAGTTGCCCGAGCACACGTACAGGAATTGCGCCATCAGCACGACGCACTCCTTGTAGGAGCGGGAACCATCCTATCGGACAATCCCCTGCTGACCGATCGCAGCGGACGGGCCCGGCGGCGTCCACTGTTGCGAGTAATCCTGGATTCGCGATTGCGATTGCCCCTCGAGTCGAGGCTCGTACAAGACGCGGCCGCTCAGCAGAAAAATGACGTGCTCGTGTTCTGCTCATCGGCCGACGAACGAAAGCAAGCAGAACTCGAGCGCAGCGGAATCCGTGTGGAGAAAGTTGCAGCCTTCGAAACGGATGGACGCCCAGACCTCCCAGCCATTCTGCGGCGTTTGGCGCAACTAGAAATCACTAATGTGATCATCGAAGGCGGCGCAACCGTGAACTGGGCAGCGCTCGCGGCGAATGTGGTCGACAAGGTTTTTCTCTACTACGCGCCGAAAATCTTGGCCGGATCCGGATCGATCCCCTTCGCGTCGGGTGCGGGCTTCCGCCACATGAATCAGGCGGCCCAGGTTAAGAATGTCAAACTGCATCAATTCGGAGAAGACTTCGCGGTCGAAGGATATCTCCGCGACCCGTACGGAGACTAAGGACGTTCCTCACCACAGACTTCCAGTCACGGAGAACGCAAGGCTCAGGCGCACTGAATCCAGGACTTGATTTGCTTTTTCTGTTTCTGAGTCCCGGTACCTCCGCGGTGGACTAAGATATTAGGTTTATCATGGAGGCATCATGTTTACTGGCATCGTTGAGGAAGTCGGACGCATCGCACGGATCGAGCAGCGCGGAGAAAATCGGCGCATCACTGTCAGCGCCGAGCATGCTCCCAACGAACTCCATAACGGAGACAGCGTCGCCGTCAGCGGAGTGTGCCTGACTGCGCTCGACATCAAGTCTGGATCGTTCTGCGCGGACCTCGCTCCGGAGACCTGGGTTCGGACATCCTTCTCGCGCATTCACGAAGGCGCGCTCGTGAACCTTGAACTACCGATGAAGTCCGACGGGCGCTTCGGAGGCCACATCGTTCAAGGACACGTGGATGGCGTAGGGAAGTTGACCGCCTTCGACCGGATTTCCGACTCCGAGAATTGGTGGCTGTACATTCAAATGCCCGCGGAGGTTGAAAAGTACACGGTCTACAAGGGATCCATTTGTATTGAAGGAATCAGCCTGACGGTGGCGAAACTGGAAAACGACTCCTGCTCCGTTGCCATCATTCCCCACACGGTAGAGATGACGAATCTGCACTCCCTGAAGCCAGGAGATCCGGTGAACCTCGAAGCCGACCTCATCGCGAAGTACGTCGAGAAAATGATGAAAGGTGACGGGATGCAGAGTTCCCTCACGATTGAGGATTTGGTGAAGCAAGGCTTCTAAAAACGGGCAACCGGCTTTCGGCGTTCACCAGGCTGGCTACCCTTTCCCTGTGCACTTGTCTGCGCCAGATGTCCCAAGCTTTGTCTGAACTGTTGCTCCGCTCGGGGTGACGCAGGCGAAAAGACTTCTCAGGCTGATTTTTTTGGTTGGCTTAGAGCGGCTACCGTGGCTTTGGTGACCCGACGAAAATCCGCAGGGGCGATCAGGATTTGGAGGCCGCGCCTTCCGGCTGAGACCGAAATCACGTCGAACAACTCTATCGTCTCGTCGACAAAGACCGGGAATTCGCGCTTGGCGGCGAGAGCGGTCACGCCTCCGCGAATGTATCCCGTCAGGGCTTGCAGTTCCTTCATCGCTACGAGTTGAATTTTTCGTTCTCCCGCCGACGACGCCAGCGCCTTCAAGTCGAGTTCCTGGTCACCGGGAACAACCGCCATCACAGCCCCATTGCGCTCTCCGCGAGCGACCAATGTCTTGAATACCTGTTCGGGCGGAAGTCCGATTTTCGCGGCTACAGTTTCCGCTGCCAAATCGTTAGGATCGACCTCATACTCTCGCAGCTCGTAAGAAATCCCGAACTGATCGAGCAATCGCGCAGCGTTAGTCTTGGAAACCACCCTGAGATTGTAAAGCGCGGAAGTTGCGAATCCGGTGCGGTTTTAGCCCCTTGCTACTACGCTTCCAGCTTCAACTCATCCAGTTCCAAGAATTCGTGAATGATGGGTTCGGTGGATTTTTCCATCTCGGCGTAGGTGCCGAAAAAAATTGCGCGGCCTTCGTGAAGGAAGACGACCCGCTCCGCGAGTTTCTTAGCCAAACGCATGTCGTGAGTCACGACGATGCTCGTTAGGTTCAGCTGAATCTTTAATCGCTTGATCAGATCTCCGAGCAGTTGCGCCATCAATGGATCAACCATGGTCGTCGGCTCATCGTAAAGAACGCATTCTGGGCGGGCAGCCAGCGCCCGTGCGATCGCGACCGACCGCTTCATGCCGGTCGAAAGATCCGACGGCAATAGATCTCGCATTTCCTGCACGCCGACCATCTCCAGCAGGCCATCGACGATCTGGTAGATCTGCTCCTCGCTCAGTTCGCGAGTCTCGCGCAGAGGGAATGCGACGTTCTCGCCAACTGTGAGCGAATCGAAGAGCGCTCCGTTCTGAAATACCATCGTCACTTTCTTGCGGATCTGCTCGAGTTGCTTCTCTGTGTAATCGGTAATGTCTTGCCCGGCAACGATGACTCGTCCCGAATCAGGCTTGAGGAAGCCCATGATGTGGTGCAGAGAAACCGATTTTCCAACGCCGCTGCGTCCCAGAATGCAAACCGTTTCCGCGGGAAGTACATCGAAACTCACGTGGTCGAGCACGGCGTTGTCTCCGAACGCCTTCGAGACGTCGCGGAATTCGATATAGGGCGCGGGCTTGGGATCGTCGGGCATGCGGACGTTGTGGCTGCAAATTGTTGCCGCCAGTCTTGTACCTTATCAAATTTCGGAGATGCGGTTGGGTGGTATCTCTTTTCGAATTTGAATTCAGGTGGTCGTTTTTCTGGATCCGAGAGAGGTATATAGTTCAAAGAAACGTGGGGATTCGCGAATGACATTCAAAGCTTCGACAATAGTTTCGGGGTTCAGCGTGTTGCTGTTTGCTCTAGCCGCTCTGCAAGTTTGTGCAGCTCAGGACAATTCTGGAAACCAGTCCTGGAACTCGAGCAGCCAGCAAGGAAGTCCCGGCGGAGCGATCAATCCCACGCACACCGATCAAAGCCACACGGAGTCGAACGGCCGGGTCATCGACAAGACAGCCGTCCAAACATTGGGTCCGGACGGGCGATACGTTCCCTATTCGGATACGGAGAAGGAATCCCGCCGCGTCAACGACACGACCGTTCGGACCGTGGAACGCACGTTCGGCCGTGACGCCGACGGGCGGCGAATTTTGATCCAGGAGAAGCAGGAAGAATCGCGCACGCTCTCTGGCGGCGAAGAAAAACTCACGCGCACCATCTCGAACCCAGACGCCAATGGCGGCCTTCAAGTAGTGCAGCGCGAAACCCAGGATTCGAAGCAACTCAGCCCCGGAGTGCGTGCGACGAGCACAACCATAATGACGCCGGATGGCAATGGCGGATTCTCTCCGGCGGTCCAGACTGAGCAGCGCGAAACGAAGGGCACTGACGGAACGGTGGAGTTCAAAAAGTCCACACTCCTGTCGGATGGCACCGGCGGGTGGAAGCTCAGCGAAGTTCGCGAAGGAACCACCCGGCCAGACGGGCAGGCCGTGAACAAAGAAGAACGAGTCTCCCGGCCCGATGCCGAGGGCAAAATGGCCGTTGTCGAGCGGACAGTCAGCAAACAGGGACAAGGCGACCCGGGAGACAAACGCGACACCACCGAAAGGTATTCTACAAACGTCCCGGGTGTTGCGGGAGATGGCGGCCTGCAGCTTGTACAGCGTGAAACGATCGTCCATCGTGCGACCACGTCAGGCGCTCGCACCACGACGCGACAGGTGGAGCAACCGACTCCTGGCGAAGAGAACGGCGGCTTGCAGATCACACGAGAATCCATCGATATCGTGCGACCGGGCGGCGGCGCGGCCGACGAGTCCCACACGATTCTTGCACCGACATCGGACGGGCGCATGGGCCAGGTTTGGGTCGATACTGGAAAAACTGACAATCCCGCAGCGGTGAAGGTCGACACGGCCCCAACGACGAAACCGAAGTAGAATCATCCACTTCATCCCCCGAATTTCTAAGTCGGGACGTGCTCGGCGGTCATCTTCCCATCCCAGCCGACGACGGCCGATCGTAAACCTTGAGGCCAGCGATCCCCCGACCTTGCAAAGCTGCGTCCACCAGGCTCCCCTATCTCCAAGAAATCCCTTTTTCTCCAATCCAATCCTCGACCTCGCTCGTACCGCTGATGTTGATCGAAATCGGAAAGAGTTGGAGCCACAAAGATCGTCGTCCAACCGCGTCCGCTTGCGAATCCTGCTCGGTTCGTACAACTCAGTGACCCTGCTCTGAGCGATGTCTCAGACTCAAAAGTTAAAAAAAGGAGCATTTGCATGAGAATCAAACTTGATCGGCCGTTTTTAACCCTGGCCGTCGTCGCCGTACTCGCCACGTTCGCGTCTGCGCAAGGCAAGCCCAACCAAACTCAAGGATACGGTGACGGCAAGCTCTTGACCTTCACCTATACTCAGAATTTCGATTGCGTCGACCAGCCCACGACCGATCTGAATTTCAACGGCGTCGCCGCTCAGAAGGATCCCGGCGAAATGCAGATTCCGATCTGCCAGGTTGGAACTCAGCCGACGATCAACCCTCCAGGAAAGGTTGGCAATCCGGCGGTGACCACTGAACCGGTCTATGTGCTGGTACCGATGTTCTCGAGTGACAACGACCAGAATCCGAACGACGCAATCTCGTGCAACGGTGTGGTTTCTGGAACGATCTGCGGTCCCACGCTCGGCAGCACTCTGATCTCGCTGTTCGGCGCGCTTCCCGAGGCCTTCAAGGCCAAGCCGAGTGTCTTCACGCAATGTCCGGACGCTGGAACGTCACCCGGCACTTGCACGATGCACACTTCACGGCTCGACCTCGGACCGGCGTTGGTTGCGCTTGGCTACCTCAAGCCTCCTGTCGCGAACACGTTCGTACCTTCGCCGAATCACAGCCACGTTCTGATCAATCAGGACTTGAACTTTCCGGCGGTGTGGTGGCAGGTGATTCCGGTTCTGGTTCTGCAGGAGAGTGACTGGCCGAACAAGCAGGGCACCACGGGTCTGACCTCCTTCTCTGCGATCCAGTCAGCGATCTCAGCGGGACGTGCGGTGCAAGCTCCGTCGAACTTCTTCCTGTTCTTTGCTTCGCACACCCAGAGCGGCATGTCAGCTCACAACATGCAATAGCCACCCCGAACACAGTTGCTCGACAAGGCCCGGCGCAAACGCCGGGCCTTTTTTGTCGTTCGCCGAATGAATCTCAGATAGAACGTAACGCCGCACCGCGAGCGCTACTTGCGCGCCTCGGCCAATTCTTCCGGAGTGTTCAGGTTACGGAATAGCTGGGTAGAAAATCCGGAGGCTTGAAGTTCGTCCTCTTCGATGATTTGTACTCCAGTTTCTGCGAAGAGTCTGTCGATTCGATAGCGGGAATCTCGGAGGGAATGTTCAGCAAGATCGGCGAACGATCGGCGATAGGCCGCGCAGAGTGGTTGCCAGCGCCGGTCCACGCGTGGAAGGGTTATGCTGCAAGTCGAATCCTGAGCCTTCCCAATCAGAAAGTGGATCAACGCCGGCGGAACAAATGGGAGATCGACGGCGAGGATAAAGCTGAGACCTGTGTCCGTTGCCCGCAAGGCCGCATGAATTCCCGCGAGGGGCCCGCATCCGGGAAAAATATCTTCCACCACGGGGCCGAATGGCGCGAATTTGTCTGCCGGTCCGACGATGCGAACATTGGGCGTGACCGAACGCGCGACATCGAGGGCTCGTTGCAGAAGTGTTCGGCCATTCAGACTTACGAAGGCTTTGTCAGCGCCCATCCGCGAACTCTTGCCGCCGGCAAGAATGAAGGCGGCAACAACGGGATCGGCGGGCATGGCGCGATCATACACCGGTCGAGATTGACTCTCAGAGACAGCGAGCAGCGGCCCGAAGCGTGCAGACGATGCTTGGCTCCCGAGGCTATCTCCATTGAAAACTGCGACCCTTTATCTGGCGCGTCGGAATGGTCCCCGCGACCGACAGCCTGCAGACTTTCCACAGGCTAAGTCATAGCAAGCAAAGCGTGTTATGGAAGACCTCACTCTCTACACGGCACCAAAGTAACCTTCCAAAT
Source organism: uncultured Acidobacteriota bacterium (assembly GCA_963699885.1). Taxonomy (GTDB): domain Bacteria; phylum Acidobacteriota; class Terriglobia; order Terriglobales; family Acidobacteriaceae; genus Sulfotelmatobacter. The sequence continues at coordinate 378,311 of CAVOVP010000013.1, read as the reverse complement.
CTCCTTATTTCAGGCGATGATGACCCTGCGTTCCGAGGTTCGCCGACCAGATCATGCCGCAAAAAATCATGGATGTACTTATGCTTGGGCGCTGCTCCCACGAGTTCTCTTGGCCGAGGCGGGCTGCTGACGGCGACTACTACCAGGTATGTCTGCTGTGCGCCGCCGAGTACAAGTACGACTGGACGACCATGCGCCGCACAGAGCGCGTGGAGCGGAAGGCTGAGACCGGAATCCGGCGTAGCCACACGCGCGAGAAGCGTCCATCGTGGGTACCGCGCGCGCGCCGGCTGAAACTCGACATCCCCTTGCGCTATCGCGTGAACAAGACCAGTACATGGTTTGAAGGAATCATTGAAAACATCAGTCAAAGCGGGGTCCTGTTCAACGGCCCGCATCCGTTGCCAGTCAACGCGCTGGTGGAAATGGTATTCGAGATGCCCGAGGAGATTTCCGGGCAGAAGAACAGCAATGTAGTCTGCCAGGGCCGCGTTATGCGCGCCAAAGACGCTGAAACGGAAGAAGAATTTTCCGGGCTGGCGGCTTCCATCGTCGACTACAAGTTCATCCACTAAAGCGCACCTACCGATCAAACTCCGCCCCTTTGCAAGGCCTTGAGCCCGCCTACGGTCTCGTGGCGCGGAATATTGCGTTTACCAATCCTTCACATTTACATCTGCAAGAAACCTCTCGAGCATCTAAACTGTCACGAACGAGGACCATGCTGATCCTCGGTGGGCGTCAGGAGTTGAGTATGAGAAAAAAATCCCTGTTTATTACCTCCCTCGTTCTAGCCGCAATGCTTATGGGCGTAGGCTGCGCGCGAAGGCTGGACGACGGGAAGATGTCGAGCGATATTCAAACCAAGTTCAGCCAAGACTCGGGCTTGTCGAATAAGCAACTCACGGTTCAGGCAAACAACGGAGTCGTGACGTTGTCAGGATTCGTAGAGAACGCAGCTCAGCGGGATGCGGCCGGAAGACAGGCTGCGTCAATATCCGGCGTGAAAACCGTTGTGAATGACCTGCAAATCGGCGAGGCGCCCGCGACCGCAGATACTGCGAAACCAACTCCGGATGCTGCCCCGCAGGCCGCTCCAGCGCAGGTCGAACCACAGGTTGCCAAAGAATCTCCTCTGGCCAAGACGGAACCGAGCCCAGCCAAGAAACCGGAGAAGAAACATCATCGCGGGGCATCCCGGACGGCTAAGAATTCAACGCCACCTCCATCGAATGACCAGCAGGCGCCGTCGAACGATCAGAGCGCGGACAATACACCTCCGCCGCAAGCGCAGGACACTGCTGCAGCGACACCACCGCCTCCACCGCCGCCAGCCCCGAGGAAATTAATCATCGATCAAGGCACGCAGATGACAGTGCGGCTCATCGACCCGATCGACAGCGAGAGGAATCAGAGCGGCGATACGTTCCATGCCACCTTGAATGCTCCTCTGGCATCGGACGGCGAAGAAGCGGTGCCTGCTGGCGTCGAACTCACCGGCCATCTCGTTTCGGTGAAGAGTGCCGGAAAATTTGCAGGGCAGTCGGAAGTAATCCTCCAACTCGACAGCTTGTCGTCGGGCGGAAAAACATACAGCCTGCAAACCGACCAGTACAAAAAGAATGGCAGCTCACGCGGCAAGAACACGGCTGCGAAGGTGGGCGGCGGCGCGGTGATCGGAAGCATCATTGGCGCACTCGCAGGTGGCGGCAAAGGCGCTGCGATTGGTGCCGCAGCTGGCGCGGGCGTTGGAGGGGGTGTTCAAGCTGCTACGAAGAGCCAACAAATCAAGCTGGCGTCGGAGACTGTGCTGAATTTTACGCTCCAAGCGCCAATTACAGTTGTCCAAGCCCCAAGTGCAGACGCCGACCGGCAGAAGTTGGGCGATTCACAGTAATTGAACGCGTCTGCGACAACAAACCACCGCATCGCTGAAGGAGCCACGACCCGTCACTCGAGATGACGTTGATCACTGCAGTCCTGCACACCCATAACGACGGCCTGCGCCTCGGGCGCTGCCTGGAAACGCTCCACCCTTGTGACGAATTGTTGATCGTCGATCACGGATCGAACGACGCCACGCTCCGGATCGCGCGCGAATACGGCGCCAGGGTGGTTCGCGCAAGAGAGTCCATTTCGCTCAGACAATATGTGGGCGTCAACAAGACGTGGATTTTATGTCTTGATCCGCGAGAGTCCATAACCGAGGGATTGGCTGCGAGCCTGTTTGAATGGAAGTCGAGCGCGGCGATCCTAAGGGCTCCAGGGTTTTCCTTTCGCCTTCGCGAGGAAACATCCGAAGGCTGGATCAGTAACCCTGATGCACAAACTCGATTGGTACCAGCTGATTGGTGCCGATGGCAGGGACGCCTCCCTGCCGTAGAGCCCTCCGCTCTGTCGCTCGATGGAGAACTGCTGCGCTTCGCGATGCCCTAATTCGGCATTGCTCGCGACGATCGCATGTATCCCGTCCTACTCGCTCACACTCGGTTGTGATTTCCGTCACATTCCTGTTTGAGAAGGCACGCCTAGACTTTTCTGTTGTGACGAATTTCGCTTCAGAGACGCTTGGAGGATGACTTTATGAGTGCAACAAAATTCATCAGTGCCGCTGTAATTGTAATAGTGGTGTCCGCTTTCGCCGCAGGACAGCAAACTCCGCCTCAATCATCGACTACTGTAAAGCACGTTCCGATCACGAATGCTTCGTCCGGTTCGGGTAAGGAGATGTTCAAGAGCTATTGCGCGGTTTGCCACGGTAGCGATGGAAAAGGCAACGGTCCGGCAGCGTCGGCAATGAAAACCGCTCCCGTCGATTTGACCGCTCTGGCACAAAAGAACGGCGGTAAGTATCCTGCCGCGCACGTCGCAGCCATTCTGCGTGGACAGGCTACCAATCCGGCTCACGGCGACACCGAAATGCCGATCTGGGGGCCTCTGTTCTCGAGTATCAGCCATGGGCATGATGCCCAGGTGCAACAGAGAATCACGAATTTAGTGGCGTACGTTGAAGGGATCCAATCGAAGTAGTGGTTGATCATCGCGAGGAATCTTCTGTTTGCGCGCCACTCCCCCGAGCCAAAGGCGACCTTAAGCAGATTCCTCGCTTTGCGCGGAATGACAACGGTTGGGCCACAGCGGAACAGGACGCTTGCGTGCGGCTCTCTACCCACTAGTGATTTCATGATGAGTGACCTCACGGCTTCCATGTCCGGTGTTCGCTTTCGTCGGTAACCCTCAGTGAACCAATGGCTTACTGGCCCTTGTCCAGACGGACAGTGACTTCGGTACCTTAGTCCTCTCCCATTTGATCGCCTTATAATCCAATCAAGAACCAAGACCTCACTCGTTCTATGGGAGAAATTCGTCCCGGGTGGCGGTTCTTCAAACACGTGGATCCACTCATCGCATCGGCGATCTTCTTCCTCGGGCTGGCATTCGGCAGCTTTCTGAACGTGTGTATCTACCGGATGCCGCTGGATCTGTCGGTGGTGACACCCCGTTCGGCTTGCCCAAAATGCAAGAAGGCGATCGCGTTGTACGACAACCTTCCCGTGTTGAGCTGGCTGATCTTGCGAGGGCGCTGCCGACACTGCAAGGCGGCCATATCTCCTCGCTATCTGATCATCGAGTTGTTGACTGGAGCCATGTTTCTGGCCTGTTACTGGTATTTCGGCTGGACTCTCTCGACTTTGAAGTACTGCGCTTTCTCGTTTCTCCTGCTCGGCCTGATTTTCACCGATGCTGAAACCAAGCTTCTGCCCGACAAATTGACGCTGACCGGATTAGGACTGGGGCTGATCCTGAGCTTGATCGTTCCGGTGAATGATCTGGCCACGCAATTTCTGCCCGGCGCGGTCAACCTGCCGTTCAGCGGAGACCTCACGGATCGGTTGTGGTCCTTGGTCGATTCCCTACTGGGCGCCGGCCTGGGGGCATCGTTCATTTACGGAGCGGCGGCAATCTATCTGCGCTGGCGCGGCAACGAAGGCATGGGCTTCGGGGACGTGAAGCTCATGGCCATGGTGGGCGCGTTTCTTGGCATGAAGCTGACTGTCCTGACGATTTTTGCAGGATCGTTTGCCGGATCGCTGTTTGGAGTGGGCACGGTGCTGGTGGTGTGGATGAAGCGAACCCATCGCTTCATGAAGCGCCTTGCCAACGCGCAAGCAGCGCGCCGGCGCGGATGGCAGTCCGCGCAGATTGTTTACCGCAATTACCAGATGCCGTTTGGAGTTTTTCTCGGCACCATGGCACTTCTGTCGTGTTTCTTCGGCGACCGATTGCTGCACTGGTATGGGAGCCTCTGGTGAGACTTCTGGCCAATCCGGTTTTGTGGCGAGCAGCCGCAGTGCTCATGTGCTCAGCTGTCGCATTCCTGCTTGGGATCATTTTTGTTCGCCTTCTGCGGAAAAACATCTCCGAGGAACAGAGTTTATCGAGCACGCCGAGCCGGTCGCTGGAGACGTTGCCACTGAATCTGTACAACACGGTAATTCAGCAACTCAAACAACAGAAACACGAGTTGCAGGTTCAATCGCAAGCGGAGCAACATCGGGCGCGGACGAGTGAAAACTTTAGCCAGGCGGTGCTTTCGAATCTTTCCAGCGGAGTGCTGGTTTTTGGCGCGAACGGATTGGTAAAGACTTCGAATCCCGCGGCAAAAGCCATTCTCGGATTTGGGTCCGTCAACGGGATGAGCGCAGGCGATATTTTTCGCGGCGCGCTTATCCAGAACGGACAGGAATCTGAAACCTCTGGTACTGACGGAATCGAGCTTGCGGAGGAAGTACACGCGGTGTTGCGCGAAGGCAGCAAGCGCCGCCAAGCCGACGCCGAGTATGAAACTCCGGCGGGACAGAAGCGGTTTCTTTCGATAACCCTTTCTCAGGTTCCAGCCGCTGATGGAAGTTTGTTAGGAGTGACGTGCCTCATCAACGATCTCAGTGAGATCGAGATGATCCGCAGACAACAAGACTTGCATGGCGAACTGTCGGCGGAAATGGCGCTGCAGTTGCGCGTTTCGCTTGCGACCATCGCGGGCTATGCACAGCAACTGGCGAGCAATCGCGATCCGGACCTGGCACAGCAGATCGCAATCGACATCGCGCAGGAAGCATCTCAATTGGATCGGAATCTAGGCGGATTTTTGTTGGCGAAGCAGTCGTCTCAGAAGACGGCTGATGGAGTCGCCGCGGCTCGATGAATCGGCAAGAAGCGGACAGATGCAGGAAGCCTGGCCGCAAAACAGAGTCTGGAAAAGGTGAAGCTATGAATCGAATTGCTCAAAATGGAATGAGACTTACGCTGATGCTGATCGCGGCCGGTCTTACGTCCGTCGCTCAGAATCAGGCTCCGTCGGCTCCGCAGGGCTCGGCGGACGGCTCCTTGGGTACATATGCCCGCCAGATCCGCAAGGATTCCGCGGCGCCCTCGAAGAAAAAGGTTTTCGACAACGACAATTTACCCACAGATGACAAGCTTTCAATTGTAGGGGCAGCTCCGGCCGCCGGCAGCACCGCTACCGAAGCCAAACAAGAACAGACTCCGGCTGCAACGCCTGCGGAAGGCGAAGGCAAAACCGAGGCTGGTGCGAAACCAGCAGACGACAAGAAACCAGCGAACCCATCCAATCAAGGCGGCGATCAAGGCGCCAAGGACGCCGCATGGAAGCAGTGGGGCGATAGGATTACGGCCGAGAAAAGTCAGATTGATCTTACGACTCGCGAACTCGACGTATTGCAGCGCGAATACCAAGTGCGAGCTGCCGCCATGTATGCCGACGTAGGCAACCGGCTGCGCAACTCCGCCGAATGGGACAAGCAAGACGCCCAGTATAAACAGCAAATCGCCGACAAACAGAAGGCCCTCGAAGACGCCAAGCAGAACCTGGACGACATGCAAGAAGAAGCTCGCAAGGCGGGCGTTCCGCCCTCCGTCCGCGAACCGTAGTCTTAGCTGGAATCATGGGGCGCCGGATTGACGTCCGGCGCTTTCTTTTTTGCTCCTGAATGTTTTCGAATTTTAGGTGGCTAACTTTTCGCGCAACCGATGAATCTGCTTCACGTGGTGCAACCCATGCACCAAGTGAAACTTGCGCCACTCGTTCACGGAAAACGGTCCAAGGAAGGGATGATCGAGCAGTTTCGTACGCGCTCCAAACTTCGCCGCGCACCTGGACATCACATTGTCGAGATCTGTAATCGCAGGCCCTATCTCGGAGATGACCTTTTCGGCCGGGAGGCCGCGAGGTTTTGCTCTGTCAGGAGACTTTCTACCGGTTGGCATGTAGCCCAGTCCCAGCACCACAAAAGACTGTCCACGATTCTTTAGCGTGAGTTTGGAAGCGAGAGATTTATCAGATTCGTGAACACGTCCGAACCCCTTGATCGTGCCGGTATAAGTCAGACACAGATGCTCCAGAATTTCTGCCGCGCACCATTTCTCCGGTTCATGCCACAGAAACTGGCCCGCGGGGAATCTTGAAATTGCCGAGGCGATCTCACGCTGCAGTCTGGCGAGGCGAGGGTCCACCGGTGTCACTTACCTTTTTCGAGCTTTCAGATAGAATGTTGCGGCGACAATAAACCCTGTTTCATTTATATCAGGAAGGACGCCATGGAAACGGCTACCCTCTCCGCACCCGATCAAACGCAGCCTCGCGTGTTGGAACGCGCTCAACAGTTTTCTCCGCCTCCCTTGCAATGTTGTTGCTTGCGATGCTCGTCGCGTGTTCTTCTGAGCCCAGCAAGCCGGCCGAGCCTGCAAAAACGGAACCGAAAGGTCCGGAGTTGATCACGGCGCGATCCGCCTTCCAGAAGCTTTACGTGGCCGCACGAGGCTGGAACCTCGACGCGAAGCCCTATCGGATCGAGAGTGTAGCAACCAAAGATGGCAATGGACACGACGGCAAGTGGTCGGTGTGGCGGGGTAATTTTGCCTCGGCGACGGCCCGCTCGGAAAAGGGTTATACGTGGTCAGGCAGCGCGGCAGACGGTGCTCCTGCGCGCGGAATCAATCCTGGCACCGAGGACAGCTACAGCGCGACAAACGCTTCGACGCAGGTATTCGACATGGCGTTTCTGAAGGTCGATTCGGATCAAGCCGAAGAGACTGCTCAGAAACATGGGGGCGACAAGGTTCTGGAGAAAGCTCCGGATACTCCGGTGACATTTATCTGCGATTGGAATCACAATACGAATGAACTTGTCTGGCACGTGATCTACGGCCCGGTTCGTGAGGGAGCGAAGCTGACTGTGTCGGTGAACGCGTCTACTGGCGAATTCATCCGCGTGGAAAAATAGATCTGTGGATGTCGCGCTGGAGGTGTTAGGCAGTAACTTTTAGAAACTCTGCCCGAATCACTGCCCTAACTTCTGGAGTCTTCCCTTTCGTTGAGCTGGGCATCGATCTGGGAGAAGAAGTTGTAAAGCGCTTTCGCGGACGCGATCGCCCGCTTCAGTGCGGTCCTCTCACCGAAAGTTACGATCTCTTGCGGCGAATATTGCAGGCGAATTCGGTCGGCGGCGCAGTGCGCACTGAGCATTTCTACGCTCGCTGCGGACAGATCGGCCTTCAGGCGCACCACATCGACATGCTTGTTTCCTCCAGACTGCATTTTGCCACTCCTTGTAGCTTTGGGGATGAGGCAGGTGGATCCAGCGAGCCGCATTGGGAGGACTGCCACTTACGCAGACCCGCTAGAATCCGTACTGCAAGGTTAAAACCTTGAATTCAGTATACAACGTTAATAATACGCAGTGCAAGTAAAGAATCGATATTGCAGTTGACGCGGAGGTAATGTGCCCCGGCATCCTGATCCAGATCTGGAACAACGAATCCTTGGAGCGGCCTCGCGGCTGTGGGCGCGAGGAGGCGAGAAGTCCCTGACTATGCGAGCTGTCGCGAAAGCTGCCGCGACCACGACGCCAACTGTCTATGAGAGATATCGCGACCGAAACGACATACTGCGGGCGCTTCGCCTCAAAACCCGGCAGGAACTCTTCGCAGCTCTGACGCATACGGAGTCGTTGAGCGAAGCGGTGCAGAGTTACTTAAAATTTGCGCTGGAGAATTCCCACTCCTATGAAGTTTTGTTCGATGGCGTGGGACGGCCTCCCTCTCTGCATGAGCCTTGGCCATCCTTCAACCTCATGCGTAGCCGGCTGTCGGAGCAACTGGAAGGGCGTCCGCGCCAGCACAATCGCCTCATGCTGGCGATTTGGTCGCTGATGCACGGTACGGCGATGCTGATCATCCGCGGCGAGTTTGAAGGAGCGTTGCGCGCGCAAGCCATCCATGCCTGCGCCGACACGGTAGAGAATCTGGTCCGCCTGTCGGCACAGCGAAAAAAACTGCTGGAGTCTGGACCCAAATGGCCTTCGAATCTGATTCTGGGAGAAGGCGAACAAAGCAGTCTCGGAAATGGCGAACCCGGCCCGGAAAAGAAGAAGATCAAGACACGCCGGTGAGCACTGAACAGAATCTACTTGCCTACGTTCGCCCTTGAGTCCGCTACCTTGATGTGCTCGATCGCTTTGTGGGCCTCGTCTGCCTGCGGACCGTGCGGGAGTATCTTGAGATAGCTCTCGTATTGTGATCGCGCTTCGTCGGGACGGTCCATCTTCTCCAGACACACAGCCAGACGGAAAGTCGCGATAGCATCGTTTTCCTTGTAGTAGAGGGCTTCGCGGTACCGATCTTCCGCTGCGCGATAGTTCTTTCGCTTGAAATAGAAATCGCCCACCTCGACATCCTTTGCGGCCTTATGAGGATCCCAGGGATGGAACTCGCCCACCTCGTTGCCGGGCGCAGTCTCGGCGTCCCTCACCACCTCTGAACTTTTCGGATGCGCCTTGGTGTCGTCGGAAGGCGGGCTGAGGTCGATCTGCGTATCTTTGCTCGAACTCTCCCCATCCTGATCGGGCAGAGAGTCGGCATTGACGCGGTCGGAATGTGGAGGCTCCAAGTTTGGTGTGCGTGCCGGTCTTGCTTCGCTTGAATCGGGCGCCTGAGAACTCGCCGGAGGAGCAGACGGAGGATTCGACGCCTGGGAGGTTGCGACTCCCACAAGGCTGCCGAGCAACAAAGCCAAGGACAAACTGCGCATAAGCTATTTTATCGTCATCCGCGGACCGAGCGATATGCCGCAAGACATCGCTGCGCCGTTTCCATTTCCGGATACCGGCTGCCTTCCTGCTCGATCAAATAGTATTCAACTCCGCCGCCATTCTCCGCGGCTTTAAAGATGTTCTTCCAATCCGCCTTCCCTTCTCCGAACAAGACCTTGTAGCCCTTGGCCGGGTCCGGAGACCAGTCCTTACAATGGATGGACCGAATGCGTCCGGGGTTGGCTTGGATCCACGCCACCGGATCGGATCCCGCCTCGATACACGTGCCGACGTCGAGCTGGAGCATGACCGACAGCTTCGTGTTTTTGGCAAGAATTTCGATGGGGCGTTGTCCGTTGATTGGCGTGAACTCCGCCTGATGATTGTGATATCCGGGCCTCAGGCCAGCCGGCTCAAGTTTTTCGGCGGCCGTGTTCAGTTGATCGGCGACTGTCTTCCAGCCATCCGTGCCAGTCTTCGGATCTGTCCAGGCCAGCACAACGTATTTGCTTCCGAGAATCACGTTCAAATCCTGCGCTCGTTCGATTTTCTCCGCGCCGAAATTGTCGGCGCCATTGTGAGTTGAATGGCAAGAGATGCCGAGGTCGTCCATCAGCTTTCGCATCTGCTTGGCTTGGGCGTCGGTCCACTCAAAATAAGGCGCATAGAACTCGACTACTTTGTATCCCATCTGCGCGACACCGCGAACCGTGCCTTCCGGATCCTTCTTGAGGGCTTCGCGAACTGAGTACAACTCAAGCCCCACCGGTATGGATGTGGAAGCACCTGAAGCCATCCCGCGAAAGGCCCAAGGCAATACCGCGGATGCGGCGACGAACGAGCGACGGTTCAAGGTAAGAGGGGACATGGGGAAATAGTACAGCAGGGTCCCGGCTATCGGCTTCGTTTTCGGCTCTAGCGGCGGGTGGAACCCATCTTCGCTGTCTCAAATTACTGTGCTTATTGAGAGCAAAAAAAACAGGCCGCTCGGGGGAGGCAATGAGCGGCCTGGTTGGCGAAGTCCTCCGGGGAGGAGGGTAAACTTGTTCGTTACATCGAGGACGGATTGCTTGCCAGCGGTCAGGTGCTGCCGGCTGATTGCCTCCACCCACGGTGTTGGTCATCAGACGAACATCGACGCGACGGTTGTCGGCGCGACCAGCGGAAGTCTTGTTCGTCTCCACCGGCTTGTCCTTGCCCAGGCCGATCACATAGATCTTGTGTGCCGGAACGTTGTACTTTGTCGCCAGGTACTGGATCACCGAGTTGGCGCGGCGCTGGCTCAGATCGTAGTTGTAGTCAGCCGGACCGACCGAGTCCGTTCCGCCTTCCAGCGCGATGATGTAGCCCTTGGTCGACGCGATGCTGGCTGCGAGCTGATCCAGGGCCTCCTGCGCCTTCGAGCGTCAAATTGTCCCGGTTAAATCCAAACTTTACCGAGGTCTCAGCAACGGGGTGATAGTTGTCGAGATTGGCGACTGTATTGGTCAGCACGCCGACGCGAGAATTGGCGGCATCCGCCACCTGTTGCGCCTGAGCGGCGTTCTGGCGGCGGTCTGAGTCTTCTGCTCGACTTCAGCGGTCTTGGCATTCACGGCCTGAATGCCAGCCTGCGCGCGAGCATCGACGTCCTTGATGTCTTTTGTGTTCTTCGCCGTCAGATCATCAAGCTCGTTCGTCTTGTTGATCAGTGGAGTCGTCTGTTGCTTCACATAGTTCTTGCTGGAGCAACCGACGGTAGCCACCATGCTGGCTGCCAGGCAAATTGCTAACGAAGTGCGGTTCATAGGGTGAGGCTCCTTGAGTCCTTCTCTTATCAGGTGCGCTGCGGGTCTCCCCGTGCGCCGAAACTGCAAAAATTTATCCTGGGAATGATCGATTACTGTACAAGTCCCGCCAGTAGTTTTGCACGAGAGATGCCAGTTCGCGGCGCCGGTTCGGCGCGATAGAAGTATAAACGTTTTCAATGGTTTGCGGGATATTTGAGGTCAGCGCGGCGCTGCCGGGGAGGCCAAATTCAACGCAAACCCCACATCCAGCATGGAAATTTTATACAGTAACACTCAGATCAGGGGGTCTAAGACCCTGTAGGACGCTGTTTTGCAACATCGCACCAGGCTTGTTTTCATCGCCATATGCCGGTAACCGGCTCTGCTTCGCGATCATTCGAGGTCAGAGGCGCAAGGCCAAAATTGTCCTCGATCATGCGCAGCACGCTGTAATGGGTATACCTGTGTCCCAGCACTGACGCATCCAGATGACTTGAGTCCTTTACCATGTCGCCGAGCAAAACGGTGAAGATACGGTTGTCTTCATTGCCTCCGGATTCGTCGAAGGTAAGCACAACCAGTGTTCCCTGCCGCAGTTTCTCAGGATAGGTTTCATCCAGGAACTTTCTGGCCCACGCTCCGGCCACTTGAGCATTGGTGTCGTGGCCATCGTGATTCATGTTGGGCGTGTAAAAGGAGTACGCGACCAATCCCTTGCGTGCATCCTGCACGAAGAAGTTGTCTGCCTTTGCGGAGTCGACGCGGATGACGCGATCACAGAATTTTTCCTGCACCTCACGGAAACTCAGGAACGGCACGTGGCGGCGAACGTAGTTGCCGCGCTTGTCGGCTACATGCAGAGTAGACACTTGCCAGGGACAAGAGCTGTCAGGAAGTTCCTCGGCATATTGTTTGAAATCCAAACCGGACGCGATCAGGCGGTCGGCAATCGTTTTGTGCTCGGCGTCGTTGGGAAAATCCACCTGCTTGTCGCCGAGATAGCTGCCGCCTCGATGGACGCTGAAGTCGGTTCCCGCAATCATCGCCAGATAGTTGGGATATGAAGGATGAAACAGGCCGTGGAAATTTGTGAAACTCGCTCCGCGCGCTGCGAGAGCGGCAAGATTCGGATCCTGGACCGCGCGCTCATAATCCACATTTTCGAGAACGATGATGATGACCCGATCGAAGTGGTGGGCTTTCGCGCGAGCCGCCGCACGCGCGGCCTCTTCCTGCTTCCCTTCCGGCGACTTTGTGATCTGTGGCTGAGACTGGCTTGGCACCGGCGTAATGCTCTGTCCGAGAGCAGGCGCGAGGAGCACCGCACACGTCGCAATGCAACGGAGCAACGTTTGGTTGAAGAACAGACGAAATGAATTCCTGAACTGAGTGCCTGGACGCGATTCCATGGGGCTCATCTGCCCTTTTTGTAACACAACGGCTACGTTTCCCATCCAATAGAATAGAGTTTCCAGCTCGCACCATGGACCTGCAGTCAAAAATTCGAACCATTCCGACCGAGCCCGGCGTGTACCTCTATAAGAACGCCGAAGGCGATGTGATTTATGTCGGCAAGGCCAAGAATCTGCGCAGTCGGGTGTCGAGCTATTTTCATGAAGGACGGTGGGAAGATTCCAAAACCGGCACCCTCGTGCGTGAGGCGGTTGACGTCGAGTACATCGTTGTTGCCAACAACAAAGAGGCGCTGGCGCTCGAAAACAATCTGATCAAGCAGCGCAAGCCGCGGTTCAACATTCTGCTCCGCGATGATAAGACGTATCCTTATGTAAAGTTGACGTTGGCGGAGCGTTGGCCCCGGGTGTACGTCACGCGCCGACTGCGCAAAGACGGCAGTGCGTACTACGGCCCTTACTTCCCTGCCAATCTCGCGTATCGGATTGTCGACCTGATCCACCGTAATTTCCTGATCCCTTCGTGCAAGGTGGATCTGACGCGCTTTCATCCGCGACCGTGCCTGCAGTACTACATCAAGCGTTGCCTCGGACCGTGTGTGCAGGACTTAACCACGCCTGAGGTGTACCAGGAGGCCGTTCGCGACGTGAAGATGTTTCTTGAGGGACGCCCGACGGATTTGGCGCGCTCGCTTCGCACAAGGATGGAGCAGGCGGCGACGGATCAGGAGTACGAGCGGGCCGCGCGTTACCGCGACCTGATTTCGACTGTTGAGCAATTGCAGGAGCGGCAGCGTATCGCCTCTGCTGAAGGTGATGATGCGGACGTGTTCGGCTATCACTACGAGAACGGGATGCTGGCCGTGAACCTATTCCACATGCGCGGCGGAAAGATGGTCGACCGCCGCGAATTCTTTTGGGAGGACTTGCCAGAATTTGCGTTAGTTGAAGACCTGGATGTGAGTTCCGTGGCCGAGAGTGGTTCTCCAGAGCAAAATGAGGGAGGATTTCGATCTTCCGTGGAAGGCAACGACTCCCTGGAGCTTTCGACCCTTGGACGTAGCGGACCTTCGGACGAGAAAGCAATCAGCAGTTCCTTTCATCCCGGAGAATTTTTCTCAGCCCTCCTGAAGCAGCTTTACATTGGGCAGCCCTACGTTCCACGCAATCTCTACGTCCCAGTTGCATTCGAGGACTCCGGCGAACTGGAAGACTTGCTCTCGGAACAAAATGCCGGTGAGGGTGCCCGGGGTGGTCGTGTACACATTCTTGTTCCGCAGCGCGGGGATAAACGTTCACTGATCGATCTGGCGGGAAATAACGCGAAGCAGTCCTACGATCAGCGGTTCCGCGTGCTCAAGCCGAACGCCCGCAGGATTCAGGAAGAACTGCAGGAAGCCGTCGGCCTTCCTGAACTTCCGAAGCGTATCGAATGTTTTGATATCTCGCACATACAGGGTGCTGAAACCGTCGCCTCAATGGTGGTCTGGGAAGACGGCAAAATGAAGAAGTCGGATTACCGGAAATTCATCATCCGAACGGTACAGGGCGTTGACGATTTCGCTTCGATGCGCGAGGTGGTGACGCGAAGATACAAACGCGTGCAGGACGAGCAGAAGGCCATGCCTAGCCTGGTCTTGATCGATGGGGGTTTGGGACAGCTCCATGCCGCTGCCGCGGCGCTGGAGTCCCTCGAAATCATCAACCAGCCCTTGGCTGCGATTGCCAAGCGTGAGGAAATTCTCTACGTCTACGGACAAGAGCGGGATCCGATCGCGCTCGATCATCATTCGCCGGTGCTGCATCTGATTCAGCTGATCCGCGATGAGGCTCACCGTTTTGCCGTGACCTTTCACCGAAAGCGCCGGCAGATGCGCGACCGGTCGACGGAATTGCTTGAAATCCCCGGAGTCGGTGCGAGTACGACTCGTCGGTTGCTCGAACATTTTGGCAGCTTGCGAGCTGTCCAGCAGGCGGACGCTGCTGCGCTGTCCGCGGTAGTTACCCGCGTTCAGGCAGAGGCCATCCGAAATCACTTTCAGAAGTAAACGCCCCAATCGACGATAGCAAAGAGAAAGTTCAAGTCCGATGAACAACAAGCCGGAGAAACATTTTATTACCGCGTCCGCAATCATTCCCGCCCGCCGAGAGCGCGTCTATTCACTGATTGCGAACTATCTCGACGGGCACCCGCGTATTTTGCCGAAGCAGTTCAGCAACCTGATGGTCGAGCAAGGAGGCGTCGGCGCCGGAACCGTGATTCGTTTTCAGATGAGCCTGCTGGGAAAAAGGCAATATTTTCGAGCTGCCATCACTGAACCCGACCCCGGACGGGTCATCGTTGAGACGTATCTTGACGGAAATAATTCGGTTACCACGTTCACCGTAGATCCTGGCACCGCGCCGGCAGACTCACGCGTCACCATTTCCACCGAGCTGCCTGTAAAGGAGGGCTTCGCAGGCGCAATCGAACGAAAGGTTTCAACTCTGCTCTTGCGTCCAATCTACTTGAAGGAACTGCAGAATCTAGCGCGTGTTGCGACCGGACCGTTCGGAGCTTAGCGTCGGACGGTTTAGACAAATACTGCGGTGGGCATGAGCTGTGTCCGCGTCTTAGTCCGATTCAGAGCCTTTGTGGTTTCCGGTTCCCGCGCTAAACTAGCGGCCATCCTATGAAGCGAACGGTCTTGGCATTTCTCACGCTCTTCCTCCTATACGTTGCGTTTGTGCGCACGATCTCAGCTCAAACTTCACCTTCGCCCGACATGGCCACTCCGCAAGAGAAGCATCTCCGCAATGTGCATCAGTTAACATTTGGAGGATCAAATGCAGAGGCTTACTTCTCGGCCGACGGAAAAAAACTGATTTACCAGTCGACTCACGGCGATGTGAAATGCGACCAGATTTTCGAGATGAATATCGACGGCGCGGACCAGCACATGGTTTCGACCGGCAAGGGACGCACGACCTGCAGCTTCTTTTTTCCCGACGGCAAGAAGATTCTGTACGCTTCGACGCATCTGGCGAGCCCCGAGTGCCCTCCAAAGCCGGACTACTCGAAGGGATACGTGTGGGGCGTGTATGCGGGATACGACATCTTCACAGCAAACCCGGATGGTTCGGATCTGAAGCAGTTGACGACGACGCCGGGGTACGACGCTGAAGCAACGATCTCGCTCGACGGCAAGAAGATTACCTTCACATCGATGCGTAACGGCGATCTCGACATCTACACGATGGACGCCGACGGCAAGCACGTCAAACAACTGACTGACGAGTTGGGCTACGACGGTGGCCCAACCTTTTCTCCGGATGGCAAGTGGATCGTCTACCGCGCGTATCATCCTCAAACCCGGAAAGAGGGCGACGATTACAAGGAACTGCTCTCGCGGAATCTGATACGCCCGACATCCCTCGAAATCTGGATCATGAAGGCGGATGGCAGCGACAAAAAGCAGATTACGAATTTAGGCGCGGCCAGTTTTGGCCCGGCATTCACCGCTAATGGCAAGCGGATTATCTTCTCGTCGAATTACGATCCGCAGACGCACGCGACAGGTGGCGAGGGAAATTTCGAGCTGTGGACGATGAATCCCGATGGCAGCGGGCTGGAGCGCATCACGTACAGCGACGGCTTTGATGGATTCCCTATGTTCTCGCCCGACGGGAAGAAGTTGGTGTGGGCATCCAACCGCAATGCCAAGGCGCCGCACGAGACGAATGTGTTCATTGGGGATTGGGTGCCGTAGGCTTGTCGGGCGCGGCTATTGGTTGCTGGTTGCGCATCGCTGCGACGGGCCTTCCAGGGTAACGATCAATCAACGATACAGCCGGCTTCGGGAATGCAGACGGGAACGTTGGCTGCATCTCCGTGGCTTTCGATCTCGAGGCCAGCCAGACGGTGATGGATATCATCCCGCACCAGCCCAGCAATCTCACCACCATCGCAATTCTCGTGTCGTAGTTCAGCACGCCGAGGCCGGAGAAGATCTTGAAGAAGTCGTGTTCCACGAAATCCGGATCTCCAGTTGTCACCAGCGGAAGCTCCTGCACCCGAGCATCGGCCATATAGGTCGCAGTGTAGAGCCAGTTCTCGAAAAAGAAAAACAGGCAAAAGACGAATCCCGAGGTCTGGCGCTCCGTGAAGAAGTAAGTCGCCAGCAGGAACGGAACAAGCCACTGCAGCAATGTGCCTCCCCAGAGGCAGAGCGTCGGGCCGAACCAGGCGAAGAGGTTATGCCCGCCTTCGTGTACGACAAGATTCGCGCTATCGATGAAGAGAAATCCGCCATGAGCATTGAACGCGTAGGCCATGAACCCTAGATAGAACGCCAGCCAGGCCGCCAGCGCGGGACGAGAAACCGGCTGCCATGGTCGATCCAGAATCGATTGGAAATACTCCAGCATGATCTTGGGACGATGTTACGACGCCTACGCGCGGCTGGGCAGATTACGAACGTGCGCGTCTAAACTGAGCAGTCGCCTCATACTTTGAGCGCGAATTGCTGGGCCTCCGCCATCGCTTCGAGGTGTCGTTTCTTGCTAGAGTGTGAGGAACGTTGCGCCGCTGTGATTGTCGAGAGAAGACGCAGCCAGCTGCGTGTCTGCGATATGTACTGGAACATCTTATGAAATTGCGACATTGGATCACCGCGATTGTTCTGCTGCTGTTGATGGGCGCGACCGTTGGGGGATTGCTCTGGACCCGGGATCTGCCCTCTGACAATGCCGAAGAAGGCACTGCGACGCCCAGCAAGAGGCTACTCGGACGAAGAACTGCAGCAACTCAGCATCCGCTCGTGGATCAGCGCCCGCTGCAGACAGCGCAGAAAATGGCCGCGATGGCCTCCACGCCCCAGGAACAGGCACTTGCCCATGAAGCGGAGAAGGCGGGCGATCACGAGGTCGATTTAGCTTTCTTCGATGCGTTGCGCAGCGCACAACAAAATCCTCCGCCGCTCTCAGCTGAAGCGAAGGAGATTTCAGCCCGCAAAATCAAGGCCGAACAGACGGTTAAAGAGGATCAGGAAAGTGTCGTTCAGCTGACCAAGAAGTTGGCGACTGCCCCAGATTCGCAGAAAGACAATTTGCAGGACCAGGTCGACGTCGCAAAAGCGCAAACCGATCTGGATCAAGATGAACTCGACGATGCGAACGAGGATCTCGAGCAGGCGGGAGGAGATCCGCAGTCGAAAATCAAGCGGCTGCAAGCAGAACACGAAGCGGGCGAGCACAGTCCGAATGCGACTGTAGCGTCGGCGGTGAATCCGCACGAACAGGATTATCAGGCGCGAACATTGTGGAGCGTCTTTCGGGCATGGCAAGCCTTGCGCGAGAAGAAGACTCAACTCCAGCAGGCTCAGCAAGAAACTGCAGAAAAAGAAGCGTATTTAACCAAGAAGCACGGGCTGTTGGAAGCGCAAGTTGAGAAGGATAAAGGAAGCCGGGAAGCAGCAAAAGATCTGGCGAAGGGCTTTTCCAAAGGGAGCGGCACCAGCAATCGTAATGACTCCAAAGCTGCCGCCAAAGCCGCGCTCGACTCTCTGAAGCAATACACGATCGATCAGAAGAACCTCGCCGATCGCGGACGCCGCCTGCAAGACGAACAAGATCTGGGTGACATTTATGCGAACTGGATCGTCTTGGTCGAGGCACGCGAACGGTCGGCGCTACACCACATGATCGAGGCGCTGCTCTGGATCTTGGTAGTGCTGTTCATCGTCTATCTGGCCGCGCGCCTCATCGACAGTCTTTTCACCGGTATGTCGGCCGAGAACAAACGCATCGATACGCTGCGGTCCGTGGTGAAATTCGCGGTACAGGCCCTGGGAGCGCTCCTCATATTATTCATCGTTCTCGGCATGCCGACGCAGACGACCACCGTACTCGGCCTTGCTGGCGCAGGCCTTACGGTTGCGATGAAAGATTTCATCGTCGCTTTCTTCGGTTGGTTCGTGCTCATGGGGCGCAACGGCATCCGCGTAGGCGACTGGGTCGAGATCAATGGTGTTGGTGGCGAGGTCGTCGAAATCGGATTACTCAAAACCGTTCTGCTCGAAACTGGCAACTGGACCGATTCGAGCCACCCCACAGGTCGACGCGTTTCGTTCGTGAACAGTTTCGCGATCGAAGGACACTTCTTCAATTTCACAACATCGGGGCAATGGATGTGGGATGAACTGCAAGTATTGATCCCAGCGAGCCAGGATCCGTACACAGTGATCGATGGCATTCAGAAGCTGGTCGAAGCCGAAACGGCCGCAAATGCCGGGAAGGCGGAGGCTGAGTGGCAGCAAACAACGACAAAGTACCGAGCGAAGACACTGTCGGCGACGCCTGGCATCAATGTGATTCCGACTTCGGCCGGCATTGAGCTTCACGTTCGCTACATCACGCGCGCGTACGAGCGGCATGAAGCTCGCAAGCGATTGTATGAAGCCGTCGTACAAGTCATGCATGGCAAGCGGGATGCGGTGAAGGTGTAGGAACACCCTTGGTTATTCTCTCGGAGGTTTCTTGACGGAAAGCGCGGCAGACTTGGGAACTCTCATCGTGACAGGCGCGAGCCGCGGCATTGGTGCTGCGATCGCCCGCTTGGCTGCGAGCAGAGGGTACTCTGTGGCTGTCAATTTCTGCGGTGGCGAGAAGGAAGCCCATCACATCGTCTCAGAGATCGCGAGCAACAAGGGGCAGGCCGTCGCGATTCATGCGGACGTTTCGAGCGAAGAACAGATCCTGCGGATGTTCAAGACCGCTGAACATGAGTTGGGACCTGTTCGCGGGCTCGTCAACAATGCCGGGATCACTGGCGGGTTTGCTCGGGTCGAAGACGTTTCCGCCGACGCCATTCAGAAAACCTTCGCGGTGAACGTGATAGGGGCGATCTTGTGCGCGCGTGAGGCGGTCCTCCGGATGTCCACGAAGCGCGGAGGAGCAGGAGGCGCGATCGTGAATATCTCGTCGCGTGCTGCGCATACCGGGGGCGCGGGAGAGTGGGTGCATTACGCAGCCTCGAAAGGCGCCATTGACAGCTTTACGATCGGCCTTGCTCGGGAGGTTGCGACCGAAGGAATTCGAGTTAACGCGGTCGCTCCGGGGCTTACAGAAACGGATCTGCACGCTGCCAATGGCGACCCGGGAAGGTTGAAGCGACTAGTGGGCACAATTCCCGATGAGCAGGGCCGGTCTTCCTCACGAGATTGCGGAGGGCGTTTTGTGGCTGTTGTCGCCGGCCTCGTCGTACACGACGGGTGCAATTCTCGAGATTGGCGGCGGTCGGTAGGAAACTAATGCCAACACAGTTGCCGCGCTCGTTACTTCCCTCTCGTTTCGAGATTTTTCCTGAGGTATTTCTTCGTCTGCTCTGGCAACCGCGAAGTGTGCAGGATGTCGCGAAGCGTACCTGGTGGAATCCGACGCGCAAACTCGATCGCCCGGGCGAATGGTGTGTGAGGACTGCGCAAAAGAGCTGCACGGATCTCAAAGCGCACCGACCACTTCGCATGATGGCAAATAGCCTCAACCAAAGCCGGTGAGCAGCCACGTGACTGAATTGCTTTGACGACGGAAGCCTCGGTGAGGCGAGGATTTTCCAGTGCCGGTTCCCGCACCACTTTCTCTTTGTCGAGTAGGAACGCACCCGCGACTCTTTCCGAAGAACGACGCGCCAGTGAAATTCTCTCTCCCAAGCTGATCGATGCGAGTCGCGATAGTAAGACTTCGTCTGCAGCCCGTCTCAAATCGGCTGCGACTGCGGTCGTCATTGCAAACTGCACCAGTTCAAACGTGAAAAGTTCGCGAATCAACCGCAGGACAACCCGCCGCGGAGTTCGAGGATGGGAGGCGACCGCGACGCGAACCTTCCGCGACTTCATCAACGCTTCATCGCGAACGATCTCGTTGATATCGCTGTCGGGCAGATCGCGTTGTTTCAGTCGGGCGAGGATCAGATCTTCGCTAAGAGCGGAAGTATCTGGAATCGTGCGCGATGCGGAAGGCGGATGACCGAGCGCGGATTCGCCGTCACCTTCGCGTTCGAGGTCAGGGGTCATTCGTGATTTGTTGCGGCGACGGACTCGCAATCCACGGGGCAAGAGTCATGGCCCCTCTAGGCCGAGTGCGACCCAGTCGACGGATTGCGCGCCATACGCAGCGCGCCTGCTACTGGATCGACGACGTCCAATTTCACTTGCGACCGCGCGTCCAGCTTTCGCATTTCATTGTAGAAACTATCGCGCACAAGTTCTGAGTGACGAAAGACGCCCCCGGTCATGGCCACCGGGACGACAGTGACTTCATCCCCAGCGAATAGACGAGTAATGACTACCCGCGCTGTGCGGGCCAGTTTCCTGCCCGCGCTTGCCAGAATCTGAGACGCAAGATCGTCTTGGCTTGCCACGACCGCACGAAACAATGACGCAAAGTCTGGCGGCGGCACGGAATTCGCCGCTCGCGCCAAGTCCAGAACGGATCTAACACCCCAAGCTCGAAACAAACCCTCAGTCAACGTCGACGGACGAAGCTCGTCGCTCTCGTCGCTGGCGTGCAGCACTACATTCACGGCCGTTCGGCCAATCCAGTGCGCGGAACCTTCATCGCCGATGGCGAATCCCCATCCACCGGCACGGACGGTTCTCCCATCGCGGTCCCGACCGTAGGCAATTGATCCAGTGCCCGCAATGACGACTACACCCGGACCACTCCCGAATGCAGCTTCGAGAGCAATTTGCATATCGCCGACAACATCGACCGGAGATGGAAGGATCTCAGCCAGAAATTCACGAACCATTGCGGCCAATTCGGGACGCGCCGCGCCAGAGCCCCCAACGCAAGTCCGAGACACTTCCGCAGGCGCGATTCCGGCACCGGAACAAGCTTCTCGTACAACCTTCTGCAGCGACGCACGCGCCGTAGACTCTCCGACCCGGATAATATTGCTTGCGCCCGCGGTAGCGGTTGCGAGCACACGCGATTCGTCGCCGACCGCACAAGTCGTTTTGGTACCTCCCCCATCGATGCCGAGATAGTAGGGCACGGGTTAGTTTTAACACAGAGCCGCCATTTGCCCTCGGTCGTCGGTCTTTCGATTCTGCAAGTGGTCTATAGAGTCTCACTCGCGGAAACTCGGGGATGCTCCGATAATAAAGACCGCTCAAAGCAAATCAGTTTCCAGTGAGCTGGCAATATTTCTTATGACTGCGAAAATTCAGATTACCGAGCTTTCCAATAGCGGGGACTTGCGGGGCTTCAGTTTCACGGCTCCTGCCGACGCGCTGGCATTTGTGGGACGCATGTCGGACGTTCATCTGGCGTCGACCAAGCCCGGGTCCGTGCGCGGCAATCACTATCATCTTCGTCGTCGCGAGGCCATCGTCGTACTGCCCGGAACGAAGTGGTCGCTGCATTGGGACGAAGGCGAGAACGATCCAGCCCAACATCGGCAATTCGAAGGAGATCTGGCGGTGCTAGTGCTGGTTTCCCCGGGCGCATCTCACGCCGTTCGTAACGACGGCGATCGAGACCTTTGGCTGGCAGCGATTTCCTCGGAGAGCTACGATCCGGCGGAAAGCGTGACGCGGAAGGTCGTGTGAGGGTCGGAGTGTGGCGGCGAGACGCCGCCACGGCACCGGGCGAGTCGCCGGCATTAAGGTAACGGGTGCTACACCACACATTCATGGGTCTGAACAAACTTGATTTCGCCATCATCGCCCTTTACCTGCTGGGGATCACGCTGTTCGGACTTCGTTTCCGAAAAAAGCAGCGCACCCTGCGCGACTATTTTCTTGCTGGCCGCGAAATCCCATGGTGGGCGATTGCCCTTTCCATCGTAGCGGCCGAGACCAGCACGCTCACCATCATCAGCATTCCCGGATTGGCGTACGACACGAACCTCACATTTCTTCAGGTTGTTATGGGATACGTGGTCGGGCGCTTCGTGATCAGCTTTGTGTTATTGCCGCACTACTTCCGCGGCGATCTTTTCACCGCTTACGAACTTATCGAACGAAGATTCGGACGCGCACTCCGGTCGCTAACCGCCGGATTGTTTCTGCTGACTCGCGCGGCGGCCGAAGGGGTGCGCGTTTATGCCGTGTCGATTGTCGTTTCGATCGCGCTGGGTACGGGAGAAGTTGCTTCCATTGCGATCATTACGGCGCTGACGCTGATCTACACATTTGAAGGCGGACTGGCGGCAGTTATCTGGACTGATGTCGTGCAGACTGCTATCTACGTCGGCGGCACGCTGGTTGGTCTCTGGACAATCTTGTCTCTCGTTCCTGGCGGATGGACGGCGATTCACGCGGCGGCAGTAACTGCAGGCAAGCTCCAGGTGTTTGATTTCTCCGGCAACTTCTGGATCCCTTATACATTTTGGGCGGGCTTGATCGGTGGCACGTTTCTCACCACCGCGAGCCACGGCACCGATCAGTTGATCGTGCAGCGATTGCTGGCGGCGCGTGGGCAGAAGCAATCGGTGACCGCTCTCCTTTCTAGCGGGATCGCGATCCTGTTTCAGTTCGGACTCTTCCTGATCGTCGGCGTGTTGCTTTGGGGCTATTACCACGTGCCGTCCTCGACCTTTGGCAGGCCGGATCGGATTTATCCGACCTTCATCGTGACGAAAATGCCGCACGGAATTTCAGGCCTGCTGATCGCCGCGATTCTGGCAGCGGCCATGTCGAACCTGAGTGCCGCGCTGAATTCTCTTTCCTCGAGCGCCATCATGGATTTCTACGCTCAGTTCCGACCGAAATCGGACGAAAAAACCAAGATGCGCCTCTCACGTCTTGCCACGTTGGCATGGGCGATTGTCCTCTTTGGCCTCGCCATCATCGCCCTGCACAAAGTCGGGCGCGTCATCGAAGTCGGATTACAGATTGCCTCCATCGCCTATGGCGCATTGCTGGGCGCATTCCTGCTCGGAACGCTGACACGACGCGCCAACCAGGCCGGCGCGATGGTTGGCATGGCCTGCGGATTCGGCATAGAGTTGTACCTGTGGTTGGGCACGCGCGTTCCGTGGACGTGGTGGGTGGTCATCGGGACATGCATCACCTTTTCGGTGGGATGGGTGGCCAGCTTCGCAGGCGGCCGCGCGGAGAATACCGTCTGACGACTCTCGCAAATGCGCTCCCGACGATTCAACCGTGAACCTCCACCAGTCAGTCTTCTGATGATGTCCGCTAACACGTCGCCTGTGTCAAGCCGTCGACGCCGGCATTTCACTGCTCTCTCGTTCGAGTTTTCGTCTCAGCTGTTCTGCTGAGATCGACTTGGTTGCACCGTTCTTCTCCCTATACTTCCGTGTTTCTTCCCTCTTTTGCAGTGGCGTGTTGGGGTAAGCCTGCGAAAACGCCCGCCCATCGGCCTTTTTGGGGCCGTTCCTCAATTGATCTAGATGAAAGTTACCTAAGGTCAAGAGCCGTGGACACGTTTACCCCCTGTCCTATCTCCCGTATTTTTGAAGCTCCAGTCCTGACTCTCTCCCCAGTCGGGTTCCAATGGAGTGAAATTGAATGGCGACACCTTACGGCGGATTTCAACTCGGACTGCTGCCCGAACGTAAAGTCAACAAGCGGGCGATGGCGATTGCTTATGGCATCGTTCTGTTGCTCTTGATTCTTGTCATCAACCTCGGGCTCCTTCTGCCGGAAAAATTACAGCTCGCGGAATATCACGTGACGGAGTTGATTCCTTTGCCCTCGCTTCGTCCGGAACCGGCGCCGCCCATTAAGCCGAGGCCGCAGCTCAAGGTAAAGCTGCTTCCCGCGGTGAAGTTGCCAGTCTTCGAGCAGCCGAAGCTCGTGATGCCAAAAGAAGCGCGCCATGAAGCTCCGAAGCCGGTCGAGGCGCCCAAGGTCGTGGTGAACCAATTTGTCGCGCCCCAGTTGAAGATTGCGGTGGGTGGAGCGCGTCCGCAGCTTGTGCACATGGGTGATTTCGGCGGGAGCTCACAGACTCCGACGGTGAACGCCCCGATTCAGCAAGTGCAGACCGGCGGCTTCGGCGATCCGAATGGATTGAAGGGTACGGGAAAACAAGGCGCAAAGCTGTATGCCGCGTCGATGGGTTCGTTTGATATGCCGACTGGTCCTGGCCAAGGAAATGGATCGGGCGGCGCAAAAGGAATTAAGGGCACGGTCGCCAGCGCCGATTTCGGCAGCGGTGTTGCTACCAGCGGCAAGGGCGATGGAAGAAGCAACGGCCAGATTTCAACCGGAGGTTTCGGTTCCGAGCAGGTCGTTCATCAGGGACCAAGGCTTGCGCAATTGGAAGCTGGACCGGCAACAAGTCCGGTGGAAATCACTTTCAAGCCGAATCCGGTCTATACCGACGAGGCTCGCGGTCTGAAACTGGAAGGCGAAGTACTGCTGGAAGTCAGCTTCTCGTCGAATGGAGCGCTACATGTGAACCGCGTTGTGCGCGGACTGGGTCACGGATTGGATGAGGCTGCCATCGCAGCAGCGAACAAGATCCGCTTCAAGCCGGCACTCCGTATGGGCCAGCCCGTCGATTCGACGGCCGTCGTACATGTGCTGTTCCAGATGGCCTACTAAGAGTTTTGGCGAAGTGAGTTTGGTTATTCAGGAAACAGACAGATTCGAACTCGGGTAAGAGAACTTGGAGAACAGAGTCATGCGTACATCGAATTGGATCCTCACCGCGGCGCTGCTGACGTCCATAAGCGCGACCGCACAGCAAGCGGCGGATTCAAAGCCGTCCGCTCAGCCTGCCGCCCCTGATGCTGTTCAGACATCGCAACCGGCGGTTCCGACCGAGAAGCAGGCTGGCATTCCGCAACCCGCTGTCGAGCCGACGCCGACCACGATGGATCAGGTAGTGAGCCTGTTCATCGAGCGCGAGCACGGTCTGATTAAGGTGCTCTCGACCCGCACGCCGGTCGTCGAGACTTATCTGCAGAACTTGACATCCGATCCGCAACTCGGTCCGGTGCCCAGTGAAGATCACTACTTCCTCGGCCGCCTCGACATGGGCGAAACGGTTGACCGCAAGGACTATTTGAAGGAAGAAGAAAAGGGCATGCAAGCTCGCCTGCTCGGCGGATTCCAGAAGCTCTACAAGGTTCAGTATCAGCCGATGGGTTTTTCCTGGATGGTCTACGCCGATCGCACGGACTTCGATCGCGAGCACTATGACTTTCATTACGCGCGCCGCGAATTCCTCGGAGATGTTCGCTGCCTCGTGTTCGACGTGACCCCGAAAAAAGGTTCCGGCAAGGGCCGATTCCTCGGACGTCTGTGGGTCGAAGATCAAGGCTTCAACATCGTACGGCTGAACGGAACGTACTATCCACAGCCGCGCAATTCCTACTTCTTCCACATGGATAGCTGGCGTTTGAACCTGATCCCCGGCTACTGGGTGCCTTCGTTCATCTACAGCGAAGAAGGCGACTTCAGCGCGGGCGTGAAGAACAAGGTCGCATTCAAAGCGCAGACCCGCATCTGGGGATACGACTTGAAGAAAGGCGGCAAAGACGACGAGTTGACGCAGATCCGCGTGGACAGCGTTACCGACGAAAGTCCAACTGCGCAGGATGCTTCTCCTCTGCAGGCTGAGCGCGTTTGGCAGCAGCAGGCGGAAGATAACGTTGTCGAGCGTCTGACCAGCGCGGGATTGCTCGCGCCCGAGGGTGACGTCGACCGCATTCTTCAGACAGTCGTGAACAACCTCGAAGTCACCAACAACATCGATCTACCACGTCCGGTGCGAACGCGCGTTCTGCTCACTTCGCCGTTGGAAACGTTCAGCGTCGGCAACACTATCGTGATCAGCCGTGGGTTGGTTGACGTGCTTCCTGACGAAGCCAGCCTGGCCGCCGTCCTGTCGCATGAACTGGCGCACATTGTGCTGGGCCACAATCTGGGATCGAAGTATGCGTTCAACGATCGCATGCTGTTCTCCGATGAAGGCACGTATCAGAATCTCGGCTTCAAACACATTCCGGAAGAGGAAGCGTCGGCGGATAAGAAAGCCATCGACCTGCTTAAGAATTCACCCTACGCGCAGAAACTGGACAACGTTGGCCTGTTCCTGAAAGCGTTGCAGCAGCGGACTCCGCAGCTCGCCGCGCTTCTGACCACGCACCTGGGCAATCCTCTAGCAGAAGGCGGACAGATCAACCGATTGGCCGCTTTGGCGAGTCTTGGCCCGGCCCTCGACAACAACAAGCTCGATCAGATCGCAGCCCTGCCGTTGGGTGGCCGCGTGAAGGTCAATCCCTGGGACGATAAGGCAGAAATGGTGAAGACGGCTCCGGTCGCCATCACCTCGGCGCGTGACAAGATGCCGTTTGAAGTCACGCCCTTCTTCCCGCGTCTGGCACGCTTCGGCGCGACGGCGACCACGACGCCCGTAGCTCCCACCACTGCGGCCAACACGAACCCGGGCAACTAACAAATCCGTGGAACATGCGGAGGGCATGGCCTTAGAGGCCGTGCCTTCCGAAGACATCAACATACTCACGACTTCTGTACCAAGGTGAAGTAAGACGCAGGCCGGGATCCGGAATCTCTTCCGGGATACCCGGCCTTCGTCATTTCCCCTTCGTTCTGCCATCCCACGGGCCATTCTTCTCAAATTCTCTCGGCGATATGCAACTTCCTTCCACTAGTCGCAAAGATTCGCAACCTTTCTGCGAAAGCAAGCACGCGGTACTGCACCAGTTGTAGAGCGCCTGCTTGCGTTGAGATGAATCATCGAAACAAATTAGGATTTTTCTGCTACGCCGGCTTCTAGTCGGTGTAGTATTTCGAGCGTCCCAACGTTCCCAGTTTCTCCCCCTCGGCCCTTAGTCAAAAAATCAAAAACTTTTGGAGATACGATGACAGCGAAGAACTGTCTGTCCCGGCACTTTGTCCGGCTTGCCCTCTTCGGGCTCATGACGGTCCCTTTCACCGTCGCACAGCTAGATCAACAGAAACCGATCGACCCGGCGTCTGCACATCCCAGTTCCGTGACGTCCACCACAATTCCCGCTTCACTTTTTGGCATGTCAAGTCACAGTGATGTTCTATTCGGAACTCCTTGGCCGACCATGCCCATCTACGGCATGCGTCTCTGGGATGCGGGGACCGGCTGGGGACAAATTAACACCGCGAGTGGCGTTTATGACTGGACCACGCTCGACAGCTGGATCGCTGCTGCCGGCACTCACAACGCTCAGTTGATTTTCACATTCGGAATGACGCCGACATGGGCGAGCTCCAAGCAAGCTGATGCTAGTTGCGATTACGGCCTCGGATTCTGCGATCCGCCAAATGATCTCAAGACGGATGGCACCGGTACCGATCAACACTTCATCAACTTCGTCACTGCGATTGCGAAGCACGCTCCCAGCATCACGTATTGGGAAATGTGGAATACACCGCACGACATCGCGCAATGGACGGGAACCAACGCGCAGCTTGTGCGCATGGTCAAAGACGCGACCACCTACATCAAGAAATACATTCCAGGCGCAAAGATCATCGCCCCCGCCAACGGCCAGCTCAACTACACGTACCCTGCCTCGAACTGCACGATGCCTGACAAGATGGGAGGCTATTTAGCCGCGGGGCTCGGCAAATACATCGACATCATGGCTCTGCACACGTACTACACGACCGTGCCGGAAGATATTGTGCCGGTGGTGCAGTGCTATCAGAGCACTATGGCCACCTACAAGGTGAGCTCCCTTCCCTTGTGGTCGACGGAAGGAGCATGGGGACTGAACAGCGATCTGCCCGGAACATCCGATCAGGTGGGATTTGTCGCGAGACTTTATCTCTTACTGTGGTCGAACGGCGTAGCGCGCCACTACTGGTACAACTGGGACGACGAGAATACCGGCACGTTGTCTAACAATGGTGTTCCCAATTCCATCGCCACCGCCTACCAACAAGTCGAAAGCTGGATGTCAGGCCGGACGATGAGTACTTTATGCGCGCAGAACAGTTCGGGAATCTGGACCTGCGGTCTTACGGGTTCTGCTGGCTATGCCGCGCAGGCTGTGTGGTACCCAGGCGGCAGCGCCAGCTACACTGCGCCAAGTTCATACATCAACTATCTCGATCTTGGTGGAGCGACGCACTCCATCACCAGCGGTGCGACGATCACGGTTGGGGTCGAACCACTCCTGTTGCAGAACCAAGTCGGCAATAGCGGCACTCCCGACTTCTCATTCAGTGAACAGAGTTCATTCCCAGAAGTGACGGTAGGCACTACAGGCACGACCGGCCCCATTACTCTCTCTTCCGAAGACGGGTTCACCGGCACGGTCAACTTGAGTTGCCCGACGACGTTCGGAGCCAGCAGCTGCAGCATTAGTCCTGCGTCGGTCAGCACCTTTCCGGCGACAGCTACTCTCACCGTCAACGGGACGAGTTTCTCCGCGGGCACGTACCAGCTTGCGCTGCAGGGATCGTCGGGCGGGATCACGCACTCGTTCAACGTCGCACTCAACGTGGGCGATTTCTCGATCACCGGACCGGCAGCATTCTCTTCCGCTCCATCGAGTCAAGCGACCGCCAATCTTTCAGTCGCTTCCCTGTACTCGTACAGCGGTCAGGTTAACGCAACCTGCAATGCTGCTTCCTTGGCGGGCGCACAATGTACGTTGAGTCCAGCCAACCCGATCACCGTCGGAAGTGGTGCGACGGTGCCTGTGACAGCGACCATCTCGGTTCCGGCCAACGCCACATCGGGCGTTTACAACATCAGCGTCGAAGTTGCTGACGTCAACGGCAATTCCAGTCACTCTTTGACGATTCCTCTGACTCTGGGCACTCCGACTCAGGGCTTCAACTTCGGATCGTTCACCCCGGCCACGCAGACCATCACCTCGGGACAGTCTGCTGCGTACAGCTTCAGTATCGTCCCGATGAACGGATCTTTCCCGAACGCGGTTAACCTGGCATGTTCGGGGGGACCCGCCCATTCTCAGTGTTCTTTCAACGCCAACCCCGTAACGCCAGGTAGCGCATCGGCAGCGGTTGTCCTGACCATCGCCACAACCTCAGCATCTGCGGCATCTCGCCGCCCCGTGGGCAAACCTGCCTTTCTCTGGTTGGTGTTGCCCGGCTTGATGCTTTTCGTCACCGTGAGCAGTAAAGGTCGTCACCGGACGTTATATCTGACACTAGGCCTCACCGCTTTGATAATGCTGGTTCTCCTGCTTGCGTCTTGTGGAGGAGCAGCCAGCAGCGGGTCCACTGGGAACACGCAGACGCCTCAACCGCAGGGAACGCCTCCCGGCACCTACGCAGTCACTGTGACGGGATCTTCCGGTTCTGTTCCTCAACAGACGGCAACCGTTACCCTGATTGTTAATCAGTAGTCGAGACGGCCGGGCTCCCGTGAGTCCGGCCGTTGAATTTTCGTTGTCCGCTTTTGAACAACCAGAACTGCCAGCGCACACCTTCCACCTGCCCTGTCACCGTAAGTCTTTGACCCATCAACAAAATTTATGAGCGGAAATGGACAGCCGCATGCTGTCTTATTTGCGAGTTCTATAACAAAACACTGGAACAAGAGAGCAACGATGACGATCCTGATCCAAGACGTCCGATACGCCGTGCGCCAGTTGCGAAAGACCCCAGGTTTCACGATAACCGCTGTCTTGACCCTCGCGATTGGGATCGGAGGGAATGCCGCCATCTTCACGCTCGTGAACTCCCTTCTGCTGAGAAACCTGCCGGTCGCCGATCCTAAGATGCTCGTCAGGCTGGGAGACGAGAACGATTGTTGCGTGGGAGGCATCAGGCCACGAGAGAACGGCAACTATTCTTTATTCTCCACCAACACCTATCAGCAATTAAGAAAAGATTTCCCGGAGTTCGAGGAACTGGCCGCAATGCAAGCGGGCTTCGGCTACCGTCCTGTTATCGTCCGACGCGATCGGCCTGAATCGGTTGCGCGCTCCGTGATGGCCGAATTTGTTTCCGGAAACTATTTCCGTACCTTCGGGCTTCAGCCACGCGCCGGACGCCTTTTTGCCGACACAGACGATAGTCAGGGCGCTCCCGCGGTCGTCGTCATGAGTTACCAGACTTGGAAGCGCGACTATGCCGCAGATCCTTCCATCATTGGCAGCACATTCTGGATCAACACCAAGCCCGTAACCTTGGTGGGCATCGCCCCCGACGGCTTCTTTGGCGATCGTGTTTCCACCACGCCACCGAATTTTTACCTTCCACTCGAAACGATGCAGGCGCTCGCCAATGCTACCTACGTGCACGATCCGGAGACGGTCTGGCTCTATATGATCGGGCGGGTCAAGCCTGGCATTGCGACGGTGTCTCTCCAGGGCAAGCTGAGCGCACAACTGCGGCAGATTTACGCCTCGAGCCCAGTCTTCTCAGGAGATCACGGAAAAGATCTGCTGGCCAGAGCGCATGTCGTTTTGGCGCCAGGTGGTGCGGGTATTCAGTCCATGCAGCAGCAATACGGATCGAATCTTCACCTGTTGATGTGGATCGCTGGGCTCGTACTGCTGATCGCCTGCGCCAACATCGCGAATTTGCTCCTGGTACGCGGCCTCGGACGCCGGCCCGAAATGTCGTTGCGTACGGCATTGGGTGCCATGCATCGCAGACTTATTCGTCAGTTGCTGACCGAATGCATCGTCCTGGCCGGAATCGGTGGCATCCTTGGGCTCTTCGTCGCGTACGTCGGAACCCGAATGCTATTGATGCTGGCATTTCCAGGCGCGCAAGACGTCCCGATCAACGCCAGCCCCTCGATCCCGGTAATTGCCTTTGCCTGCGGACTGTCTCTACTGACTGGCATACTTTTCGGAGTGGCGCCGGCATTCGTTGCCGCGCAGGCCCAACCGGTGGAAGCCCTCCGCAGTGGGGCGCGCACAACGCCCTCCGGTCTCGCTCTGCTGCAACGTCCCCTCGTGGTGTTGCAGGCCGCCTTGTCGCTCGTCCTGCTGATCGGTGCCGGACTGTTCTCTCAAAGTCTGACCAGGTTGCAAAACTCCGACATGAAACTTGATTCCACGAACCGTTACATCGTGCACATCAATCCGCAAGCCGCCGGCTATTCGCCGACCCAGGTGGAAGCGCTCTACAAGACGATGGAACAACGTTTCCATTCCCTGCCGGGTGTGTTGAAAGTCGGCATCGGCACCTACACACCAATGGAGGACAATAACTGGGGAGACGACATTCAGGTTCAGGGTCAGCCACCGCTGAACAAGGGAGCATCCTTTGTAAAGGTCAATGCCGACTTCTTCGATTCCGTCGGAACCCGCGTCGTTATGGGGCGCGGGATCATTCCACGGGATACCTCCAAGAATCCCGCTGTCGCCGTAGTCAACGAATGCTTCGTGAAAACGTTTTTTAAAGGTGGGAGCAATCCTCTCGGACAGCACTTTGGCAACCCAGGCCCTCGCTCGCCCGCGGACTACGAAATCGTTGGCGTCGTCGAAGACACCGTCTATGAGAGTGTCCGATGGAAGGATCATAGTATGTTTTTCGTCCCCTCGACGCAGCGTCCTGCAAGCGATGACACGCCGATTGCATCTGACCTCTCGCTCTATGCCGGAGCGATGGTTCTTCAGACAGAGCGGCCGATGAACAACATGGAACAGCTTGCCCGAACCACGCTCGCCGAGATCAATCCCAACCTGAGCATCGTCAAGTTTCAAACCTTCGATCAGCAGATTGCTGACAATTTCAACGATGATCGCCTGATTGCCCGCCTGACCATGATGTTTGGAGCATTGGCCTTGCTGCTGGCAACCCTCGGACTTTACGGCGTCACCGCCTTCACCGTGGAGCGCCGTACGCCGGAGATTGGAGTCCGTATGGCTCTGGGTGCCGCCCGCGGCGGCGTAGTAGCCATGGTGATGCGGGGCGCGGCGATTCAGACTTTGCTGGGCTTGGCGATCGGAACTCCCGTAGCCCTGCTCTGCGTCCGCTTCGTGCAGGCTCAACTCTACGAGGTTAAGGGCATCAGTGCCCTCGTTTGCATCGGCTCCATCGGAACGTTAGCCATGGCTGCCGTATTTGCTGCACTGATCCCGGCCAGGCGTGCGGCGACAATCGATCCCGTGCAGGCACTGCGATCGGAGTAACTGACGACCAACTTAGGGCTGCCGAGCCCAAGCCAGCCCGTCCGCTCCCGCTCCTGCATCGATCAACCGCGACACGGTCCAGTCGGAGGTTCGGATCTCCGCGACCTTGTGGCTCGCGTCGCAGGAGACGTATGCCACCGCGCCGTCGGGACGGACCAAAACTTCCTGCGGCGCCGCTGGGACGTCGATGGTGTGCTCCACCTTCATCGTCTTCAAGTTGATCACTCCGACCTGATGAACCGTCGGCATCGCGATGACCAGCCAATTTCCATCCGGCGTCGGAGCCGTTCCATATCCGGTTCCGGGGATCGGAATCCAGGCCTTAATTTTCCGGGTGCGAGTATCGATAGCGGCGAGTTGCGGCTTCGACTGATCCGAAGTGAAGGCCAAAAGATCGTCGACCGATAACGAAATGCGCTGCACGCTGGAGGAAACGGCAATCACATCGAGAGTCTTCCGGGCTTCCAGATCGAGCACCGAAACTGTGCCGGAACCCACGTTCGTCGTATACGCATAATGTCCATCATGGGTAATTGCAAACATATGTGACTCGGTCTTTCCGGTTGGAATGGATCCGACAATCTTCAACCCATGCGGGTCGATCGCCGTAATTGAGTTCTCCAATTCCGTGCTCACATAGAGCAAGCCGTCCTTCGGTCCGAACATTGGACAGTGCGGGCGCACTCCATGTCCGAAGCTTAAATTTCCCGCAACCTTCCGCGACGCGATATCAACGACGATCATGTTGGATCCGTCGCTGCCCGGTTTTCCGACCCCAGAATCGCCATAGATCGGAACGTACGCCAGACGGCCATCCGGAGAGGCAATCACTTCATGCCCGGTCGTGCCGCCTTCCGCAACGGTTGCGACTTGCTTGCCCGATTCCGGATCGATGATGCCCAGCGTCTGATCACCCTTGTTGGCGACGAGCAAAACCCCGCGCGATGCCGAGGGAGGTTGCATGCCTGACAAGACTACGAGTCCCAGAATCAGAGGCAATATGAACAAAATGGAGCGCACCATTTGAGTCTCCTGTCGGAAAGCGCTGGTGAGTTCTTACTTCGCGCCTAAGTCGTCGTGCTCATGATAGTTCGGATACGGGGGACGCTTGATCTCAGGTAGAGGATGTTCCTTCAACTGTTGCATCACTACCTCAATCGCTTTATCGAGCTGGGCGTCGTGACCTGTACGCCACGCCGAGGGCTCAAGATCGACCTCGACATCCGGGGCGATACCGCGGTTCTCCACTTCCCAATCGCCATTCAATCCGTAGATCGCGGCGCGCGGAGCGGTCACGTGTCCACCATCGATGAGTTCGGGATATCCGCCGATACCCACGAGTCCTCCCCATGTCTTTTTGCCGATCAGAGGGCCGATGCCAGCTTTACGAAAATACCACGGCAAAGCATCACCACCAGAGCCGGACATTTCGTTAATGAGCATCACCTTCGGACCGTAAATACCCTCCGAAGGGCTCGTCCAGTCATGCCCCTCACGCGTGACGACCTTGCTCATCATCGGACGCCGCAGGTAGTCGATGATGTAGTCGGCGAGTTGTCCGCCTTCGTTGAAGCGCTCGTCGATGATCGCACCGTCCCTTCCGACTTGCGAGAAGAAATAGCGATTAAAGCTTGTGTAGCCTCCACCCGCGGTGTTTGGGACATGCACATACGCTATGCGTCCGCCCGTAGCCTCATCTACACGCCGCCGATTGCTCTCGATCCACGCGAGGTGACGGACGTTTTCTTCGCTATCCACAGGGACAACCGTCACCTCACGCGAATCTTTGCCATCGGCATTCAGCCCGACCTTGAGGACGACCTGCTTTCCCGCTGTCTCTTCGAAGAAGCTATAAATGTTTTCGCTCGCGTGAAGGTCGCGACCGTTCACGGCCAATATGTACTCACCGGCTTTGACGTTCACGCCAGGTTGCGTCAATGGCGCTTCGCTCCCCGGATTCCAGTTTTCCCCGTTGTAAACCTTAGTGATACGGTAACGGTTGTTCTCGAGGCTATAGTCCGCCCCCAGAAGGCCAACCTTTATCTTCTTCGGCTCGGGCTTCTCTCCTCCGCCGACAAACATGTGTCCGACGGTCATCTCACCCAAGCATTCCTGAAAGAGATACGTCAGTTCATCGCGTGAGGCGATACCGTCGATGTACGGCGCATATTTCTTCTTTGCCTTCTCTAGATCAAGACCGTGATAGTGAGGGTCGTAGAAGAAGTCGCGCTCGATGCGCCACGTCTCGTTGTAGATCTGCCTCCAAATCGCTCGCGGTTCTACATAGACTTCCCAGTCATCGAGTTTGAGCGGACCGAAGCCAGGCTTTGGCGGACCGCTGCCGCCCGGACCATCATCGGCGGAAGCTGTCGCCCAAGAATCGCCTTTGCGATAGAGAATCTTCTCGCCATCGAATGACACGGTGAAGTCGTTCACGTCTTCCAGAACTTTGTCGACTTTTCGCTTGCTCAGATCGAACTTCTGGATGGTCTGACTGACGTTGGGCTGGTCGTCTTCTGTGACAACGAGCGGCCCTTCCGACAGAAAGAGAATGCCCGACTTGCCCGAAAGCAGATTGAGATAGTTCTTGGCGGGAATTGGTAAAGAGAGGATGCGCTGACCGATGCCATCGATATCGATCTTGACGACAACAGATTCGTCTTTTTTGTCTTTATCCTTCGCATCTTTCTCTTTGTCTTTATCAGCTGCGTCCGCCGCTTTGTCCTTGCCCTTCGTTTTATCTTTCTCAGCGCTGGAATCTTTAGCCTTGTCTTTGTCCGAATTAGGCTTTTTCTCGTCTTTGGCTTTCTCTTCGTCGCTTTCGGGCGAAAGCGGCGATTTTTCGTCTTTGCTCAGCACTGTAATGTAGACGCTGCGAGTAATGCGATGTTCGTCGCTCGACATGTCGAGGCCGGCCGCAGAGAGTGCAACGTTGGTAGAAGCGGTGAAGTAGAGATACTTACCATTCTTATCGAACGACGGATTGAGTGCATCGCTCATACCATCTGTTACCTGGAACGTCTTGCTCTGCTCGAGCGAGTAAACAAAGACGGTGTGCTGCCCGCTGGCCAACTGTTTTGAGTAGGCAATCCACTTGCTGTCCGGCGACCATGTTTGACCGAGTTGCGTGGGACCGAATCCGCCGAAGTAGTCGGAGTCAACAAGCTTTGGCGTCGTGTTGTCGAGGTCGATGTACCACAACTGGAGCCGCTTGTCGGTATACGCAATCTTCTTGCTGTCGGGCGACCATGTTGGCGTATAGAAGAACGATGGAGGATTGCCGAGACTCAGATGGCGGATCGGACCCATGCCGTTCTGATCGCGAATCGCCAATTGATATTCGCCTGATTCGTCGGTGAAATAGGCGATGGACTTGCCATCCGGAGACCAACTCGGATCACGATCAGCCACAGCGGGACTATGTGTCAGGTTGCGGATATCGCCCTTATCGGTTGGGATCGTGAAGATTTCTCCCCAAGCTTCAAACAGAGCGCGTGCCCCGGTGGGGGAGATCCCGTAATTTTGGATTCGCTTTGGCTCGACCTTCGCGAAGTGCGGGCGAACCGCTTCGAGATCACCTTCCACGTGAATCGCGACGTTCTTAGCTTGGTGTGTTTGCAGATCGTAGAGTTTGATCGCCCCGAACTGCTCGATGACGATGGCGTCCGGCCCGGCTGAAGCCGTTTTGAAGTCGAATCCATCGCTGTGCAAAGCCTCCGTAACCTGTTTCGTCTTGGTATCGTAGGCAAAGAGGCTGACTGGGCCATTTCGGTCGGACAGGAAATAAATCGTATCCCCAACCCACATCGGGTGATGGTCGTTCGAATTCTCTCGCGGAACTTTGACGATGCTCGAATCTTTGAGATCCGCGATCCATATCGGAGTTGTCTGTCCGCCGTGGTAGCGCTTCCAGGCTTGCTGCCACTTGGGATGAGGAACGTATGCCAAATGAGACGCGTCGGGCGAGAAAGACGCGTCTTCCGCGATCGGGAGAGCAAT
This sequence comes from uncultured Acidobacteriota bacterium, assembly GCA_963699885.1. Lineage (GTDB taxonomy): Bacteria > Acidobacteriota > Terriglobia > Terriglobales > Acidobacteriaceae > Sulfotelmatobacter. Next base: position 341,941 of record CAVOVP010000013.1, on the reverse strand, counting down.
CGGCGTTGGGAAACCACCGTCGACGGGCACGGTATAGAGCTGATCCTCAAAATGTATGAAGCTGTTGGCCCATGAGTTGAAAAGAATCTTCTTGCCATCCGGTGTCCAGCCAGCGACGTACTCCTCGGCGGGATGATAGGTCAAACGGCGAGGCACTCCGCCCGCAGCGGGCACAACGTAAACATCAAGATTGCCTTCGTATTCTCCCGTGAACGCGACCATCGAACCGTCGGGAGAAAAATAAGGAAGGGCTTCGGTTCCTACACCGGAGGTTAGACGACGCGCTTCGCCGCCGTCCCGTCCGACTACCCACAAATCGCCACCATAGTTGAAAACGATTTGGGTCTTGCTGACCGTGGGAAACCGCAATAAGAGGGGAACGTCAGACTGTGCAGCTTCGAGAAGGGTAGTAGCAAAAAGCACGGCAATACAGACGAAGAGCAATCTACGCATGCAAGGGGCTCCAGAGAATGGAAAAAAAGAGAAGGGGAATCTTAGTGCGCAGAAGGGACTAGGTCAAGAAATCCGGATATTCCAATTTCATTCTGACTAGCATGTTGGGGGCGGTGGGACCAAGAAGTCGATCCGATTTCGGTGAAGATTAGCTAGAATGCTGTCTCATGGAGAAAGCGATACCCATCCTTCCAACCGAAGATTTGGCAACAGCGAAAGCGTTCTATGTTGACGGGCTAGGGTTCCGCGTGACCTTCGAAGCGTCAGAAGATGGCCATTCGGGATTGCTAGGATTAGCCCGCGGGGGAATGGAATTGACTCTGGACAGCCCGATGACTGGGCACGGTCGAAATGCTTGTGTGGCACTTCATGTAGATGACGTCGATCGCTACTATAGCGAATGGAGCTCCAAGGTCGACGTTTTGAGAACTCCGAAAGACGAAGAATGGGGAGCGAGAACTTTCGATTTGCTCGATCCTTCCGGCAATACGCTTTTCATCATGGCCCCTTCGATCACGAAGTAGGGAGGTGGGTGGAGCGACGGCTCCACCTTTCTGGTTCAAGTCAATCTTCTTTCTTTTTGGCCTTGCCAGGCAGGCTTGCGGGATTTTCGTGGGTACGCTCGCGGAAGCCTCCGCGAAGGCCTGCCGCCAGGCCGACGCTCGACTCGCCGAACTTGTCGCGCAGTTTATCTGTCGCCGCCAAGACGTCTTTCCAGCGCTGTTGGCGATTTCCCTCGAGCAAGTCAATCTGCGCAGCCTGGGTGGCGAAGGAGGAAGCGTGCACCCCCAGCAACCGCACCTGAATTCCCTTCTTCCAGTTTTTTCGAAACAGAGCGCGAATATGTTCGAAGATCTCGTTGTCGAGCTGAGTTGGACTTGGCAGAGTGTGCGCGCGTGTAATGGTCGTGAAGTCTTTGTAGCGGAGCTTTAGCTGAACCGTTCGGGCGTAGAAGTTCGCTTCGCGCAAGCGGCGGCCGACCATTTCGGAGAGGCGCATCAGGGTCGATTCCAGTTGTGCCATGTCGGCAGTGTCTTCGTTGTAAGTGTGCTCATGGCTGATCGACTTTGCATCAAGATCAGCACCGACTTCTGTGTCAAACCATCCTCCAGCGTCTTCGCCACGTGCTTTGCCGGCAAGAGCGAGCCCCCATTTTCCGAATCGGTCATCCAGTTCCGATTCCTCGAGCCGCGCGAGGTCCCCGACTTTCCTGATGCCCAGCGCATGAAGATGGCTCTCCATCACTTTGCCGACGCCGGGAATTTCGCGGACGTCGAGCGGCGCTAAAAACTTTGCCTCCTGGCCAGGCACGATCCATAGCACGCCATTGGGCTTGGCCTGCTGGGAAGAAACTTTCGCGATCAGGCGCGAGCTTCCGATTCCCACCGAACAATTCAATCGAGTCTCATCCTTCATGCGACGGTGCAGAGCGTGCGCCGCCTTGAGCGGTGGCCCGTGCAGGCGACTGGTTCCCGTCATGTCGAGATAGGCTTCATCGATGGAAGCCATTTCGACCTGCGGGGTAAACGCGCCGAGGACTTTGTAAACCTTCTCGGAATGCTCCCGGTAGCGCTCAGGATGTCCGTCAACGAAGATGGCTTGCGGACACTGTTTGGCGGCAGTTCGCAGGGGCATGGCTGAATGAACTCCGAATTTGCGGGCCTCATAGGAAGCTGCCGACACCACTCCGCGCTCATCGCGCTGCCCGCCCACAACAACGGCTTTTCCCTTCAGCGACGGGTCGTAGAGTTCTTCCACTGAGACGAAGAAAGCATCCATGTCGACGTGGAAAATGGTGCGGGGAAACACGGACTGGTGCAGCGCTGCCATGCTCAACAAATTCTAGCAGCGCCGGGGCAGAACAACCTCGCTTCGCTCAGGGACGGACGCGGGGGATCCGTCCCGACATACTTCTACACCGTTACTTTTTCGGGCGTGTGCGCGGCTATCCGGAGTTGACGCACTTTTTCGTAGACCTTGACGTATTCGCGGGCAGAGGCGTTCCAGGAGAAATCCTTGTTCATGCCATTGCGCATCAGGGCTTGCCAGGAAGTCTGATCGCGGTATGCCTGCAGCGCGGCTTTCACCGTGAGCAACAGGGATTCGCCATTGTATTCGGCAAATTTGAAGCCGGTTCCCTTCCCGCTGCGGGCATCCCATGGCTCGATCGTGTCGTCCAGTCCTCCTGTTGCCCGAACGATGGGAACTGTGCCGTATTTCAAGCTGTAGATCTGGTTCAGACCGCATGGCTCGTAACGGGACGGCATCAGGAACATGTCAGCGCCTGCCTCGATTTTGTGGGCGATTGCGTTGTCATAGGCAACCTTGACCGCTATTTTGTTGGGGAATTGTTTGTTCAGACGCTGAAACATCTCTTCGTAAGTTTTGTCACCCGCGCCAAGAGCAACAATGATCATTTCCTCGCGTGCAAGCCGGTCCGCAATCTGGGAAATCAGGTCGAAACCTTTCTGCGCGGCAAACCGCGAGACGATTCCGATCACGGGAAGCTTTGTATCGGTGCTCTTGATGCCGAAGGCTGCAAGCAAGTCTTGCTTACATTTCGCCTTCGCCGCGAGATCCTGTGGGGAGAACTTGGCGACCGCGAACTTGTCAGTCTGCGGGCTCCACTCGTCGTAGTCGACGCCATTGAGAATCCCGGTGACGGTGGCTGCGCGGTCCCTCAGCACCCCTTCCAGCCCAAATCCGTATTCGGCCGTTTGTATTTCCTGACTGTACTTCCTGCTAACCGTGGTAACGAAATCGGAATATGTCAGCGCTCCTTTCAGGAAATTGACCTGACCGAAAAATTCCATCTTGCTGATCGTGAAGAGATCCCAAGGCAGCATCAGCAACGGAAGAGTTTCGGGCGGGAACAAACCCTGATAGCCCATATTGTGGATGGTGAAGACAGTGCCGACATCCCGGAAGGCGGGGTCTTCCGCATAAATCGTTCGCAACAGCACGGGAATCAGTGCGGTCTGCCAATCGTGGCAGTGAAAAACCTGCGGCACGCCAAGAATCTTCGACGCTTCGAGCACGGTACGGGAAAACAGCGCGAAGCGTTCCGCATTATCGGGATAATCGCCGGCAGGTGTGCCGTAGAGCGCGTCACGTTCGAAGTATTGCGGATATTCCACAAAGTAAAATTTGATATTGCCCTGCCCGCCTCCAGAAACTACCGAGGCGAAGCGATATTCGTCATCGAACGGGACAGTCACGCTGCTGAGTAAAGTCGCGGAATCAGAGAGCTTGGTCTGGCGATAGCGCGGCAGGTAGACGCTTATCTGATGCCCAAGCGAAGCAAGCGCTCGTGGAAGAGCTCCGACTACATCGGCCAAGCCGCCTGTCTTGGAAAATGGGACACCCTCCGAAGCGACAAACGAGATATTCATGAATGCGGAACCTCCAGCGGGCGTGATTCCGCCGCGCACGTTATGATGAATGGGACCAAGGGGCAAGGTCCGACCGCTTAAGATGCGCGGTCCGACAGGAAAGTCTACTTCCCGAGGGGGTGAGGGTCAACGTGCCAAAGGCCGCTTCCGCGCATCGTCCGCGAACGAAGCCCAAATTGGGACAGCATTTCCTAAACAGTGAAGAAGCCGCCACGCGAATTGTCGACGCGTTAGGCGATGTCTCGCAGAGTACTGTTCTGGAAATCGGTCCCGGGCGTGGGATTTTGACGTCTTTACTGGCACGGCGGGCTCGGCGCTTAATCGCTGTCGAACTCGATCGCGTGCTGGCGGCCCAGCTTCGACTGAAATTCGGAATGTCGCGGAATGTGGAGATCATTGAAGGCGACGTTCTCGCAGTCGACTTCGACTCGGTATTCGGGCCAAAACCCGGGTTGGGCAGGCCCGGAATCGAGATCAAGCCGGAACAGGTGAAAGTCGTGGGCAATCTGCCTTACTACATCACATCGGAAATCCTGCTGCGGCTGTTTGAATTCTCGAAGCGCTTCGACAGTTTGGTGATCATGGTGCAGCGCGAGGTTGCCGACCGGATTGCAGCCGAACCCGGTGGCAGCGAATACGGCGTGCTATCGGCGACGGCTCAATTGTACGCACGCGTGGAGAAGTTGTTTACTTTGCCTCCGACAGCCTTTTCGCCGCCGCCAAAAGTGTACTCTGCCGTCCTGCGCTTAACGATCGATCCCCAGCAGGAAAAGTTGGGGGTGGCCGGCGACGGATTTATCAATTTCTTGCGTCTTTCGTTCGGGCAAAAACGGAAGACATTGTGGAATAACCTGAAAGAAAACTACGGTGACGCGGACTTGAAACGGGCTCTCGCGGACGCCAAGGTGAAGCCCACAGCACGCGCTGAGACACTCACCCTCGAAGAAAATGCGGCGATCTTTCGCGCCTTGCGGAACGGTCAACCGCAGTCCTAGCATGACACTGTTGCGTTCGACCAGGGAGAGGCCATGGGCGGCGAATTCGTACGTCATCCTGCGGTAGCGGGACGATTTTATCCGGATGATCCTGCTGACTTGCGAGCCGAAGCAGAAGCGTACCTTTCGCAATCACAATCGAAAGATCAAGTGGCTGTTCGAGCAATCGGATGCATCGCTCCGCACGCCGGCTATATGTACTCGGGACACGTCGCGGGAGCCGTCTTCGCCCATGTGGAAATCCCTGAATGCTGCATCGTGTTGTGTCCGAACCACACGGGCATGGGACAGCCGCTCTCCGTCATGAGCGAAGGAGTCTGGGAAACGCCTCTCGGAAACGTGCTGATTGACGGGCCGATCGCGTCAGCGTTGAAAGGCAAATTCGCTGAGCTGCGTGAAGATGCAGCGGCGCATCGGGCCGAACACGCAATCGAAGTTGAGCTTCCCTTCTTGCAGCTTCGGCGGCCGGAGTTGCGCTTCGTTCCCATCGCAATTGGGACGAGAGATCTCGCAGCGCTCGAGGACTTGGGGCACGCTCTGGCATCAGTGATTGGCAGTAAAAATGATCACACGCTGATCGTGGCCTCCAGCGATATGAATCATTACGAGTCAGACGCAGTGACCCGCGTGAAAGATCAACAGGCAATCGAACGAATTCTCTCGCTCGATCCACGCGGACTTTTCGACGTGGTCACTCAACAGAACATCAGTATGTGCGGTTATGGACCTGCAGTGGCGATGCTCACCGCGGCTCGGGACTTAGGGGCGACTTCGGCCGAATTGCTGAGGTATGCGACTTCAGGCGATGTGTCGGGCGACCGGCGAATGGTCGTCGGCTACGCAGGGATAGCTGTGGCGTAGGTTAAGCGGGAAATTGAACGGCATTCATTTCAATCACCAAAAACGAATCGGGAGGCCAATTGCTGCCTCCCGGTGGTGGTCAATCTCGTGTCGGACTGCGGGCTAGTGGTGCGAACTGCCCCCGGAAGAGTGGCCGACGGGTGCGCTGTGACCCATCGAACTTCCTGACATGGAAGGTGCCAGCGCCGATGAACTAGATCCCGAGCGCGTCGAGGACGGCCGTGAAGAACCGAAACCGGAGCTCCGATTCGGCGAAGTCGCCGAGAACTGCGGCGCCGGACGGACTTCGGCGAAACCGCTCTTGGCGACCTGATGGTTCAGGTGGTTGAGATTCTGAATCGACCCGCGCGGGATTCCCATTCCGGCCGTGCCCGATTTCAACATCAGGCGAGAAGGTGCGAACGAAGTCGCAACCCCGCTGCGGCCCACTACCACGGTCCTTGTTTCCCCGCCTGTAGGAGCGGCAAGTGCCGTTACGTGTGCGGTGCCGGTTGCTGTATAGCGCGGAACGGTTAGCCAGTTGTTCCAGTTGCCGGGCTGCCACCCCCAACCGAAGCCAGGCGCGAATGCCCAGCTACCGTAGCGATAGGGCAACCATCCCCACGGATAAGCAGAAGCAAACATGTATCCAACGCCGGGATAGAATCCCCACGCGCCATCCATGAAGGGATCCCAACCAACGCCGGTGAAGTACGGCTGCCACATCATGCCGAATCCCGGAACATTGTTATAGGCCCCGTAATAGTTCATGTCGCTTACGCCGTATCCATACGGCGAAGAATTATTTTTGGCGTACTGGTCGTGGTAGGAGGACGCTTCTTTATCCCACGAGTCGAGCGGCGCTTCCGTAACGTTGTTTGCAACGGTGAGCTTGTCATCCTGAGAAGCATCGAAGGAAGCGGTCTTCTTCTTTTCAACTGTGACTTTGCCGGCCGGACCATCAACTGCGAGATCACCCTTGAACACCGCCAGCTTCGCAACCTGAGGCGAGGCATCGACGCGGAAGTGCGCGGCATGATCGAGAGAAATCTTCTCGTGCGAGAAAGCCATGCTGAACTCATCAGAGCTCTTGCCGAGCCAGTTCACGTAGGCCAAACCCTCGGACAAAGTCACTTGCGAGATGCGGTTGCCTGCATCGCTCAGGCCCAAAGTCGTGAATTCCACCTGGCTGTTCGGGCCGAGACGCATGGAACTCCCGTCTTCGAATTCAATTTCAGCTCGTCCCCGGTCGCGCGTCCTGACCTGAGTTCCCTGTGTGATAGGAAGATTGAGGAAGGCATCCTCAAATCCCAAACCGGTGTTCTTATCGATTTGAACCGAACCCTGAACGTCGCTCAGACGAACGATGCGCGCTTGCGAACCGGCCATGGCTGGGACCGCAAGAATCGTGCAAGCTGCGGCAAGAAGAATCAGGCTGAATCTGGAAGCGAAAGGATTGAGCATGGCAACTCCCAACATGTGAACTAGATTAGAACACGGTTTCACGCGTGAAGTTGTAAAAGTTGCGTCTGTCGCGGCGTCTGGAGCCATGGGAACCGGATGGAGACTATTTCGAGGTGACCGCGGCGGGCTCCATGTCCATCAGGCGGCGGGCGCGGGCGCGAACGACGTTGATCACGGAACTGTCATTGTAAATCTCTTGCAGGACAGGCTTTACGGCTTGAATTTCGATGATTTCGCCGCGCCTCGCCATGTCCTCCATGCGTTTCAATTCGTCGTCGAGGGCGAGTTTCTGGTAGCGGTGAAAATACGTCAGGCGCCGGCTGAACTCCAGAGTTCCCGCCAGGCTTTGAAACAGGGACGTTAGCTGCTGCACGGCGGGCGAAGGTGAATAGTTATATTCTCCGCTTGAGTTTCGCTGGCCGTCGCTATAGGTCAATTTCTTCGCTCCCGTGAATGCGATTTTCTTGTTTCCGGAGTCGATCTTGCCCGAGAAAAAGTGGGCCTGCGATGCCAGATCGAAGACACGGGCCCGGGTCACGTCAGAGAAATTGAAATCGGTCTGGTAGGTTTCGCGGTCATCGGAGCCCTCATTGATAATCCCATTCGATTCGTAGTGAGCGTGTCCGTCAGACTGAACGGAGATCACGTAGTGCTCTGGATTCGAGTGGGGGAAATCAAGCGAGAACGTAACTGTGGCTGAATCGGCGGCCATCAACGGCTGGGTCGTCAGGCCTATACACCCCATAGCAAGTAGAAACCCCAAGCCTATAGCTAAAGCGGTGGTGACCCACTTCGATGGTGCTGCACTTCCGGTGACAGTCTGGATCATGTCTCTTTCTTGATTTCGCGGAACCGCAGTCAACAATGATGACAAAGATTGCCGCCCGATTTGCGCTACCTTCCGACGGCTCGTTGACGGCTCAAAGTCCCCGCGGTATGAAGATGACAAATCGCAATGGCGAGCGCGTCGGAGGCATCCATAGTTTCGGGAGGCGCAGGGAGTTCGAGCAACCGAATCACCATGTGCTGAACCTGCTGCTTTTCGGCCCGCCCGTACCCGACTACGGAAGACTTGATCGTCAGCGGCGAATATTCGGCCACTTCGAGCCCCGCAGACGCGGCGGCCAGCATCGCGACGCCGCGCACCTGGCCCAACTTCAGTGCGGACTTCACATTGAGCGCGTAAAAGACGTCCTCGATCGCCACTTCGTCGGGCTGGTGCTCCGAGATAATCGCCCCGAGATGCATGTAGATGCGCGATAAGCGTCGAGGTAACGCCTCGCGCGGCGAGAGCTTGATGGCTCCGCAGGTCATGCAACTGAGCTTGCCCGAGGCCTGGATTTCAACGACCCCGTAGCCGGTATATTCACCGCCGCAGTCAATGCCCAAAACGCGCATGCAAGAGAAGTGTATCGCGGATTGCTACCCCGAGGCGGTAGTTCTTCCATTCCCTCCCAGGGCCGAATGCTAAAGGCTAGCAGCACTTTGGACGCCGTTGCAGGGCTGATTCGCGCTCGCGGCAGAACGCAGCATAGGCAGCCGTGGAGGATGCGATCTTCGAGCGCTCGAGAAATCGCGAGTACGCCGATTCGTCGAAGATCTCCCGAAGAACCGCCAGAAATATGCGGGCTGCCGCAGTCAAGCGTTTCATAGTCTTTCCTCGGCAAGACGGGTCATCACGAAGGGCGCTTCTCTTACCTGCGCGTCCCGCAGTCCGCGCAAGATTCCGATCCATTGTCGAGCAGACTCGATTAGGACTAGCGTAACCATGACGACCAGTATGGCGGTCACCGCGGCATCGAGACGGTTATTCAGTATCAGCCGTGATGTGGCGCTCGTCGGCGGAGCGGCAGCAAGAGCGCGAGCCTGGGCGAGAAATCCTACGCGCGGATTGGCGTCGAAAATCTTGTACCAAGATGCGGTGAACGTAACTGACACGAGCCAGACGAGCGGCAGCAGTGTCACGGCGGCGTAGCGGGCGCGATGCAGCTTGATAATAATCGTGGATGCGACGCAGAGAGCAACAATCGCCAGCAATTGATTCGCAACGCCGAATAGTGGCCATAGCGAATTGATCCCGCCGAGCGGGTCTTTGACTCCCTGCCACAGGAAAACTCCCCAGGCGGAGACGATCAGCGCGCTGGTAGCAAGGATCGACGGATACCAACTAGTCCGGCCAAGCGGCTTGTAAATATGGCCGAGAGCGTCCTGAATCATGAATCTCGCCACCCGCGTTCCGGCGTCGAGAATCGTCAGGATGAACAGAGCTTCGAACATGACGGCGAAGTGATACCACATCGCCATCACAGTGGCGCCGCCGAGACTCTGCGAAAAGATGTGCGCCATGCCGAGCGCAAAGGCTGGCGCGCCGCCGGTCCGGTTGAACAGAGTCTGCTCGCCGACGGAATGGGCGAGGGATGACATTTCGGCTGCGGTGACGGGGAATCCCCAGTTCGAAATGGTAGCCGTAGCCGCCGCTGCCGTTTGACCCACGATTCCCGCAGGACTATTGACCGCAAAGTAAACGCCCGGCTGCAGCACGCAAGCGGCGATCACCGCCATCACGGCGACGGCTGATTCGGCCATCATGGCTCCATAGCCGACCATGCGGATTTCCGTCTCGCGCGCGATCAGTTTCGGCGTGGTTCCGCTGGAGATGAGCGAGTGAAATCCACTGATAGCGCCACAAGCGATGGTGATGAAGGCGAACGGAAAGATCTTCCCGGCAAAGACCGGACCGGTTCCATCGACGAAGCGAGTCAGCGCCGGCATGTGCAATGTCGGATGGAGCACGAGGATCCCCACAGCGAGCAATCCGATCGTCCCCAGCTTCACGAATGTACTCAAGTAGTCGCGAGGAGCGAGAAGCAACCAGACAGGCAAGGCCGACGCAGCGAATGCGTAAATCAGGATCAGAATCGCAAGCGTCGGCGCGGTCACGGTAAATACGTGAGCGACTGACGGAGTTTGCGAAGCCCACTGCCCTCCCCAAATTGCGAGGAGAACGAGAGCGAATCCGAAGACAGATGCCTCGAGCACCTTGCCGGGGCGAACTCTTCGCAGATACAGACCCATCAGCAGCGCGATGGGAATGGTCATTGCGATGGTAAATGTGCCCCACGGGCTGTCTTTCAGGGCATTCACGACGACGAGCGCGACGACCGCGAGCAGGATGATCAGAATCGCAATCACTGCCGCATAAGCGACAACCCCGCCGAGAGGTCCGGTTTCTTCCTTGGCCATCTCAGTGAGCGACTTGCCATCGCGGCGCACGGAGAAGAGGAGAATTACGAAATCTTGCACGCAGCCCGCGAAAACGGCTCCAGCCAGAATCCAGAGAGTGCCGGGGAGATATCCGAATTGAGCTGCCAGGACAGGACCGACCAGCGGACCCGGTCCAGCAATGGCTGCGAAGTGATGTCCGAAGACTACCCACTTGTTGGTGACGAGGAAGTCCCGTCCATTCTCGAGTCGCTCGGCCGGTGTGGCTCGCTTAGGGTCGATCGCGAGGATTTTCGCCGCGATGAATGAGCTATAGAACCGGTACCCGAGTGCGTAGCAGCAGGTAGCCGCCGCAACCAACCACAATGCGTTGATGGGTTCTCCGCGATGAACGGCGACGACGCCGACGGCGATGGCGCCGATGACGCCAACGATTCCCCACAATAAAAAACGGGATACCCTTTTCATTTCAGTCGAGCATTGTTGCCGAACTACGGACCTTGGCGCAACCCTCGCACGAACGAAGAGAGTCGCCTGATCGATTTTCTTCGGCAGATTCTTCGGTTTCAGGGGCCATTCGTTTAGTGTTACTCTATGTTTTCCGAACGATTGTCACCCCAGTGTTTACGGGCTATTTCGTCCCGCGCCAGGTGCCGGGGTGAACTCTGAGGATTCATACTGAACTCATATTGAAAGAGGACCATTACGATGAAGGTTGGCATACTAACCGGCGGGGGCGACTGTCCTGGATTGAATGCCGTAATTCGGGCTGTAGTGCGCAAGGGCGTTTTCCACTACCGCGACGAGTTTGTCGGCTTCTTGGAAGGCTGGCGGGGTCTGATTGAGAACCAGAGCATGCCTCTGAATCTTGACGCCGTAAGCGGCATTCTCCCCAGAGGTGGAACCATTCTACGGACCTCCCGTACAAACCCTTCCAAGCGGCCCGACGGGTTCGACCGCTGCATTGCTACGATTAACGCGCACAAAATTGATGCGCTTGTAGCCATTGGTGGTGACGACACGCTGTCGGTTGCGCAGAAGTTGCACGAAAAGGGCATCAAAGTGGTGGGTGTGCCGAAAACCATCGACAACGATCTCGGTGGCACGGACTACACATTCGGATTCGATACCGCGTGCAACATCGTTTGCGAGGCCATTGACCGCGTTCACACCACCGCCGAAGCGCATAACCGTGTCATGGTTGTCGAGGTCATGGGGCGCGACGCAGGTTGGATCGCTCTGTACAGCGGCATTGCAGGCGGCGCCGATGCGATTCTCATTCCTGAGCGCCCGTTCGATGTGGACAAGGTTGCCGAGTCGATTCGCCAGCGACACGAGCGCGGGCGTTACTTCTCGATCGTCGTGGTCGCCGAGGGCGCAAAGTTTGCGACTGGCGCCGGCGCACCGGTCGTGCAAGAGATGGGCAAAGATGAGTTCGGACACGCGAAGTTGGGTGGGATCGCAAATGTCCTCGCACGCGAAATCGAAACTAGAACGGGATTCGAGACACGAGCAGTCGTCCTAGGGCATATTCAGCGCGGCGGTTCTCCGACAGCGTTCGACCGTGTTCTGGCAACGCGTTACGGTCTGGGCGCAATCGACATGGTTCATCGCGGAGAGTTCGGCTGCATGGCCGCCCTCCGCTCCAACAAAATTGTTTCCGTCACGCTGAAAGAAGCGATCTCCAAGAACCGTGTTGTAGACGACGAGATGATCCAAATCGCCGGCGGCTTGTTCGAAGAGATTGGCGTCAAAGAGACAGTTGGAAAGTAAGATTTAGATCCGGCCTCCCTCGCTTTCGGGCGGGTGGAGGCCTTTTTTCTTTTTGGCCGCCTTCGGAGACTGAAACTGACGACCCACAAAATAAGGCCGTGGCTGTGGCTTCTGGTGGCAATCGCCGCAAGCTTCACCGCGTGGTCGTATATGCAGCGCGTGCTACTGCCCTGGGAAAATCAAGTCAATGTGAAGCCAGGGAAACTCAGGGCTGAGATGGGCGATCTCTATCCACGTTGGCTCGGATCGCGTGAACTGCTGCTCAATGGACGAAATCCTTACGGTAAGGAAGTCAGCACCGAGATCCAGATGGCATTTTATGGCCATCCCATTGATCAGACTTATGACAAGCCTGCTTCTGAAATCGTGGACGAGCAGCGCTTTGTTTACCCCCTCTACGTCGTGCTTTTGTTAGCGCCCACCATTCACACGGACTTTTCCCAGCTTCAAACATGGGCTCCAGTATTGTTTGGCGTGCTCACGGCAATCAGCGTGTGGCTGTGGATGGATGTCGTGCGTTGGCGGCCGCCCCCGCTCGTGACGGCGACCCTAATCCTACTGGTGCTAAGCAGCCCGCAAGTGGATCAAGGATTGCGCCTTCGTCAAATCGGGTTATTTGTAGCGTTTCTTGTAGCGGTGGCGGCTTGGTTGGTAACGCGGGAGCACTACTTCGCCGGGGGCGCGCTGCTGGCCATCGCGACGATCAAGCCTCAGATGGTGGTGTTGTGCGTCGTATGGTTTCTGCTGTGGAGCTTTGGCGACTGGAAAAAGCGCTGGTCCCTGGCCGCCGGATTTGGTTCTACGCTGATTATTCTCGTGGGCGTGGGAGAAATCCTCTTACCCGGCTGGCCACGATTTTTTCTGGATGGGATTGAGGCTTACCGCAAATACTTCCCTACTATTTCCCCGCTCAGGCTCGTGCTGGGCGGCTGGATCGGCGGAGCTTTATCCATATTGATTCTGATTGTGCTATTTCTGTTTTCCTGGCTCAATCGGAAATCCTCAGCAGGTTCGCCTGAGTTTATTGAGTGCCTCGCGGGAGTCTTCGTCACGACCGCGTTGGTCTTGCCGTTAGTCACTCCGTACAATCAAGCGCTGCTGTTGATGCCGATCGTCCTCTTAATGAGGGATTGGGCGAAGGTACCCCGCATCGCAAAGCTAGCATTCGCCGTGTTACTGGCGTCCGTCTGGATCATTGAATTGGTCATGCTGGCGCATCCGTCGCCGATGAATGCAATGAGTCGATACCCCCTGTTGCCATCTCTCGTTGCCTTTCCTTTCGTCGTGGCAGTGCTCAGCCTCGTCCGACGAGAACAAGTCTCATCGTGACCTGAGCCTAGTGGAACCTTTCGCTGCTTCGGTATGATGAAGCGCACATGAGTGCCGACAAAAGCGCGGTCTGGCTTACGAAGAAGCGCTTGCGAGCCCACGGGCTTCTTCTCGCAATCGCGCTGTGGTCGGTTTTCATCTGTACGTTGGCGACTCCAGGACTGCGCGACAGAAATAACAATCTCAAAGGCACCGACTTCCTGCACCTATACACGTTGGGATCGTTGGCCAATGCCCATCGCGGTGCGGATCTGTACAACATGGATGCGCAGGCAGCGGTGGCGACTCAACGAGTGAGCGGAGCGCATGGCATTCGATATCTGCCTCTGTACCCACCGCAGGTGTCGCTTTTCTTTGCGCCCCTGGCGCGCCTCTCGTACAGTTGGGCCCTTGCACTGTGGTGGATCGTCAGCACCGTCACCTACTGCACTTGCTGTTATTTCATCTGGCGAGCGTGTCCAAACCTGCACGCCAGCGCCGGGACTGTCGCAATCCTGGCACTGGCATTTCCAGCGTTCTTCAATCTGATCGCGTGGGGACAGACCTCCGCGATCGCACTCGCCTGCTTCACGCTGATGTTTTTCCTGTTGCGCGACCGGCGGCAGTTTCTCGCGGGGCTCGCTTTCGGCTGCCTGATCTTCAAACCTCAGTTGGGAATAGCTGCGGCGGTCGTCTTTGTGGGAATCGGAGCATGGAGGGTAGTGGGCGGTGCCGTTATTTCGTCAGTTGCTCAGCTTTGCGTGGGAATTTTCTACTACGGTATGGGCCCAACTCGCGAGTGGATCGCAGCGTTGTCGAACGTGAACCGTGTAATGGCGTTGCTTGAACCGAAACCGTATCAAACACACTGCCTGCGAACGTTCTGGTCGATGATGCTTCCTTGGCAGACTTTATCGTTTGGGCTCTATGTTGGCAGCGCAGTCGTCATCCTTGCCCTGACCATTGCTGTCTGGCGAAAGCCCGCGCCCCTCGGCCTGCGATACTCCGCACTCCTGTTGTCCACCGTGCTCGTGTCGCCGCACCTGACCGTTTACGATCTGGTCATCCTGGCTCCGATGCTGCTTCTGGCGACAGATTGGTTCCAATATCCATCGCCGGCGCACGGCATTCGTTGGATAGCTCCACTACTTTATCTCGTTTACGCTCTGCCCCTCGTCGGACCTCTTGCTCGATGGACGCACATTCAGCTTTCTGTTATCGCGATGGTGGCGCTGCTGCTTCTGATTTCGCGCGCATGTATGAAGGGAGGACCTTCGGTCTCTCCCCAGGATGCGGGAATTCAAACGGCCTAGATTCGCGGAACTTGAACGCGAAGGAATCGGATCATCGCCGATTGCCGAACAGGAACGCGAGCGCGTCAGGGAAACGGCGGGCCCAATGCGATTCGTGATGATTGGCACCTTCGTCAATGACGAGTTTCAATCGCCTGTCATCTAACCCGGCGCGCCGGAAAATGCCTGCAAGTTCCCGAACATCGTCCACCATGCTGCGATCACGTTCGGGGCGTCCCGCTTCTGCCGTGCCGGTCGCGAGAAAAATTCGCTCCGGCCAAGAGCGAACGCTGCGGCTCTGCTTGATCATCTGCCGATTCGAGGCCCACAATGAGGGACTTTCGACCAGCAGTCGCCCGATCAGCCCGGGCCGCGCAGCCGCGGTGTAAAGCGAAATCAGGCCGCCCAGAGACGAACCTCCCAAACCCGTATTCTCCGGACCGGTAGCGACACGATAGTAGCGGGAAACGAAAGGCATCACGTCCTGCGTCAAGAAGTCAGGATATCGTGTGCCTTGCACACGCACGATCATCGGCTGCAGCGACCGATGCGGCATGTATTCCCGGATACGTTCCCGGGACGCATTGTCCATGCCGACGATGATCATCGGCGGGACGACACCTTCTCGAATGAGCCGATCTGCCGTTTCGTCGACCTGCCATTCGATCCCGTTGAACGATGTCGACGGCTCGAACAGGTTCTGGCCGTCATTGAGGTAGAAGACGGGATATCGGCGGCCGGCGTTGTCGGGATGATCGTAGGCTGGCGGCAGCCAGACGCGGAGAAACCGTTTGTTACGAAAAATTCGGCTGCGAAGCTCGTGCAGACGCAAATCTCCAGTCGCCGCCGGTACGCGGATTACTCCCTCTGGAATTTGAGGCTGATTCTCTGTTTTCTGGGTGAGTTCCATCAGGAAAAATGCAGTTTCAGAATACAACGGAAGAAGATTTTACGCTCTAGGGGTTTTTACCCGCAACACGACAGACAATCCGCCAATCAGGGAGATGAATGCCAATGAGGCGAGACACAAAATACACCACGTCGAGAGCTCATAAGCTTCGACGTAAGTCAGATACAGCGCGAAGGCCAACCCCGCCAATGAGCCCACCAGCAGGCGGTTTGGCGTTTCGGCGCGCGATCTCCGAAACGTTGAAAGCAGGAAGAGCCCGGCGTAACCTGCTATTCCGATCGCCGCCACGGGAATGCCCGTCACGGTCGAGTATTCACTGCGATTCACAATGTCGCAGCTGAATTTTTCGTTGAAATCGCAGTACGTTGTGGCCGACTTTGCGTAGTGCCTCTGCAGCGAGACCGCAGAAACCGTGGCACCCGCGAGCGCAAGAACTGCAATCGCGGCCAAAAGCACCCGATTGGCCGACTGAGCAGTCACGGAAGTTTGCACCCAGTCTTCTCACCAAGCTCTTGCAGCGACAACACTCCTTCTTTGGGTGGACCGTTGCCAAATTGCCAACTCGGGAACAATTTCACGCCCGCAGTCTGGCACTCCGGAGCTAGTTCTTTTGAGCCTCTGATCGCGCACTCAACGTACGGAATGTTGTGGAAGGCCTCGCCAAACATGGCTTTTTGATCCGCGCAGTGCGGGCACCAATAGAGGCCATACATCTTCGCCTGCTGGCTTGCCAGGCATTTAGCGAACGAATCGTACTTGTGATTCCGGCGATATCGGCCCGCCATGAAGGCACCGACCAGCAAAAGGATAGCTACCGCATATGTGAGGACCTTTTTCTTTTTCTCCTCACTCGAAGTGTCGCTTTTTCGCGGTTGGTTTCCTTGGGGAGACATTACCACTTCTTATATCACGGCACTCATGCGACTACGTTCAGTGCTCCGGGGAGCACATCCAGCGCGTCGCAATGCAGCGTCAAGACTTCCCCGTCGACCATCACATCCACTGGGCTGTCCAGGTTGAAGTCGACGTGCGGAACGGACTGTCGCTCCGCCAGCGGATGCTCGATGTGAGAGCCGTCGTAGAGACCCGGAAGATTGCGAACAAGGCCCAGCCGGCCTATCGGTCCCCATCGAACGTATTCGATCATCCCATCGCTGATCTCGGCCTGAGGCGCAATCATCATCGTTCCACCGGTGAACTTGCTGTTGTTAAAGGTGACGAAGAGGCACCGGCGATCATCGAATTTGGATTGCGTTTCGATGCGCGTGGGAAAAGGACGCAAGTTGAACCGAGCGAGAGTCAGGAAAATCGATGTCAGATATCCGGGTTCCCCCCAGGTGCTGAAGCGACGCTTCCTGAGTGCAGCCACATCGGCCGAAAAACCCATGCTCAGCAGATTGATGAAGTAGAGTTCACCTTCGCGGTGTCGCAACCGCATGACGTCGCAAGAGCGGCTGCGTTGCGCCAGAAGTGACTCGATCGCATATTCAACGCCGCGGTCGCTGAAGTCGCGAAGAAAAGAATTGCCGGTACCCAGCGGAAGAAATCCCAAGGTTGGCCGCTCGCCGCCCGGACGTTTGCGGATATAGGCCGTTCACTATTTCGTACGAAGTCCCGTCTCCACCCACCGCGATGAAGTGTCGGATTCCACGAGCGTACGCGTCCCGCGCGATATCCGTCGCTTGTCCCGGAGCGCCAGTCGGCGTCACCTCAACCTGAAGGCCTCCGGCACGCAGGCGTTCGAGTGCGGGGGAAAGCAGGCTCCCTCGCCGCCCGCCTCCGGCGGCTGGATTCACAATTGCGAGATAAGTTTGACCCAAGGTGTCGATCCGGTCGAAAAGAGAATGCTCACTCCGCGGCGTTACAAAGCCCCAATCGCCGCCTGATCCACTGATTTTCCGATTTCGTCCGCCAACGCTTGCCGCTTAATCTTCATGGAAGCGGTACGCGGAAAGTCCTTCTCCCACACGAGGTATTCGCCAACGCGCTTGAAATCCGGAAGACTGCGGTTGCGCGATGAAATCTCTTCGAGCAGCTTGCTGTCAAAGGTCTGATTTTGTTCGAGACGCAGAATCATCACCAGCGCCTCGCGTCCCAATTGTTTTTTCGGCCAGATAAAGTTCGACGCAAACACTGCGTATTCCTTGACCGGTAAGCCGTCGAAAACCGTCTCAATATCCTCGGGATAGATATTTTTTCCGCCCTCGGTCACGATCATGTTTTTCTTGCGGCCGAACAACTGCAGATGTCCGTGCCGCTCGAACCGCCCCAGATCGCCGGTGAGAAGCCACCCATCAACGATGGTTTCGAGCGTGAGTTCCGGATCATCGAGATAGTGCGACATGACCGTCTTGCTGCGCACAGCAACTTCGCCGATCCCGTCGAAGTCGGGACTGAGAATCCTGACTTCGACGCCCGGAAGCGGCTTACCGACCGTGTCCGCGCGAAAAGGCTTCAGGTCATTGAGCGTCAACGCAGTACCTGCCTCACTAAGGCCATAGCCATTCACCACGGGGATACCGAGGTCATAAAAGAACTGCATCGTCGATGGCTCCATGAACGCTCCGCCGGTGATCAGTGCGAGCAACTCTCCCCCGAGGCCGCGATGGATGTTCGATAGCAGCATTCGGCTAAGCTTTACATTCGGGCGTCGCCGAGTGAGTGTTCGATTTACCGCGATCATGGAATTCAGCAGCGTCCGCTTCCATCCCGGCAGTTCATCAAACTTGGCGCGAAGACCGCGCTCAAGATTCTTGAGGATCATCGGAACCAGCGCGACGTATGTGATCCGGTAACGCACAAACGCGTCACGAACAAATTCGGGCCGTAGGGTGCGAAGATGCACGACACACGCGCCGCATACGAATGGTCCGATGAAACCAACCATGAAATCGATCGCGTGGTTCGTCGGCAAGATGCTCAGGTACCGTACTCCCGGCCAGAACGGATACCAGGCCGTCAGCGAGCGGCACTGCTCGAGATAATTCTCATGCGTCAGGACGCATCCCTTCGGACGGCCTCCTGTTCCGGACGAATAGACGATGCAGGCAACATCGTCTTTCTGCCGCATGATGAAGTCCGGAGCTCCTTTGCGCTTGAAGTCTTCCCAGCGGAAGGCTCCCGCCAAATCGGCGCCCAGCGGGGCTTCTGTTACGAGAACAATCTTGGTCGAGATCGAGTGAAACTGCGGCTCTTGCGTGATGGCACGCCAGAGGTGATATTCGACGACCAGCACTTTCGCCTTCGAGTGCGCTAACAGTTGCAAGTGCTCCGGAGCCGATAGCTTATAGTCGAGCGGGACCAAGACGCCGCCGCAGAAGAGAATTGAATACGCCGAGATCAGCCACTTTGACTGATTCGTCATGATGATTGCCGCCCGGTCGTTCGGATCGAAATCCGCGTCTTCCAGAGCACGAGCTAACGGGAGTGCAATCTCTTTGAAATCGGAATACGTCAGACGGAGCTTTTCGCGATCCCGCTCAGCTTCGATCAGGCAGATTTCAGTCGGAAAGCGGTCGAGCGCGTCGCGCAGGGCTGCGCCCAGACAAGTGTATTGACGGAGATCGAGCATAACGAGATTGCTGACTGATTGTAGATTGTTGATTGACTGTCAGACGCGCGCGTCCGCACAATGTTCCCTTGCAATCAACAAACGAAGCGTTTTGCTTAGAGCCGCGCTTGAATCTTTGAGGCCAGCGTTCTGAAGTCGCTCACGCCCTGGAGTTCGTAGTCAGGCAATTCCACCCGAAAGTGATTCTCGAGTTTGGTGAGCAAATCGAGCGTCTGCAGGCTGTCAATTCCAAGAGCTTTAAAGAAATCATCGTCTGGAGATAGCTTTTCACGCGGCACCTTGAAGTGTGCAGCGGCAAGAGTAAGGATCTCGTCGAGGGTCTTTTCAGCTGTTTCCATAAGAAACTATTTTAATTCAGTTTCGACTAGGGCAAGTAGGGCTGGGCGTCGGTGCTTTCGACGAACCTTTTCAAACCCGCCTTCACAGCTGGCCGTTCAAACAGGTCGCAAAAAAGATCAATCTCCCGGCGAAGCTCCTCAGTTGGGATCGGCTTGATGAATTGTTTAGCCGAGGCCGCGGTTTGGCGATCAAATTTCCCGAGTTGCACAGCCGTGGCCCGAGCAGCCCGCAACGCTTCCCCCTCAGAGACGACCTGGCTTGCTAAGCCGATTTGCTGGGCCTTGGTCGCATTAAAGCTGCGTCCGGTCAGCAGCAAGTCGCGAACTACCGCGTTCCCGAGGTCCCGCTTCAACCGAGGGATGCCCCCGAATCCAGGAATTAGGCCAAGCCGCAGTTCGGGAAAACAGAAACGAGCCATCTTGTCGGCGATGATCAAATCGCAAACCAAGGCAAGCTCAAATCCGCCTCCGAATGTGACGCCGTGCACCGCGGCGATCGTGGTAAGGGTTGAGGTATCCAACCGGTTCAGCACGCGGTGAATCCGCTCCAAGAAGTCGCGCACTCCATGGGCGGCCTGAGACTTCTCCATCGATTCGGAACGCTCGTACAACTCGCGCAGGTCGGCGCCGGCGCAAAATCCGCACTTGAGATCGCTGTGGATGATCAGTGCGTGAGCTTCCTTCTCCAAATCGGAGAGAGCTTCGGAAAACTGCTCCAGTTCCGTCAGCGTAAGAGAACCGATTTCATTGCAGGGCGAGCGATGGAGAGAAAGCATGATGATCCCGCCTTCCATCTCCCACGATAACGTTTGCCCTTTGTATTTCGTAACGCCCAATGAACCCTTTCGACGGATGAAGATCTATACCGCCTCTTTGACTCGATACATGTTTTCGATCTCTGCCTTCATGCGCAAGGAAATCAAATCGCGTTTCAGCTTGCCATTGGCAGTGAGCATCCCGTTCTCAATCGAGAAGGCCTCCGGCGTCACAAAAAATGCCCGCACCTGCTTGTAGTGAGGAAACTGGGAATTCGCACTATCGAGCGCGGATTGTGCCTGTTCGCTCGTAACGGCACCGGTAATGACGGCGGAAAGGTATCCGCGCCCATTTCCCACGACGACGACTTGCTGGGCGCCCGGCAAATGGCGGGCAATCTCTTCTTCGATTGTTTCTGGCGCCAGCTTGTGGCCAGAGCCGAGGACGATCAAATTCTTGAGGCGTCCGTTGATGCGCCAGGTGCCCGTCGCGCCGATCTCCCCTTGATCGCCAGTGTGAAACCATCCGTCACGCAAGACCTCCGCCGTTTGCCGAGGGCGATTCCAGTACCCAGGAAAAACGTTCGGCCCGCGAATCATGATCTCATCGTTTTCGCCGAGCTTCATTTCAATCCCCGGAATCGAAGGACCAACGCGGCCGGGAACGGGGTTTCGAGGATCGTCCATGGTGCAGATTCCGGTGGTCTCGGTGAGGCCATAGACCTGCAAAACTGGGATGCCAAGCATTGTGAAATAGTCCTGCGTCTCAGGCGTTAGGGGCGCCGATCCGCAGATGAGGGCCTTCAGATTTCCGCCAACCATTTTCTTTCGGATCGTGGGAAAAACCAGTGCGTTCGCCACCCACAGCCACAAAGCGTCGGTAGCTCGCGCGCTCCCCTTCCGTGACCAAGCGGCTTTGGCACGTGAATAAATTGCCAGCCCCACGCCGCCCTTTTTCGCGACTTGCTCATCTACACCGCGCCGCATACGTTCCAGCAGTTGAGGAACGTTCAGGAAATAGTGCGGCTCTACTATCGGCATGTCGTTGGGGATTTTGGTGAGGTCCATGTTGAGCGTAACCAGACTTCCGCGCAACATAAAGGTAAGGACTGCGATCCACGACGCGCAGAAGCTGAACGGCAGATAGTGGAAGATGCGATCTTGTCCGGTCGCGGCCGTCCATTAAGGAGTCCAACCGAGCCAAGGTGCAACCCAACATGAACCCGACATTGGCGGCGGTGAGTACGACTCCCTTTGCCTCACCCGAAGTGCCGGAAGTGTAGATGATGGTGACCGGATCTTCTTCGCGAACCTGCGGACGATCGACCACGATTCCGTCGACTCCCACAAAGATTTCGTCGAAGAGGAAATGGGGCGGTGCTTCTGGCCAAGCCTGTAGAATGCCCGCTCGCAGCGCTAGGTCGCCGCAGCAAATAAGCACGGGACTGCTGTCCTTCATCATCGCGACCAGTTCGGCCGGAGACTGGCGGAAGTACAGAGGGACAACAATCAGTCCTTCAGCCATCGCCGCCAAATCCACCGCGATCCAACGAATGCTGTTGGCTGCGAGCAGGCCGATGCGATCACCCTTTTGGAGACGTTTCGATGCCAGAAACGTACGCGCTTTGTTGACGAGTTTAAGAAGCTCGGCGCCGGTCACGCCTGAAGTTTTGCCGTCGCGGATTTCCTGCAGGACCGTCGCAGTCGAGCCGGTCTTCAATTGCGCGAAAATATCTCCAACGAATGGCATGAGCTCACTTGAGGAACGAAACCAGCTAATCGTAGGCTGACACGAGCTGATGTAAAGAAGCGTTCATGGGCGGAAGATAGTCCTCCCAGCTCCATTCTCCACGTCTCGTCGGAAATTCAGGATAGCGGCGCTGCACTTCTTCTTCGAAGAAGACTCCCATGCGCGCCATGACCCTGAGATTCTTCACGACCGTGCGAGCGATACCGTCAGCAATCCGCTCACCTTGCGTTGCCAGGATCTCGAGAGCAGCTAGTAGTTTCGGCTCCAAATCCGGATCATCCACCGTCATCAGTAATTCCGGATGACCGCGCTCGCGCATCAGATTACGAATACGCTCGTCCATCGTGATGCCGGCCGAAGGCACGAGACCCGGCATTGAGGTGACGATGCCGTGATATCTCGACGACGCCATCATGTGGCACGACCGAAGAATGCTGACCAGTTCATACATGTTGTACTGGTCGGAGGTAAGAACGGGTACGCCTCCAAGTCGCTCGGAAATCCGGTTTGCAGGACGCGCATCCAGTCGCTCCGTGGCAACCATGATCACAAATACATTTCGTCTCTTTCGGAAGGCATCGACGGCGTTGGCAATCGACGAAAGGTAATGCTGGTAAGCCCGATCGGAAGCCGGTCCGGAATTGTGGAAATACACGGTTCGGTAGTGGCTGTCTTTGTAAGCCCCGGTCAAGGTGCGCAGCGCGTACTTGGCGACCGAGGCTTTGACGGGCCATTCAAAGGGATTGATCGGGCACACAACGAGAACCGGAGTTTTGCCGTCCCACCCAACAGCTCGCAAGATGTTGTGGCCGTATTCTGCCGGTTTCGGTTCGAATGTCCAGGCCGTATCAGTACCCAGTTCGGTGGGGACACCGAGTTCACGCAGCACGGTTCGCGATTCTTCGTTACGAGTAATGACGAACGAATTCTTGCAGTAACGCGCGCACATTTTGGCCACCATCGGATCCATGTGGCCGGCCTCCGCGCCATATCCAACGGAAAGCTTGTTCTCAACGGCCGCGATACCGAGCGAGCCAATCATCATGGTTGTAAGCGCATTTGCAAATTTGCTTTTGAACATCGAACCTTCGCAGGCGACGACTCCATGATGTTTCGGAACCTCGTCGAGCAGGAAGGGCGGAAAAATGTCAGGGAGGTGCACTTGCGTCGTGCCGTCGAAGTATCCCTTTGAGAAATCGAAGTTCTGGCTCATCACGCTGAAGTCGACTTTTTCGGCCCCCAGAATATGGCGAATCTGCCGTAACATCTCGTCGACGCGGACGTCGGAACCCATGTTGCGCGTGCCGTTGTATCCGGCGAAAAGAAGCTTGAGCTTTTCGCCGGGCTGCCAAGCCGTGTTTCCGCCCAACATCCATCGGGCTTTAGCTCGCTCAATGTTGCTGCTCACCCACGCTTCAAGGACCAAGTCCATCATGCGGCGGTTCCCCCGCGAGCCGTGGGCCACGGCTTGTAGACATATTCGAAATTGTTTTCGCGGCTGAACTTCAGCAAGGGGAAGCTGTACTGCGAAAAAGGAACAGGTTTGCGTCCCAACTCCGAAGTCGCACGCGCGTTGTCGAACACGGTGTTCCACACCAGATAGGGCATGAACACTTTGAGAAGGGCTGCGCCATGACCGACTCCTCCCTTCCGGTTGGACAGGAAATTGACAGATCCAGTGAAGGGCTTCTCGGTAAAGGGAACAAACACCGGCTTGCGCTTTTGCTGCGCCGCTGCCAGCGCGCTGGTTAACTCGCGGAATGTTTGGGATGATGTGCCTGACGACAGATGGTAAGTGTCGAAGTTCGGCTCATCCTTCTGGTGCAGTGACGCAATCGCGTCAGCGACAAAATCGACGTTGACGATGTCGATCTGATCGTTCGGACGGAAGGGCAGCGCCGGCAAGCCCGCTAGAAAAACGAATGCCTTAACCATATCGAACTGAGTAGTTTCCGCCCGGCGGCTGTCTCCGAGAACAATACTCGGCCGAAAAATTGTCTTTGGCGTATCCGGCAGCAATACCCGGGTCATGTGCTCGCAAAATTTCTTCGTTCGCGCGTAAGGATCGTAATCGGAGCGGTCCCACTCGATCGATTGATCCTCCGTCACAACTTCGTTGCTTCGCTTCCCTGCGACGGCAACTGTGCTGACTTCGCTAAAGCGCCGCAGGCCGTGGTAGTGCTCGGCGTGGCGCGCCAGGGTCAACACTTCAAGAGTTCCGCGCAGATTCACATTGAGGCAGGTTTTCTCAGACTTGCGATTGAGCGACGCAGCACAGTGAATCACCGAGTCCGTGGTATGGACGAGCCGGTCGTATTCGTCGCGCCCCAGCCCAAATCCAGGAGAAGTCAGATCTCCACAGAAAATTCGTATCTTGGTTTGCAGATGTTCGTAGAAGCGTGGAAACTCAAGGTGCAGCTGAAGTGCCCGCCAAAGGCGCATTTGGGCGTCTTGCTGGTCACGGGCGCGCACCAGTACGTTGAGCGAAGCGCTGTGGCCGTCAAGTAGATTGGCGGCGACGTGAGCGCCGATGTATCCGGTCGATCCGGTCAGGAATATCGCCACGTTGCTCCGTTGGTCCCGGTTTTCAAAGCATCTCCGTTTGTGGGTGCAAGCTGGAATGTACGGGGTGGCCGCGCTTCCAGCGGACGCCCTTCAATCAGTGGATACGTCCAGCGCCGCAAAGCCGGGATATGGATATTGATCCAATATTCCCACCAATCGAGTGAGCGCGTGTCGTACTTAAATTGATCCCGCTCCTCGGGGATGAGCGCATACGAAAGCTTCTCGATATTCTCCGCCGCGAAATCGTGTTCGTTCAGCAAGATAAACGGCTCAAACAACTCGATCAACTTCTCAAGACGCTCGAGGCTTCGCTCTGTCTTGACCAGAGGAGCCTTCTTGAGCGGGAGCGGCGACATAATGCGCTGGATGGATTTCACGATCGCCTTTTGAGCCGGCGCCGACATGCGGTTGTAGCGCGTCTTGGAAACCGGAATCGCGTCAAAACGCAGCCGCAGCCAGGATTCGAGGCCTTCCTGCGCACGGTAATGCTTTCGATGAGCCAGAGATGTCAGTTCGATCGAGCGGCCCATATCGCAAGGGTTGGTCACCGACGTTGCCAGCTGATAAATCGAATCGTGCCTTCGTTCCATCACCGCGGCAGCGATCAGAGTCATGCCATTGCAGACGGCATCGACGGGAATAATGTCCAGCCGCTTGCTTTCATTCGAAGGCAATTGACGGAAGTACGTTCCCAGAAGATACGAGAGCGATGCCGACGTATTGATGCCCTCGTTCCAGCCGAGAAAAGGCTTCGATACTGACGTTTCGACAATAGCAGGACGAACGATGGCGACCGGCAATCCTGCCCCGTATTTCGCCATCAGGGATTCAGCGAGGCTCTTGGTGAGGGTATAGGTGTTCGGCCACCCAAGTTCTTTGGCGCGGCGCGAACCGGCATCCGTGAGATGGGTCTTCAGCCACCGAACGCGATTCTTTCGGACCTGGTTCTCAAGGGCCGATCCCTGCAGATTTTTTGCCGCATGCTCTTTGGCCTGTGACTGCTCGCGCAGGCTCGCCGTGACCTCTTCGCTCTCGGCCTGGATCTCGCCTTGCTTCACCAACTCTTGCAATGAGTTGTATTCCTGCTCGGCATCGAATCCGGCCACGGCGCGCGGATTGTAGTTGGGAACCACCTTTTCATTGACGCGTCCGTCCTGCTCTCCGGCAACATAGCAAGTCGAAAGATGCAGAAGCCCCGCGTGATCGGAACTGCGAACAAATTCGAGGATGTTGAGCGGCGCATCGGTGTTTGCCGAGAGAGCATCCCGGAGATCCGGATTGAAATCAGTCAGTCCGGAACTGTTGACGATGAGGTCCAGATTCCTCTGCAATGTGCGGGCGCTCGTGTCGCTGATACCCAGTCCCGGCTGGGTAACGTCTCCTTCAACCACTTCGATTTTTTCTCGCAGAAAATCGCCGAGGCGGTCTCCGTGTCGCTCAAACAACGGATCGAAGACGGGAGAATCTTCAATCATCTTCTCGAATCGGCGTTCGGCGGGATTCGACTTCTGCCTGCGAATGAGCAGGTAAATCCGTTTCACGTCGGGCAAATCAAGCAGTGTGTTCGCGAGCCAGACTTTTCCGATGAAGCCCGTGACGCCGATCAGCATGATGTGCTTGTTTGCGAAAGCCCGGCGAACGGAAAATCCTTGTGCTTGCGCTTGACCTTCAAACTGAACCACGGGGCGTTCTTGTGGAACATTCGGCCGCGCCGAAGGCATAACCGCCGCTCGAAGAGCGTCGAGAGAAATGTTCAGATGACGCGCCAGAGTTTTCGGAGCGCGCCGGCCATCGGGCATATTTTCGCGGAAGCGCGCCAACGCTCCACGCGGACGGATCACGGGCTCAAGCAGCCTGCCGGTCGCCACACCATCCCGAAATTCCAGGCGGTTTGCGACGATATGCTTGACGCCAAGATGCCGCGCCAGCGGGCGCATGATTTGCTCCAACGCCTGGCTCACCAATACAACATCCGAGCCGGACTCCACAAGGTCCCTAACCTGCTTAACTCCACTCTCTTTCAGGCGAGGCCTTAACTTGTAGTCGAAGTATTCCTCACCCAGCAGATCGAGCCGGTCGCGGGTCACTCCACGCAGCACGGTGTGCACAACCCGGGTCGCAAATTTGCGATTCGTCGAATAGAGAAAAGGACGCAGCAGCGCCATGACGAAGATCAAGCCACGGCGGCGAAATCGCTCGGCAAACGTCTGCGCATTCCACGTGAAGAAGGCCACCGGCCGAACTACGGTCAGATCGAGAAGGCTGCCTTCGACCCGCCAGTAGACCGTCGGGGCCCCACTGGAATTGTGGTTTGTCTGATCCAAAATTGAAGTCGGTCCTTATGAAGGTTCTGTTTCAGCTGCGAAACGAAGCGTCCATTGTAAACAATTGACGGGTAGGAACGAAGCGGAAGCGATGTTTTAAGCCTTTCTTTGAACCCTGGCGTGGATTCTCAACCTGAGCTTGTGCCTCGACTTACCGTCGATACACGCCCAACGATCACGGCGGCGATCCCGCTCAGCGATACGGTCGCGGCGATCGCTAGCAGCCCTCCCCGGAAGGCTCCATTGCTGGTACGGAACAGACCGATAATGTCGGGGCCGAAGTAGCCTCCAAGATTGGCAAGCGAGTTGATCACGGCAATTCCGGCCGCTGCCGAGAGACCGGCCATGCGTGATGTTGCCAGCGCCCAAAAGGGTCCAACCATAGCCTCTGCGCCTGCAAGGCCTAACGTGATGCCCGCGACCACAACGATCGTCGAATGTCCGTAACCAGCCGCGACAAGCCCCGCGCCCGCCGCAAAAGCCGATAGGGCAACATGCCAGCGCCGTTCCGCTTTTCGATCCGAATGAATTCCAACGAGAACCATGACGATCGTCGCCGCCAAGAACGGCAGCACTGCGACGACTCCTGTCCACATGTAGCTCAGGCCTGAAAATGCACGAATCACACTCGGCAACCACAGTGTCACGCCGTACATTGTGGTCGAAACGCCGAAATAGACGAGAGAAAGCAGCCATATCTTCCCATTGAAAAGCACCGACCAGATGCTTTTTGCGGAGAGTCCGGCGTCCGCTTGACCGTCATCCGCCAACCTCGCGAGCAACAAATCTCGTTCGTTTGCAGGAAGCCAGTGAGCGTCTCGCGGAGTATCGCAGAGCGTAAAAAGTACGACCCCGCCGAGAATGATCGCTGGCAGTCCCTCGATCAAGAACATCCACTGCCAACCGCTCAAACCGGCGCCATGAATTCCTAGGAGTGCTCCGGAGATCGGGCTTCCGATGATACCCGCTAGAGGATTCGCGGTCATGAACCACGCTACGGCCCGGGCGCGTGCGCTTGCCGGGAACCAGCGCTTCATATAAAGGATGATTCCGGGGAAAAACCCTGCTTCCGCAGCACCCAGTAGAAAGCGCATGGTGTAGAAGCTGACTGGGCCGCGGATGAAGATCATCAGGCACGAAATCACCCCCCAAGTGATCATCAGAGCCGAGATCCAACGGCGAACACCGAACTTTTCAAGCACGAGGTTGCTAGGTAGTTGGAAGAAGAAATACCCGATGAAGAACATCCCTCCGGCGCGCCCGATCGCTCGATCGCTGAGGCCGAGTTGCCCCTTCATCTGCAACACACCAAAGCTCACGTTGATGCGATCAAGGTAAGCGACAATATAAAGAAGGAACAGGAACGGCATCAGCCGCCACATGAGCCGGGAAACGACTGCGGATTCGAGACGGTCAGCGGGAGCGTCCACGGGCAAGATGATATGGCGCAGACGGGTCTCTGCCCGCTCTACGGTGCGAGGATTCTACTCCAACGACAGTTGCATCCGAATTTGCTCTACTATCTGCAGAGGGGAGGCGTCTATCGGGACCGCAATCGCGCCTTGCGGCTCCTCCAAATCAGCCATCTGGCTCGCCAATATCGCTTCGCCTGCAAAGTGTCCATGCCGCGCGCGCAGGCGCTCGGAGATCAACGATTCACTTCCCCTCAAATACACGAACCTGACCTCAGGACCGACCGTGAGCTTGGCACGATACCTCTGCTTAAGGGCCGAACACGCCACCACCACGCTCTCGCCTGCGGCGATCCATTGGGCGATGGCTGCCCGCAGATGCTCGAGCCATGGCTCCCGATCGGCATCATCGAGAGGGGTACCGTTGCGAATCTTCTCGACATTCGAACTCGGATGAAAATCGTCTGCGTCAGCGAATTTCCACCCTTGGCGCTGAGCCAACATTTCGCCGACCGTCGTCTTACCTGCTCCGACGACTCCCATCACGATCACAATCATTCTTTGTTCGGTCCGATTACTTTCTGGAGTAGGTTTTATCCGTGCCGGTGCGCTGGTTCGTCACAGTAAAGGTTCCATTATTTTCAGCCGAAACCTTGATGTACTTACCTTCACAATTGTCCTTCACGTTTGCGATTCGTTCGGGAGCCACGTTGTGATCTTTGTCAGATTCCGCGGCGTAATGGAGCTGCCACAGATCTGCGAGCCCGGGAGAATCCTGGACGATCCGCCATGCGGCAGGGCTGGCTCCCTTGCGCGAGCCGTTATCGATCACAGCCACTCGCGGATGCACAGCCCAAACAAGAGCCTTCGGATTTGAAGAATCGGAACCATGATGGGTCACCAGGAACAGATCGACGGTACCTAACATGTTCTTTGGGCAAGCCAGTTCGAGTTCCTTCTTCTTGGTGAGATCGCCCAGATCCAGAAAGCGAAAGTGTCCGTACGTGATCAAGACGCCCACGGAACGGGCGTTCTCGGTCTTATCGACGTCAGCAGTAGTTTCAGCGTTGCAGTATGGGTTCGCTTCTCCGGCACCGGGAAGAGGATTGCCAATGTGATCCCCAGCGCTTGCGAGAACACGTACCTCGATCCCTTTGATCGGAAGTCCCCAGCCCGGCTTAACGACGACGTGACCATGCCCCGCGATGGCCTTCTCGTACGCTGCGTAGTCGGCGCGCGTAATCTCGGAATCCTCCTGGTTCGGGCCGTGATCGACAAATGTGCCGATCTTCATGCCATCGAGGAGTTGCGGAATGCCGCCAACATGATCACGATGAAAATGAGTGATGAGAACGTAGTCGAGTTGTTGGACACCTGCTTGACGGGCAGCGGCGATGATCCGGTCGGCGTCACGCCCTTCAGAGCCGGGCCAGCCGGCATCGATCAGCAACGATTGCCCCGATGGACTCACGATGAGGGTTGACTGCCCGCCTTCGACGTCGATGAAGTAGATCTGTAGCGGTTTCGCGTTTTCGGAATTCGCGGCCTGACAGGGTTGAACGATCGCTGACAAAGACAAGCCGAGAATGGCGATCAGGATTTGACGCATCGGTTGCCACCTGATGGGAGGATGTCGGAAGATTATGCCACGGAAGAAGCAATGCCTAGCAGCGATCTATGAGGATCGGGCCTTGCTGATGAAGCCTTGAGTGCTTACCAGTCGTTCTGCGATTTGTCGGATTCTCTGAGGTTGTTCGTCCGATTGCGCTTCCTATAAGCGAGAACTGTAATCCCAACCGACATGAACATGGGAGGCACAATCAGCACCAGGATGCCGGATCTCAGTCCCTGCCTGAGGTTATGATTTGCACCTGCTGCCTGTGTATAGCAAAGTGCGCAGCTCTGCGCGGAACAAGCGGCGGTGGCAGCGAATACGACCGCTCCAGCCAGAATCAACCTCAAGCGGCCGCACAGCGAATTGACTTGAATACACTCCATATTTCTTCCCCAGAATGAAACCCTATTTCGCGAATGGTTTCAGCACCATCAGGCGATAGCTATCGGCCCAGATCATATTCATCATCACGAGAACAAACAATGTGGCAGGAATCAGAGCGAGTCGAAGGATCGGCTTCTCCGACCCAAGGTGCATGAAAAAACCGACCGCAAGAAATGCCTGGATTCCCGCCACTCCCAGCATGGCAAAGAGGTGCCCCTTCAAGACAAAAACCTGCACGCAGGCGAGAATCAAGATCAGCGCGTAAACAATCACATCGCCCTTCATGCTTCCCTGATTTGAATCCATCGTTATCTCCCTTATCCAACCTTTACGTTCATCAGGTACACCATCGGGACCACGAACATCCAGACGAGATCGACGAAGTGCCAGTAGAGCGCCCAGATTTCGAGGTCGTCGGAGTTGTAGCGACCCCGCTTATATCCCATGATCACTACAAATAGTGCTATGGCACCACTGAATACGTGTGCAAGATGCAATCCCGTGATGGCGAAAAATGATGCGCCGAACATCGGAGATCCCCACGGATTCTGAAACAGCCGAACTCCCTCTCCAATAAGTCCAAACCATTCCTTCAAGTGGAGCCCCCCAAACGCGAGCCCGAGAAGGATGGTGATGAATGTCCACTGGATGGCTTTCGATTTATTCCCCGCCTTGGCCGCTCGCACTGCGACAAGGATCGTGAGACTGCTGCTGACCAGGATGAATGTCATCAGCAGCGCGTTCATGATGCTCGCCGACTCGAAGGGATGGGGCCAGTCCGCCGCCGCATTCTTGATGTAACCGTACGGCGTAGAGCACCGCGCCGAACGTGCAGGCATCGGAAATAATGAACAGCCACATCACGAGTTTCTTTGACGGGATCGCAAACGGTGGAGCTTCCATCGCTCCAGTGCCGTGCCCCATGCTCAGATCGGCTTCGCTCACAATGCCTCCGCGGATTGCTTTCTACAGCTTCACCCACAAAACGACCAACAGGTATAACCACAGCATTCCCATGAAATGCCAGTAATATGCTGTCGCATCGAGCGTGCTACGGCGCAATGGATGCGTGGCGCTTCGAAATTTCAGCATCACCCGGGTCAGCCCACCCAGGCCACCAAGAACATGAAGAACGTGCACGGCTGTGAAAACGTAAAAGAACGAGCTGTTTGGATTCGTCGGCAGGTAGAGCCCCTGGGCTCGCAGGTTGAGCCATGCGAGATACTGTCCGACAACGAATACGAGCCCCAATAGCATCGTCAATTCCAGCCACAGCTTCGCAGCAGAGCCGTTTGACTCCTGACCACGCATGAAGGCGGCGACCCGACGCCGTGCCACTTCCAGCGCGACACTACTGGCAAGAAGAGCCAGCGTGTTGAACCAGAGAATGGGAGGAAGCACGATGTGATGCCAATCAGTCGCCGAGCCCTCGCGCACGTAGAGCGCGCTCGTAAGCGCGGCAAACATCATGGCAATCGCCGATAGGGCGACCCAAATTCCAGTTCGGGCCGGACTGCCCGAGAAATCTTTCACCTTGGATTGGCTCGAATGATCCTGCACCGTACCCCGAAAGCCGCCGCCATTTTCAGGTTGCGAAGCCTTCGGTTTCTCGTCGGTCGCTTGCGGTGGTTGAAGAACTGTTGACATGCCTGCGTCGATTCCTAGTCTCTTGTCGTGAAGTTAGGGTTGTTGTGCCATCCACATTTTCTCTCTACGGCGTTTCTCCGGCACGCTCTGGCGAAGTTTGCATCAGGTAATCGCCAGTAGAACTCTTCACTCCGTATTGGTGGGCATCGTGATAAACGACGAGATGCTGTCCGCCAAAATTGTCGAATGGCGGCGGAGACGACGGCGTGGACCACTCCAGCGAAGTGCATTCCCACGGGTTGTCCGGAGCCACCGCTCCCTTGAAGCGGCTGTAAACGAGGTTGAACAGGAAGATCAACTGGGCTGCGCCCGTGAGCAGCGCCGCAATCGTGATGAACCGATGGACCGGAATCAGGGGAATGAGGAAATCATCTGTGAACGCCGAATAACGGCGGACGTTCCCTGCGAGTCCCAGATAGTGAAACGGCATGAAGATGGCGTAGGTCCCGATAAGCGTCAGGAAGAAATGCCATTTGCCTAGGGTTTCGTTCATCATTCGTCCCGTCATCTTGGGGAACCAGAAATACGTTCCAGCAAAGACCCCCATAATCGCCGCGACGCCCATCACCATGTGGAAATGCCCGACAACGAAATAGGTGGCGTGCAGGTAGATGTCGATCGAAGGCTGCGCGAGGAAGAATCCGCTGACGCCGCCACTCACGAACATCGAAATGAATCCAATGCAGAACAACGACGCGCTGTTGATCCGCAGATTCGACCCGTACAAACTCCCCAGCCAGATCAACGTCATGATGGTCGCAGGAATCGTTATCACCAAGGTTGGGAACGAAAAGACCAGCGCGGAGAACGGATTCATGCCGCTGAGAAACATGTGATGTCCCCACACCATGTAGCTGAGGAACCCGATTCCCATCATGCAGTAGATGAGCGCTTTGTGGCTTAGCATCGGCTTCCGCATGTTGCAGATCAGGATGTGGCTGACGATGCCGATCGCAGGCAAGATCGCGATGTAAACTTCGGGATGTCCGAAGAACCAGAAGAGGTGCTGCCAAAGCAGAGGCGATCCTCCTTGATGCGCCTGCAAATGATCGCTGACGTTCAGGCCGGAAGGAATGAAGAAGCTCGTCCCCGCGACGCGATCGAGAATCAGCAGCAGACATGCCGGCAGCAGCACCGCGAACGCCAGCAGCGAGATGCACGAAGTGATGAACCATGCCCAGCTGACAATCGGCATGCGAACCAGGGTCATTCCTTTGGTGCGCAGATCGAGTGTGGTCGCAATAAAATTCAGCGAACCCAGCAGCGAAGCAATGCAGAAAACGAAAATGGACAATCCCCAAAGGGTTTGCCCGAGTCCCTGACCCGGACCAGCATCCTTGCCAACAGCGCTCAACGGCGCATACGCCGTCCAGCCGGAAATCGGCGGGCCATCGGGCACGAAGAACGCCGCGACCAAAATGCAGAATGCGATGAACGTCGTCCAGAAGGACATCATGTTGAAGCGGGGAAAAGCCATGTCCTCGGCGCCAATCTGGATCGGGAGGAAGTAATTGCCGAACGCCGCGAACGGCGCGTTCGTTAACACGAAGAAGACCATCAGCGTCCCGTGCATGGTCATCAAGGAAAGGTAGTACTCCGGAGTCACAACTCCCCCGGGAGCGCCGACCTTCGACAGCCACTGCAATCCAGGGACCGGCCAGGTCGGCCAGACCAGATGAATTCGCATGATCCAGGAAAGCACCATCCCAGTGAAGACTGCGACAAGTGCCAGGGCGTAATACTGCTTCCCTATGACTTTGTGATCGAGGCTGAAGACGTGCTTGCGGATAAAGCTCGTCGGCGGACCGTGATGTACAACGTGTGTAGATGCCTCAGACATTGCCCTTCCCCTCTGACCTTGTTGGCAATCGCGTTCCCGCATCGCGGGTCGCGCTGTGACTCAAGTATTCGACTGCGACTTTAGCCAGTTCTCAAAATCTTGCTGCGACATCACGTTGATATACCCCTTCATGTTGTAGTGCCCGAGGCCGCAGAGCTGGGTGCATACAATTTCGTACTTGCCCACTTTGGTTGCGGTGAAGTGGAGCGAGAGATCGAGACCGGGCACGAAATCCTGCTGAATTCGCAACTCGCGGACGTAGAAAGAATGTCCTACGTCTTTCGCATGCATCATCAGATGGATCTCTTTATTGACCGGAACAACCAGTTCGCCGGACTGAATGTCGTCGCGGGCAGGAATGTCATTTTCCGGATCGAGGCCGAAGAAGTTAGAATTGCCTTCGTCGATTTTTTCCGGATGTAGCCCGCCAAATTTTCCATCCGGACCCGCATAGCGGAAGTAGAAGGCGAATTGTCCAGCCTGGGCTTGAATCGGTAACGCATCCGCGGACGCTGGTTGAAAGTAAACTTTAGCCCAGGCCTTACTCCCGATTGCGCCAAGCGCGATCACTTCCGCGCCCACTAGCAGGACAGCCGCAAGGACTAAGTATTTGGCTCCGCCCGGAAAATTCTTCAGCTTTCCTTTCGCGCCAGCAGATCCCCACACAAAAATGCCGAGCACGATTTGGGCGGCGAGAAACGACAAGCCCGCTTCAATCATGGTCTCGTCCATCTGTTTGTCGATCTCAGCGCCGTGCGTGGAAATGTCCTCCGGCGGGGTAACGCTAGCGCCCAGGAAAGTGTGAGTAACAACGGGGACAGCAGAGGCCAACGCGATTAGGATTACGACTACTGCGAATAGTTTGCCGATCATAGTGTCTCGCATCCGCCCGTGCGACCGAGCCCAAACCAATCTCATGAACGGAGCCGCGATGACTCGCGGCTCCATAATCGAACGTTTAGTAAGCTTTTGCTTTGAAGCTGAAGTCGATCGACTTCGTCTCGTTGCCAGTGATGGTTACGTCCTGCGTCTGGGTGCCGTAATCCTCTTGCCAGGCAGTGACGGTGTACTTTCCGGGAGGCAGGTTTGGCAGCGTAAAGCCACCGCCATCATCGGTGATGGAGTAATGGTTGGTCTTAAGAACCGCGAACCATCCGTGCATCCAGGGGTGAATGTTGCACTTCACCGAAATAAATTCCGGCTGGTCGAACTTGGCGTCGATCGGCGCGGATCCGGGCGGCTGCGACTTGTTCCACTCGCGATTGACCTTCGCTAACGGATGGATGTTGTGCGAAGTTTGATCGTCGTTGAGCACCTTCAAGTCCTGATTGGTGTGCATCGCGATCACGTGCGGTAGGTACTGGCAGCCTTTCTGCGTGAAAGTCACAGCCTGGGCTGGAGCGTTCGCGTCGTCTGCGCCGGCGGAGATGTAAACCACGACATTGTCCAGAGCATTATTTGGACCGGTCACAACGGTCTCGGTGGTGATCGGAGGATTGTGCTGCTTGGCGCAACTCGGCTCCTTCGACATGTCGATCGGCTTCTGCTTTACGGGAGTTCCGGTGTAGGTGACTTTGCCGCTGACCGTTCCGCCGAACATCAGAACAGGACTGACGGCCGCAATTAGGATCGCAACGCAGTACTTACTTGCACGCATTTCTCTGCCTCCTGAATCTCAATAGCCGGTGTGGACCGGGTTCTAGTTTCCGCCGCCTGCAGGCCGGGGTTCAGAATCGCTGACCGGCGCTTCCGCCGTCTTCTGGACGTACGGAGGGATCGCCCCGCCCGCCGCCTTCAACACGTCGTTTTCCTTGCTGTGCCGATGAACCTGCAGAGTGCGCAGGAAGTGCACCAGATCCCACGCATCGTTAGGCTGGATGGTGTCGGCGAACGAGGGCATTGGCGTTCCGTCCAGACCCGTCATGAAGATCTTGTAAACGTCCTGATTGGTCGAGCCGCACTTAAAGCGCGAATCGTCCCCGCCACTCGCAAAGTTATACGGACGGATCGGTTGATCCTTGCTGTCGGTGAGAGTGGCCGCGGATGGACCATCTCCTTTGCCTTCCGGGCCGTGGCATTTCCAGCACTCGAGCTTGGTGAAGAGAGCCTTTCCGTGAGAAATGCTTTCGATAGTGATCGGGGGCTCGGCCGGGACCTTGATGGGATCCCCGGACTTCTCTTTCTCCCAACGAGGCGAAAAAGTCTTGATGTAGGCCACAAGATCCGCTCGTTGCTGATTGCTGAACGTATTCCAGATTGGCATGTTCGAGTTGGTCAGTCCGCGGCCAATCGTGTTGAACAGATCGTCGTCCGTGGGCAAGGTGCCGGTTGGAGTCGATCGGCACTTGAATGTCGCGATCGTGAAGTCGCGCGGTCTGGGATCAAGCCATGTAGCATTCTCCCCGTTGCCGTCGCCTAGATCGCCGTGACAGCCGACACAATACCGGCGGTAGTCGGTCTTGGCGTCCTTGGCATGACCGGTTACGTTTCCGACGTGGCTTTCCAAATTCTTCATAGGCTGTGGAGGATGCGGCCCGACATCGGGAGCGTCCTGAGTAAATCCGGGAATCGCACTGAACGCCCCCAGCGCGAATGCTAAAACCGCCACGCGAGAAACCATCGTTTTCGAATTGCTCATTGGAGATATCCTCAAACAACAATCGGCGGCCATGGTCGCCGGCTGGCAGTTCTTAGAAGTCGAAGTCGAATCCGGCCATCAAG
The DNA here is from genome assembly GCA_963699885.1 of uncultured Acidobacteriota bacterium. Lineage (GTDB taxonomy): Bacteria > Acidobacteriota > Terriglobia > Terriglobales > Acidobacteriaceae > Sulfotelmatobacter. Next base: position 305,370 of record CAVOVP010000013.1, on the reverse strand, counting down.
CTGCTGCTGGTCAGATCCGTTCCGGTCAACGGCGATGTTCCACGCTGGCGCAGCCAAGAGTACTCGTTGTGGAAAGCGAATCCTGCACGGCTCGTCATGAATGGGTTGTAGCGGTAACCGAAGACATAGTTGTCGATATTGCCCAAATTAGACGGGGTGCCGGGCATTGCCTGCTGCGACATACGGACCCACTCCGAGCGCTGGATGATCGTGAACTGCGGGGTCCAGACATAATGGGTTTCTACAAACGCGCCGTTCCATGTCGGGTTCCGCGCTCCGGCCGGAAGAGTCGCCCCGTTCGCGTTGTTGGTTGTGCACGGGGTGGCACCGTCGATGATGTCGCCATAGCATGCCCCGAACCACGCGTTGTCGGAACCGTGTTGAGTGAATACCTGGAAATCAAGTTTGCCCAGATAGAACAATCCTTCGAAACCAACCCGGCTGAAGCTCTTGTTCCCGAGTCCAGAACCAGGAATAGGAACTCCGCCGCTCGTCAGATAGGTCGTGGGCGCTTGGCCAAACATCGCGTATCCACCAACGCGCTGCACGCCGAGCTTGCCTGCTCCAAACGCCTGGCTGCCAGCAATGAACGTGGTGTAGGAGTTTTGACCGTAAGGCAGGTCCACATTTCCATCCGTCGAACTGAGAACGGCCGCGGACAATCGCGTTCGATCGTTGTAAGAGTGCCCCATCCACTCGGCGCCGAGTTGGTTATCTCCGACCTGTCCGAAGATGTTGCCGTCGTTGACTGGGATGAAGTGGAATAGCTGGTAAGCGCCACCGTTCCCCGATAGCGTCAAGGTACGTTTTTCCGAGATAAAACTGTCTAGTTCGAACTTGCCGGCCTTCACGTTCATCCACGGGCTGTGAAACAGATTGTCGAAGCGGACGTTCGCCGATTCGAAGTGGAAGGCTCCGGTTTCGTCCGAGGACGGAACAAGCAGGAAAGAAATGTTCTTTTCAAGAGTGCCGCCGGTCAGGATATCGAGACCGGTCAGGTTAAATCCGGTGGTTGTGATCTTGGTTTCGCCGGTTCCGGTGGCAGTGTCGACTGCAACTTTGTTGATGCTCTCGCGACTCCAGAAGGGAGTAATGCGCAACGTGATAGGCCAGTAGGAGGCGTTTTGCCAGATCGGGGCGTCCCGGTCGTTCATTAACTGGTAGCCATTGTCTTTGAATTTCTGGCCGAAATAGTTCAGCATGGGCCAGGATTCGTGGCAGGCGGAACAACGGAGCCCGTATTTCCGGGCGAACGCCGGCAGGGCATTCGCGTTTTGGCTGCCGCTCAGGATCAGGAACACGAGAACCAGAGCTCCGGTGAGGAACTGTCTCCCCCACCTCAATTTACTGATTTGCAGAGACTGCATCCCCATTCGCATGCCAAACTCCTCGGGCAATTCTTTTGCTGGCCTGACTGCGTTTCCCACAAAACAAGGGCGAGATTACTGCTCACTTCACGCGCGGAACCCCTTCCACGCTCGTTAATGGACGAAAAACCTAAATCGATATTTTTCTGTGGTTGTGTCTGTCGTCCTGCATCGCGGCGAATACTACTACTGAAGCTCGTCGGATTTCAAACACTTTTTACAATTTTTTTACAATGTAACAAAACTTTACGTGCTGTTTGGCCATTCACAAGTGTTGACACAGAGGGCTACCGAGGGTGAAACTCTCTTCCGGTATGCGTATCCGGAAAGCGCCGGAGCTGGGTTTTTCCGCCTGGGTGACCCTTATTCGACCTCTGCGCAGGGCTTATGATTGTTGCGGGAACTCTATGCTGCGCTTGATGATTTGGACATGTTTCATCGTGGTGCTGACGGCGTCGTCTTTAGCCGCGCGCAAGAAAGATGCCATCACGTACGGCGCGGGGTTGACGGTCAATATTCCGCTGCCGGAACCTGAAGTGGCTCAGGTTGTTCGGGACGTCGTTCAGAACGGCATCATTCGTGGAACCAAGGAGTACAACAAAGACGAGTACATAACCGGAGCCACGACCGCGCCCTCTACACCGGTCTTCGCGGAATGGACCGAAGGCGGGAAAGTCTTCTACAAGTTGAAGCTCAAGGCGCTTGACCCTCAGAACTTCAAGGACACCAACGATGTGGGGACCCTAGCCGTCCGTTACGTCGTGCGTCCCCAAGACGGCACTCACACCATCTTGCAGATTGACGCCCGATATCTCGAAGACTACCGGCATATGGCTCACGCCTCAAACGGGTCGGTGGAAGGCGCGGAATATGCCACCATCCACGACCGGCTTGATGCCGTCGAAGCCATGAAGAACGACACTATAGAGGCTGAGAAGGAAAAACAGGAACTGCTGGCAAAGAAGCAACCAGGCAGGGAAGAATCGTCAGCGGGTCTAACATCGTCAGGAAGCTCGTCTTCTTCCGCAACGGCCGCGCGAGGTCCAGCAGCAGAGCGCAGCTCCGGCCGTTCCGGCCCCCGCAGTCTCCCCGGCTGAAGCAATGACCGTGGCGCCCGAAGAATCGCAGCCTCCCGTCCAAGCGCCTTCGCAGGCCTCGCCTCAAACTTTGGAAGAGCGGGTCCAAGATCTTCGCCGCCAAGTGGAGCGTCTGGTTAAGGCGCCCGGTGCCCCTCTCAAATCAGCGCCATTCCATTCTGCAAGTACTTTGCAAACGTTGCCGTCCGGAGAACAGGTCTTGGTGGAGATTTCCACACCCTACTGGCTGGGCGTGGAGACGCACGCAGGTCAGCACGGCTGGGTCCAGCGTGACGAACTGGAGTCCCTGCCATGAAGTTCCGGTTTTCTCGGCGCAAGCGGGGATGCAAAGTAATGTTCATGGCTATGCTCGTCTGCCTGAGTTCCACTTCATCGATTGCGCAATCAAATCCTGCCGAGCGCGCCTTCCCGCAGTCCAAAAGCTCCATTGAAAAAACTTTGCAGGGGATGCAAAGCACTCTGTCAGGTCATCTCCCGACACTGGATGGTTTTGCAAAACCAGACCAGCATCCCCTCGAACAGTATTCGCGTGCCTTTTACCAGGCTTCGACCGAAGTCACCTCGACACCTTCCGGCGGATGCGTGGTGCGGGTGAAGACGAAAGTGACAGCTTGGTACGCAGATCCCGCGAGCTCACGCTCCGGCTACCAGCTTTTGATTTCCAACGGACGGATCGAATCCGACATCCTCGACCAGCTGTCCGAGCAGCTGGCTGCAAAGTCGAAAGGTGTCAGCGCCACTCCCTCAGCGGCGAGTTCCGCGCCATCGCCAACGGCTCCGGTCACCGACACGGCCCCGAGCGCACCGGCCCCAGTGCGCAGTTTCCCGCGCGCCGACAAAACGTACTCAGCCTCACTCAGCCAAAACCTGAAACCGGAAGAAGCCTCGAAAGACTCAGGCTCTCCGCAGCCGCGCTCGAAGAAACCGGATCCTCTGCAAACCGAAGCGGATAGCCTGCAGGAAATCCTGAAAAACACCGCGCATCCGAAGAACTTGGTAGCCATCAAGAAGTCGGGTACCCCGGTTGTGGCAACTCCGAGTTTGACCGCGAAGCCGCAGTTTCTTGCCAGTCTCCACGATGAGTTCGAGATGCTCGACTTCAGCGCCGATTGGGTACACGTACGGATCTCGGGGCTGTCGCGAGGATGGATCTGGCGGAATAGCGTCGAGATGCCCGACGGAATTCCCGATACTGCAAGCCGTGCTGCGCCTGCCGCGATACCAGCCGCAGATTTGTTTCGCGTCAGCCGAGAAGAAGCCGCGCCTTTCCCGGGAGATTGGGAACCTCTTCGGAGCAAGACCGTGAAAATTATTTCTGTTCAGAAGGTGGACGAGAAGGGAAAAAGCGCCGGCCCGAAGGAGCGCCTGGAATACGCAAAGCTGCTGCTGGAAAAGAATTATGCGGAGGTTGCTCGAAAGCCCCAGGAACTGCAGGGCATCGTCGTCATTTTCGATTCGGCGGATGGGGGCATGATCGCCGCCACGACCGCAGCTCTCGCCCAATGGAAAGCGGGGACGCTTTCGGACGCAGCTCTCTGGCACCAGTGCTTCTTTGATCCTCCGGAGACATTCGATTTACCGGCGGCTTCGGGAAGCAGATAGTCGCGGTGAGGGAGACGCATCGAGCGATGTGTTAGCCTGATGCGGATACGTGGTGCGCATTTTTTCTTGACTTTCGAAAAGCATCAGAGTACCTATGCAGTTTCTGAGCGCGGGACGGCTTGAGGCCGAAACCTGCAAATTTCAAGGCAAGCCAGCACGCTTTGGGGAACGGTACAACAGCCTAATTCATGAGCACGATGACATTGCCTCTTTCTGGTTTCCGCACGAAGGCAACTTCCCTTCTGCGTGACTATGCCGAACTCACGAAGCTGCGAGTAACGTCGTTAATCGTGATGACCGCCTGGTGCGGTTATTTTTTTGGCGCACACAAGGCCGGAGAGTCGTGGGTTAGCTTTGGGCTATTCCACGCACTGCTCGGAATTGGCTTGGTTTCGAGCGGTACTGCTGCGCTGAATGAAGTCATGGAATACAAAGTCGACGCGAACATGCGTCGCACTGCGCTGCGTCCACTGCCCGCCGGCCGTATGACTTTGTTGCACGCGACGATCGTCGGGCTCGCGGCATCCATCGGTGGCTCAATCTATCTGGCGGTGTTCACCAACCCGCTTACCGGGCTTCTTACTTTCTTGACTTCGGTTGTGTATCTCGCCGCTTACACTCCTCTGAAGCGCGTCTCGCCGATATGCACTTTTATCGGAGCGTTTCCTGGCGCGATGCCTGGCGTCCTCGGTTGGACCGCCGTCCGTGGCCAGTTGGAGTGGGGCACTCTTGTGCTCTTTGCCATCCTATTTGTATGGCAATTCCCGCATTTCTTCTCGATCGCGTGGCTGTACCGCGAAGACTATGCCAAGGGTGGAATCAAGATGCTCCCCGTCGTCGAAGAAGATGGCCGCTCGACGGCTCGACGGATTCTTGTTTACTCGATTGTGCTGATTCCGCTGAGCCTGCTTCCCAGTTTCATGGGAATGGCCGGCCGGATTTACCTGGTGGGTGCCGTCGTTCTTGGATTTGCCTTACTGTACTTCGGCATTCGTCTCGCATTCCTCAATCTGCCATTGATATCCGCTCAATCAAAACGGCGCGCTCGTCACGTCCTGCAGGCGACAGTGATTTACCTGCCTCTGCTATTCGCGCTGATGATGGTCAATTCCGCGAAGCCGTAATTCCGTTAGAGCCCGTACGCGTTATCTCCAATAGCTATTAGTTATTGAGGTGCGTTGCCACAGGTTGGGACACGACCCGGCTCGATCCTTCAACCGGTCTATATAGGGCAGCGAACACGATCAACACCATCAAGAACACTGAGAAAACCATCAATCGAGTTCTTTGCAACGACGCCACAGTGCTCCTTGGAGATCCGCAATCATTGTCCGGTTCACTTCCGTCGCCGAATGTGTCCTCGATCACAGCGCAAAGTGCGCCGCGGGATTGTCTGACGATCCGAATTAACTTTCTACCGTGCGCTTGACGGGCAGCCCGCTTTGCGAAACGATGTCCGGCACTCCGAGCCGCATCGTAAAATGCCTCGAGGCCCAAAATTGAAACTCACCGAAGATCCTCATCGCCGTCTCAACGCACTGACGAATGAGTGGGTGCTGGTGTCGCCGCACCGCGCGACGCGTCCTTGGCAGGGTGAGGTGGCGCAAGTGCAAACTGCCTCGGAGCCGAAATACGATCCGGCCTGCTACCTCTGCCCCGGAAACACCCGCGCGGGAGGAATTCGCAACCCCACATACTCTTCAACATTCGTTTTCGACAACGACTACGCAGCGCTAAAACCGCAAACATCGAAGGACCGCACTGACGTTGAAGGGATGGGCCTCATCGTTGCCGAGGGGGAGCCCGGAATCTGCCGGGTGATCTGCTTTTCGCCGCGACACGACCTTACTCTCGCAACGATGTCGGCCGAAGAAATTGAGCCGGTTGTCAACACATGGGCGGAGCAATTTCGGAAACTGAGTGGCGTGTCAGGTATCCATCATGTGCAGATTTTTGAGAATCGCGGCGCCATGATGGGAGCCAGTAATCCGCATCCTCACTGCCAGATCTGGGCAACATCGTCCGTTCCCGAAGCGCCAGGAAAGGAATTGCTGGCGCAACGCGCCTACCTGAAATCCCACGATCGATGCCTTCTTTGCGACTACGTCGTTCTGGAACAACGCCAGAAAGTGCGGATCATATGCGAGAACGACGGATTTGTGGCGATCGTACCCTTCTGGGCGGTCTGGCCGTTCGAACTTCTGGTTTGTAGCCGACGGCACATCGCCAGCATGAACGATTTCAACGGCGATGATGCGCGCTTTCTCAGCCAGATCCTTCATAGTGTCACGTCGACCTATGACAAAGTGTTCGGAGTGCCCTTCCCCTATTCGATGGGTTTTCACCAATCGCCGACGGACGGGATCGATCACCCTGAGTGGCACTTTCACGCTCACTTCTATCCGCCACTGCTGCGCTCAGCAACGGTTCGGAAATTTATGGTGGGATTCGAAATGCTGGGCACTCCGCAGCGCGATATCACGCCCGAGATCGCAGCAGAACGACTCCGAGAGCTCGCCGGTTAGAAAAACTGTCATCATCCGGCGCGAAGTCGGCTCCTGGAAATTGGGGAGGGCCGGACTGTGCCGGCCCAAATCTTGTTACTTCACTGTTTCGGTGAAGTTGAGGGGTCCGAGTGTTGAGGTCGTGGCCGAGATATTAACGGTTCCTGCCTTCGATCCTAGCGTGTAACTGACCGTAGCTTGTCCAAGAGCCGTGGTCACGGGTGCTGCCGTTGAGAAAGTCCCACCCGCACCGTTGTCAGTGAACGTCACCGTCGCTCCCGAAATCGGATTGTTGAATTGATCGGTGAGCAACACAACCAACTTCTTGCCAAGAGTCGCGTTGGGATTCCCCGTCTGATTGTTGCCGCTTACAATCGCGAGAACAGTGGCGGCCCCAGCGACTGATTTCTCCTGCGTCGTAACGCTGACTCCCGCATCAGCCGCGGTAATGATGATCGTTGCCTTAGCGACGGTTGGCAAAGTGTAAGACACCGAGGCCTGTCCCTTTGTATTGGTGACAGCTGGATTCGGCGAGAAAGTTCCGCCCAGCCCTCCGTCGTTAAACGTGACAGATGCGCCAGAAACCACTTTTCCGGAAGCGTTCTTCGCGGTCACAACAATGGGAAGCAGCAGCGTCGTGCCAACAGATCCAGTCTGCCGCGCGCCCGATGAGACCGCGAGAGTTGCCACGGCAGTAGAAGCGGCGGTTTCAGTGAATGCGGCAACTGTGTAACCGGGACTGCTCGCCGTAATCGACACGGTCTGCGCATTCGCGGGTAAGGTGTATGTCGTGGAAGCCCTGCCATTGCTGGCTGTGGTCGCGACTGGCGTGCCAAAGGTCCCACCGGCACCGCCGTCGCTGAAGGTGACACTGACGCCTGAAGTCGCTACGCCGTTTTTCGTCGCGCTCACGGTTAGCTGCGTCGGCAATGTCGTTCCCGCATTTCCAGTTTGATTGTTTCCCGCACTGGCCGTGAGGGTTTGTGTAATAACGATGGCGGTCTCAGTGAACGTAGCCCCGGAATATCCCTGACTTGCGGCCGTTATTGTAACTGTCTGCGCCGTCGCGGGAAGGGTGTAGGCGGTCGAAGCGATCCCATTGCTTCCTGTGATTGCCGAAGGTGTGCCGAAGATCCCACCAACTCCTCCGTCACTGAAGGATACGGTCACCCCGGAAGCCGGCACACCGTTGATCGTCGCAAAAACTCCGAGAGCTGTTGGCAGTGTCGTCCCTACATTTCCGCTCTGGCTATTACCGCTGTTTACCGCAAGAGTTTGAACGATAGCTACAGCCGTTTCTGTGAATGTCGCCGTGGGGTATCCAGCGCTGGACGCGCTGATGTTTACGGTCTGCGCGGTCGACGGCAGCGTGTAGGTTGTGGACGCCATGCCATTAACGTCGGTGATTGCCGCCGGAGTGCCGAAGCTGCCGCCGATCCCGCCGTCGCTGAAAGAGACACTGACGCCAGAAACCGGGCCGCCATTCTGTGTTGCCAGAACCACCAGGGCCGATGGAAGCATCGTCCCGACATTCCCGTTCTGACTGTTGCCGCTACTCACAGCAAGAGTTGGATTGCTCGAAGTCGCGGTTTCAGTGAAGGTGGCGGTTGGATAACCAGAACTGGTCGCAGTGATCGTTACCGCCTTCGCGGTGGATGGTAGCGTGTAGGTTGTCGAAGCCTGGCCGTTGCTTCCCGTAGTTGCTACCGGCGTGCCGAAGCTACCGCCTGCGCCGCCGTCGCTGAAGCTCACAACGACACCGGATATGGCCGTGCCGCCGGCAAGATTCGTTGCAGTAACGGTAAGTGGTATCGGCAGCATTGAACCTGTGCTCGCTGACTGATTGTTGCCGGCGCTTGCAGTCAACGCCAGAGTTTGCGAAAGATACCAAGGGGTTGTGGTGTCGTCCGTCCGCAGGAAGCTGAGCAATTGCGTTGCGACCTTCAGTTGCCCGTAGGTCGCCGACGGATGCGTGCCATCTGCGGAGAAATCCGCACAGTCCCACACCAGCCCGTCGTTTCTCCCCAGCATTCCGTTGGACCAGTAATACGGTCCCCACGACATCCACGGCGCCATCACCGGTCCGTTTGCCGCGTTGTAGTTCAGATTTGCGTTTCCGTTGAGTTGATCCTGAATCGCCCATTTGACGGCGAAACCGACTTCATACGCGTACGGCTCAGGATTGTCCGGATTTCCGACACCATTCGAATACCCACCGTAGACTCTCGACGAGAAATAAACCATCTTCAGATTCGGAAACAACGTGAGCATGGTCTGCATCATTTGCTCGTATTGTGTCTGCAGATTGCTCATGTCGGTTGGAAAGGTTCCGGATGCAATGCCGTCCGTATCCTCCATCCAGATCGCGACTACTTGATTCTGGGTTACACCGCTTTGCGGTAGATAGTCGCCCATGACCGTTGCCCAATACGCGGAAGTGGCGCTGGTGAAATTGTTGGGCGTCGCTCCGCCTTGCGCGCCGTTGACGATCACAAGATTCGGATTCTTCGACGGATCGGCGCCGGCAATCGGCAGAAAGCGGTTGAATTCGTCCTGCGCGGTCGATTCGCCGATCGCCATGAATACATATTTCCCGCTCGGGCTGGGATTGCCGTTGGAATCGAGTGGCTGAATTCCCTGCGCGATGCTGACGCCGTCCGAGTCGTGGGAAGCCGGACGCGTGTTGCTCCCGTTCGGATACAAGCCTCCCTGAGATCCCTGATAGGTGCCCGTTCCAAGGTCCGTAAGAGCTGTCAGCGGAGTACCCGTTCCTGCTACGTTGAAAGATATGTTGCTGCAGTTGTCGCCAAGATTCGCAAAGACGCCAAGAGTGAATGAGCCATTGGCAGTGTTGCCCGTCGCCAAATCGGTCAGGGTAACCGAGAACGAATAATTTCCAATCGCCACGGACGAACTGAGCGTTCCACTGATCACGCCGGAACTCGACAGATTCAGTCCCGACGGCAGAGTCGAAGTGCTTCCCAAACTCCATGTGTAAGGGCCGGTCCCGCCCGCCGCAGTCAAAGTCGCTTGATAAGCGGCGTTCTGCGTCGCCTGGGGCAGGGTTGGCGATGTGGCGACCGCGAGCGAAGTGGCTGCCGCGCCATTGCCGCTAAGAGTCGCGCCATTGTCCGGAATCTCGTTGTATGTGAAATCGATGACACCGGTCTCAGAAATCGGCTGGCTCGGCGTATAGAAAACCGAAACCGGCAAGCTCGAGCCGGGCACGATCGTGTACGGCAGGATGACTGCGCCCGCAGTAAAACTCGGCGGCGATAAAGTGATGGTGTTCAACGTCAGGTTGCTTGAACCAGCATTCGTGATCGTGACAGTCTGCGCCGCGCTTGTGCCCCCGATTGGCTGATTCGTGAAGGCCAAATTGCTGGGGCTCACCGTTGCCGCTGCGTTGGACGTCAGGCCAGTTCCGCTAACGGGCACCTTGAGGGTGCTGCCGTCGTTCAGCGTAATAACAAAATTACAGTTGTAGGTCTGCGCCGCACTCGGTTGGAAATTTACAGAGTAGTGCGTAATTTTCTGAGTCTGGCCGAGCGTAAACGGAGCCACTCCCGAGCCCATTGCAAATCCGGCGCAATCAAATCCCACGCTCTCGATGATGATTTGTCCGCTCGTCGTTTGATTGGTGATCGTAAGAACTCGGTTACCGGTAGCTTTTCCGACATACGTATTCGCAAACGTCAACGAAGTCGGAGAAGACGAGATTTCGGTAGTCGCGAGTTGCCCAACAACGAAGGCTGTCGAAGAAAACATCAAAAACAAGGCGCAAGCGGCGCGGGACACGGCTGGAGCGCAAGGACATATTCATCTACACCTTTTGACAGTTTGCGGGGAGGGCAATTTTCAACCGGAGCTCTTAGCCGGCTATGTGGGATTCTGCCGGGCGGCGTCTGAGATACGGTCTGGCAATAATTCAGAAAGCTTTTAACTGGGGAATCAGTTCATTGCTGAGGGGAGCGATTCAGAGTGCGCAAAAACCTGCACCCAAACCGTGGGGAGTGAGAATCATTCTGGTTTGCACTCGACAGAGTGTCAAGCATGAAAATTCCTGCGGGTTATGCGGGAATGGTGCGCGGAGAGAAGAAAGTTTCAGACGGGAAAATCCCAGCCTTCTTCTTTCATTTTGCGGTTGGTCCAGTGCTGAAGTTCCTCAAAAAGAACGGGTTCTATCACGGCAAAGCGAATGCCGACGCGGCCTTCATCGCCGACCCACATAAGACGCGCTTTCGCTTCGAAATGAATTTCCGACTCGGGCAGGTCGAAACCGACATCCAGCAGACCTGCGAAGCGCAATGGCTCTTTCAGGCCATCGAGTCCCATTCCACCCGTACTCAGGTTTACGCCGCGAACAGAGATCTCCTCCCCTTGCGAATTCCTTACGGTGACGGGGATCTCGACGTGCGCCCGGAAAAATTTTTGCTGCTCGTTGCTGATGAAACCAAGCGATGCAGTTGTCTCTCCCGGAGCGAACGCGATGTTGTATTCCTTCAGTTTGCGGCTCAGCGTACGCCGTGAAATACCGAGTTGCTCGGCCGCTTGCGTCCGCTGTCCGCCCGTTCGTTCCAGCGCCTTGATAATCATCTGCTCTTCCATGCTTTCGAGATTGCTCACAGGCATGGAAGCGGTTTGACGCAGGGCAGACGGCCCACCCGACAAGGCGGCAGTCACTTTTGGAAAGTCGATTTCGGTTCCCGAGAATTCCATTGCAATCCTGGCCACCAAGTTTCGCAATTCGCGAATATTGCCGGGCCACGGATGGGACAGAAGCGCAGAGATCGCCTGTTCCGAAAGAACTTTGCTCGGTGCTTTCAACTGCAGAAAATGTTCGGCCAAAGCAACGATGTCTTCCGGCCGCTCGCGAAGCGGAGGCACGCGCAACTGAAATTGACCGAGGCGATGAAATAAATCCTGACGGAACCGGCCCTCAGTCACGGCGAGTTCGAGATTCTGGTTCGTTGCCGCCACGATGCGAACGTCAACGCGAATCTTCCGATGTCCGCCGAGCCGATAAAATGGCTGGCCATCGAGAACTCGAAGAAGCTTGACCTGCGTTTGCAGTTGCAATTCTCCAATTTCATCGAGGAACAGCGTGCCCTTGTCGGCGAGTTCGAAGAGTCCAGGCTTGGATGAGTCTGCGCCGCTGAAAGCCCCTTTCTCGTAGCCGAAAAGCTCGCTTTCCACAAGATTTTCTGGAAGAGCAGCGCAGTTGATGTCGATCCAGGGACGGCTTCGCCGGTGCGAGGACTCATGCACTGTGCGGGCGATCAGTTCCTTGCCGGTGCCCGTCTCACCTGTGATGAGGACCGTCTCGCTGTGGCCCGCCACGCGATCCACCAGGCCCATGAACTTGTGCATGACGGGACTGGCAAGAATGAATTCGGTGTCCTCGATTTTGCGGGAGACCACACCGCGGGCAATCGGTGCGCCCGGAGTCGATGCCGCCTTTGAGGAAATCTGTGGAGCAGGAACGACGACTCCAATCAAGGCCATGGGCGTCGACGTAGAGTCGCGTAGAACAGTAGCCGACAACTGGACGAGAAAGCTCGCGCCAGACTTGGGCTGAGCGAAGAGCTTGGAGCGGAAAGACCCTTCCCCCGACGTGCCCTTCAAAATCTCGCGACGCAGTTGATCGCGGTCTTTGGAACTCGATTTCTCAGATGAACTGAACAGCGCGGTGAACTCGCGGCCAATTAACTCTTGCGGCGGATAAGCGAGCAACGCGGTAAATGCAGAGTTGCACGCTCCGAATTCTCCCTGCAAATCAGCATAAAAGACGGCGCAGCTCTTCGCTCTTAGCGCCGACAGGAACGACTGCATTCGTTGGCGAGATGGGCCGAGGATCCTGTGCTTCCGAGTTATGGCGCGGAGTCGACATGTGTGCGTTTGGGACGATGTTGACACACCAACAACCCTTCAGCAGACAAGCATGCACGAAGAGACATAACGAAGGTAATGCAAACAGCGGGATGAAAGCTCAAACGAACCTCGGATTTTCAGCCGGCCTCAAATCTAGAGTCAAGCTTCCATAACCGGTGCGCGTTACCTCAGTAAGCTTCTGAAAACTCAGCCCTTCCAATACGATTCCCGCGGGACCTGCTGTTGCTCAAATCCCCATCTGCGCGGGCGGAGGTCGCACTGACGGGGACGGTTCGATGTGTGCTTAAGGGTTTGAATCCGAGGGTTTAGCCCCGGAAACCGGCTCGAACCAGAAAGAGTGGATGAAACCAGACGCTGACGGACTATCGCTGCAGACCAAAGCATTCCTCGCCATCACTGTGTCTCTTGGCATGGTCGTGCTGGGCTATTCCTGTCTGCACTGGCAGTCGCAAGACCTCATGCGCTTCGCCTGCTACCTGGTCGTAGCGGTCATGGCATCGGGACTCAAGGTCCAGTTGCCTGGCATCGACGGTACGATGTCGGTCAATTTCTTGTTCATCTTGCTGGGCGTCCTGGAACTGAGCCTGCCCGAGACTTTGGCCATCGGCTGCACAGCATCGCTGGTTCAAAGCGTGTGGCAAACACGCAAGCGTTTGGATCCCATCAAAGTACTGTTCAACGTAGCTGGCATGATGGCGAACGCCAGTTCCCTTACCTACCTTTTCTATCACTGGCTGTCGGGAAGAGTGGGATCGAACAAACCGATCCTACTGATGATCGCGGCTCTCGTATTTTTTTTCGCCAACACCTTGCCCATCTCGATTGTGATCGCGATGACCGAGGGAAAATCAAGCCGCAAAGTCTGGTCGGAATGCTATTTCTGGTCGTTCCCCTATTACCTGGTCGGCGCAGCTGCGGTCGGACTGGTTGGAATCGTCAATCGCTCTGCAGGATGGCAGACATCACTGCTCGTTCTACCGCTGATCTATTGGGTCTACCGCTCTTACCGCTTATATCTCGGACGACTCGAAGCGGAGAAAGAAAGAGTCGAAGTCGAAAAACGGCACGTGGAGCAGATCGCTTCGCTGAACATGCGCACGATCGAGGCCCTCGCACTCGCCATCGAAGCAAAAGACCACACGACGCACACGCATTTGCAACGAGTGCGGACCTATGCCATCGAAATTGCCCGCGATTTGAATCTCGACGAAGGGGAGATTGAAGCCCTGCGCGCTGCGGCTCTGCTACACGACATCGGCAAGCTGGCTGTTCCCGAACAAATTATCAACAAGCCTGGAAAGCTTACGCCCGAAGAGTTCGAAAAGATGAAGGTTCACCCCATCGTCGGCGCGGAGATTCTTGAGCGCGTCGCGTTTCCCTATCCGGTTGCGCCGATCGTCCGTTCCCATCATGAACGTTGGGATGGCTCCGGGTATCCAGAGGGTTTGGAGGGAGAAGGCATTCCGATCGGCGCGCGCATTCTGGCAGCGGTCGATTGCCTCGACGCCCTCGCATCGCATCGTCAGTACAGGCCGGCGTTGCCGCTTTCCGAGGCGATGGCCAAGGTTAAAGAAAAATCGGGGACCTGGTTTGATCCTCAGGTGGTCAAGATCCTCGAAAGCAGATTCATAGAATTGGAGCGGATGGCCCAGCTGACCGAAGATACGGTTTCGACTCACGGGCTTTCGAAGTCGGTCCGAGTGGAGCGAGGCCAAGCTCCGGCGGCAGGTTTCGAGCGAACGGAACCCACGAACGGCGGTGTCGACAATGCGGATTTCTTGACCTCAATCGCATCCGCACGACAAGAAGCGCAAACGATGTTCGAGCTGAGCCAGGATCTGGGCGTTTCCCTCAGCTTGAGCGAGACGCTTTCTGTGCTGTCTATGCGTCTGCGCCGCATGATTCCTTACGACTCCATCGCGGTGTTTGTAAATCGAAACGGCTGGCTCTTGCCGGAATTGGTGAGCGGAGAGAACTTCCGCATGCTCTCTTCGCTGAAGATTCGAGTCGGCGAAGGATTGTGCGGATGGGTGGCTGAAAACTGCAAGCCGATCGTCAATGGCAATCCTCAGGTTGAGTCCGGATACGTTGTCGATCAGGGAAAGCATTCGACGCTGCAATCCGCTCTGGTCGTGCCTTTGGAAGGTCTTAACGGCGTCGTCGGCGTGCTCGCCATGTATCAGGCGAATCGAGACGCGTTTACGCCGGACCATCTGAGAATTCTCCTCGCAGTCGCTTCGAAGGTCGCGCTTTCGGTAGAAAACGCGCTGAAGTACCAACAGGCAGAAAGCTCCGCGACTACCGATTATCTGACGGGACTTCCAAACGCGCGCTCACTTTACGTCCATCTCGCACAGGAGGTTGCACGGTGCCGCCGTATGAAAACTTCGCTGGCGGTACTGGTGTGCGACATCGACGGATTCAAGCAGATCAACGATTCGTTCGGCCACCTGGAAGGCGACAAGTTGCTGCGCGAATTCACCGCGCGTCTCAAAGACGTTTGCCGCGGATACGACTACGTCGCGCGGATGGGCGGCGATGAATTTGTGATCACTGCACCCGGCTTGACCCCAGACGCCGCACGGGAGAAAGCCGAGATACTGAATCGGGCGGCAATCGATGCTGGCCGTCATGTTTGCGGTCGCGACCTGATCACCTTGAGCGTGGGTATGGCTTTCTGTCCCGAAGATGGTACGGATGTCGAGCGTTTATTGGCAGAATCGGACCGTCGCATGTACTCGATGAAGCAAGTGCACCACGCAGAAGCTGCCAATCGCGAGCAGGATAAAAAAACTCTCGGGGCAACGGCCAAATAGGAGAATGTCGAGCAATGCTGGCCCAGAGAATTGCGCGGCATGGACTCACCATCGTCGCCACTGTACTGCTTGGTGGACTTCTATCGGCCACTCTGGTGCGATTCGCGCCGGGCTTCGATACGGATGAAGCCCAACTCGATCCTCATCTCAATTCCGAAAGCATTCAGGCGCTCCAAAAGGCACGCCTCGACCAGCACAACATCTTTCTCTTCTACTCGCATGCCCTGCAACGCACCGCGCACGGAGACTTCGGAACTTCGCTCTCTCTAGGACAGCCCGTCGGGTTGCTTTTGCGTCAGCGAGTCCCGCTGACGCTAGAACTCGTCGGGGTCGGCTGGCTCTTGAGCTGGACTGCGGTTCTAGCCCTGGCGCTCAGCGCCGCGTGGTTGCGAGTTCTGGCGTACGACACGCTCGCAACGGTGCTCACCGGAACATTCTTGTGCATCCCGGCAGCGGTGCTTGCGTTGCTTTCGGTCCTTTGGAACGTTCCCGGAGCGATCGCCATCGCGCTCATCATCTTCCCGCGGGATTATCGCTATGCGCGCAACCTGCTTGCGAAGGCCTATACACGGACTCACATCGTTACGGCCCGGGCAAAAGGATTGGGTGAGCTCCGAATCCTCTTCTGGCACGTCGTGCCGCTCGTCGGTCCGCAACTGCTGGCTGTCGCAGGGGTCTCGGTCAGCCTGGCGCTCGGAGCAGCAATCCCGGTTGAAGCGTTGTGCGGGCTCGCGGGCGTGGGGCAACTGGCATGGCAAGCCGCATTGTCGCGCGATCTTCCACTTCTGATGAATATCACGGTCCTGGTGACGCTCGTAACCTTGCTCGCAAATTCAGGTGCCGATGTAATCGGACATATGCTTCAAGGCCAGGAAGCATGACGATCTGGCGGAGAGTGTCCTGTGCGGTGTTGCTGCTCGTAGTCGGAGTGTCTCTCGCCGCGAACTGGCTTGCCCCTGCTGGGTACGCAAAGCAGTATCGGGAGGCTGCAGATGCCGCGCCTTCGCATTTGCACTGGCTAGGCACGGATGAGATCGGACGCGACCGCTTTGCGCGCATCTTGTACGGAACGCGGATCTCGTTGCTTTTGGCGCCCGCCGCGGCGTTGCTTTCGACCTTGATGGCGGCTCTGGTCGGAGGCGTAGCTGGCTACCTGGGCGGATCTTGGGCTCGCAGCGCCATGGTCGTCACGGACCTTTTCCTGTCTTTGCCGTGGCTATTTTTGCTGATCACGGTTCGGGCGTTGCTGCCGTTGAACGTGTCGCCTCTGTTTTCGGTCCTCGTGACGTTCTTGATTTTGGGGCTGCTGGGTTGGACAAGCGCGGCGCGCGTGTTGTGCGCGACGGCTTCTTCCCTCAGGAGTTCGGATTTTGTGAAGCAAGCGCGCGCATCAGGAGTTCGAAGCACGCGTCTTTTTTGGATGCACGTGCTCCCGAACTTGAAGCCTGTGCTGTACGCGCAGTTCTGGATTTCGATTCCCGTGTTCATCTTGAGCGAGGCAAATCTGGGAATCCTCGGCCTGGGCGTGGCCGAACCGATGCCGTCGTGGGGAAGCTTGCTGAAAGAACTCGAAGGACTTGTATCCGTGGGCGAGGAGCCATGGAAATTCGTTCCGCTGGTGGTGCTCGTAATAGTCGTTACGTCATTTCAACTTTTGCTTTCGAAGCAGGAGGAGGCCGCCGCATGAGCAGCTTCCGGGAAGGTTCTCGAGTAATGCCGTCCACGTGGAGAAAAGGTGTCCTATCTTGCATCCTCTGCCTCGGAGTTTTTGCTGGCAATGCCGTCGCTCAGGGCGAGTTGCGTTTTTGTCTACGCTCGGAGCCGAAGACGTTCGATCCGCTGAAGGTTGAAGACGACGCCTCTGTGGCTGTCCGCTATCTGACCGGCGGAGTTCTGGTGCGCATGAATCGGCAGTCGCAGGTGCTGGAACCGGAATTGGCGCAGTCCTGGAAGGTATCGAAAGACGGCAAGCAAATCACGTTCAAGCTGCGCAGCGGAATTTCTTTTTCCGACGGAACGCCGTTTTCCGCCGAAGATGTTGCTTACACCGTGCAGCAGTTGATGGACCCGTCCCTGCACTCTCCAACGGGAGACGCATTCCGCTCCGGGCCTGGAGCGGTCGACACGAAGATTCTGTCTGCTTCGCAGATTACGATCACGTTCCCGGCAGCCGTCGCCGGCCTTGACCGGCAATTCGATCAGGTCGCCATCGTTTCGGCACACTCCTCGAAAAAGGAAATGGCGGTCCTGGGTCCGTTCATGGTCGCCGACTACAAGCCCGGCTCGACCCTGATCCTGCAGAGAAATCCAAACTATTGGAAGACCGATGCTCAAGGCCGCAAACTGCCCTACCTCGATTCCATCAAGCTGGATATCCAGCCCAATCGTGACGTCGAGATGCTTCGCTTCAAGCGTAACGAGATCGATTTGATCAATTCGCTGGATAGCGAATATTTCGACAAGCTGGCGTCGACTGCGCCACAGGTCGTCCACGATGCGGGTGCTTCCCTCGACAGCGAGCAATTGTGGTTCAACGAAGTTTCGAAGGCTCCGCTACCGGGATACAAAAAGACATGGTTCCGCTCCGCCGCACTTCCGGCGCGCCGTTTCCCAGGCGATCAACCGGGAAGATCTCGCTCGCGTCGTATTTCGCGGACACGCTCAGCCAGCCGTCGGTCCAGTCTCTACCGCTAACAAATTCTGGTTCAATTCGAAATTAAAGCCGGAAGTCTACTCCTCTGAAATCGCGCTGAAGGCGCTGCAAGCGGAAGGATTCCGCCTCGAGAACGGCGCGTTGAAAGACAAAGACGGCAATGCGGTGGTGTTTTCCATCATCACAAACTCGGGAAACAAATCCCGGGAGCGCATGGCCACCATGATTCAGGAAGACCTGCAGAAAATCGGTATTCACGTCAACGTCGTCACGCTCGACTTCCCTTCGTTAATCGAGCGTATGACGCAGAGCTTCGACTACGAGGCGATCCTGCTCGGTCTAACCAACATCGGATTGGACCCCAACGAACAGATGAACGTCTGGTTGAGTTCCTCCGAAAATCATCAATGGAATCCTTCGCAGAAGACGCCGGAAACCGCGTGGGAAGCCGAGATCGACCGGATGATGCGGGCGCAGGCCTCTTCCGCAGACGCGAAAAAACGCAAAGAGGCCTTTGACCGGGTCCAGGAAATTGCCATGGAACAAGAACCTTTCATTTTTTTGGTGAATCGCAATGCATTGTCGGCGGTGTCGTCTCGGGTGCAGGGAGCGAGCCCGGTCATCCTTGTGCCGCAGACTTACTGGAACGTCGAACGGTTGTCGGTGAAATAAGGGATCATCGGCAGAGAGAATCTGAAATCCGTGCCGCATCAACAACAAAAAGAGATCGTCCTGTCGGCTCAAGTCTCCGTGCGTTACGGGGAAAAAGCACCCGTGCTTCGCAACGTAGAACTCGAGATTCGATCGGGCGAGGTGCTTGGGCTTGTAGGGCAGAGTGGATCAGGGAAAAGCACTCTGGCCATGGCGATTCTCGGGTTGCTCGATCGCAAACGAACCACGATCGAAGGCGTGGTCGAATTCGAGGGATTGGATCTTCTAAAACTTCGTGAACGCGAACTTCGCGAGTTCCGAGGTCGCAAGATCGCACTCGTGCTGCAGAGCCCCTTATCATCGCTGAATCCGGCACTCAAGATTCGAACTCAACTCAAAGAGACTTGGCGCGCTCACGTATCCGGGACGACTGATGAGTGCGATAAGGCGATTCGCAGCGCGCTCGATAGCGTTAGTCTGCCCTCGACAGACGATTTTCTGCGGAAGTATCCTTCGCAGATGAGCGTTGGCCAGGCCCAACGAGTTCTGATCGCAATGGCGGTCATTCACCGTCCAGCGCTCCTGATAGCCGATGAAGCAACCAGCGCACTCGATGTGATTACGCAATCCGAAATTCTTAAACTTTTCCGTCGGCTGAATCGGGATTTCGGGATGGCTCTTCTCTACATTTCCCACGATCTTGCATCGGTCGCCGAAATCTGCGACCGAATCGCCATCCTGCACGAAGGCCAGGTCGCCGAATCGGGGTCGGCGGCTCAAGTCTTGATCGACCCCCAGCACGAGTACACCCAACGCCTCATCGCCGCCATGCCGAAGATGCCGCAACGCGCCGCTGCTGGCAAAGCTGCCTCCGTCTAACACAATTCAAACCTTCTCAATCAATGCCTTGAGGGTCATGCGTTTGCACAATCCCGCCTTGCCCTAAAACTGGATGTCACTCTTCCCTGTGAAACTCGACTCAGTCCAAGACATCTTCCATGGGACAAACTGTCCCACGCCCCGGCTTGAGGGACAGACTGGCCCAACATTCACCACCCAACCCCTGGACATCCTCCTTTAATTCAATCACTTACAGGAATTCGATTGGCTGCCCCCGTGCAACAGAGGGTGTGAGTACAAAGCTTGATCTTTCCCCCCACACAGAAAGAAGGGTGAGGTTTATGGTGAGTACACGAAATCCTGGCAGGGCAGCACGCGGGGAACGCCGCAGCGCCGCGTGGGGCAAACGCCTCGCGATGGCGATGGTGCTGACCACTGGAATGGCATTCGCACAGGGCCGCGAAAGTTCGAATGCCCCCGAAGCCCGCGGGTTCTCGCGCATGGCTCCGGAACTCTCCGGCTTTCTTTCGAGAGCGAAGCAGGGGCAGGGGAAGGGTCAGACGGTCAAAGTGATCGTGCAATACCGTCAGGTCCCAACATCCGCTCACTACGCGACGATGCAAGGTCGCGGAGGACGTCTTCAATCGAAGCTGCACATGATCCAGGGCGCGGCCTTCGAAATTCCGTTGAGCGCCCTTCCGGCTCTGGAAGCGGATCCCGAAATCGCCTCCGTGACCATCGACCATCCAATGTCTGTGATGGACGACCTCACCAACGGCGCCACGGGCGTCAGCTCGGCATGGAATTCCGGCTACACCGGCACTGGCGTAGGCGTCGCTGTCATTGATAGCGGCATCAACGACACTCACCCTGACTTGCGCAACGCGAATGGAACGTCGCGCGTCGTCTATCACCAGGACTTCACTGGAACGCCCACCACGAACATCTTGGGAGGCAAGTACGACCTCTACGGACACGGGACGCACGTCGCCGGAATCATTGGTGGCAACGGATCAATGTCCGGTGGAAACTATGCTGGAGTTGCTCCCGGCGTCAACCTGATCGACTTGCGCGCTCTGGATGCGAACGGCGCAGGAACTGACAGCACGGTCATCGCCGCCATTCAGCAAGCAATCGCGCTGAAGAACACCTACAACATCAAAGTCATCAACCTGTCTTTGGGTCGTGGAATTCCGAGCAGCTATACGCAGGATCCTCTTTGCCAGGCGGTCGAATCCGCGTGGAAGAGCGGGATCGTCGTGGTCGTGGCAGCCGGCAACTATGGCCGTCTGAGCGTCTACGGCAGCAATGGCTACGGAACCGTCACAGCTCCGGGTAACGATCCCTACGTCTTGACCGTGGGCGCTACCAAGAGCAGCGGATCTTCCTACGCTTCCGCGGAAACCGTTGCCAGCTACAGTTCGAAGGGACCGAGCACGTACGACCACGTCGTGAAGCCCGACATGGTTGCGCCGGGCAACGACATTGTCTCTCTGTCAGCGCCTGGAGCAACTCTGGAAGCAGCCTATTCGAGCGATTTGGTTTCCGGCAGTGATGGACACAACGACTACTTCACGTTGAGCGGTACGAGCATGGCAACCCCTGCGGTTGCCGGCGCTGCCGCGATCCTGTTGCAAGAGCACAGCACACTGACTCCGGACCAAGTCAAAGCGCGTCTGATGAAGACCGCGTACAAGATGAACCTGGTTTCAACCTCTGCTTATGTGCCGCACCTGTTCCAAACGTTCACGCAGTTCTACGATCTGTTCTCCGTAGGATCGGGACTCTTGAACGTACAGGCAGCCACCGCGAATTCCGACCTGGCTCCGGGCACGGTTGGCTCCGCGTTGTCGCCGAGTGTCGTTTTCAACAACGGCACGATCTCGCTCGCGTACGGAAACTCCACCATCTCGACCAATTCGGTCGTATGGGGATCCTCGGTGGTTTGGGGAAGCTCCGTCGTCTGGGGTAGCTCCCTCGTTAGCGGAACGTCGGTGGTCTGGGGTAGCTCGCTGCCTTGGAACAACAACGCACTCAGCGCATTCAGCGTAGTTTGGGGTTCGAGCACGGGCACAACCTCGGCGACCAGCGTCGTGTGGGGCTCGTCCGTAGGCAGCGCGACCGGTGCATTCTCTGACGCCGGTGACGATGAACAATAGTTAGCCGTGTGATTCGACAGAAAGGAGAGGACATCATGAACAACACACGGAAAATTAAGACGTTCATCGGCGCCACGACAGTTGCGGCGATCGCTTCAGCGGGATACGCAACCTTCGTCAGCCACAACACGCACGTTTGGTTAGCCGCTACGATTTTGACCCTGGCTGCGGCGACTTCGAAGTTGAAAGTGAAGCTGCCCGGGATCAACGGCAACATGTCAGTGAACCTGCCCTTCTTGCTGACGGCAGTGGTGAACCTGAGTGCTGCCGAAGCAGTCGTGATCGCATGCGTTTCGACCGCGGTGCAGTGCTGGCCGCGGAAGAACGCGAAACTCAACCCGCAGCAGCTGGCGTTTAACCTGAGCATGATGATGTTTGCCAGCTCCGTGGCTTGCCTCATGTTCCATGCCGAGTGGTTGCACGCGACGCAGACGAGTTGGAGCACGTTTGGACTGGTGCTCGCGACCGCTACCCTGTTCCTGGGACAGACTCTTCCAGTGGCCGGCATCGTCTCGCTGAGTGAAGGAAAAGCAGCAGGTTCCGTTTGGTGGAATCTGGCTCAACTTTCATTCCCTTACTACGTTGTCAGCGCCGGAGTGACCTCGATGGTTTCGGCCATGAGTTCACACCTGGGATGGGGACTGGCGCTTGCGGTCTTTCCGGTGATGTACGCGATTCATCGCTCGTATCGGCTTTACTTCAGCCAGCTCGCGGAAGCTTTGCAACCGCGCGTCATGGTCCGAGCGGCCGGAGCGGGAGCGTAGAAACAACTTAAACAATGGAATCGGGTGGCATGCGTCATGCGCATGCCACCTTTTTCTTTTGGCTTAGAAGTTCAGGATTGCATGCCAATCTCAAAGTTCAGCGTCGATAGCGAAAGCCGATGTTGATAGCGTGCGTTGACGAAGCCGATTGCAGCGTCCGTTTGCTGCAACTGAGCAGTCCCACCAATCGGTTCGTTGTAATCCGACTACGGGCAGACGACCTTCTGTTGGTTCATCCCAAGGATCGTTTTTTCAGAAAGTCCTGGCTGGTACACCATATAGAGGACAGCGTAGGTGTCCGTATTTTCTCCTTCTTTTCCCGGACTCCCGGTGATCGAGACCACCACCGTCCCGTCAGCCCTGTAAAAGGTATCCTGCGAGCGGTTCGCGGCGTACCCGTGCGTTTTCTTCATTCCCGTC
This sequence comes from uncultured Acidobacteriota bacterium, assembly GCA_963699885.1. Taxonomy (GTDB): domain Bacteria; phylum Acidobacteriota; class Terriglobia; order Terriglobales; family Acidobacteriaceae; genus Sulfotelmatobacter. The sequence continues at coordinate 282,605 of CAVOVP010000013.1, read as the reverse complement.
AGTTGGGAAGAATACCATGCGACGGTGGCGTCCACGTTGGAGTCGAATACGGAGTAGAAGTCCGCCTGCATCTTGCTCTTGCAAACCTGCGATTCCGGCAATCGCGTCGGTTCGTTTCCAAGATGAAGCCTCGAATCGGTGGAGGGAATCAGAGGGAGGCCGGTCAAAGGATCGGCAGTCAACGTTTTCGTGCCGCCCTTTGCGCTCAGAGCAAACAGAAACGCGAGAGCAACTACGGGTATCGATCGAATTTTCATAATTTTCACTTTCTTCTTTAATCAGCTGTAGGGAAGTCCGCTTTTCCGCGCGGGGTGCCGGATCGCCGATCTCTCGAAGTCGCCCTAAAGCGCGTTCGCGATCTTCTTGGCCAGCGGTTTGATTGCCTCTCCGTTGCAGGGGCAGGTCATGAACATGATTCGCACCAGGTTCTTCCCTTTGTGCACCATCATCATGCTGTCGGCGGTGATGAAGGCTTCATCACCGATGCCGGGAATGTTCTCGTTACTGCCCAGCACTGACAATACTTTCCCGTTAACCTGCATCTGAGTGTCCGCGTTGTTCTGGTCAACCGAAAACGAGAAGACCGGAACTTCCCCGGACGTGTCTTTTTTGGCATCCGGCTGCTCATTCTGGAATTGTTTGAACATGCCTCCCGCGAACGCCTGGATCATCTCCTGCGACTTCTTATCAGCGCCCCGTGCCGCTATCATGGCCGTCGCGTGCTTCGCGCTCATGTCGGCTTGATCACCTTTTGCAATGTAGTTACATCCGCCATCGGCTTTTTCGGTCCTGACGATTTCGACTCCAATCGCCTGGCTGACGTCTTCCTTGCTCAACAATTTGCAGGCGTCGATCCCGCCTGTGGCGGCGGAACTCGAACCGCTTTTAGCGGAGCTATTACTGCCCGAATCTGAATCGGGCCCAAGGATGTCGCGCGCCTCTTCATGTATCTTCTGGCTCACGCGATGTGCCACGTAATAGACCCCGCCAATTGCGGCGGCCCCCCCAACAAAAATGATGACGACGGCCGCGATCCCCAGCTTGGCAAGGGCGCTCATTCCCTGCTTCCCAGCTGGTGCTGAGGGTGGCGCGACGATCTGCGGCGCTGGTGCCGGAACGGATGCAAGCGGAGGTGCCACTGCCTGAGGTTGCACCGGCATCACAACACCTCGTGCGTCGGCCCCGCACTTCATACAAAATGGTCCCCCGCTCAGAGTTGCACCGCACTTCACGCAAAAATTAGCCATAATTTGCCTCTCCTGTGGTCGACTGACGACTTGGCTCTAGAACGATCGTTTATCCGAACAACGGCGCAAGCCTTATCAAATAAATTTCCGGTCGCTTGCCAACTCAACGTCTCGTTTGTGAAAAGTGTGCGGCGTGCGACGACAAATTTGGATCAAGTTTGCCCAGTCGTCAACGAAACTGCGCTTTAAACCTTCTTTAACTGATAACCACCGTGCCTGCATGATCTTGCAGCGCCCCTTTAACTCTCCTGTGCTAAGATTTCGGGCAATTGGGGACGCCTCTTGTCTGCTCTCTATCGTTTCGGGCCCTTCACTCTGGATAGTGGCGACGCCACCCTCGCGCGTAGCGGCAACCCCGTAAAATTGCAGGACCTTCCGTACCGCCTACTGGTCTTGCTGGTCGAGAACTCAGGGCAAGTCGTTTCCCGTGAATCCGTCCGACAACGGCTTTGGCCGGAAAACACGTTCGTCGACTTCGACAGCAGCCTCGGCGTGGCTGTTCGAAAAATCCGTGAGGCTCTCGGCGATAGCGCCGAAGCCCCGGTTTATGTCGAAACTCTACCGCGGCGCGGATATCGCTTCCGCGCACCTGTCACCGTGGTTGGGGCCGAGCAGCAACCGGTGTCTGTCGTCGCTATCGCACCTAAACCAGAACCCACCGCTTCCCTTCCGGCGATACCGAGTTCATCTTTAAGCGAAGGCGCTGCGCAGCGAACTGGCCGGCAGACGCTGATGCTTCGATTTGGCTTGGGACTGGGAATACTTTTCCTGATCGCGGCGACCCTCTATGGAGTTCACTCGCTGAGGAAAACTGTCGCAAGCGCTTCGGCGGCCGTCGCCCCCTCTCCGCAAGTACGAATTCGCCCATCCATCGCGGTGATTGGGTTCCGGAACTTGCCCGGCCATCCCGAGGACAACTGGCTTTCACCGGCATTTGCCGAGATGCTCAGCACCGAACTCGGAGCCGATGGCTCGATGCGTATTATTTCGGGTGAGGATGTCGCACGCGCAAAGCGCGAGATGCCGTTGGCAGACGAGGACAGCCTGGGCAAAGAAACTCTGGAGCGGCTTCACAAGAATCCTGGAGCGGACGTCGTCGTTCTCGGGTCGTTTACGCCACTTCCCGGCAAAAGTGAAAAACGCATCCGTTTGGATGTTCGCCTTCAGGACACTGCGCGGGGCGAGACCATTGCCGAGAAGGCGTTTGTAGGAAGCGAGAACAACCTTTTCGAGCTTGTCGGTCAGGCCGGACTATCTCTTCGTCAGAGTCTGGGCACGCGCCCTCCATCAGAAGAAGCCTCTGCCGAGGCACGTGCTGATTTGCCAACCAACCCGTCGGCTATGAAACTTTTCACGCAGGCCCAGGCTCGCCTTTGGTCTTTCGACTTTATCCATGCCCGCGATCTCCTGATCCAGGCAATCTCGGTGGAACCTGATTTCCCGTTGGCTCATGCATCGCTCTCCGAGGCATGGAGTCATCTTGGATACGCATTGAAAGCCCGCGACGAGGCCGAGCGGGCGCGAACACTCTCCTCTCATCTCGGCTCAGAGGAGCGCCTGCAAATCGAAGGACAGTACTATTCGTCCCTGCCGGAAACGAAAAACGCAATCGCGGTTTACCAAAAGCTTTTCGCGCAGTTCCCTGACAACCTGAACTATGGCCTTCGACTGGCGGACGAACAGCGCAAAGTGAATTCCGAAGACGCGCTAAAGACCTTATCGACGCTGCGGCGACTGCCGAGTCCAGCGGCGGACGATCCACGGATCGATATGATTGAAGCTCGCGCCTGGATCAACAAAGACTATGCCAAGGCGCAAGCCATCGGGCGAAGGGCGGTCGAAAAAGGCATCGCCGAAAGCTCACCTTCGCTAGTCGCGCGAGCCTACGGAATTCTTTGTCAGACCATGGGAAATGGCTCCTCGACTACGCAGGCGATACAGGATTGCGAAAATGCGCGCCAAGGTTATGCGGCTGCCGGTGACCGTAATAATGAGGCGCGCACGCTCAGCGACTTTGCCGGACTGTATTACCAACTCGGCCAGATCGACCGGGCCGAAAGCATGTTTCGGGATGCGATCAAAGTTTTCCGCGAGCTCGGCTCGCTGGACGGACTTACTACCGCGTCCAGCAACCTGGGGGATGTTTATCTCTCCCGTGGAAATCTTTCAGGCGCGCAGCAGGCGCTCTCAGACGCGCTACCCGGTTACAAGGAGATGGGTGATAAAGACGGCGTAGCCTTGACCCTCAATGACTTAGCGGAACTTGCGCGGCATCGAGGTGAACTCGACGACTCGTTGAAGATGTATGACGAGGCGAAGACCACAGCGCAGGAAATTGACGACAAAACCGCGGTCGCGTACGTACTTTCAGGACGCGGGGAAACGCTCTACGAACGGGGCGATCTCGCCGCCGCGCACGAATCCTACGAGCAATCGCTTGCGATACGGAAACAGACTGGGGAGAAACAAACGGCCGCTGAAAGCGCGCTGGCACTGGCTCGGTTGGCGATTGACGAGGGACACGCCGCGGAAGCGGAGTCTGTGATCCGAAAATACAAAGAGCAGTTTCATCAGGACCAGCAGGCCGACGACGAACTCGCCGCAACCATTACCCTCGTCGATACGCTTCTCGCTGAGTCCAAGATTTCGGAAGCGGAAAATGAGATTGCGCAGGGCAGTCTCTAGCGGCGCGCAGCGGAAACAAGCTTTTGCAGCTGCGATTCAATATCGCCGCAGCGCGAGTTGAAGGCGCTTCCGGAAAAAGCAGCCAGTGCCGCTGCCCACCTTCAGTCGACTGTCCAGGACGCGACATCGCATCGCTTGTTGGATGTCGCATTCGAAGCGCGCCTGGCGATCCTGGAAGTCAAACAGAAGTCGCTGCGCCCAGAAGCTGTTCAGTCAGAATCTGTAAGCCTTGAGAGTGCCGCGCGGAAAAGCGGATTCGACTTGATCGCAATCAAAGCAACCAAGCTTCGCTCGGCCGCTAACTAGATCTTGAATCATAGTTCCACGTACGCATTCGATTTCCGCGATGTCCCGGGTCCTTGATAGTGCATCTGATTGAATTTTTAAGTAACTTGCCGCCGAAAGCCCTACTCCATTGGCACCAAGATTGAACAAGTAAAGGCGCACCGAACTCAACGGATTGATATGATAGTTGGCAAGGCATCACAATCCCACCTGGGCGAGAATCTCAAGAGCGAGAAGCGAGACCCTGAATGAGAGCAGTCGCGATCAAGAGAGGGTGCCCCCGTCTGGAAACCGAGGACTTTCTAGAAATGGGCACGCTGCGATGTGATGGATGCGGGGAGGAGTTCATTCTCTCGCAGCATCCCGCATTCATGGACACAAAAGCAGCCGACCGGCAGGCCCATTGGCTCGAGAAAGTATTGGCGGAAGAGCACGAACGCGAGCAGAAACACCCGGACAAGATACAACTGCCGGATTAGCCGCCGCCGGTCCCTGCTACGGCAATCGCGGAGAGAAATCAGTTAGCGCCATGAACGTGGAATCGACCTTTTCCACGAGCTTTCCGTTGGCCTCGGACTTGTCGCGGACACTCTTCCATTCCGGATCGTCCTGGAACGCTTTCCAATTCGCCGCCGCCGCTTCCCGGCTCGGATGCTCGAGGATGTAGATGAGCGTGTTGCTCTTTTCCGGCTCATCGAGAGGCGTCCAGTATGCGAGGCTTTTCATGCCGTGGCGATCAAAGATTTTTATGGTGTGTTCTCGGAAGCGCGCATGAAGCTCCAACAATTTCCCTGGCGCTGCGTGATAGACGCGCAGCTCATAGACAGTAATGGAAGTTTGAGTGCCGGCTTGTCGTGAAGCAGCCCAAAGAGATGCGGGAAGCAACGCTGCCGCAGGAATGGATTGGAGCAATGTTCGTCGTTTCACGGCAGGATTCTATCAGGGTCACGTCTATGAAGCACAATGGACCGCCGCGGACGCGACATGGTGAATACGGAATTTTCTCGGTCGACTCAAGTCTGGAGCGACCCGCGGTTCTTGTCCTATTCGTAGCGCAGGGCCACCATCGGGTCGACCCTGACTGCGCGAAGCGCCGGGATGTAGCTTGCAAGGAAGGCCACCGCCGATAAGAAAACCGCACTGCCCAGATATGTCACAGGGTCAGTCGGCCGGACGCCAAACAACATACCCGACATGACACGCGTCAGAAATAGCGCCGAGATCGTGCCGACTGCGACTCCGATCGACAACAATTTCATTCCTTGCATTACGACAAGCAACAAAACGTCCCTTCGCGTCGCCCCCAAAGCCATGCGAATTCCGATCTCGCGCGTTCGCTGCGCCACGCCGTAAGAAATGACTCCGTATACGCCGATCGATGCCAAAAGAAGTCCCAAGCCAGCCAGCGTACCGAGGAGCGTTGCTGAGAACCTGCGAGAAGCCACCGAATCGGAAAGAACCTCGTCCATGCTGGCAATGTTTGAAACCGCCTGATCGGGTTCCAACTCGGCGACTTGCCGCCTCACTTCGGGAGCAAGATTTAACGGATCCGATTTTGTACGTACCACGAGCGTCAGATAATCGACCGCGAACTGCGCGTGCGGCAAATACACTTGCATCGTATGGGGCGCGTCAAGCCCTGCCTGCTTAACGTCCTCCACAATTCCAACGACGGTGCGCCATGGCTGAGGACGTTCATCAAATCCAGGTGCCCTTAAACGTCGGCCGATAGGATCCTGGTTGGTCCACCACCTCTCTGCAGCAGTATTTGAGATCAAGACCACCAGTGGCGCATCTTCCCGGTCTGCATCACTGATGAGTCTTCCCCGGACGAGACGAATCCCGACGGTGGACAAATAGCCCGGCGTCACAATATAGCGTTCGGGGTAAGGAAGCCCACCGGGACCATAGGCAAATCCTTCAGGTTCGGTGCCAGCGGTATCAAAATTTGTTCCAAGAGGAAGCACGCTCACAGCTCCTGCGCCCTCTACCTCCGGCAGCCCCTTCACCCGGCGCACCAATTCCCGATAGAAAATCATCGACTTCTCGGTCCCCTGGGGATATTTCTCAGACGGGAGTCCAATGTTCATCGTCAACAAATGATCGGAACGAAATCCGGGATCGACACTGTAGATCTTCTGGAAACTGCGAAGAAGAAGCCCGGCTGCAGCCAGCAACACGAGGCTCAATGCAATTTCACCCACTGCCAAGGCTCTCCGAAAGCGCTCGTGAGCCGCGCTTGATCCTCGCGTTCCTTCTTTCAACGTTTCAGTGAGCGTGACATCTGAAACCTTGAAAGCGGGTAACGATCCAAATAACAGACCGGTCAGCAGGCTGAGTCCGAAAGTAAAAGCGAGAACACGGCCGTCGATCGAAACGATCAGCAATTGAGGAATGACTTTCGCACCGAGCGCGACAATAACGTTCGTGGCTGCAAAAGCCAGAAGAACTCCGGCTGCTCCCCCGCAGAGTGCCAGCAGGACACTCTCGGTCAAAACTTGGCGCACCAGACGTGCACGGGTCGCGCCCAACGCCGACCGGATCGCAACTGATTTCTGCCGTCCAATGGCGCGCGCCAGCAACAGATTAGAAAGGTTCGCACATGCGATTAGAAGCAGAAAGCCAATCGCAACCAGTAAGACCAGAAGGGCCGGGCGGAGTCCGGCGGCAATATCATCGCGCAACTCCACGACTCGCACTCCAGCAGTGGAGTACTCTTCCGGAAATTGCCGAGCGAGCGCCTGATTGATGACCGACAGATCTGATTGTGCTTGCTGGATCGAGATACCCGATCTCAGACGGGCAATCGCGCGGAGGTGACGAGACAATCTCTGTTTGTCGTTACGCATCTCAGCGACTGGCCGATAAAATTGCGCCGGACCATTGACCAGCGTGCCGGGAAGCATGGGAAAATCCTTCGGCGCCACCCCGACAATCGTATAGGGGCTGCCATTCAACCGGACCTTCTGACCGACGATATTGGGGTCGCCGGCAAAACGCGTCTGCCACAGTCCGTACCCAAGGATAATGACGCGATCCTTGCCTTCAATTTGCTCTTCGGGAAGGAAGTCGCGGCCCAACATGGGCTTGACCCGCATAAGGCCGAAATAGCCGTCCCCGATTTGCATGCCTGGGAGCGGCGTCGGATCGCCCGCTCCCGAAAACGTAGCGTTCCAATCTCCAAACGGAACGACATTTTCGAAAACATCATTCAGAGAGCGATAGTCGTCTATGTCGGTGAAGGAGAGCTGGTCGCGGTTGCCCTGGCTCCCGGACGTCCAAAGCAGTGCCAATTGCTGCGGTTCTGCATAGGGCAGGTCACGAATCAAAACTCCGTTCGCGACACAGAAGATCGCCGTGTTTGCTCCGATGCCGAGGGCCAATGTCAGGACCGCTACCAGAGTGAAACCTGGGTTCTTACGAAGCTGACGTATTGCGTACTTCAGATCCTGGGAGAACCCTGTCATGCGCCAATCTCCTGAAACTTCTTGGCTTCGTTGAATATGCTTCATTGAGGATGCAAGCTAGAGGCCGTTCCGTGTCGAATGGCAAGTATTCGAAACACAGCGGGTTTCGCTGGAGTACTCACGACGATGCCGTCCCCACCTATCCCAAACTGGACGCAGGTGTCCGGCCGTGGACATCGTTGGCGAACATTGTCCGTCGTAGGCACATTCAGGCGTAATCGAATATGGTCATGAATCCAAAATCCATATGCAGCTGCTGATGGCAGTGAAAGAGCGTCATCCCCGGATTGTCGGCAACGAAGTCGATTTCTGCTTCTTGATAACCTCCGAGCATGACGACATCTTTGAAAATTCCAGACGTTGATCTTCCCGAAATCTTCGTCAGTTCAAAGCTATGCCGATGCAGATGGATTGGATGGATGTCATCACTGGCGTTTCGCATTCGTATGTGATAGCGTCTGCCCTGCTTCAGGTGGAAGGAGGCTGGAACCATTTCGTCAGTCATCGGATAAGCAACGCCGTTTATGGCCCATCGATTGAATCCCTCTTCGGCAGCGTTGTCCTTCTCAAACGTCATTTCGATGGTTTCATCGGGAGCCTGCGCAGCCGCCCCTGCCTTAGCGAAGCGAAGATAGTCCCATTTCGAGGGAGCCGGCTTAATCCATTCTCTTTTTCCCTTCTGCCCTGAGTACTCCACCACGATCCCCATCCCGTGGCCACGATCATCATCATCCAGATCTCCCATAATCCAGACACCGGGATGATTCATTTGCACGACGGCCGAAACGCGCTCCGCCGTCCCCAGCCACAAAACTGGAACGAATGACGGATTCGGAACTGGATTGCCATCGAGCGCGACAACCTTGAAGGAGTGACCTGGCAAAGCAAGGCTTCGAATCTCAGTCGCGCTTCCGTTGAGAACATGAAATAGAATCCGCTCCCCCTGTTTAACCCGAATCGGATCACCTTGCCCGAGTATCCGACCATTGATTGTGAACGAGCGGTAACCCACCTCGTATCCGTGAGGCATGCCCTTTGCCAGCGAGGCCTTCATCGAACTTTCGCCCAGTTCTTCAAGAGCTCTGACCGTAGTAGCGGGAAGGAAATTCTGAGCCATGTCTCCACCGCGGCTGAAGGTAGGTTCGAATTCTTTCAGGACCAGAAAGATTTCACGATCGTAGCTGCCCGGTTCATGCCTCGGCTCGATGTAAACCGGCCCGACCTCTCCGTTGTATTGGCCTCCGGCAAGATTCGCTCTTGCCCGAATGTGAGTGTGATAGAACCGAAAGCCTGCGGGACGCGGCGTAAATGTGATCCGCCGCTTTCCGTGCGCCGGAATGTATGGGCTACCTTCCTCTGCGGCGCCGTCGACATCGACGGGTACCATCTGTCCATGCCAGTGCAATTGTTCGGGAACGTCGGTGTCGTTGAAGATATCGATGATTGCAGGCTGGCCTTCTTTGAGGCGAATCAGCGGTCCGGGAAACTGTCCGTTGTAATTTGTCGTCGAGATGATCCGGTTGTGGCCGATCTCGATCGGGGACACTCGGATCCGCAATGTGTAGTCCGCGGACTTCGACGGTGCGACGCCAGAGACCTGAGTTGGATGCCTGCGCCTGAGCGAGGACATTCGCTCGTGGGAGGAGGATTGCTCCAGTCGATACCGCAGCCATCTTCAAGAATCGACGCCTGGGAAGAAAGGTCTTCACGGAGATCCCTCACATGTTCTCTGGTTCAGTCTACGGTAGCACTCTCTCTACGACGCATTCCGTCGGTGGGGGATCAACGATCAAAGACGGGCGGCAAGCACGAGCATTTCGGCAGTATTTTCAGAACTATTCCGACGTCCTCCTACGCAGGGGTTCAGCCGTGGACAGCCTTTTTACGCCATCCATTGACTTGCCACCGCGTCCTGCCTAACATGGCGACTCCTCGAACAGGAAGGAAACCGATGGTAGACTCCACGGCATCACCCACCGAGAACCAATCGATTCTCATCCGTCGCGCTTACCCCGACGACGCTGAAGTTTGCGGAAAAATCTGTTTCGACGCTTTCACGACGCTTGGCAAGCAACACAGTTTCCCCCCGGACTTTCCCGTTCCGGAAGCTTCCATCGGCGTGCTCTCGGCGATGTTTTCGCACCCCTCGTTCTTCTGCGTGGTCGCTGAGCAAGATGGAAAACTGATCGGCAGCAACTGCCTGGACGAGCGAAGCGTGATTGCCGGAGTGGGGCCTATTACGATCGACCCGCGAATACAAAACCGAAACGTTGGCCGCCAGTTGATGCAAGCCGTTATGGCCCGGGCCATCGAGAAAAAGTTCGCGGGAATTCGCCTGGTCCAGGCGGCCTACCACACGCGTTCCCTTTCTCTCTATGCCAAGCTTGGTTTCGTGGTGCGGGAACCGCTTGCCTGTATGCAGGGACCAGCAATTCAGAAGACACCGCCAGGTTATCGCGTCCGACCTGCGGAAGCGAGCGACCTCATGGATTGCAACGCTCTATGCGTTCGAGTCCACGGACATGATCGAGGCGGCGATCTCAATGAAGCGATTCGGGAAGGAACAGCCATCGTCGCTGAACGGGATGGGAAAATTCGGGCATATGCTTCGTGCCTTGCGTTCTCCGGCCATGCAGTCGGCGAAAGCAATCCGGACGTACAGGCCCTGTTGTCGGCAGCGACCGAGTTTCAGGGACCAGGAGTTCTTGTTCCCACTCGCAACGCTGACCTGTTCCGTTGGTGCCTGGAAAGCGGCCTTCGTGTGATACAGGTGATGACATTAATGACCATCGGCCTTTACAACGAGCCTGCCGGTGCCTACTTGCCGTCCATCTTGTTCTGAAGCGATCTCAAGTGATGCCGAAGAAAAAGCGAGAAAAAAGATCAACGCTCCGTAAAGCTCGTATCATGTTTCATGATCGATAGTGCAGCGGCCAGAACTATCGCTGCCGCCGGACAATGCCTTCGTGACAGAGGGCAACCTCTACGTCGCGCTACTTCACTGTGATCGTCTTCGACGTCTTGTAAGTCTTTGCGTTGTTGTCCCAGGCCTGCACCACCACGGTTCTCGTACCGGAAGTGAGGGTCAGTGAAGCGCTAAGCGAGTTGGCCGAAACACTGTATTTGGAGACCCCGTCGATGAAGATCCGCATGGAGGTGATTGGCGCGGAGCCGGTCGCGTAGGCTACGAACTTCACGGGGTTGCTGTAGGTTGCCCCCACACTTGGGGACATGACGAACACGCCGGTCAGCAACGCCGGATAACCCGCGGCGATTGCTGGGGCCTGCAAGGTAGCCGTCGACAACCGGCCAGCCTGACTGGGATCGAAGGCAACAAAACCCAGGCCGAACGCTGGCGAGTTCGGACTTAGCGTGTAGTCGTCATTTGCAGGGTCAACGAACAGAGGATCGGCAAACGTTGAATGCACGTCCTCCCCCTGGCCCTGCCACTGCACGAAACTCAGCCAGTTAATCTGTGGCTGCTCTATGGAATTTACGGCGGCGTAAGGCGTCTTGAAGAACGGCGTTCCCGGCTGTCCCCCCGTGACCGCATCGTCGAAGTACAGATCGTTGTCGAACTGGAAGTAGTCGGTACAGACCGTTTTGCCCTGGCAATACCAATAGCCGTACTGGGTTGTCGGGTTGTCGTAGAAAAAAATGTTGTTTTGAAACTGGAACGACAGGAACGTGGTGTCATTGTGTCGAGCCATCGCTCCCATGCCGCCGTATACAAGAATATTGTTCTCGAACAGGTTGGGAGGCGTAGAGGTCGGTGGTGCGGTTGAGGACGAGTTCACGTGCAGGCTCGCATCGGTCGTCCGGTACACCAGGTTATTTTGAACGAGTACTCCCATGGTTCCCTGATCTGTGTAGAGTCCCCAGCCGCCGTAGCCGGCCGGATCGTGGTTGATGTCGTGAACCTTGTTGTTCAGGATCTCGTTGCCTGTATTCAGGCCAGACAGATAGTAGACTCCGCCAAAATCGCTGGTCACTCCTTGACCCAGATTGTGAAGGTGATTGAACTGCACGATGTCATCGTGCGCGCAATTGCACGCATAGTTCCAGTTGAATCCGACCGCGACAGCATTTTGATAAAAGTCGGACACCTCATTATGCTCGACCAGAATGTGGTGGGCATCCCCGACGGCGATACCGTAGCTTCCCGCCAGCACTCTCCCGCCGCCAGTGATCAGATTGTTTCCGATGTAGATATATTGAGGTACAGTCGCATCGGTGTTGCAGGTCGTCACTTTCCCACCCACCCGCACACCACCCGCTCCAGTATCGTAAATGAGCCCATCTCGGAATTGCGCCAGGTAGGGCGAGGCACCGCTCGGAGTGCCTGGGCCTTGAAATTCAATGCCGTAGGCGCCGGTATGCGCGACCGTGTCGCTTTCGAACACAACTCCCGTGGAGTTGGTCAAGCTGAGAGCGGCCGGAGTGCTGGAATCAGCTTGAGTGCCAACGTAGCCACCGCTTGCGACCTGCCAGTCGCTGTGAGCGAAAGTGAGTCCCTGGAAGGTGACGTAGCTCAACTGGCTTGCCGTAAGTATCTGCTGGAGTTGGGGAGCAATGATGGTGGCGCTGCTAAGCAACTCACCCGCCACGGGAATGTAGGTCAACGTCCCGGTGGGGCGATCGAGGTAGAACTGGCCGGGTTGGTTGAGTGCCTCCTTTACATTGGCCAGCAGGAAATGGTGCCCGGCAATAAACCCGGAATAACCACTCTGCGTCAGAGATTTCGTCGTTGTAATCCGCCGCGTCGTGGTGTTAACAGAAGCTATGCGCATGTGGGAGACATTCCAGGCCTCAAAGACGATCAGGTCCACATCGGAAAGGTTCGCCATTTTCGCCGGAACACCGCCGGCGGGAGGGACGCCGTAGGCGAGCTGGTTGGCGGTTGTCTTGCTCCCTGTCGTGCTGTATCCAGCGGTGATGTAAAGGTAGCTATTGGGTGTCGTGCGCGCAGGATATCGGCGGGCGCCATTTACCCACAATTGCGTGAAGTAGGTTCCCGACGGCAGTGTAGTTTGCCAATTGCCGTTTGAACTCTTAACCCAGTTGGTCAGGAGCTCGCCTCCACTGATCACTGGCGATTCGCCGGGATAGTTTGCATACAAGATTGGAGTGGTAGCAGTGCCGGAGTCCAGGGATGTGAAGGTCCATGTGGAGGGTAGAAAGTAGGTTCCGTACCGAATGAACACTGTGATGGTTCTACCGCTTACCTGGAGTTTCAGCGCTTGGACCGCCAGGCGGGCGCGGTCCACGGTTCGAAATGGCTGCGACAACGTCCCCGGCCAGCTGTCGTCGCCGTTGGTAGCGACATAGAAGTCGGCGGTAGTGGTAAGGGCAGCAGAAGCAGGTGTGATAGCGGTCCCTCCCAGACACAATTCTGCGAGCAACAACATTGCAAGCGCGACAAGACAAGCCCGCTTACTGCCCTGAGTCGAAAACTGCGCGTGCTTTGTCATAAATAATCTCCTGTTCGAATCTCTGTGAGATCTTTCCGGTCCGGTTTAACAGCAACGGGGGAATGAGCACCCTCGAGGAGCATGCTGCTCAAAAAGGAGCCTGCAGATTTTTTCGGATTCCTAGGGTCTGATCAGAGAAGATCGAATACCGCTATCTGGCATTTTCCGGCTTGGACGCTCTCACTGCGAACGTCGCGCGACCTTCACGTCGAAGCTACGCGGGTTGGGAATGCAGCGCAGTGACAATAATCACATTGATCGATAGCGAGATGCGGCCTCAGGTGTTCGCCAGTTTCTTGGCACAAACATGAATTACACAGTTAGCGAGGACCCCTACAATGCTGTGATTGCAATCATTGACGACTGGCGAGATGAGAACGTAGGGTGATGTTGAGCAGCCGTCGGGGGAGGGCTGGTTAACGGCGCGTCTCGTGATCAATCGGAATCACGAGGCGCGATCGTTCCGTCATCGCGGGCCGGATGGTGATTGTAAGCGGCGCTTTGACTCTATAGTTGGAAACGGGCAGAGGTGGCTTATGACGCTAACTGTTGTCGCTGTGATCTTCGGGGCCTTCGCAATTGGTCTGATCCTTCTCCTGATCTACAAGAGCACCCTGACCATGCACCGGGATGACCAGCTGTTTCTGGATGACGCGAGTTCGCACATGCACGATGAGCAGACGGAGCTACTGGCCAAGGTCAACCGCCTTACCATCCCTGTGCGCGCGTTTGGTATCGGCTCTGGGACATTCCTGCTGGTTCTTGTGGCGATGTTGATCTACCAGAACCTGAATCAAGTACAGTAGCGTCGGGAGCGCGGACCGGCATCATTAGTCCAAAATCCTCGCGCAGCCCGCAGTGTCAACCTGTTTTTGAGCGCACGTCGGCACGCACTCGGAGAAGAGCCCCATTTCGCTCTTGCGCGAGAGTGCCCTATTCGAGGACCGGATCCGTCGATCCGTGATCGGGATCACGGTTTCGTTCTTTGCTTCCCTGTACACTTCCAATCATGAGCAACCGTTCCGTTTCCACTGAAGGCAGCATGGCTGCAGAGCCGGCCTTTTAACGACGGCATCGGCCGCCCCGGGCTATTTCTTGTTTCGCGGAGGTCGTCATGAGTTCCTTCCCGTCTGCCTTCCTTTCCCACAAGCTCTGCCCGAAATCAGCAAACGACAAACTTCGAACGTTCCTTATGGGTCTGCTTGCCTTCTTGCTATTTGGAGCAGCGGTATCTGCAGAATCGATGTCTATGACCGTACAAGACTCAACGAGCGTCCTGACTTCCATCTTGGTCACGCCCGCCAGCCCTTCTATTGCAACGGGCACAACCGAACAATTCAAAGCCACCGGCACATTCACCGGCGGCAGCACTCGCGATCTGACCAAGTCGGTTACCTGGACATCGAGCAAGCCGAAGGTTGCGACCATTGGCAACGCGGCTGGAAGACAAGGTTTGGCGACGGCAGTGGCTGCGGGCACGACTACAATCACCGCAGCCCACGGAACAATCAAGGGCACAACGGTCTTAACCGTAAACGCTGCGACCGGTCCGGTGCTGGTATCGATCACGATAACGCCTGCGACTCCCTCGCTAACGATTGGTATGCAGTTGCAGTTCACGGCCACGGGTTATTACAGCGACGGCAGTACACAGAATCTGACGAATACGGCGAGTTGGAGTTCGTCTTCTCCGAGTGTCGCGACCATCGGCACGACTGGGATCGCGAATGGTATCGGGTCGGGGCAGACGACCATCCAGGCAGTCGTGGGAGCGATCGACGGCACGACTATTCTGACCGCCAACCAAGTCACGCATGTTTATGTTGTCTTTCCTCCCGCCACCGGCGTGAACAATGCGCACTTCATGAGTTCTGTGATGAACCAAACTGCCATTGAAGGCGTCACTGTTCCTGTTCAATGGGCCACGGTGGAAGGGGCTACTCCCGGACCGGGAACTTGCAGTCCAGTTGGCAGCGACACTTGCCAGCAGGATGCGCTTGGCTGGACGCACACCTACGACTGGACTGTGGTAGATGCGAGTAACGCGCAATGGTTTTCGACGCAATCCGGTACGAAAAAAGTCAATATCATTTTATTTGGAATGACTGGGGCTTCGACCATCTGTGCGGCTACTAATACTTGCTTCAACCGCGACACTCCGTATTACGTCACCGGCTCGAGCTGGGCGGCTCACACCGCCTCGACGGTGCAGGATGTGTTGAACGGAAACAAGGACGGATGCAGCAGCTATACAGGTAATCTCAGTACCTCCACAAGTCGCGATCAGAATGGCCTAGTGACCGTTACGGAAAGCGGCCACGGGTACTTGGACGGGGACATTATTTGGATAGGCGGAAGCACTCCGGCGAATTACAACATCGCACAGGAAAAAATCACCAATGCCCGGGTTTCGTCGGACATTCTCACAATCACGGCGACGAACAGTCTTCCGGTTGGCATGGAAGTAACTTTTCACAACCTTCGAAAAGCGAGTTTCCTGAACGGACAGACAGTTACGATTTTGAACTCAACTGCCACCCAATTTACGGCGACTTTTTCGCACGCGAACTACGGACCAACAGCAGAAACAGCCGGAACGGCCAGCCCTCAGGGAGTGAAGGTGCAGAATGCCACGGCTGACGCATTCCAATACCAGTCAGGAATTCTGACGGCGGGCACGGCGACTGTTCCGGGCAAGGTGATCAGCGCTCAGCAGTCCTGGGACGTTGCATATGAGACGCCTTACAAGACCGCGTGGGAAACATTCATCGCGGCTGCGATCGTGCACTTCAACGCGTCTCCGAATCTATCTCAGATTGCCTACATGCGGGTTGGCCGGTCGGTGGGCGGCGAAGCATACCCTTACTGCACTGCGAATCTCGAATTGCTTCCCGCTCCGAATACCTACACTAAGTCTGGTTGGCTCGACTATTACGAGAACATCGATGATTTTGTGCAGGCTCAGAACCCGAAGATGCAAATCATGGATCCTCTCAACGAAGCGGGCTCTCCCACAGATCCTTCGTATGGAACCGCCGAAGCAGAGATTGCTGTTGTTTACCAGAACTCCACCGGCAACGTGAACGGCTTTGGCAGCCAAGGAATGCGGGCCACCGATATTACGAACTATGGTCAGAATCCGCCAGCCTATTGCGCCTCCGACTGGTGTGGCACGTTCGATACTTACTATCAAACCATTCCCGATCTCGAATTGCAGCAACGTGACCTGTCAGATCCTCTAGGTCTCACCAGTAGTTTAACGGGCGACCTGCGTCCCTTGCTTCCGTTTGCCGTTGAAAGGCACATGACCATTCTCGAGATTTACGCTTTGGACGCGCTGCTAGCCTATGATCCGAATTATTGCGTGCTCTCCGTTCCGGACACGGGAACGTGTACAACGGGAAGCGTCTCGGTCGCGGCGACCGATCAACCGCCGACAAACCTGCCAGCGCAGGATCAATATCCGTATTTTCAATCCGTGGGGCAACCCGGACAGTCTGGCGCTACTGGCGATGGATCGTACGCCTCCGCAATCAATAGCACACATGGCGTGCACTGAACGGACAGCAAATTCCTCTTGGTGAACCCTTGCAGGACAATCGTTCCAAGATGAAAAGGGTCGTTTGCAGGCTGAGCTAACACTTAGTGAAAGAGAAACTCTCGCCCGCTCCGGCACATACTTCGCGGCCGAAAGGTACAGGCACGCCATGAGGTGGCAGGCTGTGCGGCTTCACCCTGCTCGCCGCGCCGCGGAGCCCTGGCGTGAAGAACCGACGAATCCTTGGACCAGTGCGGCGATTTCGTCTGCGGCGGTGTCCAAGGCGAAGTGGCCGCCATCGACGACGTGAACTTCCGCTTTGGGGACATCGCGGCGATAGGACTCTGGTTCGGAGGGGTCGAACGAAGACTCATACTTACCCCAGATCACCAGCAGGCGCGGCTGCTTCTCGCGCATCCATGCTTGCCATTTCGGGTAGGAATCGACGTTGGTGCGGTAGTCGTAGAAGAGGTCGCTTTGAATGTCACCCTGTCCAGGCTGATTTATGAAATAAAATTCGTCGATCCAGAGATCGGGGTTATGGCGTTCCACGTCGGGATCGTTCCCCGCGTGGCGGGACTTCGTGGTTGCAAGCGACAGAAGATTTGTGCGCAACGCGCCTTCATTGGCAGCGCGATCGGCCCAAAAGGCGCGCCGTGTTTTCCAGTTCTCGCCGAGACCAGTGTTGTGAGCTACCGCGTCCTGGACGATGAGAGCTTCGACTCGGTCCGGGTGAGCCAAGCTCATGCGAAAGCCGACGGGGCCACCGTAATCCTGCATGTAGAGGGTGAATTGGGAGAGACCGAGCGCCTCGGTGAAGCGATTCATGATTTCCGCGATGTGATCGAACGTGTACGCGAATTTTTTCGGGTCCGGCCAGTCGCTGTGACCGAAGCCGGGGTAATCAGGTGCGACAAGATGATAGCGATCGGAAAGACGGGTGAAGAGAGGCTCGAACATTCGCGAGGAAGACGGCAAACCGTGCAGCATGAGAATCGTCGGGGCGTCTTTCGGACCACACTCCCGGTAGAAAATTGACAACCCATCGATCTGTGCGGTGCGATAAAAAGTCGAATGCCTCATGGTTTGTTCCTCTCGGCGCATCTGGACTTGGAGTCACGAGCCAACGTCTCATTCCTCCCCGCTCTAGTCCTCAGCATCAAGGTGTGTAACGAGTAAAGACAAGGTCGCTCCCTTTGGCCTTCTCGTGGCAGGGGAAGCAACTCTTCATGAACGCCGCGTCACCAGTCTTGCCGTTCGCGAAGTGACCGAACCCCCAGCCACCTGTTGCGGCGTATTTGGTTGAGTCCTTGACCATGAACTGAATGTTCGTGGGAGCTCCGGGAACGAAGGATTGAGCCTGGCCAAAAACCTTGTTGTTTTCTTCCGATGGTACGTAACGGTAATGCAAAGCAGCAATGATCGTGCCGTCCGGGAACGGAAGCTTCCCTTCGCGGTAAGCATTGATCGCTACATCGTTGCCCAGGACGGCACCTAAACTATTCAGGTTTCCTGCTTCATGGGCCGACGAGATCCACTGCCAGTCGCGGTAACCGTGAGGGATGTCGGTAACGTATGGAGCGGATTGCCCGTCCGCGTGGCCGGGGGCGGGGCCGATGAGCGCGACAAGGCCGGCCGTTGCCACTGCAACCAAAAAGAGTGTTAATCGTCTCATAATGTTCTCCATTCAATATGAATCGGCTGCGTCGAGCGCATCACACCAAGAAGAGCGCAAGTGAAACAATTGGACGATGGTATTGCCGATACTTTCGCATCACTCGACGTGCCGAGGGTTCTACGATCGCGTGCGACTGTCAGCCGCCTTGCCAATCGTGCCGAGGTAGCGACTGTGACCGCTCGCCAATCTCGACTGGTAGAGCGAGGCGAGCTATCCATTAACTTAGAGTCTTCAAGCCAGTCGTCAGCGCAGAGCCGCGCTTGTTCTGGACCGAATAGCTCCGTCACCGCGCCGATGAATGACGCTAACTCGCGCTCCGCCAGGTGTATCTGGTCTGCACAAATCGAATTGTCAAACGATTCGTCTGAGTTCATGGGAGTCTTCCATTTTTTTTGCCCGTGTCGTGCAATCCGACTGTAACGACAAGCACATCACACCAGATTTGTAGAGGCAAAAACAATTGGACGATGGTATTGGCCGATCTATCACGGTGCATATGAGTGAAGACAAAGTCACGAGCTTTGACAGGTTCGTGGCAAGGAAAGCAGGTTTTGAGCAGCGCCGCGTCTGCAGATTCGCCGCGAGAGGCCCATAGTTGCCTGATTTTCAGGCGGCATCAGCGAAAAGCCGCCCAAGGTAGTTTTCAGCGATATTTACGCCCTCCAAGACTGTCGTCCCTTTCTCACTTAGCTCTTTCTGGGTGTCTTCGGTTCTCATGCCGCTGAAACCACCTTCTTCTCACTGAGCGCCGGTAGAAGAAGGTTCAGAAGCGCTTGATCAGAGAAAGGGTTCTGACCTGAGATCAGTTCGCGATCCTGAAGGACGTAGCTCTGCCATGGAGCAGCCACACTTACGTCACCGCCCGCCGTACTCAAGGCGAAGTCCGGGTAGAAGAGAACCTTACCGCCTATCTCAAGCGGCTCGCGCTGCTGCTCTTCCGCGGTCGAAAAGATAGTCATCTTATATCCAGAATAGATCCAACCTTGAGCCTTTGCGTGTGCGCCGGCGGCATCGCCCGCCGCCAGCGCGGCGACCACTTCCGTCGAATTCGGAAGCGCCGAGAGAAGTGAAATCGGGCCATGGCAGAGCACTGCCGTAGGCTTCGATGTTTTATGAAAGTGTCTCAGCACGGTGCCCGCGTCGGGATCATCGAGAAGATCCATCATCGGGCCATGGCCGCCGGGGACGAAAACAGCGTCATATTGATCCAGGCCCGATGCGATGACATCCGAGATACGAGTTGGATTTTTGAGCCCCGTCAGGCTGTCGCGGAATTTTAGATAGTCCTGCAGCTTAGCCTCGTCTCCGCCGAAGAACTGGGCGATCGCTGAATTGACATCCAATTGCGGCGTGTTGCCTTTGGGGTTGGCGAAGGTGATTTCGTAGCCCTCGTTCATCAAGGTACGAACCGGAACCGTAAGCTCGTTGAGATAGTAGCCTGCGCCGGTGTAAACCTTGCCATCTTTCAAGGGCAAGCCATGACCGCTCGATACCAGCACTAAGACTTTTCCTTTAGTTGTCATTTTGTTCTCCTTTTTGAAATCGAATTCTGCGCTCCTGAATATGAGCTCGCTCATCGTCCGCGGCTTCCTCCAAAGTGGGTAAGGACTAGCTACCGCGGTTGATTCAGGTTATGCCCCCGGGAATCCAAACATTAACCACGACTGATTGGCTACCCAATCCGGATATAGCTCCGTCATCCGATCGAACAGGTCCTGGTCGGACGTCGCGGTTTTCCGCACGCGATCGAAGTCCTCGAGGTAACGCTTGGTGTCCTGGATCGTCGAAGGAGAGTCGGGCGCGCCCGGCTTTTTGTGACCGGCGACAACCATCGTCGGGTTCAGCGCAGCTAAGCGGTCCAGCGCCGCGATCCAATTCTTTCGGCTCTCGGGGGTGGTGTCGCCGACGTACATGCGGCATTGGTTGTACACAACGTCGCCAGCGACGATCAGGCCGATCGATGGAACGTAGAGAGACGTCGAATCGGGACTATCGGTGCGGCCCTGCTTGATGATGCGCAATTCATGGCCCTCGAGACTGAACGTCTCGTGCTCATAGGGCTCAGGTGGAACCAACTTGGTAGGCACTTGCCCAGGAAACATCCGGCGGGCCAGCCGCTCCACTACGGGAGTGAAAGACATCTGCATGGCGCTCACTGCCTCGGGCGTTGCGATCGCGCGAGCGCCCGGGAAACGGTCGAGCAGAATGCTTAGACCGTAGAAGTGGTCGAAGTGGGCGTGAGTTATATAGATGGTTTCCAGGTTGCGGTTGTGCAGAGCCACCCAATCGGCGAGAGCCTCCGCCTCAGCCACGGTCCCCATTGCGTCCACCAGCACCGCGTCGTACTCGCCGAAGATTAAAGTCGATGTGATCGGGTCAAAGCCGAGCGCTTCGCCGAAGGGCTTTGGACGCTCGCCGACCATAGTCTTTCCCGGGGCGGTAAAAACATTCACACTAAGCGTGTTCAAGGCGACAGGCGCGATCACGCGCGTCCCCTCTTTCAGTTCGTTTGTGACGGCCATCCGGTATTCCTTTCGATGTCAGAGCGAGTGACTGTTCAAAACAAAATTGGCAGAAGCGCAATGACGAATCGGTTGAGCGAACGTATCGATCAAGACCAAATAACTACTCGACACTCCAGCCCCGAAGGCCTCAAGAAAGCATCCGCAACTGTTTTAATCCGAATCCCCATCCGGGCCGAGCGTTAACCGTAGGTGAGGGTAGTGCTCTGCCCGACCTCGATGATGTAACCGTCAGGATCGCGGATGTAGCAGCGAATCTCGCCGTACTTGGGTATCGGTTCCGTGATGAACTCCGCTCCTCGACTTTTCCATAGTTCATAGCACGCTTGAATATCCGCAACGCGGAAATTCATAAAACTGTTGATGTGATTCGGGTCGGGGACACTGAGCGTTACCGTCGGCTTATCCGGGGTCGGCCCGCCCCCAACGTTCAGAATCATCCAGATATTCGCGAGCTGAAGGTACGGAGGCGCGTTGCCGTCACCCATGGTCAGAATGCGAGCGCCGAAGACCTTTTCGTAGTAGCGAGCCGATCGCTCGACGTCGGCGACGGTGAGAAACTGCGCGATGCTGATCCCCTCTCGCGGGGGCATCTCATAGCTCTTCTGTTCGATTTGTACGGCGTCCATTAACGACTCCTTTCAAATACGGTGCTCTTTACAATACAGTGCAAATTGGCTTCGAATGGCCCCATCCTCATCGTCCCGGAGTTGAGAATCGCGTCGGGCACCGGCCTACCGCCCGATTTGTCCCAGGTAGTAACCGAGTCGATTTTCGACGTCCCCGGGCTTGTGGAAGCCGCGCTCCATCAGCGCTTTGATTCCATTTTGTGCGGCGGGTCGCCCAAGCGAAGCAATGCACGCATCCCACCCGGCGCCAAGTTCGACGTCCGGCGGCAGGCTGGTGTTGACGAGGCGCTTGGTCTGGGCGATCGCCCATTTGTCGAACTTGGCGATCCGGGTCGCGAGCGCCTCTACGAACGCATCTAAATCGGCGTCGGGCAGGGCGCGATTAATGTAGCCGTAAGCCTCGGCCTGGTCCGCTCTAATGTCTTCCGAGCTCAAAAGTACCTCAAGGGCGCGGTTTCGGCCGATGAGTCCGGGAAGCCGAGCCATAGGACCGCCGCCGGCGACCATTCCCACGCCCACTTCCCATTGCGAGATGACAGCCTTCTCGCGGCTGGCGAAACTCATGTCGCAGGCCAACGTGATCTCGCTGCCGTTGCCCGTTGCACGTCCACGGATGAGGGCGATGGAAGCGACCGGCAGGCGGGTCAGGCGCACGAGAAAGTCGGGCCAAGGCGGCAAGCCTGTTGGCCCCGTGGGCATCGAGGTCAGGTCTTCAAGCTTGGCCGTGAAATCCGAGTGATTCAGGAAGTACTCGTCGACCGCACTGTCGAAGACCACGACCCTGACCTGCTCGTCGGCCTCAAGAGCGTTGATCACTTCCTGGAACTGCTTGACCATTTCCGGGCCCATCACGTTGATCGGTGGGTTGTCGATCGTGACACGCCAATAGGCGGTCGACCGCCGGGTCACGCGAATCTGCGCCGGTTTCGTAGATTCGTTCATCTGTGTGAATTCGGCAGGTGCGGTCGGAGTAGCCATGTAATTTTCTCCGTATTTGCTGTCACCATTCAGCCTGAACGAAATAGGCCGCGCAATTGGACGATGGTATCGCCCATACTTTCGTATCGACTACGTGCCGCATGCCTGTGTCGCAACAGCTTTTCCCATCCAGAGCCCTAAAGATCGATTCGAAGGAAAGACAACTTCCTCCGGCGCACCCGGAAAACAGGCCGCTGTCGCGCTTGTTTCTCCTGCGAAGGCGAAAAAGACTTCCTTTGGGACCATCGAGTTCGGCGAAGCTCATTCAGCCGCCGACAGAAGGTGAGGCACTCGTAAAGTCTCCTTCTTAAACGCCAGCCTTGGCGTGGACTGAATTCGTTCTCAGTTCACACGAAGATCGGGTCTGCCAGTTCGAATGGAACTCGTTTACCTTCCGGGTATCCAGAGCTTCGTAGAAAAATCACGGCTATCCAACGAAGTGGTTGTCTAGGCAGCCTTGTTCTGTGACTTGCCGGCCTTCCCGCCCAAGAAGCTCAGCAATTCGGCGTTGACTTCTTCCGTGTGTGTCCAGGGGATGCAGTGTGGGCCGTCCTTTAGGGTCTGTCATCGCCGCTTTTTTGCAAATCCCGTGCCGCGAAAGGAATGCCATCCTCATAGTGCGGACACCGGTTTAACGAGAGCATGCAACACTCCACGCGATACCACAATTGGACCTTCGTATCGGTTGGCAGGATTCGCGCGCCTGTGCCGCGAAGCTGACACACAACACGGCGACGCGCATCGCGCCGAGCGATGCGAAGCTAGCGATCGATACTATCGTCCAATTGTTTTGCAGCCGTGCATCTGGTTAGATGGCTCGATCGCATCCGAATCAATCGGAAAAGCGAAACGCACCTGAGTCACTTTTGGCGCCTCTCACGACGGGATGAAAGAGGGAAATATGGATCACAATGAGGTAGTCCGGAAATTTGAACATCTGATGCTCAGAGAGGCTGACCACGCGCATGAGACGGCAACCGAACTTGAAGCTTTGGTATCGCTCCTGCCCAGTGAGAAATCCCGACAACTCGCACACCTCCAAGTAAAAGCCAGCTACAAACAAGCCAAAGACTTTCGCGAGCTAGCGCAGAAAGTCATAGAAAGCTAGCATCCCGCGCTCGCCGCAAAATCATGTCGCCACCACTGAAGAGATTAGGATAGTGGTGGCTTGAAACGACTCGCGGGGTTTGGGTGGCTTGGCGGACTCGGAGACTCGCCGCAATCGCACTGGTCCAAACAGCGACAGCGGATGACATTGGTCCCAATGCCCTAGACGGGCCGCTGCAGCGTGCTCGATTCGAATGGAAGGAAACGGAGCTTAGGAATGTCGCGTACCGCTTAATGGGGGGCCGTCACTGGATGACAGTCGAAAATGTCTGATCCCCTATGCGTGCGCCGCTGCGCTAGCGGGAAGGGGGTTTGCGCGCTGTTTGCGCAGAGCATCTTGAAACTCATCGGCGCTCAGCGTTTCTCCGTAAAACAGTTGTAGCAATGGATCGTCGGTGTCGACCGGAACCGCCTTGGTTGTGCGTGACCCTGAGTCCAAACCTTCGGGCTCGACCAGCAACTCCGGCAAGAGCGTGCGATTTTCCGTTAGCACGCCCAGAAATTTCTCGACGGCGGCACGGTGTTCAAGAGTTCCCTGAGTGAACTCGACTCCCATACCCTTATCCGGATGCATGACTTTGACCATCCCTTGTACGCGGACTTCGATTCCGCCGGCGCGCATAGAGAGAGAGACGAGGGTTGTATGGGGGAATGGAGATGCCATCTCGAGATAACATCCGCCAAGGCTGAGATCAGTGAGTTGGCAACGAATCGGCGGATCGTCTTGCTCCGCTTCCGGTGAATTTTGCTTCAGCCACTCGCGCAGTTGGTGCGCAGATTCCGGTGAAGTTTGGACGAAGCGCAGGCCAGCTTGCTTGGCGGATCCCTCCCATGCGAACTCTGCAGCAATCTCAAGCGGTGAGGACGCACCAGGAAGCGTAAAAGCAATTTGCCAGGTTCCGCGAGGACGACTCTGGCTTGGCACAGAAACCGCCATTCCGCCTTCGCTGAGATCGACGGTCGTCACCTTCATGTTGCCGCCGGCCTCTGAACTTCGCATCACCACAGGCATCTGGACCGTCACTCGAATGTTGCGTCGGCGCTCGCTCTTCATCAGAGCGCGCGCGGCTCGAAAACTCGACTTAGCGCGCTCGCTCGAGACCGGCTTATAAAGGACGAAGTGGGCGCCCAACCCGAATACCGCCTTGAGACCAACCGCCGGCTCCACTATCGCCACTGCGACCGCCTGCTTATTGCATGGAGCGCTCCGAGAGCTTCGCAGGACTTCGAAGGCTCCGGGATCGGAGCAGTCGGCAACGATGGCCTCAAATCGTTGCCTGGTGAGTTTGCGCAAGGCGGCGTCGGAGCTCGAGCAAAGATCGACCTCGATATCGAGATCCCCCAGCACTCGGCGCAGAACGCGCACAATCTTTTCGTCCGAGCACAGAACCAATGATTTCAGACTCATTCACCGCGCCTATTCGAGGCAGAATTGGAAAGCTTTTGGTCCGGATTGCCGTCTTTCGGAGCAATACGGACAGGAAGAATCCCGACTCTTCCCTTTCTGCACTTTATGTCCGTGTGGGTCCAGGAGCAACAGTTCAGGCGCTATTTTCAGTTACTGCCGTAACCTTAAAATGGCTGTTGAAGATAGGGCCTCGACCCAATTTCTGCGCGGTTAAGCGTTGATTCTCCTTTCCGCCCCGAGCTTTCGATCGGCCAGGGTTAACTGATTGCTATGCCTGCAGTTACATCGATTTTAGAGTCGCGGAGAGTCTTAAATTTCTATTGACTTTAAAGTTAAATTGGCTGTAGGATATTGAGTCTTCAATCAGCTCTAAGTCCCTGAGGAATCAGGTGTTTCGTCCGCCTTCGAAAACGCCGACGATCTGTGAATCGCGAGTGGGACTTCGAGAATCGTATAACCAGGCAGAAATAGCGCAGTCATCCCCTTGAGTGGAAAGGCAATTGTTCATGGCAAAGAGACGTGGAAATCCGAACTGGGGCAAGCCTGAGCCGATCGGGCCGATTACCCCGACTATCACCGAATTTGAACAGGTTGTGCGCGAGTACAAGCTCTCTCCGGACCAGTACCTCCGGTCAACGCGTCTGCGAGAGTGGGCGCGCCGCAACAAGAACTCGAAGTACATTCCTGAGCCATTGCTCGAGGCTTGGGGCTTCGAAATCGAGTCGACACTGTAGCCACACCGGAACGAATCGCTCAAGGGTCGCTCTCATATTAGGAGCGGCCCTTTGCATTTGGAAACCTGTCAGGCGTGGCTAGTCCGTAGGTCGTTCGGTGGGCCAAGACCAGAAAGAGTGGTATTGTTTTTCCGAATTCGATGCTGAATCTGCTGCAAATCCCGACGACAGAGATCATCTCGCTGCTGGCTACAATTAGTTTCGCTGCTGGACTGAATCTCTACGGCACCGTCGCCGTACTCGGCCTGATGGCGCGGTTCGGCCATCTTCCCCTGCCGCCTGGATTGCAGGTGCTTGAAGGTTGGCCTGTGATCGTCGCCAGCCTCGCTTTGTTCGGCGTTGAATTCTTCGCCGACAAGATCCCCGCGTTCGACTTGATCTGGAACGCTCTTCACACGTTCATTCGGGTACCTGTCGCCGCTTTGTTGGCGTATCGTGCAACCAGCCAGTTGTCGCCCGAGCACCAACTTCTAGCTACGCTTCTCGGCGGGGCCGTAGCTTTGATTGCACACAGTGGCAAGACGGCGGCACGAGCGCTGGTCACGCCTTCTCCCGAACCCTTCTCAAACATCACACTGAGCTTGGGTGAGGATGTCTTCGCTATCGGCTTGACCTGGCTCGCAACGCGGCACCCCTACGCCGCCGGCATCATGGCCGCGGTCCTCATCGCCATCATTGTTCTTTCCGTTCGTCTTGTGATTCGAGCGATGCGTGCGCTGTTCGGCGACGCTGAACAAGAAGTCGCTCGATAACAGATCTCATTCCCGAGACTGTATCGCGACAGTTGTGTTCCTTCGATCGGGCCGACTCCAATTCTGATCGTTGGTTGAAATCGAACGAACGACCCACGTCGAACAGATTTTACAAATCTCAACAACGCTCCGGGCATCTCGCTCCTCACAACGTTCATCGAAGTCATGTAGTAAGTGTGTCTGGAGTTCTTCAGGCGCACTCGCCTCTTCGCTCTCGTTCCGCTTGCCGGCAGTCATCGGCAGCTCTGCGACCCGCATAACCACGATTCGAAAGCGCACTCCATCCATTCATCCCAACCGACTTTGTTTCACATTTGCTCATAAGACAATTTGTGTCGCTCACTATTTGTGTTGATCGAGAAGCGATCACGACACTCACATACTTTTTTATGGATTCGTCATTCAAGAAACCATGCATTGAACTGCTTCACATAACTTTCAACACCTCAAAGTTAGATGACAGGCTTGGATTTACATCGACGATGTTATGGAAGTGAATTTGCCCTTGATGTTGGCAATGAAAGTTTCTGCGGGGATTGTGCTGAATACCAGAAACTGGAACACATCGGTATATCAAGCGCGCCCGCAGTATCCAAGGAGAAAGTGATGAAATCTGTTTTGTGCGGCAGGACAGCTTCCGCGGTGGCGATTGCAGTTTTGTTTTTCTGCGCCACGTTTGCATTCACCCAGGGAATCGTGACTGGGTCCATTTCCGGCGTCGTCGAAGATCAACAGGGTGCTGTCATCTCGAATGCCAGCGTCACGGTCACACAATTGTCGACGAATCGCGTCTTCAGAACCCAGACCACTTCGGCTGGGATTGTTTCACTCCGCGATCTGCCTACCGGCACTTACAACCTGAAGATTGAATCGCCGCACTTTCGCGCTTTCGAATCGAAGGATTTGACGGTCAGCGTAGGAAAAGACACTGGGCTGGGGACCGTCGAACTCACGCTTGGTTCATCCACCGAAACCGTCACTGTCGAAGGCGCTGCGCCGCTAATCGAATCAACCACCGATCAGATCTCGGACACTTTCAGCGCCGAAAAGGTAACCAGCCTGCCGATGGGAAATTCATTTGATTCCCTGGCGCTGTTCTTGCCCGGTGTGGCGAGCGTCGGCGACGCCAGCTTCAGCAACAACAACGGCGCTGAAATGTCGGTCAATGGCTTGCGCGCGCGCGCGAACAATTTTCAGATCGACGGTCAGAGCAATAACGACAACTCAATCGCCGGTCCGTCGATCTTTTTCGGAAACCAGGACGCGATTTCCGAAATGCAAGTCGTGACCAACTATGACGCCGAGTTCGGCCGCAATACAGGCGCGGTCATTAACTACGTCACGAAGTCTGGGACCAACCAGTTTCACGGCACCGCGTACGAATTCTGGCAAGGGTCCACGTTCGATTCGCTCGAGAACAACGAGAAGAATCCGCTGCTCGGATTTTGCTCACCGGGCCAGTCGTCATCTTCTGGCTGCATCCAGCCAAAAGTCCCAGGATTCGTCGACAATCGTTTCGGGGGAACAGTGGGCGGCCCACTCAAAAAGGACCGCATCTGGTTCTTCGGTTCTTCCAATATTGAACGTCAGCGATTCGAAGGCTCTCCTGCTTCGACCGTCGGCGGCTTGGTGCCGACACCAAACGGCGACGCTCAACTGGCGGCCGCTTTCCCGAACAGTCCGATTAACCTGGTTGAGAGCACCATCGGACCGAATGCGGTGAAGAGCGGAAATCCTACTTTCACCCAGGTGCAGAATGTGCTCGTGACCGATCAGATTGACCCAACCACAGGCGCCGCGTTCTCCTGCGCTACAGCCGGCTCGAATGGATGCGTTCCTATTGAAATGGGCGCGCTGACCCGCTTCGTCCCCGGTCCGTTTAACGATTACGAAGCGACTGGCCGGTTGGACTTCAAGCTTTCTGAGAAGGACAACTTCTTCGGGCGTTACGTCTACCAGAAGACCTTTAACGGTGGCGTGAACTTCGGCAACGGAATTCAGGTTGGCGATTGGCAGAGTATCCCCGGACTAAGCCAGCAGATCGGTTTGGACTGGACACGCAACTTCAATAACGCCTTCGTGAACCAGGTTCGTTTCAGCTTCTCGCGAGCCAGCAGCTTTTTCAATGAGCAGTCGTTTCCGAGTTGCAATTCGAACTCGCCGACAGCATGCCCCGCCGACCTAGCACTCGTTGGCTCTGCCCCTCAGGACAGCGTGAGCATCGGTGTCGCACCGGGATTCCCACAGGGCAGAATCATCAATGTTTACCAACTGCAGGACAACGCATCCATGCAGAAGGGACAACACACTCTCAAGTTCGGCACCGAAGTGGATCAACAGCGCTCACCGAACGTATATCTGCCGGGCAATAGCGGAATATTCCTGTTCGGGTCTTTCAACGACCTGGTCGCGAACAATCCCTTCGGAACGCAGATCGCACTGGGCAACCCGATCCTTCCCTTCTCTGAATGGGACCTCGGTTTTTACGTGCAGGACAACTGGAGGGTCAAGAGCAATTTGACACTCAATCTCGGCATGCGTTGGGATTGGTATCAGCAAGCCATCAACCTGCTGCACGACCAAAGCGTCCGGGAACAGACGGGCTCGAATCCGTTGTGGTCAACCTCGTTGCCCTTGAACCAAACGACGGTTCCGTCGATTCCGGAGGCGTTGAGGAATTTTGCTCCCGTCCTAGGTTTCGCGTGGACACCGCACTCCATGAGTCGGCTACTGGGCGAAGACAAGACGGTAATTCGAGGCGGATTCCGTATTGCTTACGATCCAGCCTTTTACAACATGTTCCTCAACGTAGCGACTGGGGCTCCGAAGGTGAACTTTGCGACATTGGGTCCGCTGGCGGGTGCAGCGGCAACCACCGGCCTGCCTACTACCGGATTGTTCGGAACCCAGGTCATTCCCTTCCTGCAGCCTTTGGCGGCAGGCGGAAATCCTGGTTTTGCGAGTCAGACGCAGGTACCGAATAACTTCCACAATCCTTATACGGAACAGTGGAACCTCGGTATCCAGCACTCGTTCACGCCGCAGGTCGTAGCAGAAGTTCGCTACGTCGGCAACCATGCTGTCGGACAATTCCAGGAACTCAATGGAAACCCCGAATTAACGCCGCTCATCAATGCTGGTTTCCAGAACGTGATTCCGGCAGGGTTGACCCCTTGCAATGATCCAAACGCTCCCGGATTCGCTGGCGGATTCGCGAACTGCAATTTCACCAACGTGATCAAGTATGCGAACACTGCGTCGTCGAACTATAACGGCCTGCAGAGTGAACTGCGCATTGCAAATTGGCACGGACTGACGGCCACCGGTTCGTACACGTATAGCAAAACCATCGACAACTCCAGCGAGGTATTCAGTACGGTCGGAGGCGGCAACACGCTGGCGTATTCGCAAAATCCCTTCAACACCAGCGGAGCGGAGCGAGCGAACTCTGGAATCGACTTCCCTCATGTGGTCGGAGTGGCAGTCGTTTACAACCTGCCGTTTTATAAGTCACAGCGTGGCCTTCTCGGGCATTTGCTTGGCGGATGGCAGGCGAACACAACGTATCGCTACAGCAGCGGTCAGCCCTACACCACCATTCAACGGTATGTGAACGGAAGTCTGTGCGATCCGGCAGGAAATTTCGGCGGAACCTACGATGCCTGCCGCCCGATCGTTGCGAATAGTGCCGCGCCGCTCGATACCGTCGGTCAATACACCTGCAATGGAACGACGGCCTCAACCTGCAACTTGTTCGATTTCGTGACCGGTGCGCCCACAACCACAAGCGCAGTGCACTGGATTCAGAACACACCGCAAGCTGCGATCGTCTACGGCACACCATTTGCCGGAGGCGGCCGTAACACTCTTCGAGGACAGAACATAAGCACGGCGAACCTTGCATTCTTTAAGGACATCGCCATCACCGAACGCTTAAAGGCACAGTTCCAGGCACAGGCTTACAACGTCATGAACGTGCAGTTCCGCGGAGTACCTGATCCGATTCTGGACGACGTCACGCGAGGCAGCTTCCAGAATACAAACTTCAACAGCAACGGTGGCCTCACCTTTGCCGGCAACATCAACACTGACGGCATCGGCCGGCGGCGCTTGATGTTCGGAATGAAATTGATCTTCTAGTCGCGGCCATTCGTCAAGGTCCGTTGCGAACCTGCATCGGACCGTGGCAACCGCAAGAAAGATCAATCGACCAAGATGTTCGAGGATGTTTGCCGAATAGGCCGCAATCAACGGTCTATCGCGAACATCCTCGATGCATTCTAGGAAGGTTGTTAGAAGACATCTTTGTCACTGCGGTGGATTCGAAGCCGAATCTATGCGCAGAAACTTCCTGATGCGTTCCACTTCGGCTTCGAGTTCGCGCACAAAGCTACGCTCGCCTGGGGCAGCCGAATCCACATATCCGAATTGCGGCCGAAGGTCGCCATCCTTGACCGACAGATTTGCCCATCCGATCACGCGATCTCGCCACAGCATCGGCAGCGCGTAATAGCCGCGCACCCGCTTGGCCAGTGGCGTATACGCTTCGAAGCGGTACACCCATCCCCAAAACCGCTCGAAGCGATAGCGGTCCCACACGATCGGATCGAAAGGCGCGAGCAGGCGCACGGACTCGGCCGCAACCGCGTGTTTCACGCTCTCGGCCTCAGGCCAATACCATTCTGTCCCGTCAACCTCTGCGTGTGGCAATCTCTTCTCTGCACGCCGCAAGGCGCGAGGAATTGCTCTCTCCCATTGGGGAGCGGCGTAACGCAGTCGCAGTGCCACGGATCTCAGTCTTGCGAGCGGCATCGGTGCGTACACGTGCACCAGCGCATCTACCAGAGCGTCCAGACGCTCGTCGCGTTCCGTTTTGTCGATGGGACCTGCACCGTGTTGATGCGCCGCGTAGAGACGTATCCCGGCATCGCGGCGCACCACGCGCAACAAACCTTGATAGTGCATCGCGTCCAGCAGATGGGTTGTCGCGTTCGACTTGCCACCCCAATAATTCTTGACCTTGCCGTGCGCGAAGCGACGATCGACCTCCTGGGGATGCACCGTTCCCTTTTCACGTACAAAGTCGAGCAGGAGTTCGGCTCGCGTTCTACGCCCCAAAGTCCACGGTATCCCTCCTTGCGCGGTGAAAGGCATCTTGTGGCGTGGATGCATCAGCGCTTGCAACTCGGCCGTTACGAATCCATAGTTGATGAAGAAGTCTTCGTGGACGCCGACCTTCGCGTACTGCCGCTCGAGATCGCCCGCACGGTAGTCCTTCACCCGATGGCGCAAAATCAGATCCTGCGCCCGCGCCGGCGCTCGAATCGGATCGGCCTGCACAAATCCCATCCGCTGCAGTGCCCGTTTCAACGTGGTCGGTGGAAACAGACTTCTCGTCACCGCGAAGCGCCGCAAATCATCGAGCGTGATCGGCATTTCCAGATGGTATCGGAGTCAGGCCAGTGGCTGTGCCAGTCTGTGTCCTCCATCTTCAGAACGTTGACTCTGTCTATCGTCGGCTCTGCTAAAATCGCGTCAATATGAGCCCACAGCCACCGTTCACTGACGTACCTGAAGCGATTGCAGAAATCCGCGCCGGCCGGATGATCGTCGTCGTCGACGATGAGGATCGCGAGAACGAAGGCGACCTCACCCTCGCGGCTGAAGCGGTCACGCCCGAAGCCATCAACTTCATGGCGAAGTATGGACGCGGCCTGATTTGCCTGGCGATGACCGAGGAACGTCTCGAGCACCTGAACATTGGTCTTATGACGACCGAGAACACGTCACAGTATGGAACGGCATTTTGCGAGGCCATCGACGCGCGCCAGGGAGTGACCACCGGCATTTCGGCTCAGGACCGCGCTCGCACCATCCAAGTAGCGATTGATCCTGCGACCAAGCCATCCGACCTTGCGCGTCCGGGACACATGTTCCCTCTTCGCGCGCGCAAAGGCGGCGTGCTGGTTCGCGCCGGCCAAACCGAAGCTTCCGTGGATCTCGCGCGGCTCGCAGGCATGGTGCCAGCCGGCATCATCTGCGAAATCATGAAGGACGACGGCAGCATGGCCCGCGTCCCAGATCTGATCGAATTCTGCCGCGAGCACACGATGAAGATGCTCACCGTTGCGGAGCTGATCCGCCATCGCATGTCACACGAACGCTATGTGAATCGCGTGGGTGAGGCGCTGATCGAAACGCGATTCGGAGAATTCCGCCTGATCGCTTACTCCAGCGAAGTGGATGGCGGCGAATCCCACGTGGCGCTGGTTCGTGGAGATATCGAACACAGTGACGCGCCCGTTCTGGTTCGAATGCACGCCCACTGCCTGATGGGCGACGTCTTTGGCGCCATCGGATGCGAGTGCCACGCCACCCTCGAAGGCGCCCTTCAACGAATTGCAAAGGAAGGGTTAGGGGCTGTTATCTACCTGCACCAGACATCGCAGGGATTCTCGATCGAAAAGGTGGAGAGCGCACCGCCCTCAGCTTCCACGGGGGCCGAACTTTGCCTTCCTTGTATGACAACTCGAAGCACATTCAACGCGAAATCGGCATCGGGGCGCAGATCCTCTCAGACCTCAATCTGCGCCGGGTCCGCTTGCTCACGAACCGTCCGAAGAAAGTGGCTGCGCTCGAAGGTTTTGGAATTGAGATCGTGGAGCAGGTTCCTGTAGCGCTGAACGAAGTCGCGATTCGGAAATAACGGACTAGTAACACTCAAAGGCAGCTACTATGAGTCTCGTTGCGGCCGAAAAAATCGAACGCAACATCCCTGCGGGACTCATCGAAGATGCCCGCAAGCACGTCTACGAGGCTGCGATACGCACCCCCCTTGTGCGACTCAACTGGGACGGGCCTGCCGAGATCTATCTCAAGCTGGAATGCCTGCAACCCATCGGCTCGTTCAAGATTCGCGGGGCTTACAATGCCGTGCGCCTCTTGCCGGAAGATCAGCGGCGGCGCGGTGTCTGGACCGTGAGTGCAGGTAACGCGGCGCAAGGCGTAGCGCTCGCAGCACGCAAAGCGGGAGTTCCCTGCAAAGTGCTCGTCATGGATACGGCACCCGCAGCCAAGCTCGATGCGGTACGCCGCCTTGGTGGAGACGTTGTGAAGGCCTCGTTCGATGCATGCTGGAAAGCTCTTGCAGACCGGACGTACCCGGGGATGAACGGAGCCTTTGTGCATCCTTTCGAAGATGACGAATTTATCGCGGGCAACGCCTCTGCAGGCCTCGAAATTCTCGAGGATCTTCCCGACGTCGACGCGGTGGTTGCCTCCTTCGGCGGCGGCGGACTGTCATGCGGGATTGCTGCCGCCATGAAAGAGCGAGGCAAGAACGTGAAGGTCTTCGCGGCAGAACCTGAGACTGCTGCTCCGCTTGGCGCGTTCATTCGCGGCAGGCTCGGCGCAAGACTTCCCTGACTGGAAAGCCAGTTGGGTCGATGGTTGCGGAGGTAAATCGGTGTTTCCGCGCATGTGGAACATCGCACACCACGTGCTGGCCGGATCCGTTGTCTCCACCATCGAAGAAATTCGCCAGGCAATGAAGATCGTCGCAGAGCGCAATCACGTCATCAGTGAAGGAGCAGGCGCCTGTGCGGTCGCGGCGGGACTGAGCGGAAAGTGCGGTTCAGGAAAGATTGTTTGCGTAGTGAGCGGGGGAAACATTGACCTTTCGGTCTTTACGCAATTAGTGGCTGGATCTGGCGCAGTTCCCCATTGAATCGCAGGCCGGCCAACGAACTGGTCGACTAGAACGGTTTGCGAACCACGACCTCTGCGTCGCGAATAAAGAACTGAGCGGAACAGCACTCGGAACCGCAAATGACGGGGATAAACCCGTTGATCTGTTTGCGCGTGATCAGGCCCAGCATGCCGCAGGATGGACAAGCCAGTACGGCCCAGTAGGGATCTTCCTTTTCTCCAATTTCGCCGGCATTTTCGAGCACAAAGACGGTACCCGGCTGCATTTGTTCCGGAATCCACTCGTTCAGGACGTCCAGTTCACCGACCATGTGTTCCTCCCTCTGTACTCCGTTTGATGGCACGAACCTAAAATTCCGCTATGAAACTTTTTTAGCACGGCGACGGTACTCGGACGAAGTTACCGAAGTATTCGCCTTGCCGGAGGCGACCCCGCTTCGTACCCTCCGCACCGCATCACTGAGGCAGATGCCCAGAATCGGCTGATTTGAATTTTTCAGGATGTCGACGATTTGCTTGGCCGAAGTCTCGAGATAGAGGCGATTCCCGTCCGTCAGCAGGTGGTAGTCGGAGCTCCGATCAACGATTTCGGCCAGTCCCTTGCCAAATTCGCGATCGAGAAATCGCATCACTTTGCGCACACCCTGCAGAGAAAATCCTTTACGCCTAAGCTCGCAGATGACTGCAATGTCGGTGACATGATTCAGGGAATACAAGCGCCGATGGCCTTCCCGTTCAGCTTTGACCACGCCGCGTTCGTCCCACCACTGCAACTGCCTCGCAGTGATACCGGTAAGAGCGATGACATCTCGAGATGTAAAGCGGTCTTGCATCAGCCCCCAAAAATGTTTGAAACAGACTCGGTGCAAAATGTTTCACACATTCTAGGCATGACACCCTGTGGATCAAACAAAGAAAAGGAGGGATTAGTGACTAAGAGAGTTCCCGTTTAGGGACGAAGATGTTGCATGATTCCAGCAACGGCGCAGGTTTCAAGAATGTCGCTTGAAAGGAAATCTGTGCTCGGGTTCTCAGAATGAACCGCCGCCGACGAAATGAACGATCTCGAGCCGGTCGCCCTCGTTCAGATTCGTTGCAGCCCAGAGATTCCGAGGAACGATGTCGCGATTGAGTTCCACCGCGACACGGTCCGGCTTCATGCCAAGGCTCTCGACCAGGGCCGCAAGCGTAAATGGAGTGGGGGTATTGGGAACGTCCCGGTCTTCTCCATTGATTTGAAGTTTCATTTCGAACCTAGAACGACTTGTTGAGACTCTTCAGACGTTATCGCAGCTTCCTTGTTGAGTAGCTTCCTGGCTCACGCGAGATCCCTCGCTTCACCTGAAGGCGGATACGCTCGGGACGACGCAGCAGAAATAAGCCGTTCAGAGTCGCGACCTAATCGGCTTTGCGGAGCACGAACTTTCTGGTGGCGGTGCGTCCTTCGAAGTTCGCTTGCACGAGAAGAGAGGCGTCCGGCAAAGCGGATTCTTCGACTTCAATCTTGATTTCTGCCGATCCCCCGGAATCTGCCACCGCCTGTGTATAAAAGGGAGCTGATCCGGGACGCGCGAAACGGAACGTCAAACGCGCTCCAGAGGCAGCCGCGCCGCCTTCGGTCACGCGCAACTGCATCGTGAGATTATGCTCGGCATGAACTGATTCTGCGTTCAACCACTGAACCTCTAGCTCTTTGACCGTCGCAAGCGTCTCGGGTTCCGGATGGTCAAGGACGTTGTCGAGCTTCCCTTCCCGGATTGCGTCGAGAACCAGGCGATGCTGCTCCCGGAGCAACTGCTCCTTCTGTGCGTCTCCAAATTGCGACTCGGCGGCCTTGGCGGCATACGATGTTGCCCTCTTGCCTATGCAGCGTCCGCGTACGAAGACCTGGGTCTGCAGGAGCAAGTCGCCTTCGCGCGCTTCACTCTGGACGTGATAGATCGTGTCCACATGCTTTACATCGGTATTGAAGCCGAAAATCATAGGGATTGGGGCGATTTGGTAATTGTGGAATGTTGTAATCGGGCGCTGAAAACACCAGAATTTTGACTCTGGCTCAATTGAATTTTGGATTACAAAATTATCCGATCGCTCAATTACGAAATCTTCTTCTCCATTTCCACAAAATGTTCCGCCGCTCGCTTGACACTGTTGGAGCAAGCCCATAATCTAGAATGTTTCAGGCAAGCTTGGCGCGAATTATATATAGCTCGTCCTATGCCCGACAATTACTTCGCTCGTTACCTGCCCTTGCTGATCCATTTCATCATGGCGGGCGGATTTGGCGTCGGCGATTGTGACGCTTTCCTGGCTAATCGGGCAGCGTAAGCCCACCCGCGCCAAGCTTTCTCCTTACGAATGCGGCATGACGCCGGTAGGCGACTCCCGGCAACGCTTTTCGGTGAAGTTTTATCTGGTCGCCATGCTCTTCATTCTGTTTGATGTCGAAGCCATTTTCATCTACCCCTGGGCCGTCATTTTGCGCGATCTTAAGATGTTTGGTTTCTGGGAAATGCTGGTATATATCGGGATCTTTCTTGTGGGCTTTTTCTACGTCTGGAAAAAGGGCGTGCTGGACTGGGGCGAAACGGGCGCAGGCGAGGAGAAGTTCTAGATGCCACTGCCTCCCCCGATCACAGATATCGAAGAACTCAAGAACCATCCTGCGGTCGCCCGCCTGGTTGGCCTGGAATGCGGCGGCGGTGCAGGGCGTGAAGTTCGACCGCGACGAGACTCACGATCGTCGTCGAGCGTCGTCGCATTCGAGAAGCTTGCGTGTTGCTGAAGGAAGATCACGAACTGCCCCTTCAATTTCCTCTCAGACGTCACCTGCGTGGATTGGTATCCCGCGCGAGCCACGCTTTGAAGTCATCTACCATCTGCTTTCGATTCCTAATAAAGAGCGCGTTCGGTTGAAGGTAAGGCTGGACAGCGCAGTCCGGCGATGGAGTCTGTGACATCGGTTTGGCCGGGCGCGAACTTACTTCGAGCGCGAAGTCTTCGACCTGTTCGGCATCCGCTTCACAGGCCATCCTTATCTGCGGCGCATTTTGATGCCGGAAGATTGGGAAGGCCATCCGCTGCGCAAAGATTATCCCGTGGAGGGCTATCGCTAGATCATGGCCCACCTCGCGCCCACCCCCGCTCTTGAACCCGGCCAGGATCGCACGATGATTCTGAACATGGGCCCGCAACATCCGTCGACGCACGGGGTGCTGCGCGTGATTGCTGGAGATCGACGGCGAGACGATCGTGCGGATCGATGCCCGACATCGGCTATCCTGCACACTGGCATCGAAAAGACCTGCGAAGCCAAGTTCTACCAGCAGGTGGTGCCGCTCACCGACCGCATCGACTATCTCTGCCCCATGACCAACAACCTCTGCTACGTGCTGGCGGTGGAGAAGTTGCTGGGGCTGGAGATTCCGCCGAAGGCGCAGTGGATGCGGGTGCTGATGAATGAGCTGACGCGCATCAATTCGCACCTGGTCTGGCTGGGCACGCACGCCATGGACATTGGCGCGTTGACAGTCTTCCTCTACTGCTTCCGCGAGCGCGAAGATGTCCTGCGCTTGTTCGAGGCGGTGAGCGGACAGCGCATGATGACTTCGTATTTCCGCATCGGCGGAGTTGCGCTGGAACCACCTCTCGGATTCTTTGACCGGGTACGCGATTTTGCCGGACCGTTTCCCGTCCAAAGTGGATGAATATGAGAACTTGCTGACCGGAAATCCGATCTGGAGCATGCGGACCAAGGGCGTGGCTCGAATCACGGCGGAAGATGCGATCGCTCTCGGCGCCAGCGGGTCCGACGTTGCGCGGCAGTGGCGTTGACTTCGACCTGCGGCGCGACATGCCGTACTCGGGCTACGAGAATTTCAAGTTCAAGGTGCCGGTTTCGCAAGAGGGCGATGTTTTCGCCCGGTACATGTGCCGGGTGCAGGAACTGCGCGAATCGATCGGGATTGTGCAGCAGGCGCTGGATGGCATGCCGGAAGGCCCGATCAAGGCGGACGCCCCCGGAGTGGTTCTTCCCGACCGCGAGAAGATGAAGACGCAGATGGAATCGCTCATCTACCACTTCAAGATCATTACGGAGGGATTTGCGGTGCCGGCGGGCGAGGTGTACCAGGCTGTCGAATCACCGCGCGGCGAAATGGGCTACTACATCGTGAGCGATGGGACGGCGAAGCCGTACCGCGTGCACATGCGCTCCGCGTGCTTGGCGAATCTGCAAACGCTGCCAAAGATGTGCGAAGGCCATCTGATGGCGGACGTGGTCGCGGCCATCGGTTCCATTGACATTGTTCTGGGAGAGATCGACCGTCTTACCATTTCCTTTTGATCTTTTACAGGGCACAGATCGTGAAGTTTTCTGACGAATTCGAGGCACGCTTTGCGGAGATGGTTCCCCATTATCCGACCAAGCGTTCTGCGCTCGTCCCGACGCTTTTGTTATGCGCAGGATGAAGTTGGATATTTGTCGGACGAAGTCATTGTGGAAATCGCCTCACGGCTCGAACTCACGGACCTCGAAGTTCGCAACGTGATCAGCTACTACTCGATGCTGACCACAAAGCCGCGGGGGAAATTTAACGTTCAGGTTTGCACCAACATCAGCTGCATGGTGCGGGGCGGCGAAGACATTCTGCGGCACTGCGTCAATAAGCTCGGCGTAGGACACAAGCAGACGACGCCGGACGGCATGTTCACGGTGGAAGAAGTGGAATGTATCGGCGCTTGCAGCTGGGCTCCGGCGGCGCAGGTGAACTACGATTTTCACGAGAATCTGACCACCGAGAAGATGGACAAGATTCTGGACGAGTACAAAAAGAAGGCAACCCAGTAAAAGAGATTTGGCAAATTGGGAAATTTTGTAATTGTGTGAATTGAAACCGTATAGCGGTCGAGTTCGACTCAAAAGACTTGACCGAGAGTTCCGAATTACACAATTACCAAATTTCACGTTTCCTCAATTTTCATGGCTGATCTGGTCTCCCATCCCGACGAGGTAAAGGTTGTTTCCCGGCGCTTTGGGCTGGGCGCGACCAACATTGACCGTTACGTCGAGCTCGACGGCTACAAGGCCGTGCAGAAGGCGCTCGCTATGGAGCCGGACGCCATCATCAATGAGGTCAAAAATTCGGGACTTCGCGGTCGCGGCGGAGCTGGCTTCTCGACCGGGATGAAGTGGTCCTTCGTGCCCAAGCAATCGGCAAAGCCGAAGTATGTCCTGTGCAACGGGGACGAGAGCGAGCCGGGCACATGCAAAGATCGCCTGATTTTCGAACATGATCCGCACTCTGTGATCGAGGGCGTGATGATCGGCGCGTTGGCCGTGGGCGCGAAAAGTGGCTACATCTATATACGCGGCGAGTACCGGTACCTGCTGGAGATCATGCAGAAGGCGATTCGCGACGCCTACGCCAAGGGATTCATCGGTAAGAATATCTTCGGTAGCGGCCGGGATCTGGATATCTATTGGCATGGTGGCGCGGGGGCGTACGAAGTCGGCGAAGAGTCCGCTCTGATGGAATCGCTCGAAGGCAAGCGCGGCATTCCGCGCATTCGACCTCCCTTCCCTGCTGTTGTTGGTCTTTGGGGCGGGCCGACGGTCATCAACAACGCCGAGACCTTAGCCAACGTTCCGCACATCATTCTTGGCGGGGCAGACTGGTACTCGAAGTTGGGAACTCCGAAAAACGGCGGCACACGCCTGTTCTGCTTGAGCGGCAACATCGCCAAGCCCGGTGTTTACGAACTGCCGATGGGGTACAACCTGAAAAAGATGGTGTACGACGTGGGAGGCGGCATTCCCAACGGACGCGAGTTAAAGGCGGTGGTTCCGGGCGGTGCGTCTTGTCCTGTTCTCACGGCCAACGAGGTCGACGTCGCCATGGATTTTGACTCCGTCGCGAAGGCTGGATCGATGCTTGGTTCCGGCGGCGTGGTCGTCATCGACGATCAGCAATGCATCGTGAAGTTTGCGCTTCGCACGATGAAGTTCTACCAGCACGAAAGCTGCGGATGGTGCATCCCGTGCCGCGAGGGAACGGACTGGCTGAAGAAGACGCTGATCCGCTTCCACAACGGCGGCGGCATGATGAAAGACATTGACAATATGCAATACCTGGCGGAGAACATGCTGGGCAGGACGTTCTGTCCGCTCGGGGATGCCGCCGCGATGCCCACCATCGGCTTCGTGAAAAAGTTTCGGAAAGAATTTGAAGATCATTTGGACGGCCGGCCTTGCCCATATGAAAAAGCAGGGGCGGCAGAACTGGCTTTCGCACACTGAGAGAATTGAGCAACTGGGAAATTTAGTAATTGCGTGGAACCTCGGTGGCGGCAGATTATCGCGCGGTTTGCCGAGCAAGACCTAAAGCGGAATACCGCGAGAATGTCTTAGATTACTGAATTACTGAACTACCAAATTTCTTAATTACTGGATTTCATGGCTGACGTAACCCTTACAGTTGACGGCAAGAAACTCACGGCTCCCGCGGGCACGCTTCTGATTGAGGCATGCAAGAGCGTGGGTATCGAAGTGCCATCGTTCTGCTACTACCCCAACCTTTCGCTGCAGGGCGCGTGCCGCATGTGCCTGGTGAAGGTCGAAAAAATGCCCAAACTGCAGACCGCGTGCACCACGGTCGTGGGCGAAGGCATGGTCGTAACGACCGAAAGCGAAGAGATCAAGCAGGCGCGCAAGTCGATGCTCGAAATGCTCCTCGGCAACCATCCGCTGGACTGCCCGGTCTGCGATGCGGGCGGCGAGTGCGAGTTGCAGGACATGACTTTTTCCTACGGCGCCGCCGAATCGAAGTTCATGGAGGCGAAGAACCACAAAGAGGAGCAGCAGTGGTCTCCGGTAGTCTTTTTCGACCGGCCACGTTGCATTCTTTGCTACCGCTGCGTCCGCGTTTGCGGTGAAGGCATGGACGTGTGGGCTCTCGGCGTGCAGAACCGCGGCGTGAATTCGCTGATTGCGCCCAACAAAGAAGATCATCTCGAGTGCGAAGAGTGCGGCATGTGCATCGACATCTGTCCGGTCGGAGCGCTCACCTCGGGTGCCTACCGCTACAAAACGCGTCCGTGGGAAATGAAGCACGTCAGCACTGTCTGCACGCACTGCGGCGACGGCTGCAAAACAACTTTAGGCGTGCGCCGGTCTGACACCGGCATGGAGATCGTTCGCGGCGACAACCGCGACAAGAGCGGTACTAACGGCGACTTCCTGTGCATCAAGGGCCGCTACGCTTTCGACTTTGCCAACCATGAAGACCGGCTGACGCAACCGCTCATTCGCAAGAATGGAAAGCTGATTCCCGCGACGTGGGAAGAGGCATTCGAACTCGTCGGCAAGAAGTTCGCGGAAGTTCGCGATAAAGATGGTGGCTCCGCAATCGGCGTCATTGGCTCGACGCGCACGACGAACGAAGAAGCATATCTGCTATCGAAATTTGCCCGTACGGTCCTGAAGACCAATAACGTCGACCACCACCGGACTGCTGACTTTCCTGCTCTGGCTGCTGCCCTTCGCGGCAAGCCTGAAGCGACTGCGAGCATGGCAGATGTCTTCACGGCACCGGCGATCCTGCTCATCGGTAACGATCCGACCGAGCAGCATCCGCTTCTTGCCTGGCAGATTCGTAACAATGTCCGACTGCATCGTTCGAAACTGTATGTGATCAACTCGGCATCGATCAAACTGCGGCGACAGGCGACGAGTTTCACGGAAATTCCTGCCGGGACAGAAGGCAAGGTCGCAGCATTCCTCGGTGGCACAGATGCTGCGGCGGATTCCATCGCCACCCAGTCCACAAATAAGGATGCTTGGTCCGCCCTTCGTGACACGCTACGCGCTGAGCGGAATCTCGTCATCATCTTCGGCTCAGAAATTCGTGGCGGCGATATTTCCGGCTTGATCGCCTTTGGCACCGGCGCCCAAAGCGCCAAATTCCTCTGCCTTGCGGATTACGCGAATTCTCGCGGCGCGGCGGATATGGGTTTGTATCCCGACTTGCTTCCTGGCTATCACGCGACTTCGGGAAACACCGAATTTCATAAAGAGTGGGCGGAAATCCCGCAGACTTCGGGACTGGACCTCGCTGGCATGGTGGACGCCGCGAAATCGGGCAAGCTCAAAGCGCTATACGTAGTGGGATCGAATCCAATCGGACGGGCGAACATCGATCCCTTCGCCTTCTCGAACAGTTTCGTAGTCGTGCAAGACATGTTCCTGACCGAAACGGCGGTGATGGCCGACGTGGTTCTGCCCGCTGCCAACGCGTACGAGAAGTCCGGAACGATGACAAATTCGTGCGGCGACCTGCAGTTGGTCAAGAAGGCAGGCGAAATCTCGGGCACGAAGGCGGATTTTGAAATGATCGTCCGCATCGCGGACGCGATGGGCGCCGACGTTCGCAAGCTCGTACCTTTCGGCGGTGGCGTGCGAGCAGACATGGGGCAATCGCGTGGAGCGCAATCCGGTGAGGCGGATCGTCATTCTGTTTGGCTCGAGATGCAGGGCCTTGAACCCAAGTTGAGCCCACTCGATCCCATGGCGATTCTTGATGAGATCCAGCGACTGGTACCGGGTTATGACTTTTCTCGCATCAACCTCCTCGCCGGAAATAGCGAGCATACTTCGCTGGCGAAAAGTGGGCCGGGCGCGGCGCATAAACCGGAATCGATCGTTCCGGCCAACGATAGCCTCTTCACTTCAGGCACATTGGGACGCTATTCGCGCGCGCTGAAGTCCGTCATGGAAAGTCACGAAGTCAAACCTGCCGAGGTCGCGGCAGACTAATATCCGCCGTACAGTCGTACGAAGTTGCAACTGAAACGCGATAGTCGCGGTGAAGGGTTAAAGAGGGAGTGCAGGTTTGCCAATCTGGATCTACATTCTGGCGTCGGTCATAAAGTCTGCCCTCGTTCTGTTCGTGTTGCTGACGGCCGTCGCGTACACGGTCTGGCTGGAACGAAAAGTCGTCGGCCACATGCAGAATCGCTGGGGACCCACGCGGGTCGGCCCATTTGGCCTCCTGCAGCCCGCGGCCGATGGAATCAAGTTTCTCTTTAAAGAGGATCTGACTCCACCCCATGTGAACAAGCCGCTGTTCCTCGCGGCGCCGTTGATCGCTGTCATTTTCGCTCTGACATCGATTGCGGTGATCCCGTTTGGCAATTCGATCACGCTTTTCGGCTACAGTTTCCCGCTGCAAGTCACCGACGTAAATACCGGCTTGCTTCTGATTCTGGGTGTCACCTCGATTGGTGTGTACGGTGTGGCTCTGGCCGGATGGTCGTCGAACAACAAATACTCCCTGCTTGGCGGATTGCGTGCCAGCGCGCAGATGGTGAGTTACGAGATTTCGCTCGGGCTATCGCTGGTCGGTGTGTTGATTCTGTCGGGCAGCTTCAGCCTGCGAGAGATTGTGAACGCGCAGGGCGGACATGTTTTCGGATTTCTTCCGCGCTGGAATATTTTTCTTCAGCCCGTTGGGTTTTTCTGCTATCTGATGGCGGCGTACGCCGAGACCAACCGCATCCCTTTTGATCTTCCAGAAGCCGAGACTGAGTTGGTTGCCGGATATCACACGGAATACAGTGCCATGAAGTTCGCCATGTTTTTCATGGCCGAATACGCGAACATGATCACGGTCGCCTGCCTGGCGACACTTCTTTTCTTTGGTGGGTGGCATGGGCCGCTGTTCGGGCCTGCCGATTGTTCAGGCGATTCTGCCCGTGTTCTGGTTTTCCGCCAAGATTTTTGGATTTCTCTTTCTCTATATCTGGGTGCGCGGGACGTTGCCGCGCTTCCGCTATGACCAACTCATGGCTTTTGGTTGGAAGTTTCTGTTACCGCTTGCGCTGGCGAATTTGATTGCCACCGCCATTGCGGTGGCGTGGTGAAAAAGCAGTGATCAGTGGTTCGTGTTTAGAGATCAGCGAGGACGCTCGATCTACCACTACGCATTGCTCATCGTTGCGAACTGACTTTCATGTTTAACGTGCACTTAATTCTGTTCCTGGCATTCGGAGCCGTTTGCGTCGCAGGAGCCGTCAACCTGCTGGTGCAGCGCCATCCTATCAACAGCGCGCTGTCACTGATCGCCGTGATGGCCGCACTCGCAGGAGAGTATCTGCTGCTTGGTGCCGAGTTCGTGGCTGCGGTTCAGGTGATCGTCTACGCGGGCGCCATCATGGTTCTCTTCGTATTCGTCATCATGCTACTGAACGCCGGAGTCGAAGATCAGACCCAGGGCAGCCGCGTGGCGCTCTTGTTTGGAATCCCCGGAATGCTCGTAGGAAGCCTGCTCATCGCATGGGTGGTGTTGCGGCATTCGGGTACTGGATCGGTGGCGGCGGGCGCGTTGCCGGGCGCACCCAAGACGATCGGGATGCTGCTCTTTCACGAGTTTCTGCTGCCCTTTGAAGTGACATCCATTTTGATTCTGATTGCCATCATGGGCGCAGTAGTGTTGGCCAGCAAGCCGACGGTTCCGGGCGGCGGACCGGCGCAGAAGGTGAACGATTAATGGTCCCCATTTCGTACTACCTCGTCCTCAGCGGAATTCTATTCGCCTGCGGTGTAACCGGATTTCTTATCAAGCGCAACATCATCAGCATCTTTATGTCGATTGAGTTGATGCTGAACGGCGTAAACCTGTCGTTCGTTGCTTTCGCCGCACACTGGCATGTGTTGGCAGGACAAGTCTTCGTCTTCTTCGTGATGGTGGTAGCCGCGGCCGAGG
The DNA here is from genome assembly GCA_963699885.1 of uncultured Acidobacteriota bacterium. Taxonomy (GTDB): domain Bacteria; phylum Acidobacteriota; class Terriglobia; order Terriglobales; family Acidobacteriaceae; genus Sulfotelmatobacter. The sequence continues at coordinate 237,637 of CAVOVP010000013.1, read as the reverse complement.
CCGCCGTGGGACTCGCGATCATCATCTCTGTCTACCGAACGCGCGAGACGCTGAATGTGGATCAGGTGAATTTGCTCAAATTATGACGCCGCCGAATCTGAATCTCTGGCTGATCCCGACGCTGCCTCTGGCAGGTGCTGCGATCAACGGCTTCTTGGGAAAGAAGTCGTCGCGCACCGCTGTGACCACCGTCGGCCTGTTCTTTTCGGGTGCGGCATTTGCGTGGGCATTAACCGTTGCGTTGCGCTTTTCGTCCATCGAACTTCCTTACCAGGAATATCTTGCTCACTGGATTCGCTCCGGCAACTTCACGGTCGACTTTGCGTTTTACCTCGATCAACTTTCGCTAGTGATGTTGTTGGTCGTGACTGGCGTGGGTTTTCTCATCCACATCTATTCCGTCGGGTACATGTGGGACGACCCGAGCTACTACCGGTTTTTCACCTACCTGAACCTGTTCATGTTTTTCATGCTGACGCTGATCCTGGCCAACAACTATCTGATGATGTTCATCGGATGGGAGGGTGTGGGCCTCGCGTCCTATCTGCTGATCGGATTTTGGTTTACCAAGGATTCGGCCGCGTCTGCTGGGAAGAAAGCGTTCATCGTCAATCGCATTGGCGACTTCGGATTTCTCATCGGCATCTTTTTGATCATTCAGCATTTCGGCTCGCTGAATTTCAGCCAGGTATTTTCCAGAGTCAGCACAATGGCACCGGAAACGGCGCAGGCCGGAGTGCTAACCGCGATCGGGATCCTGCTGATGGTAGGTGCGTGTGGAAAGTCGGCACAGATTCCGCTCTACGTATGGCTGCCGGACGCGATGGAAGGACCAACACCGGTTTCGGCGCTGATCCACGCCGCCACCATGGTGACGGCCGGCGTATATATGGTTTCGCGATCGCACGTGATCTTCGAACGCGCGCCAACCGCGTTGACTGTCGTTGCGATTATCGGCACTCTGACGGCGCTATTCGCCGCAACGATCGGTATCACGCAGACCGATATCAAGAAAGTGCTTGCCTATTCTACGGTTTCGCAGCTGGGCTACATGTTTATCGCCTGCGGAGTTGGCGCCTTCTCGGCTGGAATCTTCCACCTGATGACGCATGCTTTCTTTAAAGGGCTGCTGTTTCTTGCAGCCGGTTCCGTTATCCACGCGGTTGGCGGCGAGCAGGACATGCGAAAGATGGGAGGCCTTCGCTCCTACATCCCGGTCACATTTCTAACTATGCTCATCGCGACGCTCGCGATCTCTGGAATTCCGCCCTGGCGGGCTTCTGGAGCAAAGACGAAATTCTGTGGAAGGCGTACCAGGCGAACTGGGTGTATTGGGCGGTTGGTGTCATCACCGCCTTTATCACGTCTTTCTATATGTTCCGGCTGCTATTCATGACCTTCTTCGGGGACTACCGCGGAGTTCAGGTCGACGACCATGGCCGCGTACATGCCGTCGATGGCGGCGACCACCATGGGCATGGAGAACCGCACGAGAGCCCGATGGTGATGCTCGCGCCACTCATCGTCCTCGCGGTGCTGTCTCTGATCGGTGGCTTTGTCGGATTCCACAATGGATTCGAGCATTTTCTCTCGCCTGTGTTCGGATCCGGCGCAGGTGCGGAGGCTGCCGGAGAAGCAGCCAGCCGCGCAACCGAGTACTTGCTGATGGGGGTTTCAGTTACCTTCGCCTTTCTGGGCTTGATATTGGCTTGGATTCTTTATGTGAGCAGGCCGGAGTTGCCGCAGAAGATTGCCGATGGGTTGGGAAGCTTCTACAAGACTGTGCTCAACAAGTACTACGTGGATGAAATCTACGCGAAAGTCTTCGTGAAACCGTTGGTCGATGGATCGACACGCATTCTTTGGCAGGGCGTCGATCGCAAAGTCATCGACGACTCCGTGAACAACGCGGCCGATGGTGCCCGTCACCTATCCGATGAAGTACGGCATATGCAGTCGGGCAACCTTCGCTCCTATGCTGGATGGATTGCCGCCGGTGCCGCGGTCCTGATTGCTTACATGGTGTGGCTAGGGGTGGGACAATGAACGTCGACCATCTCAGTCCCTACATCCTGTCGCTGGTCACATTCGCGCCGCTCGCGGGCGCGCTGCTGCTGGTGCTCTTTCCCCGGCGCGATCGAGACATTCGCATTTTCGCTCTCGTCGTCTCGCTTCTTACTTTTGTGCTCTCACTGCACTTGCCCGTGCATTTTCACCGTTCGCAGCCAGGCTTTCAATTTGAGGTCGATACCTCCTGGATATCGAGCCCCAACATTCATTACCACATGGGGATCGACGGTATCTCATTGTGGTTGATCGTTCTCACGACCTTCCTGACCCCGCTCTGCGTGCTGATCTCGTGGAAGTCGATTCACGATCGCGTGAAGGAATTCTTCATCCTTCTGCTAGTGCTGGAAACCGCTCTGATCGGCGTCTTCACTAGCCTCGATCTCTTTCTCTTCTACTTCTTCTGGGAAGCCACGCTGATTCCGATGGCTCTGCTGATCGGTGTATTCGGCCACGAGCGCAAGGTATACGCCGCGGTAAAGTTTTTTATGTACACGATGATCGCCTCGGTCTTTATGCTCGCCGCGATCCTCTGGCTCTATGCTCACACCGGCAGCTTCGACTTCGTCACGATCCGCGAGCACCTTGCGGCCGGTACGGTACCGAACTTCCCTGCCGCAGCCCAGTGGCTCTTCCTCGGATTTTTCATTGCATTCGCGGTCAAGGTACCTCTGTTCCCATTCCATACCTGGTTGCCGGACGCGCACGTCGAAGCGCCGACCGCGGGATCCGTACTTCTGGCTGGTGTCCTATTGAAGATGGGGACGTATGGAATGTTGAGGTTCAATCTCGGATTGTTTCCGGAGCAATCCCGCCACAATGCGCCCTGGGTGATGACTCTCGCACTGATCGGCATCATCTACGGGGCGCTGGTCGCGATGGTGCAGCCGAACATGAAGAAGCTGATCGCGTATTCGTCGGTCAGCCATCTGGGCTTCGTGGTTCTTGGAATCTTCAGCTTCACGCAGTCGGGATTGAATGGCGCCATGTTCGTCATGCTGGCCCACGGCATTTCTACCGGCGGATTGTTCATGCTGGCCGGAATTCTCCACGAACGGCGGCATACGTACGAGATCAGCGAGTTCGGCGGGCTGGCATCGCCCATGCCGGTTTATGCGGCGTCCTATCTCTTTATCGTGTTGGCCTCCGTTGGTCTGCCTTTGCTGAACGGGTTTGTCGGGGAATTCCTTGTCCTGAACGGCGCGTTTCAGGCTAAGCCCATCTACGGAATTCTTGCCGCCACCGGAATCATCTGGAGCGCTTGCTACCTCCTGTGGATGTTCCAGCGCGTCTTCTACGGCAAAGTGACGCATCCCGTGAACAATTCCATGGCTGACCTGCTGGGATTCGAAAAAGCTGCTGTCTGGCCGTGTGCCGCCGCCGCGCTGGCGATGGGAGTCGCGCCGATCCTTTGGCTCGCGGCAATCGATCCTGCTGTGCAAGCGGCGCTCGCTCCGTTGCCGCAGGTGTTCAGCAAGGTGGTGGGACAATGACCCCGCTTCTCGCCCAGATGCAGGTCATTCCGCAGGCCACCGACTACGTACGCATCTTGCCAGAAATAATCTTGTCCGCGTTCGGCATTGTCGTGATGGTCCTCGATCCTCTGGTCGATGAAGAAAAGAGCCAGAAGACTCTTGGTCTGATCGCATTCGCCGGAACTGTGGCTGGCCTGCTCGCCACGTGGTACACAGCAGGCTCACCAGGTCTCGCGTTTTCGAACACCATACGGGTCGACCGCTTCAGCATCTTCTTCACATTCCTCGTGATTGGGATTGCCAGCGCGGTTATTCTCAGCTCGTTCGAGTACATGGCGGTCCAGCGGATTCGCGCCGGAGAATACTACGCACTCATCCTCTTCAGCGTCGTGGGCATGGTCGTGATGTCCTCGGCAATCGAACTGGTGATGATCTTCATCGGACTGGAAATTTCTTCGATCGCAACGTACATACTCGCCGGCTTTCGCCGCAACGATGCGTCGAGCAGCGAGTCGTCGTTGAAGTACTTCCTTCTGGGCTCATTCGCGACCGCGTTCTTCTTGTATGGTGTCGCTCTGATGTTCGGCGCCACCGGTTCCACCAACATCGACATCGTTGCCCAGAAACTGCAGGCAGCTCCCGCCGAGGTGCTGGTCTATACAGCGATGGCTCTAATGTTCGTCGGACTTGGATTCAAGGTGGCCGCGGCTCCCTTTCATGTCTGGACGCCCGACGTATACGAAGGCGCTCCCGCTCCGATCGTGGGCTTCATGTCCACAGCTCCAAAAGCCGCTGCGTTTGCGGTGCTGCTGCGCGTTGTGTTCGCCATCAATGCTCCCGGACGCTTCTGGTTTTTGTGGGTCGCGGCGGCCCTGTCAATGACGCTCGGCAACGTCGGAGCACTCGTCCAGAACAATGTGAAGAGGCTGCTCGCGTATTCCTCCATCGCGCACGCCGGCTATATCCTGGTCGCCTTTGCGATGACTACGCCTGAGAATTCAGCGATAGGCATATCCGCGGTCATGTTTTACACGGCGGCCTATGCTGCCATGAACGTCGGGGCATTTGCCGTAGTCGCCCACTTCGCCAACGCTGGCGAGCGTTACGTAACTCTTGAAGACTACGAGGGTTTGGGACGGTCGTCTCCGCTGTTGGCCGCGACGCTCACGATTTTCCTGCTCTCGCTGATCGGGATCCCGATGACTGGCGGCTTTTTCGCCAAGTTCTACGTATTCAGCGCAGCTCTTCGGGCCAACTTGGTCTGGCTGACTCTGATCGGAGTCGTCAACAGTGCAATCGGAGCCTACTACTACCTGCGCATTATCGTGGTGATGTACATGCGCGAATCGCGCAAGGAAGTTCCGGTCAATCCGATTTCATTCGGACTCGGAGCGGCGCTGGTTGTGACTATTCTCGCCACACTTTATCTGGGACTTCTGCCTGACCGAGTACTCCAAATCACCCAGCGCTCCGCCGAAGACTTGAGCCCTCAGGCCGCAGTTTCAAGCGCAACTCGAGTTCCTTCAGCGCCTGTTTCAGTGCCTTAAATTCTCTTGTGGAAAAGTGAAAAAGCGCATTTGACAAGCACGCATACCCGCGTGCATCATGTGTCCACCAAGCTCCACATTTCAGTTTTTTCCCTCTCAAGAACTGACAGCGGCTCGGAGGAGAGCACACAATGTCAAAACTGATTCGCAATCTCTGGTCAGATGATTCGGGGCAAGACATCGCGGAATATGCGGTGATGCTGGCGGTAATTCTGGTTCTGGTAGTGGGAACGGTGCGGTTGATCGGGTCGAACGCGAACAATGCATTCTCGAGCGTGGCCAGCTCGCTGCAGTAATCGGGGTTACGCGCTGTTGTTGCACTTCGACGCGGAGGAAGCGTAGTTGGAAGAAACAGATCCTTCTCGCTTGCTTCGCGAAGAACAAGGTTTTCTGTTAGCTAGACAGGACTTCACACCACTCTTATGGCACGATTTACTCCAAGCTTTTGGTGGGCCAGCTACCGATTTACTCGGGTAGCGGCCGCGGAGCAGCTTGGAGACAGGATTGAACCCTCAAGGGCAACCTAGAAGTACCAAGCTTAAAACCGCGAGCCGCGATCCTGATGATCGCGGCTTTTGTTTTTTTCTGGACTCACAAAGGAGAAATCAAACCCCATGATCGTCAACATGTCCGAGAAAGCAACTGAGCAGGAGATCAACCACATCATCGAACGCATTCGAGAAGCCGGATACCAGCCGCACATCACGCGCGGAACCGAACGGACCATTGTCGCCGCCGTAGGCAGCGGGCGCCGCCACGAAATCGAGGCACTGCAGGTCGCGCCCGGCGTCGATAACGTCGTGGCCATCGCCCAGCCCTTCAAGCTGGTCAGCCGGCAGGTCAAGCCGGAGCGATCCATCGTGAAAATCGATGGCATATCCATCGGTGGGCCTGATGTGGTGGTGATCGCCGGCCCTTGTTCGGTGGAGTCGCGCGAGCAGCTTCTCGATACCGCCTACGCCGTGAAGAAGGCGGGCGCGTCCATGCTGCGCGGAGGAGCCTACAAGCCACGAACCTCTCCATACGATTTCCAGGGGCTCGGGATTGAAGCATTGAAGATCCTGCGCGAAGCCAAGGAACAGACCGGCCTTCCGGTGGTCACGGAAGTGATGGGAACCGAGGATGTGGATCTTATCTGCGAGTACGTCGACATGCTCCAGATTGGCGCCCGCAACATGCAAAATTTCGCGCTCCTTCGCCGCCTCGCGACCGTGGACAAGCCCATTCTGTTGAAGCGGGGGCCTTCCGCCACGGTTAAAGAATGGTTATTAGCCGCCGAGTACCTGCTTTCGGGCGGAAATCATCAGGTGGTGCTTTGCGAGCGCGGCATCAAGACTTTCGAGACGGAGATGCGGAATACCTTCGACCTTGCTGCCGTCGCCCTGGCTCGTGACCTCTCCCACCTGCCCGTGATCGCCGATCCTTCCCACGGCACGGGCAAGCAGAGCCTGATCGCCGCAGTCTCGCGCGCAGCCGTAGCGGTCGGGGCGGACGGCCTGATTATCGAGGTGCATCCCTGCCCGGAACGCGCTCTTTCGGATGGCGCTCAATCGCTGGATTTTGCAGGATTTGGCAGGGTCATGCGGGCTCTTACCGAGCCGTTGCGCCAGACGGCCACTTTGCCGGCACGGGTTCCAGCAGCGTCATAGACCCATTCGGAGGCGGTCCCCGGCGTTCGGCCAAACGAGTACCCCGCACGGGCAATCGTCCCATAATTGACGACGTTTGGCCCGAACCCTGCTATCCTTGGCGGGCTCAAGTTCCGCCTGTTTGGGGTTCCATGATTATTCTGTCCTCCGGTTCCCGCGGCCGTATCAGCGGAAACGCGCTCTCTGCGTGCGTTTTGTCTTTGTTCGTTGGGTCGTTGTTTCTTCCAGCCCTTCCTTTCTTCCAGGCGTCGGCACAGCAACCGGCCGCGCAGCCTCCGACCCCTCCCGCCGCCTCAAGCCAGGAAGCCTCCGGCGAGATGGCGGTCAAGGACGAGGCGACGACCACGAAGCTGTCGGAGGCTGCCAAGTTCCGCGTAAATGTGAAGCTAGTGTTGGCGCGTGTCGTCGTGCTGGATATACGTGGTCACGCGGTGGGAAATCTGCACAAGGAAGACTTCGAGCTTCTCGACAACGGCAAGCCGCAGGTGATTTCAAATTTCGACTCGGAACAGACAACATCTCTCAATTCTGCGACACCCGTAGCGGCCGCCCCGAGTTCGACGCGAGGCCGCTAAAACCGCTGAGAGCGCTACTCTTCCCTCCCGATATGTGGCGTACCTTTTCGATGACCTCCACTTAAACTTCGAGAACATCAACGCCGTTCGCGCCGCTGCCGAACGAAGAATGGAGACACTGGCTCCCACCGATCGAGCCGCCGTCTTTTCAACATCGGGGCAGACGACTCTCGATTTCACGGACGACCGGAGCAAACTGCATCAAGCAGTGGAAGCTGTCCGTCCGCGATCTACGCTCGGTGGAGAGACTGCCCAGTGCCCGCTTATCACCTTCTACCAAGCCGATCTCATGGAGAATAAGCGCGACCCTTCGGCGTTGCAAACGGCTATCAACGACTACGTGTATTGTGCCGCGTTGCCCCGGAGCGCCGCGGCCAACGCCGCGATCGCGGTTGAGAATCAAGCCGCGCAAGTACTCATCTCAGGCGAGCAAGACAGCAGGATGACCATCAGCGTATTGAGGGACGCGGTGCGCCGCATTGTGTCGATGCCCGGTCAAAGAAATCTCGTGATGATTTCTCCCGGCTTCCTGACTCCCGAACTGGAATACGAATACACCGACGTAATCGATCGGGCGGTACGGGGACAGGTCATTATCAGCACCCTCGATGCACGAGGTCTCTACGTCACGATCCCTTTCGGGGATGCCAGCGAGCGAGGCCGCCCGGACACTAGTTTACCGAGCCAGGGGATTACGCCCACGTCGCGCGTGGTGCTTGATGATGCGGCCGCCTCGGCTCAAGCAGACATACTCAGCGTTTTGGCTTACAGCACAGGCGGCAACTTTTTTCACAATAACAACGACATGGATGAGGGCTTCCGCCGCGTCGCGGATTCTCCCGAATACTATTACGTGTTGGGCTTCACTCCGCAAAATCTGAAGCTGGATGGCAAGTTTCACTCGCTCAAAGTGAACTTGAAAGTGCACGGGAAATACGATTTGCAGGTTCGTCGCGGATACTTTGCACCGCGCCACGATATCGGTCTAGCCGAAGAGGCGAAGCGCGAAATTGAAGACGAAATGCTTTCAACGGAGGAGTTGCACGACCTGCCAGTCCACTTGCAAACGCAGTTTTTCAAGCCGTCTGACGACACCGCCAAGCTCACGGTCGTGGCGCGCGTAGACGTGAAACGCCTTCACTACAAGCAGACAGACAACCGCAATCAGAATGACCTGACAGTCGTAACCGCCTTATTCGACCGCAATGGCAACATCCTGCAAGCCAATCAAAAATTAGTGCAGATGCGATGGAAAAGTGAGACCCTTCAAGCCAGGCTTGCGGCGGGTATTTCGCTGAGAACCAGCTTTGACGTGAAGCCCGGCCGCTATTTGGTCCGAGTAGTCGCAAGAGACACCGAGCAGCAGCAGATGTCCGCAGAGAACGGTGCAGTCGACATTCCGTGAGAGGTGACCTATGAGAACTCGGCGTGCGAAAAACTCTGAAAAGATTCTGGTTCTGGCAGGCATTCTTGCCGCATGCGTGCCCATCGCGCAGGCCCAGCAGGCCTCGCCTTCGCCCACAGATCCGGGAACGATCAAGGTCGAGACGCGTGTTGTGCTGGTCGACACCGTGGTCACGGATAAAAAAGGAAATTACATCCGCGACCTTGCCACCAACAACTTCAAGATTTGGGAAGATGGCAAGGAACAACCGGTGACAAGCTTTTCGCGGGAGGATTCAGCCGCAGATCCCTCGCACTCCGGCAAACACTATCTTGTGCTCTTCTTTGACAACAGCACGATGGAGTTCGCCGACCAGGCAAAAGCGCGCGATGCAGCAGCGAAATTCGTCGACTCCAACACCGGCCCTGATCGCCTCATCGCGGTGGTGGAATTTGGCGGCATGGTCCGGATCACACAGAACTTTACCTCGGACGCTGATCGCTTGAAAAAGGTCGTCGCGGGGGTGAAGTTTTCGCATGTGTCGCCCAATGCGGATGTCGCTTCTCTGGGCGCGCCTCCCTCTCAGCCTGCGCTCCTGGGCATGCCCAGTATGGGCGGTCTGGAATCGGATTTCGGCGTGCGCAGCGTGTTTCTTGCTTTACGCAATCTGGCAAAAGGTTTATCCGGCGTTTCCGGGCGCAAGAGTCTGGTCATGCTGAGCGCCGGATTCCCCATGAACTTCGAAGTTCAATCCGAACTGACAGCCGTCATCGATGCCTGCAACAAGGCGAACGTGGCCGTGTACCCAATTGATGTGCGCGGATTGGTTGCACCGATCCCGACCGTTTCTAATAGTTTTCATCACCCGCGTATAGGTACGTCCTCCGCGCGGCTTCGACCAGCTTCGTTGAAGTTTGGGAACTCCTCGAGCCATGCTCGTCTTTTGTTGACCTCGATGGAAGCTGAAGAGCCTCTTCCTCCCCAACATGGCGGCGGTGGCGGGGCGGGGGCGGTGGGGGGGCGGGTGGCGGCGGAGGACACGGTGGGGGCGGAACCGGTGGTGGTGGAGCAGGCGGCGGTGGTGGGCACGGCGGCGGTGGAACAGGCGGGACTGGTGGTAGTGGAGGACACGGTGGAGGCGGAACCACTGGTGGCGGCTCCACGGGAGGCCGTGGGGGCGGAGTGATCGCAGGAACCAACAATCTGCCCTATAACACGATGACTCAACCACGGATGGTGGTGCCCCAAATTCCGGATAACGTCGCCAACAACCAGCAGTTTATGTACGCGCTGGCTGAGGGAACGGGTGGCTTTGTCATCGTAAATACTAACGATCTGCTGGGAGGGATGCAGCGCATCGCGAAAGATCAGGCGGAGTACTATTTGCTGGGTTACGCTCCTCCTGATTCCGCCGAGGGCAGTTGCCACACGTTGAAGGTCAAGGTCGACCGCGGTGGAACCGTCGTTCGCTCTCGCAGCGGCTACTGCAAAGTTCGCCCACTCGATTTGCTCGCAGGCAGTGCTACTGAAAAAGACCTCGAAGCTCGCGCGGCGGGTGAAATGCCTGGCAACGTAACGGCGTCGATGCGCGCTCCCTATTTCTATTCATCTCCTGAGGTGGCACGAGTTCACCTGGCGATTGATATCCCGTCGAATTCCCTCGAATTCCAGAAGATCAAGGGCAAACAACATTCCGAAGTGAACGTTCTGGGGATTGCCTACAAGCCCGACAACTCGGTTGCTGCCCGTTTCAGTGACACCGTCAATCTGGATCTGGACGGGAAAAAAGAGGTCGAGGAATTCCAGCAACAACCGCTCCATTACGAAAGCCAGTTCGATATCGCTCCAGGCACTTACACTCTCAGGGTCGTCTTCAGTTCGGGAAATAAAAGCTTCGGCAAACTGGAAAGTGCAGTGCGCGTCCTTCCCTATGACGGCAAGAAGATTAGCCTGAGTTCGATCGCGTTGAGTAACAACGTGATCAAAGTATCGGACTTGGACACTTCATTGGATTCACAGCTGCTGGAAGACCGCAAACCACTCATCGTTCGCGGCTTTCAGTTCGCACCCTCCGCAACGAACCATTTCAAGAAAACAGACAACGCGGTTGCATACATCGAGATCTACGATCCTTTGCTCACTGGAGAGAAACCTCCCCAGATGGGCCTTGAATTCCGCATCATCGACAAGAAGAGCGGGGAACAGAAATTGGATGTCGGGGTAATGGAAACCAAGGACCTGATCAAGCCCGGCAGCCCTGTGGTTCCGATAGCCGTAAAGCTGCCGCTGACGACTCTGGCGCCAGGAACCTATCGAGTGGATTTGCGCGCGGAAGATTCGTTAAATAACTCGACCGACTTTCGAGTCGCGGAGTTTGATGTGGAATAGCCCTCTCAGAATCTGGCCAGTCTCAAGAACTGACGCGCGGGTAGGAGATTCCCCGCCCGCTCGTGTGTCTGATTCTTATTGGCGTTCGACGGTGGTTCCGGCTGGCGGCTTCAGATTCATGGCCGGGTCGCCGAACAGAATGTAAGTCCGACGAACATCCGGATCGGTGATACCCGACTTGGCGTTCATGATCGAAACTCCCAGGGTCGACCGCTGCGTGTTGAGCACGACCAGCGCGTCGAGTGCCGCTTGCGGCGGCGCCTGGTTGAGACCGCTGGAAGCAAGAACCCCCGCAGCGCCTCCATTCGGCGCAAGGAGCAACGTCACAGCCAGAGGCTGCGCATAGACGTCCTGGAAGTATCCGTTCAAACAATTCATGATCAGGAAGACGGGAAGTTGGGATCCGTTCGTCAGCGAGTTCGCACCGTTCTCGTCGAAAATGTCGGATCCAGACCACTCTTCTTCCGATCCGTGGCCCAGGTAGTTGACAATGGACTGGCCCGCGTTGATGCCGTTCAAGATATCTTCCTGAGCGGCCGTCGTTCCCACCGTATCGACGAACACGTTGCTCACCTGCATGTTCAGCGGAAGGTTACCCTGAACCGTCTGGCTGTCTTGCGTGAAGTTGATCGTGTCGTTCTTGTCCGCAACCATGAGCGCATTCGACGTCCACGGGCCGTTTGTGGATTGATTCTCGTAGGCGACGATTTTTCCAACGACAGTGGTGGCTTCGTCGGCTGTACTGACCGGCAGGCGACCGGTTGCGATCGTAGGCAGGCCGCTGTTCGTGAAGTCCGAGAACCAGTCGTCCGTCGAGGTCATCAGGCTACTGGTGGGCACATAGCTCGTGGGCACCAGATCCAGATTGCCAAACCCAAGGTAGTTCCTCGGATCGAGCGACGCGCGCCCGTTCAGAAGCAGATAGGTTGGCGGCTTCCTCCAATTTTGCATGGTGCTCTGCAAGAACTGCTTGATTGCAGAGGGATTGCGTTCTCCAAACGTGAACTCGTCGTAGAGTTCGCCGATGGGCACGATGACCGATGTCTTCCCTTCCGCTGCGTGCGCTTGCACAAGCGGCCCCAGTGCCGCGGCAAATTCCCCGTGGGTCACCATCGCTATGTCAGCCCCACGCTGTGGCATGTGCCACTGCGAGGGATGGTTCGCGTACATGCCCGCCACCGATGCGACGCGATCATCCGCCACCGCCATCAGGATATGTTGCCCTCCCACCAAGCCACCTCTCGAAAACGGTACCTGGAGTGCAATATCGTAGCTCCCGCTGTTCGACGTAACCTGCGGGGTCAACTGGACTGGACGGTTCGCGTTCGTAATGTCGATCACGGTTGGCGCGCTTGTAAATCCAGTGATCGTCAGTTGATCGCCCGGACGTCCCGTAAATTTCAGAAAATCTGAATCCGCGACATAGAGGTGCGGATACGTGATTTGGATATAGTCGACCAGGTCGATATCGTAGTCGCCATCTTGTGATGTCAGCGTGACCGTGTTGTTCCACGGCAGCAGAACTCCGGACGGAACGTCAATGCTCAACGTTCCCTTGTCCTGCCCATTGAAGATCACATCGCCCACGGTCGTTCCATTCACTGTGACCGTAACGTCGTGTGGGGCGCCAACCACTACTCCTTGTAACGACAGGTCCAGGTGAGCGATCTGGTCCGAAGCGGAATCAAAGTGCGGAAGGGTCAATACCTGATCCACCGGCGTCGTGGTCACGAGGGCCCCGAAGAAGTTTTGCCCGTCTTGCGTGATCAGCGCGGCAAAGTAAATCGAGCGCTGTTGCAGGCGAGCCGTTGCTGAGAAGCTGGCTGGAGGCTGGCCTGAGCCGGATGAAGCCTGCATTTGCGGAATGCGCAGAGCCGGGCCGCGTTCTTCTGCGAGCCAGTACACGCGCGTTCCGGAGAATACGGTGTCGATTCCTGTCCCATAGAAACTGATCGAAGCTTGCGGACCGAACCCGCCGCGTCCCACGGTCGCGCCGATGATTTGCAGCGGCTGTTGAACAGCCTCAGCGTACAGATGCAACGATGACGGGTCGACATTCGGATCGAGTCCCGCCTTGACGAGGTCGGGCTGATTGATTCGATACCATCCCTCGTGGCGGACGTTAATCTTGATTGCCAGGTGCCCGGCCAACTCAAACTGTTTCGCAAGCTGCCACGATCTTGGAGCTACCGAGATCGGCAGATATTCCCGTATGTTGCTCTCCAGGCTGCCGGCCGCAACCGGAAGCGCCTGATTCAGTTGTGTCAGCATGCGGGCTTCGGCAACAGGTGAGTCATTCGCGGGCTGCGTACCCATCGCAGAAACTGGGCCGTGCATGGTGCGCGCACCGCTTACATCGATATCCTCGAGCCAGTACGAAGCTCCTGGACCTCCGGCGGAAGGATCGATCCACGAGTACGTCCGCCCCGCATGCTTCGGCAGGAATCCGCTCATCATCAGGGCAGATCCCGCGATTGGTGCGGAATTCATCCGCACGCGATTGCCGTTTTGCTCGCGGTAAACGTTGAATCCGAGGTTGCGGGCTTCACCGCTCGTCTTCCACACGAGCACTGCTCGCTTGGCACCGTTCTTGTCGGTCCCAAAATGTGCCGAGAATGAACGCAGCGTGACTTTGGTCGCAGCAACTACAAGTTCTGTCTGAGAAGCCGTATTGTTCGCCAGGTTCGGATCGCCCTGGTCCGCCGTCACCATGGCGTTGTTCGTGATGGACCCCGCCTGCTGCGGGGACGTAAAAATAGTGATCGTCGTTATGGCCCCATTCGTCATGGTTCCAAGGAGACAGCTGACGGTTCCTCCGGCTTCTGAACACAATCCGGCGGGGCTCGACCCGTTGTATTGAATGCTCGGCAAGAAGTCCTGAACGATAACGTTCGTGGCGGTCGCCGGACCGTTGTTCTTCACTGTTAGCGTGTAAATGAGCGTAGTTTGCTGCGTCACCGTCGGACTCGGAGTTGCGGTCTTCGTGATCGACATGTCCGCACTGCTCGCGCTTGCGATCAGCACGGTGGCACTGGCGGTGTTTGAAGTCAGTCCAGGAACGACATTTGTAGCGGTCGCGCTTGCGGTATCGGTGATGTTGGTTCCCGAAGGCGTGCCGGAATTCGCCTGAAGCACGACTGTGAAGGTGGCGGCATTGCCGACGCCGGTTCCGAGGCTGCTGCCATCGCTGCAACTGATCGTCCCGGTGCCGCCAACGGCGGGTAGCGTCGAGCACGTCCATCCCGACGGAATCGCGATCGACTGGAAATTCATGTTCGGCGGAATCGCTTCAGTGAACGTCGCTCCGGTCGCAGCGACTGGACCGTTGTTTGTCACCGTTTGCGTATAGGTGACGTTGCTCCCCGCCGAGAGCGAGGTCGGAGATGCAGAATTCGATACCACGAGGTCGGCCTGCGTGGCAGTCGCCACGACATCGGACGCGGCGGCAGTGTTGTTCGCCGAGTTCGAATCGCCGATGGCCGATGTCACGCTTGCAGTCTCGTTGATTGCAGTTCCTGCAGCGGTGCCCGCATTGACTTGAACGACGTAAGTGATCGTTGCTGGCGCACCCGATGCCAAGCTGGGATCTGTGCAGGTCAGCGTTGCCAGAGTGCAAGTCCAACCACCGGGACCAGTAAGCGAAACAGCAGTCGTGTTCGCCGGTAAAGTGTTCGTCAAGCTGACGCTCGTCGCAGTGCTCGGGCCGGCGTTGTTCACAACCTGCGTGTAAGTGATGTTGTTGCCTGCTTGCACAGGGACTGGGCTTGCAGTGTTGGTAACGGAGAGATCTACCGTGTCGCCAACGGGAATGCTGACTGCCGAACTGTTATTTCCACTGTTGGGATCGACGGTCGAAGACGAAACAGATTCCGTCTGAGTAATGATGGTTCCGGTGGCCACGTTTGAATTTACCTTCACGACAAACGTGAAATTCGCCGTGGTCGTGGACACCATCGTGGTCGTATCCGTACACGTGAGGCTTGCAAGAACGCAGGTCCATCCTGCGGGACCAGTCAGTGAGACCGCGGTAGTATTCGCCGGCAGCGTCTCCGTCATCACGGGTGCATTTGCGGTGGCCGGCCCAGCGTTGCTCACAGTCTGCGTGTAAGTGATGTTGCTGCCTGCTGTCGCGGGACTCGGACTGCCCGAGTTCGTCACGCTCAAATCCGCTTGCGTGCCTGACGCAACTGCAATATTCAGCGTGGATGAGTTGTCCCCGGGATTCGTATCTCGCGTCGCGGTGCCGCCTGTGTCCGTATCGGCGATGACCGTTCCCGCAGTCGTTCCGGCAGTCACCTTGTAAACCGCCGTGATCGTTGCCGTGGAACCGGCCACGACGCTCGGATTGGCGCATGAGATCGGCGCGCTGTTCGGACAAGTCCAGGTTCCGCCGCCTGTCGTCACCACTCCCACCGAAACGAACGTCGTATTGGTTGGCGTGACTTCGGTGAATGTGCCAGTACTGCAATTGGCCGGACCCTGATTTGTGATGGTTTGGGTATAGGTGATATTCGAACCGGCCGTCACCGGGCTCGGCGTTCCGCTATTCGTCACCGTCAGATCGCAAGCGACATTCACGTTCGTCGTAACGCTGGTGCTGTTGTTGGACGAGAGAGGATCAGTCGTCGTCGCGGAAACGGAAGAAGCCGCTGTAATGGAACTCGCGGTAACCGTCGATGGAACGTTGAGAACGACCAGAATGTCGGCTGCAGTTCCCGACGCGACACTCGGGTTCGTGCAGGTAATAGTTCCCGTGGCTCCAGCCGCAGGAGTCGTGCAAGTCCATCCAGCCGGGGCCGTGACGGATTGGAACGTAGTATTCGTCGGAGTTGCTTGGGTGAAGGTCGCGCCTGCAGCCGCGGCCGGGCCGTTATTCGTCACCGTCTGCGTATAGGTAATCTGGTTTCCGGCCAGCACTGTAACCGGATTCGCCGACGTACTCAACGCGAGATCCGCTTGGGTTACCGCCGCAACTACGTCGGTAGCGACCGCGGAACTGGCGCCGTACGACTGGTTCGTCGCATTCGTGGTCACGGTATCCGTGATCACCGTTCCGTTTGCCGTGCCTGCATTCACTTTGTATACGATGGAGAAAGATCCCGATACACCGGCCGCCACACTCGCATCCGTGCAAGGACTGGCGGGGAATCCCGCGCAAGTCCACCCAGCGGGAGGAGTGATTGAAACGAATGCTGTATTTGCCGGCGTCGACTCGGTAAGCGTTCCATTGGTTATTGCCGTCGTACCTGTGTTCGTTACGACCTGGGTGTAAGTGATGTTGCTTCCAGCCTGCACCGGATTTGGCGACGCAGAATTGGTCACAGACAGATTCGGTCCAGTTCCTCCGACAACCGTGCTGGCCGTAGCACGATTGTTGGTTGAAACGGGATCCGTTGCCGATGAGGCCACGGACACCGAATTCGTGATGACGGTCCCGTTAGCGACTCCGGTATTCACCCTCACGATCATCGTGAACGTGCCCGAGGTCCCTCCTGCCATGTTCGTATCCGTGCAAACGATACTTCCCGTATTGCCAGCGCCCGGACTTGAACAGGTCCATCCGGAAGGTGCGTTGATCGAGACGAGTGTCGTGTTCGCTGGCACCGACGTGGCGAAGGTAGCGTTGTCGCCGGCGCTCGGACCGTTGTCCGTAACGACCTGCGTATAAGTGATATTTGCACCTGCGGCCACCGGATTCGGAGAAGCCGAGTCCGTGACTGCCATGTCGGCGCTCGAAACGACAGTGGCAACATCTGTGGCCATGTCGTTCAGTAAGTTCGCTTCATTGCCGCCGCTCACCGTGGCAGTGTTGGTGACAGTCGCAGGAGCCGATTGCAACACGTTGACGTTCACTGTGATGGATGGATACGCTCCCGCAGCAGACAACGAGTCGGAGCGTACGCAACTCAGGGTCTGGCCCGAGACTGTGCAGGACCAACCCGTTCCGGTTGCGCTGATCGGAGTTACTCCGATCGGCAGCGTGTCGTTCATTGTCACAACGCCGCTAGTAGCGCCGTACAAACTCACATTCGAAACCGGGATGGTGAAGCTTGCGGTCGATCCACGAGTAAAGTTGCCGACGTGGCTCTTGCTCAGAGTCATATCGGCTGCGCAGAATGCCGACGACTGAATTCCGGTAACCTGTGACAAGTTCGCGGCCGTCGCACTCGTGCCCGACGCTCCTGCGGTCGCTCCGTAGGCAACGCCTGGATTCAGAGTTGTTCCACTCGTCCCGCCTCCGACGCTGACACCAGCCGGCGATCCTGAAACGAAGACCGCTCCGCCGCCGCCGCCGCCACCCGGTCCGTGCCGATTCGCAAGGCTGTAAGTCTGTGCGTCCCAAGCGTCTCCACCCCGGCCACCGTTGGCTTGCAAGGTTAAGCCGCTTTCGCCACCTCCTGCGGATAACACAACGATGGTTCCACCGGCTCCGCCGCCTCCGCCTGAATCGTTCGCCGTTCCGTTGTAGGCAGCCGCGCCGTTTGCCGTCAGGGTTGCGACTCCAATCAGCGTGTTTGCCCGAATGAAGATGATTCCGCCGCCACCAGCGCCAGCGCTGGCCTGATTGTCGCCGTCAGAGTTATTTCGTGTACCAGCGCCGCCGCCACCACCCAGTGCGAGGCGGTCGATCGTGGATGGGAACGTCGCCCCACCTTCTCCGCCGCTGCTTAAGTTCGAATTCCAGGAATCCCCGCCGAATCCTCCAGCGCCGCCATTGGCTCCGCCACCGCCGCCGGCATTCTCGTCGTTTCCTCCGGGATTAGCTCCATTCGGATCGGCATCTGTTCCGCCACCTCCCGCGTTACCTGGTGCTCCCCGGGACATGCTGGCGTCAGTACCTGCGGTGCCGCTCGGATAGTTGGTAGACGTCGCCAAATAGGTGCCCACGGACTCCACGTAGGCCGGGGTTCCCGCAACGCCCTCTCCCTTTGCAGCTTGACCACCGGCTTCGGCAACTCCTCCGTATGTCGCTGGCGCCGTCTGCCGATAATCTGTATTGGCTCCTGTGCCGCCCTGCAACTGCATGCCGGCGCCACCGCGGAAACCGAGTCCATCCACCGAGACGGTCGCCGAACCGAGATCGAGTTGGCCGGCGATGTCCAGGGCCAGAATTCCTCCGGTCGATCCGTTCCAAGCAGAGGCAGTCGCCGCACCCAGAGTCGCAGATGCGTACTTGGGTACCAGGACAACCTGAAACGTGCTCCGCCCCTTCGTGGCCGAGGCTGCCGCCGAGGTGTATCCAAATACCAGTCCACCGCCTGTTCCAGCTCCAGCAATCGGTACTGTTCCCCCGCTCACCGTTCCGGTTGCGGTGACGTATTCATAGTTTCCGGCATTGTTAATCGTTGTGAATCCATTACCCGTACTTCCGTTTCCGTAGACAACGCTGTTCGTTGTGTTGATGCTGGCGTCTTGCATCTGAATCACCAGCAGTTCGCTACCCGCAACGATGGTTCCACCGGCGCCGGTCGCAGCGCCGATTGGAATCGACGTCCCTCCAGCAGAGACACTTGCTGTGCCGGGGAAATACGTGTTGAGAACTCCACTGAGAGTTCCGCCCGGCGTCAGAGTTCCGGTGGCACAGACAATGCTGACGACCGGTGCCAGGGCAACGTAGCTGTTGTTTCCGGTATTCGGATCGGGAGGCGCTCCAGAGTCCGTCACCGAAGCGGTATTAGGATAAAACCCTGCGGTCGTAGCTTTGACAACCACCGCCACTGTAGCGCTCGCCCCACTGGCCAACGAAGTTGGCAACGTACAAGTAATCGGACCAGCTCCACTGCACGATGTTCCCGCGCTCGGCGTGGTCGAAACCAGCGTCAAACCGGAAGCAAGCGTGTCGGTCAGCACGACACTGTTCGCAGCGGAAAGGCCATTGTTCGTGACAGTGATGTTGTAAGTAGAATTCTGTCCCAAAGCCACGGCGCTCACGCTCGTGGTTACGCCGATGTCGGCGGTCGTGGGATTGATCGAAATGGCTCCCAGGGACCAGTTCGAGGTGTTACTAAACGTCTCTGAAATCGGAACGGTCGGTGCGCCCGATCGGCTGCTTCCAGTTCCGGTGACATCCGGCGGATCGGCACTGGCTCCGATAAAAGGCGCCGAAGTCTGACTCCATTGTGAAACTTGTGGGCCTGCGGGAGTAGACGTTCGATTTCCACCGATGGCCTGCGTGTCGAGGATCATCCCGTTGATTACGCTCGGAACATCGAGCTGGGAGGCGGCGCCTGCCGCTCCGTCCGCCGAGACAAAGGTTCCGAGAGGGACCGTCTGATCAACCCCAGAGAAAGTAGTCGCACCCGCGGCCACGCCGACGGTTTTGTTGGCCGGGATATTTACCGAAACAATAGTCGAATGATTACCGGTCGGCGGATTGAGGAGATACCACATCTCAACGCGCCGCGTGTTGCCGGCATCGTTGTGGGCCCCGATAAGCGTTAGCGCAACACCGTTAAAGGTGACTCCTGTAACGGCGGACGCCGTCTGGTTTGTGATGTTGAGCGACACACCGACGATCATCAGCAGGTTCGTACCGGTGTTCGTATGATTGAAATTGAAAGTTCTGGTTCCGGTGCCGGCAAGTTGCGCGTCGTTGCCGGTCGTGGAAGTCACGGCAACCTGTGAGCTCGAATAAGCAGGAGCAAGCGAGAACAGAACGAGCGCGAACAGGAACGCGCAGACCTTACGCTCCGTCTTGCTTGCGATTCCTCCATCGCGCAATGCGGTCGAGCGCCTTCCGGGCGACTCGTTGTCCCCGCGCCACGCCGCTTAGGATTTGTCCACTAAGACGATTCACCTTGGCCCTGACCACCCTTTGTCCTATCCGCACTTCCTTGGCCTCAGCACGGCCAAGAATCTGCACTCCCTTCAGCGCCGGATCGTTTTCTTTCCCGCGGTCCCCGCGCGTGATAAACACGTCGTTGTCCGGGTCCGCAAAAACAATCCGATGAAGACGGAAGCCTTCATTAGTCTTTCCTAAGACAATATCGTCCTTCCGTAATTTGCTCACGATTACGGGGGTAACCTCGACAACGTCACCATCGCGGATTGCCGGGGACATGCTGGCGCCTTTGGCGCGAAAACGCACGGATAGGCCTTGCTTGAGGAGTTCGAGAATGACCTGTTCAAAGAGCTCTGAATCAGCTCCAGGGTCAGTCATGGAAGTTCAGAACGGTATCTACGGCAGCTTGGTCGGGTTCGAACGCATAGCGGTAAACAGGAACGGCGGCTACAACTTCTTGCAGAAATTTCAATGCGGAATCAACGTACTCATGCCGGTGGAATGGGACAAAACATCGCGCAAACAACTCCGCCACCGCCTGGCTTGGGGAAAGCCGGGTAACGACATTTCCAGATCCGTGTTCCAGAACAAAGATCCGCTCTAGCAGGGCGTCCGCCGCTAAGGCATACCGCGCCTCTCCGTGCCACGGAGTTCCGTAGATGCGCATCCCACCGGATCCTTCAGCAGAGCAGGATCCGAAAGTGTCACGTCTCACAATGATCCGGTCGTCGCTCAACACCTGCACGCCCTTGCGGGATGTCCACAACCGGGTGGTCGTGCTCTTCCCTGCTCCGGAATGCCCGACGAACAAGTTTGCGATGCCATCTGCGCGCACGATTCCGGCGCCGTGCAGTTCGACCGCTTTCTCCTGTGTGAGGCGGTGCATGATCAGCAACTCATCCAGCGGGTATTCCAGTGGCACGGCGGCATGCACCGATCCGGCGAACGACTGGATGCTCATCTGGAGACGGGCGGAACGAAACTCTTTGTCGACGAAAAGGCGCTTGTATGGCAGGGTTCCGAGCGTTGGGGCACTGAAGTCGAATAAAAACTCGCCGGCGTGTTCGTTCACCCGCCATACGGAACCGGAATCAAACAGAGACTCGCCGCCAAGGGGCAGCAGGTTTTCAATCCATTCGATTTGCAGATGAATGTCGGGGGACTGAGGACGGCTTCGGAACGGCTGCAAGGAAGGGACTAAGGTAACGTCCGCGCCACTGCTGCCGGAAACTTCAACGGATACTCCACCGATCGTGAACGCGTCGCGCTGCAAGTTCGCGGAGCCTTCGCCCACTAGCGCGTTTTGACCTTCAACACTCCCCATGTCGAGCCCTATTCGTGAGATATGCGTGCGGCTACGATCCAATGCTCCTGCAGAAGAGGAGCATGCAGCTGCCCGTGCCGGGACCAGAGGACCCAGAGATCTTGCAATGGCCCAGGACGGCCTCTTCGGGGCGCAAGCTGATGGCGAGAACGCGCGGGGGCTCGTATTTCAGCTTTTGCTTTTCGACCGAGTTCGCCTCATGATTCATCCAGTGTTTACTCCTTGACCTTGGTCAATGACCGCAATGGCCACAGCCTGCTACCTCGGTCGGGTTGGCGAGAATGGGAAGAAGGGCTTGCGGTCCTACCCAGCTCTCGACGTCGATTTCCTTTTCGTTGATGCGACGTGCCGATTCGATGATCTGAGCGTGCTGGCTGCCGCCGGCGCAAAACTCGCATTCTCCGTGTGCTGGAATTTCAGATCCTACCGCCGCTGCTCGCAAGTGCGCTACGTGGCATAAGAAGTCCACTGGGGTTTCTCGATCCCCACTTTCCAGTTCTCCATTCGCCGGACACATCCCGCAAAGTGACTGGATGCGACATTGGGAACACTTCGTCGGCCGGGTACGCTTGGTCATTCTCAGTCCCAACAGAGCATCATCCCAAACCTTTCGTAGCCCGAGTTCTCTCACGCCAAATGTATCCTGCTGCGAGATCACACAAATTCCCATCTCTCCGTAGGCGTTGAGAGCAAAACCGTTCATCCCTCCGCCGCAGTGATACACCGTGTCGATTTGCGCCAAACCCGGCGGATTCTCCGCATCGTGCTTCGCCAGCCGACGATATTCATTTGCGCCCTTCGGCGAGCTCAGATCGAGGGCAACAACTTCTTCTGGCGAAAGCCTGACCGCCAGCGGGCTCTGGGAGCAATCGATTCGCGGGTTGATCTGGGCGTCCATCTTGAATTCCACGCCCAATTCATTCTCTGCAAAATCCCGCATCGCCAGCACTTCATGCTTGTTGACGCTCGTCGCGACGGTCTTCAACTTCAGAGGCAGTTTTCTTTCCTTCAGCAGCTTGATTCCGCGGAGGCACCGGTCGTACGAACCAGGAATCGCCGTCAATGCTTCGTACGTTTCACGAGTGCGTCCATAAAGAGTGATCTCGATCGCGAAGGGTGGCCATTCGGCCAGATAGTCAGCGATCTCCTCGGTCATGATCGTGCCGTTGGTGAACAGCGTGACCAGGAACCCCTTCTGCTTGGCGTAGGTATAGATCTCAAGAAAATCTTTTCGCGCGAAGATTTCGCCGCCAGTGTAAAGAATCCAGAAGCAACCCATTTCCACCAACTGGTCGAGCACGCGGAAGTGTTCTTCTTTGCTGAGCTCGCGCCGCCTGGCATCCATGTCATCCATGGGAAGATTGTTGTAGCAGTGGAGGCATTCGAGGGGACAACGGCGTGTCACCTCGATCGAGACCTGCAGCGGTACGCGCTGCCCCTCATGTCGCTGATGCAGATCCACACTGAACGCGCCGTAAGCTACCTGCTCCATCAGTTCCCCCATCTTCGCCCAGCGGACGCCTTGATTGGCGTCCGTCGCATTGCCGTTCCGTCCCGCCCCACTGGTCGTCAGTCCCCAGCCATTGCTAGTGCAGCCGGAACCTCGACCAGACCAACGCCCTTCATCTCGCCCACAAAATCCATGACGTCGTGCTCGGCCTGCGCCGGAGTGACGTCGTATTCATCCGCAACCGCGGTCGCCAGTTCCGACACAGTTCGCGGCGACTCCAGCAATTTCCAAATCAAAGTTCCCGTGCCATTGAAGCTATAAATCGAAGTAAGATCTCCGACCTTTGCACGGACCGGAACGATCAAGGTTTCTCCCGCGACCACGCGTGCCACGACCGCGCTCGACCGAATGAAAGTTGGTTCTTTTCCCATCATGCCGATACCCCACCCCTCGGTTTCGGATTTCGTAACAAACGCCATCCTTCGAAACCCGTTTAGCTTTCGTCCCACTTTGAGATTACGGCAAGTAGGCCCCCTCCGGGCAATTGGAGTTTGGTGGCAGGTATTGAGTTGGTTATCATCCCAACTGGTTCCAACAGCCCGTAAAATCTGGGGTTTATAAGGCAACTCCGGCTGGAGGCTCAGTCTCGGAGACGGAGTTGCCCGACCGCGGCGGCGGTCGAAATCGACTTTCGTTTTGAAGTGGACAAACGAAACGAAACGCTATAAAAAGAAATCGGCGGTTCGGACCGTTTTTCGCCCGACAAACTCGCCCGAAGGCTAACCCTGTGCTGAACGAAGAACGCCGCCGAGCCATTCTCGATTTGCTGACGAACCAGGGACGCGTCCTGGTCACGGAATTGTCCCGACAATTCGAAACCTCTCAAGTTACGATTCGCAAGGATCTCGAACTGCTCCACGCCCAAGGACTTGTCCATCGCACGCACGGCGGAGCTCTACCCTCTCGCGATGGGGCCCTCGAAGATCCGACCCTTCGAGAAAAAGAGAAGCTGCATCATCAGGAAAAACTTCGCATCGCGGAGAATGCTGCCCAGAAAGTGAAGGAAGGGCAGGTACTGATTCTTGACTCGGGGACAACGACGACGGCGATTGCGCGCGCGCTGCGGAATTTTCAAAACCTGACGATCATCACCAATGCGGTGAACATCGCGGCCGAACTGGCCGGGACTGCGATCGAAGTCATTCTCACCGGAGGCACCCTGAGGAAGAACTCGTTCTCCCTCGTCGGTCCGATCGCCGAAGAGACCTTGCGGCGCCTCAGCGCGGACGTTTTATTTCTCGGCGTGGACGGCTTTGACGTTCACTTCGGGCTCAGCACTCCGAATCTGCTCGAAGCCAAAGTGAATCGTGTGATGCTTGAGGTGTCGAAGAAAACGGTTGCCGTCTGCGACTCCAGTAAATTCGGTAGACGCAGCTTGTCGTTGATCGCGCCGCCAGGGTCGCTGCAAGAAGTCATTACCGACCGCGGCGCGCCCAAGTCCGACCTGCGCGCTCTGAAACAAGCTGGGATCGAGGTCACCTTGGTGTGATCGTTCGCAGGATGTCTGCGGACTTTTCTGAGTTCTGCATCTGCACAAGAATCTTGATTCTCTAAAAACCTCCCATGCCCCGTTTCGACGTCACCATTGCTGGCGAACTGAATCTTGACCTCATCCTCTACGGCCTGCCCGAGCAACTTCTGCCGGAACGCGAATTGCTCGCCGACCGCATGATGCTTACTCTGGGATCGTCCTCAGCCATCGTCGCGCATAATCTGTCCGTTCTCGGCAGCCGCGCGGGATTTCAATCCCGCATCGGTGACGATCCTCTCGGACAAATCGCGCTGGAGCGTTTGCAGCAAGGCGGGGTGGACGTGTCGCGGGTGCGCCATGTTCCGGGCGCGATTACAACCGGACTGACCGTAATCCTGCATCACGAATCGTGGCGCAACATTCTTACCTACGCCGGCACGATTGCCGAGTTGACGTGGGACGATCTCGACCTCGACTATCTCGCCGACTCGCAGCATTTCCATCTTTCGTCGTACTACCTGCAACGAGCGCTTCGCCCGAGAATCATTGAGCTTTTCCAACACATGAAGTCGAAGGGACTCACCATCTCGCTGGATACCAATGACGATCCTGATGATCGATGGGAAGGCAGTCTAGAGGAAGTGTTGCAGCACGTCGACGTATTCCTGCCGAACGAACGCGAAGCCTGCAAGGCCGCCGGGACCGAGGATCTGGAAACTGCCATCCGCAAGCTTTCCGGCTGGGTTCCGCTAGTCGTAGTGAAGCTGGGGCGTCAGGGAGCGCTGGCGCAACGCGGAACGGAACGCTTCACAAGTCCTGCGCGAGAAGTTATCACCGTGGACACAGTAGGCGCCGGCGACAGTTTCGACGCGGGATTTCTGCATGAATACGTGCGAAAGGCTGACTTGCCAACTTGCCTCGCAAGCGGAAACCAGGCGGGCGCGCTCTCCACAACCCGTCCAGGGGGAACCGAGGCCTTCCGCGAGAAGCTTCGAAAATAGCTAACCGCGCTGAGCTGGCTCGGGTTCCGAGCCGGCTTTGATTCCTACTTCGGGCGCACTTCCAAAAGCAAGTGATCCTTGAACTCTGTCTTCAGGCGGACGGGCTTCCCATCTTCGGCCTGCACTGCCCCGAAGTCCTTACCGTCGGTGTAATCGACCGCTTCATATTTCCCGGGCATTAATCCCCGCAGCTCGATTTCACCCGCAAACGGTTTCGTGGGATCTGTGAAGAATGCGTAATACATCTTTCCATCCTTCTCAATCGCATACGCCTCCGGTACGTCATACCCGTACACGTAGAGATCGCGGAATTCTCCCTTGGACAGCATCTTCTGGTTGTAGAGGCCGATCCATTTCTTCCAGTGTTCTTCCTTCTCTTCGGTCAAAGCCACGGGCTTGTATTTAGGGCCCGGATCAGGCCACACAAATTTCGTTCCCGGAACGCCGCCTGTTCCCAGCGTAGACGCGAAGTCCGAACCATGTTCGCTCCAGTTTCCATTCCCCATGGGAGTCATCGCCGAGAGTTCGACGTGATCTCCGTACACCGCTGCTTCCGGTCCTAACAGAGCTTTATACATTTTGATCCGACGGCGCACTTGAACAGAGCCTACCGGATCCGCCGTCACTGCCTGATCGATAAACGGCAGCCATGCCAGGGAGGGCGGCGTGCCGCACGGGCAGGCTTGTGTCACGCTCTCTGGCTTGATCGCCCGAGTTGTCTCGAAAATGATTTTGTAAACTTCTCCCATCGCGTTCACCGAATCTTGCGGCGACTTGTGGTGATGAGCGGGGTTGTAACACGCAGGCACGCTGTAAATATTGTCGAGCTTCGAGCCGTCGAACCCCCAATCACGAATGAATTTCTCAGTGAGCGTCTTAAAATAACTTTGTACCTCAGGCACCGCCGGGCAGAGAGTGGCAAGGTCGCGAGTCATTCGCGCGTGCTTTCCGTTCTTGTCGAGAATCAGCCATTCCGGATGCTCCTTCGCCACCTTCGCAACGATGTATTTGTGCGATTCCCATTTTCCCTGTCCGTCTTCCACTCCGAGAGGCAACCACCACAACTGCGCCAGCATTCCTTGTTTATGAAAGTCGTCGACCATTTGTTTGATCGAGTTGCCGGGGAACGTTTCTGAACGCGGATTCCAGTCGCCGTATGTATCGAACCAGCGATCATCGAGCGTAGCCCATTTGATGCCCAGCTCTTTCAATTTTGGAATCGTGCCAAGCATTTCCTTTGGAGTGACGTTGAACTCGTATCCCCAACCGCACCAGCTCACGTTGTACGCTTCGTTGGAAGGCTTCGGAATATTCCATCCTTCTTTTTGCAGAACGCTCGACCACATCCGCAAAGGCTCGTAGAAGTCTCCGCTGTAAATGGCGAGGAAGCTGCGCGGAGTGGAATACGTCTCGCCCGGCTTCAGCGCATCATTGACAGGGATGGTGATACTCGCATTTACTCGTCCGTCCGGATCCACTTTGAGCGGCATCGACAGGGTCCACGGAAGCGTTTCAACATGCCCGATGGCTTCGCCGACCGAACCTGTCCAAACCGCGACGACCGGAATCCCGCCACCATAGCCACCTTTCACCGCTTCACCCATCGCATTCGGCTGGGTTGAGACACGCGTGAGTTTCTGCACGTCGTCTTTGCCCCAGTCGTAGCTCGATCCCTGGAACGCCCACATATCGAAGGGCTGCGCGTTCGCGTCGACTTGTTTCGCGTCGAAGCGGTGCTGCTGCATCCAGACCTGATCGATCTGCAAGTCGGATTTTCCGGCGTTCCGGTACGTCGTGCTCACAAGAGCGATGTTGGGAAAATCGTCATTCACTTCGACGACGAGCAGACGTTCGATGTCCACTCCGGCAGGTGCCAGCGGGTGCCCTGGAATTTCGATCCTTTTTCCTCGGCCGAGTTTGCCACTGCTCTCAGTGACTTTCGCCTGCGTGAAATCAGGGACAAAATCGAGTTCTTTGCCTCCAATCACGATCGAGTCACTGCCTCCGGCCGACCCGACGTTGGGCTCGTCGAGAGTCAATCGTTTTCCATCTTTCGCCAATGTCGCCTGAAGAAATCCCGAAGGAAGGACCTGAAACTCCGCGGCCGAGGTTGTGATCACAACAGGTCCACCGTCATGCACTGCCACATGGATGGCGGACGGCTGCGATGGAGCAGCCTTCGGAGGTGCCGCGGGCTTCGAGCAACTGACAAGCGCTCCGGCTAAGGCGATCGCAAAGATGGAGCAGAAAAACCGAGGACAGAGGACTCTACGACCGATGCGCTTCATGGTTTCTCCCCGCTCATCCAACGCATTTCGAAAGAAAAGATAACCTTTCGGAACTATACAACAAGTGGAGAGTTTGTGCGCTTAGCGAATGTCCGCCAGCGAGTATTCCAAGGCACCGCGTTTGGGGGTAGGCATTGCGCCTACCTCGCTCGCCACCCAGGCCCCAACCAGGTTCGCGACTTCATTCATCAGGTCAAGCGAGGCTCCATGAAGATATTCATGGACCAGGCCGGCGGTGAAAGCGTCTCCTGAACCAACCGTATCCGCGACGCGAACTTTGAAGCCGGGATGTTCGCTGGCACCCGTTTCACGAACCAGCAAGCTCCCGCTCCCACCCCGCGTGATGCATACCAGACTCAAATCGTACTTTTCGATGAGCTTCTTTGCGGAAGACTGTTCGTCCTTGTGTGGGACCTTGCTCAAACTCATGATCTTCGGCAGTTCGTCATTGTTGACCTTCACAATGTCTGCCAGCCGCATCGACTCCGAAAGAATCTCATGCGAGTAGTACGACTGCCGCAGGTTGACGTCAAAAACCTTCAATGTATCGCTTGACGCCGCGTCAATAAATCGCCGCAACGTGGTCCGGCTTTCTTCCGACCGCTGCGCTAGCGATCCGAAGCAAACGGCATCAACTTCTTCAGCCAAACCCTGCCAATCCTGCGTCCACTCCAGAAAGTCCCAAGCCACTGGCTGTGCGATTTCGAACCGCGCCTGCCCTTTGGCGTCGAGCTCCACCTTTACCGTTCCGGTCGCATGATCGCGGTCGGTCTGCACGTGGTCGATGTCGAGTCCCAATTCCTCCATACGGCGGAGCGCTTCAAGACCGCGGGAGTCCTCACCCACACGGCTGGCCACGATGCCCTGATCGCCCATCAGAGTGGTGATGTACGCAAAGTTCGTCGGAGCGCCCCCGAGGCACGTCCTCCCCGGCAGCAGATCCCACAACACCTCACCCAAGCCGACAACTTTCTTTTTCATGGACGCGAACTCGAACTCTACACCGAAAACGTTTACTGCATCTTCAGTAAAAAGAGGGACTCCCGAAGGAATCCCTCTGTGAGTTGACTGTGACTGAACCAGCGTGACTGAACTAGAACGAGAACTTCAGAGCGAACTCGAGTTGGCGCATACCGGTCGTCGAGCCCGGCGATGAATCCGCTTCGATGTCCGTGATTCTTCCGTTACCCGTGCAATCGACACAAGCACCGCTTCCCGTTTGGTTCGCGCTGAAGCCAAGAACAGGGTGATTGAATACGTTGAATGCATCCATGCGGAATTGAGCTTTCACCCGTTCGGTAATCGCAAAGTTCTTCATGACTGCTGCGTCGGCGAAGAACACGCGAGGACCGCGATAGCTGTCAAATCCGATGTTGCCAAGATTTCCGACTCCCGGGTCAGTGAATGGGCCAGGCGTTGTGACGATGTTGGCAATCGGCGTGAAGAACTGGCGATATGGATTGCTACCCGCTGGGTGTTGAAGCGATCCCGCACTCAAGGGGAAAGACCCTGATCCCTTATTCGGGCGGCACACACCTACATCCTGCTCGCTGTTGCATTCGTTGAAGCTTGGAGTCCACGGCAACCCGCTGCTCCAGTTTGTGGTACCCGTAATCTGCCAGCCTCCGACGATAAGGTCTTCGGCTCTGCCAGAATTTCCGGCAAACATCTTCCCTTTTCCGAACGGCAATTCGTACACCGCTTCCGTTACCCACACATGGTTCCGAACCTGATCATCCGGACCATAAGCGATCGCGTGATTGTCTGCGTAGTAGTTGCTGTCGTACTTGTTCGCGTGAGCAAACGTGTAGTGCGTAAGCAATTGCAGGCCGTGCGAGAATCGCCGGTCAAGTTTCACTTGCAGCGCGTTGTAGATGCTGCTCGCGTTGTTGCCCAGGTAGTTGCCTTGATCCGTCGAGCAGCACATCAAGGAACCGGTCGCGCTGCTGGGATCAGGAATGCCAGTGTAGGTGAAAGCGTTGTAGAAGGGACGTCGCTGTTGTTGAGGGACCGTCGGGTATCCGACAACGGAGGGCTGGTTAACGTTGTAAGTATTTCCGTCGCCGGCGAAACCGTTTGTGCCCTTGTTGCCGATGTAGGCGACTTCCAGCGAAGTCGTGTTAGTCAACTGGCGCTGGACGGTAGCGTTCCACGCATCCAGAGTTGGCAGACGTTGGTAGGTTGGGCGAATGTGCGGCTGCGTGCAGCTTTGCGCCTGCGTTACGCCGCTGATGACGACCGTCGAAGCTTGATAGCATGACGGCCCCGCAAGCGGGAATAACCCGTTCGATGGAATCGCCGGGAAGGTAAAGATCGGCGGTCCTTGATCAAGCGTGAAGGCCGCAAACTTGTTCGTGACTGCCGGCTGCACGAGCTGGCTAGCCAACACTGGCAAATTCTGAGTTACGGCGTGGCCAAAGTTCGAGCCGAACACGCCCATGTCATAGCTGCGACCGTATCCCATGCGAACTACGGTTTTCGCGTTGAACTGATAGGCTGCGCCCAAACGCGGAGCGAAATAGCTCCACTTGTTGTCGATGTTGCCATTCAGTCCGAATCCGCCTTCTCCGGCGACCCGAACTTCTCCCTGAATGATGTTGGCGAAGCCGCCGTTATCTTTTCCGTTGACGTATTCGGGGAAATACACTTCCCAGCGCAATCCGTAATTCACAGTCAATTTCGAAGTTATGCGCCAGGTGTCTTGACCGTAATAGAACATTCGGTGCTGGCGCTCGGCGGCGTCAACACTCGTGCTGACATATCGGCTCAGACTGGTGACATCGCCCAAGAGGAACGTCGCCAGATCAAGGCCCCCATTTCCGCCGCTTCGCCGTCGCCAGGCTGCTGAACGCGTACACGCCGGTTCGGTTGGAATCGCTCGGCACGCGCAGGTTCTGCGCGTAACGGATGTCGGCGCCGAACTTGAATTGGTGATTGCCTTTGATCTTAGTGATGTTGCCGACAAACTGGTACTGACGCTCTTTTCAATCAGTGGGCAGTTGCAGCGAGCAACTCCCAGTCCGTCACCGAAATTCGAAGTTCGAGGATTATTTCCGCCCTGGTTCGTCCATATCGAACTCGCCGAGACCGGAGGTGAAGTTGTCGCCCATGTTCGCGTTCGGAATGCCGAAGTTCGTCATCGCCGCGTCGCCGGCGTCCGGCTTGTTCGTCATCGGGTTGTATTGGAAGTACCCGAACCGGAAGTCCGCCAGCAAGCTGGAACTGAACGTCTTCGTGACACCCAGTCGCCAAGCTGTAATTGTGCACTTTGGAACTTCCCGCCAGGCCGCCAGGGCCGAATCCGACACCGCCGACGGCTCCCAGACTCGGTGCACCGGACAGAGTGAAGCGGTTCAAGCTGAAGCGGCCGAAAATGCTGAGGCTCTGGCTCGCCGCGAAGTCGATTCGCGTGTCGAAGCTGTTCTGGTTGTAGGGACCCGCTCCGGCGCCGACAAAGTTGTTCAGGCACCCCGAAGAGTCGCTCCGAGAGCGCAGGTGCCAGAACTGGTCGGGTTCGGGAAAGCCGCCAGCATAGTCATCGCGGCGGGAGACAATTGCGCTGACGGGAACCAGGAATTGGCCGGCGCTCCTCCAGTGCGGACAAGACGCCAGCGGAACGTGATGTCGCGAGGGCCCGCAGAACACGTTGCGAGCCTAACCACCCGTCGCTCGCCTGTTGTTGGATCGTAAATATAGTCGGACGACCCATTGTTCGATATGTCCGACCGTAGTCACTGAAATTGCAGAACGTCCCGCGCAGCCACGCAAGTGCTCTTTAGCAGAGATGTCGGAATCGATTCCTGATTGCTGATGCCGTTCTTCTGCCGCGTCGTCTGGTAGTCGCCGAACGCGAACAGCTTGTTCTTTATGATCGGACCGCCGAGCGTCGCGCCGAACTGCTGCCAGCGCGAAGACGGAATCAGTTTTCCTGTCACCGGGTCGGGATTATATTGCGTGAACGGATCGCGAGCCGCCGTCGCATCCGTGCGGCGGAACCAGAATCCGCTGCCGTGCACTCGTTGCTTCCTGATTTCGTCTGCACCGTTACCACTCCCGCGACAGCTTTGCCGAACTCAGCGTCATAGTTGCCCAGTGTGACTTTGGCTTCTTGAATCGCGTCGAGGTTCGGATTGACCACGATGATCCCGAGAATGGGATCCTGGTTGTCGGTACCGTCCAGTTCGAACGCCGTGCCGCTGAAATGCTGGCCGTTCACGAAAATCTGCTGGCCGCCCTGCGGATTCTCGGTCGCTGCGTGGCTCCAACCCACCAGTTTTTGCGTGCCCGGCGAAAGCAACTCGAATGAAGTGAAGTTGCGGTTCAAAATGGGCGCATCTTCAATGGCCCGCGCACTGAATTCGATCGAAACGTCGGCTCGATCCGTCTTCAGTTGAGGAGCCTCTGCGGTGACTTCCACCTGCTCGCTGGCTGAACCCACCTGGAATTGGCCGTCGATGTGCGACCCGGCGTCGGCGGAAACTTGAATGTCCTTAAACTCCAGAGTCTTAAACCCTTTGCCCTCGATCGGATGGTATAGACGTCGGGAATCAGGTGCGTTACCGAGTAGTTGCCGCTCTCGTTGGTCGTCGTTGACGGTCGATACATTCTTCGTCTGGCTGGTGACCGTGACCTTCGCCCCGTTGACAGCCGCTCCAGAGGGATCAGTAGATCGTTCCCAAAATGCTTCCATATACGGCCTGACCGAATGCTCCGGGGACCCACAGGATTCCCAGAAGACTCAACGTCGCCACTACGCCCAGACTGACCTTTTCATGAACTTCCTCCTCAACGTGCCGAACGATTGCCCCAGAAATGCAGAAAGGAATTTCAGTCGGGTACGTGTGCACTCGTAGTACAAAACAATTATCTGGATTAAGTTTCACTACGTCTGATACTGTTACAGAGACAAAGCCCAAGCATTACAGCAAGATAGGGCCATCAGTTACTTCCCTGTTATATGGCTGTAACACACAGTTTCGCGATCGGCCGGGAGCAATGCTTCCAGCAAATAGAGAGACTTACCAAAAGCCATAGCCTCCACAGCTCTGAATCCCTTTGTCGACTTCTCCGTTATCTCGCGGAACATTCTCTCGATCACCCGGGTATCGCGCTCAAGGAATATCAAATCGCCACCGAGGTTCTGGGCCGGCCCTGCCGGATTTGATCCGCAGAGTGATTCCACGGTCCGCGTTCAAGCCGGTCGGCTGCGCGTCAAGTTGGCCGAATATTACGCGCACGAGGGGCCCGACGATCCGATCCTTGTCGAACTTCCGAAGGGATCGTATGCGCTCACATTCCATGGGCGGCCCACCGTGCCGGGGCGCAACCGTCGCGGCCCGTCTCCAGTCGAGTCGAAACCAGAAAAGGTCGAAGTTGCTCCCACTTTCGAATCTTGGCGGATGGCTGTGGCCGTTCTGTCCGTTCTGCTTTTCAGCGGCCGCCATAGCCTGTCCTTTCTCTTGTTGCGTGCACGCACGCAAACGGCGGTCAGCCACTCCGGCCCGCCTCCTGCATATCAACTTTTCTGGAATCGCTTCGTGGCTGAGCCCACAGCCACCTTGGGTCATCTTCAGCAATGGAAGTTTTGTGGGACGGCCCGGAAACCGGAATGAGGTATTTCAATCCAGCATCCGATACGAGGGCTTTCATCCTCGATCACTACACCGGCGTTGGAGAAGTGCTCGCGATTCACCAACTCGATCGTCTGTTTTATCTTTTCAATCGCCAGCTTCGCGTGAAGCGGGGCGCTCTATTCTCGCTCGATGACGCCAAGAACAACGATCTGATTTTCGTGGGATCTCCGTCTGAAAATCTTACGCTTGCCGATATCTCCAGGCACTGCGCGAGTTCGTTTTCAAGCGCCTCGATTCGGGTCCGCGCAAAGGAGATCTCGGCGTCCTCAACGTCCACCCTGAAGCGGGGGAGCCGGCGCTATTTCTCGCTACACCCGCAAATCAGCCCACCACCGAGGACTATGCGGTCGTCAGCCTTCTTCCCGGTCTCGATCCATCGCGTTCGATATCTGATCCTGGCCGGCAATTCCACGTTTGGCACGCAAGCGGCTGTTGAGTACGTATGCCGTGAAGACTCGATCAAAGAACTTCTGCAGAGATTGAAAGTGTCGAAGGATTCAGATTTGAAACCCTTTGAAGCGCTGCTGCATGTGAAGATTGCACACGGCGTTCCGGTCATGACCGACTTGGTCTCGGTCCGCAATCGCAGCAATTGACCGCCAGAACTGCTCTGAAACGTCTGACTCGCAGATCTTCTCACCGACTCGGCGCGGTCAGATGAGGATCCAGTTCCGAAGCCTTTTGGAATTCCTTTGTTGCGCCATCTCTTTCGCCCTTCTGATTCAGGGCCACGCCTAACTGATAATGCGCTGCGCGCGTAATTTGGCTCTGAATTGATCGCCGATCGAAATTGCGAAATGGCTCCCTCAAGGTCTCCCGCGCCCAGCAACCGCTTCCCTGAATTCGTCGCGACCTTGGCTGCTTGCAAATTGTTTGTCGACGCCACGATTTTCGCGCCCGCTTTCGCTTCGTCGGCAGCGCCTTGCGCGTCGCCCAACTGTCGCAGAACTCCGGCGAGAGTGGTATGTGCGCCGCCAAAATCCGGTTGCAGGCGGATCGCCTCTCGGAGTTCAGCAGGCCGCCTCAGGCAATTTTCCCTGCTGCTTGTAGATGGTGCCGAGAGTGTAGTGCGCCTCGGCATAGTCGGGTTTCGCCTGCAGAGCCTGCTTCATTTCTTCGGTTGCCGGATCGAAGTCGCCACGCTGCCAGTAGAGAATTCCCAGGGTGTAATGCGCGTCCGCGAGATCTGGCTGCAGCCGGATCGCCTCTTTGAATTCAGGAACGGCTTTGTCGAGTTGATCTTTCAACTTGTAGGCCAGTCCAAGGTTGTAGTGCAGGGACGCATTCTCTGGCGCAAGCTTTAAACCAGCTTCCAACTGGGTCACCGCATCGTCAAAGTTCGCGAGTTGTAGATAGGCAACCGCTAAATTCCCGCGGAGTGTGCCGTCCTCCGGGCGAAGTTCCGTAGCGGTCTTGAATTTTGGAATCGCTCCTTCGGCGTCTCCGCGCTGCACCAGCGCTAGTCCGAGATTGTCGTAAGCCTCAGCATCTTCGGGATGCAGCTTCGCGGCCGCGCTAAACGCTGCGACAGCGCTATCGATATCTCCGGCACGTTGGCTGGCCATACCTAACTCGGTCTGCAATTCATACCAGTCCGGCTTGAGGGCAGCACAGGTTTGCAACTCGGCGAGCGCTTCAGCGTTCTTGGATTGGGCCGTTAACGTCTTCGCCAGATAGTAGTGAGCGGCAGCATCCTGTGGATTCAACTTCACTGCTTGACCAAGTTCGCTCGCAGCTTCGTCCAATTTCTGTTGCTGCAATCGCACCGCTCCGAGATGAAAATGCGCGGATTCGAGAGCCGGCTGCAGACTCAACGCCTGCTTGAAAGCAACCTCCGCCTCGGGAAATTGATTGCGCTGCGCTAACAGCGTGCCGAGTTCATCCTGCAAATCCGGGCGCTGAGGTGCTAGTTCTACAGCGCGCCGCATCTCGGTCAGTGACTCGTCACCAGAATGCTGGCTCAAGATTCTGGCGAGCGTGCGGTGCGCCTCGGCGTTAGTCGGCGCCATTTTCACGGCGGTCCGAGCTTCCTGCTCGCCTTCCGCTGATTTGCCTTGCTGCGCGAGCACTCCAGCCAGCGTCAAACGCGGCTCCACGAACGATGGTTTGAGTTTCAAAGCAGCGCGAAGATGCACAATCGCTGCATCGGCCTCGCCTTGCTGGGCGAGCACCCATCCGAGCGCCGCCTGTGCCGCAGAATCGCTCGGAACAAGTTTCACCGCCTTCTCGAATTCACTCCGCGCTCCGGCGATATCGCCGCTCTTGAGCGCATCCTGTCCAGTTTGCAGCGCGCGTTGTTCGGAAGAGTTCGAGGATGAAGCGCTATGAGTCGTTTTCTGCGCGGACGCACCGATGTTCAAAGACAGGCAAATCGTTACAACAAAAAGACCGAACCTGGAAGGAGATCGATACACAGTGGGTTGAAGAAGGCTTTCGTCATTATATCCAACGCGCTCGGACACTCCTGTGTGGTATCACTGAGGCACAAGGAGTCTGCCGATGGCCGCAGGGCAAAGGCGATGACATTCACTCGCAGAAACTTCCTGCGACTTTCCGGCGCGGCTGCGCTGACCCCGGTGTGGCGGCGGTTCGTGCCGCTTGCCGACTCCGACCACGCCGCTCTTTGTCGCAAACTTGCATCTGATCCGCTCCGTCCTCAGTATCATTTGCTTCCTGCGCACAATTGGATGAACGATCCGAACGGCCCCATCTTCTTTCGCGGCCACTATCACATGTTTCATCAATACAACCCCCAGGCAGCTGTCTGGGGAAACATGAACTGGGCCCACGCCACCAGCCCCGACATGCTTCACTGGCAACACGAACCAATCGCAATTTCACCTACGCCCGGTGGTCCCGACCAGGATGGAGTTTTCAGCGGAAGCGCAGTGCTCGATAACGGCAAGCCGACGGTCATCTACACTGCCGTCGCACCTCCGACCAATGATGCCGATGCCACTTTGCGCGACGGGCATCACACCTGGCGCGAAACCCAGTGCCTCGCCGTAGCGAAAGATGACGATCTTCGAACGTGGAAGAAACTTTCAGAGCCCGTGATCGCCGCGCCTCCCGCCGGGTTAGCCGTCACTGGCTTTCGGGATCCCTGCCTCTGGCGCGAAGGCAACACTTGGATGCTGATTCTCGGATCAGGCACGCATGCGCGTGGCGGATCTATCCTTCTCTATACTTCCAGCGATCTGCGTCACTGGACCTACCTCCATCCCTTGGTCGAGGGATCTCCGAGCAACAAAGACACGACTAATCCGGTCGACACCGGGGACATGTGGGAATGTCCCGATTTCTTTCCGCTGGGCGCAAAGCACGTGCTGTTGATTTCGACGATGGGCAAGGTCCGCTGGAAGGTTGGCAACTACGCGAACCAGCGTTTCACTCCGGAGAAAGAAGGCGTCGTCGATTGGGGCTCGTACTATGCGGCAAAGACCATGCTCGATCGCGACGGCAACCGCATTCTCTGGGGATGGATTCCAGAAGCGAGACCAGACGCCGATCTCATCTCCGCTGGATGGGCCGGAGCGATGGGGCTTCCGCGTGTGATGTCATTTGACCGATCAGAACGAACTTCAGACCGAGCCGATTGCTGCCGTCAGCATGCTGCGCGGCCCACACATGGGACTTGGGGATTCGACGAACAGTTCCGACGTTCAGAGGCTCATCGACGAGATTCAAATCCGTGATCTCTGCGCCGAAATCGATTTGCAATTTCAACCGAAGACCGACGAGTTCAAGTTCCGGCTTCTATCCGAGAGCGGGGATTTCGCTACCATTTCGTGCACGAATCGATCCGGCCAGCGCGAGTTTCGAGTGAACGAACTGAAAGCTCCGCTCGCTGGCGTCGCCGGATCGCCGGTTCGAATTCACCTATTTCTGGACGGATCCGTTGTAGAAATCTTTGCGAATGGAACGACCGCGCTCACCGCACGCATCTACCAAACTCCAACTGGCCCGACTCCGATTGAAATTCGATGGCGACCCCAGCGTAAAGTCCCTCGACATTTGGCAGATGCAGCCAATTTCCAAAGATCGCCTCACAGGCTCGCTCTGTTCGTGACCGCGCATTGAGCCACACGACTGAACCCGCGGCAGACCTAGTAAATTCCGCCGCCCGGCTGTGTGCTCTCGATCTTTCCCTTCGTAACGGAGAGTGAATACCCCGTGCCGCCCTGTCCGCTCCACGACGTCAAATCAAAATGGCCGCCCGCCTTCACGCGGTACACATCGATCCCCTGAAACGTGAACGAAACGCCCTTCTCACAAACGTCAGGCGCTTTGGTCGGGCGGAGGAAATACGCGCCCTTTCCCGTCCCCACCACGTTCGCTTTGCCATCCGCTTCGACTAAGACCGCAGACTTCTCATCAATCGCCACTTCTCGCGGTGATGCGCTCCATCCGTCCTTTTCGATGCGCGCAAGAAATCCCAACGTGCGTCCCATGCGATCGCGCTTGGCAAAGTGCGAATCGGTAATCAAGTTCTCGAGGTGCGGAACCTTCAAGAAATCCCGGACTAGCGTTACCCGATCGAAATACGGATCCGGTAGCACGTCCGTCGATGCCAGATCTTTATCGTTCGGCTTGTCTTTCATGCATCCGTAAACAAATTCACCCTGAACGGCCAATCCCGCACTTGTTCCGCCAATCGGCTTGCCGGCTGCAATCCCTTCGTTGATGGCGGCCTCGACTGGGGTGTCTTTCCATCCGCGAACGTAATTGGACTGATCGCCTCCCGCAACGAACACAACCTCCGCTTTCCGAATGATTTCCGCAACCGCAGGATCTTCTGCCGCTTCGCGATTGGGAATGATCAGTGTTGAAACCGAGTTTGCCTTGCACAATCCGTTGACGTAGGGGTTGTAGTCATCGTCGCCAGTCGCGCGCAGGATGAGAAAGTCTCCGCCGTTTCCCTTGTTGCACAACCAGCGGAAGGCCTCGTCCAGATCGGTACCGCCGCCCATCATCGCAATCCCAGCGCCGGGCTTCGTCTGAACGTCCGCATTGTTTCCCAGGCGAAAATATTTATAGGATTCCGCGTGTGCGCGATTGACGGCAAAGGTCAGGGAAAACAGAAGTGCGAAGAGCAACAAGATAGGTTTGTTCACGCTTGAAATATATCGCAGATAAACGTTACAACGTCGAGAGAGAAGCCTGGCGGCTCTCTATTGAAGTCCTTGCACGAGGTACAAGTCCGACAAGGTCCGCACGTAGCTGTAAACGTACGCCTTGCTGTCGATCGAGGTTGACACTCGCCCGATCGTATCGATGCCCGCTGAATCGGCTGGTTCCATCACCTTCCAGAAGGTTCGATGACCGGTTGCGATGTCGACCTGGTAGACCTGCGCCGGAACCTGTCCGCGCAAAAGAACGAATAAAGATTTTCCGTCGCCTGACCAAGCTGTCGCAATTTCACCTGGCTGAATTCCAGGAACAAGCTGCGGTTCACCTCCAGCGATCGGGAACAGATATATCTTTTGATCGGGACCGTGAGTGGCGACAAACTGGCCGTCCCACGACAGCAAGATTCCGGATCCTACGCCCTCCATGCTGAAGGGATGCGCTTTGCCCTCATCCAGCGACTCCAGGTAGAGCCGCACGCCGTGACCCGCTTCGGTTCCGCTGAAAACAAATCTCTTGCCGTCGGGAAGAAACGCCGCACTGATGTGATTCAGCCCGTCGTCTTTCAATTGCTGCATTTCGCCAACACCGGTCGGATACAACACGAGCGGTGAAGGAGTTTTGTTGAAACGGGACAACGCCCATTTTCCATCCGGAGAAAGTGAGAGACCACTTCCCTCTCCGAGACGAATCGCCGGCGATCCGTCCGTATTCCGCAAGTACGCGGCGTATTTCGGACCTCCGCCCTCACCGGCTTCCTGAAACAAAATCTGCTTCCCATCCTTTGAAAGACTTCCGGGGACAGACCAGTCGAGCCACGACAAATCTTTTTCTTTGCTGTCCCCTGGCGCCAGTCCCATGATTCCCGCACGATCGTTCCCGCGGGTCAGAAGCACATTGCCTTCCTTGCCAATGTCGAGGATCGTCAATTCACCCGGCACTCGCGCCAGCAGACGCACTTTCCCCGAGAGATTCGTTGCGTACAGCGACCGATCACCTCCGGTGCGTGTAGCGGTAAACCAAATTTCGTTGCCGTCGGCCGACCATGCCAAGCCTTGTATGCTGTCCCATCCATCCGAGAGCGTCGTCTTCTTCCCCGACAGATCGACCACGGCCACCAAGCCCCCGTCGTCCTGCAATTGCGGATGGTCGACGAAAGCGACGACCTTGCCGTCGGGTCGCACTCTCAGATTTCCGATCCAGCCGTCGGATTGATACAACATCTTGCCCAGCGGAAACTCCAGCCGTTTGCGGCCTTCCACTTCGTGAACGATCGCGATGTTGGCCCCATCGGGCGACCAGTCGGCCCATTCGACATCGTCCAATACTTCGCGCGGAGCTCCGCCCACCAGTGGAACGCGCGCCAGGGTTCCGGAGTAGAGAAACGCGTCGCGCGGCTTGCTATGGAGCGCCAACAGCATTTCGCCCGACCCCGAGATCGCCAACACATCCGCGCCCTTGGGTTCCATCTCCTGCGACTGCGGACTTTCCGGACGCGTCGTAAACAAATCGAGCGGCTTCCCTTCCCAAGCCGCGCTGTAAATCATTGTCTTCCCATCGGGAGCGAAGCGCGCCGAATGCACAATCCCACGGCGAAATGTCAGGGGATGGTACGCCGGAAATTCAACCTTTCCAGAGCCCTTCAGCAGAAGCGCCCCAATCGCAAGTCCCACTAGCAATGCCAGCAGACTCGCCACGGATGCGGTCTTCCAGACACCACGGCGAGGGATCACTTCAGCTCGCGGTGCCGGCACGTTCGATGGCACAACGGAGACAACGCCCGACGAGCTTGCAGCGCGAATCCGTGAACTTTCCATCCCGCGCTTGATCCTCTTCAGATCACCACGTAATTCTGCGGCAGTCTGGTATCGCATTTCGCGCTCTTTTTCGAGCGACTTCGAGAGCAGGTCATTCAATTTCTCTGGGATCGCCGGGTTCAAGCTCTCTACCGGCATCGGCGCACGATTCAGGATGGCTTCGAAGATCACGCCGTTGCTGCTTCCTGAAAACGCCATCTGCCCGGTCGCCATTTCGTACATCACGGTGCCAAAGGCAAACAAGTCCGTTCGCGGATCCAACTCTTCCGCGCGCACTTGCTCGGGAGACATATAGGCGACCGTTCCGATCGTCGACCCCGGACTGGTCATCGCACCTTCGGGCGTGGTCAGCGTGTGTTCGGTGTTCTGCGCCAGCTTGGCCAATCCGAAATCCAGCAGCTTCGCCTGACCGCGTTTGGTCACGAAAATATTCGCCGGCTTGATGTCACGATGGATGATCCCGCGGCTGTGAGCCGCGTCGAGCGCATCTGCGATCTCGATGCCGAGAGCGAGAAGCGTCTCCACGTCCATTGCGCGGCCGCCGATGCGATGCTTCAACGTTTGGCCTTCGAGATACTCCATCGCGATGAACGCGTTGCCACTGTGTTCATCGATCTCGTAAATCGTGCAAATATTCGGATGGTTCAGCGAAGACGCGGCTTGTGCCTCGCGTTGAAAACGGGTCAATGCCTGTGGATCCTTGGCGACGTCATCTGGAAGGAATTTCAGCGCCACAAAGCGTTTGAGCTTCGTGTCCTCGGCCTTGTAAACGACACCCATGCCACCGCCGCCGAGCTTCTCCAGAATGCGGTAATGGGATATGGTCTGGCCGATCATTCAGTGGGATCTATCGCAGCGCAGCTATCTTATGGGCGCATTCCCTTTCGCGCAAGTTCGTTTCTGCGTTCCAATGCACGGGCGGATGCCCTGATCTACAGGCCGTTTGGAGTGAAAGCGTAAAAAAGTCAACCCGGTCATTTGTCAGGAGTTGGCGGATGGACGATTTTGAGGTGCTCATCGAACTTCTGCTGTAAGGACTTTTGAAAGGCTTCGCGATTCGGCCGATGACTCGAACTGTCTGCTTTGAACGACGCCTCCGGGCAAGCCGTGCATTGCGCCTCGACCGGGATGTCTCCAAGCCACTTCGTCACTCGCAGCGCCGGTTTCTTCATGCACGCTTGACCTTCTTCGAGGTGGCCGATCCCTTCTGGGCCTGCTCCGATTGATGCTCGTGACGAACGAAGGACAATCCGCGTTTCAGTTCCACGGCCAGGTCCGTGTTTTCGGTCGCGACGTGTACCGGCTTGCCAGATTCCTTGCCCATCCAGGCATTCAATTCAGCGGAGGTTGTGCTGACGAAACGCCCTTCCCGTCGAAGCGGCATCCCCTCTGTCGCCCATCTCTGAACGACGGATGTCGGCTCCCCGAGAAAGGCGGAGATTTGTTGCCAGCCCTTCAGAGTGTCCGGGACAGCCTTGGGTCGCGTCGACTTTCTTTTCACCTTTTGCCATGGTCGTCCTACTTGCACTGGTATCGAAGAGCTGTGCTCACTCACTCGGAGTAGCCGTCTTCTTCTCGTCGTCGGCATCGCCATCTTCCTCTTCGTCGTCGTCCTCATCCTCGTCTTCATCTTCTTCATCTTCGGTTTCGTCCTCGCGGAGGAAGAGATCAAGAATGGAGGACCGATCTTGATTGCTGGCAGCTAGAAATAGCGGCATTTGAGTCATAGGCAATGGTACGCGCTATCCTTCGGGCTGGTCCGTCCTGCACCGTTTTACATTTTCGCCAGCCGATATTCGTCTAAAGTATCCGGTGAATGAGATATCTACTCCTCGCATTTTTGTTGTTCATCAATTTCGGAAAAATGACCGCGCAGACCAACGACAATTCGACCACTTTCGACGCGCACGCAGCCGAGCGGTTCGCGAATCTCGCGCTGGGATGCGTCCACAAGGAGTATCCAAACAAGCTGAGTCATAGCTTGAACAGCGACGCGGATGTCGCGCCGCCTCGAAAACTGACACCGGCATTCTACGGATGTTACGACTGGCATTCATCCGTGCATGGACATTGGCTGCTGGTGCGCTTGATCCGGACATTTCCCACAGCGTCCTTCGTTCCATCGGCGCGCGAGGCCCTTCGGCAAAGCCTGACCGCCCAAAACATTACGCAAGAGGCAGCGTATCTGCGGGCGGATGGACGGTCCACTTTCGAACGTCCTTATGGATTAGCCTGGCTGCTTCAACTGGCTGCGGAACTTCGCGAGTGGAACGACCCTCAGGCCCACGAAATGGCCGCGAACCTCCAGCCTCTGGAACAGGCCGCTCTGGAACGGTTGAAAAATTGGCTGCCCAAGCTCTCTCACCCGGTCAGGATCGGTGAGCATTCGCAAACGGCTTTTGGTTTGGGCCTGATGTTGGATTACGCTCGCATCACGAATGGCGATACAGAGTTCGCCGATCTGTTGGCGGCGAAAGCGCGACAGTTTTATCTCGAAGACAAGAATTGTCCGCTTGCATACGAGCCGTCAGGGGAGGATTTTCTCTCTCCCTGTCTTGGCGAGGCCGACCTGATGCGGCGTGTTCTGCCATCGAACGAATTTGCTCGCTGGCTTCACGATTTTTTGCCCCAGATTTCTTCTAACGCTTGGCTGAAACCAGTCGTGTCGCCGGATCCCAGCGATCCCAAGCTGGCGCACCTCGATGGCCTTAACCTCAGCCGGGCCTGGATGCTCGAAGGCATCGCCGCCGGTTTACCGAAAAATGACAACCGCATTCGAACAATCCTGGACACGGCTGACGAACATCGTCGCGCAGGCTTGGCGGCCGTGACCGGCGAGCACTACGAAGGAGGACATTGGCTCGGAAGCTTCGCGGTCTATCTCGTCACGAAAAGGGGCTTACCGGAAAAAGCTGCACGGTAGGTCGGAATGAGCAGCCCCAAGCGTGAGGGGACACTCGGAAGGCCGGGGGCTTCGACCATTTGCGCCTGACTATTGGACTTTCGTGTCCTTCAACCCTCTCGATACGCGGCATAGACTTCAATCGTCTGACGTCGCGTCGACACGGGGAAAACACGATGAAACGCCTGGTATTTGCTACAGCTTTCACACTGCTTTTGTTTTTCAACCTTCCAACTTTCGCTCAAGCTACCAATGATGATGCCACGGCCATACGCGCAACCGTGACCAACTACATCGAGGCCTACTACACGGGCGATGCTGCGCAGATGGAACGAACGCTGCATCCCCACTATCTAAAGCAGAAGATTCACGGAGATATCCCAGTGCGGCAACAGACAGGCCCTCAGTTGGTGCAGGATGTGCGCAGTGGAGGAGGTCATTCGAGTGCCCCAAGCGGAGCGGACGGAGCAAGTCACGGTGCTGGACGTCGCGGGAAACATCGCGTCCGCCAAGTTGGTGACGCCAAACTGGGTGGATTACTTGACGCTTTCGAAGGTCGAAGGGCAGTGGAAGATTCTGTCAGTAGTGCAGCGAATCGACAACTAGGGCGGGTTGTAAATCAATTTCCGATCCCGGAAACAATTGCGCCCAGACGGAAAGCCCGCGAACCCACAGGAATATTGGTGAGCGCGGATGGACTCGAACCATCGACCCATGCCTTAAAAGGGCATTGCTCTGCCAGCTGAGCTACGCGCCCTCACCATTTAGTTGCAAGCACTTGCAGAAATTGTATCAGCTTCGAGGGCCCGTACGAGTCCGACAGCCTCAATCATCTTCCCCTGTGTTACCCCGCCGTCGCATTCCTGGGCGATTTGGCGGGGTTTTGTGCCCCAGGTAATGATCTAGGGTGGGCGCGCGGGAATTATCGCTCTGAGGGCTTCCTGAGAGAAAAAGCAATGCACGTCGTACGTACCTTAATGTACGTACAATTGAATGGACCGTGTTATGCTCTGCCTGCGCGTTCGAGT
This sequence comes from uncultured Acidobacteriota bacterium, assembly GCA_963699885.1. Lineage (GTDB taxonomy): Bacteria > Acidobacteriota > Terriglobia > Terriglobales > Acidobacteriaceae > Sulfotelmatobacter. The sequence goes on along the minus strand of CAVOVP010000013.1, from coordinate 193,669 downwards.
TTTCCATGGGGTGAGGCTAACCCTTCGGCGCTCCAAATTTGGAGTAAGCGTCTCCGATGGCCACCCGGGCGAGACAGATCACACATCCATGACCACACTCAAGACACCATACGAACCATCATTGGCTTTTTCCTAACTTCTTTGTTTCCCTCGCCCTCTCTCCCATAATCACCCTCTGCACATGCGACAGGCTTGCTAGAATCGTTCGTCACTCATCCGCGAGGGTACCTCATGCGTTCTTCCCTGCTGGCAATTGCTCTTGCCGTTTCGTGTTGCACATCGGCTGCGGCTCAACTCGACGACATTCTCAAGAAAGCCGATGCTTCACTCGAACATCGCGACACTTCTTCCTTGAGCGACAGCAAAATCGTCTCCGGTCTCAAGGAAGCTCTGCAAGTCAGCACCAGCAAAGCGGTCGCCGTCACCGGGAGGCCAGACGGATTTCTGAAGAATGAAGCGATCCGGATCGCACTGCCTCCGAAGCTTGAAACCATCGGACGCGGCATGCGCATGCTCGGGATGGGCGACAAAGTCGACGCCCTCGAAACGGGCATGAACCGCGCCGCCGAACAAGCAACGCCTCAAGCAAAACAAATCTTTCTTGCCGCGTTGCGGAAGATGTCGTTCGACGATGCGCGCCAGATTCTTACCGGCAAAGACACGGCAGCGACGGAATATTTCAAGCGCACGAGTTCCGCGGATCTCACAACCGCGTTCTCTCCGATCGTTCACACCTCGATGGAGCACGTCGGCGTAGTGCAGCAGTACGACAAGGTCATCAAATCTGCGCCGGGCGGCAGCGCAATCGCGAATGAATTCGACCTCGACAAATACGTTGTGGGGAAAACTTTGGACGGCCTCTTTTACGAACTCGGTCAGGAGGAGCAAAAGATTCGCAAGAATCCCGCGGCCCAAACGACCGCATTGCTGAAAGAGGTTTTCGGGGGGAAGTAGGGCCACGAAACAACGACCAGATTCTTCACCGCAAGGAGCACCTGCGTGGACCTGAATCAAGCCATCCTTTATGCGCAGTTGGTCAACGCCGCTTACGCGATCTCACCTCTGAACACGACCAATGCCGCCGGACAGACCGTCTCTGTCGGCGGGGCGGACTATCAGGTCGTAACCTCGATATTTGCCAACGATCTCAGCACCGACATGAATCCGATCCGTGGACAAAACCGCGTCTCCATCGGCCTGGTACTCCAGGCGGCGGGCGGTGGCGACGTTGTCATCGCGATCCGGGGCACTGAAGGCATTCAGGAATGGATCCACGACGCCGACTTCTTGATGGTGCCGTGCCCATTCTTAGCTGGGTCCGGACACACCGAAGACGGCTTCACGGCGATGTATTTGTCGATGACGACTGGCATCGACTCCGGATCGCCCACTTTGATCAAAGCACTACCCACCATGGCGTTCCCCAAACCGGTCACTTCTGTGACGATTTGCGGCCACAGCCTTGGAGGAGCCCTTGCCACATTGGCGGCGCTCGATATCGCCGTTAATACGGCGTTCAAGAAGCCGACGGTCTTCACCTACGCCAGCCCACGAACCGGAGGACCACAATTTGCGGCCACCTACAACCAGGTTGTGCCAAACACGAATCGGATCGCCGGTCGACTCGATTTGGTGCCCAAGCTTCCTCTCCCGCCGTTGTATGACCACGTGCAGGGACTCGTCGAGTTGAACTCGGTTCAACTCGGGGTTCCGCCCAAAATTTTGATCAAGACCGAACTGCTATGCCTTCACATTTTGACCAGCTACCTACACCTGATGTCGCAGCTCAGCGGGGGGCCGGTCATTCCGCTTCAGGCGACCTGCACTCCGTAGTCTCGTAAAGACTGTCCCGAGTGTCCATTCTCGCGGCGGCGGCGTGTAGAAGGGTTGCCGGCAATCCCGCGGAGTAACCTTCCCAAGCACTGGCATTTCGTCAAATTTGTGCAAAAATCGAAACCTTCGCTGCCTTTCAGCGTTAGACCAAGCAGATCACTGCGGGTTGGCTAGGCTCGCACGCGCGAATAACACCGGTCCGCGACTCTCGCCGCCGTCATTTGAGGACGATCCTACGGCGGTAGTTATGCATCATCTTGGCGCGTACGGGTCGAGGGAGATAGGGTATTTTTTCTCCTTTCATGGAGCCTTCGAACTCTAGTGATTACTTGGGATTCCGGGGAAATTATCAAGTAAAGGATGGGCCTCCCGTTGCGGTATACTACCTCGCCGGGAAGTTGGCCTCGCCGGGTGCCACGAATCGTCTATGAGTCAACGGCCGATGCTTGATGCCGAGTCCTTCCAGAAGCTCCTGGAAGCGGCGTGGGTTCTGCAACTGGAGCGCGACCGTAGCCTGAGTGAGCTACCTCCAGTGAACCTCTCTTCGGCACCCCAAACGGAAGCACCACCCGTCGTCGTTGCGCCAGCTTCCCTCGGTGAAGTATTGGAAGCAGCGGCTGCGGTCGATGAGGCTTGCACGGCCACAATCTCTCCCGTGCTCGCAAAGGCGGAAGCCTCCGCCGCACCTGTACCCAGTGTCCGGAAGAAACGGACGCAAGGCGTTGTATTTCCGCCGATGCATCCTGCGATGTTTGCGAGACCTTCGGCAACCACGACTCAGCTCCAGAAAACAGGATTTGAAGTTGCTCTGGCTGTGGCAAGAAGTCGTCGCAGCGAACCCAAGTGCGCTCCGCTTCCGCATCGGGCAGTTGAAGCTCCTGCAGCAGCCGTCCGGCAGGATGCGCGCCGATCGGACTTAGTCCATCGACAAAGGCTGCGGTTGGTCCGGCTACGCGAAAGAATTCAAATCAACCGGCAAGTAAGGGTCATCATTCCCGCAGAGGCGCGACGCACCGCTGCCCTCTATGCCCGAATCGCCGTGTTGTTAGTGATTGTCGGACTGCTCGTGTCGCAAATTCTAAGGCACAGAGCAGGAATGCCTTCCGTCAAAGCGGCATTTCAAAGTTTGAAGTTCGCGATGGAGAGCTCAACTCCACAGGTGGTCGAGGCACAAACGCGTGTCGACAGGGGAAATGAGGCTCCTGCGATTGAGTCGAGCCATCTGCGAGTCACCGATTTCGATTCCGAGTCTGCGGTGGAAGACCTGAGCCGCTTTGAAATGCAAACCCTGCGGCGCCAGGCAAAGTACGGAGACACGGACGCCGCTCTTACGCTAGGTATGGCCTATGAAGTTGGCAGCCAGGTTCCGCAGAGCTGTGAGCAGGCCGCCCATTGGATTGCCATCGCGGCCGCGGACGGAAACCCAGCAGCCGAGTACAATCTCGCTCTCCGCTATCTCAACGGGGACGGCGTTCCAGTCAGCCAGGACGAAGCGCGGAAATGGTTCCGGGAAGCGGCGAGCCACGGAAATTCAAAAGCTGCGAGTGCTCTCGCCACGTTGGATAAGCAGTCGCGCCCCAGTCCAGAAATGCCCTCCGGACACGACGCCGTCGCCCGACGCTAGATCTGGCAAAATCCAGTTAGGTTCACTCCTTTCGAATTGCACTCACGTTTGTCGTCATCGCTGCCTCCGACTCGCGCAGACCACGCTGCAAGTCTTCGACGACTCGAAGACCTTCCTTCGAGAGTGGAGTCTTCCGGCCGGGATCAAGCCAGTAACTGAGACTTTTCTGAAAACACGAGTGCGCCTCTTGCCACAGCCCACGATGTTTATCAGCCGGGGTGTGAGGACCGCGCGCCATCGCGGCGTAAAGAGTGCCGAGCTCTTGATAACGGTTTGCCAAAGCTTCCGCGGCGTCGGCATTTTGCGGGTCCGAACCAGCCCTCCTTTTCGCTGCGGATAGGGCTTTGGAGTAGTACTCCAGCGCCAGCTTCACTTTGCCATTCTTCTTCTCGGCATCTCCGAGGTGTGCATAGATCAGGGAGATGTCACGGTCGATCCGGCGATTTGAGGGATCCTGTGTGGAAATCGATTCAGCGGCCTTCGCCCCTTCGAGCAAGTCGGCGATCCCCTGCGGATCGCCTAGAGCTACCGCAACATCTCCGACATTTAAGTAGGCAATGGCTAGATTTCGCCGCAAACGGGTGTTGGTAGGACTCGCGGAAAGCAATCCTTGAAATACTAGTAAGGCCTGTTGATAGTTCTGCCCGGCCATTTTTAATTCACCCGTTCGTTCGTAAAAAAAACCAAGCTTGCTGAGCAAGACGGCGATCATGCGGCGGTTCTCAGCAACATCGGGGTGCGCAGCCGATAACTTCTCGAACGCCACAAGTGCATTTTGATAGGCCGGCTTTCCTTCGGCCCAATCAGAGATATCGACCAGCGCATCTCCCAGGCTGACGTAAGTAGTGGCAAGCTCACGCTGAGCGGTTTCTGAGTTTGGATTCGACGTCGCAAGCACTTGCCGGATCGCGACAGCCTGGCGAACCCTCTGCAGAGCACCAGCCTGATCTCCAGTCGTGTAGAGCACGTCAGCCAGCTTGTAATAGCTGCGCGCAAGATCCGATTGGGTAGCGCTGTCTTTCGGATTGTTCTTGGCGAGGACCTCCCGGATCGCCAACGCTCGTTGATAACTTTTCATTGCGCCCGCCGTATCCCCAAGGTTGCCCGAGAAAAAATACCCTTGGACATCCCCCACTCGTTCATATGCAAAAGCGAGTTCACGCAACAGCGAAGGATCATTGCCGCTCTCGGTCGACAGGCTATCCAGATATTGGAGGGCACGATCTACTAGAAGTTTTCGCGCGGCCGTCGATCCCGGCAGGTCGTGAACGGAGTCATAAATTTCAAACATCAGTGAGTTGGCGATTTTGCGCAGCTCGTTGAATCGCTTCTCAGCCCTGATTTCCTGCATGCGGGCAATGCGTGCTTCGTAGAGGGTCGCTGCCATTCCAGCAAATAACACAACCGCGATGGCGATCGCGGCCACGACTGCGGCTTTGTGCCGGCGGACGAACTTGGAGGCGCGATACCCAACGGTGTCGGCGCTGGCACTGACTGGAAGATCCGAAAGATACCGCTGAATGTCGGTTGCCATCTGCTCGACGGAGCCGTAGCGGCGCTGCGGCTCCTTCCGCAAAGCCATCAACACAATGTTGTCGAGGTCTCCTTCAAGGAGTCCGGCGCGTTCCCTCTCCGACATGTTCTTCGAACCGATGATTTCGTTTACCCCTTCGAGAAATTGCGAATCGCACCCGCGAAAGGTCCGGATCCGACCGAGTGCTCACGTCAACGGTCGCTCACTGACTTGGTCATCCCTTCGGCGGCCAGGAATACTGTCCGCCATGCTGGTGAGCCAGGTTGCCGATGTGTCCGGCGCGCGCGGCAGCGACGCCAGTCTCAACCGGGGCCGCAGGCTCCTTCCGCGTCTTGATGCATTCGAAGAAATTCTCCATGTGCGTGATGGTTCCATCGCGGAAGCTGCGCGAAGTGAGAATTGGATTCTGTTTCTCCTCGACGTGCTCGCGATAGATGGCGAACCCGCCTCGGTCGATTTTCAAGGTTGCATCCGTCCCGCGAAATTCGAGCCCACCGTCATCAATGGACGAATTCATCATGCCTTCGTAGACCACGTCGAATCCGGGATAGCGAAAAGCCGCCTGAATCGTGTCGGGACAATCCCACTGATCGAAAATGTATTTGTCGCCCAGCATGTGCGCCTGGCGGGGCGTGTCGGCTTTCATGGCCCAATGCACCACATCGATCCAATGGGTGAACAGATCGGTCATGGCACCACCGCCAAAATTCCAGAACCAGCGCCAGTGGGAAAATTTTTCGTCGCTGAAAGGCTGGTCGGGAGCGGATCCGAGCCATTGCTTCCAGTCGAGCGCCTGCTGATCGAGAGGTTTCAGCGGCCCGTTCCTGTGATAGTTCTGCCACCAGTATGTGCGAACTTGCACGACACGCCCGAGACTGCCGGCCTGGATCATATCGACGGCATCGCGGAAATGCGTCCAACTGCGCTGCTGCATGCCGCACTGCAGAATCTGTTTGCTTGAACGAACCGCCTTCGTCAGCATGGCGCCTTCTTCGATCGTGTGGGTAACGGGCTTTTCCAAATAGACGTCCTTGCCCGCCGCGAGAGCGTCGACCGCCATGCGGACGTGCCAATGATCGGGAGAGGCGATGATGACCGCGTCAATATCCTTCTCGAGAACCTCGCGATAATCGAGGTGAGTCGTCGCCAGGCCGTTCGAGCGCTCTTTGAACTCGTCGCGGCTCGGCCCGTACACGTCGCTGACGGCAACGATTTGATACGTGCCCGCGTTATCCGCAGCGTCCAGCAGACCCTTCATGCGATGACCAGCTCCGATTACTCCGATGCGAAGAGTGTCGTTTGCGCCGAAGACACGGGTTGAGGCGAGGGCGGTAAGTCCGCTAGCGATAATAAAATTGCGGCGAGTGATCATGCGGGTGGTCCTCCGTTTTGGCCGAACGATAGTATCAAGTTGCGCGGCCAAACGATGAGTCAAAAAGGCGCGGTCAGGCCGGGGAAGAGAAATCTGCGCCTCAAACCCTCCGGGAAGACTTACTGGGCAGTCAGAAAGATTGGCTTGTAGCCGATTGGCACGGTGCTGCCGGTCAGCGCAGTCTTGGTGCCGGTGAGGTCCGTTTGCTTTGTGTAGGAAGGCGGATAGGTGTAGTCGGATGTCGTGCAGACGCCGCTGCTGCAGGATTGAGCGGTGTCCCAAACAATCTGTCCATTGTCGACGTTGCAGGTGTAAACGGTGCCGCTTGCCACGCAAGGGCTGATGGTGTGTCCGATGAGCCATCCTGCGACGGTATCCCACGCAGTGCCAGACAGGTTGTCCTGCTCGCCGAGGGGAGGATTGTCGTCCCATGCGTAGACATACTGGCGTGGAAGGCCGATGCCGGCGCGAAGCGCAACTTCACGGACGAGATACCCGGCCAACTCATCGGGATCAGTAAGACCATCGGTGCCCCTGATGCCATGCTCGCTATCCCAGAGCGGCAAATTGTTCAGCTTGTTTGTCACCAGATCGGCTTCTATGTTGGCATAGGTACTGAGGAAAGCTTCGGGTGTCAGATTCAGTGGACCGTTGCCGCGCATGTGCATGTTGACGATGTCAAACGTGGGAGCGCCCCCCGCTTGAATGTATTGGTCAAACCATGTGTTCATCGACCAGACGTGGCCGGAGGGACTAAGCAGCTTCGCGTTCGGATCGATCGAACGGATAATTGCTGCGGCGTCTTTGTTCAGGCGAACCATCTGAGCCTGCGTGCCTGCGAAGTAACAGGTGCAGTCTGGCTCATTCCAGAGTTCGTAGAACGAGATCTCTCCTTTGTAGCGAGTCACCAGCGCGGTCACGAACGCGGAAAAATATGCGTCTGTTCCAGTTCCATCCGCGTTGACGTCGTTTGGCGGAGAGCAGCCATAGTCCGAAGGAATGACGCAATGTATCGGAGGATTCGGGATCGTTCCGTCAAACTGCGGAGTGTCGCCAAACGTGTAAAGCACGTCGAGGTTTTGCGACTGCGCCATACTGATCCAACTGTCGAGTTGTGACCACTCGTAGACACCGGCAGCGGTGTTGATCTGCCCCCACTTCACCTCATCGTCCCAAAGGCGCAGGCTTCCTAGAGTCGCGATGCGACCGAGGCCATCGGTTCCCGGCCATATCAAGCCAGTCAGAAGGAAGTCAGCTCCGAAGAAAGATTGAGTGATCGCCGTGCCGCTCGTAGGAGCGCAAGCGACCGCAACATTGGTGACGGCAGCCTCGGCGGTTCCACTGCCATTGGTGATTGAGCAGAACTGTTTCGATGGCTGGGTCAGGACCTTGACGCTGTAAGTGGCACCCGATGCGATCTGCGTAACAAATGTGAACTTCCCGTTCGCAGAGAGCGAGAGATTGTCGGCGTTGTTGTCCTGCAGAACGACCGAGCCGTTCGTCAATCCGGAAAGCGTTCCACCGATGGTGTAGGTGGTCGTGCTGCACGTCACGGTAACGTCGCTTACAGCCGCGCTGACGGTGCCCATGTTGTTCGTAACCGAGCAGGTCTGCGTTGGGCTTGCTGGCTGGGTCTTGACGGTCACGTTATAAGTGCCGCCCGCCGCAATCTTGGTCGCAAACGTGAATGTCCCACTGGCGGTGACCGACAGGTCATCCGTGGAATTGTTCTCTAGCACCAAACCGCTTCCTGAAAGTCCTGAGACTGTTCCTCCGATTGAATAAGTCGGGACTGCAGTAGTTGTGCAAGTAACAAGCACACTGGTGATGGTCGCTGTGGCGGTTCCCTGGCCATTCGACACGACGCAGGATTGTGCTGGGTTCGTTGGTTGAGTCAGAACCGAAACGTTATACGCGCCGCCGCTCGTGATCGCTGTTGCGAACGTGAAGCTTCCATTCGCGGACACGGTGAGGCTGTCGCCTGCATTATTTTGCAAAACGAGCCCTGTCCCGGATAACCCTGAGGTAGTTCCGCCTATCGTGTAACTGGGTGGAGGTGGTGGCGTCGTCTTACCGCCTCCCCCGCCGCCGGTGTTGCTAGTGCTCCCTGCTCCTCCGCAACCAGATAGGGAAAACACGGCTAACACACCAAGGGAGAAGATGAAACTTCGGAGGGGTGAACTTGGATTGAAAGCTCTGCCCAGGCCGTTGGAGTTCCAACACTCGACGTAACTGGACAGCCGTTGCATAACCTTCCGGACTCTACGGTAAGAATTTGAGATGCGTCAAGATGAAAGGAATTGCAACTTTAGCGGCATATTTGGCGGCTGAAAAGACCTTCCTGCTCGGTACAACAATCTTGGAGACGAAAGTTTGGGGGTTCGTCCTGGGCTTATGGGTTGTGCTGATTTCGCTGGATACTAATCCCAACAATTCCGTGGGAGACTCGTCCCTTCCAAGTGCTTCCGAACTAGAGACTGGCGAGACTTGCGGACTTCTCCATGGCGCCGAGTTGCAGGGGGCGGCCACATAGCAATCAATCCGCGGGCGGGTCGCTGCACAATCGTAATCTCCGCAGCGAGGGGAATCCGCATCAGAATAGTGCGATGCGGATCCTCGGCAGAATCATCATGACGTTTTTGCTGTGCGCGGCGGTCACTGGCGCCGCTCACGCCCAGGACACAACGCGTCGGGATGTCGGTCCAAATTCCGCTTCTTCGGAAATCGCAAACGGTGAAGCGTCGACCGCGAGTGCGCGAAAGCACGGTGGCGCTTTGAGTACGGACGAACGATTGGCCGTGATCGCGTCAGCCCTCGATTCCAAAACGCCGCGGTTTACGGAACGCGATTGCTCTCATCTGGTGCATGCCATTTATGAACGTGCCGGCTTCCCGTATGCCTATGCCAGTTCAGACGATCTTTACGCGGGTGTCGAAGGATTTCAGAAAGTTTCCCACCCGCAACCCGGAGATCTCGTAGTCTGGCACGGGCACGCCGGAATCGTGATCCGGCCATCGCGTCACGTCTTCTTTAGCTTCTTGCACGCGGGACCCGGCATCGACGACTACGACAGTCGCTATTGGACTGGACGCGGCGAGCCGCATTTCTTTCGATACTTAAAGGGCGTTCGGTGTACCCGATGTTCGAGTCGCAGCAAAGAGCAATAACCGAGTGAGACGCGTTGCCGCTTCCGAAACTTTCGATCTGGCGTGCTTAGAGAAAAAGCCCGCAACCTATGAAGGCTGCGGGCTCGAACAATTCCAATTCAGTTTCAGTCGACCGGCGGAAGGATCTTTCCGAAAAGCCCCTGCGTGTATCCGGCGGGGCCTGCCGCGAAGAACAAGTTGTTCTTCGATCCAGTGACCGGATCTCCTGCTCCAAACGCAAGCCCCCAGAGACCGCCGATGTGGAAGTTTTCTCCAGCTGTATTTTTCAAACTGCCGAGGAAAGCACCGCTATTTGGATCGAATGCGTTGATGTGGCCGTTGTCGACGTTGCCCACCAAAAGCGCGTTGCTGAAGGGACCGAAGTTTGCGGGAGACATTGCCATACCCCACGCGCCTTGAAGCGGGCCACCCGGCCCGTTTGTGGAAAGTCGTTTGATGAAGTTCCCGGTCAAGCTGAACACGTCAATCGCGCCGCCTGAAAACGGGACGGGGTTGGCATAGGTCACGTAGATCTGATTGTTGATATTTTGCACGCCATAGACCGAAAGCCCGGCAGGCGGCGCCGGATCCCCAAATGATTTGATCCATTTGAAGTTGGTGTTGTAGACATCGATTCGATTGTTCACCGCGTCCGCCGCGTAGAGCAGCACGTGCGGACCTGTTTGCGCGTACGCCAGGCCCGTGTAAAGGGCAAGGGACGCGGAATTGTCGACGGCGATGATGGCGTTGGTTCCATCCACCGTTGGCGCCCATCCACTAATCGTTCCATCCTCTGTTGCAAACACGAACGCGGCTGCCCCGGAGACTCCGTTCTCAGTGACCACGAATCCGGCGGTGGGGTTGGCGATGATTCCGGTAGGAGTTCCAACTGGACCAAACGGCTGACTGGGCGCCGGCGGGATCGTCACCACCAGCGGAATAAGGTCGCCGAACTGGTCATACAAGGTGGACTTCCCAGTAACGTTGTCAGAAACCCAATAAGGAGCTCCGGGAAAGAAAGCGATTCCCCATCCGTTGACCAAGTTGGGATCGTTGTGAGGTGTGGTACCCGAGGAAGTTGAGACGAGATTCACTTCCCTGTATTGCGCAAAAGCAGTTGCAGATGCGAGCGCTAACGTCAGCAGCACAGCAACCTTGCCGAAGAATCGTGCAGACATAAAACAGCCTCCTTCAGGCTCGGATCGAATTGGAAAGGAAACGCGGTTTTCGGGCATGGATCGCAACGAAATGAGCCGTATTCGGACCTTGACCCTCATTGCGAAAAGGACTTCGAATGCTTCTCAAAACGTTGCTTCGAGCCCGAGGAACAGAATCGTATGTCGCGATTTCCGTGGCAGTGTCAAGAGATTGTAAAAGCCGGGAAGGTCGTCCTAAGATTCGCTGTGAGAAGTAGCAATGTCACGCTAAAGCGGTGTGTGCCCCGTTCCAAGGCCATGATCAACTATATTTTGTAAGCAATGTAAATACCTGCGGGACCGCATTGTCTGCTGAACGCTGTGCGCGCCCCGCGTTCTTCGGTCAGCACGCAATCGTCCAGAGCGGCATCTTAACCAATCGTGAGAAGCGTGGATCGCTTTCATCCCGACGAGGTGATTTCTGTCTTTGCCCATTGAAGACTACGCAATGATCGGCGACTGTCACACCGCCGCTCTGATCTCCAAACAAGGCTCGATCGACTGGCTCTGTGTTCCTCACTTCGACTCCCCGGCCTGTTTTGCGGGGTTATTGGGAACTCCCGATCACGGACACTGGTCGATTTCCCCCGCGGAACCCGTTCTCAAAATCACTCGGCGCTATCGCCCGGGCACCCTGATTCTGGAAACCGAATTCGAGACCAGGAGTGGCGCCGTGCTGCTGATCGATTGCATGACGCGGCCGTCCGATGACGCGCCGGAACTCATCCGCATCGTCGTCGGCAAGCGCGGAGAAGTCGCGATGAAGCTCGATCTGGTGATTCGCTTCGACTACGGCTCGGTGGTTCCTTGGGTGCGCAGCGTGAAGCGAGGCATCACAGCGATCGCAGGTCCCGACATGCTAAGTCTGAGAACGGACGTACCCCTGCGGGGAGAAAACCTCAAGACGGTTGCCGAGTTCACCGTAAAAAAAGGCCAGCGAGTGTCGTTCGGCCTCACATGGTACGCCTCGCACAAGAGAGAACCGGCGCTGAAAGGCATCGAAAAGAAAGTGCAGGCGACCGAAAAATGGTGGCGGGAGTGGTCAGGACGTTGTTCCTACCGAGGCAAGTGGCGGGACGCCGTGCAACGCTCTCTGATTACGCTCAAAGCCCTGACCTTTTCACCGGCGGGAGGAATCGTCGCATCGCCGACGACGTCGTTGCCCGAATGCATCGGTGGAGTTCGCAACTGGGATTACCGGTTTTGCTGGGTTCGAGATGCCACACTGACCCTGCAATCCCTTCTGAACGCGGGCTACATGGAGGAAGCGCAGGCGTGGCGGGAGTGGCTGCTGCGCGCGGTGGCCGGAAGTCCCTCCGAACTCAATATCGTTTATGGCCTTCGCGGTGAGCGCAGACTGACAGAGCTTGAACTGCCATGGCTTCCGGGATACGAAAATTCAGCTCCCGTTCGCACCGGAAACGCAGCCTACAAACAGTTCCAGCTTGATATTTTCGGAGAGGTTATCAACACGCTCTACCAGGGTCGAGAAGCGGGGCTCGAGCCCAACCCGCGCCGGAACGGACAAAGTATCGGCCAAGCGATTCTAGGTTTCCTGGAGACGGCCTGGAAGGAACCTGACGAAGGCATCTGGGAGATGCGCGGCCCGCGAAGGCATTTCACGCACTCGAAAGTGATGGCGTGGGTGGCCATGGACCGAGCGGTTCGGTCGATTGAGCGAGGCTGGTTCACGAATGGAGTCGCGAAACACTGGGCGGCCCTGCGAGACGAGATTCACGATCAGGTATGCCGCGAGGGCTTCAACGCCGACATGAATTCCTTTGTCCAGTACTACGGTTCGCAGCACCTGGACGCGAGTTTGCTAATGATCCCCCTGGTTGGCTTTCTGCCGGCCGATGACCCGCGCATGATCGGAACTGTGAAGGCCATCGAAAAAGGATTGATGCAGGACCACCTCGTCGCCCGCTACACAGTCGATCCAGCGGTCGATGGACTGCCCCATGGAGAGGGCCAGTTTCTGGCATGCTCGTTCTGGCTCGCGGACAACTATCACCTTCAGGGGCGCCACCAGGATGCGGAAAGGCTATTCGAGCGCTTGCTGAAAATTCGCAATGATGTTGGGCTGCTTTCCGAAGAATACGACCCTCAAGCCAAGCGCATGCTTGGCAATTTTCCCCAAGCTTTTTCCCACATCGGTCTGGTCAACACGGCGTTCAATCTGAGTCGCGGCATTCCGAAAAAGCGATCGACAAGGAAAACCAGAAGAACGAGGTAGAGTCTGAGGGCGCGTGTCCCCATAAAGTGGCATCCCATCCCACGTTGGAGCAGGTCACTCCCCACGTTCGGTCCATTTGCACCGATTGATTCGTAATCTAGAGTTGCGACTGAAGTAGTCGTGATCATCGCGACTGAGAGACGGGACTTTGCCTCGGGGGAGGATGGTCCCGTTTCCTCTTTTCTTGGCTTACGGATTCCGTCACTTCGAACTGGCCTTGATCTACTCGACAGCTGATCCCGCCGCCTGAGATCCGGGCGGCCGCGGAATTCGTCCAAACATAATCCCTGTCTCCACATCGACGGGATGGCCGTCGACAAGGTAAGGCCGGAACCTCCATTGCATGAGGGCATCGGTGATCGCCTTCGATTGATCTTCAAAGGCACTCAGAAGATGGACGTGCTTCACCTTCCCTGTCTTGTCGATGATGATCCGGACAGGAACCGCATTGAATTTGGGCTGCGAGAAAACCGGATCGACCTTCTCGAGCACATTGTCTCCGCGCGCGTAGCCCTTCACGCACACGGGTACGTCGCCTCCACCGGTCCCAGCCGAAATGCCAGCTTCGGCTGGCAATGACATTTTGTCCAAACCTGCAATCAGAGATTCGATCAGCTTGGTATCGCGGCTGCTTACAACAATCTCGACGGTGTGACAGCGTATTTGAGTAGCCATCACGTACCAGTGCAATTGCGCAACCGGTGACCAATACGAGAGAAAAGCAAATGTCCGGCCCGCAATCTGGGTTTGCGAAATCGGCCCCTCCAGTTTGTAGTCCGCTTGCAGCGTGTCTTTGATGAGCCTCATGTGGTCGAACACGTTTGCCGCGGGCTGAGGCGTAAAGAAGATATCTTGCGCAGTCATGAGGACGCTTCCCCGCCTATTTCCATTCCGGTCGGCAGGTTGAATCTGCGCCAGAACGTACTGACCTGTGTCAGAGGGAGGTGGGCCCTCGTACCGTTCGATCCAGCCCGTCGGCAGAGGGTAGTGAATCCGGAAATAGTCGTCGTTAAAGATGTTGTCCTGCACCGACCCGCCTTCCGGCACGGGCGTGATCGCGTCGCTCGCGCTCGACCACGCCCCCTTCACCAGGATGACCCCCGTCGGGACTTTTGTCGGCGAATCGGTTGCGTTGGAAAAGTCTCCGCCTTCAGCCGGAACCCTGGTCCCTCTTTGATTTTGGCCGAAAGCCAGAACTGACGTGCACAAAGCGATGACGGACAAAAAGCGCCAGAATTCAAAATCCATGATTTCGCCCTCTCATCTGCGACGCCGGAATGGCGTCTGCAGTCAATACACTCGCAAAAGTGAATTCAAAAAGCTGGCGAGGCGGTGTTCAGGCCTCGCCAGCACGTTTCAATGAGAGTTCAGAGCGAGCGCAGGAAGTTCAACAAATCCTGCTGCTGGCTGGTGGAGAGATTGTGGTAGTTGCCCTCGACCGTAGACGCTTCACTGCCTTTACTGGCGTGATCCTGGATGGCGGTGACCAGACTTGTGGTGCGTCCGTCGTGCAGCAAGAAGATTCGTTGTCCCAAGCCCCAAAGAGGAGCAGTTCGGAATTGGTCGCCACCCGCGCCTCCTTGAGCGACGTTGTCCGTCAGAAGCGTCCCCATGTGATGTAACTCAAAATCTGAGTAGGCTTTGACCGGAACGCTGCTGAGCGACCCCGTGATTTTCGACTTCTGCGTTGTGCCGGGAGTTGGATTGTGACAATTTGCGCAACCGATCGAACTGAATAGCGATGCGCCGTTGGAGATTGAGCTTGACGCGACGGTTGTACCATTCAGCACAACGGAGCCGGTTGGAGGCGGAGCGAGAGCGCGCATGAAATTCGCAAACGCTGAAACGTCATCCAGTAGAGCCGCACCGGAAGCGCCGGGATTGCTGGCGTCCTCCGGATAACCCGCCCCGCTGAGATTCAGGCAGCTTGAGGAAAATCCAGCAAGTCCACTACCGCCTCCGCCATCTTCGCCGGGAAGAGGACGATCTTGCGGGAAGAGCAAGTTCGTGATCCCCATTTCGACGTTGTACGCTTCGCCCGCAAAAACATGGAGAGACTTATTCTGAGCCTTCCATCCGAAGCGGCTGATCGTTCCGTCGTTGCCGTTGTGATTGAAAGTGCCTGAAATCCCGAGACGGTTGTTCAGGTTGACCGCCCAGTTGAGCAGGAGAGTTGATTCGTCCAGGTTCTCGACGAGTCCTGCGCCAAAAACCGGAGTGGGTATGCGGAAAATGATATTGTTCGCGGCCTGCGCAGAGGTAAAACTTGGTTGCGTCAGGGTGCAAGTGCCAGCGTCAGAGCGGCCAGTGACGGTGAACAGCGCTTCGACTCCGCCGTTTGGTGAACTCAGATTCGCCGATCCGTTTCGGTTGAAGTAAAAGGGAAACCGCACCTCAACCGTAGGCCCAGTGGACGTAACGAAGTACGGCATTGTGTCCTTGGGGGTGACGCCGCTGCTGATGAATTGCGATTGGGGATTAGAAGCGAGCCCGGATCCGCCAACTGTAGGCTGTCCGTGGCACGAACTGCAGCTATTGGAATTGAAACGCGGTCCAAGTCCGTTGTTCACGCCTCCTGAAACCGACTCGACTTCCTGGAAGCGCCCCTGCCCGTCGTTGAACAGTGCGAGAATTCCGGGATTGTCATCCGAAAGAACAGACGACAAGGCCGCACCGGTGCCACGGCTACCGCTTTGCGCTCCTGGATCGGTCTGAGCAGTTGCCATTCCGACAAAGAACAACAACGTCAACGTACAACTCAACACGAGCTTAACGATGTTAAGCATGATCCCTCCTTGGGGTTGTGTGGTGGTACTGGTCTGGCAGGCGGAATGGCGCAAAGAGAAGGGGCGTGGGTACGGCAAGCTGAGTCCAAGAGGTTCTGGGATCTGGATTCAGCGGGTGCGTCTTTTTAACCTCGAACCAGTGAAGGACAAGGAAAAACGTCCGGCGATTACGAAGTCGGAACAGATCTCGCAGGCAATTTTCGAATCCGCATTGTTTTCTGCTCGGTAGCGTCACGCCAGAAAACGCACAGGGACTAATGAATAGGACTAACACCGTCTAAGAAATTCCGGATTCCCGAACTGCCTGTGACAATGTCATACTCGCCACTCAATCAACAATGCGCTCGGGCTTGACGCTTGCGATAAAATGACGATGTTCTGTAGTGCGGTGGTCCTCCCCCCATTCCTCGCTCTTCGAGAGGAAACATATGGACGGCGCGAACCTCGAACCGGGTCACTTCCGCGCGGTGCTCGATGTCCTGCCAGTTGCGGTTTATTGCACGGACGCGGCCGGATTTCTCACCTACTTCAATCCCGCGGCGATAGAGTTCTCAGGACGAGTGCCGATGCCGGGCGTCGATCGCTGGTGCGTCACCTGGAAATTGTTTCGTACGGATGGCGCCCCGCTTCCGCATGATCAATGCCCGATGGCGGTTGCGCTAAAAGAAGGACGCACCGTTAGAGGCGAGATTGCCATTGCGGAGCGGCCTGACGGTAGCCGGCGCCGCTTCACGCCCTATCCGACGCCGCTGCGTGACGCCGCAGGCAAGATTGTTGGGGGCATCAACATTCTGGTTGATTTGACAGATCGCTCCGACACAGACAGATCGGCCGAACTTCTGGCCGCTCTCGTAGATTCCTCGATTGATGGCATCATCAACGAACATGTCTATCGATTCATCCAGAATTGCAGTCATCCCGAACATCGTGATTCCATGTGTGCTTCTTGCGGGCTTTCAATTGGAAAGCCGGGAGAGTCGAGGATCGAGCTTCACGTCGAGTGTTATCAGAAAACCCGATTCAACTCCGCGAATCGGGAAGCAGAGGCCTGGCAAACGCTCCAGCAATTGCAAAGATCGACACCCGCGCTTTCGCGCCGCCCTTCGAAAGATTCGAAACGAAGGATTCAGTAAGCAAGCCTGCTGCAGTCATCAGTGTGCAGGCGGTGCTCTTCGATTAGGGCTGTCCTTCGTGTCCCAACGCGACTGTCTCGCTTCCCTTCTGGTGCAACGAATCGACGTAGAGGTCTGAACGATAACGCCTAGATAATCGATTTTCTGCAAATTCTTTTACAAATTCCT
This sequence comes from uncultured Acidobacteriota bacterium, assembly GCA_963699885.1. GTDB lineage: Bacteria > Acidobacteriota > Terriglobia > Terriglobales > Acidobacteriaceae > Sulfotelmatobacter. The sequence continues at coordinate 176,641 of CAVOVP010000013.1, read as the reverse complement.
GACACTGCGTCCACTTCCGGTCAATAGCCTACTTCCACACTTTGCGTCGCCGTTCGCAAAGGCATTCAATTCGAAGGGAAAACTATGAACAACGAAACACGAGAGTCTTGGGGCGTCGATTCGCGACACAGGTTTCGTTTTGCCGCGACTTGTTTAGCGTTCGCTCTATCTATCCTGGTCGCGGAAAAACCGGCCGCGGCACAGCAGGAAGCAGCTTCTTCGACAGTCTTGGCAAATCCACAAGCCGGAGCGGGAAACATTATTGTTCATCCTCAATTCGGGGGAATCATCTTCGGCTTCGATATCGATCCAAATGGCGGCGAAGGCATTTTGAGCGAAGCGGCCGAACAGTCCAACGGAACGATTATTGCTGCCGTCGAGACATTTGATCCTTCCACGGGAAAAATCATCAAGATCGTGTCAAAGACGCAGACGCAGGACGACTTCGTGACCTTGGGGATCGTCGGTAATTCGGTAGGACTTGTCGAGCGCGAACATGTTGTCAGTCTCTTTCATGTCCAACGAACTTTCAACCTTCTCAATCCGGTTGGCGGCAACAAGATCACGGGTTCGTGGACGCCCCCGATTGACCAGGCTCACGTCGTGAATGAAGTCAGCCGGGCCGCTGGAAGTCCTAACGTTGCGGTCTACGCTCTGGATACGAGCACAAAGCAACGCCCCGTAGTCTTCAGTTCGAACGTGGCCGCAAATACCTTCGGCGCCGCCATTCCGGTGCTCGACAAGGACTTCAACTTCGAACAGTCCCCCGAGCTCGCATACAACAGCGTCACGAATCAAGCTGTGATGGGACACCAGAAAAACTCTCCGTTCATCGTGCCTCCGATGGTGGGCATGATGGACCTGAAGACCGGAAAGTTCAGCAAGTTCACCGGACTGGGACTTGGTGTCATCAACGGTATCGCGGTTGACCCACAAGACGGGATCGCTTGCACTACGACCTCCTTTGACGCGTCGGTCCAGTTCTACACGTTGGCCACGAAGAAAGGCACCAGCGTGATGCTACCGTGGCGCGCAAGAGGATTCTCTCTTCGCCGGGCAGCATATCGTCTACGATTCGGTGAACAAGCTCTTCCTGGTTGCGCAGCCTTTTTCCAGCACCAGCAGCGGAAGCAGCATTCAGGTGTACGACACGAAGGGAACCTTCGTCGAATCCGTGAACGGCCTGAGCTTTTCCGGCGAGGGGAATGTGATTCCCGTCCACATCGCGATTAATCCCGGCAAGCGCACCGGGTTTGTGGATGGACCCAACACAGACGACACCGAGATCCAGTCGTTCTCGTACTGAGCAGATTGGTCTAAGGGGTCGAATATCGTAAAAAGCGAGACCTCGGTCTCGCTTTCGTTTTTTGCCGCGATCGAGTGCGTCGCGAATTTGATTCGGTTCAGCGTTGAACTTGATCTCGCACGGCGAGGAAGTGATCGCGGCATTGCTTTGCTTCGGCCAAAATTGCCGGATATTCGGGCGACTTGCGATAGGTAGCCAGCACCGGATCCAGTTGCAGCCCGTCGTACCCGCAATACCCGTCGTGAATCGCCGACCTTATCAGGCGTGTAGTGAAATCATTTCCGAGGCAAACGTTAAACAGACTCGCCTGGCTAAATCGCGGCTCGGGATCCCGAAATGCGAAAAGCTCTCTTTCCGTCTGCTGCAGCAGTTCTGCCGACCCGGGAGGGCGCGGCGATGAATAGCAGGCCTGCAAAGCGCGCGTATGAAAGAACGGGCTTGCCGGCAACCGGCGGAGTGCCTCGAGCGCCTCGGCCGTTTTCCCCTCACGCAGCAGGATATTGGCTTCTAGGTTGTTGGAAAATTCCGATCCCGCGTCGAGCTTGCCAAATTCCCGTGCGCGGTCGAATTTTCCAATTACGAGGAACAATGCCGCGCAGGACCGGAATTGATAGTTTCCTGGATCGAGCCGCACCGCTGCATCGCACTCTTGTTCCGCCTCGTCCATCAGACTCGCGTACCGAAGCACGTACGACAGCGTGAAGTGCGCAAATCCACTTTGCGGATGCTTAGCGACCATCGTCTTCGCTTCCAGGAATGCCTGCGTCAACTTGCCGATATCGGCATCCATGGTGACGATCTGCTGTTCGGCATCCTCCAGATTCGGATCCAGGATCAGCGCACGCCTCAGGGCCGGCTCCGTGCGAGACGTGTCGCCGATGCCTCCCGGCCCATATTGATCTTCATAGTAGTAGCGCTTTCCGAGTGCGGCCCAGGAAGGAGCGAACGAGGGATCCAGTCCAACAGATCGCTCAAGCATTCGGATCGCTTCGCGGTTCTGATCTCCGTCATGCGCAAGCGCAACGCTGCGCAGGTACAGGTCGTAGCCTTCTTCGTTTGTGGGGTGAGTCCCGCTGTCCGCCGGCTGTGTCGTCGCCCCGAGTTCGGGGATTAAGCCTTGCCTGATCTTTGTGGTCACTTGTTCCCGCATCGCGACCAGGTCTTCGGCCGGGACGTTCAGCGTGTCCTGCCACAAGACCCGATCGTCGTTCACATCGACAGCCTGCATCGTCAAAGCGAACTGGTTGCGAACTTTCTGATAGTGACCGATTACCACGCGGCCTACATGCATTTCCTTTCCGGCCTGCTGAACATCGAGATCAGGCGCGGAATACTTCTGTGTGGTCGCAAACGGACGAATCGATAAAGAACGCACCGAACTGAGCGTGCTCGCAACCTCATCCGGCAGGGCCATGCGGAGAAAGTCGTCTTCTTTGTCGCCACCCAGATTCTGGAAGGGTAGGACGGCAATCGTCACCGGAGCTGAGGCAGACTTCTGCGATCCCGGTTGCGATGCTATGCGAGAGCGCCATACCAAAGCTCCGGCCACGATCGCGACTGCAGATGCCAGCAGGACCCATATCCAAGAATTCGCAGCCTTATGCGCCGAGGATAGCGCCGCCACAGCAGCCGATGAAGTAGAACCCGCGTCTCTTCGAGCACGCGCCAGGTCCGCCCTCATGTCTGAGGCGTGCTGGAAGCGTACTTCACGATCTTTTTCCAACGCCTTTTGAATTACCCTCTCGAGTTCAGCGGGCACCTGCGGATTTGCTCGCGTCGGAGCCACGGGAGTTCCGTGCAACACCGCGTCAAAAATCGCCCCCGAGGTCTCCCCCGTAAAGGGCAACTGTCCTGTCGCCATCTCATAGAGCACGATTCCGAATGAGAAAAGATCCGTGCGCGCGTCCAGTGGCTTGCCCAGGACCTGCTCAGGAGACATATACGCAACAGTTCCCAGCGTCGATCCGGGGCTGGTGAGATGGTCATTCTGGGACTGAGTGTTCGCGGCCAAGATGCTGGTCGTAGAACTGTTTTTCTCCTCCAGTTTGGCAAGGCCGAAGTCGAGAATCTTAGCGTGTCCGCGCTTCGTAACGAAGATGTTGGCCGGTTTGATGTCGCGATGAACGATGCCTGCCGTATGAGCGGCATCGAGCGCATCCGCAATTTCGATCGCCAACGGCAGCAGGGTTTCAATCTCCATCGCGCGGCCGGGGATGGCGTGCTTCAGCGTCATCCCTTCGAGATATTCCATGGCGATGAAGCGAGTCGCATCGCTCTCGCCAATCTCATAAATCGTGCAAATGTTGGGATGGTTCAGGGAAGATGCGGCTCGCGCTTCCCTGCGAAAACGTTCCAATACAGCGGGATCTTGTGCCACCGCGTCCGGCAGAAACTTGAGCGCGACGAACCGTCCTAGAGACAGATCCTCGGCTTTGTACACCACTCCCATGCCGCCACCACCGATTTTTTCGATGATTCGGTAGTGCGAAATTGTCTGGCCTATCATTCCGCTCGAATCTTAGAGACGGAGGTAGGGCAAGTCAACGCGATGAGGTTACTGGATGCTGGAGAGAGCGGGAATCAACCGATCACGGCGAGCTTGGCGAGGACGGCGACGTACCCGGCAACGGCTACGACGCCGTGAATACGGATCGCGCGATGAGAGGCGCGCCAGGGAAACATCAGCAGGCCGAACATCGGCATCAGTTTGTCGGGCCAGACCAATCCGGCCACCCCGAAAATGAGGTTGAGTTGGACGATGCAATAAAAGATGAGATTTTCCATGATGTGCTGTTGGGGCGCCATTCCATTAAAGCGGGATGGGTTGTGGAAAATGAAATTACGAAGGTACCCGCGTATCCCGATTCAAGTCTTCCACTAAGATATCCATGCTAGATGAAAACCCCTGCCAAGACGACCGGGCTTCGCTACTGGATGTTGCGAGTTCTCGAAGAGTGCGACAACGTGTCGGCGGACTTCAGCGCCGATCCGGTACATGACTTGCGCGTCGCGCTGCGGCGATGCCGTTCTCTGGCCGACGGCATGATCGCGATGGACCCAGACCATGATTGGAAGGCCATGAAGAAGGCGGGCAAGCAACTCTTCCAGCGGCTGGGCGCTCTTCGTGATGTGCAGATCATGATGGAATGGATCGAGACCCTTGACTTCCCGAAGCGGCCTGCGATCAAACTCGCCTCCGACCGCGATCTTGAATCGAGCGATGCAAATTCCGGTGACACGAGTTCTGGGGATTTAACGAGCAACACCGAGCCGCCTGGCAGCAGCGGTTCTGACATTCCGCAAAACGATCCGGCAAAGACTCTTTTCACGATCCTGAAAACCCGCGAACTCGAGCAAAAACGCCAAGCTCAAGCAGCCCTTGAAGAATTTGATCGCAAGCAATGGAAACAGTGGGCGAAGTCTCTACCACTGCGTACAACTCGAATTCGACCTGGGAGCTCGGTGTTCAAGCACCTGGCGCTGGAACGATGGATGGCCGCCCGAGATTTGCATGTCCGGGCGTTTCGCAACCGATCGCAGGTTGCGCTGCATACGTTACGCATCGGCATCAAGCGCTTCCGCTATATCGTGGAGAATTTTCTTCCCGAACAGCACAAGCTATGGAGCAACGACCTCAAGCATATGCAAGATCTGCTGGGCGAGGTCCACGATCTCGATGTGCTGTGGTCGACGGCGCTCTCCTGCCATATCTTCCCCGATGATCAATCGCGAAGGACCTGGCACGATCGCATCCTTGAGGAGCGCGGTAAGCGCGTCGACGAATACCGGCAAAGGATGACCGGTCCGGAATCCCTGTGGAATGTCTGGCGCGCAGGATTGCCGCAAGGCAAGCAGATTCAGGAGATTGCAACGCGGCGCATGAAGTTGTGGGCGAAGGCGCTCGATCCCGACTTCGCGCACTCGGAACGAGTCGCAAAACTCTCCCTGGAACTGTACGACTCCTTGTTGTCATCAGGCTTCCTCGGCACCCGAACCTTGCCAGCGTCATCGCGGGACGACTCCGGAGCAGACTCCCGCGCGAGTCTGTATGCGGCGGCGCTCTTACACGACGTGGGCAAGGCCGAGGGCAACAAGGGACACCACAAAACCTCACTGGAACTGATCAAGAAGCATGGAAGTCCGCTTGGATGGAAGCCGGAAACAATAGGGTCGCGCCGCATTAGTGGCCCGCTTTCACTGTGGCGCTCTGCCCACACGCAGCCATAAAGCCTTGCGCGATCAACTGCCCGATGAACAGAAGAACATCATTCGACTATCGGCCATCTTGCGCTTGGCGAACGCGCTCGACGTGAGCCATGACGGGCATATCCGCCGTGTGAAGATCGAGAATGCCGTTTCCCCGAAACGCCGTGCGAACGGATTTCTCACGAAGCCCGCACCTTTGGGGAAAAACGAAGCCCTCGTGATCGGCGCCGAAGGCTATGCGGATGGAACTCCCACCTCTCAGGCTGTCGCAGCGGAAAGATATTTGCTGGAAACCGTTTTGCGAAGGCCAGTTCTCGTAAAGCCGGCTTCCACGGCTCAACGCACACCTCGCCTTCCACGGCCGGGCGTCAGGGCATAAAAATGGAGAAGCCTCCCAGTTACTTTCTTGTGAGGCTGCTGCAGCGTACAACTGGCGAAGATTTTCGGTGCGTGTTTTTGGAAAACGAACCGTTGAAACCGAACCCATGACTCATGCGCAACTAGTGGAACGGGCAGTGCGGTGGCTGCGGGCCTACCGCTGCGGAGTCGTTCTTTCCGAGCAAGCCTGTGTCAGCGGGGAGATGCCGGATGCAATTGGATGGAAGCAGGCGTGCCACTCGGTCTTGGTCGAGTGTAAGATCACGCGGGCGGATTTTCTGGCTGACCGCGCCAAACCCTTCCGGCTGAAGCCGGAAAAAGGAGTGGGCAGCGAGCGCTTCTATCTGACTCCTCCCGGATTGGCGAAGATCGAAGAATTACCGGCGGGTTGGGGGTTGCTTGAAGTTCGCCGCGGACGGGTTGAGATGTCGCAGGCGTCCGCGAAGAACCTGCGGACCGCCGTAGGATTCCGCTACGAAATGAACCTTCTTCTTGCCAGCCTTCGCCGTGTTGAAGTCCGCATCGATCCGCAAAGCATCACCGACTTCCTGAAGTGGAAAAATCGAATGGCTGAGTACAATCGCGGCGCATTGCCCGAGGGATTGACCACCGCCGAGGAAGAACTCAACGTGTTCCTCGATCCCGAAATCCCTTGTTGACCGCTTCCCACCTACCCGGTCTGTTCTCGCATTTTTATCAGGGCGCTGATGACATTAGCGGTGCACTTCGAGAACTCGCTCCGCGACCGTGCGCAGAACTCCTCATCAACCGACGGCCCCGCATCGAACCTACGTAAGAGGTTCGCTGCAGCCGCATGAAACTCGGCATGACTGGTTTTCAGCGTGGCGGAAGATGGCTTGGCATTCCACTTCTCTTCCGGGCAGGGCGAGGTTCCGACTAACAATCTTTGGTTGAAAAGGGACGAGACTTGAGGATCTGGAAGGTCGTAGGTAGCAAAGGAAAACCGGGCTGGTTGGCCCGGCTTTTCAGCGTCGAGTTGGATGCGGTTACATCTCAGCGCGGCGCGACTGGCCTCGGGTGCTGTCGGCGAGGCCGGTCATAAATCGGCAACTCAGGCTTCTCGAGCATCGAACGTGCAACTGTGCTTCCACGGCGTAGCGTCGGCGAGGCGCTCACCCATGTGATTGATTTCACTATTTTTGGGAGCCGACTTCGAGCGATCCATCGCAGGCGGGAAAAGTCAGTAGCAGCAAAGGATTGCACATTTGCACCCAGATTTGTGCGCAGCCCGCAGACGAATACTGACTACATATCCCGGCGGCCTTCCATTGCCTTCAGCATGGTGATTTCGTCGGTGTACTCGATGTCGCTGCCGACGGGGATACCCATTGCGATCCGGGTAACCTTCAGGCCACTGCGCTTCAGATGTTGGGAAAGATAGACCGCGGTCGCCTCACCCTCGACTGTGGGATTCGTGGCGAGAATAACCTCGTCGACGTCTCCGGTATCGACCTTGGATATCAGGTTCCCGATGCGCAATTGCTCGGGACCGATGCCGTGCAAGGGAGAGATTGCTCCGTGGAGGACATGGAACACGCCATTGAAGTGTTTCGTCTTTTCAATCGCGGCGATGTTGGTGGGTTCTTCCACTACACACACAAGACGCTGATTCCGCGTGGGGCTGGTGCAGTAGACGCACGGGTCAACGTCGGTGATGTTGTTGCAGATAGAGCAGAGGCGCAGGTTCGCCTTGACGTCGCGCACCGCCAGAGCCAGCGCCTCGGCGTCATCGTCGCTTGATCGAAGGATATGGAACGCCAGGCGCTGTGCGCTCTTCGCACCGACGCCGGGCAGCTTCTTCAACTCGTCGATCAGTCGCGACATCGGTTCCGCAAACTTGGACATAGGAAATTTGTTCAGCTATTTGAGTGTTGCGATGCTTCACGCAAAATCGAACCGTTACAAGCATTGTAACTGCGAGATGCTTCCAAGATGAGAAGTGCAGTCGGACAACAGCTCAACTCTTGCCGGGCAGCGAGTACTCAAGGTCGTAGGAATGCTTGCCGTCGGGCGCGATGTTGATCATCATCTTGCCGCTGATGCCCTTCAAATCGCCGGTTCCGGAATCGGGGACAACGGTAATCGAAAGCTGCGGAACTCCTTGGGTCATCGTGCCGGAGTGCTGCAACACGAAACTGCCGGAATGACCTTTTAGGGTGCCAGATACGCGCTCAATCGCGACGTATGCGCCGGAGCCTTTCACCTCGGTACCGGCCGCGAGCATCTGGCCTTTCCCGGTACCCTCCAGATCACCGTGATAGTGCTTGTCGAGAGTCATGCGATTCAAAAGAGGCTCCGCTGGCGTGTCTTCTTGCGCGGTAACTATTACGTCGAACGGTCCAGATACGTGATCGGTCATAAGAGATTCTTTCCGGGTGTCCTGAGTTTGCGTGATGCTGGATGAAGTTAACGAAAGAGAGAGAAGAATGAGGACAGCTAACGATCGTTTCACGATAGATTTCAGCGCCTGCCTTATCGCGTTGAGGGTTGTTTGATTTCGCCTAAGAGCTTAGAGGCCTGGAATGTTCAATCCGCCGAGCATGCCCCCCACGGTGGATTGCATCTGCGCGTCAATCTTGCGCGCGGCTTCATTAATCGCAGCGAGGACGAGATCTTGAAGCATCTCGACGTCTCCACCCCTTACCGCTTCGGGATCGATGTGGAGACTGAGAAGCTGCTTGCGGCCGTCCATCTTTGCGGTGACCGTGCCTCCGCCGGACGAGGCTTCCACCACGGTCTCCTGCATCTTTTTTTGCAGAGACTCATATTGCGCCTTCGCCTTCGACATCAAGTCCTGCAGGTTAAAACCACCCATGAAAATCCTTTCAAAACTTGCGGCCCCGAGTCGTGTTCGGGAAAACAGCCGTGAAGGGGAACCGAACCGCCGCCTTAGGCCGAAGCCAGACGCCCGTTCTTTAGCGCTTTTCCCGGTAATCGATCACGGTCCGAATTTCAGCGCCGAATTTTTCCTGCATGCGCCGGACGACTGGATCTTGCTCGGCACGGCCGCGGCCACCGGGTCCAGGAGCCAGCCGTGGCGCCCCGTTACGCTTGCTGTCCTGCGGGTTGACCGTGGCGCCCGGGATAACCTTTAGCTTGACCGCACGGCCCAGCACCCCGCTGGCTGAAGCGATCGCGATACGCCTGGCATCGTTGCCGAGAGACATATCAATCACGGTCTGCGATTCGGCAATCTTGACGATCACTTCGTTGCCCTGAACGCTCCACTCGCCAGAGGAAAGCATTGAGACCAGAATGCGCTGGTTATTGTCCGTGAGAGCTTGCAGAACCGAGACCTGCAGCTTCTCGATTTGGTCGCCCGCTACTGAAGGCGCCGTAATCGCCAGAGGTGCTTCCGGCTGAGATTGCAGTTCGGGCTGTGGCTCCAGCGCGACAGCAGTCGAAACGACGCTGGCTACTTCCCGGCGATCCGGCATTGGCTCAAGGTCGCGTTGGGTGGCTGGCGCTGCCGATCCCATGATCACCGGTTCCGGCTGGGTGGCCGCAGCGACGATCCGAGGCCCGGGTGACAGAACTGGCGGCGCGGAGTCCTCCTGGCGTGGTGTGCCCTTGCGCGCAGAATCGGCTGCGAACGGACTCACATAGTTCGAACGGGCCGCAGGGGGCTCTGGGCGCCGACCCTCAGGCGCCGACGAACTGGGTACGATTGCCGGCCGGGCCGGTGTTTTCTGCGAAGCGCTGGACTGGGCAGGAGCTGAAATCGAATCGCTCAGCAATTGCTCGATCGGGATCAGCTTTTGAGCGTGAGCCATTTTCAGCAGCCCGAGTTCCAGATGGAAGCGCTGTTCCTGTTTGTACCCCAGCTCTCCGTGTGTACGAAGCATGATCTGCAGCTGGCGAGTCAGGTCTTCTTCCCCGAATAGCTCGGCGACGCGCTCGACGCGCTCGCGTTCTTCGCTGGAAATTTGCAGCAACGAGGAATCCTTGCCTGCAATCTTTGCCACCGTGGCATTTCGCAGAAATCGAACCATCTGCCGGGCGAAGTGGGTCGGGCTGTGTCCCTCGCTGATGAGGTGATCGACTTGGCGAAGGATTTCCTCGCTCTTACTCTCCGATACGGCCTGCATCACCTGTTCGAGAATGTGGGCGGGCGCGGCGCCAACGAGATTGCGGACGGAATCCGCGGTCAGTCTCTCCGTGGAACTCGCGATGGCTTGATCAAGAATTGACAAGGCGTCGCGCATCGATCCGTCCCCGGCTTCAGCGAGCAGCGCGAGAGCGTCATCGTCGGCTTCGATCTTCTCGCGGGTAACCAATTCTCGTAACTGCGCGACGATGGCATCAAACTTGACCGCCCGGAAACTGAAGTGCTGGCATCGGGAGCGGATCGTTTGCGGAATGTCTTCCGGCTGCGTCGTCGCCAGCATAAACACAATGTGATCCGGCGGCTCTTCCAGCGTTTTGAGCAGCGCATTGAAGGCAGCGTCGGTAATCTGGTGCGCTTCGTCGAGAATGTAAATCTTGAATCGGTCGCGTGCCGGACGGTAGCGGGCTCCTTCTCGCAGCTCTCGAATTTCATCGATGCCACGGTTCGTGGCGGCATCGATTTCGATCACGTCCACGGAGTTTCCCGCTCGGATTTCGGTGCAGGATTCGCAAACGCCACAAGGTTCTGGGACGGGGTGGTCCTTGGAGCGACAATTCAAAGCAGCCGCGAGGATGCGGGCAACGGTGGTCTTGCCGATACCGCGATGGCCGCTGAAGATATAGCCATGCGCAGTCCGCCCCTGTTCAATCGCATTCTGGAGCGTGCGGGTGACGTGTTCTTGCCCGATGACCTCGGAGAACTTCTGCGGACGGTATTTTCGAGCTAGAACTGTATAACTCATCTTCGAAGACAGATTATACGGGATGGAACCGGCTGCGGGAGGCGCATGATCAACCATCCGGTCTTCCAGCGGGACCCGGTCTTTTCAGGCCGGCGGCGACTACCTCACTCGATAGTCCGGTAGTGGAAACACACGGTTCTAAATCCTCCATGAATCGGCGCGCCCAACCCGCGTCGCGTCCGCAACAAAGGTAAGACAAGATCAGTTTGCGATCGGCATCAATCGCCGTCCACGTCCGATAGTCCCGAGGGCTTGCTAACCTCCTCCGCAGGCGTTAGGCTTGTGAACTCAGACTGTGCTGGGGATGCGGCTCGGACGGGATTCGTCCACGGATAGTCGCTTAGGAGAGTTGCCATGCAATTGAAACTTACGAAGAAAACCGTCGACGGGATTCTCGCGATCGGGTGCAGTGGGAGAATCGTCTTTGGCGAGGAATCATCCCTGCTGCGCGAGGAAGTCAAGAAAGCGCTGGCGGATGGCGCAAAACGAGTTGTACTGAACCTGGGGGAAGTCACCTACATTGATTCGGGCGGGTTGGGAACGCTGGTAGCGCTCCACACTACCGCGCACAACTCGGGAGCGAGTATCAAACTAGCGAACCTGACGAAGCGTGTGGGAGATCTTCTGCAAGTCACCAAACTGCTGACGGTATTCGAGGTTTACAACTCAGAGTACGAAGCGCTCGAAGCATTTCGCCAAGCGGCGTAGGGGCATTCTGCCTCACATTCCGTTTGCTTGAATTCAGATCCGCGTTTTCGCCAGCACCATCCGGCGGGGACGCGGACTTTGTTCTTGTTACCCGCAACTTCCCCACTGAATTCTCAAGACGACAGTGAAACCGAAATCATCCCGGTCGCAAAAAGGCGAGTCTGTTCCAGACAAATCCGCAGTCATGCGGATACGGATCGAGCGTGCGATCCGTGCGATCCCGCGCGGCAAGGTATCGACTTACGGCGCAATCGCGCGAGCGGCCGGACTGCCTGGCGCAGCACGACAAGTGGCGCGAGTCCTACGAAGAGGATTTGGACTGCCCTGGCAGCGCGTTCTCGGCGCCGGAGGCCATATCAAACTCACGGGAGACTCGGCCATCGAGCAACGGTTGAGACTTGAGGCCGAGGGTGTGCGCTTTCGGGGACGTAGTGTGGATTTGAAAGCACACGAGTGGAAAGCTCAGCTATCCAAAGCACGAAGCAAGAGTCCAACAACCACGACTCGCAGATCGCGCTGAGGGGCATCCCCGCCCTAGACTCGGAGCACCCGATGAAACAGTTTTTGCTGGGTTGTTTGGTCACACTCATTGTGTTAGTGGTGGGCGCAATTCTGTATCTGCGCATTGGACTGGCCGAAGTTCGCGCTGACGTCCCTCCATCTCAGATCGAGTCGGCGTTGATGCGTATGGCCGTGCATGCTTCGGTACGGCGGCACGCGCCCGAGATTGCGAATCCGATCGCACCCAACGAAGACAATCTGATTGCGGGCGGAAAAATCTACTTGGGCGAGTGTTCCGGTTGTCATGGAACACCCGGAAAAGCGCCGACAGGAGCGGAAACTCTGAACCCTCCGGCGCCCCGCTTGCCCGAGGTTGGAACGGAGTACTCAGAGGCACAGATTTTCTGGGTGGCCAAGCATGGCGTGCGCCGAGCTGGCATGTTCGCCAACGGGGTTTGGGACAGCGATGAGAAGCTTTGGACCGTCGCAGCTTACATCTACCGAATCAAGAACCTGCCGCCGCGAGTCTCAGAAGCCATCAACAACGCGGCAAAGAGCGGAGGATAGCTGCACTAACGGCCAAGACAGCTCGCGACACAGTCAAGCGCTTCATTTCTTGAACTGCGGATCGATCTCGACCTGATATCCAGTGACCATCTTGTTGGTCTCGTTTGCCATCCCGACCACTGCCATTAATTCTTTGAACATCGCGTCGCTCATACCCTTTTTCTGAGCCGAAACGGTGTGTGAGGCGATGCAGTAGTGGCACTGGTTGGTAACGCTGACGGCAACGTAAATCAGTTCCTTCGTAAGGGGATCAATCGCACCCGGCCCCATGATCTCCTTGATGTCTTCCCACGTGCGCTTCAGAGTCGCGGGATCGTGAGCGATCGCCTTCCAGAAATTGTTGATCCAGTCGGTCTTGCGCGTTGCCATGATGTCGTCGTAAACGGCACGGACTTCGGGGCTGGCATCTTTGTATTCGATAAGGCCAAGAGTAGACATTAGGGCTCCTTAAGGAAGTTGAGGACATCAAAGAGACGGAGTTCCCAGAACAAATTAGGACAAGTTTTTCTCCGCGTCTCGTGTCTCCGTGGTGAGATCTGTGAAAATTATTCTGGCAGTTCCCCGCCGAGCAGCTTTTCGAGATGCGCCGCGTGCACTCGGACTCCGACGTAGAATGTGCCGAAGAGCGCATAAACAGCGCTGACTTCGTCGAAACGCATTTCATAGATCAGCTTCTTGAAGACGAGGGGGTCTTGGGCGAAGAGATCGACGCCCCATTCCCAGTCATCGAAGCCGATTGAACCGCTGATAATCTGCTTCACTTCTCCCGCGTATCGGCGGCCGACCAGGCCGTGATCGTTCATCTGTCTCGCACGTTCTTCGATCGGCAGTTTGTACCAGTTCTTATCTTCCCCGCGACGGCGGTCCATCGGATAAAAGCAGGCATATCGGTGCTGCGGAATCTCCGGGTACAGCCGCGGCTTCATCGCTTCCCTGTGCCGGTTCAGCTTGCATTCGATCTCGGCCTTCCACTGATCCGAGTGCTGCTCGATCCCCTGGTCCATGAGCTCTTTGTAAATCTTCAATGTCGAATCGTAGAGACCCAATTCGATGATCGAGAGATAGGAAGTCGTGGGCTCGAGGTAATCGCTGAGCCGCAGATTGGCAATCTGCAGCTCAGCCTGGTTGAGATCAGCGAAGGATTCCCGAAAATGGATCAGCATCAGGTCGCCCTTGTGTCCGATCAGCGAGAAAAGCGCAGACTGGCCGGGAGTATGTTTCTCCATCGCGGCCAGCGCGTCAGAGGCCTCCCGAGCAATCGCCGATTTTTCTGCCGCGGGCAAGGAACGCCACGCGGGCCAGCGGAGCCGCATCATCTGATGCAGGACGCTGTAACCTTCAGTGGTCAGCGGAACTGCGGGGACTTCCGCGGCGACTTGCGGGCGAGGCTGGTGAGTCGTCGTCATGAGTGCCTTTCTGAGAACGGACCTCTTGGAGCCAAACAATATTGTACGCGGTGAGACTGGAGGCGAGAATCCCTGCGCTGCGTTCGCGGGAAGTTGACGACGCAACGACATCGAACCCAGCACTGTGAATTATTGATTTGGCGTTCGAGCGTGATCGGTGGTTTCGCGAACGATCAGTTTCGGTTCTACCGTAATTTCTCCGCCGTGATTCGATCCTGATTGTCGGACGCGTCGCAAGAGAGTCTCGGCTGCGATGCGACCCATTTCCTGCAGAGGCTGGCGAACGGTCGTAAGAGCTGGGTTTTGATAGGCTGCACTGCGGATGTCGTCAAATCCAACGACCGAAACATCCTGGGGAACTCGCAATTTCGCTTCCCTGAGAGCCCGTACCGCCCCCATCGCAGAGATGTCGTTGAACGCGAAGAGTGCCGTAAATCTTCTGTGGGATGAGAGGAGCCTGCGGGTCGCTTCGTATCCGAGTTCTGGAGAAGAAGAATCGCCCTCGAGCTGGGATACAAGCTCAGGCACGATGGGAAGCTTGAGACGCCGGGCGGCCTTCTCGATGTTGGCCCAACGAATCTCAGTGTCTGAACTGAACTCCTGGCCCTTGATAAAAGCGATGTGACGATGGCCGAGCTGAGCCAGATGCTTGAGCGCAATTTCGGCGGCCCGTACGTGGTTGAGGACGATGTTTGTAACGCCTTTGACTTTGTTGTGTCCGGATACGGTGACGACCGGAATGGAGAGAGAAAGGGTCCATGGCGTGTCGACCGCAATGAGTCCATCGACGGACCGCTCGACGAAGAGTCTGGGATATTCGTCGATCAGATCGGCGCGATGACGGTGGCTGACGACGAAGTAAAAATATCCTTCCTGCAGGAGGAAGTCTTCTATGCCGCTCATCACGGAAGCTGAGTATCCGTCGCTGACTTCGGGAACGATCACGCCGACCGTAAAGCTATACTGGGCACGCAGAGAGCGGGCGAAGAAATTGGGACGATATTTGTATTTGCGGGCGGCGGCAAAAACGCGATCCTTCGTCTGTTGAGGAATGGAATCCGCAACCGGCGATCGATTGATCACCAGCGATACGGTCGCTGGAGAGAGATCGAGGTGCTCGGCCAGTTCCTTCAGGCTGAGGGGCTTCGAAGCCGCAGGCGCCGGGCGACGGGTCACCTTCCCCTTTTTCTTCATGCTCACGGTGCGAAGTCTCGCACAAAGCGAATCGGGTCGCAAGAGAAGGCCTGGCTCAGGCAGCCCTATTGTTTGACATTAGTCGCAAAAACGTTTCTGATACACATCGGAAACCCTCTACTAACCCGATTTAGTAGAGGGTTGGATTCAGAAGCGAACGGAGGATCTCAGCCGGATGCAACGATCGATTCGAAATAATTTCGTCACTTATTTTAGTTCTGAATCCCGCCCCTCAGAGCAGCGCCGGATTGCCACTTGGGTGCTTTACTCGGTGGTCGGGTTGACCTCTCTTTTGAGCTCGCAATCGACCGCCGTCCAATCAGCAGATACGAAAGGGATCGACGACTCTGCGATCGATGCCCGTGTGGATGCTCTCCTTCACCAGATGACCGTGGAAGAAAAAATCGGACAACTCGTCCAATATTCCGCGGGGCAGCCGACTGGACCCGGCACGGGACGGAGCGACTACGAGGAAATGATCTCCCGCGAGCAAGTGGGATCTTTCCTGAACGTCAATGAACCGCGGCTCATCAATCAGTACCAGCGGATCGCCATGGAGAAAACGAGGCTGCACATTCCGATCCTGTTCGGACTGGATGTAATCCACGGATTCAAGACTGAGTTTCCGATCCCGTTAGGCATGGCGTCGAGTTGGGATCCGTCCATCATCGAGAAAGCCTCCCGCGTCGCGGCCATGGAAGCAGCGGCGGATGGGATTCGTTGGACCTTCTCTCCCATGGTCGACATTGCACGGGATGCGCGATGGGGACGAATGGCCGAAGGAGCAGGAGAAGATCCATTCCTCGGCTCCGCCATGGCTGCGGCTTACGTCCGCGGATATCAAGGCTCTCGTTTGAATTCGCCGGACAGCATTGCCGCTTGCGCGAAGCACTTCGCGGGATACGGCGCTGCGGAAGCAGGCCGCGATTACAACTCGACGGAAATTTCTGAGCACACGCTGCGGCAATACTACTTGCCGCCTTTCCACGCAGCAGTCGACGCAGGCGTCGCGACGTTGATGAGTTCCTTTAATTCACTCAATGGCGTGCCCTCGACAGCGAATCCGTTTACGTTGAAACAGATTCTGAGAAAAGAGTGGGGCTTCCGCGGGTTTGTCGTCAGCGATTGGAATTCCGTTGGAGAACTGATTCCACATGGCATCGCCAACGATGGTGCGACGGCCGCACGTAAGGCGTTCCTTGCCGGCGTCGACATGGATATGGTCAGCAGTCTTTATCACGACAACTTGCAGGCCGTTCTCGCATCAAGGCAGGCATCGCCAACCGAACTCGACGACGCTGTGAGGCACGTGTTGCGTGTAAAGTTTGCGCTCGGGTTGTTCGAGCATCCCTATGTAGACGAGGCAGCCGCACCAAAAGCTCTTTATCTGGAGGACAGTCTGGCAGCCTCTCAGAAAGCGGCGGAGCGATCATTTGTGTTGCTCAAGAACGCTGCTTCATCAACCGGCAAAACGCTGCTTCCGCTGCCGAGCGGAAGTCAGAACATCGCGGTTATCGGTCCCTTGGGGGACGATTCCACATATCCGACTGGAGCGCCGGAAGGCTCCGGCCCTCGCGTCGGTCTGGCAGCAGCACTTGCGCAAAAGCTGGGAGCCGATCACGTTTCGCGCTTCAAGGGAACGGGCGTTCTCGACGCGAAGGATGACGACATTTCCGCCGCAGTCGCCGGCGCACAGAAAGCCGACGTCGTGATCATGGCGCTCGGCGAAACGCAAGACATGAGCGGCGAGGCTGCCTCACGCGCCCACCTCGGGCTTCCCGGACGTCAGCAAGATTTGCTGGAGGCCGTCGTTCACACCGGCAAGCCCGTCGTATTAGTCCTGTTTAGCGGCCGACCTCTCACACTGCCGTGGGCATTTGAACACGTGCCTGCGGTTCTAGAAGCATGGTTCCCCGGAACGCGCGGTGGGCCAGCCCTCGTGAGAACTCTCTTCGGAGATGCGAACCCGAGTGGCAAGCTGGTCGTGAGTTGGCCGCGAGCTGTCGGACAGGAACCGTTGTATTACAACGCGCTCAGCACGGGCAGGCCCGCCGGCGATGTCGACTTGACGCGTCCGCCGTCAGACGTGCCGAGCCGGTACGTGTCCCGCTACATCGATGAACAAAACTCGCCTCAGTTTCCTTTCGGTTTTGGTGAGTCTTACACAACATTTTCCTACGGACCCACGGCGATCAGCACACAGCGGCTCAGTGCGGGAAGACTGAACGAGAGTTTGAACGGCCCGGCGGCGATGACTGCAGACGCTGACGTCACCAACACCGGCTCGCGCGACGCGGAAGAAATCGTGCAACTCTATATTCGCCTTCAGGGAACCAGCTTGGCAGAACCCGTACGAATGCTGAAAGGATTTCAAACGGCTTCGTTGAAGGCTGGAGAGACCAGGAAGATTCGATTCGAGTTGAAACCGGAAGCGTTCGCGATCTGGAATGATCGGAATCAGTTTGCGGCAGAACCGTCAAAACTGACTGTCTGGATCAGTCCGGATTCGGCGCGTGGGACGGCGGCTCAGGCAGAAATTGCACCGTAGTCTTGCGTAACCAAGATCGGCGACGGCCTAGCTGTGGAACAATGCGACCGGGAAGTTCTTGAACAAGTCACTGAGCATCAGTGACGACTCGTCCTCGCGAGATCCAGCCTTCAATTCGACTTGAGAGAGGACGCTTTTCCATTGCGTCGGGTTTTGGAGAGGCAACAGGATTCGCGTATCGCACCAGTCCACCTTGCCAGACTCTCCGTCTATCCCTTCGCCCATTTCCGCCAGCCATCTCGGAAACGCTATCAAGGCAGATGACGTTGGAGTGCGACGGAGAAAAGCAACAACATTGCGAGCGTGACATCCAGCCGATTGCAGAGGCAGGAATTCGCCTTCGTGGAACAGGTCGGCGTGATCGCGCCTGAAACGAAGTGCTTTGCGGATCAAATGTAGTTTGATCTTCCCATCAGACCAATGTCCCACCAACTCACGCAGCAGTGGCTCCGAATTCGAATTTTCCGCGTTTGAAATCTCCTTCAGCAGCGCGTCTCTTCGCGCAAAGTCAATCTGACCTCGATTGTCGGGATCAACCAGACGCAAGTCCCACAACTCCGAGCCTTGATAAAAATCAGCCACACCGGGCGACGCAATCTTCAACAGAGTCTGAGACAGGGCGTTGACCATTCCGAAATATGCGATCTTTTTCTGAAATTGGCCGAAGTCACTGAGGAAGTCGGCATTTTCTGGCGCAAGAATACGCGCGATAAATTTCTGCAAGGCCTCTTCGTGCGCCTGATTTGGACGGGTCCAACGCGTGTGCACCATGGCTTCGCGAGTGGCTTTGACGAGATGTCCCTGCACGCGCTCGATGAGGTCCTGTTTGGATTCCTGGTCCACCGGCCAAACACCCAAAAGCGTCTGATACAGGAAATACTCTTCGTTGCGATCGGGTGCGAATTGAGTGCCGCTTGGCTCGCGATACCGTGCATTGATGTCAGCCCAGCGTTCGAGATGCTCCTTCCATTCATCCGGAATCTCCGAAAGTACATTGATGCGGGCACGTACATCCTCACTCCGTTTCGTGTCGTGAGTAGAGGTAGCATCCAAGGTGCCGGGCCAACGTTGACGTCGAGTTTCCAGGAAAGAATAGAACTCATCGAGTGAAGGGGCCGTTGACGGTTGCGGATTGCCACCAACTTCATTCAACGACAGCAGGGGATGATAAACGTAGAGTGAAGTGTCTTCGAATCCCTTGGCGACAATCGGGCCGGTTAATTGCTGCCACCGCATAACGAATGCCAGTCGCGCTTCCCGCTGATCGGCAAGCACGTGAGGCGGGTTCAACAACAACAGGACCTCTCGCACAAAATTGAATGCCCCGACTCTCAGGTGCGGAGCCTTGAGGCGTGCCGCCGCGACGGCTTCTTCGATGTACTTCGTCGAGTTGGCCGGCGGTTCCACGTTGCGGATATACGTTCGATAAACCTCGAAGCAAGCAGTAACTTCGATCAAGGCGTCGATCAGCTGAATGCGGTCAAGTTCCCGGGCATAGCGGTCCTGAGCGGCGAGTTCTGCCATCTGGCGTCCAAGCGTACGCATCTCGACGCCGAGAAGCGTATTCATGACCAGCTTCTTTTTCTCATAGACGACTTCGGAGAAGTCCTGTTTGCGGCCGATAAAGTTGGAATAAATCTCTTCAATCTTTTGCGCGCCATCGGGATCGGCGAAAATACCGTTCGCCTCATTGACGTAGTCGTACCCTGTCGTCCCGGCGACCGGCCAGTCGTCGGGTAGATCCTCCCCACGAGCGAGAATCTTCTCGACCAGAACGTAGGCGCGTGTATCTGCACGACTTTCCTCGGTGCCCAACCGCTCTTGCAGCCGGTTCAGATACGAAACGGGATCGCGAAGGCCATCGATATGGTCGATGCGCAAACCAGCCGACGGATTTCTCGATACGAGGCGAAGGATATAACCGTGAGTCGCTTCGAAGACAATCGGATCTTCGACTCGGACACCGACAAGATCAGCAATCGTAAAAAATCGCCGATAGTTGATGCTCTCGTTAAGATTTTGCCAAAACGCCAGCTTATAGTTCTGTTCCCCAAGCAGTCGTTGCAGCAGGCCAAGGCTACCCGGATCGCCTTCCCGGCCGTTCAACTCGTCCACGTTCTCTGAAACAAGCTTGGAGATCTCAGGACTGCTCGTCATCACAGACTTCAAGCGGTCGCGAGCTGATTCAAACCGCATCCGTTGTTCGGAGGCAGTCGCAGCCGCGCGTCGATCTGCGCGCGCGAAATCAAGCGCTGATGAAAGGATGCCCGAATATTCGTGGTAGGCAGCACTTTCAGGACTCAACGAGTCCTTCAGGCGCCCTGCGTGAAGATTCAGGATTGCGTGGTACGACCGCGGTGAAACTGGAAACAGCGATTCAAAATATCGAATGAAGAAACGGCTGTCGTTGTAGATGAGTTTGATCTCTCCCGAATCGAGCGCCTCGCCGAAAGGCCGCCCGAGAACCGGAAGCAAAATCCGCCCTTCGAGGCTGCGCGCGTGCGGGTGCCACTCGATGTCGAAAAAGCCCGCGAACGCCGATTGCGCGCCGTTCTCGAGAACATCCATCCACCAGGGATTTTCAGCGCTCGCCGCCATGTGGTTGGGAACGATGTCGAGCACGAAGCCCCATTCCACGATTCTGCAACTCCGTCTGCAAAGCGTTGAACTCTTCTTCGTTGCCGAGATCGGGATTAATCCGGCCGGGATCGATGACGTCGTAGCCGTGCATGCTCCCTTTGCGGCTGGCCAGAATCGGCGAAAGATAGACGTCGGAAATACCAAGCTGATCCAGGTAGTCGACTATTTTGAGCGCGTCCGCGAAACGAAACTCCGGATTGAGTTGAAGCCGGTAGGTTGCGGAAGGCAAGCGAGTCGACGGCATCTTCTAACCTTGCGGTAGCAGAATGTGAAGTTGTGTCGCGAGACGGTTCAATTCTTCGTGGCGATGAGCCGCGGCCGGATCTGCGGCCGGCGAATGCCAACCGTTTTGCTGATAAGCAGTCAGCAATGGTCGATACACTAGATTCTGCGCTTCCCACAGCACAACGGGAAACGGCAGCGACGGAACCAGATCCAGCAGTTTGAGCATGCGCTCCGCCGCGCTGAGGTCCGCCGGATTCGCGGCGAAGTCCGACGCTTCCTTCTCAATCCGTCTGCGGACTTTGAACTCAAGTGTGGTTCCATCGAGGGTGATCTTGCTGGCAGTCGCCTCGCGCAGCAGACTCTGGATCCCATCTGCGTCCAGTTCAGGGCGCTCAAGATGTTGCTGGAGCTGATTATTGAGAGCGATTTCTGCTGCCGACTTCAGTGCATTTGGAACGGGGATATCGAGCCCGTTCAGGAAACGAATCAGCGGCGCCTGGCTCTCGAATACGGTCCGGTATACAGCGGCCGCAGAGTTCACCGAGTCGGTGAGGATGAGGTTCGTAATCTTCCGCTGCTCGTCTCGGAATAGCTGCCGCAGCGAGAAGATATCCTTGCCGTAAATTTGATCGAGCAGGCGGATGACTTCCGCCGTGTCAGCCTGGTCGAAAGCCTCGGCTAATCTCTTCTCGTCCTTCTCCGCCATGTTTTCGAAAGGCTGAATTCCTGCGGTGACGTTGTGATCGCCCAAATGGACGACCGCAAACGCGAGCGCCGCACATTCACCGGTGATGGTCGATCGAAAGCGAGCGGCTCCTGTGCCCAGCCGCATCTTCCCTTCCGCCTCCAGCGAGTACTTGAGCCGGTCAACTTCGTAACAGTAGACGCGAGTCTTCTCAGAATAGTTTTCGAACAAAGAACTGATCGCGTAATGGCCCGCGACACGCCGGATATCGATAACCGCGGGCTTCACCCATTTCTCGTAGATCTTGGCCCCGTCGCCTTGTTCGGCGAGATTGCTCTTCGCTTTAGCGAGATACTGCAGGAATTCGGCTTCAATCGATTCACCAGAGATCTCTTCGGCCAAACGCAAAGCGCGGCCCGCGTAGTGGATGACCTGCACGGTCTCGATCCCCGAGAGTTCGTCGAAGAACCATCCGCAACTGGTGTACATCAACATGGCGTGACGCTGCATCTCGAGAAGCTTCAGGACGGTCACTTGTTCGTCCGTTTGGAGAGGACGAATCGCATGATCGGCGAAAAATGCTGCGCGATTTTCTTCGGAGCGATCCAGGATGACCCGAATGAAGTCATCGCGCCCCGCCCATGGATCCTTGAAATAGAGCTTTAACCTCGACTCGAAGATGGGAGCGAGGCGGTCGCGCAGCCAGTCCAGAGCGGCACGCAAAGGTGCCCGCCATTTCTGATTCCAGTCGTGTCCGCCCGAATTACATCCGCAATCGCTGCGCCAGCGTTCGATGCCGTGGACGCAACTCCACGAGCTGTTGTCGACAATCTCGACCTGATCTTCCGCAGGATATTTTTCCAGGAACTCGCCGTAATTTGTCAGCTTGGCGATACCGTTGCGGTCGATTTCGTCGAGCGCATAGCTGAGCGCCATCTCGCCGAAATGATGATGGTGGCCGTAGCTCTCGCCGTCGGTCGCAATATGAACCAGTTGCGGACCTTGGCGAGCGTCGGAAAAGCCGCTCATCAATCGATCGGCAAACCGTTTCCCGTCGCTTAACAAGCCTTCAAATGCGACACCTTGCGAGATGGGTCCATCATAGAAAAACAAATTGATTCGCTTTTTCGATGGCAGCCTCGCGCTATACGCATGCGCCGGATCTACCCGTGCTCCGGTGACATCATGAAATCGAGTGCTGTCTTTCGCGCGCACGCGCTTGGCTTGTCGAGGTGCCAGGATCGTGAACACGATTCCATTTTCAGCCAGGACTTCCAGCGTCTCGGTATCGACAGCAGTCTCCGGCAGCCACATGCCTTCCGGCCGCCGGCCGAAACGGCTTTCGAAATCCTTGATGCCCCACTTGACTTGAGTCACCTTGTCTCGCCGGTTGGCGAGCGGAAGGATCATGTGGTTGTAACCCTGTGCCAGCGCAGAACCGTGTCCGGAATATCGTTTTGCGCTCTCTTTATCCGCTTCGACAATTTCCGTGTGCACTCGTGGAGCTTGTTCTTTCAGCCACGACAAGAGCGTCGGGCCAAAATTGAAACTGATCTGGTTGTAATTATTTTTCAGCTTGAGAATGCGATTTTCGGCGTCGAGAATGCGGGAAGCCGCATTCGGCGCGTAACACTCCGCAGTGATGCGCTCGTTCCAGTCGTGATAAGGATAGGCGGAATCCTGCAACTCAATCGCTTCGAGATAGGGATTCTCGCGTGGCGGTTGATAAAAATGCCCATGAATGCAAACGTATTTCACTCCGCCTCCGGGAACGATTGAACTCGATCAAGCACCAGAAATGAATAAGGGGAAATCCCTACCCTGTCTTTGATGGTCAGCGTCGACGGCAAGTCGGGTTCAGGCCCTCTCCAGCGCACGCCAGCCGAGTGAATCATTACCGTCCAGTTCCCTTCCAACTCGGAGACTTCAAACTCCATCGAGGCATCTGCGAAGCTGAAAATCACAGCCGACTCCCGGGAGTTGTGATGATATCGCAGCAAGACAGCATTGTCGCCCAACTCGCGGACACTTCTCGATAGGTTGGTGCCTAACTTGAGCGCCTTTCTCGTTCGAATCAGTTGCTCATACAAGCGCAAGAGGGTTCGATGCGGCTCTTTTGATTCCAGCGACAAATTCAGTCTCGATCGTTCGAACGTCTGCTTGTCTTGAGGATCCGGGACGGAGTTTTTCCAACCGAAGGCCGCGAATTCTTCTTGACGGCCACGCCGGACTGCTTCGACAAGATCAGCATCGCCGTGACTCGTGAAGTATTGAAACGGGGATGACTCGCCGTATTCTTCACCCATGAAGAGCATGGGGACAAACGGCGACAGGATCGTTACGCCTGCCGCAAGCTTCAGACCCTCGAAACTGATAAGGCTTGAAAGTCGATCGCCAGCGGCGCGATTTCCAATCTGATCGTGATTCTGGTTGCAGACGACAAACTTGGAAGGTGCAATGCCCTTCGGAGAATTTCCGAAATGGCGATTCCGGTACGCAGAATATTGACCGCAGTAATACCAACCATCGCGTAACGTTCCGGCCAACGGCCCAATACCACCGAACCCGGAATAATATCCTCGATTTTCTTTGGTAAGCAGCGCGTGTACGGAATGATGAAAATCATCGCTCCATTGCGAATCAAGGTTATATCCACCTTGTTGAAAGGCTGCAGCAATCGGGAATCGTTCAGGTCGCTCTCGGCGATCAGGGAAAGGGGCCTTCCCACCTTCGACGAAAGCTCCGCGACGGATGACTTAAGCTCCGCAAGAAAATGCCGCGCTCCGAAGTCAAAGATTCCGTGAACCGCGTCCAACCGCAGAGCGTCGAAGTGATATTCCCCCATCCAGTACAGAGCATTTTCGATGAAGAGCCTTCTGACTTCATCGCTGTCTTCACCATCGAAGTTGATGGCTTGTCCCCATGGCGTCCGATAGCGATCGGTAAAGTAAGGGCCGAATGCGCTCAGGTAGTTCCCTTCGGGCCCGAGGTGGTTGTAAACAACGTCGAGTGCAACCGCCAGACCTGCGCCGTGAGCTGCGTTGACTAACCTCTGCAGCGATTCCGGGCCGCCATACGAATTCTGCGGAGCAAATAAGTAAACGCCGTCGTAGCCCCAATTCCGAGTACCGGGAAATTGCGCAAGCGGCATGAGTTCGATCGTCGTGACGCCGAGATCGACAAGCCTCGGGAGATGTTCGATCAAGGCCTCAAACGTCCCCTTTTGAGTGAAGGTGCCGACGTGCAGCTCGTAGATGATGCTTCGGTCGAGCGTGAGGCCTTTCCAATTCTGGTCGCTCCATTCAAACGCTCCGGTGTCCACCACCTGCGAGGGGCGATGCACGCCTTCCGGCTGATATCGCGAGGCCGGGTCGGGGAGCTGCCGTCCGTCTTCGAGTTGATAAAGATAGCGTGCCTGCGAGTTCAGATTCGCCACAACGGCGCGATGATAGCCCCGTTGACCGGGCTCCATCGGCCGCGTCTCGCCGCTGTCGCAGAAATACAGCGAAACGGCACGCGAATGCGGAGCCCATACGAGAAACTCCCACATCCCCTCCGATGTGCGCTGGGCACCGAGGCGCGGCGAATGCGTGACCGTTTCGATAACTTGCATCTTATAAGTCCGTGATCGCTTTATATGTCAAACAATCGGTAGGCTGAGGAGGGTTCACGCGCCTGCAACAAAGTCACGGCAACGTTGTATACGGGACTGCCGCCGATGGTTTTTCCTTCGAGTTGGCCGTGGTGCGCGTGGCCGTGAACAACAAGATCGGCGCCGTGACGGTCGATAACTTCCGCCAGGCGCGTGGTCCCGAGAAATGGAAATATCTCCGGCGCTTCGCCCTGCACGGTGGCGGCAATCGGGGAGTAGTGAATTACAACCACGCGTTTCGGTGTGCGCAGCTGAGCCATCGCCCGTTCGAGTTTCAAAGCCTCGTCGATAGAGGCTTGCACGAACTGCTTGATCTCAGGCTCTCCGAATGCTGTTAACACTCCCCGCCCAAAACCTCCGACAAATCCTTTGGTGCCTGCGAACCCCACTCCGTCCCGCTCATACGCGGTACCATCGAGGACTTTAATGCCCGCGTCTTCCATCATTCGAATCAAAACCTCTTGCTTGCCGCTTTCGTAGTCGTGATTGCCCAAAACCGCAACAGTAGGGATGCGCGAGCGCAAGACGACATTGAGCAGGGGTTGCATCTCCTCTGTTTTTCCGTAATTCGTGAGATCGCCCGCCAGTACGAGGACGTCGGCTTCATCCCGCACGCGACCTAGCTGATCGTGCAGTGCGCCCTGGCGCGACGCGGAAAAATGCAGATCGGCGGTGGCAGCGATTCTCATGAGTTCTTGCAGATCCCCGGCAGAGTTTGCAGCCGCCGCTCGCGATACTCTTGCAGTACATTCACAAGCCCCCACTCGTTCAAATCGATAGCGAACATCTTGTCATCAATCAGGCTTCCTCGAAACTGGGCGTTCGGATCGGGGTGAGAAACTGCGTCTGAAAAACGGCGCAGAAGATCATGCCATACCTCAGCCGGGACGTATTGCGTCTGCCCGGGATAGACATAGCGGAACAAAACGAGAGCCCAAAGAATCATCTCCCAGTCGTCGCCCGTCAATTGCAAGATGCGTGCCCAATCCAGTTGCCCGCGAGTTCCGTAGATGACGTGTGCGATGTCGGCACCGTCGAAGCGCTCTCGACGCGTCACGAACAACTTCGAGCACAGCAACTCCTCCGCCGCTAGAACGCGCGTACGAACCCCGTGAACAATCGCAGGCTTCGACCGCTGGATCCACGAGTCTTCCACACTGATCGTTGCGTTGCTCATGCCGGTAATCATATCGACATAGAAACCATCGCGATGCGCTTTGAACAGCCATACGGGATCGCAAATCTCGCACTCGAATCCCTTGTCTCGAAGCAAGCTCAAAGCGACAGCAGCGTTTTCGGATGTCAGGAAAAGATCGAGGTCCTTGGTATCGCGGCAGATCCCAGTGTGCGCCTGCAATGCAAAAGCGCCGGCCACGGCGTACGGCAGCTTCTGCTGCTCGAATAACTCCAGGATTTCGCGAAAAAGAAGTTGCTGTTCCTCCGGAAGCTCGATCGGCTCCGACGAGGTTTCGGGTAAGGCGTTGGCTTCCCGGTTCGACATAGAGGCCGCTTGGATGCAAAAGCGAATGGGACGGTTGTCGAGCGCTCGGAGGACGAAGGTGGCGTTTCAGTGATTTTTCATCGCTCCTCCGGCATATTTTTCTACCGTGGACAGAAATGTTCCGCTCACACT
Source organism: uncultured Acidobacteriota bacterium (assembly GCA_963699885.1). Classification (GTDB taxonomy): domain Bacteria; phylum Acidobacteriota; class Terriglobia; order Terriglobales; family Acidobacteriaceae; genus Sulfotelmatobacter. The sequence goes on along the minus strand of CAVOVP010000013.1, from coordinate 150,121 downwards.
TGGAGGCCGGACCTTGCCCTTGAAAATCTCGGGGAGCGATATCGGGGAGCCGTACATCACACGAGCGTTCCCTTCGTCCTCGGTAATCGACGAACCACCAATATTCGTTCCAGCGAATACGCCTCGAGCTCTGGAATAACTCAACACATCCGCATCCATCTTCATATCTTCTTTGCCCAGAGGTCCCGCCGTCACCGATGCTTCAGTTCCCAGGTTGAATTTGCCGGACTCGAGCTGTTGCATTCCTTTCTCGTCTGTAACGACCAGCACGAGGTCAACGGCTTCACCGCCAAGTTGAGCACCCCAACTGCCTCCGGAAATATCGAGCGGTGCTGGAGCGCTCCATCCGCTGCGAGTGCGGCACGTAACGAATCCCTTGCCGTGTTTCGCGCCCACGAGCACCGCGACCTGGATCGTCGACGGGAATACCGCGACACAAGCAGCACGCTGGATCACTCCGGTGGGAATTGATTTCTCGGGCGCGGCCATCACCTGATTCAGAACATCAGTCGAAGAATTCAAGCGCTTTGCAAGGTCAGACTGGTCATCGGCAGCGCGGCCTACACCGACCATCGACACCAGCACGATCAGGGCAGCCAAAAAAAGACGCAGCAGGAAATTCGGTTCGCCCATTGGTCATCCCTCCACTCACGGTCAGTAGCAAACCAACGCACTAACGACGGTAGTTGGTCTTGGGCTAGTGGGCTATCCGGTTTTACGTGTAACGAGGCCTGGGAATGGGCGTGAGTCACCACGGGATTTTCCCTCACAAGAGAGAAATCAGTATGCCCAGTACGGGCCGGCGCCGCCAGGAGTTGTCTTGGATTCGATCGCAGTAAAAACGTTACGGCCAAAAAAGAAAGGGAGGCCCCAATCGAAAGTTCCCGGGTTCGGTCCCGCGAGCGGGCCAAATACGGCGTTCGACGCAGTAGAGAAAAGCGTATCCGCATTCGCGACCGCGAAGGTGATGTTCGCCGTGGTGCTTCCTGAGACGGTGGTGGCCGTCAGATTCGTTTGCGACGCCGGACAGTAGAAGCCGGAACTCGCGGAACATGCGGGTAGCCCAGTCAAGTTTGTATTCAGAAAAAAGTACGCATTCGAGCCACTATCGACAAAGGCCGGATAGGTCTGCCCTTTGAATGTCGTGCTGAACTCCCCGCTCGAGTCCAGGGGAAATATCGCAGCGCTCCCCAGAGCATTGTTCGATTGAGTCCCGATGCCGAACACCAGCGAGCCCATTAAACTCGCGGCGCTACCGGACAGTGACGGCAGCTCAATGATCACGCCATTGTTATCTGTAGCGAACAAAGGCACTGGATTTTGGACTTGTTCGGTGAGCGCTTCGGCAGTGACTTGGCAGGATGTGGAGGCGCAGTCCCAATACAATCCAGGATTGGTCGCTCCCGTGGCGGCGCAAGCGCTTCCGCAATCCTGAGCGAAAGGTCCGATGCCTAGAATGCCATTCGATCCCAAAGCCTGCAGCGTGTCGTCTTCCGGAACCCCGCTGGCGGCACAGGTCGCCGGCACCGTCGCAAACGTCGGATCGATCACCTGCAGGGGAAGGTTGCTGGCCTGTTCGCCCGAAAGAGTAATGTCTGCCGTTTTTACCGGGCCCCAGGTAAGTCCGCTGACGAAGCCCGCACACTCGCCAATCGGATTTCCGTCACTCGCGTTTTGCTGCGGCAAGGCCAATGTCAGAGCACCACCGCCGGCGGACGACAACAGACGCAAACCGTAAGACCCCGTGTCCACCAAAACGCTGTCGATCGTCTGACAGTTGGTGGTGGATGGGACACACACGGTCACACTCGTAAACACGCCGTTGGCATAATTACCCGTCGGACCCGCATTCACCGAGATCGGCTGAACGTTGCTGCCCGTCGTCACGACTGTGTTCGTCACGGTATTCGCGTGGCTCCCTCCGCCACCGCAACTCGCAGCAAACGCCGCCAGCACAAACACTCCCATTCGACCGGTTCGCTGCGAATGAATGGAGTACCGGATCAACGGATCTTCTCCAGACTGACGCCTTCCGGCACTTGGTCGGTCAGATACGCACGTCCAACAAAGTCACGCATGTGGCCTCCCAGCTCGACGACAAGTCCGTCCTGCTGGATGACAACAGGCCCGTGCCCTGCCCCGCGCCCGGGCGCCTGCAAACCCGAGCGGTATGAATCGAAGTAAGTGCCGAGCAGGTGCTTGAGATCGGGTTGCCATGGGCCATGCCACGCGACGGCAAATACCTTGCCTGAAGGAGAAACGTACTCTCGCACCGCCAAGCCCGAAGAAGAATGGAGTTCGTGGACCGCGTATCCAGCTGTCTGGGTGACTCGCAAGGTCGCGTTGAAATGGGACTGGTCACCCTGCACCGTCGAGACATCCTCTCCGAGAACCGCAAAGGACGGGACGCTGCTCAGCATAACGATCATAGTCAACGCTGCCGCGAGTTTTGTGTGGCTCAGACTCGTTTGAAATCTCCGACGTTTTTTGCATTAGAACCCGCCGCCATGCATTCGGTTGCCCCATGCTGGCTGAATCACATCTTTAGGAGTAAGTTTTGTTGAATGCCGTTGATACATCGATGTTTTCGTTCGAGTACAAGGTTTTCCCTAAAGACACCACAGAAGGGACCTCATAGGCTTGAAGATGACGTCTAGTGTGATCACCAAGATGCGGGCGGTCCAAACGAGCCGGACGCGGTGGTGTATAACCGGCAAATCCATAAGTTGCTGAAGTTCAACTGGACGGGCCTCGCGCCCTCCGATGAAAAGGAGTGATCAAAATGAAAATGAACAAACTGATTAAATCAATTCTGAGCACGGCGGTTTACATCATGGACCAGACGGCCGACCAGGTAGATCGCGTTTCCGATCGCGCCAGTGCCATGGCCGATAGCGCGACCACGATGGCCAACAACGCCCGCGAGGTGATTGTGCCTCGTGAAGATCACACCCTCCGCAATATCTTGAGTTTCGCCGCTGGAATCGGTGTGGGCGTCGGGGCCGGAATGTTGCTGGCCCCCGCCAGCGGAGCGGATATCCGCAATTCAATCACCGGCAAAGTGCAGGACATCAGCAACCGGGTAAGGCGCGGCGACACGTACGCAACCGGAAGCGATACGCACTAGAAGTCCCTCGCGTGTGAGGTTGGATGCATTCCAAAAAACCCTGTTGGACCTCGAAAGGAGTTTTGCATGAAGATTCGTAAAATCGCATTGGTTGTGTCTCTCGCAGGTGCGCTGGCTGGCATGACTGTCTCGGCGGTTGCACAGGAAGATCAAGGCGCCAAGCAAGACATGAAGGACGCTGGACACGACGCCAAGAACGCTGCAAAAGATACCGGCCACGCGACCAAAAAAACCGCAAAAAAGACCGGCAAGGCTGTGAAGAAAACTACCAAGAAGGCCGCCAACAAGACTGCGACGAAGACGAAGGAAGGCGCGGACAAAGTACAGGATAAGACTCAACCGCAGTAAGACTGCCTCATGAGAGAGCTCCGCTCTTGGCCGTTACCAGGCGAGCGGGGCTTTTCTTTGCCCCGACTCGCACAGTTCCCTGCCCAGATCTTTCCTCCATATACCCGCGCTAATCCGCGAATTTTAGATCGTAGAATGGCCCCTTTGCCGCCCGGCATCGTGGTTGCCGCTTCTTCCTGGCCGTTGTAGCATCAAAAGGTTTGGGCACTCATAGCTCTTAAAGTAAGGAGATCTAATGGCAACCGATACGTTGGCGACTCCAGCGACGCTCAGCAACAGCCAGACTCGGGTTTTCAAGAACTTTATTGATGGGGAGTGGGTCGAATCAGGGACCGGCGAGACGTTCGAGAATCGAAATCCTGCGGATACTCGCGACCTGGTCGGCATCTTCCAGAAATCCTCAAAAGCTGACGTCAACGCGGCGGTCGACGCCGCCAAGCGAGCATTCGCGAAATGGCGTTTGGTTCCGGCACCGCGACGCGCGGAGATCGTTTTTCGGGCTGCCGAAATCCTGATCGAGCGTAAAGAAGACTATGCGCGCGACATGACGCGCGAGATGGGCAAAGTCCTCGCGGAAACTCGCGGTGATGTGCAGGAAGCGATCGACGCCGCGTACTACAACGCGGGCGAAGGACGCCGTTTGTTTGGGCCGACCGTGCCGTCTGAAATGCCGAACAAGTTCGCGATGGCGGTCCGGCAGCCCATCGGCGTCTGCGGAATGATCACGCCGTGGAACTTCCCCATGGCGATCTCGTCATGGAAGTTATTGCCGGCAATCGTTTGCGGCAATACCTGCGTGATCAAACCCGCCCAAGACACGCCTCTCTCGACCTTTAATCTGGTCCGCGCGTTGACCGATGCCGGATTGCCAAAGGGCGTCATTAACATCGTGACCGGGTACGGTCCGGAAGTCGGCACGCCGCTCGCCGAGCACGCGGATGTTCGCGCCATTTCTCTCACAGGATCGTCGGCGGTCGGCCGAATTGTAGGTGGCATCGCAGCCCAAAGTTTCAAGCATTGCTCTCTGGAGTTAGGCGGCAAGAATCCCATGATCGTTCTGGACGACGCCAACCTCGATTTGGCGATCGAAGGCGGTCTCTGGGGCGCATTCGGCACCACCGGGCAGCGTTGCACGGCAACGAGCCGCATGATTGTTCAAAAGGGCGTTTACCGCGAATTTGTAGACCGCCTGGTCGAACGCGCCAAGAAGTTGAAAGTTGGCAACGGCCTCGACGAGACCGTGCAGATGGGACCGGCAGTCAACGAAAAGCAGCTCGAGACCGACCTCAAGTATGTGGAGATCGGCAAGAGCGAAGGCGCGAAGCTGGTCTGCGGTAGCAATCGGCTCGATCAAGGCGAGTATCAGCACGGCTGGTTCATGGAGCCGACTGTGTTCACCGACGTCACGCCGAAGATGAGGATTGCGCAGGAAGAAATATTCGGGCCCGTGGTGTCGATCATCCCCTGTGATGACCTGTCCGACGCCATCGAAATCGCGAACGGCATTGAATACGGCCTATCGTCCGCGCTTTACACAAAAGACGTGAACAAGGCGTTTTCGGCGATTCGAGATCTGTATGCGGGCATCACCTACATCAATGCCCCGACGATTGGTGCCGAAGTGCATCTGCCTTTCGGCGGGACAAAGGCAACCGGCAACGGCCACCGCGAAGGCGGCATCGGGGCCGTCGATTTCTACACCGAGTGGAAGTCGGTGTACATCGATTATTCAGACAAGCTGCAGAAGGCTCAGATCGACCGCGAAGACTAACCCCCCAGAACAGACTCAATCCCCGCATCGTGACCTGATGCGGGGTTTATTTTTTGTTGGTCTCAGTCCCGCCAAATCGGTACGTCAGTAATCTTGTTTGTTGGTTACCGCCCGCATACCCTCACGAAATGAGGCCTGCACTTGGCCTCAACTCCCAATTCTTGGGTCACCCTGTGAAACTAATTCCTGGATACAGACTTCGGAGAGCCATGCGCCTTGATGCGCGCATCCTGTGCTGCGCGCTCTCATTCTTTTGCTTGTTGGTAAATAGCGGTTCGTTCCTGCACGCGCAGAGTCCCTCGAAACCCCATCGCAAGGCCGTCGTGACGGTCGAGCCTCAATATCCGGCAATTCTCAAAAGCGCCCATTTTGAGGGAATGATTCGTCTCGCGGCGACTGTGCTTCCAAACGGAAATGTGTCAAAGGTCGACGTGAAGGGCGGAAATCCGATGCTCTGCGAGTATGCCTCTGAGGCAGTCATGCGCTGGAAATACGCGCCCGGGCCGGCGCAGACCGTGGAAGAAGTGATTTTCAACTTCCATTCCGACAGTCGCTAACAACGCAGCATCTCCCCCTTCACACTGAAAACTCCTCAAATTGCCAGATTTGCTCGTCTCTAACGCGCGCTCCATATAGAATTTCTGCTGAGTCGCGGCGCGCAATTCGTGCTGTGGCCGAGGTTTCCATGACCACCATCAGTCAAGCTCGCGAGATTGCTCCTGCCTCCCGCCTCGAGAACGTGCGCTACGCCATTCGGGATTTGGCGTGCGTTGCCGACGAAGTCATCCAGCAGGGGCACAAAGTTCTTCCACTCAACGTAGGCGACCCGTTGAACTTCGATTTCGAGACGCCTTCGCACATCATTGAAGCAGCCTACAAAGCCATGCGCGATGGCAAGAATGGATATGCGCCGTCACCGGGAATCCCCGAGGCGCTGGATGCGATCCGCGGCGAGGCCGCCCGCAAAGGCATTACGACCGTACGGGATGTCTTCGTGACGTCGGGCGTCAGCGAGACTGTCGATTTGTGCATTTCGGCTCTGGTCAACGCCGGAGAAGACATCCTCACGCCCAGCCCCGACTACCCGCTTTACTCAGCCGTGCTCTGCAAGTTGGGCATTCGTCTGAATGCCTATGACCTGAACGAAGAGGACGCATGGCAGCCGGAACTGGCTGACATCGAGCGGAAGTTAACTCCGCGCACCCGCGGGATCGTCTTAATCAATCCCAACAATCCCACTGGATCGCTCTGCACGACGAAGATGCTCGAGCAGGTGGCCGAATTGGCGCGGCGGCATAACCTGATCGTGTTTTCGGATGAGATTTACGACAAGCTGATCCTCGATGGCACACCGCACATCGCCTTCGCGTCGATCGCTCCTGATGTCCCTTGCGTAACGTTTGGAGGTATGTCGAAAAACTATCTTGTGCCAGGATGGCGTATCGGATGGGGGATCGTATCGGGCGACGTCTCTTCCGTCAAGGCATACACCGAGGGCGTGCACCGCTTGTTGCGGGCGCGACTATGCGCCAATCACCCCGAGCAGTATTCGATCAAGCCCGCGCTCGAAGGCCCGCAAGATCATCTCGTCGAAGTGCAACGCAAGCTGCGATCGCGCCGCGATCTCACGCAGCAGTGGTGCGAGGCTACGCCCCGCGTTAGTTGCGTCGCGCCGCGTGGAGCGTTCTACGCCTATCCGCGGATCGACATCCCCGAGAGCGACGAAATCTTCGTGAAGGAATTGATTCGACAAAAGCACGTCATGGTGGTCCACGGATCTGGGTTCGGGCAAAAGCCCGGCACCCAGCACTTCCGGATCGTATTTCTACCGAACGAGCAGACCTTGACGAAAGCCTACGCAGGAATCGCCGAGTTTATTCGAGAGCGGTACGGAGCTGCGTGAGAGACATGCTCGCCTGCTTTCCGCCTGGCCTGTTGGCGTGCGGTCAGAAAACTCCCGGAAGCACCGCCGGCACTCTGTTCGCATAGTCCTCGAACTCCTGCCCGAACGCTGTCCGCAGCAAACCCTCTTCGACGCGTACTCGGATCACCAATCCAATCATGAAGACGACGATGGCGGCAACCAGCGCAATCCAGTGCTGCGTCGCCAAGCCGGTGGCGATCAGCATCCCCAACATTCCCGTATAGATCGGATTTCGGATGTAGGCGTACGGTCCCGCGGTGATCAGCTTGTGATCCTCCACAAGCCGCGCCTGCACCGCCCACTGCTTACCGAGAGTTCGCACAGCGGACGCGACGAACAAATCTGAAACCACCGCGAGGCCTACGGTGAAGACTCCGAGGATGATGCCTGCGATGCCGGAGAGCCACGGAAGTGGAGGAAGAAACGGTCGTCCGGGCGGCTGAAAGAACACGAGAAAGTATCCAACCATTTGCAACGCGATCCCCAGAGTAGCGCGCTTGTCGCGCTCTGATTCTTTCGCCTTTGGCGGCTTTTTTCGCAGCAAGAAGATTCCGGCAAAAAAGAACCAGCTGAGCATGACCGCTCCGAGAACTGCGAGCGATAGTGGAGTTGGATTCGACATGAAGGGCCTCAGGCGGAGAATAATAGATCATCACCGAGACCGGAACCAGCTTCTGCTGCCCTTTTCGAACCGATACGAATCTGCTTAAATCAAAGTGGAGCAACACCGCGAGACGACCGGTGTTCTCATAACTGTGGTCGATATTCATTCTCACATCCTGCCCGAGGTTGATGACGGTCCCAAGTCCTGGGATGTCTCGGTCGCCATGTGCCGGGCCGCCGCGGCTGACGGCATCACTCACATGGTGGCCACGCCTCATGCGAACGATCGCTACAAGTACGATCGCGAGCATCTGACGGGAGTACTTGCGAGGCTGCAGGAACTGGCAGGAGACGCGCCGAAGTTGAGCCTTGGTTGCGACTTCCATCTTTCGTACGAAAATATTCAGGACGCGCTGGCTCACCCCAAGCGCTACGTCATCGGCGATTCACGATATCTTTTGGTGGAGTTCAGCAACTATGGCGTGCCGCAGACGACGTCAGACTCGTTCCAGAAGCTTGGCGACTGCGGCATGACGGCAATCATTACCCATCCGGAGCGCAATCCTATCTTGCGCGAAAATCTGCAGCGGGTGGTCGAATGGGCAGAGCAAGGCTGCGTCGTGCAAGTGACCGGCTCTGCGCTGACTGGATTTTGGGGAGAACGCTCTCAACGGGCCGCTTTGTGGCTGCTCGAACACGAGGCGGTCCACGTGTTGGCCACGGATGCCCACGAGATGGAAAAGCGAGTCCCCATCCTCTCTACCGCTCGCGAAGCGGCTCTCGACATTTGCGGAGAGGAAATCGCCGAAGCCCTCGTGGAAGGCAATCCGAGAGCAATCATCAACAACCAGCCCTTGCCGTATTTCCCGCGTCCCGTGTCGAGTGGCTACAAGCGCAACGGCAACTAGCACCTGACAGCAGTCAGACGAGCATATTTCCCAAACACGATGGGGCTGATTTTTTCTGCAGGTGTTACTGCGGGCTGTTGGAGTTCGATGCGGGGCCTGCCGGGGCGGCCGAATTTGAGCCCGCCGGTGCGCTGTTGGACGTCGTCGGGACCGGCTCGGCTTTGGGAGCGTCCGGCACTGTTGTCATCGCGCTCTCCGGATTTAGAAGGTGATCTTTGCTCGGGCCCAGGCCCAGTTTGATGAGGGCTCGCGAGTCGGGCACAGTCTTGCTCTGCCATCCGTTATCGGCCTGAAAACGACGCATTGCCGCTTCGCTGGCGTCATTCCAGCTACCAGTAGCCTCTCCGCTCAAGTAATGCTGCCGGATCAAGGCTTCCTGAATCGCCTGTGCCCTCTCGGAGTCGATCTTCTGCTGGCCGCGGACGCGCGCTGTTTTCTTTTTGTGAGTGGAACGTTTGCCGGAGGCGGAATGGGTTGCGGTGGTCTTCTTCGCGCTCGAAGAGCTGGGTTTCTGTGGCTTGGTGCTCGATTTCGAAGTTGCCGACTTTTTTGCGCTCGAAGCGTCCGCCGAACTCTGGGTGGCGGATGCCATCGGAACGATGGCGCACGCCAGAACGAGCGCACAAATCGCGCTCACTCCGGCCTTCGGGTTTCTTCGTCGAACCACTTCGATGTTCCCCGCCCCAACCCGATCCAGTCGGATCCACGAAAATAGAAAGCCCAACGGATCCTGGCTCTGTAATCATCTTCGATCTTGATCGTCAGTGCCAGTTCCGTTGGGCGATTTGGATTACGGAAGTGTACCTGCCAGGAAGATCGTGCCATCCTGACGGGACGAACCGCGCTGGCGAACCAGGAAGACCACGTCCTGCCCGCTCTTCAGGCTGGACTCAATCTTCGAAAACTCGTCTTCGCCGTTCACCGGCTGTTTGTTGATCTGCAGAATAATGTCGCCACGGGCCAGATTGACATCCTCCGCGAACGATCCCGGCTTCACATCCTGCACGATCACTCCCTTGCCCGCTTCCATGTCGAGGCGGTCCGCCATTTCCGGTGTCACCTTGCGAACGGTGATCCCAAACTTGCTCTGCTTGGGAGAATTGTCGTCTTCCGCGTTCTGGTCTTCGCCCAACCGCGCCGCAAAGAGCTTGGCGCGATCAGCGGTCGTCACCGCCGCTTCCTGTGGCTTGCCGTTGCGCAGGAAGCCCAACTGCACCTTGGTACCAGGCTTGCGCGAGGCAATGTAGTCCACCAGATCAGATCCCTTGCTGACCTTCTTTCCGTCAACGGTGGTGATGGTGTCGCCGACTTTCAGTCCCGATTGATCGGCCGGGCTGCCAGCCACAACGCTCGAGATGGTGACGCCGCTTCCCGATCCGTAAACGCGGGCAATTGCCGGATTCTCCACCTGGTCAAACATGATGCCAATCGAACCGCGCGAAACCTTGTGCTCGGGTCCGGTCAGCTGGTTGTAGACGTCAACAACAGTCTTCGACGGAAGTGCGAATCCGATGCCCGCATAGGCGTTGGTTTCGCTCAAAATCGCCGTGTTGATGCCGATGATTTCCCCGTTCATGTTGACGAGCGGTCCACCCGAATTGCCTGGATTGATCGCAGCATCCGTCTGAATGAAAGTCTGGAACTGGCGCCCAGGAACGATGTCGCGTCCCTTCGCAGAAACGATTCCTGCGGTAACCGTGCCGGCCTGCCCGAACGGGCTGCCGATCGCCAGCACCCAATCGCCAACCTGCATGCCGTCGGAGTTGCCCATCTTCGCGGCGGGCAATGGATGGTCCACCTCAACCTTTATGACGGCCAGATCCGTTTCCTGGTCGGTGCCAATCACCTTCGCGTCGTGCTGCACGCCCGGCGCATCGTCTTCAAACCGCACCCGAATCCGATCTGCTTTTTCCACTACGTGGCGATTCGTAACGATGTATCCCTTGGTATCGACGATTACGCCGGAACCGAGTGACCGCTCGCGGATCGCCCCGTCCCCGGGACCACCCGGAGTGCCGGGAGCGCCCTGGCCTTGACCGTTGGGCGCGCCGAAGAAGTGGTTGAAGAAGTCATCCATACCGCCGCCGCCACCGCCGTCTTCTTCATCGTCCTGGCCATTGCCGCCACGCCGTTTCCGGATGTTCTTGATCGTCGATTCTGTATTGATATTCACGACGCTGGGCTCGAGCTGTTTCGCAATCTGCGAAAACGTGTTCGACATCTGCTGCGGCGAAGGCATCGTGAGCGGCGTGACGTCGCTCTTTTGCCCTTCTTTTCCCTTAACGCCGTAAGAGATCACCGAACCGATCAGAATGCCGACCGACAGCGTTGCCAAGATACTCAGCGTGTAGACCCAACGGTGGGTCTTCATGCGCATCCACATTGCGCCCGAATCCATAGTCCACTTCCTCCAGAACGTGTAAACCCCTACTAGTATACCCATTTACGCAACGAGACCGGTGATGCGCATTGTCGGCTGGTACGTATCAGGACGAGAGGGCTTTCGTCTACTTAGACGCTGGAAAATGCGAAATCGTTTGATGGAATGGGAGGGAAACTAACTTTGCAGTTGCGACCCGAGGACTGACCCTACTTGGCTTCGTAGACCGATTTGCCGCCGACCACCGTGCGCAGGACTTTCGTCGCCAGTAACTTCTCCGGGGATACCGCTGTCACATCGCGGTCAAGAACGACAAAATCCGCGAGCATCCCGGCAACCAGCTTTCCCTTTTCTTTCTCCTCGAACTCCGCGAACGCAGAACCGGCCGTGTACGCGGAAATAGCCTGATCCATCGTCAGTCGTTGCTCAGGGAAATATTCATGCTTGGCATCCTCGCTTTTGCGAGTGATTGCCGCATAGAGACCGCGAAATGGTGTGACGGGTTCCACGGGATAATCCGTTCCGAACGCTAGTCCCACCCCCTTATTCAAGAATGCCAACCACGCATACGATGTCGCGGCTCGTTTGGGTCCAAGCCGGTCTTGAGCCCATCGCATATCCGTCAGCACATGGCTGGGCTGCATCGACGCAATCACTTTGAGTTGCTTGAATTGTGTGAACTGCGCGAGCGTCGTGACCTGCGCATGTTCGATGCGAAGGCGGAAGTCATCGCCTCCATTGGCGGCTTTGACGTGCGCCTCTCGTGCTGCCTTTTCGGCTTGCGCAAAGGCGTCGAGCGCCATCTGGACGCCTTTGTCGCCGATCGCGTGAAAACCAATCTGGAAGCCGGCAAGCACTCGCTCCTTCGTCAACTCATTGAGCTTGTCCGCTTCGTAGCGCGGCAGGCCCGAGTTCTTCGGATCGTCGGAGTAAGGCTCCAGCATGGCGGCTGTATGTGAGCCAAGCGAGCCATCCATGAAGCCTTTGAGCATTCCGGTGTGAAGCATCAAGTCCGTTTGCGGATGCGACTCGCGCTTCTTCTTCAACTCTTCTACGGACTCGTCGAAAGGAAGCCATTCGCTGATGCGCGCCGTTAGCTTTCCCTGCTTTTCCAATTCTTCGTAAATCAGAAAATTCTCCCAGGCGGGCGAATAGTCCTGCGCCGAAGTCACGCCATGCTCGGCAAGATCGGCGAGCGCGAGTTCAATTCCTTCACGAAGTTGATCGTGCGACGCTTTGGGTATGACGGCACCAATAGCACCCTGGGCGGTCTCCCGCAGAATTCCCGTTGGTTCGCCGTTTTCGTTGCGATCGATGTGGCCGCCCTGCGGATCGCGGCTGGCCAGCGTGATGCTACCCAACTGCAGTGCACGCGTGTTCGCCACCGCGATGTGGCCGTCGATCCTGCCCAGGAAGACCGGATGCCCATTCGACACTTCGTCCAGATCCCACCGAGTTGGGGTGACTTTCACTGGCCACAAAGTTTCGTCCCATCCCGAGCCCAGAATCCATTCGCCGGCTTTGGCTCCTTCGACTTTCTTCGCCACTCGTTCCCGAAGTTGGTCGAGAGATTTGACGCCCGTCAGATCAACGCTGAGTTTCGTCGATCCCGCATCGGCGAGGTGCAGGTGGGCGTCGTTGAACCCGGGCATCACGAAGTGTCCGCCGAGGTCGACCACCTGTGTCTGCGGCCCTTTTAGTTTCTCGAGATCGACGAGTTTGCCGACGGCCTCGATTCGATCTCCTCGCACCGCGATCGCCTCTTCGCGGAGAACGGAACTGAATGGTGTGTCTGCGGGCACGCCCGTGTAGACGTTGCCGTGAACGAAGAGCAAGTCGGCCTTCGGCCTGGTATCGGCGGGAGGCGCGCCCTGCGCCGCGCTCGCCGAAGTTCCAAGAATGCCGGCCACGACCGCAACTCCTAGACTCATCGCCCCCGTCAGTCTCATTCCCCCACCCCCGCGAGTGCCAGCATAGTCAGCAGAATCCGTTTCAGTGCGAGTTCACGTCCGTTGGAGTCGAACCATTCCTGCAAAGTATGCGCGCCGCCGCCCGAATCCGCCGCCGCCGATGGCAACCGCTTCCAATCCAAGGGACAGCGGAATGTTCGCGTCCGTCGATGCCCGCTGCACCTGCGCCGCATTCGACAATTGTGTATCCACGGCGCGCACAACCTGCAACATTCGCGCTCCCGGCTGCAATTCTCCCGCTGGACGATTGCCGATCGCGACGAGTTCACAGGTCACGCCCGACGGCCTCTTCTGCACGGGGGAGCGCATCTCCGCCGTCATCGTCTCGTCCTCGACTGCACGACTCAAAGCGAGCCGCAGCGATTGTTCGAGTCGTTCCATCTCGGTCATGGAGGTCGAACGGATGTCCACCTTCATGCTGGCAGATTCGGGAATCGAGTTCACCGATGTGCCACCACGAATCACCCCAATATTGAACGTAGTCTTGGGCGACGTCGGAACTGGCGTCGCCGTGAACGTTTCGATCGCCTTCGCCAGGATGACGATCGGATTCGGCGCCCCGAAGTCGCTCCAGGAATGGCCGCCCGGGCCTCGCACGATCACTTCAAAACGCCGGCTACCCAAAGCTTCTGCGACGATCGTGTCGGCGCCCGCTCCGTCGAGCACGAGACTATAGGCAATCGAATCTTTCCAGCGCGGCGTGGAAAAAATATGCCGCATGCCGCGAAGATCGCCCTCGCCCTCTTCCCCGACATTTCCGATAAAGACGAAAGGCAGCGAGTGCCGGACCCGAACCGCTCGCAACAGCGACGCAATCGCAAGCATCGCCACGACACCGGCCCCATTGTCCGAAACTCCGGGCCCGTAGATGCGGCTCCCCTGCTGGCGAATATTCAGTGGAGTGTTCGCAGGAAAAACGGTATCGATGTGCGCGCTTAACGCAACGTAACGCCGCCCGAATCCCGGATGCGTGCCGAACACATTTCCTACATCGTCAATCCGCACATCATCGAGCCCGACTTCGCGGAATCGTTCGGAGAGCCATCCTGCCCTCGCCGATTCGCCGAATGGAGGCGCCGGAATTCGCGCCATCTCCATTTGCCAGTGCAGCAACTGCGGCTCTTGCGTCCGAAACCAGTTGAATGCCGATCGCACTTCCGGGGACGCCGCCAGACGTGCCACTTCTTGCGGCACGTCCTGCGAGATCGTCTGCTTCCCAGAAGACGCAGAGCCAGAAGGCGTAGAGGAAGATAGGTCCGCTCGCGGGGGATTTGGGCTCATGAGACGCTGTGCGTTAGTTTACAACCCTTTGCAAGGACTAGGGATAAGCAAGCATGGCACCTGAGGTTACGGAAGACGCAGGTGCATAAGAGAGACCGCTACCTGATGAACCCCGCACTTTTGTTCTCAACGGCAGCCGCCAGCCTCTGTGTGGCGTCTGCTTTGATCCCGTGTCGGTGCGCCCCGCGCAAGATCGGTCCAGCAATCGCATCCAGTTCCGGCACGTTGCCGTGTTCGACATCTTTCTGCATCGAGCTGCGCATGTGCGGCGGCAGTTTCGCTGTTCCGGCAATCACCACTTCGGCGTCGACCTTCGCGCCTTCCGCCGTCGCGACGGCGCAGGCTTCGCGAACGCAAGACTCCCATTGTTCTCTCCAACTCGCGTTCCCTACGATGCCGCCGATCGGTTCTCCCGCAGCCGTGGTCGCGAGAGCAATGGGCGCGAGGAATACAATCTTGACCCACATCAGCGTAGCTTCGTCGTTCATGAAGCGGCACTCGAATCCAGCCGCACTCAGTGTTTCAAGAGTTGAACTCAGTTGGTCTCGTCCGCCGGAGAATACGTTCAGTCGGCAAAACGGTGAACGATGCACGAATTGTCCAGGCGCAACTCGCTCCGTCTCAACCGCGATTGTTGCGGGAATGATCTTGCCGGCTCCATATCTTTTTCGCAGAAAACTGAGGTGATCAATGCCGTTCAATAGCGGCACGATCACACCGACGTACTCCGACTGGCGCAGGGCCGCAAGGGACGCCTCCAGCTGAGTCGCCTTCACAGTGATCCAAAGAACGTCGGATGGCGGAACTTCAACGGCGTGTGCGACGGGAACGGCGATATTTCCGAAGCCACTTTCCAGCGTAATTTGAGCGGGATAAGTCGCCGCAGCTTCCGGCCGGACCACCATCGTGACCTGCGCACCGCCGCGAGCGAGGTTGGCGCCCAAGAGGCCGCCGACGCCGCCGGCTCCCAGAATTGCGTGTCGAAGCGCGGTAGGCATGAGAACGTTATTTCTTCGTTGGAGTCACGGCCGGCACGCACTCGAGAATTTCGGATTCCGTGAGAGTGTGGTCGCTCTGCTTGGCGCGTTGGTAAATACGGTCGACCAAATCCTCAGCCGCGGGAATGCCGCGCTTTTCGAGCCAGAACAGGACGTTCGACTTGCCACTCATCGGACCGACGTCGATGATTTGGTCGAGGCCAAAAACGTGCGAGGGCACACCCGAATAGACGGTGTTGGCGAGCACTACATCGTTCTTGTGATACGCCTTGATGATGGCCGCCGCATGCACTCCGGTTGCAGTGCGAAACGCGTCGTCGCCCACCACCGGATAGTTCGCGGGAATTGGCACGCCTGTCGCGCGTGAGACGGCGTGGCAGTACTGCTTGAGCTTGGTCAGGTCCTGCTGGTCCCACGGCGCAATTCCCATCAGCTTCAAGTTCACGAGCATCTGATCGATCTGGGTGTTGCCGACTCGCTCGCCCAGTCCAATCGCACAACCATGAACGCAATTCGCCCCGGCAACAATGGCCGCCATCGAGTTGGCAATCGCAAGTCCTCGGTCGCTGTGCCCGTGCCAGTCCACCCGAACTTTTTCGCCAGACGGCTTCACGACTTCCTCGATCACAAAGCGGACGAGCGCCAGAGCTCCCATCGGAGTCGCATGCCCGGCGGTATCGCAGATGCAAATCGCGCGCGCGCCGCAATTGATCGCGGTCGCATACAAGCGCTTTACTGTCTCGGGATCGCAGCGGCTCGTGTCCTCGGTGACATACATGACGTCGAGGCCAAGGGAAACGGCGTATCGAATCGCCTTCTCCGTCGTCTGCAGAAGAAAGTCATCTGTCCAGCCTTCTGTAAATCTGCGAATCGGGCTCGACCCAATGAACGTCGCGGCTTCGATGCGCAACCCGGTCTTTTGCACGATCTCCGCGATTGGCCGGATGTCGTTTTCATGTGTCCTCGCCGCACAGTTCGCCTGAATCTTCATCTTCTGCGAGACCATCTCGCGAGCCAGCGCAGTTACAGCTTCGACCGCACGCGGTCCCGCCCCCGGCAGGCCTAGATCGAGGGCGTTGAGACCCAACGCTTCCATCAGATGAAGGATTGCAATTTTTTCGGGGATCGATGGATCCCGAACCGACGGCGACTGCAGTCCATCGCGCAAGCTCTCGTCGTTGAGCAACACGGGGCCCGGCGGCTTCAGTCCTGGAGGAAATTTCTGGTTCCAATCGTAGATGAGGTCAGAGGTATTCATGAGGAACGAATGGGTGCAGGCATCCAACTCTCATCGCGTCAGCGAGAGCCTCGAGCCGGCAGCTATTTCTCTTTGGGCGGAAGCGTCAACCCAAAGATTGAGATCATTCCGTTTCCGGCAACGTTCGTTTTGCTTTCCCCGGGAGTCGGCAGGTACAGGGCTTTGCAGTTTTCGCAACGATAGACTTCCGCCTTCGGTCCCCCAGGCCTTCTCGACGTCTCCACACTCCCGCTCGACCGCGTCGGTCATGTAAAACCAAAGCTTTAAGTGTCCACCGCAAAACTTTCCCTTCGCGTCCTTTTCATTGCAGGCGCGTTGACCAGCCTTCTTTATTTTGACCTTGTGATTTGGTAGCTGCTGGACGTTCGAAGATGTGGGAGCGGTAACTTCGCCGGTGGCCAAAGGACGTACCCTCGTTCAGGCGGATCGACATCCGCCAGATTCGGCTTTACGCCGTCATTGTAACCGAAACATGCCGCACCCGCCTCTGCTAGTCTGTTACGTCGCGGAAGGAGAACTCTGCCAGCACCATGATCACGATTGTCTCGGGCCTGCCCCGCTCCGGCACTTCCCTCATGATGCAAATGCTTGTCGCGGGAGGTTTGCCCCCTCTGTCCGACGGCGAGCGTAAAGCTGATACCGACAATCCCCGCGGATACCTGGAGTGGGAACGGATCAAGCAACTCCCCAACGACCCAGCCTGCATCGCCGAGGGCGAAGATAAAGTTGTGAAAGTCATCTCACGCCTTCTTCTGTCGCTCCCCGCCTCCCACGAATACCGCGTCATCTTTATGCAAAGGCCTCTCCCGGAAGTCCTCGCGTCCCAGGATGCGATGATGCGACGCCGCGGCACGTTTAAGGAAGGGGCGAATTCCGCGATCATTGGCGCCGCCTTCGAGAAGCATCTGCGCGAGGTCTATGCCTGGCTCGACACCAAGCCCTATGTTAGAGCGCTGCGCGTTCCGTATCATGATGTCCTCGCGAAGCCGCAAGAGATCAGCGGAAACCTTGTGGAATTTCTCGGATCTCCGCTCAACATCGACGCGATGGTTCAACAAGTGGACTCATCGCTCTACAGAAACCGCGCGGTGTAGTAAGGAGCTGAAATATATATGGCGAGAAAGGCAAGGCAGGTTCCCGCGATGACGGGACCTTCACATGGAAAATCGACGCACCCTGCCGTGGTGAGCCGCGAAAACGCGGAACACTACCGCTGGGGAATTGATTGTGACGCGTGGTATCTCGTCAATGACGAGCAACTCAGTGTCATCGAAGAAGTCATGCCTCCGGGCGCGGCCGAGATTCGCCATCACCACGAAAAGGCCCAGCAGTTTTTCTTCATCCTGACCGGTGAAGTTTTAATGGAAGTCGAGGGAGAGACGACGCTGATCCCATCCGGCAGCGGCATCCGCATATTGCCGGGAAAGCGCCACCAGATCCGTAATCCCTCATCCAGCCCAGTACGGCTGCTCGTGATTTCCCATCCCAAGAGCCACGGCGACCGGTTCGACGAATAGAAGCACACCCACTCCTTAGTTCCCGCGCTTCTGCTGGAAATTTCCGCCAATCATCCGTGACGCCCAACGTAACTTAGGACAAGCAGCCAGACTTCCAGGCGCAAATAGATGGGACTGCGCTATGAAACCGGGGCTATTTCATGCTTTTGCAGTGCTCGGCGGAATGTTCGGTCTGCCAGTCCTGATCTGCAGTGGAAAGATTGCGCCGTGCTCCCTCAAGGCCTCTGCTTCATCAGGGCGACAGGTGATCGCAGGTCAGCCCTTGACTGGCCTACAGTTGCTTTCGCCCAATCACTCCCGCTGCGCGCAGCATCCCGCGAAATCTCGCTCTCATCCCACGCCCAAACTGCATGTCCATAAACCCACCCATCTGCCGCCGAAAAGTATCTCCGTAGCCATACCACCAGACTTTCTTCATTCCGGGCATGCGATCGATGTCCAAATACTTCAGGCGTACCATTTCCTCCAACCCGAATCGCCCGTGGGTGCGTCCTACGCCGCTTGCCTTGATGCCTCCATGCGGAGCTTCGCTGATCCCGAAACATGAGATCACGTCGTTCACCATCACAGTACCCGCGTTAATTCGCTTGGCAATTCGTTCTCCGCGTTTTGCATCTCGCGTCCAGATGCTGGCCGCGAGCCCGTATTCCGAATCATTGGCTAGTCGCACAGCTTCGTCGTCGTCGGCAAACGGCATGATCGGAAGAACTGGGCCGAACGTCTCCTCGCGCATGATTCGCATCTCGTTCCGGACGTCCGTGAGAATCGTCGGGGCGTAAAAGTTAGAGCCCAGTTCCGGAAGCCGTTTTCCGCCGGCCACCACTCGGGCTCCGGCCGCTCTTGCTTCTTCAACCTGCGATTCCACAATGCGCACTTGCCGCTCGTCGATCATCGGGCCAACGTCGGTATCGGCACTCATGCCGTTACCGATCCGCAACTGCCTCACTTTGCCTGCGCATGCGTCGACGAATGCCTCATGCAGTTGGCAATGTACGTAGCAACGCTCCACCGACAAGCAAGTTTGCCCCGCGTTGACGAACGCTCCCCACACGGCCGCGCTCGACGCCACATCGACGTCCGCGTCGTCCAGCACCAGCATGGGATCCTTCCCGCCCAGTTCCAGCACCACCGGCAACAAACGCTCGGCAGCCGCAGCCGCAATGCGCTTCCCAGTCGCGACGCTCCCAGTAAAAACCAACTTGTCGATCGAAGATCGCAGCACTGAGGCTCCAGTCGGGCCATCGCCGACGATCACCTGAAAAACATCGACTGGCACGCCCGCTGCGTGCAGCAAAGATCCAAGTTCCACCGCCACAATCGGAGTGAGCTCTGACGGTTTCAGGACGACCGCGTTCCCGGCAACCAGAGCCGCAAGGGTCTCCGTGGCAGGAATCGAAAACGGATAGTTCCATGGCGAAATGATTCCGATAACACCATGCGGTTCTCGCGAGATGGTTCCGCGCTTCAGCTTTGTCGCGAGGTTCCCGTGGGGCACCGGTTCGTCTCGCAGCAAATTCCGCGCGTTGTCGATAAGAAATCGCGCCGCGTCGAGGACCACCAGAACTTCGGTCGTCAGAGCCTCTGCGAGAGGCTTTCCGGCTTCCCGCGTAATCGCAGCCGCAATGTCATCTTTTCTGGCGAGCAACCTTTTTTGAAATTCGCGCAGGATCTCGATCCGTCTCCGCAGCCCCTGTTCCGCCCAATTCACCTGTGCCATGTGAGCCTGCTTCACGGCGCTTTCGACGTCCGCATCGCCCGCGCATTCGAATTCGCGCAGAACTTCGCCGGTCGCCGGATTTACCGACACAATCTTCCGCGTCGCGACTTGCAAATCGTTAGGCACAGTTAGGCCCTTTCTAAATACTCGACCCCGACCAGATAGAGTCCGCTCGCTGCTGCCGTCGCCCCGGCGGCCGACCGTTTGCGAGCGTCAATGATTCGTGTCATGTCTTCGGCCCGCAGAGTTCCCCGCCCAACCAGGATGAAAGTACCCACCAGATTTCGCACCATGTGATGGAGAAATCCCGAGCCTCGCACCGTGTAAATCAATTCTTCTTCCCGCCGTTCCCACGACGAAGCCCAGATCGTCCTCACGTTCGAGACGATCTCGCCCTCCCGACCCCGCTCCGCATCGACTGCGGCAAACGACGTGAAGTCTTTTTCCCCGATCACCAACTCCGCAGCCCGGGACATTGCCTGCTCATCCAGCGGGTACGGATAGTGCCACACGTACCTTGCCAGAAACGGTGGACAGATCGTGCTCCGGTAAATTCGATAACGATACGTTTTTGCCATCGCAGAATGCCGGGCGTGAAAATCTGCCGGCATCTCCGCCGCTTCGAGCACTCGGACCGATACGGGCAAAATGTCATTCAGGGCCTTCAGGAAATTCTCGGTAGGGACGGAAGACTCCGTGACAAATGTCACGACCTGCGCCAGGGCATGCACCCCCGCGTCGGTACGGCCGGATCCCTGAGGCAATACCTTTTCTCCGGTTAACCGTCCAATTGCTGAGGCGAGCGTGCCTTGAACGGTCTGGGCGTCGGGCTGCACCTGCCATCCTGAGAATTCCGCTCCGTCGTAGGAGAGAATCAATTTGAGATTGCGCATGCGATGATCTTTCGAGTCCTGCGGGGTATTCCGATCATCCAAGTTTTTTTGGGTCTGGTGACTCATTTACAGGCTTGAGGGGCGCTAGATTGCATTTCCAGTCAGATATACTAGATGGTTTCCGCGGAATTCTGGCCTCGACCAGTAAGCTTTGTATCGAGCCACGCCCGGAACGCCAAACGTCCAAGCGCCAGGACATAACCGGGAAGTGGAAGGAACAGCCATTTTCGCCCCAGCTTTTCAGGAACCTTCCGCCGCCACTTTGCGTACCAATGCCTGAGTAGGACTTTATTTTGAGGTCGGCCGTCTCAGGCGAAATCCTGACACTTCGTTGCAAGTCTTAATCTTTAGGTTCTAACGATCGGAGATGAGTAGATGCCATTTGCCCGTTTTGCCTCCACCATTCGGCTGGCCGCCGTCGCAACGCTGAGTGCGGGTTTGACGCTGACCTGTCTGGCTCAACAACCACCCGCGGCCCCATCACCGCAGAATACTCCCGAAGCACAGCCCTTGCCGGTGATGAACTTCACCAAGCCCGTCTCGCATTTTCCGAATCCGATTGGCCCTTACACGGCACGCCACGTGGCGGAGCCGAACCTCGCCAATACGGCGCGCATCGATCAGCTCATGCGTGACGGTAAGCTGTACCTGTCGCTCAATGACGCGATCGCGCTTGCGCTCGAGAACAATCTGGATATCGCCATCCAACGCTACAACCTGAATATCGCCGACACCGACGTATTGCGCGCACGGGCCGGCGCCAGCATTTTAGGCGTTAACGCCGGCGTGGTTCTGAACACGCAGGGCGGCGGCGTCGGCAGCATCGGCGCGAATTCCGGTGCGGCCACCGGTGGTACCAACCTCGGAGCAGGCGGCGCAGGCGGCGGCACCAACGGCTTGGTCAGTTCCACACTGGGCATCGGGCCGGTCATCAACAGTTTCGATCCGGTGATCACGGGAACCTTTCAAGAGGACCATTTCAGTCAACAGGCGACCAGCATTTTTCAAGGCGTCCTCCCGGGAACCAGTCTGGCGCAGAACACTGGCACGGTCGACTTTGCTTACCAGCAAGCCTTTCAGTGGGGTACGAATCTTCAGGTGGGCTTCAATAACACTCGCGGCACCACGAACAGTTTCTTCTCGAGCCTGAGTCCGCAGCTCAACTCCAACTTTAAGGCAACGGTTACTCAGCACCTCTTACAGGGCTTCGGATTTGCGCCGAACACGCGCTTCATCCGGATCGCAAAAAACAATCGCGAACTTTCTGATGTCGCGTTCCGCCTTCAGGTCACGGACTCGATCTATCAGATCGAAAGCATCTACTGGGATCTGGTCTACGCCTACGAAAACGCGCGCGTACAGAACGAATCCCTCGCCTTCGCGAAGAAAACACTTTCTGACACTCAGAAGCAGGTGGAAATCGGCAGCCTGGCGCCGATCGAAAACGTTCGCGCGCAGAGCACCGTGGCTCAGGACCAACAGCTCGTCACGGCGGCGCAGACCAACCTCCAGCTGCAGCAACTCCTGATGAAGAGCGCCTTGACGCGCACCTTGAAGGATTCCACGCTGGCCACCGCCGAGGTGATCCCGACCTCGACGATGGACGTTCCCACGCAGGATTCTGTGGTTCCGACCGAAGATCTCGTCAATGAGGGCATTCGTCACCGCGCCGAACTGGTGGAATCCCGCATCGACTTGAACACGCGCGAACTGAGCAATAGGGCAGTCCGCAGCGCTCTGTTGCCGACCCTTGACTTGTTCGCCTATTACGGCGGTTCGGGCGTTGGTGGATCGCAGAACATCAATAACCTTTGCTCGAATCTCGATCCGGCACTGCAAGGCTTTGGTTGCGCCACAAATCCGACCGGGTCGGTCGCCTACAATTCGACGCTGAACCAGCTCGTTAACTCCACCGCTCCTGATAAAGGTGTCGGACTGCAGTTGAACATTCCGCTGCGCAACCGCGCGGCGCAAGGCGTCCAGCTTCGTTCTGAACTGGAATATCGTCAGGCGCAGATGCGGTTGCAGCAGATCGAAAATCAGGTCGAAGTCGAAGTGCGCAACGCGCAGTATGCCGTACAGGAGAATCGTGCAAGCGTCGAGTCGGCCCAAGCCGCGGCCGAACTCGCGCGCCAGTCACTCGACGCCGAGCAGAAGAAATTTCAGTTCGGTACTTCGACGACCACTCTGGTTCTGCAGTATCAGAGCCAGTTGGCAGCGTCCGAATCAGCTTTAGTGAACTCGATGGTCGCGTATGAAAAGTCGCGAATTGAACTCGACCGTTCGACCGGACAATTGGTCGATCATGCCGGGATCAACATTGAAGATGCTGCCCGCGGCCAGGTTCAGCAACTGCCCCATGCACCGTTCATAAAGCCGCGCGCGGAAGCGCCTTCGGTTGCGATTCCGCCGGCCGCACCACCACAGTAGAGAACCAGCCCAACGCCGGGCGGATTGTGTCCGAGTTTTCATTCAATCCGCCCGGCAAATCATCTTCTCGACCCCGCCAAATCCTGTTCTTCCTCACAATTCTTTACAATCCCGCCCGCGTTCCCAGAAACTTCTCCCGATAAGATGAAGAGACAGAATTTAGTGTCTTGCATCCAACATTCGGCACAAGCGGCAGACGTACCGTCAATTACGCAGTGCCCGCATTCGTTCTAAGGAGATCGCTCATGCTTCTACGGCGTTTAAAGGTTGTTGTGCGGCTGATGCCGCTTTGGCTCGCCTCCGCAATGATTGCTGGAATGGCTCCCTCGTCTCTCTTGGCGCAAACGACGGCGCCGGTGCCGTCCTCCCAGTCAACGCCTCCCTCCGCTCCGCAGCCGTCACAGAACACCTTGGTGCATTCCGAGGACTACTCTGTGCCCCGTGGAGCCTTTCCAAAATTGCTCCAACCGTATAAGCCGCGGGAACTGGCGCAGCCGAACCTCAGCAATTCGCCCCGCATCGACTCACTCATGCGCGACGGCAAGATCTATCTTTCCATCGACGACGCCGTGGCCCTCACCCTTGAAAACAATCTTGACCTCGAGATCGCCCGTTACAACCTGAACATTGCGGAAGCGGACTTACTTCGCGCCAAGTCCGGAGCCAGCATCCTCGGTGTCAGCACGGGCATTGTGCAAAATACTCCGGGCGGTGGCGTGGGCGGTCTCGGCGGAACCGTTGGCTCCGGCACAGGTGGAACCACAGTCGCGGCCGGTGGTGCAGGCAGCGGCACAAACGGCTTGGTAAGCTCGACCCTTGGCATCGGAGCCCCCATCACCAGCTTCGATCCGCAGCTCACCGGCACCTTCCAGCTCGATAAGAACGACACCGAGTCCGTCAGCGTATTCAGTCCGGTGCCGATCGTGGCCCAGAACACCTATACGTCCAACTTCGGATACACCCAGGGCTTTGCATGGGGCGGTGCGATCACTGGAGGCTTCAATAACACCCACCTCACCACCAACAATCCGACAAGCTTGCTGACGCCGCAGTTGGGATCGAACTTCCAATTCCGCTTCAGTCAGAATCTTCTGCAGGGTTTCGGATTCTTGCCCAACACCCGTTTCATCCGCATTGCCAAGAACAACCGCGAAATCTCTGATGTAGCTTTCCGCCTGCAAATCATCACGACCGTAGACCAGATCGAAAATATGTATTGGGACTTGGTCTACGCCTTCGAGAACGTGCGGGTGCAGCAGGAATCTTTGACGTACGCGCAAAAGGCTCTCGACGATGCGAAACGCCAGGCGCAGGTCGGCACCGCGCCTCCAATTCAGGCGGTCAGCGCCCAGAGCACCGTCGCCACCGATCAGCAAAACCTGATCGTCTCTCAAAACAATCTCCAACTTCAGCAACTGCTGATGAAGAATGCCTTGAGCCGCAGTATCGAAGATCCAGTTCTGGCCGAAGCCGACCTGATTCCCACGTCGACCATGCAATTGCCGCAGACGGAGCCGGCCGCTCTGATTCAGGACCTCATCAACGACGCGCTCCAGCATCGCGCCGAACTGGTCGAGTCGCGCATCGATCTCAACTCGCGCGACATCAACAACAAGTCGGTGCGCAACGCAATGCTGCCCACCCTGCAGGCATTCGCTTATTACGGTGGTTCCGGTGTAGGTGGCGATGTGAACCCGGCCGTGCCTAACTGCTCCACCACGAGTGGCACATTCTGCTTCAATCAGGCCACCGCGCCGCCGCCCTTCCGCACGACAACTTCCGTTGGATACGGCGAGACCTTGAATCAACTGGTGACTTCCACCGCTCCTGACAAGGGTCTGGGATTGTCACTGAACATTCCGCTTCGCAACCGCCTGGCACAATCCAACCAGGTGCGCGCAGAATTGGAATACCGCCAGGCGCAAGTCCGCCAGCACCAACTCGAAAACCAGGTGCGAATCGAAGTGCGCAACGCGCAGTTTGATGTGAAGCAAAACCGCGTTGCCGTGGAAGCTGCGCAATCGGCCGTCGATCTCGCGCACCAGACTCTCGACGCCGATCAGCAGAAGCTGAAAGTTGGGTTAACCACGCAGAGTGACGATCTTGCAAGACGCCGCCACTTTGACGACAGGCGAATCCAACTTGGTGTCCGCCAAAGCGGCTTACGAAAAATCGAGGATTGAGCTCGACCGAGCCACCGGCCTGCTACTCGATCACGCCGGCATCGATATCGCCGACGCCACCCGCGGACAGGTCTCGCACTTGCCCAGCATTCAGTACGTTGCACCGCGTCAGGACGCCGCGCCTGCTACGCAGCCGAGTTCCGCTCCGCCAACCCAGCCTCAGCCGCAGGGAGGACAACTGTAGTTCGGTCACGCCACTGGAAGATAAAGAGGAAAACAAGAAGAAAAATATGGAGAACCGAGCGTGTCGAAGCTTGACTAGCCTCTCCGCACGCCACCGGAGCGTCTGAACACGCCTGATACACTACGCTCCGATGGCCAGATTCCTGCACGCGGGGCTTCCAAAATTCTTTCTCTGGCTGTTGCCGTTATCGTTCGTACTGCAGGTGGCCTCCATCGCGGTTTTTCATCAGTACCGCACGCGTTCGGGAGACGACCACTTCGAATTCGCCTGGGAAATGGGACGCGTCGCCCGATCGATCGCGTCGGGTCATGGCTTCAGCAGCCCCTATGAAGGAAACACCGGCCCGACCGCGTGGGAACCGCCCCTCTATCCATATTTCATGGCGGGAGTGTTTCGCCTCTTCGGCGTCTACACATACTCGTCAGCCTGGGTATTGCTCACATTCAATAGCCTTCTCGCTTCGCTCACGTCAATCCCCATTTTCCTGATCGCCCGCAAGACATTCGGAGCGCGCGTCGCGGCTTGGTCGGCATACACGTGGGCTCTGAACCCGTACGTCTGGTATTGGTCGATCCATTGGATTTGGGATACGACGTTCACGCCGCTCGTCCTGGCCTGCACGATCCTCGTCGCGCTCGAATTGAAAGATGGTTTCGGTTTGCAGGGATGGGCTCTCTTTGGAGCGCTATTCGCGATCGGTGCGCTGGCCAATCCCACAATGCTTGCCTTCCTTCCCTTCTGCGGACTCTGGATTTGGCTGCAGCGTTATCGCCGTGGCTTCCCTTCTCTCGCTGGTATCGCGCTTTCTGCGGTTGTCTTCCTGCTGGTGTTATCGCCCTGGCTGGCACGCAACTACGAAGTCTTCGGCAAGCCCGTCTTCATCCGTGACGATTTCGGATTTCAAATGCGCCTCGGAAATGGCCCCTACGCCGACGGCATGTGGATGGCCTATTTCCAGCCAAACCTCAATCGCCTGGAGTTCGACAGATTTCGAACCATGGGCGAAATCGCCTATGCGGAATCCTGCAAACAACAGGCGTTCGGCTGGATCCGGATGCATCCTGAACGCTTCGCGATCATCAGCCTCAAACGGTTCTTCTATTACTGGAACGGTGTTCCCAGACCAAGCGATAGCACCTTGCCTTTCGACTTTCGCACATCCGCTTTTCTGGCAACTTCGGTTCTCGCTTTCTGGGGGCTCGCGCGGTCGATCCGCCAGAAGCGGCCCGCAGCATGGCTTTTCGCGGGACTGATCCTGTTCTATCCTGCGGTCTACTACATCGTGTATCCGCACGCTCGATATCGACATCCCATCGAGCCTGAATTACTGATCCTCATTGTCTTTCTGATCTGCGAAGCCACAAACTCTCACGCGGCGCCGAGCGAGCCGGCGGCTGGCTGACACTCCATCTGGCCCACAACCGCGGGTAGGCGTGTGAGACAATTTCGAGTTCCTGAACCGCCGCATTCGCGCTCAAGCCATGCAACTCTCCGTCGTCATCATTACGTTTAACGAAGAAGCGAACATCGGCCGCACCCTCGCGAGTGTGCAACCGTTGGTGACGGATGGCAATGGAGAGATCATCGTCGTCGATTCAAACTCAAACGATCGCACGGTTGAGATCGCAAAATCGTTCGGCGCAAAGGTTTTCGTCGAGGACTGGAAGGGCTATGCCGCGCAGAAGAATTCCGCGATCGACAAAGCTCACGCAGACTGGATTCTGAGTCTTGATGCCGATGAAGAAGTGAGCGCGGGTCTCGCCGCCGAAATCAGCCAAGCGCTCGGCGATCAACGCCTCCTCGAAGACCAACAAGGGGTGCCTGGCTCTGCGACCGATCGCCTGCAGGCGATCCTCCAATTGCAGCGCGATTCTGGCGTTCCGCTCAATCGCTTCGTGTTCGGATACTGGCTGCCGCGCAACAATTATTTTCTCGGACGAACTATCAAGCACGGCGGCTTCTGGCCAGATCCCAAGCTTCGCCTCTTCCGCCGCGGGGCGGGACGCTTCCAAGATCGTGCCGTTCACGAGGATGTCCGGCTCGACTTCCCTGACGGATCGCTAAACGAACCCCTCCTTCATCACTCCTACCCCACCCTCTCCGACTATATCGACCATATGAACCGCTATTCCTCCCTGGGTGCGGAAATGGTCGTCGCAAAAGGCAAGGTACGATTCAGCGTCATCAACATCGTTCTCCGCCCAGCCTTCACGTTCATCTACAACTATTTCTTCCGCCTGGGATTCCTCGACGGGCATGAAGGCCTGCTCCTGCACCTCTATCACGCAGTCTATGTTTCCTGGAAATACGCGAAGGCCTGGGAACTGTCAAAGAGCAACAAGTCATAACGCGCAGCACTCGCCTGGCAACAGATCGCTCACCCCCGAATTGATGTAACGTCCAACCTGCGGGGGAATCATGCTCAGTCCAAGATATTTCACAGCTCTAATCGTCTTGCTCATTGGGATCTCAGTCATCGCGCAAGCACAAAACCCTTCAGCCAGTCCCAGCCGTATCCAGATTCAACTCGACACCAGCGAGGCCGAGTCTGTGCTCGCCATACTCGATAAAAATGCGGCGCGAACCCCGCTCACTTACAGTGACTGGAAACAGCTATTCGACACAGAGCCCTATGCGCGTCTCAAGAAGCGCGAAGCCGCGATGCATCGCGACTTCACCGACGAGGATTTCAAGAAGTTTGTGCTGTCCCCTGAACTTGCAGCAAAGGCAATTTCACTGCGCCACACCCTCGATGCCTGGAAGAAAGCCGATCTTCAGGCCTCTGCACGCCGTGTCCTCACCTATCTTCCTTCTGAGGCGACGATCACAGCGAAGGTCTTTCCGGAGATCAAGCCCAAGACCAACAGTTTTGTCTTCGATACCGAAACCAATCCGGCCATCTTCCTCTATCTCGATCCGGAGGAGTCCGGTCCCAAGTTTGAAAATACGGTGGCACACGAGTTGCACCACATTGGATACGCGAGCGTTGCTTCTCTGGCAAAACAGAAGAGAAACAATGTTCCGTCCAATGCGGCGCCTGCCGTTGACTGGATGGGCGCATTCGGCGAGGGGTTCGCCATGCTTGCCGCCGCCGGTGGGCCCGACGTCGATCCGCACACCACAAGTTCTCCGCAGGAACACGCGCGCTGGGATCACGATCTCGCCAACTTCAACGTAGACCTTGTCGCGCTGCAGCAATTTTTCTTAGACGTGATCGACCAGCGCCTGAGCCCCAAAGAAAAGATCGACGAGAAGGCATACACGTTTTTCGGCGATGCCCAAGGGCCTTGGTACACCGTTGGTTACAAGATGGCAGTCGTCGTCGAAAAACGCTTTGGCCGAACGGTCCTCATCAACTGCATGCTTGATCCTCGCGACCTGCTCACCCGCTACAATCAGGCCGCAAAGGACTCGAACGAACTCGGGCAAGCGAACCTTGCCTTGTGGTCTCCCGACCTATTGAACAAACTCGGCCTCAGATTGGTTGAAGAAAAGCGCTGAATTCGCCGACAAGTGACGCGACAGTGCCTGACCGACCGGTCGTTTTGATGCCGGCCATCCGCCTTGCTCCTTAAGCCTTGCTTCCCTATCATCGAGACAGAACACTGGGGTTCGCATGGATAAAAAGCTGTCTAAGCCGCCGGTCGCCGAAAGTCCTATTGCCGACGTTCTCGAGAACCGCAATCCTTCAGAGGCGGAAAAGAATTGGGCGGAGAAGACTCTCGCACCCACGATTGAGAAGTCTCCCGAGCGACCCATCGGCTCGCCCACCGGCACCAACCTCGACGAAAACGGGAACGCGCGCTTCACCACGATCTCCGGAGTGCCGATTCGCCGCCTCTACACCGAGGCCGATCTCCCGTCCGACTGGAGCGAAGAAAAATATCTTGGATATCCGGGCCAACCGCCTTTCACGCGCGGCATTCACGCGACGGGATATCGCGGCAAGCTTTATACCATGCGCCAATTTTCCGGCTTCGCTTCGCCGGAAGAAACCAATCGCCGTTACAAGTATCTGCTGGAACATGGAGGCAGCGGCCTCTCGGTCGCATTCGATCTGCCCACCTTGATGGGCTACGACTCCGACCATCCCGCAAGCGAAGGAGAAGTCGGCAAGTGCGGCGTCGCGATCGATTCGCTCGAAGACATGGAGATTCTCTTCGACGGCATTGATCTCGAAAAGACGACCGTTTCCATGACGATTAACTCGCCTGCGTCGGTGCTCTGGGCCATGTACCTGGTGGTTGCGGAAAAGCAAGGCGCCGACTGGAAGAAAATTTCCGGGACAATTCAGAACGACATACTCAAGGAATACATCGCGCAGAAGGAATATATCTATCCTCCGGCGCCCTCGATGCGCCTTGTGATCGACACGTTCGAGTTCGGCTCAAAATTCACTCCGCGTTTCAACACGATTTCGATCAGCGGATACCACATCCGCGAAGCCGGATCGACCTCGTTGCAGGAACTCGCGTTCACGCTCTACGACGGAGTTGAGTACGTGGAATGGGCGCGCCGCCGCGGGCTGGATGTCGACGAGTTCGGACCGCGGCTCAGTTTCTTCTTCAACGCACACAACGATTTCTTCGAAGAGATCGCGAAATACCGCGCAGCGCGCAAGATCTGGCATCGCGTGATGAAAGAACGTTTCGGCGCCAAGAACCAGCGCACGTGGCTCATGCGCTTTCACACGCAAACGGCGGGCGTGTCCCTGCCCGCGCAGCAGCCGATGAACAACATTGCGCGCGTCGCGATTACAGGCCCTCGCGGCGGTGCTCGGCGGCACGCAATCTCTTCATACCGACTCCTACGACGAAGCGCTCGCTCTTCCCACCGAGGAAGCCGCGCGCATCGCACTCCGCACCCAACAGATCGTGGCCTACGAATCGGGAGTGACCCAGACCGTGGATCCGCTCGGGGGTTCTTACTTCCTGGAGAACCTGACGTTGCAGATGGAGAGTGGCGCATTCGATTACTTCGGCAAACTCGATGCCATGGGTGGCATGGTGAAAGCCATCGAACGTGGATATCCGCAGAAAGAGATTGCCGAGTCGTCCTACCAGTACCAGCGCGCGGTTGAGGCCAAAGAGAAGATCATCGTTGGAGTCAACGACTTCGTCATCCAAGAGGAATCCCCGCACATCCTTTATATAGATGAGAGCGTCGCCCGCCAGCAGACTGCCAAATTGAAGACCCTGCGTGCGCGTCGGTCCAATGATGCTGTCGTCCGTTCCCTCGACGCCCTCAAACAAGCCGCGGCTCGCGAGCCACAAGCGGGTTCCAATGGCAATGTCTCCCCCGCGAACACGATGTCTTATATCGTTGACGCGGTTCGCGCCTACGCCACGGTGGGTGAGATTTGCGAAGCCCTGCGCCAGGTCTACGGAACCTACACCGAGGTCAGCATCACCTGAAAGTGCCAGTTAGATTGCGCTGACATTCCGCAATCGGAGTGACGTTCGTAATCCTCGGATACCTTCGCGCACTGGAGTCCTGACCACGTCTGCCGAAGTTGCCAGTAATGGCAATGCTGTCTCATCGGCAGGGTTGGTCATTCGCAGTACTGCTCATCTTTCCGTGCGTCTTTTTTGCTAGTTCTACCAGCGACTCTCCAAACCCCGCTTACCGTTCTCGCACATCTGAAGTTCGCGTCAGTTTCTTTGCGACCGACGAGAAGAACAGTCCCGTTGCACAACTTGTGGCTGATGATTTTGCGGTCGTCGACAGCGATATTGTCATCCGGCATTTCCGCAGCCTGCAGCGGACTGACGAGAACGAACTGAACGTTACCTTGCTGGTCGACACCAGCGAATCTATTCGGCCGCGATTCAAAGAGATTCAGCAGGATGTTGAGCGCGTGATCTCTGACCCGACGGCCGGCCTGACACCAGAGCAGTTCTCGATCGTCACCTTCGGCGGCCTGACACCTGAGGTTCTGTGCATGGCCGACTGCATAAGCCCAGTCAGCGAGCAGCGTTTTCGAGCCCTCAAAGCGGATGGGACTACACCCCTCTTCGACACTCTGACATTTGCCGCAAGATTCGTCGCGCACAGGCACAGCTCGGATGCGCGTCAGATCTTCATTCTGTTTTCCGACGGAAACGACAACGTGAGCATATCGTCTGCGCGCGAAGCGTCGGATTCCATCATTGGCACCAGTGCGATTCTGTACGCAGTAAATCTCGAGTCCGCAAACTCGCCCTCGAACGGAGCCCAGTTATTGCAGCAATTGGCCGAAGCAACGGGAGGAAGATCCACGTCGCTCGGGGCAGGAACATTCAATGTGCTGACCGGTATCTTGGCCGACCTTCGCGCGTCCTATGTTGTGACTTACCAGCTGCCGAATCGAAGCTACGGATTTCATTCGCTCCGCATTTTTCCAAAACACAACCTGAATCTGAACTTCCATTGCCGCAAAGGATATTTCTATGAAGAAACTCCATGACACCAAATCGCTGAAATACGCGCTGTGCTTAACTCTAGCTCTGCTTACCGTTCAAGCAGCTTCGGCTGGAATTTATCAGCACGGCACCGTCGTCCGAATGAGGATGGGAGATTGCCTTCCCTCGCGCCACGGCTTCATGGTCGCCTTCGGTGGAGAGGCAGCGCAAAGCTCTCCGGAAGTGTGTCCGGAATACACGCTTGTGTCGGATAAGGTCGTGTTCGTGATCGTCGGACGTTCCTCCGACCAACTCATTCCGCTCGCCGACATCGTCGACTTCCGCTTTCACAACAACGACATGGAAGTACGCGTCGACGACGCTCGTCACGAGAGCAGATTCAGTATCAAGGAGATGGTTTTGCGAACGGAGTGGGACCTTGTCCAGAAACACATCACCGATGAACTCAACCGACCCGAACACACGTCTGACGGCAGCATCGCGATGCGGACCCGGGAATAATCGCTGGACTTAGCGGCACCGAAATTCGCCGTCACTCGCTTTGAGCAAGCGCCTTAACTTTCTGCGTTCTGGCACTCGCGATGAGCTTTTCGACAGCATCTTTGTTCTGGTATCCAGGATTGAGCTTGAGCAATTTCTGCCACGCCGCAATCGCGCCAGCGGAATCGTTCTTCCCTTTCCACCGAATCATGCCGAGATTAAAAAGGGTGCCCGCATGCTTGGGATCGTAGGTCAACGATTGTTCCAATTGCGCGATCGCGCCATCCGCGTCACCTTGGTAATAGAGGCACGAGGCCAAATCAGTTCGGGCGCCAACATTCTTCGGATCGGCCTCGATTGATTTCTGATAGTACCCTGCCGCCGTCTTGAACTGATGGGTCATGCGATACACGTTCGCGACCTGGTTCAACAAGTCGGCGTTCTTCGGATCGCTTTGGAGTTTGGTCAGCAGCGGCTCGACCTGCTTGTCGGCCATCCGCTTCATGTCGTCAAGAGAGGGCATCGCCTTCGCCTGGGGTTCGGCACCCGTTGTGGCCGCGGCCTGTGGCTGCGGAATCGCCTTCGCCGGTGCTGATCCCCGCGCAAGGTAGCCCACCAGAACTCCCACCACCAGGCAGACCGCCGCCATCACGTAGACCTGCCACGCCTGCCAAGCGACGTTGCGATTCGTTGACTGTTTCGTCTCGTCATCCATATCAAGGCAATCGTTCGCACGTTAGATTCCAGACTCGATGCCCCGCGAAGGCCCTATTTTCCATGCTCAAACCGCTCGATGATGCAACGAAAGCTGGTTTTTCGCGCCAAAACACACCTACGCTGCGGGAAAACGCCCAATTTACCCGGCCTTCAAATCTCTGCCGGAATGGTCGCCTACAGTGCTAAGTACGCCGAGCCGTGGAAGTCTACTCGGCCGTGGGCTTTACAGCGGATTCGACTCTCATCGCGTGCGTTCCAAAATCCAACCTTTGAAAAGCGCTTTGGCAACGCGAATGCCCTTCAGTCAAGGATGACCGAAAAACTGTCTCCGCGGCATGCCATCGTCACGCTGATCTGCACCGCTGCTTTGGCCTTTGCCGCACCTCAGTCTCCGGACAAAGAGTTCATCTCGTTCGACGCCGCAATGCCGTCGATCGCTGCATTTCCCAATTCATTGCCGCAGGAACTGAAATCTAACGGACTCGATGCCAATAAATGGTCCGCCTGGGTGCAGAAATCCGACCGCGAAGTTCGCGACCGCCTAAATCAAGGCGAAGAGGACACGCTCACCAACCTGCTCCGCTTTGGCGTCACTTTCACCAAGGAATACCGCATCGACGACGAGTATCTGACTCGCTACGGCAACAGCTCTCTCGTCGATTCCTTCGCCGAGCACCGGGCCGACGACCTGATTCGGGCGCTCGCGTCGCCGAACCGTTGGCCGCCTAACTCCAGCGAGGGGATGGCGCGCATGCGCGATTTCCTTCAGAAAATGGGCTACTCGTTCAGCAATCCTGCTCAGCGGGCCCAACTCAAGTCGTATCTGCTAAACAATCTGGCCCGCATGCGGGACGACGTCCTGCGCTATCGCGCTCCCGCCGGCGACGCCACGCGTGCCCAACTCTTCAAAGATCGAGGCATCTCGCTCGACACCAACCTTTGGCCCGACTTTCTGCTCGATCAACACCTCCGTCGGATGAAAGAGAACGGACTTCTTCAGCCCGGCAGCGTTCATAAAATCGCCATCGTGGGACCCGGCCTCGATTTTGCGAATAAAGAAAAGGGCAACGACTTTTATCCGCCCCAAACAATTCAGCCGTTCGCTGTTCTGGATTCCTTGTTGCGTCTAGGGCTGGTAAACGCGAGCTCGGTTGAGCTTTACACCTTCGATATCAGCTCCGAAGTCAACTTTCACATCGCTCACGCCCGTCAAAGCGCACTCTCCGGTCGCGCCTACACGGTGCAACTCCCATGGAACACGGCCGCGCGTCACACGGACGAATACCGCAAAAGCTTTGTCGACTATTGGAATCGCCTTGGCGATCAGATTGGACAGCCGGTTGCGCCGATTCCGGTTCCAGCTGCGCTTACCGAGACGCAAACGCGGGCGGTCCAGATTCGCCACGATATTGTCCAGCAGCTGACGCCGGTCGACATGAACATCGTTTTTCAGCGCTCGCCGTCGCTGCAAGGATTCGATCTGATCATCGGCACGAATATTTTTGTCTACTACGACGCCTTCGAACAGTCTCTTGCCCGGGCCAACATCGCCACGATGCTCAAGCCGGGCGGATACC
Source organism: uncultured Acidobacteriota bacterium (assembly GCA_963699885.1). Lineage (GTDB taxonomy): Bacteria > Acidobacteriota > Terriglobia > Terriglobales > Acidobacteriaceae > Sulfotelmatobacter. Next base: position 115,454 of record CAVOVP010000013.1, on the reverse strand, counting down.
TACTATCGAACGACAAGTTTCCCGAGGAGGCCGCCTATGGCCTGAGGAATTCACTCTTCACCACTCTGATCATTGCTCGCGATCCCGAGCGCGACGATACGATGTTCTCCTATCGAAAACAATAGTCAGCGAACGGCTCGATGCGGCAGCTTCTGCGAATCGCAAACTGCAAGCTACCGAACTTCACTCCTGAGGCGGTCTTCGCCCGGGCAAAATTCCAGTCCTTGCTTTTGGTTGTCGATGAGTTGCCGAACGATGCGGCCTACGGCCGAACTCGCGCCGCGCCCACAACGCCCGTTCCATGCGCGTGTCCGTGGCAAGTCAAACTGCAGGAGTTCGTCGCCTTCCGGTACTGGATCGGCCCCTTGCCATTGGGGGCCACCACGTTGATGTCGAAGTTCACCATTCTCTCGCCCGAGACCGTCGCAACCTGGACTCCCATTCCGTGGGACGTATGGCATACGGAACACGAGAATCCGTCGTTGATGTGACGAGCATGTTCGGTGAAACTGGAGTTGGCCATTACCCTCGACAGATCATGACACTTCGCGCACAGAGCGTAGTTCCCCGTCGCCGTCAGATCCGGAGGCACATTTAAATTCGTAATCGGCTGGCCTGGCAGCGACGCCTGGCTCATGTCGTAGCGGCGTTCCAGAATGTGCGAATACTTCGATCCGTGAGGACCATTCGGCCCGGTGCCCCCAAACTCGCGATTGTCGTCGCTGTTGTGGCAGTCGGTGCACAAGATTCGAACTCCAACGCTCCGGCCCATTCGGGTTCCATCGAGATCGAGCATGTTGGTTCGCAGGCTCGGCTGCGGGAACGGGCTGTTGCGATCGTGCATCACCGGATGACTCGAAGCCGAAGTTGCCGCGAACTGCGTCAGCACATTCAAGGCATCGCCCCCGGCAGTCATCCGAAGCGGTAAGTACCCAAACTGAGTCGGATTCGTCTTGCCGGTACTCGATCCATGACATCGCAGGCAACTCTCAAACTGGTTCGCTGCCGGATACACAACACTCCGTCCATCCGTGCCGCTGATTCCCACGACTCCCGCCTGCGACGCGCGAATCAGCGGCGGAGCTGAGAATGTCATATCGACTTGTTTAGTGGCGTGAGGATTGTGGCAATCGACGCAGTTTGCGTGCCGATTGTGATTCAGCAATTCGCTTTCATGCGCCGAGTGCCCGTTGTTGCCTGCCACCGCGGCTGGAGCGTGAGCGACCTTTGGCGACGCCATCTCGGCGGAAATATTCGGCGCCGGCGGCGAGACATTCGTCCGCCGTTGTGGCATATCAGGCAATCTTGATCGTCGGTGCCACGCAGCAACCCTTTTGCGGAGTTATGCGATTCGTGACATGACAAGCAGCCATTTTTCCTAAGCGATGTATAAGGTCCCAGTAGCCCGGCTCTCAATGGCCGACGGATGTCGCTTCCCGCCAGCGACGGTTGGCCGAGATGCGGTTGGCCGCCGTGGCGTGAATGCTGCCCGTCCAATTTGCAAGCGGATTCCGAGCGCTTAGCGCAGTATTCGTTCCCGTCGACGCAGGCACGGTTCCCAGCCCCATGCCGCTCCCACTCGGGACGGTATTGTGGCAGGCCAGGCACAACGCGCTCTGCGAATTGTCGATCACCAGAAAGTCCGAACTGGAATCGATATTCTGCACGTGCGGATTGTGGCAGCTCCCGCATTCCACGTTCCCTTTAATGAGCTGCACAGCTCCGGTCGTGTCCTGCGTGGTAGGCGGACTTGCGCTCAATGAGGGCCAGAGATCCGACGAAGGCTGCAACGGAGTAATGAAGCTGAAAGGATGCGTTGTCTGCAAGTTGGTTCCAAGATCAGCGGGCGTGCCTGCCAGACTTCCCGTCATCGACACCTGCCCGTAAGGGGTCAGCGTCCCTAACGCCACTGTGCCATCGTGGCAACTCAAGCAAAGCGTGCTGTTCGATCCGAGCGGCGGGTTGGTGTTGGTCTTGTTCACCATCGTCGTGCTCGAGTAGACCTGGTACGACTGCACGTTGGAGAGCTTCTGGCTCCACAACGGCGTTCCGCTCACGCCCGCGGCCCTTCAATGCCCGAGTGCGGAGCGTGGCAGTACAGGCAGGGGCTGCCAAGATTTCCGGTGATCGGAGAACCGCTCGCGGGAGACATATTGTGCGCGCCGAGCACGTCGGCATTGATCTGCGCCAACGCGATTGCACTCGTCAGCACCAGCAGTCCCAACATCGCAATCAGCCGCGACTTCACTGCTGGCCTCCTGCGGCCTGTTTTGCTCAGGCCGAAATAGTGAAACACCTGCACGCGCCGGTTGTAAGAATCCACCACGAACACACGGTCGTTGCGATCAATCCACAAGCCGGCCGGCAACTGAAATTCGCCGAACCCGCTGCCCTTTTGCCCGAAGTAATAGAGCAGTCTTCCCGCATCGTCGAAAACCTGCACCAGGCCGCGGATCGCTTCCACCACGTACAGATGGCCTTCCGAATCTACGCCGATTCCCTTCGGCCGAAACATCTCGCCACGCTTCTTCGCCAATGCGCCCGATGGCGTAGCGAAAATTTCCCGAACGGTCGAGCACCTGCACGCGGAAATTCATCGCATCCACGACGATCAAATTGTCGCCGGACAAACGCAACTCGGTGGGATAGTTGAACTCGACATCGCCTGCCCCGGTTTTCCCAATCGTCTGCATCACGCTGCCCTGCATGTCGAGGACGAACACCTGGTTGCGCAGCGTGTCGGTCACGTAAATCCGTCTGCGCCGCTGAATCCACCGCAATGCCCGTGGGCCGCTTGAAATATCCTTCGCCGCCCTTCAAACTGCCGATCGTTCGCTGGAACTTTCCGCTGGGCTCGAAGACGAAAATCTTGCCCGACTCCGAATCTGTCACATAGATGTTGTCGCCCGCATCCACGGCGACGCATTGCGGCGTCACCAGCCCATCCTTGTCCTGGTCGCGGGTAGAAACTTGTACTTCTGTTTTTCGAAATCAAAGATGTGGATTCCCGCCGCGCCCGGATCGGTCACGATGATCCGGCCATGCGAGTCTTCCACGACTGCAGTAAGGACTGATCAGCGCGTGAAAATCCGGAGCGCCCGCCACTATATCCACGAGCTGGTCCAGAAGCCGCGCTTCAACTTCACTTCTGGTTCGGACCAGAAACTGCGCTCGTAGGTGAGCCGGCGTCCGCCTTCCAGTTCCAGCTCGGGTACGGCTGACAGCCTGGGCCTTGGTGTGTTTCTTGGACGCGCCGGCACACGGCGCCAGCGCTCAGCATCAGGGCGCAGGCCAGCAACAGTCTCCAGCGATCGCATGCCGCAGTCGATCTCAGAAGAACTTGAACCACCGCGTGATCCCTATGAAGAACGACGAGTACGAAGCTGGCGGCTGGCCGGTGATGCTGAACCCCTGCTGCAGTTTCAAGTATCCGCCCGTGATCCACAACTGCCGGACTTTGTACTGTAGCATCGTATTCAGTTGCGCAGTTGTGTTGTCGGAACTGGCGGCGTTGGCCAGAGTATTGCTCCGGGACTTCGAGTAAGTTGCGGAGAGAACCAGCCCGCGGATCGGGTCGTGATGCCGCCAAACGAATACGACTTGCCGTTGAAGACAATCGGCTGCAATGGGGTCAGATCGGGGTCGTCGTCGAGACCGGCGTCAAGGCCCGTGGCCGTCAGTATCGAGATCCCATCGGCCTTTCCGTAGCTTCCGCTGAAACTGAATCGCTTCAGCGTCAGCGAGGTCGAATAGCTCTGGCTGTGTTTCCCGAGTCGGCTCATTGTTGAAAGTGGACTTTGTCCCGACGGCATTGAAGCTCCAGTAGGTATACGGATTGATCTTGCGGCCGATGCCTGCCGAGTAGCCTGCGGCCCGAGGACGTGTAACCGATCAGCACCGTCTGCGTGTTGCGGGAGTAGTTGAACGAGCCTGTCAGGCTCCAGTTCTGAATCCTTCGCGATAAGACACGGTGTCGAATAAGCCCTGGGTGCTTGAACCGGCTGTTGACCGCTCACAGTAGTTTGGGTGACGCCCTCGGTGGCGTTAAAGAAACCGCCCAGCAGTTCGTTCCCGTACATGACCATTTCGTTAAACGTATCTGACGCCAAGCGAAGTCCCCAGCATGGTTTGCTCGCGGCGGTCGGCGATGGCGCCGAAGGTCAGATGCTAGCGACTGGCAGGACATAATTGGCATGGCCGTTGATAGTCCAGCGAGTGGGTCGAATAGTTGAGCAGGCCAGAGGGCGGGACCACGCCGGCCGCGACGATCGACTGGTAAAGCGTCCCCTCGAGATTGTTGGTGTACTGGCTGTCGACTCCAAGATTCAGATTGCGAATGGGTTGGAAACTGGCGCCGGAATCGACCGTGTCGATCGTACCGTTGAAGTGTCTGCCGCTCGCTGTACTCCGAGCTGAATCTCGATCGGTTGGCCCGTGCCGAAAACGCGCCATGCAACGGCAGTCTGTGTCCCACGCTAAAGTTGAAGGACATTGCGCTGACGTGTCCGAGGTCTGCGGCCCCTCCCCTGCGAGAAATTCAGGAGTCATCGCGTGAACGTTGCTGTAGTGGTAGCCGCCGTTCAGGCGGAAGCCAGCCAAGGTGTCAGATACGTTGACTGCCGAATGTTTCGGAATGGAACGTGCTGTCTGCAGTTGGTGCCGAAGACCGAGTTGGCGTTGTCTGCCATCGATGAATTGGAACGAAACGCTGGGATAGTCGGGAACGTGGATCCCCCAGCCAATGGCAAGATTTTCGCTGTTCCCGCGGGTGGTGATGTTCCCCACTCCGGGCACGACAAGTCCCCCTTCGCTGTTGTAGATCTTGCTATAGCTGACCGTTCCGGGAAAATGGCTGCCGGAGAAAATGGACGCGCTGCCGTTCACTCCGCTCGACTGAAAAATTGACTGGACGTGGAATTGTCTCGCGACTCGTTGTAGAACGGCTGAACGTCGAAAGAAAGGAAGCCGGGACTAGTAGTAATAGCCAGCTAGATCGGCATTGCCGCTGGGATTCAGGCTGTGGTCCGAAGCCGTGAGTTGGAGTAGTCTGCCGCTGTATCCGAACGAAAGATTCCCGCTCAGGTTCATGCTGATTTGTCGCCCACCTGAAGCTGGGCCCGCGCCGGCAACGCCACATCAGCCCATCAGGCTTCACCGCCAGAATCGCGCGTTTGACCGCATACTTCATACATGATCTAGAGCTCTTCCACCTTCGCGTTCTTCCTCAACCGCTTGTCCGAGGGCGCGGCGCAGTTCCTCCGCTCTTCTGCTTTTCCAGTTGCTCGCGAATGCGAATCTTTCACTTCCTCGAATTTCCGCTTGCCCGCGGAAATGTGCGCATTCAGCCGCACGATCGTGTAGGCGTGGTTATCCAACGTCGATCAGGCCGCTGACCTGGCCGGGTCTGCATGGTCAAGACTGCCTGCAATACCGGCGGTGGCAGCTTGGCCCGATCCACGGCCTTGTGGTCGCCCATCATCACCCGGTAGTCATCCTCGGAAATCTTTTCCGCCAGCAATCCAAACTCTTCATAGTTCTTGGTGGGCTTGGCCTGGCGCAGCGCATCCTCCGCCCTCTTGCGCGCTTCTTTCAGCTGGTCGGGCGTCGCGTTTTCGGGCGGGATGATCGAGATGGTTTGGACGGCGAACGACTCCGGAATGCGGAACTGTTCCGGGTTCTTCTCGTAGTAGGCTCGCGCCTGCGCCATGGAAACGTACGGCCTGGTCTTCCACTTCCAGCTTCAACATCTGCTTCAATCAGCAGCGAACGCTCGATCTTGGCGCGCAGCAGCGCCTTCGAACCCTTGAATTCGGTCTTCAGCAACTCTTGATATTCCTGCGGAGTGGCGAACTGCTTGCGGAACTCCGCCTCGGCGCGCTGCATGCGCGCCGGCGGCACCGTCATCTTCCGCCGCTTCGCCTCCTGGTAGACCAGCTCCTCGAAAACGATCATCTTCATGGCGCCGGCGCGGATGTCGGCTTCCATCGCCTTGGGAACGCCGCCGTTATGCTGCCGCGCATAAGGGAAAATCGCGTACATCTCGCGCAGCAGGTCGCGGTCGGTCAGCACCGCTCCGTTCACCCGCGCCACCGGCTTGCCCGTCGGCTGCAGGAAGCCGCCGACAGCGGGCGTCGGTGGTCGCGGCGCAGTGGGAGCATGGGAGCTGACCAGCTGGGCCGAGGCCGAACTGATCGCCGCCAGCAGCAGGATCGGGATTGAGAAGGTGGTGCTTCATGATCTTTCTCCTAATCTCTCCAGAAATTGGGGGAGGATATTCCCTCCCCCGAGTTCAAAGCAACACAGACTAGGTGGTCGGAACGCCGTATCGCGCCGTGCGCTTCGTTCGACTCGCCACCGTGGCACTTGCGGCAGAACTGCGCCGCGGTGTTGCCGCCGGTGCTGGGTTGGTAGTAGCCGCGCAGGAAGAACATCGTCTGCGAAGTTCTCGCCGTCGTGCCGTTGCGTGTAGACAGTTCATGCTGTGCTGATCGTGGCAGGTGGTGCAGGTCACTGCGTCACTGTCGTGCCGAACGTGCCGAAGGCTGCGTTGATGCGCATTCCAGAAGAACCGGATAGTTGTGTCAGGAACAGCGTCGAATTCGGTCCCGGTCATGGTGATCGGTTCGTGGTGTCGCCGCCGGTGCAATCCCAGTTGTACTGGCCGCCGCAAGCTAACGATGGCATGCGCGCCCACCGGGTGGTCGTTCTGGTACATGTTGGCTGCAGCCGGTGCCGTCGGCGCCGAGCAGCGTGGGAGCGTTGCCGCCGACGATGGGCAGGGTTTCAACCGTCTCGCCCTTCATCATGCCGACCTTTGCCAGGTTGCCGTCATGGCAGCTCAGGCAGAACAGGATGACGGTGTTGGCGTCATGGGCGCTGGTGATGGTGCCCTTGCGCAGGCAGCGTGACCGGATAGGTGGTCGCGCCGTCGCCGCTGAAGGTCATGGTCTGGCCGTAGAGAGGGGTAAGATCCTGGCCCCACAGAGCATACTCGCCGGCCTGGGAGTCGTTGATGGCCTTGTTGTTGCCAGCCGGGCCGCTGTGCGGAGCGTGGCACATGACGCAACCACGGCCGTAGCCGAGGTGGGCGCCCAAAATATCAGTCGTTTCGCTGGTGTCCCAACGTTCTGGGCCATCGCCATGCAGCCGCAGCAAAGACCACGAGCAGAATTAACATTACTTTCTTCATGAGTTTCGAAACCTCCTTGATTGTGTTGCAACACAGATACAGATAGTGCGTGGTCCCAGAGCCAGGCTTTCGCCCGACCCTGGTTTTTCAGCGGCCATGGACCGCCAAAACTCGTTGCGGCTTATCGACGACTGAGCCGTTCCAAATGCAGCAAAGTGAGCGCCGCTCGGTTTCGGACTTTGGGGTGCACTCCGCAGATCGTGCCTTCTTCTCGCAAAATCCTTTCACTGCTCTGCGCTACGCTGTCTTTGCCGTGAAGCCCGGGCGGCTCTGCCGGCTTCTGCGCGGGAGTCGCCGGCCTGCTTCTGCTCTGCTTCGCCTTCGCGCCGCTTCTTCTCCGCCTCGAGCCTCGGCATCGGTCACGTAACGGAACACCTGCACGCGGCCGGGAAACGTCTCGGAGGTGATCACCCGGTTGTTCTTGTCGATGGCGATTCCGTAAATCCCCATGAACCGGCCGGGATATTCGCCATGCTCGCCGAAGTAGATCAGCAGGCGTCCTTCTTGATTGAAGACCTTGACCATGTCCTGGGCCGCATCCGCCACCCAGATGTGGCCGTCGCAATCCACCGCAATCCCCTTGGGCCGCTCGAAATCCTGCGGCCCGTCGCCGTTCTTGCCGAAGGTGCTGATGAAGCCGCCGTCGGCATCGAAGATCTCGACGCGGTTGTTGAAGGTGTCGGTGACGTAAACGTTGCCGTCCTTGTCCACCGCGACGCCCTCGGGCAGAGAGAAGGTTCCCGGAGCGGTCAGCGTGTGCTTCTTGCCGGGCGTGCCGATCTTGCGCAGCAGCTTGAAGTTGTCGGCGTCGAACACATCCACTACGTCGTTCTGCGTGTCCACCACATAAAGAACCGGTTCTCGGTGTCGATGGCGATGCTCGCGGGAGTTGCCAGCACGTCGGCGCCGAAAGCCGCCTCCAACTGGTGCTTGGAGTTGAATACATCCACGCGGTGCAGCTTCGACGTCGGTCGACGAACAGGCGGTCGTTGTCGTCCATGGCCAGGCCGCTGACTCACCCAAAGTGCGCCTGCTTGCCGTTGCCGATCAGCTCAACCGCCTTGGTCTCCGGATTGAAGATGAAGATCGCGCCCACGCCCTGGTCGGCGGCGTAGATCTGGCCCTTGGAATCGACCGCCACCCCGTAGGTGCGGATCAGCTGGAAGGGCAGCTCTTTGACCTGGATATCATCCACTGGTCGCGGTGCCGGCCAGGCGGTCCATCCATTTCTGCTTCGGCTTCTCATTCTTCTTGGTGAAAAGGTTGGGATCGACCTTCTCGCCGGTGAACAAATCGACGAAACTTGATGCGCGCGATGGCCGGAGGGTTCGGCCACACGATCTTGCTGATGTCGAAGTAACCCTTGCTCCGTTGATCACCGATTTTCTGCTCCGCGGTCGGCGCGGCCTTCTTCTTGTCCGCATAGCGCCGGGCCCGCCAGAAGAACCGCGAATACGAACGGGACCAACCAGCGGAAGCTTTCGCCTTTGGGCTGTGCGCTGCGCTGACATCACTGTTTACCTCCCAAATTTGTCGTTGCCGATGGATTTCAGATCCAGAGGATTGCTGTGGCAGGTCCGGCAGAACTCCATGTTGGGCGCCTGATCCTTCACCAGCATTCCGTTTTCCGCTCCCGGCATGCGGCTGATGGCAGGTCAGGCAGTTCATCGGCGTGACCGCCTTGGTTTTCAGATTCGTCACATCCGAAACCGGGTGGCGCTCGGTCGGATGGCCCACGCCATACTCCAGCGGCAGCATCGGCGGCCGCTTGCGTCCGGAAATAGTCTTCCGGCAGTTTGACCTTGCCGTCGAAGATCGTCACCAGTGCTCGCTCTCCAGCTTGTTCGGGCTCCGATCCGGACCGTGGCACTCCAGGCACAGAGCGTTCACGTTGGCGGTGCGCAGCAGATGCTGATTGTCTCCACCGTGCGGCTCGTGGCAGGTGGCGCATCCTTGCTGAAATGCCGGTTGGTGCAGATGCGGTTTCTTGCCCTGCTCCGCCTGTTCGCTGTGGCAGGTCAGGCAAGCATTCACGGGATCTGGCTGGATAAATCCCGGAGTGTTGCCGGCATGCGGATTGTGGCAGTCCGTGCACTCGCCTGCCGCGCCCGGATGCTGCACCTTGGCATTCGCGATCTGCTCGGCTTTCTCGGCATGGCAGGTGACGCACAATGCCTTGGCGCTGGCTTGCGTCAGTACGACTTTGCCATCCTTCGGCGCGGCGTGGCAGGTATCGCACGACTTGTCCGCGAAGGGAGGATGCAGGAACTTCGCCATCAGCTTCGGCGCAGCCGACTGGTGCGGATCGTGGCAGGTCAGGCAGTTCGCTTTGCCGAATGGCTGGTTCTGATGCGCCTTCTGCAGGCTCGCATCCTTCGCATCGTGGCAATCCAGGCAAAGCGCCGGAGCGTTCTTGGTCAGATGGAAGCGATTCTCGACGGTCAGCTCCGCTCCCGACTTATGCGTGACGTGGCAGGTATCGCATCCCATGTCGAGCGCGGCGTGGCGGCTGCCCTTGTCCGGAACATTCACGCCCTGGTTGTGGCAACTGAGGCACAGATTGTCCTTCTTATCGCCACGTCGTCGCTTTAGCAGCTGGTTCTTGTTGTCGGACGTATGCGGATCGTGGCACGTCAAGCAGTCGCGAACCGCGGGCTTGTGGACTGTGCCTTTCATCTGCGCCGCGTCTTTCTCGGCGTGGCAGGTCAGGCAAAGCTTGTATGGAGTCGTGGTCGTGAGCTTGATTCGGGTAACATCCTTCGTGACCCGGACTTCGTGGCAGCTCAGGCATCCGGTCGCAATCGCCGAGTGGACCGCCTTGCCTTTGGTCTTATCTTCGTGGCACTCGATGCACTTCGCCGCATCGACATTTTTGTCGAGCGGAACCGGATGCGTCTTCGCCATTGCCGGACCAACCGACAAAACGAGGACCGAACCGGCCAGCAACAAAAATTTGGGGAGGGCTTGCCGGACAATTCGCCTCGTCATCGAGCACATGCGATTGTTAGCTGCGGGGAACATGCCACCATGGCTTTTGCACGACCGTGCCCGTAGTTCGAACATAAGTCACCTCGCCGGGCAAAAAGCCGCAAGCGGCTGCGGTAGAAGGACTTCTGCTGGGCGCAACAGCGTACCTCAAATCTTCCACAGCGTCACTCGAAGACCGAATTGGGCCTTCTGCCTCACTGCCACTGGTTGAAAAAGCGCACGGCGATCCTGCGGAGTGGTCTTAATCTGGCGTTCGACGCAGTGGGTGAAATACAACGGCACCCCCGAAACGATGAGTGTTATGCCTCATCTGCGCAACTTCGAAAATCGCAGCGCCCGCTCTAAGCCATTGATTTCAAGAGCCTCGGAACCTTTGCATTAAGTTGGCGGCGAACGTGCATTGTTCGGAGCGAGAGGAACGATATGGCCCTGTCACTTCGCGGTGTACCACGGAAAATCTGGAAAACGCTGAGCTCCATTAAGACCGGCGTCGTGCTGATCATCCTCGTCGTGATCTTTTCCGCCGCCGGCACCGTCATTCTGCAACGTCCGATGACCGATCCCGACGACATGCAGCGAGCTTATTCGCCTTCCATGTTGCGATTCCTCGATCTCACCGGCCTGACGGACGTCTTCCACACGCGCTGGTTCATCGCTCTCATGATTCTGGTGAGCTTCAGCATCATCGCCGCATCCGTCGATCGCTTCCCGAACGCCTGGCGCTATTTCGCGCGTCCATACAAAAGTCCCGATGATAGTTTCCGCCGTGTCCTTCCCACCCAGGCTCAAATTGCGATTACCGATGAAGAGCAGGGGCTCAGCGCGGCTGAACACGCTTTCCGCCACATGGGACTGAAGACGGAACGTATCGTCCGGACCAACAGCTTTTCTCTGTTCTCGGAACGCGCTCGCATCTCCGAGATGGCGGTCTACATCGTGCACGCCAGCTTGCTGCTGATCTTCTTGGGCGGCATTGTCGATGCGCTTTACGGATGGCGCGGCTCCCTTACGCTCAGCCCCGGCACCTCCAGCAATCAGGTCGAACTCAGAAGCGGTTCGGCACGAACTCTGCCTTTCTCGATTCGCTGCGACGGCACGGGCGAAGAGACCTACAAAGACGGAACGCCGAAGCGTTGGTGGTCGAAGCTCGCGATTGTGGACGCAGGCCGCGAAGTCTCTCGTAAAGAAATCGTCGTCAACGATCCGCTCGTCTATCAAGGAGTTCGCTTCTATCAGGCCAGCTACGGTCGTACCGGAAAGCTCGATCGACTGGTGCTGGACGCGAGCCCGGCAAAAGGAAATGGCGCGCCGAAAGAAATCTCCCTGGGAATGAACGATGTCGCCACTCTCGACGCTGACACGAGCGTTCAACTGGTGGAATTCATCCCGGACTACGTCGTTCAAGACGGACACGTCTATGCGCGCAGTAACGACGTCGCGAACCCGGCCGTCCATCTGCTGGTTACGTCGAAAAAGGCGAAAGCCGCGGTCAACGTATGGCTGCCGGACATGCCCGGCATCGCCGAGAATGCGAATTCTCCCTACACTTTCGATCCCAAAGACCTGAAGACGGGATTGTTCACCGGTCTCGAAGTGTCGCACGAACCCGGCCAGTGGGCCGTCTGGGCCGGAGTCGTCCTGATGGCGGTGGGCCTGACGTTCGTCTTCTACGTCGTGCACATGCGGTTCTGGGTTGTCCCGGTACGCGACGCGCGCGGCGGTCTCGCCTTGTGGGTCGGCGGATCGGCCAATCGCAATCGCGACGCCTTCGAACAAAAGTTCAAGAAGCTGGTCGAACAAATCCAGCACCAGTTGCAGTCGCAAACCCGCAGCGAAGAATCAGTCGCCTCAACACCAGGAACAACGATCGCCGGAAGGTGAGTCCGGCCACGGAGGAATCACGTATGTCGAGAGCAAAAGTGGAACAGCAAACCGCGACTGGAACGACCATGGTGGTCATGGTTGGACTCAGTATCGCCTTCCTGCTGTTCATTGCTTTTCTGAATGTCGTGAAGACGGGAAACATTTTGAGCGAAGCCAACCTGCTCTATGCCGCTTTGGTGTTCTATGCGGGCGCGGGCGCGCTATACCTCGGCTTCGGCATTACGGGAACAGATTCTTACATCAAGTTTGCGTCTCTGGCCACTTGGGCCGGCCTCGTCGCGAACACGGCTGCGGTGGCGCACCGCTGGTATGAGGCCGGCCATCCCCCATTCGCCAGCATTTACGAGATGCTTCTGAGTTTTGTCTGGACCCTCGCCGCCCTGACGCTCATCGCTGAGAAGCGCTACGGCGTAAAAGTAATCGGCACCGTGACCATGCCCGTAGCCATCGTCGGCGTCGTGCTGATGGAACTCCTGCCCAGCGAAGTACGGCCGTTGGTCCCCGCGCTGCAGTCAACCTGGCTGCACGTGCACGTGACTCTCGCCATGCTCGCCTATGCTGCGTGCGCGTTGAGTTTCGCGCTGGCCATGATGTTCCTGATCCAGGACAAGATGAAAACGGAAATCTTCCTGACTGCGACCAGCATTTTTACGGTTGGTATCTACGGCGCAATCCTGACGCGCTTCGAAAAATGGGGCGGCTTGAACGTCGTCGCTTGGGACGCACAGAATAAAACTGAGGTATTCATCTCGCGAGGCGTCCGGCTCTTCGTCACCATTCCAGATCTCGGTTGGCTCATGCTGCTTGTGTTTGCAGCGGTGGCCGTACCGCTCGTGCTCAGTGTTGCCGGCCAGATCCGAAAAAACGAAGTCCTTCTTGCGACTGCGAATCGCGGGGTCTTCGTCAGCATCCTGTTGCAATCGTTGGCTCTGATTTTCTTTCTGGTGCGGGCGCGCGCTGGACAATATCCCTCTCTCGATGCAGAAGGCCTCTACGCCACCGCATTGCCGGCGAGTCCGTTCATTCTCTCCGCGCTGGTCGGCGGCATCTTTGCCAACCTGCTGTACCTACTGATGCTCTGGCGCCGCGAAGATCTCGAGCGCCTGCTTCCCGATGCCGATGCCCTCGATCGCATCACGTACAAGACCATTTGCATTGCCTTTCCTTTGCTCACCCTGATGATCGCCGCCGGCGCCTACTGGGCCAATCGAGCCTGGGGATCCTACTGGAATTGGGATCCGAAAGAGACGTGGGCGGCGATTACTTGGCTGGTGTACGCGGGATACCTGCACATGCGAATCACCCGCGGATGGCGCGGACGCCGCGCTGCTTACTTCGCCATCCTCGGTTTCGGTGTTGTCATGTTCACCTTTTTTGGAGTGACTTACTTGCTACCCGGACTGCACGCATATGCCTGAGACTGCTAAAGAAATAACGGGATCCGAAATGTCAATCGAATCGGAAGTTTCGGCTGGTGGCTCGCCGTCGCGGAAAAGCTTCTTCAGTACTTCGAACGAAGAGATCGCGGCCAGTCCGGCGCTATTCGCTGGACCTTCGTCGGGCACTGCGTCGAGCGATCCGGAATTGCCATGGCTCCGCATCAATTGGGAGATCAAAGCCCTGGTACCGATTGCCTGCGTGCTGCTCGGCGGCATGCTGCTGTTCCTGCTGGCCACGCTTTCGTGGCGCGACCCCGAACGCCACATCGTCCTTCTGGTCGCTGGCGCCGGAGCAGTCGCAATCTGCGGTGCGTTGCTGGTAGTCCTGACCTACACCGTCCAGAGGCCTATGGTCGAATTGCAACAAAAGATCGCACGCCTCGGCAGCGGAGATCTCAACGCGTCGGTGAGTTTCGCGCACCGCAACGACGAGATCGGAGACCTCGGCCGCAATTTCAACCAGATGGTCGCCCAACTGCGCGAGAGCCGACTTGAAATCGAACGACTGCATCGCACCCAAATGTCTCGAGCTGAACACCTTGCGACTTTAGGAGAAATGGCTACCGGCCTGGCTCACGAAATCCGCAATCCGTTAGCCGGAATCGCGGGCGTCATCGAAATCATCGGGCGCGATCTTCCATCCACCAGCCCGGCACGAGCAGTCGTAAAGGACGTTCGGCAAGAAATCGCCCGCATCAACCATATCGTCACTGATTTGTTGCAGACCGCCCGCCCCCATCCGCCAAAGGTTCGCAAGAGCGATCTCAACATAACGGTCGAACATGCGGTCATGCTGGGACGGCAGCAAGCCTTGTCCAAAGCAATTGACATCACGCTTTCCAAGGATCCGAGGCTGCCGGAACTCGAACACGACAGCGATCAGATTCACCAAGTGCTACTCAACTTGTTGCTCAATGCGATCCAGGCTGTCGACAAGAACGGCACGATCGCAGTGACGGTCGAAAAGCAGGGGTCAAACGCCGTCATCGAAGTATCAGACAACGGCCGTGGTATCCCATCAGAACTTCTGTCGAATATTTTTCGCCCTTTCTTCACCACTAAAGGCGACGGCACCGGCCTTGGACTATCGCTGGCACGGCGCATCGTAGAAGACCACCAGGGTCGAATCGATGTAAGCAGCGCAATCGGCGCCGGATCGACCTTTGCCGTCTTTCTTCCCATCAAATAGTGGCTCAGCAATCCGAGCGAGTCGTGGAACCTTCGACGGGTTCGCTGGCGATTCCTGTCATCAATTCCCCGGATGTGACCGGACTCGCAAAACACTAGGATGTGATTCTCGTCCTTCCCTGTCCGTCAGATTTCGACTAACATCTCAGCCCATATGAAGGCCGCCGTCTACACCAAGACCAAATCGGGCAAGGTTCTCGAGTTAAGGGACCTCGAACAGCCGGTTCCTAAGGACAACGAAGTCGTCCTGCGGGTTCGCGCCGCTTCGGTGAATCCGTTGGATTGGCGTATGAAAAACAAACGGCCCGGCGCGGACGTAGCCGGTGTGGTGGTATCGGTCGGACGAGCGGTTTCGCAATTCAAGCCAGACGATGCCGTGTTCGGCATTGGCAAAGGCACATTTGCCGAATACGCGTGTGCCCCCGAATCGAGCTTGGTTCTTAAACCAGAGAGCATGAGCTTTGAGCAAGCGGCGGCTTTGCCCATCGCTGGCCTTACCGCTTTGCAGGGACTTCGCAACAAGGGAAACCTTCAGCCCGGACAGAAAGTTCTGATTAATGGAGCGGCGGGAGGCGTCGGTACCTTTGCCGTGCAGATCGCAAAATCCATGGGAGCGAATGTCACCGGCGTTTGCAGCACCCGGAACATTGAACTGGTGGGCTCGCTGGGCGCCGACCGGGTCATCGACTACACCCGCGATGATTTCACTCGGGACAACCAACACTATGACCTGCTCCTCGATAACGTGGGTAACCGCACGTTATCAGCGATGAGGGGTGTTCTGACGCCGAAGGGCAGGTGTGTGATGGCTGGGGCTCCGAAAACGCTCTCGGCAGTATTTGGCCGATTATTCAAAGCTTTGGCATGGTCTCCGTTCTTACGGCAGAAGTTCACATTCTTTATTGCGAAGGTGAAGAAAGACGACTTGACGACCCTTTGCGGGCTCATCAGCGCTGGAAAACTCTCGCCGGCGATCGACCGACGCTACCCGCTGAGTGAAACCGAGAGCGCCATTGCCTACGTGGAAGAAGGACACGCCCGGGCAAAAGTCATTATCACCATCCCGTAGAACCGAAAACACTGCTGCGGCCCGCTCCGCCTGCGTGTCCTCTTATTCCTTTCCGTAGTAAGCTAATCGCGGCATGCCAGCGGAAAAGATTCTGATTGTAGATGACGAGCGCCTCGTGCGCTGGTCGCTTCGCCAGAAATGCGAAGAGTGGGGATATCAGGTCGTCGAAGCTCCTTCCGGGGACCCCGGCCTGCGCTTGTCCCAAACCGAATCTCCCGACCTCGTTCTGCTGGATGTCCGCATGCCCGACATGAACGGCATCCAGGTACTGGAACAAATCAAGAAAGCCCCCGAGGCGCCGCCCGTCATCATGATTACGGCGGATCCCCAGCTCGATGATGTCAAGAACGCGCTCAAGCTCGGGGCATACGACTTTATCGGCAAGCCTCTCGACTTCGAGGAACTGCGCGTCACCATCCAGAATGCCCTGGAAGCGACTCGTCTGCGCACCGAGGTTCAATCGCTTCGAGGCGAAGTCCGCCGCAACACCGGTTATCACGAGGTCGTCGCGGTCTCGCCGAAGACCACGGAGCTGATGAGCTTTGTCGCCAAGGTCGCCGCCAGCGAGGCCACCACCATCCTGATTCAAGGAGAGAGCGGCACGGGCAAGGATCTCATCGCCAAGACGATTCACTACGAGAGCTCCCGCCAGCACGGACCCTTTGTCGCGATCAACTGCTCCGCGATCCCCGAAACGCTGATGGAAGCCGAACTCTTCGGCCACGAAAGAGGCGCGTTCACCGACGCCAAGCAGATGAAAAAGGGACTCTTCGAAACAGCGAATGGCGGCACGCTGTTCCTCGACGAAATCGGAGAACTGTCCCCCCTGCTGCAAGCGAAGTTGCTCCGCGTTCTTGAGGACCAGGTCATCCGCCGCGTCGGCGGAGTGCGCGACATGCAGGTAAACGTGCGCGTGATCGCCGCATCGAACCGCGATCTCGAGAAAGCTGTCCGCGAAGGCCACTTCCGCCAGGATCTTTACTATCGGCTGGCCATCATCGCGATCTTCATCCCTCCGCTGCGCGAACGCTCCGATGACATTTTGCCTTTAGTGGATTTCTTCATCGATTGGTACAACCGGAAATTCAAGAAATCCGTTCGCGGCATTACGCCGGAGACCCGGCGATTGCTGCTCGCTCACAACTGGCCGGGCAATGTCCGCGAGCTGAAGAATTCGATCGAGCGCGCCATGATTCTCGAAGATGACCCCATTCTGCGCCCGGTCTACATGCCATTCGCCGTGGGACAAGCCGCCCGCAGCGGTCTGACGGCGTTTGAGGCCAGTAGCGCACCGGCGGACGGCGGCGGCAAGCAATTAGCCAATGGACGCGTCTTGCCCCGGCTCTACATCCCGGAAGAAGGCACATCGCTCGAAGAGGTTGAGCGTGCCATGGTCGAGCTTGCCATGCGGCAGGCCAACAGCAATCAGACCCACGCCGCACGCCTGCTCGACATCAGCCGTGATGCGCTGCGATATAAGCTGAAGAAGTTCGGCTTGGTCGCCGCCGGCGAAGACGAGAACGCCGACTCGGTTCCCTCCGAAAACTCAACCTTGTAGCCTGCCATCGCAACGCCAAAAAATCAGGGCTTCCGGGAAGGAAGCCCTCTTGGCGCCTTTATGAAAGTGTATGAAGTAGCGCCTGAACTTTCGAGAGTTTCCTATCCTCTCGCCGCGTGCTCCTTCGCCTTGGCGATGTATTGCTCGATCTGCTGTTTCTGCGGATAGTCCGGGTTGGCCTTCAGCAGTTCTTCCCACGCTTGAATGGCTCCCTTCGGATCGGCCTTGCCCTGCCACCGCACCCAGCCGAGGTTGAACAGCGTCTGCGGGTGTCCGGGCCGGTATTTCAACGATGTCTCCATCGCGGCGACGGCCTGGTCGGCATTTCCCTCATACCAGTAAGCCGTCCCCATGTCCGTGCGCACGTCAGAGTTTTCCGGATGGATTACCAGCGCCCGCTCGTAATACTGAATCGCACTTGGATACTGCTTGCCGTCATAGAACAGGTTGCCAAGCTTGACCAGAGAATCGAAATCGCCGGGATTCTTGTTCACTGCGTCAAGAAGCGGAGCCGCAGCCTGCGCGATCGCCTGTGTGTCCACCGCGTCCTGCGGTTTCGGCGTACCGCCTCCCTGCTCAACATTTGCCGAAGGCGCTGCGGCTACAGGCGAGGCCGATCCACGAAACAGATAGCCGAGGCCCACACCGAGCACCAGGCAAAACGCAGCCAGAACGTAGGCCTGCGTGCCACTCCAAATCTGGTCTCCGCTCACGCGGCTACTAGTGGATTGCGACTGCTCTTTGGTTGTGAAACTCATTTTGTTCACTCTCCGATCTGGTGCCGGCAAGCGCCCGTTTCGGCGATTGCAGGTGGAACAGGCGCGTCACTGCTGCGGTCATCTGCTCCTGCTCCTCCTTCTCTGGAACTTCCTTGAGCTCGCGTGCCAGGGAGCTGGCCACCTTCCAAATAACCCGTGCTGTAATTGCGTGTAGCGACTTCTCCTGCTCCCGGGTAAATGGCCCGCGTTCCTCGATAAAGGACTCCAGTTCTTGCCGGCAAATTTCTTCCAGGCGCTCGCGCAGCGCCACAATCGTGGGCACTACGTGACCCGCCTGCAGCTTGCTGCGAAAGGCCTGCGCTTCAGCTGCCACGATTTGTTCCGCTTCCATCGCGGCCGCCATCAATCCATTCGCGAGATTCTCTTTGGCGACGCGCTCCAGGCCTTCAAGGTCATAGAGCAGGATGCCGTCGACTCTCCGCACCTCCGGATCGATGTCGCGGGGCATCCCCATATCCACGATGACGAGGGCAACCCGGTTTCTCTCGGCGGCAATGCGCTCCGCCTCGTCGCGCGTCAACACAACATGCGGACATCCCGTAGAACTGATCACGATGTCCGCGTTCAAAATGTTTTTCCACCGCTCACCCAGCGTGGCTGACGTGCCGCCGACTTTCTCTGCCAAGTCGTGGGCGCGAGTGGGTGATTCGTCAATCACGACCAACGATTCGGCTCCACTCTCGGCAATCTCCTGCGTCGGAAGCTCGCTGAGTTCTCCGGCTCCCAACAGCAGGATCCTGTGGCCGCCCAAGGTTCCGAAGATTCTCCGTACAAGATTTAAAGCTGTCGCCGGGATCGAAGCGGTCAATTGGTTGATGCTGGTTTCGCTTTTCACTCTCTGCGCGACGTTCAGTGCGAGTTGCAGCGTGGAATTCAGAAACGGCCCCGCCGCTCCGACGGTGCGCGCTTGCTCCCAAGCTGCAGTGACCTGCGAGGCGATCTGCCCTTCGCCGAGGAAAGGTGAATCCAGGCCGGAGGTCACGCGGAAGGTATGAAGCACCGCGGCTTCATCCATCAAGCGATAGAAATGCTCCCATTCCTTCAGCCGCAGACCGTGCTCCGATCCCAGAAATTGCAGAAGCGAATTCGCCGCGAGCGTCGGCTCGCTCGCCCACATCAGGAATTCTGTTCGCAGAGCTGTAGAAAGGACCACAACTTCCTCGATGCCCTCGCCGCTCTTCAGTTTCTTGAGCACGTCATAACGGTGGCTCTCGCTGATCCAGAATCGTTCTCTCATGGCGAGAGGGGCCGTGCGGTGGTTCAATCCGATCACCATGAGCGACGCTTCCATAATCAAGCCTCGGTTGCTGGTTGCAATGATGGAAGGGCAAGCGGAGTGCCAAACGCCTAGAGGCCGAGACAGCCAGAAAATGAACCAATTTTCATGCGATTAGCGGTTTTCGACAGGACCCACGGTGCCGTTTTGACCCGCGCCGCTGCGGAATATGACGCGGACCACGAGTCTTTTCACTCGATCTGTAACCCTTTCAGCCACTTAGCAACGAACCCTGATCACAATCGGGAGTGATCCCAATCACTGACTGCCCTGCCCATTTCCGACGAAACTTCATGACGGTTAGTAAGTTCTCATTCCGCCTTCGAACGAATTCCGCGAGATTCTCCTGCTTCAGCGCGGTCGGCTCGAGGGCATAAGGTTCGAAAGGATTGCAATCATGAAGATGACGAAGCTCGTGCTCTTGATCGTGACGATCGCGTTGGCATTGTTCCTCATTTTGCCGAATCTCTCCTGGGCCGCTGACGATGGAGCTGCCCTGTACAAAACAAAATGTTCCGCATGCCATGGCGCCGATCTTGCCGGAAAACCGGCTGCGAAGATTCCGAGCCTCGTTTCGGATGACGCAAAGAAAGCGTCCGATGCTGACCTGACCGACATGATCGCCAATGGCGGCAAAGACAAGAAAGCGATGCACGCATTCGCCAGCAAAGGCGTGAGCGCCGACCAGGTGAAACTACTCGTCTCCTTCGTTCGAGACGCGCAAAAGAAGTAACACTGAACCGAGAACGCATCGCTGTTCCATACGGCGAACCACGCTGCTGGTAGACTGCAGCGCGAGACACGCGAGGGTGAGTTATCCGCTCACCGGCAGGTCCTGGCGATAAGTTGGACGGCCGGAGATCCCCTCATCGTTCGCTCCCACCGGAACAGCAGGCCCGGGTCTAGGTGCTCACCCCCAGACCCGGGCCAAAGCTTTCGCGGTGTCGAATGAGTCATTTGCGAAACCAGTCACGACCGCTTGTGATTCTGATCACAGCCTTCCCCCCCTACCAAACGTAATCTGACCGTGCTTGTGGGAGTTCTTGTTAGATGGTCACCGTAAGGGGGATGTCATGGTGGTTGAAGGCACTGTCACTCCAAACATGAGCCGCATGGCTCACGATTTTTCCAAGAATCCAATGCTCGTCTACTGGGAGATGACCCAGGCGTGCGGTTTGGCATGCAAGCACTGCCGCGCTGAGGCGATGCCCACCGCAAATCCGCTCGAGCTAAGCACCGAACAAAGCAAGCTCTTCTTGAACCAGCTTGTCGGTTTCGGCGATCCGCTGCCGCACCTGATCCTGACCGGCGGCGATCCCTTGAGTCGAAAAGATATCTACGAAGTGATCGACTATGCGAACAGCCTCGGACTCGAAGTCTCGATCACTCCCAGCGCAACGCCGGAACTGACCAACGACGCGATCACCAAACTCAAAGCACATGGAATCCAGAGCCTCGGCCTGAGTCTTGATGGTTCTTGCGCCGAGAAGCACGATGCGATCCGCGCTGTGCCCGGCACATTTGAGCGCACGATGGAAGCAGCCCGCCATTGCGGAAGGCTCGGCATTCCCATCCAGGTGAACACGCTCGTCGCCGAAGAGACGGCGGACGATCTACCAGCCATTTACGAATTGCTGCGAACGAGTTTTCCGGTGATGCGCTGGAGCTTGTTCTTTCTGATTTCCGTCGGTCGCGGCAAAGCCTTGAACGAGGTTTCCCCGGAAGAAGGCGAGAGCATCATGCGGTGGGTATTCGATCTCTCGTCGCACTCACCCTTTGCCGTGAAGACAACCGAAGCACCCTCCTACCGCCGCATCGCAATTGAGAAGATGCGGACCACGGGCATGGCGAAACCGGAAATGAAAGCTACCTCCGTGTACAAAGGCTTCCAAATCCGCGACGGACACGGAATCGTCTTCGTTTCAAATCTCGGCGAGATTTATCCTTCTGGATTTCTGCCGCTTCACTGCGGCAACGTCCGCACTGGCTCCCTCGTTGACGTCTACCGTAACTCCGAAGTGTTCCGAGGATTGCACTCGCCCGACCAGTTCCATGGAAAATGCGGCGCATGCGAATACAGCCACATCTGCGGTGGATCTCGCGCCCGCGCGTTCGCGCATACCGGCGACGTTTTGGGCAGCGATCCGTTTTGTCCTTATGAACCCGGCGACTTGCAGATGTTTGCACCGTAGCTGAACGAGGTAGGGTGATGGCAACGCAGCCGCAGTTTGACCGGCCCCAGGCTCGCAACCGGCCGTCCGTGATCCGACCGGACGCCGGCGATCCGGCCAACCTTGCGACGCTACGGAAGAAGCTGATTCGCCGGGCAAAAGCCGATCACTCGCAAGCGATTCGCCGCGGCACCCAATCAGCGTTCTTATTATTGAATGTCTGGATCGGTGGCGCTTTTTACCTTTGGGTGCGCCACTTAGAAGTGGGCGCGCACGATCGCGCAATGGCCCGGCCAGCGGGCGTTGAAGGCTGGCTGCCGATCGCCGGCATGATGAATCTTAAATACTGGTTCTCGACCGGGCTCGTCCCGTCAATTCATCCCGCCGCGATGTTCCTCTTCATCGCTTTTCTCGCGATTTCATTCCTGTTTCGCAAGGCGTTCTGCGGATGGCTTTGTCCGGTTGGCACGCTTTCCGAATATCTATGGCAGCTGGGCAGAAAGCTATTTCACCGCAATGTTCAACTGCCTCGGTGGATCGACGTCCCCTTACGCGGACTCAAGTACGTCCTGCTCGGGTTCTTCGTCTGGGCGGTAGCGAACATGTCCGCCGGAGCCGTTGAAGAATTCATGCACAGCCCGTACGGAGCCATCGCCGACGTGCGCATGTTGAATTTCTTTCGCGGCATCGGTCAGACGGCCGCCATCGTGATTGCCTTGTTGGCGATTGCATCCTTACTGGTGAAAAATTTCTGGTGCCGCTATTTCTGTCCTTACGGCGCATTGCTGGGGCTGACTTCCCTGCTGAGTCCGTTCCGTGTCCGGCGCACCGCAAGCGCGTGCATCGACTGCGCGAAATGCGCGAAGGCCTGTCCGGCCTCATTGCCGGTAGACAAATTGATCTCGATCAAATCTGCGGAGTGTACAGGCTGCATGGAGTGCGTCGCTGTCTGTCCGTCGGAGGGCGCGCTCGAAATGGCTCTTCCGCGCTGGACACGGGCGCCACACGATGGCCACCTTCCTGCCTGGGCGATGGCCGCGGGAATCGCAGTCTTATTTTTCGGGATCGTCGGGTACGCGAAGACCGCAGGATATTGGGATGGTAATTTGCCCGACTACGTCTACCGCCAACTGGTTCCGCAAGCGAACGCCATCGAGCATCCCGCTGAGTAACCGCTGGAGAGAGTTCGATTCAGGAATAGAGTTGGATTGGCTGCACGACGCGTGTAATCGTTCCGCCAGGACTGGGCTGATCTGGTTTCAGTCCGCATCGCATCGAAGCAAAGAGTCCTAACAATTGTCCCAGCATGACATCGAGCACGGGACGATATTGATCGTCGAAATTCGGACCGAGCCCGAGCGTTAAGACAGAATCGGCAAGATCGCCTACATCGCTGCCATCGCCCGCCGTCACAGCCAGTCGTACTCTCCCAAGTTTCTTGCGATCAATCTCTCGCAGCAAATCGAGCTCATACCCGCGGCGTCGCGCCTCGCTCGACAGGAAAGTTGTGAATACTGTATGGCCATCGACGCTCGACATGGGGCCATGGCGCAATCCGAGCGGTGTCTCCGCCAGCGTCGTCACTTTCCCCGCGCTCAACTCAACCACCTTCAAGGCGCATTCATCTGCAACGGCCCTTAGGGCTCCCGAACCGACGAAGCACGCACGGGTGCATCCGAGCGTCGTAACCTCCGCTGCATCCTCCGCGGCATTTGGCAGGAACGCTTTTCCCGCCTCGGACATCCGCGACACCACGGCTCCAAATTGGTCGAGGTCATCGAGATGCGCAACACATTGTCCCGCCAAAAGCATATTCGTGAACGAACTCGTCATGGCGAGCCCGCGATCGTTGACCGATTCGTCGAGCACCAGGGCAAATGCGCGATCAGAATGGCGAGAACAAAGCTGGGCCATCGGCCCTTGCGGATTGCATGTGATGACCAGGTGACGGATATGCGGATATCGATCGAGCGCGCGCTCCAACAGAGCGACACCTTCCGGGCTTTCACCAGAACGAGAAAAAGAAATCCAGAGGTACTCGCGGCCAGCGCTATGGAAATCGTCGAAGTCGGTCAGCAGTGTCGTACTCGGAAGCGGCCACGCGTCGCAACTCCACCGGCGGCGAAGCAAAGGAGCGAGCGCTCGCCCTGTGTAGTCCGAAGTGCCGGCACCAACCAGGTAAACCGCTGGGGACGAAGTGCTGCCGCGGCCGATGCCAGCCCGCCGCAGAACATTGCTCAGATCCGTTTGCCGCTCCACGCATAGCCGATATGTGGTCGTCCAGGTATCAGGCTGCTGCCAGATCTCACGCGGCGTGTGCACCAGGCCGCGTTCCAATTTCTCTTGTTCCGTCAATTCCAGCAGCGTACTCAGCGGATTTCCCAACTCAACACCTCTCCGGCAAGACACCGTAGTCTATTACAAGGTGGCGGCGGTTGAAAAGGTTTCGAAAGAAAAAGAAATAGAGTTCGGAAGGAAACGGTAAGTGGCGCTACGAGGAAGAATCTGCCAAGGGGATAGGTTTTCCACACAAGAATCAGGAGCGAACCATTTAAGGCGTGCAATTTGATCAAACCACCCTCACCCAAAAAGCAACTAATCTGCCGCTTACGTGTTTTTGACGCCTAAAGGAGAAAAACATGAGCCGTGGTTCGCATCGCCTGAGTACGTTGTTGCTGGCCGCTGCACTGGCTTCTTCGTTCGCGGGCATCGCCTGCGGAAACCGTCCATATAGGGCCTACGACCCCTATTACACCGACTATCACGTTTGGAACAACGACGAGGTGGTCTACTACAATCGCTGGGCCGGCGAAACCCACCGCGATCCCCACCGCGATTTCAGGAAACTTCCTCCGAACGAGCAGAAGGACTACTGGACTTGGCGCCACAATCATAGCGACCACGATCACGATCACGACCATCACTAGAAATCAATCCAGGCTCTCAGCGGTGAAGCTCCCTGAGAGCCTGGTCTGTTGTTACAAGCCTCACGCCTATCTGCTGTAGTTCTGTAATAGTTTTCTGGCCGTCTTCCGGCTTCAAGGTTTCGATTGCATCCTGCACGACCGCGACGTTCCGGCCGCGTTCGATCAAACCTTTCGCGGCGAAGCTGACGCAATATTCCGTCACCACCCCGAAGACTACGAATTCCGCTTTGTTTCCCAGGCGCTTCACGAGTTCGTCAGCGTGACGGCTTTCAAAAATATTAAGCGTCTGTTTTTCCAGAAGGATCTGCTGATACGTTGAGAGATCGTCCGGAATCATTGCGCTTTCTTCATTTGGAACATACGCAACCTTGTTGGTGAGCGCCTCAGGCACAAGTTCCGATCCAGTCGTCCCCTTCACGCAGTGCGGCGGGAAAATCTTGAACTCAGGATCATTCGCCGAGTGGAAACATCCGTGCGATACCAGGAAGACTTCTCCTTGACGGGCCGCATCGGTCAGTTTCCGGATGTTGGGCAGTAACTTCTCCGCGCCCGGCACGTAGAGGTGGCCGCCCGGCAACATGAAGTCGCGCTGCGCGTCGACCTCCCAAAAGATAAAATCCTCTGAAACCATGGCTCTCCTTCCCTGCGAAGGCAGAGCGTACCATCATCGTTTCAAGCCTGACAATAGTCACGGCTGAAGCTCGCCGATATTTGAACGAGGTTGCAATGCCCAAAACTCCGGTGACCTTCGAGACCATTCGCCGTCTCGCTCTTGCCCTGCCGAACGTGGAAGAAGGCACGTCGTACGGAACGCCCGCTCTCAAAGTGAAAGGGAAACTTTTTGTCCGCTTGCATCAAGACCTCGACAAGATCGTGCTCAGGATGCCGTTCGACCGTCGGGAGGAGATGATGGCGGACGATCCGGAAACCTATTTCATCACCGACCACTACCGCAGTTATCCCTGGGTGCTCGTCAGCCTCTCGCGAGTTCGCGCCGACGCACTGCCGGAGTTGCTCAACATCGCGCATCGCACCTCTTCTCCAGTAAAGAAGCGTCGCGTATGATTTGTGGGCTCGCGCACGCACGAGAACGACATCATGACTCAGGACGCTCCGAAGTCGACAACATCCAGCAAGCTGGTAATCCGCAACATCGGGCTGCTCCTCAGCGGAGATCTCGACCAGCCCATTCTTGATGCCGACACCGTCATCGCCATCGACGGAGTGATTCAGTCTGTCGGTAAGGAAAAAGATCTTGATGCATCTGGGGCGACCACAACGATCGACGCCAAGGGCACCGCGCTCGCGCCGGGATTGATTGACAGCCACGTACACCCCGTCTGCGGCGACTGGACCCCGCGACAGAATCAACTTGGCTGGATCGATAGCTGTCTTCACGGCGGAGTGACGACGATGATCTCCGCGGGAGAAGTTCACACTCCCGGGCGCCCGAAAGACATCGTCGGCCTCAAGGCGATGGCGATCTTTGCGCAACGCGCGTTCCATTCATTCCGTCCGGGCGGCGTGAAGGTGTACGCCGGGGCGCCAGTCCTTGAGCAAGGGATGGTGGAAGACGACTTCAAAGAACTCGCCGCGGCCGGGGTAAGCTTTCTCGGCGAGGTTGGCCTCGGCAGCGTGAAGGACGGAACCACCGGACGCCGCATGGTCGCGTGGGCCAGGAAATACGGCATTCAGAGCACCATTCACACAGGCGGGCCGTCGATTCCGGGCTCCAGTCTCATCGACAAAGACATGGTGCTTGAAACCGATGCCGACGTCATCGGCCATGTAAACGGCGGACACACGGCTCTGCCCGATGATCAGATTCTCGAACTCTGCGAGCGCTCGCCACGCGCACTCGAGATCGTGCACAACGGGAATGAGCGTGCCGGTTTGCTCGCGCTGCGAACGGCAAAGGAACTCAAACAACTGCACCGCGTAATTCTGGGAACTGACTCTCCTGCAGGATCAGGAGTACAGCCACTCGGCATCTTGCGAATGATTTCGATGCTGTCGTCACTCGGAAATATTCCGGCGAGAACAGGCGATCTGCCTGGCTACCGGCAACACGGCGAAAATGCGCCGCTTGAATTGTGGCCTGGTCGCCCCAGGACGCGAAGCGAGTTTCGTCTTCCTCGATACCGCGCAGCAATCCGCAGGAAAGAATCTGCTCGACAGTATTCAAAAAGGAGACCTGGCCGGCGTAGGCATGGTCATCACCGACGGAACTGTCAGCATCCAACGCAGCCGCAACACGCCGCCAGCGACGCGGGTGCCCGAGGTAGCGAAATCGTAAGCCAGTCCTACAGCACAGCCCATGTGGAAACGGCCGCCGGCGGCCGTCCAATCCAGGGCAAAGCCCGGGCGCAATAAAAACGGGAATTCGGAATTATCGAATGGAGCCAAAACAGAAATGACCAGCAGCGCTCTCGACAATGTGCTTTCGAAAACAAATCCATTCCAGGTAGTAATCCTCTCACTCCTTGTGATTCTCCTCTTCACCCCGCTGCATGCCTTCGCGCAAGTGCCTTCGGACTGGTGCAAAGCCTTGCCGCGTCCCGAATACAAAACAATTGAACACGTGCCCGTCACCGATCCCTGGTTCGAAGTCTATAAACCGGCAGCCGGAGTGTTCGCAATCTACGAACCGCATCAGGCCGAAGAAACGATTGGGTATTTGATCATCGGAGAAAACCAGGCGCTGCTCTTCGACACCGGAATGGGCATCAGCGACGTCAAGAAAATCGTGACCGAATTAACCAAGCTGCCCATCATCGTGCTGAATTCTCACACGCACGACGATCACGTCGGTGGCAACTGGCAATTCGACAAGATCTATGGAATGGACACCGAGTTCACGCGCACGAATTCGCGTGGCTCCCGCGCCGACGCGCAAGAGGAAATTACACCTGACCAGATTTGCGGCGCACTGCCGAAAGGATTTGATTCGAAGGCGTATGTCACACGGCCCTGGAAGATCACATCTTATCTACACGACGGTCAGCGCTTTGACTTAGGTGGCCGCATGGTGGAAGTGATCGCCACGCCTGGGCATACACCGGACGCAATCTCTCTGATCGACCGCTCCAACGGCCTGCTCTTTACCGGGGATACATACTATCCCGCGCCGATCTGGCTCTACCGTCCCGAGACTGATCTTGACGCCTACGCGGCATCGATCGCGCGGCTGGCGGCACTCGTCCCGCAAATCAAACTCGTTCTCGGCGCACACAACATTCCGATCGCTCAACCCGCCGTCTTGTTGCGGCTGGTCGCGGCATTCGATGCTGTTCGCAAAGGAAAAATATCGCCGACGCCGGACACAGATGGGAAAGTCCTCTACAAAGTAGACGACATCTCTTTTCTGATGCGCCCGAATCCCGGTGCACTAGCGCAATCCGTCTTCGCCCTTGATCTGATCTTTCGTGAGCCCGCCCACGCGCGGCAGTGGACGCCCGCTGTCAGTCACGGCAACGGCAACCATGATTTCGTTGGCCCGGGGTGCATCGTTCAATCGCACTTCCATGCCATCAAAGTGACTGCGGACAAAGGCGGCATCTTTGTGTCCCAGGGGAATGTCGAGGACGGTTCCGAGGCCACCGCGCTTTTTCGACGATGGAATCAGCGCGGCTCCCTTCCCCAGCACGCGCCGCACGGGCGTTCCCAGCTTCGGATGCAAGATCGCGGCGGCATGTTCGAGTTCACCGTTCTCGCCAACAGCCGCGGCTTTGCCGTAACTTTCCGCCGACGGCCCGGAAATTCCCAGCGCCGCGACCGCTCGCGTGGCCAGCAATTCGCCCAGCTCCTCGCCAATCGCCATCAATTCCGATAGATCTTCCACATACTTTCCGGCAAAGGGATTCTCAATCACAGCCACAGCCGCGGCTTTTCGCGCCGGCGGAGAAATCTCGCGGTCCATCTCCCGTTTCGTCTCTTCCACAAATGTCGCGATCTTGCGGATCTTTGCTTTCATTGTCCTCGTATCACCTCAGTCCATCTTCGCCCTTGATCTCTGATGCTTTCAGCCCGCCGACGCGGGCATGCACGCGGGCACCGGTCGTCATCACCAAAGCCAGCAGAATTTCGTCTGCTCGCGGAGAATCGTTGATGCCAAGCTCCATCGCATCAAAATGGCTGCGCACATACGAAGCGTTGATGTGCGTGATGGGCACATCGAGTCGCGTCCCCGGCCCCCCCACCTTCTTAGTCGACGCCACAATCGCCTTCGCTCCGCCCAGAACCTCGCGCATCGCATATCCGCCGGGAACATGCCACAGTGCTCCGTGCTCGAGTTCTCCCGCTGATCCCACGATTGCTCCCTTGCCGTATCCCTCGACGATTTGGGCTCCCCACCAAGTGCCTTCACCAGGCTATGGGCCATTTCCAACCCGAGAGGTTTCAGGTCGTCCATGAAGCCTTCGATGCTCGCCACGTAGGATCCCGCGAATGGATTTCGAATCACCGCTAGCACTGCGGCCCTGCAGCAAAGGCTTGGGCACTGCAGGACCGCCCTCGTGAAAAATCTCCTCGACGCAAGTCAGCTTCTTTCGCACAACCACTTCAGGCATGGACCATGTCCCCTTCGCGAACCTTCTCTACGATTGCTCGGCAGCGCTCCGACCAAAACTGTTTCTCCTCGAAGATGCAAGGCGGCCGCGCGGATCAAGTCCGATCCGCAGCAAACAGTTTGCGGTGGTCAGCTCCGGCGTGCAAGGCCTGTTCTATTTCTGCGCGAGTCAAATCGCCCACAGCCCGCGTGACCAATCGTTCACCGAGGTCGCTGTCGGGCGCAAGTTCGCAAGCCGGCACGCGCACAATTGCGGGATGCCCCGGCAGGTCGATGGCGTTGGCGATGATCGTGGCCGCGGCGTCCGCTGCCGCCGCGCGATCGGCCAATACGGTCACCGCATCGGCGATGCCGAAAGAGAAACTGCGTCCACGCTCGTCCGCTGGTCGCGATACCCCGCACTGGATCTGACGAGTCCAAGGTTGTCGTTCCGAACAGTGACGGCCGATCGGGACGGTCCACCATTCCGACAGTGAAGGTTTCTCGCCGGCGCTCAGATGCAAGGCGATGTCCCCACCGTCGTTCACGTAGGCACGCGAAAGCTTCGCTGCCGCGATCATCGCAGCCAGAATCTCTTCGGCAACGGCCCCGGCCACGGCGGCCATTGGCGTGATGAAGTATTCAGTGGCATAGGGCATCACGGCGGCTATCATCCGTCTCGCAACCGCCCCGCGCGGCCAATCGGCTTCGGCGCGGCACGCGCTGCCGCAAATAAGGGCAGTTCGCCGCACAATTCGTCGAGCGCCGTTACAAATCGTTCGCAGGCAGCGCGATACGCCGATCGATTTCGCTCCGCTCACCAAACGCCTCGAGGATCAGGTCGATCGGCCCATCGCTAAGATGCAGCCGGCGCCCGTCGGGCAACAATCGCATTTGTGCGCGCTGACTCATTTCTTCTTCGGCCTTCACGCCAGATTCGAGCGGCCATGGATTGTCCGCGTGCGCAGTCAACTCTGCGCCGGCCCTCGCCGCCCGAGACAATCGAACTCAACGGCCGCACGCTTTCCATGTAGCCGCCCAGCGCAGCATAGTCCGCCGAGCTTCATCGTGAACTCAATCGGCGCCACCAGCGCGGGAGTCGGCACGTATCCAAATGCGTTCTGCGGCATGCGCGTTACGTCGGCCATGAATGTAATCCCGCCGCCGGGCCAAACGTAGACTGGCGCGCCCCCACAGGTCACGCGGGTCAACGCATCGCGCACCGAATGCGTCAGCTTCACCGGATTCTCCGTCACTCCTGCGCGCAACGATCCTCCCGCGCCGCCCATGAACAACACCGTACACAGCGCGGGCTCACAATTTTCTTTGATGCGCGACACGGATTCGCGCAGCTCAGCAGGCAACTCTTTCTCCTCCGGCTTCAGATCGTCTCCCAACTCAAAATACGCGTACTGCTCCCCGGTTGTGCTGACCATCAGCAAACGCAGCCCGGGCCACGCTTTTTTCGCATTGAATTTCCCGAGAATCGTCAGCGGATCGTCAATATTCGTTCCGCCCCACGACGTCCCCGGATCCGCCACCTGAAAATATCGCCCCGGCGTGGACCGCCTTCCCTTCAACTTGATTCCGGTCTCCGGAACTCCCAGCAATTTCCCAGCTTGATGTTCCGAAAGCACGCCCGTGATGTGATCGTCGACGACCACGACGTCATCCACCTTGCCAAACCACTGCTTGGCGAACATTCCGATCGTCGCCGAGCCGCAGCCGACGCGCATGCGCTCTTCCTGGATGCCTTCGACCACCGGCGGCTTCCCTGCCTGGACAACGACCTTGGCGCCATCATCAATTTTTAATTCCACTGCAGCTTGCCGTTGCATAACTTCAGCAACGCCTCGCAAGTGGCAGTGCCTTCTTGCCGGCTTCCGCCAGTCAAATGACGAACGCCGCCGAGCGAGAGCATTTGCGATCCGTATTCGCTCGTCGTGACATGCCCCACGGCTTCGCCCTGCGAACGCACCGTACTGCATTCCGCGCCCAGATGGCGGTCGGTATCGATCTTCACCTTCACGCCGCAATAGCTGAAAATTCCTTCAGTCACGACCGTGACCATATCGACGCCTTCGACTTGCGAAGAAATGATGAACGGTGCGGGCTTGTAGTCGGGATACGTCGTCCCCGCGCCGATCGCGGTCACGAATGTTTCGCCGTGACTGAGCGAGCGTTCCATCCCAATCGCGGCTGCGCTCAAGGAAAGGGACGACGGATTCTCCTCGCTCCACCGCGCGATCGAGCACAACATGCGGATCGAGCCGCACCAGCTTGCCTTCGTGATTCCCGTAGCGGTCGCACGATCCGGTGCGCCCCGGCTTGATGTAGCACAGCACGGGGCATGCGTCACAACGGATCGCGTCGTCAGCCACGCGACGCCTCCATTGGCCTTGTTGACGATCGCGGCTCGCACTCGGTCTGGCGTCGCAGGAACTTTGTGAATGCGAACGCCCATCGCGTCATGAATCGCGTTAAGAATTGCAGGCGCGGTCGGAATCACTGCCTGCTCTCCGATTCCTTTCGCGCCGAATGGCCCAATCGATGAGGGATCTCGATCAAGATCGACTCCACCGGAGGAACATCTCCAGCGGACGGAATCAAATAGTCGTGCAGGTTCTCGCCCTTGCCGGGAAAGAATTCCTCCATCAGCGCCATGCCAAGCCCCTGCGCGACGCCGCCCTCGATCTGTCCTTCAATCAGCGTGGGATTGATCGCGCGCCCGACATCATGCGCCGCCGTTACTTTCAGCACGCGCACCGTGCCAAGTTCGATGTCCACTTCAATTTCCGCCATGTGCGCGCCAAATCCGAAGACGGCGTAGGGCTTCCCTGCCCGTTTTCATCGAGCGGAGTGATCGGCGGATCAAATGTCTCCTCGCATGTAATCACGTAGCCGTGCGCGTCGAGAGGCTCTGGTCGAGGGGAACGGCCTTTCGCTGCTCCGTTCTCGACAACCGTGATACTGCCTTCGCCGAATTCGATCGGCCGCACAGACAGGCGCCAGCAAGCTTCAAGATCTCTTGCGCAAGTTTCGTACCCGCCATGTGCGCGGCTTTGCCGGTCACGAACGTCTGTCGCGAAGCCGAAGTCTTGCCGCAATCGGGAGTGATCGCTGTGTCGCCAGAAATCAGATCGAATTGCGTGATCGGCGCGCCCAACGCATCCGCGCAAATCTGCGTGACGATCGTATTCGATCCCTGCCCAATATCGACCGCGCCCTGGTGCAGCGCGATGCGGCCGTCGCGCTTCAATCCGATGCGCACTGTCGAAGGATTCGGCAGCGAAGTGTTGCCGCAGCCGTACCACATCCCCGCCACGCCCACTCCGCGCCGCAAAGGTCCGTCTGGTTGGCGTTGAACTGCGACGCTTGGGCCCGAGCAGCCTGCCATTTCGGTCGCAAAGCCTCGAAGCACGCGCGAA
Organism: uncultured Acidobacteriota bacterium; assembly: GCA_963699885.1. Taxonomy (GTDB): domain Bacteria; phylum Acidobacteriota; class Terriglobia; order Terriglobales; family Acidobacteriaceae; genus Sulfotelmatobacter. The sequence continues at coordinate 83,012 of CAVOVP010000013.1, read as the reverse complement.
TGCCCACTCCTTCGCCGAGAACCTGCCCGGTCACCGTCGGCGTATCATCTCCAGCGCATTCAGAATGCGAAATTCCAGACGATCGATCCCAACCCGGTCCGCGAGTTCGTCATAGAGTTGCTCCTGCGCAATCGCCGCCTGGGGAACCCCGAATCCGCGAAATGCTCCGGCTGGCACGATGTTGGTGTGCACCGCGCGAGTCAGCGCGCGATAGTTCGGAACGTGTATGGTCCCGATGCATGCACTGGCACGCGCCCCGCCACGGTCGGGCCCCACGACGAGTACGCGCCGGTATTGAAGTCGGCGGCAAAATCGAGCGCGGTCATTTTGCCTTCTCGGTGGCCCCGGCGCGCAGTCGCATGCGTGCCGGATGCCGCTTCGTGGTCGAGACAATCGACTCGGTCCGCGAATAGACCATGCGCACCGGACGCCCCAATTTCCATGCCGCCAGTGCGACGAACGGCTGCACCGATAAATCGAGCTTCGACCCGAATCCGCCCCCAACCGCTGTCGGAATGATTCGCACCTTTTCCGGCGCGAGCCCCAGGATCTTCGCAATGTCGGCGCGGTCCATGTATGGAGACTGCGTGCACGCCTGAATCTCGATCGTGATCGCCGACCCGGCGCGCGAATCCGGCCTCCGGCTCGATGTACGCGTGCTCGACGAATCCAGTTTCGTACTCACCCTCAACTACAACTCTGCTTCTGCCAGCGCTTCATCAACATCCCCGCGAACCACGCGCCCGCGAACCAGAACGTTTCCCTCTCGAGGTGCGTGAATCTGTCGCAGCGTCGGCTGCCAGCGCCTCATCGATTGTTCTGATCGGCGGCAACTCTTCCCAGCGCACCGGGAATCGCGCGGGGTCAGCGCCTCCAGCGCATCTGGCTCGCCCACGACGCCGCAACGGCTTCTCCGCGAAAACGCGCCTCGCGTGCGCAAACACAGGCTGATCCGCAAATCTCGGAATCACGCCGTAGCAATCGACTCCCGGGCACATCCTTCGCACGTAGAACAGTGCAACCACTCCAAGGTGCTCGCAGAACGAATTGATCCAGATCCCCCAACTGAAAGCGAGCGCGGTGATGCGGGCAGCGAACCACTCGCACTCCTAAGCTTCCTGTGGGAGTTTCGTCCGCTCCGAAGATTTCGGTGCCTTCGACTTTTTTCTTTCCGTCGAGGCGCACTAACCGTGATCCAACGGCTGCCCCCGCAGCAGGCAACGACGGCAGCGGCGTTTCTGATCCAGCCTCCAGAATCGCGCTGATAATCTTCCGATATCCCGTACAGCGGCAAAGCACGCCGCCAATCGCATCCACGACTTCGGTTTCGCTGGGGGACGGGATTTTTTTCGAGCAGCGCAGTCGCCGCCACCAACATCCCGGGGTGCAAGCGCCGCATTGGGCCGCGCCATGCAGCGAGAAATGATTGTTGCAGCCTGCCGTGCAGTGGCGCCCGCCCGGCCAACCCTTCCACCGTCGTGATCTCGCATCCCGCAACCTGTCCAGCCGCCACCAGGCAGGAGCACACTGGTTCGCCGATCCAGCAAGACGGTACAAGCGCCACAGTCGCCAGCATCGCATCCCACTTTCGTCCCGGTCAGACCGAGATCGTCCCGCAGCACGCGAGAGAGCCGCCTCGCCCGTGCACCGCGACTTCGACGGCACGACCGTTCACCGAGAACGAAACTAACATCCGTCACCGGCGGCGATAACTTTCTTCAGTCGTCGCCATGTCAGCGTGCTCCCACGCAGGCTTCCAGCGCTCGTCGCACCAGAGTCAGGGAAGCATCCCGACGGTATTCGGCCGTCGCGCGCACATCATCGATGGGAGAAAGCGCGTCAAGTGTTCCGGCCGAACGGTCGCGCCGATTCCCGGCTTCGCCGGCTAACCCAACAAGGCCCTCTTCCAGCCATTTAACCGCAGTGCCTTTGCCGAACACGATCCCACCGCGACACGTGGCCTTGCGACCCGCCCTGCCCCGTCCGCGATGCACGACTGCCGCCACCATCGAAATTGAAATCACCAGATATCGTCGCGCACCGAGTTTCAGAAAGTCGGAAGCCGCATCCTCCATGTGCCGCGGAACCATGCACGGCCGAAAGAATCTCATCGGCGCGCCGCGCGTCTTGCGATTGCCGGCAATAAACTCGGACAAGGGCATGCGCCGCTCCCCGCGCAGAAGCCAACTCCACCTCCGCATCCAGTGCCAGCAGTGGAGGCACCCCATCGGCCGCAGGAGACGCGTTGCACAGATTCCCTGCTACCGTGCCTCGATTCTGAATCTGGACCGATCCGACTTCGCGGGCAGCAGCTTTCAAGCGCATCAAAACAACGCGGCAGCGGAGCGCGAATTACTTCGCTCCACGTGGTCAGCCCGCCGATGCGAATCATGCTCCCTCTCAATCGAGATGCCACGAATCTCGCGCAGCGCCGTGATATCGACGACGTCGCCCTGCGGCAACTCGCTCGCCGAGCGCCGGATAGAAATCCGTCCCTCCAGCAAGAATCTGCCCGCCCGAAGAAGCCAGCAGAGATACCGCTTCGTCCAGTGTTTTTGGCCTGAGATACAAGGATTCGGTCCCCCGAAACTCCCGTCACCGGTCGCTTTCAGACTTTGTATACGAAGGTGCCTTTGTACAGCCAACTTCAGGCCGGAAATAATTGCCACATTCTCTGGCTCGGAAATCGAAAATCTTCTCTACATCTCGTTTCACCGCCAGGGTGTGTGCGATCTCCCCGATCCATCCCAACGGCAGCGCATATGTCACTCGATCGCGCATCGTGGTGCCGCCGTTATGAGGCACAAAACAGTGCTCGTGATTCCACAGCGCATAAGGGCCCGAGACCGCCCGATCCACAAACCCATGGGGAGGATTCCATTCCGAATCTCAGTCGTCCAACGGATCGGCACCCCATGCCATCGCAATCGATAGCGAATCAACGAGCCCACGCCAGGTCTCCGGCGTCTTCACCATGCGGAAGTCGAGCCAGGGCGGCGTGATCACCTGCAGGTTCTCCGGCCGCGAAAAGAATGTGAATACCTCGTCCATCGCCTTCGGCAGCCATTGCTCGCGTTCCAGCAAGGTAAATGTGCATTTGCTGCATCCCCTGTGCGTTCCTTTGCATCTTTTCCTTCAACAGGGCCGTGAAATGTCATTGTCAACGGTTCCTGACCAGCGTGGGCAGGAAAAATCCCTCTTCGGGGGATTGACACTGAGACCACGGTCTGGCAAAACAGAAATACCAATGCTTTCGCAATGGAACATCAAGTTGTCGACGTTGATCATTCTCAGCTGCGTGGTCTTCCTCATGCTGCTGATCGTGGTGTTGCCCGACGTTGACCTTCCCGACGCCGCCTTCCATCGCGGCACGGGCCCGACTGCGATTCACGCCCAGGCGACGTCTGCCCCGGCTCCCGTGACCGTCGCCGCCGTCTTGCAGCTTCCGGGGATCGCACAAGCGTATCAGCCCTTTTATCAACCAGGAGCCTTCATCCGCACGCCCGACCCCGGTTCGCGCCCGATTTTGCTTCAAACTTTTCGCTGCTAGCCAAAGCGTTCCTACCTTCTCTGCGTCGTAGGGCCAAAAGCTTTTTTCGAGCTGATCGCCCCGTCAAATCCCCAACGCAATGATAAGGAGCGCCTCATGAATTTCGAATTTGATTTGGCACCGCAGTACAGCCTCAACCACCTGATCCAGCAGGCTGCCGCCCGAACCGGGTTCAGTCCGACTGACATCGCCGCCTTGGTCAACTCCGATCTGAAGATTGACCATCTGCTCGAGTACATTTCGGCGGTGCTGTCCGATCGCATGAACTAGAGCGAGCCCTCCCCGGCTGCGCCTCAGCTCGCGGTGACGCGGCAATCTCCGGCACTCGGAGAATCTCCGGTTCTGTGTTCTAATCTCCGCGTCGTATTTCCGCCGTCGCGAAATTTCCGGAGAACCCATGCCCTCTGCCCGCATGACCTGCTTCGTCGCCGCGTTTTTCTCTCTCATCATCTCCGCAGCAGCTTCGGCGCAAGCCACTGCTTCCAGCGCGCCTCCAGCCGACCTCGACGCCTACGTTGCGTCTTCGATGAAAACTTTCGATGTCCCCGGCATGGGAGTTGCGATCGTGAAAGACGGAAAGGTGGTGGTCGCAAAAGGCTACGGCGTGCGGAAACTCGGCGACCCGACACCCGCCGACGAGTTCACTATGTTCGGCATCGGATCGAACACCAAGGCTTTCACCACCGCAGCACTCGCCACTCTGGTCGACAGCGGCACACTTTCCTGGGACGATCCCGTCTACCAGCGCCTTCCGGGATTTGTTATGTACGATCCCTACGTTTCGCACGAGATGACGATTCGCGACCTGCTCACACATCGCAGCGGCATGGGACTCGGCGAAGGCGATTTGCTCTTCTGGCCTCACTCCACCTACAGCCGCGCAGACGTGATCTACAAACTTCGCTTCATGAAGCCGGCATCGAGTTTCCGCAGCCACTACGCTTACGACAACCTTCTTTACATGACAGCCGGACAGATTATTCCAGCCGTGACCGGCACTTCATGGGACGACTACATTCGCCACCGCATTTTCGAACCATTGGGCATGACGCACTCGAACGTCAGCAACGCCGCCTTCAAGTCTGGTGACGACTACGCGTTTCCGCATTCGCGTGTGGATGGCATAATGCAAGTCATTCCATTCGGAGACCTCGACAACGCTGGTCCAGCGGGCTCGATCAATTCTTGCGCTGCCGATATGGCGAAGTGGGTGCAGCTCCAGCTCAATCACGGCAAATTCAGCGATCGCGACGGCCATCTGTTCACCGAAGCGCGCTCCAAGGAAATGTGGTCGGCGCAAACCATTCTCCCGATCGGCGATCCTCCGCCGCCTCTCGCCGGATTGAAAGCGAATTTCGCCGATTACGCGCTCGGTTGGGCGCTTCGTGACTACCACGGACGAATGCTCGTCGGCCATACCGGTGGGGTCGGCGGCTTCGTTTCGCGGGTCATGCTCGTGCCCGAAGAGAATCTTGGAGTCATCGTGCTCACCAACGCGGAAGAAGGAGGCGCATTCGATGCGATCCTTTACCACGTGCTCGATCACTACTTTCGTCTGCCGCCTACGGACTGGATCGCCGCGTTCAAAGCGGTGAAAGATAAGGACGAGAAGGATGCTGCCGAAACCATGAAGAAAGCAGAAGGCGCGCGGGACGCCAACTCCAGGCCATCCCTCCCCTTGGAAAAATACGCCGGTGTATACAACGACGCCTGGTACGGACCCATCACCGTCCGCATGGAAAACGGATCCCTCGTCATGACCTTCGATCACACGCCTTCGATGAGTCGGCGATTTGCAACACTGGCAGCACGACACCTTCAAGGCGCACTGGCGCACGCGCACCATCGAAGATGCGTTTGTCACCTTCTCTTTGAATCCCGACGGCACGATCGATAGCGCACGCATGGCCGCCGTTTCTCCCCTGGCAGACTTCAGCTTCGACTATCAGGATCTTTTGTTGAAGCCGGCTCTCGCGTCCGCAGCGAAGAAATAAAGACCGCCCCTTTCTCACCGCCATCCTGGTGGAAAAGAACGGGGATTCTTGAATCCGCATCGTGCCGACCGAGTTCAAATCGACGGAGGTCTCCACTCACAGCGTCGAACTGCGCCGTGAACTCGGCATCGCCGATCTGGCATTCGCGCAAATTCTGATCGTCATTGTCCCCGAGTTTTTCGGCACCGCGGTCAAGGCGGGTTCCGCTCACGCACTGCTTTGGCTGCTCGCCATCTGTGTGTTTTTCATTCCGCAAGCGTTGGTCGTCTCACATCTGAACCGGCTGATGCCCTTGGAAGGCGGACTCTACGAGTGGGCTCGCCTGGCGTTCAGCGACAAGGTTGGCTTTTTGGTCGCGTGGAACATGTGGCTGAATACCACCGTTCAGGTCTCCCAGATTTCCCTGGTAACCACGACCTATCTTTCTTATGCGTTCGGTCCCAAAGCCGAATGGATCGCCTCGAACCCGCGGATGTTGCTGGTGGCCTCCGTCATCCTGATCGCGGGCATGATGGTGGTGGCCCGTCTCGGATTGCGCGTGGGTAAGTGGGTCAGCAACGCGGGCAGCGTTTTCACCATTTTGATTCTCGGAGTCCTCGTCGCTCTTCCGCATCTTCATCTGCGGCAGGCGATGCCGCACCCCTATCACGCTCTGCCGCTGGTTCGGCCGGCGCTCACTTTATTCATGCTGAGCGTTTTCAGCAAGATGACCTTCGGCGCGCTCAGCGGCTTTGAATATGTCGCCATTTTTGCGGGAGAATCGCGCAATCCCGCTCGTAATATCGCTCGCTCCATTGTTTTCACCGCGCCGCAATCGCTCTGATCTACATTCTCACGACGAGCGCCATCCTGGCTTTTGTTTCCCCCGATTCGGTCGATGTCATCGGACCGATCCCGCAAGCTTTAAGCGCTGCGTTTCGGAGGCTTGGCTTCGCCAGTCATCGTGCCGGTCGCGATTTTCCTTTTGCTGACCAATTACCTCTCCTCCTTCAGTCTCTACTTCAGCGGGAGTGCACGCCTTCCGATGGCCGCCGGATGGGATCATCTATTGCCGGCATGGTTCTCGGTTCTGCATCCCAGCTACAAGACGCCGGTGAACTCAATTCTTTTTATGGGAGGATCGCCCTCGCCGCCAGCATTGCCGCTTTGATTGGTGTCGGCGAGCAAGAGGCTTACGAACTTCTGCTCACCTGGAGTTGGACCTTCTACGGACTCGCTTACCTCGCGATCTTCGCCATCCCGCTGTTGTCGCCGAAAGCACAACGGAATCCGTCCTGGATTGTGGCTCCGGATCGCTGCGGTCTCAGGCTTTCTCGTCACCCTGTCTTCGTCATACTTTCAATCTTCCCGATCATTGATGTGACGAGCCAGTCAGATATTCGCGGAAAATTCGCCGGAGTTGTGCTGGGAGCAAACGTTCTCGGATGGATCATCTATCGCGCTGGGCAAAGAAAACTTGTTCTGCCTACATCTAGACGGCATAATGTGGGAACGGCCGCCCTCGGCCGTTCGCCGAGCAAAGCTCGGCAGCTTATCTGTCGAGGTCCTATCGCAAGAACACGTGCCCCGCATCCTCCACACGCACCCTCGACTTCCGCCGCGCCCCGCTGTGCCGATGTTGTACAGCACCAGCAGGTGATCTTCCACGATCAGCACTTCCTTCTCGCTGATCCATCCCACCAAGCGCGCATGCGGCACAAACGCCACTCGCCGCGGCGAGTCCTCCATGCTCTTCACTTCCACTGCCGGCAAGTTCCGCCAAGGCCTTCCGAATTCGCTGCGACTCTTCGGGATTCGCCTCTCCCTGTTCCGCCAACTGAATCGGCTTGTTGGCCTGCGCCGTCGCCGCAATTGTCATCGCCACGTATTCCCAGTCGCGGCGACAGCCGCGCATTCGAGGTGAAGAAACTCACATCGTAGTCGGGATTCTTGTATGTCGCCTGCTCGTCGAAGACAGTGCAGCTTCTTTCCATCGGTCAGCACCAACGTCTGATCGTTGCTCTGATTCGACCATCCGCAACAGCCGGTATCAGGAATCGCCTCGACGATCGTGCTTGCCGTCAGATGCCGCATCCAGTACGCGTTGCAAAGGCTCAGGCAGGGTCTCAGCCGTCCACTTCCCCCCTTCGTCCAGGTACCGCGTGCTCGCTTTGTAATCAGGATCGGTCTGCCCTGCAACAAACTGTGTCATCAGAAAGAACTTGCTCGACGCCATTGGCCGGCAGCCCAAACTACACCACACGCACAACTCTCCTCGCACGTCCCGGTCGGACAGCGGCAGTCCGGAAACTTCGTCGTCGACCAGATTCTTCCCGCCCCGCTCCGCTCAGATCGGTCTGCCAGGCTTGCCACGTCGTCGCGGTCGAGAGGTCAATGCCTTCGCGCTGCAGTCGTCGCGCTTGATTCGCGAACCAGAATAGATGCGTGCCGTCCGCCGAAAGATAGGCCGCTGGCGCGATCTCTGTGATCGCCTGATTCGATCCGGTCTGCCGTCGTCTTGCGCTTCACTCCCTGATCGATCGTGTCGTCGCGCTGTGTCCATTCCAAACCCACACCTTGCGCGTGGATGCAGCCTCTTCTTCCGAGAGCGGCACGAGATCACGGGACGCGAACAGAATCTGCCCCAGCCGATTGACCGAAACATTCGCGGATGCCTGTACCGCCTCGGCTGGCACCTTCACAGTCTGCTTCACCGCAAAGGTCGCCGGATCGTACTCCACCATCTCTCCCGGCGAACGCAGCACCCAGAGCCGCTTGCCCTGTCCCAGCGCAGGCCGCCGCCAGCAGCAAGAGGCTCACCAATACTCGTCAAGGTATTTTCACGAACTCGAACCTGCCCATTCACCGCATCTCCACCAACGGCAGTTCAATAAAGCTTGCCTGCTCCGGACGAATGGAAAATCCTCTGCACTGCCTTCTTGTAGTCCCCCGGCTTCGCCCAGAAGATATTCGGCACAAACGTCTGCGGATTGCGGTCGTACAGCGGGAACCAGCTCGACTGCATCTGCACCATGATCCGGTGCCCCGGCAGAAACACATGGTTCACCGTCGGCAGCGCGAAGCGATAGAGCAACGGCTTATCGGCTGCAATCGCCTTCGGCGTCTCGAGGCTCTCGCGATAACGTCCGCGGAAAATGTCCGCCGAAACCATCAGTTGATATCCGCCCATTGACGGCTGCATCCGCCACTTCGTCCGGATATACGTCGATGACCTTCACCACCCAATCGGAATCCGTTCCGCTCGTCGACGCAATCAAGTTCGCCACCGGCTGCCCACTGATCTTCACCGGCTCCTTCAACACATCCGACGTAAACGCCAGCACATCCGGACGTCCCGAGAGCTTCGCGCTGATCGTCCACCAGCCACTGCGCCCAGGTGAACTCGCCGCCGTAGCCGACCGGCTGAATCGGGCGCGATGCGGAACGGCACCGGCTTCGCCGGATCGGAAACATACTCTTCAAATGCCGCGTCGCCAGGTCTTCGGAGCATCAAAACTCAACTTCAAGCCCGGCCCAAGATAAAGTGGCGTCGGAGAATCGCGCACCCGCTCGCGCATCCCGCCGGCCATGACGGCAGCCGCCGCCATGTATTCGTTCCCGTCTCGAAGGCCGTGACCGGAGCCACGTCCGCCTTCGGCGCGCCGTCTTTCAAATACTGATCCAGAAACGGCCGCAGAATATTCTCACGGAAATACAGTCCGGTATCGCTGTTGAACTTCAACGCGCCCAGCGAGCTCGCCATCGCCAATTTCCTGCCCGTGATGCCACGGCCCCATCACCAGAAACACTTTGTCGTTGTTGGTGTCCTTCGGCTTGATCGCTTTGTAAACTGCCGTAGCGCCATAAATATCTTCCTGGTCCCACAGGCTGTCGACCAGCATCACGGGCACTTTCAGGGCTGCGCCGCCAGAATCTTATCCATCGCCTGCTGCTGCCACCATGCGTCGTAGCTCGGATGCTCCAACAGTTTCCGCCAGAACCCGACCTGCTCCAGCCCATGCCGCCGCCCAACTCGCCCGCCGATCCTGCCTCCATAAACTCGTCGTAGTCGTCGAAATGACTCGTCCACCACTGCGCGCTATTGTCGCGGGTCGCCTCCTGCTCGTAGATGTACGGCATGTTCTGTTCGCGGAACGCGCCGTTGTGGAACCAGTCGTCTCCCATCCAGCCATCGACCATGGGATTCATCGGCACTGAAACTTTCAGCGCCGGATGCGGATTCACCAGCGCCATCAGCGGCAGAAATCCATCGTAAGAAATTCCCAGAATCCCAACCTTCCCGTTGCTCTCGGGAACATTCTTCACCAGCCAGTCGATCGTGTCGTAGGTATCGGTCGAATGATCCACGGTTGTCGGATTCAGCGGCCCATGCAGCGGCCGGGTCATCACGTAGTCGCCTTCCGATCCGTATTTTCCGCGCACGTCCTGCACCACGCGGATGTAGCCGCCTTCCACAATCACTTCCAGCGGCATTGTCGTACCCGTTCAGAATCGGGCCGAGATGCGAACTCTGCGCGTGACTGACCTGAGAGCTGGCGTTGTAGGGAGTCCGCGTCAACAAGAATGGGCGCATTCTTCGCGCCCTTGGGAATCACGATCACGGTATGCAACTTCACCCCATCGCGCATGGGAATCATCTCGTCGCGTTTAACGTAGTCGAAGCTCTCGGTAGCCGGTTCCAGTTTTGCCGGAGTCTCGCTGGGCAAGCGACGGTCGCACTGCCAGTTTGTGTGTGCTGTCGAAAACGAGGTGCGAGCAAAGCAGGCGGAAACGCAGGCGAAAAGACACACTAGACGGCCAGTAGCGCTCATTCTCATGAAGGTCCTCGGAAGTGAACGAATGTTACAACTTCGCGGTGCAGCCTGCCAAATCATCCGCTCGTCACTCGCGGTAACGATGCACGTGGTTACCATGTCCAGGTTCGCGGGTTCGACTTCCCCTTCGTAACCGGCTCGCCCGCCACGCCAAAACTAAACTTTACCGCGGGGGTTTCCTCTTCGCATGACAAACAAAATCACGCAGTCACTCCTCGTTCTCGCAGTGGGTGGTCTGATGTGCGATGGATCAGCTTCTGCGCAAACTCAAACAACTTCGGGCGCTGGCGCAGGCCAGGTCGATCCGGAACATCCGCGCGTGAATCAGGTAAACGGGCGCGAAACCAATCAGCAGAATCGCATCGCCAACGGCGTGAAGAACGGTCAGCTCACGCCTGCTCAGACCGCTCATCTCGAACGCGGCGAGCAGCGCCTGCAGAACAACGAAAAGCGAGACATGGCCAAAGACAACGGCCACCTAACCAGGACGGACCAGCGCCAGCTCAATCACGAAGCGAATCACATGAGCAAGCGGATTGCCACCGACAAACACTCAGCAAAATAGTAGACGCCTCACTCTCCCACCTCTTAAACTCGGTAGAAGAGAGCCGCTGCGTTCGCGGCTTTTTTCTTTTTTCCGGACAAGAACCAAACTTCGCACGCAAATCGCCGTGAAAGTGGTAGTCTCTTGTTCCGTCGGGACCTCCGGAAATTGGAGCCGAGTGCAGGAAACCAGAGGCATGGTGCCTGCATAGCGCCAACTTCCCTATATAATATCCAGAATCCAAACCACGTAACTCCTGTACTTCTTGTTCCATCGCTCGCGTTGACTGTATGCAGGTTGAGTCGAAAGTTCCAAAGCCCGGAATGGAGGCAGCCAGCCTCACCGACGTTGGCCTCCAACGCTCGAACAATGAAGACTCCTTTCTTTACTGGGAGCCCGATTCCGAATCGGATTTCCGCCGCAAAGGTCGCCTCGCCGTCGTCGCCGACGGGATGGGTGGTTACGAGGGCGGACAGGAAGCCAGCCGCCTCGCCGTCGAAACCGTTCGCCATATCTACGATCGCAACTTCGACAACGATCCCCAACAGACTTTAATCACGGCCTTCCAGTCGGCCCACGACAACATCCAGCGCTACGGAATGGAGCATCCTCAGTTTCACGGGATGGGGACCACCTGCACCGCGATCTGCATCATCGACCACCAGCTCCGCTTCGCTCACGTCGGGGATAGCCGTCTTTACCTTGTCCGCGGAGATACGATCACTCGCCTGACGCGGGATCACTCTTATGTCGGGCGTCTGGTTGAAAACGGAATCGTCCGCTCCGAAGACGCCGAGTCCCATCCACAACGCCACATCCTGACCGCTGCCTTGGGATCGGGACGCGACGTCACTCCTCACGTTCCCCAACAGCCCATCGCGTTGGAAGAGTCTGACACCTTAATACTGTGTACCGACGGATTATGGAGTTTGGTTGCTGAGAAGGATCTGGCTCATGTGGCACAATCGAGCACTCCGGCCGAAACTTGCTCCAAGCTGGTGCAGATGGCGCTGGCTCGCGGCGGCCCCGACAACATCACCCTGGTGGTTCTTCGCGTATCTCCCCGCTAAACGCTTTTCTGCAGGTTTTCCTGTACGAAGGAATCTGCACACTCCGATTTCTGATCGCCAATAAGGCCTCTTTCCGCAGGGGAAAAAGTGCAATCCCTTTCACATCGGTATCGGCGCCTTGCGCGCCCAGCGCTCTAACCCACTGATTTTTCTATACAAGATCGATTTTTGGCACCTCCGTGGAATGGACCAATGCTTGCTATGTCCTTTATGTTAATAAAGTCTATTATTTCAATGGAGTTTATGGAATAATCCACGATCATGAAAATCTCTCAAAAAGGTCTTTACGCTCTGCAGGCGATGATGATGCTCGCCCGGCATCATCACCAGGGCGCCATCAAAATTCGCGACATCGCCTACGAAGAGGCTCTGCCAGAAAAGTTTCTTGAATTGATTCTCCTCGAACTCAAGAACGCCCGCATGGTCGACAGCGTGCGCGGAGCCAAGGGCGGCTACCAGTTGCGCCGTGATCCCGCCGAAATTCATCTGAGCGAAATCATCCGCCTGATTGACGGACCGCTGGCTCCTTTCGGCGATGCCGAGCATCTTGCGCGATCTGATTGATCGCGACCTTCCGCATCGCGCGCTTTACCAGGTATTTCTCGATGTCCGCGACGCGGCCGCCAGCATTCTCGATAACACCACTCTCGCCGACCTGATCTCCGGCCAGGCTCCGACCCGGCAAAGGCCGCAGGCACAGAAAAAGCGACAAGAAAAATTCCGCCAACATCCTCCCCATGGTGGTTGGAGGCAAAAAGGGTGACTAAGCGCTCCATTCTCGGGACACTGCTTTTGCCTCGCGGTATCGCATTTCCAGGATTTGCGCAAGGCAGCGCGAACACGATTCGCGTCGGCGCGTTTCCCAATGTCACCCATGCACAGGCGATGGTCGGCAAAGCCAATGGATTTTTCGATAAAGCGATGGGCCCGAAGGTCAAAGTGCAGTGGACCAGCTTCAACGCCGGTCCTTCCGCCATCGAAGCGCTGTTCGCCGGCGCGATCGATATGACCTATGTCGGCCCCAATCCGGCGATCAATGGTTATGTTCGCTCCAACGGCGAGGCCCTTCGTGTCGTCGCGGGAGCTGCCAGCGGCGGCGCTTCTCTGATCGTCCGCAACGATTCCGGCATCAACAAGCCGCGAAGACTTTCACGGCAAGCGCGTCGCTTCGCCGCAATTTGGCAACACGCAAGATGTCGCTCTGCGCAACTGGCTCAAGAAGAACGGTCTCAAGACCAACGACAAGGGCGGCGACGTCCAGATCGTCCCGATGGCCAATCCTGATCAACTCACGCTCTTCCTGAAAAAAGATCTCGATGCGGCCTGGGCTCCCGGAACCGTGGGCGACGCGCCTGATCCACGAAGGCAACGGCCGTCTCTTCGTGGACGAGCGTTCGCTCTGGCCGAACGGTCAGTTCGTCATCGGCCTGCTCGTCGTCAATACAAAGTTTCTGAACGCGCACCCCGATCTCGTGAAGAACTGGATCCGCGCCAACGTTGAATTGACCGACTGGATCAACGCGCATCCGGCGGACGCAAAGACGCTCCTCAACCAGCAGATTCAACGCGAGACCGGCAAGTCGCTTCCCCCCGCCGTTCTGGAGGAAGCCTTTTCGCGCATGCAAGTCACTTACGATCCCCTGCACACTCAGCTATTGACCGCCGCGCAGCAAGCATTCGAAGACGGCTTCCTCGGCCGTCAGATGCCCGATCTGTCGCACTTGTACGATCTTCGATTCTCAATCAGGTTCTCGCTGAAAAACAGCGAAAGGCCATCCAATGAGCACGAGCGCACGCAATATTCCCGCTCAGCTTCCGATTCAGGTCGATCCCTTGATCCCCGCGCGACACACCGGACGCGGAGGAAAAATCGGCCCGGTGTCTGTTGGCCGCTCAGTCGCGCGCTACGTCAAACCAAATCGCCAAGGTGGGACTGCATGACATCTCACTCGAGCTATCGCGCGCAATCCGGCGAGCGCCTGCTCGCTCTCGACAACATCAATCTGCAGGTCAAGCCGGGGGAATTTCTCTGCATCGTCGGCCCCTCGGGCTGCGGCAAGTCCACCCTGCTTCACCTGATCGCCGGCCTGCACTCGCAAACCTCAGGCCAGATCCTGATCGATGGAACACCCGTCCAGGGCCCCGGGACCGATCGCATCCTCATCTTCCAGGAGCACGGTCTCTTCCCCTGGCTCACCGTCGGCCAGAACGTCGAATTCGGCATGAAGATGAAGGGGGTTCCCAAGGCCGAGCGCGTGGAGAAGACGAAGCACTATCTGCGTCTCGTACACCTCGGAAAATTCCAGGACAGCTACATTCACCAGCTTTCTGGCGGAATGCGCCAGCGGGTTGCGCATCGCCCGCGCCCTTGCCACCGAGCCCGACGTTCTTCTCATGGATGAACCTTTCGCCGCTCTCGACGCGCAGACGCGCGACCTGCTGCACGACGAACTCGAGCGCATCTGGAGCGAAACCGGACGCACCATTATCTTCGTCACGCACAACGTCCGCGAAGCCATTCGTCTTGGTGATCGCGTCGTTCTGCTCACCTTCCGTCCGGGCCGCGTGAAAAGCGAGTTTCCCGTTGAATTGCCGCGTCCCCGTCATTTGGAAGATCCGTCCGTGGCACGCGCTGCTCGCGAAATCCTCGACGAACTGCGCGAAGAAATTAACCGCTCCCTCGAAGCTGAATACCAGGTCGGCGTAAAGCCGCACATCGAACCAGGAGTGGAAGCATGAAACGGGCCCTTCGCTTCATCGTCTTTTATGCGGCACTGTTCGGTTTGTGGACACTCCTCGCCGAGCTGAAAATCTGGCCGCCGTATCTGTTCCCCACTCCTTGGGGCGTCGGCCAAGCGCTCTATGCGGGTTTTGCCGATCACAGCTACTGGATCGCGATCCGCGTCAGTATGGAACGCGTCCTCATCGGTTACGCCATCTCCGTTGTGCTCGGGATGATCCTTGGCCTCGGCGTCGCCAGCAATAAGTTCCTCGAAGAAACCATGGGCGGATTGCTCGTCAGCCTGCAGAGTCTTCCCAGCATCTGCTGGTGGCCGCTCGCTCTGCTCTGGTTCGGGCTGAATCAGAACGCGATTCTTTTCGTCGTTATCATGGGATCGTTGCTCTCCGTGACGCTCGCCATGGAAGACGGCCGCAAGCAGATGCCGAAGATCTTCGGCCAGGCTGGTCGCAACCTGGGCGCCAAGGGATTCAAGCTGTTCTGGTACGTTCTTCTGCCGGCCAGCTTGCCCTTCATCGTCTCTGGCCTGAAGCAAGGATGGGCGTTCGCGTGGCGTTCGCTGATCACCGCAGAAATGCTCTATCTCAGCCTCGGCCTCGGTCAGGTTCTGATGATGGGTCGCGACTTGAACGACATGAGTGCCGTCATCGCCGTCATGGTCCTCATCATCGCGATCGGATACGTTGTCGACGGTGTGGTCTTCAAAGGAATGGAACGTCATCTCCAGAACAAATGGGGTCTGACGCCCGCTTAGAACAGCAGTGGTTTTGCGGTTTCCCCTAACGATTAATTCTTAAGATTGTTGATGACAGATGTCGAGGTCTTACGCTAATGTCTAGTAAGTTTATGGTATTACTTTTATCAAAGGCATTGGCCGCGCTTCCAGATTTTTGGCACTACCCCGGGTTCAAAAGAGTCTGCCTGGCTTTCTGAGCGGCAAGACTTCTTCGCCACCCGTTTCCCCCTTTGCAGTCAGGAACAAAACGAAAAAGGAGAGGACTGTTCCAATGAACTCACCACACAGAAGATTTCTCACGACCCTGACCTTCGCCGCTCTGTCGGCTGGTGCATGGGCGCAAACTCAGACCGCGAGCAATGTTGCCCCGTCAAAGGAATCGACGGCCGCAACATCCACACCGTCCCCGGATACCGAACTTCGCGACGAAGTCGAACAACTGAAACAACTCATTCGCGATCAACAGCAGCGCATCGAAGCATTGGAAGGCGGGCACAAACCGGCGGCCAACGATGCGGCTGCCGATGCGACTACGGCTTCGGCTCCAGCCCCAAAGACGTTAGCGGCCGTGAACGCCGTGCCAGCGACCTCTTCGATCTCGGAACCCACCGCCGCGTCCCCGCAGGAACAGAATCCACCGGCGACACGAAACTTTCAGGCAGGCAGTTCCGATGAGCGCATTCGCAACCTGGAACGGCAGATTAAGGGTCTGGGACCCATTTCCTTCAGCGGCGACGTCCGACTTCGTGCCGAACCTTTCTTTGGCGGACCGACCGATCAGTCCCTGGATCGTTTCCGTGAGCGCGTCCGCGTGCGCTTTAACGCCGTCGCCGAACTCGGCAGCCAGTTCAGAACCGGCTTCACCCTTGCCAGCGGCGACGTCAACGACCCGACATCCACCAATCAAACCCTGACGGGTTTCTACACCCGCAAGCCGATCGCTCTCGACCAGGCCTTTGCCGAATTCACTCCGAAGCAGTTCAAGCCCCTGACACTGATCGGCGGCAAGTTCCGCTATCCGTGGTACAACACCGAACTTACCTGGGACAAAGATCTGAATCCGGAAGGTGCGGCAGAGGTCTTGGCGTTCAAGCTCGACACTCCGGTGTTGAAACGATTCGCGCTGATCGGGTTCGAGTTGCCGTTCGCCGAAATCGCAGGCACTGCGTCCACCGACAAGCGAATTACCCAGCAGATCACCTACGGAGGGCAGTTACAGACTTCGTGGCAGTTCACACATCGAGTCACTCTCGGCTTGTATTCGGGATTCTATGATTATCGCGGCGCCGATTCGGTTGCATTCGCTCTGGCACGCGCCAGCACCAAGAATCCTCAGACTCCTTTCACGGGCCTGCTGCCGTTGGCCTCGGGAAACCCGGTGCAGGATTCGACCTACACCACAACCTCCACCTCGATCGTCACCGTCAGCGGCACCGCATACCCGACGGGCGTGTCTTCGATCAGCAACGCGCAGTTTGCGTCAAAGTTCCAACTGTTCGATAACATCGCAAAGATCGACATCGACACCGGACACGCCAAGGCCCCGCTCAGTTTCATCGGCGACTATGTGCAGAACATGGGCGCATGCGACAACCTGCCGAACATTGCTGCAGCCCCGACGAACACGGCGACCACACTTACAAACAGACCCTCAACGCGCCGTGCGTGTCGAATCAGCGCCGCGGTTACTGGGCCGAAGGTCGAATCGGCCGGTTGCTCGAAAAGAACGACATGCAGTTCGGATACACGCATATTTACATCGAACGGGAAGCGGTGATGGGCAACTTCAACTACAGCGACATTCGTCAGGGATCCAATGTCACGCAGCACCGCTTCGACATGTTCTACCAGTTCGACAAAAGCGTGCAGCTGGGCTTCACGGCTCTCGTCGGACGTCCGCTGGCTACGACGGAGCCCTGGTTAACGCGTCTGCAGTTCGACACGATCTACATCTTCTAACGCTGCTGAGAAGTTTGCAGATCTGCCTTTGCCTTCTGAAGGCCTGTTCCTTCAGAATCGCCGTCGGTCCGGTTTTGGCTACTCTCCTTTTCCGGACCGACGGTGCTAAGCTTCAATTTATTCGCGGCTTTCGAACACGCTCGTAATGCCGGTGTGCCAAATATTTTATGAATTCAAGACGCGCCTTCCTTCAACAAGTATCCGTGAGCGCGCTCGCCATCGGCGCAGCGCCTATTTCTTGGGCGTGGCCAGTTCCGCAGAGCCCCAGCATCGACTTACCCGGCGAAGATGGAATGATCGTTCGCTCGTTCCGCTTCTTCGACCTGGAAACCCCGGTCGAGTACTTCAATACGTGGCTGACGCCGGTCTCCGCATTTCTTCGTGCGCAACCACATGCACGAACCAAGCGAACTCGACGCTGCCACGACTGGCGATTGAACATTGGCGGAGAAGTCGAGAAACCGATCTCGCTGACGTTCGCCGATATTTCGAAACTGGAATCTCATTCGGTCGTCAACACGCTGGAGTGCGCCGGCAATGGACGCAGTCTGCAACGGCCCCAGGTGCCCGGTGTTCAGTGGGGCAAAGGTGCCGTGAGCACGGCGAGATTCTCAGGACCTCGCTTGCGCGATGTTCTTCAGCGGGCGGGCGTGAAGTCAACGGGAAAGCATGTTATGTTCCGCGGGCTCGACGAAGTTCCGGGAAAAGTGCCGCCCTTCATTCGCAGCATCCCGATTGAGAAGGCGCTCGATTCCGATACCCTTATCGCCACGCACATGAACGGATCGGCGCTCACCAAGCATCACGGCTTCCCTGCCCGCGCGCTCGTGCCCGGCTGGATCGGCGCGGCGTCGTGCAAGTGGCTCACCGAAATCAAGGTTCTGGATTCGGAGTTCGCGGGAAACTTCATGAGCCCGGCGTATCGATTTCCAAATCAGCCGGGGAATCCTGGAGAAGCCATCAAGCCAGAGGACACGCATCCGCTGACGGCTTTGTCGGTGAAATCGGTGATCGCGGGTCCGCTCGAAGGAACTTCGGTGAAAGCCGGAATGGTTGCCATCCACGGCGCGGCGTGGGCGGGCGAGGCCGATGTCAGCAAGGTGGAAATTTCCACCGACGGTGGCTCGAACTGGAATGCAGCAATGCTTGGACATGAGCAAGCCCGCTACGCGTGGCGTCTGTGGCGGTATGAGTGGAAAGCGAAGCCGGGCGAATACTCGATCCTGGCACGCGCAAGCGACACGCAAAAGCGCACGCAGCCCGCAACGCCAATTTGGAATCCGAGCGGATATCTTTACAACGCCGTGGATGAGGTGAAAATCCATGTCGTCTAGCCAGCATGTTCGTATTGCCTTGAGCGTTATCGTTATCGGATTGATAACGTCGACAATTTGGGCGCAGAAGGAACCGGCGCGAGGGTCCGGGTTGAAGAATCCGGCGCCGGTCACCGAGAGCCTTCCGCCAGGTCCGATGCAGGAGAAGGCGGCCACTTCGTGCACGGAGTGCCACGAGGCGCGGATCATCCTGCAACAAAGGCTGAGCAAAGCCGCGTGGACCAAGGAAGTCGACAAGATGATCAAGTGGGGAGCCGTTGTGGATGCGAGCGATCACGACGCGCTCGTCGATTATCTGAGCGGGAATTTTGGAGTGGATCGGGGGGCGTACGATCCGCCGCGCACGAGTTCGCGTAAGGGGCGATAGATTATTGTTAAGTTAATATTGTATCGGTTAATATGGGGCTGAAGCCCCTGTTCTTGTTTGCTGCTTTAACGCGGCCCTGAAGGGCCGCTCTTCCACGGTTGTGCACAATCGAGTGGCGCTTTTCCGGAAGGCTGTACAGGCGATCTGGACAGACCCTCTTCCAATCTCAGGCGCGTCCGGGCCAATCTTTCATACCTGCCCAATCCTTGCGCGGGGGCTGAAGCCCTTGTTCTTTTTTGCGGCTTTAACGCGGCCCTGAAGGGCCGCTCTTCCACGGTTGTGCACAATCGAGTGGCGCTTTTCCGCAGGGCCTGTACAGGCGATCTGGACAGACCCTCTTCCAGTCTCAGGCGCGTCCGGGCCAATCTTTCATACCTGCCCAATCCTTGCGCGGGGGCTGAAGCCCCTGTTCTTGTTTGCTGCTTTAACGCGGCCCTGAAGGGCCGCTCTTCCACGGTTGTGCACAATCGAGTGGCGCTTTTCCGCAGGGCCTGTACAGGCGATCTGGACAGACCCTCTTCCAATCTCAGGCGCGTCCGGGCCAATCTTTCATACCTGCCCAATCCTTGCGCGGGGGCTGAAGCCCTTATTCTTGTCTTGCGGCTTTAACGCGGCCCTGAAGGGACCGCTCTTCCACGGTTGTGCACAATCGAGTGGCGCTTTTCCGGAGGGCCTGTACAGGCGATCTGGACAGACCCTCTTCCAATCTCAGGCGCGTCCGGGCCAATCTTTCATACCTGCGCAATCCTTGCGCGGGGGCTGAAGCCCTTATTCTTTCTTGCGGCTTTAACGCGGCCCTGAAGGGCCGCTCTTCCACGGTTGTGCACAATCGAGTGGCGCTTTTCCGCAGGGCCTGTACAGGCGATCTGGACAGACCCTCTTCCAATCTCAGGCGCGTCCGGACCAATCTTTCATACCTGCGCAATCCTTGCGCGGGGGCTGAAGCCCTTATTCTTTCTTGCGGCTTTAACGCGGCCCTGAAGGGCCGCTCTTCCACGGTTGTGCATACCGTCGCGGCGTTTCTTCCGGACAGCCCGCTCGTACTCTGTTCCAGGGATCTGTCGGCATCGGGAATTCCCTGCCTGCGTCTATGCGGCGCTGGAGCGGCGTTCACCACGTGGTCGGCATTGGCGATGATGAGTTATTTTGCATTTTCGGCGGAGGCGCGTCGTCCGCCTGGGTCGGATTTTTCGGGGCGGAGGAGCGGGAAGAGGATTACGTCGCGGATGGTGTGGGAGTCGGTGAGGAGCATGCAGAGGCGGTCGATGCCGATCCCGACGCCTCCGGCGGGGGGCATGCCGTAGGAGAGGGCGCGGATGTAGTCCTCGTCCATCTGGTGGGCTTCGTCGTCGCCGCGCTCGCGTTCCTTCAATTGGGCTTCGAAGCGGCGGCGCTGATCTTCGGGATCGTTGAGTTCGCTGAAGCCGTTGGAGATCTCCATCTGTCCGGCATAGATTTCGAAGCGCTCGGTCCAGTCGGGCTCGTCGGGCTTTTGCTTGGAGAGCGGCGAGACAGCGGTGGGAAATTCGTAGATGATGGTCGGCTGCGTGAGATGTTCTTCGGCGGCGGCTTCAAACAATGCTGCAATATTTTTCCCGGCGGGCGCGTCCGCTTCGAACTTCATGTGGGCATGGCCGGAGTTGAATCGATCGACCAATTGCTTCACGCCCTCAGCAGTTGAGAAGTCGGACATCTCCGGCTTGGCGCCGGCTTTCTCGGGCCAGAACTTGATGATGGCTTCGCGCATGGTGAAGCGCTGCCAGTTGGACCAATCGATTTCGACGTCGCCCCACTTTGATTTCGCGGAGCCGTTGACGGCCCTGGCGGCTTCGGTGATGGCTTCCTGGGTGAGGTCCATGATGCCCTGGTAATCGGTATAGGCCTGGTAGGCCTCGAGCATGGTGAACTCGGGATTCCATCGCCATCCGAGACCTTCGTTGCGGAAGTTGCGATTGATTTCGTAGACGCGGTCGAGTCCACCGACGACAAGGCGCTTCAGATAAAGTTCGGGCGCGATGCGCAGGAAGAGATCCATATCGAGGGTGTTGTGATGGGTCACGAACGGACGCGCGACGGCGCCGCCCGCGATGGGCTGCATCATCGGGGTCTCGACTTCGATGAACGAGTGGGAATCAAAGGTGCGGCGCATCGACTGGACCAACTTGGTGCGCTTGAGAAAAACGTCGCGCACTTCGGGATTCACAATCAGGTCCACATAGCGTTGGCGGTAGCGCAGCTCCACGTCCGCCAACTCGTTCCACTTCTGAGCGCTGCCGCCGGAGGCGTCATCCGCCTTAATTTCCTTACCGATCGGCAGCGGCAACAAATCTTTGCTGAGAAAAGTGATCTCTTCGACGTGAACGCTGAGTTCGCCGGTGCGGGTGCGGAACAGGTATCCGCTGACGCCGATGTGGTCGCCGAGATCGAGCAGCTTGTAGAGTTCGAATCCCTTTTCGCCGACCGCATCTTTCTTCACATAAATCTGCAGACGCTTGCCGCCTTGCTGCACGTGAGCGAATCCGGCCTTGCCCATGAGGCGGATGGCCATGATGCGTCCGGCGACGCGCACGTTGACGCGCGCCTGCTCGAGTTCTTCGGCAGACTTGGGAGTGAACTCCGCCAGAATCTGTTCGGGCGTGTGGGTGAACTCGTATTTGCTGCGGTACGGAGGCTGTCCGAGGGCCTCAATCTGTTTCAACTTTTCGCGCCGCAGTTCGTAAATCTTGTCGTCGAGTGCCAAGGCTGTCCTTTAGGTTCGTGTGGAAAAGTCTTTTGATGGAACGGAGATTATAAACAATGCGTTTCGGAAGCCTTGCGAGTGGGGCTGGTTGAAACGGCGAGCTGGCAAGAGCGAGAAAGGACGGGTTGAGTTTTTTTCGATCTCGCGACGCAAATTATTCATTTCATTTGATTTAGAGGAAAGGGGTCCGGTTTGCGGCCCGCAAAATATTGGATCGAAAGAAGTTACTTGCAAAATATTACAAATAAATGGGTTATAGGCGAACTTTGTGGAGGTTCTGGCCATTGTTGATGCCGAGCGCGACGGTGCGGAAGGGTGAAGAAGTGCGGCTGATCCGTTCTCGAATTGCCGCGGAGAATTCGTCTTTGGGTCACGCACATCTTTATTGTCCACTTTCTACGGCGAGGGTAAAGGTTGTACGTCACACGAATGCGATTTTTTGGCTGTGGAAAACGGAAGGGCGGCTAAATGGCAACGCTGCCGAGAAGTGGCGGATCGTTTACCGGAGAGGATGCGCCGCCGTCTGGACGGCTATTCGCGCGGAAGGGGGCGATCGTCTTTTTGGGTTTCTTTGGACTCGCGGAGTTCGAGGTTGGCCTGGCGGACGCGGGTGGCTTCGGCGGGATCCATGCCGGCTTCGAGTTCGGTTTTTTCGAGGAAGTAGCGCCAGCCTTCGTGACGGTCGGTAGAACTCTGGGCCTGTTCGAAATCCTTCACCGCGAGTTCCGCTTTCTGCTTGCCGCGGACAACCCCGATGACTCCGGCCGAATAGTAGGTTCGGACGTTATGCAGAATGATCGCGTAAGAGGAGCTGAGTTCGTCGCGTGTCAGAGAGTACCCGCCTGCGGCCTGGGAAAGCGCCGATTAAGAATCACGATTTGATCGAGTGCTGGGAAAGCGTTGGGAAAATGAAAAGGCGACGTCCGTAGAAATCGCCTTCTCGCAAGCTTCGCGATTATATCGCTGTGACGTTTTCCGCCTGCAATCCCTTGGGGCCCTTGGTAACGTCGAACTGGACGGTCTGGCCCTCCTGGAGGCTTTTGAAGCCGCCCGCCTGGATCGCCGAGAAATGCACAAAAACATCTTCGCCAGACTGGCGGCTAATGAAGCCGTAGCCTTTCGCGTCGTTGAACCACTTTACTGTTCCTTGTTCTGCCATGTTGATACTGTGTTCCTTTCAATCGATTTACGCTGGAGGGATTCGGAGGTACAAAGGGCAGGTTACTGGCTGTTGAGGGCAAGAACTGCTCACGACCGACTCGGTCTAACGTGCGTCTCTATGCTACACGGACGGAGAGAGGAGAGCAACTGGATTCGGAAAAGGGCCTCTTCACGGCTCAGACTCTTCCTTCACCCGATTCGGGGATAGCGTTGGATTCTCTGGACTTGAATTGTCCGTCCAATGAATCATCGAATGGAATAGCCACCATCGACACGAATCGTGGCACCTGTCACGAAATTCGAGGCTCGCGACGCCAGATACACGGCAGTCCCAGCAATTTCCTCGGACTGTCCCCACCGTCCGGCTGGAGTGCGCGAAAGAATTTCGTCGTTGAGCGGCATTGTCTTTACGGGGGCGGTCATGTCGGTCTCAATCCATCCGGGCGCAATCGCGTTGACTTGAATGTTATGGGGTGCAAGTTCAATGGCCATAGACTTGGTCAACTGGATGATTGCGCCTTTTGCTGCGCTGTAGGAGGGGATCAGACCAGACCCGAAGAACGAGTACATACTGCCAATGTTGATGATCTTTCCTGCTTGATGACTCATCATGGACTGGGCCGCAAGTTTCGAGAGAAGGAAAACGGAATTGAGTTGGGTCTCGATTACATTGTCCCAATCCTCAGGTTTCTCCTGCAGAATCCCGCCGCTCAGGGAAACGTTGCCGGCGTTATTCACGAGGATGCTGATGTCGCCCAGTTCGCTCGCGACACGGGCAAGCGCCGGCTCCAATGCGTGACGCTGGGTGAGATCGATCTTCACCGCGATGGAGGCAACGCCCATCGCTTTCAGTTCCGCAAGCACGTGCTGGTTCTTCGCTTCGTTTCGTCCAAAGATTGCGACGGAAGCACCAGCTTCGGCCAGGCCGAGAGCAATGCCGCGCCCGATCCCTCCATTCCCGCCCGTCACGACAGCCACTCTGCCGGTCAGATCGAACAGCGCAGGCATGTTCATTCGACGTTCCTCATTCGAGCTTCCTCGTTTCAAGTTTTCGGTGATGGAATGCGCCCTGGAAACTGGGTCTTCGCGCAGTACGACCAGACGCCGGGGAAGTTGCTGAAGCATATTGCAGTCGCCTTCCATTGACAAGGCTGACATGGCTTTCAGCCCGCATTCCGAGCGAAGGAGCGTAGGGATAGAGTCGACGATCTGCAAATCCCACGACAAAACGAATCCAGAACGCACGGTGAACGCGCGAGGATTCTGCACAGGGGTTGCTGGTCTAAAAGCGCGTGCATGGCGGCGGCACGACGAAGATAAACAGGATATACTTGGGGCACTTAACCTCGAAGAAACGGCAGCGGAAGAATCTGCGCCTTCGCGATTGAGAGATCGAGAGGCGTACGTTTTGATCCGGCGACCAGAGTTCGGCCCGACATCCCCTGTTTACGCCTGCGGTATCCCCTGTCATTTTGACCTCGAGCGTGCGGGTTGACGCGGGTGATCGCGTGGCTTGCCACGTTGGCCCTGGCGTCGGATGTATTGCTGCTGTCCCCTCCGATTCACCGATTAGCGGTCTGCATTGTGGTGTCGGTAGGAGCGATCACGCTGGTGATTCGCTGCCTGCTCACGCGCCGGGTAGTGTGGGCGCTTCCCTTCCTCGGAATTCTCGGCATGTTCACTCCATTCCAGATCAGCCGGTTTTCCCAACATTACCTATCGATCATCGACATGGTGAGCCTGGTGCTGTTTGCCGCGGTGCCGTTGATCCTGAAAAAAACCACGGCGCGAACACAGCCGTAGCGTCGCGCGGTGGCAACCAGTCCGAAACAAATTGAGAGGAGTTCACAATGTCCAGCGTGAATGGCGACAAGTCCCGATACAACCGTGAACGAAAACAGAAGATCGCGAAACGGCTGCGCTACCGGCACCTGCTGGATGAGGCCGCGGCGAAAGCGAAAGCTCCGGCAAAAGCCGCCAAGGCGAAGGCAGAACCGGTGTCGGCATGAACACACCCGTTCTGACGTTACCGCCTTCGATGGCCCCGGTGGATCCGTTAAAGAAGAAGCGCGTGCTGCTGATCGACACGTCGACCCGCGACCGCGAGTTGCGCGCCGACGTCATGCGGAAACGCGGCATGGAAGTGGATTGCGCGTCGGACATCAGCGAAGCGCGATCGTGGTGGAGGGCCGACCTGTACGATCTCGTTCTGATCAGCATGGAAAAAGGGCATGGCTATCGCGACCGGTTTTGCGATGACATGCGGAAGGCGAGTCCTCCGCAGCGCGTGGCATTTTTCGTAGGGAAGCCTGCGTACCTGGCGAGCGCGCCGAATGAAGAAGAAGAGTTGGAAGCGCCGAACCACAACGGGCACGACGTAGCGGGGAGCATCAAGGCTGCGCTGGCTCTGAAACTTTCGGACGCGCCGCAACGATGGGGAATTTTAGAAGCGTCGCGGCGGATTTCGGCGGTGCGGAGCGCGTGCAACGCGTTGACCCGGGCGATGCGAGACCGTCCAGCGCCACCCAGGGATCTGGAAGGGCGCGAGGCGAAGCGGACGCAGTCCCTTGACGATTTATTGCGGCAGGAATTGCAGTAAAAGTGGGGCATCTGTGCGTTCGGAGCGCGCCACTGTACAATTAATAGGGAGCAGCAAAACATCTCCACAAGCACGGTGGACAAGTCACCGTGCGAGGGCGGAGAAACGGGCGCATGTCAGGTTGGCGCTCGCGGAAATGACCGGTGCCACTGAAGGGGGCCGATGCAGAATGATCGGCCATTCATCGACATCTAACACAGGGAGCTACGTCTATGCCAAGAGGCCGATCGACATTTACGAAGCGTCAGAAAGAGCAGACACGACAACAGAAACAACGAGACAAGGAAGAACGGCGGAGCCAGCGCAAGCAGGACAAACCCGAAGGCGCACCGATTGACGACATGGATGTGCTACGGGAAAACGCCGAAGCCCAAGCGGCCTTATTCCGGATCGACGACCAACCCATTCCTAACGAATAAAGCAAGCCGGGCGGATTCGTGAAAATGCGAGTCCGCCCTCGCGGCTTGTTGCCTTTCTGCAATATCACTTTTCTTTTTTCTCTGAGCCTTCGCTACTTCTGTGGCACCCCATCGCTTTGTAAACGCTTTTTTGTGCAGGCAGCGTTCCGATGCTGAGAGGCGCGCTGTTGCGAAACGAAGCATGGGTACGTTGGGGATTCCCCAAGAGTACGATGACGTACATACAAAGCTGGGTTGGGTCAGGTAGAGTCAGGCGTCGCGTTCCGCGTTGGGCCATCCGGTTCCTTCGCGACGTGGCTTGCGAAGATAGAGTGCATCCACGTTCCGAGAAAGAAGCCCTTGCCCAAAGACTCTGCCGGCAGTGTCCCTCGTCCGCATGATGAGGATCAGCGAGAAATCGGCAATCTAATTTTGCGCAGCCTTCCGCGGGGAGAGATCACGCAGATGCTTCCTTCGCTGGAATTCGTGCGGCTGAAACTTCATCAGGTGCTGCATGAGACTGGCGAGACGATTAAGTCCGGGTACTTTCTGAACGAAGGCCTTGGATCGGTGCTGACGACGCAACCCGACGGCAAGAGCGTTGAGGTCGGGCTGATCGGTCGAGAAGGTTTTGTGGGACTGCCGGTAATTTTCGGATTCAAGACCAGCGGGCTGCGCGTGGTGACGCAGGGAGACGGGTCGGCGTACCGGATCGATGCCAGCGCGCTGCTGCGGTTTCTGCCCAAGTGTCCGCAACTGCATTTGCACCTGCAGCGTTTCTCGCTGATCCTGGGGATGCAGTCGACGCAGTTAGCGGCGTGCAACCGTCTGCACAACGTGGTCGAACGGCTGGCACGATGGCTGTTGATGAGCCAGGACAGAATTGGAAGCAAGAAGCTTCCACTCACGCAAGAGTTCCTGGCGCAAATGCTGGGGACGCGGCGCGCCAGCGTGACCGTGGCGGCCGGCACGTTGCAGAAAGCTGGGATGATTGAATATTCACGAGGAAGCGTAAATATTCTCAGCCGTCCGCAACTCGAAGAGGCGGCCTGCAACTGCTACAAAGTGATCGAGCAACAGAAACGAAAATGGCGGACTGAGACCGAGTAGAGTGAGAGGGTGCAAGAGCTTGGCGGGCCATCCGCGAGGCGCGGTTTTTCTGGAATAATCTTAGTGTTCTGCCGTAAATTGTTGTACGTCGATTCCAACCATTCTTTCTATCCCATTGCTGCTTTGTTTCGCCTGAGCGCGGCAGTTTTGAAACCGTTGCAGGGGCGAGAGGAGGATTTCTGGAGAATCCGAGCCGGTTTCTATTGCGTGTCCCTGTTCCGTGGGTGTTCGTGCTGATTTATCTCGCGGGCTATGCGGTGGAACGGTGGCATCCTTTTGCCATTTCGCCGGAGGCCGCGCGCATCGGTTGGATCGCCGGGATTGTTGTGTTCGCTGCCGGTTTGCTGATTGCTGGATGGGGCCAGGTTCTCTTTCGAAAAGCCCGGACAACGACGGTTCCGGGCAAGGTGTCATCCCAACTGGTGACGTCGGGACCGTATCGATTTACGCGAAATCCGATGTACGTGGGCCTAACCCTCGTTTACCTGGGAGAAGCGGGATTGCTGAAGCAGATATGGCCCATTATCTTTTTGCCGCTTATGCTTGCCTACCTGAACTGGACCGTCATTCCGCTGGAAGAAGGCAAGTTGCGTGAAGCTTTCCCGGGCGAATACGAGGAGTATCGATCGCGCGTGCGGCGGTGGTTCTAGCAGAGGCTTCTCGGCTGAAGAGCGAAATTGTACAGGTTTTTCGCCGCGCTCAAGATGACACGGGCTAGTTAGTTGCTTTCTTGCAATTGCCGCTCGCAGACTAAGTGCTGCGGGCGGTTTTTTATGGCCCGGACGCTGGTACGGTTCGGAACATACATGAGGAATTGATAGAGGGATGCGTGTTAGCCAGGGACACCTATGGCCCTCTAAGATTCGCTGACCGCTCGGGCGAGTTTTGGCCACCGTCCCTTAAAGGGCGTCGGTGTTGCGATTCCAGCGACGATCGGTGCGTTCGCCGCGAAAAAACGGAGGTAGGATGACCGGATATCTCTGTAGGACGAGAAGAGTCAGCTAACCTTCATCGTTGGGGGGCGAAGTAGTCGATCTAGGGGGTTCTTACCGGCGGCTAAGGCAAAAAAGCGTTTATTCTGTTTCCTGAATAAGCAGCTTACCCTGTTACAATCACGGGCGAGGGGGATTCATGACCAATCTAGGTGGTGTAGTTGAGATGTTGAAGAAGGAACACGATCGGTTGTCGAATGAAATGAAGGCAATCGCTGCTGCACTTTCCGCTTTCGGCGCAACTTATGGAAAGAGCGGTGGAACTCGGGGTGGGATGTCGGCCGCAGGAAGAGCAAGAATTGCGGCTGCACAAAGAGCGCGATGGGCGAAGGTTAAAGCCAAAAATGGCAAAGCCAACATCGTAACTATGCCCCAGAAACGAACGATGTCAGCTGCTGCCCGACGGAAGATCGCCGCGGCACAACGGGCTCGCTGGGCGAAAGTAAGAGCTGCCAAAAAAGCCGGCTAGTCATGAATTGAAGCGTAGTGAAAGGCCCAGACTCATCCCCGAGGCTGGGCATTTTTGTTTATCTGCCTTCTATCGGCATCCCCTTTCGCCTTCTCCTCTTATCGCGCTGCGCTCCACGGTTCGCGGGGCAGGACACTTGGTATCTAAGGTTACTCGCGACCTTTCTTCTGGGACTTTAGGGATTTCCTGAGAATCCTTTTTTACCCATGCTCAAACCATTGAATCTACGCGGTACAGCCGTGAAAACGATCTTCTAGAGGGCCCGCCGCCCGGGTTTTCGACCAACCAGTTCCCGCCATCTGACATCAGAATTTTGTTCTGCCGGGAGTAATCGAGCCATGTCTTCGCGGTACCGTGGATTTTGGGCACTGTTGTGCTTTTTGTGCATGCTTTTTCTTGCAGCATGCGGTGCAGTCAAAAGCGGGAACACCGGCGGCAGTGGCACTGGGGGTAGCGGCGGAACCGGTGGTTCTGGCGGAAGCGGTGGTTCTGGTGGAGGAGGCGGCAGCACTCCGCCAACAAGTTTTACTCTGACTGTGACCCCGACCGGCTCGGGAACGGTGACCAGCAGCCCCGCTGGAATCAACTGTCCGACGACTTGTTCGGCAAGTTTCGCCCAGAATACGAAGATCACACTCAGCGAAACTCCGGGCACCGGCGCCACATTCTCGGGATGGTCGGGAGCCTGCACCGGTACGACGGCATGCAGCATCACGCTGACTGCTTCGTCTTCCGTATCCGCGCTCTTCGGAGTATTGGGAACGCTACAAAGCCTCAATCACATTGTGATATTTGTGCAGGAGAACCGGTCGTTCGATCACTATTTCGGAGCGATGCGCGAATACTGGTCGCAGAACGGGATTGCGGACCAATCGTTCGACGGCTTGGCCCAATTCAATCCGCCGGCAAACCCGGCTCTGGCGCCTTCGATTGCGGGATGCGATCCGAGCCAACCGCCTCCCGATGCGTGTGTTGCGGACCCGAGCGTTCCAGTCACGTCGTTCCACATGACATCCATGTGCACGGAGTCTCCGAGTCCATTCTGGAATGAAGCGCATATTGATTGGGACTATGCGGATCCGACGGGAGCGAGTCCGGCTGCGCTGGATGGATTCGTGCAGGCAACTGCCAATGATGCACGACAGGTCACGCCGATGTTGAACGATGTGAATGGCCTCCGCACGATGGGGTATTTCGACGGCACAGATTTGAATTTCTACTATTTCATGGCGTCGAACTTCGCGACCTCGGATCGATGGTTCTCGCCAGCGATGGACCGCACGCAGATCAACCGCATGTATCTCATGGCGGCGACATCAGCCGGACATGTGTATCCGCTGGCGCCGCCCTATGGACCGATCACGAGCACGACGATCTTCGAGCAACTACAGAATGCGGGCATCACGTGGAAAATTTATGTCAACCCGCTCGATACGGGTTGTGCCTCGACGGATTCAGCGTGCCTTGGCCAATACTCCGCGATGGGCATGTTTTCTTACGGGCAAACGGTTGAAAACACGCCTTCGCTTTTGCAGAACATCGTGCCTATCTCGCAGTTCACCACCGA
The DNA here is from genome assembly GCA_963699885.1 of uncultured Acidobacteriota bacterium. Taxonomy (GTDB): domain Bacteria; phylum Acidobacteriota; class Terriglobia; order Terriglobales; family Acidobacteriaceae; genus Sulfotelmatobacter. Next base: position 52,868 of record CAVOVP010000013.1, on the reverse strand, counting down.
CGTGCAGAACGGGACTTTGCCGCAGGTTGCGTTGATCGCTCCCGCTGGAGTTGCGAATCTGGATGAACATCCGCAAGATACCGACACTTCGGCGCCTTCTAATATTCAACTTGGCGCGCAATACGCAGAGGGATTGATCAACAGTTTTATGGCGAGCCCGAGCTGGAAGGACTCCGCGATGATCTTCACGTACGACGAGGCGGGAGGATTTTACGATCACGTTTCGCCACAACCTATGCCGAACCCGGACGGGATTCAACCGATTGATCTGTTGCCGGGGGACATTTGTTCCGGCACCGGGCAAATCGGAACTGGAAATTGCGACTTCACGTACACGGGATATCGAGTTCCGCTGATTGTGATCTCTCCGTTCGCCAAAAAGAATTTTGTGTCGCACACGGTGCGGGACTATACGGCAGTCTTAAATCTGATCGAGGAGAGATTTGGGGTCGCAGCGTTAACCAAGCGCGACGCCGCACAGTCTCCGATGGATGAATTCTTTGATTTCGTGAACGTGCCGTGGGCTACAGCTCCGACGCCTCCGGCGCAGGTCACGACTGGGCAATGCACCCTAGCCGCTCCTACACCTTAAAAACCGCCGAGAGCTACGAATCGCTCCCACGTCCAAGCATCCACGAATCTTGTTTTGCTTGAGGGCGTCCGCGTCCAGAAACGAACAGCGCTTTGCGAAAGTGGACAGGCTACGACCTCCAATGAACCGCATTGGCCGCCAACTACTGAGTACGGCGGGAGTCATTGCGGGATTGCGAAACAAGTTTTGGTGGATAAATTGCGCGTGATCTTCTGAAAGCGGCAACGAAGGAGATGCGCCAATGGCACAGTTTGAACGAATTCGAGATGTTATGTCCGGCCCGTTTAGTGCGGAGATGATCAAGCAGCGCACATCTGCCGGATGGCAGATGGTGTCGATCGAATGGCGCCGCGAACTGCCCGATTCGGAAGCTCCGACCGAGGGTGCATTCAGCGAGGACATCCCGTATGGACTGCGGATCTCGGACGATTGCCAGCGCCTGGAAGTCGATGCCACGGAAAATCGAACGCTCACGCTGATGATGGAGCTGCTGGTGCAGGACTTCCCTTATTCCAGCATCGTCAGCGACCTCAACGAAAAAGGACTACGGATGCGGGATGGCAGACCGTGGACGCGCGTGGCCGTGTTCAATATGACTCCTCGCTTGATCGAGGTAGGGCCGCGGCTTTTCGCAACCGAGGAGTGGGCGAAGCTGCGACAGAAGTTCTCCGCGCCGAGAGGCACTTAGGGTCGCGCTCGATAAGTACAGTCCCAATGGAAAATCGATGAGGCGGTAGACCCTATCGGGAGAGGGTTCCGCCGGTTCACTGCAAATGCCACTTCTTTCTCCTTGACATCAATGCGGCGCTAACTGATCCTTCGCTGACCGGGGGGGAAACTATGCCGGGCAGACAATCGATTCCCGCCGTCCTTTCTAAGATCGTTGATCACAAACTCAACCTTTACTCAGCGGCAGCGGTGGCCGCGGGCGTAAGTGTGCTCGCCATAGCTCCGTCAGCGGAAGGCAAGATCGTGTCCACCACGAAAGCCACCCGAATTCTCCTCCACCAACCGGTGTCGATCGATTTGAACCACGATGGCATCGCCGACTTCCAATTCAACCTGGCATCGTCGGTTCCGGAGTGCATCGTCGACTACTCTTTGGCGATGAAGCCGCTCACTGGAGGAGCGGTTGTTGCGACACCGCTTGGCGCTTATTACAACGGTTATGCCGCGGCGCTGAAGCAAGGAGCGAGAATCGGGCCGTCAGCGCATTTCAGCGCGACATCCGCGGGCGGCGTGAAGATCGAGCGGTCGAACATGGAGTACTGCTCGTTTTCCTACCATCGAACGCTGTTCGGACATTGGGGCGGCAATCCGCCGAACCGTTACATCGGCGTCAAGTTTCCTATCGACGGCGCAACTCACTATGGTTGGATTCGCTTGACCGCAAACTTCATCACTCGCAAAGGAGTGAAGGCCACGATCACGGCTTTCGCTTACGAAACCGTCGCGAACAAACGGATTACTGCAGGCAGCACCTCAGGGGCGGTTATCAAAGCCGAAGCTCGAGAAGGTCTGCGGTCTATTCAGCCCGTCCTCGGAATGCTCGCTTTGGGTGTGGATGGGTTGGCGCTGTGGCGGCGGGAGGAAGAGATCCGGACGGCGTGACACCTGAGTTCGTATCTAGTTCTCGTCCTTGGTTGTAGGGAAACCTTGTCGCGGAAGTTTCGGCGCTGCCGGCGAACAACAGGTTCCTTATGGCTTCGCCACTTGGAATGACAGTTCTCTCGTGCGGACTTCTAATGCCTGATGCTTAAAGTCTGACGCCTGTCGACTGTGCGCGCAAGGACCGCCTCGCCGAAACCGTGGTGACGATGTACGAAAACGCTCCAAGCAGCAACCCTCGCCTGCCGCAACCCAAGAATCCGCTTCCCTATCCACGTAACGCGAGACCCAAAACACGCAAAGCACATTTCCGCGCCGCCGTCGCGTGCGCTCCAATTCGGTCGAAATGAGACTTTTTAGAGCTTGCGCTGCTTTATGTACCATGGTACCTTGGTACACATGGCGAGCGATCCTAATCTTGAAATTGAGCGCGTGCAGACCGGGGTCCGCATTGAGAAACGCATTCTGAAGGTGCTGAAAGCCTTCGCCGAATATCACGACATGACGTTGGGGGACGTGCTGGAAGGCATCGTGCTGCACGCCTTCGACGGCAAGACTCCGTTTAGTCCCGCGTCGCTCGAACGCATTCGTGAATTGAAAAAGTTCTACGACCTCGATCTGGACTCGAGCGCGAGCCATCGACTGAAGGAAATCAAGGCAAAATCTCCGCGCAAGCGCGCCGCCGAAAGGTGACCGCATGAGTCAGCGCCGCGGGCACAAAACCGTCGAATCGGCCATGACAGACCAAGAACTGATCCATCAATTCGAAGCCGGGACGCTTCGCGCAGAATCGTTCCATCACGCGGACCACGTCCGGCTGGCGTTCGCCTATCTATCGGCAAATCCGCCGCTGCAAGCGCTGGAGAAGTTCACGGACGCGCTCAAGAGGTTCGCCACGGCTCTCGGCAAGCCGCAGCTTTATCACGAGACCATCACGCATGCGTATTTTTTCCTGATCCGCGAGCGGATGGCGCGCTCGGAGTTTTTAAGTTGGGACGAATTCGCCCGAGAGAATGGCGATCTTCTGCAATGGAAAGATGGCGTCCTGACGCGTTATTACCGAGCGGCGACGCTGCAGTCCGATCTCGCACGATCGGTCTTCCTGTTCCCGGATAAAGGATGAGTGCCGAACCAGCCCACCGGACCAAACGTTTCGCGCCTTGCCACGTCCAACGCGTGGCGTAAGATGTTCTGCGCTCAAACTCAGGAGAAACCAAAATGCGACTCGAACGACTGGCGATTATTTGTCTATTGGTCTCGCCTACCGTGTTCCACGCCCAAAATATACGTACGGGCGAAGATGTACTCCGGGCCATGCACGATCGCTACCAGTCGTCCTGGTATCAGACGGTAACCTTCGTCCAGAAAAGCACGACGTACAAACCGGACGGCACCACTTCAGTGGAGACATGGTACGAAGCCGCGTCGGTGCCGGGAAAGCTTCGCATCGACATCGGCCCGGCGAGCGACGGCAAAGGATACCTGATGGTTGATGGCAACTTGACGGTCCTTAAGGACAACAAGATCGTCAACACCACTCCTTACGTGAATATGCTTCTCGTGCTCGGTTTCGACGTGAACCGCCAGGATCCGGAGACAACGATCAAAGTTGTCAAAGGCGAGGGATACGACCTCACCAAGATGCACGAGGATACGTGGGAAGGAAAACCAGCTTACGTCGTCGGCGCAGAGAAAGGCGATCTAAACACCAAGCAGTTTTGGATTGCGAAAGACACGTTGCTTTTCCTGCGGGTCATTGAGGCTGCGCGCGGAGATGCCAAGAAAGTCGAGGATATTCGTTTCATCCACTACCAGCCATTGGCGGGCACATGGATCGCGGCGGGCGTCGAAGTCTATGCCGAAGGCAAGAAAATTTTCACCGAGGACTACACCGATATCCAGCCGAACGTGAAACTGGATGCCGGCACTTTCGATCCCGCGCAGTTCAGCACCACTCATTGGGAAAAATAGGAAGGGGCGAACGATAATAAGGTGATGAAACACAATCTGCAGGACAGCATTGCTCTGCTCGCTCGCACGCCGGCATCCTTGGACGTGTTGTTGCGCGATTTGCCGGAGAGTCTGACGTTTCAAAACGAAGGCGGCGATTCGTGGAACGCCTTCGATGTGGTCGGGACACCTGATCCACGGCGAGCTCACCGACTGGATGCCTCGCGCGAAAATGATTCTGGAATACGGCAAGGGCCGGCCGTTTGAGAAATTCGATCGTCTGGCGCAGGAGCGCGATAGCCGAGGCAAGTCGCTCGGACAATTGCTGGATGAGTTCGCCCGCCTGCGCGCGAAAAACCTGGACGACCTGCGTGCACTGAGTTTGACCGAGGCCGATCTTGCGCGGCCTGGACTGCATCCGGAATTGGGCGCGGTGACTCTGTCGCAGTTGCTGGCGACCTGGGCGGCTCATGACTTGACGCACCTGCACCAGATTTCTCGGATTATGGCGTATCAGTATCGGGACGCTGTGGGACCGTGGAAGGCTTATCTGGGCGTGATGCAGTGTGTGGGGCACAGCGCTTAGGGATGTCTTTTGCAGCGGCATCGCGGCGATTCGCGCGAGACCCTCGCTCCGCCTGAAAAGGCGAGAGATGACATACACGAACGACGTCTTCGTCGTCGCTCTTGAACCGAGGCTCCATCCGCGCTAGGATGACGGGCGAGTCCTATGCCGCAAAATTACGTACCCATCTTTATCTTTATCGCAATCGTTGGCTCGCTGCTGCCGGTCACGTTGCTGGCAGCCAAGCTGGTCCGCCCGTCGAATCCCAGCAAGACGAAGCTGATGCCGTACGAATGCGGCATCGACCCCATCGACAGCGCGCGCGGACGATACACCGTCCGCTACTACATCATCGCCATCCTGTTCGTGGTCTTCGACGTTGAGACCATCTTCCTGTTCCCGTGGGCCGTGAAGTTCAAGGCTTTCGGTCTGTTTGGCCTGCTCGAGATGGTAATTTTTCTCGCCATCCTGATCGTGGGTTACATATGGGTCTGGAAAAAGGGCGCCCTGGAATGGGTCTAGGGATCTGCGGGGAGTTGTCTGGTGGCTCTCGTCCGCCCGTCGCGGTGCATCCTTCTCTTCTTCGATACTAATGGCCGACCACCCTCTCAACCCGATGGACTCCTCGCCCGCCGAGACCTTTCAAGCCTCGCGCTGGACGCGCGGAAATTTCTTTTTCCCGACGAAGATCGTGGTCAGTCCGCAGCGGGTAATCCGCACGAAATCGCGGCTGTTCGGAAGCAACGAAGAAAGCATTCCAATCTCGAAAGTCGCCTCGGTCCACATTTCGACTGGAGTCGTGTGGTCCGAGATCGTGATCGAATCCACCGGGGGCAGCGACCCCATCACGAGCCATGGGCATCGCAAGGCCGACGCGCAGCGCGTGCGCGACCTGATCGAGACCTATCAGGCTCAGGCCCGCTGAGGCTCTCTCCGGAATGAGTTTCTCCGCCCTAGAGCGATGGTATGCGAGCCAGTGCAACGGTGAGTGGGAGCGCTCGTACGGCGTTTGGATCGACAGCCTCGACAATCCGGGGTGGCAGGTTCGCATCAGCCTGCGGGAAACGCTTCGGGAAAATGCAATCCTGGACAAGGTAAAGCTCGACCGCAGCAACAAGAACTGGATCCATTATTGGATCGACGAACATGTTTTTCACATTGCCTGCGGTCCCGCAAATCTCTCGGAGGCGTTGGGAATCTTCGTACAGTGGTTCGAGGCAGACTCGCGGTGACGCACCGCGTTGACACCATTCGTTCAAGCTGATAAAAGTTAACGTTCTTTCGATAGCAGCCTGCGCCGGAGCTCTGTCCCGTCGCCTTATGCCGGACGAAATCAAATCCCCCACTCCGCCGCCGCCGGGAAATGAACCGAAACCGTCGGCGGATCAGCCCGCAACTCCGGGCGGAGTGAAATCCACACCCTCGGGATCGGTTCAATCGGAAACAAAAGCAACGCCAACTCCGCCTTCACCGCCGGCAGGGACTTCGACTCCTCCGAAACCGGCCGCCGCAGCCCCAGCCGCTTCACCCAAGCCGGCCGCAAAACCCGCAGCCCCAGTGCCAGTTCCCTGGGACTCGCCGATGGTTGCGAAACTCAAGAGCAAGTACGGGTCGGGCATTGAGGCGCTCAACCATCTTGGACAGAACTACATGGTGGTCGACCGTTCGCTGATACCCGAACTGTTGCACGTGCTGCGCAATGAAGAAGAATTCGACTATTGCGTGGATGTGACGGCCGTCCACTACCCGAAACGCGAGAAGCAATTCGACATTGTCTGGATTCTTTATTCCTTCGCCCGCAACGAACGTATTCGGGTGAAAACGCAGATTGCCGAAGGGGAGTCCATCGATTCTTGCGTATCGCTGTGGGGAACAGCCAACTGGATCGAGCGCGAGGTTTTCGACATGTTCGGCATCAAGTTCGACGGCCATCCAGACCTGAAACGGATTTTGCTTCCCGACGGATGGAAGGGATATCCGCTGCGCAAGGACTACGGGATCCTGCAGCAAGACAACGAATGGGTGCAGATCAACCTCGGGATCGAGAGCGGTCAATGAACGCAGTTCAACGTTGGCTGAAGCGGACGGACTCTCTTGACGGCGCCGAAACGATGCTCGCAATATCCCTTGCCTCGGTGGTGAAAACGCGAGGCTTCGGGATGATGCCTGCGAGAGACGAATCGAAATAAGCAGAATGACCGAATCCAAATCACTCTCGCCGCTCGATCTCGAAACGCCGGACAAGACGTTTCTCGATGCGAACGAGCTCGTCATTAACATGGGGCCGCAGCATCCGGCGACCCATGGCGTGCTGCGCGTCATCTTGCGACTCGACGGTGAAAAGGTTCTCGGGCTCGAGTGCGTCATCGGATACCTGCACCGCGGCGTGGAAAAAATCGCCGAGAACCGCACTTACACGATGTTCAATCCTTACGTCGATCGTATGGATTACGTCGCGGCGGTTTCGAACGCTCTGGGATACTGCGAGGCGGTTGAAAAGCTCTTAAGCGTTGAAGCCCCGCCCCGTGCGCAATACATTCGCGTGATCCTGACCGAACTGAACCGCATGGCCAGCCACCAGCTTTGGCTGGGAACGCATGCGCTCGACATTGGGGCCATCACCCCGCTCTTCTACACGTTCCGCGATCGCGAAGAGATCCTCAAGATTTTCGAAAAGTATTGCGGAGCGCGGCTGACGACGCACGCCTTTCGCATCGGCGGCCTGCAATACGAGACCTACGAAGGTTTCGAAAAGGACGTCAAGAATTTTGTTTCGTTCGTAAAGCCGAAGATCGATGAGTATGAAGAACTCCTCACCACGAACCGCATCTGGCTCGAACGGACCAAGGGCGTCGGCGTCATTTCGGGCAAAGATTGCATCGCCCTCGGCGTGACCGGACCCGTGCTGCGCGCCAGCGGCGTCAAGTGGGACATCCGCAAGGCGATGCCGTACGCCAACTACAAGAATTTCGATTTCGATATTCCCGTGGGCCAGAACGGCGACACCTACGACCGGTACATCGTGCGCATGGCCGAGTTCCGCCAATCGCTACGCATCATCGAACAGGCGGTCGAGGGAATTCCCGAAGGCCCCATCATGGCCAAGGTTCCGAAGGTCATCAAACCTCCCGTCGGCGAGGTCTACCATTCGATCGAAGCGCCGAAGGGCGAGCTTGGATATTTCATCGTCAGCGACGGATCGACACAACCGTATCGCGTGCGCGTTCGACCACCGAGCTTCATGAACCTGCAGGCGCTCGATGTCATGTGCCGCGGCCAGCTCGTGGCCGACGTCGTCGCCGTCATCGGAACGCTCGATATTGTTTTGGGCGAGGTAGACCGCTGATGCACGATCTGATCGTCTACATCCAGTCGTACCTCGGCAGCGACCGCACTCCCGGCGCCGACGGAAACATTTTCTGGGCCACGGTCTATATCCTTCTCGTTTTTGGCGGACTCTCAGTGGCCGTCATCGCGATGAACTGGCTGGAGCGCAAGATTCTGGCGCACATGCAAGTCCGGCTTGGTCCGATGCGCGTCGGACCGCACGGCCTGTTGCAGCCGATCGCCGATGCGATCAAGTTACTCCTCAAGGAAGACATCATTCCGGCGGAAGCGGATGCGACGGTTTTCTGGATCGCGCCCTTCATTGTCGTGCTCGCGGCGTTCACCGTGTTCGTGGTCGTTCCCTTCGGTCCGACCCATGCCATCACCGACATGAACATCGGCATCCTCTTTATGCTCGGGGTTTCGTCGCTCAGCGTGCTTGGCGTGGTCACGGCCGGATGGGCCTCGAACTCGCACTACCCATTGATCGGCGCGCTGCGTTCGAGCGCTCAAATGGTTTCGTACGAAGTTGCGATGGGCCTCGCCGTTGTATCGGCCATCATGATGACGAGCCTCAACGAAGAGGGACAGGGCACGCTCAGCATGATCGGCATCGTGCAGGCTCAACTGGCGCAGGGACAGTGGTTCATCTTCAAATTCTTCCCATTAGGAGTCATCGCGTTCGGCATCTTTGCCATCGCAATGGTCGCCGAGACCAATCGAGCGCCATTCGACCTGCCCGAGGCCGAATCCGAACTGACCGCAGGATTCCACACGGAATACAGCGGATTCCGATGGTCGTTGTTCTTTCTTGCCGAATATTCGGCGATGATCGCCGTCTCTTCGATCGCGGTTACGCTGTGGCTGGGCGGATGGCTCCGGCCATTTCCGAACGCTCTGAACGGGTCGACAGCGGAACTGGCGTTCTCCCTGGTCCCAGGTGTCGCGTTCTTGTTCCTGGCTGCCATGTGCTTTTACAGCACGGCGCGGATGCCCAAGCATCCTCTGTTCAGAGTGCAAACTCTCGGCTTGGCGGGATTCGGCGCGGTGCTGGCCTTTATCGGCTTGATCCTCTTCGTTCCCGGCGTGCGCGTGCGCGTACAAGATATTTTCTGGTTCTCCGTCAAGGTCGCGGGATTCATGTATCTCTATATCTGGTATCGCGGCACGTTCCCGCGTTACCGTTTCGACCAACTCATGAAAGTGGGATGGAAGGTGCTGCTGCCCATCGGCCTCGGACTTTTGATCCTGACCGCGCTGGTCGGGATGCGGGCGGAACTGTGGGCCGATCTGACAGGAGGCATGCGTTGAATCCTCCTGTAGCGACGACATTCTTTTTTTACATGCTGGCCGCGGTGATGATCATCGGCGGCGTCCTCGTGATTACGCGAAAGAATGCTGTCCACTCCGCGCTGGCGCTCATCACGACATTGCTGGCGCAGGCCGCAATCTACCTGATGCTGTACGCACCGTTCGTCGCCGGCGTGCAGATCATTCTTTATGCCGGCGGCATCATGGTGCTGTTCCTGTTCGTGATCATGCTGATTTCGCTGGAGCGAAACCTGAAAGAGCGGCAGTTTAACAAGCAATGGCTGATTGGCATTGTGGCCGCGGCGGTGCTTGGCGGATTGTTCATCACGATTTACACGGCGACTTCGCATGGAAGGACGCTCTTCATTGAAGGCCGCGTATCTTACCTTGAAAACCAGAATACGCAGGCGGTTGCCAGCATGCTTTTCGACCGCAATAACGGAACGTATATGTTCTCGTTCGAGATCGCATCCTTGTTATTGCTGGTGGCGATCATCGGAGCGGTAGTGATGGCGAAGAAGAGGATTTGAATGGAGCTGTGAGCGTGCGAGCTGACGGCTGAACTAATTATGGATATCCTGCTCCACATCTCGACCCTGCACTACCTGGTCCTGGCGGCTGCGCTGTTCCTGCTCGGGATCATCGGAGTGCTGACGCGCAGAAATGTCGTCATCGTCCTGATGTCGATCGAACTGATTCTGAACGCTGTCAACCTGAACCTGGTTGCGTTTTCGCGCTACTGGCAGAGCATCCATGGGGCATCAGCCCTGCACGGCCAGTTGTTCGCAATTTTCATCATTACCGACGCCGCCGCCGAAGCTGCAGTGGGCCTCGGCATCTTGATCGCCTTCTTCCGTAACAAGGAGACGGTGAATATAGACGAAGTCAATCTGTTGAAGTGGTAGGAAGGCAGCTGAGAGCTATCGGCTTTCAGGTGCCAGCAAACGGGAGTGCAACAAATCGCTGCAGTTCGTTTGATCGAATGTTTGGGCCGAAAGCGGAGAGCTGACGGCTGAAAGCGTACATGTTTTTCCTAGACCACATTTACCTCATCCCGCTCTTCCCCGCCATCGGCGCGGCGATCATGTTCTTTTTTGGCCGCAAGCTGCAGAAGAGTTCGGTTAGCGCTGTCTGTGTGGGTGCGGTCGCGCTTGCGTTCATCATGGTGTGCGGAACGGTCGTGCAATACAACGCTTGGGCCGATGCCAACCATCATCAGCCCTATCAGAAGATTCTCTACACGTGGCTCGGAACCGACACGAACCATCTGAATTACGTGACGCACGACGGCACGCAGGCGAATTTTCAGGCCGACGCCGGATTTCTGATCGATCCGCTCTCCTGCATCTGGCTCCTCTTTGTGACCGGAGTCGGTACGCTGATCCACATCTATTCCACCGGCTACATGGCGCATGAAGGAGGCTACTACCGCTTTTTTGGATATCTCAACCTCTTCATGTTTTCCATGCTCACGCTGATCATGGCGAATAACTATGTGCTCATGTTTGTCGGGTGGGAGGGCGTGGGGCTGTGCTCGTATCTTTTGATTGGATTCTTCTTCCAGCGCAAGTCGGCAGGAGACGCGGCCAACAAGGCATTTATCGTCAACCGAATCGGCGACGCCGGATTTCTTCTCGGGATGTTTTTCATCGCCTGGTATTTCGGCTCGTTGCGGTATGTCGACGTCAATCGACTGGCGCATAGCGGACACTTCCAGATTGGCGATCCCATCATCACCGCCGCCACCCTGCTTCTGTTTGTAGGAGCCTGCGGCAAGTCGGCGCAGCTTCCTCTTTATGTGTGGCTGCCGGACGCGATGGAAGGGCCCACACCGGTTTCGGCGCTGATCCACGCCGCGACCATGGTCACGGCCGGCGTTTACATGGTTGCGCGGTCGAACGCGCTCTTTATTCTTGCGCCGACTTCGATGAAAACGGTTGCGATTGTCGGCGCGCTGACCGCGATCTTTGCCGCGTCGATTGGCCTTGTCCAAAACGATATAAAGCGCGTGCTGGCATACTCGACGGTTTCGCAACTCGGATACATGTTCCTGGCGCTCGGAGTCGGCGCGTTTTCCGCGGGCGTCTTCCACGTATTCACACACGCGTTCTTCAAGGCGCTGCTCTTCCTCGGCGCCGGGTCAGTCATCCACGCGATGAGCGGGGAGCAGGACATGCGGAACATGGGCGCGCTGTCACAAAAAATCCCCATCACGTTCCGCACCATGTTCATTGCCACGCTGGCCATTTCGGGCATTCCACCGTTCGCCGGATTTTTCTCGAAGGACGAAATCTTATGGCAGACATGGACGAGTGAAGGCGGGGCCTATCGCATTCTGTGGTTCGTCGGATATGTCACGGCCCTGATGACGGCGTTCTACATGTTCCGCCTGATCTATCTCACGTTCTTCAGCAAGCCGCGCATGAGCCACGAAGTAGAACACCACATTCACGAATCGCCCGCGTCGATGACGGTGCCGCTCGTAATTTTGGCGCTTTGCTCGGTGTTTGCCGGATTCCTGGGATGGCCGCATAGTCTTGGCGGGTCCGATCGGTTCGCGCGATATCTCGACCCGGTCTTCGCGCATGGAGAAGCTCGCATCTTCGTCGAGGAAGGCAAAGCAGGACAGCTCGCTGCAGCGGAGAAAGAAGAAGAGCACACCAACCCGACGGAATATCTGTTGATGTTCTTGTCGGTCGCAGCGGCCGGAGCAGGATGGTTCATGGCCGGACGCTCGTACTCCGAAGCGGATAAGGGTTATTCGGAACCGATCGAAAAAGCGTCCCCCGCGTTCTACAAAACGCTGCTGCACAAGTACTACGTGGACGAAGGATACGACTACGTGTTCACCGGGCGGCGCAAGTTGGGCAGCACTCGCTTAGGCGTGATGGGACTTGGGGAAGCAAGTTCGTGGTTCGATTCCCATATCATCGACGGCGCGGTCAACGGCGCTGGATGGATCACGCGCACGGCGGCGACGATCTCCAGTTGGTGGGACAAGTGGATCGTTGACGGCATCGGCGTCAATGGCCCGGCGATTCTGGCGCGCATTCTAAGTTATCCCGCGCGCCTTCTGGAGTCGGGACTGGTGCAGTGGTATGCGCTGGTCATGACGGCCGGCCTGGTAGGGTTCGTGTTTTATTACGTGTATCACTGAAACAGCAACGAGCCGTGAGTTGTGAGCAGTGAGCGAAAAAATCTGGGTTGCTCAAAGCTCACCGGTCGCAGCTAAGAAGCTAGAAGCTCACTATGGAATCTCACATTTTATCCATCATCCTTTTCACGCCGCTGGTTGGCGCGATCCTGCTTTTGTTCGTCCCCAAGGACAACAAAGACGCCGTCCGCTGGATCGCCAATATCTTCGCGCTCGGCGGCTTCCTGATCTCGCTGCCGCTAGTGCCCATGTTCTGGGCGCAGCGCTTCGAGGCCGGCTTCAAGTTCATGGAGGGCGCGCCCAATAACTGGATTCCCTCCATTGGCGCTGGCTACGTCCTTGGCATCGACGGCATTTCGTTCCTGCTCATCATGCTGACGACGCTGCTGGGATGGATCTCGATCCTCTCTTCGTGGACCGCCATTGAGAATCGCGTCAAGGAATACTACATCTGGTTTCTGTTGTTACAGACGGGAATGCTCGGCGTCTTCATGGCGCTCGATTTCTTCCTCTTCTTCGTTTTCTGGGAAGCGATGCTGGTTCCGATGTACCTGCTGATCGGCATCTGGGGCGGACCGCGCAAGCTGTATGCCGCGATCAAATTCTTCCTCTATACACTGGCCGGTTCGGTGTTGATGCTGCTGGGCATTCTGTTTCTGTACTTCCACCACCATACGGTCACGAACGTCTACACCTTCAGTCTCCAGGCGCTGTACCAGACGGCTCCGAGAATCTACACCGACTACGGACCGCACGCTGCAACGCTGCTGTTCCTGAGTTTCTTCTTTGCCTTCGCGATCAAAGTCCCGATGTTCCCCTTCCATACATGGCTGCCAGACGCTCACGTCGAAGCGCCGACTGCGGGCTCGGTGATTCTGGCGGGCGTGCTGCTGAAGATGGGAACGTACGGCTTCATACGCTTCTCGCTTCCCTTCTTTCCCGATGTGCTGATGCGGACCAATATGCGCGGATGGATGATTGCTCTTTCGATCATCGGCATCATTTACGGTGCGCTGGTTTCGCTGATGCAGAAAGATATGAAGAAACTGGTGGCATATTCGTCGGTGAGCCACCTTGGATTCTGCACGTTGGGAATTTTTGCGCTCAATCCCGCCGGCCTCACCGGATCGGTGCTGCAGCAGATCAATCACGGCATCTCGACGGGAGCGCTATTCCTTATCGTTGGCATTCTGTATGAACGGCGGCACACGCGCGAGATTTCGGAATATGGCGGCATCTCGAACGTCATGCCGCTCTACGCCACGATTACCATGATCATGTTCCTGTCATCGATGGGATTGCCGCTGCTGAACGGATTCGTCGGCGAGTTCACGATTTTGCAGGGCACGTTCATGGAGAACTGGAAGTGGGGGGCATGGGCTGTTCCCGGCGTGGTTCTGGCCGCAGCCTACCTGCTCTGGCTGTACCAGCGGGTGTTCTTCGGGACAGTCACAAATCCGAAGAATGAAAAGCTGCATGATCTGACGCCGCGCGAGGTCGCAACATTTGTGCCGCTGCTCATCATGGCATTCTGGATCGGGCTGTATCCGAAGCCGTTCTTCCAGATTCTCGAGCAGCCGGTGAATCACACCATCGCGATGGTCCGGCCAGATTATCCGCAACCGGGAGCGACGGTGAACGCAGCGGCGGAAACTCCGGCGCTGCCCGCACCAACGGATGCGGCACCAGCCGAAATGAATAAGGGGAGCCACTAGTGGCTTGGACCGACTATCTGCTCGCGCTACCGATCACGCTGCTGACGCTGTTTGCGCTCGGCATCCTGCTGATCGACTTCATGCTGCCAAAGGACATGAAGTGGGCGAATGCGGTCACGGCCTTTGTCGGCGTCTGCTTCTCTGCCGCCGGCACATACAAGATTCAGATGTGGCTCGCGGATGCTCCCGGTGCACCGGGAATGCTGCGAACGATGCTGGTCGATCGCTTTGCCCTCTACTTTTTTTACCTGTTTCTTGCGGCGACGGCCATCTCCATCCTCATTTCGGTGCGCTATCTCGAAGTCGAGCACGAAAATCATGGCGAATACTACGCACTGATGCTGCTCTCGGTGGCCGGCATGATGTGCATGGCTTCCGGGTTCGACATCGTGCTCATCTTTATCGGCCTTGAGCTGATGGCGATGTCCACGTACGTTCTCGTGGGATTTCTGCGTCGCGACCGGCGATCGAACGAAGCCGCCCTGAAATACTTTCTGCTAGGAGCGTTCTCTTCGGGCATTTTTGCGTACGGCCTTTCGCTGCTTTACGGTCTCGCGGGCAGCACACGGCTCGACGTCATCAACCAGGAACTGGGACGCCGCATTCTCGATCCGCAATATCGCCCGGTAGCCATCATTGCTTTGGTCACCACGCTGACGGGACTGCTTTTCAAAGTCGCGGCCATCCCCTTTCATCAGTGGGCACCCGACGCGTATGAAGGCGCGCCGACCAGCGTAACCGGATTCATGTCCGTGGCCGTGAAGGCCGCTGGATGGGCAATGCTGCTCCGCATACTGATCGTGGCTCTCAGGCCGCTGCGCCCCACATGGGTACCGATGCTGGTCTTCGTCTCGATTGCGACGATGACGGGAGCAAATTTCGCCGCGCTGACGCAGACGAACACGAAGCGCCTGCTCGCCTACTCTTCGATCGCGCATGTCGGATACATGTTGCTCGGCCTGATCGCAGGCACCGCGACCGAACTCAGCCCTGACGGCATCAAAGGCATCCTCGTTTATCTTCTCGTGTACACGTTCATGAATCTCGGCGCGTTCGGGGTGATCACTTCGCTGCGCCATCGGAAAGTGATTGGCGACGAACTGGATGACCTCAACGGACTCTATTCTCGTGCGCCGTTCGAAGCCGTCTTGATGCTGATCTTCATGCTCTCGCTCGCCGGAATCCCGCCGCTCGCTGGATTCTGGGGCAAGTACTTCATCTTCCTCAGCCTGATCTCGAGCCAGCACTACGTGCTCGCTGGGCTCGGCGTGCTCTACTCGGTGTTTGGCCTTTACTACTATCTGAAGATCGCAAACGCGATGTTCATGAGCCAGCCGGAAAAGGGGGAAGAGAAGCTTCCCGTCAGCTTCGCGATGCGCGTCGCCTTGGGGCTGACCGGTCTTGCCACGCTCTACATCGGTATCCTGCCGAACAGCTTCATCCAACTGGCGAATTGGGCCATCGGGATCGCGAACACTCCAAGCGTGGCCAAGGTAATTCATTAACAGCGCCGCCCTGAGACGGTTGGTCGCAAAGTCGTCTCGAAGCTTTCAAACTTACCCGGCAACGTCCAACCCTCCTGAGTCATCTCAGCCTCATCATGAAACGCCGGGATTTCTTGAGAACCGCCGCCGTTTGTGGCGTCGCCAGTAACCTACCCTCAGCCTTACTTCAAGCCCAGGAGAACGCCGCTATGAATCAGATTCCCCTCGTTGAATCCGCCGGTACACGGGAAGGCGACATGCTGTACCGCACGCTCGGACGCACGGGCGAGAAAGTCTCGGCGATCGGGATGGGCGGTTTTCATATTGCGAAACACGGACTCTCCGACGACCAAAGTATCCGCATAGTGCGTTCCGCGATCGATCGCGGCATCACCTTCATGGACAACAGCTGGGATTACAACGAAGGGCAGAGCGAAATCCTAATGGGGAGGGCCTTGAAAGACGGATACCGGCAGAAAGTTTTTCTCATGACGAAAATTGATGGCCGCACGAAAGAGGCCGCCGAGAGCCAGATCGCGACTTGCCTCGAGCGGCTGCAAACCGATCACATCGACCTGGTGCAGCATCATGAGATCATCCGCTTTGACGATCCGGATCGCATCTTCGCCGACAGCGGAGCCATGGAGGCCACGCTGGCCGCCAAGAAGGCGGGCAAGATTCGCTACATCGGGTTCACCGGCCATAAAGATCCGCAAATCCATCTCTACATGTTGAAAGTTGCGGCGGAACACGGTTTTCATTTCGACACCGTGCAGATGCCCTTGAACGTGATGGACGCTCACTTCCGCAGCTTCGGGCAAATGGTTTTACCGGAACTGGTGAAACAGCAGATCGGTGTGCTCGGCATGAAGTCCATGGGGGACGGCGTGATTCTGAAAAGCAAAACGGTCTCGCCCATCGAATGCCTGCACTACGCTTTGAGTTTGCCTACTTCCGTGGTGATCACCGGCATCGATAAACCGGAGATTCTCGAGCAGGCTTTTGAAGCCACGAAAACATTCAAACCGATGAACCGCGAACAGGTCGCGCAACTTCTGGCCAAAACGAGGGAAGTCGCCATGGCCGGAAAGTACGAGTTATTCAAAACCTCGTCGCACTTTGATTCGACAGCGAAGCATCCGGATTGGCTGGGCGGCGACGCGCCGGATGTTCAAAAACTGGCGCCCCCGGCTGCCTAGGTTTGTCTGCGGCCCCCGCTGTAAGCGGAGCGATCTTGAGCGAAGCGAAGCATATATGTTGACTAACTTCGCCATGGCTCAACGGGAAATTCTCGCCTTCGGCTCGCCTCGCTCGCCGAGCCGACGTACAATCCTCTTTCGGTCTCCCCATGCCTTCCAATCAAGATCCCGACCGCAAGCAAAGCCCGTGGGTGCAAGTCGGGCGATACAGCCAGCTGGCGTTCATGCTCCCCGCTGGCACCGTTGCCGGATGGCTCCTCGGTTCCCTGCTCGATCACTGGCTTCACACGACCTGGATCAGCATCGTGGGTCTGCTTCTGGGAACGGCTGGAGGCCTCTTCGAACTAATCCGCCAGGTCTCGCGCGACACGAAGTGACTTGTGTGGGGACGGCTGCCTCGGCTGTTCTACCGCAAAGCGGCGACTCAAGGCGGACCTACGCGGGGACGTCTGTAGCAGTTTAGGATTGACCCTGCACCCGAATGGGCGGAAACCGCCGCCAGCACCTGATGAGCGTCAACCAGCCAACATCCGACGGGCCGCCTGCAGCAACCGCCGCCACCGACACCTTTTACGCCAATTCCCTCACCCGCATCCGGAATTTCATGCTGGTTTTGGGTTCTGCGTTCGCGGTTGCTGCCGCGTTGAAATTCGGGTTCCGCCCGGCTCTAGGGTTCCTGCTCGGATCCACCATCGCCTACCTCAACTTCCACTGGCTCAAGAGCGTGGTTTCGGGGCTGGCCGACCGGGCCACGAATACCGGTAAACCACAGTCCGGTATGGGGATCGTGGCTCGGTTCGTGCTGCGATACGCGTTGTTGGCGGCCGCTGCGTATGCTATATTAACCAGTTTCCCCGCGAGCCTCAGGGGCTTGTTTGCGGGCTTGTTTTTGCCCGTGGCGGCCATTGCCTGCGAAGCTGCGTACGAGCTATACGT
This sequence comes from uncultured Acidobacteriota bacterium, assembly GCA_963699885.1. Classification (GTDB taxonomy): domain Bacteria; phylum Acidobacteriota; class Terriglobia; order Terriglobales; family Acidobacteriaceae; genus Sulfotelmatobacter. The sequence continues at coordinate 35,027 of CAVOVP010000013.1, read as the reverse complement.
GGCAATTGCCGGGGAACCGTAGCGGAAATACTCACGAACGGCCAGGAGCCAGCGGCTAGACGCTGTTTTTACATGCCCGAACAACTGTGGTTCACCCAAATTCTGAATCACCTGTTAGCCGGTCCGATGACGGCTTTCCTGCGGATGCTTCATGTCGAGCCGAAGTATCCCGCGGCCCCGATCTCGAACTCCTTTTCCATGGAGTTGCTGGTCTTTTTTTTCCTGCTCGTGCTCTTCCTGCTGGTTCGGTCGCGCCTGTCGGTCGATTCGCCGGGCGGCCTGCAGCATTCCTTCGAGAGCATTGAAGGATTCGTTCTCGGCCAGAGCCAGGAAATCATTGGCCATCACAGCGAGCCCTATACCGCATTTTTCTCCATCGTTTTTATATTCATCCTGGTTTGCAACCTGATCGGACTGATTCCGGGCTTTGAATCGCCAACCGGAGTTCCCATCGTCCCCTTAGGATGCGCGATCTGTTCGTTTCTGTACTACCACTTCCAGGGATTCAAACACGCGGGCGCGAAATATCTGCTGCACTTCTTTGGTCCGCCGATGGAAGGCATGCCGGTGGTGGCGAAGATCCTGCTGGCGCTGCTGATGCTTCCCATCGAACTGGTCAGCCATTTTGCCCGGTTACTGTCGCTCACAGTTCGTCTCTGGGCAAACATCTTTGCCGGCGACCTGATCACGCTGGTGTTCTTTTCGATGATCCCGATCGGCATTCCAATCATCTTCAGCGGCCTGCATATCGTGGTAGCAGTCCTGCAGGCTTATGTATTTATGCTGTTGTCGATCATTTACGTATCGGGCGCGGTGGCGGAAGAACACTAGAGACAGATCTCAGTACTCAGTACCCAGTACTCAGTAGCATCGAATTTGGGAATACTTTACGTCAGTCCTCTGTTGTCGGCACTTGGCTCTCTCAGTTTTGAACTACTGGGTGCCGAGTACTGAGAACTGGGTACTGGCTTCCAGTGTGAGGGCGTCTGCAAGGTATGGCGTCAACCACCTCCTGGCGGCAATTTCATAGAGGAGAAACACAATGCGTACACTCAGCCGTATTTTCATGGCCCTGTCGGCCCTTTGTTTCGCCATGCCTGCCTTCGCGCAGGGAGGCGGAATGAGCGAGGCCAGTTGGGTCGCTATCACCGCCGGATTCTCCATGGCGATCGCGTCCGCAGTTTGCGGACTTGCCCAGGGAAAAGCTGTGGCCGCGGCCACGGAATCGCTGGCCCGCAACCCAGCCGCCCGCCCAGGAATCCAGTTTGCCCTGATTCTTGGACTTGTCCTGATCGAATCCCTGGCCCTCTACACCCTCGCGATCATCTTCTTGAAAGTGAAGTAGCTCGCGAAAGTTCTAGAAAGAGAAAAGCCTCCGCGTAAGCGGAGGCTTTTTTACTTACTCCTTAGGACTTGTCAACCGAAGCGGCGTCCGCCGCAGAGGATCTGCTTGTCGTTACCGCGAAGAGCAAAGCGAGGAACCTAGATCTTCCGCTCTCCGCCCCAATCAGAACCCTTGCCCTGCGGCGCATGATTCAACGCTTCCACTAACAACCGCCGCAGTTTGTACCGGCTCTCCAAATCCGTATTCACAATCTCAAATCCGACTTCGTTGACGCGCGCCCGCCGCAGGAGAACGTGTGCCCGAATCTTGGACCGCATGCCGAGCGAAATTTCCAGATCCGCTTCGCTGCCGATGCGGAGATTATCTTCCTTCGTGCCCATACCGCCGCCGAGGCTCAACTCGCGGATCACGATCTTTGATTTGCCCCACGAACTGCCGAGAGTGCCGACGACGGCCTTCGCCAAGACCAGCCGCTCATACCGGCGCTGACGAACCCACGGACAGGCGGGAGCCATATCGAGCGGCGCAATCGCGAGTTCCGACGGCTCAAGCCCGCTGTCGGACAGCACCTGCGAACTGTAACGCGGATCGGTTTTCGAAAGCGCTTGCGCTGCCGCAATCCGAAGCTCTCGGTGATACACCCATCCGAAGGTTTTCTTGGACTCCAGAATCTCACGCAACATCGCGACGGCCTCGGCATCCCGGATGCGTCCCAGGGACTCGATGGCCTTGAGCTGCACAAACGGAGAACGCGATGCCGCTTCGCCCGGCTTCGCCATTGCAACCAGCGGAGACACCGACGACCGGTCGCTGCTCATTCCGATTTCATCGACGGCTTCCGGCAACACAACCGAATCCAGAACTTCCGCCAGTTCGAGCAGAGTTCGTCCGCGATCTGGCGCGGCGCCATAGGCGATCTGACGCACGACCACGTCGTGGTAAAAACGGTTCCATTCCGGCAACCTGGACGGCAATAATTCGAGCAACGTTCCTACGTCGAGACGGCTGACCAAACCCACGACGCCAGACGCTTGCCGCGGCTGGCCGGTCCGCAGAATTTCGCGCAACTGGGTCAGCACCGGCGACCCCAACTGCTTCACCAGTTCGATCATCCGGTCGCATTCATCGCGGCGCATGCAGCGGAAGAATCGATCCGCTAAATGTTCGGCGCCTGACTGGCTGGTCCGGCGCAGGACATTCAGCATGTCCGGTGGAACCGGCTCAAGTTGTAAAGCTTCTTCAATGTATTCGGGCAACCGGTTTTCGACGCCCACGCGCGGGCGCAAATCGCTCATCAGCACCGGACGTTCTACGCTGATCAATTCCATGCCGGCGCAAACTTCATTCACGGCCGCATAATTCTTCGCCGAACTGGCCTCCTGGCTCAAGCGCACGAAGGCGGCATTGAACAGGCTCTGCAGTTCCGCATCTTTTTCCGCGATGATCTGTTCGCTCAGCTTGCGGATGGCTTGGGCCATGGGCTGACCGCCCAAACGCGCATACAAGTCGGCGAGCTGGCTGAGGCCAATCGCCGTTCTGCGGCGGGGTTCCGCCTCTTTCGAGCTGAGGCATCCGGAATAGTTGTTCAGAATTTCCGCCGCAGCCTGCTTGTCGTCGCGATCGAGCAGTATTTCCACGAACTGCCGCAGGTTGCGCGGTGGAACGCAGGGCGCCTCGTGCGACATCAGCACGCTCTTCTTGCCCGCTTCCGGCACTTCGGCCCAGAACATTCTGTCAAGGATGTCGGCGTGCGACTCCACCAGAATGCCCGCCTTGCTCATCTTATCTTCCTGCAGCTTCAGGATGGAACGCAATGAGTCCATCTGACGGCTCATGTGCTCCATCATCTGGTGGACGGCGTTCACTTTCACTTCGCCCTTCTGATAGCGCTCGAGGGCGAACCGAATGGCCATGTGCTCGGCAGCCTTCATCAACAGGGGAGTGTCTTCTTCCTGTTTCGAAGTCGCCTGCGCCGCCAGACTGCCTAACAGCTGTTGCAAATTCAGCCGCGTGTTCGGATCGGTCTCGGTCAGCTCTTTATGCAGGATTTCTTCTTTGGCCGAGGGTCCTGCTGCACCTGGCCGAACCGCGTCAGCAACCGGATCGCCTGGATGACTTCTTGTTCCTGCAGCGGAACGATGCCGCCGGTCCATGCCTGCGCTGCACCGGTTCCAGTACCTGTACCCGAGCCTGTTCCAGAACCGGCGCTCTGCCCGCGTGGAGCATTGGGAACGCTGCCAAGCGGCACCATGGGAACGCCGTCGCTCGAGCCGCCACCGCCTCCGCCAGAGTTCGCACCTTCGGCGGCTGCGATGAGTTGCATCAGCTTCTGGGGATCATTGAGCCACTGCTTGAATTCCGGTCCCAGCGTTTGCGCCGCAATCTGGGCGGCGATACTCACGTCGCCGGTCAGCGGATCGGCTGCGATGAACTTCACTTCGTTGATCTTGATGGTGCTCTTGTTGTTGCCAGCGCCCAGGGCTTCTTTGATCTGCTTGGAAACATCCGTCGCTTTTGATCCAGCAACAGTAAACGCGCGCACCAGGCGAACGAAATCTTCTTCGGTTACGCCCTTGGAGAAGTGCAGACTCGCGAGTCCAGCGGTTGTCAGCAGGGTGGCAAAGCTTTTTTCCGCCTGTCCGGCTTCCAGCGGAATTCCGTCGAGCAGCAGCTTGTTGTCGGAAACACCGAGCAGGAAGCCGGCGTCGCCGCCACCCGGCAGCGCCGTCTGCAATTCGTTCCACGTGGTTTCGAACTGCGCCTCGGTGCGTTTGTGCTCATAGCCATACATCCTCGCGTACTTGATGAGGATGTTGAGGCTGTGGACGAACGCCCGTGCTGAGGCAGCACGCGCGCTCTGCGATAAGTTTGTGCTCGAGATAACTTGCTCCTCGAAACGCGGCTTTGGACGCTTAAGGGTAAAGCGAAACGGTAAGTGATCAAACGTTACGGAGGTAATTGACCCTTCACTCTCGCGTTGGGGACCGGCTTGCGGGATAACCAGGTTCCCGGGTTCGGTGTGGCAGACGGCGAACTCATCAGGCGGAAATGGGCGTGCGATGGACTACAACGCTTGCCTTTTCACAGGCAGACTTCCCGCCATCCATCCGCCAGGCTGGTTGAATTACTTCCGTGTGGCCCACCAAGCGGACCTTATAGTTCCTGCGCGGTTCCGCTCAATCAGGTCCCCGCGAAATTGCTCTATTCGCTGTTTCGCGACGCCACGGCATGACTTCGAGGTGCTCCGGTCAGAAATAAGGGCGACGGTCGGATGTGTTTGCCCAACCTTCTTATCCGCGGGAAGATAACGCCGCTTTCACGCGATCGGGCGTGAATGGCGCTTCCCGAATTCGCGAGCCCGTCGCATCGAAAATTGCATTGCCGATCGCTGCGGCAACGAGTGTGATGGCCGTCTCTCCTGCGCCAGTCGCTTCCGCTTCCGGGCGGTCGATGAGAATGTGCTCGATGACTGGCACCTGGATGCCAAGCGTCATCGTGTTGTAACTCTGCCAGTCGATCGAAGTCACCTTGTGATCGTCCCACGTGATTTCCTCTCCGAGAGCACGGCTCATCCCTTGCAATAGTCCTCCCTCGATCTGATTGCGTAGGCCGTCAGCGTTGGAAATCGGTCCACAATCCTGTGCAACGACAAATCGACTCACCTGCACCCGCCCGCTTTCCTGATCCACTTCCACTTCGCCGATAAGCGCAGCGTACCCGTTGTCGCCTTCGTAAGCGACGCAAGCGAACCCGCGTCCGGTGACGGTACCGATGCGAGCGAGTGTCGAGTTTCGGTGAGGGACGAGCATCCCAAGCCGCGGTTTTAGCCGCAGCTTTCACCACGTCAATGAGCCGCATCTCCTTCAGGTGCTGTAACCGGTAGGCGACCGGATCGGCTTTAACGTGCGCACTGATCTCATCCATAAAGCATTCGTGGGCGAAGGTGTTCTGCAAGCGCAATGGCGATCGCAGCGGTCCGGTAAAGAAGGGAGATTTCACAGCGTGTGTCAGGACTCGTTCACTGCGGATCGAGCCTGTTCCGCCGCACTTGCCGTTGACGCATCCCGCCATATACGACGGGACGGCGTTGCTGCCGTTGCGCAGATCTCCGGTCGGCTCGGCGGCGGCCTTCGGAGTAATCGTTTCCGGATCAAATCCGGCCAACATGCCGGTGATTACGTTGCCCGGTTTTTCATATCCGGGCCTTCCGCCGAGCGAAGCCGACCATGTCTGGCAATCCCAAGCTTCGATTGCGCCGCTTGCATCGAGCCCAGCCTGTTGCTCGATTACACAGGCGGCGCCATAGTTCTCAGAGATGAACTCGTCATGGCGCGTAAGTTGCACGCGAACGGGTTTGTGTACGGCCTGCGATAGCAGCGCGGCGTCGTAAGAGACGGTGTCTGCGGCGTTCAATCCGTAGCAACCGGAACCGCGAACGAAGATGACGCGAACGTTATCGAGGGGCAAGCCGGTAAGTACTGACACTCCGTGCCGCGTCGGATAAACCGACTGCGTTGCCGACCAAACGGTAGCTTTGAGCTTCTGCACATCGGCCACGGCGCACGAAGAACCAATCGAGCCGTGCGCCTGATAGGGATGTAAATACGTTGCTTTCAACACTCGCGAAGCCGACTTCAATTTGTTGTCCACGTCATTCGAATTGACGAGCATCGCCTTCCGTGAGGGCTGCTTGAGCATGTAAGCGTAGAAGTCCTTTTGCGCCGGCAGCCCAGGGCCAGGGTTCCAGACGATCTTCAGATTCGCGGCCGCCTGCGCGGCCTGCCACTGCTTCTCCGCGACCACCCCGACGAAGTTGCCTCGAACAACAACCTTAATCACTCCGGGAAAATGGCGTACCGAATTCTCCTCCAGTTTCGCAACCGTCGCTCCGATCTCCGGCGGACGAACGACCCGAGCGTGAACCATGCCCGGCACGTGCACATTGTGAACGAATTCGAACGTGCCGGTCATCAGCGCACCTAGATCCATTGACGGAACAGGTTTCCCAAGCACTTTCCATTCCTTAGGTGATCGGCGTTTGGCGGTCGAGCTCACCGCGATATCAAAATGCCTACCAGCAAGCAGTTCGTCATAGCTGACATGTCGTCCGCTCTTCGCACTGACGACACCATTCTCAATCGTAAGTTGATCAACCGACACACCTAGCCTTTGCGCCGCCATTCCGACGAGAGCCCCGCGCGCGGTTGCCGCCGCCTGCGCCAGATTCTGTGTATTGAAATTGGTCGGCGTGGACTGACTTCCAGACGTTGTTCCCTGATCCGGCGTCACTGACGTATCGCACTGAATCAGCTTTACCTTATCGATAGAAAGGCACAGTTCTTCGGCAACCAACTGTGTTTGCACGGTATACATGCCCTGCCCGAAGTCGCATTTTCCGGTATATGCGATCACCATGCCATCGGATGCGACCGCGAGCCACGAGTCCAGCTTTTCCGGATCAATGTGGGATTGATGTGTGTCGAATGGGCCCTGCCCCATCGCAAATGGTTCCATTAACGCAGCGCTGCTGAAGCAAACGACCAGCGCACCAGAAGTCTTGACAAAGTCGCGACGAGAAATTTTATTTTTCATGCGCGCTCTTTCTGGTAGCGCTGGATAGCGCGCATCATCCGTGTATGCGCAAAACACCGGCACAACACGTTCGACAAGGCCCCCCGAATTTGCTCATCTGTGGCCTTCGGATTTTCGTCCAGTAGCGCCTTCGCCGTAAGCATCACGCCGCTCAGGCAAAAGCCGCACTGAGCCGCCCCCTCATCGATAAACGCTTGCTGAATCGCATGCGGTTTTTCCGGAGATCCCAAGCCTTCCAGCGTTGTGATCTCTTGCTGCTTCACTGCGCTGACTGGCATCACGCACGAGCGCACTGCCTGTCCTCGAATAATTACCGTGCAGGCTCCGCACTGTGCGAGGCCGCAGCCGAACTTGGGCCCACGCAACTGGAGATCGTCGCTGAGTACATATAGGAGCGGAGTTTCCGGATCGACGTTCACCGTGTGAACGTGACCGTTTACCTTCAGAGAAATAGAGGGCATCCTCTCACCTCCAAACACTCCGGATGACACGAGCATACAACGGTCCCCTCCGCTGAGTGCGTCGGGCACGGTGGATTGTTTGGCGAGTCACGGCAAACCGGAAGCATTGCCTCTGCGATGAACTCTTCATCCAGAAATAGTTCGGGCCGCCCGCAGGCGGCCCTTTACTTTTAGCTAGCAGCTAGCTGCGAATTAGTCTCCGGCCACCGGTTCGGCGACCTCGGGCTTGGTTTCCGGAGCGGCGTTGCCATTCCCGTTGGGCTTCACAAGCGCACCCAGTGGAATGAACCCGTTCTCGGCGACGACCGGCTTCTCTTTCAACACGACTTCGCGATAGAGCGAAGCCATACGAGCGTTGTAGGCCGCGTCATTCTTCTCGGGCCCGCGCGCCTCAGCTTTTGCGTCCGCAGTCTCTTTCTGTTTTGCGTCCCGTGCCCGAACCTTCTCTTCGCGCGCGTTCTTGGCGATGCCGCGGTTGTCGAGATCGTGTTGCAGTTCGGTGGTGACCAGGTCATCGCGCAGCAGGAGAGAGTGCGTGGCGTCATCCATCTTCACTTTCTTGCCACCCGCGAAAATCTCGTGCCGTCCGTGCTCTTCGTACCACTTGGTGAGCGTGGCGGTCATATGCATCTTCTCGATGATGTTCCGCCATCCCACGCCCGTGTTGTAAGCGCAGAACGAGATTTCGCCTTCCTGGGTCGCGTACGGGATGATGCACTGTTCCGTCCGACGGAAGTCGTAGTTGAACAGATCCTGGAACCACATGCCCGCGATGAACAGGAAGTTCCAACGATCCTGCCGGCGCTTCATGACATCGTCCACCGTGCGGTCCGGACCGACTTTTCCGTAATTCTTGCCCGTAGCGTTAAAGTTTTTGTCGAACTTCTTCAGCAAGTCGGTCATCTTGAAGTGCGTTGGAGCCTGGTACGGATCGTAATTCTTCATCAGGCACAGCGCCATGCCGACCACGGTCCAGAACTTGCCACGCGCCGCATCATTAACCTTGGCAATATCCTTGGCCAGTTGATCGCCGTGCAGGAATGCCGTCACCGGGACCGCTTCCTTGGTTTCTTTGTCGATCATGACGGCCATGCCGGTTCCGCAATTCGGATGGCAACCGCAGCTCAATTGGCCCCAATCGTTTTTCACGTCGTTGACGTGCATCAGGTCGGCCCAGTCGCTGAAGGTTCCCATGAACGAAATCGGGAACCAGTCGCGGCTCGGCTCGCCGAGGCCCGTCTGATTTTTCACGTCGTGCGCCAGGTGGCTCAACGTATAACGCTGCGCCTCGCGGCGATCGTCGGTTACGGCTTCGTCGCGTCCGGTAAAGCTTACGGGCTGGAAGCTCAGGAAACTGATCGTCCTCGGATTGTCGAGAGCGAACTTGATGATGCGTCCGACTTGCTCGTTGTTGATGCCGTTTACGATGGTCACGACCGGAACGATCTCGACGCCGGCCTTGTGCAGGTTCTCGATCGCCTTGAGCTTCACGTCGAACAGGTTGCCGACGAGGCGATGCGCGTTGGCGGCGTTGCCGATGCCGTCGAACTGCAGGTATGCATAGCGCATGCCGGCTTCGACCGCTTGCTGGCAGAACTCAAAGCTCTTGGCAAACTCAATGCCGTTGGTCGCAGCCTGCACAGAGTTGTAACCAACCTTGCGGGCATAGCGCACCGCGTCGAGGAAGTACGGGGACAACGTCGGCTCGCCACCGGAGAACTGCACCGACATCTGCCGGCGCGGCTTGATGGTGATCGCGTTGTCGAGCATCGTCTTGATTTCTTCCCACGTCAGTTCGTGGACGAAGCCGACCTGGTTCGCATCCATGAAGCACGGATCGCACATCATGTTGCAGCGGTTGGTCAGATCGATGGTCAGCACGGAACCGCGGCCGTATTTCACCGTGGAGGACCCGTGATGATGAAGCTTTTCGTCGTTATGGGCGACGATGTCGCGTCCCGGGAAGACGTCTTCGAGGTGCTTCGAGAATTCGGTGTCGATCGACATCACGTCCTCGAAGTGGCCGTGAATCGGGCAGTCCTTCACCATGAGGATTTTGCCGTCGCGCTCGACGATGGTCGCCTTGATCTCGCCGACCTTCTCGTTCATGAGAACTTCGTGCGGCAAGTGGCCGTCGAGAATCTGCTGACGGATTTCGGGAACGCACTTCGGGCAGAGGGAATCGGTGGAGCGAGGCCAGCCGAGCGGCGGCTTGGACTTCTCGTACGACTTGAGGAGCGGCTTGTCGGACCACTTCGGCGTGGGAGACGGGTTGGGCTTGATGCGATTCAAGCGCTCGAAGAGGACCCATGATCCCTTGGCGGCGGCGACGGCTACTTTCTCTACGTACTTAATCGGCTTGCGCATAATTGCTCTTAGGCTCCTGGTTTCCGGCATGACGCCGAAGCTTCTCTGACTGCATTCTCATCGGGATAGCCCATCGAACGCGATAGCAAGTGCTATCCCTCTGACTGCATCCCGTCATTCCCATGCGGCGTTAGCCGCGGAACTCTACTTTTGGTCTTTGGATGAACCTGAGAGAGAAATCACCCAAAAACTTTTCGCTTTCCCCAAGGACAGCCAAGCATAAAGCCTTGACTCGGTACACTTTTCCCTTGGGTTGTCTCTATGGCTATCCTATTCAAGAGCATGGAAATGACGCAGAACATCCCAACGAATGGTGCAAATTGGGGGTTTAGCGGTTGCTGGAGGGATTATACGGAGTTAAGTCGTTGAAAGCAAAGGCTGCTTGGCCCATGACCGCAATCTGGCCGCTGAACAGCAGAGGAGTACCTCCGTCGGAGACAGACCTTCTGATTGGGGCAGGTCCCCGCCCCGTCTCGCCAATTTCGGCGAGACAAGGACGGGCGCGCTCTGTCTACTTCATTCGTTCTGCTTCTCTCTTTGTTCTTTGTTTAAGTTAAGGGGCCAGTCTCTCTAAAGGGCAGCGATGCCGTTGTAACCGGCATTCGCCGTCAAGCCGCTGACTCCGGGGAGCGGGGTCAGGGAGCCGTCGGCATTGACGCCGAAGACGCTGACAGATCCGGTTCCGGAGTTGGTGGTGTAGAGATACTTTCCGTCGGCGGTAATCGCGAGGTCGAGGTTCGCGCTGCCGGCGGGAAGCGTTGCCAGGATGGTGGCGTCGATCGGTGTAAGAACTCCGGTCGAACTGAGGGAGAAGCCTGAGATATTGCCCGATCCGGGATTTGAGGTGTAGACGTATTTGCCGTTGGGGGTGACGACGTGCCAGCAGGTCGCGGCCGCCAAGGTAGGCACACTCGCGCTGATGGTAGACAGTGATCCGGTGGAGCTCACCGAATAGGAAGAGACTGCAGAAGCGTTCACTCCGCCGGACGGTCCGGTTTCAGTTGCGATCGCGGCGCCATTCGGAGCAAACAGGATTCCGAAGAGTCCAGGGCCAGCACTGGGATTCGCGACAATCGGTCCAAGCGCGCCGTTGGCGTTCACGGCAAATGCGTCGATGTTGCCGGTAAGCTTTTCGGTGACGAGCAGAGTTTGCCCGTCAGGGCTGAAGGCAAGCGAACCCGCGCCGGAATTGGCGGTGGTCAGGAACGCAGTGGAGTGCGGAATTGGCTTCAAGACGCCAGTGCTGGTGAAGTGGAATCCGGTGACGTTGCTGCTGCCGCCGGCATTGAGGACGTAAACCAGATTTCCGTGCTGAGCGACTGCGACTGGCTCGGCGCCTCCACAGGGCGTGGTGCCGACCAGGGTGAGAGTTGAGCCGCTGACCTGAAATACAGAAATTTCTCCGCTGCCTGCATTCACTGCAAGCAGGAAGGAATGATCCTGCGTGAGGGTGAGCGATCCTTGCGAGCCGAGAGGATCGGTGACGCCGCCGCTGCCGCGTCCGCCGGTGGCGAACGAATGGCGGCCGGTGAGGGACCCGTCCGAATTACGCTTGTAGGCGACGACTGAGTTCTTGGCGGCATCATTGGTCATGACAAATACTGCGCCGGAGGTTGCGCTGTTTTGCGCGTGGCTGAGGATTGGGAAGGTAGTGACTGCAAGGGTAAGTGCGAGCAGAATGCGACTTGACCTGAACATATACGGCTCCTTCAGAGGATGGTTGCGGTCTGTGTGACCGCAGAATGGATGAAGGAGATTGAGGGAAGGTTACCGATGTGCACGAATGAATTGTCAAAACTTTTTCGGCGAAACTTTCGCGCGAGGCGATCATCACATAACTCGCTTGCGTGCGGCACCCGCGTTCTGGTCGGATCTCGATCCGCTGAGTTGAGCAGCAGATTCCTCCCTTTGGCCGGAATGACAAAGATTCGCGGAGACGGCTCTGCAACGTTCGAACGGCGGGGCTAGTTGGGCTGCGCCACTCGCGCACTCTAGAACAAGAACTTCAATGCTACTTGAATGACGCGCGGCGAGACGTCCGTCTGGATCTGTCCGAAGTTCGGCGAGCTGATGTCGCTCACCGGCAAACGGAAATTAGTGTGGTTCAGCAGGTTGAAAAGCTCGCCGCGGAACTGGATGTCTTTCGATTCGGTCACCTTGATGTTCTTAAAAACCGAGAAGTCCCAGTTCACGTAGCCGGGGCCGGCGATGACGTTACGGCCTTCGTTTCCGAAAACCTGAAAGCGCCCCAGCGGATCTGGAGCGAGTTGTTGAAAGGCGCTGACGTTGAACCACTCCTGCGGAGTGCGCGGGCCGGAGTTCGGATTGCCGACAACGTTCGGTCGGTTGGCGGAGAAGCCGGTAATCTCCGGCGCGCCTCCTTGCAGCGAATTGTCGGACGAGTCGAAAACCGTAAAGGGTCCGCCGGTCATCGCTGTGAAGATGCCGTTTAACTGCCAATTGCCAAAGGCATGCTGGTACCAGTTCGCGGGATGATTCCAGAAAGGGATATTCCACTGATAGCTCAGGACGAAGCGATGACGGCTGTCGAACATCGACCGTCCGCGCTCGGCGGCGAGGTCGTTGGGATTCTGCGCGAGATCGTTTTCTCCAGCAACAGGCTGCGATGCGGAACCGGTAATGTTGAAAGAAGAAACGTCGTCAATCGAGTGAGCCCAAGTATAGGAAGCGAGCAGCGACAGGCCATGGCCGAATCGCTTCCGCAGGCTGGCTTCGAGCGCGTTGTAGGAAGAATCGGCCATTCCCGCGATGAGTCCAACAGAAGCGTAGGTACAGCCATCGGGCTGAGCCAGCGAGCATCCCGAATAAAGGCGACGTTGGTTGACGTTGTTTTCGTTTGAGATGGGATTGCCGCTGGAATCGAGCCCTGGAATGAAAGCTGTCGGATTGCCTTCGATGAAGCGCGGAAGGTGAGTCCCGTTGGTCCCAACGTATCCGACTTCCGCGAGCCAGTCTTCGCCGAACGATTTCTGCACAGTGAGGTTCCAGTCCTGCGCGTACGGCAGCGTGAGATGCGGCGACAACGTGAGAATGGTCATCGGCTCGGCAAACTGTCCGGTAAAAAGATTCTGGTTGAGATAGGGATTGGCGAACGACTGGGGACCGCTGACCTGAGGAGTCTGGAGAAATGGCGGCGCGCTGATCGGGGATTGCAGGGGGCCTCCCTGCCCCGTGTAGTACGGCTCGTAGAACATGCCGTACGCAGCTTTCACCAGCCACTTGGCGCTTCCGGTTGGATCCCACGCAACGCCGACGCGCGGAGCAAAGCCTTTCTTGTCGGTTGGAATCAATCCCGCCGGAACGCCGGGATCGCCGGGATAAAGCAGGCCCGGAGGGGCCGACGGCAACACTTTGGACTGCACACCCGGCACGAAGAGATTCTGCCGGTTGTTGATTTCGGTATCCGGGGACGGCAGTTCGTAGCGCACGCCCAGGTTCATCGTCAGGCGCGAGGTGAGCTTGTAGGTATCTTCGGCGTAAGCGTTCGAAGCTTGTCCGCGAATGCCTCGCTGAAAGTTGCCGACTCCCTGCAGAAAGAATACGGGTGCGCCCGAGAGAAAGCTGGCAAAGCCGTCGGTGCAACGGGAACGGCGCAAATACAAAGAAGCCGTTGGTGGCGATTCCTTGCAGAGCGCTGATGTTGTCGTGGCGATATCCGCCACCGAACTTGAATTCGTGCTTTCCGCGAATCCAGCTTAGAGACCCAGAGTAATCGAAGGTGTTCTGGTACGTGTTGCGGGGGCCGGTAATGGGATCGCCGACCGATGCGTAGCCTCCGACTTGAATGAATGGGGGCCCGGCCGCGGCGGGGAGACTGGGCTGATATTGAAAGCCGAGGTCGCTCAGCGATTCATGATTGACGTGCTCGCCGAAAAGAAATTTGTTGCGCAGATAGGAGATGCGGGCGACAGCGATCACCGTCGACGAAAAGACGTGGGTTTCCTGCACGACGAAATTCTGGGCGCGATCGTCGGCGCCGATGGGGAATCCGGGAACATTCGCGCCCGCAGGCGAAAGAGGATCCGTCGTAGGCCCGCCGCTGAACATGTAGCGGAAATTCAGAGAATCGGTCTGCGACAGGTAGTGGTCGAAGCGAAGTCCGAACTGGTCGTTGGTCTCGCGCTTGGTTTGCGTCGTAATGAATGTGTTCAGTCCGCTGTTCGGCAGAGGGAAGAACGGCAGGATGTTTTGCGCGGTCGGATCGATTCCGGGAAGAATGTTATTCGGAACCGGCACGGGCTGACCGGTGAAGAGGCTATACAGCTGGTGTCCGGGATTGTTGCAGAATCCGGCGGTAAAGCCCTCAACACACATCTCAGAGAAATTGCCCTGGCGCTGAAGGAGCGAAGGGACGGTCGCGGAATCGGTTTCTCCCTGGCGGTTGCGGAATCCCTCGTAGTATCCGAAGAAAAAAGTCTTGTCCTTTACGATGGGGCCGCCGAACGTGGCACCGAACTGATTCTGCTTCAGGGGTTGGACGCTCTTGGTGAAGTAGTCGGAGGCGTCCATGGCATCGTTGCGGAAAAACTCCCACACGGCGCCGTGAAACCGATTCGATCCGGAGCGCGTGATGATGTTGGTGGTGGAACCGATGTTGCGGCCGAATTCGGCATTCGCGTTATGCGTCAGGATTCGGAATTCGGCGATGGCGTCGATTGGCGGCTTCAGGACGAATCCGGAATCAACGTCGTTGACGTTGTCGGCGCCGTCGATCAGGAAACTATTCGACTCCGGACGTTGCCCGTCGACCGCATAGCCCTGGCTGTCGCGAAGGCCGCCACCGGCTTCGAGAAGGCCTGGAGTCAACGGCACAACACCGGGCTGCAGAACGCCGAGTTGAGCGAAGTCACGCCCATCGAGGGGCAGATCGAGAATTTCTCTTTCCATGACAGTCTTGCCGAGGCTGCTGACTGTGTTCTGGATGAGAGCCGCGTTGGCGTTGACTTCGACCTGCTGGGTTTCAGAGCCGACGCGGAGACGAACGCTCACGGTCGCGCTCTCGTTGACGTCCAGAGAGATTCCGGCCTGCAGATATTTCTGAAAGCCTTTGGCGGCGACTTCGAGCTGGTAATGGCCGATTGGCAATTCGACCAACAGATAGCTGCCGTTGCGATCGGTAGTGGCGGAACGGGTGAGGCCGGTTTCCAGATGCTTCACGGTAACCGCGGCCGATTGCACGACGGCGCCGCTCGGATCGTTGATGGTTCCGTGAATGTTGCCCGTGATCTGCTGGGCAGTTGCAATAACGGCTGCGGAAGTGATGAGCAAGGCACAAGCCAGGCTTTTAAAGAGCGACATTCTTTCCCCCACAGTGTTTTCGAACGAATGCGCTCCTCGACATCCACGTGCGCCGTAGTTTTGGCGCGCGTGTGGGAACTGAAATGTTTGAAGCGACTCGAACCCCGAAGTGGGGCGATTATCGGGAGTCAGATTCGGAGGGTCAATAATCTGAATCGACTATTTGCCGTTCGCGCGTGCTTTAAAACGCACTCCGCGCAAGCGAATTGCTAATATCTTTGTGGGATTGCTCTCGCCACCTGCGTGCGCATAAGTTGTCGGCACTGTGGATCGGTTCGGCTAGTGACGCAGCGTGTCGTGGTGACGAAGTAGAGATGAAGATCGATAGCTTTGGGGGAAACCACCGTGCCCAACGACGACGAGTCGAACGAGAAATCGATAACCAGTGAATCGGGCGCTCGCCCCGCCACCAAAATCAAGATCATTGAAGATGCCGACGCGACGGGCGAGACCGCTGCCGCGTACGACTTCTGGCGCGCGGGCTCCGGACGCCAGCAAGTTCCGGGCATTATCAAGTGCTTCGGCTCGCGGCCGGACTTCCTGAAAAAAGTGATTGAGATGGGAAACACAGTGCACTTTTCAGAAGGCCATCTCTCGCGCCGCCACAAGGAAATGATCGCGAGCTATGTTTCCTACCTCAACAAGTGTCCGTATTGACTGGACAGCCACGCCTACTTCCTGCGGGTTCAGGGAGCTCCCAATCAATCGGTACAAGCGCTCGTCGAAGGCAAACTCGACGAAGCAGGCCTCACGGCGGCCGAACGCGCACTGCTGGAGTACGTGGAGCTGGTGACACACGCGGCGTACCGCACGACGGCGGAAGACGTAGCAAAACTGCGCGCCGAGGGTTGGAAAGAAGATGAAATCGCGGAAGCCGTGTACATCACGGCGCTGTTTGCATTCTTCAATCGCGTTGCAGACGCTTTCGGTGTTCCGCCCCAAAACTATTTGACCACCGGGAAGATGACGCCCTGACTTGGGCTATGCGGCCCTGGATATTTTTCAATCGGACCAGAGTGGTTAGTCTGGTAATCGCCGAGACGTGCCGCGCTGGTTGCGACATCAGATTCTTCAAGGCTTCGCCGATATCGGAATGACCAGAGTCGGACGCGGCCCATTTGACTCTCTCGCGCGCACGGCGGCGACGCGCGATGCATGACAAGTTTTGGCGGGCAGCTTACAATCTTTGAAGGAGTCCCCCCGAAGGAACTTGCCCCCGTGTTCCCTCCCGAGTTGCGTGAGGGCTGGCCAATGAGATCGACGGCGGCGGGCGAGACACGGTGAAACAATTTCTGATGCGAGATCGCTTGCCGCGCTTCGTGATCGTGGTGTCTGTCATGGTGGGCGCCTGCACGATTGCGAGTCGGGCGCAGAACGTAAAGGCGCTGGCTGAGGCGGTCGACGCGCATTACAACCATTTGCGAACGCTGCAAGCGGAGTTTACCGAACTGTATCGCGGGTCGGGAATGGAGCGGACCGAGTCAGGGACGCTGTGGCTGAAAAAACCCGGCAAGATGCGGTGGGAATACCGTTCTCCCAAAGAGAAGCTCTTCGTGAGTGACGGGAAAGATGCGTGGTTTTACGTCCCAGACGATCGGCAGGCCCGGAAAGAGTCTGCGAAGAAGCTGGATGACGTGCGATCTCCGCTGGCATTCCTGCTCGGCAAGTCTCGACTGGAGAAAGAGTTAAAGGGATTATCTCTAGCTCCGGATGTACCGCCATCGCAGGCCGGGAACGTGGTGCTGCGAGGGGTGCCTGAGGCGTTGTCGGATCGGGTCACCGAGATTGTACTGGAGCTGACGCCGGACCACCGGATCGCCCGGATCGTGGTGCAGGATGTGGACGGGGCTTCGACCGAATATCAATTCGCGGATCAGAAAGAAGATGGCGCGGTGGAGGATTCGCGATTTGCGTTTCGGCCTCCGGCGGGGACCGAGGTAGCTGAGGGAGAGTTGGGGCAGTAGGATTCGGGGAGAAGCAGGTTCCTCGCTGCGCTCGGAGTGACCAGAGAGTAAGTTTTCTGATTCGAGGAACTTGCGGCGAAAATACAGCAGGAGTGGTTACTTGGGTGCTTCGACGGGGCTGATGCGCGGGGATTGGTTGGCTTAGAATAAGAAGTTGGAATGTTAGACTGGGCCAAAGGGTCCAAAGCCGGAAGAAATCGGAAGAAATAGCGGCAAATGGCTGAATTTGTAGTCAAAATCGCGGACGATCGCGGACGCGTCCAGCAGCACGTCGAGCACGGATATTCCGAAGCCGAAGTGCGCGACCGGTTCTCGTCGCAAGGCTACCTCGTCTACTGGGTAAAGCCCCAGGGAGTGATGGCCGGAGTATCGCTGCGGCGGCGACGCAAGCTGAAGCAGGATACTTTCCTGGTGTTCAACCAGCAATTCCTGACCCTGATCCGCGCGGGCCTGCCAATCTTGAATTCGCTCGAGTTGTTGGTCAAGCGACAGAAGGATCTGCAGTTAAAGCAGATTCTGGAAGATGTCCGCAACCGGGTGAAGGGCGGAGAGTTGTTGTCGGAATCGTTCGCTGCCCAAGGCATTGTTCCGAAGATTTATACGACCACGCTGATGGCAGGCGAAAAGAGCGGCAACATCGACGAAGTGCTGACGCGGTACATCAGTTTTCAGCGACTGGCGATGACATTCCGCAAGAAGCTGTTTGTATCGCTGATCTATCCGACGCTGTTGGTGAGCGTCGTAATGATCATGGTGACGTTCCTGTTCACCTACGTGGTGCCGAAGTTTGCGGATCTGTTCAACAGCCTCGACGCGAAGTTGCCGGCGATCACGGTCTTCATGCTGGCGGTCGGAACGAACGCGCAGAAGTACGCGCCGTTTGTGGCCGTGGGTCTCGTCATAGCCGGATTTGTCTTGTGGCGATGGAAAGAGACTGATCGCGGGGCAGACAGGATCGACCGCATGATCTTGAGTTTGCCGCTGCTGGGGGATATCCGCCTGAAACATCAGGTGGCAAGCTTCTCCCGAATGCTTTCGACGCTGCTGCAAGGAGGATTGCCGCTGGTACCGGCAATGGAAACTGCAGGAGGCTCGATGAGCAGCCGGCGCATCTTAAAGGGTGTGGTCCGGGCTGGCGCGCGGGTGCGGGAAGGTCAAGGTCTGGCTCCGAGCCTGGAAGAACAGAAAATTTTTCCCGACCTGGCGGTTGAGATGATCGAAGTAGGCGAGTCCACGGGAGCTCTGCCGGCCATGTTGAATTCAGTGGCGGAGTTTTATGAAGAGGACGTGCAGACCGCGCTGGGCGCGACGATGGCCCTGATTGAGCCTCTGATTCTGATCATCATGGCGATCTTTGTTGGCGGTGTTTTGATTTCGTTGTATTTGCCGATCTTTACGTTGGGCGTGCATTGAGAGTTGTGGAGATGGCGGGGAGAAGCGGATTCCTCGCTTCGGTCGGCATGACAAAGTATCCAGGTGGAAACGGGAACTAATTAGCTTTTTTGGTGAATTGGGGTAGTGGATGGCAACGGCGGATAAGAAATCACTTTTCGTAGGCGGCGGGAACGGCGGGCCAATCAGCCCGACGGGGAATCCTATTACGGATCTGGAGCGCGCGCAGGACGTGGCGCGGCGCTATCGTTGCGAATTCGTGGACCTCACCGACTTTCAGCTGCATCATGATCTGTTCAAGAAGATCTCGCCGGACTTGATGTTCCGCTACAAATTTGTGCCGCTCGAAGAGACGGGCGACGGCAAGCTCGCCATCGCGATCGCCGATCCCAGCCAGTTGATGATGATCGATGAGATCAGCCTGCTGCTGCAGAAGCGCATCATCACCAAAGTCGCAACTCTGAAGCAGATCGACGACATCCTCAAGAAGACTGAGCAGTCGCAGCGCGTGCTTGAAGAAGCCAGCGAAGGCTTCACCATCATCCGTGAAGACGAAAACACGGGTGTGGAAGAGACGCTGACCATCGACAAGCTGACGGCCGGGGGCGATACGAGCCCGATCATCCGCCTGGTCGATACCACAATTTTTACCGCGTTGCAGCGGCGCGCTTCCGACATCCACATTGAAACGTGCGACGATTCGGTGATGATCAAGTTCCGCATCGATGGTGTGCTGACACAGGCGATGCCGCCGATCGGCAAGGAACATCACTCGACCGTGATTTCCCGTATCAAGGTCATGAGCGAGCTCGATATTTCCGAGCGCCGCGTGCCGCAAGACGGGCGCTTCCGCGTGAAGTACAACGGGCGCGCTATCGATTTCCGCGTGTCGATCATGCCGTCAATTCACGGCGAAGATGCGGTGCTCCGCGTCCTCGACAAAGAGTCGATGAGCGAGAAGTTCCGCACCCTGACTTTGGATGTGGTTGGGTTCGACGAGGACGATCTGCGGCGGTTCCGGCGTTATATCAAGGAACCGTACGGCATGGTGCTGGTGACGGGACCGACTGGAAGCGGCAAGACCACCACCCTTTATGCTGCGGTCAACGAGATCAAAACCGACGAAGACAAGATCATCACGATTGAAGATCCGGTGGAATATCAATTGCGCGGGATTACGCAGATCCCGGTCAACGAGAAAAAGGGGCTGACGTTCGCCCGCGGCCTGCGATCGATTTTGCGACACGATCCTGACAAGATCATGGTCGGCGAAATCCGAGACTCGGAGACCGCACAGATCGCAATTCAATCGGCGTTGACGGGACATCTGGTATTCACCACAGTCCACGCGAACAACGTCGTCGACGTCATCGGGCGGTTCCTGAACATGGGCGTCGAGCCCTACAACTTTGTTTCAGCACTGAACTGCATTTTGGCGCAACGGCTGGTTCGTTTGATTTGTGATTCCTGCCGGACCGAGGTTCACTATTCACCCGAAGCTCTCGAAGCGAGCGGCCTGGATCCGGCGCAATGGGGCAAAGTTCCACTGTATGAAGGTCCCGGGTGCATTGAGTGCGCGGGCACTGGCTTCCGTGGTCGAACCGCGATTCACGAACTGCTGGACTTGAGCGACCGCATCCGCGAAATGATTCTGGCGAAGAAGCCAACATCGGAGATCCGGCGGGCGGCACGGGACGAAGGCATGCGGTTCCTGCGCGAGTCGGCTCTCGACAAGGTTCGACTGGGGATGACGACGCTGAAGGAAATCAACAAGGTCACGTTTATCGAGACCATGCGGTAGGAAGCGAAGCATTTTAAGGAAGCGCGCCAGACGCGCGAGTGTTCGCCGCAAAATGCGCGGGCAATTTGCGCGGCGCGGCAGATCCTTCGGACGCAAGGCGGCGTCCTCAGGATGGCAAAGTCCCTGAGTTCCCTGTCGGCTATTGCAAAACTTCAGGATACAGTTTCTGATTTGAAGAGGTATCTCCAAGGGCGTACTCGCGAATGAGTCCAACTGCAAACACACCCAAACCGAAGCTGGCGTGCGAGATTGCCGCAGACCGCGTACTGGCGGGTCGCGTCGTCGATAACGGGGCCGGACTGGAAGCCTGCGCGGCGCGCGAGCTGGCACCGGGAAGCGTGGTGCCCGACCTGGTTGAAAACAACCTGCGTCAGCGGGATGCGGTACGGACCGGAATTGAAGAAGCTTTGGGAAGCGTGGCGGCGCGATCGCACGACGTGATCGCAATCGTCCCTGACGCCGCAGTGCGCGTCATGCTGGTGGAGTTCGATACGCTGCCCTCCGATCATGAGGAGGCGCTCGGGGTAGTGCGATTTCGGCTGAAGAAATCACTTCCCTTTGATGTGGAGAAGGCGAAGGTTTCGTATCATGCGCAGAAGGTCAACGACGAAGTCCGCGTGGTGGCCGCTGTGGCGCTCGGCAGCGTGATTGAGGACTACGAATCGGCATTCCGCGATGCCGGATTCAATCCGGGCGTGGTGTTGCCTTCGACGTTGGCCGCGATCGGCGCCGCGAATGCGAAAAAGCCGACGCTGGTGATCAAGGTCGACTCGCGGACCACCAGTATCGCGATACTGAACGAAGATCAGTTGCAGTTGTTTCGGACGTTGGAAAACGCGCGCGGAGTGACCATCACGGGCGAGCAACTGGCGGAGGAAGTGTATCCGTCGGTCGTATTTTTTCAGGACACGTATCATCTGAATATCGATCAAATTTATGTTGCGGGATTGCCGGAATCAGGCGGCGCCGCTCCAGCGCTGAAGGCCCAAACGGGGGCCGATGTGCAGGAACTGGTTTCCCCTTCGCAATTGGGTATAACTGCCGGAGGTTCGGTGCCGCGATGGAGAATGGCAGGAGTGGTAGGAGCGTTAATTTCGTAAAAGAAAAGTAAGTAGTGAACAGTGGCTCGTCACTGAACGGTCTTTGACTGGCCACTCACCACGGATCACCATCCACCGATTTATGCGACTTGATATCAATCTCGCGAGCCAGCCGTACGAGGATGCGCGGCAGTTTTGGATGCGCTGGGGCACGGCTGTGGGCGCATTCGGCCTGCTGACGCTGATCCTGCTGACGCTTGATATCACGGGCTGGATGAACGCGCGGCGGGATCGAGCGACTATTGCGTCAGCAGAAAGAGATGATCGCCAGACGCGATGAGTCCCGGGCGAACGCCGAGAGAATTCTCAACCAGCCGCAGAATCGCACCACGCGGGATGAATCCCAGTTTCTGAACGAGTTGATCGAGCGCAAGGCTTTTTCGTGGACGCGGGTGCTGGAGAATTTGGAAAAGGTGATGCCGCCACGGGTGCACGTCGTCGCAATCAATCCAGAACTGGACGAAGACAATCAACTGGCTCTGAAGATGAGGGTGGCGGGCGATTCGCGGGACCGGGCGATTGAACTGGCGCGCAGGATGGAAGCGTCGCGAAGATTTGCGCAGACCGCCATCACTACCGAGAACCACGTGAGTTCGCTGACAGGCGAGACGGAGCAGTTCGACATCGTCGCGATTTATATCCCGGAGACGCCGGGTGCGAATCCGCAACCGGAAGAGACCGACGCTAAGGCAGCACTGGAATCGAAAGGCAAGACGGCGGCGCCCAAAACAAAAGCGCCAAAGACGCGGGCTGCGAAAGGGGCGAAGCCTTAATGCCAGATCTTCGGCAAACCCGGAAGCATCTGAAGCTGGCGATGGGCATCCTCGCAGCCGTGGACGTGCTCGCGGTTGCGATTTATTTCTCGCCGCTGGTGGGCTCGGTGGAAAGCCGCAGCGCGGAGATGTCCCGACTGCAGACCGAGTTGACTCTCAAGACGCGCCAGGTAGCGCCGCTGCAGGATTTGCCGCACAAAGTAGAGCTCGCGAACAAACAGATCACGGAATTTTACAAGAAACGATTGCCCGCGCAGAATTCGCAGATCGCCACGGAATTCGGGAAACTGGCTGTGGCAAACGGCGTCTCCATCGAGCAGGGAAAATACAAACTGAAGGATGAAGAACCGGGAAATCTGCAGCCCGAGGAGATGGAGTACGATTTATCGGGAAGCTATACCTCGTTGGCAAAATTTATCAACGCGCTCGAGCGGGATGACATGTTTTTCCTGATCAGGAGCGTGACGCTGGGCGGCGAACCACACGGAACGGTACGGCTGAATCTGAAGCTGGATACATACGTAAAGGCGGCATCGTAGTGCAGCTCGGACTCGAAAACAAAAAGAAGGCGCTGTGGGCGGCCGTCCTGGGCGGCATCGCCGTGCTGGTTTTTGCGTACGAGGTGCTTCCCTTCTTTTCGGGGCCGTCGACATCGGCGTCGAATGCTCAGGCTGCGGCTCCAGCTCCGGCGCGGTTGATCACATCCCGCGGGAAGACGAAGCCGGGCAAAAAAGTGAAAGTTGAAAATCTCGATCCGACACTTCGCCTGGATTTGCTGGCAATGAGTGAGCAGACTCAGTACCAGGGAAATGGACGGAACATTTTCGTCTCGCAGGCGGAAGATATTCCGATTCCGATCGCTAAGGGAAACACGGACAACAAGCAAAAAGAGGCGGAAATTCAGCAATATCAACTTCCTCAAGCGCCGCAGCAAACTCCGATTCCGCTGAAGTTTTATGGATTCGCCAGTCGCCCGGGCGAGCCGAAGAAGATCTTCCTTAAGCTGAACGAGGACGTTTTCGTCGCGGGCGAAGGCGAGATCGTGGATCGGCGCTACAAGGTCATCCGCATCACGAATACGTTTGTGGAGATCCAGGACGTGGTCAACAGCGGACCTCCGCAGAATATTCCGCTGACGCAAGGGTAGGAAAGTTTCGAGTTTTCAGTCCATGTTTGTTCGTTTTCAAATCCGTCGTACCCGCCGTAAGGAATCCGGCTACGTGATGCTGACGCTGTTGCTGATGATGGCGTTGATGGCCATCTTCGCGGGAGCCATCGTTTCTTCGATCACGTTCGATATCAAGCGTGATCGCGAAGAAGAAATGATCCATCGCGGCGTGCAGTATTCGCGAGCGATTCGCGCGTATTACAAAAAGTTCAGCCGCTATCCGGCAAAGATTGAAGATCTCGAAAACACGAGCCAGATGCGCTTCTTGCGCAAGCGGTATAAAGATCCATTGACCGGAAAAGATTTTAAGCTGCTGCATTATGGCGAAGCCAAGATGTCGCTGAATGCTCTCGGCGGCGGCGCTGGCATTGCAGGAGCGAGCACGCTCGGAGCGAACGGTTCGCTCACCGCGGCGGGCGGATTAGGCCAGCCTTCTGCATTTGGCGCCAGCGGAACGCTCGGAGCCGCTTCAAATTCCGCGTTTGGACAAAACTCGCAGACGGCGACTCAGGGTGCGGCCGGCACACCAGCGGGATCGGATCCCAACCAACCCGGCCAGGGATCGGCGGATGGAACAAACGCAACTCCGCCGGGTCCGGGCGGGAGCGGATCCTCCAATGGAATCTCCGGAATTTCGGGCAGCGGTTTGGGATCTGCAACGTTCGGCGGCGCGCCGATTGTGGGCGTGGCGAGTTTGAGCAAAGACCGGACGATCCGCGAATTCGATCACAAGAAAAAATACGATGAGTGGCAATTCGTGTATGACCCGACGTTCGATCGCGGCTTTCTGATCACAACGCCGTACCAGCCTTCGCTGCAGCAATTCGGAGTTCAGGGCAACACCAACCTGAATGGGCAAAATGGACAGAATGGAAGCCAGCCCGGAACGAGCGGGTTCGGCAACAGCTTTGGAAACTCTCCTTCACCCATGCAGAACAATCCGACTTCGCCGGTCGGAGGGTCTGGCAATACGAATCAGCCGGCGAGTTCCCCGCAGCAACAATAAATTTCCCACAAACAAAATAGGCCTCATCTTCGCGATGAGGCCCATTTACTTTTCGGAGCGTGGCTTCGTGCTTCGCACGAGCGCAGAACTTGCTAGACGCTGAAGGACGATCCGCAGCCGCAGGTGCTCTTCACGTTCGGATTTTCGAACTTGAAGCCCGCGCCTTCGAGCGTTTCGACGTAATCGACGATGCAGCCGTTGAGATACATCACCGAGGTGGCGTCGACGAAAACTTTGAGGCCATCCATGTCGAACGTCTTGTCCATCATGCCGGCGCCATTCTCGAATTGCATCGAGTAGGAGAAGCCGGAACATCCACCGCCCACCACACCGACGCGCAGGCCGGCGGGAACGGGGGTCTGCTGACTCATGATCTCTCTCACCTTGGAAACGGCGTTGGCGGTCAGGGTGATCGGCGCAGCTTTCTTCGTGACTTCGGGGACGGTTGTGGTTGCCATTCGTATCTCCTTGGCTTTAAAGCTGTTTGATTATAGCAGAAGCCATTTTTCGCGATTCTCAAAATATTCCGTTGAAACAGGATCCATCTTTTCAATTGGATGCCAGAATGCGACAGAAGGTCGCACTGTTAACGACTCTCTAACTCCCCAGTGCCTCAGGATTTATGTGGCGCGGAACGCGGTATACGGGGCTATAATCGGGGCGTTAAAAGGCCTTCCCCGGGGATTCGATGCGAGGTTCTGCGCGCCCCGCACGTTCCAAGTGGAATGCCGCCGAGCTGGGTTGTACCTGCCGAGGTGGCACATGACGCTCACGATTGTTACGGTTGTGTTCGGATTATTCGCGGTTGGTTTGATCGTCCTTTTGATTTACAAGAGCACGCTCACTATGCACGAGGACGATCAGCTGTTCCTCGACGACGCCAACTCACACATGCAGGAAGAGCAGACAGAATTGCTGACCAGAGTGAATCGGCTCACGATTCCGGTTCGAATCTTCAGCATCGGATCTGGCGTGTTTCTTCTGGTGCTGGTCGCGATGTTGATTTATCAAAAGCTGAACGAAGTCCAGTAGGGTTTTCGGCGCAGAGTCAACTGAAGCACGGTGAGCCGATCTGGCGTTCCGGTGCTGCTGGTTTTGGAATCTCCCGGCTACAGAGTCTTTGTGGCTTGGAACGAGCGTAGGTGTGTAGGATTTGGGCGTGCACTCCTACGAGCTTGCCTGTGATTCTTATCCTCTCGCGGAATCTCTGTCTCCGCCCCGGAAATGCGAAGTTCGAATTCTCTTCCCTTTTCCGTTGAAGGGCGATCTTTCCTGCCGTAGACAAAGGCAGTAAACTAAGAATCCAGCTCGTGCGAAAGTGGCGGAATTGGCAGACGCACCAGACTTAGGATCGAAACGCTACTTATCGTGCCTTTTGAGATTTTGCAAATTCTGTTGTAACTCACGATTTTCCATGCACTTCTAGCACGAAGGGGGGAAATCCTCGTAATACGAGACTCCCCACAGCCTTGTTCGCCTTTCGTACGTGACGGAAAAGTCTCTCGTTTGCTTTGTGGCGCGAGGAGCGGAGTGGCCCGCAGGGGCGACTATAATTCCTTGCGACATGGCACTCTTTAGGTTCTACGGAAGGATTCTGCCGCCATCTCCAATCATCAGACTTACGATGAGAGACCTACCCTCGATTCACTGGGAGGACGAGGAACTTGGTTTGGTGCTCGATGCAACCCTAGCTTTCGTGGATTCGGAAGTACACATTTCATGCGAATCAAATCTGTATACCACGGCCGAACAGATTGGCGAGGTCTATAAAACGAGTCTTCGACATGGCAAGGGCCGCCGTCGACTCCTTTTCTTACATCCGGGAACGGGTCTCAGTGTGATCCTCGAGCGCGTAATTCCGCCGAGTGGGATTCAACACAATATTCTCGTAGAGCGTCCGGAGCTCGCGAAGTTAGTTACAGCTTTCGACCTCGATCCACAAAATAAAGGCAGCAATTTCTACTACAATGTATCGGACCATGCTTAGCGATCCATCTGTCTTTTTGGCGGTAAACGATCTAATTGCGTCGATTGCTGTCTCGCACCATGCAGCGATCAACTGCGGGAGAGTTATCGAAACAATAAGAGAGGCGATGACTCCAAGCGGTGCCGATAGGAAGAGAGGATGGGAAGCAATCTCTCAAAACGACTTTAACGAGACAATCAATCGGTCTTGGATAGTCATGAACCGATTCTTGAATACAAGAAGCGCGGCGATAAACCGCTTCCCTTAGACAACTTCCCTCTTTTGCCGTAGTGAAATTCAGCCTGTCGGGCTCGCGCCCGCAGCTACAAAGTTGATGCCAAGTGCAGCGTACAATGTTCCGCATGAACACGCCACAGTATGTGGAGATCGGCCTTGATGTTCTGATCGCTTTCATCGCCTACTACTTCGGACACTGGATCGGGTTTGCTCTCTTCGTGTTCTTCGTCTTCTGCGTGTTCGCTGTCCAGATGATTCAGGCTCAAAAGACGACAATGAATACGCTGCTCTCTCGACTGCCGGATCGCTGCGCCTTCTGCCATCGGGAAATAGTGGATGAAGCTGGGAGTGTCGATGCAGAGGGCATTTACCACAACGCGTGTTCTGACAAACTCGAAGCCCTTGAAGACTTACGAAAAGAGGCTGGCGTTCCGTCGTCGGAGGCGATACACAAGCCTAGGGTTCAAACAGGTGAACCTTACTCTTCACATCGTCGCGAGCGGTAAAATGCATGAATGGCCATTCACAACGACCTGCAATCCATGTCCATCGAGGCGATTGACGAATCTCTCACGATCGCTGAGTACTGCACCAGCACGCGCAAGGCGAATGGCGGCATTTACGGATATCCGTCAGTTCTTTTGCTTTTCTGCGTCATCGACGCTGTGAGTAACTACGTCGGCCATCCCCAAAACACATTGCGCGAACTTCAATCCATCTTTCCGTCACTGAGTGAGAAGCAGGTCAAGAATCTTAAGGAGTGGTATCGAAACCTCCTCGCTCACCAGTCCATCATCATGCCGGGCACCCTACTCTCCTCCGATCCTGACGGCATTCCTATTGAATTCAACTCGGACGGAGAGCCAACCCATATCCGCGTGATCCCGCTTTGCCGCGTTATCAAGCGCTGGTGGGAAGATTTCGAGAAAAACAGGGTCAATCCAAAAGTAGAACAGAACCAGCGTCCGAAGATTCCCGTATCCACGACCACCTCTCCACTCCCCGGTGTGTCCGGTTGCTACAGCACGTCGACGACAAAACCCTGACGACGCCATGAAAACTGCACTGCTCTGCGGCCCCATCGTACCCGCCTCCGGGCCTGTTCGCTCCCGCCTCTACATTCTGGGTGAGCGCGCAGGGAAGGAGGAGCACGAACAGGGCCGTCCGTTCGTCGGCCGCGCAGGCCAGACTCTCCGCAATTGGTTCGAGAGCGCCGGACTGGAATTGGACAAAGCCCGCCTCTGGAACGTGTGCATCGACTACCAGCCGAAAAACCCGAAGCCGCAGGCTGAGGAGATCGAGCGCGATCGTCCAAGAGTTGTGGAGGACATCGCCCACTGCAAGCCGAACGTGATTGCGGCGGTTGGCGCGCACGCCATGAAGTGGTGCTGCGGACCTGGATTCATCCTCCGTACCGCGCATGGCCGCCGGTCGAGGTACAGATAGGCGACCATTCCGCGGTTTGCGTGCCGATCTATCATCCTTCCACCTACGGGCGAATTGAGCGGGCTCAGAAGGGGAAGGCCGACGTGCTCAGCGTGGCGAGATTGCCTGATGCGCATTACACGCAGAACACAAGCTCCTTGTACGTGCAAATTTAAGACTAGCCTCCCGAGCAAATCCTTACCTTGCCGGTTTTAGATTTCGAACGCGGAACACGCCGCCCTTGGACACGCCGAGCGGCAGGCCTTCGCGGAAAGTCCACTAAAGGGGCCTGCCACAGCAGCGAGTGCACAAGCTAGCGAATTTGAATTCACTTCACGCGCTGCTGCCGCAGTTCTACTCGCCGCTTCTGCTCTTTCTGATTCTGCCTCGCGAGTTTTGAACGCTCTGCGCTGCTCATCGAGGGCTCAGGAGTCGGCCGGGTCATCGAGTCGCTTGGGAATTCCGCGATGGTCCCCACAGAACTCCCCACAGTACAATAAACCTGTCCTTCAAATGGTCGAGAAGCCGCATGTTCAGCGATGCGAAAGTGGCGGAATTGGCAGACGCACCAGACTTAGGATCTGGCGGGTAAAACCGTGGGGGTTCGAGTCCCCCCTTTCGCACCAAGACTTTAGGGCCGATCTCAAAATCGGCTTTTTTCGTTGTGCCCAATTTTGCGCCCACCTAGTTCGGAATCCCTGCGGTGTACGCTGCCCTTGTCCTGGTGGCAGAGTCAATGAGGTAAACGCCTCGTCACCTATCCAGCACGATCTCCCTGCCGCTCTCGGATTCACGCTTGATATCGTGCCGCAGCGCCAACCGCAGCGGCCGCAGGTAAAAGCATTACCAACGAATCACAGCCATCGAGCCCGCCGCCTTGGCCCGTTTCTGCTCGGCTGTCTCTTGAAATTGTCTCCAAGTTGTTAATTCTCAGGAATGCCTTAGCCGTGCCGCCGCGGGACGGCATCTATTCGAGCCGAAATTGGCGACCTTCGAACTCGCGGACCGAAAGGACCATCTTCACGACCGAACTCTTCAGAACTTAAGAAAGGGAAAAGCCCATCGAGACTCTCGGACATACTTCGGGACCTCGGTGCGCTCGCGTCTTCAGCTGTCTGGCTTGTTCTGCTCAGACATTCACCACCGTAGTGCAACTCACGGAGCGGACGAAAGCTATCCCCAATTTGGGTCGCTCATCCAAGCCAAAGATGGACACCTCTAGGCAATCGCAGCGACCGCGGATTCAACCAGCGGGACCAGTGTGGGGCGAGAAGGCATGGCGGTTGCTGCAGAGAATCCGATCGCTGAGAGAGATATTCCGTTTTAAAGATCTGGCAGTACAAGTCTACTCAACGAAAGGCAAGTCAATGAAAGCGTTTCGCAGCTGTCTATTCATGTTCGCGCTTGTGATGCTGACTGCTCTCCTGAGCGCGCAGACGGGATTTCGCACACAAACTAAGCCGCTCGGTTCCGTAATCAACGCGCACTCGATCACATGCCCCATGGGTTATCTCGCTGGCTCGTCATGCACAGAACTTACGATTCACTCATGCCCGGGAACAGCGGATCTGACCGCGACGGTCGGATACAAGCGAGGCACCGGGATTGGTACGGTAGCGTTTCTCTCGGGCTCGTCGGGCACGGCGACCATCGATGGCAATATCGCGACGGACCTGAACCAGTTCGGCTTCGACATCGAACAGCGTACTTATCCGAGTGCATGGGAAGACGCGAACCCGAAAAATATTCTGAAGGGCGCGTGTCGAGAGGCGACGCTCATCAACTACATGTACTCGCTCGGAGCGAAGCCCTTTCGCGCGATTGGCAAGAGTGCCGGCAGTGCGTCGATTGCGTACTCAATGATCTGGTATCAGGGCATCGCGCCTCTGATCTCTCACGCAATCCTGATTGCTGGACCTCCGATGACTGACATCGAGCAGGGATGCGCGGTGCCTGACTATCCGCCGGTCACTGTGCAGCCGACCAACGGCGAATCGTTCCAGAATGCTCCGCAGTACGTCGGATCGTTCGCGACTGGAGTGTCACAGCAAACGGGGTACACCTGCCAGTCGAAATCGGGAAATACCTCGAGCACAGCCGACGATGGGTGGTTGGTTCAGAGCGTGATTCAGCCCGGCGTTGTCGCGTCATTTCCAGGAACAACGTTTGCCGGCTTCGTGTGCAACAATCTGCTGAACAACACTGCGGCCCAGGCGCAGATGTTTTACAGCGCGTTGGTGAATACGTCCTACACCCTGACGGCGGTCTCGAACTGTGAGGGAGCAGAGGGCGTCGAGTCGGGCACGACTGCGGAAGGCGTGTCGGGCACGGTGGCGATCGAACGGGACATGGAGGCGCACTAACTAATGGATATCATCGAGGGTGACTTTCTGGGACGCGAAGCGATGCAGTCCAGGCGCTGATCTCCGAGGGTCACAAATCGGCGAAGATGCGCCGTAAGTTGACTCGGAACCGTGGCAAAGGCCACTATGTTTTCGTTGGCGATCGTGGGCAGGATGCAGCGGCCACGCGGCACTGGTCGGAACGGCTGGCTGGCCTCAGAAACGAGCAGAAATCCGCAACAAGAGAGTACTCAAGCGAAAACAGATCGGCAGGATACACAGCCGATTCTCCGGCTGTGTATCCTGCAATATCATTTTGCGGTGAGGAAGATCGGCTTATATCCGATCGAGACCGTACCGCCGCTCATCGATTTTTTCACGCCTGAAAGATCCGTCTGATCGTGATAGGTCGTCGGATAGGTGTACTTGGAAGTCGTGCAGACGCCTTTCTTGCAAGTCTCTGCCGTATTCCATACGATCTGCCCATTATCAACATTGCACGTGTAAACGGTGCCCGCAGCCTTACAGGGGCTGATGGTATGGCCGATGAGCCATCCAGCAACCACGTCCCAAGCGGTTCCGGAATCATTGCCCTGCGCGTTTTTATCCCATGTGTACAGGTATTGACGCTGCAGGCCGACGCCAGCTCGAAGGGCAATGGATCGTGCCATGTAGCCCGCGAGTTCGTCTGGATCAGTGAGGTTATCTTCGGATTTGATTCCGTGCTCGTCGTCCCAGACGGGAAGGTTGGACAGGTTCCTCTTCTTGGTTTCCGCCGTCAAATCGTTGTACATCGTCAGGAAGGATTCTGGAACAACATTCGGAGAGCCGGTGCCCTTCCCTCGCAGATGAGCATTGACGACGTCGAAGGTGGGTGCTCCACCCGCTGCAATGAATCCGTCAAACCAGGTCGCCATGGTCGTACCGTGCGCGGAAGGGCTGAGGATTGTGGCAGCCGGGTCCGTGGAGCGGATGATGCTGGCAGCGTCTTTCGCCATGCGCACAATCTGCGCGTTGTTGCCGCTCCAGAAGCATGTGCAATCTGGCTCGTTCCAAAGCTCGTAGTAGGCGATCTGACCCTTATAACGCTTTACCACGGCAGTGACAAAATCGGAAAAGTGCGCATCCGTACCGGTTCCGTCGGTCTTCACATCCGTGGGAGCAGAGCAGCTGTACGGCCCCACTGGACCACATGGACTCTTCGGAGGAATCGTGCCCGCCCACTTAGGAGTATCGCCAATCGTGTAAAGCACGTCCATGTGTTGGGCTTGCGCCTTGCTCATGATGCTGTCCATCTCAGACCAGTCGTACACACCGCTAGAGGTCTCAATCTGCGCCCACTTCACGCCATCATCCCAAAGTCGAATGCCCCCAATGGTCGCAACTTGCTTCTGGCCGTCGGTCGGAGGCCAAACTTGAAAGCCATTGAACCCAGATCCGAAGAACGACTCCTTAATGGTAGCGCTGCCCGCTGCTGACGAGGCGTCCGCAAGTGCTTGTGGGGCCGGCGTCGGCTTGGGTGCAGTCACCACGACGGACAGTCGATCGAACTTGCCAGGATTCGCAACGCTTGCCGCCGTCACCGTTACGACGGTATCAGTCGTGACTTTCGGTGCGTGATAAAGGCCAGAACTCGTAATGGTTCCAGCGGTCGCTGACCACTGTACGGCAACGTTCGGAGTGTTCTTTATGAGAGCGGTCAACTGCAGACTTTGAGAGGAAACCACCGTGGCGATCTCGGGTGTGATACGAACGGCGACCGATGACTCGACAGCCTGGCCAAGGCAAAAGCCGGATACAAATGTGAAGGCAAGCGCAAGCGCCGCATACACACGGGGGGAGTGTAACCTCATGACAAATAACCTCCGAATTCTATTTAGAAACACCAGGGAAGTGGCCAGAAATCGAACCGAAATCTAGAGACGAACTGGCTCAAAACGGCCCGTACAAAGAAATCCTGCCCCCGCAGATTAACCCAAAGATGCGGAACGTCTTTACTCGGAAGTACATTCCCCCGGTGAAGGGCATTACCTACGTTTGGGTTGGAGGGAAGCCAGATGCCCGCCCTGTATAAGGGTCAACGCGTGAGATCGCCTGTTTATGGGAACCATCGAGACTCTTCTCAGCCAGCTTTTCCTTTGTGGATTACTTCCGGCTTGCCCGCGAGCCTCTGGAATCGCGCTTCACTGTGCTGGGGTTAGCAGGTAGAAGTCGGCTTCGCCGCCCGGGCGGGAGTAAATGATAGAGGAGAGGTCGCGGGAATAATCGACGGCGTTGCCATCGTAGTACAGGCGGAAACTGAAAGGAAGTTTCAAGGCGATTTCGGGCTTGCCGACGAGTTGGCCATCCTGCCATTTCTGGCGGTAGAAGACCACGCCGCCTGGCTCGGCTACTCCGTACACAAACGATTTGAAGTCGGGTGCGAGCCACAGGCTGTAGGTGACGACTCCGGGAAGCAAGGGAATGCATTTCTTGTCGGGAATGGAAATCTCGTAGATACCGGCTTTGTCGCCCCGACCGTTGAAGGCCAGCAAATATTTTCCGTCCTGGGAGGCGTCGATGGCGTTGGCGCAGTCCGAAACAAAAAGCTGGGGGTTGGAGCCGTCGCCATTCGCTTTCCAAACCGAGACGCCGTGTTCAGGGGCAACTGTGGAGAGGTACATGGACTGGCTGTCGGCTGACCAACTCATGAACCCGTCCAGACCGTCTACGTTGGCTGCTATTTCATGGAGACCCCTGCCGTCAGAGCCGACGGTAAATGCTTTCGCCTGTTTGCCCGCCTCATCGAAGAAAGCTACATTCGAGCCATCGTGGGTCCACTCGCCGGTATCGAAATTTCCCGAGGCAGCCAGCCTGATTTTGTTGCCGCCATCCACGTCTGAGATCCAAACTTCGCTTTGCGTCGGGCCGAGAACCTTCACGTACATCACGCGCTTGCCGTCGGGCGAAAGGGCGGGTTGAGTGGAGTTTTCGGGGACTACGTCCACCGACTGGCCGGACTTGGGGTGATAAAGAGTGAGGAAGCCCGATTGCTTTCCGTTGACGTAATACATACCCTTCCCGGCTGGATCGGGCAAGGGAGAGTAATCCGGGCCGGGGCCAAAGGTGACTTGGGTCAACGACTTGCTTGCGAGCTCGAACTTCCAAAGATTGGTAAGACCGTTGACCTCATGGCTGAAGAGCACGGATTTTGCAGGCTCGGCCCAGACCAGATCTGGAGATGAGGGGGATATCGATCCCAGTTCCGTGAGTTGATGGCTGGAGATGTTCAGGCGGTTGAGATAAGTCTCGCCAGGCCTCAAGGTTTTCGAGGTCAGCACCAGCAGGTTGTCTCCGTCCGGATAAGGAAGAATGGCGATGGCTGAGCGCGGGGGATTCTCAAAGCTAAAAAGTTTTTCTTCGACGAGGCCGGATTTGCCAGCACGGAAGATGGTATTGGATGGGTCCGTTTTCAGGTAGTAGAGCCAGTTGCCGTCGGGCGAAGTCGCCACAGTCCTGCCGGGGACCACCCGGTGCGGTGCGCCGCCGAGGGCGGGAACAGCCCAGATTTCATCAAGGCCGAGGTTGCGGTGGTAGTAAATTTCGGACCCATCAGCGGAGAAACTCCCGACGATCTTGTCGCCTTCATCGTGCGTGAGTTGGAGCGGCTCACCGCCGGAAGCGAGCATGAGAAAGACCTGTTCGATTCCGCCGGCGGCTGAACTGAAGGCGAGGATGTGTCCGTCGGGCGAGAGTCTGGCAGAGTTGATGAGCTTGTTCCAGTGGCTGATTTGGGTGATCTTGCCGGAGGCGGCCGATTTAGTAGAGGAGGTTCCAACATTTCGTCCGCGGTAGAGGAGGTAGCTGAAGCCCGAGAGAATGATGAATGCAATCGCTATGACGCTGGCTAGCGCCGTTTTGTGACGGGAGGCGAGACCCGCGATTTGCTGCGAGTCGCTTGCGGAATTGGTGCTTGAACTTTGTTCACGCGTGATTTGCCCGGGGGTGATTGAGGCGGGCGATGTCCTGCGGGCATCGGACATTTCCGCGGCTGGGTGCTGATCGGAGATCGCTGTCGAGGCTGCTGTCCGGTTTGATTCCGTGTCGCGCTTCAGGCGTTTTAATTCGCTGCGCAGATCGGCCGCGCCTTGGTAGCGGAGGTCGCGATCTTTTTCCAAAAGGCGATGGATGATGTCTTCCAGCTTGGGCGGAATGTCAGGATTCAGACGGATTGCCGGCGGAGGTACTCGATTCAGAATGGATTCGAAGAGGACACCGCTGGTCTCCCCGCGAAACGGCAACGTGCCGGTACTCATCTCGTAGAGCACGGCGCCGAAGGAAAAAAGATCTGTGCGCGCGTCCAGATCCTTGCCCCGCACCTGCTCCGGCGACATGTAAGCGGTCGTGCCCAGCGCTGTACCGGGACTCGTGAGTTGCTTTTCATCGAGCGTGGCCATCGCGGTCTCAGGGGCAGCCTGGCCCGCAGGAATCGCGGTGGGCGTCGATAGTACCTTGGCGAGCCCGAAATCAAGAATCTTGGCGTGCCCGTGGCGGGTAACAAAGATGTTGGCGGGCTTGATGTCGCGATGAATGATGCCCTGACTGTGCGCGGCCTCTAGCCCTTCGGCGATTTCGATCGCCAGCGTCAGCAGGCTCTCTACGTCCATGGGACGGCCGGCAATGCGATGCTTCAGCGTTACGCCGTCCAGAAATTCCATGGCAATGAGCGATTGCTCGCCGTGCTTGCCCATTTTGTAGATGGTGCAAATGTTCGGATGATTGAGCGCGGA
>CAVOVP010000012.1:0-199486 GCA_963699885.1 uncultured Acidobacteriota bacterium | reverse complement strand
GACGATCCGCACGTCCGAAGATACGTCAGCCCAAGGTGCATGGCCTCCAATAAGAAAGGCGCGAGAGAGACCGTGATTGAATACGCGGCAGGAAATCTCGGGAGAGTGGATGCATCCATGGCAGGCGCCGGGGTGATCAGCGCAATCGGGATCGTAGAGACATTCAACTGCTTCATCCGCAATGTTCTGCAGAAATGCCGCCAGGTGATCGCGGACTAAGGTAGCGATGCCGCCCAGTTTGAAGCTGCTGGAATTGTCATAGACGACGAAGCCGAGAAGCGGCAGGAAGATATACTCTCCAACTGATGTTCGGTCGATTCCCGCATACCTTGTGATCGCCCTCATCGCAGCGTGTGACAGGCTGTGAATCAGGCCAAAGACCATTCGGCGAACCGGAAGTTGCCAGATGGAATCGTAATAGCGGTCGTGATCTATTGGTTCGAGCGCTGCGAGGATACGGGCTATCGGCGGAAGATGCGCGCCTGGCAGGCGATGCCGTTGAGTGCAAGCCAATCGATGACGCGCTTTGGCACCAAGGATATGAATACACCCTCATGCTCGCCTTCGCGCGCCGGGATCGGCAAGGTTCCCACTACGTCCATCTTCCCCAGCCGCTGGGCAGCCGCCTTCTGCAATGGCGGAAAGGCGCGGATCTGCACGGGCAGGTCGTGCGCACCCAGTTCCTCATAAACGGGCTCGAAGCTGCGGCGCGTGAAGCCGTAGGTCGCGGTGATGATGGGCAGGTCATCCACGTAGAGCAACTCGTGAATGCCAAGA
Organism: uncultured Acidobacteriota bacterium; assembly: GCA_963699885.1. Taxonomy (GTDB): domain Bacteria; phylum Acidobacteriota; class Terriglobia; order Terriglobales; family Acidobacteriaceae; genus Sulfotelmatobacter. The sequence goes on along the minus strand of CAVOVP010000012.1, from coordinate 198,709 downwards.
AACGCCTGCAGCCGGATTACGTCCTGGGCCAGTGACTCGGAGGTGCCTCCATCCATCCGGGCCTTCTCAATGGCGGCGACGGTGGTCACCGTCCCCCTGAATGCAAGGCTTTCCTTTATCCCCTTCTCGAGATCTGGCGAGATAGAATCCAGGAGTCCTGCTGGTGCAAAGGACGGAGAGGGCTTCTTGCCTGTGGCAATCTCGATACGCTGCAACAGGCGCGCTGTTTCCGCGGTCTCCCTGTGCCGCCTTCAGCCGCTCTGTGAGCGCCTTGATCCGGTCAGCCGGGGACAGTCGCATCGGGCCTGCGTGATTGCGGCAGTAGTAGAGCAGCGTGACGAGATGTCATCGTCGGCGCTGGTCAGGCGCGGGCGGTCTAGACGCAATACCGAGAGGGTCTGCGGATAGTAGGTGTCGCTGGCACTGTAGCGCGCAAGCCGCATCGCCAGCTCTGACACGATGGTGCCACCGGATTCTTCAGTTGCTACCTTCCTTGTTTCTCAGCGCTTGAGACAACGATGGCATCTGGCGGTGAAGCGATCCAGGACCTCTATCTTGCAGGTGCGGCACAGGACTTTCATGTCCTTTACGCGGTCGGACCGGCCGGGAATGTACAGATTCGACGCTTGCCGCATTGTGAACACTGGATCGGATGGGAGGTAGGCTCAAGTCCTCCTGTATCCGTATTCTTCTTGGTTGCAGGCATCCATTCCTGGATCGGAACCAGTTCGCCGCAACCGTGAACGAAGACGAACGGAAACTGATGTATGCGCGAACTCTTGCAATTGGGGCAGTGCAGCGATTCATCTCTTTGAAGCTTCTTGTCGAAAATGAGTTGACCACAGCTCTGGCAGATGAGGGCTGCCTGCAGCACGGTCGCGTCAATCGATTCAGGTGCCAATCGTGAAGCGCTGCGCCTCATGAACCGGATGAGGAAAGGCAGGGTCAATCGTCCCCTTGCGAGCGCCATCTATCGAACGATTCGCTGATCTCTTTCAACAGCGTGGTCTTGCGCTCTTCTTCCCAGCAGCTCGAGAAGCTCATTCACCGAGCTGGATGATCGCCCGACCGTCCTCCCAGTCCACTGTTCGGTAAGGAAGGTAGTTAAAGAGTAGCTGGGAGACGCCGCGCTGCATCGACGGACGCGCTCGACGGCCGGCGCGGTGTCATTATCGGGCGGTGCAAAGGTGCGGCGTTAGCCATCGATCAACCTCCTCAGCGCCTTGGCTTCCTCTGAATTTCCAACGCGAATGAAGGCCGGCTCATCGACATCGCGCAGGCTGTTCATGGATTCAAGGAATGTATTGAGCTGGTGGGGCTTCCGCGTTGCTTCGGCATATTGACGATGGAGCTGAAATGGTTCTTGACGCCCCGAGTAAGCTTTCCTGGTATTCGCGGGACGGGGCATGTTCGCAGCCATAGGCACCCAGCATCCATGCCACGATGGCATCCTGAGACAAGGCTCCCGCTTTGGGATCACCTTGCGAGTTTTGTACCGATTCGACGGTCGCCATTGGCTTGCCCATGGCGGACGATGCAACGCCCATAAGATATCCGCAGAGCATACCCGGCAGCGTCCGCCGCATCGCAGGGTCTGGCCATCGCGTCACCGCCGCCGGATCTACCAGGCGATCCAGGTATTGATGGAACTTGGCGAATCGATCAAAAATGCTGCGGTCCCGCTCGCTCTGGGGGGTGGGTACAAATATTGATATGCCAGGAAATCGCCTGCCGACACGGGCCGATGCCTGGATATATTCAGCGACAAGGCGTGTGAATCCAGCAAAGACGATGACGTTGAATCTGTCAACGTCCACGCCATGCCCGATGATATTCGTGGTCACCATGCCGCGCGCGCGTGCCGGGGTCGGCTTCGCTCGTCTTCGCCTTAAGACCGTCCATAGTGGAGATCATGTGGGAGACATCGACGCCGCCGTTAAACATCTCTATGAGCAGTTCGCCGTGCTGGGGTGAGCTGTCCTGCAGTTCACGGCTGACCCGTGACTCAATAGCTTCTGCCACCTGATCTGAACCTTTTCGCGTCAAGACATAGGTGAGAGCCAATTCATACAGAATACAGCAGTTCCTTCCGTTCGGCTCGGTTAAATTCCCCCCCTAGATAGAGCGGCCTTGGCCGGGTCGTGGCAATCAGCTCGCGGACTTTCTGGACCTGTTGTAGAAAATCGACAGTGCCTTTGTGACGGCGGGCGTGTGTTTTCTGCCAACACCCAGGATACCCACGAAAATGCGCCCAGTCCTCCCGGGACTGGGACAGTAGTAGAACGAATCGTCAGCATCTGGTCCATGGGCAGGAAACTGGCGCGCACCTTGAAGATATAACTCCCATGCCTGCCTAGCAAAATCCTGGATCGTGGCTGTTGCACCGATGATTTTCCACGGCTTTGGCCCAGGCTCTTGAAGAGCTCGATAATGCCTGTCTCATAGTGCGCATCGAACGTACCTAATTCTTCGTTTAAGAGGTGAAGTTCATCCTGAACCAGAATCGCGGGAGCTGGGTCGTGAAAAGGACCGTAACGGACCGCAGCCCCCGAGCCGACACAGGTCTGGGGACGTTCGCCACGGGCGACAGCCGCCGCCGCATCGCATAGTTCATTCGACTTTCCGAAACTCGCGCCATGTTTTCCGCAGATGATGTCGATGCGACCGAACAAGTTAGAGAAGCGATGATTCTGTCCGAGCAGGGCAAGCTTATCGACGGTGGAAACTATCACCGTTGGCAAGTAACGATAAATGTCCTGGTCTGTCACATAGACAGGTAGACGATCTTTTCCTCCAGGGCACTGCGATCCTCGCAATGATGCTCGATAAGCCGTAACGAGGACTCATATTTGATCGCTGTGGGCGACCCGCAAAAAGGGCACTTAAAGATGCGCTTATATTTTGGGTCCAGGCCTTGCCGTACAAGCCTTTTGTGAAGTTCGTCGTCTATCTTGTTCGGAGTAACTGTGCCGCCTACAAGGTAGCCGATGCTGAAGCGCGCTCCCTTCAGTCCGCTTTCTTTCCTTATGAGCTCAGCAGCGGCCAGAGCGACCGCCAAACGTTGAAGCTGCTGGAAAGTCAAAAGCCGTAACGGAAATCTAACGAACGCGGTATTTCCGAACTGCTTATCTCGAAGCCTGTCAAAAAATGCCTGCCATAAAATGATTCCCATGAAGGCTTCGGTCTTGCCGCCACCGGCCGCAAACCACAAGAGATCTACGAACCCGTCATCCTGGGTGGCGAGCTCGGGGTACTCACGGGCTGCAAGTTCCGGCAGGAGGGATATGATGAAGGCGATTTGAAAGAGTCGCCATTTTTCGTGACTGGTATTGCCCCGCTGCATAGCCTTGTTCATCAGCAGGAACGCTTGCCACACTGCTGGGAACTTAGGGTTCTTCAAAAGCTCGAGGCCGCGCTTGAACCGCTGGACTTCGAGCTCAAACTCACGACGTGATCGCGTTGCATCTTCGAGCTCAATCCCCGAAAGCGTTGTCAGCTTCGTCGCCCATTGGGTCGCGTCGTAGGTCTCCATGTGCCGGGCAAGAGCCTCGAGCACAGGAATCGGATTTGAGCCCAATGCAGCAAAAGTCGGAACAGCATCTGGGAATTCTCGAGCCTCCAGGCGTGCCGTTTCGGTCAGAGGTACGCTTTCGGCGGTCAGTTGCAACAGCGCGCCGTTCTGTTCTTCGCAAACGTGGGAATTGATGCCGACTCCTGGCATTTGACGGTCATATCGGAAGCTGGCGGGCAGTTCCTGAAAAATGGTTGGGCGGTGAACTTCCTTGGGCACGGCGACGGAAAGTCGGACTGCGTAGAGGTTGGCATCCAGAAAGTCGCTTTGCGCTTTCGCAGGCGCGGGGGAATCATTGATGACGCGAATTGCCACACGGATCGACTGAGGCTCGGTAGGCACGCTAATCAGCCGAACATCCACGAACGCTTTCCAAAATGAGGCGAAAGCTCGAGTTCGGGCACGACTGAGAGCGGCAGTGAATGCGGGCTCTGAATCGCATTCAGGTTCAGTGAGGTAGATCACTTGCCTCGCAGAATAAATGTCGGGCGGGACACTGCTGGTGGGCAAAACGAACGCCGGCGAGATGTCCACCTTCTGGCATTTGTCGCTCAGAAGGCGGCCTACCGAGATTTCCACTGAGAATTCGGGAATTTGAAGCCGCCGCCAAACGGCGATGACAGGCTGAGTCTTCTGTACCTGAGCACCCCCGCCGTGCTCCCTTCGCCATGAGCCCAATCTCTTCTGCTCGTCGAATGTGGGCGTGCAGCGGACATAGACGTTTAGCGAAAGCGATGCCGAGAGTACGTCGACGCGGTTAAGGGCTTCCCGATCTGCAAGCCATTCGAGGCCAATGGAAGTCAGTTCAAACGCTGAGTCTCGCGGCAGATCGTCGGGTTCCGAATTAGCGTCCAGATCACCAGGAGGAGGATGCGCAACCGAGCGTGGTGTGAGAAAGCCCGCGAGGATATGTTCTTGCGGTCTTACATTGACAATGCGTGCGCTCTCATCGTCGATGCCTTTCGCTCGGCAACCGATCTGTTCTGCTAAGGCTCTGGCAAAAACGTTGTATGTTTGATCGTCAATCATGCGTCTCACCGCCCAAAGGAATTACGTCATCGATAGTGGCAACGCGGGCGGCTTCGAGTAACGTCTTCGCTTCGACGCCCCATTCCTTTTCCATCCTCGCAACGCTGGCAGGATCAAGTCGGCCAAGATAGTTGCCGCGGATTGCTCGAACAAGCTCCCGACCAATTTTACGATGATTGATCCGTAGTCTATTTATGGAGATAAACCAATCAGAAAGTATATCTGTGGGCATCAAGATTCCGACTGCCTTGGCGAACGCCAGAAATGCATCCTCGCCCTCCGGAACTCCGCATTCGTCCGACATAGCCGACGGCAGCCATGTTCGAATGGTGCTCGCGTCCACAGCGACGCCCTCGTTCTCCATGCGCTGCTTTATCTCAGGAACGGATACCTTAACGCCTAAGCGGATGGCGCGCAGAGTCAACACCCATGTCGATCTGGTCTGTTTATCGTTTCGCAAGCGCCCTTCGTCCATTGCCTGAAGCAGTCTTTCAGAAAATCCAGCACGCTCGTCATCGTTGAGAAGTACCACCTGATCGCCGATGTGCAAATCCTTTGCCGCTACGCTCTGCAACTGCAAGCGCTTCCTTCCGACGACCTCATAGCGGGCATTCGCCGTGCTTTGCTGTGTTGAACCGTCGGCAAAACATAAACAGACGTAGGTTGGCTTGCCGGCATAGAGAGACGCTGCCGTCGCCGCGCTGCCTGACCGCATTGGATCTCCAGACAGCGTCGGAAGCGAGATGGGCGTGGCGGATGGAGAAGCAATAGCCTCGAGCATTGTGGAGAGGTTGCGAAAATCAGCTGTGACCGCGTCCGGCAAGTCAGGTACGCCACAAAAGCGCTTCTCAATGTCCCAGATGGCGACACGTGCCTCGATAGGATCGACAATCAGTACTCCGCCGCGTGCTCCGCTCGCGAAAAACATATCGATTGTGCTGGTGCCGAAATATCCGCAGGCGACACAAGTCTCATATACCGCAGTGGGCCAGGGACCAAAGACATTCAAGACATCGACACCCAGCGATGACAGGTCTCCGACGGTAACGCCCAAGTCGCGAGCCAATATCGATTTGAGCTCCTCTGCTGCACTATCGGAGCGCACGAGAACCAGCAGGCTGCCACCCTTCGCATCATGAAGTACAGACTGAATTAGAGAATTTCGGCGCTCGTCCCGCATGGAAACGTTTTCAGATTCTTGCAATATCAGTCGCTTGGTCTCTTCTAAGAGTTCAAGTTCGCATCCGGGAGATCGATCCAGCATGTCGGAATAGAGCCTTGCAAAAGCCAAAGCTTCGCGCGGAGTGCCCACGGACATTGACTGTCTCGTTGCCCACCAGGTTCGCTTAGCCTGAGACACGAGGCGAGATATGATGTCAGATTTGTCGGCAAGGCCTTCTGTCGCAAAGCAAAACTGGCGCTCAGACTGCGCGCGGTCTCGATTTACCTCTTTCACCTTCACACTAGAGCTGCGGTTGAGGCCGGTTAGGATGACCGGGTGCTTAGACGGAGATTCCAGAGCGCCCACGAATATGAGGTCGGCGGGGCTCGAGGCCAGTATCAGTGTCGGAACCGTACCTGGCAACTCGTGCAGGAAGAATTCGATCGAGCTGGCTAGCTGCTTACCTCTGATGTTTTGGACATTAATAAGGACCAGATCGAGACTGCCGAAGGCTCGGATGAGCTGGCGAGTAACTTCGACTCTCGCAGGTACGAGAAGCTGAGGTCGAGGTTCTCCGCGTGGGGCAAATCGGCCGATGATCTGACGGTTGCCCTGCCGGATGTCCCCACTTTCGTTAACACGATCGATTGAAATAAAGGAGGAGGCCGGCAAAACCAGATGCTGAAGTTTGTGGCGCCGCCGATCAACTGCTTGTTCCCAATCGGGATACAGCTCGCCTTTCGAAGTCGGACTAACGGAAAACCGCTTGGCGCGAGCCGTCTGACGCACTAATTGAGCTTTTTGGACGTTGTAAAGTGGACGGCAGAGAAGCTCGAGGTCGGACGCAAAAAATGGAAAGATTCCGATCCGGGGGCTGAGTGGGAGTGACTTGACCTGACCAGGCCATCGCAAATGTAGATGGGCGGCAAAAAGCGGGATAAACGGCAGCCGCTTCCAAAGGGATAGCACCGGTATGCGCGCATGCGTGGCGACCGCGTTTTCGGCAAGCTCGAGTAGTGGAAACAGCGCCTCATCAATCGGGTCTTGCGCAAGTGTGTCGATTGTTTGGGCGGAGCTTAGCATCAAGGAATGCCTTCACCTGTCGTGTTGGCTCCGTGGTTCCCCGTGACAGTAGGAAGGTTCATGGCCGTCTCGTAAACGCGTCGGCGACCGCGATTGCTTCCGCGATCTTGCCCGCCACGAGATAACTGATTGCGCGCGCATATTCTTCAGGAGCGCGCTTCGTGCGCAGCGGCGTCGGCAGCCGAAGAGAATTGAGATCGTGGGGTTCAAGTTTCGCAAGGCCGTCAGGATAGCGTCGCGCAATCGCATGAAACTGTCGGCGCGGAGAAGTCGATAGGAGAGACAGAGCCCATGCTGCCCGCTCTTCGAGACTCATTTTCGTTTTAGGGGTGAGGGTATAAAGAGTGTTGGTGGCAACCAACTGACGTTTCGACCGAAAACAAATCCACGGTCCGAGCTTCGTCATGCCGCTCACAAATCCTACGGTGCCGTATCCAACATCGGGGACGCGATACCAGGGATCGCGATTACGCAGCTTGTATGCATTCAGGTCGCAGTTTTCACGGCCATGCTGAAGATATTCTCGCACTGCTTTACGGCGCAGCAAATTTGGTTCAGGCTTGAAAAGCCAAACCCGTTCATCGGCTGCGAGCAGCCGTTCCCACTCCTTTGTGGTCATGTACGCAGACACCAGATGCCGTGCTTTCGACAAAACAGGAGAGACGGATTCTATTGGCAAACCTAGACGGACCCGGTCAGACTCGCGCAGCAGGAAATATTTGGCGTCCCCCGTGACGCACCCGATCCTGACCGCGTAAAGATCCGAAAATGGAGTGAGGGACAGATCTCCAGTCCTCGCTGATGCGCGATGATTGGTCGGCTTACCATCGCCCTGGAGAAGGGCGTTGATGAGCGCGTGCCCATCGCTGTGATTGATGCGCACGGACCGGGCCGGGTCCTTGCGATAGCCTTTGGCAACAAGAACGACACAGCCCTCCCGCACTTCAGGGAACAAAGGCTCGCGGGAACGATGCACCTCGATGGATTGAAACTGCTGATGGATTGCGCATCGGACATCGGCTGCGTACATGGCGTAGTCCCACGCAGCGGGCAACACGAATGCTAAACTGCCGTGATTGGCGAGGACCCGCAAAGAAGCTGACAGGAACGCGCACCAGTAGTTCGAACGAAGCGCGAACGATCCGTCATCGCCAGCTCCAAAGGCCGTCACTGATTGCTGCAACGTGGGATGAAGCTTGCGAATGGCCACATACGGCGGGTTGGCAACGATTCGGTTAAATCTCTGTGTCGTCGATGCACACCACTTAAAGAAATCTATGCCTCGCACGGTTATTGCAGACCCGTCTTCTGCTCCGGCGTTAGGATCGATGTCGATGCCTACGATGCGCTCTTTGTGAACACCCTTGTTCCGAAGGCATGCGATAAATGCGCCTGGACCCATACAGGGATCAAGCCAATGGTCATGAGGGTTCGCATCGATAGCCTGCACCATCGCATCCGCAAGTTGCGGCGGTGTATATACCCGGCACTCCGGAGGTGGCAACGTCATCTTCCTCGCCAGATTAGGTGCGGACAAAAGACCATGCACGTACGAGTAGCTCTCCTCGAGATCTCCTGCAACGGGTCTGAGCTAAAAACTTTCGATTGAACGGACTAACACCTCGTACTGTATCAAACTAATATCGACTTCATGAGCAAAGCTCGAACAAGGTTGCCGTTCGAGTACCCTGTCGAGGCGCACACTGGCCTGGAAGCCCAAGTTCGTAGCCACGCGGAAACCTCGCACCTTCCTTCGGGCTGTCGCGATAGCGCCAGGCGCGAAGCAAAGTTTCCTGCACCGCGTCTTCGGCGTCCGGCAAGGAACCGAGCATGCGGTAGCAGTGGACCAGCAGCTTGCGGCGATGACGCTCGACGTTGCTGGCGAACTCGTTCACTGTGTGCTTCCTCGCCACGGCAGCTTTTATCATCGGAATGCAAAAGATTGCATCACTCGCTTTTTCAAAAAAAAGAGTTGAGCAGGGATTTCGTGAGTTCTTCAAGGATGACGAGCAATCAGGAAGTCACGATTAGGCTCGTATTGTGTGCCGTCGGTGTGCCAGATTTTACTGGCGTCGAGGACATCTTTCGGCTGACTGTCGGTCTGTCCAAATCGGGGTTGAGCCGCCGACGTTTGGACGACGTTGCGTGCCGATTGTGTGCCAAACCGAAGCAACATGTTCAAGTGGCCGACATAGCCCAACACTTACGAGAACGGTCAACTAGCGGGCTGTCCCAGTAGGTCTCTCACAATGCTGAGCCATTCCGCATCGAGTGGTTGTCGGCAAACAGGCTTACCTGCGCGACTATACCAGTACGCTGCATTGCCCTGATCGCCTTCCTTGCGATGAAGATAGGCGTGCACCCACGAACCCTGGGGGCCTTCGTCCTGCTGAGTTGATTCGTGTGCCCGAGTCCAATCACCCTTGGCATCCCACCATAGGCCGGCGAGTGCGAGTGCAAGCTCCGCTGGAGGTTTGGCCGCAGTGAGTGACTGACGAAAATCGTCCAAAGTCATGTTGGGTACTCCGGAGGCAATGATCGAATGCTGCCCTCATCAAACCGAGAAGGCACGATGCTGCATGAATGGCACCAGCTGAAGCTGGATCAATGTGCAACCGCCAAACGCATGAACTACGTTATTCGATATTGTCGTGCTTCGCGAGATTGTGGCGCCCGCACAATATCTGGATGTTCGCAGGATCTTTCGAAGAACCGCCCTTCGAGTAAGGGATGATGTGGTCGAAATGAAGGCCGGAAGTCGCGCCACAGGTGGGATACACACAACGTCCCTGATCGCGCTTCCATACCTCGAGCTTCACCCAACTTGGAATCAGCCGATCGTCATCCAACGCGACTTGAGCGACGGCCGGACGGTCGCTCTCGTCGGTCCCTGCGAACTGGAGTTTGAACTTGAAGACCTTCCGGCCTCCCGATTGCTCGGTCCAGCAATCAACCAGTTCGAACAGCCCGTTGTATACCCAAATACCAGACCGTATTTTCTCGTAGACTCTGACTCGTTCTGGAGATGCCGTTCCGTTCTTGTATTTCCTCACAGCTTCCGCAAAAAGCCCGTTTTGTGTCAGTGAACCTCCGGGATTGCGCTCCGGTTGATCCACTTGCTTTGGGTGAGGCCCGTTCAGAGTTCTCGCAACATCGTGCCCTTCGTAAATCAGCACCCGGCCGTCATCCTCGCACTTGATCGGCGTATGGAGCTCCCGGACGGAGGCTCATCAGAATAATGCTCTCGGCGTCTCGCAAGCGAAAGTTCATGCCGCGTTGGAGATTGACACCGATTGCGGAACACATCTCCATGTAGGAGATGACATCGCCGGGTTGGAGTCCAGGAGACAAAGTCGCTACTTAATATATCCGCTTCTCGGGAATCACTACTCTCTAGACGCGGGGTGAGCGCTCGGATTGACCCGCCCAGCCTGTCCCAAAAGGCTCCCAGCACTTTTAAAACGCCCGATCCGACCCGACCCCCTCCCAGCGGCCTAATCCATCTTGGAATCGCAGCCCAGATTTTGTCCAGGATTTCCCGACTTTCCCGAAAAACCCAGTATTGAATAGTGCGTAGCTTTTGTGTTCCACCGGGTTGACGAGCTTGCGAGGCTCGCGTGACGCGAACGGCATGAGAACCGAACGCAGCCTTGAAAGGCGGAATTCTTGGAAGAGAATCTACACATATACGGTCAAACACCCGCTCGCGCGTGGGTCATCCTCACCGCTTCGGCGCTATTGGCGGTGAACGGACAGGTGTGCTCACCGCACGTTCCCGGATGGATTGCAGGCACTCAGGCGGTCTCCCACGTAAACAAAGTACAATGCCCGCGAGAGTCGTCGGGTCAACGGAACGGAGGTTCCGTGGCTCGAAAGCGATACCAGCAGGGATCGCTGATCCTGCGGGGCACAAGGGTGAAGAAGTGGTACGGCCGCTGGCTCGAAGACGAACTACAGCCCGACGGGAGTATCATCCGCATCCATCGTTCGGAGGTCTTGGGCGATAAGTCCGAGTTTCCGACCAAGCGCCTCGCACAACGAGAACTCGATCGTCGCCTGGCGGCGATCAACAACCCCATTTACAAAGCGAAGCCAACTGCGCGGTTCGAGGACTTTGCGGAGAAGTGGAAAAGCAAAGTCATGATTCACCACGAGGGAAGCACTCAAGATAGCGATAAGAGCGAGATTAAGGCTTGGGTTGCGGCTCTCGGGGCGATTCGGTTAAGAGACATCTCAACGGAGGTCGTGCAAGACGTGATCACGCTGTGGTCGAGTCCTGGGAAAGACAACCGTAGCGCGAAAACGATCCGTAACCGGGTCGCCACGCTGCGGCTTCTATGGGCCTCGGCAAAAGCGTGGGGTTATGTCACTCACGACGTCTGCGACAATCTGGTTCTTCCTACCTGGAATCGCGAAGAGCAACCGAGCTTCACGGTGGCACAGGTCAAACAGATCATCGATGCCGCGAACGAGCCATACAAGACCGTCTTCTGGCTGGTAGCGGAGACCGGCATCAGGCGCGGAGAAATCTGCGGCCTGAACGTCGGAGATGTCGACTTGAACGAGCAGGCAATCACGGTTCAGCGAAGTAGGTGGAAAAGCAAACTGAAGCGGCCGAAGAACGGCAAGAAGCGATTCTTTGCTCTCTCGCCGCAGCTTACAGAACGTCTTGGGTTCTACGTTGAGGACAGGAACCCCGAGGAGCCACTTTTCCTGAGTAGGGAAGGTCGTCGCCTGCATCCAGACAACTTCATCAAGAGGCAGTTGAAACCCATCTTGAAGAAGCTCGGACTGGATGGGGCGGCACATGCCTTCCGGCATGGGAACGCAAGCCTGCTCGATCACCTGGCCGCGCCGATGAAGGTGCGGCAGGATCGGCTAGGGCACGCCGACCCACGCACAACCATGGGCTACACGCACGTGATTGGGGACGACCACAGGAAAGTGGCAGAGCAACTCGGGGGATTCTTTGCCCAAGTTCGCCTTAACTTGCCCAAGAAAGAAAGCGGCTCAGGAGATGGAAGCTCCCAAGCCGCTGTGTAGCAAGAAGTTGTTTGGTTGCGGGGGGTGGATTTGAACCACCGACCTTTGGGTTATGAGCCCAACGAGCTACCAGACTGCTCCACCCCGCAGTCCGATGATAGCAACGGTGTCGGATGGCGTCAAACATCGACACCCGCGGCCTCATCTCCTTTCGGGCTCAGATCCGCCGTAACCCTCGACATCCTGAAAAGTTCACCAAAGCAAGCGCTCTTTACGCCTCGTCCGATATGCGATCAGGCTGGGCTGCAACGATTTTTGTTTCGCAAGCGAAAACGTTGGCATCTTATCGGTTCACGCGGCATCCAAGCCGTGTCTCTCGGATTTCACCGCGCAACCCTGCGCCGGTGCTGGAGCCATTGTCGTTCGAGAATGAGGAGGCTTACATGCCTAAGAAAGAAGTCCCTAGCCGTCGAACTCCGATCAACGCACAGCCACGAACTCATCAGCGTGCCGCAGAGATTCAAGAGTACGGCACCGTATCGCATGCTCTGCCGCTCGGCCTGGATGAGCCGATCCGTTTAGAAATGACAGAGCAGTTGAATCAGTTGCTCGCCGACAGCATCACGTTGCGCGATCTTTACAAGAAATCTCACTGGCAGGTCGCAGGACCAACCTTCTACCAGCTCCATCTTTTGTTCGACAAGCACTTCGGCGAACAGGTGGAAATTGTGGACACGATTGCGGAACGGATTCAGTTGCTTGGCGGCGTATCCCTTGCAATGGCGGCCGATGTCGCGGAGACGACGCGTATCGAGAGACCGCCGCGAGGCAGGGAAGAAGTCCCTGTTCAGATTTCCCGCCTTCTCGATGCTCATCAATTGATTGTTGAATTCTGTCGAGAACTGGCGGAACGAGCCGACAAGCTGGGCGACGACGGCACGAACGACATGGTCATCAGCGATGTGCTGCGAGTCAATGAATTGCAGGCATGGTTCCTGAGCGAACATCTCGTCGAGATGCCGTTAGTGCACGCCGAAGACCCCGGAGTCCGAAAAGCAGGATAACTCGAACCCTTAGATTTTAAAAAACATTGCGGGCCCAGCTCGGGCCCGCATTTCTCTTCACCACCACAGCCATCCTATTTTCGTGGTTTCTACTTTCACCTTGTCGTGGTCGTAATACTCATAGGCTGACATCGGCTTCTCTCCGCCCTTTTTCCAAATGCGGGACTCTTCGGGCAGCTTGTTCAGGACGCGAGCCATCTCCCGGATATGCATGGCCACGGTCCCGCAACACGCACCGATGAAGTTGATGCCTATGTCGCGAGCCTGGAGCGCATAGTCTGCCATATCCTTACGAGTCAGTTGCAGCGGATCAAGCGCGTAAGGGAACTCCGGAAGACTCGTGAAGTCGGGTTTCTCTTTCGGCGTCCGATACGCGACTGGCTGGCATGCCAGGTATCCATCCACGGCTTTTCGCATTTGTTCCATCGGGCCGAGGATGTGTTCGGGAGGCCGCAGGCAATTCATGCCCACGATGTCGGCGCCTGCATCGAATAAAGCTTTGGCCGCGTCCGCCGCACTCTTGCCTTCGGCGGTTTCATCTTTGTTCTCAAAGCAGATCGTGACCATCGCCGGCAGTCCTGTTTTCTTCGCGCGCTCGACGGCGATCAACGCTTCGCCCAGCCAGGAGAAAGTCTCTCCGATGATGAAGTCGACTCCCTCGTCCACCTGAACGGCGAGTTGTTCGTCGAAGGTCTTGCGGACACGGTCGGCGGACGACGGACTGTCAGGCTCGTACATCCACGTCAGGCTGAGATTGCCGGCCACCAGGCATTGGTCGCCAGCCACCTCGCGTGCGACGCGCACGGCCGAACGGTTCAATTCCTCGAGCCGATTTTCGAGGCCAACCGTCGCGAGTTTATCCCGGCTGGCGTAGAAGGTGAGTGCCTGCAGAACCTCTGCTCCCGCCTCGCGAAATTCCACGTGAAGTTCGCGCAACGCCGTCGGATACAGCAGCGCAACTTCGGGAGTGAACGGACCCGCGCGGACCCATCCGCGTTTTTCGAGTTCGAGTAGGTAGCCGCCGTCGCCGAGGACGGGCCCTTCTTTCAGTCGTTCGAGAATGCCTTTCTTTTTCATGCCTTCTCCTGAATTTCTTAGTCGTCAACGTATTCGTATTGCGCTTTGATCGGTTGATTTTCGGTGAAGCGGTTTGGACGAAATGCGCTGATATCCACTGTTTTTCCAGCTCCGTCGAGAATCAGTTCGCTCATAGCCAATCCAATCGCGGGTGAAATCTTGAAACCCATGCCGGAGAATCCGGCGCAAATAAAGGCGCCGTCGAGGCCGGGGATCTCGCCCAGCAACGGACGAGAGTCCGGCGTCATGTCGTAGATACCGGTGACGCCGCGCATCACTTCTGCGGATTCGAGTTTCGGGATTCGGCGGCAGGCTCGCTCGATGATCTCCGCCAGAGATTCATCCGAAGCGCTTTGCGGAAAATGATCGGGGTCCGCCGGACGTTTGCCGTAGAAATCGCCGATCAGAGATTTGTCGCTTGAGTCGGAGCGAAAATAGGTGGCAGTAACAGAATCGATGCAGGCTGACCCTCCACCCTTCATGTCTGGCGCATTGCGGAGAATTGCGACCTGGTGATATTCGCATTCGATCGGCAGTTCGTATCCTGCGTGCTGAAGCAGCGGGCGCGACCACGGACCCGTCGCAACGATGACCTTCGGAGCGGTGATGGTCCCTTGATTCGTAATGACTCCGCAAACGCAGCCTGCTTCAACGATCAGAGCCGTCGCTTGGGTCCTCGAAACGTATGTGGTACCGAGTGACCGCGCGCTCTCAAGAAAATCCCCCGCAACCCCTGCGCCATCGCCGTATCCCGAGTCGGGTTCGTAGGCGGCAAGTTCGATGTCATCGATGTTCCAGTCAGGTTCCAGCTCTTTTAATTCATGTCTATCGATCAGTTCGACCTTCGCGCCCAAGTCACGCTGCATTTCGACGTTCCGCTTCAGCCGTTCTGTTTCGTGGGGATGAACAATTCGCACAAATCCAGTCTTGCGAAAATCTCCGGGAGCGCCCACGATCTCCTGCCAGTTTTGAAACATATGCAGACTGATGAGCGCCATCTGCACTTCAGCCGGAAAGCTGTAGTGCATTCGAACCAGCGCTGAAGAGCGGCCACTCCCGCCTCGGCCAACATGATCTTTGTCGATGATCACGATCTTCCCGGCGTTGCGTCTGGCGAGATGGAACGCGATCGATGTGCCCATGACGCCGGCGCCTAGGATTACGACATCGGCAGTCTTCGGAGGAGAACTGGAATGGCCGTTGCCGGAAGTCATGCCGCGGCCTCCCGCCATCGTCCCCTCTTCCAATCGCGCAAGGCTTGATGAGCCGCGTTACGGCCGGGGGCTCCGGTCACACCGCCGCCCGGATGCGCGCCCGCACCACAAAGATAGAGACCGTCGACCGGAGTGCGGTATTGGGACCACCCAGGTACCGGGCGCATGAAGAAAAGTTGCTCCAGCCGTAGATCGCCATGAAAGATGTTGCCTTCGGTCAGGCCGTAAGTGCGTTCAAGATCCAGAGGAGTCAGAACCTGCCGTGCCTCGATCGCTCCAGGAACGTTAGGCGCGTATTCGGCGATCTTTTTGACGACTCGATCTCCGAGCAGATCTCGCTTGTCGTCCCAGTTGCCTTCACGCAAGTGGTACGGCACATACTGCACAAAGCAAGTGAGGATGTGTTTGCCGGGCGGAGCCAGAGAATCGTCCGCGTTCGACGAAATCACGCAATCGACCCAGAGCTGCTCGGGAATCTCGCCGAATTTTGCGATGTCGTAACAGCGTTCCGCGAATTCGAGCGAGGGGACGAGTGTATAGAAGGTTCGCTCTAAGGCAGTGGCCTGTGGCGACGTTCCGGTGAAGCGCGGCTCCTCCGATAAGACCATGTTGACTTTCGCGCATGGACCTTGCATTTTGATTCCACGCACCGCAAACAGGAAGTCTTCCGGCAAATCTTTCGCATCGAGCAGTTTCAGAAACGTGCGCTTTGGATCGGCGTTGGAGAAGATCATTCGTCCTCGCAACTCCGTGCCATCTTCGAGCACGACGCTGCGTGCCCTGCCGTTGCGCACGTCGACGTGGGCAACGGAGGCTCGGGTGCGGATTTCTACGCCCAGTTGTTTTCCCGCCGCCGCCAGCGCCTGCGTAATCGATCCCATACCGCCCATTACATGCCCATAGAATCCTTGTAGTTCGTGCTCTCCGCCGCTGAGCAGGTGAAAGAGCAGACCGATTGCCGTTCCCGGTTGATACGGGCCGCCATGTTTGCCATAGACATTGTTGGCGAGAAACATGGTCTTGATTTTTTCGGATTCGTAATTCTGATCGAGGAATTCGCCCAGGCTTCCAGTCAGGAACGCGATCAGCTCCGACACTTCACTATTGGAGATCCCTCGGAAGCGTCTGCCTACGCGAAACAGATCACTCCATCCTTTGAGACTCGTTGTATCGAGTTCCGGCGGCGGCTCCATGAAAAACGGCTGTAAATATCGGGCCAGCTTCTTGAGTTGATCGTCCACTTGCACAAAGCGCGCTGCATCTTTGGTGGAAATCTTCGAAAATTCCTCGCGAGCCTTCTCACGGTCGGCCCACCAGGGCACGACCTGCCCGTCAGGGAAGGGAACCTGAATCGCGGGGTCGCACGGAATCATGCGAAGGCCGTGGTCTGCAAGTCTTAAGTCGGAGATCACCTCGGGCCGCAGCATGCTTGCGATGTATGAAGTGGTGGATACGCGGCAACCGCGAGCAATCTCTTCGGTCACGCAACAGCCGCCAACGATATCTCGACGTTCCAGCACGAGAGTGGAGAGTCCGGCGCGCGCCAGATATGCGGCTGCAGTCAGGCCATTGTGACCTGCGCCGATTACGATGGCGTCGTAGACGAAATTCGCGCCACGTTCTTTGGGATGACTGGTGGTCACGATTGCTGGTTTGAATCGAACAACCTTAACCCACACAGCAGCAAAAATGAAGTTGAAACACGCAGGCGTCCAAGGTATCCTGTCGTGACTTTAAGTCACTTATTTATGCCGGGAATCGCCAGCAACCGAACTGCACCGCCCCTCTATCAGCGACAGAACAAACAACGTCCGCGCTCTGAGGCGAAGCGAGGCCGCATCATCGAAGCCGCTACGCTGCATTTCGCGGAACACGGATATCATTCCGCGCGCGTCAACGACATTGCCCAGGCGCTAGGAATCGCGAAGGGATCTATCTTCCAGCATTTCGGCAGCAAAGACGGACTGTTCTTCGAGGTGTACAAACGCGCAGTGCGCTCCTTCGCTAAGTACCTTGATGCTCCGGCCGACGTCCGGCAAGCGGGATTCTTCGAAGTGCTTCGCTACTGGTTGGCCCGTACAGAGCACCTCGTGCATGAGGATTGGATTCCGTATCGCATCTCGTTGCTAGGAAATTACGGTACCGATCTGGTTCTAAAGCGCGAGATCAACCGGTTCCTCATCAGCGAGGATCCTTACGGTACCGTGAGCTTCGTTCGCTTCGGGTTGGAGCGCCGCGAGCTACGCGACGACCTCGACATCGAGATGATGGTTTCAATCATCGACTGGATGGTCGAGCGATTTCAGGATGCCCTGCTCACGGCTGAGCTTGACCCTGGACTGTTCCGCCGCCAAGGCGAGTTGTCAGAGAAGAAAGATGCGAGGATTCAACAGTTCTTGTCGGTGTTGCAAAGAGCAATCGGGACTTCGCGAGCGACTCTTGTGAGTCTTCGAACGAAGCCGCACACGAATCATCGCCGATAGCGTTGGTCTTCCCGCGGTATACTCTTGCGTTCCGTTCGTGAATCAATAAGGCGCACACATGCAGGAATCCATCGAGCAAATTCTTTCTCTCTATGACGACCGGGCCCCGTTGTCGGAAGCTTCGACCATCCCCGCACCGTGGTATACCGATACCCGCATCGCTGAACTGGAGAGGTTCAACGTGTTCAGCAAAACCTGGCAAATGGTTGCGCGCACCAGCCAGGTGCAAAATGCCGGGGATTTCGTCTCAACGCGTCTCGCGGGCGAGCCTGTCGTGGTGGTTCGCGGATCCGACAACAAACTTCGGGCGTTCTACAACGTTTGCCGGCATCATGCCGCTGCCGTCGTTACGCAACCGTGCGGGCAGGCTGCGATTCTGCAATGTCCGTATCACGGATGGAAGTACGGCCTCGACGGATCGCTCAAAGGCATGCCGGAGTTCGAAGGCGTAGAGAATTTTGATCGCGCCGACAATGGTCTGCTTCCAATCCGCGTGGAAACATGGGAATGTTTTGTTTTTGTGAATCTCGATCCGGACGCGATTCCGCTCAAGGAATTTCTTGGCGGACTCGTGAAGCGAGTCGCTCCGCTTGGCATCAGCCAGCTTCGCTACTTTGATCATCGGACCTACGACATTCGCTGCAACTGGAAAGTTTATGTCGATAATTTTCTGGATGGCGGCTATCACGTCCCTCACCTGCACAAGGGGCTGAGCTCGGTGCTCGACTATAAGCAGTACACGATCGAGAACGAAGATCGCTATTGCCTGCAATCCAGTCCGATGGTGGCGTCCAACGAAGATGCGGCAACGGGTGCGACGCGCAAGGGCGACCGCGCCTGGTATTTCTGGCAGTATCCGAACCTGATGATCAATTGTTACGCGGGATATATGGATACAAACTACGTCATCCCGGTCGACGCGGATCACTGTACTGTCGTCTTCGATTTTTACTTCAGCGACGTCAGCGAAGCCGCGCTGGCCTACAACACTGAATCGGTGAACGTCGGCAATCGGGTCCAAGATGAGGATTTAGGTATCTGCGAAGATGTGCAGCGTGGACTGAAATCGCGAGCCTACGGGGCCGGGCGCCTCTCGGTGCGTCGTGAAGCTGGAGAGCAATTGTTCCATCAGTTACTGGCGGCAGATCTGAAAGCTTCAGTGCCAGCTCTGGTGAGAACGTAGACGGTGCAACTAAGCTCAAGAGTTTCTGCGCGCTATTGATGGTCTCGTGGAATCGTTTCCTGCCAGGTCTTCGTCTTCAGCATCGTTCCGTCCTTCAATAATTCTCTCGTGTATTTGTAATAGAAATTCTCCCGATCCGTTGTGACCATAAGATGTCCGCGCCAAGTGAGGGTGCGGCCTTTCAGCGCAAAAACGCTCTCTGCCTCTCCACGCACTGAACTTGTCTCGGGATGAGCGTCGTCACCTTCGTAGGTGAGATTCTCAAAATCATTTTCCGTACCCCACGGAAACTCGTACCCGTCTTTGCCCTTCCAGTGGACCGTCGTTTTCTGTCGAGCCTCGTCCCGTTCGACCGTCCACTCCCCGGGCCAGGGGAATCCCTGATTCTTGATGTCAGTGCGTTCTTCTGCCGGTTGCGGCGGAGAAAACTCAGGGGCAGGAGTTCCTTTTGAGGGAACGACGGGCAGTACGACTCGCGAGCCTTGAGGCCCGCCCAGCGCCAGCGATGTGGTCATCGGATAAGGCGTGGGCAACACCATCGGCCACAGAGCGTTTGAGATCGCAACGCGGATGCGATGTCCCTTCGGAAATACCCACGATGTGAGATGCATTTCGATATCGAGAGAATATGTCTTCCCAGGTTCAAGATCGCGCGGCTCGGTCCATGAATCCCGCTGTGCGCCATTCAATCCCGCTCCGGTGATCTGCGTAACGGTTCCATCGGGAGCGACATCCGAGAGCCGAGCGAACCAATCGGCTTGCTTCGCAGTGGCCGAAGCCTGCAGGAGGGCGTGTGGCCGCCCGAGAATTGCGACCTCATGTTCCAGCGGCGCCGAATCGTACACCAGGCTGAACGCATCCACCGGGCGCGGATCGCTCAACAACTCTCCCCACCAGAATCCGGCCTCGACGCCGACGGTGGGAATATATTTCAGTTGGTGCGAATCGCGAACCGTTGCCGATCCCTCCAGAGAATGATGCGGTGACATAAACAAAGTGGTGTTTTCAGCCTCCGGCGGTGGCCACGTGTCCTCGCGGCGCCATTCCCCGGGAACACTCTGCAGATTTGGATCCGGCGGGTGCCAGTGCTGCATGTAAAACACGAGACGCGGATCGTTCTTCACCCCCGTGTCGCGTCCCTTCAGCCAGTAATCGAACCACCGAACGGCTTGATCTCGCCACTCGACCCGCGGCCCAAAATCCGCGTCATTCGGAAACGAATGATTCCATGGACCAACAATCGCTTTGATTGGCGCTTTCGATTTCATCAGCATGTCGGTCACGTTGTCGCGATAGCCGTCCTGCAGCCCTCCGATCAGAAAACTCGGGATCGTAATTTCGCTTAAGGGTCGGACGCGATCGCGCCAGAACGGTCCATCATGCTGATGTCTGAGATAGAGCAACGACCAAGGTGCTGCGTCGAAGCGGGGCCCGAGGACCTTTTCATCGAGAGCGTAGTCGGGAGCGCCGACCCATCCCTCCGCCATGTCCATGTTCAATTCAAATTCGTCCACGTGCGCCATGCCGTCAACGTAGTGAACGTCATCGTGAAATAATTCACCGGTTGCATGGATCGCTACGATCGCCTTAAGCCCCGGCGCGTGGCGCATTGCCATTTGAAGCGCGGTGAAACCTCCCCATGAGATGCCGAACATTCCTACGTTACCGTTCGACCACGGCTGGTGCGCGAGCCACGCGATGATTTCTTCGCCGTCCTGCTGCTCTTGCTCGGAATATTCGCGCTCTGGTGGCACTCCTTCGCTGGCACCGAACCCACGGATGTCGACTCGCACACTGACGTAGCCGCGCCGCGCGAAATACGAATGCTTTGGATAGTCCCCCGCCGCAGTTCCATCATCTTTTCGATATGGAAGATATTCGAGCAGGGCAGGAAATTTCTCTGCAGATTTGGCGCCGTCGGGCATGTAGAGTGTTGCCGCCAGACGAATGCCGTCCCTCATTGGAATCCAAGCCGACTGCATTTTCACACCGTACGTGGAGGGGGACGGCCCTTCTGCGGGCAGAGCTAAAGAAGGGAAGAGGCAAATAAGGCAGATGATCCAGATCGATCGTGCCAAGGCAGTCTCCGAAGTCCGGCGGTGACTCGGAGTCAGTCTGGCATCCCCTGTTCGCGGCGCAAGGTAGGCAAATCGATTCCGAGTTGCTCCGCCTTCTTATACAGGTGACTGCGCTCCAGGCCAAGGGCTTTCGCAGCCAGGCTCACGTTGTGATGCGTCCGTTTGAGTTCCGCAAGAATGACCTCGCGTTCGAACGATTGCACGCGATCTGCGAGCGGGCCAGATCCGCTGACGCCAGAAACGACCGGCACGCCGAAGGAAGTCTTGGGCAAAGCGAGACGCACGGTCTCCAGATCAACCTGACCCTCGGTCGCAAGCAACATTAAACGCTCGACCATGTTTCGCAACTCACGGACATTTCCCGGCCAAGGATGCGATTGCAGCGCCTCCATTGCGTCGGGTGTGAACGGCACGGGTTTCCAGTCGTTTAGCGCGCGCACTTGTTCCGCGAAGTGCTCGACCAACGCAGGGATGTCCTCGCGACGTTCGCGTAAGGGAGGGAGTACAAGAGGGAAAACGTAGATTCGATGAAAAAGATCCTGACGGAACTTTTCTTCGCGGACTCGGGCTTCGAGATCACGGTGCGTTGCCACAACAACGCGGACACTGACTGTGATCGGCTTGTCGCCACCAATTCTCTCGACCTCGCCCTCTTCGAGAACGCGCAACAGCTTGGCCTGCATGTTCAGCGGCATGTCGCCAATCTCGTCGAGGAAGATCGTTCCCTTGTCAGCTTGTTCGAACTTGCCAAAGTGCCGCCCGGAGGCGCCCGTGAAAGATCCCTTCTCATGGCCGAACAATTCAGACTCGATTAGTTCTGCCGGAACAGCCGCGCAATTCAGGGTCACAAATGGGCCGCCAGACCGTCCGCTCCGCTCATGAATCGTGCGCGCAACAAGCTCTTTGCCGGTTCCTGTTTCGCCCAAAATGCAGACTCGCGATTCGCTGGCTGCAACGCGCTCGAGTTGGGCCATGACGCGTCGCATTGCATCGCCCTTCCACACAATCTCATGCTTCCCGAGTCGCTGCCGCAGTTGCCGATTCTCGCTCTCCAGTCGTTGTAGCTTGAGAACGTTGTCGACGGTCAGCAACAGCTTGTCGGTCGAAATTGGCTTTTCCAGAAAGTCCAGAGCCCCGAGACGCGTGGCGCGCACCGCCATTTCAATGTGCGCTTGCCCCGACATCATCACGACTGGTGTCGTCACGCCTTGCTGTCTCATTTCCTCAAGCAGCGTCAGGCCGTCTTTGCCGGGCATCACGACGTCCGACAGAATCAAATCGAAGCACTGCGCCTTCGCCAATTCCAGCGCACGGCCCGGGTTGTCGCACACGGTCGCTTCGTGCCCGGCAAGGCGAAACGCACGGGACAGCGAGGCTAACGTGTTGGCTTCGTCATCGACGATCAAGAGATGCGCTTTCAGCGGCAATATTCCTCCTGGTTTCGGACGGCGCTTCACCGTCCGATTGATCTATCGCAGTGCGCATCAATTGAAGATTGCCCGGCAGTTCGATGGTGAATGTGGTGCCACGTCCGGTCTCGCTGTGCACGCCGATTCTACCGCCATGATCGCTGATCACCGATTGCACGATCGCCAATCCTAGTCCGGTTCCGTGTTGCTTGCTCGTGTAGTACGGAGTGAATATCCGCTCGCACTCTTCGCGTGTGAGCCCGGAGCCTGTGTCGGCGACTTCGATGACCACTTTGCCATCGTCGCTCCGGGTCCGCAGAGTTATCGTGCCGCCATTCGGCATCGCGTCCATCGCGTTCAGCACGAGATTCGACAGCGCCCGATGCAACAGTTCCGCGTCGGCAGCGATCGGCCCAAGATTATCCGCGAGTTGAAGGTCACAACGTATCGCACTACGTTCCGGTGCCTGCAATTGCGCCCGAAAAAGTTGCGCGACTGCCGTCACGATCTCGTTGATCCGCACGCTTTGCAATTGGGGCTGCGGCATCCTTGAAAATTCACTGAAGCGTCCGATGATGCCCTTCAAGTTCGAGAGTTCAGCCAGCAGCGTCTGTGAACTCTCGCGGAACACTTCATCAAACTGCTCAGAGCTTAGCGCTCGGGCGCGGATCAGGTTTTCGACAGTGAGTTGCAACGGAAACAGAGGATTCTTCAGCTCATGCGCCAGGCGTCGAGCGAGCTCGCGCCATGCGGCAACCCGTTCGGTTTGCACCAACCGTTCCTTCTGCGCGAGCAATTCCGACGTCATATGATTGAACGACTCCGCGAGTTGTGCGACCTCGTCGTGACCCTGCACCTCCACACTCGAACTCCAATTTCCAGCTGCGACATCCCGGGCCGCGTGTGCCAGGTCTTCCACCCGACGCGTTACTCGCGCGGAAGCCCAACTGCTGAGCAAAACCGCCAGGACGATTCCAGCACCGCCGGCAAGGAATGCCGCATTTCGAATGCTGCGGCTCAGTTCCACATACTCGCGTCGCGAAGTTCCAATCAGCAAAACTCCAAGCAATGGCCGATCTTTCCCGGCTCCTCGCAGCGGAACAGCGTGGAACACCTCTTCATCCGCCGGATCGGACGACCAGCCTAAGACGCTCGTCATCTCCTGCCCGGATCGACGCACCGCATCAATCAACGGTTGAAATTTGTCCGGAACATACGCGGCGGAGCTCGAGTGTTCTGCAGCAGGCGCTTGCAATAGCGAGTCAGGGGAGAAATGATCGCTGCGGTTCCGGTACAAAAGCGCGCGCATGTCCGGCGGCAAATCCAGAGCTGCCATGAAGGTTTTGTCGATGCGGCGCCCGCCCACGACATACACCGGATGATCTCCCGCGCGCGTGGCTCGTACTGCGAAGAGTCCTAACGCTGTCGAGTCCTGCAACTCTTCGAGTTTCAGGAACGCTCCTTGCTCGTTCAGCCCGGCCAGGTTTTCAAAGCCAGTATCGGGATATCCGAACTTAGACGGCCACTGTGCGGAGGAAACGATAGTTCCACGTTCATTAAGTAATTCCAGAAAATCGAGTTCTCGCGCCTCAGCCATCGATTGAGCGAGATCCAAATATTGGGAAGAGTCTGAGGGCGTGCCGTTGAGCGTCGCCCCCATCTTCATTACCGCATCGGAGGCGGCGATGGCTTCCACTCGCTGTACCAGTTCAACTCCTCGCCGGTCGAACTCATTCTGGAATTGGGCGACCAGTGCGGCAGTCCGCTGATTTTCCATCTTCTCAAACGACTTGCGCGTTACCGCGCTGACGAGCCACGCAACCGTTCCCACGGACAGGAATACTGTCAGGGCAAACACCGCTAACAGTTTGCGGCGGAACGTCATGGCGTCGTGATCTCCATCCATGCATCGTCGAGATCCCAGCTTCCATCTCCACGCAAGCTCCAATTCCTCAACTTTGAGGATGAAGCGTACGACGCTGGTACGTGAAACAGCGGAATCACGCGAAATGTCGCGAGCGCGGCTTGTTCAGACTTGTAAATACTTTCTTCCGATCCAGATTCGATCTTGGGTGCGGGCAACCCGATTTGACTCAAGAACTCGCAGAGCGCGATTTCGGAGTCGGGGGAGGCCAAAAGAATTCGCACCAACCGCAAATCTGCTCCAGGGGTCGGAGTCGCCTGGAGCGACAGCCCTGCGTCTTTCGCGTTCAGCACGATGCGCTCGGCCACCAGACGATCCAATGGGTCAACCGTGTCATAACTAAGCTTCCATGCAGGCGCCGTTCGAATTTGTCCGCGCAGTTGGCGCGCTTTGGCCAAGTCCGCCGCAGAAGGGAAGACAAAGCCATAGCCACTCATCCACGTGGGCAGAATGCTTGCGGCGGGCTCGCTTGCACCCTGCAGCAATACATCGCGGATCGAACCTCTCTCGATGCTCCATCCCAGCGCTTCACGAAGAGTGTGCTCTTCCGGCGAGGACGCATCTCGAGGAAATAGAAGTGCCAGCAACTCGATTGGCTTTGACGATTTCAGCCCGCGCCCCTCTTGCGGCATGCGGCGCGCTTCTTCTGGCGCGACTTCGATCAGTTCCGCTTTCCCCATTTGCCGAGCCGACATCTGATCACGAAAGCTCTTGGCCATTTCGATTTCGATGCTGTCGAGGAAAGGACGTCCGCGCCAGCAAGTTTCGTTTGCCGCCAACGACAGCCTCTTGCCGAGCTGCCAATCTGCGATTTGAAACGCGCCGGTACCGGTCAGCTTTCCACTCGCTTCTCGTTTTACGATGGCGTTTCTGGGTAAGGCAAGTTCCGCCAGCAGTTCGCTTGCGGACCCATTGCGCTCGATCGTTATGCTCTCTCCTTCAACCCTGACCGTCCATGATGGATTCGCAAACCGCAATGACGCCGCTGCGATCTCGGCGCTGAGCGGCGAACCATCTTGAAATGTCACGTTGTTCCTTAGGCGAAACTGCCAGCGCTGATTTCCTTGTGCTCGCCAGGCTTCCGCCAGAGCAGGCTGCACGCTCCGCGAGTTGTTCAGCGTCACCAACGTATCGAAAATAAGCGAGGTCAAAGCGCGACGGCCCAAAGAGTCGGATAGAGTGCGGTCAGCGGGATCCAGAGACAGAGGAGCGGCGTGCATTGTGACATGTAGCGTGCCTCCGTATTGTGGCCTGGTGGCGGCGTCTGCTGGCAAAGCTGCAAGCAGAAGGCTACTGACTGCAAACCAACGCCAATCGAAACGCTTCATAGTTGCCGGTTTCCTGGTTCTTCGCGATCGCAACTGCTGTGTCGCCTCTGGGCTCTGTCCACAATGCCGAGATCGGTCCCGAGAAATCCGTGCTCGCGGTTACCGCGACTGGATCCCGATCTGGAAATTCGAAAGCTCGCACAGAATTGTTGTCGTCGTCAGTCGGACCAGTCGCTAAAACCTGAGAGCCCGCTCCGCACGATGTTCGAACGCCAGCCAGATCGCTGCCCCAACTCCACTTCGCCGAGCGGTCGGTCGCGCCGTCGACTACGTGGACGTTTCCGTCGACCGAGGCGAAAAGCCAAATCGGGCTTTGATCGTGTCGAACGAATGCCGCAGAGTAAAACTTGGGAACGGTCGTCATAGTTCCTGCGGGGGGCGTCAACGCGCCAGTAAAGTAGTTGCGTGAGGGGCCGAAAAAGGCCCGGGTGGCGGCAGTCATCAGCGAGCCCTTCGCAGCGCCCATGCTCGGAGAAACGTTGGTATCTTGGCCTGCCGCTCCGATCGGCCATGGATCATCGCTCTCGTTGCAATTCAGATCCGTTTTGCCAGCCGTAGTGTGGCATACGACGCCGGGAAGATAAGCATCGAGCAGGTGATCCTTGGCCGGAACTAGTCGTCCACGCAAATCCCGAGGCCACGACCGAGCGTGCGATATCGAAAGGACTTGCTCCAGTTTCCATCTGCCGCCCTCCGATCGATACAGCGAGACCGCTTTCGCATCAAGCACGGCGATTCGGACAGTCGTCGAAGTTTCGTCCAATACCAGCACATCAAGAATCCGATCGGCTTGGGTCCACAGCAAAGTTTTCCGCAAACTGAGCGGCACGGACTCACGCGGAACGGCATCGGCGGCCTGACGCGGTATTGAAACCATTACGACCATTGCGTCACTCCCATTCTCCGAAATCTGCGCCACCCAGACGTACGAGGTCAGATTTTCCGAGAGGGATATCCGGACCGGCGTACTGGCCACATCGGCTCCAACCAACTTCGCTCCCATCGAGGTAAGTGCACTGCGCAAACCGTTCTGAATGACTTCCCCCTCCCGCCGCCCGAGGGAACTGCGGTTCTCGACAACTACAGCGATTGATCCGTTCCCTGTCGCAGCCACAATCTTTCTAGCCAGTTGTTGCTCAGGTGTGCTCCAGTCGGAGCCGAAGGCAACCCCGCCGGCATGGATAATGAAAATTCCCGCAATCGAGAGGGCGAGTCGCTGAACGATCCGGAGGGTCGGCGCGAGGCGGGGAACGCGGCTCACCGAGTTCGAGGTGACGTTTGGAATAGGCAAATTATAACCGCTTCATCCGAGCGCCGATTCTGCCGCCCTGTACTGTTTGGACACCACCACCACGCCTGCCGTTGTCCTCGGGGTCATCGCTTCGACTCGGTCTTGCTAGCCAAGACCTGCTGCGAAAAGAACAGCCGAAACACTTGCCCGAAGATCAATTCCTCGGCCAGCAGCGCGACTGCCAGCGACAAAACCATTCCTCCCAGAACCGCCATGAATGTGATTGCCATCTGCATAACATCCTCCTCGAATTTTCCGGTCATCGGTGGCCCGCCTGACAGCCGCTTTCAGAGCTGCCAGCGTCTGTCAGACTTTCATAGAGCAAGACGCTTTCCAGCCTCTATCTGGTTGAAAGTGGTGAGGTTAGCTGAGGTGTGAGAGCTTGCTACTGTGGGGATTGGGAGACGGGTGTGTTAGATCGGACACACAGTCACGCATGACGATGACTTTTGGCGAGAGTTGATTGCGTTTGAGGGCGGAAGGTGAGCCTTCAAGCGCCCGGCCGCCGCCGTCTGGGGTAACGGCTTGTGGGGTTCTGTGGGTGCGGCCGGGCGATCCTATGACTAGAAGGCCTAGTTCAATTGTGCTTATTTAAACGCGATCGGCTATCTATTTCTGTGAGCATCGTCACAGTTGCGCGTGATCGAAATCCGCAACCAATTTCGACATCTCGAACTCTACGAATCTCCGATTCGCGTCGCATTCTCCCGATTTGAATCACGCACATTGGACTGTGACTTGGCTCACCGATTCGTCACGCTCGCCGTCCCTACACTCCTTATGAGCAGTCCACCGAGCTCACTATTTCTTGGAGATCGATTCATCATGGCTTATGTGATCACCGATTCATGCATCAAGGATTCTCTCTGCGTTGAGGTTTGCCCCACCGATTGCATTCACCCCAAGCAGGACGAACCCGAGTTCGAAACGTCCACCCAGATGTATGTTGATCCGGAGGGTTGTATTGACTGTGGTGCCTGCATTCCCGCCTGCACCTCGGATGCGATTCACGCGCTCGAAGACGTGCCGGAAGAGAAGAGCGACTTTGTCGCGAAGAATGCCGAATTCTACAAGCACTGATCGAAAGCAATTTGCCGCTCGGGTCGCAATCGCCGAGTGCCGGAACGTGGTGAACCAGCCTATCCGGTTCCCGGCGATTGTTCTTGCGTACAGTCGTCAAGGCCAATCCGTTGACTTCCCCCGTGCCGGTCGCTATCGTTGCGGGCGAAAATGAATGTTGTCAAAGCCACGCGCCACTTTGAGGAGTGGGTGGGCAGCCGCACCGATCTGGTCAAAAGGGATCTCCGCCTCAAACACGCCAGCATGAAAGCTGGAGTGTTCCACTTTCTTCGCGCAACGTATTACCGCTGGGCCCAAATCTGGCCTGAAGTGTGCTCGGAACTAGCTAAAGGCCCTCAGGTGCTGGCTGTGGGCGATCTCCATGTTGAGAATTTTGGGACTTGGCGTGACCTCGAAGGGCGCTTGATCTGGGGCGTGAACGACTTCGATGAAGCTTATCCTTCGTCGTACGCAAACGATCTCGTCCGCCTGGCGGTCAGCGCCCATCTCGCTGTCGAAGCCGGACACCTGCCCCTCCGGCGTAAAGAGATTTGTGATTCGATCGTTGATGGATATCGCGAGGGCTTGCGGGCGGAAGGCGTGCCATTTGTCCTAGGTGAAAGGAACGAGTGGCTTCGCCAGATTGCTGAGAGCAAACTTCGGGACCCTATTCATTTCTGGAGCAAGATGGACGCCCTCCCTACCGCGAGAGGGGAAGTTCCCATCAGTGCCGTGGACGCGATTGAGCACCTGCTCCCCGCACGCGGTTTGCGTTACCGGCTCGCGCATCGAGTCGCCGGTTTGGGCAGCCTCGGACATGCGCGCTATGTCGCGATCGCGGACTGGAACGGAGGGCGGGTGGCTCGCGAAGCCAAAGCTCTCGTCTCCTCCGCGTGCTGCTGGGCAAAAGGAAACAAAACCGCTTCGGAAATTTTGTATCAGACCATCATCAGCCGTGCCGTTCGGTGTCCCGACCCTTATGTTCAGTTGCGCGGGCACTGGATCGTGCGCCGCCTCAGTCCACACTGTTCCCGGATCGAGTTGGCCACTTTGAAGGCGTATGGCGAGGAGATGCGGCTTCTAGATGCGATGGGCTTCGAAACCGCAAACATTCATCTTGGAACGCAACGCGCGCGAAAGCGAATTCTGGCTCACATGCAAAAACAAAAACAAAAGTGGTTGCACCAAGCTACCGAGCAGATGCTGAGGTCTGTCCGCGCGGACTGGGACGCTTGGAAAAAAGGCGGATTCATCTAGCCGCTTCAGCCAAAGCGCAAGCCGACCCGAGAAGATGTCTCTTCAATTCTGGACCTGGTGTCAGCGGTGGTTAAAGGCGCGATGGCAATTCCCCTCTCCTGGCTGTACATCAGCGTCCAACGGGTCGCGCAATCGTCACAAAGCCAATAGTGTTCCACCAGGCGCTGGCATTTCCGAGCCCGGACAAATGGTGGTGAAGTCGACTCGCCGGGTTTGGCGACCCGCTCGGTCTCGACAAGAAACAGTTTTCCTTCTCGCAGTCTCAGGAAAGGCTTGCTGCATTGCGAATTCGCACATCGGCTCAGCATGATCTCACTACCTTGCTGTAAAAAACCCCGCGGGGGGATTGCTCGTCTGGAGCACTTCTTCGGCCACCGTTCCTCCGCGCATACCTCTAAGGATTTTGCCCGTGATTCGAGCTTCTGGTGGTCGTGAGGAATTGGAACCGAGTGCCGATGTTTCGGCAAATATGCCGACCGGACGTCACAAGTTCCTGTGGCATTCCGCAACAGCTCCAATTGGCGACCTCCGACGTTTCGTGAGAGAGCGGATTTGCCGTAGTATTTCGAGAAGAATGCGCGGTAAGACTCGCAACTCCGATGTTTGCATTCTTTAGACCAATTTCCATTTTGACTTCGCCCAATTTCATTGCGGCTCCGAATCAAGCTCCAGTTGCGGGATTTACTCGCTTTGCGCGGTTTCCTGGAGTGAGGGCGTTGGCATGGTCCGGGGACGTGCTCTATGCCTCGCGTGGATACGACCTCGTGTGCGCCAAAGTCGATTCAAGTCCACAGGCCCTAAATTGGGAATCTGTAGCGAGGTTCAATCCCGGCTTACGGCGGAAACTGTCATCCCGGAATGCCCTCACAACAAGACTGTTTCGTGATGGTTTCCACGCCTTGACCGTATTGCCCTCCGGAGAACTGGTCGCGGCTCTATCGGGATCGATCGTGACCCTCCAAAAGGATCGGAAAGAGTTTCGGCAGACGCACAGGATCGCGCGAGGCACTCGGCCGCTGCACATCGCTGCGGTGCCGGGCGGAGGGGTTTTCTGGGGCGAATATTTCGACAACCCTTCGAGAGACGAAGTTTACATTTACGGATCGTCGGACCGCGGCCTCACTTGGAGTGTCGCCTACACCTTTGCCAAAGGAGCCATCCGCCACATCCACAACATCGTTCACGATCCTTGGGGAGATTGTCTTTGGATATTGACAGGCGACAACGGCGACGAATGCCGAATCCTGCGTGCGTCCTGCGACTTAAAACAAGTGGAAACGGTTCTCCATGGCAAACAGCAATTTCGGGCCGTTGCTGCGATTCCGACTGAGGACGGTCTCTACTTTTCGTCGGACACGCCGCTGGAACCAAACTTCGTTCATCGACTTGATCGAGCGGGAAAAGTCTCGCAACTCACGCGCCTCACCAGTTCTTCCATTTACGGATGTCGCGTCGCTGATCGCCTTTTCTTCTCAACGATGGTCGAACCGAGTGAGGTGAATCTGGATCGCGTCGTCCGCGTTTACCAAGGCAGCGTGCGCAGTCCTGACGTTTGGAAGTCCGTGATCGAGTGGAAAAAAGATTGCTGGCCGATGAAGTTCTTCCAGTACGGCAATGCCTTCTTCCCCGACGGCAACAACACGACTTCCTGTCTCGCGGTTACGTCCATCGCGGTTGAGTCGGACGACCTCGTGACGTCCCTCTATTCGATCCGTTCGTGAATCGTCGTTGCCGTAATATAAATTCAGCCGGACTGTATTCATTCTTGCCTCGTCTCAGCTACTACCGACGCATCTTCAGCGCCTATGTGCTCGGCGGTGACAGCCATCTCACGTTTTGGCATGAAACCCCCGCCGAGAATCCAACCGCATCCAGTACCGAATTGGGCGAATACTACATGCTGTTCGCCGAGAAGGCCGACTATCGCGGTCCGCATGACGCATTCGGCATTCCTCAACTCGACTATCACGGCCATATTGGCTTGCAGTACAACCCCATTGCGATCGCTCAGTTCGGATTGGGAAACTACAACCTTTGGAAGCGTGGCGGCGATCCGGGCCGACGAACAAAATTCTTCCTGGTCGCAGACTGGCTCTTGTCGCACCTCGAGCAGAATGCTCGCGCGCTCTCAGTCTGGAACCATCACTTCGACTGGGAGTATCGCGACACCCTCAAAGCTCCGTGGTACTCGGCTCTGGCGCAAGGGCAGGGAATTTCAGTTCTGGTCCGCGCCTACAAAGAGTCAGGCGAAGCGCGCTATCTCGAAGGGGCCAGACAAGCTTTCGCCAGCTTTCAACAACCGATTGACAGTGGAGGAGTCGCGTTCACCGATTCCGCCGGAGACCTTTGGTTTGAGGAGTACATCGTTTCTCCCCCAACTCACATCTTGAATGGATTCATCTGGGCGCTTTGGGGAACTTACGACTACTACCTCGCCACGCGGGATAACACAGCTCAGGATCTCTTCTTGCGCGGAGTTCGAACGCTGGTTCGCAATCTCGAACGCTACGATCTAGGATTCTGGTCTCTCTACGAACTATCTGGTACCCGTCTGCCAATGGTCGCGAGTCGCTTCTATCACCAGTTGCACATTGTGCAGCTACGCATCATGCATCGACTGACCGAAGAAGTGAAATTCGCTATCGTCGCCGACCGCTGGGAGGGTTACGCACACAGTCGCCGCAACCGCACACGAGCCCTCTGCTACAAAAGCGCCTTCAAACTCTGTTACTACTAGTGTCCGGTGAAGATCCTCTACGTGTCGCAATACTACCCGCCAGAGATGGGTGCGCCCTCCGCCCGGGCCTCCGAACTGGCTCATCACTGGGCGCGAGCTGGGCACCAGGTCTCGGTTCTCACCGGATTTCCGAACCATCCGACCGGGATTGTTCCCCCGGAATGGCGAGCCAGGCTCCGGAGACTGTTCTATCGAGAGAAGATTGACGGGGTTGACGTTTTTCGCACTTGGCTTTGGCCGTTGCCCAATCGCAAAGCCCACGAGCGCATGCGTAACTATGCCTCGTTCTGCATTTCGGCGGCACTGTGTGGGATGTTCGTTCCCCTCCCGGACGTAGTTATCGCTTCCTCTCCCCAACTTCTCGTGGGTCTGGCCGGCTGGTGGATCGCATTCTCAAGACAGATCCCCTTCGTATTCGAGGTCCGTGATCTCTGGCCGGAATCGCTCGTTGCGGTGGGAGCGGGCACCGAAGACTCATTGCTGCACGCGACCCTTGGCGGGATTGCGCGCTTCTTGTACGAGCGCTCCAATCTGATCGTGGTGGTGACCCGAGCTTTCAAAGATCACCTCGTCGGACGCTGGCGGGTGCCTCCGGAGAAAATTGCGGTCATTGAAAATGGAGTTGAGACGGATTTGTTCCGGCCCGCTCCCTCCGATATTTGCCACACGATAAGGCTCCAACTCTCGGCACAATTCAAATTCTTGCTCTGCTACATCGGTACGATTGGAATGGCGCACGGGCTGGAGACGTTGCTCGATGCGGCCTTTGCGCTTCAAGCCGAGAGTCCGGAGGTCTTGTTTCTGCTGATCGGCGAGGGAGCCGAGAAAGAAAGGATCAAAGCACTCGCGCAATCGCGAGGCCTGCGAAACGTCAAGTTCCTCGATCAACAACCCCGAGAAAAAATTCCAGCCTTCATCTCCGCTTCTGACGCCTGCCTCGTGCTTCTCAAGAAAACTGACATCTTCAAGACGGTCATTCCGACAAAAATGCTCGAATTCATGTCGTGCGAGCGGCCTGTCATTCTCGGAGTAGACGGGCAAGCCAGGCAGATCATCGAGGACGCTGGCGCCGGCCTCGTCATCGAGCCAGAAAACTCCGAAGCGCTGGTGCAAAGCGTCAAACGACTGCTGGACAATCGTGCACTTGGAGTCACGCTAGGACAAAAGGGAAGAGAATATATTCAGAAGAATTTTTCGCGTGATCACACGGCCGACAAATACATCGACGTCCTTCAGCCGCTTATGGATGGATCGTGTAAATCGTAACTGCGGTCGCTGCGCTCATGGCAGCCTCAAAAGTCCTGCCCGCTAAGACTTTTCCGGCGCTGACCGGGATAAACAGAATGTCATCCGCCTGCAGCGTGACGTCGGGCACTTTCGCTTCCAGCATTTTCTTGATCTCGACCTTGGTCTCGCTCATTCCCGACGAAGTCTTGTGAATGATGCGGGCCGCGCTCAATTTGGCGGTCCGGTTCGTGCCTCCCGCCAACGCGAGCGCCTGTAGAACTGTCAATTGCCCGTTGTCAACCACCAGGCCGCTCGGCCGGCTAACGTCTCCCACGACGTAAACGATCGGGGCGCGCGGGACAGTAATTGTGTCGCCCGGCAGAATATCGACATTCTTGCTGGTGTCGTCGGCGAGATTCCGCGGAAGGTCCACGTGGATCGGATCCGGCTGGCTTCGACGGATAATTGCGATCTTTCTCGAGGCCGCGGACCCGAATCCACCCGCCTGGGAAATCACGTCATACAGCTTGTGGCTCGCTGTGTTCGGATAGATACCGGGTTTTGAAACTTCTCCAATGATTGTCACACCCTGCGACGCGGCGTCATCCACGAATATCGTCACGTGCGGGCTGCGAACAAATCCGCCATCCTCAAGCCGTTTCTGGATTAAGGTCTGTGCTTCTTCCTGCGACAATCCATCTACGTGAACATAGTCGACAAGCGGAAGGTAAATGTCGCCCCCATTGCTGACTCGCACCTTGCTGGCGAGTTCGGGCACGTTGTACACGCTGACTTCGATGAGGTCGCCCGGCCCCAATTTCATCATGGACGCCTGATCCGTCTTGGTCGAGTCGTCCGCTTTCGCTTGCGCCTCTTGCCCGGTGGACGCGCTTCTCGCAGCTTGAGAGGGTGTCTGGGCAGCCGGCAATTCCGCGGGTGTGTTCGTCTGTCCCTGAGGCGGAATTCCAGTTGGTTGCTGAGCGGAACCAATCTGCGGAAAAATCAACAGACTTCCAAACGCGAGGGAGAAAACACGAGCGCGCCAAGGCAAACACGAGTTGCCCAACTTCATCAAGAAGAGCCTGCCCTTTTTGCGTGAGATCTGAAAGGAGTTTAGCACAGCAACACGGCGCTCTTGCTCGGAGATTCCCGGACCTCCGATTAGTTTTCCACAGGTTTTTTCCGGGGTGCACATTGAAAGTCGCACATCCCAACTGCTAGATTCGATGCACCTCAAAAGCCAACAGGAATCTTTTTCATTAACTACTAACGCCAGGACGTCGCTGCGATACTTGCGGTTGAAAGATAAATTGCATGTTAGCCCTCAGTAGTATTTTCGAGGTGGCGTAGTTGACCGTCATTTGCTTGGGGTTGTTTCTTTCGGCTCTGTTTTCGGGCTTCGTACTTACCCGGTACGTACGCGATTTCGCGAATTCTCGCGGGTGGGTTGCCGCCCCAAATCAAGAGCGGCATCTGCATTTAAGTCCCCTGCCGCGTCTCGGCGGCGTTGCGATTTTCCTGAGCTTTTCTCTGTGTATGGGGATTGCGGCTCTCTGGCTTCAGATGCATCCCCGCATCCATTCGCCTCAGTTCCTGAAGACGATGGCGACCATCCTGCTGCCGGCAGGAATCGTTTTTTTGCTTGGAGTGTATGACGACCTCCGCGGCGTCGGCCCTTATGTGAAATTCACCGTGCAGGGAATTGCCGCGACACTGCTGTATGCCGGCGGTTTGAGAATCGTGAACATTCCCGTTGTCTTCGGCGATCGCCCACTGCCCTGGTACATCGGATTGCTATTCACCGTGGGATGGGTCTTGGCCATTACGAACGCGTTCAATTTGATTGACGGATTGGACGGACTTGCCGCGGGTTCGGCGCTCTTCTCCACGATGGTCGTGTTCGTCGTCGCCTTGCTCAACGGTCCCAACCTCGTCGAGATCATGACGATCGTTTTGGCCGGGTCGATCCTGGGATTTCTCCGTTTCAATTTCAATCCGGCGACAATTTTCTTGGGAGACTCCGGCAGCCTCTTCATCGGCTTTTTGCTCAGCGCCCTCGCTCTCAACGGCGCGCAGAAGGCGCCCACGATCGTAGCTGTTGCAATTCCGATCGTTTCCTTCGGCCTGCCGATTCTTGAGACCGTGCTCTCTGTGATTCGCCGCCTAATCAGCGGTCGGCCCGTTTTTACAGCCGATCGCGAGCACATACACCACAAACTCCTGCAGCACGGCATGACGCACCGGCAGGTCGTGATCTTGCTTTACGGGGTTTCGGCGATCTTCGCGATGCTGAGCCTGTTCCTGCTGTGGCCCACGGGCAGTTCCCTGGGCTTGGTGCTTTCTGTTCTCGGCATCGGCGTCTGGATCGGGGTTCAGCACCTGGGATATCTCGAGTTCGGTGAAATCGCGCGTGTCGCGCACCGCACTCTCGACCAACCTCAGATTTTCGTCAACAATCTCGCGATCCGTCGGGCTACCGAAGAACTCAAGGTCGCGCGGGATTTCGATCAGGTTCGCCGAATTCTCGTCGCTGCATTCAGCAACAACGATTTCGACAGTTTTGATCTCAAGCTCGACATCGTTCCCGGAGAATTTCTGCCACTCGATGCCAAGGAAACGGTTCTGCGCCGCAGCCAGAATTCATTTCGATGGAGTCGTCCCGGCATTCCTCGCGGGCTCGACGGTTCAGCCGTCTGGACCATCGCGCTCGATCTTCTGAGTTCCAGCAAGCGGCATTGCGGAACTCTGCTCGTACACCGCCTCTACTCACATCGCAATCTGCAACTCGACGTCAATCTGCTCACGGCAGAATTCCCGATCGTGCTGGCTGACGCTGTTGACCGAACTCTGCGCTCACTCCGCGGAAGTCATCGCATTGCCCGGCCAAGAAGCGTTAATCACTGCACAAGCCGGATAGCCACTGCGGCTGACACTGTCCGAACCAGTTACAATCTCCCTGCTTTCCGAACTGATCGCATGAATGTTCTTCACGTCGTCGGCGCTCGTCCGAATTTCATGAAAGCAGCGCCGGTCCTCCGCGCCTTGGCAGCACATCCTTCGATACGCCAAACGCTCGTCCACACCGGTCAGCACTACGATCCGGCGATGTCCGCAGTTTTCTTCGAGCAACTCGAAATGCCGCAACCCGACTGTAATCTCGATGTCGGTTCTGCGACTCACGCCCAGCAGACCGCGCGCGTGATGATTGCAATCGAGTCCGTGTTGCTGGAGCGCAAGCCCGACCTCGTCCTCGTGTATGGCGACGTGAATTCAACTCTCGCTGCGAGTCTCGTGTGTTCAAAGTTGCGCATCGCCGTGGGACACGTCGAAGCAGGCCTGCGCTCCGGAGACAGAAACATGCCCGAGGAGATCAACCGCATCCTGACCGACCAGATCTCGGAGTTGCTGTTTACCCCTTCGCCCGATGGTGACCAGAATTTGCTGCGCGAAGGAATCTCTGCCGCCAGGATTCACTGCGTCGGCAACGTGATGATCGATACGCTTGTGCGATTGCTTCCGCGCGCCCAGGAGCACTTTCCGTCGGACATCCCGAAGCCTTACGCTCTGGTGACCCTGCACCGTCCGTCGAACGTGGACGATCTGCCGTGGCTCCAGGAAATGCTTGCGGTGCTCTCCGACTTAAGCAAATCCTTGAACGTCGTTTTTCCGGTTCACCCGCGCACTCGACAACGGCTCCAAGAGCTAACGTCGACACTCCCGAATAGCGAAAATCTTCGGCTCATGGAACCGTTGCCGTATCTCGAATTCCTCGCCCTACAGCAGCAGGCGTCAATCGTGATTACCGATTCCGGTGGAATTCAGGAAGAGGCGACGTTTCTCGGAGTTCCATGCCTGACGGTCCGCGAAAATACAGAGCGGCCTGTCACAGTGGAAAAGGGTACGAATCAACTGGTTGGGCGGGATTTGAAAAAACTTCGCTCGGCCGCGGAAGAAATCCTGGCAGGCACAAACAGGAGGACCGATAAGTCCACGATACCCCTATGGGACGGGCACGCAGCCGAACGCATCGCACAGATTATTGTGCGATGCTCAGCCAAGTAAAAATTGCAGGAGAGCGGCTCGGGCTACAGTTTGGCGCTTGCGTAAGAGTTGATTTCGCAGTTGAGGCAAACTTCTTCAAAAGCAGGTGCTGTCCATTCCATAAATCCCCCAGCGGTCCGAATAGGGACCGTGAATTCAAAAACAGAATAGCGTAGGCCTCCCTTGTGAGGCAATGGCACTCGAGAAAAATAAATCTGCCAAACTTTCCGAAGACTTCGGCATCTGTGCGCTCCCGAAGGTATGCAACATTCTTCACCCTTCCTCGCAAACGCTTGACTTTTAAACCACTTTTTCCACACGGGGGAACCAGTAACGTTACTTTCTCGCTTTAAGTCCTGTATTTACCTTCAATTGCACCTGCGGGTGAAACGAGGACGACGCAATCATGTTTGGAAAGTCCGTTTACGGCACGACTTTCAAGGACGTTCCTTTTGTTCCATTACAGTCTGCAATGTTCTGTGTTCAATGTGAGCTGATCAGCACCAGCAACAAGCCATATTGCCTGGCATGCGGCAGCACATCCATAGTCGGACTTTCTCGTGTTCTCGGTGGATCCCTGCGAAACCAGCAAACCGCACACCTGATCACCGATAGCGAACTCGATAGCCTGGTCCGCGATCTGCTCCGAACCGTACCCCACCCCGACGAAGTCAGCGTATTCGATCATTCGCGCGTCCCTTCGCTCGCCCAGCGGAGTCAGCTTCGCGTATCGAATGCGGGTCACCCAGCCTCTGGATTCCGGGCAGTTTCCTTGGCAGACGAAGCGGAGATTTATCCCGCCGAACTCGATCTCGAGCCTGCCATCAGTGCGATCACGGAACGTGCGCAGCAATTGACCGGTGCCACTGGCGCGGCGATCGCTCTGCGGGCCGGGGACGAAATTGTTTGCCGCGCACGCGCCGGACGTACGGCCCCAGACCTTGGTGTTCGCTTGCAGACCGATGCCGGCATCTCAGCCGAGGCGGTTCGATCGGGCGAAATCATGCTCTGCCACGATGCGGAACGCAATCCTCGAGTCGATCTGGCAAGTTGTCGCCGCTTAGGCGTGCGGTCCATCCTAGTCTCGCCGCTGCGACACTTCCGCCGAACTCTTGGAGTCTTCGAAGTGCTGTCTTCGACCCCGGGAGCCTTCGACGACCGCGATGTCGCAACCATGCAATTGCTGTCGGGCATGATGGTCGCCGCGATTTCCCGGATCTCGAGTCTTCACAGGGAACAGGTGCTGCGCAAGGCCGGCTAGATGCGAAGGGTAACCAGTTACTCGTTCCAAGAAGGGCCGATTTGTTTGTCCCAAAACGTGATTAGAAAATGCCCTAATCATTTCATTCCTTGCTGATTTCTCGGCATTCCGCGCTAATATGGAGCATCAAGATTTTGGGCTCCTCATGTCTTCCATAACCTCGACGTTGGCTTCTGGCGCGCCGAATCGACGGCGACGTGTGCGTCACAAAATTCAGACGCCGGCCTACGCAAGTTTCACCGCTGATCCCAAAGGCACGATGCTCGACCTGCACGAGATCGTGGATATCAGCGAAGAGGGCATGGCGATCCAGTGTCATTCTCCCCTCGAGTCATCGACTCCACTCAATCTTTGTCTTGACCTGGCGGATTGTGCCGACCACATTTACACCACCGGACAAGTCATTTGGTCGAACCAGGCCGGACGCGCCGGTGTGCGCTTTTCAGATCTGCCTCCCGAATCTTTGTCCCGGTTGCGCGAGTGGCTGTTCGTCAATGTGATGGCTGGAGTGGCCAACGGTGAGGCGGAGATTGCGGGCGCCGCCAGTTCGAAGGCCAGCGGTCCTCCACGCCCCAGCTATACCGATGCGCTCGCAACTGTGACCGCCGTACAACGTCAGGTAGAAGCACTCGGCTCTGATCTGCCCGCTGCATTGCGCTTGATCGCAGAGCGCTCTCAAGCCTTGGTTCGGGCCTCGGGGACCGCTATCGCGCTTGCCGAAAAGGGACCTGAGTTCATGGTTTGTCGCGCCAGTTCCGGGAGTGATGCCCCCCCGATTGGCGCGCGACTGCAAGTCGGTTCCGGCTTCTCCGGCGAGTGTGTGAAGAATGGCACGCTGCTGCGATGCGACGACGCCGAAGTCGATGCCCGCGTCGATCCGGAAAGCTGCCGTGAACTTGGCATTCGATCCATCCTTGCTGCCCCGGTGCGTGCTAACGGAAAATCCATTGGCCTCATCGAAGCATTTTCTGGACGGCCCAATGCATTTTCTGAAGTCGATGGACGGGTATTGCAGCGCCTCGCCGATATCGTGCTAGCCGCAGTCAACCGTTCCTCGCGCGTTGAGAATCCCAAGACTGCAACCCCGATCGTGAAGCCAGCTTTTGTGTCCGCTCCGGGCAGCGTGCTCTTTGCTTCCGCAGACCAGCAGGAAAAATTGAAGGAGAAAGAAAAAAAGGCGGAAACTCAAGAGAAAGCAAACTCGAGCGTCGATCTTCCGCGCTCGCAGTTGATCATTCTCATTTGTGCGGCCGCCACTATCGCTCTGCTGCTCGGTTACTATGCGGCTCCCGTGATCGCGAGCGATGTCGTTCCATGGATGAAAGACAAATTCCGCTCTCACGGGAATACTCAGGTAACGACCGTGCTGGCCTCGAATCACGCGCCGAAGACTGAGGCGCCGCCCGTCTCACTGCTGAATCCGTCAATCGAAACAGCAACCTTCGATCAATTGCGCCAGATGGCCGAAAAAGGGAATCCGGCGGCGCAGAATTCCTTGGGTTTGCGTTACGCGACCGGTGATGGCGTAAAGCTCAACGAAAGTGAAGCTCTTCGCTGGTTTACCAAAGCCGCCGAACTGGGAAATGTACCGGCGCAGTCAAAACTGGGATCCATCTACTTCAGCGGTCGCGGCGTCCCACAAGATTCAAATCGCGCTTATTTCTGGATGGTGGTTGCGCGACTCAGCGGCGACGACGCCAGCAAGGCACTCTCTCCGCTAGTCCGAGCGCGCCTCACCCGCGCCCAGGTCACATCCATCGAACTCGATGCCGACCGCTGGCTCCAGCAGCATCACCCCTACGAAAAACCCGCAGCGGGACAACTCAAAGCTCGTAACTGAACTCGATTCGCCATCTCATCTACCATGTCATCCTTCGCGAAGCGAAGGACCTATCCATTCTTCGCCTCGCCGCGCTCTTGCACGCGCCTGCAAGCTACAATATCTACAAGAGGTTTCAGTGCCCACCCTGCGCAACATCCTCGACGAGAAGGTTCGCGAGGCTGATCTCTCGCTCTACGAAAAGCTCGAAAACGATCGCGTCCGATGTTTTTCCTGTGGTCACTGCTGCCCGATTCCCGAAGGCCAACCCGGCGTCTGCAAGGTGCGATTTAATCGCGGCGGCACGCTGTACGCGCCCTGGGGATATACCGCCGGAATGCAGTGCGACCCCATCGAGAAAAAGCCGTTCTTCCACGCGTATCCAGGCGCCCTCGCTTACAGCTTTGGCATGTTGGGATGCGACCTGCATTGTGGGTACTGCCAGAACTGGGTCACATCGCAGGCGCTGCGCGATCCGAGTGCCCTCTCCCTTCCGCTGGAAGCGTCGCCTGAAGCTCTGGTTCGTGACGCTGTCCGGCAGGGCGCAAAAGTGCTGGTCAGCACGTATAACGAGCCGTTGATCACCAGCGAATGGGCGGTCGCAGTTTTCAGGGAAGCGA
The DNA here is from genome assembly GCA_963699885.1 of uncultured Acidobacteriota bacterium. GTDB lineage: Bacteria > Acidobacteriota > Terriglobia > Terriglobales > Acidobacteriaceae > Sulfotelmatobacter. The sequence continues at coordinate 157,809 of CAVOVP010000012.1, read as the reverse complement.
AGGCCGCAGGACTGCTGACCGGATTTGTTTCGAACGGCAACGGTACTCCCCAAGTGCTCGAATACCTGCGTCCCTGGCTCGATCTGTATAAAGTCGATCTCAAGAGTTTCGACGATCGCCACTATCACGAACTGGGTGGGCGTATCGGACCGATCCTCGATTCCATCCGACGCATTCACAGCATGGGACTGTGGCTCGAGATCGTGACGCTGCTCATTCCGAGCTTCAACGATTCCGACGACGAACTTCGGCGCCTCACGGAATTTCTTGCTGGCATCTCTCCTGATATTCCCTGGCACGTAACCGCTTTTCATGCCGACTACAAAATGAATGATCACCGCAACACCACGGCGGACGATCTTGCGCGCGCCGTCGAGATCGGACATTCCGCCGGTCTGCGCTACGTCTACGCGGGCAATCTGCCCGGACAGGTTGGCACGGCTGAAGACACACGCTGCTCGAATTGCTCCGAAACCCTGATTCGCAGATTCGGATACCTGATTGAAGATTACAAACTGACTCCCGACGGTCGTTGCCCTCGATGTGCCACACAGATACCCGGGCGCTGGGCAGCCGAGTTCGACGGCCAGATTACTTCCCGCCCTTTCGTTCCGCACAACCGCTCGCGTTTGTTTACAATCACAAATCGTTAGATCATGAATCTTTCGAAAGAATCCATGCGGGGACAGGCCCTCGTCTGTCCGACGGGCGCAGCCCGACCGCATTTCTATGGGTCGATTTTTTTCTGGGTCCGCCATCTCTCTCTCCTTTTCTCGCACGAGAAATGGGGACTTACCGAACGTTGCGCAGATGGGAAAGCTACTCGCGCGAACTTCGCAGTCGCGTTTCTTGGTTGCGTTGTTCAGCCTGCTATTTCTAGCCTCTTGTTCTCCGCGCGACTTCCTCACCCGCCGACTCGCCACCGATCTGATCGCTGGTTCAGAAGCTTTCAGCGCTCCGCAATTGTTCGTTCTGCGTACGGGCGTCGTTTCGAGCAAAGACTATGCTGCACCGGAATATCTCGTCCTGCAGCGTCACGGATGGCTGGCCGCTACAGCAATCGCCTGTTCTCCCGGCGTCGCGCCACCGCCTTGTTGGGATGTCTTGCTTACTCCATCCGGCGTCGACACGGTACGCAACTTGATCTCGGCCGAAGATGCAAGCAAATCGTCGATCGCTATTCCGGCCGCGCGCCGCGAAATCATCGCCATCACCGGCATCAGCAAACAGGGAAATACTGCTGACATCGAATTCACCTGGAAATGGGCTCCCGTCAACGAAATCGGCGACGCGCTATTCTCCGGAGAACTCCACTACAAATCGAGCGTGGGATTTCGTGAGTACGACGATGGCTGGCGGATCGTCCCGAACACACTTCGTCCCGGCCAATCGATGGACGACGCAGTGAAGAACGCCGAGCCTGTGTCGTGACCTTTCCTGCACAACCAGCGCCGATCTGGTTGACATCGTTCTTGAAATGGCTGAACCCGCGCCGCCTTCGCGCTCAAGCGATCGTGCTGGTTGTCTGCCTGTGGGGAGTCTGCGCGTTCGACTTCGCGACGTCGGGACCGTTTGACCGCGCTGGCAACATCAAGTTCCAGGATTTCCTGCCTTTTTACATTTCCGCTCGACTTGTCGCCCAACATCGCTCCGATCACCTTTATAACGTCGGGGTGCAAGCCTCCGAAATGCAAGCGATCATCGGCCAACCGACACAAGTCCTGGTTCCAAATCTTTACGGACCGCAAGTGGGCCTCGCGTTCGTGCCGCTTGCGAAATTGTCGTTCGTGAACGCCGCCCGCATTTGGGTCCTGTTGAGTTTGATCGTGTACTTCGCCTGCATTTACGCGGTGTGGCGGTGGTGCCCAAGTCTCGGCGATTACCGGTCAATCGCTTTCATAAGTGCGATCGCATTTCCCCCGCTATTCCACTTTTTTGTCCGGGGTCAGATGTCCGTCATCGTGTTGGCCTGCTTCACGGCCGCATTTTTGGCATTCCGTTCGGATCGCCCATTCATTGCTGGTTTCGCGTTGGGAGTTCTTGTCTTCAAACCGCAATTCTTGGTTGCGGTCCCAGTCATTTTCCTATTTGCGTCTGCCTGGAAGCCGCTCATCGGCGTTGTCGTTTCGGCAGCTGCCCAGCTAGGCTTCGCGCAATTCTATTTCGGCTCCGCGACGATGCGCTCGTACTTCGAAATGCTCCGGTATCCAGCGCGCTGGCTCGGCGCAGCGGAACTCAGCTTCGCGCCGATTCAGATGCACTCACTGCGATCGTTCTGGCAACTGCTCGTCCCGTTTCCCACAATCGCGCTCGCTCTCTATGGCTTAAGTTCGGCGGCTGTACTCGTCATCGCGGTAGTCGTCTGGAAGTCTGACTCTTCGACTGCGATCCGGTTCTGCGCACTCACGCTCGCAGCCGTTCTTATCAATCCGCATCTATTCGTCTACGACTTGCTGGCTCTCGCTCCGGTGCTACTGCTCCTAACCGACTGGAGCCTGACCAACGCGCAAGCGTCAGCCTCGCCCTGGATCTTATTGTTGTCATACTTGGCGTTCGTGCTGCCGCTCTTTGGCCCGGTCTCGCGGTGGACCCATCTTCAATTGTCTGTCCCAGCTTTCGCTGCGACCCTGTGGATGTTGACGCGCTATACAACTCCGGGTCACAAACTTGCTTCTATCGAACGCCGCGTTATATAACGCTGTTTCCTTCAGGGACCCTATGCAAATGAGAAATTCTGCCTCCCTCGCCGTGATCTTGGCGAGTCTTGCCGTTGTGGCTTCGGCTCAAAACAAATCCAAACTCACCTTAGACGAATTCTTCAACATTGTGGACTTCACGGCGGTTGAAATCTCTCCCGACGGCGGTTCCGTCGTGATCGATGCCGAGCGTGCCGACTGGGATCAGCAGATCTTTCGCAGCGATCTCTGGCTGTACCGCGATGACGGTAAGGGTGGATCGCTGATCCAGTTGACGCAGTCCGGGCACGATTCTGAACCGAAGTGGTCGCCCGATGGCCGATGGATCGCGTTTGTTTCTGAACGCAAGACTGGCTCAGGAAAAAGCGATTCGGATTCAGATTCTGATTCGAAGGATGATGCCACCGGGCAGATTTATTTGATTTCTCCGCATGGCGGCGAGGCCATTCCACTCACGCGGGGAGAGGAAGAAGTCCACTCATTCTCATGGTCCTCCGACTCCCAGACGATCTATTTTGCGACGCGCCAACCCTGGAGCAAGGCTCAGACGGACGAATACAAGAAAGACTGGAAGGATGTTGTGCAGTATCGGACCGCGGAGCGCGGGGACACGATCTTCGCGCTCGATGTTGCGGCGGCATTGTCGCGACACAATTCCGCGCCGGCGATGGTCGAGAAAAAGGAAGGCGAGCCCGAACAGCAGCCCGATCTCACGCCCGGAACGCGCTCCATCGCAACTGTTCCCCTGCGTGTCGATACGCTGATTACCTCGCCGGATGGCACCAAACTGGCATTTCTTTCAAACGCCATTAACCAGCGCCAGGAAAAATCGGAGGACGTGGAAATTTACGTTGTTGACGTGACAGGATCGGGGAGTGCTGCCGGCAACGCGCAACCTCGCCGTGTTACCCACAACGAAGCGGTCGAAACGCATCCGCGTTGGTCGAACGATGGCCGGCACATTTTCTTCACCGTCGAAATCGGCAACGTATCCGGGCCGTACCGCGATGTGCAACCCCATCTCTATTGGGTCGACGCGCAATCCGGCGTGGTTGAGCAATGGGCGAAGGATTTCATTGGACCGGTCGAACGCTATGCCATTGCAGGCGACGGCTTGTTAACCTCCGCGCGCCTTGGCACGGAAGTGCAAATGTATTCTGTCAATCAACCAAGTACATCGCTGCATCGGCTGACGAATTGGCCAGGCACATACGCCAATATTTCGACGGCGAAAAATTCCGGACGCATTGCGTTCGTCTACTCGTCTCTCGGAAAACCGGAAGAGGTTTATCTCGCTGACAGCGCCGACAAAATCGACGAAGCGCGTCCGATCACGTCGTTCAATCGAGCTTTTGCGGAAAAGGATCTTCCGCAGGGCAAGCCCTACCAATGGAAAGCCGATGACGGTACGACCGTCGAAGGCATGTTGATTTATCCGCCGGGCAAATTTGAGGCGAAGCATCTGCCGATGTTTACGCTCATTCACGGCGGCCCGGCCGACGCCGACGGCAATCACTTTGAGGCGGACTGGTACCAGTGGTCCGCACTCGCAGCCACCAACGGGTGGCTCGTCTTCGAGCCCAACTATCGCGGCTCCACTGGATACGGCGACAAGTTCCTCTCGCAGATCGTTCCTGCCATCGTCTCGCGCCCGGGCAAAGACATTCTCGAAGGCGTCGACGCTCTCGTTAAGGATGGCATCGCCGATGCGGACCACCTGACGATCGGCGGGTACAGCTACGGCGGGTACATGACCAACTGGCTGATCACGCAAACCGCTCGCTTCAAAGCTGCGGTCACAGGTGCGGGAGCAGTCGAGCACATCGGGAACTGGGGCAACGACGACACGACGATGGACGACGCCTATTTCCTTGGCGGACGCCCCTGGGAAGCCGCGCAGCGTTACCACGACGAAGCGGCCATCTTTCAGATCGACAAAGTCAAGACGCCGACTCACATGGTAGGAGGGGCTGACGACATCCGCGTCGCCGTTCTCGAAGATTACCTGCTTGAACACGCGCTCTATTCGCTCGGCGTGCCCAACAAACTCCTGATCTTTCCGGGAGAAGGCCATTCGCTACTGAAGAATCCGTGGCACGGAAAGATCAAAGTTCGGGAAGAATTGAAGTGGCTCGAGAAATACGGCGGCGTGCCGCCAGGGAACTGAAGTCGCTTCTTGAATTTCCACTCGCTTGACGTCTCCCGTTGCGCGCGTGCAGCCGGCGACCCCAGACGAGGGCGTTCGGGGGCGCCTCCACTCCGCTTTATTGACACATAACCTGTGTTCACATCTACTGTGTGAATGAATCTCACCCTCTCCATCGACGGGCAACTCGTTGCTCGCGCCCGCAAGAAGGCGGAGGCTCTCGGTAAGAGCCTGAACCAAATGGTCCGCGACTACCTGCAAACGGTGGTCGGCGGAGACGACCCAGAGCGCAGCGTCGAGGAGTTTAGACAACTGTCCGGCAAGGGCCGCTCCCGCGGCTGGCGTTTCGACCGCGACGAGATTCACGATCGCCAATCATGATTCAGATCTGTGGGGGATTCTTCGTCTACTATTACGGGTAGTTATTCTGATAAAATTCCTGTGTCGCTCTCAGTTGCATTCCAATTTCGTTAGGAGAATTCTTGGTTATTCTGCAAAACCCTGCTCCAATCTGTCCCATCTGTGGAAAGCCTGTCGCGTTGGAGACAAGCAAGACTGACAGCAATGGAGCAGCGGTCCACGGGGATTGTTACGCCGTCAAGGTCGCAGAGAAGAGCAAGCAGCCCCGGCCAACTGAATAAACGGGCGTAGTTGTAGGCCAGTTATTCCTCGCCAGATTCAACACTCCGCGCCGATCCGCACAGCGTGATCTCATCGATCAGATCGCGCTATTGTCCTCCTGTACCCCCAGCCGTTCTTGTAGCTGTTTGCGGTACCGGCGGCTCAGTCGCACTCTGGCCCCGTTTTCGAGTAAGACTTCGTACTCGCCGTCGGCGGCAACTCTCAGCCCTTGAACCCGTTCCAGGTTCACGATGGTGGATCGGTGGACACGGCAAAACAGGTTCGGATCCAGATCCTCTTCCAGTTCCAACATGCTGCGGCGAAGAAGAAGACTCTTCGATCCGACGTGGAGGCAGGCGTAATAGTCGGCGGCTTCGATCCAATCGATCTCGGAAATCTTGACGAAGCAAACCTCGCCCGCGCTCTTGACTGCAATGCGCTCCGGCCTCCGGGCGCGAACCATGCCCGCACTGATCGTTTGTTTTGCGCGTGCGAGGGCGCGTTCGAATCGTGCGTTATCGAAAGGCTTGAGCAAATAATCGAGCGCTCCGGCCTCGAACGCGCGAAGGGCATACTGATCGTAGGCCGTCACGAAGACGATGGCAGAAGGCGAGTCCTTTCCCAACAGTTCGAGGACGTCGAAGCCGTCGCACTCCGGCATCTGCACATCGAGAAACAGCAATTCGGGTCGAGAGATGCGGATCTCTCCAATCGCCTCCGATCCGGAACCGCACTCGCCGACAATCTCAATGCTGGGATCGCGTCGCAGTAAAACGGAAAGATTGCTGCGAGCCAGGGGTTCATCGTCGACGATAAGGGTGCGGATTCTGGCGCGAGGTTCGTCAGTGTTCACGAACTCACTCCGTGCGCGAGTTGGCCGGGGACGTGACGAACGGTACGGAGATCGATGTCTCGACGCCTCCGGGTTCCTGATTCCGCATGCTCAACTCGAAGGCGTCGCCATAAAGGCTTTGCAGGCGGCTCTTCACGTTCAGGATCCCGATCCCGGATTGCTTCTCGTTGAATGCCGCCGGCAGGCTCGGCCCATCGTTGTAGACGCTCAGGTTGAGCGTTCCATTGGATCGAGAGGCCGCAATGCGGATTGCTCCGCCTTGCACACGTTGTGAAATTCCATGTTTCACGGCGTTCTCGACCATCGGTTGCAGAATCAGGCTGGGTACCTGCGCGAGAAGAAGATCATCTGAAACATCAACGCTGTATTGCAGGCGCTCGGCGAAACGCGCCTTCTGAATGTCGAGATACTTCTGCGTGAACTCGAGTTCCTCTCCGAGCGGGACTTGCTGGCGGTCGGAATCCTGCACAATGCGTCGCAAGAAATCGCTGAGTCCCGCGATCATACTGACGGCAGCATCGTTCCGGTTTTCACGAACCAGCCCAGCGATCGCGTTGAGCGTATTGAACAGGAAGTGAGGCTCGATCTGGCGGCGAAGCGCGTTCAGTTGCGCCTTCGACAGTTGCTCGTTGAGGCGTGCGGTTTCGGTGTGCTGAAAGGCCAACTGTTCTCTCGATCGCAAGAGGTGATCGGCAAGCAGAATCAGGCCGTAAAGGATGATGTACGAAAGCAAGCCATTCCAGAACTTATGCCTCCAAAGCTCGAGGAAAGGATCGGGGCCTGGCGTCAAGGCCCACGGGTTCAGCAATTCTTCGAACAAAGCAACCCACGCCGCGTATACGGCTCCGATCAGCGCACATGCTCCAAGGTGCGCTCCCCATGTGGATATCCTTCGCCATTGCGCTGGGGGAAAGCTCCGGCTGAGCCGCAGCGTGAAAGGCGTGGCTGCGAGCCACGGCAGCCATGAAACCAGAAGCGTCACGAACAGGCGGACCCAGTTGTGATGCATGCCTTCGGCGCGCATCACGAATACAGTTTGTGAGGCGTCGAACAGGGCGATGCCGGTCCAGATCACGGCGATCCAAAACCAGCGGGGCGACTCCGAGCGCGTGATCGTTCCCTCCATAGTCAGAATCGTATGCTAGAAATGGGCGGGAGCGCCAACCGTGCAGCCAAACGCCGGATCTATGCAGCCAAAGGACTGGCGGCGGCTCGCCTGTCGATTCATACTTTGCGGATGATGATGAAGAAGGCTTCTCTCCCGCTCGCCGCGCTGGTCTTGCTTGCGTCTGCCGCGCTGCTTAAGTCTGCAACGCCGCCGCCAGTTTCAGGACCGGAGTACACCAGTGACGCTCAGCTCAAGTTTCCCGAGAACTATCGCCAATGGGTCTATCTCACGACTGGTTTCGACATGAGCTACAACCCAAGCGCCATGGAGATGGACCATCACATGTTCGACAACGTCTTTGTGAATCCGGAAGCCTACAAGAGCTTTACGGAGACAGGAACATGGCCCGACAAGACGATGCTGGTGCTCGAGGTTCGCAAAGCGGAAGGCAAAGGCTCCATCAACCAGCGAGGCAATTTTCAAGGCACAGAACTCATGGGGCTGGAAGTGCACGTGAAAGATGAGGCGCACTTTCCGGGGAAGTGGGCGTTCGTCGGGTTCGGCGATGAGAAGATCGGCAAGACGGTCCCCACAACGGCCGAATGCTATACCTGCCACGCGGATCATGCCGCGGTGGACACGACGTTCGTTCAGTTCTATCCGACGCTGCTGCCGATCGCAAAAAGCAAAGGCACGCTGAGCGCTTCGTATCAGAAGGAAAATGCTGGGTCCGGGAAGTAGTAATCGCGAATTGTCTTCACTAAGAAAATGCCCCATTTCTTGCGTTGAAAACGCGCTGGAAAATGGGGCACTCGTGAACTACGTTCGTCTGTATCAGTTTTTCGGATGCGAAGTGCTGAAAGCGAAACGCGTGGCAAGGAGCTTTCCTTCGTCGCTGTCGACTGGCAACAGGTCGACTTGATGGAGGTGGTCTCCGATCCAGGTATTGCGTACGCGGAAGTAGTAAGTCTGCCCGGCTTCTGCGGTGAAGTGCGCTAACGCGCTAGTTTCCCGCGCTCCGAACGCTACGAAGGATTGCCAACTTGAGCAGAGATGATGCTCGCCGGGATCGACCGACAAGTAGAAGTAGGAATCTCCATGGTTCGCTCCCACCCATGATCCATCGACGCCAATGCGGGTAGTTGGTTTGGGAGTGGATTCGAAACTGTCATCGTCTTCCATGAAATAAACCAGGGCCTTCCCCGACTCCGGTTGAGCCGATGGGTGCTGAGACGTGTCGGTCTTCACATCGAACTTCGCGGTCGCGACACCGCATCCGGGAGCGATCGCTGGTGGGGGTATAACGTTCTGGCCGAAGGCTGTCGCTGCGAAGAAAAGCATGACGAGCGTTGCTTTCATGTCGTAACGCCTCCTGATCTGGCTTGGGCTCCCTCTGATATCTGCCTGGCTCTATACAGCCTCGATGGTACATCTGGTCGGGCCGATTAAGGGACGGGGGTTCACCGGGTTGGGACAGCGAAAACAACTTCAAAAGCAGCGGACAAGAGTGCCCGCTCCACACAGGACAGCTCCGCAGGCCTGTTCCACTCAACCCTTACTTGCCGGCGCTGGCCATTTTTACGCCGCGGGAGCTGGCCGCGTAGCGCGCGATGCCTTTATACAGGGCTTCGGCGATCTGTTCGCGGTACCCGTCGCTGCGAAGCTTCTGCTCGTCGGCTGGACTGCTGACGAAGGAGACTTCAGCCAGGATGCCGGGCATCGAGCTTTCTGTGAGCACCACGAATCCAGCTTCCTTGATGCCGCGATCGCGTAGGCCAGGATTCTGAACCGACAAGGTTCCATAAAGCGACCGCTGCACGCTGGCCGCAAGACGACGCGATTGATCCACACGGTCATGCAGGTCGGCCGGAGACAATGCGGGAAGGACCGCGTTTTTCAGCGAGCCCGCCACGGTGTGTTCGTCCGCATCTTTTGAGCCGGCATCTTTCGATCCCGGAGCCGAGAATCGGTTGGTGAAGTAGGTTTCCACTCCGCGGGCGGATGGAAGATCGCTGTAGTTGGCGTGGACCGAGATGAACAGATCGGCCTGCGACTGATTCGCGATCTCGGCGCGCTCGTCGAGCGGGATGTAGTTATCGTCTTGCCGCGTGTAGATGACGTCGCTTCCGAGGCGGCTCTGCAGGAGTTTGCCCAGACGCTGCGCGATTTCAAGGACCAGATCTTTTTCGAGCAATCCGCGGCGGCCCACCGTGCCCAGATCCCAGCCGCCATGGCCGGCGTCGACTACGATGCGCATCTTCGGAACGCGGGCGCGAAGTTGCAGATCTTCTTTCGTGGGCGGTGGCACGACGATCGAGGCCTTCTTCTCGGTTTCCGGAGCATTCGGGAATAGATTGACCGCGCCCTTAGAAGTCGTGCCGATCTTGCGTACTTCGACGATCAACCGGAACGGATTGGACTCGAGGCTCACCGAGAAATTTGTGTCGGCCTTGGTCTCAAGAACGACGCGCGTCATGCCGGCCACGGGTTGCGCCATCCGGATACGGTTGATGAGGTTATCGCCGATCTCAATCGATTTACCGATGAGATCGGTGGTGAGCTGCGTATCGTGCAGGTCGAAATAGATGCGATCGGGGCCGGTAAGACGGTGAGCCTCGTACTGCACCTGATCCTCAAGATCGAGAACCACAGTGCTGGAGTCGGCAGATGACCAGTGACGCACTCCGGTGATGCGTGGAAACTTGGAAGCCTCTTGCGGGGTGGCTGCGGACGCGTCGGGATCGACCGGTTCCGAGGTAGCATCGACAGTCGGCGCTGGACTCGCACTCACAGGTGTTGCTGGAGGCGTTATTGGTTTGTCAACGGGGGTGGTTTGGCCGGCGCTTGCTGGTTCCGTTTGAACCATGGCTGTGCCGAGCTGCGACGTCTTGTACTTCCACCAGAAGCCGGCTGCAAAAGCAAACACGACAACGATCCCGATGAGCAGGGCAATCGTGCCAAGGCGTTTCGGCGAAGCTTCTGGTCCGAGCTGTCCAAAGGTGAGCGAAGGTTCAGCGACCGCAGGCACGGATAATGCGGCTTCAACCTTCTCCTCGACCGAGGAAGTTGGCGTTGATTCTTTCTCTATCGCCGCCTCAGCGGTCGCCTTAACCGGTTGAGGCAGAGCCACGACAGGGGCGCTCGCCAATGGCGCGACGGCCGGCAAGCTCACTGCCGGGGCGATCGACGCAATGCCCGGCGACGTTGCGACCGCTGCAGCAGCTAAGGCCTTGGGCGATACGACGGACGTGGCCACCTCTGGCGGTTTCGCCTGGACTGGGGCCGGTACCGCACCTTGCGGAGTGCTTGCAGGATCCAGTCGATTTGCAGCGGCTTCCGCAGACTGCGCAAAACGGTCTTCGTCTTCAGGCTTGAGAGCCGCTAGAACGAGCTCGGCCATTAATGTCAGATTGCTGATATCAGCTTCGTTGAAGCCGAAAGGCCATGCCGAGAACGCCTCCAGAACTCCGATCACGCGCCGCCGGCCGCACAGCGGGACGGCGATCATGGAGCGCGCTCCCAGCTTTCTGCAGGCTTGCAGGTTCACGCGGGGATCGGTTTCGGTGTCGTCGCAGTTGACGACTTGGGCGGTTTGAAAACAAGCCCCGGAAAATGCTGAATCACGGTCGATGCGGGCGCCGACATCAGGCCGGACGATGCCGGCCGCGGCCCGAAGGACGATCTCATTGTTCTCGGCCAGAGCGATCGCCAGGCCGTCGGCGCCTGTGATGGTGACGGCTTTCTCGGCAACCAACTGCAGCACGTCGTCGAGAACGAACTGTTCGGAAGGTTCAAACTCGGGAAGGGAAGCCTTGGAGTCAAATCCCGCGTGACGGGCAGCAAGCGCCTTCCTGCGGCGCAGTTGATCGTGCAGAGCTGAGAAGGCCAGAAGGGCCTGCAAAGCATCCTGTGCGGGCGCACGAACGCCTTCAGGATCAATCTGATCTGAGATTGACGAAGTTGCGCTGCGAGACATCGGCCAGGCAGGCAGATTAATCCCGCGTTCGGGATCCGTCAACTCGGATTCCGGCTTTGTAGTCGGACTCGCCATTTAAAGACAGCTCACAAGTAAGTTATCGGTCTTTCGGCCCACATGCAATCGCCCGAGCGTGCCCCTTTGGGCATGTACTTTGGAGGCTGGCCCCTAGCGACAACCCGTATCGTAGAACTCCAGCGGAAAATTCGCTTGCGACCTCAGGGTCCGGAGTAGAATCCTGCGAACCCAAGAGCTGGACACATGCTGCGATCCCCTCATAATTCGGATGGAAGTCACGCGCCTCAACCGCGCAAGCACGGCTCCTCCAATTCGACCTTGGCGGCTGGGATCGTCCTTGGGATGGTAGCCATGCTGGCGATTCCGGCTGCGATCACGCTACATTCGGTTCGAACTCCGGCGATTCTGCATGTAGAGGCAAACGCGTCGCCCCATGGCTACACCTGGAGCCTGCTGCTTTTCATCGTCCCGATTGTCGGGATCGCCGTCTGGTTCCTTCCCGGAGAAGGCCTCGAAATTCCCCAGCGAGCTTTCTGGCGAACCATCGCGATTCTTGGGCCGGTCGGATGTCTGTTGGATCTGGTTTTCGCACAATGGTTCTTCGAATTTCCGAATTCGGCGTCGACCCTGGGAATTTCAGCGCCAGCCTTGGGCCGGCCGGTACCGGTCGAGGAGTATTTCTTCTACTTTACCGGCTTCATTGCGGTATTGCTGCTCTATGTATGGCTCAGCGAGTATTGGTTGGCAGACTACTCGGTCGAGGACTATCGGGGCGAAGCGCGCGCACTTCCACGGTTGTTGCGGTTTCATCCCACATCATTAGCGCTGGGGATCGCGCTGATTGCTCTCGCGATCGCCTACAAGAAGCTGTTTTCGTCGGTTCCTGAGGGCTGGCCGGGATACTTCATCGTCCTGATCACGGGCGGCCTGATTCCGGCAATTAGCTTTTTTCCAGCCACGCGTCGCTTCATCAACTGGCGCGCTCTCAGCCTGACCATGTTCTTCGTCATGCTGGTCAGCTTGTTGTGGGAAGCAACATTGGCTCTGCCGTACGGTTGGTGGAACTATCAACATCGGGCGATGCTGGGCGTTTTCATCGGCGCATGGTCCGACCTGCCCGTCGAAGCCGTCCTGGTCTGGCTTGCGGTAGCCTACGGCACCGTGGTCATGTTCGAGGCAGTCAAAATCTGGCAGGCGTCAGAACGCACCGCGAAGGGAATATTCCTCGGCCTGGATTTGTAGGAGATCCCTATCTTCTTCGGTCGGGATCGCCCGAGGCTCTCCGAACCACCCCAGTTACTAAACCCTTGAAGGCTCGGACGGTAAGATTCTGAAACGCAACGGCTAGTCGAGCAGTGCCTTTCCTTCAGCGCCTATGGATGCAGGAATCTCTCCCGCGCGACAAACGCGAGTTCAGCATCGCCACGAACTCCGTACCCTCATGTACGTCACGTTGGACGACGCAAACGGGGGTGTCGTCCGCAACCTGTCGCACGAGGGCTTCGGAGCGCAGGTGGTCACGGCAGTTCATCCTCGTCAGGAGCTGCGGATCCGGATCGAGCTGCGTTACCCCAAGCTGAAATTCGAGACTCGGGGCGAGGTGATCTGGTCCCGCTTTTCGGGGCAGTGCGGCATACGGTTTGTGGACTTATCTCCCCAATTGAGCCGCCAGATCAACGAGTGGATCTTCGGCGATCTGCTGGAAGGTTTTTCGTTGCACTCCGATCCGGCGGAATCAATGTTTGCGGATCATGCCCTTCGGGCACCCACGGCAGGCCCTGCCCTGGCAACCACGATGACGGAGCCGGAAGAGGACGATGGATTGATCGTCTCGGCGACACCGGTCAAAGTGATCCCGTTGCCTCCACGACGCGAGCCTCCGGCCGAAGCGCCCGAACTCGATCGTCATCTTCCGGCGATGCCGTCAGTGACGACTGAATTGGACTGGCTGTCGCAACCGCTCTCTGGACGTGCGCTCGCCTGGACGGTGCACACGTTGGTGGTCGTGGCAGGCGCGTTGTTGTTCACGCTGGTTTTTCTTGCCATCACAGGCGAGGCCCCGCAATGGCCCCTGTCGATGGCATTGGGATCTGCTCTGGTGGTTGCCGGACTTTATTGGAGTTTCTTCCAGATTTTCGGAGGGACGAGTCTGGGCGAGAGGATGGCGCGGCTCGCCGGATACGCTGAAGAAGAAATGGAAGAACCTGCCGGAACTCGGTTCCGCTAATTGCAGGTGGTTTCTGCCGTTTTCCCTATCGACCTTGGTTTCGCGAAACAGTCTGCCTAGTTTGCCAGGAATTGCTGCGCCAGCCAGAGTTCCAGCATGCGTTCCTGCTTGCGAGCTATTTTCAAGAAGCGGATACCGGCATTACCCTTCTCGTCGTGCCATGCGACCTTGGCCTGCGCTTTCATCTCCACCTTGGGGCCCGGCAAGGTGAACGACAATTCCAAAGTTGACTCGAGATCAACCGGCAGATGGGAGTGAATCAGCATCCCGCCCTGGCTGATGTTCAGAAGATAACCTTCAACCGCTTTGCGGCCTTTTGATTTGAGAGAGACCGGAACTTCCAGGCCGGCGCGATGGTAGCGCAGACGTCCATCGAGAATCATGCTGCGGGCGGCGGTAAAAGTGCGCACGGCCTGCTCAACGGAAATTGGCTTCTGGAATGCGAACAACGCGCCGGTCGCATCGAGGCTCGGTGTTCGTTGACGGGCTCCCATGATCACAAGCGGAATCGCACTTTGCCCCTTGCTCGCCTGCTGCACTTGACGCAAGAATTGCGAGCTGCCATTCAAGTCGCAATCGACAATCAAGGCATCGATTTTCGACTTGCCAAGACGTTCTAAGGCGCGCTGGGGTTCCTTCTCGATCGCTACATCAATCTTGAGGCCACCGAGGATGCATTCCAGAACACTCACTTCTTGCCAATCGCGCGAAACCACCATCGAGGAAAGGGTCATGTGGTCACTTTAGCCGTGTCGGTAATCTTGCCGTAGATAACCGACGTAACTGCACGCGTTTCGCCTTAAATCTGAAAAGCTCGAAAACCCAGAGGAAGGAAAAAACACGAAGGAAAACAATCGACCGGTTCCGGCTGACGGCTGGGTTCTAGCGCCTGACGCCAGCCGCTCGATACCAGTCGACTGTTCGGCGCAAGCCCTCGTCAAAGTTCACACTCGGCTTGTATCCGAAGCCGGCCGCGGCTTTCGAGATGTCGGCCAGCGAATGCTTAATGTCGCCGCCGCGTTCGGGCGCATATTTCGGCTGGCCTTTGTATGGCGTGAGTTCCAGCAGCATTTTGAAGGTTTCATTCAGAGTGACTCTGCGACCGGTGGCGACGTTGAAGACTTGTCCCGCGACGTTTTCAGCCGGGGCCTTGCAAGCCAGCAGATTCGCGTCGACCGCATTGTCGATGAAGGTGAAGTCGCGGCTCTGTTCGCCGTCGCCGAAAATCGAAGGCTGTTCCCCTCGCAGCATCTGTGTAATGAACTTTGCCAGAACGCCTGAATAAGGCGACGAGGGATCCTGCCGCGGTCCAAAGATGTTGAAGTATCGCAGGCACACGGTTTCGAGGCCGTAACAGCGATAGAACGAAACCAGGTACTGCTCGCTGGCCAACTTGGCGACGGCGTACGGCGAGATCGGGTCGGGTTTCATGGCCTCGTGTTTGGGCAAGGTCGCAGACTCGCCGTACGCGGAGGATGATGCCGCATAGACCAGGCGCTTCACCTTGGCATCGCGCGCGGCGATCAGGACGTTCACTGTGCCGTCGAGGTTTGCGCGATTGCTGCCCAGAGGATCGAGGACGGACTTTGGCACGGAGGGAATGGCCGCCTGATGCAGGACGAAATCCGCCCCGGCGCAGGCACGGTGCATGGCATCGAGGTCGAGGATGTCGCCTTCGTGCAAATCAATGCGATCGAGTATTTCGGCGAGATTGGCGCGATGCCCAGTCGCAAAATTGTCGATGCCGCGGACTTTTTCTCCACGGGCGAGCAGAGCGCGTGCCAATGACGATCCGATAAAGCCGCCAATGCCGGTGATCAGGTAGAGAGCCATTCTGCAACATCATAACGAATCGACGGGGTAAGAAGGACGGACTTTGCAGAAGCCACGTTGGCGGAGCGGAGGCGCATGAGCGGGCGGGCGTAAGCGCAAGTGTCCTAGGTCTGACTCTTGCGCAGGATTCTCAAGAAGTCATCGCGCATCAGCATCTGGCGGTTTTCAAAAAATTCGATCAGTGCCTGGATTGCAGCCTCTGGCTTGGTAATCACAGGCACCGCCTGCAGCGGGTCGGTTGCCGGCAGGGACGAGGCGATGCCCGGACCCATGATCATGCAGGGGTGAGAGACGGTCGCCAAGAGTCGCTTTAGTTGGCCGAGATTCTCTTCGGAGATGTCGGCGAAGGCGATGCCCATCCCAAGATACGGGTAGCTGACGCGGACGTTGCCGTCGGTCTGGACCCGAATGCCGTGCGCCTCCAGTTTCATGTGGAGCAAGGTTCCGGCCGGGTAAGTCGCCTGCGCTTCGACGTAGCATCCATGGACGCTCACGTCGGTGAAGGTGGCCCAGGTGCGGACATCGCAGCCTTCCTCGCGTAACTCGGCACTGCCCTCGCATTTGTAACGCGGGCTCCGGCGTTTCTCGGCGCCCTTGAAACGATCGCTGGAGTCAGTCCCCGCATTGAGTGGTGCCGGAGGCGGAACCGAGTCCATGGGAACCTGAGCCCGAGGCGCGGATGGCGCAGGGTCGAGCGATTTCTTTAACGCCATCAGGTAGGAAACACCTTCGGTGGATTCTTGCTCCATAGAGTTCGCACTCTGCGATTTCTATCGGCGGAATGCGGCTGAAACATTAGCGGGTGCGGAAGAGGAGGCGGTGCGAGAAGAATGCGCTAGGGCAGTGCCTGGGGGTAAGGTGCTTCGGCCGAGGCTTGTTGCGCGACTTGGCGAATCGCCTTCCAGAGTTCCTCGCTCCCCGCGCCCGTCTTCGAAGAGTAGGGAAGAAGTGTCGCAGAAGGATATTGCTGGCCGAGGGTTCGCAGGGCAGAGTTCAATTGATTGTTCGACAAGCGGTCACTCTTGGTGGCGACCACCAAGACGTCACGTCCCGTGGCGCTGAGAAAATCCAGAAGCTGTCGGTCGCTCTGCTGAGCCGGCACGTTGACATCGATGAGAGCTACGCACAGGGCAAGTGTTGGCCGTTCGTTGAGGTAGGGTTCGATGAATTTGGGCCATTCCTGAGAGATTTCGCGGGAAATCTTGGCGTATCCGTAGCCCGGGAGATCGGCGAAGATCACTTCCGGACGAGGTTTTCCGGGCCAACGAATTTCGAAGAAATTAATGCTGCGGGTGCGGCCCGGGGTCGAACTGGTGCGAGCTAACTTCGTACCGACCAGGGAATTAATCACGCTCGACTTGCCAACGTTGGATCGTCCCAGGAAAGCGATCTCAGGAACCGAGGGAGCCGGGAAGTGGGAGGCATCGGTTGCCGCTGCCAGAAATTTGGATAAGACCCTCATGCTCAAGTTTGCAACGCGAGCGACGAGATTGGCAAGGGGTTAGGGGGAATGGGTTCGGTTGGATTGACGCCACGGATGCAATCGTCTGACTGCTTCAACGAGGATCCCAAAAGACTTCAGCGACCGCAGGAACGGAGGTAACGGGCCAAACACCCGTCGATTCCGGGATCAGGCTGAACTCCAAGTCCGTGTCGCCGATTGAGATCAGTAGCAGGCGAACAAGGGCGTGGAAATTATGGCGGAGCACATGGAATGCAAGCGCAAGTCGACTCTGGAAATGCACACGATGGTGCTGTGCGCCGACGTTCAATTCCTGGGCATCACCAGAAACGTGCTCAGCCAGTTGCGAGTTACTCCGAAGATCGTGGGCAGCGCCGAAGATGCCCTGGAGATGATCCAGTCGGAGGAATTTGACGTGATCGTCGTGGACTGGCGCGAGATCGACAACCTGGCGGATTTTCTATGCGCCGTCCGCCGGTCGAAGCTGAATCGTGAGTGTGTGTTGGTTGCGATCGTGCGGGATCTGCTGGACCTTCGGCAGGCGTTCGCGGCCGGAGTGCAGTTGCTGATTCACAAGCCTGCCTCAGCCGTGCAGATCGAACGATGTTTGCGCGCCGCCTATTGCGCCCGGGTCGCGCAACGGCGGAAACAACATCGCGAACCGGTCAACATCGTGGCGTCGATCAGTACGCGGACGCGGCCACTCGTTCAGGCGAGGATTTTCAATCTGAGCGAGGGCGGTCTGGGCCTTAGAACAGAACACCACCTATCGTTGAGCGCTGGCGAGGGAGTGGACCTGAGGTTCGCCCTGCCTGACGGGGAGGAGATGTTTGATATCACCGGTGTGGTGGTGTGGAGGTCCGCCGATTCCGCCGGCGTCCGGTTCGCCTATATTCCGGATGGTCCGCGAGAGGCACTGCAGCAGTGGCTGACCACCTGCGTTGAACGGTCTCTGGCGCGAATGTGCGAGCGGATGCGTGCTGCCTGTGCATAGCCGAGAAGATGATTGCCGGTTGAATTGACCGCGAGGCGATTGATAACGAAAGGCTTGTTGTGGTTTGTACATACAATTATGTACGCATGACAGGTTGCCAGTGCGGAAAACCTGTCGCTCCTGCCTGTAGAATGCTCGTTGCGGAGGCGGAAACGGCTCTCTGGCGGGGATCTCCTGCGCGATCGAGGAAACCATCGTCCGAATGGAGATCGGCCCTCTATCGGCTTCTAATCGCCTTTAACGAGCTTTCATCAACTTCCAGCGATCGCGCCAAGCTTCATCCCCTCATGAACCGGCTGGAACTCCGACGCGGGGTGTCTGCTGAATTGTTCCATGCCCTTCTCTGGGTAAATCTGGGATAGCCGACACTAGAAATCGAAAAACAAAAGGCCCACTTCAGTGGGCCTTTGCTTTCATGCGCAAACCTGGGATCCCGTGTCTTACTGGTGTGCCGTGGGTACGTCGGTCGTGCCCGACGTCAGCGGCGCGATAGGCTGGGTCGCGGCTTCCTCGATTGAGGGCAGTGGCGATTCAAGAGCAATTTGCAGCACCTGGTCCATCGTGTCAACGAAGTGCATCTTCATCGACGTGCGCAGATTCTCCGGGACCTCGGCCAGATCCTTCTCGTTGTCTTTCGGCAGAATGACCTCGAAAAGCCCTGCGCGGTGAGCTGCGAGCAACTTCTCTTTGAGCCCACCGATCGGAAGAACTTTCCCACGTAGGGTGATCTCACCGGTCATTGCCAGGTCGCGACGAACCGGAATCTTGCTCAGTGCGCTCGAGAATTGCCGTAGCAATCGTGATACCCGCGGATGGACCATCTTTCGGAATGGCGCCTTCGGGAACATGAACGTGCAGGTCCATATTGCGGTAAAAGTCTCGCGGCAAGCCCAGACGCAGTGCCCGCGAACGGACGTAAGACATGGCAGCCTGCGCCGATTCCTGCATGACATCGCCGAGTTTTCCGGTGAGCGTCAGCTTGCCCTTGCCATCGACGACGGTGGCTTCGGTGCTCAGGATCGAGCCGCCTACTTCCGTCCAGGCCAGGCCCGTGACCAGATCCCACTTCGGACTTCTCATGCGCCAAGGTGTCGCGGAACTTGATGACACCGAGGAAGTCGTTGACGTTCTCGCCGGTGATGGTGATGGCGTAATTTTCGCCTTCCTTCACTACTTTGCGCGCGACCTTGCGGCATACATTGCCGATCTCGCGTTCCAGATTGCGAACACCGGCTTCCCGCGTGTAAGAGCGGATCAGGGAAGTGATCGCTTCGTCTTTGAACTGGATGTTCTTATCCGACAATCCGGCGGCCAGGATCTGTTTTTTCACCAGGAACTGTTTGGCGATCTCAACTTTTTCCTGTTCCGTGTAGCCGTGAAGCCGCAGCACTTCCATGCGGTCCTGCAGAGCCGCGGGGATCGTGTGCATGACGTTGGCGGTTGCCACGAAGAAAACTTGCGACAGGTCGTACTCCACGTCGAGATAGTGGTCGACGAACATGAAATTCTGTTCCGGGTCGAGCACTTCGAGCAATGCGGCGGACGGGTCGCCACGGAAATCCATCGACATCTTGTCGATTTCGTCGAGCATGAAGACCGGGTTCTTGGTGCCGGCTTTCTTCATCATCTGGATGATCTGGCCCGGAAGGGCGCCGATATAGGTGCGGCGATGACCGCGGATTTCCGCCTCATCGCGCACTCCGCCCAGAGACATACGGACAAACTTGCGGCCCGTGGCCTTCGCGATCGACATTCCCAGCGACGTTTTGCCCACGCCCGGAGGCCCAACAAAACAGAGAATCGATCCCTTGGGATTCTTGACCAACTGGCGGACGGCGAGGAATTCCAGGATGCGCTCTTTGATTTTCTCGAGGCCGTAGTGATCTTCGTTGAGAACCTTTTCAGCGCGAGTAATGTTGCGGATCTCTTTCGAGCGCTTCTTCCACGGCACGGCCAGCAGCCAGTCGAGGTAATTGCGGGAAACCGTGGACTCCGCCGACATGGGCGGCATGGCTTCAAGCTTCTTCAGTTCCTGCAGGGCTTTGTCCTTGACTTCTTTTGGCATGCCCGCGGATTCGATCTTCTTTTTCAGTTCGTCAAACTCGCTCTTTTCGCCACGGCCCAATTCCTTCTGGATGGCTTTGATCTTTTCGTTGAGGTAGTACTCTTTTTGGGCCTTTTCCATCTGGCGCTTCACGCGCGATTGGATGGTACGGTCGACATTGAGCTTTTCGATCTCGATATCGAGTACATCCGCGATGCGGGTCAGGCGCTCGGCCGGATCGAAAATCTCAAGCAGTTCCTGTTTTTCTTCGATGGAGAGCTGAAGGTTCGCGGAGATCACGTCGGTCAGCTTGGCCGGATCTTCCATCCGCACAGCCGAAATCATGGTTTCGTAATTCAGGGCCTGGCAAAGCTTCACGTATTGCTCGAACAGCGATGTGACGCGCTGCATGCTGGCTTCCAGCTGCCTGATTGGTCTCGGTCGCGAAGCGGGCCACGCGAACGGTGGCTTGCATGTATCCGTCGGTGTCGGCGACCTGCAGAATCTTGCCGCGCTCAATGCCTTCAACCAGAACTTTAATGTTGCCGTCGGGGAGTTTCAGGCTCTGCACGATATTGACGATGGTGCCGACCTGATAAATTTCGTTGGCTTTTGGTTCGTCGATGGAGGCATCGTGCTGAGTCGCCAGAAAAATCTTCTTGTCCGCAGCCAGGGCTTCTTCGAGAGCGCGTACGCTCGATTCGCGCCCCACTACGAACGGAGTCATCATGAACGGAAAGATGACCACGTCCCGAATGGGCATCATGGGCAGCTTTCGCGATTCGTATTTTTCCTTGGATGTAGTCACTAAGTCTCCCTGGGAATGACGGCCAAACGTGCAACCTACCTGATTCTACCTTGAGGGGACGCTGTGATGGAATGACATTTAAGTGCAGGTCGTCAGCTCGCGGCGTCGGTACTCGGCAAAATTTTGCGCACTGCCTGAATCCCGTGAACCGAAGGCTGACGACCGAATTCCTAGCCCGCTTTTTCCATTACGGTCGCGAAGGAAGCACTACGCTTTTCCACCATCTCCCGCGTCACTTCAAATTCTTTTAACTTCTTCTGACTCGGGAGGTTAAACATCAGGTCGAGCATCAGTTCTTCGAGGATCATACGCAATCCGCGGGCACCTACCTTGCGAGCCATGGCCTGGCGCGCGATGGCGCGGAGAGCTTCGTCGTTGAACTTGAGACGAACGTTCTCGAACTCAAAAAGGCGCTGGTATTGCTTGACGATCGCGTTCTTGGGGCGGGTCAGGATCTCAATCAACGCGAATTCGTCGAGGTCTTCGAGCATGCCGACCACAGGGAGGCGGCCGACGAACTCGGGAATCAGGCCGAACTTGATGAGATCTTCGGGCTGAACATCCTGCAGGAGCTCCTGGCTGCGCTTCTTCGAGCTGAATGCTTCGTCCTTCTCGGCGTCTTCCCCGGTGCGGAAACCAAGCGACTTCTTTCCGATACGGCGGGAGATGATCTTGTCGAGGCCGACAAAAGCTCCACCGCAGATGAAAAGGATGTTCGTGGTGTCGACCGGAGTGAATTCCTGGTGAGGATGCTTGCGTCCGCCTTGCGGCGGGACGTTCGCGATCGTGCCTTCGAGAATCTTCAGCAGGGCTTGTTGAACGCCCTCACCGGAAACATCGCGGGTGATCGAAGGGTTCTCATCCTTGCGGCCGATCTTGTCGACTTCATCGATATAGATGATGCCGGTCTGGGTGCGGCTCACATCGCCGTCGGCAGCCTGCAGCAGCTTAAGGATGATATTTTCGACATCCTCGCCCACGTAGCCGGCTTCGGTCAACGTAGTGGCATCGACGATAGCGAAGGGAACATCCAGCATGCGGGCCAGGGTTTGGGCAAGCAACGTCTTGCCCGTGCCGGTTGGGCCAATCAGCATGATGTTCGACTTCGACAGTTCGATGCCATCGCCAGCTTTCTGGCGATTCATGAAGATGCGCTTGTAATGGTTGTAAACCGCGACCGCAAGTTTCTTTTTGGTCTGCTCCTGCCCGATGACATATTCGTCGAGGAAGGTTTTGACTTCCTGGGGCTTAGGCAGTTGGTTAGGTGTGGTCGCCTGAGGAGTTGCGGTACGGTCGTCTTCCAAGATGGAGTTGCAGACCGCTACGCACTCGTCGCAAATGTAGGCGCGGGGGTAATCACTCGGCGACGAGATCAGTTTGGCTACAGCGTCCTGCGATTTGTGACAGAACGAACAACGTAGGATCTCGTCGGTTCCCGACTTGTTTTTCACTCGGCTCTACTCCTTCAGCGGTTCCACGGCATGATCCCGGTCCCAGCTTTGCTTGAACCGACCTTCATGCCGTTTGGGTTGAGACCTCAGGCGCGAAGGGCGATCATACCGCTTTTGCCGTCTTGTAAATGATATCGTCGATGATTCCGTATTCCTTAGCCTGCTGCGCGTTCATGATGAAATCGCGCTCGACGTCTTTTTCCACTTTGTCCAGTTTCTGTCCACTGTGCTTGGAAAGTAACTGGTTCGTGATCTCCCTCATGCGAAGAATCTCACGCGCGTGAATGTCGATGTCGGTAGCTTGTCCGGACAACCCTCCCATGGAGGGCTGATGTATTAGAATCCGCGAATTCGGCAGCGCCAATCTCTTTTTGGGTTCGCCTGATGCCAAAAGTAACGCAGCCATAGATGCCGCTTGGCCAACGCAGAGTGTCATCACATCGTTCTTCACGTACTGCATGGTGTCGTAAATCGCCATGCCGGCCGTGATGGAACCACCGGGAGAGTTGATGTAAAGCTGGATGTCTTTCTCCGGATCTTCTTGAGCCAAAAACAACATCTGTGCGATCACCAGATTGGCGATGTTGTCGTCAATCGGTGTGCCGATAAAGATGATGTTGTCGCGCAGCAGCCGGGAATAGATGTCGTAGGCGCGTTCGCCCCGCCCAGTCTGCTCGATGACCATCGGGACCAGCATCATCTGCGGGTCGTTTTTTTCATTCGGCTTCACGTTCACCTGCCACACTCCGCCCCGACGCAACGCTGAACTTGCATGGAGAGGATCGAAAGTGGTCCGCGTTTTTCAGAGTTACGCGGACTGGTGATACAGAAAATCGAGGGTCTTTTCGCTGCGGATTCTGTTCCGGATTCTATCGAGGCCCCCATCCTGTGTCAAACGAGCGCGGACTGCTTCTGACGTCTGTTTTGTTTGCTGCGCCAGCGATTCGAGTTCGTGATTTACCTCGTCTTCACTGGCGTCAATTTTCTCCAATTCCGCAATGCGTTCCAGTAACAAAGACGATTTCACATCCTGCACCGATTGGTCCCGCTGGCCGGCACGCAAGCGAGGCAGGTCCATCTTCTTCATGTCTTCCATCTTCATGCCCTGCGCCGCAAGAGCCCGCAGGCCGCGCTCAAGGCGCAGATCGATCTGCCGGTCCACAAGGGATTCAGGCACTTCGAAATCATTACGCTTAACCAGCTCGGCGACAAGTTTGTCTTTAGCTTCGCGCTCGGCTGTGTGTTTGCGCTCGGCTTCCATATTGTCGCGAATCTGTTTGCGAACCTGATCGACGCTGGTAAATTCGCCCAGCTCTTTGGCGAAATCGTCATTCACTTCCGGCAGGCTCTTTTGCTTGATGGCCTGAACTTTGACCGTATAAACAAAGGTCTTGCCCGCGAGGCGCTTATCGTTTGTATCCTCGGGATAATTGACCTCGAAGGATCGCTCGTCACCGGCGTTGGCGCCGCGAAGGTTTTCGGTGAACTGCGGGACCGTATTCTTCCCGCCAATCTCGATCATGATTTCGTCCATGTGGACGGGCTGAGTCTTGTCGTCAGTGTCCTTGGGCCGTCCATTCATGGAAGACTGCGCGAAGTCGCCGTCAGCGAGGGGACGCCCTTCAACCGAAGTATAGGTTGCGTGCTGTTCGCGCACGCTGTTGAGCGCCTCTTCGACTTCTTCATCCTTTACGACAATCTCAGTGTGATCTGCCCGAAGCTCTTTATAACCCTCGGCTTTGATCTCCGGCATGATCTCGAAGGTGGCCTTAAACCGCAGCGGCTCTCCGTCGTGGATGTGCAAGTCGGTGACTTGCGGCTGCGAGACGGGGATCAGACCCTGCTTCTCGGCTTCCTTGCGGAAATAGCGGGGCACGAGGGCCTCGACTACGTCGCTCTTCAGATCTTCTTTAAAGCGCTGCCGGATAATCGACGCCGGAACGTGGCCGGCGCGAAACCCGGGCAGGCGCGCAACTTTCTGATATTTCTGGACGATGGTTTCAGTCTCGCGGGTGACTTCGTCGGCTGGGATTTCGACCGAGATTTCGCGCTTAACCCCGTCCTTCTTTGCGTCAACTGTTTCTGTGGGACTCACGATCTGCCTTTCAACCTGCTAGGGAACAGCGCGGGATTGTCATTCACACGCCGTTCATCTGAGTGTAAAGACTGAGGGAGAGCAGCGTCAAACGATGATGGCGGTCGAGGGCGGTGTATCGCTGTTTGGCGGACCAATAAAGGAAACCGCAGAAGGCGTTCGAGCGGGATATATACTCTCACCCTTCTTCCCGATGAGTGCTCTAAGGTGACGATCATGCTGAGAATTCTGGTTTTGCCGACGTTCCTCGTCGCAAGTTTAGCGGGCGCGCAATCTCCGGACGTGGGTCCGCAAAAAACGCGTGGCGAGGGCATTTCAAGGCAAGCGGTTACGTCGACGGAAAAGGATGTTTGGCGCGGAGAGGTGAACTACTTTCGATATTTGCGCGACCGAAACCTTAAGGACTACATGGCGCTTTGGGACGACGATTTCGCAGGCTGGCCTGACTACATGGATCGTCCTGCTGGAAAGCGCGAGATCGAGGCGGTAGTGGAAGAGGAGTTTCGCGTGGCGAAGACGCCTACTCCTCCAATCGCCGAGCCAACTCCAGAAAAAATCGCTGTATTTGGCGACGTTGCGGTGACGCACTACTTCTGGCCAGATCCCGACGAATCTTCGCGGACTTTGTTCCGCATCACACACACATGGCAACGAGGAACGCGAGGATGGCACATCATCGGCGGGATGTCGTGCGAGGTACCTCGGCAAGCCATTCGCACACCAGACCAATCATCGCAGGCGGCAGCCGGGGTGCCAGACGCCGGCGTTTCGAAGCGGTCGCAGGCGGATGACATCGCAGCGGTCAGGGAGCAGGAGGAAGCTTTCCGGAAGGCTGAATTGAACTACGACAGGGCGGCTGCAACGGAACTTCTCGGTGACGAGTTTGTGGGGTCTGGCAACAATGGCGAAGTATTCAACAAAGATCAGTTCGTAGTCCTGATCGGCGATAAGGAGGATCCGCTCGAGGCGCTTGATTACGGTGAGATGGACGTTCGTGTCTACGGAGACACGGCGGTGGTCCGGTCAACCATTCACGAAAGGGCGGTCTACGGCGGCAAGCCCGACGAGTATCGAGGGCGCCGCACTGCTGTCTGGGCAAAGAGAGACAACCGGTGGCAATGCGTGACTATGCACACGTCGGCGTCGGAAGAAAACGGCAAGAAGAGGCAGAGTGTTCCCTGATGGCCAACGATTGGCTGACGATTCTCAATCATGACGTCGTTTCGTGCACGCGCTGTCCCAGGTTAGTGGCCTATCGGGAAGAAATTGCGCGGGTCAAGCGGAGGGCATATCTCGACTGGGAATATTGGGGGAAGCCTGTTCCCGGTTTCGGCGATCCGCAGGCCCGTGTGCTGATCATGGGATTGGCTCCGGGCGCTCACGGTTCGAACCGCACGGGACGCCCTTTTACCGGTGATGCTTCGGGCGCCTTCATGTACCCCGTGTTGTACGAAGCAGGCTTCGCCAACCAGCCGACCGCGACCGATCGCAACGATGGCCTGAAGCTGAAAGATCTCTACATCACGGCCGCCGTCCGATGCGCCCCGCCTGATAACAAACCGTTACCGACCGAACTCGTGGCGTGCTCCACCTTTCTCGACCGCGAACTCGCTGGGTTAGACAAGGTCAAGGTCATAGTCGCGCTGGGCAAGATCGGATTCGACGCGGTTCTAAACTATGTGAAACGTCGCGGTCTGATTGCGAGTAAGAAAACCTACGTATTCCGGCATGGCGCGAGTTACGAACTCCCTGACGGCAAGATATTGCTCGCGTCGTACCATCCTTCAAACCAGAACACGCAGACCGGCAAACTGACGCGGGAGATGTTCGTGGAGATATTCCGGCGCGCGGCAAAACTGGCTGGAAGTTGAAGACGGGACGGACAGGGAACATCCGTCCCGTCACGCGCTATTTCAGCCTGGTGATTGTGACTTCGAGTTGAAACTGACGCTTGGAGTTAGGATCGTCCACGCTTCCGATCAGGAGAGGTTTGCCGACGACAAGCAGTGTCTCGCCATCGATTTTGATCTGACGAACTACGGGCGGCAAAAAGCCCCGACGTGCTCACCCGTGCCCACGTCGAGATTGCTCACTTCAGCCCTGACCGCCAGGGTCAACTCGTCCGAATGTTCGCGTAACTGAGACCAGATGTTTGTGCCGACGTCCAAGTATTGGTACTGCATGGACGTTGGCGCAGTGGGGCTGGAAGAGACAGCCACGGGTACGCGCGTGCCAATCTTGATCTCGTTCGAGGTGCCGGCCACGAGGTTCATGGAATAGTGGCGTGTGTTTACCGTCTTTCCGTCGGCAATTTCATTGAAGGAAAAATCGAGGCGATAGGGCTGCACCGCCTTGCTTCTTGAGGCCTCGGCAGCAGAGTCCTTTACTGCCTCTGGCTCCTGCGCCACAGCGGCCGAGACGCCGATCGACGCTGCAATTGCTACCACCAGTATCATGATTATTTTTCGCATAGAGTGTTTTCTACCTTTCGTCACTGCCTTGAGCTTCCGACTGAAATTGTTTTGCTTTTCGCTGTGTTTCGTTTTCGAATTCTTCTTGCGCTGTCGCGATTAACGTAGCTTCTTCCGGGAACGCGCTCGCATATTTCGCCAACGCCAATTCCTGCTCGCTCAGCGGTTGCGGAGAAGGAAACTGGTCAAGTTTGGGACTCGCCCCTTGAACTGCCCTGACCGGCGATTGGGGTCTCCTGCCGTGCGCGCGTTCCGTTTTTCGTGTGGGTGGAGTATTCGGGTCTCGGTGAGCAATTTCTCGTTCCCGGCACGTTCACGCTCGGTGCCGAGACGATTGGATGATTTGCGATGGGGGGTCTATTGGACTTCCCAAATTGCCACCACAAACCGTAGGCCATGACAGCCACAGCCAGGACGGGCACCATAACCCATTGCCACCAAGCAAACGCTGGCGCACCCATCTGCTCGTCACGCAGGCTTGTGAGAATCCTGTCTTCCAGACCTGGCCGCGGTGCCGCTGCTGAGTATTTTGCGAGGGCATCGTTGAGCCGGCGGTCGAGCTCATCTTGCGATCCCTCTCCGAGTTTCGGTCGCTCGTATTCGTGATCCGGACTATCGGTCACCGTTACCTCCTTCCCGCATGCTGCAGCTTTTCCTTCAATATGTGACGCGCGCGGAAAATGCGAGAGCGCACGGCCGATTCTTGTATTCCAAGGGTGAAGGCAACCTCTCCGGGAGACATCTCTTCGATCGTCGACAAGATGAGTGGCTCGCGCAGCTTTGCGGGCAAGGCCGCGATCAGTTTTTCCAAAGCTGCACTGAGTTGAACTCCCTGCAGGGCGGCGTCTGCCAGTGCGTCCGGAGATGCCGGTTCCGCGATTGGCTTGTCGGTATCGTCCAGAGGGATTTCCCGAGTTCGCCCTCGAAGCTTGCTGCGATCGACTGCGACGCGCCAGGCGATTCGAGCCAGCCAGGTCTTCGGATCGTCGACCGCATCCAGTTTCGAGCTGTAGCGCAGCACTCTCATGAATGTCTCTTGCGTGGCGTCTTCGGCGTCGTGATGGCGGCGCAGAACGGCATAAGCGATGCGGTAAACGAGTCGCGAGTGCTGCCGAACTAACGATTCGACGGCTTGTTCGCGGTCGATCGTCGTCACGCCGTTCAGGATTGCCTCTCCCGCCACCAATCGCCTGCCCTCAAACATGAAGACCGCCCCGGCACCGGCTTTGTTCAGAAATTTCTGGAGAGAGAACGTGGGATCAGGATTTACTTGCGGCGGGACTCAGGGCGGTCAAATTAGGAGAGGAGAGCAGATTCTTCGCATTGCTCGGAACGACAAACTTCTGATATCGAGCAGGGCGGTCTACAGGCCTACAAATACCGGTTCGGGTTCTAGGTGGATGGACCACTCTTCTTCGACGCGCTGTTGGATCCGGTCTTTCAGGGCTAGCACCTCGGCTGCGGTAGCGCCGCCGCGATTGATGATTGCGAGAGAGTGCTTGGATGAGATGCCGACGTGGCCAGTAGTGTATCCGCGGGCGAAACCTGAGTGCTCGACCAGCCACGCTGCTGACACCTTCTTCTTTCTATCAAGCGCCGGATAACTGGGCACGATCAATCCTTTGCTGGCCGCCCGCCGATTGAGGGCTTCGTGCTGTTCTTCGGGGAGGACAGGATTCTTGAAAAACGATCCAGCGCTGCGGCAATCCGGGTCTCCTTCAACGATGAGCATCCCCTTACGCGCTCGAATCTTGCGGACCGCTTCGCGGGTCTCAGCCAAAGTTGGACGAGTTTCTTGTCCCTCGAAGTATCGCTTCAGATCCGTGTAGTCGAGTTGTGGGATACCTTCGGGATCGAGAGCGTAGGTCACGCGCAGGATGATGAACCTTCCGCGTTCAGTGGTGTTGAAGATGCTGGCACGGTAGGCGAAGCCGCACGCTTCGCGGCAGAGTTCACGCAGTTGGCCGTCTTTGAGATCGAAGACTTCAACCGACTCGATGGCTTGACGAAACCTCCTGGCCATAGGCGCCGACGTTCTGCACTGGCGTGCCCCCGACGCTGCCAGGGATGCCACTCAAGCATTCGACCCCGCCGAGTTGGTGTGCGACAGCGTGGGCGACGAAACTGTCCCACGACTCGCCTGCGCCGACATCGAATAAAACTTTTCCGTCCTGCTCGGCAGATTGGCGTTCGATTCCGGTGATCGCAACTTTCAACACCAGCCCGGACCATCCGGAGTCGGCAACGACAAGGTTGCTGCCTCCACCGAGAACGAAAAGCGGCAGGTTCCGCGATTGCGCGAACGTCACAGCTTGCTGTACGTCGTCGCTCGATTTCGCTTCGACGAAGAATCGCGCAGGGCCACCCAGCCGGAAAGTCGTCAGCGGGGCGAGCGGAATGTTTTCCTGTATGAGCATGAATCCGACTTCAATATACACAGCGACTTCGACAGCGGCGAACCGTCGCGGATCTTGCTTCCAAAGATCTCTTCGATCTCGCGATAGAATAGGGCATACTACCCGAGAGGAATTTCAATATGGCGATGTATCCCGAGATTATGGTGATCCCCATGCGCGAGGAATTGACGCGCCTGGGTATCGAGGAACTGAAAACTGCGAATGACGTCGATCAGGCTCTGAAGAACCGTCCCGGCACCACGATGGTTGTAGTCAATTCGATCTGCGGATGTGCGGCAGGCCGCATGCGTCCGGCAGTTCGCATGGCGCTTGCGAATGAAGCGAAGCCGGACAAGGTTTTTTCGGTGTTTGCGGGACAAGATACCGATGCTACTGAAAAGGCCCGCGGATACTTCACCGGATTTCCGCCGTCGTCGCCATCAATCGCGATCATGCGCGACGGACAACTCGTCTATATGATGCCCCGCCGCGATATTGAATCGCGGGAAGCTCCGGCGATCGCTGCGGAACTGAAGGCCGCGTTCGACCGTATCTGCGCGAAGACTGTCCAGGCGTAGACGATTGTTGCTCTCCTGAAGCTTTTGTCATTCCGAGGAGTTATTGGGCGACGAGGAATCTGCTTGCTGGCGACGGTAGATCAGCAGATTCCCCGCTTCGCTTGGAATAAAAAAAGGTTTCTCGGATAAGGAATCTGCGAAAGAGACCTATTTCTTCTTTTCTCCGCCCATCAGGAAGGCTTTCACCACGATCGCATTAGGCTGCATGCCAACCGGGATCAGGGTCAAAAGGGAATACTCCGACGTTTCGAGGGTGCGGCGCGGCTTGCGTTTCTGAATCACTGTTACGTCCCCGGACTCAGTGTCTGCCACGAGCAAGTAATTTTGATCGGGCGTGAGTGCCAGACTGTCCGGATGGCTGCCGACGGCCATGCTGGTAATGCGGCGGCCCATGTCGATGTCGTATACGGCGATACTATTCGATCCAAAATTTGAAACATACAGGCGGGAGTTGTCGAGAGTCACCGTTCCTCGCGACGGATGCTGCCCGATGTCCTGACTACTGGCCACCTCGTCGTTGCCGGTTTCAACGATCGAGATGCTGTCCGAATCAAAATTGCAGACAATCATTTCCCCGCCGTCCGGTTTGAGGGTAAGACTTACCGGAGTGCGGCCGACATCGAGAAGGGTCAGCACCCGATCGTCCTTCTGTGAGACAGGATTCTTGAGCTGAATTGACGCTACCTGCGATGACCCGGAACAAGAAACGAAGGCTTTGCCGGAGTCCGGCAGAATGGCGATATCTTCGGGATGCTGGCAGACAGGCAACGTGGCGCGCACGTGCAGAGTTTTGACGTCGATCAGTGAGACCGTGTTATCCCCGCGATTGGAAACAACGACAGTCAAGCCATCGGGCGTCACCCTTGCCAGTCCGGGCGACGCACCAACTTTTACATTCCCCAACACAATGCGTTGTTCGAGGTCCAGAACGCTCACACTACCCGCGGCAGAATTCGCTACATAGGCGCGCCTTCCATCCTCGGAGACGTCGATGAAATAGGGGCGTCCGCGAACCGCAATCGTAGCAGCCAACGTGTTCGTCTCGGCATCGATGACGTTGACGTTATCCGACCCGGAGTTGACAACGTAAATTTCATTCTTCTTGCTGTTGGCCGCGATACCGGTTGGCTCGCTGCCTACGTGAAGCGTCTTGGCGAGCGCAAAGGTGCGGAGATCGATGACGCTCACCGTGTTGCTCTTGCCATTCGTGACGTAGGCGTATTCGCGGAACGCGGGCCCGTAGTCCGGAAACTCTGCCTCGCGGAAGTACCACCAGCCAAGTCCACCGAGGATGGGGACAAGCACAGCGATGAAGAGGAGCTTTCTCAAGACGAATTCGGCCTGCCGAAGAAAGCAAGACTATCAGATGGTCCGGGGTCAGTGACGATGGTACAGGCGGAAATCGACTTCGATGTTCACTTCAACGGACACGGGGTTGCCGTCCTTGGTCGCTGGGCGGAATTTCCATTGCCGCACCGCGTCGACAGCTTGCTCATCAAGACCGTATCCGCGTCCGTGCAACACCTTTATTTCAGTTGTGTCGCCTTTGGAAGTGACAATGGCCGAGAGCGCCACTACTCCTTCGATCTTGCGTCTTCTTGCTTCATCACTGAACTCAGGATCGAGATTGTAGATCTGCCGTGGAAAGGTTACTCCTTTGCCCGGCTTGTACACAGGCTCGGCGACGCCGTCCACAATAACCGTGCGCGGAGAATCATCTTTCGCAGACTTACCAGCGGCGCCACTCGACGCTTCCTGTCCGCAGAGGGCGACGCCTGCGGTAAACACCGTGGCGGCGAGAAGCCTCAAAGCTTTGTGATAGGCAAGGCTCATGCAAGTGCACCGTACAAATCGGAGTGAACTATTTGCTGACAGCCGCCGGTTCGCTGACTTCGATCGCGGGAATGGTGCGTCCGACGACTGCCGCAATCTGACGGATTTGTGCCATCAACTCATCGAATTGATCGGGGAATAACGACTGTGGACCGTCGGAGAGTGCGTGATCCGGTTGAGGATGGACCTCAACCATCAATCCGTCGGCGCCTACGGCGACGGCGGCGCGCGAGAGCGGCATGACTTTATCGCGCTTGCCCGTACCGTGGCTGGGATCGACCAGGATGGGCAGATGGCTCAGGCGTTGCACGGCGGGAACGACGCTCAAGTCCAGCGTGTTGCGCGTGTGGTCAGCGAATGTGCGCACGCCGCGCTCGCACAGAATGACGTTGTAGTTGCCCTCGGACATGATGTATTCCGCGGCCATCAGAAATTCCTCGAGTGTGGCGGACATGCCGCGTTTGAGCAGCACGGGCTTGCGAGCGCGCCCGGCGCGCTTTAGCAAAGAAAAATTCTGCATGTTGCGCGCGCCGATCTGGATCACGTCAGCGTATTCTTCCACCAGATCGAGCGACTCATGGTCGATGGCTTCGGTAATGATGCGCATGGCCAAATTGCTGGCGAATCTCGGCCAGGATCTTCAGGCCCTCTTCGCCGAGACCTTGAAACTGTAAGGGGAAGTGCGCGGCTTGTAGGCGCCGCCACGGAAAACTGGCGCTCCCGCGCCTTGCACGCGCTCCGCCGACACTAAATGCTCTGCTCGCGGCTTTCGATCGCGCAAGGGCCCGCGACGATGGCGAGCGCTGTACCGCCGAAAGCCGCGTCGTCCCCGGAAAAGCGGACTGACGCGGTGTCTTCTTCCTTGACATCGCGGCTGACCAGCTTGTAAGGTTTCGAAACCGGTATGACTTCGCTGCACGCCCGGCATTTCTTCAAGCGTGCCGTGCTCGACTTCTCCGTTGTTCCCGGTGATGCCGATGGCCGTGCGGGTCGCGCCGGGCATGGGATGGGCGCGGTAGCCCAGCTTCTCGATTTTTTCGCAAACGGCGCTGACCTGTTCTTCGCTGGCTTGCGCCTTCATGACTACTAGCATAGGTACTCCCTTTTTGTGGGCTGGCGCGCGGAAAGCGCCACTGGGCCTGACTCATCAGTCTATCCGGCGGATCAGGTCAGGGCAAACCAGAACTGGTTTTGTGAATCTGATCCGAGAGGTCCACATCTATACAGTTAATTATGATTTTGCCCACCCGGACATTCTTCAATTGCATCCAACTCCTTTCGATTTGGTAACGTAAGTCCCTTCTGGAGGTCTCATGCACACATCCGTCAAAGATTTCTCGACAAATATCAGCGCGAATTTTTCTCTTCTCGGGGAACGCACCATCCATCGCCTTGGGTTTGGAGCCATGCGCATCACGGGTGACGGAGTTTGGGGGCCTCCGAAGGACCGCGCCCGTGCTCTGGCTGTGCTTCGACACGCGGTGGAGTTGGGCGTGAACTTCATTGATACGGCTGATTCGTACGGCCCCAACATCAGCGAGGAATTGATCGCCGAAGCGCTCTCGCCATATCCGAAGGACCTGGTGATTGCGACCAAGGGAGGTTGGAATCGTCCCGGTCCGAATCAGTGGACGCACGACGCCAGCCCAGAACATTTGCGCGAGGCGCTTGAGGGCAGCCTGAAGCGACTGCGCCTTGAGCGCATCGAGCTGTATCAGTTGCATGCGCCCGATCCGGTCACGCCGTTCGATTCGTCGGTCGAGACTCTCGCTGAATTGCGACAGCAGGGAAAGATCAATATGGTCGGGCTATCGAACGTCACGCGGGAACACGTCGAGCGCGCTCAGAAGATTGTTCCGATTGCTTCCGTGCAGAATCGCTACAGCTTCGCCGATCGCGAATGGGATTCTCTTGTGGACTTCTGCGAGCAGAAAGGGATTGCCTTTATCCCGTGGTTCCCGCTGGGCGCCGGGAAAGCTGCTCACGATGCCTTGTCGGCGATCGCGAAGGCTCATACCGTAGAGCCATTGCAGATTGCTTTGGCGTGGCTTCTGCATCGTTCACCAGGCATGGTTCCGATCCCTGGAACATCTTCAGTGCAGCACCTTGAGGAAAACATGGCGGCCGCGGGCATCCGTCTCAGTGAAGACGAGTTCCGCAGGCTCTCGGAAGTGAAACAGCTATCGAGTCATCGGTAGCTTCCTCTATGGAATGGTTGGCTGCGCGGTGGGGACATCTATACTCGCTTCATGGAGAGCGAACGCGACATCCTCAAACGGCCCGCTCCGAAAAAGCCGCCGAAGCTGACGTCGCGTAGGATCGGGATTCATACATCATCGTCCGGCGGCGTTCCGAACGCGGCTGAACGTGCCTACCGGCTGGGCTGCAACACATTCCAGATCTTTTCATCGAGTCCGCGGCAGTGGGCGCAGCATGAGGTCGGCGAACCGCACTGCGCAGAGATGAACCGGCTCCGCGCCCGATATGATCTGCGGCCTCTCGTCATTCATACGAACTACCTCGTGAACATGGCGAGTGCGAATGACTCGTTTCTGCAGAAGTCCATGCAGGCATTTCGCGGGGAAGTGGAGCGGGCGCTGGCGCTGTGCGCGGACTATCTCGTGCTGCATCCCGGTTCCTTTCGCGGAGCTGATCGGGAACAGGGATTACTCCGGACCTCGGCGGCGATTGCGGCGTCCACACAAGGGCTTGATCTGAAAGCAGGAGGCCTCACCATTTTGATCGAGAACTCCGCCGGGGCGGAGTTTTCTCTTGGCGGAAGCTTCGAGCAGGTTGCGGAGATTCTGGATCGGCTCGACGGCATTGTGCCGGTCGCCGCGTGCATCGATACCTGCCATACACATGTTGCGGGATATGACATCGTGAGCGAGGAAGGCATCCGCGAGACGCTCCGTCATCTCGATGTGACAATTGGCTTGGATCGCGTAAAGGTATGGCACTGCAACGATGCCAAGGCCGCCCGGGGATCGAAACTCGATCGCCATCAGCACATTGGAAAGGGAATGATCGGCAAGGAGACATTCAGGACCCTCCTCAACGACTTACGCCTCGCTCACGCCGCGTTCATAGCTGAAACTCCGATCGACGAACCCGGCGACGACGGTCGCAATGTGGATGCGCTCAAAGCATTGGTTCGCTAGTTCCTGCGGCTCGAAACAGCATTTCGCTTCGAACCTACTCCCGCGTGGTGGCATCTAAGGACCCGATGAAACGAACGCATCCTCTTTTGCTAGTGTCAGCCTTGTTACTACTGGCCGCAGCTGGAGTGCAGGCGCCCGCCCATGCCGGCTCAGCGGAAGAGCGAACTGGAGGGTCGTCGTCCAAGGAGCAAGCTCAAAAAGATACGAGTGGAACGGTGCAGGTCGCGATGAAGAACGTGATGTATCACTTCAGCGATCCGATTGCGGCGCACATTATTCGGCTGCAGGGGAGGCTGACTCCAACCAAGGCGGGCTCGATCGTCATTTTTGACGACAAGAATTCGTTCCTGCTGAACCTCGACTCGGCGGAGATTGCGATCAGCTGCAATTCACTCGCGGCAGTGATGAATCAGAATGTGTTCAATGCGCCCGATGCGCCGATCAAGAACGTGGCGATTTCGAGCAAGGGCAATCAGCTTGTCATCAAAGGGCAGCTTCATAGCAAACATGGCGTTCCCTTCGAAGTGGAGGGTACCCTGACCACGAACGGTGACGGGCGTATCCGCTTTCACGCCGACCACGTGAAAGCTGCACATTTGCCGGTGAAAGGGTTGCTCGATCTGTTGGGACTCGACCTTGCGAATCTCATCAACACCAAGAAAGTTCAAGGCGTGTCCACCGACAAAGATGATCTGATTCTCAATCCGCAGGAAATTCTGCCGCCTCCACACATTCGGGGTGCGGTCACTGCGGTGCGGTTACAAGGCAACGAGATCGTCCAGGTTTTTGGAACTCTAGAGGCATCAAACTTTGCCGCCAAGCAGCCCGGAAACTATATGGCGTATCACGGCAGCGACCTCCGGTTCGGGAAGCTGGTGATGAACGACTCAGATTTGATCCTGCTCGACATGGACCCGCAAGATCCATTCGATTTCTATCTCGATCACTACAAGGAAGAGCTTGTTGCCGGCTACACGAAGACGACTCCAGAATTCGGACTGCGAGTCTATACACGCGACTACAACAAGTTGCGCAATCATCCAAGCTCGCGCTAGAGCAGGCTAAATCCTCCCGGATCGTTGTAAAATCTAACGTTTACGCACAAACCCCTTATGGCTCAGCAAGACAAGCCGGAATCGTCCACCATTGTCAGCAGCGTTTCCGAGAACGCCGCCGGCGCCACCGAACGTGCCAACGACGAGCGCTACGACGCTCAGCGCGTCGAAACAAAATGGATTGACCGCTGGCAGCAGGATCCCGCTCTTTACGCCGCCGAGAAGGACTCGAGCAAGAAGAAGTACTACGTTCTCGAGATGCTGCCCTATCCCTCGGGAGTTCTGCACATGGGGCACGTGCGCAATTATTCGATCGGCGATGCCCTCGCCCGCTACATGTGGATGAACGGCTATAACGTGCTGCATCCCATGGGATGGGATTCGTTCGGCTTGCCCGCAGAGAATGCGGCCATCTCGAACAATACGCCGCCGCGGGAATGGACGCTGCGCAATATCGCCAACATGAAGGCGCAGATGAAGCGCCTGGGCTTTGCCTACGACTGGTCGCGCGAAGTCACCACGTGCTTGCCCGAGTACTACCGCTGGAATCAATGGTTCTTTCTCCGGCTGTTCGAGAAGGGATTGGTCTATCGCAAAAAGAGCAAAGTCAACTGGTGTCCGAAGTGCGCGACTGTGCTGGCCAATGAGCAGGTCTTGAGCAACGGCACTTGCTGGCGTCACGAAGATACGTTGGTCGATCAACGCGAGTTGGAGCAATGGTTCGTGCGAACCACCAGGTATGCCGACGAGTTGTTGAGCGATCTGGGCAAGCTGCCGGGCTGGCCGGAAAAAGTGCGCACTATGCAGCGCAACTGGATCGGCCGCAGTGACGGGACGCTCGTCGATTTCAAAGTCGACGGTGCAGCCGGGCCGGAGGATTCGAAAATCAGCGTGTTTACGACGCGCATCGATACCATTTACGGCGCGACCTCGGTGCAGCTCGCCCCGGAGCATCCGTTGGTGA
Source organism: uncultured Acidobacteriota bacterium (assembly GCA_963699885.1). Classification (GTDB taxonomy): domain Bacteria; phylum Acidobacteriota; class Terriglobia; order Terriglobales; family Acidobacteriaceae; genus Sulfotelmatobacter. The sequence continues at coordinate 121,019 of CAVOVP010000012.1, read as the reverse complement.
CGGAGTTCACCCGACACAACCAGCCTTTGGGTGACGCAGTGACAGGGCCTGATTACGGAGCAGCGGAAGGCCAAGGAATCCGGCAACATCGGTGAAATCGAAAAGCATGGCGTGAATACGCACCGCTTCGCCATCAACCCGTTCAGCGGCGAGAAGATTCCGATCTGGGTGGCCAATTACATCCTGATGGACTACGGCACTGGCGCGATCATGAGCGTGCCGGCGCATGACGACCGCGACTACGATTTCGCGAAGAAATACAGGATCGAGATTCGGCTGGTCATTCTTCCGATCGCGGACGATCCCGAAGAAACGATGACCGAGCCCCAGTTGCCCTTCACCGCGCACGAAGGGATGGTCATCAACTCAGGCCCGTATAGCGGCATGAGCTGCACAGACGCCATCAAGAAAATGGCTGCGTTTGCCGAGGAGAAGGGGTTTGGGAAGCCGACGGTCACCTACCGGTTGAAAGACTGGGGCATCTCGCGCCAGCGCTATTGGGGAACGCCGATCCCTATGTTGTATTGCGAGAAGGACGGAATTGTTCCGGTGCCGGAGAAAGATCTTCCGGTGATTCTGCCGGAGAACGTGGACATCGCCTTGACCGGCGGATCACCGCTGGGTCGCGTGCCGGAGTTCGTAAACGCGACTTGTCCGAAGTGTGGAGGCCCGGCTCGACGCGAGACCGACACGATGGATACATTCGTCGACTCGTCCTGGTACTTCTACCGTTACACCGATGCCCGCAATGATCACGCGCCTTTCGACGGGAAGATCGCAGGCTACTGGTTTCCGATCGATCAGTACATTGGTGGCGTCGAGCACGCCATCTTGCACTTGATCTACTCGCGCTTCTGGACGAAGTTCATGCGCGATCTCGGAATGATCACGTTAGACGAACCTGTCGAACGTTTGTTTACGCAGGGCATGGTGATTAAAGACGGCGCGAAGATGTCGAAGAGCTTGGGAAATGTTGTGTCCCCGGACGAGATGGTGGCGCGCTATGGCGCTGATGCGGCGCGGCTTTACAGTTTGTTCGCAGCGCCTCCGGATCGCGATCTGGATTGGCAGGACTCCGGAATAGAAGGCATTCAACGATTTTTGGGAAGAGTGTACCGATTTTTTATTAAGAGTGCGGTGAAGCGGTCGCTTGCCTCTGGAAGCACGGGGGCCGACTCTCTGCAGCCGGAGGCGCGGGCGATTCAGCGCAAGCTTCACCAGACGATTAAACGCGTCAGCGACGACTTCCAGGGACGTTGGCATTTCAATACCTGCATCTCGGCAATCATGGAACTGGTCAATGTGATGTATGCATCGGAAGATGCGATTGCCAAGGGATTGGTGCCGCCGGCATTCCTTGCGGATGTTCAGCGCGATCTTGTTTTGCTGATCGCGCCGTTCGCGCCTTACCTCGCGCACGAGCTGTGGGAAATGATCGGCGAAAAAGGGAACTTGCTTAAGGCGGCGTGGCCGAAGTACGACGCAACGCTCGCCAAGGAAGAGGAAATCGAGATTCCTGTGCAGGTGAATGGCAAACTGCGCGGACGGGTGGTTGTGCCCGCCGATGCAGATGAGTCTTTCGTCCTCCAACGCGCGTTGGCCGATGAGAAGGTTCAGACCGCGATTGCCGGGAAGCAGATCGTCAAGAAGATTTACGTGGCCGGCAAGATGGTCAACCTCGTCGTGAAGTAGTTCCGGATTTGGCAACCCAGCGCCGGATAATTTTGTCATTTCGAGAAGCGATAGCGACGAGGAATCCGATGTTTGCCGGCCAGCAAAGCCCTGGATTTCTCGCTTCGTTCGGAATGACAAGGAACTCCTTCGGTCTTCCTGAGTTATCCTGACAGCGATGTCATCGTCCCCGACTATCGAAGGATTTCGTGCGGCGTTTCGGCGTCCATCCTTTACTCTCGCGGAAGTCACTTGGCGATGGGCGGTGGGTGCGACCGCTGCAATCCTCTTCTTCTTCGGACTACTCGAATATCTCGACACGCAGCCAGTCACAAACGGCGAACTTCTGGCCATTCGAACGCGCCAGCCGTTTCTGGTGTGGGAAGCGATCGCACACATCCTGCGCGCAGGAATGACTCGGGGAATCTTCGCGTTGCTGGTCGCGGTCCTGGCGATCATGGCGCTTTGGATTCTTGTCGCTTCATTGGGGCGCATGGTCACGGTACCGGCCGTGATCGAGTATTTTCGCCGGAGAGTGGCGAACGGCGGCAGCGGAGCGTCCGTTCCGAGCACTGGTGCGGCTCCACTTCTTGCGTGCAATGGTATTGGCGGCGTCAGTAGTTGGATTTTTCGGCGCAGGGATTCTGGGCAGTTTCGTATCACCGGCTGCAGATCCTCAGCCGGGGCTGGCCGTCCTGGTCTTCATTCCGTTAGCAGTGTTGATCTGCCTCATCGCATGGCTGCTGAACTGGTTTCTTTCGTTGGCTGCGTTGTTTGCGGTGCGCGATCGCGAGGATGCCGTGAGCGCCATCTCAGCGGCAGTATCTTTTTGTCGTGAACGCTTTGGAGCCGTGCTGTCCGTCAGCATTTGGACTGGGCTGGCCCATATGGTCATCTTTTTCGGCGCAACAACAATTGCTTCCACGATGATCGGCCTCGCCGGACTTCTCCCGTGGCGAATTGTTTTGCTGGCGGTCATCCTGGTAACGCTGTGCTACTTTGCAGTCGCCGACTGGCTCTACGTGGCGCGCCTGTCGGGATACCTGTTCATCGCAGAGATGCCGGAAGCTGAGCGCGTTGCATTGCCACCTCACCCGCCGTTTCCAGTGACGAGGCCGCCGGTCCAGACTACGATCGATCGGGACGAGCCGATCCTGAGCGATCTTCCCGGGCTCATCCCGGGAACGTAGTGCCGAGTTGTTGCCTCCACGATTAGCGGGCGGAGTCTTTACACGTTCCGCTCGAATCTGAGAAACTCATTTGTGGCGAACAAAACTCCCCAGAAAACCTCCCTGGTCGACCAATCCATCGTCATCCTGGACTTTGGTGCGCAGTACACACAGCTGATCGCGCGCCGTATCCGCGAACAGAATGTCTTTTCTGTCGTGCTGCCTTGTACTGCGAAACTCTCCGAGGTCCAAAGCTATAACCCGGTCGGAATCGTGTTGTCGGGCGCGCCGTGGTCCGTGTATGACAAGGACGCTCCGCCCGCTGATGCCCACCTTTTCGAACTTGGCGTGCCGGTTTTAGGCATCTGTTACGGCTTGCAGTTCATGGTGCACACGCTGGGCGGCAAGGTGCGCCCGGCGGATAAGCGGGAATACGGACACGCGGAAGTCGATGTCGTCTCGGAGTCCGTTCTGTTCCAGGGACTCGCGAAAAAATTGGCAGTCTGGATGTCGCATGGGGACGAGGCGCTCGAACTGCCTCCCGGCTTCGAGTTGATGGCCAAAACACACTACGCGATCGCCGGAATCCAGAACATCGAGAAAAAATGGTACGCGGTGCAGTTCCATCCCGAGGTGCATCACACGCCGCAGGGATCGCAAATTCTGAAAAACTTTGTCTTCCAGATCTGCGGTGCGAAACCGACATGGACCGCGAAACATTTCATCGATTCGACGATTGAACAAGTCCGGCACCAAGTCGGCACCGGCCGCGCCATCTGCGCCCTTTCTGGCGGAGTGGATTCATCCGTCGCGGCGGTGCTGGTGGATCGAGCGCTGAGAGACGCGAAAGGGCGGTCGCGGTTGACTTGCGTTTTCGTAAACAACGGAGTGCTGCGCAAGAATGAATTCGAAAAGGTGCAGAAGACGCTTCGTGACAAGCTCGGACTCCATCTGGAGGCGGTTGATGCGACGGACCGTTTTCTGAAGAAGCTGAAGGGCGTCACCGATCCGGAAAAGAAACGCAAGATTATCGGCAACGAATTCATCAAGGTTTTTGAGAAGGAAGCTAGCCGCCTCGAAAAGACTGAAGGTAAGGTGAAGTGGCTGGTCCAGGGCACCCTGTACCCCGATGTGATCGAGTCGCGCTCCGTTCGCGGACCCTCGCAAGTCATCAAGTCGCATCACAATGTTGGTGGATTGCCAGACAAAATGAAGCTTCAGCTGATCGAACCGCTGAAGGACCTCTTCAAAGATGAGGTCCGCAACATCGGACGCGATCTGGGCATGCCGGACGAAATTCTGAAGCGGCAGCCGTTCCCCGGGCCGGGACTCGCGGTGCGGGTGCTGGGCGAAGTAACTCCCGAGCGTTTAGCGCTGCTGCGCGACTGCGATGACATCGTCGTTTCCGAAATCAAGGAAGCCGGACTCTACACTAAAGTCTGGCAATCATTTGCCGTTTTGTTGCCAGTGATGTCGGTGGGCGTGATGGGCGACATGCGCACCTATGCATACACCTGCGCGATCCGCGCGGTGAGTTCGGAAGACGGCATGACGGCAGATTGGGTCCCGCTCCCCCACGAGGTCCTGAAGATTATTTCCACGCGAATTGTGAATGAAGTGAAGGGCGTGAACCGCGTGGTATACGACATCACGTCAAAGCCTCCGGGAACGATTGAGTGGGAGTGAGATCGGTTCTCACTATCCGCCTTTTAGCCCTCAGCTAAACCCTCGACCGTTGCGGCCGCTGGAAGCACATCGGCAAAGACAAATCCGTCGCGCGTGACGGTTTCGCCGCTCCTGACCGCAATTGGCTCCGAGAACATCGGTCCGGCATGGGCGAAGGTGTGAAATTCGCCGTTCTCGCCGCAAGGATCGGTTCCTGCAGGAAGGCGTCTCAATAGACTGTGATCGAGATCGCAGCCTGCAAAATCCGCCGATATTTTGGAAGGATCCACGCAAACGATGCGCGCCCGGAGGCCGGCGTCGATCATGTTGCGACAAGTTCGCGAGTGTCCAGCCCCCAGATCGGAAACAGTGGGTCCAATCCCGTTCCGCGAAGTTTGTCTTCGCGATAGCGGCGAACGTCTTCGAGAAATAGATCGCCAAAAGCGATGCCCGAGATCCCTTGTGCTACGGCGTGCGCACAAGCCCTTGCCATCGCCTGATCATATTGTTCGTTGCTGCACGGCCAGGGAAGCGGAATTTCCCAAAGAGGAAGTCCCGTTGCTTTTGCCTGAGCCTTAAGCAGAGCGTGGCGGGTGCCATGCATCGCAACTCGGTGGAATTGCTGGTTGATGGTCGTGAGCAGGCCGACGATTTCGATGTCGTTGCGCTGCCGAAGCACGTGCAACGCCCATGCACTGTCTTTACCGCTGCTCCAGGAAAGCAGGATTTTCGTTTTCACAATCGAAGTCTTTCACGCGGAAAAGCGCCGCCAACCAGACCTACGGCAAAGGTTTGCGCGATACCGATTCAGTCGCGATGGACCGTCTCCATGGAGAATGCAGGCAGGCAGACCGCGATATATTCGGCGCCTTCATCTCGCGGCGTCGAGTAGCGAACCCACTCACCGGCGTGAGCGATCACCGCCTGCCCGGCCTGAACATCGAGAAATCCTTCCTTGTGCTCCACCCGCAGCGTCCCTTTCAGAACGATCGTGAATTCGTCGAACTCGGGAGTCTGACCAGGTTCGAGCCATCCTCCCGGACTGCGCATGTGGGCGACGCTGGTCGAAGACGTTTGCGAATTCACCCTGCCCACGTATTCGTCGATGATCTTAGGCTTGTTGCCGGCAGCTTGGATGCGAGTAGCTTGCGGGATAAGAGTTGGCATGATGTTCAGAATGGTTCCGTTCTGTGAATAAGGTTACAACAGGCGGGATTATTTCGGGATTGCGGCGAGGAACCTGGCGACCGGTCGCAGGTTCCTCGCCTTGCTAGGAATGACAAATATCAACGCTGAAAGATTCTAGGGGCACGGGTACGGCGTTCCTGGCGTTGGAGGCGTACCGGGAATGATGGTTGGCGGTCCCGGGACGCCATCCGGACCCGGAGCCCCAGGGATCACCGTCGGCGGAGTGCCGGGCGTCTCCGGCGTGTAGCAGGTGCCATGGTCGACCGGGGTGTCGGGGGGCGGGGGCATCGGACGTTGGGCAATCGGTTGCTCAGCTACCGGATGTTGGATCGAGTGCTGAACTGCGGCAGCCACTTCGTTTTGCTTCAAGGTGATTGGCTGTTGCAAGGTCATTTCGACGGGAGATCCAACGTCGAGGAAGAAGTGATGCGAACTGAAAAGCACTGTAAGGGAGGCGATCGCCCCGACCGCGCTGCCAATCCCTGCGCCGATGATTGCGTCCCTTCCTTTTGTGCCGAAGACGGGCGTGGTCGTCGAAGTGCAGAACGGAGGCGCTCCGATGCACCCTGGCGGGAACGGCATCGTTGTTTCGGTCTGCGCCTTCCCGACGGAGTGGCCGATTAGAGCGCCGAGTCCTGCGCCAGCGGCGGGCAATGCGAAGGCGGCGACTGCTCGACGCCCTCCGGGATCCTTGATTGCGTAACCCGGGCTGCTCTCTAACGTGATAGGACCAGAAACAGGAGCGACGTATCCGTCTGGAAAAGTGATCGACATGGACTGGAGGTGAACCTCCCCGCGTCCGTCTTTGTTGTCGAGCTTAGCGATGATTCCTTGCACGAATGTCCCGGGAGGAATCACCATCTCGCTGCCGGAGTTTACGGGCGACGTGATTTGGGCGTAGATGTCATCTCCGCGGTGGAGAACTCGGCTCTGCACCGGGTGGGTGAGTACCAAAGCCAATTGTGTTCCTGCGGGAAGAGTGACGGTGGTCCCTGCAGTTTGTGATTGATCGATCGGCGTTTGCTGCGGACTGGTTTGCGGCTCCTGAGCGCATGCTGAAAGAGTGGCGAGGAGAATCGTAGCGAAAGCGGCAAATTTCCCGGTGCGTTGGTGAATTGTTGAAGTGGATGGAATGCTTTTCGGCCAGAAGCGAAGGTACGTCATGAGGCACCTCCTCGAAAGCAGTGAAGTGGCACTTTCGATGTGCGGCGGATTCACTTGAGTAAACCCGCTTTCCGCTGATTGGACTCGGTTCCGGATTGGAAGATATCGAGGCCACGAGTAAATCTTTGCAAAAGATCATCGTGGTTTGTAAAGCATCTTGTGCGGATGATCGCTTTCAATCTCTCAAGATTGCGTGTCCAAGAGTCGTGAAAGAACCGACCGGTCGTTAGGTTAGAGCGGCAAAGTTTGGAGAGCCAAGTCGACGGCTCGATTCATTTCGGCCACCGTTGCGCCGTTCACCGCCTGAACCGACAAGCCGTTCATGAGGATGACGACATAGCGGGCGAGATCCTTGGGATTCGTTCCTTCGGCAAGGTCGCCTTCGGCCTGAGCGCGCTGCAGGCGTCTGTGTAATTGCGAGAGCCCGCCCTTTCGCCAATCGATCATTTGTCGCTTGACGTCCTCACTTTCTGCGCTGCAGGCCAATCCTCCCTGAAGCGAAAGACACCCTTTAGGGTTTGAGGGATCGGCGAGGAGCTTCACGCTTTCTCGCAGGAGACTTTCTACCACAGCGCGCGCCTTCGGCTGTTGCAGTGCCGCGTTGAAGAAAGCCAGCGGACCTTGCCGGTAATGCTCCAGCACTTTCTCGAACAAGGCTTTCTTGTCGCCGAACGACGCGTAGAGGCTGGAGCGGTTGATGCGCATCCCCTCGGTGAGGTCGTCCAGGGAAGCACCTTCGTAGCCTTTCTCCCAAAAAACGCGCATGGCCGCGTCGAGAGCTGCATCCTCTCTAAATTCACGTGGTCGGCCCATCTTCGCGGGAGTCTTTTTCTTCTCCATAGACTGTTCGATGCACTTTTATACCACTCAGTTCAAAAAAGGTGAATCGTCCTCACGGGACCATACATCTGAAACGTACGGTTCAAAAGTAACCGGAAAGGAAGTGGTGCTATGGCAGGCAAACTGGAAGGGAAGATCGCACTCGTGACCGGGGGCAGCAGCGGAATCGGGCTGGCTACCGCACAGCGTTTCGTAAAAGAAGGCGCCTTCGTCTACATTACCGGCCGCCGCCAGGCTGAACTGGATAAGGCGGTGAAGATAATCGGCAGGCAGGTTTCTGCCGTGAAAGCAGACGCCTCGAACCTCGGCGATCTCGACAAGCTGTTCACGCAGATCAAGCAAGAAAAAGGGCGCCTGGACGTGGTCTTCGCCAATGCCGGTGGAGGCAGCTTTGCTCCTCTCGGATCCATCACTGAAGAACACTACGATCAAACGTTCAATCTCAACGTGAAGGGCCTGCTCTTCACCGTGCAGAAGGCCCTCCCTCTCATACCGGACGGCGGTTCGATCATCTTGAATGCGTCCATCGTTTCAATTAAAGGGATGCCGGCATTCAGCGTGTATTCGGCGACCAAGGCAGCGGTCCGGTCGTTTGCGCGGAGTTGGACTTCGGACCTGAAGGATCGAAAGATTCGAGTCAACGTGATCAGCCCGGGACCGATTGACACTCCGATTCTCGATGGCTTGGGGGAAACGGAGGAGCAGCGGCAGGGAATCCGTGCTCAGTTAACGTCGATTGTTCCCCTTGGACGAATGGGCCAACCCGATGAGATCGGCAAGACGGCAGTGTTCCTCGCTTCGGACGATGCCAGTTTTGTCGCTGGAGTTGAGTTATTCGTGGACGGCGGCGCCGCTCAAGTTTGAGAGTGCGCTCGTTGATCGAACGAAAATGAAAAATGGCCGCGGACAGTCTGTCCGCGGCCATCAAATTCCCGGAGAGTTACGCGTGAACCAACTCGACTCCATAGATGGAGTGCCAGCTGGTCGCAGCCTTTAGTTTGCTGTTCACGTTGTTGATATTCTTCACGCCTTCAGTTTCGAGCCACTTGCGGAAGGCATCGGCTCCCTGTTTCGCGTAGATCGGGATGCCATCTTTCCACGTCGCGCGGCCGCAGAGCACGCCGTTAAACTTCACGCCGGACTCGCCAGCCAGCTCGAGCGTCTCGCTGAACTCCGCATTGCTCACGCCAGCCGACAGATAAATGAAAGGCTTGGTCGCAACACTTGCGGCTTTGTGGAACAGATCAATCGCTTCTTTCTTCGTGTAAGCCTTCTGTCCGCCAAACGACTTTGTGCCTTCAACGAATTTCATGTTCACAGGCACTTCTACCTTCAGTACATCGACGCCGTAGCGGTCTTTGCTGAACTCGCGCATGCTTTCGGTCACGATGTGGGGCTTTTTCTTGGCGTAGTCCAGACCCTTTTCGTCCGCGCCTTCCTGATAGCCGACAAATTCGAGGAAGTATGGGATGTCGTTGGCGCGGCACTCGTCGCCAATCCGTTCGACCCATGCATGCTTGATCTCGTTCACGTGCTTCGGATCGTCAGGGGTGTAGTAGAGAAGAATCTTCACGCAATCCGCGCCGGCCTCTTTCAGGCGTCGGGCAGACCATACGTCGAGCAGATCAGGCAAACGGCCCGGACCGGTCTTGTCGTATCCGGTCTTTTCGTAAGCGAGTAACAGTCCGGCATTCTTGGCGCGGCGCTTCGAGGCCGGCAATCCCCACTCCGGATCGAGAAGAATTGCGGTCGCGTGCGGAGTCAGGACTTCCGTGACCAGAGTTTTGAACTCTTCCATCATCGCGTCGGTAATTTCGCCGCCCTTTTCTTTGGCCAGCGATTTCTGCAGGGAACCACGTTGATCCATGGCGGCGGCGGCTATGACGCCCTGTTCGTTCGAGACCTTCTTGAGTCCGGCTAATTTGCCCGGGGTGAGCTTCATGAAATCCTCCTAGAGCGAATGAGAGATGAGTGCTTGGAAACCAATAATTGTAAACCAATGGTGAGGGAAAAGCGGTGTTTCGCTCGGAATGGCGGCGTTGGATTCCGATCTGGAAAGACTTCAGCGGCGGCGGAAGTGGGCTGGGTTTGGGCGAATTTCAAGTGATGACAAGGAGTCTTTCGGAGCAGGGGGTCAGTGGCTCGTCGAGATGACTCCTTCTTCGCAAAGCAGTTCCTGCCACGGACAAACATCGGGATCGATGCGATGAACTGCGGCTTGGATCTTTCGCCCTACATCGCTCATTCTGATCCAGATGACTCGGAAACGAGCTTTCTTGTTGACGTAAACGATCCCGACAACATCGCCCGATCTCAGTTCAACATCGAGCCCGGAGAGAAGGGCGCCGCCCAGGCTGACCTCGCTGGCCTGGGCTTCCTGAACGAAGCGATCTCCCTTGGTGTCGACGCCCCAAACAATGACGGAGAATCTCATCCCCGTGCGCGGTTCGTGGCGGCGTTCGATGCTTCGCAGGGTTCCCATAACGGTTTATTTACCGTAGCTCTGAGATCGCGGCGGGTAAAGGGATTTCGCGGCGATCGGGAACCAAATCCGGCGAGCGAGTTTCAATTCGGAGTTGGCCCGAAACGAGAATGAATTTCTGCTAATTTCGTTCTCATTGAGCCCATACCAGGTTGGCTGCAGGGACCATATGGGTTTTCTCCGGTGCGAAAACCATGAAAAACCTGCCGAGTACCGCAAGTCTATTGGCGGTCTAGACCGTCTAAGCTGCCAGCGTCTCCAAGGAGGAGCGAAAATGAGGAAGTTTTTTCTGGCTTTAATGATTGTTACAACGGCTTTAGGTCTCAGTGGAGTTAGCGCGTCGGCGCAGACCGCAGATTCGTCCGCATCAGCCGACCATACCCCTCCCAGCTACGACATGAAGGCCCAGGCCCTCTTTGATCTGGAAGCTGTCCAGAAGAAGTTCGTTGAACTGACGAACGTCGTACCAGCCGACAAATTGACGTGGCGTCCGACTTCCGATTCGCGCTCGTTTGCGGAAGTCTTCCTGCATGTTGCAGGGGAGCGTTATGGAATTCTCGGTCTCATGGGCGCGGAAGCGCCAGCCGGATTCGATCGAAAGACGTTTGAGAAGTCGACGACCGATCGGGCCCAGATCGTCGCCGAGTTGAACAAGTCGTTCGACTTTACGAAAAAGGCGATCGGTGGCATGACGAATGCGGATTTCGCGAAACTGCTGCCGAAACTTGGTCCGCAAGCCAACGAAGGAGACGTGGTCTACATCCTCGTCGCCGATGCGCACGAGCACCTCGGACAATCCGTGGCCTATGCTCGCCAGAACGGCATCGTGCCGCCGTGGACGGTGGAAGCGCAGAAGAAAGCTGCCGAGAAGAAGGCTGAGCAGAAGTAGGCTGACCGTCGGACAGGCGCTCGTTAATTAGCAACGGTTTTTAAGCAAGAAGATTGTCAGCAACGCAATGCGGGGACGGCCGAGCTGCGCTCGGCGGACAGCCGGGGCGGCTGTTCCCACATTCTTCATGTATTGAGAACTGACCTAACGGGACGGAGCCAAGGGCTTGAGCATCGTCTGTTGCTTCGCGATCAGCGCCTCGACGCCTTGACGCGCGTACGACATCATTTTCCCCAACTGCTGGTCGTCGAAAACGCGATGCTCAGCCGTGGCTTGCAATTCCACCATTTTGCCGCTGGCGGTCATGACGAAATTCATATCGACATCTGCCCGTGAATCTTCCTCGTAGCAGAGATCCAGTAGAACTTCTCCATCGACGATTCCCACACTCACGGCTGCGACAAAATCCCTTAGGGGAACCGAGGTCAGTGTTCCGGCTTCCACGAGTTTTTCCAACGCGAGGCCGAGTGCCACGAAGGCGCCGGTGATCGAGGCGGTCCGAGTGCCTCCATCAGCCTGAATCACGTCACAGTCAATCCATATCGTGCGCTCGCCCAAGCGGTTGAGGTCGGCTACTGCCCTGAGGGATCGGCCAATCAGGCGCTGGATTTCGTGAGTCCGGCCACTTTGCCGACCTTTAGAGACTTCCCGTGGCGAACGTGTCAGCGTGGAGCGGGGAAGCATGCTGTATTCGCTCGAGATCCATCCTTTGCCCGTGTTGCGCATGAATTGAGGCACGGTCTCCTCGATCGAAGCGGTACAGATGACGCGGGTATTTCCCACCTCGATCAGGGCTGAACCTTCGGCCGTAGTGATGAAGTCAGGAGTGATTTTGACAGGGCGCAACTGTTCGGGAGAGCGGTTGTCAGATCGATAGAACATCCTGCGAATTGTAAATCACTGAGATAGAAGGAAATGGAGTAGTTGACAGTAGTTATATCTAAAGATATAGTTAACGCAAGATTTAAAGTAACAACGAAAAGAAGGAGTTTTTATTATGCACGGAAGATGTGGAAGTTGGTGGCGTGGCGGAATGGCTACGCCGTTTGTGGGTGGAGGGTTCCCATGGGGCCGCGGAGGTCGGTGGGGACGGTTCTTTGGCCCCGGCGAGATCCGGCTCGCGCTGTTGTCGATGCTGGAATCTGGGCCCAAGCATGGATACGAGCTCATGAAAGAGCTTGAAACCAAGTCCGGCGGAATCTACAAAGCAAGCGCGGGTGCAATCTATCCCGCATTACAGCAGCTCGAGGACGAAGGCCTGGTGACATCCGATGCGGCCGCCGGGAAGCGAACTTACTCGCTGACCGAGGCTGGGAGAGCAGAATTGCAGACCGAAGGGGAAACCGTCAAAAAGATATGGCAACGTGCCGAACAAGCCGGCGATTGGGCCCCGTGGATGGGGATGGAAGGGGCAGAAGTGATGCGCCCGGCGTCCGAAGTGATGAAGACGGCGCTCAAGGCGGCGACCCGCGGCACGCACGATGCGGCGAAAATTGCGAAGATCCGCGAAATCCTGGAGCGAACGAAGAACGAGATCGAAGGACTAGATAAGTCCTAAAACGGACGTCGGGGGGTACGCCTTCGGGCGTCGAAATCCAGTTCTGACGCCTGAAGTCTGACCCCCGACGCTTCACTCCACCTATTGCGTCGATTGCAACTGAACCGCGAGTTGGTTTACGGCCGACACATCGTAATAAGACGACAAATCCGCATGGCCTGCGAGGGTTTCGCGCGGCTGGCCGTCGACCAGGATTTGCACCTTAAGAATTCCGGGAGTGTTCGCTGAGATGGTGTGAATGAGCGACATGACAGTCAGGTCTTCCACCAAAACGCCCGAGCGATGAGTATTGGCAAAGGCAGAGTTGACATCGATCACGGCGACTCCCGGATCCACCAGGAAAACGCTTCGGATTTCAGCACCCGCGCCTAGAACGTGGGGCGACGCTTTGTCCAGGTACATCGAAAGCAGCGCGCGCAGCAATTCCTCGGCGCGCTGCTGGCGGCCTGCGGGTAACGGAATCTGCGCCGATTCAGGACGAAGCGTTCCATCTTCATCATGGGCAACAAAGAGAACCACCCTCTCGGTCGGGCCACCGACGGGCGGAGCGAGGGGGCCGGTATCGACGCTCGCGGCTGGCACCATGGCTGCACTCTTGCGCATACGCCAGGCATAGACAGACAAACCGAGTGCCGCGAGAAGAAGCACCGTGACGCCGATGATGAGGTGACGAGGAATCATGGGACCCTCACGGTGTTGCTCCGAGTTGATCGCGCGCTGCGGCGATCGCGGTGGCTACCGCACTCGTAATCAGCTGCTGATAGTCGGGGGCGGTGAGTTGTGCGACGTCCGACCCCTGGGGCGCGACTTCGACCGCGATCGCCGGCCCGATGATGCTGTTGAGGGGACGAAGTGGGGCTGCAAGGTCACGGACCGGAATCTGTCGCTTCTGCAGTTCGCCGGCGACAAGGCTCGCTGCACTCTGGCTCATCGGAAGGGAATTGCGCTGTGCGGTGGTCCACGACCGAAATGGCCCACGGTCATCCGCACCCAACGGCATCAGTGCCGTATAGACGCGAACTCCTTTGCCGCTGGACGCTGCGTGCAATGCCACGTAGATGGCGGCATGATCGGCGTTCGCGAATACTGCGCGCTGATCGACTGGCAGATTGGCGTCGGAGTCGCGCAGAACCAGTGTGGTGATGCCGCGGCTTTCGAGTTCTTGGCGCAGGCTGCGTGCGAGAGCCACCGTTACGTCTTTTTCGAGCAGCGAAGAGCTTAGTGTTTCTCCGTGGTCGTCGCCTCCGTGACTCGCGTCAACGACCGCAAAGTATCGGCGCGTCACCGCTGGAGACGGAGAGGTTGGGGCAACGGCCGTTTGAACGGGTGCGGGCGCAGGATTCGCGGCGGTGCTTGGCGGGATGTTTTGCGTGGTTGTCGTAGACCCGGCCGGTGCGTTCGGTGGAGGCGTCGCCGCGGAAATCGTGATGGTCCGTCCGTCATTTCCGAACGTGGCGATCACCGGAATTGTGGAGTTGACCGTGACTGTCGCCATCCCGTTCGCTTCGCTGTAGGTCGCCGACGAAATGGCTTTGTTGCCGAAGGTCAGAGTAGGAGATGCGGGAGAGACCACGGGCTCGTGCGCAAACGTCATCCGCAATGTCCCGGGTTCGGTGGCGACGCTTGGATTTACGGGTGATGCGAAGTGGAATACCAGTTTCGGCGGGTTGTCGCCGGCAAGCGAAGCGGTAAAGTGGTTCGCAACGCTCCCGATGAACAGCCGCTCGGCGTCTTCGTGTAAGGCAACGGGACCGCCGAGCACGCGGGGTAAAAGCGAACTTAAAGAAGCCACCGGAACGAATCCGCGCTTGTTCTCCAAGACAAATTTTCCGCCGAGGTCCGCGTCGCGCCCAAGAATCTGCGCGTGAGTTTTTCCGGCCTGAAAATCGACCTCAATGTTGCTGTTGAATCGCAGGCGCCAGCGCGCATTTTCGGTCTTGGCGCTCACCTTTCCGAGAGGCTCCAATAACTCGAGCAAGCCGACATAGTCGTGACCTTCCCGCTGAACGAGTTGCACGGAGTAGTTTGCGGCGACTGAGTAGACGGCAAGATGCTTTTCGGTTGCGGCGCCCGAAAGCACGAGCGCGCAGAAAAACACGAGTGCCGATGCTCGAACCAGCAGTGCGCGGGAGCGAAAAAACGTTATAGTTCTCAAACCCCTTTGCTGTCCGTTAGTCGAGGGCATAGGCGGTGAGTCCGCTGAGCAGCTTCGGGTAGAAATCCGTGGATTTTTGCGGCATGACTTCACCGGCGAAAGCGATATCTCGCACCTTCTGAACTGGGCACGGATTCATCAGAAATGCAAGATTTGCAGCGCCGTTTCGAACTTGCTGCAATGCTTCAGACGCATCGCGAAGATAGGACAGGTTCTCCTGGTTGCGAATGGATTCTTCCGTCAGCTTGAGAACTCCTTCGAGCAAACATTTATGCAATTGGACTACGTCGAGAGACTGCTGTCCGGCGGAGAGGCCCGAGAGAAATTTCGCAGCGCCTTCTTTGGGCGAATGCAGGAGAAAAACTCGCTCTTGGGCCGCGGCAAGCAGCGCAGTGCCATCGCGGCCACGATCGCGCAGTAACTCGGTTGCCTTTGCCTCGTCGACTTGTGAATCGACAGGCTCCAATTCAAAAATTTCGCGCGCGGCTTGCTGGAATTCGTTGACTGAAAACGATTTCAAAGAATGAACAACCCGGTGCGTCGGTAGAACCAGCAGGCCGGGATCGTTCATATTTACGAATGTCATCATCACAAATTCAAAGGGAGCGTCGGGATCGTTTTTCCGAGCCGCCTCGCGGCATTCGTTACGGAAGTTGAGAGCCGTCTCGTACCGATGATGCCCATCCGCGATGACCAACTTCTTGTCAAGCATGATCTGCTGCACCGAGGCGACCACCGCTGGATCGGAAACCTGCCACACGCGGTGCGCCACTCCGTACTCGTCCGTGACGTCAATATTCGGGGACGACTTCATTTGAAGGGTTAGCAGGGAGTCGATTTCTCCGGAATCCTCGTACAGCAGAAACAACTGTTCGTAGTGGGTTCGGGTCGCGCGCAGAAGGTCGAGGCGATCCGCTTTCGGCTTGGCCAAAGTCTGCTCGTGGCGATAAACCACCTTCGACGAATAGTCTTCCACACGACCGAGCGCGATGAATCCCTTGCGCTCTGCCTTCTCGCCCAATGGCGACGTGAAAGCTTGGGAGTAGGCGTAGATCGAGGGAGCGGGGTCCTGCTGCAGAATTTCCTGTTTGCGCCACTCCCGCCCGAAATCCGCCGCCCGCGTATATACGTTCTCTACAGTATTGTCGCCGGAAGCGCGGCGGCCGAGGATGATGCGGACGAGGTTGTAAGGACTGGCGGCATAGTATTTCTCCTGCATGGCCGGCGTGATCTTGTCATAGGGTTGGGTGACGACTAGCGACGGGGAAACCCGGCGCGGATTATAGCGAACAGCACGAAATGGACGGATGTCTGCCATAGGAAACCTTTGATTGTAACAAGATAGGGATGCGACCGAGGTTAGCGTGTTGTGTTAGCGATGTTGAAAGGACGTGCAGCAAGTTGCACAGCGACCGCAAACCTCACGTCCAGTGGACGTTTCGGGACTTTGTCTCCAATTTTTGACAAAAAGCCTGCTGCGCCCGGCGGAAGCTGTGCTAACATCCGCGACATTGAGGTATTTATGGCCCGCCTCGGGAAACGGCGTCGGTCATCTAGCACGAAGGCCCGAGTTCGAAGTGGCTGTTCGGTTCTCTCCCCGGACCCGATTCCCGTTTTCCTGCGAAAAAATCCTGTTCTTTCCGAGTCCGTAACTATGGGGAAAACTTTCCTTCTCACTCTGTTGGCTCTAGCATGCTTGGGCGTTTCCGCGATCGGACAACAAACCACGGACGTAAATGACGTTCACGTGCAGCCCCGCGAACTGGAAATGCCTGTCGAGGCGCCGAAACCGGATCTGGTCGCATCCACTACCGGGCTGAGCGCCAGAGTACGCCCGCTCAAGGTCGATGTGGATCTCGTTCTGGTCCCCGTCACGATTACTGATCCGATGAACCGGTTGGTCACAGGACTGGAAAAAGAAAACTTCCAGCTCTTTGAGGGGAACTCTTCACAGGAAATCCGAAGCTTCTCCAGTGAAGATGCTCCTGTCTCCCTCGGCGTGATCTTTGATTCGAGCGGCAGTATGAGCAGCAAAATGGACCGCGCCAAAGACGCGGTGATTGAATTCTTCAAGACGGCAAATCCGCAGGACGAATTTTTCATGATCACGTTTTCCGACGAACCGGAGGACATCACGGATTTCACCAATTCCGTCGACGAAATTCAGAACAAGCTTGTCTTCGCTGTACCCAAGAAGCGCACCGCCCTGCTCGACGCGATCTACATGGGCGTGAGCAAAATGCGCCAGGCCAAATATCCAAAGAAAGCTCTGCTCATCATCTCCGACGGAGGCGACAATCACAGCCGCTACACCGAGAACGAGATTAAGTCTCTGGTGAAAGAAGCGGACGTGATGATTTATGCAATCGGCATCTACGATCGCTATGCTTCAGCCGTCGAAGAGCGTCTCGGTCCGCAATTGCTCAGTGACATCACGGAACTGAGCGGCGGTAGAGCATTCACGATCGACAACCCAAATGACCTTGGCGATGTTGCGACGAAGATTGGCGTTGAATTGCGCAATCAGTACGTTCTGGGATACCGTCCGACCAAGGTCGTGCGTGACGGCAAATGGCGTAAGATAAAAGTGAAGCTCTTGCCACCGAAAGGATTGCCGCCTCTACGGGTGTATGCCAGGACGGGATATTACGCGCCTGCGGAATAGGGTCGCGAGGGTTCTGTTTCTTCTCACGTTCGTGATCTGCACCACGGTACAGATACCCCTGTCCGCGTGGTCGCAGTCCGCGCCCCTTCAGCAGACCAAGCCTGCCGATAAACCACCAGACAAGCCACCTGTCACCGACGCGCAGCAATCTGACGACAAAAAACTGAACGATCAGGGAATCTTTGTCTTTAAAAAAGAGGCAGATGAAGTCATGCTTCACGCCTCGGTCATCGACGACCGGCAGCATATCGTCACCAACCTCGACCGGGCTGCCTTCACCGTGTTTGAGGATGGCAAGCAGCAGAGCATCGTCTCCTTCCACCACGTGGATATCCCCGTCGCCATGGGAATCGTGATCGATAACTCAGGATCGATGCGGGAGAAGCGGAGCAAGGTGAATCAGGCTGCGCTGAATCTGGTACGTTCCAGCAATCCGCAGGATGAAGTCTTCGTGGTCAATTTCAACGACGAGCAATACCTCGACCAGGACTTCACCAACAACCTGCTGAAACTGAAAGAGGCGTTGGAGAAGATCGACGCCCGAGGCGGTACGGCGCTCTATGATGCGGTCGTGGCCTCGGCGGACCATCTGAAGCAGAATGCAAGACTCGAAAAGAAGGTGATCTTCGTGGTCACTGATGGCGAAGACAACGCAAGCAGCGAGACCTTGGAACAGGCGATCAAGCAATTGCAGCAGGAAAATGGCCCATCCGTGTATGCCATTGGGATCCTCGGCGACGAGGAGCATCCGAAACGAGCCAGAAAGGCCCTGCAGATCATTGCCGACCGCACCGGAGGCATCGCGTTCTTCCCGAAGACGCTCGACGAAGTGGACGCGATTAGCCGGACGATCGCGAGCGACATCCGAAACCAATACGCGATTGGGTACAAGCCCACCACGCCGAAGCAAGCCGGAAATTTCCGGCAGATTCGCGTGGAAGCCAAGGCGAAGGGCCACGGCAAGCTAGTCGTCCGCACCAAGAGCGGATACTACGCCGGCCCGTCCGTTGCGTCAGGCGGATCCCAGTAATCCCTCAGTGTGATTGTCCTTCCAGTATTTGCGAAGCGGAATCGATCACAGCCGCCTCTTCTTTGAGCGCGCTCGCAACCCTTACGATTTCCTGATCGGCCTCCTGATACTTCTTCTGTTCGATTCCTTCGCGCACGCTGGGGATCGTCTTCACCCCATACCCGCTGTAGACCCCGGGCGCATAAATCAAGTGTTTGTACCACGGTCGTCGGGGAAGCCCGTCGTCGCTCGTCAATTTCCGCTCACTTTGTATGAGATCAGCATTCAGAGAGCGGAGCGATTCCGACTGCGCTTCGGTCAAAGCAGGAGTTCCTTTGGATAGTGCTTTGCGATAACGGTCGGCGCTGCGAGCCAGCGAATCGACGGCATTCTGCATCGGGGAGAAATTCAGATGGGGAGGTATTTCTTCGCGCTCTGGCGCGACGGTCGGACGTCTGGGATCGGCAGTCGCTTTGAATACTCCTTCCTCCAGTTCGAGATTGCGTTCGCGAATTTCGTCCTGCTTGTCGGAAAGCAATTTTTCCAGTTCCTTGATGTACGTCTTGATCGTGTCCGCGAAATTCACGAAATCGAACGGCAGGACTTCGGCATCGGCGAGGCGCATTACCGTTGTGCCGCCCGTCTGTGACATTGCGCGGCCATAGATGAAATCTTTGTCCGAGAAATGCGTGTACCAATAGAAGTCGTCGTAAATCGAGTGGTAGATGCCCTGTTCATCTTCGCCACCGTAGCCGAGATCGAGCGTCGCAATGCCCAGATGATCGAGAAAGCCGGTGAAGTCGGTGCCGGAGCCCAGCGCCTGAATGCGCAGGTCCGCGCGCTGGCGCAATTCCTTCTTGTCGTCCACGGACTTTGCACCCGCAATCTGCGACAACTGCAGCCGCTGCCAGACGGTCATTTTGGTTTCAGGATCCTCAATGTCGCGCGCTACCCCGTTGATGAATTGCTCGAGACTGTGAGATCCGCCCATGTTGAGCAACCCGCGGTCGTTCCCGTCGGAGTTGATGTAGACGGCAGCATGCTGGCGCAATTCCTCCGCGTGCGTCTCGACCCACTCGGTCGACCCAAGGAGCATGGGCTCTTCGCCGTCCCATGCGGCGTAAATGATCGTACGACGGGGCTTCCATCCCTGCTTCAGAAGCAATCCCAGAGATCGAGCTTCTTCGAGCAATTCGGATTGTCCGGAAACCGGATCCTCGGCGCCGTTGACCCATGCATCGTGATGATTGCCGCGAATGATCCATTCGTCCGGAGCGACGCTGCCGGCAATTTTCGCGATGACATCGTTGACGGGTTTGATATCCCAGTTGAATTCGAGTTTGAGATGAACCTTCGCCGGACCGGGTCCAACGTGATAGGAAATCGGGAGGCTTCCGCGCCAATCCTCAGGAGCCATCGGGCCCTTGAGCGCGGCGAGCAGAGGCTGCGCATCGCCGTATGAAATCGGCAGCACGGGAATCTTCGCAATGCTCTTCGCGTCTTTGACGTCAAGGCGCTTTGCATCGGCCGTCGCACCTATGCCGGGAGTGAGAGGATCGCCCGGGCTCGCCGAAGCGAAATCCATCACGCTTCCACGCTGCACTCCGTTCGGATTGCGCATGGGGCCCTGCGGGAAGACTTCGTCGCGGCTGTATCCGTCATCGCGCGGTTCGGAGTAAATGAGGCATCCGATTGCGCCGTGCTCGGCGGCAACTTTCGGTTTCACGCCACGCCAGGATTGATAGTACTTGGCGATCACGATTGCGCCTTTGACCGAGATACCAAGGCGGTCGAGCTTTTCGTAATCTTCCGGAAGGCCGTAGTTGACGAAGACGAGCGGCGCGGTGACATCGCCGTCCGGCGAGTAGGCATTGTAGGTAGGAAGCTGTTCCGATTTCTGGTTCGATGTTGGATCAACCGCCAACGCAGGCTCTTCCAGTTTGGCAGTGAACTTTGTGGGCTCGACCATCTCGAGCAGACGCACTTTCGGAGTTGGAAATAGCACATGGAATGTTTCGATGTGCGCGTCGAATCCCCATTCTTTGAACCGGGCGAGAATCCACTCAGCGTTCTCTTTGTCGTAAGGAGATCCGACATGGTGAGGCCGGGCGCTCATCAGGCGCATGTACTCGCGCAGGTTGGCGGGGTCAGGGGTCGCGCGGAATTTGGTCTCCCAATCGCGCTCGGTCTGGCTCGATCGGGACGAATACCCGACCAGAGGAGCCTCATCGGCCCCGAGGGAGACGGTGGGTAGAATCAGCGAAAATGCCAACAGCACGGCGGCGGCAACGTCGCATGCATTTCCTTTCCAGTAAGTAGTGGGGGAATTATATCTGCGAGCTCCGAATCATCGTGCCGAGCGAAAGGCACACGGGACGGCAGATCGCTGGTGTGGGATCAATGCATCGTTCCGGGAACGTAAAAGGCCGCGTCTACTGTCGCAGAATTGACGATTCAACTCACGCTGCGTACCCTGTAATGTGAGTTCCAAAAATCAAGAAATGTCCCGCCTGCGTGTTGCCGACGACATCACCGAGTTGGTCGGCGAAACTCCCATGTTGCGGTTGAAACGGCTAGTACCTGCCGGATGGGCGGACGTTTTCGCCAAGCTGGAATATCTGAATCCGGGCGGAAGCGTGAAAGACCGCGCCGCGATCGGGATCATCCGACGCGCCGAACGGGATGGAAAGCTCAAGCCCGGCGGCACAATTGTGGAAGCAACGGCGGGTAATACCGGCATCGGGTTGGCACTAATCGGTGTGAACAGTGGCTACAAAGTGAAACTATTTGTGCCGGAGCAGTTCTCGGAGGAAAAGATCAAAGTCATGCGCGCCCTCGGCGCGGAGGTGACTCGAACTCCCGATGCTGAGGGCATGCAGGGTGCAATCCGGCAAGCGAAGGAGTTAGTGGCCAGCGATTCCACTGCGTTCATGGCGGGGCAATTTGAGAATCCGGCGAACCCCGACTACCACTACGAAACCACCGCGCACGAAATCTTTGAACAGATGCAAGGCCGCGTGGACGCAGTCGTGATCGGCTGTGGCACGTCGGGCACTTTTTCCGGGGTCGCGCGATATTTAAAGGAAAAATTGCCGGGTGTGCTCGCGTATGCGGTTGAGACGCAGGGATCGATTCTTGGCGGCGGACCGCCGGGACCGCACAAAGTCGAAGGCATTGGAGCGAGTTTTATCCCCAAGACATTCGACCCTTCGGTCTGCGATGAAATCCTGATGGTGATGGACGATGAAGCATTTGGCATGGTGAAAACCCTGGCGCGACGGAAGGCGTGATGGCCGGATCGAGCGGCGGAGCCACGGTTTTCGCGGCTCTGCAAGTTGCGCAAAAGCTCGGGACAGGGAAGCGAGTCGTGACCATCGTTCCCGATTCCGCAGAACGATATTTGTCGAAGAAGATTTTCGAGGGCGGAATTTAGCTCGCACAGAAGTCAAAATCCCACATGAAATCCACAAAGAGCGCAAAGAATCTCGGTTTCGCCACCCGTGCCATCCACTCCGGACAAGAACCTGACCCCCTCACCGGCGCCGTCACCGTTCCAATCTATCCGACCTCGACCTACGTGCAACAAGGGATTGGGAAGCACAAGGGGTACGAATATTCCCGGGTCTCCAATCCGACCCGAACGCGGCTGGAGGAGAACCTCGCTTCTCTCGAATGCGGTACCGCGGCCCGCGTGTTTGCCAGCGGGATGGCGGCGATCAGTGCGATCGCAACGATGTTGCAATCGGGCGATCACGTTGTTTGCGGCGATGACCTGTACGGTGGCACGCCGCGCTTGTTTAACACCGTCATGGCGAAATTCGGGCTCGAATTCTCTTACGTCGACACGTCCGATGCGGCGAATGTTGAGCGGGCGGTCCGAAAAAATACTCGTATGGTCTACGTCGAGACTCCGACCAATCCGATGATGCGGCTGAGCGATCTGGCCGCTATTTCGGCGATCTGCCGCCGACGAAAAATCCTGCTGGTCGTAGACAACACTTTCATGTCTCCGTATTTCCAGCAGCCACTGGCTCTCGGTGCGGATATGGTCGTTCACTCTACGACCAAATTCCTCAATGGCCACAGCGATGGTTTAGGCGGCGTGGTGGTTTGCGCGAGACAGGAAGACGCTGAGAAGTTGGCATTCCTGCAGAAAGCGGTCGGGCGCGATCTTGTCGCCGTTCGAATGTTGGCTGGTCTTACGTGGCGTGAAGACGCTGGCGGCGCGGATGGAAGTTCATGACCGCAGCGGCCGCATCGTGGCGGATTTCCTGTCGAAGCACAAAAAGGTGAAGGCGGTGTTCTATCCGGGACTCGCCCGATCATCCTCAGCATGCGCTGGCGAAGCGGCAGATGAGCGGCTTTGGATCGATGATCACATTCGAGACCGGCTCGCTCCAAAACGCCAACAAGATGTTGAAAAAATGCCGTATCTGCTCGCTGGGAGAGTCGCTGGGCGGCGTTGAAACGCTCATCTCGCATCCCGCAACCATGACTCATGCGGCCCTCGGTGTGAAGGGGCGAAAGGCAATCGGAATCACCGATGGTCTCGTCCGAATTTCCGTGGGAATCGAAGACGTGGACGATATTCTCGAGGATCTTGAACAGGCGCTGAAGGCTGTATAGCTTTGCCACGGATTGGCACGGATCTTCACCGATAAAAAGTCCCTTGAGCGATCAAGCAGAATCGACGTCTCGCGAGTGGAATTCCACGGTCTACCATCGCCTCTCGGGTCCGCAGGTCAGTTGGGGTAAGAAGGTCCTGGCCCGACTGGAGTTGCGCGGCGACGAAGTGGCCCTCGATGCGGGCTGCGGGACGGGAAGGCTTACCGCTGATTTGCTCGAAGCGTTGCCAAGTGGCCGCGTTACCGGCATCGATCTTTCCCAAAACATGTTGATGTCTGCGCGCGACCACTTGGCATCGCAGTTTGGCTCGCGCCTCAGCCTGGTCGCATGTGACCTGCTTCACCTTCCATTTGAGCGCGTTTTTGATGTAATCGTCAGCACCGCGGCGTTTCACTGGGTCCTCGATCACGACAAACTATTTGCCAATCTAAGCGGCGCGCTGGTTCCAGGTGGATGGCTGGAAGCGCAATGCGGCGGCGGTCCGAACATCGCTCGCTTGCGCGACCGAGCGAACGCTCTCGGGAAGACTCTTCGATTTGCCTCATTCTTCCAGGACTTTCACGAGCCATGGCTTTATCAGGATGCGGACGGCGCGGCAGCGGGGCTGCGACGCGCGGGATTCGAAGAGGTCCAAACCTCCATCGAAGCGGCACCCACGGTGCTGGATGATGCAGCACACTATCAAGAATTCGTCCGTAACATCATTCTGCGGCGCCATCTGGAGAACATTCCAACCGAGGAGTTGAAGTTGGATTACATGGCCCGGCTGACCGAGCAGGCTGCGGCCGACGATCCGCCGTTTTGCCTGGACTACTGGCGGCTCAACTTGCGCGGGCGCGCTAGATAGAATCTTCTGCCGTCGATTGATCCATCCACTTGAGGTATTCGGAACTGCCTTCTTCGATCGGGATCGCGATGCATTCCGGAAGATCGTAGGAGTGCATTTTGCGAATTGCATCGCTTACGTCTGCAAACTTTCCCGCAGTTGTCTTTATCAACAGCAACCATTCCTGCGCTTCCTCCACCTTACCTTGCCATCGGTAAATGGACTGAATTCGAGGGAGGATGTTGACACACGCGGCGAGGCGGTGCTCGACGAGATGCCGGGCGATCTTGCCGGCTTCCTCTTCAGAAGACGCGGTGGATAGGACGATTCGCTTGTCAGTCATATAAAATCAGCGGTCGGCTTTAGATGTTGCGTCCCCAATTTTAGAGGGACCAGGGTTCTGACACGGTGGAGCGATCAATATGCTAACGCAAATCAAGTTTGGCACATCCGGTTGGCGGTCGGTGATGGCGGAGGAATTTACCTTCGCTAATGTGCGGCGAGCGGTCACCGGAATCGCCCGCTATGTGGCTTCGCAAAAGTCGACGGGCGCTCGCGTCATTGTTGGCCGCGACCCGCGTTTTCTCGGGGAGACATTCTGTTCGATGGCCGCCGAGATTTTGTCGGCGCAAGGAATCACTCCGCTCGTGATTGCCGAACCCGCTCCGACTCCCGCATTCTCGCACGCTGTAATCAACAACAAAGCCGATGGAGTGATCAATTTCACCGCGTCGCACAATCCGCCGGAATATAACGGCATCAAGTTTTCCACGCCGGACGGATGCCCGGCTCTGCCGGACGTCACTAAGAAGATCGAGGCCGAAATCGTGGCTGGCGACAACGCAGCGTCTGCCAAGGCCGCGACCGCGCCGGCTGCGGCCGGATCGCTCGATCCAAAGACCGCATACATGAAACGGCTTGGCGAGATTGTCGACCTCGGGGTCATTCGAAAAGCGGGCTTGCGGGTGGCGTTTGATCCCATGTGGGGCGCGGCGCGCGGGTACTCCGACGAATTGCTCGCGAAGCGCGGGAGTCGAAGTGGCAACCGTTCACGACTATCGCGACGTACTTTTCGGCGGACACGCTCCCGAACCTGACGATCATCTGCTGGAAGATCTGCGAACCAAGATGAAGGAAACCGGGGCGCAGATCGGCATCGCGACCGACGGAGATGCCGATCGATTCGGCATCGTCGATGCGGACGGCACATTCCTGCAGCCCAATTTCGTCATCGCGATTCTGTTCGATTATTTGGTCGAAAGCCGCGGCTGGAAGAACGGCGTAGCCAAGTCCGTAGCGACCACTAACTTGATCAACGCGCTGGCGCAGGCTCACGGAGTCGAATTGCACGAAACTCCGGTGGGATTCAAGTACATCGGCGAGCTCATCAAGCAGGACAAGATCGCCATCGGCGGGGAAGAAAGCGCCGGCTTGTCTATCCGCCACCACGTTCCCGAGAAGGACGGGTTGCTCGCCGGATTGCTTTGCTGCGAGATGGTGGCGCGCAGAGGCAAGCCGCTGGGCGAACAGTTGAAGGCGATTTGTAACAGTTGGTTCCTTTTACCCGCAGCGCGAGAACTTCCGCTTGACGCCCGAGGTCAAAGCAAAGTTCACTGAGAAGTTGAGGTCCGATCCGCGGGAATTTTGCGGACGCAAGGTCAGCGAGGTCGTTCGCAAGGACGGCCTCAAACTGGTTTTCAGGACGGTTCATGGGTCTGCTACCGGCTATCTGGAACGGAGCCTGTGGTGCGCGTTTACACCGAAGCGCGGCAGCGAGCGAGGTTTGGAGAAACTGAGTACTGCGGCGAAGCAATGGATATTTGAATGAGAGAGAAGATCAAGAATCTGCCCAGAATTGCCCGTTTTCCGCGGCCGGAAGACGGGCTTCGTGCCATGGCGAAGCATGCGCCGCAGGCTGAAGCATTTGCTGCATCTTGGATCGAAAGAGTCCGTCCTTTGGCCTATAGCCTTTACTTGCTCCGGCGCCGGATTGCGACGGCCGCGGTCGCCATTTCGCCGGTATCGCTCTTCCTGCATGTGATGTTTGGCGCCAACGGCATGGTGGTGTACAAGCAGAAGCGCGCCGAATTCCAATGCTCCGCAAGCAGATTGTGCAGGTTGCAGCAAGACAACGACCGATACCCGGCACAAGTGCAGGCATTGAATACCGATCGAACGGCCATCGAAAAAGAAGCTCGCGAGGAGCTCAGTTACGTCAAGCCCGGGAGAGTACGTTTATGTGCCCCTCCGCTCAAACTGAAAGTCGTGCCTTCCAATCACACCGCGAAAAAGTAGACTGCGCCGTTTTCTTCGCATGAACATTTGAAGTTCTTCATTCGCTGGCTGACAAACAGCTTTTACCCCTGTGGTATATTCTCCCTGCCTCATTTCAATGTCAGCCGGGATGTGTTGCCCATAGTGACGACATTGTTCCCGACGCGGGTGTGCTTGCGGTGTGGGACCGCAATCCAAAAATTCAATAAGGAGACCAACCGGCCATGAGAAAGGTTCTATCGCTCTGTCTTGCAATGTGTTTCGTCTGTGCTTTGTCGGCGATGGCGTTCGATGACATGGGCAAAAGCGCTACCGTCAAGGGTGGATCAGCGACTCCAAATGCGGCGCCAAGGGCGCAAACGATAAGGCATGCGGCATGCACGAAGAAGTGCCTGGGTGAGGGCGCAAAGAGGTCGTCGTCACCGACGGCGACCAGAAAGTGCTGACCGTGGATAACCCCGATGCCCTGAAGGGACATGAAGGACATCACGTTGCCGTTACCGGACCATGTCAAGGCACTCGCATCAATTAGACAGCGTAAAGATGCTGTGATCTGTTCCGGATGCAGGATGTTCGAAAGGGCGGCCTCGCGGCCGCCCTTTTTCTTTGGATGAAACCTCGCGGGCTCCGTCGCCCTCGAACTATCGCACGACGCCTTCGAGCGGCGAACTCGCGGTCGCATACAGTTTCTTTGGCATGCGGCCCGCCAGATACGCTTGGCGTCCAGCCAGCACCGCATGCTTCATCGCTTCCGCCATCAGCACCGGATCCTGCGCGTTCGCAATGCCCGTGTTCATCAGCACGGCATCCGCGCCCAGTTCCATCGCAATCGCTGGCATCCGACGCCGTTCCCACCCCGGCATCCACAATTAGAGGCACGCCGGTGATCACTTCCCGCAGAATGCGAATGTTGCGCCGCATTCTGAATTCCCATGCCGCTGCCGATCGGCGCGCCCAGCGGCATCACTGCGCTGGCGCCCGGCGTCCAGCAGGCGCTTGGCGAACACGACGTCGTCCGAGGTATAGGGCAGGACCGTGAATCCTTCCTTCACCAGCACGCGAGTAGCTTCGAGCGTCGCCTGCACATCGGGATAGAGCGTCGCCTGGTCGCCGATCACTTCCAGCTTCACCCAATCCGAAAGCCCGACTTCGCGGCCCAGACGCGCGGCGCGGATGGCCTCGTCCGCGGTGTAGCAACCGGCCGTATTGGGCAGCAGAAAATATTTCTTGGGATCGATGTAGTCGAGCAGCGATTCTTTGCTGCGATCCAGATTCACCCGGCGCACCGCCACCGTGACCATCTCCGCGCCACTGGCTTCGAGCGCGCGCGCGGTTTCCTGGAATGATTTGTATTTTCCCGTGCCCACAATCAGCCGGGAACGGAAGGCACGTCCGGCAATGATCAATGAGTCCGACATGGAATCATTGTAATGAAAATGTGGAGTGGAGGGTGAGGACAGCAGATTCCTCGGCTTGTGCCGCTTCGGAAGGACAAGCCGATGGATTTTAGGGAACCGTGGCTGCTTCGGCCTGAGCGTAGAGGTCGTCGATCTGGGTGCGGTAGCGGTCTTCGATCACGCGTCGTCGGAGTTTCATCGTAGGCGTAAGGGCTCCGTTATCGGCGGTGAACTCATCGGCGACCAGCATCACGCGTTTCAACTTCTCGAAGCGGGCCAGATTCAGGTTGATGGCTTCGACAATTCCGTCGTACAGGCTCTGGACTTTCGGGTGCGCAATCAGTTCGGGGCGGGAGTTGAAAAGGATGCCGTTGGTCCGCGCCCAGTCTTCGAGAAGCGCGAAGTTCGGAGACACGATCACGGCTGGGAACTTTCGCCTGTCGCCAAGGATCGCCGCCGTTCCCACAAGCGGGTTGAGTTTCAAGGAATTTTCAATTGGTTGGGGCGCGATGAATTTTCCGCCGGAGGTTTTGATCAGATCTTTCTTGCGGTCGGTGACCGAGAGAAACCCATCGGCGTCGATGTTGCCGATGTCGCCAGTTTTGAACCAATCATTGACGAACGCGGCTTGCGTTTCATCGGAGCGATTCCAGTAGCCGTTAAAAATGGATGGTCCCCGCACCAGAATCTCGCCATCCTCCGCGATACGAACTTCAAGATTCGGCATGATCTGGCCCACAGTGCCGATTCGGTGGTGGTTCGGAGTATTGAGGGCAATCACAGGAGAAGTCTCGGTCAGCCCGTAGCCTTCGTGGATGCGGATCCCGACGGTCGCGTACCATTCCGCCAGTTCGCGGCCGAGCGGGGCGCCTCCGGAGATGAACGTCTCGACGTGGCCCCCCATGCCTTCACGGATTTTCGAGAACACCAGTTTGTTGGCAAGTTTCCAGGCTCTCGAAGTGGGCGTCTTTCCGGCGAGTATTTCTGGCTTGTGTTTGCGTCCGACAGAAATCGCCCAATCGAAGACGGAACGCTTTGGGAATCCCTTGGCCTTTTGCTCTGCCTGCGCGTAGATCTTTTCGTAGACTCGCGGGACAGCGACAAACAGAGACGGCTGCACTTCCCGCAATGCTTCCGGCAGTCGCTCCATAAAAGGACAGTAAGCGAGCGTAACTCCGTGATAAAGCATCGCAAAATCGACATGCCGGGCCGTGATGTGGCATAGCGGCAGGAATGAAATGCTCACCAGCCCTGGACGCATATCGAATCCAAGCAGGGAGCAGAGCAGATTCGATGTGATGTTGCCATGCGTCAGCATCACGCCCTTCGAGGTGCCGGTCGTACCCGAGGTATAGACGATGGTTGCCAAGTCATCGGGCGTTGCAGAATGCGCCCGCGTGGCGATCTCTAAATCCAGGCTGTCGGGTCCTTCGCTCATGATCCGATTCATCGTTACGCACCGGTCGGCAAAGGGGGCGAGATCCCCGGTGAATTCGATCGGATCCATCACGATGATTCTTTCGATCTGCGTCTTGGGAAGAATCGAGAGGACCTTGTGCAGTTGGTGATCGGACGAAACAAAGATGGCCCGGCAACCGGAGTCATTCACAACGAAGGCCGTCTGTTCGGGCGTGAGTGTGGTGTAAAGCGGAACCGTGACTGCACCAATCAGCAGAGAAGCGATGTCTGCGATCGGCCACTCGGGCCGATTTTCACTCAAGATCGCAATTCGATCGCCGCGGCGAATGCCTGCTTGCTGCAAAACGCGAGCGGTGCGAGCCGTACGCTCTCCAAACTCGCGGCTGGAAATCGGCAGCCATTTGCCCGATTCACGGTAAAGCATCATCCGGTCGAGATTGTGCTCGAGCGCTGCGAAAAAGATGTCGTTCAGCGTGGCGATGCTCATGGCGTCTTTTGGGCCGACCCCGCTCTCTCGGGGAAATCGCGTTGAATGAGAATGTACGGTTTCCCTCCAGTTTGGGCAATGTCAAAGGTTACCGGCTTGGTTACCGAAAGCCGTCTTAACTCGTGTTTTCGCGGTCCCTTCGCAACCCTTTGAATGACGGGCACATCCGGATGCGAGGAAACTAAACCGGCTCTATCGTGTTTACAGAAACTGAAGGTAAGATCGACTTACCGGCTTCTATTCACATTTGGGGCGACTGACATGAAAGCACGCAAGTTGTGGTCATGGATGGTTCTCTTCGCTAGCATCGCATTCCTTTTGCAGTTCCCGAATCTTGCCAAGGCGCAAGATCAACAAGAGCAGCAGGAGTCAGCAGGCTCAACAGACTCAGGATGACAACGACTCAACGGCCCAAGACCCTCCGGGCCGGGTCGGGCGATTGAATTTCTCGCAAGGGTCCGTGTCCTTTCGACCCGCTGGCGAAGATGACTGGGTCACCGCCGTGCCCAACCGTCCGATGGTGACGGGCGACGACCTGTGGGCCGATGACAATTCGCGCGCCGAAGTCCACGTGGGCTCCGCGGCTCTGCGTTTGGGATCGAAGACCGGCATCACCTTCCTTTCCCTGGATGACCGCACCACGCAGATTCGCCTCGCCCAGGGATCGCTGATTCTCCGTGTGCGGCATGTGGATGACGAAGACAGTTATGAAGTCGACACGCCAAATCTCGCCTTCAGCTTGCTGCAACCTGGCGTGTACCGGGTCGACGTGAGCGAAGACGGAAGTCAGACTGTAACCACAGTCTGGCACGGCCGTGGCCGCGTTACTGGCGGAGGTCTTACCTACACAGTCCTCGCCAACCAGAGCGACACCTTCACCGGCAACGAGCAGCATCTTGACTACGACATCGGACAGATTCGCGATCGAGACGATTTTGATACCTGGGCGTTTGATCGCGACGATCATGAAGATCGCGCGGACTCGGCGAATTATGTATCCCGTGAAATGACTGGTTATGAAGACCTGGACGCGAACGGCGACTGGGACTACGTCGCCGGATACGGAGAATGCTGGCGTCCGCGTGCGCTTGTTGCGGGATGGGCGCCCTATCGCTTTGGTCATTGGGCCTATGTCGGACCTTGGGGTTGGACCTGGGTGGAAGACGAGCCTTGGGGATTCGCCCCGT
The DNA here is from genome assembly GCA_963699885.1 of uncultured Acidobacteriota bacterium. Classification (GTDB taxonomy): domain Bacteria; phylum Acidobacteriota; class Terriglobia; order Terriglobales; family Acidobacteriaceae; genus Sulfotelmatobacter. The sequence continues at coordinate 90,348 of CAVOVP010000012.1, read as the reverse complement.
TCCACTATGGACGCTGGGCGTTTGTGAACAGCGGATGGTTCTGGGTTCCGGGACCCGTCGTCGTCCGTCCGGTGTGGGCGCCAGCGCTCGTAGCTTTCGTAGGCGGCGGCCCGGGATTCCACTTCTCGGCAGGCGTCGGAGTGGGGTGGTTCCCGCTAGCTCCGGGAGAAGTCTACTTGCCTGGATATCATGTCAGCCGTGGCTACGTGAACAATGTGAACATTACCAACACTACGGTCAATGTGACGAAGGTGACGAACGTCTACAACACCGTGATCGTGAACCGCAGCACCACGGTCAACAACATTACCTATGTGAATCAACGTGTGAACAATGGCGTGACGGTCGTGTCGCATGAAGCGTTTGTAAATGCACGTCCGGTGGCTCAGAACGTGATGCGTGTGGACGCGAGAGAACTGGCGAACGCGCCGGTCGGCCGTGCGGTTGCTGCCGAACCGGTTCGTGCGAGCGTTCTTGGATCTGGCCGGCCGGTCAACGTTCGACCTCCCGCCGCGGTGATAAGCCGCCCCGTGGTGGCCGTCAGGACTCCTCCATCGTTGCAGCATCCGATCGAGCAACGGCAAGCGCAAGCGGGCGGACATCTGAACGAGCAGTCGCTGGTTCGTCCGGTTGGATCGACGCAGCCCGCTCAGATGAATCAGGGGCGCGCCCAGCAAACGCAGGACGGATTCCGTACTTTCAGCCAGCCTAACGGGACCAACAACCAGGTTCATCAGGCGCCGCAAGCGCAGCCGCGTGTCTACGAGCAGCAGGGAAGCGCGGAGGGTCAGAATCGCAACGCGCAGAACGAAAACCAGAACGTGCAGGCCCCGCAGAATCGCATGCAGCCGACGAACCGCGATTTCCACGCGAGCCAGCAGCAGGAGCGTTCTGCACAGCAGGAGACGCATCCCCTGGTGCGTCCAGCGCCGCCGGTGCAGCAGCGCACCCAGCAACAGGAACAGCAGCAGGAGCAGAAGTTCAACCAGTGGCATCAACAGCGTCCGTCGCAGCCCGAGCCGCAACAACGGCAACAGTCGCGGCCGGAGCCGAAGCAGGAGAAGCCGCCGAAGAAGTGACGTTGACGCTGGCGCCTTGCAGTGTGGTAGGGTTCGCATGAGATGTTCCGGCGAACCGACATTTGAAAACTATCGCGCCGGGAGCGGCAAAATCACTCCCGGCGTCATCTTTTACAGCCATTTTCCGGCGGAGTGATGAACGAAACGAAGCGTCCCACGATTAACTGGATGGATATCCTGTGGCTGATTTTTCTGGCAGGACTTGCCCTGCTGCCGCCGGTGCAGGAGATCCACAAGCAGTTAGTGCTTCTCGCATTCGGCGTCATTCAGTTTGGCGAGGGATGGCTGGTTCGGCGATTGCCCACGCGCGGTGCGGCCTACCTGGTTCTGCTCAAGATCGGACTCGCAACGCTCCTGATCGACCATACGGGCGAGCTGAGCATCAACAGCAGCTACTATCCGATTTATTTCTTGCCTGTGGTGACCGCGGCTGAGTATTTCGGTTCGTTTGCCACCCTCCTGTGGACAGCGCTGGCGTCATGCGCCTACTGCTCGTATTTGTATCCGGCCTTGCAGGAGTACGAGATAACGGAAGAAGCATATTCGGTGCTCGCGATCCGAATCCTGTTCTTTTTCCTGGCGGCGATGGTCGTAAACCGCTTTGTTCTGGAAAACCGGAGACAAACGCAGCGATATCAGGAGTTGGCGACGACCTTGGCGGAAACCAACCGGCGCTTGGAACAGGCGCAGGCGGAAGCACGGCGTTCGGAGCGTCTCGCCGCACTGGGTCAGCTCTCTGCCGGATTGGCGCACGAGATTCGGAATCCCCTGGGCGTGATCAAGGGCTCGGCTGAGATGTTGGCGCAAAAACTGGGAGAGTCGAACCCCTTAGCCACTGAACTCTCGGGATATATCTTGAGCGAGACGAATCGGTTGAGCGCGCTCGTCACTCGATTTCTTGATTTCGCAAGACCTCTGCACGCGGACCTGGCGCCTCGTGCTGTTTCGGACGTACTCGACCGCGCATTAAACGATGTCGCACAATTCTGGAAGGGTGCGCCAATTCGAGTGGAAAAGCAGTACGATCCGAAACTGCCGCCGGTGCCTTTAGACGAGGCGCTCGCCGAGCAGGCATTCGTGAATATCATTCAAAATGCCTACGACGCCATGAATACGAACGGCGGTGTCCTCACGGTCACCGCGGAACGTTCTCGACGGAATGAACGAAACGGCAACAGTGTCGAGGGAGTGGAAGTGCGGATCGCGGACTCCGGGCCCGGGATCTCTCCGGAGTTACAAGATCAGATTTTTAACCCGTTCGTGACGACCAAGAAGACCGGAGTCGGGCTTGGTCTGTCGATTGTTTCGAAGATCATTGACGGGCATCATGGATCCGTTCGCATAGAAAACTCCGCAAAAACAGCCGAGCCGGGACGAGGCCCAGGAGCATGCTTTGTGATATTTTTCCCGGCCGCGACGGCGGAGAGCCTGCCGATGGGCAGTGCCCATCTGGTGATCTCGTGAACTTAAACTAGCCTACTTAAGGATCGATCTCTGATGCCGACGATCTTGATCGTGGAAGACGAGCCGAAGATGCGCCGCCTGCTGGAGTTGAATCTCGGCGAGGATGGGTTCACTACGTTCTCTGCCGGAGACGCAGAGACTGGGCTCAAGTTCTTGCAAGAGCACGTAATCGATCTCGTCCTCACCGATTTGAAGTTGCCGGGCATGAACGGGCTGGAATTTCTCCAAACCATCAAGCGCCAGAACGCGGCCCTTCCCGTAGTCGTGATGACCGCATTTGGGAGTGTTGAAACGGCTGTCGAGGCAATGAAAGCGGGCGCCAGCGACTATGTCCTCAAACCGTTTTCCCTCACGGAAATGCGGATGGTCATCCACAAGGAATTAGACGTCCGCAATCTGAGGGAAGAGAACCGGACTCTCCGCGAGGCCTTGGGCAAGCGGTATTCGCATCCGAATGTTGTCGCGCGCAGCCCGAAGATGCAGGAAGTGCTCGCGACCCTGGAGCGCGTCGCGCCCAGCAATGCGACTGTGCTTCTCGGCGGCGAGAGCGGTGTGGGAAAAGATCTGATTGCACGGGCGATCCATGAAAAGTCGCGGCGCGCCTCCGGACCCTTCTTGAAAATCAACAGCACAGCGATCCCTGAGAATCTCTTGGAGAGCGAATTGTTCGGATTCGAAAAGGGTGCTTTCACGGGTGCTGTTGCCAGCAAGCCCGGCAAGTTCGAGTTGGCCGACAAAGGCACGTTGTTTCTCGACGAAATTGGAGACGTGCCGCCGGTGACTCAAGTGAAATTGTTGCGAGTCCTGCAGGAGCGCGAATTCGAACGGCTGGGCGGAACCAAGACCGTAAAAGTGGACGTTCGCCTCATTGCCGCCACCAACCGGGACCTGCGCGAAGCATTAGAGCAAGGCACGTTTCGCGAGGATCTCTACTACCGCCTCAACGTCGTGCCGATTGATATCGCCCCGTTGCGGGAGAGGCGGGAAGACATTCCCGATTTGGCGAATCTTTTTGTGACGCGTTTCGCAGGCGACTCGGGGAAAGTCATCGAAGGCATCACACCGGAGGCAATGCAGATTTTGGCGAACTATCACTGGCCAGGAAATGTGCGCGAGCTGCAAAACGTCATCGAGCGCGCTTGCGCTCTGACGAAGCGAGACGTCCTGGAGCCTGCCGATATTCATCTCGACATCCGTCCGGCGAAAGCTTCGAACGGAGCGGCCGGATTCTTACCCGACGGTATGACGCTGGAGCAGTGGGAAGATGAAATGGTGAAGGAGTCATTGCGCCGTGCCAATGGCAACAAGAGCCAGGCGGCGCGCCTGCTGGGACTCTCGCGAAATGCTCTCCGCTACCGGCTCTCAAAAATTGGCATCGCGGATGAGAACGAGAAGGACTCTTAAGGCACCAAGCCGTCCGTCGTCCTAAGACGACTTCAGCAGCAGGCAGGTCACGTCGTCGTGCTGGGGTGTGTTTCCGACAAACAGATCCAGTTCCGCCATCAGCCTTCTAAGCATCTCGCCCGGATCCAGCGCTTTGTTGGCCTCGATCGCGGCGAGCAACCGTGCTTCTCCATATTCATCCTGGTGGGCATTCTCTGCTTCCACCAATCCATCCGTGAAGATGATCAGCCAATCTCCCGGTGCCAGTGTGACTCTTGCGGATTCGTATTTGACATCGGGCTGGATGCCGATCGGGTAGCCCGCCGATATCAAGGCGTTCAATCAGTCCGCTCGCACGGCGGAGGATCGGATTGTTGTGCCCTGCGTTAATGTAGTCGAGCGTGCGGCTCATGGGGTCATATTCGGAGAGAAACGCAGTGGTAAATCGCAAACCGCCCTGGCTGTTCGTGCAGGCGTAGCGGTTCATATTGGTAGTGAGCTCGGGAAGAGCAACCTGCGCGGTAGAAAGGGTCTTCAGGCTTGCCTGAAAAGTCGCCATCAACATGGCAGCGGGAATGCTCTTGCCGGCAACGTCGGCAACGGCTATGACGACGCGATTCTCCTCGGTCGTTTTACCGGGGCGGGGGAACACGTCATAGTAATCGCCGGCGACGGTGTTCGCCGGACGCGTGGCATACGCGATCGCAATGCCGGGAATCTGCGGTGGGGTTCCGGGCAGAAGCCACGTTTGAATCTCGCGGGCAATCTGAAGGTCTCGTTTCATCACGACGCGATCGGCAATTTCGAGCATCAACAACAGGATCAGAACCAATGCCGCCCAAAAATGGAGATCGAATTCAACGGCATAGACTTTTCCCGAGCGACCGGTGTAGTCGAATCCTCCGTGAGGAATGATCAAGAGAACAAGGGAAAGAAGCAGCAACACCCGGCGCGCCGGAGAGAGCTTCTCGAAGACCGCCCAGAAGAACTCTTTCACCACGTGGATGTGCCGGCCGCGCTCGGTCAAGCCGTCGGGCGTCTTGGCGGCGACATCCTTCGAGTAGAGGCGATAGCTGGTGCGAGCCTCCGACTCGAACTGGGACCAGAGTTGGCTAACCTCCAGGCCGTCGGTGACACGATGCCAGAAATTATTCAGGCGCATGCCGAACGTAAGCGGCGGCGCCGTGGCTTGTCCGGTAGGTGGGGAGGCGGTCGCCATCAGGGTCGACCTTGATTATAGAGGATCGCGGAATTCGGTAAATTTCCGCGTCGCGCGATTTTGCGCCAGAAACACTTGAGATGCACTCGACCGCATGGCACATCTGTCACTGTCCGCGTGCCGATCGGTTTCTAAAATAGATTCAGCTGTTCGTCAAAAGACTGCACCGGCCATTTCGTCGCGAAGGAAGAATGATCCCGACGATGCGCACGAGTCATCTTGTACTTTTCGCGCAACCGCCCAATCAGTTGCGACAAACGTTTCTCATAGGCAGGAGGCAGAAAGGCGCGATCCTGGTAGCGCTGGCGATAGGTCTCCGCAAGGCTTGGAAAATTCTGTTCGAGGAACGGAAGAAATACTGCTGCGGAGCATGGCTTGAGAAACAGCGGATTGGCAAAAACATAGTCCGCTCCGCAGTCCGCCGCTGCCTGAACCAGCGCTTCGAGATCTTTGGCTGAATCGGTGATGCCGGGAACCACCGGAGAGCAACTGATTCCGACGCGAAGACCCGCCTGAGCGAGCACGCGAACGGCGTCGAGCCGCAAGTCGGGACGCGGAGCGCGTGGTTCCAGCATTCGCGCAAGATCCGCGTTGAGGGTAGTGATCGTGATGTGCACCGAAAGCTTGTTTGTCTGCGCGACGCTCTGAAGCAGATCGAGATCCCGAACGACTAGATTCGACTTGGTTACGATGCCCAATTCAAAACCTCGATGGCGCGAGAACTCTTCAAGGATCTCTCGGGTCACCTCGTAGCGGCGCTCGGCGGGCTGATACGGATCGGTTGCGGTTCCAAGAGCGATCGCTTCATCCATCTTCACGCGACGCAGTTCATGGCGCAGCAGGCCCGCTACGTGCTGCTTCACATAGATTTTCTGTTCGAAATCCATGCCGTCGCGCATTTCCATAAATTCATGGGTGTAGCGCGCGTAGCAATAACGGCATCCGAATTCGCAGCCGCGATATGGGTTGATGGTCCAACTAAAGGGCATGGCGCGCTTGCTGTTGCAGCGGTTGAGCAGGGACTTCGCGGTGAGCGTAAAGTACTCGACATTGTGGCCTTCGCGAAGGGTTTCTCCTTCAGACGCCAACCGTGCGATGCCGACGAGATCGGACCTGTTCGCAGCTGGATAAAGCGGAAGGGAAGACATTGTGATTCGCCTTTTGTTCGCCTATGATAGAACGCTGGCGAGACGCCGTCAACAACGAAAAGGGATAAAGGAAAGAGAGGGTCTCAGAGATGCCCCCCTGTAAAAATCATGCTGAACCTCTTGCTTGGTACTGGATCCGATGTCGTCTGTTGCCGCGCGGGACCTTGAATGAAGATGTACGACCTTGAAGGTCGGACGCGCTCGTTGGGGATTTTGAGTGAAAATCGCCTGTGGCTGTTGAAAAACTCTCTCACCCAAAAACGGTCGAAAAAACTTTGCAATAGGAAGCCCTACAAACGACGATCTCGGTTTGGGTGGACATTTTCTATCTCCCAAATTCCGGTTGTTTTGGCAAAACAGGAGTTTTTCAACAGCCACGCCTGTTAACAACAGCTGCGAGGTAAAATCCACTAATGATTCCCAGAGAGATGGGCAACTTCGACCCCGTCGAAGCTGTGATGGCTCTCGAAGAAGTATTGGAAATCGAGATTTCGGACGATGAGGCGGAACAGTGCGGCAGTCCACGCCAGATGGTTGGAATGCTGGAACGCCACCTGTCGAATCAGCGACCCACGAAGAGAGCTGCAGAACTTCTCAGGAGCATACCGAAGCTTCGGAGCAATCCTGAATTGGCGGAAGGGCTAGATGGCGCATGGCGGAGGGAACAGGTTGCCGCCATCATTCGTGAATTGTTTCGAGACTGAGTCCGGCCAAGGTCAAAACGTGTAATCGCCTTGTTTTCGCCAACTGTGCGGTTTTGGCATAATGTCCGTCAAGATGATGGAAGTAGAAATGACTCGTTCGTCCCGCCGTCGAGATGGCGTGTACTGCTATCTCTCAGGTATCCTGTTTCCGATCATCTTCTTGACTACCGCTCCATACAAGACCGACCCTTTCATTCGATTCCATTCCTTTCAATCAATCGTTTTCACGTTGATATGGGTAGCTGTCATTACCACTGCGAGGCTGCTTCGACAGCAGGCCGGATTCATTCCAAGTGTGCTCGCAAGCGCGTGGATTGTGTTCTTCATCACGTGGATTCTATTGATGGTCAAGGCATATCGGGGAAGAGTCCTAAAACTGCCGCTGGTCGGGCTTCTTGCGTCTCGCTGGGCGGGATAAACTTCACGCTAAACTGCCGTCCCAGCCAAATGGTGAAACATCCCGTGGCTGTTGAAAAACTCTCTCACCCAAAAACGGTCGAAAAAACTTTGCAATAGGAAGCCCTACAAACGACGATCTCGGTTTGGGTGGACATTTTCTATCTCCCAAATTCCGGTTGTTTTGGCAAAACAGGAGTTTTTCAACAGCCACTCCCGATTGCACTCAAAATCCCGTTTTGCAACTCAAAGCATCCTAACGCCTGTTATCGACAGCTATCGAATAAACCGAGGTATGAACCAAACGAAAAAACATGATTGAGATTAGAAGCAGGCTGCAAATTATTGAAAGGACCGAGAACAAGCCGCGAAGGACGTGTCCTCTTTTGAAGGTGCGAGCGAGAACGCATATAGCCACGATCCCCGCCCTATCGCGCAAACTGCGCGCGATAAGGACGGGGCACCCTTCCCAATTCCAGTTTTATTTCTTCGGCCGCGACTCCGGGGGAACCAGGCCCGACAGGCGGTAGTAGACAACGAGCTGGCCATAGTGTTCCCCGCTGTGCTCGATCAAACCATAGGCGATGTCGAGAACGCGAGTTTCCTGATGCCCATAGGGAACCGTAGAGTTCAGTCCCTTTTCACCCTTTGATTGAATCGCTGCCGCGCCATCGGCGACGGATTTCTTTACGAATGCGACAATATCTGCCTTCGTTTTGTAATTCTCGCGCTTCGGATCTTCTGCCGCAGGAGGCTCTTTCCCCGTCACGGGATTGGTGAAGAAATAATTCGCGCCGGCAGCGTGCAGCAATTGCTCGGCAAAGCTGCGTTGCGCGGGGGTGGGCTTGAAATCATATTTGTCCTCGGGGAAATCTTCGGCCATGGCTACAAGTTTGCCACCAATCTCGTTCCAGGAATCGAGCACGACCTTTGATTCCGGATCGGCGGGTTTAACGGCAGCGTCTTTCTTCATGGTGTCTTGCGCATGAGCGGGCAACGCAAACGCCGCCGCGAGCAAGGCGATAGCGAGAAACGGACGTCTCTTCATTGTGTTCTCCACGATTGAATTTCGCGAACGTTGAGCGGGGTCATTTTATTCGACAGGGATTTGGAAGGAAAGCCAGCTGGTTACGAAGAAAGTCGAAATCTTCCCCAAAGAGAACACAGTGGAGCACTGAAGGAACGCCGTTGGCCCCTCCGCCTACACCCGTTTGGGCGCTGGCGGATCGACGCAACGGACGACGCAAGAGGAGTCCGCACATGTAAGCGTTACAGAACTGCAAACGTCGATTGGCGTGGCGCGAGGAAATCAACCTGTTTCGCGCTTGCTGCTTCTAGTCCTGCTTCAGAAGTCCGTAGACCTCGACCTCGCCTCGAGCGGCGAAATAGACGCGGCCGTTGATCACGATCGGGAGGACGAACCGGGTGGCAAGCGCGGCGCGATCGCGCGAGCTATTCTGCTCCGATGTGTAAATCGGTGCGCCAAGCTTTGCAGCATCGAAGGCATAGAGCACAGCTGGTTTCGTATCCGGGCCGTCCCAGACCTTCGTAGTGATCGCCCAAACGATTCCGTTCTTCGCGCCGTCGGCTGAGATGGAAGGAGTCGCGCCCGGATTGGCGAACTTCATGCTGGATGATCCGTTCACGACCAGTTGGCCGTTCTTGACGGCATAGTCCCGAAGATTGTCGTCACTCGCGGCAAAGAAGGCGTGACCATTCCAATACGCAATGGCTCCATAGCCTCCACCCGCCAGCTTCACCGTTTGTACCAGGGCGTCGTGGTCAGGATGGAACTTGCCCATGTTGTCACGGTCGATGACATAGATCGTCGAATCCTTGGTCGGTTGTAAGAGTAAGTGACGATGGGGGCCCGGCTGGTCAGGCAACAGAGTCGGTCCACTCGAGCCAATGTCAGCGTCAGCGTCGCTGATGCGCTCCTCTTCGTGCGGCGTGAAGTAGTCGCGAATCGCGAGCGACGAGCCGTCAAGTTTAAGGACGGAGTCCCCGAAGTCGCGTCCCCCGGAGTAAGCGTCGAATGTGCCATTCCCCGTCGGAACGTAAAGATTGCCTTCCGCATCGGCAGCCGGGCCGGTGTCACTCAGCCAGATGCCTGCCTCGCTGCCGTTCGGGTTCACATTGAGCACGGATTTCTGTGCGAGAGTCTGGGAATCATAGGCCATCACCCAGCCGTGGTAAGGATCGACGTCGCAGGAGGAAGCCCACGCGATATACACGTTCTTACCAACCAGCGTGAGCGCGGCGCGAGGATTCTCTTTCAAAGGATCGAATGCGATCTGACCATTGTTCGATCCCCGACCGGTTCCCGGAACGGAGGCGGAGATCGCCTTTGGCCCACCAAACTTTTCGACCCCGGTCGTGATCGCGAGGGCATGCAACCTCTGCGAGAACTCGTCGCTGCTGACGGCGCGGCGCAACTTTGTCCGAGCCAGTACGTAGAGAGTGCCAGTCTCCAGGTCAATGACGGGCGTTGAAGTAATTCCGACCTCGGGGCTAATGAATCCGCATTGAACGTCATCCTGCGATGGAACAGTCTCGCCCTTGGCCTTGTCGAGAAGGCTGACTTGCCAGAGTGGAGGATCGCCAGGGCGGTTGATGTCGAAGGCGTAGACGCTGTCGTGCTCTGTGGCAATGTACAAGACATCGTGCGTACCTTTGCCCGGCACCTCGACCGAGGGCAGATACAGCGGTTGCGCGTAGACCGCGCCGTCGACCTTGAAAGCGCCAAGTTTGCCGAACTGCTTCGCGTTGACGTTCTGCGGAGTTAGGATTTTTTCGCTAAGATTCGCGGCCGCGCGGGCGTTGTTGTATTGCGATGTGGTGACTTGTGCTGAAGCGGACAACCCTGCCACCGCGATGAGGGATGCGACACAGCCCAGTCGATTCATAGAAGGCTCTCTGACTGAGGATTTTATTGCGGGTCCCGTCGACTTAGATCGTTCGGCTCCCTGAGGCGGTTGCATCGTCGGGACGCAAAAGATAATTTCTCGGCGGACAGAAATGCAGCGCCCGCCCTCGGAAACAGGCAGCCGTGCAGGGTACGTCCTTGTAGTCCCGCGCTAGGGTTGCGTCGCTGGCTTATCCGCCGGCTTATCGAACAGTTTTGGATCGAGCTGCGGGTTGAGTTCGATCTTCTTGAACTCCGCGGTGCTCGTTTGCTGGCCGTTCTGCTTGTTCTCGTGCTTGTAAGGCATGGTGAGGCCGTCGGCGGTGCGCCAATCGGAGAGATCGCTCTCGCCGTCGTAGGAGCCCGACTGTCCCGTGGCCTTATATTTTTCGCGCAGAATGTGGCCAGTCTTTGGATCGACGTACCACCGTACCCAGGGAATCGCGCCGCCCACATCCAGCACCGCAGTCTCCACGTCATTCACTTTTTCGGTCCCCGCAGCGGTGAACGTGAATGCCGGATCATCGACATGTTGCGCCACGTAGACCAGGTCGTGGTGCATCTGCGACATCATTTCAGTTTTCTGCGCCGGCGGCATGCTGCGCGATCCCATCCCCGGCATCGACATATACGCATTGTCGGGAGAAGCCACAATCGTCAGCGTGCCTTGGGGAACTTGCATTTCCACGTGCATGCTGTCGGGGAACGCGAGGTAGACGTCCACGGGAGAAACGGGCCCGCCAGCATCGCTCTCCGCAATGTTGACATGCATGGTCTTGATGGACTGAAGCTTCGGCAGGCCTCCCATGGCCGAGGCTACCTTTGCGGCCAAGGCTTTTCCTTCGGGATTGGACGCGCTCGGCTTGGAGTCGTCCTTTTCACCCGGAGGAGGCGGAATTGTAATGTCGATATTCTTGACGGGGCCGAGCGATGACAGCGGCTTATCAAATTCTTTTGTGTTTCCCACGACGAGAACAGCCATTTGATCTTTATGGAGATATTTCGCAGCAACCCGATTCACGTCGGCTGCGGTGACTTTCTTGATCTCCGCCTGATACTTGTCGAGCCAATCGGGAGGATATCCGTAATATTCGTACGTCATCCGTTCACCGAGAATTTTGTCCGGTGAATCCAGCCGGAAAATAAACGCGTTGAGGATGGCGTCTTTTGCCCGCTGGATTTCGTCGTCTGTGATTGGCTCTTTCGAAAGATTCTCGATATCTTCGCCCACTGCCTGAATAGCTTCAATGGTGCTCTGACTCTTCGTTCCCATCGAAACCTGTTTAATCCCAGGATGACCGAAATTGGAGCCAACGCCTCCACCGACGCCGTATGCCAGGCCGCGCTTCGTACGGATGTCGTTAAACAGCCGCGAAGAGAATCCTCCGCCGAACGCCTCATTGAAGACGCTGAGCGCGTAATAGTCGGGGTTGTCGCGCGTCACGCCCAGGGCAACCATGCGAATGTTGCTCTGGTTCACGTCGTCTTTGGGAATTAGGTAGTAGCCGGGCTTTGCCGGAGAGTACTTGATGTCGTTCTTCGGAACCCCGGGCCCCTTTGCCCAAGAGTCGAAAGCCGCACGCAGCCGCTTTTCCATGGCAGCCGAATCGAAATCGCCGCTAATCCCAAGAATGATGTTGTTGGGATGTACGTACTTTCCGTGCCAGTCGATCAGGTCTTGTCGAGTTACCGCTGCTACCGTCGCGTACTCCGGGACACGCGCGTACGGGTTATCCGGACCGTAAGCGAGTTTTACTGATTCGCGATGGGCGATATCTCCCACCTCGTCATTGCGCCGGGAGATGCCATCCTCCTCGCCCTTTTGCGCGATCTCAATCTTCTCTGCGCGGAACTCCGGATTGCGAAGCACATCGACGAAGGCTTTGAAAACATCGTCGAGATCGGCTTTAAGGCACGAGAAGCTAATTGTCGTAGAGTCGGGTCCGCCCCCGGTTTCCACCTTGGCCGCCCTCACCTCCAGAAAATCGTCGAGTTGATCGCCAGTTTGAGTCTTGGTGCCGCCGGTCCGCCAGACCTCTCCATAGATGTCGACCAAGCCAGTCTTTTCAATTGGCTCATTCACCGACCCGCCGCGAATGCGGGCTGTCCCGTCGATCATCGGCAGTTCATGATCTTCCTGCAGGAAGATCACCATGCCGTTCGGGAGTTCAACTCGCTTGGGCTGTTGCGGCTTGAATACCGGCAGTTGAGGGATCGGGATCTGCTTCCACTCTGTCGCTTGCGCGGACGCAGATGGCGCGGTGTTGAAACAAACCGCGGCAACCATTGCGATCAGGAACATCAAAGTTGTCCGTTTCACTGGCCACCCCCTTGCTCGCCTGCGTCGCCCGACGCTTGGCCTCCCGGCGAACCTCCATGGCCGCCAGTTTCGATGATCCCGACCGTGCGATTGGTGTCGACAAAAACTTCGTTGGCGACGCGTCGGATGTCGGCTTTGGTCACCTGATCGATGCGGTCGACTGAGCGGAAGAGTTCACGCCAATCTCCATATCGCGTTTGATAGGTGGCCAGTTGCGTGGCGAGTCCTTCATTGTCGGCCAGTCCGCGAATCAAATTGGCCTTGCTGCGAGTCTTGATCATCTTCAGTTCTTCGTCGCTGATGTCTTCTTTCTTAAGCCGATCGATTTCCGAGTGGATGGCTTCGGCCATCTCTTCCGGTTTGTGTCCTGGAAGCGGCACTGCGAGAAATGCGAACAGATGCGGATACTTGATGCCCGGGTACCCCGTCAATCCCTCAGAAAAAGACGCGATCTTCTTATCGCGTACCAGTGTGCGGTAGAGCCGCGACGTGCGCCCCTCGGACATCAGATCGCTGATCGCGTCAAATACTGCGTCGTCCTTGCTGCGATAGTCGGGGCGATGATACCCCTCGATGTAGATCGGCTGGGAAGACTCTTTCAGCACAACCTTGCGCTCGGAATTTTGCGGAGGTTCGGTGGTCGTAATTTCGTCCGGATGGGGATGCGAGGGCAGCCGCGCGAAATATTTTTCGAGGATCGCCATCGCTTCGTCAGCCTTCACATCGCCCGCGACAGCCACCACCATATTCGACGGAATGTAGTACTTATCGAAGAAGTTCTGCGCGTCGGTGGCGGAGAAATGGTTCAGATCAGACATCCAGCCGACGGTGGGCCGATGATAAGGATGCGCCGCAAAGGCTTCTTCGGTGAACTGCTCAAGCAAACGTCCAAACGGATTGCTGTCCGTCCGCATGCGGCGCTCTTCGATCACCACGTTGCGCTCTTTGTAGAACTCGCGCATGACGGGATGCAGAAACCGTTCGGACTCGAGATAGGCCCAGAGCTCCAGACGATTTTGGGGAAGGGAATAGTGATACCCGGTCTCGTCGAGGTTGGTGAAGGCATTCATGTCTTCGCCGCCATTCTGTTCGATGATCTTGCCAAACTCGTTCGATTTGACGAATTTGTCTGCGGCAGCGATGTCGTCTTTCCATGTCTTTTCGAGTTCCGTTAGCTTCGCCGCATCTTGCCCCACTGTCTTGTCGCGTTCGGTAATGTAAGCGGCATAAGCGATTTCGACTTTTGCGAGAGCGGCTTTCTCCGCCGGGTAATCCGTGGTGCCGATCTTGTCAGTGCCTTTAAACGCCATGTGCTCGAACATGTGGGCGAGCCCGGTGGCGAGCATCGGGTCCTGGGCGGATCCGGCATCGACCAGCGTGAAGAACGAGAAAACAGGGGCTTCCGGGCGCTCACAAACTATCAAAGTGAGCCCGTTCTCCAGTTTCTTCACCTTGACGCGCTTCTCGAACGATGCCGCATCCTGAGCGACACTCAACGCTGAAAGAATGAGGAAGATACAGGCAATCCTTAAGGTACGGTGTTCCATTGAACCTCCGAGGCTGGCGGATATCGTCGGGCCATAGATTGGACGGGCCAGTAGGGCAGAAGTTTGAAAGTACGTGGGCTGAAGGGACGTTGTCAAACGCCGCCGCCGAACTTTCAAGCGGTGGCTTAGGAGCAACGCTGTATTTTGCGCAGAATGCAGTTTCAGGCACAATTGCAACACTGGAGTTCACGTGACTGACTCGATCGTCGAAATTCAGGGCAAGAATCTCAAGCTCTCGAACCTTGAAAAAGTTTTATATCCGGCCGCAGGATTCACCAAGAAAGATGTCATCGACTACTACGTGCGGATCGCCCCTGCCATCTTGCCGCATTTGAGTGGACGGGCCCTGACTCGAAAACGGTATCCCGATGGTGTCGACGGCGAACCGTTCTTCGAAAAGAACGCGCCCATGCATAAACCGGATTGGGTGAAGACTGCCCCGATCTGGAGTGAAGGCAACCGCCGAACCGTTCACTACGTCCTGGCGAACGATCTCGCGACCCTGGTCTGGTTGGCGAACCTGGCGGCGCTTGAGCTGCATCCGTCGCTGGCGCTCGCGAAAGACATCAAGTGTCCGACGGAGATGGTGTTCGATCTTGATCCCGGACCGCCTGCCAATATCGTTCAATGCTGCCAGGTTGCGATTTGGCTCCGCGAGATTTTCGACCACTTCGGCCTGCAAAGCTTTCCGAAGACTTCAGGATCGAAGGGCATGCAGATTTACGTTCCGCTGAATACGCCGACTACCTTCCATGCCACAAAGGATTTTTCGCGCGCTCTGGCCCAACTGCTCGAACAAGAACATCGCGACCTTGTTGTGTCTGACATGAAGAAACATCTGCGAACAGGGAAGGTGTTCGTCGACTGGAGCCAGAATGACGAGCATAAAACGACAATCTCGGTTTATTCGTTACGGGCCCGGGAGCGCCCCACGGCGTCAACCCCGATAACGTGGGAAGAGGTGGAGCGTACGCACAAGAAAAAAGACGCCGCCTTGCTGGTGTTTGAGGCGGCAAAAACCGTGGCCAGGTTCGAGAAGATGGGCGACCTGTTCGAGCCTCTACTCGAACTAAAACAGAAATTGCCCGATCTCAAACCGACGGAGGTGGCTGCGGCGCCGGATTCAGACCCGATCGAGATTGCGGCCCAGGCCAGCGGGAAACAAACCCGGAGTCGGTCGCGGCCCAAGAAGTCCACCAGGAAGCCGGCGTCCCGGAAAAAGAGCAGCAAGGTATAATCGCCGCCGAGTCATACCCTGGCTCTCACAATCCGTCGAATCATGCCGCAACTCTACGCAGGAACCTCAGGATGGGCTTATCCGACTTGGAAGCCCGATTTCTATCCAGACAAGCTGGCGCAGAAAAAATTCCTGAACCACTATGCGACCCGTTTGAACACGGTGGAAGTGAACTTCACCTTCCGCCAACTCGTCAAAGAAACGACGATCCAGAATTGGCTGCAAGCGACTCCCGACCACTTTCATTTTGGAGTGAAAGCGCACCAGGTCATCACACACATCAAGCGGCTGAAGGCGACGGAAGACTTCGTACCCCGGTTCTTGGCGACGATCGAGCCGCTCGCCGCAGCAGGAAAGCTCGGCCCCGTGTTGTTCCAGCTCCCACCAAATTTGAAAATGGATCAGGCTCTTCTTAAGGATTTCCTTGGAGTCTTGCCCAGAACTGTTCCGACAGCGTTCGAGTTTCGCCATGCCTCGTGGTTTTGCGATCCAACCTACGAACTGCTGAAGTCGAGCAACGCTGCATTGTGCGTGGCTGAAACCGAGACCTTGACGACCCCCGAGATTGTCACCGGACCTTTTGTCTATTACCGTTTCCGAAAACCGAGCTACACCAGCGAGGAACGGAAATCGATGATCGATCGCATTGGTCAACACATGGCCAGCGGACACAATGTCTTTGCCTATTTCAAGCACGAAGAAACTCCGGAAGGAGCGCTCTACGCGGTCGAACTCCTGCGCGAACTGAGCGGTTCAAAGGTATAGTGACTTGCGGTGAGAGCAGATTTGCCCTTCCGATCGGAACCATTAAAAAGTCATGCCGGGCTGCGGGCCAGCATCTCGCTTTTGGCCGTTGTGTTGATGGCAACGTCCGCGGCAGCTCAGGGCCCGGCCTTGCGGACGGTGCATGTTTTTGTCGCGCTTGCCGACAATGAACACCAGGGAATTGTTCCGGTTGCTGCCCAACTCGGCAACGGCGAAGACGCCTGGCACAACCTCTACTGGGGATCGGCGTACGGTGTGAAGACTTTCTTCAGTCGCTCCGCCGATTGGGAAAGGGTTCGGTGTGGAGAAAAGCCCAAGGCCGAGATTCTTGAGCGGTGCGTATTCAAGTTCCGCGCAGCAAATGTCTATCTGATAGCCGATGCCTACCGCGGCATCGAAATCAAGCAGGCCATCCTCGATTTTCTGGATTCAGCAGCTGGAGACGGCGCCGACACAATCACTATTACGACCCCGTCTGGGGTTCTGAACTTGCCGGTCCGAGGCGGTGCGAACCTCGTGGCGTACATTGGGCATGACGGACTGATGGACTTCAAGCTTTCGCGTTTTCCGCGCCTGAAGGATGATCATCATCGCGATGCCATCTTGCTTGCCTGCGCAAGTAAGCAATATTTCGCCGAAGCCTTGCGATCTTCTGGCGCGTCTCCGTTGCTCTGGACGACCGGTCTTATGGCACCCGAGGCTTACACGCTGAAAAGCGCGCTGGACGGTTGGATTGCAGGGGAGACTGCTGAGCGGGTGCGCGACCGCGCCGCCGACGCCTACGACAAGTATCAGAAGTGTGGCTCGCGAGCCGCACACCGATTGCTGGTCAGTGGTTGGTAAGAGCGAAGAACCCAACGAGTACTGAATTTCCGCCTTCCGCATCCTGCTCATCACTTTCCCCAGTGTCCGATAACGCGCATACTAGAGTCCCTTTTCTGATGGCGTCCGAAAACAATTCGTTCGTGATTTCTGGATTTCTCGACTATCTCCGGATTGAGAAGGGACTGGCGCGCCTATCGATCAGCGCTTACAACACCGACATCCTGCAGTTCGCTGAGTTTCTCGAGACGCAAAAGCGTTCGCTGCTGACCGCGCGGCGCAACCATGTTCGAGAATTCCTGCAACAGCTTTTTTCTAATCAAGTGGACGGTCGCAGTGTAGGACGGAAGCTCTCAGCGCTGCGTCATCTTTATCGCTACCTTCTGCTGGATAAGAAAATTGACCATGATCCAACGTTGAATATCGAATCGCCCCGGCAATGGAAAGTCTTGCCGAAATCTTTGGCGCGAGACGAGGTCGAGGCAACACTCAAAGCTCCACTGGACTCGCTGGCTGCAAGGGTCGGTGATAAGACGGCCGCGACCGCGCTGGCTCTACGCGATCGAGCGATGCTGGAATTGCTATACGCAGGAGCCCTCCGTGTTTCTGAGTTGGCGAGCGCGGCACTCGCAGACCTGAAGCTCGAGTCCGGCTACATGTTGGTTCGCGGCAAAGGGGACAAGGAGAGGATCGTGCCTCTCGGCAAACCGGCGCAAGACGCGCTGTCAGAATATCTGGCCGCCGGACGTGTCGTGTTGGCTCGTGTGGTTGAGCCGAAGGCCGTGAAAGCTGGAACGAAATCGCCGGCAATCAAAAATTCTCCGGTGCTGTTCATTGCTCGTGGCGGACGCAAGCTGACTCGGCAGCGCATATGGCAGATGGTCGGTGCGGCGTCGGCCGCATCGGGAAGGCACGCGTCGCCGCATATGTTACGGCATTCCTGCGCGACCCATATGGTTGAGAACGGAGCTGACCTTCGCACGGTGCAGACCATTCTCGGGCACTCCGACATCTCGACAACTCAGGTCTATACGCATCTTGCGCTCGATCGTTTGCGAACTGTTTTCCAGAAACATCATCCCAGGGCAAAAGCGAGATAGTGCATGGCAGGCATGACCACGGTAGAAAAGGCGACAGCAGATTTTCTGCGACATCTTCGCGAACGAAATGCGTCGGCGCATACGATCAAAGCCTACTCGGGCGATCTTTCCAATTTTTCAGCGTATATCGGGTCCCGGGGTTGGAAGCAGATCGATCACATCGCAATTCGCGGATTTCTCGCGCAATTGTACGAAAAGGGTTTAGGCAAGACTTCGGTGGCGCGATCTCTCGCCGCGGTGCGCTCCTTATATCGATGGCTCGCGCGGGAAGGCGTGGTCGAACAGAATCCTGCGAAGCTCGTGGCAACTCCGAAGCTGCCGAAAAAGCTCCCGCGCGTCCCCACGATCGAGGAAATGAATTCCGTCCTCGACGGACAGATGCCGGAAATTGCGGCATTTCCCGAGCGTGACCGGATGATGCTCGAATTGCTTTACGGATGCGGGATTCGCAACTCGGAGTTAACCGGCATCAACCTCGATGACATCCGGCTGAGCGCGGAAGCGATTCTGATCCGCGGAAAAGGGAAGAAGGAACGCTATGTTCCGTTCGGCGAGGCAGTGAAGGGCGCGCTGGCCGCGTACCTTCCTGCACGGCAGGCGGTCTTGGCGCAGTCTCAAAAGAATTTTGCCGCACTGCTGATCAACCGCCGAGGTGGACGCCTCACCACGCGAAGCGTCGGGCGAATCATCAAGAAAATCGCCGTCGCCAAGGGCCTGTCGCCCGATGTGCATCCTCACACTCTGAGGCACGCTTTCGGAACGCACATGTTGGAAGAGGGCGCCGACCTGCGAGCGATCCAGGAACTGCTCGGCCACGAGCGGCTCGCGACAACGCAGCGCTATACACAGCTCTCGATGAAGCATGTGCTGCATGTCTACGATCAGACCCATCCGCGCGCGAAGTAGTTCGTTGCGCTAGTTCTCGAGAAGCTTTTGCCGCATCGCGAGGATTCTCCCCTTCAGATCCGCCGTGAGTTTCTCGTAGGCTTGTTCCGAAGCCTCGGTTTCCGGAGGAGGCATGATCGGATCGCCGAACATGATCTTCAGGGGGGCAAACTTCTGGAACGCGCGATTCCGCGGCCAGGCTTCGTAAAAGCCGTCAATCGCGACCGGCACGATCGGCACTTGCGTATGAATCGATAAGATTGCTGCGCCCTTCTTGAAGGTCTTCGGCGTTCCGTCGATCGAGCGTTCTCCCTCGGGATATAAAATCAGCGCGAGACCATTCTTGAGCCCGAAGGCTCCGGCGCGCATCGCGGGCACAAGGTTCGCGTCAGGATCGAGAACGACGACCTTGATCGAGCGCGCGAGCTTACGCATAAATCCCTTGCCGAATATTTCGCTGGTCCCCACCGCGAAAGTTCGGCCGAAGATATCTGACGGAAGAACGCTCGACAGGACTAGCGGATCCAGGTAGCTCTGGTGGTTGGACGAAATGATACAAGCCCCGCTCTTCGGAAGTTTTTCAATCCCGCTCACTTTCAAATGGAAGCGATCGAGCGCCACGATTTGAATCAGCCGTGAGCACAGATACCAGAAGGTGTCGTTGAGTCGCCCGGGCTTGGCCAGCGCCAGAACATCGGGATCGTCCGGATTCTCCGCCAGGATTGCATTCCATCCGGCAAACGCTGGACGCGCGCCAGTGCTCGCGCCAGATGCGGCACTCTGCAAAACCGCATCGATCAGATCACGGACGGTATAAATCTCTGCTAGTTGAGCCTCTTGAACGTCCCCGCCCAGTTCTTCTTCGAGATGGCTGAGGACTTCTACTCGCTGCATGGAATCGAATCCGAGATCCAGTTCCAGGTTCAAGCTTGGCCGCAGCATTTTCGGCGCGGAGCGCGCCGACTCTCGGAGGACTGCCAATCCGCGCTGCACGTCCGGTTGCTCGAGCCAGGCATTTTCTTCGTCACTCAGGGGCTTCTCAACCGGCAAGTCAGAATCGTCCGCGACTTTCTTCGATTGGTTGGCTCGAACTCGTTTCTCGACTTCAAAGCGTTTGATCTTGCGTGTCGTGGTGCGAGGCAGGTCGTCTTGCCAGATTTCGTAGCTGCTCACGCGTTTCGTCGATGCGATTTGGGGCGAAAGGCTCTCGATGTCGAACCGGATGACTTCTTTCGCATTGACGACTTTGCGCTGCCGCAAGACATCGAAGTTGGGAACGATCACCGCGTGCAACTTGTCCCCACCTTCGCCGGGCTTGCCTTCCAGGCCCATCACGGCGATCTCCTTGATCACCGCAGATTTGAGATAGTGCGCCTCGATCTCTTCCGGATAGACGTTCTTGCCGTTGCTGAGAACAATAACTTCTTTCTTGCGCCCGGTCAGGAACAGATGACCGTGGGAATCGAAGTATCCGAGGTCGCCAGTGAGGAACCATCCATCGCGCAGGACGGCGGCCGTGGCATCGGGACGGTTCCAGTATCCCTTCATCACCACCGGGCCGCGCAGCGCCACTTCGCCGACCGGCGGACCTTCCTCCTGCGGTTGCGGATCGATGATCCTGCCTTCGACGCCCTTCATCGCTTTGCCGACAGAACCGATCTCGTTGTCGTGAGGAGAGTTTGCGTAAACGGCCGCTGTCGTTTCGGTGAGACCGTAGGCTTGCAAGACGTCGATTCCAAGGTCGTGAAACGCAGTTGCGATCGACGGATCGAAGCGCGATCCTCCGGTCACTAGATATCGCATTTTCGGTCCTAGAGTGTCGTGTATCTTGCGGAAGAACACCCGCCCGGCATTGATTCCGACCTTCCGCAGCGCGCGGTTTATCGTAATCATGCCGCTGAAGATTTTCCGGGTGATCGCGCCACGTTTTCCGATCTCTTGCATGACGCGTTCGTGAATCAGGTAGAAGAACTGCGGGACCACTGCGAATGCGGTGATATTCCGCTCGGTCAATGCGCGCAAGAGTTCGGTTGTGTTCAACGTCTCGAGGTACACGACGCGCGAACCTTTCACCAGCGGGAGTAGCAGGTTTGCCATTTGCGCGAGGACGTGGAACAAGGGCAACACACCCAGCAGTGCATCACTCGGCCCAAGCTCAACCCAATTGAATACGGCGTCTACCTCGCCCAGAAAATTGGCATGAGTCAACATCACGCCCTTCGGATCGGCGGTTGTGCCTGAGGTGTAAAGCAGGGATGCAAGCTCATCGTCGTTGGCAGCGTGCGGTTTGAAATCTCCGGGCCCGCTTTCGAAGATTGGCGGAAGAGTGGCGAGCCAACGGTCCGTGGCGGGGCCAGTCATGCGATCCGGGTCCATCAGGATCATCCCCAGCTTGAGTTCCGTTGCCGCCGGCCGCGCAACAGGAACGTGCTTTACATCACAAAAAATTGCCGAGGTGCCGCTGTCTTTTAGAAGCTTGGCGACTTGATCCTCATGCAGAGCCGTATCCAGCGGGACCACCGCGCAACCCGAGGCGATGATGCCAAGATAACTGGCGACCCATCGCGGATGGTTGTCGGCCAGGATAGCGAGTCGGGATCCTCGGGCAATTTTGTTCTCGGTGATCCACCGGCCCACGGACTCGGCCATGTGGCGCAGCTCCTCGTAGGTGCAGCTTTCGATGCGATCAGGGCGTTGCAGTTCCAGCGCGACGTTATTCGGCCAACGCTCGGAACATTCAACAAATCGGTCGTAGAAGGTGGGCATGAGTCGTGGGGAATATACACGAAATGCCGCTGCGAACGCAGTGTTCGGTTCAGCCCGTCGCTATTCGGGAGTTTGTTTAAGGAAGGGGCTCGCGGGAATCTAGAGGGTCGATACCGTCAAGCCAGGTCGGGATTCATATCCCGAGTCGCGAAACACTCAACGGCCATTCGTCAATCAAGAACTCAATGCTTCTTCTGTGCCTTTTCAGACGCGGCAACGGCTTTACGAAACTGTTCGACAGCAGGAACATTCGGTGCTTTCAACGCATTTTTCGCCGTATATCGCCACAGTGGCGTCGAATGCTGCGAATAGGCTGCACCGCCTTTGTAAACTTCGAATGAGTCTTTGTCGCGTCCTACTTCTTTCCCAATGTGCGGACCGCTCTGCTGAGGTGTAAGTGTCGGGTCGCTCAGCGCAGGACCTCGCCCTTGGCTCGCCTCGATGCCAAGCCGCCCATCGCCCGGGCGCACACTAACGCGGTTGTCTGTCGGACCATTTTCAACGGTCGGCGAGACGATCTGTCCCGTTCCTGCGCGCACCGCGATGACCAAGTCAGCGTCGTCTCCCTCGACTACGTTGAATCGTCCCCATGCTCTCAATGCTTCCGCGACTTGTTCACGCGCATTTGCATTATCCATGGGATGATTCAGCGACTGCCCAGCGTCGGGACTGATAACGACATACACCGTAGTAGCCCGCAAGACCGAGTCCGGCAGCGTGGTGTTTTTGTCTTTCGCGATAACTGGAGCCGTCAGCGCAAGGGTTAGAGCGGACGCGAAGAAGACGCCGAGCATAGGTCATAAGAGCCTCATTGGTTCAGACATCACGATCCGTGCCGGGGTTGCCCGCCGAGCCGTCTTTAGGTCCCAACAAAATGGTTCAAGGCTTGGCCGGCGGAGGCGTAACCGATTTCTCAGCATCGGCAAGCGCCTTGCGAAATGCTTCGACCGCCGAAACGTTGGGGCTCTGCAGACAATCCTTCGAGATCAATCGCCATACCGGCGAAGCGTCGAGCGCATCGCCAACGTCCCCTCGATACACGGCGAACATATCTTGCGATGGCCCAATCTCGTTGCTCATATGAGGTTGCCGGTCCATCGGATCGTTGTTTGGATCAGACATCGGATTCTGTCCGCGCTGGCCCCCAATTCGAACCGTGCTGTCGGTGCCTTGTGCGACTCCCCCTCTTTGATCGATGGGGCCACCCTTGATCGTGGGCTGCATGCCTTTGTCGTTCCCGGTCCGAACCGCAATGACTAGATCCGACTCCGCACCATCCATAACGACCCTGAAGCGTCCCCATTCCGACAGAGCCTTCTCGACATTCTCCCGCGCGGTTTCGTTCGCCCTCGGACGATCCAGGGGTTCTCCGGCATCGGGTTCAATCACAACCCGCACCGTCTGCGCTCGCAACACGTATTCCGGGATAACAGGCTTCTTTTTGTCTTTTGCGAAAGCTGGCGCGATTAGGAGCGCCGCGAGTGCAACTAGAGAGGAAAGGCGAGCGGTCATAGGAACCTCCGACCTCAGCGCATTATACTGGTAAGGGGCGTTTCAGGTCCGCGAAGGACAACTGCTGCATCGAATATGCTAGGCTTTTGAAGATAGTATTTGGGCATACTCCGCCCTCTGAAGGATTTTCCGTTTGATCAACACACTGCTGGGCAAAGTCTTTGGCACCAAGAACGAACGAGTCGTCAAATCGCTGACGCCGAACGTGCGCGCGATTAACGCTCTCGAGCCCGAAATCCAAAAGCTTTCGGACTCCGAATTACGCGCCAAGACCGACGAATTTCGGCAACGCATTCAGGAGAGGCTGAGCAGGGTTACAAAGGTGGCGCCGGCCGAGACGTCCCCGGAAGCAGCGGGCGAAGTGACCGATTTTGATGAGCGGAAACAGTTTGAGAAGCAGGAATACGATGCGCTGCAGGAAGTACTGGAAGACATTCTGGTCGAGGCTTTTGCAGTCGTTCGCGAAGCCGGTCGCCGCGTGCTGAATATGCGGCACTTCGACGTCCAGTTGATTGGCGGAATGGTCCTGCACAGCGGAACGATCTCCGAAATGAAGACCGGAGAGGGCAAGACCCTGGTCGCGACCCTGCCCGTGTATCTGAATGCCCTGAGCGGGCGCGGAGTTCACGTCGTTACGGTCAACGACTACCTGGCAAAGCGCGACTCGGAATGGATGGGCCGGCTTTACCGCTTTCTCGGACTGACCGTCGGCGTGATCGTGCATGATCTCGACGACGAACAGCGTCGGGCCGCTTATGCCGCTGACGTGACCTACGGAACGAACAACGAGTTCGGATTCGACTACCTGCGCGACAACATGAAGTTCGATATCAATGATTGTGTGCAGCGCGCACACAATTACGCGATCGTCGACGAAGTCGATTCCATCCTGATTGATGAGGCCCGCACCCCGCTCATTATTTCTGGCGCTAGCGAGGAATCCACCGACAAGTATTACAAGGTGAACCGAATCATCCCGAAACTTGAGAAGGGTGAGGAGATCGAAGGAGCGCCGGGGGAACAGGCGCAGCTCACCGGTGACTTCGTAGTCGATGAGAAGCGTCGCAACATCACGGTTACCGACGAGGGATGGGAAAAGGTTGAAGGCCTGCTCGGCATTGGCAATATTGCCGATCCGGAGAATTGGCCGCTCAAACATCACGTCGAGACAGGGATCAAAGCTCACGCGCTGTATCGCCGCGACGTGGAGTATGTCGTAAAAGACGGGGAAGTCATCATCGTCGACGAGTTCACCGGTCGCATGATGCCCGGCCGCCGATGGTCCGATGGATTGCATCAGGCGATCGAGGCCAAAGAAGGCGTAAAGATCGAACGCGAGAATCAGACTCTGGCGACCATCACGTTCCAGAACTACTTCCGCATGTTCAAAAAGCTGGCTGGGATGACCGGTACGGCCGACACGGAAGCGACCGAGTTCGACAAAATTTACAAGCTCGATGTCGTCGTGATTCCAACGAACAAGCAGTTGCTGCGCATCGAGAATGCTGACGTCGTGTTCCGCACGGAGAAGGAAAAGTACTTCGCCGCCGCGGACGAGATCCAGCAACTTGCGGAGAAAGGGCAGCCGGTACTGGTCGGCACCACCTCGGTGGAAAAGTCTGAGAGGCTTTCAGAGCTTCTCAAGAAAAAGGGCATCAAGCACGTCGTGCTGAACGCCAAGTTCCACGAACGTGAAGCCGAGATTGTGGCGCAAGCGGGACGCAAAGGCATGGTCACAATCGCGACCAACATGGCCGGCCGCGGTACCGACATCTTGCTGGGCGGAAATCCCGAATTCATGGCCAAGCAGGAAATGGTCAAGAAGGGAATCGCGCAGCAACTACGGGTGGCGCAGGGAAAGATTGAAGGACCGCAGGAAGATGGCGAGACCTCCATCTTTTACTACAACGGAAACGAATACACCGTTCCAACCGACAAATGGGCTGCAGCCTTCAGCTTCTACAAAGAGCAGACTGACAAAGAACACGATGAAGTGACCGCGGTTGGCGGGTTGCACATTCTCGGCACGGAACGACATGAATCGCGGCGCATTGACAATCAGCTCCGCGGACGCGCGGGACGCCAGGGTGATCCCGGATCTTCCCGCTTTTACCTCGCTCTCGAAGACGACTTGATGCGCATCTTCGCCAAGGAGTGGGTATCGACCCTCCTGCAGCGCTTGGGCATGGAAGAAGGCGTGCCGATCGAGTCGAAAATGATTACTCGCCGCATCGAGACGGCCCAGAAGGCAGTTGAAGGTCAGCACTTCGAATCGCGCAAACACTTGCTCGAGTACGACGACGTAATGAACAAGCAGCGCGAAGCCGTTTACGGCCTGCGCCGCCGCCTTCTTGAAGGAACCGATCAGAAGGACCTCATTCTCGAGGACTACGTGTCCGCGATCCTTGCCGATCAAATGGAGGAATTCTGCCCTCCGAAGTCGCACGCCGACGATTGGAATATCAAGGGGCTCAAAGATGCGATTTTCACGCGCTTCGGCGTCGACATTCTCGCGGAAGGCGTAAAGCCGGAAACACTGAACCGCCAGGAATTGGGCGACGCCATTTTCGGCAAGCTGAAAGAGCGGTACGACGCGAAGGAAAAGCTCATCGGCCCGGTTGCCATGCGGCATCACGAGCGGATGATCATGTTGAGCGTGATCGACCAGCAGTGGAAGGACCACCTGCTTGGCATGGATCACCTGAAAGAAGGCATCGGCCTGCGCGGATACGGCCAGCACGATCCGCTGGTTGAGTACAAGAAAGAATCCTTCGACATGTTCGAAGCGATGATGCAGCGCTTTCAGGAAGACACCGTTCGCTATCTGTATCTCATGCAGATCATTGAGCGGCCGGTCGACCCTGGACCAACGCAACCGCCGGAAGCTGGATCAAACGGTCAAGAGCCCGCTTCGCCTGCGCATTCGGCAGATGGGAACGGCAGGCGCCATCCGAAGATGGTTTCGACTTCGGCTGACGAACTGGAAGAGGCTTTCATGCGCCGCAAACGGCGCGAGCTCGAACAGGCTCGTATGGCTGGCGGGGGTGAGACACCGCAGGTTCAGCAAGTGGTGCGCGGGCAGGACAAAGTGGGTCGCAACGATCCTTGTCCTTGCGGATCAGGGAAAAAATATAAGAAGTGCCACGGCTCGTAACTTCTTATGCGCGTTCAATGGGACGCGCGCCTATATTCGTTCTTCCAGCAAAAGCGTCATGCTGCATTTCAGCCGGAGGAGGGGGTCTGGCTGAGCTGGTCGAACCTGAGGGTCATCGTCGAACGGCTTTGAAGGTCATCTCCCGTGCGGAACTCTTCGTTTCCTGCTTCCAATCGAAGAACAGCGTTGCGTAATTCTTTGTGATGTAGTCTGCGCTCGAAACGTCCAGTTTCTTGGCAGTCGCATCGATCCACCGTGGTGGCCCCTCGATCTCGCAAAAATTTCCGATCGGCGTTTCGTCCACCACGACCTGTCCCTTGCCGTCCGTCCATTCCGCTCGGAATTTCTCATACCGAAACGTTGGTGAATATCCCAGGGCTCGCAGGATTGCATCCGTCTCTTTCCCGTCGCTGACGGAAGTTTCCAATTCCACACGGCTGCTGTGCTTCTCGCGCTTGGTGCCGCTCTTGTGAGTGAGCGTCCATTCGTCTCCGTACTGCCGTAAGCGAAGTAGTTCCTTCCGCTCCCGCAAGACCTCGCCCGGCAGGTCGTAGAGAGTATTCATTTCGTGCGTTCGAGGCGTTACCAAACGAAAGTGAGCTTTTCGCAGCTTCAGCCCGAGCGAACGCAGGCTTGCTATTCGGAATTTGATTTCGATTTCCTGCGGCATGGAAGAAGTCTATTACGGGTGCGCTGCTTCCGGAGCAGGTCCCGACGGAGCGGCGATGGGGCTGCGCGCGGTTGCGTGCCAATTTATTTCTTCGATGGGCCCGATGATAAGCGTCCAAGCTAGCGCTCCGATTCCAGCGACGCCCGCTGCTATGAAGAATGGCCAGTAGAACAAGCCGGTCCGGTCGAGCAGATATCCGGTCAGCGCGGGAGCAACAGCCCCGGCAAAGTTTCCTACGAAGTTCTGCATGCCGACCCATCGGCCAACCATTTCGGGGCCGGCGAGAGTTTGCGGAATCGCCCATGTCGGGCATGCACCGATGCCGAGGAACATCCCAGTGGGTATGAGCAGCCACGTGAAAATATGCTCTGGCGCGACTGCGAGAATTGCCAGAAAGATTGCGACGCCACCGCACCCCAACGCCATGGAACCTTTCCGTACGAATGTTGTCGAGGAGCCGGCACTGATCCAATGATCCGACAGTTTTCCCCAGATGCTTGCGGCGACTGCGGACATCAGGAACAGCAATCCGCCGTCTCTGGCCATCGTATTCATAGAGAGGTGGCGCCCTCGCACCAGGTAGAACGGCATCCATGTCACCAGGAAGTATAGGTAGTAGTTGACGCAGAACTGTCCGACGCAGGTGCCCCATGCCGAGCGCTGACACAGGATCGGGACTAACCCCGACCATGGAGCCGCCGGCAACTTGGAGGGCTTCGTCCGAGGCGGCATCCAGATCGCCCAAGGTATTAGCCAAACCAATCCCAACAGGCCAAGAACCAGAAAGAATGGCCGCCAGCCGAAGCGGCCTACGACGCGTCCGCCTACTAACATGCCAATCGCCGGGCCAAGCGACAAGCCCACAATAATCATTGCATTCGCGAACCCCCTGCGCTCCTCCCGAAACAGGGTTCTCAAAATTTTGCTGTAGGAGGGAAAGGCGATGGATTCTCCAATGCCCAGAACGATGCGGACCATCAGCAGCGCAATAAATCCGTGAAGTATGCTCGTGACAGCCGTAGCCGCTGACCAGACAAAGAATCCTGTGGCAAACACCCACTTGACGTCGAAGCGGTCCACCAGCCAGCCCGCCGTCAGCTGCATGAGCGCATAGGTCCAGAAAAAAGCGGACAGGAGGGTGCCCAGTTGCGTGTTTGAAATGTGAATTTCGTTTTGCAGTAACGGTGCTGCGATCGAAAGATTGCTGCGGTCGATATAGTTGATCAGAACCGACAGACTCATGAGAAACAGCACGCCGTTTAGGTTCGCGGTGCGCGGCGTTTCCGGCGTGGTTTTGAGAGTCATCGTGAGGCCGCACAATCCTACACCTGTGCTGCCAATTTCGTTGCGAGATCCGAGGTCGAACGGCAGTTCTCCGCGCCGATCTGCTGCTATGATTTTTGACAATCAGCTCCTGATTGGCAAAGCCATGAAGAATCTTTTTGAACGAGAGACGGTCGATGAAGTAATAGCGCGCGTCCAGACCCTTCAACCCACGACGCAACGCCACTGGGGAAAGATGGACGTGGCGCAAATGATGGCTCACTGTGCGGCGGCACTGGATATGGCTTCGGGGAAACTCAAGTTGCAGCGAGTCTTAATCGGCCGGCTGCTTGGACCGTTCTTCAAACCCATCTACACCAACGAGAAGCCTTTCGCTCAAAACTACCCCACCGACAAGAAGTTGCTCATTGCCGATGAACGCGATTTCTCGCGCGAGAAGGAACGTCTCAAAGTATGCATCCAGGCGTTTCACGACGGCGGAGAGGCGGAGTGTACCCAGAGTCCGCATCCCTTTTTTGGAAACCTTTCGCCTGGCGATTGGAGCCGGGGAATGTACAAACACCTCGATCATCACCTGCGGCAATTTGGTGCGTGAGACGAGTGTCATGGCCGAAACTCGGCCAGCGATCAGCTGAAGGTTGGCAACTTCACGAGGTCGTTCTTAGGGACGGATTCCAGAGGTTCTCCCGCTTTGCGCCAGGCTGCCAAGCCGCCAACGATCACGAAGGTATTGAACCCCCTCTCGCGAAGCAGATGCGCCACCTTGGCGCTGGTCGCGTCGCGTGCGCATGTGCAATACACGTAGATGTCTTTGTCCTTCGGCAGATCCCTGATCTCGTCTTCTAGATTGTTGGGCTCAATCCGGATCGATCCAAAGATGCGCTCGGCTCCGATGTCGTAGTATCCGTGGCTCCGCACATCGACGATCTGAACGCGATCTCCTTCTCCCTCCGAGAGCCGCTTTGCTAGTTCCTGGACTTGGACGCGGGGAACCACGCGATACTTGCGATACTTTCGAAATTGCAGGATTCGATAGACGGCATAGACCACGAGCGCGCCAATAACGACAATCTCCATTGCTCGTCCGGCGGCGGAAAACCCTTTCAGTGTTGCCGCCAGGAAATCACGGCACAGGTATCCCACCAGCAGGTAGGTCGTCGTGTAGAGCAGGGAACCCGCGAAGTCCAGCCTCAAGAACTGACCAAACCGCATCTTCATGCTGCCTGCCAGCGGCGCGGCCATCGTGTTCACCCCGGGAATGAACTTGGCGATCACGAGGGTGATCTTGCCGCGCTTGTAAAAAGATTCCGCCGAACGAAGGATGCAAGTTTCCGGATTGATGGAAACACGGCAGAGGAATCCCAACAGGGCCCAACCCGTGTGGCGCCCCAGCCAGAACTGGGCGGAGTCGCCGATCATCAGGGCAGCCATGGCGGCTAACAGGATTCCAGCACCGGATGTGGCATGAGTCGGGATAGCTGCTCCTGCCGCGACCAAGGCGATCGAGGACGGGAACGGAAAGCCGATCGCCTCGGCAAACAGCACGGCGAACGTCAGAAGATATGCGTTGCGCGCGATGATGGAGAGCAGCTCATGCATGAGAATTGCTACACAACTAGCTTTGGATTCCTGAGAATAGGAATGGTTTCAGTATAAACAAGACCGGGCGTGTCCGATGGAAACACGCCCGGCGCCGACGAGGAGCGAGTCTCTCAGGAGGACTTCCTCGTCAGGGTGACCAAGACGGCGGCTTGCACTCGAAGGCTCTCCGGCCCTGTCCGGGCCGGCGCGTCGAAAAACCAAGGCGCCTTTCGTCTAAAGCTTCGACTTAAGCCGACGCTCGTCGTTGACAGTTTGTCCCGAAAGGAAATGGCCCGAGCGACCCGCCTTTCGTCGGGTGCCAGGGAGAGAGGTGTGAGGTACGTCGCCGCGCCTCACCGCATGCCAGTGCGTCTCGTTAGCTTTCCGTTACGGGAAACACTTCCGTCAACTGCGGGTGATTTTCGTACGGATCGGACAGAAATTCCGTGGCCGTAGTCACGGTTCGTTGTGATGAGAATCATGCTGACCACGCCAGGCAAGGCAGCCAAAAGGAATGCTGTTACGAACGCTTCGTTGTGCAGCCATGGGCCCCGAAGCATTCGTAACAGCCGAGCCGGTTACTTGGTCATTGTGTCGGTCTTAGCTCCCTTAAGCATCTTCACGCTCATCACATGGATGGCGTTTTTGTCCGCATAAACATGGGCGCTCAACTGGACGTGGTGACCGTCGTGATCCTTCAATTCCTCCGGATTCATGACGTCCCAGCTCTTGCCGTCCTTATCGTTGACAAATGACACCTTGTCGCCTTCCGCCTTCACCGTGCCCTTCAGAGTCATCAACGGCGCTTTGGCCGCTGTATCGGCGGACGGAGCTGCCATCGTGCTATCTTGCTGGGCGAACGCGCTCAAGCTCATAACGAACGTCAGTGCAAGCAAACAAACGGCTAATCTTTTCATTGGATGTGTCCTCGATTTCTTCGATTTGTTAACCGGAACTGCTTACTCCTATTACGTAACTGGACCGTGAACGGATTTGACGGGGAATAGCACGCCAAGGTTCGGTGTCGTCCCGAGCCTATGGGTTGCCGAAAAAACGGCCTGGAAGGGTCTTAAACGAGGAATGATTCAGGACAGGGGAGGGAACTATCGGGTGCGTTTACTTCTCTCGGGAAACCACGAATTCCGGTGCCCAGAGAAGAGCGCGCTTGATCTCTGAATCCGGAAAAGTGCAGATCGACCTCTGCGCGGACTCCGCATACTGTACTGCGCGGGCGGTGGCCGCCTCCAGAGATCCGTATCGCTGCAGGATTTCGAGAACCTCAGCGTGGGTCACGCCATTGAACGCGCCATTTCGCAATACCGTCTCGATTTTGGCACTTTCCTCCCCAGTGGAATGCTCCAAGGCATGAATGACAGCCATCGTTGCCTTGCCTTCACGCAGATCGCTCGCCACCGGTTTCCCCAGCACATCCTCCGAGGCAGTGAGATCCAGAACATCGTCGACGATCTGGAACGCCATTCCCAAATCGTGACCATACTTGCCGAGGGCCGCTTCTTGCTCGGGTGTAGCTCCACCCAGAATTGCGCCAAGCCGCATGCATACGGAGAATAGGCAGGCCGTCTTGCGAAAAATGAGGTCGAAATGTTCGTCCAGCGTGATTCGCTTTCCGAGCTTTTCAATCTGCAGCAACTCGCCTTCCACCATTTGCTGCGTCAACTCAATGAGCGTATCGAGGATCCGGAAGTTCCGTTCCTGGACCGCAATCTTGAAAGCCTGCATGTACAGCCAGTCTCCGGCCAACACGCACTTCGAGTTGCCCCACTTCGTATTTGCCGCCGGTCGGCCGCGTCTCGTTTTTGCCTCATCAATGATGTCGTCATGCACGAGCGTTGCGGTATGGATAATTTCGACCACTGCGCCGAGGCGAACTGCACCTTGGCCCTGGTAGTCGAGCAACCTGGCGGAAAGAAGTAAGAGGGCAGGGCGGATTCGTTTGCCTCCGCCAGCGCGAAGGTATTCTCCGATTTCGGTGATCGCCCCTACGTTCGAGACCGTGTCCTTCCCGAACTCGTTCTCCAGAGCGACGAGGTCGTCCCGGAGCAGATCGAAGATTTCTTTTCCGTTGATAGTGGCGGACGCGCTCAAGTAGACCCCAAACCTCGGACTCTTCGTACTAATTCGATCGGTAATTCAGAAACTGCAGGTCAATCCCAAAGTCATGACCTCTCAATAAAGAGATCACTTCCTGAAGAGTGTCGCGATCTTTGCTGCTGATGCGCACCAAGTCCCCCTGAATCGAGGCTTGTGCCTTCTTCTTCGAATCCTTTACTAACTTCACGATCTCGCGAGCTTTTTCGATCGCAATTCCTTGCTGCATCGTGGCACGCCGTTTCGACGTCCCTCCCGCCGCGGGCTCAATCGCTCCATAGGTTAGAGCTTTGATCGAGACGCCGCGCTTCACCAACTTCTGCTGCAGGACGTCATTGACTGCTTTCAGTTTGTATTCGTCGGCGGAGTGAAGCACGATCGCGTCTTTTTCCAGTTCGATATTTGACTTGGAATCCTTCAGATCGAAACGCGTATGGATCTCCTTGAGCGCTTGCTGGATCGCGTTCGAGACCTCCTGCAAATCGACCTTGCTGACTACATCGAAACTGTTATCGGGCATACATTTCTAATCTTTCTGAAATGAAGGAATCTTTACGAGAGGTTAACAGAACTTCGGGATTATCGGGCGGGAACTTTCCTTTCAACCGTTTCAGATATTTTGAAAAAATTGTAGAAATTGCTGGAGGTCCGTTCCCCAACCTCTTCTGCGGAGATTCCCCGCAGCTCTCCCAGTTTGCGCGCTGTCTCCCTGACGTAGAGGGGTTCATTGCGCTTTCCTCGATGCGGCACCGGCGCAAGGTAGGGCGAGTCCGTCTCAATCAGCATGCGATCGAGAGGCACGAGTAGGGCAGCATCGCGAATCTGCTGCGCCTTCGGGAATGTGAGGTTCCCGGCAAAGGAAATCACAAATCCCATGGCCAAAGCTCTCTTGGCGTGCGCCCACGTCCCAGTGAAACAATGGAGTATCCCGCCGATTCCCTTGTGCGCCCATCGGTTCTCAATGAGTTCCAGGCAGTCGTCCCAGGCGTTCTCGCTTCCGTCTGAGGGGCGGCAATGAATGACGATCGGCAATCGCGCTGCGCCCGCCAGTTCCATCTGCCGCAGGAAGACTTCTTTCTGTGTTTCCCGCGGGGAGTGATCGTAAAAGTAATCCAGCCCAATCTCGCCCCAGGCGATGACTTTGGGATGGCGGGCCAGACGCTCCATCTCGGCATACGAATCGGAGGTGGCAAGATGGGCTTCGTGCGGATGAATGCCGACAGTTGCATACATGAACGGATATTGATCGGCAAGCTGCACTGCCGCGTCGAAGTTCGGAGGGCCATCCCCATTCCCGATCGCCAGGATTGCGACGATCCCCCCATCTCGCGCCCTTTGGACAACCTCCGCACGGTCTGAATCGAATTGCTTGCCATCAAGATGGGCGTGGGAATCGACGAACATGTCCGTAGTTTATCCCATCGGTTCGGGCCGATTTCGGCGTGGGAATGGAGCGAGCGGCCAAGCCAGATACGGCTTTCACTCTATCTATAAATTTCCACCCATCGTCACATTAATACCCAGCGATTGCGCTGTGCTGTACCAAGCGGAAGCCAACGTAAGCCTCTTCCCCTGGACCTCAACGTGCTGGAGTGGTGAAGGCGGCAAATTCAGATGCGTGATTTTGGGACTTTCGATTTGCAAGCCAGGGCCACGAGGTTGACCACTTTGTTACAGATTGATCCGACTTTCCGAACCCTTGTACTTTTGTGCTCCCCGTTACTTCTAATGCCGTCAGCTGCCGCAGCACAGCAGAACAACGCCTCGACGAATGAGTCACTCGAGACCGTTGTGCACTCCATGGAACGAGCGCAGTCGGGCATCCAGATGGCTCGCCACGTGACCAGCGAGTACCACCTCGGCTCCCCTGACAGCATTTCCAGCGACTCCGAGGTTGTCGCCGAAGTAGATTTCACCTCGCCCGGAAAATATTCCATTCATCGCCGTTCGGGCGGCGTTCGAGCGGAATACATTGTGAAAAACGTTGTTCAGCACGAGATTGAGATTGCCAATTCTGCGAAGAAATCGCAGACCACTGCATTGAACCGAAGAAACTACGACTTTCAGTACCTTGGTCAAGCAGTCTTAGACGGCCACGCTTGCCACCTCTTGAGGATCATCCCTCGACGCCAGCAGTCGGAACTCATAATCGGCCGCGCCTGGATCGATAAGGATTCGTTCCTGGTCCGGAAGATCGAAGGAGACCTCGCGAAGTCTCCCTCGTGGTGGGTCAAGAATGTTCATGTCGATCTATCCTTTGCGTCATTCGAGGGAGTATGGATCCGGACGAACACGCGAGCAGTCGCGGATGTTCGCTACTTCGGCGCACAGGAACTCACATCAAGAGTCTTGAATTACACAGCAGCCCCCTCAGAGGCGAAAAATTCCAAGCGATGGATCACTCCTCTCTCCGCCTCCGTCACTGCACACTAATTGCAAGATAAGCGTGAGCCAAACCAAAAACGGTAGCGCCTCCCTGAGCAAACGTTTACTATGTGGCAGCTTTCTTCCGTAGAACAGGGAGCCTCATATGGTCGGACGTCGTCGTTTTCTTCATACATCCATCGCCGGAGCGGGCGCTTTACTCGCAACTAAAGTTTCCAAGCCTTTCGCATGGGCGCAGTCGAGTTCCTCCGACTCCCGTATCGAAATCCTGCCCAATGAGCCGATGGGGACGATCTCCCCTAATATTTACGGCCACTTTACGGAAAACCTCAGCGGCGTGGTCTATGACGGAATATGGGTCGGCCCGAATTCGAAAATCCCCAATGTCGACGGCGTCCGCAAAGAGTTGATTGACGAAATGCGCAAGATCAATCCTCCGGTTGTGCGTTTCCCGGGAGGATGTTTCGCAGACAGCTATGACTGGCGAGATGGCATCGGCCCCCGGGACAAGAGGCCAAAACGAACAAACTTCTGGGCCGAAGGCGAAACAAATGGAGCGCCCGCAAGCCATCGCTACGATCCCAACGAGTTTGGGACGAATGAATTCGCTCATTTTTGCAAACTGATTGGAAGCGAACCCTATCTTGCCGCGAACCTGCGAAGTCTGCCGGCCGAAGAGTTCTATCGCTGGGTGGAATATTGCAACTCTCCTGCGGGCAGTACCACTCTCGCCGAGACGCGCGCGGCAGCCGGTTTCGCCGAGCCGTTTAATGTCCGCTACTGGGGCGTCGGAAACGAGGCTTGGGGATGCGGAGGCAACTTCACTCCACAAGAGTATGCGGAAGAATTCCGGCGATTCTCTACATGGGTGCCGCGATTTGGCGAACCCTTATCATTCATCGGATCGGGACCGAACGTCGATGATTGGTCCTGGACTCGGGGATTCTTCGAGGAAATTGCTCGCAAGGGCCATGGGCAGATCCGCGGCGTTTGGGGCTGGGCCCTCCATCACTATGCCTGGAACTTGAGTCGAGGTCAGACGCGCGATTGGGTGAAGGGGAAGGGCGATGCCCTCAAGTTCGATCCTGTCGACTGGTACGAACTGCTCCGTGAGGGCGATCGTATGGAGGGATTGATAACCGGTCACTGGCAGATCATGGGCGAAGAAGATCCCGAGCATTTTGTGAAGCTAGTCGTGGATGAGTGGGGTCCTTGGTACAAGCCGGGCAGTGAAGCCACACCGAACGATCAACTGGAACAGATGCCCACTCTGCGTGACGCCGTATTCAGCGGAATGACGCTCGATATCTTTAACCGGCATCCCGAAAAAGTCGCGATGGCCGCCTGTGCGCAACTTATCAATTGTCTGAACAGCCTTTATCTGGCGCATGAAGACCGCTTCGTAGTGACACCCGTCGGCCATGTGTTCGCAATGTATGCCTCGCATCAAGGCGGTCAGGCATTGCGGACAATTTTTTCTTGCCCGACCGTCAACTACGATCGTGACGGCAAGCCAGCGACGTTCTGGGGATTGAAAGGTTCTGCCTCCCTGCGCGATAAGGCCCTAACCTTGACCGTCGTCAATCCTCACGTCAGCGAATCTCGCGAGGTAGAAATAACTGTGCGCGGTGCGAGCATACGATCCGGTTCGAGTACGATGCTGGCGAACGCCGACATTCACGCCCACAACACTTTCGAGCATCGTGACGTGGTCGTTCCCAAAACGGCGGCCGTGGAGATTAAAGGAAGAGTGCTGAACTACACATTTCCGCCCGCATCCGTGACGAAACTTGCACTCACTCTTGCCTAGCAAGATCGGGCTAGAGATGATCTGGGAGAAGTGGCCTTCAGACGCGAAGCCGGATTCTTCGTGCGAGTCCGCGCACCCGCGCCACGAGTTCCAGCGGTTGGAACGGCGTCTCTACATATTCATCCGCTCCGAGTTCGAGAAACCGTACTTTCGTATTTAAGTTGGAGTGTGCTCCGAGGACCATCAGAGCGCTGTCTGGAGCGGACTCCCGGACCCGCAGGAACGTCGGAATCGACAGGGAATCGGCATCCACTCCCAACAGAATCACTCTCGGTGCTCGCGACGGGATCACAGTTCTCCCGATATCGACTTCGGCGACAGAACTGACATCGAAGCCCGCATTCTCAAATAGTTGTGTGAGAGCCTGAGAAGATCCCGAACAATCCACTAAAAGAACATTCTCTGTCATGACTCGACATCCTGATAAAACATGCAGGCAGGCTGCCCCAGCCCACACTGCTTCTTCATCCTGAGCGTCGATCCCACTGACGATGTCAACAAGTCGTAAATCTGGTGTCAAGGATTTCGGACTTTTGCGCTGAATACTCAGGCGCGATGCTGCGCGGCCTGCTCCTCCACTCGATACATCGATTTAACAAGAATGTGACTGATCCGTGACAAGCACCATCGACGCCGAACGATACGTTAGCGCCAGTGATAGTTTTTTCGACCGCATTGGACGTGAGTGTGACAGAACGGCAAGTCCAGAAAATCAATCAGGTCGCCCAATTCGGCGACTTCTCGTTGGACTTCCGCAAAATGGAGCTCTGCCGCGCGGATCAACCTGTGGTGCTGACTCTGCAAGAGTTCAAAGTACTCAAGTTTTTAGTATGCAGGCCACAGATCGTCATCTCGCGACAAAAGCTCATTGGATCGGCATGGCCCAAGCGGGAGCGTTCAAGCCATCGCACTGTCGACAACTGCATCGCCAGGCTGCGGCAGAAGATCGAAAGCAATCCAGAGTGCCCGGTTTTTATTCGCACGGTCCACGGTGTTGGTTACAAGTTTGTGCCTCAGGGAACGAAACGCTCGTAGCAGCGGACTGTCCCAGGGTGAGAAATTTCGGAGGAAACATGGCGATTGCGACCTTGAAGCGAATCAGTTTGCAGCTGGCATCCATAGCAGTCTTGTTTGTTTGCGTAAATCCAGCGCATGCGATTCCGGCCTTCGCTCGCAAGTATGGCCTGCCATGCTCCGCGTGCCACGAGGCGTGGCCGATGTTGAACAATTTCGGACAGACCTTCAAAGATAACGGATATCAGCTCGGCAACGGGCGGGATGCACCTATCTATCAGGAGCCATCGTACTGGCCAGTCATGTTTCGCACTCAAGTCTTCTGGCACCGCGAGAGCAACAATCGTCAGGCCGTCGACCTGGTTCCCGGAAATCCGTCACTCGGTCAATCCGAGTCAACGGTCACTTCTTCGGGCTTCGACTTGGCAGGCGTAGACATGATCACCGCCGGTACGCTCTACCAGAACATTTCGTTCTTCGTGCAGCCCTTCATTGGCAACAACAGCATTTCGCTTTCCCAAGCCTGGGCCCGCCTCGACAATCTCGGAGGCTCTCATTGGCTCAACGTGAAGGTCGGAAAGTTCGAACTGGATGAGCCAATTTCTCAAGAGCGCATGCTCATCCTCAACAACACCGGCGGAGCGTACTACAACTACTTCTTCACACCTCCAGGCGACCGAAACTTTTTCAACGGCATTGGTCTCGACCAGCTCGGTGTCGAACTGCAGGGACACTCCGACAACGATTACACGCGATATTCCGTAGCGGTGGTCAGCAACAGCAACGGGCAAACGGGCCTGCCGTCCAACCAGGCATACGACGTCTACGCCAACTTCAATCAATCGTTTGAAGTGCCGAAACTCGGAAGCCAGCAAGTTGGAGTGTACGGATTTGTCGGCCAGTCCCCGACCTTCTTCCAAACCAGCGGCGGAAATCCAATTCCTGGTACGGGCCAGGGAAACCGCAGCTTTTACCGACTCGGAGCCTACGGCCACTGGTATGTCGATAAGTTCGATTTCTACACCTTCTTCATGCACGGGTATGACAACGTTTTCCTTGGCAACGGTGTCGCGTCCAATCAGCCGCAGAATCTGCCGACCGGTGCTGCCGCACCCACGTGGAACGGTGGATTCGTCGAAGGCCACTACAATCCGACTCCCCGATGGATTCTGACCGGGCGGTACGAACTCGCTCGCATGTCGAGGCAGGCGAATCCTTTGACTCCACTCGAAATTGGCAATCTGGACTCATGGACCGTGGGATACCGTTGGTATCCGATCATGAGTCCGCGGGCCGGTTTGGCCTGGATGCAGGAATATTCCCATGTCATCAATGCAGCTGCGTCGCCGATCACTGGGCGAGATGACGCACGCAACAGTTATCTGATGGGTTTTGACTTCGATTTCTGAGGAGAGTGACGCGTGCGCTCCAAAATCAATAGGACTAAAACGGCGGCACTTCTTTTGTGCACCTTGTGGGGAATGATGGGCGCCGCCCAAGAGACCCACGTCGGCAAGTTCACAGGGAACGTGAAGCATGGCAAGGCGCTCTACGAGCGTTACTGCATCTTTTGTCACGGCGCGCAGGGCGACGGTCAGGGCGAAAGCGCCCCATACATCAACCCGAAGCCGCGGGACTTCACCAAGGCGGTTTTCAAGTGCCGGTCGACTCCCAGCGGCACTCTGCCGTTGGACACCGATCTCTACAACACCATCACCCGCGGAATTCATGCGAGCGGAATGCCTTCGTGGAAGCCCTTGTTGCGGCAAGAACGAGTCGATTTGGTTGCTTACATAAAATCTTTCTCCACCGCGTTCCAGGAAGAGAAGCCAGGCGAACCGGTACAGATGCCGCCCGAGCCCGCGAATTCTGCTGACAGCATCAAGCGCGGAGCGGATCTCTTCCAGAGCATGAATTGCTGGCAGTGTCACGGCAAAGACGGGCGCGGTCATGGCCCGTCGGCCGCGACACTCACAGACAACAAGGGGAATCCAATTACGCCCTTCGATTTCACAACCGGAGGCCGGTTCAAGTGTGGCGAGACCGATCAGGATATGTTCCGCGACCTGGTCACCGGTCTTGATGGCACTCCAATGCCGTCTTTCGTCAGCGCGATGACGGCAGATCAGAGGTGGGATGTTGTCCACTACATCCGCACTTTGAGCGCGCCCAAGGCGCGGGAACAAGCGAAGAGTCAGCCCAGCGCGCAGTAAAGGCACGCTGGTTCGGTATTTGAGCCAATCGCAGGTGGCGCCGCTCTGCCTCCTTAACTTTCATGCAGCCGTCCTCGCGAATAGAGGACAGAAAGTTGGCATTCTATGAAGAAGTCTTACTATTTGTTCCCCTTGGTCGTTCTCGTAAGCGCCTGTGTGATGAGCATCGCATCGCCCGTTTTCGGGCGTCCGCCGGATGCGGCCTCTTCGTTGAAAGGCACCGTGAAGTTTGAGGGGACCGCACCCAAACCGACAAAGATTGACATGTCGGCAGACCCGCTTTGTGCGAAGGCCCACTCGACTCCACCGACGACAGAAGAAGTCGTGGTAGGCGCGAACTCGGGGCTGGAAAATGTGGTTGTCTATGTGTCCGACGGGCTTACCACGCACACCTTCCAGACTCCGGCGCAACCGGTCACATTCGAGCAGAAGGGTTGTCAATACAAGCCGCATGTTCTCGCAATGCAGGCCAGTCAGAAGCTGGAGATCGTGAACAGTGACGAGACCACACACAATATCCATCCGAATCCCAGCAACAACCGCGAATGGAACATGACCCAGCCCCACGGCGCTCCATTGGAGCAAACATTTGCGCGCGAAGAAATCGCCGTGCCGGTGAAGTGCAATGTGCATCCCTGGATGAAGGGGTACATTGCGGTTTTCAAGCATCCTTACTTCTCCGTTACTGATAAGGAGGGCACGTTCGACATCAAAGATCTGCCGCCCGGCACTTACACGATCACTGCTTGGCAGGAGAAGCTGGGGACCCAGACGCAAAAAGTGACGATTGCCGCCGGGGAATCGAAATCGCTCGACTTCACGTTCAAACAATAACCTGAAATCGGGCGTTCACCGATGAGCTCACGACAGCATGAGTTATTGCTTCGTGAGCTCGTCTTGTCTTGGAATGTAGAGGGAGCACACGCATCGACGGCAGATCTCGTTGTGCTCTACGTCGAGGTTCGATCGGAACTGCAAGGCTTCGGGACTGTTCAGGATCTCGGGAAGCGTCTGGCTGTGGAGATTCCCTAACACTGGATGGAAAAAGCAGGGTCGCACGTCACCCGAAGCTTCGATCACAGTCGATACCCAGGGCGCGTTGCAGCGGGGCGCCACGTGTTCGGCTTGACGAAGCTGAGCACGAAAGTGCTGAACGATGCGCCGCAGCTTTGCCGGAGACTCCACTACAAATCCAGTTCCAAGCGTAGCGCGCTCGCCAATCAATCGTTCCATTTCTAACTCGAGTTGCCTCGTCTCTTCCGGCGTCAGTGCGATGCGGCTTGCCCGGTCGGGAAGCCAACCCTCGGGTCGATTAAAAGCACTGGAAGTCAGGTCAGCGGCAAGAAACGAAACGGATGCCAACCCGATCTGTTTGGCGTACGCCGCTACCGCGCAAAGAGAATGATGATTGGCTTTTTGTACCGTACAGCGCGCTCGCACCTGCAAATCGGGACGCAGTTGATGCAGCGCTTTGACGCCCTCCGCCATCTGTCGAAACGCTTCGGGAATTCGGCGAATCGCGTCGTGGACCGCGGGAGGACCGTCGAGAGACACGATTACGTCATCCACAGAATCAACCACTGCCTGAGCCTGCGATTTCAGCAAGAGACCGGCAGTCAACAACGTGACGCGGCTACCCATGGACCGCAGCATCTGCGCCAGCCAGCTCCACTTCTCGTTGAGTTGAGGCTCGCCGCCCGAGAAGACGACCCATCGCACGCCCAACTGCTTGAACGATTCCAGGTGTCGATCAAGATCCGCGGGGGTAATCTGCTGGGCTTCGCGAATCCGCCAGATATCGCACATCACGCATCGGCAATTGCATTGGTTGTGAGGGAAGATCACGGCGACCGGCAGGGAATCGATCTTGTGCTCCGCCAGAACGGCAGGATCATCGAGCTTCGAAATCGAAACCAGGGAGCTCATCCCTCAGTCAACCCTTAGCGGAGAATCGTTTCGTTCCAGGTGGATCAACACATGGTCAGCTAAGACTCGGATCCCGGGAATTCGGCACACAACTGAATCCACTTGTTCACAGACTCGAAGCATGCGCGGATGCCGCTGTGCCAGCGGTTCAAGATAGCTGGGCGGCACGGCGATCCCCACACCTTTGACTGACTTGACACGAAAGTTTGAGCCGAAGGCCCGAGCGAGCCTTCTTACGGTTGGATAGTGCACTCGGACGAATGCCCCATCAGCGACTCGCGCATTGACCCCGCCTCTCTTCCAACGCCGAAACGCTTTTTGTCCCTCGCCATGTCCGAGGTACCAGAGCGTCTCCCACGCGCAGCAAGGACCCATCCAGCAGAGCATTACATCTGCCCCCGGCTTGAGAAGACCTGCAAGATCGGTCGAGAGGCTGGAAAGATCTTCTACGCAATTCAGCACGCCAAAATTCGAAAAGGCTCCATCGTACGCACCGCTGGGACGCAATTTGCCAATTTCTTCGGCACGAAGCACCAGCGGCTTTACGAGTGGCTGCAGCCTGTTTTCTTGAATTCGCCGCGTCGTAATCGAGATCATCTCCGGGGAACTATCGCATGCTGTTACGCGGACTTCGCGCTTTCCCAGGAACGCCGCG
Organism: uncultured Acidobacteriota bacterium; assembly: GCA_963699885.1. Lineage (GTDB taxonomy): Bacteria > Acidobacteriota > Terriglobia > Terriglobales > Acidobacteriaceae > Sulfotelmatobacter. The sequence continues at coordinate 48,295 of CAVOVP010000012.1, read as the reverse complement.
TCGATCCCCGTGCCGCATCCGATTTCGAGGACGTGTTGACCGGCATGAAACACCTTTGCCAACTCGCTCCACACTGGAGCGCGCTGAGCCTGACCGATCCATGAATAGGTAAAGCTTTGATCGTATCGATCGGCTATCGCGTCAAACGGCGCACGATAAGCGTGCTGTTGAGCGGCAGACATCGTTTTCAGACCTCGACCTCGGACATCGTTGCCTGCAAACCCGCGCGTGCTTCGGCAATCCCGTTTTGCAGCGCGGCCAGGGATGCAGAGTCCGCATCCGGCTTGTGTCCCAATCGCTTCAGTTCAACTTCGCTGCGCAGCAGCTTGTCGGCAAAACGGTAAAACTGTCGCGAATGACGGTTGCGCACCTGAAAGTCCCGGTCGGAACTCTGGCTCCAGTCCTTCGAAGTTTCCACGCGTTCCGCTACTTCAGAGAAGTAAGGGGTGCCCTTGATCGGATAGGCGACGGTCGTGAAAAAAATATCCGGATCAGTCTTCTTCACGTGTTCGACGGTGGCCTCGATATCAGAGAGTTCCTCTCCTTCGTATCCCCACATCAGGAACATTCCTGTCTGAATTCCAACCGAGCGGCACAGCTCGACCGAAGTCTGAACTTGCTCTACCGTCACGCCTCGTTCCATCGCGTCGAGAATTCTCTGCGAACCGCTCTCCGAGCCGATCCAGACTCGAAAACATCCAATCTCCGCCAGCGTCTCCACCACCTTTGTATTCAGGCGATCGGCGCGCGAAATGCATTCGAACGGGAGCTTGATCCCACGCCGCTTCAGCTCTTCGGCATATTGAAACAGCCACCCGTGATGAATCGTGAATACATCGTCGGCCATCCATGCCATCTGGGGGTGATAGCGATCGATCAGCCACTCGAGTTCGTCTGCGACGGAGATCGGCTTTCGACGGCGATGAGTTTTACCGAAAACTTCGTGACTGCACCAGCGGCAGTGATAGGGACATCCTCGCGCCGTGATTAAAGAAACAGATCCCATTCCGTGATGCGTGCGCCAGACCTCGACATATCTCGCCGTGTCGATCGCTTCGCGCGCGGGCCAGGGCTGGGCGTCGATATCTTTGATTTGCTCCCTCGGCTTCGTGCGCACAACGGAACCGTCGGGCCCGAGAAAAGCGATTCCATCAATCTTGTCGAGCCGGTCAAAAGCGCTGGCTTGCAGCGCCGGCACTAACTCCTCGAGGGTTAGCTCCCCTTCGCCGATAACGACTACGTCTGCGCCTGCGCTGAGATATTCCTGAACGTAGGCGCCCGGCTCCGGTCCACCAACCAGCGTTCGCCAGCCCGCTTGCTTCGCAGCGCGAAGAATCTCAACGACGTTCGATCGAGTCATCAAGTTCGCATAGATGCCGATCACGGATGGCGGCCCTTTTTCCAGCAAATTCCACAATTCCTGCCGCGACGAAAAGGTCGAATCGAACACTTCGACGTCCAGGCCCTTCTTCCGCAGGTGCGAACAGATGTAAAGAATTCCCAACGGAGGATAGGGCTTCATGATCTGAAGCTCCTTTGGGTCTTCGTAGAGGAAATAACCGTGGGTGAGAAGGATATCCATGCAATCGGATCAGCTGGCCAGCACGTTTAACAGTTCATCAAAGCTTGTCGCATACACTGGCGCTTGCAAATGAACCACGTTTTCTCCCGGAAAGCTGTGGAGCACCGTGGGTCGCGGATTCCGACAGCTCTTTTCCAGTCGCATCACGCGCTTCCACAAGTCGTCAGGATACGGCGACTTTTCCTTCTCAGGTGAGACCGATGAGTTCCACAGATCCACTTGCGCGTGCAAGGCATCGTGCAAAGCACGATAAAACTCGTTCGTGTATGCGCCTTGAAACATCATGGCCATGTCTTCGCTATCAGACCAATTTGTCTTTTCCCCCAACTGCGCCCTCACGCGCTCGTAAAACTTGGTTCCGGGCAGAGGATAAGAAACGGAAACTCCAATGTCATCTGGACGCGTGTCACGGACCAGCTTGATCGTGTTCTGAATGTCCTGCCAGTTCTCGCCGGTATAGCCAAACTGAAGAAAGTAGCAGGCCCGAATTCCTTCGTGCCGCAAGTTCTCGCGCGCCATGGAAATCTGGTCGACCCGTGTTCCCTTGTCCATGGCATCCAGTATCTTCTGCGATCCCGATTCGACTCCCATCCAGACTTCTGCGCACCCGGCGCGGCGCAGCGAACGGACGTTCTCCGCGCTCATCAGGTCCACCCGCGACTGCATCTTGAATGGGATCGCGGCGTCCAGTCGCTCCACTTCGATTGCCAGTTCGCGAACCCACTTCGGTCGCAAGCCGAAAATATCGTCGGCAAACCAAAGGTGTTCCGCGCCGAAGTCATACTTCAATTGCCGCATTTCCTCGGCGACCGTCGCAGCCGAGCGTATCGTGAAAGAGTCCCCGTAAATCGGCTTGGCGCACCAGTTACACCGGTAAGGGCAACCGCGGCTGGATACGATGTTCATTGAGAAGTATCCATGCTCCGATCTCCATGCATCCCGATATTGGGCCACGTCGATCAGATCGCGTGACGGGAACGGCAGATGGTCCAAGTCCCGCATCAGGGTGCGCGAGCCTGTTTTCACAACCTCCTGCGTTCCCTTTTGGAGATACGCCAGGCCCGGCACTTGCTCCAAAGCCGCCTCCTCACCTCGCAGCAAGTGAGTCACAGCTTCCAGAAGTGTCCACTCCGCTTCTCCGAGCAGTACGCACCGAAAGCCCTTCTGCAGGTAATCGAAACTGTGATCGGAAGAGTCCGATCCGTTGACCAGCACCGTTGCCCCTGCTCGCTGCGATGCCTCAAGAATCTCGTAGGCGACGTCCCGCATTCGCGTGAGACACATCTTGGAGAGGAAATTGAAATTGTCTTCGTACACCACGACGATTCGCGGCTTGTGCCGCTCGAGCGCAGCCTGAAATTCCTTTTGCGGATCGTTGAGCATCGTGTCGAACACCGCGACCGATAGCCCCGAACTACGCAGCAGAGAAGCGGCATAAAGCGTGCCCAATGGAAGATAGGGCTGCATCTTTCGCGTTTGCTTTCGGTCGTAGTACAGGTGATAGGAATGCGTCAGCAAAACATCGGTCACGTGGTCGCCTCGATCAGGAACTAATTTCCTCAACAAACCTCTTGCGTACGTTCGGCCAAAGCTCTACCAGTAAGAAGTGATCGCTTCGTCACGACTTTTTCTACCGTGCGCGACACCCACAATTCCCACGGAAACGAATAGCTGCTCTTGCCAATCCGCCAACGGACAGGCGCTCCCAGAAGTCGCCGCACGCCCCTGCGCGCCCAGGGAAGTTTCTTCGTCACCTTGCGAATCTGGTTGTTCAGCAGGAAATATTCGAGGCTGCGCCGGAGTTTTCGCAGTTCTTCGCCGCGGAGCCAGGGAAGAACATTTGTTCCCAGAGCCAGAATTTCCCATTCTTCCAATGTCTGCGGCTCGCGCACTCCCATTTCCTTGAGCTGCGGCCAGATCGGAATTCCAGGATACGGAGTAAAAATATTCGGCGAGAAGCTGACGTTGGGATATTCCTTGGCGATCTCGCTCATCACGCGGAATGTCTCTTGCCGATGAGCGTCCGTTTCGCCCGGGTATCCGAGGATGATGTTGAAGACCACGTGAATCCCGGCGAGACAGGTCTTCCGCGCGGTTTCCACCATCTGCTCGACGTGCTGAAAGCGCTTGTTCATCATCGTCAGCACTTCCTGCGAAGCCGACTCCGTCCCAAAGCCGATGTGCTGCACACCGCTTTCCGCGAGCAACTGGATGTCGTCGTCGCTCATCAGGGACAAGAAGTCTGTAGACGTTTGGAAGTCCCAATGAAATTTGGTGCCCGCTGCGATGATTCCTTTGGCGATTGCCACCGCGCGTTTTCGATCGACTAGAAAATTCGAGTCGAAGAAGGGCACGTGCTCAATGTTGTAGCGCGGAACGAGATCCGCCAATTCATCGACCACGCGTTCGACACGGTAAGCGTTGAAGCGGCGCTTGTAGAAAACCATGTCGGTGCAATAGTTGCATTGGTAAGGACATCCGACGCTGCTGGTGTACGCGAGTTGGCGGACTCCTGACACGGCCGCGTAAATACTCGGGTCCGCCAAGTGATAGGCCGGTGCCGGCAGATCATTGATGTTGGCAACCGGCCGTTCCGGTTCTTGGACGATCGTCCCGTCTGCATCTTTGAACGAAAGTCCGCGGATGCCGTGCCAGGATTGACCTTCCGCGATTCGGTGCACAAGCTCAAGCAGGGTGAGTTCGCCTTGCCCTCGAACGATTGCGTCAACGTAGGGTTCGTTGAGCGTCTGTTCCGTGGCAAGGCTGGAGTGCCATCCGCCAAAAATAATCGGCAGATCCGGTCTCAACTTTTTAACGGCACGCGATACCCGAACCGCCGCCCCAATATGCGGACCCGTCAACACCGAGATGCCCAAGCAAAGCGCACCTTCGGTTTCCCGAAGAATCTCATTCTCGTAATCAGGAGCGAGGAGATTGTCGACCAGCTTTACGTCGAAGCCAGCTTGGAGCAGAGGAGACGCAAGGCAGAGCAATGCCAATGGCGCGCCAAGCGGCGGGCCCTCGTATGGAGGGTAGAACAACACGACTTTGTTCGGTCGGGGCAAACGCGTCCGCTTTTCGCCAGCTCAGTATCAGCAATGTAGGTTGTCGCGCCCCGCTGGTTTGTCAGTGGATTGTTAAATTTGTGTCACTTCTCGACGAAATGCAGGCCTTGCAACATGCGGCGGATATTACTGAAAACTCGGATGGGTAGGGAATTTGCATAACTTTGACAAGCTGGAGACAAACCAGATTTGTGAGATTGGTACGTTACCTGCCGTAGCCATCCTCTCCCCGTAAAAAGACGCTGTCACAGCAACGGACGGGAAGTGTCACGGGCGGCGTTTTTCTGAAAAATGATCCTCTTCTACAATCCGAAAGCTACAAGGCCTAAGAACCGCAGGTTTCCTCTCTCCATTCTGGCTATCGCCGCTATCATCGAAGGCAAAGAAGAATATGCGATCGTCGATGGGAATCTAGACCCCGACCCTACGAAAACGCTGGTTCAGATCATCCGCGAACACTCAGTCGAACTCCTGGCTGTAACCGTGATGCCCGGGCCGCAGACCGTTGGCGCCGTCGCCAGTTGCCGGGAGATTCGCGCTCGCTTTCCCAAAATTCCCATTGTGTGGGGAGGCTATTTCGCTTCAAACTACACGGCCGCGGCGCTCAATGCGGGATACGTAGACTATGCGGTGCGCGGACAGGGAGAACAGACATTCGTCGAACTGCTCGAGTCGATACGCGGACATCGAGATCTCAAAGACGTTCCCGGCCTGTCGTACAAAACCGCCGACGGGACGCACCGCCACAATCCCGAGCGCCCGATGAAAGGCCTCGACGACTATCCGTGGTATCCGTATCACAGCCTGCCGGTTGAAAAATATCTTCTGCCGACCTTTCTGGGTAAACGCACCGCGGTGCATCAGGCGAGTATCGGATGTCCGTATCGCTGCAATTTTTGTGGAGTCGTCACGTTTTCCGGCAGCCGGGAGAAGATGGAATCTCCTGCTCGAACCGAAGGGATGCTCCGCCATCTGGTTCAGAAGTATGGAATCGATGCCGTACAGTTCTACGACAACAATTTCTTCCTGCGCGAAGCGCACACGCGCGAACTCGCGGACCGTCTCGCGCCACTCCACTTGAAATGGTGGTGCGAAGGGCGCTCCGACGTCATGATGAAGTATTCGGATGACACCTTCGAGGCCCTGAAGCGGGCTGGATGCACCATGATTTTTTTTGGTGCGGAATCGGGAAACAACGAGCGCCTGAAGGAGATGAACAAAGATCTCCGCGCGGAAGACACTTTGGAGCTCGCATCCCGCATTCGACGATTTGGCATTATTCCGGAATTCTCGGTTATTTTTGGAAATCCCAAAGACCCGGAGGGCGATACCCGCGAGTGCATCGTCTTCATCAGGCAGCTCAAGCGCCTGAATCCGGATGCGGAAATCATCGTCGAGCACTACACGCCGGTGCCTCAGCGGGCGCGCATGTACGGGGATGTCGAAGACCAAATGCATTTTCCCACCACTCCTGACGAGTGGGCTACCGATCAGTGGCAGCGCTTCGCCACCCAAAAGGATCCGCAAACCCCTTGGCTGCGGCCGACGACGAAACAGTTGATCGACAACTTCGAGCTCGTCGTCTCCTCTCGCTGGCCTACGGTGCAAGACATCCGGCTTCCCAACTGGGGGCGTATGGCTCTGAAGGCGATGAGCAGCTGGCGCTACCGGCTCGGCGTCTACACGGCGCCCCTCGAGTTGAAGTGGATGCAGCAGGTCATCGAATTGCGGAAGCCGAAGGCCGAGAGTTTGTGAACTCTGGCTCAAGACTCGAGTCGCAATCATCGATCGGCGCTCCTGTTAGCTCCGCTCCGCATAGTCCCTGCCTGATTTCCGTTGCCGAGGGGTATGAGCGCTGGGCCCCTACCTACGACTCCGCTCCCAATCCGCTGTTGGCGCGAGAGGAACGCCACCTGTGGCCTCTCCTTGAAAATCTGCAAAGCGAGCGAATGCTCGATCTGGCCTGCGGCACTGGCCGTTGGCTGGCAAAGCTAGCGACGCGGAACAATGTCTCGGGAGTGGGGATTGACGGTTCGGTAGCGATGTTGCGCGTCGCAGGCGAAAAGACCGCGCTAACGGGAAAGATCGCCGGGGCGGCCTGCGAGAGCCTTCCGTTCGGGCCTGGTGTATTTGATTTGGCAATCTGCTCCTTTGCCTTGGGCCATATTCGGGACCTCGCCACTATGACCAGAGAGCTGGCGCGAGTCACGATTCCGTGTGCGAACCTTTTTGTCACTGATCTTCACCCGGATGCATATCAGAAAGGATGGAGAGTCGGCTTTCGCGATAACGTCGGATCCGTCCAGATCGAATTGGCACCACGCTCTGCTGCTGAGATTGTCGAATCGTTCTACTGGAACGGATTCGAGTGTTTAGGGCAAACGGACCTCTGGCTTGGCGAGCCGGAAAAATCAATCTTCGTGCAAGCGGGGAAAGCCGATTCGTTCGAAAATGCCTGCTTGGTTCCCGCGGTTCTCGCCCTTCAATTCCGCAGATTCGACTCTCGCAAGAATTTCCGGAGATCGCAGTGATCTTCTCGGCGAAACCATCGAGTGAGTTCCGGCTCTCCGTGGGGCCGGCATGAGACGGCGTCTAGCAGAAATCGTCGTCAGCTTTCTTGAGTTTCTCGAACTCCGACGCCGACGCGCTCAAAGCGTTCAGTCGCAGAGACTGGGAGCGGGCGCTTCAGTGGCTAGATGACGCCGGCCTATCGTTCTACTTCTTGCAAAAACTCAAAGATGCGGAAGCCAGAGACTTCGTTCCGACGTGGGTGGTCTCTCGGCTGGAAGGGAATTACTACGCCAATCAGCAGCGGATGGACCACATGTCGAACTACTTCGATAGGCTCAACCGCAAATTCAAAGAGGCAGGAATTCGATATGCGGCGATCAAGGGATTCTCGCTCGTCCCCGAGTTTTGTCCTATTGCGTCGCTCCGCCATCAGAGCGACCTCGACTATCTGGTTGACGAACAATCTCTCGAATCTGCAAAGCGAATCGTTGTGGAAGCCGGGTACAAACCGAAAGATTCGTGGTCCAGGCTGGAGTCGATTTTTGTCATGAACGGCGAAGAATCCCCTTCGCGGAACTCGCGGCAATTCTCCAAACAGGCGCCGCACGCGGTTGAGTTGCATCTCGATATCTGGGACGCGGAACTTCACAAGTGGCCTTCGATTCCGAAGCTGTTTTCGATGGACCGGGTAAACACGCAGCGCTGGAACGAAAACGAGTTCTTCGGGTTGTCAGACGAAGAGGCGTTTTTACTTCAGGTCTTGCACGCCTGTCATCACTTCTTCACCCTCTGGATTCGTATGTCTTGCCTTTACGAAATTGCATACTTCTTGAACCGCCGAGCCAACGATTCAAAACTCTGGGATCGAGTCGAAGAACATGTCGGTGACAGTTCGGTTTTGCGCGAGTTCGTTGTAGTGGTGAGCCAGACGGCGGCAAGTCTCTTCGGGACGCCCGTACCTCCGCTGATCTCCCGATGGACAGAGCAAATTCGGATCGGACCGCGTATCTGGGTCGACAAATATTCGCGCCGCTGGGCTTTCTGTGAAGTGCCAGCCTACGAATTCAGCCTATTTCCGACTGCCAAGCTTGCCCTGTTTCTTCACCAGCAGTATCGGAACGACGGAGCGCCAGACGGTGTACCGGTCCACAACTCGAAGCCACGCTCCTTGCGGTTGGCACGCATCATCTCGTCTCTGAGAGCAAATCCTTCGCTTTTATGGGATGCAGCTTGGTGGAAACATCACCTCTTGCTGCGACGAGGAGCCTTCCAGGCGCTGTCGGGTCTGCGATATCTCTACGAAATTCCCCGCTGGCGCTGGCTCAACCGGTCGAGCACCCGGACGGCGCGGCTTGAGACTTGAATTTAGAGATCGATTGTTTCAAAAGAACGCGGCCGCTCCCGCGACGTCAGAAGTAGTGTCACACTTTCGCCACGCTCGACGTTCCTTAGAGCAAGCTAAAGCTAACTGCGCGGTGATTTTGCAGAGTTTTAACAATTTGGAGACAAATGCTTGTGGGCCGGTTGCTACTTTGAACCATCTGATCAGCAGGTCGATCGTCTGTAAGTAAAAATGCCAGCTCCGATGGACGGCAAAATTCAACCCAGCCCACATCCTTACCGGCGATCAAGACGCCGATATCTTTGGGAAGAATTGAAACAACGAAAGGCACTCCCGTGAAATCGTCCAAAAAGATTGTGTTTTTCGTTGCATCGTTTTCGAGCATCGAAGCCACCGCTCCTCTCGGAATTCTTGCCATCTCGACACCGTTGCTCGATGCGGGGTATGACATCCGCATCATCGATGCGTCGATCGAGCCCAACTACAAAAAGCGAATCATGGAAGAAGTAAAAGATGCTCTGTGCCTGGGCGTTTCCCTGGTCACAGGCCCAATGATTCGCGAGACGGTCGATGTCGCCAAGGCGATCAAGAAGTGGGACCCGGATTTCCCCATCATCCTCGGCGGCTGGCACCCGTCGTTGCTTCCGACCCAGACGCTGGAGGCATCGTACGTTGACATCATCGTTCGCGCACAAGGCGAAGAGAGCATGCTGGCTGTTGCAGAACACCTGCGGGATGACGCAGCTCTCGACGACATTCAGGGCATCGGTTTCAAGCGCGATGGCAAACTTGTCTTCACTCCGGAACGCGCTCTGAAGCGGCTCGAAGATATGCCTTCCAAGGCTTATCAGTTGGCCGATTTTGACGCATACGAAAAAATCTGTGGACGCCGCTGGGCGATGTACGTTTCCAGCCTGGCTTGCCCCTTCAATTGCGCTTATTGCACAAACGCCGGAGTCTATGGACGCAAGTGGAATGCCCTGCCCGTCGAGCAAGTCGTCGAAGAAACAATGGAACTCACCCGCCGGTACCGGCTGGAACTTCTATGGTTGGCGGACGACAATTTTCTGGTCGATCTCGACCGTTCGCTGAAGATCGCCGAAGGCCTGGTTCGAGCAGGCGCAAAGTTTAAATGGAGTATCCAGGCCACAACGAATCTCACCGCTCGCCTCAGCATTGAAGAGCTGATTCTGCTTCGCCGATCCGGTCTGCACCAGATTTGTCAGGGAATTGAAACCGCTTCGCCCACGGTCATGAAGCTGATGAACAAAGATTTCCAGGTTCTCGGCGACATTTATCAGTCGACGGAGCGCTGCATCGGCGCGGGAGTTATTCCTTCATTCAATATCATTTTTGGTTTCCCGGGAGAGGGTCCCAAGGAGCGACGCGAGACCGTCAACTTCATGATGGACATCTGCCGCAAGTTCCCAGGCGCGGAGTTCTGGACCAACATTTTCACACCCTATCCCGGATCTCCGATCTTCCAACGCACCGCAGAGCTGGGGATCGACGTGCCAAAGTCTCTCGAAGGATGGGTTGATTATTTTCCGCGATACACGGTTCTGCCTTGGCTCAAAGGCGGCGATCATCAACGGGTGCAGACCATGCGCGACTACCTGCGCATCGCATTCGACCGCGAGCCCATTGCCACGACCGGCCATGGCAAGTTTGCGAAAGCGGTACAGCACTTGACGGCCTATCCGGCGCGCGTGCGTTTGAATTACGACTTCTACAGCTTTCCCGTTGAGTTGTGGATCAACCGGCAACTGAAGAACATCGTAAAACTGCCGAAGCCGAGCATCGACGCAAAGAGACTGCAGCCGGAAACCGCACCTAGCTGTTAGCTAATCGCCACAAGAGTAAATTTCTCCCACGAGCATCTCAAGACCGCGGTAGCCGGGCATCAAGTAAACTTGGGCGAGATACTGCGCTCGCTCCACCATGCAAGAAGCGACCGGAAGCCGCCCTCGCATCAAGCCGTCTGAGACGGAGGACTTGTCAGTCCATTCCGCTCCTGCGCAAAAGATCCTCCATTTCTTGCCCGCCATCGAATGGTCTTTGCTCTCGATATTGGCAGTGGCCTTCATTGCTTTCAGTCTTGTGCCGGGATGGCGAGTGCTAAGAAGTGAGTTTCCAAATTACTATCTGGCCGCGGAACTCTACCACCAGGGCATCCCTCTCGATCGCGTTTATGAATGGACCTGGTTTCAGCGCCAGAACGATCACCTGCAAGTTCGAGAGGGCCTGGTAAGCTTCGCACCCAATCCGCCATCATCAATACTTCCGCTTCTGCCGTTAACGGGGTTGAAGCCGCTTGCTGCCAAGCGAGTGTGGATGGTCGTGAATCTCGTGCTTCTCGCGCTCTCCGTGTGGGCTCTGAGCTTCACCACAAAGTTGGGCTGGCGCCGCCTCATCCTGATCACGCTCCTCTCCACTCTCCCGCTCAGAATCGATTTCATGTATGCCCGGTACTACGTATTGATCCTGTTCCTTATTTGCACGGCCTACTATGCCTTGCACCGAAACCGGCATTGGGCTTCGGGAACAATATGGTCCATTGCAGCGGCAATGAAGCTGTTTCCAGCAATCTCGGTGATCCTGTTCATTCGCAAGCGGAATTGGCGTGCTCTGGCTGGCTTCGTGATCGGAGGAGTAACGCTTGCCATTGTTTCGCTTCTCACGTTCGGAATGGAGGTCCATCAAGTTTTTGTTCGAGAAGTCCTCAGTCAAGCCTCACGCGGGGATTGGCTGGGACCTTACGCACTCTTTCAGAATTCCTTCATCACGATCTGGAGCCATTTGTTCTTGATGGAGCCGGAACTCAATCCAACACCCTTGATCAATTCGCCCATCCTGTACTCCGTCGCGATGGCAACGACGGTGACCGCGTTTGTCTTCGGGTTTCTGGTATCGACAAGAAACGACGGTGACAGCCACATCGAAGCGCTACAGTGGGCATCGCTCCCTCCGCTGCTCTTGCTGCTTTCCACCTATTCGAGCGCGGACCATTCCTGCGTCCTGATCTTTACCGCCATTGTCGGTTTTGACGCTTTGCTTGCCACCGGAAAGGCGCGGAACGCTTTTATCGTCCTTGCGCTTTATGTGATTGCCGCAGCGCCAACGCCGCTCAGCATTGCACTCAGGTTTCCGCACAGGCTCATCGCGATTACCGCCCTTTATATATTTCTGCTGTACAGCTTGTGGGATGCCGGCAGCCTGCAACGAGCGAAGCGCTGGGCCTCCTTTGGGTTTGTGTCGGTCCTCATTCTGGCGGCATACAACTACAGGCTCGCAAACCGGGCGGAAGATTTCGCCCATCGAGTGCCGAACGGTACCCACGGGTATCGATTTGCGAATCCTGTTCCCTTGGCAAGTGGAATTGCATTTACAGACATGGAGTCGGGGAAATACCGCCCGGTGCTCCTCACCGATGACGGCAAAACGCGCGCATTAGACCTGCCCGGCGACACCTTTTCCATTGCAGGTGCTCCGGCCAGCGATTTTCTTTATTCCGAGCAGGCGGAACAGAAGTCAACCCTGATCAAGTTAGCGACCGAACACATGGGAATCGTTCCGAATGCGATAGGCGAAGGGCAAGACCCTGCGCTCTCGGCCAATGGAAAGTGGCTTGCCTTTATTCGCGAAGAGCGAGGGATCCGGACTGCCTGGTTGTGGTCTACAGATTCCCCGGATCCCCCGAAAATGGTTCTCGCGAATACGTACCAACCGCTCGATCTTACCGTTACAAACGATGGAGATGTGTTGGCGGCGGCTGGAAAGGTAAGTGATTCGCATTTGTTGCAAGTCGGCCGCGAAAGGGGCGATATATCTCAACTGCCGGAGTTTGGTCATCCGATCAGGTACCCGGCGATATCTCCCGATGGCAAGCGCCTCGCATTCAGCCGGCGTGAACGCGGATCGTGGCACTTGTTCACGCGCACTCTTGCGACCGGGTACGAGCTACAGCTTACCCATGCGCCCTGCAATGCCATTTCTCCCGCATGGACAGATAATCACACGTTGCTGTACGCGACCGATTGTGGACGGGGCGTGGGCCTCAGCGCTATCGCGCGCGTCGTCTTGCCAGAGTAGGCAGGACTAACCGACTCGAGTTATCGGTTTGGGATGTCGATGCGTTTCATCCATGCGGCCCCATCGTATTCTTCTGGCCAGCCGAACAGACACGAAGGAAACATCTCCGGTGGAATAATCCAGCGGCTGGCGTATCGATGAGTTGTCAGCCAGTTCTTGATATCGTCGGATGCTTGCTGGCGATGCACTTCTGCCACGAGAAGAGGCCGCATCTCTGCAAAAAGCTTTGTCCCTCCGCGCAGGACCTCATATTTCCGCCTTCCACATCAATTTTTACCAGCGCGGGAATCGCGCCGCAGCGCCTATGAAATCGTCCAGTGATATCGCGGGGACCTTGAGGATTTCTCCGCTACTCATCACCGCTCGTTGGCCGTCGCTCTCCACGCCACCGTGAGTAGCGTGCGCTCCACCTTGTCGAAACGAAATATCAAGCGCGCTGTAGGACCATACCGCCGAAGAAACAAATTGGATCGATGCCACTTGATTTCGGGATGCGTTCTCTTTGAGGGTCTGCGCATTCTCAGGATCGGCCTCGAAAGCAACAACCTGCCCCTCCGGGCCGACCAGGCGGGCCACGCCAAGCGCGATGCTTCCCGTGTGCGCTCCCACATCGTAGACCACAGAACCGGTGGACGTTGCCGCGAGAATGGCAGGTTGCACTATGATTTCATGTTCTCCGCGCCAGAGCCGAACTTCCCGCGGTAAGAGCAAGCGCATCCATAAACCCTTTGATATGCCTGAACGAACCCGAACCCATGTTGCGGTTTCAGGAAACAGCGTGTGACTCAAGCGCTTGCGAGAAGACGCTGGCACCCTCCGCAACAATCCAGAACCGACTCGTCTGGCAGCAAAATAGATTCGGTACTTGAAAGCGTCGAAGTTCATCCAATCATCCAAGATCGAAGGCAAGCCCAATCTTGCGGGCCGTCAGTCCGGGGCCGCGCCAGCTGGCTGCAAAGGTGACCGGCTTCGATGGCCGGAAGAAGCCTCTGGAATAACCGGCCACGTTCATGACAGCAGATTCCGAATAAATGTCGCAGCTGTCTTGGGATCGCGGTCGTATCTAAGGATATAAGCGGGCCTTGCGGCCAAAGCTTTCACAGCCTCGGAGAGTTGCGGATCGAATCGCGATCTTCTTCGAAGACCACGGATGCACGCAATCTTGACAAGGCGTCTTCCGCGCCGATCTTTATCAACTCAGGTTCCGAAGTCACCCCGCGCTCCAGGAACACGGAGTCGGTGGGAATGACGGGCTCTGCCCAGCGGGATTGCAACGGTCGCTTGTCGAAAAAATTAAAAGATAAGTCCGTGTAGGTTGAGTGACTGGGACGCTTCTCTCAACTCTGGGCGGTACTCGAGGGTTTCAGGCCGGAAAACGGCGGGCAAGAAGTCGCCCCAGGCACGGAGTTGCCCGGTGCTTGTGTCGAGAAAAACTGCCTGGTCCGCGTAAAATTCCATATGCATTCTTGCGGCGAGATAGCAGGCTGTTGTCTTGCCTGAATTGGGTGGCCCAAAAACCATCACAGCACGTCCGTTTGATCCGACGCAGCCTCCAGACAAAACGCTGAGTCCCAAACTCGCAGCGCACAAGGAAAACAAGAGGTCGAAGGGAGCTCTATGGGTCGAGGAGAAATCCCAATCGAGGAAAGGTTTCGAAAGATAGGCAGTGGCTTGCCTTCGATCCAGGTCGACCCCGATGAAACCGCCGTGTCCCGCGGTTGCGTAGCGAATTCCGCCCCTTGAGAACGCTGAAACCGGGGAGCCTGTCAGTTGAACCCGTGCGTCCGATTCATGAACGATGCGCCAGAGGAAATCCGGTTCCTCCGCCGAAGGCCCGTGCTGATGCCGGTGAAAAAACTTCAGGGCAATATCGATCGCTTGAGGATCATTTGTCTCCAACCGGATGTTTCTTTCCATCAATTGCAGATTTGTTGAGTATGGAGTCGCATGGAAACGGCGCAGAGGATCTTTGCGGTGATCCGATCCTTCCGCCGCTCCGGCGAACGGAAGCGTGGCCATTGCTTCCCACTCCCCGCATTTTGAGGAATTGTCTATGACGCCCTGCCTTGATCGATGCGTTCAAATGGATTTTCGTCTAGCCGGTTTAACATTAGGTCGCGAAGTTTGCCGGCAATGATCGCGGGGCTCTCGCTATAGCGCAGCCGAATGCAAGGCAGCTCCAACAAGGTGGCTAGCGTTTTTTTCTGCTTCTCAACCGCTGCAGAAGACTCCGCCAATAGCTCCGATTCAATACGAGATCGAATTTCGCTTCGGTCCATCGGGGCTAAGCGGAAGCCCGCGTTGTCCTCTCGCTCAAGAAAAATGAGCGCTTGGGGTATGCACGGCCTGGGAGCCCCTTGCCCCTCCGCGCGATCGGAATTCCAAAAAAACACATTCTCGCCATTTTGCACATCGGTCGGTTCACGATCCTTCCATTCCTCGAACCATGCGCCGGCGTCGCGCCTTAACTTGAGCGGCCTTGGCAACCCGTACGCCAGTGGCTTGCCGTCGTGCAGCGAGCAGAATACTCGATCATCCGACAGCAGTCGGAATCCGGCGTTGACCAATGCCATCGCGATGGTCGACTTGCCCGAGCGGGAAGGCCCGATAAATATCAGACCCTGTTCCTCGGTGGCAACGCACGACGCGTGCAATTCAACGATCCCAACCGATCCGGCGATGATCGACAGCAGCATCGGGAAGATCGTCGATCGCCAGTACTTGGTATCCCTCGCCATCGCGGCCGAAAATCGTCCAATGACATTGCGGGCCGCGAGATCAGCGAGCAGGGAACTCCTCGCATCGAATCCCGCAAACACCATGTCATCGAGCCCACGCAAATACGGCTTAGGCCAAGGCGGCCCTGTCGAGTCTCCGCTGTCGACCCACAACCGCAGCGAGATCTCGGGCTTGGCTGTGTTCGAATCCAGCGGTAAAAAGCTCTGTCGCGCTGCCTCGAGAAGAGACGGTGAGTTCGTCGACAAAGCGCAAACGGCTCCGGCCGCGAGATAGTTTGCCGTGAGCGGTGTTTCGGCAAATATATGGAGAAAATCCTGGGGAGGCGCGGTGAGCGACGGGGCCATATCTTCAAGAAAATACGGAGTAAAAAACTCCGAAGGGAAGCCATCCCATGATCGTCAACCTCTCCCCAAGCCTTGTCATGTTCTTGTCAACAAGTTGTAAATGTTCCCAGCCAGTGCTTCCTCGGGCCAACACGTTGCGGAATCATGCCAGCATGACCTTTATCTCGCGGTGGCCAGGAGCAGGATGGGGGTGACGGGGAACTTTAAGGACCACCTCTAATCCATTGGTAAAATACGACTAGAGGCGCATACGAGGCAACGCCAGAGTCTTGACTGGACCTTGGCGCTCGGCGCGAAATTCGAACCAGTCTCGGGCGGCATCTAAAGTCTGCATTCTCTTGATTGTCGAGCTCGGCGGCACCGAATCCGATGGCAAAATCCGGCACAACCAAGAAGTCTGAACCTGCAATCGGCGAGCCCAAAGCGGACGCCCAGCCGGATGCCCTTGGTTTGTTTCATCCGGCGGTGAGCAAGTGGTTTCTCGACGTTTTCGAGAAGCCGACACGTCCTCAGCAAATGGGTTGGCCCGCGATCGCGCGCGGGGATTCCACCCTGATTCTTGCACCAACTGGCACAGGGAAGACCCTGGCTGCATTCTTGTGGTGCCTGAATCGCCTGATGTTTTCGCCTCCGCCGGAGAAATTGCGACAATGCCGCGCCCTTTACGTCTCGCCGATCAAAGCTCTGGCCGTCGACGTGGAACGTAACCTGCAATCGCCGTTAGTCGGAATCGCGCAGGCTGCTCGCCGCGCGAACATCGAGCACTACACTCCGACCGTCACCATTCGTACCGGCGACACTCCATCGGCGCAGCGGTCAAGATTTCTTCGTCACCCGTCGGACATTCTGGTCACGACTCCCGAGTCGCTCTACCTCTTACTGACTTCGAATGCTCGCGAGCTTTTGGCTTCCGTCGAAACTGTCATCATCGACGAAATTCACGCTCTGGTGCCAAGTAAGCGGGGATCGCACCTCGCCCTTTCGATTGAACGGCTGGAACATCTGTGCCAGAGAAAATTACAACGGATCGGACTCTCCGCGACCCAGCGCCCTCTGGAGGAGGTTGCACACTTCCTGGGTGGAGTTGATACAGCAACGCAGCTAAAGTCGGACCCGGCAGATAGCGATTTATCACCAAGTGTCCCTGCCCAGTCCGTCTCGGAATTTCAGGCTGCGAGAACACAGATCTTTCGGCCAGTAACAATCATCGACGCGGGCGAGCCGAAGAAATTCGCGCTCAAGGTGGAAGTCCCCGTGGACGACATGGCGCGCCTGGATGAACTGGACACACTGCCCAGCGGCCCCGCCTCTCAGGGACCGGTACGTGCCTCAATCTGGTCAGCGATCCATCCCAAGCTTTTGGAGTTGGTGCGGTCTCACCGCTCCACGCTTCTATTCGTAAACAGTCGAAGGCTGGCCGAGCGCATCTCTGGCGCAATCAACGAACTCGCGGGTGAAACGCTGGTTCGTGCGCACCACGGAAGCGTGGCAGCCGAGCAGAGGAAAGACATCGAAGACCGCCTCAAGATGGGCACTCTTCGCGGCCTGGTCGCCACCTCGTCGCTCGAACTCGGGATCGATATGGGTGCCGTCGATCTCGTGGTCCAGATCGAATCGCCGCCGTCGGTCGCAAGCGGGATGCAACGCGTTGGGCGCGCAAGCCATTACGTCGGAGCGGTCAGCACTGCGACGATTTTCCCCAAGTATCGCGGAGATTTGCTCGCCTGCGCCGCGTTGACCCGCGCGATGTACGAAGGCGAAGTCGAGTCGGTGCATTATCCGCGAAATCCACTCGATGTTTTGGCCCAGCATATCGTCGCGATGGTGGGCATGCAGCCTTGGGATGTCGGCGATCTCTATAAGGTCGTCTGTAGCGCCGCACCGTTCGGGGGACTCACGCGCTCCGCATTCGACAGCGTGCTCGATATGTTGTCCGGCCGTTATCCATCCGATGAGTTTGCGGACTTGCGGCCACGACTGACTTGGGATCGTATCGCTGGAAAAGTCAATACGCGCGAAGGCGCTCGGAGAGTGGCTGTCATCAACGGCGGAACAATTCCCGACCGCGGCCTCTACGGCGTGTTTCTCTCCGGAGCGACCAAGGGCGCGCGCGTTGGCGAGTTGGATGAAGAGATGGTCTTCGAAAGCCGGCCGGAGACACCATCATTCTGGGCGCGACCACATGGCGAATCGACGAGATCTCGCACAATCGCGTGAACGTCTCTCCTGCGCCGGGAGAGCCCGGCAAGATGCCATTTTGGAAAGGCGACAGGCCGGGGCGTCCGGCCGAGTTCGGAGAGAAGATCGGCCAGTTGACTCGGCAACTCCTCGCGATGCCGCGGGGGATCGCGCTGTCAAAGTTAATCGAGGAGCACAGCCTCGATGAGAACGCGGCTGAGAATCTCCTGCGTTATCTCGAAGAACAGAAACTCGCCACCGGTGCCGTTCCCAGCGATCAGGACATCGTCATCGAAATTGTTCGCGATGAACTGGGAGACCGGCGGGTCTGCGTTCTGACGCCTTTCGGAAATCGTGTCCACGCGCCCTGGTGCATGGCCGTCGATGCAAAGATTCGCGCCGAGAGAGGTTGGGAGGTCGAGAGTCTCTGGTCGGATGACGGGTTCGTGATTCGTCTTCCCGGTAACGAGGAGCCCATCGAGTCGTCGCTGCTCTTGCCGACTGCGGCAGAGTTGAGAGATCTTGTGCTGCGCGAACTCGGGTCAACCTCGCTGTTCGCCGCCAAGTTCCGCGAAGCATCTGCGCGAGCCCTGCTCCTCCCCAAGCGGCGTGCGGGGCAGCGTGCTCCGTTATGGCAGACGCGGAAACGAGCCGCCGATCTTCTCGCCGTGGCTTCCAGATATTCTTCATTTCCAATTCTGCTCGAAAGCTATCGCGAATGCGTGCGCGATACGTTCGATCTGGCGAATACCGCAACCATTCTTGGAAAGATCGCACGGGGCGAAATCCGCGTCACGACGCTTGAACCTGCAAAGCCATCGCCCTTCGCGGCGTCGCTTTTGTTTTCGTATGTCGCCAACTATATCTATGACGGCGATGCCCCGCTTGCCGAGCGGCGCGCCCAGGCACTGTCGATCGATCAATCGCAGTTGGAGGAATTGCTCGGAGATACGGATCTCAGGGAATTGCTCGACCCGCTCGCCATCGATGAAGTCGAATCTCGTCTGCAGATGCTGGATGCCCAGTATCACGCGAAGCACGAAGACGGGATTCACGACATGCTCCTGCGGTTGGGAGACCTCACCGAGCCTGAAATCTCGGCACGTGCTTCGGAAGTAGACGTCCACAGAGCCCTGGCGGATCTTTTGGCATCGCGTCGAGTATTGCGCGTCCGAGTTGCCGGCGAGACCAGATACGTGCCGGTGGAGTATGCCGCCCGCTATCGCGACGCCTTCGGCGCGCCCCTGCCACCGGGCCTCGCCGAGGTATTTCTTCAGTCGGTGAGTGATCCGCTTTCCGAGATCGTCAGGCGGTACGCCCGCATTCATGGTCCGTTCACCGTAACGGATGTCGCCCGGCGCTACGCTCTCGAGGCCATCGCGATTGAACCCATCCTGCACACACTGCACGCCCAGGGAAAATTGCTGGAAGGAGAGTTCCTGCCGAAAGGGACGCATCGCGAGTGGTGTGATCCCGAGATCCTGCAGCAGATTCGTCGGAAGAGTTTGTCGAATCTTCGGCGAGAGATTGAGCCCGTCGAACAACAGACTCTCAGCCGGCTGCTGACGCGCTGGCAAGGAGCTCACGTTCCACGCAAGGGTCTCGACGCCTTGCTCGACGCGATCGAAGTTCTTCAAGGCGCATCCCTTCTCGCCTCCGATCTTGAGCGCGAAATCCTTCCCGCGCGCGTTGCCGGATATCAACCTGGCGATCTAGACACGTTGATGTCCGCCGGCGAGGTCGTTTGGACGGGTGTCGAGCAGGTCGGCGAACACGATGGCAGGCTCGCCCTCTACCTGACGGAGGCCCTGCCCCTGCTCGCGCCTCCCAGTGAAGGGCTTGCTGAGCCATCGCCGTTGAGCGAGGTCGCGCGTCAGATCGAAGATTTCTTGGCGAATAATGGCGCATCGTTTTTTCCGGAGATTCGCGCGGCCTGTGGCGGAGGTTTTTCCGGCGAAATTCTCGATGCGTTGTGGGAACTCGTCTGGCGGGGCGACGTGACCAATGACACATTTCACACGGTGAGAAGCAGGCTGTACCCGCCATCTCGAAAGAACGAGCGCAAAGATGGCCCCGCAGGTTCGCCTGAATTCTTGCGTCGGCTGCGCGCGCGAAAAACTGGCGACGGGATCGCTGCAGGACGGTGGTCGCTGCTGCGTAATCGGAAGTCGGCCTCGATTTCAGTTACCGAGTGGAGCGCCAACAGCGCGCAGCAGTTGCTGACCCGTTACGGAATTGTGACGCGTGAGACTGCCTTGGCCGAAGGGCTGCCCGGTGGTTACAACACCATCTATCCGGCATTGAGAAAGATGGAAGAAAGCGGCTTGATTCGGCGCGGCATGTTCGTCGCCGGTCTTGGTGCAGCCCAGTTCGCCATGCCCGCCGCGGTGGATCTGTTGAGAACTCTTCGATCGCCCTCGCATGAACCGGAATCCATCGTGTTGGCGGCAACCGACCCTGCAAATCCGTATGGCGCCATTTTGCCGTGGACCACCTCCGAAGCGGACACATCGGCAGTCGGGTCCCACGCCATGGCGCGCGTCAGTGGAGCCTCGGTCGTGCTCGTGAACGGCGTGTTGTCTGCATTCTTGCGGCGGAAGAATCCCTCCATCAAAGTGTTCCTCCCGGAATCCGAGCCCGAGCGATCGCAGGTCGCGAGCAAGTTGGCTCGGCAACTAGCGGAATTGGCGGTCCGTCGCCAGCAGCGAACGCGTTCAGGACTTCTGATCTCGAAGATTAACGATCTCGCCGCGAAGGAGCACTTCCTCGGCCGTTTCCTCGAGGAAGCCGGATTCTCGGACACCGCGACCGGATACTACATGCGTCGCGTAGCCAGCATTGCGACTGCGGTTCTCGAAGAGGACGAAGCTGACACTTCCGAAACGCCAGGCGCGTCGGAGTCGGCCTGAGTGCCCGAAGGGGATACAATCTTCCGCGCGGCTCGCACCCTGAACCGCGCTCTGAGCGGCCGCACGGTCACGCAGTTCGAAACAGTCTTTCCAAAACTATCGCGAGTTGATTTCGACCAAGGCATTTCTGGCCGCACGATCGAACGGGTAGAGGCGCAAGGGAAGTGGCTGCTCATGTTTTTCTCAGGCGGCGTCATCCTGCTGACACACATGCTGATGAGCGGCAGTTGGCACATTTACCGCCCCGGAGAGAAGTGGCGCCTTCCTCGCCAAGCCATGCGCATCATGATCGTGACCGATGCGTTCGTAGCGGTCGCGTTTAACCTTCAGATCGCTGAGTTTCATACGGAACAATCCTTGCGGCGAAGGAAGGGATTCGCCGCTCTGGGACCGTCGGTCTTAGGCCCCTTCGACGAGCAAGAGGGAGCCAGGCGACTTCTTGCCAAATCGCAGTCCGACGTCGGCGAAGCCTTGCTCATGCAGTCGGTAGTCGCCGGTATCGGGAATGTCTACAAATCCGAAATCTGTTTTGCCTGCGGCGTTCATCCTTTTCGAAAAGTGGCGTCCCTCTCGCAGGCGGAAGCTACGAATCTGATGACGACGGCGCGGAAGTTCCTGCGCGCCAATGTTAGCGACGGATCAAACAATCAAATCGTGACGTACACCGGCCTCCGCCGGACGACCTCAAGCGCGAACCCGCAACAGCGCCTATGGGTCTACAAGAGAGTCGGACAGCCCTGTCGCCGGTGCGGAACGACGATCCAATCCCGCAAGCAAGGACTCGATGCCCGCTCTACATTCTGGTGTCCCGTCTGCCAAAAAGCCTCAGCCGAGTAGGCCCAATGAGCCACGAACGCGAATAAGAGCCACCCGATGTGCGGGACAAAGCGCGACAAAAAAGTTACTGACTTCGCGAATCGCCTTGGCTCCTCGCACAATCCAAAATATTGAGATGAGTAGCGACAAATTAGCAATCACGTACGTTGGCGCTCCAACTTCTCGGAGGGCCGAAACGTCGTATCCCGCGAACTTTCGAACGCAGGCTTGCAGGATCGGATTCGCAGGCCCAAACGTGGAGAAAAGATTGACATTGATTCGTGACTTCCCATTTTCAATGGAAATGAGGAGTCGAATAGGAGGGAATCATGCATGCTGTTTCCGTTGATACTGATGTCCTGATCGCTGGCGCGGGACCTGTCGGTTTGTTTCTCGCGAATGAATGCGCCCGCCGCGGACTCAGATGGCGCCTTGTCGAAGCGAACGCTTCTCAATCGGAGCACTCCAAGGCGCTCGCAATTTTTCCCAGAACTCTTGAAATCTTCGACATGGCCGGCGTTGTGGATCCATTCCTCGCAGCCGCGAACCGTGTTACATCCGTTGCCGTGATGACTCACGATCGCACGCTCGCCCACATGCAATTCGTCCCCGAGGAAACTCCGTATGCGTTTGTCGCAATGGTTCCGCAGAATGTCACCGAGAAGTTGCTCGCGGAGGCACTAAACCGAAAAGGCGGAAAGGTCGAGTACGAAACTTCGTTCGTTTCTGGTGTACAGCGCGACGGCTACGTGAGCGTGACCCTCAGCCACAAGGGCCAGCGACAGGATCTGACCGCTCGGTTCGTGATCGGGTGCGATGGCGCTCATAGCGTGGTTCGACATCTTTTGAACTTGTCGTTCGAAGGTGCCGAATATACCGACTTGTTCCTATTGGCCGATGTGGAGACAAAC
The DNA here is from genome assembly GCA_963699885.1 of uncultured Acidobacteriota bacterium. GTDB lineage: Bacteria > Acidobacteriota > Terriglobia > Terriglobales > Acidobacteriaceae > Sulfotelmatobacter. The sequence continues at coordinate 25,806 of CAVOVP010000012.1, read as the reverse complement.
GAAGCTTTTCCCGCCGACCAGCTCCAGCTCTGCCCCAGCGAATTTGGGCCCGTGGCCATCTTCCCGATGAGCGCCCACCGCCGTCGCGTGGTAGCGACTGTCGCGGAAAAGGATGGAGAGGTGCCTTCGCTCGAACTCGTTCAGAACATACTCAGAGATCGCGCACCGAGTGGTATCGAGGTTCGGGGTTTGAACTGGAGCACCTATTTCCGCATCCATCATCGCCAGGCGGCAAAACTGCGCGTCGGAAATATGTTTATCGCCGGAGACGCGGCCCACATTCACAGCCCCTTCGGCGGGCAGGGAATGAACACCGGATTGCATGACGTATGGAATCTGGTGTGGAAGCTCGATCTCTTCCTGCGCGGTCACGGCAATGATCAGTTGCTTGACTCCTACAGTGTCGAGCGTCGTCCCGTGATCAAGCAGGTCATCGAAACTACAGATTTCATGACCAAAGCCATGGGCACGCCGAACAAGATTGCCCAGGCTCTGCGCGATACCGTCATTCCCATGGTGTCGCGTCTCGCGCCGTTTCAACATGCCTTTGTGGAAAGGCTATCGGAACTCGGAGTCGCATATCACGGAAGTCCGATTGTCGAAGGAGCGGGCAAGCGCCACTTGGACGATTCGATGCGCGGCGGGAAGGGAATTCGGAGCCGCTTCATCCTCCTGATTGACGACGAAGCACGCTCTTCGACGAAAGACGCTGCCCGGAAATTTGCTGCATCATTTGCGGAGATTGTAGATCTGCGCTTTGCGCCAAAGATAGGTCTGATGCTGATTCGACCCGATGGATACATCGCGTACTCCGCCCACAGCCGCGATAGCGCCACCGCTCTGCTTTCTGTACGGTCGCTTCTCGAACTCCAAACAACGCCAGGAACCGCGGAGACAAGAGATCGGGAGGCGAGGACCCAGGAAATTGCCTAGGCTTTGGCCGCGATCAAGGTTTGACCGCTGTGGGTTCCGCGAACGGCAGATCCACGGTCATAGGCGGATGATCCGAAATACGGCCCTCAACCGCATCGTTCAGTTCGCGCATCACGATTGGAAAATGAGGAGCGAACCTGTCGCTCTTTCCCCCGCGCCGTGAATCGTTGATGAACGGCTTGACGAAGATCCAGTCGAGTTTGAATTGTCCAACCAGCCCGCCGTAACTGCGCGCGAACGCGTAGGTGGGGATAAACCCCTTCCGTCCTCGCTGGTTGCTATCCGCCAAGGTCCGGCTTCTAGGTGGCACCGTGCGGTCCGGGAGTCCGCGAAAATCAAATGCATTGCCGTCGCTGAAGCGGAATCGATCCAGGGTCGAGAACAAAGCCCGCTCGCGGCTCTCCCACAAAATAGGCAGGTGGTAGGCGGTTGGGTCGTTGTGCCCATAGAAGTAGCGGACTGGGAACAGCGCGTACTTGAGCGATCCGAGCGGATGAAAGTGGGAGATAGCCTGGTTGATCCAGAACTTATAGTCCGTGACGCGGATCATGATTTCGTTGCGGATCGACGTGGGAGTGTTGTCCCGGCTGGTCGTGTTCATGTCTCCCGCCATGACCACCGGATTTGGATTGGATTTCACGTCCGCGAGCAACGCCTGCATTTGCCGGAGCCTGCAAGCTGGCGTGCATTTGTTCTCCAAATGGGCTGCGACGATTGTCGCGTGCCCGGTTGGCAAGTCGGACACCGCAACGTCAGCGATCAGCGCCATACGACCGCCCCGGCGCAACTCGCGCTCGATTCGTTCTCGAAACAGTTTGTGCGCCGACCAGCGCTTCCCCCGTTCCAGTTTGGAAATCGCTTTGTACTCTTCGCGGTACCAGTCATAGCAAACGGGAAGCCGTAAGATGCGAGCGTGCTCGATCGGATAGCGGCTCAGAATGGCCGTCCCATGCAGGCCGTGATAACCGTTGCGGTCTACCTTCAAATCCTCCTGCAGATGTTGATCCAGCCCCGCATCCGCCAGGTGAATCTCTTCCGTCCCCAGATCGAACACCGGGTCTACCTCGACAAACTCCACTCCGTACGCATAGTTCATGTGGAGAGCTGCCGCCAGTTCCCGCGTCACATCCCGGTACTCGGTTCGCTTCATGCCCCAGTCCGCTTCGTTCAAGACAAGTACGTCAACCTTCTGCAGCGTTGCGAGTTGGTTCTTGACCATCTCCATCTGCGGAGACTTATGTCCATCAGGAGCGGCAGACATTTTCAGAAACGCATTGGAATCAGCGAGCGCAGTCCGGATCAGATCGAAATTGAGGCCGCGCTCGATGTTCCAAAGACCAACGCGAAGCACCTCACCTAAACCATCCACCGTCGGGCGATTGGGTCGGATGTAGGCGGTGGCCCTCTCCGTTCGCACGAAGGGTGTATTCAACAGAGTATTGAGACGCTCTTCCAGCGAACTCTCTGGCTCGGCCGTCGACGCCAGGGCGACCAGATCCTCGAAAGAGAGTAGTTCCGGAATTTGGGTCAGCTCTTGCGAGTGTGCTTGTCGCTTGTAATTGGGTTGATCTTGCGCCCGGCACGAGAAGAGTGCGATTCCGAGAAATAGAGCGCAGCGCAGGGCTAGTCTCAACGCTTCTTTCAATGCCGTGTCCCTCAATGGTTCTAGTTTTCGAACTGCCTCACGGGTGCATGCCGGCATTCTTACTTGATTGCTCGGCCGATCCGCCCGCAGGTTGCTATAAATACTAAAACGGCGGCACCAACCAGCGCACAACAGGCACGGCGGCGAAATGGCCTTGGCTGGCAGATCGACGCGATGCAAACCATAAAAACAGGGTTGGCCTAGGAACGCAGCCGAACCATCTTGAAACTTATGTTCGATCTGGAGTGGCCTTGACCTTCAGTAGTATGATTTCGTTGTGCCGCATCTTATCCATGACGACACCTTCCGCCGGATTTGCCGCGCTCGTGATCTACTTGCGGCAGAATACCAATCGCGGGTTTTACTTCAGCATGCAGCCCGTGAGGCCTGCCTTTCCGAATTTCATTTCCATCGTCTCTTCCGTTCCACCTTTGGCGAAACTCCGCATGATTTTCTGACTCGCCTGCGCATGGATCGCGCCAGGCAGATGCTGGCCTCAGAGCGCACCGTTACCGAGGTTTGCTTTGAAGTTGGCTACGGCAGCTTGGGAACCTTCTCGAGCAAATTCCGAGCCCAGTTTGGACGCAGCCCTGTCGAATTCCAACGCGAGGTCCGCCATATCTTCGGTTACAGCGCGCCATGGCGCATTCTGATGATTCCGGCATGTTTTCTACACGGGCCGCCACCGGAATAAAAGCCGGCATGGAACAGCAAGAATCGAGAAGCGCCACCCGCCGCGCCTGCGTTACTTTCTTTTGCGGAGGAGATCCATCATGATCCAGAAAATGTCACATGCATCCATTTACGTGCTCGATCAGGACGTGGCCAAAAACTTCTACGTCGATAAGTTGGGTTTTGATCTCAAGGCCGATTATTCGGCGCCCAATGGTTTTCGGTGGCTCGCGGTTGCTCCCAAAGGGCAGTCCGAAGTGGAGATCGCCCTGTTGAAAGTCGGCAGCGGCGGCGACTTCGGTCGGGCCAACGGAAATGGTTCAGATACTGCCAAGAAAGACATCGACTCAATGGCCGCGCTGTTGAAGAAAGGCTGGTTCAGTGCCGGAGCGTTTCACACCGCCGATTGCCGCAAGACTTTCGAAGAACTGAAATCCAAAGGCGTGGAGTTCGTCTCCGAACCCAAAGACGAGTTCTTCGGCGTGGTCGCAGTGTTTAAAGATCCGTTCGGCAACTGGTTCAGCATGACCCAGCCGAAGAACCAAAGATAATGATGATTAGAGGGATGGGCCCTCAACCTAACCTGCCCGGTATCCCTGGCCATTCGGCCTTGAGAGCCGGGCATTTCTTCTTGCTGCACATTTGTTTGATGTTTCGCAGCGGCCTGGCGTCGAACGGCCACGACGACTGCGGCAGGCGCATTCGGGATGCTGCAAAAGTGGATCAGCCACCCTTCAGCCTATGAGCCCGTTGATGGGCGGCTATACGATAAGTCAACATAGCCGTTCTTGTAGGCGACGACGTTTTTCAGATGCCACTTCTGCTCGGCACCGGAATTGCCGAATAAGTGCAGTCCATTCCCCAATGTGACCGGGGCAACCATCAATCGGATTTCATCCACCAATCCGAGTCTCAGAAAACTCTGGCCTAGCAGGGCACCTCCGACCAGCCAGATGTTTCGGTACCGTGGCGCAAGCGTCTCACCCACCAATCTCTTGAGGTCGCCTGAGTAGAACTCCACCGTCTTCCTTGTGCACGGTAGTGCTCTACTCGTTACCACGAACGTCGGAGTATCGCCATAGGGCCACCCGAGTTCGAGCGCGTGCTCATACGTCCGGGAACCGACCACGTAGCAGTCGATCGACTGAAGCACTTCGTCGTCGTCGCCTTTAACACCTCGTTCGTAGACGTCGCAACTGTCCATCCACGAAATGCTGTTGTCCTTCTTGGCGATGAACCCATCCAGGCTTGCAACTACGTGCAGCGTTACCGTCGATTTCATTGGCCGTCTATCCTTGGTGATCTTCTGCGCGCCTCAAAAGACGTCAATGATACGACAGCCATCAGGCTGAAGAGCGTCGGAGTTAACTCTAGACCTTCAGCGAGCCACGGAATGCCCTCCCGGCGTAGTAAGACTCGGCGCCGTTGTGATACACGAAGACGCGGCCGAAGCGACGGTCCCCAAAGATGGCTCCGCCGAGTTTTCTAACCTCCGCAGGCGATTTCAGCCAACTCGATGTCTTCGTGTCGAAAGCTCCAAGTTTCTGCAGGTCTTGATATTGTTCTTCCGTCAGGATCTCAACGCCCATGGCGGCTGCCGCATCCATCGCGCTATTTTTCGGCTTCGCTTGTTTTCTGGAATCCAGCGCTTCGCGGTCGTAGCAAAAACTTCTGCGGTCTTTCGGGCTTTCCGCGGAACAATCAAAGAAAATGTATTCGCCCGTTTTTTTGTCATGACCAACAACATCCGGTTCCCCACCGGTTCTTTCCATTTCGCTGAGCGACCAGACTTTTGCGGGATTGGCTTCCAGCTTTGCTTTTACTTTGACCCAGTCGAGAGCTTCATGGCGGTTCATGTTTTTCTCAAAACGGGCTTTCAATACTCTGAGTACCTCTTCGCGTTGATCTGCGGACAGCTCGCTTTTTGCCTTAGCGCCTTTCATATCGCTTTCCTCCTATCGCGGTCTCTTGTTAAGCCAATCTTTTCGAAATCAGCCGTCGAATAACATGGCCCTTCCACATCAATAATCCCGTCAACACCATGAGGGGAAAAAAGACGAAGCGGGTAGGGGGTGCGTACTGTGGAAGCTTGTCAAAGGGACTGTAGATATAGCCGTAAATCGGGATGCTGATGACAATGTGAATCCAGCGAAGAATTAAACGACTCGTGCCTGGTTTCATGATTGTCCCCCTTTTCGAGGCTGCCTTTATTCCAGCCCGGCAACAACTCGTTCTAAGCCCCCAATGAACTTTTGCCAGCCGTAGTTTGCGCCCTTATAGGCAGCCTGTTGATCGGGACGGAAGCCTGAGTGCTCCATGCGCAGCAGCGTTCCTTTTTCCGTCGCAGTTAACGTCCACACGACAACGCTTCCCAACCCAAACGCGTTCCAACTGTAGGAGAGTTTCTTGTGCGGTTCGACGGTAAGGACTTCGCAATCGATTACCCCATTCCAATTGGGCACGGGTGTGGCGCGAAAACTGAATGGATGCCTTGGGACAGGCTGGAAGTCGTTGTCCATCAGCCATTCTTTCATTAGCGTACCCTCCGTCAGAGCTCGCCAGATCTTTTCCGGGGGGAAGGGCATCTCTCTTTCGATCACAACGGAGCGTGTCTCGGTTGCAGCCATTAGTCCATCCTCTTGAGCAAGTCTTCGAGGCGCTCAAAGCGGTCGCGCCAGAAGGTGCCATAGTGGGTCATCCAGTCGAAGAGTGGTGAAAGGGCTTCCGGCCGGGCGCTGTAGTGCGTCTCTCGGCCTTGGCGCCGATGTCGAACCAGCTTGGCGCGCTTGAGTGCCGACAGATGTTTCGAGACCATCGGCTGGGATACACCGGCGTGTTCCGTCAGAGCATGGACGGTCTGCAAACCGTCCCGGGTCAATCGCTCGAAGATCGCTCGGCGGGTAGGATCGGCGAGTGCCTTGAAAACCACGTCTGCGGCATTTCGCATGAACAAATCATAACCATACGGTTATGGGTTGTCAATTGCTTATTTTTGCCCGCGAACAGGGAAGCATTCCCCACGGCGGATCCTAAAGTTTTCCTTGGCGCGTGCGGTATAGATCACAGTGGCCGCTCACAAGGCCACTGTGGTAAGGGTGGGAGTGAATTGCGCCGACTCCCTGATCATCCAGCAGGCTCATGCCACCCGCGCCGCTTGCAGGGTGGATTCGTATTTGTCGAGTTGCTCCGCGCCTGAAGTCTTCAACATGTCGCGGGCTTTCGCTACTTCCGCCGCGGTTCCATGTGCAATCAAAACAAACTTGCCCGCTTTGATCGATGCTTCGTATTTTACGACGCTGTTTTTGGGAACGCCGAGGCTAAAGAGCCCTGCGCCCAGGGCGCTGAGTCCTCCGACGACAACTCCTCCCTCCAGCGCCGCAACGATCCAGCCGACAATGGAGCCCGCCGCAACAACGGGCCCGACGCCGGGTACGATGAAGAACGCCGCTCCGAAGAGCAGGCCCCAGAGCCCGCCCCAGAATGCGCCCCATTTGCCCCAGTATTTCATCCTGTCGCCTGTGTTATAGAAACCGACGACATCTTCTTCCGTCTGATAGTCGCGGCCGACGACCGCCAGCTTCTTGATGTCAAATCCGCCGCCCTTCAATTCCTTGATGGCATTTTCTGCTGCAGAGTGTTGGCTGAAAACTGCAACGACCGAGTCTTGGTCCTGTCTTGGCGTGGTACTCACTGTTTTGCCTCCTGTTCTTACGTTCAGAATTTGTCTGTGCCCCTCGCGATCGATTCGTGTTGCTGACTGCATGACGGAAGAGCACAACATTAAAGATGCATCACCGCTCGGCCGAGCGCCATTGGACCTTGGTATCGCCGCTGTGACTTCATCATCGCTTCGGACCGCCGAACGAGTTTCGAAGAGTATCGAGCGTTACGGTCGTCGAATTGTCCGGCTTCTATCCTTGTGGTGGGATGCGAACAGCTCGAATCACCAAAGCGAAGGATGAGAGATGAAACGTGAAAATCCTGATGGCATTCACGACGCATGACCAACTCGGCTAGACAGGTCTTAGAACCGGCTTCTGACTGGAAGAGGGTGTGGGCCCCTATCTCGTTTTCAGGGACGCCGGCATCGAGTTGACTCTCGCCTCACCCAAGGGTGGGCAGCCTCCCCTCGATCCAAAGAGCGATCGGCCGGAAAATCAGACGTCCGCCCAAGTCTGCTTGAAGCAGGTCTGCTTTAAGAAAGATGAGGCGCTGCAGAAAGCATTCGTCAGCACCGTGCGGCTGGCGGATGTGAAAGCGGAGGAGTGTGGAAGAAGCCTTCGGTCGGCAAAGCGGGATTGATCCCGCTCCACCTTTTCATTTTCGATTTCGCGGTCGTGTCCTCGGCACGCAGAATAATCTCAAGCCACCAGCAAAATCTTCCCGACTCCACCCTTTTCTGCCGCTGCTTGAGCCTCGGCCGCTTCCCTAAGTGGCAGTTTCAGGCTAATCGGGATTACTAGCTTCCCATCTCGTACCGCTTCGGCCATGAATTCGAGAGTGTTCCTGTCGAATTTCGAGAACACTGTCACCACCTCGACCGATGGATATTCCCCGGCGTTCTGCGGTGCCCCGACCACCGATGCATAGACTCCTCCAGGCTTGACCTTGGCGATCAGCTTCTCGGCGGTTCTTCCGCCCACCGTATCCGCCACCGCATCGAGCGGTGGAAGATTCGCGATCGCAGTCTCGTCATCGGTTGCGACCACTTGATCCGCGCCGACCGTTTTCGCGTCATCCATCTGCCTCTTCAAAATCCCCGCGATCACAGTCGCCCCGCGTGCCTTCGCAGTGAATACCGCCGAACGCCCGACATTTCCAGCAGCACCTACGACGAGAACCGTCTGCTTCGCTTCGATTCGCGTAGCTAAGAGCAACTGGTTGCCAGTCGTCGTCACCAGCGGCAACGCCGCCGCCTGGATCAAATCGAGCCCCTTCGGAACTTTGGCCAGAATCGCGGCTTTCACCACACAAAGTTCGGCGTACGTGTTGTCCGCCATGGCGAACACCTGGTCTCCGACAGAAAAGCTTTCGACTCCCGCCCCAATCTTGACCGCGGTGCCTGCGATATCGACACCTATCAGCCCCGGGAACTGGATGGGATAAAAATCTTTCGTTAACCCAGCACGTCGCTTGTAGTCGATCGGATTCACGCTGGTGGCCGCGACCCGCACCAGCACCTCGCCCGGACCCGGAACCGGGTCCGGATATTCTTCGAACCTGAGTACTTCAGGCCCGCCATATTGGTGGACAACAACTGCTTTCATTTTTCATCTCCTTGGCGGAATGTATTCCCTCTCGATCCACGCCGAAAATACAGCCTCACACAGGCCGCCCCTTCGCGAGGGATATTTCATATTCGGTCCGCTTTAGCGTTTCTGGTACGGATGGAAGATGTAGTCCTTCGCCTTCACCGTCACATGGCACGACTGTCCGCAGTCCGCAGGCGACTTGGCATCGGCGCTGAAGCTGTCCGATGGCGCGTCGTAGTTGAACACCGCGTATCCCCACCCTCCGGTTTTCGGAAATCTCTTGCTGTCCTTCTCCATCACGAACGCCTGCTTAAAGACGTCGGGCACATCCACCGCGAAAGGCGCTTCCGTGCTCTTCTTCGGCTTCCACTGCAGCTTCACGATCATGGAGCCCTCCGGAAACGGCTGGCCGTTTCCCGGAACGCCCGCCTTGTACGCCTTGATCATCGCCGGATTGGCCACGATGACCTTCAGCACTTCTTCGGTTCGGGCGGATGAGACCACTGACCAGTCCTCGTACCCCCGGAAGTCGGAGAACGCGATTCCGCCCGGCGATGTCAGCGAGTACTTGTCCTTGTCTTGGCCTTGCGCGTATAAGACCGCGCCGCCGAGGATGGCAAGTAGCGCCGCGGCCGCTACGATGCTGATGGCCGCGAAATGTTTTCGGGCGGTACCGGTTTTTATCTTTTGTTGTGCTTGCGCCAAAGATTCCCTCCTAAGTTCAGTCATAGTGTGCTCTCCTCCACAAAAAGGTTTCTAAACCCGATCAATTCGTCTGGAACATTCGCAATGAAGCCACCCGTCGGGATCCCGCATGGAACAACGCCATTCCGTGGATAGGATTCAGGCCGCTTCCTGGTCTTTCATTGCGCGCGTAAGCAATTCCGTGATCTCCGATCGGAGATAGCATCCGTGCCCCAGAGAAGGCAGGAGAACCTGTGGAAGGTTTTCCTCCCCGACAAGATTACGCGCCAGTTCGTACCCAGGAATTTGTACTCGTTTTGCTAACTCGATAACGTCTGCCGTGGGTAATTCTCCCGCCGCGATGAGCGATAGCAGGAGAATCAGGCCATCGGGCCCGACGAAGCGTTCGAGACAAAAGCCTTCCACTACACTGTGGCGGTTCCGGAACACCGTGCGAGCATCATACCGGCAGGATTCGCGATGAACCAGGCGCAGACTTTTCACGATCGTCGCACCGCTCTCGTCCTCTGCGGCCAACCACTCCACCCACCCGTCGCTGACGCTCGTGATGAGCCCAGCGCAGGAGTCGCAATGCCAACCCGCAGACTTGCGCAACCTGAGATATGTCGCCCGCTTCATTTCCCAATTCCTCGCCGTGATCGCAGCCCATCGAGCGCGGCGAAGGAATCACAACAGATGTGTGCCAGGAAAACAATTGGACGATGGTATTGATCGCGATCTTTGGCTCCGATTAGACGCCTAGCCGCATCTTGGAAACCTGTTTGCCGCTCAGTTGACGCAAATTCGATTGCGCTCAAAACCCGACGATGAGCGTAAACGCGTTAACAACAGATAGGACAACGAGTGGCGAACGATCATCCGGCCCGAACACGGACTTGCGGGGGCTTATTGCGCGATCTTCCCCGGTTGGATGCCCTCGCCCAAAACGAAAGTTGCGCCGACCGCGCCAACTACTGCTGACTGCCGGGACAAATTGAGACGTTGCCGAATGCGATAGACGGCTTCAATCCCTGTGCAATGTGCCCCCACCAGGTACGAAACGCCCCAGCCCTTGAGTTTGTCGGCCGTCCAGTCGAGTTGCTGGTCGGTGGCGTTGAAAAGGTGAAATCCGCCAATCAGCGCATACACCGGGGTCGAGGGGAACTCCTTCTCGGCAAAGGTGAGGGTGTTGACCACGCCCGCATGGCCGCATCCGGAAAGCAACACAAGCCCTTTGGAGGTGTTGAACACGAGCGACTGATCCTCAGGAATGGTGTCTTCCACCAGACCCGACGGTGTTTGCACTTTTCCAAGGGCCGACCAGTTGCGCTCGGGATACGGGCGCGGAACTGGGCCGCTGAGCCATGCGCCAGAGAACAACTCTACAGGCGAGTCGTGCTCGATGAATTTGCCTCCGGTGGATTCATACTCCTTGCGCAGAGTGAGCATGACGTTCCCCTCTTTCCCATTCTCTGGGCGGCTGTAAAAAATCCCCTTGCCCACGTGCACGACCGAGAGCGCAGCCGGATTCTTTTTCATGAATTCGCGGCGCAGCGTCAGCAATCCACCAACATGGTCATCGTGGTTATGAGTGAGCACAACCTCCCGCACGTCACTCAGATCAAGATGAAGATCGCGGACATTGGAAAGCACAGTATCGGGCCTCGCTCCTGTATCGACCAGAACTCGGTGACCGTCCGCTTCCACGAGCGCCGCGAAACCCCACTCGCCGATCCCCTCGTCGGCGAGCATGGTCGAGAGGATAGTGATTTTGAGATTCTGTACCGAGGAGTGCCCGGTAGATTGCGCGCAAAGTTCAACGGGGACTGCCGCCAATGCTGAGAGCACAACCGCGAACCAAGCGACACGCAGTGAACGCATGGGAAAGATTATAGAACGAGGGTCCACAGCCAAAACTACTCTTAGAGAGCCTGGCGCCCCGCAGGAACGAGGCTTTGAGTTAAACGCCTGTGGCTGTTGCAAAATCCCCATTTCACTCACTGACCAGCTTTCGACCGGCGGCCGCCGAAAAGGCCCTGGATTCCATCTTGATGGACCAAGCAGCAAAATCCTTCGATCGAATGTTTCGCGCGCTCCTGAACCGGCTTTCGAGCCTGACTTTTTTGACTGGACAAGGCGCAGTCGGTACGCTCTAATGCTGCGCCAAGGAGAAATTGTTCATGAAGATTCAAATCGCTCGGGGGGTAGCTGCCTTGGGGCTGCTAGTTCTTCCACTAACTTCACTGACCTTGGCACAGACGCAAGAGGATGCGGTTACTCCAGCTGCTGCCACCTTCTGCATTTCAACGGCCGGCGGCTTTGGCAAGGGTGGCACGACTTTCGTCGCACCCACCTTTACTGTGCCAGCGAAGAATAAGTGCGCCGCGTGGTCGGGTTGGACGAAGACCGCTTCCACGGTCATCTTAAACACGAGCGGCGCCGCATGTCTTTCGACCACTGGTAAGACGCTGACGGTCAGCGTCTTCAGCATCGATCCGGCCTTCTTTGGCACCACTGCCGTAACGGATTACATCGAGTTGACCCGGGCATCCTCTTCGGGATCGTTCACCGGTGGCACAGACCAGGGTCAATTCGCTGGAACCGCAGCCCAGCTAACCTGCACGTCCAGTCTGTTGTCACTCCCTGACAGCCACGATTAACTGGGTCGTGTGCTGGTCCATGAGAAATGGAGGTGGGTTCGAGAGACTCTGTTTGGGGTCAGCGAACCCGCCTCTCCCATTCGCGCTTGGACTGATGATGTCGTAGCCACGTACACCGAATAATTCCCCGCATATTTCTGGACGCAATTCTGTTGCCAGCACCGTACCCACCCTTGTAAAAACGCAAGGACGGGGAACTCGTAGTCCCCTCATGGCGAGGGCCCATTCAAGCCCGGCTTTGCCTTGAGTGGGCAGCTTCGAGCGCCGCGCTCAGCCCCATTCTGAAACGGATGCCACTCAATGCCTCTTTTGCCATGAGTGGGGACGTACCAATCTCCACTCCTTCGAAAAACCGGAGAACGTTTCGCCTGTCCCGAGTTTTCCCTCCCCATCCTTGTCATCCTGAGGAGCGCGCTCAGCGCTCCGAGGGACCTCACGACCGCAAGCACCCTCGATGCAGTCGACGAGCCCACCCAAATGACGGGGCCTACTCAATGCCTCTTTTGCCATGAGTGGGGACGTCCAATCTCCACTCCTTCGAGAAACCGGGGAACGTTCCGTCTGTCCCGAGTTTTCCCTCCCCATGCTTGTCATCCTGAGGAGCGCGCTCAGCGCTCCGAGGGACCTTACGACCGCAAGCACCCTCGATGCAGTCGACGAGGAGGCTGCCCCATCCTTGCGTTTTTTTTGCAAAAGCCTGCCCTGAGCTTCTCGAAGGGGTGGGCGGCGATGCTGCGTGTGCTATTTGATTTTTTGTGGATACGTGATCAAACCCACTTGCCGACTGCCTGTCCGACTCTCGCCCTTCGCAAAAAACGCGAAAGGAACGGGGCACCCACTGCGTTGGTAATCCCCGCAAGATCACAAGCCCGGGCCTACCTGTCCCTCAGCTCGTTTTCTCCTCGAAATATTTCCCGTTGACTTCGGAACCCATGACGCCGAAGTCACATTTTGAAGTTTCTAACGAATCAGTTTTGAAGATGAAATCGATAGACGGTACTCGGACCGTTGCTTCGAGTTGTGCTCCTGCCTTGAAACCTTCAAACCGGTACTGCCGCGCTGGATCTTCATACCGGACCGGTTCATCCGTTGCCCTGAACACAAGTTTGAAATCCAGGAACGCCGGATTTGTTTCCGCATCCATCGCGGGCCAACGCGGCTGGTCAATGATGGGTACGTCAACCATCTCAAGCGTTGCGACTTTGCCATCGGCGCTAAAGGTGAGGCCGGTTAAAGGCACCGGAGTGACCCAATAGAGCCCCTCGGGCGAGATCGGTGAGTGGAAATCGTGAATCTGATTCGCAGGGACCGCCGGCCCCTTGAATACTGTGAGTCAGGTGTGCGCGAAGATGCCTTGGTGCGCTTGGCGTCCCGCCCAGTACTCACCGGCCATGTAGCTATAGTCCGTGGTCGGAGTGCCCCAAGCGAGGCGGTTGCCCTTGTTATCCGTACCCATCCCGTGGAAACCATTGCAACGGGCGAGTTTCCCTTTGAAATGATAGATACTTGAAAGCTCGACGTTCGGCATGGCGGGCTGATTATGATTGCCGTTCTTATCGAGCCAGGGAATCGGATAAGGGCACGAACCGCCATTCGATGGTTCGTGTTTCTGTGGAATCGGAGGCGCGCACGATGGCAGTTCCGCCTGCGCATCCAATTTCTTTTCTGACAGGAATGCGGCAATGGCAGAACTCACTCCGAGTCTAAGCCACCTTCGCCGGCTGAAGTCGACCGCGCAACCGTAATTATTTTCCATCGCACTCTCCTTTCCTACTACACCGACCCGCCAAGAACGCCCTGGATTTCGGCTGCGGGCTCCCCCTTCGACTGCGCTCAGGGTCACGCCCGCAATGCGCCTCAAGTTTATACACTTCCAGTTTTTACTGCCCCGACCGGTGACCCATTCAAGGCTTCTTTTGCCTTGAGTGGGAAGTTCGAGACCTTACGCCGAGCTCATGGACGACTGTCCCTCCCTTGCGCACCTCGCAACAGCGTGCCCTAAGCGCAGTCGAAGGGACGCGCACAGCCACTGTGTTAGTGATGCCAGCGAGATCGAACCCGGGCTACTCGCCCATACTAGAAAACATTGTTGTGTCCCGAAAATAGCCGTGCCCGAGAGTAAATCAAAGCGATTGCATCGCGCTGGGCGGTGGAATTATCTTTAGAAACCCGAGAGGACGCAGCGATGCAATTTACAGACTGTTTTCAGTCAGAGATGACTTTCAGGTGGCGGCGTGACCCGCCCCTTAACGATCTTTGCGCGCACGATTCCACGGAGGGCGCCCCATCCTTGCGTTTTTGCAAGAGCCTACCCTGAGCTTGTCGAAGGGGTGGGCGGCGATGTTGCGCTGCTCCATTTGATTTTTCACCGCGCACGGCCTGATCAAACCCTTGCGCCAGCATTTCCCGACTCCCGCCCTTCGCAAAAAACGCGAAGGAACGGGCACCCCTACAGCGTTGGTGATGCCGGCGAGATCGAAGCCTGGGCCGCCCGCCTTTCCGCAAAATCCGGATCGTTGATGTGAATTAGTATGTGATAATCGCCGCTGGCTAACGGAAGCCCTTCAAATGCCAACCTGCTTCGTCATTCAGCCTTTCGACAAGGGCGGCCCTTATGACAAGCGATACCGGGGCGTGCTTGTACCTGCGATCACAGATGCTGGCCTTGAGCCGTACCGTGTAGACGAAGACCCACGACAACAATCCTGATTGATGATATTGAGAAGGGGATTCGGGAAACTGAAGTATGCCTGGCGGACATCACCACTAACAACCCTAACATTTGGTATGAGGTTGGGTTCGCGCTAGCCAATGGGAAGGCAGTTGTCATGATCTGTTTTGACCCGCGCCCAAAACCATTCCCTTCGACATTCGGCACCGGCACGTCATTCCGTACACGCTGCAATCGCCGAGCGACTTTGAGAACCTGAAGTCCGAGATTGTAACCCGGTGGAAGGCTCAGGCGAAAAAGGCAGAGACGTTGCAGACGGTTGCCGCGATGTCAGAGATTCACAACACTGCTGGACTGTCGAATCATGAAATTGCGGCACTCGTCACGATTATGTCGGAATCAGAGTCGCCCGATGCGGGTTATAGCGTGTACCTGATCAGAGATAAAATGGGGCGGTCGGGGTATGCCACGGAATGGCTATTGGTTTGGCTATCGAGGGCCTTCGCCGTAAGGACATGGTCGAACGCTTCGAAGCTATTGACCACGACAATAGGGAATCATACCCAGCATGTCGGTTGTCTTCCGCAGGTGTGGGCAGATTGGCTGCTTGACAACCAGAATCGGTTTAAGCTTAGGAAGAATGAGCCTGAATCGAATCCGACCGGGCCAATTACTGACGAAGATATCCCATTCTAGAAATTAAGTTGGCGGACTGGCCCATTCAAGCCCGGTTGTGGCTTGAGTGAACAGCTTCGAGCGCCGCGCTCAATCCCATTCTGAATCGGTCGGCCCACTCGCGGTTTCTTTTGCCTTGAGTGGGGATGTCCACGGAACTTTATCCACAGCTTCGCACTCACCCGTGTGACATCTGCCCTTGCGTTCCACAGGCTGGAGATCCGATCATCGTCACAGCCCAAGGGCGTGGCAGCGATCTCCAAAGCCAGGACCTTAGACTTATTCCGCAATAGTTCGCGTGTAAGTCTCAAGGGGCCTCAAGATTTTGCAGAGGCAAACCGGGATCGGCACCATCCAAGTTCTTTGAAATCAAGATTTTGAGAGTTGCGCTCCGAAAAACGCAAAACACCGCGGACTGATGGGCAGGAATCCTTAATCAAGGTCGCGCTAAGTCTCGATGCTGCAATAATTTGCGGACAAGTCCTGCAAAATCAATATTTTGCAGTCCAGAAAACTAGGATGGAGCCAACAACTCCTGCAAATTCAATATTTTACAGGATTCGCCTGAAAAATAACGAAATGTGGCCGTCGCACGTAAGCCCAATGTTTCGAATATTTTACCCGTAAATGATTGACCCACAGAGATTTTTCCGCGATTTTCCTCTAACCCGATGATTCCAATGGACCGGGGGGAGGGGGGTACCTGGCACCGAAATCCGGCAGAGAATGGACCGTTCCCCACCTTCATCGTCAAAGAATGGAAAACGTCCTGCTACGATTTTCCCCCCGCCGAATGTTTATGTGCTTGGAATTGCCCCGAATCGCTCGTGATGCATCAGGATGACGCCTTTCGAGTTGACGGTGCTTTCCGTCACCTTGAATGCTGTCGCCTGCCTTCACTAGAGCGACGAATGGCGAAACCGGAATTCGACGAATCGTCTGAGAAAATTTTGCGCGACGACGAGTCGATTGGACGAACGTATCGATCAATACCAAAGTAGAGATTGGACATTTCGGCGCGGGGTAGTGCATCATGATTCGATCGGATTCCATTTGGGGCGCCGCTCGATATCCTGTGGGGATATGCGATGAAGAAAACTACGCCTCCCATTCCTTTTGCTGGTTCCCAACTCGACCAAACGCGTCATGTCTGCGCTTTCTTCAATAGCGCCGACGAAGAGTATCGGGTCCTGCTCCCATTCATAAAAGATGGATTCCAGTGCGGCCACAAGGCCATTCACGTGGTGAATCCGCATCAGCGTCAGGACCACCTCCAACGCCTGACTGAAATAGGGATCGACCCGGAGGCTGCGCAGCAGAATGGACAGCTCGAGCTTCGCGTGAACACGGATGTCTACCTTCCGGATGGCCGTTTCGACCCAGATCGCATGATCGCGGCGTTCGAGCAAGTGGCTAGCGGCAGCTCCGGGGTAGGCTATCCTCTGAGTCGCATTTGTTGTCGTATGGACTGGGCGGTTGAAAATCAATCGCATGTCGACGATGTCATTGAGTTCGAGTCGCGTGTGAATGATGTCTGGAATCGTCACGAAGACGTGGTCATTTGCACATACCATCTCGGGCAATTTCGTGGCGACGAGGTGATCGACATAATGCGGACTCACCCGATGGTGATCATCGGCGGTATGCTGCAGCGGAATCCCTTCTATATTCCGCCGGAAGAGTTCCTGAGAGAATTTCGTCAACGCCGGGCTCGTCGGAATCACTCACCCGCGGCAGCCTGACATGGGAGAGCGAATCGAAGATCCGGTCCAGGAGACCAAGCTCCTTCATCGCTGCATGAACGATCTGGTGAGCCTCCTCGCTCTACCGGCGATCTGGCGTGGCAGTGCGCCATCGCAAATCGTTCAAACTCTTCTTGATGTACTCGTCGGTATGCTGAGCCTCGATTTCGCATATGCGCGGTTGAACGACGCGTTTGCCGAGATTCCAGTGGAGATCCTCCGAGTCGCTGAGTACGGCAAAGTCAACATGCCGGCCCAGGAACTCCGTAAGATGCTCGGCGACTCGTTGGCAGCCTGGGCTCAAGGCTCGCTCCCGCAAATCCGGAGCCGATTGGGAATCGATAGTTCGATCTTCCCCCTACCGTTAGGGGTAGAGGGTGAAATCGGCATGATCGTATTGGGTTCTGACCGGTCTGATTTCCCCGGGCTGACCGAAAGCCTTCTCCTGAGCGTAGCGACAAATCAGGCGTCAATTGCGCTGCAAGAGGTTAGGCTGCTGAACGAGCAGAAGCGGATTTCCCGGGAACTCGATCGGCGCGTCGCGGAACGAACCAGTGAACTTGCCCAAGCACATGCGCAAGTCGCCCGAAGTGAAGAACGCTGGCGCTCTGTTTTTGAGAACTCCGCAGTCGGCGTTGCCCTTACAGACTTGGATGGTCGATTTATTGCGACCAATCCCGTTTTCCAGAAGATGGTGGGATATACCGAGGATGAATTGCAGCAAATTACTTTCCTCGACATCACCCATGAAGAGAATGTCGAACAGAATCGGTCGCTGGTCGGCGACCTGCTCGACGGAAAGCGCGAGCAATTTCAAATCGAAAAGCAGTACCGCCGTAAGGATGGTCAACCAGTTTGGGTCCGCAACAACGTCTCTGTCGTTCCGGGCAGTGCCCGAATGCCGCGATTCTTGATGGCGCTCTCGGAAGACATTACGAAGCGGAAACTGTCGGAGGAAGCTCTCACCAAGGCGAGATCGGAACTTGCAAAGGTGGCAAGCATCACAAGCCTCGGAGTCTTAACCGCGTCTATCGCACACGAAGTCAACCAACCTCTTTCGGGAATCATCACGAATGCCAGCACTTGTTTGCGGATGCTCTCCGCAGATCCCCCAAATGTAGACGGCGCTCGGGAAACTGCGCGGCGCACGATTCGTGATGGCAACCGAGCCTCTGATGTCATTACGCGATTGCGGACGCTTTACAGCAAGAAAGACCTATCGCTTGAATCGATGGACCTGAACGAAGCGACGCAAGAGGTGACGGCATTGTCGTTGACGGAGATCCAGAGAAGCGGTCTGATTCTGCGGCATGAGCTTGCGGGGGACCTCCCCTTCGTAGTCGGCGACCGCATCCAGCTTCAGCAGGTCATCCTGAACTTGCTTCGAAACGCTGCGGATGCCATGAGCACGATCGACGATCGTCCGAGAGAACTCCTCATCCGAACAGAATGGGATCAAGGAAACCAAATCCGGCTGAGCGTGAAAGATTCGGGAATCGGTCTCACACCCGAAGCCGCAGACAAGATCTTCGAAGCGTTTTATACAACCAAGAGCGACGGTATGGGAATTGGACTTTCCATCAGCCGCTCGATTATTGAGGCTCATCAAGGACGTATCTGGGCGACATCCAATGATGGCCCCGGATCTACGTTTTCCTTTGCGATTCCTTGTGCGCTCGAAGGCTTGGCTGGCGCCGGATCTCGTCGTAATCGATCCGATCCATCCATGGACGCGGCATAAGATGGACCGTGGCTTGGAATGGAGGCGCAAGCAATACCAAAGTACAATGGACGCCCCTCACCGAATGTCGCACTGTGTTGTTATGGAGTTCCCTAACGACAGGAGCGACAAACATCAACTTCTTTCCGTCGTAGTGGATGATGATGAGTCGGTGCGCGAGTCGTTGCCGGACCTGCTTAGGGAATTCGGCTTTGCGGCTCGAGCTTTTTCGTCTGCGAAAGAATTTCTGTCATCGGGTTGTGTGGAGGAGACGAGCTGTTTGCTTCTCGACATTGCTATGCCGGACATGACTGGTCCGGAACTTCAACAGGAACTCAAGCGTCTCGGGCGAGAGATCCCGATCATATTCATCACCGGTAAAAAAGATGAGACGATTCGCGCTCGAGTGCTCAAGGAAGGCGCAGCGGGATTTCTGCTTAAGCCATTCAGTGACTCAGTTCTCTTGACGGCCATCCAGACGGCGCTGCAAGCCAGTTAGGCAGTCCACAGGTCAATCTCCAGGGGGATACCATGAATCGGCCGCGCACAGCGGGTTATGAAACGGGTGCGTTACTAACGGCGACCACCGTGCCCATCGTATTTGTTGTTGACGATGATGTTTCCGTGCGCGAGTCACTGGAATTGTTGGTTCGGAATGAGAACTGGAAGCCGGAGACATTCGCATCCGCGCAGGAATTCCTCAACCACCCAAGAAAACTTGTCCCGAGCTGTCTTGTCCTTGACCTTTCACTTCCGGGCCTGAACGGACTTGAACTGCAGAAGCAGCTTGCCGCTGAACGCTGCGACACCCCGATTATCTTCATCACTGGTTATGGAGATGTACCGAAGACCGTGCAGGCCATGAAGGCCGGCGCAGTCGAATTCCTAACCAAGCCGCTGGATTACGAGGTATTGGTGAGCGCCATCCGAAACGCCCTCCAACGAAGCCGTGTTGCCCTCGCTCAAGACGCAGAGATGCAGGAACTTCGGCACCATTACGCCTCACTTACTCCCCGGGAACAGCAGGTGCTGGCGTTAGTTGTGTCGGGGTTGCTGAATAAACAGGTTGGCGGTGAACTGGGTATCAGCGAGATTACAGTGAAAGCGCATCGAGCGCAGGTCATGCAAAAGATGAAGGCCAATTCCTTCGCTGACTTAGTGAAGATGGCTGCTAGGCTCGGGCCGGCGCGTCCGGCAAATCATGCGGCATGACGGCATCTTCGAAGCGTGTTCGACCAGAGGGCCATCCCACATCACGCGCGACCCTTCCTTATTAATAGGGCCTCCAGCGTTTCTCCCGTGAACCACAACCCAAGCGCCACAACGTGGCATGTCACGCACGAATACGGGATACCATCAGGCCCTCAGGAACCACAAGGTGATCAAAGCGGAGTCAACTGCGCAAGCCCGATCCGAATCGGACCTGGAAGGCGATTCCTCAATTTGCGGTCGACTATGATGTAGCGGCTTGGTTTGCTGGTAACCGGGGTGGCTAGCGAAGGCCATCAAGAAACCTTGGGTACGGCCAATTGACGAACGCTTCAGAAAAGCCGCGGGATGTGCCCAGTCTGTGGCGTCCGCTGCGGGTGCCGACCTTCCGCAATCTGTTGATCGCCGATGTTGTGTCCGATATCGGTACCTTCATGCAGAGTGTCGGTGCTGCATGGTTGATGGTGTCGCTCCATGCTGGGCCGATTTACGTCGCACTCACACAGACCGCATCTTCCTTGCCATATTTCTTGCTGGCTCTACCCGCCGGTTCCGCAGGCGATATCCTCGACCGCCGCAGGCTAATTCTCGCGACTGAGTCGTGGATGACAATTGTGGCGCTCGTCATCGCGGCATTCACCATTACCGGTCACATGTCGCCTTGGCTCCTGCTGGCCTTGACCTTCGCCCTATCGGCGGGAGATGCGTTCGAAACACCGACGTGGCGGGCGATTCTGCCCGAACTCGTAACCAAGGATGACCTCGCATCCGCGTCGGCCCTCAATGGAATCGAATTCAATCTCGCCCGAGCGGTTGGTCCGGCACTCGCGGGCCTGGTAATAGCCGCGGCTGGCATAGCCACGGCGTTTGTCGTGAATTTCGTTTCGTTTTTCGGAGTCATTCTCGTTGTTGCAAAGTGGAAAAGACCGATTGACAAGCGGATTTTGCCGCCCGAAACGTTTGCCGGAGCGACGGTCGCAGCTCTTCGATATGTCCGCCACTCACCATCGATTCTCACCGTACTGGTCCGAGCGAGCTTTGTCATGTTTTTCTCAAGCGCGCTCTTCGCGCTGTTGCCGACGGTTGCGCGCAGCGTGAACGAAAGCGCAATCGGCTACGGGCTTCTGCTCGGATGCTTTGGGGCGGGCGCAATCGTCGGAGCCTTGCTCATGCAACCAGCCCGCGTCAGGTGGTCCACGGAAGTTATCGTGTCGTCTGGTGTAGCGATCCTGGGTCTGGTCATTGCGGCGATGGGCGGTCTACACAGTTTGAGTACTCTCGCTCCGGTTCTGCTAATTGGCGGCGCGGCATGGGTAGTCTTCATTTCTCTGATTAACGCCCTAGTGCAGACCCTGGCGCCGGATTGGGTACGAGCGCGAGTGCTTGCGATCTTCATTCTGGTTTATCAGGGAAGCTTCGCACTTGGAACTGCCACTTGGGGCGCTGTCGCCGAGAGAGCAGGGATCGGAATTGCTTTAGTCTCGGCCGGGATTGGAACAGCTGCGACTGTCGTGCTCGTACTTTTCACAAGGCTTCCTGAATCAACCGCTGACCAGAGTCCATGGAACCACTGGCGCATGCCTATTGCTGTCAAAGAGGACGCTTCTGAGCTTGAACGGGGACCAATGCTGGTTACGGTTGAATACTCCGTAATTCCAGCAATGAAAACGGAGTTCGTGGAAGCGATCCACCAATATGCTCGCATCCGGCGTCGGGACGGTGCGTACCGATGGGGAATTTATCGTGACACGGAAGCTACGGACCGCTATGTGGAGGTATTTCTGGTGCATTCGTGGGCAGAACATCTCCGTCAACACGAGCGGCAGACGCGAGCGGACCAGGAATTGGAGTTACGCCTTCAGAGTTATGTCGTAAGCGATCCGACCGTGCATCACCTTCTCTACACTCGGTCGAAATAGAACACAGTGTCTTTGGAGATCGGACCCACAACAGGATTCGTCATGGTTTGCATCGAGCAGAGGATAGGAACTGAGTCCATGAGACAAAGGACGAGCCTCAGGTGAACCACGATCCTCAAGCCTCGCCACCGCAAGGATCCAGTCGTCCGGGCTCTGACCAACGCAAGGAAAAGTTGCGCGACGGAAACTCGCTAAGGCTTTTCGAAGGCATACGACCCTTCCATCGTGCCGGTGCGATCCGCGACGCGTTGGCGGGAGTCGAACTCGCGGCGATGAATATCCCGCAGGCGCTGGGCTATACAAAGATCGCCGGCACGCCCGTCGTGACCGGCTTTTACACGCTCTTGCTGCCGCTCGTGGCGTTCGCAATATTTGGATCCTCGCGATACCTCGTGGTGGCAGCGGACTCCGCGACCGCGGCTATCTTTGCCGGCGGAGTCGCAGGGATGGCACCAATTAACAGCGCGAGATACGTGATGCTCGCGGGGTTAGTGGCGCTGCTCACCGCCGGGTTCTTGCTGTTGGCGCGCTTGTTCAAGCTGAGCTTCCTAGCCGACTTCCTGTCGCAAACCGTGCTTGTGGGCTTTCTCACCGGCGTCGGGTTTCAGGTCGGAATCGCAGTCTCGGGAGAAATGCTGGGATTGGATCTACACTCCCGGCGCTCGGTTGAGCAAGTCATTGAGGTTTTACGCCGGTTGTCAGAGGTGCATACGCCCACGGTCGGTCTCTCTGCGGCGGTGGTGGTGGGCATCCTCGTACTCGAGCGCTTTGCCCGGAGGGTACCAGGCTCACTGATCGCGGTGGTGGTTACGATTGCGGCAAGCGCATCGTGGGATTTCGCCGGACACGGCATCAGCATCATTGGGTCGGTGGCCGGAGGCCTGCCGCATCTGGTCCGGCCCGATCTAAGCTGGCGGGACGTCGAATTGTTGATTCCCGTGGCGGGTTCGTGTGTGGTGATGATCTTCGCCCAGAGCGCGGCAACGGCCCGGATTTACGCGGAGCGCCATCATGAGCGACTGGACGAGAATGCGGACCTCATGGGCCTGGCCGCAGCGAACGCAGCGGCGGCGCTGAGTGGCACGTTTGTGGTGAATGGAAGTCCAACCCAAACGGCAATGGTTGAAAGCTCCGGTGCGAAAAGCCAGATCGCACAACTGGCTACTGCGGCGGTGGTTGCGCTGGTGCTCCTCTTTCTGACCAAGCCATTGCAATACCTTCCACGCTGCGTGCTGGGCGCAATGGTGTTTGTGATTGCCATCCGCCTCATTGACCTGCGCGGACTGAAGGGGATTCGCCGCGAGAGTCCGGGCGAATATGCGTTGGCTTTGAGTACTGCAGTTGTGGTCGTGCTGGTCGGCGTCGAACAAGGCATTGTCCTCGCCATGGTGCTCTCGCTGCTCCGTATTGTGCGGCACAGCTATCATCCTCACACCGCGGTACTGGTGGAAGACGAGAACGGGATATGGCGATCGATTCCTGCGGTTTCGGGAGCCGTCACCGAGCCTGGGTTGGTGATCTACCGTTTTGGAGCCGCACTGTTCTATGCGAATGCCCGCCGGTTTTCGGACGAAGTTCACTGCCTGGTGGACACCGCTCCTTCGCCGCTGCGGTGGGTCCTGGTGGATGCCGGGGCGATCACGAATGTGGATTACACGGCCGCGCGTACAGTGAGGAACCTCCAAAAAGACTTGGCCCAACGCGGTGTAGGCTTGCTTCTGGCGCATGTAGAGGGGGGTCTGCAGGCCGATTTGGATCGGCACGATCTAACCAGCGTCATCGGGCCAACACGGATCTTCGATAGCCTGCACGAGGCCCTTGCAGCTTTGCACGGCAAGGGGCAGTAGGAGCGCAACCTGAATTTCCTGCAAAATTCCTCACGTCAGTGAGGGGCATCACTGAAAACATTCTCGCTTTCTGGCCCAATAGACCGTTCTCATCTTTCCTTCTGCGGCCGTCGTGTTCGCCCACAGCTGAAATCCAGGTGGGAACCTCAAGAGGCTCGATATTTCTTGGGACACTTGAAGCGGCTGAGCGGCGATTTACCGACGAGTCCTTGAATTATGGGACAGCGAATCATCTTTCTTACAAGCATGCAGGAGGGACCTGGCCATGAAGCCCCAGACGATTAACGATGTTTTTCTCGCGATCGTAGAACGCCAGCAGGACCCGGTGATGTTGATTCGCGGTCCATCCCGGTGGGAGTCAATCAGTTCGCAACAGTTTCGCCGGCAAGTGATTGGCATGGCGAACGCGCTGAGGCACTTGGGCCTGGTCAAGGGAGATCGACTGGCGATTCTCAGTGAAAACCGACATGAGTGGGCGGTTGCCGACTTCGCATCGCTCCTGCTGGGAGTGGTCGTTGTGCCAATCTATTCAACGCTGACGGCCCAACAAACGGAGTACATATTGTGCGATTCCGGTGCAAAGGTCGCCGTTGTGTCCACCGCGAAGCAGTTGGAAAAGGTGATTTCCATTCAGCATCGGACTGCCGTGCAACAAGTGGTGGTCATGGATGGGATCGCAACCGATGATGCGGTGCACATGCAGCGCCTGATGGACGAAGCACCCGGGGAACTCGATCTGCAACTGGATTCGCAGGTGCACTCGATTACCGCTGACGATCTGGCGTCGATCATTTACACATCGGGAACCACGGGCAATTCAAAAGGCGTTCAACTGACTCACGGAAATTTGACGTCGAACGTACTTTGCTCACTTGCGGAGTTCGACATTCGTCCCGGGCAGATTAGTCTTTCATTTCTGCCGCTATCGCATGTGACGGCGCGTCATGCCGATATCGCTCTGCTCTATCGCGGTGTGACACTGGCTTATTGCCCCTTTATCGAGCAGATGCCCCAAGCCCTTCTCGAAGTCTTACCGAACTTGTTCATCGCCGTGCCCCGTGTGTACGAAAAGATTCACAGTCAGGTCGAGCAGCGAGCGAGCGGATTTCCGAAACGAGCGATCTATCATTGGGCCCTCTCGGTAGGCCGCAAGCACATGTCGACAATCCTGGCGGGCGACGTGCCTACCTCGCTCAGTTGGAAGGTGGCAAACAAGCTGGTGTATTCGCAAGTGCGGACCCGATTGGGTGGCCGAGTTGAAATCTTTGTTTCCGGTGGAGCGCCTCTGGGAAGGGAACTGGCGGCGTGGTATGCGAGCATTGGAATTCGAATCTATGAAGGTTACGGACTAACGGAAACATCGCCGGTGATCGCGATCAATACACCTCGCAATCACCGAATAGGTACTGTGGGTCGGCCTTTGTCGAACGTTGCGGTGCAGATTGCGGAGGATGGTGAAATCCTGGTGCGAGGTCCGTCGGTTTTCCGCTCCTATTGGAACCGGGCGGAAGAAACGGAAAACGCGTTTGTCGATGGGTGGTTCAAAACTGGAGACATCGGGCAGTTGGATAAAGACGGGTTCCTCTCCGTCACCGATCGTAAGAAAGACCTCCTCAAGACCTCGGGCGGAAAATTCATCGCGCCGCAACCGATCGAGAATTCCATCAAGTTGAATGCTCTGATCGGAACTGCGGTCGTCCTGGGCGACCGCAGGAAGTTTGCTCTGGTGATTATTTCCCCATGCTTTACGCTTCTCGAGGAGTGGGCCCGAGCGAACCATATATCGTTTTCTTCAAGGGAAGAACTGGTTGCCAATCCCAAAGTGAAGGCCCTTTACGAAGGCATCGTTGCCGGAATAAATCAGGGTCTGGCCCGATACGAGACTTTGAAAAAAGTCCTGCTCGTTCCAGATGAATTCAATGCAAACGATGGGACTCTGACCCCGACTCTGAAACTCCGCCGCAAAACCATTGAGGAACGCTATCGCAAGCAAATCGATGATTTGTATAAGGAAGCCGAAATTCCCTCCCTGGCGTAAGACGTTCCTGAACGGCAAACGCACGATCACGATCAGCCAGTCGAGCAGCCATGCCGCGGGCAAATATTAGAAGACCGAAACAACGACAGGTCCACGTGACCAGCATCACGTCTGAGGCTGATACTGCGCACAACCGTGC
>CAVOVP010000011.1:0-241150 GCA_963699885.1 uncultured Acidobacteriota bacterium | reverse complement strand
TCGTCGTCCTCTTGGCCGCAATGCCTTGGCGTCGCCCACATCCCAATCATCAGTTCATGTTGGAATTGCTGCGGCTCTTTGGGGGAGGATGAGCAGACGAATTCGTGTGACTCGCCTCTGACTAATCCACAGTTGACCGCGACGGGGCAAGTGAGTTCCATTCCATCGTCAGAAAGGAACGACTCTGCAGGACGGGCGAAGTCCTAGTATCGACTAGTTGCGAAAGCAGTGCCAGTGGTCGTCAGTGTCCGCATCTCCCTGATCAGTCCGCCCCGGTGTGAATGTCTTCGAGTTGGTTCGTTGTTTTTTCAGGATTCGAGACATCACTTCTTCGACGTGATGGCGCGAACGAGCGTCTTTCGTGAACTCAGTCCCAACTTCGTAGTTGCGCTTTTCATCTTTCTCAACACTGACATGCATCGTCACACCTCCTGCCCACAAATCGAATTCAGAGCGGAGGTGTCGCTGGTGGGTAATCCTATTCCGGCATCTCTGTACAAGACAATACTAGTCCTCCGCCAGAGAGCCGGCACAACGATTCTCGTGGAAGCGATGCGAAAGGTTGAAGCTGGCGACGAGGATCGTGAAGACTGTTGTGGCCCCGACATCTCGATTCACCGAAAATTAACAACCCTGGAAGGCCTTTGAAACCTCGCCCTGCTAGGGTTAAAAGGTGGCGCCCGGAGTAGCCGAAGTATGAGCTTCTCGAAAAATGACCAGCGGAAGGTCCTTCTTATCGATTGTGATTCCATGAAGCAGAAGTTGCGAGCTGCCGCTCTTCGGAACTGCGACGTCGAAGTTCACACTGCCAGCGACACCGCCGATGCAAGTCGCCTTTGGAACGCACACGCCTACGATCTGGTCTTGATAGCTGCACGAGAGAACTCGGAAGAAGCTGCTGGGCTGTGCAGTGAGTTCAAGAAAAGCAAGCCCAGACAGCGGGTTGCTCTTCTCGTGGGAGCGCCGCAGTACGTAAGAGAGATAGGCCGCCAGCGAAAGGAAACCCATCCTTCGCCC
This sequence comes from uncultured Acidobacteriota bacterium, assembly GCA_963699885.1. Lineage (GTDB taxonomy): Bacteria > Acidobacteriota > Terriglobia > Terriglobales > Acidobacteriaceae > Sulfotelmatobacter. Next base: position 240,133 of record CAVOVP010000011.1, on the reverse strand, counting down.
AGCCTCGTGATTGGAACTCAGACGCAGGCCACGCACTGGCACGTGATGATGGAACGCTTGCTCGCCGCAGGATGAGTGTCGCAAGGGCCGGGTTCTAACTAACAATCCTGTCGCACCGGAACACCCTGCTGCTAGGCGGCACTGCGAAGAGAAGTACTCGACGCAAGGTCCTTTGTTATCATCTGCAAGATTGACAATGGAATCCGCAGCCTTCTCGCGAGTCCCGACTTTCGCGAAATCGCGTCAACTGCAAACCCATTTTCCTCCGGAATCGGATTTGAGGTCAGATCGAACTCCTCGCCATACATCCGTATTCGGTTGGGGTGTGCGTAGCCCAGTGCCTTGAGTCTATCCCCGACTTCAGCAGCTCTACTACCTTGGATTGCCATGATGGGTACCCTATGATTTCGACACGAATCCGGTGGAGGTTGAATGGTGTGGTTTGCGTTCAGTGAACAAGCACCGGTGACATCCTTATTTTACGACTTCATACTGGGGAGAACAAGACCCAAGGCACCCAAGCCAGTTGGGCATTGCTATCACTCCAGCAAGTGATTTGGTCACTGCAGAGTTGTAACGCATCCTGAGAATCTTCTAGCCAGACCGACGCCAAATAGGTGGCAACTGCCAATTACGACTGCTGCGTCGGTCGGAACAGCGCGAGACTCATGATGGCACACACCCTAGTGCCATGGCGTTGGCCCTTGGACTATGCCACACTGTTTTCCCATGGCGGAGCCAGCGGTTTTCATCGTGCTGAGGTCGTGAACAAGACTCCCTCTCTGGCTTCGTGCGCGAAATGCCAGCGAAAGTTCTTTACCCCGAACACCTATTACAACGACCCTGGAGGAGCGGAGCAGTATCTGCGCGACAAATTCGAGCTCCACGACTGCTCACAAGCTTCCATAACCACAAAAAAGACGGCTTGGGGAATGTCCTAGTGAGCCGTTAGCAAGAACTGGGACTCGAACCCGCGGCTCCTGCGTGACAGGCAGGCGTTCTAACTACCTGGTCCAAGCACTCTCATCGGGAAATGGATTCGAAATCTGGCCCACAACGAGCACACTGAATCGCTGAAGACCTCAGGAAGAGTACGGATTCCGATGATTGGCAGTCAGTCGACCTTTGGATTCCAGCGACCAACCGATAGCGCCATTTCAAACGCAAAGCGCACACTCCAGGCGCACAGAGTGGCTGGTCGCATGTAGCGGCGCAGCAGGCTCTCGTAACTTTGGTAGCTCTTTTCGCGCAGTTTCGGTTTGGCGGCGGTGTCGAGCCAGCGATCAAGAAACTCGTTCAGTGTGATTGTGACCCCCTCTACTTGGCGTCCTAGGTCACGCTCGCGTAGCACCTTATTAAGGTAGGACTGGGCCTGGCGGACGGGACCGTGCACGGTGCTGCTGAGGTAGCGTCGGCGGTGGGTTTGGCGGTCGCGGCCGAGGAAGATGCGTACCAGCCACCGTTGCCGCCCCCGCCCCACGATTTGTCCCGTCTTACGAGCCAAACGAACCTCCCTCCCGAAAATCTGGCACACCGCTGGCACACTGGCGCGAGCATCGATGCTGCAACGACAATCACTTAGGGGAGGGGATTGGGTGAGGGACAATCAGTCATCCCTCGGCATTAATTTTGGCGGCGCCGGCACAAAACTAGGCGCTGGACAGTTCGGGCAGAAACTCTGCGACCACTCTGCTCTGTGCCCTCCTCTTATCCAAACTCACTGCTTGCGCATAGATATCCAGCGTTATTCGACAAGAGGAATGTCTTAGAAGCTCCTGGGCGACCTTTATCTCTTCTCCATTTCGGCATAGCGCGGTTGCGTAGGTATGGCGAAGTGTATGCCATGCGACCTTCTTCGCGATTCCAACCGCACGTGCGACCGGCTGAATGTGGCATTGCATGATTTTCGCGAGTGAAACGGGCTGCTGGCCACGCTTTAGACCGGCTCGATTCGAAGTTGCTGCAAACACATAATGGCGTGCTTCAGCGTACTTTGAGATCAATCGCCATTGTTGAAGTAACCTTGCGATTCTTAGGTCCATCGGAAGCGGCCGTTGAGAGGCCTCAGTTTTCGTGTAACCAATAACTTGGTCAACAACCGAACGTTGCACGGTGATCATGAGTTGGTCGAAATCGACATCCTGCCATCGCAATCCAGCTAGTTCTCCACGTCGCAAGCCCAACGACAGGGCTAAGCAAATGAGGAGGCGCTCGCGGAGTGGGAGGGCTGCCTCTAATCTGCGAAATTCTTCTGCGGTCAGAACTTCAGGAATTCGTTCTCGCTTTTCGCTCTGACGGACGCCTGAACCTCGTACTGGGCCGGAAATCGGATTTCGGTTCGTGAACTCCCAACGTATCCCGTGATTGAACAAGAGTCCCAGTGTTTTCCTAATCTTCGCTTTGGTTCCTCTTGCCAGGACCAGGCCCCGCAACCACTTCTCCACTTCAATCGTACGAACCTCGTTTATCTTGGTAGACTGCCATCGAGGTAGCACCCACTTGTTGAGGACTGAGTTGCAGCGGTTTCTGGTGGAATACGCTTTGCCGTCATCACCGCGATCAACCAGTTCGTGTTTGCGAAAATGGGCCGCCAGTTCTCCGATGAATACCGGCTTTTCTAGCCCTTGCTGATCCACAGAAGCTTGAATTCTCGCTCGCTCCGCAAGCCTCTCGTCTGCATCATCATTGAACCGTGTCGTCTCGTATTCCATCTCTCGGCCCTTTCTTTTCCCGTTAGTCGATCTTTATGTCGTTATTTCGGCAGTCAAGAAACCGACCCTGCCGCGGCGATCGGACTCCGCCAGTTGTGTAACAATTCGGCAAATTGCGAATGAGACGTTTAGGCGCGAGTTCGTCCCGAGCCCGTAAAAAAAGGACTCCACGCTCCACTTTGATTTCCACGATTGGCGGCTCTATGAAAGTCGTGTCCAGAACGAATACCACGACTGCTGCCATGACGCCTGACAGCCGAGGGAATTCATCGGGGTGCAGCTTTCGTACAAGTACGTCGTGCAGTGGTGATGAAATGACTTTCTGTTGAGTGTTCACGCCTGGCTCCATACGACAGAGTTCAGGCATCAGGAAGGACCGAGAAAGGACAAGAAAAGAAAAGCCGCCTGCTTCAGGCGGCGACATTCTCGCTGGAGACGTTGCGGCTCTTTCCCGCCACATCGAGCCTTTCAAGGCTCCAGGCACCTTGCGTCTCCTACGCAGGTTGCCGGATCGGCTGAGGCCGATCGCTCCTGATGCTGGCTATATTATAGCGGTTCGGACACGACTGTGCCAATACCAAAAAATCACGGATTTGCAAAGCACAATTCCTGAAAATGCCGGTCAGCCCATCCGGGAACGACGAAAAGGTACCCGTCACAGCTTTGTAATCGAGGCAGCGCTCTTGTTTAATCGCCGCGCTTCGGATTTGAAGGTTCTTCTTGATGCGGAGAAATCCTCGAATTCAGACGTTTCAAAGTAGAAAAAGTTAATGGTGGCGGGAAACGTTCCACACCTTCCTTATGGACCACTTCTCTGAAAGGTTTGGTACGTTCGAGTAGTTTCGTTGCACAGCCTTGATGATGTAAGCGGACAACCCCGCACCAGCGGGATTCATGACGCGGTGGGCAAATTAATCGTCTGGCACTTCACTTGTGCCGGAGCTTGCCGATTGAACAGCATCATTCATTAGAGTTCACAAATTACTCCTACGCGATATATCTCTTCCAGAGTTTCCTAACTGTGTGGACTAGTTCGCGATCCTCGGAACAAGTTGCGCATACTCGCATCGTCGTTCGAAGTCTGCATCTGACGATCATCGGAACCCGACCTGCACAATCCAGTCCAATAACGTTGAGGTGTCACATGTTGCGGGGAGCCCACGGAATCATCCTAGCAGACGAACAAACGGCGGACCGAAATGAGACTTCCAAGTGTTTCGTAAACGAGACTGTTGCCATACTCTCACTACGATTCGGGGACAAGCATCTGTGTCCTTTCCTGTAAATGCGTTTACCCCCAGAGGTCGCAAGCAACGCCTGTCTGAATATACCGAAGAATTACCCGGATAACACGCAAAGAGGCCCGCTTCCTCATGCAATCGGCCAGAATCACGTGGCACGAAATGCTGGGAAGAGTTCGAGGATGTCCCGTGCCGCTACCTTGATTTCGAGTCCTCCACCGGAAGCCCGTGCGTATTCGCTTTGTACTCCTGGGCATAGCGATTTGTTCAGCCATTGCTCCATACTTATGGGTGGTCGACCTTATGCCTCAGGCAAAACGACAGTGCTTCGGCTCTTAAGTGCGATGTGCCGCCGGTCAGTTCTTGCTGGGGACATCTCTGCGGCAGCTCTGTACTCGTTGACCGACTCTGTGCACCCCATCATTGCTCATTGACGAATTTGAGCTCGGCAATGATGCAAGGAGTCGGGATTTACAGCGCCTGTTGCGTAGCGGCAGTACGAGGGGCGAAAGAGTCGTGCGAGCTTCGAGGGTCTACGATGTGTTTGGTCCAAAGGTCATCGCGTCTCATGGGATTCCCCAGCAATCGGCGACCCTCGTAACCGCGGCTTGCAGCACTATTGCGCGCCTGTTGCAGGAGCTGTGCCACTCACCCCAATCAGGAATTTAAACACGATGAACCCAGCAATGCCTCGTTGTAAAGCACTCACAAAAACGCGGGAACCCATGCGGCGCGGCGCCCTGCTTACTATTAGGTCTGTGTTTCGTGCTCCAATTTTTCCAGTAACCGGCGATATCGATCTGGCGCGCGAGTTCGGCGCGATTGTCGCGCCGCATGATAGTGCAGCGAAGATCGAGCGTTATAGCGAACCCGAATCTGGCCGTAATGTTGGCGTGTTGCGCATGCACACGTACGAGGTCCGGGCGCCCCAACTTCTGTCACGCAAACACTTGCTGAAAGCGGCAATTATGTGCTGAACAGTCGGCGAACGTATGCTAATCAAATTGACAGATCTGTCACGTGCCCTGGGTTTTCGGACTAAGAAACTGGATCGCTGGAGCAGGCTCGAATGACGAAGATTCGTCAACAGTTGCAGGAACAAAGCTCCGAATTTGTAAAATCGATCTCGTATTGCGGATGATGTCGATGACTTTGTGGAACTGTCCGATGTAGCGTGAGGTTGATGACGGCGATGAAGGTAGAAGAGGATGAAGTCTAAGCTTAAGCGGTTAGCTATGACCACAGTCGAATGGCTTAAACTCCTCAGATTCGATGGCTTGACACCGCTTAAGCCATACAGTCCTTGCGAAGCCATCGCCGGAGGTATCGCCGGATGTCACAAAACATCGTTGGTTGGCGTCCCCGACGGGATTTGAACCCGTGTTACCGCCGTGAAAGGGCGATGTCCTAGGCCAGGCTAGACGACGGGGACGATGTGAGGTGAGTCGACTCGCGAATCATTGATGCTAACAGCCGTGGGAAACACTGTCAAAGATCACTTCGATCCGCTTTTTCGCTAGACAATCCCATTCTCCCTCAGAGCATTTCTCTAAGATTTTATTCCGCCTGCGATGTCCGCAGACTGGACTTAAATCCGAAAAGGTCCCGCTCGGTTGTGATTGATGCACAACAATTACAATGTCAAGTAGTGAACAACTCCAGTTCTATGTCTGATCCTTTATTTCTCAGCCTGTGGTTCCCTGACTTTGAAGGGCCTGCCATGTTGCCGCATTTCCTCGCGGTCTTGCAGCAGTTCCCTTTTTCCGACCCACGCCCGGGAATCACATACGCCGCGGTGCAACCGGTTTCATGGAGCGAAGCCAGCGTGCTGGAGCGCCGGTTTTCTCCTGGCATCCCACCGGAAGAAGCCCTGGTCGTCGCGGCGGACCTCATTCATGACGACTACGCCTTTGTGTTCGAGGTCTACTGGGATCTCTGGAGCCCGGACGAAAGCGGCGAATGGAAGACGGTCCCGAGCCTGGTCAAATTTATCCTGCAAGCCGAGGAATTCGATGAGGGCACGAGCAAGGAAACCGGCCACATTCTGATTGACTTTGGTCTCGACGGACCGTTCCTTCAGGAGGGCGTTGAACTGACGGAGGAAACTCAGAGCAAGGTTCGCGAGAACGTCGCCAAGTTGGTCCAGTTCACCGTGAAGGCGGAAAAGAATACGCGTGCCAACGCAAGGCTCCTCTGGTCCGAATCGGAAGAAAACCTGGCGCAGAAGCTAATCGCACGATTGCAAAAAGTGCAGTGATAGACCGATCGCATCGCTTCAACTGCTCGACAGTCGACAACGTATGCTCCTGTCCGTAACACGTCTTCGCGTTCGTTTAGCTTGGCATATGCCCGCGTTCCTCTGGCAAACTTTCCGCTCGACTCGACAGGTCGCGCGCGCCCCAGGTTTTCTCGGCGGTCGGCTGTTGGTTGATAAGCATCGTACCTTTTGGACGCTTACCGCATGGGACGATGAACGAGCGATGAAGGCCTTCCGCGGTTCCGGCGCCCATTCGCAGGTCATGCCGCGATTGTTTCGGTGGTGCGACGAGGCCGCCTACGCGCACTGGACACCGGCAGAGGAGAAAATCGCAGACTGGCCAGAAGCGTATGAGCGCATGACTCATGAAGGTCGACTTTCGCGCGTAGCACATCCGTCTGCCGATCACGATGCCAAACGATTCGCTTCCCCGCGTCTGAAACCCTTGATCGGGCGCGAAATCGATCCTCCCAAAAAACAAACGGCTTGAGCATCTGGTTCGGATGTTCAAGCCGCAAATCAATTCGCTTCGTTGATTTACTTCGTTCGCCCGCCCTCGACTTTCAGCTTCTCAGCCGCCGAAGCTTGCGCCGCCGCCAGCCGCGCGGTCAGCACGCGGAACGGTGAACACGAAACGTAGTTCAGTCCGGTCTTGTAGCAGAACTCCACGGACGATGGCTCGCCGCCGTGCTCGCCGCAGATTCCGACCTTCAGGTTCGAGCGCGTCTTGCGCCCGCGTTCGGTCGCCATCTTGACTAGCTGTCCGACGCCTTCCTGATCGAGAGCAGCGAACGGATCCTGCTTCAGAATGCCCTCCGCAAGATATGTCGGAAGCACCTTGTTGACGTCGTCACGAGAGAAGCCGAACGTGGTCTGCGTCAGATCGTTCGTCCCGAACGAGAAGAATTCCGCCTCTTTTGCGATCTCGTCCGCGACCAAGGCTGCACGTGGCAACTCGATCATGGTTCCGACCAGGTATTCAACCTTCATTCCCTTCGCTTTGAAGACCTCGTCGGCCACGCGACGCACGATGGCACCCTGGTTTGCCATTTCTTTGACGGTGGCGACCAGCGGGATCATGACTTCCGGCAGCACCTTGATGCCTTTCTTCGAGCAATCGACCGCAGCTTCGAAGATGGCTCGCGCCTGCATCTCGGTGATCTCGGGATAGGTGATGCCAAGACGGCACCCGCGATGTCCGAGCATCGGGTTGAACTCGTGCAACTGCTCCACGCGTGCGAGCAGAGCAGGCAGAGCCTTCTTCAGATCTCCCACTCCCTTCACACGATAGTCTTTATACTTCTGAACGAGTTCTTTTTTCTGTTTGGCGCTGTAGGACGACAGCAGCGCAATGTCGACCATCAAGTCCTCGCGGCGCGGCAGGAACTCGTGAAGCGGCGGATCCAGCGTACGAATCGTAACCGGCAGTCCGTCCATCGCCTTGAAGACGCCCGCGAAATCCTTCCGTTGCTTTGGCAGTAGTTTGTCCAGAGCTTTCCGGCGATCCTTCTCGTTGTCCGCGAGAATCATCGTGCGCATCAGGCCAATTTTTTCTTCCCCGAAGAACATGTGCTCGGTGCGGCACAGCCCAATGCCTTCCGCTCCGAATGTGCGCGCCTGGATCGCATCGCGAGGAATGTCTGCATTGGCACGGACTTTCATCGTGCGATGAGGGTCGGCCCACTGCATGAATTTTTCCAGTTCCGGATCATCTGGAGACGGATCCAGCGTTCCAAGCTTGCCTTTGATCACTCGTCCGGTCGTGCCATCGAGCGAAATCCAGTCACCCTCCTTGAAGACCTGGCCCTTCACGCGCATCTCGCGAGCTTTCTCGTTCACGTCGATGTCGCCCGCTCCGGCCACGCAGCACTTGCCCATGCCTCGCGTGACCACGGCCGCGTGACTGGTCATGCCGCCACGCGAAGTCAAAATGCCCTTCGCGACTTCCATGCCGTGAATATCTTCTGGCGTGGTCTCGGCACGAACCAGAATCACCGGATTCTTCGTCGTGTCGTGTCCGGCCTTTTTGACCGCTTCGTCGGCGGTAAACACGATCTGTCCTACAGCCGCGCCCGGGGATGCGGGCAGGCCTTTCGCCAGCACTTCCACCTTTGTGCTCTTCTCATCGAGCCGGGGAACGAGAAAGTCGTACAACTGGTTCGGCTCTACGCGGAAGATCGCTTCTTCCTTGGTGATCAGGCCTTCTTCCACCATCTGGATCGCCACCCGCACCGCGGCCAGCCCGGTTCGCTTTCCATTGCGGGTCTGCAGCATGTAGAGCTTGCCGTCCTGAATCGTGAACTCGAAATCCTGCATGTCTTTGTAGTGTTTCTCCAGCCGCGTCGTGATCTCGCGCAGCTGTTCGTAAACATGCGGCATGATCTTGTTGAGCTCAAGAATTGGTACCGGCGTTCGAACACCCGAAACGACGTCCTCGCCCTGCGCATTCATCAGAAACTCACCGTAAAACTCGTTCGTACCCGTCGCGGGGTTACGCGTAAAACCAACGCCCGTCCCGCTGGTGTCGCCCAGGTTGCCGTACACCATCGCTTGCACATTGACTGCCGTGCCCAGCATGTCGTCGATATTGTTGATGCGGCGATAATGCTTCGCACGGTCGTTCTGCCACGAACGGAACACAGCATCTCGCGCCATCGTCAACTGTTCGCGCGGTTCCTGCGGGAAATCACGCTTAGCTTGTTTCTTCACAACCTTCTTGTATTCGGCAATGACTTCCTGCAAAGCCTTCGCGTCCAGATCCGTGTCCATCTTTGCTTTTTTCTGCTTCTTCTTCGCGTCGAACACTTCGTCGAAGGCAGACTTCTCAATATCGAGCACAACGTTGCCAAACATTTGGATCAGGCGGCGATAAGAATCGGCGGCAAACCGCGGATTGTTTGTCCGCTTCGACAGCGCCTCGACGCTCTTGTCGTTCAATCCCAGATTCAGAATCGTGTCCATCATTCCGGGCATGGAGAACTTCGCGCCCGATCGCACGCTTACCAGCAATGGGTTCTCGCCTGTGCCCAGCTTCTGCCCCTGCAGAGCTTCGAGCTTCGCCAGCGCCTCATCCATCTGCCGATCGATATCTTTCGACAAGCCCCCGCGCATGTATTCGCGACAGGCCTCTGTTTGAATCGTGAATCCCGGAGGCACGGGCAATCCGGCATTCGTCATCTCCGCCAATCCGGCACCTTTGCCGCCCAGCACATCCTTCATCTTGCCGTTTCCATCGGCCTTGCCGCCGCCAAACGAGTAGACATACTTCGTGCCGGACGGCTTGTTGGGATTCTTCGTTTCTTTCGCTTCAGTTTCTGGGAGAGTCATCGTCGCCATAGTTATGAGTCCTTTATTACAAGATTTGCCAAAATGTGCCTAAACCAAAAATTCGTTGGCGCCTCTGATGCTAAGAGGTGTTGTCACCCTGAGCGAAGCGAAGGCTTCCACGCGTATCGGCCCTTTCACCGCCTCAAGAGAAACCTCAGTCCGCGCGCTAAAGCTCAGCCCTTCCCTTCGGTCACGATCTCCGAAAAATCGGCAATCGTCGAAAACTCCTTCAACAACATTTGAAGCAGCGCCAACCTGTTCGCGCGAACGTGCGCGTCATCGACCATCACCATGACCTTGTCAAAGAACGCGTCCACGCCTTCGCGAGCCTTCGCCAGGAGCAAGAGCGCGTCGAGATATTCTCTTCTGCTCCGGTGAGCCTCGACCTTCGGGCCGGTCTGATCTATGTACGCCATCAGATTCTTCTCTTCGATCGCTGCTTCCGGCAGATATTCAAACTTGGCCGACACCTTGATTCCCTTTTCGGCTGCCTGTTTCAGAATATTCCGCATACGCTTGCAAGCCGCGCCAATCGCCTGAAACTCCGCCGTGTGCAGGACTTCTTTCACAGCCTCCGCGCGAGCCAGCACATCGACGATGTCATTGGCGTCTGCCGACAGTACTGACTTCACTACGTCGTAAGCGTATCCGCGGACATCCCGCAAATAGAATTCCAGCCTCTCGCGGAAGAAGGTCGCGGTCGATTGCTCGAACGTCGCATCGTCGACAAATTTCCTGGCAGCCTCCGACTTCTGATAGCCGGTTTTCGCATCTTGCATTAACTCATTGAGCCGGAGCGGTAGCTTCTTTTCCGCAATAATCTTTACGATGCCATTCGCCTGCCGCCGCAACGCAAACGGGTCTTTCGATCCGCTTGGCACCAGGCCCAGAGAGAACATCCCGGCAATCGTATCGGCCTTGTCGCCGATCGAAAGCACAGCGCCTTCCACGGACCGCGGAATGTCATCGTCAGTCGATTCCGGCTTGTACTGATCATAAATCGCATCCGCAATTGCCAGGCGTGTCGCTTCGGCAAGCGATGGATCCAGTTGCTGCACTCGCGCGTACAGCCCGCCAACAATTCCCTGCAGCTCGGTAAACTCCTTGACCAACTCTGTCGTGAGATCCCCTTTCGCCAGGCAAACCGCCTTGTGGATCACCCCAGGCCGGACCGCGGTACCGTTCTGCTTCAGAATCTCGCACAGCCAACTGCACAACCTCTGCACGCGTTGTGTTTTCTCGTAATAACTTCCCAGATCTTTCTGAAACGTAACTTGCCTCAGAGAGTCCAGGCGCTCCAGCAACGATTTCTTTTGATCGGTTTCCCAGAAGAATCGGGCATCGTTGAATCGCGCGCGCAATACGCGTTCGTTTCCGTGACGGATCAATCCCCGCGGATCGCCGTCGGTGTTCAGCACCGCGAGGAAGTGCGGCAAGAGTTTGCCGGAAGCATCTTCGATTGCGAAATATTTCTGGTGGTCGCGCATCACCGTGACCAGAACTTCTTCTGGCAATGCGAGAAATTGCGGATCGAACCCGCCCAAAATCGCCGACGGATATTCCGTGAGATTGACGACCGTGTCGAGCAGCGCTTGATCCTCTCGCCAGCGAGCGCCCGGAACGGTTCTTGTCGCGGCATCGAGTGCTTTGCGAATCTGCTGCTCGCGCTCCGCTCGTCCCAACACCTTCGCCTTGCGCAATGAATCGACGTAGCCGGATCCGGCGCGCGAAATGGTCACCGCGCTGTCCGTCAGACTTCTGTGTCCGCGCGAATTATTTCCCGCTCGAACCCCATCAAACTCGAGCGGGATCGTGTCCCCGTCGAGCATCGCGATCAGCCACCGGACCGGACGCACGAAGCGCTCGTTCGGCTTCCGCCAGTACATATTTTTCGGCCAGTAGATCGTCGCAATCTCTTTTGGCAGATCGCTGGCGAGAATCTCCGACGCGCTCCGACCCTTCTTCGTGACCTTGGCTGAGATGTACTCGCCCTTGGGCGTCGAAACCCGCTCCAGTTGAGAAACTTCTACGCCGGCCTTCTTGGCAAAAGCTTGTGCAGCGGGCGTCGGCTGGCCATCTTTGTAGGCCACGTTCACCGACGGCCCGTTCATCTGCTCCACCACGTCATCCTGCGAGGCCGCGATTCCCGAAGCCATCACACAGAGTCGCCGAGGAGTATCGAAGCAAGTTACTTCTCCGCCCACCAGCCTCTCTCGTGTCAGAAGCGCAGCGACGCGGTCCCGCAACTCTCGCGACGCGGCGTCGATCATTCGCGCGGGAATCTCTTCGCAACCAATCTCTAGAAGGAAATCTGGCATGCTTTCAAACCATTCATGTTGTCACAACCATGTGACGATCAGTGTGACGAAGATCACAAAATGCTGTTAAGTGACATCTGCAGGCCGAAATCGGTCTGGTGGGCCAACCCATCGTGTCACGACCCAACCGGGGCCAGCTTCTCTTTTGGGTGCTTTATTTTCGTCGCGCGCTCAGGTTCAGGCTCGTCGGACTTGTCTTGCGCTGCCGAAGTCCCCGCATCGTTGCTCTTCTGCTGATCCACCCAGGCTTTGGCGATTCCGACAGCGAGCGCGCGCACTCGTGCAATCACTCCCACGCGCTCAGTTACCGAGATCGCCCCGCGAGCATCGAGAATGTTGAACATGTGTGAGCACTTCAGGCAAAGATCGTAGGCTCCCAGCAGCGGAAATCGTTTCTTTTCGCGAATCACTTCGTCGCTGGATTTCTCTTTCGCCAGTGCCGCGTAGCGGTCGATCAACCCCTTACACTCCGCCTCGCACAAATCGAAATGCTTCCACGCCTTCTGCACATCCGCTTCTTCGAAGTTGTACACCGAAAATTGCAGCTCATCGGCCAACCGAACATCGCCGTATTTCACCACGCTTCCCGTTTCCGGATCGCGCGCCCAGACAATGTCATAAATCGAATCGACGTCCTGCAGGAAAGCTGCGATGCGCTCGAGTCCGTAGGTCAACTCAGCACAAATCGGAAACAGATCGACCCCGCCGCATTGCTGAAAATACGTGAACTGCGTGATCTCCAGGCCGTCGAGCATGACCTGCCATCCCACTCCCCATGCGCTCAAAGTGGGAGCTTCCCAGTTGTCTTCTTCAAACTTGATGTCGTGTTGGCGCAGATCGATGCCAATGGCACCCAGCGATTCCAGATAAAGCTCCTGCACGTTTTCCGGAGGAGGCTTCAGGATGACCTGCAACTGCATGTGCTTGAACAGACGGTTCGGATTTTCTCCATACCTCCCATCGGCCGGACGACGCGACGGCTGTACGTACGCAACCTTGTATGGCTTCGGACCGAGCACGCGCAGAAAAGTCTCGGGGGCCATCGTTCCGGCTCCCACTTCCACGTCGTAAGGCTGTTGCAGCACGCATCCCCGCTCTGCCCAAAAAGTCTGCAGGCGCAGGATCAATTCCTGGAATGTGAGCGGTTTGAGGACTGAGGAAGACATGAGCAAAATTGCCGGCTCTTTGCTGACATTTCCAATCTCTTGGCGGCAGCTTAACGAGAGGCTGCGGCCGAAGAGACGGAAGCTGTCCTTCAGTAGCGCGGGAGCCCAGCAGGTAATCTCCGATTGTAATGGATAGAAGCGGAAACCGTCAGTCCGTTGAGATGTTTCCCTCGAGATACCGTCGATCTTCGCCGCGGTTTTTGGCTAGAAGCCACCCTTCTCCAGCATGCCCGCCGTGACCAACTTTTTCTCCAGATGCCGTTGCAGGATTTGAATCAGGAATTTCCGTAGATCGGATCCCTGTGCCTTGGGCCACGGCTCCTGGGCGAAACTGTCCACCGTCGCGCGAAACATTTGAGCTGCCAGCGCGCGCGACTCGCTCGAAATCTCCGAAGACGCAAGCCGTTTGTCATCGACGCACATCAAGCCGTCAGCCAGTGCATGGAAATAAGCCCGGCTACCGTTCAGGTCGCGGCCGCAGACCACGCATTCCGTCAACTCCGGGAGAAATCCCACAAGCCGCGTCAACCACAAATCGAAATAGGTGACAGGCATCCAGATTTTCGAACTGTCCAACACGTTTAGCACCGACAACGTCAACCGGAAGATCGCGTCATTTGCCTCGCGGTCCGGGAGCAACTCGTCGAGCAGTTCCGCAATGTGTCCCAGCGCCACAGCGCGCGCATAAGTGACCTCCGATGCCATTGGAGAGGCCAGCACCTCGCAGGCATCGAGCCGCGCCAATTCATTGCGCTCCCGGACGTCGTAGAAAGCCCGAACATAGGTCAGTGGCTCTAGCGCTCCTCCAAAACGGCGCTTCGATTTCTTGGCTGACCGCGCCACGCCGCGCACTTTGCCCTCTGCCCGCGTGAAAAACGTCACGAGCAAGTCCGCTTCCCGCAGGGGATAGGTGCGCAACACGATCGCTTCTGACTCTCGGAGGGCCAAGGGAATTCGATGCTTTCGGACTTGATTCTAGTGGATGCGGGGATTCGAGCGTCGGCAACGGAACAAATCGAACGTTCGGATTTCTATATACTTGAGGAACCGTGAAGCCCTTTCTGTGCACTCTGCTCATTTCCCTCTTTGCCACCCTTGCCCTCGCCGACGAGACTTCCTTCCAGCGCGTCAAGGTTCCTGATCCGAAAGGGAGAGCGGTCAAGGCTGTCCTCACCTTCAGCGACAACCACAAGGCGATTGAAATCCAGCCCATCAAGGGCAGTTCAGTGTCGATTCCCTACTCCGTGATCGACAAGTTTGAGTATGCCTATACCAAGAGGCATCGCGTAAGCGAGGGAACGGTTGCCACCGCGCCTTTCGGAATCGGTGCGGCCGCCATGCTCACAAAATCGAAGATTCATTGGCTGGAGATCCACTTCCGCCAAGAGAACATTCCCAAGACCTATGTGCTGCGCATGGATAAGCATGACTATCTGCGCATTCTTGACGCCGTGAAAGCGCATACCGGGAAAGATGCGGAAGTTCTGGGAAATGCGGATAAACGAAAGAGATAAGACACCGATTCATTTCGATCAAAACGAAAAGGCGCGAGTCCCCGAAGGACTCGCGCCTTTTGTTTGAGCCAAGAACCTAAGTTGCAGAAAATTCAGCGGCCGAAATATTTCGCGTTCCGTTCGGTGAACGCCGACCATTTCTCCGGTAGGTCATCGAGCGCGAAAATGGCGGACACAGGACAGACCGGAACACAGGCTCCGCAGTCAATGCACTCCACCGGATCGATGTACAGCAATTCTTCCGTCGCGTGCGCGGGATCATCTTTCTTAGGATGAATGCAATCGACCGGACAAGCATCCACACATGCAGTGTCTTTGGTGCCGATGCACGGTTCAGCAATCACGTAGGTCATAAGGGTGTCATTCTCCTGAGAGCGTTACATTTATCTTACTACCACAGCGGACCAGCCGGGCAATCCACGGGACCGCACATTCTAGCAAGAATCGGCGCGAACGGTACAGGGCTTCGCAACAGGCCGTTTCGGGCCTTGCAGCCGTCGGCCGTCCAGCAATTTCGTCCCGAACCCAATTCAGGACACATTTTCCAAACTTAAGTAATTTGGCGCACGTCACCGACGATGCGTTAATGATTCCACCAACTTGCAGTGTGGCTGGCGAAGGAAGGACTGCAGGCCGATGAACAAACTCAACGTCGTTGTCTCCCTGATCACCGACGACAACGATTACCAACTCGAACAGGCGGCCTCTGCCCAGGCCGCCGCCCTCAAACTCGGCGCCCACGTCGAAACCATTTATGCCGGCAACGACGCCGTGCACCAGACCCAGCAGATCCTTCGGTTTATCCAAGAACCCAGCAAGCGCCCTGACGCCATTTTGGTCGAACCGGTTGGAACCGGAATGCCCCAGATTGCGCGCGCGGCAGTGGGAGCCGGCATCGCCTGGGGCATCATCAATACTGCGGTCGATTACATTCCCCAGCTACGCCAGCACGCTCTGGTTCCGGTCTTCACCATCATGGCCGATCATGAGGCAATCGGAAAGCTGCAGGGCCAGCAGATTGGCGCTCTCCTAGGGGATAAAGGCTGCGTCCTCTATATCGAAGGACCATCGGTACGTGATGTCGCCAAGAGCCGAACCAAGGGGATGTTGTCGACGAAACCGGCGGGCGTAGAAGTCAAAACACTCAAGGGCGATTGGACACAAAAGAGCGGATACCACGCCATCAAGTCATGGCTGGCTCTAAGCACTTCGCGGCAGCTGAACGTGGGGTTAATCGCCGCCCAAAATGATGACATGGCGATCGGCGCTCGCAGAGCATTTGAAGAGATAGGCAACATGACCGAGCGGGATTCCTGGCTCCGTCTTCCCTTTACCGGATGCGACGGAGTTCCGAAATCCGGGCAGGAATGGGTTCGCCAGGGACGTCTTGCTGCCACAGTTGTGGCGCCTCCGATGGTGGGAGAGGCTATGCACCTGCTGGCCTCGGCCCTCAACTCCGGATCTCAGCCTCAGGAACGAACAACGGTGTCGCCGCTTTCGTTCCCAGCGATCAAAGATCTCCAAAAAGCCCGCGGGGCCGCTGCGGAGTAACCCAAGCACTTCCATAAAAGAGAACGGCCGGCAGCGCGAAGCTGCCAGCCGCAATCGTCCTTCTTACGCATTCGTTACCGGCGTCCACCATGGAATCCGCCGCCGCCGTGGAACCCGCCACCAGAGCGGAATCCGCTTCCGCCACGGAACGCGTTGCCGCCGTGAAATTCACCACGCGCATATCCGCGAGCATAGCCTCGGCCGTAACCTCCTCGGGCAACGTAACCCGGGCGGCCATAATAACCTCGTCCAACGAATCCAGGACGGCCGTAGCCGCGACCCCAGAACCCCGCCGGGTGTCCCCAGTGATACCACGGGCCCGCGCCGATGAAGATTCCGCTTACGAAGTAGTTCGGTCCGTAAAAGCCGTACGGGGCGCAAGAGTACGGGTAGTAGTCATAGTATCCGTACGAGCACACGGGCGGCCCAGCCGCGTAGCCCGGTCCCACCGCGACTCCAACTCCACCCACGCCGACCGCCACGCCAACCTGCGCCTGCGAGTAGGCCAACGGCACCATCAACACTGTCAGCAACGCCAAATACTTAAGGTAACGCATTTGTGAACCCCTGGCTTCGGCCCTAGCGTTTTGCTGGTTCCAGAAAGCCCTTTTTGAGCCCGGCCGAAGTGCTTTTTCTATCTCACTGTGGCCGCTGCTCTCTAAGTATTTGAACGCGGCAGGGGTGAAAAAGTTGCTGAATCTGGAGTGGTTGATTTCAGCCATCCCGCCCAAATTCAACCACTTACGAACCGCCGCTCAGGGGTAGCCTCACTTCGGTCAGGGGCGGTAGATCCAGGCCTGCGCAGTGGCTTGGTCGTTGTTGGGATAGCCGCCGGCCATCAGCACACTTCCATCCTTGAGTCTGGTTTCCGTCATGAAATGGCGGGCATCATCCATCGATCCGGTCACGACCAGAAACTTGCCCTGTGCCGGGTCGAAGATTTCCGCCTCTTTGCTTCCGCCCGCTACCAGCAGATCGCCTGACTCCAGCAACACTGCTTCCTCCGGTAGCTTGAATCGTTTCTCATTCAAGGGCAAAGCTGCCTGGAACTTGCCCGTCTTCGGATCGTAAATCTCCGCGCTGTTCAGATTGCCGTTCCAGTCACGATCATCCGAGCCCCCGGCGATCAGGACTCTGCCGTCGGCGAGCAATCCTGCAGTGTGCTTGTAGCGAGCAGCGATCAGATTGCCTCTTACCGTGAAGCGCGCCGTCTTCGGGTCGAAGGTCTCGGCTGCTGCGTTGACCTTTTCGCCTCGTCCTCCAACGATCAGCACGCGGCCATCCTGCAGAAGCGTAGCCGTGTGGGCGACCCGGGCAAAGTGCATTGGAGAAACGGACTGAAAGGTCTGGCTGGATGTGTGAAAAATCTCTGCTGAAGCGATTCCGCCGGGAGAGTCGTGGTCCGCTCCTCCCGTGATGAGGACATCCCCGTTTGGCAACAGAGTGCCCCGCGCATCGCCCCGGACCCCGGTCATCTTGCCGGCAAGGGCGGTGAACTTACCCGTGGAGGGATCATAGAGTTCTGCGGAATCCGTACAACCGTGCCCAACCCAACCACCGGCGATAAGGACTTTCCCGGACCGCAACAGCACCGCAACCGGACTCACGCGGCGTTCATTCATTTCGCCGGTCGCCTGAAATTTGCCAGTGGACGGATCGTAGAGTTCGGCAGACTTGTAGAAATCCTGATTGCGCCGCATTCCGCCCGCAATCAAGACTCTGCCATCAGGTAACAAGGTTGCCGTATGTCCTGAACGAGGCTCAACCATCGAAGCGACGGGTGCGATGGATCCTACGCGTATAACCAACGCCCCTGTCGCGGATCTGTCTGAAGGGTGAAAGGCAAGAGCAGCGGCTACGAAGCTGAGCGTGAAAACGGCGGCGCACAAGCAAGCGGGAACGGGTCATGAGGTCCTCCTGAAATGGTAGGACGCCCGAACGGGCTGGATGTGAGCGAGATTCAGTCGGTGCTTTTTCCCAGGCTGCTAAGCGCCGACCAATTCCTTCTTCTCGCTCGGCTCGTATTCGACGATATATCCCGCGACCGCGCTGGCCGCGACAGTATACGGCGACGCCAAATACATCTGACCTGGGCCGCTGCGTCCAGGGAAATTGCGGTTTTGAGCGCTGATCACGACTTGGTCCGGACGAGTGGAAACACCCGGGCCTGCGTTGATGCAGGCTCCGCAACTGGGCTCGATCACCTGCGCGCCCGCCTTGCTGAAGACATCCAGATATCCGCGGCGAACGCAGTAGTCGCGAGTTTCCTGCGAGCCGAATTGGATGAAGAACTTGACCGAGTCTGCGACCCGCTTGCCTTGCTTCAGAGCGTCAGCAAGCACGGCCGCGTACATATCCATGTCTTCATTCTTGCCAGCGGTGCAGGTGCCCCCGTACGCAATCTCGACGGGGACTGGCGTATTGAGTTCACGAACATACTTGCCATTGCCAGGATCGCCCGGCGTTGCCACCATCGGCGTGATTTCGGCAGCGTCGAGTTCGATCATATGCGCATACTGCGCGCCCGGATCGCTATACAACCCTTCGATCATCGCTTCCGCTTTCTTGCGATCGACGCCGCGGCGCTCCACCAGAAAGTCGACCGCCTTTTTATCAGGCGCCACGATGCCCGTGAATCCACCAATCTCCGCAGCCATGTTGGTCATGGTGGCGCGCTCATCGACGCTGAGTTCCTCGATCGCCTCGCCTGCATACTCCATCACCTTGGCGAGCGCCTTGCCGCTGCGTACGTAATCCAGGCTGAGAATCTTTAGAATGAAATCCTTGGCCGTCACGTTCGGATGCCGCTTTCCTCGAACAATGACCTTGACCGACTCCGGCACCTTCACGCGCACATCTTTGGTGATCCAGGAATTGAACACATCGGTCGTCCCGATTCCAAAGGCCACGCATCCGATCGCGCCCACGTGCGGCGTATGCGAGTCGGAGCCAATATTCAATTGCCCCGGCAGCGCATAGCTTTCGAGCACAATCGAGTGGCAGATGCCTTCGGATCCTTTGCGATCGGTCAGCTCGCCGTGCAGGCGGATTCCCTGTTTTTTCGCAAAATCCTGCTGCTTGAGCTTGAGCTGCGTCGCCAGATCGAGCAGGCCGAGCTTTTTCTTTTCTTCGGAAATTACCTCGTCGAGAAAGGTGAGGTGGTCGCGAAAGAAAAGTATGGTCGAAGGATCGTTCACCTTCGCATCTTTGCCCACGTAATGCTCAAAGAAGATCGCGGCCATGGGCGTGACGTATTCATGGCTGAAGCGCAGGTCCGCGCGCGCAAATCCCGTATCTCCCGGCTTGACCGAAGGCACACCGGCTTCGCCCGTCTCGTTCAGCATGTGCCGGGCGAAAATCTTCTCGGCGACAGTCATTGGTGATGTGGTGCGGGCGCTCTCGCCCGCGTGCTTGATCGGTGGCAGAAACACTTTCCCCTGCATCCGCGCGACGTTGAATGGAAACAGTCCGCCGTATTCAATGACCTGCCGCGTGATTTCATCCTCGCCCGCGGTGAACTCACTCAGCGCGATCTCTTCCCCGCCCCGAATGCGGTCAATGAGTGAAAAATTCGTCGAAGTCAGTAGCCCCAGGTTCTGGCAGTTCTGCTTATAGATCCGCTCAATATTTTCGGCGATCACGACTCGAATGCCAGCGCTCATTTCAGCGTACGGAGACTGCTCCCGGCTCGAACCCTTGCCACGCCGTTTTCCACTGACCGCGCAGACAAACCCGCCACGCTTCACGTCGCCGCGTCCAATCGGGGTTCCAGCGCCGCATTTCAGCCCCATGTACGGAATCTCGCCCAGGGTCTCATCGAAATAGAAACAGTAGTGCGCTGGGGTGATTTCGTCCGTCGAGATGTCGTCGCGCAGTTTGGGATTGTTCGCAGGATCCTTCGTGTCCCAAGGCAGGTCCTCGCCCGCAAGCTGTTGCTTGATCAGTTCCGGGTCTTCCGTCAGAAAAAGGATGCGTCCCTGCAATCGAACTTTATCGGGGCGCTTTTCGATTTTGCGTTCCAGCAGTGAATTGATCACGATTAAACCTGAGATATCGCTGAATTAGACGCCGACCAGAGCGGTCAGCCGGACGTCACCCACGTACTCCATTGTACAAGGAGGACAAGTCCGACAGCGCCCTCTGTGCGAGAGCCCGCGACTAGTGATGATCGTGACCGGCCCTGTCGAATTTTTCTCCCGCAAGGATTTCTACGGTCAGCCGATTCTCCTTCGGCGCCAACGGACAAGTTGCGTACGGGGTCACCGGCACACGGAGGGTTGTATGCGCGGTTGAAATCAAGAATGACGTGCCCATCCACCACCGGCCCGGTGTCAAGAAACCGGCCTCCCGGATACGTGTCCTTCTTCAACGTGAGGTCATTGAAGACGAAGAACAGCCCTTTCTTCACGTCTCCACTCAGAGCAGTCAGCTTTAACGCCACGCCATTCACCGTGAACGTTGCGGTACCCGGAGTCGCCAGGGCCGAAACGTCTCCGAGGACGTTCGGGACTTCCAGCGTCTTCTTGCCGTCTGAAGGTATCCAGGTAGCGTTAACTAAATATGTAGTGTCGAGCGGATAGAACATCATCCCTTTGAAATTTTGCGCGCCCGCTCCGTCTCTGTCACGAAGGCGGATCCCGACCCGCTCGCCCCGCACGATGACCAGAAATCGCAAAGTTCCCATGTCAACATTCGACGGGTGCTCGGACGTATCCGGATCGAGTTTGCTCGTCGTCACCGCCTTGCCATCAATTGTGGCCTTGACCTCGGGCAACAGTTTGAGCGTAACTTCAGTTCCGCGCAGATCGAACTCGCCGGCGTGCGCAGGCCCCTTCGGAAACACGATCGGGTTCGAAGCATCGCTTCCGAAAGCATTCGCACCCGGTTTGAGCCAGAACAATCCCGCAAGCGGCAGCCAGTTTTCCTTCAAGTCGGCGGTTTGCTCGGCTTTCCATTTCTCGAACGACTGTACATATGCTGCATCGGGCTGTTTTGGAGAAGAGGCGACCAGTGCTAAAACAGCCAATGCGAGAAGCATGACTGCGGTCAGCGATTTGAAGAAGCGAAAGACCATCATCCTGCGCTCCGCAGATGGGACGCGACAACTATCTTCTATCTTTTGTACTCCATCGGAACGGGTAGGGGTGTCAATCCGCGCCCCGCGAAGATCTCCTCAAATTCACGGACCAGTACATCGTGCACCAGGCCATTGGACGCCAATGTCTCGCGGCTATCGACCAGAAACTCCGACCCATCGAAGCGGCTGACCTTACCACCTGCTTCTTCCACGATGAGCGCACCCGCGGCCGTATCCCAAGGGTTGAGATTGAATTCCCAGAATCCATCGAAGCGTCCGGATGCAACGTTGCACAAATCGAGCGCGGCTGATCCTGCCCTGCGCACTCCGTGGGTGCGCAGCGTGATCTGATGATAGAAATGGATGTTGGGATTCTTGTGGCGTTTGTGGCTGGGAAATCCGGTGGCGACGAGGCATTCCTTCAACTGCGTCGCCTTCGAAACGTGAATTGGATTTCCGTCGAGGTGCGCACCCTTCCCTAGCTCCGCCGTAAACAGTTCGTTGCGCGTCGGATCGTAGACCACTCCGGCTATACGGGTTCCCGATCCCTCTGCACCGCGGTGTTCCAAGGCCATCGAAACACAAAATACCGGATAGCTGTGCGCGAAATTCGTTGTGCCATCGAGAGGATCCACATACCAGCGATACGCGCTGCCCTGATCGTTCAGTCCCTGCTCCTCGCCGAGAACATCGTGAGA
Organism: uncultured Acidobacteriota bacterium; assembly: GCA_963699885.1. Classification (GTDB taxonomy): domain Bacteria; phylum Acidobacteriota; class Terriglobia; order Terriglobales; family Acidobacteriaceae; genus Sulfotelmatobacter. Next base: position 218,273 of record CAVOVP010000011.1, on the reverse strand, counting down.
AGGAAACAGTTTGCCGATTCGTTCGCGAATCAGAGTCTCAGAGGCGCGGTCGGCGGCAGTCACTAGATCGGCGTCGCCCTTGTACTCAATCTTGATCCCCTGATGAAAGTATTTAAGCAGCAAGGCGCCAGCCTCGCGCGCAATCGCCGACATCGCGGGGAGAAAGCTTTCGGGATGTGAGGAAGTCGGCATCAGATTTCAGGTGTCAAGCGACAGGCCTCAAGAAAAGATACGAACAAGACTGCGCGGTGAGTCTCCGTCAATTTAAATGTCGAACATGTCACGCCCGACGCCCACGGTCCGACGCCCGATGTTCTACTTCTTCTTGCCCGTGTCGTCAGCGATGTACATGATTTCGTGTTTGTAAATAAAAAGATTCGGCGCACCTTCGCGTGTCAGCCGCAACATGTTCCGATCGTAGTATTCAATCCACCCGCGGACTATCTGGCCATCCATCAGCTTGACCGAAACCGACTGCTGTTTTTCGCCTAACGCCTTCAGGAATGATGCTTCTTCGAACGTGTCCTCCGGCGGAGGTGTTCGGCCGCGTTTTGCATTGGGATTTCCTTGCTGGCCCCGAAACGACATGCTCGCATTGTACACAAAGCACACACCCGGAAAACGCGCTCGCAGCAAGACTCTGTGCGGGAATTGAGTAGTACAATACCGCCAACTTTTTCTTCCGGCAGGAGGCGTGCCCCATGAAGAGATTTTCGCTTCTGATACTCCCTGCGTTCCTTTCATTCGTGGTTGCGGCCGCGACGCCACAAGCCCCCGGCCACTTCCCCACTCCTCCGCCGTCGTTGGATCAGGACAAGAACAACGATCTGGACAGTAAGCAGACGCGATCCGGGCCAAACTCACGGCGACTTGATCTTGTACAGGCGCAGCGCGAGGCCGATGATCTCGCACGCACGGCCCAAACCATTCCGTCCGACGTTGCGAGCGTTCGGAAAGGAATGCTTCCGAAGGATGTGATCGAGAAATTAAAACAGATTGAAAAACTCTCCAAACGGCTGCGAGGCGAGCTCGCCCCTTAGGACAAGAACTCGTTCTCGGGTGATCCCGCAATAAAAAACCGCCGGCCCGAAGGCCGGCGGCGCTATTTAATTTTCTGAGTTCGACTAAAAGTCGATCCTCAAACCGAACTCAGCTTCTCGAGGTGCGCCGGCCGCGAACACGCCCGAGCCCAATCCGGAGCGAAGTACGTTGTGTGTTGGATCGTTCCCCGCAATCGTGCCGTTGGGGGAGCCAGGACCGCCGGTGAGAGCCCCAAGAGGAGTTGTAAGCGATCCGACCGAGCCAAAGTTAGAAAAATTCAAGACGTTAAAGAACGAAACGCTTGGCGTAAGGACGATATGTTCCCGCAGTTTGATTGGCCATGCCATGACCGCATCAAAGTCCTTGTACCACGGGTTGCCAGCCGGATTCGTAATTGTAGAGAGCGGAGTCCCTCCATTGATGGTGGCGCCCAAAGAGACTAATTGATCTGACGTGAACAGTCCGGCATTAACCAGCGCTTGTCCAGCGGGACTTAATTTGCCGACGAAATTCGTATTGAAAGTGCTAATTGCATTATTCAAGCCTCCTTTGGAAACCTGTCGCATATAGGTGCCGGGCTTTCCAATGCCCGTAGCGGCCGAATTGATCAGATCGCCGATTGTGCCGTCACCGGTGAGATCAGCGGTAAAGATGCCCGCCGCTTGATCTTGCCCACTCACATCGAGAGAAAGATTCGACGGTGTTGGGGAGAGGAAACCACCGATGAAACTCAGCCTTGGACCGTGATGCGCAACGTCGAAGGTGGTTCCGAACTTAAGCTGGTGTGTCCTGTCAAGAGATGTAGGTCCAAAGAAAGCTGTCGGGTTTCTTCCATCCGACCCCACAGCGCTGAAATTCTGATCATTCCCTCCGTTTCCTTCGAATCGTGAGAAGGTGTAAGCAACTTGCAAATTCATGCCGCTGATGCCGCGAATAGGCCCGCGAAGTTGATATTTGAACTCCGATTGCAGACCGTTGTAAACGGACCTTCCGATCGGGTACTGGACGTCGCCGACACCCACGTTGGGGTTTATTCCACCGAACGCGGCGCCGTTTACGCCAGGATCCAAGCCAACCGCCGCAGCACCCAGCCCTTCCAGATAGGAAACGCCGGAATCCAAGCCGTTGGATGCGAAGTTACCGATAGTCGCCGGCGATCCACCGTTTGCCGCGCACGAAGCGATCGCAGAATTGATAGTCGCAGCACCGCAGGCGGTCAACGTGGTGGCAATCGCAGCGACGGCAGAAGCCGTATTCAAATACCGAGAATCCCCCACATGGTTCACATCGACCGTCAAAGGGAAGTGCAGGCTGATATTTCGCACGTAATCAACCGAAAGAACGCCCCCTTTAATCAGTTCCCGCTGGAAACCGAGGTTCATCTGATACGAACGAGGGGTTCGATAATTTGGCGCATATACCGAGTATCCTTCGAGCGCACTGTCAAACTGGAGCGTATTGCCAACGAAGTTGCCATTGGCTGCTGGGCCGGCGGCCGCAACCGCACCTCTGGTAAGCCAAGGAGAGGTCTCCAATGGCATTTCCAACGGTGGTGCTTCCTGCTGTCGCTCCAAGCGGTTGGAAGCAGAGTTGAGTTGCAACGTCCGCTCCGTCAATCGTATTCAACAAACTTCCGTTCGGCAGAGTGAGGCCTTCCGAGCCAAACGCTGCGCCTGGACTGCAGCCGATCACTCCCGTCGCAAAGAACAAGCCTGTCGGCAGCTTCCCGGGCCGGTCAAATAGAACATTGTTAAAAACGGAATTCTCATAGTAGATGCCAGCACCTGCGCGAATCACCGTCTTACCGTTCTTCGCAGGATCCCACGCAAATCCTACTTGTGGGCCGAAATTCGAGTTCGGCTGTCGGATACGGTTACCCAATCCGGGAGTATTTCCGAACTGGTCAAGAAGGTTGCCGTTGCAAGGAATCAAAGTCGTTTCCGAGCACGGAATCGGCGCCAAATCGCTGTCTGTGCGACCGGTATCGCGGAGGTAGCGCAAGCCATAGGTCAGAGTAAAATTCGGCTTAATTTTCCAAGAATCCCCAACGTAGGCCTGGAAGCGGGTGTCCGCCTGCCCTCCTGCCGGATTCCCGAATTCAGGTTTCTCCGTAAAGTAGCCTTGTCCGTTGCCAAAGACTCCTTCGATGAAGGGATAGGCGCCGGGATCAGTTGGGCAACTAGCTCCACTAGGATCCGAGCACTGGAATCCTGCGCCGGCGGGAAGGCCGATATTTTGTCCGTTCACAGCTGTGATCGCCTCAGGGCCCAACTTGATGAAGCTGGCAAACCCTCCGCCCAGAATTCGATTGACCCCCGCGCCGAAGCGGAAGACGTGATTTCCCCACACCTTGCTGCCGTCATACTTGATTTGCTTATTGCTTTGATAGGTCTGTTGCGGGGCAAGGAAGTTCGGCCCGGTTGTTAGACCGTTATCGGCGAAGATCATTTCGATCGACGGGAATGGATTGATCGGACTTGGTGCCGCGCTGGTATCCCCGCCAATCAAATTGTGGAATTTTAGGTAGCCAAAACGAAAGCTGTTCGACCAGCTCCCCTTATTCCAGTCGACTCCGATGGCGTGCGACGGAACATTGTCGCGGTTCGCGTAGGAAGAATAATCGCCCGCAAATGCGTTGCTGGCAGAGAAGTTCACGTCGTACGCGAATTTGTAGAAAACGTGAATATTCTGTGTTGCCTGCCAGTCAAGTTTCCCTTCGCTCGACGTGCTTCGGAAAGGAGCGGCGAATCCCCCGGAGAGGCTTGAGAACGGCGCTGCAACTACAACAGGATCTGAACTATCCTGCTTAATGCGCTCACTGTCGACGAAAAAGAAAACCTTGTCTTTGATTAAGGCTCCCCCGAACCGCCCTCCGAATTGGTTCCTTTGAAATGGTAGGCTTTGGCCGCCGGGGAAGTTCGCAAACCCTGCTGCTTGATCACGGAAAATGTAGAAAGCTTGACCGTGGTAGTCATTTGTTCCGGAACGAGTCGCCAGATTCACGGCACCCGACGACGTGACCTCCGTCGAAAGATCGAGTGAAGACCTGCTGATATTGAATTCCTGAATGGAACTCATCGGAATGTTCTGCGTCGTTGTCCCGACGGTCTCGTCGCTGATATCAAGACCATCAACTTCAATTCGCGGCGTCCGGCCGAATACTCCGTTGATGGAGACTGACGAATATCCCGCCTTCGTCGGATCGAACGACGTTCCGTCCTGCATCTGTACGCCGGGCTCCAACTGGGCGAGATCCAGGAAGTTGCGGCCATTCACCGGAAGGTTGTCGATCTGCTCTCCCGTGAGCACGCCCTGCACCGTCGCTTGTTCCGTATTCACGGCGACAGCGCTACCTTGCACATCAACGACGGTGCTTTCCTGGCCGACTTCCAGTTTGATATTGCCCGTCGTGGTCACTGCCACTTGAACAGGCACCGTCAACTGTGTCGTCTTGAAACCTTTCCCCTCTACCCGGATGGTGTAGTCACCGACGATCAAACCTCCGGAGTTGTACGTACCGGTCGACGTTGTAGTGGTGGTTGCCACCTGACCGGTGGCTCGATTCGTAATGATGACCTTCGCACCGCCTACTACCGCTCCGCTGGGATCGGTCACCGTTCCCTGAATGCTGCCCTGACCCACACTGGTCTGAGCAATCGTGGTGGATGAGAACAAAGCGATCACGGTTAGCAGTGCCAGAACAAAAGCAAAGCACGAAACGGCCCGAGGGGAATTGGGCTTCAGCATCTTCAACCATCCTTTCGGAATGTGCACTTCGAATTGCACGGGCGACGTCGAATTCGTGAAACCGCATGTGAAATCTCAGCGGCGAACAACTTGGCGAGTCTGCTTCCCCAAGCGGAACTGCGTAGTAGCACAATCTGACATCATCCAACCCATCAGTTGCGCGTTTCCGAGGGTAAAAGCAATTTCTTGGCCAGAGTTTTAACATAACAACTCGGCACGAAACAACCTTTACTATCAGTAATTTGTGTAATGTTTTGTAATTGTTGACCCGATATTTCCCGGAAATCGCCGCTAAAGCCTTCAGTTTTCGGTAAGTGGAATTTCTGAAATTGTAGGAAGCTGGGTTGACTCTTTCACAGTTGCGCCGTCAAAAGTCCGACTTCACTGAGTAATACCCGGCCCGGTGTCGCACGCGATAGGGATTCGAATCTGGAACCCCCACGACCTTCACCTCGATTCGGCGAAAGTCTGAAAACGATGTCCGCTGCGATGGGTAGTAGGCTAACAGATACTGCGTGCGCAATTCGTCGCTGATCTTGTGAAACGCATCGTCGAGTTGCGTAGTCGACGTCGCGTAGTAATACTTTCCTCCTGTGTCTTCAGAAAGCTGAATCAACGCATGCTCCCCACCGGTTTCGCGGCCGGCGCTGCTTTCGATCGGAACGATGATGATCGAATAGACAATCGCTTCGGCCTCTTCTGCGGCGCGCACCGCTTCCTTGTAATCGACTCGGCTGATGGTGTCGCCTCCGTCGGTGATCAGGACGATCACCTTTCGTCCTTTTCGATGATCCAGGGATCGTGAAGCCGTATAGATGGCGTCAAAGAGAGCGGTCGCGGCTCCCATGCGAAGGTGATCGATACCTTCGTCGATGCGCTTGAGCTCCGAGGTGTATCCGTGCGTCGCTTCGATGACCACTTCGCTGAACGCGTAGACCGAAAGTACATCGATCGGGCGCAGGATTGCGTGTGCGAAGCGCTTGGCCGAGGCCTGTTCGAGAGGCAGGTCGTGCCGCGTGCTCAGGCTGGTGTCGATCGCGAGTGCAATCGAAAGCGGAAGCGCAGATTCTTTGTCGAACACGGCAATCTTCTGCTCGCGATCGTCTTCTTTTAAAACAAAATTCTCTTTCGCTAGTCCGCCCACGGGAGCGCCTTGCGCATCGGTCACCGTGACAAATACGTTGACCAGGTTGACGTCAACTTTGAGTGTTGTCGAAGGAGTTGACTGTGCGTCTGGCTTTTGAGCCGCCGGCGGAGGTGAGACTTGCTGCGCCGACAGCCCACACACAAAAAGGATCGGGCATAGCAGGTGCAGACGGGAGACGGATTTTCTCATCGACGGATGAAGTATACCTTGGCGATCGCTACCCGCCGTCCAGATCCGAGCCGGCCGTCGGGACGATTCCTGAGTCCGGCTGCTTCCTTGAAGTTGGATGTGAGCCGCGCGCACGCCGTTCACTTAGATGCCGCGATCTTGGCGGGGCTGCCTTGTCCTCAAGAATTTGCGCGTGGAATCTCGTCGGGAAACGGGTCACCATCCGCCCAGACAACTCCGTCCTCGAAGTACTCTCTCTTCCAGATTGGCACGGTACGCTTCAGGGTGTCGATTAGCCAGCGGCACGCATCGAATGCCGCCCCTCGATGCGCCGAAGCCACTGCAATCAGCACGCTGGTTTCACCAATCTCAAGCTTCCCCAGCCGGTGCACAACCGCCAAATCGCGAACTTGGAACTTGCGGAGCGCTTCTGCCGCTAATGATTGCATTTGCGCCACCGCCATCTCTTCATAGGCTTCGTAGTTGAGATAGAGGGTCCTGCGGCCACGCGTGTGGTTGCGCACGACGCCTTCGAAGACTAGCGCGGCACCGTCCTCTCCGCACTTGAGCGATGCTAAGACGCCCTGAGTGTCGATCGGTTCGAGGGTAATGTGAGCGTATTGCGCGCCGCGCGCAGAGTTCATTTCAGGCGCTCCGCCGCTCACGGGCGGCAACAAGGCGATCTCATCTCCCGGATTCAGCTTGCTATCCGGCCCCGCGTAACGTTGATTGACAGCGCACGCAATCGAAGGGAGAAATTCTTTCAGTTTCGGAAGGTGGGCTGAATAGCGGTCCAGAAGGTCGCGCAGCGCAGCCCCATCTTGCAGGTCTATTTCCTCAGCATCCTTTCCAGCTACTTCCCGCAACACTCCGAAGAAAAGCACGCGTACGCGCATCAGGGGTCCAGTGTACCGCGCTGAGCCCGCGGTGGAGGGCCGCTTTTATCAGAAACAAAATCCGACTTGCCTTTGACCTGGGTTGTTCGGAGGCGTTCGCGCAATACCATCGGCGGCAGAGTTTTGTGTTCCTCAACATTCACGCAGTCGATCTGCCGGAGATCATGACTTCGAAAGCTGCTGCAAAGTTCGCCTCCAATGGCAACCCGACAGAGGAAGCCGCGAAGAAGTTGATCGGCCAGTTGCTACAGAATCTCGTGGATTGGACGCGTCGTCTCAGCCGATAAAAGCGGGCAGAAGAAAAAGGCCAGCACCGATACGCGCTGGCCTTGTCTGTTGTTCGTTGACTCTTACGCCTGCGTTGTGAGGACCTTATCGTGGACCGGCTCCGGCTCCTTGATAGGTGTCGGGTTGTAGTCCTGACTCGGATCCTTCGGCGGCGTCGAAAGGATCTTCGCCGCTGGGCCTTCTGCGACCGCTGGCAGGGACACGCGCAACGCTTCATCGATGGTCTTAACGTAATGAACGTTCAGGTTCTCCAACTGCTCGGGCGAGAGATCCTCCTCCACGTTCATCTTGTTATCCGCCGGCAAAATCACGTCGCGGACTCCTGCCCGCTTCGCAGCCAGCACCTTTTCCTTGATACCGCCAACTGGTAGCACATTTCCGCTTAGCGTGATCTCGCCTGTCATTGCGAGAAGCGGCGTGATGCGGCGCTTCGTGAGAAGCGAAACCAAAGTGGTTGCCATAGTGACGCCCGCCGACGGACCGTCTTTCGGAATCGCACCTGCCGGAACGTGGATGTGGAGGTCATGGGTAGCGAAGAAATCTTCCGTTACGCCAAGACGATCCGCATTCGAACGAACCCAGGTCAGGGCCGCCTGCATGGACTCCTGCATGACTTGGCCGATCTGGCCAGTCATGGTGAATCCGCCCTTGCCTTTCATGGCATTCGCTTCGACGAACAGCACGTCGCCGCCTGACGGAGTCCAAGCCAAACCTACCGCGACACCCGGACGCTCTGTGCGTTCGGCAATCTCGCCTTCGCTGCGAATCTTGATCCCTCCGAGGAATTCCTGCACAACTTCCTTGGTGACAACCAGTTTTTCGCTTTTGCCTTCGGCCAGGCGACGCGCCTGCTTACGGCAGATCGTTCCCAAGGTGCGCTCCAGACTGCGAACACCTGCCTCGCGCGTATAGTGGCGGATCGTGTAGCGCACCGCTTCTTCCGGAAATTCGATCTGCTCGGCAGTGATTCCGTTCTCGTCAATTTGACGCGGGATCAGGTACTGGAATGCGATGTGGACCTTTTCTTCTTCCGTATAACCTTGCAGTTCGATGATCTCCATGCGATCGCGCAGAGGCTCGGCAATCGGATCGAGCATGTTCGCGGTCGTGATGAACAGAACCTTCGAAAGATCAAACGTCACATCGAGATAGTTGTCGCGGAACGATGAGTTCTGCTCCGGATCCAATGCTTCCAATAGCGCCGACGCCGGATCGCCGCGGAAATCACGCCCGACTTTGTCGATCTCGTCGAGCATGAACACCGGATCCTTCGTCTCAGCGCGCCGGATTCCCTGGATGATCTGGCCCGGCAAGGCACCGATGTACGTACGCCGGTGACCTCGAATCTCGGCTTCATCGTGAACGCCGCCCAGCGACAGCCGCACAAATTTGCGTCCCAAGGCTCGCGCAATCGACTTGCCCAGCGAGGTTTTACCTACACCTGGAGGCCCTACGAAGCAAAGAATCGGCCCCTTCATGTTCGGCTTCAGCCGCCTCACCGACAAATAGTCGAGGATTCTGTCTTTGACCTTCTCGAGATCGTAGTGATCGTGATCCAGAATCTCTTTCGCTTTCGGAATCTCGATCTCCTGGCCCGAGGTCTTCGCCCACGGAAGAACAGCCAGCCACTCGATGTAGTTGCGGGTCAGTGAATAGTCCGCAGCCATCGGCGACATCCGTGACAAACGGCCCAACTCTTTCAGGGCTTCTTTCTTAACCTCGTCGGGCATGCCTGCTTCTTCGATCTTCTTTTTCAGGTCCTCGACGTCGCGCTGGCCCTCGTCCTGCTCTCCCAGTTCTTTCTGGATCGCTTTCATCTGCTCGCGCAGGTAATACTCACGCTGCGTCTGCTGCACGCGATCCTGTACTTCGCTCTGGATCTTGTTGCGTAGTTGCTGGACTTCAAGTTCCTTCGCGAGGTGCTGGTTAATCTTTTCCAGCCTGACGTGGACTTCGAGGGTCTCGAGGGTGTCCTGTTTGTCGGGAGTCGAAAGCGACGGCAAGGACGACGCAATGAAATCAACCAGGCGTCCCGGCTCGTCGATATTCATCGCAACCGTCGACAGTTCGTCGGACAGCGTCGGCGATCCCGCAACAATCTGTTGGAACAATGTGAGAACGTTTCTTTGGAGTGCTTCGATCTCGGATGTCACGGAAGGCGCGGTTCCTTCCGGAAGCACTTGATAATGAGCGCTCATAAAGGGCGCCAACTGCGTAAACTCTCCCAGTCGCACTCGTTCCAGCCCCTCGGCGAACACAAAGAGGCTTTGGTTAGGCATCTTTACCACTTTGTGAACAACCGCCGAAGTACCGACGGTGTACAGATCACTCGGCTGCGGAGCATCCACGCGAGCCTCGCGCTGAGCAACTACAATAATGGTCTTGTCTTCCCCGAGAGAATTAATCAGTTGAACCGAGCTCTCCCGCCCCACCGTGAGGGGCAAGACTGCGTGCGGAAACAGCACCGTATCCCGTACCGGTAGCACAGGAAGAGCTTTCTGTTCGTTTGTTTCCTTGACCTTAGGAGTTCGCTCGGATGGCGTCTGCTGGCTCATATTTCTCCTTGAGTGTAACTCGCTCAAGTTTAGATGTTTGTATCCAGGGAAAGGTTTCAGGCCGGCCCAAAACCGGTCTCGGCAAGAGCTTGAATTCTATTCCCTTATCGTATTCGTGGAATGTGTCTAAGGTGCAGAGGCTAACGCGGCAGATACTCCCTTGCAAGCACTAAATTGGAACGCGCTGCAACGAGGGTAACAGCTGAAAGAATTTGTGGATGTCGTAGCGAGTCGGCTGAGAAACCCGGCTTCGGGAGAGGAGATTGAATCGATCCTCGACGTCCGAATCCGTGTGCGACCGCCAAATCGATCAGATTTCGCGCGTCCAAACTTCGACCGCCAGATGGTTTTCCGCTTGTGTGGAGTTAGTGAGCAAAAAGCCCTCCGCGCGCCAGCGAGGTTCACCCGCTGACGCAGCCAGAGAACTTTCTCGGGTCACGAACTCAAACGGAGTCAAGCTTTTTAGCGGATTCGCTTAGAACACATGTTTTGCAGTATCGCCTTCGAATATCAGCTCTTGCAGTACCCTTTCGCCGCCGGCATCGGTCTGAAAGCTGGCTTCGGTCCTTGCAGCCTTGGCTGACAGTTGTATCAGAGTGCACTTCACTCTGAATTGAGCCTTTTCATGTTGGCGTTGGAACACCATGATGTGGTCTTCGCCTTCCATGGTGTGCCGGACCGTATAGTCGCCGGCCGGTATTACCACGCTTCCAGCACGTACTTGACTGCTGAACGAAACGTTGCTGACTTCATGAATTCCCATCTTGTTTTGCTTTGCTGCAGCCAATGAGCAAAGCGCGAGAATCGACAGAAAAATGGCGGATACTCTCAAGTAACGCATACACCCTCCCTGCAATGATTGCGTGCCAGGGGAACGGCATCAATGGCACCCAAACAGTCTAGGTTGCCGCCGGGAGCACGAATGTGTTCTGCGTCACAGACGGTCGTGACCAGAGGTCTTGGAGTTGCAACATTGGTCGTTACGCGGAGGGATAGATTCCAAGAACCTTCACAAACTCTGCCACCTCGCCCAGATGGCGAAGCGCATTTTGAGCGGGCTCATCGTCGCCTCGCAGAAAATCGACATAGAAAACGTACTCCCATGGGCGCCCGCGCATGGGGCGAGACTCGATCTTGCTCAGGCTGATATCTCGCAAAGCGAAAACACTCAGAGACTTAAACAGCGCCCCCGGCACATTGCGCACCTTGAAGGCTATCGAAGTCTTGTTGGCTCCGCGTGGGATCAAGCGTTGAAATTCGGTGTTCGACGACGAGGTTTTCGCAAGTCGCTTGCGGGACGAGCGGGCGGCGCCGCCCGTCTTGCCTCTCTTTCGAATGAGAAAGAATCTTGTGAAATTCCGCTTGTCATCTTCGACCCCGCTCTCGATGATCTTTCCCGAATATTCGCGAACCGCTTGCCGTCCGGCAATCCCTGCAGCGTCTTTCAACTGGTTTGCCACCACATGCTTCACGCTGCCAGCCGTGTCGTAAAACGGAATAGGCTCAATATGGGGATTCCGTCGAAAGAAATCACGGCACTGATCGAGCGCCACCGGATGTGATAGCACACGCTTCAACGAACCCAACCGAACATTCGACCCTGAAATCACGTTGTGGACGATCCGAAGAAGGTATTCAGCTTGAATGAATACGTCGCGCGACACAAGAAGGTCGGCATGCTCGGCCACCGTTCCCGCGAGCGTGTTTTCAATGGGGATCACTGCGGCGGCTACCGATCCCTGCTCGACTCGGTCGAATACTTCGGCCGAACGGGCGCAAGGAATAATCGTACATCCCGGCGCCATGCGCTCTGCGGCCTCGTGACTGAACGCGCCCCGTTCTCCCTGGATAGCAACTTTCATTTCATCTCTTCCGCTGAGGCAAGGTACCCGGAAACAGCGACTTCGCGCAATCACCTTTGCAGCTCAGGCCAAATTCTTCTTCAGAACGAGCGCGTCCACTCCGTTTGAATAGTAGCGCGGCCAAGTTCGAACCACGGCGTAACCGTGACGCTTGTAAAACTTCAGCGCAGCAACATTATCGACAGCTGTTTCTAGTCCCACGGCGTCGCTGCCGGCCGCGCGCAACCGATCTTCGGCGGACTTCAAGAGCAACGATCCAACTCCTGAGCGCCGTGCTCCCTCCGACACATCAATCGTGATCACGTGCCCCGTCGATCCGCCCTGCACCACGATGAATCCCTGCGGTTTCGCCTGGTCTGAGTCTGCGGCGACCAGGGTGAATGATCCTCGGTTCCGGATATAAGCCCTCAATTCCTGCTTGGAATAAGCGATGCCTGGGGCGAAACACTCCTGATCCATGCGCCAGAGCAGTTCGAAATCCTCGGTTTTGAAGTCTCGGACGATGGACGGCACGGCGCTATTGTAACGGCCCATCCCCTGCCACGGCTGTTCTGGAACTGTCCAGTCGGCCCCAAAAGTGGAGACTGTGAATTTTCCACAGTCCATCCATTTCAGGATTGAAAAATTACGGTTTGGAGACTAATGTCCACTTGCTGTAGTCACAACCTCGGACGTACCATCAGCATCAGAGGTTTGGGGAAGAGGTCGTGGGAAACCCTCTAGTCATTGGAGCGATCTGCGCGGTTATCTCTTTGGTCGCCTGGTATTTTCTTTTCGCTGCCTATAACCGCAGGCGCGGCACCGAAGCTCTGCGCTGGGTCCAATCCGCCTGCGCCGGTAAAGGACGCGTTCTCGATTCCCAATGGCTGAACAGTTCCCGCCTGTATGCCCGACTCCACTTCCCTTCGCGTAGTTTCGAAAACGCCCACGTCACCATGAAATTCCGCCCGCGGCCTCTTCCCATCCATTGGATCCTCAGCCGCTGGCACAACCAGAAGGAAACCCTGACCTTCGAGGCCGATCTCGGAGGCTCTCCCAGTTTTCATCTTGAGGTGACGCGTCATCGATGGTGCGCCCACAGCCGCAACATCACCGCACGCAAGCGCGACCAGCGTGAATGGGATATCTACGAGCCCGGCCCGGTTGTTCTCACCACGCGCACCCACTGGAAGCAGGATTCCACGCCTGAACTCAACACTCTGATGACGGTGCGTCAGCAAGACGTTCTGCAAGTTCGTTTTCGTCCCGAATCCCCGCAGTTCTCGGCGACCATCGCCCTCGATGCCCTCGACGATCCCCGCACTGCCGCGGGCTTCCTCACTACCCTGCGCGAGCTCGCCGCAGGAGCCTCGGCCCATCGCCAATAGCCCCGAGCCGAAACCCAAGTCCATCAACTCCGGCGTTCTAACTGGTCTCAGCGAAATACAGTAAACTTCATCCCATGCCAACCGCTCGGCAAGGATCGATCCATCTTTTCCGCTTTTCGGGAATCGACGTCTTTCTGCATTGGTCGTGGTTTCTGGTGGCGGTTTATGAAATCCAAAGCCGCGCTGGCAGCTACTCGTCCGTTACTTGGAACGTAATCGAGTACTTGGCGCTTTTCCTGATCGTGCTGCTACACGAGTTCGGTCACGCTCTGGCGTGCCGTCAGGTCGGCGGAAAGGCCGATCGAATTGTGTTGTGGCCACTGGGTGGTGTGGCTTACGTCGATCCGCCACCGCGCCCGGGAGCAACCCTTTGGAGCATTGCAGCCGGCCCGTTGGTCAACGTAGCTCTAGCACCCGTGCTCTACGCACTGCTTGTCTTCGCACGCGGTTCGGGTTGGATGATCTCCCTTCCAGACGTTTACAAACTGGTCCGCGCTGTCTTTGCTATTGACGTAGGCTTGCTGGTTTTCAACATCCTGCCTATTTATCCCTTGGACGGCGGTCAGATTCTTCGATCCCTCCTTTGGTTTGTCATGGGACGAGCGCGCAGCCTGATGGTAGCCACAATCCTGGGACTTATCGGTGTCGCCGGCTTCATCATCTGGGCATTTGTCAGCAGGGACCTCTGGCTCGCGGCGATCGCAGTTTTCATGCTCATGAACTGCTGGGGAGGATTGAAGCATGCGCAATCCCTGTTGCTCATGGCAAAGCTGCCCCGGCGCGCCGCTTATTCCTGTCCATCGTGCAAGACATCCCCTCCGATCGGCGCCTATTGGAAATGTGGGAATTGCGGTCAGGCCTTCGACACTTTCGAATCCAATGCTATCTGTCCCAACTGCCGCACGCCTTACCCCGCCACGCGATGCTTGGACTGCGGCAATCAACATTCGATTCACGACTGGATGACGCCCGTTCTCGTGGCCCCCGGCTCCTAGCTTTCTGAGATGAACTGACAAAGCGTGTTCACCCGCGCACCGGATTCCGAATAACTGTTACCAACGTGAATAAATCCCTTTTATGCCTTGCATCAGCTTTTTCGATTGGCTGGCCTCCGCCCGTCGCGCTATCCTTCCGTGTTCCAAGTCAGCGTGTTGAAACCAGCCATTTCAACTTCCCTGTATCTGACGAGATTTTTGCCCAAATCATAGTTTCGAAATCAAGGAGACCGAACGATATCCATGTCTACCGAACTGCGGAATTTCCTGGCCCTCACGTATGACGAACTCGAAGAACTTAATCTCAAAGCTAAAGAGCAGCGCAGGAACCACACCGCACCCGACTTGGTTCAGGAGGATCGCCTCCGGTATCTGACTGACGAGAAGCGAATCAAGGCCGTGACCGTGCTCTTCAGCGACCTCGAAGGCCGGTTGCACATGCTCGACTATGACAAGAAATTCCTGCTGAAGAGCTGGGACAACCTAACCTTCGACGGCTCCTCGATCCGTGGCTTCACCGCGCAACGCGAAAGCGACTTGCGCTTGGGCATCGATTGGGGCGCGTTCTATTGGGCTCCGGCCGACGTCTTCGGCTCCGGAAAGGTTCTGGTTTTCGGCGAGGTCATCGACAAGGGTGGCACATCGTATTCAGGCGACATTCGTGGCGTGCTCAAGGGATTCGCCGACGACCTTCACAAAAAGAAGGGCTATACGCTTAACGCGGCGAACGAAATCGAAGGCTTCCTCTTCAAAGGCTCGGACGCCGAGCGCCACTATCACGAAACTGGGAAATTCGAATATGTAAACACCGGCGGCTACTATCATTCGCTGCCTGGCGATCCGCTCCGCACGTTCATTGACACAACGGCTGAAGTGCAGCGCGCTATGGGTTTCCAGAATGAGAAAGACCATCCGGAAGTCGCGCCCTCGCAGTTCGAAATCAACTACGGATACGGCGAAGTCGTCGCCGCCGCCGACCAGATTCAGCTTTACAAGTTGATCTGCCGACAGGTCGCCACGCATATGGGCCTGACTGCTTCATTCCTGCCGAAGCCGGTGGTGGGAGTCAACGGCAGCGGCATGCACACCAACGTCTCGATCAGCGCCGAAGGCAAGAATCTTTTCTGGGACGCGAAGGGTCAGGAGAAGCTGAGCAAAATGGGATGGGCCTTCGTCGACCGCATCCTCACGCATGGCAACGACATCTGCCTGCTCTTAAACCCCAGCGTGAATGCTTATCGGCGCCTTGATCCGCACTTTGAAGCGCCGAATCAGATTAAGGCGTCCGCGGTCGACCGCGGATCCATGATCCGCATTCCTATCGGCAACGAAAAAAGCATGCGCGTAGAAGTTCGCTCCGTGGCTCCCGACGCAAATCCGTATCTGGTGCTCTATTCGATCTTCAAGACCGGCCTCGATGGCGAGACGTCGAAGATCAAGAACCTGCGGCAGGCCGAGCGCTACTTGCCCGACAACATCTACACCGCGCTGGAAAACTTCAGGAAGGCGAATTGGACCACGACCTTGCTCGGCGAAGACGTCAAGGGCCGCTACGGGGATCTGAAGCAAGCCTCCGCCGACCGCTGCGCCCGCGCCCTTGGGACATTTGTGAAGGCACAAGAAGTTCAGTTCCATCACGAGGTCTACAACCAATTCCTGTGGAATATGTTCTAAAACGCTGTAGTTCTGCCAACTCGAACGCCCTGACCGCAAGCCAGGGCGTTTGGTTTTTTAAACCTTCGAGTTGGCCTCTTCGTTACGGACGGGCTTCGTAAACCAAATTGAAGGGTGTTTGCGTCGCGCGCCGGAAGCGGCTGAATCCAGCGGAAGTTACGACCTTCTGGACGGCCTTCTCCCCTGCCTGAGCGCCCAAGCACATTCCCACCTCTTGCGACCGAGAACAAGGCGTGCAGAGCAGCGTCGAGAAGGAATAATAGACTCGGCCGACCGGATTCAGATTGTCCTTCAGTTCGTCATTGGCGAAGGGTTCGACGATCATCCACGAGCCATCGTCGGCCATTGCCGACCGAACATGGGCTGCCGCCCCAACCGGATCGCCCATATCGTGCAGGCAATCGAACACCGCCACGAAATCGTAGCCTTTCCCGGGGAATTCCTTCGCCTTTGCTACTTCGAACTTCACTCGATCACCCAGTCCCTGCCGCTTCGCGGATTCGCGCGCCGCCTCGACCGACTTGTCGTGATAATCGAAGCCGAAAATCTGCGAGTTCGGAAACGCCTTCGCCATCAGAATCGTCGAAGCACCTTTCCCGCATCCCACGTCGGCGACTTTCGCCCCGCGTGTAAGTTTCTCGGTGACCCCGTCCAGGGCGGGAATCCACGATCCCACCAGGTTCGCGGCGTACCCCGGACGGAAGAATTTTTCGCATCCGTGAAAAACACGGTCCTCGTGTTCACCCCAGCCCATGCCGGCGCCGGAGCGAAACGATTCGGTAATCCGAGGAACCGCTGCCAGTGATCCCAAAGCGAGTTCAAACGCTCCTGGCAAGTAGGCTGGACCGTCCTCGTTCGCCAACGCGAAGGCCTGCTCTTCCGTCATGCTGAACTCTTGCGAAAGCGGGTCGTACATCACGTATCCGCCTGCCGCCTGGGATGCCAGCCACTCCCTGACGTAACGCTCGTCGGTGCGAGTGATCGCTGCCAGTTCCTTTGCCGTGAGAGGTCCGGCTGCGAGGGCCTTGTATAGCCCAAGCCGTTCTCCGATCACGACCATCCCTGCGTGAACGGTCGCCCCTAAATCGTTCACGAACTTTCCAAGAAACTCATTCATTTTGTCCGCATTCACTGCCATCGCTTCCTCCACATCACTCTGATTTCGACCGCTATCGGTCTCGATGAACGGAATCATCAGGCCGGTGGGCAGCGTTTACAATGCAGCAAGAATAGCGTTTCAGTATCTTTCGCATATCGTCGCAAGTCTCTGATTTCTATCGGATAATGCTTGGACGGTACCGCTTCATGCCTGCTTTCAGACAAACTACGGGTAACGTTGAACTCGATCTTGGGCGCTACGAACTCCGCCGTTTCGGGCGCAGGGTCAAGCTCGAAAAGAAACCCATGGAGTTGTTGATCTTTTTGGTCGGGCGCCGCGAGCAGATGGTTTCCCGAGAAGAGATTGTCAAGAAACTTTGGCGCTCCGATCTGTTCATCGATACCGAAAAGAACGTCAACAACGTTGTGCGGAAACTTCGCACGGCCCTCGGAGACGATGCCGACCGCCCTCGTTTCCTTGAGACTGTCGTCGGCAAAGGCTATCGCTTCATTGGCCCCATCCGCGTGATCGACGCGAAATTCTCCTCGCGCTCCGATTCAAGACAAAGCATTGATTCCGGTGACGCACAAAATGCAAACGGCGATCAAGCAGAGCGCTCTTCCATCGCTGTCCTGCCGCTTCTCTTACTGGGAAAAGTTCCTGACGACCAGGGGATTTGTCTTGGATTCTCCGATGCTCTCGTCTCCCGGCTGGGGAATTTGCCCGGGGTGGATGTCTTGCCTACCTCGGCAGTCCTCAACTTGCCCGTTGATTCGACTGCGTCTGAAATCGCCTCGCGATTGGGCGTGCGGTTTGTGATTCATGGAGCAATTCAGAACTCCAAAGGCCAATGGCGTTTATCGCTCGAAATGTTCGACGCCCATTTGGAACGCCCGTGCTTCGCAAAGAAGTGTGATCTCGAAATTGATCGACTTCCCGGCTTCGAGGCCGACTTTGCCAGACAAATCTCCGCCACGCTGAATCGGCCGCAAAGTCCGACTGTCATCGGGCAACGTCCCCGTTACAGCAGAGACCCAATGGCGTACGCGGAATTCATGCGTGGTTACAGAATCACGGCGGCCGGTGACGCGTCCATGATGGACAAAGCCAGCCACCACCTTACGAACGCCGTTACTCGCGATCCGGCCTTCGCGCTCGCGCATGCCACCCTTTCCTTCGCTTGTGCCACGCGCCATTTCGAATTTGATCCGGCCAGCGCGTGGCTCGAGAAAGCTGAGTTTCACTGCCGCCGCGCACTCGAGATCGATGCCAATCTTCCAGAGGGTCATGTGGCCCGCGCATTTCTACTCTGGGGTCCGTCGAAGAATTTCCAGCATCTCGAAGCCATCGCCGATCTCAAACGCGCCATCTCTCTGCAAAACAATCTTCCACACGCCTACAACCGGCTTGGCACCATCCTTGCCCACATCGGCCTCCTCGATCATGCCCGCGAGATGTTCGAGCGCGGGCGTCCATTTCAACCCAAGAAAGCGGTGAGCCCTAGCGTCGTACAGGTTTATGTTTGGGAACAGGATTACGAAAATGCGCGACACCATATTGAACGTTGGCTCGAAGACAGTCCAACCAACAAATATGCCCTGTATTTCGCTCCGGTACCTGCCATGAGGACCGGAGATTTCAGAGAGGCTGAGCGTCTCATGGATAAAGCGCTCACAGCCGTCCCTCAGGAGCCGCTCATTATCAGCTTGCAAGGTCTGCTTCATGCTCTGACGGGACAGAAAGATGCGGCCATCGATTGTGTCGCCACAGCTTGTTCCAGCCCGAAGACTTTCGGGCACGCTCACCACACTTACTATCAAATTGCCTGCACGCTCGCTCTTACAGGCAGGACCGAAACCGCTTTCGAGTGGCTGGAGCGCAGTATCGCAAACGGATTCGCCTGCTGGCCTTTCTTTCTGAAAGATCCCTGCCTCGCCAGCTTGCACCGACTTCCCGAGTTCGAACTTCTCATCAGCGCTCTGCAGGCAAAGTATCCCGACCATCTCGGCTTGTTGTAGTTGGATTTGAATCGGTATCACGTCAGTTGCGGGGCGAACTCGAAAATCACTTGCCGAAGATTTTTCTCGCCAGCGCTCGCGCGAGCGTCAATGGATGAGTCAGCAGGATCGAGAGTTGTCCTAACAAACTCTGAGGCTCGTGAAAAATTCCAAGCTGCCGCAAGACCGTTCCGCGATCGTAATAGATCTTTTCTCCCGCCAGCCGATCGTCTGCGTCGAACGTGTACACGCCACACAGGGGAAACTCTATTTTTCGTCCGGTGGCCGGCAATCCGCGCCAGGCGCCGAGGTGCGTCCCTCGAATAGTGACTTCCACGAGGATCGCGTCGTCTGAAACATGGCGGTGCAGCACGTCGATCTGCAAATCTGGCATCGCGTGCATGAGTTGTTCATAGAACGCGCGCACACCGTTGCGTCCCTCAAAGTGCTCGTTCCATGGCTCGTCGTCATAGCGGGCCGAATCGCCAAAAGTTCGCAGGACGCCCTCTAGCTCGTGCGCATTCTCAAGTCGAATGTGTTCTTCGACCAACGCAATACGCGCCGACGTTCTCACGGCCGAAATCGATGGGATTACCACATTCCACCTGCAGTCACGCTCGACAACTGGTGCTGCGGATTTTACCGCACCGGCGGCAACGTAAACATTGACTGCCAAGCCGTCGCTCCCTAAGATGGCACTCCAGAACGTAAAGCACGAATCGAAACGAAAAATGCCTCGCGACCGCAGCCACAGTTTGTTCCGGGCCATCGTCACCGATATTCATTTCTGGATTCCCCTCATCGTCCTGCTCGGCGGACTCCTGCTCTTGGACAAGCTCAGTTGACCGCTCTTCCCGCTCGCATTCATCCACCGGAATCCACCGTCACCGGCCGGATGCCCGCCACCCGTCTGCGCAGCTTACAGGCGCTCGGCATTTTCTGTGGATTCGCTGCCGGAGCGTGGCTGGGCGGCGCCGAAGCTCCCATCAAGCTGGTCAATCCCGATATTTCGCCGATCACCGTCTCCCTGATCATGGTTTGCGGCGTTTTTCTGGCGCGATGGAGTGTGCCCGCGTTCATCCGCGGTACTTCGCACGTGCGCGCTGACGTCCGTCAGGCACCTCATCTCGTAGTTTGGGCGATCCTTGCGGGATGCATGTGGGCAGTGGCGAACACCCTGACCATTTACGCGATCCGTAACGTCGGCCTCAGCATCGCTTTTCCGCTGTGGAATTCGAACAGCCTGCTCGGGATTTTCTGGGGCGTCGTGCTCTTCAAGGAACTCCGTTCGTCTCCATCGAAGCGTTGGCTTGGCGTGCTGGGTGGGGCACTTCTCATGTTCTGCGGAGCCACTTTCCTCGCGATCGCATCATCGCACGAGGCTGCACCGGGCAAGGCAGCCTTTGGAATCGCGGCGGCTCTTGGCGCTGGAATTCTTTGGGGCACTATGTACGTCCCCTACCGCAAGGCCTATCTGACCGGGATGAATCCACTGTCCTTCATCACGTTCTTCACGGTCGGAGAACTCGTGACCATGGTATCGCTGGCTGTCGCTTACCGCGGAGCCGTGCCGCTGTGGCACGAACTCGCCAGTGCGCGCGACGTTTTGTTTTGGCTCATGCTCGGCGGGTTCGTCTGGGTCATCGGAGACCTATTCCAGCAGTACGCCACGAAGTATGTCGGCATCAGCCGCGGCATTCCTCTTTCCAACACCAATCAACTTTGGGGACTCGTCTGGGGACTTCTCGTCTTCCACGAATTGCACGGTGCGAGCCGCACTGTCTATGCTCAGGTCACTGGAGGCTCGCTCCTGATGGCACTGGGCGCGGTTGCCATCTCGCTCTCATCGGCCACCGAACCCGAACATTCCTCTTGGCGGGACGCTGCCGAACGGGAGGGTCGTCGCTATGGAGTTGAAGATGAATACGTGCGGGCAGGTATGGAAGGAAGAGCTTTCGGTTCCGCCCAGTATTCAAGATCTCTTTTCGACTGGCTGCTGATTCTCGGGACGTCTGCCCTGTTCATCTTGCTCGCTTCGATGGCACGACTGCCCCATATCGACATCAGTAAGGCTTGGGTTGTTATTCTTTCCACCGCGATGTTGATTCTGATGGTCGCTTGCGGCATTTCGCTCTGGCGTACGACCCGTTTCCGGTAGACTTCCGGCCATTTCCCTCGTCTAAAGATTTGTTCGCGTTTGTTTTTTGCTCGGGCCCGATATTCCGCTCACTCGTTGGTGAAATCATAAGGAGACTCATGCAGCGCCCAACCGCCGCTCTATGCTTCATCATTCTGCTCATAGCAGGAGCAGTTCATGCCTCCGCACAGGTCAACCCCTACAAAGACGGAACTCCGGGCGTCACCGGATTTCGTTCCGAAGTTCTTTCCGAAGTGATTGTCCAGGAAGATAAGTTCACGCGTCTCGCAGAGGCCATACCCGCGAACAAATACAACTGGCGACCGGCGCCGGACGTGCGTTCCATCGCTGAGGTCTTCCTCCATGTCAGCGCGGCAAATTACAACCTGTACAAACTGGTGGGCACGCCTCCGCCAGCGAGCGTAGATGTCAAGAATCTCGAGAAGTCCACGACCGACAAAGCAACAGTCATCGCCACCCTCAAAGATTCCTTCGTGCATGCGAAAGCCGCGATCAAAGCCATGCCTGATGCCGATCTCAACAAGAGCTTGGATTGGTTCGGCGGCAAGAACACCGAACGCGGCATTTTGCTCTTCATCGTCCGCCATGCCGCCGAGCATCTCGGACAAGCCATCGCCTACGCGCGCGTGGAAGGCATCACGCCCCCGTGGACCGAAGACGCGAGGAAGAAATAATTCGTAACCTTTGTCGTCCTGAGCGGGGCATATCTCGTATTGCGAAGGGGCTATGCATTACTTCGCGAGCGCGATGGACGTTCCACCTCTGCGATGCGGAATCGCCCGAAGCACCCGCCCGTATGCTAGATTCGAGCTTCGATGGAATCCGCGCCGACCATCTCGACCCAAGCCCTGACGCGCCGCTTCGGAGAGCTTGTAGCCGTCGACGACGTCAACTTGCGCGTCGCCCCCGGCCAATTCTTCGGATTTTTAGGTCCGAACGGCGCTGGTAAATCGACGACCATCAAGATGCTCACCGGACTGCTTGCTCCGAGTTCCGGGCGGATCGAAATTCTTGGCCTCGATCTCGACGCTCATCCCGTAGAAGTGAAACGCCAGATCGGAGTCGTGCCGGAAGGTATGGCCCTTTTCGGCCGTCTGACGGGAGCCGAGTTCCTAAGTTTTGCGGGACGCATGTACGGCCTCGATCGCGACACGGCAGCTAAACGCTCCGCTGAGTTGCTCGAGTTCATGCAACTCGCTGATCAGCCCAAGAAACTCGTCACGGATTATTCCCACGGCATGCAGAAGAAACTCGCGATGGCCGCCGCGGTCATTCACGGTCCCAAGGTTCTCTTTCTCGATGAGCCTTTCGAGGGAGTTGATGCCATCGCCGCCGGCACTCTGAAGTCCATGTTGCAGGGAATGATCGCACGCGGAGCGACGATCTTCCTGACGTCCCACGTTCTCGAAATCGTCGAGCGTCTTTGCAGCCACGTCGCCATCATCCATCAGGGCAGGCTCGTCGCTCAAGGATCGTTAGAGGAATTGCGCGCTGGGGTTGAAGCCCAGACTCACGCCGACCCTGCCACCGGCAGCGATTCGTCGGGACAGAAGTTAACCCTGGAAGAGATTTTCTTGCGTGTAGTGGGTGGATCGCGCCCGGTGGAGCAGGAACTTTCCTGGCTTGGTTAGAACCTCGTTCCCATAAATCAGCGTTATTGTGGGTTCGTCTGCGCGCGCAAAAGCCTTCGGCGCCTTCGTAATCGCCGCAGCGCAGAAAGCAACCGACGTCGATGGGTAATCGTCATCGTCCGGAGCGAGTAGTCAAACCTCTGTCCGCAATCGCAGCAGACTTTGTAGCTATGCCCTTCGAGAGTAAAAACCCTGCTCAGCTTCCGGTGATGACAGCCAAAAGCCAATTCGAGCGCATTCGCGAATGGATGCGCAAAGCTGTCCCACAAAGGAAGTCCTTCTGGTGCCGACATTTTCAACCCCTCCGACTCAACTGTAGTCTTTCACCCAAGCGTGCGAACCCGTGTGAGCAGTCCCACTTGCCTGGGTGACAGCAATCACTTTCCAATTTCCCTCGACGAGATACTTCTTCGACAGGAAAGTGCCCGCCGCAACCCTCGTTCCTGCAAGCAGTTGCGCCCCTTCTCCGCACGGTCCTTTCTTGTGCAAGAATTGAACGTTCCCAAAATGGACATCTCTGACGCGGTACACGGCCAAATTCCAGCGATCGCCCGGCTTCGCTGGCACATGTTCATCAATGGCCTTCGTAACCGCCGCGGCAAGATGGAACTCTTTTCGCGAATTCTGGTGACTTCGGCGTTCGCCGCCGGCGGCCTCGGAGGCTTCGGTGCATCCACAGGTTTTGCCTGGTACTTCGCATCTCAGAATCAAGCGGAGTTTCTTGCTGCCTTGCTTTGGCCGATTTTTTTCTTCTGGCAAGTCTTCCCGGTCATGGCGACGGCCTTCACCAACAACCCCGACTCGTCAGAACTCCTCCGCTTCCCGCTCAGTTACCGCGCATATTTCTTGATTCGGTTGACGTACGGATTTTTCGATCCCGCTAGCGCGCTCGGAACCACATTCACTCTCGGCGTCTTGTTGGGACTGGGCGTCGCGCGTCCACTACTGATTCCTTGGGCCATTCTGGTGCTATTCACGTTCGCCCTCTTCAACCTGGTGCTGATGCAGATGGTTTTCGCGTGGCTTGAGAGATGGCTTGCTCAACGGCGTACTCGCGAAATTCTCGGAGTAGTCTTCATCCTCGGAATGTTGAGCTTTCAACTGGTTGGGCCAGTCATGCAGCACATGAATCACGGACCGCATCCCGAGTACAGGCGTGCCTTTGAAATCGGAACTCGCACGCAGGCCCTCTTACCCCCAGGCCTCGCGGCCAATGCGATCGCCGAGGCTTCGCACGGGCGAATGTTTTCTGGGATAAGCTCCCTGCTGCTTCTCGTCGGTCTGACGGTCTCGATGGCATTTCTGCTCCACGTGCGTTTTTATGCGCAATTCCACGGAGAAAATCTCAGCGAGGCAGCCGCAAGGCCCACGTCCCGGGAACTGCAAACGCTTCAGTTTGGATGGCGCTTACCCGGATTCTCTCAATCGGTCGCGGCGGTCTTCGAAAAAGAGATCCGATATCTCGCGCGCAGCGGCCCTATGCTTTTGACGCTGATCATGCCAATTTTCATGCTGGTAATTTTCCGCCTCGGACCGTTGAATTCCTTCCATCGCTCCGGCGCATTCAACCGAACACCCGACATGGCTTTCCCCGGCGCAGCGGCCTATGCACTGCTGGTCCTTACGAATCTCGTCTACAACAGTTTCGGCGGCGATGGCGGCGGCATTCAGTTTTTCTATGCTTCACCGGTTCATTTTCGCCAAATTATTCTGGGCAAGAATCTGACTCATGCGGGTATTCTCATTGCCAACGCCGTTTTCTCGTGGATCACGGTCGCTTATCTGTACGGCCCACCGAGTCCCGCCGTTACCGTAGCGACGATCGCAGCGCTTTTATTCGCCGGTCCGCTGAATTTCACCGCTGGAAATCTGTTGTCAATCTATTCCCCTAAGAAACGAGACTTCTCAACTTTTGGGCGCCAAAATGTCTCGCAAACCACGGTCCTCGCCAGCTTCGGCATGCAGATTATCATCGTGGGTTTGGGAGCTGGAGTATTCGCCGTCGCTCGCCTGTACAAGAATCTTTGGCTCGCCACACTGATGTTTCTGATTCTCGCAGCACTCTCGATCCCGATTTACGTGATCGTATTGCGCAGAATGGACGGCATCGCGCTGAAGCGGAGAGAAGTTTTGTTGTCGGAACTGTGTCGTGCCTGATTTCGATCGCGCCCGCCACATCGGCATTGAGACTACACCGGTCAGCCCTCGGGGTTGGCGAGGAACCGATAACCCACGCCCCTCACCGTGAGCAAGTGCCGGGGATTGCCGGGATCATCCTCGATATACCGCCGCAATCGAACCATGAAGTTGTCGATCGCCCGCGTGTCAGTGTCTTCTTTCAAGCCCCATACCTCTTCGAGAATCTGTTTCCGCGAAACGATCTTGCCGTCATTGCGCACGAGGTGCCGCAACAACTCCGACTCCATTAACGTCAAATGGATCGTGTTGTCCTCTCGAACGTAGTTCAAGAGCTCCGAAATCGATCGTCTTTCCCGCGAATGAGAATCGATCAAAGTCCCCGACGTTGCTGGCGTTGCTCTGGATTTCTGCGGCCGCGGCTGGTTGCTCGCCTCGCGTCCATTGATTGCGGCGTAGCAATCCTTGCAAACGCGCCAATAGAATCGAGAGATCGAACGGCTTCGCCAGGTAGTCATCAGCCCCGGAAGCGAATCCCTTCAAAACGTCCTCGGGGCGCCCCCGTGCGGTCAACATCAGCACGGGCACATAGTTCTTGGCCGCGCGAAGCTCCGAGACCACGCTGAAACCATCTTTCCCCGGAAGCATGATATCGAGAACAATGGCGTCGAAATTCTCTTTCTTCTCGAGCAGCTTCTCAGTCGCGGATTCGCCATCACCCACAACTTCGGCCGCATATCCTTCGGCTTCGAGATTGAAACGCAAGCCCTGCGCGAGATGCGCCTCATCCTCCACCACCAGAACACGGCTCATGCGGAGCCTTTCGAAGATTGGACCGGCGAAACGTCTATCCTTGGCAACTCGATAACCACCGTCGTTCCCTGCCCTTCACCCTCGCTCTCGGCGAAAGCTTTGCCCCCATGTTTTTGTGCGATCGCCCTGACGATGAACAGACCAAGGCCTGTGCCCTTCACGTGTGCCAGCGATCGATTGCCGAGCCGGTGAAACCGCTTGAAGATTCGCTTGAGGTCGTCTGGCGCAATGCCGACTCCCTGATCGCGCACACGCAGGACGATTCGCTTTTCATCCGGCGTCTCCAGCCGCACTCGCACATCGACCTGATCGCCGGAATATTTCACCGCGTTGTCGAGAACGTTAGAGACTGCCGTCCTGAGATCATCGGCATTGCCTCGGACGTAATAGCCGTTTCCGTTTTGACCCGCCTGCTCAAACTGTAGCGCCTCCGGTTGCAGGTGATGACGGGTCCGCATTGCGTCCATCGATTCGCGCACGACCTGCGCGAAATCCACCTCGGCCTTTTCGCGCCCGGCCTTTTTTTCTCCCGCTCGTCCTGCCCGCAACACCTGCTCGATTGTCTCGGTGAGGCGGTCGACATCGCTCAACATGATTTTGTAGAACTCTTGCTTGCGTTGCTCCTGTAATTCCCGCCTTTGCAAGGTTTCGAGGTGCAGCCGGATCGAGGCCACCGGAGTCTTGAGTTCGTGGGTTACCGCGTTGATGAAACTGTCGTGCTGCTCGCTACGACGCAACTCGCGTACCAGAAAGATTGTGTTCACGACCATCCCAGCAATGATCAGCGCAAAGAACACGATCCCGAAAAAGAGCAGCACGCCTTCCCGCCAGTTGAGAAGGATCCATCCCACGTTCAGGGCAACCGCCAGCGCAACCAGGCCGATGCCCAGACACAGGAAGAAGACGATCGTTCCGCGGCGGCTCGAAATTCGCATGACGGTTCGGACTGATTTTACCGCGCCTGCAACACAACTACGTTGATCCGACCCTCCTCGATTGTTACAGTCGTTGTGATTTGTGCAGAGCGCATGAAACCGTATTATTTATGATCTCCTAACCGTATGTTATATATGCTATAAGTCAACTCGATAACATCCCAGGAGAGTTCGTTGAAAAGTGCATTCCGTCCGATCGTATTTGCCGCGCTTTTGCTCGTATGCGTCGACTGTAGAACCCTTGCTCAGAACTCCGAGGACGGGAATTACTTCTCCAACTGGTTCCCGCGGGTCACCAAGACCCAGGCGGCCCAACCGCATTGGATCACTCCGCTTTTCACGACCACTCCGCGTCTCGAGGAAGAGTTTCGGTCCGACATCGTGTGGACTCCGACCGCGGCGGGCGACAGCCTCAACTACGGCGGGGGCAAGGGGCTCGAGCTCATCCCCACCTACAATACTGAAGTCATTCTCGGCCTTCCCCCTTACCAGGTGCCTCCCAACGGCCCCGCTGGAGGTGGGAATATCCCGATTACGCTGAAGTATCGACTGCTCTCGGAGAACGAAGAGCACGGCGACTACATCGTGACTGCATTTCTAGCGGGAAGCATCCCGGCTGGACGTTTTGCCACGAAGTACGGATCCATCACTCCGACCATTGCCTTTGGACGAGGTTTTCACAACTTCGATTTTCAGAGCACGTTGGGTTGGACCATCCCCACCGGCGGTCGAAACACCAGCGGAACCCCGGTCGCTTTTAACACGGCCTTCCAGTATCGGGTGCTCCGCAAATTGTGGCCTGAAATCGAAACCAACGTGACCCTTTGGCCGAATGGGGGGAAAGCGGTGGACGGACAAAAACAGGTTTTTCTATCTCCAGGGCTGGTCGCAGGACGCTTTCATCTCTGGAGGCGCCTGGGATTCAGTATCGGCGCTGGCGAGCAGATCGCCGCGACCCGTTTTCACCAGTTCAATCACGCCAAAACGCTCTCGATCCGATTCCCGTTCTAAGATAGGACAAGCGAATCGCGCTTAGGAGCCGGAACATTGGCCACTCAGAAGAATGCCGGGACGGATTCGGCGGAAATGCTGCTTCGTCCCAGGGACGCGGCCGTTCAACTCCAGATCAGCTATCCCACCATCAAGCAATGGATCTATCACCGCAAGCTGCGTGCGGTGAAAACGCCCGGCGGTCACTACCGGATCCCTCAGTCGGAGATTGACCGGCTCCTCTATCGTACGCGTGGAAATAATGAAGGAGAGCGCCGCGTAAGCTACCAGAGGATCAGCGGCCGCAATCAATTGGTCGGCCGAATTGTTGACGTGCGCGTCAGCGGGCTCGTGGGCCAGGTAACACTCTCCATCGGAGGCCAGCTCATTACATCGCTGATCACCGCGAGCGCCGTCCGCGAGATGCAGCTGAAAAAGGGCCAAACGGCCGCAGCTTTGATCAAAGCCACGGAAGTCATGATCATTCGGGTTTAGTCCTACCGCTCAGAAAAAAGCCTTGGCCGAAGCCAAGGCTTACTCGACAACAGAATTCATTCTTTCTTCTAGTCGCCCGATAGGGCCACAGGTTCTGCCACGGGAACGATCAGTTGCCCGTTCGGAGCCGCCACCAATCCTTGCTTGATTTCCGACAAGCGGGTTCGCTTGATATCCCAGGCGAGACCAAGCTTTTGCAGAATCCAAATACCGTACCAGTTCATGTCGATCTCGTACCAGGTGAAGCCGTGCGCCGCCGAAGTCGGATGCGCGTGGTGATTGTTGTGCCAGCCTTCGCCGAACGTCAGCAACGCCACCCACCAGCTATTGGTCGAAAGATCGCGGGTCGAAAAACGTCGCGTTCCCCACGAATGGGTCGCGGAATTGACCAGCCAGGTCGCGTGCAACAAAAATACAGTCCGGAAAAAAGTTCCCCACAGTAGCCAGGGCAGTCCGCCGATAGCAAACAGCACGACTCCGAGCACAATCTGGGGAACGTAATGGTACTTGGTCATCCAAACGTGAAATTTGTCTTTCGCCAGGTCCGGGACGTAGCGGGCCAAAGTCGTCGAGTCGTGATGCATCGACTTACCCATCAGGATCCATCCCATGTGAGCCCACCACTTGCCTTCGATCGGTGAGTGCGGATCGCCTTCCAGATCGGAAAATTGGTGATGAATGCGGTGCGTCGCTACCCAGAAAATTGGGCCACCTTCGAGCGCCAGTGTGGCGCAGAATGTCAGAAAATACTCAACCCACTTGGGAGTCTTGAATCCGCGATGCGTGAGCAGGCGGTGGTACGCCATCCCGATGCCCAAGCTTCCCGCAACCCACCACAAGAAGATCGCCACGAAGAGCGCTTTCCACGTGAAGAAGAAAAGTGCCGCCACGGCGCCCACGTGAAACAGTGCCATGAAAATCGCGGTAATCCAGTTGACTTCGCTTTTGTGTGCTTGCCGTCGTTCCAGATCTTCCAGTTGCATATCCAAGGAGGGTCCCCGTAATCTTCGACGTTGAAGAAACTTTCTAAAAGTTATCAGGAGGACCGGGCATCCCTCTGTAATACTTGTGTAATAGCGGCTTTTGGCGCATTACGAGCGTAATCGACAGTGCCAATCAAGCGAGGGAGATCAGCGGAAATCGCCCATTTTCTTTGAATCCGGCCCCGGAACAAGGAATCAAAGCGCGCAACGTCGACGAACATTTCGTCGCACACTTTATGCCAGAACTCGAGTCTCTCGCCGCATTGTTACCCACGATTGAAGAAATCAAGGCCGCACAGGATCTCGTTTATTCCGTGATGCCGGCCACGCCCCAAATCGTCTGGCCTTTGCTGTGCGAACGGCTCGGAACCGAAGTCTGGGTCAAACACGAGAATCACACCCCCATCGGCGCCTTCAAGGCCAGGACTGCGGTGGTCTATGCGGCGGAACTCTTTCGTGGATCGACGAAGATTCAGGCACTAGTTACGGCCACTCGCGGCAATCACGGGCAATCGATTGCCTTGGCGGCCCGCAGATTCGGCATCCCGGCGCACATCGTGGTTCCTCGGGGAAACAGCTCTGAAAAGAACGCGGCGATGCGCGCGCAGGGAGCGAATCTGATCGAGTTCGGCGCCGACTATCAGGAATCAAAAGAACATGCACAACAATTGGCGGCTGAGAGCGGATGGCACTTCGTTCCTTCCTACCATCCCAACATCGTCAAAGGAGTGGCGACCTACTGGATGGAATTTTTTTCTGCCGTGTCCGATCTCGATACCGTCTACGTGCCCATTGGGCAAGGCTCGGGGATTTGCGCTTGCGCCGCGGTTCGTAACGGCCTAAACCTCAAAGCGAAGATTGTCGGGGTCGTAGCGGAGGGTGCTCCCGCCTACGGTCTCTCGTTCGAGGCACGCCGCAAGATTGCCGCCCCCGTCACTACCCTGCTAGCCGACGGAATGGCCTGCCGCGTTCCCGACGAAGATTCGTTGGCAATCATTCTTCAGAATGTGCACCACATCGTTCGGGTGACCGAGGATGAAATCCGGCAAGCCATGAAGATCTTTTTCACGGATACGCATAACGTCGCCGAAGGCGCAGGAGCAGTCGGACTCGCGGCAGCTCTGAAAGAAAAGAGTCAACTTGCGGGCAAGCGCGTGGGACTTGTGCTCAGCGGCGGGAATGTCGATCACGACGTGTTCGCGGGAGTCCTACGAGACTAGATCGCGCTCAGAGCAAGTTCTGGGACCGATATTGATCGAGCCCTTTGCCTGTCAGTCGCGCCAACTCCGCGAAAAGAGACTTGTCCGGTGCTCTGAAGTTAAAGCACGCCAAGCCCTGCATCCGCTTCTTCAAAGCCGGAGACACAAGCTTTACCAGATGCGGATGGATGTAGAGCGGCATCAGGTGATAGCTCACATAGGCTTTTCCTTGTTGTACCGCGCCGAAAGACATTGGCCCACCCTTCCAACTGTTCGCTTTCGTAACTACCAGGTACTTACCGGGTTCGTCGGCAACTACTTTCAACGGCGGCGCAAACTTGGCGAGTACTTTCTTGAGTTGAACAAATACGGCTTCGAAATCCGCCGAACGGGCATCATGCGTTTTCGTTTTCGTTTTCTTGCTAACTAGCCTCGGCTTTGCGGTAGCGGTTTTCCTGTTTGTCTTGATTTTCGGCATAGGAGCACGCTTCTAGGCGGCCTTCCCTTTCACCTGCACGCCCGCCCATTTCTCGAGCAATGTCAGTGTTGCAGCATAGTCCAAGTCCTTGTGGCCATCTTCGGTGGCCATCTCATAAATCTCTTCGACCGTTTCCAAAGCAGGAAGCTTCACGCGCGCCTCTTTCGCCGCCTCGAGCGTCAGCTTGATGTCCTTGTGCATGAGTCGCAAAGGAAAATTCGGCGTGAAATCGCGCTGCAGAATGAAGGGCCCCTTGTAGTCCACGACTCCCGAGCGAACCATCGTCGCTTCGATTAACGATAACAATTGTTGCGTGTCGACCCCGAGCTTGGTAGCGAGCGTCAAAGCTTCAGCGAATCCTTCAAAGATCAGCGCAATCTGCAGATTCATCGCCAGTTTCGTAGCCTGACCCTTCCCGGTTTCGCCCATGCGGAAGATTTTCTTGCCCATTGCGGCGAAGAGCGGCTTCAGGCGTTCCACCTTGTCTTCGGCTCCGCCCACAATAAACACGAGAGTTCCGTCGCGCGCTCCGATCTTCGACCCCGTCATCGGCGCGTCAACCCATGCGACCCCTTTCGCTGCGAGGCTCTCCGCAAACTTAGTCGTAGCCGAAGGAGAAATGGTGCTCGAATCGGCAATAATCACGCCTTCCCCAAGCGATGACTCTGCACCCTCTTTGCCGAAGATGACGTCCTGCACCGCATCCGTATCCGACAGGCAAAGCCACACCACTTCCGCTCCCTGAGTTGCTGCCGCCGGCGTAGGAGCCACACCCGCACCATCCACCAATTTTCCCGGAGTGCGGTTCCAAACCGTCACTTCGTGGCCAGCTTTCACTAGATTCGTAGCCATCGACTGGCCCATGATTCCCAACCCCAGAAATGCAACTCGCATGCGGAATTCTCCTTCGATGTTCGAGACAGGTGCGCGTGAGGAACTTTCCGGATTAAATATGACGCGCTCGCTCAAGGTCAAGCTGCGACTGATGTTTCGTCGAATATAGCGCTCGATTTTTCCGCGCTGGAAGGCTCCATCCACATCGACAACCACCTGCAACTATCCGATATAGTTCGCGATACGAGATTCGCGATCAACCACCGCGAAAACAAGAACACGACGAAGACGGCACTCCCAGCAGGTTTCGATGCGCCTCGCTTCAGTTCGACCGACGATCATCCCGTGCCGAATGCGAAATCTGATCGCGAGATCAAATTCTTCTACGACGAGGGCGGCCGCGAAATTCCAAAGTCAACGATGGATCCGATTGGAGTGGTCCGGATCCGAGCCTCAGTGCGCCTATCGAGTCTCACTCGAATGCCCTTGAAACCAGCCAGCAGCGGCAGGTCAAGGCCTTGGTATCAGGCCAGTAAATTACTCCCGTACCTTCGTCGGGGTTAAAAAACAGCGCTGTCCAAAGATCGCTCATCTAACATTATTGAGGATGAAAAATATTCGCTGCATCGTAGAGATTACTCCGCATTGGCAGCCAGAAGGCATACGATAAGAATAAGCCCCGGGGTTCAGACTTTGGGCTCTGTCGCAGGATGATCAAACAAACGCTTCGCAATCCGGCCCTTCGTAAGCGCGCTACTCAGTTCGGACGCTTGGTGCGTCATTCTGCTGTCACCCCACGTTGTGGCCAGACCTACATACCACGTCTTGCGTCCAACGGCGAATTGGGCGTCACCTTCATCGGACACGCCAGCTTCTTTGTTCAAATCGGCGGCAAGAGTGTGGTTATTGATCCCAATTTTGCGCGGTGGCTGTTTGTGCTGAAACGGCTTCGCCGACCTGGACTTCGCGTTGCGGACTTACCGCCGATCGATCTGGTTCTCGTATCGCACGCGCACTTCGACCATCTGCATCGGCCGTCGTTGCGCGCCATTGTGCTCGACAGTCTCGAGAAGCGCGGCATTGCGCCCGCCATCGTCATCCCGACGCACGTTTCGGACCTCGTCTCTGATCTTGGTTTTTCGGAAATCATCGAGCTCGATTGGTGGAAAAGTTCTCGCCATGGCAATTTGTCAGTGACTCACGTGCCGTCTCGGCACTGGGGAGCTCGCATCTTGAAAGACTCCCATCGCGGATATGGAGGCTTTGTCCTGAAGTCAGGAAAACATTCCGTCTACCATGCCGGTGACACAGCCTACTTCAATGGCTTCAAAGAGATTGGCCGCCGTCTCGCCCCTGAATTGGCTCTGCTGCCGATCGGGGCCTACAACCCCGAGCAGTTCCGCAACGTTCACACGAACCCCGCGGACGCCACGCAAGCATTCCTCGATCTCAAATCCCGCTGGATGGTTCCCATGCACTACGGCTCGTTCCGACTCTCGCACGAACCCGTCGAAGAGCCGCTGCAATTGCTGGATCAAGAGGCTAACGCCGCGGGGATCAAAGACCGCGTCCTCGTACTCGAGGAAGGCGTCACTCGTTTCTTCTGAGACTCCTCTGAACTCAGATCCTTCATTTGCTCTTCCGATTCTCAGCCACACAAAACATTCATAAAACAGACTGTCTCGCCCGCACAAAAGATCGCGGAAGAATATGCTTCGAGCCTTATACGGTCCATGTGCGACAAAGTTTCTCTCGTTGCGGTTCTAAGACGATTGTGACAATACGCCGCCATCGAGTGGTGTAAACTGCGTTTCGCAAATTCCAGCCGAGGAGGCCTTTTCATGTCCGTAAAACCAATTCCTGAGGGCTATCACACACTCACACCTTTCTTCACGGTTCGCGACGCTGAGCGCGCGATCGAGTTTTACAAGCAGGCCTTCGGAGCCGAGTCGCGAGGCGCGATGAAAGGTCCGGACGGCAAGATCATGCATGCTGAATTGAAGATCGGGGATTCAATCGTCATGCTCGCCGACGAATTCCCTGATTTCGGCGCACTGGCTCCTGAGTCTGGTGGCAGCACCAGCATGGGGCTGCACATCTATGTGGAAGACGTCGACGCCGCATTTGAACGCGCAGTAAACGCCGGCGCAAAAGTCGAGATGCCGGTCATGGACCAATTCTGGGGAGACCGCTATGGCCGATTGAAAGATCCGTTTGGCCACAAGTGGTCAATCGCCACTCACACCAAAGACCTTTCCCTGGACGAAATGAAACAGGGGATGAACGAAGCCATGGCAAAGATGCCGAAGAGCGCCTAGAACCGCCTGTGTAGGGACGGCCCGCCTCGGCCGTCCCTCGCGGGCAAAGCCGATCTGACACTCACTTCACACCGCGATCAAAATCCTCAAATCCCGCAAATTGTTCCCTGTAGGCCCAATCTCAATCGCATCTCCAATCGCACGGAACAACGGATAAGCATTAAACTTCTCGAGCGCCGCGCGCACGTCGAGTCCCTTTTTTTTCGCGCGCGCAACGGTTGAGCCATCAACAACGGCACCCGCCGCCGGACTGTTCCCGTCGACTCCATCGGTTCCCGCACTCAGCACGGCAATGCTCTCTCCTGCAATTTTCTCGGCGCAGGCCAGCGCGAACTGCTGATTGCGTCCGCCCGTCCCGCCGTTTGTTACTCTTACCGTGACCTCGCCACCCGATATCAAACACACCGGCGAAAACTGCTTTCGCAGGTCCCGTACTTTCGCCAGCAGGTACATAGCGGCCTTCTCGTGGTCCCAGTCATCACAGGAATTGTCGACGTGAACCATGAACCCAGCGCGCTCGGCCGCTTCGCTCGCCTGTTCAATCGCAGTCTGGTTCGACAACACTGGCCACCAGCGCGTCCGAACAAACGCAGGATCATCGGCCTTCGGCGTTTCCCCGAGCGCGCGATGCTCCAGCAAGTCGCGCGTCGATTGCGGAAACTGCTTCAACAAATCGTATTTCGCGGCGATGCGGTAACAATCCTCTGCACTGGTTGAGTCCGGCATCGTCGGTCCGGAAGCGAGCGCGTCCGGAGTGCCATCCGGCACGTCGGAGACAAGCAACGAAACCTGCTGCGCCGGATAAGCGGCCTTCGCGAGCCGTCCGCCCTTGACCGCGGACAGATGCTTGCGCACAGCGTTGATCTCAGCAATGGGCGCCCCTGAAAGTACCAACGCCTGATAGGTCGCCACTAAATCCGACAGCGAAACCTCGTCATCGATCGGCTTTTCCACGATCGACGAGCCTCCACCGCTGATCATGAAAATCACGAGCGATGCAGCCGTTTGTGAGTCGAGAGACCGCAACATCGCACCAGCGGCTTGGATGGATTCTTCATTGGGCGTGGGATGTCCTCCGCGAAAATATCGGAATCCCCGCACTTGCGCCTGAGGCTGCACGGAGCTGGCAACGATACCTTCCAGCGAATCGCCAACCCGGTCCCGCAACGCTTCGACCATCGTGTGTCCCGCTTTTCCCATCGACAGCACGAGGACCGTCGAGTAAGAATGCAGATCGTAGAGGTCTTCGCAAACGCGCAGGATGCCCCTTTCGCAGTGGACATGCTTCGCGAAGCCCTTGGCAACCGACGCCTCCGCCAGCGATTTGAGAAAGATGGAGCGAGTTGTCTCTCGCATTTCGCGAAACTTCGAATCGCTCGTGAGATCGGACATGCGGAGTGATTATAAAGTCCGTAGCCTTCAGATATCGGCTGTCGGCCATCGGTAAAACTAGCTGAGCGCGGAAGGCTGCGAGCCGACCATTTCTCCCACCCACTTCTCGATCGCCTCACGCAATTCACGCAGGCGACCTTCGAAGAAATGATCTGCTCCCTCGATCACCACAAGCTTCTTGGGCTCCGCAACCGACGCAACCAACGTATCGAGCTTTGCCCGTGGACCAAACTGATCGCGGGCACCGCTGACAAACAGCTTCGGCTTGGCACAGTCCCGCAAAAAATCGAACGTGTATTCGCGAGGGACCTCTGAGTCGGCTGCAACCGGGCCAACGGGAGTTCCGACTCCGATCAGCGCCTGCACCCGAGGATCTGCATACGAGGCACGCAACCCCACCGCGGCACCGAACGAAAATCCTGCAAAGATCATGGGCAGATGAAACTCGTGATCAAGCCAATCGAGCGCCGTCCGGACGTCTTCCACTTCGCCATCACCCAGATCGTGTTCGCCCTGACTCAGGCCAGCGCCGCGGAAGTTGAATCGCAGAACGGGGAAGCCGAACCTGCTCAAGGCTTTCATCGTGTGAAACACAACTTTGTTGTGCAGAGTCCCGCCAAACAAAGGGTGCGGATGGCAAACGAGCGCCGCGTGCGTTGCGTTTTCCGCACCGGCGTTCAACAGAGCTTCCAGCCGTCCCGCCGGACCGTCGAGAAAAAGCGATCGTATCGATGAAGGCGTAGGGATCACGTCTCAAGATTACATCCGAAACTTCCGGCAACGAGTTCCAAAGTCGGATGGGCTTCCAGATCGCCCGTGGCGCTCTGCTATTCTCTCCTCCATGGATGCCGTCACATTCACCCGGCAGCTCGTAGACATCGAATCGATCACGGGCAACGAAGCGGCCGTCGGAAATTATCTTTACGGCGAACTCTGCCGGCTCGGATACCAGGCCCGCAAGATGCCCGTCGAAGGCAATCGTTTCAACGTTTATGCAACTTCGGAAGACGATCTGAAACCCGCTGTGGTTTTTTCCACTCACATGGATACCGTCCCCCCATTCATTCCGTCATCGGAGGATGCGGGACGCATTTACGGACGCGGATCGTGCGACGCCAAAGGCATCATCGCCGCACAGGTAGCCGCTGCGGAACGCCTGAGGCCACTGGGTATGCATGTCGGATTGTTGTTTGTCGTCGGAGAGGAACGCGATAGCTTAGGCGCAAAAGTTGCGAACGACCAAGCACCCGAAAGCTGCAAATTTCTCGTGAACGGTGAGCCCACCGAGAATCGAATTGCTCTGGCCTCGAAGGGAACCCTGCGCGCAGAGGTAACTGCGAAGGGACGGATGGCGCATTCGGCGTACCCGGAACTCGGCGAATCAGCAATCGATAAACTGATTCCGGCTCTGTCTCGCCTGCGTGCGATGAAACTGCCCGCGAATCCCGAGGTTGGTCCATGCACCTTGAACATCGGCCTGATCGAAGGCGGACGCGCCCCTAACGTGATTCCCGACTACGCTCATGCCGATTTGCTCTATCGCCTCGTAGGACCATCCGACGATTTACGGAAACAAGTTCTTGCCAACGCGGGCGACGAGGTAGAGGTGACGTTTCCGCTGGAACTTCCCTTCCTCAAGCTCCGCACCGTCGAGGGATTGCCGACGATGATTGCGGCTTTCACCACGGACATCCCGAAACTGACCAAGTGGGGAGAGCCTCTGCTGATCGGTCCAGGATCGATTCATGTCGCGCACACCACGGGCGAGTACATCGAGAAGCAGCAACTGCACGAAGCCATCGACCTGTACTGCAAGATCGCAAAGCAGCTGGTCAACTGATGGTTGGCATGTTTTCTGCATTGCCGGAAGTGGCCAAGCAAATCCTACGTCTGCTTCGCAAACCGCCGCACACTGTAGGCAATCGGAAGCCCGATGACCACCATGTGCACCAGCAATCCCAGAATGAGGTCGTGAAGTTCGTACGGACCCCGAGCGTGAAGTGCAGAGAGCGGCAGAACGACCAGATTCATGATTTCTTCCACCGCAGCGCCATAAAATAATCCGCACACCAGAGGATGTTCCACCATGAAAACCAGTCGGCGGCTCGCAGCATAGTAAAACGCCGCAAATGACGAGGCGATAAAGAAGTGCAAGAAGAACCCCGAGGACATAAGTTCCGACGCCTCCGTGAAGGGCTCGTTGGCCCAACAGGCCCGCGGCGATCACGCGCGGAATGTCCCACCCGAATAGTACGCACGCTTGGGTCAGGTCTAAGGTGCCAGCAACCAGGGCGCCCGCTCCGATAGCCAAGAGAGTGTTGCTCTTGACGGTTGCTCCCGCCTCTGATGGCCGAGCCCCTGCCGGCCGGAGTTGAAAGTCTTCAGTCATGGCAATGTCCTCTTCGGTCCTGAATCTCGAGTCGTTCGAAGGTGAATCAGAACATCCCTTCTTGCCCCTCTTCCCACGCCGTCTCCAGCAGGCAGTTAATAATCAACGCCCTATACTC
This sequence comes from uncultured Acidobacteriota bacterium, assembly GCA_963699885.1. GTDB lineage: Bacteria > Acidobacteriota > Terriglobia > Terriglobales > Acidobacteriaceae > Sulfotelmatobacter. Next base: position 180,568 of record CAVOVP010000011.1, on the reverse strand, counting down.
CCAGCCGTTTTTACTAGGGGTGCGACCTGCGCTGATGCGCCCGCGACCACTCGAACGTCAACGCTCACCATAGGCTGGCAACGCATCGAAAGTCCTGAACTTGCCCTGAAACATCCTGAATAGTTCTGAAATGACAACGAGATCCGTTCAAACGAGAGTTGCCCCGCGGTGTTGATAGAATCGGAGCGCACTTCACTCGAGAGGAGTGCTCGATTTACGAATCCTCCATGGAAGGCCAGACCAAAACAATGCTTCGCGTCGGTGACTGGCGCGTCAACCCGACGTCCGGCGAGATTTCAAGAAATGGCGAGACCCTCAGGCTCGAGGCGCGAACACTGCGGCTGCTGCTCTGTCTCGCAGAACATTCGGGACAGGTGGTCAGCATTGATGACTTGCTCGACCAAGTCTGGTCCGGGGTCACCGTCACTTCAGACTCGGTTTATCAATCCGTCGCGTCGCTTCGGCGCACGCTCGGTGACGACCCCAAGCAGTCCACATACATCGCGACGGTTCCCCGACTTGGCTATCGGATGGTTGCGGCGGTCAGTCCATGGACGGATCTCTCAAGCGAAGCGCCTGAGCGGAAATCGAAAATCGTTCGAAGTCCCCCCAGGTCTAGCCCAAGAGCCAGATTCCTCTGGACCGGCGGCATAGCGGCTTGCCTTGCGCTCATCGCTGTTTTCCTGGTGTACTCCAAAGTCACGAAAAGCAATCCACCCGTCTCAAAGGCCCTTGCTGCGCGGCCGGCAAGGTCCATCGCCGTGTTGCCATTTCTCGACCTAACAGAGGGCATGCACGAAGAGACTTTTTCCGACGGAATGACCGAAGAGCTGATCGACAAGTTCAGTAAGGTTCAAGGCCTTGACGTCGCGGCTTCGACCTCTTCGTTTTACTTCAAGGGCAAGCAAGTCCCCGTCGCCGATATTGCCAAGGCCCTCAACGTGTCTTACGTAGTGGACGGGAGCGTGCGCAAGTCTGGCGATCGTCTCCGGGTCGCCGCACGGTTGGTGCGGGCCGACAACGGCTACGTTGTCTGGTCCGAAACCTATGACCGCCCGTTTGACGACCGATTGATGGTGCAGGACGACATCGCTGGCGAAGTAACCAAGGCGCTTCAAGCGTCTATCGCCGGAGCGGTCCGATGAATCGTCAATGATCATGGCAACCGCCATCAGGGGCCGTGCAGGACCGAAGTCCAAAACAAAAAAGAGAGGCTCAACCGAGCCTCCCTTTGATCCTCCGACCCGAAGCTAGAAGATGAACTTCATCCCCAACTGCATCGTACGAGCGTTGCTCGCGAATGTCGTCTTCGCGTTGTTGAAGCTGGCGGCGTTGGGAGTGAAGTAGTTCAGCACGGCGCCGGTATCTCCGATTTGGTTCACGTTGTTAATCGATCCCGTGACCCACTGGGGATGGTTGAACAAGTTAAAAGCCTGGGCCATGAAATCGAGCCTCATCCGTTCGGTGACGGCGAGATGTTTCATCACTGTGATGTCCCAGTTATTGATCGGCGGAGTCCGCAGGGTGTTGCGGCTTGAGTTCGCAATCGTTCCCATCTGCGCCACGATGTATTGCGCAGTAGGATCGACCGCCTGATAACCCACGATGTTACCGGCTTGCGGCCCCGACGTCGCAACCAGTCCGAGTACGTCGCTTCCGGTCCCCTTCCGTCCAGCAGGATTGAAGATCGCGCGGTCTCCGGCGGCATCGTAATTCAGGTTGGCGTCGTCGCCGCTCTGCACCGTGCCCCACTGTCCCGACTCGTAGGTGTACACGGGAGCTACTTCGTAGTTCCCAAGCACGTTTTTCTTGAGCCAGCTTGCATTGCCCTTGAACCACGGAGCGTCGTAAATCGTCGTGATCGTGATCCGGTGCGTGTGGTCGAGAATTGAGTTGCTGCGCTCGGCGGATAGGTCACGGAAATCCTGGGCACGCCGCGGAGAAATATCCGTCGAGTGAAAATCCGCTGTGCTGTTGTCGATGGTGTGGCTCCAGGTATAGGCCGCCTGGAACTGCAGGCCGTGGCTAAACCGCCGGTTCATTTGCGTCTGCAGGCCGTGATAGGTAGAGGCTCCCCACGGCTCATAGGCGGTAATGGCGGATGAAAATCCAGCATTGAGATACGCGGGATCGTAGCCTCCGCCTGGAGGCACGCCGGTGTCGTTGTAGCCGAATGCCAGCGTCCCCGGAGCGTCTCCGGCGCCGCCATTGCTCAACGCCAGCCCCTGGCAAACTGCCAATCCGTTGACCGTGATAATTTGTGTCGGATCGCACTGCGCCCAGGCGTTCGTCAAGCCGTTCACTGTACCTTGCGTTGGGGCCTGAATGTAAGTCGGAATCGCAGTCGCTGCGGTAACTCCCGGCACAAAATTCAGGCGGCTCTGCACGTTCAAGTCGATGCCTCGGCTTCCCACATATCGAACATCGAGCGTGTAGTCCTGCTTGAAGACGTGCTGCACGCCCAGGTTCCACGACTCCGCATACGGATACTTAATCCGTGCTGGCAAGAACGAGGACGTACTTGCTCTCGCTGTTGCCGGATCAAGCACCGAAATGCCGCTTAGGTTTTGCGGAGGAATTCCCCCGTTCGCTAAAAAGCCTCCAGTCGGACAGGCTGCATTTCCGGGGCAATCCACGGTAGACCCAATCTGCGGGGGCCGCGCCAATGTCCCGATATTGTCATAGAGCACATCGTAGCCAAGCCCGAATCCACCACGAATCGAAGTATTGCCACTCCTTCCGGGCGAATATGCAAAGCCCAGACGCGGCATGAAATCTTTTTTCGGGGATGCGGGCGAGGCAAACGTGATTAGCCCCGGCACGTCAGACACGTTGTTAAGCGCCTGCTGCGTCCAGCCGTAAGGGGTGCTGGCGAACTCGTATCGCAACCCCACGTTTAAGCTCAGGTTTGACCGAAGCCTCCAAACATCATTGGCAAACCAGGAGATTCCATACTGGTCGCCGGAATATCCCGCGCTGCCAAAGCTGCGTTCTGCTATGTGATCGGGCGTATCGTCAAGCGCGAAGCCTTGCAGGGTCGTCCAGTCGTAGTCACCCCTCGAACGCTGAATGAATTTCTGCGGCGAGATATTCTTGCGGCCTTCGATGCCAAACTTCAGAGTGTGATTTCCTTTGATCCACGAGACGTTATCCACGAGTTGATAGTTGTTTTGAATCGCGTACTGCGGAGCGTTCTCGTCTGGACCAACATCCAATTTCCCTAAGTCATCGATCGTGAGGTTTGGAAACGCATCCAGGTTCTGAAACTTCGCCAGCGAACCGCCCGGAAGCGTGTAGTTCTGCGCTGTACGGGTGAATCCCAGACGAAGCTCGTTACCTAAAGTGGCTGAGAACGTGTGATATTCGCTCAACGAAACCAGGTGGTAGGGCTGCAGAAACGGCGTGAAGAAGGTGCCCAGCTGCGCCAGGTTATCGAGCGTAACAACCTTGTTGTAAATGTAGCGGCCACGAATCTGGTCTTTGAAGCTGAGGTTGTAGTCCATCGAAGTGACCAGAGCGCGTGTGTTGTTGTAGTTGGGTGCGATGATCGGCAGAATGCCGGCTTCGACACTGGTCCCGCTCACTTGAATGGCGTTGCACGCGCCGGTGGTATCGGCCGCAGGCGCCTGCGCGTAAGTCTGCAACCCTTGCACATTGCTCGTCGACACTCCCGGAATTCCCAGCAAGGTTGAATATCCCGCCGAGGTTGGAGCGCAAACAACCGAGCCCGAAGACGACGCTTCCCCTATCGGGTTGTACTCGAAGTTCACAAAGTAAAAAAGCTTGTTCTTGATGAGCGCGCCGCCGAGCTGTCCGCCAAAACGATTGTTGTCGTAGCGCGGCAGTTTGTCGATTCCCTGATTGGAAAGCGACGTGTCCAGCGCGTTCAGATTCCGGTTCTGAAAATATTCGTAGAGGCGTCCGTGAAGGTCGTTGGTTCCACCGATCACGATTGTGTTGAACTGTCCGCCATTGGAATGCCCGAACTCCGGACTGAACTGGTTTTGCAGCACGGAAAAATTCTGCACCGCGTCGTTCGGTACGTAGATAAGCGGCCCTGTAACGGACTTGTCGTTGTTGTCCGTGCCTTCGATTTCGAAATTATTGTCTCGCGGGCGCTGGCCACCGATGCTGGGTCCGGTTCCGGCTCCCAGTCCGCCAGAACTGCCAACCCCGGCCTGCAACAACGAAAGATTCAGCACGCCGAGTCCCACCGAGGCCGTAGGTAAATCTTGCGTCTGCCGGGCCTCATACGTCGACTGGATCTGCGCCGTCGTCGTATCCAGCGTGGGAGGGACACCGGACACTTCCACGGTCTCGCTCGTAGCTCCGGGTGTCAGGTTCAAGTTGCGAGTTGACGTCTTGCTCACTTCCACATCCACTTGCTCGTTGATGGTTTTGAAACCCGCAGCCTTCGCCATGATTCGATACGTTCCCACCGCCAGGTGGTCGAATCGATATTCGCCGGTCCCGCCCGTCTGCGTGGAAGCAACGATGGCGGTGGCGAGGCTGGTCGCGGTGACTTCGGCGCCAACCACAGCGGCACCCTGGGAATCGATCACCGTACCGACCACACTTCCGTCGATGGCCTGCCCAAATGCTGCGACCGAGCCGAACCCAAGTAGGCTTACGAACGCAAATATGAATCCGAACTTCCTAAGATTATTTCGCAGGCCCTGTTTCATCTGATTTCTCCTTGTGCCACCTGGGACTGAATCAACTCTCCAGTCATCCGTTTTCTTTGGGAAAGAATTTCTGGTTGCGATCACTTACATGCCAACGACGTGGCTCTCGCTCTTCCGATCTCTCGTGCTCCAACTGCTAAAGATCCGGCGCAATCTTAGGGATCGCGCCGGGGCCCTTTAGAGTCGCGAGTTCACGGAGCCCGCGCTTATGGCCTCAGCTGACATAAGTGCTGTCAGAATCCCGTCGCCAGCTGCGGCGGGGAATATCGGAATGCTCTCATTGTGATTCGCCCCTTTCGGTGACACGGATCACGCGTAAATGTGATTGGAAAGTGGGGATGGTGAAACACTTCCGACAGACAAAGCTGCAGGCGCACCGGGCAGATCGACGCAAGAAGCATTAAACTGGACTGGTCATGACCACGACCACCCTGAATGCCCTTTCCCGCGCAGCTTCCGCCTATCTGCGCTCGGCGATGCACCAGCCCGTCCAATGGCATGAGTGGGGCGACGAGGCATTCGAAGAAGCGCGGCGCGACAACAAGCCGATCTTGCTCGACATCGGCGCGGTGTGGTGTCACTGGTGCCACGTCATGGATCGTGAATCCTACGAAGATCCCGCGATTGCGGAGATCGTAAATAAGCAACTTCGTCGCCGTGAAGGTGGACCGGGACGAGCGCCCCGATATCGATAGCCGCTACCAAGCCGCCGTCCAAGCGGTCAGCGGACAGGGAGGATGGCCCCTCACCGCGTTTCTGACTCCCGACGGCAAACCGTTTTATGGCGGGACCTATTTTCCGCCGAATGATGGATACGGGCGTCCGAGCTTCCGCCGGGTTCTGCTTAGCATTGCCAACGCCTACAAGGAAAAAAACAGCGACATCGTCGAGCAGGCGATGATGGTCGAATCGGCAATCGCGCAGGCAGAGTCGTTCGCGGGCCGCAGCGGACGTATTTCGCTGGCGGCAATCACCGCCGTTCAGGAATCCGCGCTGAAAATGTTTGATGCGAGGAACGGAGGATTTGGAGAGGCTCCGAAATTTCCGCATCCGTCTGCAGTCGACTTGCTGATCGAACGATATGCACGCGCGGCCGCGGCGAGCGGCTCGGACAAGGTAGCAACTCCAGAGGACACTGAGCAGTTGCGAACTGTCGTCGTCACGACTCTCGAAAAGATGGCCCGCGGCGGCGTCTACGACCAACTCGCCGGCGGATTTCACCGCTACTCTGTCGATGAGCACTGGGTGGTGCCGCATTTCGAGAAGATGTGCTACGACAACTCGGAATTGCTGAAGACATACGTTCACGCATACCAGGCGACGGGCAATTCATTTTTCGCCGACGTGGCTCGAGACATTATTCGCTGGATGGATGAGTGGCTCAGCGATCGCGAGCGTGGAGGATTCTACGCATCACAGGACGCCGACATTTCCATGGACGATGACGGCGACTACTTTACCTGGACGATTGATGAAGCGCGCGCGGTCCTCACACCGGAAGAAGCACAGGTCGCGGCATTGCATTACGACATCAATGAAATCGGCGAGATGCATCACAATCCCGCGAAGAATGTGCTCTTCGTCAGAGCGTCGGTTGATGAGATCGCCCGCCGGATGAACCTTGCCGCCGAGCGCGTGAAGGAATTGCTGTCTTCCGCGAAGAAAAAGATGTATGCCGCACGTCTGCTGCGCACGACTCCATACGTCGACAAAACGGTCTATGTTGGATGGAATGCGTTGTGCGCGTCGGCCTACCTTGACGCGGCGCGCGTGCTGAAACTGGACGACGCCCGGCGTTTCGCGCTGCGCACACTCGATCGCGTGCTCAGCGCGGCGTGGCGACGCACGTCGGCAACGGGCACTCATCCCTCTCTGATGCACGTTGTAGCGTATTCCGATCCAAATGCGGATCTTCGCGATGTTCCGGGGATGCTCGACGACTACGCATTCACGGCGCTCGCATGCATCGATGCGTATGAATCCACCGCTGACCTGAGCTATTTCCGATTCGCGCGCGACATCACCGATTCCATGGTTGCGCGCTTCTTCGACGCGACCTCGGGAGGTTTTTTCGACAGCGAACCCTCCGCCGAAGGCGCGAAGCTGGGCGTGCTTTCGACTCCGCGTAAGCCACTGCAAGATTCTCCAACGCCAGCTGGCAATCCGATGGCGGCGATCGCGTTGATCCGACTGCACCATTACACGGGGGACGCGAGTTATCGTGACAAGGCGGAACAGACGCTCGAAACTTTTGCAGGAGTCGCAGAGCAATTCGGAATTTTTGCAGCGACGTTTGGCATTGCGGTCGCCCACTACCTGGAAAACCCGCTACAGGTCGTAGTCATTGATGGCGAAGGCGCTAATCTGAGGAGGCTGAGAATCTGTATGCGGCCGCCATTGCGCCTTTCGCATTCGGCAAAAGCGTGCTGCGACTAGCCTCGAACCAGGCGGTCGCTCAAAACCTGCCCCCGGCTCTCGCGGAAACGATTCCCAACTTTCCAGCATTGAACGCGGCGAAGCCCTTCGCAGTCATTTGCTCCGGTTCGAGCTGTAAACCACCTGTTTTCAATTCTTTGGACCTTCAGAATGCACTTCGGACGGGAATTTAAGGACTACGGTATCTACCCGAGACAAAAAATGAGGGCTGGCCGGTTAGTATGAGTCCGGTCAGCCCGAAGATTGCAAGCCCTTTTTCGGCCTAGATTACAGGTTACCTAAAGTTACCCGAGGTTACTTTAGTGACGTTGCGGTAATTCCCGATGTGGGATCTACTACCGGCAGGGTTGATCTACAGTTTGGTTGTCTCGGTGGGCACAGGAAAAGCGGGCCGCCGTCCGCGGCGGGAACCTGTTGGACGGCTGCAGCGATGAATGTGCCCACAAGTCCTACCATCAGGACAACTATCCTGACTGTACGTTTCATGGGTTCGTCTCCTATTTACCGCATCTTGATATCCTCGAAAGGACTTCGTCGATGCGGAGCCGCATTATAGGGTACGTGTCAACCCATATGTGCAAAAAATTTACACTTTCCTGACACTTTCGCTCACCTATTCTGCAATCTTTTGCTACGCCAGCACACACGACCCCCTAGTCACTATTTCTTAGCGCCAACTCCGAAAGAATTACTTCATACAAATAGTTTGGTCGCACTGGCTGGTTCCGCTAATATTCCGTTTTACAGAACTTTACGATTTCCGAACAAAATGGATTTGCACCAATGAGGGATCGCGGACGCGGTGAGAAAATCTACGGTTTGTAGCGGGTAGGAGCCGCGGGGATATCGTAAGAAGGTACCTGCCCAGCGCCTTGGCCGGCAGCGGCTCCGTTAGCGCGGTTTGATGACGTGACCGGTTCCTGCGTTCGCGAAAGAGCTCGGTCGACCATCCCTTCGAACATCGGTATCAGAGAATCTGCGGGAAGCGGGTGATGGATGTCAGTGAGGCTCTGCTCCCATCGCTGCGGCTGCAGGAGCGATAGACTACCGTCCCGCGTCGGTCTCTTCACAGCGACATAGCACACCCATAGCACAAGGCTGGCGTTGTAACCGGCCATGTTGGCCAGGCTCATCCAAGGCCCGGTCAGATGGTTCCCTACCCAAGAGCAAATCAGGATCAACTCAATCACGGCGAAGGAGCCAAAACCCAGAGCGATCCCGAAGCTCTGTTGCTTGCGGCTTACGCCCACATAGTGGGCGAAGAAGAGCAGGAAAAGCACCATTCCTACCTGAATGATGCGCATGCAGCGTTGCGAAGTGACGATCGCCTCCATCCACGGCGACATCTGGGACGAATCGGTCGAGACCGAAACCACACCGGCTACCAGGAGCATGACCAGTCCAGCCCATTTGAAGAGAACTGTGCCGAGGTCTCTCAGTGTATGAAACAGGCGGAATACATCAACGAAAACCTCATGAATTACGAGGAAGCCGCAAGTGACGCTGATCGCGTTGCAAATCCAGAAAAGATAGAAGGCCGCGCTGTAGCTACGCCAGATATAAGCGGGAAAGATAACGGCAAATGTCAGAAATTGGGCGACCGTGTAGCCGAAGAAGAACTTGAAGGGACGCAGCAATCCGCCTCTGAGCATGAGAACGCAGATCGCCACCTCTAGAACAGGATGTGCAATCCAAAGCACGTAGTAGAACAGCTTGAGGTTCTCGCTCATACAAGCTCTGCGGCGCAGTCGACGGCTTGGCTACGCCCAAGGCGCAAGGTCCGGAATCCTCTCGAAGTATGAATACTCGTTAAGGCCAAGGTAGACGTTACCGATCCAATGTTCAATGCACCCAAGTAATCCAAAGTAACGTTACCGTCCTCGGGGCTGGGCGGCAAGTTACCTTCGTGCTAGATGATGGGAAAGGATCCCTGAAGGAAGGCTACATCATTGAGCAGGCAGGACTTCGCCCATGACTTTGCCTCGGCCCGGCGTCCGGATCTAAGCGTCCGGCGTGGAGTGGATGTAGGCACGCATCATCCGGACTTCGTCGTCTTTCTCGTCCAGATCGTGCAGCAGAATGTCTCGCAGCGAGACCATGCCGACCAGATGTCCTTCATAACAAACAGGTAAGTGGCGGAAGCCGTGCCGACGCATCAGTGCCAGGCAGTTTCCGAGGTCTTCCTCGGTGCTGATGGTGAGAGGATCGTCGGTCATCACTTCGGCGAGGCAGGTCGAGCGCGTGTCGCGGCCCTCCGCCACCACGCGCCGCATGAGATCGCGCTCGGAGAAGATGCCAACGATCTCACCGTTGTGCAGAACCGGAACCGCGCCGATGTTTCGTTCCACCATGGCGCGCACGGTTTCGAGCACAGTGTCGCTGAGTTCGGCCTGGTATGTTTCCTGATCTTTGATCAAGTCGCAGATGCGCATCTGACACCTCCTAGGTGTTGACGGTCCGAGACGATCCGAAGCCTCTAACGGGGCGCGAGTATATGCCCCAATCAAGAGAAAAGAAAAGGCAAAAGGTTGTCGGGAAAGAAATTAGTGTCAGATCGGGAGGGTGGTCCAGCAGACAGAAACGGTGATCACTTAGCGCGGCGGGCAGCAACTTCGCCGGCGAACACGAAATACGAGGAATTCCACAAAGCAGTCGGCACCGTACCGCGCCGACGCGCGGTGATGACGATGTTATATTCGTCCGACGCACCCAAGTTCAGTGCGCGCAGCGAATCTTCGTCGGCATCGGCATGTGCTGACGCATCGTGAGCAGAAACGCCATTTATGGGTTCAATCACGGCTAACCGTGCGAGAAATTCGTGGATATCCCGCGTGCGAGAGTGTCCCGGCACGACGAAGGATACTTCGGCTTCCTGGGTGGAGAAATGCCAGGCCAGCGAAGCGGTGAGATCGACGGCCTTCTCGTAATCCCGCTCCGTGATCGCTCCGCATGGGGGATTGTCGAAGAAAATACAGATCCGCCGTTCGTCCTCGCGCGCAAACTCGCGAACCTTGAGCGAACCGGATTTCGCCGTGGCCTTCCAGTCCACATGCCGCGCAGAATCTTCCGGCAAGTATTCGCGAATGCGGTACAACTCCGATCCACGCCCGCGGATGAAACTTTCCCAATCGCCACGAACCACGGGGAGAATCTCCATCACTTCGTCCGTCGGCTCAATCCGTGGGTAAACCAGCACTTCCCTCGGCAGCGCAACGTGGCGCGTCTTGGTGAAGAGCGCAAACGGAAAGCGCGTCGCCAGTCCGAAACTGTCTTCGCGATAACATCCGCGCTGATCGAACTTCAATTCGAGGTCGGCGGACATATCCGATTGCGGCGGGACGAAGGGAAAGTAAGCCATCCCCTGCAAAATTCCGGGTGGCGGAGGCAAAATGGTCACGCGGCGCAATCGCCGGTCAGGCAGGCGCAGCCACTGCTGTTCTGCGGGACGGTTGAAGGGAAAAGCAAACGTGGTTGCTTCCCACTTCCATTGCTTTGACGTTTTCTTTTTTCGTTTGTGAGTCGAGACGACCCGCACCGAGAACGACGGCAAGGCGCGACGTGGATTGCGCACCACAATGCGGCCAACGACCGGTCTTCCAGCAAACACATGCTCGGGCAGCTGGACGTCGAGCTCCAGATAGCGGAGGACCCATGCGGAAACCGATCCGGAGACAAGAATTGACGCCAGCATGGTTGCGAGAATGATGTAGAGAAGATTGTTTCCGGTGTTGAGCGCTGCGATGCCGATGACCAGCGTGACCAGAATGTATCCAATACCACCCTTAGTGACGTCGTAGTCAAATGATTCGCGCAGTCGTTCCACAGCAACCCGCTTCGCCAGATAAGGAACCGTGACCAGTCCCACGAGAGTCGCGAGCACCAGCGAAGTAGATGCCAACACAACCGTCGCCCAGACATTACCGGCATCGCGGGAAACGGTGGAAAACAGGGCAGCACCAAAAGCCAGCCCCAATCCGACCAGGGCGAGCAGAAATTTGACCCACACGTCGGCCGTCGCCGTTTGCAGCCATTGCGCGACGCGACTCTGCACTGTGGGACTCGATTTCAACGGATTGACGTACGCGGAACTCACCGTCTGGAGCCTAGCATTCCGCCAAAGAACGAACAATCCGCATTCACTTGTGGGGAAAGCGTTCGTAACTTCCCTCCGAAAATCAACGGTTGACGGTAAGCCGGCCCAGCCCCCATTTTTGATTCGCACTTCGCTGTGCTACGCTCTTGCCTCCCAGGTCTTAAGTCCCGGACTCCATTTTGTGACAATTCAACCGAGGGAGATTGACCATGCCAATCGGTAAACGTGCTGCAGCGGAATTTTTCGGAACATTCTGGCTCGTCTTCGGCGGATGCGGCTCAGCCGTTCTTGCCGCGGGCGTGCCGAACGTCGGCATTGGATACGCCGGCGTCGCTCTCGCTTTCGGACTCACGGTTCTCACCATGGCGTTCGCCATCGGCCACATCTCGGGCTGCCATTTGAATCCCGCGGTGAGCTTAGGTCTCGTGGCCGGCAAAAGATTTCCCGCATCCGATTTGTTGCCATATGTCGTGGCACAAGTCGTGGGCGGGATCGCGGCCGCCGGTACTCTTTACATCATCGCCAGCGGAATCCCCAGCTTCAGCGCACATGCGGGGTTTGCGTCCAACGGTTACGGAGAGCATTCTCCGCAGGGATATTCCCTGCTGGCCGGCTTCGTCGCTGAAGTCGTCCTGACCGCGTTTTTCCTGATCGTCATTATGGGCTCAACCGACAAGCGTGCTCCGCAAGGATTTGCGCCGATCGCGATCGGCCTGTGCTTGACCCTGATTCACCTGGTCGGCATTCCAGTGACAAACTTGTCGGTCAATCCTGCGCGCAGCACTGGTCCAGCCATTTTCGCCGGCGGATGGGCGCTGCAACAGTTGTGGATGTTCTGGGTCGCTCCGCTCATCGGCGGCGCCCTCGGCGGCGGAATTTACAGCCTGCTCTTCGGGGAATAAGCAAGAGCGCCACGGATTGCGCGGATCGTTACGGATAAATCTTAAATGATTGTTTAGTCCTATCCGTGAATATCCGCGTAATCAGTGGCGCAGTCTTTTTCTGGCCACTGCCGTTCAGTACTCCGCCAGTTCCTTCATTGCCAGGTACAGGTCGTTCGGTTGAGGAAGGATCGCGTCTTCCAGGATTGGCTGGTAGGCGACGAACGTGTCTTTAGCAGCGACGCGGCGGACCGGAGCGTCGAGCTCATCGAAAAGCTTGTCGGCGATGCGGGCGGCGATTTCGGCTCCGTAGCCCCAGCTCAAAGTATCTTCGTATGCAACGAGCGCACGATTGGTCTTCGCGACCGATTCGGCAATCGTCTCCCAATCAAACGGATTCAGGCTTCGCAGGTCGATCAACTCGACCTTGACACCCTGCTCGCGCTCAAGCTTCTGGGCCGCCTGCAGCGCGCGCGGCACAACGGCGCCGTAAGTGATCACGGTCAAGTCGGTGCCGGGCTGCACGATCTTTGCTTTGCCGAACGGAATCATGTAATCCGGTCCGGGATACGCCGAACGTCCGTACGACTCGCGATACAGGCGCTTGTGCTCAAGAAACAAAACCGGATCGTCGCAACGGATCGCGGTGCGTAACAGTCCCGCAGCATCCAGCGAATTCGATGGGAACACGACTCGAAGTCCAGGCATATGGGTAAAGATGCTTTCGCCGCATTGCGAGTGATAAATCGCGCCGCCGGTCAGGTATCCGCCGATCGCAACGCGAATAACCAGAGGGCAGGAAAATCCATTGTTCGAGCGCCAGCGGATTACACTCAGCTCGTCGCGAATCTGCATCATCGCGGGCCATATGTAGTCGAAGAACTGAATCTCGATGACCGGCTTCAATCCGCGAGTTGCCATGCCGGTGGCGCGTCCGACGATTGCAGCCTCGGCAAGCGGAGAGTTAAACACGCGGTCGTTACCAAACTCGCACTGCAAGCCGAAGGTCAGCTTGAAGACGCCGCCCTTCCCTTTCACCAACTTCTGCTTCAGATATTCTTCGCGGCTGCAGTCGGCGACGTCCTCGCCAAAGATCACGATGCGCTCGTCCCGCTTCATTTCATCGCGTAGTGTCCCGGTGATCAGGTCCGCCATGGTTTTCGCCGCGGGTTTCTTGGCGTCGGACGAAGGCTCCTGCGCAGCCGGTTGGGTCTCGAAGATCGAAGATGTCACGTCGAGATCAGGCGAGTAGATGAACGTCATCACTGATTCCGGAGCCGGCGGCAGAGCCTCAAGCGCCCGGTCAACGGCGGATTGCAGATCCGCTTCAACTTCTTTTTCAAGTTGCGTGATTCCCTTGTCATCAAGAATGCCTTCGCGCAACAGGAACATCTGGGTTCGGCTGACGGGATCGCGTTGGGCATCGCGCTCACGCTCGCTGTCCGGGCGATACAAGCGCTCATCGTCCGAAAGCGAATGCGAGTACGGGCGGATTACGTGCGCGTGAACAAATGCCGGTCCGCGACCTTCGCGGCAATGTTTCGCGGCCCGGATGAAGGCGGCGTAGCTCGCTACTGGATCGGTGCCATCAATCTCTTCAAAATGAAAATTCGGAAAGCCGGAGACCAGGCGCGAAATGCTACCGCCCGCCGTCTGCACTTCCACCGGCACGGAGATCGCATAGCCGTTGTCCTCGACGCAGAAGATGACCGGCAGTTTCTCCAGCGCGGCAGCGTTCATTGCTTCCCAGAATTCGCCCTCACTCGAAGTGCCGTCGCCGAGAGAAACGTAAGTGATTTCATCGCCCTGAAAGGTGACATCCTTGAACTGGCGATAGTCCTTCATGCCGGATCCAGGGACTTCGGCAGACTTCGGATGGCGCGAAAGATAGCGTCCGCCTTCGGCGCAACCGACAGCCTGCAGAATCTGCGAACCCGTGGGAGACGATTGGGTCACGATGTGGAGCGACGGATAGCTCCAGTGCGAAGGCATCTGGCGCCCACCGGAACTCGGATCATCCGCTGCGCCGACCCCCTGAAGAAACATCTGGTAAGGCTCGACACCCAGAGTCAAGCACAACGCGCGATCGCGATAGTAGGGATAGAACCAGTCGTATCCCGTTTTGAGAGCTAGACCTGCAGCCACGCCGATGGCTTCGTGCCCTGCGCCCGACATCTGAAAATAGATCTTCTGTTGGCGCTTGAGCAGGATTTCACGGTCGTCGATACGCCGCGACGTGTACATGTAGCGGTAGGCCGCAATCAGCTGATCGGGTGTAAGTCCTTCGTAATACTTGGCTTTTTTCGCGCCGTTGGCCGTCACGGCCAGCTTAGGGTCGGTTTTCGTCGTTGCCATCAGGTTCTGATCCCTTGCCTTTAGATTCTGACTGGTCTTGCGGCGATTCCGTTTGCGTTTGGTCGAGTCTGTTGGATTGTAAATGGTAACGGCGGGTTGGAAAAGCTTTTCGAACGACGGAACTGCTTGCGCCGAAAGCGGTTACTAGATTCGACAAAAGTAACCACCGCAATGATTACCCTTCGCATTGTTCAAGCCTGTGGTCTCAAGCGGTCGAGTGGTGACGACCGGCAGCCGGCTGCTTTATTCTGAAAACTCATGATTCGCAAGCGCCGCTCTTTTGATCCTCAGTCCATCAAGCTAGTCATTTTCGATCTCGACGGCACCCTGATCGATTCGCGACTCGATTTAGTCCATTCAGTAAACGCTGCGTTGCGCCACATCGGCCGGACCGAGTTACCCGATAACGTGATCGCCAGCTACGTGGGCGATGGGGCGCCTATCCTCATCCAACGCGCACTGGGCGGCGAAAAGGTCGACGAAGGCCTGATCCGAAAGGGACTCGAATTCTTTCTCGCTTACTATCGCGAGCACAAACTCGATCACACCACGGTATACGACGGCGTCGCGGAGGCTCTGACCGCGATTCAGAACGTCTCGAACGGTTCGCCGCGCAAGCTCGCCGTGCTCTCGAACAAGCCGGTTATTCCATCGCGGGCAATCGTTGATGCGCTCGGACTGGGCGGATTCTTTGCACAAGTCTACGGCGGCAACAGCTTTGCGACGAAAAAACCGGACCCCGAAGGCGCACGCAAGTTACTCGAAGAAAACAACGTGAGCCCCGAGCAGGCGGTCATCGTCGGAGACTCGCACACCGACATCGAGACTGGACACAATGCGGGCTTGTGGACGGTCGGCGTCACCTACGGCTTCGCCCCACACACGTTGGAAACTGCCCGGCCCGACTTAACTCTCGACACGCCGGTCGAACTAGCGGAAGCGTTCCGTTAGATCATCCCGAATTGCTGGGTCTTCAACCTCCAAAGTAACTTTCGAGGTGTACCGCTTGCGAGTACAACGTGGTTAGGACGAAGGGGCGGTTTACCTATGGTTCGGCGGGAGCGGTTTGCCTTTTCAATCTTGATCACGGTAAGCACATTTGTCGCCGTTGGGAATGCCCAACAAGTCCCTGCGCTCAGCATTTCCCCGGCAAGAGCGACGATGTTGGAAGGCGAGACGCGAACATTCCGAGCGGTCGGAAAAGATGGCCGGATTCGCCACAACGTTCGATGGAGCCTTTCACCCGAATCCTCGGCGAAGCTCACAACCAGCGGGGATGAAGCGTTGGTTCAGGCGGAGAACGTGTCTTCTGCTGCGACGTTGACTGCAAACGCCGAGGGCGACTCCGCGGAAGCGGAGATCGACATTCGTTCGGGCCACGCGTTGCCAAACGGGACACTTTTGTGGTCGGTCTCCCCATTGCCTGGATGCAAGAACAAGAAAATGACCCAGGCAGTGCCTTCCGCAACCGGACCCGACCTATACGTGGAGGAAGAATGCCCGCAGGGTGACTTTGTTCGCGCGCTCACCTCCGACGGCCGTGAGTTATGGCGCAGGCAAATCACTGGTGCGGGTGGCGTTCTGTCGAGCGAACACTCCACCAAATCAGACATCACGATCGGTCAACATCTGGACCTGCATCGAGCTTCCGTATGTGACGGCGTTTCCGCAGGCATGAACAAGGATGAAGTCTCGAAAATCGTGAACGCACACAGCCTGCAGGTGGAAATGAAACGGTGGCAGGACGAGGATTGGGAATTTGAGGAACAAGGCTCTCGCTGCCTGATTTCATTTGACGGAAAAAGTGGAACAGTGGTGAAAAAGAAGAAAACCATTATCATCGACTGACGAGGACGGAACCGATTGCAGGCTAACCCGAATGGACTCTCCAACCCTGGTTTCACTCCTGCCGAACTGCGCAAGTTGCGCAGCATGAAGAATCCTTACGGCATTCAGAAGTTTCTCGACGACATGCCGTACCACCTGGAAGACACGGCGTGGTCTCCCCGGAAGGTGCTGGCGGAACAGTCGTCGCATTGTTTGGAGGGCGCGATCTTTGCGGCTGCGGCACTTCGGGCCAACGGTCATCCGCCTCTGCTGCTCGACTTCGAGGCCGAGCACGATACCGACCATGTGATCGCTGTCTATCGGCAGGACGGATGCTGGGGCGCTGTCGCGAAGTCGAACTACACGGGATGCCGATGGCGCGAACCCGATCTACCGCACTCTGCGGGAGCTCGCCCTGAGTTATTTCAACGCGTACTTCAATTTACGGCGTGAGCGCACATTGCGACGCTATTCCGTTCCGGTGAACTTGAAGCGATTCGATTCCCAGCACTGGATGACCACCGACAAACCGGTCTGGTTCATCGTCTATCACCTGTTCGACATCCAGCACTATTCTCTGATGACCAAGGCGCAAGAGAAGCGCCTGCACCGGGTGGATGAACGGTTGTTTCAGGCGGAGTGCCTGGGGAAAGCCCACAAAGTTCGGGATTAAGGCCGGCGTCGCTAAAGTTCTGGTCGCGCAATGTCGATATGGGCCTTAGGCGATTTCGCCTTGCTTTGCGCCGCCGATGGACGCAACCTGTAGACGCGAGTCGCCCCATTCGCAACCAGCGCCGCGATCGGGGATGATTTTGGAAGCCTGCAGTCAGCTTGAAAGCAGTTCGCTGAGAGAACTTGTGGAAGCCCGACGCCATCCCCGGCTCAAGTTGGAAGTCGAGGTGTGCGTGTATGCGCGGAATTCGGAGGTTGTGCGCGGCCACACCGTCGACATCAGCGAATCCGGCATTTCCGCCATGCTCCGTATCGAAGTGCCCGTAGGCGAGGTTGTTCGCCTCGCATTCAACCTGCCTCTTGGCGCAGTCGAGGTTCATGCCCTGGTAAGGCAACGAAACGCGTTTCGCTATGGATTTCAATTCGTCGAATCAAGCACCGCGCAGGAGATCATCGGTCGAACGTGCCGTCAACTCTCCGTCGAACAGTCTTTGCAGCACAACCCAATTCTGTAAGAGTTGTTTAAGATAGTTGCATGTGGGCCCGCGTTCTTCCCCTTTGCATTTTGCTTTCGTGCCTGCCTCGTCTCGCTCAGCAGGAAGCGCCGGCATCTCAATCGGCAAATCCTCCCAACAGCGCCTCAACCGCCAGCGAAGTGGCGCGGCCCA
Organism: uncultured Acidobacteriota bacterium; assembly: GCA_963699885.1. GTDB lineage: Bacteria > Acidobacteriota > Terriglobia > Terriglobales > Acidobacteriaceae > Sulfotelmatobacter. The sequence goes on along the minus strand of CAVOVP010000011.1, from coordinate 162,951 downwards.
AGCTCGATCTGACTCCTGGCAAAGACGGGAAACTTTCGCAGGAGCAGATGCGGGAGATCGCGCGCGTTGTGGCCGAGAACTATCGGGCCAACTACCAGCGGGAGCGCGACTACACCTTCGTCGAGCGGGACGTCGAGAACACCGTCGACGGCGGCGGAAAAACAAAATCGACGGAAATCAAGACCTACGACGTGCTCGACATTTACGGCGAGCAGGTGCGGCGACTAATTGCGAAGGACGACAAGGCGCTCGCCCCGAAAGATGCGGCCAAGGAAGAAGAGAAAGTTCAGAAGATCATCGATCGGCACAGGGACGAATCCGCCGAAGAGCGTAAGCGCCGCGAAGAGCGCGCTGTGAAAGATCGCGAAGACAGCCGCAAGTTTGTGGGAGAAGTGGCCGACACCTTTTCCTTCGCTCTCGTCGGGACGGAATTCGTGGGGGACCGCGAAACATGGGTCATCAATGGCGAGCCCCGGCCGGATTCTGAGTTGCATGACAAAGACTCGAAGTTCCTCTCAAAATTTCATGGGCGGCTTTGGATCGACAAGAGCGACTTCCAACTGGCGAAGATGGACATTGAGGCCATCGACACCGCTTCCGTAGGATGGGTGCTGGCGCGCATCCACAAAGGGACGCGAGTGATCTTTGAACGCACCCGCATGACGGATGAGATTTGGCTGCCGAAGCAACTGAACTACAAACTCGACGCCCGGGTTGCGCTGTTCAAGGGATACAGGATGGACGCACAGCAGAGTTACCGGGAATACAAGAAGTTTCGGACATCGTCCAAGATTGTGGGAGTCGGCGATGTACAAGAGCAGAAGTAGCTCGGCTCCATTCATACTTGCCTTCGAGACTCTGCAGGCAAACATCTGCGGCGCTGGCGAGCCCTGACCGGATCGGAGGATCAGGTCCGACTTGTGAACCTCTTGTCTAGCCTCGGCCAGCTTATAATCTGACGCTTCGTGGGCTTCTTCGATGAGGCGTCGTTCGGATGACGCATTCCCAAAAACTGCCCCGGATGACACAGTCATGGGACGGACGTCTCACAATCAAGCCGGAGAAAACATGTCGAAATCACGCAGAGAATTCTTGACGGTAACCGCGCTCGGGGTCATGGGAGCGGCGGCCGCCTCGCGAATCCACGCGCAGAATCCAGCGGACCTGCCACCGGGCGCCCCTCCCGCTTTTGGCGCGGGACCTCCCGTCGGACCCGAAGTATCGGCCACGACGTTCGCGGAGGCAGAAAAGCTGGTCCAGTTTCCATTGATCGAAACGGAACGCGCGATGGCGGCGGCGACTTGGCCGAGAACTCTGGCGGGCGTCTACGAGAGGCGAACAGGGCCGCGAAAGCTGGCGCTGGAAACATTCGTTGCTCCGGCCTCACGTTGGGACCCGATGTTGCCAGGAATCAAAGCGGCGAACTCGAAGGACCGTTTTGTACGTAGCGACTCCGCCGCGTCTTCCCTGCCCTCGAAAGACGAAGACATTGCCTTCGCGCCGGTCAACCATCTGTCGCGCTGGATCGAGAAACGGCAACTCACTTCCGAGCGGCTTACCCGCATCTACCTGGAGCGGCTGGAACGGTTCAATCCACAATTGCGTTGCGCCATCACGATCACGCGCGACCTTGCATTGAAACAAGCCAAGCAGGCTGACGAGGAAATCGCGCAAGGAAAATATCGCGGGCCACTTCACGGAATTCCTTGGGGCGGCAAGGATCTTCTGGACACTGCCGGCATTCCCACAACCTATGGCGCAGAGCCGTTCCGCAATCGTGTTCCCACCGCGGATGCGGCGGTGGTGGCGCGATTGCATGCTGCCGGTGCGGTGCTCGTTGCGAAACTTAGCCTGGGCGCACTTGCGCTGAATGACGTTTGGTTCGGCGGGCAGACGATGAATCCGTGGCTGCTGGAAGAGGGATCCTCGGGCTCAAGCGCCGGACCAGGGGCTGCAACAGCTGCTGGGTTGGTCGCATTCTCGATCGGTAGTGAGACGGGCGGCAGTATCGTGGCCCCGTCGATGCGCTGCGGAGTGACCGGTCTGCGTCCAACCTACGGCCGCGTGCCGCGCACGGGTGCAATGACTCTCTGCTGGTCGCTCGACAAGCTGGGACCGATGGCGCGTGGAGTCGAAGACACATTGATGGTTCTGCACGCTATCTCTGGCCCCGACCCTGGAGATTTGGCAAGCGTTCCCAGCCATCTGGATTTCGACGCTGGTACCAACGTGAAAGGGCTGCGCGTCGGATATTTCCCGGGCTGGATGAAGGAGCGTCCAGCGACCGAGGTGGACCGCGCCGCTCTCGAAACTATCGGCAAGGTGGGCATGATCCCGGTCGAGGTTTCGATTCCCGATTGGCCCTACGATTCGCTGAACCTGATTCTGTTTGCGGAAGGCGCAGCGGCATTCGAAGAATTAACTCTCAGCGGCGGCATGCGCGAACTCAAGGCGCAGGTTCCGGACGCCTGGCCGAACTTGTTCCGGCAAGCGCGGTTCTTGTCGGCTGTCGACTTTGTGCAGGCGGATCGAATGCGCCGCAAGGTAGCCAACGAGATGGCACGAGTGATGTCGGACGTGGATTTGTTGCTCGTTCCCTCTTTGCGCGACGAAATGCTGGTGATCACGAACTTCACCGGACATCCTTCGCTGACGTTGCGTGCGGGATTTGTCGAGGTGCAGAAAGCTCGCAGCGACTGGGCGCCAGATCCCGAGCATCCGTTACCAACATTCGCGACCCCGCGGCGCGTCCCGCACGGGGTCACGTTAATCGGGCGGCTGTTTGATGAGGGGATTTTGGGTGCGGCCGGCATCGCTCTGGAGCGGGCGTTCGGCGTGGTGAAGGAGCGGCCAACGGGATTCTAGGCCCTCCCAAGGCATCCTCTGGGCCGTGTCCTTTTAGTTTCTTGACACGCCCTCAGTGCAGATATATCTCTTAGGCGCGCCTTATGTGTCGACGTCTTCTTTTGCCCATGTTGATTCTGGCCTCCTTTTGCCTCAGCGCAGCCGGGGAGAAGCAGGAAACATGGGTGGAAGTAAAAAGCCCGCATTTCACGGTTGTAACGAATTCCAACGAAAAACAAGGGCGCCGCATCGCCGATCAGTTCGAGCGAATGCGCTCCGTCTTTCACGTCGCGTTCCCCAAGATGCCCATCGACCCGGGCGCGCCCATCATCGTACTTGCGGCCAAGGATGAAAAAGACTTCAGGGCTCTGGAACCGGAAGCCTATCTCTCCAAGGGGTCGCTTCAGCTGGCTGGCCTATTCCAGCGCGGACCTGACAAGAACTACGTCCTGATGCGGGTGGGTGCCGAGGGAGATCATCCGTACGCCGTCGTGTATCACGAGTACACGCATTTGTTGATGAGTAAGGCAGCAGAGTGGATGCCGCTTTGGATGAACGAAGGATTGGCCGAGTTTTATCAGAATACCGACATATCGGAAAAGTACGCTTCCATAGGCCAGGCAAGCGGAGTAAACCTCGCTCTACTGAAGCAGAGCCGCCTGCTCCCGCTGACCACACTGTTCACCGTCGATCACAATTCGCCTTACTACCACGAGGAGAACAAAGGCTCGATTTTTTACGCAGAGTCCTGGGCCTTGGTTCATTACATCGAAACCAACGATTACAAGCACAACCTGCAACGAATGACCGATTACTCGACGTTGCTGGCACAAAAGGTTGATCCGGTGACGGCGGCGACCAAAGTTTTCGGGGATCTAGGCAAACTGCAAGGAGAACTGGAAGCGTACATCAGGCAAGGCAGTTTCAACTATTTCAGGATGACGACGACGACCGAAGTCGACGACTCGGGGTTCAAAGTGCGGCCATTGACGGAACCGCAGTCTGAGGCATTGCGTGCTGATTTTCTGGCTTACGAGCAGCGTATTCCGGATTCCCAAGCGCTCTTGGACCATGTATTGAAGGCCGATCCAAACAATGTTTCCGCTCACGAAACCGAAGGCTTTCTCGCGTTCCGTCAAGCGCACTTAGCGGAAGCCAAACAGTGGTACGCCGAGGCGGTAAAGCTTGATTCTCAAAGCTATCTCGCGCACTACTATTTCGCCGCAATCGCGATGAGCCAGACCAGTACGGACCCGGAAAAAGAACAGATCGAGAACAGCTTTCGAATGGCGATCAAACTGAATCCGTCGTTTGCGCCGGCATTTGATCGTCTTGCGGTGTTCCTGGCGATGAACCGGAAGAATATGGATGAGGCTCGTCTGATGGCTCTGACCGCCATTTCGCTGGAACCCGCGAACATTGGGTACCGCATTAACATGGCCAACATCTTCATCACGATGGAATTGGGAAAGAGCGCCGTGGACGTGTTGCACGTCGCCGGAAAGATTGCGAAGACTCCCCAGGATGTCGCCGCAGTGGAAGCTTCTTTGGCGCGTGCTCAGGAATACGTGGAAGCGCAGGCGAGATTCGCAGACCAGACCCGCCAGATCAAGGAAGGCGGCGGTTCGGATTCCGGTGTGACCGTTCCAAGCTCGTCCCCTGGTATCCCGCGTCTGAAGCGCCGCGACTTCGTGGCACTCGTGGCCGAATCGCTCGGTAGTCGGAGTCTTAAGAAGCGTTCATTGCGACAACCCCGGACTCGACCTGACCGTAACGGCGAAGGATAAGGAGATCGCCCTCCACGTAGATAACTATTTCAACCTTTCGATCAGTGCGCTCGGATTTCAGTCCACCGCAGAGATCAACCCTTGCTCGGACCTGACGAATCGACCCGCCAAGGTGGTGTATGTTGAATCCATCAATCCTGCCGTCACCCCTGAGATTCTTTCCATCGAACTCCACAAGTAGATCCCTTCAATAGTCTTTGCGTCTCGGCGCGGCGTTTATAATAGAAAGATTCTCTATCGGCAAAATTCCGGTCTGTGGAGCTGCCGACTTGAAAGCCAGCCCGGCATGGACGGACGAGAGCGCCCCGTGCCCACACCTGAACCACATTTAGAACATTGAGGACAGAATCAGTCCTCGAAGGACGTTAGCTTTAGATTGGGTAAGGGGCCGAGAGCGGTCGGCTGAGAGCTGCATCTATGGATTTCAAACTAGTTTCGAGCTACAAGCCGCAGGGCGATCAGGCGTCTGCCATTCAGGCGCTAACCCGGGGTGTGTTTGATCGCGAGCAGCACCAGGTATTGCTGGGCGTCACCGGATCGGGCAAAACGTTCACCATGGCCAAGGTGATCGAGGCGGCGAATCGTCCGGCGCTGGTGATGGCGCACAACAAGACGCTGGCGGCACAGCTTTATCACGAATTCAAAAGCTTCTTTCCACACAACGCGGTGGAATATTTCGTTTCTTATTACGACTACTACCAACCGGAAGCCTACGTTCCCGCCGCCGACCTCTACATTGAGAAGGAAGCGACCATCAATGATGAACTCGACAAGCTTCGGCTCTCGGCGACGCGTTCCCTGTTTGAGCGGCGTGACGCCCTGATTGTGGCTTCGGTGAGTTGCATCTACGGCCTGGGTTCGCCGGAGGCGTATTACGGGATGATGTTGTTCGTCGAAAAGGGACAGAAGATCAAGCGCGAGGACATCACGCGCAAGCTGGTCGACATTCTCTACGAACGAACCAACGGCGACTTTCGACGCGGGACGTTTCGCGTACGCGGCGATGTGATCGAGGTCTTCCCTACCTACGACGACATGGCGTATCGCATCGAGTTATGGGGAGATCAGATTGAAGGGCTCTCGCAAATCGATCCTCTGTTTGGAACGGTCAAACAGAAATACATGCGGCTCCCGATTTATCCGAAGACGCATTACGTCATGAAAGAAGAAACGCGCTCGACGGCGGTGGAGTCCATCAAGAAGGAACTCGCTTGGTGGGAAGCAGAGCTCGAGAAGCAGGGCCGCGTGGTGGAAGCACAACGTATCCATCAGCGAACGATGTTCGATCTGGAAATGATCAAGGCTATGGGCTACTGCCATGGGATTGAGAATTATTCCCGGCACTTCACGGGACGGCTGCCGGGGGAACCTCCGCCGACTCTGCTGGATTATTTTCCGCGCGATTATCTGATATTTATCGACGAGTCGCATCAGACCGTGCCGCAGGTGCGCGGCATGTACGCGGGAGACCGGTCCCGAAAAGAAGTGCTGGTGGAGTACGGATTCCGCATGCCGTCGGCTCTGGATAACCGTCCACTCACGTTCGATGAATTCGATCATCGCACCAATCAGCTCGTGTATGTTTCCGCGACGCCGGGACCGTATGAGCTGACGAAATCCGCGGGTGTTGTCGTCGAGCAGATCATCCGGCCCACGGGGCTGATTGATCCGCCGGTGGAAGTGCGTGCCGTGAAGGGGCAGATTGACGATCTGCTCCACGAGATTCGCGCCCGGGTCGAAAAGGGCGAGCGGGTGCTCGTCACGACACTGACGAAGCGCATGTCGGAGGATCTCGCTGAGTATTACGCCGAAGTTGGCGTCAAGTGCCGCTACATGCATTCCGAGATTGAGACCCTGGAGCGCGTGAAAATCCTGCGCGATCTGCGCAAGGGAGAGTTCGATGTGCTGATCGGGATTAACCTGCTGCGCGAAGGACTCGATCTGCCGGAAGTGTCGCTGGTAGCAATTCTTGATGCGGACAAGGAAGGCTTCTTGCGATCCACCGGATCACTGATTCAGACCATTGGGCGGTGCGCTCGCCACCTCAACGGACGCGCGATTCTCTATGCCGATCGCATGACCGATTCGATGAAGCGAGCTATGGATGAAACATCGAGGCGGCGGGCGATTCAGACCGCCTACAACGAGGAGCATGGGATCACTCCGGAATCGATTGTGCGTCCGCTGGATATGACCTTGGCAGCGATCGTCGCCGCCGACTACGCGGACCTGACCGGCGGCGAAAGCGAAGGCTTGCCCGAATTCAGATCGCAAGGAGAGGTCGACACGTATATCGGCAAACTGGAAAGCGATATGCGGGAAGCGGCTAAGAAATTCGAGTTCGAAAAGGCGGCAAAGCTGCGGGACACAATCAAGGAGCTACGGACGAAGGAATTCCTGTTCGTGTAACACGAAGTTCGTGCCACACTGGCTTCGTGTCATCCAAAGCTCAACTCAAAAGCGTAACCGTCAACGTGGAAGAAGAGGTAGCGCAGTGGGCGAGAGTCGAAGCTGCGCGCCGGGATACGAGCGTGTCGCGAGTTCTTTCCTCAAAAAGCCGCGTTTATCTTCCGTATGCGGCGCTCGCGGCTAGCGGTTTGCGGTGAATCGTGTATCCGTCGTACGTTTCGGGGCGGAAATTCAGGTTCGGAGCGCAGAGTTTTTCGGTTTGGCTCAGGAACAGGTATCCGCCGGGTTCGAGGTAAAGATGCAGACGCTCCATGAGCGCGACTCGCTGCGTGCGCGAGAGGTGTGGCAGAACGTCCATGCAGAAGATGCAGTCGAAGCGGCCAATGTAAACCGGTTTGGTCAGGTTCATGGTGTTAAACGTGACCAGGCTGCGCAGACGTGGCTTGACCAACAGATGCGCCCCGTTCGAATTGCTAGACACTGCCGAGCCATTTCCAGAACCATTGACTGATCCGGCGTTCGCGCTCTCCTGCAGCGCCGTCGAAACGTTCGACGGACCAACTTTCGAAAAGCAGGCGCGAATGATGGCAGGCGGCAATCCTGCCAATGAGGATTGCGGATAGAGGCCGCGCTCCGCGGTCTTGATCGCCGACGGCAGCAGGTCGCTGCCAACAATGTGCACCGACCAGTCTTTGGTCACGGGCGTAGGAGGCACCGAGCTTTCAGAAACGCCGCCGTTGCGAGAGTTCTTCGATTCTTTGTTTCCGTTTCCGTTGCTCGAATTGGTTGCGGAGCCGTTCCCGGTGGACATCGACTCGCACAAAGCCATCGCAATCGAATATGCCTCTTCCCCCGTTCCGCATCCTGCGCTCCATAAGCGCAGCGAGCAAGGTCCATCGTAGGATTTGCGGGAGTAAAGCTGCGGCATCACGTGACGCGCCAGCGCATTCATGGCGCCGGGATGACGGAAAAATCCGGTGTTCGCGTTGAGCACTCCATCGAGAAAAATAGCCAGTGCCGCTGGATCGAGATCCGCCGCCCGAAGGCTCGAAAGCAAAGCTGCCGGCGAATCGATTCCTTCTTTCTCGAGATAGTCCGCCACATGGGCGGCCAAAGCGCTGTTGGGACAATCAAGGAGGACCCCGGTCTGGCGCTCGACGAGCAGGCGCAGTTCAGAGAGTTCGTGTTCCAGTATGGTGACGCCTGCCATCAATCTATGCATAAACCTTCCTCAGACATCGCGGCTGATTCGTTTCGTCGATCAGCTGCACCTCGGGGGAGGATGATTCTCATCTCAATCGCCAGCGGCCACGGCCGCGTACACCTTTCGCGAATCCTGCACGGCCTGCTGCGCGACTACGTTCATTTCCTTCTCCAGTGACGAGAAGCGCTGCATGATTTCGTGAATGCGCAGCGTCATATTGCGAATCGTCTCGATCTGGGCGCGGGTCTGCGCCGACAAACTGCCCGGCTCAAGCAAGAGCAAGTCGGAATTTCCCAAAACGGAAGTCAGCGCATTGTTCAGGTTGTGGCGCATCTCCAGCATGTATCGGCCCAGGGTCGCTTCGCGCTGCAGCACAGAACAAACCAGCTCCGAACTGCGCGCTCGAGATTCCGCACGCGAACGATGCACTGCTTCTGCGGCGGCCAGAACCAGCGTATCGAGCCAGGGATCATCGACCTTCAAGATCGCGACCCGCGGCCAACGGTCCCTCACCAACTGTGCGGTTTTGGAGTCGTGACATACACAGAAAATTGGCTGTCCGGTGGAGTGTAGCGGCTCGAGGACGACCGACAGCAGATCGCGACGCAGCTGCCCGACAATTGCCACATCGAACACGTCAACGGCAAAACGCGGCCACAACTCGCCGCTCAGCAGCGTGAAAGTGGGAACGTTGCGTTCCAACTGCCAGCGCGCGGTGACGCGACGCGAGAAATCTACTTCGTCGGAGATGATCAGTACGGTCGGCGTTTCCAAGTCCAAACTTCCTCAGGTCGCATCTTCCCTGCGGCCCGTTTGGCCGCACCTAGCTTTTCTACAATCGTGCGAACACACTCTATTTCTTGTTCGCCGAATCCGGATCCCAGCCGGCGGATCCTGACACTTCAAATTCCGCGGCAGGGGGCGCAGACTTCGCAGCGCCAGACCCTACGGCAGCCGCAGAGGCTTTCGCGGCAGGTGCGGGCTTCGCGGATGCCGGAGCCGTTCTTGCAGCGACCCCGGGCTTCGGCTTCGCATCGTCACCCGCTTTGCTCTGACCGAGAGCATGTTCGACCGACGCGCGCAGATCGACCAGCATGCGCAGCGGCGATCCGGACGAATACTCTGCCTGGAACATCACTTTCCATGACTGACAGATCATGCGCAGGCGCATGATCGGCTCCTGCGCAGAAAACTGGGCTCGGCGGCAATCGATGGTTTCGACTCCGCGATCTTCGAGCTCCGTCAATCCGTCGAGGATTACATTAAGGTCGCCCAACATGAGACGGAAGAATGCACGCCTCATGAGATATCCAAAACGCGTGAAGGCTGCGAGGGCAACCGGCAGGTAGAAGAGCTCTCCGGCGAGGCCTTTCGCTTTCCGTCCTTGCTCAAGTACGCCGCCGTGCAGCAATTCGTCCAGAGAATGGCACTTGCGTGCGGACTCGAGCACGCGATCGAGCGCGTTCAGCCAAACCGGAGGTTTCAAGTCAACCTGTCCCAGCACGGCTTCCATGGCCTGGGCCACATAAGGGAGATCCACCTCTGCATCATTAACGCCGGTCGGCGCCAGCTGGCTGAAATACTGCACGAGCAGAAAATCAATCTTGTCCCGGACGACTTCGGTCTTGGCGCCCTTCGACAGGAAGTGCCGCAGTAGCAGAACCAGCCCTTCCTGATTTACAAGCGAACTGGTTTGCAGAAACTGGCGCAACTGGTGGACCTGCACCACCGTATCCATCTGCTCGAGCCATTGGTTCGCCTGCTCGACGGAGTCCTTACCGGGCGTGTCGACGCCGGCCTCCAGGTCAGCGCAGGGCTTGACCTCGATGGCGAACTCGCGAGCGAGCTCGAAGTAAATGGGATACAGGCGGCGAGCGGAAATCCACTGCGTTGCGAGATCTTGCGCGGGTGTGGAAGGAGTCATGATTTCACGATCCAGTTGGGCACGTCGCCTCGGAAGCGGGCGGCCACGAGTGTCTTGCCGGGATGGTATTGCACTGCAACAACCGAAACTTCAATGTCCAGCGAGCCGTCGGAGTTGCGCAACTGCAGCACATCCGCGAACTCAAGCGGCGTATTGCAAGCGAACAGCACCTCACGGGGAGTTCCAAATTCGATGACGGTGCTCTCGCTGAAATCGCAAGGCTCGCCCGCCTGATGAATGCGGGCCAGTTGCACGGGCATGCGCACGGGAGTTGCGTCGGGGAAGAACCGTGCAAGTCCGGCGACAGTACCGGAGCTCTGCGCGTTGCGTGCCGTCGCTGTGCCTTGATGTCCCAAGCGAATGAAAATCCCCTTAACTTACAGTTCTCTAATTCAGATCCGATCTGGCGGATCGAAATGCGGTCGGGCTCCCCCTCTTCCTGGTTTGGAAGAGCTTTGGGGAGCCGGGAATCCGCGGTTTCACAACTGATGGAGCAACGGGAAAGCCATCTCCGCGAACGGAGGTACTAGCACCTAGGGGAGCGACTTTTCAGCAAGTTAGCACTGTATTCGCAAGTTTTGGCTGACGTTTCAAGGCGTTGTCGTCTCACCGTGAGACGCTCGTCTCAAATCGTGGTTCTCGATCATTAATCCGGTTCGCCTTAAAAAGTGACGTGCCAGTCATGGAAACGAGCATCCGTGCTCAGCGAGTTTGACTTTGATATGCTTTGGCCTCGTTTTCGGAGGTGATATGCGCCATCGTGTACTTACTATCGGTCTTTGGACTGCGGTTGCGATCGCTTGTTCGGGCCAAAGCACACGCCATCCATTTACCTTCGACGACGCGGCCAATCTCCGCAGCGCGCAGTCGGTTGCGGTTTCACCCGACGGCAAGAGCATTCTTTATCAGGTGCGCTACGGCAGCGCCAAAGGGCCGGACAAGACCGAGTGGCACCTCATCGGAGCCTCCGGAGGCGAATCCCGTCATCTCGACATTCCGGAGAATTTCAGGCCCAGGGGATTCACTCGGGATGGCGCAGCCCTGTATGGGGTGTACCAGGTAAACAAGATGGGACAGTTGGCAACATTGGCATTGGCTCCGGCAAACACGCCGGCCGCCGCTGCGGCAACGCCAGTACCCCTGACCGCGCTGCCAAGGGGCGTTCATTCCGCCGTGATCTCGCCCGATGGGTCCCATTTCGCGATCCTGGGTGACCCGCGACTGCCTGATCCTCTGCAGGAGGTGCACACCGTCATCGAAGCAGAACCCACCGGCCTCTACGTTGTCGGTGCCGATGGCTCCGGCGGAGCGTGGTGGTGCCCAGCATTGCATGACATCTCTGACATTGCCTGGTCGAATGACGGCACGTCGATCGGGGTATTGTCCTTGACCCCGAAAATCGGCTTTCACTCAATGCGTTCCTTTATCGATATTTGCGGGGCCACCGGACCGCGACACGTTACAACCCTTGATAACGTTGCTTCCGGCCTGGGCTGGATCGACGGCGGCAAAGAGTTGGTGTTTCTCAGCACGACCTCTTCGGTGCTGACTGCGGATCACGTCTGGACAGTTGCCGCTGGAGGAGGAACTGCGGTGGATCGCACGCCCAAGCTGGATGGAAGCGCTCTGCAGTTGTCGGTAGATGTGAAAGGAAACGCCTGGGCGATCGTGGCTCACGGCGTTCGTTCTGAGGTCGACGCCTTTCGCAATAATTCACTGGAGACCGCGTTCAAATGGACGGATGGAACCGTCGACAATGGCCCCGTGTCGCCTCAGATTGCCTCTGGGGCCGACGTGCAGGTTTTCACAGTATCCGATCCGCAGCATGCGTCCAACGTCGCGATTTCTCACGGCGCTACTCTTCAACGCATCACGACGGAAGGCGGCGATCAACTCGACAAAGTTTTGCTGGGCGATGTCCGTGCAGTCCACTGGTCAAGCAAAGAGGGCGTCGCATTAGAAGGGATTGTCACCTTTCCATCGGACTATAAGGCTGGGCAACCTTATCCCTTCATGGTGCTGCCCCACGGTGGGCCTGAATCCAATGATTCCCTGAGGCTCAGCATCTTCCCGCGAATCTTCGCCGGCATGGGATATGTCGTGCTGGAACCCGAATATCGCGGCTCGACCGGGTACGGAACCACCTTTATGGACGCGATCTACCAGCATTTTGGCGATCGCGCTTACCGCGACGTCGATAGCGCGACCGATTACGCAGTCAGCCAGGGATGGGCCGATCCCAATCGCCTCACGATGTTCGGTTGGAGTGCCGGTGGATTCATGACCTCGTGGACGGTGACGCAGACGCATCGCTATAAGGCGGCCATCGAAGGCGCAGGTATTACCGACTGGCTGACCTTCATATGGACCAGCGATGTCCAACAGTTTGATTACGACGCCCGCTGGCCCGACAAAGATCCGGACGCATTTAATGTGTACTCTGCGGCCATGCATTCGGAGGGAGTGTCCACGCCATTGCTGATCTTGCACGGCGCTGCGGATGAGCGAGTGCCTACCTACCAGGGGCGAGAACTGTTCGAGGTTCTGGCGGCGCGAGGCAAGACTACGCGTATGGTTACGTACCCAGGATCGCCGCACTTCCCTACTGTCTGGGAGCAACGCCAGGATGTATTCCGGGAAATCGCGGCGTGGCTCGCGAAATACAACCCTGAGAAGCAATAATTCGCGGATTTCCTACTGGAGCGTGTGGCTTGAAGCCACTACTCCTGCCGCACCCATTCCGATGTTGTAGCGCTTGAGCTTTCGATAGAGCGTGGCGCGGCTGATGCCCAGCATCCTTCCAGCGAGGGCCTTGTCGCCTTTCACCTGCTCAAAGACACGCTGGATCGTGTCGCGTTCGATATCTTCAAGGTCTGTCGTCGATAGCGGCGATCGAGGGCTGCGTTCTGCCATCGTCGCGTGTTCCGGGCGGTCAGGATCCAGCATCGAGTTTCTCGAAGAATTTTCCACGACGGGTGAACCGGGATTCAGCGATCCACTTGCGATGGAAGGCGGAAGGTCGCCGAGATCGATGACCTGTCCATTGCCCAGCGCTACAGCGCGTTCCACGCAGTTTTCCAGTTCACGCACGTTTCCGGGCCAGTCGTACTGCATCAGTGATTTCATGGCGGCGCTGGCAACGTGCATCTCCGATCCGGGAGCATAGCGCTCGAGGAACCAATGAACCAGTATAGGAATGTCACTGCGCCGCTCACGAAGCGAAGGTACGAACAGCGTGACCACATTGAGTCGGAAATATAGATCTTTGCGGAACGTGCCGTTCTTATAGGCGGCTTCGAGGTCGCGATTCGTGGCGGCGATCACGCGCACGTCGACCTTCACTTTCTGATTGCTGCCAACGGGCCGGACTTCTTTTTCCTGCAACACACGAAGCAATTTTGCCTGGAGTTCCAGCGGCAATTCGCCGACTTCATCGAGAAAAATAGTCCCGCCGTCAGCGGCCTGGAACAGTCCCTGCTTGGACTTGAGCGCGCCGGTGAAAGCCCCTTTTTCGTAGCCGAAAAGTTCGCTCTCGATGAGGGTCGGCACCAGCGAGCCGCAATCGACAGCGACAAAAGGACGGTTGGAGAACGCGCCGCGGAAATGCATAGCGCGGGCGACTAACTCTTTTCCCGTTCCGCTTTCGCCATACACAAGCACGGGCGTTCGGGTATCTTTCAGCCGCGACACCAGCCGCAGAACCTCCTGAATCCGCGTCGACGATCCGATGATGCCGTGGACAGCGGTTTCCGAGTCAGTTCGCTGTCTCAGGAATTCATTCTCTTCGACGAGTCGAACTTTCTCCGCCATGCGTCGCAGAAACAGCCGCAGCTCTTCAAGAGGAGAGAAGGGCTTCGTGATGTAGTCGTAGGCGCCAAGTCTCATTGCCTGAACGGCGGTTTCGATCGACCCGTGTCCGGTCATCAGAGCCACTTCGGTGCGCGGCAGGAGTTTCTTCACTTTTTCAAGAAATTCCAGGCCCGACATGTGAGGCATCACCATGTCGCTGAGCACCATGTGAACGGACTGTTCCTCGAGAAGGGCCAGGGCGGACTCGCCGCTCTCGGCCTCTAGACAGAAGAATCCGAGAGCTTCGCCGACGGTGGCGCAGAGTTTACGGATGCTCTGCTCGTCATCGACGATCAGCATACGAATGCGAAGATCTTCTTTATTCCCTGGATTTTTCACTCGACCTTCCCAAAGGTCTTCGAAATAACATCAATAAATTGCTGCACGCGAAACGGCTTCTCCACACACGGAGCGCCGGTTTGGCGCAGCGTCGCTACCGTTTCTTCGTTGGCAATGTCTCCGGTGATAAAGACCAGCCGCGACGAAAGATCCGGACGATGATTTGCGATCCAGGCATGAACCTGGCCCCCGTCCACCCCGCCGGGCGTCCGCATGTCGGATACGACGCCGAGGAAGGAACCTTTTTCCAGGAGGCGCAATGCGTCCACTCCAGATTCGCAACAAACCACCGGATATCCACTGCGCTCAAGTGCCGCCTGCACGTACGCCATGACGGCGGGTTCGTCCTCGATGAGCAGTACCGGTAATGGCTGAGGTTGAAAGGCGGGTAAGCTCATGTTTTTTTTACTCCTGCGGCCACACCCAGCGAGGCGCTATGAGGAATGGCGGGAATGCGGACAATGAACGTGGCACCTTGTCCGCCGATGTTGTTGTGGCAAAGAATCTCGCCTCCGTGCTCCTTGACGATGCCATAGCAGATACTCAGGCCGAGACCGGTTCCCTTTCCGACTTCCTTGGTGGTGAAGAACGGATCGAAAATTTTGTCCGGGTGCGAGATCCCATCTCCGTTGTCGGAAAAAGAAACTTCGACGGACTCTCCAGTCTTAGTCGACATGATTTCGATGCGTGAAGGGCGCTCGACGTCATGCACCGCGTCATATGCGTTGTTCAGGATGTTGAGAAAGACCTGCTGCAACTGATGGGCGTCGCCAATCACGTCAGGCAGGCCCTCGTCGAGATGCTCCACAACGTCAACGCCGTGGCTATTGAAATCGTAGGAGCGTAACTGGATCGTGCGGCGCAAGATCGGATTCAATTGGAGCGGGTTCCGCTGCGGAGGCATCTGGCGGGCGAAGCTGAGCAGATTCTGCACGATCTGCTTGGTCCGCTGCGCCTCCTGCAAAATCACACGCAAATCCTTGTGCGCCGTCTCCGGCAGATCCGGATTCTCCATCAGAAGATCGGCAAAGCCGAGGATGGCCGTGAGCGGATTATTGACTTCATGGGCGACGCCGGAAACCAACTGGCCAACGGCGGCCATCTTTTCTGCGTGCACTAATTTGTCGCGAAGAATAGCCGAGTCGGTGATATCGGTGAGTACGATGATGATGCTGGTCACCACTCCTTGTTCGTCGCGCATCGGGCTGAGGTTGGCTGAGAACTTCCCGACGGCTCCATTGCGGCGGACGATCTCCAGTTCCAGATTGTCAACCTGCTGGCTTCCCAGCGTACTCTGCACCGCGTCCGCCAGCGGTCGAACAAATCCGGGACCGGCCAGTTCAAGTAGCGGGCGGCCCAACAGTTCTCGCTGGTCGAATCCTGAGTCATACCAGCGACGATTCGCGTAACTGATGAGGCCGGCTGTATCGGCGACAAGAATGAAGCTTTGCGTGTTGCTGAGAATTTTTGCCGAAAAGTCGCGCTCGCGATGAAGCTCGGACTGGTAGGTACGCAGGCCGGTGACGTCGAGCATCAGGCCGCGAATTTGCAGGATACGTCCCTGATTGTCGTACAGCCCAAAGGCATTGATCAGAACGTGGATGGGAGATCCATCCTTGCGACGCAACGTGGCTTCAAAATTCCGGAGGTGCCCTTGCTCCTCCATGATGCGGGAGTGCCGGTCGCGATCCTCAATCGAGAAATACAGCTCGGTTGGAATATCGATCTGGAGAAGTTCGTCGCGGCTGGAGTATCCCAGCATGCGCATCATCGCGTCGTTGACTTCGATAAACCGTCCGGCGGGAGTGCTGAAGAACAGGCCTTCCTGGATGTTGTCGAATAGCTCGCGGTATCGACGCTCGGCTTCGCGGCGGTCAGAGATGTCCTTGAGCACGTGAATCGTCTGAAGCCCTTCTCCTGAGGCCCCGTGAACCCGGGAAGTCGACACCAGGTACGTCCGATCGAAGACGGGATGGACAAATTCGTCGGAGTCGGTCGCCATCGAGCGGCAGAATGGACACGAGTACGAGGCAGTGTCGCTGGTCAGCGCCATCAGGGCCCGCATGTTGACTCCAATCAACTCAGCGGGAGGTACGCCGATCATCGTTGCCAAGGATCGGTTAACCCGGAGCACTTTATCCGACTGGTCGTGGACCACGATGAAGTCGGTGATGGCGTCGAAGATCTCCATCCAGTGCCGATTCGCCTGTTCGACCTGAGTAAAGAGGCGCGCGTTTTCGAGGGCCATGGCAGCGTGGCCGGCCATGGTTTCCAAAAAGATTCGATCTTCCTGATTCAATTCCTGGGAACGGCTGAGGCAGAGCACACCGTCCAGCTGCCCGTTCGCTCCGGCAAGCCGGACCAATGTGCAATCACCACCGGCAAGCATTGCAGCCTTCTTCTCGCCCAACATCTGCTCGGCGGTTCCATAGACAACCGTTTCCGGATGCAGAGCTAAAAACTCGGTGAGCGCAGCGCCAAGAATACGATCCGACTCGCGGTCTGCTGCAGTCGACGAAGATAGGTGCGAAGAAGATCCCGAAAAATCAGCGAGGATGCGATCTTCGGCCGGTCCGAGCGCGTCCTCGGAGGTTTGCAGTTTTTTACTTTCAGCCGAGTGCGATGGAACCAGAGCGTGTGACTCAGCAGATGGCTTGTCGCGATCGTACTGAGCAGCCACTTGCCAGCGTCCGTCGTGTCGGACGACCAGCAAGCCGACACGGGAACACGTGAGTTCGGCAACGCGGCAAACGAACCGGCGACCGAATTCAGAAAGGCGGAGTGCGCCGTCGATTTCGTGCGCCAGCTCGATCAAGGCCTCGGCGCGGCGGCGGTGCTGTTCCGAACAATGAAGATTGTTGGCCACCTCCAGCATAACGGCAGCCTGGTTTGACAGAGCTCGGGCGCGACGAATGTCCTCTTGAGAAATGCCCGTACCGTCGAGGCGATCAAGCACGCCGAACATTCCGAGCAAGCGTCCTGTGGTGCCGAGCAGAGGCACGGCTAGAAATTGCCGCACCTGAAATTTCGTCACGACCTCCAGATTCGCTCCCGGTGTACGGCTCGCTTCATCGGTCCAGAAGACTTCTTTGGCACGAAGCGCTTTGGTGGCGATCCCTTCCGGGAAAACGTTCTGCTCGCGGCGGGGCTCTCCCTTTTCGACCCCATAGCGAATCCGAAACTGATCGTCTTCGAGCAACGCGATAAAGCAGCGGCCAAAACCAAGAAAATCGGACGCGCGGGTGACAAAAGCTTGCAGAAAGTGTTCAAGGTCTCCGCTGGAACTCAATTCGGAGGAAATTTCCAGCAACTGGTGAAGCTCATGCGCCTGGGCATGCGACGTAGCGTGCAATTCCGCATGCGCGACAGCAACCGCGCCAAAACCGGTGATTGCTGCGACTAAGGCGCGCTCTTCTGCCGTGAATATTGCGTCCTGCCGTGGATAGATGAGGATCGCACCTTGCGTCCGCGACGTGCGGAAAGGGGCTGCAATCAACATTCCGGCAGAAACCAGGTTGCCCAGAGAATGTACATCCGCACCAATCGAGAGAGTGATGGGCTCTCCGGCAGTCACGGCCCGTTGGGCAAGGTCTGCCGCGAAACGCAAAGTCTGCCGGTCGTGCCGCGCACGAGCCGAGGTCGCAAGTTGAGGATTCTCGGCGGAGACCGCCTTGAGTTCGAATGGGCCCTCGCGGCGAAGGAGGACGCAAACCAATCGCGTACGCAGCAGTAGCCGCAATCGATCGGCCAATGCTTCAATGACGGCGCTCACATCCGGCGTCGAATGCAGCGCGTTGGCGACATCCGCAAGAATCTCGGCGCGGCGATGCTCTTCGCGGGAAGCATCGGAGAGACGGGACGCTTCCAGAAGCGTTCCTAACTGTCCGGCCAGAATTGTGGCCTTAGTCGCGAGGTCTTCATTAAAGAAGGAGTCGTCGGAGTCATGCAGAAGGGTGATGGCCCCGATCACTTCGTTGAATACGACAAGCGGCGCCGCAAGCAGTGAACGAGCATCGAACTCTGCGGCTGCGGGAAACGAGCTTGACCTTACGCGGTTCGCAACGATCGTCCGTCGTAGTCGGACCGCGTCGGCGGTGACTGCACTTTGATCGGCACGCAAACGCATCCCCGGGAAACGGTCCATCAATTTCCCGTCCGCCTGCTCACCCACCAGTTCGTCGCCTGCCTCACAGCGCCAGAAATAGACGCCGGATGCCTGGAAGAATTCGCGGGTCGCCCTGCAGAACAGTTGGATCAGGGAACTCGCGCTTGAACGGGTTCGGGAACTGGCGGCAATCCGGAGAAGAAGATTTTGAAAACCTTCGTCCGATCCGGGCGCTGAGACGCTTTCCGGAGAAATGGGGGGCCTGCCGCCGGAGAGGCCGAGTGCTGCGCCGATCGCTGAAGAGTAATTTTCTCGATTCACAAGTGCTTGAATCTATTTGGGAAAGTAACTGCCATCTCAAATTGAGTCAAGGGAAATGGGGGACAGGGGTGCCTTCCTGTGAAATCCCGAGATTCTCAACTGAGACTTGATCTCAGACTGAGAATTCTAGCTTCAATCTCACGGCGTGAGACAGCACTAATCGTTCTGCCTCCAATTTGAGTTGCCTCAGCAGTGCGCAAGCACCCTGTTTTCATAATGATAGATGTCATTACTTTGGTTTTTTCAAGAAGGTTCCGGTGGCAGGAGTGTTGCACGACTAGCGTTGCCGGCTTTCTGTACTCAGGAGGAATTGTGTTTCGTCGATTCGCAGCAGCAATGTTGGTCGCTCTCACATTGGCAGTCACATTGGGCCCCAGCCATGTCGGGGCGCAAACAACGCAAAGCGATGAAATCATCCGCCGAGCCAAAAGCAAGGTACAGCCAGCGTATCCCGAACTGGCACGCAAGATGAATCTCTCGGGAACAGTAAAGGTTGAGGTCATTGTGGCCCCCAATGGCACGGTCAAAGAGGCGCGTGTTGTGGGAGGACATCCAGTACTGGCGAGTGCTGCGCTCGACGCCGCCAAGAAATGGCGTTTTGATCCAGCGTCGGCGGAGAGCACGGGAGTCATCGACTTCAAGTTTGAGCCGCGGTAGCTGGACGGATTCGCGGAGGAGACGGGCATGACAATCGGCAAGAAGCTATATATGAACTTCGGCATCATTCTGACCATGGTGCTGATCCTGTTTCTCGTGAATTGGTTCGCCGTGCAGCGCGAGCATTCAGCGAAAAAATCCGCTGACGCTTCCGTGGAGCTGACGAACACCACGAACGCGGTCCGCTTCCAGATGATGCAGAACCGCCTGTATCTGAGCAACTACTTGTTGAGCGGTGACACGCGCGAAGTGGACCGGATGAACGAAGGTCTCCGCACGCTGAACGAGCGGCTTGATCAGGGCAAGAACCTCGCCAACTCCGACCAGGTCAAGAATTCGCTGGCCAAAGTCGAGCAACTGGAGCAGGCATGGGGCAAAGAGTTCGCTCAGCCCCTCATTGATAAGCGCAAAGACGTCGATTCCGGCAACGCCACCGTCGCCGAATTGCAGATTTACTACTTACAGAAGGATGCTTCAGCCTGGGTCAAGAACTCGACCGACGCGCTCGACGTAGCGGACGGTGAGAACCGCAAACTCGTTGAGGAACGCCGTAAGTCGGACGAAACGGCGGCGACGGCGACCATCATCATTTCTCTTCTGAGCACGATCCTCGCTCTGTCGCTCGGCATTGCGATCGCATACCGCACGGCGAAGTCGATTACCGAACCGCTCACGAACCTGATGAATGTGGCGCGCGGCATCGGCAATACCGGCGATCTCGAACACAACATCGACTTGACCCGCGACGACGAAATCGGCGAACTCGCCCGCACGTTCCACAAGATGGTCACCTATCTGAAGGAGATGGCTGCAGTATCCGAGGCCATCGCCGGTGGAGACCTGACGCTCGAAGTGAAACCACGGTCCTCGCACGACACGCTGGGCAACGCCTTCACGAAAATGGTCGACGGTTTGGCTGGACTGGTCCGCAGCGTGCGCGACGCTTCCTCTCAAGTCGCCAGCGCGTCGAATCAGGTGGCCGGCGCGTCGGATGATTCGGCAAAGATCGGATTGCAGGCTTCCTCTGCAATCGATGAAGTCACCAGCACGATGCACGAGATGAGCGTCAACGTGCAGAACATGGTGAAGAGCACGCAGGTGCAGGCGTCGAGCGTCAGTGAGACATCGGCTTCGATCGATCAGATGGTGGCCTCCATCCAGAGGGTCGCCGACACCGCCAAGGTGCTGCTCGACATTTCCAACCGATCCCGCGAGGAAGTTCACAACGGTATCGGGACGATGGAAAAAGCTACCGACGGTCTCAACCGCATCAACACCACCATTAACTCCTCGGGCGAAATCATTGGAGCCCTGGGACAACGGGCTGACGATATCGGCAAGATCATTGAAGTCATCGACGATCTTGCGGAGCAGACGAACCTGCTGGCACTGAACGCCGCGATCGAAGCGGCGCGCGCCGGAGAACACGGACTGGGTTTTGCCGTGGTCGCGGACGAAGTGCGCAAGCTTGCTGAAAAGTCGGCGCAGTCGACCAAGGAAATTTCGGAACTGATCCAGAGCATCCAGAAAGAAGCTCGCAAGGCCGTCGAAAACATGAACCGCTCGACCTCGATCGTCAACGAGGGCCTCGAACTCGGCGGAGAACTGAACTCGGCGCTACGGAAGATCTCAAACGTGGTGACCGAGGTCTACAAGTTCGCGCAAGAAATCGGCGCGGCCACCAACGAACAGTCTCACGGGTCGTCTCAAATTGCGCGAGCCACCACGCGTCTCAACGAAATCACTCACGAGATCAATTCGGCGGTGGAAGAGCAGGCCTCGGGTGCGCAGGCCGTGGTCAAGGCCATGGAACGCATGCGCGAGTTAGTGCAGCAATCCACGTCGAGTTCCACCGAACTTGCCGCATCATCGGAGCAGATGTCGAAGATGTCCCGCAGCTTGCTCGAATTCATCGACCGCTTCGCACTGGAAGGCAGCCGTCCGCAGTCTGCGGGGGGCGACTCCGGCAATCGCAGCGCGCGCCGGGCAGCGGCGGGATCGCAGTTTTAAGGGACGCGGAGGAGAACCTGACGCCATGAGCCGTGAACTTCATATCGTTGGTTTTCAGGTGGGACGCGAAACCTATGGCGTGCCCATCACTTCCCTGCACGAAATCGTGCGCGTTCCGGAAATTACTGCGGTGCCGGATGCGCCCGACTATCTGGAAGGTGTCATCAACTTGCGCGGGAAGATCGTCTCGGTCATGGACTTGCGGAAACGTTTCGGAGAAAAGCAGGCTTCGGTCAGGAGACAAAACCGAATTTTGGTGGTCGAACACGCGGGACGGCTTGCCGGACTGATTGTGGATTCGGCTTCAGAAGTCTTGAAGATTCCAGCCGATGCCGTGGAAGCTCCTCCGGCGGTGTTTCAGGACGGCGGATTGAATTGTGTGACTGGATTGGGAAAGGTTGGAGGGCGCCTGGTGGTGCTGCTCGATATGAGCAAGCTGCTGGCTCCCGCGAGTTTGCAGGCTGGCAGCCAACCGGCTGAGAAAAAGCCGGCTCCCAAAGCAGAAGCGAAGGGTGCGGCAGCGCGGTAAAGCGAGGAAATCTCCTTGGTCGTTTTTGAATTCAGCGGTACGCGGGAACGAGAACACGCATGAGCACATCCGGAGCGGCACCAGCTCCCATACTGACGGACGCGGAACTGAAGTTGTTGCAGGCGCTGGTGTACCAAGAATGCGGCATGCACTTTGACGAGCGCCGCACGCATTTCCTGCAAGATCGCCTGCTGCGGCGGCTGAAGGAATGCCGCGTCGACTCTTTCTATGCCTACTACCGCCTGCTGATCAGCCATGACGGCAAGGCCGAACTGGCCAAGCTTCTTGAGAATCTGACAGTCAACGAAACCAGTTTCTTCCGCCACAAAGCGCAGCTCGACCTTTTCCAGAAAGGAATTCTGGAAGAGTTGTTGAAACACAAGAGTTCGCGACGGGAATATTCGATCCGGATATGGAGCGCGGGTTGTTCCACGGGGCAGGAAGCCTACACGCTGGGAATGTTGATTACCGATGCGCTGGCGTATTACTACCTGCGGAATCCGCTGCCGATGGATATGCCGCTTCCGAAGCCGCTGATTCCTCCGCCCTGGAGGGTGGAAATCCTTGCGAGCGATATCAGCTACTCGGTGCTGCGGGCAGGCCAGGAGGCCACCTACAGCGAGCACCAGATGTCGATGGTGGACTACGGCTTCCGGCTGCGATATTTCGACAAGGTTGCGGACCGTTACGCGATCAAGAAAGCGCTGAAAGAAATGGTGCACTTCGACTTTCATAACCTGAAAACCGAATACCTGCCTCAGCGCAACGACATCATTTTTTGCCGCAACGTGATGATGTACTTCGACGAGGCTGAGCAGAAACGCCTGGTAGAAAAGTTCTACCGCTGCCTGAATCCCAACGGCTACCTGTTCGTAGGACATGCGGAGAGCCTCCTCGGATTGACGAGCAAATTTCAGATGGTCCACAAGGACAGCGGTACGGCGTATCAGCGGCTTGAGGTGAGAGAGTGACGAATTCTTCCGACGAGCGCGGCGCGGAACTGCGGGAGTTGTTTTTCGAGACTTCGCAGGAACTGTTGCAAGCGCTCAACGATGAAGCTCTGAAGCTGGAGAAAGATCCCGGCGACGAGGAGATTGTGCGCGGAATCCGCCGCACGGTACACACCTTGAAGGGAGACTCCGCAGCCTGTGGTCTGCGCGAGTTGAGCGAACTTGCGCACCAGTTCGAAGATGCGCTTTCGCTCGAAGGCACGGCGTCGCATGCGGCGGTGGCCGAGATCGCGTTCGCGGCTGCGGACGTATTCACCGAGATGATCGTGGCGTATCACAAAGGAACGAAGCTGCCGTCGACCAAGAGCGTCAGCAAGAAGATTCAGGACCTTACAGCCGTGCCCAAAGCGGCCAAGACACGCAAGACCAAAAAGAGTGCCGCGAAAACGGGAGCCGAAAAGACCCCGAGCAAAGCAGCGTCGCCCTGGACCGAGTACGAACGGCTGGCGATGATCAAAGCGCAGGCAACAGGTCAGACGGTCTATCACGTAGTCGTGAAGATCGATCCGCACTGCGCGATGCCGATTGCCGGACGGCAGTTGATTTATAACGCCCTCGCCGGCACGGGGCAGATCATCGCGGTACGGCCGGATGTGAAGTCTCCCGCGGCGACCAAACAGGTCGAGTTTGTGCTGGCCAGTTCGCATACGGTCGAACAGCTGTCCGCCAAAGGACGCATTCCAACGATCGCGGAAGAAGTGATGGTCGAATTGCTGCTGGCTCCGAAAGAGCCAGCACCGGTGGAAGAAACCGCGGTTGCATCTGCAAACGCTGCCGATATCCCGGAGGAAGCGCCTGAAGCTTTGGCGATTCCCGCTGACGCCGCCGCTGTTCCGAGTGCCCCGGCGGCGAGCGTGGCCGTGGCTCAGGAGAATGTCCTTCGCGTCGACGCCGGGCGCATCGACAACGTGCTCAACCTTGTCGGCGAGTTGATTATCGGCAAGTCGATGTTGCAACAAGCGTTGAACGAATTCTCGAAGCGCTACCCGAAAGAACTGTTGCGCGGCAAGTTTGCGGATGCGATGGCCTTCCAGGCGCGCGTGCTGAACGATTTGCAGCGCTCGGTCATGAAGATCCGCATGGTGCCTGTCGATCAACTGTTCCGGCGGTTTCCGCGGATGGTTCGCGATGTCTCACGGCAATGCGGGCATGAAGTGGAACTCGCCGTCAACGGGCAAGATACCGACCTCGACAAGGGAATCCTGGATTCCATCGCCGAGCCTTTAACGCACCTGGTCCGCAATGCCATCAGCCACGGCATCGAATCGCCGGAGGAGCGCCGCAAAGCTGGAAAACCGGCGCAGGGAGTCGTCCGTTTGAACGCGTATCACCACGGCAACCAGGTGATCGTGGAAGTCAGCGACGATGGACGCGGCATCGACGTCAACAAGATTCGAGCGAAAGCGATTGAGCTTGGGCTCACCACTCCGGAAGAAGCATCGCGGTTGACGGAAGCGGAGACTCTCGACTTCATCTTCCGTCCCGGATTCAGCACAGCCGAGCAGGTCACGGAAGTTTCCGGACGCGGCGTTGGCATGGATGTCGTGCAAAGCGTTCTGCACCGGTTGAAGGCGTCGATCAGTCTGGAAACTCGCCCGGGACAAGGAACCACATTCCGCATGAAGCTCCCGCTTACGCTCGCTATTATCAAAGCGCTTCTGTTCTGGGTGGAGGGGCGTCTGTATGCAATTCCACTGAATGCGGTCCTTGAAATCGCCCGCACCTTCGAAACCGAAGTTCATCAGGTGGACAACTACGAAGTGTTGCAACTGCGGAATCAGGTACTGCCTTTGTTGCGATTGGGACGTCCGGCAGCCGAGGTAAAAGAGAAATCGAAGCTGTTCGTGTTGATCATTACCGTGGGAGAGAGGAAGTACGGATTGATCGTCGATGCTCTCGAAGGCGAAGGGGAACTGGTCATCAAGGCTTTGGACGACCAGACCTTCGCGACCGATCTAGTGTCCGGCGCTTCCATTCTGGGAGACGGCCGAGTGGTTCTGATTCTTAATCTTCCGGCAGTGGTGGAGCATGTGGCGCGTTCGCGGTCCCAGGAAATTGGGCAATCCAATTCGGGCCTGTTGCTGACGCACATGGACCGCGCGCGGCTGGCGCTGACTCCGGCAGTGGGAGGCCAGGCTTGAGAGGCAAACTCGTTCGCGTGCTGGTGGTCGACGATTCGGCGCTCATGCGGAAACTTATCCCGCAGATGCTGGCCGCCGATGAATCCATCGAGGTCGTGGGCACCGCGATGGACGGATCGTTCTGCCTGAAAAAGATCGAAGAGTTGAAGCCCAACGTGGTCACGCTCGACCTCGAAATGCCCGGGATGAACGGCATCGACGCGTTGAAAGAGATCATGCGGCGGCAACCCGTTCCGGTCATTGTGTTCAGTTCTCACAGCACTGAGGGCGCAAGCGTAACCATGAAGGCGTTGGGCCTCGGAGCCTTCGATTTCGTCACCAAGCCCAAGGACGCCTCCGCTCATATGGCGGAAACCGCGCGGGAACTGATCGCGAAAGTGAAGGCGGCCGCGGACTGCAAGTTGAAGCCCCGGATTCTGCCGGGAACTCCCCGAAAGCCCGAGAAAGTCGCAGCGTCGGCCGGATCTCCCACGAAAATCGTGGCGATTGGCGTTTCGACCGGGGGGCCGCAGGCTCTGGAGATCGTATTGTCGCAATTGCCGGGAGATTTTCCCGGATCCATCGTGGTCGTGCAGCACATGCCGGACGGTTTCACCGATATGTTTGCGAGGCGGCTCGACGAGATTTGCACGTTGCGCGTGAAAGAAGCGCAATCCGGCGATTTGCTGCAACCTGGACGAGTCTTGATTTGCCCCGGAAGCCGCCACATGAAAGTGAAGCGCCTACCTCTCGGAGATATCGCGGTGTTGAGCGATGAACCGCGCGTCAACGGGCACCGGCCGAGCGTGGATGTGCTGCTGCGAAGCGTTGCCGAGGAATTTCGCGGCAATGCGATTGGGGTGCTGATGACTGGCATGGGCGACGACGGGGCCGAAGGGCTGGGAATGATCAAGAAAGAAGGCGGCCTGACGATCGCGCAGAGCGAAGAATCGTGCGTTGTCTATGGCATGCCGAAGGCAGCCATCGAACGCGGATACGCCATCCGCGTCGTCGGGTTAGACGTAATGAGTTCGACGCTGCAAGTGCTGTGCGGGCGGAATGGGGGCGAAATTAGCTCCTCCGGTCGCGCCATGCGCGCTGGACATTAAGAAATCGGGTGCGGAACGAGCCGGTGACCAGCGTGATCTGGCCCGGACAAAACCGCCATGATATGCAGTTGAAAGGGGAGGTCTGTATGGAGCAGTTTGCACCAGTAAAACGCAGCAAAGACGGGCAGCCGGTCCGCTACCTGATTGTGGACGACTCCGTGTTTGCAAGGAAGAATCTAGCCCGCATGATCGAAACGTTCGGCGGGCAGGTAGCAGCCGAAGCCGGTGACGGCTTGACTGCTATCAGCGAGTTTGACCGCACGCATCCTGACATCGTGCTCATGGACATCACCATGCCGCAGATGGAAGGAATCGAGGCGGCCGAACGGATCGTGCAACAACATCCGGAAGCGCGCATCGTGATGGTTTCCTCGGTTGGATACCAGGAGAACATTGTCGCGGCGCTGCAACGCGGTGCGCGGCACTTCGTGCAGAAACCGGTGAAGCCGGAAGTGCTCTACGAAGTCATCAAGTATGTGCTGGGCGAAGACGGCTCGGTAGCCAACGCAGCCGGAGCGGGAGCGTAAGTCCATGAAGATGGAATTGATCCAGCCTTTCATCAATGCGGCGGACGCCGTGTTGTCGCAAGGGTTGCAGGGCACAACGAAAGTGGGCAACCTCACGATGGAAGAGGAAGCCTATCGCCGGAAAGGTGTCGCGGGCATGATCGCGCTGACCGGCGATATTGAGGGCCGGATCATTCTCGACCTTGAACCGCAAACCGCGGTAAAGGTGGCCAGCCACTATGCGGGCGCCGAACTGCCCGAATCTGATGGACTGGTCAAGGAAACGATCTTCGAGCTTGCCAACCAGGTCGTCGGCAACGCCATCTCGGCGCTCAACGACCAGGGATTCCACTTCCGGGTGCACCCGCCGCTCTTGCTGACCGCACAGGTGGGCGACAAAACCAACGAAGACACCGAAGCGCTGATGATTTGCTTCGAGACCTCCCTGGGCAATGTCTTTATGAATGTCGCTCTGCGCTATAACAAGAAGAGAATGGCGGATCACGCCGCCGTCGGAGCCTAAGCCATCATCAGTTCGTCGGACGGGAACCCTGTTTGCCGGCCGGCGGACTCACCCATCCGACCGCAGTCTGGTGCGCGCCGCAATTCCGGCAGACGTTGAAGTCGAGCCCGCGGTCGAACATCGCGAATTTGTCGCACTTGCCGCAACCGTTCGTGCCCTGTTTGCTGCGCGCTGGCTGCGGTGGAGTTTTCGAGCTCACGCCTTGATGCGTCCTTAACAGAAAGACGGACGCGCTCACTCTACGTCAATCCTCCTGTGCACCCTGATTTAACGAGACGTTGCAGGTAACTTAAGTAATGCGGCACCGGGTTTCCGCTAGGCTCGTAGCGGCAACTCAGGCGCACTACTGTCGCCGAAGCCCTCCAGCGGGTCGGCAAATCTTCTTAGCTCTGGATACTTTTGGATCAACGTCGGCGGAGCCAGGACTCGCTTGCCGCTCAACATCGCTTTCAACTCCAACGCATTGACGCCAGCCCTGCTCTCGAAGTGGTTGTTCGTGATGACATAGGTCGTTTGCGCTCTCGCAGCGACGTTCGCGATCTTCGTTTTCCAATCCGCGAGTTCGCTCTCCGAATAGAGGTAGTTGTAACGATCGTTCTGATTGTCGGAATCGTACCAATCATCGTAGTTGCGCCCGTGCAGGCGCACGTAGCCGATGGGCGCCGTAACGTATTCGGTGGGGCCGAGAGCCTTCCCGATGACCGGCTGATCGATATTGCAGAATCCGACGTTCTTGTGGGCGAAGTCGGCAATCGTTTCGGGGTTATCCCATGTCGAATCCCGCACTTCGACAACACACGAATACTCGATGAACTGCCGTACCAGCCGATCGAGGTATTCCCGGTTGAGCGATGTGTTCTTGAAAGAAACGGGAAACTGGATCAGCAGAGCTCCGAGCTTCCCTTCTCCCGCTAAAGCATCGAGACCCTCGCGAGTTCTCATTTCATCCTCATCCGTCGGTCGAATGCTCGCGGCAGACGTGGGCTCGGTTACCGACTGTGGAGAGTGCGTGAAGGCGCGATACAACTTTGCGGTGAAAAGGAAATGAGGATTGACGGAAGCCACACGCCGACACCAAAGTTTCACCACCTCTGCCTTCAGCGGTCCATAGAACGACGTGTTGATTTCCGTCGTGTCGAAAAATTGAGCGAGGTATTCGAGCGGATGCACTTTGCGATGCCGCATCCCCGGCGGATAGAAGACGCCTTCCCAGTCTTTATAAGACCATCCGGCCGTGCCGATGCGAATGCGCGGCGAAGAACTTTGGCTCGGAGGTTGCAAGGTAGACTCCATGGCAGAACCGCTTACTGAGGCCGAGCAAAGGCTATCACGTGGGATTGTCGGCGGAGAAGTTCGCGGCCGACGGGCCGCTGGGGGCCGCATTTCAGGGGCTACGGCTGGGGCGGAGCCTTTGCCGATAGAGCCTGGTTCAACTGGCCTGCCAGTTGATCGACTTGCGCGTTGGAGAGATGCACTTGTCCTTCAAATAAGACTTTCAGGCCGCCTGCACCGGAGTCCTCAAATCGCGCGCTCTGCAAAACGATGCCGCTTTGCGCGACTGGAGGCATAGTGGCCTTGAAGTCGGATCCGATTCGGAGAGCGGAGAGGATCGATTGCGCCACTTTCTCCCGCAGGTCGGATCCAAGATCCCCCGAACGCAGCTCCTCTCCCATCATGCCGGCGGCATCGATGCGCTTGAATTCGGCCGTCATCTTGAGCACGTTCGAGTGCTCAACCGAGGGAATTAGCTTGAGTTCAACGCTCCCTTCGCCCTCTCCAAGTTCGGCGGAGAGATTCTGGCCTGCCATCGGGGAACATGACCAGCGTTCAAAATGCAGTTGCAAGATCAAGGAACTGGCCGGTGCGGCGGCCAGAAGCGAAGCGTGACGGACGACGACGTGCGCTCCGCATGACTTCGGTTCGCTGACCTGGTCGTTCATGACTTCCGTGACGCTTTGCTGCAGGTCCGAAAGATCCAGGATCATCGCCAGATTAAAGGTGCGCTCATCCCCTTGTGCGGCTGTTTGCGACAACACGCCCGTGCTCTCCAACGCTATGGTCCGGCTTCCGAGGTGGACGTTGTTTCGCACCTGAGGAATATTGAAGTTCAAATCCTGACCGCTTGCCAGAGTGATTCCCATCTCGCGGCCCAGCGACAGTTCAATATTGGAGAATTCGGTCAAAGACTTGTCGAGGTTGGTCGTCTGAGAGGAAATCTGAGACGCTCCAACTTCAGACTGAACCGCCTGATCAAGGCGACGGGCCTCCTGGTCCAAATCGGAGTCTGACTTTTCCATGCGCTTCGCAATGTCCTTCAATCCCGATTTTTGCGCCTGAGAGAATCCATCCTGAAACTTCTTGCTCGTGGTGCGGGCCTCAGTCAGCGCTTGATCGAGCGGACCGATGCCTTCCCTGCCCGTGCCCCGAGCAAACGCCGCTAGTTTCTCTTTCGCGGCACTCGCCGTCTTCACGACATCCTGAAATTCCGAAATCTGCGCGCTGGTGGCTTGGACGGCCAGAGCCTGATGAAAATCCTTCAGATTGTCTTTTTCATCGACGCCGTCCGGACGCCCAGCGCCGCCGGGTACTCCAGCACCCATCCCATGCCCGCCGTGATGTTGCCCTGCGGCCCGGGTCGGTCCGACAAGCAAAACCGCGCCGAGGATGAGTACCGCACAGCCAGCCCGCGTCAGGTAAGTCCGAAACGTAAGCAAATCTCTAAGCTCCGAGGACGACACTTTGGTCCTTAAACATGGGTTCCTGATGACGAGGCCTTAGTCAGGCCAACGATCCTTCGACGAGATTTAGCTTGTCGCAGCCCGCTAGAAAAAACCACATGTTTTACAGATCTTTGCAAAGGGAATATTTCCGGCACTTATCTGGTTATGACTCACAACGCTCGCTGGTGCTAGGCTATGACTCGAAAGGCTCCAACGCAGAAGATTTCCCGTATGGAAGCTGTCATCACTGGATTTGTCGGGCTATTGCTGGGCTGCCTCATGGTATGGCTGGCGCTCCGGGCACGATGGGCGATGTTGTATGCCCGTTTGTCCTTTGCCGAAAGGGAGTTGACGTCCGCAAAGTCGGATTTAGCACGCCTTTCGTCAGAGCGTCAACAACTCGCCGACGGCCGGGCTCGGCTCGAGGCGGCGCTCGAATCGGAAAGAAAGACGAGCGCGGAGAAAATTGACTTGCTTGGCCGGTCCAACGAACGCGCTGCAGAAGATTTGCAGAATGCTTTCAAAGCCTTGGCGGCGGATGCGCTGAAGAACAACAACTCTTCATTCCTGCAGATCGCGGAGGAACGGCTCAAACGCTTTCAGAGCGAAGCTCGGGGAGATCTCGACGCGCGCCAGAAAGCTGTCGCGGATATGGTCGCGCCGGTGCGCGAATCGCTGTCCAAAGTTGACGCGCAGATTCAGCAGATGGAAGTGGCGCGAGGGCAGGCATATGGCGATCTGAAGGCGCAGGTTCAGTCCCTTATCACGACGCAACGCGAATTGCAGTCGGAGACGGGAAATCTCGTCCGCGCGCTGCGCACGCCGAATGTCCGCGGGCGGTGGGGAGAAATACAGCTGCGGCGCGTCGTTGAAATTGCGGGAATGCTCTCGTACTGCGACTTCGCCGAGCAGGAGACATTTACGACCGAAACAGGGAGAATCCGCCCGGACCTGATCGTCAAGCTACCTGGGGGCAAGCAGGTGGTGGTCGACGCGAAAACTCCACTGCAGGCCTTCCTGGAAGCATTTGAGACGACCGATGAAGAACAGCGCCGCACGTGTCTCGCGAATCATGCGCGGCAGGTTCGCGATCACATCAACATATTGAGCGGGAAAAAATACTGGGAGCAATTCGAGTCCACGCCCGAGTTTGTGGTGATGTTTCTGCCGGGCGAGACATTTTTCAGCGCTGCCCTCGAACAAGACACGGGGTTGATCGAGCATGGCGTGCTGAATCGCGTGATCCCGGCGTCCCCGACGACGTTGATCGCTCTGTTGAAGGCGATTAATTACGGATGGAATCAGGAGAAGCTGGCCCGCAACGCACAAGAGATCAGTGCCTTGGGTAAGGAACTTCACGACCGCCTGAGGAAGCTCGCGATCCATATTTCGGGTGTCGGAACAAATCTGGACCGGGCCGTCGACGCTTACAACCAAGCGGTTGGATCGCTGGAAAATCGGGTACTGGTCTCCGCGCGGAAATTCGCCGAACTGGGCGCCTCGGTGGCGGAGGATATTCCCGAGTTGGCTCCCATCGAAACCTCAGCCCGGGCGCTTTCGTTCGAGTGGGACGATGAGCCGGAAGAAATTCCTAACAAAGATCGGAAAGCGGGATAGGGCGGGCATCGGGCGTCAGCCCTTGGGCTTTTAGGCGTCAGGTCAACACAACACCGCGAGCCGCTCCCAACGATCTTTATGGAAGCCGGTTCTTAGCGCCGGAAGTCCGACGCCCGACGCCTTTTTCCTACCCTTCGCTTGCATCCAACATCTGGTAGGCGCATTTTCTTCGACGTATTTTTGTCATTTCACTCAATCCGTCAAACGAACATGTTCGGCGTAAACCCAAGAGTTACAAGGAATAGTTGGATACTGAATACCACAGGAACCTCCCAAAAGGCATAGTTTGCGTTCGAATTCGCATCTATAATTTCAGAAGTAGCACCTTCTACGGCACTTAGGGACTGTGGAACGGGGGATTGGGTGGCAGCGAACTTGCTTAAAGAACACCAGTGGGAGCTCTCTACCACGCCTTTAACCTCCAAGGGTTCGGGGCCAGTGCCGAAGCCCATGAATCGGGAAAGTCAAGCTCGTTTCGTAGCGATCCTGCTGTTTCTGCTAACAGTGGCGGCCGTCGTCTTTGCTGGATTTAACTTTCAGAAGGAACGGCTTTCCGCCGTGCCAGATGACGGCGTCTGGTGGGTTGAGCACAACGGCATTCTCGTCGCTGATCGCGTCGATCCACACGGGCAGGGCGCGCAAGCCGGAATCAAACCGGATGACCAACTGGTCTCTGTAAATGGCCAGGAAATCAAG
The DNA here is from genome assembly GCA_963699885.1 of uncultured Acidobacteriota bacterium. Taxonomy (GTDB): domain Bacteria; phylum Acidobacteriota; class Terriglobia; order Terriglobales; family Acidobacteriaceae; genus Sulfotelmatobacter. Next base: position 130,672 of record CAVOVP010000011.1, on the reverse strand, counting down.
AATACCCCGGGGCTGGTGAGGCAACTCTACGCGACGGGCGTCTGGCACAACGCGTCGTACTCGCTGATCCGGAATTCGGTTCCCCTGGACGCCAAAGTCCTCCTTTTTCCGGCTGACCGATCCCTCAATCTCTCGCTCCGCCTCATTGCGCTGATTTATCTGGGAATTGGTCTGTACGTTCTGCTGCGCCGCTGGACCGCGCCCGGTTCGACACACTTCTATATTTTTTGCGTCGTCTCGTTCATCGCGTATTCGTTTAAGTACACCGGGAAACTCAATGACTTTGACTGGATTATTTATTGGGGCAACATTGTTGCATGGGTGCTGCAGCCGGCACTGTTCCTGCACTTTGTTCTGACTTTTCCGGAGAAGCGGAATTTTGTTAAGCGGCGGCCGTGGCTGCTCAGCTCTGGCATATCTTCCGGGTACCGCGCTATTAATCCGGCACATTATCGCTCTACGGCTGGCACAAGCCAGCGGGCTCCTGCGCTGGGACATGGATCGGCAGGAAATGGCCTACGGTGCGGTCCTGTTTGTGGTCGCTGCATCAGTTCTCTGGTACAGCTACCGGCGGGCCAGCACGACAATTCTGCGCCAACAACTGAAGTGGGTTACTCGCGGAACGATTCTCGCGGTTGTTCCCTACACACTTTTCTACGTCATCCCTTACCTGCTCGGCACGCTGCCCGGGCTGGGGATGAAGCTGTCGGTCGTCTCCCTTGCTCTGTTGCCGCTGACGTTTGGTTACGCGATCTTCCGCTACCGGCTGATGGACGTGGATCTGATCTTCAAGCGAGGCGTGGTCTATACGCTCGCCGCCGCCGCCGTCGTCGGGATGTATTTCGCGCTGGTCGCCGGGGTCGCAGAACTCGTCCATATGCAGAAGCCCGGCACGCGGACCGCTGGGTCTGATTCTGGCGGTTGTAGTCACCGCGCTGCTGTTTGACCCGATCCGCAAATGGATTCAGGATCGCGTCGACCATCTTTTCTATCGCACGCGTTTACGACTACCGCCGCACGCTGATCGAATTCGGAAGAGAACTGAGTTCGGAGACAGACCTCAACGCCCTGCTTTCATCGGTAGTCGACCGGCTGTCGCGCACATTGTCAGTGGATCGCATCGCGATTTTCCTGAGGGCCAGTGAGGAGACCGAACAGTTCGTACGTCGCGAAGTCAGTCGGCTTGAGTCCAGTTGGGAAACTCGATCTCGCTTTCCTCAATTCGCCCCGGCCCGAGCCTGAGCGCCACATGTTCTTCGAGAACACTCATCAGGTTCCGCGCGAGACGGCGGGATCGCAGGACGCAATCGCCAAACTGGATCTGAATTACTACGTGCCGTGCCGCGCTCAGCAGAGAACAGTTGCGGTGCTCGGACTCGGGAAGACGGACAAGGGCGACTTCCTCTCGAGCGAAGACATCGAACTTGCTCGAAACCTTGGGCGGATACCTCGGCATCGCGATTCAGAACGGCCGGCTTTACGCTTCGTTGCAGACAGAAAGTGGCGGAGTACGAACGGCTGAAAGACTTCAACGAAAACATTGTCGAGTCGATCAACGTCGGCGTTATGGCTCTCGACATGGAAGACCGCATCGAGAGCTGGAACGCGCAGATGGAAGTGATGTACGCGCTGCCGCGCTGGCAGGCCCTCACGCAGCCGGTCCGCGAGCGTTTTCCCGGAGGAATTCGTCGAAGAGTTCTATCGGGTCCGGCAGAATGCCGGCATCAACAACCTTTACAAGTTCCGCTTGCAGACTCCGGCGGGAGAGACGCGAACCGTAAACGTCGCCATCGCACCGCTGGTGACACGCAAGTTCGAGGTAATCGGGCGGCTCGTCATCATGGACGACATCACCGAGCGCGTCGAACTTGAAAGCCAGCTGTCACAAGCCGACAAGCTGTCCTCGATCGGTCTACTGGCTGCGGGCGTGGCGCACGAGGTCAACACGCCCCTGGCCGTGATTTCGTCTTATACGCAGATGCTGGCCAAGCAACTGCAAGGGGATCCGCAGAAGTCGGGGCTGCTGGAAAAAATCACGCGGCAGACGTTCCGCGCGTCAGAGATCGTTAACAACTTATTGAATTTCTCGCGGACCAGCGGCACGGAATTCGCGCGACGTGGATATCAACAAGGTCATCAACGATACCCTCGCATTGCTGGAGCACCAGTTTAGGACTGCCAAGATCCAGGTGCAGTCCGAGCTCACGCAGGGTATTTCGGCCGATTCAGGGCAATCCGGGCCGGCTGCAACAAGTCTTCCTGAATTTATTCCTGAATGCCAAAGACGCCATGGTCGGCGGCGGCCAATTGAAAGTTGCAACCAGCAACGGCGAAATGGTGAGCGTACGCGTTACCGACACCGGTTCGGGAATCGCACCGGAACACATTCAACGCATTTACGATCCGTTCTTTACGACGAAGACGGCGCCGCAAGAAGGCCAGAACCGCGGCACAGGACTCGGGCTTTCGGTCACTTACGGCATCATTCAAGAACACGCGGGAAAGATTCGCGTGGAAAGCAATCCAGGTTCGGGCACCACATTCGCTCTAGATTTTCCGCTCAGTAGGAAGGCGGTCCATGTCTGAAGCAGCAGTGATTTCTCGCGGCACGATGAACGGCAGCCCTGCTTCCGGCAGGTTCCGTGCTCATCATTGACGATGAAGCCGCGATTCGCGAATCCCTGCAAACGCTCCTCGAAATGGAAGGATTCGACGTCGAGACGGCGGACACTGGCGAAGATGGCCTGATCGCAGGTGGCAGAGCGGCCCTTCGATTTGGTGTTACTGGATCTCGCGTCTGCCCGGACGCGACGGGATGGAAATCCTGTCGGAGATTCGCACCCACGATTCGCGATTGCCCGTCATCATGATCACCGCTTTCGGAACTGTGGAGAACGCGGTACGCGCCATGCAGTCCGGCGCAACCAATTTCGTCCAGAAGCCGTGGGACAACGAAAAACTTCTGGCTGACGTCCGCACGGCGGTCGGATGGCGCCGGGCCGAAGAAGAAAACGTACAACTCAAGCGCGCCCTCAAGCAGCGCTACAACTTCGAAAATATCGTGGGCAAGAGCGAGCCCATGCTGAAGATTTTCGATCTGGTCGCGCAGGTCGCGAACAGCCGCTCTACGGTGCTGCTACAGGGCGAAAGTGGCACGGGCAAAGAAGTCATCGCTAAAGCCGTTCATCTGAATTCTCCGCGGCGCGACAAGCCATTCGTTCCGGTCAACACCGGCTCGATGCCGACAGACTTGCTGGAGTCCACGCTCTTCGGCCACGTGAAGGGAGCGTTCACCAGCGCCATCGCGTCGAAGAAGGGCTCGTTCGAGGTCGCGGACAAGGGCACGCTTTTCCTCGACGAAATCGCGACGATGGGCCTGGAAACGCAGGCCAAGATCTTGCGCGTCTTGCAGGACCGGCGGTTCATGCACCTGGGAGGAATTCAGGAAATTCAGGTCGATGTGCGCATCATTGCCGCCACCAACATCGATCTGCGGCAGATGGTGCGCGAGGGCGATTCCGCGAAGATTTTTCTACCGGTTGAACGTGATCACGGTCGAACTGCCGCCGCTTGCGCCAGCGCAAGGAAGACATTCCTCTTCTGGTGGAATTCTTTCTGAAGAAGTACGCGGAAGAAAACGCGCGGCCCGACTCCGCGCGTCACTCCCGGAAGCGCTGCGTCCGCTCATGGCGTATTCGTGGCCGGGCAATGTGCGCGAACTTGAAAACGTGATCGAACGTGCGGTCGTGCTTTCCTCCGGACCTGAGATCACCATGGATCTGTTGCCCGACTCGCTCATGGGGCGAGGTTCCTCCCTTACGCTGCACGATCCGCCTTCGGATGCTTCACTGTTCGAAATTGTCGAAGACGTAGAGCGGCGCATGATCACCGACATGCTGGAACGCTGCAACTGGAATCAGACCGAAGCAGCGGAGCGCTTCCACGTACCGCTCTCGACGCTGAACCAGAAGATCCGACGGCTGAATATTGAGATCAAGAAGAAGGGCCGCGGATAGGCTCAGGCGTTCGGCATCGGACTTCGGTCAGGGATTGCCGGCGTTTCGCCCATCTTGTACCACGCTTTCCCCTCGGCACGGCTGCGCCTAAAACGACAATCGTGTTCTAGAACCGAGTTGCCCGAAAGAACAATTGCGCAGGAGACTATCTCCTCACACCAGACGGCGGATGCCCGAAGTCTGACGCCTGACGCCCGAACTCCAACTCTTCATCTGTTATATTGCGATCAAGCCAGATTGGGCACCGTCACGACGCTGCCGGCACTTTGGAATCGCATGGAACTGATCTCGCCCACGGAATTCGCCAAGCAAAAGGTTCTGGCGGTTCAGGAATACACCTTGCTGGCGGCGCAGTCGGTGGGCAATCTGTTTCGCAAGCCCCTCTATTTTGCCGACATGGTGCAGCAGGCAGACCTGATCGGCGTCGGTTCCCTTCCCATCGTCGTGCTGACTGGGTTCTTCACCGGCGGCGTGCTGGCGCTGCAAACCGCGAATACACTACAACGTTTCGGCTCCATCACCCTCATCGGCCAACTGGTTTCGACTTCCATGGTTCGCGAACTAGGACCGGTTCTTACCGGGCTGATGGTCGCGGGACGAAATTCTTCCGGCATGGCCAGCGAACTCGGATCGATGGTCGTGACTGAGCAGATCGACGCCATGCGCGCGCTTGGCACCGATCCGATGAAGAAGCTGGTCACGCCGCGTGTCACCGCCACGGTATTCATGCTTTTCTTTCTCAGCGTCATTTCTGATCTGGTTGGCCTGGCCGGGGGCTTGATGGTCGCGAAGCTTTTCTCAGTCTCGACGCGCGCCAGTACTGGAGCAATGCGTGGCAAGTCCTGGTGTTTCAGGATGTCTTCATGGGACTGCTGAAGCCGGTGTTGTTCGGTTTCATTATCGCGACCATCGGCTGTTACTACGGCATGACGGCGCGCGGCGGCACGCAAGGCGTGGGCCGCGCTACGACGCAGGCAGTGGTGGCGGCGTCGGTGCTCATTCTGGTAACTGATTTCTTCGTGACGAAGCTTTTGATTTCGATCCTGTCGTACAAGTAGCATTCATGTCTACGCCCACTTCCCATCGACCGGCCCGTCCGACGTCAGCCAGCCGCGCTCTGGGCCGGTCGATCGTATTCGAAGATGTTCACCTGTCGTTTGAAGACAACCATGTTCTTGCGTGGAGTGTCGTTCCGACTATCTGTGGGAGAAACCAAGGCGCTCTTTGGGGTTGCAGGATCGGGCAAGAGCACGATTCTGAAACTCGCGCTCGGGATTGCTGCTTCCGGACTCTGGACGAATCACCGTGCTGGGTAACGAAGTCACACAAATGCGAGAGCAGGATCTGTTTCCCATGCGAGGCCGACTTGGCATGGTTTTTCAGGAGAGCGCGTTGTTTGATTCGCTGACGGTACGGGAGAATGTGGCCTATCGACTGATGGAGGAACACGGCATCTACGATGAACGAAATCGATGTGCGGGTGCGGGAATCGCTGCGATTTGTGGAGTTGGAACACACCCTGGATCTATTTCCCTCGGAACTTTCCGGTGGAATGCGCCGCCGGGTCGCGATCGCCCGAGCCATCATCACGAAGCCGGAACTGCTGCTCTATGATTCGCCAACCGGCGGGCTTGATCCCGTCACTTCCAATACGATCATCGAGCTGATTATGAAGCAGCGCGATGTGTACCGCACCAGTTCCCTGCTGGTGACGCACCGCTTGCAAGATGCCTTCACTCTGGCCACGCACGAATTCGACCAACAAGACCAATCAGGTGCGAGTCCTTGCCGCGCGGTCAGTATTGCGATGTGCCGATGAGTTTTCTGATTCTGAGAGATGGAAAAGTTATTTTCGACGGTGATGTCCGGAACTCGCTCACACCAAAGACGAATACATCAGGGAATACATTTCGTAGTTCGCACCTCGCCCGCCTAGGAAGCCTGGAGTCCTTACTTCCCTGCCATTGCCTTCTCCACATCGGCCGCCCTAGAGGGAGGCTGCGCTCAACTTGATCAGCTTGCCATCCGCGTCGACGCAGTAATCGTCTTCGATCCGGACACCGATGTTCTCTTCCGGAATGTATATTCCCGGCTCGATGGTGAACGCCACTCCCGGGCCCGAGCGGAACTTTGTAGTCGCCGTACGTCGTGCACGTTGCAGTCCGATGTAGTGTCCAAGGCCGTGAATGAAATATTGGTCCAGCGGTTGGCCGTGCAGATCTTTGCCGTGGGCCTTGATGTAGTCACGCGCGACCTTGTTTAACGAAACCTCCGAGTCTCCGGCAAGCATGACTTCCCTGACAGGAATGCCGCCGCTGCGGCCTCCTGCGCACCCAGAACGATGTCATAAATTTCCCGCTGCCGCGCCGTGAAATGACCGTTCACCGGGAGCGTTCGTGTGATGTCAGCGGCGTACATGGAATATTCTCCGGCGGCGTCAATCACCACGACATCGCCGGCCTTCATGGTGTTGGTATTTTCCATGTAGTGCAGGACCGTGGAGTTGTGGCCCGAACCTACAATGGGCGAGTACGCCGGGCGCTCGCAACCGCGCTTGCCCCACTCGTACTGCATGAGAGCAGAAATCTCATATTCATGCACGTTGGGCTTCACCGCCTTCATGGCAGCGGCCGTGCGCGGCGACGGAGGCGTCGACCGCCTTACGGATGCAGAACGATCTCGCCCGCATCTTTGCATAGTCCGGAGCGAGTCAGGACGGCTTGACATCCTGAAAGAATCAGAAAAGCATTCGTCCGGCTAAGAAAGCCAGCGGCTCCGCGCTGGCGGAAGTCCCTGCTATCGGAGGCGACGTCGGTATAGACCACAGGCCGCCCATTGCCGAGGATTTTGGCAACCTCCTCGGGCAATCTTCTGACATCTCTTCGACACGATCGAAGCCGGTCATCTTCGGAGCGTCGGGATTCTCCGCACCCAATTTGCGGGCCGGTGAATTTTTCCAGTCCGCAGTTGCGAGGAGGCAGAAAAAGAATTTCGGTGTAGGCGCGGGCCGGAAATCCCCTTTCGCCTCGACCGCGGGAGCGACCAACAACGCGGCGCCAGGCTCTGTTACGCCCGGAGAGGTAATAGAAATTGTTCGTCCTGGCGAAATCCGTACTCCGCGTCCATGCCCGCCAGAGGCGCGAAGCAGAACGACGACGCCTCCGGCTTTCTTGGCCAGCGCTTCACGGCGGGAGTGATAATCGGCGCCGGGTTGGCGATCGAACGCGAATCCGCCGAACACACGAACATGACCAAGACAATCCAGAAAAGCAGACAGCTTCCGCATTTCAGATTCGATCCTGTACTGAGATGGTGATTCCCGAAGCGACTCCGGGCCTACTTCGGAGCTGCCAGATTCTTCCCTGCCTGAATGAACGACTCGACATTGCTCTTGTCGATCAGATTCCGATCCGGTATCCACGAAACTAGGGACTCGGCGCATAAGCTATCCTTCGACCAATCTCTGTCGAGCGATGTCGGCTTGTGATGGTAGAGATTGTCGAGCATCTGCATGCCGACAAATGCCATGGTGTAAGGCTTTTGCGCGATGGTGGCCGCAATCACGTCCCTTTTTGAATCCAGTCGAGAGTTTCCTGGTCCGTATCCATGGCGATCACGACTTTGCCGGTCACATGGTAGCTATTGAGCACGCCCGCGACTTCCTTGCCCGACTGCGCTTCGAGGCAAACGAAAGCATCGACCTTGTCGCGCTCTTTGCCGATGATCTGCGTTGTGGTATCGAACGCAATTCTCGGGTCGCCCTGGATGTCGACGACGCGCGTGATCTTGATCTCGGGCGTTTTGCGCGAAGGCATCTTTGTACCCGCGGAGGCGATCCTGCAGATTTGACTGATCAGGCATGGTAAAGACCACGACGTTGCCTTTTCCCTTGAGTTCCTGCGCAAGCCGCTGTCCGCCAGTGAAGCCAGCTTGGTAATTATTGGTGCCGATAAAAAACAAACGCTTGCTGGAAGGAGCATCGGAGTCGATGGTGATGACGGGCATCCCGCCGCCACGGCTTTGTCGATGCTGTCTTTCAGCAGCGCTGGTCAGTCACGGCTACAGGATCCCTGTCGCTTTCTTCTGCACTGCCTGATCAATTGCGTCGCGCTCGGCTTTGGGATCGTAGGTTTGCGGCCCGGCGAAATCGGAACGCACCTTAAACTGCGTCGGCGGCTTTGGCGAAACCCGTTCCGGCGGCCTTCCAGTATGGCACCTGCAGGTTCGCCGTAACGAAAACAAAAAACTCGTCGGAGTCGTGAGCGGCGCCGCAACTCAGCAGGACCACTAACGACGCAACCATGGAAGCGCAGCGGAAAAGGCTACGAGAGCGGAGCATCACATCCTCCTTTGGGGGAAAATTCTTCATCGCGGTCAGCAAAATATCCGGGTGAGAACTTTCAGCGAGTGGATTGTAACTTAGCCGTCAACAGGATGGCTAGAACGCCATCCGGGCGAATGTCGAAGGAAAGCAGATTCCTCTCGCTGCTCGGAATGACAACCACAGTGACAGCGACTACACACCGACCGGGAACGGCTTGGTGTGTGTCGTAGTACGGCCCGAAGAGCGGCCAAACCGGCCCTGGAGGAGAGACATGAGGCCCGTGTACCAGTAGCCTAGAACGAAGAGAAGCAGGAACGGCACGGTGAAGTAGTTCTCGTTGACGACGGCGTAGTACACGGTCGAAGCGAAGTACGCGCCGATCACAAGTTCGAGCCACGGAACCCATCCCAGGCGCTTGCGGTATTTCGTGGCGCCGATCTTATCTTGACGGGAGACGACGCTGTACTTGGGCGTACGGGCAAAAGCGCTCTGCTTTCCGATCAGGGCTTCGATGACAGCTTTCGTATTGGTAATCGTCAGGCCGATTCCAAGGGCCATCAGGAATGGCAGGTACAGCAAAGCACGCGGCCAACTTCGGGGAAACAACTCGCGCTGCGATACGAGGTAAAAGCTTGAAATGGAAAACGTCGAGGCCATGAACAGGGGCAGGTCGATGTAGAGCATCTGAAACCAGCCCTGATAAAAACGAATGATCATCGCCGGGAGCAGCAGCACTGAAAGCATGATCATTAGCGGATAGCTGATGTTCGCCGTCAGGTGATACCACGCTTCAATCTTGTTGTGCAGCGGCGCGTCGCTGTGCAGGACGCGGGGCAAAATCTTTTTGCCGGTCTGGATCAATCCCTTGGCCCAGCGCGCCTGCTGCGTCTTGAAGGCTGTCATTTCCACGGGAAGCTCGGCCGGGCACTCCACGTCCTGCAGGTAGATAAACTTCCATCCCTTAAGCTGGGCACGATAAGAAAGGTCCGTATCCTCAGTCAGGGTATCGTGCTGCCATCCACCGGCTTCTTCGATGGTTACGCGCCGCCACATGCCCGCTGTGCCGTTGAAATTGAAGAACAATCCTGTGCGAGCCCGCCCGGAGTGTTCGAGCACAAAGTGGCCGTCGAGCAGAATAGCTTCCACTTCCGTCAGAAAGGAATAGTGGCGATTCAAATGGGTCCATCGCGTCTGCACCATGCCAATTTTCGGGTCGGTGAAGTGATGGACCGTGAGCAGCAGGAAATCTTCGGGTGGGATGAAGTCGGCGTCGAAGATGGCGATGAACTCACCCTTTGCCAATAGCATTCCCTCCGCCAGAGCCCCAGCCTTGAAACCGTGGCGGTTCGTCCGGTGCAGATAGCGGATGGGATTGCCCAGGGCCGCGTAACGCTCAACCAGGTCGCGGGCGACTTCCACGGTTTCGTCCGTCGAGTCGTCAAGCACCTGTATGTCGAGTTTTTCTCGCGGATAATTCAGCTTGCAGACCGCTTCCAGCAGGCGTTCCACGACATACTGCTCGTTGAAAATCGGCAACTGCACCGTGATGCGCGGGAGATCTTGGAAGTGGGCAGGAGGCTCCGTGGTGCGGTTCTTGCGATGCTTGTAATAGAGATAAACTAGAACGTAGCGGTGCATCCCGTAGCCGGCCAGCAGAATGAGGACGACGAAATACGGGATCAGCAATGCAATGTCGAAGGCGTTCGCGTGATAGAGCCCGCGAAACGTGGTATCGAGGAAGTGCTGGCGGATGTAGTGCCCGATTCCCTTCGGACCATCGAGCGCCAGAACATGCGAGATGAAGATGAAATTCGCGATCAAGCAGGAAGTCCAGTAAAACGAATCATTTTACCGGATTCGGCGGCCGGGTTCCGGACGGCGTTATCCGGCAACTTGGCCAGATACCATGCCGCCCAACAAACCCGAAAGTGAGACGTGAGTTTCTAGGCCACGCGCTTAATGCCCTTCCGCGAAGAATCCACAAGCGTAGCCGCACCAGTGGACGACCATCGGTCGAAGCGCTTCACCGCGAAGATCGTCAGGACCACGAACAATCCCAGGACTAGCAGTTGTGCAATCGCGAAAGGTGGTTCCTTCTGCGTGGGAGCCAGCGCCTTGAGAGCGGGAACCTTTTCGAAGGACTGTACGACGAGCACGAAAACGTTGAAATAGAGCGCCACTGACGCAGAAACGACATAGATCCAGCGTCCGGCACCCCGCAACTGCAGGCCGTAGCGTCCAATGATCGCAATCGTCAGCATCACGAGCGACAAAAAACCGATGATATGCCCGGGCGATAGGTGGGTAAACGGAAAACCAAATCCGCTGACGCTTGTTAGGACAGTCGCCGCAAGAAAGACCGCCGTCCAGACGTTGAACCGTTTCGATGTAAGGAAGCCATACATCACGACGAGTCCCGAAGCAATCCCGACCAGGCTGATGAGAACATGCAGCAGGGTGAAAGTGGATGTCGTTAACCCCAGAATCATGATGCACCTCCGTGCGGTTGTGGCATTGTACGCCTTGGACCGGCGTGTCAGGATGAACGGTTTGCCGGGTTGCTGGGGCCGAACTACTCAGCTACAAATAGAACGACTCATGGCACTGCACCCGGCGGAGAGAACGGCTGCTCCTGACGTACCTTTGCGCATGCTATGGCAGCGAGTACGCGCATCTCCATTTTGGATTGTTGCTGTTGCCCTGGTCCTGCGTGTTGGGTGGATCATTGTCGGCCATACCTATCGATTCAAGGCGTCTGACGATAACTTCGGGTTTGGCTGGGAAATGGGACGGATCGGTGCATCGATCGCCTCGGGCCACGGCTTCAGCAATCCATTCGGTCCGCCGACGGGTCCAACGGCATGGGAACCTCCCCTTTATCCATACCTGACGGCGAGAGTCTTCACGCTCTTCGGGATTTATTCGAAGACGTCGGCATTTGTGTTGCTCTCACTGAACAGTCTTTTCTCGGCCCTAACGTGCGTACCGATTTTCCTGATCGCGCGGAAAATCTTTTCCGAAAAAGTAGCCGTCGGGTCTGCTTGGGCGTGGGCGTTACTGCCGAATGTGATGTTCTGGTGTACGCGGTGGGTCTGGGAAACGAGCCTTTCCGCGCTCTTATTGGCTACCGTTTTCTGGCTCGCACTGACGCTGGAAGATCGCGACGGGGGCACGCCGTGGTTGTGGTTCGGAGTGCTTTGGGGAGTTATTGCACTGACCAGCACTTCCCTGCTGTCGTTCCTTCCTGCCGCGGGCTTGTGGGGTTGGTATCGACGATCCAGGCGCGGCAAGAACTCGGTCGCCGGAATCGTGCTGGCCTCCGTTATTTTCATGGCCTGCATTAGTCCATGGATCATCCGAAACTATCGAACATTTGGTCAGTTCATTTTCATTCGCGATAACTTCGGGGCCGAACTCCGCATGGGGAACGGCGAAGGCGCCGACGGCACCTGGATGGAATACCTTCATCCGACCCAGAGTGTCTTCGCGATGCGGCAATTCCGGACCATGGGAGAGCTGGCATACGTCGCGATCCGTCGGCAGCAGGCTCTCGACTTTATCAAAGACGACTACGGTCGATTTTCAAGTCTGTGCCTCAGGCGCCTCGTGTACTTTTGGGCCGGATCTCCTAAGGCCACGCAGCCGCCGTGGATGAACGAAGCCAAGAACTCTCTTTTCCTGGCATCGTCGGTACTCATGTTCTGGGGACTTGCGCGAGCTTTGCGACTGGGCCGACCAGGAGCGTGGCTGGTGTTTTGGTTGGTCCTTCTTTATCCGGTCGTTTACTACGTCGTATTTCCATCGCCCCGCTACCGAAATCCGATTGAACCTGAGATGACAATCCTGTGCGTGTTTCTGGTAACGGAGGTGCGGAGCAAAGGTGCACCGAAGCACCTTTAAACCGCTGCTGCAGTTCTGCTTGGATGGTTGATGATGATGGAACATTCGGACCGCGGGACTCGTATCTACCCTTAAGGCTGCAATAGCGGGCGCCTTTTTTATTGAGTGAACTCCTCACGAATCTCGAGCCGCCCCGTCTAACGCCGTGAAAGAAGGAATAAAGCCATGAACCGATACCGTCAATCTGCTACGTGGTTGGGAGCAGTCCTCGGATGCCTTTGCGCGCTCGGAATTCTCGCAATCAGCGCCCACGCTTCGGACCATCGCGGAGCTCTCACGGAAGAGTTTCATCAGACCTACACGATCTCCGCCGAAGGTCGCGTCGAGCTGGACAATATCAACGGTTCGGTTCACATTTCCAGTTGGGACCGGAACGAAGTCAAGGTGGACGCGGTCAAGTATGCGGACACAAAAGAGCGGCTCGACGAGGCAAAGATCGAGGTCGAGTCTGGCAAAGACTTTCTGTCGATTCAAACCAAATATCCCGAACACGACCACACAAGGAACTGGGGATCGCACAATAATCCCGCGGGTGTGGAATACACGCTGACCGTCCCGCGTACCGTGCGCCTTGATGAAATCAAGCTGATCAACGGATCGCTTGACGTTACCGGCGTCAGCGGCGAAGTTCACGCATCGTGCATCAATGGACGCCTGGAGGCTCACGACCTCGTTGGCCGGGCCGAGCTTTCGACCGTCAACGGACGCCTCGATGCCAGATTCGCTCAGCTTTCAAGCCAGTCGGTGGAGTTGAATTCCGTTAACGGGTCGCTGGATCTGACGATTCCCTCGGATTCCAACGCAGAAGTCGAGGCAAGCACCGTGTCGGGCGGGATCAATAACGACTTCGGACTGCACGTGAATCATCATCAGTTTGTCGGGCACGATCTCCGCGGAGAGTTGGGCCACGGCGGCGCGCACATCAAGTTGTCGAACGTGAATGGCCGAATCGAAATTCATCATGCACAGGATGGCCATGCCTTGAGTCCCGTCAAAGACGGCGGGCACGACAAGGACAAGGATGACGACGACAGCGATATCTAGCGATCGCCCGGATACCCGGACCTCTGAAAGAAATCGCCGCCACATCGATGGCGGCGATTTTATTTAGTAGATGATGTATCCCGGGGCCGGAGTTCGCAGATCGGGTTTAGACGCGCTCAACAGCAGCGCTCCCTCCCGCTTGAATGCCCGCAAATCTTCAAGGCTGTGGAACGACTTCGTCTTGTAGTCATCGGGGGTTGGCGTGTCATCGGGCACGCGCCTTGCCTCGACATTTTCGAAAGCGTGCCGCTTGAGCAGATCGGTGTACTCCGCCGCCGACCGCACGTGTACCGGCACTTTTAGTTTATCGACCCACTGCAGCGAATATTCGTTGTCGCGGTAGAGATTGATAAGGATGAACAGTTTTCCCCGCGGCGCCATCACTCGGAACAATTCCATCAGGGCGCGGTCCTGGTCGGCGTAGTAGTAGAAAGACTCCACGGAAAGAACCTTGTCGAAGAAATTCTCTTCCCATGGAATCTGCTGGGCTGACCCCCAAACGTAAAGGATATTTTCGAAGTCTTTCGAGGCCTCGCGCGCCTGGCGCACCATTTCATCGGAAACGTCGACGCCGACTACCTGGCCGAATCCCTCGGGCCCTTCTCCGACGAGGCGGGCGAGCAACCGGGTTGCCCAACCCGACCCGCAACCGAGATCAAGAACGCGCTCGCCGGGGCGAAGGTTCATGAGTCGAATCGTCTTCTCGGTGATGTCGAGATGATGGCGCTCCATCTTCTCGCCTTCGCCCGCCACGGCCCAGCGGTTGAATTCCTGTTGTAGCTTGTCGTCGGGAGTCTGTGGTTTTTCGGACATGGACGAATTCCTCGTTTATTTAAAGGTGACAGGCTTCTTGGGGTGTTCGTCGACCTCAAGGCGAAAAATGTCAGGGCGCGCGTAATGACCTACGACGTCAAGATCGTATTTTCCGCGCGGAATTTGAGCCCGATCGATCTCCGCAATCAAAATCGTCTCCCCGTCAGTGTTCGGCCCCGCGAGAAAATTTCCGAAGGGATCGACGATGCAGCTTCCTCCTCGTGTCACGATCGAATCCGGATCGTTCCCGAAATCTGCGGGGTAGTCCTTGGGGAAATCACGCTGCCGGTTAAACTGATTGCAAGAAAACACGAAACAGCGTCCCTCGACTGCGATGTGACGCATCGAAGCCAGCCACGAGTCGCGCGGATCCGCAGTAGGCGCGCAATATAGCTCAATTCCTTTGGAATACATGGCTGCGCGCATCAACGGCAAATAGTTCTCCCAGCAAATGACAGCGCCAACCTTCCCCAATGCTGTTTCGAAAACAGGCATGGTCGATCCATCGCCGAAGCCCCAGATCAGCCGTTCCGAGGCCGTAGGCATTACTTTACGGTGCTTGCCGAGATAGGTTCCGCCCGCATCGAAAAACAGCACCGTGCAATAGAGAGTGCCGTGGTCCCTTTCGATGACTCCGATTACGAGGAAAACGCCACACGTTTTTGCAGTTCGAGCGAGGGCGTCAACCGCAGGGCCCGGCACATCTACACTGCTATCCCAATAACGGCGAAATTGTTCGCGTCCTTCGTCCGTGCGCGAACCAACGACGGCTCCGAAATCCATTCCGCGCGGATAGGCGGATACGAACGCCTCGGGGAACACTACGAGGCGTGCGCCCTTTCGAGATGCTTCTCGAGTAAGGGTATCGACCTTTTTCAGCGTGCGCTCGCGGTCGAAAATTACCGGGCATGCTTGCACAACGGCAGCTTTGAATCGATCCCCGGTACTTCGTTGTTTTCGCGCTGCTGGTTTCATTGACTCGGAACTTTCTCAGCAGCTTCGTACTATAAACCGAGGGCGGACTGGCCCGCAGCCGAATACGCAGGCAGCGAAGTAGAAGCTCGGATCGCTCGTCGCGACCAAAGGGTGGGCCGTTCCCTTCTGTGTTACAGTTTCCTTCCGCATGGCGACGAGCCCGCAGAATACGCAGCCTCAACCTGATCCAGCGTCGCTCTACTGTCCGAATTGTGCGCAAGAAGTAAATGATCCTCTAACCTGCGGGGATTGTTCGGCCGTGATTTGTCGGCGTTGCGGCACTCCGCTCGAATCCTCTGACGAACTCGGAATCGGATAATGGACTCCGTCCCACTCGCGCCTGCGGTCGGCCAGGTTTCTCCGGAACGCTCGTCGCCGAACGAACAACCATCGCTCGTGCGCGGGCTCGGCCTGCTCGATTCGGTGTTGTTGCTGATCAGCGGCATCATCGGATCGTCGATCTTCTTAACCGCGAAAGACATCGCCGGGCCACTTCCACAGCCCATCTTGTTTCTGCTTGTCTGGGTGCTGGGCGCCTTGATCTCGCTCTGCGCGTGCTTCGCCTTCGCTGAGCTGGGATCGATGTATCCCGACTCGGGTGGTCAATACATCTTCCTGCGCGAAGCCTACGGCGATCTGGTCGCGTTTCTCTACGGATGGATGTTATTTTCCGTGGCCAATGGCGGCTCGATCGCGGCCCTGTCGGTGGCCTCGGCAGCATACCTGGGACAAGTTGTTCCTTTCGTCTCGCAAGAACACCTCGTTTTCTCTTTCTTCGGAATGGCAGTCACGCGCGCGCACCTGCTGGGCCTTGTACTCATCGCGATTCTCACTTACGTGAATGTCGTCGGCCTGCGCTGGGGCGCGCTGCTCCAAAACGTTTCCACGTGGACGAAGTTCACGGCCATGGCCGCTTTTGTCGTGCTGGGTTTCGCGATCGGCAAGGGAAGCTGGTCAAACTTCCATTCCAATGGCGCTCCGTTGACCCTCGGTCTGGGAATGGGCGGGTTGATCTCGGCGCTGGGTGTTGGGCTGATCGCCGTCTTTTGGGCGTACGACGGATGGGTATACATCACCTGGGTTGCGGGCGAGGTCAAGAACCCTCGGCGGAATGTCCCGCTCGCGATGGTGTTGGGCGTGCTGGCGGTGGGGGCGATTTATGTTTCGATGAATCTCACCTACCTCTATGCCATGCCGGTCAAAGAGATCGCGGCGCACGAGACCATCGCGCACGCAGCGGCCACTGCTTTGTTTTCAAGTCGCGCGGCCGGATGGCTGTCGTTGGTCATCGCCATTTCTTGTTTCAGCGCCGCGGCCACCTGCACCCTTTCAGGCGCGCGCGTCTACCTCGCGATGGCGCAGGATGGCGTCTTTTTCAAGCGCATGGCGGTGATCCATCCGAAGTGGCGGACACCGGCGTTCAGCCTTGTCGGACAGGCCGTCTGGGCCGGCGCCTTGACGCTGAGCGGACGTTACGACCAGCTTTATACCTACGTCATTTACGGCATGGTTCTCTCGTACACCCTGACGGTGATCGCATTGTTCTGGTTGAGATGGAAGCGGCCTGACATCCCACGCCCGTACCGGTGCACAGGATATCCGTGGCTCCCAGCCATTTATGTTTTAATCGGCGCCACGTGGACGTTGAACACGATCATTACCCGCCCGACGGAAGCATTCTGGGGAACCGCGATTGTGCTGGTGGGTGTCCCCGGATATCTGTACTGGAAGCGCAGCAACCGGAAGGCAGCGGCAACGGGGTAGGCAGATGTCAGAAGACGAGGACGGCTTGCTCAGTCGAGCCTGATCTTGGGAAACGCCCTTGGCTAGAACCAAATCGAAACGTCTCGGGGACAACTCAGGATTTCTCTCGCCCGGTATATCGATCGCACAAGCGGAAGACCCGAACCGCCCACGGCAGGTCATGGGATTTCGCGACCTGCTCCTGTTCTACGTAATCACCGGGATCAGCCTTCGCTGGATCGCGACCGCCGCCGCGGCCGGCCCAAGCTCGATCGTCGTCTGGATCGGAGCATGGTTCTGCTTCTACACACCTCTCGCGCTCTCGGTGCTCGAACTTTCGTCGCGATATCCGAATGAAGGTGGGTTATACGTTTGGAGCAAGCGCGCGTTTGGCGACTTCTCCGGCTTTATGTCGGCATGGACGTACTGGACCAGCAACCTGCCCTACTTCCCTGCTGTGCTCTATTTCGCCGCCAGCAACATTTTGTTCATGCGGCAAGCGTCTTGGGAACACTTGTCGGGCAACGCGACTTTCTACATCGTTTTTGCGTTGCTCACACTGAGCGTTGCCACCCTGCTGAACATCGTGGGCCTTGACGTGGGGAAATGGCTGCACAATGTGGGAGCCCTGGCGATGTGGATCCCGGTCGGAATCGTCGTCGTGTTGGGATTTGTTGCCTGGCACCGCTTCGGTTCGGCAACGTCATTCACGGTTCACTCGATGACGCCGAGTACCCATCTCAAGGATCTCATCTTTTGGTCGGTCCTGACCTTCGCGTTCGGCGGATGCGAGACGGCATCGTTCATGGGCGAAGAAATCAAGAATGCGCGGCGCACGATCCCGCTTGCATTGCTCGCTGGCGGCGTCACGGTGACGGTTTGTTACATCCTGGGAACAATTTGCGTTTTGCTCGCACTGCCCTCGACCGAAGTCAATAGTCTGCAAGGGCTGGTGCAAGCCGTCTCTGCGACTGCGACTCGCGTCGGATATCCGGGAGTGCTACCCCTGGCGGCCTTTTTGATTGCACTCAGCAACATCGGAGCGGCGGGAGCTTACCTCGCCGCAGTAGCCCGCCTGCCCTTCGTCGCAGGCCTCGACCGCTTTCTGCCCCCGGTGTTCGGCGCCCTGCATCCTAAATGGAAAACACCGTGGGTTGCGTTGTTGACTCAGTTCGTACTGGGGGCAGTGTTTATTTTTCTGGGACAGGCTGGAACGAGCGTAAAAGGCGCGTACGACGTGCTGGTCAGCATGGGCGTAATTACCTATTTCATCCCGTACTTGTATTTGTTCGCGGCGATGATCAAGCTGCAACGCGAGCCCGCTGGGCCGGACGTGATCCGAGTGCCGGGTGGAAACAAAGTGGCATTGGTGGTGGCGGCATTGGGCTTCGGTACGACATTGCTGACGATAGGGCTGTCGCTGATTCCGCAACCGGATGAACCCAACAAGCTGCTAGCGGTGTTCAAGATTGTTGGCGGGAGCGGAGCCCTGGTCTTGATTGGAGTGTGGTTGTACTGGGCCGGAAAGCGGCGAGCTTCGAGTGCGGTGGGCGCGAAAGCGTAGTTCACCTCCGCACAAGCCTCTTGGTTTATGTAGGTCCGCCGCCGCTGTGCTTCTCTAAACCGGCGTTGCAGTTTTCCGGGCCGGATTGAAGAACGGAATGGCAGTCACTTTCGCATTGGTCTTGAGACGAATTGCCTCGATGGTGACTTCCAGTTGCACCGATGTCCCCGGCTTGGAATAGGCCTTTTCGAGGCTAGCCAGCGCGATCATCTTCTTGAGCGTAGGAGACCAACTCGTGGTGGTCGCCTTCCCTACCTGCTTGTCTGCCGCATAGACCGGAACTGCCACGCGAGACGCCTGCGCCGGAGCCGCCGGCGTGAGGCCGTAGCGCTCGTAAAGCTGTTCGACGTCAATCCAGTCGACTTCCAATCCAACGAGCTGCCGTGAAACTCCATTCTTCGCATCGCGCTCAAGCGCGCGCTTGCCGATGAAGTTTTCCTTGTCGAGATGCACCATCTTGCCGAATCCCAACTCGAACGGCGAGAATTTCTGCGACGGAATCAGTGCCTTCTTCGAGCTCGTGTAATCGACTTCGATGAGGAGCAACCCCGCCTCGACACGCGCGACATCGAGCGCCAACATCCCAGCGGCGTGCAGGTCAAATTGCTTACCCTTGTCGGCCAATGCGTCCCAAACCTTGACAGCGTCATTCCATGGCATCCAGATTTCGTATCCCAAGTCACCGGTGTATCCAGTGCGCGAGATATCGACCGGGACCCCGGCGATCTTGCCGCGTGTGACCCGGAAATACTTCAGGTTGGCGATGTCGGCGTCGGCCACGGTCTTCAACAATTTCGCGGATGTCGGCCCCTGCAACGCGAGAGCCGCCACCTTTTCCGAAATGTCTTCGATCTGCACGTCCATGTTCAAGCCGTTCTGACGAAACCAGCGCAGGCTCGGATCGGCAGCGGTCCAGCGATAAACATTCTCTTCGAGGCGAGAAACGGTGCCGTCGTCGATGACTTTGCCCTCTTCGTCGCACCAGCAGCAATAAATGACCTGACCTACTTTGACTTTGTTGATGTCGCGGGTGATTACGCGGTTCACGAGGCGGGTCGCGTCTTTGCCGGTAATCAGATACTTATAGAGCGGCGAGATGTCGATGAGCGCGGCGGCGTTGCGGATGGCGTTGTACTCGTGCTCGTGATGCACCTCGTACACGCTCACCGTGTAGTATCCCGACCACTCGCGATAGCTTAGGCTCTGGCAAAGCGGGAAAGTTCTCTCGTGAAATGCAGTTCCGATGGGCAAAGTGATTTCCTCGACCGCGATTCTTAAATCGCCGAATCCGGATTATATTCCAGCGGGAGTGTAGCGCGGCAAGTAGATCGCGGGCTGACCCTCAGTCAGTACGCTCACCGAATCTACAGACAAAATGCGCGCTTCCCGATAGAATAGCGACGCGACTGCGGGTCAATCATGCGTACGATCTTACCAACCTTGTGCAGTATCCTTCGCAGCTGGACCGTGCTTCCCAGCGGGCTCTGATTCTCCGCGTTCGCGTTTTTCCCTCCAAGCGTATTATTGCGTTTCCTGAAACCCAGAAGTACAAGCTAGGAGCTGACAGCTAATGGCTGGTTCTAACTCATACGATGTCATCGTCATCGGCGGCGGCCACAACGGGCTGGTCAATTCTGCATATCTGGCACGCGCCGGCAAGAAGGTGCTGGTGCTCGAACGCCGCCACGTGCTCGGCGGAGCGGCCTGCACCGAAGAGATCGTGCCGGGTTTCAAGTTCTCCGTCTGCTCCTATGTGGTCTCGTTGCTGCGGCCCGAAATCATTCGCGATCTCGATCTTCCCCGCCACGGACTTGAAATTCTTCCCCTCGACGGCACTTTCACGCCGATGCCGAGTGGAGATTATCTGTGGCGCGTGAACGATCACGGCAAGACGCACCGCGAAATCGCACGGCATTCGCGCGTGGATGCCGAGGCATACGACGAATTCGGCAAGGCGATGCAGGCAATGTGCCGGTTCGTGAAGCCGATCTTGAGCATGGTGCCGCCGGACCCCACGACTTTGAATCCGCGGGAATTGATGAAGCTGCTCTTCATCGGCAAGCGCTTCCAGGGAATGTCGAGCTACGACAAGTACAACCAGGTCCAGCTCATGACCATGAGCGCGATCGACTTTCTGGATCAGTGGTTCGAGACCGACGTGCTGAAAGCGACGATGTCAGCCTCGGGAATTATCGGAACGTTTCTCGGTGTGCGCTCCCCGGGAACCGCCTATGTTCTGCTTCATCACTACATGGGCGAAATCGACGGAGCTTTCCGAGCATGGGGTTTTGCGCGCGGCGGTACGGGAGCGATCTCCAATGCGATCGCCGATGCGGCTCGCGAGGCGGGTGTGGAGATCCGCACCAAGTCCGGCATCTCGCAGATCATCATTAAGGATGGCAAGGCGAAGGGCGTGGTCCTGTCGAACGGCGACGAGGTTTATGCCGACGTCGTTTCTTCGAGCGTCGACCCCAGGCTGACATTCACGAAGTTCATCGAAGCGGCGCATCTGCCGAGCGATTTCCTCGAAGATGTGAACCGGTACAAGTACCGGGGCTCCTCGGGCAAGGTGAACATGGCGCTCGATGGACTTCCGAACTTCAAGTGCATGCCGGGACCGGGCGCGCATCTGCGTGGCGCGATTTCGATCTCACCTTCGGTCGAATACATGGAGCGCGCCTACGACGATGCGAAGTACGGGAATTTTTCGAAGCACCCCTATATCGACATGGTGATCCCATCGCTGACAGATCCCTCGGTCGCGCCTCCGGGCAAACACGTGATGTCGTGCTTCGTCCAGTACGCGCCCTACAAACTCCGACCGGGACTGAACTGGGACGATCAGAAGGAAGCCTTCGGCGATACCGTCGTCAACACGATCTCGGAATACGCACCGAATTTGAAAGACATCCTCATTCAAAAGCAGGTGGTCACGCCTTTGGATCTGGAACGCGAGTGGGGATTGAGCGAGGGAAATATCTTTCAGGGCGAGCTTTCGCTGGAGCAACTCTTCTTCCTGCGGCCGGTGCCTGGGTGGGCACAATACCGCACGCCCATCAAGAACCTCTACATGTGCGGTTCGGCGACGCATCCCGGAGGCGGCATCATGGGCGCGAACGGAAGGCTCGCCGCGCTGGAGATTCTGAAAGACATCAAGGGAGCAGCCTAGGCATGGCGGGGCAAACAGAAAGTCAACGCGATGTCGTCATTATCGGCGGCGGCCATAACGGCCTCGTCACCGCCTTCTATCTGGCCAAGGCAGGGTTCAAGCCGCTGGTGCTTGAACGCGGAACGCAGGTCGGAGGAGCGGCGGTCACGGACGAATTTCATCCGGGATTTCGCTGTTCGACCTTAGCCCACACCGCTGGACCGATCCTTCCGGAAGTCATTCGGGACATGCAGCTCGAAAAACATGGCCTGATGCTGATCACTCCGGAAGTCTGCGTGACGGCGCTTTCTCCCGATGGGCGTGCACTCTCGCTTTATCAGGACGTGAAGAAATCGGCGCAGGAGATTGCGGCCTTCTCCGAGAAAGACGCGGCAAAGTATCCCGAATTTGAGCAGTCCTTGGGAAAGATCAGCAAAGTAATTGCGGCCGCACTGGCGACGACGCCGCCGGACATTGACGATCCGAGCCGGGGCGATTTGTGGAGCATGTTGAAAACGGGTCGCGCGATTCGCAAACTCGGCAAGAAGGATATGTTCCGCCTTCTGCGCTGGGGACCCATGGCAGTCGCCGACCTGGTAGCCGAATACTTCGAGACTGAGCTTTTGCGCGCGGTGATCGCGGCACGCGGCGTCTTCGGCACGTTCCTCGGACCATGGTCCGCAGGAAGCGCATTGGTGCTTTTGATCCGCGCCGCTGCAGATCCGCATCCCGCAGGGTCAGCTTCGCTCGCAGTTGGCGGCATCGGTTCCGTGACCCAAGCAATGGCGGCATCCGCGAAAGCAGCGGGGGTTGAGATCCGCACGGGTTGCGAGGTCATCGAGATTCGCGTCCAGAATGGGGCGGCAACCGGTGTTCTGCTTTCTACCGGAGAGGAGATTCAGGCGAAGGCCGTGATCTCGAATGCAGACCCCAAACGCACGCTGCTGAAGCTGACCGACCCGGTTCACCTTTCGCCGGACTTTGTTCAGAGACTTCAGCACTATCGCGGCAATGGCACGGTTGCGAAGGTCAACCTTGCGCTCTCTGCCCTGCCCAATTTCACCGCTCTGAAAAATGGCGATCCGGCTGCGCTCCGGGGACGCATTCACATTGGGAATGAGATCGACTATCTCGAACGGGCCTTCGACGAATCAAAATATGGAAACTTCTCGAAGCAGCCGTATCTGGAAGCAACCATTCCTTCGCTGACGGATCAGACCCTGGCTCCGAGCGGCAAGCACGTCATGTCGATCTACATGCAGTACGCCCCGTACAAGTTGAAGGGCGACTGGGAACAACAGCGGAAAGCGCTCGGGCAAACGGTTGTTCAAACGCTCGCGCAATACGCTCCGGACTTGCCGGAGCTGATTCTGACGCATCAGATCATCACTCCGCGCGATCTCGAGGAAAAGTACGGCCTGACTGGAGGCCAGATTTTCCATGGAGACCTGGCACTTGACCAGTTCTTCACCATGCGTCCCCTGCTCGATTGGGCGAAATATCGCACGCCGATTCAGAACCTGTATTTATGTGGGAGCGGAACGCATCCAGGTGCAGGCTTGACCGGTGGCTCGGGCGCGAACGCGGCGAGAGAGATCGCCAAGGTGATCGCAAAGTGAGAGTGGGCCTTGCTCGGATAAAGTGGACATAACGATAGAGGGGAAGGATTGCGCATAAAGCTTCACTTCATCGCCCTAGCGTTGCTTCTCGTATTCTCTTCCGACTCCGTTCAATATGTCCGGGGTCAATCCCCTGCTGGATTAAGTTCATCGAAGGTCTTTCCGGAGTCCGGATTTCTTTCGCCGCAAAAATACACAAACGCTTTCTTTGGCTTTTCGCTGCCGTTACCTTCTAACTTTGTATTGAACGAGCAAACTCTCTCACTCGCTCACGGCGATCGAGAACACCTGCTCCTTGCTTTTCATTCTCCCGAAAAGGAGTTGGTCAGTTTCACCATTACGGCAAGAGAGGTAGGTGGAGAGTCTGAAAGAAGTGCAAGAAAAGCCGCAAGCTTATCAGGGGACTCGAAAGTTCAGGAATTGGAAATCGGAGGCAAACGGTGCTGGACCGGCCAGTTTCCCCGGACTGTTAAGAACGGGCAAATGAAAACGGTTGTTTTCGCAACCACGATGGACGGTTACGTACTCGAATTTAAGTTCGTCTCCTTCAGTCTGGACACCACGACCGAACTTGAGCGGACCTTAGAACGACTCTCCTTTTTTGACCCTGTGAAGTCGAAATTGATGGCCGGCACTGACAGCAAGCCCTATCTCCCCGGCGCAACGCCCTTTGCTACGAGTCGAATCAGTCAATTGGGTGCTGGCTCGATCGCGGCAAACTCCTATCGAAATGAAGATCTCAGATTTCACTATGAATTTCCCCATGACTGGGTCTTGATGAGTAAAGCTGTGGGAAAGGAATTTTCCCGGGAAGGAACACGTTTCCTCTGGGGCAACTCTCCAGCGATCCAACAGGAGCATGACGCTGAGAGTCGGTGCGCGAAAGAACTTCTGTTTGTTCGACGCTTCCTCGAAACCCCTACGGCGGGCCAATCCAATCCCGTCATTATTCTCGTCGCAGCCGATCCGAAGTGTATTTCGGCGGCCGGGTTTCCGAAGTCAGTCGAAGAGCGCGACTCCGTCCAGACAATCGCCCATGACACGCTTACCTACTTCAGGACATCCGATTCTCTTCCCACAGGTCCTATGCGAAGTCGTGCATTCACGATTGCCGATCACATCATGATTGAGATTTCTCAGTCCTTCACTCCGTCGACTTCAGGGCAAACATCCCCTGCCAGTGTTGTTCTGTCTTCTTTCTTGATGATGGAATCGGAAGGTTATTGGGTGATTTGGATCTTCGCAGGCCACAATGAAGCTGAAATGAAGGAAATGAAATCAACAAAGATTTTCTTCGACAACGATGTTGCACCCACGATCGGGTCGAAGAGCCCGTAGCATCATCCCTGAGCCCTATCCATGAAGAATTCCGCCATCCTGCTGATTTCCTGCCCTGATCGCAAAGGCGAGGTCGCCAGCATCGCCGATTTCATCTACAAGCATGGCGGCAACATCCTGCACGCAGACGAGCACGGCGACGAACAATCCGGGCTATTCCTGATGCGTGTCGAGTTCGATCCCAAAGAGTTTGACATCGATCTGGCAGACTTTGGCCAGCACTTTTCACCGATCGCGGACGCGTTCGCCATGAAGTGGAGGCTGACACTTTCGGCCCACCGCCAGCGGATGATCATCCTCGTTTCGAAGTATGACCACTGCCTCGTCGACCTTCTGTATCGACATCAGAGCGGCGAACTCGCCTGCGAAATCCCGTTGATCATTTCCAACCATCCTGACAATCAGGCGATCGCGGATTTCTACAAGATTCCCTACGCCGTCGTTCCCGTTAACAAAGGCAATAAGGACGAAGCAGAAGCCCGGATTCACCAACTCATCGAAGCGCACAATCCGGACTTCATGGTATTGGCCCGGTACATGCAGATTCTGTCGACGGAGTTCGTACACCGGTATCCGCAGCGCATTATCAATATTCACCACTCGTTCTTGCCGGCGTTCATCGGCGCAAAGCCCTATCATCAAGCGTTTCAGCGCGGCGTGAAACTGATTGGTGCCACGAGCCACTATGTGACCGAGGTGCTCGATGATGGCCCCATCATCGAACAGGATGTCGTTCGCGTTTCCCATCGCGACACCGTCGATGACTTGATCCGCAAGGGCCGCGATCTTGAAAAGGTTGTGCTCTCACGGGCGGTGCGTTGGCATGTGGAGAATCGCGTCCTGGTTTACGGGAATAAGACTGTCGTGTTCTGACACCTGTCTCTACGCCCGATACGGTATCACAGGCCCTTCGCTTCGCTCAGGATGAGAGGCCCGAAACGTACCCCAGCCGGACATGTACTTCCGGGAAACGCCCCCCTCACGAACCTCACTTGCTAACTCCGGTAGTAACTTGCACCGTTAGTAACCTTTCGGCTTTACTTGAACATGAGTAAAGTCTTAGTGCGAAGTTGGCCTTGTGGGAGCTTTTCTTGTCGGAAGATCTTCGTTTTGAATTAGCGATTTTGGCGACGGTACAGGGCTTCTATCAAAAGCTCCTGCGCGAGACGTTGGGCGGCGAAGTGCCCATTCCGCGCGGCTTGGACGAGGACGCCCTCCGCCATTCCGACCGCGAGCTTCCCGAAACTCTTTCGCGGATGTACCGCTGGCTGCACTTGTTGGATATGGCGATTACGCCGGCCATGCTGCGGCAGGCCCTGACACCTGATACAGATTCAGAAGTAGCCGAAGCTCTGCTGCGGTATTTCGTGCGCAGGCGCGAACCGAGTGACGTCAACCGCGACAAGACGGATTTGATCGCGACCTTTCTCTATCGCCATCCGCGCGTTCCGGGCCAGTGGGAGCAACGCGGATACGGTTTGGACGGCGCTTTGCCTCTGTCTCCCTTCGAAATCGCTCTGATTGAGATTCTGGCCGACACCGACGTCCCTTCCCTTCCCGAAGAGCATGTGCAACTACTCCGGCGCTTTGACCCATTTGTCGAAGAGGTTTCCCGCTTCCGCGATTTCAATGCCCTCATGGATTCCGCCATGATCGGCCGGGTTCGCGAGCTGAAACAATGGCTTGATTCGTCGTTCTACCATCCAGGAGTGCTCGCCACGGTTTCCGCGTACAATGCCGCATTCGGTAAGAAGTTCGACGACCTCTTCACCAAGGCCCTGACGGAGATCAAAACTTTCGGCCAGGCCCTCGAAGAGATGGGCGGAACAATTCTGACCACGGTCGATGGCGTCGAAGTAACCGTCGAGCACGTGGCGGCCATTCAAGAGAAGCAATTGCTGCAGGCCGACTACGGAAGCACGCTTGAGAAATTCCGCCGCGTTTCGAAATTGAAGAAGGAACTCGACCGTCGTCCGCCGATCCGGCGCTCGTTGTTGACGCCAGCCGGCCAAACGACCCGTGCGGTGGGAGGAGCGGCAGCCGCTCCCAAGACGGCAAAGGCGGCAGTCGCGGCAAAGGGCCCCGCGCCGACTCCGGTGTTTCAGCCTCCTGCGATTACCGCACAACAAATTTCAGCGGAAGAGAGCAAGCTGCGGCGGGTTGAGGAATCGATCCGCGTCTTCGTCCGGGTTGCGGATCCGAAGTACCGGCAGATTGTGCCCATGCGCTTTTTCAACTTGACGTTGACTCTGCCGGAAGCCGACGCCTACGGGGCAGCATTCCTGGAAGAAAAGAGCCTGCGGGCAGAAGTCGCGCAGACCCTCATTCGCATGGTGTCGACATCGGCTCGCATCAGCACCGAACTGGAAGAATTGAAACGCAGCCAGAAGATGTCGTCGCTTTGGAAGTTGCATGCGGATTCGGTCGTTGTCCTGCTCGATATGGCAAGCACCGCAACCGAAGAAGCCGGCAGCGTCGCGAAGTCAGCGGAGCAGAACGGAGCGGGAGTCGCCGCAAAATCGATCCGCGAATCAGTTCAGAAACTCCGCAACCAGTCCGACGTAGCCGTAAAAACCCTGGCGAACGTCAGCTAGGCGTCCTGCCCATACGCATACCCCGATTCGATTCAATCCTCACATTCGATAGATGAAGTTGCTGCCTTTGACGGCCACCCACACGCTGGAGCCGCCGACGACCGTTCCCATCGGCTTCGAGAAGCCGACCATGGTTGCCAACGCCCTTCCGTCGATTGCTCGAAGTTGAGTCACGGAACCGCTGCTGCGGTTGACGACCCAGATGTAGGTGCCGTCGAAGGCGACGCTTTCAGGATCGCTACCAGCGCGGAACGTTCCCAGGATTGCGCCGTCGCTCACTCGCAACTTGCTGACCGTCCCGCTACCGGAGTTAGCAACCCACAGGTTTACACCATCGAATGCGAGGCCAACCGGAGCACTGCCGACCCGATAGCTCCCGAGAATAAATCCGGCCGTAGTCGCGTGCGTGACGGTTCCATCCGCGCCATTGGCGATCCAAAGGGTTCCATTTTCGCAGGCGATGCCGTACGGATGGTTCCCGACCGAGAGAGTGGAAACAGAGTTGGTGTCGGCCTGAATCCGCGTAACAGTATCGCTGTTCTGATTGGTCACGAAAACACTCGTGCCATCGAATGCAAGCCCGAAGGGATTCTTCCCCGTTGAAATCGTTGCCAACGCCACGCCGTCCGCGACACGCAGCTTGGTGACGGAGTTGCCTCCCCAATTCGCGATCCAGAGATGCGTGCCGTCAAACAGGGCGCTTCGCGGTTGCAGACCGACCGAGAACGTGCCGAGCACACTGCCGTCATTGGCACGAACCTTGGTGACGGAGTTGCTTCCGTTGTTGACGACCCAGATGTTCTCGCCATCAAAAGCGGCTGCGATTGGCGCGGCTCCTACCTTGACCCGCGTATGGAGAGACGAATCCGAAGGCGTCTGAGCCGGAAGAATTACGGTGAGTGCGCCGACGGCGCATAACAGCCACCCGGCGCGGACCCAGGCGCGAGCCCTCGAC
This sequence comes from uncultured Acidobacteriota bacterium, assembly GCA_963699885.1. Classification (GTDB taxonomy): domain Bacteria; phylum Acidobacteriota; class Terriglobia; order Terriglobales; family Acidobacteriaceae; genus Sulfotelmatobacter. The sequence goes on along the minus strand of CAVOVP010000011.1, from coordinate 102,639 downwards.
AGAAGTTTTCTTTCCCTCATGTTGCCCTCCTCGTCGCTACAACGGTTCACAAATCGCCAAGAAACAGCTCATTGTTATAGGCGAAAAAGATCGGGGGATCGGCTCAGGCGTGCGACGGACAGGAATCACCGCGTTCTACGATAGGCGGCGGCTACTCGCCAGACTGATGGAGGCTTTGGTGGGCCAAAAACAAACGCGGACCGAAACCGTCATTTCGACGTTCCGGTCCGCATTCAATTTAGACAGAGTAGCGGGGCTACTCAGTTGATATCAAACTGCTCCTGATGCACTGCAGCGTCGCTCTTCACGATGATGGTTCGCTTGGTAAGCTCTTCCATCTCGTTCAGCAGCCGGCCATTGCCCGATTTAAGTTCCTTGGCGACGTCGGGATGCACGCGCAACATGACGTCTTCGTGCTCCAGGTGTTTGGCGATTTTCCGCATCTCGACGTAGATTTCGTTGCAAACCGTGCTCACAGATTTGACGTAGCCGGTGGACTGGCAATACGGACACGGCGCTCCGATGGTGCGCTCAAGCGATTGCTTCACGCGCTTGCGCGTAATCGCGACCAATCCGAAATCATTGAACTGCAATGTCTTCGAAGGCGCCCGGTCGTGCCGCAGTTCCTCTTCGAGTGCCTGCATCACGCGCTGGCGGTTGCGGCGCTCATCCATATCGATGAAGTCGATAATGATAATGCCGCCGAGATCGCGCAGCCGGATCTGGCGCACGATCTCTTTGATTGCATCCACGTTGGTCTTGACGATCGTGTCTTCGAGACGCGCCGTCTTACCAACATACTTTCCGGTATTGATATCGATCGCGACCAGAGCTTCGGTCTGATTGATCACGATATATCCGCCGCTCTTGAGCCAGACCTTCGATTTCAGCGCCTTGTTCATTTCTTCAGCAAGGCCGAATTGCTCGAATAAGGGCGTTTCTTTCGTGTAGAGCTTTACCCGCTTGACCATGCCGGGCTGGAAGCGGTTGAAGAACCGCAGAATCCGCTCAAACTCCGGTTCGGTGTCGACCCAAATCACGTTGAAATCCGACGTGACCTGATCGCGCAACACTCGCTCGACTACGTTGAGATCGTGATAGATCAAAGCCGGAGGCTTAGACGCTTCGGCGCGATTCTTGATGTCCTGCCAGAGGCCTTTCAGGAAGCGGATATCGGCGCGCAGTTCCTCTTCCGATGCGCTCTGCGCGGCCGTGCGAACAATGAATCCGCCGTGGCCATTCTCGCGCTCGCTCAGGATGATCCGCTTCAGCCGCTGCCGCTCTTCCTCGGAAGAAATCTTCCTCGAAACGCCGGTGTGATTCACCGTCGGCATGTAAACCAGAAAGCGGCCCGGTAACGCGATGTGACTCGTGATGCGGGCGCCTTTCTTGCCGATGGGCTCTTTCGCGATCTGAACTAGAATTTCCTGTCCTTCTTTGAGCAGGTCGCTGATCAGAGGAACGGGGGCCGATTCGCGCCGGCGGAAACGCCTAGCGCCGCCACCCCCTCCACCTCGCCGACCGCGATCCCCGCCACGCCGTTCGTAGCCAGGGCGATCAGGCCGCCCGCCACGCTGTGTACGCTGCGTGTATCCGGCCGTTGGTGACGGAGCACGGACTTCAGCCCGGGCATCCACGGTACCGTTTCCGCGCGCTTCCGCGTCGAGCATCGCTTCCGCTTGCGCCTGAGCCTCTTCAAGTTCGAGTTCTTCGCTATCCTCTTCGCCTTCGGCGTGCGCTCCTTCGGCAGAAGGTACTCCGCCCGATTCAACAATGGCAGCCATGTGGATTTCGGAAACCGACTCGCGGGCATCCCCGTTCAGTTCAGAGCCGCCGACTGCCTGTGTTTCCTCTTCAAATTCCTCGTCGCCCTCATCCGAAGAAGATTGATACCGGAGAGTGTCCGCCTCGTCTTCTTCGATCGTTTCTTCCTCCATCGTCCCCGGAGCAGCGAACACCGGATTGTGCTCTTCGTGATAGGAGGTCGAGGATTCTTCGTGATGTTCGGCAACGATTGGCTCGCTTGCCTCGCGACGGTCAGGAGTCAGCTCTTCTTCCTCAACTTCATCCCCGGCTAACTCTGACTCGCTGGCCCACTCCTGTACTGGCTCGCTGACTTCTTCCCGGCGAAATTCCCGATCCCACGATGTGGTCGTGGAAGCGGATTCGCGGGGTTCTTCCGTCGCCGCAACGACCTCTTCGTGCTCCTCGTGCAGAGGTTCTGCAATTGTTCCCCCTGCGGCAAAGATCGGCTCGTCCTCGGGGAATGCCGCGGCCAGAGGCCGCGCAGTTTCAGACGCGGGCTCCGGAGCCATCGTGCTGACCGCTTCGTCGTGCCGCTCCACGGGCGCAGCTTGCGGCTGCGAGAAACGTTGGTACTTGGAAATTGATTCTCCCGGCAACAACATCGGCTGGTATCCGGGCGGCGGACCGGTTGGCGTCCGGCTCGAAGAAGACTCGGTGGGACGGGAAAGTCTCGGTTCCTGCGGCCGATCGTTAGTACGATCTGGGCCGCGATCCGGGCTCCGTTCGGGACTTCGATCCTGACCGCGTTCCTGGCCACGCTCTCGACCATCTCGACGGCCACCCCTGCGGCGTCGGCGTCCTCGATAACTGCCACGACCTTGGGAATCGCCGGTGCTCGATGCTTCGGAGACATCTCCCGCCGCGGCTTGGGGCCTTGGCTCGCCTTGGATTTCTTCGTCCGACGAATCTCCTTCGGACTCGGATGTGGCTTCCGGTTGGGCTCCTGCAAATTCGATCGTTCCGGCTGGGCCTGCCTCCGCCTCCGCGCGTGCCGGCTGTTGACGCATGTCCTGTACGCCGCGATTCGCGGGCACGACGTCGGTCAGATCGTCATCGTGCTCCTCCAACTCCATGAAATCCGAGACATAGAGGAAGGCGTCGCGCTCCAGGCCAATGTCGACGAAAGCCGACTGCATACCCGGCAAAACGCGCGTCACGCGCCCTTTATAGATGGATCCCGCTAAGGTGTATTCGTTCTCGCGCTCAAGATAGACTTCCGCGAGCAAGTCGTCTTCTACAAGGCCCACTTTGGTCTCGTGAGGAGTAGAAGAGACAAATAATTCTTTATTCATTGAAACACTCCGGTCCGCTGGTGGCTTAATGAAGCCGTGCGGAGTTCACCGGTGTGCGAATCAGAAAAGACAGGCGAGGATTGAATGTCGCGATGCGGCCCCAGACAGGGGACGGCACAGCCTGGAGAGGTATTCTCCGAGCCGAGTCCGTTGCATAAGCTTTGGAATCTTTTGCACTTAGTCGCTTCTAGCTTTACCGGGGTTGTGACCGCACTCTCAGACCGTCTTGGTCGGGGGGCCGTTCCCTGCCCGGCTAATCGCTCAACTTCAATCCTGCCCGGCCTTCGACTGTTCGATAGACCGGTGAAATGCCCCCTTAACGCGAGGGCGATCGATATTTTTCGGGGCTGCGCCTTCTGAGCGCAGCAAACAGCTTCCTGCCGTCTTCCTAGTTCCTGAATCTGCTTGTTCCTGAAACCTTTACATCAGCTTCCCAGCCGGCTCACCCAGCTAGTTCACGAAGCGGCGCATACGAACATTCATGACCATCCCCAGCGCCAGGAACATGAACAACACGGAAGACCCACCATAACTCATCAACGGCAGGGGTATTCCAGTGACTGGCATAAAGCCAACCACCATGCCGACATTGACCAGGATATGGAAGCTAAGCACAGCCACCACTCCCATTACAACGAATGTGCCAGCGCGGTCGGGCGCTGTCTGCGCATTCTGCGTCAAACGCATCAGCACAATGAAGTATAGCAGCAGAACCCCGAGAGCGCCTACGAATCCATGTTCCTCTGAGAACGCTGCGAAAATGAAATCGGTTTGTGGAACTGGGAGGAAATTTCCATGCGTTTGCGAGCCTTTACCGCCCCACAGGCCGCCGGATCCAACTGCGATCTTGGATTGCTCAACTTGGTACCCCGACCCCTGCGGATCCAGTTCGGGATCCACAAAACTGGTCAGGCGCTGCTTTTGATACGTCTTGAGCACGTGCACCCTGGGAACAAAGAACACCGCCCCGACGCCTACGACCGCGATCAAACCCACAACCAGTCCCTGCTTCCATTGCAGTCCACCGAGAAATACACCCATCGCCGCAATCGGCAGATACGTCAGGGCTGTACCCAGATCGGGCTGCTTAAGCACCATTAGCATCGGGATTCCAACGATGGCGCCGGCCTTTAGGAAGTCAGGCCACGTCAGTTCCCGCTGGCGCATATCTGCAAAGTATTTGGCGACCGCCAGAATGAGGATCAATTTGACCCATTCCGACGGCTGGAAGTGATTGCCTCCGGGCATCCGGACCCAACGCTTTGCTCCCAGATACCTCTGCCCGAAAATCATCACCCCCATCAAGGAAGCGACCGAAGCAATGTAGAACCAATGGATCTGTTCCAACAGAGCCTGGTAGTTGACGAGGCTGACCAGGAACATGGCGCCTACCCCGGCGAGAACCCAGTAAATCTGCTTGACGTGTGCCCCGGCGAACTTCGTATGCATGGTCGCGCTGCGAATCTCCATGACACCCGTTCCGCAAATGAGCAGCACGAATCCCAACAGGACCCAGTCGAAGTCTCGGTATGAAACGTAACGTGCCATAAGAACAAGCTTCTAGCGAATAGCTTTTAGCAACAACCCTTCCTTCTTTACCCGTTCGGACCTTCGAGGTCCAGCGCGCCTAGGGATGCATTCCTGGTGCTGCCATCGCCGCTGCCATTGGCTTCTTTGCAAGGTCGACGACAAACCGGCCGCCTTGCAGTGCTTCTTTGTCGCTGGCGTCTGGAGCGGGATCGGTCCACAAGCCGCCGATATCCACCGTTCCGTCGTTCTTCGGCTTCTCTACCATCTTTTGGGGAGCGCGGTGTTGTTTCTCGACGTAAGCCTTGATCACCTGCGTCGCCAGGCGGGCGGCCAGTTTGCCGTGCTCGCCGCCCTGGAAGAGGACGCAGACGACGATGTCGGGATTTCGGCGCGGCGTGAATCCCACGAACCATCCGTTCTGGGCGAGAGCTTCGCTGTTCTTGAACTTGGCGCGAGTCGCCAGCGAAACGATCTGCGCCGAACCCGTCTTGCCCGCGATGTCAATTCCTGGAATGTGCGCGGAAGGCGCCGTGCCTTCCGGCAAGAGCACGCGCGACATCGAATCGGTAATGTAATTCCACCCATTCGAATCGATCGGCACCTGCTTCACATCGGTGAAGTGCGCAGCTTCGACGAAGCCTGGCGGAACATCGGTAGGATTGATGACGTGCGGTACGACCATGCGGCCGCCCATCGAGATCGCGCTGATTGCCCGCAGTAACTGTACCGGAGTGATCGCCACTGCGCCTTGTCCGATGCCGACTGAAATGGTTTCGCCCGCGAACCATTTTTGCTTGAAGTTCTTGATCTTCCATTCTTCCGAAGGCATGACGCCGCTCACTTCGTTCGGAAGGTCGATGCCAGTCTTCTGTCCCAATCCGAAATCGGTCGCGTACTTCGCGATGCGGTCGATCCCCAGCTTCTCGGCCAATGTGTAGAAGAAAACGTCGCACGATTGGTAAATCGCCTTCTCCAGATCGACGGGACCATGGCCTCCCTTGACCCAGCAACCGAACCGGCGGCCGTAAAATTCCGCAGAACCCGAACAGTTCACGTGAAGCGTTTGCGCAATGTTTTCCTGCCATCCAGCGACCGACATGATGATCTTGAAGGTCGAGCCGGGGGCCAGCTGCGCCTGAATCGCTTTGTTGAGCAGCGGTTTATCGGGATCGGTGACCAGCTTGTTCCATTCGTCGCGCGACACGCGAACCGCGAAATCGTTGGGGTCGAACGTGGGCCCGCTCACCATCGCGAGAATTTCGCCCGTGTGCGGATCCATTGCGACCACCGCGCCATTCTTCCCTGCCAGAGCTTCTTCCGCAGCAATCTGCAGATCGATATCGATCGTCAATTTGAGCGGCCGTCCCGGCTCGGCATCGGTCTCGCCGAGGCGTCCGACTTCGCGGCCGTGGCTGTCAACGAGAGCTTGCCGGGATCCGTTCTTGCCCATCAGCAACGTGTTGTACTGCCGCTCAACACCGGAAACCCCCACCACATCCCCGGGGTTATACAACTCGAACTGCGGCTGGTTGAGCATGTCTTCCGTCACTTCGCCCACGTACCCGACCAAGTGCGCCATGAAGCCGTTCCGGGGATATAAACGGCGATGCGCCATGATCGTGTCGAGTTCCGGCAATTCATTGCGGTGAGCCTCGATGAATTGCAGTTCGTCGGGAGTAATGTCTTCCTTAAGAAAAATCGGCTGGTACTGCGGCATCGACGCGAAGTGCCGAATGCGGGCACGCACTTCATTCGGGTCGAGATGGAGACCTTGCGCGATCAGGTCGGCATCGCCCGCAAGATCACGGGTCGAATCGCGTAAGAGTAAAGCTGAGAATGACGGATAGTTGTCGACAATTGTGCGGCCTTCGCGGTCTAGAATTCTTCCGCGAGGCGCGAGTACCGGTACGTTGCGAATGCGATTTTTTTCGGCCGCCAGCGAGTAGAAATCGCTCTGCATCACTTGCAACCGCCACAGCCCGTAGGCAAGCACCAGAAAAATGCCGAGGATGGCATATTGCGCCGCCGTCAAGCGGACCGAAGATACTTTTTCGTCGCGGCCGAACATCAAAATCCGTCCTTGGTCATTTGTCGCTGGTCGTTTGGTTGCTGGGTTACTTCATTGTAAGCCCGTGGAATTGGAAGCGGCACTCGCGCAGGTAACGGAAGTCATCATCCATGTCGCGGCGGTAGCCCGGCCACCGGCGGCCAACGCACGCGCCTACGTTCTCTGCTTGAATTTGTCGAGCAAGAAGTACAGAAAGACGCCTAAGAAGGCGTTGACGACCCCGGCCAGAATTCCGCGCGGCCAGCTGAAGGTTTGAGTCATGCTGACCAATCCGCGGGCGACGGTGAAATAGACTGCCGAATGCACCAGGTAAAACGCGAGCGTAACCAGAAATCGCGCACCGGCATTTTCCACGTCGAGCCTCACTCCCAGCGACGAAGCTCCGTATCCCACAACCGTTTTGGCAATGCCGTAGATCCCGATTGGATGGGGCCCAAGCATGTCCTGCACCAGGCCAATGATCGCCCCGGTGAACAGGCCCGCAACGGGACTTCGGCGCGCCATCGCAAAGAAGATCGTCACTAGCAGGGGCAGGTCGACGTAAACGGCGAACTTGGGGAAGCGGAGAGGGATGAACGCCTGCAGAAACAGCGCCAACAATGGCACGCCGACGGTTATCGGGATACTGAACCGATAGACCTCAACCTGTTCCCCGGATGTGTAGGTGATGGGCACGCTAGTGTGGACTGTTATCGTCAACTGCGGGCTGAGAGTTCGGTTGCGTTGGGGAAGGGCTGGCCGACTTCGGCGGCTCTGCTGAATTCTTCGGAGTGACGGCTTCGTGCCTCGGTGCCGTCGCACTATCAGGGGCGATCTTAGGTTTAGGAACGGTACTCGTGGGAACGGACGGGCGCGCGATTCCGGCTCCTGCCGGATTCGCGCCATCCGGTTGAGGCTTCGCAGTTCTTGCGGCGGTTGCCTTGCGCCGAGCCTGGCGCCTTGGCCGCTCCTGCTACTCCTACAGAGCTTGCATCTGCGGTGGGCCGGTCGGGAACAGAAGGCAGCCGCTGCGCCAGGATGTCGGCTGCACGTACCCGAACCTTGTCTTCTGCCGTCGCCAGCTTCTCTTGCTTTTCGACAAGCACAAGCACTTCTTCGAGCTTGCTCAGGTTCGCTGCCGTCTTGATTTTGATGTTGAGGAACAGATCCTTGCCGTTCACGACGTTGGCTACCGTGCCAACCTGCAAGCCTTTAGGGAAGATCTGATCCCCTCCACTTGTGAGTACAGTCTCGCCGGCTTGAACTTGTTCGTCGCTCATCACGCGTTCCAGGGCGACCTCCCCATTCGCGGTTCCGCGCAACACACCCTGCAGCCGCGTCTTTTCGAGGATCGCGCCCACTCCGCTGCTCTGGTCGTTGATCAGGAGCACCTGCGCCACCGATGGATACACGAGAAGAACTTTACCGACGATGCCATCGGCCGTCATCACGGCCATGTCCGGCGCGATGCCGGCATTCTCTCCCTTATCGATGTAGATCATGCGGGAGAGATCGCTGCCGCTTGAGCCAATGACTTGCGCGGCCACGGTCTTCGAGACGAATTGTTCCTTGAAAGCCAGCAGGTTCTGAAGGCGGCGAGCCTGGGCAGCGTCTTCCGTGAGGCGCACTTGCGTGAGACGCATTTCCTCAATTTGCGATTTCAGATCGCGGTTTTCCGCGCGGACACCGCGCAGGTAGGCATAGTTACGCCAAAGACCGATTGTGCTGTTCTGGATCCAGACCAGGCCGCGCTCAAACGGAGTGATGGCGCCGACCGCCCAGATTCGAATCAGCCGCGTGTCGTGGGATTCGTTGCCGATGCGTTTGACCTGCATGGCCAAACCAAGCACCTGCAGAAACAACACGCCTACGAGGATGATGAGATTCCGGTATCGGCCGAGAACAGATTCCATAAAACCAGTTTCGCGTTTCGAGTTCCAAGTTTCAAGGAGAGCCAATCGGCCTAACGGAGATCAAGCCAGGTGTCGCTCCGGAACACCAGAAACTTGAAACCGGAAACTCGAAACTGTTACTCGATCGAGATTTTTCTGAGCAGCTTGAAGTCCGAGAGCATCTTGCCGGTTCCCAGTACCACGCTGCACAACGGGTCGTCCGCGATGGAAACCGGCAACCCGGTTTCTTCGCGAATACGCTTATCCAGATTCTTCAGAAGGGCTCCGCCTCCGGTCAGCACAATGCCACGGTCGCTGATGTCGGCAGAAAGCTCAGGCGGCGTCCGTTCAAGAGCCACACGGATCGCGTTCATGATGGTCGAAACGCATTCGCTCAAAGCTTCACGAATTTCGCCATCGTCCACGGTGATGGTCTTGGGCACGCCTTCAATCAGGTTGCGACCCTTGATTTCCATCGTCATCGGCTTGTCCAGTTGGTGCGCCGAACCGATTTCCATTTTGATCTGCTCGGCCGTGCGCTCGCCGATCAACAGGTTGTACTTCCGCTTCAGGTAGTTCATGACCGCTTCGTCCATCTGATTGCCGGCCATGCGGACCGATCGGGAATACACGATACCGCTCAAAGAGATGACTGCAATGTCAGTCGTGCCGCCGCCGATATCGACGACCATATTGCCGCTGGGCTCCGTGATCGGGAGACCTGCGCCGATCGCGGCCACCATCGCCTGTTCCACCAGATGCACTTCGCTCGCCTTGGCCCGATAGGCCGAATCCATGACCGCGCGCTTTTCCACCTGCGTGATCTCGGACGGCACGCCAATCACGATCCGCGGATGCACCAGCATCTTGCGGTTGTGCGCCTTCTGGATGAAATAGTTGAGCATCTTCTCGGTGACTTTAAAGTCCGCGATGACGCCGTCTTTCATGGGCTTGATGGCGACGATATTCCCGGGCGTACGGCCCAGCATCTCTTTCGCCTCCTTGCCCACGGCCTCCACTTCGCCAGTGTTCTTGTTGATGGCGACGATGGACGGCTCATTGACGACGATCCCCTTGCCGCGTGCGTACACGAGCGTGTTGGCGGTCCCGAGGTCGATCGCTAGATCGCTGGAGAAAATGCTGAACAGCGATCGAAGGTTGTGGTTGCGCGTCGCGGCTGAATGAAATCCGTTAGTTGACATGACGAAATATTCCGTCTTTCTCGAATGCTGGCCTCCGGGAAATCCCGGCGTGGTATTAAGTTTTTCGGGGTGGTCATCCTTATTCTACGGGATACCAATCAACTCCGCCCGAATCGAAAGTTCTTGACCGCACGGCTTCAGTCCAAATCCGACTGTCGCCCTGCTACTGAATCAGTATCTTCTTCTGCTGCGTGTTCACTCCGCCCTGAGCCGTCTGGGCTGTCACCGTAATGACAGCTTCTCCGGCCGGAAGCGGCGGCGTGAAATAGTGAAAACCGCCGTCCGTTGCGATCATCGGGACCTCGCTGCCATTCACCATCACTCGCGCTCCGTTCTGAGTCTTGCCGGTTACTTCAATGACGTGTCCGTGTTGAATAAATGGATCCAGTTCCAGCGCGATGGCTTCCGTTTCCTTCCCTTTCGGAATGATGGTGAAGCGGTTCTTCTCGCTTTCCGCCGACTCCTTCCCGCCTGAATCGTAGGACTGCACCATCCAGTAGTAGGCGCCCTCCCCAAGATTGGTGACGGTGACTGCTGCTGTGCTTACCTTTTTGTCGACCAGTGTAGAAGAAAAATATGGATTGCGGGAGAGACGCAACCGGTAACCAACTGCATTCGCCATCGGCGTCCACGAAAATTCCACGTCCTTCATCGCTTCACCCGCCGAAAACAGCGGCGCCATGTTGGCTGGCCCAATCGGAGTGGGAGGGCCGATCTCTTTCGCCTTCTCCAAGTGCGATTGCTGTCCTTCAAAACTGACCTTCTCCCAATTGGCGAGTGTCACGGTCTCTCCGTTTCGTGATACCTCGCCGGTGCCTTTCTTCATCAAGATCTCGTGCTGATCGCTTTTCGGATCGTTGTGCACTTGCGCCGCCGACTCCGGGGACAGAGAAGCGGTCGCTCCCGCGACGATGACCTGCGACTTCGATCCCTGGCTGTATGTCGCTGTCGAGAGATCCACCGTTCCTGTACTCACCGCCACTGCAACGTTGGTCTGTTGCTGATCATTTGCAGAGTTCTCTTCGATCACTATCAATGAATCCTGCCTCACCGTGTAACTCGTGCCGTCGTTGAAAACGACCTTCGCCATTCCCTCCGAACCCGTCTGAACAACATCTCCTTTTTCCAGCGGGATGTTGTAGTCCGCGGACACCCAGCTGTTTCCGGTGCCCTTTTTCACTCGGACCGTCCCATCGAGCGCGGTGAAATGGGCTTGCTGCGCGGTCGACGTTCCCGACCCTGTCGCCGGGGCCATCCCCGCCACGCGTTCCAGCAGCTTTCCGGCTGCGTCATCTGCCTTCTTGATGCTGTTCGCCGTAAACTGCGGGAACGTCACTCGCACCGCAATGAAGAACACTGCCGCCACTGCAAGGATCAGCAGCGACATACTGCGGTACGTGACGGTCGTCCACGCAACGTGGATTCCCGGTTTTCGATTAGCAGAAGACACGTAGCCCTGAAAACCCTCTCAATTTCCGTGAATATGCGGCAAAAGAAAACGGTAGCACAGGGAAAACGATGGAAAGAACAGGTAATCACCTGCGGACATTACCTTGGTGATCGCATCCGGCGGAGGTCGCACAAATGCGGCCTCCGAAAATGCTGTTTTCGTTTGTTCTTATTACTTTAGGCGGGCTCCAACAGGTACCTCTTCAAGAAACGCAGCAAGCACCGGCTTGCCTCCTTCGAGCGACGCGGCGACGATCATTCCGTTCGATTCCAAGCCCCGCAGCTTGCGAGGAGCGAGGTTCGCCACGATGACAACTTTCCGTCCAACGAGCGTTTCCGGCGCGTAGGCCTCGGCGATCCCTGCCAACACCTGGCGGACCTCGGTGCCAATATCGATCTCGAGGCGAAGCAACTTGTCCGCTTTCGGGACTCGTTCCGCGACCTTGACGATTCCTACCCGCAGATCGACTTTCGCGAAGTCATCGATCGTGATTTTCCCTCCATCGGCGGCGGGAGTAGGGGCTGCCGCAGGCGCGGGTGGCATCTGGGCGGCCGGAGTCGGCGCTGAATCTTTCGGTTCTTCCACCACTGGCCGTTGCTGGTCTTCCATCTTCTGCATCCTTTCAACCGCGCTCTTGTCGGCGCGCGGGAAAACGGGGCTTACATCCCCGAGCTTGGTTCCGACAGGCAACTGTCCCCAGGAGAGCTCGGCAAGCGGCAGCTTCTTGATGTCACCAAGGCCCATCTGAGTCCAGATTTTCGCCGTCGCATCGGGAATGACGGGGTGCGCCAAGGCGGTAGCGATGCGCAGAGCCTCGGCCGAGGTATAAAGCACAGTTGCCAAGCGCGCTCGGCTCTCGTCGTCCTGCTTCTCACCGAGCGCCCAAGGCTCGTTCTCGACAATGTAACGGTCGACCGTAGCCACCAGGCTCCAAGCAGTCTCAAGTGCTCGCGAAAAATGGAACTGGTCGAAGAGGACTCCGAACTCGCGGATCACTTTCCTCGCTGTCTCAGCGACGGCAGCATCCGCCGGAGTTTTCGCCGCCGTGGGCGATGGATACGGCACTTCACCTTTGAAATACCGGTTGATCATCGTCAACGTCCGGCTGGCCAGGTTGCCCAAACCGTTGGCGAGATCGGAGTTGTAGCGCTGCACCAGCGCGTCGAATGAAAACGAGCCGTCCTGCCCGAACACCACTTCGCGCAACAGGAAATAACGCAGCGCGTCCGCGCCCAGCACATCGAGAATGGTTTCAGTACGCACGATGTTGCCGCGCGATTTCGACATCTTGCTCTCTTCGAAGAGAAGCCAGCCATGGGCGACAATCGCCTTGGGCAGCTCCAGTCCAGCCGCGAGCAGAAATGCCGGCCAGTACACGCAGTGAAAGCGAACGATCTCCTTGCCGATCATGTGCACATCCGCAGGCCAATACTTCTTGAAGGCAGCCTGCGCCCCTGCGTGCGACGATCCGTATCCAATCGCCGTGATGTAGTTTGCCAGCGCGTCGAGCCACACATAGATCACGTGCTTCGGGTCGTCGGGAACAGGAATTCCCCAGGAGAACGTCGAGCGGCTGATCGACAAGTCGCGTAACCCCGAGCGCACGAACGAAATCACTTCGTTGCGGCGCGTCTCGGGACGAATGAATTCAGGATTGGCATACAGTTCGAGCAGCTTGTCCCGAAAAGCCGAAAGCTTGAAGAAGTAGTTCTCTTCGTGGACCGTCTCCGTGATTCGTCCGCAGGTTGGACAGGGATCGCCCGGTTGCGCGCCATCGACGTAGAGTTCATCGGAGACGCAATACTGTCCGGTGTACGTGCCTTTGTAGATGTATCCGTTGTCGCGAATCTTCCGGAAAAGAGCCTGGACCCGCTTCTTGTGACGCTCTTCGGTCGTCCGGATATAGTCGTCATTCGAGATTCCCATCCGCTGCCAAAGCTTGCGAAATTCAGCGGAGATCTCGTCCGCATACTGCTGGGGGGTCTTGCCGGCAGCCTGAGCCGCGCGCTCGATCTTTTGCCCGTGCTCATCGGTTCCGGTGAGGAAGAAGGTGTCGGCCCCCAAGAGCCTCTGCCGCCGCGCGATGGTGTCGCAGGCAATCGTCGTGTACGCATGGCCAATGTGAGGCCGCGCGTTCACGTAGTAAATCGGGGTCGTGATGTAGAACTTCCTGCTCATGCGGATTTCTTTGCCTTTGGTTTGTCTGCGAATATGTACGCGCGCCTGCTCTGATACTCAACGTCCGGAGCATAGGGACCACGCTCGATGATTTCATCGATCGTCAATCCAGCGCTGCGAATGTATCCCTCGATGGTTGCCAGGCGAAACAACGTGACCCGCAACGATACACCGAGGTTCCATAAATTCTCTTCGACTTGCGATTCGTCTTCACCGAGATGAAAGCTCAGCAAGAGACGGCCGCCCGGTTGCAAGACGCGCATCACTTCCCGCAACGCCAGCAGGACCTCACCCGGTTCGAGGTTCACGATGGAATAGAAAGCGGCGACACCGGCCCAGCTATTGTCTTCTACCGGCAAGTCCAGCATGTCCCCTTGGGTGAATTCGATACCCGGATTCAACCGGCGGGCGCAGGCGATCATTCCTTCCGACACATCCACGCCACGAACGTTGACGCCGCGTCCCTTCAGATAGCGCGCAATCTGTCCGGGGCCGCACCCGAGATCGCACGCAACGCCCTCGTTTCGAATGCTATCGGCGAACTGGTCGAGCAACTCACGATCCATCGGCTTCTGCTCGAGCTCATCGAAGAGACGTCGAGCGTACTCCTCCGCAAGCACGTCGTAGCTGGATTGCACCTTGCTGGTCTTGGCTTGCGTCATGAGAATGTTGGCTAGATCTATTTGGAACCGGCGCCGACATAGAGTCGCGTCGCTTCCTGCAGAACCGCTTTTAGCGGCACGTGGTGCTCGGCGGCGATGCGTCTGCAGTCTTCATATTCCGGCGCATAGTTGGTGACAGTTCCATTCATGCTCGCAATCTTGATGCGAACCTCGCCCCATTGGGTGCGAACATTTTCCCATCGCCGCGCAAGCGCTTGCCGAACCTCATCGCGCCGGCGAACGCCCAGCGTCGTCGTCTCCGTAAAAATCAGCTGCGTCAGTTTGCCGGCATCTTCCGGCTTGCAGAGCACGGTGAGCAGCATTCCGGGTCGATTCTTCTTCATTTGCACCGGCATTCCGAACGCATCGAGAGCCCCTTCTTCCAGTAATCGATCCATCACGTAACCGAAGACTTGCGGGTTCAGGTCATCGAGGTTTGCTTCGAGGACAGTGACCGTCTCAGACGTCGTCTTCTCCGCCAAAGTGGTCGCGACTTCGCCCAGTACCAGCCTCACGACGTTGGGATGTCCCGGAAAATCCCTCGATCCCGCACCGTAAGCGGACTTCTCGATCTTCATTTCTGGAAATCCAGAGAAGCGTGCCGCCAGACTTTTTACGATGGCCGCCCCCGTGGGAGTCACGAGTTCCGCCTGCACTCCGGACGAATACACGGGCACAGCTTGCAGAATCTCGACGGTTGCCGGCGCCGGCACCGGGAATGTCCCGTGCGCGCACTTCACAGTTCCGCCTCCCACGTTCAGAGCGGAACAAACGATTGCATCGACTCCCAATGCTTCACTTCCCACCGCGGCGCAGACGATGTCAACCATTGCGTCGATGGCGCCTACTTCGTGGAAATGGACTTTCTCGGCGTCCATGTTGTGGATCTTTCCCTCTGCCGCGCCGAGCGTCTCAAAGACGGAGATGGCCTTTGCCTTGGCCGACTTTGAGATTGCCGCTTTAGAAATGATCTCGCGAATCTCGCTCAAGCCACGATGATGGTGCTCCTTCTTCTGTGCATGTCGGCGCCGCACTTCCCGCAGCCGAAGCGTGTTCGGCTTGATGATCGTGCGGATGGTCATGACCGTGATCGTGGGAGTGAGAGTGTCCATGCTCGTGCCCGGATGGCGTGGCTCCCTGCTTGGCGTCGTGCTGCATCCAGTACTCTTCCCGCGGCATGTCTTTTTCGCCATCCACCCACACGTCTACTTTCGTGGCCGAGATGCCGCTACGAATCACGCGCGAAATCTCCAGCCTCGCCCCCAAATTCAGAGCCGCCACGGTCTCTTCCAGAAGCCGCGGAGACACTCCGGCATCAACCAGCGCGCCGAGAAACATATCTCCGCTGATACCGGAAAAACAGTCTAGGTAGGCAATTCGCATGACGCCTTGTCGGTCACCAGTCGGTTGTCGATGGCGGGATTTTCAACTCAATCACGCCCGCAGCGACAGAGTTTTCATCATAGGGAAGCACTCTGAATGCGTCAAACCTGCGCGGCGTCGCGTCTCTGATAAAATCACTGTTCCTTCAATAGTTTAGAGGGCCTCCTTGTATCGTCATCTGGAACATCGCCTCGCCCAGCGCGTGCTGGATTGCCTCCAGAAGCTGTATCCGAACGCGGCGCTGCCTGAGCTCGTCGTCGAGCAGCCTCCCAAGGTCGAACTGGGAGACTTTGCGATCCCTGTCTTCCCTTTTGCGAAGCCGTTGCGCTCGGCCCCTCTGAAAATTGCGGAGGCGATTCGCAGTGCGATCGGACCAATCGAAGGCATTGCGGAGATGCAAGTTGCTCCGCCGGGCTATCTCAATGTGAAGGCGGATCGCGCCTGGCTAGGCGCTGCGGTTGCGGGCGACCAGAAGGCCCCGGCAGTGGCACGCGCGGGAAAGATTCTCGTCGAGCATTCCTCCATCAACCCGAACAAAGCGGCGCACATCGGTCATCTTCGGAATGCCATCCTCGGCGACACGTTCGTCCGCTTGCTGCGCTTTGCCGGCAAAGAAGTCGACATCCAGAACTACATCGACAACACGGGCGTTCAAGTTGCCGACGTCGTGGTCGGCTTCACGCACATTGAAAAGAAGAGCCGCGCCGAAATCGAAGCTCTGACACGCCAGCCTCGCTTCGACTACTACTGCTGGGATTTGTACGCCCAGGTTTCGCAGTGGTACGAAAAGGATCCGCAAAACAAACAAATCCGGCTGCAGACGCTGCACGCGATCGAAGACGCCGCGAGCGAGACCGCTGCGGTCGCCGACCTGATCTCGGTCGCAGTCCTTCGTCGGCACCTGGAGACGATGGATCGCCTCGATATTGAGTATGACTTCCTTCCCCGGGAGAGCGAGATCCTGCACCTTCATTTTTGGGACGCGGCTTTTGGCAAGCTCAAAGAGGCTGGCGTGCTGACCTTCGAGAGTGATGGCAAGAACAAGGGATGTTGGGTCATGCGGCGCGCGGGAACCGCGAAAGCGAGTGCAGGTGCGGCGAACGCGGCTGGGGAACAGTCAAACGAAATTTCAGAAGAAGATCAGAAGGTGATCGTTCGCTCGAACGGAACGGTCGGATATGTCGGCAAAGACATTGCGTATCACATGTGGAAGTTTGGACTGCTGGGTCGCGATTTCGGATACCGCAAGTTCTACCGCTATCCGAACGGCAGCGATTGCTGGATTTCCTCGACCGAAGGCGAGAAAGAGCATCCGCACTTCGGAGATGTAGCTGAAATCTACAACGTCATTGACGCCCGTCAGTCCGAGGCGCAGAACACCGTCATCGAAGCCCTTCGCGGCTTGGGTCACGGAGAGGCCGCCGAACACTACACGCATTTCTCCTACGAAATGGTCGCTCTTACCCCGCGCTGCGCTGCGGAGCTGGGATACACGTTGAGCGATGAAGACAAGTCGCGCTCCTACATTGAAGTCAGCGGTCGAAAAGGATTCGGTGTGAAGGCCGACGATCTACTCGATCAACTGATCGCGTCGGCCAAAAAAGAGGTCGATTCACGCCATCCGGAGGTCAGCGAACCGGAGCGCCTCGAAATCGGCAAACAGATCGCGATCGGTGCACTGCGCTACTTCATGCTGAAGTACACCAAACAATCGGTGATTGCCTTCGATTTTAAGGAAGCACTGAGCTTCGAGGGCGAGACCGGCCCATACGCACAGTACGCTGTGGTGCGTGCTACCAGCATCTTCCGGAAGGCTGGGATCGACATCGACATGTTCGACAAGAACATTTCATCAAACCTCTCGGCGATCGACCTTGGAAGCTACCTAAATGGCGCGCCTAATGACGAGATCTGGGCGTTGTGGCTGGCAGCATCGAAAACATCCTCCGTGGTCGATCAATGCATTGCAACTACGGAGCCCGCCTACCTGGCCAAACACGTCTTCCAACTCGCCCAACTCTTTAATACCTTCTACCATCGACACCCCATACTCTCCGAACCCGACGAGAAACGGAAACAGTTCCTCCTGCTCACCGTGGCCGTCGTGCGGCGCGAACTAATCCGTACTTTGGCCGTTATGGGCATCACCGCTCCGCCAGTCATGTAGAATGCGTGCCAACACATGGCAGCATTCCCCCGTTGCTGCCGAAGTGCGGTCATGCCGAGTGTGGGAGTTCCAGCGACGTCGCCTAAGTCAATCTTTCGCAGAATTGTGTTCGGTCTGATCCTGATCGTTTTGATTTTGGCGGTCGCCGGATTTCTCTACGAAAACATTTCCGAAGCGCGCGACCGCAGATTTAATCCCATGCCCGGAAGGCTTGTCGATGTCAATGGACACAGGATGCACATCGACTGCGATGGGGAAGGCGTGCCCGCGGTCATTCTCGATTCAGGCCTCGGTGACAGCTACATCTCGTGGCGGCAAGTGCAACCGCAAATCGCGAAATTCGTCCGGGTGTGTTCGTACGATCGAAGCGGATTGGGCTACAGCGATTCGACTTCCGCTCCTCGTACCAGCAAGGCGATCGCGGAAGAACTTCACGCATTGCTGACTGCTGCCGGCGTTGCGCCACCTTATGTTCTTGTCGGGCATTCGATGGCCGGATACGACGTACGGCTGTTCGCCAGTCTCTACCGAAACGAAGTGGCAGGCATGGTTCTGGTCGATGCTTCGCATCCGGAGCAGGAACATCGTTTTCCACCTGAGATCAGAAATTTAGAAGGAAGCTGGCGGCGTGAGGCTGAATTCATGGAATACACCATGCCGTTCGGCATCCCGCGCCTGATGGGCCTCTGCGACGAAGACATCCGCCAACGCGCAGCCGAGTGCAATTGGCGCAACGCCCGCGAGGGTGCAGCCGAGATGAACTCGTTCCCTGAAAGCGCGGCACAGGCCGCCGCGGCCGGCTCTTTGGGCGATATGCCCCTCGCCGTGCTCTCCCACGATCCAGATAAGCCCTCAAGCGAACTTCCGCCCGACCTCGCAAAACCCACGAACGATGCCTGGGAAAAAATGCAGGAGGATTTGGCTCACCTCTCCACCCGAGGTACTCAAGCGATCGCCAAGAACAGCGCCCACTACATTCAGAGCGACCGTCCGGACATCGTGATTGAAGCAGTACACAGCGTCGTCGAACAGGCGCGGAAGAATCAATCGGCGAGCCAACCTTCCCACTAAGCCACACCTGCGTAGCCGCCGCATCCAAACCTGCTAACCTTTTCACTCACTTTGAAATTTTGCTTCTACGAAGCTTCGCTTCATTCTTTCAGGAGCACGTTAATGAAGGTCAGCGCTCGATCCGTGTCTGCTGCTTTATTGGTCTCTTTCTTCTTTCTCGCGTTTTTCAGTTTCGCTCAGGATGCAGAACCGGCGAAACCGGTTGACGCTCCAACTCACCGTCCGCGCATTGGCTTGGCTCTCAGCGGCGGCGGCGCGCTTGGATTGGCCGAGATTGGAGTCATTCAATGGCTCGAGGAAAATCATGTTCCCGTGGACCGCGTTGCGGGCACCAGCATGGGCAGCATCATTGGCGCGATGTACGCGACCGGCATGACTCCCGCCGAAATGCGCAAGTTTGCTGAAGCGATCGATTGGGACCAGGCGCTGCTGCCGGAACCGGTCTACACACAGCTCTCTTACCGCCGGAAGCAAGATCGCCGCGACTTTCTGATCACGACTCCGCTCGGCCTGAAGCATGGCTTGACCGGACCGAACGGATATAACCCTGGACAGGGCGTAGGCCTGCTGCTGGATCGCATCGCTTTTCCGGAAGCGCTGATATCGAGCTTCGACGAACTCCCGATTCCCCTGCGGTGTGTTGCGACCGACATGCAGACTGGGGATGCAATCGTGCTCCACGATGGGCCTCTGGCGCGAGCGGTGCGAGCGTCCATGGCGATCCCAGGAGTCTTTACGCCCGTCCAAATCGATGGACGCATGCTGGCGGACGGCGGCATGGTTCAAAACATTCCCGTCGAAACCGTTCGCACCATGAATGCCGACATAGTCGTCGCGGTAGAACTGAGGCTTCCGCCCGGCGACATCGCACAATTGGGATCCCTGACCGGCGTCCTGACCCGGGCGGTTGACGTCATGATCACGCAAAACGAGCGCCACTCGCTGGCCTTGGCCGACGTTAAGGTCAGCGTGGATATGAAGGGATTCTCGGTGGTTGACTATTCGCGCGTCGATGAACTGATCGAACTCGGCTATAAGACCGCGGCGAGCGAATCAGCAACACTGCTGCAATACGCCATTCAGGACCCGACACAATGGCAAGACTATCTTGCGGATCGCATGGCTCGGAAACATAAATCGATCAAGAAGGTCGATGCGATCGAAGTCACAGGATCCGATCCAGATACAAATCGCCGCATCAAGGGCCAGCTTAGCGGCAACCTTGATGCACCAGTCGACCTGCACAAACTGGGTACACAGCTTACCCGTATTGCGGGCCGCGGACAGTTTGACGATCTGGGCTACGAAGGATTCGTTCAAAACGGAGTTCCCTCTTTGCGCATCACCGCACATGAGAAGACCTACGGTCCGCCATTCATCGATCTGTCTGTGAACGTCGACGGCTCGGGAGTGGCTGCCTTCGATTTTTCGGCGGGCGCGCGGGTCACGTTTATGGACGTCGCCCACCACGGCGGAGAGTGGCGCAATGACCTTCTCTTCGGATCGAGCAACTTGAGCGCTTCCGAGTTCTATCAGCCATTGGGCCAGACAAAATTCTTCGTTGCACCTTTTGCCTTCGCTTCGAAGTTCGCGAGAAACTCGTTCAGTGGCTTGACCCGGATCGCGGTTTTTGGGGACGAACGCGCTGGCGGCGGGCTCGATATCGGCTACGATTCCGGACGGCGCAGCGAAATCCGGTTTGGATATCAAATATTCGATGGCAAGCTGAACCCCCTCATCGGAGGGGCCGGGCTACCCATCGTCCACGGGAGCACGAGCTCATTCCGAGCCCGTTACGTTTGGGACGGACAAGACAGCCCATCCGTTCCAAGCAGTGGCACCCGCATTACCGCCACTCTTTCTCGAACCCTGCAGAGCCCTGGGCTGGCGCAACCTCTGACCCAACTCGACGTGCAGACTTCAAACTTCCTGCCTCTCGGACCGAAGACTTCCCTCTTCATCGACGCTTCGGGTGGAACGAGTTTCAGCGGCACCGCCGGCCCGTTCCAAGTATTCGCCTTGGGCGGACCGTTCCGTCTCGGCGCCTACCTTCCGGATGAATTTATCGGGAATCACTACGCCTACACCTCGCTGGGATTCCGGCGCGAGTTGTACCGGCTGCCCCAGCTTGTTGGCAGAAGAGTCTATTGGGGAGGCTGGTACGAAGCGGGCACGGCGTTCGGCACTCTCAGCGGAGAACCCGGGCCGCTGGTGGTTCGCGGCACGTTTAATATCGGCATCATCGCCGACACAATTTTGGGGCCGGTCGCGGTCGCGGGCAGCGTCAGTCCGACCGGCCAGAGCCGCGTCAACTTTTCGATTGGACGGTTATTCTGAAGCGAAACGGCCACCCATTCAGCTCGCGCGAACCGTTCCGGGCGATGTGGTTGCCTTATCCTTTCGCTAGAGACGCCATGTCAATGACGAACCGGTATCGCACATCACTCTTCAACACGCGCTCGAATGCTTCGTTCACTTTTTGGATGGGAACGACTTCAATGTCGCACGCGATCCCATGCTTCCCGCAAAAATCGAGCATTTCCTGAGTTTCACGAATGCCGCCAATCTGCGAGCCAGCAAGGCTCCTGCGTCCCGCTGTCAGCGAGAACGCTCCCAGTGAAACGTCTTTGTTGGGAAGGCCCACAACCACCATGGTACCGTCGACTCTCAACAATCCAAGAAGGTTTCCCCAATCCATCGGGGCGGAAACGGTGTTGATAATCAGGTCGAAGCTGCCTGCCAGTTTGGTGAATGTTTCCGGATCGGCGGTGGCGAAATAGTGATCCGCTCCGAGTCGTTTTCCGTCCGACTGCTTGTTCAATGAGCGGCTGAGAACGGTGACCTCGGCGCCCAGAGCGTGGGCGAGTTTCACGCCCATGTGCCCCAGTCCCCCAAGTCCGACGATGGCTACTTTCTTTCCGGGGCCCGCCTTCCAGTGCTTCAGCGGGGAATACAGCGTGATACCGGCGCAGAGCAGAGGAGCGCATGCATCGAGCGGCAGATTTGCCGGCATTCGCAACGCATAATTCTCGTCGACAACAATTCGATCAGAATATCCGCCATACGTCGGAACACCTTCAGTATCGCGTGCGTTGTAGGTCCAAACCGTTTTCACTGTGCAGTACTGCTCGAGTCCTTGCTTGCATTCCGGGCACGTGCGGCATGAGTCGACGAAACATCCGACACCGACCTTATCGCCCACCTTGTGTTTCGTAACCTTGCTGCCTGCGGCGGTGACAATTCCCGCGATCTCGTGACCCGGAACCATCGGGAAAATCGATTCGTCCTGATACTCACTCCACTCGTCGCGGGTTTGATGGATGTCCGAGTGGCAAATTCCGCAGTACTTGATGTCGATGACAATGTCGTGTTCACGCGGCTCCCGGCGTTCGAAGGAATAGGACTGCAGCGGCTCTCGCGCGGCCGGAGCGGCATAACCTTTGGACTTGCTCATGGGTGTTGTTCTTTCCTTTTAGAAGACTTGTGTGATTTCGTGATCGAGACAAAGGTTGACGGAAACGAAATGAAACGACGCGTGGCAGCTCTCACAGTTTATACGGAGTGAGCCTATTTTTTAAGGCATCCGCCGCAGCTCAATAAGACGAGCTCTGAGAGTCGCTTCCCAAAAAGGAAAACGGCCCGGGATTGTTCCCGGGCCGCAACTCCTTCGTACATCTCATTTGCCGCCGGCAGTTCCATGTTGGCCCAGCCACGAGGCCAGCTGAGATTCCTGTTGCGATTTGAGGTCTGCGCAATTGTTGATGCGTTCAATCGATTGCTTGTATGTGCGCTCCGCCGCTTCGACCTTATGAGCCGTAAAGAATTCGGTCACTTGATCGCGGAGGCCAGAATCGCAGAATGTGCTTGTCGCACCGACTACCTGCGCGCTGGCGAAGGGTCCGCCAGCTTTCTCGATCTCGCTCCAGTGTTGGCGAATAAAATCCCAGGCAAGCTGTTGTCCTGCCGGATTTGCCAGTACTCCAGTGACAAGTTGCAGGGCATCTTGCGACCGCACATCCGGCCCAATCGCAAAATCAAGAGTCCGCTGCAGCAGCTTGGTATCGCCGAATTGCGGCAGAGTGAAGAAGTACATGTAGTACTCCTCCGGCGATTTGTTGTTCTTCAACCCAGCCATTACTTTGTCGTAAAAATCAGGTCCGCCATTGATGGCAGCCAGTTCGAGGGCACCACCAGCCAGTTCATGATCGACCGATGACGGATCCGCCAGAACCTGATCCGCTAGTTTGCGAGCTTCGGCAAGGACCTGCGGGTCGCGCGCATCGTAGCCGAGAGCTCCGAATAGCCGTGAGCGCAAGGCACGTTGCTCATCGGTTTCACCGGACTTCGGCTGCCAGCCAACCTCCGTTAACACCGGAGTCAGGAACTGTCGCAGCCACGTGTGGTACCCTTCGCGGTCGCTGTCGCTGACGAGATACTCGCCAATGTAGTTGAGGCGGCCGAACACATCCTCGAGCACCGCACGGTTCCGATCGCCCTGCAGGCCTTGAGCGAAAGCGAGGTAATCGCCCACGGGTTCGCGTCCGACCCGCACGGACGACCAAATATCATTCTGCAAGCTGATTCGCTCCGCGGGAGTCAACTTGGTTTCCGCGTCCTTCGCCATCGAGTGGATGGCTTCGGCTTCGTAGCCTGAGCGGTAATATCCGGTAGCGCCGGCATTGGCTAGAACCCAGGTCGAGCAACCAGGTAAGGTAAAGGTCTCTTCCTTCTTGGTCATCAGCTCGCACTTCGGAGCGCTGGCTCCTGACGCCGAACCCTTCATACAAAGAGGAATTTGCCAAAGCTGATCGCTCGGTTCGGCAAACTTCGCCCGATCAAAAAAGTATCTCTGCTGCGACAACGTGACGTTCGTCGAGCTGCCCGAACACTGCGACTTCACGTTGATGATCGGCACTCCCGCCTGCTTCACCCACGTCGGCATGATCTTGTCGACGGGCTTCTTCGAGGTCTTCGCCTGAGCGTCCCAGAAATCTTCGGCTGTGGCATTTCCGTACTGATGCTGCTTCAGATAGGCATTGACGCCTGCGCGAAACGTGTCTTCGCCCAGGTACGCCTCCAGCATCCGCAACACGGACGCGGCCTTGCCATAGGCGATGCCGTCGAACAACTCCTGAATTTGCGCCGGGGTTTCCGCGGCCTGATGAATCGGACGCGTGTTCGCCAGTGAGTCGACATTGAGAGTCTGGCCAGTTCCGCTGACGTCGTCGAGGTTGAAGTTCCAATCCGCCTTGAAGGACTCAATCGGCTTGCTCGACATCCAGGTCGCGAAGCCTTCGTTGAGCCAGACGTCGTCCCACCATTTCATGGTGACCAGATCGCCGAACCATTGGTGCGCCATTTCATGCGAAATCACCCCCGCGATGTTCTTCTTGAGGTCAACCGATCCCTGCTTTTCGTCGATCAGAAGAATTACTTCGCGGAACGTGATGCACCCTGTGTTTTCCATCGCGCCCGCGGAAAAATCCGGCAGGCCAACCAGGTCGAGCTTTGCATAGGGATACTTGATCCCAAAATATTTGTCGTAGTACTTCATGATGTCGCCGGCGATTTCGAGCGCAAACCGGCCCATTTCTTTCTTGCCGGTGGTGGCATAGACGCGTATCGGAATGCCATCGGCTTCGCCTTCGACATATTCGAAGTTGCCCACCACCAATGCAGCCAGATAAGCGGACATCTTCGCGGTGGTCGCGAACCGTACAGTGTGTTTGTCGCCGGGACCGGGCGTGTCCGAAGCAACTTTCTGATTTGAGATCGCCGCCAGCCCTTTGTCGGAGACAACCGAGATATCGAAAGTGGCCTTGTAGTCCGGCTCATCGAAACTGGGGAATGCCCGGCGCGCGTCCGTGGCCTCAAACTGCGTTGCAGCGTACTTGCGGCCCTGGTCATCTTTGCCCAGATAGAAGCCGCGCATCTCGCTGTTCAGAATTCCCGTGTAAGTCACGTGAACGGTTGCAGTGCCCGCAGCCAGCGGTTTTGGAACAGCAAGCACAACCATTTCTTTCTCTTTTTCAGCCGAGACCTTGGCCTTCTGCGTAGCACCGCCACTGGTGATCGTCACGTCGTGGAAGTCGATGTCGACGGCATTCAACGTGATCTCGGATGTCGGCTTCAAGACTTGGAGTGTGATGGTTTCCTCGCCTTCGAACTTGGCGTTCTCCAAATCAGGATTAAACAGGAGTTTGTAATTCGTCGGCCGCGCCATTTCGGGCAAACGCTGGGCGCTCGCAACGGAAATTGTCAGCACGAGAAAGCTCAGAACCGCAATCATTCTCTTCATTTATTGTCCTCGGGAAATTGTTCCGACGTTCCTACGAAAATCTTAAGTCCTAGGATGCCCCACAGCACAACCGCAGGATGACCAGGCTTTAGTACGAGATCCCACTTTGAAAAGTTCAATTGGGAGAGACGACTTCCCCGTTCAACACCGTCAAAACACAGGAATTCGCTCCGAACCAATAAGGAATTTCACGGTAGTCTTCCGCGGCAAACATGGCGAGGTCGGCATCCTTGCCCGGCTCGACGCTCCCTTTGCGATCAGCCACGCGCAAAGCCCAGGCGCCATTGATCGTCGACGCAGCCACAGCCTCTGCCGGAGACATCTTCATTTGCGTGCATGCCAGCGACATCGCCATTGGCACGCTGATTGTGGGGGAAGTGCCTGGGTTGTAATCCGTCGCCAGTGCAACCGGAACTCCGGCATCAATCAACCGCCGCGCGTTCGGATATTGCTTCAGACCGAGAAAATAGTTGGCTCCCGGTACCAGGGTCGCGACCGTGTCGCGCTTCGCGAGTTCCGCCACATCGGCGTCGCTCACGTGGTCCATATGATCGAACGAGGCGGGATCAAAGCGCAAAAATGACGCGAGCGCCGTCTCGGAAAGCTGTCCCATGTGGGCGCGAACGCTCAATCCGTGAGCGCGTGCGGCCTCAAAGATTTGCTCGGCTTCAGCGGGCTTGAATGCGCCCTGGTCACAAAATACGTCCACAAATTGAGCCAGCTTTCGCTTCGCCGCGCGGGGAATCATCTCTATACAGACGATCTCAACATATTTTTGTGAGCACCCCTGAAACTCCTTTGGGACGACATGCGCACCTAGCAGGGTTGAAACCACACTTCCGGGCCACTGAGCTGCACTTTCGCGGATGGCTTCCAACGACTTTAACTCCGACTCCAGCGTCAATCCATAGCCGGACTTGGCTTCGACCGTGGTAGTTCCGTGCGCGGCCATGGCCCGCAGAACGTTCAAGACTTTGGCACTCAGCGTCGCTTTAGTCGCGTGCCGGACTCCTTCGAGACTTGACCGGATACCACCGCCCGCAGCCGCGATCTCTTCGTACGACGCGCCTTCAATGCGCTTCTCGAAGTCGACCAGCCTTGGGCTGACGAATACAGGGTGAGTATGCGAATCGACGAACCCCGGCAGCACAACCTTCCCACCGCAATCAATTTCCAGAAGCTGTTTTCGATTCTTTTTGAGCCACGGATCGCGGAGCGCTTCTTTTGTTGTCCCGACGGAAATGATCTTGCCGCCGAGCACAAAGGACCGCGCCGTCTTTGACGATGGAGAGTTCTTGCAGACTTCGACCGCGGCGAGGTCCAGTTTGTGATGAGCGAAGCGTGAGAAGTTGGCCGATGTTCGCCAGCAGAACGGCTCTGGATGCCTGGTTCTTTCTCTTGTTCCGATTCACGCGATCTCTAGTCTAGCAGTCCGCACGCCGGGACCGAAGACCAACCCCTGTTCTGCTACAGTCCGGTAGTCACGGCGCGTGAGTTCACATAAAACAGGGACGAGGATGATCGATGAAACTTGTTTTGGCCGCATGAGCGGCAGCGTTCGCCACTCCATTTGCAATTCGAGATTTCAATTCATCGGTACTTTGACGCCTGTCTTCTTTGCGAAATCTTTTGCTTCGTCGTAGCCGGCATCCACGTGGCGGATGACTCCCATGCCGGGGTCGGTTGTAAGAACGCGCTCGATGCGCTTTGCCATCATTTCCGATCCGTCCGCCACGGTGACCTGCCCGGCGTGGAGCGAATACCCAATCCCTACGCCACCACCATTATGGATGGAAACCCACGAAGCTCCCGCCGCGGTATTCAGCATCGCGTTGAGCAACGGCCAGTCAGCAACAGCGTCGGAGCCGTCTTTCATGCTTTCGGTTTCTCGGAACGGCGACGCGACTGATCCGCAGTCGAGATGATCCCGGCCAATCACGATTGGCGCCTTGATCTTGCCCTTCTTCACCAGATCATTCATGGCAAGGCCGAATTGCGCGCGCTCTCCATATCCGAGCCAGCAGATGCGCGCCGGCAATCCCTGGAACTTAATGCGTTTGCGCGCCAGATCGATCCAGCGACGCAAGATGCGATTCTCCGGAAACAGCTCGAGCACCAGCTCGTCGGTGACGTGGATGTCGGACGCCTCTCCGGAAAGCGCAACCCAACGGAACGGCCCACGTCCTTCGCAAAAGAGAGGACGAATATAGGCAGGAACAAATCCAGGAAAGTCGTATGCGTTCTTTACGCCGCGCTGGAACGCAAACGTGCGGATGTTGTTGCCGTAGTCGAACGTGACCGACCCCATTTTCTGGAGGCGCAACATGCCTTCGACGTGGCGCGCCATCGCGTCGAGCGATTTTTCCTGATAGGACTTCGGATCGCTCTTGCGGAGCTCCATTGCCTCCTGCAACGTCATGCCGTTCGGCACGTAGCCGTTGAGAGGATCGTGCGCAGACGTCTGATCGGTCAGGATGTCAGGAACAACGCCCCGTTCGGCGAGTTCCGGAATGATGTCGGCGCAATTCCCTACCAGACCGACCGACACATTTTCTTTCTTTCGGATCGCGTTCTTCAGAATGCGCAGGGCTTCATCGAGGGTTGTGACCATGAAGTCGCAGTAGCCGGTCTTCAAGCGCTTCTTGATTCGTTCGGGATCGACGTCGATTCCCAGAAATGCCGCGCCCGTCATGGTGGCGGCCAGAGGCTGAGCTCCGCCCATTCCGCCCATTCCGCCGGACACAATCAGTTTGCCTGCAAGATCGCCGGCGAAATGCTTTTCGGCGGCGGCCGAGAAGGTTTCGAACGTACCTTGCACAATGCCCTGAGATCCGATGTAAATCCAGGAACCGGCGGTCATCTGGCCGTACATCATGAGGCCGGCGCGTTCCAGTTCGTTGAACTTCTCCCAGTTCGACCAGTGTCCGACGAGATTTGAGTTGGCGAGAAGCACGCGAGGCGCGTAGTCGTGGGTCTTGAATACTCCGACGGGCTTCCCGGATTGCACGAGCAGGGTCTCGTCGTTTTCAAGATTCTTGAGCGACGCGACGATGGCGCGATAGGCTTCCCAACTGCGGGCGGCGCGTCCGGTTCCACCGTAGACGACGAGATCCTGCGGACGCTCCGCAACTTCCTGATCGAGGTTGTTCATCAGCATGCGCATGGCAGCTTCCTGCTGCCAGCCTTTGCATGAGATTTGATTGCCGCGAGGAGCGCGAATCGATGTGGGAGCCTGGATTTCCGTTTCAACGGGCATAGATTGATGTTAGTGCTTCCGATTCAGGGGCGCAATTCTGGGGAAATTCAGAAGCTCTTGCGACCATGGACAAGTAAGAAAACCTTGTTCGAACTTCAGTGGAAATAAATTTCCTGATGGCGTGGAACTACACTCTCTGGCGCGAGACCATTTTGGGAATTGGGGGCTCAGTCACAGGTACCCCCCCTCCCCCCTATCCCTTGAAAACCTTGACTGGCGCGGGGTTTGCAGAAAGTACCCTGCAAAATCTTGAGCGCGTAAAGGTTAGAGGTCAAAATCTTGACAACTAAGGAGTTGCACGATGTCAGGAGCGACTCCTTAGACCCCATGCGCCGTGGCGATGATCGGCTCTTTCTTTCTCTCGCGCAAGGTCAGATGTCACATTGAGCTGTGGAAATTGTGTAGATGGGTAGCCTAACGCGAAGCCTTGAACGCGGAAGCCGAACTCGAGATCGCGCTCCCAGGATCGCGCTCGCAGGAACAGAGTGCTCTCATGAACAACGATCAGTAACGGAAATTGGTTTCCAGGTACAGCAACTGCCCATTCGGATCTTTGGGATAGATATTGGCGATCACGGACTTTCCCCAAGCCTTGCCGTAGTAGAGGGTTGCTCCAAACATCCGGGTGACCTGATAGTCCGCACTCAGATCCCACACATTTGCGAGACCACGATTTCCGTTTCCCGGATTTGGACGGCCGGTATATCCGAAAGTGCCGGCCTGAAACGCGCCGCCGCCGGAATACCAGAGATCCTTAGCGTTCGCGAGACGGAGAGAGTGAACCTCGCTGCGAAGTGAGAGTTTCGATGCGGGACGCACGTTGAACGTGGCGTAGGCATCTTCGTTGTTCATCATGTTGTAGAAAGGAAACCGCGCGTATTGCCGCGGCGTGGTCAAGACCTGGAAGAAAGTGCCGTGACGCGCGTCAGCGTTATTTCCGTCGCCGCTTCCGTACGAGTATCCCGCATTGATCCACGGCTTGAGGAAATTGACAGGCGGCTGCCATCCGCCTTCCGCCACGAAAGAGCTGGCCCGCTGCGCTAACTCACCCCAGGAACCGCTTTGCAGCGCAACCCAACCCATCAGGTTGAACTTGCCGGAAGTTGGGGTGTTGAAGACGTGGACATAGTCGGCGCCATAGGTAGCGATCTCGATCTTGTCATGATCGGCGGCGCGCACCATTGCAGACCGGTTGTCCGTCTTGAGCGTCAAGGTGCGGTGATCGATGTAGCCCAATCCGAATACGCGGAATTGGCCCGCGCCATGAGGCGTTTCTACCGGAGCGGTGAAGGCGCCATAGTATGTGTCCACGTCGAGTTCACCCATGCCCTCGACCTGAAAGACTCCTTCGGTTGGACGCAGAGCGACGAAGGTGAAATTATCGCGCCCAATGTTGGAAGAGAGTTGAACTCCATCAAAGCTGCGCTGGACTGCGGCGAACCCGAAATTCGCAATCAGCCGCTGCGCGATTCGTGTCTGAATGATCGTGGCCAGCAAAGGATCTTTCGGTTTGACTTCGTTGCCGTCGAAGTACTCAAATCGCCCGATCTTCAGGCTGCTTCCAAAATCTTTGATCGTGACAAAACCCTGCTTAAGGAAGCCGTCAACATTGTTCGATTGGAGGCCGTTGGCCGCGTAGTAGTTACCGCCCAGCCCAAGTTGGCCCTGGGGCGCGGCGACAACCGCGAGCGTGGGCAAACCTACCAGCGCAACCTGCGCTCCCTCAAGAAACCAGTCAACATGCTCCCGATGCTGACCAATGGCTACGCGAAGCAGAGAGTCGCCAAACGTGTAGTTTCCATGACCCGTCTTGCCTTTGAACCAGTCCCAACCTTCGGCGCGAGCGCGCCAATTGACGTAGAAATCAACCGGACCAAGTTTGTGCGGGGGCGCCGGAGAATCCTTTTTTGCCGGCTTATCCGCGGGGGTGGTTGGCTGCTGTGCCTCGACCGACCGGCTCCCCAGAATCACAATCGCGGTCAACAGACACACGAGTACTCTTGATCGCATGCAAGACACTCCCTTTTTTCGAAATCAGCCCGTCAGGGTACGGCCCACAGAATCCGTTGACAAAAATCTAGTTCTGAAGTTAGGCGGGGATTATTGCGAAACGAGGAAGACGCAACAATAGCGCTTTCATACTAGAAACCCGCGCTGCTGCTCAGCGGCTAAAGCCGAGATTGATTTTGCTGCGCTTACGGCGCGGCGTAAAGCCGCGCCCTTTCAAGACAGAGCGGACGTTTGAGTTTTTCGGCAGCCTGATCGGAGGATGACTGGAGAAGGTAGTTCCCGCAAAGCAGAAAGGTTCTTACCAGGTACTGTAGGCGGTACCGTCGCTGGCGGTGGCGCTGGAAGCCGAGTGCACGTCGGTGATGCCGGGATCCTGCTGGTCGACGGCCATCATCACATCTTCCTGCACGACTTCCCAATTGGCTTCGCGAGTCATCGGGTCAACCGGGATCTGCCGCAGGTAACCGGCGCTTACGATCTCGTCGAGAGATTGAGGCGCCTTCTGTTTGTCGAGAGTGTATTGGGAAATTACGTTGCGAAGAGTGTGAAGGTTCGATCGAAGAACGGATTCCCGCGCCTGCACGATGGACTGGTTGTACATTGGCACGGCAACCGCCATCAGGATCATGATGATGCTGATCACGATCATCAACTCCAGAAGCGTGAAGCCGCGAGACGATTTGCGAAGAGCAACGAGCGAGCGCCCGCCCAGCGGCGGATTCCCTGCTCTACGCATCGATATATTCACGATTCGAAACATCTACCAGTCCTTATATTTTGTTCCGTCGAGCCCGGTTCCATCCGACTTGGTGTAGACGTCGAACACATTTTGCCCGCCCCACGAATCGGAATCCGGATCGTCCTGCATCGACCGCATTCCCCATTCTTTGGTTTTCGTCATGGGGTCCATGGGGATGGAACGGAGAAATCGGATTTTCTTGCCACCCTGCGCTTCCACCCCTTTGACCAGCGTCTCCAGATCGGGTGGATAGTTCTGCGTATCAACCTTGGTCTGAAACATCTGGCGGTCGGCGGCATCTTTGTAGCGGTCGATGGCGTCCCGCATCTCCCATAGAGAGTGACGCAGCTCTTTCTCTTTCTCACGCTGGATGGTGACGCGTGCCAGCGGTAGCGCCATCATCGTGAGGATGGCAAGGATCGCCGCTGTAACGATTAGCTCCAGGAGCGTAAAGCCCCGGGCGGACTTGAATTTCGGCCCGTGATGAAATCTGGACTGCATCGTCAATCTTGTGTGAGTTCCTGTTTGCCCTTATTGAACGGTTACCGCCGCCTGCGCGCCATTGACCGTGATCGCCTGCAAGCCCGGATCGCGCGCTCCACCGCGAGTAATCGTCAGCGGGGTTTGACCATCTGTCTTCGCCATGAAAGTAATGGTGACGACAGCACCCTGGCCGGAGACGCCACCAGCACCCGGTGGACGCGTGGCGGTAATTTGCGATTGCCCGAGGGACTCATCTTCGCGATGAACCAGGGCAACTGCCTGACCATCCTGCGAGAGGAACCCGCCATTTGAAACATTGACCAGCTGCAACATCTTCGGGTCGTAGTTCAACTGCACCGGCACCGAATAGACGTTCTGCGCGCCGGAGATCAGCAGGTTCACGGCAAATGTGTTGCCCTTGACGGCCTGTATGGTCGGCGGATCAAAGAGGAAACTCGCCGGATTGGGAGCCGCTGGCGTGCTGGAAGCGGACGGCCCAGCGTTGGAACGTGGCGCCGGAGTTGCGGATTGCGGCGTTTGTCCCGGAGCCGAGGCACCTGCAGCCGGAGCTTGCGGACGACTCATGTGATGGAGCTCGATCGCGGACGCGGTGCCGATGTCGATGGCACGCTGGTTCAGCTCGCTGAGTTCCTGGCTGCGAATGATGTGCGGCACGATCGCGAAGACGATCTCGTTCTCGGAGTGATCTTGTGTCGTCTGGCCGAAGAGATACTTGAGGATTGGAATCTGAGCGAGCCCCGGGATACCAGCGAGAGACTTGGTCTGCTGGTCTTCCATGATTCCACCGAGAAGGTTCGCTTCGCCGTCCTTCAATCGGATTTCATGTTCGATCTTGCGTTGTCCGATGATGGGCTGGCTGATGCCACCGATGTTTTGCTGGCCGGTAACAGCGGAAACATCCATCGAAATCTTGAGCGTGACTTCCCCGTTGGCGTGGATACGAGGCGTGATGTCGATGTTGACGCCCACATCCAAATACTGAAACTGCGTGTTGACCAGAGGGTTGATGCCGACGCCGCCGATGCCGGGCTGGAACGATCCGGTCGCGACCGGCACGCGATCGCCGATTTTCAGAGAAGCCTTCTGCCCGTCCAGAGCGCGGATTTGTGGATTCTGAAGCAGCTTGGTGTCGCTGTTGTTCATCAGAGCCGACAGGTTTGCGGATGGAATCGTGACCTGGAAGTCGGTGGCGTTCAGATTGCCGAGTGTATTCAGGTTTAAACCATTCGTGGTACCGGTGCTGGTGGTGCCGGTCGTTGTCGAGGTCGTCGGCGTTGTGGTTGTGCCAATGTTGCTCTGTAGGGTGACCGTTGCGCTGGTCGGCGGATTGAAGCCGAGAGTTCTCGAACGGTCTTTACTGATTTGCATGATTGCGATGTCAACAATGACTTCCGGACGAGCCTTATCGAGATCTTCGACAAGCTTTTCCGCCAGCGCGATCTGATCCGGTGTCCCGCGCACGACGAGGGCGTTTTGTGAAAGCAGTTGCTGCACGCGCTGAACATCGAGCACGGCGCGAATCGCGTTCACCACGTCCTGTAATTCCGTGGGCTGGGAGAGATTTGTAAGATAGAAAGTCTTCAGTACGCTTTGTTCGAGTTCTTTGCGCTTTGCCGGATTGTCGGTGGCGACGAAAATCGTGTTCGAGGTGACCGGGCGCCAGAAGGTTTTCGACTCAAGCGCCGTAATCTCCAGCGCCTGTTCGAGCGTCACTCCGTTCAGATCGACGTTAATGACTCGTGGCGTGTAGTCGGGATCAAACAATACATTTACGCCAGCCAGTTGGCCGACGGTCCGATACACCACATCGGATTTTGTGGAAAGCATCTTGACGGTGATCGGAACGTTCGAGATCTGGGCAAGTTCCACCGGCCCCGCAGCTTCATGAACGCGCTTCTTGAGACCTTCCGGAGGCCCCGCCGCCTGGGGCTGCGGGTTCTTCTGATCGTTAATCATCTTCAGCGTGCGATCGAGTTCCTGCTGAGCGATAAATAACGACGGGTCGATGGTGAGGGCCTTCTGGAATTCGGCAACCGCCTCGTCGAGTTTGCCGTCATCGCGCAGCTTCTGTCCGCGATGGACGATGGTGGCGGCAGCCTGGAAGCGAACGCGTTCAAACGCAGCGCGGTAGCGCAAGTCTTTCGGCCTGAGATCGTAGGCTTGCTTGAAGAGGTCAAAGGCGGCTTCATACTGCTGGCGGGCCTCGGCGTCTTGACCCTTGGTGTACAGGTCCTTCGCTTTGTCAGCGACAGCGGGGAGGGCTAGAACCGCGACCAGCGACAGAAAAATGGCCGGGCGCAATAGGCGTCTCATTCGATAATCCTCACGAGATGATCCTCTTGAAATACGATTTTTCGCCGGACAAGCAGCTTCCCCACGCGTGTGCGCGTCCCGTCGGCGTTAGGCGCGGGAAATCTACTCAAAGCAACAAAAAGTCGCGGTGTCGCGATTATAGCATCGCAATTTTCTGCTCTCGAAGTCACTGTGCACTCGGAAGTTACACTCTTTGGTCGTTGTCCTAGTGGGGCACGCGCAGCCGATTCTCGAATGTGGGGATCGGTGCTCGCGGCGCCGGGGTCGAACAGCAATCTGCGTTAAGATTAAGTTCGTCGACTTCAATGCCCCGCCAATCCACACATCAGACCAAACCGAATGCGGAAAAATCCCCCCGCCGCGACTCCACCGCGAGCGGGCAGAGAGACGCCGCCGTTAATAGGATCGCTTCACATAACTACTTCTTGCTGGAAAAATTTGAGGCTGGAGTCGCTTTGACCGGGACCGAGGTGAAATCCGTCCGAGGTGGCCTGGCAAATCTCAAAGACTCTTACGGATTAGTGAAGGACGACGAAGTTTGGCTGCTGAATGCCCACATCGGCCCCTACGAGCACGGCAACATCTTTAATCATGCCCCGCTGCGGACGCGGAAGTTGTTGATGCACCGAGAAGAGATCCGCCGCTTAGTCGGAAAGACGCAGCAAAAGGGCTTGACCCTGATCCCGACCCGGATGTATTTCAAGAACGGTAAAGTAAAAGTTGAGCTAGCGCTGGCTAAAGGCAAGCAGCTCTGGGATAAACGGGAAACGGAACGTCGCCGACCGCCGACAAGGAAGCCCGCGAGGCAGTAGCACGGGGCAGAAACCGAAAGTAGTATTGCAGCACCATCAAGACCGTCAATCTAAAGTCGGATCATCCTCCAGTCAGCGAGGCGTTGCAGCGCCTTGATCGCGAGATCGCGCGTTGCGCGCCAGCAACAACATCCTCTATTAAAGGTCGTTCACGGATATGGGTCCTCGGGAGAAGGAGGAGATATTCGCATCGCGGTTCAAAGCCGGTTGCAACAGCTGGTTGCCGCCGGACAGATTCGCGGATGTATTTTCGGGGAGGACTGGTCGACGTCCGACGAAGTCGCGTGGCGACTGATCGGCCAGCAGCCTGAGTTGAAGGGCGACAAAGACCTTGGACGCCGTAATCAAGGGATCACGGTCATCCTCTTATGACGAGCTTCCCTGCTCTGAATCGCATAGCTACTCAGGATGCAGGATCGGGCAACGGCGGAACCACCGGTGGCAGAACAACAGGAACCGGCTCGACGATGACCGGCGCCGGCACCACGAGCGGCTGAACCGGAATCGCGACAACGACCGGAACCAGCATGTGCTGACGCCAATACGAAACTGCGACTCCGCGCTGCCAGAAGCGAGGGATGAGCAGCAGCAGCGCGATGAGCTGGCTCATTAGAAACGCGCGCACAATTCCTTCGGACGGCACGAAGTGAATCCAGGACCACACTCCCACAACCAGGAAGATGGCAGCCAGCAGGGTCGCGACGATGTAGCTGGCAAGAAGCTGGCCGAGGCTTCGAAACGTGTGGCGGAATCCGGCGGCGATGGACCGGCGAACCGCGCGCTGATCGTTCAGGACAACGTCGGCCTCGGCAAGATCAAACCAGATGCGAAGAGTCGTCATCACCAGGAAAATGATGGCGAGCCCGGTCATCTGCAAAATAAATGGAAGTAACTCGAATGTGCTTTCCCCAGCCTTTTTGACGATGGCTGCATTGAGAGCAAACAGGAGTCCAGCAATGATTCCCATCACGATTCCAGCGACGATCATGAGGCGAATGAATCGCCACAAGTTGCGGCCGCAGGCGCGGAAAAAGTCTTCGCGTGGAAGGCGGTAGGCAGAAGCGTATCCCTCAAAGATGCCGGGCAGGAATAGCGCCGTCATCAGGAAGAACAGTACGGCAAAGCAAGCGGCGGCAGTGCCTACTGAGGCCATCGAGCCGAACTCGGGACGCGCATAAAGTTCGAACATGACGGAGATATCGAAGCCGTGGAGCAGGCGGGCGCTGTAGGGGCTATTTTCGAGAATGGGACGCGCGCTGTCTCGGAATGCCGAGGTACCGAGCCAAGCCAGCAAGAGATCGAGCAGCCAGAGCCAAAAGATGTAGCGCTTGTTGCGCATCACCATGCCCAGGCCATCCCCAAGAACGCCGCGAGTCTGCGGACGATCATCCAGAAGTGTTTGCATTTTTCTTAGACCGCCCACCAAGCCATCATTTGGCTTGCAAGTTGTGTCACGAATACCCAGTAGTTCGATAGCTTGAACAATGGCTTCGAATCGCTTTCGACAACCCGGCCATTGTTGAAGTCATTGCGATCGAGCTGAATCGTGTGATCGGGATCAATTTCAGCCGAGACGACTTTGGCTTGTTTCTGATAGCTGAACCGGTTCCAACGGCTTTTGCCGTCCCAGTGCTCGCGGACGGTTTCTCCATTGCTGAACCGGACTTCGACTTCAACGGGAAGGACGAAATCTTCCTTGCGGACCACCGAGACGTAGGATTGATAGACCGTGGAGTCCTTCTCACCCTTTTTGGAATCCTTCTTGGGCTTATCCTTTTTGTCCGAGTACCAGTCGACGGGAAAGGAATCGACCCGCGAGACGGCGTAGTCCAGGACTTGTGAGCCATAGACCGCCTGATTGAAGTACCAGTGCAGATCTTTGCCGGCAACTTCTTCAATCGTCTTCAGGAAATCTTCTTTATCCGGATGGGTGAAGCGATACTTCATGAAATAGGTGTGCATGGCTTTCGCCATGGTGTCTTCCCCGATGATTCCTTCGAGGGTGAGCAGCATGCAGGCGGTCTTGCCGTAGGTGATGCCGGCGTAAGAACCGGAATTGTAGTAAGCGTAAGCGTTCTGTGCCATGGGGTCGCGATCAGCGACATTGATGTATCCGAGCCGCTGGGCTTCCCGCTCGCCAGCCGTGATGCCTGCGAGATCGATAAAAGAGGTGTTTTTGCTGAAGATCGAATCCATCACTTTAACTTCTGTATAGCTGTTGATGCCCTCGTCCATCCAAGCATCTTCGAATTCGTTCGTGGCGACCATGCCATACCAGTACTGGTGTCCGAATTCGTGCTCGACGACGATCTCGACCAATTTCAAGCCATCGAGCGCAAACCAGCTGGTTTCGCCGGTAATAAAGGTTGGATACTCCATGCCTCCGGCCGCCGAGTCGGGTTCCGGATCAACGACGGTCAGGGTCTTATAAGGATAGGGTCCGTAGAATTTCTCGAAGCGATCCAGCGTGTCACGCGTGACTTTTTCGTGGCGATCGGTCTGGCTCCAGTGCGCGGGCTGCATCATAAAGCGGAGCTT
The DNA here is from genome assembly GCA_963699885.1 of uncultured Acidobacteriota bacterium. Lineage (GTDB taxonomy): Bacteria > Acidobacteriota > Terriglobia > Terriglobales > Acidobacteriaceae > Sulfotelmatobacter. Next base: position 65,489 of record CAVOVP010000011.1, on the reverse strand, counting down.
GATCGGCCCCATCTGCGATTGATACGTGCTCTCCCGAACCTTGTAACGCGGGCTCACGGTCCACGCAAAGTCGTGGATGTCGTCGCCATGGTAGGTCACGGTCTTGGTTCCATCTGCATTCGCGACGTTCGAGACCTCCACTCCACTGGCGCCGATCACTTCATATTGAGGCACGGTGAGTTTTACGTCGTAGACGCCGAAGTCGGCGAAGAACTCGGTGGTGTTGTGATACTGGTGGCAATTCCATGCGCCATGCCACCAAACGCCCACCTTCGGAAACCACTGGCCACCAAGCAGGAAATCGCGTTTCCATCCCGAACGAGCCTGGGTTTCGGGAAATTTGGTCTGAAATGCAATCTTGAACTGGACGAATGCGCCGGGCGCGATTGGCTTGGGGATATGCAAATCGACGACGGTCTTATCATCTTTATTGCCGTCGTCGGGAGCGATGTATTGCAAGTTCTGGGTGACGTCTCCCTGGTCTACGACCTCGATGCTCTTGATGTCTTCCGACCCGTAGTACTTGTCTTCCCACTTGTCGTATCCGGTGTCGCGGGTGCCCATGATTTTGGCGTCGCGCACAAAAGTCGCTTTAGGCTGGAAGGCATTCTGATAAAGATGAAAGGGGAAATGATCGAGCGCTTGGCCGGTCAGATTGTGGTAGGTGAGCACCTCGGTGGCGTCGACCGAGTGCTTCGCGGCATCGTACTTCGCCTCAATCTCGTAGTGCACGACGCGTTGCGACAAGGGCGTCGGCGAGTTGATGGCCAGTGTCGTATCCGGGATCGAAATGGACCCTGTTGCTGGCGGGATCGATGCCTTCGGATTCGCCAACATGGGTGCCTGCGGACTCGCCGCAGTCACGGTTTTTCGAGTGAAACCTACGATCCCGCACAAAACCACGACCATCACCAGCGCGCTTATTTTCCATCGCATCGACATAACCTTTTCACCTGGACCTTCCGCGGCTCTGAATCATACCGCAGGAGCGAGAATGGCGTCATCAAGGCAGGATTGGATAGGGCGAGGGAAAGCGGAAGTTTGGGTTTTCTTCGACAACCCCTTTGCCGGACCTTTAACGAATATTCGGTGGCTGCGGCTGAGGAGTAGAATCCAATGCCAGTTCGCCTCAGCTTCATCGCTAGTGTTCGAAGCGAACAAGGAGTCGTGGAATGAAGCCTCAGCAGGGAGATCTCAGTCTTCTGGAACATCCCGCATCGCAGGAATTGTTGCAATCGAAGATTCCGGCCCGTCTTGCCTACGTCGGGACGGATGGAAGTCCCCGCGTTGTTCCTATCTGGTTTCACTGGAATGGGCGAGACATCGTGATGGCCAGTCCTCCGAAAGCTCCAAAGCTCAAGGCTCTTGCGAAAAACCCTAAAGTTGCGCTCACGATCGACGAAGAAGCATTTCCGCACAAAGTTCTCATGATTCGCGGAAGCGCCCGTCTCGAGACCGTGGAAGGCATCGTTCCCGAGTACGAAGCGTCGGCGGCGCGATATTTCGATCCAGCGACAGCCCAAATGTGGATGACGCAACTTCGGACGAAAGTTTCTTCCATGGTCCGAATCACGATCACGCCGGAATGGGTCGGGCTGCTGGACTTCAAGACGCGATTTCCGAGCGCCTTATCGGCCTAAGATCGCAACATGAAGACCCTAAAAAGAGGAAGCCGCAACCACAAGCATCGAAGTGCTCTTGGCGTAGTGGCCACGGGTAGTGGCTCGGTTGAACTCTGAATCTCACAAGGCGTCTTCCCGAAGAGCCCGCGTTTTTACCAGCGGGCCGAGGGATCTGCTGTGGAAGAAAGCGTCGTAGCGGAGAGCTTCGCTGCGCCTGAAGAACGGCTACGCTCAGGATGACGCCATCGACGAGCGAAGATGCCATCAGAAATACTTGAGCCACTACTGGCCACAGCGAGGCTTGCGCTTTTGCCGTGGTGCCGACGATACTGGAATGACTCATTCCTATGATGAAAACAACCATTTCCGTTTCTACGCCCGCTGCAGTTGAAACCGAATCTCTTGTCGTGGTCGTTCTGGATCAATCCGCGTCCGCTTCGACCGACAAGAACAAGAAGCCCGAACTCAAAGTCTCAACTGCCGACGCCGCGGTTAGCTCGGTCGCGGCCGACTTGCTGGCCAGTGGAGAGTTGAGCGGCAAACCGTTCGAGACCAATCTGCTTCACAAACCCGCAGGCCTCAAAGCCAAGCGGTTGCTGCTGATCTCGGGCGGGGGCGCGAAGAATTTTTCGAGCTACGACCTGCGCCGGATCGCCGGCACCGCGGTGCGCACGCTGAAGTCGCGTGGAATTCGCAGCTTTGCTTTTGTAGCTCCGTCGAATCTTCCCGCCGAGGAAGCGGTACGAGCGATCGTGGAAGGTGCGAATGTCGGCAACTTCGATCCGGACTATTACCGCAGCGATCGGAAAGACCAAAAGATCGACACGTTGACGGTGGTCGCGAACGGGGACAAGGCTGCGCTGGAAAAAGCCGCCAACGAAGCACAGATCATCGGCGAGTCGCAGAACTTCACGCGCGACCTGGTGAACGAGCCTTCGAACCGGATGACGCCGACGATCCTTGCCGATCGGGCGAAGAAAATGTGCTCGGAAGTCGGGTTGAAGTGCGAAGTCTTTGGCGCGGACAAAATCAAAGAGATGAAGATGGGCGCGTTCTGGAGTGTCGCTCAAGGGTCGGACGAACCACCCGCGCTCATCGTAATGAAATACGAACCTGCGGGCGCTCCGGAAAAACCGGTGCTGGGCCTGGTGGGAAAAGGAATTACGTTCGACACAGGCGGCATTTCGATCAAGCCCGCCGACGGCATGGAAAAGATGAAGTACGACATGGCCGGCGGGGCGACGATGATTGGAGCCATGCGCGCCATCGCGCTGCTGAAGCCCAAAGTGAAAGTGATCGGAATCGTCTGCGCCACAGAAAATATGCCGTCGGGAAAAGCGCAGAAGCCCGGCGACGTGCAGATCGCGATGTCCGGTAAATCCATCGAGATCATCAACACCGACGCTGAAGGCCGGCTTGTGCTGGCTGACGGTTTGCACTACGCCAAGCAACTTGGCTGCACGCACCTGGTCGACGCCGCAACGCTCACAGGCGCAGTTGTCGTCGCACTTGGCTTCAACAACGCGGGCATCTTCACGAACGATGACGACATGTACAACCGCATCCACAATGCAAATGACAAGGCCGGAGAAAAAATGTGGCGCCTGCCTCTCGATGACGAATACAAAGAGCAGATTCGCTCGTCCATTGCCGACATCATGAACACCGGCGGGCGGTGGGGCGGAGCCATCACGGCAGCCATGTTCCTGAAGGAATTCGCGGAAGACACTCCGTGGATTCATCTCGACATCGCGGGCACGGCGTGGATGGAAGATCAGAAACCGTGGATTGCGAAAGGCCCGTCGGGTATCGCGCTGCGGAGCCTGGTTGAATTCGTCAAAGGATTTGCTTCCTGAACGAATTTTTGTCCACGAATTCGCGAACGATGAGCCATGGCGTTGGGTGTTTCTGAGGCGCATCGAGAGTGAATTCGTGGTGGAAGTTCAGCGCCGTTGAGGGAAAACGGTGCGATTGCTATAATCAGTTCGTTCCACACGCTTCTAGTCGTATGGGTTTGGTTGTTCGTCCCGCCGCAGATCGGCTGAAGCGAACCATCCTCGCAACCCGCAGCCCGCGGGTATGGAAACGTGGCCAGGTAGCTCAGGTGGTAGAGCGCAGCCCTGAAAAGGCTGGCGTCGGCGGTTCAACTCCGTCCCTGGCCACCATCATTCCAAAGAACTTATTGAAAATCGGGCGATCTGACACTGGCAAAATCACCCACGGTCGATTACCCACGATTACTGGATGAACTGTTGAGCGGTCTTCTCGTTGAAACCCATGGAAGCCAAATCTGTGACCAGGTGAAATCTCGATCACCTGTTTGACTGCAGGTTTTAGGTGCGAACCATCTCGCTTGACCGCATCGTCGAGAAGCGCGGCGGCGGAGCTCTGATTGTGTTTGCCACATTTGTAGCAAGGAAGGCCTGGGCGACTACTGGCACCACGTTGCTGAGTCAATCGAAGTTGCTCAAAGCCTCATACCAAGCAAGAAACGAAAATGTGGAGGACACAGCCTTCTCGGGAAGATCTACGGCGTTTCAGTGGCATCAGGCGGAGGGTGAAGTTACGACTTTGATTTCTTGGAACGCCTTTTGGATACCGTCTTGGCCCTGCACCGGCAAATCAAAAAAGCGCGAGCCCGGAAGCGGCCCGCGCCAACACCAGTGACTGCCGAACCTACAACGTGACACTAAGAGTAATGTTCACGCCGGGATAGTTCGCGTTACACAGATAGTAGACACCGTCAATTTCGACGACGTAAACGTCCTGCGTGTAGAGCCAGTTCGAAGGCCAGGGCTGAACGAATCCGAACCAATACCCGCCGTACTGGAAGCGGCGATTGCTGTAGTCCGCCTGGCTCACGCGGAACCGGTGTTCGCGTCCAAAATGGGCGCGGAATCGGTCTTCGGGAATGCGGCCGCTACCGTTCGCATGGGCGGATTCGTTCTGCTTGCTGGGCTTAACCTCCGGGGCACGCTGCTCGTGCGCGTTCCTCTCTTCTTGGTTTTCTTTCTTGATGTTGCTCTCTTGCTGCTGCACGTTCTTTTCATCCTGCTTCGCAGACTTTTCCGGGCGCGCTTTTTTCTCTTTCTCCTGCGCAGACTTGTCCTTGTTTTCTTCCTGTTCGTGCTGCTCCTGCTGCGCATAGGCCGGAATGCCAATCAAGAGTGTTAAAGAGAGAACTGCTGTGCTGATCGCTCCAACTAAATTCATAACGGTGTCGCCTCCATTGCCGAATCGCTATTACTGCCGACTTATCGCAAACTGCTCGTTGTTGAATCCACGGGACCACCGATGGCTTCGCCGGACACCAAAAGCTCGACTCTCCGGTTCTGCTGACGTCCGGCGGACGAGTCATTGGAAACCACGGGCAGCGTACTGCCGAAGCCTTTGGCCGACACCGCGCTCGTCGATACGCCTTGCTGCACCAGATAATCTCGGACGGATTCGGCTCGATTTTCAGAGAGAGTTTGGTTCATGGAATCGCCGCCGATGTTGTCGGTATACCCGCCGACTGCAATGTTGAGTCCCGGGTAGCTGAGCAGGATGCCGGCGACCTTCGCCAGCTTCTCGCGCGCTCCCGATTTCAGCGTGTATTTCCCGGAGTCAAACAATACGTCGGACATGCTGACGATGAGTCCGCGGGCGCTGTCGCGAGTCTGAAGAATTGAGTTCAACTGCGCCGACAACTTGGTGCGCATGGCCGCCTTGTCGGTATCTGCCTGCTGTGCGTTCAAGTTTGCCTGCTGCGCCGCCAGACGAGATTGGTCCGCATCCGCTTGCGCTGCTGAGAGCGCCATGGCCGAGGACGCCTGGTTGGCCGCCATGTCGGATTGGGCTTTCGCAGTTGCGGCTTGCGCGTCAGCAGCATCGTTTCGAGCCGTGGCAGCGTTCGACTCCGCCTGCGCCCTTTCTGCTTGCGCATTTGTAGCGTTCGATTCGGCTCGCGCGGTCGCCGCTTGCGCGTTTACCGTGTCTGATTCTGCCTGGGCCTTGGCTGCCTGGGCCCTTGCCGTATCAGATTCCGCTTGCTGCTTGCGCAGCACCGCATCGTCGGCTTGTCCTTGCAGCTTCGCCTGGGCGTCGGCAGAGTCCTGCCGCTCGTTGGCCAGGCGTACGTCGTCCATTTTCTTGACGGCGATCGCGCGGGCATCTTCCGCCGTCTGCACGGCTTCGCGAGAGGTCGCGACCAACGGCTTCTTGTCGATATGTTTGCGGGTGGCGTAGCCGTCGGCGGTGTCCATCAACTTGACGGCATGCTGGTAACTGTCCGGCGCGTACTGAGCGGCCCCTTCGGATTGCGCGATGCGCAGCGCATTCCGTGCCTCGAAGAATTCCAACGGCAGCTTGGTGTTCAAGACAACCGGATCAAACTTGTAACCCGTGGGAATGTATCCACCGCGTTCCATCAATTCGTACTTCGCGTTGACGGCTTCGGTAGTTCCCTTGGTGTCTTCGCGAATCACATTCTCGATCACGATCACGTTGCTGGGCTGACGCACGGCATAGTAAGGCTCTGCGGTGACCAGCAACGCGAACGCCTGAAGGTCGGTGGTCACATCAAGTTTGCTGCGATGGTTGTCGCCGACAATCACCTCTCCCAGATTCACGGCGCGTCCCTCGGGAGAAATCGCCCACAGAATGTATGTCAGATATTCGTTGCCGAACGTGGTCGGCTTCTCCAGATTACCGAACTCGACTTCGATTTCGATGTAGCCTTTCTTGCTTTCCACTTTGGCCTGGCCATTCGCAGCGGGCATCAGGGCTGTGCCGGCGAAGTCGACCTTGGAGGCTCCGCTGCGGTGCTTATAGTTGACGGCCTGTACGCTGCGGCTGATCACAGTCACCCGAAATGTAGGCGTGGTAGTCATGGGCTCGACGTTGCCGGCGCTTTGTGAATTGGTTTGCGCAAATGCGCTCAAACTGATGGTGAGGCCAAGAGTGAGTAAGATCTGAGTTTTCAAAATATCTCCTTGCGGCAAATGACTGCCGTATTTCGTATTGCCTGGTGCAAATCTTGGTACTTGCGTTTACGGAAACAGCAGGGCGCCGACTCGGATCCGGGACAGCGAGTGAAACAGCCCAAAAATATTCATCAGCCACAGCACGACGGCTATTACGACAACACTATTCAGGATTGACTTGATCGTTCCTTGCATGGGAATGAACCGGTTCACCATCCACAGGAGGACACCGACCACGACGAGAACTTCCAGGAGTTGAATTAAAGGCACGTTTAGACCTTCCTTCCTTGCTTGCGAGCTAACCCTCCCACCCACCGGAGAGGTGTTGCCCTGATTTTCGATTTTCGGGAACTCTTAGAGCTGCGTGGTACAGGCCGCAAGCCTTGGCGGCACTCACACGGACCACGCGCACGAATAACGAATGCTGATTCGCTGGATGTGGCCGCGTGGTGTGACCTGCTTCAGGGCACAACTCCAGCGACCGAAACACAGGAGCTGCGAATCAGCAGTCGCGGCCCCGTCTACACACTCAGAAGATGATCAAGGATGACAGATGCGAACGTCGGTGTCTGAGCAAGATAGCTCACAAGCGAAGAAAACCGAGAGTTGCGGGGCCGAATCAAACGCAGAAGTTCAGCGTGCATGATGAGGGTTGGCCGCGAAGCTGGTTTTCAGCGAGGCACGTGGCCTCATTGATGCTTGCGAAGCCGGCAAGTCGAACTCCCGGCCGCAATCGAAACAGACCTGGTAAGTGCGGTGCTTGATCGTAAACACGCGGCTTTTGTGGCGATGCCGGCAGCCAAAGAAAAACTGAAACAGTCCCAGCAGTTGCTTCATAAATCCCGTGTGTTTCTGGCGACGCTCGCAATTTCCATTGGCGTCCAGCCACTCAGCAGAGAACGAACGCTGGCTCGGGCCAACGCGATCGAGCAGTCGGCGGCTCCGTAATAAATGTTGAGCGTGTCTCCATCGCTGTCAATCGTATAGCCGCACGGAAAGACCACATCATCCACGTCGCCGTGGCGTTCGTACTCAGCTTCCGGTCCGAAGATCCAGGAATCTCCGCGCAGCAGGCACTTTTCCGGATTCTCAAGATCGAATAGCGCCAAGCCTAACCGATACAGGCAGCCCGATGGCGTGTGGCGTACGCCGTGATAGAAAACGAGCCATCCTCTGGACGTCTCGATGGGCGGCGGCGAGAGCCCGATCTTGTTCGCATCCCACCACGCCCCGCGCCGGGCTTCCAGCATGAGCCTGTGTCTGCCCCAATAGCGCAGGTCGGGAGAATAAGAAATCCACATGTGGGAGCCAAGTGTTGTCATAGGACGATGAATCAAGGCCCAGCATCCGTCGATTCTTCGCGGCAGTAGTGCGGAGTCTTTGTCATCGGGCGGCATGATGACGCCGTATCGTTCGAAGGTGTGAAAGTCTTTCGTCAAAGCCAGAGACACGCCGGGGCCGCCGCGCGAATACGACGTGTAGGTGACTACGTACTGCTGCAATTCAGGAACGAATGTGATGCGAGGATCTTCAATGCCCCAGAGTTCTTCCGGATAATTTTTCGGATCCGGCATCAGGTAGGCTCAGCATCGATTTGCCATCCGTCGACTCCGTTGCGAGAGCGCGCGGCGCAAAGATGCGAGAGGCCGCGACGGTCCTCCACGCGGCAAAGCAGCAGGGTCGTGCCATCTGCAAGTGAGGTTGCGCCTGCATTGAAGACGCTGTTGATCGGATATGGCCAATCCCTGCTTGTCAGAATCGGGTTTGTCGGATGGCGGAGAAGTAGCGGCTCGAAGGGAGTGCTGAACTGGCTTACCAGCTTTTCTGCGGGAACGGTCATGAAGTAATTTCCTTGTGTTCGGGTTCTTGCAAAGATTGCATTTCAAGGTGTGCCATTAAGAACGATAGGGTTGATTCCGCTCCCTGGTTTTCGTTCACGCGTTCGGGGTGCAGCCCATCCCGGCAACCACCCGAGACGGAGTCATAAAGAGGAAGTTGCAGATCGTTGTCACCCAGGAACCAGTTGAAAGCCGACCAGGCTTCGCTGCACCATCGGTGGTTATTCGTTACGCGGTACGCTTGCAGACAGGCAGAGACTGCGCCGGCCGCTTCAAGCGGTTGTTGATCGAAGCGAGCTTTCGCACCACCCGGGTGACAGAAACCTTGCGAACCAATTGGGACGAAGTGACCGTGGGATTCGCAGCGTTGCATTTCCAGCAACCAATCCAGTGATTCCAACCCGGCAGATACCATGCGGTCGTCCGAGCAAACAGAGCCGACCAGAAGCAGGGCCTGGGGCAATCTCGCGTTTCCATACGCCAGCACATTCTCGAACCATTTCCACTCCGGTCGTGTCACCGACTCATACATTTCGACCAGCCGCCGGCTGAGGGCGGACCGCATTTTCTGCGCGTCGCGATCTCCGGGATACGCAGTGAGGTATTCCTGAATCCCGAGCAAGCTGTAGGCCCATGCCCGCGGACTGCTGAATTCCAATGCCGCTGGAAGAGAAAACTCGAACAAGCGCCCAGCAGCGCCTCTCAATCCTTGATCTTCAGATCGACGATCTTCGGACGGCCTAGAACCGTTCCAAGTGCCCACAATGCCCGTCCGTGAGAATCCTCGGATCCGACAGGCTCGTTCCAACGCCGATCGTAGCGCAGGAAGTTTCTGAATCTTCCCTTCTCTTGACTGAAGGCATGTTCCAAGAACGACGAATAGCAGAGGGCTGATGCTTCCGTAGATGGATTGAGCTTTCCAGCGTCCCGCTTTTCCATTTGCGCCAGCAACACCGAAAAAATGAGCGCGCGGGCATTATCGTCAGTGGTATAGCCCTCGCGGCGATTCGGGATCGTGAAGATTGAGTGTTGAAGCATTCCGGTATCGTCGGTCATTCTCTTCAAATGGTTCAGCTTCAGCTCCGGCAACTGATTCAACAATTTGGGAATCGTTCGGGCCGCGAACTGCACTCTTGGAGTTTCCATGCGGTCGCTGCGCACTCGCGAGAAGCTTTCCATGTAGCCTTGTGCCACTCGTTTCCAGATCATCTCGCGCGCGAACAGATAGGCTCGTTTGCGCATGGCGTGACGTGTGGCAGGGGTATCCAGAAGATCGATGGTCTTCAGCGCGATCGCCTCGGGATTCTGAAATGGAACGAGAGCGCCTCGCCGATCGTCCAACAACTCTATCGCGTGCCAATATGGAGTCGATATGATCGCCTTACCCGCACCCAGCGCATACGCAAGCGTCCCGGAGACCACCTGCGCTTCGTGCCGGTATGGTGTGATGTAAATATCTGCGGCGCCGATGAACTCCACCATTTCTTCCGGGCTGACGAAGCGATTGTGAAAGATCACCTGGGATTCCACGCCCACTTCCTTCGCCAGCGCCTCCAAACTAGCCCGGTACTTGTCTCCCTCGCGACGCAGGATGTGCGGGTGCGTCGCACCAGCAACGATATAGACGGCATTCGTGTGTTTGGACAAAATCCGCGGCAGCGCTTGAATTACGTTTTCGATTCCCTTATTCGGCGAGAGCAAACCAAAGGTAAGCAGAACCGCCTTCCCTTCCACGCCAAAGCGATCTTTATAGAAATTTGGATCGAGGAAGGGCAGATCCGGAACTCCGTGCGGCACTATGTCGATCTTGCTGCCAGGTACTTTGAAGATTTCCTGCAAGAACTGGGACGAAAGCTGGCTCATCACAATGAGCCGGTCCGACAGTTCTGCAATCTCCTCCATCACCATCAGTTGGTCAGGGTTCGGCTCGCGCAGAACAGTATGCAGCGTCGTCACCACCGGCATTTTCAGGCTGCGCATCAGGTGCAGAATGTGGCTTCCAGCGGGACCGCCGAAGATTCCGTATTCGTGCTGCAAACACACCATGTCAATGTTGTTGAAGTTCAGAAATTCTGCGGCTTCTTCATACGACTTCACCTCGTCCTGAGCGAGCGACCATCGCACGCGTGAAGGATAGTCGTATCCCTGTTCGGTGTCGTTGACCGGCAGAGCCAACAGTCGCGCCGTCCCGTACTCAGCCGAAATGGCAGTGCACAGGTCCGTGGTGAACGTCGCGATTCCGCAATGACGAGGAAGATAGTTTCCGATTACCGCGATCCGGCTCGGCAGGGCTAGCTTTGGTCTCGGCTTCGCTTGTGATTCGATCCGAACCACCGCAGGCCCGTCCCGCATGAGCAGACGCGGGGCGACAACTTGCAACAAAGGTTTCGGTAGCATGGTGGTCGGCAGCGGCATGGATCCTCTTGAACCTTGACGAGAAACATCGACGAATGGGTTATCCAGATCGCAAAAGCGGCGCAGGAGCTTCGAAGATCCGAAGGCCAGATTCGGCGCGTTTGGCTTTGAAATGGTGTTGCGTCCACCGGTGGAGTCTTCTGTTGTGAGTATCCACGACGGTGTGTTTACAAACTGGTCAATATTGACCAGTCTGTGCGAACTGAATTTGAGAAGCATCCCATTCGTCAGGAGATTTTTATTGGGCCACAGGTTATTGTGCCGCGTGACGGCAGCGATTACATGCCTTTGTAGGGCTCGTATGGAAGCTCATGCAGCCCAGGCTTTTCAGAATAGGGTTGGTACTGCAACTCTCGCAGGGCGGACTCTTGGTCGAATGGTTTATAGGTCGGTTCGAGCGGCGATGGCTGTTTGTCGCCGGGTGAGACTTCCGAAATTGTCAGCGGTGCTCCTGGAACTTTGTTCGGGTCCGTTACAGCCTGCTTGGAGATAAGTTGATCGAACATATCGGACATTGGAGCATCTCCTTTGAATCGAGGCTCTGGTTCTCTGCCTTCTTGTGGAGAGATAATGCGCTCTGCAGAAGATTTCAGACTGGTCACTATTGACCATCTTGTTTGAGAGTAACCGCTCATTGTGGAAACCATGAAAGTGGAAGTCGTGAAGGCCAAGAAGAAGCTGGCGCTGTCGGTTCGTTGCCCTACATGCGGCGCAAGGCCGGGAGAGAAATGTGAACTGAGCACCGGCCTCCCGCGCACAGAGCCGCATCGGGACCGGCGTTTAGCCGGCGCGGATAAGTAGTTCCTCAGAGGTTAGGCGGGTATCGGTTCGGTGACAGTGGTTCCAAGCATCCAATGCGTTGCGAATCCATTCGCACGCGGCGGCACACTCTTCCGCTTCGTATCCATTCTCGAAGAAAGAGGCAGTCTGGTTTCCGTTAACCTTAGGCCCTCGCGGCGTTATTCTGCAATGTCCGCCGCGCCTCAAGGCTATCCAGATAACAGCTCTGTTGCATGTGCCGCGAATGCGCGGAAAAAGTCACGTAGGGCACGCCGAGGAAATACCGGGCAACGATTTCAGTGACCTCCAGGCTATTGAAGTGCTGCTCGGTCACTTTCGCTATGATCCGCCTCATTGCGCTTTGTATCTTGGGGCGCCGATGGAGCCCACGAACGTCGCCTTGATTTCCTTCGCCATGAAAAAGAAATTCCATCCCGCGGCGTGGATCTTACGATCGAGCGCCAATCCGTTCAGGACTCTTACCAGGCTCCATTCCGGGAAGCACGGCTCGGTCTCGAAACCCGACAGTCGCGGCATTCCCGACCACTCCTTCATAAGAATCGTGCCTACTTGAACGGTTTCCGGCATAAGTGCAGACCCTTCTCACTGCTTCCATATTGGCGCGGGATGCGAACAAAAACTGCTCAAAAGTGACCACTCTTAGCGACCGTAGTACGCGCTCAGAACTGAAGAGACGGCGATTTGTGGAATGGACGTGAATTCGGGGACTATACTCACGCAAGATGCCTCTCGCGCCAGCCAAGAAGAACGGCAGATTCAATCCCGATGTGTTTCTCGCCACCATCGGCGACGGCAGAAAGATCCTCACGATCGCGAAAAAGCAAAGGATATTTGTGCAAGGGGACGGCGCGGACGCCATCTTCTATGTGCAAAAAGGCAAAGTGAGGCTCACCGTCGTTTCCAAGATCGGCAAGGAGGCAACGATCGCGATCGTCAATCAGGGAAACTTCTTCGGAGAGGGTTCGCTGGCGGGCCAGCTCCTGCGTATGGGCTCTGCGGCAGCGATGACCGATTGCGAAATTCTCCGCGTAGAGAAGACGACGATGATGGAGGCCCTTCATCGCGAGCCCGCGCTCTCTGAGATGTTTGTGGCCTATTTGCTGGCACGGAATGTCCGCTACGAAGAAGATCTTGTCGATCAGCTTTTCAACTCCAGCGAGAAACGTTTGGCTCGTGTGCTCCTGCTGTTGGCTCATTTCGGCAAGGAAGGCATTCCCGAAACTGTGGTTCCGAAAATCAGTCAGGAAACGCTGGCGGAGATGGTGGGAACCACTCGTTCGCGAGTCAGTTTCTTTATGAACCGATTCAGAAAGCTGGGCTTCATTCATTACGCCGGCGGCTCCGAAGGCGCGCTGCAGGTCCATAGCTCACTGCTTAACGTAGTTCTCCACGACTAGACTTCCACAGACGTAAGAAGAGCACGAAGAGAAAGGCACCCGGAAAGTTCAGGACGTCCGCAGTAGATTTTCCGGTGACAAGCCCTTGAATGCTTCGCCGAAAGCAGCCGGCGGAAGATCGCCGCCCCTCGCGCCCACGGGCTCCCAGGCAATCGGCGGCGAATGACGCACACGAGCCGGCTCGGTGGCCTTATCTTGGCGATGGCCGCATGACAGGCAGATCGCGCCCACTTGCTGGATGTTGGTTTCTTTCGATATTTCATTTTCGCGAACCGCAGTCCTTCCGGACACAACCGGTCCGCCGCACAAGTCACAGGGATAGGTTGAGAGATGGAGCTGTTGTCTTGTCATTGTGACCTCGCGGAGGAAGAATCTCCGGATCAAATCCTAAGGCTCCGCGATCGGGATTGCTGGTCTGTATTGCTCGGTTCCTTCAGCACGAGACATGGCGAGAAGACCAACGTCGATTGGCTAAGAGACGCTGATTTCGAAAGGCTGTTAAAGCGAGCAAAATTGACCATCTCCGGAGTTAACGATGTTCGATACTTAGAATGTGGAGACCGCACCAACGTCGCAGAAGCGAATACTGGCGGTTCCATGCCCTGTGTGCAAAGCCAGGCCGAAAGAAAAATGCACCATGACAACGGGACATCCGTCGGAGAAGACCCATCTAGACAGAGAACTGGCAGCTACCAAGGCTCCTCGTCCTGAAAGATCGGTCGCAGCCGCGTTCCGATCGGTGCGGGCGCTCACCAGTCTTGGTTTTCGCGTCTTGTTCCACCACAAGTAAAGGAAACGATGCCCTTAAGACAAGATTACGTCCGAAAATCCACATTTTTTCAAATCCATAGGAATGGCAGCGCAGTCGATGGCGTGAGCTACGACAGCCTGCGGGAGGCCTCTGCGGCGCTAGAGAAATCAGCCCAGGGAGGCGAGGTAACTGCCGTCGACGGGTTCGATCGAATCGTTCGTCGCTACACCTCTGACGAATGTCGCGCCGCTCTGAATTCTCGCTCCCAAGCGTGAAAAGCTCGCTGGACGGGTTCCTCGCGATCTATCCCCTCATCCCTGTCGTGCTTCTTTCCTTTGAAGCGTAACGGCGCTGAGCGATTTGCCGCACTCCAGACAAATGCGCTTGGCTCGTGGCGTGATCAGCCCGCAAAACGGGCACACCCTCTGTAATCGAACTTCCGAGACTTGCGGCTTGAGTTTCTTCAGCAACGTTCCGAGGGATGCCCACACGGAAGCCAAACGCCGGCGGAAAGAAGGACGATACGATTCCATTCGGTTTCACCTTTGCGTGGCTCGCCGCTGCTTGAGCAATCCACGACAACTCAACGATGACACGCGAGCGTTCGTGAAATCTGTGCAGGATTGCTCACATTGCGTTCGGTGGTCAGCCCTCGATGGCTCAGCCCTGGAATCGAAGGGCTTCGGAACTGAGCAATTCAGACCAGCAATCGTTTTCCATCTGAGCGATCATGATTCCAGAGACGAACACTTCCTCTCTCTCTTTCAGGTCCTTGAACTAAGTCAGCTATCTGAAGCTCTCTCCTCTTAGTTCGCCAGTTCACAAAGGAAAAACTTATGAAAAAAGCAATGTCACTGCTATTGATGAGCGTCCTAGGCCTCGTAGGAACGTACGCCTGGGCGGGATCCGCGCGTGAAGATTCCGTGGACCGCCTGCAAAAGTCCGTTGAAGTCTTGCACGCGATCATGTCGACTCCCGACAAAGGCATCCCGGAAGAAGTCCTGAGCAACGCAAAGTGCATCCTGGTAGTTCCCGACCTGATTAAAGGCGGCTTCATCGTTGGCGGCAAGCACGGACGTGGTGTAGCCACTTGCCGCACAGCCGAAGGCTGGAGCGCGCCGGCATTCGTATCCATCGGCGGCGGCAGCTGGGGATTGCAAATCGGAGTCGAAGGCGTGGATCTGGTCATGTTGGTTATGAACGACCAGGGTTTCCAGCATCTTCTTTCGAGCAAGTTCGAACTTACCGGTGAGGGTTCCGTCGCAGCCGGTCCCGTTGGCCGTCATGCGTCCGCCGGAACGGACTGGAAAATGAACACGGAAATGCTGACTTACTCGCGCTCCAGGGGCGTATTCGCCGGCTTGACGCTCGAGGGTGCAGTCGTGCAGCAGGACAACGACTCTACACACGCGATTTACGGCAGGCACATGATGTTTCGCAATATCCTTTCGGGGAAGGCGACGACTCCGAGAAGTGCAGACGCGTTCTTGAAGGCCGTTTCAGAAGCGGGGCAACAGGCCAAGGTTGCCGAAGCAAAAGAAGACACGAAGTAACGGGCAACGATTTGTGGCTGGCCGGAATCGCGCGACGGGTTCCGGCCATTTCAACAAGGGCATGCACCAGAGCCGTCGTTTCGATGCAGTTAAAAGGTGGACACTGTGAAAACTAGCTTCAGCAAGTATCTCTGGTCGCAGGCAGCCTGTCTCGGTTTCTGTCTCTTGCCAGTCCTGGCATTCGCTCAATCGTCGGACCTTGCCCACAATGTCGAGGCCTGCAAGGCCGGGCGTGACAGCTGTGATCAGTCGAAGTTGAGTCGCGATCAAGTGGCGGATGTGGCTCTAGCCGCTCATGCGCGCAACGTTGTGAACTGCAGAAACGGCAAATCTTCGTGCAATCGCTCAACACTCTCTGGACCCGAACGGATTGCATTGGCTGTGGCCGACCACCAGCGGAATGTGACCGACTGTAATGACGGGATGCAATCGTGCGACAACTCCAAACTGACATCCTCTGAGGCCCGCGACAATACAGCAGCCTGGCAGCAACGCAATCTCAGCGCCTGCAAGGATGGGTCCGGGGCTTGTGATCACTCCACCCTGACGCCAGCGAATGTTGAGGAAGTGAACAGCGCCAGGCGACAACTCAATGCAACCGATTGTCAAAATGGTGCTGGGCTGTGCGATCACTCGACGTTAACTCCTTCGCAAAGCAGGGACACGACCGCGGCGGAGCATCAGCGCAACGCTCAGAATTGTCAGAATGGCTGGGACGAATGCGACCATTCTCAACTCACTCCTCTGCAAGCGAAACAGACAGCCTACGCAGAGCACCAGCGCAATCTTTCTGCCTGTAAGAACGGCGAAGCAGGATGTGACTATGCCCAACTGACTTCGGTTGAAACCAAGGCCCTCGCTGACGCCGAGCACAAACGTAACTACATAGCCTGCCTCAAGGGGTACGGCTATTGCGATCCTTCCCGGCTTACGGTTGAGGAAGGTCGCACGATTCACCCGAGCGATTGACTCTGGAAAGACCTTCGTTGCACGAGACCCCATGATTCAACGACAGTGTCCTCGATGCAGTAGCGAACTGGTGAGAGCTAAGCACACCGATCCACAACCGACGTCAGCGGTCGCGCAATCCGTGTCGCCTGGCTGGCGCTGCAGCGTGTGCGGGGGCGAGTTCACGACTGAGCAGATCCGTGAAGGTAACCGTACCCGATCGCAGTGATGACGCCACATCCGGGCAGCTAGGCCAATCTCTTTTGTTCTGCGGAAAGGCAAGCGGCGGGCTTGAGCGGGCCAGCAATCAGATATTAGAAGACCATTCGAATCGAGCGCCTTTGGCGGCGACGCGGAAAAGTGTGTGTGTCAAGAGCGATCAATATCCTGAAGACATCGTAAAATGTGGCCATGCCGCCAGGAGACAGATTGAAACGGCGTCCGGTTGAAACACTCGCTGGCAGCCGTACAGAGCTCGAGCGCCTGGAGGTTTTTGCCTTAGGAGACGACTCGCTGGTGATCCACATTCAGGGCATCCCCGGCATAGGAAAAAGACACCTGCTTTGGGCAGACCTGTAAGCCGAATTCGCCGGGCTTGCTTGCTCACGCCGATCGTCGTCAGTGGGCGTTGCGACACATATCTCTTTTAATGACGGCTGGTGAGTTGTGATTTCTGACTCGCGGCCCGCGCGGGCGCAGGTCAGGAGCTTGTTCAGTTCGCGCACCTTTGGCCGATGTGGTAGGCAATCTTAAGGCAGCTTTGTACGCATCCCAATTCCAAAGGAGCCATGCATGGCGTATTCGACCCGCAACCAGGGAGAGACAGGAATCAACCTGCCGCTCATTTGCCTGCAGTGCGGCGGGACAGTAGGTCCCCCGCCGTATTTGTCGCTTGAGGTGAAGGATGAACACGGAGCTGTCATGGGATACCTGCATCCCATTGGCGACTGCAGGGAGATGTGGCAGAAGGCTCACCCGCTTAGTGGCGGCGGTGCCTCGAAGTAATCAACGGCGAAGCCTACGAACGTCTCACGCCACCTGGTTGAAGATCGCGGGAGCAGACGTGGAAGATGCACAAGCCCAGATGCGTCATTTACGGCCGAGCACGACGATAAACATCTACCAGCAATTTGTTCCTGAGTCGCAACGCCGAACAGTAGATCGACTGAGCACACTTGTCAATTGAACGTTCCAGTCACGTTCCAATAAAAGGGCTCGAAGTAACTAATCGGAGAGAGAAAAGGTGAATAGAACTAACGAGTTGCGACCGAGCGTGTCCAGCCCTGAAAAGGCTGGCATCGGCGGTTCAACTCCGTCCCTGGCCACCACATCCTCAATGGTTAGCAAACCCGCCCGGAATTTCACACCTGTGATTTCTCGCCTGTGGCCGCTTACGGCCCTTAAGCAAACCGCTTTCGAACTGGCGAGTGCTTAACTTCCGCATTGCCTACGATACGGGCAGAGGCGACGGTAAACGCTGCGCCGTTGATCGTGAGTTTAGGTGCATGGCCGGCAACGCCGGGCGGGCTCAGCCTAAACATTGCATGCCGCCAATCCGTGTTGTATACTGAACCATATGGTTCAGTATTGCCAGACCCGCTTCGATGTCTCGTTCGGCGCGCTCGCGGACGCCACCCGACGCGGGGTTCTGGAGCAGCTCGGGCGTGCAGACGCTTCGATCACGACCCTTGCCGAGAAGTTCCACATGACCCTCACGGGCATGAAGAAGCATGTAGGCGTCCTGGAGCAAGCGGGGCTCGTCACCACGGAGAAGGTGGGGCGCGTGCGGACCTGCAAACTCGGCCTACGCGGACTGCAAGAAGAGGCGGCATGGATCGAGAGGTACCGCCAGCTCTGGGGCGCACGCTTCGACGAGTTGGACAAGGTAGTCGAAGAATTGAAACGGAAGGAGAAAGTCGATGGACGAAAGAAGAGAAAGTGAAACCACCCCCACGAAGAACCGCACGGCGGTGGAACGGAAGTCCGAGCGCGAGCTCGTTACCACGCGAACCGTCAACGGTCCTGCGCGCCTGGTGTTCGAGGCGTGGACCAAGGCAGAACTGTTCCGGAGATGGTGGGTACCAAAGTCGTATGGTCTGACCCTGCTTTCCTGCGAGATGGATGTTCGGGTTGGAGGCAGGTACCGTTTGGTGTTTAGCCACCAGGCTTCCACCATGGAGTTCTTCGGCACGTACCGCGAAGTGACACCGCACTCGCGCCTCGCTTGGACGAACGAGGAAGGCGACAACGGCGAGACCGTCACCACGGTGACCTTCGATGAAAACGCCGGCAAGACGTTGTTGGTGGTGCACGATCTCTATCCCTCGAAGGAAGCGCTCGACGCCGCGATCGCTTCCGGATCGACGGGCGGGATGCCCGAGACGCTCGACCAACTGGACGAGCTTCTCGTCAGCCTGGGATCAGGCTCGGTGACAAAATGACGCGGTCAAGCGATCCATCAACGAAGCGCGTGGCCGGCCGCGAGGGTAAGAAAACCGCCCGAGGCAAGACCCCGGCGAAGCTGCTGGTCGCCATGACTGGCAAGGCGAGCGCCGCGAAGACCGCAACGGGCGCCGAACCCGTGTTCGCGTACATCGCGAGCTTGCCGCAGCCGCAGCGCGGCATCGCCGAGCGCATCGATGCCCTGGCGGCCAAAAGTTTGCCGGACCTGCAGCGAGCGGTGAAGTGGGGCATGGCGTACTACGGGGTCGACGGGGGCTGGTGCTTCTGTTCCGGCGCCTTCGTCGGCCATGTGAAACTGATGTTCATCCGCGGCACGGAGATCAAGCCGGAACCGCCTGTGACGCCGATCGGGATGGGCAAATCCACCCGCGGAGTCGAGTTAGCGTCGGTTGACGATTTCGACGAGCGCCAATTGGCGTCGTGGATCAAGCAGGCCGCCACCATGCCCTTCGTCGGGGGAAAGAAGCGATGACTACGCCGTGGCGCAGCGTTCAGGACGCCGGGAAGGCCAACGAGACCTCTGACGACTGGAATTTCGGAAAAAATCGCAAACGGGCAATCAACGACGCCTTCCTGACCGTATTTCCGCGCAATCAACTGTTCGATGACCGCTTTCCGGTTCCTGGCAAACGCCGCGTTAGGCGAAATGAGCAAGATTCGGCGGCGGAGCTTAACTGGCGCCGCCGAATATGAGAGCGGTCCGAATGCGTTACATCACTATTATTGCGGTATCAGCGTGAAGTCAGGCTTCAAGCTTGCGGGGTCTGCTTGTGCCGATGGCTGCATGGCCTTCGCCGCTTCGCTGTTGGGATCGAGACCAAAAGCGTATATCGTTTGAGGCGCGATGATGTAAACCATGCCGTCCGCTACTGCGAACGACGGGCCGGATGGAATCCAGTCCGCATTCGTAGGTGGAATTGGGTACCTCCACAACTCGTGACCGTTCGAAGCATCGACGGCGTGGAACACATTGTTACTGGAAATAGCGTATACGACGCCATTGGCGACCTGCGGGGTCGATATTCCGGCCTTGAATGTGGTACTCCAGATTCTCTTACCCGTCGTGCCGTTGATCGCGACTAAAACTCCCTTCGGCTCCGAAGAGCTGTTGTCGCCGATATAGACGATGCCTTTTGCGATGGCCGCGCCTGAGAACGAGCCGTTGATCGATGGAGCCACCCAGACTTGGCTCCCGTCAGTGGCGCGCAATGCATGGAGCCGCCCATCATAGGATGTCGTGTAGACCGTACCGTTTACCACAGCAGGTTCGCTACAACCCATATGGCATGGGATATTCCAGAGGCTGTCTCCGCTAGTGGTGTCCACGGCGGTGATACCGTTGGTGCTCTCAGAGTAAAGTCGACCGGAAGCGATGGTGGGTGCACCTGAAAAACCTCCGAGACGTATCCATAGTGGCTGCCATGTCTGAAAGTTATAGGCGTATAGGTAGTTAGCCGCGTCGCTGGCGTATACAACGTTGCCAACAACTGCCGGTGACCCAAAACCGCATTCCTCGCAGGAGGCTGGCTGAATCCAGCCGACGGATGCACCTGTGGAGATGTTGTTTGCCGTGAGGCCCCAAAAATTACCCCAGAACACAATTCCGCTGGCGACCGCGGGCGAGGCCCCGCTTCCATGCCAGATCAAGTCGTTCCAGAGTTGTTCCCCCGTATCGGTTTGGTAGGCTCGCAAACCGCCGTCAGTCGTATTGCCGTCGGTCCAGCCGACCAGGATCGTGCCGTTTACAAACGCGGGCCATCCGCTGAAAAAGTAAGGATCATCGTCCCCGTAGGGCTGCTCCATCTCTGTGGACCACCGCAAGGTCAAGTTACGCACAGTTGATGGGCTTAGGACATTTTCCAGTGAGTTGTAGCCGGAGCGTTGGGCGTCGTGACGGTACTGCGGCCAGTTGGCGTGCACCGCAAGGGCAGTTTGGCTGGTCAACCCTGTCCTGCGCCCGATAGCCGTGATCCAGTGTCCACCGGGAGCGGCGGAAGAAGGTACGAGCAGGAGTAGGTCGGAGAACACCCCTTTGTTGTTTGTGGTGGCAAGTGCCAAGTCAGTTGAGTCGAAATAGATGTCGACCGCTTCCCAGGGTCCGAATTCTGATCCGCTAACGCTGAGCTGCATGGAAGGCGACGCATCTACGGGATTGGGGGTTATCGATGCCGCAAGCGCATTCGCACACAATGCGCAAGAGAGCACCGCGAGCACGGGAATAATCTGCATTTTCATGAAGAGCCTCATGGGAGAGAAAGTTGTGTGGATCGAATGGAACCGACCCGTATAAGGACTTCGTCACTGTCGGAGTGGAGTGCTGGCGCACAGAATTCACCAACCAGCGATGGACTAGTTTGCGAGCGGGAACGTTGGTAAGAGAGCCACCGCCTCCCTAAGGGCCCTTCTCGCGGACATGCTGCGGGGTAAATGGGACATTAGCACGATTAAGACGCGCATTCAGTGACAGTGATCACGGATGTGACACTTTTATTTGATGCTTGCGAAAGTCACAACTGCCAAGACGATGAATGCAAGCAGAAACGCGGACAGGCCCGCCAATAGCGGGTTGTAGACACTCATGTCGCTCCTTCTGATGTAGATGATTTTGTAGATGGTGTGTGGTGGAACGTCAGCGAGTTAGGATTTCAGCCGGGAAAGGTCTGCTTAAGTCTGGCGTGTCCGCCAATACTATGCCCATTTAGTTTCCTCCGCGTGCTAACCCACGATGCAACCCACAATAGAACCAACCTGCATATACTTGGAAGAACTTACTTAGCGGTCCGCAACCGGCAAGTTATTGAGTGTGCAGGACAGCCACAGACTGAAAAGGCTGGCGTCGGCGTTCAACTCCGTCCCTGGCCACCATATTTTCAAAAGCCTTAACGGAATTCCGACGACTGGAATTTCGGAAAAAATCGCAAACGGCCCATCAACGACGCCTACTGGATGAACTGTTGAATACGGTTTCCTCGTCCAAACCCGCCAAGTTCTTCATTGGTGCGCCGGACTGAAAAGATGAGGCGATCTCAATCGGTCGAGACGGGGGAGGCTGGAAACGATTGTCCGCACCATTTGGTTCGCATATCGCCACCAGCCGTCAAAACTTTGGGAGTCGGTGTAGCGCACGTGGAGGGGACGCCAGCTATCAGAAGCAGGAGCGAACGGAGCGGCAGGACAAAGATCCCCGCGAGCGACATCGGACTCCCCCCGCATAATTTCACCGGGGTGGACCTCCATACAACCGGTGGCGAGGCGAAGTCCCTCATGCGTTGCCTTCAGGGCGCTCTCTTTAGCGCTCCAGAGCAGAGTCGTCATCAGGGGACGATCCGCTGGTGACGTTTGCTGAATTAACTTGCGCTCGTCGGTTTTGAAGTAGTCCGTGACGAAGGCATCGCTGCGCGGTTCGACCAACTCCAAATCACAACCGAGACAAATCTTGGCGAGTGCAACGGCGCAGATCGCTGAACCGTCGCGGTGGCTAATCGAAATCGAAGCATCCGCCGCGTGGTTCAGGAACGAGACCTCTGGCGCGCCGGATGGGGCGGCTTGTATTTCTATCTGCGCCAGGGAGTGAATATCCGTGGGAAGGCCGAAGCGAAGTGCCAATGCCTGTTTCGCGGTCCAACGGCCGAGACGCCAGTCGGCTCGCCGCTTGGCGAAACGCATTTTGCCCAGGCGAAGCAGCTCTCGGGCCCCGAGCCACTGATCACCCGCTGGCACGTCGGCTTCAGTCTGCTCGAGCCAATAAACATCCATGGGAGTCATCCGCTCCAGTTGTGCGAACCGTCGGTAGTAGCACGCAGAGGAAGCCTTTAACGTCACAGCCAATTCGCGGGAGGCTAGGCCGCTTCGACGATCTCGAGCTCGCGACTTCTTTCGATCTCCTCCCGTTTTATGCCACGTTCCAACGCGCGGATCAGATAGGGGCGAAGATTGGCCGGCGGAATAATGTAATTCAGAGCGCCTACGCTAAGGGCCCGATGCACGCTGTGAACGTGGTCAAACTCGCCTGCCATCTCACCTAGTTTCTCCGAATATACGACCTTATGAAGTTCATTCCACTGATTGCGCAGCCGCAGCTTCTCGCTGCCTTCGGCTAGAAGCATCGCCTGGTTCAGGGCCTGCAAGCGCTCATCCTTGCGCGTCCTAGCCTCGACTTCACCCGCGAAAACCACCGCCGCTGCGGGAGCGCCTCCGATGACCGAGGCATACGTACCTTCCAACGCCGCCACCTCGATTTGATCGTTGAGTGCTTTGGAGAAAACTACGTACGCCCCTCCGTGATACCGAGAAATCACGCAAAATACGATGGGGCCTTTGAAGTTCACTACGGCACGCCCAATCTCTGCTCCATATTCAAGCTGCAAGCGTCGCATCGACTCGGGCGAACCGTCGAACCCAGAAAGATTGGCCAGCACCACCACCGGGCGATTGCCGGTGGCAGCATTGATGGCGCGCGCTACTTTCTTTGAAGACTGCGGGAAGAGTGTTCCAGCGGACCATTGATCCGGTCCATCAGCCGGGACAAATCCCATTCGAGGCACGGACCGAGATTCGATGCCGATGAGGCACACAGGATATCCGCCCAAATGCGCATCCCACACGACCGCGGTCTCCGCGGCGCGCATGCCAGCCCAGCGTTCCAGTGGCGGATGGTCCTGATCGATAGCCGCCATCATCACTCTGCGAACGTCGAAGGGTTTCTTTCGGCCGGGATTGGTTTGGTCGGACAAGATCTCCCCTACCAGCGCGAATCCTTCCTCGCCATTCTCGTTGTGGGGATAGCTCTGGACGTCGCGCTCGATCGGATCAGTCGATTCCGCCCGCCGCGGGAAGCGTTCTCCCGGCAAAACGTAGGTGTGGTCGTAGTGCCGGAAGAGAATGTGGCAGGCTTCATTAATGTCGCGTGCCCAATACTGCGCCTGGCCGTTGACCCCCATAATGCGGTCGTAACCGCCAATACCTTGATTGTCTTCCGCCGAGATGCCGCCGGAGTAGTCGAGAGCTCGCTTTCCGGTAAGTACCATCGATGCCTTCGGGGTCATGACTAGAATGCCTCGAGTGTGCATCAGCATCGTGGCTTCGGCATTCCAATAAGGTTGCGCTCCCACGTTGATGCCGTTGATGAGGAGATTGACTTCCCCACCGGCTTGAGTGAACTCCACCAGGCGGCGCAAAACCTGGGCAATCCAGTCCATGTTCTCGACGCCGCTTTCCATCGAGATCTTCGCGCCCGCCGAGATCGGGAACCATTCCAGCGGGAATGCCCTTCTCCTCGGCCAGATTCAGAGCGCCCAGGATGAGCCGGCACTCGACTTCGGCAAGAGCGCCCAGATCGCGGCTGGGATCTCCCAGTAGCAGGACCCGAGCCATACCTTCCGGATAACGAGTCGTGAAGTTGCGGATCACTCCAACAATGATGTTTGCCTTGTTCTGGCCATAAGGACGCTCTATCGGCACCAGACGTCCCGCCGCATCGAGATCATGCTCCACGAAATCTCCGGTGGGAAACTCGGTTCGCGTGGTCTTCGCGAGCGGGAGTCAGCATTTTGATGATCTCGTAGGGATAGACCATTCCCGCGCTGGCGGACGCGAATGAGCTTTTTGATCGTATAGCCGTCAGCGATTTGAGGGGAAGCAGTTTGTCGGCGGGGCGGAACGTGATCAGCAACCCGCTGCCGACCGGGCTCGAAATGCGTACCACCATGTCCCGCATTTCTCCGGTGGCGGGGTTGGGAATACGGGCACGTACGGCAACTTGTTCCAGGCCCAAGCCTTCGGTCGAGGGCACAAGTCTGCGCACAATATCCTGCAATTCATCGGGCTTCAGATTGAGCGAAGGCCATACGTAAAGAAATACGCGGTTCCAATAGAGGCGCTCCTGCGGCCGCCGCCGCGACTGAAACAACCGTATCGCCGCCAGCGCTTCCATCAACATTCGTTCAAGATGCGGCAACTGCACGATGCGGCCGGCTTCATCGCGAACTGGAGTTACATCGCGGACTTCAGCAGCCGCAAATAGGCGTTCATCCTTTGGATTGTCGTTGGCGACAGCATGGAGAAGATAGACGTCCGCCACGGAAGGCAGGCGCTCGATCTTGAAATTGCTGAGCCGCCAGAAATGCAACCGCTTGCCCATCATGGGATGCAAACCGCGGTAAAACTTTTCCTCCTCGTATCCGTTTTCGGCAAGACGATAAGTGAAGTGCTGCATGTGACTCACACGTTCGCCCCGGCGAACAGCGGCGACCGCTACAACGATGCGACGGATCGGACGAGTGAATTCGATTTGGTTCACCATCGACTGCACGTCCAGTTGCATAGCGTCGGGATCGCCAGTTTGCCGGAATAGCAAACGTGAAAATCGATTACGATGTCGTCCTCAGCGGGGACCTCCGTAATCGCCGGAAGCATTTCCTGCGCGGCCTCGGAGAGGCCGCTGTATTCAGCGTAACACGCGAAGACATGAACGCGCTTACCCTCATGGTCATATTCAGCCGTGACAAATAGAATGTCCGTTTACCGCAGGCGAACAAGGTTCTGGAGTGCCCGGATCTTGTAATACCTCCAGGTGAGAATTTCGAGCATGGTCCGGCGCAAGGTAGGATCGGCCGCCGGTAACCGGCCCGCGAACAGCCCAGCCAGCAATTGAGGACACTCGATCAGATCGTGAATTCTGGACTGGCGGTCGGGCGCGGCGGGATGAGCCGCAAGATAGTCGAGATGGCCTTCTGCTTCGTTGTAAGCCTGATTGCGTGTGTGCTCAAAGACAGGCTGGTCGAAGTAGCGATAGCGTACCTCTCGCGCAAGATCGCTAATTGAAGGATACGGTTCGTGAGAGATAGAGATCATTCGATCAAGCAACAGCCGAAAAGAACCGTTGACGCGGGGCTCCGGGACTTGGCCTGCCGCAAACGTCTTTCGAGAATGCCGAGAATGGCCGTGGCTTGCTGTTCCATTCGCTGGTGTGATTTGCAGATCCAGAGCAAGCTCTCCTTTAGTCGCGTCGACGCTTCCAGCGTACAAACGCCATAGTGAGCCAAAGCACGGCGCAAAGCATCGACAAAGGATGACGGGAGCCCTTCTCCATTCGTCTCAACCATGCGCAAGTACGAGAAGAGGTAGGCCTCGGCGCTGGGTTCTTCCCCGGCTAGACGGTGATCCACTTCAGGCTCTCGTTGGAACAGAGAACATATGTCCACGAAGATGCTGAGGATCTCATTTTCGGATCGCCTGACTTCGTCGCTATCCGCCGGGCAGATCTGGCTCCAGGTAGCAAACTGGCGAGCACTGTGCGCCGGGTCAAGATCGAATCCCAGCATGAGTTGGCGGAGTGCCTTGAGGTTTTCTTTGCAGCGAGAAATGCGATGGCTCGCTATCTTCGCAAGCGACCTGGGAGGCGCCGAAAATCACCCGATTCTGCGCCCGGACGCCGTCATCGCCGCCTATGCCTTCGATTCGAACCAGCGGTGCTCCGGTATCGACCTGCACATTGGGCATCGTCAGCACTTGCTGGACGCGGCCGGAAAATGGCGCGACTACCTGCGTCTCCATTTTCATTGCTTCGAGTACAGCCAGACGATCTCCGACCGCAACCATGTCTCCTGGTTTCACTGCAATCGACACGACGACTGCGGGCGCCGGAGCATGCACGACGCCTCCGTCGTCTCGATCCACCTGGTGCGGCGACACCGTCCACTTCAATTCTCGAATTCACGCCTTGAACCATCGAGATGATATGGAAGCGACGCCCGAAGGCTGTGAGCCAACACTCGTACTGGCCTCGCCGTTCAAGCTGGCACTCGATCTGCGTTCCATCCACTTCGACCTTGTACTCCAGTGGACCAAGCCGATGAGTCTTCATCGAGTAGAGATGGCCGCGATAGCGGCAGGGCCAGAGTTCGATCGATCTCACTCCGGTACACGTGGCCGGCCGCGCGCTGCCGAGGCGAAGAACTGGGCCTGCTCGATGGCCAATTCGGCATCGTAAGCGTCGATCGCAGCCTGCACCAAGGCGACATCGGCATACCTACCGGGAAGCTGATGGCGAGCCGCACCTTCCCGGTCAAGCCATTCAACGTCCACTCTGCCGCTTTGAACTTCACTTCGATCGACCAGTTCCAACAGGAACGCCTTGTTGCTGCTGCCACCTTTGATGACGATGACGCTTTCCCGCAGGGCTCGCTGAAGCCGGGCCAGGGCTTCCGTGCGGCTTTGACCATGTGCGATGACCTTCGCGATCATGGAGTCGAAGTCCGGCGGGATGATGTCGCCCTCGGCTACGCCGGTGTCCACACGCACCCCAGGCCCCGTCGCAATCCTGAAGCGTTCAAGGAGACCGGGTGCGGCAGCAAAACCATTTTCGGGGTCTTCTGCATTCAACCGTACTTCGATGGCATGACCGGTGCTGCGCGGCGGCAGCCCTTCCAGGCGCTCGCCCCGAGCCACCCTGATCTGAAGCTTCACCAAGTCGAGCCCCGTCGTGCATTCGGTAACGGGATGCTCGACCTGCAACCTCGTATTCACTTCCATAAACCAGAAGCGGTGGCTTTCAGGGTGGTAAAGGAACTCCACGGTGCCTGCGCTGCAGTAGCCAGCCGCCTTCCCCAGGCGAATTGCGGCTTGTCGTAGCGCCTCGTCTTCCTGTCGAGAAAGAGCCGGGGAGGGTGCCTCTTCGAGAACTTTCTGGTGTCTGCGCTGGATTGTGCAATCGCGCACTCCCAGCGCCCACGTCGTTCCGTATTGATCGGCAATGATCTGGACTTCGACATGGCGCGCACCTTCCACCAGGTACTCCAGAAAAACGGTTGGGTCCCCGAAGGCTTTGAACGCTTCGGAACGAGCACTGTCAAAAGCTTGGGAGAGATCGTCCATGAACGTACAATGCGTATTCCGCGACCTCCGCCGCCCGCAGTAGCCTTGATCAAGAGTGGAAAACCGATACGTTCAGCGTGGGAACAAGCGTCCTCAGCGTTTCCACGGGACCCCCACTCCAGGGGGCGATAGGAATATGCGGATTGTTCCGCCAGACGCTTGGCTGAGATCTTGTCGCCCAACTTGCGCATGACATTTCCGCGGGACCGATGAACACGATCCCCATTTCCTGACAAAGATCAGCAAATGCAGCGTGTTCGGCTACGAAGCCCCATCCTACCCACACGGCATCTGCGCGCGTAGCGGCAAGCGCCTGTTCAAGGCGGCGATAGTCGAGGTAACTGCTCTTGGGGCGAAGAGTTTCTGGATCGGCGAAGCAGGCGGTGCCGAGAGAGAATGCCTCGTCCGCTTCGCGGACGAACATGGCATGCCGGTCGGGCTCAGTAAAGAGCGCAATCGTCCTCATTGGCAGTTTGTGCTCTTGCCTGATACTCGTTCGCCGCGTGGATAAAACGCATCGCGGCCTCGCCCCGATTCACAATCGCAACTCGCTGGAATTCTTTGGGCATATGGACCCCAATGAAAATCTTCGTCCGTCGGTCAGGTTGCATTCGTCTAAGCCACCAAAAGCCCTTCCCAAACATGATGGCTTGCAAGTGTTTCAGACGTTCCGGATCAACGCCGTCGAGGAGCGTTACCGTCTGGTAGCCAGTTACGCGTAAGTAACAATTTCCGATTGTGTCGAGGACTTCCGCTTCAAAGGTTCCACGAACAGTGGTCGGGGGTGACTACGGCATATAACCTGCCTTCGGCCAGATCCGGCGCGCGGAATAACGAGACCTCGCGCACGTGCTGTGGCAGGCCCATGCGACCGTGGACGCCCAACTCCCAGACTCCGGCCGTTTGGAAACAAAGCTCGATCAGCCGAGGTGCCATTAGTGTCGGCAGTTCAATCGGATGATGATTGGGAGGCAGGCTGTTCGACCATTAAGCCGACAATCTGCTTTCCATCCCACCACGCTTGTTCCAGCACCTGATAAGCAGGCCCGTGGAAGTAAAGCCGATAAATATCTGAAGCTTCGACGGCTGCTCCAGTCGGCTCAACCCCTGGCTTCGCAGGCAGTGGCCGCGTTCGCTGTTTCGCGAGCCGCACTCGTGCGGTGAAATGCGTTGTCCGTTGAGGCTCAGTTTGGTTTGGAAGTGATCGAAGTCCGATCAAGCGGCAATCCGCGACTAAGCAATTCTGCAGCGGGTAAATTTGTGTTTCAATCCGCACGGTGCGAGGTTCGTTGCGATAGAACTTAAAGGGCGCGAGGAAACGGACGTCCTCGATTGCTTCAACATGCCATCCGGGCAGTAGACACAATGCCGCTTCGGCAAATGCTTCGATGCCCATCACACCTGGGAGTACGGGAGTGCCGTCAATTTGGTGGTCACGAAGGAACGGCTGAATCGGCGGGTCTAGCGTCGTCTCGATCGAGTAGCCGTCATAGAGGCTCATGGATGTAACTGGGCCCGCCATCGGTCCGATGGGGAACGAAGATTTCCAGACAGACTCTGCTGTCGAAATATCGAGTCCACCCGTAGAGTCCCACTCATTCAGCAAGACGCCGAGTCGTTGGCCGATCACAATCTCGCCGCGCGTCGCTCCGACGGTGAGTTCGCGCCGGATCAGCGGGATGCCGGCCTCGGGGGCCAGCATGTCGATACCGGCAACTTCCATGATTTTTGGGATTGAGCCGCGAGTGGCCATTCCGATTCCACCCCACGCCGTCCAATCGATCGCGATGCCGCGAGTTGCAGGGCGGGTCGTGCGGAAGCTCGAGGTGATTTTGCAGAGCAGATCGTTGGCAGCGCTGTAATCCGCCTGACCGACATTGCCGAAGCGGCCTGCAATTGAACTGAATGCAACGGTCGCACCTAATGGCATGTCACCGATGGCATGCAGGAGATTGAAAAAACCATCGCTCTTGACATCGAACACCAGGTCAAATTCCCTCGGGTCTTTGTCGCGCAGGGAGTGGCTTCGCTCAACACCGGCAGCATGCAAAAGCACATCGATGTGTCCGCTACGCTGGCGCACCTGATCGACGACTTTGGCGACGGCATCCGCATCGACCAGGTTGACGCTGAAATAATGTGGTGTGCCGCCGGCCGCGCGCACGGCGTCAATGGCGCTTTGAGCAGCCTGGGCTCGTTCCAGACTGGCAAGCTCCTTTTCGACGAGAGCCGGGGTGGCCCGTTCTCCGCGACTCTGAATGCGGGTGAAGAGATCGCGTTTGAGATTTTCTTTGTCGGTTGCGAACCGCTTGAGATCGGGATTATCCGGCTCAGGCTGTGGAACCAGATCGAGCAGATAGAAGGTACCGCCGGACGCGGCGGCCAAGTCGGCGGTGATCGCCGAGACAATGCTGCCTGCAGCGCCGGTAATCAGAAAAACGCTGCTCTTGTCGAGCACCATGCCGGGCTTGCCGTCAGCGGCGGGCTGCTCTTGCAGGCTCAGCGTCCAACGCTGGTTTCCGGTGTATCCGACTTCGACCACACCAGGGTCCCGCAGTGTTTCATCCACGAGCAGGTCCGCGACTTCCGCCGCAGTGCGGTTCGTTTCAAAATCAAGGACTTTTACAAGCGCTTCCGGACGTTCTCGCTTATACGTCTTGGCAAAACCCACGACAGCGCCGCCGAGCGGAGCAACAGCTCCCGCGTCGTCGTAGCCGTGCCGGCCGCCGAGCCGCGTGGCCGACACCAGGAACGTGCCGGGGCGCGCGATGTGGTCATACAAAATCCGCATCGTCCGATACAGCGATTTCACACGGACCCGCAATGCTTCCCGCCACTTCGCAAGATCGAGGTCCCGAATGTTTCCTTCGTTGTCGCTTGCGGACAACCAGTAGACGCCGTGAACCGAACCGCGCGCGATCCAACTCTTGAGCAGATCGGTTAACGCGTCAGCAGTGGCCGCCGGATCGATGCGGAGTACTTCTACTCCCATCGCCTCCAGGCGTTTTGTCAACACATCGGCAACGCCGCCCTTATCCGGCATGACTACGACGCGCACCTTGTCGTCGAGCTTGACGCCCGTGACTTTGCAAAGTGAGAGCGGAGGACGAAGTGCAGGGACTGGTACACGCCGTGGAACACGATTGGCCGGATCGAAACTTGCGAGAACCGGAATTGATGTCTTGAAAGTGGACGCAACAGGCTGCTCTGCTGCGTTCGGACGCGCTCGTTCGTCGGAACGAGACGGAGGCTGGGCGCGCGAGCGTCGAGCGGTCGTGTGCAAACTTGATCACGTGCGCCAGCGTGGGAAAATCGCGCAGTTTTAGATTCTCATCGCGTGGAATGTTGTAAGCCGCACGCACAGCCGCGAACATCTCTGCTTGCTTTACGGTGTCGACCCCGAGGTCGGCCTCGAGATCGAGATCGAGGTCCAACATGTCCTCCGGGTACCCGGTCTTCTCGGCCACGATCTGCAACACCTTTTTCTTTATGGGGTCCTCAACACGTACTTCGGTTGCGATGGCACGACGTCGGGCTGTGTCGGCTCAACTTCCTGCATCGAGAAAGCGACCGGTGAAGAGCCTGATACGGGTGCCAAGTCGGGCCGCTTCTCGTACACGAATCGGATTACGTGCGCCAAGGTTGGATAGTCACGAAGTTTGCGGTTCTCATCGCGCGGAATGTTATAGATCTCGCGAATCGCCGCGAACATTTCGGCTTGTTTGACGGTGTCAACACCGAGGTCAGCTTCGAGATCGAGATCCAGATCAAGCATGTCCTGCGGATATCCGGTCTTCTCCACCATCAGCGTGAGGATCCGTTCTTTGACTGGATCGCTATCGTGGGCTGAAGACGTCGGCGGTACTGGCGCAATGACTTCGACTTTCGGGAGCGTTATCTCAGCATGTGGGGCTGGCTGGGAGGCACTCAAGTCGGGCCGCTTCTCGTACACGAATCGGATTACGCGCGCCAAGGTTGGGTAATCACGGAGTTTGCGATTCTCATCGCGCGGAATGTTATAGATCTCGCGAATCGCCGCGAACATTTCGGCTTGCTTCACGGTGTCGACACCGAGGTCGGCTTCGAGATCGAGATCCAGATCAAGCATGTCCTGCGGATATCCGGTCTTCTCCACCATCAGCGTGAGGATCCGTTCTTTGACTGAATCGCTATCCGTAGCAGGAACTGCAGCAGGTGGATTCAGACCGACACTCTTGACTGCCGGCTCGTTTCTGACCGCAGACGGGAGTAGCGCTGAGTTTGTCGCATCAGGCGCAAGTCGCCGTTCGTTCACGAAGCGGATCACATGAGCGAGCGTGGGAAAATCGCGCAACCTGATTTTGTCATCGCGAGCGATGCCATAAGCTTGGCGAATCGTGGCCATCACCTCGGCTTGCTTGACGGTATCGACACCCAAATCTGCCTCGAGATCGAGATCCAAATCGAGCATGTCGACGGGATATCCTGTCTTTTCAGCAACGAGGGCAAGCACACGCTCTTTCACCGAATCGCCTTCCGCTGTCAGTGTTGGCACGATGAAAGGCATGGGCAGCGATCATTTCGGCTGCCACCTTTGGAGGGACGGCGGGACTGGTCGGGGTCACCGCTGTCGCAGCAACTACGGGGACGGAAGCGACCTTCGACACATTCACCGGTACACTTTTTTGTGTGCCTTCCGACAGGCGGACTACAGACGCCCGATCGCGTACCCTCAACGTGCGTTGCACTACTTCAAGATCCACGGTCGGATAGCCGGCGGACTGGCTCAACCACTTCCTCCATCTTTCCTCGTCGACGATGCGATAGGCATAACCCAAAGCATTCGGACTGCGGCGGACGCCATCTCGGGACGCCACCCAGTGCAACAATGTCATGCTGATTTGCGAGCCGAATCCGGCACCAAGACGGATTGCGTATTCGACAGGATAGGAACCGCCTTTGGAAAGGTTCAGAGTGCCCAGTTCCGGATCAACCTCCTTGAAGTTAGCGACTGGAGGTACCACGCCGGTTTCCAGGGCTTTTACCGCAAGGACGTCTTCGATTCCGGTTCCCATCGCGTGACCGGTGAAACCTTTGGTGTTGCCAATGACAATCTGATCTGCATCTCCGCCAAACACGTGGCGTAACGCATGAATCTCAGCCGAGGCGCTGCCGCCCCGCGCCGGTGTATAGGTTTCGTGAGAAACAAATAAGGTGTGCGGCGCTATCTGGTGACGGGAAATGCCGGCGCGCGCCTCCGCTTGGGTCAGCAGTTTTTCCATCACCTGGCCAATATGCTGCACATCGAGGCGAGTGCCATGGAAGGCGCTGTTGGCAGTGATTGTGCTCAACACTTCGCAGATTGGTTGGATTCCGCGCTCGCGGGCCGCATCGGCGCTCTCGACCATGAGCCCGGCGGCTCCCATGCCAACAATCAAGCCGTGCCTCCGCCGGTCAAAAGGAGTTGCTGCTTCCTCCACCACGTCATCCGTCGCCGCTGCACCACTGGCGAGGAATCCAGCACCAAACCATTCCATGGAATGGTCCGAAGTGACATCGTCCCCGGAAATAATAATCACGCGGCGGCACCGTCCGCCCCGGATCCAGTCCTCTGCCACAGACACTGCTTGAGTGGTGCTGGCACAGGCGGAGTTGAGTTGTGTGTTGGGTCCACGCGCGCCGATGAATTCGGCAAACTGCGAGTGTCCCATCGAAAGAGTTCTGAGTAGGAACCGTCGATCGAAGACGTACGGTTCCTTTGCAATCGTCTCTCGCAAGGATTGCAGCTGACTCCCCAGCTTCCGTTCGAGAGAGGAATCCCCATCGCCCTTCTGCGCCTGGTCGAGCAGGCCCTCCAGTAATTCCACCTGCTCACGGCGTGCCCTGTCCGTGTAGTAACGCCCCATTTCATCGGCGAATGAGTCGCAGCCGGGAAACGCCGAGGCGAAGATCACGCCCGTATCGTCGCGGAGTGAATCGGGGAGGGCCACCGATCGGGCAACTTGGTGCCCTTGGTGGTGGTCTTGTAACGCATGACCAACGGGATGCCAGCATCGCGTAGCGTGTCAATGCCAACTGCGATCGCCAGTTGAGTCGCGCGATCGAGCGCCGCACGGCGATCGGCGGACATGCCAAATTCTTTCTCAATATCGAATTCCCCTCCCCGGCCCGCCAACTTGATGACATCCGCCACGTTATTGATCGTTTCGAACGTTGGTCCGCTGTTGTCGTTCTTGACGAGGCGCGTGATGTGCTTGTCGAGCATCGCCTTGCGCAGATGTGCAGGAATGAGTCCGATGAATTGATCGCCGCGAAGAATGCGCGCCAGGTTCGCGTCATCAAAGACGTGGTCGGTTCCAGGAAGACCCAGCGCTGCACCGGTGATGACCACCGGGGTGCGCGACGAAGCGTTTTCCCCGCCACGATGCATCTGCCAGCCTCGCTCCAGGACCTCGGCGAAGAAGTGGCCGAGTTGAGCGAAGTGATCGCCGTTTCCTTCTGCTGAATGGGCACTCGCGCCGCCGCATTGAAGAAGGGACCGCGACCGGTGCAGTCTGCCCGGATCTTCCAGGCTCGACGGAAACGGATGTGGCAGGACTTTCAACGGAAATTGCGCCAGTTCCGCGGCCGAGTCCCGCCGCATAAAGCCCGCACAAAGCCCGGTTGAACGAGGCGATGTCGCCGAACTTCGGATGATTGGTGAAGAGCGAAATCACACTCGCCGTCGTCGCCAAGGACATCCTCGGCGAATCCCTGTAACGCCTTCTTAGGTCCAACTTCCACGAAGACGCGGGCGCCCGCCGCGTAGAGTGTGCGCAGGCCCTTGACGAACTGCACGGGAGAAGAGACTTGTTGGGCGAGCAGGTCCAACATTTGCGGCACAACGTCCGGTCCGGTGGGATAGAACTCGCCGTTGAAGTTGGCGACGATCGGCACACGCGGCGATTGGAGATGCAAACGTTCCAATTCCGTCCGTAACGGACCGCTCGCCGGGGCCACAATCGAGGTGTGAAAGGCATGGCTGACCGGCAACTCTGAGACATCGTAGCCAGCTTTTTGGAGCACTCCAATGGCTTGCGCAACTGCTTCGCTGGCCCCGCCAATGACAGCCTGTCGCTGGCTGTTGATATTGGCAATCACCACGTATCCGTTGACCGTCTTCAAGAGGCGCTCAATTTCATCCAGAGGTGCAAAAACGGCTGCCATTCGGCCCTTGTCAGCTACTGCAACGCGAGTCATTCCACGGCCGCGGGCACTGACAGCTTCGAGAGCATCCTCGAAAGGAAGGGCTCCGGAGGCGACCAATGCACCGTATTCGCCAAGGCTGTGTCCCATCGTCATATCGGGCTCGACACCGTATGCGGCCAGGAGCCGGGTGAGAGCCAAGTCGATCGCCAGTACGGCCGGCTGAGTGATCGCGGTTTGACGTAAGTCTTCCTCGGCTTTAGCAACGGCGGCGAGATCAGTTTGATCGACAAAAACAAATTCGGTGAGAGGCTTTCCGAGTAACGGAGTCATCACGCGATTGGCTTGGGCAAATGTCTCTGCCACAATCGGCTCCGCGGTGTAGAGCGGACGGAGCATGTTGACGTACTGCGAGCCTTGACCTGTGTAGAGGAAGGCCACCTTCGACGCGGGACCCCGACCGCGGAAAATGCCTTGCGCGCGCAGGGCTTTCCACATCGGTGCCTGGTCCAGTGCAAGGGCCTTGAGTGCATTGGCCGATTTCTCCGCAAGGTCAGCAGCATCGGCATAGTCAATCGCCAGACGCTCAGGTGCGCGCAGATCTGTTTCTTTCGGCACTGCCGGCTGCGGGAAGACCACCAGCTTGCACTCCCGCCATGACGGAACGAAGGCGATCGAGTAGTGCAGCATTGGAGTCAGCGCCAATGACGAGCGCGCCACGCAGGGGCGGCTTGCAAGCAGACGATGTAGATGTAGAGGACGGCGAGGGATAGAAAGATTCTTGTTTCGCGTTCATGACAACCTCATTGCCTGCATTCTGGGGGAAGGCGCCGACAGCGACGGACCGTTTTCCATTTCCGGTGAGCCTGTGAGGAATGTGCTCTTCGAGCACGATATGGAAGTTCGTCCCTCCAAATCCGAAGGCGCTAACTCCAGCGCGACGCGGTATATCGTCCGGTACGGTCCACGGCTTAAGTTCGGTATTGACGTAGAGCGGAGAGTGGGCGAAATCGATGTCTGGACTGGGATGCTCGCAATTGACGCTGGGCGGCAGCACCTTGTCCCGCAGAGCCAGAGCGGTTTTCAGAACCCCGGCCGCTCCGGCAGCGCCTTTGAGATGTCCGATATTCGATTTGACGGAACCCAGCGCTACGGAATGCACGGGAAGATGATGACTGCTGAACATATCGGCCACACACTGCGCTTCGACCACATCCCCCACGCGCGTCGATGTGCCATGGCCCTCCACTAGAGTGACCGTGGCTGGAGATATCCCGGCGTTCTGCCACGCGCGCTCGAGGCAGAACTTCTGGCCGACGGGATTCGGAGCGGTGATCGCTTTCCCCTTTCCGTCGCTCGCGGCGCCGATGCCGCGCAGCACCGCGTAGATCTTGTCCTCGTCGCGCTCGGCATCCGCCAGGCGCTTCATCAAGAAGATCGCGCAGCCTTCGCCCATCACGAACCCATCCGCTCCCTCCGCATAGGGGCGGGTACCCGTCGCAGAGAGAGCCCCGATCTTGCAGAACTTCACAAAGGTCGAGACGCCCATGTTGCGGTCAATCCCACCGGTGATCACTGCGTCAAAATCATTCGCCAGCAGTCCCTCGACGGCAGAACTCATCGCCGCCATTGCGGAGGCGCAAGCCGCGTCGCAAATGTAGTTCGGACCGTGGAAGTTATGGATATTCGCGATGCGTCCGGCAATGCAGTTGGATAATTCGCCGGGCATGCTGTCCTCTGTGATTTCCGGCAGATGCCGGTCAATTCGGTCGTGCAACTCGCGGGTGATCTCAGTTCGGGTGGCTTGCGGCAGGGCGGCAAAACTGGCGATCTCACCCAGTTCGTGCGCGTATTCCGGAAAGAAAACGCGCAATGCGGTCATATAGTGTTTTTCACCCGCCATCGCATTACCCAGGATTACAGCGACGCGGTCCGCGTTCAGCGGCCGGTCTGGGTAGCCGTAATCCGCCAAGGCTTCTCGCGTGGCTGCGATCGCCCATTTTTGTGACTGATCCATTGCGTCGGTCACACGAGGCGGAATGGCCAGATGCCACTGCGATGGATTCCACACCTGTTCCCGCACCCAGCCGCCAATCTTCGAGTAGGTCTTATCCGGAGCGTTGTGGTCTTGATCGTAGTAAAGCGCCGGGTTCCAACGGTCCGGCGCAACTTCAGTGATGCTGTAACGTCCGTTCTTGATGTTTTCCCAGAAAGCCCCCACGTTGGCGGCATCGGGCAGAACAGCTCCCGCTCCTACAATCGCGATCGCACGATTGGCTGTGTTTTCCATGACGACGCTCCTGTGCAACCCTGGTGGCGGATTGCGCGTGAAAGATAGTCAGGCGTCTTAATACTCAGGCGGCCACTGCAGGCTTTGCAGCGCGGGCGTAGAGGACGTCGGCTATGAAATCCATGTCAGAGAGCAAGCCCGCCTGGGCACGGTGCATGGCGGCCATTTGCAAACTCGTTTCAAAGGCGGACAAGTCCGTGTCATTCACTCCGCCGGACCCGCAAACCCAGCGCAATCCTTCTTCAGCAACCTTGAGGGCTGCATCGCGCGCGAAAACCCGGCTCAAGGCCGCGAGCGCTGCTGCATCAAAGCGCCGGTTGGCTTTCTCATTGAGCTTTCCTTCCGCGAGTCGAGCGGCTCGCCGAGCTAGCGCGCCGGCGCTTTCTGCGTAAGCGATCCACTCCCCAAGACGCAGGAGGATGTGTTGATAACGGGTGAGGCGAGCCGCTCGAGCCTTCTCCATGACTTCTGCCAGAGCGTGATGCGCGAGTGCGGCAATGTCAGCGCCTACACCCGGATGCTTGGCGTGCAGGCTTTCCAACTCGCGTGCCCGTTCGTGATAATGCTGTCCGCGAGTCTTCAAGTGAAGTTGCCAGCGGTCGCGGCTGATGGTCATTTCCATGATTTCGGATGTGCCTTCGTAAATCGTGGTGATGCGCACATCGCGGCTGATCTTCTCGACCAGGTATTCATGCGTGTATCCGTATCCCCCGAGCGCCTGGATGCTGGCGTCAGCAGCCTGATTCCCGGCCTCCGTAGCCATGTACTTGGCGATGGCGCCTTCGGTGTTGAGGCTTCCCTCGCCGGCATCGATGCGCTCCGCAGTCTCTTCGATGTAGGCGCGAGCGGCTTCCAGTCGCGCGACGTGCGGCACGATCAGCTTGTGCGTATACCCTTGCTTTTCCGAAAGTGGCGCTCCGGCCTGAATGCGTTTCGTCGAATAAGGAATCGCGCGGTCGAGAGCAGCCCAACCTGCTCCGAGGCCGAATGCCGCGACCATCAAGCGCGTGTATCCGAATACCGCCTGAGCCTGATTCAGTCCCTGGCCCGCGACCCCGCCGATCAGGCGGTCGGCGTCAACGTAAACATCATTGAAGGACAACGCCGCGGTATTGCTGAGGCGAATGCCATGTTTGTTTTCGGGTTCGTCGTGACTGAAACCCTTCGCGCCCTTCTCGACGATGAACCAACTCGGACCGCTGGGCGTGTTGGCTAGAACCGTATACGCCTCGGCGATCCCGCCGTTGCTGATCCATTGTTTATTGCCATTGATCCTGTAACCGACGACACGGCCGTCCTGTAAAACCGCGTCGGCCGTAGTGCGCAGAGCTCCGAGATCGCTTCCCGCCTCAGGCTCCGTTGCCCCGTAGGCGAACAACAATCCTTCGTCGGCAATGCGGCTGAGCCACGTCTTTTTCTGTTCCGGCGTGGCACCTACCGTGATGGGATCGCTTCCCAGGAAAGTCGCGAGCACCGAAGTCGCAATCCCGAGGTCGATGCGTGCCATCTCTTCACAAATGCAATAGACGTCGAACGTGCCACCGCCCATTCCTCCGAACTCCTCGGGAATAAACAGGAGTTGAATGCCAAGTTTGTCGGGACTGCACATGTCACGGACGATCTCGATTGGGCACTGATCGCGTTCATCGAGTTCGATCAGTGTCTCGTCGGGGAGGCGTTTTTTGGCAAATTCTTTGAGAGACTTCACGCTGAGTTTCAGGGTCTTGCTTGAGAGCATGGTTGCGACCTCATTTCGCGGCGACGCCGCGCATTTCGTGAACTTTGTTCGTCAGTTCCGGCAGGAACTCGATAACGTCGTCGACGATTCCTACATCGGCGATTTGGAAGATGGGAGCTTTCGGATTTTTGTTGATGGCGATCACGAACGGATTTCCTTTGAGGCCTGCCAGGTGCTGAAACGCGCCACTGATGCCGCAAGCCAGATACACCTTGGGCTTGACGGTTTTTCCAGACGAACCGACCTGACGGGACTTCTCCATCCATTTCGCATCGACCACCGGACGCGAGCAACTCACGGCCGCGCCCAGCGCTTCTGCAAGTTCTTCGGCGAGCAGCACATTTTCCTTTTCCTGAATGCCTCGGCCGATCGAGACCAATACGCTGTGCTTGGTGATATCGACCTCGCCAGCTTCGGCGACGATGGTCTCGACATATCGCCGTCGTGCGGACAGGGGACCGAGGAGTGATGACTTATCAACGACGACCCCTGTGCAAGAAGCCTGCGTCTCGGCTTTCAATGCGCCAGGACGGATGGTGATCACTCCCCCCGCAGAAATGTCGCAGCGTACATGGGTGCTGACTTGCCCTCCGAATTCCTGTCGGATCAATTTGAGTCCGTCACCGTCCACGCCCTCGATGGCCAATACATCTGAAACAAAGGCGGACTCCAGCTTGATTGACAGGCCCGGCGCAAGATCGATTCCGAAATGATCGTGCGAGATGAGCAACATGCTGTTGCGTGGCAGAATGCTCACCAGGGCCTGCCGAACCAGTTCGGAGTTGGGGTAGCCGAGGTTGACGTTGGCGACCTTCCAAATCTCGCTGTAAGAAGAGCGGAGCGAGTCGCAACCGGCATCGAGACCGGCACCACCGACCACGATCGCGGTAGGGGAAGCTGCGGTATCGATCTTTCTTGCAGCGGTCAGCAGTTCAGCCGCGGAATCGTCGACGATTCCATTTCTGTGTGCGATGTAAGCAAAAATGCGGGGCATCATTTCAGGCCTCCCTTCGCAGCCACCAATTCAAGAACTTTGTGGGCGTTCTCTTCCCGACTGCCGTGCAAGATCTCCGCGCCCTTGCTCAAGGCAGGAACGAAATAGTCCACCCGCTTCACCTTCGCGGCCATTTCGCCAACCGCGTTCACGTCCATTCCGAGGTCCGAAGCTCCCAGTGTGGCAATGGGCACGGAGGCCACCTGGCGGATGCCACGCATCCCGACGTAACGCGGCTCATTGATTCCGGTCTGAATGGAGAGAACGCAGGGAAGGTCGATGTCGTTGATTTCGCGATTGCCACCTTCGATTTCGCGACTGACCTTGAGCTTTCCGTCTTCGACCGTGATGCAGTTCACGAGAGACGCGAACGGATAGTCGAGCATCGCGGCCAACATTCCGCCCACTTGCGCGGCGCCATCCTCGGCCTGGACCCCAGTGAGGATCAGGTCGTAGTGGCCTTTCTGCACAAAGTGTTTGAGAACTGTGGCGAGACCCCGACCGTCTGAACCGCGGAACTTTTCGTCGGAGATCAGCACCGCCTGATTCGCGCCCATCGCCAGTTCCCGACGCAGGATTTCTTCGTCATCCTCGCCGCCGATGGTCACGACCGTGACCGTACCCCCGACACGGTCGCGAATTTGCAGCGCCTCTTCGACCGCATAGTTGTCCGGTTCATTCACCGAGTAAACGAGTTCGTCGCGCTCAATGTCGTTTCCCGCAGAGTTGAGTTCCATCTCGTTTTCCGAGGTATCAGGCACCCTTCGTGCGCAAACCAGGATCTCCATGTTCATCCTCCGCAATTTGCTGTTTCACAGACTTCTTCGTGGGTTTCGCGCACGATGTGTTGGTCTGCCAGTTCCGTGAGGTCAATCGCGGACATCTTGCCTTCGAGTCCCGTGACCTTGATTGCGTCTTCGATATTCACCATGCAGAAGGGGCAGGCGGTAACGATCACGTTCGCCCCCGCTTCCGCGGCCATCTTCACTCGGACCACACCCATCCTCTGTTCTTCCTTTGGTTCGTAGAACAACATGAGACCGCCGCCACCGCAGCAGAAGGATCGGTCTCGCGACCGCTTCATCTCGACCCGTTTCAATCCCGGAATTGCGTCGAGCACCGTGCGCGGATCGTCATACACCTGGTTGTGGCGCCCGAGGTAGCACGGGTCGTGGTACGTATAAACACGGTCGCTGTTCTCGACGTGGTTAAATCGGATATTCCCAGCTTTGACTTCACGGGCAAGGGTCTGACTGATGTGCTCAACCGGTGGAACATCCTTATAGTCGTGTTTCAAGGCGTTGAAGGCATGTGGGTCCGCGGTAACAATTCGTTCGACCCCGGCCATTTTGATGGCCTCGGTGTTGTGTTCGCGCAGCGCCATGAAGAGTGTCTCTTCACCAAACCGGCGGACTTCATGACCACTATCTTTCTCAGCCGCGCCCAGAATGCCAAAACTTCTGCCGGTGCAGCTGAGGATCCGCGCCGTCGCCCGGCCGATTGACTGTATGCGGTCATCGTAAGAAGTGATGCTGTCGACGAAAAACAGAGTGTCAGCGACATGCTTGCCATCAAGGACTTGGACTTTACAGGTTGCCTGGAAATCAGGAGTCTTCGCCCATTCGCTTCTCTTCTTCTCCATTTTTCCGTAAGGATTGCCGCGGCTCTCGAGGGCTTTCAACGGCTTTTGCAGTGATTGCGGTACATTCCCGTCATCAATCATGCCTCGCCGCAGATCGACGATCTTGTCGATGTACTCGATGAGAAGAGGACACTCCTCCTCGCACGCGCCACAAGTCGTGCAAGACCAAATTTCATCCTCTGAATAAATGGTCCCGATCAATGCGTTGTTCTTAGCCGCTTTGCCGAGCACGGGATAGTGCTGGAACGCATAGTCTCGGGCCTTGGTTGTTATGAATCGCGGAGCCAGCGGCCGTCCCACGGCATTGGCGGGACAATTGTCAGCACAACGTCCGCAATCGGCGCAGGAGTAAAAATCGAGCATGTGCTTCCAGGTAAAATCTTCAAACTTCTTCACGCCGAACGACTTCACCTGGTCGAGGTGCTCGTCGGAAACGCCCCATCGCACCGGCTTCACTGTCCCGCGATCCAGCTTGGCGAAGTAAACGCTGAAGAGAGATGTCTCCACATGGAACTGGATTCCAAAGGGGCGATAGCAAAGCAGGAAATAAAAAGTCACTTCATGAACGAGATAGGCAGTGAGGTTGAGGGCCCAAAGTGTCGCCACTGACATCGGGCCGATCGCCGTCTGGAACAACCATGCCAGGGACAAGACAGCCAACGTCTCAGCCGGTTGACCGCGGTGCAACTCACTGGCAACCTTACTGGCGGCGAACAGTCCGTCGGCAACCATCAATATGGCGATGAGTCCCAATAAGAAGACAGCATCCGCGGTGTGGCCTTTCCCGTATTTTGCAGCCACTGCGTACCGGGCAGGCTTAAAAACGAGTCGGCGAACAGCGGCGACCACCATGCAGAGGAACACGACCGTCGCGGCGTAATCGGTGATGACATCGTAGATCTGACCGGTTCGTCCTGAAAAACCCGGCATCACAAACTTCTCGGAGACTCCAACAATCAGCACGGAGAAGGCGCGAGCCGCGAGGAGAATGAATCCCAGAAATATAAGGATGTGGAGGATGCCTGCGAACTTGTAGCGGGGATGCTTCCATTGTCCCAGCCAGAACTTGAAGACTTTTTTCAGGCGAGTCAGCGGCTGGTTGAAACGTGGGTCGCTCTCGGCTCGAATGAGTGGTACGAGTCGCTTCGCGATAATGAACAAGAAACATGTGAGACCGAGGGCATGAATGGACAGGAAAAGATTGCGCCCGGGCACCAACCATACAACGATCTCAGCGGGTAAATGAGTGCCTACCACGGTCTACTCCCCGATGCTTACGTTGCCTACGCGACGACGAGTTGCGTCAGGACTTTCTTTGGTTCAGTTGCGGATACAGATCCTGGCCCCCGCGTCGGCCCAAGTGACGACACATTGTTTGACAACGGAGCGGGTACTGGCGCGATTATTGGGGACGCAGCGACGGGCGACGACACCTGCCGCTTTCTGGGAGCCTTTCTCTTTTCCGGAGTTCGAAGTCCGCCCGACCTGCGGAGGTCCGCGAAGGTCATGTTCAGCAATCGCTCCAGTTGTTTCAGATCGGGCGCAGCATGTGCATCCCCGCTGAAGCCGAAGTAGACTGTGCCGTTGTAACTCAGGATGGCGCAGTTGACCGCCATCTCGCCTCCGACTGGAACATACGGATAGCAATGCAGCATTTTGTGGCCGTGCAGGTAGAGCGGAAATTGCGGCCCCGGCACATTCGTGCAGACCATGTTGAAGGGCGTGAAGGGTATCTGGCTGATCATCGGCCCGGCCAGTCCCTGCATGGACGTGGGAAACATCCCGATCAGCCCTCCAGCTAAACTCACTAACTCGGCGGCGTGTGAATGTTTTAGAAACTCCGTTCGCTTATGGACCGCGGCGAGCAACTTTCGCGGCTGCCGAATATCCAGAGGGATGGTCACTGGCACCAGCGATATGCGATTTCCCAACTCCGATGTGCTGACAGCGCCGCGCAGATTGACCGGCACCATAATCCGGAGCAGCTTTCCTTTCACACGGTCGTGATGCAGTTCACAATAGCGGCGAATCGTCCCTGTCACGAGGGCGAGAATCACATCGTTGATGCTGGTCTCGCTCTTGTGACGGATGGCCTTGATTTCCGCCAGCGGGATCTGAGTGCAGGCAAATTTCTGCGGTCCACGGTAGAGAACGTTAAACCGAATTCGCTCCGTGAAAGCTGTGATCTCAGGCAGGAGATTCGCAAACTCGTGGTTGGCGAGGTTTTGACCGTTCGCCGCAGCACGCTCCGTCATCATCAGCAGATCAGTCAGCGCGGACAGAACTCGTTTGACAAAATCCGAATAGGAATCGACGAAGCCAGCCGTCAGAGAGGTCAGCGGGTCGCTGGGCGGGGGAACCCGGAATTTGACCTTTCTTCCAGGCAGTCGTGGCGCCGCCGGATTCGAATCCAGCAGCGTACTCAGTATGCCCACGCTGGCGATCCCATCGGCGAGACAGTGATGCATGCGCAGGATGAGCCCGGTGTGATCGCTCTTCAGCCCATGCACGAGCGTCACATCCCACAAGGGATGCTTCCGGTCCATCACTGAGCTGAACAGTTTCGCGGCAACAGCTTTCAGTTCTGTGTCAGTACCGTGCTTGAGTGTCACTTCGCGCACATGTCGGCGAAGATCAAAGTCCGGGTCATACTCCCAGCTGGGAAGGCCAAGACCGAACGGCGCGGGCACGACGCGCTTTAGATAACGGGGGAGCCGCGGCAGCTTCGATTCGACGAACTGAACACAGTCATCGAGCGTGATCCGTCCTTCAAACACGCAGATGCTCGCGACATTGAGTGGCATGCCTTCTCGTTCAAGATTCAGGAAAACCGTATCGCCCCAGGAAAGGCGATCGCTCTGTTGATGGTTCTCCATGACTGCGCTCCTATCCGGCCAACCGCCTGGGCTGACTTAATTCAGAAAAGAAAACCGCCGCGTCAACTTCACCAGTTTGAGCACTTTGTAGATGTTTACGTTGACGCCGCGCAACACAACCTTGACCGTCTTCCCGTCGGCGATGGTGGCAAACTTTTCCATCGCTTCCAGCACGCTCGAATCGATCCGGAGTACCGAAGAGAAATCCAGGACGGCTTCGCCCTGAGTGGCATCCAGATTCTCCCCAGCCTCTTGCAGGGCAGACACCACGCGCTGTTCATCCATATTCAGAAAAACGGCAATCGTCGCCACGGCTCACCATCCTCAGTTACACGGTTTCTAGTTGATACGCGCTGGCCGCCGTCGCCAGACCTCGTCCCTCATACGCTTTCCGAAACAACTCAACTAGTTCGCTCATCAACGGCATTCGAGGGTTTGACCTCCCGGACGGATCGTCGAAGGCGATTTTGGCCAATTCTGGAACGGCTCGCTCGAACTCTTCTTTCGAAATCCCCAGCTCAGCAATCGACCGAGGAAATCCAAGTTGGTCGAGCAGTTGTTCTGTCGCTGTTATCAGGTTCTTCACTTTTTCATCCACGGCATGAC
The DNA here is from genome assembly GCA_963699885.1 of uncultured Acidobacteriota bacterium. GTDB lineage: Bacteria > Acidobacteriota > Terriglobia > Terriglobales > Acidobacteriaceae > Sulfotelmatobacter. Next base: position 20,553 of record CAVOVP010000011.1, on the reverse strand, counting down.
CGCTCAGGCCCAGCAAGTCGGCAATCGTGGCGTACTTTTTATGAGCTATGTACCCCGACGTGTAAGGTGACGGCATGAACTTGGCCGGAATTGCCGCGTTATAGGCGATGACGTGCGGCAGCATCAATGCGTTCGCCCGGCCATGCGGTACCCCAAAGCGCGCACCGAAAGCGTGCGCTAAGGCGTGATTCACGCCTACGGACGCATTGGAAAAAGCCATCGCAGCGATACATGCCGCGTTGTGCATCATGCTTCGCGCCTCTTCGTTGTGGGGATTCTCGTACGCAATCGGCAGGTACTTGAACACCATCCGGATCGCCTGCATGGCGTTGGAGTCCGTGTAAGGAGAAGCGTAACTAGATACGGCTGCCTCCAGCGCGTGGGTTAGGCAGTCGATGCCTGTATCGGCGGTCAGGCCTTTCGGCATGGACATCACAAACTGAGGATCGACAATCGCCACGTCGGGAGTCAGAGAGTAATCCGCCAGCGTCACCTTGCGCCCTCGCTCCTTGTCGATGAGGACAGCAAACGGAGTGACTTCACTTCCAGTGCCGCTGGTCGTGGAAATCGCAACCAACCGGGCTCGATTGATTTTTTCCGTCGGATATTCGGCGACTCGCTTGCGCAGATCCAGGAATGGGGCAGCCAGATACTCCAGATCAGCTTCGGGCGACTCGTACTTGAGTTTCATGATCTTTGCCGCATCGATGACTGAGCCGCCACCCAAGGCTATGATCTGATCCGCTTTGTAGAGATTGAGCGCCTCCACTCCCTTCAGGATGACCTGGACCTCAGGCTCCGCGTCTGGAATGACGAGAACGTGAACATGAGTCTCCGGGCGAAGGTAGCGTCGGACAATGTCGAGATGGCCCATTTGCTCCAAGGCCGGATTCGTGACGATGATGGTCGCGGGCGAGGGGAAATGACGAAGATTTTCCACCGCGTTCATGTTGAAGTAAATCTCATTGGGAACTCGGAACCACATATGAGCTTGCGTCCTCCGGGCGAGGCGCTTGATGTTGAGGTAGTGATAAATGTTCACGTTATCGGTGGTGCTGTTACCACCACCGGTGCCGCAACCAAAGGAGAAGGTCGGCACCAGATCGTTGTAGACCGCCCCCAAGGCTCCCACGGAGCCCGGACAATTTACGATGATCCTTCCGGCGTTGATTACTTCACCGAACTTGCGAATGATTTCTTCGTTTCGCGAAAACACCACAGCCGTGTGTCCGAGGCCTCCAGCGTGGTTCACCTCCACGCACACCCTCAAAGCTTCACTCACCGAGTTCGCGCGATACACGGCGAGCACGGGAAACAACTTCTCAACCGACAATGGATGTTCTCGGCCCACACCGTGAATCGGCGCGATCAGAAGTTTGGTATCCGGCTTCACGGAGATACCGCTAAGGCAAGCGATATCGATGGCCTTTTGGCCAACTGCCATGGGCTGCATAAATCCGGTTTCAGGATCGATTACCGTGCGCTCCAGTCGCCTGGTCTCTTTCTCATTGCAGATGTGCGCACCCAGATCCGCGAATTTCTTCAGCACGATGTCATAAATCTCATCGTCGATTACGAGCGTTTGCTCGGAAGCACAAATGGTTCCGTTATCAAAAGTCTTGGAAACGATAATGTCGACCACAGCGGTGTTGAGATCCGCCGTCTTCTCTAAGTAGACGGGAGTATTCCCTGGCCCGACACCCAGAGCGGGCTTGCCCGAACTGTAGGCTGCTTTCACCATGCCTGGTCCGCCGGTGGCATCGATCAAGCCCACGTCTTTGTGTCGCATTAAGTAGCCGTTGTCCTGAAAAGTTGGCGAGTCCAGACAGGAAAAGACTCCTTTGGGCGCGCCGTGCTTCACCGCCGCCTCGTACATGATTCTGACGGCCTCGGAGCAGCAGTGCCACGCTCTCGGGTGAGGACTGAAAATGACCGCATTGCGCGTCTTGACGGCCATGATGCACTTGAACAAAACCGTAGACGTGGGATTCGTAATCGGAGTGAGCGAAAAGAGGACTCCGATTGGCTCGGCCATCTCTACCAGATTGGGTTCGGATAACTCGCGGATGATGCCAACCGTACGTTTGTCCTTGATGTAGTTGTAGACAAACTCAGTCGCCACCATGTTCTTGAGGACTTTGTCTTCCATCACACCGAGCTTGGTTTCTTCGACCGCGAGGCATGCGAGAGGTTGAGCCTGCTCCAACCCGGCAAGGACCATCGCTTTGACGATGTGGTCGACCTCCTCTTGAGTGAATTGGGTAAACAGGGCGGCGGCCGTTTTGGCGTTGGAAACGAGCAGCTCGAGGTATGCGACTCGATCTGCGCTGAGGGTTTCTGCTGTTAGCGGAATCTCGATTCGCTCTTTTGTTGCTTGGCGCGTTGTCATCACGCCTCCACTCCCGAACTCTGTGGCTACTTCTGTGCTTGCTATGCGTAGTCGATGGGATTTTTCTCAAACCAACGTTCATCGCGGGTTTGGTTGATGCGCTTCCATGCCCCGGACGTGATGCTTACGCTAAAATCCCGGCTCTGCCAAGCCATGCCAATTCCAAAACCGATTGCACCGCAGAGAAGACCGCGCCCAAGAACCCTACTCGAGGACCTGCGCTCGTTCAGGTACCCACTCAACATACCCAGGCACGCTCCAACTGCTGCCGCTCCCAGGGCGTGCCTCGCCGACTCGCCTAGAAATGGAGCTAGCGGTTTCTCTTTGAGAAATTGATCCTCCGCAAATCGCGCTCCCTCAACAGCGGAATCCACGAGTTTGCGTCCATAGTCAACGGTAGATTGCGACCACTCCATGACATTCATTCGGATTCTCCCTACGCGTTGATTTTCAATTCACTCTCGACATTCGACCGGCGGCTACGCTGCCTCGCTCGACTCCGATTTTGCCGCGATGAGTTCGAGCATTTCCTCAAATGTCATGCCCCGATCGAGTAGGCGGACGAGGGCATGTCCGTCGAGACCAACTGTCTCTCCAACCCGCAACAGCCTCTCGATGGCTTCATACGCGGAGAGGTCGTGGGATTCAGGAAGGCGGTTGAAAAGGGCTTCGAGACTACTGGCTGTATGGGTCGCGGTCGGCACGCGCATCACGCTCGTTCCCAAAATAGAACAACACTGTGATGCCCCACAGCTACGCCTGTCACGTCGCCCCGTGACGGGGGTCACACACCCGTTCAAGCCGGCTCTACGCGGCCACTTCCGGGGTGCGTCGGGCAGTTCAGAGAGGTTTACTGGTGCGATTCTTGGAGGCCGTGTCGAGAAGGTGCAAGGGGAAACAAAGAATGCAGAGTGCATAAGAAAGGCGCCGCAGCTGATTGATTCCAGCCCCGGCGCGCTATGTGGAAAGGTACTCGTTTTACGTCGGGTCTTAGTCTCCTGAAGGCATGAGCGATTCTTCCATGGGATTAATCCGTTCGACCAGTGATGGACAGTCGCCCAGGATCGGCCGGCACGCCGCATCTGGGCCGTTCTTGGGGTGCACGAGAGGCTTAGGTTCTGAGAACTGCTCCTGTTCGGTCGAACCTTCCAGTGCAGTAGTCGAGGATGCGCCGGCGGCGATCACTTGTGTAAGAGCGTCGAAGTAACCCGTCCCAACGAAACGCTGGTGCTTTACGGCTTGGTATCCGTATTGCACTTCGCGGGCGAACTCTTTCTCTTGCAGGCGGGAGTACGCCGTCATCCCGTTGTCTTTGTAACCTCGGGCCAGTTCGAACATGCTCAGATTCAAGGCGTGAAATCCGGCTAGCGTCACAAACTGGAACTTATATCCCATCTTCGCCAGTTCCTGTTGGAAGCCGGCAATGGTTCGATCGTCCAGGTTCTTCTTCCAGTTAAACGACGGCGAGCAGTTGTATGCCAGCAGTTTGCCCGGATACTTCTGGTGTACCGCCTCTGCGAAGCGCCGAGCTTCTTCCACATCTGGGTGTGAAGTCTCACACCAAATCAGATCGGAGTATGGCGCGTAAGAAATGGCGCGCGCAATGGCCGAGTCCAAGCCTCCACGAATACGGAAGAAGCCTTCCGCGGTACGTTCTCCGGTGATGAATTCGCGGTCGCGCGGGTCGATGTCGCTGGTCAGCAGGTGAGCGCTATCAGCGTCGGTTCGAGCCATGATCAGAGTCGGTACGTCCAATACATCCGCGGCCAGACGCGCGGCTACGAGCTTTTGGACGGCTTCGGAAGTGGGTACTAAGACTTTTCCGCCAAGGTGTCCGCACTTTTTTGCCGAGGAGAGTTGATCTTCGAAATGGACACAAGCCGCGCCGGCATCAATCATCGCCTTCATCAACTCGAAAGCGTTCAAGGCGCCGCCGAATCCTGCTTCGGCGTCGGCCACGATGGGAGCCATCCAGTAGACGCCGTTCTTTCCGTCAAGGTGGTGAATCTGGTCAGCACGCATCAGAGCATGGTTGATCCGGCGAGCCACGTTGGGAACGCTGTCGGCGGGGTACAAGCTCTGATCCGGATACATTTGTCCTGCATCGTTGGCGTCCGCCGCGACTTGCCAACCGCTGAGGTAGATGGCGTTTAAGCCGGCTTGCACTTGCTGTACCGCCTGGTTGCCGGTGAGGGCGCCGAGAGCAGGCACGTAGGATTCGTTCTGCAGAAGCCACCACAACCGTTCCGCGCCGAGGCGAGCCAGAGTGTACTCGACCTGAATCGAACCCCGGAGTTTTAGCACATCCTGGGCGCTGTACGGCCGCTTGATGCCGTTCCAGCGTGGGTCGGTATTCCACTTTGACTCGAGCATATTTTGATCGTGCATGTCGGAAATCTCCTCTGCCGATCCGTACCGGCATGTTTGCAGTAAAACCGATCGAACCCCGGCGCACAAACCGGGTCGCCCGTTCTGGCCACACCGTCCGTTTTGTCCCAGCTGATGAGTGCGGGCAGCCAGCGAGAGTTACGATACGCACATGGCGACCCTAGCAACCCGCAATGATGTTGTGAGCCAGATCCTCACACCGCAAGCAACCCGATTTCTTACGCGACTGGCGCGCGAGTTCGAACCTCGAAGGAACAAACTTTTGAAGTTACGAGAGGTTCGTCAACGGGAGATCGATGCCGGCGCTTTGCCCGGGTTTCTCCCCGAAACGGCACACATCCGCCGGACAGAATGGAAGGTCGCTCCCATTCCGCAGGACCTACTCGACCGGCGAGTTGAGATCACCGGACCGGTAGAGCGCAAGATGATCATCAATGCACTGAACTCCGGCGCCAATGTGTTCATGGCGGACTTCGAAGACTCGAATTCTCCCACTTGGATGAACAATCTCGAGGGACAAGCCAATCTTCGCGATGCCGTGGCGAGAACCATCCGCTTCCTCAGTCCCGACGGCAAGAGCTATGCCCTCAATCCACAGGTGGCCACGTTGCTTGTTCGTCCTCGGGGATGGCATTTGGTCGAGAAACATTTTTTAGTGGACGAAAAACCGATCTCCGGATCTTTATTCGATTTCGGACTTTACTTCTTCCACAATGCGAATCAACTGATCGCCAACGGAACCGGGCCGTACTTCTATTTACCAAAGATGGAGAGTCACCTGGAAGCTCGCTTGTGGAACGACGTATTTTGCTTTGCCCAGGATGAGCTCGGCATCCCGCGAGGCACCATCCGCGCCACGGTTCTGATTGAAACCATTCTGGCGGCCTTTGAAATGGATGAGATTCTCTATGAACTGCGCGAGCATTCTTCTGGCCTGAACTGCGGCCGCTGGGACTATATCTTCAGCTTCATCAAGAAATTCCGGAACCGTCCGGACTTCGTGCTGCCCGACCGGTCCGTGGTGACGATGGAGAAACATTTCCTCAAGTCGTATGTAGAGCTATTGATTCAAACGTGCCACCGCCGAGGCATTCATGCCATGGGCGGAATGGCAGCGCAGATACCCATCAAAAATGACCGCGTCGCGAACGAGAAGGCACTTGAGAAGGTGCGGCAGGACAAGCTTCGGGAAGTGAACGCCGGCCATGACGGAACCTGGGTGGCCCATCCAGGTTTGGTACCGATCGCAAAGGAAGTGTTCGATGCCTGCATGAAGGAAGCGAACCAGATCGGACGACCCCACGAACAGGTGCAGGTCGAAGCGAAAGATCTGCTGGCCGTCACTGAGGGGAAGATCACCGAAGAAGGTCTTCGCTGGAATATCGACGTAGGACTGCAATATCTGGAGTCGTGGCTGCGTGGTTCCGGTTGCGTTCCGATCTACAACTTGATGGAAGACGCGGCCACCGCGGAAATCTGCCGGTCCCAGGTATGGCAGTGGGTAAAACACGGGGCCAGTCTCAGCGATGGCCGGCAGGTCACGCAGGAAATGGTTCGACGGATCATTGCCGAACAGAAAACCCGGATGAAGGGTGGCCGCACTGACGAAGCGGCGGAAATCTATGAGGGCATGATGACCAGCGCGGATTTCGCGGAATTTCTGACGCTGGAGGCTTATGATTACATCGACTAGGGACAGGCAAGCAGCCTGACGCGGAAGATGATTCCCCAATCCGCCGAGATCTCCGATGAGTTTCTCGCGCAGCTGAAGGAAGACCTGGTATGCCGACGCGTGGGTCGCGGCTTGGCACGACTGGAAGAACATCGTCATCTAGTAACGTCGTTCGACCCTAAACAAAAGAACTCCGCCCTCTTCGCGGGCTACCTCGCCCAGTGGGTCGACGTTGGATTCCAGCGCTCCGGGCTGGTCAAGACAATTGTCGATCAATTCTCTCTCGCCGTGCGCGCGCAATTGCCTCTGCACCATTATCTTCATCTGCGCATGGCGGAAGGGATGGTCGCGATGACGGAGGAATCCACCGATGAGGCTATCCGGCACTTTGAACTTGTCCTGAGCCTCGAGCAAGAAACAGACGATCAGGAACTGTTGTCTATCGCGAATTTCTGGAAGGGCCGTTGTTTGCGTATGAAGGGGGAATACGATCAGGCTCTTGCATTCGCAGTAAAGGGGAGGGATCTTGCCCTGAAACTCGGCCATGCGCCGATGGGGGCGGTTATGCGAGTGCTTGAGAGCTGGCTCCTTTTCCAGAAGGGCAACGCCAAGCAGGCCGTCGATATTCTGCAGGCCGCGGAAGAAGTCCTGAACAAAACAGACGACTATCTCACCCTGGGGAACATTCATTCTTCTTATGGAAGGATCGCGCGGCGTCATGGGCGCTATCTCCACGCCATTGAGAGCTTCACAACAGCCATTGCGTTTTATCGCAAGCTCGATCCGCGCCATCGCAATGTGGCGCGGTCGCTGAACAACATGGCTTACGTCAAGCGGCTCATCGCACTGCAGTTGCGGCGCAAGATTGACACCGAGGCCGCACGGCGCAGAAAAGCTGCGACGCGTGGAGCCGCAGGCAACGCCAAGGGCAACCTGTCCTATCGCAGTCGTTTTGAACAGCTCCGCCGGGAGGCTCTGTCTGAACTGGGCGAGGCGGCGGGCATTTACGAACAGAATGGGAATCATCACGGATTGGGCAGCGTTCACCTTAATTATGGATACCTTCATCTCGACAATGGGGATCTGGAAGATGCGGAAGCAAAGGCAGAGACAGCATTTCATCTGGCCGAGGCGAGGCGTGACCACATCCTCATGGCCAGGGCGCGTTTGTTGCGCTGCATGATTGAAAATGCCCGGGTCGAGGAAGGAATTGGGGAGAGTACTGAACCTGCCAGCCATGCGCGCCTCGCCCAGGATTTCGCCCAGGAAGCGGTTGAACTAGCAAAGCAGACACAGAATAGGCGTTTACTCGCGCACGCCTACGTTTGGCAGGGATTGACCTATTGCAATCGTTTCTTTGACGATTCCGAGTCAGCGAGAGATTGTTACGATCAAGCCATCACCTTCTCGAAGGGCAACCATGCCGAGACCGCCTGGGACGATTTGCAAACACTGAAAACCCGAGTTCTACGCGGTGGCAGAATCGATCCCGCTCTGCGGGCATGGTCCCAAGGATCAGTCGGGGACAAATCCTTCCAGCAGATTGCCGAAGAATTCGCCGAGCTCATCATTCCCAAGGTGTGGGAGCGGGAAGGCCGTAAGATTTCTCGAGTGGCGACGCGGCTTTCCGTTTCACCCAAGAAGGTGAGGCGCATCCTCAGTCGAGTGGGACGGAGGAAGCCTCCGAAGGCGTAGACGAGCGGGGCGGCACACGGCAACTCGCGGCCGTATCGTTCCAGGCGGTTTCTCGCGCTGAAGGAATAAAACTCATGGCCCGCTCGGCCAGAGCGGTGATGGTAAGACTCGGGTTGACGCCAAGATTGGCGGAGACGACGGACCCGTCACAGATGTACATGTTGCGGTACCCAAAGACACGATGATGATCGTCGACCACGCCGCAGTCCGGCGAGTTGCCGATCACGCAACCGCCGATACAGTGAGCTGTTCCAGGGACATCAAAAAGGATCTCCGGAAGTGTGCTCATTGCCGTGCCGCCCGCAATCTCCGCGAATTTCCTGGCAAAATCGTTCGCTTTTGGAATGTAAGTCGGCACTTTGTCCCCTCGGCTCACCAGCATCCTGCTGAACGGCCAGAACCATGGGCGCTCCCAGCGCATCTCGATGTGCCCCTCGAGTGCTTGCATGCAAAGCAGGATTACAAACTCCCGCGCCCAACCTCGAGGCCAAAGCACGCGCAGAGTCTTGACCGGGTGGACTAAAAGAGAACCCAGAATATTCCTCAGCCAGCGCCCTATGCGTTGCGCACCGGGACGGCCATCGCTGAGAACTGTAGTGAGCAGACCCATGGCATCCGAGCCGCTCGGATAGCGCACGGCTTCAATGTGAGTATTTTCGTCGATATAAACACCGGAGCCGATCGCAATGCCTTGCGACAGATCGTCGGCGCAACCCGGCATCCGCGCCCCTATAAGCGACTCGGAATTCGTGCGCACGTGTTTGCCCAGACGGTTGCTGATGGCAGGCAACGCGCCTTTCTCTTTGAGCCGGAACAAAAGTTCCATCGTGCCTAGCGCGGACGCTGAGAACACCACGCCGCGACAGGTGAATCGCTGAGGACGGCGGCGGAGCCAAGCCGTGGATTTGGCCGTACTGATTTCGTAGCCGGCACTGCCGTCGCTCAGGCCCTCCAGTGGTTTGACATTGACCACCTTCGTTTCTGGAAACACCTGTGCCCCGCGCCTTTCCGCGAGGTACAGATAAGTAAGATCGAGGGTATTTTTCGCGCCATACCGGCACCCCATCATGCAACCCCCGCAGCTCGTACATGTCGTGCGCGGCGGACCTTCTCCACCGAAGAATGGATCGGGAACAGTTTTGTTCCCCGATTCACCTTCAGCGGGTTGAAAAATTCCAACGCTGGTGCGGTAAAACGTGTGGCCGCAACCAGCAGCTTCCGCAGCTTTTCTCAGGAGGTGGTCACTGGGTCCGAGAATCGTGTTTTGCTTCACGCCAAGCATGCGCGAGGCAGTGTGATAATGACCGGGCATCTCCGCTTTCCAGTCCGCTAAGCCACTCCAAGACCCGGCGTCCCACACTTTTTGCGGCGGTGGCAGCAGAGTACTGGCGTACGTGATGGATCCGCCGCCGACGGCACAGCCGTGGTAGATCGTTACGTGGCGAAAAAAACGCATATTAAAGAAACCGCGCAGACCCAGTTGTGGCCGCCAGAACCAGCGATGAATGGACCAACTGGTGTTGGGGAAAGAATGGGGCGCCCAGCGGCGCCCCATTTCGATTACGGCAACTTTATATCCCTTCTCCACCAGGCGAAGGGCAGAGACACTGCCTCCAAAACCCGATCCGATAACGATGAAATCGAAATCGAAGTGTTGACTCTGCGGTGCCATACAACGCCACTCATCGCGCCGGCCGAACCAGCGGGATGCTACGTAACCTGATACTTTCCGGTTTCGATCACTTTCTGCGCGATTGTCTGCCGTAGAGCGACAGTATTGAAAGGTTCGTATTTGCATAGCCGGCGCAGAATGGCTAGCTGCGACCGGAGCATATCGCCCTCGGCGCACGCTGCAATCACCATTCTTGCTGCACTTTCAATTCGTTCCATGGCACCTGTCAGGTAGACACGAGCCATTGCAGTTGCCAGCATCGAACCGGTTTCGCCTTTCTGCATCTCGAGTTTTTGCGCGCGCAGTACGGCGGACTCCATCGCATAGGTTTCAATCGTCATATTGGCAATTGCGCCCATGATCTCCTGCTGATCCTGGATCGCCTGCATGTATTTTTGGGTGGCAACTCCGGCGGCGAACAAGCCAATTTTCTTGGCGGTCGCAACCAGTTTCCGTTCTTCGGCAAGAGGTCCTTCCCTGCTTTCTTCCGAAGATCCGGACAACACTTCGTCCATGAGTTTCTTGATCGCTGTCATCAACGGGAGTTGCCCGGACATCGCCCGCTTCAACAAAAACCCCGTGATGAGCAACCGGTTAATTTCGTTTGTGCCTTCAAAGATCCGGTTCACGCGAACATCCCTGTAATTGCGTTCTGCCGGATACTCTTCTACGAAGCCGTATCCCCCGTGGATCTGGACCGTTTCGTCGACGACGTAGTCGATGAACTCGGACCCCCATACCTTGAGGATCGAACATTCGACGGCATACTCATCGATGACTTTGCGGACCGGGCCCATATCTTCGTGCCCTCCACCGAGCTGCGCAATGGCTGCGTCCATCATGCCAACCGTGCGATAAGCCATTGCTTCTCCGGTGAAAATGCCGGCGGCCATATTGGCCAGCTTCTCGCGAATCAAACCGAAATCCGCGATCACCTTCCCGAACGCCTTACGCTGTTTTGCATAGGCGATCGCGCTCTCGATACAGCTGCGTGCCGAACCCACGCACCCCGCACCCAGCTTGAATCGGCCCACGTTCAACACGTTAAAGGCGATGTGATGCCCTTTGCCGATCTCGCCTAGCACATTTCCAACCGGAACCTCGCAATCGTTGAGGATGAGCGGACAAGTCGAAGAGCCGCGGATGCCCATCTTGTGCTCTTCCGCGCCCACTGCAAAACCAGGGAATTTACGTTCCACAATGAAAGCGGTGAACTTCTCTCCGTTCACTTTCGCAAACACGATGAACAAGTCGGCGAACCCCGCGTTGGTGATCCACATTTTTTCGCCGTTCAAAAGGTAGTGCGTGCCATCGGCGGAAAGCTTCGCCTGAGTTCGGCAATTCAGCGCATCGGATCCCGAGGACGATTCTGAAAGCGCATATGCCCCGACCATCTGGCCACTGGCCAAGCCGGGCAGGTATTTCTTCTTTTGTTCCTCGGTACCGAAGTAAACAATCGGCAACGTGCCGATGCAGGTATGCGCGCCCCAAGTTGTGCTAAAGCCCGCATACTTCGCGATACGATCGGCGATGATGGCAGACGTCACCTTATCGAGTTCCATGCCACCGTATTGCTCTGGAACATCCACACCACTCAGGCCTAGTTCCCCGGCCTTTCTCACCAGTTCCCGATTGACGGAGAAATCCTTGTGCTCCATCTTTTCGATATTGGGAACGATTTCCTTGTTGGCAAATTCCTCCGCGGTTTGGGCGATGAGCAGGTGCTGATCGGTGAAATCTTCCGGGGTGAACACTTCGGACGGCGTTCGCTCCTCGATCAGGAAACTGCCGCCGGAGACCTTGTTAGCAGATACTGCGGTAAGCGTAGCCATATTCTCTCTCCCCTGGGATCATGTCGTTGACCTTCGGCGTCGGAACCCCGCGCTGATCAAATGGAAATCGCGTCGTCGCGCGAAAACCAGGTTTTGCGCGACGACGCATCAACAAGCCATATCCGACGGAACATGAAGGCGAATGTCCTCGTCGTGCAAGCTTCAACCCACAATTCGAATCAGGCGCCGCCCGCTGCTGCTCTTGCTTTTCTCCCCGCCTTTCGGGGATGACGCTCAGGTTTCACCGCGGTCTTCATTCCATTCGGCAACTTGACCATCACGCCCATCAACGCCTTCTGGGCATCGACGTAGCTTTTCACGGCCTCCCGCGTTAACTCGCTGACGGGGAGAAACGGGAACGGCCGCAGAAGCTCCATCGTCTTACCAGCCACTTTCATGTTGGCATTCATCTGTCGACCAGCCACGTCGACCAATCGCTTTTGCGCTTCGAGGAACGTCTCCGTCGCTTGCCGCGCTAACGCAGCCAGTTCGGTCTGTTTCTTTTTGTTCGCGCCATGGGCCGATTTTCCGCTCGTCGCCCTGGCGCTCTCCTCGGCGACGACGTCAAGGAACCGCTTCTGCGCTTTGACGAAGTTTTCCATGCCTTCGCGGGCCAGGTCCACCAACTGTTCAGCCTGATACGGCCTACCCGCCTTGGCTGCCTCGACCCAGGTATGAGTCTGTTTGCCGGCGATCTTCAAGTATTCCTCTTGCATTTCGATGAAGGTTTCCACGCTCCGGCGCAGCAGGTCTGTCATCGCGTGGGCCACGGGATTGCTTCCGACCCGGTCTTTCACTCCGGTCATCAGAATCTCGTTCTGTTGTTTGCCCAAATCGAGTAGGACCTTTTGTCCTTCGAAAAAGTTCGTCATGCCTTCTCTGGCGACTTCACTGAGAATGGCGGTTGGAGAATGAAGGGGGTCTGATAGTTGTTTGCGGATGGCCTCCATGACGCTTGCGTTCTGCCGCATCGCCATATCAATGAGGATCCGCTGCGTGGCAAAGAGAGTCTGCGCTCCCTGCTGAGCCCAACCCGAGAGAAGTGCTCCTGTGGATGATTCCTTCGGATGGGTACGGGGAGATTCGTGCTTTACTGCCGCTGCCATATGAGTACCTCGATTGCTGCATTGCAGCATTGACTAAACTATACGATTGGCAAGGGGCCGTGTCAAGATATTCTGTCATCTTGTGCAGAGCAACATAGGAGGAAAGCCGTGGTGAAGGCTTCGGTGGTAGTCATCAAGAAATACGGGAACCGCCGGCTGTACGATACCGCCAACAGCCGCTACGTAAATCTCGACGATTTGGCGGCGCAGGTTCGCGCGGGAAAAGAGGTCCGAGTCGTCGATGCCAAGACCGGCCAGGATCTCACCCGGGTCACGCTCACGCAGATCATCACGGAAGACGCTAAGGACAAACCGACTGGGCTGCCGCTCGAACTGCTGCGCCAGTTGATCATGGCTTCTGACGAAGTCCGGCAAGAATTCCTGATGTGGTATCTGAAGTCCGCATTCGATACCTACCAGAAATTGCAGGATACGGTGCAGAACCGCTTGAGCGAGGTTCAGTCTGCCATCCTTTCCCCGGTGGACCTGATGAAACGGTTTCTGAGCACCGGCACGTCGTCGCCGCCGCAACCTAGCAATGACACAACAGAAGTCGACGCTCTCCGCAAGCGAGTGAAGGAACTCGAGTCCCGGCTGGAAAAACCACGGCGCAAACCGCGTCGCGCCCGTGCCAAGCGCTGAGCCTGTCACTGGCAAACCCAAGATCAAACCAAGTTTCGGAAAATGATTTGGACAGAGAAGAAGCCCAAGAGTAATATTGCAGTGCAGCATTGAGTCTGCCACGCCTCGGCGCTGGCATGGCGAGCCAAGGACGAAATTGCCGCGTACAAGGAAAAAGGCAACAGCGCGTCCTTCCACGAAGAAAGGGCCCAGAAGTACTCCCCGGCCCCACCCGGAAGCCAGTACCTCTCTCTGGACAGAAGCACTTTTCGGAGCTGAGATCCTCATTCTGCACGCGACCCCCGTGTACTACGGCTTTGGCGTACCGCAAGGAGACGGCTCCGGAGTCGTCATTATTCCCGGCTTTCTCGGCACCGACCTTTATCTGATGGAGCTTCACGCCTGGCTCGGTCGCATTGGGTACCGGCCCTATTTTTCCGGAATCGGCATCAACGCCGAATGCCCGAATCTGCTCATCCAGAGTCGATTGAACCATACGATCAAAAAGGCACTGTCCGAGACCGGGCGCAAGATTCATCTGATCGGTCATAGCCTCGGCGGAGTGATTGCGCGCTCGGTGGCAGGACAGCGCCCGAAAGATGTGGCTTCTGTGATCACACTCGCCGCGCCCATTCGCGGCACCGTCGCAAATCGAGCCGTGCTCCACGCGGCGGAAGCCGTTCGTCTTAGGATCCTCGAAGAGCATGGCCGCGGAGTCTTGCCCGATTGCTATACCGGACGCTGCACCTGCAATTTTCTGGATTCACTCCGGCGCAAAGTGCCCGACACGATGCTCGAGACTGCAATTTACACGCGCCACGATGGCGTCGTCGACTGGCGTTATTGCATGACGAAGAACCCTGAAGTCGACGTGGAGGTTCCAGGCACTCACATCGGACTGGCATTTAACCCCGCGGCATACACCGTCATCGCCGATCGATTGTCAAAAGCTCAAAGCTCAAGCTAGATCAGCCAACGATCTCGAGGACCGCGCCTTGAGCCGTATGAAGCTCCTCGTCTTGTCCCAATTGATTCCGCAGTCGCAGTGACGACGAGGCGAGGCTATTGTTGACGACCTCGAAGCGTCCGGAGCAATTGGTCTTTATATAAGGAAGACGGTGGGTACTCACTCCGAATCCATCAAAGGCTGCTTCCAAACTAAGGCCGTTTCGTTCACGACAAATAAAATTCCACCGCATGTTCTCACGGCTGTCGCCGCTTTCTCGCAGATCGCGAAAAACGTGCTGCTGACTGTTGTGCCAGAGGACGGCTTTCCGAAAGACTAGTCCAAACGGCATTTCGTAGACCAACGCTTCCAGAGTGCTCGCGGGGAGATCAGTTCGTTGGAAGTAGGCGTGGGCCCAGATCCAGAAGTTGCGATGACGGTATCCACAGTTATGGCCCTGCACGCCGAACCCCAGACCATCATCCTTAAAGGTCCGCCCGTCGAAATTAATCTCGCCAGAAAATACAGCATCGGAGTGTGGCGTGCGTGAGAATCCGATCCAACCCTTGCTACTCAGTGTCGTTCGAAACGTAGACTGGTAGCGCAGGTTCCATGAGATGGCGTGACCATCAGCCTCAAGGGCTCCGTGGCACGAGTCCTCGTCGATCCCGTTCTCACCGACTCGAAAATAAAAGGGAGATTGCTCTTTTCGGCTGATCTGCAAATCGGACAGGGGAAATTCCCGGATGAAGGTCTGGGGCTTCTCTCCCGCCGGAAACCACGTCGCCCATACCTGCACTGGACTCGCCTTTAGATGCCCATCGCAGCCGCCTCTTCCGGGATTCGTCAGCAGATATCGGAACCACCATGCACCGCTGCCATCCGTCAGGCCCAGTCGAACAAACCAGACTTCATAGCGGCGGCGCATCGTCATTGCGGAAAATACTTCGTTTAGAGTCGCCAAGAAAATCTTTCTCCGGGACCGTTCGAACTATCTCACAAACGTTGTTGTTATCCGGTGATGGGGGTCACTGCATTTCCTCGCGAACGGGACAATAGTCGAGGAAAGTAAGGTCATCCCTATGCTGGATTCGTCCGCGATCGCAGCGGGCTTTCGCCAGCTCGCACCCGATCAGTTCCAGAACGTCCTTGCCCTGTTCCTGTCTCAGGAAACAACCGCTGCGGAAAAAATCGCTGCCCTCGAAACCATTCTACGGAGTCAAGCGAGCCAAACACTGCGAAACCAGATGGCGCAATGGATTGTTAGTGTGGTTGTCCCTGTGGAGTCCTTGGTTCCGAAGGAATACATCAAGTGGCGTCCACCGGTGCGGGACGCAATGATGTTCGTAGTAGCGCACCTCTCGCCTTCCCGCCTCGCCCCGAAACTTCTGGAGCAAATCGAGCTTCCTCCTCGGACTACCGCCGAGGTGCGCTTGCTCCGGCTCATTGCCAAGGTGCCCGGACTGCAAAAATTGGGCCAGGTCATCGCTCGTAACCAGCATCTCCGCCCCGGCCTCCGCAAAGCGCTGGAGCGGCTGGAAAACGGGATTCGCGACGTGAAGCCGGACGACATCCGAGCCATCGTCCATCAGAATCTAGGCGTAAAGCTCACGACCTTCGCCGTCAAGATCGCCCCTACGATCCTCAAGGAAGCCAGTGTCAGTGCAGTAGTGCGCTTCACCTGGCGCAATCCCGATACTGGCCGCAGGGAGCGCGGAGTATTCAAGGTTCTCAAGCCTCATATCCCCAAATATTTTGCCGAAGACCTCGACTACCTGCAGGGGCTCGCCCAATACTTCGCAACCCGGGATCATATCTACGGATTTCCGGCGCGATTCATTCCCGACACTTTTCGGAAAGTCCGCCGCCTGCTGCGGCATGAGGTCAATTTCACTCGCGAACAGAAGACGCTGCTGGAAGCGTCGGCGCTCTATCGCTCGGTTCCGGGTGCCCGCGTCCCCCGGATCATCCAAGTCCTCAGCACCCCGACGATTACAGCAATGACCGAGGAGCGTGGAGTTAAAGTGACAACCGCAGCGGCTCGTCTGCCGGAGACGCGTCGACGCCAGCTGGCCGAGAAGCTCGTTGAGACCTTGATCGCCGTCCCGCTATTTTCGGCGGCGCCGGACGCTGTCTTTCATGGCGATCCTCACGCTGGCAATCTGCTTTACGACAACCGAACCGGTGAACTCACAATCGTTGACTGGGCTCTCAGGGAACATTTGGACCGAGAACAGCGCCGACACCTCGCCCTCCTATTTCTGATGGTCGGCTTTCGCAATCCTGTTGGGGTCTTCAACGAACTCGGAGCGCTGAGTCAGCATCGGATCCGCATGACGTCGTCGCGCGGCAAAGTCGTTCGCGAGGTGGTAGACCGATTTCTCGCCGAGCTGCCGTCAATTCGACTTCCGAGCGGGGCCGACGCGATGCGACTCCTCGAACGCGTGGCTATGTCAGGCGTAAAGTTCCCGGCCTCCCTGATCATGTTGGCAAAAGTGATGTTTACATTGGAAGGGGTACTGGAAGACGTTGCCGGAGCCGATACGACACTTGGCGTAACTTTTGCTCGTCGCCTCGTCCAGCATTGGCTCGCGAATCGATCGGCGTTCCGCTCACCACTCATGACGCGCGACTGGATTGCCCTTCAGTGTAGCGCTCTGCTTTACCCTAGCCGCGTGTGGATGCAATGGGAACAGACGATGCTGGACTCTTGGTTGAAACCAAAATCCGCAGCATCGTCTGAAATCAGTGAAGCAGAGACATGAGATTGTCCCGCGGAGGAAGTTCAGCATTACCTAAACTAGAACCGCCTTCGATCGAGTTTTCGGGCGCCTCTGCTGTTTGGCCCGGCTGACGGCTTTTTTTCGCGGCGTGACAAGCGATCCCAAGATGGATGTCTCCGCGTCGAGAAAGCTCTTTACACCGTCGCTGGTCAGGTTCGCTACCGGCATCAATCTCGACGTCGACATCAGTTTCACGGCTTGGGTTGTGGCATCCAGGTTCACGTTCATCTGCTGCCCCATGACATCGAGCAGTCTCTTCTGCGCCTCGACGAAAGCGCTTCCCGCTTCGCGCGCCAGATGCGCAACGTCGGTTCTTGTTTCAGATTTTCCAGCCGGCTGCTTTCCATCACTCGCTTTCGCTGCTTCTTCCGCGATGGCTTCGAGCAGTTTTTTCTGTGCGCGAGTAAAGGTCTCCACCGCCTCCCGGACAAAATCAGCCAGATGAGCTGACGAATCGGCCTTTCCGGCTTTTTCAGTCTCCAGCCAATGAAGTGTCTGCTTGCTGGTGTTTGTCAGCAGCTCTTGCTGCATCCCCAAGAGCGTATCGAGGCTACGGCGCACGAGTTCCGTCGTTGCGACTCCTGGAATGAATCCGCCAATCTGTTCCTTAAGGCCGTTCAGGAGAATGTCATTCTCTTGCTGCGCCAGACTGAGAAGCGTTCGTTGTGCCTCCACGAGACTCGCTGACCCCTCGACGGCTAGGTCGCTCAAGATTTTCAAGGGTGAGCCCTCATGGTGGGACTTGGTGTGGGTTCGCATAGATTTCTCCGATTGCTGCATTGCAGCATCGAGGCGAATATAGTATTCGCCGGTCTCCGAGTCAACAGTTTGTCGCACGGTTGTGCGCAGTATCAGCCTCAGACGTGATGCTGGTCACGTGGACCTGTCGTTGTTTCGGTCTTCTAATATTTGCGCGCGGCATGGCCGCTCGACTGGCTGATCGTGATCGTGCGTTTGCCGTTCAGGAACGTCTTACGCCAGGGAGGTAATTTCGGCTTCCTTATACAGATCATCGATTTGCTTGCGATAGCGTTCCTCAATGGTTTTGCGGCGGAGCTTCAGAGTCGGGGTCAGAGTCCCATCGTTTGCATTGAATTCATCTGGAACGAGCAGGACTTTTTTCAAAGTCTCGAATCGGGCCAGACCCTGATTTATTCCAGCAACGATGCCTTCGTAAAGGGTCTTCACTTTGGGATTGGCAACCAGTTCTTCCCTTGAAGAAAACGATATATGGTTCGCTCGGGCCCACTCCTCGAGAAGCGTAAAGCATGGGGAAATAATCACCAGAGCAAACTTCCTGCGGTCGCCCAGGACGACCGCAGTTCCGATCAGAGCATTCAACTTGATGGAATTCTCGATCGGTTGCGGCGCGATGAATTTTCCGCCCGAGGTCTTGAGGAGGTCTTTCTTACGATCGGTGACGGAGAGGAACCCGTCTTTATCCAACTGCCCAATGTCTCCAGTTTTGAACCACCCATCGACAAACGCGATTTCCGTTTCTTCCACCCGGTTCCAATAGGAGCGGAAAACCGACGGACCTCGCACCAGGATTTCACCATCCTCCGCAATCTGCACCGCAACGTTGGACAAAGGCCGACCCACAGTACCTATTCGGTGATTGCGACGGGGTATTGATCGCGATTACCGGCGATGTTTCCGTCAGTCCGTAACCTTCGTAGATTCGAATTCCAATGCTCGCATACCACGCCGCCAGTTCCCTTCCCAGAGGCGCTCCACCGGAAACAAAGATTTCAACTCGGCCACCCAATCGGGTCCGCACTTGCGAATACACCAACTTGTTGGCCACCTTCCAACGGAGCGAGGTAGGCACGTCGCCCGCCAGGATTGTCGACATGTGCTTGCGGCCCACCGAGAGTGCCCAATGATAGATCGCTCGTTTCGGAAATCCGCTCGCTCGCTGCTCGACCTGACTGTGAATCTTTTCGTACACACGGGGCACGGCGATGAACAAGTTCGGTAAGACTTCGAGAAGGGCTTGGGGCATCTGCTCGATAAAGGGGCAATCAGCCAGTGTCACACCGCAATAGAGTAGAGCGATATCGGCATGACGCGCCGTCACATGCGATAGCGGCAGAAATGAAAGACTAATCTGCCCGGGACGAATGTCGAACTCCGCAAGTGAGCAAAGTACGTTCGACGCCAAATTTCCGTGAGTCAGTTGAACGCCTTTTGAATTCCCCGTGGTTCCCGATGTGTAAATGATCGACGCCAGATCGTCAGCGGTAATCGAGTGCACCTGCGAATCCAGTTGCAGATCGAGTTCACCGGGTGCTTCGTCCATCAGGCGCTGCATGTGCACCGCATCATCGGTTGCGATCCCATCCATGACCACCACTTGTTGCACGGCAGTCCGATGCTGAATGGAAATCACCTTTTCCAACTGCTTCGCGGTGGACACAACGGCGACCTTTGCACCGGAATCGCACAATATGTACTCCGTTTGTTGAGCCGTCAGTGTTGAATAGATTGGCACCACGACCACTCCAAGCAGGAGCAATGCGAAGTCGGCAACCGCCCACTCATATCGGTTTTCACTGAGAATCGCCAGTGGATCTCCCTTGACCAGGCCCAAGTGCCTCAGCGCGTTCGCCATGCCAATCACTTGCCGGCGAAACTGTTGCGAACTGATTGACTCCCACTGGGATGGACCGCCAATCAACATCACCGGGTCCTGCTGGCGTTCTACGATCGCGAGAAAGACATCGTTAATCGTCTGGGGCTTCATGGCCAGGTCCCTCCTTCATGCTTGTAAGAAAGATGATTCGCTGTCCCATAATTCAAGGACTCGTCGGTAAATCGCCGCTCAGCCGCTTCAAGTGTCCCAAGAAATATCGAGCCTCTTGAGGTTCCCACCTGGATTTCAGCTGTGGGCGAACACGACGGCCGCAGAAGGAAAGATGAGAACGGTCTATTGGGCCAGAAAGCGAGAATGTTTTCAGTGATGCCCCTCACTGACGTGAGGAATTTTGCAGGAAATTCAGGTTGCGCTCCTACTGCCCCTTGCCGTGCAAAGCTGCAAGGGCCTCGTGCAGGCTATCGAAGATCCGTGTTGGCCCGATGACGCTGGTTAGATCGTGCCGATCCAAATCGGCCTGCAGACCCCCCTCTACATGCGCCAGAAGCAAGCCTACACCGCGTTGGGCCAAGTCTTTTTGGAGGTTCCTCACTGTACGCGCGGCCGTGTAATCCACATTCGTGATCGCCCCGGCATCCGCCAGGACCCACCGCAGCGGCGAAGGAGCGGTGTCCACCAGGCAGTGAACTTCGTCCGAAAACCGGCGGGCATTCGCATAGAACAGTGCGGCTCCAAAACGGTAGATCACCAACCCAGGCTCGGTGACGGCTCCCGAAACCGCAGGAATCGATCGCCATATCCCGTTCTCGTCTTCCACCAGTACCGCGGTGTGAGGATGATAGCTGTGCCGCAC
>CAVOVP010000010.1:0-674992 GCA_963699885.1 uncultured Acidobacteriota bacterium | reverse complement strand
CGGCTCAGGCGGCGGAGATCGATGCCCTGCTCTCGGCGAAGCGGGTTGGGCCCACCGGCAAGGTTTACGGTCTCGATATGACGGAGGAAATGCTCGCACTTGCCAACGAGAACAAGCGCAAAGCCGGTGCTGAGAACGTTGAGTTTCTGAAGGGCGAGATCGAGCATATCCCTCTGCCGGACAACTCGGTCGACGTGATTATCTCGAATTGTGTGATCAACCTTTCGGCGGACAAAGATCGTGTATTGCGAGAAGCGTTTCGTGTGCTGAAGCCGGGCGGTCGTTTTGCGGTATCCGATGTTGTGACCCGAGGGAAAATCTCATCGAGAAATCCGCAAGAGCGTGTTGCTGTGGGTCGGGTGCGTGGCGGGGGCGCTTGCGGATGACGAATATCGCAGCAAACTCTCCGCGGCTGGATTTGAGCAAATTGACATCGAGCCGACGCGGGTCTATCGCGCAGAAGATGCGCGTGAGTTTCTCTCGGCGGCTGGCCTAGATGTTGACGCGATTGCACCTCAGGTAGACGGCAAATTCCTGAGCGCCTTCGTTGGGGCCGTAAAACCGACAAACACGGGAACAAAGACTTGTTGTGGACCGACCTGCTGCAACTAGGAGAGAACGAGTATGCAAAGACATTACAACGCCCTGTTCCTGTGCACGGGCAATTCGGCGCGCTCCATCATGGCCGAGGCAATTCTCAACTTCAAGGGCGACCCAATTTCACGGGTACAGCGCCGGAAGCCATCCCTCAGGAAAGGTTCGGCCGGAAGCATTGAGACAGCTGGAAATGGCGCATATACCAACCGAGGGTTTGCGCAGCAAAGCCTGGGATGAATTCTCTCTGCCTGGCTCTCCAAAGCTCGACTTTGTTTTTACGGTTTGTGACAACGCGGCGAAAGAAGTCTGCCCGATCTGGCCCGGACAGCCGATGACCGCCCATTGGGGCGTTCCCGACCCGGCGGCGGTTCACGGAAGCGAAGCAGAGATGGAACGAGCGTTTCGCGAGGCGTTTTTTATTTTGGAGCGCAGAATCAGTCTATTGCTCTGTCTTCCACTGAAAACTCTCGACAGCCTTGCACTCAAGAGGGAGCTCGACAACATCGGCCAGACGATGACACCCATTTGAACGAATAGCTACGGTTTCGACAAGAGGCTACGCTTCGTGGCTTGCCGCACCACGAGGATCAAAAATGAAGGCAACCAGTCGTCTCAGTTTTCTGGACCGCTATCTGACCGCGTGGATCTTCGCCGCCATGATCGGGGGCGTTGTATTGGGCTGGCTTGTGCCCGGAGTCGTACCGTTTCTGAATCGCTTCAACATCGGTACGACTTCTATTCCGATTGCGGCGGGATTGATTTTGATGATGTATCCACCTTTCACGAAGGTGCGATATGAGAACTGCATGAGGTCTTTCGCAACAAGACGCGTGCTCGGCCTTTCACTCGTCCAGAACTGGGTTGTCGGGCCGATTCTGATGTTTGTTCTGGCCATTGTCTTCCTGCGCGGATATCCGGAATACATGGCTGGGCTGATCATGATCGGCCTCGCACGCTGCATCGCCATGGTCATCGTGTGGAACGAACTGGCCCGAGGCGATACGGAATATGCGGCTGGCCTGGTGGCCTTCAATTCTCTCTTCCAGGTCTTTTTCTACTCCCTCTACGCCTGGGTCTTCATTACGGTTCTTCCCGCCAAGCTCGGCCTCCGGAGCGCCATCGTCAATGTGTCCATCGCAGAAATTGCGAAGAGTGTCTTTATTTATCTGGGAATTCCGTTTCTCGCCGGATTTTTGACTCGTACTGCCCTGGTTCGCCCAAAGGGCCGGAGTGGTACAACCGGAACTTCGTTCCCCGCGTAAGCCCGCTGACGCTGATTGCGCTGCTATTCACGATCGTGGTGATGTTCTCCCTGAAAGGTGGGTACATCGTTCGTCTGCCCTTGGACGTCCTGCGCATCGCCGTGCCGCTGTTGATTTACTTCGTGCTGATGTTTTTGGTGTCCTTTTACATGGGCAAGAAGCTGGGCGCGGACTATTCCAAGACCACAACCCTGGCATTTACGGCCGCCTCCAACAATTTTGAACTGGCGATCGCAGTTGCAGTCTCGGTATTTGGCATCAACTCCGGAGCCGCATTCGCGGCTGTCATTGGGCCCCTGGTAGAAGTGCCCGTCATGGTCGCACTCGTCAACGTGGCCTTCTACTTTCAACGCCATTATTTCCCCAACCCGAGCAACCGACATCGAACCGGCTTGTTCGGCCACTGCCAAGTAGTGACGCCTTTCCTCTGGACTTGGAACGCGAATCCCGAGGTTCTGGGCGAATCGTCGGCCACTCGGAAACTGGGCTGGCTCGTAGTTGACGTAACATCGCGATTTCACCCATTGACCCTGCTCGGCGGGGCCGGGGATTTCGTATCGGGCTTTGAACTATCAGCGGAGAGCAACTTCTTTTCTCCTCCTCGATCCAAACCTTGATCCGTTCTCGAATGCCGCCATCGGTGCATTCCTTTAGGGCCTTTTCCAGTCGCTCAATTTCCGCCCTGATTATCGCTACTTCCCCTCGTGAAAGCATGACGAATTCCTTTCGTCCACCTAATTCACGATCACACCGCTCTTTGTGCCCTCCGCTGGTTGCAGGATCCCCAAAGAGCAACCAAGTCTTCTACACTCCACTTGGAATGTTCCTGGCATCGCGCAACTGAATGAATTTATCTCCACCCCATAAGCCTCGTAAGTCTTCTTCCCAAGTCCCGCCACCGCTTTTCGTGGCGGGCATTTTTGTCTGAAGGGACGAAGCGCATCTTGTCGAGATGGCACTGCTCGTAGACCGCCCGACCTTCCTTATCAATTTTGCATTTTTCCGACCGAATGGGCTTGAAACAGATGGAGCAGAGAAAAGACGAATCTTCTTCGCTCATAGGCACCCCGCACTGGTGCTGGTTTGCGCCTACTATGCCCCGTTGTGGCCAGCAAATCAAGCGGAAAAGGAGAACCACAGTCCGCATTCCGGCGTGATGGGCCTCAACGCATAACGCTTTGGTGCTTCGGGGAAAATAACTGGGTTTTGTGTGTAATCGCCTTCCATGAGAAGGCCAGTCGGAGTCAATCGAAGTCCTTGTTTTTCTGTTTGGACCTAATCTCTTGTTTTCCCGCCGAGTCGCCGTTGTCGCCACCCTCCGATTCGCAATCTTCGATGAACAGTTCGTCGCCGATCTGACCAAGGTCGCACCTCATTTCACAAGGGTGAGCTTGAATACCGAACCGAGGGCATTTGTGCCTCCGTCGAATGTGGTGCCGTAAAGATTACCGGCGGAGTCCATGGTCAGTCCTGCCATTACTTCCACGCCTTTTGCAAATGTATGGAGAACTGTGATCTTCCCGGACGCACTCACTTCCCACACGACGGAACCCATGTTGTTCGCCCCTTGTAGGGCAGTGCCGTAAAAGTTTCCCGATTTGTCGAGTCGCACCGGTCCTTCAGGGTCTTTTCCATCCTTGCAGTGAGACAAAGCGCAAAAATTGTAGAGCGTACTCAACGAACCGCCGTTTTCTGACAGCTTGAATGACGTACCCTGTTGATGAGTTCCTCCGCCGTCAGTCGTTCCATAAAGGTCACCGTGAGCAGCGGCGGTCAGGGAGTCGGGCGTTATGCCATCGTTGCCATTGAAACTATGGAGTACGGTCTCGACTCCCGCTGTTGTGAGCTTGAAAACAGTGCCATCGTCAACGAGGGCCTGAGTTGTGCCGTAAATGTTTCCAGCAGAGTCCAGAACGAGATTGCCAATCGGATCGCGTCCATCTGCGCAACCCGGGAGAGAACAAAACGCGTATAGGACGCTGAAAGTATTGTGGGTGTCTATTTCGAATACGAGCCCAGCGCCATTTGCCCCGCCTACCGATGTGCCGTAAATGTTGCCGACAGAATCTAGCGTAAGTGTGGCCGGTCCGTTTCCGTCGGCTTGGTTGGCGAAGTTGTAGATGATGGTTTCATGTCCGGACGGGGTGAGCTTGAACACCGCCCCAAAACCAAGACTGCCACCGCTGTCGGTTGTGCCGTAAAGATTTCCCTTTACATCTCGCACTAAACGAGTGAATGGGGACTCACCGTCCGTAGTACCTCCATTGAAGCTATGCAAGATTGAGAACACGCCAGTCTTGGTCAGCTTGAAGACCGACCCGAAGCCGAAGTCTCCGCCGTCTATCGAGGTGCCATAGAGGTTCTCGGCGGAGTCTATCGTCACTGGCGCAGTCGAGAACTGAGGGTCTTTTCCGTTGCTTTGGAAGCTGTACAAAGTGCTGAAGGTGTATGTTTGGGCTTGTGCTGCCGAAGCGAAACCAAGCGCGACAACGGTCAGGACGAGACCCTGACCTATCCCTAATATCTTATTTCGCATGACCTTCACGCTTTCCTGATTTGGCGGACTTTGGCCCGAGAAGGGTCCGGTTAATTTGGGGAGGGAAGTGATGCAGCCAACCGGACCGAGGAGAAGTTTTCTCATAGCATAGAGACGCTGTCAAGGGGTCGCCACCGCCTTTTATGCTTCTCGCACGTCGATAACTTGGGAGCGTACACCGCATCCCGTCCGGGACCGGCCTTCTCCCTCGAAACACTCTGCTCAGGCGGTTCGGGGTTGAAGTGTGACTGAATGCCCTAGACTCTCCAGACGCTTCACCAGGTACCGCTTTAAACCGTCGGCGTGGAGTCGGTCGAAGTAGTTGCCGCCGAGGTCGCTGTAGACGCAGCGCTTTCGTTGAAGGTGATAGCCGATCACCAAGATACTGTGGGCCACGGCAATGATGGCGCGCTTCCTGCCTCGGCGAGAGGCCAAGTCTCTTAAACTGAGCCGACAGATATGTGTTCTTCGTGCGAGCCGCAGCCCAGGCGGATTGACATGCCATACGACGTAACCATGGACTGCCTTGGCGGATCTTGCTGCTGATCCGTTTGCCTGCGCTCTCGTTGTTCCCAGGACACACGCCGGCCCAACTAGCCAGATGCCCTGCAGTGGGGAACGGACTGCAATCGGTTCCTATCTCGGCAATGAAACTCCAGGCGGCCACCCGATCCACGCCCGGAACCGTGATCCCAGCGATTCAGTGCGTCTGCCAAGTCCAGGTGCTCTTGTCCAAGTTGATCGAGTCGGGCGTCCAGCAACTCGATCTCAGTTTCGATAAAACCCAGTTGGCGAAGCAAGCTCTGCAAAAGGAAACGATGATGCTCACGAACCTTGCCTTCCAGAGCTGCCTGTAGCTGGGGAATCTTTTGTCGTAAGTGACCGAGGGCGAGATCAGCGAGTCGTTCCGAACTCTCTTCTCCGCTGATGATCGCCTGCAGAATCGCTCTGCCACTTTTGCCGAGCGTGTTGCTGGCCACGCTTGCGAGCTTGATGTTGGCATCCTCGAGTACCTTTTGAATCCGGCTCGCAATCCGAGAATGCTCCTGCGACAAGCTGGTCCGTGCCCGGGTGAGATCACGCAGATCGCGAATCACCACCGGTGGTATGAAGCTGCCCCGGAGAAGCTCCGCGCTGCAAAAGTTCTGCGATCCACTGACAGTCCTTCGTATCTGTCTTGCGTCCTGGAACTGCCTTGATGTGCTGTGCGTTGGCCAGCACGATTTGAAAATGACTTTCGAGAACATTCCACACCGGCTTCCAATAAACGCCAGTGGATTCCATGGCCACGTGCGCAACGCCAAACTCCTGCAACGCACACGACCAGTTCACGAAGTTCGCCGGTCGTGCATCCAAAACGCCGAATATGCTTCAGCGGTTTGCCGGCTTGAGCGAGTAGAACACAAGCGGTGATGGATGATTTGTGTACGTCCAGTCCGCAGCACCGCGGATACAAGACTTCCATGGCTGTCTCCTTCCGCCGTGCGACGTAAGGATGCACAAATCGCGAAAATCTCCCTCGCGTGCTCCTCTCCGAAGAGAGGGCGACAGTCCGTTGTTCTTAACGGCATCCAGGGTCAAACTCATCCTCGGTCTCGTAGGCTCCACTAAGGCGAACGACCACATACGTCCACGGCTCCCCACAGCCTAACTCGTTTTCATTCGCCGTTGTGCCAGAAAAGGCATGTAGAACTCATCCCATCTGATTTCGTCAATTGACTTCTGGAGTGCCCGTGATACGCTCGCGGACATCAGCGGATCACTGAAATATAAGATTTCTCGAACAACGTTTCATGAGCCGGGTTTTCCCCTACACAAGCCAACGCAAGGAAGAACGGGGAGGTAACCCTCTCGCTAGAGTATCTTTTGAGTTCGGAGGTGGATGGTTGTCGATAGTCTGGCGCGTGCTTTATCTCGGCTGGGTGGCCGGGGAGATCGTCATCGCCATTGGCACACGGCGGCGCGGTCATGCGAAAGAGAGCCAGGATCGCGGAACCCAGGTCCTGCTTTGGTTCGTGATCGTGCTGTCGATGACTGCGGCCGGATTCCTGGAAGCGTTGGTGCCGGCGTCTTTCCGTTGGCATGCAGCTTGGCTGCGTCCGCTCAAGTCTGATCCTTTTGATCTTCGGAATTGCCATCCGCGCGGCCGCTATCGCGACGCTCGGGCGGTGGTTCACGGCGAACGTCGTCACGCAACCGGAGCAGCAGCTACAACAAGGCGGATTGTACAGCCTGGTGCGGCACCCCTCTTATCTGGGTATGGAAATCATTTTCGTGGCAATCGGGCTACATTCCCGTACCTGGCCTGCATTGATAGTCGCGGTGGTGCCTCCCACCGTCGCAGTACTCCATCGCATTCACGTTGAGGAAACAGCTCTGGTGCATGCGTTCGGCGAGAGCTATCTCGAATATTGTCGTGCAACCAAGCGACTGATTCCAGGAGTCTATTAGGCGTGTCAACGGGGCTGCACGACATGTGCTGGATTGTCGGCAATCCGGAAACAGAAACTCGCCAAGTCAGCTGTTGAAACATCGCCTCTCTGACAATGTCGGCGGTGTCAAGCAACTTTTGAGCGTACCTATCCGTGCACTCGGAGAAGAGCGCCATTTCGCTCTTGTTGAAATGGCCAGTACCAACCACAGGCTCGCTCGTAATCGTTTTTCAGGTTCGGACTTTCGGTCCGACCCATGCATCTCTTCGGTCACATACTGCGATCATGATTACTACTTCGAACTCCTCTTCTCAGCAAGAGGAGCGGGACGCCACAATCAATTTCTCGATGTTCGACTACACACCATGGCGATATCCGGGCTGTCCCGCGTGCGAACCGAACTTTTTCAACTGCTCGTAATTCCATTCCTTGCGCATCATCCAGAACAACTGCACGGCCAACCGACGGGCCATCGCAACTTTCGCGATCTTCCGTCCGCGCCGCAGCACCAGATGAAAATATTTGCTGCGCCACTCCGGCAGACAGCGTACCGTCACCTGCGCCGCTTCCACCAGCAGGAAACGCAAGATCGAACTGCCTTGCTTGGTGATGTGACCCAGCCGCCGGCGATTCCCGCTGGAGTCTTCCAGCGGCACCAGTCCCAGATAACTCGCCACCTGCTTGCCGCAGTGAAAGCGTTTCGCGTCGCCGAGTATCAGCACAAACGCCAGCGCTGTTAACACACCTACTCCAGGATGCGTTCTCAGCCGCTGCGCCGCAGGGTAGTTCTCGACTTCGCGCTCGATCGCCTGCGTCAACTCCGCAATCGCCGGGTTGAAACGATCCAGCAACTCCAGCAGATCGCGCCGCCGCCGGCTCGCCCACGGCGCCAGCGCGAACGATTCCAACTGCTGCCGTCCGCGCTCGCGCCACAACTTTTTCTTGCAGCGCAGGCCTTCGTTCAACGCCACCGCTTGCAGTTGATTCATGACGCGCGTGCGTGCCTGCACCATGCGATGACGATGCCACAACAGTTGCCGCAGATCCCGGTTCTCCCAACTCGGCACCCAGATCTTCGGAAACCGATCTTCCAGCAGCAGGCGCAGGATTAGTTGTGCGTCCTGGCGATCCGTCTTCTGCTTCCGCACCCGCTTCGTGCGGATCTCGGCCGCGTCGCCGATCCACAACTCAAACTGCAACTCGGCCATGAGTACGTTCAAACCAGCGTGCGTGCCCACTGGCCTCCATGCCGATGCGCACGGTTTCGTTCGCACTCGCCAGAGCACGGTAGAACTTCTCCGCCTCGTCGGGATGTGCGAGCCGTTTCTCCTCGACCTCTCCGGTCGTCATATTGAGCAAAGCGATTTGTTGGAACTCGGGATGGAAATCTACTCCTATAATGATCATCGTTCGGCTCCTTTCTCCCGAGCCAGTTGGTTGGTTTTGCCACCTCCAACTCTATCCCGGGTGCGGGAGCCGACATTGTCATGGAATCAATTACACTCATTGTGGGGGCTGGCTGGCAGTCCTCGTCCGGGCCAATGAGTGTAATCGCCTTCCATGAGAAGGCCGGTCGGAGTCAAGTGATTCTTCTCTGTCTTGGTTGAACAAGTTTGTTTCTCCCGCCGAGTTTAGCCACTGTCGCCATGCTTCCATCCGCACTCTCGAGGAGCGAATCATTTCGCTCGGTGCATGTTGGGCGTTCTCGGTTCAGCCGGTGCTGCTATCTGATTGGCGCCCTGTGGTCCTGCTCTTAGAGAGTGGAACCTGGGCCAGGCGATTAACGCAGTCACCGGAACTCGGCTTTGGGCTTTTTGATTTTTCTCTTCCTGGAACGATTTTGATTTTGTTTTTCCGTTTTGTTTTACGCAGCTGTCGCAACGGTCGTTCGGCTGCAGTTGTGCAACGGTTCGTACTCTTCTCCGCTTACCCACAAGTGATGCAGCAACACCGCCAGCTTTCTTGCCGTCGCCACGATGGCTCGCTTCTTCCCGTTTCTTCCGCCGCGCTCCGCCAGCTTCAGTCCCCAGCGCCGGAGATCGCAGTCCACCCCGAATGGTCCCAGAATGTGTTGCGCTCCTTGTACCAGCAACGTGCGCAAATACGGATCGCCTTCCTTGCTGATGTGCAGCTGCGGTTCGCTCTGCCCGGAGTTTCTCCGTCCCGGCTGCAATCCTAAATAACATCCGACATCGCGGCTCGTGCGGAAACGATGCGGATCTTCCAACGTCAGCATGTAGGTGAGAGCGATCAGCGTGCCTACGCCCTTGATCTGCTTCAGCAGCGCCACCTGCGGATAACTGTCCTGCGCCAACTTCTCGATGCGCTCGTTGTATTCCACAATGCGCTCGCTCAGCGACTCGAGCGCGTTCAACAGAGGCTGCAGTGCGGCTTGCAGTTCCGGACTTAAGCCTTCGGCTTTCTCCGGATTCATATTGCGCACGTTACAGCCGCGCAGCCGCTCGCCATAGCTCTTGGCCAGTCCACGGGCCGTGTTGACCAGCCCCGTCCGGGCGCGCACCAGTCCGGCACGTGCTCGAATCATCATGAGATCGGCTTGCGCCGGTGCGCTGCGATGCTTCACTGGACTCAACAACTGCGGATCGATTCGCGCCAACCGCGCCAGCGTCTGCGCATCCATGCGGTCGTCTTTCTTGCGGCTCTCTGCGATGAGCCGCACTTTGCGCGCATTCGCAACGATCACTTCATGCCCCAGTTCGGTCAGCAAGCGACTGATCCAAGGCGAATGCGTCCCGATTTCCAGCGCGATCCGACTGCGTGGCATTGCGGCGAAGACTTCCTGCAATGCATTCGCGTTCGTGCGAACGCGCTGCTCCCGTTGTATCTGGCCGGCTTCATCCACCACGCAGTACCAACTGTTGCGATCTCCAAGATCGAGCCCGATGGTCAGCTTCGGTTGAGAAAAATTCTTCGTCGTCTTTACTGCCGCAGTGCTAACCTTCTTCATTGCCGGTCTCCTTTATCTCTTGTGCTCAAAGCACGTCGATAACTTGGGAGCGTACAGCATCCCGTTCGGAGACCGGCCTTCTCCCTCGAAAACACTCTGCTCAGGCGGTTCGGGGTTGAAGTGTGACTGAATGCCCTAGACTCTCCAGACGCTTCACCAGGTACCGCTTTAAACCGTCGGCGTGGAGTCGGTCGAAGTAGTTGCCGCCGAGGTCGCTGTAGACGCAGCGCTTTCGTTGAAGGTGATAGCCGATCACCAAGATACTGTGGGCCACGGCAATGATGGCGCGCTTCCTGCCTCGGCGAGAGGCCAGTCTCTTAAACTGAGCCGACAGATATGTGTTCTTCGTGCGAGCCGCAGCCCAGGCGGATTGACATGCCATACGACGTAACCATGGACTGCCTTGGCGGATCTTGCTGCTGATCCGTTTGCCTGCGCTCTCGTTGTTCCCAGGACACACGCCGGCCCAACTAGCCAGATGCCCTGCAGTGGGGAACGGACTGCAATCGGTTCCTATCTCGGCAATGAAACTCCAGGCGGCCACCCGATCCACGCCCGGAACCGTGATCCAGCGATTCAGTGCGTCTGCCAAGTCCAGGTGCTCTTGTCCAAGTTGATCGAGTCGGGCGTCCAGCAACTCGATCTCAGTTTCGATAAAACCCAGTTGGCGAAGCAAGCTCTGCAAAAGGAAACGATGATGCTCACGAACCTTGCCTTCCAGAGCTGCCTGTAGCTGGGGAATCTTTTGTCGTAAGTGACCGAGGGCGAGATCAGCGAGTCGTTCCGAACTCTCTTCTCCGCTGATGATCGCCTGCAGAATCGCTCTGCCACTTTTGCCGAGCGTGTTGCTGGCCACGCTTGCGAGCTTGATGTTGGCATCCTCGAGTACCTTTTGAATCCGGCTCGCAATCCGAGAATGCTCCTGCGACAAGCTGGTCCGTGCCCGGGTGAGATCACGCAGATCGCGAATCACCACCGGTGGTATGAAGCTGCCCCGCAGAAGTCCGTGCTGCAAAAGTTCTGCGATCCACTGACAGTCCTTCGTATCTGTCTTGCGTCCTGGAACTGCCTTGATGTGCTGTGCGTTGGCCAGCACGATTTGAAAATGACTTTCGAGAACATTCCACACCGGCTTCCAATAAACGCCAGTGGATTCCATGGCCACGTGCGCAACGCCAAACTCCTGCAACCACACGACCAGTTCACGAAGTTCGCCGGTCGTGCATCCAAAACGCCGAATATGCTTCAGCGGTTTGCCGGCTTGAGCGAGTAGAACACAAGCGGTGATGGATGATTTGTGTACGTCCAGTCCGCAGCACCGCGGATACAAGACTTCCATGGCTGTCTCCTTCCGCCGTGCGACGTAAGGATGCACAAATCGCGAAAATCTCCCTCGCGTGCTCCTCTCCGAAGAGAGGGCGACAGTCCGTTGTTCTTAACGGCATCCAGGGTCAAACTCATCCGCGGGCTCGTAGGCTCCACTAAGGCGAACGACCACATACGTCCACGGCTCCCCACAGCCTAACTCGTTTTCATTCGCCGTTGTGCCAGAAAAGGCATGTAGAACTCATCCCATCTGATTTCGCCAACCGCTGTGGGTCGCTAAAGGGGCCGCAAGAGATTGGTATACAGCGGGCACTGAAAGCGGGGGACGATCCATTGCCGTTCAACTACTCGAATCTTTTCATCCCTCAGCATGGAGACGTTCGCCTCATTGGCAACATAAACACCAGCTATTTGTCCTCTTCCAGTATGGCTAGGTCCCATGGGGCAAGGCTAACCCTGCTGCCCCGAGCAACGGCGTGGCCGGTGAGCAGATCGCGGCCTGCAGCGTAGGCATATGCGAACTCAGCAGGGGCACCCGAGTAGTTCAGATAGTAGTGGATCCGCTTGCCGGCTCGATTGATACCGTGCTTGACCCGCAAAGGTCCTGGAAGGTCCTGGTCGGAGCTGGTGAGGCCGGAGTCGCGAAGAACATCAAGAACAACGGCCTGCTGGAGTCCGTCGGAGAGTGCGGTGCCTTCGTACGTAAGCGTGCCTGTGCCGAACTGGTTGCGGGTGATGGCTGGCCAGCGACCGAAAAATGGATGATCGTAGAAAGCAAGTGCTTTGGCCGACGTGGGCAGGAGGAACTCCGCCCACGTGGTGACCTTGTTATCGGCGGCAGAGACATGCCACGGGTTGTCTTTGAGCGCCAACGGGTGATCGAGATTGGAGAACTCCTGATAGGTGAAGCCAGCAGCTTCGCGGAGCGGGCCGGGGGCGCGCTCCCAGCGGACAGCGGAATTCTCGTTAGTGAAGCCGCTCTTGAATGTCATGAGGACGTGGCCGCCGCCGTGGACGTAATCGGCGATCTTCTTCAGCAGGACATCATCGGCAACGTAAAGTGCAGGAACGATGAGGAGTTTGTAGGGCGAGAAATCGGCAGTCTCCGGGAAGACAAAGTCCGTGCCAACGTTCGCCTGATAGAGGGAGCGGTGCAGCTGCGAGAGGATGGCATTGTATGTGCCCGCCGCTTTACCGGGAACCCATCCGAACTCCTGCCGTTCGAGAGGCATGAAGTTGATCGCGTTTGACGAATCGACACTATAGAGGATCGCCACCTGATTTCTGATTTGGAGGTTGACGATCTCGGGGCCGACCTTCTGCAGTTCGTGCGCGATACGTGAAACCTCGGCGTAGGCGCGGTTAGGTTCGAGGTCATGGCTCAGGACACCTTTCCAGTAAGTCTCCTGACCGGCGTGGATAGAGTGCCAGTGCCAATACTCGACCATGTTGGCGCCGGAGGAGAGATCGGTGTAGACGTCGAGCCGGAGCTGTCCGTCGTAGGGCGGGAACTGCCCGGCAGAATCCCAGCCAAGCGTCTGCGCATTTGTTTCCGTTACCAGGAAGTTCTGGTGTTTGAGGGAGCGGGAGAAGTCGCCCTGCAACGCTTGCCAGGCGCCGTCGAGATGGTCCTGCGAGCCGTGGTAAGGATTGTTGGCGATGACGTCGAGGGACTTGGCGACTTCGACCTCGTTGACATCGAGCTTCATCATCGACCCGTAGTCCTGGGTCACGAATTGGTCCGGGCGCCGGGATTTGCGGACGAGCGCAGCCTGAAAGGCGAGAAAGTCGGCAACGCGCATTTGCTGCCAGCGAGACCACTCCAGTTTGTAACTGGTGCTGGTGGCATTGTCGCGAGTAGGCATGTCGGCCCAGTCGTTGACATCCTGGCCCCAGTAGTTGAGGAACCAGGCCTTATTGAGCGCGTCGGTAGTGCCGAACTTTTTCTTTAGGTGATTGACAAAGCCGTTGAAGACATCTTCATTGGAAGCGCCGTAGGCGCCGGTTTCGTTATCGATCTGCCAGCCGATGACCGCCGGATTGTCTTTGTAGTGCCTGACCAGGTTGGTAATGACGCGCGCGGCGTAGAAGCGGAACTTCGGATTGTCGGTGTCCATGTTCTGGCGCATGCCGTAGCCGACCGAAGCCCCGCCCAGCGGGCGGGCGTAAAACTCAGGATGGCTCTTGGCCATCCAGGTTGGCATGGAGTAAGTGGGCGTGCCCATGATGACCTTGATCCCGGCCTTGTCCATGGCTTCGACCACATGGTCCATCCAGGCGTACTCGAAGACTCCATCGGAGGGCTCCCAAAGACTCCACGTTGACTCTCCCATGCGAACCACCGAGATGCCGGCCCCTTTCATGAGGGCGACGTCTTTCTCCAAACGGCCGGGTTGGAGATCGGCGGGCATGTACTCGTTGTAATACGCAGCCCCATAGAGAACATTAGGCAGCAGCGCTCCGGGAGGCGGAGTTGAGTCCTGCGCCACTGCGGCCAGGAAAGCGAGACTAAGAGCCAGGAACGTGGTGAGACGATGCAGGGTAAGCCAGCAAGTCATAAGTGTCCTTCCTTCTACTAGACCTTTCTGACTAAAATTCGTTGCGTGACGAAATATCCAACGTTCTTCAGTTTGCGAATTCCGCTTTTCAAGGTCCATCGTCCCAACCGGATGAGGTGTTTGAGGGTGGGGGCTGGGATACTCCACTGCAAGTAAGGTCCGGCCAGCATCCTCACCAACTTCATAGATCGGTGCGGTAGCGAGGGACGGTTCAGCCCATCATGGAGTCGAGGAATGTTAAGCAGTATGGGTGGCCAAGTCAATGAAAGCCGTGGAGTTGTGGCCACTACGAAAAGGTTGTTGTTGAAACACCCATAGCACGCAGTATAAAAAAGCGCCCACTTTGCGGTAGGTTGAGAGTATTCGGACCACCAACCTAGCGAAAGGGAGCGCCTTTAATGAATCAGGAAAAGTATATCGGCATGGACGTACACCAAGCCACCATCTCGGTCGCCGTGATGGATGCTCAAGGCAAGCTGATCATGGAATGCCTGCTCGAGACCAAGGCGGCCACGATTGTAGATTTCATCCGAGGATTGCAAGGAACTCTTTCTCTGACCTTCGAGGAAGGAACAGCCGCTGCCTGGTTACACGATCTTCTGAAACCCCACGTCAGCCGGCTCGTGGTCTGCGATCCGCGCAAGAACGCTCTTTTGAAGGATGGCAACAAGAGCGACCGTATCGACGCGCGCAAGCTGGCAGAGTTGTTACGCGGCAACCAACTCCATCCCGTCTATCACGGAGAGCATGGAGTTCGCAGCTTGAAAGAGCTGGGGCGCAGTTATCTGACCATCACCCAGGATGTGACCCGCGTCATGAATCGCATCAAGGCTGTGTACCGCAGTTGGGCGATTCCCTGCGCGGGCACAACCGTCTACGCTCCATGTCATCGTGCCGAGTGGTTGGCTAAGATCAGGGAACCGGGAGTTCGGGTTCGTGCGGAACGGCTCTATCAGCAGCTCGATCTGTTACAACCGGTGCGTCTGCAAGCCCGCCGCGAGTTACTGGCGGAAAGCCACAAGCATGCGGGCGTGAAGTTGCTGCGCCAGATTCCTTCCATCGGTCCGATTCGCTCGGCCCTGCTGGTGGCATTGCTGCAGACGCCACACCGTTTCCGTACCAAACGCCAACTATGGGCCTACAGTGGCTTCGCAGTCGAGACCCACGACAGCGGGGAGTACCGCTCGGTGCGCGGCAAACTGCAACGCAACCGCGAGCGCATGACGGTACGCGGTCTCAATGACAACCATAATCGAGAGCTGAAGAATCTCTTCAAAAGTGCTGCGGTATCGGCCAGCACCCGTCCTGGCCCCCTGCGCGACTTTTATCTGGCTCGGGTAGAGAAAGGAATGCGGCCGACCATGGCCCGTCTCACCTTGGCTCGGAAGATGGCCGCGATCAGTTTAACCATCTGGAAGAAAGGGGTGGACTTCGACGCCAAACAATTCGATCAGCCAGCAGCTTGAGCATCTCTGAGGAACAGGCTTTTCCATCTCTGCGGGGTACTCCGGTGGTGGGCAGTCGGGTTCTGCAGATGCTCGGTTCGAGGGTGAGTATCAGTCAATGAGATCGGCCCCGTGTGCTTCGGCACCGAGTCACCCATTACACGCTATGCCCCCTCGGATAACCAGAAATAGCGATAGGCCGCGAGCCTCGGATAGAACCATGGTTCACATCGTCCTGCTTGCCGCGTCTTGCATACTCGAACCTTGCCACTAGCAGATGAGAAACCTTACGAGATGGACAACTGGCCGAACGTCTCCAGTGATAACGAAACAGAGTGGGCTGGATCTCGAGAAAGAATCTCGATCCTCCGGTCGAGGCGGAGCTTTTTTCTTGACATCCCTTTTTATAGAACTCCCTTTTTATAGAACTCATTGACCCTGCTTTCCCCGGTGTCCGGGTCAAAACGTGAAATCGCCTGGTTTCAACAGTTTCGGTGCGCAATAAATATTGGTTGATAGAAACCGCTGTCAGATGGCGACATCCATCGAATGTTGATGAATCCCGCCTGTTCCAAAATGTGCTGTAACTCACTCCGAAGCACTGCACGATACGTCGAGGTGAAATGGAACGTCTGCCACTCAGATTCCGTGTTTCGCGTGATGTATAGATGGAAGCGATAGCGTCGCTCATCCAGCCAATCCCAGATTTGAAAAACAATGCGCCTTCTGCCACCGTTATCCGAATAAAAGCTCGGCCCCTGGGTTGTCGGTCGTTCCACAACCAATCGATCGTAGTCGCGAATGCTGCCAATGAAAGAACCGCCTAGCCGAAGCTTCCCATATGCTTGTTGAGCGGCCTGCAACAAATCTTCATCCGTTTGCAAGTGCGGAAGCGAGTTGTCGATGCAAATCACCGCGTCAAAGCTCGATTTCGGGATTGCGCTCAGTTGCACCATGTTCGCAACCAAGAACGGAACGCTAAGCCCCCGCTTCGAGGCTTCTGAGTGGGCTCGTTGGACCGCTCCGATGCTTATGTCGCAGCCTGTGACATCGAACCCTTTCATCGCGAGCCCCAGCGACTGAGTTCCTATGCCGCAGGCGCAGTCCAGCACCCGAATGGGTCGCCTGTCGCCGCACTCGCGTTCGAGAATGCCCGCGAGCGCCGTCGCCTGGCGCGCAATGCTGGATTCCCAGTCCTCGAATATTTGGTCATAGTGAGCGGCAAGCTCGTCATAAGGTTGGACAAGATCGGCCATACAACATTCTAGCTGGCGCAAAATCCCCATTTCACTCATCATGGCGTTGCGCTGGGCACTTGAGTTGAAATCGCCCTGATTGAAACAGTTTCGAAGCTAACGCCCGAATCGCCCAACAATGACGCCGATGATGGTACCGCCAATAGCTCCCATGCCGATGATGGGGCCGTAGGCTTTCGTGATAATCGCGTCGGGAATACTAAGCAGCAGCCCGAAAATCAATCCTACCGCCCATCCTGGCCACGGCAAGCGAGCCGCTCCGATCACAAACCCTATCCCGAAGCGGGCGATGAAAGCCGCCGTGATCGCTGCCTTCTTGTCGGGGAAGCTCATGGGCAGCATGATTCCGACGTCTATGGCACCGAACACTAGGCCACAAATTGCGCCAAGTAAGATTCTTGACATATCGGCCCCTTCTTTATGCGGTCGGTTCGTGGAGGCAACAAATTACACCAAATTCTTCGTGCCCTGTCTAGATTGCGGCGATTTAGCTGCAGACCGTCAATTGGCGAAACATCCCCATTTCACTCTTTACCTTGCCTGCCACTTTTCGAGAGGTGCAAAATCTCACAGGGCAGCGAATAGTGAATATTGCGCTTCGAACAGCGTGCAGTGAGGACATGGTCTTCGCCCGCAACCTCTATTTCGAGACCATGCGTGGCATGATCGAACGCCTTTTTGGCTGGGATCAGGCGCGGGAGGATATGAACTTTGCTGCGTTCTTCAAACTTGACGAGGTCAGGATCATCACCGTCGACGGACAGGATGTGGGTTGGATTCAAGAGCAAGTCGAAGAAAGGACGATCAACCTCGGTTCCTTCTACGTGGTGCCCGCGATGCAAGGGCGCGGCATCGTGGCGAAAGTTCTGGAGATGCTTTTGAGACGTGCCGCTGATCAATCCAAAGCCATAACGTTGGCGGTTGTAAAGATAAATCCCGCCCGTCATTTTTACGAGAAGCGCGGATTTCGTATCACTCACGAAGACCAGCACAAGTTCTACATGAAAGCCGAACTAGGAGGCCCTCGCCAGGACAACTGACGAAAAATCGCCTCGACAGCAGACGGATTACCCTCAAGTGCCACCTTTTTTCTTTTCTGCAACTTAGCTCAGAGCTATCGTGGGCGTTTTGCCAGCATTACCCTTGCTTTCCCTTGGCTGTGCACTGGCCGTGCACTACGAGATGTTTAGAGGGGTAGCGTTACGCAACAAATTGATTGGATCGAACCTCGCAAAATTACTGTCGAGTTAAATTTCGGACTGGGTATTTCCGATCACTGAGAGCATGGGCGCGCGACCGAGTATTCTATTGTCAAACGTTGCTCGTTATGAACGGAAGCGAATGATCCGTTCGAGACCATGATCGAACAAGAGGCACTTCCCTTGAAAGACACAACTTCAACTTGTGAGCACCGAAGGGAGAGGAGTAGGAAATGCGACACGAAATTGAGCAGGCTATGACGGATCTCGAACGGCAAGGACTCATTGTGAGAACTGGAGAGTACCGTCGGAATCGAGAAGGCATCCTCGAGGCGGTTTATGTAACCCGTCAAATCTACGCCCACGGGAACGATGGGTCTAACAGACGTTGCCGAAAAGTACCACGCCGCGGAGGTCACGCCACAAAATAGAATAGTGTCCCGTTCCGCGCCCAAATGAAAGAGCGCAGCCCTGAAAAGGCTGGCGTCGGCGGTTCAACTCCGTCCCTGGCCACCATCATTCCAAAGCACTTAGCAGAAATCTGGCAGCAAGAAACTGGCAAAATCACCCTAGGGCGATCACCCACGCCTACTGGATGAACCGTTGAGCGGTTTTCTCGTTCAGACCCATGGCTTCGATCATCTTTGCCTGAGCCTCCATGCGCTTGTGCATGCGCGAGTGCGCGTAGACCTTGAGCAGGATTGAAGGGTCTGCCCAACGCAGCATGTCCTGAATGGTCTTCGAGTCGGTTCCGATCTCTACATGGCGGCAGCGGTAACAAACTCACGGCCATTGACTTTCTTCAGCGATCTCCGCAGAAGGGGTTCTATCACATGCTCCCGTCATCGTGCACGGATACAGCCTTTCCCTCGAACTCGACAGTCGTATCGAACTTCTCGGGAGCTGCGATGCCGACTCCATTTGACTCCCTCACGCGGACAATCCGAAACGTCCTGTGCTCCAACATTCCCGGAAAGCTTCCGCGACGTTCTCCCACCGTCAACGTGGAGGCTTTGTCGTCCCAGTGCAGGGGAATGATGGAGTACGCACCATGTTCATAGTCGTAGCTGTCGCCTTCATCCTCATAAAGAGTGAAATCTCCATCCGCCCCGGGATAAATGCGGATATCGATTGGATCTGCCTTCACTGACGCCGACTGCACAGCTGGTCCGAGTGGAATGATGGAGCCGGACTTGGCATAAATCGGAATTCTGTCGAGGGGAGCTTCCGCGGTGACAGTTTGGCCACCTCTCACGCGCTTGCCGGTCCAAAAATCGATCCAATCGTGGCCCGCAGGGAGATAGAGGCTTCTTTGCGTGGCTCCGGCAGTAGTTACGGGGTTAATGAGTAGCGCCGGACCGAAGAGAAACTGATCGGCGACCGCTTTTGCACGCGAATCCGCAGGAAACTCGAGGGGGAGGGCCCGCATGAGTGTTTCCCCATCGTGTGTAACGCCCCAAGCGGAGGAATAAATATAAGGAAGCAGATGATAGCGCAACTCATCGAACTGGGTGGCCACGTCGAGAACCCGCGGGCCGTAGTTCCAGATCTCGGCGTTTGAA
Organism: uncultured Acidobacteriota bacterium; assembly: GCA_963699885.1. GTDB lineage: Bacteria > Acidobacteriota > Terriglobia > Terriglobales > Acidobacteriaceae > Sulfotelmatobacter. The sequence goes on along the minus strand of CAVOVP010000010.1, from coordinate 655,851 downwards.
GTCCAACCGTGCACCCGAAAGATCGGGCAGAATACGGCATACTGAAACCATCGAATCAGCAACTCGTGGTAGGCCTCGTTGGTATATTGGTCCTGCGGTCGGAAGAACCCGCCACCGTCGGTGGTCCAATAGGGCAGGCCGGACATGCTGAAGTTCAAACCTGCGGGGATCTGGCGTTGGAACGTAAGCCAGTTGGCAGAGATATCGCCCGACCATGAGATGGCAGCGTATCGTTGCTGTCCGGTGTACGCCGAGCGCGTAAAGATGACCACCCGCTTGCGGTCCGTCGTCGAGCGCTGGCCTTCGTAGATAGCTTTGGTTACAAAGAGCGGATAGGCATTCCGCACCGACTCTCCACTACCAAGGAACGTCTGGCGGCCCTTCAGGATGTCGAATTCTGGCTCGGAGGCGTCCATCCACCAGCCGTCGAGTCCGTAATCAAACAGCCCTGTCTTGAGTTCTGCCCAGAACGTTTTTTGCGCCTCGGGATTGAAAAAGTCCGTCCAGGGCGTTCCCTGAACCAACAAAGACTTCGCGCTCATCCGCTTGTAAATATCGGAATCTTCCCCGAACCTTGACCACACCGAGATCGGCACATGCTCGTCCAAGCTGTGGAATTGGTCCATCATTCCCTTGGGATCGGGGTAAATGCTCTCGTCGAACTTCATTGCGTTCCAACCGTACTTGCCCCAGTATTGCCAGTCCTGCACCAAGGCGTCCACCGGGAGGTTGCGCTTGCGGAACTCTTCGCCAACCCCAAGGATTTCTTGCTGGGTGTGATACCGTTCACGGCACTGCCAGTAACCGTATACCCACCTGGGAAATAACGGAGCTTCCCCGGTGAGTTGACGGTAATCCGCAATAACGCGGTTCAACTCAGGGCCGTAAAAGAAGTAGTAATCGATGGCCTGCCCAACTTCGGAGCGGAACGTGCTCGTATCCCGCGGCGGCCGCGCGGACAACTGGAAACCGCCCGGCCCTCCCTTTGCGCTCACTTCGTATTCCTTGTGAGCGTCCAAGCCCACGGCTCCGGATGCGGCGCTGGGTGTCCACATGTTGATCAAATCGATCACGTGCCGATTGTTGACATCCACCACCAGTTGATCCTTGTTGTCGCTCGAGAGTAGAAAGCCGTAACTGCCCTTTGCTCCAGTCGTGAACGTTCCCTTGCCCGACTTCGCGTCGAGCTCGATGAGCTGATCGGCGGGATCGAAATCGGTCAGGGACGGATTATTCCAGAGCAGCCCGTATCCCTTGCTCGACAGCAGGAAGGGAACAGAGATGTTGGTGTTTGCCTGATGCAAGCGAATCGGAATCCCCCGAACATCGAGAATCCCTTCCTGATGTTGCCCGAGGCCGTAAAGGGCTTCATCCGGAGGAGAGACAAAAGTCTGCTGCACCTGCCAAGTCTTGGCTTCGAACAGGGAGGGTACGTCGAACTGTTTCCCCCCTTCCTTCGGCTCTGCGAGCACGGTCTTTCCATCCCCGGATAAGAAAGTCAAGGCGCCGGTTTCAGTGTCGACGCTCACCGTGAGGGCATTGGTCGACAGCTTGATCTTTTTCTTTACCGAGACAATCTTGAAGTTCTGACCATTACATGGCTGGATGGCAACCGGAACTTTCGAGGCTGGAATTTCGGATGTTGGACTGGCAACGACGTGAATGGCGCGATCGCCGCAGACTTCAATCCGCATGGTTCCGGCGAGGCTCACAACCGTCACGCCATTCACATCTCGAGTGAAAGTATTCACCGAGAATTGAGGCTGCTTCGCCGCCCAGGCTGCCGAACTAAGCCCCAGTAATAGCGCGACTACATGCTTCCAGTTGAATACCGTCTGCGTTTTCCGCATCTTCTCGTCCCTTCTCAAGTGTTGCTATTCTTCCTCGAAAGGCGGGATCAGTCGTGCTCATTGAGACGCCCTGTCGCCCTCGCCCTGATGGATCGCAACCGCGGCCCGGATCAGACCTTCGCTTCGCAAACGTTCGGAGGCCTCAAAAGCTTTTTTCGCCGAACTCTGATCTCCAACCTTCAGGTAAAGGCGAGCCAGTTGATAGTGAAGATGGCCATCCTTGTCATCCGGCAGCCCCATCTTCATCTCATTGATTGCATCCTGCGTGCGGTTTGCCTCCGCATACACTCTTCCGAGCAGGGCATGCACATGCGGAATCAACTCTGGCTTGGTCTTCAAAGCCTTTTTTAGGTAGGGCTCGGCGCCGGAGAAGTCATGCTGCGCGGAAAAAATCTCGCCCATGACGGCGTTGAGTTCAGGATCGTCGGGACTCTTTTCCAGCGCGGCCTTTGCAAGATGAAGCGCCTCGTCAATCTCGGAATCGGCCAGCAGCGTCAAAGACAAGCCCAAAAGAGCGCCGGCATTTCCGGGCTGAATCACTAGGGCTTTGCGATATTCCTGTTCGGCATCTGGGTAATACCTTCGCTGGCGGTAAATATCACCCAGCAACACGTGCATCGTGGGTGAGTCGGAATCGATGTTGCTGGCGCGAGCCAGAACCAAGGTTGCGAGCTTTTGCGCAGACCTGGTTTCCCAGTACAATCCCTCCGCTTCGGTGGCAAGGTTTCGCGCGAGCGTTTGGGCTGCTCCGAACGAGGTCTCGTATTGAGCGGTCGAGTACGCGTATGACACCAAGAGATGAAGTTCCTTTGGCGGAATCTGCAGCACTCGCGCCTCGAGCGGGTCTGAGGATGCAGTGTTGTTTCCTTTCGTAGCTTCCGATTCGAACAGGGCGGCGACTCCTTCGGGAATCTCTCCTGCCACCTTGCTCTCTTGCAGAGCGCGATCTAATTTGGAAACCTCCGCCGGCGCAAGCCCCCGAATGAAGACAGAGATGTTTGCGCGCATAAACGCGGCGTCGGCCTTCCAGATGTCCGCAACTTCCTTCGCACCGGTTGATGCTTGCCCTTGCTCCACGTGCATTCGCGCCAGACCTAGTCTCGCCATAGGTGACCCCGGAGACGCCGCCAGTTCGGCTTTCAGTTCGTGCTCTGCGCTCGGGAAATCCCGCTGGTTCAGGAGGACAAAGCCATACGCAGCGTGCGTACCAGCGGGATATGGCGGCGAAGCAAGGCTGGCCTTGTAGGCTTCAGCCGCCTGGATAAACGATCGCTGCTCAGCGAAAGTGTCCGCCACGAGGGCGTGCAGATATCCGGAGTTCTTGTGCCGAGCCAGTAGAACGCGCGCGTTGGCTTCGACTTGTTCCAGATAAGAGACTCCGACGTGAAACCAGCTGTCTGCGCTGCCCACATTGGCTTGGGCCGCCCGCAGATACGCCGCAATGGCAAGCCGCGTCTTCCCTTTACCCGTGTAGGCTTGGCCGAGAGCGGATGGCGCCTGCGGATCTGTGGGCTGGATCAGGGCGGCCCGACTGAGGTACGGGATCGCCTCATCGAATTTTTTCAGTTTGAGATACTCGAGCCCCAGGAACAGGTTCGGAACAAACAAACCGGGCTTCAGGCGGATCGCCTGGAGAAAAGCGGCTAAGGCTTGTTGATCTTTTGCAGTTTGATAGCACATGAGACCCAAGTTGGTTTGGAGTTCGGCGATTTCGGGATGTAGCGCCACAGCCTTTCGGTAAGAATCGGCGGCAGCTCCGAAATCTCCCCTGGCCTGGGCTTGTTGTGCCGAGGCCAGGAGGGATTCAAACTTCGACGGCTGTTGCGAATATGCGGGCCCGTCGAGAACGATGGGGATCGAACAACAAACAACAAGAACCCAAATTCCTCGCACGCATCACCAATAAAACTTCAGCGCCGCCTGCATCAGTCGACCCGGGAACGATGCGTTGATGGTTCCAAATGATCCAGAACCCAAGGCCGTATTCGGCGCGTAGTAGTTTGTGTGATTGAACGTGTTGAACATATCCAAACGGAACTGGAACCGGAACCGTTCCTCAATCGGGAAATACTTTTGAATGCTCATGTCCCAGTTGTTGTAGCCTGGTGCACGCAGATCCGAGAAGTATCGCGGAGCATCTCCCAAGGTCCATTGCGCCGCCGGTTGGAAAGCCGTGGTGTTGAACCACTCCGTGCGGGATCGGTTTGAGATGTGATAATCCCCGACAACATCCACGTGCTGGCCCGCGCCGAAGTAGTTGAGCCCATTGCCCGGGCTAGAGATTGCCAACGGGAACCCCTGCTTGAATGTAGCAACACCGGAGGTTTGCCACCCTCCTACAACCGCATTGAGCACGCCGTTCATCCCAGAAGCATACTTCCTGCCCTTGCCGACGGGAATTTCGTAGACGTAGCTCAGAACAAAACTGTGCGGAACATCCGTAGCATCCACCGATCTTTCTGCAGCAAGGTCGTAGACGTTTCTAGTCGACGTACCGTTCGCGTTTGCCCAATCGGTGCTCCCAGCGACGTCGTCAATGAACTTCGAGAACGTGTAGGAAGCTAACAGCGTAAGCCCCTGCGATACGCGATGGGTATAGTTCACTTCCAAGGCGTTGTAGTTTGAAAAGCCCACCGGATCCTGGTTCTCCGTGATACTGCAGAACTCCGGGTACGGAAGAAGCAGTTGTCCTTGCGCAACGGTTGGGTTATTAAGACCGCAGCCACTTTGGGTAATGGAGTTAAAGAATGGGTTCGGAACCAGAGTCGCCAGCGCATTGCCCATGGAGAAGTACTTTGGATCCAATTGGTCGGTGTTGAGCCCCGAGGCAATCATATGGGTGCCGTGGTTGCCAACGTAAGTAACGTCGAGTACGTCGTTGGGCGTCGGGGCGAACTGGAATCCATACGTCCACTGCTGGACGTAGGTTGCTTTCCGGTTAGGGGAAACTGCGCTGACGCCGAACCCCACATTGGTTAATCCGCCGAGCGAACTCCCGGTCTCGGGAACCAGTCCTGATGGATATGCGTTGCTCAATGTCGCGTCGGGATTCAGGCCTCCATTGAGTGAACCCACAAACGGCGTGACCGCGTTGAAACCGGGCGCCGGTCCGCCGCCCCGAAAACTAATGGGGTAAAAGACGCCATAGCCGCCACGCATAACGAGCTTGGGCATTAATTGGTAGGCAAAGCCAATACGAGGAGCGAAATTCTTGTAATCGGTGTGATAGAGGTCACGATTGGACGGAGTGTTGAACACCACTTGGCCCATGTACGTCTGGCCCACCGACGTGCTGATCGGGTTTACCGCGTTATACTCGAAGTACGTTTGACGATTATGTATCTCCCGCTCAGGCCGCTGAACCTCCCAGCGCAGCCCCAAGTTTAACGTCAGCTTGCGGGCGGCCTTCCAGTCATCTTGCACGTAGAGGCCGTGCAGCCATTCCCGGGTCGCAGGTAGAAACGCGATGCCGGTGCTTCCGCTAGGAGATGTACCCAGTAGCATGGATGCGAAGACATTCCCGGAGTTGAGGGGCGTACTCGTAATATCCGGGCCGAGCGTGAAGTTGTTGTCAAAGTTAAAAATCGTCGGCTGTATGCGGCCGCCGTTTTCATCGATGGCATTGACTGCATATCCAAACGACAAAGAATGTTGCCCTTTGACCCTGACAAAGTCCAGGGAACTGCTGCCGATGTTTCTGGGAAATGCGCCCTGGCCGGCGCCTTGCACTGGCCCTAACGGAGCATATCCCTGGGGCATATTGATGACAGGAAACTGCGCGGAGTTTGGGTCAATGAAAGCGGGTAATCCCAACGAGGAGGGCTTGAAGCCGGCACTCTGCATCTCGTTGCCCTCAACCCATCGCATCACCCCTAGGTTGACAGTCATCACGAACGTAGGGGTGAAGGTGTGGGTTACTCCAAGGGCAACATTCCAGCGGTTGTTGGGATTGAACTGCCCCGGCCCACCCGGATCATTGGCGCCATAGAAAGGGGGCAATATCTGCTTGAACTCATGTTTGTCTGAAAAGCGCCCATAGAGCCTGGTCTGATCGGTGAAATTGTGATCAATGCGTGCAGTGTATTCATTGGAGGGATTGGCGCCGACCCCAGTTGCAGCCCAGTTATTCAGCAGTGCGCCGGTCAACGGCTGGGGGTAAAAGCCGATCAAGTTCAGACCTACAGGATCAATTCCATGCGAAGCGTTGGACAATATATTCCCCAGAATTGGGTCGCGAACCTCAACGGTCTGTCCTATCGAAACCCCTTCGCTGGGGACGGCACACGTCGCGGTCACCTGCCGAGTCGAAAACGGATCGTAGAGTTGGCCCGCCAGTACCGGCCTGCACTGGGCATCGGTGCCGATCTGAGCGCCGAGCAGGGCGGAAAAATCGCCGGTTCTAAACCCGGTCGTCGGCACGGTGTAACCGACCGATACCGGATCGTTCTCCCGGTGCCCTTCGTAGCCAAAGAAGAAGAAGGTCTTATCACGCCGATGGTACAGTCCAGGAATGTAAACCGGCCCGCCCAGTGTCACGCCGAACTGGTTGCGATGAACATTGGGGCGCGGGAGATTGTTCAAATTGTTGAAGTAGTTGTTGGCATCGAGAGCGCCATTCCGAATGAAGTCATAGGCATCGCCATGTAACTGGCTGCCGCCGGATTTTGTGACTACGTTGATGACGTTGCCGGTACTCCAGCCATACTGCGCGGTGAAGGAATTTTGTTGTACCTTGAACTCCTGCACACTTTCCACGGACGGAACGTATTCCACGCCGCCCCATCCCAGACTGGTGTCCCACGAACCGTCAAGCAGGAATGCGGTTGTGCCAAAGTAGCCGCCGCCAAAATTGAAAAATGAGACATCTTGATCGGCGGTGCCTTGCGTGCCCCCGCCCTGCAAGGTTTGCTGCTGCGGGCCATTGTTGACGGACGAATTCAACTCGACAAAGTTGAATATATTGCGAAGGTTCAACGGCAACTCGGCAACTTGTTTCGTACCAATTTCGTCGCCGACGTTGGCGTTGTCCGTCTGTAGTAGGGGTGCCGCCGCGGTCACCTCGATTTGCTCCGTCGAACCTATGGTCAAGGCGACACTCTGGCGCGCGGACTGCCCGACCTCAAGCGTGATTCCTTCCTGCTTGAAGGTCTTGAACCCCGTCGCCTGCACGGTCAGGGTATAGCTTGCCGCTGGCAGAAGCGAGAATGAGAAACCTCCTTCGGCATCCGTCTTAAAAACGCGGGTGATTCCTTTCTCAGGGCTGCTCAGAGTCACGTTAGCGTTCGCAACCCGCGCTCCGGAGGAGTCCGAAACGGACCCTGAAAACGAGGAGGTCGATGCCAGCGTTTGACTGTATGCGAGGGGAATGCCCGAGGAAACAATCAGAACGGCAACGACAAAAAGCAAGAGCGGGGAAAGACTTCGAGGTCTGGGCATCTGCGAAGGCTCCTTAGATCGACGTCTCCTGGACCCGCTCGCTGGCACACACTGCAAACGTGGCAGTTCAGGCGCTTCAGGGCGTCGGAGCTTAAGCGATACGCGGAAGTGCCGTGCCTGTCTAGGTTGACTACGGTAAGCTACCGTGATCCAACTTGGATCAAATCTTGTATTGACAACGAGTTACGAACGCGAATAAAACATTGGGATATCGTTACCTTTAACGGTAATATACGGTCACTTTTGATCGCAAGGCGAAAGACTTTGTGGGTTCTTCTATGGCCACTCAACACAATTCGCTGCTCGATCCTGATCCGGTTCCGCCTCGTCCCCAAGTCGAAGGGTTGCTGGAAGACATTTTGGGCAGCGCCCCTTTTCGAACGAGTCGCCAGTGCCAGGATTTGTTTCGCTACATCGTCGAGCACAGCCTCGCCGGCTCCGATGACTCGCTTCGCGAACGTGTCATCGGAATTGAAGTGTTTGGGCGTAAGCCGGACTACGATACTGCCGACGATCCGGTCGTACGGCTCCGCGCTGCCGACATCCGAAAGAGATTGGCCCAGTACTATCAGGCTCACAGCGACCCTATTCAGTGGAAAGTTGAGATTCCCACAGGATCGTACAAAGCTCAGTTCCATCGCTTTGAGATTCCTTTAACCCGGCTTCCGGTGGCGGTGAGTTCAACTCAGCCGCAAGCCAGAGTTCCCCCCTCGACTGAGAGCGCCAACCCGGTCCCGAGCGCTCGTCTTCGTAAGCGCAGCCGCCTGAAGCTCGCTGCCGTTCTCGGCGCATGCCTTGCCATAGCGTTCGCGGCCGTAATGCTACTTCGGAATGCCCCCCCTCGGGTTGTGAGCTCGTTCGATCTGTTCTGGGGCCCCGTTCTGTCGAGCTCGCGACCAGTAGTCGTTTGCACAGGCAGTAATCGTGTCTATGTCTTGTCTCGAGAGGCCCATAGCCGCTATCGAAAGAACCATCCGAGTCCGGACGATACGACTCCGAACCTGGAAACGCTCGTTCCGAAGGAAGACCTCAAGAAATTCACAGGAGAAGATTTCCTGCCGGTGAAAGATACTTATCTGACGATCGGTGACGCTTCCGCCACAGCACAAATCTCATCCCTGCTCACCTCGCGCCGTCATCAATATGATTTGCGTTTCGGAAGCGACCTCTCGTTTGGCGACTTGCGCGAGGGGGCGGCGATCTTGATTGGGGCGTTCAACAACAATTGGACCCTCAATATGACTGACGGTCTTCGGTTCGTCTTCGAAGCTGGTGACACAGCAAACATGCATATTCAAGACCGATTTGACCCGAAGCGCTCCTGGTGGCCGAAGTTCTCCGGCGCAAAGTTCAGCGAGGACTACGCCATCGTTTCCCGTGTGCTGGACTCGAAAACAGGGGCGGTTGTGGTGACGATCGCGGGACTGGATCATACCGGCACTCGGGCGGCGGGAGACTTCGTGACGGATCCGCAACTGGTTGCCGACCTGATCAAGCAGGCCCCAAAGGACTGGACCCGGAAGAACGTACAGATCGTGCTCCACACGAATGTCGTGAACAACATCCCGAGTTCACCGACTGTGGTTGCGATGTATTACTGGTAGTGATTCGTGAAGGAATTGTTGTTGTCGCTCTAATCCAAACTGACCATAATCTTTTTGAACCGTGACGGATTCTCACTCCAGGACCGCAGAGCGCCTGGTGCTTCGTCGAGACTGACGGTCAGGCTCACAGCCTGATCCACGGGAAATTTTCCTGCTTCAAGCATTCCGATTACGGCGGCAAAATCCTCGGAGCTGGCGTTGCGCGATCCGAGGACGTCCAATTCCTTTTGCACGAATAGTCTGGTTTCATAGCTCACCGGCTCTTTGGCGTAGCCGATGTATACGACCCTCCCCGTAAATGCGACCACTTCGACCGCGGCCCGAAAGGTTGACGGGGTACCGACCGCTTCGATGACAACATCTGGCCCCCGCCCATCTGTCATTTCCAGCAACCGATCATGGAGGCGATCCTGTGCGCTGTTGATCGTGTGCGTACCGCCGGCGCGCCGAGCGAGGGCGAGCTTTTCGTCGTCCACATCGATACAGATCGTGGGAGCGCCCCGAGAACTGGACCCGACGATTGCACCCAGTCCAACCCCTCCACAGCCGAACACTGCGACGCTGTCCTCTGCCGTCACCCTTCCTCGTGATACTGCGTGAAACCCCACGGTTAGCGGTTCGACCAGGCACAGCTCCTTCGGTGTGAGCTTGGCCGGATACAGCTTTTCTCTGGGTACCGCGATGAATTCACTGAGCGCGCCGTCCCTTTGCACACCAAGAGTCTGGTTGAACTGACAAGCATTGGGACGTTTTCTTCGACACGAGGCGCACTTACCACAGCTTGTGTATGGGGACAATGCAACATCGGTACCGATACCTATACTGCTATCGCCGCCGTCAACGACAGTAGCCGACACTTCATGCCCAAGGATGCGAGGATAAGAAACCAGCGGATTGAGTCCACGAAACGAATTCAAATCGCTTCCGCAGAGCCCCACCATCCGGACCTTCAGCAGTACGTCTGCACTGCCGACAACTGGTTCAGGAACCGTCTCGATGGATGCCTGCCCCGGTTTCCGGAGTACGAGCGCATTCATTGGATGTGCTTATTTCCCCCTATCAAAGTTGCTCAGCCAACGTGTCCTGATTCATTTGAGTGAAATGGATTTCAGCGTACCTATTGATCAAACCGTACGCGAAGCGCGTAAGCATATTTCGGGGGAGCGAGCTTCGGCAAAACCACCCGCAGGCCGTCCGGACCCTGGCTGAACTGCACCTTGGTCTCGCTGCCCACCAGCGACACCGATTGAACCCGTTTGCCACCCAGTGTCAACCCGAGAGAATGAATTACGGCTTCTCCGGTGCCAGGCCAAGCTAGGCCGATCGCGTACAGGACATCGCCCTTGGTCGTGAAGCGAAAATCCTCCGGCGTGTAGTTGGCTGTATCGGTGTCGTGAAAGGAGCCGGGCGCGACTTTCGTGGGCCCCTCGCCGTAGGTCCTCCACGGGCGAGTTCCGTAGATGGCCTCTCCGTTCGCGTTCAACCACTCCCCGACATCCAGAAGCACGCGCTGAACCTCTTCCGGGATTGTCCCGTCGGAGCGGGGCCCGATATTTAACAACAGATTGCCGTTCTTGCTCACGATATCGATGAGCTGATGAATCACGAATTGGGGCGACTTGAAAGTGTCGTCCTGAATGTATCCCCAGGACTTGTTGCTGATGGAGGTATCGGTCTGCCAATAGAGAGGGCGGATGTCTCCGAGCTGACCGCGCTCCAGATCGAGTACGCCCGAATGCTCGTTCATGGCGTAGTCCTTGTAGTTGATTACTCCGACGTGATCTCCGTATTTGAGCGAACTGTTGTAGTAGAACGCGGCAAAGCGGGTGAGATTCGCACGGATCGAGGCCTGCCCGATCCACCAGTCGAAGTACATGATATCGGGATGATATTTCTCGACCAGCTCCGTGCTCCGCGCCAGCCAATCGTTGGCCCATGCCTGTGAAACATAGGTGAAGTCGTTGCCGAGAGGAGCCCCCCAAGGGTGATCACCCAGGTATGGGCCGGGCCGTAGAAGGACGCATATTGTGGGTCGTTCACGTCAGATGAAATCTCGCGCGCCACCCCGAGAAAGAAGTTGTGTTCCACTCGGTGGGACGAGACGCCGAAATGCAGGCCTTCGGCGCGAACTGCTTTGGCTAATTCCCCCGTGGTGTCGCGATGGGGACCCATTTTTGCCACGGTCCAGTCACTCAGACCACTGTCGTACATGGCAAAACCATCGTGATGTTCGGCCACGGGAACCACGTACTTCGCACCAGCCTGCTTGAATAACCGGGCCCAAGCCGCCGCATCGAAGTGTTCTGCTTTGAACATGGGAAGGAAGTCCTTGTATCCGAACTTCTGCTGCGGTCCGTAAGTCGCGATGTGGTGCTTGTATTCCTCCGATCCGCCGCGATACATATTTCGGGGATACCATTCGTTTCCGAAGGCGGGGACCGAATACGCTCCCCAGTGAATGAAGATGCCGAACTTTGCGTCCCGGTACCAATCGGGCGCTTCAAACTTCTGCAGCGACTCCCAGTCCGCCCGGAAGGGTCCCTGCGCATTGGCGCTGTCGACGTCCTTCAACAAGGCAGCCGCGCGCCGAATCATATTTCCTGCTGGCTTCTTGCCACGCCTGATCAATGACTGCCGGATCCTCCGATGCCGTTGGGGCCGTGGCGTCCTGCGCGCGCACGTTGGAAATTGCGGATAGCCCAAGTACAACGGCGGCGAGTCCACGAATGGACTGTCCTAGAAAACGAGAATGGTGAGACATTGCGTCTTTTTCTCCCTCCGAAACTCTGCTCTCGAAATCGATCTGACGGCGTGAATTACGAGGCAACGGCGCCAGCAGTTGCGTCCTCTCTGCTGAGCCGTGCCCAGATGGAGCCGTAGAGAGCCACAAACACAAAACAGATCAGCGGCACCACGAAGCCGATGCGCATGGAATGCTGGTCAGCGATGTGGCCCATGAAGGGCGGCGCTAATTGCGCCCCCGACGATGGACATCACAATCAGCGATGAGCCGAACTTGGTATGCTCGCCCAGCCCGCGGATGCCGAGGGCAAAAATAGTCGGAAACCCCACCGACATGAAGAAAAATGAAGCGAACATCGCATACATTCCTGTTTTGCCGCCGCCCATGGTGATTGCGACCAGCACCACGTTCATTATGGAATAGGCCGTGAGCACGCGCTCCGGCTTGAATTGGCTGATTACTGCGCTGCCGCACAGACGCCCGACCATGAACAGAACGAACCCCACGAGCGCCCAGCCACCGCGAGGCCTGCAGGCGGGTCACCCCCGGATCATTCTCCAGAACATAGTTGACGAAGAAACTGAAGATTCCGGTTTGCGCCGCCACATAGAGAAACTGCGCGGCCACGCCCAGAGTAAAGTGTTTACGCCGGAACAAGTCCCAATTCCTGGAGACCACTCAGAAAAGCGGACACATAGGCGACGACCAGCAGCCCGTATTTCACCGGCTGGAACAATGCCTGGTTCATGCGCAGGAGGGTCCACACCAGCTGGAGGATCGGGGCGATAAAGAAGTACAGCAACCCGCAGACCGCCGCCAAAACGATGGCGATCCCGGCCTGTTGCCCACCCGTGGGGTTGAGCCGGTTGTTCCCGGACGCCGCTCTGCGGCTCTCATCTTCGGCGTGTAAGTCCGGCACGTTTGAGACAGCAAAAATGGCGAGTAGCAAAACCACAAATACGCCAATGCCGACGTAGGGAGTGGTAAGACCGGCATTGGCGCTGCCCCGTCGGTTCCTGAAAAAACAAAATACCCACCGACGATCGGCCCCAGAATCCAGCCCAGGCCATTGGTCGTCTGGGCGATGTTGATGCGCGTTGGCCCGCTCTCGGGCGGCCCGAGTACCGTCGCGTAAGGATTGGCAATGGTTTCCAGGCAAGTCATTCCCGCGGCGATAACAAACAAGCCGAGGAGAAACGCCCAATAGGTGCCGATGTGGACGGCGGGAATGAACCAGAAAGCTCCGCCGGCAATCAACGTCAAACCGACAAGAATGCCACCCTTATAGCCGAACCTCTTGGCGATCAAACCAGCCGGAATCGCCATCAGGAAGTAGGCAAGATAGTTGGCCGCCTGCACCAGGCCCGATTGCTCCTTGTTAATCCGCAGTGTGTCCTGGAAGTGCTTGTTCAGGATGTCAATCATCCCGTTGCAGAAGCCCCACAGCAGGAACAGGGAGGTGATCAGAACAAAGGGGACGGCAAAGTTCCTGCCATCGGCGGTGCGAAACATTCCGCCTTGCGTCCTGGCTAGACCGGCTGGGGTCGTTGATGGGTTCGTGGACGTCTTCATCGTGCTGACTTTCGTTTGGACAATGGGGTTTCCCTTCGGATCAGAACTATGTATCCAACCAGCACATCCGGATCATGCCGCCCGTAGGATTCCTACGCGCTCTCCAAAATGATGTTCGCGTACTGGGTGGTGTCGCCGGTGCGGATCAAACCGATGGCGAGCGGCACCCGCCTTTTGAACTGCACATGAGGTTCATACTTCACTTCAATTCCGTGCAGAGCTTCGGCAAATGCCGAACGCGTCCTAGGGGTGTTGGACTTGATGAACTCCCGCGCCATCCATGCTCTGCCGATCCCGAAATTAGAGTGAAGCGCTTGGAGAACCTGCGCTACGGTCGGCACATCATCGACGAGCGAAATATCCACCGTCTCAATTTCCGGCCAAAATGGAAAGCCGCGATCGGCAACAACCAACGTGTTGGTGTGGCGCACGCGGCTGATCAGAGAGTTGATCTGAGGGTTCAATATTCCAGTCTTAATCATGACAAGGCCTTGAAGTCGAATTTAAAAGCCACGCAGCTCGGTGCTGGTCCGCTTGGGCAAGCCCGGCGCCGGAATCCGCTTGAGGACGAGATACTCGATCCCGAGCGCTGCGCAGTAGTCCCGCTTGCCGCCAACATCACCGTCTTCGTTCACAGCGTATATATCCGGCTTCAACCGGCGGATTTCCGGATCGGCATCCAGCCACCCATCGCCGCTGGAAATCAGCGATTCCGTTACGTACTTGATCGAGCCAACCACATAACGGCGTTCTTCTTGCGGCAACAGCGGATGTCCTGCGCCCTTTCAGCAGTCGGATGTTCGCGTCGTGGCCGACGATGACGTAAAGGTCCCCAAAGGTGCTCACTTCTTCGAAGAAGCGCACATGGCCGGAGTGAAGCCAATCGTAACAGCCTGTGACAACCACTTTTTTTCTTCCTGATGCGTACGGCCTGGGCGGCACCTCCGGAAACTCCTTGAGGCTCTCGCACGAAAAACAGCGGTAGACGATCTTGTTCTCTCCCGCATACACCTCACGCGCACGATTTGTCGTCGGTCTGTAGTCGGCCCAAACATCGACGCACAAAGGTCCCGGTAGAGAATCGTAGTCGGCAAACGAATCTGCTGTTGCCACCCTCCTGACATAACGCACGGCATTTAGAAAGTAGTTTCTTTCTGCGAGGGGGAACTTCGGCGGACCGCCCCTGACTTGTTGCACGACTGCATCTGGCCAAAGCAACACCGTGAGTTCACCGAGTTTTGCTGCTTCCTCGAGAAAGCGAACATCACGCGACGTGATGTCGTCAAATCCGCCACTGACCACGACTTGTGCTGGCGACTGGATCAAGGGCGGTTTTTGTCCGTGGTGCGAACTTTAACTTGGAACGCCCCAGGAACAGGCTTTTCGGAAACGACAATCAGATACCCTCCGCCACAGCCGGAGAACATTGCGCCAGGAAACTCGCGTTGATAAATCCGCAGAATTGCCTTTAGATCAATCTTGATCAATGGGTGAGCGGTGACGTGCGGCAACAGCTTTTCCCAACATCGCATCGTTTCGTTGAACGACCTACCGAGCGCATCGGCGTCCATCTTCTTAATCGCGTCAAAGCAGTCCGCGCCGCTGCGCCCGAGGCGCGCCACCCATTTGGGTTCCAGTTGCTTTACGCCAAGCGGATTGTAGCCCAGCGGCCGCGGTTCGATGGGAAGGAGGTAGAGCACCTTCTCCAGCCAGCGAGCATGTCTCGCAGATGTGAGGGAGTCAATGTGCGTCGGAAAGACACCGCCGTTCGCCGCATGATCGTAGTCCAGCCGGTTCACACCGGGATAAATCAGGCCGATCATGTCCTGCGAACCGCTTGGCTCCTCCTTGTCTTTGTTTTCCGCTTCGTACAGGTCGCGCACCAGTCCGTCGAGCGGACGCCTGGGCGGCTTTCCTTTCCACAAACGATGCGCCACTGCTCGCGTCCCGCTGGCGAGTCCTGAGCGATCCATCGGCCGGAAATTCGATTCGATCTGGACGACCACCATGGCCCCGGGCGGATGAGGATTCAGCTGCGAGACAAAGGGCTGGTCAATCCAGCCACCCGCAAGCTGGAGCCGGTTAGGAATGGAACCGAACGCCTTATTGAACCAGGAGCGACGCTTCATGTCCGTCAGCCGATGCCCACGTGCTCGCCGGCCTTGCGCCGGACGTATTGATCCTTGATCCACTTGTACGTTATCGCCAACCCGTCATCTAAGGGCGTGTCCGGTTCCCAACCTAGGACTTTCTTGATGAACGTATTGTCTGAGTTGCGGCCCGCGACACCTCTTGGCGCATCGAGATCGTAGGTACGTTTCAATTGCTTGTCCGCGATCTTCTCGACTTTGCTGACCAAGGTGTCGATGGAAACGAGTTCGCTGGAGCCAAGATTGATCGGCTTAGCGATCAAGTCGTCGCAATGCATAATCTTGTCAATGCCTTGCACGCAGTCGTCAACATACATGAAGCTGCGCGTCTGCTTGCCGTCACCCCAGATCGTAATTTGGAATTCGTTCTTGTCGATCGCCTCGATCATCTTTCGGCAAATCGCTGCCGGGGCTTTTTCGCGGCCGCCGTCCCACGTGCCATGCGGCCCGTAGACATTATGGAAGCGCGCCACAAAAGTCTTCATTCCCCGCTCATGCCAGTATTCCTGACACACCATTTCGGAAAACAGCTTCTCCCACCCATACCCGCGTTCTGCCAGCGCCGGATAAGCATCCGCTTCCTTTAAGGCGCGAACGTTGGGGTCGCTTTGGAGAGATGTATTGTAGGCGCATGCCGAACTTGAAAAGAAATACCGGTCTGCACCGGCCTTGTATGCCGCCTCGGTCATCTGCGTGTTGATCAGCACCGAGCGCAGACACTCGACTCGAAAGCGTTCGATGAAACCCATACCGCCCATGTCCGCGGCGAGATTGTAAACTTCTTTGGCCCCTTCGCAGACCCGGTGGCAATGGGCGTCGTTACTCACGTCGAGGCAGAGGCTTTCGACTCCAGGAACGCGCAAGTACCAGTCGAATAACGGCTTCTTGTCCACCGCCCGAATGTTGGCAAAGCCTTTCTTCTTGAAATAAAGCACGAGGTTGCCGGCAATAAACCCACCGGCGCCAGTGATGACAATCAGGTCAGTCTGTTTCATACTGCCAAGTCCTTTTCCACGGTTTCTTCTAACCTATTAGTCGTTTTAGTCGTTGATCAGCGGTCCGAAGCTGGTTCTGATTGCATAGCAAACTAGAAACAATAAGCGGTAAAGTAAGCGATGTCAATGATCTGAACGGCCAGATGATTCGTCCTCCGGTATACTGCCTTCTACTATGAGCACACGGATGAAAGATATCGCCAGGGATCTTGGCGTATCCGTCGTTACGATCTCAAAAGTCCTGCGCAATCATCCTGATGTCGGTGATGAAACCCGCGAACGCGTTCTCGCCCGCGTCAAAGAGCTGGATTATCGCCCCAATCTGGCGGCCCGCAGTCTGGTCACGGGACGCAGCTATCTCATCGGGTTGGTTGTCCCGGATCTTCTGCATCCCTTCTTTGCCGAAATTGCCAAGTCGATTTCCGAGGTCTTGAGAAAAAGCGGCTATTATCTGATTGTTTCATCCTCTGAGGAAGATCCGGATCTTGAAGAACAAGAGATCAGTCAATTGCTGGCCCGGCGGCTCGACGCCTTGGTCATTGCGACGTGTCGGCCGACCGTGGACCTCTTCTTCCGAATCGAAAATCAGAAAACGCCGTATGTCTTAATCGACCGATGCCTGCCCGGCCTCTCCGCGAACTTTGTCGGGGTGGACGATGAAGCCGTCGGCATGCTGGCTACCAGGCACTTGATCGATATCGGGTGCAAGAGAATCGCCCATATTCGTGGCCCCGAAACCAGTCCTAGCATCCGCCGCATGGAAGGATACAAGCGAGCACTGGCGCAGGCCGGATTGAAAGTAAATGACGATCACATCATCACCGAACGCAAGGGGGATGTGGGAACGAAACAACGCGGCGCTGAGGTGATGAGCCAACTCTTGAGTCTTAAGCCAAGACCCGACGGGGTGTTCTGCTTCAACGATCCGCTCGCGATGGGTGCCATGAATTATGCTCTCGATCACGGGTTACGCATTCCCGACGACATCGCGGTGCTTGGTTGCGGCAATCTTCACTACGACGATTCTCTGCGCGTTCCACTCTCCAGCATCGACCAGCATAGCCGACAAATTGGAGAGCAAGCTGCGTCCATTACCCTTAGGATTCTCAGCTCGAAAACTCCGCTTAGGCCCGAAACCGTGGTCCTACAGCCAGAACTTGTTGTACGCCGGTCGACTCAGCGTCGTGCTGCCAAACCTGGGTCTTCGAAGTCAGGCGCTCGGGCTACGCTGTCCGGTCAATACTCAATCTGAAATGGCCTTGCCTTTCTTGCGGCCTCATTCCCTGACCACAGCCGTGCGATAAGGTTTTTTCAGGGACGGCATAATCTTGAAAGCATCTGTTATCCTGCTTTCGATTCGTTACAGTTAACGATACCGATGCATTTCAAAAATGTTAACTGACGAGGGAGTCATCTGCATGGATCGTAGAACCTTTCTGGCGTCCAGCGGAGTCTTAGCCTGTGGTGCTGTTTTGCCGCGCATCTCTCGTTCCTTGCCTGCTTCAAGTGTTTCCGGGCCCTTTGCCTGGAAAACGAACGATCTTATTTTTTCTTTCGACATAATCGCGGGCAGATTGCGCCAAAAGCGTCTGGTTCCGGTAGGGGTTTCGGGAACCGCAGACGACAATTCCTCCGGCGTCGAAGTTGCTCTGCAATGCACCGGCGAAAACTCCCCTGATCAGGGCATGAAATCCGGCGTCGGTCAGCCCGGTGCTCGCTTGCTGTTTGCGCAAAGGCGAGAGGAGTCGACACACCAAGGCAAGCGCCTAATCTGCATCCACACAGACTCTGCCTCGCGGCTAACCGTGGAATCTGTCTATGAGGCCTTTGATGGTGTTCCCGTGGTTCGCCGCTATTCACGCGTCACCAATCGCGGAAACTCCCCGGTTGGGATCGAGTTCTTAAGTTCGGCGATGCTGCACGGACTTGCTGATCCACAGAATTATGACCGTGAACTCCGCATCCACGTTGCTCTGAATAGCTGGATGGCGGAAGGCCAATGGCATACGCTCCGGCCATCGGAGATGGGCTTTGTCGAAAACGAGCGGACAAGCTGGTCGGAAGCACAGGCAGGAAGCGTTGGCAGTTGGTCGACCGAGCGGTATTTACCCATGGCCATGGTCGAGAACATACCGCTGGGGCTCAGCTGGTTCTGGCAGATTGAACACAACGGGTCGTGGTATTGGGAGCTCTCCAACGTCTCTGCGCGCGACAATAACGCGGACGACGTCTACGCCTATCTCGGTGGCCCCGACGATTTACGCTCTGCAGCGTGGAAGAGTTTGAAACCTGGAGAAACCTACGAAACCGTTCCCGTCGCGGTTGGATGTGTGCAGGGTGGGTTCGCGGAGGCGGTCGGGGCGTTGACCCGGTATCGGCGCGTCGTCTGCGAGAAACCGAGCGAGCACAATTCGCGATGTCCGGTGATTTTCAACGACTATATGAATTGCCTCTGGGGTGACCCGACAGAGGAAAAGGAATTACCTCTCATTACCGCCGCCGCAAAGGCTGGTTGCGAATACTTTGTAATCGATGCGGGATGGTACGCGGATATCAAAGAGGACTGGAGCCCAACTATAGGCTCGTGGCAACCGTCTTCGAGTCGATGGCCGCGCGGACTTAAATTCGTGCTCGGTCAGATCAAGCGAAATGGAATGATTCCAGGACTGTGGCTCGAGCCGGAAGTGGCCGGAGCAAAGTCGCTCCTGGCCCAGAAGCCTGACAACTGGTTTTTTGTGCGTCACGGCAAGAGAGTGTTGAAGAATTCGAGATATCTGCTGGACTTCCGAAACTTGGAAGTGCGCGCTTATCTCGATCAGGTAATTGCGAGACTCGTAGATGATTACGGCGTCGGCTACATCAAGATGGATTACAACGTCGATTCGCTGCAAGGAACCGAACTCTCGGCTGACAGCTTCGGGCAGGGGTTACTTGAACACAATCGCGCCCATCTCGCATGGCTCGATGACATTCTCAGCCGCTACCCCAACTTGGTCATTGAGAACTGCGGCAGCGGCGGAGGACGTATGGACTACGCGATGCTGAGTCGCCTTCACTTACAGTCCATGACCGATCAGGAAAATTATCTAAAGCTGCCCGCGATTTTGGTGGGTGCGTCGGCAGCCGTATTGCCCGAGCAACTTGCCGTCTGGTCGTACCCCCTCACGAATTCCGACGCTGATCAAGCCAGCTTCAATATGGTTACAGCGATGATGTGCCGCATTCATCAGAGCGGACACCTTGACTCACTTTCACCGCAAGCTCAGGCCCAGGTGGCAGAAGGCATCCGAATCTACAAAGATCTCCTTCGCAAGAATATTCCCGACGCGATCCCCTTCTATCCGCTGGGGCTTCCGGATGTAACCGACTCGCAGAAACCAGTCGCTTTAGGAATGCGGTCGCAGAGCCGGACTTTACTTGCAATCTGGAGAATCGATGGTCCGGCGAAGATAGACGTGCCTTGGACGATATCCGATCCTACGCTGCTGTATCCGGTAGACCTCGGCGTCAAGGCCACGACGTCAAAGGGCTCGTTGAATATTGAGTTCCCAAGAACACGCATGGCTTGCTTGATTTCCGGATAGAGTCGTGTTCCTCCTAGCGCGTGACTCTTGGAAGTCTGTCCAGGACGCAAAGAAGGATCGTTTTCCCCTTGGGGAAAAGCGATGCCGACCGGAAGGTGGAAATGAAAGTTCTGATGGTTCGGCGGAGAAGCGGTGGTCGTCGGTCGAGGTTGAGTCGTTTCGTCTGGAGGTTGCCGGCCCGCCCACTCGGGTTCGTCCTGCTGACAGTGTCGTTGGCGGGCATTGCGTTTGCACAACGCAGCGCGGTTGTTGTGGAGCGAGCTGGTCGAGTGATCTCCCTGGTGCCGTACGCCCCGAACATTTTGCGCGTAACGATGAGCAACGCCAAGGCTACGGCGACCGGCGCTGCGGGATACGGGTTTGTGGCAACGCCGTCAACGGAGGGATGGACACACGAGCATGACGCAGATGGCGGCGATGTGTTCCGATCGCCACGGATGGTGGTGCGTTTGGCGCCGGGGAATCTTCCAGCTGAGAAGCTGCCGCAGCCGATGCCTCTGGATTTGCTGAATCGGGAACTGCGGGAAGTATATTTTGGCGGAGGCACTGGGCACGGTCCGTACAACGATGCCATTCTGGTGACAACGCCAGGAGGCAAGACGTTGCTGCACATGCGCACCTGGACTATGTCTCCCGAGCGCGCGGACGTTGCTCAGCAGGATGCAGGGGCGCAGGGCTACTCAGTTGCGGCCATGTTCGACTCGCCTGCCGAGGAGCACTACTACGGGTTGGGACAACAGCAAAAGGGTTGGATGGACTTGCGGGATCACGAGATCCGTTGCTGGCATGATTACGCGGCGATTGGTGGCGAGGACGTTTGCGTGCCGTTCGTGGTTTCCAGCCGCGGCTATGGGCTGGTATGGGATAACCCTTCCAAAACGACAGTGGATCTCGGCTTCAATTCACGAAATACGTGGTCGTCGGAAGTCGGTGACCGCGTTTCGTACTTCGTCATTGCGGGGGACACCAGTGACGAGATCTACGAGGGCTACCGTCTGCTGACTGGCGTAACGCACATGCTGCCGAAGGCGGCATACGGATACATCCAGAGCAAGGCGATTTATCCAACCCAGGGACAGATTCTGGATGTGGCCAAGCAATATCGGCAGAAGAAGTTGCCGCTGGATGTGATTGTCGTGGACTTCCTGAATATGACAAAGCAGGGAGAACTGGATCTCGACCCGAAGCGGTGGCCCGATCCCGCAGGGATGAATCGCGAGCTGCATGGAATGGGCGTAAATACGCTGTTGAGCGTGTGGCCGCACTTTTCGCGGAGCACGCAGTTTTACGACATGCTGCAAAAGAACGGGTGGCTGATCCATAAGCCCGACGGAACACCCGATCCGGGATGGGCGAAGGAAGTCATCGGGCCGAATCTCGATACAACGAATCCCGAGGCGGCGAAGTGGTGGTGGGAGAAGATTCGCGATCGATACGTAAGCCCTTACGGATTCGATTATCTATGGCTGGATGAAACAGAGCCGGACTTCGACCCAGCTGGAGATATGTATTCGATCGGCTCGGGGATACGCTACTACAACGTGTATCCGCTGTTTCACACCCGCTCGGTGTACGAAGGCTTCCGCCGGGATTTCGGAGACTGCAAGAGGGTGATGATCCTCGCACGGGCCGCGTACTTAGGGGCGCAGCGCAATGGCACGGTGTTCTGGTCGAGCGACATTGTTTCGACCTGGGACATGCTGAACCGCTCGATTCCGGCAGGGTTGAATTTTGCCGCGACCGGATTACCGTACTGGGACACCGATATCGCCGGGTTTTTCTCGCCGCCGATTCCCCCAGACTACCGCGCCGAGCACAGGCCACTGATCGATGGATCGGATGCTCGCGAGACGATTGCGAACTATGAGGACTATCCCGAACTATTTGTGCGGTGGTTTGAATGGGGCGCATTCCAGCCGATCATGCGGGCGCATGGAGAGAGGGTTCACAATGAAGTGTGGTCGTATGGCAAGCAGGCAGAGCCCATTCTGGCGAAGTATCTGAAACTGCGCTACCAACTTATGCCCTATACCTATTCGCTAGCCTATCGGAGCTACCAGACTGGCGCTCCTTATATGCGAGCGTTGTTCATGGACTTTCCTGCCGACCCGAAGGTCGCGGACATTCCGAATGAATATATGTATGGACCGGCGTTCCTGGTGGCGCCGGTGACCGAGCAGGGCGCGACTCACCGCACCGTGTATCTTCCGGCAGGTTGTGACTGGTACAACTATTGGACGAATGAGAGGTTGCATGGCGGACAGACCATTGTGGCTGACGCTCCGATTGATACATTGCCGCTGTTCGTGAGGGCGGGAAGCATTGTGCCGCTCGGGTCGGATGTGGATAGCACGCAGGAGAAGCAGAGAATTGGGTCCGTGCGCGTGTATCCGGGAGCAAACGGCAGCTTTACCCTTTTTGAGGATGACGGAAAGACCTACGCCTACGAGAAGGGTGGCGGCTCAATCACAACTTTCACGTGGGACGAGGCCGCACATCAACTGACACACGACGGCGGCGCAGCATCGAGTGAACTGGACAAAGCAACGGTGGTCGTGATCGGCAAGTAGGCGGAACCGCCTAACGATTTTCTGTGCGGCCGACATTCACGGAGAAGATACGAATGCGTTCGGAAACCTTGTGCGCAATGCTCGTTCTTATAGTTGCGTTCGTTGCGTCTGCGTTCGCTGAACAGAAGGACTCATGCTCGACGCTGAGGGACGTTAAGGTTCCAGGCGTCGAGATCACCAAGGCCGCTCATGTCGAGGCTGGAAGCACCGAGCCGATTCCCTGGAACCAAAGTCGCAGCGGCCCTCTTCCCGCATATTGCCGAGTCGAGGGAGTTCTCCATCGGCGAACCGGTGTTGGCGGCGAGGAATTTGGAATCACCTTTGCACTGGCGATGCCCGACGCATGGAATGGCGATTTCCTGATGCAAGGCGGAGGCGGCAGCAATGGTGTTGTGATTGCGCCGCTCGGGTTAAATGCCGCGAAGGACATACCTGCTCTCATGCGCGGATTCGCCGTAGCGAGTACGGACACCGGCCATAAGAGCCACCGTCCAGGATTTGATTTCGGTTTCATGAGAGACCAGCAGGCGGATCTGGATTTTGCTTATCTCGCAAATGCTGAGGTCGCGGCGCTGGCTAAACAACTCATCGTGCAACACTACGGAAAGCCAGCAGCCTTTTCGTATTTCTCAGGCTGTTCGACGGGCGGCCGCGAGGGCATGATTCTCTCGCAGCGCTATCCCACAGTGTTCAATGGCATCATCTCCGGTGATCCCGCCATGCGCACCGGACTTTCCAATCTCGCGATCGGCAGATGGATTCCCATTGCCTTCAACGAAATTGCTCCGAAAGATGCGAATGGAAAACCCGTCATCGAGCAAGCCATAACTTACAACGACCGCAAGCTGATCAAAGATGCCCTCATGGAGAGGTGCGATGCCAAAGACGGTCTTGCCGACGGCTTGATCTCCGATCCTCTCGCCTGTGATTTCGATCCCGAGATGTTAGCGTGCAAGGGCGAAAAGAACGACTCCTGTTTCGCTTCGGAAAAAGCTGTCGCCATGAAGAAGGCCCTCGGCGGTCCGAAGACCTCGAGTGGAACCCAGGTCTACGCCGGCTTCCTTTACGACACAGGCATCACGAACGGTCCCCCGTTCCGGGGATTGCTCTCACCCGGACCCGGTATTTTTGGACCTGCGACGACTGATTTGACGATGGATGTTGATAGGGAAGCTCTTGCGGCCATCCAGCCACTGGTGGACTCTGTGTCCACGAACTTGACGACCTTCTCGGCGCACGGGGGCAAGCTGATCTTCTATCACGGCGACAGCGACCCGTGGTTTTCGCCGCTCGACACGTTCGGCTATTTCAAGGATATGGCGGCGGCGAACGGAGGCCTCGACGCGGTATCCAAGTGGAGCCAGTTCTATTTCGTTCCAGGAATGAGCCACTGTGGCGGAGGGCAGGCTCTGGATCAGTTCGATTTGTTGGGCGCGATCGTCAACTGGGTTGAGAAGGGAACGGCGCCGATGTCCGTGATGGCGACTGGCAAAGCCTTTCCGGGTCGCAGCCGACCGTTATGTCCTTATCCGAAGCACGCACACTACAAGGGGCAAGGAGACACGGAAGACGCAGCCAACTTCGAATGCCGTTAAGTTGTTATTTCTGCTTCAAAGGACATCGCTTCTTATGCGTTCCCTTCTTGTCGGCTTCACGCTGATCGTTGTGGCTATCACTGTGCCGATAATGGCTGCCCAGAAAGTTGAATTATCGATTGACACATCCAAAACCGGTGCGAAGATCGACCGCAACATTTTCGGGCAGTTCGCGGAGCATCTCGGACATGGCATTTACGAAGGCCTTTGGGTCGGACCCGATTCCAAGATCCCGAATACGCGCGGAATTCGCAACGATGTTGTTGGCGCCCTGAAAGCCATCAAGGTGCCGAACGTTCGGTGGCCCGGTGGCTGCTTCGCCGATGAATATCACTGGCGCAAGAGCATTGGTCCTCAACGATCAGTGACTCTCAACCCCAACTGGGGCGGAGTGACTGAGGCGAACACGTTTGGAACGCATGAGTTCATGGACTTCATCGATCAGATCGGGGCGGAAGCGTATGTCTCCGTCAATGTCGGTTCCGGGACAGCCCAGGAGGCGGCCGAGTGGCTGGAATACATGACGGCGGCAGCAACGACAACGCTGGTAAAAGAACGTGCCGCCAACGGGCATCCAGCTCCATACAGAGTCGCCTTGCTCGGCATCGGTAACGAAAGCTGGGACTGTGGCGGCAACATGACGCCGGACTACTACGTTAGCCAGATGAAGATCTACAGCCGCTTCGTAAGGAACTTCAATCCCGCGCAACAGGACAAGCAGCAGATGCTGAAGATCGCCGTGGGTCCTGGCGGCGACGGCCCGCGATGGACCGACTGGACGGAAACCGTCATGAAGGCTTATCAGCATCACACGTGGAGCTGGGACATCAACGGTCTTTCCATGCACAACTACACGGTGGGGCACTGGCCACCTTCCTATACGTCCGTGGGGTTTGGTGAAACTGAGTACAGTCAAATCCTCAAGTTCACTTTGGAGATGGACGGTCTTGTCAGCAAGCATTCGGCAATCATGGATAAGTACGACCCGGACAAGAAGGTAGCGCTCGTGGTTGACGAATGGGGAGGCTGGTACGCGCCGTTGCCGGGCAGCAATCCGGGGTTCCTGGTCCAGCAGAACAGCCTGCGCGACGCCATCCTCGCGGCTCTCAACCTGAACATCTTTGCTCGTCATGCCGATCGCGTGCGCGGGGCCAACATCGCACAGATGGTAAATGTGCTGCAGGCAATGATCATCACAGACAAAGAGAAGATGGTCCTGACTCCAACCTATTACGTTTTCAAAATGTATGTCCCGTTCCAGGACGCCACGTTCGTGCCGGTCACGCTTGACGCCGGTTGGTACACCCACGGAGACGTGGCCTTGCCGCGCGTGGACGCGATCGCTGCAAAAGACGCGAACGGCAAGTTGTGGCTGGAGATTACCAATCTCGATCCCAATGAACCAGTCGAAATCGAGGCAGGTCTGGGGGGTATCACAGCCAAATCAGCGACCGGAGAAACTCTGACCGCACCCAGGGTGGACAGCGTCAACACTTTTGACGCGGCTAACACAGTCGTGCCGAGGCCGATCTCAGCGAAGGTTCAGGGCGGCAAGCTGACACTGAAATTGGAGCCTAAGTCTGTGACCGTCGTCTCAGTTGAGCAGTGATCCAAACCGGATCCTGCAACCGCAACGCCGAAGCTAACGAAAAGCTATCGCTCGACGGCGCTATGGTTCAGATTCGATGGCAACGAGGGAGAACAACATGCGGCGATTCGCAATACTGATCTTCTTATCAGCGAGTTTTTGTTGGGCACAGGAATCAGGCAGTTTTCAGCCGTCTACAACGAATGTCTGGGCAGCGGAGTATCCACGGGTTGACAGCGCCGGCAGAGTACAGATTCGCGTGAAAGCTCCGGATGCTACGCAGGTGCGACTGAACTTCTGGAGCGGTCCAAAACTGGACATGGAGAAACAGCAGGATGGATTCTGGACCATCACCACTCCACCGCTTGTTCCTGGTTTCCACTATTACACGCTGGTCATCGACGGAGCCGAGGTCAGTGACCCCAACACTCACGCCTTCTTCGGAGGAGGCAAGCCGGCGAGTGGCGTGGAAGTTCCGGAACCAGGCTCTACCTATTATTCGGTGCAAGAAGTGCCGCACGGCGCAGTTCGCGAAGTCTGGTACAACTCGAAGGTGACGGGGACGTGGCGGCACGCATTGGTCTATCTGCCTCCGAACTACGACGCGCAGGCCAAGACACGCTACCCAGTCCTCTACCTGCAACATGGCGCCGGTGAAGACGAGACCGGCTGGGTGCGTCAGGGCAACGCGAATTTCATCCTGGACAACTTGATCGCCGCCCAGAGCTGCAAGCCGATGATCGTCGTGATGGCCTACGGCTACGCGCACCGCGCCGGCGAGGCGCCTGTCGATTTGTTCGCAAAGGGGTTTGGGTCACCTGAAATGTTGAAGGCAATGCAGGATATGGCCGCGGCATTCGAAGACGATGTAACACAGGCTCTGATCCCATTCATTGATTCCACCTTCCGCACGTTATCCGACCGCGACCACCGCGCGATGGCAGGCCTATCGATGGGTGGCATGCAAACGTTCCAGATTACGCTGGATCATCTTAATCTCTTTTCTTACATTGGCGGTTTCAGTGGAGCGGGCGGGATGCTGGTGCTCGGAAATCGGAAACTAGATCCCAAGACCGACTACAACGGAGTGTTCGCTGATCCGGCAGCATTCGCCAAGAAAGTGCACCTGCTCTGGCTTGGCGTAGGAACGAATGAGCCAGAAAGAATGCGGGCCGGACTGCAGAGACTGCACGCCTCGCTACTCGAAGCTAACATTCAACACGTCTTCTATGAATCACCGGGAACCGATCATGAGTGGCAGACGTGGCGCCGTGATTTGAAAGACTTCGCTCCGAGACTCTTTCAGGCCGGGCAGGCAAAATGAAGAATCGGATGACAATCTTTTTCTCGTTTCTTACCTTGGCGCTGCTGAGCCTTACAAGTTTCGCGCAAGATACCTCCAACTTGCCATGCATGGATTCCAAGCTATCCCCGGAAGAGCGCGCGGCCGATCTGGTGCACCGCATGACTCTCCAAGAGAAAGCCTCCCAACTGGTGAACCAGTCACGCGCGGTCCCGCGCCTGAATGTTCCAGCTTACGACTGGTGGAGCGAGGCTTTGCACGGCGTGGCAGTTGACGGCACGACGGAGTTTCCGGAACCTGTCGGACTCGCCGCGACCTTCGATACACCCCGGATCCACGAAATGGCTACGGCGATCAGCATGGAAGCGCGAATCGTTCACGCTCAGGCCGTAGGCAAGGGAACCTTCCCGATTTTTCATGGTCTCGATTTCTGGTCACCCAACGTCAACATTTTTCGTGATCCGCGCTGGGGGCGAGGCCAGGAGACATATGGCGAAGATCCATTTCTCAGCGCCCACATGGCGGTCGCTTTTGTCACCGGATTGCAGGGGGATGATGCTCGCTATTACCGGGCGATCTCCACGCCCAAGCATTTCGCCGTGCACAGCGGTCCTGAGTCGACTCGCCATTTCACAGACGTCGACGTCAGCAAGCACGACGAGGTGGACACTTATTTGCCCGCCTTCCGCGCCGCGGTTGTCGAGGGGCACGCGGGGTCCGTTATGTGCGCATACAACGCCATCAACGGGCAACCCGCCTGCGCCAGCGAGTTTCTCCTGCAGCAAACTCTTCGCGGCGCATGGAACTTCCGGGGGTATGTGGTGTCCGACTGCGATGCAGTCCGGAACATTTTTCTTGATCATCACTACCGCCCTACCCAGCCGCAAGCCTCAGCGATCTCGGTCATCCGTGGCATGGACAACGAGTGCATCGACTTCGCGAAAGTGACGGACGACCACGATTACCACCCGTATATCGACGCGGTTCAACAAGGCTATCTGCCGGAGGGCACGGTCGACACGGCGCTCATCCGCCTTTTCACGGCGCGCATTCGTCTTGGCATGTTCGATCCGCCTGAGATGGTTCCCTATAGCAAAATCGACGAGAAGACTCTCGATAGCGCAGAGCATCGCGTCCTCGCTCGCAAAATGGCGAATGAGTCGATGGTCTTGTTGAAGAACGATGGCGTCCTGCCGCTCAAAACTGTAAAGCGCATCGCTGTTGTCGGGCCGCTTGCCGACCAAACTGCGGTTCTGCTTGGAAATTACAATGGCACACCGACGCACACCGTAAGCATGCTCGAAGGGATGAAAGCGGAGTTTCCGCATGCGAAGATCACTTATGTTCCTGGAACTCAGTTTCTTTCAAACCATGGCGACCCGGTGCCGGCATCGGCGCTAACCACACCCAACGGCAAGCCCGGCCTCAAAGCGGAGTACGGCTCCCGTCCGGATTTCGACTCCAAAACGACCCCGCTCGCGTCGCGGATTGAATCGGTTGTGAACTTGACTGAGAGCAACCTGCCCGAACAGGCAAAATCAATCAGAACACTGTCGGTGCAATGGAGCGGTATGCTGAATCCGATTGCCACCGGCGACTACGTGCTCGGCATCAAGGCCAATGGGTTCGCAAGTGTTTCGGTGGAAGATAAGGTTGTGGCGGAAGGATGGGGTAATAACACCCATCTCGGCCAGATTCACCTCGAGAAAGAGCATCCCGTCAAACTTGATGTAAGTTACGAACGTTTTGATGAGGGCAAGCATGAAGCGCAACTGATGTGGGCCGCGGTGAACAATGTCCCTGATCCCGCCGCCGTTACGGCTGCCAAGAATGCGGACGTAATCGTGGCGGTGGTTGGAATTACGAGTCGTCTGGAGGGCGAGGAGATGCCGGTTGATCAGCCGGGATTTTCGGGCGGAGACCGAACCACTCTGGATCTGCCCAAACCCGAAGAAGACCTGGTACAGGCAGTCGCTGCTACGGGAAAGCCCCTCGTTGTCGTGCTCATGAATGGTAGCGCGCTCAGCGTGAACTGGGAGAAGGCGCACGCCAACGCCATTCTCGAAGCCTGGTATTCAGGAGAGGAGGGCGGAGCAGCAATCGCTGAGACCCTGAGCGGCAAAAACAATCCTGCAGGACGTCTTCCGGTTACGTTTTACAAGGATGTTCACCAACTGCCTCATTTCGAAAACTATTCGATGAAAGGCCGGACGTACCGCTACTTCGAAGGCGATCCGCTGTGGCAATTCGGATATGGCCTGAGTTATACGACCTTTAGCTATGGCGATCTCGCTCTGCCGAATTTGCCGGTCAATGCGGGAGACCCACTGGACGCTTCTGTCACGGTCACGAATACCGGAACCCTTGCCGGTGATGAAGTAGTGCAGCTTTACCTCAGGTTTCCCGATGTCCCGGGCGTGCCGATCCGCGCACTGCGCGCTTTCCAGCGCGTTCATTTGGAGCCGGGCGCAAAAGAAAAAGTCGACTTTCTCCTGAGCCCGCGAGACCTAAGCATGGTGACTCAAGAGGGTGACGTCATTATCGCCCAGGGAAAATACACAATGTCCATCGGCGGCGCTCAGCCCGGAAACGGCGTCGCATCGGCCACCGGGACCTTTGAGATCAACGGGCAGGTAATGCTGCCGGAATGAAAGTTACCTACTAGTTCTAACCACCAATAGGCAGTAAAGGCGCCTTGTGAGGTGACCCTTGAGAAGCTCAAACAGTAAGAGTCTCCGGCATTAGCTGGAAGGGGGTACATAATCGTTGGAACCGTCGATCACTCTTGATGGGTGGAGCATCCGCGCTTGCATTGACTGCGGCCTCCCGAGCGTTCGTGCAATCGGCTTTCTTTTCGCGGTAAGGTTCCAGGTGGCCCATTCTCGCCATTTTGGGAATCTCTGAAGTCGTACCGCTGCCCCGATTGGTTTCGTGACGCGAAATCCGGAATCTGGGCCCACTGGAGCCCGCAATGCGTGTCCGAGCAGGGGGATTTGGTATGCGCGAAATATGTACATGCAGGGGTCTGCTCAACATGAGTACCTCGCAACGCGTTTCGGACATCCGTCGAAGTTCGGACAAAGACATCTGTCATTTGTGGAAAGCGGACAGATGGAAGCCTGACGCATTCTTGTTGGTCGTCTTCGTTTTTCTCCTAAGCGCATCCGTGCTTGCGCAAGTAGCACCGGGCGTGACGCAAATGAATGAGATGCAGGGGGATCAGCGAATTTCCACTTATGAAACCGCACCGAACACCGCTGTGGTCATCGTTCACACCTTCGCTGAGGAAAAGCCTGTCAGCCTCGACCGCTCGGCTCGGGTGGATCTGACGAATCTTGCGAACCACGTGGGAGGATTTCTAGTAGTCCCCGGTCACGAAGCCGCTGTGTTCGTCAATACGGTCCTCGGCAAATACGCCATTTCCGTCACCGCTGTGGGGTATATAAGCGCCAGTCGCGAAATTGATGTTTTGAGCCCCGTGAAGCAAGAGGTTGACATTGTGCTTCACCGCGATCCAGCCGCCGTTACCATTAATGAAGCATCAGGTCTCATGCCTGCGAAGGCGCGGAAAGAAGCAAAACGTGCTGTTTCTCTCTTGAAATCTGGCGATCTTAATAATGCGGAGAAACGTTTGAAAACCGCGTATGTCTTAGCACCCTCGAACGCGGATCTGAACTTCCTGCTGGGATATTTGTACTTCCAAAAGAACGCCTACGCGCAGGCTGGAACCTACCTGGGAACGGCCGCCAACCTCAGTCCTCACTCCGCCCAAACGCTGACCCTGCTAGGCAGAACGAAGCTGGCGTTACAGAACTACCCGGAAGCTGAATCCGCGCTCGAACAGGCAATTCTTGTGGATTCGGAAGAATGGCTGCCACACGATTTATTGGCCAGTACATACCTTCACCAGCGGGAATACAGCAATGCTCGCGACGAAGCACAGATTGCCGTTGCGAAGAGTGCGAGAGCGGGAAAGAATGCTTCCGGCGCTTCCGAACTTACCCTCGGGCAGGCATTGATCGGACTTGGCCAAAAGGATGAAGGAATCGAGGCGCTTCGCGTATTCCTGAAGGACTCTCCTGCAGAAAACATGGTTGAGCCAGTTCGCGCTCTGATCAAAAAGGTGGAGGAAGGTGATCAAGCACCGGTGGCCGGTTTAGTGACTACCGTATCAGCCGATCCCCTCATGGCCGTGCCCAAACCTGCACTCTCGATGCAGACTTGGCGTCCGCCCGATATCGACGATGTTAAGCCGGACCTCGAGTCCGGACTCACTTGTTCCAGGGTAGAGGTGCTTGCAGCCGCGGGACAACGTGTACAGGAGTTGGTTCAGGATATAACCCGCTTCACCGCCGATGAGGATCTGTTCCACAAGTCGCTCGACGGGGCTGGGCTTTCAAGCCACGCAGAAACAAGAAAGTACTACTATGGCGCCACAATTTCATCAAAACCAGGATCGGTTTTGATCGAGGACTATAGCGACGACAGAGTTCCTCAGAGTGGCTATCCCGACGGAATTAACAGTACGGGCTTCATTATGCTCGCGCTCGTTTTTCATCCAGCGATGCAGGGCGACTTCGATTTGGACTGCGAGGGACAAGCCAAGTGGGCAGGAAAACCCACATGGTTAGTGCACTTTCGCCAGCGTCCCGACCGTCCAAACCACATGCAGGACTACACGGTCGCTGGCCAGACTCATCGCATCGACTTGAAGGGCAGAGCGTGGATCTCTTCAGACACTTCTCAAATCGTGCATATCGAGGCTGACATCGTCAGTCCCATGCACGAGATCCAAATGCTCAGCGAACATCAGGTCGTGGAGTACGGCCCCGTGCCCTTTGCGAGGAAAAGCACGATCCTGTGGTTGCCAAAAAACGTGGAGATTTACTTCGACTTTCGCAAGCGTCGTTATTGCCGGCACTACACCTTCGACCACTACCTGCTTTTTGATGTCGATGTAACAGACAAGGTCAAACTCCCACCGGATACCGCCGTCTCAGAACCCACCCCGTCAACACAAAAGAGCCCGGATTAGGGCTGTTCGGTCCTCCGAACCACCACCTGCAAAGTCGGCCCGTTGGGGGCAGCTGTTGAAGTCACTGGTTACGACAGCATAACTACGCAAAGAATAAATATTTGAGGTAGTATTCGGCAGGCACCCGGAGTTCTTGCCCGGAATTCTAAGCGGCAGGAGGTCTGTAATGAGGAAGTACGGCCTTTCCGTTTTGTTCCTGGATGTTCTTGCGCTCGCGATTACCTTGGCGTGCGGCTCGTCTCCGCCTCCGCGTATCTTACAGTCGGTAAGCCTCAGCCCCCCAACCGCAGATGCCCAGGGCAGCCCAGTCCAGTTCACGGCCACGGGTTATTTCAACGACCAACCCTCGTCAGCGAAACTGCTTGCGCCCAATTGGGGCGCGTGCTATCAGAACCAACGAACTACCGCCGTTTCAGTTAACACCGACGGCCTAGCCCAGTGCGCGGACGGCGCGGTTGGCAGATATACGGTTTGGGCCTGGGCCGAGAGCGCTGCCGACTCCTGCGGCGGCAACAACGGCGAGGTTCCCGCGAACCCTTGCGGCGGAGCCGGCGCCGAATGCCAACCTACAGGTACAGCGCAACTGACGTGTCCATAGATTCGCGGAGCGGTAATTTCCGAGAACCAAGCAGTTGCTTTGTTGCCGAACGCCGCACCCGAGCGCGGTCAGTTGGCGATAAATCCCGTGGCTGTTGAAAAACTCCTGTTTGCCAAAACAACCGGAATTTGGGAGATAGAAAATGTCCACCCAAACCGAGATCGTCGTTTGTAGGGCTTCCTATTGCAAAGTTTTTTCGACCGTTTTTGGGTGAGAGAGTTTTTCAACAGCCACTCCCCATTACACTCATCGACTTGGCTGGGCGAATTTTCGCAGGTACTCTAGTGCGGCGTCACGAACGTAGTCGGATGCATCGGTGTCGGCGACTCCCTTGAATGCCTCCGCGACCCGAGGCCCCCTTTGGAGTGCTCCGCGCCGCTTCATAGAGCGCGAGTGCGGCTTCAGCCCGGACGTCCTCGTCAGAATCGTGGAGTAGGACCTCAATTGATCGGTCGATACCATCCGTTGCTCCGACTCCCCACCACACCATGTCCAACGCACTTGAGCGGACACGCCAATCAGCATGCTGGAGCAATCGGTCAACATCGACCTTCGCCTCGACTAGGTACTCGGAGCAAACTTCGCGGATGCGCTCTTGGAGTTCCATCACAGGGAAGTTGTACGTATTCAGTTCCTTGGCGCGGTCTATCAGCTTTTGTCGGTCGGCATCCATGTCACGCACATTCTACTGTCGATATATCCCCATTACACTCAAAATCCCGCTTTGCAGCTCAAAGCGTGCTAAGGCCTGTTAGCGACACTTGAGAAACTTAGCTCGTGAGCGAGTCAGCAGTTGCAGTCCAAAGTAACGTAGACGGCTTTGGAACTGCGCCCTAGGCTTGAATGAGGATCAATCACGCTTGCGGCACTGCATATTATGGGTATTGTCTTTTATTTCGGAATATTCTGCTTGGCTGGTCTAGCCCATTGGATGGTTTTGAAACGAATTACCGAAGAGGTTAACCAATACCTCCCAGACGGCGAACAATACGACGCTTCGCTGTGGTCATTTTCTCCGAGGTCAGTTCGCTCACCGGTTAACGAGATCAAAATTTGGCGACTTCATCGGCAGTTCTTCCGCGAAAGCTACCTTCCATGGTTGTGCTTAGCGACTTGGTTCTTGATACTCGTATTCTTCGTAATCTGCGTGCAGTTTGACCGCTCCCATTCCGTTGCGCACCCAGGGTAGTTGTTGCCTTCGGCGTCAAATGGCCTGATTGACCCGGCCTCCCCGCCAATTCTCAACGAGTTTTAGTGGACTGATTGCGAGTCGATGACTTCAACAGCGGCATAGCGTGTTTTGCTGTAACTTTCTCTCGATGCATGCATCTAGACTGCGAGGCGCGATTCCCGAGAGAAGGCAACCCGCCCTATCATCTTGGTGAAATCGCCATTTACGCTCATCATGGGGCAACGAATGAGATCGCTTGTTATGCGGCTAAATCGAGTGGTTGCAGGTACAGCTCTGTTCTTTGCATTGCTGCTAGGGGGCCCATCTCCGTTGCAGCAGGCATTTGCTCTGGCACAAGGAAGCTCAGACGAGCGGGAGCCACTCATTGCAGAGCGCCAAAGGAAACCCGCGCCCAACTTCATCCTTACTGATGCGAAGGGAGACACCATCAATCTGTCGGCCTACAAGGGGAAAGTTGTTCTTCTCGATTTCTGGGCGACATGGTGCGGCGGATGTAAAACGGAAATTCCCTGGTATATGGAATTTGACGCGAAGTACAAGGATCGCGGTCTCGCCGTCATTGGTGTTTCGATGGATGAGGACGGATGGAAATCCGTGAGGCCCTTTATGGCTCTGGAGAAGGACCCGGAAACTGGCGGACACACAGCGATGAAATACCCAGTCGTCATAGGAAGCGACAGCTTGGCAAAGCGGTATCACCTCACGAGCATGCCCATGACATTGTTGATTGATCGAGAGGGGCGCATTGCTGTATCTCACTCGGGGATGGTGGACAAGGACGATTGGGAAAGCAAAATCCGATCTTTGCTGCAATAGGGTCGAACCACGGGTTTTGTCAAATGGCGACAAATCCCGATTGCACTCATCTGTTCTTGGGCGGGGCACCTGAGTGTGATGGTCGTGCTTTCGCCAGATATACTGACTCGGCTACCGAGGGACCGATGCCTTCTGTTGTACCTGAAACCTGTTCGTATACCCGAAGGAGGTCGGAAATGTCGAAACTATTGTGGCTCTGCGTTCTCACGATCTTTCTAAACGGATCGTCATTCGGTGCTGACACAGACGCGACGCTTCGAGGCGTGGTTACTGATGTGACGGGGGCCGTTATTCCGAATGTGGCGGTGAGGGTGGTGCACTGGGATACAAGCGAAGTAGGTAACGCTACGGTGAGGGAATATCCGGTGCTCAAGACTGGTCCGGATGGCCGCTATTCCATTGAGCTCAAACCCGGCGTCTATGACATCTTTTTTTCCTTCCCGATCTTCTCGCCGGTCGCCACGAAAATTAAAGTGGAAGTCGGAAAGACACTCGACTTCGATACCACGCTGAAACTGGATCGCTTGACGAACACTGTTCCGGTCCAAGTGCGCTGATGACGACGTGGGCTAGCGTTTGTTGGTTGGCGAAACATACTCATTGAGGGTTCTGGCAATCTCCGGTCCGAGGCAATGAGAAGGAGACGGGATGGATCGACTCGCGACGCTGTTTGTTTCGTTAATCGCCGTTACACTTCCGCTGGGAGCACAAGACTCTCCTAAGGTAGAGGTTTTTGGCGGATACCAATATTTGCACGCCGGAAATTTCGATGGCGCGGGAGATAGCGTAAATACTAGCGGCTGGGATGTGGCTGCGGCCTTCAACTTTACCAAACATCTCGGCGTCGCGGCGGATCTCAGCGGCAGCTATAAAAAAGAGGACGTAGATGTACATATTTATACGTATACTTTCGGCCCTGTGGCTTCCGAGAACGTCAGCGCAAACTTCAGGATATTCGCTCACGCACTATTCGGCGGAGCTCATCTCCCGACCGCGTGCTTCGTCTTTAGCGGTTCGCCCGATGAGTGCGGGTCTGGTGTCGCGAGTGGCTTTGCCCTGTTGATCGGTGGCGGAGTAGATGCGAAAATGACAAAGCACCTCAACCTTCGCCTAATCTAAGGCCGACTGGGCTCGACTTCCGTCGCAGTTTCGTGCCACGAACAGCAATGTGAGGGTCTCAACGGGGTTGTGTTCCGTTTCTAGGCTCCGGCCATCTGACGTAATACCCGATATCTCTGATTGACCAGAGGTCAAAACCCGTAATCGCCTTCCATGAGAAGGCCGGTCGGAGTCAAGTGATTCTTCTCTGTCTTGGTTGAACAAGTTTGTTTCTCCCGCCGAGTTTAGCCACTGTCGCCATGCTTCCATCCGCACTCTCTTCCACGCTCTAGACAGACACCTCGGTCTGGTCGAGGGCAACTGATCGTTTCGTACAATTCTGATCGTCGACCCAGCTGCAATCTTTGAACTTACGCCGACTCTGGACTCTGATTCTCAGCGTGGGGGAAAGCGCTTTTTTCCGACGCTGCTGGTGGCGAGAATGCCTTGGGCTCCGCCGGCGCTGGTAACTACGGTATCGATCTCGTTCCCGTTATCGACCAGGACGAAACTTGCGGTCACGGGGGGTCTGCCATCGGTGAAATTGATGTTGAAGTTGCCAGTGCAATCGGAGTTCACCGTATAGGTGCCGGTGGCGGGAGTGTGAGTAAAGTCGGATACCACGTTGCCGGCGATTGTGACCGTGTCAATCTGCGTAAAATTGCCATTGCCGTCGAACGTTGTGCTGGCAACGCCGACCTGCTGGCCTAAGAAACCCAGTCCGCCAAGCTTCGTGCCCTGAATGGTGAAGCCATAATTGCCAGCGAGCAGTTTGTTCGTGCACACGGTGGCGCTTGCGTAAGCTGATCCCAGCGCCGCTAAAGCGGCGAGAGCCAGAGCGGCGAGACTGACGACCTTTTTCTTGTTCATAAAGTTTGCTCCTTCGTTTTCAATTTGATCTCCGGTGGTTTTTCTTCAACCTTGGCGACCCGCCCGACGACCCACACCAGACATTGGCCCTCGGGAGCGCGTGCATACTTTGCTCTCCCTCCGAAACGGGTCAATTGACCGGTTATGGACTGTGTCTGACTTGGTAAGACAAAGTTGCCCAAGGGGTTAGCGAACTTCCTGAACTTGTCGTGCTGGGTTAAGATGGATATCCACTCGGGTGGAAGAATGGCCGTTGGCGCCAGCCGTAATCGCCGAATTCGCACGGGACTCTTCGAAATTGACTTGGTCTGCGCTGAACTCCGAAAAGAGGGACTTCGAATCCCCCTCCAGGAGCAGCCGTTCCGTGTTCTGTCGTTGTTGCTTGAACGTCCTGGCGAATTGGTCACCCGGGAGGAGTTGCAGACGAGACTTTGGCCGGCCGACACTTATGTCGGTTTTGACGAAGGAATTAACACGACTATCCGCAAGCTGCGACTGGCGTTCGGCGACTCGGCGGAGAATCCCCGGTTTATCGAGACGCTGCCGCGACGCGGGTACCGCTTCATCGCGCCGGTAAGTGAGATGCCGGGAGTGCTGGAAGCCGCAAGCGCCGAGGTCTCTGCTGGAAATGAAACAGGGGCAAATGCGCCGGCTCAGAGTTTAACGATGCGAGCCGTTGTCAGCCCTCCAACCCAGGATGAGGTTCAAATCGGCCCCTGGGCTCGGAAGTTATCCGTTTATGCTGCGGTGGTTCTTTTGCTTGCCTTGGCGGCTGGCATATACCTGCTCCGTTCGCATCTTTCAGGTAAAACGATTGCACCAAAACGAATGATGCTGGCAATCCTGCCATTCCAGAACCTGAGCAACGATCCCAGCCAGGAATACTTCAGTGACGGCATGACGGAGGAGACTATCACCGATCTCGGGCAACTCCGCCTCGATCAACTCGGAGTCATCGCCCGGACGTCAGCCATGACCTATAAGCACACGGACAAGACTGTGAGCCAGATTGGGCGTGAGTTAGGCGTTGACTACGTCCTCGAAGGGAGCGTCCGGAGGGACGGCCCAAGGGCGCGGGTGAGCGCACAATTGATTCGGGTCAGCGACCAAACCCACTTGTGGGCACAGAACTATGATCGCGACCTGCATGATTTATTGGGTATCGAGAATGAACTGGGGAAGGCGATTGCGGAACAGGTGCAAGCTAATCTTTCGCCGAAGCGACAGAATGTGCTTGCCCGGCTGCGACTAGTGGATCCGGAAGCCTACGATCTTTATTTGAAGGGTCGGTATTATTGGAATCAGAGAACGCCCGCGGGCATCAAGGAGAGCATCGGGTATTTTCAGCAGGCGACGGTGAAAGATGCTAGTTTCGCCCTTGCGTACGCGGGGTTGGCGGACGCCTACAACATCGGCAGCATCCTGGGGGTGTACTCTCCGAAGGACAGTCTCCCGCAGTCGCGGGAGGCGGCGACGAAAGCGATTGCACTCGATCCTTCGCTGGCCGAGGCCCATGCTGCCCTGGGCGTGGAAAAGTCCCATTACGAATTTGATTTTCCCGGAGCGCAAAGAGAATTCCTGACGGCGCTCGAACTGAACCCGAACTCTGCCTATGCCCATCTTTTTTATTCCAACTGCTATTTGTTGCCAATGGGACACGACGCCGAGGCTATTGCCGAGAATCAAAAGGCGCTGGCTTTGGATCCGCTGTCGCTGCCGATCAATAATTTCATGGGAGCGACTTACGGTTTTGTGGGGGACTATGAAAAGTCCTACCATCAATTTCAACATACCATCGAGATGGATCCTACATTCCCCCTGGCGCATGAGTACTTTGCGGGCTTACTGATCGCAATGGGTAGATACGAGCAGGCAATTGAGGAAAACGAAAAAGCTGAACTACTGAGTGGCGAGAATCCGGCGAAGGCGGCTGCAGAGGCGGCCTCGAAGCTCAAAGCATGGAGAAGCGGAGGAGAGAAAGAATTCTGGCGGCGCGATCTTGCAAAGAACCTGCGGGCGTTTCAGCGGGACGGCAAGGCCGTCTCTGCCAGCAGCCTCGTCTCCGCATACGCGCGCGCGGGAGAAATCGACAACGCTTTTGAATGGCTCGACAAAGCCTATGAGGAACGCGACGGGCAGGACATTACACTGCTGAAGTACGATTGGTCGGCGAGGAATTTGCGCGGAGATCCGAGGTATAAGGCGTTCCAGCGGAAACTGGGGTTGCCGGAGTGACACGGTCGCTTGACGGTTCCTGCACGTCGCCACTCGTAAAATCCGTCAGGGCATATCGGCCGATCCGACTCATCTTTCGTCCGGCAATGCCGTATCTGTTGGTAGAGTTGGTGTTGCAACTCGTTGAACGCAACGACGTGTTCTATCTTGTTTCCCACCGCTGGATAGCCCGCACGCGCAGAAATGGTCATCTGATAGCCCAAGTCGATCAACCATTGGAGCCGCCGCGATGCGTTCTCCGGGTCGTTAAGCGGCAATATAGCGTCTAGAACTTGTTGTCGGGTCATCTGATTCATTTCAGCACCTGTGTCGGCTTGATTTGGGGGAGAAGCGCGGGAAGGACCTTCGCGGGCAGAAAAGGATTCTACATCATTCGGACTGTCGATCAAACAGGGTCAATGAGCGCAATGGGGATTTTTCGCCAACCAGGTCTGGTCCGCTCCGCTCCTCTGCGTTTCGGTCCTACGGCGTCTGTGCGCCCTCCGTGTTGACATAAACTGCATAGAGTGATTGGCTGGCTGCCATGAATAGCCGGTTTTTCTTGGCGCCTCCGAAGCAAAGGTTCGCGCAAGTTTCCGGCAAGTGAATCTTGCCAATGCGCGTGCCGTCGGGCGCGAAGACGTGCACGCCGTTGAAACCGTCGGGTCCCCATCCCGCGGCGCTCCAGAGGTTGCCATCGACATCGCAGCGAATACCGTCGGACGATCCCGGAGACATATCTACAAATAAGCGTCCGTTCTTCAACCGCTTGCCGTCTTCCACGTCGTAGACCTGAATGGGATGACGAACTCCGCGTTCGGTTGGGCCAGTGTCAACGATGTAGAGTTTTTTCGCGTCGGGCGAGAAGCAAATGCCGTTGGGCTTGATCATGTCGCCCGCGACGACGGTGACTTCGCGGGTTTCCGGGTCGAGGCGATAGACATTGGCGGGCAACTCGAACTTGGCTTTGTGTCCCTCGTAGTTCGACATGATCCCGTAGCCAGGATCGGTGAACCAGATGGCGCCATCGGAATGAACGGCAAGATCATTGGGCGCATTCAGCGGTTTGCCCTGAAAGTGATCCACGAGCACGGTGATCGTGCCGTCGTGCTCGGTACGGGTGAGACGGCGGGAGTCGTGTTCACACGTCAGCAGGCGTCCTTGGCGGTCGCGAAAGTTGCCGTTGCTGTAGTTCGACGGGTTGCGGAACACGCTCACCTCGCCGGTGTCTTCGAGCCAGCGCAGCATGCGGTTATTGGGGATGTCACTGAAGAGCAGGTAGCGTCCGTCGCCGACCCAGACTGGGCCTTCGGCCCAGCGTGTGCCTGTATAGAGGCGCTCAACTGCGCCATTGATGACTACGTATTTGGCGAAGCGCGGATCGACGATCTCGACGGCTGCATCGGGATAGGCTGTGGGGGGCTTCGAGTCCTCTTTGGCGCGCGCCCAAGGTTGTAGTGTCAGCGCCGAAGCAGCGCCAGCGGTCATGCCGAGGAATCTGCGTCGATGCATGGTCGTCTCGCGGGTTGAAAGAAATTTTGCTGCCGGACACCTTACCACGGCGCGGCTCGCGTGCGTAAACCAACGTTTGCTCTCAGAATCCCCTCGGGGCGGGGTTAATGAGTGATATGGCGATTTATCGCCAACCATCGAGAGTCGCATTGTCAGGTGCGCTTGACGGGCGGCAGGTCTGCGTGGAACCTTACGCGTATGAGATCGCGACTCGTTGGCCACATTCTGCTTGCCTTTTTGTACAGCGCTTCCGTCGCTGCTCTCCAATTGCCGAGCGCATCGAGCAGTGCGCAGACATCCGTTGCGCTGCTACAGATCCCCTCGCCAACAGGTCCTTACGGTATCGGCAGGATTGGCTATCACTGGACGGACGCATCACGTCCCGACGACTACGATCCCAAACTCCGTCGTGACCTGATGGTCTACTCTTGGTATCCGACGGCGAAGTCCGACGGGGCAAAAGGACCGTACTTCCCAGGCGCGGCTCAGATGGACGCCATTCCCGAGATCCACAAGATCATGAGTGGCGAATTCGGCAACGCCTGGGCGCAGATTCTTTTGGGAGAGATTTCCTCGCATGCGATCGAGCACGCGCCGATCGCCAAGAGCGGCGTGCCATTCCCGGTTATCACCTTCTCTCACGGCCTCGGCAGCAGCGGGTTCCAATACACAGTGCTGATCGAACATCTGGTGAGTTATGGATATATCGTCGCCAGTATTGAACACACCTACACGGCTAAGGCGATTAGGTTCCCGGACGGCAGAGTTGTCATGCAAAGAAACGATTCACCGCCTGACGGACTCTCCCCAACCGAGCGCCAGAAGTGGATGATGAGCCGAGTCTCGATCGGTATCAGCGAAGGGGCCGCCGACGTTCGGTTCGTGATCGATCGCATAGA
Source organism: uncultured Acidobacteriota bacterium (assembly GCA_963699885.1). Taxonomy (GTDB): domain Bacteria; phylum Acidobacteriota; class Terriglobia; order Terriglobales; family Acidobacteriaceae; genus Sulfotelmatobacter. Next base: position 614,627 of record CAVOVP010000010.1, on the reverse strand, counting down.
GGAGCTCAACCGCGACAAGCAATCCGCGCTGGCTGGTGCAATCGACCTGAAGCAGCTCGCGGCCATGGGACACTCTGCGGGAGCGGAATTCGCCGCGCGCGCCTGCCAGCAGGACTCGCGCATCCACGCATGCGTCGACCTCGACGGCGGCATGATGCCGGTCGCCGCTCTACCGCTCTACGAGGACGATCGAAGGATGCGCCAGCCGCTCCTGTTTCTGGAAGCCTACCACCCCGACGAAAGGATGGGTGGAATGTCCGACGAAATCGCGAAATACAAAAAAGTCAGGGAACAGCAGCTTCAGGAATTACCTCCGGGCTCCTATGCCGTGGTGTTGCACTCTCCCGGGATCGCCCACCCGAGCTTCAGCGATGTGCCGCTTTTCTTCCACGGTCAGGACGGGTTTCCCGAGACTCCTATTGTGTTGCACAATCTGGACCTGATCACGCGATTCATCCGTGATTTTCTGAACAAGACACTTCGCGGGGAAAAAGTTTCGCTATTCGATGGGCGTACCTCTCCTCTTCCCGAAGCTATCGTCACGGCGTATGGCCACTGATTCCGGTTGTTTGATCTAGCATTAGCACTTCATCTTCAACTGTTGAAACCAGGAGATTACAGGTTTTGACCGCTGATCAATGCGCGATACGGCGACATTTCTTCGATTGACCTGCCTTGTGCATCTAGCATTACAGATCTAGTGAATTGTCGCTTTCGGCGGTTTGGCTTCGAAGTATCCCCTGCGCGCCTGAACGTGCAGGCCCTTCCGGTCCACCTTGACCTTCAAGCGGTGATAGCTGTTATCCCGTTTCAGATCGCGTGCATGAAATTCCAGCAGGTATAGATATTCCGGCGGCGACACCAGAGCCTTGAGGCCTGCCTGCAGATCATTGGTGTTGTGGATGTACGTTCCCCCAGTCCCGACAGCCAGTTCAGCCATGACGTCTTCGTTCAGTGGCATTGAGGCGCGACGATATTCGGACTTCAACTGATTCATATGCGTCGAACTCGCGCCTCTGTCGCTCGCATCCACTTCTGTCGTATACAGTCCTCTTGCATCGAGTGCGTTGATCGTGACATTCGACACCGCAGCTGTGTCTATGATCTGCGATTCTTGGTGCCTATCCTGTGCCGCCAAAGTGAGGAAGCCGGGTGACACCATAATCAGCGTGCTTAGGCCAGGCAGTGCCGCCGTCCTATTGACTAACTCTCGAAGAGAAGCGAGAGACACCCGAGCATCCTGTTCACCCAATTGGAACACCCGTCGGGCAGTCGACTCGGCCAGACTCTCCGCAACGGTTCTCATAGTTAAGCTCGGAAAACAGTCGAGTACCTCTTCGGTCGCGGCTTGCAAGGCTCCCGAGCTGTGCTCATTGACGATCAATTCGGCTTGATGGTAATCAATGTCGGGACAATCAGTCGCGGTCGTATGGTAAAGCGATTGCGGCTTAATCTTCGTCATTGCCTCTTGCAGTGTCACGTGGTCTAGGGTAAGTCCGCTGTTGACCACACCCGAGAGTGATACGACCGCTGCCATTTCGCCTTCGCTTAGAGATGACACGACACTCTTCGCAGCCTCTCGTGTCTGTGCCAAATCGCTGAAGCTCATATGAAGATCATCGAACAATAAAATGACAAAGCGTCTTGGCGAGATTATGGGAGCAGCCGGTGCACTCTTGCCAGAGTTTTTCGTGAAATGCACGTCGGTGTTGGTAGCGACCATGAACGCTGAAATCTCTTGGCGCTTGTTGTTATCGAAGACCTCAAAATCGCCCCGGCTCAGGTCTCCCACTGCTGCTCCATGACTATCCTTAACCAAAACTGGCACGAGAACTGCATCCACTTTGCTGTGGAAGATAATGGTGTCTTTAGGGTTTTGCTTAGGTCTCTGGCAATACGAGACGGGTGGAAGCAAGAGGAACGTGCAACAGGCCATCAATCCGAGCAATCGCTTCTTCTTCGGCATGGTAGTTCAGAGTCTCGACGCTTCCGACAATTCCCACCTGGCAAATAACGGAGTCGACAATTTCACTTTCCACCTCACTAATTCTCCTCCCAATTTGGGTCGTTCGTCCTCGTTCCGTTCACTGGCGCTGGTGGGAGCAACCACCGCGGGGCGAGTGGACATGCACGTCCTCTGTCAAAAATTGGAATTTGTTTCTTAGCCCCAAGGGAAGGATGGAGATGCTCCTGTGTCAGTCAAGCGCCGCGGTTCGCTGCCTCGACTTGGCTTCACGGAAGATGAAAATATCTAACTAATTTGGCGAAGTGTCAAGCCGAAGAAATCCCACAGCTTTGGTTGGCGAAATCACCTGTGGGTGTTGAAAAAGTCCATGATCGGAATGTTTTTCCGCCCCGTGATGATCGCGTCGGCCGAGTTCTTGTTCTGATCTCAGCTAAGAGGCGGTTTCAACAGTAGGGGTTGTCGGTTGGTTGGGATGGTCGGACGAATCTTGGTCTGCATACGACGATCGGCTCAAGCGAATCACAGAGCTACGAACGCGATTGTGGGCTGCTGAGACGCCGCAGAACTAACCGCCAAGCGTTGTCAAAAGTGCGTGATTAGAGAGTTTTGTTTGTTCTATCGTTACGGGCGGCGCGGATATTACGAACGGTCGGGATCGACCCGGAGTCCCCAAGCCTTAAGCAGCCACTCCGGTATGTAGCACCGGTTCCGATTGTCATCGCACCAACGGCGCAGTTCCCGCGAGCCTTCGCAAGTATCGTGCGTCAATCCTAGCTCGGTTACCCTCTTGTCGAATTCCGACGGCTGCGCTGTCCGCGCAGGTGCCGACCGTCCGGAACAGAAGTACGGATTGCCCTTTGGGGTCATGCGCAAAGGATCTTACAGCAATCGCGAATCGCGCCGCGCGTCAGTCCTGCTCTGATCTGCCTTTTTCTTCGGTCAAGCTCGCCGTCCAATTGCCTTTGTTGTCGCCGATTCCCTGCGTTCGTGACCTACCCGAAACCCTGTATGTCCAACTATTCCCGCTAGTGTAAAGGTTTGTAAGCGGGATGATCCGATGGCCCTGGGAGACGGAATAGACATACAGAACCTGTGCCGTCAGATCGAAGAAGAGAAAGATCCTCACCGTTTTAGCGAACTTGTGAAACGTTTGAACGATTTACTCGACGGAGAATCGGCAAAGCAGTCGAAACCCTCAGAAAAGAAATAACCGGCCGAGGCCAACGCCATTGGATAGCAGCGACATTTCGTCCGCCCTAAACCTGATTAAGGAAGAGATCGACAAGCTTTACGCCGAGCAGAACGCGGCGTTGAAATCCGCCGCATACCTCGGCATGACACCCGCTATCGCTAAGCAATACGATGAGCGTCGCCTCCGTATCACTGCACTGATGCAGAACATGATGGACCTGCAGAGTGCTGCCGAGCCGACGGAATCCCCACAGCTTCTGGATCAGGTCTCTCAAGCCGACACGAACGAGGTCGCTCAGTCCACCAAGTCACTCGACTGCTAGGCGCATACAGGCGAAGAAAAAAGTAGTGCGTCGCTGCCTGGTGATTTACGGCATCAGAGAGTACCGCTCGGGGGCCGCTCCACGTGCCTGCCGTTCAGAAAACGTAAAGTAGTACATCGGGGAATCCGGGGGTGAAAAAATAGGTCGCGTTACTACCTGGCGATACGCGACTATGTAGGGTGGTTCGGGGGGCTCTCCGCCCCCCTGCCAATCCAAAAAGCGTACCGGGCCCTATGTTGATGCGAAGGGAACCCCGATGCTCGAAGGGGGCGGTACTCCCCTCCTGCTTGGCAACAGCCGTTGGGCGGGGCGAGGCGGAGAGTCTGTTCTGCGGCAGAAGAACGGCGACATCATGATCTTCCACGCGTACGATGCAAAAACGGGAGCAGCTTCTCTTCAGATTTCGACCATCGCTTGGGTTGATGGATGGCCGAAAGTAGCGCTGGAGGGAGGAAATCCAGCCGAGCCGTGAGACACCATTGAAGACGATCGGTCCACTATCGACAAATCCCCCCGGCCGTGATCGGTCGCTTTTCGCTGTCAAGCACGGCGGAATGCAGGTCTCCGGTTGCGACAACGCCCGTAGCTTGAGGCGTTGGTTGAGGTTCTGGTTTTTCCTGCGCGATGGCAAAGGCAGGAGAGATGCAGAGCAGAATGATGCGGACCGGTAGCGAGCCGAATTTCATATTCGGCGCCGTTTTGACGAAATCTAAATCATCAACTGTCGTTGTCGGTGCTTCCTTAAGATTTGTTTGCGCTGTGTGTCATTTGCTTAATCAACCCCGTCTCCTGGGGGTCATAAGGTTTGCCATCGTTGCGGAAGATGTCATGAAACCAGAGCGGAGGTTCGCTGCTGTAAGTCTTCTCCCAAGAGTCCCAAGGATAGATGGTTTGGGTTTTGCCGTTGACGAATCCCCAGTTGTAGGCGCCGACCTTCTCCTCTTTGAGCATCGGAAGGATTGCGGAGAACGTGCTTCCCAGTGGGCGAGCCATGTATTCCGTGCAGATCACCGGTCGATGGAATCGCCTAAGGGATGCGATCCGTTTCTTCATTGCATCGGGAGGGTCATAACAATGAAATGTGATCACATCTGAATTTTCGAGCTGAAACCGCGCCATTGCACTCAATCCACCGTCAGACCAATCCCCTTTCCACACTCCGCTGGTGAGAGGTTGGGAGGGGCGTGCGCTGCGTGCCCATTTCCATTCTCTTTGGAGCAGCCGCAAAGCCACTTCTGCCTTATTGGGGAGTTCCGTGTCTTTGTATTGCGAGCTATCGTTGTCCGGTTCGTTCATCAAATCCCAAATCACGACACGCTTGTCGTCGCGAAAGTGTGAGATGACACCTACAATGTAAGGCTTCAAGTCACGGTCCCAACGGGACTCATCCTTCAACACTTCAGCACCCGGGGCCTGCAGCCAGCCCGAATTGTGAACGTGCGGCCGCGGTTCGCGTTGTTTGCCCAGTCGCGGATTCGGATCCCAGACGGAATCGAGAAGGACAAACATGATCCGAATGTGATGCTTTTCAGCAACTGTCAAGAACTGGTCCATGCGGTTCACGAAACCCGCCGAGTCTTGCTGCCATAAAAGATTGTGCAAGAAAACCCGCATGGTGTTCATTCCCAGGGACTGGGCCCATCCGAGCTCTCGGTCGATCGTGGGCAAGTCGAAGGAATCGGCTTGCCACATCTCCAACTCATTGATCGCGGTGCTTGGGATAAAGTTGCTCCCGACGAGCCAAGGTTGTTGCGCGTACCAAGCGTTCGCCTGTTGCGGAGTCCACGGAATATCGGCTGCAGCACCCCGCGTCGGAAGCATCAATAGAAGTCCAACCAACCGTAGAAGCGCACTCAACTTCTTATACATAGAGTTCTCCGGGGAGTCAGATCGCCAGTCTTTCACACTCGTCTCTGAAACTAAAAACGCCCAGCAGGCGACGCACATTTGCGCTATTCGAACTCAGTTTCTTGGGTGGCGCCTTCGCTGAACGTTTAAAAAGCCGTCAGTGCACACACTCTGCGGGAACATGTTTCGTGTTGTGGTTTACGCGTTGCTTCTTGAACTCGTCGTGTCGCCCGCTTTACTTCGCGCCCGATCTTCCGCCGCCGTTGATTTGCGGGTCATCGTAGTGGATTCATTGATGATCCGCCACCGGCGGGGACGCTGAGAAACGTGCAGGATACGCGGTTCGAATCTCTTGCCTCTGTCATTCATGAATGAAGAGTAATTTATCTACCGGAATGGTTACGGAGCCCATTGCACCGGAACCGGCATCACGGACCAAGACGCGAATCGCGGACGAAGTTGGGGTTATCGCGAGACGGCGTTGTAGGACTAGGCCCGCCTTGGCGAGTGAGTCGTATTCCCTTCGTTTGAGATCGATGTCAAAGTGTTGTTTCTCTGCGGTGAGGAAGTTCCCGGCACTTCCTTTTTCTACAAAAAGGAGGTCGAGGCCGCCCTTCTTGCGACGGTCTTGATCGCGGAGGGAAAACTGTTTCGGGTCCAGAGTTACCTGCAGTTGAAGCAGGCGGCCTGAAGACGCCACCAACGTCTTGCCCTTGACGGCGACCTCGAGTCCGGTTGCGTCCAGTGGACTGCGAGCAGCTTCTTGCAGATCGGCTCGCATTCTCGCCTCGTTTTCAGGGGGTTCTTGAAAGGCGTAATAGCCGCGCCGGTAGCGCGGACGCGAGCCTGGAATCGGCAGGCTGATCTTGATTTCATGAAAACTACCGTCCCAGATGCCATGATTGGGATAAAAGCCAATAGTGTAGGTGGAGCGATCGTCATCGACGGCAGAGGTGATTGCGCCGGCGAGATCGTTGGTTCCGTAAAACGCATGGCCGCCCGTATTGTCGGCAAGCAAACGAAAACTGTCGCGCTGATCCTGTCGCATGAAAAATCCCGCGGCGGAGTCGTCGGTATCGATTCCATGCGCATCGATCGGATAAATCGCCATGTTCGCGCGGTTGAGAGCCCGCGACAGGCTGTTCATGTCACGAGTACCTGCCCCTGGGGGCGCGTTATCGTCGAAACGGAAATTATCCCGGTCGGCAACGCCAGTGTGACCAGCACCGATCTGAATTGGAATTCCGTCAGAAACCCAAACTAAACTCTTATGTCCGGAAATGTTTACAACGTTTTTGGCAATAGCCTCAATCGCGCCATAAGTGATTCGGAAACGGTCGATCACGAAAGAATCAGCGATTTCGCCGTTCGCATTGTTCACCCGTCCCTCAAATCTCGCCCAAGATGGATCGCCGGCCAGCGCGGGAACATGGAAGTTGTCAGGATGCGAACCGTCGAACGCGGCCAGCAGCCGCGGACTGAACCGACCCAGCGAACTTCTGAGGGATTCGGCGTCGTCCGTGAAATCGTGAAGCACTATCAGTTCCGTTGTGAGCGCGAAGATCGCCACTCGATCCTGAGGCTTGACGGATTGCAGGAAACGCAACACGTGCTGACGCGCATAAGCCTGATCCTCAAAAGAGGTATTGAGCGCATCGAACAGGATAATCACGGTGGCGCCGGGACCTTGATCCAGACCGACACCGGAGTAGTTGGAAAAGACGTTCTTGTCTCCCGGGCGAGAAATGGTTCGAACCGGAGCGGACGAAGAAACGAAAGCGATTTCCTGTGGCTTGCCTTCGTCCAGCAGCGTGAAGTCTTCTTTCTTTAGCCCGGTGATCGGCCCTCCTTTTCCGTTCTCAGCGATGACGCTGACCTGCACGAGGCGGCTTGCCACTCGGATTACCGCTGATTCTTGATCCGGGGCATTGGAGGGGATCGATTCGACTTGGCACTGCAGCGAAGAGGTTGTGACAAGAGAAAGAAGTGATGCTGCCCACACGACGAGTGCGACTTGCTGACAGAGCAATCGGAAACTGGGTGAGACCTTCATCGGTCGGTTATTTGCCCGAAGTATAGAGAACTTCTATTCAGCAAGAGACGCAAAGCAAGCAGTTCAGTCCAGATGCCGGCTTCATGAGCCTCTCCACTCCTCGTTATTCTGGAAACGTTTCGTTCGATCGAACAATTCGAATGCGATGGTCGGTGAATTTGTAGTGCATTTCGGGCACGTAGACTTTCTGCATGTGGCAGGAGACACAATTCTTGGTGCTTCTCGGGCAAGCCCCGCCTGGACGACTTGCGGTCTTTTTCTCGCCGGCTCTTGTAACATGACAACTGGAACAGACCGCATCATAAGCTGAAGCATCAGTCTGCAGTTGCATGTGCGGATCATGGCACGCCATGCACGTAAGTCTGGCGTCGCCTTTTCCCCAGCATTTACTCTCTTCCAGACGATAAGGCTGCGAACGGGTGGTGGAAACGCCTTTACCCCGGAAAGTTTCGTGTCCCACCAAGTACTGTGACATGCGCCGCAGAAATCGACTGAGTCTGCCGGGAGCCAGTTTTGCAGGATTGAAAATTCGCTCCGGGGCTTCGTCGAGTCATCCCCGCCAGTGCTGAACGCCTGCCGGCTGCAGCCATGTGCTTGGCCCCCGCACCGTGACAGGCCTCGCAAGTCACTCCCAGCATTAGATTCTTTTCGTCGAATTTTCCGCCGGTATGGTCGCATGACATTGAAGCGGTTGTGTGACATCCGAAGCACCGGCACGACCTCATCCTGCCAACCGGCCGATACATGGCCTCGTCGATGTCTTTCGGAGAAGTCAGCGCGCGGGCCGGAGTGAAGTCGATCGTCTTCAGCGTTTCAAAGTATGTGACGCGCGCCTCGTAGAACTTTCCGTCGTCTTTCTTGAATAAATACGATTGAGCCGCGCGGCCGACGCCAAACGCCCAGAGCAGCGTGGCCGCTGCCTTGGGTCTCCGGCAGTCACTGTGTAAATGGTGTGCTTGGCATCGGTTTTGATTTCATAGCGATAGTGTCCGATCGTGAATTTCATATCGGGGTGGGAGTGAAGAATTTCGGAGTCATTGGCGTGCATTGCGTTCTGGGCCATCGGTGTGGTCTTCTGCGAAGCCAGTTTCGCGGCGTGACACGATGCGCACGTGTTAGACCCTACATATTCCGCGCGCGAGGCCCGGCTGCGTGGGCCAGAAGCCAGGCTCTGCCAGATGATCGGGAGTGGAGAGCTGGGCAAACGTTAGAACTGAGCCCCAGAACCAGAGCAGGAGCAACAGGCGCCAACGAAAGGAGAACAATCCATGGCAGGAGAATTGTTTTGAAAAAGCAACAATACCGCGCAAGGCAACTCCTGAGCGCGCCCCCATTTACCGCAAGTATACGCAAGTTCAACGGGGCGACACCGACCTGCACGACCGGCCGCCTTATGATTCGCTGATTTCAAGATCGAGATTCTCGACTCTTTCGAAATTTGGTGCATCGAGCGTATAACCATGGACTCGGGATGCTTTCCGCCCGCGGCGTGCATCCCCGCATTTAGGAGACGAACATGCCGCAATCGCGACGCCAGTTGCTCACTTTTTTTGCCGGCGCTGCCGGTGTCATTGCTGTCGAGCCGCTTCTGGTTTCTGCGTTACAGAGCACTCCGCAGCCAATACCATCGCCCAATGCTCCTAACCCGAACTTTCCCCCGGGACTCGACGGCCCTGACAACAAGCCTCAGTCTGACCATAAGCAGGTCGATCCGAAAAGACAGGAAGAAATCAAAAGCGATATTCAGAAGCTTTTCGAACTGGCGTCGGAACTCAAGGATCAAAGCGACAAGGCCGACTTGAACTCGACATTGCCAGTAACGGTGGTCAGGAGAGCACAGGAAATCGAAAAGCTGGCCAAGAAGATCAAAGATCTCTCAAAGGGATAAAACCTTTGCGGCAGTTCAGACATTCGAATAATAGTGATGATCTCCGTTCAACGTCGCGCAGTCTTAGCTTGAAACGCTCACGTCCCCATAGACGCAGCCTTGCAATGGAGGACCTGTGATGCGTGCCGCGTTCTCATCCTTCCAGTCTTGTTTGTCCTCTGAGTGTGCGCCATCCCGGCGCAACAATCGGTGCCGGACGCGCCCGCCAGAATCCTGAGACTGTAATCCGCTCTTCCGTTCGTCTCGTGCAGGTCAGCGTGGTCGTGGAGGACAAAAAAGGCAATCCGGTTACGGATCTGAAGCAAGAAGACTTTACCTTGCTGGATGAGGGAAACCTCAAATATCGCTTTTTTTAATGCACCGCGCCAGCACCAGCGAACCGGTGCCCGAACAACGCCGCGCATCCGGCCAGCCTACTACCCCCGAATGCATTCACCAATCGCTATGATCTGAAGGGACAAGATCCTCCTAGCGCTGTGACGGTTGTGCTGTTCGACGCGCTCAACACCGCCCCGCAGGATCAAAGTTTTGTGCGCAAAGAAGTGATTCATTTCTTGCAATCGCTCAAACCGCAGGATCACGTTGCAGTGTATGGGCTTACACAGCAGTTGTTCATTCTTCACGATTTACCCGCGATGCTGCAGATCTCGTTGCCGCAGCCAGCACTTTTCTCCGAAAGAATTGGCTGCCTTTGATACGCTCTCATACTCCCGATATCGATTTCGTCAGTCTAGGGGCCGACACGCAATGGTGCATCTGCAGAACTCGCTGAATAACGCGAACGGGATCATCAGCGACCAAGACACGATAGACCGCGTCGCCATGACCGTGGCGGCAATGGACTGCGATCGCAAATCATGTTTCTGGTATCCCTGGCCGCAAGAGTCTGGTGTGGATTTCGGGAGGGGTTCCCATTCAACTGGGCATGGCGAACGTGGCAAGGCCGGGGTGGCGGATCGTCTCGGTGGGGAGTTCCGAGCACGAGGAAACCGGCTGCACCGCCCAGATCGGGAAGGGCCACACAAGTTTGACGATATGGTCAAAGAAGTCGCGGATAGTCTGAATCGCTCCAACATTGCGATGTACGCGATCGACGCGAAAGGCGTGGAATTCGATACTACGATGGATGTCTCCCACGAGGACGGCGTTGACGGACCAAGTGCGGGCACCCCGGTTTTGAATCTCGAGCAGGATGCGCGCGATGCTTCGAAGCTGCTGGCGGACCGCACCGGCGGCCTGGCATTTTTGGGAACAACGACATTCGCGGTACCATCCGGCGCGCTTTCGATGATGGGCGCTACGCCTACAACATCGCCTTCTATCCCGAGCATAGACAATGGGACGGCAAGTTCCGGAAGATCCAGATTCGTGCCCGGGAGGAGGGTCTACGGCTGCGTTATCGCTCGGGCTACTTTGCACTCCGCCGCAAGCGACAATCGAAAGAAGAGATCACCACGCGCTGCAGCAAGCGGCGGACAGCCCGCTCGACGCCACGAATCTTGGGAATGATCATCAGCCGCATTCCGGCCAGTGCGCCTGCTAAGACGGCAGACCCGGGCCGGTCGAACTTCATATTGGGCTTGATCCCAGACAGCTTCTGCTGCAACATTCTGGCGGTCATCGGAAGGGCGCGGTCGACCTGTTCTTCCTGCAACGCGACGCATCTGGCAACAAATCGCCGCGGAAAAACAGCACATCGCGTTGAATCTCGATGAAAAACAATACGAACATTTGGCCAAAGTCGCGATGGTGCTCGATCGGCACCTGAAGTTGCATCGCAATCGGCGAGGTTCGCGTCGTGCTTCGCGATACGGCTCTGGCTCGCTGGGTTGTGTCACCGTTCCAAGGCTTTCCTGCCCGTGCACCAAGCCTCGTGAGCCCGGCGAATCGCCCTGACCGCGAGTTAGATGGGATGAAGACTTCAGACTGTCGTCGTTATACCCGGCATTGGCGTGGAGAAGGCGAGTAGTTTGAGTCCTGAAGGGCGATCATCAGAAGACGAGTGCGTCGAAAGCTGGCTTCAGTGACCTTCTGGCGCGGGTGTGCCAGATTCAGCGCGGGGTACCGAGAACGTCATTCTGCTCGTGGGAACCGGAATAGGATTGATTCACGTGCTGGCTGCGTTGCTGCTCCGCCAGCGCGTTGAGGCGGGCGAAGTCAGCGCGTTCCTGCTCGGCCTTTTCCGGAAGATTCGCCTTGGCATAAGCCTTGGCAAGATTGAAATGCACCTCGGGGCTCCTCGGCGCCAATTTTCTCGCCGCTCCAGTTCCTGTACTGCTTTCTCTTCCTGACCGAGTTCCAGGCAGCTCCGCCCCAACAATAGTGGGCCTCCGCGGAGTCGCTGGCGAGTTCGACCGCGCTCTGCGCGGGAAGCACGGCATCAGCGGGGCGGCGAGTCTTTAACGCGATGGACGCCAGCCGCAAGTAAGGCAGTTCGCTATGCGGGAGAAATCGTTAATTCCTGGCGCAACTCAAATTCCGCATCGTCGTATTGGGAAAGGGCAGCGAGTGCTGTTCCATAGGACTAGTGAAGAAATGGACTGGTCGGATACTGCCGCAATAGGCTTTGGAACCGGGGGAAGGCCTCATCATACTTGCTGTCCTGCAGCAGAGGGGCGATGTCGCCCGCAGCACGCACCAGATTGCTTTTCGATGTCTCCACTTGTCGGGCAGCCGAGGAATACGGAGCAGCGAAATCCCGAGCGCGAACTGGATTTCCTGCGCGTCCGGCTCGCGCGCTTCCGCAACCAGCAATTCGGCTGCGCGCATCAAACTCTAAGTTCCGATTGAGCAAAATGGCTAATCGGTAGGTGGCCAGTTGCACCGACTCCGCGCTTCCGCCTAGCCCGAGATCCTGGCCACGTTGAAGATGAATCAGAGCGTTTTTGTAGTCTCTGACTCGAACTCCGAAAGACCCAGGACGGCCCATGCAGTCCCGTTGTTGGGTTGCTCGCCGACGCAAGTCTTCAGCGACGCAATCGCCTCGGAATACTCTCCCGCGGAATAAGAGAGCATCGCGAGATGCCACCGGCCTTCATCCCAGGCCGGGCGCAGTTGTAACGCCTCTTGATAAAGCCCGATCGCATCGCGAGGTTTTCCCGCGGCCTCCGCTGCTGCGGCCTGACGCGAAAGTTCATCGAAATTTGCCGAAGCAGAGCTTTCTGGATTCGGCATTTTTCGCGCGATTTCCGGTGAGACGCTCGGTGATCGCGCATATTTTTCGACGATCCGCGCCTCTCGTTCTGGATTCTCGACGGGCAGAGTCTCGGCCGCTCGAAGTTCTACGACGCCCTTTTCTGTTTCGCCCGCAGCCTTCAAACTCAGCCCGACGGCTCGGTGCGCAGCCGAAGAGCGTGGCGCTACTCGAACGGCCGATCGGGCCGCGCGAAGCGCCTCCTGCGGATGGTTCTGGCGAAGCTGCAAGGAGCTAATTTCCAAAAATGGCAGCACGCTCGCGGGAGAAATCTTCAGTTCTTTTTCTTCTTCAAACAGCGCTTCGTCATTCCTCCCGGCAGCACCCAGCGCCATCCCAAAGGCATAATGCAGATAGGGAGTTCTGGGATATTGCTGCAAGAGAGCTTGAAACGCTTCGAACGTTTGGACAGTATCCGCCTGCTCAAGAATCGAAGCTGTCTCCCCGACCGAATGCAGCAGCGCGTCCTGCGAAGGATCCACTTCTTGCGGGAGAAGAGGAACGCGCAACAGGGAAAGTCCGAGAGCGACCTGTACATCCGCGGGCACTTGATCGGCAAAGGTTGAAGTTAGCAGGGAAAGGCTTTCGAATTCGCCCGACGATTCAATAATAAGGCAAGGTGATACTTGGAGACGCGAGCAATCTCAGGGTCCTCGCCCGTTCCCAGTTCCTGCCCCTTTTTCAGGTGTTGCAGAGAATTCGCATAGTCGCGAGTCTCGAATTCGCAGAGCCCGAGAAAATTCCATGCCGGCCCCTGTGCCGGATCCAGCTGCACAACTTTCTCCAGAGCCGGAATTGCGTCTGCAAAGCGGTCCGCGTCGTATTGCATAGTCCCCAAATACCACCAGCCTTCTTCCCAGTCCGGATGAATTTCCAGGGCGCGCTGATAATCGCGAATTGCCTCTGCGGTCTTGCCACCTTCCCGCGCCGCGGTTGCAGATTTTGCGAGATTTTCAAAACTCGACTGAACGTTCTCCTGTACTGTATGGGACGGCTTGCCGCGGGGGCCGTCGACACACAGAAATGCGAGAAGCAGAAAAAGAGAAAACTTTCTCCACCCCGCATGCAGGATGGCCCCGGAAGCCGCGAGAACAGAAATTGGCCTCGTGAGAAATTGCAGACACAGAACTAAATACTACCCCTCCCCGTCTTCGTGTTCGAGACGTCGCTTTGCACAGTCCATTTCTTCTAGGCATAATGCGGGAGATGCGTAACAGAGGCCTGAGTCGGAGTCCAGTTCGGTTCTCTCGGCGCTGCTTCCTCCGAAACTGTTCTCTCCTTGCCGGGAGCCTTCCGTTTCTAAAATTCCCGCTACTCCAGGCGTCTACTCCGCTTCCCTACGCGTTCGAAGAAGTTTCTCCGTCCGTCAGCGGGATCAAGTGGGTGCATACGGCCGGCAAATCCCCGGAAAAATACCTGCCAGAAACCAGCGGCGCGGGATGTGCCTTCCTCGATTACGACAATGACGGCTGGATGGACATTTACCTCGTCAACAGCGGCAAATGCGATTTCTACGAGCCTCCGCATCCCTTGCGCAACGCGCTGTATCGCAACAATCGCGACGGCACATTCACCGACGTGACGGAGAAAGCCGGCGTGGCTGGGGGTGGCTATGGCATGGGTGTTGCGGTGGGGGATTACGACGGAGATGGCTTCCCAGACCTCTACGTTACGCAGTACGGACGCAGCATCCTCTATCACAACAATGGCGACGGCACCTTCACCGACGTGACGGAGAAAGCGGGTGTCGCGGCTCCAGGCTGGAGTTCCAGCGCGGTCTGGTTCGATTACGACAACGACGGCCGGCTCGATCTGTTCGTCTGCCAGTTCGCCGAGTTCAACAAGTCGCTCAGCTGCGGTGTCGACAAAGATGGCATGCACCACTACTGCATTCCGCGCATCTTCAAGCCGCGGCCGAGCTGGCTATTTCACAACAACGGCGATGGGACGTTCACCGATGTAAGCCGCGAGTCCGGTATCGCCGAGCATCTCGGCAAAGCGTGGGGAGTTGTGGCGACCGACGTGAACAACGACGGCCGCATGGATCTTGTTCGTCACCAACGACACGGTGGCGAATTTTCTGTTCATGAATCGCGGCGGCGGACGTTTCGAAGAAACCGGACTCACCGCCGATGTGGCCTACAGCGCAGAAGGCAGAGCCCGCTCCGGCATGGGAGTCGATTCGGCGGACTTCAATCAAGACGGCTGGATGGATCTCTTTGTCGCCAACATTGATCAAGAAATTTTTTCGCTGTACCAGAACAACCGCGACGGAGCATTTGACGATGTCGCCATGCCCATGGGGATCGGCATGGCAACACGCTGGCTGAGCGGCTGGGGGCTTAAATTTTTCGATTACGACAATGACGGCGAACTGGATCTGATTCTGGCCAATGGTTTCCCGGACGATCTGGTCGAGGAATTGTCGCACCAGGTTACCTACAAGGAACCACTGTTGCTGTTTCACAACCAGGGCAAGGTCTTCAAGAATGTGAGCGATCAGAGCGGACCGGTGTTTGCGAAAACATTCGCGGCGCGGGGTCTTGCCATCGGCGATTTCAATAACGACGGTGCCGTGGACGTGCTCATCTCGAACAACGACGGCGCCCCGGTTCTTTTGCGAAACAACGCGGCCGCCCAGAATCACTGGCTGGGCCTGCGCCTTGTGGGCCGCAAGGCGAATCCCGATGCAATCGGGGCGCGCATCACTTACCAGGCCGGCGATCTGAAACGCGAGCGTATGAAGGTTGGAGGAGGCAGCTTTCTTTCCTCGCATGATCCGCGGGTCGTGCTTGGGCTTGGCCAGCGGTCGAAGATCGACTGGCTGGAAATTAAGTGGCCCCAGCCGAGCGGAGCCCTGGAGCGCTTCACCAAGCTCCCCGTCGACCGCTATATCACGATTGTCGAGGGAACCGGCAAATGGGAGTAGCGACTGTTAGGTCCGCCCAAGGCTTTTAGACTATCGGCCACGAATAGGTATCGAGATTGGTTCCATCCGCGGAGCGCCCGGATTCTCGCGATAGACAGTAAAGATACCCCGTCGTAAGGCTTTGGCCGGTCCGCTAGACGGAAGAACGAGCCAAGATGGTTAGCCCGTTCCTCCATTTGTTGCATTTTGGTGCACATTTAACGCCGCCAGGCCCCCTCCGGTTTGCCTCGGTGATCAATTTTGTTCCTTTTCTGCAATAACGTTATTTTCTGGGTGAAAAATCGTTTTTTTGTCTTGACAACGGTTGCTCATCAGAACTAGAAACAGCGCGGGTAGTATTTTTTCATTAGTGACGGACTACTTCGCATAGAGAAGCTTTTTTGAGGGAGCATACGGATGAAAACTGCAGTTAAACAGGATAAACAGGCGAGCATGTCCCTTATTATCCGAACTTTAGTGCTTTCCTTGCTGATGTTAGCCATTCCTTTGGCCGCGCACGCTCAACAATATTCCGGCACAATCACCGGCACAGTGTCCGATCCTTCCGGCGCTGCTGTACCCGCAGCCGCAGTCACGGCCACCAATACGGGCACCGGGTCTTCGTATAAGGCGATGACCAGTGACGCAGGTTTGTACGTTTTTGCACAGTTGCCGGTTGGGACCTATCAGCTCAGCATCAAGAAGGACTCCTTCAAAGAGTTCGTCGCCAAGAATGTTGAGGTACACACCTCCACGACCACGGATGTAAGTCCGAAGTTGGATCTTGGTGCAGCTTCCGAGACGGTCACGGTCGAAGCTAGCGATGTGCAGGTAGAACTCAGTCAGGCGTCGGTCGGTGAAGTCATCGAAGGCACACAGGTACGCGAATTGCCTCTCAATGGCGAGAATTTCATTGGCCTTGTTACTTTGTCTCCGGGCGTTTCCCAAGCCAACAGCTTCAATAGCCGCGATAAGGGCCTCCTCGGAGGAAGCGATTTCTCGGTTAACGGCAACCCTTACACCAATAACTTGTTCCTGGTGGATGGCGTTAACAACAACGACGTTGGGTCGAACCGTACGATTTTGGTCTATCCTTCTACCGACGCCATCGCGGAATTCAAGATGGTGCGTAACTCGTATGGTCCAGAGTACGGTCAGGCCTCCGGCGCCATCATTAGCATCACCACCAAGAGCGGTGAAAACCAGTTCCACGGTGGGTTCTTTTATGCCGGTCGTAACGACGCACTGGATGCGAACGACTGGTACTCAAACCACCAAGCAAACCCGGTGAAGGCAGAACTCCGCCGAAATGACTGGGGCTACCACATTGGTGGTCCGGTGATTAAGAACAAACTCTTCTTCTTCTGGGGACAGGAGTGGGACCGGGAAGTTCGCGGCAGCCCGCAATCGGCTTGCGTGCCTACGGCAGCTGAGCAGGGTGGCGATTTCAGCCAGGATTTTGCAGGATCAGTCGCACCAACCACCGCTACCCCGGGCGGCACGCTGGCCACAGATCAGTGTGGAGCAAATCAACCCGCCAGTTGGGTTGGAGCCGTTGGCAGCGCAGTTTACACTTCAACAATCCCGACCGCGTTGCAGAAAACAGGTAATCCGTTCGCACTCGCCGGTGTCGATCCCGCCGGTGCTTTGCTGGGCCAGTTTTATCCTTCGCCAAACAGAACCTTGGCGAACGGGGTCAACTGGTTCGACTCAGAGAAGGTCTCGCCGGCCTGGAGCGAGTTTAACGGCCGCGCAGACTACGATCTAACGCAAAAGCACCGTGCCACTTTCCGCTGGACACAAGATAGTTGGAAAGTGCCGGGACCTGCCCCTGGTCAATTCTGGGGAGACGCGATCTTCCCGACCGTGAGTTCAGATTGGAGCCAGCCTTCAAAGAGTGTAATGGCGAAATTGACCTCGCAGCTGAGCAGCAGCATGGTTAACGACGTCGAGTTTGGCTACGGTCACAACGCCATCGTCACTACTCTTTCCCCTAGCTCCACCGCACTGGTCAGCGCCACGAACGCTGCCATTCCGACTGCATGGCCAGGCTCGCTAAAACAAGCGGGCGCATACATTGACGGCGGCGGAGCGTGGGGCGGTTTGAATCCCTACGGTGGTGGACCTGCCGGAGCACAGACCATGTGGACTATCGCTCCGTACGGTAACCACGAGGATCTGTACGCGATTCAGGACAACATCTCGAAGGTTCGCGGCAACCACCTGTTCAAGGCGGGTGCTTACTACAGCACGAATAAGAAAATCGAATTTAACAATGGCGGCAACGACCAGCCAGCTGATTCCGGTTGGAGGTAGCAGCGTTCGGGTACAGACGAACAACCCATTGGCTAACGTCCTTGTTCCGGGTCTAAATACAGCGCTCGATCCGACCGGCGCAGGGCAGACATTCAACACCAGCGAAAACAGCGTCAACGGACTGGCCCAGGTCGGTTGGCACGATTTCGAGTGGTACCTCGGCGATACCTGGAAGTTCAGTCAGCGTTTGACCTTCAGCTACGGCTTCCGATGGTCCTTCTATCGGGAACCGTTTGGTATCGACAACAAATGGGCGAATTTCAATCTGGCCAATTGGAGTGCGAGCGAAGCTGCCGCAAATCCTTCGGATGCCTGCAACGGCATCGTGATCGTGCCCGGAACAACCCCGTGCGCATCCCAAGCGGCGCTTTGCTGCTCATCCCTTCGGGTGAATCTCCCTCTCTCGAACGGAACGCCCGGGGCGAACCGTGCTCTTGTGAACAATAACAACCACTCGATTGCTCCTCGAATTGGTATCGCTTGGGATGTGATGGGCGACGGCAAAACGGCTGTTCGGTTGGGAGTCGGTCAATTCTTCCAACGCGAGCTGGTCGGCATTGACGAGAGCCTCGCACACAACGCCCCATTCGTCATCAATGCGAGCGACACTCGAACCTTGGAGACACCCTCGCCTTTGGCCAACCCAGCGGTTTCACCCAGTGCGGCGAAGGATCCGCGAGCTGTGGTGCCGAATAGTTGGCAATGGAACCTGTCAGTGGAGCGGCAGTTGGCCCGTAACACTTCACTTGAAGTCGGTTACGTAGGCAACTCTGGCATTCACCTCACCTCGATGGCGGACTTGAACCGTGTTGACCCGTCGAATTGGATCTTGGGATCATTCCTGGGCAGCAACGGAGCAAACGCCAGCGTCACGAATATCGATTCGTTGCGCTCTGCTACGAACTTCGGCACGATCGGCGAGTTCGCTCGCGGAGGTTCCGCCAGTTACCATTCGCTGCAAGCCCTATTCCGTTCGCGGATTGGCAGTCGCTCCAGCTTCCAGGCGTCCTACACTTGGTCGCATTCGATCGGCGATGTGGAAGAAGATAACTCGTCAGGCAGCGTGAATCAGGAAGCATTTATCAATCCTGCCAACACGAAGCTCGACAAGGGCAATACGAATATCAACCGGCCCAACATCTTCGTGGCCAACGAAGTGTTCGACCTGCCGAAATTCGGTCATAGCAACGCGTTCGTCCAATCAGCTTTGGGCGGATGGGAACTCAACAGCATCATTAACATCCAGTCGGGTGCTTCGTTCACCGTGTTCACCAACGGTGTGACTGACGCAAACCATGCAGTCAACCCGATGCAAATCCCAGGAGCGGGACCGTGCAGTTCGACGACCCTTAGCAACTGCTACCAGTTAAGTACCCTCACAGGTACCGGCTTCGGCAATAATCAACGCGCTGACGCCACTGGAATTGCATGCGACTCGGGTGCAAATGGCAACCAACTGCTGAACCCTGCTGCATTTACGTTGGTGAATTACACCATTGGCACGGTCGGTACGAATCGCCGCGGTTCCTGCACTGGTGCCGACGCCCGTACGGTCGACATGCAGCTTGCGAAGAACTGGAAGTTCAGAGAGAAGTATGGAATCAAATTCCAGTTTGACTTCTTCAACCTCTTGAACCACGCCAACTTCAACAGCGGCAACCTGGAAGGCACAGGCTATAACCCGAGCAGCGTGACTTGCGGCGCGAACGCTTGCAGCCCAACCAACAACGTAATTCAGACTCAATCGGCGATTACGAACTTTGGAACCGCTGGTTCGGTTCATCCCGGACGTGAAATTCAATACACTTTGAGGTTCACGTTCTAGTCTGCAACCGATTCATCTGAATCCACCCGCGGCGGGACTTGAAATTCCAAGTCCCGCCGATTACTTTTACAGTAGGCTTTGGGAACCCGTCATCGGTGAATGTGAGAATGTCTATGCGGTCGCGCCTGCGGCGCAAGATGACGGTGCCGTGCAAAAACGTTTTGCTCCCTTTATTGACCCTTCTTGTTGGAATGAGTTGCGTGTTGTTTCCCCTGCGCTCGATCTTTGCGCAATCGAGTTCCCCTAGGCGATCTGCGGTAAAGGCCGAAGCTGCTTCCAAGAGCCCTGCTGAGGCAGAGCTTGAAAAGAGGCTTGCCGCAGCCCAGGATGCCCGACAAACCGGAGATTCCGCGGCTATTGCGCAGGCAAATGAACGCCTCATTGCTTTTGCATTGCGCGAGTTAGCGCAGATGCGCCTGATCGAATCCGCCTATCCCCAGGCCACGGAACTTTACCACCGGTCCTTGGAGTACGAGGATTCACCGGACACGCGTGTCGATCTAGCGATTGCGGAACTCTATGCCAATCATCCCGAAGACGCTCTGGCGGAATCCGGGAAGGCGCTGACCGCTGTGCCAGATAATGCGCGCGCACTCAACGTCAGCGCACGCGCGTTGATGAAGAAGGGCGACTATGCCAAAGCCGCCGAAGCTTTTGATCATGTCGTCCGGCTGAATCCGGACCTCGATACCCTGTACTCGCTTGGCATCTGCTTGCTGCAGATAAAGGACGCCAACAACAAGGAAAAAAATATGCAACGCGCCGCCGCAGTGTTCCAGGAAATGATGCGACTGGCGGGCGATAGCGGTTCCCTGCACGTATTGTTTGGCCGAGCCTATCGCGACGCTGAAGATATGCCCGCAGCGATCCTCGAATTTAAGAGGGCCATCGCTCTGGATCCGGCCACGCCGCACGCTCACTACTTCCTGGCGCTGGCAACCTTCGCAACGAACGAGTGGCATCCGACGCCGGAGATCAAAGCTGGGTTCACGAAAGAGCTCGAGCACAATCCGAAGGATTACCTGGCCAACTACATGCTGGGCTTCATTGCCTCGAGCGAACGGCAATACGATGTGTCAGACAAGTATTTGGAGGCTGCTGTCGCGGTAAATCCGAACTGGCCCGAGCCCTGGCTGTATATGGGCCTGAACAGTTATGCGCAGAGCGATATGAAGCGCGCTGAGCCCATGTTCCGCAAAGCCGTGGAATTGACCGGAAGCGATGAATCGCGTTCGAATTATCAGATTCGCCGTGCCTATGTCGATCTCGGACGCATCTTGGCCAACTCCGGACGCAGCGACGAAAGCGAGGTCTTCATGACGAAGGCTCGTGCTCTCCAGAACAAGGTTCTCGAGCAAAGCCAGCAAAATGTCGCGGCCATGGCCTTGGCTGGAGGAACAGGCTCCGCGGCGGCGATCGTGCCGATCAATCCGAAGAGTGAGGCCGAAGAGGCCCCTTCGCTTACTGAGAACGCCGATCCGTTTGCTCGGGTCGACGCCTCCGTGATGGCCCGCGCCCACTTAACCGACAAGCAGCGGGCCGCAGCAGACGCGCAGGAGAACAGGTTTCGCGCAGTGCTGGGCCTGAGCTTCAACGACCTTGCGACGTCAGAAGCCGTCCGCAAGCAATATTCCGCAGCGCTCGGCCACTATCAGGAGGCGGAGCGGTGGGATCCGGCGATTGCGGGGCTTGCAAAAAACCTGGGCCTGTCAGCCTTTCGCAGCAATGACTATTCCGAGGCAATTCGTGCACTCACGAGAGCCCTGGCAGAGAGGCCCGCGGATGATCCTCTGCGAGCTATGCTGGGTCTCGCTTACTTCGGCGCAGAGAAGTTCTGCCGACGCCGCCAACGCTTTTTCTCCGTTAGGTCTCCGAGGGATGCAAGACTCAACGGTTGGTTACGCATGGGCAGCTTCGCTTTCCCACATCGGCGACCTTAAGAAAGCCGCGGAGGTTCTTACTGAGTTTGAAAAAGAAAACCACCCCAACGATGAGTTGCTCTTGATTGGGCAGCTGTGGATCGAAATTGGCGATTATGCACATGCCGTGGGCACTTTCCAGCGTGCTCTGCAATCCGATCCTGCCTTGCAGAAAGCGCATTACTTCGCCGGGCAGGCGGATATTCGATGGGAGCATTGGCCGGAAGCATCAGCGGAATTTCAGGCCGAATTGAAACTTGAGCCCACCGACCCTGATGCCTTGTACAACCTGGGTTTCGTTTACCTTCAGCAGTCGCGCTCGGACGACGCGGTTAGTCTTTTTCAACAGGTGATAGAGGAGCGGCCCAATCACGCAAACGCTCACTATGAGCTGGGGAAGATTCTGCTGGATCGTGGGCAATTGAAGGATGCAATCGACCATTTGAAGATTGCGGCGAGCCTCAGCCCACAGACCGACTACATGCACTATCAACTGCAGGCCGCCTACCGCAAAGCGCAGCTGAATACGGAGGCAGACCACGAACTCGAGATCTACAAAGATCTGAAAGCGAAGCAGCGCGAAAAGGCTGGAATGCAATCCATGCAAAGCCGGTGAGCCGCGGCATGGCTCCGAAGGGAAACGATTGAGAAGGTCTCGGTATCGCGGATTCAGAAGCGTATTTTTTCTAACCTTTCTTGCTGCTGGCTTTGTCCGTGGTCAAGAGGGCCATCCGACGCCGGCTCCGCCACCTCCGGGCGCCAAGGCCTATAAGTGTCTTGGTCGCGCGGTCCCGCAACTGGAGGACGTAACCGAGAAAGCTGGAATCACCTTCAAGCACTCGTCCGACCCGGCGAAGAAATACATTGTGGAATCGATGAGTGGGGGCGTGATTGTATTCGATTATGATCGCGACGGCTGGCCCGACATCTATTTCACCAATGCCCCGAGCGTGGAGATGGCCGTCAAGGGCCAGAAAAGCCCTGGGTGCTCTTTACCACAACAATCATGACGGCACCTTTACCGATGTGACCGACAAGGCCGGCTATCGGCACTCCCTGCTTCGCCATGGGCGGAGCCGTCGGCGACTACGATAACGACGGCTGGCCCGATCTCTACGTCACCTGCCTTGGCGGCAACGTTCTGTATCACAACAACGGCGATGGCACGTTCACCGACGTGACCGCGAAAGCCGGCGTCGCGGATGGCCGCTGGTCGACTGGCGCCGCATTCGGAGACTATGACGGCGATGGTTTTGTCGACCTCATGGTCACCAACTACGTTGATTTTCACCTCAACGATCTGCCGGGCTTCGGCAAGCTCTCCGAATTGCAAATATCGCGGCCTCGACGTGCAATGCGGTCCGCGCGGACTGAAAGGCGCGGGCGACGCGCTCTTCCACAACAACGGAGATGGAACCTTCACCGACGTTTCAAAGGCTGCCGGAGTCGATGATCCCAACGGCTATTACGGCCTGGGAGTTTTGTGGGCGGACTTCAACAACACCGGCCGTCCCGATATCTACGTCGCCAACGATTCGACTCCGAAATTCCTCTACAAGAACGAGGGCAATGGGAAATTCAAAGAGATCGGTCTGGAGTCGGGCACGGCGGTTAGCGAGGACGGCTCCGAGCAGGCCTCGATGGGCATTGCGATCGGCGACTATCTTCACACCGGCCGGCCGTCGCTCTATGTGACAAATTTCGAGAATGAGAACGATCTGCTCTACCGCAACGACGGCGACTGGAACTTCACTGAGTTTCTTATCGCCGCCGGCGTGGCGCTGCCTTCATTGCCTTGGGTGAAATGGGGAACGGCGTTTGTCGATCTCGACAATGACGGGTGGCTCGACCTGATCGCCGTGAGCGGCCATGTTTATCCGCAGGTGGATACGACTTCCATCCGGCGGCGGCTATCGCGAGCCCAAGCTGCTGCACATGAACCAGAAGGATGGAACCTTTTGCGATGCCAGCGATCAGGCCGGACCGGCGCTGCGAGGAAAAGCAGGTCTCGCGCGGCCTAGCGGTCGGCGATCTCTTCAATGACGGCAATATGGACGTCGTCGTCGAGCGACCTCGATGGCAGTCCCATGGTCTTGAAGAATCATGGAGTTCCTGGACGCCATTGGGTGAGCTTTGAACTCGCCGGAACCAAGAGCAACCGTCTGGCGCTGAACGCGCGGATCAAGATCGTCGCGGCGGCATGACGCAAACCGACGAAATTCATAGCGGCGGAAGCTATCTTTCGCAAAACGATCTGCGGGTGCACTTTGGCCTAGGCGCGGCCCAGAAAATCGACAAGGTTGAGATTCGCTGGCCTTCGGGCGACGTCGAGACATTCAACGACCTCGCAGCCGATCAGTTCTATTCGGTGCTCGAGGGCCATGGGATTGTTCCGCGGGAACAGATCCGCCCAGTGCCGAAGCAGCCTTGAGCCCAAGCATTCATCGATGCAAGACGCCCTACTTGGCGGCCGGAGCCATTTTCTCCAACTGGGCGACTTGCTGCTTTATCAAATCGGCATTCGGTCCGCTCGGCAAATACGTCAGGCAATTGCGCAAGTGCATTAAAGCGCCCGCAAAATCTCGCTTGTCGGCAAGAATCACAGCCAGCAGTTGCTCGCTGTTTGGCTGAGTATGCAAAGGGTCCATGGCCAAGGCTTTCCCGGCACTCGTCTCAGCGACATCCTTCTTATTCAATTTGTAGTTTGCCAGGGCGTTGAAATACCAGACTTGCGGTGTGCCGCGGGGTGCGGTTTCTAATTCGTGAGCGGTATCATCTGCGACCTCCTGCCACTTCTCTGCCTTAGCCGCATAAGCAACGAGGTGGCCGTAGGGAAGGATGAATTTCGGGTCCGCTGCAACCGCTTTCGAGAATGAGTTCTGCGCATCCGGCGAGTTGGAAGCTTCCTGAATCCTGCCCAGCTGATACCAAGCCTCCGCGAACTGCGGATATGCCTGAACCGCTTTTTCCAGATCACGTTGGGCTTTCTCGGGCTTGTTTTCCAGCCACTCGCTGCGGGCCTTCTCAAAGGACTTCGTCGCGTCCTTAGAAGCAGATGCCGTAGTGCTGCTGACCGCGGCGCCGGCTGCACCTTCCTCGCGAGTCAGTTGGATCGTGCCAATGTCAGGATTGTCAAGGATATTGCGGTTTACGACGGTGAGAGTAGTGGAATCGAAACCGGGCAGCGCAGCTTCGACTGCGCAGCCGACGAATTCAGACGCAGGTTTGGAACCGTCGGTTCCGAGCGTCTGAGACTTAGGGTCCGTCCGAGCCGCCACGATCTCGAAATCCCCTTTCGGATCGGCGCTTGCAGTGTATTTGATCTTCCCGTTACATGTGACGTTAATGGGAACGGGATCCCAGGGGAAAGATCCTGCGGGCAGACCGGCGAAAACCACTTTGCCGAGAAGATAGTCTCCGGTTCGTCCCTGGTGTGAAAGTTCGTTGATCTTGGAGGACTTTCCTACATCGGTGGACGCCTCCGGTGTCTTACCGCTTCCCGTCTGCGCGATCGCGGCAACCAGGAAAATTGGAAAAAGACATACGAGGAAGTGAAATCTTATGTTCATATTCGCCTCACGTTGACGGCTTAAGAATATTCCTGAAGATGAAGCGTGCCAAGTCCGCGGGGAGAACCCTTGGAGATTTCGTTCGTGAACATTGCCACAGCAGAGCCTCAGACAGGTGGCTCAAGGAGTTCAGGTTTTGCTCACAGGCTTACTCCGAAATAGAGCTACGGTTTCCGGCTGGGCTGGTTTGCACATATTCGGCGGGAGTCCGCGTGCAATGAGTTCCGCATCTGCTACAACGAGCCTGCCAATGTTTTTGATTGACCTATCCATTGCGCCGGCCTGATGTGCACAGAGGATTGAGTTCCTGGTCTGGCGAACTCGGTGGGACATGGGCAATGGCTCATGGGGGTAAACGTCGGTGGCGAACCGGATGTGTCCCTTTTCAGCAAAATCCAGCATCGCGTCAAAGTCTACAACTGCCGAACGGCTGACGAGAACCAGCGCGGCGCCGCGACGCATGGACGAGAATTGTTCTGCTCCGAGAAAGCCCTGATTCTGCGAGGTGGCCCCGGCGACAACAAATATGAGGCGCGAGCGCTGCAAGACTTCGCCGAGTGAAGAGGCAGTACACCCCAAGGTTTGAATGTATTCCGCAGACAACCAAGGGTCATAGGCGCGAACGCAACAATCGAATGGGCGCAGTAACGGTAAGATCGCCTTGCCGAGGTCGCCGAGTCCCACGAGACCGATGTCTTCGCGGAAGAGTGAGAATGCGTCGCGATTTGCTTCCAGCCCATAGCGCTCGGTGCCGCCACGGAAATTGCGATCGGACCACGTGATGCCACGAGCGAGATCAATGGCCATTCCCAACGCGGCTTCCGCAACAGGCTCGGCGAATACTGGACTGGCACTCAGAACGCGTATGCCATGTTTGAAACAATAGTCATAGTCAACATTGGAAAGAAAGTTACCCTCTACGTTGAAGACAGCTCTTAGCAAAAGCGCGCGTTTGAGGCGGGTTTCGGGTAGATCGATCTGGCCAATAATGATTTCTGCTTTCGCTGCCTGGTCATCAAAGATCGCCTCGGTTACGGTGCCCTGCTCGTAAATCACTACTTCTCCAAGCGTACGCAGTCGAGTCATTTTCTCCGCGTCAAAGATGTCCGCAACCGTGCGAGGCGCCGGAGCAAGGAAGATGCGGTTCAGGGTCATCACTGCGCTCCCACTAATCGAATCAATCCAAATCGTTCGGGTGTGTGGAAGGTGTCGTTCATCGGAGGCTGCCACGTTACCGCCAGTTGACGGGAGGGTCGCCCCTCGCTTCGAAACAGGTTGATGCGCATGGTGTTCCCAGCGACCGCAGGCCGCCCATCAACCGCGGCGAGCGGGATGCGCATTGCTCCATACCAGATGTGAGTGCCGGGATCAATTCGCGCTTTTACCTTAAAACCCGAGTTCCAGGTCCAACCTTCTTCGTGATGCGGCTTGCTCAGGTCGATATCCAAGTCGATCCATTCAGCCTGAGGAGATATCTCGAATTCTTTGTAACGCTTGATGTTGGCAAAATCGGAGCCGATAAAGACCTCGGCGACATCCCAATTCCAGAGCTTGTTGGTTTCTTCATGGACGTTCGGATTTGGCTTCAGGTAGAGCTCGTGATAAGGGCAGACAAAGAGGAAATAGAGATTGTTCCTGGTCCAGCGCGTGCGGACCTCCGTCCGATATTGGGGAAGCGTCTTGCCGAAACTATCGCGCTCCAGGTAAACAGAGTGCGAAGCGTTCCAGAACGCGGAATCCGGGTCGAGGGTCAGCGGGATGTCCTGTTCCGCTTGAACACTCTCAAATAACGCGTTGTCGGCCGCGACGGCGCCGGCCGGGACAATCGTTAACAAGATCAACAGAAGCTTACCGAAGCCATTCATCGAGGTGCTCCTGTACGAAACATTGTCCTGCAAGTGCGGATAGGAACTGCATACGCGATCAATCTCGCCGCTCTGTCCCGGACTCAGCTCCTCGTCGGGATCAAGACACCATCGCCCTTCGAGTAGGCCTTGACGCCGCAGAATTTCATGAATTCCAGGAATGCATCCCCGAAAATGATTCGCCGGATCAAAGAGTGCCGCATTCGAGTCGGTGATCTGCTGCCCGAGAGTCAATAGAGTGCCGGGAACTACGTCGGAATGATTCTTGGCGAGGGCCAGGTGAGAGACGGCAACCTTCGTCCATACTGCCCAATGACCCAATAACCCGCCGGCAAACCTGATCGGCTGACAGCCAAAATCAAAACCAGTAAGCAGGTCGTTCAGAATGTTGTCATCATTGCCGGTGTACAGCGCAACCTCTCGGGCACGGCCTGATTGAGCGACGGCTCGCACCACGTCGAGCGTCTGATAACGATTAAACGGCGCGATCTTAATCGCGAGCACGTTCTCGATTTCAACGAACTCACGCCAGAATTCATACGGTAAGAAGCGTCCCCCGACAGCTGGCTGCAAATAGAATCCGACCAAGGGGATCACCGCCGCAATCGATCGTGCATGGTTCAGAAGGCTGGGAACGTCTTCGTCTTTTAGACTCGCAAAGCTCAACAATGCTGCATCGTAACCAAGTTTAGTAGCGAGTTCCGCCTCGGATAATGCCTGCTGGCGCTGACCACACACTCCGGCTATTTTCACGACGTCATTGCCCCGACACTCTTCGGCTGCCAGGTTTAGTACCGGCTCGAGCAGCCCAAACTTCGGATCTCGAATGGTGAACTGGGTGGTATGTACTCCGACGGCAATACCTCCTGCGCCAGCTGCAAGATAGTATCGCGTCAGGGCACGTTGACGGCGCTCATCCAACTTGCGTTGGGCATTTAAGGCCAGCGGGTGAGCCGGAATAACCAGACCCGAACGGAGTTTCTCGCGTACGTGCATCAGAATTTACCGTCCCGAGTCTGAAAGTGCGTGGGCTTGTTCAGCATGGGTCCGCCATCACGAATCCAGTTTGCAATCCACTCGATCATTTGCTCAGGGCGGATTGAAGGTTTTCCAAAAAGACTGCATGCCTTCGAGACGTTGCTTAGTAGCGCACTAGAAGCTTCCGGAGCGGAAACGAATGTCGGCTCGATACCAAATTGGTGGCCGAATTGGACGGCAAGTTCGCGCACCGATAGCGTCTCGGGGCCGGTCATATTCAGCACCGTCGGCGGTGATTGGCAATGCGCAAACGACCGAAGGCACCAGGAGTTCGCGTCGCCCTGCCAAATGATGTTCACCGCAGGCATGCGAAGATCAACCGGGCGGCGTTCGAAAACCGTCCGTCCAATATCGACGAGGACGCCGTAACGCAGTTCGACCGCATAGTTCAGCCGCAGGATCGTGACGGGCGTTTGCCAAAGCGCCGATCCATATTCGAACATGCGCTCGCGACCGAGCGCAGACTGCGCGTACTCGCCGATTGGGCCGACCGGCGTTGTCTCCGACGCACCACCCTCTGCCAGCGCGCGAAGCGGATATACATTTCCGGTCGAGAAGGCCACGATTCGAGACTTGCGGAATCGCTCCGCGACCAATCCTGGTAAGAAGGTGTTCATGGCCCATGTGAAATGCTCTCCGCCGGCAGTACCAAATTTCCGAGCGGCCATGAATACGACATTGGGAACATCAGGAAGGCGATGAAGAGCGCCGGGTTCGAGAAGATCACAAGCAATTATTTCAACCCCAATGGCTGCGAGGTCCGATGGTAATTTCTCATTCGTAAACCGAGCGACAGCAATGACGCGCTTGTTGCTTCCGCCCGCGTCCACTGCTCGCTTTGCGAGGCGGGCGAGACTTGGTCCCATCTTGCCGCCGGCGCCAAGAATAAGCAGATCCCCGTCCAATGCCAAGACAGCCGAAACGGTCTCGGGATCCGGCCTGGAGAGCAATTCTTCCAATTCTGATTCACTGTTGATTTTCACGGTCAACCGATCTCAAAACCCGCAATCGCGAAAATTGAGTTTGTCTTTTCTCGTAGTCTCTTTCCACGCGTCATGCGGACGAGATGTCTTTGCGGAGAGAATCCCAGATCCCGAGCGATCGCCACCGCGTCTTTGTTTTCAGGGAATAAATCCCAAGACCAGCTGCAATTTGATCCCTGCACGCATTGCTCAATTAGTTGCCGAGCCGTCTCCCGATTTTCACCCACACACGGACCAAGATAGGCGGTCGTGCGGCCGGGCCTGAAGAACAAATACGATTGCGAGGCTGAGATTGGAGAGCAATGCTGAGCCAATCTCTGCAACAGGAGTGAACGGTCCGCTCCAAATACCTCCAAATCAGAGTTACGCCAGGGCTCCTCGACAGACGTTTTCAAGGTTGGGAGTTTTGCAAAGTGCTCTCCGGGCCGCGACCAGCGCTGCACTTCCTGCTCGACCTGAAATCCGAATGTTTCATAGAGCCCTTGTCCCTGATCGGTAGCGTCGAGTTTAATAGTTTCGATCTCCTTTTGGTCAGCCCAATCAAGGCAAGTCCCCAAGAGCTTCCTTGCTAGGCCTTGCCGACGGTATTCGCGGCTCGTCAGCACCATTCCAATCCACGACAGTTTCCTGCCGTAGCAAATCTGCGTCGTAGTTGCGGCGAGGTAGCCGTTCATTTCAATTGCTAAACAGCCCTCCGGAGCCAGATCCAGCAGAAGACGCCAATCATCCTCTGTCTGGTTCCACCCGGCTTCTGCAGACAGGCGATAGGCCGCAGGTACGTCGTCGGACCGCAGACGCCGCAGCATTGCTCCATCACAACTAGCCATGAGCCCAGCTTTCGCGAAACCAGTGTGCGAAGTGGGGCAGCGCGATTTCCGGATCCGCGATGGAAGGGTGCCACTTCTTTTCCCACTCGAACGAAATGAAACCCTCATATTCAAGTTGCTGCAGTGCCTGCTTCACAGCAAATAATGGGAACTCGCCCTGTCCGGTGAGAGTGTAGTTCCATCCATCCTGCGTATGCTGCAAGTCTTTGATGTGCACGTGGCGAATCGTAGCGCCCAGCACCGAGGCGCCGGCGGCCGGCTGTTCTTGAGTAGCGGAGAAACTGTTCGCTGGATCCCACACGACGCCTGTCCGTGGACAACCTGCTTGCGCGAGAATCGCTGCTGTCTGCGCGGACGCGACAAAGCTCCCATGATTCTCGATCCACACCTCCACCCCTGTCGGAGCGCTGATCTCCACCAAAGTTCGAATGGAATCGGCTATCCAGCTTTGAGTGGAATCACGGTCGGCACCGGGTTGAATCGTATCGCCGAATATCCTCATGCCCGGCGCGGCCAATTCGGCCGCCAAGTCCCCCATGCGTCTTCCTTCCTCGATCCAACGCTCGCGCTCGGTCGCGTCGGGCGAATCGAAGCGGCAACTCGTGTCGAGGCACGAGATGGTCAACCCGTGATCAGCCAGTGCACGATTGGTATGCGCAAGTTCCGTTCCAGAGAACACAGGCAACTTCCACAGCGAATCTTCTCCCTGCACAAAGCGCAACTCCACGCCATCGTAGGCTTCCCGTGCAGCCGCAGCGATAATCTGCGACATCGTCCAGTCGGGACAGGCGAGGGTTGAGAACGAGACTCGCATCTTTACGTCATCCGATCCAACATTGAGGCGGTCACTCGATTCTCTACGCGCTTGCCTGCGAAGAATCGGTTCAGATCGTCCAAAACAACGCCCGCAATTTCTTCTCTGACCCGTTGTCCGCTTCCAGCGATGTGTGGCGTTATGATCGCGCCCTGCATTGTTCTAAGAGGATCTGCCGCAAAAAGGGGCTCCTGTGGATCGGTTACATCGAGAGCACAACGCAGCCTTCCTTTTTTCACCTCTTTGCGAAGAGCAACCAGATCGATCAGAGCTCCGCGGGCAATATTGATAACGCATGCATTGTCCGGGAGAGCAGCCAAAGCCTGGCGGGAGAGCATCCCGCGTGTTTCTTCAGTTAATGCCGCGGTCAAGACCAGCAAGTGACGCGCTGGGAAGCAACCTCTTTAGGTCCACGAACTGCACTGGATATCGCCTCGACAGAGAGCGCGGAGCATACGGGTCATGTACGAGCCACTGGATGTCGAAGCCGCGCATGAGATCGACGAGCGCGCGACCTATCCGCCCAAACCCGATCATCGCCGCCGTTTGGCCGACTAACGATTCGGAGCTACCGTGAAGATGAACCTTGTCGTAAATCTGGTTTGAGCGCTTTCGCAGTTCGGAGCGGTAGAAATCGACGTTGCGGGCGCAATACATAAGAAGTGTTGCTCCCAATTCGGCTGTGGCGCGGGCCATGGGATTCGCCGCATTGGTGATGATCAAGCGTTTGAACAGTGGAGCGGAAAATCGCGATTTAACTTCTCCTCCACAGTGGGCGATGATGGCCAATTTCGGCGCCAAATGTGGAAGGTCGTCGCTGAAGCGAGGGCTATCCCAGGTGGTGATGAGAGCTTCCGCCTTCGCCAACTTCCGTTTGAAGTCCGCAGTCAGGGTGGTTGCCCTGAGTCTTTTCCACTGAAATTGGCGGCCCAACGCGCGTTGGCGTTGGGTCGAAAAGAACGAAGCAAACAGTTCTTCTCCAGCCGAAATAAGTAGGAAAGGACGGCGCATGGGCGACTGAGTATAGCATTCGAATAACGACTAATTCTTTCTTTTGGTTGTTTATTGCCTTCTGTTTCTGTTCAAAACAAAGTATAAGGAAACGGGAGTCTACTGATGGCGAGCGCAAACTCTATCGACTACGTGGTGATCGCTCTCTATGCGCTCCTCATGCTGCGTGTTGGATTTTACGTTTTGCGCTTCAATCGTGGTGCTGCCGAGTATTTTCGCGGTGGTAGCCGGATTCCTTGGTTGGTTGCCGGACTGAGTTGCTTCATGTCCGGCTTCAGTGCTTGGACCTTCACCGGTGCAGCCGGCGTCGCCTATCGATCAGGCATCGCGGCTGTAGGGCTGTATGTCGGGAATGCTCTGAGTTTTCTGCTGGGCTATTTTGTCTTCGCCCAGCGCTGGCGGCGCAGCCGCATCACTACGGTGATGGAATACCTGTCCGGGCGTTTCAATCCCGCCACCCATCAAGTATTTTCCTGGACTACGATCCTATTTCAGCTGTTCACTAGTGCCAGCACACTGTTTGGGCTCAGTCTTTTCGTTTCTTCTGCATGCGGAATTCCAGTCAGGTGGACCATTCTCGGAGCAGGCGCGATCATAGTTTTTTACTGTGTATTGGGCGGCCTTTGGGCGGTGGTAGTCACCGATTTCCTACAAGCCTCGATCCTGATGCCGTTTTGCCTTGTTCTCGTAGTGATGTCTCTGGCGCGTGTGGGAGGTATGACCGGACTAGCCCACGGGCTGCCGCCGGAAATGAAGACGCTACACGTGTCAGGGGAGTTTGGGTGGCTCTACATCGCGTCTTGGACGATCATGGTCGCTTTTGGATATAACACGAGCGCCATGGCGCAGCGATATTTCAGCGTTGATGACGAGCGCTCGGCTCGGAAAATCGCATTGCTGTGTTGCGGACTTTTCTTCGTCGGCGCCTTCGTATGGTTTATACCGCCGATGGCGATGCGCGTGATCTATCCCGAATTGCCTCGATTCGGCCTGCCCAATGCCAGTGAAGCAAGCTATGCAGTTGCGAGTCTGACTTTGCTGCCGCATGGACTTATCGGAGTGATGTTGGCGGCGATGTTCAGTTCGACGATGGCGAATTTGTCCGCGCAGTTCAACGTGAAATCGGCAATTCTTACCAAAGATGTCTATCAGTCTCTATTTCGCGAAAGTGCGGGAGAGCATGAATTGCTGGTTGTGGGTTGGGTCACTACGTTTCTCGTCGGGGCTGCGACGACGGCGATTGCCGTGATCATGGCCGCCAGTGGCCAGAGCGTGTTCCAGATCATGCTGACATTTAACACTCTCATGTCTCTGGCCTATGGACCTCCGGCCCTGTTGGGACTGGTGGTGCGCCGGACGCCGCCGTGGTCCGGTTTGGCATCATTCGCTACGGGACTTCTTTTAGGAATGCTGGGTGCTTTCGTTTATCACTGGTCGCTCATCCAGCAGGTGGTGATCATTGTGCCGTCCTCGTTTGGGGTGTTTTTCCTAACGATGTTGTTCGACCGGGGAGATACGACGGCACGCGCCCTTCTGTTCAAGAATCTAAACACACCGGTCGATGTAGCCACGGAGTTGAAAGACACAGAAGATTTCACGGTGCCCGTGTTTCGCTTTCTGAGCCGGACGATCTCGTCAATTGGATTGCTCAGCCTGTTTCTGCTGTTTGCGGCGCCTCCAAACCAACGATGGACAGTCGTTTGGTTCGCTGCGCTCACTGTCGCGGTGGGCGGGTCTCTCTGGTTCATACGTGGAAGCGCAAAGGGCGAGAAGAATGCCCTTGATAACCACGGTCTAGCCAGTACTGCACGCGGAGACTGACACCTTCAACTTATGATTCGGCTGGGACTGGTGGGTTGCGGGGAGCATTCGGAGAGCGGGCACGCGATCCCACTCGCTCGTTATCGAGCAGCGCATCCAGATGAAATTCTGCTGTCCGCAGCGTGCGATCTCGGGATCGATCGCGCGAGAGAATTCTGCAGGAAGTATGGGTTTGTTAAAGCCTACCGAAGCGTGGATGAAATGTTGGTGGGCGAGAACCTCGACGGTTGTATCGCCGTATTGCCCCCGGAGAACATCTCTGAGCTCGGAATCAAATTGTTGCAAAGTGGAATTCCTTGCGTTGTGGAGAAACCGCTGGGTTCATCCCTTGCCGAAGTGAAGGCTCTGCACAAAGCTGCTGCGACGACGCAGACATTGAACATGGTTTCGGTCAATCGACGGTTCATGCCGTCGTTGAACCGTGCGATTGCATGGACGAGGACGGCGGGGCCATTGCGCTACGTGCATTGCACGATGGCCAGGCACGCGCGGCGCGAGCCTGAATTCCTCTGGACCACTGCTGTACATGCGGTCGATACTTTGCGCTATATCGCGGGAACAGTGGTTTCGTTCAATCTGCGCACGTTGAAAGCAGCCGCAGGATCGGATGTCTGGTATTCCATTGACCTTCAATTTGAGAAGGGAATTGCAGGACGGATTGATGTTCTGCCGACCGCTGGCATGGTCGAAGAGAGTTACGATCTTTTCGGCGGAGAGTTCCGGGCGACGGTCACGTGCCCATTCGGTCCCGAAACGCGGATGGCGCTGCTTCCGGGAAGGGCTCCTGATATCGGAGGAGACAATTTCCGGTGATGTGCCGGAGGACGTCGTGAATGGTTGTTATGACGAAGCGGCAGAATTTATTCGAGCCGTGAGAACCAAGTCCGCGCCGCAACCATCAATTGCCGATGTGGCGCCATCGGTCGACCTTTGCCTCGCACTGGCTGAGGCGGCGAGCAAGTAATTGCGCTCATCCTTGGGAACTGGAAATCATGGAAACGGAATAATCGAGCCTGATTCTTGTTCAGACGCCTTTTCTCCAACCTTTGTCATTCTCGCCTTTGAGTTCGATAGTGATGGAGCCGTTCGGATTGACAGCCTGTTCGCAAGCCCAGGCAATCGGCTTCTTCACACCGGGGCGAATCTCGAGATGAGCTGAGAGGTCGACTTTACCGCTGTAGCCCTTCGGCAGTAAGAAGGAAGCTTGCCGAAGACCACCGCCATGGGGATGTCCTGCGTCGAGAGCACCTTTCAATCGCACTTGACCGTCGGCGCTTTCAAGATGCAGCCAGAGCACTCCCGGAACTCCGCTTACTCCACGGTTGCTCACACACACGATGACTTCGAACGTGCCATATCTTTTCCGTTGCCAGACCCAAGATGGTCTCAAACGGTATCCCATGCCGGTTCGAAGGCGCTCGAAACCGCGTGGGTAAATCTCGTTGTAGTGAGCCAGATTGTCCGCCTCGGTCCATAGAGACCAATAGTTCGCTCGCAAATCAAGGACATGAAGCATGTAATTTTCCATCTCGTTGATTCCAGCTTCGTCCTTTTTCAATTTCGCAGAGTCATATTGCCGGAAGTACCCATCCTCCATGATTGCGGCTGTCCATGGAGGACGGTTCGCGAGTTCGTCGATCTGGATTGGTTCTTCGACGATCACGCTGTCCGACCGCAGCCAGCCTCCAGCCCTCAGTGCTATGTCGATCACTGTACGGTTCCCCACTTTGCTGATGTCGGGCTGGGTATTGACCGCAAGCGGCGTCTTCTTCCAGGTATTGAACTGCAGCGCTGTCATATTTGCAAAAGTTCGCTCCGCAGTTGGGTAGTCAGGAAAAGGGTTGGGGAGATCGCTTGTGTGTCCTTCGCCCCAAAACCCATACTGCATCAGGTCCATCCATTCAATCAAAGGATGGCCGTCGAACTGCGCCGCAAGCAATTCGTTCAACTCCGCAAAGGCCTTTTGGAATTCAGGATGGTCGTAGGCCGGCTCCCTGTACTCTCCGCCCGCTCCTCCGGAAATAGGGCCGATTGTTCTCAGTGGAATTCGATCCCGCAGAAATCGAGGAAGTGCGACGTCTGCAGGCTGGAATGAAGCGTTCGACAATTGAATCCGGAATGCAACCCGAAGCCCCTTACTCTTGGCGGCATCCAGCGTAAGCGCCCAAACTGGATCCAGATCAAGACGGCCCTGACGAGATTGCACGTTCCGCCAATCACATCGAATGTAGAGGATATCTACGAAGGGCAGGCTTGATATTTTCTCCACATGCTTCTCGAGTGTCTCCCGTCCCGCCCGCGCCGCCAGTGACGGCCCACTTTCCTCCCAGGTATAACCGACAAGTCCGAGTCCTGGATTGCGAAGCGGTCGTTCAGAGGGTGTTGTGAACAGGACAGTCTGCCAGCCTTGATCTTGGTCGATTTCAAACGGTCCTTGATTCAGGCGTTCTGCGACAGAAGCATCAAAGCTCGGATGATACGTTTGGGCGGATTCTGTCGCTCTGGTGGTTAGCGCCAAGGCGGGTAAAATCGCGACACTCTTCAGAAGATCTCGGCGGCGCATGTTTCCTCTTTAGGAGAATTGGCTCAAAAGCAAGAAGCACAAATCCAGCTCGATTCAAGACACAAGACCAGTCCATTGGAAGCTGAAGTCACTACAATGTCGGCACAATTGTTCACGACAAAATCCGCTCCCGCACTCCGCAGTTCCGAATCCTCGACAGTTGTGCGGCAAGCGATGACCTTGGCTCCCGCTTCTTTTCCGGCGCGGATGCCAGCCGGTGCATCTTCAACAACGATGCACTCCGATACCGGAAACCCCAAAGCTTCAGCGGCCTTCAGAAAGGGCTCGGGGTGCGGCTTGCCCGACTTCACATCCGTGGATGTGACGATCCGGTCAGGAATCGGCAGACATGCCGCGCGCAAGCGAACCTCCGCGAGTGCCCGAGTGCAGGATGTCGCAATTGTCCAGCGTTCAGCGGGAAGGGCAGTTAGCAATTCCCGAGCGCCGATAAGAGTTACGATTCCGTCCGTATCCTGAATCTCGCGCCGCTCAATTTCACGGTTTTCCGCCTCGCAATTTGCGAACGGCAGATACTCCCGCACCGTGGTCAAGCTGGGCCGACCGTGGACACGTTCCACAACCTCAATCGGATCAAAGCCATGCTCCAAGGCCCATTTCCGCCAAACCCTGGTAACGGCCGGCGTGGAATCAATCAAAACGCCATCCAAATCGAAAAGAAGCGCACTGCATTGGATTTCAGTCATAAAACGACGGCGATCCTCATAGTCCGCAGGTTGAAAACTTTCAGCGTTCACTTTTCTTTCGTCGAATGTACCACGGCTTTCTAATCCTTTCTCTTAGTATCGGAAGAGTATCGATTTCTTGACCGTCGAATCCATCTTGCGGGAAGGCCAGTTGCTCGATGGTTGGGTCGCTAGATTGGATCGCTGAGGATAAGGTTCAGGGAGTCCGGGAACCGTTAGTTGGCAAGGTTTGTCCCCGCACCTACCGGCTTGTTTAGATATCATTCGCGCCTATTTACGTGGCTGTTTCATCGTTCCTTCGGTAGCTCCAAGCGCCCTCCCCTTTCCGAGGCAGAGGTTGAGGACTAGATGGGTATCGAGTTCGCAAGAACGAGTTCTGACAATTCTCAACTTTCGTTTAGCTTCTTTTCTTTTTCAATATTGCTGTTCTTTGTTTACTTTGACTGTCGTGTGTGATAAAAAGCTCGCCATCCGACACTCACAGTAACGAGGGATTGCCATGAAATCGGCTTTGCGATTTGCGTTGTTTTTCGTCGCCGTCGTCTGCCTTTCCGTCAGCGCGCGTATTGCTCTAGCGCAAGGAACCGACTTGGGCACAATCCGCGGCACAGTCAAAGACACCAGCGGTGCGGTCGTCGCCAACGCAAAAGTGACCATCACTGACTCCGACACCAATACGTCGCGCCAGACCAGCGCGAACGGCGCGGGAGACTTTGAAATGTTCGGTCTCAAGTCGGGCAGTTACAAAGTGTCGGTGACTGCGGCTGGGATGAGCACGGAAGATCTGAATGACGTGGTAGTCAACGGCAGTAAAACTGTCGGCGTGAACATTACCCTGCATGTGTCTGCCATCTCAGAAAAAATGGAAGTGTCTGCGGACGCGGTGACGATTGACACCGAGAATCCAACGATCAGTGACACGGTAGGTCACGAAGCAGTGATCGACCTGCCGCGCGACACTCGCGACATCTACTCGTTCCTGTATCTGAACCCCAATATCACGCAGGCGGATACAAACGGAGATTTCAAATTCATCGGCGGGCAAAGTTACGGCGGCAGCTTTTCAGTGGATGGCCAGCGCTCGAACGGAGGAATTTTCGGTCAGCCCACCGACAGCAAGCCTTCGCTCGAAGCGGTCGATGAGGTCAACGTACTTTCCAACAGCTTTAGCGCTGAATACGCGGGCACCGCTAACATCCGCATCACCACCAAGCGCGGACAAAATCAGTTCCACGGATCGGCGTTTTACAACAATGCGAATTCCGCCCTGGCGGCTTTGTCGCTGCAGGATCTCGCTGGAATCGCGGATTTTCAGCCAGATGCATTCGTCTCCAAGTATCCCAAGCCATACTTCAATATCAACGATATTGGCGGAGCCATTGGCGGGCCGATCAAGGGTTTGAAGAACACCTGGTTCTTCGCAGCGTACGAGCGCGACTACGATGTTTCACCAGTCAACATTCAGTCCACAAAAATTCCGAATCCCGCATTGTGGACTGGCAATTTCGCCGGACTCGACGATTCCAGCAAGCCAGATGTTCCTGGCGGCATAGTGCTCACCTCGCAAGAGATTGCCGACGATACGGTGGGGGGTGCGGGTCTGCAGTTTATCCAAGTTCCTTCGCGGCTACTGAATCCGTCCGTGCAGAAAATGATCGGTACATACTTTCCCCATATCGGGGTGGGAGCACCGATCGACAGCTCCAATGGGCGTATTCCGAGCTTTGAGACGCAACTGCCGGGAAGAGACACGTTGGACACAGGTTCTTTGCGTCTCGACCACGACTTCAGCGAGAAGGACCATGTTTATATCAGCTACAACACGTCCGCTGACACGAACGCGACGAGCCCAGTTGTTTCTCCGTATACCGGCCTCGGACTGACGAAAAATAATCGCCAAAACCAAACCGTGGCGCTGTCGTACACCCGCATTTTCAAACCCAGCCTGGTCAACGAAGCGCGCGGAGGGTTCAATAAGGAAAACTTGCTTCGACACAGCAATACAACATTGCAGGGTTTTCTTTCCGGGATCGGATTTGACTCATCGGACATCGCGGCGTACGGGTCCGTCGTTGGTGAATTTGCGCTGGGCACGTTCGGGCACCCGGCGGTCAGCTTTGGCAGCAATTTTGCTTCGTTTTCGAACGGCGGACGCAACACTTATCGGCCAGAAAACCAAGGCCTGATCACCTTCGGAGACACGTTGACCTGGGTCTTTGGAAAACACAACATGCGATTGGGCGCAGATTTTGTGCGCAATCAGGCCATCGACGGATTTGCTCTCAACCGCGGAAATCCACGTGGATTGATGACTTACTCGAACCCCACGACGTGTGCGGGAGATCCCACTCCGTGCGTTGGCTCGGTCGTAGATCCATTCGCGGACTTCTTGCTAGGCCTACCCCCAACGAGTGCCAGCTATGTGTTGCAGGCAAGGCCTCCGATGAACGTCTACAACTGGGAGGAAGGCTACTTCGCGCAGGACGACTGGAAGGTTTCGTCGAAGCTGACCGTAAATCTAGGCGTCCGCTACGACCTGGCAACGCCTTTTATTGAGAAGAACGACCTGCTCATCAACTTTGATCCAAACGGCGCGAATCCAAACGGAAATCCTGGGGTTTTCATCATCCCATCGTCGAAAACCCTGCCTTATCTGGACACGCGGATCGCGAACTATGGATACATAAACGCCTCGCAGGCCGGATTAGGAAGAGGATTGGTCCGCACCGACAAGAACAATCTCTCGCCGCGCCTTGGGGTCGCCTACAAAATTGGCGACAAGTCGGTGGTGCGCGCGGGCTGGGGATTTTTCTATCCAACTTCAGCAGCGCAGGGAATTCGTGACGCAATCGGAACCAACCCATTCAATCAAGGGGTAACGTCGAGAACGACGCTTGAGGGATGGCCGACTCCTTCACAGACTGGGATTAGTCCTATCACTGGGGGAACTCCGGCGGGGTTTGGCAATTCTGTTACCGCGAACGCGATTCCGTTGAATCTGCAAACGCCGCGCATCCAGCAATACAACGCCACGTTTGAGCGTGAAATCGTTCACGACGGAACTCTGCGGCTCTCTTATCTCGGGACCCACATGGGTGGCTTGATCGCTGGCAAGGATCTTGATGAGTTAGCCCCGAACAATACACCGTTTGGAACAACCCAAGGGGATGGGGTCACAATATGCGATCCGACTCAGGGAGATTGCGCGTACTCGCCGCAGGATTTGGCTCGGCTGCCATTTCCTCTCATTGGAGAATTTCTACTCACCTATGGAAACTTCGGACGCGGAAACTCCAATTCCTTCCAAACTGAATTCACTCGGCGTTACAAGACCGGCCTGATGTTGGATGTGTCGTACACATATCTCGATCAAAAGACCAGTGCTTTGGACACGGCGAACTCCAGCCTCGGAGGCATCGCCTACAACCCGTTCACCCCGAATTCGGACTATGGAACGGATGGTTATGTTTCCAAGCACCGCTTCATCGCGTACGGAATCTACGATTTGCCGGTCGGCCGAAACCATCGAATTGGCAACTCGTTTAACAAGGTGACCAATGCACTGCTGGGCGGATGGCAGACTACCTTCAACATGTTTGCAAAATCCGGACAAGGCTTTACCCCATTCTGGATTTGTGATGATTGCGACCCGGTAGAGCCGGGAAATATCGCGGTTTCGTCGATCGATGCCGTCGGAGACTTCAATGCGGAGCCATCGTTCCGTCCCCTTGTGTTGAACAATCACGTCAATACCGGGAAAAAGGGCAGCAACGCGGTCATTTGGAATGCCAGTTCGTTCGGCCTGCCTTCCATCGGCTCTGACTTGATCAGTAATCCTGCGGTAGCTAAGCGAAATATGCTGGTCGGCCCTGGTGCGTGGGGAGTGAATCTCGGAATTCACAAAGGCTTCGCGATTGGGGAGCGCGTCGTCGCGACCCTTGGCGCGGACTTCGACAATATTTTTAATCACCCGCTGTTTGCGCCCGATGCTGACTTCGGCGGTGGTGGTGGAACCTTTTCGCAACTGGGCGATTTCAACATCAACGTCGATCAAACCACGGGTAAGGTGCTACCTATCACTGATGTCAACACCAACCCACTTTTCGGACAACTGACCAATAGTTTCCCTCAGGAGGGAGTTCTCAGCCAAAGAACGATTCGACTGCGGTTGCGAATCACTTTCTAGCAGCTGAGATTCAAGACCTATTCTGGGGGAAGCGTGAAGACGCAGACGCGACAGTTTCTGGGGCCAATGAAAGCTCATCGCCTCATCTTTTGCGCAGTTTTGGTGCTGTTTGTCCTGACCTGTGCGTTCGCTGATCGCCCCGGGGGTTTTCATCCCATCGGACCCGGCGGTGGCGGGGCCATGTTCAATCCGAGCATTAGCCCTCACGATCCCAATACCGTGCTGGTTTCGTGCGATATGACGGGGTCGTACATCACTCATGACGGCGGACGCAGCTGGCGGATGTTCAACCTGCGTGGCGTCGTAGAGTTTTTCGTCTTCGACCCCCTCGATCCGAAGACCATGTATGCGTATGCAACCGGGCTGTGGCGCAGCGTTGACGGCGGTGAACGGTGGGATCTGGTCTATCCGAATCCTTCCGCGGTTAAGGGTGTGAACATGAACTCGGACCATGCGGATGAAAAAATCGTCGCCGATCCGGATCCTTTGGGCCACATCGCAGCGATGGCAATTGACCCCGCCAACTCGAATATTCTTTATGCCGCTGCCGGCACGAAGGAAAGTCCCGCGCTCTTTGTTTCGAGCGACTCCGGCAAGAATTGGCGCAATCAGACGGGGTTGCCGGATGTTCCGCGACGAATTTGGGTTGATCCAAATTCCGCAAAGGATACTCGGACTATTTTTCTGGCAAGTGCACATGCATTGACGGTAGTCAGTACGAGCGGAGTGCGCAGTGTTCCGTTTCCTGCGGCCGTCAATGGCGTTTCGCTGGGCGTCGCTTCGGGCCCTCAGCCGACGATTTATGCTACTTCGGAGCAGGGCATCTTTGTCTCGAGCGATGGCGGTGCAAACTGGCACAAGAGGGAACTTCCCGGGAAAGCAGCAAAAGTGCGCGCTGTTGCGACGAGCTTCCACCATCCAGAGGTAGCGTATGTCTCTTATGAGCATTTAGTAATCGATGGAAAATCCTGGATTGGCGTGGCCAAAACGTCCAACTTTGGAGCTGACTGGGCGCTGGTATGGAAAGAATCAGATGTTGCCGCCAAGAATGTGAATGACGCATGGATCACCCAGCGCTTCGGGCCAACCTGGGGAGAGAATCCTCTGGCGATTACAGTCGCCGATCAGGATCCCGATCTGGTTTATAGCACCGACCTTGGAAGAACGATGCGATCCAGTGATGGAGGCGCAACTTGGACGGCTGCCTATTCACGAAAGGTCGGCGACAACCGTTGGACCAGTCTGGGCCTGGATGTGACCACCAGCTACGGCGTTCACTTCGATCCGTTCGACCAAAACCGCCGGTTCATTACGTATACGGATATTGGACTGTTTCGCAGCGAAGACGGTGGAGTTTCCTGGACGAGTTCGACATCCGGAGTGCCCAAGGCATGGATGAATACCACGTACTGGGTCGAATTCGATCCTAAAGTAAAGGGGCGAATGTGGAGCGTCAACAGTTATACCCACGACCTTCCGCGGCCCAAGATGTGGCGCCACAATTCGGTGACGAATTACAAAGGTGGCGTGTGCCGCAGTGATGATGGAGGAAAGACGTGGGTCAAGTCGAATACGGGAATGGACGAAACGGCAGCGACCCATATTCTGCTCGATCCGACAAGCCCGGTCGACGCGCGCGTTCTTTATGTTGCCGCTTTTGGCCGAGGGGTCTACAAAAGCTCCGATGGGGGGCGAACCT
The DNA here is from genome assembly GCA_963699885.1 of uncultured Acidobacteriota bacterium. GTDB lineage: Bacteria > Acidobacteriota > Terriglobia > Terriglobales > Acidobacteriaceae > Sulfotelmatobacter. Next base: position 572,117 of record CAVOVP010000010.1, on the reverse strand, counting down.
GGGTTCTGAAGAATAGCGGCATTTCGCAGAAACAGCCGTTCGCATGGAGGTTGGTGCGAAGCTCAAAGGGCGTTCTCTTTCTCGTCGTTGCTCGACGCTCAGAAGATGGAAGCATTGGGAACGATGGCGATGGCGCGCTCTACCGGTCCACAGACGGTGCGGAACACTGGGTACCCGTTTCTCTGCCGGAGGGAACAAACGGACCGAATGGCATCGCCGTCGATCCTCAGTCGACCGACCGTCTCTACCTGGCTGCATGGGCGCGTGCGTCGGGAGAACACGGCGATGGAGGAGGGATTTTCCTGTCAGAGGACGGCGGCAGGAGTTGGAAGCAGGTGTTAGACAAGGATCGCCATATCTACGACGTCACCATTGATCCGCAAGACTCGAATGTGCTTTACGCGGCTGGATTTGAATCGTCAGCGTGGCGATCATCGGATCGCGGCCTCTACTGGACGCGTATTCCCGGATTCAATTTCAAGTATGGACATCGCGTGATTCCCGATCCAATCCATCGCGACGAAATCTACATCACGACATTCGGCGGAAGCGTGTGGCATGGTGCGATCAATGGCCAAACTGGACCTACGGACATCGCTACGCGGGTTCTTGAGCCCGAACAGTAACCGGAGGAACTGAATGATCAATCGGCGCCAGTGGCTGTACGGCATGGGTGCAATGGCGGGATGCGGAACCGGGGCCGCAAAGGCCGTTGCTGCAACGCATCAGAAGGAGGCCACCGCCGCGCCGTTGGAACTCTCAAAATATGAACCAAGAAGCATGCTCCAGGTACACGAGTCTCACGTGGAGCGGTCTAAATTTCCAGTCATCGATTTTCATACTCATATTTCGGGTTCGACCCAATCAGAAAATGGAATTGAGCTCGCGCCTGATCGCGAATACTTGGGAACTCCTCAAGAATTGCTGGCCGTGATGGACCGCAAGAATATTCGGTCGATGGTGAATCTGACCGGCGGATACGAGGGTGGCCTGGCTGAAGCGGTTGCAAGATATGATCGCGCCTACCCTGGGCGCTTTTACACGTTCACCGAACCTTCGTATTCCCGTTTCAAGGAAGCGAACTACCCCCAACTACAGGCCCAGGCAATCGAGCGCGCATATCGCGACGGCGCGCGTGGTTTGAAGATTCTCAAAACGTTGGGACTCTATCTCCGGGAGAACATCACGTCGGGGTCTCTGGTGAAAATTGATGATGCGCGATTCGATCCCATGTGGGACATCTGCGGACAACTTAACCTGCCAGTTGCGATGCATATCTCGGATCCGGTTGCTTTCTTCACTCCGACGGATCGCTTCAACGAGCGCTATGAAGAATTGAGCAATCATCCCGACTGGTCCTTTTATGGGAAAGACTTTCCCAGCAATGCCGCGTTGATCGAGGCGCGCAACCGCGTGATCGCCCGGCATCCCAAGACCCAGTTCGTAACGTTGCACTTTGGCAACTTCTCTGAGAATTTGCAGAATGTTGCTGAAAATATGGACCGTTTCCCCAATATGTCCGTGGATATAGCGGCCCGCATCGGTGAGCTCGGGCGACAGCCGGTAACGTCGCGAAAGTTTTTTGACAAATATCAGGACCGCATCCTATTTGCCACCGACGCAACGCCACACGGCGACGAATACCCCCAACAAGTCTTCGATGATCAGCTGTATGAGATCTACTACCGTTTCCTGGAAACGAACGACGAATATTTCGACTATGCACCGGCCAAAATACCTCCTCAGGGCCGCTGGAAGATTTACGGAATTGGCCTGCCCGAGTCGATTCTTAGGAAGGTCTACTACGAGAACGCTTCACGGGCTCTACGAATCTAGATGCGACGCTATTTCTATCTCTTTGCCGCGCTGTTCTTCGCGACGATATCGTCGGCGCAAGTGCGCGTGTGGCAGGGAACTCTGACTCTGTCTACTTATGAAGAAGGAATGCCCGATTCGAACCCGCCTTTCGACCAGTTCACGAACAACAAGTTCAACTATCCGTACGTGATCCGCGACAACCTCACGAGCCGGCGCACGGACCACGATTGGCGCGCCATTTATCTCGAGAACGAATATTTGAAGTGTTCGGTGTTACCCGATCTTGGCGGTCATCTTTATACGTGTGTTGACAAAGTTTCTGGACACTCGATGTTTTACGACAACACTTCCATCAAGAAGGCAGCGGTCGGTTATCGGGGAGCATGGGCTGCTTTCGGCGTCGAGTTTAATTTTCCTGTTTCGCATAACTGGGTCAGTATGTCGCCCGTCGATTTCTCCTTTCATCGCAATTCTGACGGGAGCGCGTCCGTGATTGTCGGGAACGTCGATCGCGTCTACGGCATGGAATGGGCGGTCGAGCTGATGCTGCGGCCCAAATCAACATTGTTGGAAGAGCGCGTCACTCTTAGCAACCGCAGCGATGTCCGCCATCGCTTTTACTGGTGGAACAATGCTGCAGTTCGTATTTCAAACGACTCCCAGATTGTTTACCCTATGCAGTTCGCAGCGAGCCACGGTTTCACAGAAGTTACTCCCTGGCCCATCGACTCGGACGGTCACGACTTAACAGTCATCCGCAATCACGTCCATGGGGCCGTGTCGTTGTTTGCGCACGGTAGCCGGGAAGACTTCATGGGAGTTTGGAATCCGGCGAGCAGAACCGGCACCGTTCATTTCGCACCCTACGAGGATCTGCCTGCCAAGAAGATCTGGTCTTGGGGCGTGGATGAAGAGGGTTTGGACTGGCGTAAAGCGCTTTCCGACGACAATAGCGGATATATAGAAATTCAAGCCGGTCTATTCCGTAATCAGGAAACGTACGCGTTTCTGGAGCCGCGGCAGTCGATTCACTTCTCCGAGTACTGGATGCCGGTGCGGGAGATTGATGGAATCTCACGCGGCAATCTTGCGGGTGTGCTCAGTCTTGGTCGCCGTAGCGATACGCTGGTCATCGGATTCAATGCAAATCATGAGTACCGTCAAGCGACGATCGCAATTCTGAACGGCACGAACCGCCTTTATGGCGAAACAGTCAATCTGACGCCCCAACACACATGGACTCACGAGATTACTCTCAACGATCCTCGAGCCAAATACACGATCGAAATTCGAGACGAGCACGGGATGGTGCTAGTGCGCCAAACCGAGGGCGAATATGACTGGGATCCAGAGTCTGAAATTCAGGTAGGTCCTCAGCCTTCATATCGCGTGCCTCCTCCAGAAAAGAGAACTTGCGACGACTGGATTCAGCTTGGCAAAGACCTTGAGTTGAACGGAAAGAATCTTCAAGCGCTGGAGACCTATGAAGACGCGCTTGGCAGATTTCCCGACAGTTTCGCCGCGCTTAAAGCAGCCGGCCGCCTGACTGCAAGCCTGCAACGTTACGAGGAGGCGAAGCACTTTCTGGAGCCAGTTCTAGCTCGCGATACCACTGATCCGGAAACCTCCTACTATCTGGGCATTTCGTACGACGGGCTTGGAGAATCGCGGAAAGCCCGCTCGGCGTACGAGAACGCTCATCGGTTGGCGTCGTTCCGGTCGGCTGCGGCTCTGCGGCTAGGGGAGTTATCAGCTCGCGAAGGGGATTTGAGCGCAGCCGAGCGCAGCCTCAACGAAGCGGTTCATACCGCGCCCGCGGATGCGCGTGCGTTTGAGGAATGGATCGCAGTGACCATCGCGGCTGGAAAAACTCATGACGGGCAGGCAGAGGCTCGGCAAGGAATGGGCCGTTTCCCTCTCAGCTATCTCTTAAGAGAAGAACTCGGCACGCAAGATCTTAAACAGCTTGGCAACGACGCAATTCGGGTCTTAAATCTGGCCTCGCTTTACATTCGTCTCGGGATTTATCAGAGAGCCGTAACCGTACTTTCTCGCGACTATCCTGCATCGGCTACCGATCAGAAGGAGCCCGGAGCACTATCGCCAGGTGAGCATCCGATGATTGCCTATTTTCGAGGCTATTGCCGCGAGCATCTGGGAAAGTCAGGATTGGCCGACTACAAAATTGCTTCGAGACTGCCCACTTCTTACGTCTTCCCCAGCACCCCGGAAGAGCGTTCTGTTTTGGCCGCTGCATTGCGCTCCAACGAGCCAGACGCTACCGGCCACTATTTACTTGGAACCTTATATTTTTCGCGCGGCCAGACGGATTTAGCCCTTGCGGAGTGGACGCGGGCTCGCAAATTGAATCCTTCAATTCCGGTGCTCGATGCAAGTCTCGGATTGGCCTTGCTACACGAGAAGGACGATCCCCAGGGGGCACTCTCGGCATTTCGAGAGGGATTTCACGGGGATTCTCAGAATGTCACGATTTATCTGGGTGCGGACCAGGCGCTCAGCCTCTTGGACAGACCCGCCAACGAAAGAGTGGAGATTCTTCAGGAATATCCAGACCTTGCCGGCGCACCCTCCAGCCTGATTTTCGAATTGATTCTCAATCTTGCGGAGGCGGGCGATTTTCAGCGCGCCGAGAGTCTATTTCGTAATCGATTTTTCCCAAATGAGGAGGGGGGAACCAACGTGCGCCAGGTTTGGGTCGAAGTTCAGCTGCAAAAAATGCTCGCGTTGGCCACGGGCGGCCGCTGCACAGAGGCTTTTGCCGTTGCCGAGAAGTTGGACATGAAAATCGTGGATCTGCCTTTTACTAACGATGGGCTGGAGCCTTACGTACAGACCGCGAGGTCCAACTATTTCCTGAGCAATGTTTATGCCACCTGCGGAGAACGCGAAAAGGCCACGCTGAAGTTGCAGGCTGCTGCTGCAAGTTCGGCCCCTGAGCAAACAGTTTGGGCTTGGAAAGCCGCGCAGAGGCTGCCCGGATTTGACGCTGAGGTATGGAAAGAACAACTGCAATCTTCACTGACCCAAGCGCTCAGTCTCAGTGGCACCAGTAGTTTTGCAGGTTGGTGGGACTACACTGCCGGGACGCTCTTGGCTGCCCTCGGCAGACAGGAAGAGGCGGACCAAATGTTTCACAAAGCTCTGTTGCTGCCTGACCGGAAGTTGGCGTATCACCTTACGCGCTTAGCTCACGCGCAGCCGTGACGTTAGAGTCAGTAATTGGCGCCGGCAAGAGTGAGTCGTAAAACTTGACCAGTATGTTGCATTTATAAGTTCAATCACCGAATGACGAGGCTAAGAAACGAAGTGGTGCAATCCAAAATTCAGATTCTTGCAGACAAGTATTCCTTGGGCCGTGCCGCTGCCGATCATGCGGCGCTCTCGATTCGACAATTGATTGCCGACAAGGGAGATGCACGCATCGTAGCCGCGACAGGAGCGTCCCAGTTTGAATTCCTCGACGCGCTAACTGCCGCGCCCGGAATTGATTGGAAACGAGTTGAGGTCTTTCATCTGGACGAATACATCGGGCTGCCTTCGACCCATCCGGCAAGTTTTCGCAAATATTTATTGGAGCGGCTCATACACAAAGTCGGAATCACGAACTATCACCTGCTCGACGGTGACAGCGATACGTCAAGGGTTATTGCGCGAGTTGGGCTCGAACTCCAATCCAAGCCTGTGGACATTCTCTTTGCGGGAATTGGAGAGAACGGCCACCTGGCCTTCAACGATCCGCCCGCAAACTTTACGATCGATGACCCTTACCTCATTGTCGATCTTGATGAAACTTGCCGCTGGCAGCAGGTGAATGAAGGCTGGTTCTCGAAGTTGGAGGACGTTCCCGAACGAGCGATTTCGATGTCAGTGCGACAGATCATGCGGTCCAAGCAAATCATTGTGCCCGTGCCGGACACGCGCAAAGCGCAGGCGGTGAAGGCTTGCCTTGAGGGCGAGGTTGGTCCGATGATGCCGGCTTCAATTCTCCGAAACCATCCGAACGCTTCCATATACCTCGATGCTGAGTCGGCTTCGCTTCTAACTTCGGGGGTTTCGGCTGCACGGTGAGCGGCGACGAAACCAGCTGAGGCGGAGGCGACTGTGTCGGTCCCGCGACTGTCTGCTGATTGCGCCGGTTTCTCTCGTATCGACTCTCTATTGAATGTACGCAGCGCCGGGCAGGAGGTATTGGATCGGCCATTGCTCGCGCTGATCGGTTACGAGGTCAGACCACTTCAAGGAGTGAGTACCAGTTCGCGAAATGTTCTTGATGCCGGGGAAGATAGCCGCCACCGCCGATGCGATAGGCATGTCCTCTTCATCACTGACAACAGAGAACTCCGTTTCCCCAAGTACTGATTGTGAGAAACGATGCGCAATTTCGAAGTCCTCAATCATTTGGAGGAAATAGGGCCTGCCGATCAGAAGAGAGTTGTATACATAACCTGCGAGCACGCTTGACAGTGGATTCACATAAGCGTGTTCCAAATCGAGCCGCGCAAAGGAAGGGTCGTCTTCCGATAGCGCTTTATATGGCATTCGAGTTTCGCCTCGGCCGCGAAAATCGAAGCTTACAACATCAAAGCCCGCCTCCACATACCGCAGGATCTCAGGCCAATCATCCATGCTCGCTTTGCCATCTTTGCTGAACCAAAAAAGGCAGCGGTGTTTCTCTCTTGCCGTTCGGTGAATATACAACAAAGGGAGAATTAAATTGCTGCTGTGACGTAAGACGTAGCGGTCGATGGCGATGTCTTGTTCAATCGATTTGCCGGCAGTCTCCCAAGCGATCTGATGCTGCGGAGCAATTCCACTATATGGGATTGCCTCCCAGTTCGAAATCCCTGGATAGCCACTCCCGTAATACAACTGACGCATAGAACTATTCATTTTTCCGCGGCGCTCCAGGTAATAATCACGGATTACGTCCAACAAGGAACGCGCATCTTCGAAATCCAGCATCACTTGACCCGTGCGCGTGCACTGTACAGTTTTGTCATCCAACTCTCTTGCTGGAGCGAGTGCAGTCCGCCTGGGCATACCGTTGAAGTGATCAAGGAACTCGAATGCGGCTTCCTGATTTTCATCTGAATACTGGTGGCCGTTGTAGCTTTCTGCCATCGCGATGTTGTGGGCGTGATTGAAACGCCCATAAAGAGCAAAGACTTCCCGGAAGGCTTTGCGTGTGCCTTCGATTGGGAAGAAGTCGAGGGTTGCAGCGGCAACAAAGACCGGGCGTGGATACATCAACACCAGCAGCCCGGCATTGTCGACTCTGTTCGATATCATTCCGTATAAGTCCTGCTCGGGGTCGCTGTCCGGGTCTTGAAATATCCGGTTGTGGACTCGCATGGGCAGCGACGTGATATAGCAAGAAGGAACTGCGACTTTGATCCGCGGTTCGAGGGCGGCGATGTGTATCGCCTGAAATCCACCGCCACTGGTACCGGTGATGTTGATGCGGTCGGGATCAACATCTTGACGTGTCAGCAGATAGTCAAAAGCGCGGAGACCATCCCAAATTTCCCAGCGCGCGAGGTTCGTTCCAGCAAGATAGGCTAGATTGCCGAGCACAGCGTGTTCCGCGCAGATCCGGTTGTACCGGCTGCGACCAGCCTTTGCGTCCCAGAACTGACTGCGCTCGCCTTGACCGACTGGATCCCAGCTGATCACCACATACCCGCGAAGTGCAAGTCGTTGGCAAAGAATTTGGTAGTGAGCTTTTCCATTCTCAGCATGACCCGCTGGCACAAGAATGGCCGGATGCTTTGTGATCGGAACATCGCTCGCATCGCCGCTGTGACGATCGGGGATGTATACGAGCGCCGTTACGTAGACGCCAGGGAGGCTCTCAAAGATCAGCTTCTCAATGTGGAAGCCATCCATCGCGATACTCCCTGTGACTTTCGAGTGCAATGGAGTTCGTCGCGTCGGCAGCTCTCCAATCATGCTCAAAACCTTTTGGCGCAACTGCTTCTGCAGTCGCAACAGGTCGCCTTCCGTGCGGACACTGTCCCATACCTTTAACCTTGCGTCATCTTCGCGCCAAGCTGTTTCGGTCTGGTACTGAAGGTAAGGGGTGATCTGTGCTCCGGCAGTAGTTGGCGGCAATACCCTGAAGGCTTCCGGCGAAGGTGACCCTGCGTTCTGAGCTCCGACGGCAACACTCGACATTAAAAGGAGAAAGAGAAATTGCGTACGAAGGCCCATATTGGCCGGGAAACTCACAGAACGCTTTCGTGAAGGTGGACGGACGGCAACAGCGTTTGACTGGGCGAGATTTGTCGCACGCTTTCGCGACGTATCAGTTCGGTGGGCATCACGAGTTGCTGTGGAGGTAAGTCGGGTTCGTGAATTCGCCTCAGGGCAAATTCGGCCAGGTGACCACCCAACTCTTTGGGAAACTCTCGCACTGTGGTTAGCCCGGGATGCAGCACCTCGCCGATCGTGTCATTGAAACCGGCGACGCTGATGTCATCGGGAATACGGATTCCAGATTCCTGCAACGCTTGATAAACGCCGGAAGCCGCCTGGTCGGTGCCCACGAAGAGGGCGGTAGGCCTCTCGCCGCTGGCTAGCAACGCCTTTACCGCCAAGTAGCCAAGCTCGCGATCTTCCGAACTGATCTCGCTAAAGCGGGGTTCCAGGTCCGCTTCCTTCATAGCTTGGCGGTAGCCGGCGGCGCAGCGTGCGAACCATGGAAGGCGCTGGTTGCCGATGTACCAGATGTTCCGATGACCTTGGGCAATCAAGTAGCGGGTGATGTCGGTCGATCCGCGGACATCGTCGGTAAACACAGAATCGTATTGATCAGGGCGCCACGCTCCGACGATGTTGTTTCCCACAACCGAGAAGGGAATCTGTCGTTGGGCAAGGGCGGAGAGAATACTAACGGTATGTGTGCCGGTGAGAATTACGCCACTCGGTCTGTTCGATCGCATTAGGGCTTCGGGAAGGCGCAAGCTTCCCGACGGAGCGTTTAAGTCACAGCGAAAACTGATGAACTGAAGGTCCCAGTCGTGCTGAGCGAGATATAACTCAGCCCCAAGCAGGACTTTCGACTGGAATTCGTTCACCGTGTCGCGGTTTCCGAGGATGAATGTGATTGTTCGATTCTTTTTCCCGGGTGTAAGGGGTACGCCGAGCTTTCGCGCAGCTGCGAGGACCGTCGCCTGAAGGGCGGAGGCGGCCTGAGAACTTCCGTCCGCAATTTGGGCGACTGCGGTCACGCTGACCTTTGCAAGACGGGCCACGTCGGCATAGCGCTGCGTATCTCTTGAATCGGGCCGGGGGTCCGAAGTGATTGCCAACTGGCGAACGGCCCCTCCGTGAGATCGCACAGCCAGGCCTTGAGAGCACAAAGCATCCAAATCTCCGCGAGCCGTTACCGACGAAACCGCGAAGCGGTCAACCAGTTCTCGTACGGTGATCTGATTCTTTTGCTCGATCAGTTCAAGGATTTTGCGTCGGCGCTGTTCCGCCAAAAGTCGAGAGCCTCTAGCAGTCATCATTCGGTTCGTGTCTCCCGCAAGCGAGCATTCTCCCCAAGCCGACCGCTCCGTTATTCTATCCTTGGCAATGGAAGAAAACAAAAGAAAGTCACTCCGGATCGCCTGTTTCGCTTCCTTGAGGCCTGTAATACGGCCATAGGAACGGGCAATTCCGAGATTGATCTAAAATGCGGCCTCAGATTGATTTGAGACCGTGGAATAATTGCTTGCGACTGCTTGTGTTTACTTGCGCAAAAATGTAGAAAGAAAACCACTTATCATCCCGACTGACGAGATAGGTTTCACCCGAAGGAGCAAGCTTGGATATGAAAAGGCGAGACTTCATTGCCGGCGTAGGGTCCGCATTTCTTCTCTCGCTTTCTCGGAGTAACGCGCAATCCTCCGCCCAGCGTCCGAGAGTGTTGATCTCGACCTCTGACCCTTTCACCGGGCTGGACATCCTAAGAACTCGATATGCGGGCGGAATGCGCCCGTCTGAAGACATGGAAGGCTGGGCGCTTTCCTGGCAAATGACTCGCAAAGACAGTTTCGCGGAAAAGGCAGTAGCGGAATTGCGAGCAGGCCACATTGCAAAAGGAGTGAAACCGTCGCGATCATGGCTCGAATATGCGCGATGGTCGTTGGCATTCGATTGGCTCTCGGGATATCCGGGCTTTGAAGCCCCGCTGCAAAAGCGGATTGCGGATGAGTTGATGGAAGGAACCTCGTCCATGCTGGCATCTCCCGACTTCGCCGACCCGGGAAATTACTCCTATCACAATTACGCGGTGCGCTATTTGTCTTTGGCCGCGTTTGTTTCCGCAGCACTCGACGGGTATGCGGGTTGCGGCGCTCGTTGTAATTCCTGGCGTGCGTTGGTAAGAAAGTGCCTGGCCAACATCCTCGAGACCACAAATTTGGTTTCTCCAGAAGGCAGCTATCACGAATCGATGGACTACATGCGAATTACGTGGGCCAGCCTCACCTTGCTCGCCGAACTGCAGAGGACAACGACTGGGTTAGATCCCGCACATCACTACTCTGTATTCCGCAATATTGGAAACACCTACCTCTACAAACTTCTGCCCAATGGCACTCCCTCGCGGGAGGGCGATAACGAATATCCGGTGTTGGATCTGCGTGACACTTCTGTTCTTGGATATGCTGTCAATCGTTTCAAAGAGCCTTACAGTGCATGGTTACTTCGAAAGAGCGGGTTCTTCCCGAAACAATGGACGCTGCCAGTTTTGGAATTCCTCTGGGACGATCCCGAAGTAACGCCTCTTGATCCGTCGCTGGCTGAAGAGGGTGAACTGGCACGCCAGCACTATTTTCCCGGGGTCGGTCACCTCGTGATGAGAGATGGGTGGAAGGAGGACTCAACCTGGATCGAATTCGATTGCGGTCCCTACCTCGCGAAACATCAGCACCTGGACCAGAACCAGATCAACATTTACCACGGTGGATATCTCGCTATTGATAGCGGCGCCGATTACACCGATAGCGAGAGTCCGCACTATCTGAACTATTACCGCCGCACTGTCGCGCACAATTCGGTGCTGGTTTACGATCCATCGGAGAAATTCTTTTGGTCTCAAAACCTACTCGCCGCAGCTAACGATGGTGGTCAGCGCATGGACTCGTCACGCTACTGGAATACGGTCCGCAGCCCCGGGGATTTCGACCGGACTCGGGATGTCTGGGATATTGGCTCCATGCGAGTTCTGGACTATTCGCCAGACCAATATCACTACGCGATGGGCGACGCTACCAAAGCTTATTCAGAGAATAAGTTGAAGAGATTTACGCGGGAAATCCTGTATGCACCCGCCCAAAAATTGCTCTTTGTTTTTGATCGCGTGGTCAGCAAGAAGGCATCGTTCAAGAAAGCGTGGTTACTTCACGGAGTAAACTCGCCAACCGTAGACCAGGATGCAGGGCACGACATGCCCGAAGTGAAAGACTTCAAGGATGCTTCCACCTTCCGTTTCCGGGAGGGCTCCGGAGAGTTGCTGGTGCATTCTCTCCTGCCGCGCGCGAGAGTTGTGACTCGACGTGGCGGCTCTGGGAACGATTTTTATTCTCCGGGGAATAACGTCGGTGGCAATTGGGGAAGCGGCGAGAATTGGCCTCTGGAGCCGGAAGAAGGCGGTCCTTTGCCAAACGATCCGGCCCTCCAGCACATGTGGAAGACATTTTGGGGGAATGATTTTTCAAAGATACAGCCTTCGAACCGCAAAAATGTGGTGCCGGGGGCATGGCGCATCGAGGTTTCTCCCGCGCATCCTGCCGAAGACGATTTCTTCTTGCACGTTTTTGAGATCGGAGATGTCGGAAGCACAGGCAAGAAGCGGACGGAATTGATCGAGGGTTTCAATTTCATCGGTGCCGCTTCGGAGGCTGGCCCGTTCGTGTTGTTCAGTACCTTGGATTTTGCCGCTGACGAAGGAGAGGCAACATTGCCTGACCTGATGTGCGATTCGTTGATCGTTTCTGGGCTGACGCAGAATGCAGTCTACGAGTTAAGTTTTACCGGACCAAACGTTTCATCGTCGCCAACTGCCGTACTGCCCGGCGTCTTGGCTGACGTTGTTCGCGCACGAACCAACAGCAACGGATTGATAAGATTGGATAGGCCGAATCTCAAAAACTTGCGCCTTCGAATTGCACGCATCTGAGCCGCCGCGCAGCATCCCTTGGTTGGAACGGTGGGGCGTAGTTCGCCGTACAGTCGATGCCGGGTAGAATATTCGAGCCAGGTATATGGTCTTTCAATATTTCCTATGACAAAGGGGTACCCGCTTCCGGCCATTGATGAATACTTGCGGGACCGGCTGATGCCGGTCGAAGGTGCAATTCCGTACCTGCCCGGCATCGAGATGGCTGGGAGCTCAATTCCCGCGGGAATTGTCGGCGGCGACCTCTTTGAGTACATCAACTTTCAACAGAGGTATGACATTGATGCGCGCATTCAGCGGGCTCAACGCCTATCAAAGGAGTTCCTGGAGTCGCTGCCTCCCGGCGTCCCGGTGCGCAATTCGGTTGACGATCACGTGCAGTGGCTGCAAGAAAGCCCAAACTACGTACCCGAAATGGAAGCTGAGTATCGATTCGCTAGAAGTTCGGAGCAGGTGAGAGTTGCCAAGGATCTGCAGGACCTCTCTTCAACGGCGGGCATCTTGGTCGTTGACGCTCAGGGTCACGGAATTATCTCGGCAAAGATTGCGTCTACGGTTCACGACACATTCCATGCACTGATGCTAACCGAACTGGATCGGTACGGAAAACCGACCCCGGAGCTCTTGGAGAACCTGAACCTGCGACTGGCGCAATCAGTCACCGCTCGCAACGCATTGGGAATGAGTGAAAAAGAACATGCGCGCGAAATCGCGACTATGTTGTACGGCGAGATCCGTCCAGGTGGTCATTTCCGTTTCGCCAATTTCGGGCATCCTCCGCCTCTGGTGTTCTCGGCAGAGTATCGCAAGTTCATGAACGTCGATGCGGCCCGCATGGTGCAATTCCTTGCGCTCGGCTTGCAGATTCCCGCAGACCATCCAGATCGTAAGAAGTACTACTCCGTGAATTTTCGTCAAAAGGGATTCGACTCGTCCGATGTCGCGGAGATCACTCTCATGAGTCCGGGAGATATTCTTTTTCTCTATACCGACGGAGTCTACGATGGCAGCGACAAAGAAACGCGTGAACAGCTTGAAGCGGTCTTACGCGAACACTACCAACAGCATCCGAAAGACATCTGTAACGCATTGCTGGATCAAGCCATCAAGCAAGATGACCGCCTCCGACAGAACGGTGACGAGGAATTGATCGACGACAAGACCGTGTTCATCGTCAAACGAACTTGAACAGCATCCCGCCCGATCAGATCCAACAAGCATCATTCATGAGAGGGCGAAATCTGCGAGCCATGGGCAAGAAGGCGAGCGCGAGTACGGAGCGGTTTCGGTCAGCGCCCGTGTCAGTGCTAAACTGCCGCAATGGCTGCCAAAAAGAAGAGCATCAAGAAACAGAGGAAGTCGAAGAAAACCGCTGGAACCAAACGGACACCTATCAAGAAATTAGCCAAGAAGACGCATGGTGCAAAGAAGAGAACCGCGAAGAAGGTAATCGCGAAGAAGAAGCCCGCCAAGAAAAAGTTGGCACTGAAAGCCAAGCCAGCCCGTAAGGTGATCGGCAGGCCCAAGGTGAACCAAACCGAGAATCCACTCAGGTCGAATAGCCAGACCGTGAATAGGGTTTCCTCTTCGCCGGTGCGCGTGCGTGCACGGTCGGGTCAGGAGTCGGGTGAATTGCAAGGTTTGTCGCGAGTCGAAGGAGCAGATTCTGAAAGTGTTGACGAGTTGCTCGAAGAAGGGAACGCTTTTGAGGCTGGCGTCGTGACGGGTGTGGAAGATGCTGATAACGCCGACGAAAGGGAAGTACACACTCACGAAGTGCCGGAGGATGATGTTCCGGAGGAATATCTCGACAAAGATGAATAGCGGAACCGCTATCTCGCCGTCGTTAAACAGGCCGTGAGCACGGCGATTATCAGAGTCGACAAAGGCAGTTCCTGGCGGTTCCCTGGAGCACTTTCCAATCCGCCGGTGCAGTTCACAACGGTTGAAGGCGGCACGCTCGAAGCCATGATGCAGAGAGCCAACATCGTTCTGAAAGACGAAAAAGGCGGAACCGCAACGGTTACGATCGCAAACGTCACCGCAGTCAAATGGCGTCATCTATGTGATCGACAGCGTTTTGCTGCCCTAATCGCGTTCCATGTGCAGGCTGTGAACTCGAGGCGCCCGAACAACGAGCGCCTTTGCTATTGGATAGGGATGAACTAAATAGGAATGCGAACCATGAGTCCTAATGGGTCAGGTCCGCAATTTGCACCCGATAAGGCTCCAGCAATTCTCCTGTTGCGTGATCGACCGCAGCGACGGCGAGCTGGTAGCCGACTTCGGATTGCAGCAAGCTTTGCTCTGCCGCCGCCATCTCCGTCTGGGCCTCGAGTACAAGAAAAATCGTGCTGGATCCTAACTCGTACTTACGCTGTTCGGCAGCCATTGTTTTCTTCGCCAGGTCCAGCGCCTCTTTTCCGGCGGCGATACTCAGTTTCGCCTGCTCGAGTTGATGCACGGAGTTGCTGACATCGCGGGCGACTTGCTCCCGAATCTGCCGCTCGCCATACAAATCGCTCCGCCGAGAAACCAATGCGTTGCCCATCTCGGCTTTCGCTGCGCGGTTTTTCAGAGGCAGGCTCAAGGAGAGTTGGGCCTGGTATGAGGGAAAGCCAAATCCGAACAACTGGCTGATCCAGGAACTGGTGATTGGCAGCCCCGCAGAGGTCGTTGCTGTCGTGCCCCCGAGCCCGTTGCTGGAATATTGTCCCTGCAGGTCGAGCTGTGGCAAGAGATGATTGTGGGCTAGGCGAATTTGCGTTTCATCCTTGGCCAAGGCGGCGCGTGCGGCGTTGAATTCCGGACGCTTTGTGATGGCTGCCTGCAAAGCGCTCCCAGCGTCGATGGTACGCAATTCACCTGCGGGCTCAGGCTTTTCTGTGAGCTCGAGATCAAGCGCTTCAAGGTACGGATCCTGATCCGCCCCAATCGTCAGCCGCAGCGTGTCTTCAGCTTGCTTCAGGGCATATTCGCTCTGGATTACCTGTACGCGCCGGGATGCCACCTGCGACTCTGACCGGTAGATGTCTAATGGCGGCAGGGCACCCAATTCCAGCGCGCGCTTGTCACGTTTGTACGTGGCCTCTGCCGCATCCATCGAAGCTTTCGCAACATCCAGATTGCCTTTCGCCTCGACCACCGCCCAGTATTGCCCCACGGCCTGCAGAATATTGTTATTCACTTCCGCCGTAAAAGTGGCTTGGGACTGCTGAAGATTCCTCCGCGCGATGATCAACGGTGCACGGTTCGCGAAAAACCAGCCATTGCGCAATAGAGGCTGCGTGAATTGAAAATTGAGTGCTGAACTCGTATAGGGGTTGAGAAGGAAGTAGGAATTATTGGAGGAGTTGATGCTCGTGACAAAACTCGACTGGACGCTTGGTACCCGTTTCAAACGTCTGGGAGTATCCGAATTGCAAGTTTTTTGCAGTGCTCTTGAAATTTACGTTCGTGCTTCCTGTTCCTTGCAACAAGGTGAACGGTGGCGAAACGGTGTCGAGGAAACTGCCGGTGCTGGTGATCAAGGGGTCGAATGGCGCGTGCGCTCCCAGGAGGGCATACTTCGAGGATTCGACTTGCGTCTCTTGCACCCGCACGAGACTATTGTTCTCCAGAGTGACGACGACCGCATCCCGCAGACTGAGGCGCAGCTTACCATCGACAATGAAGCTTCTAAGGCCCTCTGGCGTGCCCAACTTGTTCGACCGGATTTGCGAGGTCGTTAGATCCTGATAGCTCTCACCAGTTTGTGCCGACAACCGCAAGCCGAAGACCATCAGTAGAAAATAAGCGAACAGACACAGGCGAGAGGTTCTCATTCCAATTTCCTCCAGATAGTTTTGGTCAAGCTGTGAAGATGTCGCCGCCGCTACTCGTAACGTATTGCTTCCACGGGATCCAAGCGGGCTGCTTTGACTGCTGGGTAAATTCCAAAAACCAGACCAACCGTAATCGACACGATAAAGGCCAGAAGAATCGATGTTGCGGTGACAATGGTTGACCATCCCGCGAGCCACGCGATCAAACGGGACATCCCGAAGCCGAACACGATCCCGAAACTTCCTCCCACAAAGGAGATCAGGATCGCCTCAACTACAAACTGACGGATGATGTCCGACTGCCGTGCACCTACCGCTCGACGAACTCCAATTTCGCGCGTCCGTTCAAGGATGCTGGCCAGCATGATGTTCATGATCCCGATGCCGCCAACTAGAAGGGAAATCGAGGCGATCGCGACCATTACGGCATTGAAAAGCCGTTCGGTCCGCTTTTGCTCGGCCAGCAGTTCGGCGGGAACAATCACGCTAAAGTCTCCCGCCGAGTGATGCGAGGAATCGAGAATGGCTCGCACCAACTGGGCAACCATACTCATGTCGGCGCTTTCCCGAACGTTGAGGTAGATACCGTCAATCTCGTCGCGCACGTCGCTATAGTTGTCCTCGAGACGCAGCATCGCCGAGTTCAGGGGGACATACATCGTGTTGTTGAGATCCTGCGTTGGGACACCAGCGAGCTCGGTCTGAGAGCTGAGTTGTGGAGACGCCACGCCGATCACCCGGAACCAAGTCTCGTTGGCCTTCACATACTGCCCTACTGGATCCGCCGACCCGAACAAGTTTGTGCGCGCGGCCGCTCCCAGTACACAAACTGGGGTTGCTCGCGTCTCGTCATCGTCGCTGAAAAATCTTCCTTGCAATACGTGCAGTCCGGCGATCTTCATGTAGATCGGTTCGATCCCAAAGACTGTCGGGGGATCCTGCTGCGATTTCGGAATGGTTTTCGATGGAGTCATCCGCTTGCGCGGCGTACCCGCGACCACGTCGCTCACATCATCGCGAATCACACGATAATCCTGGAACGAGAGCCCTGGAGAAATCTTGCGAATCTTCTGATGTGCCTGCCACTCTGTCGTTTCTTTCGCTTCGACAATCAGATTGTGCACACCCATCTGTTCGATCAGCGCCATCACTTTTTGCCTTGCTCCCGCACCGATCGAAAGCATGGAGACGACGGCCGCCACTCCAAAAATCATGCCAAGCATGGTCAGTAGTGACCGGAGCCGGTGCAGCAGAAGATTTTGTAATCCAAGCTGCAGATCGGGGAGCCAATTCTGCTGGCTGCGCAATACTCTGGCGGCGGGAGTCGCGGCGGCGGTCGACATTAGGGCATGCCTCCACCAAGACTCGGGGCCGACGAACCGGCACTGGAAGATTTTCGGGGCGCTGTCGGATCGATAAGCGCGACCTCTGTGCCGACCTGCAGTCCTTCAATCGCGGCGCGGCTCTCGTTCTCGGCCTGAATCTTGACTTCGCGCGGATCGAAGTTGAGGCCATTGCGAACGTAGGCCACTCGCTTGTTCTCTTTCAGATAGAGCGCCTGACGCGGCACCCAGAGCGCGTTCTTCCGAGCATCACTGTTGATGAACACCCGCGCGGTCAGTCCCGGACGCATCCGGGAGTCGGTCGTTGCCAGAGTGATTGAAACCTCGAATTTGCTGGAGCTGTCATCGTCCCAAAACCTGCGGCTGTTGTTTCCACCAACGGTCTTTACCGTGCCATGAAACCCGGTGCCTGATAATGCGTCCAGTTGAAGATCGACAGTCTGACCCTCCTTTATATTGTTCCGTTCGAGCTCGCCGACTTGTGCCACCAACTCCATGCTTTTGGGATCGATCACCTGACCGACGCTTCGGCCCGGCTCAACTTGGTCTCCTTCGCGATATTCAGGTAGAGACATGCCGCTAAAAAAGAACCCGCCGCTCGCTCCCTCGTTTTTCTCCAGTGCAACCAAGCCGTCCATAGGCGCCGTGACTCGCATCTTGTTGATGCTGTCCTGTGCTTGGTCCATCGCCAGCTTGGCTTTGTTGCGCTTTTCTTCTGCCAGGGCGATGCTTGCCTGATTCGACGCACTGCGTGATTTCACATCCTGCTCAAGCTCGGCCAGCACCCGCCGGGCTCCTTCCAGCGCTAATTCATTTTTCCGAGCGTCGATGGTGCTGACCAGTTCATTCTTTTGGACGTCCAATTCAGCCCGGCGTACATCAAAGCGCGCTTTCAGGAGCGCCACTTTGTCCTGCGCGGCCACCACTGCCGCATCGGCTTTGGCCTTGGTAATTTCCTGCTCCGCCTGCAAGAGTTCTGAGCGATTCTGGTCGACTTTATACCGCTGTTCACTAGGATCGAATTCCATCACCAAGTCGCCCTTCTTTACTGCTACGCCTGTGCGGAGCAAATGTGTGATCTGCAGCGCTCCGCCTCCGATCGGTGGCGCCGTGAGCATCTCGGTGTGGCTTGCCCGAAGTTCGCCCGTGACATAGACCTGCATGTCGAGATCACCGCGCTTCACGCGAGTTGTGGGAACTTCGGTGTTCGAGGTCGACGAATTGGATCGGCGTACCGCCGCCAACACGCCCCCAACGGCGCACAAGACTACGGCCAATACGGCCCACGCAATTGTTCTCCGACTTCTCACTCTGACTCTCTCTACTCCTTCGAAGTCGGATCTCGCAGCGCAACGAGAT
Source organism: uncultured Acidobacteriota bacterium (assembly GCA_963699885.1). Taxonomy (GTDB): domain Bacteria; phylum Acidobacteriota; class Terriglobia; order Terriglobales; family Acidobacteriaceae; genus Sulfotelmatobacter. Next base: position 553,584 of record CAVOVP010000010.1, on the reverse strand, counting down.
CTCCCTGATTCACGCCGCTGGATACGAGGATCTTGTCTCCGCTTCGCCGGCCGACTTCGATCGAGCGTTCTTCAAACTGTCCCGATTTCCAGACGTATGTAACGTTCTGTCCCGATTTTTGAAACAACGCTTGCGCCGGCAGGGTGATGGCGTTTGCCACTTTCTCGACCACAACTGTGACTTGGCCGGTGATCCCTGGCTTAAATCGCGGATCCGTCTGATCGAGAACGATCTCGAGAATAAAATTCCGAGTGATGGGCCAACCGCCGGAAAAGTCCAGGCTGGCAATTTCACCGATCGTTTCGATATGCCCGGTGAATTGGCGGTCGGGAATCGCGTTCAATTGCACCGTCACTGGCTGCTTCGTTGCAAGTCGTCCGCGTTCTGTTTCATCCACACGTGCGGAAATGCGCAATGTAGAAGCATCCGGCAATTCGGCGATGGATGCCCCTGGCCAAGCCCGATCTCCCGGGCGGTATGTGACCATTCCCGAACTGCCCCAGTGTTGGAGAAGACTGATTGTCCCAGCCGACGGGGTCTTCAGAACCATTTGCCCCAATGATCGCTCTGCTCGCTGCACATCGTATTTTGCTTTCTTACTGGCCTCCACTTTGCTCTCGATCGTCGCTTTATTGAGCGTCACGTCTGAGATTTCTTTTGCCTGCGCCTCCTTCAATTTCTGTTCTGAGTCTGCCAGCTTCAACTTCGCTTCTTCCCCTTCAATCCTCGAAACGATTTCCTGCTTTCCGGCTTCGAGTTTGGCTCCTTCAACGTCGTAGCGTGCTTTGAGCACCGTTGTCTTGTCTTGTTCTTCAGCCAGTCGCGCTTGGGCCTTGGCTTGGCCAATCTCCGCCTCGGCTGACTTTAGCGCGGAGCGGAATTGCGCCAGGTCCTGTTCCGTCTTCGTCTTGTCAAATTCGACCACTACATCCCCCGGCTTGACCACGGTTCCTTCCGGGGAGACTTTAAGAATTTGGAGGTCGCCGGCTTCGGCAGGCGCGCTGATCGTGACTGACTTCAGGGCCTTTACCTCACCGCGAAACTGAATCGAATCCAAAAACTCTCCGCGCTTGATCTCTACCGTCGGGACGTTGGGTTCCCGCTTCCCAAATCGAACTGCGCCAAGCAGAACTCCGCTGCAGGCCAACAGGATCGCCGCGATAACGAGACTCTTGCTTCGAATCGATAGCTGGTGAAACCGTTTCATCATTACGAACCATTTCCGTTGCTGGCATTCTCTTTCGCGACGTCGACATCGACAGCCGCGGAGAGGTCGGGCATCAGCTTGGAGTTGTTTCCCTTGATGGAGGCAATCACGACAAAAGTTCGAAGCTTGGCCGAAAAATCCCCACCCTCGCCGATTGGTGAAACCTGTTCCAACTTCGCAGGAAATTCAAGATCCGGATACGCATCCAGCCGAACCTTCGCCTTCTGTCCAACTTGCAGGACAGGGAAGTCTTCCTGATTGGCGAGCACTCTCACTTGCATCGCCGTCGGATCGACCACCTGCATGAACGGCACCCCCGGCCGCACTTGGTCGCCCTCCTGAACTTCCCCCATCGTCCCCTGCTTCCAGATCGTGTTCAATACGATGACTCCGTCGATCGGAGAGTGAACCTGCATCAAGTTCTCGTTTGCTTGTGCATGCATCATCGTCTGTTGCGTGCGATCGCGCTGAATTTCGAGAATGCGAATCGCTGCTTCCGCAGCGCTCCGCTTCAGATCAAAAGTTTCGCGGAGTTGATCAAAGGTGGCTTTCGCCTCGTCAAGATTCTCTTGATTCTTTTCCGCGTCGATACGCGAAGCGATTTCGGATTTTTGCATCTCAAACTCGGACTTCCGCAGATTGTCTTCTGCAGTCTTCAGTTCGGTTTCATCCTTCGCTCGGGCGGCACTTTCTTTCGCCCGTTCTTCGGCGACCTGATCGACGAGCTTCTCATATTCAGCTTGCTTGTCGACGAAGTCACGGGTTTGCGCCTGTCGGTCGAACTCGACCAATAGATCTCCCTTCTTGACCCTGCTACCCGCGGTAGCCATCCGTACGATCGTGAGTGTGGAAACCTGCTGACCTGCTAGCAAGGGTGCGAGGATCGCGCGAGACTCAACTGCTTCGGTGGTTCCTTTGAGACGGACGACCTGGCTGGGGCGATTCGACAGCGAAAAAGTCACCTTTTGAACTGGAGACGGCCGGCGCATGGCGAGGAACAGACTGAAGACCACAACCAAAACGATTCCGGCTGTAAGCAGAATCCAGAGCTTGGCGCGCGATTGGCTGCGCTCCGATGGCACGATCACCGGTCCTGCTCGGTCTGGAGAAGATTCAGTCACAGGAACTTCTCAGCAGAGGCGTCTGCATTGCCGGATACTCCCGCCGAAGGAATGTGGTTGGGGCAGCAAGAGTTGCCTGCTGCACCTGAAGCAACTAACTTATCCGAACTCGGGTCCCGTTTCCAACCCACAAAAGGATCGCGACGACTTGCTCAACTTGCATAGGTTTTCGATTCACTCGTGGAAAGGGCAATTGCATCTTCGGCCTCTAGGTACTTGGCCCGTGGCACTCCGTCTGATCGGTTGTGGATAACTCAGATGGCTGCGACGAGAGTAGCCCAGGTTGGAAGTCCTGTCGAGAGTCGCCGAATTGGCTTGGTCTGGGCCTCAGGTAAGTCACGAACTATGAGCAAAAAGAAGGCGAAGCTGAACGCTTCGCCCGGCTGATTGTTTTTAAGGCCTGCTAAAGAAGGACCGCTTCGCCTCAACCACAATCACTGGGCGAATAAACGGAAGTACTTGCCCTTTACTTCCATCCTGCGACTGGACCGGCGGAAGATGCAGGAGTTTGACTCGAGCTTTTCCTCCTTGTTGCTTTGCTGATTTCTTCTCCACGCCCTCCAGAACATCAATTGCCTGATCGATCTGACGACGTTGTTTCTTCAGTTCGCGGACAATTCTTCGAATCTCGAACGTGGCCACGGTACATCTCCATTTGCCTTCGGGGGAAGACCACAATGGACATGGCTTGAGGCGAGAGAATTGTAGCTCCGGATAGCGGCGACAGAAACTGGCCCGTCCGTGCCAGCGGGATGGCCATTTCGGCTTGGTTGCGCGTGCCAATCGGACCTGCTGTCGAGTCACTATCTATTCGGATAGCCGTTCCGCAAAACTAATAAACTTCTCCCGCTTTTCCGTAATAGATCAGGTCGATGCAGCACTATCCAACTAAGTGCACATGCACCCGACTCCCCTGCGCTCAGGTGACCCAAAGATTCCAAAAGAGAAAGTCTGTGGGAGCCGTCTGAAAGGCCAGTACTATGAAACCCGGATACGTAGCGTTGTTCAGCCTGATTGTTGCCTATTCCGCATATCAAGGCACTGGCATATCGAGCCTTGGAGCTGCATCGCAGGGGCCGAAAGCGTCTCGGGAGGCTGCAGCGGTACCCGCGCATCTGCAAAACCTCTCTGCCGCGACCGAACCATTTCCCACCATCGGCGGTGGGTTATGCCCGTTGGTGGTCAAAGAAGGTTACTTGCCATGCGGAACGTGCAAGGCCATGTGTCCCGCCAGGGGACTCTCTGGACTCATTGAGGATTATTTTCGAGCGGAGGACCAAAGCAGCGATAACGATTTCGCCGCCACACACTGGAACGTTCCTCAAACGAAGCAGTCCAACATCCGGTTTGTCATCGCGTCACTTCCGGATCCTGTCCACACGCACATGGCGCTCCTGTTTGACCGCGGAATCGAATCGATCGAGGGCGCCGCACAAGCGAGCGGGTATTTATTTTCCCGCTCATGGATGCCTTGGGATATTTCAACACACAACGAGTCAACGGACTTTACCGTCCGCATGGCGCAGTCGCACTTGGAGGAGCAAGTCGAATCGCTTCCGGGCCTCATGATATTTCAGGGATCGGGAGGATCCGGTACCGCGGGAACCATTCTCTTTGTGTTCGTGGTTGGGGAGACGCCGACCGCAGGGATCCACGTAGAACAGATGCAAAACGCACTGGAAATTCGCCGCAGCATTCTGGCGGGCGCAAAGGCCGACCTTCCAGAAGCCAAAGTCCTCCGAATCTTTGGACCGGCATTCTCCGGCTCATTAATGTCCCTTGACGCCGTTCTGAAAGCTCAACCTCGCGATCGATTTTCCAAAATCGTGATTCGGAGCGGGACGATCAGCAGCTACCACGCGGTTCGTGATTTCTCAGAATCCGTCAGGGCGCAGTGGCCCGATCAGAGACTGGAGACGGGCGCCGGATCCGGTCACCCAGGACGGCCTGATTTCGCAACACTTCAATTTAGCGATAAATACCAGGAATTCTATTTGAGTGTCTTTTTCTATGATCGGCATGACATACATTCGCACGTAGCCATCCTTTCGGAAGACGAGACTGCGTTCGGAAATCAGGAGACGAAATCTTCCGAGCTCGGAGTCGCTGAGCTTACTCGAGATGACTCGTCTGAACCTGTCGTTCCGTTCATCCGCCTGTATTTTCCCCGTGAGATCGCGCAGTTGCGAGACGCGTATCAGCACGATGTACAAATGCAAACGCAAACAGCCAACGCCAAGAGTCGTCCGCAAAATGGATTGGCATTAAGCTTAAGCGTCACGGGAAACGACGATGACAGCGTGGCGGCATATTCGCCGCTTCAAATGCCATTGTCACAGGAGTCGATGTTACAGGCGATCGTTGCTACCTTGCGCCGGAAGCACGCAAAGGTTGTGATTATTCGAGCGAGTGACCCGTTAGACGAGATATTTCTTTCCCGGTATCTGCGCCAGAACTATCCGCAAGCCAGGTTGGTGACGATTGGCGCGGATCTGCTCATGATCCACGATCTTTATGACCCGAGATTCCATGGGATTCTTGCTGTCACACCGTTCCCATTGCTGACCGGAGTTGATTTCCCGCAACTGGATGGAACGTCTTCGGGAACCCAAGAAGTGCACCGCTTGTTCCCCGATAGCTATTCGGTGGGAAATTTCAATGCGTTCTTGTCTCTGCTCGACTTTAGAACGAATCTGAGACCAAGGGAACTCCCAGCCAGCGACTACGAGCAACTCGGAATGCCATCCTTTCTTCAGCCCGCTCACACTGGCTCTGTCAATCCGCTGCGTGCCCATCTATGGCTTACTTCCGTTGGCAGGGATGGCTATTGGCCGGTCAGCGTCCTCGACGACGTGCCGGAAAGTGCTCTTCAAACCATTGGCCAATACATCCATAGAAAGGTAAGGCGACCTGAATCAAGAATGCCCGTAGTCGCTGGCGAGTTTAAGCATTCCGGGACCTACGCGGTACATTTCTCCGTTGCATGGACGATTTTCTGGATGCTCGCCTTTGGCCTGACTTTGTGCATGTCGTTGTTGCTCGCATTTCCCAGTACATTCTCGCGCTCTGAAACCCTTGGGCGATTTGGTGGAAACCCCTCATCCTCGCGCAATTGCTTGCTTTTTCTGGGTGGCATCCTTTTGCTCGCAACGGAAACCCTGTTCGTAATTCCCGCGATCTTCTGGCTTGGCCATTATGGTAAGCCTGTTGAAGACCTGACCTTCTGGCTGTCCCTGAGCGAGGCTTTCAATGGTTTGTGGCTCGTGATGGGCGGCTATGTTTTCAGCTCTGCGGCGCTCGGGGCAGCTTACTATCGGGGATTCAATGAGCGCGGCAACAAAACTCTCGCACGCATCGGCGTTGCAGTTTGCGCATTGGCAATCTTGGTCACGATCGTGTCCGCGGGCTGGATGTGGTCGGCGGACTTGGATAGCTCTCTTGGAAGTTTCATTTATCGCTATATCAATGTTGGCTCGGGCGTTTCGCCTTGTCTGCCCCTGGTGCTACTGCTGGCAGGGTGGATTTGGTGGAGTTGGCAGTCACTCACCGGAGTCACGTCAACGCAAGAGAAGCTGGTAGTTCTTCCGAGCCGGAACTACTTTGAGCAAAAGGTTCCTCCTGATCCCAAGCGAGCCCTGGATCCCACCAGCCGGGTGCAACTGCAAGCATTGGCTGCGAAAGAACACGAATGGCCTTGGCAAACGCTGGCGGCTTTCCCTCGCGACATTAAGCTAGCACTCTCAGCGGTAGCGGGTTTCGCGGTGATCATTCTCCTTATGCGGCCTTCAGAAATTGCGGAGGCTTTCGAATCGCTGGCTTACAAGAGGATTTATTGGTGGCTGCTTTACTCATGTCTTCTATTGGTTTGCTTTCTCGTGACGCACATCGTTGCGCTCTGGCTGCAATTGAGGACACTGCTTCGAGCTATTGAGCGGCTCCCTTTTCGAAGGGGATTCAGCGGATTGAAGAGCCTGACCTGGAAGCCATTATGGAAACTCGCTGGGAACGGCCGAGAGGAATTCATTCAGCTGCTCGGGGAAGAACTGGATACGCTAACGCAGATTCAGAACACCGGAGTCCAGGATCTTGCGCTGAAGGCGGCGATTGCAAACGCCAAGTCAGCCAGGGACAAAGTGTCTGCGGCTTACGAACGTGTCGGCCAAGAGAAGGGCAAGGGAGTCCTCGCTGCGCGGGTTCGAGCAGCATTTCAAATCCTCGAAACTTCCCTCGCGACGGCAGCCTCCGAGGCGCTCCTTTACGCGAACACCCAATGGAAGGCTAGCGGCGGCGTACCACCGGCACAGGACAGTGAATTAGCAGCCGTCGAGCGATTCCTCTGCCTCTTTTATTTGAACGTCATTCTCGTGCCGCTCCGTCGGTTGCAGACGCTCATTCTGGCTCTCGCTGGAGTGTTTGTGTCCGTTCTGATTTCGTATGGCAGCTATCCCTTCGAATCACGGGAAAGTTTTCACGTCTTGCTGATCTCCATCTTTTTTGTGATTTCCTTGGTTGTCGGTGTGGTCTACGGCCAGATGTATTCGAACCCTCTCCTTTCCCGGATCACAAATTCAAAGCCAGGGGAACTCGGCCTTGATTTCTGGGTGCGCATTGGAACGTTTGTTTTTGTACCGCTCTTAAGCCTGCTTTCCGTCCAGTTTCCTGAAATCAATAATTTTCTCTTCTCGTGGTTGGAACCGGCCCTGCAATCGATAAAGTAGTGAACCAAGGGCAAATTCTCTTAAGACGTATTGGGAAACGGAACCGGCAGAGAAGACCCACTTTGATCGGTCTCAGGCTGATTTCGTCGTTGGCGATGGGAGTTCGGTGTTCGGAGATTGAACTAAATATGCCAAGAAACATTGTTGTCTGCTGCGACGGAACGGGCAATCAATACGGCTCCGCCAACTCAAACGTCGTCAAGCTCTATTGGACACTGTCCGCTGAAGATCGGCAGATCGCGTACTACCACCCAGGTGTTGGAACGATGGGAGCGAGGAGCGCGCTGAGCGCAGTTGGAAAGTGGTGGACGACGGTACGAGGGCTGGCGTTTGGCTATGGTTTCTCGGACCATATCGCCGACGTTTATTCGTTCCTGATGAGAGAGTTCTCTCCTGACGATCGCATCTACATCTTCGGTTTCAGTCGAGGCGCATATACAGCTACGGGCCGTCTGCGGACTGCTACATATGTGTGGATTGCTTACGCCGGGAAACGAGGCTCTGATTCCGTATGCGCTGCGGCTCTACAAGAGCAACGATCCCTGCAAATTTGAGATCGCAGAGGGATTCAGAACCACCTTCAGTATTCCCTGCGCTCCACATTTTCTTGGCCTATGGGACACCGTGAGTTCAGTCGGATGGATCCTCGATCCCATTCACACGAAGGGTGGCCATTTGCCCTATACCGCGAGCCTGCCTGACGTTTCAATTTTGCGACATGCTGTTTCGATCGATGAGCGGCGCGCATTCTTCCGTCAAAATCTTATTCACGAGCCAGCGCTTGAAACCCAGGACTTGAAGCAGGTCTGGTTTTCCGGCGTTCACTCCGACGTCGGCGGTAGCTACTTAGAAGGGGAGAGCGGGCTCTCGAAAATCGCACTGCGCTGGATGATGTGCGAAGCCGAATCATTTGGATTGCGCTTGGACGCGCAGAAAGTCATCGACGTGTTAGGAGGCAAGCTCCCATACGTGAAGCCGGACCCGAAGGGATTGATCCATGAATCTCTGCGGGGACTCTGGTGGCTGGGGGAAATCTGGCCTAAGCGATGTTCGCGCCCCGTACCTGTGCCAGGAAATGCCACGCCGGATTGGAAAGGTAGCGTCACGATCAATTTCGGACGAACCCGCAAAATTCCCGAAGGCGCCCACCTTCATCAAAGCGTTTTTGATCGGATGCGCGACGTCCCAGACTACCGGCCGCGCAATCTGCCACAACAATCCTTCAGAGAAACCGAGAATCCTTGCGAAATCGTTCCGCGACCAGCGCATCATCAGCCGCCCTTGTTCCGGCCAAGAAACCGTTGCTCCATCGCCCGAGCATCATCGGTGCACTGGCATCCGTAGGCGTCTTCGCTATATGCGCGGCCGTCGTCGCAGTGTTCGCAATTCACAACAGTCTCGAGGTGCCCCGCCTCGAAAGGCCAACGAAAGTTGCATGGCTGGCCCAGAATTGGACAGACGATCAAAGGCAACGCTATTACCACACCGCGCAGGGAAGTGAACTGTTGCCCTACGCGTGGTTTCTCGCCCTGGAGCAGCCGCGATTCACAATCAGGGGAGCACCTCCGTTCAGGGAAGACGGCTACATGCAGGGGTTCGGTTTTATCCCAGACTCCATCTCGACGCAAAATCCAGATGGGTTGCCAGTTGGATTCGTGCGCGATGATCGCTTCGTTGATCCCTACACCGGACAAAAGAACGTTGTGCTCGGAATTACCTGTGCCGCCTGTCATACCGGGGAATTGTTCTACGAAGGGACAGCGATTCGGATTGACGCAGGCCCATCGCTGATCGATTTGCAGAAATTCACGGAGGCAGTCGGCCTTGCGATCACTTGGACCTACTACGATCCTCTGCGCTTCCGGCGGTTCACGAACCGAGTGCTTGGACCTGATCATTCGTTTGCGGATCGGACTCTATTGCGAAATGCGTTGAAATATTATCTCGACACCAGTTTTACCGAATTTAAAGGTACCCGTCGCCTCTTTCCGACGACTGAAGGGTATGGCCGCACCGATGCGCTGGCTCGGATTGGGAACTTCGTGTTCGGCACAGAACTCAACAACAACAAAAATCTGGTGGTCGGCGATGGCCCCGTAAACTATCCACCGATCTGGGATGCGTCGTGGATGGACTGGGTGCAATACAACGGATCGATTCGTCAGCCCATGGGAAGGAATGTCGGCGAGGCTTTGGGAGTCAGATCGCGAATCAATCTGCTGGGCTATCCGGGAGAGCAATTCCAGAACACGATCCACGTCGACAATCTTCACGAGATCGAGCTTTTGCTAGGCGGACCCAAACCTGGATCCGGGGTGGCATCGCCGAAGTGGCCGGAAGAAATTCTGGGGAAGATCGATCGCCCATCGGCGAGCAAGGGAGAAGCGCTCTATAACGAGTTGTGCGTGCACTGCCATCAGCCGCCCATGTTTTCGGATGAAGGCCGCAAGCCCTCCCGTTGGACGAAGGCTGACGACAAGGGAATGCAGTTTTTCAAAGTGACGATGATCCCTTTGGCCGAAATCGGCACGGATCCGAAGGAAGCCGAGAACTTCAATAAGCGAACCGCCGACAGCGGACCTCTTGGAAAGGGAATTGTGTCGGCTCGTGACGGGCTGAAGTACATCACGCAAAAGTTGATCGATCAGTCCTACGCCGATCTCAAGCTTTCTACAGAGCAACAGGAGCAGTGGAACGGATACCGGGAAAATGAGTTGCGGTCGCCTCTGGCCTACAAAGCTCGGCCCCACAATGGTATTTGGGCGACGCCTCCATATCTGCACAATGGGTCCGTCCCGAACCTTTACGCATTGCTCTCGCCAGTTTCGGAGCGGCCAACGGTCTTCTACTTGGGAAACAAGCAATATGATCCGATCAAGCTAGGCCTGAATACGGACCCTCTGGCAGGAGCCACAGAATTTCATACAAGTCTTCCCGGTAACTCCAACGCCGGCCACGAATTTAACGATGGAGCGAAAGGCAATGGAATCATCGGGCGCAAGCTCTCACCGGAAGAACGAATGGAAATCATCGAGTATCTAAAGACTCTTTAGCAGTGAACTCGCAAGCAATATTTTCCCTTAACACACCCGGAATCCGCGCCAGTGCATCATCATGAGAAAGAAACTTCCTGTCTCTTGCCATCAAAGTCGATTGTTCTTACCGACCGATCCAATGTGACCTCGATATGTCGACGCGCTGGGGAAAGCATTCGCGAGCCGTTGGCGAGACTAACAGATAACAGGCGGCGTGCATCCGCCCATTGAAACTCCAAGCCCATCCATTCTCCCTTTCGATAGTTGAAGGAGCGGCCGTCGTCCTCGTAAAGCGAACAGGATGAGTCGGCACCGGAGTAAATAGAAACGCAGAGAGGTCCATCAACCTTCTCGTCGGTAAATTGCTTCAGTGGGCCGAGAGGCAGAATCGCTCCGGCACGGACAAAGAGGGGCATAGTTTCCAGATCAACCGAGCGTTTAATTTCACGGCCGCCTTCGAGTCTCTCTCGAGTCCAGTAGTCGTACCAAACTCCGGAGGGAAGATACACTTTGCGAGACACGGCACCTTCATCCACAACAGGCGCGACGAGAATGTCCCGGCCCCATAGATACTGATCCTGGCATGCAACCGCCTTCGGATCGTCGGGGTAGTGCAGCCATAGAGCTCGCATCACCGGCAATCCCGTCACGGTACATTCCCGCACGGCGCTGTAGAGGTAAGGAAGCATCCGATAACGAAGCTCCAGATATTTTCGGCAAATCGGTTCCACTCGCTCGTTGTGAAGTTGGGTCGCATCCGGAATGGCAGCGCCATCGTAATTTCGGATTTCCGTCGGGCCAGGATCGCCAGTATTCCATCCCCAAGGCAGACGCAGCTTCCAGGCGCGGCCGTGCGAGCGGAACAGCGTGCAAAAAGCGCCAAACTGAAACCAGCGGAGATACAGTTCGGCTGTGAATTCCTTGGTGGGAACGAAGCCGCCGATGTCGGTACCCCAGTATGGAATGCCTGTCAGACCTGTGTTGATGGCAATCGGCACTTGCGTTTTAAGCGTCTCCCACTTCGAGTAAACGTCTCCGGACCACAGAAACGATGCGTACCGCTGCATGCCTGCATATCCGTTACGGTGCAATGAATACGGACGCTCATTGGGTCGGTCGAGCAGCGGACCTTCCCAATGCATCTGGTTGCGCGTGAGACGCGATGGAATGTCGAGAGGATCACCTTCATCCGGCCACCATCCGTCGACACCCATCGCGAAGTTCTTGCGATGAGCGTCCCAGTAGCAGCTCGCGTTCTCTTCGTCGAACTCGGATAGCTTGCAAGTATCGTGCACGGACCCACGAAGCTTGTCGGTCAGAATTACATCGTGAAGCACGACGCGAAAATTGTCCTTGTGCAGTTCGTCGATCATCCTTTCAGGATCTGGGAACACTCGGGAGTTCCAGGAGAACGAACCGTTTTCTGTATTCCATCCCGAAGGGCAGAATCCAGTACCGAGATAGATCAAAGCATCGCACGGGAGCTTCTTCTCGCGAAATGTTTTGCCTTCTCCGAGAATTTCGTCGCGACTCGCCAAGGTTCGATGCGATTGCTGGTATCCAAGACTCCAGAGCGGGGGCAGTTCAGCCCGGCCCGTCAGCCGGGCGTATTCGGCCATGATCGTTAGAGGATCGGATGATCCCACAAAAAACAAGTCCAGCGGAAACGCGGCTTGCGGGTTGGCGGGAATGAACTTGGATTGAGTGCCGGCGAAGTTGAAGTTGCCAAAGGGCTGATGAAAGAAAATTGCCCATCCGGAAGTTCCTATGACCCAGGGAATCGGAACTCGCGCGCCATGAGTTTCAAGCTTGTAGCCGCCCTGTCCACTGCCAGTCGTGTCGACCGAACCACGCCGATCGAATTGGGGACCACCTTCCCCAAGTCCCAGTAGCGGGGATTCTCCGGTTGCGAAGAAGACGGTTCCGGTCGCGCGGTCCACTGAGAGAGTTTGAAGGTCAACTCCAGCAGCGGTCGAGATCGTGAACGAGAGAGGATCAAGAGAGGTGCGGACTCTGAGATTGCCGGCCGGAACCGTCTGGCTGGTTTCGCCCGCACGAAATTTGGCGATGGGATTTCCCCAGGATTGACTCACGAGGGCGCCGAAAAAAGAGACCTCCGATACTTGGCCGTTTTTGATCGGAAGCACGGTCAATCGGACGGTGTGTGGGCTCACCGAAGTGATCTGAACTTCGTAGTCCACGGCGGAGGATTGCGGTTCTCCGAATACCCTCCTGACGGGCAACGCCAGCGTGGCAGACGCCATCGCGGCTTGTTTAAGAAGGCGTCGGCGACTCCATTTCATATTCATTTAATTCACCGGAGGAAATTGTTTAGTGCGAATCGCGGGCTACGCGCGAGCCGCTGTGCCCCACGAGGAAATCCAGATCGGCTCCGAGGTGGGATTGCTGTACGTGTTCGACATAAAGCTTCTGCCAGCCGCGTTCGGGAATGGCTGGAGGTTTCCACTGGGTGCGACGTCGAGCCAAAGTTTGATCATCGACTTCGAGCTGAATCAAACGTCGTGGGACATCGAGAGTGATCTGATCGCCCGATTGGACGAGAGCAAGTGTGCCACCCAATGCCGCTTCAGGGGAGGCATGCAAAACGACCGTCCCGTAAGCCGTTCCGCTCATTCGTGCGTCAGAGAGCCGAACCATGTCGGTTACGCCCTTACGCAACAACTTTGGGGGCAAGGGCATATTTCCAACCTCAGCCATGCCTGGATATCCACGAGGCCCACAGTTCTTAAGAACAAGAACGCAGGTTTCATCTACATCGAGCGCCTCGTCGTTGATGCGGGAGTGAAACTCTTCAATCGATTCGAATACGACGGCTCGTCCGCGATGCTGCAACAGTTGTGGGCTGGCAGCAGACGGCTTAATGACGGCTCCATCCGGGGCAAGGTTTCCCCGTAAAACTGCGATTCCAGCACTTGGTTTGAATGGTTTGGCAAACGAATGGATTACATCTTCATTCCAACAAGGAGCTTCGGCGACGTTTTCTGCGATCGACTTTCCATTTGCGGTCAACGCCGTTCGATGGAGAGTTCCGGCTTCGCTCAGTTCTCGAAGTACTCGGGGCAAGCCCCCTGCGTAGAAAAAATCCTCCATCAGATATTTGCCGGAAGGTTGAATGTTGACAAGGCAGGGTAAGCTCGAACCCAGACGATCGAAGTCGTCGAGGGCGAGCGGCACGCCAACGCGGCCGGCAATCGCGATCAGATGAATGACGGCGTTCGTCGATCCACCAATTGCCGCGTTGGCACGAATCGCATTTTCGAAAGCTTCGCGCGTCAAGATTCGGGAGATGCGCAAATCTTCTCGGACCATTTCGACAATCCGGCGACCTGTCAGTTGAGCGAGAGTATTGCGGCGTGCATCCACCGCCGGGATCGCCGCGTTTCCCGGCAGACTCATACCGAGCGCTTCCACCATATTTGCCATGGTTGAGGCCGTCCCCATGGTCATGCAGTGGCCTTTCGAGCGATGCATGCAGCCTTCCGCTTCGAAAAATTCTTCTGCCTTCATCGCGCCCGCTCGAACCTGTTCCGACATTTGCCAGACACCCGTGCCGGAGCCTAGGTCATGACCATGAAACTTGCCGGAGAGCATAGGACCGCCGGAGAGACCAATCGTTGGAAGATCGCAGGATGCCGCACCCATCATCAGGGAGGGAGTCGTCTTGTCGCATCCCATGAGCAGAACGACGCCATCCATGGGATTGCCGCGAATCGATTCTTCGACGTCCATGCTGGCAAGATTGCGAAAAAACATAGCTGTCGGACGAAGCTGGGTCTCGCCGAGCGACATGACTGGGAACTCGAGAGGGAAGCCGCCTGCTTCCCAAACGCCGCGTTTCACAATCTCTGCGAGCTCGCGAAAATGCGAATTGCAGGGCGTAAGTTCGGACCATGTGTTGCAAATCCCGATGACTGGGCGGCCATCGAACAAGTCGTGAGGCCAACCCTGGTTCTTCATCCAGCTGCGGTACATGAATCCTTCGCGATCCTGTCGGCCGAACCACGATTGACTGCGCAATTTGGTCATCCGAGAAGTCCTGAGTCGTTGCGATTGTCGTCTTGCGGAAAGCGCTTCGATAATATCGCAAAAGGCATTGAGTAAACGTAATCTCGAATCATTCCGATTTGACGAAACGCGGAGCCAGGCAAGATCATCTCTCGAACGCAAATTGGAAATCCATGAGGATCCAATATGAATAAGGTCTCTAGTTGCGACAAAAAGTGCCTGACCGCGCGTCCGGAAGGTTTGGTGGTTCGGCTTCTGCTGTGCGTCAGTGTCTGCGTATTGGTTTTGGTAGCAGGAGTTTGCGCTCAAGATGGGGGCGCCCTTCAGATCTATTTCGTTGACGTGGAAGGCGGTCAGGCCACGCTATTCGTTACGCCCGAAAAGGAATCCTTACTCATCGACACGGGCTGGCCCGGAAACGAATCTCGGGATGCGGACCGCATTGTCGCCGCTGCGAAAAGGGCGGGAGTCAGCAAGATCGATTACGTCCTCATCACGCACTTCCATGAGGATCATGTTGGCGGAGCACCCCAGCTTGCGGCCAAAATTGCTATCGGAACATTTATCGATCATGGAGAAAATCGCGAGAGTACCGATGCGCCCACCGTTCAGGTCTGGCAGGCGTACCAGCAACTTCTAAGCAGCGGAAAGTACAAACGCATAACGGCGAAGCCTGGAGACAAGTTGCCGATCCGCGGAGTGAACGCTACGGTGGTCAGTGCGGACGGTGCTGTTCTTGGCGCTCCTCTTCCCGGCGCGGGAGATGAAAATGCCAACTGCAAGAATGCGGAACCGTGCCTGCCGATAAGACCGAGAACGTGCGCTCACTTGGGACCTTGATGACGTTCGGAAAATTGAGAATCCTCGATCTCGGCGATCTGACTAAGGACAAGGAGATGGAATTCATGTGTCCGAAGAACAAGCTGGGGAAAATCGACATTTATATCGTGTCGCACCACGGCTGGAATCAGAGCAGCAGCCCAGCCTTTGTGTATGGTCTTGCGCCGCGGGTTGCGATCATGGATAACGGAGCTAAGAAGGGCGGAACACCATCGGTTTGGGACATCATCGAAAAGTCTCCTGGGCTGGAAAACCTTTGGCAGCTTCACTATTCCGAAGAGGGCGGGGCTGCGCACAATGTTCCCGCGGAATTCATTGCGAATCCCGACGGTCCGGATGCCGGAAATTATCTCGAGTTGACGGCACGGCGCGATGGAAGCTTTCGGGTCTTCAATTCACGGACACAGAAGACGAAGCAGTATCCTGCGAAATAACTGAGAAGAGTATCGGAGAAGGCCCCGGTGCCGCGACACTTCTCGCCGAAAATTAGAAGCTGGGGCCGAGCGAGTAAACGATTACCGATCTGGAGCTATAATCTCGGAAAGAACGTCGCTACTGGGAGAAGCTTTTCATGAATCATAAAAAGGAAATATCTCGCCGTCAGTTTGTGGCCTCGGCGGCAGCCGTAGCCGCGATTTCGGCGATCCCGGCCAGGAAAGCCATCGCCGCAATCGGTAATCGCAGTGGGATAGGTACTCCACAGAGTGCAGTCACTCTCACCGACAATCCGAATTGGCGCGATCAAGGTGTCGAGAATTTGGCGAAGTCGCCTCACGCAAAACTCCGGAATATTCCGGTGCATGCGGTGACAATCCAGTCAGGCTTCTGGGGGACTCGTCGAGAAGTCAACGTCAACAAGAGCATTCCCAGTATGCACGACCTTCTTGAAGCGAACGGCCGCATGAATAATTTTCGGCGGCTCGTGGGGAAAAGCGATGCAGCCCAGCACGGTCCTGTGTTTTCGGACTCCGACGTTTACAAATGGACAGAAGCGGTCGGGTTTGTGCTGCAATCCGGTGATCGCCCAGAGCTCCGTGCCAGCGCTGAAAAGGCGATCGGCGAGGTCATTGCTGTGCAGGAGCCGAGCGGTTATTTAAATACCTACTACGTAGACGATCGCAAAGCTCTGCGGATGCAGACGCAAACGCAGACAACCGGCCATGAACTCTACAACATTGGTCACCTGTTGCAAGGCGCCATTGCGTACTATCGCGCAACCGGCGACCGAAAGTTGCTGGATGCCGGCATCCGTTTTGTCGACGATTTCTTGATTCCCAACTACGGACCCGCTCCGAAGAAGCCGATCGTCTCTGGCCATCCTGAAATAGAGATGGGCTTGATCGAGTTGTATCGGATCACGGGCGACAAGCGGCAACTCGACCTTGCGGGATACATTTTGCAGGGAGACAAGCGGTTGGAACTGCCGGAACGCAGAACTATTTACATGTTCAGCGGCACTCCCTTCACCGAGCGCACCAAACTCGAAGGCCACGCGGTCCGTGCCATGTACGCCTGCTGCGGAGCCACGGACTATTACATGGAAACCGGGGACGAATCCTACTGGAAGACTCTCAACAGTCTCTGGAACGACATGACCGCCACGAAGATGTATGTCACCGGCGGAGTGGGGTCGAGGTCTGATGGCGAAGCTTTCGGCGACGCGTACGAGCTCCCAAATTTTCGCGCTTACGGAGAAAGCTGTGCGGCCATCGGAAATATGATGTGGAACTGGCGGATGCTGGGCGCTACCGGGGATGCGAAGTTCACCGATGTCATCGAACGCGCCCTTTACAACGGTATCAACTCCGGCATGTCGCTCGACGGAGTCATGTATTGCTACCGGAATCCCTTGGCATTCGATCCGTCTACTGGAGATAAGATCCGCAACCCGTGGTACGACACCACGTGCTGCCCTCCAAATATCGAGCGGACTTTTGGTTCGTTGCCTGGCTATTTCTACAGCACCAGCAATGACGGCATTTACGTGCATCTCTACGACAACTCTGATCTCGATTGGCACCTTGAGAATGGCAACGGCCTGAAGATCACTCAGAAAACGAACTATCCGTGGGACGGGAATGTCGACATGACCATCACTCCGGCGCAACCTGCCGAGTTCACGGTTTACGTGCGAATCCCTGGATGGGTCGACAGCGCTCAAGTGTCGGTCAACGGAAAAGGCGTGTCGGGTGCGAAAGCTGGCGCCTATCTGCCGATTAGTCGCCGATGGGCTTCTGGCGACCGGATCAGCCTGCAACTGGCGATGGCGCCGCAGGTGCTGGAAGCCAATCCACGAGTGGCGGATGACACCGGGCGCGTGGCGGTCCAACGCGGTCCTCTTGTTTACTGTCTCGAAGGTCTTGATCAGTCGAGCGGAGTGAGCCTGAGCGACGTGGCACTCGAAGTAGGGAAACGTCCTGACTCCGAGTTCCAGAGCGAGATGAAAAACGACCTGCTGGGTGGAGTACTTTTGCTGCACCACACGGGAATCTCGTACGAGAGGAATGCCTCTGAAAACGCTCTGTACCCTCGCTATACGGGAGCGGCCGACAAAACGAAGAAAGTGCCGCTGACTTTCATTCCCTACTACGCGTGGGCGAACCGGCAAGCGACCTCGATGCAGGTTTGGACGCCCTTGCTCCGATCCTGAACGGCGAAGGCCGAACCGAGAATCGCGTGCGTTCTATCGGCACTTTCTCGTCAATCGAGGAGCAGAAGGTTGCGGTGGAAAATTGCTGTCCTGGTGAGCGCGGCGATCGCGATCAGCTATCTCGATCGCCAGACTCTTCCCGTCGCGATCAATGCGATCGGTAAAGACATCCCGCTTTCGAACCAGCAGTTTTCTACATTGCAGTCGGCGTTTCTGGTTTCATACGCATTCATGTACGCGGGCGGAGGCAAGATCTCCGATGTGTTGGGGACTCGTCGAGGCTTCACAGCAATCATGCTTTTCTGGTCCGTCGCCTGTATCAGTCATGCGGTGGCGATGAGTTTCGCGATGCTGGCGGTCAGCCGATTCTTGCTTGGTATGGGAGAAGGAGGCGGTTTCCCGGCAGCAACCCGAGCCGTTGCAGAATGGTTTCCGACCGATGAACGGGCGAGCGCAATGGGCATCATCAACGCAGGTACATCCGTCGGAGCAGTCGTCGCTCCGCCCTTGATTGCGGTCATTTTGAGCTTTATGAGTTGGAGATGGATTTTCGTGATTTCTGGCGTGCTTGGCCTACTTTGGACCGCGTGGTGGCGCACGGTGTATTTTTCTCTCCGGCAAGATCCTCAATCGAAACTGCCCGACGCAGAGGAATCAGCGACTACCGTCCGGTGGATCGATCTGTTGAGAATCCGTGAAGTCTGGGGAATGGTGACCGCAAAATTCCTGAGTGATGCCGCCTGGTACTTCTACCTTTTCTGGTTGCCGAAATATCTCTACGATGCGCGCGGATTTAACATCAAGGCGGTGGGTGCGTTTGCCTGGATCCCTTATGCCGCGGCCGGGGTTGGTTGCCTGGTCGGGGGATGGTTCTCGAGTTATCTCGTTCGCCGCTCGTTCTCGCTCAACGTGGCACGAAAGGTGGCGTTGGGGTTGAGCGCGGTCGTAATGCCGCTGGTCATCTTCATCCCGCACATCGCGGTGTCATGGGCCATTGTTGCCTTCAGCGTCGCGTATTTCGGGCAACAATCATGGTCGACGTTGATCATGGTGCTGCCGACGGATCTGCTGCCGCGCAGAGTGGTGGGATCCGTTGCAGGCTTGATCGGCTTTGGTGGCGCAATGGGTGGAATCGCGTTCGGCCAATTGGTTGGATATTTGCTCGACCATGGTCTCGGCTATGGAATCGTCTTTGCGCTCGCGGGCATGTTTCACGTGACTGCTTTCGTGATCATTCTGCTGTCGATTCCCACGTTCGAACCCGCGGAGATTGAAGCACGATTGATCCATCAAGGAGCACGATGAAGATTAAAGAAATTCGTACGCGAGTATTCCGGTGGCGCGGAAAAACTGTGCCCTTGCCGCCGCATTTCTGTACGAATCCGATGGATCTGCTGCAATTGCCGCAGGCGTCCATGGGAACGTTCACATTCCACGGATGGCTTGTCGTCGAGATCTTCACCGACGACGGGCTGGTAGGAATTGGCAATGCCGCACTCGCTCCGCAGGTCGCGAAGCAAACGATCGATCTCTATTTGAAACCGTTGTTGATCGGTCAAAATCCCTGGGACATAGAATTTCTGTGGCAGCACATGTACCGAAAGACGATGGCCTTTGGACGCAAAGGCATCGGCATGGTGGCAATCAGCGCCCTCGACATTGCCTTATGGGATCTTCTCGGCAAGTCCGCGAAACAACCGGTGTACCGGCTGCTCGGAGGCAGAACCAAGCCGCGAATCCCGGTATACGCTAGCCGTCTCTATGCTACTGAGCTCGGCGAACTCGCGAAGGAAGCGAAGCGCTACAAAGATGACGGCTATCAGTCGATGAAGCTTCGGTTCGGGTGGGGTCCGTCCGATGGCGCCGCTGGCATGGAGCGCAATCTCGAGCTTGTGCGCACCGTTCGTGAGACTGTCGGGAACGAGATCGACGTGATGGCCGACGCCTATATGGGCTGGACCCTCGACTACGCCAAGAGGATGCTCCCACTGCTGGAACCGTTTCGCCTGCGATGGCTGGAAGAGCCGGTTATTCCTGACGATATCCACGGTTATGCCGAGCTGAAATCCTATGGACGAATCCCGATCGCAGGCGGCGAACACGAATTCACGCTTTACGGATTTCGCAACTTGCTTGAGGCGCGGGCGGTCGATTACATCCAGTTCGACACCAACCGTGTCGGCGGGATTACCCAGGCGCGCAAGATCGCGGCCTTGGCGGAATCGTACTCGGTGCCGGTGATTCCGCACGCCGGACAGATGCACAACTATCACATCGTGATGGCGAGTTTGAATTCTCCGATGGCGGAATATTTCCCCATGGTGGATGTGGAAGTCGGGAACGAGCTGTTCTGGTACCTATTTGCAGGTGAGCCGAACGCGAAAGATGGATTCATTGATCTCGCGGACGACCTGCCGGGCATCGGTCTGACGATCGATGAAGCAAAACTAGGCAACTTTGACATAGTGGAATAACCGATCAAGGAGCACAGGGAAGAATGACGCGGCTGGTTCAAATTAAGAAAGGGATCGTTCGACGCGTGGCGCTGGTCGATGAACCTCACCTTCGTATACTCGATGGCTGCAATTCTGTGTTCGAGCTCGCGCAGTCGGCCATTAAGGCTGGCGAGCAGCTCGGCAACATGGTACGCAAGAGACTCACCAGCGAACGCCTTGACTACGATCTTGTATACAACGGCCGTTCCGAGTGGCGATTGCTGCCGCCGATTGATCATCCGGACGAACCTTCGCGTTGCATGATTTCAGGGACCGGGCTGACACATCTTGGCAGCGCTCGCGACCGGCAATCCATGCACGCAGCCGACAAGAATGATATGACCGATAGCATGAAAATGTTCAATTGGGGCAAGGATGGCGGGCGCCCTGCGCCGGGGAAGATTGGAACGCCGCCGGAGTGGTTCTATAAGGGCAACGGAACGATGCTACGCGGTCACGGTCAGGCTCTCGAGATTCCCGCTTATGCGGAGGATGGCGGCGAAGAGGCGGAGATCGCCGGCGTCTACGTGATTGCGCCGGATGGGTCGCCGTACCGAGTAGGGATGGCCGGAGGCAATGAATTTTCGGATCACCGATTCGAGAAGAAAAACTATCTGAATCTCGCAGGCTCGAAGCTTCGAACATGCGCGCTCGGTCCTGAGATCGTTGTCGATCCGGAGTTTTCGTCTTTAGCCGTGAAAGTGAACATCGACCGCGGCGGGAGTTCAGTATGGTCCGGAACTTTCCGAACCGGGGAAACCGAGATGTGCCACAGTCTGCGGAACCTCGAGCATCATCACTTCAAGTTTGACGCTCATCGCAGGCCGTGCGACGTTCATGTGCACTTCTTCGGAACGGACTGCCTGAGTTTTGGCGCCGGCATCGCCCTTGAGGACGGCGACACGATGGAAGCTGCATTCGAAGGTTTTGGTCGTCCTCTGCGCAATCCCGTCCATGTGGCCAAGTCGCCGTCTTCGTTAATTGAAGTGAGTTCGTTAGGATAGAAGCAATGTCAAAACCACGCGTTGCAATTCTCGGGCTCGGTATCATGGGTGGAGGGATGGCGACCCGCCTTCTCTCGTTGGGATTTCCTGTGTCGGTTTACAACCGGAACCGCGAGAAGGCCAACAGGTTTGCGGAATCAGGCGCGTTCGTCGCAGGTTCGCCGGGCGAGGCAGCCGCGAGATCAGAGATCGTGATCAGCATGGTTGCGGACGACGCGGCGTCCCGAAACATATGGCTCGGTGAGGGCGGCGCGTTAGCCGGAGCCGCCGGAGGCTCGCTGCTACTGGAGTCGAGCACGCTGTCGGTGGACTGGGTGAGAGAACTCGCGGCATGCGCTGCCAAAAGAGACTGCGAGTTCCTGGATGCGCCCGTGACTGGAACGAAGCCTCACGCTGCGGCGGGTCAGCTATTTTTCATGGTCGGTGGCTCCGCTGCAGGCTTTGAACGCGCGAAAGCAATTCTGAATGTTCTCGGCAGGGAAGTGGTCCATCTCGGGCCGAACGGGAGTGGCGCGCTCCTGAAACTGATCAACAACTTCGTATGCGGCGTTCAGGCCGCGACGTTCGCCGAAGCTATGGCTCTGGTTCGAGCGTCCAATCTTGATCGAGAGAGGAGCCTCGCGGTTCTAGGAAACAGCGCCCTCGCGAGCCCGCTCATCAAGAGGATGATGGCCAGCATGGCCGCCGAAGATTTCACTCCCAACTTTCCGCTCAAGCTGATGACCAAGGATATCGGTTACGCTATTCATGAAGGCGCGAAATGTGGGCTTCCACTCCAAACCGCGGTGCCGGCTCTAGAAGTGTTCAAGAATGCTGTGGGCCAAGGCCTTGGCGACCTGGACTTCTCCGCTGTGGTCAAATCGGTCGGGAAGAATTGATTCCAGCGCGAACGGATGGGGTAAAAGCCCAGGCGACAAGACGAATGTTTTTCGGCCTCGCATGGAAGAGCCTTCCTCCAACCTTCGCACTGGCTCTGCTTCTTTCTGCGCTATGTGCGCAGACGACAAGTGAAAACATCAATGCCATATCTTCTGCACTTCGTAACAGGGAGTTTGATAAGGCATTGCAGTTGCTTCAGCCTGCCCTTCAGGAATTCCCCAAGAGTCCTCAGCTTTGGATGCTCAAAGGTCTCGCATATGCCGGAAAAGGCGATCAGAAAGATGCTCTCGCCTCGTATCAGAGTGCGCTGAAGAATTCGCCCGACTATCTTCCGGCTCTTGAAGGCGCCGCGCAATTGGAATACGACGCCGGCAGCGCGTCCGCTGTTCGGTTGCTCCAACATGTGCTTCGGCTGC
The DNA here is from genome assembly GCA_963699885.1 of uncultured Acidobacteriota bacterium. Classification (GTDB taxonomy): domain Bacteria; phylum Acidobacteriota; class Terriglobia; order Terriglobales; family Acidobacteriaceae; genus Sulfotelmatobacter. The sequence goes on along the minus strand of CAVOVP010000010.1, from coordinate 531,193 downwards.
AACCGAGCGATCCCACCAGCCATGCCATGCTGGCGGTGCTTGCTTACAAGAGGCACGATTGTGCGACCGCGGCCCCACATTTTGCCCAGAGTGGAGCGCTCCTCGACTCGCAGCCTGGCGCGCTGCAGATGTACGGCTCCTGCCTCATGGAGTTGAAGCAGACGGATAAGGCGATCCCCATTTTTGGCAAGATGCTGGCATTACATCCGGACGATGCGCGCACCAGACGCAACTTGGCTGCTGTTCAATTGGCTGCGGATCATCCTCAAGAGGCCATCGCGACATTGCAACCCGCGTTGGCAGCAGAAAACCCCGAGGCAAACACGCTTCAGTTGGCGGCCGCTGCGTATGAAGCGAACAAGGACACCCCGAATGCAGTGAAGGTCCTTCGGGACGCTATCGTGAAAGATCCTCGAAATGTCTCGCTGTATGTGGATTTTGCGAATATTGCCATGACCCATCAGTCGTTTCAAACGGGCATCGACATGGTCAACTCAGGTCTGAATCTGCAACCAAAGGCGGCGGAACTCTATTTGGCGCGTGGCGTTTTATATGTTCAACTGGCGGACTTCGACAGAGCTCAGGCGGATTTCGAAAAAGCTGAGCAATTGGATCCGCAACAATCCCTCAGCGCTGCGGCGCAGGGAATGGTCGCCGAGGAAAAGAACCAGAACAATCCTGATGAAGCGTTGGCGACGGTGCGCGCGAAGTTGATCAAGAAACCGGAGGACGCTTTTCTTTGGTATTTGCAGGCGGCGATTCTGGCCCAGAAGGCCCCGGCTCCGGGCAGCGCCGATTTCCAGCGAGCCGTTCAGTCGGCAAACAAGGCCGTCTCTTTACAGCCGTCCCTTGTGGCGGCACGGGACGTACTCGGGAAGCTCTATCTCCAATCCGGGCAGAACGTACTTGCCATCAAAGAGTGCCGGATTGCCTTGCAAAACGATCCGTCGGACCAGACCGCCTTATATCACTTAGTTTTGGCTCTAAGGAAAACCAGCGACCGAGCCGAAATCCCGGACCTGCTCAAGCGGCTGGCGCAAGCTCGGCAAAGCGCAGCAAAACAGGAGGCGGAGCAGAATCGATATAAGTTGATGGTCGAGCCGGCGTCCTCGGCCCAGCCAGCAAACTAGGGGAATTCCCTGATTGAGTAAACCTTTACTTGAAGTCTTCGCCGCCGCGATAATAGATGTTCATTCGAAAGTCCTGCACTCATGACGATTACCCGGCGTTCGTTCGTTCTTCTGTCACTTTGCGCCTCGGCGCAACACATGTTCGGGCAGCAGGGAATCGCTTCTCGCGACGTGAAGGCCCAGGCGAAACCCGCGCCGTCGGGCCGTCCCTTCAATGCACACTTTACGGACATCGCCAAGGCTGCGGGATTGCACGCTCCTGTGATCTACGGAGGCATTGAGTCCAAGAAGTACATCATGGAAGCGAACGGTTGCGGGTGCGCCTTCATCGATTTCGACAATGATGGCTGGATGGATATTTTTCTTCTTTCGGGCACCAGGCTCGATGGCGACCCACCAGAAGCGACCAACCGTCTGTACAAAAACAATCGCGACGGAACGTTCACCGATGTCACGGAGAAAGCTGGCCTGAAAGCTGTAGGTTGGGCGAACGGTGTATGCGTAGCCGACTACAACAACGACGGTTTCGACGATATCTTCTGCACGTATTATGGACAAAACCGCCTCTATCGGAACGACGGCGACGGCACGTTTACTGATGTCACCAAGCAAGCCGGATTGTTAGACACTGGCCCCGCTCGATGGGGAGCCGGCTGTGCTTTCATCGATTACAACCGCGACGGGCATCTGGATCTCTTCGTCTCCAACTACATCCGGTTTTCGTTTGAGCACGCCCCAGCACCCGGTGAGAATTCAACTTGCAACTGGAAGGGCATCCCCGTGAATTGCGGTCCGCGGGGACTGCCAACCGGCAGGCACTCTTTGTATCGCAACAACGGGGACGGCACATTCACCGATGTCACGAAAGCGGCGGGCATCGCCGCAGCAACCGAGAGTTACGGAATGACCGTGGTGACGGCCGACTTCGACGAAGACGGCTGGCCCGACATCTTCGTGGCCTGCGATTCCACGCCCAGTTTGCTGTTCATGAACAATCATGACGGCACTTTTCGCGAAGAAGGCGTGATGCGTGGTGTCGCGCTCAGCGACGATGGTATGGAGCAAGCCGGCATGGGAGTTGGCATCGGCGACTACAACCTCGATGGACACCTTGACCTGTTCAAGACCCACTTCATCGGAGACACCAGCGGCTTTTACAGAAACGATGGGAAGGGAAATTTCGATGAAGTGACGCGACTCGCAAAGGTCGGCGTCGAGACGCGATTCACAAGTTGGGGCGCAGGGCTCGTCGACCTCGATAACGACGGCTATCCCGACGTGCTGTTCGTTACAGGAAGCGTGTATCCCGAAGTCGAACGCAAGTTGCCTCAATATCCTTACAAAACTCCCCGAGTTCTCTTCAGGAATTTGGGCAATGGCACATTTGAAGAACTGGAATCACAGGCAGGCGAGGGAATTACTACACCTCACAGCAGCCGCGGATGTGCCTTCGGAGATTTCGACAACGACGGCGATCTCGACGTACTCATCGTGAACATGAACGAGCCCCCGTCCCTTCTTCGAAACGACATGAAAGGCAAGGACAACTGGCTGAAAATCAAGCTCGAGGGAGTGAAGTCGAACCGCAGCGCGATCGGAGCGCGAGTGCTGACGCATTATGCCGGTAAAACCCAGGCGCAAACTCTGCTGAGCCAGTCCAGTTACTACTCTTGCAACGATCCGCGCCTTCATTTCGGTCTTGGCGTCTCCGCAACGGCGGATGTAGATGTCTATTGGCCAAATGGCTTGCATGAGCAATACAAGAAGCTTGCTTCGAATCAGCTCATAACAATACGGGAGGGGGTCGGTATTGTTGCCAACCGGGGTTGGAAGTAAGCGCAATCTCGGGGTCGATATTCCGAAGAGAGCCCCGCTCGTTAACCCGTGTTCTAGCTGATCGAATCTGCTCTCAAAGCAATTTCTACACAGGCAAGCCTAAAAAAGTTCTTGACAGGCGCTAACGGTAATATTTATACATTAGCCGCTGGAGTAAACGTTTGCTGGAAGGCCGTTACTCCTTTTCCCGTAAAAGCAGCTGCCAGGAGGCACTCATGCCAGGATGCATGCCGTCTCGACGCTCGGTTTGTGCGCTCGCGATCGTGATGTTTTTTGCAAGCGCAGCCCTCGCGCAATTCACCGCCAGTATCCAAGGCGTGATTCAAGATTCGACTGGTGCGAGTGTCGCAAAAGCTACAGTTACGCTTTTGAACGTCGCGACCGGCGTCACCGCTGTCGCGACCGGAGACGCTTCCGGTAACTACCGCTTCGTAAGCCTCGCGCCAGGGAATTACAAAATTACAGCGGAGGCCGCGGGCTTTTCGAAGTCCGAAGCCGATGTCACGCTCCTCACGGAGCAAAATCTGAACGTCCCACTGTCTCTCAAGGTCGGATCGATTTCCGAATCCGTAGTCGTCACCACGGAAGCTCCAGTGGTCGATACGGCGGACAGCCGGACGCAAATGACCATTGAGAATCAGGCGGTTGCGCAATTGCCGATCATCGGTCGCAACCTGGTCACGCTGGTGACGATGGCCCCGGGCGTTTCCGGATTGGGAACCAGCACTTCCGGAAGTCCAGCGTCGGGCGTAGATAACTACTCCACGGAAGAGCAGGTGGATGCCAGCGCAAACGGGCAGGGCCAGAATAACAACCAGTACGTCGTAGATGGATTGGATGTCACGAGTGGCATTCGTCAGGGCGTGTTGAACCTCACTCCGCAGCCTGAATCCGTTCAAGAAACGAGTATTCAGGTAAACACATTCTCCAGCGAATACAGCCGCGCTGCAGGTTTGCAAACCGTCTTCACGACCCGGTCTGGCGCGGACAGATTCCACGGCTCAGCCTCCGACTGGTTCAATTACCAGGGAATGTTTGCGAATCAGCACTTCGTGAGTTCTTCAGGAAGCCCATACAAACCTTTCCATTCCAACAATATGGATTTCGCGATCGGCGGACCGATCATTCCGCACCACAACAGCTTCTTTTATTTTGCGGTTGAACCTCTGCGCTCTTCTTCGAGCGCAGGCGGATCCGTGAACTTTCCAGCGCCCGGAGTTCATTAACTTCGCGCAAGCGAACCTATCCCGGAACACGTTGGGAAGTCATGTCTTGAGCACTTACTTGCCGGCCGGAGTCGGTGGCACCTACTGTTCTTCAGACTGCTCAAGATGTTTTTGGTTCGGACGCCTGGTGGATGCGGACGACAGCCGGGCAGAACGGAGTGCCTTGCACTTTGCCCGTGATCGACCAAGGTTCTTTCGGCGCCACGTCAATCCGGAACGGTACGCAGTATTTTGGCCGTATCGATCAGGGCTTCAAAAACGACCGGTTCTACGTCAGCATTTTCCGAACTCTCCTCCTTACCGGCGCGCCTTCGGCCATGCCGCAGTTTTCCGCTCTGAACAACACCTGGCAGGTGGCGGGACAAGCTTCTTGGACCCACACGTTCTCCGCCGACACGCTGAATGACTTTACAGCTGGTCAGAGCAGGGTTGAAGGAGTGTTAGGCAGCGGTGCAAAAGACTACACCGTGCCCTCCATTTCGGTGAACGGCATCAACGTGGATTCCGGTCAAGCCTTCGGCGTCGGTTTCGCCCAGGGTGATTTCATTCAGCACAACTATCACTGGCGCGACGTCCTGACGCATGTAAAGGGCGCGCATACCCTGAAGTTCGGCTATGAAGGCTGGTACGGAGATGACGTTGAGCCCTTCCAGGGACCGTGGTCGCAGCCAAAATTCTCGTTCAACAATCTATTGACCTTGGCGCAGGACGCTCCCACAAACGAAGGCGGCATCTACTACAATCCCGCCACTGGCACAGAACAGTTGTGGAGTTGGGATGCAGCTTCAAGAACGTTCGGACTTTTTGCGCAAGACACCTGGAAGGCAAGGAAGAATTTGACGCTGACATTGGGCTTGCGATACGACGACAGCGGCAATCCGTGGTCGAAGAGCGCTTCGACGGTGTTTGGGAACTTCTACCTGGGAACGGGCCAGACAGAGCAAGAGCAAATCGCGAACGGCTATGCCAAGGCTACCCACAACGCTTTGCTGCACTCGGTTAACAACCTCTTTAGTCCACGCATTGGTGTTGCGTGGGATCCAACCGGACACGGCGACTGGGCGGTGCGCGGCGGATTTGGCATCTACAACAACTGGCTAACACAGGCGAACGTGCAAGAAGAATTCCGCGGGAGCCCTCCGGGAGAAGTTTCGCCAACGTTCTTTGCCGGCGGAACGGCATCCGCACAGGCCCCAATCTTTGCTCTTGGGACCAGCAGCAAACCGCCGTTCGGATTACGTTCCCGACCTTCGGAACGGGAACAGGTCCAACGCCACAATCGGGAGGCGGTCTCAATGCGCAGGGAGGTGTAGTCGGTGCCAGCTTCGCAATCGGCGGCATCAATCCTTTGCTGAAATCGCCGAAAGCGGATATCTGGTCGTTGAGCGTCGAACGCAGGATTAGCAAAGTCTTCGCGGCAACGGTCGGATACAACGGCTCCCACTCGTACAACATCGTCGGGAATGGCAACTGATCGGAAACGTCTCGTACGGCGTCGACATCAACACTTTCGCCGGCGATCTGATTACCAACGAAAGCATTGCTCCCAGTCGGCTGAATCACAGCTTCGGTGCAATTACCTATGCGGACAATAATCGGTATGGAAATTACGAAGCCGTGTTCTTCGATTTCAAAGCTAAGTTGTCCCGCGGCTATATCGATGCATCCTATACTCGTGCGCGGTCAAAGGACGATGGTCTTGCATATCCAACAGCGGATAACCCGCAGCAGTACTACGGCCCGTCCGTCTTCGATGCGCCCAATCGATTCTCCCTCAGCTTCAACTACTCGCTCAAAGGTTTGAACGGGGGCAAGGGGGCAGTTGGCCTTCTGACCGGAGGGTGGGGAATCAGCGGTACCAGTATCTTACAGTCCGGATATCCTCTGACTGGATCGAACTTTAACGGCTATAACCCGGTGTGCGCGGATACATCGATCCCGTGCCCGTCGTTCGCGAACCCTGCCGTTGGTTACGCGCCAGGCAGCGGAGACTACAACGCTGACGGCAACAACAACGACTATCCGAACGCGACGAGCTACAGCCAGTCGACCAAGAACAACTCGTGGTTGACGGGTGCAATTCCGAAAACCGACTTCGCCGTTCCCACGTTCGGTCAAGGTGGAGATGAAAGGCCTCAGCAGTTCCGCGGTCCAAATTTCATCGAGACGAACGTGAACTTCTACAAAGACACGGCGATCACAGAAAGAGTCAACTTCCAGTTCCGGTTTGAAGTGTTCAACCTATTTAACCGGGCAAACTATGCAAACGTCGACGTCAATTTCCCGGATGGAAACTTCGGCGCCGCGACAGCATCCCACGAACCTCGCTTCTGGCAACTCGGAGGCAAGATTTCCTTCTGATCAAGCTCCAAAATAGCTGAACTGCGAGAGCCGGTCCTCTTTGCCAGAGAGGACCGGCTTTTTTCTTTGCCTTCAGGAAGTCCTGCTGACGATAAAGGTTGATTCACTTTCTAATACGAACTCGCACATTCGGTTACGATGGCTGTTGCGTCGCAAAGCGACACGGACACACCATGACTGCGTTGGTATCTTTTCGGAAAACCTGTGCAGCGGCCCTCCCGATCCTTCTGCTTTCGTGTGCACTCGCGCAGACACCCCCGGATAGAGTTGATGCGATCGCTTCCGCGTTGCAGGCGCGCAACTTTGACAAAGCCCTTGAACTCGTCCGCCCCGCCTTGAAAGATTCGCCCGGCAATGGGGAACTCTGGACTATGCAAGGAGTTGCCTATGCAGGGCTGGGACAGAAAGAAAATGCGCTCGCGTCGTTTCAGAAGGCATTAAAGATCGCACCGGACAACATTCCCGCCCTTCATGGCGCGATTCAGATTCAATTCGAGGCAGGCCATGCGGGCGCGATTCCCCTGTTGCAACACCTTCTTCGACTGCGGCCCGGCGATATCACAAGCCGCGGCATGCTTGCTGTCCTGGAGTATCAACAAGGAAATTGTGCGGCTGCGGTCGCCAATTTTGAAAAGACGGGATCTCTCTTCGATTCACAATTACCAGCGCTCCACGCATACGCAACCTGCCTGGTCAGATTGAGACGGCTAGAACAGGCGACCGATGTCTTCGAGCGTGCATTGACTCTAAATCCTGATGATCGCCGTGAGCGCCAGCTTCTTGCGTCACTTCAGGTAATGGCGCATAAGCCGCAAGATGCGCTTGCTACACTTAATCCTCTTCTGAGCGCAGGAAATCCGCACGCGGAGGTTCTCGAGCTCGCGTCAAGGGCTTACGAAGATTCTCATGACACCGATAAGGCTGTCGATGCGCTGCGTCAGGCCATTTTGCTCGACTCGCAGAACGTGAACCTCTACCTTGATTTCGCGGCTATTTCGGCGGCACACCAGTCATTTCAGGTCGGCATTAACGTCGTAAATGAGGGAATCGGATTGCGTCCGAAGGCGGCGCCACTCTTTTTTGCGCGCGGCGTTCTCTACGTCCAGTTGGCGGAATACGACAAGGCACAAGCTGACTTCGAAACTGCGTACGAACTGGATCCAAGCCAGTCGTTGAGCGTGGCGGCGCAGGGACTGGCGGCTGTTCAGCAGAACGATCTGGATCATGCGCTGGCCAGCGTACAGGAAAAACTCGCGAAGAAACCTGATGACCCGATCCTGCTTTACCTGCGTGCGGACGTTCTGGCACAAAAAGGAGCGGAGCCCGGCACAGCCGAGTTTCGAACAGCGATGGATTCGGCGAAAAGGTCTGTTGCCCTGCGCCCGACGCTCGAACCGGCAAGGGGAGTGCTGGCAAAGCTGCTTCTACAAGGTGGGCAGTATGCTGAGTCGGCGGCGCAATGCAAGAAGGCTCTGGAACTTGATCCCAAAGATCAAACTGCGCTGTATCACCTGATCCAGGCGGACAGAAAAAGCGGAAACAAGAGCGAACTTCCCGAATTGCTCAAACGACTGGCGCTCCTCCGTCAGGACGCGACGAAGGAGGAACGGGAACAATTTCGCTACAAGGTGGTCGAAGGAGACGCGCCACCGAATTGAGCGGATCGCAGGACACAGACCTTCTACGAGCCAACCTGAGGCGCACTCAAGATTTCAGCATTACGTACGTGCTGTAGCTTTCCTTGTCGATGTTCATGAACGGGCGCATCGTCACCTTGCTGCCGTCGGCTGAGTTGGCCGACCAGTCTCCCGTGGCATTGTTGGTGGCCTTCGCTTGCAGCAACGCATTTTTTTCGAAGCTGGGCTGCGACTCGGTCACCGCGAACAACACCAGCGGCCCCTGCACCAGCGCTACCATGTTCGGATGGTTCGCATCCACCTGCTCTAGACGCAGCGGCATGGGAAGCTCAAGCTCCACGCGATCTCCGTCTTTCCAAGTCCGGCGGATGCTGGCGAAGGTGCCGGGTTGCACTGCTTCAGAGACCTGCTTCCCGTTGACCGAAACGACTGGGTTCGGCGTTGCCCAGCCCGGAATCCTGAGGTAGATCGTGTATTCCTTGGGCTGCGATGCCGACACTTCAATCTGAACTTTGTTGTCGAATGGGTATTTGGTGTTCTGCTTGAGCCCGCACTTCCCGGCTGCATCGTTCCACTGGAGTTTAGAAGGCGTAAACAGATTCACGTACACGCCATCCGATGCCCGCAGATAGGTGCTGATGTGATAGTCGGCAGCCAGTTGCGGGAACGTTCCCGAACAGCACGGCCACTTGTCCCGGTACCAAACCTTCTTCCCGGTCGATGCGTAGTCGGAGTAGTAGAACGACGTTCCATCGGCTTGAATCGGCCACGCACCGAGGATGGTGTTGTAAAGAACGCGCTCCATGCTGTCTCCGTACCGCGAATCCTTGGTTACTCGAAGAAGATAGCGCGTGATCTTGAAGTGGCCGTATGCGCCGCAAGGAGTTTCAAAGCTGGCATGGGTGGTTGTAAGACTGTTGCCCAAAAGCCCTGTGCCCGGCTCTCCGAAGCCTTCGTTTGGCCCCCATCCGCCGGTCGCAAAGCTCTGCGTATTCAGCAACATTTCGAAACCATTCTTTGCCGCTCGCAGATGCTTTTCGCTTCCTAGCGTGATGTACGCCTGCATCGCGGAACTGAATGCGTTCACGTGGCTGTAGGCGTGCTCAAACGGAAGAACATTGTTGCCCTCCGAGAGGGGCCCGAAATAGGTATCGTCTTCGAGGTACTGTTTAGCCATGTCGCGGTAGAAGGGTTTCCCGCTCCGCTGGTAAGCCAAGAATAGATTTTCGGGCAGAGTATAGGTCTCGTCCCAGGTGTAAGTCGTGTCCTTGTGCGGTCGTGAGCGCTGCTCGGCGCGAGATAAAGCTTTCTCGGGCAGGTACGCCACCATTGCTCGGGTGAGCTTCTCGTGAATGTCCATGGCCATCGGATCGTGGGCAAACTCGTGAGCGTCGATCAAGCCGCAGGACAACTTGTCGTAGGTGTAGGCCGGCAGCCGGTAGTCGACGAAAAATTTGGCTTTCGCATCCAGCGTCTCACCGTAACCCTTCACCAGGCGATTAATCTTGGCGCGCGTCTCCTCGGATCCTGTGACTGCGTACGCTCGGGCTAGTCCCGAAACGTACTGCCCGAAACTGTGACCCGCGATGAACCCATGAAAATCATTTCCCTCTAAGGAAAATCCGGTGAGGTCGTACCAGCCTCCCATGTCCTCTCCAGGAGCGGCCAGGCCCGCAACCTGGCGATAGACCTTGAGCATTCGATCGTCGTCAAGGTGTTGGAATCGCGCGTGATTTTCTTCAAACTGGCGTTTCATGGGGCCGTCGAGCAGTTGGACTTCGGCATACGAGAAAGTCGTGAGCGGCGTGGCTACTGCTACAAGGCTTTTGTCCGCCGCCGCCCATGCCGGGAGCACGCTCGCGACATAAGCTCCACCGGCGGTAGCACTCGTGGCCTTCAAGAAAGTTCTGCGATTCATACCCGACGCCATATCAACGCCTCCGAAGTGAGCAATCGTTTACTGATATTGAGGCTATGATCCTGTGGGATGTTTGTCAATCATTGAACGGTGGTGACTTCGCCAGTCAAGACGGAATGTCCGTATGGTCAAGCCGCGTTCTCCTGCTTTAACGCGCCTTCAATCTCGGCGATTTCATCTTGATTCAGTCTGAATTGCGCCGCGCCGATGATTCCGCCAACCTGTTGCGGGCTGCGAAAGCCTACGATCGCCCCGGTAACGGCTGGATGGTTTAACGTCCAAGCGATGGCTACCTCTCCAGGCCCGCGGCCGCGACGTCGTCCAATTTCCCTCAAATGCTCGACGACTCTCAAATTTCGGGACAGGTCCGGTTCCTTGAAACCCGGCAGATTTCGGCGCCAGTCCTCAGCCAGGAAACTCGCAACCCTCTCCGTGGTCATTGCGCCCGTCAGAAGCCCGGCGTACATCGGCGAATACACGATCACGCCAATGTTCTGGCTAAGGCAGAACGGCAAGACCTCTTGCTCGATCTCGCGCCTCACGACGGCATAGGGCGGCTGCAGAGACGTGATGGGAGCAATGGCCTGCGCCCGCTTCATTTGTGCCACGCTGAAATTCGAGACACCGATCCAGCGAACTTTACCCTCGTCCTTCAGGCGAGCGAGTTCCGTCCAGCCTTCTTCAATGTCTTCGTCAGGCTCGGGCCAGTGAATCTGGTAAAGGTCGATCGAATCAACTTTCAGGCGGCGGAGGCTGTCTTCGCACTCGCGGCGCACGGACTTCGCTTTGAGGCAGGGTCCGATGTTCCCGTCGCCATCCCATACTCGTTCGCATTTCGTGAAGATGTATGGCTTTGGCGTTCGGTCTTGAATTGCGCGCCCGACCATCTCTTCGGAGTGACCGAGACCGTAAAGGGCAGCAGTGTCGATCCAGTTCAATCCATGCTCAAGAGCGGCGTGAATGGCAGGGATGGAGTCGCTTTCATTTTGCGGACCCATGCTGCCATTCCACCCACTGCCGCCAATGGCCCAAGCTCCAATTCCAAGTTGAGTGATGTGGAGGTCACTGTTCCCGAGACGTTTCAGTTCCATCATTCTCTCTAGCCACCCGAAATAAGTAACAGACTTGCCGCGCAGTTCGACGAAAACTATAGCATCATTTATAGCAAACGTTTACTATGTCAGCGGATCAGCGGGTTGTCGAAGGTCATCCTTAACAGATGCGACGCATCCGCTATTTCGAGCGCAAACGTGGCGTACTTGGCGGATTTGTATGCCAGCCGATATCCTCATCCTCAATTTATTTACTCCATAAAAAGGTGATCTGATGGCGATTGTCGCAGGAGTTGATTTCGGCACACTGAGTGTCCGCGTCTCTCTCGTCGATAGCGACCGCGGGCTCATTGGTTCTGCCATCGCGGAATACCCTCTGCATCGGAAACGCGAAGATCCCGACTATGCCACGCAGTCACATGACGACCACATGCGGGCCTTGGCGTCAGCGACACGGAGTGCGCTCCAGGAGGCAGGCATTCGCGGCGATCTCGTCGAAGCGATCGCTCTCGATACGACGGGCTCCAGCGTGATTCCCGTTGCGGCGGATCTGAGCCCCCTTGATGACTACTACTTGTGGTGCGATCACCGCGCAAAAAAAGAGGCTCGGCAAATTACGGAGCTGGCACACCATGAGAATCTGGAGGCCATCCAGTGGTGCGGCGGAGTGTATTCGTCGGAATGGGGATTCGCAAAATTGCTCCACTGGCTTCGCAATAATCCGGCGAAGCGCGACAAGTTTGCCAGCGCATTCGAACATTGCGACATGGTGGCTGCCACGCTGTGCGGGATTACAAACCCCGCGGATGCGAAGCGAAGCGTGTGCGCCATGGGCCACAAGTGGATGTGGAATGCTGGTCTGGGAGGGCTTCCGTCGGAGAGTTTTCTGGCGAAGGTCGACCCGTTGCTTGCGGGGGTTCGAAAGAAGCTGGATGGGGACTACGCCACCTCTGACAAGATCGCCGGAAAGCTGTCGCCGCAATGGGCGGAAAAACTTGGGCTGCGCGCCGGAATTCCCATCCCGGTGGGCGCCTTCGATGCGCATTGGGATGCCATCGGCGCAGGAGCGAAACAGGGTGACGTCGTGAATGTTGTCGGCACGTCGACCTGCATTATTGCGTACGCGAAGGAAGCGGAACTCATTCCGGGCGTTTGCGGGGTGGTGAAGGGAAGCGTTCATCCTCAATTCACCGGTGTCGAAGCTGGACTGTCGGCCACAGGAGATATCTTCAGCGCCATCGCTCAGCGCGCAAATACAACCGTTGCCGCTCTCAGCAAAGGGCTGGAGGACTATCGCGCAGGGCAAACCGGACTGCTGCGCCTGACATGGGACAACGGTGATCGAACCGTGCTCGTAAATCCAAATCTCGGCGGAATCACCTTAGGTTGGAATCTGCTGCACACCGCGCAGGACGAACTGTTTGCGGCCATCGAAGGAACTGCGTTTCATACACGCGTGATTCTCGATCGCATGAGCGAATACGGCGCGCCTACGACGAGGGTCATCAATGGCGGAGGTATCCCGCAAAATAACGCGGTGCTGAATCAGGTCTATGCGAATGTGCTGGGAAGACCGGTGCTCGTACCCGGAAGCAAAGTCACCGGCATTGGCTCCGCCATTTTCGCGTTTCTCGCGGCGGGTACATTCAAGACGATTGAGGAGGCGCAAGACAAGATTTGCGCGCCTTTCAAAGTGTATGAGCCGGAGAAATCTGCTCAAAAGGTCTACGAAGAGCTCTATCGGAACTATCGCAAACTTTATTTTGCGTTTGGCGAACCGGGCAAGGGTGAGTTTGGACAGATCCTGCCAACTCTGATTCGAACCGCAAAATCGGCCTACGAAGGCTGAGGTTTTGAGCTGCGTGTGTAAGACGATTGGATCTCCGATCCGACAAAGTAATCCAGGAGAATGCAGATATGTTTTCGCGTACTCGACGTAAGTTCCTGAAGCAGGCCGCCGGTGTGGGAGCCGCATGTTCTGTGAACCTTGTGGGCGGCCGCGTTGCGTCTGCCCTCAACCGGCAAACGGCCGGCTCGGAGTCCGCGGATGTCGCGCGTATCTACGTAGATTCCCGCAGGACGATTGCTCCGCTGGATCGGAATCTTTTCGGATCATTTCTCGAGCACCTGGGCCGGGCGATTTACCAGGGCATCTACGATCCAGGATCCCCGCTCTCCGACTCAAACGGATTCCGCAAGGATGTGATTGAAGAGGTCCGTAAACTCGGGGTGCCGATCATTCGGTATCCCGGCGGAAACTTCGTGTCGGGATACAACTGGCTCGACGGCGTAGGTCCTAGAAATGACCGGCCGCGAACGCTCGATAAAGCGTGGAACACACTCGATACGAATCAGTTTGGGACAAATGAATTCATGGCGTGGAGCAAACTCGTCGGGAATCTTCCCCTCATGGGGTTGAACCTTGGCACTGGGACCGCGGAGAGAGCGGCCGCGCTGGTGGAATATTGCAACATCGAAAAGGGAACACGGTGGAGCGATCTCCGACGCAGCCACGGCATTGAGCAACCCTACAAGGTTGAATATTGGTGCCTCGGCAACGAGATGGATGGGCCTTGGCAAATCGGTCACATGACGGCGACCGAATATGGATTGAAGGCTCAGGACGCCGCACGACAGATGCGCGCTGTGGACCGGCTCTCTGAAGTTGATCGCTTGTGGATCCAGTGGTCCCGCCATGCCGACCTATCTGGAATGGGATCGCGAGGTTTTAGAACAATGTTACGAGTATGTCGATGCGCTCTCCCTGCATCGATACATCGGGAATACTCAGGAAGAGACCGGCAAGGACAGTTCAAAGTTTGTGGCCATGAATCTGAGCATGGAACGTCAAATTGCCGAGACGCTCGCGGTGTGCGATCTGGTGCGTGGACACAAGCGTTCGCCAAAGAAACTGTGGCTCTCGTTTGACGAGTGGAACGTGTGGTACCGCGCTCGTGATGCTGAGGCAATGAACGGCCACGTGCACGAGGCCCCGCACTTGCTCGAGGAAGTTTATAACCTGGAAGACGCGCTGCTGGTGGGAGGCATTCTCAACAGTCTGATGCGCAACACAGACCGCATCAAAATTGCGTGCCTGGCTCAATTAGTCAATGTAATCGCCCCTATTGCGACGAACGAAAAGGGAATTCTGCTGCAGTCGATCTTCTATCCGTACAGCATGGCTTTGCAAATGGCACACGGAGATGTACTCAACCTGTTGGTTGAGTCGCCCAAATATGATGTCTCCGATCTTGGACAAGTACCCTATCTCGATGTCGCGGGAACTCTGAACCCGAAAGACGGCAAGATGTCATTGTTTATTCTCAATCGGGACCTGAACAAAGCCCACACTGTAGAGATCAATTGGCAGGATAGAAACCCATCGAAGTTATTGAGCTCAACTACGCTGACGGGGACTGATCTGAAGGCCTTCAATACCTTCGATGCCCCGCAGCGAGTGGTCCCGCAGGCATTCGAGAAGCCTGCGATCACTGGAACGCGCACGAAGTTTGAAGTGCCAGCGCGATCCTACTCGGTTCTTCAGTGGGGAGCATGATTTCGTTGCTGGACGGGAATGAGGTTTACGTCCGACTTTGTTTCTTGCCAGCGGGCTTCGTGTTGCCCGGAACCAAGCGTGTCGATTCTCGTAACACCAATTGGGTTCTCAGTACGTATTCTGTTCCCGTCGGCGACGGGGCTTCCCGCTGCAATTCCGTCAGAAGGGCATTGAAGGCCAGGCGCGCCAGTTCCGCTTGGGACATTTGCACTGTCGTGAGAGCGGGCAACACGAATTGCGCCAAGCGAATATCATCGAAGCCGATGACCGACAGATCCGACGGAATTCCGATACCTTCTTCGTAGGCTTTCCGCATCACGCCCATCGCTGTCATATCGTTCGAGCATACGACGGCTGTGGGTCGGTTTGATAAATTGAGCATTTTCCCGTAAGCGTCAATTCCGCCTTCGATCGTGTGAGTGCCTTCTACCACCAAAGTGGGATCGACCTCCAAACCAATCTCGCTCATTGAACTGATGAACGCCTGCTTACGAGCCTGGGCCGATTTCAAATGCAAGGGACCGGAGATGAATGCGATCTTTTGGTGGCGGAGAGCGGCGAGATGCTGCACGGCTTGTCGAATTCCGTGGAGGTAGTCGATCTTAATATTGCTGGCCCTTGGCCGGGATGGCCCAACGTCGACAAATACGAGAGGCACTTTTCGTAATTTCAAGTCCTCGAGAAGAATCTCTTCCATACCGAAGGTCATGATGGCTACGCCCTCGACACGGCGTTCGATCATTCTTCGGACTGCCGTTTCCATATGCGCGGGATCGTTCCCCGTTGAGGTCAGCATGATTTCGTAGTGATGCTGCACCGCGATCCGCTCGAATACCTGAACAATTTCAGGAAAGAACGGATTCGTGATTTCAGAAATGATGAGACCAAAGATTCGACTTCGTCCTGAGACGAGCGCGCGTGCCTGAGTGTTGGGATAGTAGCCAAGCTCTTCGACAACGTTCCAAACGCGTTTCGCGAGTTGCGGGTTGACAGTCGGAATCCGATTGATGGTGCGAGAGACCGTCGCGGTGGAAACTCGAGCGCGCTTCGCGATTTCCCGGATATCCATGAGAAGGTGGAGCTTTCAGACAACCAGACAGAAACAAGTGATCATACCAAAACGCGGCAATCGTTTACGGGTAAAACCCCTTAGTTCAGTACGTCGTTGGGTGCCCCGAGAATCCGCCGAGTACTTCGTAAGTATCTGCAAAGACGAGGCCTTTTCGTCGCACGGATTTCCCGATGCCAGCGTATAATGCCAGCAAACGTTTACTCATTTGGGCCTCGCAAAGAGAATTCGTCCCTTGCCCGGCATCAACTTTATGGATTGTCGAACTCTTCCAAAAGATTTCTTTGGATCCTCGAACGCAGGACGCTCGACGAGCGGGTTCTTGCCATTGGGAAGGCGCTATCACCACCGACAACCCTCTCCCAATTGAAGCGAAGCACATGAATGCCCAACATCACTGTCGGATAGAAAACGATTTGTAGCAGCGAATGCGCAATACTTAGGCCGAACCATAGTTGGACATCTGAAGAGGGGACCGAATGATCGATTTATCGAAACTGGAAGCATGGTTCGTCACCGGAAGCCAGCATCTCTATGGCGCTGAGACTCTCAAGCAGGTGGAAAAACATGCCAACTCGATCGCTCAAGCACTTGCATCATCGTCGGAGATGCCGGTAAAGATCGTTGCCAAACCCGTGATGACAGGCAGCGAAGCGATTCAGCAACTGTGCCAGGAAGCTAACAGTTCCAGAGCTTGCATTGGTCTGATTACCTGGATGCATACCTTCTCGCCGGCGCGCATGTGGATTGCCGGCTTGAGTTCCTTGAGCAAGCCTTTCCTGCACCTCCACACGCAATTCAACGAAGAGTTGCCATGGTCCACGATCGACATGGACTTCATGAACCTGAACCAGTCGGCCCATGGGGACCGCGAGTTTGGCTTCATTGGATCTCGCATGAGGATGAACCGCAAAGTCGTTGTCGGTCACTGGAAGGATGTAGCTGTCCACTCCGAGATAGGCGCCTGGATGCGTGCCGGGTGCGCATGGCTTGATTCTCATCAGCTGAAGGTTGCGCGGTTCGGTGACAACATGAGGAACGTCGCCGTCACCGAGGGAAACAAAGTTACCGCCCAAATCAAGCTCGGCTACACGGTAAACGGCTATGGCGTTGGCGATTTGGTGAAGCGGGCGCAGGACGTGACAGACGCCGAAGTTGACAAACTCACCGCCGACTACGACGAGACGTACAAGGTAGCGGAGCCTTTGCGGAAAAACGGATGCAAACGCGAATCGTTACGCGAATCCGCGAGGATTGAACTTGGACTACGACAGTTCCTGCAAGAAACCGGTTCCAATGCTTTTACCGATACGTTTGAAGATTTGCACGGGCTCGCTCAGCTCCCTGGAATCGCAGTGCAGCGTCTGATGGCCGATGGATACGGTTTTGGTGCCGAAGGCGACTGGAAGACTTCCGCTTTAGTTCGGGCAGTGAAAGTCATGAGTCACGGGCTCAAAGGTGGCGCATCTTTCATGGAGGACTACACCTATCACTTGAAAGATGGCGGTCAGGTTCTGGGTGCCCACATGCTTGAGGTGTGTCCGTCGATAACCGACGACAAACCGTCCGTTGAGATCCATCCGCTTTCCATCGGTGGCAAGGCTGACCCCGTCCGGCTCGTTTTTACGGCCGCCACCGGAAAAGCGGTGAATGCATCCGTCGTGGATATGGGAAGTCGATTCCGCTTGATCGTCAATCAAGTCGACATAATTGCGCCCCAGCATCCATTGCCGAAGCTTCCGGTAGCGAGAGCCCTTTGGTTGCCGGAGCCCAGTCTTAAAGTGGCCGCTACGACGTGGATCCACGCTGGCGGCGCTCACCATACAGCTTTAAGCCGCGCATTGACTGCGGCTCACCTTGAAAACTTTGCAGAGATGGCCGACATGGAATGTCTGATGATCGATGCCGAAACCACGGTTTCGGGCTTCGTAAAAGAGTTGAAGTGGAACGACATGTACTATCACGTGGCGAACGGATTCTGAGATCCGTTTGCAATGACATCGTCAGAAGTCGTTGAGACCAGCATGAATCCGCCTGGAACGTTCGGCACTCAACAAACTGCATAGTGATCGAGTGGGAGGCGTACGAGAGTGCACAATCACCGATCCCGCAAGGTTTATCGAGCTTCGTTTTTTCGGACGCTCATAGCCCTACTCTTCGCGATTATCCACCTGACGGGAGCCGCTCAAGAAGCAAAGAAGAAAGAGCCGCCGACTCCGGGGCCCATGCTCGCCCAAGGCACCTTGGATTTTGAAACGCCTGAATTCGACCTTACCCTCGTCCGATCTTCGCAGACAGTAGCCGCTCTGAAGCCTAAGAGCGCAAACGATTTCGATTTCACCCCCGGCGATCTGCTCGTCGAGCGTTCGAAGGACGGATATTTCCATCTAGGTGACGTCACAATTCGTCTCCGCCAAGGAAGCTCCGGAGAGTGGAAGAACTACTCCACGGCTTCCAATCGCGTGCCGGTGACGCCGCTGCCTGCATCAACAGGAACTTTGGCAGCGGCCGATCTGACTCCCACGCTACCCGCGGACTTTCCGCTGGACCTCACGCGCAGTTGGATGATTGATGGCGGGAAGCTTGCGCTTCAGTTCTCTTTGAAAAACAAATCTGCTGACGCCGTTCAGATCGGTGCTCTTGGCATTCCGATGATCTTCAATAACGTCCTCAACGATCGTTCGCTTGAAGAAGCGCATGCAAAGTGTTCCTTCTACGATCCCTACATCGGCGAGGATGCTGGCTATTTGCAAGTGACGCGCTTGAGCGGCCACGGTCCGACGCTGTTGGTCGTACCGCAGGGGAAGACTCCATTCGAGGCCTACAACCCGATCCTGGACAAGGCAGGGTCATGGGGTGCAAAGCCCGTTTTCACAGATCCGACTCCGCGCGGAATTACGTTCGAAGGATTCTACGAATGGATGGTCCACAGCCGCGCCTACGCTGACAACGAATGGAAGTCGGCGCAGCCCTGGAATCCAGCGACTGCGCTCACCCTCGCTCCGGGAGAGTCCAAGACATACGGAGTGAAATTCTTGCTGTCTGATTCGATTCGCGACATCGAGAAGACGCTCGCTCAGAATGGACGCCCGGTCGCTGTGGGAATTCCGGGATACGTGGTTCCCACGGACATGGACGTTCGTCTGTTTCTGAATTACTCGAAGCCCGTTAAATTGATTGCGGTTGAACCTGAAGGAGCACTGTCCGTTCACCGGGAGGGGCAGCTCAGTTCGGGAATCAGTGTCTACAGCATCCAGGGAAAGACGTGGGGCCGCTCGCGCCTGACTATCACTTACGACGACAGCACTGCGCAGAGCATTCAGTATTTCGTGATCAAACCCGAGTTGCAGGCCGTTGCAGACATGGGCCGTTTCCTCACGACGAAGCAGTGGTACGTAGATCCGAATGACCCCTTCCATCGCAGTCCTTCGGTGATGACCTACGATCGCGAGGCCAATCAGATCGTGATGCAGGATAGCCGCTCTTGGATTGCCGGACTGGGCGACGAGGGTGGCGGAGGCGCTTGGCTTTCCGCGGTGATGAAGCAACTGGTTGAGCCGAACAAGGCCGAACTCGAAAAATTGCAGCAATTTGTCGACGGCGTTCTTTGGGGCGGCCTGCAATACAGGGACGGTCCTCAGCAATACGGAGTTCGCAAGAGTTTGTTTTTTCACCAGCCTGACCAGATGCCACCCGGCTACTACCGTACGGATTTCGACTGGAGCACGTGGACAAGTTGGGACAAGAAAGCCTCGGAGCAAGTCGACCGGTCGTATGACTATCCCCACGTCGCAGCGGCATATTGGGTGTTCTATCGGCTTGCACGCAACCATGACGGCTTGGTGACGAACCATCCTTGGGATTGGTATTTGAACCAGGCGTATGAAACCTCCATCGCTATGACCAAGTTCGCCAAAGATTTGGCTGTGTTTGGCCAGATGGAAGGCGACATTTTCCTTGAGGTACTGAACGATCTTAAACGCGAAGGATGGACGGAGAAGGCCAACAATCTTGAGGCGAAGATGCGGGCTCGCACGGATCGATGGAGAAAGGAAGTCTATCCCTTTGGCAGCGAAATGCCGTGGGATTCCACGGGCCAGGAAGAGGTCTATGCCTGGACGAAATATTTCGGGTATCAAGACAAAGCCGACGTGACGTTGAACGCAATTCTCGGATACGATCCGGCAATCCCGCACTGGGGATACAACGGGAGCGCCCGACGCTATTGGGACTTCATCTTTGCGGCCAAAGATCGGCGTCTCGAGCGGCAACTGCACCATTATGGTTCTGGCCTCAACGCCATCCCATTACTTTCGGAGTATCGCGAACATCCCGACGACTTCTATTTGCTCCGCGTAGGTTACGGCGGCACGATGGGTGCGCTCGTCGACATCGATCAGGAAGGCTTCGCTTCGGCTGCTTTTCATGGATTTCCCGATATGCTCAAGCCCGATCCACTTTCGGGTGACTACGGTCCAAATTTCTTCGGCCATGCGTGGAACACTGCGACTTACATCGTCGACCATCCACAGTTTGGGTGGATCGCATTTGGCGGCAATCTTCAGAAGAATGGCGACATCCTCAGGGTCATTCCTGTTGATTCGTTTCGCTCTCGCGTCTATGTCGCTTCGTTTGGGTTGTGGCTCACGCTGGACGCGGGAAGCTTCGAACGGGTCGAAGTGAACTCCAAGACTGGCACCGTACGGGTGGGCTTCGCGGCCGCCACTCCATTTACGCCTGCAGCTCGTTTGAGGGTAGAGGAGCCAGCTCGCGTCAAAACTCAGAAGTATCGGTCCGCTGCAGCGCTCAAAACCGAACGTGGAGCGCTTGTGATTCCACTGGCCAAGGAGATTACCTGGATCGATCTAACGCCGAACTAGCGGGCAATCGAAAAGACCGGGCGTCACTTTGTCGGGCCGGACTGACGCCGCGTTTCGTTGTTGGAAGACGGCTTCTGAAAGATCTGATCCTCGATCGGAACGTTCACTTTTACATCCGTGACATGAATGGTTGATCGGTTCCCAGACCGCGCGATTGCAACAGTGTATGGCACCCGCACCCGGTCAACCTCGCGGTAGTCATCGTAGTCAATTTGTACCGGATCGAGGCCGAGCGGAGATTCACTGTAGCGGACGAGTCGAACGAGAAGCCCTGAGCGCTCGTCGAAGAAGAAATTCCAGTCAGGGTGGCCTTCACGCTTGGCGACAACCAAATACGATTCATGCCCATCCACCTGCTCCGGATATTCAACGTGCAGTTCGGGAAAAGTTTCCTTGATGTGCAACGCGAACTGCCAATCAACTGCGACGCGCGCAGCGTCTATGTCCGAACTGGCGAGATTCTGCGAGCCCCGGCCCGGGGTTCTGACCCAGCCTGCATCACCATCCAAGGCTGTGATGCTATCGCCAAGGGACAGGTGTTGGACGAACAATTCCTTATCCACTCCCTTTTCTGAGAGCTCGACGCTGACCGATTGTCCATTGACCTGTTCACTGCCCGTCTCGACGCGGGTCGAAATTTGTTCGACTGCGGTCGCTCCTCCCAGCGCCGCAATGAAATGGTCAACGATCTCATCGCCGGTGGGCAAATCGTGCGGAAGTTGCTGCGAAATTGGAACGACGCCGGGCGCAGCTGGTTGGATTTCATTGGCGACGGACGGAACGGCATCCGGTTGGGGATGTCCACGGTGACACGAATAGCAGGTCACGTCGCGTGATCCGGCAAAATTATTCTGATTGATCGCCGACATCATCCGCATCATGTTGCGCGCGGTTTGTTTCTCTTTCTTGGCGTCAGCGTCGAAATGTCCGTCAACATGGCAAAAAATGCACGGGACGCCGAGCGCCGAAGATATGAAGCGCATGCTTGGAAGAACCTGGTCGGCATTGAGGTCTTTCAATACTAGGAGATTCTTGAAAACCTCTCCCGCCTTCTTGATAGGCGGCGTCGCGGACGGTCCTGTCGCTGCGGAAGCACGATTTCGGCCTTGATCCGGGGCTTCATCCATAATCTGCCGGACCTTTTCCGAAAGTTCACTAGCTTTTCGTGGATCACCTTGATCTTGATAGAGCTTGATGAGAGCGCTGGTCGCTGGCAGGTGCACAGGGTCGAGTGCGACGGCGCGCTCCAGATGCGCCATGGTGCCCGGAATGTCGCCCGTTTGTTGGTGTGCGGCCGCGAGATTCGTCTCTGCCACCGCAGATGTTGGCCGCAACGCCACCTCGCGCTCAAAGGCAAATTGCGCTTCTGAGGGATGTTTTCCTACCATCAGGGCCGTCCCGATCGAGGCGAACACCTCCGGGTCGGACGAGAATTGCTCCTGCACCTCGGTCAACAGGCGGTATCCCCGAACGATCAAGTCCGCCGACCGCCGTTGCAGCCCCGCGTTAACGTACGCAATGCCGAGGTTGCGTTTCTGCACGTCGGATGACGGCTCGCGCCATGCGGCGATATCTCCGTCCGAAGGGCGATTCACCTGTTGTTCAGGACGCCGCTGAATTCGGTGGTCGGTGAATGCAGTGTGTCCGCCGTCTTGCGCATCGCGACGCGGCATGTGGCAGGCTATGCAGTTGCTCTCAGTGCCGGGATGCCCTGGGGAAAGCGGTCCAGTGTGACAGTTCAAGCATCGCGATCGGTAGTACGCCGACAGGTTCCGCAGGTTTGTTATGCGGATCATGGCAAGTCCCGCACCACAACTGGCCCCGGCTATTCCGGGCGCAAGCACTCATCGCTAACTGCTCAACGTGGCTGATGACCTTGAACGTGCCTGGAGGAGTGTTCGGTGGCAACACGTCGTGATAGGTGGTGAAGGTACTTTCCAGTCTTTGGCCGGCCTCAAAGTCGCGAAATTCTTTTCCGGGATTCGGGACGCGTGTCACTCCTATGAGGTGACATTGCTCGCAAATGCTGTCGCGAGCTTCGCGATCAAGTTTTGCTGGATTTACGATCGTTCCCGCGCGGGGATCCGCAAGATGCTTCCCGGTCGGGCCGTGGCACCGCTCACAACTAATGGCCTCGACCGTAAATGTTGGAGTGCGGTACACATTGTCAGTTCCTGAGACGTGTAACGCCGTTCCTGCGTGACAAAAAACGCAACCTTCGGCGACGGGCCGTGTGAAGTCTGGGTCCGGCGTTTTCTCATAGCCGGGAGCCAGATCGTAGGAATTGCGGCTTTTATAAAAAGCGACAGGAGACTGGAACAGGTGATTCGCGATTTCGACCAGATACCCGAATGCGTGGTTGCCGGAACCGATGACGTAGTCGACGTGATAATTGCTGGGCTCCCCTGCAGTCTCTAGACGCTGCCAGGAGCCGTCCGAGGCGGTGTACATCGTAATCTTGCCGTCAGGAGTGGTGACGCTGCCATTCGGTTCCTCGCCCGACCGGCGCAGGGAGTGAGCCATTGCAGACCGCGAATATCCTTGAACTTCCGCAGAATGACAGACTGCGCAGCGGTTCGCACCGTCAGGCTCTGGCGCGAACGGAACCGTTGGGGATTGGGCGGGTTGAGCGGGTGCGACGGAGCCACGAGACTGACTGAGTCCGAGCGACGCAAGTCCTCCGAGCAGAAGCAATGCGCCCGCGAGGAAGGTCTGCCCTCTACTCATAGACTACTGGTAACTCGGATCATATCGGTCGCTAAATGGTTCGGTGCCGGGCGCTCCGAAGTCCACAGAGACTCCCCATCCATCGATGATCAATTATCGTCGAATGTTGGCGAGATGAAAAGTGGCACTAACACCGGATTGATTCGCAACGATCCTAAAACGCGAACAGAGCTGAGCCTCGTCCAACGAAGCCCAACTCTGCCCTGAATCGGCCCGCCATTTTCGACGAGCTAGCAGTTAAGCATCACGCCGCAGTTTCTGCCGGTTGACCAACCTGAATGCGCTCTTCGTCCTCAGTGGCGAGGGCAGTGTGAGTCTTCGCGACCAGCATGTAGATCGACGGGACCACAAAGAGCGTGAATATCGTTCCAATAATCATGCCGCTGACCAACATGATGCCGATGCTGTTTCTAGCTCCCGCGCCCGGTCCCTTTGCAAGCACCAAGGGAAAATGCCCGAAGACAGTCGCGGCCGTCGTCATGAGGATTGGTCGAAGCCGCGTACTGGCAGCGCCCGTGATCGCCTGTACCTTGCTCAGGCCAGTCTCCTGCAAGTGATTCGCGAATTCGACAATCAGAATTCCGTTCTTCGCAATAAGGCCGACGAGAGTAATCAGTCCAACTTGACTGTAGATATTCAGCGTCGTAAACCCGAGGAACGAAAACGCGAGCGCGCCCGAGATAGCCAGAGGAACGGAGCCCGCGAGAATGATGAAAGGATCCCGGAAGCTCTCGAATTGCGCCGCCAGTACGAGATAAATGAGAACGGCTGACAGCAGGAATGTGCCAAGGAATTTGCTGCCCTCGACTCGTAACTGCCGCGACTCACCCGCATAATCGACCGTGAATCCCTGCGGCAGAGTTTTCTTGGCCTCGTTCTCCAGGAACGTCAATGCCTGATCCAGAGGCACAGGCGGAGGGATGACGCCCTGGATTCGGACCGCATTTAACTGCTGAAACTTATTCAGCGATCGCGGCTGTGTGGTCGTGCGCAGAGTGGCAAACGTTGACAAAGGCACAAGCTTGTCGGCGGAGCCCTTGACGTAGATCTGCGACAACTGATCCGGCGTGAGGCGTTCGACCCGCTTCACCTGAGGGATTACTTTGTAGCTGCGTCCTTGAATGCTGAACCGGTTGACGTAGTTACCGCCCAGCATCGTCGAGAGGTCTTGTCCAGCCTGGCTGAGGTCAACACCCTGCGACCTCAGCTTGTCACGGTCAAATACGACCTCGGTCTGTGGTTGGTCGAACTTCACGTCGGTGTCAGCGAAGATGAACATCCCGCTCGCCATCGCCTTCTGCACGATCTGTTCAGCGAGTTGACTCACTTGCTCCGGCTCTGCAGCAGACGCAATGACGAAGTCGACGGGGAAGTTACCGCCTCCGGGTAGTGGCGGGGGCGTCAGTGGAATTACGCGGATGCCCGCGATCTTCGACAGGGAACCCGCCGATTCGATGAGCAGTTGCTGTGTTGTCTTGCTGCGCTGACTCCAGGGTTTGGTTACCATTCCCCCGAAGCCGCCGCTCGGATTCGTGATCTGGAAGACGCTCGCGCTCTCAGGGAACGACTTGTAAACGTTGTAGACCTGATCCGTAAAAAGATTTGTCTGGTCCAAGGTCGAGTTCGCCGACGACTGAATCACGCCGAACACAACACCCTGATCTTCCGACGGAGCGAGTTCACGCTGCGAGAACATGTAGAAGGGAATCATCAAGACCGCGACGATCGCCCAAAGCGTAAGAACGACGGGTCTGTATTGCAGCGTTCCCGCGAGCAGCCGGGTGTACAGGCCGCGAACCCGCTCGAACGCGCGGTTCACGATGCCGGCAAAGCCACGATCCGTATCGCCGCCCCTCAGCAACTTCGAGCCCATCATCGGCGACAAAGTTAAAGCGACGATGCCCGAAACGACGACCGCGCCCGCCAGAGTGAATGCGAATTCGCGGAACAGAGCCCCAGTCAATCCACCCTGAATTCCGATCGGAGCATAAACTGCTGCGAGCGTAATCGTCATGGCGATGATCGGCCCAACGAGTTCGCGAGCCGCATCTTTCGCAGCCTGAAATGGTGTCTTGCCCAGTTGCAAGTGGCGTTCAACGTTCTCCACCATGACGATGGCGTCGTCGACAACCAGCCCGACGGAGAGCACGATCGCCAGCAACGTCAGGAGGTTGATCGTGAATCCCGCGATCAGCATGAGAAACACCGCGCCGATCAAGGAGATAGGAATCGCAATCACCGGGATCAACACGGACCGGAACGAACCGAGGAACAGGAAGATGACGACGACAACGATCAGCAACGTCTCAACGAGGGTGTGCAACACTTCGTTGATCGCGTCCTGAATATATTCGGTTGAATCGTACGGAATTCCAAGCTTCATTCCAGCCGGCAGTTGCTGCTGGATCGCCGGGAGTGCCGCTCGGACGCTCTTAATGACTTCCAGCGAGTTCGCGGTAGGAAGGACCCAGATGCCCATGAAGGTCGCAGTTTCACCGTTGAAGCGGACATCCTGATCGTAGTTTTCTGCGCCGAGGGAGACGTCTGCAATTTCACCGAGGCGAACGACGACGCCCTTTTCCTGCTTCACCACCATCTGGCGGAATTCATCTGGTGTTCTCAGGTCTGTGTTGGCGACCAAGTTCACCGATACCATCGAGCCTTTAGTCGACCCCAATGCCGAGAGGTAATTGTTCTTTGACAGCGCGTCGTGAACGTCGGACGGAGATACTCCGCGAGCCGCCATCTGTTCCGGCTTCAGCCAGAGTCGCATGGCGAAAGTCCGATTGCCGAGGATGTCTGCCCGCTGCACGCCGCTGATCGCGCTTAACTTCGGCTGAACGACGCGAGTCAGATAGTCAGTGATCTGATTTTCGTCGAGGTCTTTCGCAGCAAACCCGATGTACATTGAGGCAAACTGCTGGTCGGCTGTTTGCAGATCGATGACAGGTGCTTGCGATTCGGGCGGCAGATCGTTCCGCACCTGCGCGACCTTGGCCTGAATCTGGGTGAGGGCCGCATTGGTGTCATAGTTCAGCTTCAGGTGAACCGTGATCGTGCTCATGCCCTGCGCGCTCGACGACTCCATGTAGTCGATGCCGTCAGCACTGGCAATCACGCGCTCCAATGGGGTCGTGATGAAACCGCGGACGAGGTCGGCGTTTGCGCCGACGTATACCGTCGTGACCTGCACCACCGAGATGTCGCTGCGCGGATATTGGCGCACGCTCAGTGAGCGGATGGCCTGCAGGCCGGCGATCAGGATTACAAGATTTACAACGATCGCCAGCACCGGGCGCTTAACGAATAGATCGGTGAACTTCATGATTGCTCCTTCAGGGGTTTCCGCCGCTATCGTTAGCGCTTAGCTTTCCTCAGGATTTGGTGTTGCGCTGTTGCTCGGCTTCACCGTGTTGTTGACCTGCACCGGCGCGCCGTTACGCAAACGGAATACTCCCGAGCTGACGATTACATCTCCAGGATGAATACCCGAGGTAATCGGCCACTTGGTCTCCACGAGACCCCTCGATCTTCACAACCTGTTGTCGGACCCCGCGGTACGTATTTCCTTTCGCATCTTTCATTTCGGAAACGATAAAGACCGAGTCTCCGTACGGCGCATAGTTAATCGCTGAAGCCGGTAGGGGGACTACGTCGCGTGGCTGTCCAAGAGGTAGCTCCACTTGCAAGAACATTCCTGGGCGCAGCTTGTTTCCCTTGTTTGGAAGCGTTGCTTGCACTTGAATGTTTCTTGTCTGCTCGCTAATGACCGAATCGAGCGCCGTAATCTGGCCAGGGAATGACAGCCCCGGAAGATCAGAATTTGTGACTCGAATCGAGTGTCCCGCCCCAACTTTCGGGGTGTCTTGCTGTGGAACTCCGAAGTTGACGTAGATCGGGTTCAGCGATTGAAGGGAAACAACGGACTGTCCCGCTGCGAGATATTGGCCAAGGCTCACCTGCCGAATTCCAAGCAGCCCGGAAAATGGAGCGTGGATCGTCTTGCGCGCGATAGCCGCCCGTATGTCGCCGACCTGGGCTTCTGTGGCCTTCCGCTGGGCAGTTGCGTTGTCGTAGTCAGATCGGGAGATCACGCCCGCCTTCACCAGTTCCTGTGCGCGGTCATAGTTAATCCCCGCTAAATCTCGCTGTGCTTCCAGGCTGGCGAGCTGTGCTTTCTCCTGCCGAGTGTCGAGCTCGAGAAGAATGTCGCCCTCATGCACCCACTGTCCCGATTCAAAGTGAATCTTGTCGATGGTGCCGGGAAGATCGGCACTGACCGTCACGCCTTGAATCGCTGCAGCTGTCCCGATCACGGAAAGGGTTGAAGGCCATGTCTCACGTTGCGCAACCACGGTCGTGACCGCGGTCGGGGGTGGCTGGTAGCTTGCACCTTGCGCAATTGCTACCTCAACTTGCTTAAACTTGAAAAATCCCAGGCCGCCCAAAACCGCGACGACCACCACCAACATCACAATCATTCGCTTCGCCATACGGTCTCCGAATCTCCAACAGTCAACAATTGAGTTTTGTCTGGGACGAACTAGCGATACAGCAAGTCGTTCCGAAGTAGATTTCCTGTAGGAGAGAAAGGATTCAGGAAGTAGTGCAAGCGCTAGCGATTTTTCGATCGTTCCGCGAGCAAAAAACTGAACTTCATGCACGATTTTGCATGTTCAAATGGTCTTTAGGGAACGCGTGCAAAGGGGATCGTCAACAAAGAAGAGAACCGAATGGCAGTCGAAAACAGAACCACCATTTTCCGGAAAAGCTGTTCAACGGTGTTTTTTCAATCGATGCCGCGATGTCGGGTTCGGACGCTACTTCTTAACCTGAAGGCGCTCGCGCATCGAAGAAAATTGAAACGAGCGTGTGAAGTTTTTCAGCCGAAACCTTGATCTGGAAAGTGTCCGTTGGTGGACAGTTGAATCCTCCAGCGGACAACTTTCTCGGCCCAGCCCTGTTATGTTGGAAAGAAATCTCCCGCATTATCAATAGGTTGCACGAATGGCGAATTGGCGCAGCAGTTGCCAATTCGTTTCGTGATGGATATCGCTCGCCCAGAGTTCAAGGAACGCAAACGCCGCCGGCAAATTGCCGTCGCAGCAGTCATTGTCATCGTCGTTGCGGTGCTCACCGTGATCGTTTACCGCCTCAGGCCGGCCGCACCGACCGTTGAGCGTGGCACGGTCTGGACCGATTCGGTGAAACGAGGCTCGATGCTTCGCCAAGTACGCGGGATCGGATCGCTGGTGCCCTCGCAAGAATCCGTTTTGCAAATTCCTGCGGAGACGGAAGCGACCGTTCTGCGGATTCGCATGCTCCCAGGGTCGCTCGTCAAGCCCGACACCATTCTTCTGGAAATGAGCAATTCGCAAGTCGAGCAGGCTGCGGTGGACGCGCACTTGCAATGGAAGGCCGCCGAGGCGGAGTACCAAAGCCAGCGCATGAAGCTCGAAAGCGACTACATGAACCAGAAGTCGAGCGCAGCCACCGTCAAAGCGGACTACACACAGTCACAGCTTCAATCCGAGACTGACAAAGCGCTGTACGATCTCGGCGTCATCTCCGGATTGGCGTACAAGAATTCCAAAGGCAAAGCGGATGAACTCACAATACGCAACGGACTGCAGGATCAAAGCCTCGCCAGTTCGCAGAAGTCGATCGACGCACAACTGGCAGAGCAGCAGGCCAAGGTCGAACAAACCCGCGTCCTCGCCGAATTGAAACAAAAACAATTGGACGCACTAAAGGTGCGCGCCAAGATCGATGGAGTCTTGGTCGAGTTACCCCTTCATGTCGGAGAACACGTTTCTCCGGGCGCGATGCTTGCAAAGATCGTTCAACCCAACCACCTGATGGCAGAACTCAAGGTCGCCGAGACGCAGGCACGAGACGTGCAGATCGGCGAACCGGCGTCGGTGGACACTCACAACGGTGTCGTTTCGGGCACCGTGATGCGTGTGGATCCCGCAGTACAAAACGGAACGGTCACTGTCGACGTCAAACTGACAGGCGAATTGCCGCGAGGCGCGCGTCCTGATCTAAGCGTGGATGGGACGGTCGACCTCGAGCGTTTGGATAACGTTCTTTATGTCGGTCGCCCGGCTTTCGGGCAAGAAAACAGCACCATCAGCCTGTTCAAGGTGGATACGGACGGGCACGACGCGATTCGGGTTCCGGTAAAGGTGGGTCGGGCATCCGTGAACTCGATTCAGGTGGTTGAAGGATTGCACGAAGGCGACACCGTCGTCCTTTCCGACATGTCCCGTTGGGATAACACAGACCGCATTCGGCTCCAGGAATAGCCAACAAATTTTCAGGTCGTTAAAGACTAAGAAATCGAGGCAAACGCTTCCATGACAGACGCTGGCCAACCGCTAATCCAGATTACGGATATGACAAAAGTTTTCTATACCGACGAGATCGAGACGCACGCGCTGTCGGGCGTTCACCTGTCGATCGCCAAGGGCGAGTACGTTGCCATGTCGGGGCCTTCGGGCTGCGGCAAATCGACGTTGCTTTCGATTATCGGATTGCTCGATACGCCCACGGGCGGCCGCTATTTCCTCAACAGCAAGCCGGTCGAAAACCTCGATTTTGCTGAGCGCGCACGAATCAGGAATCAGGAGATCGGATTCATTTTTCAAAGTTTCAACCTCATCGGCGATCTCACCGTCTACGAGAACGTCGAACTGCCCTTGACCTATCGCCAGCGCATGCCCTCTGCCGAACGGAAGGGCCGCGTAATGGAAGCTCTGGAGCGCGTGGGCATGGCGCATCGAGTGCGTCACTATCCGTCGCAGCTCTCGGGAGGTCAACAGCAGCGCGTAGCCGTCGCACGCGCGTTGGGAGGGAAGCCGTCGATCCTGCTTGCCGATGAGCCGACCGGAAACCTGGATTCACGCAATGGTGAGGCCGTCATGGAACTGCTGGCCGACCTGCATCGCGAGGGCGCAACCATCTGCATGGTTACGCACGATCCGCGCTTCGCCAAGCACGCGCAGAGGGAAGTGCACTTGTTCGACGGAAAGGTAGTTGCCGAAGAAGAACTGAAGAAACTGATGGCGGACGTGCAAGCATGACCGGCCTTCTTCAGGATCTCCGGTACGCCATCCGGCAGCTGCAGCGTTCTCCCGGCTTCGCCGCTGTTGC
Organism: uncultured Acidobacteriota bacterium; assembly: GCA_963699885.1. Taxonomy (GTDB): domain Bacteria; phylum Acidobacteriota; class Terriglobia; order Terriglobales; family Acidobacteriaceae; genus Sulfotelmatobacter. Next base: position 500,646 of record CAVOVP010000010.1, on the reverse strand, counting down.
GATTCTTTCGCTGGCTCTGGGGATCGGCGCGAATACTGCGATCTTTTCGCTCATCAGTAGTTTGATCCTGAAGTCACTGCCCGTTCGCAGTCCGCAACAACTCGTCGCATTCGGAAATGGAAGCGACTCCGGACAGATTGATGGAATCGGTCCAGGCGCACTCGACATTGGTCTGGGAGTTAGTTCCAGCGAAATTCTTTGGATGGTGATCAGAGATTCTGTAGTTCTGCTGGGAATCGGGATTGCCGTCGGCGTTCCGGCGACGGTAGCGGTTGCCAGGTCCGTACGTTCGCAGTTGTTCGGACTGAATGCATACAACGCAACCACCATCACCAGTGCTGTGGCAGCGATCTCGGCCGTCGTCCTCGTTGCAGCGTATCTGCCCGCACGGCGCGCGGCGAGAGTCGATCGCATGGCGGCCTTGCGCTACGAGTAGAGAAATCGCGATATGGAAACAATATTCCAGGACGTTCGCTACGCGCTGCGGCAGTTCCGCAAGAGCCCCGGGTTCACGCTCGTGGCCTTAATGACGCTGGCTCTGGGAATTGGCGTGAATACCGTGATGTTCAGCGTGGTGAACGGTGTCCTGCTCAGTCCTCTGCCTTTTCCAGATGCGGATCAGTTGGTAACGCTGCACGAGAACAAGCCAAATTTTGAGGGCGGATCAGTTTCGTACCCCAATTTCCGTGACTGGCAAAAAGACAACCATACCTTCTCGTCGATGGCGGTCGCGCGAGGCTACGCGTTCACTTTGAGCGGTGCGGGAGAAGCCGAGCAACTGAACGGCGAGTTTGTTTCTTCGGAGTTTTTCCCGGTCCTTGGCGTAAACCCCGTCGTTGGCCGTAATTTCGGCGCGGGCGAGGACGAAGTTGGCGCGGGCCCCGTCGCGCTCATCAGCGAAGGCTTGTGGCGGCGCAAATTCAGCAGCGCGGCTGACATTCTTGGCAGAAGCATCACGCTGGACTCCAAGGACTACACCGTTGTCGGAGTGATTCCATCGAGCTTTCACCTTTCTATTCCCGGTTTCCGCGATGGCGAGGTTTACGTTCCGATCGGGCAGTGGAGCAACCCGCTACTGCAAACGCGCGGAGCTGGACTTGGGATTCACGGACTGGCCCGACTCAAGGCCGGTGCGACCGTTGCGCAGGCGCGCGCTGATATGGCGGCGGTCGGACGAAATCTCGCCGCCGCGTTCCCGGAAACTGACAAGGGAATCACTGCCAAGGTGGTGCCTCTCAAGAGCCAGATGGTTGGCCATGTTCGGTCGACTCTGACTGTGCTTCTCGCTGCCGTAGGTTTTGTATTGCTGATCGCATGTGCGAACGTCGGCAATTTGTTTCTGGCTCGATCGGCCGGTCGCATGCGCGAGTTCGCGCTGCGCTCAACCTTAGGAGCACGGCGGATGCGTCTGGTCCGCCAGCTTCTGACAGAGAGTGTTTTGCTTTCCATTGCAGGAGGTGGGCTAGGGCTGCTGCTCGCCGCGTGGGGAACGCATGCCGCTCTTTCCATTTTGCCCTCAGCATTGCCGCGCGCTGAAGCGGTGGGTCTCGATTTCCGCGTCCTGATTTTCACCGCGGTCATTTCTATCCTCACAGGTGTTCTGTTTGGTTTGACGCCCGCTTTAAGATCCTCCGCCCCGAATCTGAGCGACAGGCTGAAGGAGGGTGGCAGAGGCACTCGGGGATCCCGTCACCAGACCCAAGGTGTATTCGTGGTTGCTGAAATTGGTCTCGCAGTCGTGCTGCTGGTCGGGGCCGGATTGATGATTCGGAGCTTGGTGATTGTGTGGAATGTGGACCCGGGCTTTAATCCCCACAATGTTTTGACGTTCGGAGTTTCTCTTGCTCCTTCGGTGATCAAAGCGAAGCCGGAGGCAATCCGCGCTGCATTTCGCGACTTCGATGCTCGCATCGACTCGATTCCGGGGGTTCGCGGTGTCTCGCAGGTTTGGGGCGCGCTTCCGTTCAGTTCTGACGATGAGCAACTTTTCTTGCTGGAAGGGCAGCCTAAGCCGACAAACGAAAACGATATGAATTGGGCCATCGACTACATCGTCGAGCCTCAATATTTGCAAGCGATGGGAATTCCCCTGCAAAGCGGCCGGTTCTTTACTGCTCAAGATAATGAGCATGCTCCCCTCGTCGTGGCGGTGGATGAGGTCTTTGCCAAGACATACTTTCCACATCAAGACCCGATCGGCAAGCGCATTCAGATCAACCGATTCGATCAGTTGGCGGAAATCGTAGGAGTGGTTGGACACGTTAAGCAATGGGGCCTGGACGGTGACGAACAGCAATCACTGCGCTCGGAACTTTACATTCCGTGCATGCAGATGCCCAACGACTTTGTCGCCATGGCGCCGTCAGGATCGACGGTCGTTGTCCGGGCTGACCAGGCCTCCGCGGGCGTTTTTCACGCAATTCGCCATATCAGCAATCAGATGAGCGGCGATCAAGTGATCTTTGGCCAGCAGACAATGGACTCTGCCATTTCGCAATCTCTGGCTTCGCGTCAGTTTTCGATGATTCTGTTGATTCTCTTTGCGTCGTTGGCGCTGTTGCTGGCAAGCCTCGGAATTTATGGAGTGATTTCGTATGTCGTCGCGCAGCGTTCTCCTGAAATCGGTCTGCGGATCGCGCTTGGTGCCCGTCCACTCGACATCCTGGGCCTGATCCTCGGCAGAGGAGGAAGGCTCAGTGCCGTCGGATTGGGTGTGGGCGTCGCTGCTGCCCTAGTTCTCACGAGGCTGATGGCCAGCTTGCTCTATGGCGTTAGCAGTGCTGATCCACTGACTTTCTTCTGCGTAGCCCTGTTGCTGACCTTGGTTGCACTTGTGGCTTGCTATGTTCCGGCACGGCGGGCCACGAAGGTTGATCCTTCTGCCGCGTTACGTTGCGAATAGGGAGACGAGATGAGCCGCCTGTTACAAGATCTCCGGTATGCACTTCGGCAATTGAAACTGGCTCCCGGCTTCGCGCTGGTTGCCCTCGTTTCGCTGGCTCTCGGCATCGGCACGAACACGGCAATCTTTCAGTTGCTCGAGGCGGTGCGCCTTCGCAACCTGCCGATTCATGATCCTCAACAGCTGGCTGAAATACGGGTCGTAGGAGGGAACAAGGGGTTCGGAATCAGTAACGGCTTCTACGCGCAATTGACGCGGCCGATCTGGCGGGAGATCAAAGATCATCACGAACCGTTCAGTGGAGTTTTCGCCTGGGATGAGCAGGAAGATCGAATGGCCGCGGGGGCGTTGCTGTCGCTTCTGGCAAGCCGCAGCGTCGCATCTTTGCTCTTCGGATTGAAGCCGCACGATCCGTTGACGCTGGTGGCTTCTTCGCTCTTGTTGGGGGGGATCGCGGTTTTGGCGAGCTTTGTCCCTGCACGTCGGGCCGCAAAAGTCGATCCGATGGTAGCGCTGCGTTACGAGTGAGAACAATGGAAACTATCTTTCAAAATGTTCGCTACGCTTTGCGTCAGTTGCGGAAGTACCCCGGATTTTCGGCCGTCGCGGTGCTTACGCTAGCCCTTGGAATCGGTGCGAACGCCGCCATCTTTTCTTTGGTCGAGCAGGTATTGCTCAAGCAGTTGCCCGTTTCTCATCCGGACCAGCTCGTGCAGTTGAAGTACACGGGATCCGATACTGGCCACTCAAGCTCGTACGGCGGAGACGATCACGAATACTTTTCCTATCCGATGTATCGCGACCTGCGCGACCAGAATATCGTCTTCTCTGGGATGCTGGCGATGTTTCCAGCGCAGGTCGGAGTGCAGTGGAAAAATATTCCGAGCTTGGCCAATAGCGAACTGGTAAGCGGGAATTACTTCTCGGTGTTAGGCATACGGCCTGCCCTGGGCCGCCTCTTTGTAGAGGAGGACAGCGCCACGCGAGGCGCATCGGCTTTGGCTGTCCTGAGTTACCGCTACTGGATGCAACAGTTCGGTTCCGATCCATCCGTCATCAATCAAGGCATCCTGATCAACGGGAGTCCGTTCACGATTGTCGGAGTCGTGCAGCCGGGATTCACCAGCGTGATCTCTGGCACAACTCCTGATTTTTTCGTGCCCATCACGATGAAGGCGCAGATGACGCCGCAATGGGACGAACTCGAAGATCATCGCTCGAAATGGCTCAATATTATCGCGCGCGTAAAACCAGATCTGACGACGCAACAGGCGGAAGCCGGTATCACTTCGCTCTGGAAGGCGCTCAGAACCGTCGAACTGGAAAGCATCCCCGCCAAGAGCCCAAGATTCCGCGAGCAATTCGCAGCGAAGAGCTACTTGACCCTGCTCGACGGCTCAAGGGGATTTTCTCCCTTGCGCGAGACCATGCGGCTTCCACTTACGATTCTCATGGGAATGGTTGCCCTATTGACGCTGATGGCGACGGCGAATGTGGGCAGCTTGCTACTCGTGAGGGCGGCAGGTCGCACCCGCGAGATGTCGGTCCGCTACTCTCTCGGTGCGACCAGGGGCCGCGTTGTCAGTCAATTGCTGATTGAAGGTTTGGCGATAGGCTTGGCGGGCGGAGTCTGTGGGCTCATATTCTCTCCTCTGCTGGCAAAGGCTCTCATCAACTTCATCAATCCGACCGCGACGACGGCTGGAATGACTTCGCTTTCGGCAACTCCTGACCCCAAAGTCGTGATCTTTTCTTTGGCGATTTCAATCGTTGCGAGCGTTCTCTTTAGCCTCGCGCCGATTCTGCAGTTCTATCGGCCGCAAGTGGTGCCCGCACTGAAGCAGCAGACCGGCACCGTAGATCGTTCGCATGCCCGATTTCGTCGCCTGACCGTCGGCATTCAGATCGGACTCAGTCTCTTGTTGTTGCTGGGAGCGGCTCTGTTTAGCCGAACTCTGGGGAACCTCAAGTCCGTTGATGTTGGTTTCGTAACCGACCGCCTGCTGACGTTTCAACTGGATCCCCGCCTCGCCGGATACCAGCCCGCCGCGGTGACCGCACTTTACAAACGCCTGATCGATTCGCTCAGCTCGCAACCCGGAGTGCAATCCATTGGCATGACTGACGATCCGGTGCTGGCCCGATCTGACAACACCTTTTCCGTGGACGTTCCCGGATATCAGGCCCAGGAGGGAGAGCGCCTGAGCTTTGAGTGGGAACATGTGACGCCGAACTACTTCGCAGCGCTACAGATCCCGCTGTTGGCTGGGCGTGTTTTTTCCGACGCCGATTCTCCGACCGCAACGCGAGCGGTCGTGATCAACGAAAGCTTTGTGCGGAAGTTCTTCGGCAGTGCCGATCAGGCGATCGGAAAGACATTCTCTGTCGGCAAGTTGAAAGACCAGAATCTGACGATTGTCGGGATCGTGCGGGACGCCAAGCATTTCAGCCTGCACGAAAAGCCGGTGCCGATTTTCTATTCCCCACTGTTTCAGGACGCCGAACCGGCAGCGGTCGCAGTGTACATCCGAACCCGACAAACACCTGAGGCTGCAGCCTCATCGGTTCGCACTGCAGTAACGGCGATCGACTCGAAGCTGGTGGTCGACTCCCTCCAGTCGATGAACGAGCAGATCGATTCCACCCTCACGTCCGAGCGAATCCTTTCCTTCCTAGCCGAAAGTTTTGGCTTTGCCGCCGTTTTTATCTCCGCGATCGGCTTGTATGGCGTGCTTGCGTATTCGATTGCGCAACGCACGCGCGAGATCGGCATTCGCATGGCGCTTGGAGCAACCCGGATGACCGTTCTCCAGATGGTATTGCGAGAAGTGTTGACGATCACTGGATGGAGCGTACTGATTGCCGTTCCGCTTTCGATCGCGCTCGGCAATTTTGTGAAGAGTCAATTGTTCGGAATTTCGTATCGAGACCCATTGACGTTGGTTTTGGTAACTCTTGCGATTGGAATGGTTGCATTGCTTGCTGCTTGCGTTCCTGCCCGGCGCGCGGTGCGAGTTCAGCCCATCACAGCCCTGCGGTACGAGTGAGAAGGAAACTATGAATGGAATCGTGCAAGATTTCCGCTATGCATTTCGCCAGCTGCGAAAAAATCCCGGCTTCGCGTGTACATCAGTACTGATTCTGGCTTTAGGCATCTGCTCCAGCCTGGCGATCTTCGGATTTGTGGATGCAGCCCTCATCAAACCGCTGCCGTATCCGGACGCTTCGCGCCTGGTCCTGGTGACCGAGAGCGTTGCGATGATTCCCCGCGCAAATCTTTCTTACCCCGACTATCTCGATTGGAAGAAGCAGAATCAGGTACTGACCTCTCTCGATGTTTTTCAAGACACGGGATACTTGCTGACCACAGGTTCCGGAACGGAACCGATTCCAGCGATCAAGGTGAGTGATGGTTTTTTTCGCACCTTAGGTATAGCGCCGGTTCTCGGACGCGATTTCCGTGCCGGGGAAGACCTACCCGAAGCGCCTCAGACAGTAATTCTGAGCTATGCCACTTGGCAGAAGCGTTATGGGGGCCGCAGGCGATGTGGTCGGTCAGGCTGTGTCGTTAAGCGGAGTTCCGTTCACCATCATTGGAGTTTTGCCGCGGAGTTTTCAATTCGCTATGCGAGGAGCCGCAGAGTTCTGGACGACTCTTCACGCTTCTGATTCTTGTTCCCTCCGGCGAAGCTGCCACGGCCTCAACGGGATCGGGCGATTGAAGGACGGAGTTACGGTCGAGTCTGCTCGAGCGAACATTCAGGCGATCGCTCGCCAGTTAGAGTTGCAGTACCCCGATGACAATCGCGGGCAGGGTGGCGTCGTCGAATCACTCTCCGCAGTTATCGTTTCAGATATTCGCCCTGTTCTGTTAGCCCTTCTTGGAGGAGCCGGCCTGTTGCTGGTCATTGCGTGCGTCAATGTGTCTAGCCTGCTCCTGGTCCGATCCGAAGGACGAAAGCGCGAGATCGCAGTTCGCGGAGCGCTGGGTGCATCCAAACTCCGCCTGATCCGGCAGTTCGCGACGGACGGGTTTGTGCTCGTCGCCGCAGGCACCTTCTTCGGACTCGTTGCCGCGGAAGTCGTGATGAGAGTCCTAACAAGCCTCATTTCCAAAGACATGATGTCGGGCATGCCGTACCTGGATGGGCTGGGTCTGAATCTCCACGTTCTTGCTTTCGCCCTTGCTATCTCGTTGGGCGCGATTGCATTGTTCTCAGCAACTCCAACCCTACGCTTGCCGCTCTCGGATCTCCGCGAAGGGTTGGCGGAAGGCGGTCGAGGCTATGCAGGCACGTTGTGGCACCGATTTGGAGCAAATCTCGTCATCGTGGAATTGGCAGTTGCGGTTGTTTTGCTCGTCGGCGCGGGATTGCTAGGGAAGAGCTTTTATCGCCTGCTTCACGTAGAAATCGGATTCCAGTCGGATCATCTTGCAACAATGGGCATCGCATTGTCGGATTCGGCTTATCCCAAGGACGAGCAACAGGTCGCCGCGCAAAAGCAGATTCTCACCCGCATTTCCAGCCTCCCCGGGGTGGTATCCGCGGGTAGCTCCAACGTATTGCCAGTGAGTTTCAACGGCAACACGACCTGGATACGGATTGTGGGACATCCTTACAGCGGCGAGCACAATGAGGTGAACCAGAGGGACGTCAGCACATCCTTCTTCACCACGCTGAAAGCCAAGCTGGTGCGTGGGCGTTATTTTACTGAAACTGACGACTCGTCGAAGCCGAAGGTGATGCTTATCAATCAAACTTTGGCTCGGCAATATTTTCCAGGGGAAGACCCAATCGGCAAGAAGATTGGCGACACCGCGCTGTCGCCAAAGTCAATTTGCGAAATCGTCGGCGTAGTCGACGACGTCAAGGATGGCTCACTCGATTCACAAATTTGGCCCGCTGTTTACTACCCAGCAAACCAAAGCCCGGACACTTATTTCTCCCTTGTTGTACGAACTTCGCAAGCGGAAGCGTCACTGCTGCCGTCGATGGTCGCGGCGGTTCATGAGATCGATCCCGGAATCGGCACCATGGAAGAAAGCACCATGACCGCGAGAATCAACAACTCGCCCAGCGCCTACCTTCATCGCTCGTCGGCCTGGCTTCTTGGAGGCTTCGCATTTCTTGCCTTGTTACTAGGCGTGGTAGGCCTATACGGAGTCGTTGCGTATTCCGTCAGCCAAAGAACACGCGAGATCGGTGTACGGATGGCTCTCGGCGCGCAGCGCGGTTCGGTGTATCAACTCATCATGAAAGAGGCATCATGGCTGATTGGCGTGGGAATCGGCGCGGGTCTGCTCGGTTCCCTCGGTGCAGCGACGTTGATTCGCGGACTCCTTTTCGGAGTCAGTTCGTGGGATGGCATGACCTTGATCGCAGTCTCCGTGGTTCTTGGAGTATCAGCGCTGACGGCAACCTATTTTCCCGGCGCGAAGGGCCGCCGGCGTGGAACCGTCAGTAGCATTGCGTTACGAGTAACAGACAAAGAGGCGACAAATGAGAGGACTTCTACAGGACATTCGCTTCGGGCTTCGACAGTTGCTCAAGCATCGTGGCTTCACCGCGGTCGCCGTCATCACCTTGGCGCTCGGAATCGGTTCTAACACTGCCATCTTCAGCAATGTGAATGCTCTGATCCTTAGACCATTTGGTTTTCCGCATCTGGATCGAGTTGTTGCCGTGTGGGAGACCGTCCCTAAACTAGATGCGACCAGTGTGAAAACGGCACCCGCAAACTTCCGCGATTGGGCTGAACAAAATCGTTCGTTTGAGCATTTAGCCGCTATTCACGGATGGGACGCCAACCTGACTGGACAGGGTGTAGCCGAGAGAGTCGAGGGCTACCAGGTCACTGACGATTTCTTTTCTTTGCTCGATGTGGCGCCAGAGGTCGGCAGAACCATCGGGGCCGTAGATTTTCAGCATGGTGCCGCACCCGTCGTTGTCATCAGTCACGGATTCTGGCAGAGACATCTTGCGGGAGACCCCGCCATCGTTGGGAAGAACTTGCAGCTGAATGGTCAGAAGTTTACCGTGATCGGCGTTGCCGGCCAAGAAGCAGATTTTCCTTCCGGTGCCGATATATGGACGCCGTTCGACTTATCTGCTCAAGTTGCAGATCGGTCCAATCATTTCTTGCAGGTTCTCGCCCGACTCAAGACTGGCGGCTCCATTGCTAGCGCCGGTTCTGATCTGCAAGCGATTGCCAATCGACTCTCCCAGCAATACCCAGACACGAATGGCGGCCATGGAGTTCGCATCGTGAGCTTGGCGGAGGATGCTACGACCGGTACACGTCAGTTTGTTCTGGTTCTGATGGGGGCCGCTGTCTTTGTACTACTGCTCGCATGTGTAAACGTGGCAAACCTGCAGTTGGCCCGCGCGGCGAGCCGTCAAAAAGAAATTGCGGTCCGCGTTGGGATGGGAGCGAGCCGGTGGCAACTGATTCGTCAATTGCTGGTGGAAAGCACGCTTCTGTCGATGGTCGGTGCAGTGGCGGGGCTTGTGCTCTCGAGTTGGGGGATGGGATTGCTGCGTCGCGATATTCCTCCATTCATCATGGAGCATGTCCCTGGCTTGAAGAACGTTGAAGTGGATCTGCGGGTTTTGGGCTTCACGGTTGCGGTTGCACTGCTAAGCGGAATTCTGGCAGGACTGGTCCCGGCATTTCGCTTCTCGCGATGCGAAGCTGGTGATGTCCTGAAAGAAAATAGCCGGGGTGCGAGCTCAAGCGCCGCGGCGGGAAATCTTCGCGCGATTCTGGTGACGTCGGAGATCGCGCTGGCCTTGGTTCTTCTCATTGGAGCCGGCTTGATGGTGAAGGGGTTTCGCCATCTCCTCAACGTCGAGATGGGATTTGATCGAACGCGAGTGCTCACCTTCCATGTCGCACTTCCGGAAGGGAAGTACCAGAATAGCGACCAGATTCTCGGCTACTACGACCGGGCTCTGCGCGGATTGCAATCCGTCCCAGGCGTGAGTTCTGCCGCCTGCGTCACCAGTTTGCCCTCTGGTTGGTCCTGGAACTGGACTGAATACAACGCGGAGGGCACGCCGCCGGCCGCTCAAGGAGATACACCTACAACGATCTCTCAGGTCGTTACCCCGGATCTGTTTTCAACTCTGCGGATTCGCATTCTGCAGGGGCGGGCGCTCTCTGCGGAAGATACCCGAACCTCACTACCGGTCGCGGTCATCAGCGAAAGCATGGCGCGGCACAACTGGCTGGGACAGGATCCGATCGGAAAACACATACGGCTCGGAGGGCGCGGGAGCCATGAACCGGCTCGGGAGATTGTGGGCGTAGTTGGAGACATTCGAACCAGCGCGTTTGATCCGAATCCGAACCCGACGACCTATATTCCCCTCTCACAGATGCCCGTCAGGGCCTCGGCTCTTGTACTGCGTGCTTCTGCAGATCCCAACACCCTAACCGCGGCGGTGCTGACGCAACTGAGAGGCATTGACTCCGATACCCCGCCCTACGATGTTCGCAGTCTCGAGCAACTCGTGTCCGACAACGCCAGCGGAGTGCAGTCCTCGGCGCGCATGATGCTCATCTTCGGGATGGTTGCCCTCACGCTCGCTGCCGCCGGAATCTTCGCGCTTATGGCGTATTCGGTCGCCAGGCGTACGCACGAGATTGGAGTACGGATGGCTCTGGGCGCGCAGCACACTGATGTTCTGCGATTGATCGTCGCCTCCGCTGTAAAGATGGCGGGTGCCGGTTTGGCGATCGGGCTATGCCTTGCCGTCTTGCTGGCGCGCGCGTTGTCGAGTGCGCTCTTCGGCGTCGTACAGGTCGACGCGTCTGTGTTCGTCATATTGACCATTCTCTTGGCGGCCGTGGCGGCTGTCGCTGCCTACATTCCTGCGCGATGGGCTACGAGAATCGATCCCATGCATGCGCTGCGTTACGAATAGGAGAGCGAAATGCTAACAGGCATGATGCAAGATCTGCGCTACGCTCTGCGCCAACTGCGCAAGAATCCAGCCTTCGCCGCCGTTGCCATGATCACCCTCGCTCTGGGAATCGGTGCCAACACTGCGGTCTTTAGCGTGGTCGACGCTGTGATGCTGCGTCCACTGCCGTATGAGCATCCGGAGAGTTTGATCGAGGCGCAATCGATCAGTTCTCAAAATCCTGAAGCCGATTCGATCTCTTATCCGGACTTCTTCGACTGGCGCGCTCAGAATAAGACGCTCGAGCACCTTGTTTCGTATCACGACAACCTCTTAACCCTGACAGGGCTGGAGCGGCCGATTCAGGTGGATGCCGAAGTCGTCTCCTGGGACTTGTTACCAGCACTTGGAGTTCGTCCCGAAATCGGTCGCGGGTTCGCACCGGAAGAAGAGAAAACTGGCTCAAGGGTTGCGTTGATCAGTCACTCCCTGTGGATTTCTCAGTTTAGCTCCGACAAGGGCGTAGTTGGCCGTGCCGTCCGTCTGAGTGGTGATTTGTACACCATTGTCGGGGTGATGCCGTCTGCCTTCAGGTTCCCGGTTGCCCGGCCGACCAACGACGTTTGGATCACGCTGGCGGCTGATGACGATCCCGGCGATTCGACTCCGATGCTCAAGAATCGCGGCGCGCATTTTCTGAACGTGTTCGGGAGGTTGAAACCAAACACGACGATCGCCCAGGCGAGCCTTGACCTGAATGCGATAGCGCTCAATCTCTCAAAAACATATCCAAACACGAACACGCGACATGATTCGGCCCGGGCCGTCAAGGCTGTTGACGCGCTTCTGGGCGAGTCCAGAACGGCGCTCCTTGTCATTCTTGGCTCGGTAGCTCTGGTGCTGTTGATCGCGTGCGGAAATATTGCCAACCTTCTATTGGCGCGCATGCGAGAGCGCCAACGGGAGATGGCATTGCGTTCTGCTCTTGGCGCCGGCAAACGAAGAATCGTGCGGCAGTTGTTGGCTGAAAGTCTTGTGCTGAGTGTGTGTGGCGGGCTCGCTGGTTGCGCGATGGCATTTTTCTGTACGCCCGCGATTCTTGCCCTGATCGGTGACAGCTTGCCTCGAGCCGCGGACGCGGGCGTCGATCTACGTGTTCTCGGTTTTGCCATAGGGCTATCCTTCGTGGCCGGAATCGTCTTCGGAATCGTTCCAGCTCTTGCCGGCTCCCGCACCGATCTCGTCTCGACCCTGAAAGAGGGAGGGAGAAGTGAAATTTTCGGCCGCGATTGGCTGCGTTCTTCTCTGATAGTCGGGCAGGTGGCTCTTGGTTTGACGCTAACGGCCGCAGCAGGACTATTGATCACGAGCTTTTCGCGGCTGCTTCACGCGGACGATGGATTCAATCCCAACCACCTGACGACGATGTTCTTCGAGACGCCAGACGTTCGTTACAAAGATTCGCGTCCGCAGTTCTATCGCGAATACTTTGACAAGTTGCGTGCGCTGCCGGGCGTTCAGACGGCGGCCGGCGTCATGATTCTCCCCATGACGAATGACGGTGCGACGATCAGCTTTGAGGATCCTGAGCACCCGGTTCCTGAAAGTCGGCGTCCAGTTGCGGATTTAACGCCGATCACTCCCAAGTATTTCGAAACCATGCAGATACCTTTGCTCGATGGGCGTGATTTCTCTGAACACGACGACATGAACTCGGAGCAAGTGATGATGGTGAACCGCGCGTTCGCTCAGAAGTTTTTCCCCGGAGAAAACGTTCTGGGGAAAAAACTGAAGCCTGGAGCCGGGATTGGCAAGCCCGGCGGGCCACCGTGGCGTGTGATCGTTGGCGTCGTCGGTGACATACGGCTTGGCGCAACGCAGCGCGACTTACATCCCGCAATGTACCTGCCATCGAGCCAGTTGCCGACATGGTGCTGCCTTTTTTCAGTTGTGCGCACCTCGCTCGAGCCCCAAAGCTTGGCTGCAAGCGTTCAGCGTCTGCTGGCAGAAAAGGATAAAGACATACCGGTGACGCAGGTTCGCACCATGAACGACCTGATGTTCCGCGAACTCTCGCAGCCTCGATTTGCCGTCGTCTTGATCGGTTCTTTCGCCGGATTGGCGATCGTCCTGACAATCGTAGGCCTGTACGGCGTGATGACGTACTCCGTGTCACGGCGAACCCGAGAGATCGGTGTACGAATGGCTCTAGGAGCCCAGCGGACCGTAGTGCTCAGTATGGTGCTGGCTGATGCGGCATTTCTGTTGCTTGCGGGAATCGCGGTTGGCGCTGTCGCGGCGTTGGCGTCGGCTTCAATTCTCCAAAGCATGTTGTATCAGACGCGCCCCCGGGATCCCTTGGTCATGGGCTTGGTCTGTGCCGCGGTCGCCGTCGTTGGACTGCTCGCTGCCTGCATCCCGGCGCTACGCGCAGCTCGCGTCGACCCGATGGTGGCGCTGCGGTATGAGTAGGAGCGAGATTCCATGAGCGGATTGCTCCAGTGGTCACGTACCTCGCGGTCGCGATATTGATTAGGGGAGCGTCGTTGCTGGCCGGTTGTTTTCCGGCACGTGCTGCGAGCGTCGATCCTATGATCGCGCTGCGTTTACGAACAGAGCTTGAATATCGGAGAAGAAATGATTCAGCTGAAAAATCTCGAACGTAGTTACAAAACTGCCGCTGGGCAAACCTGGGTTCTGCGGCGCATCAACCTGGATATCCGTGAGGGGGAGTTCATCACTATTATGGGGCCGTCCGGCGCAGGGAAGTCGTCACTGCTGAACGCGCTGGCTTTGCTCGACGACAGCTGGGAGGGAGAGTACTGGTTCCGCGAAGATCCCGTGCACCAAATGAAGCGCAAGCAACGCGCGGAACTCGCGAAGCGAAACATCGGCATGGTTTTTCAGAGTTACCACTTGCTCGACGACCTCACCGTCCAGGAAAACATCGATCTCCCGCTCTCGTACAAAGACATCCCACGCCGCGAACGGCAGGGCCTTGTTGCGGATACTCTCGACCGCTTTCAGATCGTCGGCAAGAAAGATCTGTATCCCAGCCAGCTTTCTGGCGGGCAACAACAGCTCGTGGGTATCGCGCGAGCGGTGATTCATCAACCACCATTACTGCTCGCCGATGAACCGACCGGCAATCTTCATTCCGACTCAGGCCAAGGAGATCATGGAACTCTTTCGCGATTTGAATCAGCAGGGCACGACGATCGTCCAGGTCACACACTCGGAAACCAACGCCAGCTTCGGAAGCCGCACCATCCAACTGCGCGATGGATGGATGGTTGGAGACACAGCGAATCCTGGCCTCAGCCAGCCCGCGGAGGTCAGCGCATCGTGACCCTATTCGCTGCCAGATTGTCCAGACCCGTTTCGATTCTGTTGCTCGCGTGCGGCTTGAGTTCGACGGCACTGCTGAGCCAGACGCAGGCGCCGGCGCCTCAGCCAGCGCCAGCCAATGCTTCCGCAAGTCCGACGGCGCTTCAGTTTGATATGCCGAAGTCGCGAAATCCCCTGAATGCATATTCACCCGATTCAGTTCCGGAACCAGCATTGTCAAATTCGCCGCGTATCGATCAGCTCGTCCGTGATGGCAAACTTTATCTTTCGTTGAAAGATGCTATCGACCTCGCGCTCGAGGACAACCTTGATTTGGCCATTGCGCGCTACAACCTTCCAATCGCGAATACAGACATCCTTCGCACGAAAGCCGGAGGATTCTTTCGCGGCGTCAACACCGGCGTCGTGCAGGGAACGCCCGGTGGTGGCGTCGGAGGCTTCGGCACCGGTGCCCCGGGCGCAGGAGCGGGCGGAACGACCGGCGGCGCCGGCGGTGCAGGCGCCGGAGCGTCAGGGCTTGTGCAGTCGACACTTGGCGCAGGCACAACAGTTTCGTCGTACGACCCATTCCTCAATCTCACCGGCGGCGTGGAACATCAGACTTCACCCGTTGCGAACCGGCAGATTTACGGTGTTTCTTCACTTCAACTGAATAGCGTTCAAGTGAACGCGCTCTATAGTCAGGCATTTGCGACCGGCACGAGCGTGAATTTTTCGTTTGGCAACTCACGTCAAACGACGAATAGTCCGTATTTCAATCTCTCTCCCAGCTTGAGTTCGACATTCCGGTTTCAGATTCAGCAGGAACTGCTGGCGGGGTTTGGATTTGGACCGAACCTTCGCTACCTGCACATCGCGCGCAACAATAAGAAGATCTCTGACATCGCTTTCAAAGACCAGGTGATCGCCACAGTCACGCAGATCGAAAACATCTATTGGGATTTGGTGAGCGCCTACGAGCAGACGCATGTGAACGAGCAATCGTTTTCGTTTGCCCAGCAGACGCTGGACAACGCCAGAAAGCAGTTGAAACTGGAAAGCGTACCCGCCATGGACGTCATGCGTGCCGAGGCGGAGGTATCGAAGCGAGATCAGGATCTAACCATCGCGCGGACTAGTCTTCAACTCCAGGAGACTTTGATGAAAAATGCGATTACAAAAAGTCTTGATGATCCCGTTCTGGAAGCGATGCCGGTGGTGCCGACAGACAAAATGGAAACGGTTGCAGTGCAGTCGGCACAACCGATTCAGGATCTAATCTCCGAAGCCCAGCACAATCGTCCAGATCTTGCGGAGTCCGACATTGACTTGGTGAACCGCCAGATCAGCCGGAGCGCAGCTCGTAACGCGCTGTTGCCCGCGCTTTCCTTGGTCGCCTTCTATGCTGGATCGGGCCTGGCAGGACCGCTCAATCCCATCTACAACTTAGGTCAAAACGTTTCCAATGTTCCCTACAGATTTCAGTGGCGCATTGCAGAACACCTTCAACAACTCTTCGCCCGATTACTATGTGGGACTGAATCTGAGCATCCCGATTCGCAACCGCGTCGCCAAGGCGGATCAGTTCCGGTCGGAACTGGAGTATCGTCAAGCTGAACTCCGCATGGAGCAGCTGAAGAAACAAGTTCGCATTGAAGTTCGAAATGCCCAGTTTGCCCTGGACCAGACGGGAGCCCGGGTCGACGCGGCCCGCAAGGCCCGCGATTTGGCCCAACGAACCTTCGACATCACCAAGAAGGAGCAGGAGCTGGGGGCAGGTTCAAGCTATCAAACTCTCTCTGCCCAACGCGATTTGGCACTAGCTGAGCTTGATCTTGTCAGCGCCATGACGATCTACGAGAAGGCCAAAGTGGAATTAGATCGCTCTACGGGCACGACCTTGGAACATAATGGCATACTGATTCAGGACGCAATCAGCGGCGTGGTCTCCCGCCACACGCCTTAGTCGAGCATGCCAACATCAACCAAACCCGGGGAACTGGAGTTGCAGACATATCGAAGCGATTCGGCGGGACAACTCCGTATCCTGGCTGCCGACGATCAGGAGCATATTCTCGAAGCTCTCGATCTGCTGCTTCGCCCTCACGGATATCGAGTGGACAAGGTCCGTTCGCCGGCTCTCGTGCGTGAAGCGCTTTCAAGCAATTCCTACGATGCAATTCTGATCGATCTGAATTACACGCGAGACACCACTTCGGGGCAGGAAGGCCTCGATTTGCTATCGCAGATCGTGGGCCTGGATTCCACCGTGCCGGTAATCGTGATGACGGCGTGGGCGAATGTCGAACTTGCCGTCGAGGCGATGCGCCGCGGGGCTCGAGACTTCGTTCAAAAGCCGTGGGAGAACGAGCGGCTGGTTTCCATCCTGCGCACTCAGGTAGAACTGTATCGCGCCCTGCAGCATGCCGCACGCTTGGAGGCTGAGAATCGGCTGCTCCGGGCGGAAGGCCGACCTGAGTTTCTCGCGACGGCTCCCGCGATGCAGCCTGTGCTCGATACAATTGCGCGCGTCGGTCCATCCGACGCGAACGTGTTGATCACGGGAGAGCATGGAACCGGAAAAGAAGTCGTTGCACAAACCCTGCACGCGCTCAGTGCTCGTACCTCGCGAACCCTCGTAGCGGTGAACACGGGAGCGATTCCCGACGGAGTCTTCGAGAGCGAACTTTTTGGTCACGTGAAAGGAGCGTTCACCGACGCCCGTACAGATCGCATCGGGCGCTTCGAACTTGCTGACGGCGGAACAATTTTTCTCGACGAGATCGGCAATGTTCCTCTCCGCCAGCAGGCAAAGTTGTTGCGCGTGCTTGAGTCTGGAGAAATTGAGCGAGTCGGATCGTCGCGCTCTCGCCGGGTTAACGTCCGCGTCCTTTCGGCAACTAACATTGATCTGCCGGCAGCTTGTTCCGCCGGGCAATTTCGCGAAGACCTTACTCTTCCGGCTTAATACGGTAGAGATCCATGTCCCGGCTTTGCGCGAACGGCGCGAAGATATCCCGTTGCTAGCTGCACATTTCCTTGCTCGATATGCCGCCCGTTACAGGCGACCGGTGCAACAGTTTGATCCCGCCGCAATCCAGGCGTTGAAGCAATACGCGTGGCCGGGAAACGTCCGCGAGCTTGAACACACCATCGAACGCGCCGTCCTGATGTGCCGGACTTCGGAAATCCAGCCGGGTGATCTGGCACTCAGTTCCCAACGCGCAAACAGCCAAAACCTCGAAGACTTGAGTCTTGAGGCAGTCGAGGCGGTACTGGTTCGAAAGGCTCTGCAGCGCTTTCAAGGAAACGTAAGTCAGGCGGCAGAGGCTCTGGGCTTGAGCCGCGGCGCTCTGTATCGACGGATGGAGAAATATGGGGTCTAGCTTCACCGGCCCGAAGAGTTCACGTCCGCGCAAACGAGCCCGAATCCTCTACGAAAACCGAATCAGCCTCTACTCCTTCCTTGTTGCTCTTCCCGGACTCGTCGTCAGCGCAGTGCTCGTCTGGATGCAGCCGTGGAGTGTCGATTCGCGCATCGGGCTCGTCTGCCTCGAATTGTTCGCCTGGTGGTTGCTCGCTCTCGCCCTGCAGGAGCAGACGACGAGGCCACTCCAGACTCTAGCGAATGTGATTGGCTCGCTTCGGGAAGAGGACTATTCATTCCGAGCCCGGAACGCTGCGCCTGAGGATGCCCTCGGCGAACTCTCTCTCGAAGTCAACGCGCTTGCCGATATGCTGTCGGATCAAAAAGTTCGAGCGATCGAAGCAACCGCTCTCCTCCAGCGGGTGGTCGATGAGATTGACGCACCGTTGTTTGCATTTGATCCGGCGTCGGTGCTCCGCTTGGTAAATCCTGCGGGCGAGCACCTACTCCGTCGCGCAAAGACTCGAACATTGGGATACACAGCGGCCGACCTCAATCTCGAGCAGTGTCTCAGCGCAGACAATGAGAGCCTCGTGGAACTGAACCTCAACGACTCGCGAGCACGTTGGCTGCTTCGGCGAAGTTCATTTCGTCAGCATGGCGTTCCGCACACTCTGGTCGTGTTGTCCGATGTCAGTCGAGCCTTGAGGGAAGAAGAACGGCGTGCCTGGCAGCGGCTGATTCGTGTTCTCGGCCATGAGCTCAGCAATTCACTTGCGCCTATCAAATCAATCGCGGGAAGTCTGAACTCGCGCGTTTCTTCGGCACCCATGGAAGCCGAATTGCGCAGCGACTTGCAGCGCGGTCTTGAAATCATCGAGTTGCGATCAGCTTCGTTACATCGCTTTCTGGAGGCATATCGACGAATGGCGCAAATGCCTCCTCCGGTTCTGCGCGAGGTCCGTTTAGCGCCCCTTATCGCCCGTGCTGCCGGACTTGAGACCAGAATCAAGGTATGCGTGCAGCCAGGGCCTGACGTTTCGTTTCAAGCCGATCCTGATCAACTCGAGCAGATGCTGATCAATCTGGTGCGCAACGCTGCGGACGCTGTACTTGAGACAGCGACGACGGCTCCGGATGCCGCGGGAATCTCATCAATGTTAGGGAATGACGATGTGGAACTTCACTGGGACGTGGACAGTGACGCCGTGATTCTCACGATCGACGACAATGGGCCGGGCCTACTGAATCCGGCAAACGTATTTACGCCCTTCTATACGACCAAACCCAATGGAAGCGGCGTCGGGCTAGTTCTCTCGCGGCAGATCGCCGAAGCGCACGGCGGAAGAGTTGAAATTGGGAATAGGGTTAGTCGACGAGGCTGTTCCGTTCGAGTGGTCTTGCCGAGATCCCGAGCGTCTGCGCCCGCGAACTAGTCGCGCCCAGGAGAGATCTCCACGCAGATTCCGAAAAACGAAGATCCCCCGTCGAGACGCGGGGATCTTCGTGTATCTGCGAAAGACCAGGCTATTTCGGTTGCGAGGCGTCTGGTGCGCTCTGAGGCGGAGCGTCCCCGCGATGTCCCTGCCACTGCTCACGGCGGCTCTGCATCGCATCCCACTTCTTTTGCTGATTGGAATCCAAAACTCCGCGAATCTGATCGTCCGAAGCCTTCCGAATTTCCATCATCTTCGACCGGCGATCGTCTTGTGATGCGGAGCTGTCCGATCGCAGCCCTTCCATCTGCGATTGCTGCGACTTCAAAACATCGAGCACCTTCGCCTGCTGGTCAGAGTTGAGTTTCAATTGCTTGCTAAGCATTTCCGTCCGTCGTGCCGGATCGAAATGACGCCGCCCACCCTCTGGCGGGCCTCCTGCCGGTGCCGACTGCGCATCGCCGCCGCCTGCGTCCTGTGCCATCGATGGCGTGACGGTGTAAAGTACGCCCGCAATAGCGAGCGCGATTATCCAATGTCTGATCATTCCATTCCTCCTGAAATCGCCGTATTCGGGCTTACTGGTAAGAACCAGATTATGAGGCCCTAGTTGCGAAAACGTTGCTGGTTTTACGAATCTTTACTCAATCACAAGGACGTAAAGAAAATGCTAGTGAGAGTCGGGTGAATCGAGGGCAACCGGGTTGGTTGGGAGATTACTTGCCGAAGTCCGCTGTGCCGACTTTGACGACGGTTCCGAGCGGTTTCGATTTGGCATCTTTCTCGTCAGTCTTGTTCTCTCGCTTCTCGGCCGGAGCGGAAGGAGGTTGCTCGGTCCAGGCTCCGTACACACGCCCGCCATATGCGGCGAGGCCGCTGTAGTCGCCGAAGAATACGCCGCCAGCTTCGAAAGGTTCATCGGTCCAAGCATAGTTTTGAAATCTCTGTCCACCGTCAGTGGATCGAGCCAAAACGACGATTTGTTTGCGGTTCAACGGATCGCGCCTGCGGTCGTAGAAGACGACGTTGACCGATCCGTCCGTTGGATCTACGGCAAGCCACTGGAAGAAATGCTCCGCCCCATTGTGAACAGGATCGTCATTCACTCGCTGGGGCGAACTCCAATGCTTACCCTGATCCACAGATGTCGCAATGAATACATCCAACTCGCCATTGCGATAGTCACTCCACGTCACATAGAGTCGTTTGCTTTTCGGGTCCATACCAATTTGTGGGAATCCATTCGCACGATCTAAAGTATCAATCGCGAACATGATCGGCGCAGTGTGCACAATGGAGCGTGCTCGCTTGAACGTCTTGCCGCCATCGCGAGACGAAGTGAGCATGATTTCGTTGTCCTGGCTCCAGATGGCAAAGAGCGTTCCATTGGGACCAACCACACCGTCGAATCCTTCGACAGCTCCGTTGTCGTCTCGCGGCAGGCCAGGGTGGGCGTCGATCTCGATCGGCTGTGACCACGATTTGCCGTCGTCGGTCGAGCGCGAAAAAACCATCTGCGAGTCGGCCAGGCGCCACCGCGTCCATCCGATGTAAAGATTGCCGGCGAATTTGCTTTGGGTGTTATCAGCGACGATATAAGGCTTGTCTTCGAAAGGGATTCCCGGGGAGCTCGACTGTTCGGCGACCGGGACGTGATTGGCTTCCCATGTTTTGCCGCCATCGAGGGAACGTCGCACGAAAATTCCGTTGCGCGTCGCGCCATGGGCCCAGTAATTAAAAGTTCCGAGCTTGTCGAAGGCGATGTAGCAAATGAATGCATGCCCTCGATTGTCGAATACTGTCGAAACGTCGCCTGAAACTCTGTAGTTTTTAGGATCGACGCCTTCCGCCGATTGCCACGTCTCACCTGCATCCTGTGAATACGAAGCTCGCGCATTGTCCTGGAATACGACGACGACTTGCTTCGGATTCTGTGGATTCACAGCGACTGCCGGCTCCGTGAAGTAGCCGGGAGCCGGCGTCAGGCTGAACACGTGCGATCGCGGCGCCTTCGGCAAATTGTCCGACTGAGCTACCGACGCAACTGAAATTACGCAGGCAACGGAGACGAAGCAGAAACGGCAAAGTTTTCGCACAGACATCGATAGTCCTCGCTGTGATGACTGAGGGGATTAAACGTCCTAAGAGCACAGAGCTGCGCCGCCAGCGATTCCCGCGTCGGCGCCGTAGTGAGCCATCAATAACGGTATTTCGCTCGCCCCCGGATTCACGCACCACGCTGGAAGACGGCGCTTCATCTCATCAAAGAATGGTCCAAGCATTGCCGCCACTCCGCCACCCATCACAAGAACATCTGGGTCCAGCAGGTCGACGATGTTTCCCAGCCAGGTGGTGAGCAGCTCAACAGTTTCCAAGAGGATTTCACGGGCCAACGGATCTCCGGCTGCGAAGGCCTTTCCCACATGCTCGCTCGTCACCGCGGCAAGATTGCCTCCTGCAAGATCGAGAATGGCGGAACGCTTCCCAGAGGCGGATGCAATCTTTGTACGGGCTCTCAGGCCGATAGCGGGACCGGCGGCCAGGATTTCGATGCAGCCCTTTTTCCCGCAGGCGCAAACCGGACCTCGATAGTCAATGCTTACGTGCCCGCCTTCGCCCGCTGATCCAGTCTTGCCGTGGTAGATCGTGTTGTCGAAGACAATTCCACTGCCAATGCCAGTTCCGATCGTGGCGTAAAAGACGTAGCGAAAACCTCGCGCGGCGCCCCAGCGAGTCTCCGCGAGGGCCGCGGCATTTGCGTCGTTATCCACTTTGACGGAGACGCCATATTTCTCAGCGACTCTCTCGGCGAGCGGGAAATTGCGCCAGCAAGGGAGATTGGGAGGGTTCAGGATGACTCCAGTTTTTGGATCGAGCGGGCCCGGAGCGCAGATGCCAATACTTCGAATCCCGCCCGGCGCCGTTGTCAGCATGGAGTCGATCGCCCCCAGAACCGCCTTGAGCCCTGCTTCAGCGCCACCGTTTCCGACCATCGGTTTCCGTCCCTGGCTGAGAATCTTGCCTGACCCATCCACCAAGCCAACGGCGACCTTGGTTCCTCCAATATCGACTCCCAAGATAGGAGCGTCTTGATTCAAGGTCATTTCTGCGCCGCCATTTCGGATCCCGCCGTTTCGGAGAACTGCACCTTGATCGTCTTGATCTCGTACGGCTTTGTAGATACTTTCAGACCCTGACTGTTCAGTTCTAGAGTTGAAGTCGGTCTCTCCATCAAATCCGTTTCCGATGCCGAGGTTGCTCCCGGCGGAAGTTGTAAGGTGACGTCCCCCGCCTTGCCGGCCCATTCGTAGAAGCGAAGAATGAGCGCATTGTTGTCTTCCGCTTTCTTCAAGGCGCTCACGATGATGTTGTCCTGCTGAGATTGCACGAACGAGTGCTCAGGCGGAAGTTTTCCTTCGTGCTTCTCGGTCGGAACCGCAATCAGCTTGTAGTTCAATTCGTATCCGCGACGGATGGTGAGTGCTTCTTTCCATCCCCCACCATGAGGATAGATCGAATATGTGAATTCGTGATGACCTTCATCCGCGTGCGGATCAGGCCATTCTGGCGATCGCAACAGAGACAGGCGCAACACGTTGCCTTTTGCGTCGTATCCGTATTTCGAATCGTTCATCAGGCTGAGGCCGTGCTTGGCATCAGAGAGGTCGGCCCACCGTTGGGCAGGAACTTCGAATTGTGCCTGTTCCGCCGGGGTATTTCGGGTGGTTGGACGATCCACGGATCCAAATGGAATCTCGTAGCTTGCCTTGTCGCTGTGGGCGCTCACCGGGAATGCAACTTTGAGCAGGATGTGTTTTTCGTGCCATTCAGCTTGCATCCTTACGTCCACGCGATCGATGCCCGCATACAAGATGACGTCGCGCACGAAGGTCGAATTCTGGAAGTGATTCTTGACTTGAATCACCGCCCGGAGCGGTCCACTTTCCACCAGTTTGACATCATCTGCCTTGTCGAGGTCCCAGTGCTGTTTCTCGAAGTCGGCGTCGATATTCCATGCGTCCCATTGTTTCGGCTTGTCCACAAAGGTCTGAAGAAGGTTGCCGCAAATCGCATTTTTGGGCCCGCCTGTATCTGTTTCGGCGGGGGCTAAGACTCGGTTCCGCTCCGTTTGTCGAACAGGCTGGTCATGCAACCCGTCTGCGGATCGATCTTTACGCGGACGAATTCATTTTCCAGAGTGTCGGCCGATGCTTTCAGCAAGGCGTGCACGGGAACTGGATTCGTAGCTCCGCGAACAAAGTATGTGGAGTAGCCTAACGACGGAGTATGCGAAAGCAGCAGAAATCGTGCGCGGTGCGTCTCGCTGTCCATCGAAAGCAGTTGGCTCTCCGCGGGCTTTCCCGTCGAATCGACCACTGAAATATTGCGCGCCGGTTCGGGCAACTGCGTCTCAATCTCCGTTACATCCGTCCGAGGCCACGAGAGGGAATTGAAAAGGATCGTCGGTGCGCCCTCTCGCTGCGTGTTGATGTGGGCGGCGATCTCGTGGACCGATCCCGATGTCACTTCGTTGGCGGCGCGATCGACGTCTTCGAGGTTGCGCTTTGCGTCCAGATAATTCACTGCGATACCCGAGCCCGGCATGATGTCGTGAAAGTGATCGAACAGAAGGTTCTTCCAAGTCAGTTCCATTTCGTCGTGAGGGTAGGCTCGCCCGAAGAGAGTTGCCAAAGAGGCAAACTTCTCGGCATTCAGTACGTTTTCCTCGGAACGCCGGATCCTGCGCTTGGTTTCAGCCTGAGTCGTGAAGACTCCGCGGTGATATTGGAAATACAACTCGCCATCCCAGGTTGGGACCTGCATCGTGGGTAGCTTTTTTTCGAGATCGCGGAAAAAGTCAGTCGCGAAACTGAACTGCAGTTTCGGGAAGAGGGTGTCGGGCGCCCTCAACTGGTCCGCATGATCGAGCATCGCGCGGGTAGGACCGCCGCCGTGATCGCCGACGCCGTACAGGTGCATCATCTCAGGATTGTCAGGAACTTTCGGTCCGTAAATAGACGGCATCCAGATGGATACATCCTTTGCGAGAGGCTCAGCATCGATTCCCCCGGCGTAGTCATGCGGGAAATACGTGAGCAACTTGCTGCCATCTGGAGCTTGCCACCAGAAGAGCTTGTAAGGGAAAGTCGTGAATTCGTGGGCCCAGAGAAGTTTCTGGGTAACGAAATAATCCATGCCGGTCTTCTTGTAAATCTGAGGGAGTTGATAGTTGTATCCGAACGAATCAGGATTCCAGCCGATTCTTACATCGACGCCAAAGTTCTTTTGGAAATACCGCTTGCCAACGAGGATCTGCCGGACCAGTGATTCTCCATCAGGCATGTTGAGGTCGGGTTCGACCCACATGCCCCCGATGATCTCCCAGCGGCCTTCCTTTACCCTCTGCTCAATCTCTTTGTACAGGTCCGGATATTTCTCCTGCATCCATTCATAGGTCCGCGCCGACGACATGGTGAATTTGAAGTCGGGATACTCCCGCATCAAGTCGAGCACACTTCGAAATGTGTTGCGCACCACCTCGACGGTTTCGGTCCACGGCCACAGCCACGCCATATCAATATGCGAATTGCCGACCGCTCGAATCCGGAATTGTTGCATCCACGGCTTCAGCACTTCCAGCTTCGCTTGAGCCGCCTTTAGCGAGGCATCGAATCCTGCCTGGTCTCCCTTGTCGAGGGGAGAGAAATCGATTGCCTTTACAGCCTCCCGCAATTGCGTTTCGCGTTCCGCTTGTCCATCCGGGTAAGCTGCAATGATTGGGCTTGCTGAGAGCACTTCCAGCCTCAAGAGGGCCGGGTCGGGGCGGGAATGCGGCGGCTCGATCGTGATCTCGCTGTGGAAGAATTCCGATTGAATGTCGTCGCCCGTAACGACACGAATCGCGACTAGAAATTTCTGCCCAGGCTGCGCATTTTCTGAGAGCAGCACGGGCAAAATATTGTCATCATCGCCGCGATACAGAATTCCGCCATTTGAGAAAACGGTAATCATCAAACTGCCAGGAGTTCCGAAACGTAGGTCGGCCCAAACCTCGGATCCCTGCGTAGCATATCCGTTGATTTTGTCGGGAATTTGGATCCAGCGACGGAACACGCGCGTGCCTTTCCAATGTTCCTCACTCGCGTTCTGCCCGCCAGGCCCAGACACATTCTTCACGGTCCACGTGCCCCAGCCCGCGTCGTTCACACTCGGGTCCTCGGGATGCGGGATGTCATCGTGGAATAGCCACTCCGCCTCAGGGCGGTGCGACAGAGATTCCAAACGGTCGAGGGTCGATTTGTAGGCGTCAGAGCTGCTGCTTTGGCTCCATGCGGCTACTGGAAACGCCAGAATTAGCAGTATTAAGGGAATCGAACGCTTCATCGAATGGTGTACCTTTCTGGATCAGGCCGACAGAGACAGTCCCTGTGTGGCGATTAACAATTCTCGCTCAACAGTTGTTTAAAGGCTAAGTTGATGATTCTACAGTTTCGGCGCTCTAGAATTCTGGACACGCAATAATTCTGATTCTTTCCATCCAAAGTTTGAATCAAAGGCATTACCAACGTTTATTGACGGGTGCGGACCCGCCGCTTACAATCTAAACTCGAATGTCAGAGTTCTCCAATCTTCGCGCCATGTGTCCCTGCACCTGTTGTTGTTGTGCATGCGTTTGCACTGGCGTGGGGAGGCTGCTGACCTAAGAATTATTTCTTAATACCCAGCACTTATCAGACCCATCGCCAGACTGACTGGCGGTGGGTTTTTTGTTTTCTGTGGAAAGTCACAATTATGACGAATACGAACAACGCGGTGAAAGAGACGAAAGCGCAGCGAGCCGAGCGCCTCAAACGGGCGATGAATCCCTGGGACGGACTGGATGAAATTCGGCGCTTCGCTCGCGAAGGATTCTCCTCAATCCCGCCCGAGTGGATTGGGACCTATTTCCGGTGGTGGGGCGTGTACACCCAGGGGGACGGAGCAGGCGTCACCGGCGGTCAAGGTGGGGAAGGCAAGGCATTGCAGCGCTTCATGGTCCGCATTCGCATCCCCAACGGAATGATGACCTCAAACCAACTCCGCAAGATCGCCGACCTGACCCGCCGCTATGCCAACGGAATTGCCGATCTCACCGTTCGCCAGAACATCCAACTGCACTGGGTCACCATCGAGTCGTTGCCCGAAGTTCTGGATGGTTTATGGCAGGTTGGCTTGAACACAATCGGAGCCTGCGGCGATGTGGCGCGCAACGTCACGGGATGCCCAGTGGCAGGCGTCGACGCCGACGAGCTCGTCGATGCATCTCCTCTTGTTCTTGAGACCTCTCAGTTCATGGCAGGGAACGCGGACTTCTACAACCTACCGCGCAAATTCAAGATCTCCATCGCGGGATGCCGCTCGTGGTGCTCGTACCCGGAGATCAATGACATCGGCCTCACCGCCATCACGCGTTACGTCGGGGGCAAACCCGAAGTTGGTTTCTCACTGCGGGTGGCGGGCGGACTTTCAGCCGAACCTCATCTTGGTTCGCGGCTCAATGTATTCGTGCGATGGAATCAGGTGTTGCCCGTCGTGAAGGGAATTGCTGAACTGTTCCGCGATTCTGATGTGCTCCGCGAACATCGTGAACGCGCTCGACTGAAGTTTCTTTTCCTGCGTCACGGTTGGACCGCCGATCGCTTTCTCGGCGAATTGCAGGATCGCCTTGGTTTCAAGCTCGATCCCGCGGCCGAAGAAGATGCTCCCGACGATGTCTATCGCGACCACGTCGGCATTCACGCGCAGAAACAGCCGGGCCTCTCTTATGTGGGTGCTGTTGCCCTGCGTGGCCGCATTAGTGCCGATCAAATGCAGTCAGCTGCTGAGCTTGCCGAGCGCTTTGCCGGCGGGGAACTGCGAGCGACCAACATGCAGAATCTCTTGGTGGTGAACGTCCCCACGCTCGACGCCGATAGTTTGGCCAGAGAGTTGGATGGTATCGGCTTGCAGGTAGGTGGATCGTCATTCGCTCGGGGCACGGTGGCTTGCAGCGGCACTGAATTTTGCAAGATTGCCATTACCGAGACCAAGAGCTTTTCCCGGTGGCTGGTGGACGAATTGGACGAACGACTTCCAGGATTCGATCAACACTTGAAACTCCATGTGACCGGATGCCCGAATAGCTGCGGCCAGCATTGGATTGCCGATATCGGCATTGAGGGCAAGAAGATCAAAGTGAACGATCGGATGGTCGACGCGTACTACTTCTGTGTTGGCGGTGCCCTGGGCCTGAATCAAGCGACTGCGCGCCCCGTGGGATACCGGTGCGCAGCTACGGAGGTTCCTGACGCTCTCGAACGCTTGCTCGGCCGGTATCAGACGGCTCGGGAACCGGGCGAGAATCTGCGCCGTTTCTTTGCGCGTCACACCAACTGTCGAAATACGGGAGTTCCTGGCGGGCGGCTCCATTGCCGCAGTACCTCGTGACCTGCCACAAAATCTGGTGCATGCAGCGGGAGGAAACGGTGACTAGCCTATTCCCAATGTTCCTGAAACTCGAAGGAAGGCAGTGCCTCGTCGTCGGTGCGGGAAGGATCGGCGAAGAAAAGATCGGCGGTCTGCTTGAAACCGGAGCGCGGATTCGTGTTATCGCCCTCGATGCGACTCCTGTCGTTCGCGAATGGGCGCGTGCCGAAGCTATTGAGCTCGAACTGCGCCATTTTCAGAGTGACGATCTCCGCGGAGCATTTCTTTCGATCGTAGCGACTTCTTCCCGAACGCTCAATGAACGGATTTACCGCGAGGCTGAGCAACTCGGCGTGCTCTGCAATGTGGTCGATGTCCCTGACCTCTGCGATTTCTTCTATCCCTCCGTTGTTCGGCGAGGTGACTTGCAGATTGCAATTTCTACGGCGGGTCAGAGTCCGTCGCTAGCACAAAAGCTCCGGCAGCAACTGGAGAAGCAGTTTGGTCCGGCATACACGGATTGGGTTGCTGAACTCGGCGCCACGAGGAAGCTGATTCTCGCGAGCGACTTGGACAAGGAACGCAAGCTGGACCTGCTCCATTCATTGGCGAGCAGGGAAGCCTTCGAGGCCGCCTTGGCCGAGCAGCCGGAACTGGCTGCCAAAGGAGAGGGCGCATGAAGGGGAAGGTTTATCTGGTAGGCGCAGGACCGGGCGATCCCGAGTTGCTCACCGTGAAAGCGCTGCGCCTGCTGCAAACGGCCGAAGTGGTGCTGCACGACGACTTGGTGGCCCCGGCCATTTTGAGCCTCGTTTCCGGATCGGCTCAATTGCACAACGTTGGAAAGCGTTGCGGCAAGAAACGCCTGCAACAAGAGGAAATCAACTTTCTCATGATCGCGCTGGCTGACGCCGGGCAGAAAGTAATCCGGTTGAAGTCCGGGGATCCGATGATCTTTGGCCGCGCCGGAGAGGAGATCGAAGCGCTCCGTCAGGCTGGAATTGCGTACGAAGTCGTGCCCGGAGTGACGTCGGCTTTCGGAGCGGCAGCGATGGCGCAAATTCCTCTGACCCATCGCCGCGCGTCATCCTCGCTCGTGTTTTTAACGGCGCATCAGGCCCAGGGAAGCGAAGCCGCCAACTGGGGCAAACTGGCCGGGAGCGGCGCTACGTTGGTCATCTACATGCCCGGCAAGAATTATGCCGATACCGCCGCAAGGTTGACAGATGCCGGACTTAAGAACGACACGCCCTGCGCAGTCATTTCCCGGGCCACAACCATTCATCAGAGAGTTCATCGTACGACGATTGGTGAATTAGGTGATGTACCCCAAATGATTGCGCCAACGCTGTTGATCGTCGGCGAAGTTGTGAGATTTGCCGATTCTGGAGTCCAAGAAATCGGATTGGCCTCCACTGAGTTTGAGGCGTCATTTCTCGCTGAATATTCCAAACCTGCATTGACCGGTGATCAGGAGCCCCTACCGTGAAAGTCGAAATGCAAGATCCGTCCGAAGTCCCATTTACAAACGTATTCGCGGGAATCCGCGAATGCGCCGAGAACTGGACTCCCCAGAGAGTCCTCACCTGGGCTTTCGAGACGTTCGGAAATCGTGTCGCCATCTCCTCAGCGTTTGGCGTTGAAGGAATGGTTTTGATCGACATGGCGTCGCGCGTGAGCAAAGATTTTCGTCTGTTCACCATCGACACGGAATTTCTGTTTCCTGAAACCTATGCCTTGATGGACCGGATCGAAGAGAAGTATGGGATCACGATCGAAAAGGTACTCCCGTTACTCTCTCCGGAAGAGCAAGAGCGCGTTCACGGGACTGCTCTTTGGAGCCGCGAGCCCGATCAATGCTGCAACTTGCGGAAAGTCGAACCTCTACGCCGGAAGCTCTCTGAACTGAGCGCATGGATCACGAGCATCCGTCGCGACCAGACTTCGGTTCGTTCTGCCGCGCGCCGGATTGAGTGGGACGCGAAGTTCAATTTGTTGAAGATCAATCCCATCGTGGATTGGAGTTCGAAGCAGGTTTGGCGCTACATCCACGACCACGATGTTCCCTACAACACGCTGCATGATCAGGATTACCCAAGCATCGGTTGCACCCACTGCACCCGTGCCGTGCGGCCGGGAGAAGATCCGCGCGCCGGCCGGTGGTCGGGATTTGCCAAGACGGAGTGCGGGCTGCACATCATCGAGCCCGCGGAGACGTCGAAGGCCGCGAAGATCGGGAACTGACCGGTGCTATCCCGCCTGGCAAAAGGCAGCTGAGAGTCCTCCCCAGTCGCGACCGGCATCTGCCTTTGGGAAGAAGAGACTGTGCAGACGTTGCACGGTTTCTTCAACCCTCGAATCATCCACAAGGAAAGAGATCGTTCGGTCCGACGCGCTCTGACACAACACTCGCACGTTCATATCGGACACCGCGGCAAAAGCCTTGCTGGCCACTTCCGCTTGCCGTCGAACGCTCTCACCCACTACGCAGACCAAAGCCCTCCGGTTTTCCCACTCAACCTTCGCGATCCCCTTGAGTTCAGCTGCGATCTTCGGAAGATTTGCGTTGGGTCCAACCAGCAGGTACATTCGGCCCATCGAAGTGGACATCACGTCGACCGAGCATGCGTGCTGCTCAAAGGCGGCGAACACGGCATCAAGCAGAATCGAGTCAATTCCCCGAAGCGATTCAATTTCGACCGCCGAGACATCCCTTTTGGCGGTAATCGCAGTAACCGCGCCGCCCCCGGCTGCTTCGGCCCTGATTTCCGTGCCCGCCCCGTCTGGCCTTCTCGAATTCAGAACGTAAACCGGGATGTTCTCCCGCATCGCCGGGGCGAGCGTCGCAGGATGCAACACCTTTGCCCCGAAGTACGCCAGTTCCGCGGCTTCATCGAAAGTCATCTTGTGAATGACACGAGCTTCTGGACACAATTTCGGATCGGCAGTCATTACTCCGTCGACATCGGTCCATATTTCCACGCGACAAGCGTGCAGGGCGGCGCCAAGGATGGCCGCAGTGAAATCAGATCCGCCTCGTCCAAGCGTCGTGGGTTCGCCCTCGGACGTCTTGGCGATAAATCCGCCTAGAACAGGGATTCTGCCTGCTTCGAGGTGAGGCACGAGAGCCCCTCGGATGCGTTCCTTGGTGACGTCCCAGATTGGATTGGCCTGTCCGTGTCTGGCATCGGTGACAATACAGCTGCGCGCGTCGACGTGAACCGCATCAATCGCGGCATGCCGCAGGGCGTCGGTAATGAGCCGGGCAGAAAAACATTCTCCGTAACCCAAGAGTCGATCCTGCATCTTGAGATTCAGCTGCCCGGCGCTCTCGATCTCATGAAGCAAGTCTTCGAGAGCCTGAAACTCCGAACGCAAAACGCGATCCAGGGTTCCGTCAACGCTTCCTTCCACCACCGAATCCGACAGTTGTTCATGCCGAACGTAAATGCTGCGCACGGCCGCGAGACCGGATCCGAGATGACCCTGCGCGGCGGCTCGCCCGGCCTCAAGCAACTGATCGGTGACACGCGCAAGAGCACTGACCACTATCACTTGTTGTGCCCCCGGTCTGCCTTCAACAACGCCAATCAGGCGGCGAATCGCGGCGGCATCCTCTACCGACGTACCCCCGAACTTCATCACCACCAAGTCTTCGCCTTGTTCGAATCTGCTGTGTCGCTGAAGTGCGCTCATTCCGTAACCTCCAATTTGAACTGCAAAAGCAAAAACCCACCGCCAGTTTCGTCTGGCGGTGGGTTCGGGTGACTTTCTTTAAGATTGCTTTACTTCATCCGATCCCATCCTCCAGACACGTAATTCGTGTCGACATGGCTGTGCGTGTCGATGTAATTCGAGTGTCCTTGTGGATGGATCGCTTCATGAAATTCCGGAGATCAGAATAACGAGGCGCAGCGATCAAAAGAAACACAAAATTGCGATGGGTTGTATCGATAATTCAGGTAGAAGCGCGGGTTACGCCTCCGCCTTTTTCATCTGGGTGGCAAATTGCCTCAACAGAGCAACGAATGCCGTCGACGCGACAGAAAGAGTTCGGTCGCGGCGATACGCTAGGCCTAGTTCCCGGTACAGTTCTGCATCTTCGAGATCGATCAGCTTTACCCTGCCGGCATTGACTTCGTCGCGGGCGAATGAGGCGCTGATGAGCGAAACACCGAGGTCAGCCGCCACGAAGCTCTTGATCATTCCGATGCTGGGTAACTCCATCCGTACCTGCAATTCCGCGCTGTGAGGGCGAAACAACTTGTCGAGCAATCGGCGGGTGTGGCCTGTCTTTGGAAATAGCAGAGGATGCTTCACAATCTCGCTGACAGGCACCACCTTGAACTTAGCCAACGGATTTTTCGGGCTCACCATCAACATCAGCTTATCGCGGAAAATCGGTTGAATCTTTAGGCTGGGCGACTGGATGGGCAAGGTAAGAATGCCCACTTCCACCATCCCGTTTTCCAGCTTTTCAACGATTTTGTAACTGAAATTTCGATAGATGCTGATCTGCACCGGAGGATATCGACGGCAGTATTCGCCGAAAACTTCGGGCAAAACATACAGGCAAGTGGCCTCATTCGCCCCTACACGCAGCGTTCCACGGGGAGTACCGCTGTGATCCGCGACGGCCATCAACGACTCATCCCTTAGACTCTTCAGTCGCTCGGCATATTCGTAAAACACCTGGCCTGCCGGAGTTAGCTTCACTGTCTTGCCGGATCGATCAAGCAAGCGGTCGCCATATTCCTGCTCCAGTTGCCGGATTTGGGCGCTAACGGCCGATTGCGACCGGAAGACCTTTTCTCCCGCCCGAGAAAAGCTTCCCTGTCGTGCAACCTCTAGAAATGTAATAAGCTGATCGAAGTCCATTGTGGTTGTGCGGAATTATAGCGGACTCTGTTCAACGGAAGGTTAATTAACGGGGAATGCCATAAGCGAATCTCGACCGCGAAATTTGCATAGCTCCCATCAAAATTCTGCATTGTACATAGCTCGTCCGCAGGCGATATTAAAGTAGAGCGCAGATGTTTCTGAGGGTAAGTGTGCGACTGGGTATCCCAGCAATGCCCGCCCCAAAACGTAAGAATCGAAAGGAAGTCTGTCCCTCGGACGAAGTCCATGACGACGCGTCTCAACTCGAGGAATGCGGTCCCACTCGCACAGGGCCTCTACGATCCAGCGCACGAGCACGACGCTTGTGGCATCGGGTTCGTCGCTAGCATTTCCGGCAAGAAAAGCCACGACATCATCCAGAAAGGCATTCAGGTTCTCCTGAACCTGGCGCATCGTGGCGCTTGCGGTTGCGATCCGGAGACCGGTGACGGCGCCGGCGTCTTGATTCAGATCCCGCACAAGTTCTTCGCTCGCGAATGCGAAAAGCTCGGCTTCAAGTTGCCGAAGGCAGGTATGTACGGCGTCGGCATGATCTTCTTGCCGGTCGAAAAACATCCGCGTCTGGTATGTGAGGGAATTCTTGAGCGCATCGTTCGGGAAGAAGGGCTAACTTTACTCGGATGGCGGGATACTCCAGTCTATGCTTCCGCAATTGGACGAGTTGCCCGCGCTTCACAGCCCTATATTCAACAGATTTTCGTACGCAGCACCCCAGGGATGAACGAGGACGCCTTCGAGCGCAAGCTCTACGTCGTGCGTAAACGGGCCGAAAATGAAGTTCGTGAGGCCGGGATTGAAGATGCCGAGATGTTTTACATCCCCTCGCTTTCCTGCCGCACGATCATTTACAAAGGGCTGCTGCTCGCGTCCCAAATTGAAAACTTCTATCGCGAACTTTCCGATCCCGATGCGGTGAGCGCGCTGTGCCTCGTCCATCAGAGATTTTCGACGAACACGTTTCCCAGTTGGCAAAGGGCACATCCATATCGCTACATCGCTCACAACGGCGAGATCAACACGCTCCGTGGCAACGTCAACTGGATGCATGCGCGGCAGTCTCTGTTGCGGTCCCCGCTCTTTGGTGACGACCTGCAGAAGCTGAACCCAATCATTGCGCCAGACGGCAGCGATTCTTCAAACTTTGACAACGCGGTGGAACTTCTCCTGCAAGCGGGTCGCAGTCTTCCTCATGTCATGGCGATGATGATTCCAGAGGCGTGGTCGGGCAATCCGCACATGAAGCCGGAGAAGCGCGCCTTCTACGAATATCACGCCTGCCTCATGGAGCCTTGGGACGGTCCGGCCGCGATCGCTTTTACCGACGGCCGGGTCATCGGCGCTACTCTCGACCGCAACGGCCTTCGGCCCGGACGATACGTGATCACCACTGACGGCCTGGTTGTCATGGCCTCAGAAGCGGGAGTCCTTGATGTACCGCCCGCGCAAGTGCAGAAAAAGGGACGTCTGCAACCCGGCAAAATGTTCCTGGTCGATACGGTGGAAGGCCGGATCGTTTCTGACAAGGAAATCAAACAGAAGTTGGCGTCGCAACAGCCCTATGCTGAGTGGCTGACGGAGAATCAGATCACGATCGATCATTTGCCGGAACCGTCGCGCATGCATTATCCGGACGGCGAAACGCTTTTACGCCGTCAGCGCGCATTCGGCTACAGTGACGAAGATCTGCGAATGATCCTTGCACCCATGGCCTCTGCGGGACAAGAGCCGATTGGGTCGATGGGCACCGATACGCCTCTTGCGTGCCTGTCGGATAAACCGCAGTCACTATTCAACTACTTCAAGCAGCTCTTCGCGCAAGTCACCAACCCGCCGATCGATCCGATCCGGGAAGAGATGGTCATGTCGCTGATCAGTTACATCGGCAGCGAGCGCAATATTTTGGAGGAAACGCCGGCGAACTGCCACATGCTGAAGCTGGCGCATCCACTCTTGACCAATCGGGATTTGGAGAAACTGCGTCGCGTTTCGAATCGCGACCTACTCGCAACGACCTTGCCGGCGTTGTTCCGAGCAAGCGACGGCGAATCCGGACTGCGACGGGCTCTCGACGAACTCTGCCGCAGAGCGTCGCAAGGGGTAAAAGCGGGATATTCGTTGCTCATTCTTTCGGACCGAGGCGTTGACAAAGACTACGCGCCCATTCCGTGCCTGCTGGCATTGGCCGCCGTGCACAATCTGCTCGTTCGCGAAGAGACGCGAACCCAGGTTGCCCTGATCACCGAATCGGGAGAACCTCGGGAAGTAATGCACTTTGCCCTGCTCAGCGGATATGGCGCCAGCGCAATCAACCCGTATCTCGCTCTGGAGAGTGTTGAGAATCTGGCGTGGAGTGGGGAACTCGGCGATGCCATCACGCCTGAGATCGCGACCGCGCATTTTCTCAAGTCGGTCAAGAAGGGTCTGTTGAAGACCTTCTCGAAGATGGGAATCTCGACTCTGCAGAGCTATCAGGGCGCCCAGGTCTTCGAAGCGATCGGTCTCAATAAAGAATTGATCGATGCTTACTTCACGGGCACCACTTCACGATTGGAAGGCATCGGGCTCGATGTCTTAGCCGCCGAATCGCGGCTGAAACACGAGTATGCCTTCCGTCCGCTCACGGAGTTTGAGACTGAACTGTCGGTCGGTGGAAACTATCACCAGCGAGTCAACGGCGAATATCACCTGCTCAATCCGTTGACGATCAGCAAGCTACAGCAAGCCGTTCGGCAAGACAGCTTCAAGTCTTTCGAGGAATACACGGATCTCGTCGATAACCAAAGTTCCAATCTATGCACTCTTCGCGGCTTGATGAAGCTGAAGAAAAGCGATACGCCAGTTTCCATCGAAGAAGTTGAGCCGGCGAAAGAAATCGTGAAGCGTTTTACAACGGGCGCGATGTCGTTCGGCTCGATCAGCAAAGAAGCTCACGAGACTCTCGCCATCGCGATGAACCGCATCGGAGGCAAGTCAAACACCGGTGAGGGCGGGGAAGATGAGGAGCGGTTCAAGCGTGATGCGAATGGCGATCTTCGCCGCAGCGCCGTAAAGCAAGTTGCATCGGCTCGTTTTGGTGTCACCGCAAACTATCTGGTAAACGCGGACGAACTCCAAATCAAAATGGCTCAGGGCGCGAAGCCCGGCGAGGGAGGCCAACTCCCCGGCCACAAAGTGGATGAAGTCATTGCTCGGATTCGCCATTCAATTCCCGGAGTTGGACTGATTTCTCCTCCTCCGCATCACGATATTTATTCCATCGAAGATCTGGCGCAGCTGATCTACGATTTAAAGAATGTCAGCCCGCGCGCTCGCATTGCAGTGAAGTTGGTCGCGGAAGTTGGAGTCGGTACGGTGGCCGCAGGCGTCGCGAAGGCTCATGCGGACGTCGTGTTGATCAGCGGAGATTCCGGCGGGACCGGAGCTTCGCCCCTGAGTTCGATCAAGCACGCAGGTGTCCCGTGGGAACTCGGTCTCGCGGAAACGCAGCAAGTTCTATTGTTGAACGATCTGCGCAGCCGGATTCGCGTCCAAACGGACGGCAAACTGCAGACGGGTCGCGATGTTGTGGTGGGCGCTCTGTTGGGGGCGGAAGAGTTCGGATTCGCCACAACGCCCTTAATCGCGATGGGCTGCATCATGATGCGCAAATGCCACCTGAATACGTGTTCGGTGGGCATCGCGACTCAAGATCCGACGTTGCGAAAACAATTCCAAGGCCAGCCCGAGCACGTGATCAACTTCTTCTTCTTTATCGCAGAACAGGTTCGCCAATACATGGCGCAACTTGGTTTCCGCACGGTGGACGAAATGGTTGGTCGCGTCGACATGCTCGACGTTGAACCCGCGGTCGATCACTGGAAAGCTCGCGGCCTCGACTTTTCCGCGATCCTGTACAACCCACCGGTCCCGTCCCGTGTTTCGCGGCGATGCGTGCAGTCTCAGGATCACGGTCTGGAGCAGGCTCTTGATCACAAGATTCTCGGACAGGTGCATCACGCTCTCGAGACTCTTTCGTCTGTAGAAGTGAGATTCCCGATCCGCAACATTCATCGTTCGGTTGGCACGATGTTGAGCGGAGAAATCGCCCGCCGCTTCGGTTCGGAAGGACTGCCCGAAGACACGATCAATGTTCATCTCAATGGATCGGCAGGACAGAGCCTCGGGGCATTTCTTGCGAAGGGCGTAACCGTCTCGCTGGAAGGCGAAGCGAACGACTACGTTGGCAAGGGCCTCTCGGGCGGTCGCATTGTTGTCTTCCCGCCGCGGGGCTCGACGTTTGCGCCGGAAGAGAACATCATCATCGGCAATGTTGCGCTCTATGGCGCGACCAGTGGCGAAGCTTTCTTCAACGGTGTCGCGGGCGAGCGCTTTGCTGTTCGTAACTCTGGAGCTACGGCCGTGGTAGAAGGGGTCGGCGACCACGGTTGCGAATACATGACGAATGGCCTCGTGGTTGTCCTAGGCTCGTGCGGTCGAAACTTTGCAGCCGGCATGAGCGGTGGCCTTGCGTTTGTCTACGACGAACGCGGAGATTTCACCGAGAAACGCTGCAACCTCGAGTCGGTTGATCTCGAACCTTTGCTTGACGGCAAGGATTTACAACTCGTAAAAGATCTCGTTGCCCGCCACTCGAAAGTGACGGACAGCCGTCGCGCTCACTGGCTGCTCGAGAATTGGTCCGAGGTAGTCCCGCGGTTTATCAAGGTGTTCCCGCACGAGTTCAAGCGGGTTCTGCGGATAAACCGCTCTGAAGTGTCCTACATCCCGTCGGCGCCCATTGCGGTCTTGGCGAACGCGGACCAGGTGCAACATGGGTAAGACAACCGGTTTTATGGATTACTCGCGAGAATTGGCGCCGAGGCGGCCCGTGTTAGAGCGCGTCAACGACTGGTTCGAAATCTATCAGGATTTTCCGGAAGACCGGCTCCGCAAGCAGGGAGCGCGCTGCATGGATTGCGGCGTCCCCTTTTGTCAGACAGGCTGCCCCGTTAGCAATCTCATTCCCGACTGGAATGATCTTGTCTATCGCGGGCGGTGGAAAGATGCCGTTCGTCAGTTGCACGCAACCAACAATTTCCCGGAGTTCACCGGACGGATCTGCCCCGCGCCGTGCGAAGCGTCTTGCGTGTTGGGCATCAACCAGCCGCCGGTCGCAATCAAGCAGAACGAAAAGAACATTGTTGAACGTGGATTTCTTGAGGGCTGGATTCGTCCCGAGCCTTCTCCGGTGCGCAGTGGCAAGAAGGTCGCCGTTGTGGGGTCAGGACCAGCTGGGCTTGCGGCCGCGCAGCAATTGTGCCGCGCAGGTCATACCGTCACCGTCTACGAAAAGGCCGATCGCATCGGAGGACTACTTCGCTACGGGATCCCCGAATTCAAGCTGGAGAAGCACATTATTGATCGTCGCCTCGATCAGATGTCGGCGGAAGGCGTGAAATTTGTAACCGGCGCCGAAGTAGGGAAGAACATTTCGGTCGAAGACGTACGCCGCGAGTTCAACGCGATCGTCCTCGCTGGTGGTTCCGAACAACCGCGCGATCTCAAGATACCTGGCCGCGAACTAAAGGGCATCCATTTCGCGATGGAATTCCTGCCCCAGCAGAACAAGCGGTGCCATGGCGATGCGCTCGACCCAGCGGCCGACATTCTTGCCGGTGGCAAGCACGTTGTCATCATCGGTGGAGGAGATACCGGGGCCGATTGCCTCGGTACCGTGCATCGCCAAAAGCCGATCTCTGTGCATCAGTTTGAAATCATGCCAAAGCCGCCGGAGGAGCGCTCCCCGTCGACTCCCTGGCCGATGTGGCCGATGCAACTTCGCATCGAGGGTGCTCATGAAGAGGGTGGCATCCGCGATTGGAGCATCGCCACGACGAGTTTGACGGGCGACGAGAATGGCAATGTGAGACAACTTCATGCCATGCGGGTTGGATCTCCGCCGAAGTTCGATCCGATTGCCGGCTCTGAGTTCACCATGGATGCCGACCTCGTCCTGATCGCGATGGGATTTACCGGTCCCGTCCGCAACGGCATGATCGAGCAGCTTGGGGTGCAGCTCGACAATCGTGGCAACGTCGCGACCGACCAGAACTATATGTCGTCGGTGCCAGGCGTTTTTGCCGCTGGAGATATGCGCCGCGGTCAATCGCTGGTTGTGTGGGCAATTTCCGAAGGACGCAAAGCTGCGGCCTGCATCGATTCTTATCTGAAGGCGCCAGCTTCGCGACCTGTTGCCTCCGCGACTTCCACGGGACAGCAAATCGCTTTGTGATCGCACTTCCTGGCGTCTTACCAAGTTAAGATGGACCGGGCACCGGTGACTGTTCCCTCATAATGATTCAGCTCTCCGACGTACAAGCTGCTCTCGGAAAAATCCGTTCTGATATTCGCGTCTCCCCTTGCACGCACTCGGAGACTTTCTCCGGCCTCACCGGGAATTCAATTTTCCTGAAGCTCGACAATCAGCAGCGCACTGGCGCTTTCAAGGAACGCGGTGCTCTTAACAAGTTGCTCACTCTCACCGCCGAGGAACGGAATCACGGTGTGATCGCCGCTTCGGCCGGCAATCATGCGCAAGGCGTTGCGTATCACGCCGGACGCCACGGGGTTCACGCGCGCATCGTCATGCCGCTTCCTACGCCTCTCACCA
This sequence comes from uncultured Acidobacteriota bacterium, assembly GCA_963699885.1. Lineage (GTDB taxonomy): Bacteria > Acidobacteriota > Terriglobia > Terriglobales > Acidobacteriaceae > Sulfotelmatobacter. The sequence goes on along the minus strand of CAVOVP010000010.1, from coordinate 461,711 downwards.
AGGTCTCCGCCACGCGCGCCTATGGGGCAGAAGTCGTCTTGCACGGCGCTAACTATGACGAAGCGTATGAAAAGGCCGTGCAGCAGAGCCAGGCAGAGAGTCTGACCCTGATTCATGCATTTGACGATGATGCCGTGATCGCAGGGCAGGGAACTCTGGGACTTGAAATTCTGCAGCAGCAGCCGGATATCGAAGTGATTGTTTCGCCGATCGGCGGCGGCGGACTCATCGGAGGGATCGCCTGCGCCGCGAAGGAAACAAATCCCAAAGTCAAGGTGTTTGGGGTGCAGCCCGCTCGAATCGCTTCGATGAAAGCTGCCGTGGCACAAGGCAAGCCTGTCACTCTCGCTGCAGCGAAGACCATTGCCGACGGGATTGCTGTGCGCCGCGCCGGAGAGCGCACTCTCCCTCTGGTTCAGAAGTACGTCGACGACATCGTAACGGTGGAAGAAGAAGAAATCGCCAATGCGATTCTCCTCTTATTGGAGCGAGAGAAGACACTGGCGGAAGGAGCCGGGGCGGCGGCGATTGCGGCTGTCCTGAACCGCAAGCTGCCACTGCAAGGCAAGCGAGTCGCGGTGCTGGTCTGCGGCGGCAACATCGACGTCACGCTTCTGGCGCGCATCATCGAGCGCGGCCTTGTGAAAGATGGACGACTCGTTCGCCTTAGAGTTCATCTCCCTGACTATCCCGGCGCACTGTACCGACTCACCGGCATTCTTGCCGATCACCGTGCCAATATCGTCGAGACTGCATATGACCGCGCTTACCATGGCGTGAATCTCGGAGATACCGCCATCGACATCACGATGGAGACGCGAGGTCCCGACCATATCGCGGAATTGCTCGCCGCACTGGTTGCCGCCGGATATACCCACGAAAGAATTCTGTGATTGGGACTTGGAGGAAACTAGGGCGCTGTAGCGCTGACGGGATTCTTGTTTGTTCCACCGCCGCCGCCGCGGCAAAGCAAAATGCAAAGCAAAGCGGCCCCGCCTGCCGCTGATCCGATTTCAATCCATTTGGGATTCGCCAAGCCTGCGCTGGTGGGCCAATCGCGGCGCCGCAAATCTCCGATTCGTCGTAACTGTGCTGCTCCCCTTCATGTACGGAAGCCCGCTGCGAGGTTGCGAGTTCTGGTTTCGGCGTGGGCTTGCTCTTGTCCGTTTCGTGCTCGACATTCACGTCGTCTTTTCGCGCTGACACTTGCACGGAACGGCTCACGTCGGTGACCTCGTACTGGGTCCACTCGTTTCGTACCGGCACGACGCGAATGCAGTTGACTCGTACCTTGAAGCCAGTCGATGTCCCTACTGAAACACTGCCGTGATTCAACTCGAGATAATCTCCCTGGAACTTTGCCACGGATTCGGGCCCAAGAATCACGGTCGATCCTTCGACTACAAGGTTCGCTGAGAATCCGGACTTGGTTTCGATGACGTCCCCCGGAAAGATGGCGGATGAATCGGGCGCTTCATTGCTGTTCACCGAGACTCCGCCTTGCGTGTGAAGAATCGCGCCAGCCGGCTGACCAGGCGTCGCCGACTGTCCGGTCGCCGCTGCCTGTCCAAGCAAGGATGACGGTACTACCACCGTTAATGTCCAACACAGGAGGTAACGTAAAATAGGAACACGCATCCGAGGCCTAATTTCCACAGAGATCCAATGAAAATGCTAATCGGGGGTGTACCCGTCGTCGATAGCAGGCTGGATACGCCTCTGGGGCCGAACTCTCGGGAAACCGAGCGGAATCCCGAGCTTGATTCTTGCCCGGTTAGCTCGCGGTAAAGCCTCGGTAAAACTTTGTAAACCATGGAGTTGCGTGTCTCCCTAGGATGTAAAGTAAAGGTTGGAGAAATGAGCAAGAAATCAACATTAGCGGCAGCAGTCGTACTCGCGACGGTAGGCTTCGCCGCCTTCAGTCTTGTGCTGAGCGTGGGAGCCTCCGCCCAGGCAGCCGGCGCGGGACAGCAAGCGATTGCCAAGAGCATCGGCTCGATCAAAGCGATCGACGGAAATGCGCTGACTCTCTCGCCGGATTCCGGTCCCGATATTTCTGTCAGTGTTGAACCAAGCGCGCGGATTTTGAGGGTGTCGCCCGGCGAAAAGGATCTGAAGAGTGCCGCTCCGATTCAAGTTCGGGACTTAAAGGTCGGAGACAAGGTCCGAGTCCGTGGACACGCGACCGCCAATGGCCTCGACGCCTTGGAAGTCGTAGTCATCACAAGTTCGGCGATTGATGCGGCCCGGGATCAGGTCCGCGAAGATTGGCAGAAACACGGCGTCGGAGGCCTGGTGGACGCCGTTGATCCATTGGCAGGCACTATAACGCTCTCGATTCCTGGTCTCGGTGGAAAGAGAACTGTTCAAGTCCACACGACGCCAAGCACAGTGATCCACCGCTACTCTCCGGACTCGGCCAAACCTGAAGACGCGAAAGTCTGCACGTTGAAGGATGTTCAACCCGGGGATCAATTGCGTGCGCGCGGGAATCGCACAGGCGAAAGTACCGACCTCACGGCAGAGGAGATTTTTACTGGTGTGTTCCCACAGTTCGTAGGAACCGTCAAGTCGGTGGATGCAAGCTCGGGCACATTGAGCGTTCAGGATCTGGCGAACAAGAAGACGGTGCAGTTGAAAATCAATCCCGATTCTCAGTTGCATAAGATCCCTGCGGAAACGGCGCAAAAGTTTGCCAGCATGTTCAAGATGGCGAAATCATTCGCAGCGAACGGTGGACCGAGCGCTGCTGCCGCCGCCACCGGCACTACCCCCAACGCGCCGCCCGCCGGTGTCGCAGCGAGCAACGCTGGCTCCGGCGCCCCAGGAACGGGCGTCAGACGCGGCGGAGGAGGGATGGCTGGCGAGTTTCAGAGGACCCTCGATCAGGCACCCGTCGTCAGTCTGGCCGACTTGCATAAAGGGGATGCCGTTGCAATCCTGGCAACTCAAGGAACACCTTCTGGAGGCAGCACGATCGTCAAACTATTCAGCGGAGTTGAGCCAATTCTGCAGGCCTCTCCTAGCGCCAGTCAAGCCATGATGCTCTCACCGTGGAGCCTCGGAGGCGCACCCGGCGGCGATGCGAGCCAGTAGCGCTGCGATCGCTGAATGCAATTTAGTTCTCGTAATTCGTTCTTATTTCCTGAAGATGGAAGGCAAGATGAGGCTTAGGCAATACCTGCATTGTTTTCTGATCGTGTTGTCGTTATCAGTGTTGATTTCGTCGTCGTCCGGTCAAAGCGCGACTGCTGGTGCGCTCCGCGGCCAAGTGACCGATCCCTCGGGTGCGGCAATCTCTGATGCTGATGTCATCATGACTCCAGCCACCGGTTCCCCGGTTGTGGTCAAGAGCAATCAACAGGGTATGTTTGAGTTCAAAACCTTGCCTGCCGGCAAGTACACCCTGACAGTTTCAGCAACTGGCTTCACGCTTTACGAGAATGACAGTGTCGCAATCGCCGACCAGCCGCTTCGTCTTAACGTTGCGCTCGTGATTGCGGTGGAGCAGGAGAAGGTACAAGTCTCCGATACCGCTCCCACCATCGACGTGAATCCCAGCAACAATGCGGGCGCCATTGTTATCTCGGGCAAAGAACTCGAGGCGCTACCCGATGATCCCGATGAATTGCAATCGGACTTGCAAGCGCTCGCCGGCCCGTCGGCAGGCCCGAACGGCGGCCAGATGTACATTGATGGCTTCACCGCCGGCCAGCTTCCGCCAAAATCGTCGATTCGAGAGATTCGCATCAATCAGAATCCGTTCTCCTCTGAGTACGACAAACTCGGCTATGGCCGCGTCGAAATCTTCACTAAGCCCGGCACCGACAAGCTGCACGGTCAGTTCATGACGGACGGAAATGATTCCGCCTTCAACGCGCCGAATCCATTTGCCGGTGCCGAGCCGCCGTATTATTCAACCCAGTTCAACGGGAACATCGGTGGCCCGATCAACAAGCGGGCTTCGTTCTTCTTCAATGTCGACCGACGCAACGTAAACGAGCTGTCCGTCATCAATGCGACTGATCCCACGTCGCTTACCGGCGATGACCGGATTTCCGGATCCATCGGAAATCCGCGCCAGCGAACTAACATCGGTCCGCGCCTCGACTTGGCCGTCAACAAGAACAACACTTTGACGATCCGCTATCAGTACTACCGCGACACTCAGACAGGAGAATTAACGAACCAGTTCAGTCTTCCCACGCAGGCCTATTCACCCAAGAGCACAGAAAACACATTGCAAATCAGCGACACCCAGGTCCTTGGTACGAAGGCTGTGAACGAGACGCGCTTCCAGTACAACCGCGATCTCAACACCCAGGATCCTGTGGATACGAATCCTGCAGTGAGCGTACTAGGCAATTTTCTGGGAGGCGGCAACGGAGAGGGAACTCTAAACGACGTCGAGAATAGCTACGAAATCCAGAACTATACGTCGTTGATTCACGGTAATCACACCATCAAGTTCGGCGCCCGCGTGCGGGCCACGCATCAGACCGATGATTCCACTTCTCAGTTCAACGGTACGTTCATCTTTCCGACTTTCACGCAATTTCAGCTCAGTGCACCGACCCAGCTCAACATCACGACGGGCTCACCGAATGCGTCAGTGAACTACGTTGACGTCGAGCCTTACGCGCAAGACGACTGGCGGGTACGGCCGAACATCACACTGAGTTTTGGTCTTCGATTCGAAACCCAGAATTCGATTCACGATCACGCCGATTGGGCTCCGCGGTTCGGATTTGCCTGGGGAGTCGGTGGTCGAAGCGGACCTCCGAAAGTTGTCATTCGCGGCGGTTCGGGCATTTTCTACGATCGTTTCCAGGTTACCCAATTACTACAGGCTGCGCATCTCAATGGCATCAATCAGCAGGCATTCGTTTTTACCAACCCGACATGCTACCCGGGCTTCGATACACCTCTGACCGTCAGTCTCTCCGATTGCGGCACTCCGACGACCACGACATCGACGATTTATCAAGTCGGACCGAACTTGCACGCACCATACACCATTCAAAGCGCCGTCAGCGTAGAACGTCAGGTGACCAAGGCTGCGACCGTGTCGGTGACATATTTGAACTCCCGCGGCTTCGATCAATTCCTAACCATCAACGCGAATGCTCCTTTCCCGGGAGATTCTTGCTACCCCAACTGTCCGATCCCGACTTCGAATACGTATCGTTATGTCTCCGAGGGAAACTTCAAACAAAACCAGCTCATCGCGAACTCGAACGTTCGCATCGGCTCCAAAGTTCAGATTTTTGGCTATTACACGTTGAACTACGCCAACAGCGACACTTCCGGAGCGTCCAGTTTCCCGTCCAATTCGTACAACATCCGCCAGGACTACGGACGCGGAGCATTCGACATTCGGCACAGGCTCTTTCTGGGCGGCAGCATTGCCTTTCCATACCTCATACGGCTCAGCCCGTTCATGATTGTGAGTTCAGGTTCTCCTTTCAATATCACCTCGCCCTTCGATCTCAATGGCGACTCGCAATACAACAACCGTCCCGGACTCGTTTCGACATCGACCTGTCCGACCGCAGTGAATTCGGCAGGCTCTGCCATTTACTGCACGCCTCTCGGAACCTTCGATGCGACCGGTTTGACCGGCACGCCTCTCCCCATCAATTACGGGACGGGGCCGGAACGCTTCGTGATGAACTTGCGCCTGACAAAGACATTCGGATTCGGAAGAAGTACGAAGAGTGGGGGCGCAGTGCAGGGAGGCCCCGGTGGACCGGGGGGTGGAGGCGGGCGCGGCGGCGGGCCACGCGGACCACTCTTTGGTGGTGGCGGCCCGATGATGTCTTCGTCGAACTCCGACCGTCGCTACAATCTCACGCTTGGCATCAGCGCTCGAAACGCGTTCAATAATGTCAACGTCACGAACCCCAGCGGCGTCTTGGGTTCGAATTTCTTTGGAGTTTCCAACAATATTCAGGGCTTCCCGTATTCTCCCGGTACGACTGCAAACCGGCGTTTCGATCTGATCGCTACTTTCAGTTTCTGAGGGGAGGTGTTCCCCTCGTCAATTGCGAACGAATGGTCTCGGGGTATGCTGAAAAATTGACGCGGATGTTCGCGAATTTTCGAATGGCATTATCCCAAGACTGATTGCCGCTTCCATCCATCAACAGGCGAAGATTCACTCGGCTCGCTGTGACTGCGGGTGTCGGCGCATTTGCCGCGGACGCACTCCTGATTGAACCCAATCGGGTTCGAGTCGTCAGGCAGGAGATTCGCCTGCGTCGTTGGCCCTCTCGCCTGGATGGCTTCACGATCGCTCAACTCAGCGACTTTCACTACGACCCTTACTTTTCCGTTCACCCGCTCCGTGCTTCGATCGACATCGTCAACGCGCTTCACCCGCAGTTGATCGTGCTGACGGGTGATTTTGTCTCCGTTCCGTTGTTCGGTGAACCGGAGAAGGGCGCACTGATGGCCAGACCCTGCGCGCAACTTCTGAAGAAAATGTCAGCGCCCTATGGACTGTGGGCCGTATTGGGGAATCACGACGCATTCAGCGATCCTGATCAAGTCACGAGCGCTCTGCGTGCGGAGGGAATCCAGGTCTTGCTGAATCAGTCCGCTCCAATCGAGAGCAACGGGGGAAGATTCTGGTTGAGCGGCGTAGACGATGTTCTCGGACGAGGCGCAGATCTCGACGGCACGCTGCACAGCGTTCCGTCCACCGAAGCGACAATTTTGTTAGCGCACGAACCGGACTTCGCGGATCGCGTCGCGCACTACCCCGTGGACCTTCAACTCTCCGGACATTCACACGGAGGTCAGGTCCGACTTCCTTTCTATGGCCCTCTGTATCTTCCCGACTTGGCGCGAAAATACATCCAAGGCCTTTATAAAATCGGCGGCCTGACGCTCTACACGAATCCCGGGATCGGCACGGTTTCGGTTCCCGTGCGCTTCCACTGCCCGCCGGAGATCACACTATTTAGCTTGCGTTCGTAGCCAACGAGCAGACTTCCATCAGCGACAAAGGCTTTGCCATTCTGACCAAAAGGACAAATCCGCCTCTGTTTCCCCTCTAATCGGACGAGAGTGTGCAAAGCCTTTCGCATTCCCGGCCAACCGCACAAGAGTGCTGTCGCGTAAGTCTATATAAATGAATAAGTTGAAAGTTTAGCCTTGGTGGTCAACTTGCCCTTACCCATAGCAGCGAACTGGTTTCGCTCCCGGAGTGGACACCATGCAATCTCGCATCTGGCCTGCGACGCTTCTACTGATGGCACCCGTCATTGGCACTGTCAATGAACACAACGATTCCAACGACGCATTCGTCAAGCCTTGACCTGCGCGAACGGCACTTTTCTGGCGCACTCAAAGCCGCTGCCCAGTTTGCCGACGTTCATCACGTAAGTTCGGCGCCGGGCTGCGACGACGTGCAACCGCCGGAGGCGATTGCCACGCCACATCCGCTTTCTACGCAAGAGGCTCGCGGAGAAAAGGTGAAGGTGAGCTTCATCATCGGGACCGACGGCAAAGTTCACAGCCCGCTCATTCTGGAGAGCGCCGGAAGCGCGGGTGACTTCAGGGTTCTTCAGACGGTAAAGACGTGGAAGTATCGTCCGGCTACATGCCACGGCATTCCGACCGAGACCGAGGGCAAGATCGAGTTTTCCAGCCGATAGGAAGGAGTGATTGGGCTAGAATTGCCTGAGTAGCGGATGACTCTATTGGTAGATAAAGACAAGAAGACTCAAGGACCTTTCGGTTCGCCCATGGACACCCCGGTGCGAGGCTCGGAAATTGAGGAACTCTATCGCAGACTGCAGCCTGCATCGCGGCGGCCGAAAGCTGCCACGGAACCGGTGGCTGCGGCTCTCGAAGCGGCCCAGCGGTTGTCAACCGAGATGGACGTCGAAGACGCGGTGAGTGATATGGCGAAAGAAGTGAGTGCGGATTCCTCCACGGTCGCCTGCAGTGCTTGCGGATACCGCAATCGCAAGGGCAACCGGTTCTGCGGCAAGTGCGGCGCCGCGATCACAGACGCCGGTGCGGCAACATCGATCGTTCCCGTGGCAAATCCGGCGGGCCAGGTATTTGTGCCCCCGCCAATACCGCAGCAGGGCGCCAACGAGAATCACCACTACCATCACCACTATCATCACCACTACTTCAATGGAGCGCCGGATGGCGGATTCGCGCGCTCGGGTGCAGAGCCGGCGCGCGAGGACAAGATGCGACCCAACGCCGCCCTGCGTGGCGATATGAGCCGTGCGGAGGCTGCCGTGCGGCGTGTGACCCAGGAATGGGTTCTCGCCTGCAATACGCGGCATCTCGACGATCTGCTTGAGCTCTACGTTTCCGACGCGATGGTGCTGCGATCCAACTATCCGCCGATTCGGGGCGCGGCCGCAGTTCGGGAATTCTTCTTTGGCGCGCTCGATTCAGGACTCGGGGAAGTCGAAGTCGAGCCCCTGCGAGTCGACATCGTCGGCGATCTGGCTTATGAAGCGGGACGGTGCAAGGCCTTGAGCCCGAGTTCCACTGGAAAGCGTCGCGAAGAGCGCGGCAAATATTTATGGGTGTTTGCCCGCCAGCCCAACGGCGAGTGGAAGCTGTCCGCCGATTGCTGGTCCAGCGACCTGACGCTCACCACGATGGAATCCGATATCCCGGCGAATGCCGCCGTCAAAACGAATCCTGTTCGCAAGACCTAACCGGTTAAGGCGAAACTCCGAGATCTCCGAGCCGTTTGCACAACGGCTCCAAACCCTGCATTTGAATCGTGTGCATTCCCAACTTCGCCGGAGCTTCCAGGTTTTCGGCACGATCGTCGATGAAGCAACATTCATCGGCGGCAACCTGCGTCGTCTCTAACGCAAGGCGGTAGATGCCGCTCTCAGGTTTGCGCAAGCCGACAAAGCACGAGCTGACAAAGAAACGGAAGGTCTTCCGCAATTCAAACCTCTCAATCCGATCGTAGTTGAGTTCGCGAGATTCGTTGTTGATGGTCGCCATCAGGAACTTCCCGGACTCGGTGAGGGTCTGCGCGAATTGCAACACTTCTGGAAAGGGGCGCGACATCGAAAACATGGATTCCCGGAACGCTTCGCGAGTGAATGGGCGATCGCGATAAAACACGGTGCGGTCGAGGTACTCATCGATCGTGATCTTGCCGGTCTCAAAAGCCGGAACCAAGGGTTCGTGTCGGGTGTCGAATTCCTGCTTGTCGAGCTGGAAATGAGCGAGGGCTTCGGCTCGTTCATGGTGATCCCAGGCGTTGGTGAGCAGAACGCCGCCGATGTCCCAAAAAATAGCGCGGATTTGCAAAGGTCCTCCGGTGTGGTCGTTCTGAAAAGTGTAGACGACGGCGGCTAGGTTTTGGCAAACGGGAGAAATGTATCCCAAGAAGAGCGTTGTCATTCCGACGGGAGGGACGAATCTGTTGGTTCCCAGATCGATCCAATGACATTTCGTGGTTACCGTCGTTCAAAGATCGTAGTGTCGGGATGGTAGTTGCGCCAATCGAACCAGTAGTCTTTCAGAGCGGGCAGACGATCGAGGCATTTTCCCTTCGCGGGCCCGCCGATCGCGCAGCCCTGGAAATTCCATTCACTGCCGGTCGTCGAATCGAGGAGAGTCCACCCCTCCGGAGCAGATTGAGTAGGCGGCTGGTTTTTCGCGGTGTGTGGAGTCGCTGATTTCGCATCGGCCGCTTGAGATTCTACAGCCTGTTTTGCGTCGCTTGCGTCCTTCGCTGTCGAATCGTTCGGCTTTGACTCCGTGGGCTTCGCATCCGGTAGTTCGTTTTGCGGATCCTTCTTCAGGAAGAATTCCGTATCCTTGCCGTCAACGCGGCTGACGAAAACGCGGAACGATTTTCCATCCGGACCAACGGCCACCAACAGCGGCATTCCCTGGACGTGATCCATTACAGGCGACTGTTTGAGGAGAGCGTCCCAGGGGTAGGCGCGGCCAGGTCCATCGATTTGCAATCCGACCACAACATCCCGCGATTTCAGTTCTGTTCCGGGGAAGCTGATCACAACCGGCAGCTTCGCGACTTCGGGTTCCCAGTTGGGATCGTATTCCTTGATGTACTTCGGAACCTCAGCGAGAACCTGGCCGCCGGAGACTTCGGATTTCCATTCGCCGAACGTAAGCTCGTCACTCGGCACGAGCGCAAGAGCCGTTCCGCGGAGCGGGCCGTAGATGGCTTTTCCTGTGATCTGCTGCCACCAGGTGCCCGTCTCCTTGTCGCGCATGAGGAAGTTCTGGTTGTTGATGCCGGCGAGGTAGAAATGCAATGTCCTGCCGTTGACCGTGCGCGTCCACACCAGACCGGTGTGACATAGCGTTCAATACGTGACGGATACCGGCACGCCGCCAACGACGTCGTTGAGGATGTGATGGTAGGCCATTTCTCGAATTGGATAAGCGCGGGCATCGGCGCCGAATCGTACGGTGAGAATCATCTCGCCCTTGTCGAGCTTGCTTGAGGATTCCGGTTCGAATTGAGCTTTCTCGACCGGATGAAACATCCATTCAAAATAGTTCAGGCGGGACATTACAGCGGATCCAGTCACGACCAACAGGATGGAAGCTAGTCCGGTTCTGGCAAAGATCGTGGAACGCCGCCAGAGCAACGCTGAAACCGGAAGGCAGAGGGCGACGCAAACGAGCGAAACGACAGGAGCGCACTGGCGGATCGCCATCGCGAGTAGAAGGCCTCGAGGAGTTTGGTGCGAGAATGGCCGAATGATGAACGCGGGGAAAAAGAAAGCCTCAATGCCGGTTAGGGCGGCCAGCGCCAGAAGAATCCAGAGTGCACGCGAGCGAGTTGCGTCAGGTTTGGTCACGACAGTTTGGAGCTCCCAAGAATGCGAAGGATTCTAGCGAATTTTGGGGACGAGAGAGGATAGTCGAAACATACTATCGCCGCCTTCGAAGCGTCGCCATTAGCTGCCGCTGCCGATGAACAGCAGATTCCTCGCGGCTCTGCCGCTCGGAGTGACAAATATTCTGTTGTTGTTTGGCCCTGAATCGGGAAGGATTTCTCATTCCGAGCGATGGTAGGAATTTGCGGCTCTGGCGGTCTTGGCAATCCTAGTTTCGGAGGCTTCGTAAACCGGCAAGCAAGGACAACCGAAACAACAACACTTCCCCAAGAAAAAACCCCGGCCATTTCAGGCCGGGGTTTCGTCGAACGCTCGATACTAGTTCGTGCGCGCGACCTGGTTCTGACGATAGGTCAAGTTATCCACGTTACGGAACATTGGAGTTCCGGGGGGCAGGTTCTGTGGCAGCGCGAAGAGGCTGTCAAAGGTGTACTGCCGGTTCGGCGGATTGTAGACCAGGCTGCAGCACTTGAACGGGCCGGTTGCATAGTAGCTCCAGTAAAGGCTGACGATCGACCCTTTGTAGTAGAGCCCTTGCTGAGCGCCTGCGGCAGCCGGACCGCCCCAGTCTTCAAGGAAGCGGAGGAAGTTGTGAACGCCGCCGTCCATGCCGTAGGAGAATTCAGGATTCTGCGCAGTGTTGTTGAACGCGATGTTCTTTCCGCCCGCGATCGCTACGCGGTAGTAGGTGGAAACGGCGATGCGATTGGGAGTGTTCGCCGGCACGGCTTGTCCGGCCGGGTTGATCGGATTCACAAGGCTACCAGTGGTGTTGTTCAATGCAGAGGTGCAGTTGCCACCCTGCGGCGCACAGCCTACGTCCTGCCAGTTGTTGGACAACAGGGTGACGGCGTCTGCGATGATGGCAGCAGCTGCGTGAATCGGTTCGGCGCCCCCACCCCAAGCGGTGTCGTAGTTGGCGTTGTTCGGCGTGCAAGTGGTTCCTGCGGCGCCGCAGTTCGAGTTGTAGTTGCCCTGGATGTAGACCGGGTTTTCCGCTGCGACTGTGAATCCGCCGCAGCCGGTCGGGTTGGCCGCGGTTGACGAGCAGTTGTTGCTCACGTTTCCCGCAGGCATCGTAGGCAGGTTGCCGATCGAACCGTCGACCAATTTCAAAACGTGGCGCGCGCCAGTGACGCGGTTGGCGCGACCTACGGTAAAGGTGTTGAGACGGTGACCGATGGCGTAAGGCGAAGGAGTAGCCGCGGTGTCGGTATCAGCCGTAGTGGTTGGACCGAATGCATCGCCGACATACTTGACGCCATAATTGTCGAGCAAGAGGTTGCCGTTGAGATCTTCAGCCGAGACTCCGTTGTAGTTGACGGGGTCAAGCTGCTTATCCGGCGCAAAGTTGTTGCCGGCGTTGTTGTAGTTGACGCTGTCTTCGTACCCGTATTCACCCCAGTAGGTTTGGTAGTTCACTCCCTGCGTCGCGGTCGCAAACTGCATTCCACGACGGTCGGAGAAGTAAAGGATGTAGCCGTTCTGGGTTACGAAGTCGACATTTGTTCCCGTCGTGCCAGTCGTACCTCGCAGCCAGTTGCGAAGGTTGCCTACATCGATTTCCACTGCGTTCAAAATGCCGTTCGGAGTTCCAGTTCCGTTCGCGAACGTGCTGCTGGAATCGTTATTTTCGCCTTCGCGTGCGTCGTAAAGATTGATCGGGTACCAGTTGTACTGTGAACCCGCTCCATAGGCATTGACGGTGATGGGTTCGTCCGTTCCGGACCCTGTACCGTTAATCGTGTTGTTGCCGTTACGATCGGCAGTCTGTTGGAAATAAAGAATCGCATCCTTGTGGTCCTGGATCGCGTTGCTTCCGTATACGCCCAGCGCGTTGGATGCCGGAGCTGTGTAAGGAGTGCCGGGTTGCGTCGGCACCTGTAGGCCGCGCGCAAAACCGAGCTGCAACCATTCCCTGGTCACACCGTGCCACAATCCGTCGCTCGCCCACTTCACTTCAACCAGAAGCCATCCATTCACCAACGGCCATTCCAGACCGTTCGTGCTGTTGTTCGCGGTGGTGAAGCTGCCGGAGGACGGGAAAGCTGTCGGAACCAGAGCTGCGCCCCCAGGGCCATTCGACATCGGCCCGTAGTATGGCGGAATGATCTGGTTACCGTCTCCACCGTGGTTCGTCGGACAAATACGGTTCGCGGCGTAAGCGCCAGAGGCGGATGTTCCCGCGCAATAGGTTTCACCGAAATAGTAAGTATGAGCTCCCGCCGCAGGAACCGTGATTCCTGTCAACGGCTGCGTGCCACTGGAACCGCCCTGCGGAAGTCCTTGAAGCGCGGTCGGAAGCATACTGACCAGTTGATAGTCCTGCGCGGCGTTGCCGTTCCAGTCTGCGAGGTGAAGTTGCGCCTCGTTGTCTGCCAGGATCACTCGAATCTGAGCCAGGTTCGCTTCGCGATTCTGACCGAGCACCGACGTGATGATTTCGCCCGCCGGTGGGAGACGCACGATCTGCGCTGCGTTCGTCGCACCGCTCACGAACGGCAGAGTCAGATCGGTCGCGCCCGTAGAGTTAGGACCGTCCGCACCGGTGACGGGATTGCCGTTGCCGTCGATCAGGTATCCCTGATAAGTGCTGCTGGAAACGTTTTTCCAGGAGGCATTGTTTTGCCCGGAAGCATGGCCTCCGGTGACGCTGCCCAAGCTGGCCCCTAACGAAGTGGTCGAGATATCCACGCATGTAGTCCCATTGGGGTTTGCGCCGGCGACGTTGGCCATCTGTGCCGAGCAGCCGTTCGCCTGTGTGGGAATCATGACGGTTCCGCCATCATCGTTTCCGGCGGCGACGACGCCGTTGTCCATCTGTTGGCGAATCACGTTGCCGAAGGCGCTGATCTTGTCGCCAAATACCAGGTTGGCGCCATCCGCCACTCCAAGATAAAGATCGCCGTTGGTGTGAACGCGGCCCGCGAATCCAAGATTGGGGCTACGTCCGAAGAACAGGTCGGAATCGGAGAAGACACCGAACTGGAACACAGGAATCAGAGCGACTTCCGCGGTACGGGTCATGCTGACCGTTTCCCCGGTGCCGCGCTGTGCGACCACGTTCATCGTAATCGGGATAATCTGCGCGTAAAGACCGGCATCCGGGCCGGACTGGACTGGTCCCCAGGCCGTGGTCGAACTGGTTCGCGGCGAGAGACGCAGCGGAACACGGATTCTGTCCGAACGCCGTAGGGATCGGGGCAATGTTATACGTCTGATAAGTGATCGACGTATCCCATGTCGGGTAGTTGCTGCTGAGCGCGCAAATTTGCGCCGACGTCGGCGACTGAATGCTCTTGAACGTGCTGGCGACGTCGGAGGTCATCTTCTCGATGGCCCCTTCTGCGGCATGGTACGTGTAGTTATTGTTCAGGTCGTAGCCGCCGACACGCTGCTCGGTGTTCACCATCATCATCAAGCCGAGCGCGAACCCCGACAGCAATAAAAGCATCAGGAGGGAGGCGATCAGTGTGAAGCCCCGTGAACCGAACTTTGCGTTACGCATCGTGTATCTCCTCATCATTTGCAACCCCGGCCCGTCGCGACTGGCGCAGATGCCGGGGAGTTTCAAGTGCTGCTTCTCAGAAAGTGCTGCCAGAAATCGGATATTCCTGTCCCATCGTCAGATTGCGAGCGCTGATCGAGGTCTGCAAGTCGAGGCCCTGATAGCCAGAAACGCCGATCTGCTGACTGCGAATGCTCATGTGCAACACATTGACCTTCGTGATCATGTTGGGAGTGACACCAGCGGGGAGTGAAGGCTGATTTGAAACAATCACTCCGTTGTTGTCTACGTCGTAGGTGAACTTGAGATACGTGACGTTCTCGGCTACCGGCATCGGTGTCTTGCCGCTTTGAATTCGCATCAAGCGCGGTGTAACGCCGTCGACCGGAGAAATGTCGATGTAGTAAGTAATCAACAACAAGCGGACAGCGGACAGAGTGGCGCTCGCGCCCAGTGTAAGTTGGTGCATGCTTCCGCCGGTGACCGTGGACTGATCGATGTGCCCTGGGTCGCCGTTGTTAAACGTGACGGTGAAGGCGGCGCTGTTGCCGCTGGTCGGAGTTGCAGTCGTAACGTTGGTTACAACTCCGGCAGCCGATTGGCCAAAAAGAATGTAGTCCCCGGGTTGAAGCCCCACGCCTGCGGCGTTCAGAAGAGGGACGGTTGTCGTTCCAGTAGGCAGAACGCAAGTTGCTGCCGGCGTCGTCGGAAGCTGGAACAAAACCTGGGTCGCCGAAACAACATTCACCGAATAGCAATTCAGTGCGAGATTCGCGTCGGCGTATGCAACTGAGATGATGTCGGTCGGACCCTGGGCCGCGTTGACCGTGATGCCGAGGTCATAGCCGGGAATAATCGAGAAAAGATATGGAGCAGCGGACACAATCGGGTACGCGACAGGCGCACCGTTGATGTAGTTGCAGGTGGTTGCGCTGCAAGGGTAGACCGGCACAACGCTGCCGGCGCCTGTGGGCAGTCCGACACTATTGCTGGCCAAGCCCGACTGGCCGAGTCCGCCCGAACCGGCCATACTGATGTCGCGCTGCAGAAGGTTTGCCGCCGCGCGGAAGTCCTGCTGCATTTCCGAGCGCTGCGATGTAACCCAAGTCGCGTTGACAGCCTGGCGGTACATGGCCAAAGCGCTGCCCAGGATCAGGAGACCGATGGCCATCGAGACCATCAGCTCAAGCAGTGTGAAACCACCGATTTTGTGAAGTTTCCGCCGCATGAGTCCTCTTCTCAGTGATACTCGGAGACGTATTCGTTAATCACGTAGGTCTTTACCGTCGGCGAATTCGGAACGGTGTACTGCACCGTGACCCCAACCTGCCGCAAGGTTTGAATAGGATTGCCATTCACATCGAGCAAGGAGGTGATGGCGATCTGCCGTTGATAGCCATTCAGCGAAAGCACGATGTCGTCCGCGGTGCCCATCACGCCGTCGGGCCCGGGTTCGTTGAGACACTTCAATCCGCCGTTGGGGCAAGTGGCGCCAGAAGCGGCGAGACACGAAACGTCGTCTGCCGTATCGACGACGCCATCCGGTCCGGAGCATTTGATTGGGTGCATTCCGTCCGTGAACAGGCCCCCGTTAGAAATGTTCTGGATGGCCGGGAACCCGAGTTGCGAGCTGTTGCGCGCAGTGTAGATACTCTCGATTGCTTCGGAAGCGAGTTGGCGCGCGATCATGTCCTCCTGCGACGTCTGGCTGGCCTTTACCGCCAGTCCGAAAACGCCGAGCAGACCGACTGATCCGATTGTCAGGATCACCATCGAAATGACAGTTTCGACGAGGGTGAATCCGCGTTGTCCGTTCTTGGATGCAATCTTCGCAGCCATTATTGTTGCCTCCAGGTGTTGACGCCCGCTACGTTGAACATGCGCCATCCGCGAATGCGACCCGTTGTGCCCCACAGCGTGATGGCACGAGCGCTGTACACATCGCCAGTACGGCCGAAATACACAACGCCGTTATTCACATTGCCGAGAACGTCGCTTGCGGTTCCGTCGGGGTTGAAGCAAATCGAAGTTGCGCCAGGAGAATTCGGCTCATCGAAATCGATTGCCGCGGTGGCCGTTCCCATCTGGTCAGGAGTTGTAGGCGCACTGCTATTCGACGTCGGAGCTCCCGGCTCGATCATGAACGAAACATCGGTCGGCAACGTCGTGGTTGTCAGAACTGCTCCTGTGGGAGGAATCTGGCACGACGTATTGCCCGGCCCTGCCTGCTGCACAGTAATCGTGTTTGGAGTCGTAAACGTGACCACATAAATTCGCATGTCCGCAGCGGCCTGATCGTGTGCGCGGCGCAGCGTCCCCAAAGTCGAGTTGTAGGCCGACGTCATGTGCTGTTGTTTGGAAAGCGGAATGAACGTGGTGGTCGCAACGGCGGCGAGGATCAAGCCAATACCGATCACCACCGTCATTTCCAGCAACGAGAACCCGCGATTTTTGCTTGAGATCATAAGTTTCTTTCGGGGGGAAACGACTGTCCGGACTGGACTTCGAAGCCCCGCCGACAACCTTGCCGCACGCATGCAACGCTTCTGCTTCAAGACAACAGGGCAGTCTCGCGCTTCTGCATCGCGTCATGATCATCGTAGGAAGGGGTTGGCGTTGCGTCAAAGCACGAGGGGCCAATGGCGGTGTACTGGCCTTTCGGGGTCGTGGGTGGTTACTGATGTCACCGACTGAGAATGCGACAGTTAAGACTCTGAAACGCGACCAATAGATGGTTTGTCGTGACCCAGGTAACTTGTGCAGGGAACGACTGGATCCTACGATTGGGGCACGTATGACTTTATCTGCCCTGCTCGTGTCTGCGGATGAAACGTCCGCTCAGGTATTGCGGCAAGTCCTGGAAGAACTCAGCATTCGAGTCGAGTCTTGTCCGGACTTTGCACGCGCCGAGTTTCGCCTCGCACAAGAACGATTTGATGTTGTGATAATTGACGGCGACTCCGGCATGGAAGTCATTTCCTTATTGCGCGAGACCCGCTTGTCGCGATTGAACGATGCGACTCTGGCCGTCGCCGTTGTGCCTTCGCAGGAGAGCATCCGCGAATTGTTTTCGCTGGGCGTAAATTTTGTCCTGTACAAGCCGGTTGCCTATGACAGGGCCTTGAGCAGTTTACGGGCGGCGCGCTCGGTCATGCGCAAGGAAAAGCGGAAGAACGCACGGGCAACTGTTCACACTCACGCGACTGTGGACTACGCCAACGTGGAACAGGAAAAAGCGACGCTGATCGACTTGGCGGATGACGGCATGTGCGTCCTCTTTGGAAAAAAGCTTCCGCCGACGAGCAAGGTTTATTTCCAATTCAAGCTCCCCGGACAGTCGATGAGTATTCGCCTCTCCGGTCAAATGATCTGGCAAGACTGGAACGGTCGCGGCGGAGTTCAGTTTGTCGATGTACCAAAAACCTCTCGGCGTCTCCTGACGGAATATCTGGGTGCAAACCGGTCCAGCGATGTCAGAGAAGAACTTCCTGATGTCACCGTTGACGTCGAAGATCCCATGATAGTGACCAGCGGTTCGGCCGCGATTGAGCATGGGTTTCAGGCGCAAGGACCGCAAGGACAAAGATCCCAGGAAGTCGCTGTTGCAGAACCGGTCGCTATCGTGGAAGCTCCGGATCCTAACAATCGGCGCTCGCAGAAACGCTATGCCTGCCGCCTGGGCGCAGAAGTGTATCGGACGGGAACGTCGGTCCCCACGTATTGCTGTCTGACAGACCTCAGCGCGGGAGGATGTTATCTCGAGGTTCCGCTTCCATTTCCAAAAACATCTGAAGTTGAGATCGTGGTGCGGACTCACGAGATGAAGTTGCGCTTGCGTGGAACGATTCAAGCGGCTCATCCGGGATACGGGATGGGAGTTGCGTTTGAATTAAAGACGAAGGAAGAGCAGGCAAACGTCGCGAAGTTGACAGACTTTGTGGCGGCAACGACCGAGCCGTCTAACTAACCGCGGTTTCCTCGGCGACCGCCTTCCGGAAATAATCGAGCGACAAACGCAAGCCTGTCTCAAGATCGATTTTCGGCTCCCATCCTAACAACTGGCGCGCTTTCGTGATGTCCGGTTGTCGCTGTTTGGGATCATCTTGCGGGAGCGGATCGTAGCGAACACTGCTCTTCGAACCCACCACCTTCAAAACGAGTTGAGCGCATTCAAGAATCGTGAACTCGTTCGGGTTTCCGATATTCACCGGCAAGTGCTCATCCGATTTTGCTAAGCGCATGAAGCCGTCGATCTCATCGCTGACAAAACAAAAGCTCCGCGTTTGACTGCCTTCTCCGAATACGGTGAGATCTTCGCCGCGCAAGGCCTGCTTCATGAAATTCGGTATCACACGGCCGTCGTTAAGTTGCATTCGCGGGCCGTACGTATTAAAGATGCGCACGATTCGAGTATCCACTTTGTGATAGCGGCGGTAAGCCATCGTCACGGACTCAGTGAAACGCTTCGCTTCGTCATAGACGGAGCGCGGTCCGATCGGGTTTACATTTCCCCAGTAAGTCTCTTTTTGCGGGTGCTCGAGCGGATCGCCGTAGCATTCGGATGTCGAAGAGACCAGGTATTTTGCTCCGTATTTGTGGGCAACATCGAGAGCATGAAAAGTCCCGAGCGAGCCGACCTTCAAGGTCGCAATGCCATGAGTTCCATAGTCGACAGGGCTTGCCGGGCAGGCAAAATGAAACACGTAGTCCACTTTGCCGACATCGAACGGCTCGCAGATGTCGCGCTCCACGAATTCGAAGCGTGAATTATTGGTCAGATGCGCAAAGTTAGCTCTTCGTCCGGTGAGAAGATTGTCGACGACCACGACATTCCAGTCATCGCCCAAAAGAGCATCCGTAAGATGCGATCCCAGAAACCCGGCGCCGCCCGTAATCAGAGCACGTCTCGAACTCATGCCTGCTTGCCGTTCTTCAGGACGGTTGCCGGAGCACCGTCGGGATGCGACGCTGGGCGCCCGACGCTGTAGTAAGTGAATCCTTGTGAAGCCATCGCCTCAGGATCATACAGATTGCGTCCGTCAATGACGATTGGATACTTGAGTTCCTGGCGCAGGCGTTGAAGGTCGAGATTCGCGAATTCTTCCCACTCGGTGAGGACGAGTAGGGCGTCTGCATTGTGGGCCGCTTCGTACGCTGAGGATGCGTATGCGATGCCTGATCCGAATACCTCTCTGGCGCGCTCCATCGCCGCGGGATCATAAGCGCAAACCTTGCTGCCTTCCTGCAACAGGGCCTGGACCAGCATGATCGCAGGAGACTCGCGGATGTCGTCGGTACCTCCCTTGAATGCGAGCCCAAGAACTCCAAGATTCTTGCCACGAAGGGTCCACAGCGCGCTATGCACTTTGCGCAGGAACCTGTGCCGCTGATCTTCATTGATGCGCACGACCTCATCCAAAAGGCGGAATTCGTAGCCGTTTTCACGGGCCACGGACCGGAAGGCCATCACATCTTTGGGAAAGCAGGACCCTCCATAGCCGATGCCCGGATTGAGAAAGCGCGCACCGATACGGGAATCCGTCCCGACGCCGTGCACAACCTGATTCACATCCGCACCAACCGACTCGCACACCGAAGCTACAGCATTGATGAACGAAATCTTCATGGCAAGGAACGCGTTAGAAGCGTGCTTGATGAGTTCGGCGCTCTTGGTGCTGGTCACGATGATGGATGGAGGAATGGAAGCACGATCCGGCCGAGGGATCGCATCCGATCGCTCGTAATAACTGCCATCGGTCATTGGCGTGTAGATTTGCCGAAGCACTTCGGCTGAGCGGTCGGCATCACACCCGATCACGATACGATCAGGAAAAAGGAAATCGGTAACGGCCGTGCCTTCGCGCAGAAATTCGGGATTCGATGCAACGTCGAAGAGATTCGGATCAGTCCCGTTGCGTAAGATGATCCTGCGCACCCAGTCGCTGGTGTAAACGGGAACTGTGCTCTTCTCGACAATCACCTTATAGCTGTCAATTCCTCCTGAGATTTCCCGAGCCACAGACTCAACATAGGAAAGGTCCGCTTCACCGCTCTCGGTTGGAGGGGTTCCCACGGCCACGAAAATCACGGAGCTCAGGTGGGCGGCCCTCTTCAGATCGTCGGAAAAAGTGAGGCGGCGTCCCCGGTGGCGGTTCAGAAGTTCGGGAAGGAACTTCTCGTGGATCGGAACCTCGCCGTTGTTCAACGCAGCGAGCTTTTGCTGGTCGTTGTCGACCAGGATGACGTCGTGACCGAGATCGGCGAAGCAGGCGCCCGCGACCAATCCGACGTATCCAGAACCTACGATGGCGACGCGCATTCTGAACTTCCTTAAGAATCGGGACTCTTCGTAACGGCGCGGGCAGAAGAGCGCCGTCGGGAACGCTACGATTCTACAAAAAGTATGGTCCATCCTTTGGCTGCGCGTGGGAATAATTGATCAGTGACACTCAAATCGGGAATCAGGGATTGGGATTGCTTGGTCGGGACGAGCGTCTGTTCTAAAAACGATTTCGAGTTTTTCCAACGCTGTTTTCGGTTGACATCGCCGACGAATCGCGCCAGACTCCGCAGATAGCCAAGGTATGAGTCAAGACCCCTTGTTGCGGCCCGATTCCTTCCGTACGAAACCTTCCCTTGACAAAAAATTCTCCGCGCTCGACAAAACGCCTCCGGCCGCCGGAAATCGAAATGACTTGACTCGGGTCGCAAAGACGCTGGCTGCGGTTGGCGGCGGTGAGTTTGCTTACGATCTTGCACTGGATCTTGTGCTAAATGAGGTTGTGCAGCAGGCACGCGAGCTGACCGGTGCCACTGGCGCGGCTATCGCCCTCGCCCGTAACGGCGAAATGGAATGCCGTGCCACCGCAGGCCGGGATGCTCCGGATCTAGGCGTGCGGCTTGAGACAGAGGTCGGCCTTTCGGGAGCGTGCCTGAAAACCGGGGATATCCAGATTTGCTCGGACACAGAAACAGATCCGCGCGTCGATGCCGAGGCATGTCGTCAACTGGGTTTGAGATCGATGGTTGTGATGCCGCTTGACGGCGGTCAAAAGCCATTCGGACTTCTCGAAGTCTTTTCCGCGCGTGCTTACGCATTCGGAGAGCGAGATATCAACGAGCTTCGATTGTTGGCCGCGAAGATTATCGCGAGCAAAGAGGAAGCGGAACGCGGCCTTCGAAATCGGCCCGATTTGCAGGAGAACTTGTTCGTCCTTCCAAAAGCGGAAGCGGAACCAGAACCAGAACTTCCTGCGGAATCTCCCGATGCGAAATTGCCAGAACCAGCGGCCGTTGAAGATCTTCTAGAGGCGCGGCAGCAGCCACGCGAGCGCGATTTCTGGACATCAGTGTTGGCGGTTCTCGTGGTTGTCGCGGCCATTTCTCTGGGTGTGATGATTGGGTGGAGGGCAGCGGCGAAGACACGAATGAATACCAATCGCGCCAAAGCGAACGCCGTCGCTGCTGCCAAAGTCCCGATAGTGGCGACCGCTGCTCCTCCGCCGGCTAATCCAGAAGATATTCAAGCTTCAACCGAGCCTCCGAAGATGGCTCCTCCTGCTGCTGCGAAGCCGGGCAAGCCATTACAAAATGCCGGTGGGGGGCTGCTAGTCACAGAGAACGGGAAGGTCATTTACCGTTTGGCGCCCTCGTCAGCGGCAGCATCGTTGACGAAAGGCGGGGCGGTGGAAAATCCATCGAGCCGTCTCATTCACCGGGTGACTCCGGAATATCCCATCGGGGCCAAGGCAAAACATATTCAGGGACACGTCGTGATGGACGTACAGGTCTTGAACGACGGAGGCGTGGGAAACGTCGACGTAGTGTCCGGAAATCCAGTACTAGCAGAAGCGGCCGTCAACGCGGTAAGGCAGTGGAAGTACCAGCCTTACTTTGTTGACGGCCACTCCGTTGAGAGTCAGACGCGCGTCACGATCAACTTCCTGTTGGCGCCCCCGAACTAGTCTGAGGTACCAGGCACCCGCCTGCGCGACAGAACGCAATCGCTCAAACGAAAGCTCGCGAACTCAGCTCCGAACCAACCTTACAGCGAACCGAGGAACGCAAGCAGGTTCGCCGAGTCAGTCGAGTTCAGGGCTTTGTAGTTCGACACGACCGTTGCGGCCTCGCCAGCGTGCCGGCGAATTGCTGCGTCGATCGAAGCCGAGCCGTTGTCGTGCATCAGTCCACCCGACTTGGCCAGGATGTTGTTCATCCCCCAAAGCGGGGATGTACGCCACATGGTCAAAGACGCCTGTCCCATCCCGTGCGGCTGGAAGGGAAGACCGCCCGACTCGGCTGATCCCATATCGTGAAGCAGGAAATCCGAGTAGGGGCTGAAGGTGACGTTGCTCAAGGACGGAACCACGCCTGTTTTTCCGCCGTTCGTGGCCTTAAGCGTGACGTTCTGCTGCGTCGTGAAGCTTTGAATGTGACAGATGCTGCAACCGGTGCTGACGAATACCGCTTCGCCTGCCGTCGTCTGAGACGTCGGAGGTTGAGGCGGGATTGGAGCCAGCAAGGACTGGAACTGCGTCATCTTGATCATGTTGACCTGAGCGACGTCCTGCGGAGAGTGCGTGTCCGGCTGGCACGCAGTCGGATAAGCAATACCCTGAGGCAGGTGCTCGTTCGGGTTGAATGCATCGGCCTGGCCGAACAGGCTGTTGGCAGTGGTGATTCCGAGTTCGTTGAATTCGGCATTGGCGGTGAACTGGAAGAGCGAAACCGCATCTAGTTTCTGACCGAAGCGTCCAGGACGAATTACGTCGTTCTCGTCCGGAACCATGTTCGCGACGCCGGTGATTCCGAATTTCTTCGAAACCGCGACATTGGCAAGAATCGCTGAATCCGGAATGTTGTCGATCAGACCAAAGCCAAACAACTGCGGGGAACGAACCGTGTTTACGACGGTCGCATCCGCGGGAACAACCTCGTGCGGCAAATTCTGCGCTGTTCCTCCGCCCGACCCAGCCAATCCGGAAGTGGCAGAAGTGTAGGTGAAAGTCGTTGAGGTGGGCGTGCTCGCGATGACGAACAGGCCGTTATAGCCGGAGACGCCGACGCCTGCGATTTGTACTGTCTGCCCTGTCTTAAACAGGTGTGATGCCGTAGTTGTAATCGTGACCTTGGTTCCGGATTCGGTAGCTCCGGTGGTCGCGATCTTCATCTGGTTGCAACCCGGCAACGTGCCGAACGCTGCATTGGCGAGGCCGTGCAAAACCGGTCCGCCCTCGTTCTCAGGAGAGGTGCCAGTTCCATCGAGGTAGTTGAAGGTGTTATCGGGATTCCACTTGCCGAAGCGGGTTCCAACGACCGTGCTGATATCTCCGGCTGTGCCGGTCAGAACGTTGACGCCAGCGCCGTGACAGGTGAAGCAGCCAGGCTGCGTGGAAACCGGACCAAGTCCGCGAATTGGGTCCCATTTGATGACGAAGTTACCGTAACCGCCATTGAATAGGTTTGTAAGAGTCGGTGAAAGGCCCGCCAGAGGACCGCCAAATTCGCCCACTGTCGGCGGCGGAGGCGGAGGCGGCGGACAAGTGGGACAAACAGCTCCTACTTTTTTAACGTAGCGGGACGGCACTGCCAGCATGCAAAAAGTAGCCAGGAGGCAAAGTGCAAGGGGTGCAATACAACGTTTCATAGCGGCTCCTAATGCCTATTGTTTAGTAAAAGGGTGACTTCGTCTTCGCGAAAAGGGGGGAGGCGCGAAGGTGGTTTTCGAAGGGCTAGTTTCGGTACCGGCTGCCGCAAGCACAGCAATACATCTGAAAACCCGCCCCAATCGCAGCTTGTCCGGAAAGCAAGAGAGTGTCAAGATGAAATTTCTTGCATACTATCCGGGAAAACTTTCCCCTCTTTGGATCGAGATTGCTCTACAACCCAGTGATCGTCAACACCGAGCTGACGAAAGTGTTTCGGAATAATTTTGCGGCATTAGGCCTGCTAGAGCCTTTCTTCTCTAGTGAAAATAAGCTATTTACCCTAGTGAAGTCTTTGGTCACCACCACTTTCTTCCCATTGCAAGAATTTGCAGGAGTCGCTAGATTGGAAACACTTGATTTGATTCATACGCCGCTTCGTTTGCGGCTATTCACTGGAAGTCATTTCCCCCCTTTTAACCAACGCGAGCCAAGGGCTTCTCGCTTATCCATCGAGTCGGCAAAGCCCTATTCGTCGCTGTTTTCAAAGTCGCCAAATGGGACTGAGAGGGCGGAGCTGTGAACGGAGTTGCGCAAGTGGAATCCGGCACCATTCCAGTGGAGGGTCTTGGGACTCAAAACGACTCCCACTGGTACGCCATCCGCACCCGCTCCCGCCACGAAAAGCTGGTTGCTCGCCAGCTGGAAAAGCTGGGAATACAAGCTTTCCTTCCCCTGGTGACCAAGATCAGCCAATGGAGCGATCGACGCAAACAAGTCGAAGAGGCTCTATTTTCGGGATATGCCTTTGTTCGACTGAACGCATCTTCAAGCGATCGGGTTCGAGTATTGCAGACTCAAGGGGTCGTCAGTTTCGTAGGCGTCCAAGGCTCGGGAGTACCGATACCGGATCAAGAGATCGAAAACATAGCAACTCTTTTGGCCAGCAAGGTTTCGTATCAAGAACGACCGTATCTCCATGTGGGGCAGCGAGTGCGGGTTAGTGGTGGGGCGCTGGACGGGCTGGAAGGCATCCTGACAGCGGAAAACAGCGACCGGAGCGTCGTGATTTCCGTAGGACTGATCCAGAGATCTCTCAGCGTGCGGGTGGCAGGTTACGAAGTGGAACCCCTTTAATTTTTCTCTCCCAGTCCGAATCGGCGTTTACAGCAGTTTCGAGGTGCATTGTTATGAGCGAAACAGAGATCAAATCGACGAAAAGTGACCCTCAACAAACCAAGGGCAAGTTTTCCCGGAGCGAGATGTTGGGGGCGGACAAGGACCAGGGGAATCCGCCTTCGCTTCGTAGCTTGAGGGTAGAGGCAGAAATCTACGCCATCAGCCGTACGCTTGAGTACACCGGATGGAACCGCAGAAGGGCCGCCCAATTGCTCTCAATCAGCTACCGCGGAATCCTCTACAAGATTCGGCAACACAACCTGTCGCCTCGTCCGCGGGGCCAGGAAGAGCCGGTGGGCGACGTTTTGAAGGCAGAGTCGCAAAGCTGAACCGACTTGGTGGTTTTTTGGGGAGTTTGCACGCTGGAGGTTTTCTAATTTATGACGAAAAGTTTTCTTTTGCCGGTACGATTTTTTGCAGTCCTGTTAGCTGCCTGTTCGTTCTGCGCGGCGCAGGGCGACAAAGCATTGAGCGGGCCGCAACCCCGCCAGCCACCGCGCCAGACACCACCAAGACGGCGGCGGCGAATACGGGATTCAAGGACCGCAGCCCCCGGTATCGAATCGAAGCGGGCGACACCTTCGACGTGACGTTTGAGTTGAGCCCTGAGTTCAACCAGACCGCCGTCGCGGTCCAGCCCGATGGTTTCGTTACATTGCGCAGCGTCGGCGATGTCAAGGTCGCAGGCGAGACGGTGCCCGAACTCACGCAGACCTTGAAGCAGGCGTATTCCAAGATCCTGAACGAGCCGTTGATTTCGGTGGTCCTCAAAGAGTTCGAGAAGCCGTACTTCGTGGCTGACGGGCGCGTTGCAAAGCCTGGCAAGTACGAGATGCACGGAAGCACCACGTTGACGCAGGCAATCGCGATGGCCGGCGGGTTTCAATCGGACGCAAAGCACTCGCAGGTTCTGCTGTTCCGGCGCGTGGACGATCAGTGGACCGAAGCGAAGTTAATCAACGTGAAGAAAATGCAGAAGGATGGGAACCTGTCGGAAGATCCGCTGCTCCATCCAGGCGACATGCTGCTTGTGCCGAAAAATTTTTACTCGAAGATCGATCGCTTCATCCCCAACTTGAGTATGGGTACATATATCCCCCTTCAGATCCCGTAGGTTGGGATGTCGGAAACGAAGCGTGAAGATTACGAAGGGACTACGGAGACTTTATGAATGAATCGATCAACCCCTACGGAAACCGGCCTTACTCGTTCACGGCGCGCGACGTTGCCGCCATTGGCTTCCGCCACCAGAAAGTACTGGTTCTGTGTTTCCTCGGCGTAATGCTGGGTGTAGGTGTCTCGTCGCTGTTTCTGCCTACGAAGTACCGGTCAGAGACCAAGCTGTTGGTGAAGCGCGAGCGCGTCGATCCCATCATCTCGCCGGAACAGAATGCCCCACTGACTTTTCACGACACGGTAGGAGAGGAAGAGATCAACTCCGAAGTCGAGTTGATCACGAGCTCCGATGTTCTGCAGAAGGTCGTCACCTCTTGCAACCTGGACCGAAAAAAATTCCTTTCCGGCTTGATTCATCCGTGGCAGACGCCGCAGAACCGCACGGATAAAGCAGTCGCTGAATTGCGTGCCGATCTGCAGCTGGAAGTTCTGAAGAAGACGAACGTCATCAGCATCGCGTATGAATCGCAGGATCCGAAGACGGCCCAGAGGGTTTTGGCGACGCTTGACGAGACATACCTGCAGAAACACCTCGACGTACATCACCCGGCCGGACAGTTCGAGTTCTTCGACCAGCAGTCCGAGAAGTATAAAGCGGACATGTTGGCCGCTGAAGCAAAGCTTAAAACATTCGCAGACACGCAGGGCGGAGTAGCACCAGCGACGATGCGAGACATGACCCTGCAGAAACTAGCCGATTTCAAGGGTTCGTTGGCCACCACGCGGGCTTCGATCGCGGAGTCGCACAAGCGTATCGCCGACCTTGAGAAGCAGGTGCAGTCCACGCCGGCTCGCTTGACCACGCAGATGAAGCAGGGAGACAACGCCCAGGTCTTGGAAAACCTCAAATCGACGCTGCTGACGTTAGAGATGAAGCGCACCGAACTGTTGACGAAGTATCAGCCGACCTATCCGTTGGTGCAGGAAGTCGACAAGCAACTCAATGACACTCGTCTGGCGCTTGCGAAAGAACAGGGATCGCCGGTGAAAGAGGAAGTGACCGACCAGAATCCGACGTTCGCTTGGGTCAGCGGAGAGCTGGCGAAAGCGAAAGCGGATCTGAGCGGATTTGAAGCCCGCGAAATTGCTCTCACCTCGATCATCAAGACATATGAGGATCAGTCGCAACAATTGGAAGAGCAGGGAATTCTGCAGAACGACCTGACGAGGACGGAAAAAGAAAACGAAGCGAACTACGCGTTGTATACGAAGAAGAAGGAAGAAGCCCGCATCGAAGATGCTCTTGACCGGACACGTCTGTTAAACGTTTCTGTTGTGCAAAATCCAATGTTGCCGAGCATCCCGACGCGGTCGCCGCTAATCCTGGTGGGCGTGGCTGTTCTGTTGGCTGCCGCGGTTAGCCTTGGCGTCGTATTCGCGATCGATTATGCCGACCAGTCGTTCCGGACGCCGTCGGAAGTCCTGAGCGAGTTGCGGATCCCGGTGTTGGCTGCGGTTCCCATGCATTACGAGGTGGAAGGTATCGAAGTGGTCGACCGGAACCATAATGGTAACGGAAACGGTCACAGCAATGGCCACGGCCGCGGCGGTCTGAACGATGATGTTCAATACGGGGCGACGAGCACCACCGGCACGATTGTTGAGGAACGAGGATAAGGGCCATGTTTCTAGACTTTTTTGGACTACGAGAGCAGCCGTTTGGGGTGACGCCGGATCCGAGATACTTGTATCTCGGGCAAGGACACCGCGAAGCGCTTGCATCTCTTTATTACGGGATCGAAGCGAACCGTGGCTTCCTCTCGCTGATTGCGCGGCCGGGGATGGGCAAAACAACTTTGCTCTTTCATTTGCTCGCAAAATTTGACCGCACGGCTCGCACCGCGTTCCTGTTCCAGACGCAGTGCAGTTCGCGCGAGTTCATGCGATTCCTGCTGGCGGAAATCGGCATCGAGACCGAGTCGCAAGACTTCGTTCGAATGCACGAGCAATTCAACCGCTGCCTCGTGCAGGAAGCTCGTGCCGGAAAGCGCTTCATCGTCGTCATCGACGAAGCCCAGAACCTCGATCCAACTGTTCTCGAGACAGTTCGCTTGCTCTCGGATTTCGAGACTCCGCAAGCAAAGCTGTTGCAAATCATTCTTGTCGGCCAGCCTGGTTTGGCGGACAAGCTTTCGAGCCCTTCACTGATCCAGTTGCGGCAACGTATTACCTCCGTCAGCGGTTTGAGCCCACTGAACTCGCAAGAGGTTGGACGCTTCATCGAACACCGCATGCAGGTCGCAGGATACAAAGGCTCGAACCTATTCACTCCCGATGCACAAGAGCTAATCGCGCAGGTCAGCGAAGGAATCCCTCGCCAGATCAACAATTACTGCTTCCACGCGCTTTCGCTTGCTTGTGCGATGCGCAAGAAGACGATTGATGCCCAGATGGTGCGTGAAGTGATGCACGATCTCGACATCAGCCGGTTCGTTTCAGATGTGGGCTCGCCTCGACTGCACCTTGGGCTCGACAAGGGGGACAACGATCCCTTTCGTCCCGTAGAAGAGCTGACGGGAGTGGCACAGGAGTACGTGAATGCGGATGTACCGTCCAACTTATCGGGAAAAGAAACTCTCAGTCCGGCAGAAGCGATTGAGCACATGCGCGACGTAGCGCGTTTGCTTCACAACTGGCGCGGGAGCAACGATCGACAGTCTGCTTGAGACGCGGCAGTGTTCGCGGGCTAAAGCGGCAGAACGACGAGACAGGGCAATCACGAGAATCTTATGAGCAGAAATTTTGAGTTGTTGCAAAACCTGGGTAGGGAACGAGAGATGTTCGAAGCCCCCTTGGAATCAGTCCCGACGGCGACGACTGCCACAGCCGCCAGGCTGGAAGAGCCGGTGATGAAAGCGGTTTCGGTTCCGGTTGAGGTTCATCCTCTGCAACTGAAGATGGAAGAATCGCAGCGGGATGAAATGTTCAAGCTGGTGCAGCGCGTGTTCCTGGCGCCCGGCGCCGGGCGTGGACGCATGGTGGTGGCATCTGCGATGGAGGCGGGAAACGGGTGCAGCTGGATTTGCGCGCGCATGGCGGAAGTTCTGGCGTCACAAGTCGCCGGAACGGTTTGCGTGGTGGACGCGAATTTGCGTTCTCCCGGACTGCATCGGGAATTCGAGGTTCCCAATCATTTTGGTTTGACCGATGCGCTTCAGGTTACGGAGCCGGTACGCCGGTTCGTGACTTCGCTGTCGCGTCCGAATCTGTGGCTGCTGAGCTGCGGAGCGGAAGTCGAAGGCATGCAGGGCATGCTCAGTTCCGATCGCATGCGCGCTCTGTTGCCGGAATTGCAAAGGGAATTTGACTACGTGCTGATCGATGCGCCGCCGATCGAATGCGGTGACGACAGCGTCGTGCTCGGACGGAACGCGGAAGGGATTGTTTTGGTACTACGGGCGAACTCATCGCGTCGCGAAAACGCACGTAAGGCCGTCCGCGACCTCGAGAACGCGAACGTTCGCGTTCTGGGCGCTGTGCTCAATCGCCGCACGTTCCCTGTGCCTGAATCCATTTACCGGAAACTGTAGGGAGAAACATGTTCGAGAACCTTAGGGAAGATATAAGCAGGGCGATGCGAGAAACCCGCAACGACCCGGACTGGCAACCGAGCTTTCGTCAGAAAGTCGACGCTTGCTTGCGTCACTCGACCTGGCCAGTGACCGCATACCGCTTCGGACATTGGGCGCTGGGAGTGAGAATTCCCGTAGTCGGGCAGTTGTTGCGGATTGCAGGTCTTTTCTTCCGCAAGTTCGTCGAGATCTTCACCAGTGTTCACATCAACGTGAATGCGGAGATCGGTCCCGGGTTTGTGATTCATTCGGTATATGCCATTAATCTAGGCAAGACGAAGATCGGCAAGAATTTCACGATTGCGACCGGATGCCTGATTTCGCACGCGTGCCGCGGTATCGGAGATGACGTTTATTTCGGAGCCGGAGCAAAACTGGTTGGCGACGCGAAGATCGGCAGCAACGTAGTAATCGCGGCGAATAGCCTGGTCCTCACGGACGTACGCGACAACATGATGGTGATGGGAGTTCCGGCGCGCATTAAGTTGCCGGGCGGACGCCCGCAACGGTTCGTGAAAAAGACGGCGCCAGCGGCGGTTCCCGCAAAGCCAGCGCCTGCTTCGGCGCCAGCGCCCGCGGCATCCTCGGTAGCAGCATCAACAGCAACACAAAAAACGTCCCCTGCTTCTGCATAAACAAAGCTCAAAGGGTACTTGGGCCAGAACGATACTTTTAGGAGACAGAGACCTTGGACTTTGCATGGAGTGAAGAGCAAGCGGCGTTTCGTAAGGAGGTTCTGCGATTTGCTCGCGAAGAGCTGAAAGATGATGTCATCGCTCGGGACCGTAACGAAGAGTTCTCGAAGGTTCTTTGGAAGAAATGCGCCGACTTCGGCATTCAAGGTCTTCCCATCCCAACCGAATACGGCGGCGGCGGAGCGGACACACTCACCACGGTTTGCGCCCTGGAGGCACTGGGCTATGGATGCGCCGATAACGGCCTTTTGTTCTCGATTAACGCGCACATGTGGAGCTCGGAAATTCCGATCTGGAATTTCGGAACCGAGGAGCAAAAGAAAAAATACCTTCCCGGCCTTGTGAGCGGCGGTCTGGGCTTACATGCAATGACCGAGCCGGGCTCGGGGTCCGACGCGTACAGCCTCAAGACGCGCGCAGAGAAAAAGGGTGACAAGTACATCCTGAACGGCTCAAAGACATTTAGCAGCAATGCGCCCGACGCGGATGTCACGATCGTTTTTGCAAACCTCGATCCGACGCGCGGCCCGAACGGCGTTACGGCATTCCTCGTAGATAAAGGAACGCCCGGCTTCACCGTTGGCAAGAAGCTGCACAAAATGGGACTGCGCACGTCGCCGATGGCGGAATTGTCGCTGCAGGATTGCGAAATTCCGGTATCGAACTTGCTTGGTAAGGAATTCGGCGGGCAGGCGGTTTTCACTTCGTCGATGGAGTGGGAGCGCATCTGCATCCTGGCCAGCCATCTCGGTGCGATGCAGCGGATCATGGAAACCTGCATCAAGTACGCCAAAGAGCGCAAGCAATTTGGAGAGCCCATCGGAAAGTTTCCAGCGATCAACAACAAGATCGCCGATATGGATGTTCGCCTTGAGACGGGGCGCCTGGCGCTCTACAAGGCGGCGTGGATGAAGAGTCAGGGAAGGCATCCGTTGCGGGAAGCTTCGATCGCAAAGCTGTACGTCAGCGAAGCATGTATCCAAAGCTGCCTGGAAGCAATTCAGTTACACGGCGGTTACGGGTACATGACCGAGTACGAATTGGAGAGGGAACTGCGCGACGCAATCGCCGGAACGATTTATTCGGGAACATCCGAAGTACATAGAGTCATCATTTCGAGCTTTTACGGGTTGTAGTAGTTGGAAGCTGTCTCCCCTACACTAAATTCAACTGGGGCTGGGTCCTGAACTCATGGCATACGTACTGCAGCAACTGCTGAGCAAGAGCGCGAAAAACTATCCGGAAAAGCCCGCGGTATGGGCTCGCGGCAAGAGCATTACTTATCGCGAATTGGACGAGCGCTCGAACCAGGTAGCGCACCTTTTGCAGAAACGCGGAATCCAGAAAGGTGACCGCGTTGGATTGTTCTTTGCGAAGTCGGTGGAATCTATCGTCAGCATGCTGGGCGTGCTGAAGGCGGGTGGAGTCTATGTTCCGCTCGATCCGCAAGCGCCGGCAGACCGCGTTGGATACATCATCGGCAACTGCGGTATTCGCATCCTCATCACAACTAAAGAGAAGCGTGCCGAACTGAGCGAGGAAACTCGCGGGTTGCTCGAAGCGAGCATTTTGGTAGAGGGAGAAGGCAACGGCAACGATCTGATCGCATGGGCGGC
This sequence comes from uncultured Acidobacteriota bacterium, assembly GCA_963699885.1. Taxonomy (GTDB): domain Bacteria; phylum Acidobacteriota; class Terriglobia; order Terriglobales; family Acidobacteriaceae; genus Sulfotelmatobacter. The sequence goes on along the minus strand of CAVOVP010000010.1, from coordinate 429,447 downwards.
CCTCAGCGAATTCCCAGGATCCCATTCCCCGAACGTCGCTCTCGTCGAAACCGATCTGGCGTACATCCTTTATACGTCCGGATCCACCGGACGTCCGAAAGGTGTGATGTTGTCGCACCAAAATGCCTTGACGTTCGTCGAGTGGTGCGCCCAAGAATTTCAGGTACGCAGCGAAGACCGTCTTTCGAACCACGCTCCACTGCACTTCGATCTCTCTGTCTTCGACGTTTACAACACTTTGGAAGCTGGCGCGACGGTCTATCTCATTACCGAAGACCTGGCACTGTTCCCGACGAGCCTTTCGAGCTTCATCGATAACCAGAAGATTACGATCTGGTACTCAGTTCCTTCCGCCCTCATGCTCTTGTTGCTCCACGGCCGGTTGACGCCGGAAAAGCTGAAGAGCCTGCGCGTGATCCTGTTTGCCGGCGAAGTGTTCCCAATGAAGTATTTGCGGCAACTGGCTGAAATCTCGCAACAAAGTTCCTTGTACAACCTCTACGGTCCGACCGAAACCAATGTATGCACCTATTACAAAGTTGAGCGGGAGCGGCTGGCCAGCATGGAAAAGCTGCCTATCGGCATTGCCTGCGCCAACACGGAAACCTTTTCGGTCAATCCGGACGGTCAGTTGGCGGGCAAAGGTGAGGCCGGCGAACTGTACGTTCGAGGCCCCGGAGTGACCTATGGTTACTGGGCCGACCAGGAGAAGACTCATAAGATGGTCGTGCCGAACCATTTTCAGGAGCATTTTGAAGAGAAAATGTACCGCACGGGCGACATCGTGACGGTGGGCGACGACGGCAATTACTACTTCCAGGGCCGCCGGGACAGCATGATCAAGAGCCGCGGGTACCGGATTGAGCTCGGAGAAATTGAAAGCGCTCTGCTCAGCCATCCCGGGGTGCGAGAGGCCGCAGTGCTGGCCGTTCCTGACGAGATCATCGGAAACCGCATTCGAGCGGTGGTGGCGGCGCACATTCCGGGCTCGGTAGGAGTTTTGGAACTTCAACAGTACTGCGCGTCTCGCGTCCCAAAGTACATGATTCCGGAACTCGTGGATTTATTCGACGAACTGCCCAAGACTTCCACCGGGAAGATTGACCGGGTGAAGTTGGCAGCGGAGGCGGTAGGCGCTCGGAGTTAAGCGGGGTAACGAAGCTTTTTAGCGGTTGCAATAAATAAATCACAGTCATTGGGGAGAAGAAAATGATTCAGGCGGCAGAAGTGAAGGACCGGATCCGTGAGTACGTGCTGGAGGAGTTCGCCAAGACGAAGGGCATCGACCAGATCACGGATCAGGAAGTGCTGACCAAGAACGGCATCATCGATTCGATGGGGATCTTTCGCCTTGTGGCGTTCCTCGAAGAGACGTTCAATGTCCGCATCGGAGACGAAGAGATCACGCACGACAATCTTGAAAGTATCGATGCGATCGAACGCCTCGTGCTGGCAAAGTCCAAGAAGTAGCGGGGGTTACCGGAACAGACCTAGGGCGGGCATCGCCAAGATCGCCCGCACCTCCTAACTTTCCTCTCCCCTGATGCACCAGCTGAACTGTCTCTCTCAGGATTCCTTATGCGTAAAGGCCGCAAAGTTTTTTCAAACGGTGTAAAGCTGTTTGATTTGCTTTTGATGATGGTTGCTTTCGCCATTTCCACTCTGCCCTTGTATCACCGGGTGGGGCGGTTCAGTCTGGCGGAATTCTTTGAGCTCCGGATTAAGCTCGGCAACCTGATTCTGTTTGCTAGTTTTGCGTTGATCTGGCACATCCTGTTCAGCGTCGTGGGCCTGTACGGTTCGAAGAGGCTCACGAGCCGGTGGGACGAAATGTGGGACATCGCCCGGGCCAGCACCCTCGGGACCGGCGTCATCGCAGCATTCGGTCTCTTGTTTCGAATCTGGGTCGTTAACCGCACGTTCCTTCTGCTGTTCTGGGTGCTCTCGACGGTCCTGGTTATCATGAGCCGGACCATCATCCGCGCTTCCCTCGCATACCTCCGCCGCCATGGCAAGAACATGCGGAACATGCTGGTGATCGGTACCAACCCTCGGGCTCTCGAACTGGTCGAGCGGATTCAACACAAGCCCGAACTGGGTTATCGAATCTTGGGATTTGCCGATGAGAATTGGAACGGGCTCGAGGACTTTAAGAAGCAGGGTTTTTCACTGGTCTCCGACCTCGACGCGTTGCCGGCCTATGTGCGGCGCAACGTTGTCGACGAAGTTGTCCTGGCACTGCCGATTCGCTCCTTCCACACTTTTGCGTCGCAAATTGCGGCCGCGTGCGAGCAGCAAGGCATCATCGTCCGGTTCTTGCCCAACATCTTCGATCTCAAGGAAGCGCGTCACCGTGGCGACGAACTGGACGGCGATCCGCTCATCAGCCATGACACGACGATTACGGATTTCTGGGGACTCACGATTAAGCGGACGATCGACATCTTCGTGTCCCTGACCGCGATCATCCTTCTCTCTCCGGTCATGTTGCTGACCGCATTGTTAGTCCGATTGACTTCGCCGGGCCCGATCTTCTTTATTCAGAAACGCCTCGGGCTGAACAAGCGGATGTTCCACATTTACAAGTTCCGAACGATGGTTGTGGACGCCGAAGCCCGCTTAAAGGATCTCGAGCACAAGAATGAAGCGAACGGACCTGTATTCAAGATCAAGAAGGACCCGCGCATCACTCTGATTGGCGCCTTCCTGCGGAAGACGAGCATTGACGAGCTTCCACAGCTCTTCAACGTTCTTAAGGGCGAAATGAGCCTGGTTGGACCGCGCCCCCTGCAGGTTCGCGACTACGAGTTGTTTGAAACGTTCTGCGGCGATTGGCAGCGCAAGCGCTTCAGCGTTCGCCCAGGCATCACCTGTCTCTGGCAGATCAAGGGCAGAAGTTCCACGACGTTTGAAAAGTGGATGGAGTTGGATCTGCAATACATTCGCACCTGGTCGTTGTGGCTCGACCTGGAAATTCTGGCCAAAACCGTTCCTGCGGTTCTGAAAGGCTCCGGAGCGGCATAAACAAAGGCAACAGGCAAACGCCGAAAGCAAATCAGCAACGAATTGGTGTCGGTATAGCGTATGAAGTACAGGGACACGGGGACAGGCTGGGCCTTGCGTAAAAACTTTGGCACTTGCGAATGTCGGAAATCGCCGGAGGTGTGCCGATGAGGCTGCAATTGCCCACGGACCATCCCCGGCCGGCTACGCAAACCTTTCGCTGCGCCTCCCATTCGTTCACCCTCCCCAAGGATCTTTCCCAGAGCCTGCTTCAGCAGGCTGACAAGGAACATAAAAGTCTCTTCGATACGGTCCTCGCCGGATTTGCCGCTCTACTGCACCGATACAGCGCACAGGAAGAATTCCTCATCGGAGTTTCTCTTCCGGGCGGCGATGAGACGGCTACCCTTGTCGTGAAGTTCGACGGAGACCCTACCTTCCGCTCCCTCCTAGCTCGTACGCCCTTTGAGAGCGCCTCCTCTTCCCGGCAATCCGATCAAAAGCCGGATGTCATGTTTTCCCCGATGGGAACGCTCGGCACGAGCACCGCAAAGTGCGATCTCGAATTGCAGATCAAAGGTGAGCCCGAGGGAATCGAAGGCCGCTTCGTATATTGCACCGAACTTTTTGAAGTTCCCACCATCGCGCGGATGGCTGGACATTTTCAAACGATGATGGAAGCAATCGTCGCGAATCCGGACGAGAAGATTTCCTCTCTTCCCATGTTGTCGTCGAAAGAGAAGGAACAGTTCGCAGAGTGGAACCGGACTGAAGTCGAATATCCTCGGGAACTCTGTATTCATGAGTTGGTCGAAGCGCAGGTTGCACGAACGCCGAACGCGAGCGCGGTCGAGCATGGTGGCCAGCGGCTGACTTATAAGGAATTAAACGAACGCTCGAACCAACTGGCGCGATTCCTGCGGAAGCGCGGAGTTGGACACGAGTCGGTAGTTGGCATCTGCCTGCGGCGTTCGCTGGAACTGCCTGTGGCACTGCTGGCGGTACTGAAAGCAGGAGCGGCTTGTTTGCCGCTCGATCCGGCTTACCCGAAAGAGCGCCTGACGTACATGCTCGAGGACTCGGCGACCTCTCTCGTCCTCACGCAGCCCGGACTCTTGTCGGAAGTCACGGATTTTCAAGCCGAGATCGTCAACCTCGAGCCCGACTGGAAGCTGTTCGACGGCGAGAGCCAGGAAAATGTCCGGAGCAATGTAGAGCCGGAAAATCTCGCATACGTCATCTATACCTCAGGCTCGACCGGCAAACCACGCGGTGTGCTCCTCACGCACGGGGGGTTGGTAAACCACAACGTCGCGGCCGCCAAGATATTCGGGCTTACCCCGACGGACCGCATGTCGCAGTTCGCCTCGATTTCTTTCGACATTGCCATCGAGGAAATCTTCCCCACGTGGATCTCGGGGGGATCGTTGATCGTTCGCGAAGAAGATGCGTCGCTCGCGGTTGGAGATTTTCTCCGCTGGGTCGATGAAAACCGCGTAACCGTTCTCGATCTTCCGACAGCGTACTGGCATGAACTGGTTCGAGAACTTGCCGAATCGTCCATCAAGTTGCCGAAGAGTTTGCGTCTGGTCATCGTCGGGGGCGAGAAAGCGCAGTCCGGCGCACTCAAGACCTGGTTCAAACTCGCCGGTCCCAAAGTCCGATGGGTGAACACTTACGGCCCAACCGAGACCAGCGTTATCGTCACGTCTTACGAACCGAAGCCTTTCGGAGAGATTCCGGCGGTGCTTCCGATCGGACGCCCGATCGCCAACACCAAGATTTATATCCTCAGCAAGAATCTGCAGCCGCTGCCAGTCGGAGTTGCCGGCGATCTGTTTGTTTCCGGTCCAGGACTCGCTCGCGGCTATCTGAATCGTCCCGAAATCACCGCGGAAAAGTTCGTGGCGGATCCGTTCAGTTCGGAGCCAGGCGCCCGTATGTATAAGACCGGTGATCTGGCGCGATATCTCGCAAACGGTGAAATTGAGTTTGCCGGACGCACCGACGATCAGGTCAAGATTCGCGGCTACCGGGTTGAGCTTGAAGAAATCGAAGCTGTTCTGGGCGCGCACGCAGGCGTTCACGAAGTCGTCGTTGTGGCGCGCGAGAACTCGTCGGGGGAAAAGACCCTGGTCGCGTATCTGGTGCCGTCGAGAGAACAGGTGCCCACGGCGACCGAGTTGCGATCGTACCTCAAGCAGAGGCTTCCGCATTACATGGTGCCGGCCGCAGTCGTCCTGCTCGAGGCAATGCCGAAAACGCCAAACGGTAAGGTTGATAAGCGCGCATTGCCTGTGCCTACTGCCGCCGATTTCGCTGCGACTCAGGAATACGTTGCGCCGACTAACGAACTTGAGACGAAGCTCGCCAGAATCTGGGAAACGATCCTCGACAAGAAGCCCATCGGTATTCGCGATAACTTTTTCGAGCTTGGCGGACATTCTCTTCTGGCTGCTCGCTTGATGCATCGCGTCGAACAGCAACTCGGCGAGCGCCTTCCGCTGGCGGCGTTGTTGCAGGCTCCCACCATTGAGCTGCTTTCGGGTTTGATGTCGCAGGGTGAAAGATCGAGTTCGTGGTCGTCGATGGTGGCGCTGCAGCCCGCAGGTTCACACGCGCCGTTTTTCTGCATTCACGGCGTCGGCGGAAACGTGTTGGGATTCCGTGACCTGGCGAAGCACTTGGGATTGGATCAACCATTTTACGCACTGCAGCCGCAGGGTCTCGACGGCCAGCGCGAGTGCCTCACCAGCATCCCCCAGATGGCCGAGCGTTACATCCAGGAAATCCGGCGCATTCAGCCGTACGGACCATATCGCATCGGAGGATATTCCTTCGGCGGTCTGGTTGCTTATGAAATGGCGCAACAACTGGATGCTCAGGGAGAGCAGGTTGCATTGCTCGCACTGTTCGATTCCTATCCTGGAAAAGTGGAAACCCGAGGCGACCAAGTTCGCAGCCTGATGACCTTACCGCTGAAAGAGCGGTTGAGCTTCGTAGTGAAGAAGGGAAGCTTCGTCATCATGACGCTTCGCAAGCGTCTGGAGCTGCAATTCTTGCCGAAGGCGTTGCGCAACGTTCGCATGGCTTGTTCGAAAGCCGCTGGAGAATACGACGTCCAACCGTATCGAGGAAAAGTGACACTGTTCCGCGTGCGCGAGAAGTCGGCGGGTAGCTTGCACGATCCTTACGCCATCTGGTGGCGCGTGGCCGCGGGTGGGGTTGAGTTGCGAGAGATCAGCGGCGACCATCTCAGCCTGCTGAAAGAACCACAAGTACGATTCTTGGCGGAGGAGTTGGGCGATTGCCTGGCGCACGCTGTCGGAGAATATTCACTGGCAGTTGTCGGTAAGTAGCATTCGTAAGTCGGAACGAATCGATCGGTCGAATTGAAAATGAGTTCAGCGGATACAGAACAGGTTATAGACCCAGAGATGCTTGACGCGTCGGTAGTCACCGTTGTGGTGGATGCCGACACCGCGGACGCACGTAGGTCGTCCCGGAAAGTTGGCGGATGGGTCACCAAGGGAGGATTGGCGATCCTGGATCAGGGGCTGATCTCGGGATCGAATTTCCTGATTGGTATTCTCTTGGCCAGGTGGCTTGTTCCTGCGCAGTATGGAGCGTTTTCGCTCGCCTTCTCCGTCTTCTTGTTGCTGTCTTACGTCTACCAATCGGTGCTGTCAGAGCCGCAGGCGGTTTTCAGCGGCTCAGCCTATCGGCAATGCCTGCGCGGCTATTTGAAAGCTCTTCTGGGCATTCAGTTAGTTGTTACGTTGTTCGGAATCGTGTCTGCTCGGCGGATCCGCAGCGGTTGTGTACGCGATGGGAAAAGCCGAAGGGTTGCCCGGCGCGCTGGCGGGAGTGGCCATCGCTTCTCCGTGCATTCTGTTTTTCTGGCTGCTGCGCCGCTCTTTCTACATGAACCTGGCGCCGGCGCGCGCGGCCATGGGAGCTTTCATCTATTTCGTCCTGGTAAACGCCGGCTTGTTCGTCGCTTACAAGAAGGCCCTGATGTCGCCCTTCTTCGCGTATCTGCTGATGGCGATCGGAGCTCTGGGCACAGGCCTTTTCCTGCTGACGCAGGTGAAGAAGGTTCTGCCAGCCGACACTGTCGCCGCGCCCACTGCAGCGCAAGCATGGCGCAAACACTGGGAGTACGGACGTGGGCACTGGCAGTTTCAGTCGTGACCTGGATTCCGTATTACATGTACTACCCGCTGGTCAGTGCGTTTTCAGGGATGGCAGCGGCAGGGCAACTTAAAGCGCTGATGAATCTTTCCTTGCCGCTGGAGCAGACCTACACGGCACTGTCCATTTTGTTTCTGCCTTACGCGGCGCGCGTTTGCCGCGAAAAAGGAATCTCGAGTTCCGGACCGCTGGTTCGACGCATCACTATGTTGTTCGTCGGTGGCGCGGTCGCTTACTGGGGACTGCTGATTCCTTTCAAGGTTTCGGTGTTCCACATTCTCTACGGCGGCAAATACATGGAAGTGGCGCCCTTCATTCCGTATGTCGCAATCGGAACGACGATGTGGAGCGCGGCCTTTGGTCCGGCGATTCTGCTGCGCGCGATCGAATCGCCCGACTCCATTTTCTGCGCGCGCATTGTAGCCAGCGTTTTTTCGCTCCTCATCGGCGTGCCCGCGACGCGCTCCTTCGGGCTGTGGGGCGTCGTTGGGCAGCATCATCGTGGCCAATATTGCCGCCTTCTTTATTTCGATGTATATCCTCCAGCGCAAGTCGAATGCAGTTACGGTACCGAATCCGGTTCTAAGGGGAAAGCTAATCGATGAACACTCTCAAGACACTTCGTTTCAAGGCCTCTCGCACGAAACTCGCGTGCTCCCAAGTCGTGGTGGGAGCATCGCGGCCTGAATGACAATGACGTCCTGTTTGCGTCCTTCGAGCGCTCCGGGAATACCTGGTTGCGCTTCGTGTTGTTTGAGATTCTGACGAACGATACAGCTGGCTTCCTTAACGTGAACCAGGTTCTCCCAGAACTTGCCACGCACCAGAACGCGCAGCATGTCCTGCCGAATGGCGGGCGCTTCATCAAGACCCATCACCAATATCGGCCCGAGTACAAGCGGGCCATCTACCTCATGCGCGATCTGCGCGACGTGATGCTCTCGAACTGGGCGCGCGATAAGGAAATGGGTTTTTCGCAATACTTCGACAACGGCAAGGGCATGGATGGATACATCGAGTCGTTCCTGCAGGGTAAAGTCACGCGCTTCGGTTCGTGGCAATCGCATGTGGATTCGTGGGTGAACTGTCCGCTCGCGAAGAACGGCAACCTGCTCGTGGTGCGCTACGAAGATCTGCGTAAGGACACCGAGAACGGCCTCGTCGAGATGCTGAACTTCCTCGGCATCGATCGGGATCGCGAACAGATTCGACGCGCAGTGGAAAACAACTCTCTGCGTGCAATGCGCGAAAAAGAAGAGAAGGCCAAGAAGTCGGGCGCTGACAGCTCAGGAAGGGAACCCTGTTGCGGAAGCACAATGTCGACCGCGAAGACGCCCGTTTTGTACGCAGTGGGTCAGTGGGCGGATGGCGTGAGAAGTTGAGCCCAGCGCAGATCGATATGGTCACCGCTTACGCGGGAGAGGCCCTCGTGGGTGCTGGATACCCGGCGGGAGTGAACGACGAAGTGTCGGCGGAACTGGCCTCCGGAGCAAGGGCTGATCCGCAACTTAGTACCGGCGAGAGTATGACCAGAGTAATGAAGAAATCCGGACGGTTTTTGGCGATGATGGTGTTACTAGTCCCGCTGGCAGTGGCCCAAAAGAAGGACGGGGCATCCGACAGCGGAACACTTCGCCAGGCTGCCGATCCCATGGGATTCTGGGTCGGCACAACGATTCAAGGGCGGATGTGGAATCACGATCCGCAGTACAAACCCGTGATGGGGCGGGAATTTAACGCTGGAGTTTCCATCGTTTTTCCGAACCTGACCGAGCCGGAACGCGGCCGTTTTGATTTGGAAGCGATGGACGAAGCGATGAGTTTCGCGAAGCAGCATCAGATGAAGCTCATGGGTCATTGCCTGGTCTACCGCAACATGCAGACTGCGCCGTGGATCAACTTTAAAAGCGAAGCTTGCGGCGGCTGGTCGGCCGAAAGAACTGGATGACGATTTTGAAAGATCATATCCAGGCGGTAGTTCGACACGGCGGAGACACTTATTACTCATGGGAAGTGGTGAATGAGCCGACCAACCCGACGCATAACGGTTGTTGGTCGCGGGTTTTGGGAGAGGACGACTACATCGTGAAGGCGTTTCAATACGCGCGCGAGGCCAATCCGAATGCCCTGCTTCTGCTGAATGACACCTTCGGACAAGGTGGAATCGACAAGGAACGCGTCGACGAATTCTTTTCCTTGGTCGATCGCGTGAAGAAGAAAGGGTGCCCCGATCGATGTCATCGGCACCGAAATGCACTGGGAACTGCCGGCGTTGCGGCCGAACTACCTGGACGAGTTCAAGGACTTGCTCGATAGGGCGCGCAAAGTCGGGGTGAAAGTTCACATCACCGAGATGGACGTATATCAAGGGCCTGACGATACGCCTGAGGCTTTTGCGAAGCAGAAGGACGTTTTTTACAACATTGTCCGAACATGCCTGAAAGATTCGAATTGCATTGGTTTCATGACCTGGGGAATCGCAGATCGGTATACCTGGCTGCGTACATCGGACTGGAAAACCTTTCCGAACGCCAAGCCAGTGCTCTTTGACGATGATTACAAGAAGAAGCCTGCCTATTACGGCGTGCTGCAAGCGTTGAAAGAGGGACGATGAGTTCGGGAATTGTAGAACGGGCAAGAGAGCGCGGGCTGGATTTCCGCAACCGCCGATCGATGTGGATGCTCGGCGGCTTTGCCGTCCTGGGCTGCATCATCTCGATTTCGCTTACGCTGCTCGCCGGCACATCGAGCTACGGAGTCCTGCTCGCCGCTGGAGGCATGCTGCTTGCAATACCTGCGATTGCGCTGATCCTGGCGGCGTTTCCTGCGGCGGTAGCGAACGCGAGAACTCTCAAAGCGAACTGGACCTGGTGGCACCCATTGTGGTTCTGCATTTACATGAGCACGCTGGTCTTTCGAATTCGCGATGTCGGCAACGGACAGGGAAATCTTGTCGACGCCTGGGCGATGCTTAGAATTTTGCCGGAAACGTTCGTGTCGTTGACGCTGATCACCCGACTGATCCTGAAGAAGCCAAACTGGTTAGGTTCGCTATTTCGAGGCATCCCTTGCGCGCTGGCGATCTACTGCCTCGTATCGCTGGCCTCTTGCGCCTGGTCTGTGAACGCTGCATGGACGGCGTATAAGTCACTCGAGTTCCTGGCAGACGTCTCCCTGCTGGCCGCTGTGGTTGCCAGCTCCGAAGGCTTTATCACCTGGGATAGCTTGGTGCATTGGACTCTGGCATTCTATGGCCTCCAGTTGATCGGTGTCTGGATCAACCTGCCGATTTGGCCTACCGATGCAATGGACGGAGGCCGCCTCACGGGAGTGTTTCCCGTTGAGGCTTCCAACAGCGTCGGAACTTCGGGAGCCGTTCTGGCGATCATTGCATTCTGCAGGCTGCTGCCCGCGTTTGGCGCCGCCAAGAACCGCGCCTGGTATGTGCTGCTCTTTCTCTTCGGCATGACCTCAATGGTGTTGTCAAAAACCAGGAACGCCGAAGGGGCATTTCTCTTGGCGGTAGTGATGGTCGCTGTGTTCTCGAAGCGCCATCGCAAAATGGCGATATGGGGAGCCGTTGTTCTCGCTCCAGTGTTGGCAGTAGCCACAGCGATCAACAGCCAGTTGCCGGGAGAGTCGGTACGACGTCGTGATGAGCGCAGTGAACCGCGATCAGTCCGAGGGCGCGATCGGTACTTTGAGTGGACGTACCGGCTGGTGGGAATACGGCCTTCAACAGTTGTCCCATCATCCATTGACAGGAATGGGAGCATACGCGGCCGGACGGTTCGCCGTGTTGGGCAAGCTCGGTGTGGGCCAAGCGTCCATGATGCATAGCGACTGGATTGAAGTCGTGATCGGGACCAGTTTCTGGGGACTAATTCCTTTCGCAGGCGCTTTGTTCGCCACCTGGTGGTATCTGTTCCGGTGTATTCGCGGTGAAGAATTTCCGGCTGAACAGCGCCAGCTTGCACTCGAGATGTTTGCACTGTTGGGGCTGCTCACCTTGCATTCGTTCTTTAACGACGAGTTGGCCTGGCATTGCCCACTGCTTTATTTTTCGATTCTCGGATACGCCAACTTTATAAGACTGGAATTGAAAAGCAGGTACACCTATGTTCCGGCGCGGCAGCGCCTGAGCTCACAAAGATATGCGTTCGAAGAAGTATCTTGAAGTCGGTTCGAAACAGCAATTTAAATAAGAAATCTCAATGGGGGAGCAAAACGCAATGGCAAACAAGACTCGGATTCTGGTAACGGGGGCGGGTGGATTTATTGGTCATCACCTCGTCAAACGTCTCAAAAAGGATGGACACTGGGTACGCGGGGTGGATGTGAAGCGCCCTGAATACGAAGCTTCCGCCGCTGACGACTTTCAGGTCCTCGACCTGCGCATCTGGGAAAACTGCCTGACTGCCACACAAGGCATCGATCAGGTTTACAACTTGGCTGCCGATATGGGCGGCATTGGCTACATCACCTCGTTCCTGGCCGATATCTCGAAGAACAACATTCTCATCAACGCGCACATGCTCGAAGCCAGCAAGCAGAACGACGTGAAGAAGTATCTCTTCTCGTCTTCCGCCTGCGTGTACGCGCAGTACAAGCAGAAGAGCCCAGACCTTGTGCCGTTGAAGGAAGAAGATGCGTATCCTGCGGATCCCGAGCCAGGCTATGGCTGGGAGAAACTGTTCGCGGAAGAACTCTGCCGCTACTACTATCACGATTACAAGTTCGAGACGCGCATCGTGCGCTTCCACAACGTGTATGGCCCGTTGGGCACCTACGATGGTGGCAAGGAGAAGTCTCCGGCCGCAATCTCGCGTAAGGTGGCGCAAGCCAAGAACAACGGATCGATCGAGATCTGGGGTGACGGCGACCAGACGCGTTCTTATATGTACGTGGACGATTGCGTGGAAGGCTTGATCCGCCTGATGGCTTCAAATCACCGCGAGCCTCTGAACCTGGGCACCGACGAAATGGTCAGCATTAACCACCTGGTGGACATGATCTGCGGCATCGCCGGCAAGAAGTTGAGCAAGCAACACGATCTGAGCAAGCCGCAGGGAGTTCGTGGTCGTAACAGCGATAACACCCTGCTGCGGAAAGTGCTTGGCTGGGAGCCGAACACTCCGTTGGACAAAGGCCTGGCCATTACCTACAAATGGATCGAAGGCGAACTGAAGAAAAAAGAAGTTGGTGAGCTCGCCGAAGTGAATGGCGACTAACACTGCTTTGGAGTTCAAGCAACAGACAGTCGACCTCGTTCGTTAGAACCTTGGGTGGCACGGCGCAGGCCGTGCCACCGAGAAAGTTGCCTCTAAGAAATCAGGAAAACGAAGATTTAACGACTTCAGCTAAGAATTGAAGGAAACTTTTCCGAAACGAGGATAAGGGGCCAGGCAAGTTACTTTAGAAGAAGGTGTAAATCATGGCGCAAATCAGTGAGCAGGTGCCCAATCTCGCAATGGATGATGTTGACGCACCGGTACAAGCGCTCGTCGATCAGAAGATGGCCGAGGGTAGGCAGATCCGTGTCTTGGAGGCAGGAGCAGGTTCTCGCAGCCATATCCGGCTCGGCGAGAACAGCTATATCGTCGGCATCGACATCTCGCAAGACCAACTCGACAGGAACAAAGAGCTGCATGAGAAAATTCAAGGCGATCTCGAGACGTACCCCCTTCCTCCGTCGTCTTTCGACATTATCTTCTGTTGGGATGTAATCGAGCACCTTCAACATCCTGAAAAAGCATTGGAAAACTTCGTCCGCACGATCGCCCCTGGTGGAATCGTCGTCCTGGGCGCGCCGGTTGTGACTTCGCTGAAGGGCACAATCACCAAGTACACTCCTCATTGGGTTCACGTTGCGATCTATCGATACCTGCTGGGAGCGAAGACCGCCGGGAAACCGGGCTACGGTCCATTTCCCACCTATCTTCGCTACTCGATTACCCCTCCCGCTATCCGAAAATTTGCGAAAAAGAACGGTCTGACGGTTGAGCATCTGCAAGTCTACGAAGAGCAGATGCAGATCAAATTCAGGAAGAACCATCGAGCATTTGATCTGGTCTACCGGGTTGCTGGGCCGCCGCTAAAGGTTCTCAGCTTCGGCAAGATCGATCCCAGCATTACCGATTTCGTCATGGTTCTGAGAAAGAACGGCAAAGCCGCGGCTTAGAGAAACTGGTACACAAGGTCTAAGAAATGGGCGAAAGTTCGGTTGACAGTAGCGTGAAGATACTGGGCGTTAAGGTCCATGCCACCAGCATGGACCGCGCCCTGTCACGCTTGGAGACTGCGGTTACGCAAAATGAAAAGGGATACGTCTGCGTGACCGGTGTTCAGGGTGTCATGGAAGCTCAAATGGACACCGACCTTAAGCGGATCATTAACAATGCTCTGCTGACCATCCCGGATGGACGTCCCACGGTGTGGGTCGGATGGCTGCGAGGTCTGTTTCAGATGCGCCAGGTTACAGGTCCAACGATCATGCTTCGCATCTGTGCCCTCTCGGCGGAAAAAGGCTACACGCATTTCTTCTTTGGTGGAAACGACGGCGTCGCAGATCAATTGAAGAATGCGTTGACTCAGCGTTTTCCTGGTCTTAACGTTGTTGGAACGTATACTCCTCCTTTTCGGCCGCTGACCGCGGAAGAAGAGCTGGAACTTGCCCGCAAAGTGGCCGAAGTGAAGCCGGATTTTTTCTGGGTCGGATTGAGCACGCCGAAGCAGGAACGCTTCATGGATCAGTACATTTCAAAACTCGATACGAAGGTCATGTTGGGTGTCGGCGCGGCGTTTGATATCCATACTGGCCGCATCAAAGACGCTCCGTACTGGATGAAGGTTACGGGCGTGCAGTGGGTTCACCGCATCTATCAGGACCCGAAGCGTTTGTGGAAGCGATATCTGGTGAACAATCCGAAATTCGTCTATCAGATCGCGCTCGAGCTTTTGGGTATCCGTAAGCAGCAGGAAGTTTAAGCACGTCTCATATCCCCGCGGCGGCAGGTCGAAATTGAATAGCGCCAAAATGAATTCCACGCATGAAGGTCCTTCTCGTTCACAACGCGTATCAACAGTTTGGAGGCGAGGACTCCGTAGTGCGGGCGGAAATGGAACTGCTGCAGAGCCATGGCGACGAAGTTTGTCTTTATAGCCGGCACAACGACGAGATCAAAAGTTTTAATACCGGTCAGAAAGCCCTCTTCTTTCCCCAGACCATTTACTCCTCGAAAACGAGCGGTGAACTCGATGATGTAGTTCGGCGGTTCAGGCCGGATGTCGCGTTCGTCCACAACATCTACCCGCTGATCTCCCCTTCGGCCTATCACACGCTGCACGCCCTCCGCGTCCCCTCGGTGCAGGTGTTACACAACTTCCGTCCGTTCTGCATCAATGGCCTTTTTTATATACAGGACAAGGTGTGTGAAAAATGCAAGGGCGGAAATTACCTCCACGCGGTCAAGAACCGTTGCTATAAAGATAGCTACGCCCTCAGTGGCCTGTACGCCTTCACCATGGCGTCAAACCGGATGGCCGGAATGATCGACAAGATTTCCGGATTCATCTGCCTGACCGAGTTCTTTAAGATCAAAATGCGGGAAGCGGGCGTTCCCGAAAATAAGCTTTTCGTCCGGCCTAATTTTGTGCGACCGCCTGAGTTGCCGGCGGGCGCTCAACCGGGCAGCGGTTACGCGCTCTTTATGGGTCGTCTGTCTCCTGAGAAGGGATGCTGGACGCTGATTCATGCGTTTGAGCAACTGCCGAATGTGCAGCTAAAGATCGTCGGGACTGGGCCGGTCGAAGACAGTCTCCGCGAATACATTCGCAACAAGGGCATTCGGAATATCGAGTTCCTGGGATTCAAAAGCGGTGAAGAGAAGTGGCAGATCCTGCGCAACTCGACGTGCCTGGTCCTGCCTTCGGAATGGTACGAGAATTTTCCAATCACGGTGCTGGAAGGTTTTATGGCATCTAAACCGGTGATTGCATCGAGGATGGGCGGATTGCCTTACATCGTTGAGGAAGGGAAGTCCGGGCTGTTGTTCGAGTCAGGGAAGGCCAATGAACTGGCACAAAAGGTTCAATACCTGGTCGACCATCCCGACGAAGCGGCGCGAATGGGACTGCGAGGCCGGCGGTTGACGGAAACCAAGTACGGCCCGGATGAAGGTTATAGAAATCTGATGGGCATTTTTTCGCAGGTGCAGCCGGCGTGAGTAATCAAGCTATGAACAACGGTCGGCAGAATTCGGAGATGAGAAACGGGCCCCTTTTTGTAGTGGGAATGTGGCGCTCAGGGACCTCGCTGTTATACGCGCTGCTCAATCAGCATCCGCAGATCGGCCTGATGTACGAATCGGATATGCTGACGCTCTCGCCGTTGTTCATGATCCCGCGAAAGAGCGCTTGGTGGCTGAGAAAAGTCGATGCATGGAACGGTGCACTCACACGCCATAAGATCGACGCCGCGGAGATTCCCAAAGACATTACCGATCTTCCGGAAGCATTTCGAGCTGTTGCCGAGCAGTACGCTTCGAAGAAGGGAGCCACTGTTTGGGGATGCAAGTCGCCGACTTATTACGACTGCATGAACCAGTTCGCAGTCTGGTATCCGAATGCAAAATTCATCGTGATCTGGCGTGATCCTGCTGATGTGTGCAGGAGCATCGTTCGCGCTGCCGAGAAATCGCCGTGGTTCGCGCAATCGGGAATGGATCTGCGGGCCATTCTCGGTTACCGCCGGATGAAGCAAGAGGCCGATGCGTTGGTTCGGCGGGGAGCCGGCATCTATCAGCTTCAATACGACGACCTGGTCCGCGAGCCGGAGAAGACTCTGACCTCTATCTGCGAATTTATCGGCATCCCGTTCGATTCGAAAATGACGTCTCTGGAAGGCGCCGATCGCTCCGCCGTTTACAACGGCGAGCATCATTCCATGGTGAAAAGTTCCAGCATCGTCGCAAAGCGTGAACGCCCCGAGGTGCTTTCGCCGGCGC
The DNA here is from genome assembly GCA_963699885.1 of uncultured Acidobacteriota bacterium. Lineage (GTDB taxonomy): Bacteria > Acidobacteriota > Terriglobia > Terriglobales > Acidobacteriaceae > Sulfotelmatobacter. The sequence continues at coordinate 413,245 of CAVOVP010000010.1, read as the reverse complement.
TGAAGAGCAAAGTCGAGCGCTACGTGGTTTTCTGGCGCAAGCAATCTGGCGGGCAGTGGCCCGTCAAGGCAGCGGTTACAGATGGGATGGCGCCCGTTTCCTTCGTGGAACGCACCGCCGACCGTATCCGGCACAGGCTTCTCCGCACAAAGGATTTGATCGTTCCTTTCGCTTATTCCGCAGTTCCCATCCCCCTTTGGCTGAAGTACCGCCATATGAAGTCACGTTACCAACGGGTTGCACCTGAGCCCACCGAAAGTAAAGCCGTTTAGCAAGAACCTCTGTTAACTGTCACATTATAAAGGTGTTACTGTTTGCTTCTGTCTGGGCGAATGGTAGGCGACGTGCAACATTCAGACCAACACCCCCAAAATCGAAGAGGGAGTATCTGCGTTGACTTTACAGGCCAAATTCGCGACAGCATTGGTGTTAGTAGCCTCCGGACTCTGCAGTTTCGGGTATGGACAGGCGGGAATGAGTACAGTTTCCGGACTGAACACTGTCCAATATCGGATGAACTCGACAGCCGCTCCGGATGTCACGATCGCGGTGGGCTTGACGCGAGTATTGCGAGCACGTCAACAGCGCCTATCAGTGCTGGTATAAGAGCGGATCGAACGCAAATCAGCCAGTCAATTTTCTTGGGAAACACGAGTCCGAAATCGGACGCCGGGCCTTGGAGCCAGAACGGTAACAACGGCGGTAACACCATGCACTGCCCGACCGCGTTTTCCCCAAATTCCGAGTTGATGCACGACAACGTCTACAACGTTTGGATCATGGAGAAGCGCATTACGGCGCCTTCGACTGGCCACAACTACCAGTGCGTCGCGGTCAGCAACATCGACGACATATCGCAGAGCACCTTCAGTTGGTTCGCTTACGAGTACGATCTCGACGCAGTGATCCCCACCAATTCCCACGGGAGCTTCTATTATCCGGATTACCCGCAAGTCGGGCTTTGGCAGAGTTCCACCAGCATGGTGGCGCCTTACACTCCGGCGACCGACCAGGCCTTGTGGATCAGCTACGACCTGCTGGATCCGAACAATGCCAACAACATTAATGGCGTTCTGCTCTGTGCCGTAGACATCGCCGGGCTTCGCGCCAGCACGGCGAATCCGTGGGTGAACCATTCGAAGACCCCGGCTTGCGCAGTAGCCCATCCGCTTACGACATTCAACCAGCGGCGCAGCTGGGTTCCGGCCAACAACTCCGATACGACGCCTCCAATTTCCGCGGATGGCGAGATGTTCACGTACATGATCGAGCCGCCGAAAGACGGCAAGTCATATTTGACGGATCCCAATCACACCCAGGGTGTCGAGCAGTGGACCATCAACTGGAGCAGCGCGACTCCGACGCCAACGTTCTTGGCCAGCTGGGATCTCCCTTCGACCCAGCCGGGTGGAGATCAGTTGGGTTGCTTCATCCCCAGCAGCTACTACAACACCGCATGTATCCCGCAGCCTTCGACTTCGGCAACGGGCATTCACATTGATTCTGTCGCCGACCGGATGCAGCAATTCTTTCACTACACATCGCAAGGTGGACAGGGAAGTATCTGGACCTCTTCGCACGATATTCAGATCACCCCGAGCGCGAGCGGTCGCACGCAGACCGAAGCCGATATCCGCGTTTTGCAGCGGAACACTCTGGCGCCCAACTCTGTCTTCCTCGCCGGCGACTATCCAATTCTCGATCCTTCGGACAGAAGCGCCTACGTGTTTCTGCCAAGCATCGCGCGCGACAAGGCCGGCAACCTGCTCGGCGTTCTAGGAACATCGGGAAGCGGGGGCCACGGAGCATCCGGGACTCGACAGTCTGCTGTTCAATCCCGGCACCCTTTCGTCGTCGAGCTACGGCTACATTGCCAACCCGGCGACCTCCGGCGATGCGGAAGACACCGACAATCTGAACTACCGCTGGGGAGATTGGCAGAGCGCGGTCCTCGATCCGAGCAATTCATGCACGGTCTGGGTGGCGGGAGAATATCTTCAAACAAACCGCACGACCTCGACATTCTGGTACACCGAGATCGCCTCGCTTCCTCCGGCAAGTACATGCGCCGGAGGCCCCGTCCTGTTTTCGAATGTCAGTCTGAATCTCGGCAGCCAGCAAACGGGGTTGAAGAGCGCGCCCATCATCGAAACCATCACAAACAATCAATCCGTTGCACTCAACATCACCGGAATCTCCATCAGCGGCGGGGACTTCAGCGAAACCGATACCTGTCAGGGCACGGCAGTGGCCCCGCAAGGCACATGCACAATCAGCGTCTATCTCACGCCTAGCGGGTCCGGTATCCGTACCGGTTCACTTCTGATCAACGACGACGCGATCAATAGTCCGCAGACGATCGCGTTAGCGGGAAGCGGAGCCGCGGCCTCGATTTCGATATCGGCGTCGACGCTTGCATTTGGCAATGAGGCGCTGAACTATCCGAGTGCGGTTCAAACCCTTACAGCCACGAATAATGGTTTGTCTAACGTGAACATGGGCTCGATTCTGGCGAGTGGCGGCTACTCCGAGACGGATACTTGCGGTGGTGCAACGCTTACCCCAGGAGAGACGTGCACGATCACAGTCGTCTTTGATCCGGTCACAACGGGCAGCGTCCCGGGAACGATTACAGTCAACGACGACGCGACGGGCGCTCCGCATATCGTCACGCTGACTGGCACGGGACAGTTGCCCGTCACGTTCTCTGCGAATCTGACATTCCCAGCGGTGAGTGTAGGAAGTTCGAGCGCAGCCCAGACGCTTACGATGAGCAATAATCTAAATCAGACTCTGAGCTTTTCCTACAGCACCAGCGGCAATTTTTCGGCTGTCGGCAATGGAACGACTCCATGTAACGGAACGCTCGCCGCCAAGGCAAAATGCACCTTCGCCGTGACGTTCACGCCGACCTCGAACGGCACGATCAAAGGCACTTTGACCGTCTCCTTCGGGAGCGCAGGAAGTCCTGCATCTGCGGGCTTGACCGGTACAGGCCAGAATGGCGCGGCTTCACCTCTTACTTTCAGCCCTGTGAATCTGGGGTTCGGAAATGTCGCGCTGAATAACGCGATTTCGAAGACAGTGACTATGAAGAACGCAAGCGCCGTTGCTATCACATTCACCAGCATCACGAGCAGCGGATACTTCGTGGCGGCTCCGAGCGGAACGACACCGTGCAGCGGAACTTTGAGTGCCGGCAAGACTTGCACGATGACGATCACATTCACTCCCCAGGTGACAGGCACATCGGTTGGCGGGATTACGGTGATGGACAACGGATTGGTCAGCACGCAGGTGTTTGACGTCACGGGAAATGGAATTTTGCCGGTGACGATGTCGCCGACCACGCTCTCCTTCGGGACGGTATCTGTGGGCAGCACGAGCTCGGCGCAGATCATTACCGTCACGAACAATCAAAGCGTTGCAACCGCAATTAACAGCCTGGTGGCGAGCGGAGATTTCATCTCCACCAGCGGTGGGAGCGCCCCGTGCGGCGCGAGCATCGCTGCGAATGGAAGCTGCACCCTTGGCGTGGAATTCAGCCCGACAGCGTCGGGAGCGATCAGCGGGAATCTAACACTAAACTATGGCGCTGCTTCTTCGCCGCAAGTTGCAAGCCTCTCCGGTACGGGACAGTAAGGCGTAGCGCCGGCGTTGTTCTTCGAACGGCGGTTCGTCCGGATATTCTCTGTAGATCTCAATCGGCTCTCAAGTTATCCCTTGCCGGGATCGTCTTGGGAGCCGATTTTCTTCATGTGCTCGAGAACAAATTTCTGGCTCCTCGTGATGCACTGTTCAACTTCTTCGATACTCATCCAGCGAGGCGAGCCTTCCCATGAATCCTCCGCCGTCCCAGTAGCGCTGGCGGAGAAGAGAGAAATCATGCAGGGGATCTCGATGTTGCTCGGGTAACGGCCCAGCAACTCGAATGAAGTTACTTCAAGCTTGGTCTCTTCTAACACTTCGCGGCGGAGCGTGGACTCTTCCGGCTCGCGCCAGGCGGCGATGCCTCCGGGCAGCGAGCAGCCGCGCCCGTCATTGCGGCGGATGAGAAGGAAGGTCTGATCTCTGCGGATGATAGCAATCGAAGCGCGCAGCGACCCGAAGATCGGAAAGGTGCCGTACAGCTTGAAACAGACCCGCGAGACAACCCAAAACAGTCGCCTCTTCAGCCTCGCAGAAAAGGTATCCAAGTCAAAAGTCTAGCACCCTGAATGGAAAGCCCTCGATCGTGCAGGCTCCAAAATTTGAGTGGAACGAATTGGAAAGTAAAGAGCCCGCATCTGTTTGGATGCGGGCTCTTCGTTTCTGCGATGGGGCGCAGTGTTTATTGATTTTCCAGAAGGATCGGTTTGTATCCGATGCTAACTGTTTTCCCACTCAGCGCCGACCGGTTCCCATCGAGATCGTAGGACCAGACGTAGCTTGCGGGATACGTGTAGTTTGAAGTCGTGCACACGCCGTTGCTGCAGGCTTGTGACGTGTCCCAAACCACCTGTCCGTAGTCGAGAGCGCAGGAGTATACAGTTCCCGTCACGGTGCACGGGCTGATCTGGTGGCCGATGACCCAAGTCGCAACCTGATTCCATGCGGTGCCGGAATTGTTTCCCTGCAATCCGTAAGGAGCCTTGCTGTCCCATGTGTAGACGTATTGACGTTGCAGCCCGACGCCGGCCCGCAGGACGGCAGAGCGGGCAACGTAACCGGCAAGCATGTCCGGATCGGTCACACCCTGATTCTGCAGGATGCCGTGTTCGTCATCCCACAAGGGAAGAGAAGTCAGACTGCGCTTTTGTGTTTCCGCGATGACCTGGCCGTAGACGGTCAGGAACGCTTCCGGATTTCCATTCGTACCGTTCTCGCCACGCATGTGGACGTTCACGATGTCGAAGTTGGGAGCTCCACCAGCCGCAACGTATCCGTCGAACCATGTCGCCATGGTGGGACCGTGAGCCGAAGGGCTCAGGATTTTCGCGTTGGGATCGAGCGACCGGATGATGGCGGCCGCGTCTTTGCCCATGCGGACTAACTGAGCGGTGGTGCCGCTCCAGAAGCATTTGCAGTCCGGCTCGTTCCACAGCTCGTAGTAGGAGATGCGGCCTGCAGCGTGGGTTACAAGTGCGGTCACAAACGCCTGGAAGTAGGCGTCGGTACCCGTACCGTCAGAGTTGACGTCGGTCGTCGCAGCGCAGCTATATGCGCCGGGCGCTACGCATCCCCCAGGGGCGGTGGCAGCGGCAGCGAACTGCGGAGTGTCTCCGAAGGTGTAGAGGACATCCATGTTGGCCGAGGCCGCGCGATCAAGCCAGTTATCCAGCCCTGACCAGTTGTAGACCCCGTTCGAAGTGTTGACCTGTCCCCACTTCACGCCATCGTCCCACAGGCGTACGCCGCTCAGGGTTGCGATCTGGTTCTGTCCGTCGGTGGGAGGCCATACTTTGCTGCCGTTGAAGCCCGCACCGAAGAAGGTGGATTGAACGCCATTTCCGTTGCCAGTCGAACCGTTGACGGTCAGGACCAGAGCCTGCGAAGCGGTCTGTTTGGGCGATGAGGAATCGGTCACTTGCACCGTGAAGTTATATTGTCCGGTTTTGGTGGTCGTTCCAGAAACTGAGCCGGCGCTGCTGAGTCCAAAGCCGCTCGGCAGAGATCCGGATGAAAGGGACCACGCATAAGGAGCTGTTCCGCCGGAGGCTTTCAGGTTCGCCGAATAGGTGACTCCCGAACTGACTGAGGTCAACCCAGTCGTCGTGACGGACAAGGCGGTCTGCGCGGCGGGACTGATGGTCAGCGATGCGCTGGCAGACTTCGTCGGGTCGTCAGTGCTGGTTGCCGTTACGGTGGCTGAAGTGGTCGCGCTCACCGACGGGGCTTTATAGGAGCCGTCGGCGCTCACAGCGCCCATGGAGGCCGACCAAGTCACGGCCACGTTGCTCGTGTTGCTGACGGTCGCGGTGAATTGCATTGTCCCCGAGGAGGGCACCGTCGCTGTAGACGGGTTCAGCGTCACGCCGACATTGCTCGCATTCGAGACGGTCAACTGGAAGGGGGAGGCGTCGCCAACCCCGCGCGCGTCAACCACATGGACGCCAAACTGATAGTTGCCACTCTTGCTGGGCACGCCCGAGATCAGTCCGCTGTCAGGCGTAAGCTTCAGGCCCGGCGGCAGTGAGCCCCAAGACAGGCTGAAGTCGTAAGCGGGTTTTCCGCCGCTCACGCTTACGTTCGCGCTGTACGGCGTTCCCATCGAAGCGGCCGGCAAATTGGCCGACAACTGCAGGGTGCCAACATGAGCTGCCTTGAGTGGGGTTCGCGCTTCGGAGATCAGCGGCTTGCTGCCCGTGACTGCCGAGTGTGCCGCGGTGCATCCGGTAAACCAAGGTAAGCAGATCGCGACAGCGAACAAGAAGAGAATTTCGAGGAATTTCGGGGTGTTGTGCTGTTGGTCATTCCGAGCCGGAGGAAGAACTGCGGACCTCATCGGGTTACCTCGCCAAAGGGGGATTTGTTAGGACGCTTCTTTCGTGACGTCCCGTGAGGTAACACTAGACAGGGAAAGCAGATGAACGTAGATAACCAGCGGTCAGTGACCCACCGGTGCCTGAAGGTACATGTTCGGAAGAGGACTTGCGCAGAGGGTAAAAGTTCACGCGCGGTTGCGCGAGAACGCGGGTGCTATCGAATCACTCGGAGGGGTGAATCGACGCGCGTTGCGGCCGTCGCGGATGTGTCTTTCTTGGAGGATGCTCCAGCCTCAGTCTTGTTCGCGTTGTTTTGATTTCCCAAAGCGTACAGAACCACCTCAACGCGGCTGGAGACACCCAGCTTGTCGAAGATGCGGAACAGGTAATTCTTGACCGTATGTTCGCGGAGCGTGAGACGCTGCGCGATTTCACGGTTGGTCAATCCCTCGGCAACGCAACGGACAACGTCGAGCTCGCGCGCCGACAACAGCGCATCTCCATTGGCGCTGGTGAAAGTCATGGGGACAGGCTCTGCCATGGCTTCCAGAATGAATTGCAACTCGCTGCTGCTCGCCCAGATCTGTCCTTCGTGAACGCAGCGAATGGATTTGGCGAGAAGTTTCAGTGGTTCGGTACGGCAGAAAACTCCGCGCGCTCCCGACCGAAAAGCCTCAATCACCGGTGTGCGCTCGGAGGAATCCAGCAACATGATGACGCGAGTAGTCGGGGAAGCATTGCGGATTTCGCGGCTGAGAGCGAATCCTCCCCGGCCGTCTCCACCTTGCCTCGAACTGATCAGCGCCACGTGAGGATGTTCGCCCTTGATTGCCGCCAGCATCTCGATGGCGGAGGAAGCCGGTGCGGCCATGGTGAATTGCCCGTCGCGGCCAAGCGCCTCCACCAGCAACTGCGTGTTCATGGAGGTGTTATCGGCGGCGAATACTCGAATCCTGTCTTGCAGCGGGAAACTGGTCAATTGGGCCATGATGGAAGAACCGCTACTAAAAAAAGTATGAGAGTCCTTAGTCTCCCAGGGGTCTCTTTTTAGACAATCTTTCGATCAGTTAGTAGAGGGGAACGTTCAAATGTTTGAATTACGAGCCGAGAGCTTTCGCTCCAGCCTCGACCCGCTTTCGCGGGAAAAAGCTTATACGTCAAGGTATTCGGCGGATACGGCTCCGGTAAATGGCACTTTGGGGCCATTTACTATGTAGATAACACAGGCGCGCTTGATAACGAAAAAATCAATCGGGCACTCCGATAGTGATCAATCGTGTGCATTTTTTTTCACGGAGACAATTCTCTCATTGACACACTATTGGCCCTGACCCTATGTTTCTATTCGCGATTCAATTGCCAAACACCCGGCAAGAATCATTGCTCCTCCCCAAGAGATTCCCCACAATCATGCCGCCAAGAGGCGGTCTCAACCGTATTGATATGAATTGGTGTGAGAACAGGTTGGAAATCCATGCGCAAATCTGACAATTCTGCGGTAGACGGAACGTCTCAAGGCTCATTCCGGCGAGTTGCGTATTACCTCGCACTTGCGGCTCTGGTCACTGCTTCAGGGGCCGCACTGATGTCGCGCCCGGTGGTCGTCCATGGTTCCGCCCTTGCCGTGGATCCCGGGCCTCGACCACTCCCCTCCGCCTCCGGCGCCTTCTATTCGACGCTTTCAAAAAACCAGAACTCGGTTACCCACCGCCTGACCCAGATATTTACCGAGGTCAATTTTGTGGCCGGAGGGCCGCTGGTCAAAACCGTCGGACTGGGGCCTCGCTTCAATTCCAATTCCTGTTCAAGTTGCCACGCATATCCAGCCGTAGGCGGATCGAGTCCGCCAAGCAATCCTTTGTTCGGTATCTATCAGTTAATGGGCGCGACGAACACGATGCCGTACTTCATCACGACGAACGGTCCCGTGCTTGTTGCACGCTTCCCGTTCCAGGCTGACGGCGTGACGCCCGATGGCAGCGTGCATCAGATGTTCACGATCTCAAACCGAACGGACGCGCCGGGCTGCACGGCCATGGTCCAGCCCAATTTCACGAATGCGCAGCAGACCAACAACATCATCTTCCGCCAGACCACCCCGACCTTCGGTTCAGGCCTCATGGAGTTGATTCAAGAGAGCGACATCTTGAACAACATGAATGCCAACGGAGCGTTGAAGGCGTCTCTCGGCATCTCTGGCCATCCCAACTACAGCGATGATGACGGCACGATCGCCCGTTTCGGATGGAAAGCGCAGAACAAGTCCTTGCTCTATTTCTCCGGTGAGGCCTATACGGTCGAGGAAGGCGTCAGCGACGAAGCCTTCCCGAGCGAGAATGACGAGTCCATCGCAAGCTGCTTGCCTCCATTCCCTGTACCGCCGGGGACGAACAAGACAAAGGGCGTTCCCGATGATCGCAACGACACGGGTGAAGCCCCGAAGCTGCCCGTAAACTTCTCCGGCGACCTCGAGCGATTCTCGTGGTTCATGCGCTTCCTCGCGCCGCCAGTGCCGGTAGCGCCGACCACGTCCACGAGCAACGGCCTGGTGCAGTTCAACAACGTTGGCTGCAACATGTGCCACACCAATTCCTTCACCACGCCGAATTCTTCCATCGCAGCCTTGAGCAAAGTGCAGGCGAATCTCTATTCGGACCTGCTTGTTCACGACATGGGCCCGCTTCTCGCCGACAATGTTACTCAGGGCAATGCAACCGGGGATCAGTTCCGCAGCGCGCCTCTGTGGGGCGCCGGTCAGCGGTATTTCTTCCTCCATGACGGCCGTACGACCGATATGGTCCAGGCAATTGAAGATCACTTCAGCACGGGCAACGGAACCTATCCGAACTCGGAAGCCAACACGGTCATCAACAATTTCAACGCGCTGTCCCAGCAGAATCAGCAGGATCTTGTGAACTTCCTGCGGTCGTTGTGAGCGTGGGGAAACGGTCAGACGGAGAGGACTCTATGTCATTGCCGGAAAAAACGAATCTGCTTCAGGCTCAATCGAACCGTGGCAAGTGGCTGCGCGTAGCTCTTGCGATCGTCTCCTTGCTGGCCATCTGTACCGCCGCAGCTGCGTACTTTCCCAAGGGAACCAAGGCCAACAAGCCCGCTTCGGCTACATCGCTCCGCGCGAACGTATTGGCGCCTCCTGCGCTGAGCGCCACCGATCCAGGTCCGCGCCCGTTGCCTGCGAACGTGGGAGGTTTCCTATCGACGCTGACCCCCAACGAGAAGCAGATCGAGCCCAGTATCACCACGGAATTCGAGCGCACGCACGACGTAGTGGTGACGTCGCCAACCGATGGCGGTCTTGGCCCACGTTTCAACTCCAACTCATGCGCGAGCTGCCATTCTTATCCAGCGGTGGGCGGATCCAGTCCGCCTTCAAACCCGCTGTTCTCGGTTTACACGGAGGACGGCGCGCACAATACGATGCCGTCTTTTATTACGACGAGCGGACCCGTTCTCGAAGCGCGGTTTATCAGTAAGCCGGGAACGAACACCGCGGATGGCACGGTGCACCAGCTCTTCACGATCGCCGGACGCAGTGATGGCGGCTCCTGCGGCATCACTCAACCTGATTTTGTGACGGCGGCGGCCGACAACAATCTCGTCCTGCGCCAGGTGATCCCAACCTATGGCGATGGATTGATGGAAGTCGTCCGGAACAGCGACATCATCAACAATATGAACGCGAACCTGACGGTGAAAAAGACTTTGGGGATCACCGGGCATCCGAACTATAGCGGCAACGACGGCAGCATCCAGCGCTTCGGATGGAAAGCGCAGGTTCGGTCCACTTTTCTGATGTCGGCGCAGCAAATGAATGTGGAAATGGGCGTGACCAACGAAACGTTCCCCAACGAAATCGATCAGACGTCAGGATGCGTTCTGAATCCCGTGCCTGAAACAGTCTCGAACTTCACGCCGGGCATTCTGACGGAAATGTTTCCGGGGGACCCCAGCGCGCGGAATATTTCACACAGTGGCTGTCGCCTCCGACAGCGCAGAAGGCGACGACTTCCACCAGCAATGGCAAAACCCAGTTCACCAATGCAGGCTGCGTTTACTGCCATACAACCTCGTTCAAGACGCCTCCCACTTCGCGGCCGGCGCTCGGCAACGTAACGATCAGTCTTTACTCCGATCTGCTTGTGCACCACATGGGTCCGGGCCTTGCCGACGGGCTCGCTCAAGGGCAAGCCGGCCCGGATGAGTTCCGTACGGCGCCGTTGTGGGGGATTGGGCAGCGGCTGTGGTTCATGCATGACGGTCGCACCAACAACATCGTCACCGCGATCGAGGATCACTTCAGCCTCGGGAACAGCACCTACCCGGCGTCAGAAGCGAATCAAAGCGTGACAAACTTCAACAACCTCAGTTCGAAGAACCAGCAGGACCTGGTGAACTTCCTGCGTTCGTTGTAAACCCAAAAATCGAACCGAAAAAAGGACCGCGTCCGGGGTTGCGGAAGTTACGCAGCTCTGGCGCGGTCCTTGCCTATTTCGACACACTTTCACCCTTGCGGGTTCGACTTGCGACTAATTATCCGGGTCATTCCACAGACATTGTGGCCGACCTCGTTTTCTGAGGTAGGGAAAAAGCGGCGCGGGCAAAAAACGCTGTTTACTTGGCATGGGCTCGGGCCTGGACGGACTCGGCAGTGCGTCCTTGAGCGTCGTACAGATCAGCCAACCCAGACCACAGTTTCGCGTCGTTAGGAGCCAACTTCACGGCGTCTTCTTGAAAGCTCACGGCCTGCGCGAGATCACCTAACTGATAGCAGGCTTTTGCCCGTCCGGTTGCGATGAGCGAATTGAAGGTGGCGCCGAGGGATTCACCTCCATCATGAAAAGGGCTTGCGGCCTCCGCTTTGGTAAACGCCTCGAGTGCGGAGTTAGGCTGCCTTAGTTGGAGGTCCGCTTGGCCGAGCATCATCCACATTTCATGCGGACGAGACGACGACTCTGCAGATTGTTGGAAAATCTGCGCCGCATCGGAGTATCGCTTCGCGGTCATATAGAACAATCCCAGATCGAACCATGTTTCATCGTTTTGCTCGAAGTTGAGGCTCGCTCGAAATTCTTCTTCGGCATCGGTTGCTCGGCCCATCTGCTGGAAAACCAATGCGCGCAAAAAATGGACGTTAGCGTTTTCGGTGAACACCGACTGTGCGCGATCAAGAAACGTAAGAGCCTCGGGATAGCGCTCCAGGCTGTACAAGACGGCAGCCGCATTGGCCCACGCATTGAACGACTCGGCATTGGCCCTCGCCGATCGCACAGGGTTAAGGTTCGGAGCCAAATCAAAGTTTGCCTTGTCGCAATCGATGCGCAAACGATCGAGTAAAGATCCTTGAGCGTCCGACCGCACAAAGATGGCCGATACTTCGTCGATGTATACGGGCGTCCACGATTTGCTGTGGCAGAACTCACGGAGGTGAGGGAAGAGACTCATCCCGTTGTAACGCGAGAGAGGAACGATAATCGTGCGGATGTTGCGGCTTTTGGCTTCCTCACGCCAGGCGGAAGAATCCGGCCCTTGAGAAGACAGATCAGACGCCCGAAAGAACATTTCCGAGCCGAAAGGGACAGCCCGGCTGTCGATGTAATCGCGATACTCGGGAAAGAGGCGCCACGTCAGATATCCGCCGAGACTGAAACCGTTGAAGATGTTGGCGGGCAACTTTTCGCGCTCGACGAAATCAATTGCTCGCGCCGGATACCACCAGGAGAGCCCCGTCCCGAAGAGCGAGAGTTGCGAAGACCTCATGTAGTAGCGGTTGGAGATCAGATCCACGGAACGCACAACGGTGATCGCCAAGAGCGCAACCGTGAGGACAACAGTTCAGCGTTTCGCACGTTCGCCAACCAAGATCCTGCACTTGTCTGCGAGTTGTTGCTTTGTCGCTCCATCACTGGCGCGGAGAGCGTCCTCTATGACTGCGCCGCCAACCACGACCGTCATGCACGCGAACAATGCCTGCAGGCGAACATGCTGCATCGCGACGTAGACCGAAACAGCCAGAAGGATCGCCCCTCCCCATTGCTTGCGCCAGATCGCAGCTAAAATGCAAACCAGCGCCGCGGCCGTTAACCACCAAAACGAACTCTGGGGATCGCGCCAATCGAAGGCCTGATGCAAGCTACCCCAGGAAGGACGGACGGACTCCCACTCCACGATCCATAGATTGTGAACGGACTGAACTCTTTGCTGGCGGAGTATTGCCGTGTAGATCCCGGGACCCCACGGATTGAGAAGCGTGCCCAGAGCCGAGAGCGCCAACCACGGCCATGCTTGCCGGAGTCGCCTAAGCGCCGGCTGCCTCCTGGACTCGAATGGAAGATCGATGAGTTCTAAAGACAAGTAGGCCGCGGCGAGCGCGAGCCCAGAGATGAATCCGAGATGCAGGTTTGCCCAGAGAAGCATGAGGACCGGCAGCAACCAGAGGGGTGAGCGTCCAGTTCGATAGTGTCGCCAGAGCAGAGCCAGGAATGCCGCGAAGAGCACGGTCGTAAACATCTCCGCACGTGGTTGTGTGCGATTTGCGATTAAAGGTACTGCGACGACCGCGAGTGCCGAGGTCGCTAGGCTGTTCCTGCGAAACATCACGGCGACTGTGGCAGCGGACGCCGCTGCACCCATCCACGAAAGAAGTCCGTAACCTCCTGCGAGGAAGCACAAGTAAAAGATCAGACCGGATAGAGCGGGATAAATCCACGGTTGCCCGGTTGCCGTATAGGAAAAAACATCCGTCGAGAAAACGTGGTGATGCTCAAAGACCCAACGTCCCGTCGCGAGCTGCCAACCAAGATCGAAGTCCTGGAGTGTGTGCAAGCCGGCGAGCAGTGCGTAAGTGATCGCAATCGCAACGAGACACCACGAGGCGTAATGAAGGGCCACAGATCGCAGGCGTTGCCGAGAAGGCACAGCGGACTGAGGAGGGCGGGCGGCCATTCGAACCAGCGAAAGACGGTATCGCGGCTAGCCATTGTAAGCGATTCTTGCTTTGAACTAGATCGAGCCTGGGGGGTGGACTCGAACTGGTTCGGCGCAAAGCTACAATCCGTTCGCCTTAGTCAAGATGAACACTCGCTGATTGGCTGGCAACGGCGCGATCTGATTTTCACCACCGAATACGACGAGGTCGTTGTCCGCGGGACTGTAGAAAGCGACGTGGAATCGAAGTTGGGGAGCCGTGCCGGCGACTTTTTCGGAAATCCAGCTCGGGGTGCCGCCGATGCCATTCGCGTTGGTGAGGATCCAGCTGTCCCCGAAAAACTGGGTTGCGTTGATCGCATTGACACCACCAAAAATCATCATCCGGTTATTGGCGGAATCATAAACAGCGGTGTGTCCGGTTCGAGCTGCTGGCGCGCTGCCTGAGGGCGTGACATGTGACCAGGCCGGGGTACCGCCTTGACCGTTCGCATGCGAGAGTGTCCAGACGTCGGAAAGACCCGCCGCGCCTGCGTCCCCGGCATAAATCGTCAGGACATTGTTGGCCGAGTCATAGATCGAGCCACTGTTCTCACGGGCAGTCGGAGCAATGCCGGAGGGCGACAGCTGTGTCCACGCTGGCGTTCCCACTTCGCCATTCGCATTGCTGAGCACCCACACATCCGACAGATACCCCGAAGCGCAATTTGTCCCTCCGAAAATAATCAGTGTGTTGGTTGCCGCATCGTATGCAGCGCTGTGATTCATCCGGGCAGGCGGTGGCGTTCCAGATGGTTTCAATTCCACCCACGAAGGAACGCCGCCTACGGAGTTCGCGTTGTCGAGAGACCACACGTCGTTCAGGCACTTCGCCGTGCTCGTGCCGCCTGCGAAGACGATCATGCGACTGCTTCCGCTGTCGTACGCGGCTCCGTGTCCGAATCGCGCCGTTGGCGCGGTTCCTGTCGGGAATACCTGGACCCAGTGATACGGAGTCGTGGTGGCCGTTTGTCCCGCAGCGACGATCCCGGGAGAAGACCAGACGTCATTCAGCGGCACCCCCGACAATTGCTGCCCTCCGAACAAGACCAGTTGATCGGTTGCCGTATCGTAAACACCGCTGCTGTGGAAACGATCGGCCGGACCGTTCAGAGTCCAGGTTTGACCATGCAAAGATCCAGCCATCGCTATTGCGACAAGCGCACGCACGAGAAGGGCAGAGACATTTGGAAGTTTCATTGTTCCTCCCTGGCGCCCGGCGTTAGGCCGTTTGCTTCCGTCAAAGTGAGCACGTGATCATCCGTGAAGTTCAAAGGAATCTGGCTGTCTCCGCCGAATATCACCATGTTGTTCGATACAGGATCGTAGATGACGGAATGGCTTTTGCGGAACGGGCCGGGAGCCGTTTGCGTCAACTGAATCCACGTGGGCGTCCCGCCTTTCCCATTGGCTTTGGTCAGAATCCATCCATCATTCAGAACCTTGCTCTTGTTGTTGCTGCCGCCATAAATCGTCAGGCGATTGTTGACGGAATCATAGATCGCGCTCTGCCCGGTTCGCGCTACAGGAGCCGTGCCCGTCGGAAAGATCTGAGTCCATGTCGGAGTACCGGTCACCCCATTCGCATTTGAGAGCGTCCATACATCGCCGAACACCGTTGTGCTGGTTGTTCCGCCGCCGTACACGGTCATGATGTTGCTAACGGAATCGTAGATGGCCGTCGCCTGGCTCCGCGCGATGGGACCTGTTCCAATCGGCGTGGCTTTCGTCCACGAAGGCGTCGCAGTCGAGCCATCAGCATTGCTTAATATCCAGACGTCGCTGTAGTAGGTGCCGCTGCAATTCGTGCCGCCAAAGATGATGAGCTTGTTCGTGGCGGGATCGTAAACGGCAGTGTGTCCTTCACGAACGCCGGGCAATGATCCAGCAGCGGTGAATTGCGTCCAACCCGGCGATCCCCCCTCGCCGTTGAGATGAGTGACGACCCACAAATCGTTGACGCACGGACCGGGGAAGCCGGCTCCGCCACCGAAAACGATCATGCGATTCGATGTGGAGTTATAGACCGCGCTGTGCCCGAAGCGAAGGCTCGGAGCTTTGCCAGTGATCGCGACTCTCTTCCATTGCAGGTTCTCCGCGTCGGCCGCGGAAGGCGCGATGACGTTCTGGACTGCCCATACGTCATTGAAATTGACGTTCGTGGGAGCGTGCTGCCCCGCGAAGACGAACATCTGGTTCGTGGCAGGATCGTAGACCGCCGACGCTTGACTGCGGGTGCCAGGACCGTAGCGGCTCCATTTTTGAGCGGACAACGGCGAAACCATGATTGTTGCCAGCAGTAGAGAAATAACAGGAAGATGAGGGAGTCGATTACGGATAATCATGACCGCTCCAGTTGAATTTGGAAGCAGGAAGTGCGGTTACGAATTGAAAATGTCATCGGCGTTAGTAAACGAGAGGCGGGCCGGGTACTGCCTTTTCGGCAGACTAAGATGGTGGACCGAGTCAGTCAAGATGATTAAAATTGCACACTCGCCGGTAGCGTAGCACGCGGCAGGATTCAAGGCTGATCGAGCACGGCCCAAAGGCAGGCCATTCCCAACTTTTGATGCTTTGCCGAAAATCGACGATACCTACGGACGGTAGATCCACGTCTTCGCCGTGCTGATTGAGGAGGAATCGTACCCTCCGGAGACTCGCACGGTCCCATCCATCAACTGGATCGCGGCCGAATAGTATCGAGAAGCGTCCATACTTCCGGAGACACTTCGAAACGAACCAGCTTTCGGATCGTAGATCTCAGCGGACGCCGCTCCTCCCGTGACCAACACTCTTCCGTCGAGCAAGACGGCAGCGTTGGGCAACTTCATCCGCGGTTCTGACAGCTTTCCCGTTGCTGCGAACGTTCGGGTCGCCGGATCGTACAGTTCCGCTGATGCAAGAGCGTCCTTGCCCTTTGCATCGGCAGTTCCTCCGGCGATCAGCACTTTGCCGCTCGTAAGCAAAGCTGCCGTGTGCGAGAAACGTGCTTCCTGAAGATGATTCGTAAGCGTAAAGCGATTTGCTTTCGGATCGAATATCTCTGCGCTGCTCAGCACGGAATGGTTGGGGCCAAGACCGCCCGCAAAGAGCACAGACCCATTGGAGAGCATGGTCGCGGTGTGGCCCACGCGCGCGGATGACATCTTGCCCACGAGAGTCCATTTTCCTGTCAGCAGATCGTAGGTTTCGGCGGAATCGAGAGGCTGATTCCCATCCATGCCGCCGGTGACGAGAACTCTTCCATCCCGCAAAACGGTTGCTGTCGGCCGAATTCGGCGCGCGTGCATATTTCCGCGTGACGTAAACTTTCCCGTTTCGTAGTCGTAAACTTCACAGCTCGCCAACGGAACACCGCGGGCCGTTGCTCCACCCGCGATGAGCACCTTGCCGTCGGCAATTGAGGCCGCTGCGTGTCCTTCGCGAGGCACTGCCATCTTGGCGCCCGGAGAGAATGCCTCGTTCGTCGGATCGTAGATTTCCGTTGTTGCGAGGACGACTCCGTGTTCCTGCTTGCCCCCGGCGATCAGGACCGTGAAGTTGGGCAGGATCGTCGCGGTGTGACCTCCACGGGCACTGGTCATATCTCGCGCTGCTGTGAGATGCCCGGTAGGAGGAAGAGGACGTTTCGGGATAGTCTGAGAAATGGCGGCGGCAGCCAACAATGTGCCGAGCAAAGCCCAAATTGCGGTCTGCGGTTTCGTCATCAGTAGGAGAGCTCAGTCAGACTGGCTAAGCGTCAGCGATACGAATGTGTTGTAAAAGCAGAAAAATTGTATACGGTCGGGTATCGTCGCGAAATTGGTGTCGGATTGGTGCGAGCCGCTCAGCAAACAAATCTCGCCTCCTGCTTCGACCTAAGGTCGGCAGAAGGCGAGATTTTGGTTCCTAGCTAACCGTCAGCTGCGTGGTGACGGTGTGGGTCAAGTTGCCGCTGTTTACAATCACGGTGATCGAATACGTTCCTTTTGGAGTAGTTCGTTCCCGCGGTGACTGTGAGTACAGAGCTTCCTGAGGTCTTGATCGAATTGGCACTCAAGGTTGCCGTCAGGCCCTTCACTTCGGAGATGCCGTCCAAGGTCAGGGTTGCGGTTCCGGTGAAGTTGAGCGGAATCAGCGCCAGATTAAAGGTTGCCTTCCCGCCCGGCTTTACCGACAACAGAGTGCTGTCGATCGTCACCCAGAAATCTGTCCCCGCCGCGGTCAAGCTGCAAGCCGCTCCAACATTGCTAGCTGGAGCTTTGAAGTTTGAGCTGGAATCCTCTCCGGTCGAACTCTGCCACCCTGAAAAGCTCTCTTGAGTACCCGAACGAGGAGACGGCACAACGAATTCGGTGGTCGAATTCGATGCGTTCCAATAGGTGTTGTTCGAAGAAGCCAGCGTGCTCTGGAAATCGGTCCAGTCCGAACTGCCGAGGTAACTGTCCTGCAATAATACCTGGCTGCTGGTGTTGCCCTGAATAGTGTTGGAAGTGCTGATGAAGTTTTCGGTGAACAGCGTTTTTGAAGCGCCAGTTTCCCAATTCTTTACGCTGATGCCGCCCTTTTGTCCAATGATGATGATCTGGCTCGGCGCGTTGTTCATCAGGACACTGTTGGTCAGAGACACTCCCTCGGAATTTCTCACCACCAGTCCGCCCACGTTGAGCGAGGACGTCTGATTGCACATGTAGCTGTTTGCGAACGTGATCGGACCTTCGTCTTTTTCGAGGAACACACCGCTCATCAGATTGCTGGTCGCGTTGACTCCGGTTGTGCTGATGTTTAGATTGTCGGTATCCCAGTGAACGCCGTAGCCCTGATTGAAGCTGACGGTGAGCCCGTCGATGGTGTCATCGTGAACTTCCCAGGCATGTATGCCACCCGTGTTGCAGGCGTAGTAGCCCGCTTGAGCTCCTCGCCAGTTGTTGTACGAAATCGTGTCGGACTGCCACAGGCCGAACTTCGTCTGCGCTTCCTGAACTCCCGCGTCGCCATTGTGCAGGGAACTGCTGTTCTCGACGGTAAAGTTGGTTACCGGCTTCGAGATGCTCAGCCCCTGTCCGTTATTCCACTGGAACGTATCGCTGTCGAACAGGATATTGCTCGAGGTGCCCATCACTTCCACGGCCGCAGATCCGCGGCAACTGTTTGAGTACTGGAACGAAATGCCGCGGATCACGATGTCCGATTTTTGCTGGATCAAGAGCAATGTCCCCGTCGAAGCTGCTTCAACGGTGGATGCCCCCATGTTCGTACCGGACGGCGGCCAGACATAAATCTGCGCTCCGGTTTGATCGACGAAAAACGTGCCTGCCACCATCTGCGTCAATGACAGCACCTGTGTGAGGACCGTACCATTGACGGCGACCATCTCCCTGCGCAGCATGATATTTTGCTGAAACGGACAGGAGCTCAACTGTGCGCACGTTCCCCACTGATTCAGCCATCCATTCGTGTAGATGTTTTTGTTCGCCGAATATGTAGCCCAGCCCGAGTAAACGGTGGCGCCGTTCACAACCACGGTTCCATTGGTAGCAGCCTGGAAAGTGATCGGCAGCGAAGTGTCTTTACTGTTGTGTTTCAGCGAGATACTCTCGCGATAGGTTCCGGGGTTGATGGTCACGCGCGTCCCGATTCCGCTTTGATTATTGGTCTGCGCGACTGAGGCGGCCTTGCCGATCGTCTTGTACGGTTGCGCCTGCGTGCCAGGATTCGAATCGGATCCGTTGACTGCATCGACGTAAAGGAATGCAGTTTCCAATCCCTCGTTCACGCTGGCCTGAGCCGACGCGAAACTCGATAATAAGCAGAATGTGATTGCGGCGATAAATCCGTAAAAGTATTTTTGCAAAATAACCCCTCAGCAATAGCGCAGGAATGTTCTTAGCCAGATGAAGCAGAACCCATGTTCACTTACTTGCGAGACCCAAAAGAATGCTGGGACGAGTGAACAGAACTACTTAAACCAGACGAGGCGGTACGGGAAATATAGCGAAATCGAAGCTAAGTTGGAATAGCGGAGCGTTCGAAGACTACTCGAAAGGGCAGGTACTGCTGGAATTTCGCGGTAGGGCTTGAGGTGAAGTCTTAAGAAAGTGTGGGCACCCGCGAGCGCGGGTGCCCATACGTCGCCGATCAAACCCGACTTATTGAAGTCGGCACAGGTTCACAATATCCGTTCCGATCGTGCTTGCACCATCCAACACAGAGGGTATCGGGTGCGGCGCATCGCTGACGCAGCTTTGCCCTTTTGTGCTCGTGATCGCGCTGCCCCAAGCCATCCCTTGTTCAACGGCAGCAGAACCATCGAGTCCCCCGAATACTTGATTGACGCGAGTTTTTGGAAAGCTACGCGCTGGTCCGCCCAACACGCTGTCGGACAGGAAAAACCCGTCAGGAGGCGCAGTCCCATTGATGGCGTTCTGGCACATCGGCTGCGAGTAAGCTGTGTCCACGATTTGTGCGTCGCCCGGCGAGTAACAAAGCGAAAGGTTTTCCGGTTGATCTCCCGAATTGCAAGTGAATTGCACCGGCTGGCAGACAGAATTCGAAGCCGGCACGCAAGCTTCATCCAGTCGCGACATCGGCGGACCGCTCGTGGCCTCCACCATCGAGAAGATTGAATCCAAACCGTAATCGGTGACTGCATAGGCGATGGCCGCAGAGCCTGCGCTGTTTCCCGTCCCGCACATCGGGGCGGTGGTGCTTGAGTTGTGAATATTCTGATAGACCCACTGGGCTACAGTCGCATAACGACAAGCGAGTCGCCGTACACCGCCCGGACCGGTCAGCCATCCGTTCGGCGTCGAAGCACTGAATGGCGAGCCGAACGAAACCTGAACCGTTGTGAATCCACCATCCAAGACTTGTTGGACGACCGCCAACCCTCCATTCGTGCTTCCGTTGAAGAAGTCAGGCTCGTCGTCGTCATAAAGTTGCGTGCCGCCGGTTCCGGTGCCGAACAGTACAGTTCCCAATGGCGTTCCGGTGGGTTGATTCACCTTGAGATAGGCCGAGAAATCTGCAACGCCGTCACACGAGGTGTTGACTTGATAGCAGGTCGAGCCGGAGTTGGGTAGACCGTTGGCGAACGTCGGACACGAAATCATGGTCCCCTGAGCGGTGCCAACCGGATCGGACTGCGTGACCGAAAACGCTGCGGATGCGGTAAGGGAAGAGTTTGATTGGGATGTGACCGACACCGTCACATTCAGAGGGAAGGCCCCAGTGGAAGGTGCGATGTAGAGGCCGCTGGAATCGATCGTGCCTCCATTTGCGGTAGTCACAGCCCAGGTGATGCCTGAGTTTCCGGACGCCCCGGACGCAGTCGCGGTGAATTGCCAGTTGGCGCCCGCTCCCATCTGAGAAGGAAAGGCGGCGATGGTTACGGAGCCGGGACCGGTTCCACCGCCGGAGGACGAAGAGGAACTGCCACCGCATCCGGATAAGGAAAGGACAGTACCGGCGCAAACTAACGCGAACAGGGCAAACGGTAGGGGGATACGCACTAACACCTCACGGGATTCGAGTCCTGAGGACTTCTTTAGGTTTTGAAGCCAAGATCTGCAAGTGCCGTCGCAAAGGCTGTCGGACGGTTTGCGTCTCGCCTTTCAGATGCAAAAAAGGCGTCTGCAACCTTGTCAAATGAACTTCTGAGCGCGATTTTCACGATTGTGCAAAAGCTCCCGCCGGTTTGATGGAAAGTAAAGCGAGCTTGCACTATCCCTTTGCCGACAATCGTTTAGGGTGATCAACAGTGATAATCTCTTTCTTGGTTACTTGCGGTATATGTGCAATAATTTTCAGCTTGGCGAATAGACGGAAATTTGATTTACTTATGGAACACAGCTCGGATGTAAATGTAGCGTTCCCCCTCTGACTTTTTTGGCTTTTCTTGTATCCCCCGCGTTCCAAGTGGTTGGCTTAAGCTCCTTTGAAGTCAATAACTTAGTATTTGTTTTGGAAGATTGAGCCGGGGAATTGAATCATCCGACAGCAACGAAAGCTTTCTGAACAAAACATCCTTGGGAGAAACAGCAGCTATGAATGCGTCTGTGCCCGATTTTGAAGTAGGAATCATTGGAGGTGGCCCCGCTGGATCGAGCATGGCCGCCTATTTGGCGAAAGCCGGCGTTAACTGCGTGGTGTTCGAGAAGGAGCTCATGCCGCGGGAACACGTAGGAGAGTCGCTGGTTCCGTCTTCGACTCGAGTGTTCAAAGACCTCGATTTCCTTCCAAAGATGGAGGAAGCGAAGTTTCCTCACAAGCTGGGCGCGGCCTGGACTGCGGCTTCCGACGCAAAGGTTTACAACATGGATTTTGGCGGAGTCTCCGCGGATTGCCATGTGGACATCCGCTTCGCCGAACGCGAACAGGGCGTGGGCCAGAACTACACCTACCATGTGGATCGCGGCAAGTTCGACCTGATGCTGCTCCAGCATGCCAACGAATTAGGCGCCAAGGTATACGAAGGAATCGGCGTGACCGGCGTGGACTTCAGCAACCCCAACCATGCGAGCGTGAAATACACCATGGGCAAGAGGGAAATGGAAACCACTTGCCGCATTGTGGTGGACGCCTCCGGCCGCAAGACCATGGTTGGCAATCAGATGAAGTGGCGCATTCAGGACAAGGTTTTCAACCAGTACGCCATTCATACCTGGTTCGATGGGTACGATCGCCGCTGCATGGCTTCCAACAAGCAGACGCAGGGCGATTTTATCTTCATTCACTTCTTGCCGATCACCAACACCTGGGTGTGGCAGATTCCGATCAACGAAACAGTCACTTCGATCGGCGTGGTCACGCAGAAACAGAACTTCGCCAAGGCGAAGGAAGATCGCGAGAAATTCTTCTGGGAGTGTATCAAGAGCCGTCCGGAACTCTACGAGGGCCTGCGGGCGCAGGGATCGGAGCAGTGCAAGCCTTTCAAGGAAGAGGGCGACTATAGCTATGCGATGAAACAGATTGTGGGCGACCGCACTCTGTTAATCGGCGACGCTGCCCGCTTCGTCGATCCGATCTTCTCAACCGGCGTCAGCATTGCGCTCAGTTGCTCCCGCTTTGCTCACAAGGACATACTGAAGTCGCTCGAAACCGGCAACTTCAGCCGTGAAGCGTTTTCTGAGTACGAGCAGACGCTTCGCCGAGGCACGAAAAACTGGTACGACTTCATCACCGTCTACTACCGACTGAACGTGTTGTTCACCGCGTTTGTGGCTGATCCGCGCTACCGTCTAGATGTCCTGAAGCTGTTGCAAGGCGACGTTTACGATGATGCTCAGCCGGAAGTGCTGAAACGCATGCAGAACATCGTGAAGCAGGTCGAATCAAATCCGAACCATGCACTGCACGGGTTCCTGGGCGATCTGACCGCCGACGCGTTCGTTGAGCAGGCCTCGGTCTAAGTAACTTCATCAACGGGGCCGTCCCGCACAAGGGACGGCCGCATAGCTAGTCTTTGGGAGACTCAGGGGATATGAATCATTCAGTGCCGGATTTTGATGTAGCGATTATCGGCGGAGGGCCCGCCGGAGCGAGCATGGCGTGCTATCTGGCGAAGGCTGGTGCGAAGTGCGTCGTGTTCGAACGCGAGCTGTTTCCGCGCCCGCACGTAGGCGAGTCTTTGGTTCCATCGTCCACTCGCGTGTTCAAGGATCTCGACTTCCTTCCTCAGATGGAAGCCGCGAAGTTCCCGCACAAGTTTGGTGCCGTCTGGACGACCAACGATCAGAATCCGGGTTACGTCCACGATCTCGAGGGCCTTGCTCCCGATTACAACGTAGATATCCGATTCGAAGAGCGCAAACAGGAAGGCATGGAGGATCGCAACTATACCTACCATGTGGATCGCGGCAAGTTCGATCTGATGCTGCTTCAGCATGCGCACAATCTCGGCGCAACCGTGTACGACGGTGTGAAGGTTGCGCGCGTCGATTTTGGACCGCAATATCCGGAAGTCTTCTTCGCGATCGGATCGAAGGAGATGAGTGTTAACTGCAAGATGGTCGTCGACTGCAGCGGACGCCAGACCTTCCTCGGCAACCAGCTCAAACTGAAGGTGAAGGATGCCGTATTCGATCAATACGCCATTCACTCGTGGTTCGACGGGTACGATCGCAAGGTTTTCGCCAAGCGTGACACGAATCTGGACTACATCTACATCCACTTCCTGCCGATCTCGAACACCTGGATTTGGCAGATTCCGATCACGGATACGGTCACGAGCCTCGGCGTCGTCACGCAGAAAAAGAACTTCGCCAAGTCGAAAGAAGACCGCGAGAAGTTCTTCTGGGAGACGGTTGGCGAGCCGTCCGCTGATCGAAGAGACGCTTCGCAAGTCGGACCGCATTCGTCCTTTCAAGGAAGAAGGCGACTACAGCTACGCCATGAAGCAACTGGCCGGCGACCGCTTCATGCTGGTCGGCGATGCGGGGCGCTTCGTGGATCCCATCTTCTCGACCGGCGTCAGCATCGCGCTCAACAGCTCGCGCTTCGCGCACAAGGACATTCTCTCGGCTCTCGAGAAGAATGACTTCTCGCGCCAAGCTTTCTCTGATTACGAAACCAAGCTGCGCCGCGGCACGAAGAACTGGTACGAGTTCATCTCGGTTTATTACCGGCTCAACGTGCTCTTCACTTACTTCATCAGCGACAAGAACTACCGGCTTGACGTCCTCAAGCTGCTCCAAGGCGATGTCTACGATGAGGACGCGCCAGAAGTGCTGACCAAGATGAAGGAGATGGTGGCAAAAGTCGAGCAGAATGATAAACATCCGTGGCACAAGTTACTGGGTGACCTGACCTCGGACGCCTTCCGCCCGACGGCCTAATTGCCCGACTGTGCTATTGGCAAACTAGGCAAATTACGAGAATATTGAGGAAGCCTGAGCCGATCAGGCTTCCTCAAGTTTTTTATACTCCCTCACGAGAGCCACCCAAGGACCAATGCCTCATACGAGCCGCAATTTCGTAGTTGCGTACATTCTGCTCGTGGGCCTTCCGTTGCTCGGCCTCGCAGGAGTTCTACGAAGTGGCCGCAGCCTGGTAGCTCCGATCTCGATTGACGGCACCTGGAAAGTGGAGGGCGACACAGGTAACGTTTCGAATCAGTCCTGCGGAAAGACCGTGTCGTCTCTTGTGAATACCACCTTGCTGATCTCTCAGTCCGGCAAGAGTTTAGCCCTCACCTTCGATAATCCTGCGAAGACTGCTGCTTCGGGCATCCTTGACGGCAAGAATCTCAAGGCATCAATTGGTTCGCAGAAAGAGGCCGCCACTCAGGGTTGTGGACTAGATCAAATTCCGATGTTGGCGGCAGTTGTCGACCCAAAGTCCGAGCCGCGAACGCTAACTGGATATGTGTCCGTGAGCGGATGCGCGTCGTGTGTGCCCGTGGAGTTTCATGCCGTTCGCCAACCGCGGCCTGCGGCCGGAGGCGGACACTGATGCCGAATCTTTTTACTCTCGTCCTTCAACTCTCTGTCGTCCTCGCAGTGTGTCGTCTGGTCGGTCGAGATTTTCCGGAAGATCCATCAGCCTCGCGTGGTCGGAGAGATGTTCGCCGGCATCATGCTGGGGCCGTCGCTTCTCGGTTGGGCCGCTCCGCATATCTCGGGATATCTTTTCCCGCCTTCCAGCCTCGGGTTTCTTAACGCGTTGAGTCAGGTCGGAGTGGTGGTCTTCATGTTCCTTGTGGGGTTGGGGATCAATCCCAGGGAACTCAAAAAACAAGGCCATGCGGCTGTTCTGACCAGCCACGTCAGCATTACCGCCCCGTTTGTTCTGGCCGCGTTTCTTGCCCTCTATCTGTATCCACGCTTGTCGGATGACAGCGTCGCCTTCACCAGCTTCGCTCTATTCATGGGATCGGCAATGTCGATCACGGCCTTCCCGGTTCTTGCCCGAATCTTGGCCGAGCGGAACATGCTTGGGAGCCGTTTGGGCACCGTGGCGATCGCCTGCGCTGCGGTCGACGACGTGACCGGATGGTGCATCCTCGCCTATATCGTCGTTTTGATCCGCTCCGCACACTCGAGCACTTCGATTTGGATGACTCTGGGAGGCCTGGCTGTATTCGGCCTGATTATGATCTACGGCGTCAGGCCGCTGTTGCGGGGGTACGAGCGCGTCTACAAGGCGAAAGGCGGCCTCACCGAGAATTTGATGGCGTTGATGCTACTTCTCGTTCTGATCTCGGCATTGTGCAGTGAGGTTCTAGGGATCCACCTGCTGTTCGGCGCATTCCTGATGGGCGCCATCATGCCGAAACAGCGCCATTTCGTGAGGTATGTGCTCGACCGCTTCGAAACCATCACAGTGACGCTGTTGTTGCCCCTGTTCTTTGCCTTCACCGGCTTGCGGACGAATATCGGATTGGTCAAAGGCCCGGAGATGTGGATGTATTGTGGGCTGATAATCCTGGTTGCCACAGTTGGAAAACTCGGTGGGTCGACCCTGGCTTCCTGGGTAACTGGCATCCCGCTGCGGGAGGCCGCAGGCCTGGGAACGCTGATGAATACCCGCGGCTTGATGGAGTTGGTAATCCTCAACATCGGTTTGGACATTGGCGTCATTTCGCCGGCACTGTTTTCGATGATGGTCATCATGGCTCTGGTAACGACGTTCATGACGACTCCGCTCCTGCGTTTGATTTGCGCCAAGGAGCTGGAAGAAAGTTCGGCGAGCGTCCCGGCGCCCTCTTCCGGACAGCCGCTTGTCTCCACGACCGCGCACGCTTCTTAGAAAATGCGTCGTCCCGAAGCCGCGCGTTTTCTCCAGCGGGGCGAGGGATCTGGCGCCCAGCTCCGAAGCCGTTTCAAGACAGGCATTCTCGGCAGGTTCACCGATCACAAACGATTGAAAGCGCCCGCGCCAGTCCTTCGCTCCGCCTGATACCGGCTCCGCTTGACGCAGAGAAGAGCGGTCGTAACTCAAGGGCTACTCCGCCGGCATGGCTGGGCCGCAGCAACGTCCTGCATGCTAGACTCGTGCCAACAAGTGGAATCCCCGCGTGAATATCCGGCGGGAGTCTGAATTCAAACTTTGAGGATTTATGAAACCAGCCATCGAGACGCCGGGCGGCGCCTCTTCCGATCCATATAGCAAGACGGTTTGCTGCCTGCGTTGTGAGCAGCAGCTCCATCGCTACCAGCTCATGCGAGTGAGCCTGGTTGCGGGAGCCGCCGGACACGCCATGTTGTCGTGCCCGCGCTGCGGACATGTCGAGTTTGTTTCCGATTCCAGTCCGCTTCTGCAGAATCTCGAACTGATCTCGGCCGACACCGGCGACGGCGACTAACAAAAGGAGTTTGTAGGGACGGCCGGCCCTCGGTCGTCCCCCGGGCCGCAAGTCCGGTCCCGGTTTGCTATTTAGAACGGGATATCTTCGTCAGTAATCGGCCCAGCTCCAGCAGGCTCGGGCTCCGGGGTGCGCTGGTCAAACGAATTGCTACTGCCGGCTGAAGCTCCACGCGAACTGCCCGCAAAATCTCCACCGCCGCCACCCTCGCCGCGTCCCCCCAGCAGGATCAGATCACTCGCGACTACTTCGGTCATGTATTTCTTCTGGCCTGAGGTCTTGTCATCCCAAGATCGCGTTTGCAGCCGTCCTTCGATGTAAACCTTGCCACCCTTTTTCAGATACTCGCCCGCGATCTCGGCGAGACGCTGCCAGAGCACGACGTTGTGCCATTCGGTGCGGTCCTGCCATTCGCCAGACTTGTCCTTGAAGCGCTCGTTCGTGGCGATCGTGAGCTTGGCCACGGGCGTCCCTTGTGGTGTGTATTTGATTTCGGGATCTTTCCCCAGATTGCCGATCAATTGAACCCGGTTCAGACTTTTTCCAGCCATGGCGGTGCTCCTTTGCAGGGCCACTATAACAGAAGCAAGCCAGTGGATATGGTGTTGACTGTCACCCATGCCTGGAGGCAGTGTCATTTCGGGCAGAGGGTTCGCGGGTCTTTTGATGTCGCGGTCCAAGCGATGAAATCGAGGCTTAAAAGATTAATTCGCACTTTAGGCCGAGGCCCGAAGGCGGAAGCCCGACGCCGATGTTGGGGTATAATCTCTCGCATGCCTGCCGCACCCGGAGCGACCAAAGCCGTCGGGATGGTTCCCGACGAGGAGAAGTTTGAACCGAAGTCCAAAGGCCTTGCCACCCCGCGTAAGAAGAAACCCAAAGAGCTGGCCGTGATCACCGAGTGCTGTACCGGATGCGCCGGCTCGCCCGCTTGCGTCGAGTATTGCCCCGTGGAAGATTGCATGTTCTGGGTGCCCGACGAAGACAATCCGCCATTTGGCCGTATCGCAGTCGATCCGATTCTCTGCATCGGCTGCAAGAAGTGTCTCAGCAAGGGCCCCGACGGATGCTTCCTCGATGGTTGCCCATGGGACGCAATCGCGATGGTTGATACTGTTGAAGTCGAAAAAGAAGTCGGTCCGATGGCGATCTAGGGAATCGGTGGCTGGTCGTCGGCCGTGGGCCCGAGATTTGCGACGGTGTCCGCCTTCCCCTCAACTCTCTCCTGTCATCCCATCGCAGTCGAAGGATCTCTTCCTCATCTGGTCAGGCACAGGCATAGCAGGGAATTCCGATGAGTCACTTTGCGCTGTCTTTCAGTTGCAGCAAGTCCCATTTGTTTCCATAAAGATCCTCAAAGACCGCAACAGTGCCGTAGGCTTCGTTTCGTGGCTCCTCAAGGAATCGCACGCCGCGCTCGGTCATAGCGTGGTAATCCCGGGAGAAATCGTCGGTATGCAGGAACAGAAACACGCGTCCACCTGTCTGATTCCCGATGCAGCTGATTTCTTCAGGTGTAGAAGCCTTGGCCAGTAGAAGCCTTGTCCCCCGGGAACCCGGCGGCGCCACGAGTACCCACCGCTTTTCTTGTCCATTTCGGTCTGTCGACGGAGAATCCTCGATCAGCATGAACCCCAACGATTGCGTGAAGAACGCGATCGCTTCATCGTAGTCGCGAACGACCAGCGCAACATAGCCGAGCGTTTGAGTCATTGATCTCGCTCGCAGCCTTCCTGCAGGAGTTCAGGTTTACTTTCCGCCCGCCCGTTTCAAAATCGCCTTTTCTGTTTCCACAGCCTGGGTTCGCACATCGTTCGAGACGTCCGGCACATCGCGTTCGTACGGACGGATCGCCGGAAGGTCATCGACCTGACCAATTAGGTACAGCGCTCGGAGAGCCTCCCACACCTGCTCCGTTCCCGGATCGATGACGGCAATTTCGGAGCCTGCGACCACGTTCGCTCCTGTCTGAGGAACCGAGCGGATGCGTCCTGGAATCGGCGAGCGCACTTCGACTGCCTGCGACGAAGGTGGCGTCGCCAACTTGGCCACTAAACCTCCTTCGTGAATCGGAGTGCCGGGGCGATCGGAATCCACAACGTGTCCGCTGATCGGGGCAGTGATTTGGACAGGTTGGAGCAAGTTGCACGATCTGCGGTCGTCCGCTCGAGTCCCCAAAGCGGACCAGGGATAGCGCTGCATTACCGCGTACGACGGGAGATGCATCCTGCAGCATTTTGAGAAGAGCGGCATGAAAGTCCGTGCTGTCTGCGTCTTGTCCCATAACCCACGCATCGGTGTTCCGAACTTCTTCGACCCGATAGTCCGCGAGCCGTACCAGGTCCGGATACCACTGCCTTGCCGCGACGTCACCGTGCGACATTCGATCACCTAGCTGAACTAAGGCGTGCTGAATGTGCCGCGGCTTCTTGTCGTCATGCAGAAATTCGGTGATCTGCTGATCGGAAAGATGCCGTCCAAACCATGTGTTCCACCAGAAAAGAAACGGCATCAACACGATCAGCCAGCCGGTGGCGAAGAACAGGATCTTTTGCGTACGCGACATGCTGCGCTTGGGACGGGAGGGCGCCGATTGAGTGTCAGGAGTTGAGGAGGTTTCTGGTTGTACCGACATGAGTACCCGGCAACGAACTATAGCAGATGCTCGCTATTCCACATCCGCGTCGAGCACGCGTTCCTGCTCCAGATAGTGCGACATGGCGTATTGCGCCAGAAGCGGCGTCTGGAGCCGGATTTCGGCTCCGATCCACTCACCCTTCGCGTGTGGAGCATCCGGCGGATGGTTACATCGACCACCACTGCCAAACTGCGGACCGAAGTCAGCACTCTGAATCTGATCAAACTGCCGAATCTCTTTCCACGCCGCATCGCCAATCGTGCCCGAGACATCAATTTTGAGCTTCAGGACTGACATAGATCTTTTGAATCACCAAGGAATGAGTCCTCAGCTGTGCGGAAACCACTGATAGAGCATGAAATACACAATCACTCCGGTGACGGAAACATACATCCAGAGCGGCCATGTCCAGCGGGCGATGGCGCGGTGTTTTGCGTAGCGGCCGCGAAGTCCACGACTCAACGTGATGATAGCGAGGGGAACGATCACGATGGCCAGCGTCACGTGCGAAATCAGAATCGCGAAATAGACGGGCCGTGCCCATCCTTGCCCCAGGAACAGAATATTGCCGACCTTGAAGTGAAAGAACAAATAGCAGCAGAGAAACAATGCCGAAGCAACTACGGCGGCGATCATGCAGGTGCGGTGAGCGGCTACTTTTCCCTTCGCGATGAAAACCCGCCCAGTCAGCAGAAGAACGGCGCTCGTCCCGTTGAGAGTTGCGTTCAGGGCAGGGAAGAAGGCGTATTGCTCGGCGATCACGCTGCGGGCCTCGTCGTGCGCCGGTTTGCCATCAGCAACGCCACTCCAAACATCACCAGGGAGAACAGAAGCAGCGTCGCCATCGCCGACGGCAGCGGAAATGTTAGATCCGCACCCGGATACAGCAGGCCCCGCAAGGCCTCAACGCCATACGTCAAAGGATTCAGTCGCATGATGACGCGAATCCATCCCGAAGCTCCTGCCAGCGGAAACAACGCACCAGACACGAGCCATAGAGGAATCAAGAACAGGTTCACGATTCCGTGAAAAGCCTGTGACGAGTCCATCGGCCATGCGATCGCAAATCCCAATGCAGTCAGTGAGAACGAAACGAGAAAGACGACGACGGCCACCAGCAGAATCTGGACTGGATCGAGATGCACACCGGCGAACGGAGCGAAGACCAGAAAGATCATGCCCTGGACTGCTGCAAGCGTCGTTCCGCCCAGCACCTTCCCGAGCACGATCGCCGTTCGCGGAACGGGGGCTACCAGCACAGACAGCAGGAACCCTTCCTTGCGATCTTCGATCACCGACATCATGGTGAAGATCGAAGTGAACAGGACGATCATGATGAGCGCGCCGGGATAAAAGTAGTTCAGATAGTGCTGTTGTCCCGGGCCTCCGCCTGAACGAAACGAAGTGCCAAATCCCGATCCGATGACCAGCCAGAAAACGAGGGGAGAAGCCAGTACTCCGATCACGCGCGAAGTTTGCCGGTAGAACCGAACGATTTCACGCCACCACAGCGTAAATGCGGGCAGCATTACGCCAGCCGATGCTGACGTGACAGGCCGCTCCAAAGTTGCTGCTTGAGTTGCCATTCGTTAACTCGCCTTCGCGGGTGGAGTTTTCACGGCCGGGGCAGGCTTCTTTCCATCCCGCATTTCCCAGAACGCATTCAGCAGAAAGCACGCCGAGAGGGTCAGCAGGATCAGGGTCATAAAAAGGCCGTCCATGGTCACGGAAAACGGAGAGAGCGTAATCATTCCGCTCACAAAGATCCACGCCACTCCAATCAGGGGAACAATGCCGAGCACCAGAGAAAGCACCAGAATCATCGGACGCAAGTTACCTCCTCTTCTTCTTTTCTTTTTTCTTGTCTGAATTGGAATCCGCTTCGTTGTCCTCACTCCAAAACTTGTGACCTGTGCGCCGGATGAATACATCTTCCAGCGCGGGCTTGCTCACAGAGATGGCTTGAATCTCGCCGGGGAACGCCTCAACAACGTCGGGCACGAAGCGGTGGCCGCCTTCCTGCTCGATCCGCACTTGATTGCCGAGCACTGTGGTGGCGACGTGAAAGCGCGCGCGAATGTGTTCTGCCAGAATTCCGGCGTCGCGGGCGGCATCGAGCAAGATGATGTCGCACCCGATCTCGCTCTTCAACTCAGCCGGAGTTCCGAGGGCTACCAGATTTCCTTCATTCATAATGGCGAGGCGATCGCAGCGCTCCGCTTCTTCCATCAAATGGGTCGTCACCAGCACGGACACTCGTTCTTCGTCGCGCAGGATCTGCAAGTACTGCCACAAGTCACGCCGGGCGCCCGGATCCAGCCCCGTGGTTGGCTCGTCCAGAAGCAATACGGCGGGATGGTGCAACAGTCCTTTCGCCAGTTCGATGCGGCGCTGCATTCCCCCTGAGAACGTCTCGACTCGTTCTTTGGCGCGATCCGCAAGCCCGACCCGTTCGAGAATTTCTCCGACCCGCTTTTTCAGCGACGCCCCTCGCAACCCGTAAAGGTGTCCTTGATGCCACAAATTCTCGTATGCGGTGAGCTTGGGATCGACGCTCTGCGCCTGAAAAACGACTCCGATTTGGCGACGCAAACTAGCAGGATCCTGCGCCGCATCGATTCCCATGACCATCGCGCGGCCGGCGGTCGGAATCATCAGGGTTGAGAGGATTCTGAAAAGAGTGGTCTTGCCGCTGCCATTCGGTCCGAGGAGCCCAAACAGTTCGGCTGGACGCACGTTGAACGAAACCCCGTTCAGGGCGGTCCGGTCATCGTATCGGTGAATCAGATTTTGAATCGAAATGACGGGCGCGGCGGAGTGCTCCAACTCCTGCCCGGCATCGGCGAGCGCGGCGACTTTTGATACCAAAATGAATCCCCGGAAACTACAACCAGTTTACGACACTTCGTGGAAACCGCACGACAATCAGGCCCGTTTGACTGGCACTCAAAACGATGGCCCTTCGCCGCCTTAAGCGATCGACGGATCCCGTTGCGCCTGCGTCAGTCTTTCCTCGAAGGCGACCGGAACATGTCTCCACACCTGGATGGCCAGAATCACCGTAGTAGCCAGCAGCAACGCTCCCACAGCTACGTGCGCCACGGTCGAGACCACCATCGGAAGCTCCGGCTGAATCGCGTCGCGGCCCCAAGCGATCCGCGTAAGAAAGGCGGTAAAGCCCAGGCACAGTTGAGCGATCACCAGCGACAACATCAGGATCGCGGGGCGCCGGACCTCTTCAACATTGGAGTAGACCGACAGCGCCCGAATCGCCGTCCATGCGAGTACGAAAGAGACAACGGCGGCATGAACCACATGAGGCCACCAGCTCAAGCCGTGATGGCGAAACATGGCCCCAAGCAACAGTTGCACATACAGCACAAAGATCGAAAGCAGAGTAAGCGTGAAAAGGCTGGGTCGCCGCTGATCGAACTCGACCCGCGGTGCTTCCTCCACCCAACGTCGTCCGGTAAAGAGCGCGATGCCCACCGCGATGCAGAAAAATGTTTGCGCCAACGCGGCATGGGCCGAAGACACAGCCGGCGGCAGATAATACAACACCGTAATCCCGCCAAGAATTCCCTGGGCAATCACCGTACCCACGGCCGCAAGGCCTAACATCCTGAGCCAGCGCCGCTTCTCAGCGCGCCACAACCATACCGCGAGGATGATCGTCAGCAAACCAGCAACCTGCGCGATCATGCGGTGCGTATGCTCGAACCTGACTCCGCCGACGAGTCTAGGAATTTTGTAGAGGGAGCCGAACGAAGTCGGCCAATCTGGTACCGACAGTCCAGCATCATTGCTGGTCACCAGCGCTCCGGCAATGATGAGCAGGAAAGTCCAACAGGCAAGAACCATCGCCAGCCTGTGGAGTCCGCGATTGTAGGTGATAGCGACGGCCTTCAGGATAGTGCCTCTTCTCGAAGGGTGCAGAGGCTCAAACTTCTCTGCTTCGGACGAGAGCAGGCCGGCAAGACCTGCTCTCTCCAAAGCTGTATTTTATCAAAATAGAACGCCTATTCGCCCGCAGCCTTGAAGCTCTGATCCACGGTTTTCGAGTCTTTCGGTGCAACCGTGATCTTCTGATCCTGCTCTCCGAGCTTCTCGTGAACGAACGCGATTGTATAGTCCCCCGGAGGCAGGCCCTTGATCTCGTATTTTCCGCTCTTGTCGGTGACGGCATAGAACGGATTCTTCACGACGTTGACGTACATCTTCATCCACGGATGTTGGTTGCACTTCACGGGCAGCATGATCTCTTCGCGCGCGAAGGTCTTCTCGATCGCCGGAGCCGACGGCGGTTGCGATTCGTTCCATTCGCGATTGTCCTTCGGCGTGGGATGGATGTTGTGTGTCGTCGGATCGCTGTTCTTGATCTGAACCGTCTGTCCAGCCATCACACCGAGCACATGCGGGTGATACTTGCAGCCCTGCTGTTCGAGGACCACTGGATCTTTAGGTGTGTCGAAGGCTCGGCTACCAAGTCCGTCCTTTACATATACGAACACGTTGGCGAGATCGCCGCCGTTGACCACAACACTTTCCGCCTCATTCGTGCCTTTGCAGCCCGGATCCTGGCTCATGTCGATCTTCGAAGCCTTGGGAGCCGTTCCATCAAATTTCACGGTGCCGCTGACGGTCGCCACAGTAGCCGGATCAATTGGCGTTGCAGGCTGCGCCGGTGCCGCTGATTCTGCCGGAGCGTTGCTGGATTGTTCGGTGTTGTCTTTCTTGCTGCACGCGGCCAATGTGAGCAGCGCAAAGAGCGCTACCGTCCCGATCATTACAGATTTCCATCCTCGTCGTTTATTCATGATTTCGCCTTCTCTCCTTGAAGTTGAAAGTAACGCCAGCTTGCTGCCGGCGATTGCGAGGGACTGCGGCCCTCGATGTGAACTGCTCTCAATGATCTGAGTCTCGGAAACCGGCCATTCTACCGCGAACCACCGCTCGCCGTATGATGCGATTCCACGGCGGCCTGTTTGCGGTCACTTACTACAGGTTGCGCAGCCGCTTTGGCCCGTGGCATCGAGGCAGCAACCCGCTTCTGTTCTTCCGGCGTGAGTTGGAAGATGTAGTCCGTCAACAGTTTTCGATGATCTCCCTGAAAGCCGTTGAAGGTCGGCGGCGTCGGGCCGGCAAAGACCCACTGGCTGTCTTGTTGTTTAAACAGGCCCGATGGCATCGATGTTCCCGGGCTGACGGCCTGCGGATCGGTGATCCACCGTTCTACCCAGTCCGGCTTCAGTCGTTCCTTGGCAAGGAGGAAATTTGGTGCCGTCGCGATCTTGTCGTGGGCCGGATCACCGGTTGCATGGCACTTCAGGCAAGGGGCGGCTGTGCTTGAAAACAGGCTCCGGGCCATATCGTTTTCCTTCGCCGTCAGCGTCGGCACCTGCTCCGGGATGTAGGGAAGCGGCTGCTGCGATAGTGCCTCAAAGAAACGAACCAGCTTCCGCAGTTCGTTGTCCGAGAACGAGAACGTTGGCATGCGTACTTTTAAGTACGGACGCACGCCGTTGCGATTCGTATCCGACGTGGTCAGCGATGGATTCGAAAGGAACTTTCTCAGCCATTCAGGGTCGACGCGGGCACCTTCTGTCAGCAGCTTCGGCGGCAGTTGGTCCTGTGCGTCCTGATACTGCTTCATTCCCATCAG
Source organism: uncultured Acidobacteriota bacterium (assembly GCA_963699885.1). Lineage (GTDB taxonomy): Bacteria > Acidobacteriota > Terriglobia > Terriglobales > Acidobacteriaceae > Sulfotelmatobacter. The sequence goes on along the minus strand of CAVOVP010000010.1, from coordinate 378,215 downwards.
GATCGTCGTCTGGCCCGGGATGATCTGGTGGCAGCCCATGCAGTTGTACTTCCGTATCACCCACCAACCTTCCTGAATGTCGTGCCTCGCGTCGCCGGGTTTATAGATGTAACTCGCACGGCAGGGAAGTCTCCTGGCTGCCCATCAGGAAGGTCGTCAGATCGAGCACTTGATCCTTGGTGAGGTGCACGTTCGGCATGCGCAGAGCTTCGGTCTCGCTCTTCACCTTACCCTGGTCATAAATGTTAGGCTCGGCCAGTTTGTGCTCGAAAAATCCTTTGTGGTCGTACCATGGTTCTGTTGCAGGACCATCGGGCAGACGAGCGAGATCCTCTTTGTCCTTAATCGGTTCCGCATCCTTGCCCCCCCGCTGAGACACTTCCGTGAAGAGCGCGAAGTCGAGTCGCTCGATCGGCTTGCTCCCTTCGTAGGTCAATTCGGTGCCGATGCGGCCTTCGTCTTCGAAGCCGGAGATTTCGTGACAACCCGAGCATCCGAAATGACGGACCCACTTCTTGCCCTCATCTTTTAGCGCCGGATCGTCCATAAAAGAGGCATCCGCATAAGACGACGGGTCCTGCCTCTTCTGCGTCATGAGATACGTCGCGATGTCTTCTGCGTCCTCTGGAGCCAGGCGCAGACTGGGCATCACGGTCATGTTCTGTACTTGTAGTTCGTGGCCGTCGTTCGGACACTTGCTGTGATCGAGATCGAATTGATACGGAATCCCCTTCTTTGCGTAGTCCTCCGGACCGATATCTTTCTTCTCGTATGGGCAGTAAGGGCGGGTTCGTTCGCGCGCATTGTGGATCCAGCGGACGAGATAGTCGTAATTCGCCTTTTCGCCGACGCGGGTGAGATTCGCAGCGAAAGTTCCGCCCATTGTCTGATCGCCCTCGCCGATGGAGTGGCAGGCGAGGCATCCACGAGTCTCAAACAGCTCTTTTCCATGTGCAGCGTTGCCCGGCTTGTGCTTGGGTAGAGAATCGGTAAACCCCGACTGCCAGATATACGCGGAGATCGCCTGAATCTGATGCTCGTTCAAGCGGAAGTTCGGCATCTTCGTTGTCGGGCGGAAATCGGACGGCTTCTTCAGCCAGACTGGAATCCAGTTCCTATTGAGCTTGAGCCGGACGTCTTTCAGGTTCGGTCCGACCTTCTTCAAGTCCTGCATCAAGCTGTGTGACTGAAAATCGAGTTGCTGTAGGCGCGCGTCAAATTTGCTATTCGCAACACGCAGATCGACAGCTTGTCCATTCAGCTTGTTGGCTTCGTCGTTCGACTCTGCCGCATCGGCCTGCTTCATCAGGTAGGCCGTCTGTTTCACATTGTCTTTTTTCTGGGTTTCAATCTGCTTGATCTGTTGCCCGACGGAATTCAGATCCTCAGGTTCCTTGTCATATCCCTCGTAGCGGTGACAGCCCATGCATCCGCGTTGACGGAACAGATCCTTGCCGGCGTTGATGGTCTGAAACTGCACGTCGTTGCTGGCCAGCACCATGTCGGCCGCATGACAGCTCTGACATCCCGCCTGGGAATTTTCTTTGGGATACATCGGCCACAGCCAGTGTTCATAATTGCCGTGAGCTTTTTCCACGCTGGTGGTGGCGCGGCCATTGCCCTGATGGCACGGTGAACACCCAAACTTGTCCGGATCGTGAATCTGCAACAGTTCTGGGCTTGTGTGGCTCACGAAGGCCTGTGCGTATGCGTCCGGCTTCTTGTCGCCCTTCTCTGTCATCGCCGCCGGAGTGATTTTCAACGGTTCTCGGGAACCCATATGACACGACTCGCAGCGGTCGACGATGTTCGCATCGGCGACGTTGATCTGAACAATCTTCGGATCCCAATCAGCCGTCTTCTTTTTCAAACCGTCAATCTGCGCCGGGGTCAGATCGACCATGTGATCGGTGACATACTCATCCATCTTCGCCTTGGCGGCGGTCACCGGCTTCAGAACATCGCCGAGTTCCAGACTTAGCTTGGTTCGCTCATCACGAATTCCATTGTAAGTCTCTTCCAACTGCTTAAAATTGAATTCCTTTTTGCTGCCATCGGGAAATTCGACCGTGGCCGGTTTTGCTTTGTATTTGTCGATTTCCGTTTGCTTACTCGCCTTGGAGGATGCGTCCGTGCTCGTTTCCAGTTCGTAAGTCAGCGCGTTGACATATGCGCGCTTGTCAGTAAATACGCTCTGTACGGCCAGCAGTCGCGCACTGGCATCGTCCAGTTTCTTGCGAGCTTCTTCTCCTTGCGATTTCGAACCTTCGTACGCCTTCTGATAGTCATCTTTCAGCTTGGCGTAGTCGGGGTTCTGCTCGACATCTTTTTGAGACGTGGCCGATTTCGAACGCGCCGTGTTTAGGAATGCGACGTAGCGATCTTTGAATTGCTCCTGGAACGCCTTCCAGGGGCGTTGACCCCATGCCTCATCCCACAAGGCCCAGAAGAGCGTGGCAATCAGAAGAATCGTCGCGATCAGGTAGTGCGCCGCGTACGATTTCCCGGTAATCGGATCTTGCTCGGGGACGGGTTTATCAGGCACCACTTCCTCCGAAATCGGTCGTTAGCCGTTGGTCGACAGTGATTGGCACAACTCCACAACGGTCCCGGTCGTCATCAACCACTGACGATCCACGACCGCCGACGCTTCTCAAACGTTGAACCAAGGCGTAATCCACACGTACTTGATGTGCCACAGAAGCCGCAATGCCATCTTCAGAGGCAACGCGACCATCGAGAGCAACAGGAAATTCATCAGAGAGAATTGCAACAAGCTCATTCGCTGAAAATCTTTACCCATGCGACGGCGGAATAGGGAATACACAAGTCCCCCGCCCAGCACATAAAACCCGCCGACGACAATCCCGCCGAAAATTCCCTTCCCGAGATTCGATGTAATGCCAAAGATATCTGGGAGGTCGCGGTTCACCTCATAGATCAATCGGTTGTGGTCCCACGTCTGCCCCGGCCAGAACCACTGCCATCCAGGGCCCCGGATGAACGTGCCGATGATGATCATTGCCACCCAAAGGATGATGAAGCCGAATAAGAATGTGCCAATCGAAAACTTGCGCTGCTTCCAGGTGTAGTAGCCGCTTCCTAGCGGATTGGTATCGATGTAGGGAATCACCATCAAGCCGATGATGATCATGGTCGGCATTACGACGCCCGCAATCCACGGGTCAAAATAGACGAGCATCTCCTGCAGTCCGAGGAAGTACCACGGAGCCTTCGCAGGATTCATAGTCAGGTTGGGATTAGCCGGCTCTTCCAGCGGCGCGTTCAGGGTGATCGACCAAACCATCAAAATAATAGTGATAATAATCGCTGCAAGGAATTCAATGCGCAGCAGGAACGGCCACACATGCACTTCTTTTGCCCAACCCTGCTTGAACGGCCACGTTTTGCGATGATGCGTTTTCGCCATCGCAGGATCGGCCTCAAGCTCTGCAATCAGTTGGTCGTTGGCATGCGCCTGCTTCCAAGCCAGATAAATGTAAAAGCAGAGCAGTGGAATCAAGCCAACGATCGGCACGTTGTCCGGCGCCGAGCAAATCTCCCAAATTTGTCGCCAATCCATAATCTCTCCGCTACTGCTGTGGCAACAGCCGCTCGCGGCTGTCGGGTCGGGCAAAGCCCGAGTATTCGATGTGGTGGCAGCGAATCCCTGCTCGACATACAGCGGAGGGCGGCTGTTCCCACATAAAAACTTGCTTATTCGCCCGCTGCTTTCGGTCCTCTGCGCGGCTTGTCGGCTTCAGCCTCGAGCATGACCGGCGCCGGACCTGAAATCCCGCCGTCTTTTCTCACGCGCCAGAAGTGCACAATCATCAACACCGAAGCCACGATCGGAATTCCGATGCAATGCCAGATATACGACCGCAGCAATGCATTTGCGTCCACGATCGACCCGCCCAACAGGCCAAAGCGCACGTCGTTGTATGGAGTCATGCCGAGCATCGACCCGAACGGACCTTCATGCCCTAGCAGCGGCGTTGCTCGGGCCATATTCGTGCCGACGGTAACCGCCCAAAACCCCAGTTGATCGTCCGGCAGCAGATATCCCGTGAACGAAAGAAGAAGCGTGAAAACCAGAAGCAATACGCCGACGTTCCAGTTGAACTCACGCGGCTTTTTATACGAGCCTGTGAGAAACACGCGGAACATGTGCAGCCACACGCCGATCACCATCAAGTGGGCGGCCCATCGATGCATGTTTCGAAGGATTTTTCCGAAGGGGACGTCATGCTCAAGGTAGAGCACATCGCGGAATGCCTGCACCTTCGACGGGTGGTAATAGAACATCAGCAACACACCCGTGTAGGTCAGGATGATGAACAGATAAAACGTGATCCCGCCCATGCCCCACGTATAGCTGTAACGCACGGCGTCGCGATTGATCTTCGCCGGGTGTAAATGCAAAAACACGTTCGACAGCACGCCAAGAGCTCGGTTGCGCGGCGTGTCGTCGTGCTTGTGCCGGAAAATCGAAGTGTAGACCTGGGTCTTTGTCGGATCTTTCAGCCCTTGGATCTGATCCTTCGCCTTGGCGGGAATATCGGTCTTGAGGGACTGGATGTCTTCTTTGACGCGATCGACCAGTCCTACTTTCCCGTTCTTCCCGTTGGTGCCGTTCGGAATGTTTTCGTCAGCCATAGATGAGTTCCAAATCTTTTGGAGCGTCGGCGCCCGGCGCTGATCGCGAGGGCGTCTCCCGTTCGCACTTGATTCATTACACTCCGGTCAAGAATGCTCCCGGATCATTGAATTTGCTCGGTTGTCCCTTCGGCCACGAGTAGAGCTTCGACGTGTCCACCAGGACCTGGCCGTCCGGAGCGAGTTCAAGATGCGCGCGGTCCATCGGACGCGGCGCGGGACCTTCAAAGTTGATGCCCTCGCTGTCGTATCCACTGCCGTGACATGGACATTTGAATTTGTTCTCGCTGGGTTTCCAGTCCGGAGTGCAGCCCAGGTGCGTGCAGCGTGCATAGATGATGAAGAGGCGATCAGGCGTGCGATCGACCCAGATGCGATATTTCTGCTGAAATTTCGTATCAACACCCAACGCAAACTCGGACGGATAGCCAATCTTGAAAACTGAGTTTGGCTCGAAAAGGGTTCGGGGAAGGAAAAATCGAAAGAACGCGAGAAACCACGCGGCGAGGAAGCCGGTCACCATCGTCCAGACGAATCGCCGGCGGTGGCGATCAATCTCAGTAGAGGGAGCGGTTCCGGCGACGCCGCCAGCTGCGGCCGCTTTCGAGGTACCGACCGCCGGCGTGCCCACATACTTGGTGGCATCGACCGCGGGCTTTGCCGCGGGTTTCACCGGCTCCGGATTCGGATTGACCTTGCCGGTCTCCAACTCCGCCATGAATCTCCTCCTATTTCGTTTGGACGCGGGCCCTAATCTAATCCGGCAGCCGCCGCGTACTGCGGCGACGCCAACTTCCTCCCAAGACTACGAATCGGAAACGGCGATGCAACGTCTTGGTCCAGCACTTCCTGCACCATGTGTGCGAGAGCTTGAATGAACTTCGGGGAGTCGTTCAGCCCTGCGCTCATTTCAAACTGCGTGATACCCAAATCTGCGGCCTCGTGCCGCGCTTCGTGATCAATTTCCCCAAGCGTTTCCACGTGATCCGAGACGAATGCGATCGGGACTACGCAGATTTCGCGAACCCGTTCCGCCGACAGCTGGCGAAGAGTCTGATGCAGCGAAGGCTGAAGCCAGCGGCTAGCTCCTACTTTACTCTGGTAGCAAAGGCGGTGCGGATTGCTCCATTCCCCGCGCTCCATCAGCAACTCGACGGTTTCCTCTATCTGCCGTTGATACGGGTCGCCCTTTTCGATCACCGACACCGGGAGGCTATGCGCGCTGAATACAATCTCCGGCGTGCCCGTGTCGGGAAAGCGCGATAAGGCCTCGTTTACTCTGTCAGTCAATGCGTCAAGATACATCGTATTACGATAGAAAGCTTCGACGCAATGCGTGGGGATCGAGGGCTGAAACAGCCGATTCCATTCGTTGAGGCTTGACCCTGTCGTGGTCGACGAATACTGGGGATAGAGCGGCAGGAGCACCACTTCATCGCATTCTGCGGCCTGCAGTTGTTCAATCGCCTCGCTGGTAAACGGATGCCAGTACCGCATTGCAACAAAACAGTGCGCGTCTATTCCCTGAGTGCGCAACGCGCGCTCCAGCGACCGAGCCTGGCGGTCGGTATTGGGTCCGATCGGCGATCGGCCGCCAATACTCGCGTAGTGATGCTGAACCTTGCGGGCGCGAGTGGTTGAAATGAGTTTCGCCAGGGGTTTGCGCCCGATTCGGGCAAAAGGGAAGTCAATAATGTCGGGGTCGCAGAAGAGGTTATATAGAAAAGGTTCGATCGCTTCCAGCTTGTCGGGTCCACCGAGCTGAAATAGAACTATCCCAACACGCCGATTTGTGCGCGTCATTCCCCAGAACCCCAGAACGGAAGGCAATGTAACCCGAACCGAGCACGCGAGTCAATGGCTGCTGTTGTCAAATCTTTCACCAGTCTCGGAGACGTGCCGCTGCGTTGCAAAAAGGACGCGTCACGAGGCAATCTGTTACGCATGCCGGAGTTGCCTGACATCACGGCTTACCTGAACGCACTCGAATCGCGCATCGTCAATGAGAAATTACTGCAGGTTCGCCTGGGCAGTCCATTTCTACTGCGCACGGTGCAACCATCTCTATCCGATGTCGAGGGCCGGACCGTCACACAACTGCGGCGGATCGGCAAGCGAATCGCGATCGGTCTCGCAGGGGACCTGTGGATAGTTTTGCACCTGATGATCGCCGGGCGCCTCCATTGGCGGAAACCCGGCGTGAAACTGGGTGGTCGCCAGAATCTCGCCGCATTCGATTTTCCGGATGGTTCTTTGCTGCTTACCGAAGCCGGCAGCAAGCATCGCGCATCGCTGCATCTGGTCAGCGGAGAAGGAAACTTAGGCTCTTTCGACGCGGGCGGCATCGACGTGTTTACGTCCGATCTGAATATGTTCCGCTCAGTGTTGACGGCTGAGAATCACACGCTGAAAAGGGCCTTAACCGATCCGCGCCTGCTCAGCGGAATTGGAAACGCTTATTCCGATGAGATCCTCCACGCGGCGCAGCTGTCGCCGATCACCTTGACAAGTAAACTCACCCCCGGCGAATGGCAGAGGTTATTCGACGCAACCCGGCAAACACTTCAACTATGGATTTCGCGCCTCGGCGCGGAGGCGGCGAAAGACTTTCCGGAAAAAGTCACGGCTTTCCGCAAAGAAATGGCGACTCATGGCCGGTATGGTCTGCCATGCCCTCGCTGTGGCGACAAGATTTTGCGAATCCGTTATGCCGATAAAGAAACGAACTACTGCGCCCGCTGCCAGACTGGCGGGAAAGTCCTTGCAGATCGAAGCATGTCACGCCTCCTGGGCTCGGATTGGCCTCGCACACTGGAAGAACTCGAGGCTCTGAAACGCCGATAAACGCTGGCGATGTCCGCGTTCGATATCAAGAGCTCCGTTCCTCGAAGAAATTCAAGAGATTCATTTCGGCAATAGCCAGACTTTCGCGTACTCTTACCTTTTCAAGAGGCTTTGACCGATGGAGTCCGTCGCACCAATTTCCTCACCACCCGAGGACCTCTTGAAGTTCGAGTTCGCCTCTGCCCGCGAGCGAGCTACTTGGGTCTACGGAATGCTCCGGGAAATCATCGACGTTCCCGTGGCGCAGAGGACCGAGCGGCTGTCAAAGCTGACTGCCCGGATCGATGCCCACCCGCATCGGGATGACATTCGAGCGGCGTTCCGGGATTTCTGGTCGCATCACTCCTACGTACGCGTGATTTCTGAGGCAGGACTCCCAGATGAGATTTTTCTGGTCCGCGAGCTCTTCGTGCGCACCGCCAAACGTATTTTGCCGGAGGACGAAGTCCGCGGCGACCTCTATATTCTTCTGGACTCGCTGGGGCTGAGAGAGCGCGACGCCGGTTGGCTCGCATCGTTGCCCACGGAACTGGTTGATTGGTGGTCGGGCATCTTCAGCCTCTCTACATCCTCCATTCTGGCGTCCTGCAAAGTCCTGGCATTGCGAGCGGCTAACATCGCCCTCTCGCGCGACATGCTGCTTCTCGCCAGTGACGACGACATCACTAAATCCAGTTTTTTTCACCTGCCGTCCTTGGTGGAATCGGTGGTTCTGCATCCCGAAGAATTTCCTCGGTGGGAGAAGCAACGGGACGCCTGCGTGGTACAACTCCGCGAAATCAGCAAGAGACTTGAAAAAGAGGGAACTTCTGCCGGACAGATCTTCCGGCTTCGCCTGCTGCGATCTTTCCTGTGGAGAATCGACCAGGTTCTTGCTCTGCGCCGGCCCGGCGCCGATGCTCGCAGATTTGCTGTGACAGTAGTTCTTGGTTTCGCGTCGCAGCGTCGGATTCTGAGAGTCGTCAGCACCACCTTCCGCCGCATGGCCCGAAGCCTCGTCGAAAAAACGGGCCGAGTTGGCATTCACTACATCGCCCAGAATGCCGAACATTGGCGACGGATGGGCGCCGGCGCGATCATGGCCGGCGTCATCACCTGCTTCACCGCGCTGGTGAAATATGGCATATCCGCGAATATCCAGGCTCCATTCCTTGTAGCACTCGGGCATTCGTTGAATTACGCCGCAAGTTTCCTGATGATGCAGGCGGGCGGATTTCTTCTGGCGTCGAAAATGCCTGCCGCAACCGCTGCCGCATTGGTAGATGCTATGGAAGATCCCGCCAAGGATCACATGGCGCGCCTTCGGGCGATTTCTCAAACCCAAACCATCGTGACCATCGCCAACCTAATCGGCGCAATTCCCGCTTCGATGGCCGTCGACCGATTATGGATTGCAATCCTCCACCATCCTTTTCTCACGCAGGCGGAAGCCGAGCACGGTGTCCACATGCTGATCCCGCATCAGTCTGGAACGATTGCTTTCGCGATCGTCACCGGAGTGCTGCTCTGGTTGTCCTCATTGGCGACGGGCTGGACAGCGAACTACATCGCCTCCAGCAAACTGGACCTCGCCATCTCTAACAGTCTTCGCGTTCGGCAGCGCCTCGGGTTGAAACGTGCAGCGCGTCTCGCCGATTGGGTAAAGCATCAGGGTCCCGGATCAGCCGGATATATCGTCTTAGGTTTTCTGTTGGGCACCGTGCCGATTCTGGTGGCTCTCTTCGGAATTCCCCTCGAGGTACGGCACGTCACTTTGTCGGCGGCCAGCTTGGGATACGCTCTGGATGGGCTCCTCTTCTACGGAGGACTCAACCGACACGATGTCATTCTGCCGCTGCTTGGCGTGCTGCTGGTGGGAGTTCTGAATATCTCAACGTCTTTTGTGCTGAGCTTCCTGCTCGCGGTTCGCGCCAGGGACGTGGGGGACGAGAAAGCGCGAACTTTCCTGAAAGAAGTGGGACGCGAACTGATGGCGAATCCGAGTGGATTTATCGTGCCATCACGGACGCAGTCCGACTCGTAGTCCGGCCCTGCTAGGCTTGCGCTTTGTCCGCGGTCGTTCCTTTTTCCATTTCCTCGATCACGGCGTCGGCAAATTCCGACGTTCCCGCCTGCCCACCAATGTCGCGAGTGAGCTTTTCTTTATGGCGATAGACCCGCTCAAGCGCATTTCGAATCTGTGTCGAGGCTTCTTGCTCCCCCAAATGACGCACCATTAACAGAGCCGAACGCAATAACGCCGTCGGATTTGCCAGATTCTTTCCAGCGATGTCTGGGGCTGAACCGTGTACCGCCTCGAAGATGGCGCAATCTTCACCAAGATTCGCGCTGGGAACGAAGCCCAGTCCACCGACAAACGCCGCGCAAAGATCAGACAAGATGTCGCCGTAAAGGTTCTCCATCACCAGCATGTCGTACTGATATGGATTCATGACGAGTTGCATGCACGTGTTGTCGACGATGTGTTCCGCGTAAGTGATCTCGGGATAGTCCTTAGCCACATTGCGCGAGCATCGCAGGAACAAACCATCCGACAACTTCATGATGTTCGCCTTGTGGATCGCGTGAATCTTCTTGCGTCCGTTCTTGCGCGCATACTCAAAGGCAAACTTCGAAATGCGCGTGGATGCCTTCTCGGTAATCACCTTCAGGCTTTCCACGACGCCGGGTACGACTTCATGTTCCAGTCCTGAGTAGAGCCCCTCCGTATTTTCGCGGACAATGATCAGATCGACGTCGGGGTAGCGTGTAGGGATGTGCGGGAGATTTCGAATGGGACGGAAGTTCGCATAAAGCTCGAATTGTTTTCGAAGGGCGACATTGATGCTGGGGAAACCTCCGCCCACAGGGGTCGTCACCGGCCCTTTCAATCCAACGTGCGTACGCTCGAGCGACTCGGTCAATTCCTTGGGGATATACTGGCCCGATTTCTCATAGGCCTCCGCGCCCACAGCGAACGTTTCCCATTCGAACTTCACACCGGTCGCTTCCAGAATGCGCACCGTTGCTTTCGTCACTTCGGGGCCAATCCCGTCGCCCGGAATTAAAGTCACTTTGTGAGTCATAAATATTTATTTCCTAAAAGACCGCCATTCGTGCCGACGAATTCATTCTTAGCGAGGGAGATGATCAGTGCGTGCTGAACCGTTTAAGGCACTTTAGCTTTCACCAAATCCTTCAACTCATTCATGAACTCTTTGACGTCTTTAAAATCGAGATAAACGGACGCGAACCGCACATACGCCACTTTGTCGTATCGCCGCAGTCGGTTCATGATCAGCTCGCCCAGTTCGCTGGTCTTGCGTTCACGCTCAGCCGATTCGAGCACAAACGTCTCCGATTCGTTCACAATCTGCTCCAGCTTGCTGATCGGCACCGGACGCTTCTCGCACGCTCTCAGCAGGCCGTTGAGCACTTTTTGGCGATCAAACTTCTCCCGCCGCCCGTCTTTCTTGACGACCATATAGGGAATTTCGTCAATGCGCTCGTACGTCGTGAAGCGCTTTTCGCACTTCAGGCATTCGCGTCTCCGCCGGATGGAGTCGGCTTCCTTACTCTCGCGCGAGTCAACGACTTTGTCGTTTGCAAATCCGCAAAAAGGGCATTTCATGATGGTTCAGAGCGCTCAGCCGCACAAGTAGATCTCTTCACTCCTTCGCGCAACCGCGCGAAGTGGCGGGAAATCTGTTCTTGTGGCCGAATGGAAATTGTAACAGTTGAAGGAAAAGGGCCGCATCCTCGGCAATTCGTGGGATGCGGCCGACGAACCTATTCGGTGACTACGGCCTTCACCAGGTTGCGAGGATGATCGACGTCATATCCCTTATTGACCGCGATGTGATAAGCGAACAGTTGCAGCGGAATCACCTCCACGATCGGCAGAAGCAGTTCCGGAGCTTCGGGAACGTAAAAGACGTGATCTGCGATCGACGCAACCTCTTTGTCGCCCTCGGTAGCGACAGTCACGAGTGGTCCCTTGCGCGAACGCACTTCCTTCATCACCTCGACGGTGCGCCGGTATCGCAACACCGAGTCTGGATCGCTGTGATCGCAGGTCGCCAGAACGACTACCGGGAGCTTGTCGTCCACCAAAGCGTTCGGACCGTGCTTCAGTTCGCCCGCCGGGTAACCCTCCGCGTGAGCGTACGAAATCTCTTTCAGTTTTAAAGCGCCTTCGCGCGCAATCGCGTAATGCACGCCACGCCCGAGATACAGAAATTTCTCCGCCTTGAAATGCACTCCGCCGAATTCTTCGGCAAGGGCGTCCCATGTCGCGAGATTCTTCTCGATTGCATCCGGTAGGCGCATCAGCCGTTGTAGGTACGATCGCGTCACCTCAGATGTCATGCGCCCACGCTTGCGGGCGAGAAATAAGGCCATCAAATAGAGAATCGTGACTTGCGTGGTGAAGCTTTTCGTGGCGGGGATTGAGACTTCCGGCCCGGCTCCGGTGATCAAAGCTGCACCGGCCTCGCGGACGATCGTGGTATCCGGCATGTTCGAGATCGCAATGGTTTTCACGCCGCGAGTGAGAGCCTCGCGCTGCGCGGCCAGCGTATCGGCCGTCTCTCCCGACTGCGTAATGACCATCACAATCGGATCCACGGCGGCATGTGTGGAGCGGTAGCAATACTCGCTGGCATACTCGACGTCCACGGCGACGCCCGAAAGATCCTCGATCATGATCTCGCCCGCGAGTCCCGCATGGCGGCTCGAGCCGCTGGCAGCAATGATCAGCTTTTCAAAGGTTCGCATGGCGCTCTCGACCGGGTTCAATTCACCGGGAAAGATCATGTCGTCTTTCAAATGTTTCTGAACGGTTTTCGCAATCGCCGCCGGCTGCTCGTAAATCTCCCTCCGCATGGCATGCGAGTGGTTGTTGTTCGCTACGTCTTTGCTTTTTTTATCGGAAGTCATGGTCACTGAACTTTAACGTTTCCTTTCTACTGGGCAGGTTGAGAAATCTAAGCCTTTGCACCTTCGAAATGTGCTTCGATTTCCTCAAGCGTTTTTCCCTTCGTCTCCGGCAGGAACCAGGTCGCCGTCACGAAATAAATCACCGTACAAGCTGCGAATCCAAAAAACATGGTCGAGTATCCATACTTGCCGACAGTAGGCAAAAATATCGCGGCGATGGTCGTTGAGACCGCTTGGTTCAATACCAGCGCAATGCTCATTCCGTTGGAGCGGATCCGAGTCGGCATCAATTCCGACAGCGCCAGCCACACGCAGACGCCCGGACCGACCGCATAAAAAGCCATGAAGACGAAAAGAGTGATCGCGACGATCCATCCATTTCGCTCGGTGGGAACCGGAGTGATCAGCGCATTGTCGATATGCAACGGCGCGCTTCGAGCGGCGTCGAGATCTCCAAATGGGTTCGAGAAGAAAGCGTTGACCTTGTTTCCCGGAACGGTGTCTTCGCGTGTGATCTCGATAGGCTTGGTTGCAGGATCGTCGGATCTCACCGCGGAACTGGCGGCGCGGAAGTCTCCATACGAATAAATGACGACCAGCGAGGTAGGCTGGCTGGATCCGAACTTGCCGCCCGTCAGGTTTCCAGCAAGTGTTTCGTTGTATGCCAGCGTCACCTTCTGATCCGGACTGACCATCGTCTGGACTGCGCTCCTGGCATCCTCGCGCAAACGCTCAGTCTTGAGGAACAGGGTTCCGGTACACAGCATGGATACGATGATTCCCGCGGTTCCTACGCCAAGGAGAAATTTCCGCCCCTTTCGATCGACAAGAGCAACGGCGGCGAACGTCAGCGCGAAGTTAACCACAGTGAAGAGCACGTATCCCAAATGCGCGGAGCGGTCGGACAGCCCGCTCTGCAAAAGGATGTTGGTGTTGTACGCAATGACCGAATTGACGCCAGTGGCTTGATTAAAGGCGAGGATGATGCAAGCCAGCACGAATGGGATCACATACTTCCGCCGCAATAGGGATTCGCTGGTCTTGACTTCTGAACCGCTCTTTTCCGCGGGCGCAGACTGCTCCATCTCCTTCAGTTCGAGATCCGCCTGCTCGCTGGTTCGAGATCGAAGGAGGGCGGCGTAGGCCGCATCTCTCTTGCCTCGTCGCAAAAGCCAACGGGGCGATTCCGCCACCATAAAGCTGCCGATGACAAACAAAATTCCCGGCGGCAGAGAGACCCAGAAAATTCCGCGCCATGCCGTGTTCTTAAAGTCGAAGAGCTTTGCCGCGTCCCCAAGTTTCGCAACTTCGTCCACGCGGAGGCTGAAGTAAAAACCCACAATGGCGGCCGCGGCAATTCCGGCTGTAAGCAGCCACTGAAAAACTCCCGTCCCTTTGCCACGGTTCGTAGCCGTCAGGCATTCCGCCAAATACAGAGGGACAACGACTCCGATCAAGCCGCCACTAACGCCTTGCAAGAGGCGCCCAAAAACGAGCGCGTCATAACCTTGCGACAAAGCGATCATCGGGATGCTGACCACGAACATGACGCCACTGAGCGCCATGAGCCATTTGCGCCCCATCCAATCCGCCAGAAGTCCGGCGAACAGCGTCGAAATCACGCTGCCTAGCAGCACCGCTGCGACCACGATCGAAAGCTGGCCAGAGGTGAACTTGGATGTCGCCTGCAGGTAGGGCAACGCTCCCGCGATGATCCCCACATCAACGCCGTAGAGGAGCCCTCCCAGTCCCGCCACGATCAGGAGAAAGCGGTTGTAAAACGCCTTGTTGTCGTCGGGAGCGGCTGACACGCTGTTCTTCTTCTCAGTTGCCATAGGGTCGATTCACGCTGGCATTGCTTGCAGCGAGATGGCGGGGAATATTTCGCCGGCGCACATCTTGCTCAATGCACCCTGAATTGTAGCGTAGCCCTCAAATTGCCCATTCGAAGTGCTATACATAGGGCAATAGAATCCGTGGCGGGCTCCCGTCTCAAGCCTGTCACTAACCCCGAAACCCGCGTCGGATACAATAACCAGGCCGCACACGTGTTTGGCGATATTGTTGGGAACAGTTTCCGGAATGCGATACGGATTCATCATTGACAATCGCAAGTGCATCGGCTGTCACGCCTGCACGGTGGCGTGTAAAACGGAAAATCATGTTCCGCTGACCGTCAATCGCACCTGGGTCAAGTACGTCGAGAAGGGAACATTCCCCAACACCCGCCGCGTTTTTCAAGTCACGCGCTGCAATCATTGCGAAAACCCACCCTGTGTCACGATCTGCCCCGTGACCGCGATGTATCAGCGCAAAGACGGCATTGTCGATTTCAGCGCCGAGCGCTGTATAGGCTGCAAAGCGTGCATGCAGGCCTGTCCCTACGATTCCATCTACATCGATCCTGACGACGGTACCGCTGCAAAATGCCACTTCTGCGCCCATCGCACGGAGGTCGGCCTCGAGCCTTCTTGTGTCGTCGTATGCCCCGAGCACGCAATCATCGCCGGTGACCTGGACGCGTGCGACGGAGAGATCGCGCAACTGCTGGCCCGTGAACCCGTGCGCGTGCGCAAGCCGGAGCAGGGAACTCGGCCCAAGCTCTATTACATTGACAGCGATGAGAGTGCCATTGTGCCTACGGCTGCGCGCCACGAGTCGATGTATATGTGGTCGCAGCGCAACGAAACCATCCACGGAGGTGGAGCGCTCTATCCTCCCGACAGTCCGCTGCTGCAGAAGAACGCTCTCGCGGCCTATGACGTCTCGCACGCGCGGCCCTGGGGATGGCAAGTCCCAGCCTATTGCTGGACCAAAGCCATCGGCTCGGGCGCGCTCGCGATTCCGGCCTTCGCGATGCTCTTCGGACGCCTGGGAGCAGATCGTGTTCGCGATATCGTCCTTGCCAGCATTGCACTGATCTTCACCGCTCTCACAACGGTTCTCCTCGTCTGGGATCTCGAGCACAAAGAGCGCTTCCTGCGCGTCGTCTTCCGGCCTCAGACCAAATCGTGGCTGGCGCGTGGCGCCTTCATCCTCATCGCGTACAGCGGTATTGCAGGCCTCTTCTGGCTCGCCGCGTTGATGAACTTGCCCGCCATCACCCGTGCACTGCTATGGCCGACCGTCGTAGTCGGATTTCTGGCCGCGGTCTATACAGCCTTTTTGTTCGGCCAGTGCGAAGGCCGCGATCTCTGGCAGACTCCGCTTCTTCCAGTTCATCTGATTGTGCAGGCTTTCATGTGTGGCGGAGCTGTGCTTGCCCTGTTGCCCGGCGTCGCTGGCGGAACGATAGGCACGCTCGCCGTCGCAAAAATCTCGCTGCTGGTCACTGTTCCGCTTCATCTGCTCATTATCGCGGCCGAATTCATGATGCCGCACTCCACCGACAACTCCGCTTATGCGGCTCGTTTGATTACACATGGTCCATTCAAAAACTGGTTTTGGATTGGAGCCATCCTTGTCGGCGGGATCCTGCCGCTGCTATTAGTCGCGATGCCGGCGGCTGCTTTTTGGAGTATCGCTTGCGCGGCGGTCTTAAGCCTGCTGGGACTTCTCGCCTTCGAATGGTGCTTCGTCATGGCAGGACAGAGCGTGCCGAACAGTTGACGTAGCGCCTGATATAGCGCGGGCGTCTCGCCATCGATCGCGTGCGCATCTTGCGCTCGCAGATGCAAGGAGCATTCAATGACTGAATTCAAGCGCGACGGCAGCCATCTCGCTTTTTGTCCTCCGGTCGAAAAGTGGGACGATTGGGTTGAACTCGATCCGGAGGCTTGGCCGCGCCGAGTCGAAAAGCATTACCAGTTGGTTCCTACCGTTTGTTTCAACTGTGAATCTGCTTGTGGGCTGTTGGCCTACGTCGATAAGGATTCGGGACAGGTCGCAAAGTTCGAAGGTAATCCGATGCACCCTGCCAGCCGTGGGCGTCTTTGCGCCAAGGGCCCGGCTACGATCAATCAGATTCATGATCCCGACCGCATTCTGTATCCGATGAAACGCAATGGTCCGCGAGGAGGAGGGAAGTGGACTCGCACTTCTTGGGATGAAGTTCTGGAAACGTTCGGCACTCGCATACGCAAGGCTATTCAGGAGGGCCGCGGCGAGGAAGTGATGTATCACGTGGGCCGTCCGGGCGCCGATTTCATCATGGAACGCACGTTGCAGGCTTGGGGCATTGACGGCCATAACTCACACACCAATGTTTGCTCATCCTCGGCGCGGCTCGGATATTTGTTGTGGCACTATGCCGACCGGCCGTCGCCAGATCACGCCAACGCGAGTTTCATCCTGCTGCTGTCCGCGCACCTTGAATCGGGACACTACTTCAATCCGCATGCGCAAAGAATTATCGACGGCAAGATGGCTGGCGCGAAACTGGCCGTCATGGACCCGCGCCTTTCAAACACCGCGAGCATGGCTGACTACTGGATGCCGACGTATCCTGGAACCGAAGCGGCCGTTCTTCTCGCGATGGCGAAGGTGATCCTCGACGAAAATCGTTACGACGCCTCGTTCGTCAAGAACTGGACGAACTGGGAAGAACTGGAGATCGACGGATTCAAAGCGCAGGGACAGAGTTTCAACGCGACGATCGACGCGCTGAAAAAGCACTACGCTCAATTCACCCCGGAATTCGCAGAAAAAGAAAGCGGGGTCAAAGCCGAAGTCATCGTAAAGATCGCCCGAGAAATCGCAACCGCTGGAAGCAAGTTTGCTTCGCATCTGTGGCGCGGAAGCGCATCGGGAAATCTCGGAGGCTGGCAACCCGCGCGCTCGCTCATGCTTCTGCACGTCCTCACCGGATCAGTCGGCACCGAGGGCGGCCACAACTTAAACGCCTGGAATAAATTTGTTCCCAAACCATTCTCGTCTCCTCCGCCGCAGAAGCGCTGGAATGAATTGCTTTATCCGAAGGAATGGCCGCTCTGCACGCATGAAATGTCTTTCTTGTTACCCCACTTTCTAAAAGAAGGCCGCGGCCGCATCGAAGCGTATTTCACCCGGGTATTCAATCCTGTTTGGACCTATCCCGATGGCTTCTCCTGGATTGAAATGCTCCGCGACGAGGAGAAACTCGGACTGCATGCCGCCTTGACACCCACGTGGAGCGAGACCGCATGGTTCGCCGACTACGTTCTCCCCATGGGCTTCAGTTCTGAGCGGCACGATTTGATGAGCCAGGAATCGTATGCCGGCAAATGGATCGGCTTCCGTCAGCCTGTGAACCGAGTTTTGCGCGAACGAGCGGGCGAAAAATTCGAATACACCTACGAGACCAATCCAGGGGAGGTTTGGGAAGAAGACGAGTTCTGGATCAGCCTTTCATGGGCCATCGATCCCGATGGATCGATGGGCATCCGTAAGTATTTCGAGTCGCCGTACCAGCCCGGGAAGAAGCTGACCGTTGACGAATATTACGGCTGGATGTTCGAGAATTCGGTTCCTGGCCTGCCCGAAAAAGCGAAGAAGGAAGGCCTGACTCCGCTCCAGTACATGCGGAAATATGGAGCGTACGAGGTCACGCGCGACGTTTATAAGCAAAACGAAAAACCCCTGTCAGCCGCCGACCTTGAAGGTTCGAAGGTCGAATCGAATGGCGTCGTTACCAAACAAGGCAAGCCCGTCGGAGTGATGGTCGCCGACAAGGCGGTCGCCGGATACAACACACCGTCGCGCAAGCTGGAGATCTTTTCGAAGACGATGGCCGATTGGAAGTGGCCGGAGTTCACTCTGCCCGAATACTATCGAAGCCACATTCACCGTTCGGCACAAGCGGCGTCGGTTGGCGATTCATCCCCAGATTTCAACCCTGAATATGCACCGACCGTCGTATGGCCAGAAAATGCCCGTGGCGACGATCTATACCCTCTTACCGATCTTCCGCCTGCCAAATTTGATCCACTCGCGCTCCGGAAACGCCAAGTTTCTCTACGAGATCTCACACAAGAATCCGCTGTGGCTGAATCCCGTGGACGCGAAGACTCTCCATGTGGGAACCGGCGATCTGATGAAGGTTCACACCGAGATTGGTTTCTTCGTCCTCCATGCTTGGGTCACAGAAGGGTTGGCGCCCGGTGTCGTTGCGTGTTCCCACCATCTCGGACGGTGGCGCGTAAACAAAGATGATCAAGTTGAACGCATGACGAGTGCGTGGGTCGATCTGAAGGAAGTCGGTAAAGGGCAGTGGCAGATGCGGCAGTTGGAATCGGTTTCTCCCTACGATAGCCCCGATCCCGAAACCAAGCGTGTGTGGTGGAGTGATGCCGGTGTGCATCAGGACATCACATTTCCCGTTCATCCCGATCCGGTCAGCGGCATGCATTGCTGGCACCAAATGGTTCGTGTCGAGAAAGCGGGATCCGCCGACCGTTACGGGGATATTTTTGTCGACACGAATCTTTCTTTTGCGGTTTATCAAAGATGGAAAGCGCTTACTCGTCCTGCGCCGGGGCCGAACGGTTTGCGGCGGCCGCTATGGATTCCGCGAGTCGTGCGTCCCGAAGAATCTGCGTACTACATGACGAAAGAGAAGTAGTTCCCGCGGGACGCAGGGTGTCAGGAGGGCGTCTCGCCATCGCTGGCATTACTCATCATGGACGCAGGTGTTTTTCCAGAGGCAAGGTAAACGAAAACACGGACCCACTCTCCAACTGGCTGACAACTCCAATCGTTCCACCGTGAGCCTCGACGATCACCTTCGCAATCGCCAACCCCATACCGGTGCCGGGCGCCGAGTAGCGCTGGTTCTGCCCACGATAGAATTTCTCGAAAATGAGCGGCTGCTCAAACGAATCGATCCCCGGTCCTCGGTCCGCGATACTGGTCACCAGTTCGTCTCCCTGCACTTCGCTTGTAATTTTGATTGGAGCTCCGGGGGGAGAATACTTTCCTGCGTTTTCGAGCAGGTGCATCAAGACTTCGCGAATGCGCTCCGCGTCCATCTTCACCGGTGGTAACCCGGGCGCAACAACGGTTTCCACGGGATGATCCTTGAGTGAGGCCTCAGCATCTCTCACCGCGGGTTCGAGCACATCCGCAATCGAATGCGATTGCAGGTCGAGCTTGAACATTTCGGAATCGAGTTGCGCCATCTCAGCTGCTTCTCCAACCAGCCGGTTCAGCCGATCCGTCTCTTCGTCGATCACCGTCAACAAGTCCGTCTTTCCTTGCTCGTCCAACGCCGCACCTGACATCAAGGTTGTGACGCTCGCTTTGATCGATGTCAGCGGAGTGCGGAATTCGTGCGTGACCGAATCCAGCAACGCCGTTCTTAACCGCTCATGTTCCTGCTCGGCCCGGTTCTTGCTCAAGGCCTCAAGGGCGCGAACGCGCTCTACCGCCAGTCCTGCCAGGCTTCCCAGAGCGTCCAGAGTTTCCCGAGACAAATCCGCCCCGGTGACACCAAGCGCTCCCACGGTTCGCATTCCTAAGCGTAACGGAACATACGACACGCCTCCTTGTGTGACCGGCTCGCCCCGCAGCAGCGTCGAACGCAACACGCTCTCTTCGAACTTGGCATCGAGCGACGAACGGTAAACGGTCGGATGGTCCGCCGCCATGGCCACCGCGCTGCTCACCGAAAATGTTTCCTGCAGGTATTGCGGCAGTGCGTTGAGCAACTCAAGCACGTTTTCTGCCGCCAGAAGTCGCTGGCTCAACCCATACAGTCGCTCCACTTCGCGGCGGCGTTGCTTCGCGCCTTCTGCTTCGCGACGTGCTCGCTCGGCAAGATTGCTGGCGACGAGCGCCGTTACAAGGAATGCGATGAGCGCGATCCAGTTCTGCGGATCTGCAATGGTGAACGTTCCGACAGGAGGCAGAAAAAAGAAGTTGAATGCAGCCGTCGCTGCAATCGCCATGACTACCGCGTAACGAAGTCCCCAGTACGCGGAAGTCAGTAACACGCTGACCAGAAACATCAATGCGACGGTGGTGTGGTTTACGTGAACGCGGTAACTGATCGCGGAGATGATCGCGATCACTGCAATTGCCGTCGCGTAGCGGACCGCTTGCGTGGAAGCCCCCGGTTTCACATCCGCATTGTACGATGGGGGTGACAAACTGCACGCTGCGAAAGACAATAACGCCGATGCCGAAAACTCCTGAGGACTGGCTGAACGAAGTTTCTCCCGAGAAACCGCGCGGAATTTTCAAGCTGTTCCTCGGCTACGCTCCCGGCGTCGGCAAGACGTACAGCATGCTCAGTGAGGCTATAAGGCGCGCTAGCCGCGGTGAAGATGTCCTTGTCGGGGTGGTAGAGAGCCACGGGCGGAAAGCCACCGCAGGAACTTGCGGGCAAACTGGATCGCATTCCTCCGCGGAGGCTGGAATACAAAGGCACGCTGTTTGACGAGATGGACGTTGATGCGATTCTCGCGCGCCGCCCGTCGGTTGTCGTCATTGACGAACTTGCACATACAAACATCGAAGGCAGCAAGCACTCCAAGCGTTACGAAGACGTGATTGAGATCCTGGATGCGAAGATCGATGTGCTCTCCACGATGAATGTGCAGCATGTCGAGAGCGTCGGGCCCACGGTTCAGCAAATCACCGGAGTGCAGGTGCGTGAGACTGTCCCGGACTGGGTGATGCAGCGCGTGGATGAAATTGTGTTGGCCGATCTCACCCCGCAAGCCCTGCAGAAGCGCATGGAACGCGGCGATATCTACCCGGTCGATCGGGCTCAGCGCGCTCTCTCGCACTTCTTCCGTCCGGGCAATCTGATCGCTCTGCGTGAATTGGCGCTCCGACAAGTAACCGGGGTAGTCGATCGCAGCCTTGACGCATTTCTCGACAAAGACGGCACGCAGCCGGCTCACACCGTGCGCGAGCGCATCGGAGTTTGCGTGAGTTCCAATCCGGCGGCGCAATACCTGATTGCTCGCGGGTCCCGAATGGCCCAGGCCATGGGCGGCGATTATTACGTTTTCTACATCGATGTTGGCCGCGATACCCGTCCCGAGGACCAGAAAACATTGGCGGAGAATATCCGCTTTGCCGAAAATCTTGGCGCCAAAGTTGTCCGCGGCTCGGGCGGAAGCATTGCCGACGGACTTGCCCAGTTGGTGCGCGAGCACCACATTACGCAGGTTATTTTCGGACGCTCCGCGCGAACCGGATGGCAGAGATATCTGTACCTGTCCGCCATTCAGCGATTTCTGCGAGACTCGCCTTCGGTCGACGTCCATATCGTTACGCAGGAGGCTCGCTGATGGTCGATCGCCCTCACATCCTCGTTGTGGATGACGAGACGCAAATCACGCGCGTTCTCCGCACCAGTTTGTCTGCGCAGGGATACGACATACGCATCGCCAATACGGGCGAGATGGCGTTGGAAATCATGAAAGACTGGCAGCCACACTTGATCATTACCGATCTCTCGATGCCGACTGTCGATGGGATTCAGCTCTGTCGTCACGTGCGCGCCATTTCCCAAGTGCCGATTGTTGTCCTGTCCGTTCGCGACAAAGAGCAACAGAAAGTCGAAGCGCTCGATGCCGGCGCGGACGACTACGTGACCAAACCGTTCGGCATGAATGAACTCTTGGCTCGTGTTCGCGCAAACCTGCGACGCGTCCCCGCCGAAGCCGATGCTGAAGCTGTGATCGAGGTCGGAGATTTCCGCATTGATACCGCAGCCCACAAAGTAACGGTTCGCAATGCGGAAGTACGCCTTACCCCAAAAGAGTTCGAACTACTGGCTTTTCTTGCGCGTCGCCCCGGGAAAGTCGTGAATCACCGGACCCTTCTCGGAGCCATTTGGGGCGGCCAAAGCACAGAGCAGGTTGAATATCTTCGCGTCTTTGTTGGCCAGTTACGTAAGAAGCTGGAGCCGAACGCTTCCTCTCCTCGCTACATCGTCACCGAGCCGTGGGTCGGATACCGCTTTGAGCCGGGTGAGTAGTCGATCCGTCTTCGCTTCAAGATTCCACGTCTCCGCCGCTTACAAAGATTCTACGGACTCCTTATCCAATCCTTACGTCCTTCCTCATCAAATACGTTCAGGCGGTATGAAACACAGACGCACCGGCCGCCGAACGGGGAGAGACGAATCATGTCTTCAATTCAAGAAGTATCCGCTGAGCAGCTAGCCAGAATATTTCATCACTACCGCGATGCCTTAGCCCACGACTGCGCCGAGCGTCGCGAAGAGTCGGCGAAGTCTTCCTGGGATCGCACTTCTGCGGACGAACGCAAGTTGCTGATCGCGGCGGCTCGCTTGGCCCTCCTGGAACTCGCCACTTCGGAGCCGGAACAAAAGCCTCGCCGGAAGTATTTTGCCAATCCCGGAGAGGCCGACTGGGGCTGCTGACGTTCTCTGCTGCGACGCTAATCTCACAGCCCTTACGAATTCTTTATGAAGTCCTGATCCCGTTCTTACGGCCGAGGTTGTTCAATGGCCATGGAGAGTCTTTTGAGAAGCACCTGTGTGCAAGGTTGCATAAGTGGCGGACTTTCCCGCCTTCGGTTCTTGCCGCGACGCTCAAGCGAGAGCCAGAGAGAGAAAGGTACGACGGACGATGAAAGCCGGCTTCGCTTGCATGCTGATGATCCTCCCCCTGGTGTGCCACGGACAGACTTCCCAGTCGACACAGGCTTCTCCGTCGAATTCGTCTGACGATTTGAGGATACGAGTGCAGCAACTGGAAGCGGAAGTGATCGAACTCAAACAAATTGTGAATCGACTGCAGTCGCCTGCGAATGCGTCCGCCCAGCCTTCGACAGCCGGAGAGGGAAGCGCTGAAGTGTTACAAAGTTCGACCAGCCCGTCTGTTGAGGAACAGCCCACGGGCAATTTGACTTCGGGGCTGGCGGCAGAAGACCAAAAGACGGTGGGATTTCTTCGCGGAACGACGATCAGTCTTGGCCTCGACACGTATTACGATTTCAACTTTAACAATCCTGTAGGGCGCGTCAACCTGCTTCGCGCTTACGACGTCTTGAGCAACGAATTCAGCCTAAATCAAGCTGATGTAATTCTCGAACACGCGCCGGATGTGGGCGCCGGACGCCGCTGGGGCGCGCGTCTCGATCTCCAGTTCGGGCAAGCCACCGACACGTTGCAGGGGAATCCCTCGAACGAGCCTAGGCCAGATATCTATCGCAATGTTTTCCAAGCTTACGGGACCTATGTCGCACCCATCGGCAAGGGCGTGACCATCGATTTTGGAAAGTGGGGAAGTTCGCTCGGCATCGAAGGCAACTACACCAAGGATCAGGTCAACTATTCCCGCGCTCTATGGTTCAACTTTCTGCCCTTTTATCACATGGGCGTGCGTGCCTCGATTCCCGTGACTGATCGTTTCAGCCTCAATTACTGGGTTGTCAACGGAACCAACCAGGTTGAAGCGACCAATGGTTTCAAGGACGAGCTTTTCGGATTCGTTGCTAAACCCGCAAAGAATGTCGTCTGGACCATGAACTACTACCTCGGTCAGGAACATCCCGACCGCGCTGTCTCCGCCAACTGTGGTCCGATTCCGGTTCAGCCGAGCCTTTGCTTTACTGCCATCAGTCCCGCCCCCAACGGCCGAACCAATATTTTCGATAGCTACGTCACCTGGCAACCCAAGCCCAAGTGGACGCTGGCGCTTGAAGGCGACTACTTCATCGAGCGATTGTGGAGGAATGCCGCTCCGGGCGAGTCATCGGCACCATCGCATGTCGACGGCGGCGCTGCATACGTTCAGTATCAGCTCTCCCACAAAGTAACTCTCGCCACGCGTGCGGAATATATGTCCGATCGCGGCGGCTTGTTCAGTGGTCTGACGCAGGCGTTGAAGGAAGACACCGCCACGTTCGACTACAAGCTGGCCGATAACTTTCTCATGCGATATGAATGGCGCCGCGACTTCTCGAATCAGCCATCGTTCCTTTCCGACGTACAAGGTCTTCTGAAGAAACAGCAGAATACTGCGACCGTCGGGCTCGTCTGGTGGTGGGGCGGGAAAGAGGGGTCCTGGTAATGGCCGTAACAAAAATTGCTGGAGGATATCTCTGATGCAAGACATTCTTTGGGTCGCCGTCACGGCTGCCTTCTTTGCCGCAGCCGTCGCTTACGTGCATTTCTGCGATCGATTGAGATAGGAGAACCATGGACGCACAAACACTCGCCGTTCTCATCATCAGCGCCGTGACCATGATTTACCTGTTCTACGCGCTTTTGCGTCCGGAGAAATTCTGACCATGACCATCAATGGATGGCTGCAAATCTTCGTTTTTCTAGGCCTGATCTTCGCCGTCACCAAACCGCTCGGCCTGTTCATGACTCGCGTTTTCGCCGGAGAGAAAACCTTTCTCGATCCCGTACTCCGCCCGGTGGAGAAAGTCATTTTTCGGGTCACCGGTGTCGACGAGAAACACGAGATGCGTTGGACCGAATACGCAATCTCCATGCTTCTTTTCAGCGCCGTCTCCATGCTGCTTCTGTACCTGATGCAGCGCATTCAGGCATTTCTACCCTGGAATCCGCAACACTTGGCGTCAGTGACCCCCGAACATCTCGCGTTCAACACAGCCGCCTCTTTCACGACCAACACGAACTGGCAAGCGTATTCGGGCGAGACGACCATGAGCTACTTCACTCAAATGGCCGGGCTGGCTTTTCATAACTTCGCTTCTGCCGCGACCGGCATTGTTCTGGCGATCGCCTTCATCCGAGGCATTGCCCGGCGACAGATGCAGACGCTCGGCAACTTCTGGGTCGATTTCGTCCGCTGCTGCCTTTGGATACTCCTTCCGTTTTGTGTAGTGGGCGCCCTGTTCCTCGTGTCGCAAGGGGTAGTCCAGAACCTGAAGCCGTACGACTCGGTAAAGCTCGTTGAGCCGCAGCAGGTCCAACGCGTTGGCACGGACGGCAAACCGGTAACGGATGCGTCCGGCAAAGCCGTGATGGACACCGTTGACACTCAGACGATCGCGCAAGGGCCAGTCGCTTCACAAGAGATCATCAAAGAGTGGGGTACCAACGGCGGCGGCTTCTTTAACGCAAACAGCGCGCATCCGTTCGAAAATCCCAACCCCTTCACAAACCTGTTCGAGATGTTCTGCATTTTCGCCATTGGTTCGGGACTGACCTACACGCTCGGCAAGATGACCGGATCTCCCGGGCACGGATGGGCGGTGTGGTCCGCAATGGCCATCCTGTTTCTGGCCGGGGTAACGGTGGCCTACTGGGCTGAGGCGCGCGGAAATCCGCTCTATCCTGCGACCGTTGGCCAGCACGCAACCATCGCGCAGTCGGGCGGCAACATGGAAGGCAAGGAGACTCGTTTCGGCATCGCGAATTCCGCTTTGTTCGCTACCGTGACCACCGACGCGAGTTGCGGCGCCATCAACGGATGGCATGATTCATTCACACCACTCGGCGGCCTGGTCCCGCTGGTGAACATCATGCTGAGCGAAGTCATCTTCGGAGGCGTCGGCTCCGGCATGTACGGCATCTTGATTTACATTGTGCTTGCCGTTTTTATCGCCGGACTGATGGTCGGTCGCACTCCCGAGTATCTGGGCAAGAAAATCGAGGCGTTCGACGTCAAGATGGCGATGCTGGTTTCCCTCGTCTTTCCGCTGATCATCCTGACGCTGACAGGAATTTCTGTCGTCAAGGGATTCGGAACTGCGAGCATCAGCAACCCCGGGCCCCACGGCCTCAGTCAAATTCTCTACGCCTTCGTGTCCTCGGCGGGAAACAATGGATCTGCATTCGGCGGACTCACTGCTAATACTCTCTGGTATGACGCGGCGACCGGAATCACCACGTTGGTTGGTCGTTTCTTCATGATCATCCCAATGCTTGCCATTGCCGGCAACCTGGCGCAGAAAAAATATGTTCCTCCGTCGCTGGGCACTTTTCCCGTCACGACGCCTCTGTTCACTTTTTTGTTGATCAGCACAATTCTGATTCTGGGCGCGCTCACGTTCTTCCCCGCGCTCAGCCTTGGACCAATTCTTGAACATCTGCTCATGTACGCAGGGAAGACCTTCTAAAAATATGGCAAGCCATCACAAATCGATTTGGGACGTGAAGCTGGTTCGCAGCGCCGCCTGGAGTTCGCTCCTCAAACTCAGCCCGCGCAACATGATGGGCAATCCCGTCATGTTCGTGGTTGAGATTGGCAGCGTCATTACCACCATCCTCTTGATCCTGCGTCCGCATGAAGCCTTCCGCTTCAATTTGCAGATCACGCTCTGGCTCTGGTTTACCGTACTGTTTGCGAACTTTGCAGAAGCCATGGCCGAAGGCCGCGGCAAAGCGCAAGCAGAAACGCTGCGTCGCGCGCGCTCTGAAACGATTGCGAAGCGGTACGCTTCCAAAGACAAAATCGAAGAGATTCCCAGCGCCCAGTTGCGGTCCGGCGACTTCGTCTCCGTTTCTGCCGGAGAGTTGATTCCCGGCGATGGCGAGATTGTCGAAGGCGTCGCATCGGTCGACGAGTCCGCCATCACTGGAGAATCTGCTCCCGTGATTCGCGAAGCGGGGGGCGATC
Source organism: uncultured Acidobacteriota bacterium (assembly GCA_963699885.1). GTDB lineage: Bacteria > Acidobacteriota > Terriglobia > Terriglobales > Acidobacteriaceae > Sulfotelmatobacter. The sequence continues at coordinate 351,303 of CAVOVP010000010.1, read as the reverse complement.
GTTCCGCGGTAACTGGCGGAACGCGGGTATTGAGCGATCACATCAAGGTCAAAATCACTTCTAACCCTGGAGAAACCTTCCTCGACCGTATGATCGCGCTCGTCGAAGGGGCAGCGCGCCAGAAGACTCCGAATGAAATCGCGTTGAATATCCTTTTGGCTGGCCTGACGATCATTTTCCTGCTAGCGGTCGTCACGCTACAGCCGTTCGCCATCTATTCCGGATCGCCGCAAACGATTTTTGTTCTCGTCTCGTTGCTTGTGTGCCTCATCCCAACCACGATCGGCGGCCTTCTTTCCGCCATCGGCATTGCCGGGATGGATCGATTGGTGCAGCACAACGTCCTCGCAATGTCCGGACGCGCCGTTGAAGCCGCCGGGGACGTGAACACTCTTTTGCTCGACAAAACCGGCACGATCACATTCGGCAACCGGCAGGCCACCGAATTCCTTCCCGCTCCCGGCGTTACCGAAGCGGACATGGCCGATGCGGCGCAGCTCTCTTCGCTGGCCGACGAAACGCCCGAGGGCCGGTCGATCGTTGTTCTCGCCAAAGAGAAATACAACTTGCGAGGCAGGGAATTCGGCACGCACGAAGCGGAATTCATTCCGTTCACTGCGCAAACGCGCATGTCTGGAGTCAATCTCGATGGGCGTGAGATTCGGAAGGGCGCGGCCGACTCGATCGCGAAACTGGTCGAGATGAACGGCAACGGCGCCATGCCGACGGAGGTTCGCGCAGCGGTAGAGCGAATTTCAAACTCCGGGGGTACGCCTCTCGTTGTCGCCGAAAACCGCCGCGCCATGGGCGTCATCCATTTGAAGGACGTCGTCAAAGGAGGAATCCGCGACCGCTTTGCGCAGCTTCGCGCCATGGGCATTCGCACTGTCATGATTACCGGCGATAACCCTCTCACGGCGGCAGCCATTGCCCGCGAAGCCGGTGTAGACGATTTCCTTGCGCAGGCGACGCCTGAAGACAAACTGAAGCTCATTCGCACCGAACAGGCGGGCGGCAAACTCGTGGCCATGACTGGCGACGGCACAAACGATGCTCCCGCGCTGGCTCAAGCCGATGTTGGCGTTGCGATGAATACCGGAACCCAGGCAGCCAAAGAAGCCGGCAACATGGTCGATCTGGATTCGAATCCCACCAAACTCATTGAGGTCGTCGAAATCGGCAAGCAGTTGCTGATGACTCGCGGCGCGCTCACCACGTTCTCAATCGCCAATGACGTGGCGAAGTACTTCGCGATTATTCCCGCCATGTTTGCCGCGACGTTTCCCGTACTGAACGCGCTGAACATCATGCGCTTGAAGACGCCGCAGTCCGCGATCTTGTCCGCCGTCATCTTCAATGCCCTGATCATCATCATTCTGATTCCGCTCGCGCTCCGGGGAGTGAAATATCGCGCCATGAATGCGGAAGCTTTGCTGCGCCGCAATCTTCTGATTTACGGAGTTGGCGGTCTGATCGCGCCCTTCGTCGGCATCAAGATCATCGACGTGCTGATCACCGCGGTCGGCTTGGCCTGAGAGGAAGACATGAAGAAAAATCTCGTTACCGCTTGCCTGATGACCGCAGTAATGACCGTTCTGCTGGGGATCGTCTATCCACTGGTCGTCACCGCCATGGCGCAGGTGCTTTTCAAAGACAAGGCGAATGGCCAGATCCTTCATCGCAATGGAACAGCCATTGGATCGCGCATCATCGCTCAGCCCTTCACCTCGCTGCGCTATTTTCACCCTCGTCCGTCTGCGGCAGGAAACGGCTACGACGCAGGAAACTCCGGCGGTACCGACCTCGGCCCTACCAACCAGAAACTGATTGACCGCGTCCGCGCCGACGCCGCAACGCTTCATCAGGAGAACCCTTCGCAGCCTGTGCCAGTAGACCTGATCACGACGTCGGCTTCCGGCCTCGACCCGGATATCTCTCCCGCCGCCGCCGACTTTCAGGTTCCACGGGTCGCGCGAGAGCGTGGTATTTCCGAATTGCTCGTACGCGCTTTAGTCCAGCAACACACGCATCAACGCGATCTTGGTTTGCTCGGAGAACCACGAGTAAACGTCCTGGAACTCAATCTTGCACTAGATGCCTTGCCTGCGAAGCCTTAGGATGCGCACATAGCGCAAACACCGCGCACTGTTGCGAGCACCGGAGTGTCGCGGCCTACAATAGCTTATGCAGAAAAAGATCTTCTGGCTGATCTTCATCCTGCTCGGATTTTTCGCGGACTTCCTGCTTCCGTTTTGGTGGGCCTTCTTCGCGACCATCCCGATATTGTTTTTTTCGTGGTGGGTGGCTTATCGCAGCGACTGGTTCTAACGCGCTACTTTGTTTTGCATGAGTAGGTGATTCAAGTCGCGGCGTAGGGTTCGGCATCGCCTTCGCGGTGTGTACAGTCTTTCGCGCCCGTGCTAACTTGGATTTCGAGGGCCCCGTAGCTCAGATGGATAGAGCATTCGTTTCCTAAACGAAGGGTCGCGTGTTCGACTCACGCCGGGGCCACCAGCCCTCTTCGTCGTTGGCTGAATTGGTTGAAAGTCTCGAATCCCTAGTGCCCGCCCGATTGGTGACTCTCGACAGACAGTTTCCGCAGAGACAGCCTTTCGTGATGTGAAAGTAGAAGCCCAGCCGGGACAACCGCTGCAAAGGTTACCAGCCACAGCAGGATCCCGCAGCTTGCGGCGAGTTCAGCTGGAACGTCAAATACGCTGGAGAGCGTAGCGATTGTCGCCATCTGCGAGCCCCCGCCGACTGCCGGCAGTTGCAACATCGATCCCAGCATGCTTGAGAACATCAGGATCAGCAGTTGCGAGACGGGAATAGCCAATGCATCCACGCCGTAGGAGTGCGTGACCTCCTGGTAGGCCAGCGCGATCACATACCACATGCCCACCGAGACCAGCGTAAGCGACAGCATCGCGATGGGGCCCTGAATGGTGTTCAACCCCATGCCGAACTCGCGCACTTTCTCCGCGATCCGGTGTCCAATATTCGATGACAGGTGCGAGAAGCGTTGCTCCATCCAGGTGGCAACCCTTTCGCCATTACGCCGGATCACTACCGCCGCAATTGCCGTACCCGCAACCAGAGAGGTCAGAACGAATCCTAGTTCACGAAAGCGTTCGTAATACTCGGGGTGGGGAATTGACGGGAGCGCGCTGGGCAGGAAAATGGCGAGCATCATCAGCACGGTGAAGGCGCCAATGTCGAAAATCCGCTCAACTCCCCAGACCGCAATCTGCGATGAAACCGGGAGATCCGTGCGCCGCGCGATCAAATACGGTCGGATGAATTCCCCAGCCCGTCCCAACAGAGCCAAACCGGTAAACCCGACGAGCGTTGGCGAAACCATGTCGATGGTTCGCGTCTTGGGTCGAACCGGCTGCAGGAAGATCTTCCAGCGCCAGGCCCTCATGAAATACCCGAGGTAAATGAGTGCAATTCCATGCAACACATGGAGTTTTTTTATGCGATGGGTCTGGCTCCAGAACGTTCCCCAGTCGAAACTTCGCCAGTGCCGGTATTGCAGGTAAACGAGAAAGGCCAGGATCAGAAACACAACTGCGCTGGCTAGAATGCGTTTCTTATCCATGAAGTGGAAAAACTCCGCGCGCGCCGCGACCCCGGGCAACGCGAAGCGGGAAACGGCAACACTCAAGGTAACCGACACTGCCGATAGGGTCAAACCCGTTTGACGAGTGTATAAGCTGACTCATTTCAACTTTGGATTTCAGTCGTGAGAGGAAGCGGCAGAATGTTGGCTGGCTGAATTGGCTTTTGCCTGCACGGTCCCAGACGCTGCGTGCTTCACAGGTGCCTTGGGCTTGACGTCCTTCGCAGCGGTGTTGTTCTTCGCAGCAGCTTCCGCTTTCTGCTGCGCAACCTTCTTCTTGTTGAAATCTCGCACAATGCGGGCGACATATGCGCGAGTCTCATAGTACGGAGGCACGCCCCCAAACCGCTCCACACGCTGCGGTCCGGCGTTGTAAGCGGCCAGAGCTTTCACGATGTCGAAGTTGTATCGCTCGAGCAATTCGCGCAGATATTTCGTTCCGCCATCGACGTTGGCCGCCGGGTCGAACGCATTGGGAACACCAAGCTGCGACGCCGTTCCCGGCATAAGTTGCATAAGCCCACGCGCCCCCTTCGGAGACACGGCATGCGCATTGAATCCGCTCTCTGCCTTAATGACGCTGTTCACCAGGTCGGGATCCAACTGATATCGCCCGCTCGCGTCCTTTACAACTTCCGTCAGATCGCTCGGGTGCGAAACCGGAAATCCGGGGGCAGCCGATGGGGAGACACTGCCAATCCTTGAGTTCGTAACCAGAGGAGCGCTCGATCGCGGCGTCGGCAGAGAACTGCCCGGAGCCGGAAGCTTCACCGCAGAGAGGGGTTGCTCCGGCGCGGCTTCGAAGTGATCCACCTGAGCCGTCGGTACATCCACAAAACTCGATCCATCCGCCGTCACATACAGGCGGGTCACATCGCCAACAATTTCGCGGCGCTCGTGCCGACCGAGAAGCCATTCTTCAAAACCGCAATTTCAGTTGCAAAACAGGGAAGCGCCGCCACCGCGACCAAAGCGGCCAACACCAATCTTCGAAAATATTGCGATACGTTTCATCCCACAGCCAACAAGAGGACTACGGCCCAGTTACCACGGAGGTTTCGCCCAAGGCGAATTCTACGGCTGCCGCCACTCCGCACGCGTCGTTCCCGCGCGTGACCGCCCATCCACGGTCCCGGAGTTCCTGGCACGCATTCCCCATGATAACCGGATGTCCAGCAAACTCAAGCATTTCCACGTCATTGTGGTTGTCACCGACGGCCATGACCTCCTCGCGCCGGTAGCCCCGGTGGGTTGCCCACCGCTCGAGCGCATGGCCCTTCGAGCACCCTCCGTTCAGCACATCGATCATCGAGAGATCGCGGTCCGGATATTCCGTCCGAAGGATCGTCACCGCCCCGTCCATTCCGGCGTGATCAAGGCTCTGCAGCGCTTGATTCATCCTGTCCATCGTCCCGCAAAACATCGCTTGCACAGGATCAATCACTAAGGCGTTCTCGAGTGGCACGACGAACTCGATATATTCCATATTCTTCTCCAGCCACCGCCGGATGCTCGCTCCGAGTTCGTCCAGCCGCTCCAGCACAATCGCGCCCTTCGTCTCCTGATCAAAGGTAAGAACAGTATTTCCCCGAAATTGCTGCATCGCCCCGCAAATCCGCCGGCAAGTCTCCGCCGGCATCATGTCCCGATGAAACGTCTTTCCTGCCAGCGAGCGGGTCACCGCGCCATTCGAACTGATCAGGCAAACATCGAATCCCAGTTGTTTCACGATCGGCAGCGCAAACGAGTGACGTCGACCTGTGACCACGACCACTTCCATTCCGGTCTCATGGGCCCGCCTCAGCGCGTCCAGATCACCTTGGGATATTTGGAATTGTGGATTCAGCAGCGTGCCGTCGATGTCGGTTGCCAGCAACTTGATCAGAGGTTTCGAAATCGTCACTGCCTAAATCTTATCATCGCGATCTGGGGGAGGTTTCCGCTGGGACACCGGATTGAAAGGTCAGTTTTTCAGCCGTCCCAGCACTGACTTCGCCTTGCGAAACCACGGCCGTTCGCGCCGTTTCAGATAGGTCGGCATCGTCGCCTTCTTTTCCAGAATCTTCGCGGCCCACTCCCGAGCCTCAGCATTCCGTCCCTGCGATTCCAGGAACAGCGAGTAGTGATAGTAGGTTTCCGAGATAGTCGATATCCGCACTGCCTCGCGAAACATCGCATTGGCCTTGTCGACCTGCCCGGTTTGCGCGTACGCCCATGCGAGCAATCCTTTGCCGCGATGAAAATCGTAGTCCGCGTCCGATTGCAAAGTTCGTTCGAGATCGGGAACCGCTGCAGCAAAATCTCCCATCTCCATTTCCGCTACGCCTCGCCGGTAAAACGGATCGACCGAATCGGTTCGCGAGGAAATCGATTTGTCGTAGCAGGAGCGGGCACGCGCAAAATCTCCGTCATCCAGGTACAGCAGGCCTAGTTCTTCGTAGTTACCGGCCGACGGGTTGTCGAGGATCTCCCGCTCCAGTTCATGAATGCGGCGGCGCCGAGGAAACACCTGAAAGGAACCTCGGAGCAATCCCGCATCAGGAATGACTTCGATGCAGATGTAAACCAGCGCTCCCACCCAGTGAAAGAGAATTACCCAGATCCAGAAAAAATTGGGACGTCTCCGGATGAAGTGAATGATCGCCACAACCCGGAGCGCGATCGCCCACCAGGAAAACGCGAAGAAAAGGAACGATCCCATCGTGAAATCGCACTATAGCATGCAGCCAACACGCATTTAGACACCCCCCCAGGCTCAGACCAAGGCGGAGAAGCTTAAAGCCTGGTACCTTGCTGCGGATCTAAGTTCGCGCCTACTTCTTGATCTCAGGGGGTGGCGGCGTTGGTTGTGTTGGCAAGGACGGCGTAGAGGTTGGGGCAGAGTTATTCGGAGTGGCGGAAACCAAACTGTCTTTTGCGGACTGTGGAAGTTTGTCGGCGTTTGCAAGCAGCAAACTTACTTGCCACATCTGGGTCGTCGAAAGCGTGCTGGAAAAGCTGGGCATGCCCGTCATCCGGATGCCGCCCGAAACTTTCCAATAGGTTTCGCCCGCCGGATCGTCCGTTACGCCTGTTCCTTCCATCAACTTTGGCGGATGCGGGTACATTCCCTTGGCGATGGCGGTTTCATGCGTGAGCGGCAATCCGTGACAGACCGCGCAATGCTCTTTATAAACTCCCGCTCCCGCGAGGTACGCGGATTCATCAGCGGCAATCGGCGGCGTTTGCGATCCAGCTTTCCCCATACCGGCGTGCAGCGCCATGCGGGCAAACATTCTTTCGAAAGGCATCGGCGACGCGCTTGTGGCTACTGGCGCCATTCCGGTCGAGAAATATAAATAGACAGCCAGGGGGATGATAACCAGTCCGACGATCAGACCACCGACAAACTTTCCCATTTTTCCGCTTCTCCTCAGAGATGCACAACGATGGATAGTAACGCACAGTCGAGAGAAGCGTTATCAAATCTCAGTAAAAGATCTGCTTACTTATTTCTGGCTGTACACGTAAACCACGTTCCCGCCTGATCCTCCCAGCAGCGGAGAACCGACAACCAGAGTGGTCGCGTTCATTGCCACCGAATACCCATCCGATCCATTACCGTTCTGAGCGGGTGCCTTCAACCGATAAGTCGGTCGCAAGTCGCTCCATTTCCCGGCGGCCTCGACGTACAGATCGGCGAACGGCTGATTCTCATAAGGAGAGCCCGCAAGGATCTTGTTCTTGTAAATGGCGACGGAATTGAGACCGAAGAATGTGTACGCCGTGCTGGCCAATTCCGCGACTTGCGTGCCATTTGCCCATCCAGCCGACGGTTTGACGAAGATGTAAACCTTGTCGAACGCCGCCCCCGCGATCACGCTTCCGTTCATGCTCAGCCCAATCCCTAACACAGTGACTTCGTGACCATCGGAAGCGGTCAGTTTTGCAGTCTGGGTAGAGTTGGTCCATTGAGTTCCGGTCTTTTGGAAGACATAGAGCGCGCCTTCGAGAGTCGTCGAGTTGATCACCGCGTTCGGAGCGCCCACGGCGATCGTGTCTCCTTGAACGAAGACGCTGTATCCGAAATCGTCCCCCGCAACGCCATCGGAAGCCGTCAGCTTCGCGATTTCCGTCATGTTCGCCCAGCCGCTAGCAGGCTTCACAAAAACGTAAGCTGCTCCGCCACCGTTGGGCTCCCCAAAGCGAATGCCCACGGAATTGTTTTCATCCGCGCCGACGACCACTGTGTTTCCGGAAATGCTCACCGATGTGCCCACGAAGTCCCCCTGCAGGGCGTCCGAAGCAGTCAGCTTCGCAGTCTCGGTTTTATTGGCCCAACCGCTGCCAGGCTCAACGAACACGTATGCGGAACCAGTGCCATTCGCCTGGATCGAACCCGCAACAACCGTGTTTCCGCTGATCGCAACCGAAGTAAACACGGCTCCGTCGCTGGCTGTGAGCTTCGCCGTTGGAGTCGCGAGGCTCGCCCAGCCTGCCCCAGGCTTCACGTATACGTCAATCGCGCTGTTCGCGGTTGCGACGATCGTGTTGCCGGCGAGCGCCACGGAGAAGCCGAACTCCAGTGGGCTTCCCGGAGCGGAGAGCGTTGCGCGCAGGGACCAGGGATCCGGTACTGCCGCCGAGGGTCCAGGCCCACGATCAGCGGCGGAAGCGAATCCGGAACACAGTAGACACGACAACGCCATAACTACGAATCGGCGAAAAGCTTGCATGGAGTGCTCCTTCTCGAGTTGCGCGCTCAAACAGCTAGCGGTCATCCGGCAAAGGCGGGGGAACTAAATGCCTCGAAATGCACTATGCCACACCGTCCTGAGGATTGCCAATCAGTAAAACAACCGAGCGAAAGCTGCGCCCAGCGCCCGTCGGCCGATGGTCCCCGCCGATGGTACACTCGGATTTCGCATGCTGACCCATCTCGAATGCACGCGGTGCGGCGAGCCCTATCCCGCAGATCGTCCGCAATCGGTTTGCCCCAAAGATGGCGGCGTTCTGTATGCCCGCTACGATCTGACCGCAATTCGGCGCTCGTTTTCTTCGGCGCGTCTTGCGGGACGTGCCCCTACCATGTGGCGTTATGACGCTGTCCTGCCTGACGCCGATCCCGTTTCTCTCGGCGAGGGCTTCACGCCGATGCTCCCCAGCCGTGAGTTTCCCAACGTCTATATCAAGGATGAGGGCCTCAATCCCACGGGCTCTTTCAAAGCTCGCGGTCTTTCCGCCGCCGTCACCATGGCACGGCATTTCGGCCTCAAGAAGCTTGCGATTCCTTCCGCTGGAAATGCGGCCGGTGCGCTTGCCGCCTACGCGGCCGCTGCCGGGCTCGAAGCTCATATTTTCATGCCGAAAGACGTGCCAATGGCTAACCGCATCGAGTGCGATTACTACGGCGCTCACGTCACGCTGATTGACGGGCTCATCAGCGATTGCGCGCGCAAAGTCGCAGAGATGAAAGACTCCGATTCCTGGAAAAGCGAAGGCTGGTTTGACGTCTCGACCACCAAAGAGCCCTACCGTGTCGAGGGTAAAAAGACCATGGGATACGAAGTCGCCGAGCAACTCGGGTGGCGCGTGCCGCAAGGCATCATCTATCCCACGGGCGGAGGAGTCGGACTTCTCGGCATGTGGAAGGCTTTCGACGAGATGGAAGCGTTGGGATGGATTGGCCGCGAACGCCCGAAAATGATTGTTGTACAGTCGGCCGGTTGTGCGCCGGTTGTTAAGGCTTGGGACGAAGGAAAGCCTACGGTGGACATGTGGAACAATGCTTCCACCCTGGCTTCCGGCCTGCGCGTTCCCAAGCCATATGGCGACTACCTGATCCTTGACATATTAAAGAAGAGTAACGGAACGGCGGTAAGCGCGACCGACGACGAAATTGTCGGAGCCACAAGACACTGGTCCAAAGTCGAAGGCATTTTCGCCGCTCCCGAAGGAGCCGCGTGCCTCGTCGCGTACCGAAAACTGCGCGCCACTGGATTTTTCAAACCCGAGGATACGGTCGTGCTGTTTAACACTGGAAGTGGTCTGAAATATCTGGATGTACTGGATCCTCTCGCGGACCATGCTCCCCTATCCTCAAAGACAGCCCAGCCTGCAAAACCGGCCGCACGCCAAATCGCCGGCATCATCGGCCCTTACTGAAGCGGCAAGGTTCAATCTGTCTCCCTTCGATTTTGTCATTCCTCTTGAGGGCCAAGGCTCCGGGAGGAATCTGCTTTTCCCCTCCCGCTGGCAGAGGTTCATGCAACCAAGCCTCCGTGTTCCTCCGCGCCCCATGTGTTTAGAATGATTCCCATCCCATGACCGACCGCCTCTACTACCGCGATTCCTTCCTCTACGACTTCGATGCTGAAATCAAGGAACTGAAAGAAAGCCCTCGTCCGTCCCTGATTTTGGATCGGAGCGCGTTCTATCCCACCAGTGGCGGCCAGATTTTCGACACTGGCACGATCACCACCGACTCAAACGAATCCATCCGAGTAGTCGAAGTTGCCGATACCGAAGACGGTAGGGTCGTCCACTACCTTGAAGCCCCGCTGAAGTCGGTGACCCCGGGAACCCGCGTCCGAGGCATGGTTGACGCCGCCCGTCGGCGTGACCACATGCAGCAGCATTCCGGTCAGCACGTCCTCTCGGCGGCATTTATCCGGCTCTTCAATTTGCCAACCGTGTCGTTCCACATGGCCGACGATTATTGTTCGATCGATCTCGAGACGCCCACGCTAACCAAAGCTCAAATCGAGTCCGCCGAGCGCATGGCAAACGAAATCATTCTGGAGAACCGTGCAGTTGACATTCGTTTTGTGAGCCGCGAGGAAGCGGCGAATCTCGGCCTCCGCAAACTTCCGCCGGCCGACCGCGGCGAACTCCGCATCGTCGACATCCGTGAGATCGATGTAAGCGCCTGTGGTGGCACGCACGTCAATCAGACCGGCCAGATCGGCTGCATCTTGCTGAGAAAAGTTGAGAGAGTTCGGCAAGGATGGCGTGTCGAATTTGTTGCGGGCCAACGCGCTGTGGCCACCGCTCGTCGGGATTTCACTACGCTAACCGAGGTTGGCGGATTGTTCTCGGCGCAAATTTACGATGTTCCGCAACAAGCTCGCAAATCGCTGGACGAGATCCGCGGACTGCGCAAACAAGTCGAACTATCGCTGGAGGAACTCGCAGCTGCGCAAGCGGCGGCGCTGCTGGCTGAAACTCCGGAATCAAATGGCCTCCGCGTAGTCATTCGAACTTTCTCGGACCGCGACATGAACTCGCTGAAGTTGTTGGCTCAGAAACTGACACGCCTTTCCGACAACACAGTCTCGTTGCTCGCGACTACGACTCCAAACCCGTCGCTGGTTTTCGCGCAGTCCGCCGGACAGCCTTTCGACATGGGAGCGCTGCTGAAACAAGCACTACCCACGCTCGGCGGCCGAGGTGGCGGCAGCAAGGACATGGCCCAGGGTGGATTCACCAACCTCGAAGGCCTCGAAACCGCGCTCCAGACGGCGGCCAGCAAATTGATTGCTTAAGAGCGAAGGGCCGCCGCACCCTTTTCATCTGATCTTCAGACGCTTGGCGTTTACTTTCCTCGTTCGGCGAAAGCCCGGACGAGGGCGGCAGCCCCGCATCTTGCCGTCCTCGTTCGCGGAATGAATCGCCTTCGCCACGAACCAGCCCACGGAGTACAATCGTCTGTAACCCACTCCTGGCTCAAGGAGGGTCCTGTGTACCGCTCTGCACTGTTTCTTCCGGCACTTCTCTTTACCTTGCCACTCGTTGCCCAACAACCATCTTCCAACTCAACTCCGCAAAAGCCGTCGACGTATGCTGCCATTCCAGTCGAGGCTTCCAAGCGGCCGAATCCCATCAAGTCTTCGCCTGAATCCCTTACGCGCGCGAAAAAGTGGTGGACACTCGATTGCGCCATGTGTCACGGCAAAGACGGAGATGGGAAGGGCGAGACGTCGAAAGACATGAAGCTCGCGATGATGAACTTCACCGATCCCGCTACTCTCAAGGACCGCACGGATGGGGAACTCTTCTACATCATCACGAAGGGGCACAACGATATGCCCGCCGAGGGCCCGCGCGTGAAAGAAGAAGAGGCGTGGGATTTGGTGAACTACGTCCGTTCTTTCGCTAAACAAAAAGACTCGGATGCGAAGCCGCAGTAGGCGCTCGAATGTGTCGTTCTTCGCGACCCTCGAACGACCGCAGGCGAAGTATGCCCGAAAGTGCAAAGCTCAATAAAGGTTTCGCGGAATAGGATCTTATCCAGCGCGGCGGTACTTGCTGGAAGATTGAGGCTCGTCGCCTGAGGGAAGCAGTCCGATGACGCCCCGCAAACTCTCCCATGCCGCTTCATTGAGAGACGGCTCCGCGCTGACCAGATCGCGGATCATCTCCCACGCCGACATATTCAGCGCGCCATCGGGCGGAAGCCCCATCGCGAGCGACACAGCGCACTGCGGGCAGAACGAAACCCGGCTGGCCGTCGATTTCTGCTTGGGCCGAACGCCCACCGTCTGCGCAAACATGTAAACCGCAACCGATTTTTGGCCCGATTCGATTTCCCGCCTGCACCGCAGACACTGAATGAGTTGCAAAGTTGGCCTTTCTCTCGCCGCAGTTTTTGAAGCGCTGAAAAACTACTCTCAGTCACGCCCTCTCCAAGCGGCAAGTACAAAGAAGGATTCCCGCAGCGATCGGAAGTTGAAAGTCGCGATTGCCCGCCCTTTTGCGGGGCACGTTTTTTATCCCACGCTTCTTGTCATTCCGATCATTCCGACCAAAGGGGAGGCATCTGCTGTACTGCTGGCAGCGAAGTCAGCACGATCCCGCCCCCTTGACAACCACCTGCTCATATCTCTACAATTAGCACTCGATAGGCGCAACTGCTAACAGCAACGCCTAACCCAACCAAATCATAGGTTTACGCAGATCAACTGAGAAGTCGATCAACCTCTAAATCATTGAAAGGAAACTGATCTATGGCGAAATTCGCACCGCTCCACGACCGCATTCTGGTCCGTCGCGTTGAAGAAGCTTCCACCACCCGTGGCGGCATCATCATTCCCGACTCGGCCAAAGACAAGCCGCAGGAAGGCGAAGTCATTTCCACCGGCAAAGGCCGCACCAACGACGAAGGCAAGACCTTCCCTCTTGCAGTAAAAGAAGGCGACCGCATCCTGTTCGGAAAATATTCCGGCACGGAAATCAAGATTGACGGCGAAGACTTCATCATCATGAAGGAAGAAGAAGTCCTCGGCATCCTCACCGGCGCAGCAGCACCGGCCAAGAAAGAACTGTCCGGCTCCAAGCGGTAAGGGCCGACGGATCCTTTAAGCAGCAACCCAGGTCCGGATTTAGCAGGTGGCTAGGAGCAAGTTTCTTAGCTGAAAGCTGGCAGCCGATGGCTGACAGCTCTAACGAAATTAATAAGGAGACAAGCAATGGCAAAGCACATCGTTCACGGAGAAGAGTCGCGTCAAGCGATCCTCCGCGGCGTCAACCTTCTCGCCGATGCGGTGAAGGTCACACTCGGCCCCAAGGGCCGCAACGTCGTTATTGAAAAGAAATTCGGTTCGCCGACCATCACCAAGGACGGCGTCACCGTAGCAAAAGAAATCGAATTGAAAGACGGCCTCGAGAACATGGGCGCCCAGATGGTCCGCGAAGTTGCTTCGAAGACCTCTGACGTCGCCGGCGACGGCACCACCACCGCCACCGTTCTCGCGCAGGCTATCTTCCGCGAGGGTGTCAAGACCGTCGCAGCCGGCGCCAATCCAATGGCCCTCAAGCGCGGCATCGAGAAGGCCGTCACCATCATCACCGGCAAGCTCGACAAAGAAGGCAACCGCGTGAACGGCGAGCTCGACAAGCTGTCGAAGCCCGTTAACAACGACAGCATGATCGCGCAGGTCGGCACCATCTCGGCCAACAACGACGAGACCATCGGCAAGATCATTGCCGAGGCCATGAAGAAGGTTGGCAAGGACGGCGTCATCACCGTCGAAGAGTCGAAGACTCTCGAAACCCAGCTCGAAGTCGTCGAAGGTATGCAGTTCGATCGCGGATACCTCTCGCCCTACTTCGTGACCGATCCCGAGCGCATGGAAGTTGCCCTCGAGAACGCGTACATCCTGATCCACGAAAAGAAAATTTCCTCGATGAAAGACCTGCTCCCGCTGCTCGAGCAGATCGCCAAGGGCGGCAAGCCGCTCCTGATCATCGCGGAAGACGTCGAAGGCGAAGCGCTCGCCACCCTCGTCGTCAACAAGCTGCGTGGCACGCTGCAAGTCGCGGCCGTCAAGGCTCCGGGCTTCGGCGATCGTCGCAAGGCGATGCTGCAGGATATTGCCATCCTCACCGGCGGCAAGGCCATCACGGAAGATCTCGGCATTAAGCTCGAGAACGTCCAGGTTGGCGACCTCGGCTCGGCCAAGAAAATCACCATCGACAAGGACAACACGACGGTGGTTGAAGGCAAGGGCAAGCACTCCGAGATCGAAGGCCGCGTGAAGGAAATTCGCGGCCAGATCGACAAGACCACCAGCGACTACGACCGCGAGAAACTGCAGGAGCGGTTGGCGAAACTGGTCGGTGGCGTGGCCGTGATTAAAGTCGGCGCCGCAACCGAAACCGAAATGAAGGAAAAGAAAGCCCGCGTGGAAGATGCAATGCATGCGACGCGTGCAGCCGTGGAAGAGGGAATTGTCCCCGGCGGCGGAGTGGCTCTGGCGCGTTGCGCCGCAGCCCTCGACAAGGTGAAGGCCGAAGGCGATGAACAGATTGGTATCAACATCGTCAAACGCGCCATCACAGAGCCTCTGCGCATGATCGCCGAGAACGCCGGCGAAGAAGGCGCAGTCATTCTGGGCAAGGTGCTCGAGTCGAAGGAGACGAACTACGGCTTCAACGCCTTCTCCAACGAGTACGAGGACCTGGTCAAGGCAGGCGTGCTCGATCCCACAAAGGTCGTGCGCACCGCCCTGCAGAATGCCGGCTCCATCGCCAGCTTGATGCTGACCACGGAAGCCCTGATCGCTGAGATTCCTGAAAAGAAGGAAGCTCCGGCGGGCGGAGGCCACGGTGGCGGCGGCGGTATGGGCGACATGTACTAAGACTGGCCGTCCAGGCAGACGCGCCTTCGGCGCAAAATTAAAGCCTCGCTCGCAAGAGCGGGGCTTTTCTTTTGACAAGAGTCGCAGAAGAAGAACGTGGCAAAAGGCAGAATGCTTTAACCTTTGTGGATGAACAAATCTCGCTGTTTGGGATTCATCGGCGGACTAGGTGTCGGTGCCACCGTCTACTACTACGAGAACCTCGCACGGGGATGCGAGAAGCTCGGCTTCGCCCTCGATATTGTGATCATCCACGCCCAGACACCGCGTGTGTTTGAGTATGTCGAGGCCAAGGATCGCACCGGCCTTTCCGAGTACTTGAACGGCTACATTCGGCGCATGCAGGCTGCTGGAGCCGAGATGGCCGCGATTCCGGCGATCACTCCTCTTTTCTGTTCGAAGGAACTCGCCGCAACTTCTGCTCTGCCGATCGTGTCGATGCTCGATCCAGTGAACAGGGAACTGCAGGCACGCAAGGCCCGGCGAGTGGCCATATTTGGTACGCGGTTCGTGATCGAGTCGGATTTATTTGGGGCCTTGAGTGGAGTGGAAGTGGTCCGACCTGGAGCGGGCGAAGTGGACCTGATTCACAATACGTACGTCGAACTCGCGTCGACAGGTGAGGCATCGCCAAAGAAGCATGAGAAGCTCACTGCCCTTGCGTATCACCTTGTGGAACGCCACGCGGTCGATACCATCCTACTGGCTGGGACGGATCTGACGCTGCTATTCAATGAAAACAATACGGATTTCCCTCACGTGGATTGCGCGGCTCTCCATGTTCGCGAGATTTTGAGGGTAATGACGAGCTAGGAGGGAGCGGCAGACTTGCCGCTGATTGCCTGAAATCAAAGTCTCCTGGTGTAACAAGTGGTGATGAGTTCACGGGTACGCGAGCAGGTTCAGGTGTCCCTACGGGACACGGCGGTTTCTTCGGAGGCTCTTCCGCCAGTGAACTGGCGGGCTATTGTCCGCGGTCCCTCCGGGACCTCCGCTCGATGGCTCGTCGCGCATATCGCCGTCAATTTGTGGCGGCCCACGCAATGCGGTTTTCGGTGTGGGAAGCGATGCTGCCGACTTCTTGGTTTTGACTCAGGCGTCCCTGCGGGACGCGGCCGGTTTCTTCGGAGGCTCTCCCGCCGGTGAACTGGCGGGCTATTTCAGCCGTCCCTCCGGGACCTCTTTTGGGGGCTGGGCCATCCAACTTCGGTTGCTCCACGCTTCGTAGTTTCGGTGCCAAGCTGTCTTGGGTGCCTCTCCGATACTTTTTTTCGGCCGACTGCACGACCGTCACCCGTTTCATCATTCTTCTGGAAATTCGTAATGCCTGCAGCCTGCCGTTCCGGTCCCGAAGGGAACGTCTGACAATAGCCCGGCGTTTCCAACGCCGGGTCGCTGGTAGCGACACAGAGCCGCGTCCCGTAGGGACGCCTGAACCTACCCCCACACGTATTGCGGATCGTATTCGACACCGTGGCGTTTCAGGATTCTGACAAACTCTTCTTCGAAGGTGCGTCTGCGATGGTGATCCACTTGCGATCGGATATACGCAATCGTGTGGTCTTTCTGCGAAATTCCGATGGTGAAGGCTCCGTATCCTTCTTGCCACGCGAAATCCTGTGTATGCTTCTCGTTCATCCATCGTGACGACGCCCCTTTGATCAATTGGACGGCTTTGGCCAGAGTTATCGTCGCAGGCAGCGACAATAGAATGTGCGCGTGATTCTCAGTGCCCCCCACGATGAGGGCCTTAAATCCATTTTTTCGTGCGATACCCCCGAGAAACGCCCAAAGCTGCGGCTGAATCTCGGGCCGAATCAAATTGCCGCGTCTTTTCGTGGAGAAGACACAATGCACGAGATCGGAAACGTAGGTGTGTGACATCTGGTCAAGTTAATGAGGACGTGTCCCCTCCAAGCGTAACGCGACGACGGAATGGCGAGAGCTGCCGGAGCAGAATAAAGCCGGCGCTGTTTCAAAATGGGAGCCGCTCAGGTGTCCCTCCGGGACACGGTTGATTTCTGTGTTGCGGGTACCCGCCAGTGGAACTGGCGGGCTATTTTCAGCGGTCCCTCCGGGACCGGAGCATCGCTTGGCTGCGAACCTTTAGCGATGCCTTCGTTTCTTCGCGCCCTTGGTTTGGTTTGTGAATCAAGACCGGTTTGCGGCTCGCCATCGACGCAGGTCCCGGAGGGGACTTCTGACAATAGCCCGGCGTTTCCAACGCCGGGTCGCTGGTAGCGACACAGAGCCGCGTCCCGTAGGGACGCCTGAACCTACCCCCACACGTATTGCGGATCGTATTCGACGCCGTGGCGTTTCAGGATTCTCACAAACTCTTCTTCGAAGGTGCGTCTGCGATGGTGATCCACTTGCGATCGGATATACGCAATCGTGTGGTCTTTCTGAGAAATTCCGATGGTGAAGGCTCCGTATCCTTCTTGCCACGCGAAATCCTGCGTATGCTTCTCGTTCATCCATCGTGACGACGCTCCTTTGATCAATTGGACGGCCTTGGCCAGGGGCATGGTCGCAGGCAGCGACAATAGAATGTGCGCGTGATTCTCGGTGCCCCCCACAATGAGGGCCTTAAATCCATTTTTTCGTGCGATGCCTCCGAGAAACGCCCAAAGCTGCGGCTGAATCTCGGGCCGAATTAAATTGCCGCGTCTTTTCGTGGAGAAGACACAATGTACGAGATCGGAAACGTAAGTGTGTGACATGTGGTCAAGTTAATGAGGACGTGTCCCCTCCAAGCGTAACGCGACGACGGAATGGCGAGAGCTGCCGGAGCAGAATAAAGCCGGCGCTGTTTCAAAATGGGAGCCGCTCAGGTGTCCCTCCGGGACACGGTTGATTTCTGTGTTGCGGGTACCCGCCAGTGGAACTGACGGCTATTGTCGCTGGTCCTTCGGGACCTCTTTCATTTCGGAGCAGTCAACGACGGTGGTGACGGCATCCTCCATGGCGTCGAGCCGGGTGCCCGATCCTTGCGTATTTGCAAAGGGTGAAATCGATGCTGCTGATTGTGCAAAGGAAAGATCCGGCCTGTCCCCGGATCTCCCTCGCCCTGCTTTGCGGACCGAATCCGCGCCTTGACGAAGTGTTCTTGCGCTCCTATAGTGGTCCTCGCTCTTCCCCACGAATGTTCGCACATTGACCTGAGAAGTCGGCGGCGTACACAGTTTCTCCCGCTCTGACGCACGCAGTATCCAGGTCCGGCCCCTCATCTCGACATCACTTCGGAGGACCTATGCGTGCAAAATCATCTCCTATTTCTTCCACTCTCAAACCATCGAATGCGCGACTCGAGAAGATGATCGCGGCCTACGCAACAGCCGCAGGGACCGTCGGAGTTGCGCTTCTCACAACAGCGAAACCCGCAGAAGCAGAAATTGTTTACACCAAGACCCGAGTGACAATCACCGACATCGCCGGCCCCTACCAACTCGACCTCAACCATGACGGCCTTGCCGATTTCAGCATTGGTTTTTGTTCCTGCCTGCCGCACGGCACGTCTTTCACAATCGAGTCCGCGCAGCCCGTGAACAATATGGTCATCGTGCAGGCCGGCCATTCCCATTCAGCAGCAGCCTTGCCGAATGGTGCTCCCATTGGTCCGAAGCAGGCGTTCAAATCTGTTTCTGCTGTCCCGGGCATTGGGATGGCGTATGACGGAACGTACTTCTACCCGTATTCCGGCGGAGCCTGGATGGGAGTCGTCGACCGCTATCTGGGCCTGAAATTCATGATCAACGGCAAAGTTCACTTCGGTTGGGCGCGGATGACGGTCACCCATCACCTTGGCCATGTTGTGCTCACCGGATACGCGTACGAGACCATTCCGAACAGACCACTGAAGGCTGGCCAGACTTCCGAACCGAAGAACGAAGACGAAGCCAAGAATGCAGACATGTTAACTCCGTCCCTCCGCGGGCCCCAGCTTGGGCATGTTGGCGCGCGGGGCCGAGATGGTGGCTATTTGGCGCAGGAAGGAAGAGGTTGCCTGAGGGAGTCGCGGGGAAAAACTTGGGACAAATATGGGACAGACGGACGTACCCCGGTTTCTTCATGCCATTGAACCGAAAACAAAAACTGGTGATCGTCCCGTCTGTCCCCATATTACTTCCAAAATCAGGCTTGAGTGGGCCACCCACCGTAATACCGAACCTGCCAGAATCGCTCCAGTTGCCCCGCCCCTTCGACGCGCTTCGCTTGCTCAGGACAGACTCTTCCCACGTTGTCGTCGGGAGGGCCGGCGGTAGGCTTGAGTTTTCGTGAGGTGAGTTGCTTCAGCATCTGGATCACGAGCGAAAGCTTACCCCGCTCCGGTTCGCTGATGAGCAGATGCACGTGCTCGGGCATCACCACATATCCGGGGATGAAGCAGCCATACCAGAGCCGGACACGTTCCAGTTCGCGCTCAAACGTATCTTGGGCCGCAGCGGAGTTGAGCAGCTTCGTCCGCCGATAGCAGCTGAAGGTGATGAAGTGCAGGCAGCCTTGATTCTGATAACGAACTGGCTTGTCGTGCATTCCTTGCCGATTCTAGTCCGCGTGAAGACCCACCCTCCCGCAAAAAGCGCGGGAAGAGTGGGACAACCGCCATCAGGGAAACACCGCTAGGTTCCCCCGGGCGGGTGGCCCAGCCTTTCGACAATTCCCAAAAGCGTGGTTGCCCCACTCTTCCCGCGCTTTTTGCGGGAGGGTGGGTCTTCGGAAAAACTAGACACCACGCCCAGCGCACCGGAGCAGAGCTGGTGGAGTAAAAGCCTGACCACCCGCCGTTCCTGCCCGCACAATTTCCTCTCGTCCTACTCCCCTTGCAGATTTACCATGTCCTAGCTTTCGGCATTACCCGCAACGTAATTCGAAGAGAGGGCATGTGTATTTCAACCAACGATTTAGTGTAAGTGCAATCGCAATGCAAAGGTTGGGAGTCTTCAACGCCAAGATCGGTGTGGACAATAAGATGTTTGTCGATCCTAAGCTGCTTAATCTTGGCAGAGACGAGTTCGACGGTGCTCATGAAGAGCTTGTCACCTACTTCTCGGAGAGCGTGCAGCTTGTCAAGCTGATTAAGTCGAAAACTGCAGCGGACCATGCTTTGACTGCCGCGTGGAATCGGATGCGGTTCAAAGAAACCGCGAACACGGCTATGGGTTTTTCTAAGGAAGGAACGAACGGGAACGGAATTGGAAAGGTGCTTGCCAAAAGGATTGTGGAGCGTGCTTGTGAGATCCTGCCCAACATTGATTTTGCGCCAGACGTGTTTGAGCTGATTGGGGTCTTTGCTGAAAGAATCGGATGTGACCGACTTAGCGACATGATCGTATCAATCTTGAAGGTTCGCTTTCTACTCTATACCGCACGCATAACGAGGGAATTGGGAGTTCAGCATACTGTCGAGGTCTCGTATAAGTCGGCAAGGTATACTTGCCCGCGATTCAAGCCAGATGATAAGCCGATGATGTTGATCCCACGTTATCTACTTAAGCCACTTCCGATCGCAGCAAATATTGAACGCACTGGATGTCGCCGATCTCAACACGCAGGCTCGTGCAGAGGTCAATCGCATCTATGCCGAGGCATATAAGAGGCGTATTTCGCCGAAGCCGTACCTCCGCAGCCTCGTTCTTCGCAACGCCTCGATCAGCAGGGGCATTGTTTCCGGCTACAGGAACGCTAAGGCAGTGCCATATGACTATGATAACGATCCGAACCAAATAGATACTCTTGCCCCCATTGCCCGTGAGATCGCGGGTACGTTGCCGCCCAAACCATTGGGACTGAGCCAGATGGAACGGTTGAAGGGTGCCTCGGTGATGCACTTTCCCACCTGCAAAAGAGCATTGAGGAAAATCGCCTTTCAGACGTGCTCTACGATGATGCAGGGAAACCCCGGAAGGAAATTGTCTCTCAACGACTCATTTACGCAATCGCTGAAATCTTTGCCAAAATTTACGACGTTGATGTGTCGCGCGAAGGGAACGCCGGGCCGGGCGCTGTAGATTTCCGATTCACAGTTGGGCATGAGGCCCGCTTGCTTGTTGAAGTAAAGTTATCGACACATGCACGTCTCAGGGAGGGCTACTACAGCAACTTCCAGCGTATGCAAGTGCAGAAAACGTCAAACGGCTAATTTTACTGGTGATTAGGGTTAGCGCTCATGATGCACACCTAGCCACTTTGATTAAATCGATAGAGAAGAAGGAGTTGCGCATTCAGCTTGTGGTGATTGATGCGGTTCCGAAGCCCTCAGCGAGCAAAAGGCCTCACGATAATACGACCTAGACTGGGGAAACACCGGTCGCTCACCAGTCTCGACTCGTCGAAAAGCTAGGGAACGTTCAGTCGTTCTCCAGTTTTTCTCAAAGCACGTTCGGGTTGTTCGAAAACCAGTCGCGAAGCTGCTCGATCTTTTGCAGAGCGTGTGGAAAAGCGAGATAGGAAAGCCGAACGGTATCGTCTGAAACCTTTTCGTTCATGGGATGTACGGCGTTATTCCGTTGAACTTGGATCGACTTAATCAGCGACATAAGATGATCCTGACCTCCATCAAAGACCTCAAAAGAACGACCTGGCGAGTTATTCGCTTGCTCCAAAACTTTCCTCATGTGATCGAATAACCCTGCGAGATCACGACGATTGAGCAGAGTGGTGAATTTTGCTTTCCACTGCGGCGTTGAAATGGAACCCAGCATCTTCTCAGCGAGCATGTACAGCGCCTTCTCGGACGCAGCGCCCACCATAACCGCTGCAGCCCGAAACCTGTCGTGCTCGAACGAGCCCAGGCCCTCAACTACGTATTCCCGAACAACCTCATCCAGATTCAGAACCATCCTCTGCAATGTGGAGATGTATTCGGTAGGCAACTCTGGAATAGGTTCCTGTCCATCAATCCACTCAAGGCCCTGTGCAGTCAGTTCCAGTCGCAGGTTATCCAAAGAGGGGAAATTTCTAGAAGCCGGGATCGCGAAACCGCGACGCTGAAGATATAGCCACCCTTGAATCGCTGATTGTCTCAAACTCTCAGGATCGCCATTGTGGTTAAACTCGGGATTGTCCGGATTATTTTGTGCAAAAGCACGCACCCGTTGCACTCGTGCGCCCGATTTTTCCAACTCTGTCCAAGTCGCGTTTACGAATTCGGTGAGCGTGAACGCTGGTCTCACCCGGCGCAGCCCCGACCGCACGAACGCAGGAGCGGACGACAAGGAGTACTCCGCATGGAATCAGATCATACCGGAAAGCGGTCAGCGAAAACACCGTCGTACACCATAGGCGGGCGGGGGGCTGGCCCAGACTTGCTGGCACTTCAATAAGGGACAGGGGACAAGGCACAGACGGGACGTTCACCAGTTTTTCTAAGATGCACGTCCTGAAAATCGTGGAGTGTCCGGGTCTGTCTCCGGATTCTCCCATCGTCCTGCACTGCGGACCGAGTCCGCGCCTTGACGGACTGTTCTTAGGCTCCTATAGTGGTCCTCGCTCTTCCCCACGAATGTTCGCGCATTGACCTGAGAAGTCAGCAGCGTACGCAGTTTCTCCCCCTCTGACGCACGCAGTATCCAGGTCCGGCCCCTCATCTCGACATCACTTCGGAGGACCCATGCGTGCAAAATCACCTCTGGGGAAAACCGGGGGTAGACGGGACGTTCACCAGTTTTTCTGAGATGCATCTCGTGAAGATGTTTGAGTCCCGCTCTGTCTAGGGATTCTCCCATCGTCCTGCTTTGCGCGCCGTGCGTGCTTCCCATCACGCTGCACCGTGATCACATTCATGGAATTCCCCGACATTTTCTGAGAGCCTAAACTCGCCACAACGTGTGGCTAGCCTCCACGGACCCAGGGTCCGCTGGGGGCTTTGTATTTGGGGGCGGAACCCGAAAGTTCTTTTCGGCAATCCGCCCTCAAGTCAGAGTTCGACAACTGATCTTTCAAATCTGGTTGGCAGGAAAACGGCCTGCTCCTCGTTTCGCGGCGAGGCGCGGGCCGGGCGGAGCTTGTTTGAAATAAATTGGCGACGGCTTAATCAGCAAGATCTTTAAAACTCTGAAACCTGAGTCGTTTCAAGATTTTCGCCGCATCTTGTTGCAGCTCATAGATCAAAACCCGGTTTCCCGCCAACCCGATGATTCCACAGCACCACCCCAGGAGGGGGTAACGTCATCATGTCCGGATATCCCAATCGTTGTCAGCACATCAAAGTCAACGGCGTGCAGTGCGGATCGCCCGCCCTGCGCCGCAACCGTTTTTGTTTCTTTCACAAGCGCTTTCACGACGAACGCATCCGCCTCGCTGCCGATCGCGCTCGCCGCGGCCCCGGAACCTTCACTCTCCCCGTCCTCGAAGACGCCAATTCGATCCAGATCGCCCTCATGCAGGTTATGCGCCTGCTCCTCTCTCGGCCAGATCGAGCACAAAACCGCCAGCCTTCTTCTCTACGCTCTGCAAACCGCCAGCGGCAACCTGCGCCACACCCACTTCGATCCCAACCATCACGAAATCATCCTCGATCCCCGCGACGCCGCCATCACTCCGCTGGACTACCGCGCATGGGAAGACGAGGAGTTCGACGACGAAGAAGAAGACCCTGATGCTGGGGATGATGAAGGTGAAACGCCGCAAACCGCTTCGCCGAAACAATGAGCACGTCCGTGCTGGCTCCGGTGCTCGCTCTACAGAAAGCAGAATTACGTTTGACACGCCATTTCGAGTTGCGTGGGTGAAGCGGCTCTTCGAAAAGAGGGACGCATGTTTCCAGTTAGCACGATCGATCAAAGAAAGATGTGATCTCGCGTAGATTGTCGGGGCTGATGGACGCTTGGGGAGCTGTCCCAGGGTGCGTTTCGTTCTCTCGGAAACTTTCAACTTTCGCGCTGCGTCGCGGAATGTTTTTCAGGGCGGGGATTGCTTCGACGCGAGCGAAGTCAATCCCCGCCTTTCACTTTGCTCAGGGCAGGCTCCATCGTCGCCCGCACGCGCGACTTTCCGATGGGCCCTCCCCCGAGGCCCTGAGCAAGCTCGAGAATTTCACGCTAAGGAGTTTTATTCCCCGCGCTTGGACTCTTCCAGCTGGGAACTCGAGTCGTTCCACCGCTGTTTGGTCCGTTCGGATTCACGACCTCTACAGTTTCGTTTCCACGTTTCCGAATGACATCCTCGGCCTGGCCGCGCGTCATGCCTTCGTCTTGCAAGGCCTTGATGTCTTTGATCTGAGGCTCAGTAAACTCGCCCGCCGGAGGCGGAGCTGACGGAGGCTTGGGGTTATGGATCGAAGTTCCGCTGCCTTCTCTCCACGCGGATTTGCCCGCACCCGATGCAGCCGCTTCTCCTTCGGTTTTCGCCGCACCTTTCGCGAGCACTCCAGCAGCCTCTTCGCCGAGCATTTTCTGACCGGCCCGGAACAGGCCGCCAATCAGGTTCTTCGCTGCTCCCGCCATCAGGATGTAGTCGATCGGTCCAAGGCCTTCATTGACCAATCCCTGCTCGGAATGAAATGGGCCGGCCAATACATTTCCTTGCCGGTCGTAGTAGGTTGTGACGCGGTCGCCGGAGCTGCCCTTGGTTAGTTCGTACGCCTGCACGTTACGGTCACCGATCTTTACGATCGGCGTCAGCGTCGTGTCGGATGGTTCCTTGCCCCAACCCGCAGCCAATCCCTTCTCGAACGGAGTCAATGGGCCGCCACCGTTGAGTTTTGTCAGGTGATCTTCGAGGCCGCTCGGATTCAACTTTTCGTGACCCTCGGTGTGATTGACAAACTGAGACACATCTCCGCGGCCGACATCTTCACTGACAACTTTTTCCTCGTGTGAATTCTGCGTACCAGGAGTGATGGGATATAGAGGAACGTATTCATCTGGCTTGGAGGCGTTGTTCGTCACTGGAGCGTCCAACATGGCTTTCATCATGTTTGCTCCAGTGGGATCGCTCGAACTTGCGCGAGGTAAGGTTGAAGTACGAGTTGAGGTTGGCATCGCGACTTGAGCGTCAGGATCGCGAAGCGGCACGGACGGCGGATCTTTTGAAAGATGAATTTCCTGGCCCGGCGTTAAATCGTTGGCGTCCTGAATCTGTGGGTTGGCCTTTGTCAAGGCGGTTGAGGTCGAGACCAAGGCGGTCGGCAACGTCAGACAAGCGGGTCTCTCCGAGTTGAACGAAATCCGTGTTGTTGGATTGAGAATATTGCTGCGTAGGACTGGTTGAACTAACGCCTGAGACTCCCACTGTGATATCCCTCCCTGCTTACTCCAGTTATCGACCAACGCTTGCGATGGTTGCGTGAAATAAGTTGTGGAAACGAGCACGGGGAAGAATGTCGGACTTTCAATTGTTAGGCGGAAGGGAAAACAAATTCGGTGAGATGCCACGCGTTGTTTGAATCGCCACGAACTTCGAGTGAGCCCCGCCCAAGCCAGACTTGGGCGGGGATGTTCTCTGACGGGAACAGAATCTGGAATTCCCGCTCACCTTGTTCCACGATTTCTATTTCACCGGGATTGTATCGAACTTTCCGGAGCCTTCCTCATAGAACACGGCGCCTTCTGTTTTGTCGCCGCCGCTCCAATGCTTGTGCCCGCCCGGAACAAAGAGATAATCTCCCGGGCCGACGCGCTTTTCGCCTGCCTCATCTTTGTAGAGGTACGCTCCTTTGATGACGACGATCGAGATATCAGCCGTATGAGTGTGCGTGCCTGCGTCGTATCCCGGATCGAATTTTGTGAAGGTTGCGTGAGCCCCTTTTTCCATGTCGCCCCAAATCGCTGCCTCGGAAACTCCTTTGGCAGGGGATGGCTTGAAATCTGCGCTGCTCGCAGCCGCATAGACAACCATCTTCTTGCTACTGGCTGCGGGCTTCTGGGCCTGCACGACACCTACGGCCAACGCAACCATCAAAACCGTTACGCCCAAGACAATCAGTTTTTTCTTCATTTCTCGTAGCCTCCGTATTTTCGGCCGGATGTTTTTACTTTGTTCCGCCGGCGGGACTTCTTATACACCTCGGTCTTGAATTGTGAGAGAGAAATCCGAAGTGAGGCGGAGCGAGACTGATTGAGTACGTTTGGTTAGAGTCCAGATTGGGCGAAGATTATCTTTGCCAGATCGAAAATCAAAATCCCTACACTAACGTCGCCAGGGACGGTGGTGGCTCAATTTCGAGGTTCTGATGGAATCTCCGCTACGACGCTGTCTGCCACGGGAGATCCCTCGGCCTGCTGGCAACAACGCGGGCTCTTCGGAATGACGCCTTGTGAATTCAGAGTTCAAACTGAGCCACTACCCCAGGAGCGCAAAGTTAGTATGGAGCACTCGGCCGTCCTATACTGATCGGGCTCATTGGGATTTCAAGACTTAAATAGCGAGGCATCCCCGCTCATGAAGAAGTTCATTGTTCTTTTGGTGATTTGTCAGGCGCTGTGGGCGCAGGACGCGTCGAAGGGCGTGGCGCCGAAACCCGAGAATGGCGAGCACCACGAGTTCGTGATCGCAAACTTTCACACCGAGAGCGGGGTCACCCTGCCGGTGGCGCGCATCAGTTACGGAACCTACGGACATCTGAATGCCGCGAAAGACAACGTCGTGCTCTTGCCGTCGCACTACATGGCTGACTATCACGGATATGAATGGCTGAGTGGTCCCGGGCACACGCTCGATATCTCGAAACTGTTTCTGGTGACTTCCGAGATGTTTGGCAACGGTCATTCGTCTTCTCCCAGCAATACGCCGGAACCGTTTCACGGCCCGCGTTTTCCGCAGATCACGATTCGAGACAACGTGGAGGCTGTACACCGGTTGCTGACGGAGGAACTGAAAATCACGCACGTCCGCGCCATTATTGGCTTCTCGATGGGCGCGCAGCAGGCGTTTCAGTGGGCGGTGAGCTATCCGACGTTCGCGGATCGCATCGTGGCGACGGCTGGAACCGCCAAGACGTATGGTCATGGTGTTGTGCGGCTTGAAGGGCAGATCGCCGCTCTCACCGCCGACGCAGCGTTCAAAGACGGAGACTATACGTCGCAGCCCACGAAAGGGATGGAAGCCTTCGGTGTCGTTTGGACAGCATGGCTATTCTCGCAAGAATGGTGGCGCAAAGAGTTGTGGCGGGAGGGTGCGAAGCCGGGAACAACGTTTGAGAGTGTGCTGAAAGAATTTCGCACGAACTTTATTCCGGGCGCGGACGCGAATGATCTGATCTTGCAATGTAGGGCCTGGGAACATCACGATGTGGGAACGACGCCGGGCTTCAGTGGAGATACCGAGCGGGCCCTGCGCTCGATCAAAGTGCCGTTCCTCTACATGCCATCGGAAACTGACTTGTATTTCCCGATTGGCGACGCACGCTACGAGGCAACATTCATCCCGAACGTCTCGCTGGTGCCGATTCCATCGTTGTGGGGACACACCGCCGGCGCGGGCGGGAGCCCTGCTGACGAAAAGTTCCTGAACGAGCAGATCGGAATGTTTCTGGCAGGGGGGAAGTGAGTTTGGAAGTCGAGCTCTCGCGCTGATGAAAGCCTTAACCGCGGAGTCCGGAAGGCCAACTGAATGCTTCCAACTTCGAGCCTCGCTCCCTTCACTGCAATCGCGCCGCTGCGAAGGGCGGACGAGACGTTCGGCCCATCCGTGGCATGAGGTGCTAGGGTTAGAATGATTCGCTCGGATACCACGATGAGACAAATTTCTCTTCGAACCGCAGTCCTCTTTTTTCTGTTTCTCTTTTTCTTTCTCTCCGCCTCCTGTTTTTCGCAAACGCTGAACATATGGCCGGGCGTTGCCCCCGGCTCAGAGAGCTGGACGCAAAAAGAAAAGACATTCAAGGACACGCCGGTCGGCACCGTTGTGATGAATGTGGTGACGCCGACTCTCACCGCTTTTCTTCCCGGACAAAGACAAAGCAACGGGCACTGGCGTGATTGTGGCTCCGGGTGGAGCATGCGTGGCACTTGCGATTGATCTCGAAGCGAACAGCGTGGCACGCTGGCTCCAGGAGAAGGGAATCGCGGCGTTTGTCCTGAAATATCGCATTGCGGAGAAAAAGGGCGAGGGCATGCCTAAGGACATCAATTTCGACGAGGCTTGCAAGTACGGAATTGCCGATGGAATTCAAGCCATCAAGGTGGTGCGGCAGCACGCGGCCGAGTGGCACGTTTCCCCGGACCGGGTTGGCTTCCTCGGGTTTTCCGCCGGAGCGATGGTCACCAGCGGGACGTTGCTGCAGAAGGAGGCCTCGCTGCGTCCGAACTTTGCGGCGCCCATCTACGGCGGCCCGTTCGGCGAGATGCCTGCCATCCCGGCGAATTTGCCGCCAATCTTTATGGCGTGGGCGCAGGATGACGAACTTGTGCTCGATCCTGTGCAGAAGTTCTACGAAGCGCTGATGGCAGCGGGCAACAAACCAGAAGTGCACATCTACAGCGCGGGCAAGCACGGGTTCGGCATGAAGAAGCAGGGAACCACCAGTGATCACTGGATCGACGAGTTTTACTATTGGATGGAAGCGCAGGGACTCACTGAACCAACAAAGTAAGGACGTGTCTGCTTGCAGCGTTCGTTTTTTGTAACGGCCAGCCTCGCCGTTTCACAATGTTTCAAAATGCCATAGAGTGGACAGCCATTTGAACCTGCTAGCTGATTTCAAGGATGCCATGCCCGAGAATAACGCTCCTCCGCTGCCGAATCCGCCGCTCCCTATCGACCCCGTCGAAGCACTCTCGAGACAGCTTGACGATCTTGAGGGGGACGTGAAGCAGTTGTCCGAGACCTTCGGTTGCTACGCCGACATCGAGGCCAGCATCGCAACCGCTCGCAATCAGCTCGCCACGGCAAAGCTCGAGGACGCGAAAACCAACTATCAGAACGCAATGCTGGCCTATTGGCGGGCGCGAGCGAGTGCCGCGGCGGAGCCGATCGCGTGGCAATTGTTGGCCATCGAGATCCTCTATCTGGTTGTGATTCTCGGGCTCGGATATTTTGTGCAGCGCTATCCAGCGTTCTGGTTGTGGCAAGACCTCGTCGGGAACAATGCCAAAGCCGCGTGGTTCGGTGCGCTCGGTGGAGTGACGATCGGCATCTATGGTCTCTACACGCATATCTCGACCAAAGATTTCGACCGCAGTTTTCGCCTCTGGTATCTCTGCAAACCGGTCATGGGCGCGATCTTCGGATGGTTCGTCTATCTCGTTTATTACGTTGGAGTGATCTCGGCGACGGGCACATCGGGCAGCGGCGCCGAAATCAATAAGCCGCAACTGGCATTTCTGATCGCTTTTCTGGCGGGCTTCAGCGAACGCTTCACCATCAAAACGATCGATCGCTTCATGACGGTTCTGACCGTCGGCGAGGATCCCAAGAAGACGAATGCTGCGAAAGTAAAGCCGGATCCTTCCGCGGTCCCGTAGACGCAGCAATTCTTGGAACATTCTCGATTGGGGTCACGTAGCTTCCTATGCAGCCAATCCCCGAAAAGCGAGATGCCCATGATGCAGCGGTCCGCCTTGTTCGTCCCCGTCCTCCTTCTGCTGGTGTTTCCCTTCACCGCTATCCCTTCGCGCGCGCAAAACGTCCCGCCCCTCGACAAGATTCAGAGTCAAGAAGAGTTGAATCGGGCGATCACCACTCTCGATGCGGCCCTGTTCGACGCCTATAACCATTGCGATCTCGAGAAATTTGCTTCGTACATTGCTGAAAATGTCGAGTTCTACCACGACCAGGGTGGAGTGACTCTGGGCCGCGAAGCGCTGACCGACAGCGTGAAGAAAAATATCTGCGGACGCGTCACCCGCGAGCTTGTTCCCGGCACGCTGAAGATCTATCACATGAAGGGTTACGGAGCCGTGGAAATGGGAGTACACCGTTTTCACCATCCAGGTCACGACGACACGGAAGGCGTTGGGGAAGGACAGTTCGTCCACCTGTGGCAGTACAAAGACGGAGCTTGGAAAATCACCCGGGTCATCAGCTACGACCACCACGCCGCCGCAAAATAGGAAGGCGCTTCAGCGACCGTTCGACAGTCGGGTATGATATTTCGAGTTCGCAAGTTCTCTCGCGGACTCTTGTCGAACTGAGCTGCGAAGAGAGCCTTCCTAAATCATGACCAACAAATTTCGCGTATTTGCCACGTGCGACATCGGCGACGCCATCGACGTCCTGCGCAAGCGTGGCTATGAAGTTGAGGTGTACTCCGATCCAAAAGCACCGCCGAAACAGCTGATCATCGACAAGGTCAAGTCAGGCATTGACGGGCTGATCACTACGCTCCGCGATCCTATCGACGCAGAAGTGTTCGAGGCGGGAAAGGGAAATTTGAAGGTCGTTGCGCAGATTGCGGTTGGTTTCGACAATATCAATCGCGCGGACGCGAACAGCTACAAGATTCCGTTCACACATACCGCCGATGTTCTGACCGAAGCGACCGCAGAGTTCGCATTTTTCATGATGGGCGTGCTAGCCCGAAAAATGTGGACGGCCGAACATCTCACGCGCGATCTGCAGTGGGGATACTGGCATCCATATCTGCCGTTCCTGGGCGACGAAGTTACCGGCAAAACCGTTGCTGTGATTGGGACGGGACGGATCGGTCTTGCGTTCATTAAGAAATGCATTGGTTTCGACATGAACGTTCTCTGCTACGACCCGGCGTATGAGAATCATGCGTTCGTCGAGTCAGTTCAACAGATCAATGATTTGCGGCACAAGAGTGGGCTGACAAAAGAAAAGACATGGATCAAGTACGTCCCCTTCGCCGAGGCTTTGCGTGATGCTGATTTCGTCAGCGTGCACGTGCCTTTGCTGCGTGCCGGTGAGAGCGCTACGCCGACTTTCCATCTGTTCAATGAGCAAACCTTCCGGCTGATGAAGCCCACGGCGTATCTGGTAAACACCTCGCGCGGTCCGGTTGTCGACGAAGACGGACTCGCCTTTGCGCTGCGCGAGAATTGGATCGCTGGCGCGGCCCTCGATGTCTACGAGAAAGAGCCGCTTCCGGCGGATTCTCCTTTGCGCGATCCCGCCATCGCCGACCGTTGCCGGCTCATGCCGCACTTCGCCAGCGCCGCACGCATCACACGGCTTTCCACTGACCCGGCGAAGGGAATGGCCGGCAGGTGTGCCCAGGGAGTCATCGATGTGCTGGAAGCGAACTACGGTGGAGACGTCACAAAAATGCCGTATGTTGTTAATAAAGAAGCATTTGGGAAGTGAAGCGATATTAGAGCGAAAGAGCGAGGAATCAGCCGGGGTAAGGGGTTGATACAAATGAGAGGTCCCCTTTCTCGGAACGGCAAGCGCCCGAAAAGGTACAATACTGGTCGGGGCTCAGTAGCCAAGGGATTTCGATGAGCAAGCTAGTTTTAGGGATCATCGGTTGGGTTCTGTGCAGCGTTTCAGCGCTGGTCGCGCTGGATTCGCCTGCCCATCCAATTCTGAAGCTGGAACCTCCACCCAAGGAAGTTCAGCTGCGCAACGGCGGATTTCATTTGAGTCCGCGGACGAAAATCTTCGTTCTGCTGGGACACCAATCGGAAGACCGGATCGCGGCCGAAACTCTTGCCGAAGAGGTGGAAGATCAGTCCGGCCTCAAGCTCGACATTGTGGGTATGAAGCCCGCCGGCAAAGCCGAAGACGGAGCCATTGTGCTGGCTCGTTTGCAGGATGCGCGAGTTAGGCGTTTCCTGGCGAGAAATGGACTGAAAGCTGATCAGGCCGTGGGAGAAGACGGCTATCTCCTCTTCTCGGACAAGACGCATTTGATCGTCGCCGCCAATACCGGTGAAGGTTTGTTTTACGGCGTACAGACTTTGCGCCAGCTTCTCCGGCGCGAAGGCAACGTTCTGGTTTGTCCAGCGGTAGGCATTCGAGACTGGCCCAGCTTGGAGAGGGTGGGAGCGCCCGCCGTCAGCGAGGAAGCCGTCCCCGAATTGGCGAATCGAGTACCGCCGCCGGGAATGTAGCGCGCGATCGTCCGTCGATTTCATCCTGAAATGAATGTTCAGCTTCTCGCTCGATGCCGCTTTGTGCGCGCAACTCCTAGCCTCTCTTTTCGTTGCGATTGTTACTGATCCCATAGAATCCATGCATGGTTTCTGAACGCAGGTTTTCCGAGAGAACAAATTGGAAACTGGCGCAGAACCGCTTCACGCAGGCGGTCGAAGATGCGCACGCAAAAGGCGCGAAGCTGCTGGACTTGACCGCATCGAATCCGACGCGCGTTGGGCTGGACTACGATTCCGGCGTGATTTTGTCGGCACTCGCGTCCCCGCAATCGCTCGACTATGACCCTCAGACCAAGGGATTGCTCACCGCACGTCAAGCTGTTTCCTCTTACTACCTCGAGGAGCATGGAATCGAAGAACTCGATCCCGAGCGCATCGTTCTCACGACGAGTACCAGCGAAGGCTACTCGCACGTGTTCCGGCTTCTGTGCAATGCCGGCGACGAGCTACTGGTTCCAAAGCCCAGCTATCCGCTGTTTGAGTTTCTAGCGGATTTGCAGGACGTGAAGCTTGTGCCGTACCCGTTGCTCTACGACCATGGCTGGCAAATCGATTTTCCGTCGATGGAAGCCGCCATTACGGAGCGAACCAAGGGAGTCGTGGTGGTGCATCCCAACAATCCCACTGGATCGCATGTACACGCGGAGGAGTTTGGGTTGTTGAACTCATTCTGCCGCAAGCATTCCCTGGCAATCATCGCCGATGAAGTGTTCTTGGATTATCAATTGAATAGAGATGTTGTCATCGCCGCTGGCTATGTCGGGACAGCCGCCTTCGGCCGTCCGATCGAGCAAAGCTCGACATTGGTCTCTGCCGCCAGCCACTCGCGAAGAGAAGCCACCTTCGCCGCCAATCGCGACGTCCTAACTTTCACGCTCAGCGGGCTGTCCAAGATTTCAGCGCTGCCCCAAATGAAAGTCGCATGGGTGGTCACAAGCGGACCCGCGGAAGATGTTGAGGGCTCGTTAGGGCGACTCGAAATAATTGCCGATACCTATCTTTCGATGAACGCGCCCATCCAGTGGGCCTTGCCGGTGCTGTTGAAGGAGAGAAAAAACATTCAGCAGCAGCTACTGGATCGAGTTTGCTCGAACCTCGCAGAATTGGATTGCCAGCTCGCGGAGCGAACGGCCTGCAGTCGTCTGAGGTCGAAGGTGGTTGGTATGCCGTGCTCCGCGTCCCCGTCACCAAGTCGGATGAAGAACTGGCGATCGAGTTGATCCGAGAGAAGTCCGTGCTCGTGCATCCCGGTCACTTTTACGACTTTCCGAGTGACGGATACCTTATCCTGAGCCTGATTTCGAACAGGGAAGAGTTTGCCGAAGGAATTCGCAGAGTACTTCTGCATCTGAGCTAGATCGCCGGATCAGGCATCTCTGTGCGAGCGATGCCCGATCCATCGTCTTTTGCGAAACTATTTTTTCTCCGGAGGGCGCACTTCATTGCGATTCGGCGGTTGCTGCCTGGTCTGTATGCGTTCCTGTTGCTGGGTATGTTTTTGTTCCATTTGCTGCGTCTGTTGTTGATGCCTTTGCTCGACCTGCTGATTTTTCGCAGGAGCAGCCTGCTGTCGTTCTAACTTCTGATGGTCTTGTTCCTGTCTCTGCTGCAGCTTCTGGTGGTCCTGCTCCTGCTGCGCGTAAAGCTTCTGCTGTTGTTGTTGGTATTTCTGGTCGGCCTTCGCATTGCCGGTATTTGGCGGATCGGGGCGCGCGTGCGGCTGAACATCTTTGGCATGGGCCGCCCCCGCAAAGCCACCGTTGCTCTGGGGCCGCGGAGTTTCTGCATTGGCGGGTGAGGCGTTGGCCCCACGATTGAGTGGTGGGGTGTACGGCGCACCCGCTTCCTTGGCAGGCGCGACTGCGCGGTCGGTGAATGCTCCCGCTCTGGGCGTGGCCGCGATTGCAGGTTTGCCGCGGTTTTCGGAAGCGCGCATTTGCGGATTCGCACGAGCAGCCTGCAGATGTTGTGTCTGGGCGGGCACAGGCGCGACGTGTCGATCTCGCGAAGCGATCTCGTCTTCGGCCCTCGGACGGGCGTTCAGCCCTCCATTCCCTCCGTTGTAACTGACGCGATTTATCGTTGTCGTGTTATTGATCACGGTCGTGTTGTAGACGTTATGAATGTTGGTGACGTTGACGTTGTTCACTGAGCGGTTGTAGAAGAATCGTCCGTTATCCCAGCGTCCGCCTTCGTAGCCTTCACCAAAATATCCATACCCATAGGAAATCCCGCCGTAAAAGCCAACATGCGGGCCCCAGTAGCCTTCGTTGAAGATGAACCCACCTCCGTTCCAGCCCCAATAGCCAGGGGTCCACAAGAAACCGACTTCCGGAGATTCGATCCAAGTGCCGGGCACCCAGTAGTAGTCACTGATGTCGTAGTCATAGGCCCAGTAGCCGGGCGTCCACATATAGCCCTCTTGAGGGCACGGCGGCTGCTCATAGATCGGCAACGCCGGAGGACCAAATGAAATCGCTATGCCGACTTGGGCAAATGCCGCTGCTGATAGGCAACCCAATATCACAGCGAACAAGAAAAAACGAACGAAACGAACATTTGTGAATGTGCGCATTTTGATTTCCTTGAAACCGATATCCCTCGCTTACCCGGTACGACTCTGCTGCTGCGGGTTGCGTGGATGGAGAAACCGCGACTTCGGGGGGACGATGAGACTGTCGTGTCGCTCGCAAGATCTTCCCAACACAACTTTCGCACCCGCAAGACCGTCAAGTCTGGTCAATACTGCTCAGCTAGTGCCATGAAATCTGATTTGAGACGAGAACTGTGCGAACCCGCAGTGCGTCGGAAGTTTGAGGTCAGTTCAACGTTTCACCAGAAATGGATTGGTTTCGCGTTCCTCGCCGATGGTCGTCAATTCTCCGTGGCCCGGAACGACAACGGTTTCATCCGGCAGAGCGAGAACTGTGTCGTGCAATGACCGAATGATTTTCTGCATCGATCCACCGGGAAGGTCCGTGCGCCCGATGGATCCGGCGAAGAGTGTATCGCCTGCGATCAACTCGGTTCTCGGTCGCGAAATAGAGGCAGATGCTACCTTCGGTATGTCCTGGTGTATGTAGGATCTGGGCGGTATGGGAGCCAGCGGAAACCGTTTCTCCAGTGGTGACGCTGCGGTCGATCTCGACTTTGCCAGGAGCTGCCACTGCCGATCCATGTCGCCTGCTCATCGAGCATCTTGAGCAGATCATAGTCATTTTGGTTTAGCAGAATGGGAGCGCCGGTCGCGGCGCGCAGCTTCATGGCTCCGCCAACATGATCGATATGCGCGTGGGTGATAACGATTTGTTTTACTTGCAGATTGTGTTTGCGGACGAGAGCGAGAACACCTTCAATGTCGTCCCCGGGATCGATGACCATCGCTTCGTGCGTGGCTTCGTCGCCGATGATCGAGCAATTGCACTGCAGTGGTCCCACAGGAATAATTTCGTGGATCATGCTTCCATTGTAAGGGGCGGACTTCTGAAGAATGGAAGTACTTGCCGGTTGAGTGGCATCCGGTCCACAATACATGCCGCATGCTTGGGGAGGATTGAGTGGCGAAATACCGTCAACACGGGTATCAGGATCGCGATCGCGACAACGAGCGAAAGGGAACGGGCGAGCGGTCTGGCGCAGGTAGTCCGCCTCCGAAAAGAGACAACACATTTGGGCCGCGCCCGGTGAATATGCCCGGAACGCGCGCGGTCTCGCGGTGTGCGCAGTGTGGAACCGTTCTTCAGGGGATCCCGAGCGACGGGAAGTGTCCAAAGTGCCAGTTTGAATTGCACTCGTGCAAGCAGTGCACGTATTTCGATCCCGGAAGCCGTTTCGAGTGCATGCAGCCGGTTGCGGTGCGGATAGCGAAAAAAGATGTACGCAATGACTGCGAACTTTACGAGATTCGCGTCACGCATGAGAAGGAAACTTCG
This sequence comes from uncultured Acidobacteriota bacterium, assembly GCA_963699885.1. Lineage (GTDB taxonomy): Bacteria > Acidobacteriota > Terriglobia > Terriglobales > Acidobacteriaceae > Sulfotelmatobacter. The sequence goes on along the minus strand of CAVOVP010000010.1, from coordinate 315,632 downwards.
ACTCCGGCAACCTTGCGTCCAAATGATGCGCGAGCAGCGTTTGAGAATTTGTTCAAGAAATAAAGACGAGAGGAAACAAAATGCACTGACACCCACTGAAGTCACGCGCCCTCGGCGCTGGACGGCCGAAGGCGGCCGTGCCCACAAAAGACAAACGCAAATCAAACTTTCATCTGCTTCCGCTTTGGCTACGGCTTTTGCGTTGGCCTCAGCAAAATCTCGCTCATGAACGATTGCGGAGCCTGGGTCACCAGCATTGCGACGGCATGGGCAACGTCGTCAGGCTGAAGCATCTTGCCAGGATCTTTTCCGGCGTGGGGGCTCAGTTCCGTGTCCACCGAGCCAGGACAAACGACCGACACCCGGATGTTGTGCGGGCGAAGTTCTTCCGCGACCGAGTAGGTCAGGCCATTCAATCCCCACTTGGAAGCTGCGTAGGCTGCGCCGTTGGGAAGAGCGTTTTTCCCGGCCAGGGACGAGATGTTGATGATATGGCCGCTGTACGCGCGAATCATTAGCGGCGCGAATGACCGAATCGCATAATAGACTCCGCGGAGATTGGTGTTGAGGATGCGGTCCCAGTCTTCGGGTGGAAGATTGTGCAGCGCGTCGCTGAATCCGCCGATGCCCGCGTTGTTGACGAGAATGTCGAGCCGGCCGAAGGTACTGTCGACACGTGCCGAGGCATATTCGACCTGGTGCATGATCGAGACATCGCAAGGAATGACCTCGGTCTTTCCGCCGGCCTTGCGGATGGTCTGGGCAGTCTCGTCGAGCGTGGATTGCGTGCGCCCGCAGAGCACGGCAGTGGCTCCCAAGGCCGCGAGTTTGCGGGAAATGGCGGCGCCAATGCCGCGTCCGGCTCCGGTGACGAGGGCGACTTGCCCGGCGAGAGGGGTTGCGGTGTCCATATCTAAGTGAAATCTCCTGTGCGGCGCATGCGAAGGCAAAACATCCAGGATGTCCGCTATCCGCATCTTAACAATATTAGGGACGAGGAATGGGAACCCGCTTGCCTTCGGAAGAAGACGTACTTATAATCCGGGTCGCCGGGATTGAGGGGCTGCCGCCACGTCGTTCCAATCGGTTCACCCTTTGCCTCCCGGGTCTCCCTGCCAGGAAGCCCGGCATTTCAGAGCAGGATCAGAGCTTGGTGCGGTCCAGACGGAATGCAGTCGCTGCTGATATATAGATACAAGATTCCCAAAAAGATATTTCCCGAAAGCCTAAGGAGCCATAGTGATGAAAACGATTCTGCTTACGGTTGTGCTTGGAGTAACGGCGGTCGCGGTGGGACAGAATACTGCGGCGCCAGCTCCGGGACAACCGGCCACGCCAGCGGCGCAGGCACAACCTGCGGCGGCGGGGCAGGCACAACCAGCAGCGCCCCAGGCGGCGGCGCCCGTGATCAAAGATCCGGCCGAGTACAACGCCTACGTGGCGGCGATCCAGCAGAAGGATGCCAATGCCAAGATCAGCGGGCTCGAAGCATTTCTCACGCAGTATCCAAATAGCGTGATGAAGAATCAGGCGCTTGAGGTTTTGTTGGGAACGTATCAGCAATCGGGAAACGTCAAAAAAGCGATGGAGACGGCCACGAAGCTCGTCGCCGCGGAACCTTGTCCGGTGCCTGCGCTATTCCTTTTGACCTATGTCAATCGCCTCAGCGCGCAAGGTGGGGACGCGAATGGCAAGCAGGAATCTGCGGACGCAGAAAAGTACGGCCAGAAAGGTCTGGAGTGCATCTCGAAGTACACGAAGCCGGAAGGAACGAGCGAAGCCGATTTCCAGAATCAAGTGAAGACGATGACGGAGAACTTTGATGCCGGAATCGGCTGGGGAGCGCTGCAGGATAAAGATTCCGCGAAGGCTGCCACTCAACTGAAAGCGGCGGTCGATGCGAATCCTCCGGACTCGGCAAAAGATTTGAGTTTGCTGTACCCGCTGGCGTTGTCGTACTTGCAACAAACGCCTCCCGACTATCAGAACGGGATATGGTTCGCGGCTCGCGCCGCAGCAGTTGCACCCGCTGCCAGCGCTCCTGGGATCGAGAAGTACGCACGTTCGCAGTATGTGAAGTTCCATGCCGGCGATGATGGATGGGCGGAAGTGCTCGCTGCGGCTAAGGCTGGCGGCGCGCAGGTTCCGATCAAACCCGCTCCGACCCCAGCCGAACAAGCGCACAATATGATCACCGCGACGTCTCCCGACAAAATGGACTTCGCTACGTGGGAGTTCGTGCTGAGCAATGGCAGCCAGGAAGATCAGGACACGGTGTGGAACGCGATCAAGGGCAAAGCCGTGCAGATGAACGGCACGGTGATGAGCACGACGCCGACCGAATTCCAGATTGCGGGAAGCTCGGATGACATCGACGCCAAGAAAGCCGATATCACTCTGAAGTTCGAGGATAAGGTTCCAGTTCGTCTCGTTCCGAAGGATGGCGCGAGCTTCGACTTCCAAGGCGAGCCAGCCTCGTACACGCCGAATCCGTTCATGATGGTGATGGAGAAGGGACAACTACTCCGCGCCAAAGCCGCCGCTCCTGCGAAGGGCGCAGCGACGCATAAGAAGCCAGCAGCGAAGTAATCAGCAGTTTGCTGAATAAGAGGCAGCCCTTGCGGGCTGCCTCTTGTTTTTTGGGGAAGGTTCGAAATCGGGAAGCCCTGTGAGCAGGTACCTAAATCACCCAGCAGTTGTCCTACGTCCGCACCGTTAGAAACGCCTTGCTACGCCGCCGATTAGACCCGAAGGTATAGGGGGAAGCCTTCGCTTCGCGAAGGATGACAGAGGGCGTATTTAATTTCACTGCTTAGCGGACGACTTTCTTTTCCATCGTCATTGGGCGGGCGCTGCGGGGTGGACGTTTCACACCGTCGCGGAGCTGACGAACGTCGATCTTTAACTCGGTGATGGTGCGGCTGAGGGTGTTGCGGTGCATACCCAGTTCGCGCGCGGCGCGGCACTGGTTGCCTTTGTTCTCCTGCAGTACGGTCAGAATGAATCGCTTCTTGAATTCGCGCACGCCCTCGGAATAAAGAATATTGCTGCGGTACATTTGCAGGACGAGTGCTTCCAGTTGATCTTTCACGTTGCGTCTCTCTTCGTTATGAATTTTGCACTACGCCGTCTATTTTGGCGAGGAGGCTGGAGAGCTGGTTAACTTCTGCGGAGCTTGATGAATGAGATCGAGACCCTGATAGAAACGAGCGCGCAATTCCGAAGGAGCGACCCAGATGGCGGCCCGTCCCACAACCAGGAAATAAGGCGCCAATTGGGAGTTCTGCAGCAGCTTCGAAGTCGGCTCAAATGCCGTCATACCCATCAGAATCACAGCCACCATCAGCCCGCCCTTCAGCAACCCCAAGACTGCGCCGAGGAAACGGTCAAAACCACTAAGTCCAGCTTCTTTCATGAGCCACCGTGCGATCCTGGCAGCGATGCCAAACAGAAGCACGATGGCAAAAAAGATCACCAGAAACCCAACAATCTCAGCCAACCACGGGTTCTTTAAAAAACTTTCCAACCACGCTGCGATACTTCTGTACTTCCATGCGGCTACGACATAACCAACGACGAGTCCGGCCATGGTCAGGGCTTCGGAAAAGAAGCCCTGCATCGCGGCCGTAACGACGTTGATCAGCAATACGGCGAAAATCAACCAATCGGCGACGGTCATGCGTTGTGTTCGCGGCCGATCACGCCACGCACCCCGTTACACATCCAGATCGTGCCCTGTGAGCTGGGAATAAGCCTCGAGGTATTTCTCGCTGGTACGGCGCGCCACGTCCGGCGGAAGGGCAGGAGCAGGCGGCTGTTTGTTCCAATGAATCTGCTCAAGATAGTCGCGTACATACTGCTTGTCATACGAATCCTGCGGCCGTCCCGGGGCGTACTTGTCGGCGGGCCAGAAGCGGGAAGAATCCGGAGTCAAAACTTCGTCGGCGAGCGTGATCCCAAGCGAAGTGCGGCCGAATTCGAACTTCGTGTCAGCCAGGATGATGCCGCGCTGACGGGCGTAGGCTGCAGCCTTCTTATAAACGCGGAGCGTTAGATCTCGCAGGTGGCTGGCGGTTTCAACGCCTACCGTTTCGCACATTTGATCGAACGAGATGTTCTCGTCGTGGCCGGTCGTTGCCTTGGTGGAAGGAGTGAAAATCGGCTCCGGGAATGCTTCCGATTCCTTCAGTCCTTCCGGAAGAGCGATGCCGGAAACCTTTCCGGTGGCCTTGTATTCCTTCCAAGCCGAGCCGGAAATGTATCCGCGAACGACGCACTCGACAGGGAACATTTCTGCGCGACGGACGAGCATCGAGCGCCCGCGAAGTTGGTCGGCGTACTTGCGGACGGCCACGGGGTATTGGTCCACGTCGGCGGTGACGAGGTGATTGGGAACAATATCGGCGAGGAAATCGAACCAGAACAAGGAGATCTGGTTGAGGACGCGACCCTTGTGCGGGATGCCGGTCGCCAGGATGTAGTCGAACGCCGAAATGCGGTCGCTCGCGACGAAAAGAAGATGCTGATCGTCGACGATATACACGTCGCGCACTTTGCCGCTGGCGTGAAGTTTCAGGTCAGGAAAGTCGGTATGGAGAAGGACGGAATCGAGGAGGTCTGTGCTCATGATTGAAATTTTACAGGTTAGAGGCGAGGCGTATTCTAGCTGGTCCGAAAAAAATGTCAACGATTCTCATCACAGCATTATGTCGGCTACAGAATCTGCCGGATGGAAAAGTGTTGACGGCGAGGCGAATCGCTGGAACAGCACGCCAGCACAGCTTGAAGGAGGCTGGCACTGTGGAAAAGCTGAGGATGGGAGTGGATAACGGGGATAATACGAGAAAGGGAGCCAGCGCCTTTCAGCGACCGGCTCCCTTGTGTTTTCGATAAGTCCCCGGACTCACTAAGCTCCGAAGCGGACCGATACGAGTTTCGAAACGCCAGGCTCCTGCATCGTTACTCCGTACAGAACGGGTGCGATGCTCATCGTTTTCTTGCTGTGGGTGATGAGCACGAACTGGGTCTGGACGCTCATCTCCTTTACCAAGTCTGTGAAACGGCCGACGTTAGCCTCATCCAATGGCGCGTCGACTTCGTCGAGGATGCAGAATGGGCTCGGTGCGAACTGGAAAATGCCAACGAGCAGCGCCAAGGCCGTCAGCGCCTTCTCGCCGCCAGAGAGCAGCAGGACGCTCTGCAAGCGCTTGCCCGGGGGCGACGCAATCACATCAATACCGCTTTCGGCGCTGTTCTCTTCATCAGTTAGTTTCATGAAGGCGTGCCCGCCGCCGAATAGCTTCTTGAACGTCGCTTCGAAGTTTGAGTTGATGGTGGCGAAGGCCTCTTCAAACTTCTGGCGCGAAATCTGATCGATCTCGCGGATCGTCGCCGTTGTATTCTCGATCGATGTGATGAGGTCGGTGCGTTGGGTTTCGAGGAACGAATGGCGCTCGGCGGTTTCCTTGTACTCTTCGAGAGCCATCATGTTGACCGGCCCCATAGCATCGAGCTTCGTGCGCATATCGCGGTAGAGTTGGTCTTCCGCAGCAAGTTCATCTCCGCTGACAGCGGTCAGAGTTGCGTCTTCCATCAGGACCGCGCGTTCGATCCCGAGCTCGTTCAGACAGGTTTCCGACATGTATTGCTGATCGGACTGCAGTTTGGCTGCAGTTGCGGAAAGCTCTCCGCGCTTGTCGCGCGCCTGGTCGAGAAGCAGACGACTGTTGCGAAGCAGTTCGTCGATTTCCGCAAGACGGGAGCGCAATTGTTCGGTTTCGGATTGCAGCAGCCCCTCGCGCGTCTGCGCCGCATTGCGCTCGGCCTCAAGATCGGTAGCGGATTGAGCTAGTTGCTCGTTCTCAGTTTCGCGCTGCAGTTTCTCGGCTGCGGCGCCATCGATCTGCGAAGCCAGGGAGTGGACGCGTTCGCCCATTTCGGAGAACAGCGATTCAATCCGCTGCAGAACTCCAGCCGCCGAGCGATGGCGCTCCTCCAGTGTGGCCACGCGGGCTGCATTGCGCGACGCCGTCTGTGCCGACTCTTCGCGGCGTTGCCGAACGACTGCCAGAAATTCCTGTGCTGCAGCCAGTTGCTGTTCCAGTTGCAAGCGCTGAAGTTCGAGAACCTCGATCTCGGACTGACGCGCGCAGAGAATGCCTTCGTGTTCGGTTCGTTCCGCAGCCAAGCGTCCCAGTTCCATCTGGGAGACATTCAGCCGTTCGCTGACACGGGCCATCTCGGAATCGAGTTGTTGCAGCATGTGGCTCGACGTCATCACTTCCAATTCGGCTTCGCGCTTCTCGCCGTCAAGTCGTTCGAGCAGGGAACTGAGGTCCCGGATTTCGTGTCCCAGGGCCAGTACGCGCATCTCTTCTTCACGCAGCGCCCGCTCAAGCTCTTCGAGTTGACGCGACACCTCGCGCAACTCGCGCTTCATCGAAAGCGGTCCTTCCGAACGCTGCTTGCCGCCCGTGACTGTCACGTTGTGGAAACACTCTCCTGCCTGCGACAGGAAGAAGGCATCAGGATTTTCAAGCGCAAGACCGCGGGCGACGTCCGATGCGGGAACGATGTAACCGTCGCGGAGCTTGGGCAGAATCACTTCGAGCGATTTACCAAAGCCGTCAAGCACCCGAATGGTGTTCTTGAGCGGAACGATTTGCGCGGCGAGCGGAGCCGAGTGCGCCGCTTCGTCGAGAACAAACGAGAACTTCGCCTGCGAATCTTCGGGGTGCACGAGGAAGGTAGCGCGTCCATCGACGTCGGTGCGCAGCAAGCGCAGCCCCTCGTCAGCCGCATCCCAGGACTTGACGACGATGTAGTTCAGTTCGTCGCGGAGGAAATCTTCCACGACGCGCTCGAACTTCGGTTCCACTTCAAGGAAATCAGCCAACACGCCCACTGGAGCGAGGCCGCTCTGCATGACGCCCGACTGAAACAGGCGGCGGACCGACTCGGTGGAATATCCATGCTCGGCGATGACAGCTTCGAGAGAGCCTCGTTTGCCCAGCGCCGTTGCAAATTCTGCGCGTAGGCCGTCCAGACGGGTCTTGGCGCTGCTTTCCTCTTGCTTCTTGGATTCGATCAAGCGGCGCAGGTGGCCGATTTCTTCCCCAAAGCCGCTGACCCGCTGGGTGACACTTTCAAACTCAAGACCGAGTTGGCCACGCTGTCCGCCGAAGGCTTCGACCTGGATGTTGGCATTGCTGATCTCGGCTTCGAGGCGGCGCGATTCACGGTCAACTCCGGCGAGACGTTCTTCGGCCTGCGCGAGCTGGTTGCGCAGCCGGGAGGCAGACGAAACCGTGTCGAAGATTGATACTCGGGACTCTTCCTGACGCCGTTCGATCTCGGCGAGGCTCGCGGTGGCTGTGGCTGCCTCTTGCTGGCATAGTGCAAGATCGCTTTGCGCAGCCGCCAAGTCTGCCGTAGCTGAATCGAGGATCTGACGATTGGACTCGCGTTCGGATTCGAGCGCGCTCAGCCGGTGACGGGCCTGAGCCAGTTCCGCCTCAGCCGATGCTGAACGGACGAGAAGTTCCGCACAGCGCTCCTCATTGTGACGCCGTCGCGCGTGCGCGCGGTCAATTTCGAGGACGATTTGGCCAATGCGGTCGTGGTTCTCGCGTAATTCGGTTTCGATGGAGTATCCGCGGCGGGTGCGGTCGGCGTGCTCGGACTCGAAAGTTTTCACTTCCTCCGAGCGAGTGTGCATTTCCTCACCCAGCGAGTGCAGCTGAGATTCGATCTCGGCGCTCTCGCGTTCGAGCGAGACGAATTTGCTCGCCAAGACTAACCGCAGTTTGGCGCGCATCTCTTCGCGCAGGCGGGCATAGCGCTCTGCTTTCGAAGCTTGCCGCTTGAGAGAATTCATCTGGCGCGTGACTTCTTCGAAGATGTCGTTCACGCGCGACAAGTTGAGCTTCGCGTCTTCGAGACGGGCTTCGGCAAGGCGCTTCTTCGTCTTGAATTTCGTGATGCCTGCCGCTTCTTCGAGGATGGCTCGGCGATCGGTAGGCCGGCTGCTCAGGATCTGACCAATGCGTCCCTGTTCGATCAGGGCATAGGATTCCGGTCCCAGGCCGGTCCCCATGAAGAGCTCTTGAATGTCGCGCAGGCGGCAGAGCTTGCCGTTCAACAGATATTCGCTATCGCCCGATCGGAACAGGCGGCGGGTAACAACGATTTCTCCCGAGTGGAACTGTTGCTGGTTGAATTTGCGGCGGCGGATCTTCAACACGACATGCGGCGCGGCCGTCCCAACAGAAGCCGCGGTTGCCGGCGCAGTAACGTTGTGGACGGGAAGAGCAAAAATGGGTTCGTCATCCGGAAAAGCGACGGCAATGGTATTGACCTTTGAGCGCGGGACGATGACTTCCTCTGTCTTGCCGGGCTGGGCATCTTCGACGGCGCTGTCGGTGTCGGCAGCGGCACGGGCGCGGATGGAGGCTTCGTCCCAATCGTCGGTGATACGAGCATCTGCCCCTTCGGGCATATCGTCTTGAATGTCGATTTCAGTCGGCGCCGCGACATCGGCGCCGCCGGTCAGCTCAGGGTCGATCAGCGTCAACGAAACCTCGGCCATGCCGGTAGGCTTGCGGTCGCGAGTGCCGGCGAAGATCACATCTTCCATACGGGCGCCGCGCAGCGTCTTGGCCGACTGCTCGCCGAGAACCCAAGAGATGGCATCGGAGATGTTCGACTTGCCGCATCCGTTGGGGCCGATAATGGCGGCGACGCCGTCTCCGTGAAATTTGAGCTCGGTCCGGTCGCAAAACGACTTGAACCCGAGAATCTGAAGCCTCTTCAGTTTGAGCAACGTAAACTCCTTAAGACTTGTGGCCGGTTGTCAGCGGCCAGTTGCCAGCGGGCCGGATACCCCATTTCTCGCGGCTCTTGCGAGAGGCGGGGACTGCTCTTACCCATCAACCCAGCAGAATAGGCTGTTGACCAAAGGGATTCCTCCCTCTGGAATTCGATGCATGCTCGTTCGTTGTCCGACCAATCTCAACCCAGGCTGGAGAGGGTGAGCACAAATTTAAGCTACTGTAACGGCCAAATTCAGCCGGCGTCAAGCAATATAACACTATATGTAGTGTGGGCTTACGCCAGACCGCGTTGTATTGCACAGACATTGCAACAAAAGGGCAGTTCTTAGGCGGAGAGGAAAAAGAGGTGGGGTGAATCGCGAGAGCAAGATAAGGCTAGCGCATTCGGAACGGGATATGCAATGGCTGAGTTTGGGGAACCGCGATGACCCCTGAAAAGCGCGGTTTAGTCTGCGTTCAACTCGCAATATCGGATCGTGGCGATTCTACCTCGCTTTGCTCAGGGGGGCGGGCGTGGCGCCCGCCCCTACATGAGCTAGGCTCCTAGTTTCTCGAAGAAGCGGCAGATGGTTTCGATCCCGCGGTGGAAGTTCGGGATGTGGAACTTCTCGTTTGGGGCGTGAAGGTTGTCGTCGGGAAGGCCGAAGCCCATCATCACGCTGGGAATCTTCAGCACGTCCTGGAAGTCGGTGACGATAGGAATCGATCCGCCGCTGCGAATGAAGACCGTTTCTTTCTTGAACGTGTCATGCAGCGCAGCGGTCGCGGCTTCAATGTACTCATTGTCGGTGCTCACGACGCAGGCCGGACCTTTGCTCCACACTTTGACTTTGGTGTCGATCCCCTTGGGAGTGACCTTCTTCACGAACGCCAGATACTTCTTGAGAATGTCGTCGGGATCCTGATTGGGCACGAGGCGCATCGAGACCTTAGCCTTGGCCTTCGCGGGAATGACGGTCTTGGCGCCATCGGCGACGAACCCTCCGGGCATGCCATGAACTTCCAGCGTCGGACGCGCCCAGGTTCGATAGAGAACGGAGTATCCCGGCTCGCCGGTCAAGACTTTCGATCCGACTTCGGTCTTACGATAGTGCTCTTCTTTGAAGGGCAGCCGCTTCCAGGCCTTCAGTTCAGCAGCGGTCGGAGCCTTCATGCCCTTGTAGAAGCCGGGGATCAGAACTTTGCCCTTCGCGTCCTTCATTTTGCTGATCATTTCAATCAACGCGAAAAACGGATTGGGCGCGGCACCGCCGTACATCCCGGAGTGCAGATCGGTCTTTGCGCCGATGGCTTCGATCTCGGTATAGACCAGTCCGCGGAGGCCGACGCAAAGAGTCGGTAGATCGGGAGCGAAAAGCTCGGTATCGCAGACCAGGGCAAAATCGGCCTTCAACTTCGCTTTCTGCTTGCGGATGTATTCGGCAATTGATTCGCCGCCGACTTCCTCTTCGCCTTCAAAAATTACTTTCACGTTGATGGGAAGCTTTCCGCCGCCAGTCTGCATGAGAGCTTCGAGTGCTTTCACTTCCATCCATAGCTGGCCTTTGTCGTCGACGGCTCCGCGGGCATAGATATTGTTATTGCGCTCCGTTGGCTCGAACGGAGGGCTGTGCCACTCGTCCAGCGGTTCGGCGGGCTGCACGTCGTAGTGCGCGTAGCAAAGAACGGTCGGCTTTCCGTGCGCATGGAGCCAGTCGCAGTAAATGAGTGGATGGCCCTTGGTCGGAATGATCTCGACGTTTTCCATACCGATGCGTTTCAGTTCGCTCGCGACAAAGTCGGCGGCCTTCTTGACGTCAGGCGTGTGCTCTTCGAGGGTACTTACGCTGGGAATGCGGAGAAGATCTTTCAACTCGTTCAGGAAGCGTTGCTGATTGCTGCGGGCAAAATCAACTGCGGGAGAGGCCATGATGAATCCTTTCTTCGATGCGCCGGGATCAATCTCGGCGGAAAACGCACGATTGCGGGTATGGTCCGAGGAAACGAATCAGTATAGCGCGACGGGAATGGCTGGTGGCGCGGAGTGCGCGCCCCACTAAGCAAAGCGTGAGGGCGAGAATGGAGTTAAGTCGTGCGGACATTCCGTACCCATGACAACGTCGGCCATCACCTGCGCGGTAATCGGAGCGAGCAGAATTCCGTCGCGAAAGTGGCCGGTTGCGACGTAATAGCCAGGCGTGCCAGTTTTTCCCAGAATCGGGAGAGCGTCAGGAGTTCCGGGGCGAAGGCCGGCCCATTCCTCGAGAATTCTGGCGTCGCGGAGTTTCGGCACGAGGTCTATCGCGGCCTCATGCTGACGCCGAAGGGTATCGGCGTCGGTCCGCTTGTCGAAACCGGCTTCTTCCACCGTTGCCCCGACCAGCAGGCGCCCGTCGCTGCGAGGAATCAGATACACCTTCGGCGAACGAATCACATGCTGCAAGAGATTCCGTGAAGGCATCGCGAGACAAAGCATCTGGCCTTTCACGGGCCTGGTGGGGAACGGGTGAGGACCGATCTGTCCAGACCATGCGCCCGCACAGTTGACGATTTTGGGAGCCAAGAAGTTTGTCTTCGTCGTGGTGACACCGGATACGGCGCCATCCGAGAGATCGACCGCGGTTACAGGATCGGCCGACGAAAAATGCACACCGCGGTTCTTTGCGGCCTGCGCAGCCGCTGCGGTGAGACCTCGCGGATCGACGCTTCGCTCCTTGAGATATACGGCTTTCCCCGCGTTCTCGGCTGTAACAAGCGCGGGCTCTAAGTCAGAAATCTTCGCGTCAGGGAGATCTTTGGCTTGATCGAAGTGCTCTTCGGAAACGAAGAGAATCGTTCCGCGATCCCGCAGATCGACTTTCATGCCGGATTCCGCTTCCAACTCATAGGCGAATTCGGGATAGAGCGATGCACTTGCCGTTGCCAAGGCCTGCAGGGCCTTCGGAGTTTCGAGGGAAGAATCGACCAACATGCCGCCGGCAGCGCGAGAAGCTTCATGCCCGATTTCGCCGCGTTCCACCACCAAGACCGCCGCGCCCCGCTTTCGCAGTTCGATAGAAAGGGAGAGGCCGATGATGCCGCCTCCGATCACGATAACGTCCCAATTCTTCACCTCAGCATTCTAGAAGAGTTCGGGCGGATCGCGTGCCTGAAGCGCCTTGAAGGATCTCAGGCAGATGACAGCGGGCGTCAGCCTGCTTAAAATGACACCCATGAACAAGCTCATCGTTACCGGGATGGTGCTGGCTATGTTCGCGTGCGCGAACACAGCCATGGGGCAGAAAGACAAGGACGACGAACCGACATCGTGGATCTACTTTTCAGTGATCAAGGACGACAACGGCAAGCCCGTGCGCAATGCGGCCGTGATCATGCACTCGGTGTCTGCCAACGGCAAGCAGAGCAGGGGCGGGATGGAATTGAAGACTGACGCGGATGGCAAGGCGAATTTTGATGGAATTCCCTACGGCGGCCTGCGCGTGCAGGTGCTGGCGCACGGCTTTCAAACGTATGGCGACGATTTCGCGGTGGACAAGGCGAAGACCGAGATCATGATCAAGCTAAAGCGCCCGCAAGGGCAATTTTCGGTGTACGACGATCATGCAAAAGATCCGGGCAATACCCCCAAAGAGGAACCGCCGCCCCCTGATCCGAAGAAACCCAATTGAATTTGTTCTGACCGGTTGCTGACTACCGATCCCAAGATTCTGAAATCGAGAGCGAGAAATTTCATGGACTATCTGCTGAAGACGGAACCCTCCACGTATTCGTTTGCCGACCTGCAAAAGGAAAAGACAACGATCTGGGACGGAGTGTCGAACCCGGTGGCGTTGAAGAATCTGCGCGCGATGAAACCAAGTGAGCGCCTGGTGATCTATCACACTGGTGATGAAAAGAGCGCGGTTGGTACCGCGAGCGTGGTGTCGGTCGACACGTCGGACGCCAGAAATCCGCAGGTCAAGATCAAAGTGGGAAAGGCGATTGCGAAGCCGGTTACGCTGGCGGAAGCGAAGGCGAATCGTTTGTTCTCGGAGTCTCCGCTTGCGCGGCAAGGAAGATTGAGCGTGGTGCCGCTAAATGCGGAGCAGTACAAGTTTCTGACCGGCGAATAGGCTGTTGGGTTGTCGCGGCCATTTGGCGGCCCTACCTCGCTTCGCTCGGGGGCGGACGAGGCGTCCGCCCCTCCATGAGCTACGATATTTTGGCGTCGCGACGGATCAACGCTGAGTCGAGGAAGTAGCCCAGTCCCAAAGCAAACGGGATGGCGCCGAACGCACCGGCCATCATGGCGTCGGGCTCATACCGAGCCAGGATCGAGAACGCCATCATGTATCCGATAGCTCCTGCTGTGAGCAAAATGCCAGCTCGCCGCGAACTCGCCGACTGGGACAGTTCGGGCTCCATGGGAACCGCAACTCCTCGCTGAATTGCCGCGAGACGCTCCTCGGTGCGCAGTTTGCGCACGCGGTAGTACGTATACATCGCCAGGATTGCCGTGGGCATCCCTAAGAACATGATCACTGCCGCGAGACCGGTGATTCCTTCCATGGTAGTTCTCCCTTCCTGTTGTGCGCCGTAGGAGCGGTGCTGAATTCGCTTGCTGACAGGAAATACGGCGCGGGAGGCGGGAAAGTTCCGTCCAGAGCCAACTTTGCGCCTCACGAGTGCTTCCAACCAGAGGTAATCGTCTGCTTGGGCTCTGTCGGGTCGCTTTCGGGAGAAATCAATGAGATTAGGGAATTCTGACCGCCTTGGCGCGTTAGCCGGGGTGGCGTTGCTGTTAAGCGTCCAAGCGTTGTTGGCACAGGAAACCAGAGAGAAAGTGACGGTCGATGATGTGGACCGCAATTTTACGGTCCGCCTGCCCCGTGGATATGATCCGCAACAGCACTATCCAGTGGTGATATTGCTCCATGGCATGAACCAAGATCCGGATGACATGGAGCGCCTCACGCGTTTCGACCAACTGGCAGACAAGGACGGAATCATCGCGGTCTATCCAGCAGCGCTCCACGGCCGCTGGAATGTCGGCGTACGGCCACAACAGCGAAACACCTCGATGATGCAGCCGGGGCGACGGCGTTACGGCGGAGGCTATCCAGGAGGCGGAGGCGGCTACCCCGGAGGAGGAGGTGGCGGCGGCTATCCGGGCGGAGGTGGCGGATATCCGGGTGGCGGAGGGCAGCAGAGGCCGAGCCGCGATCCCGACGAAGGTCGGCAGTCGAGCCAGGCGGATGACGTCAGTTTCTTCAACCAGATGCTCGACCAGATGGGGTCCAAGTATTCGGTGGATTCGTCCCGCATTTACGCGATCGGACTCTCAGAGGGCGGTTTCATGAGTATGCGCATGGGCTGCGCACTCAGCGATCGCGTGGCCGCGGTAGCGACTGTGGGCGCGGCGATGCCGAAGACGATGATCTGTCTGCCCGGGCGTCCCGTGGCGGCGATGATGATCGATGGCACCTCAGATCCGGTTGTTCCATACGGTGGCGGCACGGAGAAGAATCTCAGCTTGAACACTCTGTCGGTGGAAGACAGTGCGAAGGCCTGGGCGAGGATCGATCGATGCTCCGAAAAACCCGAGAAGAGCAAGCTGCCGGAACATGAGAAGGGTGGCATGGAAACGAAAGTCGATACCTTCAATGGATGTCAGCAGGAAGCTCAGGTCGTCCTGTATAGCGTGAAGGGCGCGGGCAATACATGGCCTGGCGGAGAGCAATACGAACCCGAAAACACCGTGGGGAAGACAAGTCAGGACTTCGACGCGAACCAGGTCATTTGGAGTTTCCTGGTCACAAAGAAGATAGCGGGGGAAAAACAGAAGTAAACGTAGATCGCGCCTCGCCTAGCCAAGAGTCTTGCGAAGTTCGCGCCGGAGGATTTTTCCGGACGCCGTCTTGGGAACCACATCGATGAAGTGAACTTCGCGCGGCTGCTTGTAGTGCGTGAGCCGGTCGGCCACGAAGCCGCAGAGTTCCTGGCCGAGCTTGCCGCTGTCGACAAATCCGTCGCGCAGAGCGACGAAGGCCACCGGAATTTCACCTGCCACGGGACACGACCGCCCTACCACTCCACATTCCTTCACCGCCGGATGCTCGAGCAATACGGCCTCGACTTCGGCGGGCGCGACGGGAAATCCCTTGTACTTGATCATCTCCTTGCGGCGATCGACCACACGATAGAAGCCGTCACGGTCGCGAGTGACGACGTCCCCAGACCAAAACCATCCATCGCGCAGAACGGCGGCGGTTGACTGCGGATCTTTCCAATACCCCAGCATGAATTGAGGTCCGCGCATGACGAGCTCGCCGGGCAGGCCGGATGGCGCCTCGGTCATGTTGTCAGGACTCTCGGTCGGGTCGAGATCAGACTGTGCGAGAACCCGGCAATCCGTTTGCGCCATCGGTTGGCCGATCGAATCAGGGTGATACAGCGGCGGATCGAGAAATCCAACGTGGGTCACGGGCGAGGCTTCGGTCATTCCATATCCCTGGCACACCAGAATGCCGGTAAGCGACGTGAGGCGGCGTGGGAGATCTGCGGCGAGCGGAGCGGCTCCGCTTTTCACCCAGCGCACCTTGTGGTCGCGAGGGAACTGTCCAGCTTCTGCCGCCTGGCAGAGCGCGTTGATGGCAGGAGGGACCAGAGGCATCATGGTCGCCGATTCTTCCACGATGAGAGTGGTGAGTTGGGGCACGTTGAATCGCGGCATCAGGATCAAGGTGGCACCGAGAATCAGAGACGGATTGAGCATCACATTCAAGCCGTAGATGTGATACAGCGGCAAACTGCACAAGATGTTGTCGGCGGCACAGAGATCGCTCCCGTTGGGCCCAATTAGTTGGTACACGTTCGCCAGCAGATTGCGATGCGAAAGCATGACACCTTTGGGAAGTCCCGTTGTGCCGCTGGAGTAGGGAAGCGCGGCGATGGCTTGGTCTGAAGGCAAGCCCGGAACGGGAAACGATGAACTGGATCCTTTCAGGAGTTCCGAAAACATCTCGGCGGCGGAAGTCGCGCCACGCGTTGTGAAAACCCGGCGCAGGGAGGGCAGCCCTGCCAGATTAATTCCTTCGATGTTTGCCGCATCGCTAATCAGAAACACAGCTCCGGAGTTGTCCAGCTGATATCGAACTTCGCGCTCGCGGTAGGTCGGATTCAGGAGAGTGGGGATGGCTCCGGCGAGTTGTAAAGCGTGAAACGTCGCGCAGAATTCCCAGGAATTGGGAAGAAAGATGCCGACGACTTCGCCCGGCTTGAGACCGGCCGCGATCATTCCGCGCGCAAGGGTTTCGACGGTTTCGCCGTATTCGGAGAAGGTCAGGCGCCGTCCGGAAGAAGTGTCGACAATCGCCGTTTTCTCGGCATTGCGACGGCAGGAATCGAGTATGACGTCATGCAGAAAGCGATTCCGCGGATCGGCGTAGAGTTCCGTGCGCAGCATGCCGCGAGCGATTCTACTGGAAACCGGCCGGTTTACAAGCAAACCTGCTAGCTGGCCAGCTTGCGCAGGAATTCCTGTTCATCCATGTGGTACTTGAAGGCCTTGCGGCCATCGATGAAAACGACCGGGACTTCGTCATTGAACTGGCGGCGGAGATCGGAATCACAGTCCACATCAATTTCGTGCCAGGTGAACCCGCCGCGGCGCGAAAGCTTGGAAAGGCTCTCTTTAACAACCTCACATAGGTGACATCCCTTGCGCGAGTACAGAACGACGCTACGGGGCTCAGCCATGCGGCAGAGATTCTAGCGCGGGTAAAGCATTTCTTTCCAGCGCCAAGTCGAGCTGACGAAGGTGACCTGCAAGGCGGAATCGACCGATTTTGGGAATAGGGCTGATCGGCCGTGACGACGATCACTGCGCATCGGGATCCGTCTGTGATATTAGGCCCGTAATAGTTGTCGTAGGGCGCCTGGGGATGTGCGTGAACCAGGCCAGGGGGGAGACGGTGATCGCTCGACGGAGCAGGTCAGTCCTTTGCATCGGTAACGATCCAATTGCCTTGAATTTCCGCTGTTCCTTGCTGAAGAAGCATGGCTGGGTCGCGCTCAGTTCCGGCAGCGGCCACAGTGGAGTTCTGCAGTTCCAGAGTGCCAGCGTCGATGTTGTGGTGCTCGATCTCAACGGGGACGGGTCTGAGATCGCCCTCATCGCCAGCGCGCTGAAGAGAATCCGGCCCGTGCCGATTGTAGTGCTCGTTGCCGATCCGGTGACGCTCAACCCCGATGCCACAAATCAGGCCGCCGCGGTGATTGCAAAAGCGCGGGAGAAAGAGCGCCTGGTTGCGCTGCTCGAAGAGCTGGTTCCGGAAGCCTGAACGCCGAAGTCGCGCAGGCGATCAGAGAAGATTGCGCCATTCTGGACCGTCAAACGATAGAATCTCTGCATGCAAGACGGTTTCGCGAAGCCTTTGACGGGTAAAACGGCGCTGGTAACGGGCGCGGCACGGAGGTTGGGTCGCTGCACAGCCCTCGCATTAGCGAAAGCGGGCGCCGACGTAGCTATCACTTACAGGAACTCGGCTCGCGAGGCTCGCGAGACCGTGGTCGACATCTCAAGCTTTGGAGTGCGTTCCTTTGCCCTGCAGTGCGATATCACGGAAGAGTCTAGCGTTCGAGCGATGATGAAGGACGCAGGCCGGGAACTGGGAAGGATCGACATTCTGGTGAACAACGCTGCCAATTACGAGACAGCGGAGTTTGAAAAATTGACGGTCCGTCAGTGGGACGGAATCTTTGCATCGAACACAAGGGGCCCATTTCTGGTATCGCGCGAGGCTTTGAAGTGGATGAGGCGGAACCGCGGAAAGAGTTCCGGGCCGATCGAAGCCAAGATCATCAACATGGGATCACTCGGCGGACTCAGACCGTGGGCGACGCATGCACATTATTGTTCCTCCAAAGCAGCGCTACACATGCTCACGAAAGTCATGGCAAAGGCCTTGGCGCCGGAGATCGCTGTAAATGCGGTTGCCCCGGGAATGATCGAACTGGGGGAAAGGGCTGCAGCCAGTTTCATGCGGAAGATGGCGAAGGAGACTCCGATGCGGCGCAACGGACGAGGCGACGAGATCGGCGAGGCAGTTTTGTTTTTTGCGACCGCGCCGCAGTTCATCACCGGCCAGATTCTTGCCGTGGACGGCGGGCTGGGACTTTAGGCCGCCTTCGTTCCAAAACGAGATTGACAAAGAGTTTTGCGGCATAGACGAAACCGGGCGAATCGCCGCGGATCGTTGGCAGCGTTATATTGAGGTCGAATGAAGAAATCGAAAGGCCGTCTCTCTACCCCACGAGTTTTGGGCATAAAGAGTGAAGTTCCACGCATCGCGGTGGCCATCATGGCCGCGGGCAAGGGAACCAGACTGAAGTCGCAACTTCCCAAGGTGCTGCATGAGGTCGGGGGAAAGCCGCTGCTGGCGCATGTGATCCGCGCCGCCTTGAAGGTTGTTCCGGCAAAGGATATCTACGCTATCGTCGGGCATGAATCTGAGCGCGTGCGGGCGGCGATGGCTCACTTCGATGTCAATTTCGTGCTGCAGGAACCACAGCGCGGAACGGGCCATGCGCTCATGGTCGCGCGCAAAGCACTGAACGGCTATGACCACGTCATCGTATTGTCGGGAGATGCGCCGCTGATAACTCCTGAAACAATCGGCCAGTTGCGGGATTTCCATCTGCTCGAAGAATCTTCAATGACGTTGCTCAGCGCGGACCTTGAGAATCCCACGGGCTATGGTCGAGTGTTGCGCAAAGGGCGGAACAGCGCCGAAGTGCAAGGGATTGTTGAAGAGAAAGCGGCCAAGTTCGGCACAGAAAAGAATCCGCGAGATCAACTCAGGATTCTACGTTTTTTCCGTCAAGGACCTTTTCGGCAATATCGAGAAGCTCTCTACCGACAATGCGCATGGCGAGTACTACCTGACCGACATGGCCGATGTGCTGCGAAAAGCGCGGCGGCGCGTGGTGGCGTGGAAGACTGCCGCGCCAAGCGAAGTTCTTGGCGGAAATACCCGTGCGGAACTATCCGACATTGATCGCAAGATGCGGTTGGAAAAGTGCCGTCAGCTGATGGCGGCCGGCGTGACCATCTTCTATCCGGATACGTGCGTCATCGATGCTGACGTCGAGGTTGATGCGGATACGGTTATCGAACCCTTCGTGCAATTGCTGGGCGACACGAAGATCGGCTCTGGATGCCGTGTGCGATCGTATTGCGTCATTCTCGATACCGAGATCGGCGACGGCGTCTTCATCCGACCGGGCTGCGTCACGGAAAAATCCAAGATCGGCGCTCGCGCCACGCTTGGTCCGTATTCACATTTGCGCCCAGGCAGTGAAATCGGCGAGGAAGCGCACGTCGGCAATTTTGTCGAGACCAAGAAGATTAAGCTTGGAAAGGGATCGAAGGCGAACCATCTGACCTACCTCGGCGATGCGGAGATTGGCGCCGGGGTCAACATTGGTGCGGGAACGATTACCTGCAATTACGATGGCACGCTGAAGCACAAGACGATCATCGAGGACGAGCGTGTTTATCGGCAGTGACAGCACGTTGATCGCGCCGATCCGCGTGGGCAAAGGCGCGTATGTTGCCGCAGCGTCGTGCATCACGGCGGATGTCCCGCCAGACTCTCTGGCCCTCGGACGAGCGCAGCAGGTTGTGAAAGAAGGATGGGCGCTTCGACGCAGAGCCGAACGTGCAAAACGGTAGCGGAAAAAAGAAAAGCCCGGAATCTGATCGCAGATTTCCGAGCTTCCAGTTCAGTCAAACTTAAGTTAGTGCGTTACCGCTGCGAACAACTCCGAGTGCATGAGTGACTGAAATTGCTGGTCGTTGGCCTTGAATCCCAAGTGAACGTTCGATCCGTCGGAATCCACCGAAGTATTTTCAACTGCCACTTTCTCCGCAGGCGTCGCGCTCATCTTTTTATAGAGCATGTATCCCTTCAGCAACGAAGAGACCGAAGAAGCGGTCGTCGTGTCAGATGTAACGACTGTCATGTCGAAGTTCACGCCGCTGCTGAAGTTCATCGCATACCGCGACCCAAGCAAGCGCTTCTTAAGGCTGTCGAAATCGGCAATCTTCGAAGCGTCGCCCATCGCTGAGTGCAGCGCGTTCTGCGTGCCCTGCTGGTCGAGAATACTCCAGACCGGCGCCGAATCGACGTCCGTCATCATATCGGCCATCGTGCCGTTCGAATCCATTCCCATGACCTGGCCATCTTTCGTGTCCAGCGCAACGTGAACCGACGTGGAGTCGCCGAACAACAGCGAACTGTCGTCGAGGAAGCTCATGACAAAGCCGCCGTCCATCGGATAGATCTCCGCGTTCCCGTATTTCTTGGGAACATATTTCTGCAACTTCATCTTCTTCAACACTGCTTTCATGTTGAAGGGGCCGCTGGCGACGCCAACCGTCTTCACTCCTTGTTTGCCTGAGCGGAAAGAGGCGAAGGTCAGGGTGTCGACATCTTTTTCAGGATCGAGCCCGATGCCTTTCAGCGCGGCTTCAAACTGCTTGATGTTGTCGGGCATCATCTGCTGCTTAAGCGCCATCGCGGTCTGGGAGTCCTTGAGAGCCCGGTAGTCCACCGAAATCAGTTGCAGCAGATCGGCAGGAACGCAGGATCGGGCCGAAGAATTCAGCGGCATCGCATAAGCCATGCTGACCAGAAGTAAAGCAACCAGAAATGTCTTGAGTAGTTTCATAACGCCTCGAATTCGCAGATGCGGGAAAGATTGCGGATACCCTTGGTTGGATGCGCAATCGACCCCTGTCGTTATTGGATCGTTTCATTCTATTTTACTTGCATCCGAAACCGTCCAAACAAAGGTACAAGGACCGTTGACTAGTTGGACACGATTGGCAAAGTGTCTCGGGAGCGCTTTCGAGCAGGCTGATCCGTGCTCATAGATATACAGCTTCATCAGCCATTTAGCCGCAACTCATGAACAAAGAGTTTATCTCGGAATGACGGCGACTCGCTGCCGAACCTGATCGGCAAAAGTGGCGTCTTTCAGCGAGGAAAGATTGATCTCAACGTTGGCCATCGCGCCTTCGATGGCAGCCTTCGAAAGCGCTAGCGAAGTGGTGAGATCCGATTTCATGTTCGGATTGGTGATGGGCACTAGACAGGCGGCGATCTTGGCGATTTCGCTGGCTTTTTCGACGACGCTGAGCGGCACCGCGGTTGCTCCTTTGAGAGCGGTGTCGATCAAAGCCTCTCCGACTGCGGCGTCTGCTGAAGATCGTGCGGATTTGTACGCTTGCATCACTGCGTTGTAAGCCTCGGCATCCTCGTCGATGGCGGCCTTCAGTTCCTCGCGAAGCGGAGCGAGGCGTGCAATCGCTGCGCTGAGCTGAGTTTCGTACTGCAAGTAAGCTTTCTTGCCGCGCGACATGGAGGCCACCATTGCGGCGAGTCCGGCGGCCATGGCCCCTGCTGCCGCTGCGGCGCTTCCTCCTCCGGGGGTCGCGGTAGGAGCCGCCAACTGTTCAATGAAGGGTTCGACTCCGGCGCGCAATCCGCCGACAGCCATCTTGCCGCCCATGACAGCTGCCAGACGATTCTCCAAAATGAGGGACGAGTCGAAGTTTTCGACCTGCAGAAACCACTCGGCCGCTTGCTCCAGCGACTTCTTTGGAATCAAACCGACGATCTCGCTCGACAACGGCATGACGCCATAACGCGCCGCTTCGCGTTTCACCATTTCGTACACACGATGGACCGGCGTTTGTTCGAAGTCGGTGAGGTTCATTGATACCTGTGCCAACCCGCGCACCAGAAATCCGGCGCCCTTCACGAATCGCATTCCGCCGCTCGAGAAGCGTACGGCTTTCGCAATTTTCTTCGCGATGTCGACATTGGTCGTATTGAGGAAAACGTTATAAGCGATGAGAAATTTGCGCGCGCCTACGACCGTCGCTCCGGCAGTGGGATGGACGCGAGGTTCTCCGAAGTCCGGACGGCGGGCGGGATTGGTGGCGATTTCGGCTCGGATCCCTTCGAACTGGCCACGACGGATATTCTCGAGTCCTTGGCGCTCCGGGACGCGCGCCGCTGATTCGTACAGGTACACGGGGACCTGATAGCGCTTCCAGATCTCCGCGCCAACATGGTTCGCCATGGCGACGCAATCTTCAATCGTGACGCCATCGATTGGGATGAATGGCACTACATCTGCCGCCCCCATGCGTGGGTGAGCACCTTCATGCGTATTCAGATCGATCAGTTCCGACGCCTTGCCGACGCCCCGGATTGCGGCTTCCTGGATGGCTTCCCGCTCGCCGACGAGAGTGATGACGCATCGGTTGTGGTCGAAGTCCATCTCGCGATCCAACAGGAAGACGCCGGGCATCTTCATCGCGTCAACAATGGCATCGACCTTGGCCTTGTCGCGGCCTTCAGAGAAATTCGGGACGCATTCAACGAGCGTGGACATAACTGGGAAGAATAGCTGGGGCGAGATACGGCTGCAACTCTCGTATTGGAAAATTGGGCTAGAATCTTACGATGCGCGGTGCGCTAAGATTGATGACAATCGTTTGCTTCCTGACGCCGATGTTGGCGTCGGAAGTGCATAATCGAGTCGATCTTAAGAAAATCCTGGAGAGTCCGGCTCGGCTTGAGCGAGTGACCTTGATGTGGACCTACCCTCCGAACGTCTCACTCTTCGTTTACGGAGACGGAAGGTTGATCCTCCAATCCTACTCCGTGATCCCGGACGACCCGGATAACCCGAACATTCTGACCCGGCGCAACGGTCTTGTCCCCACCTGCAAGGCCAAGACAAGCACAGATGACGTTCGTGCTCTTATTCAGTTGATGCTGGAGAAACACTTCTTTGACTTGCCTGAGAAGAGCTTCCTCTATCAGACGGCCGCGATGGAGCGGAGAAAACTAGAACTGCACACAATCGCTGTCGACGATGGGAACGACAGAGCGGGTCGGACCTTTGGCGTTGGAAAGTATGGGGATGAGGATGAATCTCTACCGGCAGACTTCGTGGCCATTGAAGACGCACTGACCACAATTCGAGATGCTAGGTTTCCAAAGGCTGGGAGGCCTTGCGGGGTCGCATTTGGAATCAAGTTTGGAAGCGAACCATCTGACTAGTGGTGTCCGACGTAGAATTTTCCTATTCCGAGCCGGACTTGGACGGTGTTAACGCCCGGATTTGGAGTCGCGAGTCCCGCGTTGGAGATATGCATGTAACGCAGTTCGACGCTAATGTTGTGCTTCGCGCCGAGAATGTGCATGCCGAGAGCAGCCTGGTCCATGAAGTTAACCGTGTTCGTTCCTGTGGGGACATCGTGACTGGTGAAGACGGTGCCGCCTGTGAGTTCCAGGTAGGGCGAGATGCGGCCACGGCGCTCGAAATTCCACTTCAATCCAAGAGGATCGAAACCCACGCCATAGGCTGTGTTCGCTGGCTGGAAGATAAGAAACAACGGAACGGCATCGACCGCGTATTCAAAACGGCCGCGCAGGAATGAAGGCAGGTGCGGCCCCGTAATGACCCAACCGTAGCGAAGGCCGGCGTTGAATGCGCCGGTGTTGCCGCGACCGCCGCTGACCGAATGTCCGCCGCCGGCCCAGGCTTCGATCTCGTGGCCGCCTTGCTCGGGTCCGGTTTGTGCGAGGGCGACGGTCGCGGCTAGCAGCAGAAGTCCGACGAGTAGGGAAGGTCGCATGGATCGAAACTCACGATACAGGAATCGCCAGCGGCGGGACAAACTTCGCTAGCGTCGGAAGACAGCGGATTCCTCGTTTCGCTCGGAATGAAAATTCTTAATTTTCTTGCGCGAGAATCTATGCGCGATCTTTGCGAGGCTGATCCGCAGCTAGTTGCATGAGATCACGGGCGACGCGGGCGGTGTTGTGGCGCGCTACGCCAGCATCTTCCAGATAGTCGCCGAGGACCGGGATCACTCCCAGAGCTTCGATCGCATCCAGATCATTCACGATCTGGCATGCTCCTTCCTGTGCGTATTTCGCTTTCATCTCATCGGAAACGGGCGTGTGGTTGATCAGGGCGTAATCGAATATCTGCTTCTGAGCGTGCCGATTCAGCGCGCGAATGTGGTCGGCTGCGGTCAGGCCAAGGCTTTCATTTGCCTGCGTCATCAGGTTGCAGATGTAAACCTTCGTAGCGGACGATTCAACAATCGCCTGCGCAATACCGCGAACCAGGAGATTCGGAATCAAGCTGGTAAAAAGAGATCCCGGGCCGATCGTGATCAGATCCGCCTTGGCAATCGCGTCCAGCGTTTGCGGCATGGGACCGACGTCCGGAGGGACGAGAAACAGTTCGCGAATCCGCCCTTTGCTCGCCGTGATTCGGGTTTCTCCGCGAACACGTGAGCCGTCTTCCATAAGCGCTTCGAGTTCGATGTTCGAGGTAGTCGCGGGGTAAATGTGTCCGCGGGTGAGCAGGATTTCGGATGACAGGCGAACGGCTTCGGAAAAATCCGAAGTGAGGGAAGTGAGGGCCGCAAGGAAAAGATTGCCGAAGCTGTGCCCTTCAAGGCCAGAGCCTTTGTCGAAGCGGTGACGAAAGAGCTTCGACAGAAGCGCCTCGTCTTCACTCAAGGCGACAATGCAGTTACGAATATCGCCGGGCGGAAGCATGTTGAACTCTTTGCGCAGGCGTCCGCTGGAGCCGCCATCGTCACTGACTGTCACGACGGCGGAAAGATCCCGGATGACTGGTAAATCAGTCTTGGCGGGTGGAAGTTCAGAAGTCCCGACGAAACGCTTCAGTCCCTTCAGGAGGGTCGAAAGGCCGGTGCCGCCACCGATTGCGACGACGCGGAAACCGCCGGCAGAGGCGGACGCCTGCAGCGAACCGACCTCAGTGATTTTGGTTTCCATCGGGACTATCCAGACGAACTACAGACCTTCTTCGTCTCCCATGGTGCCGTCGGAAGTGTCGTCGTCGGCTCCCGGGTCGGGATAGAGGAGTTCCGTGAAGCGCGGATCCTCCGCCAGATTCTGAAAGTCGGAATCGTTGCGGGCTTGAAACCGCAAGGCAGCATTCAACTGTAGCGCTTCATCCAGACGCCGAAGCGAGTCCTCGACATGTCCCGTAAGGCAGTCGAGCGCTGCCAGTCCATAGACGACGAAGTCGGCTTTCGCATTCTGCTTGAGCAATTTGTCCAGATGCTCGCGCGCCGTGACGTAGTCGCCCACGTTCATCAGAGAAACGGCGTAATCAAAATGCTCTTCCGGCGACTTGAATTGAGTGGCCGTCGAGCGCTCCAGATGCTGATTGCAAATGCTGAGGTGAACGTTGGCGCGATCCACCAATTCTTTGGTGGGGCCGGCCAGCACCTTCTGGAAATGCGGCTTGGCCTTGTCGAACTTGTGCTCCTGCATGAAGCGCAGGCCAGACTCATAGCTCTGCAGAGCCTGGGTGTAGCGAGGATCCTCCGCCACAGCCTTCTTCGGAGTAGATTTCTGAGCCATGTGTAAAACTCTTCCTGTGCTCTTGGTAATGGGGAACTCCTTACGTTCGTGTTCCTGACTGAGCAGTAAAGTATTACTCAAACAACAGGTGCAGGTCCAGTTCGGGCAAGGCGATCCTGATTACGGTGTTGCTCGCGCGCGAAAAATCTGGCCCCAAAAGACTTTAGAATTCCTAGTTGATCGTAGCGGCCGAGTTCAGGTCGATCTGCTTCCACTCGCCTTTTATGATGCCGGCGCGAATCTGTGCCGGAGTCTTGCCTTTTTGCGTCTGCTGGTACGAGTAGTAAAGCTCCTTCAAGCAGGTCGAGCATTGCGCTCCGTGGGTATTCTCATAGCAGCTGTGGAGACTGTTATGACCCATCCGGTCGCAATAGCAATAGCAGGGTTGCTGATGAAGCACCGCTGGAATCTTGGCGGCCAGTTCGTAGGCGTGTGTCTGGTACGCGTATTGCGCGTCCGGACCCCACAGATCAGCCTTCGTGAGGAGCGGAGGAAGTTTTGTCCCCTTGGGAGGCGGACCTGCATTGTAGGCGGGAACGCCGCCTTCTTCCTGCGGGTTGGCCCATTGGGCCGAAACCGTCAAAGTCACGAAAAATAGAAACGCCAAGGCTACAGTTCGGTGGAGCACCTTGTTCTGCAAGAGGTTCGTCATTCAATCCCCCAAAGTAGGTCTATTGTAACCCGATAGGTGGTCATTTCCCGCCCCGCAGGCCTTTTGCCGGGCGTGGGCATCTACGAATACAACCCGCCCTGCCCGGTACGGGTTCTGTATACAATAGGGATTCATGTCCGACACATTCCAAGGCCCGGATTCGGCCGGTGAGGCTGAGGCACTGGCAGCGAGCACGGGTGCGCAGCCAGCGGCTCCCGCGGCAGCGCCGGTTCGGAGCAGCTTTGGAGTGTGGTTGCGAGACCTGGTCATTTCCGTCGCGATCTCTGCCTTCATCATTATTTTCCTCTACCAACCGGTGAAGGTAGAGGGCACCAGCATGATGCCGTCGCTCGAAGATCAGGAACGGATCTTCGTCAACAAGTTCGTCTATCGGCTGGAACCCATCGAGCGTGGGGACATCGTGGTGTTCCGCTATCCTCGCGACCCTTCGAAGAGCTACATCAAGCGTGTGATCGGAATGGCGGGCGACCACATTCGAATCGACGGCGGCCAAGTTTACGTTAACGGCAAGGCGCTCGATGAATCTTACGTTCCGGCCGAGTACGTTGATACGCGCAGCTACGATGACCAGATCGTCCCGCCGAGCAGTTATTTTGTTCTCGGCGATCACCGGTCGATGTCCAACGACAGCCGCGACTTCGGCCCGGTGAATCAGAGCTTCATCTATGGCAAGGCCGTGTTCGGATACTGGCCCATGGATAAACTGGGACGCGTGCGCTAGCCTCTGGCGCGGTGGTTAGAATTCATTTCGATCGAACGTCGTTGAATTTTGATCGAGATTTCCTCAGCTACAGTGCGTTCCGCCCTTGGTCAGCAGAGAATTCCCTGATAAGATTCGTAAAATCCACTCACCGGAGCGAGAATGCAAGCTATCCTTGCGCTGGAAGACGGCAGAGTCTTCCGAGGCAAAGGCTACGGCGCCAAAGGCGAATGCTACGGCGAAGTCGTTTTTAATACTTCCATTACCGGATACCAGGAAATTTTCACCGATCCTTCGTACTCCGGACAGATCGTTGTTCTGACGAACCCAGAAATCGGAAATTACGGTACCAACCAGGAAGACAACGAAGCCACGCGTCCGTGGATCGAAGGCCTGATCGTGCGCGAGTTCTCGCGCGTGAGTTCGAACTGGCGCTCGCAGCAAGTGGCCGAGGAATATCTCGAACAATTCAAAGTGCCGGTGCTGTCGGATATCGACACGCGGTCGCTGGTGCGCCATCTGCGCGATCATGGCGTGATGCGCGGCGTAGTTTCGACCATCGAGAGCGACGCGGACAAGCTCATCGCGAAAGCCCGATCGATTCCTAAGATGGACGGAATGGATCTCGCGAAGGAAGTCAGCACCAAGCGTCCGTATGTGTGGGAAGTCGGCGAGCGCTCGCACGAACCGGTGGCAGTAGTGGGAGTGAAAGATGAGCCGCCGCGATTCCATGTGGTCGCTTACGACTTCGGCATCAAGCAGAATATTTTGCGCAAGCTGCGCGGCGAAGGTTGCAAGGTCACGGTCGTCCCAGCGCAGACTCCAGCGGAGGATGTGCTGGCCCTGAAGCCGGATGGCGTTTTCCTGTCGAACGGTCCGGGAGACCCGGAGCCATGTACGTACGCAGTCGATTCGATCCGCAGACTGATGGGCCGGCAGCCGATCTTTGGAATCTGCCTCGGTCATCAACTGACGGGCATCGCGCTGGGCGGCAAAACGTTCAAGCTGAAGTTCGGGCACCACGGCGGGAATCATCCGGTGAAGCAGTTAAAAACCGGAAAAATCGAGATCACAGCGCACAACCATAACTTCGCGGTCGATCCCGATTCGTTAGCCGACAGCGAAGTGGAATTGACACACGTTGACTTGAACGATCAGACGCTCGAAGGCCTGCGGCACAGAAACCTGCCGCTGTTCAGCGTGCAGTATCACCCGGAAGCCGCACCGGGTCCGCACGACTCGCATTATCTGTTCAAGGAGTTCACGAAGATGATGGAGGAGTGGAAGGGATGAGAACGCACGCCGAGCGATCAAATTGAGCCAGCGGTGTGATGTCTTGGCATATACGGTATCACTCTTGCGACCGCTGTACCAGAAGCCGACTATAAACAAAACTCAAAAGGATTTGCTCGAAACGATTATCGGAGCTGCAATTTGGTACCTTCCCGAATGTGATGGGCTGTTTACGGGGAAGGTTTCGATCAGGCCCTCGAGTCCTGTACTAAGGACTCAAAGGCGTGGGCGAAACTTACAAGGAACACTGCTATCCGCGCAAGCGCGCCGGTGCAGATTTGCTTCGTGACGGGACTGGTCAACTGAGCGGCACAGAAGTACTTGCTGACTTTCAAGCGAAGTGGGGACGCTACAATCGAGTCACTCGGCAAGAGAACCGTGCTCTCGTTTCGCACCAAAGGGCTGGTTTGTCGATGGAGGAATGCTACGCGGCGGCTGAAGTTGTACTGGTCGACGCTCCCGACAAGTGGGTGAAGCGTACTCGGCGAAAACGATAAATGCCAAAACGCACTGACATCTCGAAGATCCTCGTACTCGGTTCCGGGCCCATTGTCATCGGGCAATCCGCGGAGTTCGATTACTCCGGCACACAGGCCTGCAAGGCGCTCAAGTCTGAGGGCTACGAAGTGGTGCTGGCGAACTCGAACCCGGCCACCATCATGACCGACCCCGAATCGGCTGACCGCACCTACATCGAGCCGCTCACCCTCGAATATCTGGAGGAGATCATCCGCATCGAACGCGAGATGTCTCCGAGCGCCGGTTTCGCAGTGTTGCCCACGGTCGGTGGACAGACCGCTCTGAATTTGGCGATCGAACTTTCGGACGGTGGCGTACTCGAAAAGTACAACGCGACGCTGATCGGAGCGAGTGTCGCGGCCATCAAGAAAGCTGAAGATCGTCTGTTCTTCAAAGATGCGATGCAGCGCATTGGTCTCGACGTACCCAAGTCGGCGCTGGTGAATAACACGAAAGACGGCATCGAGTTTGCGGGGAAAATCGGATTCCCGGTTATCGTCCGCCCGTCATTCACCTTGGGCGGCACGGGCGGCGGCATTGCCTACAACCGGGAAGAATTGGGCGAGGTGTTGACCCGCGGTCTGGATCTCTCCCCAGTGCACGAGGCGCTGATCGAAGAGTCCGTCCTCGGATGGAAAGAATTCGAGCTTGAGGTGATGCGCGACACCAAAGACAACGTCATCATCATCTGCTCGATCGAGAACTTCGATCCCATGGGCGTGCACACGGGTGACTCGATCACCGTCGCCCCGGCACAAACGCTCACCGACCGCGAATATCAAGCCATGCGTGATGCCTCCATAGCCGTGATTCGCGAAATCGGCGTTGATACCGGTGGGTCGAACATCCAGTTTGGCGTGAATCCAGAGACCGGACGCATGGTTGTGATCGAGATGAATCCGCGCGTCTCGCGTTCATCCGCACTGGCTTCGAAAGCAACAGGGTTTCCTATCGCGAAGATTGCCGCGAAGCTTGCAGTGGGCTACACGCTCGATGAGATTCCCAACGACATCACGCGCAAGACTCCGGCCTGCTTCGAGCCGACGCTCGACTACGTGGTCGTAAAGATTCCGAAGTGGCAGTTTGAGAAATTCCCCGGCGCCGACGACACGCTCGGTCCGCAGATGAAATCGGTTGGCGAAGTGATGGCCATCGGCCGCACGTTCAAAGAAGCGCTGATGAAAGGCATCCGCTCGCTCGACACGGGAAGGAAAGTTGGTGCGGACCGGATTGAGCCGAAGATCCTCACGCAGCGCCTGGTCACGCCGCATCCCGAGCGACTGGCATACGTCCAATATGCGCTTCGGCAAGGACACACGGTGAAGCAGATCGCGAAGATGACTTCGATGGATCCGTGGTTCCTGTATCAACTCAAGGAGATCAACGACCAGCAACTTGAGTTGGAAAAGCATCCGATGGAGTCGGTGCCCGCGGCCGTGTTGCGCGAAAGCAAGCGCATGGGTTTCTCCGACGGACGGCTAGCTCAAGTGTGGCGACTCGACGGGCAAGAGAAGGTGCGGCACCTGCGAAAAAAGTACGGCATCATGCCCGTGTACAAGCGGGTCGACACGTGCGCCGCGGAATTTGAAAGTTTCACGCCCTATCTCTACTCGACTTATGAAGACGAGGATGAAGCGGAGCCCACCACGAAGAAGAAAGTGATCATCCTGGGCAGCGGACCCAATCGCATCGGACAGGGAATTGAATTCGATTACTGCTGCTGCCACGCCTCGTTCGCGTTGCGCGACGACGGGTACGAGACGATCATGATCAACTGCAATCCCGAGACTGTCTCGACCGACTACGACACCAGCGACCGCCTGTACTTTGAACCTCTTACTTTCGAAGACGTGTGGGCGATCTACCAGCACGAGACCTCGAAAGGCGCGCCAGTGGGCGTGATCGTGCAGTTCGGCGGCCAAACGCCGTTGAACCTCGCACTGCCTCTGAAGGAAGCCGGAGTCAAGATCATCGGTACCTCTCCTGAATCGATCGATCTGGCGGAGGACCGCAAACAGTTCAATAAACTGCTCGAAGATCTTGAGATTCCCCAAGCACCGGGTGCGATGGCAACCTCGATCGAAGAAGCGGTCGAGGGTGCAAAGCAGATCGGATACCCAGTGCTGGTGCGCCCTTCGTATGTGCTCGGCGGGCGGGCCATGGTCATCGCGTACGACGAGCAATCGATCGTTCGCTACATGAAAGATGCGGTCGAGTATTCGCACGATCGTCCGGTGCTGATCGACCACTTCCTGGAAGACGCCATTGAAGTCGATGTCGACGCGCTCTCTGACGGGGACGACGTTGTAATCGGCGGAATCATGCAACACATCGAAGAGGCTGGTATTCACTCCGGCGACTCGTCGTGTGTCCTGCCGGCAGTCGATATCCCGCAGCACTTGCTCGAGCGCATGCGCGAGTACACGTTCAGGCTTGCGAAAGCGTTGAAGGTCGTCGGACTTATGAACATCCAGTTTGCCATCCCGCGCAAAGATGACGGCGCGACGACCGAGGGTGGTGGCAAGGTCTACGTTCTCGAAGTGAATCCACGGGCTTCTCGGACGGTTCCGTTCGTTTCCAAGGCGACAGGGATCCCCATGGCGAAGATCGCGGCACGTCTCATGACGGGGCGCAAGCTGCGCGAATTCTTGCCGGATTTCATTGCGCGCCGCGCCGACCTCGATACGGGAAGCTGCTACTACGTGAAGTCCCCGGTATTCCCGTGGAACAAATTCCCGGGCGTCGATACTGTGCTGGGTCCAGAGATGAAGTCGACGGGCGAAGTGATGGGCGTTGCCGACAACTTCGGCGAAGCATTCGCAAAAGCCCAACTGGCAGCCGGACAAAAGCTGCCAACCCAGGGTGCGGTGTTCATCAGCGTGACTGATCACGACAAGCGGCACGTGGCAACCGTCGCCCGCAAGTTTGTCGACATGGGATTCAAACTCGTCGCCACCGCGGGCACAGCCGACGTGATCGAAGCTGCGGGCATGAATGTGGAGCGCGTTTACAAGGTGAAAGAAGGCAGGCCAAACGTCGTCGACTTCATCAAGGGACAGCGCATCCAATTGGTCGTCAACACTCCGACCGGGCAGGAGCCATGGTTTGACGAGAAAGCGATCCGCCGCGCGGCCGTAATGGCACGAATTCCCACGATTACAACCCTGGCGGCTGCTCGCGCCGCAGCCGAGGGGATCGAGGCTCTGCAACGTGGAGAAATCAACGTGAAAGCGCTGCAGCATCTGCATGCCGAACGGGCCCACGCACAGAGTTAAATCCAGAAGCAATCGGTACGGTTATTCGTGGGCGTGATTCCACGCGCGCCGCATCTCCTGGCGAAAACGTGTCGCGATCGTGCAGGCTTTCACGACAGCCGCATTGAGGCAGCACGATAATCCCAGTGCGTTCGGTGCGCCCTCGGTTTATCGTTCGCCTGCGATCGACCGCTTTCAATTGCAATTCCCACGAAAACTCCGCCCCGTGCTAGCATTCCGCAGCCGTTGACTACGCTTGGGGAGGCGACGATGGCGCACGCTTCAATTTCCGTACCCGCTGGGGCTGGTCCAGCAAAAAGAAGAGAGCAAGAACTACCCTCATGATTCTGGTCTGGGCCGGTATCGGAACTCTTGCCATCGGTTTTGTAATCAAGTACGTCCTGTTCTACTACCGTCATTACGATGCGGCTTCGTTTGATGTGTATTGGACCCGGCGCGGATGGCTCTTTCTGCATATCAACGGTGGAACACTCGCGTTGTTGACCGGACCATGGCAGTTCTGGACGGGACTTCGGCAGAAACACCTTTCGATCCATCGCTGGACGGGTCGCCTGTTTCTTCTGGGCGTCGCGATGGGCATCACTGGAGCGGTCGGCCTCTCCGTGACTACGACCTTCGGATGGGCTTTTGCCGTTGGGCTCATGGGATTGGCTGCGGCGTGGCTGGTCACGACCCTGATGGCGTACATTGCGATTCGCAAGCGGCTTGTGGCATTGCACAAGGAGTGGATGATTCGCGCCTACGTGGTTACTTTCGCATTCGTGACTTTTCGCGTTTTGAGCGATTACGGACCTACGTCCCGCCTGCAGCCGGAAAACGACCGCAGCATCACGATTGCCTGGGCGTGTTGGGTTGTACCTTTGGCCGCTACCGAAATGATCTTCCAACTCCGGCGGATGAGAACCGCCACCGCGCGGAGGTAAGTGCGAACTGGTAAGCTAAACGTATGCTGCTCTCCGGCATATTTCCGCCCATCACGACGCCGTTCTATCCCGACGGCAACGTCTACTTTAAAAAGCTTGAATCGAACGTAGAACGGTACTCGCGCACTCCCGTGGCGGGCATCGTTGTGCTGGGATCGACCGGAGAGGCGATCATGCTCTCCGATCAGGAGCAGCGCGACGTCCTAAAGGCGGCACGCCAGGCCGCGGCTCCGAACAAGGTGCTGATTGCCGGAACAGGAGTTGAATCGGCCGTCGAGACGTTACGCCTCACTGAGTATGCCGCGGGGCTGGGCTACGATGTCGCCATGGTGCGCACGCCGCACTATTACAAGAAGCAAATGGCGCCTGAGAATCTGCTCGCCTTTTATCGCACGGTTGCCGACCGCTCGCCGTTGCCGATCATCATTTACAACTTTCCGCAGGCCACCGGGTACAACATGCCTGCCGAATTGGTGATCGAACTCGCAGGACATCCGAACCTGATTGGTATCAAGGAATCGAGCGGTGACGTGGAGAAGGTCCGCCAGATGGTTGAAGGTACTCGGCACATCAAGCGCGAGGCTACGGTTACCGAAACATTTGATGCGGTTACACCGCGCATGCTCTCCGTGGCGGCTGGAACAAATCCCGAAAGCGGCGGAGAACTGGTACCGGTGGGGGTTCTGTCAGGCGAAACTACGTCGAAGCCGTCCTCGTCCGCCGTTTCGGTCGTGGGCAAGATGAAGACGCGCCAGAGAGAAATTGGATTTCAGACGCTGGTTGGGGCGGCTCACAAGCTGCAGCCTTCGCTCGATGCCGGTGCGGTAGGAGCGATTCTTGCCTTTGCGAATCCGGCGCCGACCGCTTGCTATGAGATTTACGCAGCGTGGAAAGAAGGCGATCACGAACTTGCTCGTCTCAAGCAGGATCGAATCGCCAAGGCCGCCGTAGGCGTTGGAGATCTTGGCGTCCCAGGTTTCAAGCATGGAATGGATCTGAACGGTTATTTTGGCGGACCATCGCGACTCCCGTTCCTTCCACTGACGGCCGAGTTGAAGTCCGAAATCGAGAGACTGCTGGCCGACATTCGCAACTAGCGCTGGCGCCGGTGAAACAGGAAAAGAAGAATCGTCCGAGTTCTCCTCCCATCTCGGAAGAGATGAAAGCCTGGTCCGCGGCGCTGGCGGTTGAGGTGAGCAGTTGGCCTAAAGTGACTCAGCGGGTCTTCTTTGGATTCAATGCGCTCTACCGGCGCGATCAAATGTTCGCGATACTTCCTCGTACTCGCGGCATCACCCCTGGAAATGCGCTCGCGGTTAAGCTTGGCTCTCCCCGCGCTGCTGTCCAGCAGCGCCTCTCACAGGATCCCCGCATAAAACTGATGCAGCAAGACAAATCCCGCTGGTTCACATTTGAGATGTCCTCGGGGTCTGACCTGCACGACGCCCTTGAATGGCTATCTTTGGCATACGAACACTCCGGAAAGAAGCGCAAGAGCTAGGAATTCCTCGTTGTGATTACAATCACAAGCGGGTATACTGAATTCGAACGAACGTTCGAATAGTTGGTTTCTTATGGGGATTCCTGCCACCACCGCACGAGTTTCACGAGGCCGGCACCGCAAAACGCTGACTCCCGTCACGCGGTACGATCGCCGCCTGGCCGAGATCCTTACACACGCCACCGAAGTGTTTTGCAAAAAGGGATACGAGGGCGCGTCCATGCGCGACCTTTCGCGCGAGAGCGGCATGTCCCTGGCAGGGCTTTACTACTACTTCGAATCTAAAGAACGCCTTCTGTATCTGATCCAGAAACACACCTTCACCACGATTGTGCAGAGACTGAAAACTCGTCTCGAGGGCGCTAACGATCCCGAAGAACGAGTGCGGATTTTCATCCTCAACCACCTCGAGTACTTCCTGGCGAACCAGGCTGCGATGAAGGTGCTGTCGCACGAAGCCGAGGTCCTGAAGAACGGATTCGGATCGGAAGTAGCCACGATCAAGCGGGAGTACTATCGGATTTGTGTGGGCTTGCTCGACGAGTTGAAGCGTGACGACGGCCTTCAGTTTTCGACGCGGATCGCGGTGCTGAGCTTGTTCGGCATGATGAATTGGATTTACACCTGGCACAACCCGCGGGTCGACGCAGATGCGCAAGCGATGGCGCAGGAGATGGGAGACATCTTCCTGTCCGGTGTCTTGAACAACGCAAAGAGCCGCAAGGAGCGGTAGGATGGGGCCAATGTTCGATTTCGATACTTATACCTTTTGATATTCAGGTCGTCGATATTTAGATCAAGGAGTTCCTAAATGGCAACAATTGTGCAACCCACTGCGGGCGAGACGAACAAGCAGCTGGTCAACTACCGGACCGATGGCGGGGTGGCGATCCTCGAGATGTCCGATCCGCCAGCCAATACCTATACCTACGAGATGAATCGCCAGTTGGACGAAGCGATCCTCAAAGCGCGCATGGACAATGAGGTCTATGTGCTGCTGCTGACTGGAGCGGGCGACAAGTTTTTCTCGGCGGGCGCAAACATCAAGATGCTGTCGAGTGTCGATCCAACGTTTAAATACTACTTCTGCCTGCATGCCAACGAGATGCTGCTTCGTCTCGAACACACGCCCAAGCTCGTGATCGCAGCCATCAACGGTCACTGTGTCGGAGGCGGACTGGAAATCGCCATGGCGGCCGACATCCGCATTGCCCGCAAGGATGCGGGCAAGATCGGACTGCCGGAAGTGAACCTCGGCGTTCTGCCTGGGACGGGCGGGACGCAACGCCTTTCGCGCATGGTAGGGAAGAGTAAGGCGATCGAACTGATGGTCACCGGGAACACCTTTTCGTTTGAAGAGGCGCAGGAACTTGGCATCGTGAACGACGTATTCGAGCGCGAAAACTTCATGGAAAACATGATGGAGTACGCCAAGCAGTTCTGCCCGCCCAACAAGGCATCGAAAGCGGTGGGCCGCATCAAGCGCGCCGTGCAGACAGGCTGGGAGATTCCGATGGAATCGGCGCTCGCGGTCGAGCGCGAAAATCAACAGTTGCTGTTCCAGAGCGAAGATGCGAAAGAGGGCTTGGCCGCGTATGTAGAAAAGCGCCCCGCCGTCTTCAAAGCTAAGTAGTACGCGTTGATAAGGAGTGCCGCTGTTTATGTGGGGAGCGGCTTTGCCCTCCCACCGGCCGGAATTCCAGCTGTCGAGGTAGTTAAGGATCCGGCTGCCGAGGTAATCAAGGATAACGAATGCTGACGGCGACAAAAGTAAATCTCAAACCCGGCCGACTGCTGATCGACGGTCAATGGGTCGATGGCGCGAAGAAGTTTGGCACTATCAATCCAGCGACGGGAGAAATTCTGACCCAGATTACTGAGGCTTCCGCGGCCGACGTTGACCGGGCCGTGGCAGCCGCCCGGAGAGCATTCGAAGATCGTGGCGGCGCATGGCGAAAACTCTCCGCGAGCGATCGTGGAAAGCTGATCTGGCGCCTGGCCGATCTCGTCGAGAAGAATATCGAGGAGATCGCTGAGCTGGAAACCGTCGATAACGGTAAACCGATTTTCGAGTCTCGCTATGTCGATATGCCGATGGTCATTGACGTCCTGCGCTACTACGCGGGACTGGCGACGAAGATCCACGGCGAGACCGTTAATAACTTCGAAAACGCTTTCACCTACACACTGCGCGAGCCGGTCGGCGTTGTGGGGCTGATCGTTCCCTGGAATTTCCCGCTTTTGCTGGCTTCGTGGAAAGTCGGTCCAGCGCTCTCCTGCGGGAACACCATCGTGTTAAAGCCCGCCGAGCAGACGCCTCTGACCACTCTGAAATTTGGGGAGCTTGTGGTCGAAGCCGGGTTCCCCGCAGGTGTCGTCAACATCGTGACAGGCGGTCCGGAGACGGGCAAAGCCATTGTCGCGCACCCTGACATCGACAAAATAGCGTTCACCGGTTCGACCGCTGTCGGCAAGGAAATCATGCGGGGAGCAGCGGACACACTCAAGCGGGTGACGCTTGAACTCGGCGGTAAATCTCCCAACATCGTGTTCGCCGATGCCGATATTGATAACGCCGTCAAAGGCGCGATCAATGGCATCTTCTACGGCAAAGGCGAAGTCTGCAACGCCGGCTCGCGGCTATTCCTCGAAAGCAAGTTGAAGGACGAATTCACGGAGAAGTTGGTCGCACGGGCTTCGAAAATGCGCCCGGCCGACCCGCTTGATCCAAAGACGCGGCTAGGGGCCATTGTCAGCCAGGAACAGATGCAAACGGTTCTCGGTTTTATCGAGGCGGGCAAGAAAGATGGCGCACAGCTCATTGCAGGCGGTAAACAAGTAGCGGTCGATGGAAGCAAGGGATTCTTCGTCGAACCGACGATCTTCGGCGGCGTGAAGAACGACATGAAGATTGCGCGCGAAGAAATCTTTGGACCCGTGCTGTCGGTCCTGACTTTCGATGATGTCGATGAGGTGATCGACCAGGCGAACAACAATCCTTACGGGCTCGCTGCGGCGGTCTGGACTCGCGATGTGAAGAAGGCGCACAGCGTTTCTCGTCGGCTCCAAGCCGGTACAGTCTGGATCAATACCTACGGATTGATGGATGCATCGCTCCCGTTCGGCGGATACAAGAGTTCAGGCTTCGGCCGCGAACTGGGATCGCATGCGATGGAACACTACACGGAATTGAAGACCGTGTGGCTGAACATGGGATAGGGACCTCAACACGAGGACACAGAGCGGCGCAGCATTAAGAGGGATGAGGATTTTAGTCATGCCAGGAAAAGTAGCAAAAATCGGGACGTTCAGTGATTGGGTTGGGCTCTTCAACGATTGGCGCAAGGATATCGGCGTCAATACGAAAGACATCGACAGTTTCCACTTCGATACGCTGTACGGCGCGATCGATACTGAAGAGATTGAGTTTGGCGCCTACAAGGGCCGCCGCAAGTGGGAGAACCTCCGCCAGATCCCTACGCAACAGATGCGGGATGCGCTGATGAACATGATCGTCTATCAGGGCGATACTGAGTTTGCCAGCGTCGAGCAGCAACGCAACCTGCTGGAGAATGCCCCCACTGAATGGGACCGACGCGCCATCACGCGCGTCATGATCGAAGAGATGCGTCACGGATGGCAGATGTGCGCCTTGCTGGTCGATCACTTCGGATATTCCGGCAAAGTGGAAGCGCAAAAGATGCTGGAGCGGCGCGCCTTTGAGAACAAGCGTTTGCTGGGCGCTTTTAACGTCGAGGTCGACAACTGGATGGATTTTTTCACCTACACGGACTTTGTCGATCGAGATGGCAAATTCCAGTTGCAAATGCTGAAGTATTCTGCGTTCGCGCCTTTGGGCCGATCGATGTCTTACATGCTGAGAGAAGAAGCGTTCCACATGGGTACGGGCAACGACGGCCTGCGCCGAATCGTGGAGGCGGGCGTCATACCCGGATGGCTGATGCAGAAGTATCTCAACAAGTGGATCTCCAGTTCGTACGATCTTTTTGGAACCGACCACTCTTCATCGGCTCATTGGGCCTATGTGTGGGGCGTAAAAGGCCGCTACGACGAGCCCAAGAACGAGGTGGCTCCGGATCTCGACGACCTGAACGACTACAACCGGAATCTTTATCGCGATGAAGTGTCGGGATTGATTGAGCGCTTCAACGCATCGCGGAAGGCCGGCGAGCCCAGGCTGTACGCGCCACACATCAAGTTCAATCGGGCGATCGGGAAATGGGCCGGTCAGAAGTTCCACGCCGAGACGGGCGAACCGCTGGACGACCGCGCCTACGACGAGCACATGAAGGACTACATGCCTTCCGTGGCCGACAAGAAACTTCTGCTCGACATTATCGAGACAGAGAAAAAGTGGATTGCCGAGAAGACCGGTGCGCGCGATCCTCTCTCGAGTATCGGCGAAGTTCGCAAGTCGGCGATCAATCTGTAAAACATCGATGACAACCACCTCTACTGACGCGAAGCTTGCTCGTATCTCTCTTGAGCTCAGCGCGTCAGTCGCTCGCGTCATGCTTCAGCACCCGCCTCTCAACGTCATCGACATCCGAATGATGGAAGAGCTGTCGCAGGCAATCGCAGAGATCGAGGCGCAGCCATCGGTTTCTGTGATCGTTCTCAGTGGGGCGGGTAAGGCGTTCTCAGCCGGGGTCGATGTAGCCGCACATGCTCCCGACAAAGTCTCGGAGATGCTGGCGAAGTTTCATGGCGTGATCCGCGCGCTGATTGCAACAAAGAAGGTCACGATTGTAGCGGTCCACGGGCACTGTCTGGGAGGCGGCGCAGAGTTGGCGATGGTTTGCGACCTCGCTTTCACGGTCGACAACGCGCAATGGGGATTTCCTGAGATCAAGCTGGGTTGCTATCCACCGGTTGCTTGCACGGCATTGGCTTCGCTCACAGGGCAGAAACGTGCCGCAGAGTTGATCCTCACGGGACGCACGATTGGCGGTATTGAAGCTGCCGAGATTGGCCTTGCGAATCGCGCGGTTTCAGAAAACCAGCTGACGGCCACAGTTGAGGGAACCATCAAAGAGTTAGTAGCGTTGAGCCCGACAGCGCTCGCGCTTGCGAAGAAAGCGAGTTATGCATGGGACTCGATGCACTTTGACAAGGGACTGGCGCGAGCCGAAAAGATCTACCTTGATGAATTGATGAAAACGGTCGACGCGCAGGAAGGTATCCGAGCCTTCATGGAAAAGCGCCAGCCGAAGTGGGCCGGGAAGTAGCGACGCAAAAGCAGAGCGATGATATGGACTACGAAATCACGCCCGAAGAAGTAAAAGCCAAGCTGGATGCTGGGGAATCGTTCACTCTGCTCGATGTGCGGGAGCCTTGGGAGTTTGATACCGCGCGCATCGCCAGACGCCAAACTGATGCCGATGGGTGACGTGCCGCCCAGAGCGCATCAGGAACTCGATCCGGAGGAACACATTGTCGTGATGTGCCATCACGGCGTGCGATCGATGAATGTAACCGTATGGCTGCGGGAGCAGGGGTTTGAGAAGGCGCAGTCCATGCGCGGAGGAATCGATCTCTGGTCGCGCTCCGTAGACCCGACGGTACCAACGTATTGACGGCCACTTGTTCCCGCCTTCTGCAAGCCGCGAAGTCCTCTGCTATTCTTCTGGCTCCGAATCGTTGACGATACACGAATGATCACCGACTGCCACATTCACATCCAGCCGATGGAGATGTTCAAGCCTCACGCGCTGGAATTGATGAAGAAGAAGCGGCCGAACTTCGATCAGATCTGCGAGTACTGCAAGTCTCCCAAGGCATTTCTGAAATACATGGACGCGAGCGGCATCGATCGCGCCATGCTCATCAACTATGTTGCACCCGAAGTAATCGGCTTTACCAACGGCGTGAACCAGTTTGTCGCAGATTACGTAAAGGAAAATCCAAAGCGCCTGCTGTCGTGCGGAAGTTTGCATCCGCGTCACACCACGAATGTGCTCGCCGACGTGGAGCTGATTCTCCGGCTGGGTATTCAGATGATCAAGATTCATCCACCGCATCAGTTGCTGTTTCCGAACGACTATCTGAGCGGCGCGAAGGAACTCGAGATTATTTACCGCGCTGCGGAGGCTAACGGTGTCCCCGTGATGTTTCACACCGGCACGTCGATCTTTCCCGGCGCTCGCAACAAGTATGGGGACCCGATCTACGTTGACGATGTGGCCGTCGATTTCCCCAAGCTGAAAATTCTGTTAGCCCACGGTGGGCGTCCGCTCTGGATGCAGACGGCCTTTTTCCTGATCCGCCGCCATCCGAACGTGTATCTCGACATCAGCGGAATCCCGCCGAAGACGCTGCTCAAATATTTCCCACGCCTCGACGAGATTGCGCACAAGACGCTGTTTGGAACAGATTGGCCCGGACCCGGCGTGCCCGACGTCGGAAAGAATCTCGACGAATTTCGGGCGCTACCTCTGACAGCGGCCGTGCAACAACAAATCCTGAGCAAGACGGCGCTCGAGATTTGGCCGGCCTGATCGCGGCTATTTGGACTTCCAAAAGGCCGATCGTGTTTCCCTCAAGATCCGAAGACCAGGCGAACGTCCCCGTGGGAATTTCGACCGGAGGAACGATCGCTTTGCCTCCCAGGGCCGCGGCCTTGTCGAGGTAGGCCTGCTTAAGCGGTGGGAGGCGATGCCCGCAATTTTGAATGTGATGGTATTGATCCAGACAAAATAGGCCCGCAACGAGTGCGGGCCAATGGACGCCTTGAAGATAAGTCGTGGTCTATTTTGTTCCGCTTGCGCCTGCAGCTTTCGTGCCCGCGAGTTCATCCGCCAGCGAAGTAGCGCCGTAAATCTTCCGAAGCGCTTCCTGAATACCTCGCGAATCGACGGACACTGCGCGCCCCTGCACGTCGCTGTAGGCGAAATTCCAGGGGAGGGACTCCATGTTGCCGTCGAAAATGATCCCGACCACTTCGCCATCCTTGTTCACGGTAGGCGAGCCAGAGTTGCCG
Source organism: uncultured Acidobacteriota bacterium (assembly GCA_963699885.1). Lineage (GTDB taxonomy): Bacteria > Acidobacteriota > Terriglobia > Terriglobales > Acidobacteriaceae > Sulfotelmatobacter. Next base: position 274,466 of record CAVOVP010000010.1, on the reverse strand, counting down.
CCGATGATGTCAGCCGTGGAAACGAAGTTGAACGGAGTCTTGAGATCCAGCTTTGCCTTGGCTTTCATCCAGCTCTCTGGCAAGTTATAGGGAGATTTGTCACCGTGTTCAGCCGCGTGTTCATAGGCCCCGCCAAGATTGGTGTCGAAAGGAATCGCCTTGCCATTCTCCTGATAGCCTTTCACGGCTCCATAGCTCAGCCGAAGCGTAAAGGTGGCGTCCGGAGGTTGAGTGAACCCACTCTGCGCGAAACGTGCTTTGGCGATGATAGTGCCGTCGCGCCGAACCACGGAGTCAACTTTGTCTTCGAACTCCTTACGTGCAGTTCGAGCGGAAGGATCGATCGCCCGCATCGCCAAAATCAGCGGATCGTTGCTTGCGTCGATCGCGGTTTTCCCACCTTCATAAAGCTGTTTCCGGACCGCGACGTCGTCGAGTTTCGTATTCGCAATGAGATCCTTGGCGGCATCTGCGGGGGATTTCCCCTGCAGGACTTTCTGTACGTCGGGGTTATCTTTGCCGAGTGCATCCTGCATTTCGCCGAGGGAATCAGCGAGGAGCGCGGTTTCAAGAGTCTTGTAGATTGGTTCCGTCGAAAAAAGCTGCTGCTCCAAAGACGATATGCCGGAATCACGGAATTCGCGCATGCGTTCTGAATTCGGTTTCGGCTTCTCCTCGGCTGCGCGCACCAGAACCCTTGCATACTGCGTGAGCCGACCGGAGAATCCGCGCAGACGCTCGAGGTAAGTCAAGTTCGGGAAGATGAGCTGCTGCGTCTTGATGGCCTGTGCGATTTCGTCCCATGGATCGGCCGCACCGGCGTTTTTCGGATCGGCCTTGAACGCCGCTCGCAGAGCTGTTTCTTCGGCGGACTTCTTGTCCATGATCGATCTGTCGAGCAATCCGGATTGATATCCCGTGATTGCCTTTTGGGAATTCTGCAGGCCGAAAATATCTTCCTTGGCGATGCGGGCATTCTCTTCCGATTGCTTGCTGAAGCCCTGCAGCAAAGCGATGCGGCGGGCAAACAACTTCAACAACATCGGGTATTGCACGTTGCGCAAGAAGTCGGTCTGCGCGGTCGTCAGCAGGCGCCCGGTGCTGCCCGGGTGCCCTGATACGAAAATCAAATCACCGTCTTTCACCCCGGTCGATGACCATTTCAGATAGTGATCCAGGTGGGCCGGTTTATCGTTCTCGTATACGCGGAAGAACGTGATGTCGAGATCGTAGCGAGGATAGGTAAAATTGTCGGGGTCGCCGCCGAAGAAAGCGATATCGAATTCCGGCGCGAAGACCAGCCGAACGTCGGTGTATTTCTTGTACTTGTACAGGTTGTAGATCTGTCCAGAGTAGAACGTGACCACGTCGCAGCGGAGTCCTGTCGCGGTCGTGCAGTCCTTTTCCACCTGCGACATCGTGCCTCGTTGCGCTTGTCCAATTTCGGCAGCCGACATTCCAGCCTTGACCCCGGCGTTGACCTTGTCCGTCACGTCCTCGATGCCCACCAGTTCATTCAATTCGAGGTTCGGGCACTTCGCTTCTTCAGCCTGCGTCTTGGCGTAAAAGCCAGTCTTGATGTAGTCGCGGCCTTCGGTCGAGAGTTGCTGCACACAAGCCGCCCCCACGTGGTGGTTCGTGAAGGTCAGGCCGTCCGGGGAGACGAAAGATCCGGATCCGCCGTTGTTGAATCGCACGGACGACAGCCGCACATGGTCGAGCCATTCCTGCGTCAGTTCGAAGCCGTACTTGGACTTAATCTTGTCCTTGGGCGGGGCATTGTAGAGCCACATGCCTTCATCGGCGGTGGCCAGAGTCGAACAGGCAAATACACAGGCAAGCAGAATCGATAGCAAACGTCTCATTTTCGGGTGGCTCCTCCATGAGGAAGATGACGAATGTCCCACAGAACTGCGTGGAACCGCAGGCAAACTCTTTAGTGTACGCCCCCGAAAAGGCCACTGGCAAAGGCACTCGCCTCATTCGCCCGCCAGCGGCACTGCGTTGGAAACTTGCTCCCGTTTGAGGTATAAAAAAAGGTTGCACTTCTGCGCGCGCTCCTTCCAGCGTAGTCCCGCAACAAAATCCTGAAGCGAAGCGAGAAGCGAATGCCCAGCGTGAGCACAACTCAGCCCCCGAAGGGACTCGAGGGCGTTGTAGCCGCCAATTCCAAGATTTGCTACATCGACGGGGACAACGGAGTCCTCGCCTACCGCGGCATCGATATTCACGAACTGGCCGACCACTCCAATTTTGAAGAGACATGCTACCTGCTCTGGTTTGGCAGACTTCCTTCGCGCCGCGAACTCCGCGAACTGCACGATCGGCTGGCCGAAGAGCGCAAGCTCGATGCTTCGATCATCACTCTGCTACGAAATGCGCCGCGCCATGCACTTCCCATGGACGTTCTGCGAACGGCCGTTTCGGCATTGTCGTTCTACGATCCGGAGGAAAAGAGCAACGACCGCAAAGCGAACGTTGACAAGGCAATCCGTCTGACCTCGCAGATCGCGATGATCGTCGCGGCTTACGATCGCATTCGCAAGGGACATCCAGTTGTAGAACCGGAGCATTCCCTCTCGCATGCGGCTAATTTTCTCCTGATGCTGAATGGCAAGCATCCTTCGGCAACTGCGGAGCGGGCTCTGGACATCGCTCTGATTCTTCATGCCGACCACGAACTCAACGCTTCGACATTCGCGGCCCGCGTAACGGCTGCGACGCTCTCTGACATGCATTCGGCGATCACTTCCGCTATCGGAGCGCTCAAAGGCCCTCTGCACGGCGGCGCGAATGAAGCGGTCTTCCACATCCTCGAAGCGATCGACAAGTCGGGCGCCGATCCAGTCGACTACATCAAGGGCATGCTGGCGCAAAAGAAGAAAGTTCCCGGCTTTGGACATCGCGTGTATCACACGGAAGATCCGCGCGCGACCCACTTACGCGTCATGTCGCGCGATTTGGGAAATTCCAGCGGGCAAGGCAAGTGGTTTGACATTTCCCATAAGATCGAAGAGTTCGTGAAGGCTGACAAGAAGCTGAACGCTAACGTGGATTTTTATTCTGCTTCCACCTATCACACGCTGGGCATTGATGTGGACCTGTTCACTCTAATCTTCGCCATCTCCCGCGTCAGCGGCTGGGCCGCGCATGTGATCGAACAGCTCGACGACAACCGCCTGATCCGCCCGCGTGCGGAGTATCTCGGACCCGCGTATCCGAACCCGTACGTAGCCATCGACCAGCGGTAGCTGCCGCCGTAATCGATGCTCATGTTGTGACAGCGCTCGACTGTCCGGCCAGGCCGAAAGCCCAGCCAGCCGAGCCGCGCTAGCGCACGCGAGGGAAGCAAGCCTTCCCTGTAGAATAGAAGCGGGCTTTTATGCAGCGCATTTACCTCGACAACAACGCCACGACTCCAGTTCTGCCCGAGGTGTTGGAGGCGATGCGCCCATATTTTCTAGAGCATTTTGGCAACGCCTCCTCGATTCATCACCATGGGCAGGAGACGCGTGCGGCAGTCGAAGACTCACGCGAGTCTGTAGCAAAACTATTGGGCTGCAAGGCTTCGGAGATCGTTTTCACAAGCGGCGGTACCGAGGGAGATAATCTTGCGATCGCCGGCTTGGTCGAAGCGGGCGATCACGTAATTTCCTCGGGCATCGAGCATCACGCGGTGTTGCATGCCACGAAGCACCTAGGCGAACTGGGTTGCGAGGTGACCATCCTTCCCGTTGACGCACGTGGCTTAGTCGATCCTGCCGATGTGAAGCGAGCATTGCGGCCGAACACGAAGCTGATTTCGATCATGATGGCGAACAACGAAACCGGCGTTCTGCAGCCCGTAGAGGAAATCGGCAAGATTGCCGCTGAAGGCGGTGTTCAGTTCCACACCGACGCGGTGCAGGCAGCAGCGAAGGTCCCGATCGACGTTCGCCAAATCGGATGTCATGCGCTCACGATTTCAGGCCACAAGATTCACGCGCCGCAGGGAGTAGGCGCGCTCTACGTCAAGAAGGGAACTCGTGCTGCGGCCGCTCTTTTACGGGGGACGTCACGAGCGCCAGCGGCGCGCCGGTACGGAGAACGTCCCGGGAATTGTTGCTTTAGGCAAGGCGGCGCAGTTGGCGAAGGAATCCCTCGACCGCGGAGAGGGCGAAAAAATGTCGGCGATGCGTGATTGGCTGGAGCGGGGAATCCTTGCTCAAATCGAGGACGCAGATGTGAATGGAAAAGGGGCGGCGCGGGTCCCTAACACAACGAACATTCACTTCGATCACATCGAAGGTGAATCGCTTGTGATCGCTTTGGATCTGAAGGGACTGGCGGTTTCGACGGGCGCGGCCTGCTCGTCGGGAGCGATCGAGCCTTCGCACGTGCTGATCGCGATGGGAATGCGGCCCGGTCAAGCCCGTTCGAGCATTCGCTTCAGCCTGGGCAAGCAGACGACCGCCGAAGACATCGATTTTGCTTTGGCACTGGTGCCGGAGACGGTGGCGCGGCTCAGGGAGCTATCGCCGTCGTACAAACGGCAAGCCGTCAGCACCTAGTGCAGATATTGAGAACGGCCACGAAAGCTCGCGTCGTCGTGGAAGAACGGCTCTTCAAGGCCGCGCACAAAATCAAGTGAGACCGGGGCTTTAGCTCATGAGGATCATCAACTGAGTAACCAAACGATTGCGGTAGCCATGTCCGGCGGTGTGGATTCTTCCACCGTTGCGGCCATGCTCCGTGCGGAGGGCCACAACATCATCGGACTGACGATGCAGCTGTGGAACCAGCGTCGGCTCGCCGGACACGAGGGCATGCCCGAGTCCGTACAAGGGCGCTGTTGCTCTCTCGACGATGTTTACGACGCACGCCGCGTCGCCCAGCAGATCGGCATTCCTTATTACGTCGTCAATCACGAGGATCGCTTCGAGCGCGACGTGGTCCGGCCGTTCGTCGAAGAATATCTTTCCGGGCGTACTCCGATCCCGTGCAGCCTCTGCAACAATCACTTGAAGTTTGACCAGCTACTCATTGTGGCACAGCAAATTGGCGCCGACCGTGTAGCCACCGGGCACTATGCTCGCGTCGCGTATGATGAGGCTCGGGGCCGTTGGCTGCTGAAGCGTCCCGCCGACCATAGCAAGGATCAGACTTACTTCCTCTTCGGCCTGACCCAGGATCAGCTGAGCCGCACCCTTTTTCCGTTGGGCGAAATGAAGAAGCCTGAGGTTCGTGATCTGGCGCGAAAACAGGGTCTAGCGTTGGCCGAGAAGCCGGATTCTCAAGAAATTTGTTTCGTCCCCGGCGGCGATTACAAGCGTTTTATCGACGCCTACCTTGCGGAGCAAGGAGAGGCCCTGCCCGATACTGCCGGCGACTTGGTCACCACGAATGGCGAAGTGATCGGCGGGCATGGGGGCATTCACAACTTCACGGTCGGTCAGCGCAAGGGCCTTGGTGTCGCGACCGGATCTCCGCTGTACGTCATTCAGATCAGCGGCGCCGACAAGCAGGTGACGGTCGGCGGAGAAGAGCACCTTTACTCGCGCACGCTTTGCGCTCGGCGTGTGAACTTGATTTCTGTCGATGAGGTGAGCGAGCCGATGCGCGTCACTGTGAAAATCCGCCATCGCCACGAGGCTGCAGCAGCCACGATCGAACGCGCAGGCGACGAGATCCTAGTCACCTTCGATGAGCCGCAACGGGCCATCACTCCCGGACAAGCCGCTGTGTTTTACGACGGCGAGATCGTCGTGGGCGGCGGCTGGATCACGTAGACCTGTTCGGGAGCGCTCGACCGGATCGCGAATATAATCGCGCTCATGGCGTCTGCAAACCCTTCGCTGCCACTGCCCACCGCTTCCATTCCGCTTCAGCCGTCCTTCTGGTCGCGTGAATCTCCAGCGATCAAGCAGGGAATCAAGATCGGCCTCGCCGGCGCCATTACGTATGCAATCTATGCGGAGTGGCACCTCCACCAGGGGTACTGGGCGGTATTCGCGGCGCTGGTCGTCACGCAAGCCAATCTCGGCGCTTCCTGGAAAGCCGCGCTGTACCGCACGATCGGCTCGACTTGCGGCGCCATTGCCGCCGCGCTGCTGGTCCCCTCTTTGGGAAGAGGAGCGCTGGGAGCGGGCGTCGTTTTGTTTCTCCTTGGCAGTCTCTTCGGCTATCTCACCGCGATTCACACCGCTTTCACGGCGGCGGGCATCACGGCTGCGATCATTCTGGTTTTCGGAGGCCAAGGGGAACCATGGCACATGGCGTGGCTTCGTGTGGTCTACACGGTCGAGGGTGCTTTCATTGCTTTCGCAGTCGGGGCGCTCATTTGGCCGGTGCACGCTCGTGTTGCGCTTCGCCTGAAACTCGCCAGTATTCTCGACGGTGCGGGTACGCTTTACCGCGCAGTCGCGGCCGCTGCGATCGAAGGAATCGATAACGAACAGGAAATCCGCGAACTTGATCGAAAGCTGCACGATCTCCGCCGGGGCATCACGCAGCAAATGGACGAAGCCCGCAGTGAGCTGGCTTTCTCACGATTCAATGAAAGCGCTTACCTGCAATTCGTCGCGCCTGGGAGACCAGGTGCGTCGCCGACTGACCGCGATGGCCGAAGACCGGTCTCTGTATGTGCATGCGCGCGCGGAGCCTGGACTCGTGCCGTCGTTGCCAACCCTGGCGGATTGCACAGCCACAGCGTTTGCCGATCTGGCGGCGGCCATTCGCAATCCAGGCAAGGCCCTGAGCAGCGCAGACTTGGACGATGCCATCAAAGCTCTCGACACCGACTTGGAACGCCTCCGAGTGCAACGTGCGACTGCCCCTTTTGCGCTCGACCGCATGCTGCCGTTCTGGGCATTGGTTTTCAATCTGAAGGAGGTTGCCGAGAATTTGAAGCAACTGGAGACAACCCTACCGCAGCTCGGATAGAAACAATCGTGTGGCCGAACGGCCGGGTAGAGCGGGGTGCCTCATCCTTGTCTTACCGCAGTGTGGCGAGACAGGATGGGAATGTTGTTTCGATTATTTCCGAATCTGACTGTCACCAACTCGATCCGCGCAATTTCGAAGCGAGTCCACGAACGGTGTGCCGAGAGTTTTCAATTTCTGTTCCAGCCGGGCCGTGCAATCGCAATCGCCGCAGGCCCACGATTCCGATCCACTCACATCGCGGCATTTGCGGCGGTCATGGGCATCCTGCACTCGCGTGAGATCGAAATATTCCTCCCAGTACGGACGCTCCTCCTGCAACGGCTCCGGACAATAACAAACTTCCACCCAGCGCGCTGTCTGGTCCGCGCAGAGCCGCGCATCTTTCATGTTTCGCAGGTATTCGCCCTCGGCAACGGATCCTTGTCCCAGGGTTTGCCGCTCGATCGCTTGCAGCAATTTGGCTTCCTGACCCGGTTTGATCCTTGCCCGCACGAGATAGCGCATAGTTCCTACTTGAGACCCGCTTCCGCGAGCATCCCCTGAAATTGACTTCTTGTCCGCATGTCGATCGATTGCGCAACCAGTTTGCCTTCGCGATCGTAAACGAAGCTTTTCGGGATCCCTTCCACGACGAACGCATCGTTCACTTTGCGCCCGGGATCGAGCATGATCGGATAACTGATTTTTCTTTCAGCGATGAAAGGCGTTACCTTCGCAGATTCTTCATCCGAGATGGCAAGCACCACGAATCCCTGATCTTTGTACTTGTCATAAAGCGCCTGCAGATCAGGCATCTCCTTGCGGCAGGGAGGGCACCACGTCGCCCAGAAATTTACGAGCACGACTTTTCCGCGGAGATCGCGCAAGTGCCAGGCTTTTCCTTGCAAGTCGGTCAGAGTGAAATCCGCCTTCTGGCGGCCCGCGTCGTCTGCTTCAAGTCTAGCCATCGCCTCGGCAAACTGCGGGCTGTCGGCCTTTGCCTGCATGTGCTCGTAGCGTACGAGTGACGCCAGTTCGACGTAGGCGTCGTTGGGCTGGCCCGGTTTGCCCGCGGGAGGTTGTTCGCGAACGGCCTCTGCGAGAGTGGTCGTGACCTCCTGCAACGTGTCGCGTCCGAAATCCCCTTCGGTCGATAAGTTCGCGAGAGCCCCCGCCAACTTCAGCTTGTTTGGAACCACGGGCAATCGGCGTATCTGCACCGCCAGATTCTTTGTCGTTTGCACCCGCACGCTGTCATCCAGCTTGCGCAACCCGCGAATCTGCTCGACGATCGGTTTTTCCTGATCGCTCCACACGGTCTTTTCTTGAGCCGAAAGGAACCACGTCAGGAACAATAGGGAAGTGCCGACGAGGCAGCGGACGAGCGCACGATGGCGCTGCCCAAACGGGGAGTGAGTCACAGGGTGATTTGAGGGATGGTGAAGGGCGGTTACTGCGGATGCCCGATCAGATGAACATCTCATCTTGCGGTACGGGACGCCTCTCGTCGCGGCCTGAACCGTTCTTACGTGCGCGACCAGCAAACAAGAACTCTAATCCCACGGTGATTCCCTGCATGATTCCGGAGAGTTGGCGCACCGGCGACACGACAGTCTTCTGAACAAGCTCGGTCGTCTGCTCAACCCGATCGAGGGTGCGTGTCATCATTTCATCAGCCCGGATTACCTGCAGTCGCGTTCGGTCTACAACGTCATTCACGGCGGAGTCGACACGGTTGATCTGCGATCGGACCACAGTGGTCGCGTCCTGAAGATTGTCAACGATGACTTCCAGCTTCGGACGCATCGTGGACATCAATTCCTGCGCCTGCTCGACCGAAGGAAGCAATTTTGCCTTCACTTCCGTCGCAAGCGCTTCGATGCGCTCACCGCTTTTACGCATCGCGAGATACATCGCTAGAAGAATTCCAGCCTGCAGGAGAACTGCGAACCCCGTCAGCGCGATAAACCAAGTCAGCTTGTCGTCCATAAAGCGTCCTCCGGCATTCCCCGTTGTTCACTCGAACCCGATGCCGGCACGGCCTTGCTACTTCGTGGTCGTCCCTGTTTCAGTAACCTTCTCTTGATAAGCCTGACGACCCGCCTCGTATGCTGCGCGGAACTGTTCCTTCTGTTGGTTCACGGCATCGCGGCCCTTGTCGGCCCAGTTTGAAGCTTGATCTTTTACATCTCGCGCCCGCGTACGCATGTAGTCGCGGCCTTCTTCGGCCCGCGCACGCAGCACGTCGCGTGTTTCACTGCCGGAGCGCGGCGCGTAGAGAACGCCAGCCAGGGCTCCAAGCCCCAAACCTGCTAAAAACCATACGAAACTGTTGCCATCGCTATCAGCCATATGATGCCTCCTAGAATGAAGCGCCTAAGACGGATGGTACATCCTCTGTACGGCAAATACAATTACAGGGGATGCTGTAAATGCGCGTCGGCGAATCCGTTATCGGCGGACAATCGTGTCCGCCGCTCTGTAGAAGCCGACGGTCATCGCGGCTATTTCTGCCGGGTTGGAGGTGCGGCAGGAGCAGGCGCTGGTACTGGCTGGGTCTTGACCGGTTGCGATTTCACGCCCTGCAGCACCGACGTGGGGCCGCTCCGCCTGCTGGAGTAGACCGCCAGCGTGATGGAGGTCAGCATGAACGCGATCGCGCGACCAGGTCGTGGCCTTGGAGAGAGCACTTGCGGCTCCGCGCGGACCGAATGCGGTCTGGCTGCCTTGTCCACCGAATGCGGCGGTAATGTCACCGCTCTGACCGCTCTGCAGCAGGACCACGATGATGATGAAAAGACAGACCAAAATGTGGATGGTGGTGACGAGGTAAATCATAGTGTCAGAATCTTCCTAACCTAACGGAGTTTCAGCCGTTTTGGCGCCGGGCGCCTGGGATATTTATGGTGCGGAAGGGGGGATTTGAACCCCCACGCCTTTCGGCGCCACCCCCTCAAGATGGTGTGTCTGCCAGTTCCACCACTTCCGCACGGAACAAATCGAATCTCTTGAGCAGCATTCGATTATAGCAAAGGCATCGGTCCAAGATGGCAGTCAGCGTCCTCGAGAGGCATCTCCTCACAAACTGCTCCCGCCGTTTCTAAGCGACACCCGGCCATCCGCGTTCTGAAGCCACACCCTGTTGTGATTGAACGCACAGCCCCATCGCATGGCCCCCGCCATTATGAAAATGAATTTCATTTTCAATTAGGTTTTGAGGCTATCCATGAAAACCGTCGGCACGGAGAGTGAGCACGGAAATCGAAATCCAAGAGTCGGATTCTCCGTTTATTTGTCGGATCGCACTTCACTCATTACCGCTGTAGCCGCCTTCATCTTTACCGCATCCTGCTTGTGGGCTGCGGAGGGAACTGCGTCCATTTCCGGAACGGTGTCCGATCCGACAGGCGCGTTCGTTCCGGGAGCAACGATCAGCCTTCGGAAGACGGGATCGGGCCAGCGCGAATCGTTCACCACTCGAGAAGACGGATCGTATTCTCGCGCTTCGCTGAGCGAGGGACATTACGAGATCGAGATCTCTAGCCCCGGATTCAAACCCCATCGTGAACCGGGGCTGGAACTCACTTCCGGCACAACTGTGAAACTCGACATTCAACTGGCGCTGGACTCAGAGAGCACCGTCGTAGAAGTCGTCGCCGACATCCCTTCGTTGAGTCTTTCCGGTACTCAAATTGGCGAGTCGATTTCGTCGAGCAAGATGGAAAGCCTGCCGGTGAATGGCCGGAGTTTCACCGATCTCCTGGCGACCCAACCCGGAATCATTCCAGCAAGTTCCGCGCAGCCGAACGCGGTAGTCATGTCGGGCTGTACGAACACGCCTCCATCGGGCGACCTGAATCCTGGAGACATCTCTGTCAGCGGGCAGCGGGAGACTGCGAACGGCTTTTCGGTCAACGGCAGCGTCGTCGAAGAAGACTTCAACAACGGCACCGCGGTGGTGCCAAATCTCGATTCCATCGAAGAGCTGCGCGTCCTGACCAACAACTTTGACGCCGAGTATGGCAACTTCAGCGGAGGACAGGTGCTGCTTACCACCAAGTCGGGCAGCAATGAAATCCATGGCAGCGGATTCGAATTTTTGAGGCACACGGCGCTCGACGCCCGCAACTACTTCGCAACGGACCGCGCGGCCTACGATCGAAATCAATTCGGCGGATCGCTAGGCGGTCCCATCCGCAAAAACCTGGTTTACTTCTTTCTGGATTTTCAGGGCACGCGAATGACACAGGGGGTGGAAACCGGAAACATTGTCGTGCCCAGCGCTGTCGACCGAACGGGCGATCTCTCCGATCTTTCCAGCCAGCTGACGGGCGAAGTCAGTTCGAGCTATTGGGCAACCCAGTTGACGCAGAAATTGGGATACGCGGTCTCGGCGGGAGAGCCCTACTACTACCCGGTCACTACGAAGTTGGCCGCTTGCACGAGCAGTGCACAATGCGTTTTTCCCAATGCGCGAATCCCGGCGGACATCTGGTCCTCTCCCGCGCAAGCCCTTTTGCGCTACATTCCCGCGCCGAATGTCGGCCAGAATCTGTTTTCGGACTCGTCGCAGAACGAAACCCTGAACGACAACAAAGCGTCGGCGCGCTTTGATATTCACACCCGTGCCGGTGAGCTCTCTGGCTATTACTTCGTCGACCAGTACTCGATGGACAATCCATACCCCACCGCGCAGGGAGGCGCCAGTGTTCCCGGCTTCAACGCTCTCTCCGATGGACGCGCCCAACTCTACAGTCTAGGGCTGACCAAGCCATGGGGCGTGAATGCAGTCAACGAATTCCACTTCAGCTATATGCGATACGCGAATCAGATTGGACAACCAGTAGGCGGCGTGGGTCCAACGCTAGAATCTCAAGGCTTCGTCGAGGGCGAAGGAACCCTAGGCATTGTTCCCTTGAACAAAGCTGCCGAAGGCGTTGAGAACGTCGCCTTCAACGACTTCACCATCGGGGTCGACGTCACGGGTGAAAGGCAGGTCAACAATACGTACCAATGGAGCGACAATCTCACGCGGGTAATCGGCTCGCACACGTTCAAGGTTGGTGGCGGATTTCATTTTGATCAAATCAACATCCGCTCGAATTCGATCAATAACGGATCGTTTCTCTTTCAGGGCAGCGAAACCGGCTCGGACTTCGCCGATTATCTTCTAGGGATCGCGAGCACGTACGAGCAAGGAGATGCGAGTCCGTTCTACATTCGAAACAAATATATCGGCCTGTTCGCGCAAGACAGTTGGAAGATGCGGTCCAGTTTGACTCTCAACTACGGTCTGCGTTGGGATGTGCTGCCGCCCTGGCGCGAGAAGTACAACCAGCTTCAAACCTTTGTGCTCGGGGAGCAGTCGCAGGTCTATCCGGGCGCGCCCGCCGGCATCGTCTTTCCAGGCGATCGCGGCATCCCCGCCACGTTGGCACCGACGCGGTGGATGGATTTCTCCCCACGCTTCGGGATCGCATATGCCCCAAGTTTTCAGGGCGGACCTTTAGGAACATTCTTTGGAGGCCCGGGAAAGAGCAGCCTTCATGCAGGATTCGGCCTTTTCCATACGGCGATCGAGGGCCTGTCGGCGGGCATCATGAGCGCGTGCGCACCCTACGGGTATGACTACGACAGCACGATCGGACGCCCGTTGTTCAACGAGCCCTTTGTTTCAGCTGAAACGGGGGCGAGCTACGGACAGCCGTTTCCTTCGCCGGTTCCGGCGTTCGGAGCTTCGCGCATTCACCCGAATAGCACTGTCGACTGGTCGAAATACAGCCCGATTACGGGCGATCCGGCCTTCTACTATCGCAACGTCTCGCCTTACACGGAGAGCTACAACGCTTCGTGGGAACGGGAATTCCGAACAGGAACATTCTTTCGCGTGAGTTATGTGGGCTCGCAGGCGCACCGGCTGTTGGTTCTGACTTCGGCTGATCCCGGAAGCGCAGCCCTATGTCTCAGTGTCAGTAAAGCAAGTCAGGTCATGCCCGGAACGCCGACCTGTGGGCCATTTGGCGAAGGCGGCGTCTTCACGAAAACGGACGGATCCACACTCGAGGTTCGCGGGCCATTCAACACTTCGTTCGACGGGATCACGTATCAGAAAACCGTCGCGTCATCCAACTACAACGCTCTGGAACTATCGATTCGTCACGCAAGCAAGACGCTTGATCTGACGGCGGGGTACACATATGGAAAATCGCTCGACGATTCCTCCAGCTTGTCGGAACCCGTCTATCCAATGGGGGCAGGCCTGACGAAGGCTCTGTCCGCATTCGACATCCGCCACAATTTCGTTTTCAGCTATCGCTATCAGCTTCCTCTTGCGTCTCTGTTCAAAGCCCAAACTCGGCTCGCGACGGGCTGGACGCTCTCCGGCATCACTCGCTTTTCGACCGGTCTTCCGGTGACCCTCTACAACAATACCGACAGCTCGCTGCTCGGCAGCATGCCGAACGGGATCAACAACAACGGCGTCGATACGCCGTACTACATTCCGGCCGATCTCCAGATCAACACAAACGCGCGCAACCGCCGCGCCGCCTTCAACACCTCGCTGTTTCCGTCGGACATTGGTCCGTACCTCGGGCAGTTGGGAAATGCTCCCCGCCGATTTTTCTACGGACCCGGGTTAAACAATTTCGATATGTCTATCTCGAAGGACCTCGCGCTGGGAGAGAGCAAGTCCCTCCAATTCCGCATGGAAGCCTTTAACGTCTTCAACCACGCCCAGTTCTTTGGGGCGTCCGCCGTGAATGGCAACATCAGCAGCGCCGGTTTCGGGCAGATTGTCAGCGCCGCGTCCCCAAGACTCGTGGAAGTCGCGGTAAAATTCCTCTTTTAGAAATTGCTGGGAGCTGTTTTCTGAGGAATTTGGCGCTGACTATGGACAATGCGAACTCGAGCGAGCGAATCCTTCACCACTACGACGAGGTTGACGAAGCTTCGCGCCTGCGCACCGGATATTTTCAGCTTGAGCACGCCCGCACCCAGGAACTGCTGCTTCGCCATCTGCCGCCAGCCCCGGCGAACATCATCGATGCCGGCGGAGGTTCCGGGGTATACGGCTGCTGGCTTGCTTCTCACGGATATCAGGTTCACGTCATCGATGCGGTGCCGAAGCATGTCGAACAGGCGCGTTCCGCGTCTGCACGGCAGCCAGATCATCCGCTGGCGTCTGTCGAAGTAGGCGACGCGCGCAAACTGGGCCACGCCGATGCGTCGGTGGACGCAGTACTGCTGCTAGGGCCGCTCTACCACCTTGTCGAAAGGGAAGACCGGCTGGCATGTCTGCGCGAAGCTCGAAGAGTCGTGCGCCCGGGAGGCATGGTGTGGGGAGCCGGTATCAGCCGCTTCGCCTCGTTATTCGACTCACTCTCGAATGGATTCTTCGCAGATCCGGAATTTGCGCCGATCGTAGTGCAGGATCTCGAGGATGGCCAGCACCGCAATCCGACCGCGAACCCGATCTACTTCACGGACGCTTTCTTTCACCGTCCGGGCGAATTGTCGCGCGAATTTCTGGCGGCTGGGTTCGAAGTCGTCGAACTGGTCGCGATTGAAGGACCGGGCTGGCTCGCCAAAGACTTCGATCGCCTGTGGGGCGTTCCCGAACAGCGCGAGCGTCTGCTGCAGATTGTGCGAAGCGTCGAGAACAAACCATCCATCATTGGCGCCAGCGCCCACATCATGGCGATCGGAAAAAGGAGATCGTAGAGACACGTTCGCCTGGTTCGGCTTCCACTATGAATATGTAGGGGCAAACGCCTCGTCCGGCTCGCGGAGCAAAGTGATGCGTAAAGGTTTGATTGCGGCGTGTTCCGCGCGCTGAAGCTTGGTGCCGTCCCATTGCGCGCCTGAGCGCGCAACCCCGGACGAGGGGTCCGGGGCTCCACTTTTCCAATAGTAGAAAAGCTCGACTCAGTACTTCACGATCGCGGTGAACGACTTGGGATCAAGTGACGCTCCGCCGACCAGCGCTCCGTCGATTTCCTCTTGCGCCATGAGCGACGAGACATTGTCCGGCTTCACCGATCCACCGTAGAGAATGCGAAGTTGCGAAGCGAATTCGTCGCCGAAGACCTCGGCGGCTTCGCGGCGGATCACGGCATGCGCCTGCGCTGCAAGTTCCGGCGTGGCAGTTTTCCCCGTACCAATTGCCCACACAGGCTCGTAGGCAACAATCAATTTTGCGGCTTTCTTCGCCGAGATCGCGTGGAATGCGCGCACGCACTGGCGGCGTAGAACGTCGTCGGTCAACCCGGCTTCGCGCTCTTCTAGAACCTCTCCAACGCAACAGATCGGCGTCAATCCGCTCTCCAGCGCCGTTTTCAGGCGAAGGTTGACGGTATCGTCCGTCTCGCCAAAATATTGCCTGCGCTCCGAGTGTCCAATGATCACGTGCGTGATCCCCAGGCAGAGCAGCATTGGCGCGGAAATCTCGCCGGTGTAGGCTCCGTCAGCTTTCCAGTGAACGTTCTGCACGCCAATCACGACGTTTGAGCCGCGGGTTGCTTCAAGCCCTGCGGCCACGTCTGTGTAGGGCGGGCAGACAACGATTTCGTCGCGATCGTGTCCCTTCACCATGGGCAGAAATTCGGCAAAAAACGCCTTGGTGTCGTCCGGAGTTTTGTACATCTTCCAGTTTGCTGCCATTACTTTCTTTCGCATGATCAGGCCTTTTCAATCGTGAATGATGGATTTAATTTTTGCAGTTGGTCGGCCGCCCGTTCGAAGGCGCGCACGGTGGAAACGTCGAAGAGTACGAATCGACACTTGCGCATACTCTGGCAGGCGTTAAGTGCTTGGATGGAAGAGGAAAGAGCAATCGGCGCCGCCTCGGTTACGGGATATCCGTAAGCGCCAGTGGAGATCGCTGGGAATGCAAGGGAAGTGAGGCCCTGCTCGTCGGCAAGCCGAATCGATTCGCGATAACAGCTTGCCAGCGTTTCTGCCTCGCGTTGATTTCCGCCCCGATAGATCGGGCCTACCGTATGAACCACGTATTTCGAGGAAAGCCTCCCGCCGGTTGTGATCACCGCTTGTCCCGCCGGTAATCGCCCGCTCTTGCTCACGATGGCTCGGCATTCGGCCAAGATCGCAGGGCCTCCGGCGCGATGAATGGCGCCGTCGACACCGCCGCCTCCGAGCAGGGAAGAATTGGCGGCATTCGCGATGGCATCCGTGGTTTCTGCAGTGATGTCCCCAGGGCCGCAGATCTCGACCGTCTTGTCGCGATCGATGAGGAGGCGCACGGTGAGGGGAGCCGCGACACTGCCAAGGAGTTTCACTTCTTGTCCGTCAAGGCTTCAACACCCGGCAGTTTTCGTCCTTCGAGGAACTCCAGCGACGCGCCGCCACCCGTGGATATGTGGGTGATCTTGTCAGCCACATTTGCAGCCTTGACCGCGGCGACCGAATCGCCGCCGCCCACGATCGAAGTCGCGCCGACATTGTCGGCGACCGCCTGAGCGATCTTGAATGTGCCCTTAGAGAATCCAGGAATCTCGAACACTCCCATCGGTCCGTTCCAGACAACCGTGCGGGCGGTCGAAATCTCCTCGGAGAACAACTCGATGGTTTTCGGTCCGATGTCGAGAGCCATTTTGTCAGCAGGAATCGGCTGACCTTCGCCGATCTGCTGCACTACGGCATTCGGCTCCGGCTTCAATGCGACAACGTGATCGATGGGAAGCAGAAACTTCAGGTTGCGCTTCTTCGCCTCTGCCAGTAAGTCTTTCGCGAGATCGACCTTGTCGGCTTCGAGCAACGACTTGCCGATCTCAAGGCCTTGAGCCTTCAAGAACGTGTAGGCCATGCCTCCGCCGATGATCAGTACGTTGACCTTGTCCATTAGGTGGCGAATGACGCCAATCTTGTCGCTGACCTTGGCGCCGCCCAGGATGGCCACAAAGGGCTCTTCCGGGTGTTCCAGCGCTTTGCCCAGATACTTCAGCTCTTTCTCCATCAGCAAACCGGCGGCACACTGCTTCATGAACTTCGTAATACCTTCGGTTGAAGCATGGGCTCGATGGGCCGAACCGAAAGCATCGTTGACGTAGAACTCCGCGAGTTTTGAGAGCTGCTTTGCAAAGGCCGCGTCGTTTTTCTCTTCTTCTGCGTGGAAGCGAAGGTTCTCCAGAAGCAGGGTCTGACCCTTTTCGAGTTGCGACGCCACTTCTTCGGCTTCAGGCCCTACGCAGTCCGGAGAAAACCCGACATTCTCGCCGCGCGCCAACTCTTTATCGAGCAACATGCGCAGACGCTCAGCCACGGGCTTTCAAACTCATTTTCGGATTCGGCTTGCCCTTCGGACGTCCAAGGTGCGACGCCAAAATCAGTCGCGCTCCGTGACGCAGTGCATACTCGATCGTCGGAAGGGTTTCGCGGATGCGAGTGTCGTCCATGACGCGTCCGTCTTCGAGTGGGACGTTGAAGTCGACGCGCATGAAAATCCGGTTGCCATCTAGCGGCAGGTCACGAATGGAAAGCTTGGACATGGCTGGAGTCCTCTTTGAGATGTTTGAAAAGTAGCGCCGCCGACTCGGCGGCTGTCGCGGGGGCGTCTCCGCTCCGGCAGGCGAGGGCAAGATGCCCTCGCGCCAGCCGGCAAGATGCCGGCGCTACTGGTTCTTACAGGCCCTTGCTTGCGATGTAGTTGATCAGGTCCCTTACGCGGCAGGAGTATCCCCACTCGTTGTCATACCAGGAGATCACCTTCACGCAGTTGCCACCGACAACCATGGTACAAAGCGCGTCCACGATCGAAGAGAGCGGGTTGCCCTTGAAATCGGAAGAGACCAGTTCATGCTCTTCGTAGCCCAAATACCCCTTCAACGGCCCAGACTCGCTTGCTTTCTTCAACGCCGCATTAACTTCTTCCTTGGTCGTCTTCTTCTCAACCCAAACCACGAAATCGACGACGGAAACGTTTGGCGTTGGCACGCGCATGGAGAATCCATCGATCTTGCCGCCGAGTTCCGGAATCACCAGTTTCAGGGCCTTCGCTGCGCCGGTCGACGTTGGAATCATCGACAACGCCGCAGCACGTGCGCGCCGCAGATCTTTGTGCGGGAAGTCGAGGATGACTTGATCGTTGGTGTAGGAGTGAATCGTAGTCATCGTGCCGGCGACAATCTTAAATTCATCCTGAATAACCTTAGCCACAGGCGCGAGGCAGTTCGTCGTGCAGGAAGCGTTCGAAATAATGTTGTGTTTCGCCGCGTCATATTTCTCGTGATTCACGCCCAGAACGACGGTTACGTCTTCGTTCTTTGCAGGCGCCGAGATGATGACTTTCTTCACCGATCCGCGCAGGTGCTTCTTGGCTTCGTTGGCATCGGTAAAGCGGCCCGTCGACTCGATCACAACTTGCGCTCCTACAGAGTCCCAAGGCAGGGCGGCTGGATCTTTCTCTTTGAAGACTTTGATGGTCTTGCCATCGACCGTGATGCTGTCGGCGCCAGCGGATACCTGATTCGGCAGGTTGCCGAGCACAGAGTCATATTTCAACAGATGGGCCAGCGTTTTCGGATCCGTCAGATCGTTGACCGCGACGAAATCCAAGTTCGGGTCCTTCAGCGAAGCGCGCAGCACGTTGCGGCCGATTCGTCCGAAGCCATTGATGCCTACTTTGATTGCCATTTCTTCCTCCGAAAGGTTTATGAGGGCGTATTCAGATTTGACCAAAGGTTGACTGTTAAACAGATGATGTTAGCAGGGAACTGGAATCGCCGTAAACGATCACGGCCCGACTTTTGGACGTACCTGATCCTGATAACGGAAACAAAAGCGCCACTTTACACGCTCAAGACCGATCCCAGCGCTGCAGTCGCGACAATCCAAGATCTCTTTCTTGTAGATTGTGCGAACCGATTTTCGTTCCATCGTGCTTCCTATTCTGCACAGCGGCGGCGCTCCTTCGTGTGATTTCGATCACAAACTTCCGCGACCATTGTCACTGTGCTTCAACCCTTTCCATCCTTTAATGGACCCGGCGGAGAAACGGCCGAAGGCCTGAATCCCGTTGACCTTTCAGAAAAAATCGAGGGTGACTATGGTGAACGACGACGTGGTCAAATGTCCGCTGTGCGGCGGATTCACCCATATTGAAAAGACTGACTTGCTTCAGGCGCTGAAGACTCCGCGCTTGCGCGAACAAATCGAAACCTACATCGCGGAGTTGTTGAAGTCGCCTGTTGAGGAACTCTCCCACGTGGGAGCAGCGCCCTCCGGACACGACTTTCAAAAAGATGTGCACAGTTGGAATCCCTGCGTGCCGATGTGGCGCAGAAGCCCGAAAGAATAACTTGCGGCCAGTGATCCTGCCGGCTTTCCACGACGCAAGTACGGAGGAAACATGCTAGTCAGCAAGCAACAGGCTCTGGACTATCACAATGGTTCACGCCCTGGGAAAATTGAAGTTACGCCCACCAAGCCCTGCCGGACTCAGCGCGATCTTAGCCTCGCGTACACGCCCGGTGTAGCGGAACCGTGTCTCGAGATCCAGAAAAATCCTCAGGACGCGTACAAGTACACGGGCCGCGGAAATCTCGTGGCTGTGCTCAGCAATGGAACAGCAGTTCTTGGCCTGGGTGATATTGGGGCGCTAGCCGGAAAACCCGTTATGGAGGGAAAGGCGGTTCTGTTCAAGCGCTTTGCCGACGTCGATGTTTTCGATATCGAGGTCAACAGCCATGATCCAGAAGAGATCATCAAGCTGTGCCAGTTACTGGAGCCTACTTTCGGCGGAATCAATCTGGAGGACATCAAGGCTCCCGATTGCTTTCACATCGAGGAGACGTTGCGGAAGACGATGAAAATTCCGGTCTTTCACGACGATCAGCATGGGACTGCAATCATCTCCGGTGCAGCTTTGCTCAACGCCCTGGAAGTTGTGGGGAAGGATATCCGCAAGATTCGTGTCGTGTTCAACGGGGCAGGAGCGGCGGGAATCGCCTGTGCCGAACATTACGTGCGGCTCGGCGTGATGCGCGAAAACATCATTCTGTGCGACACCAAGGGCGTAGTTTACCGTGGACGCCGCGACGGGATGAACAAGTACAAGGAACGCTTCGCGCTGGAGACTACCCTGAGAACCCTCGCCGATGCGATGGCCGGATCCGACGTTTTCGCTGGGCTCTCGGTTAAGGGTGCGATTACTCCCGAGATGATCTGCACGATGGCCAAAGACCCGATTGTCTTCGCCATGGCCAATCCGGATCCCGAAATTACCTACGAAGAAGCCAAAGCTTGCCGCAGCGACGTCATTATCGCGACTGGCCGTTCGGACTATCCCAACCAGGTCAATAACGTTCTCGGATTCCCCTTTATTTTCCGCGGCGCTCTTGATGTTCGCGCCACCGCCATCAATGAAGAGATGAAACTGGCTGCTACGCGTGCACTAGCAAACCTCGCTAAGGAAGATGTGCCTGACTCCGTCTGCCGTGCATACGGTGTCCAACGTCTGAAGTTTGGCCGCGAATATCTGATTCCGAAGCCGTTCGATCCGCGCGTTTTGATGTGGGAAGCATCGGCGGTCGCCGAGGCCGCAATGCGTTCCGGAGTCGCCCAGCAACCCGTGGATCTGGAGGTCTACCGGGCCCAACTGGAGCGGCGGCTCGGGAAGGCCTACGAAGTATCCCGCACCATGATTCACAAAGCGCAAGCGAATCCGAAACACGTCGTGTTTCCAGAGGGTGAGAACGAAAAAATCCTGCGAGCTTGCCACGCCCTAGTCGAAGAGAAAATCGGACATCCGATTCTGCTCGGCGATGCGACAAAAATTCAGGCCAAGGCACGGGAACTTGGCGTGAATCTGCAAGGTATGCGAATCGTCGATCCGTTGGCTTCGGACCATCACGCGCAGTACGCGCAGGAACTATTCCGCCTTCGCCAGCGCCGGGGCGTCACCCTTCGAGAAGCGGAGACACTCATCGGCGATCGCAATGTCTTCGGATCGATGATGGTGCACATGGGAGATGCAGACGCACTGGTTTCCGGGGTCACGCAGCACTATCCCGACACAATACGTCCGGCATTGCAGATCCTGCGAACCCGGGAGGGATTGCACCGCGTATCCGGATGCTATGCCGTCATCACTCGCAAAGGGGAAGTGTTCTTTTTGGCCGATACCAGCGTCAATATTGAACCCACAGCCGAGGACCTGGTTGAGATCGCGCTCTGCACGGCGCACATGGCGCGTCGTTTCGACCTCACACCGCGTGTGGCCCTGCTTTCGTTTTCCAGTTTCGGCGGCGTCGACCATCCGATTTGTAGGAAGGTTCGCAAGGCGGTGGAACTCATTAAATATGCCGATCCGACTTTGATCGTGGATGGCGAAATCATGGCCGACGAGGCCTTGTCTCCGGAAATCATCGAAGAACTCTACCCGTTTAGTTCATTAAAAGGGGGCGCGAACGTGCTGATTTTCCCCGATCTTGCATCAGCCAATATCGCCTGCAAGTTTGCCGCGAAAGTCGGCGGCGGGGAGTTGATCGGACCGATCCTGATGGGCATGAGCCGTCCCGTGCATGTCTTGCAGCGCACCGCGACCGTTGAAGAAGTGGTCAACGTGGCCGCGATCGCCGTGGTTGATGCGCAGGAGAACGATACCTACGCGCATCCGCACGTACACGCATCCGTCGAACCGGAACTGATCGGAGAAGACTAGCCACATGTCGACCCTTTGGAACTCGCGGTACGCCCAACGAACCTTGGGAGTCAAAAGTTCCGCCATCCGCGAACTCCTGAAAGTCACGCAAAAACCAGAGATCATCTCGTTTGGGGGAGGGCTGCCCGCCCCTGACGTGTTTCCCGTGCAGCGCTTCGACGAAGCGTGCCACAAGGTTCTTTCCGAACATGGTTCCGAGGCGCTTCAATACGGCACCACGGAAGGCTATCAGCCGCTTCGTGAAATGATTGCGTACAACATTTCGCGGTACGGGATAGTGGCCAGCGCGGAAAATGTCCTGATCACTTCCGGCTCGCAGCAAGCGCTGGATCTGATCGGCAAGATGCTGATCAACCGCGGAGACCGCATTCTCGTAGAGGCTCCCACCTACCTTGGGGCATTGCAAGCCTTCAACGTGTACGGCGCGCAGTATGTCTCAGTACCCGTAGACAACGATGGACTCTTAACCGAGCACCTGGACTCCAGCCTCCGTGCGGGGCCGAAATTCATGTACGTGCTCCCCAACTTTCAAAATCCGGCCGGAGTCACACTGTCTGAAGGGCGGCGCCATCAACTCATCCTCCTTGCGGACAAGTACGGCATCCCGATTATCGAAGATGACCCTTACGGCCAACTGCGGTACGAGGGCGAGCACATTGCACCCCTCGTTGTGCTCGACCGTGAAAACCTGCGCCGCGACAACGGATTTACGCTCGGCAATGTCATATACCTGAGCACCTTCTCGAAGACGCTGGCTCCCGGTATCCGTCTGGCGTGGATCGTCGCCCCTGAAGATGTCATCAGCAAGCTCGTCCAGTTGAAGCAGGCGGCAGATCTGCATACCTCCACATTCAACCAGTACGTCGCCTATGAGGTCGCGCGTGATGGCTTCCTCGATCAGCATGTGAAACTCATACGGCAGGTCTATCGCGAGCGCCGCGACGCCATGTTGCACGCCCTGCACGAATACTTTCCGCCCGAGGTTTCATGGACACACCCGCAGGGAGGTCTCTTTCTCTGGGTGACGATGCCGGAAGGCACTGACTCACAAGCCCTGTTCCGCGCAGCTCTCGCCGAAGAAGTAGCTTTCGTGCCCGGGGACTGCTTCTACGCCGGGAACGGCCAGGATGGCGGCCGCCACATGCGGCTCAATTTCTCGCATTCCCAGCCGGAGCAGATTCGCGAGGGTATCCGGCGACTCTCCGTAGCCGTCAAAATGCAGTTGCGCTCAAATCATGTAGCCCGCTAGCCGATCCGTTTGGCGAAGTTTTTGCCCAGGAAACTGCCTTACCGACGTGACCACGATCACAACTGCCGGTGACCCTCGGCATCGCTGTTTTTCCAGCTTTTTCCCACACTGTATACGAACGATTCCAGCAGCAACGTCGTCCAGGGGGTCCTATGACAGTCTCGGTTTTTACAATCATCGTCGGAGTGCTGGTGATGGCGACGGGGCTTTTTGTGTTCCGTGCCGTGCCGAGTGTACGGGCATACTTCACCTTTAGCGGGAAGCGCCTGGTCACGTGCCCCGAGACGCAGATACCTGAAGCAGTCAACGTGGACGCCAGGGACGCCGCTCTCGGTGTCTTCCTGAATGAGCCCACCGTTCGACTCCGACAGTGTTCACGGTGGCCAGAACGCCAGGAATGCGGGCAGGAATGCCTCCAAGAAATCGAAGCAGACTCTGAGAAATGCCTGGTCTGGAACATCGTGTCGAAGTGGTATGAAGGGAAGGCTTGCGCTTATTGCGGGAAGCGTTTCGGTCCGCTGCATCGCATCGATCACGCGCCTGCGTTGCTTGGACCTGATTCGAAGACGACAGAATGGAAGAGTGTCCAGCCCGAACAATTGCCCGCGATTTTCGCATCGCACAAACCAGTATGCTGGAATTGCCACGTGACGGAGAGCTTCCGTAGCCTGCACCCGGAATTGGTCACCGATCGCGCTCGAGAACCCCGCCGCATATTGTAAAGATTTGTTTCTCTGCCCCAGACCTCGTGCCGAAGCTACTCTCTTGTGCATACTGGAGTGACCACCGGCTTTAATCACGCATCCAAAGGTTTCAAGCGGTTTCCCTGAGATCACAAAACGTACTATTTCAAGGCATGCTGCTTTGACCTCAAATTCCGTCTCTTCATAGGAAGTTCATCCTCGAGCCATCTTTGGTCATTTTGACCGGAGGTGGGGAAACGTTAAGGTAGCTTATTCATGCCCTTCCGATTCAGGTCTGGTCTAGTACTCTGCGCCTTCGTCACCGCAGGTTGCACTCTGTCCCTAGTTGGGCAGGCGCCCCAAGCGGCAACGGGTGCGGGTGCGGACGCGCCAGAAACGCCGTCGATCACCCGGCAACCGGGATCGGAAGCCGTCGTTCCTGGCACGATCGGCGGAAGCGTGGTCGATCAAAGTGGGGCAGTGATTTCTGGAGCTCGGGTTACTCTTTCTCGCGAAGACGGAGTCCCAACGCAAGAGGTTTTGTCCGGACCTGATGGCCAATTTGCCTTCGCCAACGTGGCTCCGGGGCTTTTTCGTCTGATCGTGAATCAAGCTGGCTTCTCTGCACAAATCTCTTCCGGGATCCTTCATTCCGGCGAGTCCAACGCGATCCCGCCGGTGGTTTTGGATGTCGCGATCAACGTGACCGAGATCCAGGTTGGCGTTCCGCAGGTTGAAGTTGCCGAAGAACAGATGAAGGTCGAGGAAACGCAGCGCGTCTTTAATGCGATCCCGAACTTCTACGTCAGCTACGTTCCCAATGCCGCTCCACTCGACGTGAAACAAAAATTCAATCTTGCATGGAAAACGCTCATTGATCCTTTCACCTTCGTCGTCGTCGCGGGCGCATCTGGGGTACAGCAGGCGCAAAATCACTTTCGTGACTACGGTCAAGGGGCACAAGGTTACGGCAAGCGTTTCGGCGCCAGTTACGCTGACACCGTGACCGGTACGTTGATCGGAAGCGCGATTCTGCCGGCTCTTCTGAAGCAAGATCCCCGGTATTTCTATAAGGGCACCGGCAGCAAGCCGTCGCGATTTCTGTATGCGGTTGCGAACGCGTTCATTTGCAAGGGCGACAACCAACGCTGGCAGCCAAACTATTCAAACATTCTTGGGAATATCGCCGCCGGGGGAATTTCAAACCTCTACTATCCAGCGAGCGACCGGGAAGGCGCGGAATTAACCTTCGAGAACGCCGGAATCGGAATCGGCGCAACCGCAGCTGCCAACCTGCTGCAGGAATTCTTGATCCGTAGACTTACGCTGAAGAGCCGCGAACACGATCCTTCGAAGCCCTAACTTTTCACTTCAATAGCCCTACGTTACGGAGCGCTGTTAGCGGCGCTTTGCTTCGGCTTGTGCGCCATTTTTCGATGAATGTCAGGCCAGAATTCCTTGAGGGTGATCGTAATCGTGTCGAGGATGAGCTGCGTTCCCCAAACGCTGGCCGCGTCCCCAAGCGTTCGATCGGACGCGACAAACAAATGCGGATTCGTCGGCGTGCTTAGAAACGTGCTGTGGGGGTGATAGGTGAATGTTGAAATCGCCGCTGCCGTGGCGCTGCCGAAAACCTCTGAGGCGTTGAACTGCGAGTGTCCGGAATCCCCGCGGGTCACGACGATTCGGCTGACTGCATAGCCCGCCCGGTGCATAAAGCTGCCAGTGCTTGACTGGTAAAATCGCGGATCCTGATGGAGCGCCGAAGCGTAGACCGCTCCGACCATGAAATTTTCAATCGTGCTGTCAGCAGCAGTGGCGCCATAACGCTTTGCGTAGCCGGCCCAACCTTGACCGTAGCCCGGTTCGCTGTTCTCGCCTTGCGCGATTGCGGCAAGCAGTCCCCACCACGGGAACTGTACCGGATCAAATGTGCCTCGGGCGACCACGGAAAACTTCTGCTTGGCGGTGAGAGGTGGAACATTCGCGCCATTCTCCAGCGTCAGGAAATTGGGCAGTGCGTAGAAAAGCCTGTCTTTCGACGTGCCGGATTGGGCGTCTGCTTTGTCCTTCATGTCCTGGCCGCTCTTGGATTTGTCGGCGGGAACGACGGGTGATTGCGAATCCTGCGTTGTGGACGGTCGGGTGGCCGGCGGGTTCGGCGATGTCTCCTGAGTCGAAGAGGATTGGTCCGAAGTCGGCGCCGTCTGAGCGAAGCTCGTCAGCGAAAGAAGACCTGCCAAGATACAACAACTCGTCAACTTGGTGGCGAACTGAATAGACAATGATTCCCCCAACAAATAGCGGTTAGATGCACCGCACAAGACGTGTGCTCAATTCTACCAACGTGGCTAAATATTCTTCCGGGTGCACGACCTTTACATTCGTTTACACAAATAATTGTGAAGCCCCGGACGCCTCATCCGGTGTCGCGCGCGAAGCGTGCAATCGAGCGTTCTCGAAATTGCGTTGCTCAGGCAACGACGCCCCCCACGCGTCGCTTTGCTCCGGGGACGGACGAGGCGTCCTCCCTTCGATGATTCAGAAGTGGAAGCCGATTTGGGCTGTCAACGCGCGCGGAGTTACATAATGCGTTCCGCTGAACGTTGACAGGAAGTTGTAGAGAGCTTCTTTGTTGGTGATATTGATCGCCGTCAATTGCAGGCTGACTCTGTACTTGTCCCCGTGGAATATGTTGTCGTGTCCCAAGGCTAAATCGAACAGGCTGCGCGACGCGATCCGCGGAGGGTTCTTGTCGTCATTCTCAGTCCCGGGCGACGGAACCTGTGTCAGTGTAGATCCGTAGAGCGCTGCGGGACACAGATTCGGGCCTAGGCTCGATCCGACAGGACTGGTTGGCGTAGCGTGCACCGTTCCGCAGTAGAGCCCCGCCTCGTACTGTTGATCGGGGCTGATGATCGACGCATCCACGACACCGGCGCTGCCCAACGGCCCGTTGGCGCAGTCGCCTCCGGCGCAGGGAAGGCTTCCGGCGACGAGCCCGCTGTCATAACGCCAGTTGAATCCTAACCACGGTCCGCGCTTTCCGAATTCATACTGGACGTGAGCTGTCAGGTTGAATTTCTCGTCGTGATCGATGCGGAAGGGAACTGATCCCGAGGCTAGTACGGCGGATGGCACAGCTCCGGCACCGCCGAGTTGGGGCGTGAAGAATCGGGCCGCTACGCTAGAGAACACAGTCAATGCGGAAAAGCCATGAAAATTGGGAACGCTGACGCGACCGGCGAATCCTGGAATCTTGGATCGTTCCCATTCCACCGGGAACGTGATCGGTGTATTTCCGAGGACGCTGAAGTCGTATCCGTTGTGCGTATATTTCCAGATGTATTCGCCCGAGAACACCAGATACTTCCCGAACGCTTGCTCTAAGCCGGCATGGAATTCGTTGCGCCATCCCGGCGCCAGGGGGGTCGCTCCCGCCGCTTCGAAGCATCCGAGCAGCGGATTTAGCACCGCGCTGTTACAACCTTCGCTCGATAAGATCAAGTTTTCGTTGAAGGGTGTTTCGAGCACGCGCGCATAGGAGGCCCGCATCACGGTGCTGGTTTTCTTGATGTGGTACGCGAGACCAAGTCGCGGCTCCGCCTCTTTGTGAGCGGTCAGGCCGTTGTAAAAGTCGCCGCGGACGCCGAGATTGAAAACCCAATTCCCTTTCGTGATGTTGTCCTGAAGATAGAGCGCCAGTTCCTTTACGTCGGTGTGGCCGTTAAAGGCATAGAGACTTCCGCCGCCGGGCTGCGTGAGGTCGTACGGGATGAGCGTCGTGCAAGGCGCCGCCAAGGCTTGATGCGTAATTGAGTCGTAGCAGGGAAGCCCGCTGGCATCGACAAGGGACGGCAGAAATGTTGGATCCACGATGCCGAGTTGATCGTGCTCGTCCAGGAATGTCTGCTGGTAGACCGCTCCGGCTTTCAAATTGTGAATGCCTTTCACATACGACAACTCCGAGCGAAGGCCGGTGTTGGTCAACGTCCGATCCTGACCCACACTCTCTCTTTGCAGATCGGACGGCCCCAAGTCTGCGAATGGATTGCCGCTCGGGTAATAGTCCGAGCGATCCCGCCGAACGAAAGCTCCGAGAGTGAATACGGAACTGGCGCTGAGCAGGCGCGTCCACGATGGCGCGATGTTGAAGGTTTGAATTTGCGATCGCTGGTCCGCGGGCCCGACGACATTACCCTGAGGATCTAGCCCACCGTTGCTGACAACCACGCCATTCCACGGCGTGGCGTTCTCCGAGTCGTAGGAATTTGGCGTCTGAAACCAGGACCGCGTGTATCCGACGTTGAGATGCACTGAGTCGATTGTCGAGACTTGGTAATCCACGCGATCGAATATATTTTCCTCATTGCCCTTGTCGTGCATGACGGCAAACTCCGGCGGATCGAGAAATCTTCCCGTGTTCAGCCCGCTTGCCGAAATAAAGTTGCCCCAGCTCTTGCCGCCGTAGGCCAGATTGAGCCCAACATTCGATGTTCCGAATGAGCCGTAAGAGGCCGTGACGGCCCCGTGTGGAGTTGTAACGCCTACGCCAGACTGCGTTGTCACATTGATCACGACGCTGGTCTTGTCCCCATACTCGGCCGGTGGAGCGCCCGAAATGACTTCCATCGACTGAATAGCATCCAGCGGAATCTGGTTGGAAAACACTTTGCTTTGTTGATCGGTGATCGGCTGACCATCGACCGAAAAGGAATTCTCAGCATGGTCCCCCAAGCCGTGAAACAGCCCGTTGGAGTCGGCGGCGATCCCCGGAGTCGAAAGTGTGACGAGGGAACTTACCGATGACGACTGGCTCTCTAGGGGGAGCTTGTCGAATAAGTTTTTGTCGACGTCGGTGTGGAAGGTTGAATCGTTTTCGATGAGGTCTCCGCCTTCGGCTTCGACGGTCACTGAGGTTGTGGATCCTGCTACCTGCAATTTCACAGAAATCGTGACCGGGACTGCGGAACGCGGCTCGACATCCTGGGAATAGGTACCGAATCCCTCGGCGGTCACGACGAGATGGTAAGGATTAAATGGGATGTTGGTGAGCTCGAATCGGCCCGAACTGCCGCTCACAGCGCTACGGTCAAAACCGCTGACGGGGTTGCGAATCTCAACTTTGGCGTTCGGCACGACGGCGCCGGAAACGTCCTGCACGATTCCGCTGACAGAGCCGGAGTTGCCGCTGGACTGCGCGTTCGCGGCAATTACAAACACTAGTGCGGCAATGGACATCAACGCACTGAGACGATAGGGAAAAGAGTAGAAAAAGTACGGCATAAGGCCCTCCTGAGGTCACGGCAAAAATGAATAGGGAATGAACGGTTCGCGCGCCGAGAGACGAACCCTCGACGTCGGACCGAACTCAAAAATGATTTGGAAATTCCCTACAGGGCAGGAGGACCACGAATACCAGCATCAGAAAAATCGAGGCGTGCGACGGGCGCAATGTCTTCCACCCGGAGCAGGCCCACCTCTGCAAATACCGGCGCCGCGCGGTGTGCACTGACCGTCGGATTGGCGCTGTGGGCGACGACGCAGAGCGAACATGAAGCCGCTTCGGTTCGATTGGGATGGGTGTGCGCGGACTCAGCCGCGGCTGTCCACACCATCAGGGACAGGCACAACCAAGCCGACCATCGCATCCACAAACGCATGTTCGTAAGGTAAACCGGGCGACCAATCTAGAAGGGACTGCCGGAAAACCAGGCATTCCTGCTTCGGGATTGGATTCCTTCGAGGGTATAACGGTTATCCAGCGCAAAGCAAGGTCCGGCAAGTTACTATAGAAATCGTGTTCGTGTTCTCGCCTTCGCTTGCAGTCAGGTGGACGCAGCCGCAAAGCTGGCGAAGAATAAAGCCCACGGCGTTAGCCATGGGAAACCGTAACCACGGGAATTAACAAGCCCCACAGGGGCGAAACAAAATCATTCGATAGGCAAGCACTCATACCTTAAAACGCGAGGATTTTATGACAGAACCCAGCTACGAAGAACTCAAAGCCAAACTGGCCCAGCTTGAAAAGGAAGTTGAAACGAAGAAACGCAGCGGAGACCTCATCTTTAAAGTCGGAGAAAAAGGTGGCGTCAGCGTCTACGGTTTGGGCCGCTTCCCGGTCACCCTGTACTACGAGCAGTGGAATCGTCTCCTCGGAGCCGCCGCTGACATCAAGCAGTTCATGGAAGACAACAAAGGAAAACTGAAGCTGAAAGAGTAGGGCTGAATCCAGCTTTGTGGCCTGATTTTTGTGCGCAGTTCTGAATCCGTGAAACAACAAATCAGGCCTCGCGCGTTTTTCGCCGTTTCTTTCGAAAGCTGGATATGTCAACTTCGACGAAATCGATGATGATTCTGATTGCCGGCCCGTACCGCTCTGGAACGAACGATAATCCCGCCCTGATCAACCAGAATGTTCACACGATGGAATCGTTCGCCCTTCCTATTTTTCGTGCGGGCCACATTCCGATCCTTGGGGAGTGGCTCGCGCTTCCGCTCGCCAAGTTAGGCGGGTCGAAGAAGTTGGGGGACGAAGTCTTCAACGAGGTCTTCCATCCGATCGCAGTCCGCCTGCTGCAAAAGTGCGACGCGGTCCTCCGCGTGGGTGGGCCATCGGCGGGCGCCGACGAAATGGTTCGCGTCGGACGAAGCCTCGGCCTTTCCATCTACACCGACCCGGCCGATATCCCCATCGCAGCGTGATCTCGCAACTGCCGCAATGTCCGCCGATGATTTAGCATCCCTTGGATGCTTGCTCCGGAAATTAGCGCCGCTCAAGTCTTGAGCGCATTCCGCCGCGACGCCCCCTACCTCTTTCTGGGCTCCGCGTTCGTTGCGCTCGGAATCATCTCTGCCGCCTTCTCCGGATTGCGCCGCAAGCGCGACCAACTCCTGCTTTACCTGGCCGCGTACGCCTTTCTTTATGGGTTTCGGATGTGGATTCGAAGCGACCTGCTGGCCATGTCGATTCACGGATCCTGGTTCTATGTGCGGCTGCGATTTGCGACGAACTACATTGTCCCGGTCCCGGCGATCTTGTTCTTCAATGCTGCCGGATTCTTTGGCCGCACTGGGAAAGTCGCGGGATACATCCTCATCGTATTGAGCTGCGTGTTTTCCGCGGTCTCGGTCATTTGGGGACCATCCGACGGCATGGACCGGGTCAACAGCGTTGTGGTGATAGTGGCGATCATCGCGTTGGTGTTGCAGACCAAACCCAGTACAGCATCCGAAGACTTCGCTATCGTACGTGGCGGACTCATGGTCCTCGCTGCGCTGGTGATCTGGGACAACCTGAGGGGCGTCTTTCAATTTTCCTTTCCCGATCTTGAACCCTTTGGATTCGCTGTGTTTTTGGGCAGCATGGGATATGTGGCTGCCCGGCGTTCTCTGCACCGCGAACAAGACCTCAGCAAAATTCAAGAAGAACTCGAAGTCGCACGCCGCATCCAAACGTCGATTTTGCCCGCGGAGTTTCCAGCTTCGCCGCACTTCCGCGTCTGTGCCCGCTATTTGCCGATGACGTCGGTCGCTGGAGACTTCTACGACTACGTTGTCGCGGGCCCTGACCAGGCGGGATTGCTCATTGCCGATGTCTCCGGGCACGGTGTTCCCGCCGCGCTGATTGCATCGATGGTGAAGCTCGCAGCCGCATCCCAGCGAACCCATGTCTCAGATCCCGCAACCTTCCTGTCCCAGATGAACTCGACTCTCTTTGGCAATACGCAGAATCAGTTCGTCACCGCCGCCTACGTTCATCTCGACTCGGAATCAAAGGAACTTCGGTATTCTGCTGCTGGCCATCCGCCGATGCTGCTGCTTCGGCAGGGCCAGATCTCACAAGTCGAGCAAAACGGATTGATCCTGGCAGCATTCGACTTCGCCACGTATTCGACGGCGACCAGCCGCCTCGAGAACGGCGACCGCCTGTTGCTTTACACCGATGGCTTGATTGAGTCCGCGAATGCTGCCGGAGACGCCTTCGGGATCGAAGGCTTGAGTGAAGTTTTCAAAACAACCGCTTGCAGTAGTGCTTCAGACGCCGCAGACTCCATCGTCGCGAAAGTGCGGGCCTGGGCAAAGAGCCAGGAAGACGATTTAACCGTTCTGGTCTGCGACTTCATCGGCTGATTCGAAGGCTTCGTATTTTTCGCTTGAACAGGGAAGTTCTGCCGCGAAGTTTTAGTTCCGTGTCAATTCACTTTCCATCACACCAGTAACGGTTACAAACCGGATCACGCCCTGTTCGTCCTCAAAGACCAGCCCCGTGGACCCGTTGCGAGCCACGGCGGAGACCAGATGTCCGTAGGATTTCGGGATGCCACCATGGGTCGGCGTCTGGTCGTAGCGGGCCAACTCGCCTTCTTTCATTCCCGTCACGCTGACGAAGCGGATGACGCCCTGCTCATCTTCGAACACGAGCCCGGTGCCGATTGAATCGGCAATCGCAGTCACCATGCGCCCATAAGACTTAGGCACGCTTCCGTGCGTCATCGTCTGCGCATAGACAACATTGGTGCGGCGCGCTCCCAGGAAATACCCGGCGAGCGCGAGCAAAGTACATCCCAAAACCGTCAGAATCCGGTTACGCATTGGCGCCTCACTTAAGAAAGTTTTTGGGTCTATGGTTCCACGAGGATCTTGTGCATCATGCCGAGATCCTCGTGCAGCAGGATGTGGCAGTGAAACACAAACGTTCCTGCCGTTGTCGGATCGCGGAAGTCCATGCGCACTTTCACGCTGTGGTACGGATGTCCGTGACCCTCCCAATAGGGGATGTCGATGGTGTCGAGCATGTCCTGATTGGGCGCGGGTTTTCCATCGATCTCGAGCAGCTTGAAATGAATCTGGTGGATATGAAACGCGTGAGTCTCTAACGCGCGGTTCTCGATCGTCCAGTCTTCGACCGCCCCGACTTTCGTTGTGATCGCCGGCTTTTCGTTCGCGTCAAATACTTTCTGCGGCTGTCCATCGACCGTGATGTAGAACTGGATCGGTCCGTTCGTTCCGCCGAATTCCTCGGAGAAATAGATCTTGCGTTGAGCGGTAACCGGCTGTTCTGCAAGATTCGCGAACTTCAGATCGGCCGGATTGCCAGGGGTCGAAGCGGCCGGAACGTGCGCGGCCACTGCGCTATTCGAGAGCTCGATGTTGGCGAGAGTTTGTCCCTGATCGAGATTGCCCGTCGGCCCTGTGGAGTATGTATTGGTGATAAGCGACGCGCTGGCTCCCGAAGGCGGAGCGGAAACGATAAACTCCGCGCGTCCCGCGGGCGGAATCAGGATCTGATTCTGCTTCCGCGTCTGCGGCAGCGGATACCCGTCCAGCGCGATCATCTCCAACTGTTGCGGCTGGCCATTCACTACTACTTGCAGTTGCAGAAAATTCTGCAGCGTGGCGTTCGCTACCCGCCAGAACTGTTTCTCCCCGGGCTTCATCTGGATCAGGGGCTCAAATCCGAGGAGGGGAGCCACCTGGTAATTGATCGACAACTGGTAAGGACCGGGTACCCATGGAACCAGGAACTGCTGGCGAATTACAAAGACTCTCTCCGCCAGTCCGGCCACTTCAGGACGAAACTTCTCCATTCCACCGACAACGAGAGCTCCGGCTGCGCCACCGTTTACCTGGAATTCCGTGAAACCGTGCACGTGCGGGTGGTACCAGTATAGCCCCGGGCGGCTCGGTCGCCGGCACCTGAATGCCGTACTTGAAGCCTGGCGAACCCGGTTGAATCAAGGTGTTGATGACGTCATCCTGGTGGCACTTGGGCGGAACGTTCATGCCGTGGAAATGGACATTGGTTGAACTCACGGTCGCCGCGCCGGTATCGCCACAAACCGGGCTTCCCGCGGGCGACATGTCCATCTTCATCGTGCTTGCTTCCGGGTTTTGAATCCGGTCAGTCACGTCGAGGTTGAGTTGGTCTCCGGGATTCACGCGGATGGTGGGCGCCTCAACGATCTGATTGCCGGCAGCGTACTTATAGCAATAGTGCGTATATCCAAACGTGTCGACAGACTCCGCCATGGTGAAATTTGCCGACAGAACGCCGTTCTGCGACGAGATGCTGTACGCATCGTTTACGACGGTTCCGGAGGCCGGACGATCGGGACACTGCCCGTAAACGTTCGCCGAAAACAAAGCACACACTGCGATCGCGAAACAATTTCTGAACGGAGAGCCCATTTCTCACTCCTGCGTTTGATGTTCTATGACTTGCTCTTGTATTCGGCGAGGCCGGCCCATGACGGTCCGTCCTCGATAACTTTGGAACTAATAAAGATCGGCTAAAAAGACGGTGGAGGATACGTGCCAATCGACAGCAGTCCCATGCTGTTCACATCGGAGAAGGGGGAATCGAGAGCTTCCTTCATGATGCAGGCCCCACCCGTCTGCTTGAACCGGACCATCGCAATGGTGGAAGCGCCGCTGAACTCGGCAACATAGACCCCACCCCCGCTCCCGGTCTGATCGATCAATGCGACGCCAGCCAGATAGGACCAAGCCGAAGACTGACCGCGAATCGGATCGGACTTGCACCCGTGCGTCAGGACTCCAGTCTTACGGTCGAAGTAGTAGGCGCTCACCGAGTCGCCCTGGGTGTTGACGACGTAAAGAATGTTTTCGTCGGGACTCAGCTTGATCGTGCTCGAGCTGATGCTCTCGGTCGACTTGTACATCACCGTCTTGCTCAGCGCGCCGGAAGAGATATCGGACACTTCCAGCACCACCGCTGTCGAAGTGTCGCCGAAGATTGCGTAATGCCCGTCGCGGGTAATTTCGATCTGATTGGGGTAAGTCGAGTCTCCCGACTTCACGGTTGCGGTAGAAATCTGCTCATCGCCGTTCGAGATGGGCGTTCCGTTGGAGATGTCGAAGGATTGAATAGAACCATCGGTGTAGCTGGCAATCAACATGTGGCCGTGGCTCGCCATCGCGTTGATGACGCCGCTGTTCAAACCGAGAGCGGACGTGTCGTTGATAAACATGAGCGTGCAGCCAGATTCAATCTTGAACGTTCCGATCGTGTTCGAATCGGTGAAGGTCGCATAAAGGTAACCGCCCTGAATGTTCAGACCGATGCCGTTGCTGGTTCCGGCATCCGTCGACGACCCGGTAGCGCTTCCGCCAACCGTCAGGGTGTCAACCGAGATACCCACAATATCTCCGTCGTTCGCTTCGGAGGCATAAACGCATTTCTGCGAGCTGTCGCTATAGGAGACCACGCGATTCGCTCCGAAATATCCGCCGCCAATGCCGTGCCCGCCAGTGAGGACTTCCTGCTGAAGCGTTAAGGCTCCGGAATTCGCGATAGTGAAAAATGAAACGCCCGTACTGAACGGAAACACGACGTCGTCATTGGTTACCAGGTACCGGGTTTGAGCTTGCGCCGCGGAGCCAGTAGCTATGCACATTGCCGCTGCGAGAAGACTTCGAAACAACCAGGGGTTAAGTTTTCGCATACCCTCAATTCCCAATACTGGCACGCCGTTTGAGCTGGCCTATTCTCCAGCCTCAGCCGGAGTCGCGCAAGCGAATTGCCGCGCTGCGCACCGATCTTCAACGACTGGTGTCAAAAACTACCATAAGTAGGAGTTGAATTATGGTGGGGTGCCGCCTCAGACGCGAGAAAGTGTGCAAGAAGGTGCGTAGTCTGCTCGGATCGCAGTCGGACCAAATGTCTGACTTAGCGGAATGTGAAAGTCACCGACATCGCGATCCCCGACGCGGCACGAACTCTTCATTGATTCGAACTTCGTCACATGCGGAAGGGAATTCAGAACAAAACCAACCCGTTTCTCTGCCTCGACCGTAGCCCGCCGAAATTGCAAACACGGAACTGTTGGAATTCCTGACTCGAACCAGTACCTTCATTCCAAACGAGGATCCATTGCCGGAGGCACCTTTAGGTCTATAATAAGAAGATCGTGCCCAAGTACTCCATAGTGGTACCCCTGCATAACGAGCAGGAGAACGTCACCGATCTCTATGACCGCCTCAAGGTGGTGATGGAGGCTCATGGGGAAAGTTTCGAGATCGTTTTAGTCGACGACGGATCGAGCGATCACACCTTCGCCATGTTGCGTGAGATCGCCGCCGTGGACAGCCGCGTAACAGTCGTCAAGTTACGCCGCAACTTTGGCCAGACCGCAGGACTTGCCGCCGGGTTCGATCATGCGCGCGGCGAATACATCATCGCCATGGACGGCGATCTTCAGCACGATCCCAACGACATCCCGATGTTCCTGGAAAAGATCGCTGCCGGTTACGACATTGTCAGCGGATGGCGCAAGAATCGTGTCGATAATTTTTGGATGCGCCGCATCCCCTCGCGAATCGCGAACTGGATGATGGCCAAAATCAGCGGGGTCGACATCCACGACTTCGGCACGACGTTTAAGGCCTACCGTCGCGACATTCTCGAGCAAGTTCCACTGTACGGCGAATTGCACCGTTTCATCCCGGCGCTGGCATCCTGGCACGGTGCGACGATTTGCGAAGTCGCGATACGCAACGTCAATCGCGAGCGCGGAGCTTCGCACTACGGCATCACCCGCACTTTCCGTGTCTTCTTTGATTTACTTACGATTCGATTCCTGCTGCGCTACCTGTCTCGTCCGTTGCACTTCTTCGGCAGCATCGGCATGTTCAGCATCTTTGGCGGATCGGGCATCGTAGCCTGGCTCGGAGTGGAGAAGTTTTTGCGCCACGTCCACATCATGGCCTCCCACGGACCGCTCATGATGGCCGCCTTGGGCCTGCTGCTCGGTGGATTGAATCTGCTGGCGATCGGCCTGCTCGGCGAGATGCAAGTGCGCCACTATCACGAGCCCAGCCGCCGCGCGCCCTACTCCGTGGACCGTGTCCTTCGTTCCCAAAACGAAGAGCACAGCGTTTCGGACTAGGATTGTTTCGCTGAAATGCTGAACGTTCCCACGATCCCGATGAAGTCTCCCGCGGCGTTTTTCATCGGTGTTCCTTGTACATCGACCCAGATTTCCGATCCGTCCTGACGCCTTAAGCGAAAATGAAAGGGTGCAGCCTCGCCGCCCTGCTTCTTTACGAATAGTTTCTGCGCCGCCGAAGCGTCTTCAGCAAAAACATATTGAAAAGACGGCTGCCCCAACATTTTTGTCGCGTCCGTTCCCAGTATTTCTCCCATGGCCGCATTCGCGTACAGGGTCTTTGCGTCCGAGTCGATAATCCAAATTCCGTCCGCTATCTTCGCCATAGTCGCGTAAGAATCATAGCAATTCGTTCCAAAGCGGGCCCTGCGATTGAGGACTGAGCCTGAGTCCCTGCATGTCGCAACATCTTCCGCCTCTTTTTGCAGGGGTATAATGAGCCGTTTGTCGTTTGGAGAGTTGTCCTGCCATGGAAAGAGCCGGCCAGATCCAGTACGAACTTCAACTTGCCCGTCGCATGTCGCGCCTGGGTACAGAAACGGCGTTTGAAGTCCTGAACAAAGCGCGTGCCCTCGAGAAGCAAGGCAAGAGCATCGTTCATCTGGAAATCGGGGAGCCCGATTTTGATACGCCTGCCAACGTAATCGATGCCGGAGTCACCGCGCTTCGCAATGGATGGACTCACTACGGGCCCTCCGCCGGACTTCCGGACCTGCGTCAAGCATTGGCGGAGTACGTTTCGCCGGACACGTGGTGTGAAGGTCGCAAATGATGAGGTCGTCGTCGTTCCCGGCGGAAAGCCGATCATCTTCTTTACGATCTTGTCCCTGATCGACGAAGGGGACGAAGTCATTTATCCCAACCCCGGATTCCCGATCTACGAGTCGATGATCCACTACGTCGGCGGACGTGCCGTGCCGATCCAACTGCGCGAGGAACGCGACTTCTCGCTCGATGTGGCGGAACTAAGCTCGCTTATCAACGATCGTACCCGGCTGATCATTCTGAATTCGCCGCAGAACCCTACGGGCGGAATTCTCGAACGGCGCGACATCGAACAGATTGCGCAGGCTATCGGCGACCGGAACATCATGGTCCTGTCGGACGAGATCTACAGCCGGTTGCTTTTCGACGGCGGGCAACACTTCTCGATCATGTCGGTGCCGGGAATGCAGGAGCGCACCATCCTGCTGGACGGCTTTTCGAAAACGTACGCGATGACGGGATGGCGCATGGGGTACGGCGTGATGCGTCCGGACCTCGCCGCTCACATGACTCGGCTGATGACGAATTCGAACTCCTGCACGGCGAGCTTCACTCAGGTCGCCGGGATTGAAGCCATCCGGGGCGACCAGACATCGGTCGATCACATGCGTGACGAGTTCCAGCGCCGCCGCGACATGTTCGTTGCGGGACTAAACAAGATCAAGGGATTCTCATGCCGCATGCCGAAGGGCGCGTTCTACGTTTTTCCGAACGTCACTCAGACGGGATGGAAGTCGAAGCCCTTGGCCGATGCACTCCTTGAGCAAGCGGGAGTGGCAGCTCTCTCCGGAACGGCGTTCGGGGAATTCGGCGAAGGCTACCTGCGATTCAGTGTCGCCAACTCGCTTGAGAACCTTCAAAAAGCGCTCGACCGGCTCGGCGAATGGACGAAAAAGAATCTGTAGCGTGAAACGTCGAATTTATCAACACAGAGGACACAAGACTCCGCAGGACTTTCGCTGTCGTTCTCTGCCGTCCGTGTTCGAGGTTTTGATCTATGCCGAAAAAGACCTCCTCCGCGAAGCCGAAGGCCAGCCGCCCGCAGGCGGCGGGCTACGGATTTCCCGAAAGCAGCAAAGGCCTTCTTCCGTGGTCCTGGGCCGAGCAACGACTGAAGAAGTCGCACAACTACTGGATCACGACCGTTAAGGCGGATCACTCTCCTCACACCATGGTTGTCTGGGGAATGTGGCAAAACGGCCGGTTCCTGTTCAGCACGGGCGCCAAATCTCAAAAGGCGCGCAATCTAGAAAAGAATCCGAACTGCATCCTCTGCACTGAACATGCGCACGAAGCGATCATCGTCGAAGGCACTGCCGAGATTGCCGACGTCGTCACGCGCAAGAAGCTGCTACCTCTCTACGAAAGGAAATACAAGTTCGACATGTCGAAGATGAAAGACGACATCCTGTCGATGAAAGAGCCCGTGTTCGCGGTTCGTCCACGCGTGGTGTTTGCGTTGTGGGAGAAACATTTCCAGAGCAAGTCGACGCGCTGGAAGTTCGAATAGCGCCGCGTACGCCTCACCTCGGGCTCGAATATGAGAAGCGAGGCCAAGTACTTGCGTAACTCAACGCCCTTTTCCCCAAGCTGGTAGCATAAAATTTCGGTATCTGTATGCGCCTGCCGCGTTTCATCTATCTTCTTTTTCTCTGGGCTCTGCCGCTGCTGGCGCAGAGCAATACCGGAGAGCTTCGCCTGCGGGTCACTGATCCTAGCGGCCTGGGGGTCAAGACGGCAGTAGCGCTCGTCAGCGAGATCAATGACTATCGCAACACCCTGACCACCGACGATGAGGGAGGACTCATCGCGAAGCGTCTCCCCTTCGGCTTGTATCGAGTGGAGATTCAGCAGCCTGGCTTCGCGGCGGTCTCTGCGCCCGTGGAAATCCGGTCGGCGATTCCCACGCAATATTCCGTGACGCTCACCCTTTCGTCCGTCAGCACCGCTATCGATGTACAAGACTCTTATACCCTGATCGATCCTCACCGCGCCGACTCAGCAAATGAAATCGGAAACGAAACCATTCAGACGCGAACGACCTCATTGCCTGGCCGATCCATGCAGGACCTGGTGAACTCCGAACCCGGATGGCTCTACGAAGGGAACGCGGTATTGCACCCGCGCGGCTCGGAATATCAAACGCAATTCGTTGTCGATGGTGTCCCTCTGACTGACAATCGCTCTCCCAGCTTCGGTCCTGAAATCGAAGCCGACGATGTCGACTCGATGAACGTTTACACCGCCGGAATTCCCGCTGAGTTTGGACGCAAGATGGGCGGCGTGATCGAAGTCAACACGCTCAAAGACACCAAACAGGGATTGCACGGACAAGCCGTACTCTCAGGAGGCAGTTTCGATACCGCCGGCGCATTTGCTCAAGTCCAGGACGTCTGGAAGGGAAACACCCTTGGCGCGAGCGCTGCAGGCAGCATGACCAGCCGCTACCTGAATCCTGTGGTTCCCGAGAATTTCACGAACAACGGAACGACCGGTGATTTTTCAGTTCAGTACGAGCGGGATCTCACGCCGGCCGACAGATTGGGATTCATCGTCCGGCACGGCTTGTCCCGCTTCCAGATTCCCAACGAACAATTGCAGCAGGCGGCGGGGCAGCGCGAGGATGGCGACAACTTCGAGACCATGGGGATCGTCTCTTACCAGCACGTGTTCTCCTCTAACGTGCTCGGCGCGTTGCGGGGCATGGTGCGCGACACATCGAACGACCTTTCGTCGAATCCGCAGTCCACTCCGGTAATCGCGTTTCTGAACAACAGTTTCAGAGAAGGATATTTCAACGGCTCCGTAGCCGTGCATCATGGCCGGAACGAATGGAAAGCTGGCGTCGAGTCGGATGTCATGTACCTGCACGAGAAGTTCAGCGACATCATTACCGACCCGACTCAATTCGATGATGGCACGCCCCTGACGTTCGCTTTTACTGGAAGCCGTCCGGACATCGAGCAATCCGCGTACGTTCAAGATCTGATCCGATTGGGCAAATGGACCGTCAGCGCCGGGCTGCGTTGGGATCACTACCAATTGGTAGTAAACCAAAACGCGCTGAGCCCGCGCCTCGCGGTCGCGCGATATTTCCAATCCGCGGGCCTTGTGCTTCATGCTTCCTATGACAGGGCGTTCCAGACGCCTTCGTCAGAAAATTTGCTGCTTTCCAGTTCTCCGCAAGTTGTGTCGTTGAACCCGAGCGTTCTTCGGCTTCCGGTAGAGCCGTCGCATGGAAATTATTTCGAGATCGGTGGTACGAAATCGATCTACGGGCAGCTTCGTTTCGACGCCAACTATTTCCGCCGTTATGTCAATAATTTCGCCGATGACGACCAGATTCTGAGTACGGCTGTCAGTTTTCCGATCGCCTTCGATAAGGCTGTCATTTACGGAGCGGAAGGGAAGATCGAGATCCCGAAGTGGGGACGTTTCTCAGGCTACGCAAGCTACTCGTACATGGTGGGCAACGCGTGGTTCCCGGTGAAGGGCGGCCTCTTCCTCGGGGATGATGCCGTGAGTGCGACAACCCAACTCACTGGTCATTTCCCGGATTCGCAAGATCAGCGGAACACGGTTCGGCTTCGCCTGCGCTACCAGATGTTGTCGCGCTTGTGGATCGCGGGTTCTTCGGAATACGGAAGCGGATTACCCTTCGAGTTCACCGGCGACTATAACGACGCGTTGGCTCAGTACGGCCAAGCCGTGGTCAATCGCGTCGATTTCACCCGAGGACGGGTGCGCCCCTCGCTTGCGGTCGACGCATCCGCCGGCGTCGACCTGTATAAAAGCGATCGCATGTCGGCTCATCTTCAGGCTGACATCGAAAACATCAATAACCGTCTCAACGTGATCGACTTCGGAGGACTGTTTTCAGGCAATGCGATCGCGCCGCCGAGAAGCTTTGCGTTGCGACTCCAGACGGCGTTCTGAATCCTCGACAATCCTTTTTAGAGTTAATCCCGATCCGAGCCCTATGAACGGCAATTGATCTTCGGTCGCTGGTCGTTGACGACAGTGTTTTGGGCGAGTTCGGATCGCGAGCGACGACGGATGTCCGACGACTTTCTTCAAAACACAAACGCCGGTCTCGAATGGACCGGCGCGTCGTTTAACCTCGAAATTTCGTTCGCAGATTAACTTCCGGGCACCATCTCTGCCGGCGCTCCGCCCATCACGTCGGCTTGGTTGAACACGACGTTCGCTCCCATGTGGGCCGGGCGAGCGGCCAGCATTTGCTCCTTGCGGTAGACGAGATTGGAAGCGTTGAACGTCGCCAGTTCGAACCCGTGACCGTGCGTGATCGCGTCCGTCGGGCAAGCCTCAACGCAGTATCCGCAGAAAATACAGCGGTTGTAGTCGATGTTGTACACCTTGGCGTAGCGCTCGGCGCCACTCACGCGTTTCTCTGCAGTGTTTTCGGCGGCTTCGATGTAAATGCAGTTCGCGGGACACGCGGCGGCGCACAGAAAGCAAGCGACACACTTTTCCAATCCGTTTTCGTCGCGTTGCAGAACGTGTGCTCCTCTGAAGCGGGCCTCGATCCGGGCTCCGCGCAGGGGACCTTTGCCGTCCGGATAATTTTCAACGGTGGTCGGCTGGAACATCTCCATGAAGGTGATGCTCATGCCTTTAGCGATGGCAGCGATATTTTTCAGGACCGGCATGCATTTTCAGTATACCGAAAGAATTGCGAATCGTCGGCGCGCGGTCCGTCGAAAGGGGGACGCCCGAGCCGTGCAAGACGGATAGCCGGTGGCGGCTGTTCTCACATGGTCAGTACTTGGCGACGGAGCTACTTTGTGGCTGGCGCTGGCGGAGCGTGATCCGGGACGGGGACGGCGCTTTCGAGCCATGCAGAGTTCCATAGATTCACCAGCATCTGCGATCCCGCAGCGAGGCGACGAGTGGTGAAGTCAAAGGCGGCTGCCGATCCCTTGCCGGTAAAGCCTCCCGATTTGTCGATCGCGTAAACATCCTGCACGAGCGTGTTCGAGTTGCGAAGATAACCGATGTAGGCCGAGAACGGATCGTCAATCGCTTCGGGCGCTTTCACGAGCGCAGAAAAATCCTTCGGCTTAACATTCGCCGCAACATATGTGCTCTCAAACTCGGCGTGGATATGGTGCTCGGTTGTATATCCGTTAGGATTCGGCCCGGTCCAGCCGTTGTACTGGATGGTCGTGTGCAACGGCTGAGCACCATCGGCGACGTAATGGCCGAGCCATCCCGCGTAAAAGATAATCGCCTGCTGTACCGAGTCGGTGGGCTCGTGCTGCGCTCGAAGGTAGCGATACTCGCGGAATGCAACCTTAAGGCGCCCGTATACTTCCATCGTGAT
This sequence comes from uncultured Acidobacteriota bacterium, assembly GCA_963699885.1. Lineage (GTDB taxonomy): Bacteria > Acidobacteriota > Terriglobia > Terriglobales > Acidobacteriaceae > Sulfotelmatobacter. Next base: position 231,934 of record CAVOVP010000010.1, on the reverse strand, counting down.
GTACGGTTGCAGGCCGACATGCTCCGGAAGATAGTCCTCCGGGTGCTCAATGGTCGAAGCACGTTTCTCGTAGAGCTTGCGATAAAACTCATAGCGGCCCGGCGGGAGTGGATCGAGCCATGAGACGCGCTCCAGATCGATGAAGTGATCGGCCTCCTGTGCGTTCTTCAGAGCGAACTCGGTGGAACTGCGCCAGCGATCCGGCTCCGGGCCGAGATAGGCGATCTCTTCCACCGCCCGTCGGAAGAACAGAGGTAGACTGATCGGAATTTTCTGAGCGGCGACACGGTTGACGTAGGTATGGCCTTCGTTGCCCCACGCCGCTGCTGGCTGTGTTTGCACAATCAAGCATGCGACGACCGCCATACTGGCGATTCCGCGTCGAACTGCGTTGGCCGTCAGATCTCTCCTCAACGAAATCGCATTCTCCACAATCTTCACTAGAAAGTCAGGTGCGCCGACAACTGCAGGAAGCGGTTGCTTCCGACCGTCTGACCGATCACACCGAAGTTGTCAGGATTTCCGGAGGTTGCTAGCGGCGTCGTGCCGAAGCAGGGCTGCGGGTTGAAGCAGGGATCCAGTTCGAAGTTGCTGTTCGGCGTATCGAAGCTGGGATGATTGAAGATGTTGAACGCGTCTGCCTGGAACTTGAGAGCAACGCGTTCGGTAATCTTGAAGTTCTTGAACACCGAAATATCGAAACGCGTCTGGAACGGTGCGCGGAAGATGTTGCGGCCATTGTTTCCGTAGCCGGTTTCTACGGTGTCGCAGAAATTAGAACTCGTTCCGCCAACGGTCGGCCCGCAGGGAGGAACTCCATTCTGTCCCGGAGCAAGCAGTGGGACCCCGAAGTCGTCCGGATTTACGTACGGGACGCGAACGCCCGCATTCGGTCCGCTGGTGAAGGATTGAACCGTGCCACCCTCGGTCGCCTGCTTCGGCGTGATGCCCGGCAGTAACGGCAGGATCGGGTTGGTAATAAAGTCGTCCGAGCTGAAATAGACGCTAGCAGCCGTTCCAGAGAAGTCAATGATGCTGAACGGTTCGCCGCTCTGCGCCACCGTTACACCTTGAACGCCCCAGCCGTTGATAGCAGCGTCCACCAACCGGTTCGCATGTTCGAGCTTCGGAAACATGTAGACATAACTTATCGTCAGCACGTGCGTTCGATCGAAGTCTGATGGCGCGTATGCGGTACTCGGTTCCAGAGGATTGTTCCCGTTATAGAACAGTCCGGACCCAAGTCCGCTGCCTTCATCGATCGATCGCGAGTATGTGTACGAAGCGTTGATCATCAGGCCATGCGACACCCGCTTCGTGGCCTGCAGTTGCAGCGCGTTGTAGTTGGAAACGCCTTCTGCCTTCCAGAAGTCGGCGTTCGGATTGAATCCGATATAGGGCGTCCGCAACGCCGTGTTGCCGTCAGAGAACGAAAATTCTCCGATCGTGGTCTGTACCTGCTCGTTCTGCAACGGGTTGAACGACCCGTCCAATGGTTGGAAGCCGTAACTGTAGATCTGCCCGTTGATGGGGTGGGTTGGCGTCGCGATACCAGGTTGATTGAAGGGAATTGGAATCGGCTGGTGCACACCGTGATTTCCAATGTATGCCATCGTCAGCACCCAGTTGTTCTTCGGTTGCCACTGCAGGTCGAGGCTCCAATTCTCCGAGTAGGGAAGCTTGTTCGTTGGATCATATCCGCCGAACAAAAAGTCGAAGTCCGCGTTCCCCGTTGGAGTGCAGGTCGGAGTTACAACTGTGCAGCCGCTCAGGTCGGCCTGATTGTGAACAAGCTGAGCAACCCCCGCGAGGCTGCTCGGAGGTGGGGCGAGCGGAGTCGTCCCGAACGGTGCCCCGGAGAGACAGTGCGTGCCCACGCAGGATGCGTTCACCGGAACGGTAAAGGGTTCCTGCGTCGTCACGCTGAAAGGACCGCTAATGCCCAATCCGGCGCTGGCGGAAAGCTCCGTGAAATATTCGCCACGGTCAGCGTAAAGGCCGAAGCCTCCGCGCACGACAAGATTCTTCACTCGAGACGGGCTCCAGGCAAATCCGAAACGAGGCGCAAACATCCACTGCCGGGCGGTAAGCGTCGAGTCGCTGACGCCTTTAAATCCGAATGCCTTGTTGTTTCCCGCAACCACCAACCCGATGCCCGGTTCGCCGTTGGCCAGCGTTCCAAATGTGTCGGTCGCGAGATCGTACTTATAGTCCGACGGATAGAAGTTCGTGAGCAGGCCGTTCGTTTCGTTCAGTGGTCCGTTCCAGTCCCACCGCAGACCAAAGTTCATGGTCAAATTTGAGGCCAGCTTCACGTCGTCCTGCACAAAGGCTCCCGCCGAATGCGAGCGGAAATGGCGATTCGTTTCGCCATTCAAAAATTGTCCACTGCTGCGATCGGATCCCAGCGTTCCTGTCAGGAAGTCGCCGAAGTTGCGGAAGGTGAGCGATGCCACCTGATTCTCCCGGTTGGCGACGTTCAATTGCATGTAATCGTAAGTTAGGCCAAGGGCGATCGACTGCTTCCCGTGAACCCAGTGATAGTTCGACGATCCCTCGTATTCGTTCTGAAAAATGCCGGCGTTCGCAAAATTGGTCGCCGGACCGATCGTCATTTTGTGGCCACGATTGTGCGGGACAGTGCCCGTAGAAGTCAGCGCTCCGTCGTCGGCGCTCGTGATCGTGATGCCCGGGAAGAACGTGCTGCCCAAAAGATTCAAGCCCACATCCGATGGAGTCAGCGACTGCGCTGTGGTAGCATTCGCGACCTCGCGAATGTAGCCCAGGCGATTCTCCCAGGTCGTATTCGGATTCAAGACGGTCGTGTTATCGATCGAAACCAACTGGCTCCCGGCATGCATGGTCTGCGGGAATCCAAGAACTCCGCTGACTGCAAATGGAATCACCGTTGGATCGCTCTGGTAGTAATACTTGCCTGCGAGCCGATCTTTTGCACCGAACAGGTAGTCGACGTTTCCGTTCACCTGGGTCGCGTTGAACTGGCTGGACGGCCCTTTCACGAAAGCATTGAACGGTTGAATTGAATTTTCGGTCGGCGCGTTTTCCGAAGGAATGATGAACTGTCCCCCCGGCGCCTTCGCCTGGAGAATCGACACCGCGACGGGATCGATGTCCGTCGCCGCGATGCATCCCGGACATCCATCCGCGGCATTTGCCAGGTTGGCCAGAGCGGTGGTGTCGGTACGGTTGGTATCCGTCAGGCCCGGCAATGTCGGAACGCCATTGAACGCGCCGCTGAGCGCGTCGCTGATTCGTTGACCCTGGTATGACCCGAAGAAGAACAGTTTGTTTTTCTTGATCGGACCGCCGAGGGTCGCTCCGAATACGTTGCGATGAAGCGGCGGGGCGCCACTAAAAAATGGATTAGGCGCAAGGAATGTCGGCGCGGCATCGAAAGCGTTGCTCTGGTAGTACTCGTAGAGCTGGCCGTGCAGATCGTTTGTCCCGGACTTTGTAGTGGTCTCGACGTGCGCTCCGCTGGCCGATCCCATGGTTGCGTCGTACATCGATGTCGCGACGTGTACCTCCTGAATGGTTTCGACTGGAGGCGTTGGCAGGGCCTGCCCGATGGCATCGAAGACGCTGCTGTTGGTCTGAACCTGTCCGCCCACCCCAAAGATTTCGCCCGTGTTCAGCGTGAAGCGGCTGTCCGAGATGTTGCTCGTGGAATTTCCATTAAAGAGATTGTTCGCATTGACGCCGTTGAACGTAAACAGGTTGCTGGTATCCCGTTGCCCGTTGGCCACGATGCCTTGATTGCCCAGGCCTTCGTTGGAACCCGAACCGGACAGGAAGTCCGCATTCACGCCCGGCGCAAGAATCGCGAGCTGCGTGAAGCTACCGGTGCCCAGCGGTACGGCCTCGATTTGCTGCGCACCCATCGTGTAGCCGTTGGTCGTGTCCGTCTCGTTGAGCAGGGGCGTGGCGTCCACGGTCACCGAGGTGGAAACAGATCCGGGCTGAAGCTTTGAGTTCACCGTAGTCGTGCGGCTGCCTTGTACCATGATCTGGGGATAGACCGCGGTCTGGAATCCGTCTTTCGCAAACGTTACCTCGTAGGTGCCAATGGGAAGTTCAGCGACGGCGAACGAACCGTCGTTCTTCGTTTGCGCCGCGATCTCGAGGTTCGTTGCGAGCGAACGCACCTTCACAGTTGCCGCTTGTACGACAGCGCCGCTGCTATCGACAACGCTGCCGTTGATCGAGCCGAGTGTTTGTTGGCCGAATGCGATCGAGGTGAAAGCGAGAGCGACGACGGAAAACATACAGAAGGAACGCAGAGGAGACACGTAGGCGTTACGACGAAGAATTTGCAAGGAACACTCTCCCAGTGGGATGGAAGGCCTTATAGCAAAGTGACTTCGGGACATTCAAGTCGGGCATTGTAAAACTACGTAAAAACTGCCTGCATTTTTCCTCAGGGTCGTAGAAGAAATCCTGATAGCTGCTCTGGGAGAAAATCTGCTGGACTTCAACCAGCAGCGAATGAGCGATTTCCACTGCGATTGCTCAGGATAATCTGTAATTGTGAATGAACCGATCAAAGAGTTGTCGGCGCGCCTCGGACTGTGTGCCGATTGCCGCTATATGCGGCGAATTACTTCCGACCGGGGATCAACCTTCTATCAGTGTCAGCTTTCGGCGGTGGATGCGACCTATCAGAAATATCCGAGGCTTCCGGTATGGCGTTGCGCGGGGCACGACCGCATCAGTGCTAAGGAAGGGGAATAAGAGGTACACCTGAGATTCGGTCGGTTGAGATCACTCCAGCCCAAGTTCTTTGGCGAGAGCTTTCCATTTTCCATCGACGAGCGCCTTGGTCTTCGAGTCCATAACAATTTCGTCGGGCCAAGGCCGAGTAAATCCTTCGGCGGCCCACTTCCGAGTAGCGTCGATGCCCATCTTCGATCCGAAATTCGGCATCCTGCTGGCATGATCGAGCGAATCCACCGGCCCTAGCATGAATTGAATGTCGCGCTCAGGATCGATGTGGTTGAAAACTTTCAGAGTCACATCCGCGAGATCTTGCACATTGACGTCTTCATCCACGACGACTACACACTTGGTGAACATCGCCTGCCCGAGCGACCAGATCGCGTTCATCACTTTGCGCGCCTGTCCCGGATACGACTTCTTGATCGAAACGATCATCAAGTTGTGAAAGACGCCTTCGATCGGCATGTTGATATCGACCAGTTCCGGGATAGTGAGTTTCATCAGTGGGAAGAAAATGCGTTCGACCGCCTTTCCCATGTAGGCGTCTTCCTGCGGCGGCTTCCCCACGATCGTCGCCGCGTAGATCGGATCTTTGCGATGCGTGATGCAGGTGACATGCAGCACCGGATACAGGTCTTCGAGTGAATAAAAGCCGGTGTGGTCGCCGAACGGGCCTTCGGTGCGAAGTTCATCGAGATTGACGTAGCCCTCGATCACGATCTCGCTGGTTGCAGGTACCTCAAGATCGACCGTTTCGCACTTGACCAGGTCGACCGGCGCGCCCCGAAGGAAGCCGGCGATCATGTATTCCTCAATCTCGGGCGGAGCCGGAACGATTGACGAAAATGTAACGACCGGATCCGTTCCGATGGTGACTGCAACCTCCATTCTGCCGGAGGGACGGTCGCCTTCTGCGAGGACGCTTCCGCCCGAACTCCGCGCCATGATGTCGACGGCAGCGGCTTTTCCTTCAACCGCATCGCGCATGTGTTGACGCGCATGCTCGGCGGCGACTTTCTGACGCTGCCAATGCATCCCGGTGGTGCGTTCGTCGTAGACCTGCATGCGATACATGCCGAGATTGCGCTTGCCGGACTTCGGATCGCGAGTCGTCACGCAGGGAAGAGTGATGAAGCGGCCAGCATCCTTGGGCCAACATTGCAAGATCGGAAAATCAAGCAACGAGAAATTGTCGCGCTTGATCACTTCCTTGCAAGGCCCAGTCGGGACCGTACGAGGAAAAAACTTGCCAGCCTCAGTGAGCAACGGCAGCATCTTCAACTTGTCAAGAAATCCCTGGGGTGACTTCAGATCCATAAACATCCGCATGCGAGCCCCAATCTCGTCGTAGGAATTGACGCCCACGGCGAGTTTCATGCGCGCTTCCGATCCGAACTGATTGATCAGAACCTGCTGTCCGGGATGCCCCTTTAAGTTCTGAAAAAGCAGGGCCGGACCACCCGGAACACCCTGGGTGTTACGGCTTTTCGAAACGCGGTCGGTGATTTCGGCGATTTCGAGGATCGGATCGGTTTCGGTCTGAACGCGTTTCAGTTGGCCCGCGCGGTCGAGCGTGGCAATCCACTGACGGAGGTCGTCAAAAGGCAAAGGTTCCCTCACTGTGACCGTCGATTATAAGGGATTGTCGGGCCGATTTTGATCGTTCGGTCGAAGTGAACAAAACAGTTTTGTCATCCTGGGCGGGACGAAGGATCCCTGGACTCCCAAATGACAAACTACTTCCTCTGCTCAAGTTTCACGTTCGCAATGACTGGTTGGCCGTCGCGAAGCACTTTTACCTCGACGATGTCTCCGACTTTGCTGCGGCGAAGTGCGTCCGTGAAGTCGTACAAGTTCTTAATCGGCTTGTCGCCGAACTGGATCATGACGTCTCCGGCCTTCAGCCCAGCTTTCGCAGCCGGAGAATTCGGCTTCACGTCCGAGAACTTGACACCGTTTTCGGTCTGTCCGAAGTCCGGTATCGATCCGAAATACGGGCCGTATCCGCCACCCCCTCCACCCCCGGCAGGCTTTTCCTCGGCAACAACTTGAAAAGCCGGTGCATCCGGAGCGTTAGCGAGTTGCACCGTGACGTTCCCGACCAAATCGAGAAGTTTCGCGGCTGAAGTCGAATTAATCTTGTCGGCCGTGTCGGATGGCTTGTGATAGTCCGAGTGCAGGCCAGAGAAAAAGAACAACACCGGAATCTTCTTCGTCACAAACGACGTGTGGTCGCTCGAGGCATATCCTCCAGCGGAATACTCAATCTTGAAAGGAGCGTCTTTCTGCGCCTGTTCGAGCACCGTCTTGAATGAGGAACCTGTGCCTACGCCACCTATGTAGACCTTGTCATCCTTGATGCGGCCGATCATGTCCATATTGAGCATGGCCACGGCCTTCGCCAGCGGGCGCGTTGGATCCTTGACCCATGCGGCCGAACCGAGCAGCCCCAGCTCTTCTCCGGCAAAATCCATGAAAAGGATGCTGCGCTTCAGTTGGCCGCGTTGCGGCGCCAGAAGTCGCGCGAGTTCCAGAACGCCCGCAGTGCCGCTCGCGTTATCGTCGGCGCCGGGATGAATTTGGCCGATCTGCGATGGAGCCAGCGAGTCAAAATTCCCGCGGCCCAGGTGGTCGTAGTGTGCGCCGATGACGACATATTCGTCAGTCTGTCCCGGGAGCCAAGCCAGGACATTGTTGATCGTCGCGCGGGTCGTCTCGATATCGACGTTGAGCGAAAGATGCAAAGCATCAGGTAACGCGAACGAATTCGGCTTCGAACTGGAATTGATTTGCTCTTGAATTTCTTTCAATGGCTTCCCGGCGGATTCGAACCAGGCGGCCGCGGCGGCATTCTTGACCTGCACCATCACGATGCCTACGTTCTCCGGGCCGCTGACGCTGCCGAAACGAGTGAGCAGATCTTCCTCGCCGTCGCCAAGCTTTCCATTGAGAACAATCACCGCCTTCGCGCCATGATTGCGGGCGTTAATCGCTTTCGTAATCAGTTGCGAATGCTGCGTCAGGCCGTGATTTCCGCTCTTCTCCCCGAACCCGGCAGGCTCGTACCGGAGAACCACGACAATCTTGTCTTTTACCTCCAGGCCGGCATAGTCGTCATAGTGAAACTCTTCCGCCGTTGCGCCATATCCGGCAAAGACAACGGGCGCCTCCACCGCACCAGACGACGAAAAGCTGAAAGGAACAAACTCGCGCTCGATCTTCAGATCGGTCTTCGTTCCACCCACCACCGCCACGCATCGATTGTCAGATTTCAGTCGAGCCCCAGTGATAACCGAGAAAGGTTGCGCGTATCCATGCACTCCTGCAGGTTCGAGATGCAATTCCTTGTAGCGCTTTTCGATCAAGTGCTCAGCGCGAGAGAGTCCTTTGGTACCTGCGCCGCGGCCTTCCATATCGGGCGCCGCGAGTGCCTTCACGTCATTGAGATAGCGGGTCGGATCGGCTTGAGGGACGGGGGTGGTTGCCGCGCTGAAAACTAGAACAGCGGCAAGAGCGAACGGAACAAAACGAAGTCTCGCACGATTGCGCATGGGATCTTCTTTCGCTGGACGGGAAATCCTATGAGTCCTGAGGATGCGTGTCAATTAAGCGGGGGTCACTTCGGAAGGGTTTCGGGATAAAGCCTCCGGCGACAATCCGGACAGATGCCATGGGTAAAATCAGCGTCGGTATGCTGCCGGATATAAATCTCCAGATCGTGCCAAAAGCCTTGCTTGTCGCGGATTTTGCGGCACGATGCACAAATCGGCAGCAACCCGCTCAATCCCTTGATACGGGCGAGCACTCCCTGTAACTCCTGGAACAATCGCTCGCGTTCCAATTCGGCGGACTTCCGTTCACTGATGTCGCGGATGATCAGGCAGGTTCTCAGACCGCCGTCGGGGTTTTCAAACACGACCGAAGAAAATTCGACGGGGAAAAAACTTCCGTCTTTGCGGCGCGCTCGAAGTTCACCATGCGCTTTTCCGGTTCGTGCTCTCTCCTCAATCAGTGGTGCGAGGCGAGGATCAGATAAGTCGATTAGTCCCTGGCGACCCTCTTTTAGAATTTCTTCACGGGTTCGTCCCATGATGCGGCATGCAGAGGGATTTGCATCCAAAATCGCGCCATCCGGAGAAGTCAACATCAGCCCGTCGAGGCTGTTCTGAAACAACATTCCGTACAACGTCTCATTATTGGGATCCGTTACTTGACTCGAACTTCCGGTTTCCGCGCTCGTCATGAATTGTTTGTCGCCCCAAAAGCAGGTTTTGCGATGCCGGAGTGCCGCCAAGCCTGCCGCAAGTTGATCGATTGTACGCAAGCACCGAGCCTCGATCAACTAGCTACGGGGTGCGCTCTCGGTCAACCTACGAGGCCAACTGAACCGTAGCCTCTTCCACTTGTTTCCACGCAGCCGATTTCGGGTCGATCAGGTCGAAGTGGTCGCTTTGTGGAATCTCCAGAGCGTGCACGTCTTCCTTCTCCAGTCCCACGCGTTTCCGTTTTGCGGCAACGTAGTCGCGAGTAAATGCGGGCGGGACGACATCATCTTCGAGGCCATGAATCAGCCATTGCCGCGCCTGAGGAATGGACAATCTCATCGGATCGGCTTCGCGATAGTGATCGGGCACCTCCGTGGGATTGCCGCGCAGAAACTCGACGACTGCATCGTTGCTCAGATGCAGGTCAAAAGCTCGCTCCAGGTCGACGACTCCCGCCAGTGAAACCACACGTGTCAGCGTCGGTTCGTGCGCGGCAAGGCAGAGCGCAAGCTGAGCGCCAGCGGAATGTCCAATGACGACAACTCTCGCAGCATCGAAATTATGAATCGCGGCTCGTTGAACGAGAAATTGGTGGGCAGACCGGACATCCTCGAAAGTCCCTGGCCACGCGCCGCCGATATTCCCAACCCGTCGATATTCCAGGTTCGCAGTCGCGAGTCCTCGAGCGGTCAGTGCAGCACAAAGGTGTCCTGTGTGCTCAAGGTTGTACCGCGCACGCCAGTATCCGCCATGAATATTGATCACAAGGGGGTACGGCTTTCGGACTCTTGATCCGGGAAGTCGCAGATCAATGAACTGGTTCGGATCTGAACCGTAAGTCAATCGGGCGTCGGCAGCGGGCGGCTTCCGTGAAAGGATGTCTTCGGACATTTCCGAATCCATTCTACCTGCGGTGCGTGCGCAAGCTCACTCTAATCTGTGGCCGCAGTCACTGCGGCATAGCTCTTCGCGGTGTAGCTTGACCCCAGTTTTTCCACCTCAACTCAAAGCAACATAACTTGATTCGAGATTGGGCTCGAGAGCGGCCGTCTCGAACGGACGCATCTCCCGGGCACTCTCCCAAAGGAAGGAGCGTTTCCCCATGTTTGCTCGTATTCTCGAAATTACTCCGAAAGTTGACAAGAAGGATGAACTGATTAAGACGATTCGCCAGGAAATTCTTCCCATTCTGAAGAATGAGCCAGGCTTCCTCGAACTGCTGCCCTTTGTTCCGGAAACCGCCAAAGAGCAAATGGTCGCAATTTCACTTTGGACCGAGAAGCGAAACGTTGAGAGGTATGTCGAAGAGGCGTTTCCGAAGGTCGAGCAGATTCTAAAACCATTCTTGGCCCTTCCAGTGACAGTCCGGACCTACAAGGTCGAGACCAGCGTTTGCAAGCATCTGGTCGAAGCATTGATGGCCGCTTAGCAAGAATTTGGATAATCCTGAGCCGGGGCCCGGAGGCTCCGGCTTTGTTCTGGAACCGGCGAAGTACTTCCGTGGTTACTCGTAGCGCAACGCTTCAATCGGGTCAAGATTCGCCGCACGCAACGCGGGCACCATCCCGCTCACTACTCCAACGACAACAAGGATACCGGTAGCGACGATGAGGATCATGGGAGAAACGATCAGTCGAATGTCCGCGGCCTCGGCATGCTTTGCCAATGCGCTATAAAAAGTAATCCTTCCAGCAAAGATCGAGACGGCATAAGAAAGAAGAATCCCCAGCACTCCGCCAGCCGCTGTAATGACCATCGCCTCGGCCAGAAATTGAAACAGGATGTCGTGCCGCCGCGCTCCCAGCGCCTTCTCCACGCCGATTTCACGGGTTCGCTGCGTCACCGACACAAGCATGATGTTCATCAATCCGACTCCCCCGATACCCAGCGTCACCGTGCCGATGAATGCGAGCAACACCTTCAGAGCCATGCTGATAATGCCGAATTGTGAAAGTTGCTTCTGGGCGTCGAAGACAAAAACGGCTCTCTGGTCGTCGGGCTTGAAACCATGTGCGGTGCCAAGAGTCTCCCGCACAACTTTGTCCATCTTCTCGTGATCAAGGCCGGCGGAATCGAGCCATATGCCATCGAGATAATGGTTATCCTTCAAGACATCCATCGAATTGTAAGGAACGTAGACGACGCGATTGTTGTCGTTGTCGCCCTCCTGCATACGCGGCGCACCGACTCCGATCACTTCAAACGTCACGCCATCAATGCGGATACTCTCGCCGACCGCCGGCATTCCCGAGAAAAGCTTGTCCCGAGCCTCCGACGCAATCACCGCATAGAGACCGTGTTGCATGTTGTCGGCGTCATTCAGGAATCGTCCCTCGGAAATGTCGAGATTCCAAATCTCCTGGATCGACGGATCCAGGCCCATCACCGGGAAAGTGAACGACCTATTATTGTTTTGGACGGTCGAATCCTTCTGGGCCATGCGCACCACGTGTTTGCAAAGTGGCAGGTTATTGCGCAACAGTTCGATGTCGTCGTTGGTAAAACGAACCTGTACTCCGGCCTTGTTACCCCCGGCTTGTTGCGAAGTGCGTCCCGGGAAAACTCCGACTGCAGTCGCCCCAAAGCTTTCGAAAATCGCCTCGATGGCGTGGCCAAACCCATTGCCGTACGAGAGCAGCAAAACAACGGTAGCGATGCCCCAGGCCATTCCTGCCATGGTCAGCAGGGTGCGCCGAAGGTCATGCCGCATCGCGGCGTAAGCTTGTTTCAGCAGGTCGCTGTGCATATCTATTCCTTGCGGAGCGCCTCCACCGGTTCGAGCAAAGCCGCGCGTCGGGCAGGGTAGAGTCCCGCGGCGACTCCAGCTATTCCCAGCGAGATCACCGCCAAAGCAGCAGTCGACGCCACCAGCTTAGGCGGATCAAATCCTTGCCCAAGATTGACGCCAGAAAGCGCGGCCATGAGGGCAGCGGCTCCTCCTATCCCGATCCCGCCGCTTAACAGCGTTAGGAACGCGCCTTCCACAAAAAACTGGAACATGATGCTGCTGTTGGTCGCGCCAATCGCTTTGCGCAAGCCGATTTCCCGGGTACGGTCGGCAACCGCCACCAGCATGATGTTAATGATTCCGATCGCACCTAATGCGAGCGTCACCAATCCAACGCTGCCCAAAAACATGTTCATCGCGTCAAAAATCTTGCCGATCTGATCGATCGTCTTGATCGTGTCCCATTCGTCGAACGAATCCGGATTGTTCGGATCGAAACCGTGATTGCGGGCGATGATCTTGTGAACTTCCTGCCTTGCTTGTTCGTGCAGGGCCCTCGATCGTGGTTGATAGTTGATCAACGAGATCACATCCGTCCCAATGCCGGCGTTGAGCGGTCGGAAATAATCCTGCATGGCATGGAACGGCACAAAACTTCGAAGGTTGATGTTCATGTTGTCGCCGTGCCCGATCTTCTGCAGCGTGCCGATCACCGTAAAACGCACGCCATTCAGAAGAATCGTCGATCCCACAGCCGGTCGGCCCGGGAACAAAGTACGGCGCACTTCGTCTCCGATCACGATGACCGTGCGCTTTTGCGAATCGTCCAGCTCGTTGATCCATCGCCCTTCACTGATCGGCAAATAGCGGATCTGGTTGATATTCGCCGGAACTCCAAGGATCTGTCCGCTGGCCTGAAAGAAGTCGCTCACCGCCCGGATGTCGTTCCGGCTTATCAGCGGTGCTGCGGCGGCCACGCTTGGGCACTCCGTAGAAATGTCCTGAAAGTCGCGAAGCGTCAGGTAGTACTGGCGGAGGGCGGTGAAACTGCCTTGCATCACCGGAGCCCGGCCCGACCAGATAAACATAACGTTTTCTCCGAGCGAGTCGAACTGCTTCCGGTTTCCGGCTCGAAATCCCTCGCCCAGTCCGACCAAGAGCAGCAGGGAACCAACGCCCCACGCGATTCCGAACATGGTCAGAAACGAGCGCAATTTATGCGCCCAGAGGGTTCGCAGGGTCTGGCCGAAGATGTCGAAGATAAGGAGCACGCTATCGTTTGATTATACGGGCTGCGAATCCGCAGCATTCGGCCAGCGGGTCGCTGTATTTGGGACTCATTCATTAGACGCGAGACTTTATGGATCGCTTGCAAAGTTCTTCACGGTTTTTGCCGGCGCCGTACCCGGTTTGCCATCTCGGCGCTTACGCGAGTCGAATCTGAAGAACAAAGTTCGCAACCCTTCGCTCAGTGATTCTGAGAAATACGTTCCGAATCCCGCTGGAGTTGGTTATTCTCTAGTCGAATGAGCACGCTTGCTCTCACCGAATTGCTGGGCGCCACGGTGTATGACCCGTCTGGCGCGGCAGGACGAGTGCGGGAAGTCACTTTGGCTCCTCAGGAAGACCGTACGCGGATCGCCTCCTTCATCGTCAAGACAAAGGCGGGAAACCGCGTATTACCGCTTTCTGCGGTCTCGACGATCGAAGGGGGTGTTCGGGCCAGCACTGCCGCCGGAGAATGGGCGGCCGCGAACGGCACCGAAGGATTGTTTCTTCTGGAGCGCGACCTTCTTGATCAGCAGGTCATCGATGTCAACGGGCGCAAGGTCGTCCGCGTTAACGACGTAGACCTTGAATTCGAAACGCAGAAAGATCTTTCAGCCCGCCCCATTTTGCGTGTGGTTTCCGTAGACGTTGGAGCGCGAGGGGCGGTCCGCCGTTTGCTTCGAGGAGTTGCTCCGCGCGTCGCCTTGCAGGCGCTGCTGGTACGAATTCCGCCCAGAAATATTCCGTGGAAGTTCGTTGATGTGATTGAGACTGATCCCGCCCGGCGCGTAAAGCTGAAGATCTCTCACGATGGGCTGGCCAAGCTCCATCCTGCCGATATCGCCGACATCGTCGAAGATTTGGCGCCCGACGAGCGCCAGGCCGTTTTTCAAACGCTGGACGAGGAAACCGCTGCCGAGGCGCTGGAAGAGGTTGAACCCAGGGTCCAGAAAGCTATCGTGGAGTCGCTCGATTCCGAGAGAGCTGCCGACATCGTCGAAGAGATGGATCCCGGAGCCGCCGCAGACCTGCTCGGCGACCTATCAGAGGATCGCTCTGAGCAGATCCTGGTTCAGATGGAACCAGCGGCGCAGCAGGAAGTCGTCGAGCTGCTCGAGCACAAAGAGGAAACTGCGGCTGGCCGCATGACGACCGAGTTCCTCGCGCTGCCCGTCAACGCGACCGTACAGAACGCGATCGACACGTTGCGGGAATTCGAAGGCGGGGTGGAAGTCGTCAGCACGATCTACCTGGTCGACTCTGTGGGAACGCTGGTCGGCGCAGTCCCCTTGGCGAAGATCGTGCTCGCGCCGCTCACTGCTCCCATGCTCTCTCTGCACCAGGAGCCCCTGATTCTGGCCCACCAGGGAGTCGGAGAAAACGAAGTCGCGGAACTGTTCGACAAGTACAACCTGCAAACTTTGCCGGTCGTCGACTCCCGCAACAAGCTAACCGGCGTGATCACCTCCGACAACGTCATCAGTATGCTCCGCTCGAAACTCTAACGAGCGTCGCGAAGCCGAATCGCCGAAAAGCCTGACCTGAAGCCAGTTGCGCCCGACAATATGCGCATCTGCCTCGACATCGCTGAATTGTTCTGAACTCCACTTTTCATTTGGACAGATCGCCTCGTGCATTTATCCTGTGGCGTCGTTCGTCGGTCACTCGCTCCAAATATATGTCTGCGATAGCTGCCCATGAAGTTCCTGAGAAGCTGGAAAACCCGGATCTTGCTGTTCTTTGCCGTCGTGGGGCCGGGCTTTATCACCGCGAACGTCGACAATGACGCCGGCGGCATTCTGGTCTATTCGCAGACCGGCGCCCAGTTCGGACACCTTCTTCTTTGGACCCTGATTCCGATCACCCTGTCTCTGATCGTGGTGCAGGAAATGTGCGCTCGCATGGGCGCCGTCACCGGTAAGGGCCTCAGTGACCTCATCCGCGAGGAGTTCGGCCTCCGCATCACGTTCCTCATGATGCTGGGAATTCTGATCACCAACTTCGGCAACGTCGTGACGGAGTTCATTGGCATCGCAACAAGTCTCGAATTGTTCGGCCTCTCGCGCATTTACACGGTGCCCGTCTGCGGTGTGATCGTCTGGTTGATCGTGGTCAAAGGGCAGTACAAGACGGTCGAAAAAGTGTTTCTGGCCGCGTCGTTCTTTTATGTGACGTACATTTTTGCCGGCGTTCTGGCCCACCCTCTCTGGAAAGACGCAACGATCGCCACGTTCAAGCCACCCCGCTTGGGAGCGTTTCGCGATCAGGCCTATCTCTTTATGGTGATTGGGGTGGTCGGAACAACCATCGCTCCGTGGATGCAGTTCTACCTGCAGTCCTCGATCGTGGAAAAGGGCGTCACCCGTCGCGGATTCAAGGCCTCGCGACTCGACGTGATCACGGGATGCATCTTCACCGACGTCGTCGCGTGGTTCATCATCGTCGCGTGCGCAGCAACGCTCTACATTCATGGCTTCCGCGATATCAAGTACGCGGCCGATGCCGCGCAGGCCCTGAAGCCGCTGGCCGGCGACTATGCCTACATCCTCTTTGCCGTGGGATTGTTCAACGCGTCGTTATTCGCAGCGTCGATTTTGCCGCTATCGACTGCCTACACCGTGTGCGAAGGACTGGGATTCGAGTCAGGCGTCGGAATGAAATTCAATGAAGCGCCGTTCTTCTACTGGCTCTACACGCTGCTGATCGTTGCGGGAGGCGCCTTGGTGCTCGTGATTCCCGCGCAGCGGCTGATCGAAATCGTTCTCTGGTCGCAGGTGCTCAACGGCATTGTGCTGCCGTTCGTCCTCGTATTCATGCTGATTCTGATTAACAAGAAAGAATTGATGGGCGAATACACGAACTCCCGCCTCTTCAATGTGGTCGCGTGGTCCACAACCGTAATCGTGGTTGCGCTATCGTTGGCGCTGATGGTGGCGTCGATGACGGGCAAGTCGGGAAGCTGATCGCAGGGCGCTAGAGCAATTTGCCAGCCGCAAGGTCGTTGACCAGCGTCAGATCCGCTTCCAGGAAATCGAACTTCGGCAGATCCTTTGGATCGGCCCACTGAATATCTTTGAATATCCGGTTCTCGATTTCTTTCTGGAATTCGCGGACATCGAAGAATCGAAGCTCGACCATGCCGCCGTTGGGATACTCGTGGCGAATGCGGGCGATTTCGTTGCCGATTTTCGCTAAGATCCCGAGTTCTTCTTCCAATTCCCGGCGTAGAGCGTCGCGTGGCTGTTCTCCCTCTTCAATTTTTCCGCCTGGGAATTCCCACTTGAGAGGCATCGTCTGATGACGAGTACGCTGGCAGACCAGCAATTTGCCATCGCGCACGATGATGCCCGCCACGACCCGCTTCATGGCTGCGCCGTCCCCTGCAGAGCGCTGGCCACGGGATCCACACAACTGGTGAACGTGAACGCGAAAGCGGCAACGCCCTGAGCGCACCGCAGTTCCAGTTCGTGCTGTCCGAACTCGTGGTTGTCGACCAGAAAATACATTCGAGCCGAGTCGACCACAACGTAGCTTTCTTCGCTGTGATCGGCCGCAGGACGAAAGCGTGTGTCCCGTGTCGCCTGTTCGCGACGTAACGGCTTCCCATCTTGCAGGATCGACACTTCCGCCAATGGCATGTGGGGGGAAGCCATGACCAAGTTTACGGCGGACGCCTCATATTTCAACCGCAAAGTGTGCAGGCCCGATTCAACAGCTTCGAAGTACTCGGCGGTCGAAGCCCAGCGACCATGGGCATAGAAGAAATTCTCTTCGGACTTGTCCGAGAAACTGTAGTCGGCAATCTGATCTTCTTTGAAGCCGCCTTCGTTGCCGATTCGTCCCCGGCGATTGCCCAGATACAGCTCTCCAGTGGCGCGGTAACAGACCGCTCCGCTATGATCTTCTTCGCGCAAAGCTTCCATGAGCTTTGGAAGTTCGATCGCCGGATCGACTTCGCGCAGCAACTCC
Organism: uncultured Acidobacteriota bacterium; assembly: GCA_963699885.1. Classification (GTDB taxonomy): domain Bacteria; phylum Acidobacteriota; class Terriglobia; order Terriglobales; family Acidobacteriaceae; genus Sulfotelmatobacter. Next base: position 214,966 of record CAVOVP010000010.1, on the reverse strand, counting down.
TGGATGACCTGCTCGCATTCCGCGTATCCACCCTCGCCGAAATGCCCGTACCGCAAATACCCGTCCTTATCGAGCAGATATTTCGTCGGCCAGTAGCGGTTGGCAAACGCCGTCCAGATTTCCCGATTGCTGTCGATTACGATCGGATACGTCAATCCAAACTCGCGGATGCCGCGTTCTACATTCGATTCATATTGCGCAAACATGAATTCCGGCGTGTGCACGCCGATGACGGTGAGCCCCTTATCGCGATAGCGTTCGTGCCAGGCCTGGACGTAGGGAAGCGTGCGGATGCAGTTGACGCAGGTGTAATCCCAGAAATCGACGAGAACCACGCGGCCGCGCAATTGCCGGAAGCTCAGGGGATTGGAATTGAGCCAGACCCTGCCAATCTCCGGAGCGCGGACCTTGCCTTTCTCCACTCTCATGAGGACAAGTTTTCCAGCTTCTTCCCGACGACCATGGCGCAGTGTTGGACGAGGGCCTGATGCTCGACGGTAAACGCGGCGGGGAAGTGGCTGTCGATGTCGAGCTCGCCAACGATCTTGCCGTGAGCAAAGACTGGCACCACGATTTCAGACTTGGTCTCGAGCGAACACGCGAGATATCGCGGGTCTTTGCTGACGTCATCCACCACGACAGTCTGCCCGCTGGAGGCAGCCGCGCCGCAGATACCCTGATGCAGAGGGATGCGCGTATGTGGCGTCATCGCTCCTTCGAACGCGCCAAGCACCAGCACTGGCGGTTCCGCGCCGGGCTCGAGCATATAGAAGCCCACCCAGTTGTACTTCAGCATGCGGTCGTGCAGAAGCTTCACCATCGTCCTCATCAAGTCTTGGGCGGATGAGGATGACTCGGAAAGCTCGCTGATTTCGTTGCGCACTTCTTCAATTCGGGTCGCGACGGCCATGTTTTAAATCTTAACTCACCCCTTGAAATTCACCTCAGTAGAAGCAGAAACAGCAGTAATTTGCCGGATTCCTTTCGCGTGCGGAAAGAGTTCCGGATGGATCGCCCACGCCAGGCAATCAAGCCCCCGCAGCAGCGTCGGCGCCGGTGTGTTAAGGAATTCGTCCGGAATACAAAACACCCGGCTGGATCGTGCGGCTGCTGTGGCCAGCCATCCGCGAGTCGCGATGATCTTTTCCAGCGGGACACGATCCCCGGCGCCGCACCACGCGGCAACGAGCACGTCCGCGTCAAAGACCGCGACCTCACTGGCCGGCATGGTGCGACCGGGTTCGCTCACGAAGGAGCCGCCTGCGGCTTCCACCAGTTCGGCCACCCACGGTTGAGACGCGATCACGGGCTTGCCCCACTCTTCGCAGAAAACTCTCGGCCGCGGCCTGCCATTCACCCGAATGCGCGTCTCCTCGATCCGTCGCTGCATCTCTGCGATGACCTGTTCTCCGCGTTGACTTGCGCCGACGATACCCGCGATGGTCGCAATGTCGGCGTAGATATCGGCGAGAGTCCTCGGAGCGAGACCGAGAAATCGCGCCCCGGCTTTCAGAATTTCCGACACTGCTTTTTCCTGGTAGGGAACCGCCGCGATCACCAGCTCTGGTCGGGTGGCGATGATCTGGCTCGCGTCGGCCGTCCACGAGTCCGCGAGGATTGCCCGGGAACCGTCCGCCACCGCAGGCACGACCTCGGCGCAGTACTTCGTGCAAGCGACGACGCGGTCAAGTTCTCCGATGGCGTCGAGGATCACCGTTGCGCTCGGCTGCAGGCAGGCGATCCGTCGAACGCTGTGGTGTGAAGCCATGCTCACTTCCAGTTCACCTGCGTGGAACGTGGACCAACGCTATCGAGAGCCGCCGATAAGACATCAAGCGTCAATTGGGCCGCATGCACCGATGCTTGCGGCAGGCCTCCAACGGCATGGATCACTTGTTCCCGCGTCAGCTGTCGCGCGCTCGATACCCGCGTTCCCAGAATCAATTCCGTCAGCGCCGAGGCGCAAGCCATCGAGGGAACACATCCTCTGGCCTTGAACCGGACTTCCGCGATTCGCCCCTCTTCCAGCTTCAACGTCAATCGAATGACGTCTCCGCAAACTGGATTCTCGATTTCCGCCAGCGCATCCGGTGCAGCAATTTCCCCCGCATTGCGTGGATTCTCAAAATGGTCGAGCAGTTGTGCGGAATACATGAGCCTGTTCCCAGCCTCGATTGTCGTTCAGCGGCGCGCAGTCCCATCGGGAAAATAGATGCCCCAGCCGCGTTCTAAAGCCGTGGCCTCGAGGTCACGATTCGGATTAACGGCGAAGGCGTGCTTCGCCATCGCCAGCATATCTGCGTCCCACCGCGAATTGCCGAACGCCGCCTCGATTTCTTTCTTCACGACTTCGCGAAGGGCTTGCGGCTTTCCCGGCCCCGATGGAACTCGTACCAGCCGATCGGTGACGACGCCATCGTCCAGGTAGACTTTTGCCGCCAGGATTCGATCCTCCACGATTCCAAACTGCCTCATCCCCGCGCGAATGATCCACTCGTTCGACGACGATACGGCCCATATCTCGCAACCGGTCTCGTGCAGGCGCCGAACCAGTTCCAGCATCTCGGGAAAGATTCGTCCCGGAAATGCAGAACCCATGAACTCGGTCGCAGCCTTCATCATGGCGGCTTCTGACAGTCCCTTGTGCATGGTGACCATCTCGCCGCACATGGCTTCTTCGTTCACTCGGCCGGCTTTGTATTCGGCGTAACGGGCGCGGATGTTGGTGGCGACGTCGGTGGAAACGAGTCCATTTTTCATTTCCCAACTGAAAAAAGTTTCGCCGGCGTCGCCGGACCATAGGGTTCCGTCGCAATCAAAAGCAGCGACACGTGGCTCCAGGCGGAGAACCGATTCAAGAAAAGAGTTCATGAGGGAATTCGATGGATGACTTGGCTTTCCGAAATAATCTTATCGCAGATCAGGAATCAGTCGGGCTCGCAGCGCTTGTTTCAGAGCCTCACAGGCGGAGCGCAAAGTCTTGCGTAATCGTCAGGAGTATTGATGTTGAGGGCCACGAACGCATCGTTCACCGGCAGGTATTGAATGTGGTCGAGGTGCGCGTGTTCAACCTCGCGGGCGGTTCCGGTCGGCGCTTCGCGCAAAAACAGTTCCATCATCTCTCGGCCGGCGGCATACGGATGTCCGTGCTTTCCCTCAAACTCCGGGATCACAGCCCATATATCAGACGCAGCAGATTCAAAAGCTTCGCGCAACAGGCGTACCGTATCGACTTTCACTGGCGGACGATCGATCAGCGTAATGATGGCCGCATCCCGCCCTCGATTCAGAATTTCGTGTAGGCCGACCTGCAGGGAACTGAATTGCCCGCGGCTGGGATCCGGATTGACGACGACCGAAGCGGCCTTTGAATAAGCAATGGGCGCGATCGCCGCCTCATTCTTGCCTGCAACCACAATGACAAAGTCAGTCGAGAGTTCCAACGACCGAATTGCAGCCGACAAGAATGTTTCAGAGGTAGCTATCTGACCGGGAGGCCATGGGAGCAGGGCTTTGTCTCTACCCATTCGCGTCGATTCGCCGGCCGCCAGAATCACTCCGCCGAAGCTTGGGGCACGCGACATGCTGCGGAATGTAGCAGAAAGGACGGAGAAAGTCAGTGGCGGTGTTCTTAGCGCAGATGCTCGTCGTGATCGATCAGCTCTTCGGCAGCACTCTCAACAGATTCGAACTCGACCGCCTCGTGAGCGCTCTTAAACCAGCTCAAATGCGGAAGGGAGGCCGTGGCGTGGCGGCGGATGGCGATCAGTTCGGCGGTAATGGCGACACCAATTTCCTCGGGAGTTACGGCCCCGATATCGAGCCCCACCGGGGCATGCACACGATCGAACAAGCTCGGAGCAACACCTTCTGCCCGCAGAGCCTTGAAAATTCCGATCACCTTGCGCTTCGATCCGATCATCCCGATGTAACGAGCGCGCGTCTGAACAGCCCAGCGCAGCAATCGCATATCGTCGCGATGTCCGCGAGTCACGATGACGATATACGAGGCTTCCGTCGGATCGTGCCTCCGCATCGCCTCATCAAATTCCATGGCATGCACTTCACGGGCACAGGGAAAACGTTCTTTGGTCGCATACGACGTTCGATCGTCCGTGACCACAACCTCAAACCCTGCGTTAGCGGCGGTCGTGCAAACATTGAAAGCAACGTGCCCTGCGCCGAAAAGATAAAGTAATGCTGGAGGCAGAATCGGCTCGACGAAAATCTCGAGCGTTCCGCCGCAAACCAACCCTGTGTCGTATTTTGGATCCTGGTTCAAGTCGAACTTTAGGGTTCGCGGACGCTCGGATTCCATCACTTCACGCGCAGCCTGCCAGACGTCGGCCTCGACGCAACCGCCCCCGATGGTTCCGATGATCGACCCATCGTCGCGTACAAGCATTTTGGCCGTTTGAAACGAAGGAATTGATCCGCGCACGGTCGTGATCGTGGCAACTGCACCCCGCCGTCCTTCCCGCCGGAGCTGAACGATTTGTTCGTAAATATCCATGCGGATCGACCGGCTGACCCTGTGATTATCAGTCGGTTAACAGGCGGAGTCAAACGCAGAATCGACCACCCTTCCTCTAGCAAAAGAGTCAGGCGACCGGCGATCGCGAGAGTTGCCTTATATTGGTTCTGCAAATCCTGAGGTTCTTTTTTCATGAAAGCTGTCCGCATTCATCAGTTTGGCGGTCCCGAGGTACTGACCTACGAAGACATTGCTGACCCGCAACTGCGCAAAGATCAGGTGCTGATCCGCGTGAAGGCATGTTCCCTCAACCACCTCGACATCTGGGTCCGCAAAGGACTCCCCGGCGTGAAACTGCCCCACATTCTCGGCAGCGACATTGCCGGAGAAATCACCGAAATTGGTGAATACGTCACCGGATTCCAGTCCGGCCAGCGTGCAGTGGTCGCGCCCATGCACTACTGCGGACACTGCGTGAAGTGCGTCGCAGGATTGCAGAATCAGTGCCGCGAATTCACCGTCCTCGGCAATGCGGTGGATGGAGGGAATTGCGAACTAATCGCCGTTCCCGGCGCCAACGTGATTCCAATTCCTGACTCACTGGATTTCATTCAGGCCGCCAGCGTTCCTCTAGTCTTCGTGACCGCGTGGCACATGCTCGTGGGTCTTGCCGGAATTCGTCCCGGTCAAACGGTGCTCGTTCTCGGTGCCAGTTCCGGCGTGGGGATCGCGGCGATCCAGATTGCAAAGATGTTTCATTGCCGAGTGATCACGACCGCGGGTGACGAGACCAAACTCGACAAGGCGAAAGCGCTCGGCGCCGATTACGGCATCGATCACTACAAGCAAAAGATTTCAGAAGAAGTTCGCAAGATTACGAACAAAGAGGGCGTTGACATCGTGGTCGAGCACGTTGGCGTCGCGACCTGGGAAGAAAGCCTGAAGTCGCTGAAAACGGCAGGCACTCTGGTCACGTGCGGCGCGACCACGGGTCCGGCTGCCGGGATCGATCTGCGCCACCTGTTCGCGCGCCAGTTACGCCTTCTAGGCTCATACATGGGCACGATGGGCGAACTCAACGAAGTCCTGCGCCATGTCTTTGCAGGACGACTTAAGCCCGTAGTGGACCGCACTTTTCCACTCAGCGACGTTCGAGCTGCCCATGAATATCTTGAAAAAAGCCGGATGTTCGGCAAAGTAGTCATAATGCTGGACCCGAAAGCCTAATCGGTTAACTCAATGCCTCGTGCTCTCTGCCTTCTCCGTGGTTTAGAATATTTCCATAATGTCTCGCGAACTTAATTTCGGTCCCTACGTCGACGTTGAGCACGGCAAGAGAGTCGTCAAAGACCTGACCTTCGGCAATCCCACGCCTGAGGGAGTCGTTCTAACCACGCTCGATTCTGCGGTGAACTGGATGCGCAAAAGCTCGATCTGGCCCATGACGTTCGGCCTTGCCTGCTGCGCAATCGAGATGATGTCGATGGGAGCATCGCGCTTTGATATCGCGCGATTCGGCGCTGAAGTCTTTCGCCCATCGCCGCGCCAGAGCGATCTGATGATCATCGCTGGACGGGTCTCGAACAAGATGGCACCCGTGATTCGCCAGTTGTGGGAGCAGATGCCCGAGCCAAAGTGGGTGATGTCGATGGGAGCCTGCGCAACCTCGGGTGGAGTCTTCCAGAACTACGCACTCGTCCAGAGCGTAAATCAAGTCATTCCGGTGGACGTTTACGTTCCCGGATGTCCGCCACGCCCGGAGCAACTGATTTACGCGATCACGCTGCTGCAGGAAAAAATCCAGAAAGAGCGCGGCACAATCCGGAAGGCGCTGAACCTCTCGTAGCCAAATCCTATCGATCGGAGGCCCCGCCGTTAGTCCGTCGGCCTTAAACAGTTTGTCCTCTTACGGAAGCTTGAACACGAACGTGATCCGCTTCTGGGCCTGAACCGGCTTTCCATTCAACAAGGTTGGACTGTACTTCCACTCGTGGAGTGCGTTGATCGCCGCGTCCGCGAGAATGGCAGGCCCACTGACAATCTTAACCTTGCCCACGCTCCCGTTTTCTTTGATCGCCGCATCAAGGACAACCGAACCCGTCACTCCCCGGCTTCGCGCCGCGGCTGGATAGACCGGATCCACCTTGTGAAGCAGATTCGCTTCGACGACTCCCTGCGAGACCGTCACCCCCAATGACGGCATCTTCACTGAAGCAGAGGTCAGCCGCGTTAGTTCTTCGGGTGTGCTCGACGATGCGATCTCGATCGTCGGAGGCGCATCATTGTCTGGCGCAGTGGGCGGCGGAGGGGGATCAGAATTGGCAACGCCATCTTTCGACGTCGCGTTTTTGTTGGGTGGCGCCATGTTGGAATTGTCCGTCGTGGGCTCGATTTGGGCAGCGTTCTTCACGACATCTTTCGCGGGAAAGCGATCCGAAGCTTGCGCGCGGTCGATGACTGGAGAACGATCCGGTTTCCGCGAAGTTACGGCTGCGTCAGGTTTTGCAGCCTGGCGCGCAGTAGGATCCGGAGAACCGGCTTGCACGGTGCTGACGGGCTGCGGATGAGGCTCGCTGGCGGCGATCTCCTCTCCGGTGCGCCTCCAACTCAACCGCACGATGATGGTAGCGAGTAGCAACACGACGCATGCCGTACCGACGATCCAATAATATTTCGTGGGAATTCTTAGGTTGCCGATTCCTTCCACCACTGGACCAGCAACGATGGGAGCTGCGAAAAGCGCCGGACGGATTCTCGACGAAGTCACTGCAACTGGAGCAACCGGCGGACCCGCTCGTTCGCGTTCATAGGCCGCTTCGGCGATCTCGGCCAGTGCGCGCAGTGAATTAATTTGATCTTCCTGGAACGCGTCCGCGCGTTCTGAAAACGCCTCCAGAATGCCAAGCATTCCGTTTCGACCGCGAAGCGGGACGACAGCCACGGAGCGGATTCCCAAGCTGTTGCAAACTTCCGGATCTACACGCTCGTCAGTCGACGTGTCTCCACAAACGAGGATGGCAGCTGTGCGCAGACATTCTCCAGAGATGCCGGAGTCGGTGTTCAAGGGAGCGCCGAGGGGCGGCGCCATGTCGCCACTGCGCGCGCGGCAGACGACCAGTCCATTCACGCGCGAAGCAATGGCTGTCCCATGGGCTCCGCTCAGAACACGGGCGGCGTCGGCAATCGCATTCAGCAGGGAATCGGTCGAGAGCGTTCCAACGGCTACGGCTTGACGCAACACACCCAGCAGCGCCGTATTGTCAGGCGACGGCGCGACAGCTCGCGCAGGCGTTAGAGGGTCAGGATTCGGGTCACGGCTGAGTACACCGGGGGCTGACGACGGGGGAAGCGGCAGATCACCCATGGTACGGCTCGCATTAATTAAGATTTGGCCAGAGACAAGCTACCCACAAAACAGATTGACGGGTGGCGCAGATTTCTTCAAGTTTGTCGCAAAAAAACCTTACTGTCAATGTTATATAAGGTCACAAACCGCATCAGACAGCCTATTCGCGAAGATATTCATCTGACATTTAAATTGCGTGTGGGGCCTCGCGTTTCGTGTACCGCGCTATAATGTCCTGAGTTGGCCTGGGGTTTTTTATGCAACCTGTTCCCGTCGCCTCCCTCCTGTTACTTTCCTTCTTCATCGCCTTTCCGGCGCATGCACAGAACGCCAGTCCGGATACAAACCAGAACCAGGCGGCCAAGCCGGCAGCGACTGAAATTGCTCTGGACGCTCCTAAAATGACGCGGCAGACGCGCCTCGAAATTATCCGCGACTTTGAAACTCAGCTCGTTTATTCGCGAACTTCTTTTCCCATGGGAGCCCACGGGCTGAATCTGCGCAAGGGAGTCATAACTCCCAATGGCCAGGATTTACAACAGCTTCTTGCAATCATGGGACCGTCCATCCGGCCGGGAGATCCCGCGCATATCTCGTTTATCCGGATTAAAGACGATCACATTCACTTCGACCTCAACGGCGGGCCTGTCCATCGCCGCAAGTGGTACCAGCACATCCAGGTCTCAGGAGCGAACGGAACTCCGGTCGCCGCAGCGCCCGATCAGCAGATTGATAATCCTCACGGCAGTTATCTCGACGTCTACTTCGATAAGTACGTTCCCGAGATGAACGCCGCGCAGCTGCGAAATCTGCTGCTCCCGGCCCTCGACTTCAATGCCCGCAACAAAGAGGAAGCCTATCTTGACACCGTGCCTCCGAAGGCTAAAGAGGCGATTAAAGAGCATCACGTCCTCGTTGGCATGAACACCGAGATGGTCCTTCACGCCGTCGGCAAGCCTCCGCGAAAGGTTCGTGAGAAAGACGGCGACACGGAATACGAAGAATGGATCTACGGCCAATCGCCGCAGGACGTCGATTTCGTGCGGATCGTCGGCGATGAAGTTGTCCGCATCGAAACGATGAAAGTCGGTGGACAAAAGATTGTGCGCGCCGACCGCGAAATCATTATCGACAAGGCCGACAAGGATACCGAGGCGAAAAAAGAGCAGGAAGACCGTCCGGCGAACGCGCCCAGCTTGCGCCGTCCCGGAGAAGACTCGGACGACGTTCCGAAGCCTGCCGACAGCATTGCCCCTCTGCCTCGCCCGGACCCGCCGGTTTCCCCGCAACCGCGAGGAGAGCCCGGAGGCCCCGGATCGATTACGGAGATTGGAAGCTAAATTGGTTCCGGTTATGTAGCGGAGGCCGCCCTCGGCCAACCGTCGAGCGAAGCTCGATCATTTGACGTGGAAGATCCGTCCTCCGATCCGCTCATCCGGTAAAATCACTCGATGCCCGCCGCGATCCAGTGCCGCGACTTGCGCAAAACCTACGATGGCAAGGTTGAAGCCGTGCGCGGATTGAATCTCGAGATCCAGGCCGGCGAGTGCTTCGGCCTACTGGGTCCCAACGGGGCGGGGAAGACGACCACCATCGAAATCCTCGAAGGCCTTCTCGCTCCAACGTCGGGCGAGGTTTCCATCCGCGGACACTCTTGGAAAAATAACGAGCGTGAGATGCGTGAATGGCTCGGCATCTCGCTGCAGGAGACGCGTCTGTCGGAGAAGCTCTCGGTGCGCGAGACGATCGATCTGTTCGCCAGTTTCTACCGCGAACCACGCCCCACGGACGAAGTTCTCGAACAACTGCAACTGACCGAAAAAGCTGACGCGTGGGTCGGCAAGTTGTCAGGAGGCCAGAGGCAGCGCCTAGCCGTCGCGACCGCGCTGGTTTGCAATCCGAAAATTCTGTTTCTGGACGAGCCGACTACCGGTCTCGATCCGCAAAGCCGCCGCCAATTGTGGGACATCATCCGCGCTTTCCAGCGAAACGGCGGTACCGTGCTCCTGACGACGCACTACATGGACGAAGCCGAGCGCCTCTGCGACCGCCTTGCAATTGTCGATCACGGCCAGGTCATCGCCGAGGGCTCGCCATCCGATCTCATCAACCGGCTAGGCGGAAATCATGTGGTCGAGTTTTCCGTTGGCGGCATTGATGGCGCCGCTTTGCCGGCATGGCGTGCTCTGCCCAGCGTCGAGTCCGTCCGCGAGGACGAGGGGCTCATCGCGCTCAATGTGAAGCAGCCCCATCTCACCATTCCTGCGCTTCTCGAAGAAATCGACAAGCGGGGTGGGCAGTTGCAGCACCTCACAACGCGCCAGGCGAGTCTTGAAGATGTGTTCGTACGGCTCACGGGTCGGCACTTGCGGGAGGAATAGGCAAGATGAAGCAAGCCATCAAATTTGTTGTCGCGTCCGTGTTGGCATTGGCCGTCGTTCGATTTGTTCCGGCTCAAGCCGCTTCGGCTTCGACAGGCACGGCCAGTTTTCCTCCCTTGCAGCAGTGGACTGCCGCAGTCCTGACCGCAGATGCTGACACTCTGAAAGATCTCTACAGCACGAATCCGCCCGCGCAGATCAGCATCAAGACGGCAACGCTGGCCGCGGACGCCGACACCGGATTCTGGCTTGGCCTGAAGGTTCGCAGCATGCAGATCGAGATTGTTCGCCTCGTCATCCATCCGGACCGGGCAAGCGTGATCTTCCGCGCCGATGTCATCGCCTCAGACGGCCGCAAGATGAACGTCACCGACGCTCAGGGCTGGAAAAAACAGGGTGACGTTTGGCGGATCATTGGCGTCGAACGCACGGACGATCCGCACCTGAAGCAGCCGTCGGACATGAAGAAAAACATCTATCCGGACGACGCCGACGCCCACGCCGAAATCCGCGAAGCCGCAGCGAAGGCCATCAAAGACCACAAGCGCATCCTGCTGGTGTTCGGAGCGAACTGGTGCTTCGACTGTCATGTGCTGGACATTGCATTCCATGGGCCCGAGCTTTCGCCCATCGTCGACTCAAACTATGAAGTCGTCCATGTCGACCTTGGCCCTGACGAAAAGAAAAATAGCGATCTCGTACAACAATATGAAATCCCGCTCGACAAGGGCATTCCAGCGCTAGCGGTCGCGGAAAGCGACGGAAAGCTGGTAGTCAGCCAGAAGAACGGCGAGTTCGAGGATGCGCGTGGACTAACCGCTGACGCGCTCGTCGACTTCCTGATCAAGTGGAAGCCGCAAGCCCGCTAGTCAACGAAATCTGAAATCGCGCCACAGAGATCTTATGAGCGTCGCTCAAGAAACGCCGGTAGAAGCTAAGCCCCCGCAACCCGCTCCGCCCCTGCGAAACGGCCGCTGGTCTGGCTATTCGCATCTTCTGATGGCGCGCATGCTCGAACTCAAGCGTGAACCGGAGGTCGTCTTCTGGGTATTTGTGTTTCCCTTGCTGCTGGCTCTCGGACTTGGCATCGCGTTCCGCAACAAGCCCGGCGATGCCGTCTCTGTAGCGATTGTGAGGGAACCGTCCTCGCAGGACGCGCAATCCCTCCTCGCTCGCTCGCCGCAGCATGAACGGTTCAAGGTGCAGGTGCTCGACGCTCAGTCTGCCCAGAAAGGATTCCGTCTGGGCAAGTTCGATCTCGTCATCGAACCTGACGGCAAGGGAGGATTCGCATACCGCTACGACCCCGCGCGTCCCGAAAGCGTCTTGGCCAAGACCGAGACCAACGAAGCGTTGCAAGCCGCCGCCGGTCGCAAAGATGTGATCGCAACCTCCGTCGTAACGTCCTCCGAGCCAGGATCCCGCTACATCGATTTCCTGATTCCCGGCCTGCTCGGCATGAACCTGATGAACTCCGGCATGTGGGGCATTGGCTTCGCGCTGGTCGACATGCGGCAGCGCAAGCTGCTGAAGCGTTTCGTCGGCACACCCATGCGCCGCGGAGACTTTCTGATGGCACTGGCCTCGAGCCGCCTGATCCTTATGATTATTGAGGTCGGTCTACTCTTGCTATTTGGTGTCCTCTTCTTTCACATGCGAGTTCTCGGATCGATCGGATCGATCTCACTGATCGCCGCGATCGGATCGCTGACGTTCGGCGGTGTGGGACTGCTCACCGCCAGCCGCGCCCAAAAGATCGAGAGCGTCAGCGGGCTCATCAACCTCGTGATGATGCCCATGTGGATCTTTTCCGGCGTCTTCTTCTCGTACGAGCGATTTCCGGCGGTGATCCACCCCTTGATCAAAGCTTTGCCGCTGACTGCATTGAACGATGCGTTGCGCGCAAGCATTCTCGAAGGCACGCCGATCCTTCATCAATGGCCACGATTGTTAGTGATGGCTGTCTGGGGCGGGGTATCGTTCGCGCTGGCGTTGAAGTGGTTTCGCTGGACTTAGCTGGATCTCAGGATGAGGCCGGCGTTAATAACATTGTGCAAAATTCATCTTTGCTCCGCTCCGGCCCCGGGCGCTCATCTATTGCGAGTAATGTACGAACGAGGCCGTCTGCGGTGCTTGCAAAAGTACTACGACTACTTGGCTAACTTGGCTGCTTGTTTCCGCACTTTCGCCCAGCGTAGTCGTTGCGCATCGGCAATCCGCTTGCGCGCTTCTTTGCTCAGAACACGTTTTGTCGTCCTGAGCTTCGCTCCGCCCGCACTGCCGAGAGCGCTTAACGCCTTCCCCACGCGATCCATCTCATTCTCGAGACGGGAGTACTCCTGTCGCAGGGAAGTGACTACCTTGTTCAGGTTGATCATTTAATACCCCCTCGCAGGGCCAAGGCTAACATGCGAGAGACGACCCGGCAGATACAAAGTGGTAGCGTTATGTGGTTTTATTTCTGTGCGACGGAAAAAGACAATACACCCTGCACACTGTCCCAATCGTCGGCGTCCCGGTTGAAGACGACCTCGCGGCGCGAATCGGAAAATCGTGTATCCAGCAGCAATAACTTGTGGATCGAGACTTGCCGGCTGTCCGTCGAAATCGCTTCGTCGTAGATCGCGCCATAGAGCACATAGAGGTGCGAATTCCAGACCATCAGCATGGCGTGCTGCCCCAGCAAGGAATTGACAATTCGAAGTGCAGTTCCAATGTCGGAGGAAGGCGTCAAGTCTGCGCTGATTTCGATGGGACGTCCATCGCTCAGCAAATGCCGCCCCTGCACAGCGGCGGCGATCTCTTTAAGTGAGCGCGCGTCTGCGGAATCCGCCCGATCCTCAAGCGCCGATTCTCGTCCGCAACAGATCGTCCGGTCATTGAAGACGGTATCGAGCGATGTCAGCAGAACATCGACTGGATCGTGGGAGCGTGCTGTCAACGAGCGTAGCGGTTTGACTCGCGACTCCTGATTCGCGTGGAAAACGGTGTAGGACTGTGGGACGTCCTGCGCATAAGCCAAGCCGGAAACAAAGGCAAGAAGCATAACGCCAAAAGCGTGGAGCTGTTTCACAAGCTACCTCCCGCCCCGGTTTTGTCTATCTTAGGCCGAAATTCACCTACTTTACACTTGCCAGGAATTTCGGGATTTGTCTGGCTTTCGTTGCCTGTTCGAATGCATAAGCGATCTTGATCAGCGTCGGTTCGCTCCAGGCCCGACCAAAAAATGAAATGCCGACCGGCAACCCGAAAATAGACCCCGCAGTGATGTTGATATTCGGGTAACCAGCAACGGCTGCCGCATTCGAACTTCCTCCGGAGAAGTGATCGCCGGTCACCAGATCCGTAATCCACGCCGGACCTCCGGTGGGAGCGACCATCGCGTCGAGGTGATTCTTATCCATGACGGCGTCAATCCCCTCCACGCGCGCCATCTGTCGGTTCTTGGCGACCGCGTCGAGATATTCTTTCTCAGTCAAGGGTCCCTTGGCTTGTGACTTGAGGAACATGTCCTGTCCGAAGTAGGGCATCTCTTTGTCTCGGTTGCGGTCATTGAACTCGATGATGTCTTTCAGGGTCTTCACCGGCCAGCCCGGGCCAAGACGCGCAAGGTACGCATTGAGGTCTGCCTTCAATTCGTACATGAACACCGTCGATTCGCTGTCATCGAACTTACCCAGCGTTTCTATATCGGCTGGATCGATCAGGATCGCGCCTTGCCTTTTCAGGACGTCGAGAGATTCCGCCATCAGGGCATCGACGGCGTCGCTGAATCCGAAATATTTTCGCGCCACGCCGATGCGCGCGCCTTTTAGGCCGTCGGGATCGCAAAATTGTTCGTAATTCTTTTGGGACGTGCCCGCGCTGGCGCTCGTAGCCGAATCCTCAGAATCGACTCCTGTTAAAGCTCCCAGCAGAATCGCGGCGTCGCGCAGAGTTCGAGCCATCGGACCCGCAGTGTCCTGACTGTGAGAGATCGGAATGATTCCCGTACGACTCACGAGGCCCACTGTCGGCTTGATTCCCGCAAGGCCGTTCGCTGAAGAAGGGCACACAATCGATCCGTCGGTCTCTGTGCCGATTCCGACGGCTGCAAGGTTGGCGGAAATACCGGCGCCCGTACCGGAACTCGATCCGCAGGGATTGCGGTCGATGGCATACGGATTTTTCGTGAGCCCGCCCCTGCCGCTCCATCCGCTGGTCGAATGGCTCGAACGGATATTCGCCCATTCGCTCAGATTCGTCTTGCCCAAAATGACTGCGCCCGCCGCTCGCAAACGCTGCGCAACAACTGAATCCTTTGGAGGCTTCGAGCCCACAAGGGCAAGCGATCCGGCCGTGGTCATCATGCGATCCGCAGTGGCGATATTGTCCTTAATGAGGACGGGAACGCCATGCAGAGGGCCGCGCGGCCCTTTCGCTTTGCGCTCTTGATCGAGCGCCTCGGCAATTCCGAGCGCATCGGGGTTCATCTCAATCACGGCGTTGATCGCGGGGCCGGACTTGTCGACGTCTGCGATGCGCACGGAGTATTTCTCGACCAACGACTGGGACGTGAATTTGCCGCTCTTCATGCCGTCCTGCAACCCGGCAATCGTCACTTCTTCGAGTTCGAATGTCTGTACCGGGGAAGCGGGGCGTCCCGGAGCAGGGCCGGAAACTCGCGCCGCGCTCAGCGCCGGAGACAGCATGGCCGCCGCAGTCGTCGTCAAACCTTGTTGCACAAATTTGCGTCGCGAAGAGCCGATTTTGGATAAACGCATGTTTTCCTAAGGCGAACAGGATGGAACCGCAAGGGCGACCATTTAAGCACGAATCGCCGCAGAAGTTCACGCGCCATGCGGTTGTGACGGCCAATCCGGAGTGATAATCTAATCGCGCGTCGCTGAGCGGGAGTAGTTCAGCGGTAGAACGCCAGCTTCCCAAGCTGGATGTCGCCGGTTCGATCCCGGTCTCCCGCTCCATCTTCCATCCTTCAAACGTAAGCCCTGGAAATTTGCGCGCCCGAATCGTCTTCGGTCGGAGGCGTGCTACTCTGAAGGGCGTTTTTGGGTTTCCACACAGGGGTATTTCGATGAAGCTTTGGAAAAGTTCCCACTTACTCGGTTTGTGCGCAGCCGCAGCGTTTACGGCTTTACCTTCGACTCTCATGGCGCAACTCTCCGACCTGCCAGTCAAGCCCGGTTTGTGGCAGGCCCATGTGAACACCAAAGCCGGACCTACGGATCTGAGCTCCGATGACAAATATTGTTTCTCCGCCGGGACAACGCTATCCGACTATTTGACCGCGACGAACAAAGGGGCCCCCGGCACCACGTGCAAAGTCAGCAACAAAAACCAGACAGCCCACGGAATCTCGTATGACACCGCTTGTAGTGGCGGCAGCATGGGCTCCAATGGACACATCGATTTCCAGTTGCCGGATCAGGAACATTTCAGCGGGACCAGCCAGACAAAGGTGACGGGTACCTCCGGAGGCCGGGCGGTGAACATGGAGGTCGACAAAACCTTCACCGCGAAGTTCGTGGCATCGGCTTGCGGAGACGTCAAACCCTTGATCGTACCGGCCAACGGAAAGTAAGCGGTTCGTCCGCGGCGAATTTACGACAACTACTTCGTCGCAACAACCTGCGGATTGCCGTTGAGCGTTCCCGGCGGAGTGAAGACCGAGCCCAGACCGGTCTCCTCCGTTGGAACCGTGGCTTTGATGTACCTATCGGACTCGGGCCTGAAGTCCGCCGGCACCGGTCGAATGCGACGCTCGTGTTGTTGGTCACGCTTTGCCGAGAAGGAGGACCTGCTTCCCGGCGTTGCACCTCAAGGTATGGCTTTCAGAAGGGGCTTGCCCCCGATGGAGAGACGGTAGACCGAGCCAAAATCAGTGCTCCCATTTCCGTCCGTGACGCCGTAGAGATTGCCGTCAGCCGCCTGATATAGCGGACCGTTTGGGTTGTTTTCGAAGGTGTGCACAGTCGAGTAAACGCCGCCTGGAGTCACCTTAAAGATCGTTCCGAAACCGGCGGTGGTGTCGAAGTCGTCATCGTTTATGCCCACACCGTAGTAGTTGCCGTCGGCGGCTAGCGTCAGGCCCTTCGTGGGGGCTTGCCCACCATTAAAGCTGAATGTGTGCAGGACTTTGAATTTATTTGCAGATGTAATCTCGAATACGGTTCCAGAATTGAAGCTGCCGTTATTCGCGGCTGTGCCGAACAGATTACCCTTGCTGTCCTGCACGACCGTGGTCGGATAGAAACCGGTGTCGCAGCTCGCCGACGGTTCGCAGAAACTCTTGATCACTTTGTACGATCCAGCAAGGGTAAGTTTGTACACCACACCGACCTGCTCGAACGCAAGTCCACCAGCGTTCGTTCCGCCATAGAAGTTCCCGTCGGTGCCCTGGTGTGGTGGAAAAAGTGGGATTCCGCCGTCGGCGCAATTCGAGCTCGAGCAAAATGTGTGCAGCAACGTGATTTTGCCCGCTGGGGTGATCTTGAACAGAGCACCGCTGTCGTTTCCCCCTCCATTGGTGGTAGTGCCGTAAAAATCCCCATCACTACCCAGGGCAATTCCCGTCGGCTGCGACCCGTTTTTGCACGGGAGACCGCAGTTGAATGTGTAGAGGGTCGTGATCTTACCGCTGACAGTCATCTTGTAGATTGTTCCTGAGCTCGTGCTGTCGCCACCCTCGGACGTTACGCCATAGAGGTTTCCATCGGTACCGAGCACCGGTCCCGTCGTGGGATATTGCCCGTCAGCGCAGTTCGGCTTCGAACAAAAACTGTAAATCGACGTGATCTTTCCGCTGGGCGTCATTCGAAACACGTTCCCTTGCGCGTTGACTCCGCCGTGGACCGTCGTGCCATAAAAGTTTCCGTCGCTCGCCTGGATCACTGGCCCGGACGGTCCATTCCCGTTGACGCGATTGAAGTGACCCAAATAGGTCACGGTTTGTGCCTGGGCGCGCACCGCCAGGCTGAAGATGATGGCTGCGCACCCGAATACGAGACAGAGCGTACGGAAAGTCTTTGAGCTTTTCATTTAGATATCCTCGTAAAAAATGCCTCCCCGAGGCACTACAGAAAATGGGTAAAAGACGGGCCCGAAGCCGAGGGGGTCTCCGCTCCAGGCCCGTTCGCGACTGCTACTTCGTCACGACAAACTGTGGATTACTGTTGAGCGTTCCCGATGGCGTGACCACAGAAACCGTGCCCGTTGTCGCACCCGCCGGAACCGTCGCTCGGGCTGCATGTAAATCTCCTGAAGCGTAGCGGAGTCGCTATCGCAGAAATTTCACTTGAGTTCGACCAGGGTGAGATTAGCGGGGCCCAGAGCAGATTTTCACTTGGGGAGGATCAATCTACTTCAAGCGCATCCAGCTGTCAACATCGAAAGATAAGTTAATTACCTATGTGAGTGTGCTAATTGTTGCACACTGTTTTACAAGAACATGCGATGCGCAGGCTCGAATAAGGTAAACGCGTTTGGCGGGGAAATCTACCGCGGGTGGCTGACCCGCACTCCACCACGGTTGAGCGTAAGCCGCGGATCGCCGCGAGTGGCATTGATGAGCGCGAGAGCACGTTGGCCGTTGCCCACCAGTTTTTCCAAAATCTTGCACAGACGCTCGAACTCAGCGCGTGAGCCCAGCTCGAAGAACACGTCATTGATTTGCTGCAACTCCGGAAACAGCGCCTGAAGCGCTTTTGCCCCCCTCGGAGCAATGGAAAGAAGTGTAACCCGTCGATCCTGAAGGTCGGAGCGTCTTTCCAGGAAGCCTTTCTTGCTAAGTTTCCCCGACTCCATGGTCACGAACGGACCTGTCACGTGCAGGTAGTCGCCCACGCGGCCAACGCTCACTCCGGTTTTGCCCTGCAGCTCGGCGACGGCCATGATGATGGTGTACTGGGGAGCCGTGATCCCCAATCTCTCTCCCAGATAGCGTTTCACCGTCTCCATGCGCGCGGAAACGGTGAAAAAGTCATACAAAAGCCTTCGTAAGGAATGGTCCGACTTTCCTGACACAAGAATCGGATCGGTCGCCGTGAGCGGAAACTGAAAATCTGCTTTTTGTCTGGGCATTGATCGGGGGAGTTTCTCCAGTTCTGCAACGAACTACGTCGAGTATAGGCCACGTTTGAGCTGCCGCCCGCCGCCCCAGACTGATTCCGCCCTCATTGTTTTACGGTATCAATCTCATGGCAGGTTGCATGTCGTCCGACTGCCGGAGACAGTGGTAGGGCGTTCGTTCTCCAAATTTAGGTGCCGCTTCAGGTGCGGCGATTTCCTCGGTTTCTTCCCCTTTCGTTACCTCGGTTTCGATCCAAAGCACGTTTCGTGATTTCGATCACAATCAGCCGTGATGCTTGCCATTTGCTGGAGTTAGGCCTTCAACGAAGATGTCCCTGGAGATAGAGGACCGCTCCCGCCGAGGAGCGCGGCCGCACTCTCCTTCAAGAAGGTGAGCGGAGGTTCCGATGGGCACAATCGAAATCCATGAACCAGAGGTAAATGAAGTCAAACCGGCAAGTCGTCCGAACGCAGCCGTCCCCCCGACGAAAGACGTGGCGCAGGCCTTCGCACCCAGGGTGATGTTCTCTGACAGTTTGCTGGACTTCGGGCAGGCTCGCAAGCGCAAGGCTTTCGCGACGACCACATCGTTCATCTTTAATTGTGTGGCGATCGGCCTCATGCTGGCGGTCCCCCTGATGTTCACAGATGAGTTGCCGAAAGCTCAACTTCTTACGTTCTTGATGGCGCCTCCCCCCCCTCCCCCGCCTCCTCCCCCGGCAGCGGCGCAGGTGGAAAAGATCGTCCATCAGATCCAGACGGACATGCTTTCGACTGGCGAATTGCGCACGCCGACCAAGATTCCACGCAAGATCGAAATGATCAAGGAAGATGAAGCACCGCCACCGATGGCAGCCACAGGAGGCGTAGTCGGCGGCGTACCGGGAGGCATCCCGGGCGGGCAGATGGGCGGAGTGATCGGCAGCGTGATCAGCGCGGCGAACTCTCTAGCCTCCGTTCCAAAATTCGTGCCGGTAGTGCCCCAGCGCATTCGAATTTCGCAGGGCGTGACGAAGGGACTGCTCATTCATAAAGAAGAGCCCTCATATCCGCCGCTGGCGAGGGCTGCTCGTGTGCAAGGCGACGTAGTGCTCAGCGCCGTCATCGACGTGAACGGACAGATTCAAAATCTGACACTGGTCAGCGGGCATCCGATGCTGGTCCCGGCTGCGATCTCGGCAGTCCGGCAATGGCGTTATAAACCGTATCTGCTGAACGGGGTACCCGTTGAAGTGGAGACCACGATTACGGTGATCTTCTCCCTTCAAGGTTAGCGGGGTTCAGGCGCCTTCTGGGAGCGCCAGGAGTCTAAAACATGGCTGCAGAGTATACCTATCGCGTTTCGGCCTGGTGGACTTCAGGCCGCACTGGACTGGCGAAGTGCGAGTCGTCCCCGAATACGATCCATTTCTCCGAGGCAGCCGAACTGGGAGGTTTGGAGGGCCGCTGGACCCCGGAACAACTCTTGCTCTGCGCACTTGCGGGCAGTTTTACCACTACCTTTCACGACGTCGCCCGCAACGCGAAGTTTGAATACACCGATCTCGAAGTGGAGATCGAAGGCAGCGTCCGGCGCAGCCGGTCGGCTGGATCAAGCTTCAACGAAATTCTGATTCGCCCCCGGCTGACCGTGCATTCCGAAGATCAAAGCGAGCCCGGCCTGACTTTGCTGCGAAGGGCAAAGTCTCTTTGTCTGATTTCGCGAGCGATCACCATCCCGCAGATCCTGGAGCCAACCGTGGAAACCGTGAAGATGCCGGTCGAAGGCTGGAATAATCAGGATGCGGAGATGAAGTTGGGCGTGTAAGTTGGATCTTAGCGTCGGGAGGAGGTCGTTATGATGTTCTCCTACAGACTGGTGCGTCTGATTGAAACCCACGCCGACACACTCGCGGCGCGTCTCGAAGTCAAGGTACAAACAAGCTCTCAAGTCATCCATTTTCGCGAGATCCCGGCTCACGAATTAAAAGAACGAGTGTATGAAATGTACCGCCACCTTGGAGATTGGTTACTGGGCAAGGACGAACTGGATATCGAGCGTCGTTACGTCGAAATTGGAGCTCGCCGCGCCCGCCAACACGTGCCCCTCAGCGAAGTCATCCAGGCCATCGTCTTAACAAAGGAAAATCTCTGGGAGTTCCTGAAGAGTGAAGCGGTGCTGGACCGGGCAGTGGAAATGATGGGGGAACTGGAATTGTTCCAGATGCTCGAGATGTTCTTTGATCGAGCGATTTACTATGCCGCTGTGGGTTACGAAGTGGAAGCTGCCCGGACGTTGGAAGAAAGTCTCACGCGAAGGGCAAGCTAGGGGAGCGGAAATCTGATGTCATGGGAAACGGAATACACCAAGCGGCGCAGGACCGCCGACGAAGCGCTGGCCTGCGTGAAGTCGGGCATGCGCGTCTATATCCAGCCCGGCTGCGCCGAGCCTGAAACCCTGGTCGAGGCGTTGATGCGCCGTGGACCAGACTTATCCAATGTAGAAATTGTTCATATGATGACCATGGGCTGCGCGCCCTACGTCGCGCCCGAGATGGCTGGCCACTTCCGCCATAACGCCATGTTCATCGGCGGTAACGTGCGTGAGGCGATCAACGACGGCCGCGCCGACTACACGCCGATCTATCTCAGCGAGATTGAAGGATTGTTCGAAAGCGGCGAAATGCCGATCGATGTTGCCTTGATTGAGGTCTCCGCGCCCGACTCGCACGGATTTTGCAGCTTCGGCGTAGGGGTCGACACGACCCTGACCGCGGCCAAAGTTGCGGACGTCGTGGTCGCCCAAGTCAATGATTTCATGCCGCGCACCTACGGCGACAGTTTCATTCACGTCAACGACATCGACATTTTCGTCGAGTCGTCGCGCCCCCTCTGCGCGTTGAAGAGAGTTCCAGTTACCGAACTGCAAACCGCCATTGCCCGCAACGTGGCTCGGTTGATCGATGACGGCGCGGTATTGCAGACGGGAATCGGCGGAATTCCGGACGCGATTCTGCCGATGCTCATGGATCGCAAGGATCTTGGCATCCACAGCGAGATGGTGTCCGACGGGGCAATTCCTCTGATCGAAGCCGGAGTGATCACCGGTGCGCGGAAGAATTTCAAGCCGCGAAAAATCATCCTCGGCTTCGCGCTGGGGACGAAAGAACTCTTCGACTTCGTCCACAACAATCCCATCTTTGAATTTCATCCCACCGCATACTCGAACGATCCCGGGCTGATTGCGCGCAACGATAACATGGTCGCGATCAATTCCGCGCTGCAAGTCGATTTGACCGGACAGGTTTGTTCTGATTCGATCGGCAATCAGTTCTACAGCGGCATTGGCGGGCAAGTCGATTTCCTGCGGGGCGCGTCGCGTTCGAAGGGCGGCAAGCCCATCATTGCGATTTCATCGACCGCGAAGAACGGAGCCATTTCGCGGATCGTTCCCATGCTGGCTCCCGGGGCGGGAGTCGTAACTTCGCGCGGCCTGGTGCGCTATGTCGTCACCGAATACGGCGTGGCCTATCTGCATGGGAAATCGATTCGCGAGCGGGCAAAATCGCTGATCGAGATTGCTCATCCGAATTTCCGCGAAGAACTGTACGCGTATTGTGAGAAGACGAAGTGGTGGCAGCATCGGCAGGCAAGCGAGACCGCAGTTCCGAGGTGAGGATATGCCGGCAGCAGCGCGGGGCAATATCACGATTGACGTCGAAGAGTGTAAGGGCTGTGGACTCTGCATTGAATCATGTCCACCGAAGTGCCTCGAACTTGCGCCCGACCTGAGCCACTATGGGGTTCATCCGGCGCAGTACACGGGCCATGACTGCACCGGGTGCGGGATCTGCTTCTACTGTTGTCCCGAGCCGGGGGCGATCACAGTTTTCCGCCTCAAGCGTTCTCCGAGGGCTTCGACCCAAGTGCAAGCAGGAGGCGAACATGCGGCAACTCTGTAAAGGAAACGTTGCGGTCATCAAGGGCGCCCTGCTCGCGGGTTGTCGCGCGTATTACGGATATCCAATTACTCCCGCCAGTGAGGTAGCCGAAGCCGCTGCGCTGTACTCTGCCGGAAGTCGGCGGCACATTCGTGCAAGCCGAAAGCGAAACAGCTTCCATCAACATGGTGTATGGTGCGGCCTCCGCCGGAGAGCGCGTCATGACCGCGTCCTCTGGTCCGGGATTGAGCCTGATGCAGGAAGGCATCTCCTATCTCGCCGGGGCTGAGTTGCCCTGTGTCATCGTCGACGTGATGCGCGGAGGACCGGGGCTCGGCAACATCGCGCCCGAGCAGAGCGACTACTTCGCCATGGTGAAGGGCGGTGGCCACGGTAATTACCGCAATCTTGTTTTGGCCCCAGCATCAGTGCAGGAGATGGCCGATCTCACCGTTCTCGCGTTCGAACTGGCGGACAAATATCGAAATCCGGCGATCGTGCTGACCGATGGATTTGTCGGTCAGATGATGGAACCGCTTGATCTCGAATATCGCGAAATCGTCGCGCCTTTGAAGACCTGGGCCGTTCGCGGAACTGCCGGCACGCGCCAGAACATGGTCAGCTCGATCTATCTCGAAGCCGACGATCTGGAAGAGCATCAGCGGCGCATGGAAGCGAAATACATACGCGCCCAGAACAGCGAGACGCGCTGCGAGCAATACCGCACCGACGACGCCGACTTGATCGTGATCGGTTACGGCATCGTGTCGCGCCTGCTGCGTTCGGCCGTCGATGAAGCGCGCAAGCAGGGAATCAAGGTTGGATTGTTCCGCCCCATCACGTTGTGGCCTTTCCCAACAAAAGAGCTTGCAGCGGTTGCGATGCGCGCGGAAAAAGTTCTGACCGTCGAACTCAGCAACGGGCAGATGGTCGAAGACGTTCGCCTTGCTCTCGAAGGGAAGCGTCCAGTCGAGTTTTACGGTCGCGGCGGCGGCAATGTTCCCGGTGTCGAAGAACTGCTAGCGAAGATCGAAGAGCACGTGGGGCAGCCGTGTAACAGGATCGGCGTTTGGCTTGCGGTTCCCAAACCGTACGCCGATGGCCGGGAGGACTTATGGCGGATGATAAAGCAATTCTGGAAGAGCCGAAGGCGATCACCGAGTCATACGAAGTCGTGCATCAGAAGTCGGAGCTCTTCTATCCGCAATACGAACGCAAGACCGACCTCAAGCACCAGACTCATTACTGTCCCGGATGCGGCCACGGAGTCGCGCACAAGCTGATTGCCGAAGCGCTCGAAGATCTCGGTCTTCAGGACCAGACGATCCTGGTCAGCCCCGTCGGATGTTCGGTATTTGCTTACTACTATTTTGATGTGGGCAACGTCCAGGTCGCGCACGGACGCGCCCCTGCCGCGGCAACGGGCCTTAAGCGCGCCTGTCCAGACAAGATGGTCATCGCGTATCAGGGTGATGGAGATCTTGCGGCCATCGGCACGGCAGAAATTGTTCACGCCGCCAACCGTGGAGAGAAGATCAGCGTCTTCTTCGTCAACAATGCGATCTATGGAATGACTGGCGGGCAGATGGCGCCGACGACATTGGTCGGCCAGCGTAGCACCACGTCTCCCTGGGGACGCCGACCCGTGAACGAAGGGTTTCCGCTGCATATGGCGGAAATGCTGTCGTCGCTCGAAGCTCCCGTGTATATCGAGCGCGTCGCGCTCTCCGACAACAAAAACATCATGAAGGCGCGCCGCGCGGTACGTAAAGCACTCGAACTGCAGCGCGATGGCGCCGGCTTCACATTCGTGGAGATTCTCTCGCCTTGTCCAACGATCTGGGCGAAGGATCCGGTCCAGGCGCGGAAGTGGATCACCGAACAAATGATCCCCAACTTTCCACTCAACGTCTTCCGCGACCGCAAGGTAGAGATTCCAAACAACAATGTTCCTCCCCACAAGAGCGTGCAAGAAATCGTCGAAGGCGAGCGGCAGAAGGCGCGCGAAGGCATGATTCCGGGCAGGCATCACCACTTTCAGCACCTCGGACTCAAGATTGCCGGCTTCGGTGGACAGGGTGTTCTGTTACTCGGTCAACTGTTAGCCGAAATGGGGATGCGCGAAGGTCTCGAAGTCAGCTGGCTTCCTTCGTACGGACCGGAGATGCGATCCGGCAGCGCACATTGCCATGTGTGCCTGTCGAAAGACCGCATTGGCTCGCCAGTACTGACGCGTCCGGATGTGCTCGTGGCCATGAATGAAGTCTCCTTGCGCAAGTTCGCACCCCAAGTTGCTTCGGGCGGAACAATCCTGTACGCGGGCGAACGCCTTCCGGAAGATTTTTCCATCCCGCAAGCGCAGGTTCTCTGCATCCCCGCCGCCGCCATTGCCGACCGTCTCGGATCAGCCAAGGTGGCCAACGTCGTCATGATGGGGGCGCTTCTTGAAGAGACCGAGTGTTTATCTTCGGATACAGCCCTGAAGGTGCTCGAGACGAAAGTAAAAAACGCGGCGCTGCTCGAAATCGATCGCAAAGCTCTCGATGCCGGACGAGTCTACGTCGATCACGCTGTATCGATTGGAGCAGTCACGCAAGCCGACGGCTTCGCGCAGTAACAACTCAACCAATAGGCGGCTCAACTCTCGATTCTTCCAGCCAATAATCCTCGGCATGCCGGACACTGCCGCCTTACCGACCGGGAGATTGCGGTCTAGCGTTGCGCCTTGGACCCGATTCCGCGCTATTTCCGCGAGTCGGGTGGCACCAAGTTGTTGGCGCGATAGTAGACCACGAGTTGGCCATAGTGCTCAGCGCTGTGCTCAATGGCGAACGTCCAGATCATGGAGTTGTGGGCCAGTCGGTTGCCGAAAAACTTCGTCGTCTTGTCCAGCCCTTCGTCGCCTTGCTGTTGAATGACTTTCGCGCCGTCGGCGACGGCCTCCTGCACAAACTTCACGACGTCGGCCTTAGTCTTGAAACGATCACGGGAAGGATTGTCCCCCTCGCCGAAGTCGGGACCGAGATTTGATCCGGAAATCCTTCGGATCACGAAGAAATCCAGTGCGGCTTCGTGGAGAAGATTCAAAGCAAAGGTACGCTCGTCCTTTTGCAGCTTAAAATCGTATTTGTCTTCGGGAAAATCCTGCGCCATGGCGACGAGTTTGTTCCCGATGTCGTTCCACCGATCCAACATTTCCTCGGAGTGAGAGCGCACAGGACTCGGAGGCTGGTTCTCTGCTTGCGCCTGAATGGGAAGAACCATTCCGACGGCAAGAAGAATCACCGCAACGATCGTACGCGCTGGCCGAATCATTTGTAGATGGCTCCTTATATCGATCTGCTTGACTTCGACGAAGGTTAGACGCAACACGGCCACCAAGGTTTGAAGGTTAGGATCCGAATTGTGAAAACTTGCCAGTCCCTTGGCATCAAGTTAAACCTTTAATACGCTTATGGGCTGATGGCGGGCGGGTCGGGGACGGTCCGAGTGATTCGACGATCCGAGTCATCAAGGCGGCCCGTTGGCGGACGATTTCAGATCAAGGATTTTGCTGGAGCAGGGAAGAATGCGTAAATACGGATCTCGACAGCAAAATAATACAGAGACGACGAGAATGGAATTGCTGCGCTTCAACGGCGCTGTCGAGCGCGACCCCGCCATCGATGACTGGATGAAAGAACGCGCAGGTGAACTGGGAGCGATCGCACATCAATGGTTTGAGGTGATGCGAAAATGCGGGGACGAAGTCCGGGAACTTTTACATGACGGTTGTCCGGTCGCATGCTTGGGAGATGCGCCCTTCGCCTACGTCAATGTGTTTACTTCACACGTAAACGTGGGATTCTTTCAGGGCGTAACACTGCCGGATCCAGCGCGCTTGTTACAAGGAGACGGCCGGTATATGCGCCATGTGAAGCTGAGGCCGGGAACGGCCACAAAAGAAGTAGAGCTAAGCAGGCTCATCGAGGCGGCCTACTCGAACATGAAAGACCGGGTCGAAAACGGCTAGATTGGAGAAACACATTGGCAGCCGGGCGGAGTCTTTCGCCCAGACACTCGTGTGCCGATTTTTCGTCAGCCGTTGCGCAATGCCACCATGGGATTGACGCTCGCAGCACGCCGCGCCGGGTCGCCGACGCGAGCACTGTAGCCAGGCTGAGCATCAACGTCGCCGAGCGACCGGATCCCAGGCCTCACGAAAACGGTTGCCCATCGGTTGACTGTTAAGCACTTCAATACTATTCTGCTCTAGGCATTGAGCAATCAAGCCTGCAAGCCCAGGAGGATAAGTGCCCGCATGAAAACGAATGTACAACGTGATCTGTTCCCGGGCGCGTTGGAGATGATGATCCTCCGCACGCTGAAACGCCAACCGATGCACGGTTATGCACTGGTGCAGCAGATCAAACAAACCTCACAGGATTTGCTCGTGATCGAAGAGGGATCGTTGTACCCGGCCCTGCAGCGCCTGTTGAAAGAAGGATTCTTGAAGGCTGAGTGGGGCATTTCTTCCACAAACCGCAAGGTCCGGATCTACGAACTAACGCCGGCGGGCGCAAAGCATCTGGAGCGTGAGGTATCGACATTCGAGCGAATGCTGGAAGGAATTACGCGGGTTCTAGCGCCGGAGGGATCATGAACTGGCTGAAGCAATTGTTTGCACGGCAGCGGCTCTACCGTGAGTTGTCGGAGGAGATTCAAGCGCACCTTGACGAGAAGGTGGACGAGTTGGTCTCTGACGGAATGCCGCGGAAAGAGGCATTGCAGTCCGCGCGGCGGGAGTTCGGCAATGTGGGGTTGATCGAAGAGAATAGCCGCGAAGTTTGGACATGGCCATCCGCCGAAACATTCTTCTCAGACGTTCGTTATGGACTCCGCGCGCTGAGGCGCAATCCCGTCTTTACTATTGTCGCCTTGTTGACGATCGCGATCGGAATCGCCGCAAACGCAGCCGTCTTCACGGTTGTGAATAGCGTTCTGCTGAAACCGCTGAATTATCCGAAAGCCGAAGAGTTGGTGGCTCTGCATCAGACTGCGCCGGGCGCGGAAGGACTGGCGGATTTCGAAAACGGCCTGCTTCTTTCTCCGTCGATGTATTACACCTACGCGGAGCACAACGAGACGTTTCAATCTTTAGGCGTGTGGGTCACCGGCACAGCGAACGTCACCGGGCTTGCAGAGCCGGAACAAGTGCGCACGGTTGCGGTGAGCGATGGCGTGCTCGAGACGCTGGGCGTACCACCCGCGGTTGGGCGGTGGTTCTCGCAGGCGGACCAGGTACCGAACGCTCCGGGCAGCGTGATTCTAAGCTATGAGTATTGGCGGAGGCGGTTTGGTGGAGATCGAGGTGTAATTGGCCGCACCATCATGGTGGATTCGCAGCCAAGAACAATCGCCGGTGTGATGCCGCCAGGATTTCGATTTGTAGATTCGGATTTCGACTTGACCGCTCCATTGGCATTTGATCGAAGCAAGTTGATTCTTGCGGGATTCGGATTGCACGGAATCGCACGCCTCAAGCCTGGCGCGACGATTGCACAAGCCAATGCAGACCTATCGCGCATGCTGCCGATCTGGATGGACTCATGGACCAACGGCCCGGGATCGAATCCCCATATTTATGAAACGTGGAAAATCACACCTCTCATTCGCCCTCTCAAACAAGAGGTGATCGGCAACGTCGGTGAACTGCTATGGGTGGTGATGGGTACGATCGGGGTGGTAATGCTCATCGCGTGTGCCAATGTGACGAATCTGTTGCTGGTTCGGGTGGAGGCGCGGCAACAGGAATTGGCCGTACGCACTGCACTCGGCGCCGGTTGGGCGCGAATCGTTAGAACCCTTCTCATCGAAAGCGTGATGCTAGGACTCATGGGCGGAGCGGTCGGCGTTGGCTTAGCCTATGCCGGGGTGACATTCCTCGTCGCGATCGGACCCTCAAATCTACCTCGTTTGAACGAAATCGCAATTGATGCGCGAACATTGGGATTCACTTTTGTTCTTTCGATCCTATCGGGATTGCTGTTTGGATTGATTCCGGCGCTAAAATACGCGCGGCCGCGAACTGCCTCGGCCCTGCAAAGCGCAGGCCGGACAACCAGTGTGAGCCGGGAGCGGCATCGGGCGCGCAATTTGCTGGTCGTCGGACAAGTCGCGATGGCGCTGGTGCTATTGATCAGTTCAGGCTTGATGATTCGCACCTTCGCGGCATTGCGCAAAGTCGATCCGGGATTTGCCGACCCGCAGCACCTGCAGGTTATGCGCATTTCCATTCCGGATCTGCTGATCACCGAGCCGGAAAGGGTAACGCAAACCCAGAACGCAATCCTCGACAAGCTGGCGGCAATTCAGGGGGTGAAGTCGGTTGCGTTCGCCAGTGATATGCCGATGGAAGGCTTCGACGCCGCGTGGGACGAAATCTTTGCGAAAGACAAGGTTTATTCCGGCGACCTCATCGCGCCGTTGCGGCTGTACAAGAACATCTCTCCTGGCTTTTTGAAGACCGCCGGGACAAGATTACTAGCCGGACGGGAGATGACGTGGAACGAAGTGTACGCGCTCCGTCCGGTCGTGATGGTTTCAGACAATCTGGCACGCGAGCTGTGGGGAAGTCCCTCAGCGGCCATCGGGAAATATCTGCGCGAGTACTCCAACATGCCGTGGCATGAAGTCATCGGTGTCATTCAGGATGTCCGAGAGAAAGGGTTGCAGGAGAAAGCGCCGGAAATCGTGTACTGGGCCCCGCTCGTGCAAAATCGGTTCGCACCGGCGGTGCGGACGGCGACGTTCGTCATCCGAAGTGAGCGCGCAGGCACCGACAGTTTTCTGAACGAGGCGCGTGCCGCGGTCTGGTCGGTGAATTCGAATTTGCCGGTGGCCTCGGTGCGAACAATGGAGGAAGTGTATGACAAATCCATCGCTCGAATGTCCTTCACCCTGGTGATGCTTGGAATCGCAGGAGCGATGGCGCTCGCACTGGGGATCATCGGAATCTATGGCGTGATGTCTTACACGGTCTCACAGCGCAAACGGGAAATTGGCATTCGCCTGGCGCTCGGGGCAGAGAACGGACACGTGTTGCAGATGGTTTTGAAACAGGGTACGCAATTGACGTTGGTGGGTGTGGCCGTTGGAATTGTTGCTGCTTTCGGATTAACCCGGCTGATGACAAACCTGCTATTCGGTGTGGCCGCGCAGGACCCGCTGACGTTTTTTTCAGTCGCTCTCCTGCTTTTCGTAATTGCGCTCGTGGCGTGTTACATTCCTGCCCGCCGCGCGACACTCGTTAATCCGATCGTAGCGCTTCGCTGCGAATAATTCATGTTGCGGCGCCTCGGCAGAGAGTCCCTAAGTACGTCGTCCGGCGCTCCCCTTGCGTACGTGCTGAAGGAAGGTCGCGCGTTGGCAAGTTTCCGCGACTGCAACCGCACGAGGGCGCCCTCACGGCGAAGTTCCCGGGCTGCGCTGTCGAACTCGTACTGCCCAAATCGAAACCGTCCAGATTCCAAACCGGTCACGAGCCATTGTCGCACGCGTGCGGAAGACCGCTGGAACTTCGCAGCCCGCGGCATCCGGTCCGCAAGTTGCGGGCGAAAACCATGCGCAGTGTGGTCACCACTTGTCCGCAGCATCGAGCGGTCTTGGGGCGAGGCTACTCAGACCGCAACGCTATGATCGGATCAAGTTTGGAGGCGCGGCGCGCCGGGATTGCGCAGGCCAACGCAGACACCAAGCCTAGCAGAATCGTTCCCGCCAAGAGAATCACGGGATCGTGCGGGTTTCCATGCGCCCAACTCGCAATGATTTGATTTAGGGCTAACGAAAGAGCTATCCCTGCCAAGATTCCGGCGCCTAGGCTTACCGATGCCGCTCTGAAGACCATCCGCAGCACGTCCGCACGCTGCGCGCCCAGCGCCATACGAATCCCGAATTCGTTGGTCCGTTGTGCCACTGTGTAAGACACGACGCTATGTAGCCCTACGGCAGCGAGAGCCAGGGCGAGCCAGGCAAAAATCCCAAAAATCCAAGCCGCGACATGCTCCTGCTGCCACTCGGGTTCATAGGTGAGGCGATTTTCGAGATCATAAGCGCCACTGATCTGATCCGGGTTAATGGCCCTTAACTGCTCGCGCACAGCACGTTGCAGCGTGAGGGGCGGAACCTCAGAGCGAACGAGAATCTCGGTGCCCTCTCCCATGCTGAATGTATAGGGCACGTAGACTGATGGTCTGGGGGCACTTCGGAGTCCATCATTGCGGGCGTCCCCGACGATGCCCACAATCTGGAACCAGGTAGCTCCGATATTTGGCGGCGACAGCACGGTGGCGGGATTGCCTTCGAGACCTCCCGATCTCAGCGAGTGCCCAATGGCATCGCCATTCGGAAAGTATCGCTGGGCCAGAGTACGGTTGATCACGGTGACATGGGCGCCTTTATCATTCTCGGCGTCGCTCCAAATCCGTCCTTGCAGCAAGGGAATGCGCAAAGCCGCGAAGTACTCCGGGCTAATCAGGTTGACCGATCCGATCTCAGACCCACTCGAATCAAAAAGCGCCCCTGCACCAGGGGCCATAGGTTTACCCAACACTTCAAATCCCATAGTCCATCCATTCCTCGGCGGTGTCGCATCAGTGGAAATCGCCGCTGTGATCACACCCGGTGTCTCTGCCACTTTCTCTCGCAGTTGCTCAAAATAGGCTGCACGCGCCGGCCAAGCGCCGTAGGAGCTTGCGCGCAAAGGAATTTCTATCGCCATCACGTTGTGCGGGTCATAACCGAGGGGCTGGTGGATCAACTGGGCGAACCCCTTCATTGCGGAGCCCGCAGCTGCGAGCAACAACAATGTCAGCGCTACCTGCGCGGTGATCAGCAGGCTATGGGCCTTGCGTCCGCGGACACTGCCAGCTAACCGGCGCGCGCCAGACTGCATGATCTCCCCGATGTGCGTACGCGAAAGTTGCAGCGCTGGCCAAAGCCCGAACAGCACACCCGTTCCAAGCGCGACCGTGATGCTGAAAAACAGCACTGGCAAGTTGATGCGAATCACGGCCTCAGAAGCGAACGCAGTTCGGGGCAGCAGACGCTGAATCAGAGCCAGAGCGCCGTAAGAAGCAAGAATACCGATCGACGCGCCGATCACCGCGAGAAGGAGCGAATCCGTGAGCAATTGACGAATGATTCGGAAGCGGCCCGCGCCGACAGCTGTCCTTACTGCCAATTCGTGCTGACGCGATGTGCCACGCGCCATCAGCAGGATGGAGACATTTCCACATCCGATCACGAGCAGCAACATCACCGCGCCAAAGATCAAGTAGAGTGTTCCGCCCATGGAGCCAACGACCCAGTCATTCAGCCCAAGCACATGCACCTGAAAGACGTCGGGAAAATCATTTGGCATGTAGCGAGCAAACTGTTCCACGAGCGGTTGTAGCGCGGCGTCGGCCGCAGCGTGGCTCACACCCGGACGCAAAAGCAAATTGACGATTGACGTCCGCCCCGGATCTCGCATCAGCTTCAGCGGGAGATAGACGTCTGCGTCACCCCATGCGAATCGCGGCGCCGCTACACCCACGATCTCGAAGTTCTTGTGATCGAGCTGCAGCGTCCGGCCCAACACCTCGGGGTTCGACAAGTAATGCTTTCGCCAGAATCTGTAAGAAAGGACTGCAACCGGTCGCGGATCCTGACCATCGATCGCGTCCGATGGCCAGAGCCCACGCCCCAACACAGGAGGAACGCCGAGATCCTGAAAGCCGTTGGAAATCAGGTTCACGGTATTCACGTTCTCCGGAAGATCTTGACCTGTCAGGACCAGCGCTTGGTAGTCCATCGCGAGAACGCTTTCGACAACTGGGGATTGCCGCAAGATTTGAATTTCAGCGCCGTTTAAATAAACGGGATCTCCGGAGCCCGCCACGCTCTGCGTCGTGAGCCGGACTATTCGATCCGCGGCCGGGTAGGGATACGGACTCAGCAGCGCCGCATAAATGACGCTGAATACGGCGGTGGCCGCTCCAATGCCGAGCGCGAGCGAGAGGACTGCCGTCAGGGTGAATCCGGGACTTTTGATGAGTTGACGCGCGGAATAGCGAAGGTCCTGAAGCAAAGAGTGCATGGCTCACTCCTGAGTCCGATCATCCAGAAGAGGGCGATTTCAGCGGCAGGTTCATATTAAATGATGAGCAATCCCGCCCGCCAACGGACGCCCCGTGAGGAGGCACGACACGGCAGGAGAGCGCGTAGCTCCAATCGGCAGCACTCCATCTTGCTGAAAAGAGGTAACCTCTGCCTCCGCTGTGATTTCAATCACAGAAACTGGTGACATTGGGCATATGAATAGACACCGTTCCGGCCGATCCTAGATTCAGCTGTGGGAGGTGTCACATGGCACCGGTCGAAGCCAAAACTGAAAAACCACTTTGCAACGTCACCGAGATTTCGACGCCCGCGTCCTTGTTTACGAGGCCAGTAAAGAACGTCTTGTTTGCCACGGATTTCTCCATCACTTCAGAAGCGGCGATGCCCTATGCCACCGCCATCTGCCGCCGCTATGGCAGCACGCTGCACCTGGCGCACGTTTTGTCGGAGGCGAGCCTGCTTCTAATGACGGGAGGCGTCGACTACGTCAGCATGGGCACAATCTATGAAGATGCTCACACCGAAGCCCGGGAAAAACTGGAGCAACTGTCCGAGCACTGTGAAGGCATTCCACACCGCAACTATGTGCAGCACGGAAGAGTCTGGAAGAACCTCGCGACTCTCGTGGAAGAGAACGACATCGACCTGATCGTGGTAGGTACGCACGGCCGCACCGGTCTCGGCCGGCTGCTGCTGGGCTCCGTTGCCGAAGATATTCTGCGCCACGCTGCATGTCCAGTACTGACCGTTGGGCCGAGAGTTTCCGGACGTGCCAAGCTTCCGACATTTCAAAATGGGCGGCGGGATCTCGCTCCGCCTGAGCTGGATTTGCGTCAGATCGTGTTTGCCACCAACTTCGGATCCAATACCACTCGTCTCGCGGAGCAGGCGGTAGCGTTGGCGGAACAATTCCGTTCCCGCCTCACGTTGCTGCACGTCATCGACGACTACACCGATCTGGGACGACGGCCCGGGCCGATTGACGCGGGGCTCCAAAGACTCCGCGATCTGGTTCCGAACGACGCTGCGTTGCAGTACGCGCCGGAACACGTCATCGAATTTGGCGCGCCGACAGAATGCATCTTGCGAATCGCAGCTGAGCGCGAAGCCGACATGATCGTCCTGGGAGCGCGGCCGTCCAAAGAGGCCGGCTCGACGCACCTACCGTTCTCGTCGGCGCACTATGTGATCGCGCATGCGCACTGTCCGGTGTTAACGATTCGCGAATGAAAAACGCTTCGACTCCTTAGAATCGAACCAAATCGGAGACGCTTACCGAATTGAAACCGAGTAAAGAAAATAAACCGTCGTATTCATTGTGATGAGTCTAGGCGGGGGCTACAATCATTCGTTCTCAGCCAGATTCAGCGCAAGCCACGAATCGCAAACTCTGTCTTTCCGGTGAGCCTGGAGAAACATGCCTTCATATGTAGCAAAACCTTCTCCTCCGAATCAGGACAAACGTTGGAAGCTGGTGGACGCCACCATACGGCGCCAGGGCCAGCATGCGCGCGGACTGATTGAGACGTTGCACACCGTCCAGGAAGCTTTCGGATATCTCGACGAGCAGGCGCTGCGCTATGTCGCGATGTCGCTGCGCGTACCGCTGAGCCGGGCCTACGGCGTTGCGACCTTCTATCACTTTTTCACGCTGAAGCCCGCGGGCGAGCACACTTGCGTGATTTGCATGGGCACGGCTTGCTACATCAAAGGGGCGCCACAGTTACTCGATGCCGTGCGACGCGACCTCGGCATCGCTCCGGGCGAAACCACTGCTGACAAGAAAGTCTCGCTGCTCACGGCACGCTGCCTGGGATCGTGCGGCCTCGCACCAGCCGTTGTCTACGATCAAGAGGTTGCCGGCAAGGTCGGGACCACCGCCATCCGCGAACACCTGAAGAAATGGACGCACGCATGACGCCTGAGGAACTCGATCAGATTGCCGAAACCGAACGCGAGGCGCAAAGCCATTTCACCCAGCGCGTGAATGTCTGCGTGGCTGCAGGATGCCTCTCCTGCCAGAGCCAGTCAGTCAAAGATGGGCTCGATCAGGAAGTTGCTCGCCGTGGAAGCAAAGATCATTGCCAAGTCAAAGGCGTTGGCTGCATGGGATTGTGCTCGGAGGGTCCGCTGGTTTCGACCAGTTCAGGCGTGATGTACAAGAAGGTTGGGGCAGCTGACAGCGCCGAGATCCTGGACAGTCTCGAAGGAGAAGCTGTCTCGCGCCTGGTTTGCCGAACCGACGTTCCGTTCTTCGCGCGACAGCAAAAGATTGTGCTCGAAAATTCGGGGGTTATCGATCCCGATCGCATCGAGGACTACATCGCTGCGAACGGTTATACCGCGCTGGTCAAGGTTCTCACCGAGATGTCCCCGCGAGAGGTGGTTGACCAGATCACGAAGAGCGGGTTGCGCGGGCGCGGGGGTGCCGGATATCCAACCGGGTTGAAGTGGAGCACCGTATCGAAATCCGTTGGAACCCAGAAGTATGTCATCTGCAACGCGGACGAGGGCGATCCGGGTGCATTCATGGATCGCAGCGTCCTCGAAAGTGATCCCCACCGTGTCCTCGAGGGCATGCTGATCGCGGGATATGCTGTCGGCGCCTCCGAGGCCTACATTTATGTGCGCGCGGAATATCCGCTGGCAATCAAGCGTCTGCGTACCGCGATTCGGCAGGCGG
Organism: uncultured Acidobacteriota bacterium; assembly: GCA_963699885.1. GTDB lineage: Bacteria > Acidobacteriota > Terriglobia > Terriglobales > Acidobacteriaceae > Sulfotelmatobacter. The sequence continues at coordinate 179,955 of CAVOVP010000010.1, read as the reverse complement.
AGCGCGTTGGCTTGCTGGGAGCGAACATCTGCGGTACGCGTTTCAGCTTCCGCGTGGATTTGCGGCTGGGAGCCGGAGCGTTTGTTTGTGGAGAAGAAACTGCGCTGATCGCTTCCGTGGAAGGGAAGCGCGGCACGCCGCGTCCGCGTCCGCCTTATCCGGCAATGGAAGGTCTGTTCGGTCAGCCCACGTTAATCAACAACGTCGAAACGTTTGCCAACATCGCGCCCATCATCCGCAATGGCGGAGATTGGTATGCGCAGATTGGCACTGAAAAAAGCAAGGGAACAAAAGTGTTCGCCCTCGCCGGCCGCGTGGAGAACACAGGGCTCGTCGAAGTTCCGATGGGAATCTCCTTGCGGGAAATGGTATTCGAAATCGGCGGCGGCGTTCCGGAAGGAAAGAAATTCAAAGCCGTGCAGACGGGCGGCCCTTCCGGTGGCTGTCTGCCCACGGAATGCCTCGACATGCCGGTCGATTACGAGTCGCTGGCAAAGGCCGGTTCGATCATGGGCTCCGGCGGGATGATTGTCATGGACGAAAGCTCGTGCATGGTCGACGTCGCGAAATATTTCATGGACTTCTGCATGACCGAGTCCTGCGGCAAATGCATTCCGTGCCGTGTCGGCACCTACCAGATGCACCGCATCCTCACAGCAATCGGCAACATGACCGCGACCCAGCAGGATTTGAAAATGCTTGAAGACCTGTGCGATCTGCTCAAACACACCAGCCTCTGCGGATTGGGCCAATCCGCGCCGAACCCGGTGGTGAGCACACTACGTGCATTCGCCGAGGAGTATCGCGCGCATATTGAGGACCATAAATGTCCGGCCGGAGTCTGCGGCCAGCAGCCCGTTGGAGAGACGGCATGAGCCCCGCACCGGTGGTCAAGACCCTGAAGATTGACGGCCGCGATCTGAGCGGACGCCAGGAAGAAACCATTCTGGACGTCGCGCGGCAGAACGGCATCTTCATTCCACGCCTGTGCGAAATGGACGGCCTCTCCGACGTCGGCGCCTGCCGCATGTGCCTCGTCGAAATCAAGGGTCAGAGCAAGCTGCTTCCGGCTTGTGTAACTACGTTGGAGGAAGGAATGGAGGTCACGACCGACTCCGAACGTCTGCAGAACTATCGCCGGATGATCCTCGAACTGCTTTTCACCGAACGCAACCATGTCTGCTCGGTTTGCGTCTCGAACGGCCACTGCGAAATGCAGATGCTCGGGCAGCGCCTGGGGATCACTCACGTCAGCTTCCCCTACCGCTTTCCCAAGGAAGAAGTGGATGCGTCGCACGACCGCTTCGTAATCGACCACAACCGCTGCATCCTGTGTACGCGCTGCGTTCGCGTTTGCGACGAGATCGAAGGCGCGCATACATGGGACATCATGGGTCGCGGCATCGACGCCAAGGTCATCACCGATCTTAACGAGCCCTGGGGATCGTCCGAAACCTGCACCAGTTGCGGCAAGTGCGTGCACGTATGCCCGACCGGCGCGCTGTTTGAAAAGGGGCGCTCGGTGGCGGAGATGATGAAGCGCAGGCAGTTCCTGCCGTACCTGACCATGATGCGCGAAGAAAACGAATGATGAACGACAAATGATTCATGATCGTGGAAGCGTGGCGCTTCAGCGCCACGAGAGCAGCGTGGAAGAGCGGAGCTTTAGCACCGCGAAAGCATGCGGAAACAGGTGTGCCTCTTCAGGGCCCGATTGGCGGAACCGGAGAACGGATGAGTAAGAAGAAAATGGCGACGGTCTGGCTGGACGGCTGCTCAGGATGCCACATGTCATTCCTCGACATGGACGAGCGCCTGTTGGCAATTGCCGGCGCGGCTGACCTGGTTTACAGCCCGCTGGTGGACGCCAAGGAGTTCCCCGAGGACGTCGACGTGACCTTGGTCGAAGGCGCCGTCAGCAGCGAAGAAGATCTGCACAAGATCAAGACTGGTGCGAGGGCGCACAAAGATACTGGTATCCCTCGGTGATTGCGCGATCACGGCAAATGTGCCGGGCATGCGCAATCCTTTCGGAACAAAGGCCGTCTATGACCGCGCTTATCGCGAGAATGTCACGTTCGATCCCGGCATTCCCGATCAGGTCGTGCCCGCGCTTTTGCCCTATTCGCGGCCGATCCACGAGTTTGTGAAGGTCGATGTTTTTGTGCCGGGTTGTCCGCCATCGGCCGACACGATTTATTACACCGTAACCGAGTTACTTGAGGGCCGGACACCCGACCTGACTTTGAAAACGCGCTTTGGAGCTTAGCTCGAAATACAGAGCAAGGAGACGTAGTGACTCAGGGCAGCACCATCCTCATCGATCCGGTTACCCGCATCGAAGGGCATTCCAAGATTACGCTGCATCTGGACATGACGGCCGCGTCGAGGACGCGCGTTTTCACGTCACACAATTTCGCGGTTTTGAGAAGTTGTGCGATGGGCGTCCGTTTTACGAGATGCCATCGCTCATGGCGCGGATCTGCGGCATCTGCCCGGTCAGCCATCTCATCGCGTCCGCGAAAGCTTGTGACTCTCTGCTTGCGGTGAAAATTCCGCCGACCGCCGACAAGTTGCGGCGCATCTTCGGGCTCGCGCAGGTGACGCAATCCCATGCTCTGAGTCTCTTTCATCTTTCATCCCCGGATCTACTGCTCGGCATGGACGCCGATCCGGCCAAGAGCAATATTTTCGGCGTCGCCGAGAAGAATCCTGCCCTTGCGCTCGACGGCATTCGCCTGCGGCAGTTTGGCCAAAGAATTATTGAGCGGCTGGGAGGGAAGCGCATCCATCCCGCGTGGATCGTTCCGGGTGGCGTCAGTGAACCGCTGACGGAAGCGAATCGCGACGAGATCCTGTGGACGATTCCTGACGCTCTCGCCATCGCCGAGCGTACCCTCGAATGGTTCAAGCACACGATGGAAGGGTTCCGCGAAGAAATCTCGACGTTCGGGAACTTTCCTACGATGTTCATGGGCATCGTGAAGAAAGACAACGGCCTAACGTTTTACGACGGCACGCTGCGTATCGTCGACGCGTCCGGGCACGTGGTCGCCGAAAATCTCGATCCTGCCGACTACTCCGAGTACATCGGGGAAAAAGTCGAGCCGTGGAGCTACCTCAAGTCTTCGTATTACAAGCCCAAAGGATTTCCTGACGGCATCTACCGTGTTGGTCCCTTGGCGCGCCTGAACGTTGCTGACCGCTGCGGCACTCCGCGTGCCGACCAGGAACTCGCGGAATTTCACGAATTGCAGCGCACCGCCGTCCTTAGCTCGTTTCACTATCACCATGCGCGCCTCGTCGAGATCCTCTATTGCATCGAGCGCCTGGAGCAGTTGCTCAACGATCCTGAGATCCTGTCAAAGCATGTTCGCGCCGTAGCGCGTCCCAATGCTCTCGAGGGCGTGGGGGCGGCAGAAGCGCCGCGGGGCACGCTCTTCCACCACTACAAGATCGACGACCAGGGCTTGATCCGCTGGGTCAACCTGATCATCGCGACGGGCCAGAACAATCTGGCAATGAATCGCAGCGTGCTGCAGGTGGCGAAGCATTTTGTCCAAGGCAAGCGTTTGACGCCGGGTATGCTTAACCGCGTTGAGGCGGTGATCCGCTGCTACGATCCGTGCCTGAGCTGCTCGACGCACGCGTTCGGGCAAATGAATCTGCAAATCCAGCTGATCAGTGCGCAGGGCGAAGTGCTTGACCAGGTCGCCCGCGACTAACCTGTCGGGATATGCCCTCCGTCCTCATCATCGCTTACGGAAATCCTCTGCGTTCGGACGATGGCTTAGCGTGGCATGCGGCGAAAGCGTTAGAAGGAAAGTTTGGTAGCTCGGAGGTGGAGATCCTCTGCCTCCACCAGCTCGCTCCTGAGCTCGCGCAAACCGCGAGCTCCTTCGACTGCGTGATCTTCGTCGATGCCACTTTGCCCGGTGCCGTCAACGCCAGCCAGCCCGGGGAGGTTCGAGTCTCCGATCTCCACGAACGGCCTCCTCGATCCGACCAGGCTGTCTATTCCTTCCACGCGCTGTCTCCACGCACGGTAGTCGACATGGCGGCACAGTTCTACAGTGTCAGACTCAAGGCGTTCGCCATCACTATGACGGGTGAGAATTTCGAGCACGGCGAATCCCTTTCGCCGACGATCAGCGCCGCATTGCCAGAGCTGGTTTTGAAAATCGAGTCCATGATGCGAGCCGCTCTGAGCCAGGAATAAACCCTTTCCCCCACATAGGCCTAGAATGAGGACTTTGGCGCCATGACGGTTGCGTCCAAACCCGCGACACAACGCTTGCGGATCACTTTGCGCGGAGCGGTGCAGGGCGTCGGCTTCCGCCCGTTCGTCTACCGCCTCGCCACCGAACTGTCTCTCACCGGGTGGGTTCTAAATTCTTCCTCCGGCTTGATCGTCGAGGTGGAAGGGCCAGCGCAAGAGCTTCACGCTTTCGAACAGCGATTGGAACTCGAGCGGCCCAAAGCATCGGTGGTCACCGTACGCGATGCCGCATGGATTGCCGTGGAAGGGTCGACAAGTTTTGAGATCCATGCGAGCCACGCAGACTCCGATAAATCGCGTAAATATTCTGCCCGACCTCGCCACCTGTACGGACTGCCGCGACGAAATGGTCGATCTGGCGAATCGCCGCTTTCAATATCCCTTCACGAACTGCACGAATTGCGGGCCGCGTTACACGATCGTTGTGGATATTCCATACGACCGGCCCAACACGACCATGCGCGACTTCGTGCTGTGTCCCTCGTGCCGCGAGGAATACGAGAATCCGGCGAACCGCCGCTTTCACGCGCAGCCGAATGCGTGCCCGGTATGCGGGCCGAAGCTGGATGGAACTTTCGAAGCGGCTGCGGCAGCTTTGCTTCGCGGAGAAATTGTTGCGCTCAAGGGTATCGGCGGATTCCAGCTTATGGTCGACGCGCGGAACCCCTCTGCGGTAGCGCGGCTGCGCCACCGTAAACACCGTGAAGAAAAGCCGTTCGCACTGATGATGCCGTCGCTTGAAACAGTTAGCGAATATTGCCACATCGCGTCGGCCGAAATCGAACTGCTTGAATCGCAGGCCGCACCGATCGTTTTGCTTCACCCCCGGCCTGGTACAGACATCGCGTGGAATGTCGCGCACTGCTCTCCCTACATCGGAGTCATGCTGCCGTATTCGCCGCTGCATCATTTACTGATGCGGCGATGCCCGTTTCCTCTGATCGCGACTAGCGGCAATCGCAGTGACGAACCGATTGCCATCGCGAACGACGAAGCGGCGATCCGACTTAAGGACATCGCTGACCACTTCCTCATGCACAACCGGCCCATCGTCCGGGCTTGCGACGATTCGGTGGTGCGCATGACTCGCGGGCGCGCAGGTATCCTTCGCAGGGCTCGCGGATACGCACCGCTTGGCATCCGTGTGAACAAAACTCTCCCGCCAGTGCTTGCAGTCGGCGGGCATCTCAAGAACACTGTCGCAATTGCTGTTGGGCAGGACGTATTCCTCAGCCAGCATATCGGCGACCTCGAGACGCTTGAAGCGCGTCACGCCTTCGAACGCGCCATCGATGATCTTTGCCGCCTCTACAGTTTTAAGCCTGAGGCGGTCGTTTGCGATATGCATCCGGACTACGCGTCCTCGCACTGGGCTGACAAATCCGGGCTTCCCGTCATCCGCGTGCAGCACCATCAGGCGCATGTCGCTTCTTGCGCCGCAGAAAATAAAGTGGAAGGAGCCTATCTCGGCATCTCATGGGACGGAACCGGATATGGGATTGACGGAGCAATCTGGGGCGGTGAGTTTTTTCGCGTGCAAGGCAATCAGTACGAGCGTGTCGCGCACTTGCGACAGTTCGGCCTTCCGGGAGGCGATGCCGCGGTGCGCGAAGGCTGGCGTTCGGCCGCGAGCCTCTTGTTCGAGGTCTCTAGCCCTCACTCCTCAGACCCTGCGATGGAGTCCGCTCTGACAGGGATTCCCCGATTGGATGTACCAAGAGTCCGCTATATGCTCGACCGCGGAATCAATGTTGTGCCCACAACCAGTGTGGGGCGGCTCTTCGACGGAGTGGCGTCGCTTGTCGGAATCAGCGACGAGAATCGCTTCGAAGGCCAAGCCGCCATGCTCCTTGAAAATGAAATCGGGGCGTTGCGGATGCAAGAAGCGTATCCTTTACCCAATGGCGACTGGTCGGAGCTGATTTCCGCCGTCGTCGCAGATAAGCGTGCTGGGGTTCTCGTTTCTCGGATCGCGACCAAGTTTCACAACGCGCTCGTCAACTGGATTGTTGAAGTAGCAGCGCGTGAGGGATTGAAGCAGGTCGTGATGAGCGGCGGAGTCTTTCAGAACCGTTATTTGACGGAACGCGCCGCGGAGGTTTTAGAGTCGCGGGGATTCACGGTGCATACGCACCGTCAAGTTCCGCCAAACGACGGCGGCCTCGCATTGGGGCAAGCTGTTATGGCAGCAGAGTAGTGTCGCCGACGAGGGCACGATGCTTTCGCGACAGCGGGCGAGACGCCGGCGCCGCCTGAAGTTGACTTGGAAACTTTGAAACTTGAAGCTGATTTACCCGAGGTTTTCTCATGTGTCTCGCAGTTCCGGGCCGGGTGGTTGAGATCTTCGACGCGGGCGACATCGCATTTCGCCACGCAAGGGTCGACTTTGGCGGCATTCGCAAGGACATCAACCTCGCCTATACTCCCGAAGCCGAAGTGGGTAAGTATGTCCTCGTTCACGTCGGATTCGCGATCAGCGTGATCGACGAAGAAGAGGCCAAGCGTGTCTTCCAGTATCTGGAAGAAATGGGTGGATTGAAAGAGGAACTCGGTGAAATTCCTCAGTGAGTATCGCGATCAGAAAGCCGCCGAACAATTAGCGGGAGCGATCCGGCAGAAAGTCACGCGCCCGTGGACGATCATGGAGGTCTGTGGCGGGCAGACTCACACCATCGTAAAGAGTGGTCTCGAAGATTTGCTGCCGCGTGAAATTACTCTGGTGCATGGCCCCGGATGCCCCGTCTGCGTTACTCCCATCGAACTCATTGACAAAGCCGTGGCAATCGCGGCGCGTCCCGACGCCATCTTCTGCTCTTTCGGCGACATGCTGCGCGTACCTGGTTCGACGAAAAGTCTTTTCGACGTGAAGGCCGAAGGCGGCGACGTGCGCATCGTTTATTCGCCGCTTGATGCCCTGAAACTCGCCAAAGCGAATCCGCAAAAGCAGGTCGTTTTCTTTGCTGTTGGTTTTGAAACCACGGCTCCAGCGAACGCGATGGCGGCGTGGCAAGCGGATCACGATGGCATTGAAAACTTCTCTCTCCTGGTTTCACACGTCCTCGTGCCTCCCGCAATGGAAGCCTTGCTCTCTTCCGACAATTGCGTGGTGCAGGGATTTCTTGCCGCCGGCCATGTTTGCACCATCATGGGATTCGAAGAATATTTCCCGATCGCATCGAAGTACGAAGTCCCCATTGTCGTGACGGGATTCGAGCCGCTCGACATTCTGGAAGGCATTCACATGACCGTGGGCCAACTGGAAGAAGGGCGCCACGAAGTTGAGAACCAGTACAGCCGCGCGGTCAAGCGGGAGGGGAACACTCCGGCGCAGAAGACGATCGCGGAAGTGTTTGAAGTGACTCCGCGCGAGTGGCGCGGACTGGGCGAAATTCCTGCGAGCGGCTTTCAATTACGCGGACGCTTTCAGAAATACGACGCCAACCGCCGTTTTCCGTTCTCCGGTGTCCCGGCGCACGAATCGCCCGAGTGCATCAGCGGACTGATTCTGCAAGGCATCAAGAAACCTCACGATTGCCCGGCGTTCGCCGTGAAGTGTACGCCGGAGAATCCGCTCGGCGCTCCCATGGTATCGTCCGAAGGCGCGTGCGCAGCCTACTATCACTATGGCAGACGCCAAAATCAGCTCGTTCAACCTGAGTTGTCCGGTCCCGCGAGTCGCTGACGATCGCATTGTCCTGGCGCACGGCGGCGGCGGACGATTGACTCATCAGCTCATCGAAAAGATTTTCATGCCTGCGTTCTCGAACGCCATGCTTGAGCAGCGGCATGACGGTGCAGTGCTTCCGGTCAATGGTTCACGGCTTGCTTTCACGACCGATTCGTTCGTCGTGCGTCCGCTGATTTTTCCCGGAGGCACGATCGGCGATCTCGCCATCTACGGCACTGTCAACGATCTCGCGATGTGTGGCGCGCGCCCACTTTACTTGAGCGCGGGATTCATTCTCGAAGAAGGTCTTGAGATGGACACTCTGCGCACGGTCGTTGCATCAATGCAAACGGCGGCGGCCAAAGCCAGCGTCAAGTTGGTCACGGGTGACACGAAAGTTGTCGACAAGGGCAAGGGCGACGGTGTCTTCATTAACACGTCAGGCATTGGATTGATCGAGTCAAACGTCAAGGGGACGATCGGTCCCGCCTCGGTTCAGCCTGGAGATGCGGTGATCGTGAGCGGAGACCTTGGCCGTCACGGCATTGCGATTCTCTCTGTTCGCGAAGGACTCGAATTCGAATCGCCTATCCTCAGCGACACCGACTGCGTGTGGCCGTCCGTCGAAGCCCTGCTCAACGCCGGAATTGATATTCATTGCCTGCGCGATCTGACGCGCGGTGGCTTGGCTACGACGTTGAACGAAATCGCTGCCGACGCAAATATCTGCATCAAGCTGGAAGAGGCGTCCATCCCCGTGGACGAAACCGTGCAGAGCGCTTGCGAAATTCTCGGGCTCGACCCGCTCTATGTCGCGAATGAAGGACGCTTCGCCGTTTTCGTCTCCGCGGAACAGGCGGATGCGGCGCTCGAAATCATGAAGGGTATCGCTGTGTCGCAGAGTTCCGTGCGTGTCGGGACGGTTGAATCCACTCCGGGACGTCTCGTCGTTCTGCAAAGCCGTATCGGCGGGAACCGCGTCGTTGACATGCTCAGCGGCGAGCAACTGCCCAGAATCTGCTGAAGGCGAGCATCTGGCGGTTCGGGCTACTCTATGGTCCACCATTGCCTGACCCGAAGCCGCTGACGTTATTATAAAGTCGTATTATCCCGGTCACTTGAAGTGCTGTCGAACCAAGTTCTTGGTCGCGCAATTCCGCTGTGCGCCCCGCGCCGGCCGCCGCAAAACGACCCAGAGGGTAGACCAAATTGACCTGTCATTCTTCGTGGCGGGATTTGCAGGGTGCCCTGCGCAATTAGTTGGCGGCCGGTGGAGTACATAGGTTATTCGGTTCGCTCAGCTTGATCATGCAAAGCGGTGCGGAGCGACTGTCAGGCCTTCCAGGGATTGACCAGCCGTACCCCGCAGCCTTCAAAATCCTCCGTATTGCGCGTGGCCAGCGTCGCACCGTGAACCTTCGCGATGGCGGCGATCTGCGCATCGGGTTCGTCAATCGGCCGGCCTTGAGCATGTCGCTGTGTCGCAATGACTGCAAACATGCGCGCCGAAGATTCGTCGAATGCCAGAATTCGCCCTGCGAAGTCCTCCACGAAAACAGATTCCGCCTCACCCAGCAGCTGATCGCGGCGTTTTCCACGGGGAAGGCGTTCGATGCCATAGAGAACTTCGGACATCGTGATCGCAGTGGTGAACAAGTCGCCAGGAGGGTAGCTGGAGGCCCACGCGAATACCGTGGGGAAGGGATCGCCTTTCATCAATTCCGAGACGACACTGGTGTCGAGAATGATCACCGCGGCTACTCGAAGCCCGGTTCACGAATGGGCCCACGGGGGAAAGGCTCGAATTCGACGCCGCCGAATGGCGCGAAACGCCGGTGAATCGCCTCCGCCAGGTTGGCCCCGCTTTTCGACGGAACGGTCTTGAGCGCGCTCTTCAGGATTTCGCGCGCCTCCTGCTCCATTGATCGCCCGTGCATCGCGGCGCGCACTTTCAGCTTGCGCTTGGTTGTTTCTTCTAGTTTCCGGATGGTAATGCTTGCCATGATTGCAATGAAGCACTGCAGTCATTGGTTGCACAAGCGCGTTCTGCTGAGACGGGTCCAGCTCCCGGCTTGTTTCCCGGACACACTGATGGGACAGGTTGCACAGGTTCTTCGCGTCGCTCAGAACAACAGTGCTCTTGGAACGACGAGTGGTCGCGTGAGGTACCCGTGGAATCACGATTCCCTCGATTCCTGACCAACGGTAAGTCCCTGATTCATAACCATCTCCATCGCGTGACCGCAATCACCGCCGCTCGTACCACCTGTCACTGCCCCGTTTCTGCGTAAGCCGACAATGAGGATCGGAATTATGTTCAGGCTTTACCTATGGAGGTAGGACTATGTCCGTGTTGACACACCCCGGAGTCAAAGTTCCTGGGGACTACATTGAATCCACGATGATCAGTGTGAAAGCGAAGAACCCCGCCGAGCCCGAGTTTCATCAGGCGGTACGGGAAGTGTTCGACTCTCTCAGGTTGGTCCTCGCCAAACATCCCGAATATCAATCGACGCGTTTGCTCGAGCGAATTGTTGAGCCCGAGCGCGTCATCATGTTCCGTGTACCGTGGTTCGACGACCAAGGCAACATTCAAGTCAACCGGGGATTCCGCATCGAGATGAACAGCGCCATCGGCCCTTACAAGGGCGGCCTGCGCTTCCATCCCAGCGTAAACCTCGGCATCCTGAAATTCCTGGCGTTCGAACAGGTGTTCAAGAATTCGCTGACCACGCTGCCCATGGGCGGCGGCAAAGGCGGATCCGACTTTGATCCCAAGGGCAAGAGTGACAACGAGGTCATGCGGTTTTGCCAGAGCTTCATGACCGAACTCGAACGGCACATCGGCCCTGACACCGACGTTCCGGCCGGCGACATCGGCGTAGGCGGGCGTGAGATCGGCTTCTTGTTCGGCCAGTACAAACGGCTGCGCAACGAATTCACCGGCGTTCTGACGGGCAAAGGCCTGGGATGGGGCGGATCGTTGATTCGTCCAGAAGCCACCGGCTATGGCTGCGTTTATTTCGCCAGCGAAATGCTGAAGACGAAGAAGGACTCGCTCGAAGGCAAGCTCTGCCTGGTTTCAGGCAGCGGCAATGTGTCGCAGTACACGCTTGAAAAATTGCTCGACCTGGGCGCGAAGCCGGTCACGGTTTCTGATTCCAATGGCGTGATCTACGATCCGGATGGAATTGACCGCGAGAAGCTCGCATTCATCATCGAACTGAAGAACGTAAAGCGCGGACGCGTTCGTGACTATGCGGATCACTACAAGAAAGCGATCTTCATGCCCACGGACATCAAGCTCGAGCACAACCCGCTCTGGAATATCAAAGCGGACTGCGCCTTCCCGAGCGCCACGCAGAATGAAATCACCGCCAAGGACGCGGCGAATCTGTTGAAGAACGGGATCAAACTGGTTGCCGAAGGCGCGAACATGCCGTCCACGCTCGAAGCTACCAAACTTTTCCTCGAAGCCAAGATCCTTTACGGACCGGCTAAGGCTGCCAATGCGGGCGGCGTGGCCACATCCGGCCTTGAGATGGCCCAGAACAGCGCACGGCTGAGCTGGACTCGTGAGGAAGTAGACGATCGTCTTCACAAGATCATGATTGCCATCCATCGGAATTGCTTCGAAACGGCCGAGAAGTACGGCACGCCCGGCAATCTGGTCAACGGCGCCAACATCGGTGGCTTCCTGAAAGTAGCCAACGCGATGCTGGACCAGGGTCTTGTGTAATTTGCTTCCGTAGAGGAGGACGCCTCATCCGCCTCTACGGGGCGAAGCCCAAGCGTTGTGCAACGCTTATAGAATCAGGTACCCCACTCTTGTCCCCGCGATTTTTGCAGGGACAGGGTGGGGTTTTACTTGATCGGGTGACTGACTTAGCGGGTCTTTTCGCACTCGAACAAAGTCAAGACTTCTAGGGTGTACAGGATGCCCTCTGAACGATGCCCCCATGCCGCAAGAGCATGAATACAACCAGCTTGCCGACTTTACGTACAGTGCAAATAACTCGTCCCATCTCGCTGATAACAATATAGATAAATGTTCGTCGTTAAGTCGATTCAAGCCTTCAATAGAGCGGCGCTTGTTTCGGGTGACCTTCGGGGCGGGAGTGCTTCCAACTATCGTCGTATCGCTTCCGCAGGCTCCGCACGAAGCATTTCCCGAAGCAAGCAAGACGTCGATTCGTAGCTTTCTTCTCATCTTGAGCGTTTTTTGCCGCGAAGGACGTGTGGCAACTGGTTATCGAGCTTCGCTCGACCGGACACCCGGGGCGGCGGTCCCCACAAAAACTGCTGCGAACAAATTGCTCCCACAACGAGCATCCGCAGAAAGCCCCCCGGAAGCGCCGACGGATGAGCCGTCCCTATTGTGTTTTGAAACACACCGCATCTTACCGGCGCGCGAGTACGATCAGCAGTTAACGAACGCAATGACCGCTCGCCCTAGCCCCGAACCCATCCTCGATGCCGAAGATCGCTTTGAAGGTTTCGAGAACCTGATGCCGTTTCGCGTGCAGAAGATTCTTCTGGTTTCGAGCCTCTACGATTCGTTCATCCTGCGCGAAGACGGGCGCCTCAACGAACTGCTCATCGACGAGTCTCTCGAGTTGAACCTGCGGCAGATTCCGAGTATCACGCATGTTTCGAGCTCCGCCGAGGCGGTCGCGCTCGCAAAATCCAGTCCGCAATTTAATCTCATCGTGACCAACCTGTCTGTCGGCGACACCGACGCGGCACAACTCGCCAGAGAAGTGCGCCGCGCGGGACTGGACGTGCCCGTGGTTGTCCTTGCGTATGACTACCGCGGGATCAAGAATTTCGTCGCCCGCAATCCCGTCACCGATATCGACCGCGTTTTCCTGTGGCAAGGCAACGCACGAATCCTGATCGCGATCGTCAAGTACGTCGAAGACAAGCGTAATGCACTTCATGACACTAGGGCCATGGGCGTGCCGGTTCTGCTGCTGGTGGAAGACAACATCCGCTACTACTCGTCTTTCCTGCCCGTCATTTATACGGAACTGATCGAGCAGTCGCGGCGCGTGATTCTTGAGGGTATCAACGCCGCCCACAAGCTCGTTCGCATGCAGGCGCGTCCCAAGATCCTGCTGAGTTCAAGCTTCGAAGACGCTGCCGGCCTAGTGCAGACCTATCACGATTACATTATTGGTGTTGTGTCTGACGTGGAATTCCCCTGGGATGGTGCACTCAGCCCTGAAGCCGGATTCGAACTCGCGCGCATGGTCAGGGATCTGGCACCTGATGTCCCGATTGTTCTCCAGACCAGTCGCACTGAATTTCGCCCGCGGGCACACGCAGCAGGTTACTCGTTTCTGCGTAAGCGTTCGCCCACACTGCTCAAAGACTTGCGCCACATCTTGACCGACTCCTTCGGCTTCGGCGATTTCGTTTTCCGCTTGCCGAATCAGCACGAGGTTGGGCGGGCTAGAGATCTGAACGAACTGGAAGAACTGCTGCAGTCCATTCCTGCGGAGAGCTTGATGTACCACGGGCAACGGAATCACTTTTCGCACTGGCTGATGGCACGCACCGAGTTCGCTCTGGCGGCGATACTTCGCCCCCGCAAGGTTTCGGACTTCAACGGTCCTGAGCATCTACGCCACGACCTGATCGGGTCCATCAACGACTACCGGCGCGAGCAGAACGAAGTCTTGATCGCCGACTTCAAGCCAGAGACCTTCAAGCCGTCGCAGTCGAGCTTCCTGCGGATCGGTTCCGGGTCTCTTGGAGGTAAGGCGCGAGGCCTCGCATTCATTCGCCATCTGCTCCGCACCAAGCGCATTGCGAAGCGCTTTCCTGGAGTTTGTATTTCGGTGCCTCCTGCGGTCGTGATCGCCACGGACATGTTCGACGAGTTTCTCGCTGAGAATAATTTAAGCGACTTTGCTCTGCACTGCGACGATGATGCTGAGATCGGACGCCGGTTCCTGGATGCGTCACTGCCCAAAACTCTCGCGGAAAACCTGAAGGTTTTTCTTGAGGGGGTCACCTACCCGTTGGCGGTGCGCTCGTCCAGCCTGCTCGAAGACTCGCAGTATCAGCCGTTCACCGGAGTTTACGAAACCTTCATGCTGGGAAACCAGCAGGTGGCTTTACAGTTGCGCCTCAACGACCTCTGCGAAGCCATCAAGCGCGTGTACGCTTCTACCTTCAGTCGGCACGCTAAAGCTTACGTACGCGCCACGCCCTACCGCCTGGAAGAAGAGAAGATGGCGGTGATCCTTCAGCAGGTCGTTGGGAGGCCGCACGGAACTCGTTTCTATCCAGACTTCTCCGGCGTGGTGCGCTCGCATAACTTCTATCCCGTTGCTCCGATGACGTACGCGGACGGAATTGCTGCGGTCGCGCTAGGGCTGGGCCGGACCGTCGTGGATGGCGGAAAGTGTCTGCAGTTCTGCCCACGGTATCCGAAAAATTTGCTGCAGTTTTCATCAGTCGAAGACATCCTCGGGAACACGCAGACGGATTTCTGCGCGCTGGAACTCGCCAGCCCCGGCCCAGGCTCCCAAAGTATTCCTCGCGAAGCCCGCTTCGGCCTGGATGTTGCCGAACTGGATGGCACGCTGGACGCCGTTGGCTCTACCTATTCAGCCGATAATCATGCGGTCTACGACGGTCTCAACCGCCCGGGGTCGCGGTTGGTGACCTTTGCTCCAGTGCTGAAGAACCAGTTGTTCCCGCTGGCGCCAATTCTGGAGATCTTGCTGCGCTCCGGCGAGGAAGCTCTAGGTAATCCCGTCGAGATCGAATTCGCGGTGAGCCTGCGGGCTGACGAGATCAGCGAATTCGGATTTCTACAGATTCGCCCCCTCACCCTGGGCCGCGATCCCCATGATCCGGCGACCGAAGATCTCGGTTCATCTCAAATCATCTGCCGAAGTTCCAGCGTGCTGGGGAACGGACGCATCGAAAATCTGCACGATGTGATCGTCGTCGACTCGCAGCGCTTCGAGCGCAGCCGCAGTCAAGATGTTGCTCGCGCAGTCGCTCACTTCAACGCTGTCTTGAACGAGGAAAACCGTCCGTATCTTTTGATCGGCGTGGGTCGTTGGGGCTCAAACGATCCGTGGCTCGGCATTCCCGTGGAATGGGACGAGATTTCTGGAGCGAGGGCCATCGCCGAAGCGGGATTTCGCGATTTCCGCGTCACCCCGTCGCAGGGTAGCCACTTCTTTCAGAACCTGACAGCCTTTCAAGTCGGATATTTCACGGTGAATCCGGATGCCGGGGAGGGTTCCATTGATTGGGAGTGGCTCGCCGCGCAGTCCGCACTGGAAGAAAAGGGTTGCGTGCGGCATCTGCGATTTGAACAGCCGCTGCAAATTGTGATGAACAGCAAAACTGGACAAGGCGTGATCTTTCAGTCGAACCCGGACGTGCGCCTCCCCGAGCCGGTGAATTCCTCGTTTTAGCGATGGCTGCGCGACCCTGCCGAATGCCCGATTCGCGCCGCGGCAAGCGGCACAATGCCGCCTGGGCGACGGCCCGGGGAAATGCCGCCTCACAGCAGATTGTGATTTAGGTCACAGCCCTCTCGCTGGGTGTATCCCGACAATCAAGTCTGGATCCTCCAAGGGGGCGTCTGTGTTCAAGATCATCCACGCACAATTTCTTGCGCCGGGAATCAAGCGGCTGGTCATCGAGGCGCCCCGCATCGCGCGTAAACAGCGGCCGGGACAGTTCGTCATTCTTCGAGTCTATGAAGAAGGCGAACGGATTCCCGTGACTATCGAAAACTCCGACCCCGAGCTCGGAACCGTCAACATCGTGGTGCAATCGGCTGGGAAGACGACGCATCTGCTCAATTCCCTCGAAACGGGCGACTCGATCCTGGATGTGGTCGGCCCACTTGGAAAACCGTCCGAGATTGCGAATTACGGGACAGTGGTCGTTGTGGGCGGCGGCGTCGGGGCGGCGATGGCCTATCCGACAGCGGCCGCGCTGAAGCGAGCAGGGAACCGCGTCCTTTCGATTGTGGGCGCACGTAACAAAGAGCTGATCATTCTCGAGACGGAGATGCGCGCAGTCAGCGATTCGCTGATGATCACCACGGATGACGGCAGCTACGCGGACAAGGGATTCGTCACCGACAAGTTACGACAACTCATCGACAACGGCACGCGCATCGATCTGGTCGTTGCCGTCGGACCAATCGTCATGATGGAGGCGATCGCCAAACTGACGCGCAAAGAGAACATCCGAACGGTGGTCAGTTTAAATCCCATCATGATCGATGGGACTGGGATGTGCGGAGGCTGCCGCGTCCTGATTGATGGCAAAAGCGAGTTCGCCTGCGTTGACGGACCGGAATTCGACGGGCACAAAGTCGACTTCTCCGTGCTGGTGCAGCGCAACAAGATGTATCGGGATGCAGAACGAAGATCGTTGGACGACTTCCAACACAATAAAAGTGCCGACGATAATCACCTGTGCGCTGCAAAAGTTGGCGCACGCCCAGGAGACCAGCGATGAGTCCAACCGCTCACAAATCCCAAAACCCCTTGGCACTCAAAGATCGCATGAAGGTGTTGCGTCAAGCGATGCCCGAGCAGCCTGCCGCTGAACGTGCTCACAATTTCACCGAGGTGAATCTGGGATACAGCCCGGAGTTGGCGCAGCAGGAAGCCCTGCGGTGCCTCGAGTGCGCCAAGCCCGCCTGCACCGATAACTGTCCGGTGGGAGTAAAGGTTAAGGAATTCGTCGAGTTAATCGTGGTCGGAGATTTTCTTGGAGCGGCCGCCAAGATTCGCGAAGACAACGTGCTTCCCGCAGTCACCGGGCGCGTCTGTCCGCAGGAAGATCACTGTGAGGGCCATTGCCTGATGGCAAAGAAGGTGAAGCCCCTCGGCATCGGATATCTTGAGCGCTTCGTGGCCGACTATGAACAGCGCATGGGGACGCACATTCTGCCAAACCTCGCGCCGACCGGGAAGAAAGTCGCGGTGGTCGGCAGCGGGCCCTCGGGATTGACCGTCGCCGGCGACTTGATTCAGAAGGGGCACAGCGTCCGAGTCTTCGAAGCGCTGCACGAGTTTGGCGGCGTGCTGGTGTATGGCATCCCCGAGTTCCGGTTGCCCAAGCACATCATCCGCCAGCAAATCGACTACATGCGCGAGATGGGCGTCGAGTTCGAGACGGATGTCGTTGTCGGCCGAACGGTAACCGTCGACGAACTGATCGAGGAAGAGGGATACGACGCGGTATACATCGGCACCGGTGCGGGCTTACCGCAATTCATGAACATTCCCGGCGAACATCTTAACGGCGTTTACTCGGCTAACGAATTCCTCACGCGCATCAATCTGATGAAAGCGTACAAGTTTCCCGACTACGACGAGCCAATGCTCGATCTGCGCGGCCGGGATGTTGCGGTGATCGGAGGCGGGAACACTGCGCTCGACGCGATCCGCTCTGCGCTACGGCTGGGCGCTCGGAAGGCTTACGTGATTTACCGCCGCAGCGACGCGGAGATGCCGGCACGCGCGGAAGAAGTGCATCACGCGCGGCAGGAAGGTATCGACTTCCAAATGCTGACCGCGCCGGTGGAATTCCTATCTGACGGCAACGGATGGCTGACCGCAGCGCGTTGCGTTCGCATGGAACTGGGAGAGCCCGACGCGTCAGGAAGGCGGCGCCCTGCGCCAAAAGCGGGATCGGAGTTCGATTTGCCGTTGTCGGTGGCCATCATTGCGATTGGCACCAGCGCCAATCCGATCGTGCAAAGCACCACGCCCGGCTTGGGGACGAACAACCGGGGCTACATCCAGGCCAGCGAACAGACACAGCGCACCACGCGCAAAGGAGTATTCGCAGGCGGAGATATTGTGACGGGCAGCGCGACAGTGATCCTCGCGATGGGAGCGGGCCGGCGCGCGGCAAAGTCGATTCATGAATACCTGGCCACAGGCGACTGGTAAGGAAATCTTCGCCAGTCGTGGTCGTCGGTCGTCGATCCTCGGTCGTTGGCCTTCAGCCGCTACGCATCAGAAGGTGATTTCGAAAAAAGCGTCCGCGCGGGAAAACGGGGTCGTCAGTTTGGCCAGCCAATATTTTCGGGTGAGTGTCTTGCGGGCGCGGGGAAATTCTTCAGTAGGCAGCAGGCGCGCCGTTGCTGGAAACTCCGGACCTGTCACTTTTCCGCGAATAGTACAGGGGGCGATCCGTACTTGCTGATTGTTGTGGATCCGCTTGGCCTTGCCCGTGCTGCTGAGCGTCATCACGTAGAGCTTGCCGTCCTGTTCGCCGAACCACACCGGAGTTGGCACTGCGGTTCCGTTCTTGCGGAACGTTGTCAGCGAGATGTATTTCTGACCTGCGATCACTGGGGGAATTGGATTTGGCATAGATTTATTTTAGGTGCACCGGGGCCGAGGTTCGAGTTTTCATACGTGTGGTCGCTGTCATTGCTGGTTCGTTCGTACCGTGGCTCATTGCTCCGCTCCTGTCATCTGTGTTACAAGCCTGAACATGCGTAAATGGATGCGCGAGCGCATGCAGCGCCGCAAAAAGAAATCTCCGGAAGAGGAAACTCAGCCGGCACCTCCCCCCTTGCAGCCGGCTTATTTTGAGGCTGGCCAAGCTCCGGAATCAGCACAGGACGAAGCGGAAGCACCCGAGGCTCCACAGGGCGAAACTGAGGTTCAAGCCGAAGAGCCGTCGTCCCCTTCCGAAGCTTCCGATTCTTCCGAACCAGCGGCTAAAGGCGCCACTGCCCGTCCGGCACGCGGCCGGCGACGCCGGGGTGGACGCGGTCGAGGTGGTCGCGGGCGGGAGCAGGCCGTTGCCCAGTCGTTTGCCCCAGGCGCCGCCAAGGGCGCCCCACCCGAGGTTGCCGCTGAGGGATCCGACGAGGCGGCACCGGAAGCAGCCGAGGCCGAGGGAGAAGCCCCGACGCCGAAAGCGCCGGCGGTTCCGGCCGCTGTTCCTGTTGCGGCGCCGCGGCCTCCCAAGGGCATCGTGGTGCTTGCCATCGGACTGCCGGGATCCGGAAAGAGTTCGTGGTTCAAGCGTCACAACGTGGTGCCGCTCTCGAGCGACATGGTGCGGTCGTTGTTGTTCGACGACGTGCGGGAGCAACGTTTCCAGGATCTCGTCTTTTCCAATTTGCGGTCGATGCTCAAGGCGCGGCTGATTGCCAAGCGTCCGATGAATTACGTGGATGCCACCAACCTCACGCCGCAGGAACGTCAGCACTGGATCAAGCTTGCCAAAGATTACGACTACGAGGTCCACGCCGTGTTTTTCAACGTGCCACTCGAGGTGTGCATCGAGCGCCATCAGCGCAGAGATCGCGTGGTTCCGGAAGACATCATGCGGCGCATGGCGGCGAAGCTGAAGCCTCCGTCGTTCGATGAAGGCTTCGCAAAAATCACGGTTGTGAAAGTGAAGAAGAAGGAACCAGCATCCGTCGAGGCATAAGCGGCGTAGCTTTTATCCCTTCAGATACGGCAACAGCTCTTTGAACGCGGCTGACGAAGACGCGCGCATGAGTTCGTAGATCATCATTTCTGTGGAAGAGATGACGGCGCCGGCGGCGCGCATCCGATCCAATCCGATCTTCCAGTTCCATTCCGTGCGCGAGCTGACGGCGTCGCTGGCGATGTGAGCGAGATATCCTTCGCGGAGCGCGCCAAGTGCGGTCTGAGCGACGCAGATGTGGCTTTCCATCCCGCACAGCAATAAAGTTGTGCGCTGTCCCGGCAGGCGTTTGAGCAGGCGCAGAATGCGTCACTTCCGAAGCAGGAGAACAAGGTCTTATCGATCGGCTCGGTGCCTGGGAGCAGGGAAGCGATCTCGGGCACGATTCTGCCGAGTCCTTTCGCGTACTGCGTCGTGACCAGCGCAGGAATCTTCAGAATGCCGGCCAGCGCGGATGAGAAGCTTGGGTCGTTGCGGACAGTTGCTCTTTTTGGAAGATCGGCGGCAGGAGTCTTTCCTGGATATCGACCACGAGAGAGCGCACTGTCCGCTTCAAGCGGGCGGCGGGCGATTTCGGGTAGTCGCTGCTGAGGTGTGGCACATGGTGCCGAGGGTGGTGACCATGGGACTCCCCTGCGCAGAGCTTAAACCGCTTCAGGCATTCTAAGACAGCTCTTCAAAGGTCGCTAAGCGACGGCGGCGCGGGCAGTGGTTGACCCTGCTTCACGCAGCCCATAAAATCGAAATGGCAGGTGAAGATTCTGCCGCTTTTGAGTTGCCCCCTCGTTCAACGGCTAGGACACCTGCCTCTGGAGCAGGCTATCGGGGTTCGAATCCCTGGGGGGCAGCCAAAATCTTCCACTCTTCCGGCTTGTTTCGCCGTTTCCTCGATCAAGCCGTCGACACTTTGGTTGAATTGCGGCCAGCTGTGCGCCGCCGCAGACTATCGCGGGAATTCACCACTTGAGACATCGAGGCACCGAGAAATCCTTAAAACTGCTATTTCTGATTTTTCTTCTGTCTCTTGGTGTCTCCGTGACACCTTGGTGAAGAGTCAGATGTAGCCGTCCTCAAAGCGAACTCCTCACTAACAGAGGTTCGTTTTCCATGGCGTGGATGGTTTCTGATCCGATACCATCTCGAACAAGAACTAAGGAACGGCAACCGCACCTCTGTTTGTTGCAACCACCTAGAATGCGAATGATCCGCCGACAGTTTCTTCTCACCGCGCTTCTCTTGTCTTTGTTTTCCACCGCCTTTGGGGCCATGAACAAGGAGGTCGTGGTGGTTCCGGTTGCGAACATGTATGCCGGACCGAGCGACAAGACCGCGGTCGTGTCGCAAGCCATCTACGGAAGCAATGTGAAGCTGCTGGTCGCACAAGGCGAGTGGTCGAGAATACAGACCGCCGACTTGTACAAGGGATGGGTTCCGAGCCGGCACATTCGCATTGTCCTCACCGGCGACGGATATGGGACCTCGGGGCCTACCGTTCAGGTCGAGAGTCTCTTCGCGAACATCTACAGCGAGCCCGACGTGACGCGCCACAAGCCAGTTTTAATGATTCCGTTTGAAACGCGCCTTGAGGTTCTGCAGGAAGATACCCCAGCCGGCGATGCGAAGAAACCGCAAGCGAAGAATGTCGAGGGATGGCTGCAGATTCGCTTGCCGGGCAAGACTAACGCGTGGATTCAATCGAGCGATGTTGTGTCGGATCCAAAGCCCCGGACAGTTCCGGAGTCGATCGAGTTGGCTAAGAGATTTTTGGGGCTACCGTACTTGTGGGGTGGATCGTCGAGCTTCGGCTTTGATTGTTCGGGATTTACGCAGATGCTCTTGCGCTCCCGCGGGCTAAACATGCCGCGCGATGCGGACCAGCAGGCCGCATGGTCCGGAGTCAGTTCGGTGGAACGCAAGAACCTTCAAGCCGGTGACCTGGTTTTTTTTGGCGCGTCCGCTCGCAAGATCACGCATACCGGCATGTACCTTGGCGACGGACAGTTCATCCACGACAGCACAAACGGGCATCCGGTGGTGCAGATCGGCCGGTTGGACGACGAACCTTGGACCCACTTGCTCGTAGCGTGCCGAAGAGCGAAGTAGGAAATCGCCTACTTCGCTGCCCCTCCACGAGCCCTACCGCCCCGCTGAAGCTGCGAGCGACTGCTCAGATGCCGCTTTCCCTGTTGGCTTCTCGCCTGGCTTCGCTTCATCGGCGGACTTCGACGGGTTCCCGGGGGCGGCCTTCTTGTTGCTGCACAATTCGATCACTTCAGAGATCCTACGGCTTTCGCTCTGCTTGCTCATTTGCCAGTTGCGTAGCGCCTCCTTTTCACGCTCGACTTGATCCCGGTTCTTCTGAATCCTTTCCGCGTAGTGGACGCGTAGGCGCTCCAGTTCCGCTTCGATCTGGATGTTCTCTTGTGACTTCATCGCTTCGAAGCCGTCGAGTTGCGTGCGTTGGCCTTGCTCGTAGGAATCGAGCGCACTCTGCTTTCGCGTAGCGTCTTTCATCAGGTCATCGACCGACGCTCCAGCAGCGTCAAGCGCCATCAGCACCGAGGCGCGTTTAACGTCTTCCGGCAGCTCGCGAATGCGCTCGCTCTCGAGCATGTCGACCACTTTGCGGATTCCGTATCCCGAAGCGGGAATCGCTATGCCAGCGGCGTTATAGATGTCTTCGTAGCAAAGCAGTTCGCTATGCGCGGAGCTACCTGTTTCCGCGGCGGGCGACTTCGAATCATGCATAGGGGCCTCCGTTATGGTTGCGTGTTCCTTCGAATCTTGGGTGGCTTGGCTCTGCCAGAATTTTGGAAAGAAGCTTTTGGACGGCATGCCTCTCCTTTCTTGAGAGGGGAGCGAACTTTCCGCCTTGGGCCGATCTGGCGGGATGCGCAGCATCTTCGAATCGGAAGAAGAATTGGAAACTGTGCCAACGTGGCTGGAACCGGACTGTCCTTTGACGCCAATGCGATCGGGAGTAAACACGGACGCTGCTGGTGCGGGAACAGCCGCCGTCAATCTCTCTGCTGCCCTATCTTTTTTTTTCTCTGCTGAACTGGGGGTCACGCTCGTTGCCTGCTCTCGCATTACGCCTAGGAGGAACTCTTTGCCGTCGCGCCGGCAATTTCGGGTCACTGCGGGAAACTGTTCCCGGTGCCACTTGATCACGACTTTTGATCCGATGTGAATGAACTTTCCGACGCGGATGCAGGCGCCCGAATTGGATGTATCTTCAAGTGTTCCAGGGACCCGGCAAGACTTGCCGCCTTCTTCCTCCCACGAGACCTCGGCGACCGCCCACATCGGCCTTCTCGGTTCGATATTGCGCCCGTTCATGCCATGGTTATCGGCGAATGCCTGAGAGGGTTTAGTTACTTGGGGACAAGGGCGATGCGAAGAATTGCGATCACGCAAACAGGCGCATGAGGCCGGTAGAAGGCAGGTCTGGAGAAATAAAACGTGCGCCTTTCGTTCCGGCGGTGGCGGCCAAGGCCTCGGCGGCCAGATATCCGCTGCGCACCGCGCCCTCCATGGTGGCGGGCCACCCTGTGGCGGTCCAGTCTCCGGCCAGAAAAACGCGGGGCCATCCGGTAACGGCGCCCGGGCGATACGCGTCGATGCCGGGCCGCGGAGAGTACGTCGCATTCACTTCTTTGATCACAGTCGATTTGACCAGGTTGGCGGGACGCGCATCGGGAAAGAACTCGCGGACTTCGCCAAGAGCGAGATCGACGATTTCACTGCGCGATTTGTCGATCAGGGATTTCGACGAGCTGACGACGAGTTCGATGTAGCTGCCGGAGGGAGCGCCGTCACGGCCTTGGGAACGAATCGGCTGCAAACGGGACTTGTGAAACATCCATTGGATTGTGCGGTCGAGCAACACGGCGTGATCGAGCTCGGAGATGTGGCGGTCGAACCACATGTGGATTCCGGTGATCGGTGAGTTCTCGAAATGTGCCGCTTTCTCGCGAAGCGGCGCGCTCTGGGCAGTTTCAGGAAGCACGCGATCGAGAGCGTCGAAAGGGAGGGCCACAATCAGATAGTCGAAGGGGTGCTCCACCACGTCATCCCGGCCTTTCTCGCGATTGCGAACGGAAACCTTTACCTGACCGGAGTCGACGGAAAATGTTTCGAGCGGTGATCGAAAAACAAGTTGTCCGCCGCGCTTGCGCACGTAATCCCCGGCGGCATTGTAGAGGTCGGTTAGCGGGACCATCGGAACTCCCATTTCCCGCGCAGCCGGAGATTTCATCGACTCACGAATCACCTGCGCGGCGGCCGAAACCGAGATGCGTTCCATCTCTTCGCTGAGCGCGCTGACCAGAATTGGACGCCAGAAGCGGGCGACTGCTGTGGAACTCTGATGGTGCTGGTCGAGCCACTGCTGGAATGATTTCCCTTTGTCGCGCTGCTCGACCAGCGTAAGCGGCGCTAGAGCGCGCGAAATGGAAAGTTTGTCAGCGTAGCTCAGGAAGGAAAACTTCCAGAATGACGGCGCAGTGTGCATGGGAGCGGGAAGGAAAGACGATTTCATCACCGAAATCCGCCCTCCCGGTTCGATGAAATTCATACGGTCGAACCAACCAATATCATTCGCAACGCCAATGCGTTCGTAGAACTCAATCAAGTTCGTGCACAAGCGAAAAAGCACGTGCTGGCAGTTGTCTACGACCTCTCCGGTACCGGGATGTTCGTAAGAAGAAGCACGTCCACCAAGAAAGGGGCGCTTCTCGAACAGGGTGACGTGAAATCCCGCTTCCGACAAGGCGCATGCGGCGGCGAGTCCGGCGAGGCCACCTCCGGCGACGGCAACTGTAGGTTGGGATGCAGTGGGAGTCATCAAACTATGGCGCTACAAGACGGCTCGAGATGCCGGACTCATGTGAGGCGCTTGATGAAGCCCTTCCCGAGGATGCGAAGCTTTTCTGCCGTACTGAGCGCAACTCTCGTGCCGAAGACGTCGTACTGGTTCTCGGCAATCCGCTCGAGCAGTCGACGGTAAATCGTGACCAGCACCCACAGAGCCGGCTGGCTGTCTTCCGAAATGTATGCGAGCAATTCGTCTCCCGCGGCGTAGAACTCGCGGGCGCGATCGGCTTCGAGTGCAAGCAGAGGTCGAATGCGAGCCGGATCGGGCGTGCCCAGAAACTCCTGGGCCGATAGACCGAACTTTGCCAAGTCCTCTTCAGGGAAATAGACGCGCCCCATTGACGCGTCTTCTTTGACGTCGCGAATGATGTTGGTGAGCTGAAACGCCAAGCCGCAATTTTCGGCCAAGGGTTCAGCGGCAGGATCGCGATAGCCGAACACGTGAATGCAGACGAGACCAACCACGGATGCGACCCGGTAACAGTAAAGCCGGAGATCCTCAAAAGTCTGGTAGTGGACGTTCAGGCCGGGTACAGAGGAATTCTGCGAGCACGATTCTGATTCTTCGATGTCCATCGCGGTGCCGTGAGCCAGTTCGTCGAGAAGGCCCGCTGGGATCGAGAAGAGTCGTTGCGCATCCGTCAGCGCAAGGAGAATGGCATCATCGGTCGGCTGGCCTTGCTGCGCGGAGTGGAGCGCGTCGAGCCAGATATCGAGTTTCTGACGGCGTTCCGCAAAGCTGAGCGTGGTGTCGTCCGTAATGTCATCGCAGCGACGCATGAACGCATAGACCGCGCACAGTGCCTCTCGTTTGCGGCGAGGGAGCACGAGGAAGGCGTAGTAGAAATTCTTGGCCGCCGTCCGCGTAATACCTTTACAGACGGAGTACGCCATGACCAACTGGGGCGCGGCAGGCGTCCACGGCATTGGGACTTGATGCGTACCGGCGCTCACTTTGTGCCACCGGTAAGTTTGGCGATCGCGGCGCGAGCGACCAGGGCCAATTTGCGCGGCTTCGAAATCGAGGGACGATTGCCCAGTACCGCGTAGTCTTGCTTCTCAATGGCATGCAGAATTTCCTGGCCGCCCCGGCTGAATAGATCGAGATCGACGGCGAGTTCGCGATCCACCGTCGAGATCAGCGGCAAGCCTCGGCGAAACCACTCGTGAGCCCGCTCGACTTCGAACTTCATCATCTCGCGGAATTCGGGCGTGTTCTGGTTGCGGGCAATGTCATCCTCGGTCACGGCAAAGCGGCGAAGATCTTCGAGCGGCAGATAGATGCGGCCCTTCGCGTAGTCGACACGTCACGTCTTGCCAGAAGTTCGCGAGTTGCAGAGCGGTGCAGGTGTAGTCGGAAAGCTGCTGGCGTTCGGCATCACGGTATCCGCACAGACTGAGAACGAGGTGCCCCACCGGATTCGCCGAGTAATGGCAATACGCGAGCACGTCGTCGAAAGTGTCGAAACGGGTGATGGTTTGATCCTGGCGGAACGCGATGAGCAAGTCCGAGAATTCGTGCTTTGGAATGTCACACTCGCGGACTGTTTCCGCGAGAGCTACAAACACCGGATGCTTCGGCGATCCGGCATAACAGGCATCGAGCTCCCGCTGCCATTGGTCGAGCAGTTCAATGGAGGCCGCGGTGTCGCCCACTTCGTCCCCAAGATCGTCGGAGATCCGGCAATACGCATAGACGTTAAAAAAGTGCTGACGCAGGCGGCGGGGAAGGAACCAACTCGCAACCGAAAAATTCTCGTAGTGCGAACGCGCGAGGCATGCGCAGTATTCGCGCGCTTCGGCCAGCGTCGCAGCAGTTTCTGGAATCGCGTAAGCGGCGGGGAGGCGACTCCATCCCAATGCCGAGGAAGCCGAGTTTTGGGTGGCAGTGGCCGTCATGTTGGTTCGGTGCTGGAAACAATTTTAACTTGTGGGCCCGTTGACACCGAGCTTCGCGAGAACACCTCTTCACTCTCATGCCGCTATTGACAGTGCAGGGATCCTTCGACTGCGTGTCGAGTTCGCAGATGCGAATTCGATACTTCGCTCAGGATGACAGGGATCTTCAGCGGCCGCTAGTGGCCCGGAATGATCGCCGTCTTGATGTCGCCGCCACGGTTCAGCATATGACGCAAGACCTGCTGCAGGCGCGACAATGGCGCCTCTCCCGTGATGTAGTCCGTCGGACGGATTTTCTTCGCGGCAATCAGTCCAAAAGCCCGGCGAACGGTTTCCGGCGTGTGATGGAACGTCGCCTTCAGCGTGATCTCCGAATAGTGCAGGCGATTGGTTTCAAGCTGAACCTTCGTCCCGCTGGCGCATCCGCCAAAGAAGTTCACAGTACCGCCTTTGCGGACCATGTCGACCGCCCACTCCCAGGCTTCCGGCTTTCCGACGGCTTCGATCACGACGTCGCATCCGCGCTTCTGCGGAGAAAGCGCGCGAACGGCCTCGACCACATTCGCCACTTTGGTAGTTTGAATGATTTCGTGAGCGCCCATCTGCTTAGCGGCCTCGACCTGTCCGTCACGCTTCACAACGGAAATTACGTTGCATCCGATGGCGCGGGCGACCTGCACAAACATCAGGCCGATCGGCCCACCACCCAAAATTGTGACCGTATCGCCGATCTCGACTCCGGTTTCGTGGAGGCCGCGAAGAACGCAGGCCAGAGGTTCAGTCATGGCAGCGTCTTCAAACGTCACATTCGGCGGGATGACCAGCATGTTGGCTTCGACAATGCGGCGCGGGACGCGAATGTATTCCGCGTAGGCACCGTTGTTGAAGAGCAGGTCTTCGCAGAGATTCTCCTGGTGCTTCGAGCAGTAGAAGCACATCTGGCAGGGCGCGGAGTTGAGCGCGACGACACGCATGCCCTTTTTGAAACCATTGACGCCAGCGCCAACTTCCTCGATCACCCCGGCAAGCTCATGACCGAAGAGCGCGGGAGGAACGATCATGCGCGCGTGATAGCCGCGCTGGTACACCTTCAAATCAGTGCCGCAGGTCAGTGCAACCTGGACTTTAACGAGAACTTCACCATCCCCGACGCGAGGAATGGGTACTTTTTCAATCTTGAGATCTTCTTTGCCGTACAGAACGGCGGCGGTCATTTTTCCATTCACTGCTTGCTTCCTTCCCAACTACTGCCGGGCTGAATCATGATTTTCATCGACGAGGGTTGCGGATGCGCTGCCAATTCCAGGGCCTGAGGACTTTGCGTGAGCGGGAAGCGGTGGCTGATCAGGCGTTCCAAATCCATTTCGCGATTCATCACAAAGCGGACAGATTCTTCCTGAAGGTCCACCGATGCGCTGTACGAGCCAACCAGAGTCTTCTCATCGACACAGATTGCTGAGGGATCAACCACGGCCTCTCCGTGCTGCGTTTGCGCGAACAACAAGATCCGCCCGCCGGGACGGGCCGCATCCATAGCTGTGCGAATGAGCGAGTTTCCACCGACAGCAAGAATGACTGCGTCGGCTCCACGTCCTTCGGTCAATTCGCGGACACGCTCAATTACCTTTGCCTGTGATGCGTCTATTGTAAGGTCTAGTCCGAAGCTTGTTCCTATTTTAAGCCTCTCCGCATACAAATCGGAAGTAATTACAGTGGCCCCCGCGCGCCGGGCCAATACGCTCAGTATGATGCCGATGGGGCCCTGGCCGATGGCCAGCACTGTCTCTCCGCGCCGCAAGCGCAGGGCCTCTACGCCCTTCATACAGGTATTGACGGGCTCTACGAAACAGGCTTGATCAAATGAAACTCCATCGGGGATCCGTACGGTACCGTTCTCAACGATCCAGTCCATGACGCGTACGTATTCGGCAAAGCCGCCGCCGGATGGTTCAAATCCAGCGGTGCAGCCAACTTTCTTATAGGTCGCGCACTGGGCAAAAGTCTTGTTTTCGCAGTAGAAGCAGTGCCGGCAGGGAATGTGATGGAAGACCATGACGCGGTCGCCGGGTCGGTATTGACGAACCCCCTCGCCAACGGCAGCAACGGTTCCGGAGGTTTCGTGTCCGAAGATTCTCGGTGCCGAGTGCGATCCGGTGGAAATCTTCTTCAGATCGGTTCCGCAGACGCCACAGGAATGGACCCGAATAAGCATCTCCGCCGGACCGATCGTTGGAACCGCTACGGTTTCGAGACGAACGTCATTGACGCCTCGATAGACCGCGGCCAGCATCGTGGCAGGAATCGACTGCGGGCGATGTTCGACCGCAAATGGTCCGGCGATAGCCATGAACCGATTTTAGATGATGGACGCGCGGGATTTGGTTCAAATAGGGGGTATCGTTCCAGACTCGGACGGAACCACGTTTTGCATTCCCGAACTGGGTCCGGTTCCGTGCTTTTCGTGCTATGCTTCGCTAAACTTTCGCTTTTCAAGGTGCCTCGTGCTGATTGAATTGCGCCTCGAGAATTACGCGGTCATCGACAATCTGGTCGTGGAGTTTGGTCACGGTCTGAATCTGTTGACAGGGGAAACCGGCGCGGGGAAGTCCATCCTGATCGACGCCCTGGCATTGCTGCTTGGGGAGAAGGCATCGAGCGACGTCATCCGGACCGGCGCAAACCGAGCGGTCGTGTCTGCCGTCTTCGAGAGCGAAGGAACTGCGGAGAAACATCTATTGGAGATTCTGGAGGGCAACGGCCTCGACGAATCAGATGACGGTTCGCTGATTTTGCGGCGCGAGATTGCCTCCGGCGGCAAGGGCCGAGTCTTTATCAATAATCAACCGGCGACCGTGGCGGTGCTGCGGCTGTTGGCGCCGCATCTGGCGATCATTCATGCACAGAGCGAATCCATCATGTCATTCGACGGGCCGGCAAGGCTCGAGTTGCTCGACGCATTTGCGGGGACGCTGCTGGAAACCACGGCGGCGGCATTCGGCGCATGGAAACAGATTCGCACCCGGATCGACGAACTCGAACACGGAGAGCAGGACCGGCTGCGATTGGTGGATCTGTGGATTTTCCAGAAGAAGGAGATCGAGCAGGGCCACCCTCAAAGCGGAGAAGACGAACAACTGGAAGCCGAGAAGCGCGTGCTGGCCAACGCCGAGAAGATCTATAACGCGGCTATGAATGCATTTGATCTGTTGTACGAAGGCAATGGATCGACTGCATCGTCGTTGCGAGCGGCACAAAAGCAGGTGGAAGAACTGGCACGCTACGAACCGAAATTTCAAGACGCACTCGCCGCTCTCGAGAGCGCGCGCATCAGCGTCGAAGATGT
The DNA here is from genome assembly GCA_963699885.1 of uncultured Acidobacteriota bacterium. Taxonomy (GTDB): domain Bacteria; phylum Acidobacteriota; class Terriglobia; order Terriglobales; family Acidobacteriaceae; genus Sulfotelmatobacter. The sequence continues at coordinate 150,444 of CAVOVP010000010.1, read as the reverse complement.
GGGCGCAACCCTGCGCGACTACGCGGGCGGCATTCACTCCTCGCCGGAGCATCTGGCGCAAGTTGAGGACCGGCTCGCCCTGCTCGACCGGTTGAAGCGGAAGTATGGACCGACACTCGATGAAGTGATCCGGTTCGAAGCCGATGTAACCAGAAAATTATCTGAGGTTGAGAACAAGGACGAAATCCTCGGCGAGTTGCGGACGGAACTGGGGAAGGCTGGAGACGAATACTTGCGCGTCGCGAGGATCTTGTCGAAAAAACGAGTGGAAGCGGCCCGCCAGCTCGAAAAATTGGTTGAGGGCGAGATCAACGACCTAGCGATGAAATCCGCATTTCGTATTGAGATTACGCATGCCGAGCAACAGAATTCCTGGACGCCCGCAGGGCTTGATCAGGTCGTGTACATGATCTCGACGAACCCGGGCGAGCCGATGCGCCAACTCGAACACATTGCATCGGGCGGAGAGCTTTCCCGCGTGATGCTGGCTTTGAAAGCGAGCGTGGACGCGGGCATCCCGAGAAAGACCGAGAAGCAGCCATCGCATGGAAAAGGGCGGGATAAATCGAGTCATCAGAAGACTTTGGTCTTTGACGAAATCGATACCGGCATCGGGGGCCGAGCTGCCGAGGCGGTTGGCAAGAAATTGAAGACGCTGGCGCGGTCGCACCAGGTGCTGTGCGTCACGCATCTGCCGCAGATCGCCACGTTCGGCGATCATCACTACGTGATCGAGAAGAAAGAATCGGGCGGACGGACGCGAACCAGCATTCGACCCGTCACCGGGGAAGAGCGCACGGAAGAAGTGGCGAGAATGTTAAGCGGGGCCAAGCTGACGGAGACTTCGAGGAAGCATGCCGAGCAGATGATTAAGGCTAACGGCTGATGACGAGAACGTCGGAGGCCCGGCTCTCAGCGATGGTCGTGCTGGCGGAGTTGTCAGCCACTTTGATCGAGAAGTTCACCGTAATCTTCGCTTTGGTTTCCACTGCCTGACCATTCTGCACAACCGGCTTGAAGCGCCATTCGCGAACTGCCTGCTGGGCTGCGGAGCTCAGAATCGCCGGACCACTCAATACCCGGATGTCCTGCACAACGCCTTCGGCGCTGATGACTGCCTGCAGGATCACCGATCCCTGAACATTCATGTGCTGGGCCAGCATCGGATAAGGAGCGTTGCCTGAAGCTTGACCTTGCGGCTGAACGGGTGCCGGCAGTGGCTCACGCTCGGCGGCGTTGGTGGCCGGCTCGATGCTGCTGGGCTCGGTCGCGGCCGGATTCGGAATCTCGACGTGGGTCAGGCTCGTTCCGGGATGCAGTTTCTTGTGCTTATCGCCTGCAACGACTTCAACGTCCAGCGGAGGCAGGACCGTCCGGGTCACTGCGACACCTGAATCTTGATCGGAAGCGGGCTGCGCGGCAGCGACGACGGGATGAGTCTGCTTCTTCGCGGCGGTCGTTCGGTGCTTCGTGGTGGCAGCGGCGGTCTGCGTAGCCGAAGTCTCGGGCATATCGGACTCGATGGCGGTCTGCTCGTTGCCGAACCAGAACTGACGATCCTTCACCAGGAGCGCAACCAGGGCAACCAGCAGCAGGGCAAGAGCCATCAGCAGCCTGCGGGGTTGCTGGATCGGTGCGCCGTTTCTTAACTGCGTCCGACCCGTCGTCCTTGAGTTGAGCTCTAACATTTCTTTTATGGGATGACGCGAGTAGATTGCTCCTGTTACTTCCGTAACACAATGGCACGGGGTGGGGAGAGGGGGGCACGACCGGGCCATGTAGGGTTACCACGCAGATTCCACGCCTATTTAGGGGTGAGTCCATCGAGTGTGATCCGGGTCACAGAAAGGACGCCGCGACCTTATTACATTCGAATTATGGCTCCCTCTGAGAATCCAAATCGAATCGCATGGCTACAGGGCCCGTCGGCAAAATGCGACGTGGTGCCCCAATGTTATTCACGTCCCTGGAGACTGGTGCTTCTGGGTCCTCCGGGCGTGGGCAAGGGAACACAGGCTGATCTGTTGAACCGGCGGCTGCATGCCTGCCACCTGTCAACCGGCGACGTTTTTCGATCGGCCGGCAGCCAGCCCGAGCCCAGTCCAGCCATGACCGAGGCGCTGGCACATATGCGTCGAGGCGAACTCGTGCCCGATGAAACCGTGTGGAAGATCGTGTCGGAACGTACCAGTTGCCTCACGTGCGCGGGAGGATTCATTCTTGACGGCTTTCCCCGGACTCTCGCGCAGGCAGTCTCCCTCCAAACAATGTTGGGTACCCACGAAGTGCCCCTCCACGCCGTGTTGAACTATAGCCTCCCAACTGATCAGATCGTAAAACGGCTGGGCGGGCGGCGAACCTGCGAAAAATGCAAGGCTGTCTATCACGTGAACGACCGGCCGCCGAAGATCGAAAATCGCTGCGACCGGTGTGACAGCAAGCTCCTTCAACGGGAGGACGACCGTCCCGAGTCGATTGAGGTAAGGCTTGAGGCTTATACCCAGAGTACCGAGCCGCTCATCGAGTATTACAAGAAGCTGGATTTGCTTGTGCAGGTCGACGGCAGCGGCTCTGCCGAGGACATTTTCGCGAGAACCATCCTCAACCTTGGATCGGTGCGCAAAGTCGAGTTCGCCCGGGAGCTCTGGGTGTACGGTCAAGAGTGATCGCCGTTCGCTGCCCCGATTGAACCCTTCGCTGCTAATCCCCGCAATTTCTGTGGCTTACGTTGACCATCCCGGTACTTTTCGGTAGTTTATTACTATCGCCTCGTGACAATCGTGTAACTTAAAAGCACGGATTTGTGGGCGTTCTGCATCTAAATGCGAGAGAAGCGGATTGCGCCCTTCGGTCGGAATAACAAAGTGAATGGCCGGGGGTAAGCGTGGGGTTCGAGCAGCCGCTGGGGATTGGACCTATCAGAGTGACTAGCACTTTATCAAAGACTGACGCCAAGACTTTACTTCTATTGAAGCCCCGGGGATTTTGCGCCGGGGTCGTGCGGGCGATTGATGTAGTTCGCATTGCTCTTGAGGCTTTTGGGCCGCCGATCTATGTCCGCAAAGAGATCGTGCACAACAGCTTTGTGGTCGAAGAGCTGCGAGGCAAGGGCGCGATTTTTGTCGACAGCGAAGATGAAGTCCCGAATGGCGAACGCATCATCTACAGCGCCCATGGGGTTTCACCGGATGTTCGCGAGCATAGCGAACGCCGGCGGTTGCGTGTGATCGATGCCACTTGCCCGCTGGTCACCAAGGTTCATGTCGAGGCCGTCAAGTTCGCGAAGGAAGGCTATTCGCTGATCCTGATAGGCCATAAAGATCACGACGAAGTCATTGGAACTTTGGGAGAAGCGCCGCTGGTTACGCAGGTCGTCGGCTCGCCGGAGCAGGTCGCATCCCTTCACGTACCCGATCCGAATCGCGTGGCGTATCTGACGCAGACGACCCTCAGCCTCGACGAAACCAAGGACATTATCGCCGCCCTGAAACAGAAATTCCCCAACATCAAAGGGCCCGCCGCCCAGGACATCTGTTACGCGACCGAGAACCGGCAGGTTGCCGTGAAGCAAGTGGCATCCGAAGCCGATCTGTTGCTGGTTGTTGGCTCGGAAAACAGCTCGAATTCCAACCGCTTGGTCGAAGTCGCCCGGAATCTCGGAACAAACGCGCACCTGATCGACAGCTGTAACGACATCGAGCCGGCGTGGCTGAAGGGCGTGAAGACGATTGCCCTGACGGCCGGAGCGTCCGCTCCCGAACACCTTGTCGAAGAGACGGTGACATTCCTGCGCGGCAAAGGATTCGACAATCTGCAGGAACTGGAAGTGATGCCGGAAAACGTCCGCTTCGGGCTGCCTCCGGAGATTGTGGAAGCGATCGCGGCCGCACCCGCCACCGCGAATTGAAAGACCATCGCGAGGTGCGTCCCGCTAATTTTGCTGGACGAGTCTGCTGCACATCGGCCCGGACGACGATCGACAGGAGCAAATGAACTGATGGAAAACCACTCCCCCGATTCCAATCTAGCTGCTGCTACGACAGGTTCCAACCCACTGTTTCGTTTCGGAAAGATTGAAGGACTTGGCACTCGCGTGAGCGCTGCGATCTCCGCTGCCAAGAAATATCTCTTCTCAGAACAGCACGAAGAGGGCTACTGGTGCGGGGAACTCGAAGCCGATACGACACTCGAATCTGATTACATCCTGCTGCACACCTTGCTCGGCACTGGGAATCAGGAGCGATTTCAGAAAGCGGCAAACTGGATTCTGCGCCATCAAAATGAAGATGGCGGCTGGGGCATCTACGCGGCGGGTCCGTCGAACATCAGCGCATCGGTGAAGGCTTACTTTGGGCTGAAACTCGCAGGATACACGGCCGATGACCCGGTATTAGCCCGCGCTCGAAAGAAGATTCTGGAGATGGGCGGCGTCACCGAAGTAAACACCTTCACCAAGATCTATCTCTGCTTCTTCGGACAGTATGACTACGATGCGGTTCCAGCGATTCCGCCGGAGATCGTGCTGTTTCCGAAATGGTTCTGGTTCAACATCTACGAAATCTCGTCGTGGTCGCGGGCCATCCTCGTTCCGCTCTCGATTTGCTACGCGAAAAAGCCATTCAAGAAAATTCCCCGCGAGATGGGCGTTGAAGAACTCTTCGTCGGCGGCATGCAGAAATCGCGCATGCACCTGCATTGGGCAAAGAAGCGGGTTTCTTGGCGGAACTTCTTCCTGGTGCTCGATCGATTGACACACTGGCTGGAGCGAGTGCACGTGCGTCCGCTGAGGTCGGTTGCGTTGAAGAGCGCCGAGAAGTGGATGCTTGAGCGCTTCGAGATGAGCGACGGCTTGGGGGCGATTTATCCGTCTATGCTGAACGCGATCATTGCGCTGCGCTGCCTGGGATATTCGCTCGACGATCCACAGGTAATTCGCGCGATGGATGAGTTCGAGAAGTTAGGAATCGAAGAAGAGGATACGTTTCGCATGCAGCCCTGCATGTCGCCGGTCTGGGATACGGCCTATGCGCTGTTCGCCTTGGGCGAGGCGGGTGTCCCTGCGAACGATCCGAGGATGGTGAAGTGCGCCGACTGGATTCTGCAGAAGCAGGTTCGTAACGTTGGCGACTGGAAGGTCAAGAACAAAGAAGGCAAGCCGGGCGGCTGGTACTTCGAGTTTAACAACGAGTTTTATCCAGATGTGGATGACAGCGCGATGGTTTGCCTGGGGCTCAGCCGGGTGGAACATCCCAATGGCCGCTACCAGCGCGAGTCCGTGCAACGCGCCATCGACTGGATCCTCTCCATGCAGTGTAAGAACGGCGGATTCGCGTCGTTCGACAAAGACAACGACAAGATGGTGTTCGAGCACATCCCGTTCGCCGACCACAACGCCATGCTCGACCCGGCGACGGTCGACATTACGGGACGCATCCTCGAGATGATGGCGACCTACGGATACAGCCAGGACCATCCAGCGGTCAAGAAGGCAATCCAGTTCATTCGCGACGAGCAGGAACCCGACGGAAGCTGGTTCGGACGCTGGGGCGTGAACTACATCTACGGCACAGCGCTTGTGCTGCGAGGATTGGAAGCGATCGGGTTCGACTTGCACGAGCCTTGCGTTCAGCAGGGTGCCGAATGGCTGCGCATGGTACAGAATGCCGACGGTGGATGGGGCGAGACTGTTGGCTCTTACGACGATCCGAATTTGCGCGGACAGGGCGAGAGCACTCCTTCACAAACGGCGTGGGCCATCCTTGGAATCCTCGCGGCTGGCGACACTCGCAGCGAGTCGGTCGCGCGCGGCATTGCCTACCTGATGCGTACGCAGAAAAAAGACGGATCATGGGACGAGGCGTTCTTCACCGGCACCGGATTCCCGCGCGTGTTTTATCTGAAGTATCACCTGTACCGTCAATACTTCCCACTGCTCGCGCTGACGACCTATGGCAAGGTGATGGAGAAGAACGGCGACTAAGCTTGTGTAGCAGCGGACGCCTTCGTCCGCTTCGCGAGCGCACTGAACGTATTGCGGAGTTCCGATGATGTTCGGTGTGTTCTTTTCTTATCCTCGTTCTGATAGCTCTGCTCCTTGTCGGTGGCGAAATCGCCATGCGGGTCCGCCTCACAACAAACGAAGATTCCTCTGACAGGCTGGTGTGGTGGCGACGTGGTGGTGACGAGGTTGCCGCGAGTTATCGAAAACAATTTCCGGACAGCCGCCTCCCATTCCTCAGGAGCCTTGTTTTCTGGCTGTTGTTCTTGTGGCTGCCATCACCTTGATCATAGTTCTCTGGAAACGGCGCTGAACCTTATGGCTCACAATCCTGTGATCGGCAGGCTGACCCGGTAACCTCTCTCGCATCGAATCTTTTTCGTTGCGCGTTTCGCGTGCGCAACGCCCGTACGACGGCGTCCGGAGCTACATTTTGTAAACTGCATCCATTGACAACTCTCTCTGCGTGCTGAATGCTGAGTCCTGCATGAAAGCTTTCGTCACAGGCGCAACCGGATTTCTGGGCTCCCACGTGGCCCGGCTTCTTTCCGATCAGGGCGCCGATCTGCGGCTGCTGGTGCGCCCAACCAGCAATCTGAAAAATCTGGAAGATCTCAAGGCTGAAACTGCCACGGGAGATCTCCGCGACGCCGCATCGCTCGAACGGGCGATCGCCGGATGCGATGTCGTCTTTCACGTTGCCGCGGACTATCGGTTGTGGGTGCGCGATCCGAACGAAATGTATCGCACCAATGTCGATGGGACACGCGCACTCTTAGAGGCTGCGCGCAAGAATGGTGTCCGTCGCGTTGTTTATACGTCGAGCGTGGCGACGATGGGGTTTAACGGCAACGGGACGCCCACGGACGAAGATTCGCCGGTATCGCTCGGCGACATGATTGGGCACTACAAACGGTCAAAGTTCATGGCCGAGCAAGTCGCGCTCGAGGCTGGGCGCAATGGACAGTACGTGGTTGTCGTAAATCCGACGACGCCCGTTGGCGAGGGGGATGTGAAGCCGACTCCGACCGGACGGATCGTTCTCGATTTTCTGAAACGCAAATTTCCCGCTTATGTCGACACGGGATTGAACCTGGTCGATGCCACCGAATGCGCCCGCGGACACGTTTCCGCACTCCAGAGAGGGACGTCTGGAGAACGCTACATTCTGGGCGGTGAGAACATGACGCTGAAACAAATTCTCGACGCGCTGGGAAGAATCACAGGTCTTTCGTCCCCGAAGGTAAAGCTGCCATATTTCTTCGCGCTGGCGACCGGAGTGGTAGACGAAACCATCACTGGGCGATTGCTGAAACGCGAACCGCGTGCCACGATTGATGCGGTTCGGATGGGGAAGAAGAAGATGTTCGCCAGTTCGAGCAAAGCGCAAAGGGAACTGGAGTGGAGAATCATTCCGGTGGAGGGCGCATTGAGACGAGCGGTGGATTGGTTTCGGGCGAACCACTATGTCTAAAGTCGCCATCGTGGCCGCGCTGGAACGCGAAGTCGGTCCATTGGTGAAGGACTGGCGCACCAGCGAGAAGACACACGGCGGACGAACCTTCCCGTTTTTCGAAAATGACAACATCGTGCTGGTCTGCGGTGGAATCGGCGCGGAAGCCGCACGCCGCGCTGCCGAAGCCGTCATCGCAATTTATGAGCCCGCGACTATCTACTCCGTGGGATTTGCTGGTGCGCTCGATCCGACGATGAAGGTGGGCGACGTGGTAAGTCCCGAACGCGTCGTGAACTCAAGCGATGGCAGCAGCGTGAAATTAGACGGCGGAAATGGAGTGTTGGTGACGTTCCCGGCGGTGGCGAGCCCCGAGCAGAAAGCAAGGTTACGCGAGTCCTTCGGAGCGCAAGCCGTCGATATGGAGGCAGCGGCAGTAGCGCGGGCTGCAGATGCGCACGGCGTTGGCTTTCGAGTCGTCAAGGCAATATCCGATGAGATCGGCTTTGATTTCCCGGCGACCGAAAGGTTCGTCGACTCGAAGGGCAAGTTCGCAGAGGGAAGATTCGCTCTGTTCGTGGCTCTGAGTCCGTGGCTGTGGCCCAGCGTTTTCGCGCTCGCGAAAAACAGCAAACGCGCTTCTCGGAGTCTGTGCGCCTACTTGAAGAACATGGAAGACCTGCACAACTCCGGCGCGGCTGCCGTTCGCTCCAAGGCGACGATCTAAGAAATCCGCATGTACCAACGATTTTTTCGTTACCACATCGGGTACGTGTGGGAAATTGCGGCACCTGATTCATCTATAATCTTGACAGGCATTCCCTAAAAAAACGATGCAATTTTTCCCCTTGCTGGCAGTGTTCATCGGCGGCGAAGTCGTCGACATGCTTTCCAACTCTGGCGCGGTGGCCAAGCTGGTCTTGCTTGTGTTGCTGGCGTTCAGTCTGATCTCGTGGGCAATCATCCTGACAAAATGGAATTTGTTGCGGCGGGCGCGGGCGCAAAGCGGCAGGTTCGTCCGCGCGTTCCGCAAGGCGCAGCGTTTGCAGGATATTGCCGCCGTAGCGGACCAGTTCAAACCGAGTCCTTTGGTCGGCGTCTTTGAGGGCGGCTACGAGGAATACCGGCGCCAAACGGCCACTTCCGGAACACTGAAGAACCTGGTGCCGATCCAACGCGGCATGCAGATCGGCGCTTCGGAAGAAATATCCCGTCTTGAGCGCAACCTGCCGTGGCTGGCGATCACAGCTGCCGTGACTCCATTCGTCGGGTTATTCGGCACGGTGTGGGGCATCATTGACGCGTTTCACGGATTAGGAACGGCTGGAGCAGCCACGCTGCGAGCCGTGGCTCCCGGCATTTCAGAAGCTTTGATCACCACCGCGGCCGGCCTGGCGGCAGCGATTCCTGCGGTCATCGCGTACAACCTGATTGGCGCTTCCATCCGCGACTTCGCGGCGCGGAGCGATGACTTCGCTCTTGAAATTCTCAATGCGGTCGAGCACAGCCAGACTCAGGTGGCCGCAGACGTGAGGCGCTGATGGCATTCACGGCATCGAACGGCCGAACACAGACAGCGCTCGCCGACATCAACATCACGCCGCTCGTAGACGTAGTGCTGGTTCTGTTGATCATCTTCATGGTCACGGCGCCCGTGTTGCAGTCGGGAATCGACGTCAGTGTTCCGAAAACGAAAACAGTAAAAGAAATCACAGAAGAACGGCTCGTGCTGACGATCAACAAGGATCAGCGCGTGTTCCTGGGCAACGACGCTGTGAATATCAATGAAATCGGCGTCAAGTTGAGGCAGAAGATTCGCGATCCGCGCAACCAGTTCATCTTTGTTCGTGCCGATGAGAACGTCCCGTTCGGCGCTTTCGCCACAGTCATGGATTCCGTAAAACAGGCGGGATTCACGAACGTGAGCATCGTGACTCAGCCTCTCGAGCAAAATGGCAGCAAACGCTGAGATCTATTTCGAGCATGACGGATGGGGACGCGCGCTGGCGTGGTCGCTGGTGTTGCACGTCGGCATCAGCGGATTTCTTCTCGGTTATGCCGCGGTCTTCAATCATGCCAGCGGCGACGAGTGGGGCGCCGGCGGCGGCGGGGAAGCGATCGGCGCAACCCTGGTGAGCAACGTTCCGCTGCCTGCCAAACCTTCACAGACACAAAATGTGCTGGCGAATGAATCAAAAGGCATCACGCAATCGCAGCCCAAGATCGTAGAAGAGAAGGCGCCGGACGCGATCGAGATTCAAGGCAAGAACGCAAAGATCAAGCCTAAGAAAAAGGAAGAGACGATCTCGAAAGAGAAACCGCGGGCCGAGCCTGAGCCGGAGTCGAATCAGGTTGCGTTCGGCGAGGGCGGTCCGGTCAGCGGTCCTTATGGAAGTTTCAGCGCCGGCGGGGCGAAAGGCGGTTTCGGAATCACGGGCGGCGGCGGCGACTTCGGAACGAAGTACGCCTGGTACGTCCACGTCATTCAGCAGAAGGTCGCGGAGAACTGGCTGAAATACGAGGTCGACCCCAAGATTTCGACGGCGCAGCGCGTGTACATCACATTCGATATTGCGCGCGACGGGCATCCGTCGAACGTGCAGGTGGAACAATCCAGCGGTGTGCCATCGCTCGATATTTCCGCAGTGCGGGCGCTGCAGCGAATCGACACCTTTGGATCTCTGCCTCCCGATTATTCCGGCGGAAAAATCTCCGTTGAGTACTGGTTCGACTACAAGCGGTGATCGGGGATGTACTCACGGCGCGTAATCAACTAGGTACGCGAAACATAAGCGGGCTTAGAAGAGTGCAGAATAGGGAAACGAGTCGATGAAAAGCTTTGAAAATACGGGTAGGTCATTGCAATGCGATTCCTATCGGAATACGATATTGATGCACAATAATTCTCTTTCTATCAGACGGATGGACGAACCCGCTAGATCAGGTTTTCGGCAATGGACAAGCAGGTTTTACGGTCCAGCGCTGGCGCTTGTTTGCATCTGCATCTGCCTTTCTTCCTCGCTGCTGGCCCAGGACTGGGTGAAAACTGGAACCAGTTTGGGGGTCGAGAAGGTCCGCCTTGCGGTTCCGGATTTCAAGCCATCGAATGCCGATCCCCAGAACGCGGCGCTTCTGAAGACATTCAACGACACGCTGTGGAATGACCTTGATGTGTCTGGCGTGGTGGAACTGGTCTCGAAGAGCTTCTATCCCCTCCAGGCGCCAGGACAGCCGCCCGAAGTAAACTTCATGGCTTGGAGCGCGCCTCCTCCGAACGCTGCCATGCTGGCATTCGGAAACCTTGGAGTTGCGAGCGGCAAGCTCACTGTTCAAGGATGGCTTTACGACGTAAAAAATATTCAAACGCCGCAGATTCTTGGCAAGCAGTATTCCGATAGCGCGAGCGACACTGCCGCGCGCGTGATGGCCCACAAGTTCGCCGATGAAATTATCGTGCGTCTGGGCGGCGGGGTACAGGGAATTGCAGAAACGCAGATTTATTTCGTGAGCGACCGCAGTGGCCACAAAGAGATTTGGGCCATGGACTACGACGGATCGAATCAGCACCAGATCACGCGCTTGGGATCAATCGCCTTGTCTCCACGCGTTTCGCCGGACGGCTCGCGGCTCGCATTCAGCGCGCTGACCAAGAGTGGTTGGGACATCATGATGTATTCGCTCGACATTAATCGAGCAGTCAATTTCCCGCACTTCGGCGGCACAAATCTTTCTCCGGCGTGGTCGAGCGACGGCACCAAGCTGTCGTTTTCCTCTTCGCGTGGTGGCCAGCCTGAAATCTATGTGTCGGATTCATCCGGCGGCAATCTTCAGCGCATGACGACCGGCAAAGGTCCCGATGTTTCTCCCGTTTGGAATCGCAAGACGAATGCGCAGATCGCGTTTGTCAGTGGACGCACGGGCCTTCCCCAGATTTATACGATGGGGGCCGATGGAACGAATCAGCAGAGGATGACCGATCAGGGATACGCCGTTTCGCCGAACTGGTCTCCGAACGGGCAGTTCCTGCTGTTAGCCTGGATTCGCAAGTATGGTCCCGGTGAGCCCGGTTCTTCGGACCTTTATCTGATGGATGTTGCGAGCAAGCAGTGGGTGCAGCTGACCCACGACGGCGGCCGCAACGATTTTCCGGCATGGTCTCCGGATAACCGGCATATCGTTTTTCAATCGAACCGTTCAGGCAGTTTGCAGATCTGGACGATGCTGGCCGACGGCACAAAAGTTCAGCAATTGACTTTTACAGGACGTAATTCGCAACCGAATTGGAGCTGGAAATAGTAAATACACTTCGTCGGGCCCCGGGTCGATCCCAGGGTCGTTAGGGAGGAATAAAACGTGAAGCATTTGAATGTGAAGTGGTTCTTCTTGGTTCTGGCACTGGGGGCTTTTCTGACGCTGGGTGCTTGCGGCAAAAAGGCAACCCCGCCTCCGCCACCACCGCCGCCCGCACCGCCGTCTCCGACGGCATCGATTGCCGTGAGTCCCAACACGATTCAGGCCGGGCAGTCCGCCTCGCTGACATGGCAGACGAGCAATGCGACTGATGTTTCGATCGACGGCATCGGCGCGGTTCAGGGCAATGGATCGCAGAGCGTCTCGCCGACCGATTCCATCACGTACCACCTCGTCGCGAAGGGCGCGGGTGGATCGCAGGAAGCAACGGCGCGGCTCACCGTGACGCAAGCTCCGCCTCCGCCGCCAACGACTGCGAACGTGACGGACGAAGACCTGTTCAGCCAGAGCGTGAAGGACGTTTACTTCGATTACGACAAGGCTGACATCCGCGGCGACCAGCAGACCTCGATCCAGGCCGACGCGCAGTTCTTCGCCCAGCACCAGAACATGAATTTCACGGTCGAAGGGCACTGCGACGAGCGGGGATCCACCGAGTACAACCTGGCTCTTGGCGATCAGCGCGCCAGCGCTGTGAAGAACGCGTTGACGGCTGCAGGCGTCAGCGCCAGTCGCATCAAGACCATCAGCTACGGCAAAGAAAAACCGTTCTGCACAGAAAGCAACGAAGCTTGCTGGCAGCAGAATCGCCGTGGCCACCTGCTTTATCAGAAGTAGGGTCCGACTCATGGGGGACGCGTGGCGCGTCCCCCGTAACTCTTGTGAATGCGCAGAAGTATGCGCCGGGTCAGGCCGGAGTGACGCCCGATTTGCGTTGAACCTTCCGGTTCCCCGCAGCCCCTTTGTGTTTGGAATCCCGCCAGCCTGTGGGACAATCAAGGCATCTAATTCAAGCGTTCAGGGAATTCTCTATGAGACCAAATCGTGTTTCGGCGATCGTTGGATTGGCTTTAGTTTTTTTGCTGCAGGTAGCTCCGGCGTGGGGCGTGAGCAAGGAAATGGTGCAACTGCAAACGCAGGTGCAGCAACTCCAGGAGCAAATGACCGCCATGCAGCGCAGCTTCGACGAACGCATGGGCGTGATGAAGAACCTTGTGGAACAAGACACCGATGCCATCAACAAAGTCGCCGGTGCGCTGAATGGCCTGCAGACGACGTTGCAGAAACAACAGGCTGAGGGTGGATCGAAGAGCGACCAGCTTTCGGGGCAGATCCAGGCGCTCAACGACACCCTGGACGAGTTGAAGGCGCGTCTGGCAAAGGTCAGCAAACAGCTGGAAGATATGCAGGCCGGGCAGCAGAGTCTGGCCGCGCAACAGGCAACCCAGCAGGCGAATCAGCAGGCGATGGCCTCGGCCCCTCCTCCGGACGTTCTCTATAACAATGCTCTGCGCGATTACAACGGCGGCAAGAACGATCTGGCGCTTCAGGAATTCTCGGATTACGTGAAGTTTTATCCGAATACCGATCTGGCAGGGAACTGCTATTTCTATCTGGGAGAAATTCAGTTCCGGCAGCAGAACTATCAGCAGGCGGCGCAAAGCTATGACCAGGTTGTGCAGAACTTTCCCAGCGGGAACAAGGCAGCCTCGGCGCAGCTGAAAAAGGGATTTGCCTTGGTTGAGCTTGGCAAACAGGACGACGGCGTCAATGAACTCAAGCACGTCATCCAACGGTACCCGCGGTCTCCGGAAGCATTGCAGGCGCGCGAACGCTTGCGAAAGCTCGGCGTGGCCAGCAGTTCGCGATAGTAACTAAACGCTAAACCGAGTTGTGGTGCCGCTTGGGAGTATGGTGGCGTGTGGCTTTATGAGCGCGGTGGCGCTTGCCGCGATGGTGAGTTGTAACGGACGTCAGGTGAGCATGGGAAGTATCCGCTAGCGCGAAAACGCTCAACATCAGGCACATCGTTAGTACAGAACAAATCCTTCTCATGTACTCCCCCTTCCCACTGGTTCCTACCGGGAAACCTATTTTATTCCCGTTTCGCCAAGAATAGACTGTGGAAGCTGGGGACGTCCATCGAAAGTAACGGCACGTACCCGAAAAACTATTCCTCCGAGGTGGATTGATGGCACAGGGCAAACCGGATCAGGATGCAGCGAAAGGCGCACAGGAAACGGAAGAGCATTCGGGCGACGGAAATGTCGGCCTGCAGGAGCAACTCGGGCATCGAGATCAGAATCCCTTGATCAAGGATGCCGACTCAGATTTTCCCGAGCCGGGACAGAGTCCTGAGCACACGGGGGAAAAGCAGCGGAAGAGCGCGTAGTCGCCATCGCTGCTGGCGGGAAGAAGAACATTCCTCGCCGGGCTTTCGCCCGGTTGGGAATGACAGTTTTGTGGTGATGCAAGCAGCTACTTCAATTCTTCCATGCAGGCGTCCAGCACTTCTTTTCCTGGACGCGTTACTGAGTCTGGAAGCGTGGCCAGAGGCTGATCGACGACGTTAAGCATGTCGATGAAGTTAGGCGCCTCGGGATTCACGTAGAAAACTCCCGTCAAGACTTCTCCTTTGTCGTGAGCTTCCGTGAGCCGGGTCATCGCTCGAATCTTATCCGTCGGGTCGAAGTCCTCTTCTAGCTTGCGCAGGTGCAGACGGGAACCGTCGTGCATCGTCACAGCGACGGTTGACCCAGCATCGTACTCCACGTTGATGTCTTCGAAATGCGGGACGAAGCTGACGTCCTGCAACATCTCCTCGTGCTCTTTAACGTACTTGTAGGACTTGGTCGATCCTTCGTGATCGTTGAAGGTGACGCAAGGTGACACCACATCGAGCATGACGGTGCCCTTGTGGGCGATCGCAGCTTTCAGCATGGCGCTGAGCTGTTTCTTGTCGCCGGAGAACGAGCGGCCAACCAGCGTCGCGCCCAACTGAATCGCCAAGGCGCACGTGTCGATCGGAGGAAGATCGTTAAGCACGCCGCTCTTCAGTTTCGACCCGACATCAGCCGTCGCAGAGAACTGGCCCTTGGTTAGCCCGTATACGCCGTTGTCTTCGATGATGTAGATGATCGGCAGATTGCGCCGCATCAGATGCATGAATTGACCGATGCCGATCGAAGCCGTATCGCCGTCGCCGCTGACGCCGATGCAAACCAGTTTGCGGTTCGCGAGAAGCGCTCCGGTCGCGACGGACGGCATGCGTCCGTGGACAGCGTTGAAGCTATGCGAGCGGCTGAGAAAGTATGCAGGCGTCTTGGAGGAACACCCGATACCGCTGGGCTTGATAACGAATTCAGGCTCGACACCCATTTCATACATCGCTTCGATGATGCGCTCAGAAATCGCGTTGTGGCCGCAACCCGCGCAGAGCGTTGTCTTGCCGCCCTTGTATTCGATGACGGTGAGGCCGATCCGGTTTGTCTTCGGCCCGGCTGTTCCGGGCTCAACTGTGGTCGACGACATTTACTTGCCCTCCATGCTGGTCAGCTCGTCGGTGATGGACCGCGCATCCAGCGGCAATCCAGTAATGTGTGCCAGGCTGCGCAGGTGTCCGATGAGTTCAGGCTTCAGGTCGAGCTTCAGCAGGCTCAGCATCTGCGCGTCGCGATTCTGTTCGACGACGTATACATGCTCGTGCTGCTCGATGAACTCGTGCACCTCGCGCGTGAACGGATAGGCGCGGAGCCGAAGGTAATCGGTCTCGATGCTGTACTCGTCGCGAAGCTGGTCACGGCTCTCGGTGATGCCCCAGTGCGAGGTCCCGTAGCCGATGATGCCGATCTTCGCATCCTTGCCCTTTGTGATTTCGGGGCGCGGAACGAAGGAGCGAGCCGTTTCAAATTTCCGGTTCAGGCGCTCCATGTTGTTCTCGAAGTCGTCGGCACGTTCGCTGTATTGCGCCTTCTCGTTGTGACCGCTGCCACGAGCGAAATACGCGGCCGCAGGATGCGACGTGCCGGGCAAAGTGCGGTAGCCGATGCCGTCGCCATCGACGTCTTTGTAGCGAGCGAAACCACCGAGCCGGTCGAGATCTTCCTTACTCAGCACCTTGCCCCGTTTGATGGGAGCGGTCGGATACTGGAATGGATCAGACATCCAGTTGTTCATGCCCAAATCGAGGTCGGACATCACAAAGATCAGGGTCTGGAATTGCTCCGCCAGGTTGAAGGCGTCCGTCGCCATCGTGAAGCACTCTTCCACCGAGCAGGGGAGCAACATGATGTTCTTTGTGTCGCCGTGCGAGAGCACCGCGGTCGAAAGAATGTCTCCCTGCGACGTGCGCGTGGGCAAACCGGTTGAAGGACCGACCCGTTGAATATCCCAGATCACGCCAGGGACTTCGACGTAGTAAGCGAGCCCCGCGAACTCGGCCATCAGCGAGATGCCGGGTCCGGCGGTGGCGGTCATGCTGCGAGCGCCCGCCCATCCCGCGCCGATCACCATTCCAATTGCGGCCAGTTCGTCTTCAGCCTGCACGATGGCGAATGTTGCCTTGCCGTCGGGATCGATCCGGTATTCCTTCATGTACTCGATCATGGTCTCGACCAGAGAAGAGGACGGCGTGATCGGATACCAGGTGACGACTGTACATCCGGCGAACATGCAGCCGAGGGCTGCGGCGGAGTTGCCATCGATGATGATCTTGTTAGCCGTCTTGTTCAGGCGCTCGATGTAGAACACACCGCGCTTTTCAAGATTGGCCTTCGCATAGTCGAACCCGGCTTGAGCGGCCGCGAGATTGAGATTCGCCGCCTTCACCTTTTTGGCAAACTGCTTGCGGATCGCTTTTTCGACTTCGGCCATGTCGATGGTCAGCAGGCTGGCCACAACGCCGACGTACACCATGTTCTTCACAAGCTTGCGAAGCTTGGCTTCGGGGCAAACCTGGGCCACGATTTTGTCATACGGAACGGAATAAAAAACCAGGTCTGTGCGCAGTTTATGAAGCGCCAGCGGCTCGTCGTACAGAACGGAAGCGCCTGCAGCTAGAGACATCGTGTCTTCCTGGGCCGTCTCCGGATTCATGGCCACGAGAAAGTCGATTTCCTTCTTACGCCCGATGTAACCGTTTTTGTTGGCGCGGATCGTGTACCAGGTTGGAAGTCCGGCGATGTTCGAGGGGAACATGTTCTTGCCGGAAACCGGTACGCCCATCTGAAAAATGCTGCGCAGCAATACTGTGTTTGAACTTTGTGAACCGGAGCCGTTGACCGTCGCGACCTGAATGCTCATGTCGTTGACGATTCGTTGCTTGCCCGTGCCGCCGGCAGATCCCCGTGGCACGACATCCGTTGTCGCCATCCCAGTACCTTCCTTCAGTGAGCGCGCGGAACCCGGCCGCCCGCATTTGTAAATCGTAGAGGTTGAAACATTCCATTATACGGCGAGTTCGAGATTCGGGTCGCGTCGAATCGCCCGTCTGTAGCCGGGAGGAACCTGCCTTAGAAACGCCAAGCCAAATTTTAACTTTCGGATTTGTAAAACTGGGCGATGGTGCGGAACTTATTATATCGTGCTACGACCAATTCCTCGGTGGGCATTTTCTTCAGGTCGGCATAGTGCCGTTGCAGGCTGACGTCGAGCAGGTTAGCCGCCGCTTCGTGATCGCGGTGCGCCCCCCCTTCCGGCTCGGGAACAATGTCGTCAATGCAGCCGAGCTCGCTCAAGTCTGAGGCGGTGATGCGCATCGCTTCTGCGGCAAGCTCCTTTTTGCTGGCATCGCGCCACATGATGGCGGCACATCCCTCAGGAGAAATCACCGAGTAGATCGAATTTTCCATCATCAGGACGCGGTCCGCGACGGCAATCGCCAGGGCGCCACCGCTGCCACCGACTCCAATGACGGTCGCGATAATGGGGACTTCCAGCCCCGCCATTTCGCGGAGATTGTAGGCGATGGCTTCGGCTTGGCCCCGCTCTTCGGCGTGAATGCCCGGATACGCGCCGTCAGTATCGACAAGGGTAAAAATAGGCTTCCGAAACTTCTCGGCGAGTTGCATTACGCGGATCGCTTTCCGGTACCCCTCAGGATGCGGGGTGCCAAAGTTCCGGTACACCCGCTGCTTCATGTCGCGACCCTTTTGCGTGGCGATAATCACGATCTCGTCACCGTGGAACCGCGCCATTCCACAAATAATGGCCGGGTCGTCGCCAAAGGTACGGTCTCCATGAATTTCGCTGAAATCCGTAAAGACGCGTTCGATGTAGTCGAGGGACTGAGGGCGCTGCGGATGCCGGGCCAATTCCGTCTTGTGCCAGGCAGTGGGCGGAGCATTCATCTCTTCCCGAAGGGTTTCGATGCGCTCGCGCAGCGTGGCGATCTGGCGTTGCGTAGCATCGTCGGGGCTCGAGGATTCCATCTCGGCCACTTGACGCTCGATCTGTTCCATTTCCTGTTGAACTTTTTCGGAGGCTGCCATGCTTAATCAGCTGATAATGCGGACGCTGCCGCGGCCGCACAACTGTTCGACGCGCGCGATGAAGTTCCGGTCCGGCACCACATTATAGCCTTCCGCTTCCATTACCACCATGAAATCCCCCTGGCGCTCCACGTCGAACAACACCCGGGCCTCACCTTTGCGCTCAACAAACAAGCTGTGCAGGTGATCGATCGTGTCTTCAGCAGACGTTTCAAGCGGGATGCGGACGCGAAGCGATCGAGGCAGCGGGACCTTCGCGTCTTCCAGAGGCATGATCTCGGCGGCAGTGATCTTTGGATTGGCTCCTTCTTCGATGCGGACCCCAGCTTTCACCAGCACCGGCACCTCAAGCTTCACCTTTTCACCAATGCGCTTGTAGGCCTCGGGGAACACAATCATATCGATCGAGCCCGACATGTCCTCGAGGGTGGCCTGCGCGTAGAAGTCTCCGCGCTTCGATTTCAGCACTCGCACGTTGCTGATGATGCCCGCAGTCGCGATGGTTTCTTCTTTACCCGTAGACTTTGTCATGCCAGCAATGTCTTCAATTGTCAGGGCGTGCAAATCCTGCAATTTGTCTTTGTATTTCTCCAATGGATGTCCGGTAATGAAGAAGCCGAGAATTTCTTTTTCTGCCGAGAGTCGCGTGTGTTCATCCCAGTCAGGGACGTTGGGCAGTTTGTCGTTGTGGGCTTCGGAGTCTTCTTGCTGAAACACGCCGAACAGGCCATGCTGGCCGGATTCGGCGTCCCGCTGCGCTTTTTGCGCCTGTTCCATCGCCTTGTCGAGTACGGCCATGAGCTGGGCCCGGCGGCCAAAGCCATCCATCGCACCGCTCTTGATCAGCGATTCGATGACTCGCTTGTTGAGCAGGCGAAGATCAACATTCTCGCAAAACTCAAAAATGGACTTAAGCCGTCCGAGTTTTGTGCGCGCGGTTGCCACCGATTCGATCGCGTTGCCGCCTACGTTTTTCACCGCGGCCAAGCCGAAGCGAATCGACTCTCCTTGCGGAGTGAAGTTGGCGTGGGAGATGTTGATGTCCGGCGCCTCGACAGAAATCCCCATCTCGCGACATTCGTTGATGTACTTAACGACGTCGTCGGTTGAGCCGGTGACCGAGGTGAGCAGCGCCGCCATGAATTCCACGGGATAGTGCGTTTTGAGATATGCGGTGTGATACGCGAGCAGGGCATAGGCGGCGGAGTGCGACTTGTTGAAGCCGTATCCGGCGAACTGCGCCATAAGATCGAAAATCTTCTCGATCTTCTTCGGGGGAACTTGCGCTGCGCGGCGCCTTCGACGAAACGCTCGCGCTGCTGGGCCATTTCTTCGGCCTTCTTTTTGCCCATGGCGCGACGCAGGAGATCGGCTTCCCCGAGTGAATATCCGGCGAGGCGGTTCGCGATCTGCATGACCTGCTCCTGATACACGATCACGCCCAGTGTTTCCTGCAGGATTTCTTTCAACTCTGGAAGTTCATATTCGACCTTCTTGCGGCCATGCTTGCGGTCGACGAAGTCGTCGATCATGCCGCCCTGGATCGGTCCCGGACGGTACAAGGCGTTGAGAGCGGTCAGGTCTTCGATTGAATTCGGCTGGTACTTCCGCAACACGTCGCGCATCCCGTGCGATTCAAACTGGAAGACGCCTGACGTCAGGCCCTTGTGGAAGACCTTTTGATAGGTCTGCTCGTCCTGCAGCGGGATCGCTTCGAGCGTGAGCGGCGTGCCACGCTTCTGCTCGATCAACTTCAGGGCGTCGGTGAGAATCGTGAGTGTGGTAAGGCCCAGGAAGTCCATCTTCAACAAGCCCATCTTTTCGATGGCGACCATGTCGAAGGCGGTCACGATTTCGTCGTTCTTGGTGCGGTGCAGCGGGACCAGGTCGGTCAGCGGTCGCGGCGAAATCACGACACCGGCGGCGTGTACCCCGGAATTTCTGACCAGGCCTTCCAGTTTCAGGGCCGTATCGAGCAATTCGCGGATCTGCGCGTCTTTCTCGTATGCCTCATGCAGCTGGGGAGAATCCGCGATTGCCTGGTCGAGCGTGATGTTGAGCTGCGTCGGGACCATCTTGGCGATGCGGTCGACGTCGGCGTAGGGAATGTCCATGGCACGGCCCACGTCTTTGATCGCGGCTTTTGCGGCCATCGTCCCGAATGTGATGATCTGCGCGACGTTGTCCCGGCCGTATTTCTGAGTGACGTACTGGATCACCTCGCCGCGACGGTTCATGCAGAAATCGATGTCGATGTCAGGCATGGACACGCGTTCAGGATTTAGAAAACGCTCAAAGAGAAGCTCATGCTGGAGCGGATCTATGTCGGTGATGCCCAAAGCGTAAGAGACCAGCGAGCCGGCCGCAGACCCTCGCCCCGGACCGACCGGGATTCCATGATCCTTAGCGTAGCGGATAAAGTCCCAGACAATAAGGAAATAGCCGGGAAACTTCATTTGCTGGATGATGCCGAGCTCTCGCTCCATCCGCTGCTCGTAGTCGGCGATCGAGTGCTTCAACTTGCCTTGTTCCGAAAGCGGTCTGAGCGCCTCCAGTCGCCGTGCGAAGCCTTCACGAGATACGTGAACGAAGTAGCTGTCGATGGTGTATCCGGGCGGAACGCCAAACTCGGGGAACGGGTTCGCGACCTTCTCGAGACGCAGGCTGCATCGCTCGGCAATATCCAGGGTCCGTGTGAGGACATCGGGGGAATCTTTGAACACGCGGGCCATTTCGTCGTGGTTCTTGACGAAGAACTGCGTGCCCTCGAACTTCATGCGCGCCGTGTCGTGAATCGATTTCCCGGTCTGGATGCATAACATCACGTCCTGCGCGTGAGAGTCGTCCTCGCAAAGATAGTGGCTGTCGTTGGTCGCCACCATCTGCATGCCGAGGTCTTTCTCGAGCTTGAAGAGGCCGGGATGAATGCGGTGCTCGAGTTCCAATCCTTGATCCTGAATTTCCAGGAAGAAATTCTCTTTGCCGAAAATCTCGGAGTAGGCCACCGCAGCTCGACGCCGCGTCATAGTTGCCTTCGACCAGGCGCTCGGCGACTTCTCCCTTGAGACATCCCGAAAGCCCGATCAATCCGCGGGAATGCTCGGCAAGAAACCTCTTGCTTACCCGAGGCTTGTAGTAGAAACCATGCAGGGACGCTTCCGAAGTGATTTTTACGAGATTGCGGTAGCCTTCTTCGTTCTCTGCCAGACGAGAAGATGGTTGTAAGTGTCACCTTCGGGAGCGGCGCGGTGGTCCTCCTTTTTACAGACGTACAGTTCACAGCCGACAATCGGCTTCACGCCGTGCTTGTGTGCCGCATTGACGAAATGGACTGCGCCAAAAATGTTGCCGTGATCGGTCATCGCGACGGCGGGCATGCCAAGTTGCTTCACGTGTTCGCAAAGCTTTTCAACGTCACAGGCGCCATCCAGCATGGAGTAGTCGGTATGCAGATGGAGGTGGACGAATTGGGACATGGGTCTGACGCTAGTCTAACGCAAAAGGAAGGAGAGGAAAGGTGTGGATGGCTGTGCGTTTCCGGGTAGCTTTGACGGAAAAGCGGTCAATAGGTTTGAGACTTTGAAAGCGCGACTATTCGATCGAAGAAAACGGCTTGAGATTGCTCGAGTCGGTCGCTTGTGCGTTAGTCGGTGCCGGCACTCGCGGCCTGCGCCTTTAGCAACAGCTTGCGGGCCTGGCTGATCAGTTCGGCGACTTCAAACGGCTTGACGAGGTAGGGAACCTGTTTTCCTGCAGGAACGAACGTCCATCGCCTGGTTCGACGCTGTTCGAGAACGTATAGAGAATGTGCGCTCCATGCTGGAGCAGTTTTCCTTGAGCCATGGGTAAGATTCTTTCGCGCTCCACTGCCGGGCATCGTGCCGCTCATGATGATCGCGTCGAACGCTTCGGAGAGTAGTCGAGTCTTCACGTCTTGACTGTTTTGGCCGTCACAACCGTAGCTCCGGCGCCCATCAGCACGTCGCGCTCGAATTCGAGGACGGCTTCTTCTTCTTCGACTAACAGAACACGGCCGTGAATCGCGCCTTCGTGCTGACGCAGCGCCGGCTTCGGCTCTTCTTTTTCTGGCTGCGCCGTGCCACCGCAGGCAGCCTCACTTCAATCGTGGCGCCGCCTTCCGGCGCGTTGTTCGCCGTGATGTCTCCGCCATGCTCTTTCACAATGCCGTAGCAGATGCTGAGTCCAAGACCCGTGCCTTTTCCAACGCTCTTGGTGGTGTAGAACGGATCAAAAATGCGCTTCGGATCCTTTATGCCCGCGCCATCGTCGGTAAATTGCGTACAAACGTGGCCCCAACGCTTTGAATGCGGATTTTACAGCTTTCCGCTCCGGCCGGTTTCGAGAATCGCATCGACGGCATTGTTGATGATGTTCAGGAAGACTTGCTCGATCTGGTGTGGATCGGCAATCGACTAACGTGGGCTCGGACGGAATGTCCCGATCGACCTTGATGTTGTTGATCTTGAGATCGTAGTCACGGAGTGCCAGGGTCTCATCCAGGACTCTTGCGCACATCAACCTCGTCCCGCTGCGGCTTGCGTTGCCGCGCGAACGACAACAGATTCTGTACCACGCGGTGCGTACGCTGCGCCTGCTTGAAGAGCTTGCTGACAAAATCCTGTGCACGCGCGTTCAGTCCTTCGGTTTCAAGAAGCTGTGCATAGCCGAGGATCGCAGTCAGAGGATTGTTCAGTTCGTGCGCGACGCCGGCGATTAATTGGCCGACTGCCGACATCTTTTCGCTCTGCAGCAGTTGTTCTTGCGTCTTTCGCAGATCTTCGTAAGCGCGGCAAGTTTCTTCGTAGAGGCGGACCTTTTCAATGGTGGTCGCCAGTTGCCGGCTGATTGCGACGAGCAGGTTCTCGTCGTTGCTCGAGTACTCGTATCCGCTGTGGTTGCACAGACCCATGATGCCCACGGGACTGTCCTTGCCCCAGAAGAGCACCCAGATCCATGATCGGTCCGCATCCGATCGCAGGAACTCGGCGATGTTCGCGGGCAGATGAGGCATGTAGTCCGCGGTGAGAACCTCGGCGCGTGAACGCACAACAAGATCGCCAAAGCCTTCCGCGAACGAAACCTCCGCGGCACGTATTTTGTCGCGGCTGCGAGGCCCCCAGGCCGCGCGACGCCGGAATGTTGGAGCGTCGATGTCGGAGAGATAAACCGTGCCGCTCTCGGCGCCGAACAACGTGACGACTTGCCGCAAAGTGAGATTGAGGATTTCGTCGAGATCGAACGATTGCGCGGCCACCACGGCCATGGCGTTGAGGGCGTTGAGTTCGCGGTTGCGGCGGCGCATCTCGTCTTCCGCCCGGCGCTTTTCGGTGGTATCGAGAACAAATCCCTGATAGCGCTGGATGTTGCCGCTGGCATCGCGTGTGGCAAAGCTGCTTTCGACTGCCAACAGGATCGTGCCGTCTTTGCGGCGAAGCGTTACCTCAAAATTTCGGACGTAGTTGTGAGATTCGATCTCACGGCGGAACGCGTCGCGCTGCTTGGCATCGACGCAAATCTCAGAATCGAGGTTCAGAACAAGCAATTCTTCCGGCTTGCTGTAACCGAGCATACGCACAAACGCGTCGTTACAGTCGAGGAGTTTGCCCGATGGGTCGGAGACGTAAACGCCTTCCTGCACCTGCTCGAAGAGAAGCCGGTATTTTTCTTCGGCCGATCGCCGATCGGTAATGTCGCGGACAACGTGAATCGTCCCTCTTTGCGGACTGCCTTGCTCGGTGTAGGACGAGGTGGAAACAACCGAGAATCCGCCGAAACACGGGTCAGCGCCTTCGGTGAATTCTTCATCCGCACCCATCGCGCAGTAGGGACACCCTTTCCATTCTCCGAATGTATGCGGCAGGGAAGCTTCGCAGGAGCTGCCGATGACGTCCGCGGCAGCCTTGCCAAGTTGCTCGAGCAGAACCTGGTTTGCCTTGATCACCTTGAAGTCGGCGTCGTGGGCAAGGATGATGTCGTGGACGGAATCGAAGGTGTTGATCCACTGGCGCTGCGAGCGTAGAACCTGCTCGAGCAGCCGGAAGTTCTCAACGGCGACGGCAAGCTGTTTGGCGCAAGCCTGGAGGAACTCCAATTCTTCCTTGGTCCATTGCCGGGCGCGGGAATTCCCGAGCATCAGCAATCCGACCGGCGCCTTGTTTCCGATGACCGGAACGATTACAAGCTGGCGGACTTTTTCGCTGGCGAGCGATTCCTTCGTTTCTTGTCCGGCAGAATTCCTTTTGCTGACCTGCGCGTCTGGATGTTCCAGAAGCTTGGTCGTTTCTTCGCTGATCGGCCCAAAACCAGAATCGCGCAAGAAGTCGGAGGAGAGGCCAGCCGCGTGAGTTGCGACCAGGTTGCCGCCTTCGATCAGACGGAACCAGGAAGCGCGAGCGCCTGTGAGCCGCCGTAATTCCTCAACGGCACATTGAACGACGTTCCCGTATTGCTGTGCAGTGGCGATGCTGTCTGTGACGGTTTGCATCGCGCGCAGGCGGCGGGATCGCGCTCGGGCTTCGTCGAACACAACGAGCAACATGCTCAAACCAAGAACCAATTCCGCGCCGATATGAACCGGCCCCGGCAAACGATCTGTGAAAGATGGCCAGGAAAGTTGAAGGAACGGCAGCGACAGAGCCAACAACCATGACGAAAGTTCCCAACGCCCGCGGCGTGCGCGGATGAGCGCTACAGCGGCTGCGAGCAGAACGAGGCGGTAGCCAAGTTCGAGCGCCATCCGCAACGGCAGGGAATCGGGCCATAGCAAGACGCGAGCTCCGGCGAAACCGACCAAAACCGGAGTGATCACCATCATCGGCACGATCAGATCACGCATTCGCGTATGCAGGAAAATCGCTCCAGCGAGAAGGCCGACGGCAAGAACAAACGTCGCCTGAACAGCTACAAGATCGAACGGCACGGGGATCCGTCCCGCAAACGTATGTTCCATCATGCGGGACGCGACCAGGCCGAGCCATCCCAAAACCCAGACTTTGAAATAATTTTCGCGGAAGGAACGCAGAGCAAGCAGGACTGGCGCCCAGCAAGATCAACAAGGAAAGCTCGGCCGCGGACGGACGGACAATTCCCAGCCTTGCTGCCGAATTCCAAAGTGACCAGAGGGCTGCGTTCATCGAGTGGCGGACGTACCTCTTCCTGCTTTTGAATATCACGGCGCGGACCAATCTCGATGGAGATTCCGGACCTCGCTGATTACTTTCGGAATCTCGTCGAAGGATTACAATCGCCGATAGACTTTCGTGTGACCCCACATGCCAGATCGCATTCTTGTAGTTGACGACGAAGAGCCGATCCGCGAAATTGTCGCGTCGATGCTCAACACGGCCGGATATGTCTGCAAACAGGCAGGTTCCGGGATGGAGGCGCTTGCCGTCCTGACCTCCGGAGAAGAGTTTGAGCTGATGCTCTCCGACCTGATGATGGCGGACCTTGACGGCATCGGCTTGCTCGAACGAACCAAGGAAAAGTATCCGGACATGCCGGTCGTGATGGTGACGGCCGTCCACGACATTTCGGTGGCGCTGGCAGCCATCCGGAATGGCGCCTATGACTACCTTCTGAAGCCGTTCGAACGCGAGCAATTGCTGAATACCGTAAGCCGCGCGCTGGAAAATCGGCGATTGAAAGTAGAGAACCGCACTTATCAGACGAACCTCGAATCTTTGGTGAAAGCCCGCACGGACCAGTTGCAGGCAGCAATGGCGAATCTCGAGCGTTCCTACGACATCACGCTCGAAGCGTTGGGCGACGCGCTTGACTTGAAAGACGCAGAGACGGCCGGACACACGAAACGGGTCACGGCCTTCACCATCGCGATCGCGCGCGCCATGGGATTGCCCCGCGAGCAGATCGCCGTCATCGCCCGCGGCGCATTTCTTCATGACATTGGCAAGATGGCAATTCCGGACAAGATTCTGAACAAGCCCGCCAAGCTCACCCCTGAGGAAACCGAAATCATGCAGGAGCATGCCTATCACGGTTACCAGATGCTCAAGAAGATTCCGTTCCTGGTTGAGGCTTCAGAGATCGTGTATTCGCACCAGGAGCGGTTCGACGGGACGGGCTATCCCCGGCGCCTGAAGGGCGAGGAGATTCCGCTGGGATCGAGGATCTTTTCGATCGCCGACACGCTCGACGCCATCACTTCAGATCGCGTGTACCGCCCGAAACAACCGCTGACTGCAGCTCGAGCAGAGATCGAAAAATGGTCGGGACGGCAGTTCGATCCGGACGTCGTGAAAATTTTTCTTGAGATTCCGGACAATATCTGGGAAGACCTGCGGCGCGACATCGCGGCGCAGAGTTACCGCGTCGCATATTCCGCCAAAGGCTAAATCTGGGCGTGAAGGTGGGGACCGTTGCAGGGCCGTAATCCTTCGAAAATTCAGCTAACGGTTGCTGTCGTCGCGACGGCGGTGCTGACGGCTGCGTGCTTGTTCTTGCCACGCGGGTATGCTCTCACGGCCGCCAGCGACCTGGCGTGCGCCCTGCTGATGCTGTGCGCGCTCGTAGCCTTCGCGCGCAACGGTTTGAGAAGCTCAGGGCGGATGCGCTGGTTCTGGCTGCTGCAGGCAGCCGGCTGGACGCTTTGGCTAGGCAATCAGTCTAATTGGATCGTCTTTGACCTATTTCTGAAAAAGAAGGTTCCTGTAATGTATCCCGCCGATGCGCTGCTTTTTCTGGCGGGAGCCCCTATGATCGCCGGCCTGCTCTTGCGGCCGCATCGACAATCCTCGGAGCGCATGGATCGTCTTGGCATTCTTGACTTCCTGCTTCTGGTCCTGTGGTGGCTCTACGTCTATGTCTCGTTCGTTGTGTGCTGGCAATATCTCTCGCCGAACGAAGACATGTACAACCGGAATTTCGATGTATTGTCCGGCGCGGAAACAATGATCCTGGCCGGCATTTTGATGCTCTTTGCTCGCGAAACCACCGGGAGTTGGAAGAAGTTCTACACCGCATTCAGCGGAGCTGTAATTTTCAACGGCATTTCATTCTATGTGCTGAACCGTGCCCTCGAAAAAGATATCTACTTCACCGGCAGTTGGTACGACATTCCGTATTCCGCATCGTTTGCAGTATTCACCGCGGTCGCTCTGCTGGGAACGCAGTTGACTCCTTCCGCCTCCAGCACCGGCGAAGATACTTATAGTTCCGTGATGGCCAATCTTGCGATGTTGGCTTTCCTTTCTTTACCCATCATTGCGCTCTACGCTCTGCTCAATCCGAAGATTCCACACCAGGCTTCGAGCTTTCGTCTGATCGTGACACTCGCCACCGTCTTCCTGATGGCGTTTCTATTGTTTATCCAGCATCGCCGTCTCAACCGGGAACTGTGGCGAACGAATGAAGTTCTCGAAGAAGCGTCGCTTACCGATCCTCTAACCGGGCTGCGCAATCGCCGCTACTTCTCGGCGACGATCGAGGGCGACGTGGAACAGGCCCTGCGCTCGCACCAGGACGCACACGATCCCCGCACTCGCGATCTCGTCTTTTACTTGATCGATGCCGACAACTTCAAGGAAGTGAACGATGCGTACGGGCACGATTTCGGAGACAAAGTTTTGATCGAAATGGCTCGGCGCCTGAGTTCGTCGATCCGGCACTCCGATGTGCTGGTGCGTTGGGGCGGAGAAGAATTTCTGATCGTCTCCCGCTACACCGACCGCACTGAGGCCGAATTACTGGCCCAGCGCGTACTATCCGCCATTGCCGACACGCCCTTCAATATTGGTGGCGCCAGCCAGCCGATGTTCCGCACGTGCTCGTTAGGTTGGGCTGCGTTCCCGTGGTTTCCACAAGACCCGCGAGCGGTGAGTTACGAAGAAGCTCTCACCGTGGCTGACCGAGCGCTGAATCGCGCCAAACAGTCGGGCAAGAATCGCGCCGTCGGAATGCTGCCCGCAAGCGGAAAGCTTCCCGCAACCACCGTGGCCGGTCTCCATTCGACCAGTTTGCAGGTTGATCTGTTGGCTCTTGCCGGACCTTCTCAGACTTCATAGTGTCGACTTCACAAAATTGACGAAACCTCTTAAGTGGGATAATCCCAACAGAGGTCGATCATGAAATCTATATTCTTCTTCCTCGGCACGATCTTGTTTGCCGGAATGTTATCCGCGCAAGAACACCCGAGCGTCAGCGCACAAGCCAATACCGTATACGTTTCCGCGGATGGCAAGTTTGAATCCGTCCCCGATACAGCCCAACTTCAGATCAGCGTTTCCGTGCAGGAGACGTCCTCGCAGGCCGCTTACCAGGGCGCGTCGAAGGACGTGGAGCAGGTGCGGCAGGTCTTGCACGCAAGCGGTCTTGATCCCAAAGCGGCAACCGTTGGATTTTTCTCGGTACAACCCGTCTACGAGTGGAAGCCAAAGCAGCATGTGGTCGGATACCGCGTCACCACCGACATCACTCTAAAACTCAAAGATTTTTCGAAGGTGGGCCCGATCACCCAGCAACTTGCCGATGCGAACGTCAGTGAAACACAGACGCTCAACTACATGCTGGAGAATATGGACGACGCGAAGAATCGAGCGGTGGAAGACGCCTATCGACGTGCCAGAAATTCCGCCGATACGCTGGCCCATGCGAGCGGACGGATCTTGGGAGACCTATCCTATGCTTCCGTCGATACGTTTGAAAACGTTCGACCGATGATGTCGCGAGTCGCCCGCCCGATGGCCGCCATGGCGGGCGCGGCCCCCGCGCCGACCGAAGACTTTACTCCGCAAAATGTCACTGTGACGGCGCATGTGAATGCTCTGTTCAATCTGAAGTAGCCGGGGCTCAGGATTGTGACGAAGAAAGATTCGAAGTATTGGATCAATCGGCTTCAGCTCGAGCCACATCCGGAGGGTGGATACTTCCGGCAGACCTACCGTTCTGATCTGGTCCTCGCCCACGAAACGTTGCCCGAAGGATTTTCTGGGAAGCGCCGAGCCGCGACTGCCATTTATTTTCTGCTTGAGGGAGAGAACTTCTCCGCCTTTCACCGCTTGCGATCCGATGAGGTCTGGCACTTCTACGCGGGTTCTGCAGTCACGGTGGACGTGATCGATCCCGAAGGAAAACACTCCTCAATTCTGCTCGGAAATGATCCTGAGGCCGGACAGGCATTTCAGGCAGTCGTTCAGGCGGGATGCTGGTTTGCTTCTCACATATCCGATTGGAAGTCGTTCGCGGTGGTCGGATGCACGGTGGCTCCGGGATTCGACTTCGAAGATTTTGAGATGGCGAAGCGGGATGAACTTGTGGCGGCTTATCCGGAACATCGAAAGCTGATCGAGCGGTTGACGCGGGAATAGAGTTCCGCGGAAGAACAGCAGATTCCTCGCTTCGCGAGGAATGACAGAGAGCGAGGGAGAACCCCAGCGGTTATTTTCACCGCGACGCCTATTTCACCGCCGCGGCTCTTTTTGGAAACATTTCGCCAATACGGCGGATTTGCGCGCCGACTCCCTTCAGCTTTTCCTCGATGTGCTCGTATCCGCGGTCGATGTGGTACACGCGATCGATGATGGTTTCACCGTCCGCAACCAATGCCGCAAGCACCAGGGACGCCGAGGCGCGCAGATCGCTGGCCAGAACGGCGGCAGCGCTGAGCTGAGTCTTTCCGCGGACGACAGCGCGTCGCCCTTCAATCTTGATGTTGGCACCCATGCGCACCAGTTCCTGCGCATGCATGAAGCGGTTTTCGAAAATATTTTCGGTGATCGTCGACGCCCCTTCGGCTTGCGTCGTCAGCGCCATGAATTGTGCCTGGCAGTCGGTCGGGAACCCGGGATGCTCCTCGGTGCTCATATCGGCGGCGGTGAAAGGATTGTCTCCCATGACGCGGATGCAGTCGTCGGTGGCTTTCGTCTTGACGCCAACTTCGTGAAGCTTCTCAAGCAGGGCAGTGAGGTGCGCAGGATCGCATCCCGCAATGTTCAAATCTCCACCCGTCATTGCGCCGGCAATGATGAAGGTTCCGGCTTCGATGCGGTCGGGAATAATGCGATGTTTCGCACCATTTAATTTGGCGACACCCTTGACGCGGATTTTGCCTGTGCCCGCCCCCTCGATCTTGGCACCCATCTTGTTGAGCAAGTCGGCAAGGTCAGCGACTTCGGGCTCACGGGCACAGTTATGCAGAATGGTCTCGCCCTCGGCAAGGGTCGCAGCCATCAGCAGATCTTCCGTTCCAGTCACCGTGATCTTGTCGAATACAATCTCTGCACCTTTGAGGCGGGTCGCGGTGGCTTCCACGTATCCGTGCTCCTGAACGATTTTCGCGCCCAGACGCTCGAGACCATTGATGTGCATATCAATTGGACGGGCTCCAATGGCGCATCCGCCAGGCAGCGACACACGAGCACGCCCACAACGAGCGACGAGCGGACCGAGCACCAGGGTCGACGCGCGCATCGTCTTCACAAGCTCGTAAGAGGCCTCGGGAGCAGCGAGATTTTCGCAATGGATGGTGGTGCGGTGCTGGGCGCGTCCATAACCAAGCTCGACCTCGGCGCCCATGGCAGCAAGCAAGTTTCGCGTGGTCTGAATGTCGCGCACCTGCGGAATGTTTTCGAGAACAACTGGCTGATCGGTAAGCAGGGCCGCGGCCATGCAGGGGAGCGCCGCATTCTTTGCGCCGCTGACGCGAATGGTGCCAAGCAGTGGCTCCCCGCCGCGGATGACGAACTTATCCATGAATGAGTCCTTAAGAGTTCGTTTTTCATTCTAGCGAGGAATTGAGGCGAGACGAGTAATCAAAAGATCACGCACTTAGGTCAGCGGATGCTTCCGCCCCAAAACGTCAGTATTCGCTACGCGTCCGGGGTTTGGCGGCTGTCAGCCCTTGGCGATCGCGATGGCCTGCCGAATGTGCCCTTTCGATGTCTTCAACGCGGAAGTGGCCTTGGACTTCGTGGCGCCTGCCGCAAGCATCACGACCGCGAGGGGAGTGCGGTTATTGGCTTCGTCGAGAGCTTTCCGCGCCGCATCGTAGTCCGAACCCGTCGCCTGTTCGACGATGCGGGTCGCCCGTTGCACCAGCTTTTCATTCTTGGTCCAGACATTCACCATCAGGTTTCCATAGACGTAGCCCAGGCGGACCATGGCTCCGGTGGAAATCATGTTCAGGACCATCTTGTGGGCAGTGCCGGCCTTCATTCGAGAGGATCCCGCAACCACCTCGGGACCGACTTCGGTGATGATGGCAAAGTCAGACACGCTTTCGAGCGGGGAGTTGCGGTTGCAGGTGAGCGCGATGGTATGAGCTCCCCGACGATGGGCCTCCTCGACCGCGGCGATGGTGAAAGGAGTGCGTCCGCTCGTGGCGATACCGATCACAACGTCGTGCTTGCCGGCGTGGCGCTTCCTGATTTCAGCCAGCGCGATCTTGGTGTCGTCTTCGCTGGCTTCAGTAGAAGCTCCGAGAGCTCTCGGCCCGCCAGCCATGATGAATTGCACCGTTCGCGGAGCGGTGTTGTAGGTCGGCTGAATTTCAGAGGCGTCGAGGGCTCCAAGACGTCCACTGGTTCCCGCGCCCACATAGATCAGCCGGCCTCCCTGGCGCAAGCCTTCTGCCACGACCTCAACGGCACGAGCGATCTGCGGAAGTGCTCGCCTCACGGCGCCGGCAACAGTCGCGTCCTGATCGTTGATCAGGCGAACGATTTCGAGCGAAGACATGCGATCGAGATTCGAGGCAGCGTCGAGGTTCTGTTCAGTAGAGAGCTTTTGCAGATCGGTCTTCGGCCTTCGAGAGCGGGTCAAGTCGTGGGCCTTTCTCTTGGATCGAACGGTCGGAACCCGCGCCTCGCAGCAACGAGCGGAAGACAGGAGCCGTTTTAAGAACTTGTCATTCTAACCGTTCGAACGTTCTTGGTGAGGTAAAGATCTTGTCAACGGTCGAGCGCTTCGATGACGGCGTCGTGAAAGTTTGGCCGAACTTGCTTGATGGCTTGATTGGAGCAGTCAGGCCAGGTCCGGTTCGTCAACATCGTGATCGAGAGCTGGCGGTCAGGATCGATCCAAAGCGAAGTGCCAGTGTAGCCAAGATGTCCAAACGCGACAGGACCAAAATATCTTCCGGATTGGGATGGAGCCGATGGCGTGTCCCAACCCAGAGCGCGAGAGGTGCCGGCCGGTGTTGGTTCACGCTGAGTGAAGAGCTTCATTGTCTCAGGTCGAACGATTGGATCTCCATGGTCGAGCATTGCGTGCGCAAAGCGTGCAACGTCTTCGGCCGTCGAAAATACGCCAGCGTGGCCAGCGATCCCTCCCAGAACGAAAGCGTTCTCGTCCTGCACCTCGCCCTGAATGATGCGATTGCGGAACGTGCTGCGAACATCGCTCGCCGGTGAGAGATCGGACCTTTCGTCCGCGGTAGGAACGCTGCGTTGCTTCCAGCTGGCAGGAGGATTGAATGTGGTGGCGGCCATCGCGAGCGGGCCGAAGATTTCGCGGTTGCAAAAAGCGCCCAACGATTCACCCGCAATGCGTTCGAGGGCGACTCCGAGGGTGATGAATCCGATATCGCTGTATTCTGCGCGCGAGCCAGGATCTGCCGTCAACGGCATACCGAATACCGCGCGAAGCAACTCGTCGCGCGATCGCACCTTCAGAAACAATTTCTCGTAAGCGGGCAGACCAGAAGAGTGGGTGAGCAGCATCCGGAAGGTAATCTTTTCCCGCCGAGGATCGGCAATTCCCGTGGCATCCCTCCGAAACTCGGGAACGATCCCGGTAACGGACGCTTCAAGATCGATGGCACCCCGGTCATAGAGAATCATCGCCATGGTCGTGGTCGCCAGGACCTTGGTGACGGAGGCGAGATCAAAAACGCTGGAGGTAAGAACTTCGGACGAGGGGTTCGAATCGGCAACCCGATGCGAAATATCTCGTCCCGATTTCATTTGCGAGGCATCTTCCGCGTAGACGAAGTGGCCGAGGGCTTTCAAGGCGACTAACTTTCCTTTGTGCTCGACAGCCACGCAGGCCGCAGGAAAAACTCGATCGGCAATGGCGCTCCTAAGAATCGAAAAGGCAGACGAAAAGCGCTGGTCCTGATCGTCGAAGGCTAGCGCGGACGTCGGAAAGTTGGTCAGAGGAGATGCGCTTTCTTGAGAAATCCTATCCTTTGCGGGTTTATAGCAGAGTTATGAGGGAGGGTAAAGATAACGACCCTCCTTGCGGCGTAACGGACAGAGCACTCCGCTTACCTCAGTGTCTTGAGTTGTCCGGCTGGCCTTGTGTAGAGTCAGAACATCTTCTCCATTCTTTCGAAATCGAACATGAACTGTTTCACGAATCTCCGGCGCGCCTGGCAGAGGGGCGCTACGCTGATCCTGTTCGCTTGCATTGCACTCCTCGTGTGCGCGCCCGCGCAGGCACTTTCGGCTGAGATCGCACCCGTGAAGATGCAAGGGGTCGATTCCGTAATTCAACAGGCGATCTCTGACGGCAACATACCTGGCGCAGTCTTGCTGGTAGGCCACAACGGCAAGGTCGTTTACCGGAAAGCCTACGGGAATCGGGCGCTCGAGCCCCATCACGAGTTGATGACACTGGACACCGTGTTTGATCTCGCATCGCTTACCAAAGTGATCGCAACGACCACTTCAGTGATGCAACTGTTCGAACTGGGCAAGGTTCGGATGAACGATCCGGTAGCCAAGTATCTGCCCGAGTTTGCGCAGAATGGAAAAGAAGACATCACGGTGCGACAGCTGTTGACGCACTATTCCGGCCTCGAACCGGATCTCGATTTAAAAACGCAGTGGGACGGAAAAGACACCGCCTACAAAATGGCGTTTGCGGAAACACTTGCGGCGTCCCCGGGATCAGGTTTTGTATACAGCGATATCAATTTCATCATGCTGGGCGCGCTGGTCGAGCGCGTATCTGGAGAGACCCTCGATGCCTATACGGTGAAGCACATCTTCACCCCGCTGAAGATGACGCACACGAGATACGATCCTCCGGCGTTGTGGCGCGCAAGAATCGCACCGACGCAATACGACGAAAAAGAGCATATGTTGCGCGGAGTGGTACATGATCCGACCGCGCGTCGCATGGGCGGTGTGGCTGGTCATGCCGGCCTATTCTCGACCGGAGATGATCTCGCCAGGTATGCCCAAGCCTTATTGAGCGGGGGCGGAGGAATTCTGTCGGCCCCGGCGGTTGAGAAGATGACGCAACCGGAGCAGCCGCCTGTCGCGCCCGTCCTGCGAGGCTTTGGGTGGGATATCGATTCTCCGTTCTCGTCCAATCGCGGCGATTTGTTGCCGATTGGCTCGTATGGCCACACTGGATTCACGGGAACGTCGCTCTGGATTGATCCGACCACGCAGACCTATATCATCTTGCTCACGAATGCCGTGCATCCGCGCGGGAAGGGAAACGCGATTGGTCTGCGCTCCAAAGTAGCGACCGAAGTTGCGGCCGCTTTGAGCCTGACTCCAAGCGAGAAGGACGCCGCGAGCGCCAAGGGCGTGACGGGATACAACGAAGCATTCAGCGCAGCACGGCGGATGAGTTCCCGCAATGGTTCGGTCAAGAACGGAATCGATGTCCTCGAAGCGCATTCGTTCGATGTGCTGAAAGCGGCAGAAGGGAAGCGCCACGTCGGCCTTGTCACCAACCAAACTGGGCTCGATGCCGCTGGTTCTCGGACCATCGATGCGCTTGCGCATGCGGCCGGCGTTTCTCTGGACGCGATCTTCAGTCCGGAGCATGGCGTCACCGGCACGCTCGACACAACCGATGTAAACAACTCGAAGGACTCGGCGACCGGCATTCCTGTCTACAGCGTGTATGGCGCGACGGACGCGGCACGACATCCGCCAGCAGAAGTCATGCGGACCTTGGACGCGATCGTCTTCGACATTCAGGATGCGGGCGCACGTTTCTACACCTACGAGACCACGCTGGGATATTTTCTCGAAGCCGCTGCGAAGAGCGGGCTTGAAATCATTGTGCTCGACCGCCCGAATCCGATTACCGGATCGTTTGTGCAGGGTCCGGTTGCCGATGCAGGCCGCGAAAGCTTTACCGACTACTGGACGGTTCCGGTGCGACACGGGATGACGATTGGCGAGTTGGCGAAGATGTTCAACGCCGAGCGCGGCATCAACGCCAAGCTGACCGTTGTGCCGATGGAAGGCTGGCAGCGCGGAGACTGGTTTGATTCCACTGGGCTCATGTGGGTGAATCCTTCGCCCAACCTCCGGAGCGTGACCGAGGCAGCTCTCTATCCGGGAGTGGCGCTGATCGAGGGCACGAATGTTTCCGTTGGACGCGGCACTGACAGCCCCTTTGAACTGGTCGGGGCCCCATGGATCAAGAGCAAGGAGTTTGCGGCCTTTTTAAACGGCCGTGGCATTGCGGGCGTACGCTTCGTTCCGACTACATTCACTCCGACTGCCAGTCGCTACAGCGGGCAGCCGTGCCAGGGAGTAAATATCGTGCTCACCGACCGCAACGGATTCGACGCTCCCGAGTTGGGGATTGAATTGGCGGCGGCTCTTCGCAAGCTCTATCCGACAAACTTCGAGATTGAGAAAATGAGCGATTTACTGGTCAGTCAGGCTGTCTTCGATGCGCTGATGGCAGGGCAAGATCCGCGCAGAATCGCGCAGGACTGGCAGGAGCAATTAGAAAAGTTCGGCAAGATCCGCGAGAAGTACTTGATCTATAAATGAGACGTCCGCCTGGCTCGTCTCTCCGGTACATCGGCAACTCGTCTCCTAAAGTCGTGCCAACGGATTTCGCTGAAGTTTGTCATTCCGAACGGCGCTTTTTTGCCGTCCAGAATCTGCTGTCCCCTACACCGTTCCGGCTGCCTGCGGACAGCGGAGTCCTCTCCTTCGCCGCGCGAAGGGTCGGCATGACAAGAACTTCGGAACTGGCCGACTTCCGGTGGATAACCCTCTGGGACACACGGTGCATCCAAGCCGCTAAAGCCGTAGTAAGCTTGGATGAAATGGGCTAGGCAGTTTGCCCAGTGGAGGTCCCGGATGCGTGCTCTCCTAACTTTGATTTTGACTTCAGGGCTGGCTTTCGCTCAGTCGGCTGACGCCGGCAAGCCCAATTCCGCGCCCCCTGGTCTGACTGCCGCGAACGCGCAATCCTCTGCTTCGGTCAAGCCATTACAGGCGCCGCCCGACCCGAAAGCAATCGTCATCCCGGCAGGATCGAAAATCCCCTTGACGCTAAAGCAGGCGATCTCCACCAAGAATGCGCGCGAAGGGGATGCCGTTTACGCAGAGACAGCGTTTCCGTTTGTGCAGAATGAGCACGTCCTGATCCCGGCGGGAACCTACATCCAGGGCAAGATCATGCATAGCGAACACGCCGGCCGGTCCAAGAAGCGGGCGGAGATCCTGATTCATTTCACGTCGATGATCTATCCGAGCGGGTATACCGTGATGCTGCCGGGCTCGGTCGAAAACACTCCGGGCGCCGACAATAAGAGCGTGAAAGATTCCGAAGGAACGATTCAGCAGGACAAAGACACAGGCAAGCGCGTCGAGGATGCAGCCAAAGGTGGAGCGGTCGGCGGGACGGTTGGCAGTATCGGCGGCCTCGCGGCTGGAGGTCTCAACGGTGCCCGGTACGGCGGCCTCGCAGGACTCGCGGGTGGAGTCGCATGGGCGCTGCTGAAACATGGCCCTGACGTAAAGCTCGAAGTCGGCACCTCGATCGAAATGGAAATTCAACGCGATGTTCCGGTGGATGCCAGCCGGATCCAGGTTGCCCGCGCAGGGTCGTAGAACGTCAACTCACATCTCCTCGCATCTCTCTGCGCGCATCAAGCGTAGCAACGTCTCGGTTCGCTATTTCGTCTTTCTCCCATCGTAGCTGCTATACAATCCGCGATAGGAGTGATTCTCGCTCCGCGCGCGGAGGCTTCTTGTGGAAAGCTTGGGATTCGGTTTTACCACCATCCTGATTGTCGTTGTATTCATCTATCTGTTGAGTTCCATCAAAATTCTTGCCGAGTACGAGCGCGGCGTGATCTTCCGCCTCGGCCGCCTGTTCCCGGTTGCGAAAGGTCCCGGAGTGATTTTCGTCTTTGCCCCATTGACCGGATCGTGCGAGTGTCACTCCGCCAGGAAGCTCTGGAAGTTCCTCCGCAGGACATCATCACTCGCGACAACGTCACGCTGAAGGTGAATGCCGTCATTTTCCTGCGCGTGATTGAGCCGCGTAAAGCTGTTGTGGAAGTCTCGAACTATGTCTATCAAACGTCACAATTCGCGCAGACCACGCTGCGGTCGGTGCTGGGCGAGCAGGAACTCGATGAACTCCTGGCCCACCGCGACAAGATCAATTTGAGGCTGCAGAGCATCCTGGACACCCACACCTCGCCGTGGGGTGTGAAGGTGACCAACGTCGAGGTCAAGCAAGTGGATATGCCGGAGTCGATGTTGCGCGCGATGGCGAAACAGGCGGAAGCTGAGCGCGAGAAGCGCTCGAAGATCATCCACGCGGAGGGCGAATTTTCGGCAGCACAACGGCTCGTCGACGCCGCGCATTTGCTATCGACCGAACCGGTCAGCGTGCAGCTTCGGTATCTGCAGACCTTAACCGAAATCGGCGTGGAGAAAAACACGACAGTCGTTTTCCCGGTCCCCGTCGACTTCTTTTCTGGAATTCAGAAAATATTGGGCAAGCCCGGGGACGGTACGCCGCCGTCCGGCAAAGTGGCGTAACCGGGCTCGGGACCGGCGCGTGGGAATCCTTGGATTTTGCGCAACGCAAAACCGCGCTCGACAAATTTTAGGGGGATCGATCCAAAGTACTTGCGCGCACTTGGGGGTGAGGTATGGCTTCGTCACAAGACACTGAAATTACGTTAGGGACGGGGAAGTTGCTGGTCTTGTTCTTTGGACTGGTTGCCGTCTGCGCCTTGTTCTTCGCGCTCGGTTATTCGCTTGGACGCAAGTCGGAACCGGCCGTGACCACAGCGAGCGCCGCTGTGACGCCGCAAACGTCTCCGAACAACAACAAGGCTAATGGCGCGAACCCTCCGATGACCTTCTACAAATCGGTTGAACAGAAGAACGCCAACCCCGATCTGCCGGCCGCAACTGAAGGGAAGACCGATCCCCCGGCCCAGCCCACAAATTCTGCGCCACAAATAACGCTGTTGATCCTGCAACCACCGTTCCAACGTCCGGATACTACGTCCAGGTCGCCGCGGTCAGCAAACAAGAAGATGCCGACTCCCTGGTGGATGCGCTGAAGAAAAAAGACTACACGGCGTTCGTTGCGCCGGTGTCCTCGACCGACAAGCTGTATCGCGTTCAAGTCGGACCATTCTCTGACATCAAGGACGCCGAGACCATGCGCGCCAAGCTGGTTTCAGACGGCTACAGCCCGATCCTCAAGAAGTAACCTGCATCAGCCCTGCGACGGTCATCCTGATCGAAGATTGACATCCATCGATTTCCGCGATATCTCTAATCCTCATGTCTGACGAAGCATCGCTCGACCGCTGCCTCCAGGCCATTTCCGATCCGACCCGGCGTCGCATTCTGCGTGCACTCAAGCAGGCGGCTTCTCACCCAAGAACGTCGGGAACCAAAACTCCGGCGGGACCCTGCCTGTGCGGCGGTGAGATTGAAGAGCGTATTCATCTATCGCAGCCGACTATCTCGCATCACATGGCGATTCTGACGAAGGCGGGATTGGTGGAGGCCAACAAGCGCGGGCAATGGCGCTGGTACCGGCGAAACGAGAAGGCATTGAGACTGGTGCTGAAAGCGCTGCGCGGAAATCTGTAAGTCGGAATTGTACTGTTGTGCCGCTACGACACGACAGTCCTTATCTAGAGCCAAGAGCCCACTTTTCCAGATCCCCCGTAGCCCGAAGCAGACCGAGGTCAGCTCGCCTCAATTCAAACGTTACATCCTGTAAGGCGATGAAGCGCTCACTCACTTGCGCGCTCGCGTCATCGAGATCATGAAGATTCGCCGTGCCTGCATCGATCCGGGTCCGCGTGGCAGTTAAGCTCTTTTCGGCGATTTCATACTCGAGTTCCGCGACGTCGTGGGCGGCTTGCATCTGAGCGACCGAGCGTCGCAGGCGCAGCGTTTCCTCTGACACTTGATCTTTCGCCGCGTCCGCCTGTTTCGATGCCTTGAGGGCTTCCGCGTCCGCTTGCTGGCCGCGAGCGACGCTCCGCTGCATTGAATAGCGGAAAACGAATGCTGACGCCCACCGTTGCGTTGTTCTGCTGAAAACTGTTGGTGACGCACAGAAATTCGCCGAGCGAGGTGACACACGGCTTCGACGGAATGTAATAGTTCTGGTAGTTGTTGAACTTCGACAGCAACGCATATTGCGCTGCGAAGTCGACGGTCGGCCAGAGCGCGCGATGCTCTCCTTGGGCTCTCAGATATTGCGCGCGGGCGTGTTCCACCGCAGCTTGTACCGACGGATTGTTGGTAGTCCGGGGCGGCGGCCCCACGTCGTCCGTTGCCGCGGACCGGCAAGTCAGGAATCGATTCTGGCTCCGTTTGAATGTTGGTCGCAGGAATTCCGGTCAACTTCGAAAGATGCTCACGCAACACATCGGTGGCTCCCTGCGCTTCGGCGATGCGCAGACGCACCCTTGCGGCCGATAGCCGGGCTCTGGTTCCATCGATTTCGTTATCGACTCCCTCTTTCACGCGCTGGGCAACCGACGCTTGAAACTTGTCGGCGGCGCCTTCCCGTTCTCGTAGTCCGGTCAGCCGTTGCTCCCACTTGGCGAGCTCCGCATAACTCTGCGCCGCGTCCTGGATGATCTGATTGCGCTGATCTTTAGTCTTCAGCGACGCGACTGCAGAATCGGCCTTCGTTGCCTTGATAAAGTCGCGCAACGACGGGATTCAGCAAGGCCGACTGCGCGGTGATGTTGAACAAGGCAGGGGCCGAGCCCTCAAGCGCGAGTGGAAATCCGTAGGAGAATCCGAGGCCTGCTCCGGTGGCAAGCTGCGGGATGTAGCTATCGCGGAGCTCGCGATAGTTCGCGGCGGCGCGCTGCTCGTCTGCGGCTGCTATTCCCGCGCTGGTCGCGTGATTGAGCGCCAGTTCAACCACACGCTTGAGCGGCACAGGTTCGGCCAGCAAAGCGGTGGGAAGGAAAATGACTGCCAGAATCCATTTCAGCGTGAGATCACCGCGGCGCGAATTCTTCATTGCGTCCCTTTCCGAACAAAATGCGAACGATCGTATGACCAACTTGGATGCAACCGCGATTCTAAATGGCGGATACTGACAACGGGATCAGTTTGTGCAGGGAACTGACCCTGGCAAGCTTCGCGCCACGGCGCCTTTTCGGCAGCACTCAGTGATCGACTCTCTTCAAGTCTTCCTGGGCTCGCGAGTAGTTGTGCGCGAGAGCGAGGGCCGCTCGATATTCCTCAGCAGCGCCTCGGCGGTCGCCTTGTTTCTCGAGCAACTGTCCCAGTTGTTCGCGCGCTTTGAAGGCCGGGCCCTCTTCTACGGGCGATTCCAGATAACGTCGCGTGAGTCGAACCGCTGTTGGATACTCGCGATTTGCGCGCAACAGGATGCCGGCCGCATGCATCAGGGATTCAGGATGGTCCACCGGAGCCGATTCCAGCGAGTGAATCGCCTTCTCCATCTCGTCGAAGCGATGCGCGTAGAAAAAGAAGTTCGCCAAGTCGAGCCAGGCGCGCGCTCCGGACCGGCTGGCTTCAATCGCTGAACGGTATTCGTGCTCGGCGCCAGCCGCGTCTTTGTTTTTCTCGGCAATTCTTGCGAGCAGCCAATGGCCGCGTGCAGGATCGAATGCCATAAGGGCGTCGGCTTGCAGACGCGCTTTATCCTTCCCGCCGCCCATGATGCCCGGCGCTTCCGTATAAAACTCACCGAGATCAGTCCGTGCTTCGGAGCTGTTCGGATCCAGTTGAACCGCGCGCTCAAACGAAGTACGGACCTTCTTTGCCAGCCCAGCCGCGGAGAAAACTCCCGCCTCGGTCTGCTTTCTCTCCATAGGCTCGGCCGAGCCAAAGGTGATAGCGGCTCTTCTGCGGATCGATGTTGACGGCGTGCTCGCAAGCGGAGATGGCCGGATCCCAATCATCCAGCATGAAGCGCGCGCGACAGAGAAGATTGAAAGTATCCGCGTCGCTTGGAGAACGCTTGCCCTGTTCGTCAAGCATGGAGAGAGCCTCATCCACATGTCCCGACGCCAACAATTGCTTTGCCGAAGCAGCTCCGAACAACGGCCGCATGAACAAAAGGAACGTAAGCGATAGGAGGATCAGTCGTGAACGCAATTCGCGCATGAGGACCTAGGGAACGATTTTCACGACGGCGCCATCCACGAGCGGCTTCTGATCTTCGGCCGGTAGCGCCACTCTCTCGCCCTGCGACAAGCCTGAGGTGATCTCAACGCGCGTCAGGTTTTGCAACGAAAACTCGATCGGCACACGCTTCAAGCGGTTTCCATCGATTCGAAAAACGTACGGCTTGCTGTCGTCCATGCGCAAGGCGTCGCGCTGCAACG
Organism: uncultured Acidobacteriota bacterium; assembly: GCA_963699885.1. Classification (GTDB taxonomy): domain Bacteria; phylum Acidobacteriota; class Terriglobia; order Terriglobales; family Acidobacteriaceae; genus Sulfotelmatobacter. The sequence goes on along the minus strand of CAVOVP010000010.1, from coordinate 108,706 downwards.
TGAGGACTTCTGTGTGTTCGGCAACGACGATCGTTACTCCGACGTTGATATTCGGCAGTAGACGCAGGTCTTTATTGTCGATTAGACACGTCGTCTCGCCAACGTTCCGATTGCCGCGCAACTTTACCGTGGCCGGAACGCTGTTGACCGTACCGGTCCATACGCGCCCTTGCACCGCGTCCCAGGTGATTTCGACCTTCTCGCCGAGCTGCAGACGGCCCACATCAGGTTCATCCACAAACGCCCGCACGAGCACTCGCGACAGATCGGCCTCCTGCAGCAGAAGATCGCCAGCCTGAACGAATGTTCCGTCCTTTACGGGAAGGGAATAAACGATTCCTTCAAACTCCGCTCGAACGCTCGATTTGCTCAGAGCGTCTTCAGCGCTGTCATAGGCTGCCTGCGCCTCGTTTCCTTGAGCTTCAATGCGGGCCGCTTCCGGAGCCGAGTAGCGGTCTTTCTGTTTTTGCTCCAGCAGAGTTACGTCGGCTTGAGCTCGCGCCAGAGCGTCTTCCCCTTGGCGGACCTCGCCCGGCGAAGCCGCGCCGTCCTGTTGGAGACGGCGTAGAGCATCGAGACTGCGCTGTGCCGTGTCGCGGGCGCTACGGGCCTTAATGAGCTGAGAGTTGAGAGTGAGAACTTCTTCCTGCGTTCCGCCTGTTTTCAAAGCGGATTGGTCAGCCTGCGCGGTCTTCACTTGCGCCTGGGCCTTCGCGGCCTGCATCCGGATGTCGGCGTCATCCAGTTGCAACAATAGTTGACCCTTCTTAACGTGATCGCCTTCCTTCACCAAAACCCGCTTCACCGTGGTGGCAATGGGGGCGTGCGCTTCGAAATTCTGGATCGGCTCAACTTTTCCGTTGGTGGAAACCAAGCTGCGAATCGGCCCCCGCTGGACGACCGCCGCACGAACCTTGACTGGATTCTGATGCAAGTACGAATAAAGAATGATTGCCAGTACGACGGCGAGCGCAACCCAGATCCAACGCCGGCGTGACGGCGTGTTCGAATTGTTCGTCGATGCCAACGAAATGGTTGTCCAGGATGAGGCAGGAATAACTGTAAGTAGTAATTTACCATTCCGAGGCTTGGGCAACACAGCGAAGCGCCTTAGGACGGTACTGATTGGATGCTCGGCACCCTGCTTCGGCTGCATTTCGCACCCGCTACAATAGGATCATGCCCAGATCGCCCCGCTACACCCCAGAACACGCTGCCGCCGGTCTTGACGCCAAATTTCCGTCCATCGAGACCTGGCCGAACCAATTTCCGGGCTACGAAATCGTCGTAGATGATCCTGAATTTACATCGGTATGTCCGAAGACCGGACTGCCGGACTTTGGCCTGCTCAACATTCGCTACATGCCCGACAAGCAATGCCTCGAACTGAAATCGCTGAAAGAATATCTGCAGTCCTACCGCAACCTCGGAATCTTCCAAGAGAACGTCGTCAACCAGGTGCTCGACGATGTGGTGAAGTGGGCCAAACCCGTCTGGGCCGAAGTGAAGGGAGAGTTCCGCCCGCGGGGTGGCATCTCGACGATCGTCATCGCAAGGTGGCCGAGGCCAAAGAAAGCCCGCTAAATCTCCAAAGCCTCAGGAACTGAAACTGCTCCATGCTATATTCGCTCGACCGTGGCCCAATCGGACCTGCAACCCCGCACCGCGCTCATCGTCCTCACGGCGCTCAATCTGCTCAACTATGCGGACCGCAACGTCCTGTTTGCGGTGCAACCGTTGGTGCAGGATGAGTTTCATCTCTCCAACGCCCAGATTGGATACCTGACCAGCGCGTTCCTCGGCTTTTACATGGTGGCCGCGCCGTTTGTCGGGCCGCTCGCAGATCGATATTCGCGAAAAATGATCATCGTTCTGGGCGCGCTCTTTTGGAGCGGCCTCACCCTTCTCACCGCAGTCACCCACACCTACACAGAGTTGCTGATCCGCCACACGCTGGTTGGAGTGGGAGAAGCAACGTTCGTGACCATCGCTCCAACGTTCGTGGCTGATCTGTTCTCGGAAGAGAAACGCGGTCGGATTCTCGGCGTGTTCTACCTGGCGATACCTGTCGGGTCCGCCGCCGGATATCTTCTGGGCGGCAATCTTGCTCCCACGCATGGCTGGCGATTTCCGTTCTACATCGCCGCTGCGCCAGGATTCCTGCTTGCACTTCTCGTTCTGTTCTTGAAAGAACCGGAGCGCGGGCAATTCGATTCGTTGAAGGAGACGCCGGAGCGCGGAACAATTCTTGGGCTCGCGCGAAACCCCGCCTTTCTGACTTCAACGCTAGGCATGGCGGCAATGACGTTTTCGCTTGGAGGCATCCAGGTCTGGATGCCGAAATTTCTCTACAGCGAGCGCCACTACACGCTGGCGGCGGCGAACTTCGCCTTCGGAATCATCATCGTCATCGACGGCATTGTTGCGGCATTGGCGGGCGGATGGCTGGGCGACTACCTGCTCAAGCGTATGAAGAGTTCGTACTACCTGGTCTCGGCGGCGAGCATGCTGCTCGGTATTCCGGTGATGATCGTGGCTTTGTTCGCGAAGGGTCCAATCATGATTCCAGCGATCGCTCTCGCGGCATTTTTTCTTCTGCTGAATACTGCCCCATTGAATGCCGCCGTGATCAACTCCGTGGGCGCTCACATCCGAGCGACCGCGCTGGCGGTCAACATTTTCATCATCCACATTCTTGGCGATGTCCCATCGCCAACGATGATGGGATGGGTTGCCGACAAGCGCTCCCTGCAGGCCGCATTCATTCTTCCCGTGATCGCCATGGGGGTCTCTTCTGCCATACTGTTCTACGGGATGAGGTTTGCGCCCGCCGTCGCATCGGACGGCGCGGCTCTCCAGACAGGAAAGACCTAACATCGGATGTTCTATTTCCATTGGATTGCGGGAACAATTCTTGCATTGGCATGGTTCTCCCGCATCGTAGACGCTGCGCTCGGCATGCCCAGCGTAAAAGATGTTTCCCGCCCCGAATGGGATCGCAATCCTGTGACACCATCCGGCAATCCTCGTGTCTCGATCATCGTGCCGGCCCGCAACGAAGAAGAAGCGATTGAGCAGGCGCTCAACTCTCTTCTTCTGCTTGATTATGACAACTACGAAGTGATCGCCGTCAACGACCGGTCGACCGATCGAACCGGCGAGATCATGGAGAAGATTGAGCAAAATCCCCCGTCGTCCGCTGGCTTTAAGGTGGTGCACCATGACGAACTGCCGCCCGGATGGCTTGGTAAGACTCACGCGATGTGGACTGCGGCCAATCAGGCGAATGGCGATTGGCTCCTGTTCACCGATGCGGATGTGATCTTCAAGCCGGATTCGTTGCGACGCGCCGTCGCTTACGCGGAGGCTGAGTCCGCCGATCACGTCGTCCTGTTTCCGCGGATGATCATGAAGCGGCCCGGCGAATACATGATGATCGCCTTCTTTCAGACCATGTTCATGTTTGGGCACAGGCCTTGGAAAGTGGCGGACCCCAGCACCGACGATCATATGGGCGTCGGCGCATTCAATCTGGTACGTCGGCACGTATACGATGCTGTGGGCACGTATGAGGCGCTGCGCATGGAAGTGCTCGATGACATGAAGCTTGGCAAAGTCGTCAAGAAATCAGGCTTCGCGCAGCGAAATGTGTTTGGCGGCGACCTGATCTCGATTCGATGGGCTCACGGCGCCATGGGCATCGTCAACAATCTAACGAAAAATTTCTTCGCCGTGCTTTCCTTCCAATCGTGGCGCGCTGTACTGTCGGCGTTTGCCCTCGCATTCCTGAACTTCGGACCATTCCTCGGAATCTGGCTGGCGCACGGATGGGCGCGCCTTCCATATGCCGTGGCGCTCGGTGCACTTTGCGTGATCTACGTAGGGATGTCGCGGCGCTCGGCGGTGCCGCCGTACTACGTGTTGCTCCATCCGGTAAGCACGACTCTGTTCATCTACACGCTGCTGCGATCAATGATTTTGACGTTGTCGAATGACGGGATTGAGTGGCGCGGGACAAAATATCCGCTGGAGGAACTGCGGAAGGGAATGGTTTAGGCGCGGTTTGCGGTCACTCCCTGGATAGCACTGCAACCAGCTCCTAGAGACTATTCCGTTGGTTCTGTTCCTTCCACGTCGTTTCCGAAAACGACTGTAGTGTTCGGCTTTGCTTTAGTTTTGGTTGGCTTCTTGGTGGGATATAACCGGCCCGGACTGAAATGGCCTCTGTTCTCGACATCGTAGCCCTTGGGAATGGGGGGAATCATCGCCGCGCCCCCATTGATCTGGCTGATGCGGCTGAGAATGATTTCGGGGCGGCCGTCATATTCCTTCACCGCTCCGTTGATCTCGATCGTCTGTCCAACCAACCTTCTCACGTCGCCAACGTCCTTCAGATCGTGCTCGAAGACAACGACCGTGAATGGACACGCCAATTGATCTTCACAGAAATCGAGAAAGTGAACGCCCTTTTCTCCGACTTTTACGCGAACGACTTTGCCAGTTATGCATTTGGTTTCGCCGATGTGCTGACGGGCATCATGAATCGGAAGGCAGTCGGAAGCTTGAACAACAGGAACGAGCAAGAGCGAGGCGGCAAGAAGCACTAGGCGAGACATGCTTATATTCTGAGAACCGCCTCTAAGAAAATCTGTGAGGCTGCGGAAATAATCGGCGAGAAGTTCGGGAATGGGATTTGGGCGCAGCCCCACTTCCCGCGAAAACCGCGGGAAATGGGACACCCGGATGAAAGGAATTTGTTACTTGAACGACTTGACGGCAGAGGCTTCGTCGTCTTTCACGTCAAAAACAGTATAAAGCTTGGTGATCTGGAGCAGATCATTCACCTTCTTGGTGAGGTTCAGAAGTTTGAGTTCGCCGCCCTGATTCTTGGTCGTGGTGAAGGCGCTGACCAGTTCGCCGATGCCGGAGCTGTCGATGTAGTTCACGTCCGCCAGATTCAGCACGATCTTCTTGTTGCCCTTGCTCAGCAGGTCGCGCACTGTGTCGCGAAGAATGACGCTGCCTTCGCCCAGGGTGATGCGACCGCTGCAATCTACAATCGTTATACCATCCACCTGCCGACTACCAACCTTCATGCTCACTGGGAAGCCTCCTTGCCGCCCGCGGTTTCCCCGTGGACGCGCTTGATCAATTTAAGTTCAGTGCCCGTTGCGGATGGGCGAATCTCCACCACATCCATGAACGAGCGCATAAGAAAAATTCCTCGCCCCGAAGTCTTCAACAGGTTTTCCGGCGCCAGCGGATTAGGAATCTTATTCAGGTCCATCCCTGGGCCTTGATCGCGGATCGTAATGATTAACTCTGCACCGGTGCGCTCAAAGGCAAGTATGACTTTCTTGTCGGGGGCATAGGCGTTGCCGTGCAAGACGGCGTTGACCGCGCCTTCGCGAACGGCCATCGAAATCTGCATGATTTCGTCGTCGCCAAATCCGAGTTCGGTGGCGATGCGGGTGGCTTTCTCCTCGGCACTGTCGATCGTCTCCAGCGAGGAGTCCAGCGTGTAAGAGACGCGTTGCTCGGTCATGGCCATGGACGAAGTGCAGATCGAGTATACGGCCTGGAAGGGTTCAATGCCGCAAGCCCGTCCGTGGACGCTCGCCGGCATCCTTTCGCGGCGAATGCGGTAGTTTGCCTGTCAGATGGGCGAGTTGTCAACGACGGAGGGGAATTTGTCATACCACAATAGAAATGTCCCCGGGTTATAGTTCCTGCTGCTCCAGAAAGGTGCGCTCAGTTTTTGTTGAAACCCCGTCTCCAGGGATGATGAGCAGACTGTCGGACGACCTTCGCGCGATATCCCTCGTGCGGCCGAAATACGCTGGGTTTCGAGATGACACAACAGTGTTAGGACAAGCGACAGTTGTTCCGCACTACGCTGCTACCGCCGAGGCTTATAATCTCGCCTCGTGAGCACCACCCCGAACCTCCGGGATCGTCTGCGACGCCTCTTCCTGACCTCGCTGGTCATCATCCTGGGAACGGCTGTCGTAGCTTTCGGACTAGACTTCGCAGTTTTCCGAATCCGTGCCGCAACCAACCGGAATGCCTACGGCTCGGTGGTCGTAAATCACTACTATGCGATCCTTCAGAAGAACGGGAAGACACAACTGATCTTCGATCCGCCGCAGCCCGAGATCTGCGTCAATGCGCTGTTTCCCCATGAGCACTCGTTTCCGTGCTGGTACCTTACCCGGCATCCGGACCAGCGAACAAATATCTAGAAAACCAAAGACCTCGCCTACCGAAACCTTGGGCTAGAATGTTGCGGCAGAGCGAGTCGCCTCTGCGGGAGATTCCATGTTCAGACAGGCCTGGGTTGGCAGTCGAGTATTCGCTGCGCTTTGCGTTCTGAGTTCTTTGGCTTTGGCAGGCGGTGCGGATTCGTCCGACGCCCGGCTGCAAAAAGCCTACCGGTTTCAGCAAGGAGGATGGACCTACCTCCATCTCGAGGGCTCCCCGGCGAACATAGGCTTTCAGCACGGGTATCTGCTCGCTGCCGAAATCTCCGACGCCTTTGAGGCGATCAAGCTGTTCGATACTCATCAGAGCCAGAAAGACTGGGACTTCTACCGCACCACCGCCCGCCAGATGCTCTGGCCGCACATCGATTCCGAGTACCAGCAGGAACTGCAGGGGATTGCCGATGGCGTCAAGGCTCACGGAATTGCTCTCGACGTGTGAGACATCGTCGCGCTCAACGCGTTCGAAGAAGTGCCGGACTACTACGTCCCGTGGCTGACGAAACAACAAAAGACGGCAAAGAATCCCAAGCTCGCAGCTCCCGGAAATTGCAGCGCGTTCATTGCGACCGGCAGCATGACGAAAGATCACAAGATCGTGATCGCGCACAACAACTGGACCAGCTATCTGGCCGGCGAGCGCTGGGTGATCGATGTTCGATATTCGACCGGAGCATGGGAACCGCATTCTGATGGATGGATTTCCGGGCGTGATCACCAGCGACGACGATTTCGGCGTCAACTCCGCGGGCATGATGGTGACGAGACGACCATCACCCAGTTCGAAGGATGGGATCCGAACGGCAAGCCCGAATTCATGCGCTCGCGCAAAGCCTTGCAATATGCAACAGCATCGACGACTACGTTCGCATCATCAAGAAGGCAATAATGGCGGATACGCGAACGACTGGCTGATAGGGGACCGCAAGACCGGAGAGATCGGCTATCTCGAGCTTGGCCTGAAACACACACCGCTTTGGCGCACGAAAGATGGCTATTTCGTCAGCTCGAATTTCGCGCGCGACCCGAACGTCATCAAAGACGAAACCACGTTCGATCCGCAACGATACGTCCATTTCTCCCAACGCCCGCCATGCCCGGTGGGAAGAACTGATGCAGGAGTCGAAGGGCAAGATCGACGTGACCATGGCTGAGCATTTCTGTCCGACCACGTCGACACCTTCGAAAGAAAAATCAAGCGAACGACAGAGCGTTATGCGGACACGTCGACGCCTCGCCGCATGGGATCAAGGAGTGGGCATGGGATCCGTACAATCCCGGCGGATCTGTGCAGGGGAAGGCGACCGATAGCTCCATGGCTGAGAAGATGAGCTTTGTGGCGCGCGCCGGACATCCTTGCGGAGCCGACTTCCTGGCCGGCCGATTTCCTCGAGAAGCATCCGGAATATTCCTGGCAAAAACCGCTGCTGCGAGATATGAAGTCCGGCCCTTGGACAGTGTTCGCGGCCGGGCAGAAGGGAGCGCAGTAGCTCGGTCAAGGGAGGCCCTGTCGCATCAGAAAGTTGAGCGTGCGGCAGATCCTTGTCATTCCGACCAACGAGAGGAATCCGCGGTGCAGCGGAAACGGATTTCTCGCTTCGGCCCGAATGACAAAGTAGATCGAAGGCATCGGCATAAACAAACCTTTGCCCTCGCGGGACATGACAACCTACGGTCGTCTTTGTGCACCTGGAATGTGAATTACCCCGATAAACAATTTTGATTGGACTCATGGATGACGCTTCGGCACCTAGAGTCCTATGGGTGCAGTCGCAGCCGTACACGAACCCGCGGACTTGTGCGCCGGATGAACCCGCCGGAGTCCCCCTCTCCGTCTGTTTCGTCCTCCATTTCGGAACTACCAATTCGACGGAGCCTACGACGAGATGTTCGCATCGCCGGGGCGTCCCCGCGCGCACTATCAAGGCCCTGTTCCGAACGCTGCTGGAACTTCCTGCCGAAGAACTGCGCAAGAGCCAGCAGGCGGCCGACCTGTCGTTCCTGCATCAGGGCATCACCTTCACGGTTTACGGCAACGACGAGGGCACGGAGCGGGTTTTTCCCGAACGATCTGCTGCCGCGCATCATTCCGCACCAGGAATGGCGCAAGATCGAGCGCGGACTGACGCAGCGCATCACCGCGCTGAATCTCTTCCTCGAAGACATCTATCACCATGGCAGAATCCTCGCGGATGGCATCGTCCCGCGCGAACTGGTCTACAGTTGCAGGCACTTCCGTCGCGAGATGCGCGGCCTCGTCGGTTCCGCGCGGCATCTACGTCAGCATCTGCGGCACCGACCTGGTTCGCCTGCCCGATGGCAGCTTCGCGGTGCTGGAAGACAACCTGCGGGTCCCCAGCGGCGTGTCGTACATGCTGGCCAACCGCAAGGTGCTGAAGCAGCGTCTTCCCCACGCTGTTCCGCGACTACGGCGTGTCGCCCGGTTGACCATTATGCGCAGGCACTGCTCGCGACTCTGCGCGCGCTGGCCCCGCCGAACACGACGTCGCGCCACGAGCCGAACGTGGTGCTGCTCACTCCGGGCGTTTTCAACTCGGCCTATTTCGAGCACACCTTCCTGGCCCAGCAGATGGGGATCGAGCTGGTCGAAGGCCGCGATCTGCTGGTGCACGACAACGTCGTCTACATGCGCACCACTGCCGGACTGCAGCGCGTGGACGTGATCTACCGCCGCGTGGACGACGACTTCCTCGATCCGCTGTGCTTCCGCCGGGATTCCAGCCTGGGCGTGCCCGGACTGTTCAACGCTTACCGCGCGGGAAATGTCACGCTGGCGAACGCGATCGGCACCGGCGTCGCCGACGACAAGGCGATCTACGCCTATGTTCCGGCGATCATCCGCTACTACCTCGGCGAAGATCCGATCCTGCAGAATGTGGAGACGTATCTGCTGACGCGATCCGTCGCAGCGACAATATGTGCTCGAGCACCTCGACAAGCTGGTGGTGAAGGCCGTGGGCGAATCGGGCGGCTATGGCATGCTGATCGGTCCGCACAGCACGGCAGAGCAGACGGGAAGAGTTCCGCCGCCGAATTGAAGCCGAGCCGCGCAACTACATCGCGCAGCCGACGCTGAGCCTGTCGCGGGCGCCCTGCTTCCTCGATGGCGAAGTGCAGGCGCGGCACGTCGACCTGCGTCCCTACATTCTGTATGGCGAGAACGTCACGCTGGTCCCCGGCGGACTGACGCGCGTGGCGCTGCGGCGGGGTTCGCTGGTGGTGAACTCGTCGCAGGGCGGCGGCAGCAAAGATACCTGGGTCTTGCGCGCATGAGACAGTGACGACAGGAGACACAGCGATGCTGTCGCGGGTCGCCGACAGCCTGTACTGGATGAGCCGCTACCTGGAGCGCGCCGAACATACGGCGCGCCTGATCGATGTCGACCTGCAACTCCGGCTGGATCAATCCACGGAACCGGGCGCTGGGCGCTGGCTCCGTCTGCTGGAGGCTTCGCAAGTTCGCCGCCCGAGGACGGCAAAATCGACGCCACATCTCTGACTCACATCCTCACCCTCGACCGCACCAACGCCGTCGTCAATTCGTCTCCTGCGTTACCGCAGCCCGCGAAAACATTCGCCAGGTGCGCGAGCAGTGCAGCCCGGAAATGTGGGAGCAGCTCAACCGGCTGTATCTACAGGTGAACAGCACCACCGCGAGCGAGGCTGGCTGTTGAACTCGCATGTATTCTTCCGCGCGGTGCAGGATGGCGCACATCTGTTCCAGGGAATTACCGATTCCACCATGTCGCATGGCGAGGGATGGCACTACATTCAGCTCGGCCGCTTTGTGGAACGTACCGAATCGCTCGCCCGACTGATCGGAACGCATTTCGCCAGCCTCTCCAACCGCTCGATCAGACCGTCGAAAGCGAAGAATATCTTGAGTGGGTCGGCGCTGCTGAAGTCATGCGCGGCCTTTGAGGCGTATTGCAAGAACTACACGGCGGAGCTTCGGCCATTGCGCGTGGCGGAATTTCTGCTGCTCAATCCGGAGTTCCCACATTCGGTTCGCTTTTCCGTCGACATGGTGCACGCCGCACTTGCCGCCATCGGAATCATGACCGAACGCAAAGAAGAGCAACCGGTTCGCCTGGCCGGACGGCTACAAGCTACCTTGAGCTTTAGTCAGATCGAAGAAATCATGGCGTCACGGCGCAACGGCGTACGTGGACAGCGTGCGTTGGCAGTGCGCGCAAGCTCATGCGGCAATCCATCAGGTGTATTTCGATTATTCCGTGGAATCAGCACTCGTAGCGTGAGGTAGCGACTGCACGCAACTTGAAGGAGCCAGGAGAAACGCAGTTTGATCTATTCCGTCCGCCACACCACGACGTTCCGCTACGATCCCGCAATCCGCGAGAGCATCATGGAGGTGCGCCTGCAGCCTCGCAGTGAAGGGGACCAGCGCTGTCTCAGCTTCCGGCTGAACGTCGAACCGGCAGCCAACGTGATGCACTATCGCGACTTCACGGGCAATACGGTGCACCATTTCGATATCGCCGGTAGCCACAACCAGGTTACGGTTACGGCAAATTCGTCGGTTGAAATTCAGTCAGGAACTCCGCCTCGCTCTGCTGATTGCGGCGACTGGAGCGATCTCGACGCACTCCTCGCGGGCGGTGACTACTGGGAGATGCTCCTTCCCAGCCACTTCGCGCACTCCAGCGACCAGTTGGACACGCTGGCCCGGGAATTGAACTGCAAGCGCCGGGGAAATCCGCTCGATGCTGCTGACCGAATTGAACGAATCTATTTACAACCACTTCAACTATGTTCCGAACAGCACTAAAGTGGATTCGCCAATAGAAGATGCGCTGCGCTCGCGGCAGGGCGTATGCCAGGATTTCGCGCACATCCTGATCGCCCTTCTGCGCCCGTTGAAGATTCCTTGCCGGTACGTCAGCGGCTACATGTTTCACAGCGATGAAACCGTCAGGGACCGATCGAGTGAAGGCGCGTCCCATGCGTGGGTTGAAGCCCTTGTGCCGCGGTTGGGTTGGGTAGACTTCGATCCGACCAATAATCTGGTCGGCGGCGACCGGCATATCCGCGTGGCGATCGGGCGCGATTACGCGGACGTCCCGCCCACACGTGGCGTGTATAAGGGCGACGCAGAGAGTGAATTGAGCGTCGCAGTGACAGTCTGTCCCGCGGAGAGCACGGCGCCCGCACCTGCCCCGCCAGCATTTGTCATGCGATCGCGGCCAACATTAGCACGAAGTCCAGCCATGCGATCCCATCAGGAGCAACAGCAGCAACAGTAGCGCGGGAAGTCATCGTCTACTCATTCAGAGTGCAACTGCAATCCGCCGGAACGACGTGCGCCAGCAGGAAGTCTGCGACTCGCTTGTAAGCGTTGATCTGGTTTTCTACCCGCGCGAAGCCGTGTCCTTCGTTCTCATAGACTTTGAAGTCGATGCTGCCGCCCTTTTTCTTGATGGCGTCGACCACCTGTTGCGTTTCTGATTTCGGGCAGCGCGGATCGTTTCCACCCGCAAGGAGCAATACCGGCGCCTTGGTCTGATCGATGAAGTTAATCGGCGACCGCTCTTCGTACAGAGCCCTGTTCTTTGTGGGATCTCCCATGGTCGCAAGATCCGATTGCCGGAGTTCCGGATCTTCGTTCTCGATTTCGGTAAACCAGTTCACGAACGGCACGATCGCCACGCCGGCTGCCCAAATCTCGGGAGCCTTCGTCACCGACATCATGGTGAGATATCCACCGTAGCTCGCGCCCATCACCGCAATCTTTTTCGGATCGAGATGGCCCGTCTGCTTGATCCAGTCGACGCCGGCCAGCACATCCTGGAGGTCGCCGCCGCCCATGTCGAACAGGTTCGCCTGCTCGAAATCTTTCCCATATCCAGTCGAGCCGCGATAGTTTGGCGCGAGCACCATGTATCCCTGATTCACAGCGAACTGAACGAAGCGGTTGAACGAATTCCGGCTCTGCGACGTGGGTCCCCCGTGGATGTAAACGAGGGCGGCATTCTGACCGTTCCGCGCCATATTGAAGGGCACATAGAGAAACGCAGAGACGCTCCACTTGCCGTCATAGCTCGGGTAATGGATCAGGAATGGCTCAACCATATCCTCGGAACGCACGCCTCCAGCGAGGGAATGCGTGATTTGCTGCGACTTTCCAGTAGCAATGCGGTATACCCAAAGATCGCTTGGAGCCGTCGGCCCATTGTGAACGTACAGGAGGCGGGAGCCGTCTGTGCTGAACGCGGAATGCCCTCCGCTCGTTTCGTTGACACCCTTGGCGATCGCAAGGGCTGTTGACTTTCCTGTGCCGAGATCGCGCACATAGATGTTCTGATTGCCGTCAACATCGGCCTCGAAGGTGAGACGTTTGCCGTCCGGCGAGAATTCTCCACCGCGAATCTGCCACTTCTCCTTCGAGAGCCAGGTAATTTTCCTGGTGGCAAGGGCGAGCAGTCCGATGTTCTCGTAACCACCTTCAGCATTCGACGTCAGCAGCATTTGCTTGGAGTCTGGCGAAAGATCATTCGCGAAGTAGAGCTGTTCGCCGGCGTGCTCAGTCAGCAGTGTGCTGTTTCCTGTTTCAGCGTCCGCGATGAAGATATTCGAGTCGGTGCCCTTGGCCTGCCGCTGCGTATACACGATGCGCTTACCATCCTTCGACCAGATGGGATCTTCATTGCGTTTGTCCTGCGCCGTGTTGGATGTGATGTGCTTCACCTCGCGCATCACCATGTCGTAGAGATCGATTTCATAAGCCGCCGAAGTCTTGGCTTTCACTTCGTAGGCCAGGAAGCGCCCGTCCGGCGACCACGTCGGATTGAGTTCCGCAATCAAGCGTGTCTGTGTGAGATTCACAACCTTCCCAGTCTTCGGCGACACAAGAAAAATGTCCCACTGCTCATCGCCGTCGTAGTCGGACTGGTACGCGATCCACTTTCCGTCAGGAGACCACGCCGGCGCCGACTGGCGCTGGTCGCTCACCGTCAGTTGCACCGGAAATCCGCCGTCCGCGGGGACAATCCACAGATTGTTTCGTCCGCTCATGTTCGAAATGAACGCGATCTGTTTTCCATCGGGAGACCATGTGGCGCCACCAACCTGGCGCGTCATGAACAGCTTTTCAATGGTCATGCCGCGCGGTTCGATCTCGGCATTTGGCTTCGAAGAGATTTTCTTGGGATCGGTTATAGCGAATGGCGCATTCAGAACTTGGGCGAAGGCAGTTCCGGCTACAAAGCTGGTGACAGCGATAGCGATAGCAAAGAGTGCGCGGCGGAGCATGACGCTCATCCTCGAAGGAGACTTAGAAACAAAAGTCTAGCAGAGAGAGTTTTGGGGACTCTGAAGAGAAACGCGCAGGTTGGGCCGACTCACGGTTGGCCCACTCAACTACACCCTGGCGTCCTTGTGCATATCGACGGTGCTCCAGGTTTTGTCCCCTGCGTGGCAGATATTTTCGAGCGCGCATTCCACACATTTTGGTTTTCGCGCGATGCAGAGCTTGCGCCCGTGCCAGATGATTTGGTGAGAGAAGAGAATCCAGCGATCCCGAGGCAGGATCTTCATCAAGTCCTGCTCAATCTTCTGCGGATCATTTTGTGTCGTGAGTTCCAGCCGACGGGAGATGCGGTGCACGTGCGTGTCGACCACCACCCCTTCGGCCTTATTGAACCACGATCCGAGCACCACGTTGGCGGTCTTCCGTGCAACACCAGGCAGCGTCAACAATTTGTCAATGTCGTCGGGAACTTCTCCGCCAAAATCTGCGACGATCCTCCTGGCCGCACCCACGACGGACTTTGATTTGTTACGGAAGAAACCGGTGGACCGTACGTCCGGTTCCAGTTGCTCCGGCGTCAGCGCAGCGAAAGCTTGCACCGTCGGATATTTCCGAAATAATTCCGGCGTCACGCGATTCACATTCACGTCGGTCGATTGTGCGGAGAGGATCGTGGCCACCAGCAGTTCCCACGCGCTGCCGTGCGTCAGGGCGCACTTCACCTCAGGATAGAGTTGGTTCAGCCGCTTCAGAATTTCGGCGACGCGCTCCGGAGAGGTCGGGTTGTAGCCCTTGATCTTTCTGGCCGTGGCCGCTTTCTTTGGCGCCGGTTTGTCTGAAACCCCTCTACCCTTAGTGGCCAGACCCACTGCAGCATTTTTTGCTTGAAGATCGCCATTTTTCTTTCTGACTGAGAGTTTCTGGTTAGATTTCGCAGACATGAGTGTGCGCGCCGCACGAACTTTGTCCTGGCGGCCGGCCCGACTTGGCTGGCGCGGAACTACTCCACGCGGCATGACGTTCTCCTTGGGAATCTCATCGTAACAGCGAGCGTCCGTTCCATGCACGAACCCCCAAGCCAACTCTCTTTTCTGCATTGCAACCTATTGTCCCTCGGTAACCTGCAAGGGAATTGACGCCCCCGAAGTCCGTGGGTAGTCTGGATATACCAACGAAATCAGGGATCCCTTGGCAGTGAACTCGATCCAACTCGGACAGGTGTGGCGCAGCGAAGCTGACGGGCAGGACTATCTCGTCACCAAGGTTTACAACGAGGTCTTCACCCAGTACGCCATGCTGCGGCCCGCGGGCATCACGGCCCCTGAAGCTCCCACCGTGCGCATTAAAGTTTCGAAGACTCCCCAAGGCGCAACGATACCTGGATATGCATTTACTCAGGAAGGCTCTTTCTAAAGACCTGAGATCACGGATCAGGGGTTTCCGTGCAAGTCAATGTCCCCCCACTAATTTCCGTTACACTGGGTGAGGCACGCTTAGGGCGCGAATTTACCATGGCGACAGGCGCCTAGCCTCTAACCGCCTCTTCCCATGACAGAACGCATCCTCGGAATACTATTTCTCTTCATCAGCAAGATCATCGCCATGACTGGATATGCCGGGATTGCGATCCTCATGGCGATTGAATCCGCCTGCATCCCGCTACCCTCGGAACTGATCATGCCCTTCGCGGGCTACCTCACATTTCAAGGCACGTTCAAACTCTTCTGGGCCGCAACTGCCGGGGCGATCGGCTGCAACGTAGGGTCGTTCATTGCGTACGAAATCGGCTGCTATGGTGGACGTCCGCTGGTCGAGCGCTATGGTCGCTGGATCCTGATGGGCCGTCGCGAACTCGATTGGGCCGACCGCTTTTTCGCGCGTTGGGGGTATCTCGCAGTCTTCATCGGCCGCTTGCTGCCCGTGATTCGAACCTTTATCGCGCTGCCCGCAGGTATCGCTCGCATGCCGCGCGCTCGCTTTCACATCTACACATTTCTGGGATCTTGGCCATGGTGTTTCGCTCTCGCCTACTTCGGGATGAAACTCGGCGAGAACTGGCGCGAACTCGGGAAATACTTCCACAAATTCGATGCCGTGATCGGCGTTGTGCTCGTGGCGGGCGCTCTGTGGTTCATCTGGAGCCACTGGCAGAATCGTCTGAGGACTGCTGAGGAGTAGCCGCTGGCGGCCTCGCCAGCTGCGAAGCCACGATCTGCCATCGACCGTTTCTTTTCTCAACCACATCCAGATAAACGTAGCGGACGGAGACTCTTTCTCCGTTGCGGGCGATCTCGTCACTCTCCGATCCATGAACAACGGCAATCCCGTCGCGCAGAATACGAATGCGCCGCTCTGTCGAAATCATCGCGATGAATCGAATCGTCCCGGATTGAAGATTGTGAATCAAGTCCTGCCTGGACGAGGCCATTCCCGACTCGTCGTACTGCACATAGTCGTTGGCATAAATACGGTGCAACTCGGCGACATCGGCAGAGACGAGCGCCCGATCGCCGTCTTCAAAAAGGGAAATTATTTGTTGTTCGTCGGTCGTATCTGACATCGATCCTCCTTTATGTAGGGACGGACGCCCCGTCCAGCGAAGCGCAAGCGAGACCTGGGGTGGAAGCGCCGGCGGAGACCTTTCTCAACTCAAACGACCATCGAGTCTAATGCCTTGCGTCCCGCCGCCCTTGATGCTACCCGCTGGCATGGTGTACAAGCGAATGCACTCTCGTTTGAGGAGATATCCAGTGATCCATTCGCGCCGCCTTCTTCCGCTCATTCTGATGCTCGCGCTCACAGCGCCCTTCGCGTCCTACGCGCAATCAGTCGCAACCGACAAGCCTTTCGTCGTCGAGTACTACTACAAAACCAAATGGGGACACGCTGACGAATTCCTCAAGCTCTTCAAGAAGAATCACTATCCGGTGCTCAAGAAAGAGTCGGAGATGGGCCGCATCACCAAGGTTTGGGTCGACCAGCCCCGCTATCACACCACCGAAGACGGACGATGGGACTTCCGGGTCACCATCGTCTTCAAGAATGCCACCGTCGCGAACGAGGCATTCGATGAAGCCGCCCTGCAGAAGCAGCTGTATCCCGATCAGGAAACGTTTCAGCGCGAGGAACAGCGCCGGTTCGAGATCCTGGACTCCCATTGGGATCTGCCTGTGAAGTCTCTCGACGTCGAAACGAAACCGTGACCAAGGGCCGGCCAGTTTATAAACGATGCACTAACTCTGCAAAAGATGTTAAACGTTGGTAACAATCTCGACGGAATTCCTTTATCCTCTCCATCAAAATTTGCAATTAGACTTTATCGCTACAAAATCGATAATGTCTTTCATGGAAACATTTATATCTGTTGAGGACTCACACGTTGATGTACTCCATGAAATCAGTGTTCGGCTCAATGCGGCCGACGGATTTCACGAAGTTCTTAGTCGTGTCGTCGAATTTGCTGCTGCGCTGGTGAAGTGCGACTCCTGCCTGATCTATGTGCTCGAAGACGATGAACTCGTCTTGCGGGCATCCAAAAACCCTCATACCGACGCGGTCGATCGCCTGAAGTTGCGCGTGGGGCAGGGCATTACGGGATGGGTTGCGGAGCATCTGGAGCCGGTAGCAATTCCGGAAAAAGCTGCGCAGGATCCACGCTTCCAGTTTTTCCACGAATTGCCGGAAGACAGCTACGAAGCGTTTCTCTCGGTACCACTGATGTGCCGAGGCCGCGTCGTTGGTGTCATCAACCTGCAGCATCGTCAACATCACGTCTACCGCCGCCGTGAGATCCGCATGATTTCGACCGTTGGATTTCTGGTGGGCGCCGAAATCGAAATGGCTCGTCTCGAAGAGGCGAACTCCACGCTAGCCGAACAACTGCAAACCAGGAAGCTCGTAGAGCGGGCGAAGGGTATTTTGCAGCGCGATCTCGGTCTGAACGAAGAACAAGCCTACCTGGCTTTGCAGCGCCAAAGCCGCCAGAAGCGTAAACCGATGAAGGAAATTGCTGAGGCAATCGTGCTCAGCGATGATGTTCGCGGCAACTCCCAGCTCCCGACAAGCTAGAATCGAGATCGGATCCCCCCGTCCGATCCTGTTTCTTTCCATCCTGCCGCCGGGGTGTGTCGACAATCTCGTCAAAAATGTTGGTGCCGGATCCCTGTCGTTTCCCCCGATGAAGTTCTCGACGATGCGTGTTCCGCTGTCATGGAGTCACGTTTGCGTCCGAACCTGCCAGCCTTCGGCAACTTCTTTGACTGTCCCTCACTTACTCCTTAAGATGTAGCGACTCGGAAGCGCGAATGATCGGACAGACCATCTCTCATTACCGCATCGTGGAAAAGCTGGGGGGCGGCGGAATGGGCGTCGTTTACAAAGCCGAAGACACTGAGCTGGGGCGTTTCGTTGCCCTGAAATTCCTTCCCGATGACCTTTCGCGCGATCCGCAGGCGCTCGAGCGCTTCCGCCGCGAAGCGCGGGCCGCTTCGGCGCTCAACCATCCGAATATCTGCACGATTTATGAGATCGGCAAACACAACGAACAATCCTTCATCGCTATGGAGTTTCTCGACGGCACGACGCTCAAGCATTTGATTGCCGAGAAACCCCTCGACAACGATACTGTGCTCGGATTCGCGATCGAGATTGCCGACGGCCTCGATGCCGCGCACTCCCAGGGAATTGTTCACCGGGACATCAAGCCGGCCAATATTTTCGTCACTAAGCGCGGTCACATCAAAGTGCTGGATTTCGGGTTGGCCAAGGTTGACACGCCCCCGAGCGCGTCCGGACAAGTCGCTTCGGCGGACACGATGACCAACGTGATCGTCGACCCGCATTTGACGAGTCCGGGCACAACGCTGGGAACCATCGCCTACATGTCCCCGGAGCAGGCGCGCGCGAAGCCGCTGGATGCGCGAAGCGATCTGTTTTCGTTTGGCGCTGTCCTTTATGAAATGACGACAGCGACCTTGCCATTCCGCGGCGGGAGTTCGGCTGAGATCTTCAAATCGATTCTCGATACCACGCCCATGCCCGCGGTCCGACTGAATCCGGACATGCCTCCGGACTTGCAACGCATCCTCGATAAGGCTCTCGAGAAGGACCGCAATTTGCGCTACCAGAGCGCGGCCGATCTGCGTACTGATTTGGCACGCCTGAAGCGGGATTTTGATTCAACCCGCCTCTCGTCGCCGGCAGCAGCGAGCGAGTCCGGGCCGCACTCCGGTGCTGCGATTCCAGGTTCTTCCAGCGCAATTGCTGTCCCTAAGAAGCGTCCCGTTGCGCTCGTGATCGCCGCACTCGTAGTGATGGCTGCCATCGCTGGATTGGCATACTGGTGGCGAGGACGATCGAATGCAGAAAACATCACTTCGATCGCCGTGCTCCCATTCGTGAATGCAACCAGCGATCCCGGCAACGAATACCTGAGCGATGGTTTGACCGAAAGCCTAATCAGTACGCTGTCTCAGCTCTCGAACATGAAGGTGATGGCACGCAGCACCGTATTCAAATTCAAGGGGAAAGAAGATGATCCGCAACAGGTGGGCAAGACGCTGCAAGTCAGCGCCGTGCTCGTCGGCCGGATCACACAACGGGGCGACGAGCTGGGTGTAAGCGCCGAGCTCGTCAATACCGCGGACGGCACGCAGATTTGGGGATCACGCTACTCCCGCAAGCTGGCTGACGTCACCCAAGTGCAAAGCGACATCACGCGGGATATTTCGAACCGATTGCACGTTACTTCGAGCGGAGACGAGCAGCATCAGGCAAACAGCGCGGGCACAACGAACCCTGAAGCGTACCGGCTCTATCTGGAGGGACGGCAGCTCTGGTATGGGCGCACCCGCGAAGGACTCATCAAGAGCATTGCGCTGTTCCAGCAAGCTATCGCTGCCGACCCGAATTATGCGCTCGCGTACGCCGGCCTCGCCGACACCTATAATGTCGGGCCCAGTTACGACATTGGCGTCAGCTCCAAACAGGCCGTGGCGCTCGCGGACGAGGCTTCAAAGAAGGCGATCGAACTTGATGGCGCGGTCTCAGAAGTACACGTTGCCCGTGGAATGGCTCTCACGAACTTGTGGAAGTGGAGCGGCGCGGAGGCCGAGTATCGCCGCGCCATCGAAATAAATCCGAACAACGCCGCGGCGCACTATTTTTTTGCCTTTGGTTGCCTTACTTCGCAAGGCAGGTTTGACGAAGCCCTCGCCGAAATCCAAACGGCACTCGCACTCGACCCGTTATCCTCGATCGTCAATACGAATGACGCGGTCATCCTGATGGATCTCCACCGGTATCCGGAATCGCTCGGACAATTTCAGAAGGTCATTGAGCGGGAGCCCAATTTCTTTCCCGCGCACTTCAAGCTGTCGACGCTGTACGCCACCATGGGCCGGTACCCGGACGCCGTGCGCGAAATGCGAAAGTCGTTCAATACGCCCCCGTCGTTTGTTGTCTCAGAAGATGCGGCCGGCTATTTGCAGCTCGCCAGCACGTCGGAAGGTACGGATCGCGTTTCCGTGATGGGGGCGGCTTCGGCGCTTGCGGGGGACCGCGATGGCGCATTCCACTATCTGGAAAAATCCTTTGCCGATGGCAACAACAATTTGATGCAGGTACTTCGCTACCCCGCGCTGGACTCGCTCCATTCAGATCCGCGCTATGCCGATCTGCTGCACCGCATGGGTATGCCAAAGTAAGACCGCTAGTGACTTGGCATCGCGGACGCCTCATCGGCGGTCCCATCGGACCACCGACCGATCGGAACAAGGAACACAGTCAGGCGGTCCTCAGGATCTTCAGCCGCGATAATCGGCGATCCTGGAAGATCTGCGCCCCAGGCTGCAGCCTTGGTAGGCGGAGCAAAGAACATCAGGTGCGGATGCCAATGCCCGTCACGATCGCTCAGGTAACCCCGCTTCGACATCATGTAGCACATCGCCCCCGCTTCGATCGCGGGTAGCTGCTTCTTGTCGAGCGCCGCGCTGATTGCGGCGAACATCGCGTCTTTAGAAACTCCTGCCAATATCAGCTCAGTCTTCTTGACCATAAGGTTCAAGTAGGTCCGCGAAGCTGGGGCATTGAAGCAGATCGGAGCCCGCAATTTGGGATTCCAGAAATCCGGATCGTTGATTCCCGCCGTCCACGAACGCAGGACCATACAAGTGAAACCGTTCTTTCCCTCGGCCACGGTTTCGTAACCCCTCCGGCCCAGAACCATAATCCCCGCGTCGCGTGACAAGGATTCCGGGGCCGCACTTCGCGCGAGTGCAATTTCCTCCGTTCGATCCGAAATTAGATACTCATCGACCGGGGCCATGCTCGGGTACGAAGACTTGGCATCCTGCGCCAGCACTGCGGACGCCGCGCAGACGATCAACAACAAGGCGAAGTGCTGGAAAGGTTTCGCAGGGACTCTCGGTTTCTTCATGATTTCCCCAAGGGTGAAGAACTACTTGCGGCCCCCGATTTTATCCGCACAACGCACAAAAGGACAGATACCTGGTTGGGTATCTGCCCCATCGTATCGAGCAAGCCTGGCGACTACTGTCCTGATGCCGCGGCTGTGGTTGCAGCCTTGGCAATCACTTTCTCCGCCGGGTGGCGTGGAACGTTAAAGTGCAACGTCATGCCGAACTCCGGCAACTGCATCGCGCTGACATAGCTGCCGTCGGAAGTTGTTTCCAGCATCAGACGGTTTACGCTCGACGCATTCGTCTCTTCGATCGTTGGTACCAGGACCATGTATCCAGCCGGAGCCCCGCTCACTTTGCTGAGAACAATCACCGACGAAATGCCGTTGTGGTCGAAAGTGAATTGATAATCACCCGCCGGAACCTTCGCCTTCCCGAAGTTCACTGCGTGCGTGAGGGTGAATTTCCCGCGGGCCGGTTCCTGCGCCGAAGCAATGGTCGGAGCGAGGCTGATAGTGGTCACCGCCAGTAAGGCGGAGAAAGCGAATCTGCGAATCGAAATCATTGGATCTCCATTCTGCCGTCGTAAAAACGAGGGCAAGTCTGACGAGCACGCTGTCCGCACGTTCCGGATCGCATGGGCTCAGGCTTTTGGTGGAGAACGACAAGGTCAGGAGATTGATGCCGCTAACACGGCTGGCATTCAATCAGAAACTTCGATGGGATACGGCGTCTCTGCCGGCTGCGAAGTGATTCCACTATGCAACAAGATTGGTGCAGAGTCCAATTCAAAGAATCTATCGGGATCATCAGGCCGCGATCGTGACTTTTGTAACGTCCCGCACGCGCGCTGGCAACATCGAAGTCCTTCATTAAGATCGCCAACTCAATCTTTGCAGGGGAACTGCCGATGAGTCTGACAGACCATGAACACTACCGCGCAAGCTCCGGCAGAAAAGCCGAGTCCCTGGCTCGCCCGCCAGCCGATTCTCACCCATGAAGAAAAAGTTGTGGGCTATGAGTTGCTGTTTCGCGAAACCGCCGAGGACACTCACTTCAACTCCGATGTCGAGACAGCCACCAGCAGCACGATCGATACCCTTAACGTGCTCGGTCTCGATGCAGTGTGCGATGGCAGGCTGGCTTTCATCAACTGCACGCGCCAGATGTTGTTAAAGGATTACTTCCTCCTTCTGCCTCCTGACAAAATCGTGATCGAGATTCAGGAAACCGTTCCTGCCGACGAAATCGTTTTGTTCGCATGTCAGCGACTGCGGCAGAAACGGTATCGGCTCGCACTCGACAATTTTTGCCCCGGAGATCCCCGGGAAGCTCTCGTACCCTACGCGCAATTCATCAAAGTCGATGTGAGGAAATTTCCTCCCGAGGAGAACACACGCCTCGTTAAGGCATACGCGGGGAAGGATATCCGCATGGTGGCGCAAAAGGTCGAAGACCGCATTCAGATGCTCACCGCCGCGAAAGACGGGTTTACTCTATTTCAGGGATATTTCTTCCGCCGGCCTGAGCACATGCGGGCGCGTCATATCCCCGCCAATCAAGCCGATCAGCTGCGCCTGCTGCAAGCAGTTTCGGGACCGAAGG
This sequence comes from uncultured Acidobacteriota bacterium, assembly GCA_963699885.1. Taxonomy (GTDB): domain Bacteria; phylum Acidobacteriota; class Terriglobia; order Terriglobales; family Acidobacteriaceae; genus Sulfotelmatobacter. Next base: position 86,135 of record CAVOVP010000010.1, on the reverse strand, counting down.
TGGACTTCGCTGCTGTCGAAGACCTCATCAAGCACAATGCGTCGCTGTGTTATCGCCTGTTGCGCTATCTGAATTCACCGTTGCTCGGGCTGTCATCGCCCGTTCAATCGATCCGCCACGGCATCTCTCTTTTGGGAGAGCGCGAACTGGTTCGCTGGATTCGCATGGCGACAACACTCGTGATGGGTCAGGAAAAATGCACGGACCTTGTCTTGTCGTCCCTTGTCCGCGCCCATTTTTGCGAGCTCATTGCTCCCAAGGTGGAGCACGGGAATTCCGACCTCTTCCTCATGGGAATGCTTTCCATGATGGACGCCATCCTCGACCTTCCCATGGGCGTTGTGCTCGAGGGCCTGCCGCTCGATCCGAATACGAAGGAAGAGTTGATGAACGCCAAGATTGGACATGAATCCTCGCTCGCGCCCATCTACCAGCTCATGCTGGCGCGAGAGGCCGGGGAGTGGGAAGACGTAACCACACTCGCCAAGAAGTTGAACTTGTCGTTGCCCTACGTCAACCGCGCGTTCAACGATTCCATGACGTGGGCCCGCGAAATCATCTCCGGCACGCCGCCGCGCAGCGACTTCTAATGAACTCGAACCGCACCCCTGATTTCTCGCTCGATGAATATTCCGTTCTCTTCGAACCGCATTCTGACTCGTTGGCATCCTTTGTTTGCCAAACCGAGCCGCAACGTGAGAGGATCTCCAGTGTGGTGGCGGTGACTAGCCACCGCCACCAGGAGAAGGCGAAATGTACCAGAAAAAGCCCGGAGTATTCATGGCCGATTGGTGGGATGCCGACGGAAACCGTCACCGCAAACAGTTTTCGACCTCCGCCGCCGCGCGCGAACATGAGCATCGCGAAACCGCTCTGGCTCACGCCGAGCGCGCCAGCCGCGAGATGAATCTGGCAGCACGCACCAGCACCAAACGGACATCTAAAGCCTCAGCCGGGAAAGACAATGGCACCATCGAACCCGCGAAGGGCAAACTGGGTGTCATGATTCCCGGAATGGGCGCGGTCGCCACCACTTTCGTAGCGGGCGTGGAAGCCATCCGCAAGGGCCTCGCCAAGCCCATCGGGTCGCTTACGCAGATGGGCACCATCCGCTTAGGTAAGCGCACGGATGCCCGCTCTCCGAAGGTCAAAGAATTCGTGCCGCTAGCTGGTCTTGACGATCTGGTCTTCACAGGCTGGGACATTTTTGAAGACAATATGTACGAATCCGCCACGAATGCGGGTGTCCTCGACTATCGACTGCTCGAACAATTGAAGCCATTTCTCTCGTCCATCACTCCTCGCTCGGCCGTCTTTGATCACAATTACGTCAAGAAGATCGATGGGCCCAACGTCAAGAAGGGCAAGAACAAGATGGATCTTGCCGAGCAGATTCGCGCCGACATGCGCGAATTCAAGAAGACCAGCGGCGCCAGCCGCCTGGTCACGATGTGGTGCGGTTCGACGGAGTCCTACATCGAGCCCACAGCGGCCCATCAGTCGGTGAAGTCGTTCGAGAAGGCGATGCGCGAGAACGACGAGATGATTGCTCCGTCGATGATCTACGCCTATGCGTCGCTGATGGAAGGAGTTCCTTTCGCCAACGGCGCACCGAATCTGACCGTCGATCTGCCGGTCATGCTCGAACTGTCTCGCAAGAACGAAGCTCCTATTTGCGGCAAAGACTTCAAGACCGGCCAGACGCTGATGAAAACCGTGCTGGCTCCGGCTTTCAAAGCTCGCCTCCTGGGCTTGAGCGGATGGTATTCCACAAACATCCTGGGCAATCGCGATGGCGAAGTTCTCGACGATCCCGGATCGTTCAAGACCAAGGAAGAATCGAAGTTGGGTGTGCTCGAGCACATCCTGCAACCCGGGCTCTATCCCGAACTCTACGGGAACATGTATCACAAGGTCCGCATCAACTATTATCCGCCCCGCGGGGACAATAAAGAGGGCTGGGACAACATTGACATCTTCGGATGGCTGGGTTATCCGATGCAAATCAAGGTTGATTTCCTCTGCCGCGATTCCATTCTCGCGGCGCCGATCGTGCTCGATCTGGTCCTGTTCCTTGACCTCGCGAAACGCTGCTCTGAGTTAAAGGGCCTAGGTATCCAGGAGTGGTTAAGCTTTTACTTCAAGTCTCCGATGACGGTTCCAGGCCTGTATCCGGAGCACGACCTGTTCATTCAGTCGATGAAACTGAAGAACACGCTCCGTCACTTGAAGGGCGAAGGCCTAATCACGCATTTGGGATTGGAGTATTACGACTAAGGAATTCCTGGCATGGTCATGTTAAAATGACCATGGTCGATTTGAGGTGACCATGCCAACGAAAACGATTCCTGCAAGTAAATTCAAAGCTCGGTGCCTCCAGGTGATGGAACAGGTGCGTTCGAGCCGCATTCCGGTCGTAATCACGAAGAGGGGCAAACCGGTGGCCAAGTTGGTACCTCTCGATCAGGTTCCCGCACGAGTCTTAGGACGTTTGGCGGGCAAGATCGAGATCCTTGGGGATATTGTTGCGCCAGTGGTGCCTCTCGAAGACTGGGAGATCTTGAAGTGATCCTGCTGGACACTCATGTTCTCGTCTGGATGGTGTCCGCGAAGAATCGCCTGTCTCGAGATGCGGAGAGGGAGATACTGAAGGCCGATCGAGGGGATGGATGCGCGGTCGCGTCCATTTCGATTTGGGAACTGGCGCTACTGTTTCAGAGCGGTCGCTTGCGTGGTTCGGGAACCGTGGAAGCCTCCATCCGCGAAATCCTCGATGAGGCGGCAGTAGCTCTGCTCGACATCACGCCGGAGATTGCTTCGCTCGCGACGATGTTTCCGGAGAGCTATCCCAAGGACCCGGCCGATCGCTTGATTGGCGCCACCGCGCGCGCTCTTGGACTCACCCTGATTACACAGGATGAAAAAATCCTACAGAGCCCGCTGATTCGCACCGTCTGGTAGAGACCTTGCGTTCACCTGTCGTCCGAGGAACTGGAGCGAGATTGCAGAGATTGATTCCGGACCGTTCAGCGGATCGCCTCGACTCGAACAAGAGCGACTCGGGATCCATCGCCCCGCCAATCACCAGGCGGGCCTGCCGTCCTGAAACCGCAAAGTGATCGTCTCGCCGTTCCTCACGACTTCGCGGGCCAGAAGCACGTTTCCAGTGTCCTGCTTGATCTGTGATCCCGTTACTTGGATCGCGTCATCCGCCTTAAAAACAATCCCAAGATCATCCAGAAACTTCTTCGGACAGAGAAAGATCTCGACCACATCTTTGTCCTTGTCAGGACCGGTTTTCGTCATGACGTACGCTATGGATTTCGCGCCCGTCGGCGGCAGGAATTTGAGTTCCGTCACGGTGCCCTTTAACGTCGTTTCCGTGGCGGCATTGTATTTGGGAGGGGCCTGTGCAAAGGCTACGGCAGTGATAAAACTGAAAAACACGACTTGCAGCAGACGCTTGTTGACCGGACCAGATGGATTCTTCATCACGTCCTCCAAGCCGCCGCGAATACTAGGCTCTAATACGCGGAAAATCAACAAAGAACAACGTTCGGCAACCTTTTGTACCCACCGCAGATAACCCCGCGACGGACGCGCGCGTCTAACCACTACCGCCCTGATTAGGGGCTTGGTGTCTTTCCAACCGGGCGTATAATCAGGTCCAAGGAGTACCCTATGAAATCCAGAAGGCTCGCGATCGCCCTAGGTCTGGCTGCATTCTGCGTTGCGCCCATCATGTTGGTGCAGGCTCAGAATCCCAATCAAGATCCGACCCAGACGCCCACTCCGGCGCAGACTCCGACTCAAACACAGCCTCAAAGCAAGGCTCCAGGCACCGACCCCGACGCGGGACAGCCGAAGGCGAGCGATATCCAGAACGCCCCGAAACAGGCGCCAGCCGCCCTGCCCACGCAGGACGACAGCGACATCAAGCATAACGGCGGCAAGACCGACGTGGACGCCGTCGGCAACCGCAACGTAGGGTGCGGACGCGGTGTAGGCAACTGGTACACAGTGGAAGGACAGGTCGCGACGCGGCAGGCAGTACGCCCAGCAGATCGAGTCCCAGATCAAGCTCATTAACGATCCAGTGATCACCGAGTATGTGAACCGCGTAGGACAAAACCTGGTTCGCAACTCCGACGCGCAGGTTCCATTCACCATCAAAGTCATCGACTCCGATGTCGTAAACGCCATGGCTCTGCCGGGTGGCTTTTTCTATGTCAACTCCGGCCTGATTCTGGCCGCCGACGAGGAAGCCGAGATGGCCGGCGTAATGGCGCACGAAATCGCCCACGTCGCTGCCTGCCACTACGGACGCGAAATGACCCGCGCCAACCTTCTCCAGCTCGCTTCGTTGCCCGCCATCTTTATGGGCGGCGCGCTGGGATACGGCATCTACGAAGGTATGGGACTGCGGTATCCCCTTGACCTTCCTGCATTTCTCGCGCGGCTTCGAGGCAGAGGCGGATTACCTCGGCATCGAATACATGTACCGCGCCGGCTATGATCCTTCGGCCTTCGTCTCCTTCTTCGAAAAGATTCAGGCGATGGAGAAGAAGAAACCCGGCACGCTGTCGAAGGCCTTCGACACCCACCCGCAGACACCCGATCGCATTGAAAAGTCGCAGGACGAGATCCGCAAGATTCTTCCTGCCAAGCAGCAATACGTCGTGACCACGTCAGAATTCGACGAGGTGAAGGCACGGCTGGCATCGATCGAGAACAAGCACAAGATGCTCGACGAGAAAGACGGTAACAAACCAAGCCTGCGGCGCACCTCGAACACCAGCGACAAGTCAACCGACGGCAAAAGCGATGACGATCGTCCGACCTTGAAGCGCCGCGACGATTCCAACTAGCACACGTTCTTACCTCCACAGCCGGCGGCTCAAAGCCGCCGGTTTTTCTTTGTCCCCGAGCCCATCTCCCGGGACGGCCGCTTCTCAAGCCTCCGACTCGCAAATTCGCATCTCATCACAGGTGCATGTGACTTGAGTCACAGATTCGGCTTGGGTAACGGACCTAGCCTCAGATATTCTTGTTCTAGCGGTCGTACAGAGGAACACCTCATGCCAGACAACACTTTAACCATCACCGACAACCGGACCAACAAGACATACACCGTGCCGGTCGAAAACGGCACCGTTCGGGCGATGGACTTGCGCCAGATCAAGACTGGCCCTGACGATTTCGGGCTCATGACCTACGATCCGGCTTACATGAATACGGCGGCGTGCAAGAGCAGCATCACTTACATCGACGGCGACAAGGGCATCCTGCGGTATCGTGGATATCCCATCGAGGTTCTGGCGGAGCGCTGCACATTCCTGGAAGTAGCGTACCTGCTGATGTTCGGCGAATTGCCGACGGAAAAAGAACTGAAGACAGTGGGTCTACGACATCACGCACCACACGATGCTGCACGAAACCACCAAGAAATTCATGGAAGGCTTCCGCTATTCCGCCCATCCCGATGTCGATGTTCGTCAGCACGATTGCGGCGCTCTCCAGCGTGTATCCCGACGCCAAGAAGGTCCATGACCCCGCGAACCGCATGCACCAGGTCGTACGCACTGATCGGGAAAGTTCCTTCTATCGCGGCGATGTCGTACCGGCACAATGTAGGATTCCCCTACGTGTATCCCGACAACGATCTGAGCTACACCGAAAACTTCATGAACATGTTGTGGAAGATGGTCGAGCCGAAATATGTGGCGCATCCTGCTATCGCGCGGGCGCTCGACATTCTCTTCATCCTGCATGCCGACCACGAACAGAATTGCAGTACGAGCGCGATGCGTTCCGTGGCCAGTTCCGAGACCGATCCGTATCTCGCGGTCGCATCGGCGGCATCGGCGCTTGCGGGCCTGCTGCATGGCGGCGCGAATGAAGAAGTGCTGAAGATGCTCGATGAGATCGGCTCAAAGGACAACGTTCCGGCCTACATCAAGCGAGTGAAAGAAGGACAGTTCAAGTTGATGGGATTCGGCCATCGCATCTACAAGAACTACGATCCCCGGGCGAAAATTATTCGCTGGAGCGCCGAGCAGGTCTTCGAAGTGACCGGGACGCAGCCCGAAGCTCGACATCGCGCTTGAACTCGAACGCATCGCGCTGGAGGACGAATATTTCGTGAAGCGCAAACTTTATCCCAACGTCGACTTCTATTCGGGAATCATGTATCAGGCGATGGGCTTCCGCCCCGAGATGTTCACCGTGCTGTTTGCAATCCCGCGAACGGCGGGCTGGCTGGCACAGTGGCAGGAACTGATGAATGACCGGAGCAAAAGATCGCCCGCCCGCGCCAGATTTACACCGGACCGGGGAAAGGGAATTCATCCCGATCGACAAGCGCGTGCCAGTTCCAATTCCTGCGGAATACCCGTCGCGTTAAACATTTAACAAGCAGACAAACGCCCCGCACTGTGAGGGGCGTTTTCTTGTTCGAACGGAATTGTCACCTTTTAACCAGAAATCCCCGGTAACAGGGAATTCGTCCCACCCGCAACACCCTCGCACTTCAAGCCAAGTCCATCTCCCAAGTTTTCGCCCCGTTTCCGATGCGAGCGAACGTTTCGGGAGGTGTCACCATGACTGGCCGCAGTCTCCTTCTCCTTTTTCTTGCCGTCGCTTCTTCTCAAGCTCAGTTTGGCAGCGGTCTACCCACGATCAATCATCGCGTTTTTGTACACGTGAACTTCTCGAACGGAGGCGACTGCGACGTCTCCACTCAGGTCTCCCTTGTCCGTTCTCACTCGACAGCTGAGGGCAGGGAATCGACAGATAAATCCTGTACCGTGGCTTTCTTCGGAGTTCCGCCCGGCACCTACTACCTAAGCGTCTCGGGACGCGGATTTGCGACCTTTGAATCCAGCGAAGTCGTACTCACCTCACCGGACACCGAGTCTCTGGAGGTAAACGTGACTCGTCCTGCGACCGCCGGCCCGGTCGATACCACGCTGAATTCGGCGATGGTCACGGTCGCGGACCTGAAAATCCCAAAGCCAGCCGCGAAGGAATTCAACAAAGCCAGCGAACAACTAGAGGGGCAAAACTGGAAGGGCGCGACCGCAACGCTGAAAAAGGCGATCGCGATCTATCCGCAATATGCAGCTGCGTACAACAATCTCGCAGTGGCATACGCGCGAAGTGGCAACCGTGACCTCGAACTGGACGCTCTGCAAAAGGCGATCGCGATCGACAGCCGGTTCGTTCCCGCTTACGTCAATTTGGCACGCTTGAAGATGGCTGAGAATGCTTTCCCCGACGCGGAAGCCGTGCTGGGCAAAGTTCGCGAGCTAGATCCCGCCGATAGCGTGCCTTTGGTTTTGTTGGCCTATGCGGACTATATGGATCATCATTGGGACGACGCCATCGCCGCTTGCCGGAAGGTTCACTCGATGGGCGACACGCCTCACTCCGCAGCCCACTGGGTCGCGGCTTTTGCCTTCGAGGAGAAGAAACAACTTGTCGATGCATCTGCGGAGTTTCAGGCCTTCGTCAAGGAAGAGCGAACAGGCATTCGCTCGGACGCTGCCCGGAAGGAAATCGCAAACATCGCCTCATTCCTAGGTGAAAAGCCTTGATAAAACTGTGCAGCTCTTAGGCAGCGTGCTTCGCCAATTCGGCCAGGTGCTGACGATGTTCCTCGGGAGAGGTGATCACCTTCATCTCCTGCCAGTCGTAAGCGAATTCTTTTCCGCAATCAAGGCAAACCACATACGTTCCCGTCAAAGCTGCAGCCTGGGGGCGGCGCGAAGCTCGACGAACAGAAACCGGAAAACTGTAGCGAGGGTGCCTACAGCCAAACAACGTGTTCACCAATTTCTCGATCATGACCCACCTTCCACACCTGAGCGCGTATGCAATCCCTGGGCTGTTGTTGAGTGGGCGCCCCCCTGCACCGTCTTACTGTATGCGCTGCACTCAGTTACTTAGATTCACCGATAGCCAAAAGAGTTTCGCTTTAGTAAAGCAAGCCAATTCATCGGCTTACGACGTTCTAACCCATTCTGCGCAGAATAGTTACGGGGGAGAAGTGCTTACGTGTGTTCGCCTGAAAGTGCTGCTAACGCCGGTGAAGTGCAAAAAAGTGGACGTTCGGGGGAATATCTCAGCACTGGCGTGCCTTGAAAAAACTTAGACGTTCTGCGGGCCGCGCTTCTTGTGCTGCTGGCACTTTGTCATGATGGCTGAGCGCAGGCGGCTACGGAGATCTTCGGGCAATTCGTAGAGTTGCGAGTCGCGATAAATCTCGATGGTTTTCTTGGTAGTGTCGCAGACAACGTAGCAGTTGTGGCACCAGGACAAATGATTTTCTAACTCGACTTTTGTTTTCTCGTCGAGCACGCCGTCCAGATAACTGGTCAGCTCGTTAAGGAATTCAGAGCATTTCACTGGTTGCTATCTCCACTTGCCACGTCGGTTTCAACATCTTCACTCCCGCCTTTCGGCCCATCGTTCTTGCCATTTCCACTTTCACGTCTCTGAAAATAGCGTCCGAGACGATCGCGAAGCTGCAAACGGGCGCGCAACAATCGCGACTTTACGGCCGGCACGCTCAACTCCAGCGCAGCCGCGGTTTCCTCCGTGGACAAACCTTCCACGTCTCGCAGAACAAATACTGTTCGAAACCCCGGAGGCAGGCCTTGAATTGTCTTGCTGAGAATTTCTCTCAGCTCGGCCTGCGTGTACTGCTGTTCCGGATTCGGACTCCAATCCGCGATCTCGCGCGGAAGGGAATCATCTTCCGTCTTAATGTCCTCGTCTAGCGAGACCGTGCGCTCCGGCTTTCGCCGGCGCAACTTCATCAGGGCCTCGTTAACGGCGATCCGGACCAGCCATGTATAAAACTTGGACTGCTCCTGAAATTTAGCCAAATTCCCGTACGCCTTCAAGAATGCTTCTTGCACCACGTCTTCCGCGTCTTCACGGTTCTGCGTGATGTGTTGCGCAATCCTGAATACGTTACGGTCGTAGCGCCGAACCAGCTCTTCAAACGCTGAGTCGTCACCTTGTTTGGCCGCTCGTACAAGCGCCAGCTCTTCGCTGACTGGCCCTTCTAATTTGTTTTGGATGGCTCCCATGGTTCCGGCGATGCAGTATTTTCCCGGCCACTGATCCTCGGTAACAAGTCACCAGAACCGGTGGAAGGTTTCCCTATTCTACTTGTAGGCGGGGCGTTTTGCCCAATCACGTCATGGCTCTCGGGGCCAAGGCTGAGACTGACGATCCTCAGCCCCGTCTGCTCTGAAATCTTGCCAACCCCGGTGTCAAGATACGCAATCCCGCTTCTGCGGTTCGGCCTTGGTTCGACACAAGATTGCTATAGAATCAGAAAAAAGAAGGGGCTGACGCGATCGAACAGGTACCGAAGTACCCATGAAGGCACCGTACAAGTTCCATATAATCAGCAGTTAGAGTAGTGTCGTTACTATCAGCGGTTTTTGTGAACGGTTCTCTGAGCATGGCGGACAGCAAGCAAATACAGCAAATTGTCGAGCGCGTCGTCGCGCAGGTTTTCGAGCGCCAACTTCCCAAGTTGCAGTCGGAGTTGGTGGAGAAGGTCCTCGCGGAATTGCCCGCAGACGGGGCTTCCGGGCAAGTTCATGCGCCCAGCGCATCACAGCGCTCTCTGGTTCAGGCTGTTTCCAGCATTCACGCGGGCACGACGCAGAAGGAAATTCTCAGAGCGCTGCTTGAAGCCGGCAGTTCCTGTGCCTCTCGTCTCGCACTTTTCGTCGTAAAGGCTGGAACGGCAAACGGCTGGCAGGGACGCGGCTTCGGCGACGATGATGGCATCAAGGATTTCGGGCTCGATATGGGCGCGGGACCTGTCGCGCACGCCTATCAGAATCGCGTGGTAGCTCCTGCGAATATCGCCGAGATGGATCAGAGATTCGTCCAGCAGTTTGGCGGCCCCGAAAACGAACAGATTCTTGTACTACCGCTGGTGCTCAAGGAAAAAGTTGCCGCGTTGCTCTATGCCGATGGTGGCAGCGAAAACGTGCTTGACGCACCTGCTCTCGAAGTTCTAGTGATGTCGACGAGCGCCTGGCTCGAAGTTGCTTCTCTGCGCAAGCAGGTGCATAAGGACGTCATTGACGCCCCGCCTTCAATGGAGCGTCCTGTACCCGCGCCAGTTCAAGCCGTCAGTTCATTTTCCGACCCGTTCGCTCCTCATGCGCCAAAGCATGTCGCGCCGACACCAGCTTCCGAACCGGAGCCGGCCGAACTGGTCGAAGTTGCTCATGCAGCTTCTGCGGGAGCAGCGGCATCCGCCCCAGCAGCCGCTACCGATCCATTCGCAGGACTCTCTGCAGAAGACGCGGACACGCACCGCAAGGCTCAACGCTTCGCGCGCCTGCTGGTTGACGAAATCAAGTTGTACAACCAGGCCAAGGTAGCTGAAGGCCGGCGAAATAAAGATCTCTATGACCGGTTGAAAGAAGATATCGACAAAAGCCGTACGACATTTCAGAAGCGCTACGGTTCGACGGTCGCCGCCACCGGAGATTATTTTCAGAAGGAAGTGGTTCGCAGTCTGGCGGAGGACGATCTTTCGGTGATGGGAGCGGCGTTCCGGAAATAGAACGAGCCTGATTAAGCACCATTAGAAATTGCGCAGTGCGAGGCAGGTTCGCTCTAAAATAAAAGTTGCTACAAAGTTTCACAGGCTCTGGTGTCTCGCGTCTCCGCGCGAAACTCAACAAGGTGTCTCGATTGGGTCCCAAATGTAGTCGGCCGCTGTCTCTAGTCCTTTCCTGTGGACTGATGAGCGTCCTGTGCGCGACAGCCTGGGCAGTCCCCCAAGATGCTCCTGCCGCTTCCGCGCCGCCAACTCCGGAAAAATCCGCCTCTTCAGAGAAACCGGTGGTTCCTGCTGCTGCCGCCGCGCAAGATTCTGCAGCGCCGGCAAAGGCAACGGTTCGAAAGTCTCCAGCCAAGAAAACGACAGGGAAGTCTGCGACAACTTCAGGAACGTCAAGCAAGAAATCCGCCCACGCTCAGCCGGCCAAGCGCAAACGGCGTCCGATGTCGCCGAGGGTTCGCCGGATCCGGCAAGCATTCGTCGCGTCGACGACCTTGCGCGGGATGGCGCAACAGCTCATCCTGGATCGAACGGTAGCCGGTTACGCGGGTGTCGAATCCTACGCGCGTGCCCACTCCAAAGAAGACGCGGGGGCGCTGGCTTGGCTCGTCGTCGGATACGCTCACGTCCTCGATCGCGAATACCAGAAAGCTATTGAACCGCTGAATCGTGCGAAGCCGCTCGCCGGCGACCTCGGCGACTACGTCGCCTACTACGTGGGGACTTGTTATCTGCAAACCGGGCATCAGGCCGAAGGTTTGGCGGCCCTCGCGAACTTTGCAACAACGTATCCGGATTCGCTGCTTGTGCGCGATGCGCACCTGAGCTACGCGAACGCTCTTCTGACCGAGAACCGCGCCGCCGAAGCCGCAGAACTCCTCGAAAAAGACCGTTTGCCCGCGCGTTCCGATATCGAACTCGCCCTTGGAAAAGCTTACGCAACCCTGAAGCTGTATCCGAAAGCATCAGAAGCCTTCGCGAACGTCTACTTCAACATGCCTCTTTCCGCCGAGGCGGATTCTGCCAACGAGGAATTGAAGAAGCTCCCAATCACGTATCAGCCAACGACTGCGCAGCACAAGACTCGCGCGGAGTTGCTGATGAAGGCGAAGCACTGGAACGACGCGGTTGACGAGTATCGCGAACTTGCAGTTCGCTCCACTCCAGAAAATCGTACGGCCGCGGAGCTTGCTCTCGCCGACGCACTGCATCGCAGCGGCCGTAATCGTGAAGCCAAGGCCGAAGTAATCAATCTGACGGCGACCACGCCGGAACAGGGCGCGCAGCGTCTGTATATTCTGGCCGAGGTCGCTTGGTCCTCGGACGATAACGAAACCTTCTACCACACGGTGGACCAGCTGCGGCAGGCGATGCCCACGAGCCCGTGGCTTGAGCAGGCGCTTCTGTTGGTCGCAAACCTGCACCTCGTGCATCACGAACCCGATCAGGCCCTCGACGCGTTCCGCGAATTGCAGCAGCGCTTTCCCAACGGATCGAGAGCCTCGTACGCGCACTGGAAAGCTGCATGGCTCACGATGCGCCTGCAGAGGATGGAAGAGGCTAAGAAAGAATTCGAAGAACAGATTGCCATCTATCCCAATGGCAACGAAACTTCGAATGCGCTTTACTGGCGCGCGCGCCTTGCCGAGGAAGAAAACCAGCCCGAGATGGCGCGGGCGTTCTACCAGAAGTTGTCAGATCGCTATCGCAACTACTATTACGCTGAACTTGGCCGTGAGCGGATGAAAAAGCTTCCCGAGAGTTCCACTCAGCCAGGAGTGTATCCGCTGCTGGACCGCATTCCGCCCCTCGATCACGCCGAGAAAGTCACGCTCGAGGATCCTCCGGCGGAAGATCTCCACCTGCAGAAAGCGAAGCTGCTCGGAAACGGGGGCCTGGTAGATTTCGCTGTCAAGGAACTGCAGGCAGCGTCCAGCGATGACAAGGGCAACTGGGAACTGGCCGAGACTGCGCAGATCTACACCGATACCGGCCACTACGATCGCGCCATCGAAGTCATGAAGCGCTCGGTCCCGAGCTATTTCGCGGTCGATATTCCCATGCTCCCTCGCGAGTATTGGGAAGCTCTGTTTCCGCGTCCCTACTGGTCCGACTTGAAGCGCTTTTCCACGGCGAACAATCTCGATCCTTATCTTGTCGCTTCTCTGATCCGGCAGGAATCGGAATTCAATCCGCTGGCCGTATCCCGCGCAAACGCGGTTGGGCTGATGCAGTTGCTCCCGAAAACCGGCAAGCTCGTCGCGCATCAGGAATCTCTGAAGCGCTATAACGCCAGCCAGTTGTTTACGCCCACGGTAAATCTCGAACTGGGTACACGCTATTTCAAAGGTATGGTCGACCAGTTTGGAGGATCGTTTGAGCACGCACTGGCTGCCTACAACGCTGGTTCCGACCGGGTTGAGGAATGGATGGGACAAGGCCCCTACCGTGATTCGCCGGAGTTCGTTGAGTCGATCCCCTTTACCGAGACTCGTGAATACGTCCAAGCCATCATGCGGAACGCTAGCGTCTATCGCCAGCTCTATGGAACGCCGTAGGATCTCTTGTTCGCCATCGCCCCGAAGAGGTCACCGACAATGTCCTGCCAGTTCCACTGGCGGATAAATCCCCGCCCGAACAGAAAACGTCTCGGCGGGGGAGACTGATAGGGAACTTCCACTGAAGTATCCTCGTACCCCCACTCAGCCCGTGGAGGTGTGCCCATGCGATTTGGCCTGTTCCTTATGCTCGGATTGAGCATCGCTTTCCTTACAACCCCGAACGCCGTCTCTCAGGCCGAAAGCCTCGAGGAGACCGGCAAGTCTCCGGTGGAGAGCAAGTTCATTCCGAACGGCCAGATTCGGATGGACCTTTGCCCGTCCAGCGTTCATCTCGTCGGTAGGGACGACGAAATGCTTCGCGTCTCTTATAGCCCGGAATTCAGAAAAAATGACGACGTGCGCATCAGAATTCAGGTCGACGGCGAAAAGGCGGGTATCCGCGTCACCGGATGCCCCCACAATAATTTCGATCTGACCGTCGAAGTGCCGAAGTCCTCGAACCTTTACGCGCGAATGTTTGCAGGGCAAATGCAGGTCTCCGGCATCAATGGCGACAAGGATATCGAGTTGCACGCCGGTCAACTCACCATGGAACTCGGCAAGCCCGAAGACTATTCGCACGTCGACGCCTCGGTGCTGTCCGGCCAGATCGAAGCCACTGCCTTCAACGTTTCAAAAGGGGGATTATTTCGGTCGTTCGACGTCAGCGGGCCGGGGAAGTATCGTGTCCATGCGCATGTCGGCGCCGGACAACTGGAGCTGCGCTAAGGGGTTTGTGTAATGTTCTTCGGACGAGAGAAGAGAATTTCGATCACGAGCAGCGACGCTCCCACCACGATCGCGCTGTCAGCCAGGTTAAAGACCGGCCACTGGTACTGCTTTACGTAGAAGAGAAGGAAATCGACCACCTGCCCGCGGGCCACGCGATCCCACAGATTCCCGATCGCACCGCCAAGGATCAGCGATAGCGCTACGCCAGAAATCGTCAGCGCGCGCCTCTGCTTCCACAGCAAGCCCAGCACCACGATCATCGCCACCACCGAAAAGCCGATCAGCAACGCAGTTCGCCAGTGCGATGGAGAATCAGCAAACAGGCTGAAGGCCGCACCGGTGTTTTCGGTATGGGTGAGCCGGAAAAATCCAGGAATAATCTGGATGTGCGTATACAGCGGAATTCGCGCAGCCACCGAACGCTTCGTCCATCGATCGAGCAGAACGATGATTGCCGCCAGCAGAAGGTGGATGATGCGCGCCGAACTCGTCTTCATCAGGGCTGCGCTTCCAGTTCTTTCAGCACCGCGCTACAGCGCTCGCAGACTGTGGGATAGGAGCTGTCTTCGCCAACATGCGTCGAATAATTCCAGCAGCGATCGCACTTGGCGCCGTCAGCCTTCTTGATTTCAACGTGGGTACCGCTGGTTCCGTTGCCTGACCCCTGAGCTAGCGTTACCGCCGAAACGATGAACAGATACCGCAATTCCTCGGCGTGACGCTGCAGCAGCGAATACACAGGATCCGATGCCGTGATCGCCACGTGAGCTTCGAGGCCGGTCCCGATCAACTTGGTGTTGCGAGCCGCTTCGAGCGCTTTCAGCACTTCGTCGCGAACCGCCCGCAAAGTCTTCCACTCTTCGTCTGACTTGGAACTCACCGCCGCCGCACTACCGCCGAGAATATCGGCAGATGCAGGGAACTTCGCGATGTGCACGCTCTCTTCGCGGCCTGCTGTTTTCGGCAGGTACTGCCAGATTTCCTCGCACGTAAAGGTCAAGATAGGCGCCAGCAACCGGGTCAAGGCCTCGCCAATGCGCCAGATCGCGGTCTGCGCGCTCCTCCGTGCCTGGGACTTTGGTGCGGAGATGTAGAGCCGGTCTTTCAGTACATCAAAATAAAATGCGCTCAAATCCACAATGCAAAAGTGGTTCACGCGGTGATAGATCTTGTGGAAAGCAAAGTCGTCATACGAACGGCACACGTCCTCCGCCAAAGCGCAGACCTGCCGTAGCATGTACTGATCGAGCGCTTCCATCTGGTCAAAGGCAACCGCATCCGCCTCAGGGTTGAATCCTTCCAGATTTCCTAGAATGTAGCGGAACGTGTTGCGGATCTTTTTGTAGTTCTCTCCCACGCGCTGCATCAGCGCTTCCGAGCCAACTACGTCTTCACGGAAGTCGACCGATGCCACCCAGAACCGGACAACCTCGCCTCCGAGGCGGCTCGATATGTCGACGGGATCGACATCATTCCCGCGCGACTTCGACATGGCTTGGCCCTTCTCATCGAGCGTCCAGCCCGGCGTCACAACGCCCTTGTACGGCGGCGTTGCATGCGTCCCCATGGCGCAGAGCAGGGAAGACTGAAACCATCCGCGATACTGATCGCCGCCTTCGAGATATAGATCCGAAGGCCAGGGATAATCCGGCTCGTCATCGACCAGCGCCAGATAGCTCGCTCCAGATTCAAGCCACACGTCGAAGATGTCCGTTTCTTTTTCGAACTGGGTTGAGGCGCAATGCGGACACTTCGTGCCCGCCGGAAGAATCGTGTCCGACTCGGGAGTGAACCACGCATCCGCGCCAGATTTCTTGAACAGTTCCACAACCTTGCGATTGACTGCTGCGTCATTCAACGGCTTGCCGCAGCCTTCGCAAAGGAACACTGCGATCGGCACGCCCCACACGCGCTGCCGCGAGATGCACCAGTCCGGCCGGGTCTCGATCATGTTCGACAGACGTTCTTCGCCCCATGCCGGATCCCATTTCACTTTCTTAATTTCCGCAAGCGTCCGCGTGCGCAGGGTGTCGTCTTTCCCCGCACCTTTCGGCATGGGAGTTTCCATCGATATGAACCACTGCTCGGTCGCCCGAAAAATCACTGGGTTATGACAGCGCCAGCAATGCGGATACGAATGCTCTGTCTTCTCCGAATGCAGCAAAGCCCCGCGCGAATTCACCAGATCGATGATCGGCTGGTTCGCTTCCCACACGCGCTTGCCCGTATATTCCGGCAATCCGTTGCGCAGAATTCCTTTTTCGTCGACGTTGCTGGTGGCATCCAGTCCGTACTTCACGCCGGTAATAAAGTCTTCCGCGCCGTGCGATGGCGCGGTATGAACCACGCCCGTTCCGGTGTCCATGGTGACGTAGTCGGCGAGCACACCCAGAATCTTCCGATCCAGAAACGGATGTTGGAAATTCAGCCGTTCCATCTTACGTCCGGGAAAGTGCGCCAGTGGGCGCGGATCGGCCAGCTTGCACTTGGACGCAACTTCATTCGCAAGCTTCGACGCCACGATGTAAACTTCGCCGCCCGATTCGAGCGCCACGTATTCTTCATCCGGATGAAACGCGACTGCCATCGAGGCTGGCAACGTCCAAGGAGTCGTGGTCCAAATGATGGTCGAAACTTTTTTCCCAGCCAACGCCGCGTCAATTGTCGCAGGATCATCGAGCAACCGGTATTTCACCCAGACCGTACTGCTGGTGTGGTTCTCGTACTCGACTTCGGCTTCCGCCAGAGCGGTTTCGTCGTGCATGCACCAATAAACGGCGCGCAATCCCTTGTAGACGAATCCATTTTCGTAAAAAGAAAAGAACGTGGAGAGAACGACTGACTCGTACTGCGGGGTCATCGTTGCGTACGGGCGGTCGAATCTTCCGAAAACTCCAATGCGCTTAAATTGTGTTCTCTGCAGGTCGAGATATTTCTGGGCATATTTGCGGCAGGCTGCGCGCACCGACGTCGGTGCCATCTGCAATTTCTTGCCGCCCAATTCCTTGTCGACTTTGATCTCGATCGGCAGCCCATGGCAGTCCCAGCCAGGCACGTAGGGGGCGTCGAACCCCGACATTGTTTTCGACTTGACGATGAAATCCTTGAGGCACTTGTTCAAGGCCGTTCCCATGTGAATGGGGCCGCTGGTATAGGGAGGCCCGTCGTGCAGGATGTACCGGGGCGCCCCCTTGCGGGCCTGCCGGATTCGCTCATAAATGCCCATCTGCTCCCATTTTTCCAGCATTTTGGGCTCGTTCTGGGGCAGGTTCGCCTTCATGGGGAAGGCTGTCTGGGGCAGGTTAATCGTCTTTTTCAGTTCGAACGGCACCGAGTGGCGTCTCCAAATGATTGAATCCTCTCATTATAGGGAAGCCTCGCTTGGAACGTCTATGCGGCGTACTGCCAACGGACATGTCGCTGGCGGTTACCAGCGCCCAACGAAATCCACTGTCGTTATGCACGGAGTAGAGTTACAATTTTATGAAGAAGGAGACCCACCAACCTTCCGCATGGTTGAGTGGTGCTCCCAATTGCAACTTTGGGCGAAAATGCGGAGAAACGCGAGCAACTTGGGGGAAATGTTGCTCATCTGTGTAAAGAGCAGGTTTCAGGGAATTTAGTTCAATCTTTCCGGCAGCCTTAAAACACCCCCCGACGGGAATTATGGGATCAGAATCGATTAATCCGAACATCCCCGGCCAAGAGCCGGAGCTCCATCTGCTTCTGTCGAATCAGACTCTGGACGAGCCTCTCTGGAAATCGCTTTTCCGTGGACTGGATGAGTTCTTCTTTCCCAAGAAGCTGCCGCCACTCAAGCTCGAATCCAAGCCCGAGCCCGTCAAAGACATTTGGGGGTTTTACAATTACAAAAAGAATGGAGCGTTAGGTTCCACCGGCGTTCACGTTCTGATTGTGGGAATCATCGCCCTCGGTTACATCGTCGTGAAGCATAGTGTAGCGCCGACGGTCGCTGCCAAGTCGGTCGTCACTCTGGTGGATCCGAGCGACCTGCCCGTGCTGAAGCCATCTAAGACGCAAGTCGGCGGCGGCGGCGGCGGCGGGGATCGCGACGTGTTGCAAGCCAGCAAAGGCAAGCTGCCGAAGTTGTCTATGCAGCAGATTACGCCTCCCGTTGTTGTGGTGCGCAACGAGCATCCCAAATTGGCGGTTGAGCCCACGATTGTCATCCCTCCACAGGTGCAGCTTGCTTCGAACAACATGCCGAATCTCGGCGATCCCATGGCTCACGCCGTTCTGCCTTCAAACGGCACTGGGGCGGGCGGCGGTATTGGCTCTGGCAGCGGCGGCGGCGTTGGATCGGGCAAGGGGCCTGGCTTTGGTCCCGGTGAAGGTGGCGGCGTTGGTGGCGGAATCTTTCACGTCGGTGGTGGAACGAGCGCTCCACGAGCGGTGTATTCTCCCGAACCTGAATTTTCTGAGGAAGCTCGCAAAGCGAAGTATCAGGGAGTTTGCCTGATCGGCCTCATTGTAGGAACAGACGGGCGGCCCAGCAACATTCACGTGTTGAGCAGCCTGGGAATGGGCCTCGACGAAAAAGCGATTGAAGCAGTGAAGAACTGGAAGTTTGAGCCGGCGATGCGTGACGGCCATCCGGTTCGCGTAGAGATCGCAGTAGAAGTCGACTTCCACCTGTACTGAGAAAACCGGGCAGAGGCGTTTCAGGATGCTTTTGCCTTTGCCTCTCTTCGCAATACCGCGAAATGTCCGCGGTGCCTAATCCGGAAACCCAATCGTTCATACAACGCGATAGCCCGCGTGTTGTCGCCTCTAACGTGCAGGAATGGCGTCTCTCCGCGATCCCAGATGCCGCGCATGACTTCTTTCATGAGCGCGCCCGCATAGCCTTTCCCGAGGCGGTCTGGGTGTGTGCAGACCGCGCTGACTTCCGTGAAGCCGGGAACCTTGAGCCGCTCGCCAGCCATCGCCGCGAGCCTTCCTCCGTCGCGGATTCCCAAGTACGTCCCGAGTTCATGCGTGCGCGGACCGAATGGCCCCGGCTTCGTTAAACTCGTGAGCTCGATCATCTCCGGAGAATCAAGCAATCCCAGTTGCACCATTTCCGGACGCGACGTTTCAGCCTCTCGTAAAGGCTTCTCGTCGTCGCAAACCATCTGCAGCAACGGCGCTCCCGCGATCCACGTCCATCCTCGCTGCTCCTCGTAGGGTAGGTTGAGAAATACCGCTGCTGTGTTGTTTTCACCCACGAGGGCGCCCAGCGCGTCGTAGCCATCCGGCGAAGATTTATCAACCGCGCTCAGCAAGGTCACCTCGCGGGCAAACCTCCGCGCCGATCCAAAGGTCTCGCAAAACTGCATTTGGCGCGTCGTCAGGGCTTCCCAAATCACATTGTCGATGGCAGGCATGAGGTGGAATGGCCTCGTGCGTTAGACACAGGAGCAGAGGCTAAAGTCACAATAATTCTGCGGCGGTGCTGGGCGATATCCGAATCTTGCGGTGAAAGCAGGTTGTGCAGTGCTGAAAACTGGGCGCCTTGATTAGAGATTTCGCCCGGTGCCCCATTCTTGGCCGGTCTTGCCAGAAGTAGGGATTTTCAACAGCATCCGACTCTACTCCTTCAAATCGATGTGCTCGACCTTTTCAATCGGAATCCCGAGAAACCGTTCCCCGAGCCTCTGAAATTTCTGCGTGGAGTCGGTCGCAAAGAACTTCAATCGCGTCTTCGCACGCCGCTCTTCTTCGTCCGTCGCAGCAGGCGCTACCAGTTCCTTCAATTGCGAGGCTACGGCCCGCGCGGTCGATTCGGCCGAATCAACAATGCTGACGTGTTTCGGCGTGACGCGTTGCATGAGAGGCTTCAGCAGCGGATAGTGCGTGCATCCCAGCACCAGCGTATCCGCAGCTTGAAATCCATCCCCAAAAGCTTCGGCAAGATATATGCGTGCGACTTCCTCGGTCACCGGATGCTCTACCCACCCTTCCTCGACCAACGGCACGAGCAAGGGGCACGCTTTTTCGCGAGCCTGCAGTCCACGCGATTCAAGCGCCTTCCGATACGCGTGGCTGCTCACGGTCGCCTCAGTTCCGATGACAACGACTTGCTTATTCTTCGTTGTAGCAGCCGCTGCTGTCGCTCCCGGATCGACCACGCCCACGACCGGGACGCGTACCGCGGCGATGATTTGATCCAGTGCCAGCGCCGTCGCAGTATTGCACGCGATGACGAGCAGGTCCGCGCCCTGCGACTCCAGGAAATGCGCCGCCTCCACCGCATATCGCGCCACTGTTTCAACGGACTTCGAACCGTAAGGAAGCCGCGCAGTATCTCCGAAATATGCATAGTCGGCTTCGGGGACCAGTTTGAGTAGCGCGTTAAGTACCGTCAGTCCGCCGACGCCGGAGTCAAAAACGCCGATTGTAGGACGCCTCATGCTTTTTTGAGAGCTTTGAACAGGCTGGTACAAACTCGTAAGTCGTCGTTGCGCATTCTTACTTCGATCGAACCGTATCTCCGACCGTGATTTCTCTCGCGACGCCGATATCCCCGCAGCACGGTCCCGGTGGAATCGGCGCTCCATGCGGGCATGTTCTCGGATGACCCAGAAATGCGCAGATCTTGTCCGTCGCCTCCGGCGAGAGAATGTGCTCAAACTTGCACGCCTGCTGTTCGATCTCGGTCTCACTATCCATCGCAAGGCTGTCGGTAAACAGCCGCTCTGCCAACCGGTGGCGCCGAATGATGCTGCCAGCCCGCTCGCGCCCGCGCGGCGTCAGTTCGACGATCATCGTTCCATCCCCCACCGAAGCGGACATCGGTTTCAATGCGTCATGACACGGATTCACAAACGGCTTGTGATCATGGGGCTCCGGCGGATGTGGCGCCGACTCCACCATTCCCATTTCAATCATCTTTTCAATCGCCATGCTGACCGGCAACGCGCCGTGGACTTCCATGCGCTCAACCTCAGCGATTTCGCCATGTTCAGCCAGCACCCAAAGCTCTTCGAGAACTTCGTCCAGTTGCTCCTCGTCCGCGAGAGAGAAGATTTCTTGCGAAGCAATCTTTCCGTGATGCAGTTCGATCCGGCGATCCGCCAGCCGCGCCACGACTGGATCGTGTGTCACCATCACAATCGTTCGCCCCTGCTGATGAAACTCGCGCAACAGCCGCAAAACGATCTCTTCGTTCTGTGCATCGAGATTGCCCGTCGGTTCGTCCGCCAGAATAATTCTTGGATCGTTGATCAGCGCGCGCGCAATGCAGACTCGCTGCTGCTCGCCACCGGAAAGTTGCGAAGGCAAGTGATGCGCCCGGTCGCCTAGCCCGACACGCGCCAGCGCCTCTACGGCTTCTTTCTGGTCCGTCATGCTATGGAAGTATTGCGCCAGCATGACGTTTTCGACAGCAGTCAGGAATGGGATCAAATGGAATTGCTGGAAGATAAATCCGATTTTTTCCGAACGCACGCGATTCAAGTCGGCTGCAGAAATGCCCGCCACGTTTTGCCCGTCGAGCCAGATCTCTCCTGACGACGGCCTGTCGAGGCATCCAATCAGATTGACCAACGAGGATTTTCCCGAGCCCGACGGACCCATGATCGAGAGCCACTCGCCCGCCGTCACATGCAGAGAGATGTGATCGAGCGCGTGAATCGTACTTGCGTCCTTGCCCGCCTCCTTGGCAGGGTAGAGCTTGGTCACGTCCTTGATCTGAATCATTTCACTCTCCCCTCAGAATCACCGCCGGCTGCACTTTTCGCAGAAGGAAGATCGGAAGGATCGCCGACAACAGTGTCACGATCATGCTACCAGCCAGCACCACCGGCAGCACACTGAAACGCGGGACAACGGAAGCGTGAAAGTTTACCTTTCCGATCCACGCCGCAATACCGATCCCGAACAGGAATCCGAGCAGGGCACCAGTCGCTCCCAGGAGTGCAGCCTCTGCGGCAAAGAATCCGTTTAGCAGCCTGCCCGACGCACCCAGAGCTTTCATAATGGCGAAGTCGCGGCGCCGGTCATACACCCATCCCATCAGCGTAGAAAGCACGCATAACGCCGCTGTCAGGATGATCAGCGATGAAGCAGCCAGCAAAGTCGCTTTCGTCTTGCCAAGCACGCGCGCCTCGCCCTCCATGATCTGCCGCACCGGCCGTGCGTCGGCGCTTGGTATCGATTGCGCGAGCTGATTCAGGATCCCAGCTACTTCCTCGGGAGTTCCGTTCGCTGCGACCTCAATGGTCGATGGATGAATTCCTGTCCAAGCTTTGAAGTCGTCGAGCGACAAATAAATTCGGCTGTCCTCGGCGGCGCCCGTATGGACAGTCCCCGCCGGACTGATGTGCAACGACTTTCCTTGAAAGCTGAGGTCGAAGGCCTGCCCCTTGGGCGAAACCACTGGCAGCGCACGGACGCCGACAAGAGCCTGTTGCGTTCCAGTCGGCCAACTGCTTACCGACCACCATCGGTCAAGCTGCTTCACCCGGTCAAAATCCGTGGCAGCTACCACGACTGGCTGGCCATCGCTGGTTCTGGCTACGACGAGTCCAAATGGCGCGGCAAGGCCACGTCCAGCCAGCGTCGAGTCGACCTGCGACAAAGCATCTGCGGGAAGGGAACCACCGTCCTTCGCGACGAGAATGATGTTCGCGCCATAGTTGCGAAACTCGCGTCGCAACTTCGCCTGTACGTCCACGTAAAGATTTAGCATCGCGGTCGCGACCGCAGCGGCAACCACCATGGCAAACAGCGCCGAGAGCGCGCGTCCTCGCCGAAGAACCGCTGCCCGGACGAGCATCCGCAAGAACATCGAAGTGTGTGGTCCCTTTGCACGGCTCGCGGCCAGATCCTGTGCCGAGTGCGACATAGACGCGCTCATAGGTCGCCCCGCAAGGCAAAGACCGGATCCATGCTCACGGCTCGCCGGATCGCCGCCGCACTGCCCGCAAACGTCACGAACACAGCAATTGCCAGGATCACCGGCAACAGCACCGGAGGAATTGAGATATCGGAACTGAAAATTGATCGTCCGATCTGATGTGCCAGCAACGCGCCCGCCCCAAATCCAATAACTCCGCCAATCAAGGCCAGTAGAGTTGCTTCGGCGAAGAAGACAGATGCGACTGCAACCTTGCCCGCGCCCAGAGCCTTCATAAGCCCGACTTCCGCGCGCCGCTCGAAGATCGCCGTAGCCATCGCTGCCGAAACTGCCAGCGCTGATGCAAACAAGGCAGCCACGGTGATCAGGAAGATCAGCCCCTCGATTCGCGTCAGCACTGCACCCTCGTTCTGTGCCACTTGCCGTATCTGCTCTGCGTGCGAGTGCGACATCGCTTCAGTCAATTGCAGCGCAATCGATTGCGGATACGGTGTGCAATACCACCGGTCATACACCGCGCCCGACATGCTCTTTGGATCGCGTTTCCCGAACGCGTCTTCCGGCTTGGTCAGCGCGCTCACGTAAACACGCCTCACCGCGCCCGTCTTTCCGAGGACTTCTTGAGCCAACGCCAGCGGAGCAACAATCTCGTCATCTTCCGCTCCACTGGTCGACACCACGCCGCTCACGTGCAACTGGCGGCCCGCGACAGTGATGACGTCTCCAGCCTTTTCATCAAGGCGGCTCGCCAGTCTTTCTCCGACGACGACGTCCCATGAATCATCCGCAGGCCACGCTCCCGCCACCTTCCACCAGGGATGCGTCGTCCGCACGCCCGTCGTGAACGAATCGGTGCCGAACGACACTCGTTTGGCAAAATAGGTTCCGAGCAGCGTCACCTCTTGCTTCTTCCCGCCGTGCTCCGCCGCCACCCCAACGGGCAACATGGGCGCGAAGGCGGTGATGTTGTTATGCCAGAAAATTCCTTTGATTTTGGGCAGGTCCGCTTCGGCAAGAAACGCGCCATCGGTAGGGGGCTTGAGATTGACTCCGCCAATCTCAAGATCGAGCGAATCTTCCTGGGGAGTGATAACGAGGTTGGCGCCAATCGTTCGAAGCTCGCGGTTGATCTTGTCGCCGATATCGGTGGCGACCGCAATCATCGCGGTGGCGATGGTCACGCCGAGGGTGATGGCCGCTCCAGCCAGCACCTTGCGCCGCTTTTGCCGCCGGAAGGATTCGTAGACCAGGCGCCCGAACATCGCTTACTTCCCGAACATGCTGCTGCCGCCAGCGATGTCGGCCTCCTCAATGATGATTGCGTCCGCAGTCTGCGTAGCCTTCAGCGGTACTGGATTGCATCCGCCTGCCGTGCCGACCGATTGCGGATTGATCGGTGCAGCGCAATTCTTGCACACCACTCCATTCCCGCTCTTGTAGAAACCGACCGCGCCGCAAATCTCGCATGCGTCAAACACCGTCGCGATCTTTCCGTCGGGCTTCTGATACAGCCAGAAGCGGATTGCGGTCCCGTTCTCTTTCGCTTCGAATCGATGCAGGTCGCCGTCCGATACCTGAGAGAGAGGAATGGTCGTCTTGCCATTTGTGAACGTGACTTCCGTCGCCGGTGAAAGGCCGGTCACGCTCTTGGCATAAACAAATTCCGCCGTGATCATGGCGATGAAAAGAAACGAAAACGTATAAACCGAGCCCATCCAGAGGCGCTCGCGGCGGGCTGTCCATGTGGCCTTGCGGCGCTCGGCCGGGGATGCGGTCGCAGGGAATGTCACCGAACGCCGGCGCGCGTCGAACAACACCATCAACGCGGCCATCGCAAAAATCGTCACGAAGAAAAACCAGTCATTGCTGACGATCGGGCCGATGATCGACATCTCCCGCTTCGACGAGGGGATGAAGCCGCTCTCCGACAGTTCATGCAGGCCGGAGATCAAAAGCTGCGCCGCCACCAGGAACAGAATCGCGGTCGTCACCCGGAAAAACTTCTGCAGGTTAATCCGGACGCTGCCCTTGACGAACATCACGCCAAAAGCGATCGCCGCCCCCACTCCCAGAAGCGTTCCCAGGAAGCTCATCAGTTCGGTGGAATTCAGGGACACAGCCGAAAGGATCAGGACGGTCTCTGCGCCCTCGCGGAGTACCATCAGGAAGATGAACATGAACAGGCCGAACCAGGCATCGTTACCCGCGAGCAGGCCGACTTTCCCTTCGATCTCGCCCTTCAATTTCCGCCCCGTCTTCATCATGAAGACCACCATCGTCACGACGAAGAATGCGGCCACCAGCATGACCCAGCCTTCAAAAACATCTTCGTTCAGGTGGGTGCGGGAGATTGCCACCGCTACGCCAATGCTTCCGACAAAGGCGGCTGCCAGGGCAGCATAAACCGTTTTGCGCAGTTCAGGCCGCCCGATCTTATCAAGATAGGCCAGGGTGATGCCGACAATCAGAGCGGCTTCTACCCCCTCGCGCAATGTGATGATGAACGCCTGCAGCATTCGAACCAACCTCTATGATTTCTTAGACTTCGACGGCCGGAATGATTTTGAAAATGATTTTCAATTTCAATTAAAAGGATAGTCTTCCCGCGCCAAAACCGTCAATCCGCGACCTCACAACCGGCTGTGATTACGATCACACGGCGGAATTGCCCACCCGAACGGCGGCTGGCTGCAATCAAGGGTTCCCGCGACCGATCAACATGTTGGAGATCAAGAAGTTCGTACTTCACAGCCTCTTCAGAAATGCCTCAGCCTCCGCCGCTCGCGGAAACAACTTCTCCTCCGCCTGGAACTCGGCCGAATGTACGCAGCGACGGCTACCCCTGAGCTTCACTGGATGTTTGAGATGCAGCATTTCGTGGTAAACGATGTACTCCAGTACAAAGCGAGGAGCGCCGGGATGATCGAACAAACGCGTGATAACGATGGCGTTGTGGGCAGGGTCATAGTGCCCCAGGATGCGGCGGGTCTTCGTCTGGCTCCAACTCATGCGCGGACGCGCCATCAGCCCGTGGAAGAAGCGGGTGTTCAAGTCCTCGAATACATCGTCGAGGTCGAAGAAATGCCCGCGCGCCGGCCGCAGCAGTTTACGCCCTCGCATCTGCCGCACGAGGTGCGCTTTACGGACAATCTCATGACTTCCCACGTATCTCCGGTATCGCGCCGCTTGCCCGCGATCGATCGGTTGCCGGTACATCTTCGCGAGGAGTATGTGCGCGATCGCGCGCAAAACTGCTTCGGGGGCGCCTTCCAGCAGGTCCGAGAGACGAACCAGCAGCCTTCCATTTCTCAGCCGGATGGTGTTGTTGACGTTAGCGAACGCGAAAAAGTCGATTTTCAACTCGGGTGGGGACGTCCCGGGCCGCAACTCGCCATACACTTCGTGAAACAGTTCAAGCAGCCCTTCGCGCACGGTGAATTTAGACTAGCATGAGAAATCGCAGCTACTCCGGCCGCCCCAAACCTGTTCCAGACGCTGGATCCTTGTTTAGTTTCTTGTGTTTCGCCGCATCTTCTTGATCGGAGAGCAGCTTCTTGTGATCCTCAGTCGCGGAGTCCACCGTTTCGATCGCGTTGGTCAGAACGAATTCGTATTGTTGCGCCTCGGCCCGAGAAACATCGGCAGCATCTTTCAGAGCGCGAAGCTTGGCCTGAAACTCGGTATCGGCGTCGATGATGGTCTTCAGGGGCTTGCGGATGTCGTCCCGCCGGTCGACGTACGTATCCACGTTGTCGTTCAACTCGTCGTACAGCAGTTGAAAGTCGTCGAGCAAGTCATGCGTCTGACGAGCCCGATCCTTGGTCTTCGGATCGTTGCGCACATCTTCAAGTTTCACCAGCCGCGTCCGCGCAAACTGCACATAAAGCGGGAGCCTTAACTTAGGCTCCCAGCTGGTATCGCGGACCTGCGCAATCTCCGTTTGCGTGAGCGGATCGCGCCTCTTTTGCCCGAACGCAGGAATCGCCACCGCGAACAGCAATATCCACACGCACAAGAGGCTCGCTATGCGCTTGTTCATTTCGCCCCCTTTTTGAACATGGCTGCCAGAAGATCGTCACGCACCCGCTCCAGCCGGCTCACGGCATCCTTCAGCGGCATCTGCTCCTCCTGCCCGAGCAAGTGTTCCAGGTTGGTCAGCTTGCGCGACATCCCGCGAACCGCAATCTCCGCCTGCTTCTGATATTTGTGCGATTGGATGGCATAATCGCGAGCCAGTTCTGAATATGCGACTACATCGGTAAGGGCGGCCCGGGCTTTCTCTACGTCAGGTCCCGCATAGAGCTTGTCGGCTTCTTCCAGCTCTTTTTCGGCAACTTCCACGCACAGGTGCGGACGTTCTCCCACGCTGGTGGCTGCGATTCGCGCCTTCAATTCCTCGACGGACGCCTCATCGCGAGGAGCCGGATTCATAGTGACTGCTGCCACCGCAACCAGGGAACATGCAGCGGCCGCGATCACTGAGGCACGCAGCCCAAATCTCAAACAACCACTCAGAGGCCACCGGCACCCTGCATCGCCCATACCCACGGATGTAACCCTACTAAGCCCGCTCAAGTCTCCACCCCAAGTCGAACCCGAGATTCTGTTCGCTACCGCTTTGGCTCAAGCGCAATCAGGCGGTGCTTCGCCTGCCATTCCTGATCAGGATACTTCCCATTGGCCGTGTTAAGGAAGAGGTGATAATTCGCCACGGCTTTCTTCACGTCCTTCATGTTGTCGTACGCGGACGCCCTCATGAAATACGTTACGGGCAGTTCGGGCAGAAACTTCAGGCGGGCGTCCAGGGCCTTGATGACTAACTGGTACTCCTTGTTTTCGCTGGCGGCGAATGCCAAGTCGCCATAGCCCTCGCCCAAGTCTGGCTTGAGTTTCAGGGTGGTGATAAATTCCTGCTCGGCGGCGGGAAACTTCTTCTCCCGCAGCAGACTCTGCCCCAGCCCGCGGTGCAATTCAGCATCATTTGGATGCGCCGCAATGAGCACCCGGTATCCAGCCTCCGCTTTATCGGCCTTGCCGGCGGTTGCGTAGAGCTCGACCAGATCGCGCTGCAGCGTCATGTCATTGGGCGCCAGCTTTTGACTGGCTTCAAGTTCGGCAATGGCATCGTCATTCTTGCTTTCGGCCGCCAGCACCCGTCCTAACTGGATGCGCGCCGCCGCCTCTTCGGGATGCGCCGCGACCACCTTCCGCAGCGCCGCCTCTGCGTCAGGAAAGCGCCGTCCACGCATGTAGATATTTGCCAGTCCCGTCGTGGCATCGAGTGAGGACGGGTCCAGTGCCAATGCCAGTTGGTATTCGTGCTCCGCATCCGAAAACTTGTTCTCTTTCTCGAAAATCAGTCCCGAAGCCAGGTGCGGCTCCGGATCCTTCGGCTGCAAAACCGCGGCTTTCGCATACGCTGTGAGGGCGTCATCGGGCTTCGCAGACTCGATCACTCGTCCTAATGAGAGCCATGCCCGCGCTTGTCCCTCGGAGGCATGGCCGGTCGGTTTGAGCTGGGTCGCTGCGCGAAGAAACTGCTCGGCATCCGGGTGGTGCGCCTTGGCCAGTTGCAAACCAAGATTGAGGTTCGATTCGAAAACGTCTGGCCTGGCCTCGACGGACTTTCGATACGCGGCGATCGATTCGTCCAAGTTCCCGAGAGCGTTTTCCGTGAATCCGAGATCAAACCAGGACACGTAGTTGTGCGCGTCGCGTTCGACCGCTTTCCGCAACAGCAGCTCCGCATCGACGAAGTTCTGCTTGCGGATCAACTCCTCCGCCTTCGTAAGCTCCGGCGGAGGCGCTTCTTCTTCAGCGACGGTGATGTGATGAGCCGACGGGTTGGGCTTGTGACTCGTCGCGGGAGCGGGAGTCGCGGATTGCGACGAAGCCTGAAAGTCGCCAGCCACCGTGGCGGCAGCGAAGCCGTTGCCGCAGAGTGAACCGGCCGCGACCGCCAGCAAGATCACGACAACGCGCTTATGCACGCCCATTCGATCGCGACGCTCCATTGCCGTTAAGGATCTGCGCCAGATATTTTCCCGTGTACGACCCCGCCAGTTTGGCGATGGCCTCCGGAGGGCCTGCGCCCACGATTTTGCCCCCTCGGGTTCCGCCCTCCGGCCCGAGATCGATCACCCAATCAGCCGTCTTGATGACTTCCAGATTGTGTTCGATGACGACAATCGATCCCCCTGCTTCTATCAGACGGCGAAAGGCCGCCAGGAGTTTGCTGACGTCGTCGAAATGAAGGCCGGTTGTGGGTTCGTCAAAGATGTAGAGCAGGCGCCGCCGCAACTTTTCGTTCCCCGGTCGCCCCGCTTCTTTGGTAGCTGGCTGCAGGTGCGCCGCCAATTTCATACGCTGCGCCTCCCCCCCGGACAGCGTCGTGGCCGACTGGCCTAGCCGGAGATATCCCAGACCAACTTCTTCGAGAGAGCGCAGCTTATCGGTGATCTTGGGCACCTCGGCAAAAAACTTCAGCGCTTCTTTTACAGTGAGGTTCAGCACCTCATGAATGTTTTTCCCGCGGTAGCGGACTTCGAGCACGCTTGGCTTGTAGCGCGTGCCCTTGCATTCCTCGCAAATCAGCTCCACATCCGCCAGAAATTGCATCTCGACGGTGACGGTTCCATCGCCCTGGCAAACTTCGCAGCGCCCGCCGGGGATGTTGAACGAAAAATGTCCCGCGCTGAATCCACGCTTTTTCGCCTCCGGCAGGGAAGCGAACAATTCGCGGATCGAGTCAAACGCCTTGATATAAGTGACCGGATTCGATCGCGGCGTTCGTCCGATCGGCGATTGGTCGACCAGCACGACTTCTTCGATGTACTGATCTCCAATCAGCGTCTCCCACGTCGCAGCTGAAGTCGCACCGGCCCCGCCGCTGATCGATTGCTGTTTCGCTTGCGCCAGCGCCCGGTAAAGCACCTGATGCAATAACGTGGACTTGCCAGATCCGGAAACACCCGTGATCGCCACCAGCATGCCGAGAGGAATGCTGATGTCGACATTCTTCAGGTTGTTCGCCCGAACGCCGGTCACCTTGATCTGCTGGATCCCCGGCTTTCTGCGTGCTGCCGGAGCCTGAATCCGCAGGTCTTCAGACAGATACCGTCCTGTCAGCGACGCCGGATTATGCAGGATTTCGTCGTAGGTTCCTTCGGCAATCAACTTCCCTCCATTCTCGCCGGCTCCCGGCCCAAGATCGAGAATGAAATCCGCCGCCTTCATGATGTCGGGATCGTGCTCGACCACAAGAATCGTGTTTCCTAGATTGCGCAGATCCTGCAGAATCTTGACCAGCCGGTGTGTATCGCGCGAGTGCAGCCCGATCGATGGTTCATCGAGCACATAGAGCGTGCCCACCAACCGCGATCCCAACGAAGTCGCAAGCTGAATGCGCTGCGCCTCACCGCCGGAGAGCGTCGACGACAGCCGGTCGAGCGTCAGATACTCCAGACCGACATCATTCAGGAACCGCAGCCGCTCGCGAATTTCCTCAAGCAATCTGTCTGCAATGTCAGCCTGCTGCTTAGTCAGTTCCACCTGCTCGAAGAACTTCAAAGCCTCTTCGACGGTGAGGCTGCAAACTTCGCAAACATTCTTTCCTTGAATCTTGACCTGACGCGCTTCCAACCTCAGCCGCGATCCGTTGCAATCCGGACAGATGGAATATCCGCGATACCGGCTCAGGAATACGCGCACATGCAGTTTGTATTTCTTGCGCTCGAGGTGGGCGAAGAACCCGCGCACACCCAGAAACTTTCCCTCGCCGTTGAGGACCAGGTTCCTATGTTCCTCGGCGAGATCGATCCAAGCCATGTCCAGCGGAATCCCTGCCGCTTTCGCATACCGCTTCAGATCTGTAAATAGCGGCCGATACTTTGGCTTGGTCCACGGCTCAATCGCGCCTTCGGCGAGCGTCTTCAACTTGTCGGGGATCACCAGATCGAGATCGAAGTCGATCGTGTTTCCAAACCCCTGGCACTTCGGACAGGCACCGTAGGGATTGTTGAACGAAAACAGCCGCGGCTCCGGCTCTTCGTACCGCAGATTGCAGTTTTTGCATTCAAACCTCTGAGCAAACCGAAGGTTGGGGCGAGTCGATGCGGGGCGGGCACTCATACCCGTCTCTGTCAAAGCTTCCTCGTCCACCTTTTCCTCAAAAATAACTTCGCCCGATTCGCGGTACGCCGTCTCGATCGCGTCCACGACCCGCGCCCGTCCCTCCGCAGAAACAACCAGCCGATCCACCAGCACGAACACGGGCTGGCCAAAGTCGACATCGAGCAAGGATTCAGGGGTCGAAAATTCGAAGATCTCTCCCCCTTGACAGATCCGGTTGAATCCTCCCTTGCGCAGATCAAACAGCCGAGTCTTGATGGCATCGGTCAACTGAGATGCGGTCGTTTTCTTGGTTTTTGTGACACGGGCTGCCTTCGCTGCGGGCTGCTGCACGCCCACCTCTTGCCGCTGTAGCGGGAAGAACACTTGCAATCGCGTTCCCGGTTCGAGCGCGAGGATCGCGTCCGCTACCTCATCGACGGTATCTTTCTTGACTTCATTCCCGCAGTTCGCGCAAAACGTCCGCCCCACGCGCGCAAATAGAAGGCGCAAGTAGTCGTAGATTTCTGTCGCCGTGGCGACCGTCGAGCGCGGATTTCTGGTCGTATTCTTCTGCCGGATCGCTACCGCCGGCGCGATCCCATCGATCGAGTCGGCATCCGGCTTCTCGATCCGCTCCAGAAACTGCCGCGCATAGGCCGAGAGCGATTCCACATACCGCCGCTGCCCTTCGGCGTAAATCGTGTCGAACGCCAGCGAGGATTTCCCCGACCCGGATACACCGGTGACCACGGTCAACGTATTGTGAGGGACCTCAAAGTCGATATTTTTGAGGTTGTGAACGCGCGCACCGCGAACAACAATGCTTTCCGTCTGCGTCAAAGTAGAGGACATCGAATAAGGGCCGAAGCCACTCCAGACCCGCACCACCGCACAGACGGGTCCAAATGGCTTAGTGAATCTTTCTATTATAAGGGATGCGCGTCAGAAGAGGATTGTGTGAAACAGGCTCGACGGGAGTGGACACTCTTGTCCGCTGCTTTTGACTTTGATTCTTGTCTTTGTTGGGAGTCAGGTCCAGGCAGACAGATCAAGACTCTCGATCCTGGTCCTGATCCCTACGCCGCACATAGCGCACGATAAATGCCGCTCCAAAGGTCGCCATACTTACCGGAGGCACAATCATCACCAGGATGGCCCGGTTGATCGCTTTCTGCCCATCTTTCGGAGTCGCCTTCGCGTTCGCGCGGCACATGGCGCATCCCTGTGCAAAAGCGGGGGCAGTCCACAATCCGATCAGCAAAATCAGACCGGCCAGCGAGGATAGTCGCGCGAATCTCATTTGTTTACTGTACTCCTAGCCGGATGATCCTCCCAGCATCGGGGAAGAAGAAGAAATACATGATGATGAAGCATGCGACCACGGAGAAGGTAATCATCCATCGCATGAGCGCGGTCTCAAACTTCAAATGCATGAAGTAGCCGATAATCAGCGCCGATTTGATTACGGACAAGACTAGCAAGATTTCGAGCATCCGTACCGGTTCGAATACCTGCCTGTACGCCAGCACAACTTCGATCGCCGTAAGAACCAGCAGCGCTCCCCAAATCCAGAAGTACTGCCCCTTGCTATCGTCGTGCTTCGCCGTATCGTGCATAAGTTCGAGTCCTCGCGCAGCCTTTGTGAAACTCTGTGTTCCCGGTGTTGACTGTTTTTTTGGTGCTTGAAGTTCCTTACGAAATCCTGGTCGACATCAAATACACCAACGGAAAGATGAACATCCACACCAAGTCGACGAAGTGCCAATACAAACCCGAAACTTCAACGTCGTGCGCGTCATAAACTTTCGGCTTCAAGAACAGAATGACCGCAGACACGATCAGTCCAATCAGGAGCGCGTGGATGCCATAGTGGAAAACATTATCCGATGGAATCAGCAGCCAACCCGCCAGCCACAGCGCTCCCAAAATCGGCAGGAAGAGTTTGCGCAGCGCGACGACACCCAGATAGATCACGCCAATCGTGACGTGCAGCATGTGCATCGCGGTGAGCCCAAAGAAGGTTGCAGCAAACTGCGGAACGGCTTTCGAGACATCCACCAGCTCACCGGCACTCGAAGCCGCGGGCTTGGGGAAACCCGGCAGCGTCAGTCCTTCACCGATCAACTTGGTCCATTCCATGCCGTGCAGCACGATGAAGGCGGTCCCGAACGCCATGGTTGCCAGCAGCCAATTCCGCAGCCAGGTGCGATCGCCGCGCTGCGCCGCGAAGACCGCCAGCACCATCGTCAGGGAACTGGAAAGCAGGCAGCCCGTCATGATCGTGGCATTCGTAATGCTCGCCACGTGAAACGGGGTCGGCCACGGGATCGTGTAAATCCGGTTGTAGCTGAAGGCAAAAAGCAGGGCGCCGAATGTCAGCGAGTCAGAGGCCAGAAACAGCCACATCCCCACTTTTTTCGAATAGGCTCCAAACAGCGGCGCCTCAAATTCCCCTGCCGTCCCATGTCCTACAGCACCATGCTGCAGTGTGGCGTCTGCCATTCCTCAAGTTCTCCCTTCCGAAGAAACCTGCAAAGTCTGTGATCCTGAGGCGAGAGCACTTCCTCGCCGAATGACCGGGTTGAGCCGCGCGAAGCGTCGCACCCTTTGCGACTCATCAAACGAGCGTTTGGCTCGCTACCCTATTCGCCTATCGCGCGACCGCCAACAACGCGAACACGTAGATCCACAACGCCGCCATGAAGTGCCAATACCAAGCGGTGATGTCGACTACAATCCGCCGCGACTCCAGCGGCTTGTGCAGCAGGGAAGCGCTCGCGGCCCAAATCAGCGCAATCATTCCGCCAGCCAGGTGGATCGCGTGCGCAACCGTCAGCAAAAACGCGAACGAACTGCTGGGATTCGTATTGATATAGAAGCCGCCATTATTCAGCGCTCCCCATGCCAGCCATTGCCCTACAAAAAAGCAGCTACCCAAAACTACTGTCAGACCGAGCCAGGGAAAATCCTTCTCATCCCCCAGCGAGATTCCTGGAATCGATCTCACCGGAGCAAGAGCAGCCTGTCTAGCCGCCTGCCGACGAGCAAATTCGATGGTCAAGCTGCTGGCCAGCAAGATCAGCGTGTTGATGCCCAGCAGCAGCCACGGCAGATCGACACCGCCCCAGTCGTGGACATATGAATTCGATCCACCGTCGAACGAAGGCAGCCCTCGCCGAAAAATGTAAGCGCTCGTCAGCGAGATGAAGACCATGCATACAGTCGTAATCCCGCAAATCAGCCCCAGCCGTGCGCGCCGCAA
The DNA here is from genome assembly GCA_963699885.1 of uncultured Acidobacteriota bacterium. Lineage (GTDB taxonomy): Bacteria > Acidobacteriota > Terriglobia > Terriglobales > Acidobacteriaceae > Sulfotelmatobacter. Next base: position 51,969 of record CAVOVP010000010.1, on the reverse strand, counting down.
ACGCGCGCCGTAATCGGGAACGTCGCCGCCTCGACCATCTCCCCCGCCGCCTCGTGCCGGAGGCTCAGGAGGTTTGTGACCAATATCGTCGACGCGAGTACTCGGGGTATAAGTCGCCATAACTACTTAGTGCGCCACTGCTCACAACTGGTTGCCGAATCTCGGTGCCCTATCCTTGTCGCGTTCTCTGCGACAGAGTGGAAATTTTCGCCCGTCAGTGCGATGCCACCGTTGGCGGATCCGTCTGCATTACGTAATCCTTCGGCGCGCCCGGAACTCCATACTCATACGGTCCGTGATGAACCACCGGGGTTACGCCATTGAAATTGTCATGCGGAGGAGGCGTCGTTGTGATCCATTCCAGAGTCGTCGATTCCCACGGATTGTCGCTGGCCTTCGGACCCTTGAACATGCTCCAGAACAGATTGATGACGAAGATGAACTGGGCCGCGATCGTGATGATCGCCGCGTAGGTCATGAACTCTTGCAGCGGCAGCAGCTTTGCCTGATACGCCACTTCGGTGAACTGCGAGTACCGGCGCGTCTGGCCCGCCATGCCCAGGTAGTGCATCGGCATGAAGATCGCGTACGTGCCAGCCAGCGTGATGAAGAAGTGCAGCTTGCCCATCGGTTCGTTCATCATGCGTCCGAACATCTTGGGAAACCAGTAGTAGGTCGCCGCAAAGATGCCGAAGATCGCCGCCACTCCCATGATCAGGTGGAAGTGTCCGACCACGAAGTACGTGTCGTGCAGTTGAATGTCGAGCACCGGCTGCGCCAGGAACGGTCCGCTCAGCCCGCCGGAAACGAATAAAGACACAAATCCGATCGCGTAGAGCATCGGAGTATGAAAGCGAATGTGTCCCTTCCACATGGTACCCAGCCAGTTGAAGGTCTTGATGGCCGAGGGCACGCCGATGCACATGGTCAGAATCGAGAAGGCAAATGCCGAGTAGGGGCTCATGCCGCTCATGAACATGTGATGGCCCCACACCATGAAGCCGAAGAAACCGATCGACAGCATGGCGTAAACCATCGCTTTGTAGCCAAAAATCGGTTTGCGCGAGAAGGTCGACAGTATCTGCGAGGTCACGCCCATACCGGGCAGAATCGCGATGTACACCTCAGGATGTCCAAAGAACCAGAACAAATGTTGCCACAGCAGAGGCGAACCGCCCTTGTGGCCCATCACAACGCCGTTTACCACCACAAGCGGTACATAAAAACTTGTGCCGAGGTTGCGATCCATCAGCAGCAGAATTCCGGCTGAGAGCAGCACGCCGAACGCGAGCAGTCCCAAGATCGCCGTGATGAACCACGACCAAACAGTGAGCGGCATCCGCATCAGCGTCATGCCCTTGGCCCGCAGGTCGAGCGTCGTGGTGATGAAATTCAGTGCGCCCATCAACGAGGCTAGGCAGAAGATCGCAATGCTGGTGATCCATAAATCTGCGCCCAGTTGCTCGCCTGGCCCCGCCGATTGCAGTGCGCTCAGCGGCGGATATCCCGTCCACCCGTGGAGTGGGGCTCCGCCTGTAACGAAGAACGCCGCGATGATGACGACGAATCCGACAAACGTCGTCCAGAACGACAACATGTTCAGAACCGGAAACGCCATATCTGGCGCGCCAATCTGAATGGGCAGAAAATAATTCCCGAACCCGCCTTGCGGCGCTGTAGTCAGCACGAAGAAAACCATGATCGTGCCATGCATCGTCAGCAGGCTGAGATAGGTCTCCGGCTTGATCTCGCCGACCAGAGGCAACACAACTCCCGGCCAGATCAAGTGGATGCGCATCAGCAGCGAGAGAAACATCCCAACGAATACCGCTGTGAGGGCGAGGAAGAAATACTGGATGCCGATGACTTTGTGATCAAGACTGAAAATGTATTTCCGAATGAAACCCTGAGGAGCGTGCGAGTGAACCGTAGCCGCGGTCGCCATTTTATTGTTTCTCCGCCTCCCGAGCCGCCAGCCACTTGTCAAAATCTTCCTGACTGACGACGTGGACCATCCCGTGCATCTTGTAGTGCCCCAGACCGCACAATTCCGCGCAGGCAATCTCGTATTCACCGATCGCCGTCGGCTTGAAGTGCATGTGAATGTTCAGCCCGGGTACCGCATCCTGTTTGAAACGCATGTTCGGGACGAAGAAGCTGTGAATGACATCCACGGACCGAAGGCTGACGTCGACGTCCCGGTCCACGGGTAGATACATGGTGCCCGTTACGACGTCATCTTTTGCAGCCGGGTCCGATGTGTTCAGTCCCACCGCTGCTTCTCCGCCGGAAGACGGGTCCATCAGCTTGGCGCTGGTTGCGCCGTATTTTCCGTCGGGTCCCGGATAGCGGAAGTACCAGGCAAACTGCATTCCCGTGACTTCCACCTGCACAGCACCCGGCTCGGCAGCGTCAAAACGCTGGCTGGCCCAAACGCTGCTGCCCATCAGGTTCAACCCGATGAAAAGGACCGCGGTCAGCACCGTCCACACGACTTCCAGCTTGGTGTTGCCGTGCGAGTACGCCACTGGCGGGGAAGAAGGGGTCTCGCGATATTTCCACACGATGTATCCCAGCGACAGTTGTGCCGCCACGAATACGATCCCCATAATCACGAATGTAAGCGCGAATTGGCCGTCGATCCAGTGAGCGGCCGCAGATGCGCCGACTGGCAACCACCACGTCTTGGCGACGAAAAAATACGTGCTGATCAGCGTGATCAGCCAAATCAGAACGAGTAACGCGAGGCCCATTCCCCAGTACCCCCTGGGCGCGAACGATTTCCCCACGACTGCGCTCGCTTCCCACAACGCAAGCAACAGTCGGCGGCGAGTGTAACACAGCCCCTCGACGAAAAAGCAAGTCGCTTGTTGCGGAGTCGCGCCGTGATCATCCGAATCAAAATTGTCGAGCGCAAACCAAGCGAAAACTCAACCTCGAATGTCGTCCTGAACGAAGTTGGCGCAAGCGAATCATGCAACAACGCAGTCGAAGGATCCCCTGCACCCCATTGCCGCGAGGGCGCAGAAAGAAGTTCACGCCGCGAAGTCAGATCGGGAGGACCAGCATCCGTCAGAATCCCCACAAATCCGTGGCAAGATTATTTCTCCGACCACTCCGGCACCCTTCCCGGAGTCCACGGTGCCCCAGCCTGCTCCATATCTTTTTCCAGTTTTACGAGATCAATGTCTACCAGCGTATGAAGTTTCGCCAACTCCTCACCAAATTCCGCAGCGGCAATGCTGTATGAATCGATATTGGTTTGGGTTGGCTTTTCCAGTGAGAAGCGCTCTCCTTCCATGATCGAATTCACGCGATCGCCGATGGATGTCGGCACCACTTCGTTTCGCCGAGCGATCTCCACATCGCCGCGCAACGCGCGCAAGATCTCCCGGTTGCGCTGTCCGATGGAATCCGCAACCGCTGCCAGTTTCTGCTCGGCGGCGGGCGTCTCGCGCAGCGCGTCACGCATCTTCTTGAGACGCGACTGCACATCTTCGGCGGTGTGCAATGCCCCAGACACAGCGCGATAAAGCCGTGTCACCTTCCGCAGAAATTCTTCCTGCGCCGTTCGGTCTGCCGCGTTCATCGACGTAGAACCTTCCGTCGCGACCTTAAATGTCTGTGGCGTTCCTATCTCGGTCACAGTCCCGCCAATCCGCTCAAACATCCGGACTGAAAAGGTTCCCGCCAGCACAAGAGGGCCTTGATCCGCCGCATCCGGAAAAAAGTCTTCGTCGCCATCCGACTTCTTTGGAATCTGTCCTGCCGGATAACGCAAATCCCAGGCCGCCCTCTGAAACCCGGAGTCCGTCGTTGCCTCGACCTGCCGGATGGGCGCCCCGCTCTCGTCATACACGGTGAAGTACACCTCAGGCTTTTCTTCCTGATCCTCTGCTCTCAAATCATCATGCGAGGGATAGGGAAGGGTCTGATTCTTTTTCGCCGCATCCTTCTCGGCGTCCTGCCGTTTTTCTTTCTTCGTCTTAACCTTTTCCTTCAGGTACGCGGTGAACACCGCACCATAAGGAGGGTTTTCCGCCGCATAGAACGCATCGCCCTGAAATCCTTTTCGCGGGCCGCCCAAAGGATGCCGTTCGACATAGAGCAGCGCATCCTTTACCGGAAACATTGCAGCCGCCTGTTCGGTCGAATCCGCCTTCAACTGGCGCAGGGGAGTGATGTCGTCGAGCACATAGAATCCGCGCCCAAACGTCGCAATCACCAAGTCTCCCTCGCGCGCCTGAATCACCATGTCGCGCACCGCGACCGTCGGAAGGCCTCCCTTGAGCCGCACCCAATGCGTACCGCCATCGATCGTGAAAAACGCGCCAAACTCCGTTCCCGCAAACAGCAGCTTCGGATTGACCGTATCTTCCGCGAAAGCGAGCACCGGACCGTTTTCGGGCAGATCGCCCGCAATCGACGTCCAAGTCTTGCCTTCGTTCGTCGACTTCAGCAGATACGGTTTGAAATCTTCATTTTTGTGATTGTCAAACGCCGCGTAGACGGTATCGGCATCATGATTCGACCCGGCAAGCCTGCTTACATAGGTCGTGTCGGGCACTCCTGCAAACTTGTCGTATTTCGTCCAACTTCCGCCGCCATCGTTCGTCACCTGGATCAGTCCATCGTCCGTTCCGGCGTAAATCAATCCTTCTCTTTTCGGGGACTCCGCCAGCGAAACGATGTTTCCGTAAAAGGAGGTTGACTGGTTCTTTGCGACGGCATCCGGTCCCCAGACTTTTCCCATGACTGGCAACTTGTTGCGATCGATCTGCCGAGTGAGGTCGCCGGAGATCGCCTTCCACGTGTCTCCGCGATCGTCGCTGCGAAACAATTCGTTCGCCGCAAAATACAAACGCGTATGCGAGTGCGGACTGATGATCAACGGCGAATCCCAATTCCATCGCAACGGAGGATCACCTTTTCCCTCGAGCGGCTGCAGCACTAATTCCTGTCCGGTGGGCTTGTCGTAACGAACCAACACTCCGTATTGCGATTCCGAATAAACGGTGTTCGGATCGATCGGATCGACCTGAGATCGGAACCCATCCCCGCCGGTCGTGACATACCAATCCGAATTCACGATGCCGTTCAGGTTGCGCGTTCGCGAAGGACCGCACCACGAGAAGTTATCCTGCGTTCCTCCGCACACGTTGTAGAAGGGAAGAGCGTTGTCCACGGCGACGTCATAAAACTGCACCGTCGGCAAGTTCGCCTTGAACTCCCAGGACTTGGCATCGTCCCATGTCTCGTACATCCCGCCATCGGATCCCATCAGCCAGTGCTTGGTGTCTTCGGGATCGATCCAGATCGCGTGATTGTCGCCGTGATGATTGACTTCGCTGACTTTGTGCAAGGTCTTCCCGCCGTCGAGCGATTCCTGCAACTCGACGCTCATGATGAAGATGCGATCCACATTCTTTGGATCGGGCACGACGCGGGCATAGTACATGGCGCCGGAATCGAACTCGTTGCGCCGCTCCCAGGTCCCGCCTTTGTCGTTCGAACGAAAGATTCCGCCCTTGCCGTCAGCCGCTTCCACCGTGGCGTAGACCACATTCGGATCCGCCGGCGAGACCGCGAGTCCAATCCTGCCCATATCCACCGAAGGCAGGCCTGATGTCAGTTTGTTCCAGGTTGCCCCGGCGTCGGTCGATTTGTAGATCGCACTCTCCGGTCCTCCATCAATCAGCGTGAACACATGACGCCGCCGCTGATACGCGGACGCGTAGAGAATGTCGGGGTTTGACGGATCCATCGCCACATCGACCACTCCCGTGTTTTCGCTGATCGTCAGGATCGCCTTCCAACTTTTTCCACTGTCCGTCGATTTGTAGAGCCCACGATCGCCACCCGGGCCCCAGAGCGGCCCCTCCGCCGCAACGTAAACGACTTTCGAATCCCTTGGATCGATCAGCATTCGACCAATGTGCTCCGACTTCTTGAGTCCGAGATTGTTCCAATTCTTTCCGCCATCATCCGATCGATAGATTCCGTCTCCGTATCCGACACTGCGTTGCGAATTACTTTCGCCCGACCCGACCCACACGACCGACGCATTGTTCGGATCGATCGTGACCCAGCCGATCGAATACGATCCTTCGCCGTCGAACACAGGAGTCCATGTCGTGCCATCGTTTACGGTCTTCCAGACTCCGCCCGATGCCACGCCGACGTAATATTCAAACTTATTCTTGGGATTCACCGCGATCGACATCACGCGCCCGGAAGCCACGGCCGGACCAATCAGCCGGAACTTCAGGCCAGAGAACGTGTCGGCGGTCATGCCGCCTTTCTTCTCCTCCTTGGGCTCCTCTTTTTTCTCATCCTTCGCGGGCGTTTTCTGATTTTTCCCCGTGGCCGCCGCAGCCACGGCTTGCTTCTTGTCGGAGTCCTTGTCGGGCGTCTTCGCCCCTTGCGCACTCTGCGCAAGAGCGGCAAACGGACAAGCGGCCAGTACGAGAACGAAAATGGCAAACGATTTCATAGCGAGCTCCAATTTCAATAGCTGCCAAAGATAATTTTGTCCACCGCCCGTTGTTAGCGGATTAGGTCCTGCAATTCGACCAGCGTCCGATCGGCATCGTTCACACGGATCAGCCCGGATCGAGGATGTTCGAGATCAGTGACGGCGAATATCGTGGCGGAGATGCACGCCGCGAACAGAATCATGTGAAGCAGGCTCCGCGTCTTTCTTTTTGCCATCCCGTATCCGGCAAGCAGTGAACTAATCAGCGCGATAAAGATCAGCAGATAGAAAATGAGTGACGGAAGCCGCGCCTGGAAGCCAACCGCCCGCTCGGTCGTAACGTCAATCATGTCATTGATTGCCGGCAACAGAAGTCGCGCCGCGTTCTGCGTCGAGTCCTTGCGGCTGCCTGCGACGGCATCCGACCAGATCTGCTGTTGCAGTTGCGAAGAGTGCACCATTCCGCGCTCTGCGGCTGCGATGTCGGGAAGGCTCGCCTGTGTTTCCAGACGCACTCTCAAGTATTCGCGGAACAGCTTTCGGATCTCGGTTTGCGAATCGTCTGGCAGCACGCCCACCCTGAGGTAGGCCGTGCCGATCGCATTCGTTTCCTTGACGCTGAGTTGCCGCTGCTCTTCGAAGCGAGAGGTCGCGCCAGAAAAACTGAAACCCAGCAGCAGTCCGAGCAACGCGTACACAGCGGTTTCCAGCGCTCCCACGCCTTCGTGGCATGAAGGCTCGCGCTGCGCAACCCTTCCGATCCGGTAGCCCCCTTCGAGAAACAAGAGCATTCCCGCGAACAGGCCGAGGCTGACGATCATCGCCACTGTTGACGGATTCATGCTTTTCCTACGGCTGGTAGTTTTGAGCCGGACGCAAGTGTAACTGACTTTGGATTGTCTCTACGAAGACGAATCTCTAAACCGGATCCCACCGCAAGGTTTATCACGCGGACCCTGTGGTGCCTGCGCCCTTGGTGTTGAACTCGTCGGAGTTAAGTTGCTAACGCGGTAAAATCCCTCATGCCCCGCAAGATTCACGGCCACGAGACCGACTACGTTAAGCTGCAGAAGAATTACTGCTTCGCCTGCGGACAAAATAATCCCGACGGCATGCACCTGAAATTTACGCTGGACGAGAAACGTCGAACATTTGTCTGTCGTTTCAAGCTAAGCAAGCGCTACACCGGGCCTCCGGGCCACTGCCACGGCGGCATCATCGCGACAATCCTTGACGACGCCATGGGCAAAGTGAACAAACTTCGCCACGTCATCGCGCTCACCAAAGAAATGACGGTGGAGTATTTGAAGCCCGTCCCGCTTCATAAGCCGCTAAGAGTGGAAGGCAGGGAAGTCAGCGTTCACGGACGCCAGCATATCAACACCGCCGAAATTCTGAATGAAAAGAATGAAGTCCTCGCCCGCAGCAAAGGGACATTCATCGCGATTGATCCCGAAAGAATGTTCGGGAAATTTGCCGAGCGGTAGCGAACGGAACGCCCAAGTGGGGAAACATTTCCGTTTGTCGCCTGTGAATTTTGAATTTGATCGGTTTGATTAGGGAACTGCTTCTAACGCGGGAACCTGCAATCTTTGCGGTGCTGGAGCCTACGCGATCTGCCGCGGAGCATGGAGTTGCCCATTGATGCTCACACCCTGCCCCGGTTCCAAGACCTCGACCTGAGTCTGAGGAGCATACTTTTTCATGGCTTCCTGAAAAATGTGCGGCAGTCGCTCCTGCCGGTCAAAATATTTCAGGAACAGGCGATCCGCCAAGCCTCCGGCCGTGAACGCATAGTGCGTCGGAATCGCGACCCGTGGCCGAAGGACTTCGCACAATTGCGCCGCGTCGACAGGGTTCATGACAACCTGGTCGCCGAATATTTTCAAGCCATTGATCGGCAACAGAGCAACATCGATGTGCGGGAAGCGATCCGCGATATCCGACAACTCCGGAGTCAGCAGTGTGTCGCCCGCAAAATAAACGGTGAATCCGGACGCCTGTAAAACGTAGCCCACCTCCGGGACGCCGTGCAGCGCGGGTACCGCCGTGACCGTGAGAGGTCCAATCGACGCCTCTTCCCACTCGCCGAGAACGGTCACATTTTCAAACCCTGCACGTTTCGCCCGAACAGCCGCTTTGCTTTCACAAATCATCGGCACGCGCTTGTTTGCGTAGCGCCGGAACGACTTCATGTCGTTGTGATCATGATGATCGTGAGACACAACCACGCCGGAGAGCGATGGCAGGCTCTCGACCGTCATGCCCGACTCTTCGCCGAACCGGTAGCCTATCTTCTCGGAGAACCACGGGTCCGTCAGCACCCGTCGACCGCCAAGATCGATCAGCACGCAGCTATGGACGATTCGGGTAATCTTCAGGACTTCTTGTTCGATCACGGTCGCCTCCCAGTTTTGTTTACGTCAAACCAGTAAAGTTCGTGGCGGACATTTTGAATGGCGGCTTTCGAGACTCCTCGATATGCCAAATACGATGCGCCGGCCCAAAAGACCGTTGCCGGTCAGAAGTGCATCGCTGATGTCGCTGACCCGGTCTAAAGTATTGTTTTTGTTTCGCCCCTGCTGGAATGAAGGGTCCCAGGCGAGATGAATCGCGAAAACAGCGGATCTCCGTTGTAGAATGGATGTTTAGGCGCTACGCGCCCATTCTTCGCGCTTGCGAAAAGGTACCCACGGGTTCAACGACATGTCGCAGAACAACGGCAACTCGAACGCCCTCCGCCTCAAGACCGGCCTCGCCGAAATGCTTAAGGGCGGCGTCATCATGGACGTCACCAATGCCGAGCAGGCCGTCATCGCCGAAAAGGCAGGCGCCGTCTCCGTCATGGCGCTCGAACGCGTGCCCGCGCAGATCCGCGCGGAGGGTGGGGTGGCCCGCATGGCTTCGCCCAAGAAAATTCGGGAGATCATGGCTGCAGTGTCGATCCCGGTCATGGCCAAGTGCCGCATCGGACACTTCGCTGAAGCCCAGATTCTGCAGGAACTCGGCGTCGATTACATCGATGAGTCCGAAGTTCTGACACCCGCGGACGAAGCGCATCACGTCGACAAGCACGCCTTCAAGACCCCGTTCGTCTGCGGAGCCCGCAACCTCGGAGAGGCTCTTCGCCGCATTGCCGAAGGCGCCGCCATGATCCGCACCAAGGGAGAAGCCGGCACCGGCGACGTCGTACACGCCGTGAAGCACATTCGCCAGATTGTTCAGGAGATGCGCATTCTGACGGTCCTGAGCGAAGAAGAGCTTTACGCCAAAGCCAAAGAGCATCAGGCGCCTTACGAACTGATCAGGATGGTTGCAAAGGCGGGCAAGCTCCCCGTTCCGAATTTCTCCGCGGGAGGAATCGCCACGCCGGCGGACGCGAGCCTGGTGATGCAACTCGGAGCCGAAGCGGTCTTTGTCGGCAGCGGCATCTTCATGAAGGACTCCACAACCTTTGCCGATCCCGCGGAAGCAGAGAAGCGCGCCCGTGCAATCGTCCAGGCTGCCACGCACTACCAAGACCCTAAAGTGCTACTTGAAGTCAGCGAAGATCTGCAGGGAGCCATGAAAGGCTTGGCAATCGCCGGCCTGAACGAAGCACAAATGCTTCAGACCCGCGGCTGGTAGCCACCAAGCGACGGACATTTCTGTTCGTCGCTTTTGCGTTCGACGAGACCTCGTTATCCGCTGTGTGCTCCCGAAGCCCCACGTTTTCATTAGCGGACGAGGGATCCCGAAAGGAGTCGCTCGCTGTAGCGACTGCGACGAAATTCCCAGTCCTGAAAGCAAATGGCGGCTCAGCTGCAACCCAAAACAACGCGATTGTCATCGTATCCGCGCCAGAACACTCCTCTGAATGCGGAAACCCACGCTGTTACTCGCCCTTGCCCCTTTTTTGCTTATATCTTTCGGTTTCGCGCAGAGCCGTCTTGAAGCGGGCGTATTTCTTGATTCACTCAGTATTTCCGAAACCAGCACGAACAATTTCGGCCTCGGCGCTCGTCTCGGGTATCGTGTCCACCGTAGCGTGATGCTCGAGGGCGAACTCGCGTACGACTATGGGTTCAACTTCAACGAGGCGTATCGCAACCTAGCTGACGGGAATATCGCCGCGATTGAGCGAACATCGATCGGCCTCACACATGGGTTGATCGGGCCCAAGCTACAGCCCTCCGGTGGCGGATTTCGTCCATTTGTCACGCTGAAAGCTGGATTTATGGACTTCCGCCTCACCCCAAGCCTTCTCCCAGACAGCGGTGTGGCGAGCGCAATTCTCGGACTGCGTACCTCAAATGTGAATGCAGCGCTCTATCCTGCGGGCGGAGTAGAAGCAACTCTCGGTCCTCTAGGCCTGCGTCTCGAAGCCGGCGATGAGCTCTATTTCAATGACGGCCCTCACAACAACCTTCGAATCACGTTCGGCCCGATTCTGCGGTTTTAGCCTCCCTTGAGTTTTGCACGACCGAGTCAAACCCTTCTACGGTGCGTCATTCGGCGGCGCCGTATGCGCCACTCACTATCTACGTCTCCCTTCAAACTTCAATTCTCCCAAATCCAGTTCGTGCTCCAATTCGCGCAGCAACTCGTCGCCAATCTTCCTCTGATTGCGCAGATCGACAGCAGTTCGGCGCTCGATCCTCAGAAGCTCTCTCGACAATGCAGAAAAGGTCTTATAAAAGTCCACGCCACCAGACTCGTGGGGCCGATCATGATGATCCAGAGTCGCGAGCCGCCGATGATAATGACGCGCTAACTCGTCATACACTTCGGTGCCGTCCGAACTCGCCGTCGATCGCAACTGCTCCAGATGCGACAGGGCCGCCTCGGTCATCAGCCTGCGCGCGCTGCGTTCTTCTTCATCGGTCGCCGATGTTCCACCCAAACCCAGGCCACGGATCACGTACGGCAGTGTCAATCCTTGCAGGACCAGCGTCACCAAAATCACCGAGAACGTCAGAAAAATAATGACGTTCCTTTGCACAAACGGTTCGCCATTCGCCAGCAACTGCGGAACTGCAATCGCCGCGGCGAGTGAAATGACTCCGCGCATCCCGGTCCAACCGATGACGAAAACCTGCCGTGCGGTTGGTACTTTCTCGTTTTGGTGAAGGACATGTTTTCGAATCCAGTACGACAGATACGCTCCCGGAAATACCCAAACGAGCCGCAGCACAATCAGGAAGGCGCAAAACACCGCGCCATAGATAGTCAGGGTGCGCAGGTTGGAATCGCCAATCGTCTTCAAGACATACGGCAGTTGGAGTCCGATCATCACGAAAACCAATCCATTCAGAATGAATGTGAGCGAATCCCAAACTGCCCACGCCTGCAGGCGCACTTCCGGAGAAAAGAAGTGTGAACTCTTTCGCGCGAGATAGAGCCCGCAGACCACCACGGCAAGGACTCCCGAAGCGTGCAATGCCTCCGCGCCGAGATAGGCCACATAGGGAGTCAGCAAGCTCAGCGCAATCTCGATCGGAGCATCGTCGATGCGGTGCTCGACCTGATGAACGATTTCTCCGATGACCAGGCCCGCCAATACTCCCGCGATTACCAGGTACGCCAGCCGCAAGAATCCCATTGCGAAAGTGGGCCGTCTGCCCGCCCACCAACAGCGTGATGCCAAATTCAAGCGCCAGCAAGGCGGTCGCGTCGTTCAGCAGGCTCTCGCCTTCAAGAATTTCGACGATGCGCTTCGGCAATCCGATCCGCGACGCGATCGAGGTTGCGGCGATCGCATCCGTGGGCGCAACAATCGCTCCCAGGACCAGCCCCATGCGCCAATCGAGTCCCGGCAAGAACCAGTGAACTGCAGAACTCACTCCCACCACCGTGAAGGTCACTAGTCCGAACGCGAGGAACAGGATGCTGACCAGGTTGTAGGAAAATTCCCGCCACGAGGTGATCCACGCAGCGCCGTACAGCAGTGGAGGCAGGACCACCAGAAATACGATGTCAGGATTCAGCGTGATCTTTGGAATGCCCGGCACGAAGCTGAGTAGAAGTCCGCCGATCACAAGCACGATCGGATATGGCGTCTGCAGTTTCTTCGCCAGCACTCCAAAGGCGACGACGAAGAACAACAGCAACAGGAAAACGATCTCGATTGCGTGGATATCGGCCGGCATCTTAACCCCTTGGTCTCAACATATATCACCGTGAAGGGAGGGAAGCACGAGCACTTCATCGGAGCAATCGACTTGACACGCAAATTGACACGAGGGCAACAAACTTCGGCGGTCAAACGTGGTGATGGAACAATTCCCGAACCGCGTCTACCCGAATGGCCTTCGGGTGGTCCTTGCAGAAATGATGCAGGGAGCCGAAAAAGGGAAGAAACTACTTTCCAGCGAAACCTACCAGATCGCGAACGCGATTGCGGACGGCACTACCGTCGCTCTGGAGGTCTTATGGACCGGGAAGCTCGCGATTTCCTTCGGCACTCTCGCAGTTGGAAGCGAGATGCGCGCCCACTTCGCGATGTTCCTCGAGTTTCGCAACGGAAGGATTGTCGCCCAAAGAAACTACGACTGCTTCGACCCTTGGTAAGTCGTCTTTTTACGTCTGATCCGAGCCTGGGTTCGCCGAATTATCGATCTTCGCACTATCGATCCGAGGAAGCGGCATGTTCTTCGGAAGCGTAATACCCCTTGCGGGCATACACCTTAAACTTGTGACCGTCCTTCTCGGCCTTGATGTCGATCGGGCGGTACTGGCCGTTGCGTTGGAATCCTGCCGGCTTGTACGAAACAAGATATCGTCCGCGTAGCACCTGCTGAATGTCGGCGAGCCCGTTGTTGAGCCGGTGTACCGATCCTGGATTGAAAGCCGCCCCTCCAGTCAGCTCCGACATCGTGCGCAGCGCGTGCTCGCCGAGCGCCGCCGCCGGATCTTCATTGTCAAAGTCGCGCGTGCTTACGGTATAAATCGCGACTTCTCCGTGTTGCGCTCGTTCGATCGCATCTTTCAGCGTGCCGACGCTGGAGTTATTCTCGCCGTCACTGATCACCACCAATACTCGCGCTACCGGGCTCACGTCCGGATAGCTGGCGAGTTTGTCCGATGCGAAGGCCACAGCGTCCCAGAGCGCGGTTCCGCCCGAGGGAACCAGCTCTCCAAGGGCGTGCGCCATCTTCGTCTGGTCGTTGGTGAAGTCCTGCACCAGCAGCACGGAATTATTTACGCCCACAACAAACGCTGCATCGTCTTTGCCAGTCACAGCCTTCTGCAGGAAATTCGTGGCCGCTTTCTGTTCAAAGGCAAAGCGCGTCGAAACTGAGTCACTGATATCGATGACCAGCCCGAGCCGCAATGGAAGCTCGGTCTCGTTGCGAAATCCCAAGATCGCAGCAGGAGCCTGAGAATTATCCCGAATCCCGATATCGCTGCCCTTGAGATCGGTGACTGACTTACCGTGATCCGTCGCTGCGAAGAAAATTGCGACCTCATCGACGCTGGCATGTAAGACCCCGCCAGGAATATTCAGGATCGGATCGCGCATCGTGGCCGGACCGGGCTCAGCTTTCGCTTCCGTCGGCTCTGGGCTCTTTGTTTCGCTCGTGGGGTCGGGAGATTGGCCCTCTGCCGCCTCAGCCTCGGCGATCTGGCTCTTCTCCTTCACGTCCTGCATGATCTTTTGCACCTGCTTGGTCGCATCTTCCGATGTAGGCTGATTTGCGGTCGCAGCAAACGTGAAGGTCACCGGCTTTGCTTCCGCCTTCAGCGGAGCGGGGTGGGCTTGATCCGACTTGAGTTGCTGCAAAAGGGTGCGGACCTGATCTGATGCGGGCCCTTTCGGGTCCTCGTGCAGCAGTATTTCCAACTCATGTTGGGCTTGGCTCAGATTGTTTTGCGCTTCCCATGCGCCCGCGGCATAGAAGTGCACCATTGCGGAGCCCTCGTGTTTGTGGGCGTGGACGTGCTTGGTAGTCTCGATGACGCCAGGATAGTCCTTGTTGACGAATTGCCCGTAGGCAAGAGCCTGCTGCAGCGACAAGTCAAGCGGGGCAATCGCCGATGCCTTCTGCAAAGATTCTTCGGCGCCCGAATAGTTCTTGAGCGCCAGTTGCGCTACGCCCAAATTCAAGTACGAAGTCGGCAGATGCTGATCGAGCGATACCGCGCGGCTGAACTCGTCGCGCGCCGGATCGTTCTGTCCCAAGTTTAGATAAGCCGATCCCAACGCGTTGTGGGCCGCTACGAAATCCGGATAGAGCTCGGTCGATTTCGCAAGATGCTCAATCGCGCTCTGATAATCCTTCCGCATCAACAGCTGATACCCTTTGTCGTACTCGTGCCGCGCCTTCCATGGGGCCTTGAGATCGAGCTTCGAGACAGAACTGCTGTCGTGCTCCCCATAGTGATTCTGCATGTTGGTCGTCATCCCAAACAGATTGTTGGTCATCGATTCGCTGGAGATCAGGTCCAGCCCAACGGACCCGCCCGCGGTGCCGGCGCCGCCACTGCCAATATTCCCAAATCCCGACGACGGAATGCTCATGACCTGAGCGGCTGCGAATGAAGACAGCAGGAGAGCGGGAAGCAGAAGAATCCGCCGCGTTCTGTAAACCATGACCCACCCCAAGCGAACGAATCGGAAGGAACGACGAACCCGAACAACGCGCCAGTTTACCTCAAAGAGGAACTCTGGAATACCCCTTTTTGCCATCATTTGCGAGTCTTTCGGCCCTACGGAGGGGCGGACGCCTCGTCCGCCGGGCGAAGCAAGGCTCTGGCCGCGAGGGATGAAAGCCCGTCCATGCACCCGAGTGCCGGCATTTCCACGACTGCTCCCTTGACACCCTCGCTCCCCATCAGCGAGAAAGTATGACGCCGATCATGACCATCACCAAGCAGCTTCTCCGCACCGAATTCGGCTATACCGTCTGGGCTGACGAAGTCGTGTTGACAGCTTGCTCCGGCCTCAGCGTTCAGGAGCTTCAGCGCGATCTTGGCGCGTCCCATGCCAGCATTGTTCGCACCCTACGCCATATCTACGATTCCGAGCGCTTCTGGACCCACAACTTGATCTCCGACCACATCCCAGATGTTGCTGAGATCGAGGCGGGCGGCGCTTCCGATCAGGCCAGGCCGGATCCCGATTTTGAAATCCTGAAGGGGTCCTGGCCCAGAGTCTGGAGTGATACCCGGCACTGGATCTTGTCTCTGTCGGACGACGATCTCGCCCGCGAACTCACGATCCGCAAGCGCGACGGAAATGTTGTCGCTCTTCCTCAATGGAAGGTTTTCATGCATATGGTGAATCATTCCACGTTGCATCGCGGGCAAATCACCATCATGCTCCGAGCCCTCGGCAAGCGGCCGCCTAATACCGACATCCTCACCTACTACCTTCTGGATTCAACACCCGGTCTCGAACCCTGACGCGGGGCCGAAGCACTGGTTCGGATAGTCTGAATCTCAACCAGCCGCCGGTGATAAAATCGCCTTCATGCTTACCCGCAGTGCAGCGCGTTTTTTCCTTCCCGCGCTTTGCGTCACCCTGATTTGTTTCTCTGTCACAGGCGCGCAGACAACGACGTCCGAAAACAAATCAGCGGCTCCGGATGCGTCACACGGGGTACCCGTACTCGTGGAACTATTCACTTCGGAAGGATGTTCGAGCTGCCCGCCTGCCGACATCCTCATCCAGAAGCTCGACACGTATCAGCCGATTCCTGGCGCTCACCTCATCGTTCTCAGCGAGCACGTGACCTACTGGGACCACGACGGATGGAAAGATCCAAACTCCGCGCAAGCGTTCACCGACCGGCAGAGTTCTTATGAAACTGCGCTCGGCGAAAAGGAGTCTTTCACTCCCCAAATCATCGTCGATGGCACGCAACAAGTGACTCTCGCGAACACGCAGCACATCGAGGACGTCCTGACCAAGGCCAAGGACACACCGAAGCTTCCGGTTCGGATCAGCGCCGTCACGCTCGATCCTGCGAATCCCAACGTTCTGAAAGCTCACGTCGAAACCGACGCAAATTCCGACAAGCACAACGCGGATGTGTTCGTGGCGTTGGCACTTGATCATGTCGAATCGCAAGTGTTGCGAGGAGAAAACAAGGACCGACACTTGGTCCATGTGGCGGTCGTGCAGGAACTCACCAGGGTAGGGAAACTTTCGAAAGGGAAGACCTTCGCGCAGGACCTGGAACTCAAGCTGAAGCCCGGCACCGATCCCCAGAATCTTAGGCTGGTCGCCTTTGTGCAAGAGTCTGGTCCCGGCAAATTGCTGGGTGCGGCTGTGACTAAAGTCCCGAACTAATGCTCGCCCTCGTTATTGCGCAGGAGCCTGCGCGGCTCCGGCGTAATATCCTTTGCGCGCGTAGACCTTCAACGGATGTCCATCTTTTTGCGCGGTGATTTTCACGGTCCGATAGCGTCCATCGCGCTGAAACGACGCTGGTTTGTATGAAACCAAGTACCGGCCCCGAATTACTTGCTGCAACTCGTCGAGGCTTCCATTCAACCTCTTCACTGATCCCGGAACGAAGTTTGCTCCGCCCGTAAGCTCCGACAAAGCCTTCAGTGCGTGGTCGGCGACCAGAGAACTATCTGCTTCCAGAAATGTGTCTCGCGTGCTGACGGTGTAGATCGCGACTTCGCCGCGCTGTGCGGCGGCGATGGCCTGTTTCAGCGTCATGTCGCTCGAGTTGTCTTCTCCATCGCTAATCACCACCAGCACGCGCGCCACGGGTTGCGTCTCTGGATGGCTCGACAACTTCCCAGACGCGAAGGAAATCGCATCCCACAACGCGGTCCCTCCACCGGGCGCAAGCTGGTTCACTGCATGGGCCGCTTGCGCCTGGTCAGCCGTGAAATCCTGCACCAGCAATACTGAGTTGTTTACACCCACCACAAACGCAAGGTCATCTTTCGCGGTCACGACTCTCTCCAGAAATTTCGAGGCCGCTGCCTGTTCGAAAGAGAATCGGTCGGTGACCGAGTTGCTCGTATCGATCACGAGTCCCAGCCGAAGGGGCAGCTGCGACACGTTGCGAAATCCGCGAATCGATTCCGGTGGACGGCTGTCGTCGCGCAGTCCAACGTTCGCCGAGGAGAGATCCGTCACGGATTTTCCATGATCGGTCGCCGCAAAAAAGATCGAGACCTCATCGACGGCCGATCTAAAGACCGGCCCATTCACTCCGAGCCGTTTCACGAGCTCGCGCTTCATTGGCCGGTGGCGCAGCGTCCGCCGGTCCTTTTGCGTCATTGGCGCTGGCATCAGCATTCGGCTGTGCGGCTTCCGCTTCGGCGACTTCATTTTCTTCTTTGAGGTTCTGCAAAATCCGCTGGGCTTCGCGCGAAGCCTCGTCTGAGGTTGGGGCAGCGGCAGCACCGAATTCAAAAGTGACGTTCTGCGACACCGGCCGAAGCGTTGCTTCTGTCCGCCGGACCTGCTCGTTCTTGAGATCGTTCAAAGTTCGGCTGAACTCGGCAGCCGACGGAGACTTCGGATCTTCTTTGAGCAACAATTCCATTTCGCGCCGCGCTTGCGACAAGTCTCCTCGCGCCTCCCAGGCGCCGGCCGCGAAATAGTGCACGAGAGCTGCTCCCTGATGCTTACGCTCGTGGACCGCCTTCGCCGTACTGATGACCGCTGGATAATCGCGGTTGACGAATTCGCCGTAGGCCTTCGCAGTCAACAGTTGCAGATCCAGCGGAGCGATGGCGGAAGCCTTTTGAAACGCGTCCTCTGCGCCGCCGTAGTCCTTGAGCTCAAGGTGAGCGCAGCCGAGATTCAAGAATGAATTCGGCAGATGCTCATCGAGCGCAGTAGCCTGCAAGAATTCTTTTTTCGCCTTCTCACCCTGATTCATGTCGAGATACGCGGTGCCCAGCGCATTGTGAGCGGCTACAAATTTCGGATAGAGGACGAGCGATTGCTCGAGATGCTCAACCGCGCCCGCCAGATCTTTGCCCATCAACAACTGATAGCCCTTCTGGAATTCGTGCCGCGCTTTCGCCGGTGCCTTCAAATCCAACGGCGACACGGCGCCGTTCGCCTCTTGTAACGGAGACGTTGCCGGATTTCTGCTATCGATCGTGAAAAAAGTGAAATCCATCTGTGTGGCCTGAATCGCGTCCAGGTTCACGGCATTCCCCAAAGCGTTCGTGGGGTCGGGGAAGCGCAAGACTTGCGCCGACAGGGGACACGACAGCGCGGCGAGAAGGATCGTCCAGCGCAACAACCGATACGGCATACGGCAAACCCTCAAGAGGAGCCGGAGAGGAATTTCGCAGGCGAGTTTATCTCGAATGGCCGTGAATCTTCAATGTTTTCGGGCCTTTTTGTTAATGGCGAATGTTATGTGTTTCCTCGGCGTGGCGCCCATTTCCCTGGCATGGATGCGCACCCACCGTTGTGACCGATCTTTACGGAACGGCAACCCGTCCGAGCAATTAGAAAAACGCTCCCAGTGGCGGAACGAAACATTCGAAAACGACATTCAAAAACTGCGCTGCCAACTCTTCGCATGTCTTTGCCAACCAATTAGATAAAGGTTCACGGTTCTTCAGAGAGAGAAGGGGCCAAAATGAAAAAAGCGCGTCATTTCGGATGGCTATTGTTTCTGCTTCTCGTCGCTGCTTTTCTGATCCCCAGCTCCGCTGTCGCGGGAAACCAAGTGATGGGAGAGATTCAATTCGAAGGAAAATCCAAAATCGAAAAAACATCTGGCGTTTGGGTCGACGGACAATACGTCGGGTATCTAAAAGAACTGAAAGGCACGAAGAAAGTCTTGCTGCTTCCCGGAGAGCACACGATCTCCGTGCGTCAGAACGGCTACCAGGACTTTAACCAGCAAGTCGTCCTTCAACCTGGCGAAAAGCGCATCGTGCAAGTTGCGATGTCGAGGGCTCCCGCAGGAGCTCTTCCTGCCGCGTGGGCGATCGTGAAGATCGTGGTCAATCCCACGCGAGCCGCCGTGTTCCTTGATGGACGCTTCGTCGGGCACGTCGGTGAATTCGACGGTCCGGGGCAGTCTCTGCAGGTCGCGCCGGGCACTCACAAGATCAAGATCGCTCTGCCGGGATACAAAACATTCGAAACCGAAATCAATCCGCTCGCGAACCAAAAGGTGGAAGTCAAAACCGAACTGGTGAAAGGCGGGGAGCCGCTGGAGGATCCGTCACTCAAAGGCGGTTCGGCTTCTCCCACAAATTCCGCGCCTCCTCCTCCCGACCCGCCGCAGCGTTAGAGAGGGCCGAGCTTGACGAATTCGATTGATGTCCGCAGGTGCGTTGTTGCTCCTCGCGAGATCTCTCGGCCCGCTGTGCAAAGCAGTGGGCTTCAGGATGACTCACCGTCTCAAGTGCGACTGGATCAACCGCGCGCATTCTTCGTTTGTCTTAAAGGCGTCATCCAGAAAATCGGCGTATTTCAGCGGAGCGAGGGGATCGCAGGCGCGGCTCATCCACACGCGTTGCTCGCCCAAACCCCGCGCTAGGCTTTGGGTTGCCGCCTTGACGTTTCGCGAGGCCTATCGCAAAATGTCCTGCCTGCGAGGACTGATGAAAACAATTCGACTCTTACTTTTTGTTCTTTCGATCGGCCTAATTGCCAACGCCGCCGACACGAAACCCGTCACCAACAAGGACGGCAATTGCGTCGCCTCGGTACCTTCCACATGGACCGTGCAAGCGAACTTCGGGATCGCCACCTCTCCGGATAAGAAGAATTCCATCGTCGTCTCCTCTCCGAACCACGGCCTCTCGTCTCTTGCCGACGTCGAGCAACTTGCTCCCACGCTTTACAAGAACGACAAAGTGACGAAGAGTTCCGCCTCCGAATTCGAGATGGAAGGCACCAACGGGGCCGACAAGCCGAACTTCTATCGGTCCATTCCCGCTGGGGCAAAGCTCTGCATCGCCGAGATCACCTACCAAAGCGGCACGCCTGCAGAAGCGAAAGCCATCATCGAGACTTTGAAAGCGAAATAAGGAATCGCATCGTTCGTCATTCCGCAGCGGCGAAGCCGCGAGGAAGCTGCTTGGGCGAAAGTTTCTCGAGCGGCGGGAACAAGCAGATTCCTCCCTTCCGTCGGAATGATGAAACTTCACCTTAACTTGTCAACCTGAGCGAAGCGAAGGTTCTCTGCACACCGCGTTGATTCGATAGAATGAACATCGATCGAGAAGTTATCTCCGTGTCCTCGTTCGATCGACCATGAAAATTGGAGTTTTGGCCCTGCAAGGGGATTTCGATGCCCACCGCCGCCGTCTCGAAGAACTCGGCGCTGATGTTGTGCTCGTCAGAAAACCCGAGCAACTCGACGCAATCGACGGGCTCGTGATTCCAGGCGGCGAATCTGGGACGATCCTGAAGCTTCTCGGGGAAGCTGGATTCGAGAAACTGAAGCAATTCGTCCACGCCAAGCCCACCTTCGGGACTTGTGCCGGCGCCATCTTGCTCGCGTCTGAGGTTGAGAACCCTGCCCAGGCCGGACTCGGCGCGCTCAACATCCGCGTCCGGCGCAACGCCTACGGACGCCAGATCGACAGCTCCATCCGCGAGGGCAAATTTCTCACGCACTTTGAAGGCAAGTTGAATGAATCGCCGCTCGAGATGGTTTTCATTCGAGCGCCCAAAATCTCGCACATTGGCGAAGGGGTGGAAGTGATCGGGACGGAGGGCGCCGACCCGGTTGCCGTCCGGCAGGGAAGCGCGATGGCCGCGACCTTCCATCCGGAGCTCTCCGAAGATACGCGGGTGCACAAAGCTTTTCTGGATTTGGTCGCCCGCAAGAATTCCAAACACTAAGCCTTATCTTTCCGAAGCGGCGGTCAGCCAACCAGCGGAAGAACAAACCATC
This sequence comes from uncultured Acidobacteriota bacterium, assembly GCA_963699885.1. Lineage (GTDB taxonomy): Bacteria > Acidobacteriota > Terriglobia > Terriglobales > Acidobacteriaceae > Sulfotelmatobacter. The sequence continues at coordinate 30,669 of CAVOVP010000010.1, read as the reverse complement.
GCAAAAAACTCTTGACATCCTGATCGCGTAACCGTACAGTTACGCATTATGCGTCACCGATCGGTTACATCTTCGGCGGAGCGAAATAAGGAGATCACCTTCCAGGCTCTCGCCGATCCCACCCGCCGCGCCGTCCTCGACCTGCTTCGCCGGGGCAGTCAGCCCGCCGGACAGATCGCCAACGCATTTCCCGTTTCGCGTCCCGCAATCTCGAAACATCTGCGTCTGCTTCGCCGCGCGCATCTGGTTCGCGAGCATCGAGAGGGGCGCAACCGCGTCTACCAACTCAACCCTGAACCGCTCCGCGCCGTCGACTCGTGGATCGAGCAATACCGCGTTTTCTGGACCGCAAGCCTGAACAATCTGAAAGCATTTGTGGAAGGCGAGTACGAAAACGAAACGCGCGCCGCCGACAAGCCGCCGCGCAAACAAAAATAATATTCGATGAGAAAGGAATCGCCATGACTAGATCCGTACGTACCTTGATGCTCACCTGCGCAATCGCCCTGGCTGCCGCCGCAGCCTTCGCCCAATCCGAGGCTCAAAAGGCTTTCGACACGATCAAAACCATGCCCGGCACATGGGAGCAAAAAAACGCCGACGGCAAAACTCTCGAGGTGACGTTCAAGGTCGTCTCAGGCGGGTCCGCCGTCATGAGCGCAATTCATGGCCATCATGGTCCCGAAGACATGATCAGCATGATCAACCTCGACGGACCCAACCGCCTTCTCTTGACCCACTATTGCGAAGCAGGGAATCAGCCGCGGATGCAGGCTGCGGTTTCGTCCGATGGAAAGACCATCACGTTCAATTTTGTAGACGCCACGAACCTGTCGGCGCCGGATGCGGGACACATGCAGAAGATGGTGCTCACCCTGCTAGACGACAATCACCATACCGAAGAGTGGACGTTTGTCGATCACGGGAAAGAGTTAAAGCAATTTTTCGATTTGCGCCGCAAGATCTAGCTTGATGGGGCGGGCAGATCTGGCGTCCGCCCAGTTTTTCTGGAGAACAACATGGCAACTACGACTGTCACGCCTGATCAGGATGCAATCGTCAGCGAAATTCAGATCTCAGCCCCGCCGGAGCGCGTGTTCAAGGCGATCTCTGATGCGGAAGAGTTGAAGCGATGGTTCAGGAGTCCCGAGTGTCCTCCGAAGTTCTGGACGATGGACGCGCGTGTCGGCGGACGCTATGGCTACGCCACCGAGAAGGGGTCGATCGTCGTCAACGGTGTCAACGAATTCGAATGCCACGGTGAAGTGATCGAGTGCGATCCTCCGCGGGTTCTTGTCTATACGTGGATTGCGAACTGGCACGATGAGACGTCCCAACGAACGGTGGTGCGATGGGATCTCAGCCCGAAGCAAGGCGGAACGCATGTGAAAGTCACACACAGCGGACTGCGAACCCTGCCTGTCGCACGCAAAGACTATAGCGGCGGATGGCCCGGTGTGGTCGAGATGCTGAAGAAGTTCGTCGAAGTATGAGTCAAGCGTCGGATGCCCAATCCTTGACGTCGCGTCGTTTGGAGACGTTAGGGTGGGAACTTTTCAAAACCAAGGAACTTGTAGTTTGTAAGGAGAGAGACATGGCCACTGCCACCATCACGCCCGATCAGAATGCCGTCATCGCCGAAATCTTCATCGCTGCACCGCCAGCCCGCGTGTTTCAGGCGATCAGCGATCCTGCCCAAATCCCGCGATGGTGGGGACAAGAAGGGCTCTATCGCGTCAACAAGTCCACGTGCAACGTCCGCCCCGGCGGCAAATGGCGCAGCGACGGTACCGGTGCCGACGGGAAAGCTTTTCACGTCGAAGGGGAATATCTCGAAGTCGAACCGCCGCGTCTTCTGGTCCACACATGGGTCGGCAGCTACGATCAGACACGGACCGTTGTGCGATGGGAACTCGAGCCGCAGACGGTGAACGCTTTGCATCCGGGCGGCCCCAGGAAATCCGGCACGGGAACACTGGTGCGAGTACGGCAGGAGGGCTTTGCCGGAAACATCGAGTCCGCCAAGAGCCACGGCGACGGCTGGAAGCGCGTGCTCGGGTGGCTGGAGGCGTTCGTCGAACGAGAGATGGCCGGCAACAAGTAGTCGAAGCTTACCGATACTCGAGGGGCCCCCATCCTGACGTCGCGAAGTTAGCGCGGTTAGGGTGGGGATTCTTTTTGTCGGCAGCGATCGAAGCTCTTCGGCTGGAGAGTATGCAACGTTCTTGTTGTGCAACCCTATCCGCGTTCCGATGTATCTGTTCTTTGTTCAAGCTCTCGCACGATTCACTGTCTATGCAAAAGCGCGATCTGATTTTAGGAACAGGCGGTCACGCGGCAAAGCGAGGGACCGGTGCAGACTTCCACACGGCTTCAGAGCAAAATCCTGTCAAGGGGGTAAGTGCGCGTCAATTCGCCTATCGCGCACATTCGCAAGCGAATATAAACCCTGCGAAATGTCCACTTTGCCCTATCGAAATTGATAAAATGGATATAGAAGCAGGAAATCAAAGAAGCGCAGCCTTCGGGCCGCGCTTTTCGCATTTTTGGGGCATTTTCGCCCGCAAACCATGTTCACCGGCGGGCCGCGAGGGTTCGGAGGATTTGGCAAGAACTTCATCGAATCAGGCAAAGTCGCTCGCTCTCGTGGGACTAAGCTTGGTTTTGCGATGAGGGCGTGAGTGGAGCAGTCGCAAAGGGTCACTACCTTCATAATCAGAAATTCGGGAGAAGAAACAATGCAAAAACGCAAACTTGGAAAAAGTAATCTGGAAGTATCCGCCCTCGGGCTTGGTTGCATGGGACTGAGTTTTGGCCTCGGCCCGGCAGTCGACAAGCAGGAAGGGATCGCGTTGATTCGCGCCGCGGTCGAGCGCGGCGTCACGTTCTTCGATACTGCGGAAGTCTACGGCGCGTTTACCAACGAAGAACTTGTGGGTGAAGCGCTCGCTCCATTCCGGAGCAAGGTTGTCATCGCCACCAAGTTCGGGTTCAAGATTGATCCGAACACCGGCAAACAGGCTGGCCTTGACAGCCGGCCAGAACATATCAAGGAAGTGGCGGACGCGTCGCTGAAACGCCTAAAGACTGATGTCATCGATCTTTTCTATCAACATCGTGTCGATCCAAATGTGCCGATCGAAGACACGGCAGGTGCGGTGAAAGACTTGATCCACAAGGCAAGGTCAAGCACTTCGGGCTTTCGGAAGCGGGGGTGAAAACGATCCGCCGCGCACACGCAGTGCAGCCTGTTACCGCCCTGCAAAGCGAATACTCGCTTTGGTGGAGGGAGCCCGAAGCAGAGTGATTCCGACGCTTGAAGAACTCGGGATCGGATTCGTTCCGTTCAGTCCTCTCGGGAAGGGATTCCTCACGGGCAAGATCAGCGAGGACACGAAATTCGACAAGAACGACTTCCGCAACATCGTTCCGCGCTTCTCGCCAGAGAACCGTAAGGCGAATCAGGCTGTCGTCGATCTGCTGGGGAGCATCGCGAACCAAAAGAAGGCGACCACGGCGCAGATTGCGCTGGGTGGCTGCTCGCGCAGAAGCCCTGGATCGTTCCGATTCCTGGTACGACGAAGTTGCATCGCCTGGAAGAGAACATTGGGGCAGCTGCCGTCGAACTGACTCCGGAAGATCTCCGTCAAATCGACAGCGCCGCTGCAAAGATCACGGTGCAGGGTGCGCGGTATCCCGAAGAACTGCAAAAACTGGTGGGCCGCTGAGTCGACTGAGAAGGGCACGACATCTGAATTGAAGGAGATCAGAAGGAGCACACATGCCAAAGCAAAACGATTATTTGAAGAATCAACTTTCCCGATCTCAGGAAATTTCCATCACCGTAACCGGCAGAAAGTCAGAGCGCCGATTTCCTTGCCGATCTGGTTCGTTTGGAATGACGACAAGCTATACCTCTTGCCGGTGAAGGGATCGGACACGCAGTGGTACAAGAACGTGCTCAGCAATCCGTTGATGCAGATTGAGGCGGGCGGCGCGAGGGGAAAATTCCAGGCCACTCCCTTGACTGACAAAACTGATGTCTCCCCGGTGATCGAGCGATTTCGCGCGAAGTACGCGGGCGATGTGAAGAAATACTATTCGAAATTCGATGTCGCGGTCGTCGCGCAGTAAGATATCACTCAACCAAGTCACCTGAGTTCCGGCGATTGTTTGGAGGGCGTCTCTATGATCACGCTGAATGTGAATGGAGTGCGGCGCGAGGTGCAGGCAGCCGACGAGACTCCACTACTTTATGTTTTGCGCAATGATCTTCAGCTGATCGGCCCTCAGTTCGGCTGCGGACTCGCACAATGCGGGGCATGTGCCGTTCTCATCGAAGGCAAGGAAACGCGTTCCTGCGTCACGCCAGTTGCGAGCGTGGCGAACCAAGAGATCATTACGCTCGAAGGTTTGCCCGCGCGTTGGGCCAAGCAGAAAGGACTTCCGGCGGAGGTTGCGAAGAACACGCTTCACCCGGTGCAGCAAGCGTGGATCGAAGAGCAGACTCCGCAGTGCGGGTTTTGCCAGAACGGCATGATGATCAAAGCCACGGAACTTCTCGAAAGCAATCCGAGTCCGACTCTGACGGAAATCAAAGCGGCCTTCACTACTTCCGGAATGTCTCCGAATTTATGCCGCTGCGGAACTTACGTCGCAATCATAGACGCTGTGAAACATGCCGCCGAGATCATGGCGAAGAGGAGCTGACCGATGGCGCCCATCGTCGAAAAACAGACTACCGTTGTCGGACCGACACTCTCGCGCCGTCAATTCATCAAAGCCGGCGGCATTCTCGCCGTGGGTTTCAGCTTCGTTGGCCCGAAGGTTCTGAAAGCCGAGAGCGGCAGGCCCTCCGCAATGATGAACTCGCTCGATCCGACTCTGTCGAGTTCGTGGATCGAGATCAATCCGGACAACACGCTGCTGATTCGCACCGGCAAGAGCGACTTCGGCCAAGGCTCTACCTTCACCGCGTACCGGCAAATTGTGGCTGACGAATTGAGCGTCTCGTTCGAATCGATCACCACAGTCATCGCGGGAGACACCGATCGCACGCCCGACGGAAGCGGAGCCTTCGACTTCCTGGGCCGTGGAACGCCGAACATCCGCAAGGCCGCCGCTTACACGTACCAGGCCCTGCTCGGTCTTGGGTCAGAACGGCTTGGCGTGCCGAAGGACAAGCTTTCGGTGACGGACGGCGTAATCTCCGGCGGCGGGAAGAGTATTTCCTATGGAGACCTGGTCAAGGACCAGCAATTGAAACTGACCATCCCGGTGAAAGGAGACCTGACGAGCATTTTCGGATTGAGCGTGGAAGGCGATCCGCCGATGAAGCCGGTGAGTGAATACAAGGTCATCGGAAAATCTTTCAAGAATTCCATCATCACTTCGAAAGTACAGGCCAAGGAAACTTGGGCGACCGATGTTCGACTGCCGGGCATGTTGCACGCGCGGGTGGTGCACCCGAAGACGCTCGGCTCGACGCTCGTTTCTGCAGGTCAATTGGACAAAACCAAGTTTCCGAATTCGCAAGTTATTGTGAAGGGCAATCTGGTTGGAGTGGTCGCGCCGACGGAGTGGGAAGCGATCCAGGCCGCCGAAGAGATCGCCGGGCCACGAAATGGACCGAGTGGAAAGGCTTGCCCGGCAACGCGAATCTCTACCAGCACCTTCGAGAAGAAGCGGATTGGACCACCGCGCCGGTTGAGAAGAGCAAAGAAGCGAAAGGTGATGTCGGGCCCAGTGCTCGCGTCCGCCCACAAGAAGTTCTCCGCGACATATCAGTTGTCCTACATGAAGCACGCGCCGATCGGGCCGACGATGGCGGTCGCCGACGTCAAAGCGGATGGCACGGTGCACATCTACACGCACAATCAGAATCCGCAGGCGCTTCGAGGAGAGATTGCGACCATGCTCCGCAGCACGCCCGATCGTGTGATCGTACATTCGTATCCCGGGCCGGGTCATTACGGCCGATCCAACGGCGGAAACGCCGGTGCAGAAGACGAAGCAGTTCTATTGTCGCAAGCGGCCGGCAAACCGGTGCGGGTGCAGTGGATGCGTGCCGATGACATGCAGTGGTCGACGCAATCGTCCGCAGCGTTCTCCGATGTTCAGATTGCAGTCGACGAAAAGGGCAAGATCGCGGCGTATCAGATCGACCACTACATGCCTGCCATGCAGGATGACAGACCGATCGGTGCGGTTCTTGCGGGACTGCCGACCATGTCGGCGCCCGAAGTTCATTCCGATGGCGTCACTTCCATTGTTAACGGTCTTGAGGACCCCTGGATTTACGCTCCCGTTCCCAACGTGATGGAACGCGGACACGGAACATTCCAGGTCGGACAGAAAGCGTCGCCACTGGCCGTTGGTCTACGCGACCACAGCATGCGTACGCCGGGGCAGTTTCAACAGAACTATCCGCGCGAGGTGGCAATCAACGAAGCCGCAGCGCTCGCAGGTGCGGACGCGATCCAGTTCCGCATCGACCACGCAACCGAAGAACGCGCTATCGGTGTGCTAAAGGGAGTCCGTGACGCTTCCGGTTGGGACACACGCCCTTCTCCGCATCCAAATGCTGTTCCCACGGGATCGACACAGGTGCGCGGACGCGGAGTTTCGCTTATGTTGCGGAGTGGAACGTACTGGGCCTGCGTCTGCCAGATTGCCGTGACTCCCAGTACGGGCGCAATCGTGGTGGAGAAGTATACGATCGCCGTCGATCCCGGTATCGTCGTGAATCCAGCGCAATTGAAGCGGAACGTCGAAGGCGGCGCTGTAATGGGAATCAGCCATGCGCTCTTCGAAGAAGTGAACTTTGATGAGAGCGGAATCACCACCGAAGATTGGACCAGCTATCCCATCCCAACCATGGCCGATGTCCCCGAAATCAAAGTAGTGCTGATCAACAATCCGAAAGTCGGTGCCTACGGCGGAGGCTCGGAAGCCGCGAATGCTTTGGGCGCCCCGGCGATCGCGGCGGCCCTGCACGACGCGACGGGAAAGATCCTTCGACGGCTTCCGATGAAACCCGCCTATGTACAGGCAATTTTGAAGACATAGATGGACCGCGCGCACGGTATGAATATGCCGTCAGACCAAACATTGCTTGACGCGCTGCTGGATTCCTGGGACCGCAACAATATCATCCTGGTGAACCTCCTTCGCATTCTTCCGGAGGGCGCGCTCGAGGTCCGGTCGATGGCCGGGAGTCCGTCGGTCTCCGAGATGTTCACGCACATCCACTTTGTGCGATTGATATTCGTCTCAGAGGATGCTCCCGAGTTTTCCGGAGACTTGCCCGAAAAAGAGTGGAAGGCCGAGCGCGACCCAAATCGCATTGTTGAGATGTTGAATGCGAGCGCCAAGACCGTGCGGGACGCGGTAAAGGGCAGGGTAGAGGCGAACAAAGAAATGAACATGCACTACGACCACCCGACACTGATGCTGCAGCACATGATCTGGCATGAGGGCTACCATCACGGTCAGATCAAGCTCGCTCTTAAACTTGCGGGCCACCCAATCAGCGACGAAAAAATCGGCCCTGTCTCATGGGACATCTGGATGGATAAGAAGTCGGAGGCTCGAAAATGAGCAGCATCACCGTCGCAAGATTCCCGAAAGGCACAAAGAGCAATGGCAAAGCGACTTCGATTCGGCCGTTGGATACAGAGTCAGCCTCAACGGATTCAGGAACAGCGGAACTGGCGCGATTGATTGCCGCCTATGCTCCGCACGATGGCAGTTTCGAACTGCGGGTGCCCGGGCTGCACGCCAGCCGCTTGTCGCGCGTCAACACGGAATGCTTTCATACGCTCCGGCTGCCTTCACTTTGCATCGTGGTGCAAGGAGCGAAGAGCGTCATCGTTGGGAAAGATGTCTATCAGTACGACGCCTCGCGGATGATCGTATTCTCCGTGGCGCTGCCGGTTGCTTCGCAAGTCACGCAGGCCAGCCAGTCCGCGCCGTATCTTGGCTTCAAACTCGATCTCGATCCGCACAAGATCGCCGAACTGGTGTTGAAGGTATATCCGCAGGGCCTGCCTCCAGAGCATGAGAGGACTGCGGTCTACGTGGCTCCGATCGACCTGAACATCATTGGAGCCGCAACCAGATTGATGGAATGCCTCGGCCGCCCGGGGGATGCAGAACTGCTCTCCCCGCTCATCGTGGATGAGATCTTGATTCGTCTTCTTCGCAGCCCGATCGGCATTCGCGTGGCGCAAATGGGTTTTGCGGAATCGAGCGTGGACCGGATTGCGAAGGCCGTTTCCTGGCTGCGCAGCAATTTCTCTCAACCCATGAAGGTCGAAGAGTTAGCCGAATTGGTACACATGAGTGTTTCCTCTTTTCACGAACACTTTAAATCCGTCACCTCGATGAGCCCGCTGCACTATCAGAAAGTACTGCGCCTGCAAGAGGCGCGTCGTCTGATGTTGTCGTCGATGATGGATGCGGGAACGGCGAGCCAGCGCGTGGGCTATCTAAGCGCATCGCAGTTCAGCAGGGAATACAGCCGTTTCTTCGGCAACGCACCGACGAAAGACATCGCACGTTTGCGGCAAGACGATCGAATGTGGGCTTGAGGTTGAGGCATGCCTGCGTGTTCGTTGACTCTCCCTTTTGGCCTCCTAAGATTCGCCGTCCAATCCAATTGAGCCGACCGCATCGGGCGTAAGGGAAGTCGTCTCAGGCGGTTCCAAGCTCATGCCGCGCTATACTTAACGATATGGGTGGGGATTCGCAGAAGACCTTCTATCTGGAGACCTTTGGGTGCCAGATGAACGTACACGACTCGGAAAAGGTCGTGGGGACGCTCGTCCAGGAAGGCTACCGGCAAGTGGAAACCGTCGAACTGGCGGACCTGATCCTGTACAACACATGCTCAATCCGCGACAAGGCGGAGCAGAAAGTTTTCAACCGCCTCAACGATTACAAGAAGCTGCGGTCGCGAGGGAAAAAGTTCGGCGTACTCGGATGCGTCGCCCAACAGGAAGGCGAAAAGATTTTCGAACGCGCGCCGTATGTTTCATTGGTCTGCGGGTCGGCATCATACCGGAACCTGCCGCAGATGCTGGCGCAGCTGGAAAGTGGCGAGCTCGAAACCGTTCATTCTGACGTTTCATCGGATAACGAGGTCGAGGTCAGCGATGGCCAATCTGGCAGCAACGAACGGTCGATGGTGCAGGAACCTGTCATCAACATGTCGAAGGGGACGTCGCGTGGCGCGCCTCTGATCCGCATCACGGGGCTCGACGATCGCGAGACGGACAAGTGCTTCGAGACCGAGTTCACCGCGCGAACGAATCCGCATCGCGGTTACATCACGATCATTGAGGGCTGCGACAAATTCTGCGCTTACTGCGTGGTCCCGTTCACGCGCGGCAAAGAGCGTAGTCGCGCGTCGACGTCGGTGCTCGCCGAAGCCCGCCAGATGGCCGATCTCGGCTACACGGAAATCCAATTGCTTGGCCAGAATGTGAATTCGTTCAAGGATTCGGAAGGGAAGAAGACCTTCGCCGAATTGTTGGCGGCGGTCGGCGAAGTTCCCGGAATCAAGCGAGTTCGGTTTACGACTTCTCATCCACGCGACTTCGGACGCGACATTGTGGATGCGATCGACGCTGTCCCGACGCTGTGCGACCACGTGCATTTGCCCGTACAAAGCGGCTCGACGCACATGCTCGAGGCCATGCAGCGGCTCTACACGCGCGACGAGTATCTCGAGCGCATCACGTGGATGAAGGCCGCGAAGCGGGAAATCAGCATCACAACGGATGCGATCGTCGGATTCCCCGGAGAGACCGAGTCAGACTTCGCGGACACCTTGAACTTGCTCGACGAAGTGGGCTACGACGCGGTGTTTGCCTTCAAGTATTCCGCAAGGCCCAACACCCCGGCCATGACGCTGAAAGACGCGATCCCGGAAGATGAAAAGTCGCGGCGACTGGAAGTGCTCATGGCCCGGCAGCGAGAGATCCAGACTGTGCGATACAAGAAATACGTTGGGGAAACACTTCAAGTAATGGTTGAAGGGCGTAACGAAACGCGGGCACAGTGGATCGGGCGAACGTCGCAGAATAAGACGCTCAATTTCGCGGCTCCGGCGGGGTGCGATGCCAAAGCCGGAAGCTATGCCAAAGTATTGGTGACGCGCAGCTTTCCCAACAGTCTTGTCGGCGAATTGGTGGTATAAGGAGAAATTCGGAGACCCCATGGAAGTAGAGATGACAATTCGCGGCTTGATCATGGACCCCGTGAGCAATATGCCGATCGTGATTTTGAAGGATGTAGGCGGGGAGACCGTGTTGCCGATCTGGGTGGGTGTCTACGAGGCGAATGCGATTGCGCTGGAGATGGAGAAAGTGGCGACGCCGCGTCCGATGACGCATGACCTGATCAAGAACGTGCTCATGGGACTGGAAACGCAGGTTCACAAGGTCGTGGTTACCGAATTGAAGGAAGACACGTTTTATGCCGTCATCTGGCTGGAGCGTGGCGGCGAGGTGATTAGCGTTGATTCGCGGCCGTCCGATGCGCTCGCGTTGGCGCTGCGGGTTGATTGTCCAATCTTCGTAGAAGAAGTTGTCCTGAAGACTTCAAAGCTGGCCGCAAACATGTCGGACCGGGTGACGAGCGACGAACTGCGGAAGTGGCTTGAAGGATTGAACGACGAGGATTTGGGCAAGTACAAGATGTAGAGGCTGGGTCAAAGGATCGAGGTGAGGGGGCAGGCCCTCCGAGTTACAGGCCGCGTTTTTTTCCCACTCATCCACGGCACATTGTTCCATCAGCGTGCTTCCTTTCAAAGTCGTTCCAAATCATCTTTCTTGGTTTACATAATACCTGTTATCGGACCTTGCATATTGGCGTGTCTCTCTGCGGCTGCCAGCAGATTCCTCCCTTTGGTCGGAATGACCACCTTCGGTTCGGTACTGAATGAGCGAGCTTGCTTCAGGGGTCTCGCCGTCTACCGTTGAGCGACCAGCGGGGCGGCTGGGGATAGGACTGTTTTGGCGTGGAAGAGGGTTCCGGCTACGCGGGTGGCTATGGCGATCAAGTCGCGCTGTCCGGCAAAGACTTTGACCTGGCGGGCGCGGGAGAGCTCAGGAAGATTTACGGGACGGCCGGAACGAATGCGGGCAACATTTTGTTCGTCGGCGGTGACGGACGGGAAGTGCGGCAAGAGTTGACGCGGGTGAATAAATACGTCCTGAAGCCCATTGGAAATTGCTTCGTCATCGTCGGCGAGGGAACTCGTCGAGCAGTTCCCTGCCGCGTCGGCCAGTTGATCTAACGTGTGGGCGTCAGAGATCGTGAATTCAGCGACGGCGGTCCGACGAAGCGATTCGAGATGGGCACCGCAGCCTAGTTGTTGTCCCATTTCATGAGCGACCGAACGCATGTAGGTACCGGAAGCGACGCGCGCGCGAAACCGAAGACGGTCAGCCTCCACGGCAAGGATTTCGAGCTCCTTGATCTCCACCTGAACCGGCTTCAGCGTTACTTCTTTGTGGCTGCGGGCAAGTTTGTAAGCGGGAACCCCGTTGATCTTCTTCGCAGAAAACCGGGGCGGCAGTTGCTCGATAACACCACGGAACTTCGCCGCAATCGTTTCCAATTCATCTCTCTGCAGACTGACTTCGCGGAGTGCGCTCGTCGGTTCACCCTCTGCGTCATACGTGTCGGTCGAAAATCCGAAACGCACGGTCCCCTCATAAACCTTCTCGGAAGACCCGTAGAACTGTGCCAGGCGGGTGAAACTGCCGGTCACGAGCGGGAGAACGCCGGTCGCCATCGGATCGAGTGTGCCGAGATGGCCGATGGAGCGTTGGCCGATGATGCGGCGCACGCGATTGACTACGTCGTGAGAGGTCAGGCCCGAGGGTTTGTCGATGATGAGAACGCCATTCATAGGAAAATTGGGTGATTTCTTAATCTGGGACTTCAGTAGTTGTTATGATTATTGCGCACCTGACGCCGACTTGATGTTACATGGCTGGCCGACAGCTCAGATCCCAGAATATCTGACCACCTAACTTACCAAATCTGCCATGTTTCCAATCAAAGACGACCAGCCACGCTACAGCACGCCGTATGTGAACGGATTTTTGATCGGAATCAACATTCTGATCTATCTGTTTCAGGCGACATTGAATCCGCGCGCCTACGAGCAGTTCGCGCGACAGTTTGGGATGGTCCCAAATCATCTTGCATTGTTTTTGTCGGGGTCGCCGAAGTATTCATTCGCGGAAGCATTCCTTCCCTTTCTGACCTCCATGTTTCTGCACGCTGGCTGGATGCACGTGCTCGGAAATATGTGGTTCCTGTACATCTTCGGCGACAACATCGAAGACTATCTCGGACACTTCAAGTATCTAGGTTTTTATTTGCTGTCGGGATTGTTCGCGATGGCCACGCAAGTTGTGATTTATCCTCACTCCAATATTCCGACTGTGGGGGCAAGCGGCGCGATCGCGGGAGTGCTGGGAGCTTATTTCCTGCTGTATCCACGGGCGCGAGTGTTGACCTGGTTTTTCGTATTTGTGCTCTATCTACCAGCGTGGATCGTGCTCGGCGAGTGGTTCGTGCTGCAGTTCTTCGCAGGGGCCGCGACTTTGTCTATGGCTCAGGCCGGCAAGGACGTGGGCGGAGTCGCGGTGTGGGCGCACGTCGGGGGATTTGTTTCGGGGCTGGTTATGATCAAGTTGTTTCCGGAGCGGAACCGACGCTATCCGTATGCTTACCGGTAAAGATCATCACTGCAATCCAGGAAATCCCCATTTCCGGCCACCGCGGCCGGAAATGAGGCACCGAAGATTAACAACCACTTCACTTATTTCTTTGGACGGGATTCCGGTGGTACCAGGCCTGCGAGCCGGTAGTAAACCACCAGCTGGCCATAGTGTTCACCGCTGTGCTCGATGAAGCCGTAGGCGAAATCGCCCACCCGCATCTGCTGATTGCCGAACGGCTCGACCACCAAATCGGACATGCCCTTGTCACCCTTTGCCTGAAGAGCGGCAGCTCCGTCGGCGAAAGCCTTCTTGACCATGGCCACGACGTCTGCTTTTGTCTTGTACTTGTCGCGCTTCAGGTCCTCTTCCGCAGGCGGTTTCTTCCCGGTCAGCGGATTGATGAAGTAGTAGTTTGATCCGGCTGCGTGGAGAAGTTGTTCGGCGAAGCTGCGCTGCGCGGGCGTCGGTTTGAAATCGTACTTGTCTTCCGGGAAATCTTCGGCCATCGCGGTAAGTTTGCGTCCAATGTCGTTCCATGAATCGATGACGACTTTGGAAGGACTGTCGGCTGGTTTGGGAGCGGCGTCTTTCTTCATGGCATCCTGCGCGCGAGCCGGGATCGCGAGCGTGGCTGCGAACAGGGCTACCGCGAGAAACGGGAATTTTGTCATTAGTTTTCCTCCGGGTGAGTTAGCGCGAGACATTGTACTCGGACGGGCGGCGAGGGGAAAGGCGAGCACAGGGTCACGGGGGTTCTGAGGCAGGATCACGAACCAATTTCAAAATCCCCACTCTTGGCAAAGGCAGCCGGAAAGGGGCGCCCGCTCAATCTCTTACTAAATCTGTCATAGCGTGCCGGCAGTGGGAAGGATCTCCAACGTTTCCACTGTCGCTTCTGGCGGAAGCAGGATGGCGTCGAGGACTGACCGCGCGATCGTTTCTGGCGACATCATTTTGCGGCGCGGGGCCTCGGGCCAGAGCGTGTTCCAAATTTCGGTATCGGTGGCGCCCGGAAGAAGTCCGATGACGCGAATGCCGCGCGGTCGAAGTTCCTCACGGAGCGTGTTGGTGAGGCCGAGGGCGGCGTGCTTGGAAACGTTGTAGGCGGATGATCCAGCGAAAACGCGATTCGAGGCGATCGATAGATTGTTCACGATCGTGCTTCCGCGCTTCAGCATTGCCAATGCTGATTGCGTGACCAGAAACATGCCATCGACGTTGGTGGCGAGCACATCCTTCCAGACGGGGTACGGAAGCTTCTCGACAGGAAGGTTGGCGTGTGCGATGCCGGCGTTGTTGATGACAATGTCGAGGCGTGCTGTCGACCGGCGAATTGTGCGAAAAAGATCATGGACCGAACGCGGATCGCGAACGTCACAGGGATGAGCGAGGACGTCGGATTTCAAACGGATGAGTTCCCTGCTGACGCGCTTCAACGCGGCTTCGTCGCGGCCCGTGATGATGAGGTGGCATCCTTCAGCCGCCAAGGCACGTGCGATGGCTTCGCCGATGCCGCGCGTCGCGCCGGTGACTAGCGCAACTTGGCCTCGAAGGCGGCGGGCTTTCGAGATTGGTGAGGGAGGTCGGGTCACGGTTGACTTTCAGTACTTAGTCCGCAGAGCTGCGCTCCGCGGACAACCGAGGGCGGCTGTCCCCACATGATCCTCTAACTTCTCAGAACTCTTAACTCTTAACTTCAAATCCCTGCCGCTCGCGAAGTACGCGAGAAGGACGGGGGTACCCGGGAACATTTGTGTCACTCGATATTCCGTTTTCATCCGGCAACCAAATATTTCATTCAACTACGTATTCCGTTTTGACCAAGCCGCTTGCGTAGGCATGAGTTTCGATGTGGCGCAGGCGAACATCGTGCGGAAGAGATCCAAACAGCGGGATACCCTCGCCAATCAGCACCGGCACGCGCGTGATGATCATCCTGCGAATCTGTCCGGCACGAAGGAAGCCCTGAACTGTGATTCCTCCATCAATGTAGAGATGCTGGAGTCCGCGTGCGGCGAGTTTGGAAACAATTTCGCCGGGTGTGCCGGCCATCTGCTCGACAAGGCCGCCGCGTACTCCAGAAAAATCCAATGGGCGGTGACTGAGAACCACCACGCGCTTGCTGCCGTACGGCCATTCTGGAAACGCGAGGACGGTCTCGAATGTGTTGCGGCCGATGACCAGCGCATCGACCGTGGCCATAAACTCGGGATATCCGTGCGGTTCGCCTCCACCGGGCGGAAGGAAATCCAATTCGCCATTCAAGCGGGCGATGAAACCGTCGACGCTGACTCCGATGAAAACTGAGGTCGTCATAGAGGATGATTCGTCGAGACATCTTACTGGGGATTGAAGATGTATGCGCGCCCGCGGAGGACAGCGCATTCCTCAGCAACATCGCCGTTTCGGAATGACAAGGAACCTTCACAGCATCCAGGCTCGTTTCCATCCGAACCAACGACCGTCGCTAGAGTCCGTTGGGGCGCTGTCGGATCAGGGACAGGAATTCGGAGCGCGTCTCTTCTTCGTTGCGGAAACATCCAAGCATGGACGATGTAACGGCGGCCGAATGCTGCTTCTCGACTCCGCGCATCATCATGCAAAGATGGCGCGCTTCGATCACGACTCCGACTCCTTGAGGCTCGATCACTTTCTGAATTGTTTCGGCAATCTGCGTCGTGAGGCGTTCCTGAATTTGCAGGCGGCGCGAAAAGAGTTCGATCAGGCGCGGGATTTTACTGAGGCCAAGCACTCGTCCGTTCGGGATATACGCAACGTGGACTTTGCCGAAGAACGGCAGCATGTGATGTTCGCATAGGCTGAACATCTCGATGTCTTTGACGATGACCATCTCGTCGTAGCTGACGGTGAAGAGCGCCTTTTTTAGCAGGGCTTCAGGATCTTGCTGGTAGCCCTTGGTGAGGAACTTCATGGCCTTGCTGACGCGCTGCGGAGTCGCGGTCAGGCCTTCGCGAGTTGGATCTTCGCCGAGGCGAACGATCATCTCGCGGACGAGATCCTCGAAACCAGCGCTGGTCAGCGTGGTGGACTCTCTTTTCTCTTCGGGCGGGGCTGGTTTCATAGATTCTCTATTCGTTGGATACGGGCCGAATTCGAACGTCCGTCGCTTCGCTCAGGGTGACTCCCGGTGGCGATCATCCGGCGTATTCGAAGGAGTTCATCATGGTTTCTTCGAGTCTCACTCTTTCCAGATGCGCGCGAGGAAAGCCACGCTGCAATATTTCGAAGATCTCAATACATAGATTTTCCGTCGTAGGAACGGTTACAGCAAATTCTTGCATGGTATTCAAATTCTCAAGATCGTAGCGAGAGAGCACTTCCCTCTCGACGCATTGGTCGAGGTCGACGAGATTGCAGACCATGCCGGTCGCGGGGTCGACCTGTCCGCTGACGGTCACTTCGAGGGCGTAGTTGTGGCCGTGGCCGTGGGGATTATTACATTTGCCGTAGGTTTCACGGTTTTCGTCCGCAGTCATCGCCGGGCTGTGGAGGCGATGGGAGGATGAGAACAGGTAGCGGCGGGTTAGGTGCGCTTTCATGATTTGGCTCTCGGCTTTCGGACGTCAGTTTCCCGAGATTCTTCACACCTCTCCGTAGAAATCCACGAACAAGTCCGGGGTCTCATACACACGCACGCGGTGGAGTGCTGCTTTGTCCAATTTTGGTTTCAGACGCTGCCAGCAGGCGATCGCGAGGTTCTCGGTAGTCGGAATCTGAGTGAAAAATTCGGGGACTTCTTTGTTGAGAAAACGGTGGTCCATGGCGTCGAGGACCTCGCGGTGCATGACTTCCTTGAGTTGTTTGAGGTCGACAACGAATCCAGAACGAGGATCGACCTCGCCTTTGACCGTGACCTCGAGCGTGTAGTTATGGCCGTGTCCGTTGGGATTGTTGCACTTGCCAAAAAGACGCTGGTTTTCTTCCGGAGTGAAATCCGGATTGTCATAGTAGTGGGAGGCGGAAAATTCGGCTTTGCGAGTCAGATAAACCATAAGTATTTCTTGCTACTGCAACATTGGAGTTCTTGCTATGAATCGGCGTGAAAGCAAGCGCATTGGCACGAACGAGCCATTCATAGGATGCATTTCATAAGACGACGATCCAGGCATTAAGGTTCAGGACTCAATTCCGCGGGAGGCTCGAGGGAGTACGGAGCAATCGCCTGCCACTTATTGGAACTGGTCTTTTCCTGCTCGGGACAGAACTCTTTGTTGGGCTCGAACACAATAATTTTATAAACATAGCGCTTGCGATGGGATGGATCGTACGCGAATGCGAAAGCAATGCCCTTCTTCTTGTCCATCCAGAAAATGAGGGGACGGTCGCCCAACGAGGCCGCCGGCGGGGAGAGAAGGACATAGGCTCGAAGATCTTTGTAATCGTTGGCAACTTTGTCAGGGGCGTCGAAGGTGGTTATGCCGTCGGGAGTTTCAAAACGACTGGTGGAAGATTCGATCTGAAAAATCTTGCCCTTCTTCATTCGGATGTTCAGGTCACCGCGGCCCATGGGATTGGTGGTGTCGACCCAGTCGATGGTGCTGCCGCAGGAGTCATCCCATTGCTGGTCTTCATCTTTCTTCGGGAAAAGTTCAAGCGCGCGGTCGCGGCCGTCGCCAAGTTTGAGCGGTCCA
The DNA here is from genome assembly GCA_963699885.1 of uncultured Acidobacteriota bacterium. Lineage (GTDB taxonomy): Bacteria > Acidobacteriota > Terriglobia > Terriglobales > Acidobacteriaceae > Sulfotelmatobacter. The sequence goes on along the minus strand of CAVOVP010000010.1, from coordinate 13,274 downwards.
ACACCGTGGCCGGGATCGATCATGACGTTGGCAAAACGAGGAGACGTGCCTTGCGCAAAGGAGGTGCAGACAGCGAGTAGAACGACGGGCAGAATCAAAATGGCTTGAGTCTTCATGAAAGTTTTCCCGCGGGAGAAAGTCTGCCTTTGACGGCTTTGTTCGCCGAAGGCACACTAGGTCCGTACGCGCGGCCCTTCCAGGAGACGTTGCCGCGCGCGTGCGCCCTCTTCGACCGAAGCAGGAGATAAGCGAACATTGGCATGCCGAACAGCGCGCCCAGGAATTCCGTCGGCAAGCCAAAGTGGGCACGACGGAGCCGCAACGTATTCACTAGAAAACCGAATATCGCGATCAGGCTGCAGGCGGCGTAAGTCTCGATTCCAGCGCGGAGCAACGGGGTCGACGGGCTCCCGCCGGCCGAAACCAACAAAATCCAAACGCAGGCCACAATTGGAATCGACCAGAGCAGCAAGGTTTTCGCGGCGAGTCGAGCGAGATGTGGAAACAGGAGCGCGAGATTCTTGGTCCATCCTTCGCGGAGCTGAAGGAAGTTCCGATACATGCGGGTGCGAACGGCGTCGGAGGCGTAGCGGAAGCGAATCTTCCGTCCAGATGCTTTGACGGCGCGGGCAAGGGCGACGTCTTCGAGAATGCTCGTGGCAACGGCCGCATGTCCACCTACGGCCTCGTAGGCTTCACGAGTCACAAGGATGTATTGCCCATTGGCGGCTGCGGCGGAAGACTTGGGATCGCTGACTTGCGACGGCGGATATTGGCGCGCCAGTTCCGCGAAGACTACCGGCAGCGTGGCTTTCTCCCAGAAGCTGACGGCCAATTGTTGCGGTGAGTACGAGAGCAGATCCACGGAATTTTGCTTTGCTTCGGACAAGGCGCGGGCGAGCGATCCGGGAAGATGCATGGTATCGGCGTCGGTGAACAGAAACCAGTTGGTGCGGGCAGCGCGGGCTCCCGTGGCGACGGCGTTGTTCTTGCCCGTCCAGCCTGCAGGAAGGGCCCCGGCATCGATCACCCGCACGCCGGAGAAAGACTTGGCAATTTCCTTGGTGCGATCGGTCGAGTGATCGTTGATGACGATGATTTCAAAAGTGAGTTCGCCTTGATTCATCAGAGATTCGAGGCATGAGCCCAAGTTGGCTTCTTCATTGCGCGCGGGAATAATGACCGAAACTTGCGGCGGCTTGGCAGTTGTGTCCGGTGCGGTCATAGGGTGCGAAGCGAAAGCGAAAAGCCATCCCATGCCCTACGCGAAAACCCGCTGGAACATGAGGTCTATTATTATATCTGCGTGCGGCGCTTCGCTTACTTCGTGCAACTTTTGACGCTTTCTCTGCTGCTGGCAGGGCTTTTGGGATGCTACAGCGGGTCGCGGCCTCCGCGGATTGGATCGAATGCCCCAGTTTTTTCGGTGAAGGATGCCGATCGGGCGGTCGATCTGACTCAGTTGCGCGGCCAGGTCGTGGTACTCAATTTCTGGGCGACGTGGTGCCCACCGTGCGTGGAAGAAATGCCGTCGCTGGTTGAGATGCAACGGCGCATGAAAGCGAAAGGCATCACCGTGCTGGCGGTCAGCGTGGATGTGGACGAATCTGCCTACCAGAAGTTCTTACGGGATCACGGAGTGAACCTGCTGACCGTGCGCGACCCGGCACAGAAAAGCAGCAATCTCTATGGGACGTTCAAGTTTCCAGAAACCTACGTAATCGACCGCAATGGTGTGATGCGGCGGAAGTTCATCGGAGCGGTGGATTGGACGGAACCGGAGATCACGGACTTTCTGGGGAAGCTCTAATGTCCGCAGCACCTCACATCGTAAGGCGCGGTGACTGATTGATGGTTCGAGTATCCATCATTGCATCCGGCTTTTCGGCGGAGCAAGCGAGAGAGAAGGTTCCGCGGCTTGCGGCGTTTGGAACGACAAAGCTTTCGTTCACTCCACAACACAGGCGTTCCTTCGGAACTTAAGTCGATTCCTGTTGCTTTTTTCGACTTGCGTGAAAGGATCTGCGAATGCCCCTTATCTCATCTCGATTGATCGGAGGCCGGGCCGCGATTGCGGCGCTACTCGTTTGCACGGTCGGAGCTTTGGTCGGAGGATCCCGCCTTGTCGCTTCCGCGAGAGCGAAGGCTGCGGAACCGGCGTCACGGCTGGCGCGAATCGAAGCTGTTGCCGTCGAGATGGCCGGCAAGCCGGGGGAAGCACCATCGCGGCTCAGCCTGGCGGAGTTGATGAAGTTGTATAAGGCCCCGGCGATGAGTATCGCCGTGATCGACCACTACAAAGTTGTCGATGTGAAGGCCTACGGTGTGGTTGGCGCGGGCTCGAACATTCCGGTGACGACGCGAACACTGTTTCAGGCGGGATCGATCAGCAAGCCAGTAGCCGCGACGGCGGCGCTTCATCTGGTGGAGCAGGGCAAACTGTCGCTCGACGAGGATGTGAACCAGAAGCTGAAGACATGGAAGGTTCCGGAGAACGAATTCACGAAAACCGAGAAGGTGACGCTCCGTCGATTGATGTCTCACAGCGCCGGGCTGACGGTTCACGGTTTCCCGGGATACGACGTGGACGCGCCGTTGCCGAACATCGTGCAGGTGTTGAACGGAGAGAAACCCGCGAATACAGCGCCGATCCGAGTTGATGTCGTGCCCGGAACCATCGCTCGATATTCGGGCGGCGGAATCACCATCGAGCAACTGATGATGACGGATGTCACGGGCAAGGCCTTCCCTGACCTCATGCGAGAAACAGTTCTGGACAAAATCGGGATGAATGACAGCAGTTACGAACAGCCTTTGCCCACAGCTCGCGCGGCGATGACTGCCGGTGGAACCAACATCGACGGTAAAGGCGTGCATGGGAAATGGCATATCTATCCGGAGATGGCGGCGGCCGGTTTGTGGACAACGCCAACTGACCTGGCGAAATTTGCGATCGAAATTGCGCTATCGAAGCAGGGGAGATCGAATCGGATTCTGTCGCAACAAATGACGCAACAGATGTTGACGCCTGGACTGGATCACATCGGGCTGGGATTTTTTCTCGACAAAGACAATCCGGGACAGTTTGGCCACGGCGGGGCCGACGAGGGATTCCAGGCACTGCTCACCATGAACGCTGACACAGGACAGGGTCTCGCGATCATGGTGGATTCTGATAACGGCATTTCCGTGGCGAACTGGGTGTTGCGGCGGGTCGTGGCCGAGTACGGATGGAACTACAAACTGCCCCCGGAAGATTCCGGCGACAAACTTTTCCTGGTAGCAAAGTTAAAAGGAACGGCGGCAGCTCTCGACGAGTACAACGAGCTTAAGAAAGAGGACCACGCCACAGGAGAATTCACGCTCAACGCTCTTGGTTACCAGCTGTTGTTCTCCGGCATGGATTCGGATGCGGTGCAGGTGCTTCGGAAGAATGTGGAGGAGTATCCGCAATCGTCGAACGTTTATGACAGCCTGGCCGAAGCCTATATGAAAGTTGGGCAGAAAGATTTGGCGATTCAGAATTACGAAAAGTCGCTGCAACTGAACCCCAAGAACGATAACGCGGTTGAGCAGTTGAAGAAGTTGAAAGGCGAGGCGATGGATCCGAAGGTGGTTGAGCAGAAGGAATTCATGGTGGCCGGGATTGCGATTCGCACCAGCAACGCGAAAGAGATGACCGCGGAAGGCGTCATCGGCAAACAGTGGGGACGCCTGATGCAGGAAGGACTGTTCGAGAAGATCCCGAACAAGGCGGATCGATCGATCATCGCGGTGTACACCGACTACGCGAGCGACAAGAATGGGGAATATACGTTCTTGTTGGGAGCGCGGGTGACCTCGGATTCGAATCTGCCCGCGGGGATGGTGGCGAAGAAAATTCCCGCCGGGCGATTTGCCTTGTTTACGACCGAGAAGGGTCCGGCGCCGAAAGTGGTTCCCGAAACGTGGATACGGATCAATTCCCTGCCGAAGACGGCGGTGGGCGGCGATCGCTTGTATCGGGCGGATTTCGAGGTTTATGACGAACGGGCGATGGATCCGCAGAATTTGCAGGCGGATGTCTATGTGGGGATTCGGTAGCGGAGGTTTGATCGCCTGAATTCGGGTCTCTTCGCCCCTCTGGAGCTGGTTTATTCTCCTTCCGCAAAATCCACGGCTTCGTCTATTGAAGGGTTGCTGACTGCGGGGACCCAACCGTTAAGTCAAAAGCGAGGGACAGAGTGCCCCTCCCGCACAAGACTTTCTGAACTCTCCCTCCTACAACTTGGCGTGCCTTAGGCGGAGGGCATTGGCGATCACCGAGACGGAGCTGAAGCTCATGGCGGCGGCGGCGAAGATGGGGCTGAGCAGGATGCCGAAGAAGGGATAAAGAACACCGGCGGCGATGGGAACTCCGATCGCGTTGTAGATGAAGGCGAAGAAAAGATTCTGGCGGATGTTGCGCATCGTCGCCTGACTGAGCTTGCGGGCGCGAAGGATTCCGGTCAAGTCTCCTTTGACGAGGGTAATTCCGCCGCTCTCCATCGCAACGTCCGTTCCGGTTCCCATGGCGATGCCAACATCCGCTTGCGCAAGGGCAGGCGCATCGTTAGTGCCGTCGCCGGCCATGGCGACGACTCTTCCCTGCTGCTGGAGTTTCTTGATGACTTCGGATTTTCCTTCGGGCAAGACTTCGGCTTCGAATTCGTCGATACCGAGTTGCTTGGCGACCGATTCAGCAACAACTTTGTTGTCGCCGGTGAGCATGACGATTCGAACTCCGGCTGATTTGAGATCGCGTAAAGCGTCCGGAGTGGATTGTTTGGGCTGATCGGCGACCCCGAAACTACCGGCGTACTTGCCGTCGACGGAAACATACAGAGTCGTGCCATCGATCGGCCCCAAGGATCCGACGTCAGGTTTCTGCAAAGCTCCCACATCGACCATCAATCGAGGATTGCCGACGGCAATCTTGTGGGCATCGACGACGCCGATGATCCCCTTCCCCGAAACAGATTGGAAGTCGGACGGCTCCGAAAGTTTCACGCCTCGCGCTGCGGCGGCATCGACGATTGCCTTGGCCAACGGATGTTCGCTGGAGCGTTCCAGGCTGGCGGCCGCACGAAGGATTTCATTCTCGTTGTTCGGTTGAACAGTGGAGATGCTGACCAGTTTGGGCTTCCCTTCCGTCAGCGTGCCGGTTTTGTCGACGACAAGGGTGTCCACTTTCTCGAGCGTCTCGAGGGCTTCAGCATTTTTGATCAAGACTCCGGCATGAGCGCCCCGGCCGGTGCCGACCATGATTGCCATTGGGGTTGCCAGTCCGAGCGCGCAGGGACACGCGATGATGAGCACGGCCACGGCGTTGACCAACGCGTTAGCCAATCGCGGTTGCGGACCGAAGAAGGACCACGCGACAAACGTCAACGCGGCGACGGCAACGACCGCAGGCACGAACCACGCAGCCACGCGATCTGCGAGGCGCTGTATGGGAGCGCGGCTGCGTTGAGCTTGTCCGACGAGTTGGACGATGCGCGCGAGCAAAGTTTCAGAGCCGACGCGTTCGGCTCGCATGATGAACGATCCCGTACCGTTGACCGTTGCCCCAATCACTTTGCTCTGCGCTTCCTTTTCGACCGGGAGCGACTCGCCGGTAATCATCGATTCGTCGATGGAGCTTCGGCCCTCGAGAATCACACCGTCGACCGGAACTTTTTCTCCGGGACGGACACGCAGGCGGTCTCCGGGCTTCACGTGATCGAGCGAAATATCTTTCTCGGAGCCGTCCGCGTCAACGAGACGCGCGGTCTTGGGAGTGAGATCGAGTAATGCACGAATCGCGGCGCTGGTCCGGCTGCGCGCGCGCAATTCCATCACCTGTCCAAGAAGAACGAGAGCCGTAATCGCGGCCGCGGCCTCGAAGTAGACGTCGGGATATCCGCCCATACTGCGGAGCGAACTGGGAAAAATTCCCGGCGCGACCGTCGCGAAAACACTGTACACGTATGCGACCCCGGTGCCGAGCCCAATCAGAGTGAACATGTTGGGGCTGCGATTTACGAGCGACGCCCAGAAGCGCTGGAAGAACGGAAGGCCGCACCAGAGAACGACCGGAGTCGCGAGCAGGAACTCGATGCGCGCAAGATCGATGCGAAAGCCGTTGAAGTTGAGGTCGACACCCAGCTTGAATCCGAACATGCTGCCCATCGCGATGGCCAGCAAAGGGGCAGTGAGGGCCACGCTGACCCAAAAGCGGCGAGTCATGTCGCGGAGTTCAGGATTTTCTCCGGTCGATGCGGTAACGGTGCGCGGCTCAAGCGCCATGCCGCAGATCGGACACGCGCCTGGCCCGGAGCGCACAATCTGGGGATGCATGGGGCAGGTGTACTCAGTGCGCGGCGCGGCCGGAATGTCTGGCTCGAGTGCCATGCCACATTTTGGACACGGAGCGGGCTTGCTCTCGCGAACTTCGGGACACATCGGACAGACGTAGGAAGTCGGGCTTTCGGCTTCACGCTTTCGGCTTTCGACCTTTTGCAATGGTCCGGGCGCGACGGCGAGGGACTGGGATTTTGCCGGCGACCCGAGCATCACGAAGTTGGCCGGAGGCGAAGCGGACTTGTTCAGAAATTTCTGCGGATCGCTTTTGAACTTCTCGACGCAGCCGGCCGAGCAGAAATACTGCTTCTTCCCCCCATGCTCATGGGTATGTTTCGCCGTGGCCGGATTTACGCTCATCCCGCAGACAGGATCTCGTTCGATCGCGGGGACTGAGATGGCCGGGGATTGAATGGGCATGCCGAGCGTGACAAGCGCGGGTCCCGGCTTCTTGGCGTAAGCCTTCGGATGCGAGAGAAATTTGTCCGCGCAATGGCCGCTGCAGAAGAAATATTTCCTGCCCGCTTCCTCGGCTGAGTATTTGGCGGTCGAGGGATCGACGTTCATCCCGCAGACGGGGTCGCGTTCTGGGGCGGAGGATGTCGGCGAAACATTCATTTTTTCAAAAAGCGGTTTAGATCAGCTTTCAAAGCTTCGAGCTTCGCTCGATGAACAGCCGGGGGCAGCTGTCCCCACACAGATGTTCCCTTCTGTCCCCACTCGTCAGCTGCGTCTTCTCGGCGCGCAACTGTTATGTTCGATTGCCGATGCTCTATATTGGATTCACCCGCGCGAATGCCCGGGACTCAGATCGATGATACAGAAGGGCTGAACGGATGACCTACCTGGACGTGGTTTTCAACTACGAGTCGCTGCCTGGAGAGAACGAGTTGCGCGCGATCGACAGCATGCGCGAGGTATACGGAATCCGGCGAGTGACGTTCGACGAAAAGGCTCGTACGGTGCGCGTGGAGTTCGATGCTTCGCGGTTGAAGCAAGACGCTGTGGCGAAGCTGCTGCGGCAGGCGGGGATCGATATCCGGGAACCAGTCGCGCTAGCCTAAACAACTCTCAAGGCCGCCCGAGAGACAATTCCCTTTCTGCTCGGTGCTTCTTGCTCGGCTCATCCTGCGCGATCGCGAAGTGCATTTTTCCTTTGTATTCAGTCGAAGGATTGGACGCAGACAGTCTTCACCCTTTAGGGATGAAGGCTACGGATGCTTACAGCTTGGGGGAAGGGCTGAAGAGCGCTTTTGGGGGAGTAAAGCAAGGGGTGCTCACAGAAAACCTCTGGCCGAAGTTATTCTCTGAAGCACCCCGTTGCGCGCCACTTCGTCTGTCTTTGCTAAAGCAAGCGGCGTGCCGTCCTTAAACTATTGAAAACACGTACCGGGTTTCCGGCCTGCCTTGTAGGATTTGCCAACGACGGAGAAAGAATTACTTCGGTCGACGACGCAACGGACGGGCCAATAGGCCTGTTGAAAACGATTCTGCCGGATCTGGGCCAGTAGGAACGGCGGCCTCGTCCGTCCGCGGAGCACTGCGACGCCGAAAGCGGCAACCAAGCGACCTTGCGCACGAGCGCAGACAAGACCGCGGGTGTCCGATAATATTACAGGGATTTCCCTTGCAAGACTTGCCCTGGAGTCGCGCAAGGATTGTCGCAGTGGCGCCGCGGCAACGATGCAGTTACGGACGCGTGATGAGTAGTCGAAGGCAAGCCTCCGTTTTCCGCAAACCGGTTTCTTCGCTATAATCAGGCTTCAGTTTTTTCCTGCCGGCAAATCTGCGCCCTTAGCTCAGTTGGATAGAGCGTCTGGCTACGAACCAGAAGGTCGGGAGTTCGAATCTCTCAGGGCGCACCATCTTTCTAACCCGCATAAACAATGGGTTTGCTGACCATTCCGCCATGCCACAAGTCGGCCTGTTTTCGCTGCCTTCGGGGGTCGATGTAGTGGAAACTGTAGTAGGTCCACGGGAAACCCACAAAAAAGGCGGCTCCGGAGGGCATCCGGGCCGCCTGTGTGGTTGCTTACAAGTTTTCCCTATTGGACCAGGCTGCGCTCCTGCTCGGCCCTCAGTTCCGCTTCCTTCTTGGCGTTGTAGTCCGCGAGTTGAGTGAACGCGCCCTCGATCTTCTCGGGGGTCGGGTGTACGTACTTCTGACTCCTGAGGTCCGACTGTGCCCCGCAATCTTCTGGATCGCGAAGGCGTCCACTCCCGCTTCTCCCAGTCGCGTCAACATGGTGTGCCGGAGCGAGTAGATCACGAAGTGTTTGACGCCCGAGTCCTTCAGCGCCTTGGCGTGCTGGCTCTTGAGGCTGTCGACGTGCTCACTCTTGGTCTTTGCAGGAAACACCCAACCTTCTGACGGTTTGCCCTGCTCCTCAAACCGCATCTCCAGCAGCGCCCTGGCGCGACGGTCATGCTGATGTTCCTCTTGGCATACTTGTTTTTCCCGTAGGGGTTGTGGATGTAGCCATACGAGCGCTTGCCCGCAGGTTGGAAGTGGACGTTCTCCCAACGGGCGCGGAAAAGCTCCTCCGGCCGGAAGCCGCCGTCGACCATCGCGGTCGCGATGTCGCGCAACGGTTGCTTGGCGACGGCGAGGTAGCCGCACTCCTCGGCGTGGGACAAGACGCGCTCGCGCCCGACCTCACCCGGCTGCCTGCTTATCTTCGGGACGCGGTTGACGATCTTCCACTCCTGAGCCAAGCGAAGGGCATGTCGCAGGACTTCCAGCTCGCGATTGACGCTTGCGATCAGATCGTCTTCCCCCCGCGCTTCTTCATGACCCGCCGCTTCGCCATGAAGGCCGCGACCTGCTCCTCCTCAATACGGTCCAGACGCATGTCGCCGAAGAACGCCTTGAGCGCGATGAGCCCGTTCCTGTAGTAGTTCGGGTTTCTGGCTCCGCCGCATGCTGCGAGTCCATCTCGTCGCGCGAAGCGTTGCGCGAAGACCTCGAACGTCGGCGTCGGCTTCCGCCTGCTCTTCCACTTCGCCTCGCACACCTCCGAGCAGAACATGGCTCTTCGTCACCGGAAGTGATCGGGTTGGCGCCGCCGTTGAAGAGGTTCCCGCAGTCCGAGCAGTTGCGGAGTTCCTCGGGTTGGCAGCTCAACTTCTGCGCCTGACGCTCGCGCTCCTCATGCTCCTCGATCATCCGCGCCCGAGATTCAGCCTGCTTGTTGCGGGCGACGCCGCGGTTGCCTTGGTGCGTTGACTCCTGAATGTGCACGACCGCGGTACGTGAACGTGAACCAGTAGGTTTTCCCACGCTTGTAGACTGACACTTTATTCCCCTCCCTTTGCATCTTGCTCCAGCGCCTTCCGCAGGATCCGGTTCAACTCGGCGCCCACGTTGCGGTCGTTGGCGCGGGCGCGACGTCGGAGCTTCTCGACCAAGACGCGGTCGCAAGCGGATGCCGAAGTACACGTTCTGCCTCTCCCTGGCGGGAGCACTATTTACTTCTTTTCTTCGCCATGCCCGGGAGGTTAGCAGCGATCACAGGTGTTGTCACTTATTGTATTTTGGCGAGAATCCAGAATTATTTTCGTCCTGCAGGCCGTTCCAGCCGAAAGGCTTGCGCGGAGACTCATGCTTACTAGCTTTCCGCAAAAGCCGGCCTTTTCGTCGTCTAATGGGGATCGAAACGGCTATGTCACGCGCAGTTTCCTTGAGCTCCATGCGCGGGCAAGGAAGATGAGAATGACGACAGACGAACGCCGAAGCCGCCAGCCACCCTTGAGGACCCTGAGTTCACCTCGGTCTCCGGCGCGGCTGGAGCTCATGTCGGTCAGCGAAGAGACAATCAGGAAGCTGCTCACGCGGAAGAAACTACGCCGCTACAAGTTCGGGAACAGGACGCTGGTCAACGTCGCCGAACTGCGTTCGCTGGTCCGTGAGATCAAGTAAAAACCCAAACCGGAACCGCGCGAATAGCGCTCGCGAAACCGGCGGCATGGTTTTTACGAAACGCGAAGTGCCTGCACGGCGGCCAGCCGTGCGTTCGAACCGAACCTGAAAGGGAGGACTTATGCAACTGTCAATCTGCAGGGAATGCGAGGGTGTGGTTTACGTCGACGATGAAGATCAGCCCTACGTCGTGGTCGGTCGTGACTTCGACGGACACGAAACCTCTGACGCACGCGGACTGCTACGAGGAGGAGTTGGCGCGAGAACGCGAGAAGAAGGCCCCGCTAGTGGCAGTGAAGGTCAGTTGATCGAGAGAGGAGACGGGCGGGCGCACGAATGCGCCCGCCAAACTGAAGGGAAGCGTTGGCTGAGAGTGCCATAGAGCGTGAGCCGCAGGTGTTGACCACGTAGCGAGCGCGGGCGGATTCGCAATTCGTAAACGAGAACAAAGGCGTAAGCAGGACGTAAAAAACAATGGACAGGCTGACTTTTCACCCGCTGGTCGAGATTTTCCCGACGGATGGATGACTCCGTCTTCGACGCGCTCGTCGCCGACATCGAGGTGCACGGGGTTCGCGAGCCGATCACCTCTACAAGGGCCAAGTCATGGACGGCCGAAGCACCGTTGTCTGGCCTGTGAGCAGCTCGGCCTAAAGTGTCCGTCATGCCCGTACGTCCGGCAAGGAGAGTGACTTCTGGACTTCTCCTTTCGAAGAACCTCCACCGCCGGCAAATGAGCGAGCGCCAGATCGCCATGGTGGCGGCACGGCGGCGAACCGGGGAGGGCAGGCCGCGAAACTACCGAAATTTGCGGCTTATTTCGCAGTCGCGAGCCGCGAAGCGAGCTGGGCGTTTCTGAACGGACTCCGTCAGAGTACGCGGTGAAGGTCATCAACGCAGCGGCGCCGGAAGTGGTGAAAGCCGTCGATACGGCGACCGGTCGCCGTTTCGGTCGCGGCGCAACTGGCCGACGAGCCGTCGAGTTCCAGAGGCGCGTGGTGAAGAAGCTCACCAATGGCGAGGCTCCGACGAGCGCGGATGCAGTACGGCAGGCGCGGCGCGAGGATTTGAAAAACAGCCTGAACTCGATAGCCGCGCTGGAGGCGAAGGCGATCGCGGGAACTTATGACGTCATCGTGTGCGATCCGCCTTGGGAGTACGACAAGATTGAAAGGGACACGCGACCGGAGCAAGTGTCGTGGGGCTTTCCGACGATGAGCGTCGACGAGATCGCCGATGAGGTTGGAGAGCACCTGCGCGGGCACCTAGCCGAGAACGCGCACTTTTTTCTTTGGGCGACCCAGAAGTACTTGCCGCTCGCCTTCAGCCTGCTCGATCGGTGGAGTCTTGCGTACGCCGAGACCTTCGTCTGGCACAAGGACGGCGGCTTTCAGCCGTTCGACCGCCCGCAATTTAATTGCGAATTTGTCATCCACGCACGGAAGGGCTCGCCGCCGAAGTTCCTGACACCAAAGATTTTTTTCACTGCTTCGACGCGGATCGCACGGAGCACGGCGACAAACCAGGAGAGTTCTACGCAACGCTGCTCGGCGCGTAACTGGTGGTGCGCAGGCTCGACATGTTCAACAGACGCCAGATTGATGGGTTCGATGGATGGGGCAAAGAGACGACGACTGACGACTCCGCCTCGCAGACTCCTGCAGGAGACGTTAGGCACTGATGGAGCGCCCATTCCATCCCGCGTCGATGATCTTCCAACTGCGAAGACGAAGAGTTCGACTCGCTCGTCGAAAGCATCCGGACTAGGGGCCTGCTCAACCCGATATGGCTTCATCCCGATGGCTCGATCGTCGACGGTAGGAACCGCGAGAGGGCCTGCGCGATCGCGGGCGTCGAGCCGCGGTATCAGACGTGGAGCGGCAAGGGCTCGCTCGCGGACTTCGTCTTCCGCGCAGAACTTCGAACGCAGGCACCTCAACGCCACGGATCGCGCGTTGGCGGCCTTGAAGGCGGAGCCGTTCTATGCGGCCGAGGCGAAGCAGCGACAGCTTGCCGCCCTGAAGAAAGGGCAACAGCCCGTCCCCGTTAGTCAAAAAGTTGACTATCGGGGCGAACGAGTCGAAGTCCGCTGGGCGCGCGGCCAAAGCGGCCAAGACGAATCGCCAGTACGTCGCGGAGTTGAAGCGTGTCAAGAAGGAAGCACCCGCCATCTTCGCGAAGATCGAGGCTGGTGAGATCGAGATTCCCGAGGCGAAGCAGGAGATCAAGCAGCGCAGGAAGGCCGCCATTGCTGAGAAGGATCAGGCGCGAGCCAGCGGCGGCGGCGTGCGGCCCGTTTCGCGTGCTGAGCATCGACCCACCGTGGCAGTACGCGTCGCGGGCGGACGACCCAACGCACCGCGCCCGCAATCCCTATCCGGACATGACGCTAGACGCAATCAAGGCGCTCCCTGTCCGCGAGTATGCCCATCCCGACGGCTGCATCCTGTGGCTGTGGACCACCAACGCGTTCGATGTGGGACGCGTTCGGAGTCTTGGACGCATGGGGATTTGAATGCAAAACAGTTCTACTTGGTTTAAGGACCGCATGGGCACCGGCGACTGGCTTCGGGGGAAAACGGAGCATTGCCGATGGCTCATCAAGGGCAAGCCAATCGTAACCCGACAAATCAAGACCAAGGCGCTCAATGGGCCGCTACGCGAGCATTCTCGCAAGCCCGACTAGTTCTATGCGCTGGTGGAGCACTCTGCCCCGGCAACAAGGCCGAATGGTTTGCGTGTGAGCGGCGCGAGAACTGGACCCCGATCATGTCCCGGAACCGGGGAGTTCCGCGGAATGGTGAGGCAGTGAGCGGGAAGGACCAACTCATCACTGATTCCGAGTTCCAGCGGCTGCTGATCCCGCTCTCGGCGGATGAGCGCGAGTTGCTCGAGCAGAGCCTGTGTCGGGACGGTTGCAGGGATGCGCTCATCGCGTGGCGAGAAACCGGAGAACTCGTTCTGCTGGACGGCCACAACCGACGCGAGCTCTGCA
>CAVOVP010000009.1:0-504804 GCA_963699885.1 uncultured Acidobacteriota bacterium | reverse complement strand
TGGCCGGACGCGATATGACGGCGTGGATCGCAGGCCTCAGCTTTATTTCAGCGAACCTTGGCTCTCTCGAAATGATGGGATACGCAGCCGCGACCTATCAGTACGGCATTCTTGTAGCACACGCCTACTGGATCGCCGCGATTCCGGCCATCCTCTTTCTGGCTCTCGTGATGTTGCCGTTTTATTACATCTGCAAAACCCACTCCGTCCCCGGATACTTGAAGTTGCGTTACGGTGAGGGCGCGAGATCGCTTTCGGCCGTCTCGTTCGCGGTAATGACCATTCTGATGAGCGGCATCAACATGTATTCGATGGCTGTCATCATGAAGGTCATCCTCGGCTGGGACATTCATTTCAGCATCTGGGTGTCGTCGCTGACCGTCGCCGTTTACGTCATGGCGGGCGGTTTGCTCTCGGCGATCTTCAACGAAGTTCTGCAGTTCTTTTTGATCTGGATTGGATGCCTCGTGATTCCAGTAGTCGGCCTCTACGAAACCGGCGGCTGGGCGGGGATGGTTCACCGCATTCAAACGAACTTTCCCGGTCAGGACTTCATCCACATGTGGAGCACCACGGGTTCGTTCACCGCGAATCCCATGGGCGTGCACTGGACCGGAATCGTGTTCGGCTGGGGATTGGCAATTTCGTTCGGCTACTGGACGACGGACTTTCTTGTGGTCCAGCGCGTGATGGCCGCGAAAGATTTGCGGTCGGCACAGATGGGAACGATCATCGGGGCCTTCTTCAAGATGATGGTTCCGCTCATCGTGATCGTTCCCGGACTGCTCGCGCTCGCCGTGCTGCCGTTTCATCTGGTGCCCGAGAGCCAGGCAGGAATGCCGGGCGTTCACACTTACAACGAGGCTCTTCCGCTCATGCTTGCGCGCTATTGCGGGCCAGGACTCCTGGGCCTCGGCGTTACAGCGCTGGTCGCAGGTTTCATGTCTGGAATGGCCGGCAATGTTACGGCCTTTACCACCGTCTGGACCTACGACATCTACAAACCTCTCTTTCGCAAGAGCGCTCCCGACTCGCACTACGTTGCCATGGGCAGATGGTGTTCTTTGCTCGGAGTCTTCGTCAGCATTGGGACAGCGTATCTGGTGATGAATTTTTCGAGCATCATCGTCTATGCGCAGACGATCTTTATCTTTTTCATCGTCCCCATGTTCGGCACGGTAATCCTGGGAATGCTGTGGAAGCGGACCACGCCGGCGGCCGGATTCTGGGGGCTGCTGGCGGGAATTCTGACTTCCTTTGCTCTGTGGTTGTGGGCGAAGTTCGACCCGCAGGCTCTGGCTCATATCGCGTTCTCAGTGCATGCGAAAGACATGGCCGAGAATATTTATCGCGCCATGTGGTCGCTGATCGCGAATGTAGTTGTGACCGTCGTTGTCAGTCTTTTTACGAAGCCAAAGCCCGACAGCGAACTCACGAATCTGGTTTACGGGCTCACCGACATCGCGCCCGCTGGGCAATTCTCGTTTTTCCAACGCCCTATCACTTGGGCTGGTGCGGTCGCGGTCGGATTTTTTGCTCTGAACTATTGGTTCTGGTAAGGAGTTTTTGTGGACAAGAACTTCATCTCGATCTGGTTTTTTATTGGAGCGCTGCTGGCGCTCTATGGGGCATTGATTCTTGGATCCGGCATTTACGGACTCTATGTTCCCTCAACGACTGCTGTAGCGCTGCCCCAGCTTCACATTCCAATCTGGTGGGGCGCTGGAATGCTGGTCTTCGGATTGATTTACGCCATTCGTTTCCGGCCAAAGCGCAACCAGTTGTAGTAAGCCTGTTCGGGACCGACTCGGAAGGCTATGTCAGAGCACGGTCGAGGTGTACATAGCCGCCATCCACGAAGAGATGTTGCCCGGTAATGCCTGCTGATTTTTCCGACAAGAGGAAAACGACCATCGCGGCTATTTCATCCGGCTGTGTCATGCGATGGTCCAGGGGTATCCTTGCGGTGATATTCTTCGCCCGCTCTTCCGGATTCTCAAACGTCTTCAGCCATTTCTCGTATTGCGGCGTCATCACTTCCGCCGGGACGACACAGTTCACGCGGATGCCATAGCCCGAAAGTTCAGCAGCCCATTCCGTGGTCAGTCCAAGAATTGCCCCTTTGGACGCCGCATATCCCGATGTGCCGCCTTGGCCCGTGACAGCCACCTTCGATGCGATATTCACGATCGACCCTGGCGTCTTTTTCAGAAATGGCAGGGCCGCCCGCGTTACTGAAAAGTAGTGGATGAGATTTTTTTCGAGCGAGAGCGCAAACTTTTCGGGGCTTCCATTCTCAAGTCCAACTCCGTCATTCACGCCAGCGTTGTTGACGACTCCATCGATGCGTCCCAACCTCCCGCCGGTTTCCGCGATCGCGCGCGATATCGCGGCGGAGTCGGTTAAGTCTCCGGCAATAAATTCGCTGGAAATTCCGCGCTGATCGAGCTCGGTCTTTACATTCCGGATTGCCGCAGCGTCGCGGTCGATGATGACGGGCAGCCCTCCCTCATCCCCGCAAGCACGAGCGATGGCTGCGCCAATCCCCTGCGCGCCACCGGTGATCAGGAATACTTTGCCCTTGAGCGCAAGAAGCATAGACCCCAACGTCCGCAAGATCCCGGACAAATGGGAATGAAGTATAACCCACAAGGGTTTTCAAAGGGCGCGCCTGCGCAAGGCAAGTGATGGAAGATGGGGACAAGCAACGAGCAGTTCGAAACTCGCATTCACAAAATTCAACGCGGCACTGAGCGATTCAGAACGCCAGTTACCTCTTCCATGTGTTGCATACAACTCTGCCCGCGACTATTCCATGTGGATCGTGTGACTCGTTTTCCCCGCCAGTTGCGCTTTCGACAGCACAACCATGTTCCCGCTCAACGTTCCAGCCGACGCCGAGCGCAGTTTACCGCCGCTCGCCGGATGTAGGTGTACGACAATGTCGGCGTCGAATAGTTTGTTTGGAGGAAGGTCGATCGTGACATCCCATCCGGACGATGTGGACTGGGTAGACCAGCCAATCTCTCCGAAGCGTGTCGGACATTTTTCCACCGCGATTCTCTGCTTGGCTGCGAACCAGGTTTTCGGCGCCGCCTTTTGCAGATGGACGCGATCACTGTCGTTCTCTTCGTAGCAAAGCAGCCATCGCAAGGAAAGCGTCGGCTGAAGCACGCTGTTCACCACCGCGGAATATGTCCAACCCGCGCCTTCGCCGGCGCTGCCTCCGGGGAACAGAGCATCTTCGGGCGCATACCGGTTGCCGCTATCCATCGCGAACGTCAAATTTGCATAGAGCGTCAACAGGAACGGCCGGTAGTCATCTCTGCGAATGCGCGCAGCCAGAGTTCCGTGCTCCATGAAATTTGACGTCAGCTGGGTTCCACTATCGATGGCGTAAATACCGTCCGCTGCCTGATTCATCCCGAGAACTTCCTGCCCGGCAATCGTGCGGTGGCGGAAGTGCCCTTCATCCAGATCGGCATCGCCCCAATCGGCCGTCCACCAGTCCATCATGTAGCGATGATTCTCATAGCTGGTGAGCTGCTCCGGCTTGCGCGCGGTGTCAAAGGCTGAAAATGGAGTAATCCCGGCACGTTTCATTTCCGGATTTCGCGCGTCCATCGTGATCTTCAGCGCGCTCTGAACGTCGGCTCGCAGTTCTTTCGCAAGATTTTCAAAAACCTGCCCGGCATCGGTGAGCGCTTTGTCGCTGTGATCGTTGCCCGCTCTTTGCAGGCAACGACCATGTTCCTTGAGCCCACGCCAGATCCACGCCGCATTTTGATAATAGTAAAGATGCGAGTCTGGATGATCGTCCGCGGGATCTCCGTTGTCCGCCTCCGGCGAACCCCATATCAATCCGTGGCGCGGATCATTTGCTGGAAATGCTTCCTTCGCAAACGCACGCCGCGCCATCACATAGTCAATCATCCGCTGCAACACAGGTAGCCGCCGCTTCAGCGCTTCCAGATCGCCGGAATAGTCGTAGGCTCGCGCGGAATTCTGCAGAAACACTCCAACGTTCACCGGGGCTTCTACCTGGTCCTGGGTGTTGTAAACGAAGTTGCCGTCCGGCAAGACGTACTTGTCGAGGTAATGCTGAAAGTGCGGATCGACCCGGTCGACCTGGTTCCACAATTGATGTACCCACACGAATTCGTAGTGCGCCACCGGGAAGAGCGCGTGGCTGCGCTCCGGAATTTTCGTGTATGCACCCTCTCCAATCTGGTACGTGGGCTCCAGCCCCCGGTAACTGCAACGCGACAACACGATCCCCGCCTTCGCCGACTGCAGCAACCACGGATCGGGAATGTCCACCTTCATCCGGGTATCGAAGAAAGTCGTCCAACGCAGCCACAAGTTCAGGACAGCGGTATAGAAGTCATTGGCGCTGCCGTTCCAGTAACGATCCATCACGCCATCTCGAACGACAGCCTCGGTCACGCGGTCACCGCCGCGAAAAGCGCCGGTCTGCGAGGGATGCAGCGTGGCGCGAACTCTCGCAATCGGTTTTTGATCGGCGTTGTCCGACAACACCATCATCACTTCGTAGCCCACACCGTGATCGGGATTCCAAACTCCGATGTCCGCCGCGGGAAGAAATCCTCCCAGCATCGTCCGTTTGCTGTATCCCGGCTTGAGAACATAAAAATACGGGAGGGCGAGAAGCCGCGCGGGCTCGAACAGTCTTCCATTCGTGTCCGGCGCCCATGCTGCCTGGGGATCATCGCTCACCTGCCGCGATTTTCCGTCCGCCTCGAGCCAGATCGATTTCAAAGCGCCGACGCCATCGTCAGAAACCAGAGTCCAGCCCGTATATTCCTTGCCCAGGCCAGCAAGGTTTTCAAAACTAGGATCTTGATCTGAGCTCAAGACATACTGGCCCAGCGTGTCGGGACCCATGGCGATTGTCCCCGGCCGCTCGAACTTTATCTTTGAGGATTCATGCACCGGGCGCGGCTTGATTTTCGAAAGATCTCCGATCTGCTTCGGGATGCGCGCTAGTTCGCGCTCAGTCGTCACGAAAACCATGGCGCCCTGATGCGTCACGTGTTTTTCGAAGACCGCCGTAGGCGTGCCATTGTGCCAGGGCAGGATTGCCAACAGCCTCCAGCCGCCAACCGCGTCGCCGACCTTGAGCTTCTTACTTTCGCCCGAGGCCGACGCCTCGACTTCTTGATACTCAACTTCAATCCGATGGACCGATATCTTCGCCGCCAGCGTTTCCGCTTCCCCCGGCAGAAACGCCGTGTACTCATTCAGGATGGTCGGTAATGAGGTTCCGGGAGTTGAGGTGTCCGCGGGCGTGGAAGGTCGAGAAGACGACTTCTGTCCTGATTTATCCCCAAACGCCGGCACTCGGAGCATCGCTACGCTGGAGACTCCTGCCGCAACACCCTTAATAAACGAGCGTCTCTTCATCGGCTTTCTCCTGTCTTCGGTTCGGACTGAAATCAGTTCAGTTTGCCGCGCTCTGGTCAACACCGCACAGAAAAACGTCGATACCAAGTTTCTTGAAAGCAGCTGCTTTGGCAAACAGCGCCTCATCGGCCGTCGCGGCATCCCTGCCGTAAGCCACCTGAATGTGGTTCGCCTTGTGACGTCCCATCAACTGATCGCGGCTTACGCCGTGCAGCACGGCATTCATCATCGGCCACTGGGGCGTCGTCTCTTGCCATCGCCGCTCGACTTCCGACCGCGGAAGATCAACCACCGTCGCTCTGCCCAAGTCGGCGAGCAGTTTGTCTTTTTGTACATACACGCGGCTCCAGACAATTTCTCCGGGCTTGCTGATTCCCTTCAACGATCCACCACCCAGCGGGAAATACATCGGGGGTTGCCGTTCGCTCACCGCCTCTCGATATCCTCCCGCGAAATGCTGTGGAGGCGCGGCGCCGGAAATCTCGAGGATCCAGACAAACTGTCCGTCGTACTCCTCGCCGTAGCGCAAATCGTGCAGCGTAGTTTCGGGATCCAGACCCAGCTTGCGCCACACCCGGTTGGTGATCAGCGCGTCAACGCCTGCGCACTCGTCGACTTCATTGAAGTGCGGCAGAGCTTTCCCTGCGTAAAGAATTTCACCGGTCGCCAGATCCTTCACCGGCGGTCGGTCGACGTTGTTCAGCAGTCCTTCGACAAGGTCCGAGGCCGGGCAGATGTCCTTCAATCCCTGCTGGTACTGGATGCCGATCGCGTCGCACCCGAAGTCTGCTGCGATTCGCAGGGCCGCAACATACATCCGGCATTGTTCGAGAATTTGAGCGTCGGTGAGTTCTGTCGTTTCGTTCGTGCCCGTGCGAAACGTCATTCCTTTGGCGTCGAGCCATTGGCGCACCGCCAGCGCTTCGGCCTCCGGCACTCGCCGCATCGCAGCATAGAGCGCCGACTGGCTCAGTCGTTCCTTGAACATGCCCAGCCGGTGCAAGAGTTCGTCGGGAACGATGGCGTTGTACATTCCCATGCATCCCTCGTCGAAGACGCCAAGGATGGCGGGATGCTTCAGCAGATCCTCGGCAACTTCGACGCCGACTTTTTCCGATCCGTTCGAAGACGAGGATTGAAATTCCCGGACGTGCGTGTCGTCGTGATGGATCTTTTGTCCTTGCAGCCATTGTTTGAGACGAGAAAGAAAATACTCATCGCGAAAATCCTGGCTCCAAAGCGTGCTGTAGGGAACTCCGGCTTTGGTCAGTCCACCGTTCAGATTGAGCATTCCCACCAGTCCGGGCCAACGGCCACTCCAATTCGCGACCGTGAGGATTGGTCCCTGATGGCGGAACAGTCCTGGAAACACGTGATGGCTGTACTGCCATACGGCCTCGGCGACAATCACCTTCGCGTCTACCGGGATTTTGGAAAAGACCTCGATCCCATGTCGCTGGCTGTCGATAAATCCGTGTTTCTTTTCTTCTGAGTAGGCGTGAGCCCGCTTTACCGAATACCCAAGCGACTTAATCGCGGCGGTTAATTGCTTTTCGGCTTCGGCTTGCGCCGGCCAGCACATCTGATTCGCGGAGGGACGCAGGTCTCCGCTTGCCACCAGAAACACTTCACTGCTCGTAGTAGGCATAAAAGTCCGATCGCACGCTGCAGTGTATTCGAATCGGCGTGAATGCGCCAATAGAAACGTTACGATTTTTGAAAGCGGAGTGTTTCTTGACGATTTTGCCTAAGAAAAGGGCTAACGAGTGGGCGAGATCCCCGCAGTCGAATTGCGCACGCGAAGTTCTGCGGCAAGACGCAGGTGCTTTGAGGGTGAATCGGTTGCTTCATCGCGATTCATCAACTGATGCAGCAATCCGAAAGCTTGTCGTCCCATTTCGTACGTAGGTTGTGCGATCGCGGTCACGCTGGGGCTTAAATACTTGTTCCACGCGTAGTCGTCGAATCCGAGCACGCTCATCTCTTGCGGAACTTTCATCTTATTTTCTTCAAGCGCCTGTAGAAGCCCTAGCAAAAGCTTGTTATTGCTGGCCATTACGGCGGACGGGCGGGGTTCTAGGCCGAGTAGTTTCTGAGTTGCATCGAAGCCGCTCTGAATCTGCACGTCTCCCTGCACAAGATACTCGTCTCGAATCGGCAAGTTCGCTTCCTGCATGGCTTTACGAAACCCTTCCAGACGGTCGCGATGGGGTGAGAGGGCGAGTATTCCTACGATCATGGCAATCTTCCGATGTCCCAGGTCGAGAAGATGGCGCGCCGCGAGATACCCGGCTTGAACGTTGTCGGTGGAAACGGTTCCTTCGCTCTTCGACGCCGGCAGGCGATCAACAAAAACGCAGGGGACGTGCAATCTAAGCGTCGTTTCGTACGACATCGAATCGCGACAGCACGCCAACAAAACGCCATCGACGCGGCGCGAAAATAGCGCTAACAGATGATCGTTCTCCCTTGCGGCATCCTCTTGGGAATCGCAGAGAAACACGGCGTATCCCTCGGCCTGGGCTGCCTCTTCGACCCCTCGAACCACTTCAGGATAGAAAGCGTTCGTAATATCGGGCACCACGATCCCAATAGCCTTTGTCCGACCCTTTTTCAGGCTGCGGGCGATCTCATCTGGTTGATAATGAAGGGCCGACATTGCTCGCAACACTCGCTGCTTCCGGTCGTCGCTGACCGGAACGTTCTCATTCACCACCGCGGAAACCGTTGATGTGGAGACCCCGGCGAGGCGCGCGACATCCTTCATCGTGTATTTTTCGCGCTTTTTCATGCACGATAGTTATACCGTGGGGCTGCGCGGTTGAGAAGGGCAAGCGCGTTTTTACGAAACTGGCTCCAACATCGAAACGTTTCGCTTGACGGAAAGTTACACCCGCTGTAAAAAGCCAGAGTAAAAGTTCAACCGCCTACCCCATGGGATCGAACGAAGAAAGCTCCGCCACCATTTTCGCTGCGACCCGCCGCCGGGTTCTTCGAGCCCTCGGATTTGCGGCAGGAGGCTTAGTCGGCTTTCTGGCGTCCCCCAAGCTGATCTTTGCCCAAGCCACCTCGCGACGGATCGCGGATCCTGCACTCGAAGTCGGCGCTTTCACCAAGATTTACGATCCGTCAGCAGGCCAGCAGGAACACTGGTACATCAACGATCACACCTTCATTCGCGCCGCGGACGGCCAGTGGCATCTGTTCGGGATTACCCATCGCGAGCCGGCTAAAGCCATGGAGGAAAAGTTTTTCGCCCACGCCACCGCGCCAACCCTTCTCGGCCCATGGACAAAGCAAGTTTCCGTTCTTCCCGTGGATTCATCCCAGGGCGAGACCGTGGTGTGGGCGCCGTATGTCTTGCGGCATGAAAGTGTTTACTACATGTTTTATTGCGGTGGTGGGAAAGAACACGCGAAATACCATATCCACCTCGCAACGTCGACAGACCTGTTTCACTGGAAGCGGCATCCGGCAAACCCTATGGTCGTGGA
Organism: uncultured Acidobacteriota bacterium; assembly: GCA_963699885.1. Classification (GTDB taxonomy): domain Bacteria; phylum Acidobacteriota; class Terriglobia; order Terriglobales; family Acidobacteriaceae; genus Sulfotelmatobacter. Next base: position 495,886 of record CAVOVP010000009.1, on the reverse strand, counting down.
CGGCTACGACGCGCGCGACCCCATGGTCATCCCGCACGAAGGCCAGTGGATTCTGTACTACGCCGCGACGAGCACTCCCAAAGGTGGCAATCACACGGTAAAGTCGGCCACCAGCACGGATCTCGTTCACTGGTCGCACCAAGCCGAGGCGTTTCGCGACGCGGAAACAGGAACCTACGGAGGACCGACGGAATCTCCTTTTGTCGTCGAGCGCGCCGGAAAATATTATCTGTTCGTGTGTACCAACCACGGATACAACGAGACTGCGGTCTATGAAAGCGACAGCCCTTTTCATTGGGATGCCAATCGAGTGGTGGGAAAATTTCCGGCGCATGCTGCTGAAGTGATTCAAGCCGCGAACGGCAAATGGTATGTCTCGCGCGCCGGATGGGGACAGGGTGGCGTTTATCTCGCGGAACTGTCCTGGAAAAGCTGACACGATGCTGCGCGAGCGCGTGTCGCCGAGCGGATTGCTGAAATGCGCCGTGCGAATCGGACTCCTGTTTGTGCTATCTCTTCCGACGTTTCTGACTGCTGAATCCGCGCCGACGCAATCCAATCAGAGTCCCACAACGACAATGCAAAACATCGGCGCCGCTCTCCGGGCGGGGGAATATGAGCACGCGCTGCAGCTCATCGAACCGGCGTTGCGCGACTCTCCCAATGATGCCAGGCTTTGCAGCATGAAAGGCGTCGCCCTCTCCGGATTGCACCGCAATGCGGATGCCCTCGCCGCATTCCGGCGCGCGCTCAAGAGCTCACCGGATTATCTGCCTGCCCTCGAGGGAGCAGCTCAAATTGAATACGCGGCGGGCGATCAAGACGCATCCGCCTTGCTGCAACGAATTTTGAAGACTCATCCCGAAGATCAGACCAGTCACGCCATGCTAGGTGCCCTGGAGTACAAACAAGGGGACTGCGCCGGCGCGATCTCGAATTTCGAGCAGAGCCGAGACGCCATCGAGACGCAGCCTTTGGCGCTCGAACAATACGGATCGTGTCTGGCGAAGCTCGATCGTTTTGACGAAGCCGCTGCGGAGTTCCAGAAACTGGTGAACTCGAGTCCAAGCGACACGCGGTTACGAATGCGTTTGGCTGCGCTGCAACTCGACGCCAAGCGTCCGAAAGATTCGCTCGCGACTCTAGCACCTCTGCTCCAATCGCAAAGCAACTCGCCGAACGCTGACCTCGACGTTCGCCTCGCCGAATTGGCGGGTGCGGCCTATGAAGCGGATGGGAAAACGCAACAAGCCGTCGATTTGTTGAATCGAGCCGTGGCTGCGTATCCGCGGGATGTTGATCTGTATATTGCGCTGGCCGCGCTCGCGTTCGACCATCATTCCTTCGCGTCAGGCATTGAAGTGATGACCTCTGGATTGCGTTTTCTACCTGACGCCTCACCACTCTATTTGGAACGCGGCATTTTCTACGTCCAACTGGCGGACTATGAGAAAGCCGAAGCTGACTTTGAGAGGGCAGCGAAAATCGATCCGCGACAGACGTTGAGCCAAGTGGGCCAAGGCAAGATCGCCGAAGAAACTGGCAACTTTGACGAAGCGCTTGAGAAAGTGCAGAAGAAGCTCGTTAGAAATCCGAATGACGCCTTCTTGTTGTACACGCGATCGGAAATCCTGGTGCAGAAGGGAGTTCAACCGGGCACCCACGATTTTCAAGTCGCACTGGACTCCGCGCGCAAAGCGGTCACGCTCAATCCAAAGCTGGCACTGGCCCGCAACATTCTCGGCACGTTGTATCTCAGCGCCGGTCGGTTTCAGGCGGCGGCAGAGCAAGCAAGATTGGTGCTCAAGGCCGATCCAGACAATGAATCCGCGATTTACCACCTCATCCTGGCGTTGCGCAGGGAAGATGAATCCCCAGAATTGCCTGGCTTACTCCAGCGCCTCGCAAAGTTGCGACAAAAGGCCAACAAAGATATTCGCCGACAAAACCTGGATGATTCGGCTGCGGAGTTGCCTCACTAGCCGACCCTTGCCCAGTCTGAAGCCTTATCGCGGACCGATGTCATGATGAAAGTGCCCCCATTTTGGATGCGGAACGTTGCGATGACGCACGTCAAAAGGGACCGGAAGAATCGCCATTTCATCCGTTGAACTGGCTCTAACCTTCGTATTATTATGCATTTGCCCTTCATGGTTCCCGAATCGAAATATTTCGGAACGTTTCGATTGCAATGTGACACTTCTCCCGATATAGTGCTTGCAACTTCCGGCCAGACGTGCGGCTGAGGCCGGATTCCAGAAAAACTGAGGCGAACCATGAAAGCTACACGGCTGATGGCTGGTGTCATCTCGATTCTTGCGTTGTGCGCGATGGGTTGGGCCCAATTCAGCAGCAGCGTCCAGGGAACAGTGCGCGATTCCAGCGGAGCGACGGTTACCCAGGCGAAGGTCCAACTACGAGATCAGGCCACGGGAGTGGTCAAGCAGGTCACCACCAACGCCGAAGGCTTATATCGCTTCAACAGCCTCCCTATCGGCAAGTACAGGGTCACCGTCGACGCGGAAGGTTTCAAATCGCAGACCATTGACGTCGAAGTAACGGCCAACCAATCCCGCGACGTGGACGTGACGATGGCAGTCGGCGCCACCAGCCAGTCTGTGGTCGTCACCGGAGAAGCTGCATTGGTCGACACGACCGAGACGCGCATCCACCTCAGCATCGATGCCGAGAAGCTGCAGGATCTCCCTGTCCTCAGCAACAACATCATCAGCCTGATGAGCATGGCTCCCGGCGTGGTGGGCAACAACGCCGATCAAGGCGACAACTTTACCAACGAATACTTCCCTGACATGAGCGCGAACGGCCGGAACTGGTCGGGCAATCAGTTCAACGTCGATGGACTGACGGTGACCAGCAACGTGACGACGGGGACGCTGAACTGGGCGCCGAATCCAGACTCGGTGGAAGAGCTGACCGTGGAAACCAACACGTTCAAAGTGGACCAGGGATTTGGCAGTTCGATGGTCGTGAACATGGTCACGAAGTCGGGCAGCAACCAGTTTCACGGCAGCGGCAAATACCTTTTTAACGATCAGCACATGTGGGCGGCCACGCATTTCACCGATCCCACGGTCGGATATGCGCCGTTCAAGAAGCATGACATCAGCGGAACCTTCGGTGGCCCGATCATCAAAGACAAGACTTTCTTCTTTGCCTCCGTGGAGACATTGCGATCGTTGAACTCCTCCGGCAGACAAGGAACAACGTTTGAAAGTCCGCAGTTCGTGGCGTGGGCGCAGCAGAACTTCGCGAATTCAATCGGCACCAACGTCCTCACGAACTATCCGGTCGTTGGCTTGAACAACTTCAGCGTGAACAGCCTGGCCTCTGACTATTTCGGAAGCAGTTGCGGAACACCGAGCACTTACAACATTCCTTGCGACCTGCCGGTGATCATGAACGGCACATACGACCAAAGTCCGTATCGCAACGGGTTGCAGTACTCACTGCGCGGCGATCAGTACGCGAATGGAGGGAAAGACAGAATTTACGCGAGCTATCTGAATATGGATGAAGGCGATCAGAATGCCGCGATCCGGAAAGATTTCGCATCCGTAAATTCTACGACCTCGTGGGCAACGCAAGCGAGTTGGACGCACACCTTTTCGGAAAACATGGTGAATGAGCTCGGATTTTTCGCCGACCATGTGTTCGGATGGAGCACAAAAGCTGCGCCATTTTCAGTTCCCAGCATCACTGTCGCGGGTGTCGGACTCACGATCGATCCGGGCTGGTCCGGCCTGTACGCCCAGCACAACTACAACTGGCGCGACGTTGTGAGTTGGGTCCATGGCAAGCATTCGTTCCACATCGGCGGCGGATATTTCCGCGATGACGATACCGCCGACTTCCGCAACGCGCAGGGACGCCCTCAATTCAATTTCGACAACTTGATTGATCTCGTCACCGATACGCCTTCGAGCGAAGGCGGCGTTGCCTATGACGCTCTAACCGGCACCCCGAAGCCATTCGTTTTCGGCGCGGCGGGGAACGGAGAAAGCCTGTTCTTTCAAGACGAATGGAAAGTTCGCCCAAACTTGCTGCTGACGCTGGGCGTGCGTTGGGATGACTTCGGCAATCCGACGGGAGTGAACGGCTACCACTACAGCAACCTCTTTCTCGGATCAGGCGGCCTGAATCAGCGATTCGAGAACGCCTCCGTCCGCAGCGTAAATTCGCCATTCGACCACCGTTTGAATCGCAACATTTCTCCCCGATTTGGATACGCGTGGTCGCCGGGACACAACGGCAAAACCAATATTCGCGGCGGAATTGGCGTGTATCACAACCCGATCGACCTGGGCGAAACCATCGACGTTCTTCGTGGGAACCCGCCCGGATTTCTGTTCCCGACTTTCACCCAATCCACTCCCATCAAGCCGTTGTTCTCGCTTGGAACTCAGAACACCGTTTGGCCTTTCGGCTTTACCCTGCCAGCCATTCCGTTGGGACAGGTGAATCCAGTCGGCGGACTGGTTGGCGTTCAGTCCGATGTCTGGGGAGTTGATCCCCATCTCACCTCACCGCTCACTTTGAACTGGGTGTTTGGAATCGAGCGCGAGATGCCGGCGAAGTTTGTTGTGTCGGCAAATTATTCGGGATCGCGCACCTGGGGCGCGCTGTCAGGCACCGACTTCAACCGTTTTGCCGGCGATTTGCTGGATGGAAATCTGGATCGGTTGACCACCAATTTTGGTTCGATGGATTACATCTACAACTTCAACCAACTCTGGTACAAGGCATTGCTTTTGTCAGTTCGCCGGTCGGTTGGACATCTGGTTACGTTCCAGGCTTCTTATAACCTTGCAAGCTCCTACGATCTAGGACAAGGTGGAGACCGGACACTCGGCACTCTGTATGGCGATTTCGACGATCAGCACAGTCTCGCCCGCAAAGCCGCATCGGCGTGGGATGTACGCAACCGCTTCTCGGCTTCCGGATTGTTCACTGCTCCGACGCCGTTCGCAAATTCGATGTTCAGCCGTACGTTGCTGGGCGGCTGGGAACTTGGCTTTACGGTCAGCGCGCAGACCGGCACTCCTTATAGCGTCTACAACACGAACGACTACCTAAGTGGCGGTGACTACAACCGCGACGGCTATAACTATGACTATCCGAATATGCCGGCAACGAACTTCAGCGGAAGCCACACCCGCACACAGTTCTTGAACGGAATTTATACGGCGACCGACTTCCCGACACCCACCATCGGGACCGACGGCAACTTCAAGCGCAACGCGTACCGCAACCCCGGCTTCTTCGGCGTGAATACAAGTTTGATCAAGGAAAACAAACTGCCATTCCTCGGAGAGCGCGGAACCTTACAGATACGCGGAGATTTCTTCAACCTGTTTAACCGGACGAATCTCGGTGCAGTCGACAGCAACCTGGCCGACTCGACGTTCGGTACGGTGCAATCGCAGTTGGATCCGAGAGTGATTCAGGTGGGTGCGAAGATTATCTTCTAATGCTGTCGAGGGCTATGGGTAGAACGCCGCTGCTCCGGTAGCGGCGTTTCTTTTTACTTCACGTGGCCACGGAGAACGACGATTGAGGCTTTCGGGATTTCGTACCTGGTATCGGCAGCGGCCGTGACGTCCGATTGCGCTGCCGGTCCGTCGGGATCGGCGTAGCCATTCTCTTCGTGGCTGTGCCATTGATACTGGGCAGATCCGAATACCAGTTGAGTCACCGGTCCAGTGAAGTGTTGATCAGTCGCGGGGTCGTCGCCAGAACGGAAGCCAATCGCGACCGAGTGTGCCTGATCGTGGTCCCGGTTGACGATGAGCAGCGCCCACTGCCGGTCGGGACGTAGGACCGCGTAGGCGGTGACCGGCTCAAGTCCGGCATCGTTCCGAAGTTTGCTGGAAACGCGGAAGAGCCGGTGCGGCTGATCGATCGGCTGCACCCACTCGCGCGTGATGAGTTGAGTCGCGAAATATTGCGAGAGACGCCCTTTGATCTGAAAATCCTTGTCGACCTGCAATGCGCTGAAGCTGCCACCGCCCGCGTCGCATCCGCGCCACATCGGCTCGGGAATGTAGTGATAGAAGTAGCTAGCCGCGCCGCCGGCTGTTAAAAACGATCCCTCAAAATCAGCCAGCCATAGCGCGCCCATGATATCGGGGAAAATGCCGCCGCTGCTGCCGGACAAGTTGCCTTCGGTCATCATGAACGGAACGTTGGCAGGCACGCCGTCATTCCTCCATACATCGAGAATGTGGGTGATGAGTTCCGGCTCGCGGTACAGCTCGTTCCATCTGGAGACGCAGTTATAGGGATAGTGCTCGAACGACATGAAGGCTAGATCCGCGATGCGACCGTGCGCCTTGAGATAGTCGAGGAAGCGCCCGAGCCACGAGACGCGTCCATCCGCGGCCGGCCAGACCTCGATGTCTTCGTTCGCCCCTTCAAAGGATGGGCCGCCGAGCTTCAGTTTTGGATCGACCTTGTGCAACGCTGCAGCAAATTGCAAATAGAGCGCCGCATAATCCTCCGGCTGCATGTTCTGCCCGTCGGATTCCTCACCCATCTCGACGTAGGAAACGGGATAGTGACGGGCCTCGAGATACGCGAGTTGCGCAGCTGCATCCTCGGGAGTGTTGTAGATCACGGCGATGGGAACCATGGCCGGAAGCCCGCGCGTGATGCCGCTTTTGAAGAAACGATCGAAGCCGATTTGCTCGCGGCCGTTTTTCACGATGTCGGACGCGGTGTGCCATGGATCGACCGACGAGCAGATGGTCCGGGACTGGCCAGGGCCAGTGGCGTGCAGAACTTCGTCGCTGAAACTGCCGTCTTCGTGGAGCGCGCCAGCGTAGAGTTCTCGGATAGCGTATCCCATGCAATTGCGCGGGTCGGATGATCCATGCGAATCGCAGGTGTTGGAAGAAGCGGTCATCCAGATGCGGACGTAGCGCGCTGAAACTGGGATTTTGGTCAGAGCCGTCGTCACCGTTCCACCGCGACCGTCGTTTACGATGCCGTTGGAGAAAGCTTGCCAGATACCGCTTGTGGCCTGATGTCGCGGATTGTTTTCACCGCCTGTCCAGAATTGAACTCGATATTGCGTCGCGTACGGATCGCCCCAAGCGATGCGAATCGCGTTGAGCTTCTGCATGCTGCCGAGATCGACAATGACCCACTGCGGCAGCAGAGAATCGTCTTCGCCTGTGAAATGCTTCGTAAGATGCGGATTGCTCTTCCAGTATGTCTCCGCGTCGCCGTCAGTGAGCTTGGAGTAATGGAAGCCTTGTTCCGCGCTGTCCATGGTGGTGCCCCGATGAGGCAGGGCGTAGCCATAAGAATGATCGAGGCTGATTGCAGTCGGAGTGGACTGACCGACGAAGTAGCCTTTTCCCGAAGGATCGCTCCAGGTTCCGGCGTTGTTCCAATGCCAGGCTTCGGCCTCGAGTTCGGTGTTTTGTCGATAGGAAACGACCTGCCATCCGGCGCCGAGAATTTCGTTGAGCATGGGCTGCTCGAGGGCGTGATCGGTGGCCTTCATCTCGATTCGATCGACCGCTCCGCCTAGCGCGCGGATCGGACTGAACTCGTTCGCGACATGCGCTGGAGAAGAATCGACCACCAGATCTTGGCCGACAACAGCACTCGCAGCGAGGATTGCAGTAGCTGCGAAAGCAGCGAGAGACGAATTTCGAATCGACATGATTATAGGGATCATTTTGTGGTCGCTAGAAGCCAGCAACGAGAGTGTTCTTGAGAACGACTAGCGGGTCGCAGCCGTGCTGGTGGATCGTTTGTAGCAGGGTTGTGAATGAGTGTCAATTATCGTGTTTTGTGTCGTTTAACGCGATCCTTCGATTTATGATGGTGGCCATGAGCAACGCATTTTCTGCGGCAGCGAGCAAAGTCTCGGCATTCTTGTAAAAAGGTATCGGTCGGCATTTATCGAAACGAACCGAAACGGCGGCCAGTTCCAAGAGTTGCGACAATCTGTTTCGTGTTCCTTTTTGCCCTCGTTTCGGCCAGTTGCGCACAGGTCGCCTCGCCCATCGATGATCTGTTGCGTCTCGATCGTTTGGCGCAGATGCGGCCGTTCGTCAAGGTCGGATCGTTTTCAAGCTATGACCGCACCGGTGGAAATGATGACGGCTTTTCCGGCAAATACTCCTTCATTCGCAAAGAAGGAGATGCCCTCGTCGTCGCCGAACTGCAGGGGCCAGGAGTCATCACGCGAATATGGACGCCGACCCCTAACGACTCTCCGCTGGAATTCTTTTTTGATGGCGAAGCGACTCCGCGAATCGTGTTGCCATTCCGCGAAATCTTCGAAGGAACTCGCTCTCCGTTTCTCGCCCCACTCGCGGGTTCGGGTGGCGGAGGATTCTACAGCTATGTCCCACTGCCGTTTCAGCGTTCGTGCAAGATCCGGCTGCGCGGACCGAAGATGCAGTTTTTCCAGATCAACTACGGGCTTTACGAACCGGGCACGAAGATTGCGACGATCGATCCCGCAGAGACGACGGTACCGCAAGATATCGGCAAGATTGGTGAAGCGTGGAAGTCGATTTCTGCGGTGGTTGTCCCCAAGGAGTCGCATCGCGAACTGAAAGAACAAACGCTGGAAGGCGGGAAGAGCGTCACCTTATTCAATTCTGAGCAGCCGGGGCGTGTGGTCGCGATCCGGCTGTCGCCTGCGTCTGCGTTCGCTGGTCCCGATCGCAGACTTGTTCTGAAAGCCTCGTGGGATGGGGCTTCCGACCCTGCCGTTCTCGTGCCGGTTGGAGATTTCTTCGGATACAGCTTCGGCGATCCGAGCGCGAGATCGCTGCTCGTCGGTGTCGATAACGATACCGCCTACGCATATTTCCCCATGCCTTACGACCATTCCGCACGGATTGAGATCGAATCGGAACGGCAATCCGGTCCGCCTGTGAAATTCACTTCCGAAATATTGTCAACCTCAGTCGGGCGCCAGAAAAACGAAGGCCGATTTTACGCGCGCTGGAACCGCGAGAACCCGGTTCCGCAGGGAGAGCCGTTTAAATTTGTCGATGTCGAGGGCCGCGGACACCTGGTTGGCGTAATTCTGCAGGCACAGGGCCTAGAATCCGGGCAGACTCTGTTTTTTGAAGGCGACGACGAAGCGACACTCGACGGGGAACTCGCGATTCACGGCACCGGCTCGGAGGATTTTTTCAATGGCGGCTGGTATGACATTCCTGGACGATGGAACGGGCGGTTCTCGCTTCCGCTGAGCGGCGCGCTCGACTATCAGAAATCGCTGGGACGCACCGGCGCGTATCGGCTGATGATCAGCGACGCGTATGCCTTTCGCAAGAGTTTGAAGCTCACGATCGAACATGGCGGAGAGGGAAACCGCGTGCCGGCGGACTACGCGGCTACCTCGTTTCTTTATCTGGAACAACCGCCGGTGAATTTGCTTGGCCTTCCGCGAGCTGAGGACCGTGTGGTTGTTAATCCGGAGAAAATCATCTTCGTTCCCGGATGGAACGAGCCGATCTTCGCTTTTTCGTTTCAGAACATGAGTATTCGTAAGGAGGAGATGGATATTGAGGGCAAGAAAGTTCGAGTGCTTTCGATCGAGGCGCAGGGCGAAGAAATGTTTGGGCCGCACTACATTGCTTTCACAATCAGAATTCCGAAGGCGGGCGACTATCTCGTGTCACTCGACGCCCTGCGAGGACCATCGCGAGGAACAGTGCAGCTGATGGTCGACAACAAATTGACCGGGAAACTGGCCAGTTTTGGAGGTCCTCGGCTAGCTCAAGCGAACGGCGTGGAACTGGGGACGGTACATTTTGCCGCCGGCGAGAATCAACTCTTTTTTCAGTTGAAAGCGGAGGCAGGGAAAGCAGATCCATTTCGCGCCGATCTGGTCCACGTTGTCTGCAAGCGGCAATGATGCGGTGCGAGTTCAGTGCAGTCGGACGCCGTCCACGACGCGGTTGATGATTCCGCTGGGGCTCGGATTATCCGGATTCAATCCCATCGCCAGGCTGAGGTGATAGGCCAAGAGCTGAGGAAAGACGATCTCGAATGGCGTGCGGAGATCGTCCGAAAGCTCCGGCGCGGCGGCGGCAACGCGGGCATCAATTCCGTCGCCGGAAAAATCGGGCGGCATGATGCAGACGACGCGTCCAAGTTGTTTCGTGTTCAATTCCTGGATCAGATCTGCCTCGTAAAGCTGGCGTTGAGGATCGCTCGAAATCAGGCAGAGAACCAGCGTGTCACGATCCAGAAAGCTCATTGGACCGTGGCGCAGTCCAAGAAACGTTTCGGCGATTGCGGCGACTCGACCGGCCGTCATTTCGAGGATTTTCAGGCAACTCTCCTGCGCCCAGGGAAACAGCGGGCTCGACGCGAGAGCCACAGCGCGCGCCGGACGCGAAAATGCCACGGCCCGCGCCAATGCGTCGAGTCCGTTCAATTGCTCTTCCATGCGATGGCAGATCGTCTCGAGGTGCATCTGAAATGTCTCTCGATGGCTCAGGCACAGGCCTGCAAGAACAAGATTGGAGAAGGAACTCGTCATCACCAGGCTGCGATCGTTGGTGCGCTCGTCCAGCAGCAGCACTTCGATCTGACCGTCTCGCGCGAGTTGGCCGTTTGAATTGCATGTGATCGCCAACTGAGGCAGGCTGGGAAAGTCACGCCGTGCCAGATTGACGGCGCCGATGCTTTCCGGACTGTCCCCCGAGCGAGCGATAGAGAGCATGAAGTGGGCGCGTTTCAACGCGCGTGAATCGGTGAGGAGGTCGGTCGTCGCCACCATGCGCGAAGCCGGCCATGCAGATCGAATCGCACCTGCCGCATACGCGGAGGTTCCGGCACCGCACAGTACGCCGCTGCCGTCAGCCCATCCCCGCCATGACCGGGATCGCATGCGATGGAATGTGTCGCGCCATAAAATCGGTTGATGATAGATTTCGCCGGCGGTGATCCGCCCGGGGTGGGCAGGGACGCCGGGTGCTCCTCGCAAGTGAGAAGGCGTTTCCATACTTTCTTTTCGATTCCGTGATCGGCGAAGTTCGGCGTTGTCCCGAGGCGCGGAGTTCTGCGTGTTTTACGACGCAAAACTCCCTGCCTCGTGACGTGCGACGGGGTTAAAACGTGATCTTGGCTGCGATCTGCAGCCAGCGCGGATTAAACACAGAAGTAGTCCGGCCGAAGGTCCCATCTGCAAGATTGCCATCCACACCGTTCAAATTGCTGTGGTTCAAAATATTGAAGAATTCAAACCGCAACTGCAGATGCACTCTCTCTGTGATTGCAGTTTGCTTGATCAGCGCAGCATCCACGTCGAAGTATCCGGGTCCGCGGAAACGGCCGAGCCTTTCGTTGCCTTCCGTCCCAAGTGCGGGGGAAGAAAAGTCGGTCGGAGAGAAAATCCCATTCAAGTAGGAGCCTATGCCCTTGGGTGTGCTGTAGCTGCGCGCCACGTCGGGCACATCGTAGTTGTTGCCGTCCGCGTTGTAGTCTCCTCCCGTATTTCCGATCACCTGACAACTCGGAGTCACCGTCGTAGAGCAAGAAGGATCGCTCCAGACCGGACTGAACGGGGCGGTGTTGTAAACCGTGAACGGCAATCCGCTCTGCGCGATTGCGGTGGCGGAAAACTCCCAGCCTCGCAGGATTCTGTCCATAGCCCCGTTATCCATCTTGTGAACCGGGATATCGTAGCTTCCTGTGAAGGAAAAACGGTTTGGAACGTCGAAAGCAGATGGCTGCCAGTACTGAGAAATCTGGTTCTGGTCGGGATACTGTTGCCCGAAGTCCCACGAACTTGATCGGGTGTACGACGCGGTGAGTTGGCCGGAGGAGAAGCGTCGCTGCACCGTCGCGATGAAGGCGTTGTAGGTTGAGTGGACGCCATTGGTCGTGTAGCTGATCGTGCCGAAACTGGGATTCAACCGAGTGAGGTTATTCTGGTCCGTAATCAGGTTTCCGGCAAAGCGATTGACGTCGGTGCCGGGGAACTGATTCAAGACCGAGCCCGTCAGAAGCTTGTTGGAGCGAGATCCGGAATAACTCACGCTCGTGACCAACTTGCCCGGCAACTCATGCTGGACGCTGCCTACGAAGGTTATGGTTCGCGGCGTGACCAGGTTGGGGTCCAATCCTCCGATCGAAAGCTGCGCCCCGGTAAGACCGCCATGGCCGTCGAGAGAAGTTGGAGGAAGGCTCGGGTACGGAAATCCAAACGGATATTTATCACTGGTGCCGAGCGCAAAAATCGGCGGGTTCGTGGTTCCCGTGAGGAAGGTTGGCAGAATGAATCCGGGTGGATTGGCTTTGAGGCCGTTCTCGTCAATCCCCAGCGTCGGCCAGTCGCGATAAACTCCGACGCCCCCGCGAATAACCCATTTTCCTTTGTTCGATGGATCCCACGCTACGCCCAGGCGAGGGCTGAATCCGGAGAGCGGATGGTTGAAGACGTGTCGTACCTGGATCGATGATCCGTTCGCAATCTTGTCGGCTTCCGTCTGGCCGGCTCCCAAAAAGAAGTTGGCCAGAATCGTGTCTTGCTTCGGGTAAGGGTTTCCGTAGTCGTCCCAGCGCAAGCCGGCTGTGACGGTGAGATTGTGCTTGGCCTGCCACGTGTCTTCAACAAAGGTGCCGCCGGTTGTGGCGGCGTAAATGTACTGGCCGGTCTGAGCTCCGCCCGTCAGCGGATTATAGGAGAGACTCGATTCGTCATGAGGCTGATCCTGGACGAGATCCAGCAGGTTGTTGAAGTCGAAGGTCGGGTGAGAATAGGCCGGACCGAACAATGCAACGTCGTCGCCATGCCATCCTTCATAGCCGACTTTGATCGAGTGTGATCCGCTGATCTTGGTGAGAACATCGCGCCATCGGTAGTTGTGCTGAATGAAATTGCCCTGAGCGAAACCGACGCCGAAGCCTGTTCCTTGACCCGTCACGTTCACGACAGGAACCGAGAATGGTCCGGTCTCTGAGGCGATGCCTTGCACTCGAATGAAACCGAACGTTCCTTCGTTCAAGAGCGTGGGAGAGAACGTGTGGGTTTCGTTGATCTGAAGCGAATTCGTGTCGTAATGGGCCGTCGAATCCATGTCGGTGCGGACCGACGGGGCCTGATCGTTGTGCACCATGCGATAGAAGTTTCCATACAAACGGTCTTTCCCGAAATATTGATCAACGCGCGTATTGAATTGCAGACCGTTGCGATAGGGGCTGGCCGCATAGTTTCCTTGATCGACCATAGGCAGCGAGCAGGGAATGTTTCCTGCCGCTGGCGTTCCGCACACTCCCGCCCCGAAGATGTCGGTCGCAGTAGCGATCACTTGAGCGTTCGACGTCGGCTTGACAGGATAGGTCTGCAGCAACTGGGTACCGAGCGATCCGGCGAAGTTTGCTGCCGCATACTGCACGAATTGCGGGTCTTCAAACGAGTAGGCCTGGTTTCCGGTGGAGAAGGTGGAACGCAGGGGCTCAATCGAGAAGAAGAAATAGCTGTGATGATGCGGAATGATCGGGCCGCCGACGGTGCCCGACAAATTGTTGCTTTTGAACGGGGCATATTGGGGTCCGGTGAAGGGCGTGCGCGCCCACAGATGTTGATTGGTAAAGAAGTCGCTGGCGCTGCCGTGATATTGATCGGTTCCAGACTTCGTGGTGGAAGCCGCGATGATCGATCCGGAGCGGCCGTATTGCACGCTGAATGTATTCGTCTGGATGGTGAATTCCTGAATGGAATCAGGATTCGGACTTAAGTTCGCGGTGCCGCCAGTGATGTTGCTGGTTACGTCGAGACCGTCGACGATAAACATGTTGCTGAGCAGGCTGCGTCCGTTCGCGCTGGCATCCACCGGCAGTTCGGTCGCGAAGTTGTCGGGGATCTGGCTGGGAAGGCCGCTGCTGTTGGCGCTGGGATTCGTGCCGACCGTAACTCCCAAACCTTCCACACCCGGTGCCAGGGCAGTCAAGCCCGCAAAGTTCTCTCCGGGAAGCGGAAGTTCGTGGAGCTCTTTGGATTCAATCGTCATTTGAAGGCGGCTATCGGCGGTGTCGAGCACCGGCGCCTGATCGTTCACCTCAACGGATTGCTGCGCGCTTCCGAGACGCAGGTTCACCGGCAAGCTGCGAGTTTCGTTGGTCGTCAAGGTAAACGGAATCTTTTCGCTGGCGAATCCGGCAACAGCAATCCCCAGCTCATAGCGTCCTGGCGCGAGGCTGTTGAAGCGAAAATTTCCGCTGGCATCGCTCGTTTGGCGGACGGCGACCCCTGTATCGAGATTCGTGACATCCATTTGGGCCTTGGGTACCGCGGCACCTGAGGGATCGAGAACGGTTCCTTGAACGCTTCCGCTGAACTGGGCAAAGGCAGAGGTGGCGAGCATCAGGAATACGAATAGACGCCAGGAAACAGGCAGGCGACGGTATGTCATGGGATCACCTTTCACGCGCGGATGCTGACCGGCGGCGCGATAAATCAAATCCCCCCTACGCCGCCGGTCAGGCTGAAAGTCGAAACGTTACGAAGAAACGAATTGCAGTTTGCGTTAACTTGCGATACGTTGTCAAGACTTTCTTTTTAGACCGATAACACGTTGTTTTAGCATTCGTTTAGAAAAACGATAAGGGACGGGACTTCGAGCTCTGCGAAGGCTGTTAGCTTCAGGTCGAAACGTTACTAGAATGAAAAATGATTCGGGACGGGGTGTGAAGATGACAACTGTGAAGACCGCTTTTCTGCACGCTGCTTTTCTGGCATGTCTCGCGATTTCGCTGTGCTCAGCCGCGGCGAAGGGATCGAGTCCGAACCTCAAGGTTGTGCGCTTTTCGGGCTCCGCCGTTGAAATCATGGCCGATCAGCAGTCCAACACCCTTCACGCGGGCGAGAGGATCGGCGACTGGACGCTGATGGAAATCATCAACGAACCCGGCAAACCTTCCTATGCCGTCTTGGAGGATTGGGCTCATCCCAACGGACACGTCATCTTCGCTGATACGCGAGGAGTGCAGATTGATCTGCCGAAGTCTTCGGAACCAACGAGCGCGGATCCTTCGACCATTCTCGGCGGGCACACGCCTGCGGAAATCACTGCCAGCGCTCCTGATTTGCTGGGAAACGAAATTCTGGCGAAGCCGGGAGATCCTGAGTACGAGGAAGTAGCGCGCGTATTTCCGCCGATCCGGAAAATCAAGACCTACAGTTTCGTCGGCACACCAGATAACCCGGACAAGGTTGGATTTGTCTATGGAGGGCGAACTCCGAATTTCGATCCCGCGCCCTACTACCAGCCAATCAACAAAATCCGCGACGAGGGTAAAGTGCTCGACGGCGTGGTGGGCGGATATCTTCCAATCTTGCGCTTCGTCTATCCGGAGTCGGAAGGCAACTGGACGGAAATGATCGCCTTCGCGGCTCTGCGAATCTCAAATGGAAACGACCGGATTCAGCCGGTCTGGTACCGGGTGGTCCGAGTCGAGGGCGGCGCCTTCAAGTGGGCGAAGTACATCGATTCCTATCACCCGTTTCCCCCGCGCACGGACTACGATCCCAAGATTTTCTACCGTGATCTCGCAAACCTGAACGACGGCTGGATGAAGATGCTGGCGCCGGCAATGAAGATCGACCTTCCCGACGAGCGCGTGGCCAATATGGCGCGCTTTTCTCTGGTGCGCGACATGATGACGCGAGTCAAAGATTATCCGCACTACGGAGCGTTCGATAAGGACTATTTCGGCAGCGAACACGAGGGCTTTCCCGACACGTTCACGGTAGACACGGCCGCCAGCCTCGATTGGGGGCTCATCGATCTTGCTGGACGATACATCGATAATTATTTTGAAAAATACGTGAGGGATGATGGGTCGATTTTGTACCGCGGTCCTGAGACCGGACAGTATGGCCGCATGCTCACGGTGCTGGCGCAGTACATCAATTTTGGCGGCGATCCGCAGGTTCTTCTCCGGCGTCGGAGCCGGATCGATGGGGTCACGAAGCTCTTGCTACTGCTTCGCGCAAAAGCGAAGACGCTGCCCGCAAGCGACCCTGCCTATGGAATGATTGCGGGATGGAGCGAAGCGGACGCGTGCCTCGACGCAGATCCGCCGCGCTACATGCAACCCTACTTTTCAAACAGCACCGAGGCCGCACGCGGATTCCGCGATCTCGGGAAGGTGTGGGAACAGATCGGGAAGAAATCCGGCGACACGGAATTGACATCGTGGGGCCAGCGCCTCGCGCGCGAAGCCGAGGAACTGCAAAAGGATATTCAAACTTCGATTTCGCGATCGATCATTCAGTCGGAAGGCAAACCGGTGTTGCCATCGATTGCCGGAGTGAAAGAGCCGTTTCACGTGGTCGTCGCGCGCGATGAAACCGATCCGCAGTTCCGCTCATACCGCGCATATATGGAAATGCTCTTTTCCGGAAATCTCACAAAAGAGCAGGTAAAGATGGTGGTCGACTATCGCAGCAATCATCACGACATGATTCTCGGGATGCCGACTGCGTACGGCTACTCGACCACTGAGCTTGCCGGATTTCTGTCGTACGGGCATGGATACGGGCTGATTCAGTACGACATGATTCGCGAAGCGCTGTTGATGATGTATTCGGACATGGCTCATCAGTACACGCGAGGAACCTGGACTGCACCGGAAACCAGAAATGTTTTGATCGACCGCCCGGCTGCTCCTTATTGCACGCCGGCGCAGTTGGTGGTTTCGCTCATGACGCGGTGGGTGCTCGTGTTTGAAGACCCGCAGTCCGAAACGCTTTGGTTGGGCAAAGCGATCCCCAGGAAGTGGCTTGAGGATGGGAAGAATACGTCGGTGTCAGCCGCTCCTACCCGTTGGGGACGCGTGGGCTATTCGATCGAGTCTCATATGAAGGATCGCAATATTGCCGCCAACGTTGAACTTCCGAACGCGTTCCCCGCTGTCACGAAGTTACGTTTGCGCGCTCCGGAAGATGCCAAAATAACGTCCGTCACCCTGAATGGAAAACCTTGGACGCAATTTGATGCGGGTGAGGAAACCATTACGATTCCGGCAGGAATGTCGGGAACGGTCCACCTGATGGCGAAATACTAAAGGCGTTTATTGCGGAGTTGACCAAGTAGCTGAGGTGCGAATGGGCAAACTGTTTCGGGGTGCGGGATTCTTTATCGTTACGTTTGCTCTCGTGGTCGGGGGGATGCCGTTGTTCGGTTCATCCCCATATTCCTGGGCGACGTACTACGCGGCGAAACGCACTGCCGCGATCAGCATCGACGGCGACCTGTCCGATTGGGAGTCCGTAAAGGGCTTCACGATGGATCAGGAGAAGTTCTTTTTCGTTGGGCAAGGAATGTCGTCGAAGACCTGGGGCGGCCCGAAGGATCTTTCGGCCACATTCAAGGTTGTGTGGGACGAAAAATACATCTACGCCGCCGTGCACGTGATCGATGACAAAGTGAACGAACCGTTCGGCACACTCGTGAACGGCACAGACACGGGTTCGTGGGACGATGACGGCATTGAACTCATGTTCGACAATGATTTCTCGAACATGTCGCATTACTACATCGGCGATCCGATGCACCACGAATTTCACTTCGTCTACAGCGCGAAACATCCCTTCGTCTTCGACAATTTCTGGAAATACCAGGCGGGCGCGCCGCAACCGATGTTCACGCTGCCCAGCGGAGAAAAAGAGCCGCTGGCTTTTCCCAACGAGGTGATGGAAAAACACGACATCACGCGCGAATTCGCAAACCCTCCATACAACGGCGCCTTTGCTTTCAAGCGCACCGCGGACGGATATAATCTCGAACTCCGAATGTCGCTTCCGGGCGCGACGATGAAGCCACTTCCCGATGGCGGACGTCCGATTGGGTTCGATGTCGCGATCAACGACAACGATGAAGGCAAAGGGCCATTGAAGCAACAACTACACTGGTCCGGAATGAACGATCTCTACTGGCGCGACTGCAATTTCTTCGGCAAGTTGATTTTGTATTAATCGGAATCGGTTTAGAACGCATCGCCGTCACCGTTCAACTCATGGAGAAGTTCCGGGTGACGGCGCGTTTCCTCGGAGCGTGCTACGCGTTTACGGACGGTTTTCCCAGTTGTGTTCTGTCTCCCACCGGTGCTCCCGCGCGTTCCACCACTGGTGATGCTCGTTCCAGCATCGTTCGCGTTCGGCATTCAAATCGCGGCGGCGATCTTCGGCCTGGTGGCTTCGTTCTCCATGCTGATGAACTGCTTTGTCCAAGCGCCCTTCGGCCTTTTCGATTGCGTGTTGGCATCTTGACCGGTCATCCGCATGCGCACCTGGCGTAGCGACAAACACTAAAAGCGCGATGGCCGCGACGGCCGAGATCGCGAAATTTATGGATCTTAATTTCAAGGATGCTCCTTTCAAAATCACTCCGTGTTGTTCCAACCGAATCCGATGCTATGACGAGCAAGGCTAAGAATTGGATACAGGGCTTCCCGTATTTCTTCTTACAAAACGTCGATTAACCAAGGCGACGCCCGCTGCTAGGACGTTTCAACTCGTCTTTCACGCGACCTGATGCTCTGACTCTTTCGTCGACCCGAACCGGCGCAACCGCGCCGCGGAATGCCGTTCTCTACAGTGCGATGTGGATACTGCCTCCGGAAAACGCTGTAGAAAAATTAGCGGTGGGGTGATTCGGAGACAAACCCTTGGGTCAAGTTACAAATAATTGACGGGCCAGTGACACCGGTACAACTTGCGGCCTTCATAGTCTGCCTTGATCGAACAGCGAAGGCTGTTCAAGACAAGTCGCCATGGAGATCACATATGGAGAAGCTCGAAAAGAACTCTGACGGCACCAGCAGCCGTCGCTCGTTCCTAAGGAAAAGCGTAGTAGCCGGCGCGGTAGCGACAGTCGGCGGAGGGATGCTAGGCAACGGCTTTGGGACTTTGGCGCATGCCAGTTCCAGCAGCACCGCGCTCAGCGGCGGCGACATCGCCATCCTGCAATTTCTAGCCGCGGCCGAACTGATCGAAACCGATCTGTGGCTGCAATACAACGAACTGGGCGGGAATGGCGCCAGTAACCCGTTTCAGGCGGCGCTGGCTAATCTGGACAGCGATGGTTCACAGTACATCACCAGCAACACCGCCGATGAATTGACGCATGCCAACTTCCTGAACGCGTACCTGCAGTCGAAAGGAGCGCCGGCAGTCAACCTCGATAAATTCCGCACACTCCCGAGCAGCAAGGCGAAAGGCGCCAAGCAGATCGGGCGGCTCACCAACCTAATGCAACTGAACGTCGACACCAGCTGGTACACGCGCTACCGCAGCCAGAAGAATCCGGACTTCGGGGCGACATTTCCGCAAGCGGTCACGATTCAGGGGAAGCCGGGAATTCCGATCACCAACGCCGACTTCGGGCCAAAGGATCACATCCAGGCGATTGCCGACACGGCGGCCTTTCACTTCGGAACCATCGAGCAAGGCGGCAGCAGCTTGTACTCGGCCATGGTGCAGAAGGCGAGCAATCTCGAAGTCTTGCGCATCGTCGTGAGTATCGGTGGAGACGAGGTCGCCCATTTCCTGGAGTGGGTGGACTTTGCCGGGAATGGCGCATCCTCGCCGCTAGCTCCGTTGACCGACCCGGTCACCGGGCTTTTCATCCCGGACTTAAATGCGTCGGGCTCCCGCTTGACGCAGACGAACCTGATCTTCCCGATCCCGTGCGAGTTCATTGATCCGTCCTTGCCGCGATGCGCGGTGATTCGGCCGACGGATCCGACGGGAATTGCCGGCAACGTGGTGAAGTTTCTCACCGACATGAACCTCTTTCTAGGACAGCCTGCCGAATTCTTTGACACGCTGAACACCATGGCAGGGGCGGCGGACGCAGCTGAACGCAGTTGCTGACGTAGGCGAGATGTTTGCAGTGACGAGTTAGGGGACGCTGTAACCAGGCTGTGAGGGTTACAGCGTCTTTATTCTTTGGGCGGAAATTCGGAAAGAACGGGATGCGAAGCTTGAAATCCTGATGCTCAAGCTGCTTCCGTGACGATGAGAGACTTCACAGCGTTGACAAGATTCGCGATCGGTTTGTCTTTTGCGATGACCTGCCTCACGCCTGCGGCGATCGCTTCCTGCTCGATTTGATACGTGACAAAGGAGGTGAACATGATCAGAGGAACGGCAGGAAGATTTTCGCTCAATACCTTGGCCGCCTCAAGCCCATTCATCACTGGCATCGAGAGATCGAGAATGATGATATTCGGCTTGAGGGCTCGAGCCGTCTCGATCGCCTGCTGCCCGTTGACTGCTTCCCCGCAAACGAGCCATCCTGGGACCGATTCGAACAATCTTCTGACACTTCCGCGAACCGCGGAACTGTCGTCGACGATGAGAATCCTTGGTAGCATCGTTGTTAAGCCCCGCCGACCGGCACTCATTCCCCTTTCGCAACTGCCGAGTTTTTACTCCAGCCTCTAAACCCTAGGATCGCAGGCGGTTCCGAACAATCAAGGGAACCCCGTAAAGTTTTGTGTTCGCGCTTCTGCGCTTCAGTGTGAGGACCGTGGCCAAGCTAGCATTCTTAGGACGTTTCCCGATATTGCGCGACATAGGGCATACAGCGAACACCTTAAGAGCAGCGAATCGACGGCCTCTTCCCAGCAGTTGTAAGGTCGCACTCGATTCGCAGATTCAATTCTGAGCTCTGCGCGTTCATGATCTAAACTCGTTTACTCGATTCATGGTATGGACGGTGCGTGTTACAAAGCCGATCATCAACTGAGTCTGGCTTGATCATCCGGCGCCGCTGACGTGGTAGGACCGATCGCGCGGGCATCCGCTGATATCGCTGCCACAACTTTGGAGACCAAAACGTGCTCAAGAACTTACTTTCGCGTTGGCCGTTGATGCAGCAGATCCGCACCGGCGCCGACGGCAACGGACCGGAGGCCATGACCGAGCGGACCCGAAACCTGCGGCCAAAAAATGACGGGGCCGAGGTCTCGAGATCGATCTGTCCCTACTGCGCAGTCGGGTGTGGTCAGCTCGCGTTTCACAAACACGGAAAACTGATTTCGATCGAGGGTGACCCGGAGTCTCCCATCTCGCGAGGACATCTGTGCCCGAAGGGCGCCGACACGTTTGAGTTGCACACTCATCCTGGACGTTTGAAGAAGGCCCTCTACCGCGCCCCATATTCGAGGCATTGGAGCGAGATCGAACTAGAAACCGCGATGGACATGGTTGCGGAACGAGCATGGCAGACCCGCGACCATACGTTCGAGGAAAAACGCGACGGGCAAACTCTGATGCAAACGACAGCGATGGCCCATCTTGGCGGAGCTACGCTCGACAACGAAGAGAACTATCTGATCAAGAAATTGTTTGCCGCCGGACTCGGCATGGTATGTGTGAGCAATCAGGCCAGGATATGACATAGCTCAACCGTACCCGGTCTGGGTACATCGCTGGGAAGAGGCGGAGCCACGACTGCGCTGCAGGATCTCAGCAACGCGGACGCGATCCTCATTATGGGATCGTCGATGGCGGAAAATCACCCGGTGGGCTTCCAGTGGGTGATGGAAGCGCGGGAAAAGGGCGCGAAGATCATTCATGTCGATCCGCGCTACACGCGCACCTCCGCGATGTCCGACGTCTGGGTACCGCTGCGCGCAGGAAGCGACATCATTTTTCTAGGCGCGTTGATTCATTACGTTCTCGAGAACAAAAGGGAATTCCGCGAGTATGTGACGCATTACACGAATGCGGCGACGATTCTGCGAGAAGATTTTCGCGACACCGAGGATCTCGACGGACTCTTCTCTGGATGGGACGCCGAAAAAAAGAAATACGATCCTGAGAGTTGGCTCTACCAAGGCATGACCAGCAAGAGCGGTTCCGAAAAGCCAGGCCATTCCGACGCGGCTGGAGGTCACGGCAAAGATCGAGGCGGAGAAGCAGGCGACATAGGCCGGATTGAGTCAGACCTGACTCTGCAGCATCCGCGATGCGTCTTCCAGGTGCTGAAGCGGCATTTTGCGCGTTACACGCCTGCGATGGTCGAGCGCTACTGCGGCATTCCACAAGATGTATTTCTGAAAACAGCAGATATCTTTACCGCGGCGTCGGGTCCCGACAAGACCGCGGCGATCTGCTACGCCGTGGGATGGACGCAACACTCGAAGGGCGTGCAAGTGATTCGGAGCGCAGCGATCTTGCAACTGTTGCTCGGCAATATTGGAAGACCCGGCGGAGGAATTCTCGCGTTGCGCGGGCATGCCTCGATTCAGGGTTCGACGGACATCCCAACGCTCTACGACATCCTGCCCGGCTACATGCCGATGCCTATGTTCGAAAAAGACTCGAACAATTTGAAGGATTATTTGGGAAAGCACACGACCCGCACAGGACTGTGGTCAGGCTTCGGCAAATATTTCATCAGTTTGATGAAAGCCTATTACGGAGACAAAGCGACAAAAGAGAATGATTGGGGATTCGATTGGCTGCCCAAGGTGACGGGCGATCATTCACATTTCGGATATTGGCTGGACATGGCTGACGGCAAGCTTGAAGGATTATTTGTGATGGGCCAGAACCCGGCCGTGGGAGCCTCGAATGGGCGCCTCGAACGCAAAGCTCTTGCCAAATTGAAGTGGCTGGTCGTGCGCGACATGGTGGAAACCGAGACGGCATCTTTCTGGTATGCGTCACCGGAAGTCGAGCGCGGCGAACTTTCTCCAGAAACCATCGGAACGGAAGTGTTTCTATTCCCGGCCGCGGGGACGGCCGAAAAGGAGGGCACCTTCACCAACACGCAACGACTGCTGCAGTTTCGCGAGAAAGCAATCGATCCGCCGGAAGATGCGCGAAGCGAGTTGTGGTTCATGTACCACTTGGGAAATCGGCTGAAGGCGAGGGCGGCGAAAGATCCGAGACCGCGAAACGCCGGACTCACCGCGCTTACCTGGAAATATTCGACCGAAGGCCAACACGAAGAGCCCAACGCTGAGGAAGTGTTGCAAGAGATCAACGGATATTCGCTTCCAGACCACAAACAGCTCCAACATATTAAGGATCTGAAAAACGACGGATCGACGGCTTGTGGCGCTTGGATTTATTGCGGAGTATTTCCAGAAGCCGGAAGGAATCGGGCCAACGAAAGAAAATCCACGGATCTGCTGGGACATGGCTGGGGCTTCGCTTGGCCGAATGACTGCCGCATCATTTACAACCGGGCGTCGGCAAGACCTGACGGTAAGCCTTGGAGCGAGCGCAAGAAACTTGTCTGGTGGGATGCGGAAAAAAAGCAATGGACCGGGCTTGACAATGCTGACTACGAAAAAGAAATGGCGCCCGACACTCCCGCGGACCTCGAACATGGAAAGGGCACGAAGGCCCTCGGGGGAGCACGGCCGTTCACTTTGCATCCTGATGGCGTGGGATGGCTGTACGTCCCGAGCGGTTTGAAGGATGGTCCGCTGCCGACTCACTATGAACCGCTGGAATCGTTGGTGAAGAATCCCATTTACGATCAGCAAGACAATCCGGCAGCGGACAGAAAACTTCGGCCTGACAATCCTTACGCGGCGACCAACGATGCGCGCTTTCCTTTTATTCTTACG
Source organism: uncultured Acidobacteriota bacterium (assembly GCA_963699885.1). Classification (GTDB taxonomy): domain Bacteria; phylum Acidobacteriota; class Terriglobia; order Terriglobales; family Acidobacteriaceae; genus Sulfotelmatobacter. The sequence continues at coordinate 472,288 of CAVOVP010000009.1, read as the reverse complement.
ACCTATCGTCTGACCGAGCATCATACTGCCGGCGGAATGTCGCGTCACCTTTCTCACTTGAGCGAACTTCAGCCCGAGCTGTTTACCGAAGTCTCGCCGGAACTGGCAGCCGAAGCAGGTTTGGAGCATGGCGGTTGGGCTACCATCGCAACACCGCGCGCCGTGATTGAAGCGCGTGTGCTGGTCACGACTCGCATGTTGCCATTGCACGTCGATGGACGGACTGTTCACCAAGTTGGACTCCCATATCATTGGGGGTACCAGGGTCAGGTAACGGGAGACGTCGTGAACGACCTGCTTGCGATCAGTGAGGAGCCGAACGTCCGCATCATGGAAACGAAAGCATTGGTTTGCAATGTGACGGCGGGACGCCGCGCTCGTGGTCCAGAAGCCTTGCACGAGATCGAAATACAGACTGGAAGCCGCGCATGAGCATTACGGCATTTCTCACCGATTCGACGTTGTGCATTGGGTGCAAAGCCTGCGAAGTCGCGTGCAAGGAATGGAACGGTGTCGGCGAGGACGGGTACGAGTGGAGCGGATTCTCGTACGACAACACGGGATCCGTCGGGGCTTCGACCTGGCGGCACGTGAAATTTGTAGAACAGGCGCCGGTGCCGGGATTCGGCGGCAACGCCGTCGAACAGCCATCTTGGACCTTCTCTTCGGATGTCTGCAAGCATTGCGAAAACGCCGGCTGCCTCGAAGCTTGTCCTACCGGATCGATCGTGCGAACCGAATTCGGCGGAGTGTTTATTCAGCCGGATGTTTGCAATGGCTGCGGATATTGCGTTGCCTCATGCCCATTCGGAGTCGTGGAGCGAAATAAGAAAGATGGCCGCGCGTTCAAGTGCACATTTTGCTACGACCGGCAAAAGGTCGGCCTTCAACCGGCTTGCGCCAAAGCCTGCCCCACGGAGTCGATCAAGTTCGGGGAACTGTCGGAACTGCGCGAGCAAGCGCAAGAGCGGATCGCCGTTCTTCACGAGCGTGGAATGCAGGATGCCGTCATCTACGATCCCTGCGACACGAGTGTTGGAGGCACGCACGCGATGTTCATCGTGCGGGGCGATCCGCGAACTTACAATCTTCCGCCGGCGCCCGAAGTCCCTACTTCTTATCTGAAGAAAAGCTGGCGCTCGTCTGCGATCGCCGCTGGATTGCTGTTGGGCGGAACGCTGCTGGCATTTCTGAGCGACCCTGGACGGAGATGACATGAGCGATCCGTCCCTCTTACCCGAAGACGCAGGAGCCTTGGCCCGCGAACGCCGACTCGACGAGATCCGCCAGCAAGCGCACGAGCGGGGACAGTTGCTGGTGGCGGGTCAGCCTCCGGCTGGCGCGCCTTTTCCGCAAGCATCGCCAGAGACCGGATACTATGGCATCCCGCTGTTGAAGCAACCACCGTGGACGTGGGAGATTCCACTTTATTTTTTTGTGGGCGGAGCTGCGGCCTCCGCCGCCATCATTGGTGCGATTGCCCACTACACGGGCGCCGACCGGGAGTTAGTGAAACATGCGCGATGGATCGCCGCTGCGGGTTCGGTCCTGTCTCCTCCGCTATTGATCGCTGATTTGGGTCGTCCCGAACGATTCTTAGCGATGTTACGTGTATTCAAACCGCAGAGCCCTATGTCGGTTGGAGTATGGACGCTGCTCGGATTTTCAACCGGAGCCTCAGCCGCTGCCTTCGGCGGATTCTTGCGCGATCGGTACGGACCGTCGCTGCCCGTTCGCGTGCTTGAGAACGCGGGAGAAGCCGCGTCCCTCGCCTTTGGGCTTCCATTCTCGAATTACACGGGCGTGCTCATCGGCGCGACTGCGATTCCGGTGTGGAATCAGAATGCGGGAGATTTGCCGCTTCACTTCGCAGCATCTGGATTGGGCGCCGCTGTGGGGATTCTTGAATTGATGGGACACCGCAAGAGCCGCGCTCTGCAGGCTCTTGGTTTGGGAGCCGCGATCTTCGAAACCTGGGAAGGGCTGCGCATTGAAAGTCGGCAGCATTCTCATCTCGATCCGCTCAAGCACGGAACCAGTGGAGTCGTAACGCGAGCGGGTGGCGCGTTGTCAGGGCCGATTCCGATGATGCTGCGCGCTGCGAGTCTTTTTAGTGGGAAGAAGAAGGCTGAGTCTTTGCGGCGATTGGCCGGCGCATCGGCAATTGTGGGATCGCTTGTCACGCGTTTCGCGTGGATTCAGGCCGGTCACGCTTCTGCACGGGATTGGAAGTTACCTCTCCAACGTCGTTCTGATCCGGACGAACTGCCTTTATCTGCTTCTCCGGTGTTACGAAATCCGGACAACATCTGATCCAGCGAGAAGAGAAATTCTCCGCTGTCTGCGCGGTGAAACCGCTCGGGATTAGAAAGTTCGCGGGCGCCATCCTCGTGGAAATAAGCTAGAATACGCGGGCGCAACGCAACCTGGGTTGGGAGTTGAGTCGATGGTTCTTCGAACTGGAGAATCCGAGGGCGGCAGGGCAATCCAGGAGATCGACGTATTGTGGCTAACCGCGGGCCTCGGTTGCGACGGCGAAACCATTGCAATGACCGGCGCGACGCAGCCGAGCATTGAAGATATCGTGACGGGCGCTCTGCCCTGGATTCCGAAGGTCAACTTTTACAATCCTTTTCTCGCCTATGAAAATGGCAGCGAGTTCGTTCGACCTTTTTTGGAGGCGGCCGAAGGTTCTTCCACACTCCCTTTCATTTTGGTTGTAGAGGGCTCAATCCCAAACGAAAATAACAAGAGCGAAGGATACTGGGCTTCGTTTGGAACTGATCCGCAAACGGGTCAGCCGATCAAGACTTGCGATTGGATCGACCGTCTCGCGCCGAAAGCTTGGGCGGTCGTTGCCTTGGGTACGTGCGCCACGTACGGCGGCATCCACGCCATGGAAGGTAATCCCACAGGATGTATGGGGTTACCCGACTATCTCGGATGGAAGTGGAAATCGCGAGCTGAGATTCCGATCGTGTGCGTGCCGGGTTGTCCGGCGCAACCGGATAACATGATGGAGACGATTTTGTATCTCCTTTATATGTCGTGCGGACGCGCTCCGATGATTCCTCTCGATGATGCGCTTCGCCCCACCTGGCTATTCGGCGCGACTCTGCACGAAGGCTGCGATCGCGGCGGCTACTACGAGCAAGGCCAGTTCGCAGAGGAATACGGATCTCCGCAGTGCATCGTAAAGCTTGGATGCTGGGGGCCCGTGGTGCAATGCAATGTGGGGAAGCGAGGATGGATGGGCGGCGTCGGTGGATGTCCGAACGTTGGCGGCATCTGCATTGGATGTACGATGCCCGGATTCCCGGACAAATTCATGCCGTTCATGAACCAACCGCCGGGATCATTGTTGTCGTCGCAAGCGGTGCAGACGTACGGACGAGCAATTCACGCTCTACGTCGTTTTACGCAGGCATCTTTGAATAAGGAACCAAATTGGAGAGGCCGAAAGACAGTGTCTCCAACTGTGTAGTACAGACCGGAGTTGTTTTGATGAGTACGTTCTGGAAGATGGGGAACGCGACGGGCGAAGCGATCTCGATCTCGGACGAGAGTCCGCTGGATCCTGAAGAGGCTCAGGCGATTCTTGTCAGTCTCGCAGAGACCTTTATCGGAACGGGCGATCTCTCCGGTTCCACCGGTGCCACCCACCACGTATTTCCGAAGACCGTCAATCCTCCAAATGACGAAGAAGCGCCGCTTCCCAACCTTGAAGCCAGGTACAAGGCGCTCGTCGAGCAGCTCCCTGCGGTTGTATTCATGGCGTACCTCGATCGCGGGATCGGGGAAGCGTATGTGAGCCCGCAGATTGAAGAGACGCTTGGTTTTTCGCAATCGGAATGGCTCGGCGATCCGGTGCTGTGGTACCGGCAAGTCCATCCAGACGACAAAGAACGCTGGAGCGTCGAGGCTTCCGAGATGTTTCTGACGGGCAAGCCTTTGCGATCGGCGTACCGAGTAGTTTCACGGGATGGCAGGGTCATTTGGTTTCATTGCGAAGCCAAGATGATTCGGCGTCCGGATGGACGTCCATGGTTTATCCACGGAGTCGCATTCGACATCACCGACCTCAAGCGCACGGAGCAGGAGCTCGAGGACCAGCGCAACGTGGTATCGGCCATTCTCGACACCGTGGGAGCCTTGGTGCTCGTGCTCGATCGTGAAGGACGAATCGTGCGCTTCAATCGAGCCTGCGAGCAGATGAGTGGTCAAACGCTGGAACACGCCATCGGACAGCGGGTCTGGGATGTATTTCTCATCGACGAGGAGAAGAATCAATTCAAAGAAGTGTTCCAAACGGTTTGGGAAAAGCAGTCGCGGACGGAATACGAGACATCATGGGTTGCGGGCGATGGCAAGCGCCGGACGATTGCCTGGTCGGCTGCGGTTCTGCCCGCTGCCAAACAAACGCCAAGTTACGTGATCGCGTCGGGCATTGACGTCACCGATCAAAAGCGGGCGCAAGCACGTTTTCGCGGATTGCTCGAAGCAGCTCCGGATGCGGTCGTAGTCGTCAACCAGGACGGAAAAATCGTGCTAGTGAATGCGCAAGTCGAAAAGCTTTTCGGATATCCCCGGGAGGAACTGCTCGGACAGGAAGTGGAGAAGCTCGTGCCGTCACGATTGCGCCGAAGACATCCGGCGCATCGCAAAGACTTCTTCGCGGAACCCAGAGTTCGTCCCATGGGCGGAGGCGTCGAGTTATACGGCCTTCACAAGGACGGTCACGAATTTCCGGTGGAAATCAGTCTGAGCCCGCTCGAAACGGAAGAGGGAGTGTTAGTCTCAAGCGCAATTCGTGATATCAGCGATCGCAAACATCTTGAGAGAACCGTTCTGCAGATCAGCGAGAGAGAGCAGCGCAGAATCGGGCGCGATCTTCATGATGGCCTAGGTCAGCACTTGACCGGCATCGCGTTCATCACGAAGGTTCACGAAAAGAGACTCGCGGAACAGCAGGTTCCAGAGGCTGCCGATGCCGCCAAGATTGTCCAACTCGTCAACGACGCGATTTTGAAAACAAAGGAGCTTTCTCGAGGGCTGTTGCCGGTGGTTTCTGAAGCGCACGGATTGATGTCGGCTCTGCGGATGCACGCTTCGGAAGTGGAAGACCTGTTCGGAATTGAATGTCGCTTTGAATGTAACGAAAGTGTTTTGATACACGACGCTGCGGTGGCCACGCACCTATACCGGATCGGGCAAGAAGCTGTTAACAATGCCGTCAAGCACTCCAAAGCGCGAAGCATCGTAATTCAGCTCGGTCGAAGCGAGAACGAAGGAATGTTGACCATCAAAGATGACGGGGTTGGCATCGAAGTGCCATTGCCCCCTCATACGGGGGCAGGACTTCAGATCATGCACTATAGGGGAAATGTCATAGGCGGGAATGTGGAAATCCGCCGCGAGCATCCGCAGGGAACGTCTGTAACTTGCCGATTTCCAGTCGGCGCAAACGAATCAGTTTGAGGTGATCGGATGAATCAGACCAGCGCAACCATAAAGAAGAGCAAAGTATTCGTCGTCGACGACCATCCCATCATCCGCCAGGGGTTGGCGTTAATGATTAACCGCGAATCGGATCTCGCAGTCTGCGGTGAGGCGCAAGATGCTCAAACGGCAATCCAAGCGGTGGCCACCGCAAAACCCGACATCATGATCGTCGATATCTCATTGACCGGTCCCGACGGCCTCGATCTGCTCAAAGACATTCGTATGAGATACCCGGAACTGCCCGTGCTGATTCTTTCCATGCATGATGAAGGAATCTATGCGGAACGGGCACTCCGGGCAGGAGCACAGGGCTACATCATGAAGCAGGAAGCGACCGAAAAAGTGCTGGTCGCGCTTCGCCGGATCCTCACCCGCGAGATTTACATCAGTGAGCGCATCGCCAATCGGATGTTGCAACGTTACATTGGCAGCCGGGGCGCGGGACGGCCTTCGTCCATCGCCGACCTGACCGATCGAGAGCTGGAAGTTTTTCGGCTGATTGGAGAAGGGCACTCAACTCGGCGAATTGCCGAAGAGCTGCACATCAGCGTCAAGACGGTGGAGTCTTACCAGGCTCACATCAAGGAGAAGTTGTCCCTGAGGAGCGCTCGCGAACTCGTCCAACATGCCATTCAATGGAGCGTGGGCGAGAAGTCGGCTTAGTTCTGTCGAGTGTTCCTCGCTGTGGTGGTCCTTCCTTATCCCCGATCGTGCTGCAGGTAATCCCTGAGCTGTTGTCTACGACTTAGTGACTACGGAAAACGAGGCGCAATCCGCTTGAGGCACTCTGCGAATGCGCCGATTCTGGCATCGTTATCCCGCCGGGTCGTGATGTTGTGCCTGACGGATTTGTGAGACCCGTCTTTCTGCTACACAGGTGTGCGTGGAACCAGGCCCGCTCCCGAATTTGTCCACGCACGAAACATCGAAAATTCGCATCTGAGGTTCGAAAGGAGACCAGCTATGGCAGCGGAGACAGTTCCGTACGGTCGTTCTACGCAACAGGAGCCGGCCGTCTCGGAGGTACACATAGTCTGGATGACCGCCGGGCTGGGCTGCGACGGAGATTCCGTCTCAATCACAGCGGCGACTCAGCCGAGCATCGAAGACGTGCTCCTGGGAGCAATCCCGGGGCTGCCCAAGGTGCATTTGCACAATCCTGTGCTCGCCTATGAAAACGGCGACGACTTCTTGAAGTATTGGTACATGGCGGAAAAAGGTCGCCTCGAGCCCTTCGTCCTCGTCGTGGAGGGCTCTATCCCGAACGAGAAAATCAAGAAGGAAGGTTACTGGGCAGCGCTAGGTACGGATCCGACCACCAATCAGCCAATCACGACGAATGAATGGATTGATCGCCTGGCCCCCAAGGCAACCGCCGTCATCGCTTGCGGAACGTGCGCCACCTACGGCGGCATTCACGCCATGGAAGGCAATCCCACTGGTTGCATGGGCCTTGCGGATTACCTCGGCTGGAACTGGAGTTCGAAAGCTGGACTTCCCATCGTGAATGTCCCGGGATGCCCCGTGCAGCCCGACAACTTCATGGAAACGGTCCTCTATCTTCTCTATCAACTCGCTGGACGGGCTCCCATGATTCCGCTGGACGATCAACTCCGGCCCACCTGGTTGTTCGGAAAGACGGTTCACGAAGGATGCGATCGCGCTGGATACTACGAACAGGGTGATTTCGCCGAGGTGTACGGTTCCCCGAAGTGCATTGTGAAGCTGGGCTGCTGGGGACCGGTGGTGAACTGCAACGTGCCGAAGCGCGGATGGATGGCTGGGATCGGCGGTTGTCCCAACGTCGGCGGCATCTGCATCGGCTGCACCATGCCAGGGTTCCCGGACAAGTTCATGCCGTTCATGGATGAACCGCCGGGCGCGAAAATTTCTTCCGGCGCGGTTGGAGCCTACGGACGCGCGATCAGCGCGCTGCGCAACATGACTCAGGCCACCTGCAACAAAGAGCCGAAGTGGCGGCACTCGCGTGCCGAATTGACCACCGGCTATCACCCACGATCCTACTGACACGATCCTGAGAGGAGCGATCTGATGAGCACGATTACCGCACCAACCCAAGAATCCGCGACCAAGGGACGGAATCTTGTCGAGATGAATTGGGACCCAATTACTCGTATCGTGGGCAGCCTGGGAATTTTCACGAAAATTGACTTTGCCAACCGGACGGTAGCGGAGTGCCACAGCACCTCGTCCATCTTCCGTGGCTATAGCATTTTCATGAAGGGCAAAGATCCGCGAGACGCACATTTCATCACCAGCCGCATTTGCGGTATCTGCGGAGACAACCACGCCACCTGCGCCACTTACGCACAAAACATGGCGTTCGGCGTGCGTCCACCGGCCATCGCCGAGTGGATCGTCAACCTCGGCGAAGCCGCTGAATACATGTTCGACCACAACATCTTTCAAGACAACCTGGTCGGTGTGGACTTCTGCGAACAGATGGTGAAAGAGACCAACCCGGCTGTGTTCGCGAAAGCGGAAAAGACTGCGGCTCCCCACGCGAAGGATCACGGCTACCGTACAATCGCCGACATTATGCGGGCGCTGAATCCATTTACCGGTGAGTTTTACCGGGAAGCGCTGCAAATGAGCCGCATGACGCGCGAAATGTTTTGCCTGATGGAGGGCCGACACGTTCATCCATCGACGCTCTATCCCGGTGGCGTTGGAACCGTTCCCACGATCCAGCTCTTCACCGACTACATCGTGCGCCTGATGAAGTATGTGGAGTTTATGAAGAAGGTAGTGCCACTGCACGACGACATTTTCGATTTTTTCTACGAAGCATTGCCTGGATACGAAAAGGTGGGCCAGCGGCGGGTCCTGCTTGCCTGTTGGGGATCATTCAACGATCCCGAACACTGCGACTACACGTATCAAAACATGACGGACTGGGGGCGCAAGATGTTCGTCACTCCCGGCATCGTGGTGGATGGGAAGCTGGTAACGACGGACTTGGTCGACATCAATCTGAACATCCGCATTCTGCTGGGGAGCTCGTTCTACGACGACTGGCAAAACTCAGAGACGTTCGTAAAAAAGGATCCTCTGGGGAATCCGGTGGATAAGCGCCATCCGTGGAATCAGACAACGATACCGCGGCCGCAAAAGCGCGATTTCGGCGGTAAGTACACGTGGGTCATGTCGCCGCGCTGGTTCGACAAGCGAACCGGCGATCATCTCGCCATGGACACGGGCGGCGGTCCGATCGCGCGACTGTGGACAACAGCGCTCGCAGGTCTCGTCGACATCGGCTACATCAAAGCAACGGGCAACAGCGTAAAGATGTATTTGCCGAAAACGACTTCTCTACCAGAGAAGGAATTCGAGTGGAAGGTGCCGAAGTGGAGCAACGCCATCGAGCGCGACCGCGCAAGAACCTACTTCCAGGTTTATGCCGCGTGCTGTGCATTGTATTTTGCGGAGCAGGCGCTGCAAGAGTTGCATTCCGGTCGGACCAAGACCTGGAACGAATTCAAAGTTCCTGATGAGGCGATCGGTTGCGGCTTCCACGAGGCGGTTCGCGGAGTGCTTTCCCATCACGTTGTAATTCGGAAAGGCAAAATCGCGAACTACCACCCGTACCCACCGACTCCATGGAACGCGAATCCACGCGATATGTACGGAACCCCGGGACCGTATGAAGATGCAGTGCAGAACACGCCGATCTTTGAGGAAAATGGACCTGACAAGTTCAAAGGTATCGATATTATGCGTGCAGTGCGCAGTTTCGATCCCTGCTTGCCGTGCGGCGTTCACATGTATCTGGGCAATGGAAAGACGTTGGAGACCAGGCATTCCCCAATGTTTGGACTTCAGCCGTGAAGTAATTCGGGTGTGGGAGTGGAGCGCAGGACATGCCATTGGGCAGCGGCGCTCCACTCTGGTAATGAATGGATTGGAGGGTGAGTGATCGACGAAAAGAACTTCCAGAGCCGGGTACAAAAAATTGGCGAACTGGTGAACCAGCTGGAATCGATCCCCGATCCGGAAGCTCGCGCAGGAGCAAAGCAGCTCGTGCAAGCCCTTATGGATCTGCACGGTGCCGGCCTCGAAAAAATTCTCGAAGTTATTTTCCAGTCAGAAACAGCGGGCGCCCAGATTATCGACAACCTGGGCCGGGATCCACTTGTAAGCAGCCTCCTCATTCTGTATGGGATTCATCCTGAAGAATTACAGACTCGAGTCGAGCGGAAGCTTCGCCAAATTCAATCCAAGCTCCACAAGATGGGGGTTGAGGCGACTCTGATCAGCGCGGAGGATGGCGATATCCGGGTCCACATCAGCGTGGAAGGTCACGCCTGCGGCTCGACGGGACAAACCGCACAAGGGATCGTCGAAGAAGCCGTGTACGAAGCCGCGCCGGATATGAGGTCGCTCAAGATCGAGGGCCTGGAAGAACCTATCGCTAACGGATTTTTTGCGGTGGAGAAACTTATCGGGGCGCCCCAAGCGGCGGCCTCAACGTTGCAACAGCCAGCTTTCATCGGCAGCGACGGGATGGACTAAGAACGGCAGTGCTGGCTGTGCATGATGAAGATAGACCCGATTCGCGATACGTCGGTGGGGTTCGACAATCTCCGCCAGTTCGCACGCCGGCCACGGCGCGACCTAGAGCAGTGCGAAATGTGCAGCGCCGAACTGCGCGCTGAGCATCCTCATCTTATTCATGTGAGTCAACGCAGGTTGCATTGCGCCTGCGATGCTTGCGCCATGCTGTTTAGCGGCCAGGCCGGGACCAAATACCGGCGGGTGCCTCGCGACATCAAGCTCCTCAGCGATTTTCAGATCAGCAATGCCGATTGGGATTCTTTGCTGATCCCAATCAACCTTGCATTCTTTTTTCAGAACAGCATGGATTCGCGCGTCTCTGCGCTTTATCCGAGCCCCGCGGGAGCTACGGAGTCTTTGCTGCCGCTCGAAGCGTGGAACAGCATCGTTCAGAACAACCCGGTCCTGCAGCAGATGGAACCCGACGTCGAAGCCTTGCTGGTAAACCGCGTGGGGCTTGCCCGCGGGGCGGCTCCGGCAGAGTATTACGTCGTGCCGATCGACGCGTGCTACCAGCTGGTTGGATTGATCCGGCTCCACTGGCGCGGATTGTCGGGCGGAACCGAGGTGTGGAAAGAGATTGGCGATTTCTTCACGCGTTTGCGCTCTCGAGCAGAAGTAGTGCCGAACAGAATGTATGCCTGAGCTCAATTTCAAGATCGAAGGCGCCGAATCGGCGAAGTTTTCAGCGTCTCCTTTGATTGCGCTTAAGCTGCGGGTCACCAACTCCGATCCGTCGGAGAATATTCACTCGATCGCGTTGCGTTGCCAGATTCAGCTCGAAGTCACCAGAAGGCGATATTCGGCGGAGGAGCAACGCAAGTTGCGGGATCTTTTCGGTGAACCCGATCGCTGGAGCCTGACGCTTCGCAATCTTCTCTGGACTCATGTGAACCTCAACGTTCCTCCATTTCGCGGCGAGACGTTGATCGATCTCCCGGTGCCCTGCACGTTTGACTTCAACGTGGGAGCGACCAAATATTTCCATGGACTGGGAGATGGCGAGGTGCCCCTCTGCGTCATGTTCAGCGGAACTGTTTTCTATGCGCGCGCCGACGAGGCGCTGCAAGTGGCGCCGATTTCATGGGATAAAGAAGCGCGCTTCTCTCTGCCGGTGAAGGTTTGGCGGGAAATGATGGACTCGTTTTATCCGAACACCGCCTGGGTTCATTTGCGCCGCGATGTTTTCGAGAAACTGTACGAATACAAAGTGCGAAACGGAATTCCTACCTGGGAGCAAGCTCTCGAGAGGATGCTGCAGGCGGAAGAACTGGTACGCTCATGAATTTAACGCACCTCGATCAGATCGCGAAGGCTGTGTTGTACGAAGGGTACATGCTTTATCCCTATCGGCCATCGTCGGTCAAGAATCGTCAGCGCTGGAATTTCGGAGTGGTTTATCCGCCGTCCTATCAACTGGAGGGCGCGGAGATCTCCAGCATGAAGACGCAGTGTCTGGTTTGCGGAGACGCGAACACGCGATTGGAGGGAAGATTGCGATTCCTCCATCTTCAAACTCGCGCTTCCGGACCCGCTAGCGCGAGCTCTCCGATGGATGGTTGGCAAGAGGCGGAGGAGCGAGATGTTGCGGTCCACGAATTGACGCTGGGAGCTTTGACCGGTAAACCTATCAGCCATAAGTTTTCATTTCCAGCAGAGACTCGCCATCGGGATGAATCTGACGTCAGAAAGAAAACGACCCGTCGCGTCGAGCTTCGTCAGGAATCGAATCGATGGAACAGTCGATATCTCCGCCGAAGAAATTCGCGATGGAGTCTTCAAGGTCACCATCGTCGTGCAGAACGTCGCGTTCCGCCAGGTTGCTCCCGACGATCGTAACAGCGCGCTATTGAGCGCTCTCGTGTCGACGCACGTTGTTCTGGGCGTCAGCGATGGTGAATTCGTTTCACTGCTCGAACCTCCAGAGGGCTTACAAGAGATTGTTGTGCAGTGCCAAAACGTTGGTGCTTTTCCAGTGCTCGTCGGCAATCCGGGAGATCGTGACACACTGTTGGCTTCCCCCATCATTCTCTACGACTACCCGCAGATTGCACCGGAGAGTGCAGGCGATCTTTTCGATGGAACCGAAATCGACGAGATCCTGTCACTCCGCATCCTGACTCTTACGGATGACGAGAAAGAGGAAATTCGCCAGTCCGATGGTCGAGCGCGGCAAATGCTGGAGCGCACCGAGGCCATGTCCGCGGAACAATTCATGAAACTGCACGGAGTCGTGCGTGGCTTGCGCCCACTAAAGGAGGATCGCTTTTGAACGAGTGGGAGTGGCAGGTTTTGGAAGACAAGACGACGGTCGATCATCTGACCATCGAAGGAATCGATGTGAAGGTTGGAGACCGGGTTCGCTTGCGTCCGCGCAAGGGAGGCGACGTGCTCGACATCGCGCTGGCCGGTCAAGTCGCCATCGTGGAGAGCATCGAGCAGGATTATGAGGGGAAGCAGCACGTTTGCGTGGTGGTGGAAGACGATCCTGGCCGCGACCTCGGCATGCTTCGTCAGCCTGGGCACCGCTTCTTTTTCGATTCATCCGAGATTGAGCCACTGCCGGCGGATCAATCTCGTCCTGCAGCGGCGGTCGAGCAACCGCAGATTCTGATTGCGGGAATCGGCAATATTTTTCTTGGTGACGACGGGTTCGGCGTCGAGGTTGTGAAACGCCTGTCCGCTCAAACTTTCCCTGCCAGCGTTCGGATCATCGATTTCGGCATTCGCGGTTTCGATCTGATGTATGCGTTGCATGACGGGTACGAGACTACTGTTTTGGTCGACGCATATCCGCACGGCCAACAACCCGGCACCGTATCGCTAGTGGAACCGGACCTCAGCAAGTTGGACGAACCGCAGGAAGGCATGGTCGAAACGCACGGAATGAACCCTCTCAACGTGCTTCGCATGGCCAAGTCGATGAACGGAGGGTTGAAGAAGATCCTGCTTGTGGGCTGCGAACCGGCCACCTTGGGCGGCGAAGAAGGCGCAATGGGATTGAGCGAGCCTGTAGAGGCCGCGGTCGACGAAGCCGTCAAGATGATCTGTTCTTTGACCGCAAGCATCTTGCAGGATGCAATGAACAAGATTCAGGAATCAAAATCATTCTAAGGAGGCGGACCGTGGCTGAAAACGGTAGTGAACTAAACGGGGGCACCGACAAAGACACGCTGTTGATGCTGAGCGGCGTGGCATTCATCGTATTTGGTGCCGGATTGATACTTTCCAATCCGCTTGTTCGGAAGTACCTTGGTCAAGTCGGAATCGGAAATCTGGCGCAAGCCGCGTTGCCCGACCTCGACCGGTATTTGAAATTGCGATCGATGTAAAGATGTAAAGACAGAACAAAATTCGTAGGGTGGGAACCCAATTTCAGGGCGAGAAAGGGGGCGTTCCACCGGCGGTCGAATTGCGCTCGGCCCGACGGTGGTCGCAAGACCATGACACCGCAGAATCTAGCAAAAGTGCAGTATGCCATTGACCCGAAAGCAAGCCAATTTACAGTGCAGGCATTTGCCAGCGGCTTGATATCGGCTGTAGCTCACAGTCCAAAAATCGCGATCCGTGCATGGAAGGGCGAAGTCACTTTCGCTCCAGACACGATTAGCGACGCGTCACTCAAAGTGACCATCCGGTCAGGATCTCTTGAAGTCCTGGACGATTTGAGGGAGTCGGACCGGCGCGAGCTTCATCGCGTTATGTACGACGATGTACTGGAGGTCCGGCGTTTCCCGGAGGTCACCTTTGATAGCTCCTACATTGGCGTGGAGCGTATCAAGGACAATTTGAACCGGGTAAATGTGGAGGGCAGATTGAGTCTCCACGGCGTGACCAACGGGCAATCGTTTTTTTCGCAGGTGGCTTTTGGCGTGGATTCGTTTCGAGCCTACGGCGAGTTTACGTTGTTGCAGAGTGATTACGGGATTCGGGTCGCTTCGATTGCCGGGGGAACGCTGAAGCTGCAGGATGAGCTGAAATTTTCGTTCTACGTCGTGGCTCGGAAACAAGCTGAAAATATGCAATCCGCCACTGCGGGTTGAGCAAAGAGGATCCAATATTGTGCATGCGAGCATGCCGCTCCCAGAGGATGCCACGGTCCACCACGTAATCGATGCCTCGCAGAGCAGTTTCTCGGTGCAAGCATTTGCCACCGGTATGCTCTCTGCGTTCGGCCACAATCCCAAAATCGCGATTCGCGATTTTGATGGGTCCGTGGATTTCGCGGCGGGCGCGAATCCCCTGGCGGGAGCAACGTTGCGCGTCCGGATTCAAGCAGGTTCCCTCGAAGTCACCGACGACATTAGCGAGAAAGACCGGAACGAGATCAATCGCAGAATGCGGCAAGAGGTTCTCAACGCCGACGGCTTCCCGGAAATTGTCTACGAATGCTCGAAGGTTTCCGCAAGCGGTGGCGGCGAACGATATTGGGTGGCCCTGTCAGGCGCTCTCACGCTGTGCGGAGTAACTAATCCGTTGCCGATCTCAACCAGAGTGACTCTCAATGGAAGCTCCTTACGGGCGGCGGGGGAATTCACCTTGCGTCAGACCGACTACGGAATCACGCTTGTGTCAGCCGCAGCAGGCGCGATTCGCGTCAAGGACGAGCTGAAACTCTCGTTCGATATCCTCGCCCGGCGACGGGAATAAAGCGGTCGTTCGATCATCAGGGCGGGCAAAGTTTATACCTTCCGCCTCATTACCTCCGTTTTTCTCCGTTGCCCACTCGCGCCCGCGCGATTCTGTCCAAGTGATATCTTTGGGATGGATTCCCGCGCCTAAAGGGCGGCAAATTGCATGGACGTTCTCAAGACTTTATTCGAGCAGCATTTCCGCACGAGTGTCGAACGCGTGCAGCCCGTGCAGGGCGAGCTTGGCGGCTCTGGACGCAAGATCATCCGGCTGACCGGCATGGGCGCCAGCGCCATCGGCATTCTCTATGGCGTGCGGGAAGAGAATGCCGCCTTCATCGAATTTTCCAAACACTTTCGCAAGCACGGCTTGCCGGTTCCCGAAATCTACGGCGTGGATCTTGATCAGGGAGCCTATCTCGAAGAGGACCTTGGCGATACTTCGCTCTTTGAGTTGCTGTCGAAAGACCGCAACGGGGAGACGGTCTCTCCACAGGTTGTAGAGTCTTACCGGAAAGTCATCGCCACGTTGCCGCGATTTCAAATCGAGGCGGGACGCGATCTGAATTACAAGGTTTGCTATCCGCGCGGGAGCTTCGACCGGCAGTCGATCTCCTGGGATCTGAACTACTTCAAATATTATTTTCTGCGGCTCGCGGGCATTCCGTTCAACGAACAAGCCCTGGAAGACGATTTCAGCCGCCTTACCAAGTTCCTGCTGAGTGCACCTCGCGATTATTTTCTCTACCGGGACTTCCAATCACGAAACATCATGCTGCGCGGCGGGCAACCGTACTTCCTCGACTATCAGGGTGGCCGCAAAGGCGCACTGCAATACGACGTCGCATCGCTGCTCTACGATGCCAAGGCGGATCTGCCGCCAGAACTACGTCAGCAACTGCTCGATCATTACCTGGAAAAGCTCGGCGGATATGCGGATGTGAAGCGCGAGGCGTTCATGCAGCACTATTACGCCTACGTTTATATCCGCATCATGCAGGCGTTAGGAGCCTACGGCTTTCGCGGATTCTACGAACGCAAGGTTCACTTTCTGCAGAGTGTCCCGTACGCACTCAAAAACCTGCGCTGGTTGCAGCACAACGTCACGCTGCCGATCGCTTTGCCGACACTGCTGCAAGCATTTCACAGCATGCTGGCATCAGAGAAATTGCAAAGCTTGGCGACGGATGCGGATAACCTCGTCGTACGGATTTTCAGTTTCTCGTTTCATCGTGGCCTGCCAAAAGACGAAAGCGGAAACGGCGGCGGATTTGTATTCGACGGACGCAGCTTGCCCAATCCCGGGCGCCAGGAACAATTCAAAGCACTGACCGGACGGGATGGTCCCGTCATCGATTTCCTCAATCAGCAGGAAAGCGTGCATCAATATCTGGCAGGCGTGATGTCGCTGGTTGACAGCAGCGTCCACAACTATCAGCAGCGCGGCTTCAAAAACTTGATGATTTCGTTCGGCTGCACAGGTGGTCAGCACCGTTCCGTATATCTCGCCGAGCAAGTCGCGAAGCGCCTTCGCAGCCGCAGTGGAGTCGAGGTCGTGTTGCAACACCGCGAACTCGAGAGAATGGCGACGGAGAGCGCCCAGGCAGCCGCCAAATGAAGGCGATGATTCTTGCGGCCGGGCTGGGAACCCGCCTGCGCCCCCTCACCGACGATCGTCCGAAGGCCCTGGTTGAAGTTGCGGGCCGAACCATGCTGGAAATCACGCTGCGCCGCCTTGCCTCGTTTGGGATTCACGATGTGATCGTCAATGTTCATCACTTCGCCGACCTGGTCATCGAATATCTCAAGATGAACGACAATTTCGGCATGCGGATCGAAATCTCACACGAAGACATTCTGCTCGATACCGGCGGCGGCCTGAAAAAAGCTGCGTGGTTCTTCCAGGAGGGAGATAGCCAGGAGCCGTTTCTCCTCCACAATGTCGACGTGATCAGCACCATCGATTTGTCGCGCATGGTGCAAACTCACAATGAAAGTCGATCGCTGGCAACTCTGGCGGTACAAAAGCGGGAAACATCGCGATACCTTCTTTTCGATCAGCAGAACCAGCTCTGCGGGCGGCGTGCCGGACGGGATCAGAATCCAGAGATTGTTCGAGCCTCCGCTGAGATGGAGGCTCTAGCCTTCTCAGGTATCCACGTGATTTCGTCTCAGCTGCTTCCCATGATTTCAGAGAACGGGATTTTTTCGATTATTGCGACCTACCTTCGCCTTGCAGGTCAGGGAGAGAGTATCTCCGCCTTCCGCGCCGATAATTACTACTGGCGGGATCTTGGCAAGCCCGAGAACCTCCTGCAGGCGAGCAAAGACGCCGAACAGAACGAGATCCGGCTCTGACCCTAAAACGTAAGCCAGCGAGTATACGGGCCGGGAACACAGCAGACTTTCCCCTTGCGGCGCGGGATTGCCTTCGATACCATCGTTTTACCTTTGATATCAGCTATGAATCATCGCGTTCTACACCGGGTCGGAACGGCTGTCTGTAGGGTACGAATTATTGTGCCCTCAACGGTGTGGAGGGATGCAGTGAGCTGAGAAACTAGAAATCCTGAAGGCTCCCCAATCCCGCCCCGCCAGAAACGCTGGCTCGGTGGGTTTTGCTTTTTAGGGCTGATAAGGATCGACAAGAAGGTTCGAATGGCGGACAAGATGGCTGGCAAGAACATGACCGGAGCAGGCATTCTTTGGGAATGCATCGAGCGCGAGGGTGTGAAGCAGGTGTTTGGCTATCCAGGGGGTGCAATCCTGCCTGCATATGACGCGCTCAAGCACAGCAAGATTCACCACATCCTGGTGCGCCACGAGCAGGGTGCGACGCACATGGCCGACGGATTCGCTCGCGCCAGCGGGAAAGTCGGCGTCGCCGTTGCTACGTCCGGACCCGGCGCGACCAATATGGTCACCGGCATTGCCACCGCGATGCTCGATTCGTCTCCAATTGTGTGCATCACGGGACAAGTTGGCAGCAAGCTGATCGGCTCCGACGCCTTTCAGGAAACCGACATCACCGGCGTTACGTTGCCCATCACGAAGCATAACTATCTCGTCACCCACGCCAATGAAGTAGCGCGAACCATCCGAGAAGCTTTCTATGTCGCGCGATCCGGCCGTCCGGGGCCGGTTTTGGTCGACATCACCAAGGACGCGCAACAGACTAACTGCGAATTTGATTGGGATGCCGCGAAGCCGCAACTGCCCGGATATCGTCCGGACCTTTCGCCTGAGCCGAAAGAATATGAGCAGGCGCTGGATCTCATCCACAACGCGAAGCGACCTGTGATTCTTGCCGGGCACGGAATCATCATCTCTGGCGCGATGAATGAGGTTCGCGACTTCGCCGAGCGCGCAGGCATTCCGGTTGCGCTTACTTTGCTCGGGATCGGTGCGTTCCCGGCCACGCATCCGCTGAACCTTGGCATGATGGGAATGCACGGCGAAGCATGGGTGAACCACACCATCCAGGAAGCCGATCTGCTTCTGGCTTTCGGCATGCGCTTCGACGACCGAGTGACCGGAAACCTCAAAACCTACGCTTCCAATGCGAAGAAGATTCATATCGAGATCGATCCCGCGGAGATCAACAAGAACGTGAAGGTGGATGTCCCGCTGGTGGGCGATCTGCGAGAAGTACTCCATGAGTTGCTTCCCAAGGTGGAATCGATCGACCACAGCGAATGGCTCGACCACATCGACAAGCTGAAGGGTGACTCCGCGGTGCGCGACATTCAGAATCTGCCCGATAGCGGGCACCTCTATGCCGCACACGTGATCAACGACATCTGGCGACAAACTCGCGAGGGCGACACGATTGTTGTCACCGACGTAGGCCAGCACCAGATGTGGGAAGCGCAATATTACAAGCACGAGAAAGCGCGCAGCCTGATCACGTCCGGGGGCCTGGGCACGATGGGCTTCGCTTTGCCGGCTGCGATCGGGGCGAAGGTCGCACGCCCCGAATCAGAAGTCTGGGTCGTGGTCGGTGACGGCGGCTTCCAGATGACGTTGTGCGAGCTCGCTACGGTAGTGCAGGAGAAGCTGAAGATCAACATTGCCATCATCAACAACGGATTCCTTGGCATGGTACGTCAGTGGCAGGAGTTCTTTTACGAGCGGAACTACGCGGCGACTCCTTTGCTCAATCCCGATTTCGCGAAGCTTGGCGAAGCGTATGGGATTCGCAGCATGACTGTGAGCGAGCGATCGCAGGTTGTTCCGTCGGTGCAGGCCGCACGCGAACACGACGGACCGGTGCTGATCAACTTCCGTGTGGAACAGGAAGACACCGTCTATCCAATGGTCGCTGCTGGCGCCTCCTTACATGAAATGATTCGACGGCCCAGCAAGATCGTCGAAACCGCGGCGGACGAATAGAGAAAATGCTGAACACATACGTCGTTTACGTGGAAAACAAGCCAGGGGTTCTGACGCGCGTGGCGTCGCTGTTTCGTCGTCGCGCGTTCAATATCGATTCGCTCACTGTCGGCCGTACCGAGAAGCCCGAGGTCTCCCGCATGACCATCACGGTTGACGCGGATCATGACCAGGCGCGACGCATTGAAGCGAACCTCTACAAGCTCGTCAATGTGCTGCTGGTGGAGAACATCACCAACGAGCCTTCGATCACTCGCGACCTCGCGATGATTAAAGTAGCCGCGACGCACGAGGCGCGCTCCCACGTGTTGGAGCTGGCCAGCGTCTTTCGGGCGCGTGTTGTCGATGTCGCGCCGGACTCACTCACCATCGAGATCACCGGAGCTGAAGACAAAATTGACGGCTTGCTGGAGGTATTGCGTCCCTACGGCGTACTGGAAATGGTGCGAACCGGCATCGTCGCCATGCGGCGCGGCAAAGCTTCTACAACGCCGGCTGCTGCCGTCGGTGGAATTCAGGACGTCGCTGATGACGACGTTTCTCAGTCGGTCTAATTGTGAGTGGGCCGCTGCTTTATCTCTTCTGCCCTGAACTGCGCCCTGCCGCGATCGCCATATCGCGAATCCGATTTAGATAGCCCACGTAGATCGGAATCGGAATGTCGGGAGAGTCGCCGTCATTGAGGAAATGCGACAGGCGAATTTCGAGCGGAATCGAGCGAATAACCTCGCCAAACCGGGGCATCTCCAGATATTTGACCTTCCATATTTCCAACATCAGCGAACGAAACTCTTCACTGATGAAACCTAGCTTGCGGTCTGCCAGGTAGATGCCGTCAAAATGATGGTCGGTCAAAATGCGCCGGACCGGCTCGTCCTCGGGAGAAAGGAGATAGACCAGATGGAACAGATCCGCCAGATCGCCCCACAAAACTTTCTCTTCGTACGCTGAGAACCGGAATGATTTCGCGTTGCGCTGTTGAGCTTCACGGGCGTGCTCTCCCGAGGTGACGGATTGCCGGTTCATTTCCTCGTCGAACCACCTGAGTCGTTCGCGAGTCAGATTGTGGCGCACGAATTCGATGGCATAGGCGTTCGGCAGATAACTCTTTGGATCGTCATCGAGTCGCTTCAGCCATGGTGCCCAATCTTTCTTCTCCATCTCTCCGAGCAGCATTCTGAGGTCGGCAACGGTCACGCTGGGGTGATATTTCACGGACTGCCAAAAGTGTTCTGTCGAATCATAGGTGGCGCCGTACAAATGAACTCCTTCCTCCATCGGATACCAGTTCGACAGAACCCGGGCCGGAATCGAAGGCGCTGCGCTCCAGCAATTCAACGAGTGTTTCCACTTGTCCTGCACCGCCAGAAACGCCGCGGCGTAACCTTCCGGAGTTGGTTCCTTCATCTGAGACAGCGCGCTCTCGAGTTCCGCCCGCGTATGAGTCATGAGGGTTTCGAGCGGTCGCTCATCGGCCATCGAGATCACTCGGCTCTCGATCCCTTCCCGCAAAAGGTCTCGGCCCAGGGCTTTTCGCGACGCTGCGTCAAAGTCGTTTGTTGACCAGCGGCGAGTTTGCGATTCGATATAAGGAAACAGCTCCGCTAAGGACTTGAATTCAACAAAACCATGGATCGCGAAGACTACCGGCGTGCCATCCTTCTCGACGACATACGAGGGCGTCACAAGTGACTGTAAAGACACGGGTTCCGCGTGAGCCTCCGTTGGCAGGAAAACCAATGCGGCAATCGCGGCCCAACCGAGCCGAGCCAGCTTCGTCTTTGACGGGCAGTTCATTGAACGGGCCTCAAGCAACAAACCATTGCGCGAAAAGATGATCCCACGTTTGTCAAGCACCGGGCGTATGGCGCCGGGTTACCGAAGTTTCTCAAAAAGCTCCCAAATCATTGTTTCTAAATACTTTAGCTGATATTTTTGAATGTCGGGCTGTCTCTCCCGCAGCACCGCACTTATTCAAATGACTGGCGCCACAGGCATTGCTATCGGTCTGCCCGAGCACTCGCGCTCGTGGAGAAGTCTTTCCCTGCCCGCGAAGTTGTTTATTGCCGTCGTGGTGTTGGCCGGGTTGGCGACTCTTGTGTACGGCGGCGTGCACCAGAGCAGCAAAAATATCGCGGAATTCATTTGCTACCTCGGCATCGCCATCCTCGCGTCGCGCCTTAAAGTGAATTTGCCAGGAATTACCGGGACTCTCTCGGTAAATTTCCTTTTCATCCTGGTCGGTGTTCTGGAATTGAGCTTCACCGAGACGCTGATCCTGGGTGCGATCTCGATGCTCGCCCAGTGCCTGTATCCCGAACGTCCTAAGGCGATTCAGGTCACGTTTAATGTGTGCGCCGGCAGCATCTCGACGGCGCTCGCGTACCTTGCATATCACAACGGGTTGATGAATCTGTTGGTTGGAAGCCACGCGATCCTGCTTGGCCTGTCAGCAACCATCTATTTCATTGCCAACGCTGGCTCGATTGCGACCGTCATTTCCCTGACTGAGCGCCGCCCTCTCAATCGTATTCTCGTCGACTGCTACTTCTGGTCATTCCCCTACTACCTCGTCGGAGCCGGAATCGCCGGCGTCATTGCCTGGCTGAACCAGTCCTTCAATTGGGAAACGTCCCTGCTGATCGTCCCGGCGATCTATTTGATCTACCGCTCGTACCGTCTCTATCTCGGGAAACTGGAAGACGAAAAGCGCCACGTCGAGGAGATGGCGAATCTGCATCTTCGCACCATCGAGGCACTTGCGCTAGCGATCGAAGCCAAGGACCACACTACGCACGAGCATCTGCAGCGCGTGCGCGTATATGCGATCGAAGTGGCAAAAGAGCTTGGAGTCTGCGGCCCCGAACTGGAAGCCCTTCACGCTGCTTCGCTCTTGCACGACATCGGCAAGTTGGCTGTACCGGAACACATCATTTCGAAGCCCGGACGTTTAACGCCCGAAGAGTTCGAGAAGATGAAGATCCACACGCTGGTTGGCGCTGAGATCCTCGAACGCGTGCGCTTCCCGTATCCCGTTGTCCCGATCGTCCGAGCTCACCACGAGAAGTGGGATGGATCCGGCTATCCGATGGGATTGAAAGGCGCTGAAATTCCGGTTGGGGCACGCATCTTATCGGCAGTCGATTACCTGGATGCCCTTGCATCCGACCGGCAATACCGCCGTGCGCTGCCGTTGAAAGACGTGATGCAGAAGCTCGCTGCGGAATCAGGCAAATCGTTCGACCCGAAGGTTGTCGATATCCTGCAGAAACGCTATCAGGAACTTGAGCGTCTGGCCGTTGCCAAGTCCGCGGAAGATCCGAACGCACCTCTTTCCACCGGGATAAAAATTGAACGCGGTCTCGAGCCTGCTGCTGGATTCGAGAACGCCGTCGCTCAGGATTATGCCGGACGTGAAAACACGTTCTTGTCGTCCATCGCCGCGGCTCGGCAAGAAGCTCAATCACTGTTTGAGTTGAGCCAGGATCTTGGAGCTTCTCTCAGCCTCGGAGAAACGCTATCGGTGTTCTCCGTAAAGCTCAAGCCGATGGTTCCGTACGACGCGATCGCCATCTACATCAAACGCGAGGACGAACTGGTCCCGGAATACGTGAACGGTGACAACTATCGCTTGTTCTCGTCTCTGCGTATTCCCATCGGGCAAGGACTCTCCGGATGGGTGGCCCACAATCGAAAGCCGATCATCAACGGCAACCCTTCAGTGGAACCGGGATACTTGAACGATCCTTCTAAGTTCAGCAGCTTGCGCTCTGCATTGGCTGTGCCGCTGGAAGGCGTCGCTGGCATCATCGGCGTGCTCGCTCTGTATCGTGGAGAGCGGGACGCTTTTACTTCCGATCACCTGCGCATCTTGCTTGCTGTCAGCGGCAAGATGGCGTTGGCCATTGAGAATGCTCTGAAGTATGCTCAGGCCGAAAGTTCCGCCGTTACTGACTATCTCACCGGGCTGCCGAATGCCCGTTCGCTCTTCCTGCAGCTGGACCGCGACCTGGCGCGCTGCAAGCGCGACAACTCATCGCTGACGGTAATGGTTTCCGACATGGATGGCTTCAAGCAGATCAACGACCGCTTCGGCCATCTCGAAGGCAATCGCGTGTTGCGCCTCTTTGCGCAGGCGCTGAAAGACAGCTGCCGTGAATACGATTATGTGGCTCGCATGGGCGGCGACGAGTTTGTCGTGATCGCCCCGGGTCTTGCGTCCGATACAGCGGGCAAAAAAGCGGAGCAGATGCGCATTCTGGCGCGGCAAGCCGGAAGTGAAGTCTGCGGCGAAGAGATTCTGTCGTTGAGCGTGGGGCGCGCGGTCTATCCCGACGACGGTAACGACGCGGAACAACTGCTGGCTGAAGCCGATCGCCGCATGTATCTCGAAAAGCAGAAGCAGCTCTCTTATAAGGATCGCAGGTCGCATCCGCGGCTCAAGTGCCGCGCCACAATCGAGGTCCAGGCGGAGGGCGGCGGAGTTCCCATTTTCGCGAACATCACCGACATTAGTCTGGGCGGCTGCTATGTCGAGACCAGCACGATCTTGTCGGCGGGCAGCAAAATCAAGCTGGGGTTCTCGATGGACGATCCCACCCTGTCGGCCGATGGAGTCGTCGCGCGACTGGACCCTGGCACCGGCATCGCGGTTCAGTTCCGGGAGATGAATCGGGAGGCGCGCGAGCGGATGTTCCGCGTGCTGGAATTCGTACAAAAGACTACTTCCTTCTATAACAAGCGCTATCTCGACAGCCTTACCAAGACGTAGACGATCAAACATTCACTCGGCGGACTAACTACGAGCGGCCACTTGCATCGTGGTTGCACGGACAATTTCTGCTGCCATCTGTTCCAGCGGCAGAATCTTGTCGGCCAATCCTGCCTTGGCAACGAACCCCGGCATGCCCCATACGACACTGGTCGCTTCGTCCTGTACGTAGACGCGCGCTCCTTGAGAACGCAGCACCTCACAGCCCTTTAATCCGTCTTGGCCCATTCCCGTCAGGATAATTGCCAGAGTCCGCGCGCCGTAGATGCTCGCGACCGAACGAAATAGGACATCGACTGAAGGACGGCAGAAGTTCTCTCGCGGCCCCTGATGTGTGCTCACGCGAGCTACTCCATCTTCTTGTTTCACGACCATATGAAAATCACCGGGAGCGATCAACACGCAACCGGGAAGCGGCCGTTCTCCAGGCACACCTTCGCGAACCGAGAGAGCCGCCTTCGCGCTGAGCCGCGCCGCCAGCATGCTCGTAAAGATTGGCGGCATGTGTTGTGCAATCAATACAGGAACCGGAAACTGCGCTGGAAACGATGGCAGCAGGCGGGCAAGCGCATCCGGCCCTCCGGTGGACACTCCGATCACCACGATCTGCGCCGGTGCCCACACCTGCGCTATCCGAGGTTGCAGTGGAGGGGCCGACTTCTTTTCGTCCGGAAGGAAGCTGTGCGTTCCGCCCGGTAGCCGGCACAGGGCTCGAATCTTGGGAATCAACTCGCCTGTGATGGCTCCAAACGTGGCCGCGCCGTTTACGTTGCTCGGTTTGGTTACGTAGTCTGTAGCGCCAAGCGCCAACGCTTCCAGCGTGATCGAAGCGCCGCGTTCCGTCAGCGTGCTGAACATGATGATCGGAACGCGGGAATCGATTTTGCGCAGTTCGCGCACGGCCTCGAGCCCGTCCATTTCAGGCATTTCGATGTCGAGCAGGACGATGTCCGGTTTCAACGCCGTGAACTTGGCAAGCCCAATGCGGCCGTTCACTGCCGTGGCAGCTACCTCCAAATCTGGATCCTGCTCGATCGCAATCGACAGCGCCTTGCGTACCACGACAGCGTCGTCGACAAGAAGCACACGCTTTTTCTTGCTGTGCATTGGTTTGCTGGCCTTTGTTCCGAGAAGTGCGGACCGATGTTCCGGTACGCACCCTCAAGACTTGTTTCGATTACGCCGAAGCCTTCGCGGAACGGGCCTTCGAGTGTTCCTTTTCAGAAGCGGAGCTGCCAGTTTCATCGCCGTCGCTGAGTTTGAACTGTTCGACCAGGGTCCGGAGTTGCTTCGCCATTTCGGTGAGTTGCTGCGCAGCCTTCAATGTGTCCTGCGCCCCGTGAGTTGTGCTGTCGGCGGCGGTGGCGACTCCCTGAATATTCTGCGAGATCTCGCCGGACCCTTTGGCTGCCTCCTGCACGTTGCGCGACATCTCGTTGGTGGTCGCGCTTTGCTCCTCGACTGCGGTCGCGATCGTTCCGGAAATGTCGTTGATCTGGTTGATGACGGCGGTGATGCTTCCGATCGCTTCCACGGCGAGTTTGGTGTCGTCCTGGATCGCAGTAATTTTTTGGCTGATGTCTTCGGTGGCCTTCGCGGTCTGCTTAGCCAGCTCTTTGACCTCGTTGGCCACGACTGCGAACCCCTTGCCCGCCTCTCCCGCCCGCGCGGCTTCGATCGTCGCATTGAGGGCGAGAAGATTCGTCTGCTGTGCGATCGACGTGATCACCTTGATCACCTGCCCGATCTCCGCGCTGGATTCTCCCAGTTTGGCGATGGTCGCGTTGGCGCCAGTCGCCGTCTTCACTGCTTCTCCCGCGACCCTCGCAGCTTCCCCGGCGTTGCTTGAGATGCTCTGTACCGTGGAAGTCATTTCTTCCGCACCGGTAGCGACGCTGTTCAGATTGGTGGTGACTTGCTGAGTCGCCGTGGCAACTGTACTCGCCTGGGCAGATGTTTCTTCGGCGTTGCTGCTCATCTGTTGACTGGTTGCGGCCAGTTGCTGCGAAGAACTCGACAGCGATTGTGCGTTCTGCGCAATCGATTTCATACTGGATTGCAGAGTATCGGCGGTCTGGTTTGTGGCTGCACCAACCGCCGCCAGCGCTTCGATGCAGGCGTTGAGGTTGTTCTTGATGGTGTTGAAATCACCGTTGTACACATCGGTGATCTTCACCCGCTTGTTCGAATTGGAGACGCGTTGGGTGTAGTCGTTTGACGCCATCGACTGCAGAACCTGGCTGGCTTCGGTCAAGCCAGTCGAGATGTCGTCAACGTATTTTGCGGCCACATTCAGCGGCCCGATCACCGCGTCAAGCGTGCTGTTGACGCCTTCCACCACCTTCCGGTAGTCACCTTGATGTCTGCTGGCGTCGGCGCGAGTCGAGAGTTTTCCTTCGATGGCCGCCTGCGCCAACATCATTGCGTCCGCCATCATGGCGCTCACAGCAAGCTTTTGAACTGTGATGTCGGTGGCGTACTTGACCACCTTAAAAGGTTTGCCGTTGAGATCGAGAATCGGGTTGTAGGACGCCTGGATCCAAACTTCCCGGCCGCCTTTGCCGATCCGCTTATATTCGGCGGCCTGGTATTCGCCACGCCGCAACTTGGCCCAGAACTCCGCATAGTCCGCGCTCATCCGGTAAGATTCATCGACAAAGAGACTGTGATTCTTGCCTTTGATTTCTTCCAGCGTGTAGCCGAGCGCGTGGAGGAAATTGTCGTTGGCAGTAATGACGGTTCCATCCATATTGAATTCAATCACTGCCTGCGCTTTGCTGATGGCGGCAATCTGCCCCTGCGAATCAGCGTTGACGAGCTTTTGCCGGGTAACATCGGTGGCGTATTTCACGACTTTGAACGGTTTGCCGTCAAGGTCGAGAATCGGGTTGTACGAGGCCTGAATCCAGACTTCGCGGCCCCCTTTTCCGATGCGCTTGTACTCAGCCGCATCGTATTCGCCGCGATTCAACTTTGCCCAGAACTCTTTATAGGAAGGGCTCTGCTTGTAGGCTTCGTCGACAAACAGGCTGTGATGCTTCCCCTTGATTTCGTCCAGCGAGTAACCCAGAGCATTGAGGAAGTTGTCGTTGGCTGTGATGACGGTGCCATCCATGTTGAACTCGATGACCGCCTGCGCTTTGCTGATGGCGGCAATTTTCCCGGACTGGTCTGCGTCTGCGAGCTTTTGGCGAGTGATGTCGCGGAAATAGCAGATGACCTTGTATGGCTTTCCGTCCTGATCGAGCACGGGATTGTAGGAGTAGTGCAGCCAAATTTCTTTTCCTTCTTTGGTGACTCGCCGCCCCTCGCCGTCATAAGCCTCTGCGTTGCGCAGTCTCTCCCATCGAGCCTTTTGCTCAGCCTGATACTGCGGATTGCGGCGAGTCTGTTCATCCACGAAAACATTGACGTCTTTCCCGATCAACTCGGCCCGGCCATAGCCGAGAAGCTGTTCGAAGTTTTCGTTCACGTCAAGAATCGTACCGTCCATGCTGAAATCGCTGATCGGCTGTGCCTTGACTAACGCTGCAATCTGGGCCCGGTCATCTAACTGGCTTCGGTCGAGTTTGGCTGCTTTCTTTCCCCGCACGCTTTTCATTCCATTCTCCTTACGGTTCTCCGCTCTGGGCGGGGCCGTTATGATTGAATTTCAAAACTCTCGGTTTGTTTTTGGCTTGGTGAGGTCCCCAAGATCCACAACCCTGTCGATATCGAGTGCGAGCAGGAGTCTTCCGGAAAGCTTGTAGACTCCGCTCACTACTTCCCGGGCAAAACCCTGCAACGTTTCTGGAGGGCTTTCGAGTGTCTCTTCGTCGACCTCGATGACGTCGCCGATCTCGTCGACGAGAAGGCTGACAGCGCCATCGTTGGTGCGCACCACCACATTCATCGGCAGTTGGCCGTGAGGTCTGTCGGGCAACCCGAGCCGGCGTCTTCAGGTCGATAGCGGAGACGATCTGTCCGCGCAGGTTGATCAGACCGCTGACTACGTCGGGCGATAAGGGCACGCGCGTCATTTCCTGGTGCTGAATCACTTCTTGTACCTTCGGCACAGGAGTGCCGAAAACATGACCGTCCAGAAGAAAGGTGCAGAATTGCTGCGATACACCCATAGTCACGCCCTCCTAGTTTCTTGCCGTTGATTCTGCGAAACCCGGGATCATCTGGCGCACGACGCTGGGAACATCCAGCAAGTCCGTCACGCGCTTTTGAATCACCGACGACCCCAGAATGCCTTTACGTTCGGCGGGATTTTGCACGACCAGCTTTTCGTCGACGATATCGACGATGCGGTCCACAACCAGACCCACGCTTTTCCCAGCCTCTGAATAAACCACGACCTGCAAACGGCCCTCCGCGCCCGGCGCCTGGGCTTCTTTACCTGCGGCGGCAAGAATGTGAGAGAGCCGGATTAGAGGCATGATCTGCCCGCGATACTGCGTCACCTCCTGCGCACCTGCCATCTCGATCTGGTTGGCAGGAAACTCTTCCAGCCGAGCCACCAGGGAAAGAGGAATCGCCATACGGCCCTGATTTCCGCACTGCACAACCAGCAAGGTTTGCCGGTCCGTGTGCGCTTCTTCTCTTTTCGTCTTTTTTTCTTTTTCGTTCAACGCAGACTCGCGAGCCTCCGCGATCACTTGCGCTCTCTGCGCCAGCCCCAGAATGTCGAGGATCAAAGCTACGCGCCCGTCTCCCATGATGGTCGCGCCGGAGTAGGCGCTGATTCCCTTCAGTTGCTTCCCCATCGGCTTGACGACGATTTCCTCGGTGTCGGTGATCTCATCGACCACCAGTCCAAACTCGCGGCCATCCGCCTGCACCACGACAATGTTCGTTGGGCTATCGGAACGACTAACTTGCCCCGCCTTTGGCTCGATTTGCAGTTCACGGTTCAGATAGACGACAGGCAGCAGGCGGCCGCGCAAGCGGTGCACGGGCGCCCCTTGCACCATCTCGATTCCCGTCCCGCCGCCATCCGCTTCGAGGCGTACCAGTTCGAGCAGGCTGACTTGCGGAATCGCGAAGCGCTCCCCGCCTGCCGTCACCATCAGCGCAGGAATAATTGCCAGGGTCAGAGGGATCTTGATCTTTACCGTTGTGCCCCTTCCCGCACTCGACTGCACATCGACAGTTCCTCCGATCTTCTCGACGTTGGTCTTCACAACGTCCATGCCCACGCCGCGTCCGGAGACATTGGTGATCTTCTCTGCGGTCGAAAATCCGGGGAGGAAGATCATGTTGAAAATATCCCGGTCCGACAAGCGGACCGCCTGCTGCGCCGAGACCAGGGTGCGCTCGACGGCCTTTTGGCGGATCCTCTCTACGTTGAGGCCGGCGCCGTCGTCCATGATCTCGATGTTGACCTGGCCTCCTTCATGGAACGCTCTCAGCTTCAGTACTCCCGTTTCCGCCTTGCCTGCTTGTTTCCGGCCTTCGGGCATCTCGATGCCGTGGTCGATGCAATTGCGCACCAGGTGCGTCAGCGGGTCCTTAATGGCCTCGATGATCGTTCGGTCCAGTTCGGTGTCCTGCCCTTCCATTTCCAGGCGAACATCTTTGCCGCAACTCAAGGCGAGGTCGCGTACGGTCCGGGGAAACTTGTTCCATACATTTCCGATGGGCTGCATTCGGGTCTTCATCACTTCCTCCTGCAGCTCAGTCGCAATGAGGTTCATGCGTTGCGAGACCGCCTGAAAACCGGCATCCTGCGTGCTATTGGAGAACTGCAGCAACTGATTCCGCGCCAGCACCAGTTCGCCAACAAGATTCATGAGGCGGTCCAGGAGGTTGACTCCGACGCGAATTGTCTCTATGGCCGACTCCGGATTTCTTACTCGCACCGCCTGTTGCGCCGCCAGGATATCTTCGGGGCGAGCCGTCCCCTGTGCCACGAGGATCTCGCCAATCTTGCGCCGGCCGAGTTCTTGCAGTTCCAGCGCGCTGGCCAGATCTTCCGGTCGAACGTGTCCCCGCTCGAGGAGCACGCCTCCAATTTTCGTTGGATCGGGCTTTTCCGCAGCCTCGTCAGCGGCCTTCAAGATTGATTCTTGCTCGGAGACTTTTGCCTGAGGTGCAAGTGGAGTTTGTTCTTGAAGGACCTGTGCCGGATCGACCTTCGCCCCTTGCAACTGCGTGAGTTTCGATACCAGAGCTGCGTGGTCGTCCTCGCCGTCCTGTCCGGATGCTTCGATCTGGGCGAGCATGCCTCGCACAGCATCAACCATCGCCAGCAGTCCGCTGGTCATCTCGGCGTCGAGCGTAAGGTCGCCGTCCCGCAACTTCGACAGCAGGCTTTCTCCCGCATGGGCCAGCTTTTCTAGCCGCGCGAATCCCAAGAACCCGCAGCTTCCCTTGATGGTGTGGATGGTCCGGAAGATACCCGCCAAAAGGTCCTTGGACGAAGGCGCGTCTTCAAGCTTCACTAGTTCCTGGTCCAAGCGGTCCAGGTTCTCGGCACTCTCGATAAGGAAATCTTTAACAATTTCGTCCATATTCGCGGACTCCTGCTCTCTGTCCAGCAACCGTGACGCCGTACCCGCCATCGAGGACATGAACGAATGGTCATACTCTTAGGGGCGGTCAGCCCGTGACGAACGACGCCCCAGCATTCCCATTCTGGCGCGCCGTTCCATTTGCGGCATGAAAATGCACGAAGGCTCTCGGCTTGAAGCCCGCCAGTCCCGCCCGTACACTTAAACAATGCACGTCCATGTTCACGGCGCGGGCAGCCCGACGCGGGTCTTGAAAGTCTCGCTGGCCGTGACTCTGGCGTACATCGCTCTGCTGGTCGTTGCGGGCATACGCGCTCACTCGCTGGCGCTGCTTTCCGAGGCGGGACACAATCTTTCGGACTTCCTCGCCCTGCTGCTGTCGCTGGTTGCCGTTTACTTCCAGTCGCGCCCAGCGAGCTCGACCAAGACCTTCGGATATCACCGCGCCGGAGTGTTGGCCGCACTGGTGAACGCCAGCTCCCTGGTCGTCGTGTCGTTCTTCATCCTGTACGAGGCCTTTCGCCGCATTCAGCACCCGGAACACGTGCAGGCGAGTTTGATGATGTGGGTGGCCGGAGCCGGCGTGGTCATGAACGGTGCGATTGCTCTCTTGCTCTACCGTTCGGGCGGAGACGTCAACATCCGCAGTGCGTTGCTCCACGAGGTAGGAGACACGCTTTCGACCGCCGCTGTCATCGTCGGCGGCTGGCTAATCCTGGCGACGGGCAACTACTGGATCGATTCCGTTCTCTCGCTGGGAATCGGTGTCCTGATCCTGTGGTCCGGATTCGGTATTGTGCGCGAGGCCCTCAATATTTTGCTGGAAGGTACTCCTCGCGGCATGAAGCTCGAGAAGATTGAATCCACGATCCGCCAAGTCGAGGGCGTCAACGACGTTCACGACCTGCACGTCTGGAGCATTGGATCGGAAACCCACGCGCTCTCGTGCCACATTTCGATCGCTGACATTCCGCCATCGGTCAGCGAACGCATTCTGCGTGACGTGAAAGATCGGCTGCTACACGGCTTCCGCATCAACCACACGACGATCCAGTTCGAGCACGTGGTGTGCGAGACCGCGCATGGCTGCGTCATTCCGGTCGCCCAGAGCGAAGAGCACCATCATCACAGCCACTAATGTTTGTCCCCGGTCACGCTTGATGTAGAATCCGCGCAACCATTTTATTCTGGAGGAAACCCTGTGCCTCTAAGCCAACGATGTGCTCTGACCCTTTGTCTCTCTTTTCTATTTTTGTCTGCGTTGCCCAGCTCAGCCCAGAACACTTCGAAGGCTGCGGAAGCCGTGCGCACGGCCGATCAGGACTGGCTGAAAGTATTTGCAGCGAAGAATCTGGAGAAATCCGTCGCCTTCTGCGATGAGCAAGGCGCGGTGCTTTCGTCGAACGCTCCGATCGCCAATGGCAGAGAAGCCATCAGCAAGCTGTTCGCCGGTTTCTTCGCGTTGCCAGACTTGAAAATCTCATGGCATCCCGACCGGGTTGATGTAGCTCGATCCGGCGAAATGGGCTATACCAGCGGAGCCTACGAGTGAGCTTCAACGATCCTTCGGGAAAGATGATCTCTGACAAAGGGAAGTACGTCACCGTCTGGAAGAAGCAAGCAGACGGGAGTTGGAAGGTCATGCTGGATATTTTCAATACCGATTTACCGATGGGTTCCTAATCGCCCTTAACGGTTCGCGTTTGCGAGTGATAGATCTTCTTCCGCCGTTTCAATCGTGTCGGCGTCTCCCGGCAATTTATCTGTCCGTAACCGAACGATTCGGGGAAAGCGCAGCGCATAACCGCTCTCGTGCCGGTCGGATTCCATCATGTTATTGAAGGCGACCTCCAGCACAATTGTTGGCTCGACGACGCGTCGGAGTCCTTGATCTTCGATGGTGTGTTCGAGAAACCACTTCGTCATCTCCGCGATCTCCAAGTCGGTCAGTCCGGAGTAGGCCTTTCCGATATTCACTAGCCGTTCGCCGTCCCGCACGGCGAACGTATAGTCGCTCAGTACACCGATGCGCTTCCCATGTCCGTACTCGGCTGCGGTCACCACCACGTCGAGGGTCGCCAGCTCACGCTTCATCTTGAGCCAAGATCTTCCGCGTTTCCCCGGAGAATACGCAGAGTCCAGATCCTTGATCATCAATCCTTCATTACCCCGCGCTCTCGCTGCATCGAAAAGCTGTTCCAGCTCTCCCGCGGATGCCGCTCGAAAAACGGGAGCGCGAATGAGGCGAGCCTCCACCACATGCTCGCCTTCTCCAAAGGAAGTGTCGAAGGCAAGGACTCCCTGAGAAGCCTTCCCCGGTGTTCCTCTGTGCCCTCTGTGGTGAGGGGTTTCTTGCCGCGACGAAAGTAAACGATCCAGAATCCGCGCCCGCTCCCTCAGTGGACGATCAATCACCAACTCATCATCCGCGTAAAGAATGTCGAACACCAAGAATGCAACCGGAACTTCCCGCAGCATCTTCTCGCTGACCTTTTTTCTCCCCAGCCGCTGCTGAAGAACGCTGAACGGCCGCGCGGATCCCAGGCTCGCAGCTTTCTGGTCGCTCTCGGCCGAGACCGGCTCATCGACGACCACCTTCGCGTCTTCCAGTTTCTCCGGATACTCCCACGCCACAATCTCTCCATCGAGAATCGCATCCTGTGGCAGTCCAGCCAGTGCGGGCGGCAACTCCGGAAACGATTCCGTAATGTCGTCTCGCGTTCGCGAGAAGATCTTTACCTCGTCTCCGGAAACATGAGCCTGTGCCCGGATGCCGTCGTACTTGTCTTCGACCGCAGCTTCGCTGAAATAACTCAGTCCTTCCTCCGACGATTCCACCGGGCTCGCCAGCATGAATCCCAACGGATGAAACAGCCGCATCCTGGCTTCTCCGAGCCTTCCTTCCGCTGCGAAACGCAGGGCTTCGCCAATATCTCCGAGCAGCATATTCGCGCGTTGCACTTCAGCGAGTGTGGTCGCATACGCCTTCGCGATCCCCTCCTCGACCAGACTCTCTTTCAGTCCAATCCTCAAATCGCCGGTCATAATCTTGACGATGTACTTCGCCTCGGGCGGAGATACTCCCGAGATGAGATCGCGGACGATTGCAGCCTTTTCCGTCGGCCCCCGCGTCGATGCAATCCGACGAAAAATCTTCTCAACCTCCACGACACCCAATCCTTGGCCCGTTTTCGTTGGAAGCACTTCGCCCGCAACAGCACCCAGGTCACCGAGGCGGCGGTAGGCAGCGGTGAGGTCGGCCTCTGATCGTCCCGAGAGTTCCGCGACAATCCGCCACAGCCAGCGCCCTCCAATCTGCAGCGTGGCTTCTTCCCACACCGGGAACGGGCGGCCAGAAAGAAACACGGCCGACACGGCTGCTTCGTCCACGCTTCTGGATCTGAAGTAATCCGCAAGGTGCGACGTCTTCTGCAGTTTCTTCGTTGTGCCGGCAATCGCTTCGCAGGTTGTGGCTAGCCTCTGCACGTTAGCTCTTTTAATTCGCACCCCGGATGCAGCGCACAGTTATCGGCGTAAGCCTTGGTTTTGCCTATACTTAGACCACACCCGGCTCGTCCTGAAGCGGGACGCCGCTGTGATAGTCTAAGCACTGCGTCGTGCCCGCGCCAGGAGCATCCAATTATCGTGCGCCGGTTTCTTAACTATCTTCGATTTCTCGCTGCCGTCCAACTTCTTCCCGCTCTTGAAAGCGGGGAAGAGACCCTCGTCGGCGGTCAAGCCGTGCTTGAGGGCGTTATGATGCGCTCTCCTCATGCGTGGGCTATCGCCTGCCGCAAACCTTCCGGCGAAGTTGTGACCATGGCCGAGCCGCTGGATCGTCCGTCCGAGAAGCATAAATGGATGGCTTGGCCCATCGTTCGCGGTGTCATGACTCTCGGCTATGCGATGACTCTCGGCTACCGGGCGCTTCGTTTTTCGGCAAACGTCGCCATCGAAGAAATCATGGGCGATGGCAGCGAAAAAACTCCTGTGGCGTTGGCCGTCCCGTCGTCGCCAAGCGCGGCGGATTCTTCCAAATCCAAGTCCGGCGAGAAGGCAGCCACCATCAGCAGCTGGCTTGCGGGCGTCAATATCGTCATCTCACTCGCGTTTTTCATTTTCATGTACAAGTACATTCCGTTGCTGGCGGCGACGGAACTGAAGAAGCTGGATCCCGCGCTTGGCGGACGCATCATTTTCAACCTGATCGATGGCGCCATTCGTCTGCTCCTGTTCCTGCTCTTCATCTGGGGCGTCTCTCTCTGGAAGGACATACGGCGCGTGTACCAGTATCACGGCGCCGAACATAAGACGGTCTTCGCGTTTGAGAACGGCGATGCACTGAATACCGCGGAAGTGCAGAAGTACTCGACCTTCCACCCGCGCTGCGGAACCAGTTTCCTCATGACGGTGATGTTGATCTCGATCGCCTTTTACATGCTGATTCCGTACACCACGTTCTGGGCGCGCTTCGCTTCGCGCATCGTCCTGCTGCCGGTGATTGCCGGAGTATCGTACGAGATCATTCGCTTCGCGGCCAAGCATCGCGGATCGCTCTTTGCCCTGATGACCGCTCCCGGCCTCTGGCTGCAACGCATCACGACGAAACCTCCGTCGGATGACCAAGCCCAGTGCGCGATCGTGGCCCTCGAAAAGGCCATGTTGCTCGAGAAAGAACGTGGCGGCGAATTGGTGATTGCCTAGCGGCCCCGCCGCGAATACTTCCTGGCCGCCTCCTGATCAAACTACAATGCCATAGAGACCTGACCGGTTAGGTCTCGCCCGCTGCAGCAATGGATCGGCGGCCGAACTCGGGCGCAGCAAGTGCGCCTGTACGGAGTCCACCAGAATGTTTGAACGACTCGACCAAATCGAAGCTCGCTATGACGATCTGACGAATGCCCTCGCTTCGCCGGACATCGTCAACGATTCGTCCAAATACCAGAAAACTGCCAAGGCGCACGCTGAGATCGCTCCCATCGTCGAAAAATATCGGGAATATAAAGATCTGACCAAGGGGATCGCCGACAGCAAGGCCATGTTGGCGGATGAAAAAGATCCCGACATGCGTGCGTATGCGCAAGAGGAGCTGGACAAGCTTGAATCCCGCGTCGGCGGCGTAGAAGAAGAATTGAAAGTTCTGCTCCTGCCCAAGGATCCGAACGACGAGAAGAACATCATCCTTGAAATTCGTGCCGGCACGGGCGGAGACGAAGCCACATTGTTCGCTGCAGAAATCTTCCGCATGTACACGCGCTACGCGGAGCTGCAGCGCTGGAAGGTTGAAGTGCTGTCGTCCTCGGAATCATCTGCCGGAGGCTTGAAAGAAGTCATCGCCATCATCGAAGGCAAACGTGTCTTCTCGCAGCTTAAGTATGAAAGTGGCGTGCATCGCGTACAGCGTGTCCCGGCCACTGAGCAGCAGGGCCGCGTTCATACGTCCGCCGTCACCGTAGCGGTGTTGCCCGAAGCCGAGGATGTTGATATCAAGATCGAAGCTAAAGACCTTCGCATCGATACGTTCTGCTCATCCGGCCCGGGCGGCCAGTCGGTGAACACAACGTACTCGGCTGTGCGCATCACGCACATTCCTACCAACACGGTGGTCAGTTGCCAGGACGAGAAGTCCCAGATCAAGAATCGCGAAAAAGGTATGCGCGTCCTGCGTTCGCGGCTCTACGAAATCGAAATGGACAAGCAGCAACAGGCCTTGGCAAAAGAGCGGAAGGCCATGGTGGGTTCCGGCGACCGCAGCGAAAAGATCCGCACCTACAATTTTCCGCAGAACCGGCTCACTGATCACCGTATCGGCTTCACGATTCATCAACTCGACGCGGTGATGGACGGCAAGATCCAGCCGCTCATCGAAGCCCTGATCACGCACTATCAGGCCGAAAAACTGAAACAGGAAACAGCTAGCGTCATTTGACGTGTGCGACCTGAAAGGTTTGTCGCTGGCGCGGGTGCAAGGGATCTTCGGCAACCAGAACCGATTTAGCGTCACCTAAGACACATGACCAAAGAACGGTCCCGCTCCCTGCTCGCTCTCGCCGGATTCAGTCTCGCCACCGCCGGGGTCGCATGGTACGGCTCCCGTTACAGCAAGAACAGCAACCGCGATCCCTGGTACGACGAGCTCGACAAGCCCAGCTTCACGCCTCCCGACGCCGTGTTTCCCGTAGTCTGGACAACACTTTACGTCATGATCGCATGGTCCGGATGGCGCATATGGAGCGCCGCGCCGTCCCGTCAGCGTAACGCCGCGTTGCGCCTGTGGATTTCGCAGCTTTCAGAAAATGCTCAATGGTCCAAACTGTTCTTCGGACAACACCGGCCGACCCTCGCGCTCGCCGATGTTCTTGCTCTGGAAGGCACGATATTTTCGTACATCAGCGCGGCGCGCAAAGTCGACCGTGGTGCCGCCAATGCTTTCATCCCGTATGCTGCGTGGGTTGCATTCGCCACCGTCCTCAACGCAGAGATCATCCGGCGGAACCCGCAACTTGCCTGATGCCCGAGCCGCGTCGCACTTCCTCCCACTCCCGTGTTGAAATAGAGACGTGCAGCTCAGGCAAGCGCTGTCCGATGCAATCGCGAATCTGACTTCAAAGTCTGTCCCCTCGCCGCGGCTGAACGCGGAACTTCTGTTGATGTTCGTCTTGGGCTGCGACCGCGCGTATCTCTTCGCGCATCCCGAGCGTGAACTTGCTGCCGACGAAAACGTCCGCTACCAGTCGGCGCTCAGCGAGCGTTCTCGCGGCATGCCCGCGCAATACATCACGGGACATCAGGAATTCTGGGGGATAGATCTGATCGTAACTCCTGCCGTCCTGATCCCGCGCCCTGAGACGGAGCACGTGATTGAAACCGTGCTGGCACTCGTCGACGCCGAGCCTTCAGCAATTCGAATTGCTGACGTTGGCACCGGATCGGGATGCATCGCTCTCGCTCTGGCGAAAGAATTGCCCAAGGCAGAAATTCACGCGACCGATATTTCGACGGCTGCACTCGAAATCGCGCGCGCAAATGCAGCGCGACACCAACTGGGAAATCGCATCCAGTTCCATCAAACGGACCTGCTCGCAAATCTGACTCCGCCCTTCGACGTGATCGTTTCCAATCCGCCATACGTCGGCGAATCGGAAGAAGACCAGGTTCAGTTCGAGGTCCGAAAATTCGAGCCGCGCTCAGCGGTCTTTGGCGGGCCGGTCGGAACGGAAATCATCGCGCGCTTGATCCCGCAGGCACACCAAGTTCTTCGTCCTCGCGGGTGGTTGGTCCTCGAAATCAGCGGTACGATCGTCGACAGCGTCCGCGATCTGCTGAGCGGATGGAACGAAGTTCAAGTCACGAACGATCTGCAATCGATTCCTCGCGTTGTGCGCGCCCAGAGACCGCTGTGATCCCTGTTTTTCGTTCGTGAGGCTGAATTCTGCTCTGGAAAAGCCTTTCACAGGCGTGCGCCTCTTTGCATCTTTTGCTACTTTTGGGGATTTTCGTTGTTTTCGCTTGACCGCAGCCCTCCTGAAGTGGCTTACTACTAGCCCAATTAGTACTGGGCCCCAGCGTTGACACTTTCTCCATTCACCTCATGACAATTCCATTTTCGCCGTGGAATTAAGGAGATCGCACCGAAATGAATTCACTCAGGCTTTCGCGCTTCCTGGCCGCTTCTGTTATGACGGCCGTTTTCGCTTCGTCGTCTGCCGTGGCCCAGCTATCTGTGGACCAAGTTGCCGCTACCAATAAGCTTCTTCAGCAGATCAAGACAGGCATCAACCGGCTTCCGCCTTCGCATCAGCTCATGCTCGACGGTTATTCCAACATTGGACATCTCGCCGATGTTTGGCAGATCTATGGCATGCGTCTGGTTGACCCTTCTTTCATCGCTCGTGCAAAGATGGCAAAGGCCACTGGTGCCGCCACACCGAGCGCGGGCGTCACCCCAGTCTCGGACCCCTCCACCGACCTCGCTTTCTCCGCGTTCGGAGGATTCACCCAAAGCGAGACTTCAACCGCCCGCTGCGGCAATAGCGTGGTCGTCGGATACAACGATTCCGGCAGCGTATTTGAAACTCCTTTCTTCTTCACCGGAATGGGAGGCCAATCGTTCAGCGGATCCTCCTACTCCACTGACGGTGGAGCAACCTTTACCGATATCGGGCCCGTGAATCCCGGTACCAATACGTTCAACTTCCTCGGCGGAGATCCGGTGTTGAACTGCGCGGACTCCAATACTTTCTACTACAGCCAGATTTTTGACTTCGATGATGCCAGTGGCAATCCCTTCGCTGCTGTGGCTATCAACACTTCGACCGACGGGGGAAAGACGTGGGGAGATCCCGTCGCCGCCGTCTCGAAAAGCGCACTCGCTCACTTTCTCGACAAGCCTTGGTCGACGATCGATCCTTCCGACCACAAACACATTTTCGTTTCCTATACCGATTTTGATTCTTCCGAGACGAACAGTTGCGGTACGAATTTCCCGAACAGAACCGCCATTGAATTCGTGCAGTCGCGAGACGGCGGTGTGACCTGGTCCCGTCCGATCGTGGCCGCTACGGCATGCGGCGCGGCAGCGCTTCAGGGATCGCAAATTGCGGTCAATTCCAAGGGAGTTTTCTATATTTCCTGGGTCAACCTGGGAAGCAGCTTTCCGTTGGGCCCACGCAGTATCCAGATCTCCAACTCCGGAACCTCCAACGGGATGCTGACAGCACCGGTGACCGTCGAGGGTTCCGTCCAGCCCGGCGGAGATTCCTTCTCACTGGAAGGGGATTTCCGCGACTTCCTCGACATGTCGATGGCCATTGATCATTCCGGGACGTCAACCGACGGCGCCATCTATGTCACATGGGCGGATGGCCGCGACAAGGAAGTTTCCGATCCGCTGGCCACGCAAGGCTTCTACGCTTACGACGATGTCTTGCTGCGGGCCTCTTTTGACGGCGGCAATACCTGGGGAGCCGCTCCGAAGAAGGTGAACAGCGACACGCAACCCGCCTTGGGCGTAGGCCATGATCACTACCAATCCGGTGTGGCTGTGGACAGGCGTGGGATGGTGGGCGTCTGCTGGTACGATCGTCGCGCTGATTCCGAAAACTTCGGCGTGCGCCGTCATTGCGGCGAGTCGAGCAACGCCGGAGCCACCTTCTCCGAGAGCGACATTGGCATGCCACCGTTCGCCCCGACGCACGGCATCGATTTGTTCATCAACCCCGTCTACATGGGCGATTACGACCAACTGACCAGTGACTTCCTGAACTCGAACTCCGGCTTCATTGGAAGTTTCCAGAACCAGACTACGCGCGGCAACCCGGACGCGGTCGCTCATTCCATAAAATAAACCTCCCCCAAAGCTTCGGGGCAGCCCATAAGGCTGCCCCTTTTTTCTACTTTCAAGAAGTTGTTTTATCGCAGCGGAAGTTTGGTGCTGTCTTTCCGACCCTTCGCGGCAGCGAAGGAGCGGAATCTGTTTTCGCATTCGCCGAATAAAACGCAGGCTGGAATGCAAGGAATCGCTACCGCCGGGCGGCAGCGGGCAGAATCTCATCCACATCCACAACATCCGTCGGGTACTTCCCCGTGTAGCACGCCGAGCAGTAAGTGATCTTCTCGCCTTCTCCGCAAGCCCTCTTGAGACCTTCCAGTGAAAGGTAAGCGAGCGAATCCGCACCGATGTAGTCGCGAATTTCGTCGACCGATTTGTTGGCCGCGATCAGCTGTTTCTTCGAAGGCGTATCAACGCCGTAGTAGCACGGCGAAATTGTCGGCGGGCACGAGATCCTCATGTGAACTTCTGTCGCACCGGCATTGCGAATCATTCGCACGATCTTCCGGCTGGTAGTCCCGCGAACGATCGAGTCATCGATCAGCACGACGCGTTTCCCTTGCAGCAGCGACCGCACTGGATTCAGCTTCAGCCTGACGCCGAAGTCGCGCACGCTCTGGCTGGGCTCGATGAATGTCCGCCCGACGTAGTGATTCCGGATGAGCGCAAAACGAAACGGGAGACCGCTCTCGGCGGCATAGCCCACTGCTGCCGTCACTCCCGAATCCGGCACAGGCACGACGAGATCCGCGTCCACACCAGCTTCCCGCGCCAGTTGCCGTCCTAACTCTTCCCGGCTGGTTTGCACGGAACGCCCAAACACCAGGCTATCGGGACGCGAGAAGTACACATGCTCGAAGATGCAACTCGACTGCGGCGCGGACGTGGAGTAAAACCGCGAACTGACGCCCTCCGAACCGACGACGACAAGTTCCCCGGGCTTCACGTCCCGCACGTATTCGGCGCCGATAAGATCGAAAGCGCAAGTTTCGGATGCGAAAACGATGGTGTCGTGCTTCTGGCCTTCTATCGCGGGGATGCGGCCCATCGCGAGCGGCCGGAAACCTCGCGGATCCCGCACCGCAAAAATCCGGTCGTTGCTCATCATCACAAGAGAGAACGCGCCCTCAACCCGCCGTAAAGCGTCTGCCATGGCCTCAGGCAGCGTCTGCTCCTTCGACAGGGCAATCAGGTGCACGATCACTTCGGTATCGCTGTTCGTCTGGAAAATCGATCCCTGACTCTCCAGCCGGGCGCGGAGTTGCACCGCGTTCACCAGGTTGCCGTTATGCGCGACGCCAATCGATCCTTTATTCGATTGCACCAGGATTGGTTGCGCATTCAGCAGCGCCGAATCTCCTGCTGTTGAATACCGCGTATGACCGATCGCGATCGTTCCCCGCATTTTCGACAACACATCTTCGGTGAAAATATCCGCCACCGAGCCCATGGCCTTGTGCGAGCGCGACGTCAGCCCGTCGGATGTCACGATCCCCGCCGACTCTTGCCCCCGATGCTGCAGCGCGTGCAGGCCGAGGTAAGCCATCTTCTCCGCCTCCGGATGGGCAAAGATTGCCACCACGCCGCATTCATCATGAAATTTGTCGGAAATCGCCATTTGGCCCCTGTGTCGCCCGGTTTCAAACCCAATCTCTGGATTGCTCTGTTTCTTCCGGAGTTGCGATCTTGCTTTTCAACCGGCCGTAACCAACTCCGGATCCGTTCTCAATCCCGCTTCGAGAGCGGATTCATATACTTCGTTCAACTCCGACACTGTACTGGAAACAACCAGCTTTCCATCCAGTGAAATTTCCAGCTTGCCGGGAATCGTTTCTCCGATAGCTTCGGCTGAAATACCGTGTTTCCCCGCCACTTCTTTGATTCGCGGAAGGCTGCCGGGGTCGCAAGATACCAGGATTCGGCTGGCGTCCTCCCCAAACAGCACAAATTCGGCAAATAGCCCGCCCGAGGCCAGATTCACCCGCGCTCCCACTCCGTTCGGGAATGCCTTCTCCGCCAGCGCGACGGCCAGCCCACCCTCGGCACAATCGTGCACCGATTCCACCACTCCGCTATGAATCAATTCGACGATGGATTTCTGCAGCGCCGCTTCCTTCTCCAAATCCAGCTCCGGAGGATATCCCCAGAGCGTTACGAGAATTTCCTTGGCGTACTCGGAGGACCCGAACTCGCTTTCAGCATCGGTAATATCGCCGGGTTCGCCGCCGCGCAATAGCACAACCGTGCGTCCGGCCGCGGCAAAGGGCATCTTCGCCGCTTTATGTACGTCTTCCAGAATGCCAACAACGCCCAGAACCGGCGTAGGATAAATTCCCTCGCCCAGCGTCTCATTGTAGAAACTGACGTTGCCGCCCGTGATCGGGATTTCAAGCTCCTCGCAAGCTTTGGTGATTCCGTCGATCGTCTGCGAGAACTGCCACATGATGTGCGGCTTTTCGGGATTGCCAAAGTTCAGGCAATTCGTGGCTCCGACCGATGTTGCTCCGGAGCATGCGACTTTGCGGGCTGCCTCCGCGACCGCATGCATGGCTCCCAGCCTCGGATCCAGATAGCACCAGCGCCCATTCCCATCGAGCGCCATCGACAACCCGCGCTGCGATCCCTTGATGCGAATCACGCCCGCGTCGCCCGCACCGGGAGCCTCCACGGTATTGGTTTGCACCATGTGGTCATACTGCTGCCAAACCCAGCGCTTGCCGCAAATATTCGATCCCGCCAGAAGCCGCTTCAGATTCGATGTGAAGTCGGAAGACTGACTTAATTGGATCGCCGAAGGCATGTCCCTCGACACCGGCGGTTCCCATCGGGACAAAGGCCGCTTGTAGACGGGCGCTTCGTCCGTCAGAGCCGGGTTCGGGATTTCCGCCACGACCTTGCCATGCTCCAGAACGCGTAGCTTGTTGTCGGTCGTTACTTTCCCGACTTCGACTGCGTCCAGTCCCCACTTCTCGAACACACGGTAGACCTCGTCCTCGCGCCCCTTTTGCGCGACCAGCAACATCCGTTCCTGCGATTCGCTCAGCATGATTTCGTACGGAGTCATGCCCGTCTCACGCTGAGGGACGCGATCGAGCTCGATTTCGATCCCTACCCCGCCGCGTCCACCCATCTCGCAGGTCGAGCAAGTGAGACCTGCCGCACCCATGTCTTGTATACCGACGATCGCTCCCGTCTGCATCGCCTCAAGGCACGCCTCGAGCAAAAGCTTCTCAAGAAATGGATCGCCCACCTGGACGTTTGGACGCTTTGCCTCCGACGCCTCGCTGAATTCTTCGCTGGCCATCGTCGCGCCGTGAATCCCGTCCCGCCCGGTCTTTGACCCGACATAGATCACAGGATTGCCTTCGCCGGACGCGCGCGCATAGAAGATTTCATTCTTGCGAACCAGCCCCAGGGCGAACGCATTGACCAGCGGATTTCCTGAGTAGCAGGGCTCAAACTTCGTCTCTCCGCCAAGGTTCGGCACACCGAAGCAGT
Organism: uncultured Acidobacteriota bacterium; assembly: GCA_963699885.1. Taxonomy (GTDB): domain Bacteria; phylum Acidobacteriota; class Terriglobia; order Terriglobales; family Acidobacteriaceae; genus Sulfotelmatobacter. Next base: position 429,091 of record CAVOVP010000009.1, on the reverse strand, counting down.
TCCCGTAAGAAGCGACGCCGGCGACGACACCGTCCATGACGGAATGGTTCTTGTGAAGATCCTTTTGGGAAAGATTTGCACCGCCCGTGATTGGTCCGAACCGCAGCGAATCCATCACCGCGACCGGACGCGCGCCCATCGTGAAGATGTCCCGGAGAATGCCGCCGACGCCGGTGGTCGCTCCCTGAAACGGCTCGATGAACGAAGGATGATTGTGCGACTCAATCTTGAATGCACAGGCCCACCCGTCGCCAATGTCGATGATGCCGGCATTTTCGCCCGGTCCCTGCAGCACGAGCTTGCTGCGTGTCGGCAGCCGCTTCAGGTGCACGCGGGAAGACTTGTAGGAGCAGTGCTCGCTCCACATCACGCTGAAAATGCCGAGTTCGGTGAGCGTAGGCTCGCGGTTTCCGAGAAGTTGCTTGATTTTCTCGTACTCGTCCGCGGTCAAACCATGTTGCCGGAGCGTCTCCGGAGAAAAGGCAGAGGTCAGGGAAGTAGCCATGGAAGGAGTTACTATTGTCGCATTTTCCGGCGCGCCAGCGATAGAGGATCGAAGAGGGACGGGCGTCCGACATCCGGCACCATCCCAGCCCATCCTGCTACGATTCCCTGAGATGAAATCGATCATCGTCGGGACGGCGGGACACATCGATCACGGTAAGACCGCGCTGGTAAAGGCCCTCACTGGCATCGACGCGGACCGCCTGGAAGAAGAGAAGCGCCGTGGCATCACCATCGATCTGGGATTCGCCCACATGGAACTCCCCGCTACCGACGGCGGGACGCTGCGCCTCGGGTTTGTCGACGTGCCCGGACACGAACGCTTCGTGCGCAACATGCTCGCGGGCGTCGGCGGCATCGACCTCGTTCTGTTGGTCATCGCCGCTGACGAATCGATCAAGCCGCAGACCCGCGAACATTTCGACATCCTGCAACTGCTTGGGGTGAACCGCGGCATTACCGTGCTGACCAAGTCCGACGCCGTCGATCCAGACACTCTCGACGTCGTTCGCCTGGAAGTAGAAGAGTTTCTGCGCGGCACCTTTCTGGAGCCGCCGAAGTCTCCGATCGTTGCTGTCAGCTCCCTGACCGGCGCCGGGCTTGAAGATCTCAAAGCTGCCATCGTCAAGCAATCATCCAAAGCGCAGGCAAGGGACTCTCTCGCCATCGCCCGCCTCCCAATCGACCGAGTGTTCACCATGAAGGGCTTCGGCACTGTCGTGACGGGAACGTTGATATCCGGCGCCATTCGCAAAGAAGATGAGCTGCAGGTTTTTCCGTCCACGCGAAAGGTGCGCGTCCGCGGCATTCAGGTTCACGGCCAATCCGGAGACCAGGCCGTTGCAGGACAGCGCACCGCCCTGAACCTCGCCGGAGCCAGCACCGACGACTTGTCTCGTGGAATGACGTTGGCGCCGGTCGACACGTTCTCGACGACACGTCGCGTGGATGTTCGACTCAGAGTGCTCTCGACGGCTCCGCGCCCTCTCAAGTCCAGAAGTCGCGTGCACTTTCACTCCAACACAATGGAAACGGTTGCCGAAATCTCGCTGCACGGATCGAAGCAGCTTTCCCCCGGAGCGGAAACGTTCGCTCGCGTGAAGCTCACCGAAGACGCACTGCTGCTACCCGGAGACCGCTTTATCATTCGCCAGTTCTCGCCAGTTATCACCATTGGCGGCGGAGTTGTTCTCGATGCGGCGCCTGTCCCGCGCATGCGAGAAGTAGAAGGCTTTCTGCGAATACTAACTGACAAAAATCCGACTTCGATCCTCGGGGCGAGGATTGCGAGGCGCAGTCGGGAAGGCATCGCGTTGTCCCGCCTCGTCGCCGAAACCGGATGGCCGGCCCCACTGATTGAAAAAGAACTTGCCCAGGCAGTCGAAGAAAGTCGAGTGTTGCGCATCGCGGATCGGTTCGTCGACGCTCAGGCGATCGTGGCAGTTAAGAATTTCGTGATGACAGAAGTCGCCGCATTCCACGAGAACAATTCTCTGGCGCCCGGAATCGCAAGAGAAGAGCTGCGCGAGCAAGTGAAGGTATCTTCAGAGGTCTTCGCAGCCATCGTCAATGAACTCGTCAGCGAGAGGAAAGTTGAAGCTACTGGAGAACTGATTCGCCTCCCGGGACGAGGAATCGTGATGAAGGATGACGAGGCCGAATCGAAAGCAACAATCGAGGCGGCATTCGCAACCTCAGGGCTGAAAGTTCCTGCGCTGGCAGACGTGCTTGCGGCGCTGAAGATCGACAAGTTTCGCGCCCAAAAGATTGTGACCCTGCTTTTGCGGGAAAAAATTCTGTTCAAGATTTCCGAAGACCTGGTCTTTCATTGCAGCGCCCTCGACGAGCTACGGCGTCTAATCGCCGCGCAGAAAGCAAAATCTCCGAGGCTGGACATTGCAACCTTCAAAGAGCTGACCGGGGTAAGCCGCAAGTACGCGATCCCGCTGCTCGAATTCCTCGATCGCGAACGGATTACACGTCGCGCCGGCGATGCCCGCGAAATTCTGTAAGGGGTCCTGACTGTGTGGACGGAAATGTTCGATCGATCCGTGCCAAGCCGCGCGGAAATCGACAGCCTAGACCTTCTCTTCCGGAAACTCCACCTCGAGGCCAAACGGGTCGGTGAATCGGTTGGTAAGGTTCGCCAAACCTGTCAGCAAATGGATATCGACAATCTCCGGCTCTGAGAATTCCTTCTTCAGTCCCGCGAAGTCCGCATCGCCCATCGCGTGAGGAGTTCGCGTCAGCTTTTCGATATACGTCAGCGCAGCCTGCTCCTTCGTCGTAAACCGCGTATAATCCCCCGCCTTGAGCGCCGCCCAGTCTTCGCCAGTCAACCCCACGCGCTTCGACGATGCGACGTGATGCTGCGTGCAATAGTGGCATTCGTTGATGAGGGACACGCGGAGATAAATCATCTCGTAAAGCTTACGATCCAAAGACCTGCCAACGCTCGCATAAAAGCCGAGAAAGTTCTTCAGCATCTCCGGACGGTGCGCGAGCGCCTTTTGCGCGTTGCCCGGCTTGCCGCGCAGGGTCTTTTCGTAAATCTCCTTTACCTCGGGCGAAGCCTCTTCCTGCGAAATCAAATGAATGCGGGCCATCCAATCCTCCTCTTGGTTTTCTCATCATAGTGGAAGGTTTCGGTGTGCGTCGTGGCAACGGCTGTTTGATTGATGCAGGGAGGTTCAAGAATTCGCCTTGGGTCTGCACCTCTGCCCAATCCACTCCCATGCAGAGCGCTGCGGATTGACTCTGGCTCCGGCTGCATCGCTTCGCTTGAGTGCGCGGCATAGAGACAGATACTTGTCTCCTTCGACCTTCCTCACTACATTGCGGAGAAGGGATGAATCGCGTCGGATTCATCCGTCATCCAGCTGCGCCGATTAACTCGAATCCCGCGAAGGGAGGAAAGACATTGAGACGATTCGCAATCCTGTTGTGCTCTCTCTGCATCTTTGCCGCCGCCGCTCGGGCCCAAACCGATTCCGACGCGGCCATCAAATCGAAAATCGTCGCTCTCGAACAGCTCTGGAATCAGGCTTACAAATCGGGAGATACCAAGGCACTCGAGTCGATCCTCGATGATGCGATCGTTCTCGTCAACGACGACGGCTCGGTGCAAACCAAAAGCGAATTCCTGTCGAGCGTAAAGACTTCCACGCCGCAGCCAACGGCGCAGCAACAGCAGGTCGCGCCCGAATCTTTCAGCGTCCACGTTCACGGCAATGTCGCGATTGCCACCGGCGTGATGCACGTGAAGGGTGTGGAAGGCGGCAAATCTTACTCTCGGCGCGAGCGCTTCGTCGACACCTGGCTGCTCAAGCACGGTAGTTGGGTTTGCATCGGCACCGACGCGACTCCCGTTTTGCACTAGACACTATCCAAACGTTGCCTCGGAATGGAGCCTGCAGCGCCGCCGCCAGGCGCTGTTACGGGATAGACTGGATTCTGCTCGATTAGATCAGAACAAATCATCGAATGCCTCCAATCAAAATCATCGGAGCGGGTCTTGCCGGGTCCGAAGCGGCGTGGCAATGCGCCCGGCAAGGCTTGGACGTCGAATTGTTCGAGATGCGTCCTGTGCGGTCGACCCCCGCACACCAGACTGCCGACTTTGCCGAGCTCGTCTGCTCGAACTCCCTTAAGTCTGACAGCGAGAACACCGCGCCCTGGGTGCTTAAAGAAGAGATGCGCCGCGCGGGATCGCTGCTGATGCAAATCGCCCGCGAATGCGCCGTTCCGGCCGGACATGCGCTTGCCGTCGATCGTGTCACGTTCGCGGCCCGCGTCACCGAAGCGATTTCGCGCGAGCCCCGGATCACAGTTCGCCGCGAAGAAGTCACCAGCATCAACGAATCCGATTGCATCACGATCATTGCGACGGGACCTCTGACGTCTGATGCGCTGGCGGCAGAAATCGCGCGGCTGAGCCAGAACATTAGCCCGGCAACCACCGATCCGTCCGCCCCGCACCATCCCCATCTTTATTTTTACGATTCCATCAGCCCTATCGTTGAAGCCGACTCCATCGAAATGTCGCGTGTCTACATGGCTGCGCGTTACGACAAGGGCTCTGCCGACTACATTAATTGCCCCATGACGCCGGACGAATATGGCCGGTTCTACGATGCGCTGCTCGCAGCTCAATCTGTCGAAGAACGCGATTGGGAGAAGCTAAATTATTTCGAAAGCTGTTTGCCTATCGAAGAGATCGCACGCCGCGGCCGCGACACGCTTCGTTTCGGACCGATGAAGCCTGTCGGATTACGAGATCCCCGTACCGGCAAGATGCCGTACGCAGTGGTTCAACTGCGGCAGGAAAATCTTCGCGCGGACTCCTACAATCTCGTGGGATTTCAAAACCATCTTAAGTTTGGCGAGCAGGCCAGGGTCCTGCGCCTGATCCCCGGTCTCGAGAATGCGCGATTCCTGCGCTACGGACAAATCCATCGCAACACCTATATCAACTCTCCCACGCTGCTGCTCGAAACTCTGCAGATGAAGGCGCATCCGCAAGTCTTTTTCGCGGGGCAGATATGCGGTGTCGAAGGCTACGTCGAATCGATCGCCACTGGACTCATCGCCGGTGTGCACGCGGCCGCCTTTGCCCAGAACGCGCCATTGCACCCAGCTCCCCGAGCCTCAGCCTTCGGGTCCCTCACGCATTATGTAACCCACGCCGATCCCAAGCACTTTCAGCCCGCAAACATCACGTTCGACCTCCTTCCGCCCCTCGACCACAAGATTCGCGACCGCAAAGAGCGTCACCGCCTGCAATGCGAGGCAGCCTTGAACGAGTTCGACACTTGGTACAAGCCGACGCTTCAGTTGTAAACCGCCGCGGCTGTTCCTACCCTTCGCGCAACGAAGCAGAGGAATCTGCTTCGCCCAACAGCCTCCCCAGCCCCAGATTTTCCTGCAACAAATTCGGCTCCCAATGCGTATCTAAACCTAAGAGTACGGGGATGACCTTCTCCGCCGGTCCCCGTCCAACCCTCTGTCATGACGTTGCGCGACCTGATTGTCGACGTACTTCGGACCCTGTGGGCCCACAAGTTGCGCGCGTTTCTGACCATGTTCGGCATCGCCTGGGGCATCGTTTCCATCGTGCTTATGGTGGCGGCCGGAGAGGGGCTCCGCAAGGGGCAAGAAGAACAGGCGCGAAATCTCGGCAAAGACGTCATGATCGTCTTTCACGGACGTACCAGCCTGCAAGCGGGCGGCACGCACGCCGGACGAGTCGTGCACTGGGAAGATGACGACGTTCCGGTCGTGCAGGCAGATTCTCCCGACTGCGAATACGCGATCCCCGAACTCGAACAAGACACCGTCCGAACGCACTCCAACTTCAACAACGCTGCGTTCACAGTCACAGGTTCCTATCCGCCGTTCAGCTACATTCGCAGTCTCGACGTCGGCAACGGACGCTTCTATGACTGGGACGACATGCGCGAAGCCCGGCGCGTGGCCTTTCTTGGTTCCGACGCGGCCAAGCAGTTATTTCCCGGACGCAATCCCGTCGGCGACACGATCTATCTGAATGATTTTCCCTACACCGTCATCGGCGTAATGGCGAAGAAGAAACAGGACTCGAGCTACGACGGCTGGGACGTGAATAAAGTCTTCCTGCCATTTGCCGCGATGCGACGCGATTTTCCCGACAAACCTCCGGGCACCGATTCCACCTTCGATCAGTTGCTGGTCACCCCGAAGTCGGTGGCGCAGCATGAATCCTGCAAGCACGAAGTGCGCGCGGTCCTTGCTCGCATGCATCGCTACGATCCGAAGGATAAGGAGGCGTGTCCGATCTGGGATACGGTGCAGGAAGCGCAAGCCTTCAAGACGATGACCGACGGAATGAAATTTTTCCTGGGAGCTGTCGGCATCGTGACGTTGCTCCTTGGTGGCATCGGCGTGATGAACGTCATGTTGGTGGCGGTTCGCGAACGCACCCGTGAAATTGGCGTGCGGAAAGCGATTGGCGCGCCCGCCGGAACCATCCTTCGCCAGTTCTTCATCGAGGCCCTGATCATCGCGTTGCTGAGCGGGGCAATCGGTCTCGGAGTCGCGTTCGGATTCTGCGCTCTCGTCAACATGCTGCCGATGCCTGACTTTTTTGCGGGATTGATTCCGAGTTGGAGTTCAGGCCTTATTGCCGCGGGTTTGCTCGGTGCCATCGCGGTTGGTGCAGCGCTGTATCCCGCGCGCCGCGCCGCGTCGATCGATCCAATTGAAGCTCTCCGCTACGAAGCTGGCGGATGAGGGTGAGTGCACTTTCCAGTTTCGAGTTTCAAGTTTCAAGAACTGAGACTTACGCTTTTTCTGAGGAATTGATGAAGGCATGTTGACGTACTTGAAACTCTGAAACTCGAAACTTTGAAACTGCATTTATGCTCTTCGAAATCATTCTCGAAGCCTGGGTCGCCCTCAAGCGAAACGTCACCCGCAGCTTCCTCACCATGCTCGGCATAGTTTGGGGCATCGCGACGGTGACGCTGCTCATTGCCTATGGCAGCAGTTTTCGCAGTGTCCTGGTTCATGGATTCGACGCCTTCGGCAAGAGTGTTGTCATCTGCTGGCCGCAGCAAACCAGCGAACAGCCTGGCGGACAGCGCGCCGGCAAGAAAGTAGTTCTCGAACAAGCCGACCTCGACATGGTCAAAGCCACGGCGCCGCTGGTGAAGCACGTTTGCCTTGAAACCGTGCGCCGTCCCGGCATCGCCTACGGGGACCGCATGGTAGGTACCGCGCCGGTGCGCGGCGTCTGTCCCGAATATGGTGAGATGCGCAACGAAGTCCCGCTCGAAGGCCGCTGGATCAACGCCGAGGACGAACTCGAGCGCCGTCGTGTCATCTTTCTTGGCGGCCGCTTAAAGGAAGAGCTCTTCAGCGGACGACCCGCAGTCGGCGAAACGGTGCAAGTTTCCGGCGTGCGCTTCACTGTCATCGGCATCATGGCGCGCAAGATCCAGCTCAGCAACTATTTCTCGAGCGACGACGAATCTTCCTGGATCCCTTATTCCGCAGCAGGAGACCTCTGGAACACCCGCTACGCCGCAGTCATGCTCTTTGAGCCCATCGCACCGCAGTACGAGAAGAAAGCAATGGCGCAAGTTCTCGCGGCAGTCGCAACGCGCCAGAATTTCTCGCCTACCGATCCAAAGGCATTCCAGATGTTCGGTCGCGATGAATTTCGCCCCGTCATCGATGCCCTCACCATCGGCCTGCAAGTGTTGCTGACGTTCATCGGCACGCTCACACTCGGCATCGGCGGAGTCGGCGTGATGAATATCATGCTGGTCTCGGTCGACGAACGCATTCGAGAAATCGGGCTTCGTCGCGCTCTGGGCGCACGCAAGCGGCACATCAGACTTCAATTTTTGGCCGAGACCCTTCTCATCATGGTGCTCGGCGGTGCGATCGGAGTCGCTCTTTCCTACCTCATCGCGTGGTCTGTTGGAACACTCCCCATGATGGGTCCGCTCTTTGAGGACGACTCCGGCCAGGGAGATATCCACCTCCGCATCTCAATGATGACAGTTCTTCTTTCCTCGGCGGTGTTGTTGATCGTCGGCGTCTTCAGCGGCCTCGTCCCTGCGATGCGTGCCTCGAAGCTCGACCCCGTCGAAGCCCTCCGCTACGAATAAACAATCTGAAGGGCGCACGATTCAAGGGTGTGACGTTTGGGTAGGTATCGTCGCCAAATATCGCAAGGACGGCGGGGGCGTGAACCGTCGAAGCCTGATCACATCGCAGGATTGATGGCTGGTCAGCCGGTTGTAGCCACTCTTCAAGGGCTTTCGCCCCAGTGCCTCTTCAAAATGTGCGCCCGCTCACTCTCGAGATCCCAGTTCTCTCCAGAAATTGATTTGCCCCACGCCTGACTTCGCAGTACCTTTCTGTTTGAGGCTCAGCAGACTTTGCCCATCTCGGCCGTAGACACGATCACTCTCGCGTTCCAGCACACCAAGCGTCAGCTCATCCGACCGTTCCGCTTCGGGCAATGGACGCGCCTCGCGTTTGTCGGTTTGCTCGCGGGTGAGATGGCCTCCGGCGGGGGCTGCAATTTCCCTACCAGCGGCTTCAATATCCCGCATCAAAGTGGACCGTCGCGCCATCTGATCGCCGACGGCCTTCCGAAAATTGATCCGGCCATTCTTGGCGGTCTCGTCGCCACTCTCGTGGTGAGCGCGCTCGTTTTCATCATCGTGATGGCATACATCAGCAGCGTGATGCGATTCGTCTTGTTCGACAGCGTGCTGACCAAAGAGTGCCGCATTCGCGACGGGTGGTCCCGCCGCCAGGGCCCCGGCTGGAATCTCTTCCTCTGGCACCTGGCAATCCTGTTAGTGACGTTGGTGGGGTTTCTCATCATCGTCGGCATTCCCGCAGCCCTCGCCTTTGCCGCAGGATGGTTCACCTCACCGCGCGATCATCTGGCCCCGCTCATTCTCCTGGGAATGGCCGTGTTCTTTTTGTTTCTGCTGTTCTCCCTGGCAGGGCTTGTGGTGCAGGTGTTAACGAAAGATTTCGTCGTCCCACAGATGGCTCTGGACGGCGTCAGTGCGCTCGAAGGCTGGCGGCGCTTGTGGCGAATGATGCAGCTGGAAAGAAGCGGCTACGCGATTTACCTGGGGATGAAGATCGTGTTGGCGATTGGGGCGGGCATCGTCGTTGGAATAGCGTCCTTCATTCTCGCCTTGCTGTTCGCCGTGCCGGCGATAGGCGTTGTCATCCTCGGGGTCATCGGCAGCAAATCAGCGGGATTCGTCTGGAACGCGGGCACGATCACGGCGGTCATCGTTGCCGGATGCATTCTGTTCGCAGTCTTTTTCTATTTGATTTCGCTGATCTCGGTGCCGGTTATCGTGTTTTTCCCAGCCTACTCAATCTACTTCTTCGCGCCTCGCTATCGGCCGCTGAGCCTGGCGTTGTACCCGCCCCCAGTCCCGGCAATTGGAAATCCCCCACCCGAGCCGCCTCCATTGCCCCCGTACCCGCTTCCCGTGCTGATCGCGCGACAGGCTCTAAGGCGCGCCACGCTTGCCATGAGGCCATGAGAACCGTCGCCCGACAATGCATTTCACGATCAGGTGATCGGTCGACCGTGTTGTCCCCACGCCGACCCCAAAGTTGAACTCCCACTGCGGCCCGAAGTCGACGTCGATGCTGGGGAAAAACTGCTGCTGCTGGTCCCTGAGCGCGTCGAACCCCGCAAGCGAGCCATACGCCGCGTAATATTCCAGACCGCCCGCAATCTTCTTCGTGAAGTCGTAGCTGAACTTCACATTCGGAGAGAACTCCACTCCACTGTTCACCCCCGGCCCGTGAAAGGAACGGTCCAATGTCGGATTGAAGGAGAAATACCAGGGACCAAGTTTCTTATCGAGGATTGGACGAATCTCAAGCGTCCACGTGTCAGGAGAAAAGGCGGCCCGCTGGTATCCAAACTCGGTCGAGAGGCTCACGCCAACCGGCCAATGCCAGCGATCTGGCGCCCTCACTCGCGGACGAATGTGATCGCCCACCCATTGCCATCCGCTGTCGGAGGGAATGCTCGTGAAGACGTAGAACCCGACTTCGGCCCAATCGTTCACACCCTGCGTGATCTCCAGCGTTTCATGTTCGGCATGATTAGTAGGCAGCATCCCGTCCTGTACCGTCTTGCTGCCGTTCACTGTGAAGTTCGAATGAATCTCGACCATGGTCGAACGCGGAGCGACGGTATCCGCCCCATAGACCTGGATTTCGTAATTATCCTGCGCCCGACCGTGCCCGGCGAGAACAGCAATGGCGATGATAAGAAGCGGGGCCCGTCCTGACCAACGATTCATGAGTATCGACCAAGGCTACGAGCATTCCACGGCCGCCGCCAGCATCATGCACGCCCACAAAGCCCGGACGCAACAGCCGAACCTTTGTCAGTCGGACGGAGCGGGAAGCGACGCGAGGGGACAGAGAGATCTGATGCCTGTGCGTCATTTCGAGTGCGCGAGAAAGTCTCGCCCCTGGAACCCAATTCGAACCATGGGTGTCTGATCCTCCAGACACGCGCGTGCCGAGAGGAGCAACACTCAATGGCTTTCTCAATGGCAGGCGGAGGTCCGTCTGGACCTCAAATCAACGTGACTCCCCTGATCGACGTGCTTCTGACGCTGATCATCATGTTCATGCTCGTTGTTTCCATGGATAAGGAATACGTCGAAAAAGCGCAGATTCCGCAACCTCAGAACCATTCCGACACCGAGACGCGAAACGAGCGCACCGTTGTGCTCGAAGTAATCTGGACATCCAAAGACCAGCCACCAACTGTCAGGATCAACCAGGAGGCAGTGAGTTGGGACCATCTGGAGAATCGGCTGTCACAGATTTACCTGACGCGAGCCGAGAAAGTGGCCTTCGTGCGAGGAGACGCCGATGTGGACTTCCAGTACGTGGCCGATGTCATTGACTTGGCGCATCACGCCGGCGTTCAGCGCCTCGGGCTGCTCACGCAGGATCAGAAGCTTGCCACGGAATAGGAGTTAACACCGGACGAATTGACCGACGGTTTGTCATTCCGAAGCCTCGCGACCCGAGATGGAGGAATATGCTTTCGCCTTAGCCGAGAACCGGGCCGGACAAAGACAAACGCCACGGATGCGCACGAGGAAATCCGTACAATCCGTGGCGTTGAGGTTTAAGCCGCGCGGCTCATCTGCGGCTGGGCGCATTGCGAGCATCGCCGAGCGTCGATTGGAATTTCGCTGAGGCACTCGGTGCACTTCTTCGTCGTTGGATCGGCAGGCGCCGGATCCTTCCGCATGCGTGCCACCAAGGCGTTAACCGGGGTGACCACGAAGAAGTAAATCGCCGCCGCAATCAGAAAGAACGCAACGCAAGCATTGATGAAGTGACCGATCGGGAACAGCGTTCCGTTGATGGTCATCTGGATCGCCGAGAAATCCGGCTTGCCGACGATCGCTGCAATAAGAGGTGTTAACAAGTCCGTTGTGAGTGCCGTCACCACGCCGCCAAAAGCAGCGCCGATGACCACGCCGACTGCCATATCCACAACATTTCCACGCAGGATGAATTTCTTGAATCCGTCGAGCATAACGTAGCCCCTCCGTTGTATTTGAAGTGCGAGCCACTGTACGGCAGCCCCGGGGGTTGGTCAAGGAGGAAAGGCGCGGAAAACGGCCCTTTTCGAGGGGTGCGGATGCTTCATATGGCTGTAAGTTTGGCGAATCGGTGTTAACAATGGGCTTCCGCGACTGGCGCCGCGGAGGCGTCCTCAGATGCGCATCGGCATGACGATGTAACGGTACTTGTAGTCGTCACCTTCGGCTGGCCGCAGCTGCCCCGCCGACTGCGGATCCTTCAGTTCCAGTCTTACTTCGCTGGTCCCCGCAGCCTTCAGGAAATCGACCAGGTATGCCGCATTGAACCCGATGGTCAAAGGCTCTCCGTTGTACGGCGCCTCAAGCGAATCTTCAGACTCGCCGGCTTCAGTCGATGAAGCGGAAATCTTGACTTCGCCCTTTTCGAGCCGCAGTCGCACCGCGCGCGAACGTTCGTCGGCAAACTGAGCGACGCGCAGGATCGCCGAATTCAATTCGTCCGCGTTCAGCGGAATGATCTTGCTGTTGTCCTTCGGAAGCACAGCTTCGAAGTTCGGGAACTGTCCGGTAAGTTGACGCGAAGTCAGCAGGCGCTGGCCGATGCGGAAGAACAATGTCGACTCGTCTTTCGCAAACTCGATCGTATCCGCGTCGGTCGAATCCAGCAGCGACTTCAGCTCATCCATCGCCTTCTTCGGCACCAGCGTTTTCATCTCCCCGGAAACACCGTCGAACTTTCCGCCGCTCCGCTCACAATGTGCCAGGCGGTGTCCGTCCGTTGCCACCATCGTGATCGACTCTGGCTTCAACAGCATCAGCGCGCCATTCAACGTGTAGCGCGACTCTTCGTTCGAAATTGCAAAACCTGTGCGCGCGATGAGTCCGCGCAAAACTTGCGCCGGGATTGTGATTGCTCCCGCCGTCGGAAACGCTGGCAGGCTCGGGAAATTCGATTTCGCCATCCCGACCATCTTCGTGTTCGAACGTCCGCAGCGAATGCTCACCCAGTGGTTGTCGAGCAGTTTGATCGTGATCTCGGCATCCGGCAGCAATTTCACGTAGTCGTGCAACTTGCGTGCCGGGATCGTGCACGATCCCTCTTTTTTCACTTTCGCATTGCACGAGGTCCGAAGGCTCAGGTCCAGATCGGTCGCGGTCAGCGACAACCGGTCTCCCGCGGCCTCGAACAAATAATTGGAAAGGATTGGAATCGTGGTCTTGCGCTCGACCACACCCTGCGTAGCGGTGAGTTCACGCAGCAACTCGAATTTGCTGACCGTGATCTCCATAGTTCCCGCGGCAACGGCGGCTTCGACCGGCATAACGTCCGTCTCCCCGAAAGTGAAACTTGCCGTGCTACTTCTGGTACTACCTTATATCAAATGCAAAACCTATTAAACCAGTAGTAGCAGTAGGCGCTGCGGAGAAGTGGAAATCTCAACCAACTTGCCTGCTGTCACCACTTGCCCCGTAACCCTTAATGTTAGTAATCGGTCCCGATCGCTTCGGAGCTCACACTGAAACTCGCCCGTCATTTCGATTTCCCCCGCGGCTTGCACAGTTTCCACATGTCCTGCACAGGCGCCTCAGAGGAAGACTGTATTGCAAAGTGGAAAACGCCGCGGGCGGCGCGGTTTATCCGCCTAATTGCTCAGTCAATTTATTGATGAGCCTGTTCAAATCTTTGTCGTTCTTGCGCACGTTTTCAATCTTCTCAACCGAGTGCAGCACGGTGGTGTGATGTTTGCCGCCAAACTGCCGGCCGATTTCCGGCAATGATGCTTCCGTCAAATGCTTGGCGAGATACATCGCAATTTGCCGCGGATAAACGATCGCCCGCGAATTGTTCTTCGCCTTGATCTCGACCAGGCGCAGCCCGAATTGTTCTGCCACCATCTTCTGAATAGATTCGATCGTAACCTTACGCGCTTGCGAGTCGATGAAATTCTTCAGGACTTGCTGTGCATACGGCAGAGTGATCTCAGCTCCGATTAATGAAGAGTGAGCCACCAACCGGATCAGTGCCCCTTCCAACTCGCGCACGTTTGACCGGATGTTCGACGCCACATACAGCGCCACATCGGTCGGCAACGTCACCTTTTCCTGCTCCGCCTTCTTCTGCAGGATCGCGACTTTGGTCTCAAGATCGGGTGGCTGGATGTCGGCGATCAATCCCCACTCGAAGCGGCTGCGCAAGCGATCTTCGATCTCGGCCAATTCCTTTGGCGAGCGGTCGCTTGCGATCACGATCTGCTTCATGGACTCATGCAGTGCGTTGAACGTGTGGAAGAATTCTTCCTGCGTACGCTCCTTCTGCGCGAGGAACTGAATGTCGTCGATCAGCAAGACGTCCACGCCGCGGAACTTGTCGCGGAAGCTGGTCATTTTGTCGTAGCGCAGCGAGTTGATCATGTCGTTGGTGAACTTCTCGCTCGACACGTAGCAGATAGCCGCTTGCGGCATACGCCGCTTGATCTCGTGGCCGATCGCCTGCATCAGGTGGGTCTTGCCCATGCCGACGCCGCCATACAAGAAGAGCGGGTTATATGCCTTGGAGGGACGCTCAGCGACCGCCTGGCAAGCGGCGTGGGCAAACTGATTGCCGCTGCCGATCACAAACGCGTCAAAGGTGTACCGGGGATTCAGTTGAGCGGCGCCGTCCCAATCGAAGCGCGACTGCGAAGGAGCGGCGCTCACAGCCGGAGCGCTGAGGCCGCCATCATGCCGTACAGGGGTCGCGGCCGGATCGTCTTCGGGCGTCACAAACTTCACATCGTTGAACCCGAGGCCCAGAACGTCGATCGCTTCCTGAATCAGGTCCGCGTACTTGTCGCCGGCGTGGCGAAACTCAACCGTCGGAACGCGGACAAATAAAATGCCGCCGCTGGAGTGGCTGTATCGTGTGGGCTTCAGCCATGTGTCGTATGAGTGCCGATTGATTTTCTTTTCCAGTGCATCGAGGATCCGCGCCCACGGATTTGGGGAAATGGTTGTGCTGGGAGCTGACATATATGAAATATTTTCACCACGCAGCGCTCTGGAGGCTGGTCAGCGAGCGCCTGTTAAGACTGCCGTTTTATGGAGATGCTGGAACAGTTAATTTTACTGCGGAATGCGCTGTTTTTGATGCGCTGCCAAAAAAAATCAACGAAGCCGAAAAGCAGAACCAGTCCGGCATACTAGCACAAAAAAATTTTGCGACGGAGAAATCTTCACGCCGAGATTTTTCGTGATGTTCATTCATCACCTGAATCCATCACGCTGTCAAGTACCGTGTCTATAACTGCCGCGCATACTGTGCAGAGTGCAATCAGAATCTCAGAAAAATTCTAATGTGATCGATTTCGATTCACGTTCGAAGTCGAAAAGAGCGAACACGAAAGAGAATTGAGACGCGACAAAGAAAGAAAAGAATAAAACTGCTGGGGCCGGACCCGCCTCGTCCGTTCGTCGAGCATGGCTCGACATCTTTCTGACTGCCATCCCCGAGTCAAAAAGTTGTATAGAGCTCGTTCCCGCGAGAACTCGTATCTGCTCTCGTCGCGAACTTGAAAATCTCGACCGGCGCCATCAATGGGTGACGGCAACACCCGGCTCTCCCAGTCCCTCCTCACTCCTGCCACCCCCGTTTGTTACTATCGCCCGCGCTGATTTATACTTTCAGTTTGTCCTAAGACCGTTGAACCAGTCAGGAGCAGCTACTTTTCATGCCCAAGCGTACATTCCAACCCAACCGGCGCAAGCGATCCAAGAAGCACGGATTTCGCACGCGCATGAAGACCCAGGGCGGCCAGAAGGTTTTATCCCGCCGCCGCGCTAAAGGACGCAAGCGGGTCTCCGTAAAGCCAGGCTTCCGCGAGTAGCCCCGTGTGGCGCGGACACTCTTGTCTGCGTACCCGTGAGTCACGCCAGCAAATTTCGAGTTACTGTGACCGCCAGTGTGCCCGGAGAATTGAATCAAGGCGTTCCGCGATCGGTGAGTGCGGATTTCCCACGCAGCCTTCGCTTGTTGCGCCATGCCGACTTCGAGCGCGTATACAAGCAGGGCCGCCGTCATTTTTCGTCGTCGATGACCGTCTTTTACTTGCAACGTAAACCGGCGGAGGGCCCAAGTGCTAAGTCCGCAAGCGTTTCCGGGCTCCGTGTGGGGTTCACCGTGGGACGGGCTCTCGGAGGCGCGGTCCAGCGCAATCGCATGAAGCGCCGCCTGCGGGAGGCCGTTCGGCTTACGAAGCCTTCGACGGCCCCAAACGCCGATGTCGTCATTAATCCGAAGAAGGGATTGCTGGCCGTCGACTTCGATGCTGTGCTGAACGAAGTCCGTCAGGCTTTCGTAGTAATAGAGCAGAAGCTGGCGGGGAAATCAGGCTTCAAACTCGCCGCTCTCGAGAAGGCCGGAACCCGAAAGCCGGAAGCTTAAACAAAATGCGCCATTTGCTCCAAAGAGTCACGTTGCAACTGCTGCGGGCCTACAAGTGGGCGATCTCACCCTTGTTTCCTCCCGCATGCCGCTACGTTCCAACGTGCTCGGAATACGCAATGGAAGCCGTGGAGCGGTATGGGGCCGTCCGCGGTGGATGGATGGCGATGGCCCGTCTTCTGCGCTGTCATCCATTTGTGCGGGGCGGTTACGACCCCGTCGTGAAGCCGGCGACCGATGACCAGCATCCCGCGGCGCACACCTGTCACCCCGCAATCTGAGGAACTCATAAGACTTGGCCGAATATCAAAATCCTCAACACGAGCCCGGCAGCGAACGCCGGCTCTTACTGATTTTCCTTGTCACGTTCGTGGTCATGCTGCTGTTCCAGCCGCTGCTCAAGAGATATTTTCCGACTCCTGCAGCGCCGAAAAATCAGCCAGTCCAGTCGCAGGACGCTGTTCCCGCTTCGAGTGCAACCGTGACTCCAGCGGCCGCTGCTCCCGTTGCAGCCGGCATCACCAAGCAGGCGCCGAAAGAGACCGAGACCGTTATCGAGAATGACCTGTACCGCATCACCTTCACCAACCGCGGTGCCGAGGTGAAGTCGTGGATCCTGAAGAAGTACGATAACGACGCCGAAAATGGTCCGCTCGACCTCGTCAATGTGCCGGCGTCCACGCAGTACGGTCGTCCACTCTCGCTGTGGACCTACGACGAGGATCTCCGCGGCCGTCTCAGTTCAGCTCTGTATGTTCCTTCGCTCGAAGGAAATCAGACCGCGCCAACGTCGATCACTTTCGAATACGCCGACGATGTCCTGTCGGTCCGCAAGACCTTCGGTTTCGACAACACATACATCGTCAAGATCGACACAGCGGTCACGTACAAGGGCAGTCCGACGCCCGCCCTTCCGGCTTGGCCAGCGGGATTCGGCGACCAGACGACTGCGCCGTTCTACGCGGCTGGGCTGATCAACTATCAGTTCAACAAGAACATTGAGCGCCTGCCAATCAAGAAGATCAGCGGCGGAGGAACCATCCCAGGCCCGCTCCACTGGGCCGGGCCCACCGAC
The DNA here is from genome assembly GCA_963699885.1 of uncultured Acidobacteriota bacterium. GTDB lineage: Bacteria > Acidobacteriota > Terriglobia > Terriglobales > Acidobacteriaceae > Sulfotelmatobacter. The sequence goes on along the minus strand of CAVOVP010000009.1, from coordinate 411,984 downwards.
CAATACTTCGCAGCGGTCTTCATTCCGGACGATCCGGCGACTGCCGCGATGATTACCCTGCGCAACTCGCTCTCAATTGCACGCGACGCAAAAGATACGAAAGAGAAAACGAATGTGGACGTTCTCGGCGCGGCCGTCGGCAACCTCCACGGTCCCACCTCCGAGCGCGTCTTTGTGGGTCCCAAGGAACTCGAGGTTCTGCAGAACATTCCCGTTCCCGGCGTTACCGGAGCCGACAACGACTTGAACGGTCTCGTCGATTTCGGTTGGTGGGGAATCATTGCAAAACCGCTCTTCGTCTGGCTCAAGTGGACTTACCGCCATGTCGTCGCCAATTGGGGATGGGCCATCATCCTTCAGACCCTGATCATCAGTATTGCGTTGCTGCCGCTGCGCATCACGCAGATGAAGTCGATGCTGAAGATGCAGCGCGTCGCTCCGTTGATCAAATCGATTCAGGAGAAATACAAGAAGTACAGCCTTCGCGACCCGCGCAAGGCCGCCATGAACGAGGAGATCAGCGCGGTCTACAAGAAGGAAGGCGTGAACCCCGCCGGCGGCTGCCTGCCCATGCTGATCCAGATGCCGTTTCTCTTCGCGTACTACCGCATGCTTGCAACCGCGCTCGACCTGCGGCACGCGCATTTCCTCTGGATCCACGACTTGTCTGCCGCGGAGCCCTTGCCGTACATCCTGCCAATTCTGATGGTGGTCAGCAGCCTCATCAATCAGCGAATGACCCCGCAGGCAGGCATGGACCCCGCGCAGCAACGAATGATGAACGTGATGATGCCCTTGATGATGGGCTTCATCTTCTTCCGCCTGCAAGCGGGGCTGAACTTGTATTACGCCGTGAGCAACCTGATCATGATCGCGCAGCAGGCCGTCATGAACCGGACGTCGCTGGGCCGCGAAATGCGCGAAGTCATGGCCAAGCGCGCCAGAAAGAAAGAGAAGTAGCGTTTCGGCCGTCGGCCGCCAGCGATCGGCTTTCGGCACGACAAGTTAAAGGATCGGCCGCGAAGCGGCGAAAGAAAATTAATCGGGATGAGTGGACGGCTTCAATCGTCGCCCCTACCCGAATCTCTACAGGATTTAAGCTGAAAGCCGAAGGCTGACAGCTGAGAGCTTACTCATGTCCATTCCCGATAAACTCGCCGCCGCCAACAAAATCAACGGATTCCTCCAGGCCGTCGTCACGCACGGTGGACTTCGCCTCAAATACCGCATCGTGGTCGACCCGCCTCTCCCTGAGAATCGCGATTGGGAGAAGCCTGAGATCCTCGTGGATTTCACCGGGCCCGACTCGCCGATGCTGCTCGACCGCGGCGGAGAGCTTCTTCGCGCCCTTGAGCTTCTAGCGTTGGAAATGCTCCGCCTGCCTTCCGGCGAGCACGAAAAGATCAGCTTCGATTGCCAAAATCAGCGGGCGCAGCGCATTCAGGAGCTCCGCGCCGCCGCCACCGTTGCCGCCGAGAAGGTGCGCCGCACCGGTGCGCCCTATGAGTTCAGCCCAATGTCTTCCCGCGAGCGCCGCATCGTCCACCTAGCGCTCCGCGACGAAGCCGATCTGCATACCGAAAGCGAAGGCGAGGGCATGCGCCGCTGCCTCGTCGTCTATCCCAAAGACTACAAGCCCGCCGCCGGGACCTCCGCCCCCCGCCGCACCCTGCCGTAAGCAAGCTGAGAGCGGTGCAGGAATGGGAAACGTGCAGCGGGAGCTCTCACGCGCTAAATCTATCCATGGGCCGGAAGGATTCCGCTCAAACCGAAGCCGGTCGGCCCGGGAATCCAGAAAATTGCCACTTGATTTCCCACTATTACCAACTTGATTCCCAAAGTCGAGCCGAGACCAAGAAACGGAGATTCCCACTTCGATCTTAGTTATCCGCGCCAAGCGCCATCGAATGACCTCTCGATAGCCTCCGCGTCCCACCTGTTAACGACCCTGATGACCGTCCCTAAACCCAAAAGGGAAGGGCGGCCCAAAAAGGGCCGCCCATGGAACTGACAACCGACCAAAATCACTGACCTTGGTTTTGAAGTCTGACGCTGGCCGCTGACGCCGATCTTACCGCCCAGCCGCGGCTCCGGCGGCTGCCGGCGCTGCCACACCGTTCTTCACGCTTTCAATCTTGTTCAGAACGTTTTCCAGGCTGGCTCCGGTGTCGGTGCAAGCATCCACGTACGGATGCCGTGTTCCATCGGCATGCAGCACGAGCACGCACGTCTCTGCGTTCGCCTTCTTCGCCACATAAGGCAGGTGATGCCGGTCGTTCCGGGTCAACGATCCCCCCAGCACCAACAGGTCGAACTTGGACTTCTTCAAAGCCTCGTCCACGGCCTTGCGTCCCAGGACCTTTTGCACGCTGTGCCCGGCCTTCTCGATCGCCGCTGCCTGGCTCGCTAGAATCTCTTCGTCACCTTCGCCATAAAGAATAGTAAGTTTTGCCTTCGCCATTGATATCGTCCCTCGCTCCGCGCCTTGGTATCCGGCGTCTGGGAACAACGGTAGCAACAGCCCTCTACCCGTTAAACGTCACTGAAGGGCCATGACGAATGACCGCGATTTCCCGATCCACACTTTGGGACGATGGCTCGTTAGTAACCTCGACTCCTGCGACTTGCGTCTTGTCGTTCCGGACTTAGCGAGGGTCCCGAATCTTCCCGTCGTTTCGCTGGCCCAAGTCGCACTTCCCGCCCAGCTTTCAACTGCAAGAGCGTCCAGGGTCTAAATCCCTTCCCCAAAAAGCCCTTCCGGCGATACACTTCTGCGCGGAGGCTTTCCAACCACATGTCTGCCACAATCGTCTGGAGAGCTGTACTCATATCGTTATTGTTGACTCCCTGGGTCGCGGCACAATCCGGTGGCGCTGCGACGTCCACCACCACCTGCAACCTCGATGACGGACGTCAGGTCTACGTGCGTTACGTTCCCGTTCCTTCCAACAAAGAAAAGATTTCCAACGGTAAGCCCTGGTCGCCCGGCGGCGTGACCATGACTTTGTTCACCGAAGTCCAGCTGAGTTTCGGCAGCTCGACCGTTCCGGTGGGTGCTTATTCGCTGTATCCCATCCCGGCCCGCAGTAATTGGACGCTCGTCGTGAACAAGAACGTGACTGCCGGCGCGGCCTATGACGACAAGCAGGACATTGCGCGCAGCCAGATGGAATCCGCGCAGGTCGATGCTCCCTCCGATACGCTGGAGGTCGCCTTCGCCCACGTCGGGCCGCGATGCACGCTCCGCATTTATGTGGGGAAGACTGCCTCCTTCGCCGACTTCACCGCGAAGTAGCAAAAGCACGAGTGCGCGGCGCGCTAACGAGAAACAACAAGTAGAACTGTTCACGTCAGAGTCCACGATGTTAAAGGTTCTTGCGTGAAGATATCTTTGAGTAGGCTGTTCATCATTTCAGCGCTGGCCCTATCGTGCGAAGCGACGGCCGCAGCGCAGTCCGTGGTTCTCCAAAACTCGCACACCACCGAATCCCTTCGCGGCGTCAGTGCAGTTTCGCGTGAAGTGGCCTGGGCGAGCGGCACGCACGGCACCTATCTCCGCACAATTGATGGCGGGACCGCATGGACTCCTTCTCAGGTTTCGGGTGCTTCAACGCTCGACTTCCGCGCCGTCGTTGCCTTCTCGGCCGGCGAAGCCTTCCTCATGTCCGCCGGACCCGGTGATCAATCGCGCATCTATCACACCTCCGACGCTGGCCAGCACTGGCAACTCCAATTCACCAACACCAGTCCCAAAGGATTTTTCGACTCGATGGTCTTCTGGGATTCCAAACATGGTGTGGTGCTCGGAGATCCCATTCCCGACGAAAAGGGAAAACTCAAATTCGAATTGCTGCGGACAGACGACGGCCAAACCTGGCGCCCGATTCCGCCGTCTCAACTTCCCGAAGCGCTCGAAGGAGAAGGCGCGTTCGCCGCCAGCAACACTTGCCTGGCAATCTTGCACTCCGATACAGAAAGCACCGGCGCCGCTTCAGCCCCTGCTCACGACGCTAACATCTGGTTTGCTACGGGCGGAAAAGTCGCTCGGGTCTTCCATTCCGCCGATGCCGGACAAGACTGGGAAGCCTTTAACACGCCAATCGCCCATGGACCCGAGTCCGCAGGAATCTTTTCGGTCGCATTCCGCAACAGTGTCGACGGTGCTATCGCCGGAGGCGACTACAAGAATCCCAATGCCGACGGCCCAAACCTCGCCTTCACCCATGATGGCGGCAAGACCTGGAGTCTTTCCGCCATGCGCCCCCAAGCGTATTTTTCGGCGGTTGCCTACGGAAAGTCATTCGAAAGCACGCTCAAGAATGAAAAGACAGAAGAGAAGACCGTAGAAAAAACTCAACCCGGCGTCTTCGTCGTCGCACAAACTTTCGTCGTCGATCTCCGCCGCGCCACTCCCAACCGCTGGGACATGAAAGACCAGCCAACCGCCGCCTTTAACGCCATCAGCATCAGCGTGACTTCCCATGCGTCAGTATTCCTGGTAGGCGCCAAAGGCCTAATCGCCCAAATCCCAAGTCCCTGAAATCTCGTCATTCCGAAACGGCGAATCCGTGACGAATCCGCTCTCGCATGCCGGCGAAACACCTCTCGCTCCACGTCGAACGCTCGCCGGACGGGAGGAATTGAAAATTGACGCCGCGCAACCCGCACCCCTAGAATCGAAATGAGTCCAGCAGCGCCCGTATCCGTCTCTAACTCATGCCACTTTACGAATATCTGTGCAAGAAGTGCGGCCATCGCTTCGAAAAAATCGTCAAGTTTTCCGACAAACCCACAAAAAAGTGTCCCGAATGCGGAGGCGCCGTTGAGCAAGTGATCTCTGCCCCGGCCGTCCAATTCAAGGGATCCGGCTGGTACGTGACCGACTACGCCAAGAAGGGCTCCTCGCAGGGATCTTCGAGCAACTCCGACGCCGGATCGAAAGACAAGTCGGACGACAAGCCCAAGTCCGAGAGTTCTTCGAAAGACTCCTCGTCGAAAGACAGCTCAAGAGAAAGTTCGAAAGCCAGCTCCTCCAAAGAGAGTTCGTCGAAAGAAACCACGCGCCGGGGATCAGGCCGGCACAAATAAAATCGGCTCCGCCCAGAGCGGAGCCGGTAGCTTTCACGATCCACTACCCACAGGTACTGATCACTACTTCAACTCCTTCCCAAAATGCTCTTCAATCATCGTGAACAGGTGCACCCGCGCATCCTTCCCAGCGATGCTATGCGTCTTGTTCGGATAGATCATCAGCCGGAACTGCTTCCCAGCGGTAATCAGCGCATTGATCATCTGAATGCTGTTTTGAAAGTGGACATTGTCGTCGCTCGTGCCGTGCACCAGCAACAACGCTCCGTGCAGCTTGTCGGCTGATTTCGTGACGTCCGACATCTCATATCCTTCTTTGTCGTCCTTCAGCAGCCCCATGTAGCGCTCGGTGTAAATCGAATCGTAGTTCACCTGGTTCGTCACCGGAGCCACGGCCACGCCCGCGCGAAAGCGCTCCGAATGTGTCATCGCATAGAGCGTCATCGATCCGCCATTTGACCATCCCCAGATTGCCATCCGGTCGCTATCGAGTTGTGGATATTGCGCCAACAACTGATCGACTGCCGTGAGCTGATCCTTCAACTCGATCGCCCCAAACTCGTGCCGGATCGCGGTCTGAAACTTCCGGTCTCTGCCCGGCGTCCCGCGATTGTCGACTGCGAAGATCGCGAATCCCTTGCGCGCGAGGATCTCATCAAACCCGTTGGGCGGGGTCTTGAGCACCATCTGCGCCGCAGGTCCGCCGTAGATATTCACGATCAGCGGAATCTTGCCGCTCACCGTTCCTTCCGGGGGCAGCAAGAGCCGGCCATATAAAACCGTCCCGTCGTCTGCTTTGAACTCCAGTTGCTTAGGAGCGCGCAGGCCGTATTCGGCGATCTCATCGTTTGCCTTCCATACTGGATAGCAACTTCCGCCCGCCGCGCACAACGTCGTCTGCCGTGATGCGTTCGGGCCGGAATACGTGAGCGAATAGTGTTTCCCGTCGTCGCTGAAGTTAGCCGAATGCATACCCTCGTCCGAGGTCAGCGCCTTCATCCCCGATCCATCCAGTTGGACCGAAAAAATCTGTGTCTGCCGCGGATCGTCTTTGTTCGCCTCAAGAAACACGCTTCCCGCGGCCTCATCGACTCCCGAAATGCCGAGTACTTCGTAGTCGCCTTGCTCGAGTTGCCGCTCCAGCTTGGCGTTCGCCGCCATCGGATTCTGTTTGTCGAAGCTGTACAGATAAATGTGCATGTGTCCGTCGCGCCAGCTCGGCCACAGGAACTGCGGCTTCGACTTCAGGAACTGCGCTTCGAGATGTTCGAAATCGATCCACGCTCCCGGAGTGGCCTCGGTCAACACCAGCCGCGACTTCCCCGACTTTGCATCCACGAAATACAGGTCCAGCTTGTCTTCTGTCCGGTTCAGCACTTCCGCCCAGATCACTCCCTCGCCAACCCATCCAAATCGCGGGATGTAAGTATCCTCATCGCCCGTCAGCGAGATCCAGCGCACCTTCCCTTTATCCGCATCGACCACGCCCAGCTTCACCACCGGGTTCGGATCCCCTACCTTTGGATACTGCTCCGGATCCACCGTCGGATGCGTCGGCATCCAGTCGGTGATCGGATACGTCGGAACTTTCGTCTCGTCCATGTGCAGGAATACGATCTCTTTGCTGTCGGGCGACCAGAAATAATTGCTCCTCACGGCGAGCTCTTCCGCGTACACCCAGTCGATATCGCCGTTCAAGAAATCCTTGCTCGTATCTTTCGTCAACTGCTTCTCGCTGTCGCCCTTCACCGGACGCACGTACAGATTGTGCTTTCGTACATATGCCACGCGATTTCCATCGGGAGAGAATTTCGGATCCCCGCTCGGATCTTCCGCCGACGTGAACTGCACGCCCGTCTCGGTTCCCAGGTCATACATCCACAGCTGCCCCTGCGAATCGAAGATCAGATGCTTCGAGTCCGGAGCCCACAGGTAAGCCGCCACGTGATATCGGGTCAGCCGTTCCTTCTCCCGCTCGTTCTTGACTTTATTCACGTCCGGATCGAGCGATGACAGTTTCGCCGCGCTGACTAATACTTTTTTCTCGCCGGTCGAGGCGTCCACATACCACAGCTCTCCCTTTTCGCCCTTTTCGTCGCGCTGCACGAACGACAGCTTCGCCCCGTCCGGACTCCACTCGACGGTCTCCGGACCGCGTCCGCCCAATCCTCCCGGCTGAAACAACGCTTCAATCGTCAGCGGCTTGGTCGGCGCGTTCTGCGCCCTCGCCGGTTCAGAAGCCACCACGGCGCACAATGCAAGCAGCCCAATGCCAGACAACAAGGAGAACAGTCTTTTCACGAGTGACCTCACAGGAAAGAGTGGATGCGGCCCTACAGGCGAACGAAAGAGTGTACACCGGCCACAGCCCGCCTGCACGCGATGCGGTTCGTGCATTTCCGCTGTGAACCCCGGTGCCCCGGTGTTCGACCTTTTGATCTTGGTTGAAGGGATTGTCGGCCAAAATAGCCCCTTCCCGCGTGCTAGAATCAAAGCACCGGATGCTCCCAGAAATAGAAAATCTGCTGAAACTGCAGGACACCGACAAGGAAATCCGGCGCCTGCAAGACGAAGTCGCCGAATTTCCCAAACGCGTCGCCGTGATCGAGCAAAAGCTCGCCGGGACGAAAGCCCAGCTCGAAAAGGCGCAGGCCGCCGTCAAAGCCGACGAAGCCGCCCGCCGCAAGTTCGACGCCAACATCACCGAGCTGCGCGGCAAGATTTCCAAGTATCGCGACCAGTCCCTCGACGTAAAAACCAACGATCAGTACAAAGCTCTTCTTCACGAGATCCAGTTCGCTGAAAAAGAGATTGCCGGAAACGAGGACAAGATCCTCGAACTGATGGTCAACGCCGATGCGCGCGACAAAGAAGTGAAGGCCGCCCAAGCGGAGCTGAAAGTCGAGGCTGCCGAGATTGAAAACGAAAAAGAGGAAGCCCGGCAGCGCACCGCCGAAGACGAGAAGCTACTCGCCGAGTGGCGCGCCAAGCGGGATAACTTCCGTGGCGGTGTCCGCGAAGATTTACTCCGTCACTACGAGCGAGTCTCCAAGTTTCGCGGCAGCGGCATCGCCGAAGTACGCGACCAGCAGTGCACCGCCTGCCGCGTGATGCTTCGTCCGCAAACCTACAACGAAGTCCGATCCGGCCTGCAAACCATTATTTGCGATTCCTGCCAGCGCATCCTCTACTTCAATCCGAAAGAAGAGCTGCTCGACAAGAAAGAAGCTCCAGCGCGCGCTCGCCGCCATCATCCAAAGATTGACGCATCGCAGGCGTGGTACTACCGCCCCGAATTTATGGACGCCGGCGAAGTCTTTCTCTGCCTAACCAACGCCCGCGGCCAAGCCAGCCGCCGCATCTACGACGTGCATACCGGACGCCTCGTCGGCGACATCTTGATTCGCGAAGGCGATTTCCGCCAAGGCTTTCCCGAGGACCTAACCGGATCCATCCGCCTCAACGGCAACTGGTCCGAAGACGAACTCGACGGCTTCGGCGACGAGCTTCCCATGGTGATCCTCGATTCCCTCCGCTCCGACCTGGATCTTGCCCAGCACGAAGCCAGCATCGGATCCCACGCGAAATCCGCAGTCCCCGCCGCAGAACAAGCCGCCAGCTAGAAGTTGATATCCGGGAAATGAAGTATGTGGGGACAGCCGCCCTCGGCTGTCCAGTCGAGCGAAGCGAGACTCCGTGGCATCGGCATGTTGGTGAATGGGCCTTGTTCGGGTTCTGAGTGCTATCGCGGTGCTTTGCCAGTTCACAAACTACGATGGGTAGCATTTCCAGAGGTACAAGCATCGCCATGAGCGATACTTTCTGATCAATGCTCGCGGCAAGGTTACTGGATATGTTTCTGGCTTTATCGTCACGGGTAGGTCGGAGGCAGTTGTCGGTACCTGTTCATAGTGGCTGCCATCTCTAGAAGTGCTAGCAACCTTCAAGACGATACGGATTTCGTTCTGTATAGAAGGCCGGATCTGAGCGTCAGTTATCGTGTTCTTTACGAACCCTGCTTTCGTGGTCGTCACAACATACTTGCCACTCGGCAGTCCTACTGTGACTGACCCATCCACGTCTGTGTGCGATACCACCGTCGATGAGTCGCTCCGAAACACAATTTTGCAATCTGGAACTAAGGCGCCCGACTCGTCGAACACAGTTGTTTTGATCTCTGATAGAGGCTCGCCAATCTGAGAATGCCCGGCTGCAACGGTGAAGTGTAAGAAGGAAGCTATGACGACAGCCGCTAAGCACCGGCGGATTGCAAGAGAAACGACCACTCAGGAATTCTAAGCTCGTATCGCTTAGCTGTCGCGACACCCGGCCGTCGCTCCCTTGACCTCGACACACGGTCTTCCCCGCTCCCAAACTCCCCCCAGGCATTACCATGTCCCCATGCCCCCGACCTCGAAAGACCCCGCCCTTCCCACACTCAAGCTCTCGCCTCGCGGTGCCACGCGCCTCAAGTCGGGACACGTCTGGGTCTACCGCTCCGATCTCCTTTCGACCGACGAGATCCCGCCCGGTTCGCTCGTCACCGTGACCGACCAGCGCGGCAAGCCGCTCGGAACGGCTCTCTATTCGAGCTCCTCTCAAATCGCCGTTCGCCTCATCTCCCACGAACCGGTACCCGATCTCCATGCCCTGCTGCGCGAACGCATCTCAGCCGCCGTCGCTTACCGCGAAACCGTTGTCCGCGACTCCAACGCCTACCGCATCATCTTCAGCGAGGCCGACTTTCTTCCCGGCCTCATCGTCGATCGCTTTAACGACATTGTCTCGCTGCAGATCCTTACCCAGGCAATGGACGCCGCTTCCGTTCGCGAAACCATCCTCACGCAGCTCGTCGACTGCTTGCGCCCCGCCTCGGTGATCGAGCGCGTCGATCCCCGCGTTCGCGAACTTGAGACGCTCCCTCCGCTGGCCTCCAGCTTTCTTCGCGGGGATCGATCCTCCACCACCTTCACTATGAACCAGGTCCAATTCCACTACGAAGCCCTCGAAGGCCAAAAGACCGGAAGCTTTCTCGATCAGCGCGAAAACTATGCCGCCTCGGCCAGGCTTGCCAGAGGAGAAGCTCTCGACGTCTTTTGCTACCAGGGAGGCTTCGCACTCCACCTTGCCGCCTCTTGCTCGCATGTGACCGGCGTCGATAGCTCCCGCCCCGCTCTTGAAGTTGCTGACCGGAATGCCGCCCTCAACCGCCGCGACATCGAATGGATCGAGGCCAACGCCTTCGACCTGCTCAAGGACTACTCCTCCGCCAACCGCCGTTACGACACTATCGTCCTCGACCCTCCGCCGTTCGCCAAATCGAAGCGGGACCTCGATGCCGCCCTTCGCGGATACAAGGAAATCAACCTTCGCGCTCTCAAGATGCTGAACCCGGGCGGGACGCTCGTCTCCTGCTCCTGCTCCTACCATGTGAGCCAGGCTAACTTCCTGGAAATGCTCGGCAGCGCCGCCCTCGACTCCCACAGAACGCTGCGCCTGATCGAAGTTCGAGGCCAGGCCGTGGACCACCCGATCCTGCTGAATGTGCCGGAAACCTCCTACCTGAAGTGCGTGATAGCCAGCGTAACCCCAACAAAATAAGCACAATACTTATATTGACAGTAGTACGCTCAAGTTTTATGCTTCTTTTACGCTAACTAAGCGTCTAATTGAACTGAAGGCAGAGTCCACCACAGAAAAACAGCTGGGTGTGGGACCGGGCATCGTGCCCAGTCGAGCACCGCTCGGCTGCCTTCGGCAAGCCATTACAAACACAATCTCTGAGGAGGATTTACCCCATGACCGTATTAGCCCGTTGGGAGCCATTTCGTGAATTCAATACTCTGCAAGACCGCATCAACCGCGTGTTCCGTGAGTCCTACAGCGGCTCTGGCCAGGACGACTCCCTGACCACATCAAGCTTCGCCCCTGCCGTCGACGTCTACGAAGATGAGCACAAGGTCGCTCTGAAGATTGAAGTGCCCGGAATCGATGAGAAAGACATCGACGTCCGCGTTGAGAACAACACCCTCACCGTGCACGGCGAGCGGAAAATCGAGAAAGAAGAAAAAGAAGAGAACTATCGCCGCGTGGAACGCCAGTACGGCAGTTTCACCCGAACGTTCACTCTGCCCACGACCGTAGACACCGAGAAGGTTTCGGCGACTTACGACAAGGGCGTCCTGAAGATCGCGTTGCCCAAAAAGGCCGAAGCGAAGCCGAAGCAGATCAAAGTCACCATCGGCAGCGAAAAGGCCATTGAAGGCAAGACGTCCGAAGGCAAGGCCCCCAGCAAGGCCGCGTAATCCTGCTCGTGTAGGGGCGGACGCCTCGTCCTCCCCTACGGGGCGTAGCCCGGAGTGATCTGGGGATGACAGATCCACGGCACCGGCCATCGAGAGAAAAATCGAGCTGCCGATCGAGCTGCCGGTGGAAGAGCGGCGCTTCAGCGCCGCGTAAAGAGGTCACCAAACATCGGGCTTTAGCCCCTGAACGACGGGAGGCGGCAGAGGTGACCGCCTCCCATTTTATTTAAGCCTCAGCAATGAAAAAACTTTGTCATGCTGAGCCAAGCGAAGGATCTATGCATTTTCCCCTATCGCAAACATCCTTCTTTTCGTCCAAAATGACAGCTAAGAACCAAGAGGAACCATCATGGCAATCCGTTGGGACAAATTTACAGTCAAAGCGCAGGAAGCCGTTCAGCGAGGGAACGACCTCGCATCCGAGCACGGTAATCCCGAGCTGCAGCCCGTCCACCTGCTGGCCGCGCTGCTCGAGGACAAGGAAGGTATCGTTCCGCCTGTACTCGAGAAAATCGGCATTGGCCCGCAATCCGTGCTGAGCGAGGTCTACCGCGAGCTCGAAAAGCTTCCCAAAGTTTCCGGACAAGCTTCCCAGGCCACGCTCTCCACCGAGGCGAACAATCTGCTGGAGCAGGCTTTCAAAGAGGCCGCCAATTTTAAGGACGAATACGTTTCCACCGAGCACCTGCTTCTCGCAATCACGCATTTGAAGCGCGACGCGGCTCAGCAGATCCTCGCCCGCCACGGCGCGACCTACGACGCGATCCTGAAAGCACTGACGGTGGTTCGCGGATCGCAGAAAGTCACCGATCAGAACCCGGAAGCGAAATATCAGGCGCTTGAGCGCTATGCCCGCGACCTGACCGAGCAGGCCCGCCGCGGCAAGCTTGATCCTGTCATCGGACGCGACGAAGAGATCCGCCGGCTCGTCCAGGTTCTTTCCCGGCGCACGAAGAATAACCCTGTGCTGATCGGCGAACCTGGCGTCGGCAAGACGGCAATCGTCGAAGGGCTCGCCCAAAGAATCATCTCCGGCGATGTGCCTGAAGTTTTGAAGAACAAGCGCGTGGTTTCCCTCGATCTCGGAGCGATGCTCGCCGGCGCAAAATATCGCGGCGAGTTCGAAGACCGCCTCAAAGCCATTCTCAAAGAAATCGAAGACTCGCAAGGGCAGGTCGTCCTCTTCATCGACGAGCTGCATACGCTCGTCGGCGCCGGAGCCGCGGAAGGTGCCATCGACGCCTCCAACATGCTGAAGCCCGCGCTGGCTCGCGGAGAACTGCGCGCGATCGGCGCCACCACGCTGAACGAATATCGCAAGTACATCGAGAAGGATGCTGCGCTGGAACGCCGCTTCCAGATTGTTTTCGTCGGCGAACCCAACGTCGAGGACACGATCTCGATTCTTCGCGGATTGAAAGAGAAATACGAAGTCCATCACGGCGTTCGTATCAAGGATTCCGCAATCGTTTCTGCCGCGACGCTTTCGCATCGCTACATCTCTGACCGCTTTCTGCCCGATAAAGCGATCGATCTTATCGATGAAGCGGCGGCATCGCTGCGCATCCAGATCGACTCCCTTCCAACGGACATCGATCAGCTCGAGCGCAAAGCTACCCAGCTTGAGATCGAGAAGCAGGCGCTGAAGAAAGAAGACGACGCCAATTCTCGCGAGCGGCTTGCGGTCATCGAGAAAGAGCTGGCCGAGATTCGCGAGAAATCCAACACGCTTAAGGCGAACTGGAAGAAAGAAAAAGATCTCATCGCGCGGGCGCGTGCGCTCAAGGAGCAGATCGAGAAGCTGAAGATCGAAGAACAGTCCGAGCTGCGCAAGGGCAATAACGAGCGCGTCGCCGAGATTCGCTATGGAAAGATCCCGCAAGCCGAGCAGGAACTTGCCAAGCTCACCAAGCAAATGGAGAGCCAGGGAAAATCGCGCATGCTCAAAGAAGAAGTTGACGAAGAAGACGTCGCGCGCATCGTCTCCAAGTGGACCGGCATCCCCATCTCGAAGATGCTCGAAGGCGAAGTCAAGAAGCTGATCACAATGGAAGAGCGCCTGCGCCAGCGAGTTGTCGGACAGGATGCAGCTCTCGAACGCGTCGCCAATGCGATTCGCCGTTCCCGCGCAGGGCTCAGCGATCCCAAGCGCCCCATCGGCTCCTTCATCTTTCTAGGACCGACGGGTGTTGGGAAAACCGAACTGGCTCGCGCACTCGCCGAATTTCTTTTCGATGACGACCGTTCCATGCTCCGCATCGACATGTCGGAATACATGGAGAAGCATTCCGTCGCTCGCCTGATCGGCGCGCCTCCCGGATACGTCGGCTACGAAGAGGGTGGACAGCTTACCGAGCAAGTCCGCCGTCGCCCATACGCGGTGGTGCTCTTCGATGAAATCGAAAAAGCGCATCCGGACGTCTTCAACGTGCTCTTGCAGATGATGGATGACGGCCGCCTGACTGATGGTAAGGGCCGCGTCGTCGACTTCAAAAACACGATCATCATCATGACGTCGAATATCGGTTCGTCGTTCCTGCAGGCAGAAGGTCTTCGCTCCGACGCAGAGTTTCGAGCAGGCCTCGCAGCAGGTGATGAATCAGTTGCACTCGCATTTCCGGCCAGAGTTCCTCAACCGGGTCGACGACATCATCGTGTTCCGTCCGCTGGGCAAGGAGCAACTGGTCAAGATCATCGAGCTCCGTCTCGAAGACGTGCGCCGCCTGCTTGCGGACCGCAAGATCTCGCTCGAGCTCACGGACGCCGCGAAGGACCAGATGTTCACCGCAGGGCTACGATCCGAACTTCGGGGCGCGTCCGTTGAAGCGCGCGATTCAGAAACTGATCCAGGATCCGCTCGCGATGAAGATCCTCGACGGCGAAGTCCTGCACGGGGATCACGTAGTGGTCGGCGCCGACAAGAAGGCCGGCAAATTGACCTTCGAAGTCAGCAAACGCGTTGGCGAAAAGGAGCCGGCTAAGACTCGTCGCTGATTCTGCTCCAAGAAACTTTGCGTCATCCCGAAGCCCGTTTTCACGAGCGGGGCGAGGGATCTCGCGCGCAGATAAACGATACTGGTACCTCGACATCAAACATTTCTGTATGATGTTCTGCGTTTCGAGGCCCAATATGATCTCAAGAGTATTCGCCTTCGCGATCTTGACTCGCCGTTCGCTCTCCCAATTCTCCGCCGCTCAAGCTCCTATGAAATGGAAGATCCACGACCTTAATCGTCCAACGCCGCCGGTCATCGACCCCGGAACCGCAAGCACGCAAGACACTCCCGGCGCGGCCTCCGTCCGATGCCGTCGTTCTGTTTGATGGCAAAGACTTGTCGCACTGGGTCGGCAAAGACGGAAATGCCGCGAACTGGAAAGTCGAGAACGGCTACATGGAAGTCGAACCGGATACCGGCTACATCTTCAACGCGCGATTCTTTCGGCGACTGCCAGCTTCACGTCGAATTCTCCGAGCCCGCGCCTCCGCAGGGAGAGAGCCAGGAACGCGGCAACAGCGGCGTCTTCCTCATGGGCCTGTACGAAATTCAGGTTCTCGGATTCTTACCAGAACAAGACCTACGCTGACGGGCAGGCTTCCGCCGTTTACGGACAATATCCACCGCTGGTGAATGCTTCGCGCCCGCCGGCAACGTGGCAAACCTACGACATCATGTTTCACGGACCGCGTTTCGCCGCCGACGGCAAAGTGCTTCATCCGGCGCGCGTGACCATCCTGCACAACGGAGTGCTAGTGCAAGACAACGTCGAACTCACCGGCCCAACTGCCCACGGATCGCGCCCGCCCTACAAGCAGCATGCCACCAAACTTCCGCTGCAGCTCCAGGATCACGGCGACCCCGTTCGATACCGCAACATCTGGATTCGCGAACTGCACGAAGAATAAAACGCAACACTCAGGCTTTCCCCGCAAACGCATCCACCACACTCGGCGCCTGCGACAAATACCACGCCACTGCAACGCGCAGCGCAATCTGCAGCCCGAACCAGAACACCGGAACGCCAAGTTCGGCCATCGAAATCTTTGGCACGAGCCATCCAATCCCTATCGCCATTACGCCCATCGCCGCCCAGCGAGCAAATTTGTTCAGGCGAAACAACCCCCAGCAACCAGTGCATATCCCGCTCCGATCAGCAGCGCCATAAACGGGCCCGCCAGTTCCAGCCCATACATCAACTGTTTGCCGGCCATAAGAGAAAGTTCCCGGAGAGATCAGCTGCGTCAAACCGACGATCACCAAATACACGCCCGCCGCGAAGAAGACACCGGCGATGATCGTAATCCCCGTCGGACGATGCATACGAGAAGAGTACCAAACGGCTCCGGCCATTTCGGCACGACCTTGTCATTCCGGCACGTGAGCGCAGCGAGCAAGGAGGAATCTGCTTTGAAGTTATCAAAAGGAAAAGGACACTGGGCATCACAGTATCTCTCTGTGAAACTCAGTGTCCTCTGTGGTGAGTGATGTTACGCCAGGTCGAACAGCAGAACTTCCGCGTCTTTCGTGCCCGCGATCTTCAGCTTTGTTTCGTCGCTGATCGCCGCGCCGTCCCCTTGCGACAACTTCTTCCCGTTGAGTTCGACACTCCCGCGCGCCACCTGCAGCCAGGCATGCCGCCCCTCAGCGAGTTCGTGCGTGACCTCGTCGCCGGACTTCAATAGCGAAACATATAGCTTCGCGTCCTGATTGATCTTTACCGATCCATCTCGCGATTCGCGCGACGCAACCAGCCGCAGCTTGCCGCGCTTCTCCGCCTCGGGGAAAGTCTTCTGTTCGTAGCTCGGCGCCAGCGCCGCGCGCTCGGGCTGAATCCAAATCTGCAGCAGATGCACCGCTTCCGTCGTCGACGGATTGAACTCGCTATGCCGGATCCCGCTCCCCGCGGTCATTCGCTGTCCGTCGCCCGGCAGAATCACCGATCCCGTGCCGAGGCTGTCTTTGTGCTCGAGTTTGCCTTCGAGGACGTACGTGATGATTTCCATGTCGCGATGCGGATGCGTCGGAAAGCCCGTGTTCGGCGCAACCCAATCTTCGTTGATCACGCGCAGCGAACGAAACCCCATCCACTTCGGATCCCAGTATTCGCCAAAACTGAACGTGTGATGTGTCTTGAGCCAGCCGTGGTCCCCGCCGCCGCGCTCTTGGGCAGAACGTATCTGTATCATGAATTTTCTCCGCTAGTAATGAACTGATAAACATTAGATGCTCGGGGGATGCGGGAAGGTCCAAGCCGCAAACGGCGCCGTCTATTCGGCAAGAGACTCCATCTGGTACGCTCCTCAACTCTCTGTTATCCCGACCCTCCGCCAGCGAAGGAGAGGATCCTCTGTTGCCCGGGCGCGCTCGGTCGGATGCAGTTTGGTCTTCTGCACCAAGGAGTCCTGAGCGTAGCCGTTTGCAGGGGAGCGAGGGATCTCCCGCATAACCGGCCTGGCGCAGAAGCCAATCTGCACCACTATCCGGCTCTCCGCTCCCTCGGCAACTCCCACCTGTGGCACACTGGAACTCATGCACCGCCTCACGCTTGGCGACTTCGAACTCACGGCAATTTCCGACGGCACCTACCTTCTCGACGGAGGCGCGTTCTTCGGGGTAATTCCTAAAGTCATGTGGTCACGAAAGCTTCCGGCGGACGACAAGAACTACGTTACCTCCGGGCTCAATTCGCTGGTCGTTCGCACCGGCAAACAAACCGTCCTCATCGAAACCGGAATCGGCAACAAGCTCCCCGATCGCATGGTGAAGTTTTACGGACAGCCGGCGAAGCTGCTGGATAATCTTTCGGCAGCCGGCATCGCTCCCGACGACATCGATATCGTCATCAATTCACATCTCCACTTCGATCACTGCGGATGGAATACCGTTCGCGGTGCCAACGGAAACATCGCCCCCACATTTCCTCGCGCGAAATATTACGCGCCTGAAGGCGAGTGGAAATATGCCCGCAAGCCGAGCGAGCGCGACTTCATCAGCTTTATCTCCGACAACTACGATCCGCTGGTTGCCAGCGGACAGATGACGCTCACAAAAGATGGCGACGAGATCGTCGCCGGAATTTCAGTCAAGACGTTCCGCGGCCACACTGCCAACATGCAAGCAGTGATCGTCACGAGCGGCGGCAAAACCGCCTGCTACATCTCCGACCTCATGCCGACCTCGGCGCATATCGATCTCACGTGGGGCATGGGGTTCGATCTCTACCCGCTCGACACCATCAAAAGCAAAAAGCAGTACTACGACCGCGCTCTTCTCGAAAAATGGCTCACAGTATTCACCCATGATCCGAAAACGCCGTGGGCTTATATCGAGAGGGACGACCTGGGCAAAATGATCGCGAAGGCCCCGTAGCAGGGGTTTTGTCATTCCGATCTTCCGAGTGTTTGCCATTCCATGCGAAGCGAGGAATCCGCTTGTCCGTTGCCAATGCTCGCACCGCTGAACTCCGCATCTACCGCAGCAACTCGGTAATGGTTGTGCAAAGAAATGTAAAGTTGCATCCGATTTCATCCACGACTGCTAGTATTTCGCTTTCCAGCAACTGCACAGCAGCGCCGCGCATCTGGAATCTGTCGCATGCGTTTTGCGGCGGCGCATGTCGCGCCTCACACAAATTCACACGAGGGATACTTATGAAGAAACTCGCAATTGTCGGAGGAATCTGTGCTTCGTTCCTGCTAGGAGCGTCCATGACCGCTGTCGCGCAGGACGAACACCGGGACGAGAAAAAAGACGAACACCGCGAAGTTCGCCAGGAAGAGCACCACGATCAAGCCGAGCACCGCGAAAACCGAAGGATAGCGGATGAGCACTTCCGCACTCGTTTCGGACACGATCATCACTTCGCGATCCGCCACGTCAACATGGTCGAGGGCCGTCCGCGCTTTGCCTACGGCGGATACAACTTCGAAATCGCGCAGCCTTGGCCCGGCGGGTGGTCCTACAACGACAACACCTATATCGACTACGTCGACGGCGGATATTTCCTGTTCGACGAACGCCACCCCGGCGTGCGAGTCGCAGTGACTGTTCTGCCGTAGGGATTTCAAATGGAATCCGGCGCGCGCTGCTTCGGCGGTGCGCGTTTGTTTTTGGTGAAAAGGAATCCAGAGAATAGTGCGCGAGCGATTTTGAATTCGGCGCGAACCGAATGACCGATCGCTTTTAGCGCGTGCTCAGATTTCGCGGACAAGAGTGTCCGCGCCGCACACTCTGGCTTCGCCGTACAAACGCGCTTCGAAGAAATCTTCCACCCGCGATAAGATGTCGGGCGCGCTTTTCGATTCATAGATTGCTTTGCGCAATCCCGCGCCGCCCGGCACGCCGTGTGTGAACCACGACGCGAACTGCTTCATCTTACCCACCGCATCCGGCAACTCTTCTTCAATCAACATCCGAAAATAAGTCCGGATCATCTCGTACCGATCCCCCTCAGATAGGGTGATCGTAGAGCTATCGTGGAGCCCCCGACGCCCCCGTCCGGGGTGGCCGAAGGCCATTCCGACTCCCCACCTCTTCCAAACTCCATCCCCGCGCAATACTGGCCGATCTGACGAAAAATCCACGGATTCGAAGGCGCCATCCGTCCAATCATCACCGCGTCGCAGCCCGTCCGCGTCACCATCGCGCACGCGTCCTCTGGCGTGCGAACATCCCCATTCCCAATCACCGGAATCTTCACCGCATCCTTTACCGCGGCGATCCACTCCCAATTTGCCTGCCCGCTGTAGCCTTGCTCTCGCGTTCGGGCATGCAGCGCCACGGCCGCGAGCCCGCACGACTCCGCCATGCGAGCCAGTTCGACGCAAACAATTTCTTCCTCGCTCCATCCTGCGCGGAACTTCACGGTGAATGGGATCTTCACCGCCGCGCGCACCGCCTCGAAGATCTTGCCGATCGCCGGCAGATCGCGTAGCAGCCCCGACCCTCCGTTGCACTTCACCACTTTCTTTGCCGGACATCCCAGGTTCAGGTCAACCAGATCGAAGCCAAAGCCTTCCACCATCTTCGCGGCCTCGGCCATCACCTGCGGATCACTGCCGAAAAGCTGTGCAGAAATCGGATGCTCGTCTTCATAGAAATGCAGGTAGCGCTTCGCCTTCTGATCCTTCTTGCGCAGCACTCCATCGGCCGAGGTGAACTCGGTCATGATCAATCCGCAACCGCCCAGGTTCCGGATGAACCTCCGAAAGACGGTGTCGGTGACTCCAGCCATCGGGGCCAGCACCGTCGCCGGAGAAATCGTCACGCCTCCGATCGCCAGCGAACTCGGGACCACTCGTGTGCCGCGGGCGATCCCGCCGGCGTCTGCCAGCGCACCCACCGCAACCGAGTTGTCCCAGAACTTCTTCACGGTCTTATTCTACTGGCTCGTGCAAAACGAAGCCCCCGCCAAAGCGAGGGCTCGATGTCTTGGTTGATTCGCCGAATCCGCGGCGAAGGCAGTTAGCTCTTGGCCGGAGTTGCCGGCGTAGCCGCATCTTTCTTGGCATACTTGCGGCGGAAACGCTCCACACGGCCGGCGGTATCCATCAGCTTCTGCTTTCCAGTGAAGAAAGGATGGCAGCTCGAGCAGATTTCAACGCCGATATCGCCCTTATGGGTCGAACGCGTCATGAACGTGTTGCCGCAGGCGCAGTGCACGCGAACTTCGTTATAAGCGGGATGAATAGCAGCTTTCATGTCTGTTCTTACCTCGATTCGAGTCATTAGATTCTACTGGATTTCCACAGGATTCAGCAAACGCCCCCTGACACTGGTCGGCCCAGGACGGGATGCCCCCAACTAGCTGTTTCCGGAATTACTTAGACAAGTATCTACGGTAAGTAGGGTATCGAACACTGATTGGCTTTGTGGCAGACTTTTCGGAATCCGCTTCGTTTTTTCCCAAGATTCATGCCAATGCGCCGCCTCGAAGACCGTACCCGCGAATTGTGTGCTCGTGCTCTGTACCAGACCGGGACCGAGTGGAAAACGACCCTTCAGGAGCTCCAGTTGGAGATTCAGGAGCATTCTCTGCGCCTCTCCAACCTCGCAACCGCCGCCACTATCGGACGCAAACCGCACCTGCTGCGGGAACGCCGCAACCCCTAGTCTTAACCGCCCCTAGAATCGGAACAGGTAGCTGACCTTGACGAAAAGCTGGCGACTGTCGTTTAAGTATCCCTTCGCCGTAGTCGACACGCCGCCCGGCGCCGCCGGTGTTCCCGGAACCACGTTCAGATTCTGCAGATCGCTGTTGTATCCCACATAAATCGCCGTTCCCGGATGCACGAGGTACGTAATCAGGAAGTCGGCGTTGAACTGCCTCTCGGTTGGCAAATACGTATAGGGAGATCCCACTCCCGGCGTCCCTGCCAGCAGTGCGTTGTATTGCAGGATCAGTCTCAGTGACAGCTGCGGGGTGAATTGCCAGTTCCACTTGCTCCGCAGAATGTGATCGTTAAAGATGCCGCGCCCGATCCCCGGAAACTGCGATTGCTCGAACAAGTACGTACTGTTGTTGGCGCGCAGCCGGTCGAACAGGTAGGTATTCTCGATCTTCAACGGCTTCACCGGACGCAAAATCACCGCCAGCTTCGCATTGTCCTCGTGCGCTAGAAACGGCAGATTGTAGGGAGTCGGGGCCGCAGGCGGAGAGTCCGGCGATGCGACAAAATTCGTGCTGTCGCCCCAGTAGTAGCTGGCATTCAGCGTCGCCCACTTCAAATACCCGGTCTGCACCGTCGCCCCGCCCTCGTGCTCGTGATAGTCCTGATTTCCTAGCGTCGTTGGGGAGCAGTAGACCGCATATCCGTAATAGCAAAAATCCTGTGGCCGCAGCCGTTCCCGAAACTCCTGGTACGGCTTCAACACAATCGTCGTCTGTCCGCGCCCTCGAACCACGAAATAGGAAAGATAGTCCGTATCCAGCCGCAACCCGGAATGGTCGAAGTCATACCGGACGTTGACCGATGGCCCCCAGCTCAGAACCCACCCTTTCTTTGGACGGAACCGGTAGTGAACATCCTGCGCCGTTTCCCGTATGTCGACGCGGTTGATGAATCCCGGGATCGACACGAAGCCTGGCGTGATGTCGTTATAGGTGCCGTCGTAGCTGAAATGCAGTCCATCCCGCCGTACTTCCACCTTCTCGGCCGGCCCCGCATAGTGACTCCCATTGCCGCGGTTTCCCGAGCTGAACGGATAAAGGTTCGCTTCGCAATTCAGATTCAGGTTGCTCGAGCTGTCCACCGCCTGCGCATCCAGGCTCAGCGTCGCGCTCAATTTCAGGTGCGTATCGATTCCGCCGAGGCGGTTCCGCTCGCCTGTCGTCGGGCACTCCCAGTCCGTGTAGAGGGCCCCGATGCTCGACTGCCGGAAAATGTCGCGACTCACTCGGGCCACCGTGAAGTACGAGCGCATGCCCGAATACTGGCTATAGTCCGGCACAGCGAGGCCCGGGCTTCGGTCGTCCGCACTCATCAGCCCCACCGAATAGGGCCCATCCTTTCCGTCAGCCGAATTCCAGCCGACGGGTCGCCAATGCTGCGCGTGAAAAATAGATCCATCGGCGTGCGGAAGAAGTCCTCGTTCTCCAGAAAGAATGGCCGCTTCTCCGGAAAATACACCGCATACCGTTGGTTCACCGTGATCTGCGGATCCTCCGACTCCACCTGGCTGAAATCCGGGTTCGCCGTCGCGTCCACGATGAAGTGGTCGTGGATGACAAACTTCGCGTCCATGCCCGGCTGTCCTTGCACATCCGCGTGCTGAAAATAAGGATTCGTCGGATCCCGGGTGTCGAGCGCGCGATAACCCGCGCATCAGGCCATAAGGAATCAGCTCTATGTCGTGTCCCGGCGAAATTCCTTCCAGCCCATACAGAGTCGCTGCCTGCCCCAGCCTGCCCTTGCATTCTTGTGCGAAATATGCGGCCAGAACGAGTCTTCTTTCTTGCGCGTAATTCCGCGATACAGAATCATGCCCCATTCCTGCTGCTTGCGTCGCTGGAAAACGCAGGCTCTTGAAAGGAATCGCCATCCAGACCACGAATCCCCGGCTCGGTCACTTTCCCGTGCGAATCCCAGACGGTGTCGAATGAAGTGTCGAAGTTTCCGCTGATCTCGTCTCGCGCGACGCCTCGGTCCAGATCGCGTCCCATTGCACGCCCAGCGGCGTCGTCTGAAACGCATAGGCTCGCCGCCGGTCATGGAATGTGTCGAGCATGATCTCGACCTGGTCGTCGTCGTAAATGTCTTCCCGCCGCGACATGCGCGCGCGCACCTTCGCCGGATCGTCAAAGCACACGAACGCCACGTACAGATTTTTCTGGTCGTAGCCGAGGTAGGCCTCCGTGGCTTTCGAAACTGCCTCCGCATCGTGCGGATTTCTCTGCGTAAAGCCGGTCACCTTCGCCATCTGCGGCGCCGCTTCTCCCCGCGGCTTCATGGTCAGGAAATCGTCGAGGGTTGGAGCGTGCTGCAGCCGCGGAATCGTCAGCCCCGGAATAGCTCCTGGCTTCGGCGCGGGCTCCGACATCATGATTCTTGATCGCCGGCTCCGGCTCTTGTGCTGAGGGCGACGGATATTGCGGTGACGGCTGAACTTGTCCCGGAACTGCGGGTGGCCCCTGCGCCGTAGGATTGGTAGGGCTGCTTTGTGGACTTCGACTGCCAGGAGTTGACTGGGAACTGGACGAGGAAGGTGAAGATGACTGCGGGGTGACCGTGCTCTGGAGGGCGAACGCCGATACGTTCAATACAGCCAGGTAGACGGCGAGAGGATAATAACTCGCGCCACAAAGCCCTTTCCGACCCCAGACCCAACGCAGACGCAAGTGTCCCTGCTCCTCGCCCGTCCCCCCTTCTCACGGGAATTCAGCAAGATACACCATTTGGCGCGTACAAAACAGCAAAGAAATGTTTTGTACGAACGCGGAAGTCTTCCAACCGTGCTGATCGGAAAATCTGATTCGGAGACTGGGGATGGGAAGCGAACCTTGACGGTTAGAACAGCGTGCTTTGCCGCCGGTGCGGCTTGATCCCAAAGTAATCGTACGCGAGTTGAGTGGCGACGCGTCCTCGTTGGGTTCGGTCGAGGAATCCAATCTGCATCAGAAAGGGCTCGTAAATCTCTTCGATCGCGTCCGGTTCTTCCGCCAGCACGGCAGCCAGCGTATTTACTCCCACCGGACCACCCTGGTATTTCTCGATGATTGTCAGCAGCAGGCGCCGGTCGACTTCGTCGAATCCATACTGATCGACCTCGAGCATCTCGAGCGCAGCCTTCGCCGTAGGCTCGTCGATTTTTCCTGCCCCGCGTACTTGCGCGTAGTCGCGTACCCGGCGCAGCAACCGGTTGGCAATTCTCGGTGTACCGCGCGATCGGCCGGCAATTTCTTTCGCCCCCGCATCGTCGATCGCAACGCCCAAAATCTCCGCCGAGCGTTCGACGATCACCTGCAAATCCTTCGGAGTATAGAACTCGAGCCGCAGCACAATTCCGAATCGCCCGCGCAGCGGCGCCGAAATCAGTCCCGCCCGCGTGGTCGCTCCCACAAAGGTGAACGGCTTCACCTCCAGCGTATGCGTACGCGCCGAAGGCCCTTGTCCAATGATGATGTCGAGTTTGTAGTCTTCGAGCGCCGAATAGAGCAGCTCTTCGAGCACCGGCTGCAACCGGTGGATTTCGTCGATGAACAGCACCTGCTTGTCCTGCAGGTTCGTGATGATCGCCGTCAGGTCGCCCTTGATCTGCAACAGCGGCGCGGCCGTCGGCTGAAAATGGACGGCCAACTCGTTAGCAATAATGTTGGCCAGCGTCGTCTTGCCCAGCCCCGGAGGCCCGTAGAGAAGCACATGATCCATTGCCTCTCCGCGCGACTTCGCCGCCTCAATCGCGACCGACAGATTCTCTTTGACTTTCTTCTGCCCGATGAACTCAGACAGCCGCTGCGGCCGCAGCTTCAACTCAAACGAGGAGTCGTCCTCCACCGGCGCAGCCGACACCAGCCGCTCCCGGGTCCCATCAAGCTCCGGATTTTTCCCGGCAGTAGCCACTGCTCCGGATGGTAGAACGAAATACGAAACCACGCAATCAATAGTCGTCCTTCGCGAAATATAGAAACAATCGCCCCGTCCGTCCAGCGCGCGAAGCGACGCCTGCGGCTAGCACTGCCGTTGCCACATGCTCTGAAGCCATTCATTCCCGTCTTCGTGTCAGCGAAAGAGAGGAATCCGCTACCCGTCGCCAAGCAATCCTTGTCATCTTGGGCGCAGCCCTTAGACGAAAGGCCTCTGCAAGCCACCGCAGTCCTCAGCAGCACCCGGCCCCTGTTATGCTACAAAGCTTTCCTACGGAGACATCCCATGGCATGTGATCCCGAAGTCCTCAGGCACGTACCCCTGTTCGCGTCGCTCGACGATGAAGAGACCGCCGTCCTGGCCAACCAGGTGCGAGTCGAGAAGTTCGCCCCGCGCCAGCGCATCTACAAAATCGGCGACACCAGCGGCCGCGCCTACGTCGTCGTATCCGGCCGCGTCCGCGTCTCGACGGTCGACAAAGACCATCAGGAAGTCGTCATCGACGAACCTTCTCACGGAGAGTTTTTCGGTTTCGCGTCCATGCTCGAGCAGACACCGCACCAGACCCAGGCCGACGCCATCGACGAGGCGGTCTGCATCGAAGTCGACCGCGGCGATATCGCGGTCCTCCTCCAGCGCAAGCCGCTCGCCGGCATGGACATGCTTCAGGTCCTTGGACGACAGTTCCACGCCTCGCAGCAACTCGTTCGCCTGCGCGCGAACCGCCATCCCAACGAAGTCATCGAGAAGGACGCAACCTTCGGCGAGCGCATTGCCGACTCCGTCGCCGGCTTCGGCGGGTCATGGACGTTCATCCTCAGTTTCATGTTCGGCCTTGCCATCTACATCTCGATCGACACGATACTCGGCCGCCACGCGTGGGATCCCTACCCGTTCATCCTGCTGAACCTGTTTCTCTCGATGCTGGCCGCGATCCAGGCGCCGGTCATCATGATGAGCCAGAACCGTCAGGACACGAAAGACCGCCTCCGCGGTGAACTCGACTTCGACGTGAACCGCAGAGCCGAAGCCGAGATCCAGGGCCTCTCCCGCAAGCTCAACCTGATGGGCGAAAAACTCGGAGACGTAGAAGAACTCCTCCGCCAAAAGTTCCAGCAAGGTTGAGCGGTCTCTGTGTTCCCCTGAGCCCTCTGTATTGAATGCGGCTGCTTCCAGGAATGAACTCGGGGAGGTAGGGGAATTCCCGTCAAAAAATCCAAGGCTGAGTCTTCCCTGTGTTCCTCTGTGCCCGCTGTGTTAAATGCGGTTACTTTTGGAAATGAAACTCTGGTGTCGAGTGCCGTTGCTTTTCAGAAATGGAACCGGTACCGCAACTCGACGATCACCTCGCGCGGATTGTTCCAATGAAATCCCCCGAAGGTAACGCTGTTGTCGAGTTCCACGCGCCGGTTCGCGACGTTAATCGCGCTCAGCGAAGCCGACACCCGCTCGCCGAAGTCTTTTCCCAGCGTCAAATCCATCGTCGTATGTTGCGGCAAGTAATTTCCCGGAAAAGGCTGTCCCGGAAACGCGTTCGTGAACCCCGACCCGTAATAGATATTCGTCGAGGCATAAGCGCGAAAGGGCAGCGTCACGTCGCCTCCAACATTAAGCGTATTCCGTTGATCGTGATCGAGCGGACCCCAGTCCACAAATGAAAAATCAGTAAGCCCCCCGTTGATCGCACCGCCCGCCCACGCCACCTGATTCGAATACGAGAGATGCACTTGCCCGCGATGTGCGATGCGCGGCGATCGCAACGTCACTTCCCACCCGCGAATCTTCGCTCCCTGAATCGTCAGCGGGAAGAACAGATTCGACTCGCCAATATTGTTGTGATCGAAAAAGTTGGCCGCATTCGTTCGGAACATGTCGGCATCGAGCACCCACCCGCGCCACGGAATGTTCACGCCGAACTGTGCTTCCTCGTCACGCTCTCCATTTAGCGCAACGAATGCCAGGTTGTTGTTGTTCGCGAACTCGAGTAGCGGTCCCGACGCAGTAATCAGCGGAGGCGCCTGGTAATAGTGTCCGTATGAGGCGCGGAACGTCCAATTGAGCTTCGGGATGTTCAATGCTGCGCCGAACCTCGGGCTGATGGAATTCTCGGTGGTGCTCCCATCAAAATGCGTCGGCCTCATTCCCGCCGAGAGCGTTAGCCACGGAATCGGCTTGAACTTGTCGTCCACAAAAAACGCGGTCAGGCTGCCCGTGGGACTCTCCGAAACCGAAAACGGAGCGTTGCTGCCGTCGTTGAAGATCGCTCCCAGTAATTCACTGTTTTGCTGGTAGAAGCTATACACGCCGGCCTGGAAGGAATTCATTTTCGTATTCGCGCTGAAGCTTGCCTGTCCTCCCGCATAGGTAGACGCCCGATGTTGCGTCGTCACCACCGGATCCTCGAGCGAGCTGTCATAGTTCGCGCGGTTGTAGTGATAGAACGGCGAAATTGTCATCAACATTCGCGAATTAAATGTGTGGACCCACGAGAAGTTCGCGAGCGCGTCCGCTTCGTGGTCACCGTCGCGCAAATTCAGGCTCGGATACTGCGCCTCAAATCCATTCGCCGGGATCGGCGCGTTCTCAATGTCATTCGGAAATGGATCGTAGGGAATCTGGTAATAGTCCCTCCGCGCCGAACTTATAATTCGAAGCTGATCCGATGGGTCGGCATTGAAAATCACCGATCCGAACCCTCCGTATCCGTTGGTCGCGTCATGCACGACGGCAGGCACCGGCATCTGGATTCCGAGATTGCTGCGGTTCCCATTGACGCTCCCGTAGTAGGCAAGGCGCTGTGTGTGGCTGCCGAAGCTGAACTGATCGTTGGTCTGATAAAAATTCCCGGCGCTCAGCACCAGTTCCGCCTCACGATTACGTTCGAATCCCGTACGCGGCACGACATTGAAAACCCCATACGTGCGGTCGCCAAATTCCGCGCCATACCCTCCGCGATCCACTTCAAGGTAATCAATATCCTTCGGATCAAATTGCGGACCGAGGTTCGACGCAATGTTCGTATTGGGCACTGGCACTCCGTCTACCAGCCAGCTCGTCTGATGTCCACCGCGAATATGCAACTGATCGTGCGTCACATACGATCCCGGCACGAAGTCGGTGATCATCGCAAGGCTGTTGCTGCGGTCGGCGCCGGGGGTACGTGCGATCTGCAGGCGATCGACAATCGTCGTCGGCGTGGAGGAATCCGTCGGCGCCGCATCCGAAGTGTCCGTGACGTTGACCTCTTCCTTCGTTCCAGCAACATTGAGAGCAAAGTGCAATACCGGTTGCGATGCCGAAACCACGGCGACGTCCTGGCGCGACTGCTCAAATCCCACCCCGACTACAGTCACTTCGTACTCGCCGAGCGGCACGGCATTGAACGCAAAATTTCCAGCTGCGTCTGAGTTCATAGTGGATGCCCACTGCGAAGCCTTGGCCTTGATCATCACCATCGCGCCCTGCACGGGCCGGTGCTGCGGATCGTGAATGACCCCGCGGACCGATCCCACAACCGCAGCATGAGCCGCAGCGAGCAATGCAAAAATAAGAAATAGACAATTCCGGCGCATGAGTTCCCCAGTTTGTAGACGTGTAGACGTCGAACCGGATCTTCGGATCCGGAGCGGTCCAAGCCCGCCAGCCTGATGCCGCGGTGATCAAAGTCCGCGGTCGATCGCTACGAATATCAGGCGATGGAGAACCGCGGAGGAGCGCGGCTGGAGTGGAAGGCGACAACTGAACTGCGCGGAGAGTCCGCGCCTAAATCGAGAATCCGCCCGCTGGCATATTGGTCGAAGCTGGCGGCGATCGCCGGTCCGGGCTGCGCTGTTTGAGAGGTGCTGACGCCGCGGCCGCAATCGTGTCCGCAGCATCCCATGCCGCGAACCGAGAGGCCGTCCGATTCCTTCGATGCGTGACACGAATGCAACGCATTGCGCCGGCAGCACGCGTGCACGGCTGCGGTCGTTGCCTCCAGCCCCAACGGGACAAAAGTCCCCGCGATGGCAAAGAGCAACAGTAATCGTGCCGTCAGACGCTGCATGAATTTCCGGTGAACCAGAACCCCAAAGTTGGTCCGAGCATAAAGCACAACCTCAGCCCCGCGCAAGCACAAGACCAGTTTTTGACGATCCTTTGACGAACCCGTGTAGGACGGACATAGCTTGCCCTCCGCGGAACCGAAGGGCCGTCCAGCGGAGCGAATTCAGTGGTTCAAAATCGCGTCAGACAATCCCGTTAGCCGACACCCAAACCCGTTTGTTAGCTCGACCAAACCGGAGCGCGGACGCGGGGAGAAATCTGCTGTTCCCATCCGTTGCCCGGTCTAAAAAAGACCGCGAAAACGGACCGCTCAGTGCCCCCCACTCGTCAGTTAGTACGCACTGCTCCGCAAAATGGATTGCGCCATCTCCGCGGTTGAGGGTTTCCCGAGCCAAGCGCGGACGTTGATTGAAAAATCGGGGATCTCGAGCCCCACCGCCAGCTCCAGATCCCCCGTTTTCTATCGCATTGTGTCCGCTTACTCGATCACCAGATCGAACGCCACGCTCTGGCTCGCAATCGGAGATCCCCCGCCGTTGAAGTCAAACGTCTGGACCTCAAGTTTTCCCGCGCCGCAATCGACGTTGTCGATGGACGTGTCACGCCAAAACGCCAGCAGCGCGTTGCCCGACGACTCGCCCCACTCTACCGAGACCAGCGGATAAATTTTCGCGAGGTTCAGCGAAACCGACGGAGTAATGCAGATCACTCCCGTTGTTGGATTTGTAACGCTCTTCACGCCCTTGGACCGGAGCGTCCCACCAAAGGGGCTCCAGGAGAGTGCCAGTTTTGCGTTAGTGGTGAAAGCGGTCGCTGGCGATACGGACGCAGGCGCCCGCAAGTGGCCGGCATTTGCGTTGTTGGTTTGCGCCAGGCTCGGAAGTGAGCAGGCGAGCAGGGTGAGCACGGCAAAGCCGAGAGTCGGTTTTTGGAACAACATATCTTTCTCCAATCGAATGTAATTTGATTTAAATCGAACCCAGAGAGACAGAACTCGTGACGCTTACTCAGATGGTGGCGTCAGACCGCGAGGCGTTTCAGAAGCGTTGAGAATTTTGATTTCCTTCCGCAAACCGGTTTCATCCTGTTAATCCGTCCGCCTATCCTGCTCTCTGGAATGCGTTTGGCTGTTAAAGCGCATTTAAGAGAAGGTTTCATTGACTCCGGTTTCCAATTACATTGATAGTCATTGAGCTGGCCCAGCGACCGTCGATTTCGTTCGCCAACATCTGCTGCAATGGGAGAAGTTCAAATGTGCCGTTACATCTTCTTATCGCTCGCTCTCGCCGTATTCGCTGTTCCCGCACTCGCTCAGGCCGACTGCAAGGTTTTTTACGATTCCAGTGACAAGATGATGAGCGTTCCTCATCGCCTTTTTACGACGATGGGGTCGCCGTCGGGTGGCGAGAAAACACGCGAATCGATTTTTGTGGATGGCGCTTCCTACATCCAACTGGATGGCAAGTGGGAAAAAAGCAGGATGACCGCGAAAGATCTACACGACGTGGAGTTGGAAAATCGCAAAACCAACAAAAACATTTCCTGCAAGATCGTACGCAGCGAAGTCATCGACGGCGAAGCCGCCACGGTCTACATGGTTCATTCCGAAACTGAAGATGTGAAAGCCGACGCTACGGTCTGGTTGTCGAAGACTCGCGGACTAGTTATGCGTGAAGAAATAAATCCCGGAACAGAGGACCACATCGCTGTTCGCTATGAATACTCCAACGTCACCGCCCCCACCATCTCGCCAAAATGATCATGTAGGGACGGACGCCTCGTCCATCCGGCGAGCCAGCCTGAGGCCGAAACCCGCGCCGAACGCCTTCTGCTCCGTCCCAAAAAGTTGTCATTTTGGACAAATTGGAGTGCAGAGACCGCGCCGAGAGAAATCTGCTGTTGGCGTGATCCGCGCCAGAAGGGTCGAGCAGGCGCTGAAAGTGAGCTATCGAATCAACTTGTTCAATCCCAATGCGATCGCTGCGACAATCAGGGCCACGGCGATCATCACAAGGCGCGTTTTGAAGAGTTTCTGCTGAACCTCATTCATAAACTCAATGCTAGTCCCATTCCGGCAAGAGAAACACCATCAAATCTCATAGCGTGGCGAGTTCAAACTGAGACGGTTTGCAGATCGGCGTAAAGTGAGCATGGTTGCTACGAACGATCTCCTTTGAGTTGGCGATGAAGGCTTTCCGCACGATTCTCCCGGCGTTTCTGTCGGTGCCTCTCACAGTCTTTACCTCTGAACGCGGATCAAAAAGACGACGCTGGATTTTTTTACCTGTGGACGGCCAGTCCTAGAGTCGCGGGAATCGAACGACCTGGCGACGCAGAATGGCCATCCTGGGCGGGTTGATGCGCCATCGTTGTTACATCTAGAACCACCGGAGGACGAAGTGAGCGATCAGCGCAAACATCGCGAAAAGGAATAGTCCCACCCAGATCAGGAAGTTGACTGTCAGTTTTGGAGACTCGATCTCTTTCTTATTCATCCGCTGCTTCCTCTCCTCGGTTCCACGTTCTACGATGCGACAGGGCGTTCAGAGCTCTTGTTCTCCGGTCGGTCAAAGGCCACCTCGTCGAAAACTCGCGATTGATCGGCGCAACCACCTACACCCGACCGTTAACCTTTGCCCACCACCACCGCACGCCCACGAACAGAAACCTCCAGTCGCTGAAAAACTCCGGAGGCTTTCCCTCGAACGCGTGCCCGACAAACTGAAAGATCCAGCCAGCCAAGAACAGACCAACGCCCACCATCCACAACCGGTGTACGAAGATCGCGGCCACAAACACCACAATGGACAAAAGAATGGTCGGGATCCCCAGCGTGTGGCAGGCGCGATTGACGGGGTTCTGGTGGCTGCTCGAATATTGCTCGATCCACTGCTCGCTCGTGCGTCCGCCTAACATGCGCCGAATCATACACCGGCCGCTTCCACAATGTTCAGTTCCGGACAGGGACTCTTGAATCCGAACACCAGCCATCGTCCCTCCCAAGAAGCCGCATTGATGTACAAGGATTTGTTGCCCTCTTCATTGGCGAGATTCTTGCCTTCGATACCCGGGGTAAAGAGCGGCCAGAGAGGTTCCATGAAGACCATCATTCAAGATTTTCATTTCGCGCTGCGGCAGTTGCGAAAGAATCCCAGTTTCGCCTGCACGGCGATCTTGATTCTCGGACTCGGCATCGGGGCGACCACCGCCATCTTTAGCGCCGTGAATCCCATCTTGTTCAAGCCGCTTCCTTATCCGCAAGCCAAGCGGCTGATGATGATCTGGGACACGACGTCCGACGGATCGCGCCTTCCCGAGACATTTCATACCTACCGTGAAGTTGCCGAACGCAACCGCGCCTTCGAATCGGTCGCCGTCGTTCGTCCCTGGCAGCCGACATACACCGGCGCGGAACAGCCCGAGCGACTGGAGGGCCAACGTGTGAGCGCCAGCTTTTTCCGCACTCTCGGAATCGCGCCGGCAAGAGGCCGCGATTTCCAATCCTCCGACGATCTTCTGAACGGCCCTACGGTCATCATTCTGAGTGATGGAGCTTGGCGCAGCCGCTTCGGAGCCGACCCCGCCATCATCGGCCGCGACATCAAACTCAACGGCGACAACTACAACGTCATCGGAGTCATGCCCGCCGGTTTCGAAAATGTTCTCGCTCCCTCCGCCGAATTCTGGGCGCCACTCCAATACGACGCAGGCAACATTGTTTCTCAGCAAACCCGTGAGTGGGGACATCACCTTCGCATGTTGGCTCGTTTGCGTCCCGAGGTGAGCAGTGATCTGGCTCGCGCCGATCTCAACCGCATCGCACGCACCCGCATCCCCGATTTCCCTCGGCCCGCGTGGGCCACTCTCGATCAAGGCTTCATCGCCAACCCGATGCAGGAGGACCTTGCCGGCCCCGTGAAGCCGGCGTTGATGGCCATCGTGGGAGCCGTGTTCCTGGTTCTTCTGATTGCTTGCGTGAACGTGGCGAATCTCTTGCTCGCCCGCGGTGCAAAACGACGCGGTGAATTTGCCGTGCGTGCCGCTCTCGGAGCGTCGCAGGCGCGAGTGATCCGCCAGTTGCTTACGGAAAGCCTGTTACTCGCGGCGCTTGGCGGACTCGTCGGACTGCTTGTCGCCCAGCTTGGTGTACGTACGCTGGTTGCTCTCAGCCCTTCAGAATTGCCGCGCCTCGATGCGATCCGCATCGACGGCACCGTATTCGCTTTCGCACTCGGCATAACCTGCCTCGTGGGCATCGTCCTCGGTTTGATCCCGGCCCGCTACGCTTCCCGCAGTGATCTACGTTCAGGCGCGCAAGAGATATCCTCGCGCACCGCAGGAGGCCATCAGTTGACGCGGCGTGTTTTCGTCGTCGCCGAAATTGCCATCGCACTGGTTCTTCTCGTCGGCACCGGCCTGTTGCTCCGCAGCCTTGGACGTCTCTTCGCGATCAATCCCGGTTTCGACTCATCCCACGTCCTCACCATGCAGGTGCAAGAGTCCGGACATCGTTTTGACGACGACGTCTCGCGCGCCCGCTTCTTCGAACAGGCTCTCGAAGCTGTCCGTCATGTCCCTGGAGTGGAGACTGCCGCCTTTACCAGTCAGTTGCCGCTGAGCGGCGACTTCGAATCCTTTGGCGTGCAGTTCCAGTCTGACGCCGCTGACAGCTCCGATTCCGCGCTGCGCTACGCCGTGAGTCCGGGATATTTCACCGCAATGCATATTCCTCTGCGCCGCGGCCGGCTGCTTGACGGGCACGACATCCTGGGTGCGCCCCAGGCGGTGCTGCTGAGTGAATCGTTCGCGAAACGAAAATTCCCCAATCAGGATCCGCTCGGGCAGAGGCTTCGGGTCGGTCCCGATATCGCACGCGCCGATAGCCCCTGGGGCACCGTCGTGGGCGTGGTGGGAGACGTGAAGCAGGCCTCGCTTGGCCCAAGCGAAACCGATGCGTTCTACACGGCGACTTCGCAGTTTTCCTGGGTCGATCGCGCGCAGTCTCTCATCGTTCGCGCACGCGGCGATGCCGCCGTACTCACTCCCGCTATCGAAAATGCGATTTGGGCGGTCGACCGCGAACAGCCGATCGTTCGGGTTGCCACCATGGACAGTTTGCGCGATCGCTCCGAAGCTCAACGGCGTTTTGTGCTGATGCTCTTCGAAGCCTTCGGGCTGGTCGCTCTCGCTCTCGCATCGATCGGAGTCTATGGCGTTCTCTCGGGAAGCGTCTCGGAACGCACTCGCGAAATCGGGGTGCGCGTTGCCGTAGGTGCAACTCGCGGCCACATCCTTGCTATGGTCGTTCGCCAGGGAATGATGCTCACGGTCGTAGGCATCGGCATTGGACTCGTGGGCGCGATCGCCGCAAGCCAGGCGCTCATCACATTGTTGTTCGGCATCTCGCGGCTCGATCCTGCGACCTATCTTGCCGTGATTGCTCTTCTGGTGGCCGTTTCTTCGATCGCCTGCGGTGTCCCAGCGTGGCGCGCCGCGAGGATCGATCCAGCCTCCACGCTGCGCTCGGAATAGCCCCTTTCGACAGGACTCTATAGCCACCGGCTTGGTATGTGTTCCCAGTGGTTGAGGCGCCTGCTGGCCGCGTGATAGCATCCCTTGTTTTGGCGGGTACGTTGGGTGGCCTGTTCCGTCCTCATCCTCTTCATGGCCGTTCCTTCCCACGCCTGCCGGAAGGAGCCCAACTTGAAAGTCTATTCCGGATCAAACCTCAGGAATGTCGCGATGGTCGGCCATGGGCACGCAGGCAAGACCACCCTGGTATCGGCCATGCTGTACACCGCCGGCGCTACTCCGCGCCTCGGCCGCGTCGATGACGGCTCTTCCGCCACCGATTACGACGAAGAAGAAATTGCCCGCAAAATGTCGATTGCCACCGGCCTTGCCTTCGTCGAGTGGGGCACGACCAAGATCAACATTTTCGACACTCCCGGATTCAGCATGTTCGTGCACGAAGCCAAAATGGCCCTTCCGGTCGTCGACGCCGCCATCGTTGTTGTCGACGGAGTCGCCGGAGTCGAAGTCGTCACCCAGCGTGTCTGGAATTATTGCGAGGAATACAAGACGCCGCGCCTCATCGTCGTCAACCGCATGGATCGCGATCGCGCCAACGCCGAGCGTGTCCTGGAATCGCTGACCTCCGCCTTCGGCCGCGACGTCATTCCCATCGAGCTTCCCATCGGCGCCGAGAAGAGTCTGACCGGCGTCATCGACCTCGTCCGCATGAAGGCCTACACCTACGAGATGGGCGGGAACGGCAAAGGCAAAGAGACGGAGATCCCCGCCAATCTTAAGGATCAGGCGCAGGAAGCCCACGAGCGCCTCGTCGAACTCGTTGCCGAAGGCGACGACAAGCTGATGGAAAAATTCTTCGAGGCCGGTACTCTCGGAGAAGAAGACCTTGTTCCCGCGCTGCACAACGCCATTCGCGAAGACAAGATTTTCCCCGTGATCTTCAGCTCCGGACTCGGAAACATCGGCGCCGACCGTGTCATGGATTTCATCGTCGACTACACTCCCGCGCCCTCCGAACACGAATGGGTGCAGGGCGAAGCCGCCAGGCAACGGCGATGCTCCCAAGCGCCATGAGACCGACGAAGAGCCCGTCTCGCTCTATGTATTCAAGACTGTCTCCGACGCGTTCGCCGGACGCATCTCTTATTTCAAAGTTTTCTCCGGCGTGCTGAAGAATGACGCGACGCTTCAGAACTTCAGCCGCGGCGCTGCAGGAAAAATTCGCTCACATCTCCATGATGCAGGGGAAAACCGCTGTTCCGGTGAACGAACTGCACGCCGGAGACATTGGCGCAGTCGCGAAATTGAAAGACACCCTGACCGGCGATACTCTGGGCGACAAGTCCGCGCCCATTCAGTATCCGCGTGTGAAACTTCCCGAGCCCGCCATCACATTTGCCATCGAGCCCAAGAGCCGCGCCGATGAAGACAAGCTCGGACCCGGCCTGCACAAGCTCATGGAAGAAGATGCCATGCTGCGTTTCTTCCGCGATCCGCAGACGCAGGAATTTCTGATCGCCGGCACCGGACAGCAGCACATCGAAGTCGTCGTCGCAAAGCTGAAGAAGCGCTATCACACCGAAGTCGTGCTGAAAGCTCCCAAAGTCCCATACCGCGAAACCATTCGCGGCAAGGCCGACGTGCAAGGACGCCACAAGAAGCAGACCGGCGGCCACGGCCAGTATGGCGACTGCAAGATCAAGATGGAGCCTCTGCCTCGCGGCGGACAGTTCGAATTCGTCAACGACATTTTCGGCGGCGCGATTCCCAAGAACTACATTCCCGCCATCGAAAAAGGAATCAAAGACGCCGCCGCGCGCGGATACCTCGCCGGATTTCCCGTCATCGATTTCAAAGTCATTCTCTACGACGGCTCCTATCACGACGTCGATTCGAACGACATGTCCTTCCAGATGGCGGGCCGCATCGCCTTCCGAAAAGCCATGGAGACCGCCAAGCCCACCTTGCTCGAGCCCATCATGCACGTCGAAATCAATGTCCCCGACGACTTCGCAGGATCGATCATGGGCGACCTCAACAGCCGCCGCGGACGCATCCAGGGCATGGACAACAAAGGCGGCAACACCGTGGTGAAAGCCGAGGTGCCCATGTCGGAAATGCTGACCTACGGCGTCGAACTTACATCAATGACCCAAGGCCGCGGCAGTTTCAACATGGAAATGCATCACTATGACGTCGTCCCCGGCCAACTCCAGGAAAAGATCGTCGAGAAAGCCAAGGCGGAGAGGGGCGAAGTAAAGGAAGAGGAAGAGTAAGAATCTCGTGGATCTGGTACGGACACGTCTGTTTCGTCATGTCGCTATCGTGCTGTTAACGTGTTTCAGTTTCAGTGCTGTGGCGATCTCACAGATGAGCGGAGCTTCGTCCGAAGACACGCTGCCGAGCGTACCAGCGGACCAAGCCAGGCAAAATCTGATTGTATTTGTTCAACCCGATTATCCGCCTCTCGCCAAAGCGGCCCGGATTGCCGGAATCGTGCATGCATCGATCGACATCGATGAAAACGGAAGCGTCAAGAATCTTAAGCTGATTAGCGGCCATCCAATGCTCGCTCCCGCCGCCTTGGTAGCGATCCGAAAATGGAAATATAAGCCGTTCGAAGTCGGCGGGAAGCCGGCTGCGGTTCGGACGGAAGTCCATGTGTCCATTCCCGAGAACATCAATCAATCGGACATTGATAAAGAGAGAAAGTTTCAGGATGCCTTCTGGCCAAACGAGCGCGCGGGTCGCGAGGCACTGAAAAATGGCGACCTCTCCACCGCGGAGACTAAATTTTCTCTGGCCCGGTCGGCCGCCGAGGAGCGGGGAGACGAGAAGTGGCTGGAACTGGCAGACACCCTCTCTGAGATTGCCGCACTGAGAGTCGCGCAAAACAATTTGGCCGAGGCTGTGCAGCTTTACCGCCAGTCTCTAGCTGTACACCTCAAACACCAGCGTCCTGACGAAGCCGAGGTAGCAGGGACAGAGGAGTCTCTCGGAATTCTGTATCTGCGGGCTCGTATCCCGGAGAAGGCCGAGCCGCTTCTACTGCAATCGGCGAACAGTTATGAAGCACGCATTCAGGAGATTTCGATGCCCGAGGCGAAAAGCAGTTATGGGCAAAGCCTGGCATTGGATTATTTTGGCTTATCCCAAATCGCGGTCGCTAGCGGCCGAGCAGAGGAATCTGTGGCCTGGTGCGCAAAAGCGGTAAGCTATGCTGAGAAGTGGTCTCGTCCCGCAGACAAGGACGTCATCATTCAACGATGTGGGAGTTCATCCCAGAGCAAGTAGCGGTCGCTGCAACAAGAATCTGAGGATGAAAGACCGACGCGAGGTTCCTATGAAGGCACTACTTCTTTCTATCGCAATTATCGCCGCTCTTTCGGACGTGGTTTCGGTGCCACGGGCCGCCGCCCAAACCCAAACTTTCGCCACCTCCGCCGGCCCCGTCAAGATCACGCCTTTGAACCACGCCAGCACGCTGATCGAAGCTGGAGGTAAGACGATCTATCTCGATCCCGCCAAGCCGGCGAAGCTCGACGCGACGCCCAAGGCCGACCTGATCCTCATCACCGACATTCACGGGGACCACATGGATCCCGACTCGATCAAAGCCGTCAGCAAGGACGGCACTGAGATTTTCGCGCCTCCTGCCGTCGTCCAGACCGTGACCACTGCAAAGCCCATCACCAATGGCGAAACGAAAACTTGGGGAAGCTTCACCGTTGAGGCCATCCCCGCCTACAACTTGAAGCGCGGCCCGGCCTCCGGCAAATTTTTCCACGACAAAGGACGCGGCAACGGTTACGTCCTCACCTACGGCGGCAAGCGCTTCTATTTCTCCGGAGACACGGAAGGCGTCCCCGAAATGCGCGCGCTCAAAAACATTGACGTCGCCTTCGTCTGCATGAATCTCCCCTACACCATGCCTCCCGAAGAAGCCGCGGACGCCGTCAAAGCCTTCCACCCCAAAATCGTGATCCCCTACCACTACCGGGGCTCCGATCTGTCAGTCTTTCAGAAAGCCCTGGAAGGAACCGGCATCGAAGTACGCCTTCTGGAGTGGTACCCGAAATAAGCGAGAACCGAGAGAACCATGTGGGGACAGCCGCCCTCGGCTGTGCGTCGAGCAAAGCTCGACTCTATGCTTAGAGACAGTGACGACATTACACGCAGCTGTTGTCATTCCGAGAAGCGAAGCGACGAGGAACCCGCTTTTCGTTGGCGGTGTTCGTGCTCTCTGTGTTGAAGGTACTTTCCAGGCATCCGAGACAAGGTCGCTTAACAGCGCTCGCGGTCCTCACGGGCAAATCGCGATGTCCGTCAGTACAAAGTCCGACCCCTTCGCGAGTAGCGATTCGCCCGTTGCCTTTGCGAGGGCGTAGGCGAAACAGTCGCCATAGTTTAGGCCGGCTCTGTGTCGCCCTTTTCCATATCTGCGCCAAGCCGAGCGAGCCAAATCCACCTGTTCGGAATCAACCGGTACTACTTGGAGATTGGCGCGTACGACAAACAAATCAAACTCCCGGCCTGCGGATTCGCCGTGCCGGCCTTCTAGAACAATTCCTGTTTCGAGTAAAGTCGCAGCCGACACGAGGCGACTGTCTGCAGAAGTGATGGCGTCCAGAAATTTATGGCGTTCTGGCTCCGCGAAAAAGATGGCAGCCAGCGCTGATGTG
The DNA here is from genome assembly GCA_963699885.1 of uncultured Acidobacteriota bacterium. GTDB lineage: Bacteria > Acidobacteriota > Terriglobia > Terriglobales > Acidobacteriaceae > Sulfotelmatobacter. The sequence goes on along the minus strand of CAVOVP010000009.1, from coordinate 373,252 downwards.
TCAATCACCATTTGGCTTCATCAACTGGGGAGCCCGTTCTCGTCGTAGCCGACGATTTCGTCGGGAGTGCGCGGGTCCAGAACGGGCATTTGATCAACCCGTCGCAGAATGTCCTCCAATTGCCCCGCAAGGACTTGGGCCTTACGCTGACGATTGAGCCGCTCAAGACGCTCCTCCAGGGACTTTTGGATTGCTTCCGTTAAAGACTCTCCAGTCTTAGCCGCCAACTCTCGGGCCAAGCGCTCAGCTTGTAAGCTTTTGATACTAAGTGCCATATGATACGTAGTATACCAGTATAGACATTAGTATTGAAAGATTCAATTCCGAGAAGCCAAGCGGCGAGGAACCCGCTTCTCCCGCCAGCATCCCGTCCTACCCCTTGAAAATCTCCTCGACCGGCTTCCGAAACAGCTTCCCCATCTTGAACGCCAGTGGCAAGCTCGGATCGTACTTTTCCGTCTCGATCGCATTCACCGTCTGCCGCGACACGCCAAGCTTCTCCGCCAGGTCCGCCTGCGTCCACCCAAACTGTGCTCGCAGATCGCGCACTTGATTCTTCACTCGTACCTCCGCTTCGCGATCCCGACACCAATCCCCCACAGCGCAATCAACAGCGGCGCGACCCAGCTCACGTCGAACCGCGGCAACCCCGCATTCTGCTGAAATGCCCAAGTCAGCGTGATGAAGCACGTCCCCAGAAAACTGAACGCGACTGCCTCCATCTGAATCCTTCTCTGCAACTCATCCATCCCGCGAAAATATCGCAGGAAGGCCCACAGTGCGAACGCCGATGGAATAATCGGCAGAATCGCGATCGCGTAGCCCAGCGGAGTGTGCTCATGTCCGCGCAACATCCGCATCGAAAGCGGAACCATGATTGTGTATCCGGCCATCGCGGTAAGAAATTCTCGAAGGTAGCGTTTCCCGTTTGCGTCCACCGGATTCTCCAAGTCAAGTATGCTTGACACCAGAAATGTAAAGCAAGCTTTACATCGAGTCAAGCGCTTTCTTCGGCGCAACCTTCGCCGCTCGCGACCGTGGCACGGCCATCTCAGACGGTTTAAAGTAAGTACAACGTGAACTATCGAATCGATCGCGCCATCAGAATCGTTCTGCTGACCCTGCTCTTTGCCGCTTTGTTCTCAGTGTCGGCCTGTCATCGCACAAACACTGCCGCGAAGCGCTATCCCTTCACTGGACGCGTCATCTCCACTGACGCCCAATCCGAGTCCGCGCTCATCGACGGCGACAACATCCCCGGCTTCATGGATCCTATGGCGATGTCTTACAAGATCAAGCCGGTTTCCGTCTTGCGCGAGCTTGCCCCCGGCGATTCCATCTCCGCGGAAGTCGTCGTCCTTCCGCCCAACCCGAAAGATGAGAACGCGGAAGGCGAGTCCTGGCTCGAGAACGTCAAGGTCACCGCTCACGCCAAGGCTCCGCCGGCCAAGGGACCGAATGCGATGCACATCCCCGCTCCCGGAGAAAAGGTTCCCGATTTCGCCTTCACCAATCAGGACGGCCGGCGCGTCTCGCTCGACCAATTTCGCGGCAAGGTGGTGCTCGTCACCTTCATTTACACGCGCTGCCCCTTCCCGGACTTTTGCCCGCGCATGAGCAGAAACTTCAACGAGATTTACAAGCAGCTCCCGAGTAATCCATCGCTCGACGGAGCGCAGCTTCTGAGCGTCAGTTTCGATCCCGGACACGACACGCCAAAAGTTTTGCGCGCCTACGGATACTCCGTCGCCCACACCCACGACGCATCCCTGTTCCGGCGCTGGCAATTCGTCGCGCCGACTGAGGGTGACCTCGCCGCTCTTGCCGATTTCTTCGCGCTGACGGTCAAGCCCGAAGGTGGCATGATCACGCACAGCCTCAGCACCGCCGTCATCGGCCCTGACAGCAGAATTATCAGTTGGTATCACGGCAGCGAATGGCAGGTTTCTGATCTAATAAAAGACGCTGCCAGCGCCGCTACACAAAAGTCATGACTGTCCCGGTGTAGCCTTGAGGAAAGAAGTCATGTAGCGGTATGTGCCGACGCGGCCGAGCGGCGGATTTTGATGTGTCGGCCGAGAATGCTGCCGACCTCGTCATGGAAGAGCGGCCCTTTAGCGCCGCGTTAGATCGGGTAAAAGGAAGCTTTAGCCCCGTGCTCTGGAAACCAAAATGAAATATCTTTTGCTGATCCTCGCCACACTCGGCGTCATCGTCTCGTCACTCGCTCTCCGCGAACACTATCGAGAATACGGAGACTCGCCTTGCAGCATCAACGAGCACTGGGACTGCGGCGTCGTCAACCACAGCCGCTACGCCATGCTGGGCCCTATCCCCGTCGCCGTCGTTGGCATCCTCGGATACATCCTCATGGCCGCCCTCGCCTTCTTCCGCTCCTACCGCCTGCTGATCGTCCCCACCTTCGCTGGACTCGCGTTCTCCCTTTACCTCGCCAACATCGAAGCCCACGTCCTCCTGGTATGGTGCATCTACTGCGTGATCTCCCTGGGCATCGTCTCCCTGATGTCGCTTCTGACTTTAGGAGCCGTGGTATCCGGGGCAATCCGCCCGTCCGCGTAGAAAACGCAGGGGCGGACGTTTCGTCGGTCCGGCGGTGCGGAGCGATAGCCTTTCGAACTCCGGCATCACGGCGCCGCCGTCCACCTGCAGTTTTCATAAAGGGATTTAGCCGGATTCGTCCAGAGGAATTGTCGAAAGCAACCCCGCACCATCGTCCTGCTATCCAATTCCCACTTGCGATGGGGCCAAAAAAATAGGCGGGCATTGAGGGCTGAACCGCACGACGCGAGGGGGCGATCCCCGCGTAGACACACTCTGCCCCCGACACCCGCCCTTGATATTTGAATCATGCACGATTCGTGCGCGCCATCAGGGACGCCATGAAAATTAGGCAGGGGAAAACGCCGATGGCCTTCCGGGAGACTCTTCACTCCTGCTAGGAGAAGTCCACTAACCTTTTATTTACTTCTATTTACCCTTGGACGTCGCCCGCTTTGCCCCGATCTTGCGGTTGATGTCCCCCGCAAACTCGATAAAAAAATTCAGCAGCGACCCCCAACCCACTTGCCCGATAACAGCCCGTCCGCCCTCCGCGAAGGCATTTCGCGGTTTCGGTTTCCACGCCGTTGAGATCAGTCCTCCGCCGAACGCTCCGCCGTAAAGTGCCCATTGCGGGCGCAGCGTTTTCTCGTCATCCGTATACGTCACCAGGTTTCGCACGATGGCGTGTCGCGTCCGCGGCCAAAGTCCGGAGCATGCGCACCGGTCGTAGCGCGGCTCGTATTTCAGCGCCGCATTGCCCAGCGCAGCCAAACTGTTCGCCGAAATGAATTGCCCTTCGCGCGACGCGAATCTTTCCCCGTATCCGCCGATCCCGCCCTGCCACTGCGACGGACTCCCTCTCGCCTGGTCAATCCCCGCCGCGAACATGCGCTTGAAATAATCGCTCGGACTCGTCAGCGTCTGCTGCAGATAAATTTCGCGCCGCTCTTTCCCCGTGAGCGGCACCCGCTTCCGCCCTTTCTCCATGTATGCGCCCGTGAACCATCCCGTTTCCCAGTCGCGAGCCTTCACCAGTGCTTGCTGCGCGACCTCTTTCGTCGCCTGCGCCGCTTGCACCGTTACCTCTTTCGTCTTCTCCGCAGCCTGCTGCGCCGGATTCCCGCCTTCATCCTTTTTCTCTTCGGGAGCATTTTGCGCAGGCGGATTCTCCGGAGCCGCCGCAGGTGGATTCGTATCCTGGGCAAGCACCGATCCGCCAATGAGTAGGAAAAGTCCCGAGCACAGAACAACGCGGCGCAGACCAATCTGCCCAGAGCGCACTGTCCCCAAAATTCGCACCCCATCCCGCGCTCAGCGCGGCCCCGTGAAATTGTCTAGGTAGAGATTGCAGCACGATTGCGATTCATTCCAGCCCACCGACGAGTGCTGATCGGATCTCGCTGCACCCGGTTCGATGCTTCCCCACCCGACTCTGTTGCAGCACAAAGTGTGTACGTGCGGATGCCTCGTCCGTCCGGCGAGCAAAGCGTAAGCTCCTAAACGAAGTCGACAAACTTCGCGTCACCAAGCGCTCTGCTTACCCTCGCTCGTACGCGTGCTTCTTCTCCAACTCCTCGATCGCGGCCTGACGTTGCACCTCAAACCGCGCGCCCTGATTCATCAGGCCCGGAGTCGCTTCGACCCGATCTCCCTCTACCCGCAACAATCCCTGTGCCGCGACCAGGCGCCCCGCAACCTCCAGCAAATGTCCCGGAGTCGTCTGCAAATACTGCGCTTCCGCCGGATCCCCAAGCCACACCCGCGGAGAATTCCCCAGCTTCGTCTGCCAATACACTTTCCGTTCGATGAACTCCGCCATCGCCTCATCGGTTGCCTTGCCGAATACCCACTGCTGCCGCTTGAAGTCATAATGCCGGCTCGAAAAGGGCACAGGCAGCAACTTGCCGGATTTCAAAAACTCAATCTGCCGGCGATCCACTTCCTTCCGCAGCGCATTGATCACCGGCGCCTCGGCGTCCTTCGGCTCAAGCGACGGCATCACTTCTTTCACCGTCAGCGACAGATTCACCGCCACCGGCGCATGCAACCCCTCCGACCCTTCCAGCCGGATGTCTCCATGCAGCACCCAAAAATCCGCGCCCGACGTCGACGGATGAAACGGCCACTTCAGGTTCACGGTCAGGGGCAGCCCCGACAGCGTCACCCAAATCTTCTTCTCGGCGCCCACAGCCCCGCCGCCCTCCTGCTCACTCATTGGATATGTCCTCGCTTATATTTCCCCGGCCGAAAGATCAACCAATTTTACAGCCCGGGTGCCCATTTCCGGCCGTCTTTGCCGGAAGTGGGGATTTTGGTTTGCCATCGACGGATGCGATGTAGGGACGGACGCCTCGTCCGTCCGGCACTACGCAAACGAAGCCTGAAGTCTCAAATCCCGGAAATATTAGGATTGCGATGAAAGGATCGTGGGCTGCAACGAACTATCGTGGGTGCGCTCAAGAATATCGCGGTTGTCATTCCGAACAAAGTGAGAAACCTTCTGTTCCCCGCCACGGTTACATCCGATGGCGCTGCCGAAGCCCTACTTCCCTTTGCGCCTGACCTTCGTCCCCATCCGCAACAATTTCCGTACCGTCCCGGTCGGCAGTCCCTTCATCTGGTCATACAACTCCGTCACTGCCTCGAAAAATCCCGCCATCGATTCCAACCGCTCCCGTGTAAATTCAGCGCCCACTTCCTTCGGATCCAGGTCGGCCAGGCATTGCCGAAGGATTTCCCGCGTCGGATCGATCTCCCGCCTCTTTCTCTGCTCGATCACCAGCCGGAACATCTCCCACACGTCCTTCATCGATTCATAGTGCTCCCGCCGGTCTCCCAGCACGTGCACCGCGCGCACGATGCCCCACGTCTCCAGTTCCCGGATCGACGTGCTCACGTTCGATCGCGCCACGCTCAGAGTCTCGGCGATCTCTTCCGCGGGCAGCGCCTTCGGCGACAAGTACAGCAGCGCATGAATCTGCGCCACTGTACGGTTGATCCCCCACCGTGTCCCCATCTCGCCCCAGTGAAGGATGTACTGCTTCTGTACTCCAGTAAGTTCCGGCATGTCGATAGGTTCAGTATGAACTGAAGGATTCGTGCTGTACAGATAAATGTGGCGCGGGCGCTCCTGCCAGGAGTCGGCGGCCCCAAGGCGAAGCAATCGTGAGAAGTTCACCCGGAGGCCAGCCAAAGCCCAGTGTTCCTCTGTGCCCTCTGTGGTGAAAAGGTTTTGAATTCTGACGACCGAACCGGAGCTAGTTCGCTTGCGAAGTGGAAGGATCGCTCAACTTGATCAGCTTGCCCTGCGGATACTCTTCCGGAGTAAGGGGTATTTCCGGGGTATGGTTGACGATCGTCAATACCTTCCCGCTGCGTACGCCCCGAACGGTCAGACTCTGACTCTCTACCGCGACCACGCGGTACTCTTCGTCAAAGATTTCTCTCTTAGGTTTCATACCTGATTGGGATGCTGAATTGGGGTCCGACGATCCCTTCCCAAATGTCAATAAATTCCCCAGGATCGATTCCAACTTTATCCTTCTACAACCCAGGGAGTTTTGCAAAGTTCTTCTGTCGGCACATGCACCATCAGTTTATTGTTCCTGCGACGAGACGCCAGAAAGCAGCACAACTCACGAATCTTGCCGAGCGCCGACCCTGCGAAACATTCAACAAATATGTAACTCACTTACATGATGAAAATTCTGCGGTTCTGAAGAGGCTGGACGATAGAGACGAAGGACTAGCGCCCAGAATGGGGCGCGCTCCAGCAATAACTAGATAGTTGAGAGCGAATAGTCCATACGTACCATCCTCATCCAAAACAGCGGCTTGGTACCGATTTCCAGCTGCCGCCGTGCAGGGGCGGATACCTCGTCCGCCCGGGGAGCTTAAGCGAGCCTGAGATCAGAGACGGCCCTGGACAATTGTCGCCGCTCCATCCAGAAGTGTTTGTCATTTCGACCAAGCCGGAGCAACCTCTTATTCGGCGCCCCAGACGAAACTTTCGATCCACTACAATCGTTCCCGCATGGACGCCGCCCGCATCGTCGAACTCCTCGCCCCGTTCCTCCAATCGCGCGAAGATTACGATCGAGCCCGTGGCCTCGCGCCCAGTATATCGACCTACATCGATATGCTTCTCCGGTGGAACGCGCGCATGAACCTCACCGCAATTCGCGAGCCAGAAGAAATCATCACGCGGCACTTCGGCGAGAGCTTCTTCGCTGCGCGCCATCTGTTCCCAGCCACCGCTCCAGAAGCCGCGCCCATCAAGCCTTCCACAGCCAGCGCAGTGAAATTCAAGAACCTCGCCGACCTCGGATCCGGCGCGGGGTTCCCCGGCATCCCGATCAAACTTTGGGCCCCAGAACTCGTCGTCACGTTGATCGAGTCGAACCAAAAGAAATCCGTATTCCTCCGCGAAGTCGCCCGCTCCCTTACATTGACGGACATCGATATACAAAACGTTCGCGCCGAAACTCTTCCGCAAGCCTCGTTCGATGTCGTGACCCTGCGCGCCGTCGAACGCTTCGAACGCACCCTGCCCACCGCGGCTGCCTTGGTCGCCCCCCAAGGCCGCTTGGCGACCCTGATCGTCAAAGCCCAACTCCCAGAGGCCAGGTCGATCCTCCTCAACTTCGAATTTGCTGCTCCGCTTTCGATCCCTCAATCCGAAGATCGAGTCCTATCCCTCGCCCTCAGGATTCGATGAGGGGTATCGACTTGGTAAGCCAAAAGGCGAAAATCGTCACAAGTGGAATTATTACGAGACAAACTTGACCTTATGAGCAATTATCCGCCATCTTATGGCATGAAGTGGGAAATGTTCTCTAGGACGCGATGGGACAGTCCCGATGTTCACGACTGGTTGCGATGAAAATTCGTCAAAGTGTTCCTGAAGGAACACTTCTGGCAGCGAATCGAAGACTCGACAAAGTGTTCCTGCAGGAACGTTTGTGCGAATAAATTGACCAGCGTTCCCGCAGGAACACTTTCCATTTGGCTGTCTGGTCTGTCCCAGGGCGACTCCACAAATCTGGCCCTGCTCGAATACCGATCCGATCAGGCAACAGGATTGCGGTTGGCCCGCCAAGTTCTTGCCTCTTTGAAACCCTCTTCTAAAGCTATTGCCGTAGAGGGCTTGTCATGCTGGCTTAATGGGAGGAATCTGCTTCTCTCTCGATGCATTCTCGATACTGAGTTCCAATCGAGACTTGCCCAAGTGTTCCTGCAGGAACACTTGGGAAGAGATCACAACCTCAGGCCAAAGGATGGCTAGTGATCCACCATCACGCAAGATTCCATTGTTTGACCGGCACGGTTTCAGCGCAGCAAGTGTTCCTGCAGGAACACTTCTCAAGTTCATTGCCAGATATGCCGGGCGCCCCCGCTGCGGCCCAACGGGAATCCAGATTGCCTCTGTCGCTCGAGCCATTCCAAAAGCCTGACGCCAGAGCCTGGCTGTGACCCCTCAGGCCTCAACCAAACCGCTGCAATGTTCCTGCAGGAACATTTCGACGCGTTTTGCACACTAATTCTTGTTGTGCACAGCAATTCTTGATTGCATTAGAAATGCAAAGCGCATTATGCTGCGAATGACTCTGGTTCTCCTGACAATTCAATGGGACGCGTCATCGCTGTTGCCAATCAGAAGGGCGGCGTGGGGAAGACTACGACCGCCATCAATTTGGCTGCGTCTTTCGCAGCTGCAGAAGTCAACACTCTGCTCGTTGACTGCGATCCGCAGTCGAATGCCACCAGCGGCTTGGGCTTCGTCAAGGATCCAGACCGAGTCAGCTCCTATCATCTGCTGATGGGCGCGGCCTCTGGCGAGGAGGCTCTCCTCACGACAGAGCTCGAACAGCTCTGGCTCATTCCCGCACACAAGAATCTCATCGGCGCAAACATTGAGCTCGTAGACGCCGAGGCGCGCGAATACCGCCTGCGGGAAGCGCTCGCGCCTTTGCGCGATCGCTTCCAGTTCATTGTGCTGGACTGTCCCCCTGCCTTGGACCTGCTGACTCTCAACGCGTTGGTCGCGGCCGACGCGGTACTCATCCCGATGCAGGGGGAATACTTTGCGCTGGAAGGCATCAGCGAACTGCTCGACACGATCGAGCGCATCCGTGCAGGACTCAATCCAGAGCTTGGCATTGAGGGCGTCGTCCTGACGATGTTCGATGAACGTACCAACCTGGCGCAACAGGTGATGGCTGAGCTAAAGAATTATTTCGGCGAGAAATTGTGTCGCACATCTATCCCGCGCAACATACGGCTGGCGGAGGCGCCAAGCCATGGCAAAGCCGCGCTGGTCTACGATCCGCGCTCGAAGGGTGCGGAGAGCTACATACGACTGGCAAAAGAGATCATCGAGAGGCAGATGCCGGCGCAGACGCCGGAGGCGCCTCCGGCCGAGGAGCCAGCGGTGGTTGCGGACGAGATGGATAAGACCGCTTAGCATATCGATGGATGTCTATATTGATGATCATCGATGTAGTGACGAAGGCGGATTCCTCCCTTCGTTCGGAATGGCCGCGAACAAGAGTGTCCGCGCCACATTGTGACGCTCATGAATCAAGATACATTGATCGATATCGATATGTAGATTGCAAAGCGCCCTTGGCGCTAAAGGTTGCGTCTCAGGATGACAAGCTTTGGGTGCATCGTTGGCGACGGTGCACGGGATTGATGGCTTACGAGGATAAATACTGATGACCACGGCGACGGCGGGGAATTTGGCGGGGCAGGCGGCGGAGAAGGATAAGGATAAGGACAAAGAGAAAATGGAGAAGCGGCGGGCGCTTGGGCGCGGGTTGGCTTCGTTGTTGCCGGGGCCGAGGGCTGTGCCGGTGGCGGCTCCTCCGGTTGCGAGCGCTGTGGCGCCCGTCGCGACTCCTCCTGCGCCCGTGCCGTCGACGGTGGCAGGTGAGTCGCAGGCTCCTGCCTCCGTTCGGAATGACAACGTGGAGAGTTCGTCGACGGGCGCTGAGGCCGCTGGCGCGGCTGTCCCCACATTTGCCGTGCCCATGCCAGCGGTTCTCACATCGGCGGAGGAGACTTACGATCCGGATGGAGATGCTCAAATCAAGGAGCCGATCACGATCCAGGCGCAGGCGGACTCGCGAATTCCGGCGAATCTAGTCATCAATCTTGCGATATCGGACATCGATAAGAATCCGTTTCAGACGCGGTATGTCGGCGACGACGAGGCGCTTGAGGAACTGGCGGATTCAATCAAAGCGCAGGGCGTGGTGCAGCCGATCGTAGTGCGTCCTTCGGAGGATGACGGACGGTATGTTCTGATTCTGGGCGAGCGGCGGTTGCACGCTTCGAAGAAGGCGGGGAAGACGCACATCCCGGCGATGGTGCGGCGAGTTTCGCTGCAGCAAGCGGCAGAGATGACGATCATCGAAAACCTGCAGCGTGAAGACTTGAGCGCACTCGAACAGGCGGAAGCGTTTCGCGTGTTGAGCCGTGATTTCAATATGACGCAGCAGCAGATCGGGGAGCGCGTCGGACTGTCGCGCGTTTCGATTTCAAATTACATGCGGCTGCTGAAGTTGCCGCGCGAGGTGATGCAACTCCTCGCGGAGAAACGGATCAATTTCGCGAAGGCGAAAGAGCTGCTGAAGCTGGAGGGCGATGACCGCATCGCGGAAGCGGCGCTGTATGCGGTGAAAAAAGGTATGACGCTCGAGCAGGTGGAGATGTTGGTGCTGCGCATGGATGGCTTGCTCGATCCGTTGCCCGACATGCCCGGCGTGGAGAAAAAGAAAGCCAGCAGCGGAGCGCGGTGGGTCGACCCGAATGTGCGTGCCGCACAGCTCGAACTTGAGAGGACTTTGGGATTGCGCGTGAGGATCCGGGATCGAAAAGGCAAAGGGAAGATCATGATCGAGTACTCCACCGTGGATGATTACGAGCGAGTGGTCGAGATGCTGCGCGGGAGGAAGTAGAGGCGGTTTCGAGTTTCAAGTTTCACCAAGCGGCCTTGCGGCCGCTTTTTTGTTGGGTATCGAGTTGGTCATCGGTGGAATATGTAACCAACTTCTTGGCCTCCAAACGGCTCCGAAGTGGGAACGGAGGCTCCATATTTTGGTTTGAAGCCGCTTCGATCTGGCATTTCTCCATTCAGGCGAGGAATCGGGGATTTCTCCCGGCGCGCCGTCGTGTCCGCTCCGGTTTGGTCGAAATGACAGTGCTTTTGGGAAAGCGGCCAGATTGTAGAGTTTCGCTTTCAACGACAGGCGTCGCTTTTCGCAGTCGGATGGACGGGGAGTCCGTCCCTACATTCGATCGAAAATCCCACTTCCGGCAAGGGCGGCAGGAAGTGGGGGAACCCGGGTTGTGTCGATCACATCAGTTAAGAAGCACCCCTGGTTGACGGCGCTTCTCAACGGAAAAACGAACGTTAGGCAGATTTCTTGAGCCTGGATTTTCGAGAGCCTTCGGAGCTGGCGGCTTTGCTGCCGATTTCAAAGCGGGATTCGACGCCATCTTCAAGTTGGGGCTGCTCGACGATCTTCCAGTCGCCGCCCTCGTTCCAAGGTCCACGCGCATCTGTCTCGCCGTAATCCCCTTCACCGGTGGAGTCGTTGAAATATTCGTCGACCAGCCCCGGAGTCGGCGGTATTTCTCCGATGGAGAAGGGTTTCTTGCCCATGCTCTCGAGAGCAGCTGTAAACGCCTTCATGTGTGTGATTTCGCGTGTCATGAGGAACTGCAGGGCATCCTTGGAACCGGGATCATCGCAAAAGTTGATTAGCCTTTCGTACACGATCTTGGCGCGAGCCTCGGCGGCAATGTTACTGCGAAGGTCCACATCCAGCTCACCGGTGATCTTCAAATAGTCCGCCGTCCATGCATCGCCCATCGAATTGAAAAGGCTGACGCCCCCGCCGCCGGCGATCGCGATGAGGGGGTCTTGCTCCGCGTCGGAGCTCTTTTTCTTCAGGGGTTTCAAGTGCATACGGGCAAGGGTGCCTACTACCTCAAGATGGCTGAGTTCCTCCGTGCCGATGTCCATCAGCAGGTCTTTGCGCTCGAGATCTTCGCAGTTCAGTCCTTGGATTGAATATTGCATTGCGGCAGCCAGTTCGCCATTTGCGCCGCCAAACTGCTCCAGGAGCATGTTTCCGAAGCGCGGGTCGGGCGTTCCGACATTGACGGTATACATAAGTTTTTTAATGTGGTGATACATAGATCCTCTTCTCGGTTATTTGTTGTGCCTATGATGCCGTGACGCGCGCGACGGTGGTTACTCGACTAAAAAAAACGCCCAGATTGGTCCGGGATGAGACGTCCGAAGTGGTGGCCGGGAGCGGGTAGACTACTGCTAATAGTTGTACGGTCTTAAGTGACGGTAAGGGGATGGCCATCGATCATTCGGAACTCTGGGATGACGATGGTCGCGGATGCTCGGGCCGGGTGCTCGTTCTCAGCTTTGCGCCGAGCGAATCGTCCCCGTGTCGATCATTCTTGTCTTTCTTATCTTTATTTTCTGTGGGGGCGACACAAATGGGGGTTGGCGGGCGTCTATATATACGGGAACCTGCAGAGGCCGAGGTGCGTACCTATGGGGAGGCGGATTTCCCCTGCGCTGTGGGCGTGGCGGGTGATAGGCATCGTTTTGCTCTGCCGGTGACGAAACGTCCGTCGCTACATTTGAAATAGGGGCCGAAGTGGTGGATGGGAGCAGCGGATTCCTCTCGCTCGCTGTGCGAACTGCCGGAATAACAAAGGGCGTCGGGTGGGACTGGTACGCAGGCGAATGGGATTGATGGCGGAGGACGCACGCGAGGTGCGGAATAGACTGAGGTTCTTATGCGCTCTGTAGTGGACATCTTCGCGCAGATTTTCAGGAATTTGTGGGCGAACAAGCTGCGTTCGTTCCTCACGATGTTCGGCATCGCGTGGGGCGTTGGCTCCTTGTTGCTGCTGGTCGGCGTGGGCGAGGGATTTCGCTCCGGCAACAAGCGCGAGATGGCCGAGTTCGGCAAAGACATCATGTTTCTGTTTCCGGGACGTGCGCCTTCGGTGAAGGGAAACATGAACTCCGCGCGTTCTTACTTGCTGACCTATCGCGACTACCTCGACATACGGCAAGCGGCGCATATCCGCAATGCTGCGCCTCTAATTTCGCGTACGGATTTGCACGAGGTAAGCGAATTCTCGAACGCGACTGGAGAAATTCTGGGAACAGAGCCGCAGTTGAACGAGATCAGTTTTTTGCCGCTGAAGGAAGGACGCTGGCTGAACGAACTCGACGGAGCGCAACGACGCAACGTGATCGTGCTGGGAAATGAGTTGTTGAAGGCGCTGTTCCCAGGACGCCCGGCGGTGGGGGCGTTCGTCCTGCTGAATGGAGTGAGATTTGAAGTAGTCGGCAGCATGCCTCATTTGGGGCGCGGCGACAATATGTGGCTCAACATGCGCGGCTACATTCCGTTTGAAGTGATGGCGGCAAATTTCCCGATCAAAGGGGAGAATCATCAGAACTCGATTTCGTTTATCGAATACCAACCGACAGTGACCAAGGAGCATTTACTGGCGCAGGCTGAAGTACACAGCATCGTCGGACGTAACCACGAATTCGATGCGTCCGATGAGAATGCGTTCGATGAATGGGACTCGATCCAGGAATCGAAGATGGTGGGAACGATTTTCGATGTGATGAATATGTTCCTGGGCGCGGTGGGGATTGTGACGCTGGCGCTGGGTGCGATCGGAGTCATCAACATCATGCTGGTGGCGGTCAGCGAGCGCACGCGCGAGATCGGATTGCGGAAAGCTCTCGGCGCCACGAATCGAAACATTCTCTTTCATTTTTTCCTGGAAGGGATGCTGCTGACGCTGGGAAGCGGAATGCTGGGCATGGCGTTTGCGGGCGGGTTGATGGGATTGATGGGCGGAGTGCAAGGGCCGCAGGGATTTGATCCGCCGAAACTGGTGCCGATGTCAGCGATGGTGGCCATTGGAAGTTTGACGCTCGCGGGAGTGATTGCGGGTCTGTATCCCGCGCGCAAGGCGGCGATGCTGCAACCGGTGGAAGCGCTACGACAGGAGTAATGCGATGTTGAGAGACTTGCTCGACGAAGCGTATACCGCGATGCGTCACAACCGGCGGCGCACTGCACTCACCATGCTCGGCATGGCGTGGGGCATTGCGACGGTCGTGATGCTGTTGGCGTATGGCGACGGATTCGGGCAAGCGTGCGCCAACATCTTCGCGAATTTTGGAACGAAGATGGTGATTGTTGTGCCGGGAAAAACTTCAACGCAGGCCGGTGGCCAGAAGTCGGGGCAACAGATCCGATTCACGCAAGACGACGTGGATGCGCTCTCGACGAATCTTCCGCAAATCACACGCATCACGCCGTCGGTCGACAAGCAATCGAACGTGCAATACGAGAACCGCGTGTTCACGTTTCCGGTGTCCGGGAACAATCCCAATGTGTTGACCATCCGCTCGCTCGACGTGGAGCAGGGCCGGTTCTACAACATGGAAGACCAGGTACAGCGGTCCCGCGTGGCCGTGATTGGTTCGGAAGCAAAAGAGAAACTGTTTTCGGGACGCAACGCGTTGGGAGAACACATCCGCGCGGATGGGCTGAGCTTTGAAGTGGTCGGCGTGCTCAAGGCGAAGATGCAAGAGGGGAACGACGATATCAACCGCGTGGTGTATGTACCGTTCACCACCATGAGCGACTTGAAGGACACACATTATCTGGACACGATCTGGTTCAACTACCAGACGCCCGAGTACGAGCGGATTGAGCCGGCGGTGCGCACGATTCTCGCGACCCAGCACAAGTTCAACGAGAGTGACCGGCAAGCGGTGCGCGTGTTCAACATCATGATGCAGTTGCACCAGTTCGAGATCATCACGCTCGGATTGAAGATCCTGATGGGATTTGTGGGAACGCTGACGCTCGGCATTGGCGGCGTTGGTCTGATGAACATCATGCTGGTGTCGGTGACGCAGCGGACGCGCGAGATCGGCGTGCAGAAGGCGCTGGGGGCACGGCGAAAATACATTCTCATGCAGTTCCTGGCGGAGGCCCTCACGATCACCTTCGTGGGCGGCGTGCTGGGAGTAGTGCTGGCGTATGCGGTGGCGTTGTCGGTGGGGCGGCTCACGCTCTACAGCGCATTTGCGAAGAATGGTGCGGCGGGAGATATCCGGCTGATCATCGCTCCGGGAACGTTGATCGCGTCGACGCTGATTTTGGGAGCCGTGGGATTGGTGAGCGGGATGATTCCAGCGTTTCGCGCGTCGAGGCTCGATCCGATCGAGGCGCTGCGGCACGAGTAGTTGGTCTGAAGCAATTCCGAAACAATTTAGATGAGGGCGCGGGTTTGCGCGCGGGGCATTGCCGCTTGTAGCGAACAGCGGATCCCTTTCGCTCGCTTTGCGAGCGGGCGGAATGACAATGGGCTGGGTGGCTTCTGATTTCGGGTATCTGACAATGGCCTTATGACGAAGGGCGCCGCTTCTGTCTTCGTCCAAGGTCGTATACGCGATGTATGTCGACGGAAGGGGCCCGGGAATTACGCTCAACTTGCTGGGGAGTATGACGTTTCGTGGGTCGATGTGGCGACGGGACAGACACGCAATTCGAGCAAGATTCGGCATGCGGGAGGGGATTGGAAGGTCCAAACGCCGGACTTTCGGGCTGGGATTGCATGATTTTGAGGCGGAGGTAGGGATCTAGGGAGTTACGGGGTGGGAAGAAAGTTCATGTTTTGATCGTTGCGGTGGGGCTACGGCGAGGTCGGTGGGTCGGTTCATCCTCTGCGGTGGGAAAAGTTGGCGGAGTTTACTGGTTTGGTTCGTGGATATGACCTTCAAACGTGGTACGTTGCGTCTGCCTGGTGCTCCTTCATTCATCTCCCGTCGTTTCCCTGTGCATAGGTCGTTCGCTTCGCTCAGGAGCAAGAGATTATCTTTCATTGCAGGAATCGCGTGCATCAGGGACGACGGGGATAGACATGATGCTTGACCAGGATGCGATTGGTGCCGTCGCAGAAGCGATGATGGGCGGGACGCAGGTCGTCGTCGAGGGTCGCATTTCTCTCGTCACAAGGACGGGGTTGCGGAAGTTCCGGACAGTACGGTTTGAGATGGGCGGGAGAGAGTACCAGGCGATTGAGCAGAATCCGGAGAAGCCGAGCCGGTGGGGGAAATTGGCGCGAGAGGGACATCGCGTAGTGCAAATTCGGGATCTGGAGTCGGGGAAGTACGTGGCAGCGGTCGTGGATGGGAAGGTCACGGAGTATTCGCGGTGAAAATCCCACTTCTCGCGCAACTGCGATCGAGAAATGGAGCAGCCGGCCAGCATCTTCACCGCGTTGTGCGCTCGGACGGATGAAGCGTCCGTCTCTACGTTGGTTCGAGGAGCTGGCGGATTCTTGTTGCGGCTTGCGGAGAGAGTTCTTTCTGTTGAGATATCCATTCTGCGGCGCCTTTTTCTATTTTTGATCCTGCTTTGATCAGCGCTTCAATCACGGGGGTGTAGTCGATCTCTTTGATATTGACTGCGCACCAGAGAGCTTGGCCCAGGGCCGTGCCGCCGTAGGAATTTCTCGCCTCGAGATTTGCTCCGTGATCCAGTAGCAGGAGGATCGTTTCGCGGTGTGCGCCCAGGACGGCACAGTGGAGGGCAGTTTGTCCGGTGTTGGCAGCGGCGTGAAGGTTTGTGCCGCGCGCCAGCAGGAATTCGACGACATCGTTGTGTCCGTATTCGCTGGCCCACAGAAATCCTTGTTCCATCTGCGCTTGCGTCGCCGGGGCTTTCAAGTTTCCCTTTCCATCGAAGAATGTCTTGACCTGCGCGAGGCGACCGAGACCGGCTGCGGCTTCGAGGTCGAGATCTGCTCCATGATCGGCGAGAAACGTTGCGGCGCGCGGACGTCCGTTGGCGAGACAGGCGGCAATCGTGCTGCCGCCACGATCGTCTTTTTGATTGAGCGAAGCGCCATGCTCGAGCAGAACTTCGAGCAAAGCTTCCTGCACGCCGGCTTGTTCCGGATGGATGCTGGTCGCGGTGAGCATCAGAGTGGTTGCGCCTCCGCCATAGACGCCGGCGGTGGCATCGACCTCGGCTCCGGCGTCGAGAAGCCGCTTCGCGATTGCGGCGGCGTTCTGCGGAGTTTTCTGGCGGTATCCTTCAACGCCGTTCGCGGCAACGTAGTGCAGCAAAGTTGCGCGATGCTCGCGGGTCGACCGCGCGCGAGTCAACGCCGGAGTTTTGCGCAGGAGAAATTCGAGGGTGCTGAGATCTCCTGCGACGATGGCTTCCGCGGCACGCTCGAAATTTGAAACGGGAGTGTTCGTACGCGCGAGGGCATCGAGATGCCTGGCGAATTTCGGCCAGCTTTCGAAGCCGTGCGAGCGGGCGAGAACAAATTGAGACTTGGTCAGAGCCAATTTTCTGCCGGGCATTTTCTGGCTGCGTGTGAAGCCTTCGATCTCATCGATCCAGCGGTCCATTCGGACCGGGAGTTGCGGAGTGATGGTCAAGTTCGTCAACTTCACCAGCGACTCGATCCAGTTCTTAATCCAGTCATGCAGCGCAGATTCGTCAACGGCGTTGGCTGCTTTGGCGAGATCTTTCGCCAGCTTCTTGTAATGTTCGAGGTTGGGACGCGCGGGAACTGGGAGTGCGTCTTGCGGGTTTGGAAACATACGAAGCTCCTTTCAATGCTTGCCTGGAGTCCGCACGAGGTCAGGCTGAAAGAAGGTTCGTAGCCGGTAGCGCTAGCGACGCCGGGGGCGAGACGCCGGCGCTACGTTCAACAGAAGGTGGGCACGGCCCTTTCCGCGGACTGGAGGCGCCCTTCGCGCTCGAAAGTCAGCATAGCGGGACGGAGCGGGGGAGTCAATTTTCTCTCTTTCTCTCTCCCAGTCAATCGTGCGAATTCGCTGCATCGATGCGTGGGTCATCCCGAGTTTCTGCCCCCTCTACTTCGATGATGGCGCTTGCATTTTTGCCGCGCTCTGCACAGCAACGGACGGGGCGTCCGTCCCAACGTTACTTGTTTACCAGGGCCATCATGGCTTCGGGGTAGCGCTTGCCGGAGGCGGCGTCTGGGGGAAAGACTTCGTCGATGCGGGCGAGGTCTTCTTTCGTCAATTTCACTTCGATGGCGGCTACGTTTTCTTCGAGATACTTTCGGCGTTTCGTGCCAGGGATCGGAACAATGTTGTCGCCTTGCGCCATGACCCAAGCGAGCGCGAGTTGCGAGGGCGTGCAGCCTTTCTCTTTTGCGAGTTGTTCGACGCGCCGCAGGAGGTCGAGATTCTTCTGGAAATTCTCTCCTTGAAATCGTGGGGAACTGCGGCGGTAGTCATCGGCGGCGAGGTCCTCGAAGCGTTGAAACTGACCAGTGAGAAACCCGCGGCCCAGAGGGCTATAGGCAACGAATCCGATACCGAGCTCGCGGCAGAGCGCGAGGATTTCGTTTTCGGGGTCGCGGGTCCAGAGCGAATATTCTGTTTGCAGCGCGGCGATGGGATGTACTTTCATCGCGCGACCAATCGTGTCGGCGCCGGCCTCGGAGAGTCCGAGATAGCGGACCTTGCCTTCCTTCACGAGTTGCGCCATCGCGCCGATGGTGTCTTCGATTGGCGTTGAGGGATCGACGCGGTGCAGGTAATAAAGATCGATAGTGTCGAGATCGAGGCGGCGCAGGCTGCCTTCGCAGGATTGGCGGACGTAGTCGGGCTTGCCATTCACGCCGCGGAGGCTGGGATTTTTGGGATCGCGTACGATGCCAAATTTTGTGGCGACCACGATTTTGTCGCGCTTGCCCTTGATCGCGCGGCCAACGAGTTCTTCGTTGGTGTGCGGTCCGTAAGCGTCGGAGGTATCGAGAAACGTGACTCCGAGATCGATGGCGCGGTGAATGGTTGCGGTGGATTCGGCGTCATCGCGTCCGGAGTAGAAATCGGACATTCCCATGCAGCCGAGTCCCTGGGCAGAAACCTTGAGACCGCTGCGTCCGAGCGTGCGAGATTGCATGAAAGTCTCCTTGCGTAGGTATGAGTGATAGATGCCGGGAAAGTGGGGGACGGTTCGGAGAGGATTTCTTTAAGACGCAGGCGAAGGCAAGTTTCCCGGTCGAAATGACTTCGGACTTTGTTCGCGACTTGGAGGCCCTGCTTCTGGGGCGCTTCTCACCGTGCTTCGCAAACGGGGGCGGACGAGGCGTCTGCCCCTACATGCGGACTTTTATTCGAGGCTTCTTCATTTCGAAGACTTCGCCGATTTTAACGGCGGGAACGTGGGCCTCGGTCAGGGCTCGGACAACGGCTTCGCCGTCGGGAGTGGAGATCAGCAGGCCTCCCGCGGTTTGGGGGTCGTAGAGGAGTGTGCGGAGGTCTTCGGGGACGGACGCCTCGTATTCGACGAGGCATTCGGCGAAGTTGCGATTGTTCTGGAGGCCTCCGGGAATATGGCCGGCGTGGATGCAGGCGAGAGCACCGTCGAGGATTGGAACCTTGCTGGCCTGCAGTTCGATCGAGACGTTGGAGGCGAGGAGTAGCTCGCGGGAGTGTCCGATCAGGCCGAAGCCGGTGACGTCGGTCATGGTGCTGATGGGGAAGGCTTTCGGTTCCCGGCTTTCGGCATTCGCGTCTCGGTTCCCGGCAATCGACGCCTCGCTTTGCTCGGCGGGATGGGCGGCGTCCGTCCCTACATGAATCCCGCTAATTACTTCTGCTGCTCTCTTATTTAGGGTCGTCATCGATTGCACGGCGGCGTCGATCCACGATTGTTCGGCTTTTGCTTTCTTGATGGCGGTCGAGATCACGCCGGTGCCGAGAGCTTTGGTGAGGACCAGGGAGTCTCCGGGTTTCGCGCCAGCGTTCGCATAGATTCTTTTGGGATGGATGAGGCCGGTGACGGCGTATCCGAATTTGGTCTCTTCGTCCCTGATGCTATGGCCGCCGATGACCGTGCATCCGGCCTCCATCATCTTTGACAATCCTCCGGCGAGGATGCGTTCGAGAATTTCGATATCCGCTTTATCGGGGAAGCATACGAGCGCGAGCGCGGTTAGCGGGCTTGCCGCCCATTGCGTAAACGTCGCTCAGCGCGTTGGTGGCGGCGATCTGGCCGAAGGTGTATGGATCGTCAACGATGGGGGTGAAGAAGTCGACAGTTTGGACGAGAGCCTGGTCGGGACCGATTAGATACACTCCGGCGTCGTCGGCGTGATCGAAGCCGACCAGAACGTTGGGGTCGTGTTGCCGGGCTAATTTCCCAAGCACCGTGTCCAGCACCGCTGGACTCAGCTTGGACGCTCAACCTGCGGCTTTTACCGACTCCGTGAGACGGAATGTTTTTTCTTGTGACACGTGGACATTGTAGCGGAGGCAGCACTCAGTACTCGGTACTCAGTACTCAGAACCTAAAACCTAAAACTCAGTACTCGGTACTCAGAACCTCAGAACTCGGTAACCTGCTTTTCCGTGGTCGTCTTACTGCGTGCTGAGTACTGTCCTAATTTATTTTGTGGTGACGTCGGTGATGGTTAGGTCGGGATATTGATGGTTCCATTGGGTGGAGATGCTATCGAAGGTGAGGCGGAAGGGTTCGGTTTGGCCGGCGGCGAGAGGAGCGACGTTCAGATCGACGGGTTCGGAGTAGGCGCCGTTGGGGCGCACCACGCGCAGTGGGAGTTCTTCACGCTGAGCCAGCTGTCCCATGGAGTCTTCGAAATTCACTTGCACCGTGACGCGAGTGACGGTCTTGTCTCCGGTGTTGGCGACCGTGCCATCGATGTAGCTGACGGTGGCTCCGATGAAATTTTCGGCCGCGGACATTTTAAAGTCGGAAAGTTTGATCTGCGTGATGTAAGGCGACGGAGGTTTGACGGCCTTAGGAGGCTGGCGCAGCAGAACTGCGGCGGCCAGAGCGCCTCCGAACAAAACGACTACGGCGATCATGATGATCAGGCGGCTGGAGTCGCGTTCTTCGGTTGTGGTGGGTTGGCCGAGGGTGTCCATGACCTGATTTTAGGCTGTCGGGATAGGGTTGTCGATTTGCGGTGGTCCTGCGGCGGGGAACAGCGGATTGCTCTCGTTCGCGTTGCGAAGGGTCGGAATGACAACGAGTTCTTGATGACTTTGACAATCCGACCGTGGCGGGAAAATCCTCACTTCCAGCAAAGGCGGCCGGAAATGAGGCAACCGCGTGTACCGGGATTTGGAATGGCCGGACGGACGGCATCCGGCCCACATTCGGACCTTAGTTCATCGTCAGGACTACGCGGAATCTCGCGCGGCCACTGATCATTTGGTCGTAGGCTTCGGCGACTTTTTGCAGCGGGTAGCGTTCGATCATAGGACGAACTCCGCTGAGGTTACTGAACTCGAGAGTGTCCTGCGAGTCGCGCGCGGTGCCAGAGGCCCATCCGCGGATCACCTTGCTTCCCAAAATAAGCTGAAGCGGGTTGATGGTCAGTGGTTCCATGCTGGCGCCGATCACCATCAGAGTGCCGTTCGGGCCCAGGCCGTCGAATAAAGCGGACATCGATTTGGAATCGGGCGCGGTCGCGAGGATCACGTGCGCGCCGCCCAACTTCTTCAGAGCTTCGACGGGAGAACCGGCGCCGGTATCAATGTAATCATGCGCGCCGAGTTTCTTGGCGAGGGCCTGCTTGTCGCCGCCTCGCCCGATGGCGACTGTGTGGAATCCCATCTGGCGAGCGTATTGAATGCCGAGATGTCCAAGTCCCCCGATTCCCTGGACGGCAACAAGGTCGCCGGCGCGCGCTCCGGAATTTCGCATCGCGTTGTAGACGGTGATACCGGCGCACATCAAGGGAGCAGCTTCATCCGCTGGGAGGTCGTCGGGCATCGCAGCGACTGCTTCTGCGGGAACGACGACGTAATCGGCATAGCCGCCATCGAAGTGGATGCCGGTAACTTTTTCGAACTTACAATTGATGAAGTCACCCCGGCGGCAGGGATCGCACTGAAAACAGTGGCCGCCGTGCCAGCCCACGCCCACGCGCTGTCCGTCCTTCCAGGAAGTGACGTCGGGCCCAAGCTTGTCGATGCGGCCGGCGATCTCGTGTCCGGGAACGCGAGGGTATTGAAGGCCCGGCCAAAGTCCGTGCTTCACAAGCTCATCGCTGTGGCAGATGCCGCAGGCTTCTACCTTGATGCGAACTTGTCCGCGACCCGGCTCGGGCGTGGGACGGTCGACGATTTCAAAATCTCCATTTGGCTTGCTGACTTGGACGGCTTTCATTAGGGAACCTCGCTACGGTTTCACTGCGTTATGAGTTAGGAAGGATTTTTGCGGATTCAACCAACGTATAGATCAGGATTGGGCGGGAGAAGTTGCAAAGAAAAAATAGAAGGGAGCTGAGCGGTCGATGCGCCGCTCATGATGCCGCTGCTCAAGCCCATCTTACTTATGGCTTGTTCAATCCGCGCCAGCGTCTTCGACTTTCCTAAAACTTCCAGCGTTTCAAACAGCGGCGGGGCATTTTTGCGCCCGCAGACTGCGACCCGAATCGGTTGGAACATCTGTCCTGCTTTTACGGTGAGTTCCTGCGCGGCGGCTCGTAAAGCCTGATCCAGCGGGTCGTGTTTGAATTCGACGTCCGGCAAAACCTGCTGCGCCTTTTGCAGAACTTTCAGCGCCATCGCGGCATCGCCTTTTTGCGGAATCAATTCCGCCGGATCGTAGGCCGGCAACTGGTCGACGAAGAAGAAATCGGCGGCGGTGAGAACGTCGCGCAGGAGCTTGATGCGTTCGCGGATCAGAGGAGTGATCCGAAGCAATTCTTCGGGCGTGATCGTGACCCCGGATTGGCGAATGACCGGCAGGAGACGTGCGCTGAGATCATCAATCGCCAAACCGCGGATGTGCTCGGCGTTGAGCCATATCGCCTTGGGGTCGAATGTTTCTTCTGGAGTCGTGGCTGGTTCTTTGAAGTTCACGACGGCATTAGCGCGATTGATGCCCTCGAGGGAGAACAAGTCGGTCAACTCTGGAAGGCTCATCTGTTCGCGATCGTTTTTTGGGGACCAGCCGAGGAGGCACAGAAAGTTGATGAAGGCATCGGGGAGAAATCCGGCGTCGCGATAGGTGGTGACGCTGACAACGGGACCATGGCGGCGTTTCGAAAGCTTGGTTCCATCGGGCGCGACGAGCAAGGGCAAATGCGCGAACACTGGCGGCGTGTAGCCGGCTGCTTCGAAGATCAGGACGTGCTTGAAAGTGTTCGATAGATGGTCCTGGCCGCGGATGATGTGGCTGATCTTGAGATCGGCATCGTCGGCGCAGGACGCGAGGTGATAAGTCGGCATGCCGTCAGAGCGCAGTAAGGCAAAGTCTTCGATGTCGGCGCCAGCCTTGGATTGCTCGCCGTAGACGGCATCGGCGAACTGAACGGTCTTGCCCGGTTCGCGAGGGACGCGAAAGCGCAACGCGAATGGCTCTCCAGCGGCGGCACGGCGATCGCTCTCTTCGCGGTAAAGCTCGCGCATCCCGGGATTGAAAAGCCAGGTCCCCTGCGCACCGGACTTCTCGCTGTCGCCGGTGTGGGCGGGAGTGAAGTCGCGGTAGGCGAGTCCCTTCTGAAAAATCGTGTCCGCCATCTGGCGGTGAAGAGTTCCGCGCTCGGATTGCTTGTATTCCTCGTCCCAGCTGAGACCGAGCCACTTCAATCCTTCAAAGATGGAATTCACGGACGCGTCGGTATTGCGTTCCACGTCGGTGTCGTCGAGCCGCAGAATCATGGTTCCGTTGTTCCGGCGGGCGTAGAGCCAGTTGAAGATGAATGTGCGGGCGCTGCCGACGTGGAGAAATCCGGTGGGCGAAGGCGCGAAACGCACACGGGGCTTCCCGCTGGAATTCGATTCTGAAAGGTTCGACATATCGGATTGGACTTTCGATGGTACGGGCGGCGTAAGGCGTCGTCAAGCTGGATACATAATCGTTTTTCTATGCAACTCCATGATTCAAAAAGCAATCGAAGAGGCACACTGTACTTAAATCCTGTTGTATTTGAGCTCTCGGTATGAAAGCATTGACTAACTGTTTCCCCCCGAAACTGAGCCAGCGGTCCAGGCCAGAGGTGTCTTCACTGACCCTATGAACAGTGTCGAAATCACGACGGTCGTTATCCCTGGGATTGTTTCCCTCCTGCTGTTTTTTGTTTTCACCTATCTCTACGAGCAGAGCCGGCAACAATATTTCCGTGCGTGGCAACTTGCGTGGGCGGCGTACGCGCTGCACTACGTTCTTGATTTTTTCCCGGCATCGTCGCTGGCGTTTTTCATCGGCGAGCTGTTTCTGGTGGCGATGGCGCTGTGCATCTTTGTTTCGACGCGCATGATGCGCGGACCGTCGCAGTTTCGCTGGTACGACGCCTTGGTGGGAGCGGTCGGCGTCGTGCTTGCACTCCTGACGTTGCGCGGACACATCATGAACGGAGTCTTCCGTCCGGATGTGCAGCCCGCAGTCCGGCTAGGCATTGGTTTGGCAGCCGTTCTTCTTTATTGCTCACTGGTGTTCCTGCTGAACGGGCACAAACGGGGTTCGTTCGCGTTTCAAGTGCTGGCCTTCGCGCTCGCGCTGTGGGGCGTGTTGATGGGCGTGGGTCCGATCCAGAATCCTGTCATCGACATGTTCGGGAATGCGCTTCGCCTGTTTGGGCCGGTCCCGCAGATGCTGCTGGGCATTGCGATGGTGATGGTTCTGTTTGAGAACCAGCGCAACGCCGTGCAGGAAACGACGCTGGCGCTCTCGACTTTGGGAGTGGATCCGCGGAGGCTGTTTTTCGCCGAGGATCTGGTTCCGAGCATGGAGGCCGCGCTCGCGCGGTTAAGCAGCGCATTGAACATGGATCGGGCGGCGATACTTGTCAGCGAGCGCTGGCGCGGTTTGCTGCCATCGGTGCAGGAGGGCTTCTCCGACGACTTTCTTGCCGCCCTCGAACAGAGCGGAGGGGCGGATTACATTTGCGAGCTTGCCTTCCGCCGCAGCGGAATCCTGACGGCGCACGATCTGCCAGAGATGGCTGAGCCGCTTCCGGTTTCGTCGGTTGGAACGTTCGACCAAGTCAAGCGCATTATGGCGGCGTCCGGCGTGCGCAATCTGACCGCCATTAATTTGCAGACGCGCGAGCACAACTTTGGAGTCGTGCTTTTTCCCCACGCAGAACGGCGCGCTTTCGGATCTTCGGGCCCGCACCTCATGGTGGGATTAACGCTGCAACTGGGGCTGACACTCGAGAACTATGTGGTCAGCCACGACGCGCACCGGCGCACCAAAGAATACGAACTGCTCACGGAAATTGGAAAGGCGATCAGCTCGCGCCTGGACCAGGACGAGATTCTGCGCACCATCCAAGTCGAGCTGGGACAGATTTTTGATACCACCCATTTTTACATCGCGTTTCAGGAGCCGGAAGAAATTCGCTTTGAGATTGAAGTTCGGGACAACAAGGTTCTGCCCAAGAGATCGCGCGAGTTGCGAAATGCTTTCACGGAGTACGTGGTCCGGACCGGAGAACCGCTATTGATCCGCTCGAATCTTGAGGCGGCTCGCGCTCGCATGGGGATTACGCACGTGCCGAAACGTCCGGCGAAGTGCCTGATCGCCGCTCCGATTTTCATGGGGAACCGTGCTTCGGGAATCATGGTCGCGATGAATCCGGACAGGGAATTCGTTTTTGAGCAGCGCGATCTGGATGTGCTCGTGACGGCGGCCGGGCAGGTATCGGTCGCGGTAGAAAACGCACGGCTGTTTGCCGACGAGCAGCGCCGTTCGCGGCAACTGGCCTTTCTGAATAACATTTCGCGCACCGCGATCTCAAGCGACGATCCGCTGCACATGCTGGGGCAGATCGCGAGTGAAATCCAAAGAAATTTCAGCTTCGATCACATCGGCATCGGGCTGCTCGATTACGGAACGAAAGAGGTCGAGATCAAAGCCGAAGCGGGTGTGACGGCGCACGCGACGGGCAAACGAATTCCTTTGGGTAGCGGCATTCTCGGACGGGTGGCTCGCACCGGCGAACGCGCGCTGGTGCAAAACGCGCTGCCGGGAAATCTCACGGGCATTTTGCCGGACTCGCGCGCTGTGCTTTGTATTCCGATTACTTATGGTGAGTCGCTGCTGGGCGTGTTGAACATCGAGAGCCGCAGCGAAAACGCTTTTTCTCCGCAGGATGTGCTGATTCTCAATACGCTTGCCGACTTGCTGGCGACGGCGCTGCATAATGCGTTCGTGTTTCAGAAGTTGCAGCAACAGTCGATCACCGACGGGCTCACCGGCATCAAGACCCGCCGCTTCTTCTGGGAAGCGCTTTCGGCGGAGTGGAAGCGTGCTTCGCGTTCGGGGCGTCCATTCTCAGTTGTGCTGATCGATCTCGACAAGTTCAAGGAAGTGAATGACAGCATGGGTCACTTCGAAGGCGACCTGGTGCTGGCGCGCGTTGGGCGCTTGCTTGAGCAGAAGTCGCGGCAGTCGAACGTTGTCGCGCGCTACGGAGGAGACGAATTTATCGTCCTGATGCCGGAGACTGGTTCGGAACAGGCGCAGGTTCTTGCAGAACGCTTGCGGCAGTGGCTCGCCACCGATCCGATGCTCAGCGAACACAAGATCACGGGAAGCTTTGGCGTCGCGAGTTTCCCGATGCACGGGTTTTCGATCGAAGACATCATCCGCGTGGCCGATGCGGGCATGTACGTGTCGAAGAGGTCAGGTGGAAATTTGGTTTCGACGGCGCAGGAGTTTGTCGAAGGGCAGGATTTCGCGCGCCAACGGCAACAGATTTCCGCGTACATCGAGGGCTTCTTGCAGCGCGAGCGCAGCGGTCCCGAACAGCTCGAGGAATTGACGACCACGTTGTACAAACTTTGCGGCGGAGACGAAAACTGCAATTCGCCGCTGCTGCGGGAAGCGATTGAAGCCCTGAGCCGCGCCGCCGAATCGCGAGAGTTGCAAAGCGCCGGTCACGGCGACCTGGTGGCGCGTTACAGCGAAGTCATCGCCCGCGCCCTGGGTTTGTCTGCAGAGGAGACTGCCGATCTCGTGTACGCGGCGCGCGTGCATGACGTGGGGAAGATTTTTGTCCCGGAGTACATCCTGAACAGAACGGGAGTGCTGTCGGAGGAGGAGTTCTTCCAGGTGCGGATGCATGCGCATGTGGGTGCCGAGATTGTAGGCGCCGTGCCGCGATCCGGGATGATGCGCGAGGCGATCGAACATCATCACCAGCGCTTCGACGGATCCGGATATCCGGATGGTCTGCGCGGAGAAGAGATTCCTTTGTGGGCGCGCATTATCGGCTTGGCCGATGCCTACGCGAACATGGTCACCGAACAATCGTATTCATCGGCGCGCACTCCGGAACAGGCGCTCGATGAACTCTCCAAGATGAGCGGCACACGCTTCGATGGGATGCTGGTGCGGTTACTGCTGCGCGGGCTGAAGTCGGAACGGGCGTCTTCGAGTTCGGGCCTCTGAGTTCTCCTTTTGTGATTGTCTTGTGCTGACTTCGGCTGCTTTAGTTCCGCCGTGGACAGCAGATTCCTCTCCTTCGCTGCGCGTACGGTCGGAGTTACAAAGTGTTGTGAAAGTATCGGGAACAAGGCGGGATGCGGTAGCCTGTTCTGTTATGTCTATCCCTTTATCGCTTTCTGGCAGGGTCGCGCTGATTTCCGGTGGATCGCGGGGCATTGGGGCGGCGACGGTTCGCATGTTCGCGGCTGCAGGCGCGAAGGTGGCGTTCAGCTATCGAAGCGCTCGCGCGCAGGCAGAGGCACTGGCCCAGGAATGCGGCGCGAATCATTGCTATCCCATTGCGAGTGACTTAAATAATCCCGAGGCCGCGCGATTGCTTGTCGCCGAAGCGGTGAAACATTTCGGGCGCCTCGACATTCTCATTGCGAATCATGGAGTGTGGCCCGTTGCAGATGTGCCCATCGAGCGCATGTCTGACCAGCAGTGGCGCACTACGCTGTCGACCAATCTTGATGGCGTGTTCGGATTGGTGAAACATAGCGTCGCACAGATGAAGTCGCAGGCCCGCACGAATGCACCCGCAGGCCACATCGTTCTGATCAGTTCGACGAGCGGACAGCGCGGAGAGGCGTTTCACTGCGACTACTCTGCGAGCAAAGGAGCGCTGATCAGCATGGTGAAAGGGCTGTCGACGGAGCTGGCGTCCGCCGGAATTTATGTGAACTGCGTGGCTCCGGGATGGGTCGATACCGATATGAGCGCCGAAACCTTGGCCGATCCCAAGAGCGGAGACGAGATCCGGAGGACGATTCCGCTAGGCCGGGTTGGCACGCCGGAAGAGATTGCCGCGCCGGTGCTTTTCCTGTGTACCGAGCACGCTGCGTTCATTACGGGAGAAGTCTTTAACGTCAATGGGGGCGCGGTTTTGGCGGGGTAGGCGGCCATCGAAGAGCACAAAAATGGCCCGTCCGGCTTGCGTTTTTAGGCTTTCGTGCATCCAAGGTGGGAGAGGAGCTTCACCGCTGCGGGCAGAAAGTCCACAGGAAACGCTACAATTCTGATTGCGCGCGCTCACTCCCTCAAATGGAATGAAAGAGCTTTTCCCGATCCTGATTTTGGTGTGTTCGGTCTGCGTTCCTTGCGGGGCACAGTCTGCCGGCGCGTCCCAACCCGCGGCCAAGCCCGCGAATCCACCGGCGGCCAATGTTGCGCCAATGGACACGGAAGGGTTGCAGAATGCCGCCAAGGCAAAATCGATCATCGAGCAGGGGATTGCGGCGCTGGGCGGCCAGACGTATCTCACCATTCGCGACCGTGAATCGCAGGGACGCGGCTATGGCTTTCACTCCGGACGTCCCACGGGCGGGGGTGGTGTGTTCTGGAGCTTCGCCGAGTTTCCCGACAAAGAACGCGTAGAACTCACGAAAGAGCGCGATATTGCTGAGCTCTACGTGGGCAAGAAGGCGTGGGAGATCACTTATAAAGGCCCGCATCCCATCGAACAGAAAGATCTCGACGACTATCTGCGCCGCCGACGATTTTCGCTCGAAACAGTATTGCGAAGCTGGGTGAACGATCCTGGAGTCGTGCTTCTGTTCGAGGGAAACGCGATCGCGGCGCAACATCCGGCGTTTCGCGTGACACTCATCAATTCTGAGAATGAAAGTGTCTCGCTCTACTTCGACGTGGACACGCACTTGCCCGTGAAGAAAACGTTCGAGTGGCGAGATCCGGTGGACCGGCAGAAAAATCTCGAAGAAGAGGTCTACGAGAATTACCGTCCTGTGTCGGGCATTATGGCGCCTTATAACCTGACTCGCTATTTCAATGGCGACATGACGAACCAGCGATTTCTGAATTCTGTGACCATCAATCAAGAATTGGATCAGATAATGTTCGATCCTAATTCGGGCTACAACCCCAATAAGCCCGCCAAACCGGATAAGTCGAGCAAGCATTAAATCCCTGCTGTTTCCCACCTTGGAAACAGCTAGTTTTCGGATCAAGTTCCCCCAGCATTGAGTAAGCTTCTTGTTTACAATTGTTTACAGTTTTAAACGGCCGGGTTCTGTGGGGTTGATTTGACCACGGACTGTGGCTTTTTTACCACAGCTGGATTTTCTCCTCCGGCAGTACCCTATCGAGTACACCAAGAACTTTTGACTCCAGAGCAGACAATCCGCTCGGCGGTGGAGTGCAGTGGCGTTGGCCTGCACAGCGGCGCACCCGTGTCGATGCGGATGCTGCCGGCACCGTCAGGAACCGGAATCGTCTTCCGCCGCACCGACCTCGATGGCTTCGAGATTGAGGCGGTCAGCCGCAACGTGGCGCGCGTCAGCTACGCCACCAGCTTGATGAAGAAAGGCGTGCTCATCTCGACCACCGAGCACGTGATGTCGGCGATTATCGGGATTGGCATTGATAACGCGATCATCGAGCTCGACAACCTAGAATTGCCGATCCTCGACGGGAGCGCGAAACCGTTTGTGGAGATGATTCACAAGGCGGGCATCCGGAAGCAGCGCAAGCCGCGAAAGTACCTGAAGATCTGCCGCGAGCTTGAGCTGCGCGAAGGTAACAAGTTTATTGCCGTGTATCCGTCGGGAACGTATTCGGTTTCTTACTCGATCAACTTCCCGCATCCGCTCATCGGGAAAGAAACGTTCCAGGTGGAATTGACCAACGGGAGCTATCTGCGGCACATTGCAGCGGCTCGGACATTCGGGTCGCGCGAAGACGAACAGGCCATGCGGAACATGGGATTGATTCGCGGGGCGTCGAGCGAGAACTGCATCGTTCTTACGCGCGATGGAGTCGAGAATGGACCGCTGCGATTCCCCGATGAGTTTGTCCGTCACAAGGTTCTCGACCTGGTTGGCGATCTGGCGCTGCTGGGCAAGCAGGTCTTGGGCAAGGTTGTGGCGGACCGCGCCGGTCATGCCATGCACACCGCTCTGGTGTCGCGCATCCTGCGAGACAAGTCGATGTGGGAGGAAGTGACTTTCCCTGACGACGAGGGCGCCGACCACGACGTCCGCTCTGCCGAGGCGGTCGCCGGATCGATCCTCTAGTCGGCGTAACGCTGGGCAATCTCTCGCAGCGCATCTGCGGAAATCTATCTGAAAATTGTTGAAGTGCCGTTAGTCTGCCGGCTCGCACGGAGGCGCGGTGGGATCGTCGATCTCCTCCGGCTGTTCGCGCAGCAGGCGCTCCAGCTCGGCGCGCGTCTGATCGATAACGGCTGCCGCGAACTTGCGCGCGGATTCCTGACGTTCGCTCGATAGCTCTTTGACCCTCATGTTCAATAGCGGGACGTCATTTTCGAAATATTGCAGCGATCTTTGGACCTTAGCAATGCGAAAGCTATTCGTAGCCATGCATCTAGCTTGCCATGCCGGGAATATGGGGCAAGTTCAAAGAAAGGTTCCCTTTGGTCGTTAGGACATCGGAAGGGTGGCGCGTCGTGGAAGCATTCCGACAAGTTGCTGGGCTGCTTCTGAGTTTGGGGACTGGCGACGCTGTTGCTTAAATCATTCGGGAGACGAAGTTTAGTGCTTGGATTCCAGTTCGGCGGAGGCTAGACGCTCTTTCGCTCCGGGGAATTCCTGCTCCATACGTTCATCGAGCCAGCGCTCGAGCAGCATCTGCGAACTCTTGGGGACATTCAGAAAGCGAAAACCGGCAAGGCCTTTGACGTCACTCCACGCGACTTCGGTTTCAACTTCCATGTGGAAGTCGGCTCCGGGCAGTGTGAACTTGAGATGCGGCGCGGCGCCCTTCGGCAGCGCTTCGTGCACGATCACCGCCATGCCACCTTCGCTGACGTTGGTGCTCGTTCCAATAATTTTCTTTCCTTCGAGCGACAGCTGCACCTGGATCTTCACCGGTTGCCGGAAGTAGCGGCGACGTTCTTTGAGCATGAAGTTGAGCGCGGCGTGGAAACAGCGCGACGCGTTCAATCCGCTGAGCGGTTTCTGCAGCACGAAATTCGCGCCCATCCCAAAAGCTTCCTGAGTCGTCGTTTTCTTTCCGTTGAGCACGGCGAAGGCGACGGAATTCCGGTTGCTCGGAGTAGCGCGCAATCCCTGCAACAGGGCCAGGCCGCCGCTCATGTCGTCGCAATCGACGATCACCGCATCGAACTTGTCGGAAATCAGGATGTCGGAGCCAGTCCGGGCTTCGTGGCAGACCTCCACGTCGATGGACATTTTCTCCAGCGTGGGCCGGAGCACGCGCACCAGTTCGGTATCTTGACTCAGAAGTAGAGACTCCAACGTCATGGTTTGATTGTAGGAGGGCGGCGTTCTGGCACGATAGTCACCAAGGTGACGGGTCCTTTGTAGGCGCGTGTTTTGTATCTTTTAGGGGCAATTTTCGGCGGAGAAACCAGGCTGTCATTCCGGCCGGCGGCTCTTGCCCCGAGGAATCTGATTGTCTTCGGCAGATGCCAGGCATCGTCCTAATTTGTGCGGGGGATGCTCCGAGAGTAAAACTGGACGCCACGCCACATGGCCAACATCGCATACCTGTCGCTGGGATCGAACATTGGGGAGCGCGCGCAGCATTTGCGCGAAGCGATTGAGCGGATCAGCGCGCACGGGCGCGTGCTGGCTGTCTCTTCTTTCTACGAAACGGAACCGGTCGAGGTTACAGACCAGGATTGGTTCCTGAACTGTGCAGTGGCCTTTGAGACTTCTGAGCCGCCCGGGCAATTGATGACCTTACTGCTTGGGATCGAGCAGCAGATGGGGCGGCGGCGGGTGCAGAAGAAAGGTCCGCGCACGATTGATATCGACATCCTGTTATTCGGCGACACGATCATAGACATGGTGGCGCTGACCATACCGCATCCTGCGATGGCATTTCGTCGCTTCGTGCTCGCGCCCCTGGCTGAGATCGCCCCGGAGGCTAGGCATCCGGTTCTGAAGAAGAGTGTGAAGGAACTGCTGGATGCACTACCGGCGGGACAAACCGTGCGGCGCTTTGGCGGCGGGCACTGACGGCCGGACATCCTGCGCGGGAGCGGTTTTAGGCTGGCGCGAAGGTACGGCTCAGTCGAAACCTGTTGCGCTTCACGCAAGATCCCTCCGTCGGCTGAACTGCGCCGTCGTTCGGGATGACGGATTCACGAAATGTTCGGGATCATGCCTTGCGCCCGTTACGGCAGGATAATTCGGCTGCCAGCTTCTCCTGGCGTGACGACTGCTGATTCTTTTTCGGGGAATTGGTCAAAAAGAAAGTCGATGAAGGCGCGCGACTTTGGACGGCCCGACGTTCGACCGTGGCCGAGGCGCACAAGGAATGCCAGGCCCTTCAGCACTTCTGAGTCTTTCAGCGTGGTAACTCCCGTGTGTTTGAGTTCGGCCTCGCGGAACTCCTTGATCATAGTTTCGACTTCGGCCGAGACGCGCCGCTGCGACTCGATTGCAAATGGCTCCTCGTAGTGCAGTCCGGAATTCAAACGTCGTTCGTAGCTTGTGGTCAGCGACGTAAGCGCCGCGATCAAATCCTGATCGTGCAGGGTACGATCTGCGCGCGCGGCCTTTGCCAGAGCGAATGTCAGCCCCATCAGCAGATGTTCTTTCTCGAACATGAACTGATCCGAGACCTCGATCTGCAGGAAAAGCGCCGCAGGATCGATCTCGCCGGCCGAGCGCGGCTTTTCGTGCTGGCGCGCCTGCTGAAGATACGGACAGTCGCTCGGACAATCGAGCGTCACTTCGCGCTGTTCGCCGCAACACTGCGGACAAATGCGCCCGTGCACCGCCGGGCAAAACCGTTTCTCTTTGCGGATTTCACAAATCGCGCAGCTCAATGAAAGCTCCTTTCAACATTATGGCATCCGGCGCGTGTTCTCGACGGACGCGTGAGAATCTCGTGGGGCGAAATGTTTTGAGAGCGGTAGGTTGCCGAGGATCGTATTTTTCACAACGCAGACGAGTGACCAGGGACACAAATTTGCCTCTGGGGGTAACCACGCTGATACGCATGACAGGCCCACTTGAGCAGCAACACCCATGAAAACACCTGTAAAGACGGGCCCTTCCGCGTACATAAATTAGAAAACCCCCGTGAAATAAGGTGTTTTTCCACAGGCTCATGGGTTTAAGATAACTCCGCGCTGGTATTAAACCGATTTTTTCGAGGAGGAAGTATGGCTTCAGGTTTGACCAAGACACAACTTATCCGGCAACTTGCTGAGAAGACTGAGCTCCCTAACAAGACCGCGGCGGCGTTTCTGGAGCACCTCGCCGACACCGCAATCAAAGAGACCAAGAAGAACGGAATCTTCGTCGTCCCCGGCCTCGGCCGCTTGGTGAAGGCACACCGCAAGGCCCGTGTCGGACGCAATCCCCAGACGGGGGAACCGATCCAGATCAAGGCGAAGACAGTCGTAAAGTTCCGCGTCGCCAAGGCTGCGAAGGACGCGATCGCCCCCAAGAAGTAGTTTTCGATTTGAGATTGAATCAAGGGCCGGCCTCGCGCCGGCCTTTGTTGTTTCTGAATCGATGATTGATGATCCATGTGGGGACGGCCACCCTCGGCTGTCCGTCGGGCGCGGCTCGACATCGCTGCCGGCTACCATCGACGCCTGCGCTATATTCAAACTGTGCTGAACTGGGTCGTCATCGGAATCGGCGATATCGCAATACGCCGCGTCATTCCGGCCATTCAGGCTGAACCGCGAAGCCGCCTGTATGGGCTGGTAACGCGCGATCCCGCGAAAGCCACCCCCTACGCTGCGCGAGTGTTTGCAACGCTCGACGATGCCTTGGCCGATCCTGCGGTGCATGCCGTCTACGTGGGAACGCCGGTGTTCCTGCATGGTCCGCAAACGATCCAATCGCTTCGCGCGGGAAGGCACGTGCTCTGCGAGAAGCCGATGGCGATGAACGAGGCCGAAGCTCGCGCCATGCTGCAGGCTGCGGAGCAAAGCGGGAAGACGTTCGGCGTCGCGTACTATCGTCGCTGCTATCCGAAGGTGCAGCGCGCGAAACAACTTCTTGCATCGGGAGCGATCGGCAAGCCGGTGGTTGCCGAGTTCACAAACCACATGTGGTTCGATGGTACGGGCAGCCGGAGTTGGCTGGTCGATCCCGCGAAAGCCGGCGGCGGCCCGTTGTTTGATATCGCGTCCCACCGCATCGACGTTTTGAATTTTATTTTCGGACAGCCTCAGAGCGTGTCGGCGCAGCTTTCAAATGCCGTGCATCGCTACGCAGTCGAAGACAACGCGACGGTGATGATCGAATATCCGGAGGGCGTACGCGGAGTCGTGGATGTGCGCTGGCACTCGAAGATCGGGCGAGACGAATGCCGCATTCGCGGGACAGATGGCGAGATCGAGATGTCCCCGCTCAACGGGCCAGACTTGATTTGGACTGGAGGACGCGAGAGTCTGGCGGCTCACGCGAACCTGCACTATCCGATGATTGAAAACTTTGTGGACGCTGTGCTCGGGAAATCTTCGCTGCTCGCGAGCGGCACGTCGTCGTTCTGGACGGATTGGGTGACCGAGCGGGCCCGGCAACGCTGAACTCGTCAAGAGTATGTGGGGACAGCCCCGTGTCCGCTGAGCGAAGTTCAGCTACCCGTCCACGGAGATCGAATACTCCTCACTTCCCGTAATCGTTTTTCACCACTTCTCCGCCCTTCATCACGAACTTCACGCGCTCCAGAGTCGTCACGTCTTTCAAAGGATCGCCATCGACCGCAACGATGTCTGCCCACGCGCCGGGTTCCAGAGTTCCAACCTTGCCGGACCATCCCAACAAGTCGGCGGCGTTGATCGTTCCGGCTTGAATCGACTGCAGAGGAGTCAGGCCGAGCTTCACCATCACAGCGAACTCATGGGCGTTCATTCCATGCGGATAGACGGCGGCGTCGGTGCCGAGCGCGACTTTCAC
The DNA here is from genome assembly GCA_963699885.1 of uncultured Acidobacteriota bacterium. Lineage (GTDB taxonomy): Bacteria > Acidobacteriota > Terriglobia > Terriglobales > Acidobacteriaceae > Sulfotelmatobacter. Next base: position 338,286 of record CAVOVP010000009.1, on the reverse strand, counting down.
TCCGCTCGCAAAGGCGTGTGCGATATTTTTTCGTGCAGCAGGGATCACCTCGCGGGCCTTGGCCAACAAGGGGCTCGGCAGGCGGGTCAATCCAGCGTTATCAATCATCCAGTCGCCGAGATACAGCGTGGGCACGAGATACGTGCCGTGTTCCTTCATTGCGGCAATCGCAGCGTCGTCGATATACGATCCGTGCTCGATCGAGTCGACGCCGGCCTCGGCGGCCCAACGGATTCCCTCCGCTCCGTGAGCGTGCGCCGCGACCTTGCGGCCCAGGCGGTGCGCGTCGGCGACGATCGCCTTCATCTCCTCGAGCGTGTACTGCGAGCTTTGCGGATTGTCACCAAGCGAGAGCACACCGCCGGTGGCACAGACTTTGATCACGTCTGCGCCGTACTTAATATTCTGGCGCACTTTCTGCTGAACGCCTGCGACGCCGTCCGCCACGCCATCCTCGACCGCGTGATACTCGAACGGCAGCATGTTGTTGTCGCAATGCCCACCGGTGATACCCAAAGCGGGCCCGCTGACCAGCATGCGCGGGCCGGGCACGTCTCCGGCGTTGATCGCGTCACGCAAAGCGACGTCGGTATAAGCGCGAGCTCCGACGTTGCGGACGGTCGTGAATCCAGCGAGCAGCGTGACGCGAGCATTCTTCGCACCGATCAGCGCTTCGCGTGGCGTCGAGATCGCCAGTTGTTCGTAGCCAAACACCGGGTCGAAGGTCAGATGCGTGTGCGCATCGATCATGCCCGGAAGAACCGTCGCGTTGGGCAAATCGATCCGCACCGCGTCAGAGGAAGGCTTCGCTTCGGCCGAGGCGACCATGCTGACGATTTTTCCGTTTTCGATCTCGAGCGTCTGATCGGCCAGCATTTTTCCAGACTTCACGTCGAGAACATGCCCCGCGTGCAAGATCACATGTCGCGGCGTTTGGGCGATCGCGCCGATTCCCGCAAACATCAGACTAACGGCCAGCAAAGCTCCGAACATCCGTCTCATAGTTGAATGCCTTTCGATAAAATGTCGTAACGAGTCTTGGCGGCTGAGCTTATCGCCGCCGGTCGAGCCCCCAGACGGTTCCGGCGTCCGCGGCGAAAAAGATCACCAGTAACAGCAGCAGCGGAATTGTGTCGAGCCGGGCGCCGAAATAATGCCATATGGGAACTCCGTGGCCGGCGTCCCACCAGGAGGCCAGCGTCAGATTCAGCAGAAACAGAATCCCGACTACGCAAGCGGGACGCACCCAGAACCCGATCAGGAGTGAGATACCGATGAGCAGTTCGATCACGCCCACCGCGTAGCCGAAGAAGACGGCGTGCGGCAGCACGATTCCGGAGAGCACCGGACGATAGAAGTTGACGGCCGAACCGCCGATGTAGTCGCTCAAATATTTCTGGAATCCGCCATGGGCGAAGCCGGGTCCGACGACCTTATATTCGCCGAAGAACAGGAAAAAGATAGAGGCGGCGATACGGACGGCGGCGATGGTCTTGGACTCGGTGGAGGGATTGGGCATGGATCTTGCGACAGCAGATTCCTCTCGTTCGCTGCGCGAACGTTCGGAATGACAAGATACAACAGATTCCTCCCTTGGTGTGGTGACGCGACTTGCCAAGGTGCGGCGCGAGAATCTCCATCCCGAACGACGGCGCAGGAGGAGGAAATCCAGTCAATGCCATCCTGCTGTCATCTTGAGTGAAGCGAAGAAGGGCGAGTCTAGCCGCCGGGGCCGTCGTTGGAGACGTATTGCTCGAGAGACTCGAGCTGATGGCTCAGATCTTCGACGCGCCACTCGAGCAGGTTGCGGATCGAAAGGATCCCGAGCAGTTTGCCGTCATTGTCGGCGACGGGCAAATGGCGGAAGTGGCGTTCGAGCATGATACCGAGGGCTTCTCCCGCGCCCGTTTGGCGCGTCGCCATTTCCACCGGGGTTGTCATGAGTTCGCGGATGGAAGTCGTCCGCGGGTCCACATGGCTGAGAGACATTTTTCGCAGGACGTCGCGCTCAGTGAAAATTCCCGCGACGCGGTATTCGTCGTCGACGACGGCTACCGCGCCGACGTGAAAGTCGAGCATTTTATGGATGGCATCGGCTACCGTGGCTTCCATGCCGACTGCCGCAATTTCCCGATCGCAAAGTTCCAGGACGCTCATCAAGCACCTCCGCCGTCTCCGCGAAATGCGGAAGCGGGTTCGACCCGTGGAGCTGAATGCAGGCATTATCCGCGTGCCGGACCACTTGTCAAGAGAATTGGGAGCGAGACTCGAGTATTCGGGTTGGGCTCAGCCCGCAACCACGGCGTCCGCCTCGATCTCGACCAGAATTTCCGGAGAGATCAGCGCGCTGACCTGCACCATCGAAGTTGCGGGGCGAATGTCGCGGAAGTACTCGCCGTGAGCGCGTCCGACTTTTTCCCACTGCGCGATGTCGGTGACGTACATGCGGGTACGCACTACGTCTTTCATGCTCGCGCCCGCTTTCTTGAGTGCGCTCTCGATATTGTTGAGCACCTGCACCGTTTGGGCGTAGACGTCACCGATGCCGACGATCTTGCCATCTGCTCCGGTCGCCGTGGTACCCGAAACGTGAATGTACGATCCCATTTTGACCGCACGAGAGTAACCGACGATCGGCTCCCAAGTGGTGCCAGTCGAAAAGTTCTGACGCTCCATGCAGACCTCCATTTAGCCGCTCATTCTTATAGGTCACCGACTCACGGGACTTGTTTTGCAGATCGCTCGTGTCGGCGAAAGTCTTATTTTTGGCAGCCAAATGTTTAGACTGCCAGCAAATCAAACTGGATTCACTTACTCGGCACCCCCATGTCTACTGGATTCACCGCACAACTCGCAGTCCATGCGGGTCCCTCTAACTAATCGGGAAAACGAATCGCGGTGATAAACAAAAGTCACTTGCGTTCCCACAGTAAAGTGAGATATCAACACACGCATGTGGCTGAAACTCCGTAGATGGCGCGGGGTTCAGGGGGCTTACGATGATCGAGGAATCGCATCCGCTGCAGCACCTGTTTCAGGATCTGGTCGGAAGGCACTACGCAGAAGAAATAGGGATTCGCGATCCGCAGATTATCGCCTACGTCTCACACTTGCTGTCGGAGTTTTGCGAAGCCGATCAGCTCTACAGGATTCGCAACGAATCGCACCGTCCACTTTCCGATGTCGGCGAAATGATGCTGGAATCCGATCCGGTGTACGGGCCCGCCCCGTCATTCGATCGCGAGCGCCAGGTGCGCAAACACATCGGGGATTACACACTGTTTTTCGCGGGAATGTTTCCCGAGAGCATCAATCACTTCCGCCTGCGGCGCCAGCGCCTCGAAAATTTTGTGGACTGGGTGAAAGCCGGCAAGGAAAGCTACTACATTGTTTCGAAGTTCGAGCACTTTGAGTACGCCAAGGTTGCACCGCTGTTCGCCAGCCTTTCGAAGAATTTCGAGGGCTGCGTTTACGGGTTGAACATGGTGAAGAACGATCTTGAAGAGATGCAGCATCCCATCGTTCGCCGCGACGATGAATTGATCATGTAGAAGAAGTCTGCGGAGAAATTACACTCGCAACTCGGCGGCGGTCCGCATCCGGTAAAAACTCAGGGCGGTGCTTCCCTGCGCCAAATGCCGAAACCGGCGCAACGACCCGAATTCCTCGCCCGGATCGAATTTCTTTTCGTGTTCCGCAATCACCACCGACATGGCCCAGATTAAAGAGGAATCGGCCAACGCCCGCAGCGTGTTGGTGTAGGAATCTTTCATGCGATAGGGCGGATCGATGAAGACGACGTCGGCTGCGACGCGCTGCCGCTCCATGCGCCAGAATGCGCGCGGCAATTCGTCCTGCAGAACTTTGAACCCGTTCGCGATGCCGAGGTTTTGAAGATTCTTGCGAATCGCTTCCGCCGCCTCGGCGGAACTCTCGACGAAATGAACTTCCTTTGCGCCGCGGCTCAACGCTTCGATCCCGACCGCTCCGGTCCCCGCAAACAAATCGAGCCACACGCTGCCTTCGAGCGCGGCGGGATTTCCCGCGGTCAGCACATTGAACAGAGTTTCCCGCAACTTGTCGGAAGTCGGACGAGTGTCCGTTCCGCGCAAAGAACGCAAAATCCGGCTCCGATACTTTCCCCCGATCACCCGCATGGCCCTCTTCCCTTGGATGCCGCAACCACTATATCCATCTATATCTGCATGTAGAATAAAAGCATCCAATATCTATGCGAAGTTGGTCCATTCCGGTAGGAAGGCTGTTCGGTGTGGACGTCCGCCTGCACCTGACGTTTCTGATCCTGCCGATGTTTGTGTTCTGGACCGAGTACGCCGCCCACCCGGGAGCGGCGAACGGGCCGCGCGACCTCGCGCTGTGCGGCATTATTCTTGCTTGTGTCGGGATTCATGAATGCGCGCACATGATCGCCTCGCGCCGCGTCGGCCTGATCCCGAAAGCGGTCATCCTCCTTCCCATTACGGGTGTTGCACTCTATGAGGAATCGCGCACGGAAAAGCAGTCGGCCCCGTTTTTGTGGAAGCGCGAAATCTGGCTGGCTCTCGTGGGACCGCTTGCCAACCTGGTTGTCGCCGCTTTCGCAGTCGTGGCCATTACCACTAGTGGCGCCGGAGTCGATCTTTGGAAATGGCCGTTGCTGCAAGCCTCGCACCTGCTCAAAAGCGTGGTGGCGGCAAATCTTTATATCGCCTTGCTCAACCTTTTGCCGGCCTATCCGCTCGACGGCGGACGCATTGTGCGGGCGTTGTTCTCGCGAACGATGGATCTTTCTTCGGCGACGCGGCGTGCCGTCTCTATCAGCACTGCGATCGCGTTGGTCTTCGTCTTCGCCGGGTTGTTCAGCGACAACTGGCTCACCATGGTGGGCGTGATCGTGTTCTCCGCCGCTCAACTCGAAGAGCGCGCCCTGGTGTTCCAGTCTGTTCTCGACAATGTACGGCTCGATGAAGTCATGCTCACCGACTTCGCGACCCTGTCTCCGGCAGACACGCTGGAAGACGCGCTGAATAAAGCGGTCCACTCGCTGCAGGACGATTTTCCCGTCGTTCGCGGGATGGACATGGTGGGAGTTATTTCGAAGGGGCGGATTCTCGACGCGCTGCGCGCCGAAGGCAACGGCTACGTGCAGGCGGTGATGAACAAGATCTTCGACGTTTCCGTGCGCCACGACTCGCTCAGTTCGGCCTTCCGCAAACTGACCGCTCGCAGCTCAAGCATCATTCCTGTCGTCGAAGACCAGCGCCTGGTCGGCATCGTGACGCTGCAAAACCTGATGCACTCCATGGCCTTGCTAGCCGAAAGCCGGAAACTCCGGCGAGACGAAGGCGACGCCTAGTCTTTCCACTCTGTCATCAAGAGTCGTGTCATCCTGGACGAAGCCGGTTTTCAGGCGCAGCGAAGGGTTTCGCGCGTGTCGCATTTAATGTCGGTGGCGCATCCCGCAAAATCCCTCCGCCGGCCGAAGTCCGCCGTCGTTCGGAATGAGGCATTCTCGAAGGGGCTTCCCATCGATCGGGACGACAAAGGACATTAGAACAGGCGAACGGCTTTCGCGGTGTGCACCGCAGGAATCCCTTTCAGTCGCGTTAGGACTGCATCCGAAACTTGGCCGTCAACGTGGACTACAGCGATGGCGTCCCGCGCCTCTCCCGGCTTCTCGGCGCTCCTCCGTCCGAGAGAGAAATCTGCAATGTTGATCGATTCTTCTCCGAGGATCGTTCCCACTTTTCCGATCACGCCAGGGACGTCACGGTTCCGCATGTAAATCAGATTGCGTTCGAGTGGAGCCTCGACGTCGATGCCATCCACCTCCAGCAGGCGAGGAGCGTCGCCGTGCAGCACCGCGCCCTTCACCATGTGTTCCTCGGACGCGCTCTTGAGGAATATCGACAGCACGCTGCCCGCGCCGCCCGTGGAAGCTTTGGCCTTGTGGGCCTCAACGACGCGGAGGCCGCGCTCTCCGGCGATGGTGGCCGCGTTCACGAGGTTTGCCTTTTCCTCGAGCGCCTGGTTCAGAATGCCCTTGATCGCGCCATTGCGAATCAGTTCCGTTTTCCACTCGGCGATGTGCCCACTGTACCGGATCGAGATTTCTTCGAGCGATCCTTCGGAAACTTGCGCCAGGAATGCGCCCATGCGTTCCGCCAAAATAATGTACGGCTGCATCGTCGCGTATTCCTCGGCTGACACCGACGGCACGTTGACCGCATTCTGAATGACTCCGTGCTTTAGATATTCCTTCACCTGCCGTGCGATCTGCACGCCGACCGCTTCTTGCGCTTCATACGTGGAGCCGCCAACGTGCGGCGTGAGAATCACGTTCGACAGCGCCAACAGGGGAGAATTCTTCGGAGGTTCTTCGAGGAACACGTCGATTCCCGCCGAGGCAACCTGTCCCTGCTCGAGGGCTCGCGCGAGATCGGCTTCATTCACCAGTTCGCCGCGCGCGCAATTCACCAAGCGGACGCCTTTTTTCATTTTGGCGATGGTCGCGGCGTTGATCATCCCATTGGTTTGTGGGGTCAGGCCAACGTGCAGGGTGATGTAATCCGCGGCCGCATACACTTCGTCGAGAGTAGCGAGACGGATTCCCTGTTCTTTTGCCACCGATGCGGATACGAACGGATCATGGCCCACCAGTTCCATCCCGAACGCGCGCGCGCGCCGCGCAACTTCCATTCCGATCCTGCCGAGGCCGACGATGCCCAGCGTCTTCCCGCGAAGCTCGGTGCCTTGAAGGGATTTCTTTTCCCACTTCCCGGCGTGCATAAGCGCATCGGCACGGCAGAGATGACGCGCCATCGCGAGCATCATGCCCAGCGTTTGCTCGGCGACGGCAACAGCGTTCGCCCCTGGAGTATTCATGACAGCGATGCCTTTGTGCGTGGCCGCATCGAGATCGATATTGTCCACGCCCACTCCGGCACGCCCGATCACGCGCAGCTTGTTGGCATGTTCGAGGAGCTTCGCATCCGCTTGCACGGCGGAACGCACAATGAGCGCGTCCGCAGTTTCGAGATGCTCTGTCAACTTTCCGTCGAGTTGGTCCGCAGTCAGCACGGTCCAACCCGGTTCCTGTAACTCCTCTACCGCTGACAGCGAGATCTTCTCCGCTACGACAATTTTCATCGATGAGTCCTTAGGTTGTAACGTTCGCAGCCACTGCTCGACAGCAAGACCTTAACAAGAAAATGACACCTGACAGACACCGCTACGGCGAGAAATTTCTATTCTCGTCTGGTCGCTTCTCGAGGAGGGCGTTTATGAAACTCAACAAGAAAAGTCTGGTCCCAATTCTGCTCGTGGCCGCTGGTCTGGGCTGCGGATATTCCAAACCGTCAACTAGTGCAACCGCAATGCCTGCCATCTCCCAACTAGATCCCGCGGGCGCCGCCGCCGGTGGGGCTCAATTTCAGCTCGAAGTCGATGGATCGAACTTCGCTTCGAACGCCTTTGTCACTTTTAACGGCACGACGCAGGCTGTATCGTTTGTCAGCGCGGGCAAGCTGGAAGTTACCGTTCCGGCCACAGCCATCATGAACTCCGGCACCGTTCCGGTGACCGTGACCAATCCTGGATCGTCAGGCATTTACGGAATGACGTCGACCACTTCGACGGCCATGAACTTTACGATTCAATAACTGGGAAATGAACCGCGCCGGAGGCCTCCTCAGGCTCCGACGAGTTGATGTTTGGTGCTGCGGGCATAGACTTCCTGCGCTGCCCGCACCGCCGCTCCATACTCGACACTCTTGTCGGTGACCCGGGCCAGCACATGTTCCAGCGCGCCGAGGATGCCGATGGTGTCGAGATAATCGTAGTAGCCAATGTGCGCGATGCGGAACAACTTGCCCTTCATCTCGCCCTGTCCGTTGGCTACGACCGCGTCGAACGATTCGCGGAACTCTTTGACGATCTTGCCGGAGTCCAATCCATCTGGAGCGGAGATCGCCGTCAGCGCCGCGGCTGGAGTCGATGCATACAGCTTCAGTCCCAGCGCCTTCGCGCCGGCGCGGGTCATCCCGGCGCATAACTCGGCATTGTTGACCAATTCTTCGCGTCCCTTGGCGAGATCGCCATCGCCCATCGCACGAATAAATTCGAGCGCCGCTCCCAAGGCCGCGAACAGAGAGGTGGCGGGAGTGAAGGCGGTTTCGCCCTTCGCTGCCGATTTCCGTTCCTTCCGCAGATCGAAGTAAAAACGTGGAGATGTCGTTGAGTCCATCCGTTTCCAGGCGCGCTCGCTGACCGCGCAATAAGCCAACCCCGGAGGCATCATCAGAGCTTTCTGCGATCCGCCGATAATTACGTCGACGCCCCAGCCATCGACATCGAGGTGCGTGGTGCCGAGTCCCGTGATCGCGTCGACCACAAGCAGCGCGTTATCGCTGACCGCACGGACAATCTTGGCAATTCCCTGCACGTCGTGGCGCGCGCCAGTCGAACTCTCGGTCGCCTGCACGTATACGGCTCGCAGATCGGGAGTTACGCGTGAGCGAATCTCGTCCAACGAAAATGTCTCGCCGTAAGGCACACTCAACACTTCGACAGTGCAGCCGAATGCCTTGGCGAGTCCGGTCCAGCGTTCGCCGAATTTTCCGGCGGTTAGCACCAGGACCTTGTCGCCCGGGGACGTAAGATTCGAAACCGAGGCTTCCATCACGCCGGTGCCCGAGGACGCCAGCACCAGCACGTCATTCTTGGTGCCGACGAAATCTTTCATGTCGACGAGCACGCGCTGAAAAAGAGCCTTGAAGTCGGCGGTCCGATGGTGCGCGGTGAACGAAGCCATCGCCGTCTGAGCCGCCGGCAATAACGGCGTCGGCCCTGGAGTAAAAAGACGATTTTTATGCAACATGAGCTGAGTCCTTTGCGTAGGGGATGAACAACTAGTTTATAGGAGTCGCCGCGGTTCGAGGACGCTGCGGCGGGATCTTGTCGTTGATTTTTCATCCCGACGAGCAATTTCGCGGAGAGGAATCTGCTGATCGGAGGCTGTGCAGGTGCGGGGCAGAGCAGATTCCTTTTGTTCGCTGTGTGAACCGTCGGAATGCAAGATGCCTCTTGAGATTTGATTTTTCTGCCGGCTACTGGGAGGTGAGTTCGAGAAAGTGCGGGTGCCCCACTTCCGGCCGATGCCGCCGAAAGTGGGGATTTCTATTCAATATTCCTAATTACTTTGCAGTTTTCGAAGCGAGAATTTCGGGCTTGTCGATCTTTGGTGCCTCAGCAAGCAGTTCTTTCGCTTTGGCAAAAAGCGCTTTCGCGATTTCTCCGTTGAGATGCGCGTTGCGTCCGTTCTCGTCCGCGAACGTATCGAAGATTCCGTATTTCCCCGGCCCCATCTTGATGGCGTACCACGTAATCGTTCCCGGCTCCCGCTCGGCCAGCGGCTGTGCCGACTTCAGAAATTCTTCGAGCTCTTTTTCTTTGCCCGCCTTCGCTTCAAGCTGGGCCCAAATCGCAAGTTTTCCCATGTTGAGTGTTCCTCCTGCCCATCAGATGCAGGCTGCATGCGTTTGGATTGAGCGGATTAATGCTTTGTCATTCCGAGAAACCAAGCGTCGCTGACCCGGGCGAGGCCGCGAACCAAGCGTCCCACGGGTTCCCGCCCACCCTGCGTCTATAATCTCCGCATGCCTCTAGTCGATCAGATCCAGAAAGACATCGTCACGGCGATGAAGGCCAAGGCGGAGGCCCGCCTCTCGACCTTGCGCATGGTGAAGAGCGCGCTGCAACTCAAGACCGTCGAAAAAATGTCTCCGCTCGATGACAAGGAATCGCAGGCGGTGCTCTCGACGCTGATCAAGCAGCGCAAGGAATCCATCGACCAGTTCACCAAGGGTGGACGCCAGCAAATGGCCGACAAAGAAGCGGCCGAAATCATCGTAATCGAGAGCTATCTGCCGAAAGCGGCCAGCGACGACGACATCGCCGCGGGAGTGAAAGCTGCCATCGCTGAAATGGGCGCACCCACCATGAAAGAGATGGGCACCGTCATGAAAAATGCGATGGCAAAATTCAACGCCGCGGGCATGCGCGTCGATGGGAAAGTCGTCAGCGACCTGGTGAAGAAAGAACTGGCCGGGAAGTAGCAAGCCGAGCTTCGCTCGGTCGGGCGGCCGGGGGCGGCCGTCCCCACATAGTTCGTAAAGATCCCCGTCTACTATTTCTCCCGCTGCAATTCGCGATAGGCCTCGCTCTTCGAGACTCCGCGCTCTTTCGCGACGCGCTTGAGCGCGGTCTTCTCATCCACTTTTTCTTCAGCCATGATCTGCTCGACTCGCTGCCGCACACTCACGCGGACCGTCGCGTCCGACGACGCGCGAGCTTCTTCTTCCGCCTTGCCGATCAGGAGGGTGATCTCGCCCTTCACCGCCGCACGGGACTTCAATGTCGCCAGAACCTCGCCTGCCCGTCCGCGCAGGAATTCTTCGTGGATCTTTGTCACCTCACGTGCGACCACCACGTGCCGGGCCTCGCCGTAAATCTCGCAGACGTCCTCCAGCGCTTCGACAATCCGGTGCGGAGTTTCGTAAAAAATCTGGGGACGCGGAGAACTTTTGACCGCCTCCAGCGTCGCCCGCCGCTCACCGCGCTTTGCAGGGAGAAATCCACTGAAGCGAAACGAATCCGTCGGCAGCCCGCTCGCCACGAGTGCCGCCAGAAAAGCCGATGCGCCGGGCACGGGAACGACGGGCAAGTGATGGCGAATCGCGAGCGTGACCAGACGATATCCGGGGTCGGAAATTCCGGGCATGCCTGCATCGCTCACCAGCGCGACGCTCGCGCCCTCCTGCATTTCTTTCACAAGCTCCGCCGAGCGGGTCACTTCGTTATGTTCGTGATAACTGGTGGTTCGAGTTGGGATGGAGAAATGGTTCAACAGTTTTTGCGTTTGGCGCGTATCTTCGCAGGCAATGACATCGACCTCTTTCAGCACGCGCAGGGCCCGCAGAGTGATGTCCTCGAGATTGCCGATGGGAGTGCCGACCAGGTAGAGCGCCGGACCGTGCGTCAAGCGTGCTCCAGTCTTCGCGCCGAAGGAAGACTCTCCGGTCTCGCTGGACTCTGGTTCGCCGTCGATCATGGAAGAAAGTCTACGCCCGACGAGGTGGCGTTTTGGCCTTCTTCGATTTCGCCGTATTCCGCCAGGCGGCCTGGATCGCCTTGGTCAGGGCGCCTTCGTCCGCCGCTTTCAATACAACGCTGGTTGCGCCGCCGCGTCCCCACGCGCCTTTGACGGGAATAAACGCGTCCGGATAATCCTTCGAAAAATTGTGCTGATCCTCGGGCGAGAGCTTGACCATACCCCGCGTCTCGTCGGGATAGCCGAGCGTCGCGAAGATTTTCCCGGCAACGCGGAAGTCCGGATGATCCATGTGTGAGCGTTCTTCGGTCTCGGGCAGGGAGAGGGCGATCTTGCGGAAGGATGCGGCAGTCATGGGCGAGTCCGACAAAAACCAGACGACCTTACACGAACGGAGTTCGATGGGCAAGGCGATCATTCGCGTGGAGGACATTTGTCGTTCCGAGCGAACTGAGGAATCTGTTGTCCCCCGCCGTTCGGAATAACAAGCCTGGAGTGGAAGACGGATGCAGCTTCGCCCAGGCCCATACTCTCTTGCAGCGCAACGCGCTTGGCTGACATCTAAGGGGTGCATCTGCATTGTGAGAGGAAACTCATGCCAAGAGATCCGCACCAAGCGCTTCGCCGGCAGCTCGTCGAACTTCTGGCTGGTGGCAACGCTCACGCCAAGTTCGAAGATGTTGTCAAGAATCTGCCGCTGAAACTTCGAGGCGCAAAGCCCGAAAACTTTCCGCATTCTCCGTGGATGATCCTCGAGCATCTGCGCATCGCGCAGGCGGACATCCTCGAGTTCAGCCGCAATCCAAAGCACAAGTCTCCGAAGTGGCCGGAGGGCTACTGGCCGAAAGTAGCGGCCCCGACGAACGCTGCGGCGTGGAACAAGAGCATCCAGGCATTCCGCCGCGATCTGAAGGCCCTACAAGCGCTCCTGGCGAATCCGAAGACGGATCTCTTCGCACCGATCGCGTGGGGTGATGGTCAAACCATTCTTCGCGAGGCCTTGCTGGCCGCCGACCACAACGCGTATCACCTGGCGCAGATGGTGGATGTGCGGCGGTTGCTGGGGGATTGGGAGTAATAAGGAGAAAGCGTGTGCAGCGACACCAACTCCAGTCGTGCGCAGGGCACAAGAGTGCAAGGGTTCGTCCCATTCGTTGCCAGTTCGATTGACAAATCTCAACCCAAGCATCGAAACTTTCCCCGGAACCCATAGGAGAAAAATCCCTTGAAACGATTGGCCGGCTTTTGCACGGCAGTTCTCTTTTTGCACGCGTTCGCTCTGGCACAAACATCAAACGGAAATTCCGCGGCGCAAGCGCCCGCGAAGACTACTTATATCGTCGCGGGACGCCTATTCGATGCGACCAGCGATTCGGTGCGCCAAAATGTTGTGATCACCGTGGAAGGCGAGCGGATCAAAAGCGTCGCGGCCGCAGCAAGCACGCAGATCCCACCCGGCGCCAGCGTTATCGATCTCTCTCACGCGACGGTGTTGCCCGGACTGATCGATTGCCACACGCACCTCAGCTATCGCGCAGACCGCTACAACGAGATCTATAACTTCAAAGACACGCCGTTCGATAATGCAATCTTCGGGGTCGTCAACGCCCGTAAAACGCTCGAGGCGGGGTTCACCTCGGTGCGCGACGTGGGATCGCCGCCCTTTCTGGCTGTCGATCTGCGCAACCAAATTAATGACGGCCTCATTCCCGGTCCCCGTATCGTTGCCAGCGGCCCGGCGATTTCAATCACCGGCGGCCACGGGGATCTGAACAATTTTTCTCCACAGACTCGCGTATCGATGTTCCCGGAAGAACGTGATTTCGGAATTGCCGACGGCCCAGACCAGATTCGCCACGTGGTCCGCGCGCAGGTGAAATACGGCGTCGACGTGATCAAAATCCTTGCTACGGGCGGTGTGCTTTCGAAAGGAGACAGCCCGGGCGCTCCGCAATACACGCTCGAAGAACTCAAGGTAGCGGCTGAAACCGCCCACATGGCCGGACGCAAAATCGCCGCGCACGCCCACGGTTCTGAAGGAATTAAGAACGCGATTCTCGCCGGCATCGATTCCATTGAACACGCTAGCCTGATTGACGACGAGGGCATCCGGCTCGCCAAGGAGCACGGCACCTACCTCGATATGGACATCTACAACGACGATTACTTATTGAATGAAGCTCCAAAGTTCGGGCTGCCCATGGAAAATATCGAAAAAGAAAAGATGGTGGGCCGCCTGCAGCGCGAGAATTTCCAGAAGGCCGTAAAAGCCGGAGCAAAGATGGCGTTCGGTACCGACGCCGGTGTTTATCCGCACGGAGATAATGCCCGCCAGTTTTATTACATGGTGAAGTTCGGAATGACGCCGGCGCAAGCGATCCGCGCCGCCACTTCCAGCGCCGCCGACCTGATCGGCCGCTCGGCCGACGTGGGCACGATCGAGCCCGGCAAATTCGCCGACATCATCGCCGTGCAGGCCGATCCGCTGGCAGACGTTCGCGCGCTGGAGCACGTGGACTTCGTGATGAAAGGTGGCGCGGTGTTCAAAGACTCGCGTCACGGCGACCACTGACCTGAGAGAACTTTTACAAAATGGACCGAAGCACGCCACTCACGCCATCATGGACGAAAACAAGTCTGGAGCTGACTCAGGTGGAATCCGCTTGTTAGATGTTTGAGGGGCGATGAGCTTCTTGAGATCCTGTAATGGGATGACAACGGCCATCGCCTCACGCGATCGCGACTTGTGGATCCGAATTCCTCCGGGCCTCCGCGTTTCCATGGTGAGGACGTTTGCGAAATACAATCCGCACTCCCTCGCGCCACCTTTCGTCAATGCCTACGAATGCCCACTCGATCTCCGGTGAAATGTAGCGCAGGATGATGTCAGTCGAGGGATGCACGCGTAGCGCGGGCGCGACCAAAAACAGCAGTGGAGATTCGGCGGCCAGTTCGCGCCCGCCAAAATATCCGTAACGCAAAAATTCTCCTCGGCTGTGGTGCCACTGCACGCGCGCCCAGTAATCCAGGCCTTGCAGCGGCAAATGAATGTCTTCGTCGGCCTTCAACTCGACGACCGCGAGCCGTCCTTCATGTGTCAGCGTCAGCACATCGATCATCGCTCGGTCCGCAGCTGAAAATGCCGGAACCTGCGAATAGACCGACTCGGCTTCCAATCGCTCGTCAATCACGCTGACGTCGTTCATCACCAACGACTCAAGCCAGCGCTCTGGATGCATGCGGAACAAGCGGTCATTCCGCGGCCCGTAGGGATGTCGCGAATCGCGCAACGCAGTTAGCAGATCGAGAAAGAACGCCCAATTGCGATCCTCAAGCAGCGCGCTCTTCGGCGCCAACGCCAAACACAATTTCCTGCTTGCTGCGGAAGGTGACCGCCTCGGCGCCCATGCGCGCCCTGGCAAACTCGAGGCCGCGCCAGCGGAACGCGATCTCAGCCGGCGACAGGATGTCGACTTCGCAGTTCGGCAGGACTGTTCGGATCCGAGTGATCGACTCTGCGAATCGCTCGTGCGCTGCGGTCTCGTTGGTCGCGTGGACAAGACGTGTCGCCACGTTTCCGCGATCGGTGCAGTCCATTTCAATCATCGCGTCATGACGCTCGTCGAACTCGAACAGCCGCCACTTCGCCGCCGAAGGATGCAAATTCGCCATGCGCTCTCGCAGAAGAGATGAACATCCGGCCGGCGCAAACAAAATCAGCCCTTCGACGAATGCCGGGTGCCCCACTTCCGGCCGATGTTGCCGGAAGTGGGGATTTTCCCGGCAGACATCAAGCCATAAAATCCCAAATGTCAGCGCCGCGTCGATGGATGACTGCGTCTCCGAACCATTCACTCCCAGGAGCGCGAAAGCAGTCTGGCCGCGGCGCATCAACCCACGCATGTAGACCGGACCGAAAGATTTTTCAAGATCCACGCTTGAGGTCATCTGTGAGATCGCAAATTCCGGGAAATGCCGTTCGATCGCGCGCCGCAACTTGTGCTCATAGCTGGCCCGGGCCGCCTTCCTGGCCGACGGAGAGCGCCGATCGCGCTCGCGGCATATTTCCAGCTTTGTGGGCCGCGCCTGTCCAAGCCGCTGCACCACCAGCCGCAGCGTGCCGCCCTTCACTTCGGCATCGAGCACGCGCCGTACTGTATTCCGCTCCGCCGACCAGAGATGCAGCAGGCATTTGTTGTACTCGCCGGAGATCGAATACTTCGATTGCGAGAGATCAAACGCGAGCGCGCCATCTTCCAGCACGACGGCGCCCGCCGCTTCGCTGAGAAAATCCGCGACAGTCCGGCTGAGTGTCTCTGGGGTCACGCCCCGATTGTCCACGTCGGGTGGATCGTTGTCTGTGACGTGTGACCATCGTCAGTGCAGATCCTGTGGAAGGCTTTAATCCGCGAAACAGGCAGTCGAAAGCGCAAACCGACCCGACCACCGGCGTCCGATTTTTCACCCCCCTTCCCATTTCTGCGTGTCTACGCCGTGCAGTACAATCAGAACAAAGCAAACAGGCCGTAGAACATACCTCAGAACAGGAGCGCCGTCAGAGTCCGCCACCCGCTCGCCGGCATCTAAAACACGTGGATAAAAAATCCGAAAAATCCCGCTTCTTCTTCGAAAACTACGGTCTGACCGAGCACGACCTCGAGCGCTATCTGGCCGCCGCGCTTTCCGCCGGTGGCGACTACGCCGACCTGTACTTCGAGTACCTCTCTTCGACGTCTCTGATGGTTGACGAGTCGATGGTGAAATCGGCTTCGCAGGGAATCTCCGCTGGATGTGGAGTCCGCGTGGTCTCCGGCGAGCGCACCGGATATGCCTACACCGACGATCTTTCGTCTGCACGCATCCTGCACGCGGCGCGCACGGCTGCGTTGATTGCCAGCGCTCCGGCAAAGACGACCGTCGCCGGATTCCAGAAGACAGCCGCTCGCAGCTTGTATCCTGTAACGCTTCCGTCGGTCGACGCCGAAATCAGCGCCAAGGTCGAACTCGTGATGCGAGCCGACAAGGCCGCGCGCGCGTTTGATCCGCGCATTCAGGAAGTCCGCGCGAGCTACGCGGATGAGCTCCGAAACATTTTGGTCGTCGCTTCCGACGGTACGTTCGCCGAGGACTCGCAGCCGTTGGCTCGCATGAACGTCTCGTGCATCGCGAAGACGGCAAGTAATTCCGCCCGCGGATCGTCCGGCGGCGGAGGCCGCGTGGCCCTCGATTTCTTCTTCAGCGAAAAGAATCCCGAATATTTTGCCAAGGAATCCGCACGCCAGGCCCTTTTGCAGCTCGATGCGCGCGAAGCTCCTGCCGGAGACATGGAAGTTGTCCTTGGTCCCGGATGGCCCGGAGTGCTGCTGCACGAAGCGGTGGGCCATGGACTTGAAGCTGACTTCAACCGCAAGAAGACTTCGGCGTTCGCAGGTCTGATCGGCAAGCGCGTGGCCAGCGAAGGATGCACCGTCGTCGACAACGGCACCATGCCATGGCGCCGTGGATCGCTCAACGTCGACGACGAAGGCGAGCCGACGCAGGAAACTGTTCTGATTGAGAAGGGAATCCTCAAGGGATATCTCAGCGACAAACTTTCGTCGCGCCTGATGGGCATCGCCGACACCGGCAACGGGCGCCGCGAGAGCTACGAGCACATCCCCATGCCTCGTATGACTAACACCTATATGCTGGCAGGGCAGGACAATCCCGAAGACATCATCCGGTCGGTGAAGCACGGAGTTTACGCGGTGAATTTCGGCGGAGGCCAAGTCGACATCACGAACGGGAAATTCGTTTTCTCGGCGTCGGAAGCCTACATGATCGAAGACGGCAAGATCACTGCCCCGATCAAAGGCGCTACGCTGATCGGCAACGGTCCCGATGTGTTGACCCGCGTCAGCATGGTCGGCAACGATCTAAAACTGGACGAAGGCGTCGGCACCTGCGGCAAAGACGGGCAGGCAGTGCCGGTGGGCGTGGGAATCCCGACGCTGAAAATCGACCGCCTGACTGTGGGCGGCACCGCCAGAAAAGATCCCGGCGGCTTCATGCAGTAGAACCTTTTCACCACAGAGACACAGAGAACTTCGGGGGAATTGTAGTCGTTCTTTGATTTCCTCTGTGTCTCTGCGCCTCTGTGGTTAAAGATCTCCTATGCCAACTGAACTCGAAACTCGCAACACGAAACTCGAAACCGACCTGAAAGAAATCGCTACCGACATCGTTGCCCGTGCGATGGCCGGCGGAGCCACTGCCGCCGAATGCGTCGTGCGCGAAGGAGACGAATTTTCCACGCTGGTCCGCCTCGGACAGGTCGAAACGCTGAAAGAATCCGGCTCGAAATCAATCGGGGTCCGCGTGTTCTTCGGACAACGCGCTGCCAGCACCTACTCGAGCGATTTCTCGCGCAAAGGGCTCGATCTCCTGGTGAGTTCCGCCCTCACTCTCGCGAAGATTACCTCCGAGGACCCATTCGGAGGGATTCCCGCAGCCGATCAGCTCGGGCAGATCAAGGGCGATCTCGATCTCTTTCACGAAGACGTCTATTCGCTGCCCGGCGCCGACCGCATTTCGTACGCCCGGCGCACCGAGAAGGCCGCGCTCGACTTCGATCCGCGCATCAAGAATTCCGAGGGCGGATCGTTCGACGCTGCTACCGGACACAAAGTCCTGGCCAACTCGCACGGATTCGTCGGCGAATATTCCCGGTCTTACTGCTCCGTGGCGGCTGTCCCGATCGCGCAGACCGAAGATGGAGCGATGCAGCGTGACTACTGGTACTCGGTCGCGCGGACACTGAAAAAACTGGATAGCCCGGAGAGGGTCGGCCGAATCGCGGCCGAACGCACCATCCGACGGCTGGGTGCGCGCAAAGCCAAGACCGCGAGAGTTCCGATCGTGTTCGATCCCATGGTATCGACGTCAATCCTCGAGCACATTTTCGAAGGCATCAACGGCGACTCCGTCTACCGCGGCGCTTCGTTCCTCGCTGGGAAGCTTGGCCAGAAGATCGCGGGCGACAACGTCACCATCATCGACGACGGCACGATTCCCGGCGGCTTTGGGACCAGTCCATTCGACGGCGAAGGCATCCCAACGCGGCGCACGGTTGTGATCGAAAACGGAGTCCTGAAGTCGTACCTGATGAATACCTACACCGCAAAAAAACTTGGCCTGCAGACGACCGCGAACGCTTCGCGCGGATTGGCTGGCACGCCGGGAATCGGCCCAGGAAACTACTTCCTCCAGGCCGGCACGAAATCTCCGAAAGAGTTGATTGGTGGAATCAAAGAAGGTCTGTACGTCACCGAGTTTCTCGGACAGGGCGCCAACCTCGTCACTGGCGATTACTCGCGAGGCGCCTCTGGCATGTGGATCTCCAACGGCGAACTTACCTACCCGGTGGAGGAAATCACGGTCGCTGGAAATCTGAAGGAGTTGTTCTTCAACATCTCCGAGATCGCGAGCGACTTGGAATTCCGCGGCGCAGTGGCAGCTCCGACCCTCCGGATCGAAGGTCTAACCGTCGGCGGCGAATAAGTTCGGGTAGGGACGGATGCCCTCGTCCGTCCCGCGAGCGGAGCGAGCGTGGGGCTGTCGGTGCAGTTGTCCGCAGAATCCAAGTAAGATACCGAACGATGAAATTCGCCAAGATCATCTTCTATGTCGCCTTCGTCTGGGGCGTCATCGTCCTCGCGCCGCTTTACTTCATGTTCGACATGATCGGCCGGCAGGATCCTCCGCCGATCACGCATCCCGGCTTCTTCTACGGATTCGTCGGCGTAGGATTGGCCTGGCAGATTGCGTTCCTGATGATCGCGCGCGATCCTGTGCGGCTGCGTCCCATGATGATTCCGTCCGTGCTGGAAAAATTGAGTTTCGTGGGGGCGATGATCGTGCTTTACGAGCAGCAGCGCATCCATCCGTCGGACTTGTTCCTGGTCGGGGTCGATGGGTTGCTCGGACTGTTGTTCATCGCGGCGTTTGTGCGGACGCCTGCCCTCGCCAAGGATCGCTGAGATTCCTTCCGCCCCTCCGGGGCTTGGTTCCATTGCTTCGTTTCTACCCGTGGCTCACGCCGTGGGCTTTATGCTCTCGCCCTTCGTCGGCTGGACCCTCTTTATGTCGAGGCAGCAGTTGCCGCTTGCGCTCGTGGCGTCTGAGGGTTTAGACATTCCTGTTCGATGCTCTTGCCGGCGTCGACACGGAGAACCTTCATGAATCGCCGCTCTTTTCTTAAGTATTCCAACTTCGCTGCCCTCGGACTGGGCTTCCCTCCCGCCGCAATCGCCTTCGACGCGACGAAAACCGCGCAGCCGAAGAATTCTTCTCCCAACTCGATCCTCCTCAAGGACTTTCGCCCGCGGTCCATCTACAAAGTGCCCATCTCACAGATCGAGAAGGCCAAGTATCCCATCATCGACATGCACTCGCATCCCTATGCGAAGAGCCCCGCCGAGATCACGACGTGGCTTAAGAACATGGATGCCGCGAACATCGAGAAGACGATGATTCTGACCATGTCCACCGGCAAAGAGTTTGACGACATCCACCAGAAATATTCGCCGTATCCTGAGCGCTTTGAGACTTGGTGCGGATTCGATTTCACCGGGTTCGACGCCCCTTCCTTCGCGACCACTGCGGTGAAAGAACTCGAACGCTGCCACGACAAAGGCGCTCGCGGCATCGGCGAGATTCACGACAAGGGCGAAGGCCTCCGCTCAGGAAAATCCAAGGCTCCCGGCATGCATCCCGACGACCCGCGCATGGACCCGGTCTTCGCCAAGGCTGCCGAACTGCACATGCCGATCAGCCTCCATGTCGCCGATCCTATCTGGATGTACGAACCCATGGACAAGCACAACGATGGCCTCATGAACGCTTTTGAGTGGCGCCTCGACAACAAGCCAAACATCGTAAAGCTTGCGGGGATGGTCGACATCCTCGAGCGCACTGCCGCGCGTCACCGCGATGCCACGATCGTGGCCTGCCACCTCGCCAATCTCGATTACGACCTTGCTCATCTCGGCGACGTACTCGATCGCAATCCCAATCTCACCGCCGACATCTCGGCGCGCTACGCCGAGACCGCGCCCATCCCGCGCTTCGCGGCGCAGTTCTACAAAAAATATGCGGACCGCCTCGTGTACGGAACCGACATGGGATTCGATCTGGACATGTACCGCGTGACCTTCCGCATCCTCGAATCGCAGGACGAGCACTTCTACGAGGCGGACCAGTTCTCCTACCACTGGCCCCTGTACGGATTCGGCCTGGGCGACGACATTCTGCGGCGTGTTTACCACGACAATGCCGCGAGCCTTCTGAAGGCGCGGGGCGCATAGAAAACGTCACCTCCCGCACGAACGGGACAGCGGGTCAGTCGTCTAATTCCTGACCGCCAGACAACTTCTGGACCGAATTCGGGTTCCAACCGAGTAAGTAGTACTTCGTCCAGGTGGTTGTTCTCCCAGGCATCCGCCAGGTTGTAGAGGGAGGGAATTCACATGCGCAAGCCCACCGTGTGGAACGCTTTTTTCACAGTCATCGCTTCGTTCGCTTTGGTCGCTACTTCGATCCCGGCGCTCGCCCAACATGGCGGAGGTCACGGCGGAGGTGGAGGCGGTCACGCCGGCGGAGGATTCGGTGGCGGAGGCCATTCTGGTGGCTCGTATGGTGGTGGCGGCTATCACGGCGGAGGATCGTCTTATGGCGGCGGCCGCGGATTCTCCGGTGGCGGTGGCGCCTACGGTGGTGGCTCGCGGGGCTCATCTTCGTCGGCGATGCGCGGATCTGGCCCGTCGCACGCCTGGGCTTCGGAAGGTCGGGGTGTCCGTAACACCTCGCCGGGATGGCACGGATTTGAGCGCGGCAGTAGTGGCAGCATGGCGGCACGCTCCGGCGGCGCCGGTTCCGTCGCACGAGCGGGAAGCCCGGGCATGGCTGGACGCGGCTCAGCCGTTTCTCGCGCTGCAATTGCCGATGGTGCCTGGCACTCCTTCGGAGGTGTGCGATCTGGCTCGGTCCTGGCATCCAATGTCGGTTTCAATCGAGGCGGATTTGGCTTCAACAGCTTCGCTTGGCGCGGCGGTTTCGCTGGACGCGGCTTCTGGGGGTATCCCGGCTTCGGATGCTGTGGCTGGGGCCTCGGTTTTGGATGGGGCTGGGGGTGGGGATGGGGCGGTTGGGGATTATGGAATCCCTTCTGGACCTGGCCCTCGTACTGGTACAGCCCATGGATCTACGGCGCTTCGCCCGAGTACATTTATCCGAATCCGTAGCCGGTGAGCTTGAGAATTAACGCGACCTTTTGTGGATGACAAGGTTGTCGATGAGCCGCGTATTTCGGATATACGCGGCCACCGCAATCAGCGCGCCTCCCGAAATATCCTCAACCGGATCGAGCGTTTCCGGATTCACCACTTCAAAATAGTCGATCCGCACGGATGGTTCTGCAGCGAATTCTTCCCGTCCCGCAGCGGTAAGGCGCGATCCATTTTGCTCGCCTTCTGCAACCATCTTTTCGACGCGGGCCAGCGAACGGTGCAGAACTAAGGCCTGCTTCCTCTGAGCCGCGTCGAGGTATGCGTTCCGCGAACTCATCGCCAGTCCGTCTGCCTCACGCACGATCGGGCACACAACAATCTCTACCGGCATCACCAGATCACGCACCATCCTGCGAATGATCGCGACCTGGGCGGCGTCCTTCTGTCCGAAGAAGGCGGCATCCGGCTCGACGATATGGAACAGCTTGGAAACCACGGTGGTCACGCCGCGAAAATGGCCCGGTCGCGATCGTCCATCGAGCTTGTTGCTCAACTCTTCGACAGTGACCCACGTGACGGCTCCGGCGGGATACATCTCTTCCACGGACGGCGCAAAGAGCAGTTCGACGCCCTCGCGCTCCAGCAATTCCCGGTCACGCTCGAACGTACGCGGATATTTCGCGAGATCTTCGTTCGGGCCAAACTGTGTGGGATTCACGAAGATGGATGCGGCCACAACATCCGTGGCTGCGCGGGCTGTGCGGACCAGTGCCAGGTGTCCCTCATGCAGCGCCCCCATGGTCGGGACAAAACCGATTCGTTTGCCCGCATCCCGGACCACACGCGAAGCGCTCCGCATGTCAACGATGGTGGTGCAGATTTTCACTGAGTTAGGAGTCCGGAGCGGTATGGGGGAGCCCCGGTCGCTAGTGCCGAAGCGCGGCCGATCAAGCCGAAGGCACCCATGCCACAGTAATGCGCGCGCCTTCCAGCAGGCCTCCCACCAGGCCCTTGTTCCGCCGGATGGCGATCCGGTCCTGATCCGATCCGACGATGCCGTTTTCAGTGGCGGCCACGACACGGCCATACGGCCAATTCGAGGCTGGCAGCTTGGCCAAGGCGGGCAGTAACTCATCCGGCTTGAGAATGATCTCCGCGCTGTCAGCGACGTCAAGCAGAGCTACGCCGTCCGGACGCACGATCAGGTAGGGATTCCGCCAGTTTTTCATGTCCTGGACATGCTGGTATTTCGCGGCGTCCGCCGGAGGAATCGCCCGAAGAATTGCCTGTGGATCAGGCGTCGTCGCCGCACTCTCGTGCGTGCATGCCACAAGCGAGGCGGCAGCGATGACCACTGCTGCCAAACGAATGCCGAGAGAAATCACGAGCCGCAGTTTACCTCACCATGACGACGACATCGTTCTTCGCCGCCCAGATGAGCGCTACGACCCAGCCGATCACGCTCCATCCCAGAAAAAGGTTCAACAGAAAGATCGCGAGAATGTCGCGCTTGCCGCGCGCCAGCGCGATGATCGACGGCAGGAAATACATCACGAATCCGAAGCCGAAGAACGGGAAGAAGATAAAGGTCGAAATCATTGGCTGCCTCCCTCTTACTAGCCTAGCACTATCGCCGTGCCAGGCAAATATGGGGTCCTGTATCGAACCCCACTCTCGAATATACGAATAACACTCCGCAGCAGTTCCATTGTTTGGACTTCCAAGGGAACCCGCTGGACTCAGGGAATTTAACGGCCCATCGCCCGCTTTCGCGCCAGCACGGTGTCGAGCCCCGCCTTCGTTTCCCGCGGCAGGTGGTACGACTCCTCGTCCGACGGATACTGCCGCGACCTCACGTCGGCGCGAAATGCCTGCACCGCCTGCGTGATCAGTGCCCCGGCGTCCGCGTAGCGCCGCACGAATTTCGCCGGAGGCCCGAACGTCATATTCAGAATGTCATGGAACACCAGCACTTGGCCGTCGCACTCAGGGCCAGCTCCAATGCCGATCGTCGGCGTGCTGACCTCGGCGGTGATCATGGCGGCCACCTCGCGGGGAATGCCTTCCAGATAGAGGCAGGCGACTCCGGCGCGGTCGAGCGCCACGGCATCGCGCATGAGTTGCTCGATGCCACTCAGATTCTTGCCTTGCACTTTGTAGCCGCCCATCACATTGACCGATTGAGGCGTCAGACCGATGTGGCCGGCAACCGGGATCTCCGCGTCCGTGATCTGGCGAATGAGCTCTGCGCGCTTCTCGCCACCTTCGATCTTTACCACCTCTGCGCCGCCCTCTTTGACGAAGCGCGTCGCGTTCGAAATAGCATCTTTCACGTCGACTTGATAGGAACCGTACGGCATATCCGCCACGAGCAATGCGTTCTTCACGCCCCTCCGGACGGCCTTGACGTGGTGCAGCATTTCATCGACGGTGATCGACAAAGTGTTCTCGTATCCCAACATGGTCTGTGCCAGCGAATCGCCAACCAGCACCATGTCGACGCCCGCGCCGTCCACTAGACGAGCTGCTGCGTAGTCGTACGCGGTAAGGCATGTGATGGGTTCGTGCCGGAGTTTCTGTTCCCGCAGGGTCGCGGTGGTGACTTTGTGACTGGATCCGTCAAGCGAACGGAATCCGATAGGGGTCAAACTCATGATGTCCTCCAGTGCCCCTCCGCCGTGGCGGATAGAGCCTGTGCGCGTCCTGACGCTCCAACATCTTTTGCGTGACGCTTGAGGTATTGTAGCCGCGAAAAAGGCGGCCGTCGATGGAAGAAATGTAGGGGTGTCACCTTTTCTATGCCATTAAAAATAAACAGCTTAGTCGAGACGGCGTTTTCGTTCCAGGTCGCCGGGAAGTGGGCATGTTGTCTGGGACGAACGGAAACGTTCAGCAACGGAAAGGCCAAGGAGTAAGACATATTTAATTCCATCTTACTTTGTGTGTTTGGTAAGATATTCACATGGCGACTTACCATACCACCATCAGCTCGAAGGGCCAAGTCGTAGTGCCGGCGGAACTTCGCGAGCAACTAGGCCTAAAGAAGGGCACCCGAGCCACTTGGACAGAAGAGCGAGGCCGGCTGATTCTGATGCCAATCACCGAGCGAATTCTGGACGAGATCCAGGGTTTTCTAAAACCCCGTCCTGGCGAACCCTCGATGTTTGAGGAACACCTGAAAGATCGCGAACGTGAGCGCCGGCGGGAGAGAGAGAAGCGGTGACCGCAGTCTTGTCTCGCCACAAGCCCCGACGCTATGTGCTGGATGCGAACGCCCTCATCAGTTTCTTCGAGAATCGCGCGGAGGCGACTGCGCGAGTCCGGCGACTGATGCAGGAGGCGTTTCGCCAAGAGTTGCCTCTCCTCTTGTCAGCCGTCAACTGGGGAGAAGTTTTCTACATCGCGTGGAGACAGCATGGGGAGGCGCAGGCGCGCGAGGCCGAAGGGAAGTTGGGCCAGTTACCCATCATTGTGATTACCGCAGACCTTGATCGCGCCACGCGCGCCGCCGCGCTGAAGCAAAGACATAACCTCGGTTACGCCGATGCTTTCGCCGCGGAACTCGCAATCGAGCGCGGCGCCTGGCTGGTGACTGCCGATTCGGAATTCTCAAAACTCGGCAAGGCCTTGTCGCTGTATCCCCTTCCGCGGCACCGAAACTGAGTTCCACTTTCGACCTGTCACAGTCGAAAAAGATGAGCCGCGATGCGTCTAATGCGCGATCGGCGAACGGGAAAGGAACAAGCCAGGTCGGGCCTGAAAATCGCCGGCCGATGGTCGCGTCGTTTCTGGCGCTGACATTGATCGCACCCGCGACGTCGCCGGGTGATTCTTGATGATTGCAATCGTCTCGATCTTGGGGTTCAGATTCCGAAAGGTAATTCCGAGAAAGCTAGAACAAGAAAAGAAGCGACGACGACGACCAGCGACCGATTCTAAGCGCTGGCCGCGTCTTGCCCGCCGAGTGGGAGGAAGTATTGCGTCCCCTTGATGGGCTCTGTCACCTTGCGCAACAACTCCTGCAAGTCTTCGTTGCGGTCGACGAAATCGATCTCCGACGTATTTACGATCAGAAGATCGGACGAAGTGTAGTGAAAGAAAAAGTGTTCGTAGGCCTTCACCACTTCTTCCAGGTATTCGTCGCTCACCGCACGCTCTCCGGTCGCATTCTTTTTCTTCAGCCGTTTTTTCAGAACGTCCGGCGCGGCTTGCAGATAAATCACGAGGTCGGGAGTCGGCAGTTGTTCGCGGAAGTGGTTGTAGTAGCGATTGTAGGTATCGAGTTCCTGGTCGTTGAGATTCAGGCACGCGAAGAGCTTGTCTTTTTCGAAAATAAAATCCGCGACTACGGTCTTTTGCGATTTCGCAGCCAGATCGAGCGCCTGCAACTGCTCGAAGCGCCGCACCAGGAACGTGAATTGCGTTTGAAAGGCCGCGCCTCGTTCTCCTTCATAAAACGAACCCAGAAACGGATTCGTCTCCGGCTCCATCACTCGCTGCGCGTTCAAACGCTCGCCCAGAATGCGCGCCAGCGTGCTCTTGCCCACTCGAATAGGGCCCTCGACTGCAATGTACCGGGGAAGTTCGAAAAGATTCGCCATTGTGCTCGGTGCGGGAACCCAGAATTGGCAGGATATCTCGTATGAGCCTCAGTGGCAATTGCGGGAAGAGTTAATAGATCAATTGGGCATTTGCAGTTGTGCGATTGAAGCTCTGTCGCTCGGCGGAGCGAACGGTCTTTTCAATTGCTCAATTACAAATGTTCCATTTACCCAATCCATTACAATCCCACCATGCTCGTGCCTGCGCTTGCCGGAACGGCTGCCGTTGGCGCTCTCTGCGCGGCTGGTTATCAGTCGATGGCCCCCACCGGCCAATGGTACGGGCGCACATTCACGGGGCTCGCGCCCGGCACAAAGAAACTAGCGCTCACTTACGACGACGGACCGAACGACGCACACACGCAGCCGTTGCTCGACGTTCTTGCGAGACACAATGTGCGAGCAACATTCTTTCTCGTTGGCCGTTTTGTTCGCCAAAGCCCGGTGCTCGCACGCGAAATCGTGACGGCCGGGCACATCGCCGGAAATCACACATTCACTCATCCCAACCTCGCGCTCAAGAGCAAGGCCGACGTCCGCAGGGAACTCATCGATTGCCGGGCCGCCCTCGAAGATGCGATCGGATCGCATTCCAATCTTTTTCGTCCGCCGTTTGGAGGACGCCGTCCCGCCGTTCTCCGCATTGTGCGCGAGTTGGGCCTTTCTCCCGTGATGTGGAACGTGACCGGCTACGACTGGAACGCGTCTCCGGCGGCGGACATCGAATACAAGTGCGCAAAGCAGATTCATGGCGGAAGCGTGATTCTGCTTCACGACGGAGGACACCGGCAGATGGGCGCGGACCGTTCGCAAACCGTGCTCGCCACCGAGCATATGATTCAGCGATATAAAGCCGAGGGGTATGAATTCGTGACGATCCCGGAAATGATGATGTCGAAGTGAGGCGCTCGTGTGGGGCCGGCGGCCTAAAGGACTGCGCTCTTCGCTGGAAAATCTCACAAGATATCGGGAAACCGGCTCCGCCTTACATAATCAGATTCTTTACTCGGCATAATTAAGCGAAGCTTTCAGGAGTCTCAATGAAACATCTTCTTCTTTTTCTGCTCGCGACAACGTTCGCCGCGGCTCAGCCGAAGGCTCTCTTTTACATGATCGACAAGCCCAATTCGGTGAAGTCGTTCACTGACCACGCGGACAAAGTCGACATCCTCGTGCCCGCGTGGTATTCCGTCGATGGCAATGGGCTGGTCTTCGGAGGCCCGAATCCGGGCGTGATGAAGACTGCGGCCGATCATCACGTTCCCGTCATGCCGATCGTCGCGCTGATGGTTCAACTCGATCTTCACAAACTACTCACGACTCCCACTTCTCAGTCAGCTCTCATCGCCGCGCTTCTGGGCGAATGCAAGAAACATGGCTACAGCGGATTTCAAATCGATTTCGAAAACGTGAATTGGACGGACCGTGACCTCCTTTCCGCTTTTGTCGCTCAAACGGCGGCCGCTCTGCATCAGGAGCACCTGCAACTCACCATCGCCACTGTGCCCAACGCGCCTGGCTTTCCCGGAAAGAGCGCGTTCTCGCACTGGCTCTATGCGAACTGGCGAGGCGCGTTCGATCTGAAGGCTCTGGCGCAATCCGTCGATTTGATCTGCCTGATGACCTATGACGAGAACACGCGCTGGACCATGCCCGGCCCCGTCGCGGGATATCCCTGGACCGTCGAAAATCTCGAGTACGCCCTGCAATTTGTGCCCAAAGAAAAATTGTCACTGGGAATTCCACTCTACGGATATCACTGGTTCGCTGGAGATCCCGGAAAGGAAGAGAAGCCAAATCCCACGGCGGAATACATCGGCCAACCTGAGGTCGATGGAGTATCTCGCCGCCTATCATCCGCACGTGGAGTGGGATGCGACCGATCGTACGTCCTGGTTTTATTTCTATCGCGACGACATGCGCGACTGGGTCTTTTACACGGACAAGCGCGGATTCCAGGAGCGCTTGAATCTCGTACACGACCGCAATCTGCAAGGATTCTGCTCGTGGGTGTTGGGGACGGAAGATCCCGAGATCTGGACGCTGCTTCCTACCCACAAATAATAAAGGGGCTGGAAGCCATCACCGTTGGGGTGGGCCGGATCCCACCGAGCCAGCTCGCTAGAGAGAATTACGCTTTCGCTGCCGCGAAAGCCTGCTTCGCCGCTGCAATCGTTTTCTGAACATCTTCTTCGCTATGCGCGGCCCCGAGAAACGCGGCTTCGTACTGTGAGGGAGGCAGATACACACCGCTGTCGAGCATGCTCCGGAAAAATTTGCCGAACTTTTCGGTGTCCGATTTCGCCGCCGAATCCCAATCGTTCACTGGACCGTCCTGGAAGAACCACGTGAACATCGATCCCACGCGGTTGTGGCAGAGCGCAACTCCGGCTTCCTTCGCCGCCGCCGCCACGCCGTCGACCAGTTGTCCGCTTAACTTCTCAAGCTTCGGATAAATCTCGCCCTTCTTGTCGCGAAGCTGTTTCAACATCGCGCATCCGGCAGCCATCGCCAGCGGATTTCCCGACAGAGTGCCCGCCTGATACATAGGCCCCAGCGGCGCTACCAGATCCATGATTTCTTTCGGACCACCGTACGCGCCCACCGGCAAGCCGCCGCCGATAATCTTTCCCATCGTCGTCAAGTCCGGACGAATGTTGTACAGTTCCTGCGCTCCGCCGAACGCGAGGCGAAAGCCCGTCATCACTTCGTCGAAGATCAGGACCGACCGTTCTTTCTCCGTGATCATGCGGAGTCCTACCAGATAGTCGTCCGCCGCGGGCACGCATCCCATATTCCCAACGACAGGCTCGACGATCACGCAGGCAATCTGGTGTTTGTACTTTTGAAATGCGTGCTCGACCGCGGACAGATTGTTGAACGGGAGCGCCAGCGAGAACTGAATGAACTCGTCGGGAACGCCCGCCGATCCTGCAATCCCCAGCGTCGCCACGCCCGATCCCGCTTTCACCAGCAACGCATCCGCGTGGCCGTGATAGCAGCCTTCAAACTTCACAATGTATTTTCGTTTTGTATAGGCACGTGCCAGGCGAATCGCCGACATCGTCGCTTCCGTGCCCGAACTGACGAAGCGTACCTTCTGCATCGTCGGAAATGCGCTGAGCACGAGTTCCGCCAGGTCCGCTTCGGAAGGCGTCGACGCTCCAAAACTCGTGCCGTTGCAGGCTGCGCCGACAATCGCGTCGAGCACCGACGGTTCCGCGTGCCCTAAAATCAGCGGTCCCCACGATCCGATGTAGTCGATGTATTCGTTTTCGTCGGCGTCGAAGATGTGCGATCCCTTGCCGCGCACGATGAACGGCGGATCGGTGCCGACCGAAAGGAACGCCCGCACCGGAGAATTCACTCCGCCCGGAATCATCGACTCCGCGCGCTTTTGCAGGCGCCGCGATTGCTCAGTTTTGCGCTTTGACTTGGCCGGCATCAAATCCTCTCGACACGGTGGAAAGCAATGTCCCGCGGATGCAATCGAATACTATAGCAGCGCCCGCGGCGTGGAATTAATCAGATATTCATCCTCCTGCAACTCACGCGCAACATGCCGACAGTACCTTGAAGTCATCAAGTTGCCCTTCTAACCGGGAGGGTTGAGGGACAGTCTCGGGGGCTCCGGACTGTCCTTTTTACTTTTCGCCTCCACCTCCGCCTACCGCACCTGTTTGTCCTTCTGAGTGAAGCGACGGAACTCCGCACCCGACGGCGTTAACTATAATTAACTTCGCGCAGTATAATCAGCCCACAATGATCACCGTTTCCAAGGAGGACTATCTCAAGTCCATCCTCGAAGCTGAGACCGAGGGCGAAGCGGTCATCTCCGCGCGTCTGGCGCACTGGCTGAAGGTCTCTCCGCCCGCGGTTACCATGGCGCTTCGCCGCCTGAAGAAAGACGGTTTGGTCCGCGTCGAAAGCGCAGGAGAGGTTCGTCTCACTGCCGCGGGCCGCAAGATCGCGCGCCGCCTCACGCTGCGCCATCATTTGATCGAACGCATGCTGTCGGAAATGTTTGGCATGGAATGGTGGAAAGTTCACGACGAGGCCGAACGCCTCGAACACGCCGTCTCGCCCGATTTTGAATCGAAGCTGCTGTCGAAGCTCGGATCTGGCAGCGCGTGCCCGCACGGCAATCTGAGCGAGATGGAAAGTTCCGCCAGCCGCCGCCGGCGGGGATTGGTCCTGCTGTCTGACGCGGAACTCGAAACGGCCTACACGGTAAGTGGAATCTACGAGCGCGACCGCGGACTCCTCGAATTCCTCGAGCATCGCGGAGTTCGCCCAGGAGCGAAGCTGCGTCTGCTGGAACGCAACTACGACCAGACACTGACGCTCGCGACTCCGGCCGGCACAGTCTCGCTAGGCCCCGCCGCCTCGGAACGAGTCTGGTTATCCACAACGTCGCGCCCCAAGCACTAGTAAATGTCCGAGGTGAGGCTGCGGTTTTAAGTAGATAATCATCGCCGTGGCCCAACTGGAAAATTTCCGCCTCAAGGTGTTCCGCGCCGTTGCCGAGCATCTGAATTTTCGCAAAGCTGCCGAACATCTTTTTCTGACCCAGCCGGCGATCACTCTCCAGATCAAAGCGCTGGAGGGTGATCTCGGCGTTCGCTTGTTCGACCGCTCAGCGAACCGCATCACGCTCACGACGCAAGGATCGGTCCTTCTTCGCTACGCCAACAAGATCGCGCAACTTGTTTCCGAAGCTGAACAGAAACTTGCGGCGGACGACGGACAATTCTCGGGCGATCTCTCTCTCGGAGTTTCCACCACGATTGCGCAATACGTGTTGCCTCGCCTGATCGGTGCATTTCTCAGCGAGCATCCACGCGTTCAACTGCTACTGCACAGCGGGAACACCGAGGAAGTCGTGCAGCTCTTGCTCGCAGACAAAGTTTCCATCGGACTCATCGAAGGACCGGCGCGCGAGCGCGGCGTCCACACCGAGCCCTTCATGCGCGACGAATTGGTTTTGATCATGCCTCCCGATGCCGACGTTGAGCATCTCGCGTCACCTCAGCTTCTAACTTCGAATCTTCTAATGCGCGAGCAGGGTTCCGGCTCGCGCCACGTGGTCGAGACCGCTCTTGAGAAGGCCGGGCTGAAACTGAAATCCTTCAAGACCGTGATGGATCTCGATTCCACCGAGGCGATCAAGTCTGCTGTCGAAGCCGGACTTGGCATCGGATTCGTCTCCCGCTGGGCCATCTCGAAAGAACTGGAACTGGGCGCGCTGCAGACCGGGCCGGTCCGCGGACTACAGATGGCCCGCCATTTTTCGATCGTCACCCGCACCGGGCCGGAGCTCCAGGGCGCTTCCGCGGCATTCCGCGCGTTCGCCATCGCTCGCGGACGCCTTCTCTCCGGACCTCCCCGAAAGGCCCGTAAATTGGCCCTCGCGACCCGATAAGCACAACTAATCGCCAATTGAAATTGCTGCTTGGACGCGCCCGGCTAGACCCGCCACACTTGCTCTGTGGATAAGCGCATCTTCTTCATCGGGCTAATTCTGGCCGCCAGTGGCCTGGTTTCTCCGCCTTTCGCCCTTCTTGGGGGGCTTGTCTATGGGCTCGCTCTGACCCACCCGTATCAGATGGAAAGTAAACAGCTCGCGAAATTCCTGCTGCAAGCCTCGGTGGTTGGGCTCGGTTTCGGCATGAACTTGCACGAGGTCGTCCGCGTCGGACGGTCGGGATTTGTCTACACCGCCATGAGCATCACGGGCGTGATGCTCGTCGGCCTTGGTCTCGGATATCTCATCCACGTCAGCAAGAAGTCTTCGTTCCTCATCGCCGCGGGAACCGCGATTTGCGGTGGCAGCGCCATCGCCGCTGTCGGCCCGATCGCCGAGGCAAACGAAGAAGAGATGGCCGTATCGCTCGGGGCTGTCTTCATCCTGAATTCGATCGCGCTGTTTTTATTTCCCGCCATCGGCTTCGCGCTGCACATGACACAATCGCAATTCGGGCTCTGGTCCGCGCTCGCGATTCACGACACGAGTTCGGTTGTTGGTGCCACCGCGAAGTTTGGAGCGGGCGCTCTCGCCGTCGGGACGACAGTCAAACTAGCCCGGGCGCTCTGGATCGTTCCTCTTTCCATCGTCACGGCGATCACGCTCAAGAGCAAAGCCCGCATCCAGTGGCCCTGGTTCATCCTGTTCTTCTGCCTCGCCGCGTTGCTCAATACAATGCTGCCGGTCTTCAATCCAGAGTTTGCAGCGCTGAGCCACCTCGGGAAAATTGGATTGACGGTGACACTGTTTCTCATCGGCACAGGACTCAGCAAGCAGACGCTGAAAAAAGTAGGCGTCCGCCCGCTCCTGCAGGGGCTCACGCTCTGGATCATCGTCGGTACCGTAACGCTGACGCTGATCCTGATGAACTGGATCCACCTGTAAAGGCCGAGTGGCCAGTGGATCAGTGTCCAGCGATCAGCTAGCCGCTGCCTCTACTTCTTCATCTCCGCTGCCCAGTTCGAAACCAGAACCAGCGGTGTCGGAAGGCTTTCCGGGAATGTGCTGAGGATGATTCTCTGACCGTCGGGGCTTACGTCAAAGGGTGTGCCTACCGGACTTGTGTAAGTAATCTGGAACATCGGGCGAATTGGCTCCATCTCAAACTCTTCGCTTTTTGGGTTGACCGAAGCAGCGCGAAGCATCAGGTCTGTTCCGGTAAACCAGATTTCTTTGCTGTCGCCCCGCCACGCGGGGAATGTCCCGCCATTTTGCGAAATTTGCCAGCGTCCCTGCCCGCTGGGGAAATGCGTCACGTACACCTCTTCCCGCCCCGACTCGGTCGAACTGTATGCCAGCCATCTTCCATCGGGCGACAACCGGTATTGCACAATTCTTCCCGGATTCGGCGGAGCCGGCACGACCGTAAACGGCTTCTTGTCCCCCGTCACGGGACTTGCCCATACTGCGATTCCGGTGGGTCCCTTCTGCGCTGTGTAAACGATGTAGCGGCCGTCCGGCGAAAACTGCGGCGATAAGAACGTTGGTACGTCCTCTGTGCTCTCGAACAGCACTTCCTCCTGCCCGCCCCCGTTCGCCAGCCGTGCGCGAATCGACGTGCCCTTCATGATCGTCGTTCCGTTCTGTCTCGTGTAAATGACCTTCTGGCCGTCCGCGGACCATGAGGGCTCCAGGTGAGTCGCTCCGCCAAACGTGAGCCGCGTGCGCGATCCTCGAACCAGATCGACAACCCAGATGTCGGCCTGCGGATCGCCCATCGCCACCGCGAGCCGCTTGCCATCGGGGGAAATCCGGCCTGCGCCCTTGTAGAACGCGCGTTCTCCGGCCTTGCCCAGCGTATTTCCCTTGTTATCCATCCAGATCAGATCGTTGCCCAGGGTTCTTGCACCCGGTTCATACACCATGAGCCCGTTCTGGCTGACGCTGAAACTCGTGTGCCAAGTGCCGGTGTCATACTCCACGAGATTGGCGACCGTTGCCGCTTCGCCGGAAATGGCGCCTGTCGCGGGATCAAACTTTTGCGCCTGTAGTTGCGATTGCTCGTGATAGAGCAGATAGCCCGAAGCATACTGCGCACCGGAGTCGGCGTCTAACAGATGCTTGTAGGAACCATCCTGTAGGTTTCCAAAATAAATTCCATGCTCAGCGTCACCGGAGTGGTTGGTCGCGAAGAACAAAAAATGTTTTCCGTCGGGCATGAATTGCGGCCAGCGATGAGTTGTATGCTTGGCCGTCTCGAACTGGGTCAGGCGCGTCGGAGGTCCCCCGGACGCATTGATGCGCCACAAGGTGTCGCGATAGTCCGGTTCGTAGATGATGACATTGTCCTGATTCCACGATCCGCCCCTTGGATTCGGCGCATCGGCCAGGACTGTCACTGGGCCGCCTGCCGTGGGCACCTTCTTCAGTTGCCCATCGGCGAAGAATCCAATGAACTTTCCATCGGCCGACCAGAAGGGGAAAGCAGCGTCTTCTGTGCCGTCAATCTTCTTGGCGGCGAGGTCGCCGAGGAATTGTACCCAGATCGAACCTCGTTCCTTCTGCGTGCGTGCGCAAAAAGCGATCGCGGTTCCGTCCGTGTTGATGACCGGAGGCCCCGAAAAATCGCCGGTGAAATCAAAGCTCATCTGCGGCGGAGGATTCAGGAACGATCGAATGGTGCGCACCGTTTCATGTCCACGCAAATTCGACCATAACAACCCTGCGAGCAGCAGACCTGCGGCCGTACCCCAGATCAGCCGTTCGCGCCACCAACTCTGAACGTAAGCCGGCGGAGCCGATCCGACGGCGGACCCTCCACTCGCGATCCAGCGCAGTTCCCGTCCTACATCCGCTGCACTCTGCCACCGCTGTTCCGGATCTTTCTCTAAACACCCTTGCACTACGTGGTCCAGCGCTGCCGGAGCCGCTGGCTGCACGGAAGAAATTGTCGCTGGATCCCGCTCCAGGACCGCAGCCATGGCGCTGGCCGCCGTTTTGCCTTCGAAAGCCCGCTTGCCCGCCGCCATCTCGTAGAGCACGGCCCCCAGCGCAAAAATGTCCGATCGCGGGTCGGCCTCTTTGCCTTCCACCTGTTCGGGAGCCATGTATTGAAAGGTCCCCATCACAGTTCCCTGCGCGGTCAGCGGATGGCTTCCCAGCGGCGTCGACATCGTCATGGTCAGACTCGACGACGAATCCGATCGAATCGCCAGTGCCTTCGCCAAACCGAAATCCATGAGCTTTGCGCCCGTCTTGGTCAGCATGATGTTTCCGGGCTTCAGGTCGCGATGCACTACACCGCCGCGGTGCGCCTTTTCGAGTCCATCGCAGATTTCGATTCCGTATTTCAGAACTTGTGCAACCGGCATCGGCCCCTTTCGAAGCCGATCGGCGAGAGTCTCGCCCTCCAGACACTCCATCACCAGATAGTCCATGCCGTCCTGATGGCCGATGTCGTGGAGCGTACAAATGTTGGGATGATTCAGAGAGGAAATGGTGCGCGCTTCGCGCTCGAAACGCTGCCGGGCTTCGGCGTTTTCGGAGAGATGCTGGGGAAGAATCTTGATTGCGACGGTCCGGTCGAGCCGTGTGTCCCGGGCGCGATACACCTCGCCCATGCCGCCAGCCCCGAGCGGAGATTGAATCTCATACG
Source organism: uncultured Acidobacteriota bacterium (assembly GCA_963699885.1). Classification (GTDB taxonomy): domain Bacteria; phylum Acidobacteriota; class Terriglobia; order Terriglobales; family Acidobacteriaceae; genus Sulfotelmatobacter. The sequence continues at coordinate 303,191 of CAVOVP010000009.1, read as the reverse complement.
GCCCGAGCTTCGTGCCAGAGGTAAGCCCCATCGTCCGCGCAATTATATGACAGGCTTCCTACTGTGCCATTTGGGGGTGCGACGCTGGGTGCCCCACTTCGGCCGGGTTTGCTGGAAGTGGGAACTTCTTGTTCGACGTCTTAATTTCGAGCGTCTAAGAATGCCCGCCCTGACCGCTGTTTCATCGCGAGCCGCCGACGAGGAAGAGATTCGACAATTCCCGCGCGAAGGAATAGCCGTAAGTCTTGCCATCCGTCGTCATGCGGAGCTGGTACAGCAGGTTTTAATTTAGTTAACTATAGTTAACTATTTCTGGTGTACACTTGTTAAAAGCTTCTGGGGATCTCCAACGATGAGTCGTTCTGACAAGACCACCGATCCGGCCGTGCCCCGCGCCGGACGACTCGACTCATCGAAAAGCCACCTCTCGCTCTCGAACGTCCACGGTTCCGTAGAAGTACCGCATCACGAGGCCAGCTTCTGGGAGCAATGGAGGGCCTTCGTCGGGCCCGCCATCCTCGTCAGCGTCGGCTACATGGACCCCGGCAACTGGGGCACTGACCTGCAAGGCGGAGCGCAATTCAAGTACGGCCTTCTTTGGGTGGTGGGGCTCGCCAGCGTCATGGCGATCTTCATGCAGGTCATCTCCGCCCGCCTCGGGGTCGTTACTGGAAAGGATCTGGCGCAATGCTGTCGTGACTGGTATCCGCGCTGGACGCGCTGGCCGAACTGGCTGATGAGCGAAATTGCCATCGGCGCCTGCGACCTTGCCGAAGTGCTCGGCAGCGCTGTCGCGCTCAACCTGCTGTTCCACATTCCGCTGCTCTGGGCGGTCATCATCACCGGACTCGATGTGCTGTTGTTGCTCGGCCTGCAGAACTTCGGCATGCGCACCATCGAAGCCGTCGTCCTGTTGCTGGTCGCGACCATCGCGGTCTGCTACTTCATCGAGATATTTGTCCTTCCGCAGACGCGTCCTCAATTCCTAGAACTCGGACAGGCATTCCTGACGCCGCGTCTTCGCGAAGCGGGCATGGTCTATGTCGCGATCGGAATCATCGGCGCGACCGTGATGCCTCACAACCTTTACCTGCATTCGGCGTTGGTGCAGAGCCGCCGCCTGCAAAAAGACGATTCATCCATCCGCCGCGCCTTGCAGTTCAACACTATCGACTCCACGGTTGCTCTGACGGTCGCGTTCTTCGTCAATGCCGCTATTCTCGTGCTTGCGGCCACGGTATTTTTTGGAAAAAGCGGCGTCGCGGTTTCTGGTGGACACTTCGTCGCCTTCAACGCCAACAGCGACTGGATCCGCGTCGCCTACCTGACGCTTGCTCCCTTGCTCGGCACTGCGGTCGCGAGCACCGTTTTCGCCGTGGCTCTGCTGGCTGCCGGACAAAGCAGCACCATCACTGGAACTCTAGCCGGCCAGGTTGTGATGGAAGGCTTCATGCACTGGCGCATCCAGCCTTGGGTGCGGAGGCTCATCACGCGCGCGCTCGCGATCCTTCCTGCAGTCCTTGTGATCAGCTTGCGCGGCAATAGCAGCGTCACCGATTTGCTGACCTTGAGCCAGGTGGTGCTCGCGCTGCAACTTCCGTTCGCCATGTTTCCGCTCCTGCATTTCACGAGCTCGCGCAAGCGCATGGGCACGTGGAAAAATGGGCGCTTTCTCCTGATCGCCGGATGGGCCAGTGCTATCCTGATCACCGCCATGGACGTCTACGGCCTCCCCGACTCCGTGCGAACTGTTTGGCAACTCATCAGCGGCGGATAGCCACGCGAATATGACCATCGGAGGCGAGCGGCGGGCACTCATGTACGACACGATCCTGGTGACGCTCGATGGCACGTCGACTGACCGCGCCATCATCGAACATGTGAAGCAACTCGCCAGGCTTGCGCACAGCCGCGTCGTGTTGCTGCATGTCGCCGACGGATGGGCCGCGCGAACCTACGGCCCCGATGCCGTCAGTCCGGAAATTTCGGAAGACACCGCCTACCTTCATCGAGTGCAAGCCGAGTTTCAAAACGAGGGCATTCCCGCCGAAGCTGAACTCGCTTACGGAGAGCCCTCCGAGCAGATCGTCAAATGGGTTGAGAGCAAAGGCTGCGACCTGGTAGCGATGAGCACTCACGGGCATCGCTTCCTCGCCGACATCTTCCTCGGCGAAACCGCCACCCGCGTTCAGCACCGAATCAGCGTCCCTGTCCTGCTGCTCCGCGCCAAGTAGTGAGTCGCACCAGGGTGCCCCATTTCCGGCCGCAGTTGCCGGAAGTGGGGATTTCATTGACCGGTACAAGAATGGGGATTTTATAGAGAGGTAAGAGGTAGAGCGACTCGAAGAACGCCAAAACTACTTCGACGGATACCTATAGCTGTTCTGCCGTTCCGTCTTCAGCATTTTCTTCTCGGCTTTTTTCTGGGCCTTGGCATACTTCTTCTGCGCCTTCGCCTGTTTGCGATTGGCCTTCGCATCCGCGCGCGCCTGCGCGTCGCCGTTCGGCAATGGCTGTCCGTAGCTGGGAGCCGCGAAGGCTAGCCCGCACGCCGCGAGAAGAAGAACCGCAAAAAATCGCTTCATACACTTCAACCTGATTTCTCCCGATTCTACAGCATCGCCCGCGGGCCTTTCCCGCAGCATTTCCGAAAGAACGACTCAAAAGTCACTCCTTGCAAGTTGAAAACTCCGGGTGCCCCCTCAACGTCGCGCCTGGTGGCGTTAGGGTGGGTCCCCGCCCTACGCATTTCCCACCGAACGAATTACACTGATAAGTTGCGATCTACGTACCGCCGCACGCCAGTGCGCGCAATCATCCCTTCCAAGGAAGGCACATCATGTCGGTAAACAGTTTTAACAGCCGTTCCGCCCTCAGAGTCGGCAACAAGGAATACGAAATCTATCGTCTCGACGCGCTCGACAAGCAAGGCATCTCCACCAAGCACCTGCCGTTCTCTCTGCGTATCCTGCTCGAGAACCTGCTCCGCACTGAGGACGGCCGCAACGTCACCAAGGAAGAAGTTCGCGCGCTCGCCAACTGGAACAGCAAGTCAAAGCCCGACAAGGAAATCTCCTTTACGCCCAGCCGCGTCCTGCTGCAGGATTTCACCGGCGTTCCCTGCATCGTCGATCTCGCCGCCATGCGGGATGCGATGAAGCAGCTCGGAGGAGACGCCAGGCTCATCAATCCTCTGCAGCCTGTCGAGTTGGTGATCGATCACTCCGTGCAGGTCGATGAGTTCGGAACTGCGAGCGCGCTCGACATGAATGCACTCCTCGAATTCCAGCGCAACAAAGAGCGCTACTCGTTCCTCCGTTGGGGACAAACCGGATTCCGCAACCTCGCCATCGTTCCGCCCGACACCGGGATCGTGCACCAGGTCAATCTCGAATATCTTGCGCGCGTGGTATTTGTCCACGAGGCTCCCGGCAAGCGCACCGCCTACCCCGACACCCTCGTCGGCACCGACAGCCACACCACCATGGTCAACGGATTGGGAGTGCTCGGTTGGGGTGTCGGCGGCATTGAGGCCGAGGCGGCGATGTTGGGACAGCCGGTCTCCATGCTGATTCCCCTCGTGGTCGGCGTGAAGCTGACGGGGCGTTTGCGCGAAGGCGCGACTGCGACCGATCTCGTCCTGACCGTGACTGAAATGCTGCGCAAGCACGGCGTCGTCGGAAAGTTTGTCGAATACTTCGGACCGGGACTCCGCGATCTGCCACTCGCGGATCGCGCGACGATTGCGAACATGTCTCCCGAGTACGGCGCGACGTGCGGAATTTTCCCAATCGACAAAGAGACCCTGAAATATCTGAAACTGACTGGACGCAGCGCCGAACAGATCGCGCTCGTCGAAGCGTATGGCCGCGAACAAGGATTGTTTCACGACGACAAGACTCCCGAGGCCGAGTACTCCGAGTTGCTCTCGCTCGATCTCGCGACGGTTGAGCCGAGCCTCGCCGGACCGAAGCGTCCGCAGGATCGCGTTGTGCTGTCGCAGGCGGCAGAATCGTTCGCCAAGGCGCTGCCCGCGCTGAAGAAGGTTGCCAAAGTCGCCGCTCCGATTGTCGGAACAGCGATCGGCAACAAAGGGAACTGGGAGCAGGAAGGCGGAAGCCCCGCCGCCATCGGCGTGGAAGATCCGAACGTTCACGAGCATGTCTCCGCCTCGGTGAAGGATTCGCTGAAACATGGCAGCGTCGTGATCGCAGCGATCACGTCTTGCACCAACACTTCAAATCCTTCCGTGTTGATTGGCGCTGGGTTGCTCGCCAAGAAAGCTGTCGAGAAAGGCCTGAACGTTCCTGCGTGGGTCAAGACGTCGCTGGCTCCGGGATCGAAAACCGTAACCGACTATCTCGCCAAGGCAGGATTGACGCCGTATCTCGAGAAGCTCAAGTTCCACACGGTCGGTTACGGATGCACGACCTGCATCGGCAACTCCGGTCCGCTGCCCGACGAAGTCTCGAAGGCGATCGATGACAAGGAATTGGTCGTTGCCTCAGTGCTTTCCGGGAACCGCAATTTTGAAGGCCGCATCAACTCCGAAGTGCGCGCGAACTATTTGATGTCGCCGCCGCTGGTGGTCGCGTTCGCGCTCGCGGGCCGCATCGACGTCGACATGCGCAAGGATCCGATCGGGAAAGGCAAAGACGGACAGCCCGTGTACCTTTCGGACATCTGGCCCAGTTCGCGCGAGATCGACGAGGCGATGGCGCAGTCGATCACCTCCGAAATGTTCACAAAATCTTACAGCGAGGTCTTTCTGGGAGACGAGCGCTGGCGCGGGCTTGCCGTTCCCAAGGGCGAAACCTACGCCTGGGAGGGCGACTCGACGTATATCCGCCGCGCCCCTTACTTCGATGACATGGCCGTGAACCCCGCGCCCGTCGGGGAAATCAGCGGCGCGCGCGTGCTCGCCGTTCTTGGCGACAGCGTCACCACCGATCACATCTCGCCTGCGGGCTCGATCAAGAAAGACGGGCCCGCTGGAAAATACCTGCAGGAACATGGCGTGAAACCCGCGGACTTCAACTCATACGGATCACGCCGCGGCAATCATGAGGTGATGGTGCGCGGCACCTTCGCCAACGTCCGCCTGCGCAACAAACTGGTCGCGACCGAAGGTGGATTCACGCGCCATCTTCCGACGAACACCGAAATGTCGATCTTCGACGCCTCGGAAAAATATCGAGCTGCGGAGACGCCGCTCGTAATTCTTGCGGGCAAGGAATACGGGTCCGGTTCGTCGCGCGACTGGGCGGCCAAAGGACCGGCCCTGCTCGGTGTGCGCGCCGTGATTGCCGAAAGCTACGAGCGGATCCACCGCTCGAACCTGATCGGCATGGGCATCCTGCCTCTGCAGTTCCTGGCGGCCGAGAACGCCGAATCGCTCAAGCTGACCGGCGAAGAAGTCTTCGAGATCGCCGGAATCAGAAAAGTGGTGGAGAAGTTCTCCGCCGGAAGCCAGGTAAAAGTTCGCGCGGGAAATACGGAATTCAACGCCCTGGTGCGCATCGATACGCCGCAAGAAGCTCTCTATTACGCAAACGGCGGAATTCTGCAGTACGTGCTAAGGCAGTTGCTGGCGAGCAAACCGCAGCCGGTTGGCGCGTAGCGGGTCAATCGTGCAAACGCGGGTGCTCACTCCGCTGGTATTGCCGGAAGTGGGTTTTTCTCTTCGCTGACCTTGATGCTCGGACGGGCGGAGATACCTTCTTCCATTGAGAACCAGTTCACCGTCTTTCTGCTGGCTCAACATCGGAAATCCCCACTCCCGGCAAAGGCGGCCGGAAATGGGGTACCCGGGTTATGGCGCTGGCATCAGGAAACGTTGGGGTCGGGGATATCGGTTTTGTCGGGGGAAATTGGTGCTTCGGGCTGGTCCGTCTGGATGTGGGCTGATTCTGGCGGGCTGTCTAAAAGGTTGACTGGGGGCAGTCCTTCGATTGCGGCTTGCGTTAGAGCTTGCGACTGGGCTGCCAAAAGTTCGCGGACAGCGGAAACGAGTCCGGCGCTGTCTGTTTTCGAGATCACCTTACGGACGCCGTGTTTCAAAGCCTCAACTTCGACATGTCGGGAGAAGTGCATGGTGTACATCAGGATCGGCAGATCCTGAAACGCCTGGGAGATTTTCCCTGCGGCAGTCAAGCCATCCATGCGCGGCATGGCTAGATCGAGTATGGCCAGGCTAGGGTGAGATTCGAGCGCTTTTTCTGTCGCGTCCTGTCCATCTACTGCCTCGATGACCTCGTACTTATCGATGCTCTCGAGGAGATGGCGCAATGCATTTCTGACGAGCGGATTGTCATCCGCAATCAAGATTCTGGGCGGCATGCAGTCGGTTCCTGTCAGGTGAGCGATCGCGCGCCGCTCCTTGGAAAATCAGCGCGATTGTTTGATGGCCTACAAATTACAACATTCCGAGGCAGTAAACGAATACTGCGAAAGCTGTATGCAATACCGGGTTTCGGATGGCGAGATACGAGTGCGGCGGCATGTCCGCGGACCGGATGGATGCATCCTAGATGATGATTTTACGGAGTTTAGCTATTTCGGAGGCCGAACGTGCGGAAGACTACGCAACAAGATTCTGCCGACAGAGGTGCTGACCCGGTGCTCGCCGGCGAGCGGACGAATTTCGAGGGGAAGCCGGTGGAGAATGCGATTCTGCGATCCATTCCAAATGAAGAGTTCAAGACGCTTCGAAAAGACTTGGAGTTTGTCGACCTTCCCCAGCATGAGGTGCTGCACGATCCTCACGAAAAAATTGAGTTCGCCTATTTCCTGAACTCGGGAATGGCGTCCCTGGTGTTTGAGACTCGCGACAGAGAGACAGTCGAAGTTGGAGTGGTGGGGAATGAAGGGTTCGTCCCGGTGTCGGCCGCGGCGGGACTGAGGAGGAGTCCTCATCAGGCGATCATGCAGGTCGGAGGAGCCGGTTTCAAACTGAACGTGAAAACTTTGGATGCGACGATGAAGGCAAGCCCGCGACTGCAAGAGTTGCTGCATCGCTACGCAGCGCTACACGGGATGCAAGTGGCTCAGACCGCCGGATGTAACCGGCTGCACGATCTGGATCATCGGCTGGCGCGATGGTTGTTGCTGACGCAGGATCGGGTTGGCTCGGGGTTGTTGCGTATCACGCATGATTTTCTGGCGACCATGCTGGGCACAGATCGTCCGAGTGTGAGTCTCGCGGCTGGAGCTCTGCAGAAAAAAAAGATCATCGAATATACGCACGGCGCCGTGCGGGTGCTCAATCGCAAAAAGCTTGAGAGTTCTGCGTGTGAGTGCTATGGCGTGATTCAGCAATACAATGCCGAACTTGTGAAGTAGGAAGGCGGGCGCCCGGGGGGTGCGGATTCTGGTTTAAAACTCTACGTGGGCTCGGAAGGTGGGGACCACCACCGGTCCGCGACCGCGGTTGTATCCGGGATTGTTGATGTGCTGGGCTCCGGGAGCGAGATAGACTCCACGCCAGACGTGTACCGTGTAGTACGACTCCAGGACATTTTCCCGGCCATAGGAGAGATGGCCGTCGCCGAGAAGGAACCCGAGGCCTCCCGCGGCGAGATAGTTCTGGTGATCCTTCTTGATGGCGTTGCTGACGAAGGCGACGCCGGCCCGGTCCTGTTTGCGATGCCACCACGTGCCGTTGGCAGCGATTCCTTCCACGAAAGTCTGATCCACTTCGGTATACGCAAATGATTCGGTCTTACCGTTGTCCCAGCCGATGCGGGCGAAAGCGGTGAGATATTGCGAAAGGTTCTGCTCGACGTTGATGCCGAAGCCGTATTTGCGTGTGATGTGCCACGGGTGATCGGTGATATCGGGGGTCGTGCCAGTGTCCGAGGCTTTAACGACCTGATCCCGGTAAACGCCCATGTTGGCAGCATTGGTGTAAGCGAGGATACGGACGACTCCGGGTTTCGTGGGAAGGAAGCCGCGACGCAGTTCGTATTCGAAATTTTCAGCGTGCGCTTGCCAGGGTTTGTAGACGAGATCGATGCCGTTGGCGACCTTTGGCATGAGGGCTTCGGCGAAGCGAAATCCCCAATTGCGGTCTTCGAAGTCGACGACAGCGCCGACGGTGTATCCGCGAGTGTCGGCGGCGTAATCCCAGGCTCCATTGTTGTCGGTGGTCCAGTTGATGAACTGGAGATGGGTGTCGGAGCCGACGGAGTTAATGTCGAAGAAGTCTGGCATGCTGAATTTGCCGAGGCGGAATTCGAGGCGGCGGCGCGGGAGTGTTTCGAAAAGAGAGAAGGCATTGCGCTGATTCTCGATCTTGTCGTCGCTCAAGGCGAATACTTTGTGGAACATCCCGCGGCCGAAATAAGGGGCTTTGCTCAGGGAGGGATTGCGCACGATATCGAGATCGGTGTTGCCAGCGAGGCCAAAGCCTTGAGTCAGCGCGGCCCCGCCTGCTTCTTCGAGATCGACGAGAATCTCGGTGGAGTCGTTGAGCCGAACGCCCGTGTAGAGCGTGAGGACGCGAGAGGTCGCTTTTTCGTAGCGCGGACTCAGGCTGTGAACACCGCTGTAGGGCGCTTTGAAATCCGGATGCGCCTGGAAGATGAAGTTGGCTTGTCCAGAGAGCCAGAAGCGCGTGTCACGCAGGTGCGGGAACATCGATTCGGTATTGTCTGGCGCGGGATCGGAGGGGGAGGATTCGGGGACCGCAGGAGGCGGCGAACCTGGCGTTTGCGATTGGGCTGCGCACGGGGAGAGTGCCAACAGGAAAAGAATGAATGCGACGATTCCCAAGCGAGGGGAATCACTCACAAAGTTCGAGGACTGCGCCGAAGACGGGTTGAAGGTGGTCCTCACCATGGATGTAACGATGCGACTGCATTCGGTTGATGGAGTGATTCTGCCCCAGTTTTCAAGTTAACCACATTGTATCAAAATGGATTAACTATAGTTAACCAAGACTGGTTTGGCGCGCAAATTTCGTCGTGCGAGGGTACTCAGGTCAGGTTAAAGGAGTGTTACTTGCTGGCCGATTTATTGCCGCGACGGATGGAAGTGGACACTCTCAGTCTTTGTTTTTGGATCGTAGTGTGTGTACGAAACACGGTGATCGCCAACAGCGATGGGCTCAACGTTGGCTGGGATGATCCAGACTTTACCGGGATCGATCGGGATGGTGTTGTCGTAGAGAATCGTCTCCCGATCAAACCTGACCTTGCAATCGTCGCGCTGCCGGGTTGCTGTTTGAAGGGCGGCCTTCGTGGTTGCCAGTTGGGCTTCCACCGGGTTTCGCGCCAAATCGCTGAGGAATTTCTGTTGCGCCACCTTCTCAGCGGACTCACCGGCAGCACGCTTTACGCCGGGAATGAGGAACGTGTTGAAGATGAGCCCCGTGACGAAGGAACCTATCGCGAACACGAGCACATATTTCTGCCAGAGCCACTTTTCTCCTAAAACAGCAGTATCCCTGCTTTCGAACATCCCCACGCTCTCTTGAAAAGAAGTTCGGTCCGACAGCCTCGTGATTTTAATTGGTCGCGCGGCATGGTTGGGGGCAAAATCTCTAATTTCTCCAACCAGCCGCTGCTGTGCTGAACTTTAGAACAAACCAAAATGGCCAACTAAGTCAGGCGGGTTCGGCGAACTGCCGGGGGCGGCTGTCCCACATAGACTCTTCCACTAGGGCGAGCTCCCATGATGCCGCGCGACGGGCGGATGTCCAAAATGGTGGGGTGAACGTTTGACAGCCTTCCTGTTGAACCCCTAACCTGATTTGCTCTGACATATGAAAGTTCTGGTCCTAGGTGGCGGGGGGCGCGAGCACGCGCTGGTCTGGAAGTTGCGGCAATCGACGCGCATTTCGCAGCTTTATTGCGCTCCGGGAAATGGCGGTATCGCGGACGAAGCGGAGTGCCTGCCCGCCGATCTGAAGAGCCTGGATGCGATTACGGCCCTGGCGTTGCGTGTGAAGCCGGACCTGACTGTCGTGGGTCCGGAGCTGCCGCTGACCTTGGGCGTCGTGGATGAATTCAATCTGCGCGGATGGAAAGTATTCGGTCCGACGCGGGCCGCGGCGCAACTGGAATCGAGCAAGAGTTTCGCGAAAGAATTCCTCAAGCGGCATCATATTCCAACAGCTCCATTTGCGATTTGTGATTCCATCGAGCAGGTGCGATCGGCGCTCGGACACTTCCACCTTCCTGTCGTGGTGAAGGCGGACGGACTGGCGGCGGGCAAAGGCGTGGTGATCGCGAAAGGCCGAGAAGAGGCGGCGAGTGTCGCGTCAGAAATGCTCACGGGGCGGATGGTGGGCGAGGCTGGAGCGCGCGTCGTGCTGGAAGAATGCTTGACGGGAGATGAACTTTCCTTCCTGCTATTCAGCGATGGCGAGCGCGTGGCGCCGCTGGTAGCGGCGCAGGATCATAAGCGCGTGGGCGACGGCGACACGGGCCCGAATACAGGCGGGATGGGCGCGTATTCAACCGCGAGCCTGGTGGACGACGGGATGCGGGATTGGCTGGTGCATCACATTGCGCGTCCGGTGGTCGCCGGGATGAAGGCCGAGGGAGCGGAGTTCAAAGGGGTGCTGTACTGCGGGCTGATGATGACGGCGCGCGGGCCGATGGTGCTGGAATTCAATTGCAGGTTTGGAGATCCGGAGACGCAGCCGATTCTGATGCGGCTCGAAAGCGATTTGCTGGACGCGGTGGAAGCGTCGATCGAAGGCCGCGTGAGTGAAGGGGATTTCAAGTGGTCGCAGGATGCGTCGGTCTGCGTGGTGATGTCGTCGGGAGGATATCCGGGGACGTTTGAGATGGGGAAGCGCATTGATGGCCTCGAACAGGCCGGGGCGGTGGAGGGTGTGAAGGTATTTCACGCGGGAACTTCGAAGCGGGATGGAGTGTATTACACCGCGGGTGGGCGCGTGCTGGGCGTGACGGCGCGTGCTGCGAATTTGGAGACCGCGGTTTCGCGCGCGTATGAGGCTTGCGGGAAGATTTCATTTGAGGGAGCGCATTACCGGAAGGATATTGCGGCGAGAGCGCTGAAGGGGTGATGCAGGGATGGTTCCGAAAATCTGCGGATCGAAAGTCCCCACCCTGACATCGCAAACTGCGCGACGTTAAGGATTGGGCACCCGGTCGGAAACAGCGTCGAGAAAACTTGAGGGTTGAGGTCAGATCCGTTGGCTTCGCGGCACGGCTGACGGCGCCGTCGCCACATGAGCTGCACATCTATAGATCAAGGACAGAGAGAGGACAATGAGCGATCCACTGGTTTCGATTGTGATGGGGAGTGATTCGGATTTGGAGATTATGCGGGAAGCTGGGAAGGCTCTCGATGAGTTTGGGATCGGGTATGAGATGGACGTCACGTCTGCGCACCGGTCGCCTGACCGGACAGCGGACTTTGCGCGGAAGGCGGCGGGGCGAGGGATTCGCGTGATCATTGCGGGCGCAGGCGGGGCGGCGCATCTGGCGGGAGTGATCGCGGCGCACACGACTTTGCCGGTGATTGGTGTGCCGATCCCTTCGACGTCACTGCAGGGGATGGATTCGTTGTTGGCGACCGTGCAGATGCCGGCGGGAATTCCGGTGGCGACGGTTGCGATTGGGAAGCCGGGCGCGACGAACGCCGGGATTTTGGCGGCGCAAATGATTGGGCTATCCGATCAGGGGATTGCGAAGAAGCTGGACGCGCATAAGGAGAAGTTGGCGCGTGGAGTGGAGGAGAAGTCGCGGAAGCTGAAGGGCGCGTAAGTTTCAGATTGTTGATGGTGGATTCCAGATTGAAACCCGGAACGCGCTCTCGGTTCGCGTAGGTGTCCGACGCTATACGGATCAGCGGATTCTTTGGCGTTTCGCGCCTCGGAATGACAAGACCTTCTTACGTTAGCTTCAATCCTTTTAGATATTCGCGGAAGGGGCCACCCAGGTCTGCGCGCCTGAGGGCGAATTCTACAGTGGCTTTCAGGAAGCCGAGTTTGTCTCCGGTGTCGTAGCGGCTTCCATCGTAGACGTAGGCGTACATTTTTTCCTGCTTCAACAGCATCCGCATACCGTCGGTGAGCTGTAGCTCTCCTCCCGCACCGGTTTGCGTTTTCGCAAGGCAATCAAAAATTGCGGGAGTCAGGATGTAGCGGCCGATGATGGCCAGATTCGAAGGCGCTTCTTCGGGCTTCGGCTTCTCAACCATGTTGCGGATTTCGAAAAGGCGTCCATTGAATCCGTTGACGGGCTGCGCGTCGAAAACGCCGTAGGAAGAAATCATCTTACCTTCGACGACTTGCGCGGCGATCACGCTGCACTGCTTTTCGTTGAACACGTCGACCATCTGCTTGAGCGCGGGAACGGGCGCGTAGATGACGTCATCGGCGAGCAGTACGGCGAACGGCTCGTTACCGACAAGCTCGCGGGCCATGAGCACGGCGTGTCCGAGGCCGAGCGCTTCTTTCTGGCGGACGTAGGCCACGTGCATCATGTCGGAGATGTTACGAACGATGTTGAGAAGATCCGTCTTGTGACGTTCTTCGAGCATTTTTTCGAGTTCGTAGCTGACGTCGAAGTGATCTTCGATGGACTGCTTGCCGCGTCCGGTGATGATGAGGATCTGGTCGCAACCAGAGGCCATCGCCTCTTCGACGCCATACTGAATGATCGGCTTGTCGACGATGGGAAGCATCTCTTTGGGCTGCGCTTTGGTGGCGGGCAGAAAACGGGTACCCAGGCCGGCGGCGGGGAAAACAGCTTTGCGGACTTTCATTGTCATGAGGACGTCAGTCGTATTCGAGTTCGCGGTTCAAACAAACAGGTCATTGTAACTGGTCGGCGGAGGTCGGTGGCATACGGGGGAATCCGTAGGGAACGGTCGCTCTGGGCAAGCTGCGTCCGTCCCTGCATGAGCCCCACTTCCGGTAAAGGCGGCCGGAAGTGGGGCTCATGTGGCGACTTAGTTTTCTATTCGGAGAACTACGAAGGTGTCGGGGACGATCGTGTGCCAGGGGTGAGGATTGGCGGCAGTGGGGGGCGGAGGTGGGCCGAACTTCGCCGTCACTACGAAGACGTTGTGAGTTTTGGCGTCGAGGGCGAGAGTACGGGCGCCGTCCTGCGTTTTGACAGTTTCGGCGACGCTGAACTTGTCCGGCGACTCTTCTTTTACGACGGTGAGCACGCCGTCTTCGCCGCAGGAGGCGAAGGCAAGTCCGGTTTCGTCGTCAAATGCGGTGGCATCGACACCTTCTCCGATGGCGGGCGTAGCGAGAACTTTGCCGGAGTCAGCGTCAACGACGGCCATCATTTTGTTGTCGCATCCGACAAAGAGACGTCGGTTCTTGCGGTCGATGGCGAGTCCACTAGGCTCTTTGCAAGGGGCCAGGGGCCACTTCGATTTCACTTCCAGCGTGTTGGGATCGATGGCGGTGAGTTCGCTCTTGTCCTCGATGTTGACGAAGATTTCTCCCTTGGCGTCGGAGGCGGCGAACTCGGGCTTGCCGTCGAGCTTGATGGTGCCGAGAACCTTTCCGCTGGTGGCGTCGATCGCTGTCGAGTCATGGCTGCGTCCATTGAATGTGAAGACGCGCTTCGTCGCGGGGTCGTAAAGGATGGCGTCGGGATTGTCGCCAACTTTGATCTTGCTGCTGGTGGCGAGAGTCTTGAGATCGAAAACAGAGACAGTGCCTTCGCGGCCGTTGCTGATGAAGCCACGTCCGAGATCGGCAGCGATGGCGATGCCGTGCACGCCGGGCGTGTCCGCAATATCGCCGACGGTCTTGCCCGAATCGGAGTCGAGAACGATGACATGAGTGCCGCGCGAAATATACAGGCGGCGCGCGGCGGCATCAACGGTGAGGTAATCCCATCCGCCTTCGCCTCCGACTTTGTAGGATGTGACAACGTGGTATCCCGAGCCAGCGGCGGCTCGAGCGAGAGCCGCAGGGGACAGGCTGATGATCAGAATCCACAACAGCGTGGACTTCGCAGACATAACTCCTCCTTAGATCGCAATTCAATGGATCGGCACGCGCTATGAACCGGGGCCCCTTCCCGGAACGCCGCTGAGAATTGTCGAGTCGAACTCGCTTAGAGTTCAAACTGAAGTAACTTTACCCTATTTTGGTGATCGTCCTAGACTCATCTTCAGTATGGATGTACTCCGGCCCATCTCGCCGGAACAAGGTGCGCAAGTTGCTCTGAGTTCCGACCCGCGCCTACGACCGACTCCCGACTACGGAACATTCGGTCCGGGATCCGATTTCTCGTCTTCAACTTCAACCGATCCGATTCAAAGAACGCCGCGCAGGCTTGACCTGCGCACTGCCCATTTGATCGCCATCGTTGCAGGGGTGCTCGGTGCTCTGGTGTATGGCGCGGTGGGGCGTTCGAATGCGGCGTGGTCGAACCTGGAAGATTTCTTCACGCCACACACCAAGGTGACTTCGGCCAAGGATTCGCGGCAACTCGACCGCTTGAAGCCACAAAGGCAGGCGGAAGCGTTGCTGGAACTTGCGTTGGGACATTCCGACGGCGCGGTCGATCAGATTGCTTCGCGCGTGGATCACTGGCAGGGAAAAGTGCAATGGAGCACGCAGATCGAGAGTCTGACAACGGCCGCGCTGAACTCCAATGACATGCGTGTGCGGGCGTCCGGCATCGAGGTGGAACTCGCGGCGTATGGCCTGGCGAAAAATTCGGCGAGCCTGGATTATTTGCTGCAGACGGCGCAGTCGTCGGATCATGCGCAAAAAATCTGGGCGCTCTGGGCGCTGGGATTAATGGCGAACCGCGGCGTGCAAAGCGAGCGCGTGGTGAATTTCCTGATTGCGCACTTGCAGGATTCCGATGCGGATGCGCGACGGTGGGTGGTGGAGGGGCTGGCGCTCAGCGGTTCCGACCAGGCGATGGACACGATCCTGAAAGTGATGCACGACGATGCGTCTCCGATGGTGCGGGAACGGGCTGCATGCAGCCTGGCGGAGTCGGGAATGTTTTCGCAGCAGCAGAGAGCGAGCGCGATTCCGGGATTGTTGGCGTACACGGATGATCCGTCGCTGGATGCGCCAGACGCATGCGTGGGCATTTCAGGCGCTGGGGGATATTACGCACCGGCGGCTGCCGAATGATTCGGCGGCGTGGCGGGAGTTGTACGCGGGGCAGTCAAGATAGGATTGGGCGGGTTCAAAATCCCCACTTCCGGCAACTGCGGCCGGAAATGGGGCACCCGATCTCTCTGCGTGGCAGGGCATCTACCGGCAACTATCGCTACTATTGCCGACGACGCGGGCACGCTGACTACTAGCCTGCTGTCCACTGACTCTACTCACTCTGACATTTTGGCGACGTGGACGTCGAAGCCGGTTTTGGGAAGCAGGGACGTCAGCGAGAAGGCTTTGAATCCGTCGCCGGTGATTTCGGTGTGGCGGAAGATGCCGGGCTCGCTTTCGATCATTTCTTTGCGGCCGTCCATGTCGCCGAGGAAGTCTTGTGCTTTGTCGGTCGTGACTTCCATCTGCTTCGCGCGGGTGACGACCGCTTCAGAAGCGTAGGAGCGGACGAGTTTCGGCCAGTATTTCGAGAGCAAGTCACTGCTCGCGAAGACATCGGCCCAGATGATTCGTCCGTTGACGGCGACGACCACGCCAACAGCGTTTCGATCGCGCAGTTGCCGGATCAAGGTCTGGTAACTCTGCTCGATCGGCTTGGCGACAGCGTCTACCTGTTTTCTGACTTCGGCGTTTTCGTTGACCTTGGCGTACGAACTGGTCTGCGACATCTCTGCCGCGACCGTGGGCGCAGCGGCGGTGACTTCGACGGTCATAGCCTCTTTCTGTCTGTTCACTTCGTCCCAGACTTTGCTTTGATTCTTATCGCCCATCGCTTTGGCGCGGACGGAAGGTTGCGCCATCAACGTGCCGCCCATCGCAGAGTTGGGGGACGGAGATCCTGCGCCGTGATAGGCATACGTGTCCCCCGAGGTTCGGAACTGTTCGCTGGTCGCGACCCAGCGGCCGGGCTCGACGCAGAAAACGCTAAGGTCAATGGGGTCACTCTCCGCGGGGACGATTCGATCTTTGCCGATCACACGATCCTGCTTGCCTCCGGTAACGATCTCGCCAGCCAAGAGGAGGAGTGGGCGCTTGGAATTATTGACGAGGACGAGGCGGTTCACTTCAGCGCCGTCGTGATGAATTGCGGGCGTGGTGTGACGGCGAATCAATCCCTGCACGCTGCCGGCTTCGGTGACGACGACTTCGCCGGAGCGAAGGCCTTCGTCGAGTGTAAGAAACTCGCCGGTGGGATAACTCTTTGCGGCGACAACGGGAAATATCGTGAGGTTACCGTGACGAATTGGATCGAGAACTTTGAAGCCGGGAGTGACTTCTCCCGCAGCGGCGTCGCGGTGATCGAGGACGACGAAACCGCACACAACCAGCAGGAACATGAAAGCCAGAACGATCTTCGGACTCATAGCGCTCCTCCTTATCGGCGAGGGGGACGGCGCGCCAATTGTTCCCAGGAAATGCTTGGCGCGCCTGGTCCCTTTTCCGACTCTGGGGAATGAACGGGTGGGTTGCGTGGGCTTGCGGGGGATATTTATGGTTCGTTTTGCGCACCGGGCGGACGGGCGTCCGCTCTTACATGCGACTTTCGGCTTTTATTTTGCGACGGAGGACTTGATTTGGTCGACCAAGGTGGTGATTTCTTCGGGAGTTAGTTTGCCGGCGTATTTTGGCATGCGGTGTTTGCCGTTGGTGACGGTGTTAATCAGATCCTCCCGCGACATGGCGGTCGCGTCGGCGGAAACAAGGGAGGGCCCGCCCATGAATCGCCCTTCGGCGGTCTTGCCGTGACATTTGGCGCAATTCTTTTGATAGACGGGATTCTCGGTTAAGCCCTTCGCAGCAGGGGTTTGAGCAAAAGCAGTGGACAGCAAAGCGAACAGGAGCGATACGACGAGAAACGGTTTCAAGGTTGACCTCTCAGTAGTTGCTAATCGTTTGATCCTTTCCTGCGGCGATTGGCTGCCTGTTGATCATGGGATTGGCTCGTGCGGATCGCGGGGGCGCGAGCCTTCGGGGGCGGCCCTCAGGTATTGGATCGGCCAGGTCATTGGTTGATTGAGTTCCTGGGCAGCGCGGAGTGGCCAGTAGGGGTCGCGCAGGAATTCCCGGGCCATGATGACCGCATCGGCTTTGCCTTCGGTGACGATCTGTTCGGCTTGCACGGTGGTTGTGATCATGCCGACTGTGCCGGTCAGGATATTGGCCTCGCGGCGGATCTGATCCGCAAAGGGAGTTTGATACATCGGGCCGAGCGGAATTTTCGCGTGAGGCGAGTTGCCTCCGGAAGAGCAATCGATCAAGTCGACGCCCAGCGGCTTCATTTGGCGGGCGAGTTCGACGGATTGCTGGATGTCCCATCCACCTTCAATCCAGTCCGTAGACGAGATCCGCACGAAGAGCGGTGCGCGCTCGGGCCATACTTTCCGCACCGCAACGATGGTTTCCAGCAACATGCGGGTACGGTTTTCGAACGATCCTCCGTAGGAATCGGTTCGGTGATTGCTGAGAGGAGAGAGGAATTCGTGGAGCAGATATCCGTGAGCGGCGTGAATTTCGATGACGCGGAATCCCGCGTCCCACGCGCGTTTTGCGGCTGCGGCGAAAGCCTCGACCACTTCGCGGATGCCGTCGAGCGAGAGCGCCTGGGGCATAGGGTAGTTGTCGGAGAACGGAACTGCGCTGGGCGCGACGACCTTTTTCCATCCGCCGGCGCTTTCGGGGAGCGCGCCATTTCCGTCCCAAGGGCGATAAGTGCTGGCTTTGCGGCCCGCATGAGCGAGTTGCATTCCCGCAACGCTTCCCTGCCCGTTGATGAATCGGACGATTCGAGCCAAGGGATCGATATGTTCGTTTTTCCAGATGCCGAGATCCTGCGGGCTAATGCGTCCTTCGGGGAGGACGGCGGTAGCTTCGGTGAGAACGAGGGCTGCGCCTCCGACGGCGCGACTGCCAAGGTGAACGAGATGCCAGTCGTTGGCGAATCCGTCGTTGCTTGAGTATTCACACATGGGGGAAACGAAGATGCGGTTGGGGAAGTTGAGGTCGCGGATCTTGAGAGGATCGAACAGGTGAGGCATGGGTTCTATGGTAAGGCATCGGCGGGGCGTGACGAATCGCTTGGAAGGCGCCGCTCGCTCGAAAATCAGAAATCAGAAATCAGGAATTAAACAAAAACCCCACTTCCGGCAAAGGCGGCCGGGAGTGGGGCACTCGTCACTTACCACTTTTTCTAGCTATTTCTTACTTCGCTTGCCTACGCGCCTTCAGGAGAGTGGAGGACGCGGAAGCTGTTGCCACCGCTGGACCACACCAACAAGAGAGCGTCTTCGCCCTTCGGAACACTAGCAAGGGCTTGCTGCACGTCGTTTGCGGATTGGACCTTGTGGCGGTTCACTTCGAGGATGATGTCGCCCTGCTGCAGGCCGGCGTTATCCGCGGAACTGCCGGGTTGCACCTGCTCGATCACGGCTCCGTGAATGTCACGAGGGGCTTGCAGTTGCTCGCGCATGTCGGGCGTCAGGTTGGCGAGACCGACTCCCCAACGCACTTTGCCAGTGCCTTCGGTTGGCTTATCTCCCTCGGCGGTTCGCTTGCCAAGTTCTTCGAGCGTGACTGCGACTTTCATCGTCTTGCCTTCCCGAAGGACAGTGAGGTTGATCTTCGAACCAGGCTGCTTCTGTCCGACGACCACCTGAAGCTCTCCGGAATCGGTGACTTTCTGGTTGTCGATTTCGGTGATGACGTCGCCGATCTGAAGTCCGGCTTTGCCGCCCGGCGAATCCGGATCGACTTGCGTCACGACCGCTCCGCTTGCGTTGGAGTCATCGAAGAACTTCGCGTTTTCCGGTGTGACATCGGAGATGCCGATGCCGATGTGCCCATGGCTGACTTTGCCGGAGCGAATCAGCGTTTCAACGGTGGGGCGGACGATCTGCGTCGGAATTGCGAATCCCATGCCCGAAAACGATCCGGAGGGCGAAATCAGGAACGTGTTGATGCCGACGATTTCGCCGCGAGCATCGACCAGCGGACCGCCGGAGTTGCCGGGGTTGATGGCCGCATCGGTCTGGATGAACTGGCCGGGCTTACTGCGATCGGTCGGATCGGGGTTGGCGCGGTTTAAGGCGCTGACGATTCCACGCGTGACGGTAAAGCGGAAGCCGTACGGGTTGCCGAAGGCCAGGACGGTTTGCCCGGGACGAATTTCTTTCGAATCACCCCACGGCGCGCTCGGCATGTCGGTGGCGTCTACCTTGAGAACTGCAAGGTCGGTGACCGGGTCGGTGCCGATCAGCTTTGCTTTGAGGATGTGGCGATCGCTGGTCGTCACCCGGATATCGACGGCTCCGTCTACCACGTGATTGTTGGTGACGATGTATCCGTCAGGCGAGATCACGACGCCGCTGCCCAATCCGTGTTCGATCTGCGGCTGGCGCTGCTGCATGTGCGGTCCGAAGAATTGTCCGAAGGGGCCACCCTGTCCGCCGAAGAATTGCTGCATATCTTCGGGAATCCTCTTTGTTATTCGCTTCCGCCTTGACGCGTGAAGTTACGGTGACATTGACGACGGCAGGAGTGACTCGGGCTGCGAGCGTTTCCATGGCCTTGTCGAGCGATAGCAGAGCACCGACACTGTCGACGTCGAGCGGCGCCGCGGCGGGCGAGGCGCTCGCTGCTTTGGCTGCGGTTGGCTTGGCGAATTCATAGGTCGTGAGCGAGGCGGCTAGTGCCAGGGCAATTACAGGCATAGCGAGGCGCCGCGTCCATTTCTTTGTGTTGTCGTTCCACCACTTTGCTGCATTCATTGGAGGTACATCCTTTCGAGATTGATTGAAACTAATTCGTTAGTTGTTGAAGTTGAAGTACGGCTAAATTTCTTCCATGTGAAAAATGTCCTAAGTCTTTTTCGGCGGAGTTTGAGCGGCTGCTGCGTCAGGCACGAAGCGAAGGAGAGTCACTCGCAATATCTGAATCTGGTAGCCGGGCAGGTTGGGAAAATTCCGGGCCTGTCCTTGAATGAAAACGAAGACCGCCTCGGTGACCGGGACGGGGTCGAGCGTGACGCTGGTGAGATGAAGCATCCTGCCAGCCTTCGGATGCAGGATCACGCGACGGGGCGCGACTGTCTGCTTATGGAGTACCGGCTTTGACTGAGCCTGCTGCGGAGTGTATTTCGCCGCGATCACGGGAAGCGCGCGTGGAAATTCCTGCGCCGGCGTGATGTTGGAATTCGGATTCTGCGATGCACTGTCAGCTTCAGCGGTGTGCGCACTTTCGAAGGCGATCAACCGCGGCGCACGCGAGACGGATACGACACATGCGACCGTGAAAACTGCGACCAGCGACACGGCAGGCTTCCAGGTACGTTGGGTCGACTTCGCGCGATTTGCGTCGAGGATCCGCGCCACGCGGGAAGAAGTTTGCCGAATGCGTCCGATTGCAGCTTGTGCCAAGGCAACGCTGCGCTGAACGAAGCTACGCTCAGCCAGATGCGCGAGACATTCGGCGTAGGCGCGTGGGCTGGCGGTTTCGGCGAGTACGGCGTCGTCACACGCAATCTCGCGTTCAAGCGAGGCGTTGTTCTCGATCCACCACACGGCGGGATGAAAGAAGAACAGGGCGCGCACGAATTGCTGGGCGAGGTTGGTCCAGTCGTCCCAGCGGCGAAGGTGCGCGAGTTCGTGCAGGAAAATCTGATTCAATTCGGCGGCCGAGAGCTCTTGCATCGCCCAGAGCGGAATGACGATGGCAGGCCTGGTCAAGCCGAGGGCGGTGGGAACGCGGACTTTTTGCGATGTGCAGACAACGACGCCGCGCCGGGTTGCGTTGCGGCGCAGTGTCGCTTGCAGGACGGGATCGAGCGATGCGGGATCTAACGGCGTTGCGTTGTTGCGCAGCGCGCGGAGGTGCAAGAGGGCGCGAGCGATGCCGATGAGGAAATATCCCGCGATCAATGCCCAGGCTGCGAAGGCATAGAGCGCCCATGAATCGGGGACGATGATTGCCGCGTGCGTGATGCGTGCGGAAAGATTGGGGTCAGAAGACAACGTGGCAATGAGCGGCAAGGTGGCGATGGCGATTAATGCCGAAAACCAGATGGCGAACCGAGTGCCTGCACTCTGGCGGCGAGCGATACGCAGCAGCGCGGCGGCAAACAGGGCGATGACGGTGCCTTCTGCCAGCGTGTCGACGATGCGAAGAGCTGAATATTGGGCGATCGCGTGGAGTGCGGGATTCATCGGCGCGCTACTTGCTCCTTTCCAGCAGATCACGAAGACGTTTGAGTTCGTCGGGGTCGATGCTCTTCTGTTCAAGAATATTGAGGACCAGGAGCTCGTCGGAGTTGCCGAAAAAGCGGCTGACCAGGTGGCGAACCTCGAAGCGGGACGCGTCCTTGCGATCGACGCTCGGCGTGTAGACGTGAGCGCGCTTGTCTTTCTCGTGCTTCACGTATCCCTTTTTCTCGAGGATGCGGACGATGGTCAGGATCGAGTTGTAGGCCAAAGCCGGTTGACTGGGCAGCGCCTGCAAAACCTCATGGACGGTCGCTGAGCCTTTGTCCCAAAGGACATTCATGATGCGGAGCTCAGCTTCGGTCAGGGTTACGGATGTGCTGCGGGCCAAGGAGCCTCCAGTTGCCTATTTATTAAGACGTAGATCGATCAAAAAGGTCAACTAATTTGTTAGTTGCAAAGAGAGGGCGTCGCGTTGCCCGAGTTGGGCAGAACGATTATTGCTCTTATTTATCATATATTTAGGGGATGTCTAGTTGCAGGAAGGCTTCAACGAGCAAAGAAAAACGGCCTCGCCGACGAACAGTGTGCCGACGAGGCCGTGAGCGGAGCTTTGATCACCTCACTGGTAGGTGAAATTCAACTTGTCGACGTAAACGGTGTAATCGGATTGCTTGTAGTCGCCGTCCATCTGGTAATTGACGGTGATTCCATACCATCCCGGCGCCGAGAACGGGGCGTAGGTCCAATTCAGGGTGTGCGTGACTCCGTTGAAGGTGATGGACTGGTAGAGCAACTGGTTGCTCGACGTGCGCTCGACCTGAATGACGACGTGGTTCCAGGCGTTCTCGAGCGGGTAGCAGGAGATGCCGGTGGGAACCCACTTCAGCTTGACGTTATCCCAAATGTCCCATTCGTTGCCGCCGGCGATGCGGCATTCATGGCCCCAAGTGAATCCCAAGCCACTGAAGAACTGATTGATATCGAACTCAAGGGCCTGGGAGTTTCCGAGGTTGCTGCCGTAGAAGTAAGCGTCGTAGGTGAAGTTGTGGAGCGTGGGGACGAGAGTGTGATTCGTGTCAGGAAGTCCCTGCGATGAGAAGTCTCCGATGAGGTGGTTGTTCCAGAGGACGTCGGAGTAGTCCATGTTGCCGCCGAGGCTGAATTGGGTTGAGTTGCCGGACATCGTGGGCGACTTGACGTCCTGAACCATGGACCAGGTGGTGCCGGGGCCGCTCGGAGTGCAACCGTTGCAGTCAGCGTAGGTAGGAGGTTGTTGTGCGTATCCGGCCCATCCGCCGCTGCTATGCAGATTCGAGAACGTAGTGCCGCCGCCGGTAGAACTCACGGTGACGGTGATCGGGGTGGTCGACGCTCCGCCGCATTTGTCCCATTCTTCGACCGTGGTGTTGTAAGTTCCGGGGCTCAAAGAAAGATTGGTGTTGAGGCTGGCGCCGTTCACGACGTAGGCGAGCTTCGATGGCGCGGTGTAGATGCCCATCGAGGCGACACCCAGAGAACAACTGGTCGTCGCGGTGGCCGCGAATTTTGCGGGAGAGCTGACGGTACTTTTGTTTGCGGGCGAGGTGACGAAAACTCCGGTGGTGCCGCCGGATGTGACTGTAATTTTGACGGTCGAGGTCGAAGATCCGCCGCAATTGTCCCACTCCTGGACCACGGCGTTATAGGTGCCGGGATTTAAGTTCAATGTGGCGTTGAGGCTGGCGCCGTTTGCGACGTAGGAGAGTTCGTTAGGCTGAGGATAAATGCCCATCGAGGCGACGCCTTTTGAGCACGAGGATGCGGTTGCCGTGGCCACAAATTTCACGGACGTGCCGACCGTGCTGTTGTTGGCAGGACTCGTAACAGTGACACCGGCGAAGGCAGAAACTGCAGCGAACAGGCATACGGAAATTGCCGAAAGATGGAGGGCAGACTTCTTCATTGGGGCTTTTCTCCGGTTCGTTTTAACTTGAGGACCTATTGGTCCGGAGTACAGACAGAGGTATCCACACGGGCAAGAGGGAACACTCTGGGCCTTGCAATTGGGTCTTGCTAGACCGCTAGCGCCGTAAAAAAGTGGGCAAAAGCGGGACTTTCAGCGGAGTGCCACCAATCTATACAGGGTTCACCTGAGTGTCAAAAGGAAAATCGTGTAATCGGCGCAGCACTACAATCGTTAGTACTAATACCAACCAAACTGTCTCGGTGTGCCACTAATTCGGTGGCGATCGCATTGACAGCTCGTTCCCCTTCGAGCGAGTGCGCCCTCCCAACGAAGGACTGATATGCAGATTCGCGTGGTGGATGTAGGCATGGCCGTGATTGTGTGCGGCATGCTTTTCGCTACAGGTTGTGGAAATGGCTCGAGTGCTACCAAAACCCCTCCTCCACAGAAAACTCTCACATCCATTTCTGTTAGCCCTTCGACGTTGCCGCTGAGCACAGGGGCGAGCCAGCAATTGACAGCGACGGCGACGTACAGTGATGGGTCGACAGCGAACGTGACAACGGCAGCGAAATGGACGACATCCAACGCAGGCATTGCCACGGTCAATTCCGCGGGAATGGTAACGGCCGTTGCGGGAGGCAGCGTTTCGATCGTTGCCGCTGATAGTGGAAAAACAGGAACGGCGTCGGTATCGGTGGCGACGGTTGTGACGCAGGTGTCGCTCACCGTATCGCCGACCAGTGGAGCGCTCATTGCCGGAAGCACCCAGCAACTTAGCGCGACCGCAAATTTCAGCGACGGTTCGCAAACCGACGTGACTTCTTCTGCGACATGGACTACATCGAACGGAACGGCTGCGACGGTAAATGCCGGGACGATCACGGCGATCGCCTCAGGGACGGCGACGCTGACGGCCACTTCCGGAGGCATGAGCGGCAGCGCGACGATCACCGTAGGTGCGAACGTAGCGACCTGGCACAACGATAACCAGCGCTCCGGCTTGAACGCCGCGGAGGGAATTCTGACGCCGCAAAATGTGACGTCGGCGACGTTTGGAAAACTTTTCTCGTACACCGTAGACGGATACATCTACGGGCAGCCATTGCTGGTCTCGAACCTGACCGTGAACGGCGCCTTGCACAACGTGGTTTTCGTCGCGACCGAGACGGACAACGTGTACGCGTTCGACGCCAGCAACTTCACCAGCAACGCGCCGTTGTGGCAGGTGTCGCTGCTGCAGCCCGGTGAGTCGCTGATCACGAATGCGAGCATTCAACCTTCGATAGGAGTGACGTCGACTCCGGCAATCGATTTGACGACAAATACTATGTACGTTGTGTCAACGCAAACGTCTCCGGCTACCAGCGGGACATTCCGGCTGCATGCCCTCGACATCACCACGGGGCAGGAAAAATTCGGAGGTCCGGTGCCGGTCCAGGCGCAGGTGCCAGGAACGAATTCTGACTCGATTAACGGAATCGTTTATCTGACGACCTCGTGCATCCAGCGGCCGGCTTTGCTGCTGGCTAACGGATCGCTGTTCATCGGCTTTGGATCGTGCCATAGCGGCTGGCTGCTTTCCTACAATGCGCAAACTCTGACGCAGACCGGCGTGTTCAACGCCAGCCCGAATCTGAATGGAGAAGGTTCATTTGGCGGCGCTGGCGGAGTGTGGATGGGCGGCGGCGGCCCAGTGGCTGATGACCTGGGCAACATCTATATAACGACCGGGAACGGTCCGTACGACGGGAAGACGGCATTTGGGGATTCGATTTTGAAGTTTGATTCGACGCTGCACTTGCTTGACCACTTCACTCCCTACGACTACCAGTACATGGATTGCAGCGATAAAGATTTGGCAGCGGGTGGGCTGCTGCTGATTCCGGGGAGCACGGAAGTTCTGGCCGGAGGAAAGAGCGGCAAGCTTTATCTGGCGAACACTGCGGGCTTGGGAGGCATGCAGGCGAACGACGCGGGCGCAACACAAACGTTGTGGTTTGAGTCGGACCTGATCCCTCCATACTCGACGAGTTGCACGGACAGTTCAGGCACGTGGACCACGGACGTCAATTCGTACGAGATTTTTGCCACGTCGGCCTATTTCAACGGCTCCGTCTATTTGGGAGTTACCCCGACGGCTGCGGGCGTGCCCGCACCGCTGCGGCAGTTCCCTTACTCCGGAACGCTCGCCCAGGGCGCGACCACGAGCCAGAGCATTTTGAGTGGGAGCTACGGAACTACGCCCGCCATCTCAGCGGCGGGAACTGCGTCAGGTGTTGTGTGGATGATTGATCACGGACAGCCAATCCAGAGTTCTGGGACTGCGAGCTCGGCAATACTTGAGGGCGTTCGATCCGAGTAACTTGGCGCTTGAGATCTATGACAGCTCGCAGAACTCCGCGGACACACCGGGATACGGCATCAAGTTCAGCGCTCCAATGGTGGGCGATGGCGAGGTCTTCATTGCTACGGGGCATGATCTGGTGACGGCGACGGATCCGCAGGGAGAGTTGGATATTTACGGGCTGAAGAAGTAGAACAGCGGATCCCTCCTTCGCACCGCGAAGGTCGCAGTGGCAAAGTTCTCTTCGATCTGGCAATAGCCATGAGGGCCTGCCCGCCTACCTCTCTTCTCGCCGCGTCCTAGTGGTGCTTGAAGTATTGAACGGCTCGCTCGTGCGTTTTGGCGTCTTGCATCGAGCCGAAGGTTCCCAGATTGCGGCGCTTGCCGGTCTTTGCATTTTTCTTGCGCGAGTAGAGACGGTATTGCCCGCTCTTCAGTTTTCGGATCATCGACTTCCCTCCCGTTCAATTTCTGATTGGTTCGTCTAGCGCTCTTGCCGCCAGTCATCCCTTGCGGGCGGCTCGGGTTCGACTGGCTTTTACAGCCGCGTTATGGCGGGCGGTCGCCCCGCGCTTTTTTGCGGAAGCGTGAGCCTGCCGGGACAGAGCTGTGTGCGAAGCGGCGGAATGTCCTTCGTTTTTTAGGGCATTCATCGTGGCTCGCGAACGGGTCGCCGAAGGCTTACTGACCGAATGGCTTTGTCCTTTGTGGTAGTCGCGGCTGGCACGTTCGGTAACATCGGCTGACGCTTCACCTTTGCGGGGCGCCTTGCAATTTCACGCCTGCCCGCCTCGCCTTCGAGAGGCCGATTGCGATGGCTTGCTTGGCGGAAGCTGCGCCATGTTTGCCTTCCCGCACATGGTGCATCTCTTCGCGAACAAATTCTCCCGCTTGTGTGCTGGCAGACTTCCCTTCGCGCGCGTCTTCCCGTGCCCGATCCAGTGTTTCCTTTTCCGGCATGACAACCTCCTTTTGCAAAGATAGCCGCTTCGTTTTTCCGGATGCATCGATAAGTTTCTGTAGGGGGAGCGCACGGTTGCTGTAGGTTGCGGCGGGCGAGGATTCGATGCGGAGCGGCGGCGTCAGTGCGAAGCTCGATCAGAAGATTGCTCAGAATTTCTTGTGATAGCGACCGTCAACCGCGACGCCTCCGAGTTGATCGCGCTGCACAGTGACGGACCAGCGGTTGTTGATCTGGTACTCGCCCTGCACGATTTCGCTGCCGGGCTGTGAAACGTCTGTCGAGAACGAGAACAGCAAGTTCTTCGTGAGGCGTTGCTGAATAGCGACGCGCGCCGAGGGATTTTGGCTGCCGCCCAGAGTCGGATCGATTTCCAAACCGGAAAGTCCGGCAAGTTTTTGGACACTGCCAGCCACTTGTCCGGCAACTTGAGAAGCGATCATCGAGTCGGTGCTTTGACTGTTGGCTGCGGATTCTCCCGTGGTCTTGCCGCGAGCGACAAGATTAATGACGTCAGCCGTCGCGAGTGGCGGATCGGAGACGTACGCCGTGGTCAGCTTGTCGAGCGGACCCCGCATGGTCAGGGTGAGGTTGTACTGCTCCACTGTGGTCGTCACGGAGACGTTCAGGACGGGATGTGTCTCGTTCGGGTTGTCGAAGGTGATGACGCCGCGTTGCAACTGGTAGCGGACGTTGCGATAGAACAATTCTCCCGAGGTGAGGGTGGTGCGGCCGGTGATGACGGGGTTGGCGGCGGTGCCTCCGACTTGCAGTGCGACTTGTCCGGCAAAGCTAATTTGCGAGCTGACCGCATTCAGGGCCTGCTGCGATTGGGCATTGATTGCGAGCCTGATCGTGTCTGCGAATCCGGGCTGCGAAAGCGTGTTTCCAGTGCTGAACTGGTCGGCGAATTTCGAGAGGTCGAAGTCCTGGGTGAATGAAAGATTGTCGATGAGCACGCGGCCGCTCAGCACGGAAGCTTGGGTTGAGCCACTGAACGTAAGGTTGGCGTCGAGCAGAGAACGCAGCCCGTCGGGATATCGAAGGCGCATCGACTTGCCTTGCAGCGCGAGGTTGAACTCGACGCTAGGGCGGTAAGTAATGGAACCGCCGAGCGAAACAGCGCCGCCTCCGATTTGCGCCGTCATGGTGGACAGCTGCAGGCGATCATTGTTGATGTCGACGGTTCCGTTCAACTTGTCGATGCCGAGTGGAGCATCTGCCGGGATGATGGAAACATTCTGCAGATTGAGTTGGCCATTGATATCTTGCCCGGACGAGCGGACGTCGAGCGCCAGAACGCCGGAGCTGTTCAAGTCGGGAGCGAAGATTTTCAGAATGCGGAGATTGATCGATCCTTGCGCCGTGAGCGTGGGAGCAGAGTTGCCTCCGATCGGAATGCGCCCTTCGGCGCGGAGCGAAGTCTCGGTACCACGAATTTCCGCAGGCTGCAGCGTGACGACGGAATCGGCGTAATCCGCACGAATCGGCTGGGCGATTCCGATTTCGAGCGAATTATAGGTCGCCTTCAAGGCCGGAATGGAAAGGTGGGCCTCGATCTTGGATCTTTCTTTCAGAGGCCCCTTTAGGGTCGCGTGTAACTCGGTTTGACCCTGAAAGCCTTGTGCGGCGCTCGGAGCATAAGCGGCCATCAATGGCGCGAGAGAAATGGTCTCGGTGTCGATGGCCGCGTCGGTTTCATAGTTACCCTCAAGGCTGACCTTTCCGCGAGCGTGGATGGTGGCTTGCGAGACTTGCGAATCGAAATTGATGTTGGCGGCGTGGTTGGCGACGCGGAGGTCGGCCTTGAAATTTGAAATCGAATTCTGTTGAATCTGCAACTGCGGAAGCTGGATCGAGGCGACGAGTTGCGGATCGTCGACGGTACCTTCTCCATTGACCGAAGCTGCAACGGTTCCGGTGATTCCGAGATTCTTCTGCTGAAGAGTCTGCAGCTTTTGGAGAACTAACGCGGGCGCTTCGAGCTTGGCTTTGTAAGCTTTCGTTTTCGGTGTGTAAGAGAGATCTGCGTCAATCGCTCCTGCCGGAGCGGCAACGCGCAACGTGGAAATGATGGTGTCGTTGTCGGTGTGGAATTTTGCGGACAGTTCCTGGATCGGCTCGCCGTAAGCGCTCGCGTTGGCAATCTGAGCCGAGCCCGATCCGGATGGCTGGATCTGAGAGCCTTGCAAATCGACTTTTGCGGACAGGTCGCCGCTGACCGGATAATGCTGCTTCGCCACAGGTCAGCAGATCGGCGATGCTCAGTTGCTGCACGTCAACGTGGGCCTTGATCGCGCTGGAAGCATCATACGACCAGTTTTTCAGCGCGACCGCGGCGGTGAGGTTGGCTTGTCCCTGGTGAGCGTTCACGAGCAACGCGCTGTCAATCGTGGCGCCGGAAGGATTGGCGTGCATCGCCACCTTCGCCGATTTCCAGGCGCTGCCTTCGACTTCCAGGTTCTCAGCATTGAGTTGAGCAGTGATCGCCGGCTTCTGAATCGATCCCTGGACAGTCGCGTTCAGCGTCGCCGAACCAGAGATCGCTGGAGGCGGAGTCTGCGCCGCGCTAAAAGAAGATGCGAGGGTGACGAGTTGATGGAGGTCGTTCGCGACCATCTGCACTCGCAGACTGGAATGATTGCCGATGGTTCCCTGCGCGGTGACTTTCGTCGCCGGCATCTGCAGCGCGGTGTCATGCAGTTCAATGGTCTGATTGGCGCCGCTGTAGGACGCGTGGATGGCGCCACTCACAGGCACTTCGCTCGCTGATGGATTGGAGCGGCTGGCGGCTAAGGCTTTGACGAACAGATCCGCGTGAGCCTGCAGATGATCGATCGAGCCCTTCCACTGAGCGTCGGCTTTTCCGCCTATGGTTCCTGACAGGGATGCTCCGGGAATCTGCTGGCTGCCTGCCGACCGTTGAATATCCCTGAGCGATATGCCATTCAATGTGACCTGGACGCTGGATTCCGGAGTCGTATCGAGGTGCTGGATTCGCGCTGCGGCGGTAATCCTTCCGCCGAGGGAGTCAACCGTCAGATTGCTGACTTCGAGGTTGCCGTCGGCGAGACGGAATTTTCCTTGCAAGCTTTTGGCGTCAATCCGCTTGCCGGAAGCGACCGCAGTTAGCGCGTTACTGACAATCCGTCCGTCGACTGTTATGTCGCGAAGCGCCGGCTGATTTCCGGCAGCTTGATAGTGAAGCGTGCCGTTCAGAGCTACATCGCCGGCAGGCTTGACCGACGGAGAGAGCGACGCGAAATCCTGCGTGTGAATACGAATCTGATAGGAGCCTTCCGCAATGGGATTGGCATAGTTCGAAACCTGGGCGTGCAGGGTAACGTCGGATGAACCGATCTGCAGGACCGCGGAACTGAGATCCATGTGGTCGGGGGTAGCGCTGAATTTCAGATCCAGATTGTGCGCGAGCGGCGCGTATTGCGCGTATTGAAGATGTCCGTTCTTGTAAGAGAGATCGCCGGAGTAGCGCTTCGCGAACGATTCGAAATGGATGTCGGTTCCGAGGTCGTAGAGGTCCGCGTCGAGCGGAGTCTTGCGATCGTTGTAATTCACCTCTCCGCTGGTGATCCGGGCGTGCTCGACCGCGAGATCGAAGATGCTCGTGCTACTGCTGGGGTTCTGGCTGGGCGGAGGAGTGGGAAGGTTGTTCTTGCCGTCCGCGGTGACCTCGACGTGCACGACCGGATGATCGACAACAATCTCGCGCAACGCGACCTGGCGGCGCAGAGCCGAAATAATTCTGAGCTGGACCGTGAGTTTGTCGGCATGAAGCAAGGGTGGCTGGTCAGTCGCTTCGGTGCCGCGCAGGGTGATGTCGTAGAGGTGAGCGGTGAGAGTTCCAAGGTTGAGATCGAGGCGCCCAATCTGAATTTTCCCGCCGGTGGCAAGGTTTGCCTTTTCGACGATCTCGCGGATCGCAAATTGCTGGAAGCTTGTAGACCGCAGATAAAAATATCCGCCGAGCGCGGCGACGATCAACAGAGCGGCGATGCCTGCGAAGGACCAACCGAGGATGCGTTTCCACTTCATATGGTCCCTCAAAAAGCCTGTCCGATCGTGATGTAGTACTGCGTCGGATTGATTCCGGGAACCGGGTTGAGGTTGCGCCCAAGATCAATCCGGACCGGGCCGATGGGAGTGGCGTAGCGGAGGCCGATCCCAACAGTATTGGTGTAGTTGTCGACGAAGTTGCGAATGTTGATGGCGCTATACACGTTACCGCCGTCGTAAAAGACCACGCCGCCGAGCGACTTGTTGACGTGGAGAGGAAAACGCAGCTCGGAATTCAGGATGAAGAGCTGGCGCCCGCCGACCGGAACGGTGACGTTCACACATCCGGTCTGATTTTGCAATACATCGCAAAAGGGGACGAGGCGCTGCGGCCCAGCTTCGTCGATAGGGAAGCTGCGCAGCGTGGTGCCGCCGCCGGAGAAGAACAACTGGCTGGTGGGCACAAAGCTTCCGGCGAAGGGCACGGCCAATCCCAATCGGAGGCTGTTGGCAAATACCATCGAATGCACCGGCTTATAAAACGCGTACTGGCCGAAGAGCTTGGCGAAATTTGCGCTGGAGCCGAAGGCAGTTGGCGTGATGCCGAGGTCGAGAGTTGAAAAAACTCCGCGGTGAGCATCGAGTGGCTTGTCGCGCGTGTCGCGGATGAGCGTGCCGGAGACGGTGGAAAGACGCACCCTGCGATCCTGATCGAGCACGAGATCCGGAACGAGAAGGTGGGAGAGGTCCGTCTTGTTGAAGTCGTATCGGAGCTGAAGGCGCGTGTTGGTTCGCGGGCTGATGACGCGCTCGACCTGGAACGACAGATCGCCGAGGGCGGCAGTGAAAAGTGGATTTTCACTGTTCCGTTCGAGCGAAAAGCTGGTGAGCGATTGCCACTGTGATCCGATGAAGTGCGGCTGTGCGTAGGTGGTGAGCGCTTTCTGGTCGAGTCTCGAAAGAAGAATGGAAGCGCTCGCGGTTTCCGCCAGACCGCGCATATTGCGGCGAGTGAATTCAATGAGTCCGCGAGGGCTGGCAAACGTCGATTGGCTGGGTGCTATCTGATTCCCGCCCAATCCGATCTCGCCTCCCCCGCCGGGGAGAGCGACCGTTCCGGTGGGAATGTTTCCGCCGCGGTGAGAGATCTCAAATCCGACGCCATAGGTGAGTTCGTTACGCTTGGCTTCATGAACCTTCACCAGAGCCATTTCGTCGGTCTGATCGGTGATGGGCTTTCGCGGCCCGACGCTTGACCAATCGAAGATCGACAAGTCGTACAAGCGGCTTTCCGCTTCGAGGAGCTTCTGGCGCTGCATGGGAGTTTCGGAACGAAGGTTTGCGGTCTTGACGATCAAGGGTTCCCGCGTGTGTTCCTGTCCCAGATAGACGACTTCGCTCAAACGCACCGGCTGATGCTCGTCGATGGCGTAGGCGACGTTCACATGCTGAGGGTCGCCGGCATTTCGAGCTACAGTCGCCTTGACGTCGACGTTCAGGTATCCGCGGTCGAGATAAGTGGCGGAGATCCGGTTCCGATCTTCGGCCAGCTTGCGGGGCGAGAAAGCCTCGCCGACCTTCAGCTGAAATCCCTTGGGAGCGGTGAGCTGGTCTGAGACGACGTGATCGTTCCCGGAGATCTTCACGTCCTGCACCAGCGTTTGCGGACCTTCTGCAATGTCGAAATCCACGTCAATCTTGTTGTCGTGCGCGGAAGTTCGGGAAGTGACTTTGACGTCTTCGTAGCCGCGATCGCGGTAGAGGGACTCGATGTTGCTGGCGCTCTGCTTCAGCAATTTCTGGCTGAGGCTGCCGTGCGTCCAGATGTGCGATGGCTTCACCACCAGCTGGCCGGACAAATCATTTTCCGAAACGCGGTAGTTGCCGTGAAAACTGATGCGATCGACCTTGTGTTTCTTTCCCCGGTCGATGGTATACGTGACGAGGATCTGATCGGGTTGACGCTTAAAATCGGTGGTGACCTTGACGTTGTCGAATCCTTTTTTCTGAAAATATTCGACCAAGTTCCGCTGTCCTTCTTCCACCAGATCGCGGTCCACTGCGTGTTCAGAAAAAATTGGAATCAACTTTTTCATCTGGCGGTTCGCAAGCAAAGGGATAAACGAGAGCTTGGCGCCAACGGTGCGAACGACCACGACCGCGCCGACCTCCACTTTGAAAGAGACAGCGACGCGATTGGTCGCAGCATCAAACTGCGGTGGATTTTCACGAATGCTTCCCGCAAAGCGGCGCTGCTTCGACAGAATCCTTTTCATTTGCGCCGTCGCTGCCGTGATGCGACCTGGGCTATAGGGCTTGCCGGGTTTCAGGAGCGCTCTGGATAGACGAGCTCGTAAGGACTGCATCGCATGAAGTAACTGCGCGCTCTCCGGCTGATCGGGGCCATCGACCCTGACCGAATCGATCCGAGCCTGCTTTCCCATGTTGACACTGAAAGTCAGGTTCACGAGCTGGTGAGAATCGTCGATCGCCGGCTTCGCGTGGACGGTGGCCTGGAAATATCCGTTCTTGTGCAGGAAGTCCGTAAGCGATTGTTCGGCCACCGCAACGCGGGAGGGATCGTAGGGATCTTCATCGGAGAGATTGGCTACCTGGAGAAGGCGAATGTAAGAGAAGCGCTTAATCGCGCCTGGAAATTCGACTACGCCGAGGTAGAACGACGGTTCCAAAAGAAAGCTGACGCGGAGGCCTGCGATGTCAGGCACGACTTCGACCTTAACGTCGGGAAAGTTGCCGGCCTTTTTCAATGCCGCGGCAGTTTGCTGGATTTTTTCTTCAGAGTAGGGCGCGTTTGCCGGCTGTTCGACCAGCCTATAAAGAGAGGCCAGATCGCGATGCGGATTCGCGATCAGAGAAACGGCACTCACATTTTGTCCTGCGTAGGCAGCCTGCGGAGCCTGAGGGGCGAGTTGGGCGAAAAGCATGGTTGCGCTAATCAACCAAAATACGGGGAGTGACAAGCGCATAAGAAATTCCGAATTCATACTCCAGAGAGCGGCGGCCGCGTCGCTGGAGAAAAAATTATATGTTGCGGCAAAAACGTCGCCCCGCGATGAAGTCAGATGCGATTGAAACGGCGGGAGTTGTCGATATAGCCCCAAGGGAAACCCGGCGCCGGGGGCACAGGTTTTTCGATGCCTTCTTAGAGTACGCTGCCAGCGGGTTTTTAGATTGGGATCGCGTCCGCAACAGGTCGTCTACTTCGGAAATGGCATCTATTAGCCGCCGCATGGCCTGCATTTCTTATTGGGGGACTTATGACGAAGCAATCATCGAAAAAGAAGATCCGTTACGCCGTCGTGGGATTGGGGCATATCGCCCAGGTCGCGGTGCTTCCCGCCTTCCACAACACTCCCAATTCCGAATTGTTTGCGCTGGTTTCGTCCGATCCTGCAAAGTTGCGGAAGCTGGGGAAAAAGTACGGCATCGAACATCTTTACACCTACGACGACTATGGCAGAGCTCTGTCGAACGTCGATGCGGTGTACATCGCGTTGCCAAACCACCTTCATTGCGAATATGCGGTGCGTGCGGCCGCAGCCGGGGTGCATGTGCTCTGCGAAAAGCCGATGGCGGTGCACGAAAACGATTGCCGCGCGATGATCAAGGCCGCCCGGCAGAATCACGCGAAGTTGATGGTGGCGTATCGACTGCATTTCGAAGCTGGAAACCTGGAGGCGATCTCGCTCGCCAAGAGCGGCAAACTGGGCGAATTGCGGATATTCACCAGCGAATTCGCTCAACAGGTCGCGGATGACAACGTCCGGGTGAATGAGAGTTCTGCTCACGGCGGCGGTCCGCTGTATGACATGGGCGTGTATTGCATCAATGCTTCGCGATACTTGTTTGGCGCGGAGCCGGTCGAGGTCAGCGCGATCGCGGCCTCGAAGAAAGATGGACGGTTCCAGCGCGTGGAGGAGATGGTTGCGACTACGTTGCGTTTTCCGGGCAACCGTATCGCATCGTTCACGTGCAGTTTTGGCGCGGCGGACGTGAGCTGCTACACG
Organism: uncultured Acidobacteriota bacterium; assembly: GCA_963699885.1. Lineage (GTDB taxonomy): Bacteria > Acidobacteriota > Terriglobia > Terriglobales > Acidobacteriaceae > Sulfotelmatobacter. The sequence continues at coordinate 268,623 of CAVOVP010000009.1, read as the reverse complement.
CTAGTTGGGACGAAAGGAATGCTTCGCGCCGATCCGGCTTACGGGTACGCCGGGGGAATCAAGCATCGGATGACGATCGGCGGGAAGACGAAAACCAAAGCGTTTCCGAAGCGCGACCAGTTCGCGGCCGAGATCGCCTATTTTTCGGAGTGCGTGATCCAAGATAAAGACCCAGAGCCCTCTGGACTCGAAGGGTTGGCAGACGTGCGAATCGTCGAAGCGATCTATCAATCGGTACAAACGAAGCGAGCGGTGCGGCTTCCGGAGTTATCAATGAAAAAAGGACCGACTCTGCAGCAAGAGATTCATCGTCCCGCGCACGGGAAGCCGGAGGTCGTGCATGCGCATCCGCCAAAGCGAGAGGCGGCATGAGGCAAGGAATCAACATTCCTAGAGCGGCAATTCTTCCGTGGTGGGAAAGTGATGCTGTTCGCGTCCAACTTTGCCGTCGTATTTCGTACTCATTTTGAAAAGCTCATATCGGCCGTCGGCGGCAAACTCTTTGCAACGGTCGCGCAGATTTTGCATCTCCGAGGAACTTAACGGCTGGAAGTTGATGGCGATCGCAAGATTCTGATCGAGAACTTCCATGGAGTCAATGCCGCTGATCGTGGTGGCGACGGGCAGGCTCATCGCGTAGCGCACACCTTGTTCGGCTGTGATGCCGCCATGACGAACCATCTCACCGCTGCCTCCCAAACTTTTCATGCCGAGAACGGCGATGCCCCGGCGAGAGGCTTCGGGCAGCACGTGCGTTTCGAAACTGCGGAATGTGGCGTCGAAACAATTGAGAGGCATTTGAACGGTGTCGAATGGGAAACCGTGCGCCAGCATTTTCAGATGGATCTCGGGATCTTTGTGTCCAGTGAATCCGACGAATCGAACTTTGCCCTGCTTCTTGGCGTCGAGGAGAGCTTCGGCAGCGCCGTTCGGGCCAAAGATGAGATCGGGATCATTCTCGTAGATGACCTCGTGAACCTGCCACAGATCGAGATGATCGGTGCGCAAGCGGCGCAGCGATTCTTCGAGCATGCGCATGGCGAGGTTCTTGTCCCGACCATGCGTACAAACCTTAGTCATCAAGAATGCTTGTTCGCGTTTGCCCTGAAGCGCCTTACCGAGGCGTTCTTCGCTGAGGCCATCGTGATATTCCCAGGCGTTGTCAAAGAAGTTGATTCCGTGGTCAAGGGCTTTGGCGACGATCTCATTCGCAACCTGATCGGTGTTCGCCGAGCCGAGATGGTAGCCTCCCAATCCCATCGCAGAAACTTGGACGCCGGTTCGTCCTAGAGTTTTCCTTGGTACAGTCCCTTCTACAGTTTGCGATGACATATTTCCTTCCACCGGCAAAGCACGCCTGGCCATGAGCGGAGCGGCTCCAATGACCGCTGCACCCTGCATGAACGTACGCCGGCTTAAATGCGATTGCGACTTTTTCTCCACGGTCGACCTCTAGAACTTCTTCTCTGGAAATGGATGACCGGTATTCTCCGTCGAGCCCAGCATGTCTTGCACTTCCAGTTGCTTGGTGTCGAGGGGGAGTCCGTGCGCTATGCGGGCTTCCGGGTTGTTGTATTTCATCGACAGCTTGTAGAGTTCGTAGCGGCCATCGGCGGCATAGGTCTTGCAGCGATTGCGAAGCTCGTCCATTTCCTGCGGAGACATGGGCTTGAAGTCGCGGGCAAATCGCAGATTTTGCTGGAGCACTTCGAGGCTGTCCATTCCTGTAATCGTCGTTGCAACTGGAAGGCTCATCGCATAGCGCAGAGCTTCCTCGGCAGTCAGGGCTCCGGACTTGATGGGCTCGCCGTGCCCGTTCAGGGGCTTCATGCCGAGGGCAGCAATTCCGCGACGATTGAGTTCGGGCAAGACCTGGCGCTCGAAGCTGCGGGTGAAAGTAGCGTCAAAGGCGTTGAGCGGCATTTGCACAGAGTCGAACGCGAAACCCGTATTCAGCATTCCCAGGTGAACCATAGGATTTTGATGTCCGGTGAAGCCCACGAACCGAACCTTGCCGTCTTTCTTGGCTTTGGTCAAGGCTTCGGCGGCGCCATTCGGTCGAATAAACAGGTCAGGATCGTTTTCGAAAGCCATCCCATGGATTTGCCAGAGATCAAGGTGGTCGGTCTGCAAGCGACGGAGGGATTCTTCGAGCATTTGCAGCGCGAGGCTAGCGTCTCGGCCGTGCGGACAGGTCTTCGTCATGAGGAAGACTTTGTCACGACGGCCTTTCAGCCCGGCGCCCATCCAAAGTTCGGTCTTGCCTCGGCGGTATTCCCAACAGTTGTCAAAGAAAGTTATCCCTGCATCGACCGCTTCCTGCACGATGCGAACGGCGGTTTTCTGGTCGGGAGCCTCGCCGAGGTGATGCCCGCCGAGGCCGAGAATGGATACCTTGGCATCCGCCCGACCAAATTGTCGGAGTGGGATGTTGGCCGTTGGAGTTTGCTGCATGGGTCCCTTCAGAGGCATTGCAAAAGACTTAATGATCGTAAAGCCGAGCGCCTGAACACACTGCTTCGCGTATTTGCTGTGAGCGCGGTCGTCGACTATGCGGCTTCGTTTTTCTTCCGGCGCGGAGGGGCATCGTCGGGGCGGCCGTATTCTTCGTGAGTATGAACGGGGCGTTCCGGATGATCGGCAGCGTCTTCGGCTCCCTCGACGGCTGCGGCTTCGATGGCCTGTTCTTCTTCGGCTAGCTCTCCCACCGATTCATCGCTGGCATCAGCGATGTCGGACAATCCCTGCGCGTCCCCGGACTGTCCTGCGCTATCAACGCCGACTTGACCGGGGTCGTCGCCTAGTTCGTCGAGTTGGGCTTCAAGGTCGCCTTTTAGCTCAGGAGATCGTTCATCGATAGAGTTTTCGTTATTGCGTTCCATAAAGGTTTGTCGTCTTCCACCAAAGTTATAGGCTGCGCTCGCCGATGTGCTCATCCGGTCTTCCCTGTATTTCGGCACCGCGGATCAGATATCCCGGCACAGCGCAATTGCTCAACAACTATTTTCAGGTTAGCTCCTTCAAAGTCGAGGAGACGGCGACGGCACTAATCATCCCGCCGTATCTCCTGAGGCGCTCGAGGCGCTGGGGCGCAGATCGCAAACCTAGAAGAAAGGTCTATACGCCAATGGGAAAGCCGCAACGGAAAAACAAGAAGAGTAACGACCCGACTCGCCTTAGTCCGTTTGATAGAGAGAAGCCGGACATCGTGAATGCGGTGATCGAAACTCCGGGAGGAAGCCGCAACAAATTCAAGTATGACGAGAGCCTTGGATTTTTTGCCCTCGCAGGAGTGCTGCCGGAAGGGATGGTGTTTCCACACGCGTTTGGGTTCGTTCCTCAAACGAGGGCGGCGGACGGCGATCCGGAAGACATTCTGATCCTGATGGACGAACCCACGTTCACCGGTTGTGTGGTTCCAACCCGGCTGGTCGGTGTGATGGAGGCGCAGGAGACGGAGAAAGGAAAAACCGAGCGGAACGACCGCCTCATCGCGGTCGCTGCGCATAGCCGGGACTACGCTGATGTGAAGAAACCCGGCGATCTCAATTCGAATTTGCTGAAAGAGATCGAACAATTCTTCGTCAATTACAACAAGGAGAAAGGAAAGAAGTTCGAGGTTTTGCGATTGCGAGGGCCCAAGCAGGCACGGAAACTGATCAAGAAGGCGCGGGCGTAATCTGGTCTTCGCCTGAAGGCAACGCAAGAAAGTGGTCTATGAAAGAGATTGTTATCCGTTTTGTGATTGGAGGAGTCGCGGTTTCTTTTTTTGCGCTTCTAGGCGATGTGTTTAAGCCCAAGCGTTTTGCCGGCCTCTTTGGGGCGGCTCCCTCGGTGGCGATTGCTACCCTAGCTCTCACCGTCAAGACTAGCGGTGCTCATTTCGCCGCCATTGAAGCAACTTCGATGATGGTGTCAGCCGTAGCGTTTTTCGTTTACGCGTCTTGCGTGTGTTGGACGATGATGCGGCGATCGTACAGCGCACTTCGAGTCACCATGTCGTTGCTCACGGTTTGGGCGGCAGGCGCTTTCGGCCTGTGGTACGTCGTGCTGAGGTAAACCGGATGCGCGTTCAAGTCGATTTCGCGGCGCTCAAAGATACGAAGTGGTATCAAGCCGCGCTCCGTTTTTGCTGCGGTGGCCTGGCAACTGCGGCAACTGGAATTATCGCGAAGAAATACGGGCCAAGTGTGGGAGGGATATTCCTCGCATTTCCTGCAATTTTGCCGGCGAGTGCAACTTTGATTGAAAAGCACGAACGGCAGAGAAAAGAACGAATCGGCTTGCACGGATCGGTCAGGGCAAGGAAGGCGGTAGGTGTCGATGCCGCTGGAGCGGCCATGGGAAGCGTCGGGCTCTTCGTTTTTGCGCTGCTGGTCGCGAGATACATATCGCGCTACCAGCCGGGGTTCGTGATCGTGGCATCAGCGGTCGCGTGGATGGGTATTTCTCTGCTTATCTGGCAACTTCGCAAGCGCATGTAGGCTGGCTGATCGTGCGCGATGTGCTAGCTCAAACGTGACAAGGCTAGGTTCGCCGCGTGAAATCCGCACATTCCGTGCACGCCTCCGCCGGGTGGGGTCGAGGAAGAGCACAGGAAAATATCCTTCGCGGAAGTTGCGTAGCTGCTCCACGTGGGACGGATCAGGAGCTGGCGAAGATCCATGGCGCCGCCCGAGATATCGCCGCCGACGAGATTCGCGTCCATGCTTTCGAGTGTTGCAGGAGAGAAAACGCTGCGCTTGAGGATGCAGTCGCGAAAGCCCGGAGCAAAACGCTCGATCTGACTTTCGATCCGATCGAGCATGTCGAAGGTCGATCCGTTGGGAACATGGCAGTAGGCCCACGCGATGTGACGGTCACGAGGAGCCCGCGTGGAATCGAACAATGTGGGCTGCGCGAGCAACACGAACGGGCGTTCGGCGTGTTCGCCTTTCCTCATGCATTCTTCAGACGCTGCGATGTCTTCGAAAGTACCACCCAGGTGCACCGTGGCAGCGCGCAGACAATCGCGGGCGGCCCATGGAATCGGGTCGCGCAGAGCGTAATCGACCTTGAAGGCAGCAGGGCCGTAGCGGTATTTTGCCAGCTTGCTTCGATATGAAGTAGACAAGCGGTTTCCGGCGATATTAAGCAGTTGCCGCGGCGTGACATCGCAGAGAGTCAGGTCGTGCTTCGAGACCACTGCGAGATCTTCAATCCGTGTCGAGAGCGTGACTGCGCCACGCAGATTTGCCAGAACTCCACACAGAGCGGTCGTGATGGATTGTGCGCCTCCGCGAGGGATCGGCCATCCGACGGCATGGAGAGCGGCTCCGAGAAGCACGCCGGAAGCGGAACTCATCGGTTCCTCGAGACTTAAGAAAGAGTGGGCAGCGAGTCCGGCGAATAATCCTCGCGTGCGCTCGTTGCGGAACGAGCGGCTGAGGGATCGTGCGGAGGGCAGAGCTTTCATCCCAAACTTCGCCATGAGCCACGGATGCCGCGGCATCGGTCGAACGGGGCGAAGAACATCGGCTGCAAGTTCGGTCCAGTGCTCCGCGAAGGGCGACATGAGGCGGCGCCAGGCCTCGGCATCTTCTCCGAGAGAGGTGTCGACGTGTTTGAGATCTTGCTCTAGCAAGACTGCGGTGCCGTCGTCGAAGGGGTGCGCGAGGGCTGCGGGAGAATGGATCCACTCGAGGCCGTATTTTCCCAAAGGGAGCGAGGAGAAGAATGGCGACCCGATGGCAAGCGGATGGACAGCGGACCCGAAGTCGTGATGGAAGCCGGGGAGGGTAAGGTCAAGGGTGCGCGCTCCGCCGCCCGGCTGCGGTTCGGCCTCGAATACGTCGACGGCCATACCTGCTTGAGCCAGCACGATCGCGGCCGCGAGTCCGTTGGGTCCTGCGCCGATCACGCACGCATTACGGCTCATGCTTCTCCCTCGCCGGCTGTTCGAGTTGAATCCCGTCATTCATTGGATGCTCTGCGACTTCAGATTAATCACTTCTTTCGAAGTCGGTCGTTGGCCATTCGATGGCATGCACAGTTCCGTCCGGTGCCCGCTCAATGGTTGGAGCATAGAGTCCTACGAACTTGCGGCGCCACCATCGGCCCTGCGCTCGCTTCTCGGACATGGACGTAAACCAGTATTGCCAGATTACCGCGCGGACCTGGCTCGGCGGTTGTTGCGGGAACGGATTCGCAGCGAAAAGTCCAAGAACGTCGGGGTCATTCGACAGGAGGAGCACCTCAGTTCTCGGCACGATGGAATACTCGCGCCACGAGCCCAAAGAAGCAAACCAAAGATTCCAATCGAATCTCGGTTGATAGGGTGCGTAGATGCCGGGAGCCTGTGCAACGTCCTGCGGTTTGTAACGAAACGGATACGGAGTCCAATTGTTTCCGTCGTCAGAACCTTGAAATTCGATCTCGTAGCGGCCGCGCGTCATGATTCCGAAGAGGCCGTAGCGATTCGCGATGCGGAACGGTTCCAGGACTGCGATGGGAGCGGTCGGGAATGGAAGAGTGGAGAACATCCAGAAAAGTTCGGCAGTGGTGGCGTAGAAAATCCAGCTCAGAAAGATTGCAGCACCAGTGAGCTTGAGAGACTTGAAGGCAAGTTGGACTGCGCCCGCCGCCGCGTGGCTGGTTTCTTGTGAGGACGCCGGGAGCGTTTGCGGCAGCAAAGACTCCATTTCGCCGGCAGGAATCGTTGCAGGAAGCGATCGTCGACCAGAAGAAATCCTAAAACCAGGACCAGGTAATTTAGGAACGTATAGTTTGCGGTGAGAATTACGCCCACTTCCCACGGGGTGACGATGAGAAAGCAGAGAATGCGCCAACGGCGTGGTAGAAAGAGCATCCACACGAGTACGAGTTCGAGTGCGAGCGTCGCGAAGGCACTCGATGCGTGAAACCAATGAGGCAGGTGCTGCACGTACCAACCGATCCAGGTAGGCAGAGGGCCGTCCTGATAATAGTTGTCCATCGCGGTGAACTGGCGCCACTCGGGGTCGCCGCCGGCAATTTTAGCGACGCCGGATTCGAAGTAGATGCGGAACCACTCCCACTGCAGGAGAAAAAAGCTTGCGCGAGATGGTGGCGAGGGAAGACCTAACCGTGGACGAATCCTGGCGGGGCGAAAAAAAGAGCGATGAATCCGGCTTCGAGAAGCATGCCGTCGGATTGGTAGCTGGAAAAATCCTGTGCTGCCGTAACGAAGGAGAGGAAGCACAAGAAGCAGGCAAATAACATGCCACGCGGCCACACATTGAAGATAAGCAAGAGAGATGCGGCCATGCCGAAACAGCAGACGGCGATCAGCATGTGCGAACTGGAGGAAAGCCAAAACAGGGTTGGAGCAAACCATATGCCGCGCGCGTGTCCGAGGGAGTGAGCGACGGCTTGGAGATATTGATCGGCGGGAAGAATTCCTTTCGGTCCGATGAGGCCGCGAATCTGGAAAGCGAGCGAGTAGAAGGCCGAAAAGTAGATCACTCCGAGCGCGCGAAGAAAAAGCCAGCGTGGAAGGAACCGGTCGGTCGGAGCCTGCCGGGAGTCGAACAGCCAGCGAATTGCAAACGCAGCCCGGCTCATAAGCGCCTCAACGTCCGGTGAAGAACGGTGGGAGCGGCTAGTGTCTCATGGGACCGGCCCTCGCGCCGCGAGCAGCTTTAGTCCGTGCTTTCCGAAGAATTCTTGGGCAAGCGATTGCGCCAGCGATAGAAGAATGGAATTCCGGCGAGGATTACCAGCAGCCCGATTGATGAGCGTATCGGACGAACCGTCCAGAGGTTGACCGTGAGTGCAATTGCGGCGAACAGGAAGATGATCGGAGTCCAGGGATATCCCCAGACGCGGTACGGACGAGGGAGATCGGGTGCAATCCGCCGCAAGCGCAACAGCGCAACTGCCGTGAGCGCGAAGAAGATCCAAACTGCAAAGACGAAGAGGGAATAGAGCTCTTCGAATGTTCCTGTCAGGGCGAGGATCGAGGCGACGCAACCGAGAAAAGTCAGGGAACCGCTGGGTGCATGAGTCGAAGGATGGAGGCGGCGCGCAAATTGAAAGAAGACACCATCCCGCGCCATCGCGTAAGGGATGCGTGCGCCGGTGAGAATCACAACGTGTAGTGCGCCCAGAGCGGAAATCGCCATCGCAATGGTGAGAAGCGTAGCCCCGCGGCTTCCGGCGAAAGATTGAACCGCGTCGGATGCGATGTGTTGCGACTGTGCGGCTGCAGCGAAGGGCAAAGCGCGCAGATAGGTGATGTTTACCAAAAGGTAAAGCGCTCCGACCGTAGCGAGCCCGATGAGGATTGCGCGGGGAATGTTCTTATGGGGCTGCAGAATTTCTTCGCCCAGGTCTCCGAGATCATTGAAGCCGTTGTAGGCCCACATAGCAGGAACGAGAGCGGTGAGAAGTGCGACGATCGTCGCTATGCTGAACGTGCTCATTCCAAACGGTGAGGACGGCGAGAATTCGATGGCATGCTTCGAACCGAAGAGAAGGCCGCCCACAATGATGGCGACGATCGTGCCAATCTTGAGAGCCGTGAGCAGAACCTGAATACCGCCGCTCAAGCGGACGCTGAAGTAGTTGACTCCGGTCACCACGATCACGACCAGGACTGCGAGCGGCTGCGCCGTCGTGAATTCGAAAACATAGCTGCCAATGTGTCCGGTGAAGAGTGGAGTTGCGACGACGGGAAACAGGAAACTGAGGAAGCGGATGAATCCGGCAGCGAGTCCTGCCATTGCTACAGGACGGTCGAGAAAGGAACTCATCCAACCGAAAAGAAATCCCCACATCGGTCCAAGGGCGCGGCCCAGGTAAACGTAGGGTCCGCCGGACTTGGGAAAAGCGGCGCCGAGTTCCGCATAGCAAAAAGCGCCGAACAGGACGATGATGCCGCCGAGTATCCAGGCGGCAATGACCAAGGTGGACGAACCGGCTGCGCGGGCCATGTCGCTCGCGACGAGAAAAACTCCGGTGCCAATCGTGTCACCGATAACGATCGAGGTCGCGGACCAAAGGCCGAGGCCGCGGATCAGGCCGGAAGGCTCGGAACGGCGTTCTGGTGTATCGGGCATGGGGAATGGAATCCAGAGCGTACTCGTAGAGGTTGGGCTGGTCAACTGCGGGCCTCGACTTCGCTGCCAAGAGCTTGGAGCTGTCGCGTTCGCGCGAGTATCATCGATGCCGCTATGGCGCAGACAAAGATGATGCTAGGCGAGTTTCCGTGGGACGAGCGGTACCGCGTCTCAGATATCGAAGAAGTTCTTACCCCGGCTCTGGCGATCTATCCAGACATCATCTTGTCGAATATCGAGTGCACACTGCGCCTGATGCAGGGCGATGCGAACCGGTGGCGTGCGCACATTAAGACCTCGAAGTTGGGATACACCATGCGGATGCTGATCGATCGGGGCATTCGGAACTTCAAGTGTGCGACTACGCTTGAACTTCTTGAGGCTTGCCGCAACGGAGCCGCTGATGTCTTGCTCGCCTATCCAGTGATGGGCGCGAATGCAGCGCGCGTGAGGGAGATTGCAAAAGAATTTCCCAAAGTTCGGGTAAGCGTGTTGGCCGAGAACGAGGAACAGGTTCAGCAATGGCAAGGGAGCCAGATCAGCATGTTTCTGGACTTGAATCCTGGCATGAACCGCACCGGAATCGAACTCGATCAACCTGCGAAGATTGTTGGGCTGATCCGCGAGATTGGCCGAGCAAGTCTGGAATTTCGCGGGCTGCACTATTACGACGGTCAATTCGGAGGTCTCGAAGAACCGCAACGAACCGCCGCGGCACATGCCGGTTACGACCTCCTGCTAGGACTAGTGGAAGAAATTCAGCGCAGCGGATTGGCTGTGGCTGAGGTCGTGACTTCGGGGACGCCGACTCTCCCTTGCTCTCTCTCGTATCCGGCGTTTAAGGATGCCAGGTTTGTTCACCGGGTGTCGCCCGGCACGATCGTCTACTGCGATGCGACGAGTCTCGCCCAACTTCCGGCCGAATACGGCTATGCTCCGGCGGTGCTGGTCGTGGCGCGGGTCGTGAGCCATCCTCATGCAGACATTGTGACGTGCGATGCCGGGCATAAGGCTGTGTCCGCCGACGCCGGAGTGCCGACGTGCGTGGTTGTAGGGCGCTCAGGGCTTGAGCCGCTGTCGCCGAGTGAAGAGCACCTTCCGATCAGGGCGAACGAAACCATCCCGCGAGTCGGTGAAATCCTGTTCCTTATTCCGCGCCACATTTGTCCAACGGTCAATAACTTTGACTGCGGCCTAGTAGTGCGAGACGGTCACATCGAGGCCACTGAAATGGTCTCTGCCCGCGGCCACGAAGCGCCACTGCTGCAGAGCTTGGGATCGGCGATAGCGGAACGAGCTTAGTCCGGACGCTTGCGCCGTACCGGCGACGCTGCCAGCGACAGCATGTTCCCCATCGCTGTGCTCCTCGGCATGACGTAGGGATGAGGGCCTCCGGTCACGTCGACCTCCGGCTGCTCCGTACGCACAAATTCATCCAATCCACCGACGCTGGATCCGAGTCCTTCGGAACGAGTTTTGCATCCAAGGCTGGCGACTTGTAATTTTCGTTATAGGAGTGAGTGTGGCGTCGAGAACGGAAGCGCGGGCGCGAACCGTTATGAACTGGAATGTGCTGGTGCGTGCGCTTCGTCACCGCAACTACCGGCTGTTCTTCGGCGGACAAGGAATCTCGCTGATCGGGACTTGGATGACCCGCGTGGCAACCGGATGGCTCGTCTACCGGTTGACCGGTTCGGCGTTTCTCCTGGGACTGGTCAGCTTTTCCGGGCAGATTCCAATTCTGTTTCTCGGACCATTCGCAGGCGTCTGGGTCGATCGTTGGAACCGGCATCGCGTGCTGGTCGTCACACAGATCCTGTCGATGCTCGAATCATTCGCTCTGGCTGCGCTCGCTCTCGCCGGAACCATTACAGTTCACGAAGTCATCTTGCTGAATCTGTTCCAAGGCGCGGTGAACGCTTTCGACATGCCCGCGCGGCAGGCGTTCGTCATTGAGATGGTGGAAGATCAGGAGGATCTGGGAAACGCTATCGCCCTCAACTCGTCCCTGGTGAATGCTGCGCGGCTAATCGGGCCGTCGGTGGCGGGAATGCTGATTGCGGTAGTGGGGGAGGGATATTGTTTTCTGATCGATGGGATCAGCTACGTTGCCGTCATCGTGTCGCTGCTACTCATGGTCGTCACGGCGGGGTCGACCCCGCGGGTGCGTGAGAGCGTGATCGCGGAGCTACGCGACGGATGGAACTACGTTCGAAGATCGCTCCCGATTTCGTCGATACTCCTGCTCCTAACCCTGATCAGCCTGGTTGGGATGCCCTATACGGCATTGATGCCAATTTTTGCCGGCAAGATCCTGCACGGGGGCGCTCACACATTGGGATTTCTGATGGCAGCGGTCGGCGTGGGCGCGTTGGCGGGAGCGATACGGCTAGCAGCAAGAAAGACTGTGCTTGGGCTGGGAAGAGTGCTTCCGATGACGGCGGCCGGCTTTGGCGCATCGCTGATCGCATTCGCCGCTTCCCGGCAGTTGTGGCTGTCGTTGCTGCTTCTGGTGGTGACGGGCTTTTGTTTTATGCAGCAGATGGCGTCGAGCAATACGATCCTTCAGACGATTGTCGAGAATGAGAAACGCGGACGCGTGATGAGCTTTTATTCTATGGCCGTGCAGGGAGTGGCGCCTTTCGGCAGTCTGATTGCCGGAGTCGCAGCCAGCCGAATCGGAGCATCGGACACATTGATGATCGGCGGCGCAATCTGTGTGGGCGGAGCGGCTCTGTTTGCGATGCAATTGCCTTCGCTGCGGAAAGTGATTCGTCCGATCTACGCGCAAAAGGGCATCATTCGCGAGGTAGCGACCGGACTTCACGCTGCTTCCGTTCTGCAACAACCGCCCGAAGAATAAGTTTGCTACACGTCCACCGATCGGGAGAAGCCAAAAGCTTTTGGCTCGCATCCATAGCTCCGTGAAACCTCCTTGTGACGAAACCGTGGGGTACTCGACGAAGGCAGCAGCCCCGTGCGGCGCGAAAGCGAAGAAATGGATTCTTACGGCTACCATTCTGGGTTCGAGTCTCGCATTCATCGACAGCACGGTAGTCAATGTCGCTCTAGCCGCCTTGCAATCCAGCTTTCACGCGACTCTGGTGGACGTGCAATGGGTGGTAGAAGCCTACGGGCTTTTTCTTGGCGCTTTAATCCTGGTTGGAGGTTCGCTGGGCGACTTGTTCGGACGCCGGCTGATTTTTGTCGTTGGCGTCGGGATCTTTGCCATTGCATCGATAGCTTGTGGCCTCTCTTCAAGCATTCACCAGTTGGTGATCGCGAGGAGCGTTCAAGGGATCGGCGCGGCGCTGCTCATTCCGGGAAGCCTTGCAATCATCAGCGCGTCTTTCGACGAAAGCAGCCGAGGACAGGCGATCGGAACGTGGTCGGGCTTCACGGCGATCACTGCCGCATTCGGGCCTGTGCTGGGCGGCTGGATGATCGAACACCTTTCCTGGCGAGCGGTGTTCTATATCAATATTCCGCTGGCGTTGGCAGTCATCGTGATTTCGAGCGTGGCAAATTCCAGAGAGCCGCGGCACGACCACGGGACGGATCGACTGGCTCGGCGCCGTGTTAGCCACAGTCGGACTCGGAGGCGTAATCAGTGGATTCGTGGAGTCGGGTGCACTGGGCTGGCGAAATCCTGTCATCGCAGGAAGTCTGGTGGCCGGCTTTGCGGCCATCGCTGCATTCGTGTATGTGGAAGCGAAGGCCAGGGAGCCGATGTTCCCGCTAACGCTGTTTTCGTCCGCGAGTTTCAGCGGCGCGAACCTGCTGACGCTGTTCCTTTATGCGGCGATTGGAATCTTCTTTTTCGTGTTCCCCTTGAATCTGATTCAGGTGCAGGGATACTCGACCACCATGACTGGAGCTGCGGTGCTCCCCTTTGTTCTCCTCATGTTTTTCCTCTCGCGCTGGTCGGGCGGGCTGGTCGCGCGCTATGGGGCGAGAAAGCCGCTGATTCTGGGACCTCTCGTTGTTGCGCTGGGCTTCGGCCTATTCATCGTGCCATCGGTAGGCGACAGTTACTGGAAAACATTCTTTCCCGCCGCCATCATTCTCGGATTTGGCATGGCAATCACAGTCGCTCCCCTCACGACGGTGGTGATGAGCTCAGTTGGTCCGGAACGAGTCGGCGCGGCTTCGGGCGTGAATAACGCGGTGGCCCGCGTGGCCGGAGTGCTCGCAGTTGCGGTGCTGGGGCTGGTGATGATCTCGGCATTCGGCTCCCAGCTGGATCGCGCGCTGCTCCAACTTCCTCTGACGCCTGAGGTGTTGAGCGACCTTCGCTCAAATATCGACAAGCTCGGGGGCTTGCAGGTACCGGCCGGCGTCGATCCCAGCATGCGAGCGACGCTCAAATCGGACATTGCCGCAGCGTTTGTACATGGATTCCGAATTGTGATCTGGATTTGCGCCGGACTCTCTCTGGCGAGCGCTGGAGTTGCCTGGCGCTGGATTGGGAAAGACAGCCAGCCACAGCAGTTGCCTCAGCAGCGAGCCTAAGTTCCTGGAATTTCAGGGCGCCAACCAGATGGCCATGAAAAACATCTGAGTTATATAGGTTGCAGGGGCGAACGACCTTTGCAAGAGGCTCCAGCAAAAGCAGCCACTTCGAGAAGTTCCGGAGGCTTCGTGTGTTCGCACCTCACGCAGCCGTTCCGGGAAAAGGGAGCCCATTCGGATGCGTATCGCACAAGTCGCACCACTATACGAAAGCGTTCCACCCCGCTACTACGGCGGGACAGAAAGAGTTGTCTCTTGGCTTACAGAGAAGTTGGTATCTCTCGGGCACGACGTCACGCTCTTCGCCAGCGGGGACTCGATCACTAACGCTCAACTGGTTCCAGCGTGCAAGAAAGCGCTTCGGTTGGACGCAGGATGTATCGACCCGCTTGCTCATCACATGCTGATGATCGAAGAGGTATTCGGGCGGTCGGCAGATTTCGATCTCATCCATTTTCACATCGACTACTTGCATTTTCCACGAACCCGTCGCCAACGAATTCCGAGTCTGACAACACTCCACGGGCGCCTCGATATTCCTGACCTCGCGCCGCTCTATAAGGAATTTCGTGAAATGCCTCTAGCTTCGATCTCCGACGCGCAACGCCAGCCTCTTCCATGGGTCAACTGGGTGGGAACGGTGCATCACGGGATGCCGGCGGATTCACTCTCGCTTGGCAATGGGAGTGGGCAATATCTTGCTTTCCTCGGAAGGATCTCGCCCGAAAAAGGCGTTGATCGCGCCATCGAAATCGCGATCCGCTCAGGAATGAAGTTGAAGATCGCCGCGAAGATTGATCGCCTCGATCGCGGGTACTTTGAGGCTAAGATTAAACCGTTGTTGGATCATCCCTTGATTGACTTCATTGGTGAAATTGGACATTCTGAGAAACAGGAATTCCTGGGAAACGCCGCAGCCTTACTATTTCCGATCGATTGGCCGGAACCTTTCGGCATCGTGATGATCGAAGCCATGGCGTGTGGCACGCCGGTAATTGCTTCACCGTTCGGATCTGTGCCGGAGGTTATCGCCGACGGGCTGTCAGGTTTCTTGATCCGCGGCATTGATCAGGGAGTGAACGCGGTCAAGCGAATCGGAGAGATCAACCGCCAAGCTTGCCGCAGACACTTCGAATTGAATTTCACTACTGAACTCATGGCGGCAAATTATTTACGGATCTATCAGAACCTGGTCCGTCCGAAATCGACGACATTGACCGTCGAAGAGGGAGTGTTGAATTGGATGGAAGTGGACTCGCACACACCCAGTACTACATAGCCACCACCGCTTCCCGCGCGGATGACCGACCCCGCGTGCTCAAATACGGCAAGATGTTTTTTGTGTTCGACCGACTGGGCGACGTGCGCAAGTCCGACCTCAGCGAAGAAGGCCTCTTCTACGATGGCATGCGCCATCTTTCGAAACTGACTTTGTGCCTTTGGAACGCGCGCCCGTTGTTGCTGAGTTCGACGGTTGCGACCAACAATTTCCTCTTCACCGCCGACATTGCCAATCTCGATGTATTCCATGAGGACGAGATGGCTATTCCTCGCGGTGTGTTGCACCTCGTGCGCTCAAGATTCCTGTGGCAGGATGCGTGTTTTGAGAAGCTATCGTTTGTGAATCACGGGATGGATGAACTCGAGCTTCCACTTAGCGTTGGATTCGATGCTGATTTTGCGGATATCTTCGAAGTGCGAGGTACCGCACGCGAACGAAAGGGGCGCCGGCTGGAAAGCGAGGTTCGCGGTTCAGCGGTCATCCTCCGTTACGAAGGATTGGACGAAATTGTTCGCGAGACATCGATCCGAAGTGATCTGAAGCCGCAACACTTATCTGACACGGGTTTCCGGTTTGAGCTAAACCTTCGCCCGAAAGAAACGGTGACGCTGCAGCTTGAAATTGGCTGCAATTCCGCACGAAGCCGAAGTTCGGTCGATTACGGGGATGCTCTGTCTTCGGCGCGATTCGAACTGGCCGGGCTCGCAAAGACATTTCCGCAGATTACGAGTCCCAATTCGCGATTCAGCGATTGGATTGCCAGGTCGATGTCGGACCTTGAAATGATGATCGCAGGCAATCCCGAGAATAATTATCCATATGCCGGCGTGCCGTGGTTCAGCACGGTGTTTGGGCGAGATGGAATTATCACCGCGCTTCAAACGCTCTGGCTGAATCCCGATATCGCGAAAGGCGTGCTCGAGTTTCTCGCTTCTTCTCAAGCCGATGCGATCGATTCTGTAGCCGATTCGGAGCCGGGAAAGATTCTCCACGAGATGCGCCGCAGTGAGATGGCAGAACTCGGAGAAGTGCCCTTCGGCCGCTACTACGGCAGTGTGGATGCGACTCCCTTATTCGTCATGTTGGCCGGGGCATACTTCGATCGCACGGGAGACCGCCCGTTTATCGAGCGGTTGTGGCCCAACGTCGAGCGAGCATTGCGCTGGATCGATGACTACGGAGACGTCGATGGTGACGGGTTTGTGGAATACAGCCGAAGGTCCGGAAAAGGTCTGGTGCAGCAGGGCTGGAAAGATTCGAACGATTCAGTTTTTCACTCGGATGGCCGAATCGCCGAGCCGCCGATCGCTTTGTGCGAGGTCCAAGGCTACGTCTACGCGGCAAAACTCGCTGCCGCGAGGTTAACGCGAATGTTGGGACACGTAGACCAAAGCTGCCAACTCGAAGTGCAAGCTGAGGCATTGAAGAGCCATTTCGAGGAGCAGTTCTGGTGCAGCGATCTTGGCACATATGCGTTGGCGCTCGACGGGCACAAAAAATCTTGTCGAGTTCGTACTTCCAATGCCGGTCATTGCCTGTTCACGGGGATTGCGTCACCGGAACGGGCGCGGCATGTTGTCGAAACTCTTATGCACCCGAACTCCTTTACTGGGTGGGGAATCCGTACGGTGGATGCCACAGAGTCTCGATACAACCCGCTTTCGTACCACAACGGGTCGGTGTGGCCGCACGACAATTCAATCATCGCGAGCGGTATGGCGAAATTTGGGTACAGACAGGTAGCCGGGCAATTGTTGCTGGCTCTGCTTGATTTGAGCGATGAGATGGAACTCCATCGGTTGCCCGAACTCTTTTGCGGACTCAAGCGGCGCCCGACGGAGGGGCCAACGCTGTATCCAGTGGCATGCTCTCCGCAGGCGTGGGCTGCGGCTGCGCCCTTCCTCATTCTTGAAGGCTGCCTGGGTATCTCTGTTCAACCGGAGCGCGGTCGGATTGTTTTTGACCGTCCCTTTTTGCCGGAGGGAATTCCTCAACTGTCGATTCGCAATCTACGGTGTGGCAAGGCGGTCACCGATCTGCTGCTGGAGCGAAGGGACGATTGCGTCCTGGTGCATTGCGAGAACCGGCAAGCAGGCCTGGAGATCCTAACCATTATTGGCTGAAGGCTTATCCAGGCCGACCAGTCGCGATAGAGATTTCGCGGTACAGTCCAACTTTACAAAATCCAAAAATAGAAGTGCTAGCATGCAAATGCTGAGAGTGGCCATCGCTCGAGCGGTTACGCTGCGGCAAGAATTACCAAGGATTGATAGAAAAATGGATATTCGATCGCTACAAAAGCCGTTGAAAGATCAATATCGCGCTGATCCGAGCGCGTCGCGAATCACGATCCGCGCGAAAGGAAGCCAGACGGATGCTCCCGTTTCGTGCTCGATCGATATCGGCCGCGCCGTTTATCAAGCGGAAGCTCACAAGGGAGTCGGCGGAGCAGGAGCTGGGGCTTGTTCGGGTGATCTCTTGTTAGGGGCCTTGGCCGCGTGTGCGCAGATCACATGTCAAATGGTGGCCGCAGCGATGACCATACCTACGGAGCGAATTGAGGTGACAGTCGAGGGAGTGATGGACCTGCGCGGTACGCTCGGCATCGCGAAGGACGTGCCTGTGGGCTTTGAAGATATCCAGCTGAATTTTGATGTCGTCGCGCCCAAGGCGACGCCAGAACAACTGCGGGCTCTACGCGAGAAAACGGAACAGTACTGCGTGGTCATGCAAACGCTGGTACGGCCGCCAGAACTTCACAGCAAGTGGAGTGGTCAGGATTGAACGGCGGTTCGCGGGCTCAGTTTTTCCAGAAATTATGGCGGAGAGGGAGGGATTCGAACCCTCGGTACAGGTGTTAGCCCGTACAACGGTTTAGCAAACCGCCGCATTCGGCCACTCTGCCACCTCTCCGGCTTTGTGTTCGCGTTTCTTCGCTGTATGCGGTCAATCTCGGGAAGAAACTTTACCTGCTTGCCACACGATGGGACAACCTGGAAGGCCGAGTCGCCGCATGCCAAGTACTGCAAACACTGGGTAGATACTCCTGCGATATTACACCACCGAGATGCTCGGCGACCAGCCATCAGGCCGGCCGCTGCAGGAGCGTGGCTGGCGAACTGCCGGAGGCGAACAGGGACAGTAGCCGGCGCCTTTGCCGATCGAGTTCTGCTCTTCGGAGGCCAGTCTCTTCCCAAAAACAAAGACCGCGGATCGGCGCCCATGAACGAATTTGCACCAACCGTCCCCGGAGCACAAGCATCGCAATGTCGAGCAATTGCGCGTTGAATCATGGCGACTTCCGAGCTCCGCACCGACGAACAGCTGGCGTCACTCTGGAGCCTTGGAGGGTTGACCTGGCGGGAATTGCTTCGGCGGGTTTGGGAAAAGATAAATCAGAACGATCTCATCAATCGCGGGTATGAACTCGCGTACAACTTTCTGCTGGCCATCTTCCCTCTTCTCTTATTCCTGTTCGCCTTGCTGGGAGTCTTCGCGTCGGAAGGCGGCCTGTTGCGGACCAACCTCTTTCTTTATCTGGGGCTCGTGCTGCCGCCGTCGGCTTTTCAACTTCTCACGCGCACGGTCACCGAGATCACTGGGAACACTGCGGCTGGCAAATTGACGTTTGGCCTGCTGTTTGCGCTGTATTCAGGCTCGGCCGGAATGACTCAACTGATTTCAACATTGAATGCGGCGTACGAGGTCCGCGAAGAACGCTCTTGGCTGAAGGTGCACGCGGTGTCGCTCGGATTGACGCTCGCCATGTCCGTCCTGGCGATCGGCGCTCTTTTTCTCATTCTCGCAGGAGGGCAGATTATTGGGTCTCTAGGTCAAAGTCTCGGATTGAAAACAGCGGCTTTCCTAGCCGCGAAGATTTTGCAGTGGACGTTCGCCCTTTCTTTTGTCGTAATGGCGTTTGCTGTCATCTATTTCTTCGCCCCGGACGTTCGGGAACAGCATTGGTACTGGATTACTCCAGGCTCTGTGATCGGCATGGGACTATGGGCGGGCGCATCGGCGTGCCTCCGAGCGTACTTGCATTTCTTCAACTCATACACCAGGAGTTACGGCTCGATCGGTGCCGTCATCATTCTGATGCTTTGGTTTTATGTTGCCGGCCTTGCGGTTCTAATCGGCGGACAGATTAACGCAACGATCGAACATGCGGCGGCCGAGCACGGGCACATCGAAGCCAAGGAGCCGGGCCAGAAGGCGGCCTGAGAACAATTAACCGCCAATTTTTTTTCCTACCGTGTTCATCCCGAAACACAAAGCCTTGCTTACAGCCGATTCTCGCCGTCACTACACGAGTTGGGGGATTGAAGAGCGACCGTACATGATTTCCCCTTGAAGAGGATGCAGTTACTGAGTTCTGGTAGGGAGGACCCATGAATAAGTCAGACAAGGCAAAACACTGGGCACGTATCGCTTTGAAATGCGGACTTTTGGCGACAGATGCATCCGTGTTGGCGGCCCTTCGGCAATTTGTCAGAGAGGACGGAGGGGAAGCGCTGCGGGTGACACGTCGATCCGATCGAACAGCAATTGAAATCCCCACCCAGAGAGAATGGGCACACGTGTCGACGCTTGCCGGCGGAATTGCCATTGGTTTCGGACTCGGAATGCTGCTTGCGCCGGTGTCAGGATCACGCGCGCGTGGGGCGATCCGCAGCGCCGCGGTAGATGTCCGAAATAAGGTAAGCGATATCGCAGACTGGGCAGGTCGGCGCAGGTTGAGCTAGTCAATCTCATCAATTGAAGAGTTGCCGCAACATGGTTTGGAGGAAAATGTGAAAACCCCTTTCTTAATCGGTCGAATCTTGTTCGGTGGATTTTTTCTGTACAGCGGGATCAGTCACCTTCGGAATCGCAAACAAATGGCGTCGTATACCGCATCGAAGGGCGTGCCGTCGCCGGAACTGGCGGTAACGCTGTCGGCTGTGCCTCTCATTGCAGGTGGAACCAGCTTGTTGCTTGGGATCAAGCCAAAGATGGGAGCACTCGCTGTGGCGGGATTTCTTGCGGCAGTTTCTCCGATCATGCACGATTTTTGGCGAAGTGAAGATCCCGAGCAGCGTCAGAACGATATGATTTCGTTCTTGAAGAATGTTGCGCTGGCTGGCGGAGCGGTGGCGTTAATGGGCGTTGACGAACCGTGGGAGGCGAGCGTCCCGGTTGCTCAGCCGTCGGTGGCGCAAAGGCTTCGTACAGTCGGCCGACGCATCGCCTCGTAGCTGTTCCGCATTCCTCGGGAGCCGAGGAAGAATGGCTTGCCGTATTTTGAGCAGAGCTGACTTTTTGCGGCCATGACACTTCCGTTGAGGACGAATTATGCGCCGATGGAGGCGCTCCCGGCACGCACGCTGCCGAGCGGTCCGGACTGGCAGTTCGAGCCGAAGTGGGACGGGTTTCGCTGTCTCGCTTTTCGCGACGGCACGCGGATCGAATTGATGTCGAAAGCCGGAAAGCCGCTAACGCGCTATTTTCCGGAACTTATTGCTGCGCTCGCGAATCTCGCGGCTCGCCGGTTTGTTCTCGATGGCGAAATTGTCGTCCCGGTGGGGCAAGGCCTCTCCTTCGATGCCTTGCTCATGCGGATTCACCCTGCGGCAAGCAGGATCAAGAAACTCAGTGAGGCAACTCCGGCGATCCTGATTGTTTTCGACCTCCTGGTTAACGACCGGAGTGCGTCGTTGGTCGATATCCCCTTGGCAGATCGCCGACGAGAACTCGAACTCTTCGCCAAACGGTTTTTCCGCTCCAACAAAGCGGTACGGTTGTCTCCCACGACCGAGAACGTGGCGGTGGCGCGAAAATGGTTTCACATGGGAGTCGCGCTGGATGGAGTTGTCGCCAAGCGTCGTGACCTGCCGTATCAGTCCGGGGAACGAACAGGCATGCAGAAAATCAAGAAAGAACGCACTGCCGATTGCGTCGTCGGAGGCTTCCGCTATCTTGCCAAGAAACCGCTCGTGGGATCGTTGCTACTTGGCCTTTACGACGACGCGGGCAAACTCGATCACGTTGGGTTCACTTCATCGATTGAGGAGAAAGACCGCGACGCCCTGACTCGACGACTGAAGAAACTTGTCAGAGCACCCGGTTTCACTGGCAAAGCTCCCGGTGGACCAAGCCGGTGGAGCACCAAGAAGTCTGCGGAGTGGGAGCCGGTCGTCCCGAAACTCGTCGTCGAAGTGCATTTCGACCATTTCACAGGCGGCCGTTTCCGGCACGGAACGAAATTGGTACGCTGGCGTCCCGAGAAGGCCCCCAAAAGCTGCACCCTCCGACAGGTGAAGCGGGAAAATGGTTCCGCTCTGAATCTGCTCTGAAAGTTGTTATGTCTGACGCCAACCGCGGGCCTCCCTCCCCTTCTGATTTCCAGGAACGCAGTGAGCTCTCGTTTCCAGCTGTTGGCGCCAAATTCCCAGAGTTGTTCGGGAATCGTAACGTAAGACAATCTTCGTGAGACTTTGGGTACAAGTCATGGAGAATGTTGCCACTACTGAGGGGGAGAGGGAGTGGATTCGGAGGACTGCCCGACTTGCGGGGGTTCCGGATATGTTGCGAAACCGGTCGACTTGAACGGTAAGGCCGAAGGTGTCGCATTTATCCGAATGAAGTGCCCTGCTTGCGGTGGTACCGGCCGAAAACGCTCTGTCTCACCTACGACCGCGGGCTGACCGCACGGCCTGTGGTGCTTGCAAAACGTACGGAACCGGGCCGTCATCACTTCCCGTCCTAAGGACGACGGTCCGGACCGGACGATTCAAGGTTGCAAGTTGTGAATTGATCCCGCGAATCCCTGTGGCATCCTGCATTCCGGCTAGGCGATTTCAGCAGATCTTGCTTTGGAACGGCGCTTGGGTGCGGCCGTCTCCAGTCTGTTTCTTCCATTGGCCTTGGCCCGGTAGAGGGCTTTATCCGCTGATTGCAAAACCTGATCTGGGTCGGATTTCCCGGCCGCGGATGTCGCCACTCCGAGGCTCACTGTCACTGAAAGAGTTGAGGCCGGCTGTTCTTCGACCAACTGCCGAATTGCTTGTCCTTTCGTTCGTGTCCGGGAACTTCGGATGTTTCGGCGGTCGGGGCCGCGAGGTTCCTGTCGGCGATCGTCGCCTCTGGTCCGAAATTCGGCGGATGCGACTGCCAGCCGGAGTCGCTCCAGGTGATCGACAACCTCGGAGGTGGTCCTGCCAGAAAAGAGAATATTGAATTCCTCTCCGCCGCAGCGAAAGGCCTGGCCACCACCTGTAACTTGGGCCAATTTGGCGGCGACCAGCCGCAAGACCTGATCGCCCGTGTCGTGCCCGTAAGTGTCGTTGAATTTCTTGAAGTGGTCGATATCAACTACGGCGATCGAATACGGTTCCTGAAGCCGGAGGAGAGCATCGTTGAAGGCGCGGCGCGAAGGCAGGCCGGTGAGTTCGTCGTGATAAGCCAGCAGGTACGAGTTCTCAATGATCGAGACTGCCAAGATGCACGCAGCCGTCCCTATATATAAGGTGAAGCCGTGCCCAGTTCCCGCGTTGCGCAGTGACATGAAGAAGGCGAAAAGAGACCACAGGAAGGCGCCATCTACCGGCTTTCGGACGAGCAGAAATCTCGCTAGCAGGAAACAGCCAGTTAAGCCAAAAATGATGAGCGCATACGTTGGCAATACCGGAGCGGTTGCGAGGTGACGAGCGTGCAGCGGCAAGGCAGGCACTGCCTCGGCGCTCCGGCACAGCACGACAACGACGATCGACTCGACGAACAGAAAAACCGCGACGGGCACAGTCGATGCGACTGTAAAACCGCGCTCCTGCATTAACGAAATCAACACATAGTCGAACGGGACGAGGACCGCCAGGACTCGCACCGCAGTTAGGCCACCTGGTCCCAGCCCGTGTTGAGCGCTGAATAGTCCGATTGCTTGTTGGGACAGGAAGAGGACGCACAAAGAGAAAAATATCCGGCTGGAGTGGAACCTCCAAGCCAGCAACATCCCTCCAAGCAATGCGCAATAACAAAGGAATCCAATTGCAGGCGGCGCGAGGGTGAGCCAGCCGAGGTATTCCAAGCCAGCAACTGCCAGCAGGAGTACTCCTCCCGGCACAAACATGGATTTCAGTGTCTTTGTTGTCTGAGCCAAGAATCTCTCTCTTCGAAAAGCCCAAGCCGCTATGGGAATTATCTCCAGCCAGCACCCACGAAGGAATTGGCCCCCAAGGTTCGGACGCCTTATTGATTGATCTTCCCGATTCTGAGACGAATGCCAATTCGGCAAATACGTCCCTTAGTTCAGGCGCGGTTTCTGCTGCGCTTGAGCGCTTTCTAACTAGACTGGGGAGTTCGATTAGGGAAGGTTCACATTCATGCGAATTCTTATAGCGGAAGATGATGAAGCGTTGGCGAAGTTCGTTCGGCAGGGGTTGGAAGGCGAGCACTATGCGGTCGATGTTGTCACCGACGGGGAACAGGCGCGAATCACCGCGACCCAATCTGAATACGACGTTGTGATTCTCGATTTGAACCTGCCGAAGTTGGACGGGGTGAGCGTCTTACGCCACTTGAGACTGGGAAAACCGAGCCTGCCGGTACTTGTCCTGACGCAGCGCACGAAAGTCGAGGACCGCGTTCAGTGCCTGGATACGGGTGCTGACGACTACCTGGGCAAGCCGTTTTCTTTTGGGGAACTTTCGGCGCGAATCCGCGCCCTGCTACGGCGGAGTCACCTGCCTTCTGAGTCGGTTTTAACGTTGGCAGACCTGAAACTGGACCGGGTTCAGCGGCAGGTCGAGCGTGCAGGTCGAAAGATCGACCTTACGACCAAGGAGTTTGCTCTTCTGGAGTTCTTGATGCGAAATGCAGGCCGCAGTGTGACTCGGTCGATGATCATCGAGCATGTGTGGAACCTCACCTTTGACACCACGACGAACGTGGTGGACGTTTATATCAACTACTTGAGGCGAAAGATCGATGACGGCCATCCGGTCAAACTCATTCGTACTGTCCGTGGTGTCGGTTACGAATTGAACTACCAGCCACAAGCTGAGGCCTGTGAGGTTCGATCGTGAGCGCTGCCGGTGCCAGACTCGCCGGTCACGACTCAGACCAAGAACGGGCCAAGACGCGCAGCCCGATTGCGCATCTCCTTCACGCTTTGAACCAGCCGCTTACCGGGCTTCAATGTTCGTTGGAACTGGGTTCGGTCGGCGTGCGGCGGCGGGACGAGTATGTCCAGACGTTGCGGGAAAGCCTGGAGCTTGTGAGCCGGATGCGAGTCCTCGTCGAAGCCTTGCGAGAGCTCTCCGATAGCGGTGACACCACCCTTCGCAATATCGAACCCTTCCCTCTCGATGCCTTGGTTCGGGAAATCACAGACGATCTTCTGCCGGTGGCGCAAAACCAAGGTTCGAAGATTTGTATCTCGATTGGAGCACCCTTGTTCGTCCGGGCCGATCGCCGACGTTTGGCCGGTCTTATGTTTCGCTTCATTGAGTCCGCCTTAAGCATGACAAGAGTCGGTGCCAACGTTGAGATTGAAGCTGGGGCGCAGGGCAATCACGCTTGCGTATCCGTCTCGTGGAAAAAGCGAGACGATCTGGTGCATTCGCCATTCTCAAGGCAAGAACTGGGACTGCTGGTCGCCCGGGCCGGGTGGGAACGGGTAGGCGCGAATTGGACCGAGCGTTACGAAGAGAGGAGACAGGTTTGCACTGTTCGCCTGCCTCTTGCTTCGGCAGATATTGCAGATCCGACGACTGGAGAGTTGAAATGAGCGCACTTCCTGCGATGCCATCGTTTCATGAATTCGGTGGGGCCCTGATTGCCAGTCCCGACGGCGCGTTGCGTGAGCAAGTGTTTCACCGGCTGAACGGTCGGTGCAGACCAATCCAGCAAGTGATAGGCGGGGCTGACGCGTTAGCCAAACTCGAGAAAGGAGGCTGGCAGGTTTTATTTCTCGACCGGCGCCTTCCTGACTTGGACGCAGAGGAACTGCACGCCATCATTCAACGAAGGTTTCCTGGAATCACGGTCGTTCTTCTCGATTCTGATAGCGAACAGACGAGAGGTGACGATGCCATCTCCCATGAACCTCTGGCAATAACTTCTCGAAAGGAGCAGCCGCGCAGGATCGAGGAGATTGCATCGGCGACTCCGTTGCCAGGGATGATTGGCTCCAGCGCAGCGATTCAGCGTGTGTACAGAATGGTTCGCCTCGTCGCTTCCCGTACGACGACGATTTTGGTCACCGGCCCGACCGGGACTGGAAAAGAACTTGTGGCCAGAGGGCTGCACGCGCTGAGTCCAAGATCGTCAAAGCCTCTGGTCGTAGTGAATTGTGCGGCGATTCCCGAGACGTTGTTGGAATCCGAATTGTTCGGTTATACCCGCGGTGCATTTACCGGGGCCATTCAACCGCAGATCGGCCGCATTTCAGCCGCGCACGGCGGGACCCTATTCCTCGATGAAATCAGCGAGTTGCCCTTAGGAATGCAAGCCAAGTTGTTGCGATTTCTCGAACAAAAGGAAGTCCAACGTCTAGGTACATCGGAAGTGACGCGAGTTGATGTACGCGTTGTAGCCGCGAGCAACACGGATTTGGCCGGCCGAGCCGCCCGGGGCGAGTTCCGGCAGGATCTTTTTTACAGGCTGTCCGCGTTCCCCATCGAATTGCCACCTCTCATCGAGCGCCGCGAGGACATCATCCCTCTTGCAAAGCACTTCCTCTCCTGCATGGCCGCAGCCCTGGACGTGGCCCCGCCGTATTTAAGCGACGACGCGATTCGAATTCTTGAGGCTCACAGCTGGGCGGGAAACGTGAGAGAGCTACAGCATGTCTTGGAGAGGGCGTCGATTCTGGTGGAATCGGCCGATACCATTGAGGCTGAACATCTTTATTTTGCCTACAAAATGCCGGGGCCGAATTCTCGCGTCCTCGCCTAGCGCCAGAATTCAAAGACAAAGTCTCGTCAGAAAGAACACAGGCGGCATCCGCCCACGCTCTACGGAGTGCCATCTTCATGGGCTGACATCCGGTACTCCGTGGCTTTACACGGAATTTACAGTTCCATGGCTGAGTCCTTACCCAACATCCACAGGCCGGGACGTACCCTGTCGGAATGAGGTGGTGCGAAGCCAGCTTCCGTTGTCACGGCGGGGTGACGACGGAGCTTGCGGCCAAACATGGCGCTCGGGAAGCGCCACCTCGTTCGGCAGGTTTCCACCTTCAGTCCTCCCCCAAGAGGCCCGCCGAACCTGAGAAGGTTGGAGAAATCCGCTTGCACCGCTGTTAACAAAAACCTTACGCAGTGCTTTCAAGCGTTTTACCCACACGTGTTGCAGTCTTCGGTAGGGTTGCCAATGAGGCCACCAAGAACGAAGAGAAAGGCATTCAGAGCTAGATACGCAGCCCTACTTCGCAGGTCTGCAGGATTGCCAGAACCGCTGATTCATATTTTGAAGGAGAACACATGAAGGTAAAGCAAGTGCTACTTGTCATCAGTCTAGCCGCCGCCAGCGCGATTTCCGCTTTGGCTCAGACACAACCAACCCCGCCAAGCCCGGCGGAAATGGCTAACCATCAGGTCAAACGGTTGACCACTCTGCTGAGTTTGACGTCTGCCCAGCAGCAGCAGGCCACCACCATTTATACAAATGCTGCCAAATCAGAACAAACAATCCACGAAGGTGAAAAGGACTCGCACGACACCCTTCGGACCGCGATCAAGGCCAACGACATCGCCTCTATCGATCAGATATCGAGCACGCTTGCTCAATCCATGGCGCAACTGACCTCGATCAAGGCGAAAGCAGACGCGGCCTTTTATCAGATCCTGACTTCCGAACAGCAAACTAAGTTCTCGGATTTGGAAAGTCAGCACATAGGGCTGTTGGACGGACATGGCGGACCCGGAGGACCGCCTCCTGCGATGGGATTTCACTAAAACGCAGAGGGCAGGCGCTGGTATCGCCTGCCCTCGTCCGATCTTAAGATCGACCCTCTTAAGGGGTAAATTTGTAGCCGAGGCCCGGGACCGTAACAATGAGCGCCGGGTGTTTCGAATCTCTCTCCAGCTTTTGCCGCAAGCTGGCCACGTGAACATCCACGGTTCGGGTGAACGCATCCGCGCTGTAGAACCAAACTTCCTTTAGCAAGACGTCGCGCGACAAGGTTGTGTTGGGATGCTCTACGAAATATCGAAGAAGCTGGAACTCACGGGCCGAAAGGGGCACGATCTTGCCGTCGCGGGATACCGTCGTTCCTCGGAGGTCCACTTCCACGGACCCGAACCGTTGAACCCCCGACGCCGCAGGCGCTTTTGATCTTCGCAGCAGAGCCTCGATGCGCGCCAGCAACTCCGCCGCATCGAACGGCTTTGTCATGTAGTCGTCGGCGCCGATCTTCAGTCCCAAAACCTTGTCGATGACTTGCCCTCGCGCCGTCAGCATGAGGACTGGAACCACTACGCCAGCCATTCGAATGTCGCGGCAAACATCGAAGCCGTTTTTATGGGGCAACATGATGTCGAGAATCACCAGGTCGAACCTGCCCGCGACCGCCTTCCGCAAGCCCTCGGTTCCGTCGACGGCGACGTCCACAGAATATCCTTCGCTCTTCAGCCGATCCCCTAGGGTCATGCGGATGACTTCGTCGTCTTCGACTATGAGGATCTTTTCTTCCATGGATGAATGAGCCCTTGAGTCCGGAACTCGCTCTGTTCCGTTCCCTTTTGAAGGAGATTGTAACGTACAGAGATATTCAGGCGACGTGGACTGTCCGGCCAGGGCTAAGGGAACGAGGATCTCCGCCTGCTCTGCCAATCCGAGCAAAACCATTCTGTACGCCATTTTCAAATCATTCCGATAAGAAATATCTATTGGACGCGACAAATACATCGATTTACTTTCGCCCATCGGCTGAATTCGTTGCTAGCCAACTGCCAGAATCTCTCAACGTTGCGGCGTTCAAAAACTGGGGTTCAGATAAAGAGATCAAGGAGTATTCAACCATGACTACGCGAGCAGAGACGGGTTCTCTGCATCGATTGCTGTCTTCGGCCGCCGTCAAACTTCTCCTCCTGTTATTGTTGGTCGGGTGTCTCGGGGCCGTGTGCTTCGCGGACGATGGCCCCAAGGCGGATCCCGCTGGTACAGCGACCGGGGACAAGAACTCCGCTGTCGATGCCGCCGGAAATCCCTTCGTCGTTCCAGAACCGGCTGACAAGACTGCGCCAGACTATCTCAAGAACAAAAAAGACTTCGACGACTATCAGGCGCAGGCGGCCAAGGAGCCTCTGGCGGGCAAACTGGCCGATAGTGTTGGACACCTCCGGGTGGCGACCAACTTTGCCTGGACGTTGAACACGGGATATCTGGTTCTGTTCATGCAGGCTGGGTTCGCTCTGCTGACCTGCGGACTGGTGAGAAAGAAGAACGCGTCCCATTTAATGATGTTGAATTTTGCCGCGTACGTGTTCGCTTTTCTGGCGTACTACGCTGTCGGATACGCATTCCAGTTTGGGGCGGTGGCGATCAATGCGGCGCCGAGCAATCTCGGCGGCGTCCCGACTTTGAACAAGTTCCTCATCGGCCACGGACAATGGGGATTTGTCGGCGGCAAGGGTTTTTTCTTTCTGGGCCCTGCGTACGATGCTGGCAGCAACTGCCTCGCCTTGTTTGAAGTCGTCTTCATGGAAACGGCCGGTTACATCATTGTCGGCGCGATCTGCGAACGCATTACGTTCTGGGCATTCCTGCTATGCGAACTTTTTGTCGGAGCGATCCTTTATCCGATCTCGGGTTGCTGGACCTGGGGAGGCGGCTGGTTGTCACAACTCGGATCGACGATGAATCTCGGTCACGGCTACATCGACTTTGCCGGATCAAGCGTGGTGCACGCAGTCGGAGGATTCTGCGCCATGGCCCTGGCAATTGTTCTCGGGCCTCGATTAGGCAAGTTTGGTCCCGGAGGGAAAATTCGCGCATTTCCTGCTCACAACGTCGTTTACGTAGTCACCGGGACATTCATTCTGCTATTCGGCTGGATGGGATTCAATCCGGGATCGACATTGGCAGCGACCGATCTTCGTATTTCCGTGGTAGCCATCAACACGAACCTCGCGGCGGTCGCGGGATCAGCTGCGGCAATGCTCATCTGGTACTTTCTGTTTGGCAAGCCCGACATCACGATGGCGTGCAATGGCATGCTGGCCGGTCTGGTCGCCATCACGGCTCCTTGCGCGTTCGTGTCGCCCACTTCGTCAGTCATTATCGGGGTGTTTGGCGGGATCTATTGTGTGCGGCGGTGTTCTGTTCAACGAGCGTGTACTTCGGATTGACGATCCGTGCGGCGCGATCTCAGTCCACGGATATTGCGGTTGGTTCGGAGCAGTTTGCGTCGGAATCTTTGCCGACGGAGCGTATGGAGTTGGATGGAACGGCGTCGGTGCCACCCGTTACCTGGGTCAGGCGGGCCAAGGCGTGACGGGCCTCATTCATGGCGACACGCGCCAATTCTGGTGCCAACTCATGGGAGCCACGCTGTACGCGATTTGGGCGTTTGGCGCGACCTTTGCCGTCTTCGCCGTCGTCAACAAAGTGAAAAGTATGCGCGTGCCTCCTGAGTCCGAAGAAGAAGGGTTGGACGTACCAGAATTCGGAATGCCCGCTTATCCTGAAGACGCCGTTGTTACAACTTACTGACGCTGTGATGGATTGATCGAACTCGCCGCCGGAAGTGTGGATTCACACTTGCAGCAGCCACTGTGCGCTCAAGTAACAGCACTCCGATTGTCGGTCGCTTTCGTATTCCACATGCCACAATCCGTTCGGAGCCCTGCCGTTTGATTTTTTCATGCTTTTGGCGGTGTCCTGCCCCCAAGCATCAGTCTGCTCTGCTTTAGAAATCAACAACTTCCATACCTCTTTATGGACCCTTCTCGAAATGCTTATGTGTTCTTTATGACTTTGCTGGTCGAATCTATGGTGCCGAACCGTGCTTTCGGCCTCGACGCTTAGAACGCGTATTCGGCGCAGATGTCCTTAGCTCAACAGCTCGGAGAATGTCCATGAAGACCGTCCTTGCTCGGTCATCGAATAGTTCGCTGCGCACTCTTGTTTTGATTGCGCTGACAGTAGCTTTTGTTCAGGTTTCTCAGCAGCGAGGATTCGCTCAGAAAGGAGAGGCCGCCGACCCTGGGACTTCGGCAGCGAATGACCGCGCAGCAACGGCATCTGCGGCCAGCACTGAGTCGTCGTCAAACGCGGAGCCCGAAATTTCTCCAGCCGTTGCCCGGCAGTTCGCAGCCATGCAGGCGGAGATCGAGGAACTGAAAGCCCTGCTCAAGAATCGCGCACCTGTGGAACCTGCTTCGAACATCGCCACGGAGGGCGGAGCAACCGTTCCACCAGAAACGGGAGCAGCGCAGGTTCTGGCGGCAAAGGAGTCTTCAAAACCGGCATCCGAAACGACGGCAGCCTCGGGCAAGCCTGCCCCGACCGCGCCCTTTGCCTACGCAGATTGGACTTGGCTCAATGGCAACGCCAGAACCAAAGATGCTGTATGGGATTCGAAGTTCTTCACTCCTGAAATCCGATTCGATACCAATTTCGTCAGCAGCTTCAACCATCCGAAAGACGACAGCATCGGCGGATCGACCGAAATCTTTCGGTCCAACGAAGTTCAAATCGAGCAAATCAGTTTCGGCGGCGACTTTCATTGGCAGAACGTTCGTGGAAGGGTTCTCACCATGGGAGGCATGTTCGGAGTGACCACTCCGCGAAACGATGCCAGCCCAGGCCGCGGCCAATGGGACTTGCGAGGAGCGTACAAATATTTCTCGGAGGCGTATGGGGGCTACCACTTCAACGTAAATCACGGGCTCAATCTCGATGCCGGAATTTTCGTTTCCTATATCGGGCTTTTCAGCTACTACAACTTTGACAACTGGTCTTACCAGCCTTCCTATGTTTCCTCAAACACTCCGTGGTTCTTCAATGGTGTCCGCATTCAATGGTTTCCCACCGACAAACTGAAGATCGAACCCTGGATCATCAACGGCTGGCAATCGTATGGGAGATTTGGCACAAAGCCCGGCTTGGGCGGACAGATTTTGTATCGTCCGAAACCGTGGATCTCGCTGGTCTTCAACAACTACGGCATGGGCGAAGACACGCTTTGGACAGGCAACGTGCCACTCGGTCGTTCTCGCATTCATACGGACAACAGCGTCGAAATCAAGTACTACGACAAGCCAGATCGCTTCCTCGACAAAATGGCTTTTTCAGCGACGGGGGATTTGGGTTGCGAGTACGGCGGCGGCGTGAGCTGCCATAAGAACGAGCCTCTCGTTGGAACCAAGGGTGGTCCTAAGCAGAGCTTCGCTGGATGGATGGTCTACAACCGCTGGTGGTTTAAGAAGGACAAATATGCGCTGACGCTTGGCGGCGGAGCGTTCGACAATCCAGGACGTTATCTGACACTGCTTCAGCCAATCAATGGCGCGGACGCGATCTCGGGATCCCCATACTTCCCGGAAGGTCCAGGGCTGCAATTCAAAGCGTGGGACTCAAGCGTGACATTCGATTACATGCCGAAGCAGTACATCACATTTCTTTGGGAGTATGGCTATCGTCACGCCGACGTTCCTTACTTCACCGGCCGAGGAGGAATCACTCCGCCGGGCGGCAACAACGGCGCTCCAAACCAGTTCGTATGTATGGACAACACACCTGCCGGAAGCGCGTTGTCGCCAACATCTTGTGCAGGAAACGGCGGGGTCTGGTCGCCAGATCTGCGGAAGGATGAGCCAAGCTTGCGGATGGCGATCATGGTCAAGTTCTGATCGTCTTACCCGCGGTAAAACAAATCCGACGAGCGGGTTGCTCGTCGGATGATTTACTCAATCAGCGTGAAGACAGACTACGACGTCGCTCGCATGTCGCTCGATGTTCCGCCGGCCGCGGGCACGTAACACTTTTGCGTATAGTCCATCACCATGCGATCGGCATTGAAGCGCCATCCAAGAGTGCGGATCGTGCGCTTCATGCGCTTGATCCATCCTCGCGGCAAACCATCGCGATCGCGTTGGTAATAAAGAGGGATGACTTCTTCGCGCAGGGCTCTCAGAAGGTCTTCCCCGTCACGGCTGTCATGGACGTTCAAGTTTGAATGCGTTCTTCCGGTGCCGATCGCAAAGCCATTGACGCCGTCAAACGCTTCCGCCCACCAGCCGTCGAGCACGGAAAGATTCAAACCGCCGTTGAGCACGACCTTCTGACCGCTTGTGCCGGAAGCCTCGAGCGGGCGCCGCGGATTGTTAAGCCACACATCGACACCTTGCACAAAATGACGACCGACATTGATGTCGTAATCCTCGACGAAAACGAACTTGTCCTGGAACTTAAGATCGTGCATCAGTTCGGCAATCTGCTGCAGAACGCGCTTGCCCGGCTCGTCCAGCGGATGCGCCTTTCCGGCAAACACGAACTGCACCGGACGGTTGGGATCATTCACCATCGAGACCAGGCGCTCAATGTCAGTCAGGATCAGATTCGCTCTCTTGTACGTCGCGAACCGGCGCGCGAATCCGATTGTGAGAGCATCGGGGCTGAGCACGCGTTCCAGGCGCTGCAACACCTCGGGCGCTTCGCCGCGACGTTCCGCCTGCTCGACGGCCCTCCGGCGCACAAACTCAATCAGTTGCGATTTCAGGTTAAGGTGAGTTTCCCAGAGCTCGCCGTCGTCGACATTCTCGATGCCGAGCCAGGTTTTTGCTTCGCTGCCACGCTGTTGCCACTCGGTGCCAAGGTGCCGATCGTAAAGACGAAACATCTGCGGAGCGAGCCAGGAAGGGACGTGAACTCCGTTTGTGATGTGACCGATCGGAACTTCGTCTTCCGGCTTTCCGCGAAATAGTCCGGTCCACATCGCGCGAGAAACTTCGCCGTGGAGGGCGGAAACAGCATTCGCCCGGCGTGATAGCCGCAGCGCCAAAACCGTCATGCAAAACAGTTCATCCGAATTGTTGGTGTTCTCGCGGCCAAGACCAAGCAAACTTTCCGAAGACAGCCCCAAAGATTCGCGGAGAGGACCGATATGTTCTTCCACCAGTTTGGCATCGAATCGGTCGTGTCCGGCCGGCACTGGAGTGTGCGTGGTGAATACGACCTCGCGAGACACTCTCGGCACCGCGGCTTCGAAACCGATCCCCTCTTCTTCCATGCGCAAACGAATCGCTTCTAGCACAGCGAAAGCGCTGTGCCCCTCGTTGAGGTGCAGAACTCCGGGAGAGATTCCCAAAGCCTTAAGGGCGCGAAGACCTCCAACGCCCAACAACAATTCCTGTCGGATGCGGATGCGCAGATCGCCACCGTACAAGCGGGAGGTGAGTTCACGATCTTCGGGTGCATTTCCGACGACGTCGGAATCGAGCAGGAATAGATCGCGCCGACCCACTTTCACTCGCCACACTTTGGCTTGAAGAAGACCGCTTCGCGTTTCGATTTCGACCACAACCGGCCTGCCGTCGGTCCCGATTGCCACTTCCATTGGCAACTGGTTAACGTCCGTCTTCAAATACTCTTCGCGCTGCCAACCACTGAGATCGAGCCGTTGCCGAAAATATCCCTGGCCGTAAAACAGACCGATGCCTACCAGAGGAATATCCAGATCGGACGCGCTCTTGATATGGTCTCCGGCCAGAACGCCGAGACCGCCGGAGTACACAGGAAGGGACTCGTGGATGCCGAACTCGGCTGAGAAATACGCCACAGGGTGCGGCCGCAGAACGCCCGCATGCCTCGCTCCCCAAGTCCGATCGGCCTCAAGATATTCCAACATGCGGCGGTAGGCGTAGTTCACGCGGCTGTGGAGCATGAGTTCCGCAGCGCGAGTCTCCAGTTTCGCCAAGGGAATTTCAGATAGCAGCGCAATCGGATTGTGGTTCAACTCGCTCCAGCGAGCAGGATCGAGGTCAAGGAAGAGGCTGGCGGAATTGTGGTCCCAGCTCCACCACAAATTTCGCGCAAGCGCCCAGAGCCGTTCCTGCAGGGGCGCGATAAAGCGGTCCAGCGTACGAGCCTCACTCACCACTGGCGCGACCTGCGTCGCGGCCTCGGTGAGCATTCGGATCTCGTCTTGGCTGAAGACTCGAGCTTCGATGGTTTGAACGACGAGAACTCCCTGAAGAATCCCGCGATCGATCAGAGGAACACCGAGGAACGACTGGTACGCGTCTTCGCCCGCATCTCGGAAGTATTTGAACCGCGGATGATTCTTGACCTGGCTGACCGCTACCGCCTGCACTTGTTCCGCAACGAGCCCGGTCAGGCCTTCGCTCACGGCCATTCGCAAGCGGCCGATGCATTCGCGGCGGAGGCCAACGGTTGCCGCCAACACAAGATTGGCTCGATCCGGCTCCAGCAGGTAGGCGGAGCAAACATCCGTACGAAATCGCTTGGCGATGAGCGCAACAAGATTCATCAGCGTCTCCGCTGACTGGCCGCCCTCAGCCGCCAGATTCGCGACTTCCTCCAAACTGAGGACGCTTTTAACTTCGCTACCCACATCTGCGGTACCCACGATCTCGTATCCGTCCAATTGCTTTCGCCAAGCCTCCGTTTCAGGGGTCTTGAACCACAAACAGCTCTTGATGATGCACTATCAGGAGGGTTGCCCCTATTGTACGGGGTACAGGTGAAAATGCGAACGACAGTTGTCATCGAAAAAAGAGATCGGTGGTTACGCTCGTGCGCATCGCTTGAGTGGACACCCGGATCCCCATGGTGTTCTCCCGTAGCATGCATGTTCGGTTTACTGGACCTGCGCAGAAAGAGTAAAATCCCCAGCAACCCAGCCCAGCACCCAAGAGTGAGTTGTAGGTCCGTTGCTCAATAAAGATGATGCAGCTTTCCCCACGGGAATCGAACGAAGTCCACGCCGTCAAGTGCGAACTTGCCGGAGAAGTGCTCAGCTCGTATGGGACTCTGCGGCTTCAGGTCAGTGGATGGAGCATGCTGCCCACGGTTTGGCCCGGAGATACGCTTGTGGTAGAGCGGGTCGATTCCGCTTCCCTGACTGAAGGCGATATCGTGCTCATTGGCCGCGGACGCCGGCTCTTCGCTCATCGACTGATCACAAAGAGCGTCGCGGACTCTGGAGTTTTGACGCGCGGTGACGCGATGACGGCGCCCGATCCGCTGGCTGATGAAAGGGAGGTGCTGGGAAAGGTATCGTTCATTCTGCGGAATGGCAGGTGTATCGAACCGCGAAGAACCCTCAAGGCCTCGGAGCGCGCGGTGGCTGTATTGGTGCAACGTTCGGACTTCGCCGCACGACTCGTGGTTGGCGTACACGGTCTTCGGCAACCCAAAGCTGGTCAAACTACATAGGATTTGGATCTTCCTTTGCCGCAATTATCCACAGCAGTCGAGCCTCTCACCATCGTGATCACGATCGGTGATATGCCAGTGCGCGTGAACACCACGGATCCGAAGTTTCTGACGATGATGCAGGAGAGGTACGCCGGATACGTGAGTTCGTCCGGCGAGGCCGAGATCGAGTTCGATATGGATCTCACCGCGAACGCATCCGCAGACCCGGAAGCCGACGTTCGCGTAAGCCAGGACAAAGGCCGCTGGAAGCTGGAGCGCGGAGACTTTAGAGCTGAATGGAATCCGTCCGAAGGCCATGGATGGATCCGGCAGACAGCGAATCCCTACTCCATCGACGCCGTCTTGCGAATCGTTCACACTTTAATTCTGGCGCGCCAGGGCGGTTTTTTGCTTCACTCAGCGAGCGCGATCCGCAACGGAAAGGCATTTCTGTTCGCGGGCGTTTCCGAGGCAGGCAAGACTACGATCTCAAGGTTGGCGCCACCCGATGTAACGCTTTTGACCGACGAGATTTCCTACGTCCGCAAGCAGGCCGGCGGCTATACCGCGTACGGAACGCCGTTCACGGGCGAACTCGCGAAGATCGGGGAAAATGTATCGGCTCCGGTCGATACGCTATATCTCCTGGCCAAAGGTTCGGAGAATCGAATCGAGCCGATTCAGCCTGCCGAAGCGGCCCGATCTCTTCTTGCCAATCTCTTGTTTTTCGCGGAGGATGAAGAACTGGTGCAGGCAACATTTCATTCCGCTTTCGCGTTCGTGAGCCGAATCCCTGTCTCCCGGCTGACATTTGTGCCGGACGCACGAGTATGGGAGTTAATTCGATGAGTAGGCTTTACATCGTGCGCAATCCGCGAGTTGCTGCGCGAAGTCTCGATGGCGAAATGATGATCATGTCAGGCCGCGATAGTACCCTGTTCACTCTCAACAAGACGGCAACGATCTTGTGGCAGTCGGCGGACGGAGAAACCCCGCTGGATGAGATTGTTGAAAAGCGAATCTGCACCGAGTTCGCCGTCGAGCGGGCAGAGGCCATGCAAGATGCGGAAAGTCTGGCGCGCGAATTGGCCGATCACGAAATCTTGAAAATCTCGGAGCAGCCGATCTCGCAACGGTCCAACTCTGGCGGAGGCTCCCGGTGAGCGGCCTTCTCGAAGAGGTTTCTGAGAAGGCTTTGCGGTTGAACGTACCACTCAACGTTCAACTTGATCTCACCTATCGATGTAACGAGCGCTGCGTCCACTGCTATCTCGACCACGACGATCATGGAGAGATGACGACGGCTGAAATCAAGCATCTGCTCGATGAAATGGCCGATGCCGGCGTCTTCATCTTGACCCTCAGCGGTGGAGAGATATTCCTGCGCAAGGATTTCTTCGAACTCCTCGAACACGCGCGACGACTCATGTTCTGCGTCAAGCTGAAGACGAACGCGATCATGATCGGCAAACGGGAAGCGGCCCGCCTGGTCGATCTCGGAATTGAATCGGTACAGATCAGCATCTATTCGCATCGGCCGGAAGTGCATGACGGAATCACTCTTGTGCCGGGCTCGCTCAAGCGATCACTCGACGCCATCCGGTTTCTCAAGGCCGAAGGACTAAAGGTCATCATCGCCAATGTTTTGATGACTCGTAACATGCAGGACTACTCCGGTGTCCGTGCGCTCGCTGCTGATCTAGGCGTCGAATGTACGCTTGACCCGACGGTGACGCCGATGATGGACGGCGACCGCGGCACGCTGAGTCTGGGAGTCGGCCAGGCTCAGTTACAACAAGTTTTTCGAGATTCCTCGCTCGTGGGCGACGTCGACGAATTCTGCGCGATTCCAGCGAAACCGGGTGAGAGCGAATTGGACGCCACGCCTTGCAGCGCGGGACACACCGCTTGTTACGTCTCGCCCTATGGCGAGGTTTTCCCCTGTGTCCAGTTTCCATTCTCGACGGGGAACGTTCGCCGCCAGCGTTTCGTCGACATATGGCGAAATTCCGAGCAGATGAATGAGGTCCGATCGATCCGCGTGAAGGACCTGACGACGTGTACCTCCTGTTCTCACGTTTCGAACTGCACGCGTTGCCCCGGCTTGGCGTTTATGGAGGGCAATATGCGCGGGCCGTCATCGCAGGATTGCGAAAAATCTTTTGCCCGCACAGGAATTCCCTCGGCGAACATGCTGGCCAAGAAGGCGCGCTCCGCGAATCTCGTGCAGATCCGCGCAGTGCCAGCGTCGACTCCTTCCGCGAACATTGCCATCGCCTGATTCAGATCTCCTCGCGGATTTTGGATACAACATGGAAAGCGCTGGTTCCACGCTCGCAAGTGAGTGGTCTCTACTTAAAGCAGCCTGCGCTTCGGACCAGCCGCCCGAGAATCTCCGATCACTCTTGCGCGGCCCGATTCAATGGAAAGCGCTTTTCGACCTCGCCGAAACCCATGGAATAAAGCCCCTTTTGTATCGCATGCTGGCGACCGTCAGGGATGCGATTCCCGCCGATGAAATGCGCCAGCTTGAAGCGAGTCATCAGACGAACCTTCACCGGACGCTTCTGATTTCGCTTGAAATGATCCGCGTCGTCGATCGTTTGCGTTCGATCAGCGTCGACGTTCTGCCTTACAAGGGCGTTGCTCTCGCAGAGACGATTTATGGCGACATCGCCTTGCGGCAGTCTGGTGATATTGATTTGCTGATCCGATCGCAAGACCTGTTCCGGGTCTGTGAAGAACTAGGTCACATCGGCTACCAACCGCATTGGTCACTCTCGGATGCTCAGCAGAGGGCCTATCTCGGCTCCGGATACGAATGCGCGTTCGACAGCGTCGCGGGAAAAAATCTCTTGGAAGTACAGTGGGCGATTCAACCTCGGTTCTACGCCGTCGATTTCGACATGGAAGGTTTGTTTCGGCGTGCCGTAACGGTGACAGTGGCAGGTCAGGAAATGCCCGCCCCTTCTCCGGAAGACCTGTTCCTGATCCTCTCTCTGCACGCGGCCAAACATGTCTGGGGAAGGCTGATCTGGCTTTGCGACTTGACTCGGATCATGAACCTGCCGAGGCTGAACTGGAAATGGATCGGATCGGAAGCGGAGGAACTCGGAATTGTTCGGATTTTGCAAACGACCCTCGCACTCGCGGAGAGGCTGTTGGGCACACAGATTCCTGAAGCGGCGGGGAATGGTATCCCCAGAGATGGGGAAGCTTCAAATTTGGCAGAAGAGATTCAAGGACGAATCGTTAGCCAGACAGGAGTCGACGCCGAATCGCTCGCCTATTTTCGACTGATGATGCGGTTGCGCGAAAAACAAACGGACCGCATGCGATTCCTCGCTCGACTCGCATTCACGCCCGGTCCCGGCGAATGGGCTGCCATCCGCTTGCCAAAACCGCTCTTTCCTTTCTATCGAGTGGTTCGACTCTCACGGCTGGCAGCGCGCTTTGTTGGAATCTAGAACGGGCCAAGATCGAGTCTAACTACATGGCTCTACGCCGCAGCTCAGAGTGTCTGGGCTGCGCTCGCCTTCCAGTCGCGCCAGTAGAGGATGTACATCGCGACACATCCGAACAGGGGTACCATGAGTCCCGCTTTGAGTGTGCCAAACTTGGTCGACGAAACGCCGACGATCCACGGGAAGATCCCGCCTCCGATGTTAGACAAGACAAACATGACCGAACCCACGCGCGATGATGACGTTCCAAACTCCTGAGAGAACAATGAAATCGTAATTGGATAGACGCCCGAAAGCCCGAGTCCTGCAGCGCTTGCGCTAGCTACGACTCCGGCTACGCCGTGAGAAAAGATGAGCCCAGCCGTTCCAGCGCATGCGAGAAGCAATCCAGCCTGCGCCAGTTTGACTTCGTCTACCGACTTCAGCAGAAAGGGAGCCATGAATCTGCCGAGCGTAAGAGAGGTATAAAAAAAGAAGGCGTGAGGAGCGCCATCGCCGGAGTCATGCTGTCCAGCGTCTTTGCGTAGGAAGCGACCCATCCACCGAAGCCGTTTTCAGTCCCAACGTAGATAAGGAAGAGCGCCGCTAGAACCAAGAACGGTGTCAGCTTGAATCGGATCAGCGGAAGAATTCGGGAGCCGTCCGCAGGTTTAGCCGCAGGCTCTTTAACCCATCCCGGCATGAATGCAATGCCGAGCGCGACCAACACGGCAGAAGCTGACACGAGCTTTAGAAAAAGTGGAATCTGTTGAACCTTGGCGGCGGCCGCAATCAGGAAGGGACACGCGACCGCACCCGCGCTCCATGAGAAGTTGAGCCAATTGAGGGTTGCACTGCGGCGTTCCGGATTCACCTCGGCTACCAAAAGATTGGCGGCCGGCACAGCAAGTCCGATTCCTGCGCCATAGGCTGCAATACAGAAGAGTCCCATAGCTTTGGATCCCGACATTAAGACAACCAGGCCGGCAGCCATCAACACGAGTCCAATTTTCATCGCGAATCGATATCCGCGAAACGAAACCACTACGCCGGAAGCTGCGACCGCAATCGTCGCAGCGAGATACTGCACGGTAAAAAGCGAGCCCGCTTGCGAATAGTTGAGAGACCATCGGACAGAAAGTAGCGGCAGCATGGGACCAAGCAGAACAGTGCCGATGCCGATTGGAAAAAATGACGCGTAAGCAGCCATCGTGAGCGCGGGCGCCGAAGCTCTTGCCTCGAAGTCTGACATGTGATGGGATTGCTTCGGCGGTCCGTCAGTCGAAACGATCGTCCGATTCTATCGGGAATTAGCCGCTGTGGATTCTCGCACCACTAACTCGGGCTCGATTGCGATGTCGGAAGGATATTCCTTCTTGCCTTCAATGCGTTCCAGAAGAGTTGCCGCGGCGACTTCTCCCATCCGGTTGAGAGGCTGTCGAACGGTCGTGAGGCTTGGACTGTGGAACGCCGCACCTGGAATGTCGTCGAAGCCCAGCACCGCAACATCCTGCGGCACTCGAAGTCCCCGCTCCTGCAAAGCTCGAATCGCCCCGATGGCAGAGATGTCGTTGTAGGCGAACAACGCGGTGAAATCCGACCGGTGCGCCAGGAGTTCCTTGGTGAAGGGATAACCCAGCATTGGTGTCGGGTCATCGCTATTGATCTGCATGGTCAACTCAGGTTCGATTTTCACGCCCATCCGAGCAGCCACTCGGCAAATCGCTTCCCATCGATCCTGCGAATCCGAACTCAGCGGATTGCCTCTCATGAAAGCGATTTTTTCGTGACGCAATTCCTTGAGATGACTGAGGGCGAGGACCGCTGCCCGCTCATGATCCAGAACAATGTTGGTGACGTTCTTCAACTTCTTGTGGCCTGCGATCGCAACAGTCGGCAGCATAGGAGCCTCCTGCACCGTCGTGTCGACCGTGATGATGCCCTCGACGCCGCGCTCCGACAACAACTGCGAGTATCGATTGAGCAATACCTGATCGTGACGATGAACCACGGTCAGAAAGAAATAATCGCGGCCTCGCAAATATTGTTCAATCCCGCTGATGATGGGTGAGCTATAAGAGTCGCCGATTTCTTCTGCGATTACGCCGATCGTGTACGTTCTTTTGTTGCGCAAGGTACGCGCAAAAAAATTCGGCCGATAATTCAGTTCCTTGGCCGCGGCCCGAATGCGATTCTTGGTGTCTTGCGGAATTGACCGGGCAGATGGCGAATCGTTGAGGACAGCGGAAACCGTACCCGGGGTCAATCCTAAGTATTGGGCGACGGCCTTGAGCGTGACAACTTCGGGCTTT
This sequence comes from uncultured Acidobacteriota bacterium, assembly GCA_963699885.1. GTDB lineage: Bacteria > Acidobacteriota > Terriglobia > Terriglobales > Acidobacteriaceae > Sulfotelmatobacter. Next base: position 227,633 of record CAVOVP010000009.1, on the reverse strand, counting down.
TGCCCGGGCTTCTTCACTTGCACCATAGCGTTTTAAATCGTTTTAGTAGACGGCTTGCACCCGATGCGGCCGGAACGATTTTATCAAACGCTCTGCCGTCGCCGATTTCACGTGACTGCAGACGAGGCAAGCCCCGTCTCTCAGGTACGAAACCCAAAACAGGTCACGCTCTAATTCGGCGTTCACTGTTCGGTTTCGAGCCGCTCAAAGCAAAGAACAGAATGTACAAGTAGCAGATCACTGGCAAAAAGAATGCATGATGAATACCAATGTGGTCCGCGATCCATCCCTGTGCTACTGGAATGATCGCGCCGCCGACGATCGCCATGATCATGACTCCAGACCCGTCGCCCGTCAGCGGACCAAGTTCGGCCACGCCCATCGTGAAAATGCTGGGGAACATAATGGAGTTAAAAAACCCGACGAGGATAATGCTGTACATCGCCGTGTGGCCATCGGTGAGCATCGAAATCCCCACGAGGCCGGCTGCACATACGGCGCAGACGGCGAGCAAGCCACCCGTCTTCATTTTTTGCAACAGCGCGGAACCGATGAAACGTCCGACCATCGCGCCGCCCCAATAGAATGCGACGAAGCTGGCAGCAACTTTTTCTGTCAGCCCCCCGATCTCAGGTTGCCCGAAATAATTCACCAGAAAGCTTCCAATCGAAACTTCCGCCCCGACGTACACAAAGATCCCGATCGCTCCGAAGATCAGGTTCGGATGATTCCAGATCGAATCGGTTACTTTCTCGCCGACTTTGTGTTGCGCGTGTTCAATCTTGGGAAGTTTGAAGCTGCCAATCGCGGCCGCGAGGACGACGAGCGCAATTCCCAGACCCACGTAGGGAATCTTGACTGTCGCAGCTTCATGCAAACGGAAGGCCTGCAGGGCGTCAGGAGACAGAGCCCTTATGTCGTTGATATTTGTTGCCGCGGTCAGAATGAAAAGTCCGCCGAAGAAAGGCGCGAGAAACGTCCCCAACGAATTGAAGGCTTGCGTCAGATTAAGACGACTCGAAGCGGTCTCCGGCTTTCCCAAAACCGTGACGTAAGGATTGGCAGCGACTTGGAGGCAAGTGATTCCCGCAGCCAACACGATCAGCGCTCCTAGAAACAATGGAAAGGACGGGACGCTGGCCGCCGGAACAAACAAGAAGGCGCCGACTCCCATCGTAAGCAGGCCGATCACCATCGAGCGCTGATAGCCAATCCAATCAATGACCTTGGCAGAAGGAATCGAAAAGAGGAAATAAGCTCCGAAAAAAGCGAACTGGATCAGCATGACCTTTGTATAGTTCAGGTCAAAGATCGATTTAAGATGGGGAACTAGAATGTCGTTCAAACACGTCAAAAAACCCCACATAAAGAAGAGCGTTGTTACGGTAGCCAATGGGACGCCGTAGCTTTGACCGGAGCCGGAGACCGAGGTCGATGTGGCAGTATTGGGTGCCGTGATCGCCATATATCCTTTATCTACCCTCCACGATATGAAACCGATACCGCGGCCATCATACATCGGCCCCACAGTCTCGGCGCACTTTTTCTTGAATCGGAATTGGGCTTCCCCCTCTACAAAATCGATTCTGTAGCTTGACATCCGCTTTCCGTTGCCGGAGACTTCACTCGTTTCCCGCTGCCTTCTATCGCAACCGGACATACATATGCACAAAATCTTTTGTTTCGGAATTTTCGCAACGTTTTTGCTTGGAACTTGCCTATCCGGCGCCCAAGATGCCCCGTCTTCGGTGATCGTATTCAGCGAAGCCGGATTTCCGTCAGCAGACTCCGTTGGCCCGACCACGGAAGGGATCAACCATCTGTTTCCGGGTGCAAAGATCGCCGATGCAGATCATCTCAATGAGGTCCTCGGCATTGCTTCGAGCCGCCTCCTTGTTCTTCCGTATGGCTCGGCTTTTCCGGAAGGTCCTTGGGACGCGATCAAACGATTCCTTGATCGCGGCGGGAACTTGCTGGTTCTTGGCGGAAGGCCATTCACTCGGGCGGCGTATCGCGATGGAGAAGGCTGGCATCTTCGCGACTATAGCGTTCGGTTCATTCGGCCACTCATGATCGATCAGTATCAGGAGACGCCCGGCTCAGACGGCTTGCAGTTCGTGACCAATCCAGAGCTGACGATGCACGTGATGCCGTTCAAGTGGCGGCGTGGATTCAGTCCCGTGATTCGGCTGAGCGCGGTCGACCTTTACCACCGCGGAGGGGCGGCCGGATCGATTGATGCCAGGCTCGACGCTTTGGCTTGGGGCACAAAGGATGGCCACAAGCTGTCGGCCCCTGTGATCGAGGTCGACCACCACCGCAACGGATTTGATGGCGGACGCTGGGTTCTCGTCGACTCCGAACTCTCCAGCGATTTCTTTGACGATTCAGAGCTGGTCCAGTCCCTGGTGAACCGCGCCCTCCAGGGAGAAGAGGAGTTCACGGTTCGTCCTGAGCTGCCGCTATATCTGCCGGGCGAGCCTGTGGAACTGCAGGTTGTCTGGCATGCTGCGGAAAAAACTAAGAGGCCGTTGTCTTTGAAAATCACTTCGTTCCCAGAGTCGGAGCCGTCCCATCGCGCAGCCGTGACAGCGGCTCTATCAGGGGATTCGGTCGTAATTCCGGCGAATGGCAACAAGGGGCTTCAGATTATTGAGGCGGAGCTCATCGAAGACGGACATGTGCGGGCGATCTACCATTCCGGTTATTGGATTCGCGACGAAGCTTACCTCCACTCCGGTCCGCGGCTTACGGTCAATCGCGACTACTTTGAACTGGACGGTCATCCGCTGGCCATTGTCGGCACAACGTACATGTCGAGCGAAGTGCAACGCCTCTATTTCGAACACCCCAATGTGTATGTGTGGAATCAAGATATTGGGCAGATCCATGATGCCGGCCTGAATATGATCCGAACGGGCTGGTGGAGCGGTTGGGACAAGTTCTGCGACGAAGATGGTCAGCCTTACGAGCGAACTTTCCGAACGATGGAAGCCTACCTGATGACGGCGCGCAAGTACGGCTTCCCCGTTCAGTTCAATATCTTCGCCTTCCTGCCCGATGTTCTTGGAGGCACGAACGCTTTCCTTGACCCGCAAGCCGTGCGCCGGCAGCAGACGCTGATCGCAGCCTTGGCTAATCGTTTCCGCGACGTTCCATTTCTCGCGTGGGATCTCATCAATGAGCCCAGCTTCTCGCAACACCTGTGGCTAACCCGGCCGAACGGAGATCCGATCGAACTTGCAGCCTGGAACGCATGGTTGAGTGCTCGCTATCCGGATCGAGCGAAGCTTGCGGCTGCATGGAACGTGATACCGGAATCGGTGAGCGGCACGATATCGCTTCCGAGCGAACAGGAGTTCACGCCGCGTGGCATGTACGTGGGCGCCAATTCGCTAAGAATCAACGACTATTTTCTCTTCGCCCAGGAATCGTTCGCCAACTGGGCAAGGACGATGCGCGAGACCATCCGCGCGACCGGATCGAAGCAGCTCGTCACTGTCGGGCAGGATGAAGGTGGCATTCAAGATCGCCTGTCGCCGGCGTTCTGGGGAGCATCGGTGGACTTCACCACCAATCATTCCTGGTGGCAGGATGACTCGGTGCTTTGGGATTCATTGGCGGCCAAGCAGCCCGGCGAAACCATGCTGATTCAGGAAACGGGGTTGCAGCGAGGATTGAATCTTAATGAGACGGCGCGACGCACGCCGGAAAACGAGGCGGCGCTCCTCGAACGCAAAATTGCTACTTCCTTTATTCAGGGAGCGGGCGCCATTGAGTGGCTCTGGAACACCAACTCGGATATGACCGAAAGCAATGAAACTCCGATCGGCGCAGTGCGCACCGACTACTCCGAGAAGCCGGAGGCATCCTTGCTTCGCGCATTTGCTCAGTTCGCCCCCTCGCTTCAGGCAGCATCTGCGGGACCCTCAACTACCCTCAATCGCGGTCATCACTTCGCAGGCTGCGCAGTATTCGGTGTTGGCTGATTTTCAGCTTGAGGCCCAACGCCGCGCATTCCGAGCCCTCGCGTACTCTGACCACCTGACCGCATACGTCGTTGCCGAAAACCAGATCGAAAAGTTGGGTTCTCCCAGGCTCGCGATTCTGCCATCGCCCCAATCGTTGGGTGATTCCGCGTGGAATGCTCTCCTGAAGTATGTCCACGCCGGAGGGAATTTGCTCATCACCGGGCCCGTGGATCGAGACCAGCACTGGCAGGATGAGCATCGCATGCAACAACTCGGCATCGCCGCGCATATTGAGCCACTCGTTTATCACAACTCGCAGATGCGGCTCGGCGATCACTCAATCCCTTTGGCTTTTGGACAGGAGCAGCAAAACTGGTTGCATTCTTTGCGGTTCGAAGGCGAATCCACTTTCAAGGAAATCCAACACGGGAAAGGAAGAATCTTCTGGGCCGCCGATCCGATCGAATTGAACGAAAGCTTGCAGTCCACGGCTGACTGTTACAAGTTCGTCGCAGATCGGCTGAACATTGCGCCCATGTTCCGGGCTGTCTCAGAGCTACCAGCGGGGATTTTGATATACCCAACTTCGCTGGCCGACTCGATTCTGTATGTCATAATCTCGGACTCCAGCGATTCTGCAAAAGTCAGTATCGTCGATAGCGCCACCGGAGTTCCCATAGCTCTTTGCCTTGTCCGCCCAACATGCCGCAATCGCCGTTGTCGACAAGACGCAGAAGAAGGTCATCGCGAAATATGGATTTTGACAGCGGGTTCAGGGACCGGGCCCTGCATGAAACACCTGATTGCGGCACACTTTTTCCCTTAGTAACGTTTGGAGCTTGGGTGTGCTAACCAAAGGGTCGTCGGAAGGGGTCCGCTCGTCTTCCTCTTCGTCTTTAAGGCGCCGCCGCGTTCGAAAATGGCGTTGGATCGCGGGGATCGCCGTGGCATTTCTTGCCCTCGCCGCAATTACCATTCGAATCGTAATCGTCCGCGCGGAACCGATTCTCCGAAAACGCGTCATCGAAACACTTTCCACCCGATTTAAGAGCCGCGTCGAACTCGCCGAGCTCCACGTGTGGGTTGCGGACGGAGTGCATGTGGACGGGAAAGGGCTGCAGATCTACGGTCTAACGGATCCGAATCCGTGGCAGGCGGGAGTTCAGCCCTTAATCGAGATTGGGGAGTTTCGCTTCCAGGCGAACGTCCGCAGCCTCTTTCGGGAACCGATGCACGTGGATACCGTCTTCTTGAGCGGGTTGATCATGAACATTCCGCCCAAGAACGACCGCCAGCAGATGACCAATTTTCGGAAACGGGGCGGAAAGATAAGCATTGTGGTCGATCACCTGGTTTCGACTGACGCTAAGCTTGTCGTGAATACCGACCGTCCTGGGAAGGCGCCTCTCGAGTTTGATATCGGTGATCTGCGTATGAAAGATGTTGGGCCCGATCAACCGATGCGGTTTGACGCCAAGCTGGTAAATCCGAAGCCGGTCGGAGATATTCAGTCCTCGGGCTTCTTCGGCCCGTTGAATGAGGTCAACCCGCGCGATTCCGCGGTGAAGGGAGACTACTCATTCACGAATGCGGACCTGGGCACGCTCAAAGGAATCGGCGGAATCCTCTCGTCCACGGGCCACTATTCAGGAACTCTGGGCCGGATCGAGGCGAACGGCACCACGGAAACGCCAGATTTCCGTCTCGCGGTGAGCGGGCATCCTGTGCCCCTTCACACTGATTTTCATGCGATCGTCGATGGCACCGATGGAGATACGTATCTTGAGCCGGTGAATGCGCGCGTGTTGAATTCCACTTTTACGGCAAAAGGCAAGGTCGTCCGGACGAATAATCCCCATGGGCACGACATCGAGCTGGACGTGGCCCTGGTGAAAGCACGTATCGAAGACATGTTGATGCTGGGCGTCAAGACGGATCCGCCGGTGATGACTGGAACCGTAAGGATGAAGACCAAGCTGAGTCTTCCTCCTGGGCCGGCCGATGTTGCGAATCGACTTGTGCTGATCGGAAACTTCGAAATTCCTGCAGCCCGATTTACCAATGAAAAGGTCCAGACTCGCGTCAACAGTCTGAGCCTGCGGAGCCGCGGCGAGCCCAAGCTCGCGAAAGATGCAGCGGACATCACCGTGCCGTCGGACTTGCGGGGAAAATTCACGCTGCGCGACGGGGTGTTGGCCTTTTCGCTGCTGCACTTCAAGATTCCGGGCACACATGCTGATTTAGACGGCCAATACAGTCTCGACGGCAATACGTTCGATTTTCACGGAACCCTTAGACTCGATGCAAAGCTTTCGCAGATGACCACTGGCTGGAAATCCATCCTGTTGAAACCCGTCGATCCTTTCTTTCACAAAAATGGAGCGGGGACGCAGGTACCGTTCAAGGTCACCGGGACTAAGGCCGAACCTCACTTCGGACTCGACTTTCATCACGATGATGACGCGCTCAATTCCGATTCCAAGAATCCCGCCAGCAAGCCCCACTAGGGCGAACACCTGCCGCAACGGCTCGGTACAGCAAGCGGGGTATTGCTACCACCGCTCGACAAACATAAGTTCCACTTAAGAGTATTCATCCGGCAGATGAACCTCCGCTTCGTTTGCTGGAAATCTGTGAGGAGGAACTCAATGCAGAAGGATTCACTGCGGCAACTTTACGTCAACGAACTGAAGGATCTCTACAGCGCCGAGACTCAGCTTGTGAAAGCCCTGCCCAAGATGGCGAAAGGATCGTCGAATGCCGAATTGCGGCAAGCGTTTGAGGAGCATCTCCGTCAAACGTCTGAGCACGTTTCCAGGCTGGAACAGATATTCGACATGCTCGAAGAGAAGCCGACTGGAAAGAAATGTCAGGGGATGGAAGGGCTTGTCAAAGAGGGAGCAGAAACGTTGCAGGAGAAATATGCCGACGCCGTGATGGACTCTGCCATCATCGGAGCCGCGCAACGCGTGGAACACTACGAGATTGCGGGTTATGGAACAGTCCGCGCCCTCGCTGAGGTGCTGGGCGAAAACGAACACGTCTCCCTGATCGAACAGACCCTCGAAGAAGAAAAACAAACGGACGCAAAACTAACCCAGCTGGCTGAAGGGATCACGCCCTCGGCGGTTAATGAAGAAACGGGAACGGAAGAAAACGAACGAAAGTCTGGCTCACGAAAGACCTCTTCAAGACGTGCGGCCTAACTCTCTTTAACCAGCGATATCAGCGGAGGGGCTCGCGTCTCTCCGTTTTTTTTCGCTGCCCGCGTTGGTCGCTATCTCCTGGAACCTACTGAAAACACCCTATTCCCAGCCTCAAGAACACTCTTTACCTTCTCAGTGCATGGAATTTCCCCAACCAGGAGAAGCATGCGTGTTTGAAGAAATTGATGGAGAGGCGTCCAACGGCAGCGAGCGCCGGCCTGCGACGTGGCAAGCCCTGTATCACGCAGCTCTATTCGAAACTGACCGGCACAAAGTGCCACTGCGAATTGCAGAGGCGGAAAGTGCTGTCCTGGCGCGAATCAAGGAGCTATTTTTCGTGAGCTCTGATCACATCGAAGAAGACTTGATCCTCGACGATGCCCTATATGCGCTCCGCGCCCTGCGAAATTGCGCCCTTCGCGAAGTTGGCGCAGCCTAATTGTTTTTCTCTACACCGAATTGCGATTTTCACCCGACCATCCTAGGAAAGGAACCCTTGAGCTTGCGGACTACTCTGTATTGTTGCGTTAGCGCGGCCATTCTAGAGTGTTCCTATCAGCACATCGTTATCACTTCAAGAAGGCATCCATCATGAACAAAGCTCTCTCCCAAGCTCTTCCGCCAACCAAAAACCTGCAGCGATCTTTTGAGAATGCGGTGCGCGACATCTATGAAGTTAGTCTTACGGGCAAGGTTTCGAGTTATCGCACTCCGATCGCGAAGCGCACGCAGACGGCGGTCCCGGAATCGTTCGTTAGCGCCGAGAAACGCGCTTTGTCCGATGCAGCTAAGGCATTGGCTCAACTTTGGAAAGTATCTCCCAGCCGGTAGTCGAAGTTGATGGCCGTCGAGAAACGGCACCCGCGCCCGTAAGTCGAAAGGGGAACGCGCGGGGAAAATACCCTGCTTCCCCCAGATACATAAACCTAGAAATTGTCCTCGATTTCTCCTCGGCGCAACTGTGAGGCGAAATCGGAAGATTGTTAACTGTTGGCTGAGTTTTCGGAAGAGATTCGTCCGAGGCCCGCCCCTTCGAATTGAGGCGGGCTTCGGAAAAAACCTTGGTTAGACTGCCTTTCTCAAGGTTTCTGCGCTTTCAGAGCCGCGCTTTACCGCCGACTCGCCGGCGCAAGTGCTACAACCGGCAACAGCTTCCTTTCGACGCTCACGCAAGCGGCTCTGGAATGTATCCCAACGCCCGCCGATTCCGACCGCGCTATTACTGATCACGACTGAATCTATCCCTGCGGGAACAGCGCGCTCGGTGGGGGCTGATGCCGCATTCAGATCCTGGGCACGATCTGCTCTAGTTCCGATGTCAGAACTGGAAGCTAGCCGCGGCCCTGGGGCCCCATGTGCTTCAGCAGCAGCGCGTTCGGAATCGAGGTTGCCCGAAGTTTGCTGCGCCGTGGGCGTCAGATTTCGATCGGTCTCGGCCCGATGCATAACGGGATCGCTAACCCACTTCGCCCGATACTCGTCTTCATAACCGGACCATTTCTGGTCGTTTTCCAAGGTAGATTCGTTATAGGGCGGAAATGACTCGATCTGCTTCTTGGTAAGACTCGCCTCAAAGTCATCTTTATGTTTGGCAGAAGTGCGCAGGCTCGCTGCCGGAACAATGAATTTCTTGCTGCTGAGCCAGCCTCCTGTATCGATGACAACGTAACGAATGTCTCCAGTGGCGTGGTCGAAGATCACATCGTCGATCTTGCCCAACTTGTCGCCGTTGAAACCATAGAGATGATAGCCACGGATGTCTTCGCCCACTTGCGAGATGGTGGTTTCTTTCAATGTGCCGTAATGAGCCATAAAGTCCTCCTTTGTTAGTCTGGTTCTTCTTTCGTACTCGACGGAGCCCAACTCCGTCACCGCAAATCGAGATCAAACAAACATCGTTGTTAGAAAGAATTACAGCAGCGTAAACATCAAATCTGCCCCGGGTCTTCAGGATCGGGTTCACGCACAGGAACATCCGGATTCTCGGGCGGATAGAGCGGATCTTGAATTGGCGGAGGAGAAGGCTCCGCTGGCGTGCGCAACGCATAACGATCGAAGCCACAAAGAGATGTCATGAAATTCAGATGCCGAATCGTTGAAAACGGAAGCCATACCAGCCTGCGTGGATCGGAGAAAACGAAGGCGGACTCTGGCTAGAGTCCGCCTTCAAGGTTGTGACGTGCTAATTAATGCGACTGCGGTGGCGTGCTTGTCCCGTTGGGAGAAGACGGCGTAGTCGAAGTGCCATTCGGGCTCGACGGCGTTGTCTGTCCGGGAGTCGTGGTGCTTCCAGGCGTAGTCGTGTTTGGGGTTCCGTTCGGCGTAGTCGTTCCGGGCTGCGTCGTCGTATTGTCAGGAGGCGTCGGCGTTCCTGGCGTTGCGGTTCCTGCTGGCGGAGTCGCTGTCCCCGCAGGCGGCGTTGCTGTTCCTGCCGGAGGCGTTGCAGTTCCGGCTGGCGGGGTAGCGGTACCAGTGCCTGGGCCCGGCACGGGGGCTGCGGTTGGCGGCGGCGCTGCTCCCGGCACCGGAGCAGGTGCGCCCGGAGTCGAGCTCTGGCCCGCGGTTCCTGATCCGCCCGCAGGCGCGCTTCCACCAGAGGGTGCGCTTTGCGCGACCACCCAAGTTCCGCAACACAAAACCACAAACAATAGTGAATATTTCATTTTTGACATGTCAGCCTCTCGCTCGCGGATTGATTCCTCCGTAATGAAAAACCTTGCGAGCAACTTGAGACGAGTATGGTCGCGGCGATCGACAGAAAAAATGCAGGTTATGCCTTATTTATGCGGCGCAGGGGCCCGATGCTTGCGGCATTCCTCGAGATTGAAAATTGGAAGGGAACGGCAGCGCTTCATTTCGGAGAAGCATTAAGTTCCAGCAGTGGCCGACACGACCTTGATAGTGTTGCCATCCAAAGGGCCGATCACCCGAGCGCGCTGCCCGGAGAGTTTCTTGAGTTCGGTCAGATCACCTTCCAGAAGATACGTGGAGTCCGCGTTTACCAATGCAAAACTAGCTCCTCCATGCACGCACACGCGGACGCACGTGTCAGCCGTTCGCGCCAAAGATGTCGAATGTTTTGCGCCACATCGCGAGCAGGTAACCATCCCATCGTGAATCTGGTCCGTACCGGCGGAACTCACTTCTTGTGCTGCATTTGTGCCATCGACCGATCCAGCCGCGGCGCCTAGCGTGGCTAGCAAAAGCGCGACCGCACAGGCGATCGAGACAACGAGCAACACAATTTCGATCCAAAGTCCGTGGCGTCGAATCACTGAAAGCCCTCCGCTCCATGAGATGGATGCTTGGTGAAACTTGTTGTGTTGGCTTGAAAATGGTGTAGCAACCGTCTTGCCATTCAATCCTCTGCCCATACTCCCAGTTCTATGGAAGATAGGGATTCCCCAGCGGGGTTTGAACCACACCGACAGTGTCAATTTCGCTGAGACAAGGGAATTGCGCGTTAACGAACTCGCTTTGAATGACTCGGCTCGGTGAGAGATGATTCGAAAATGTCGAAGATTTCAGGCAACCGCGGCAGTCGCTTTTGTAGCACTCAGGCTCGCCGCTTCCCGGGCGCCCGCATTTCGGAGCAATTCGATCACTCCATTCGCCTTGGCGCTCTCTCCACACGAAACGAAGACTAAAGCGCCAACATCCGAGAGCAAGTTGCCTAATCTCTCGCTTCATCTTGCGAGAATCCAAGCCCCAGAAGAGTACGAGATCCTCTGGACATCGACGGGCAGTTTTGTTCACTCACCAATGCCTGCAAGAAAGCCTGAGATCGCGCAAAGAAACCGACCGTCGGAATGACGACGGCTCCGAACCCAGAAAACCAGCGAATCATCCGGGCGCTCACCGCGCTCTCTTCGGATCGCGTATCCAGATTGCTGCTATCGCGCACGGCGGCAGCATCAGGATGACCGGGCGAGAGAACCATGCAGATGTCCTCTTTGTCGAACCCGGCCTGCTTGAGAGCGGATACGACATCAGGAAGCGCAACGCTTCGAGGATACATCCCGTACGCGGCTGTCCCACTTGTGTTCATTTGATCGCTCCCAGAAATTCCAAGGAAACCTGCAGTTGGAGTCTTTTGAGAATACTGATAAGAGACGACGACGGCACTCAGGTAAATCGTGTAAAGCCGCAACACGGAAGTACAATGGACTTCGCTGTCATTTCAGGAAAGCAAATCGATCCTGACTACGTGGATTGTGTTATTTCTGCTGTCGAGGTCGCCAACGACCTTTACGTTTTGATTCTCGTATTTCGCAGCGTTGATATCTCCCAGTAATTGGTACGTCGTATTGCTGGAAACTTTCAGCACGTATTTCCCGCCGTCTTTCAAGACCTTTCCCACGAACGATTGCGCTGTCGGCTGCTGACTTTCGGAGGGTGCCTGTTCAGTTTGAGGCTCCGCCGGTTGTTTAGCCGATTGCTGCTGCGATGGATCTGGCTGAGGTACCGCTGTATCCGGAGGAGGAAGGGGCTGAGGCGCCGGCTGCGGTTTTTGAAGTCCTGACCATGCGATCAACTCTCGCGAGCTGACGTTGTCCTCGGGAGATTGCGAATCCTGGCGATCTTGAGCGAATGCAATCGAAGCCAATCCAAGCAGTAGCAATGGCATCAAACTCGTCGCTCGATTCATAAGTCCTCCGGGGTGGATTGCAATCTAGTAATGAAGCTAGTCGGTGAAGTGGTTTAGTTCCATCAAGTCATCCCCGTATCTCAGGGCCTAGTTAACCCATTCATCTAAATGAATGGTTCGCCTCTCATTCGATGAGGACGGGGCACTCTGAACACTCGAGTCGCAGCGAGGTCGGCGGCAAAAAAACAAACCGCAGCAAGCCCAAAAACGAAAGCCATCTCAGGCATCTGCACCAGAAGGCTGAGAAACAAGAAAACCGAAAGGAATGCGCCGAAAACTCGCAGCATGACCGAGCCTCCTAGCGAACCAGAACCGGGACTGTGACGTTACAGCCCAATCCAGAAAACATTAGAACCCGGAACTGCTTCACGGGAAATACAGGAATCCCAGCAATTCGATAGTGGCCAACTCTTTAGGAAATGCCGCCTCGAGGTAGCCAATAACAATGGCAGGACACCTTGACAAGGCGCCCTGCCAGAAAAGCCGGCAATTCAAACCTTTATCTATCGCTGAGAACGTCGTGCAGGGGCCGATTCCTCTGTTTCCGCATCGTCAGAAACACGACGGGGCGGCTTGGAGGAGGAAGACTTCGCCTCGTCCGCGGCATCGTTGGCTGCGTCTTTCACATTTCCCCAGGCATTCTGCGCTTTGCCTTCAACCTGCTTCGCAGCGCCATGCACCTGCTTATCCGGATCGTTCGTCCACTCGCCCACTTGACGTTCGACTCGTCCAGCTACGTCTTTCACCTTACCTTCCACGCGATCCTTATTCATCTGCATTTCTCCTTTTGAGAGTTTCGTGTTTCGCAATAGCAGCTATTTCCTTAGTTACCCATGAAAAGTGCGTTGCCAGCGTATGTGAGATGTCAACGTTACGAGCAAAGTTTGCACATTTTTTCGGCATGCCGTGTGTTGGAGGCTCACCTTTTTTCGGGAGCGGTCCGCTTATACAAAGTCCTACACGGCACTCCGGCCCTGGATGATACGTACGAGCACCGCAATCACAGCCAGAACAAGAAGGATGTGAATAAATCCGCCGAGTGTGTACGAACTGACCATTCCGAGCAACCATAAGACCAACAGAATGACAGCGATCGTCCAGAGCATGTGCAGATCCTTTCTTGCATATCAGGCGCGCAGCGACCAAGGTAGTCAGCATCGAGCTGCACTACTATCCAGCAAAGTACTGACGCGCCAAGGGAATGTTCTTTATTAAGCAATAGGGCGCGGCAGCAGGTATTTGCCGATGCCTAGAAGACTTGCACGATACCGTTGCGCACGGCGTACCGCGTCAGGTCGGCCACTGAGTGAAGTCCTAGCTTACGCATCAGGTTGGTGCGGTGCGTTTCCGCAGTCTTCACGCTGAGATTTAAAGTGACTGCGACTTCTTTGCTCGTTTTTCCTTCAGCGAGCAACTGAATGACTTCGCGCTCGCGGGCCGTGAGAGGATCTCCGGGAACGTCATTTTCCTCCGGGCCGGTGTCCGGTTTCCCTTGATCGAGAAATCCATTCAACACCATTTGACTGACTCGGGTCGTAAAGAACGTCCGCTGAACTTGCAGGGCCTCGACCGCCGCGACCAAGTCCCGCCCAGCATCGGATTTGAGAAGAAATCCGCGCGCGCCCGCTCGAAGCACTTCCCGCACGACGTTGTCTGAATCGTGCATGGTTAGTATGAGGATCGGAACGTCAGGAGACACGGCAAGGATCTGGCGCGCGGCTTCAAGACCATTGAGGTTCGGCATTCCGATATCGAGCAGAATGAGATCTGGATTTGTTGCGGCCGCAAGCTCTACGGCTTCTCTACCGTCGCTTGCTTCAGCGCAAACTTCCCAACTCGGATGACTTTCGAGCAACGCGCGAATGCCGCGTCTTGCCACTTCGTGATCGTCCGCAATCAGGATTCGAGTCATTCAGCTCCTCACAAACATAAATTCCTAAATTCTGCGCTTTCGGGTTGTTCTTGTTCGTCTAAACCCGACAATCTTGAGAAGTTCTCGTTTTCAACTCAGACGTAAATCCAGATTGCCCGCCTGCTTGAAGTCTCATTGCACAAGTGTTGCCAAACCTACAATTCGTTAGTCTGCAATCAGCTGATCGGTCATCGCGCTTCTCACTCGTGTAAGTTTTTCCAGAAACTCCGGCCACTGGCGGCCGTGCATACGGTGATTTCCTCGGCGTTCTACAGCGTTCGCTGTAAGTCCTGCCGGTCTGCTCCGAGGCCGCGCCTTCAAACTCGTTTGATGGACTAGATCTCGATTAATTGCATCCAAAGGAGGTCGCAAAAGGCATAACTATGCTCTTGACCTCCGCCCACTTGTATCGATGCACATTGATAACTGCTCTGCTCGGTATCGCTACGATGGGAGCCTCTATACCGGCCATCGGTCAGAGCGCGCCCGCAAATCAGAACAGCACGCCGAATCCGCCTGCCGCCGTTGAGGATCCGATGAACTTGCCACCTCGCACGGCACAGCTGCCGCCATCCGCACAGCAGGGCGATCAGGCGCCAGAGGCGAAGCCCGATTCTCAAACTTCCAGTTCAGAAGATCAGGGACGTTTTGTTTTCAAGAAACAAGTCCAGGAAGTGGTGCTCCACGCGACGGTAGTCGATGAAACCGGTCGCCTTGTGACATCTCTCGATCGCAACGCATTCTCTGTCTATCAAAATGGCCAAGCCGAAACGATCACGTCTTTTCGCCGGGAGGACGTTCCGGTCGCTATGGGAATTGTTGTCGACAACTCGGGATCCATGCGAGACAAGCGCGGCAAAGTCAATCAAGCTGTGTTGAACCTGATCCAAGTCAGCAATCAACAAGATCAGATGTTCGTTGTGAATTTTGGTCAGACCCCTTATCTTGACCAGGACTTCACCTCCAATGCCACCCTTTTGCAGACGGCGCTTCACCAGGTGACTAGCCGCGGAAACACCGCTCTATACGACGCGGTGGTCGCCTCCGACGTTCACCTGCGCAACCATCCTCATCTCGATAAGAAGGTGCTGCTCGTGATTACGGATGGGCAAGACAACATGAGCCGGGAGACGCTGGAAGACGCGATTCGCAAGCTTCAGACGAGTAAAGGCCCAACGGTTTACGCGATTGGGCTAATGGACGAGGGTATGACGCGTTCCGCGCGACAGGCCCTGCAGAGCCTTGCGGCAAGCACTGGCGGCACTGCCTTCTTTCCGGAAAGCCTGGATGAGGTCGATGAAATTACGCGCACAATTGCGCGCGATATACGAAGCCAATACACTCTTGCCTACAATCCCGGAGGTTCGGCAGACAAGGCCTATCAGACTATAAAGGTGGAAGCGAAGGAGTCTTCCCGAAGGAAACTCAGCGTGCGTACGCGAAATGGATATTACCCCGGTGAAACTCTTCGCTGAAACGGCAGGCGATTAAATCTTACGCCGCCGTCGGGCCCGCCGGAGTTTTCGGCGGCGGCGGTAGTTCAATCTGGATCAGATTGTTCTTGATCGCATATACAACCAAATCGCGAATCGAGTGGAAGCTCAGCTTCCGCATGATGTTGCTGCGGTGAGTTTCCACCGTTTTGGTGCTGAGATTCAAAAGAGACGCCACCTCTTTAGAACTGTTGCCTTCCGCAAGCAATTGAGTAATCTCGCGTTCGCGCGCGGTCAATGTCGGCAATTTCGGAGCTTCGTTTCGCGATACCGTCTGTCCCTTTTCGAGGAAGCCCGCAAGGACCAGATCGTTGACGCGAGGCGTGAAGAACATTCGTTTGTTCTGGAGAGCTTCGACCGCAGACACCAGATCTCGAGCAGCATCGGACTTCAGCACGAAACCCCGAGCGCCGGCGTCCAAAGCCTCGCGGATGACTTGGTCTGAATCAGTAATGGTGAGCACGATGACTTTGAAATGAGGATCGTGCTGCAGCAACTGCCGGGTTGTGTCCAGACCATTCAAATGGGGCATGCCGATGTCGACGATGACCACATCCGGATTCAATTGCAAAGCCTTCTCAACGGCCTCCCGGCCGTCATTGGCTTCACCACAAACTTCCCATCCTTCGTGCTTTTCCAACAAAGCGCGGAGTCCGCGGCGCACGATTTCGTGATCATCAGCTAACAAAATTCTGAGTTTCATAAGTTCTGCCCTCTCCAGAGCAAGGATTAACCGCCAGAATTCACCGACTTTCAGCTCAATTCCGGAACCTTCCGCCCATTCAGGGCCGTAAACACTCGATGCTGACTGACCGCTTCCACCGCCGCCAAAAGATCGCGGGCGGCATTGGACTTGACAACATATCCTCGTGCCCCGGCTTCCAAGGCTTCCCGCATCATTTGCGGTGAGTCGTGCTGAGTAACAAACAAAATCTCCAAAGCCGGCGATTGGCGGCGCAACACCCGGCAGGCTTCAAGCCCATTCATTCGCGGCATCGTGACATCAAGCACCATGACATCAGGACTGAGATCTTTGGCTTTCTCCACCGCCTCGGCGCCATCCGAAGCTTCGCCGATGACCTCCCATCCCGAATGCCCTTCCAACAGCGTCTTGAGACCCTGTCTGACGATGGGGTGGTCATCTACCAGAAGTATGCGAATTGTCATTCTGTTTCAGTTCCTTTGAGGGGAGACCGACCAGACGATTCGCCACATTTTTTATCGCCGAAAGATGTGACAGCCTGACCAATAGTCCGCAAAATCCGCACGCGCGCCGAGTTACGGGGAAGCGCACAAAATGTTCCAACCGAGGCTAACGTTGGCTACGTTCAGGTCCAATACAGGGAATCCTGTATTTAGCCTCTATCGCTTCCCCACAGGTTCACCAGTATCAAACCGTCTGCCTGGGCGTTGCAACGGGAAAGTAGGTCTTGTCGTGCAGGAGCACATCGACGGCCTCAACCACTGAACCGATGTCCTGCTTGGCGCACGCGCCGCGCACGCCGGCTTCACGAGCCGCGTCCGCCAGTTGCCTTGATAAATGAAGTGTCACCATGAGGATCGGTATCTTCGGAAACAACTGCGAAATCTGTTTGGCCACATCAACGCCATTGAGATCAGGCATTTGATAATCGAGAATGATCAGATCCGGAGGAGCTTCGAGGACTTGGTGTAAGGCCTCGGCACCCGTGCGAGCTTCGCCGCAGACCTGCCACGACTCCTGCTGTTCCAGGATTGCCCGCAGATAGCGTCGTACAGCCGGATTGTCGTCTACCAGTAAGATTCGGGTCATTGCGAAAGCCTAGGCTCTGGGCGACACACACTTTCCGTGGCGGAACTAAAGGGCTTTCGCTTGAAAGAACCCTAAAAAAGGAAAAAACGTCAGATTCCCGAGCGAACGTGGAGTTCACGACGTCGAAGTGTAACCTCTTCGTGTTGGTGCTACCTTCCGGTTGCACACCCACGTTACTCAATCGCTAATAAAAGGGTAGGGACACCGTTCACACCTCGCAATCCAGTAAAACCAGTAGAGTTCACGACAATTCAATACCTGCACTCAAAAATGCCGTCACCAAATCCCTTTGTCGCTCCCTGTAATCTTCAGTTCAATTGCAGCGGCTGTAGCCAATCCCGGCAACAGACTGAGGCGTAAGCTGTTCTTTAACTGCCCGTTGAGAAGTAAGCTTCTCAGTTCCGATGCATACAAGTTGAGAGAGTGCGGCAAGATTGGAACCCGCAAAAACTGCCGGCGAAAATAGACATCATCGGTACCAAACTTTGCGGTGGCGAGAACAAAAGCGGGAAGATCCAAGCCTTGTCCGCGGTAATCGTCAACAAACTCAGAAACAATCAGCAGATACGTAGCGATGCCTTCCCACAGACCCGCGGCCAAACCCAAGGAATGCAGTCGCGAGAAATCGACCAGATCCGCGATTCAGAAGGCGCGCATTGTCCACGATGTCACAAAGGCGAATGTAGAAGTGACGGTACATGCGCTGCAAGGTACTGATCACGATACGGTCTTCTGGCGCGGCGACCCGGAACGTGTAGCCTGAGACCTCGGTCCGATGGGCACGGTTGGTCAGGGATCGAGTCACTGCAGTTTGTTCGCCTGTCTGGCCGAGCCGGCCGACGTGGACTTCTACCAGTTCCAGCAACCCCGGGATGTTAAAGTTCCACTTGTTTGCCAGGCGATCGCCCCAGCTGCGCTCGGCAACACTGGCATTGAACTGCGATTTCATCAGTTCGACCAACTTCTCGGAATCCGCGTCGGTGTAAAGATCCAGATCGCTGCCAAGGTCGGGTAAGTGGTCGAGAGACTTGATTACAACCGCCGGACACCCGCCTTCTTCCAATACAGAACAAATTCGCTCAAGACACTGTAAGGCGTGACCGATACGCGTCCTCTCCTCGTTCAAGACGCCGTCAACCCAGTCGGCTTGTTCTGGCTTTCCGCTCTCATCGAGGATGTGATGCAGCGGTTCAAATGCTCGCACCACCACGTGGTTCGTGATGGCGAGCGCCTTCAGATCTTCCAAGTCAGTTTGTTGAAGATAGGAAACAAGGTCGACCGTTCCGCTGGGATAGTTGATCGATGAGCGAGGGGAACTTCCGGGCAGATCCAAACCCGGCGAATCTGGAGGAGCGAGCAAGAGTTCTGACAACAATTGAAGGCTAAGACTTGAATCGCGCACCGGACCCATGCAAGAAATCTCCGTTTGGAATTTTCATCCGCAAATAACAGTGTTGCCGTTTCCAGTTTCCGCTGACCAACACACTTATGAACCCGGGCGCGATCCATCCGATTCGCTGCATTTTGCAAAATTCAATCTCTCGATGGCTGTGCCCTCTTCATAGTCGTTCCACGTTTCCACGAGGATGAACGGCAGAGGGTGGGCGGCGTCAAAATATCGCGTGTAGAGATGGAGCGTATTCTCAAACGTTTGCCCGCACCGGCTTTGCATGTGTCGATTGAGGCCCCACTTGGCGGCTGAATCGTCGAAACCGGGCCATGCGGCACCCACCGCAACCTTGTCGGAATACTTACCCCGCATGTTCTTGTAGAAATTCTCGAGGTATTGCTCGCCCCAGTTGCTCCCGTCCGCCGCCCATCCTTTCTGCCCGGGCTGAACCCAGGGGTACAGGCCTGCGAAATCGCCCGCATACTGCGCCGGCGGTTCGTCCTTGTAAAAAAGCAAGGGCGCATCTTGCCATCCCGAACAGTGCTCAACTACGCGATTCCAGTCGACATGACCGCGTTTCGGAAAAATGAAGATCATGGGATGGCCGTTGTAGGTCAAATATGCGGTTCGGTGAGGGGCTTCCGGCCCGATGTATTTCGCGTAGGCCTCATCCAGTGCTGCGATAGCTTCATCCGTTGCCTGTGAGTCTTCGTCTTCCGGTTCGTTGTAGAGAAGTGCAACCTGAAAATGACTCTCGTCGGCCGCTTCTTGCAGGAGTGAAAAATTGTGGTCTGAAAAGGCGTTGTTCTTCCCGTACCAATCGACGACGAATGCGGAAATCCCTGTGTGCCGTGCTTGCTGAATCTGGCGTCGCAAGACTGCCGGATCGTAGCTCGCATATCCGACGTCCATGTGCACGCGGTTTCCAAACCACGGCATATACACAGCAAGAGTTTTCGGCCAGGAGCTAGGAGCCTGAAAGTTTTGCTGCATCGCGTGATGCATGCCGGGCGTGGTGCACCCTGCGCCGACCAAGAAGCATGCAATCGCGACTATGAGCAACCTTTTCGACAAACCAAGGCTCCATGTGGTTTCACCGATGTTTGGTGAGTTAGATGACAGAGCTTGAGGGGTTGGTTGGCGCCTGAAGCCTTAGAACTGCGGAACAGCCTGAAGTTGGCGCACGACCCAATGGTCGGCGGCTGGGGTCATCAGCACAACATAGTGGACGACTGCATGCTCATTGTGGATCGTCTTGTCGCCGTCAAGAATTTCGAGATCGTATTCGGCAGTGTCGTGCAACTCCATCACGTCGCCTTCCGGCGCGTAGAACACTGCTTCGAGATTGTGCTTTTGGTTGAGATAACGGGACGCTATCCCGTTACGCCTCTGGCTTGCCACCTGGTCATGGGCCCACTGGCTGGCGGTTCCCTCGAACGGCCCGTTCAGGACCACGGCAGAATTCGACTCCAAGGCGTGAGAGAGGCTGACCCAGGCGAACTTGTAGTCTCGAAGAATACTGTTCTGGGTCAGGGATTCGACGGTCCGAGGGCTCGCTTTCGCAGTGTTCAGCATCACCTGCGGGACGGCGTCTACCGCAAGAGCACTTAGCGTCAGGATTAGAATTCCAGCAAGAATGAAGCCCAAGCTGCGGCTTCGGTATCGCGCTCGAACTTTGATCATCGCATTCACTCTTGGCCGCCTAATCGCAACTCGTTTCCCATGACGACCCCGGACGCGGCGGAAATGACGACCGGCCCGGGTGCCAGGATTTGTGCCCGCGCGATATCCTGCTTTACCGGAGCATCGACCGTGCTCATTTGGTTTCCGTTGCGAGCGGTAAACGTAACGATCGTTCCATCCGGTACCGGATTTCCACTGCAGTCGCGTACCGGATCGGTCTCGACGGCAATTCCCTTGGCTGAGCGTTGGCCCTTAATCCGCAAACTGCAAGGCTCAGACGCTACCTGCTGAACAACCCGGCGCGCCGAGACGCCGCCAAGTGAAGCCGTCAATTGCACCACTCCCGCCGCTTTTCCCGAAGTTGCGCGAAACCATGCGATCCCAGACCGCGTTTCGACGCTATGCGAGGTGGCAGGGGCGCCTTTCGTGGCGAGTTCGAAATTCACCGCGGCACGCATGAGCACGAGATTTTCGAATTCATCAAACGCGAGGGCAACTCCGCTGATCGAATCGGCCTGTCCCGTCGGCACGCGAGACGGATGAGCAAGAAATGTAAGGCTAGCCGGCTCGGAGGCCGTGACAAAGAAGTCACGGCTACTACAGGTGCTTGTACAGACAATCGCGACATAGCGACCGGCAACGTCAACGTTGTTCGATGCGAGCCACACGTCCTTGCCAAGTTCCACATCCCGCTTGATTGAACTCGAGGGACCGACAAGATAAAACTTGGCGGCGCCGCTTCCGGAAGTCTTGATAGAGGTCGGCTCACCGGCGATCGCAGTCGCAGGAACCCTTATCTCCGTATTCTGAGCGAAGGACGCAGTCAGCAGGCAGAGGGTTCCGAAAAAGATCAGAGCAGCCTTCTTCACTTCATGACCTCCCGACGCTGTAGTGATTGACCACTACGCGGAAAGTCTGCACCTTGCCCGCCAGCGATTTCGGTAACTCTACGGCAAATGGCTCGGTCGATTGCGCCGCTAGAGCCTGTTCCACGTAGCCATCCGAAACCCAGACGACCTTGCCGGTATTGTCGTAGAAACTTGCGATGACATGAGGGATGTTGACTGTCTGACCGCTCTCATTCATCAACTCGCCGCGTAGAACAGAATGTCCCTGGGCATCAGCGTCCAGTTTCTGGTTCATCACCCCGATCACGGGGTCGGAGGATGCAGGGACGAGAGTCGCCTTCACGTCCATGCGCACGTTCTTAACTTTGCTCAGGCTGACATGAGGGAAATCTATCCGATAGGGAGACACCTGCTTCGGCAAAAGCACGTGCAGGATTTTGTCGAAGCTGCTCTCATCGTCGATCGCACTGCCTGTGGCGTCGACGAGGGTGGCATTCACGTTCACGAAACGCGGGAATCGTGTCCTCATTCACGACTTCGCCCATGACAACGGAGCCGTCTGCGAAATCCACGGCGTTCATCGAAACAATGCGCACGTGAGGCGCGTCGACATTATGCGATCCCCAGTCTGCGCCGGTCGCGGTTCCGGAAACCAAGTCCCAGCGCAGGTAATTCACAGGTATCAATTGCGCTGGAACATTCGGGACCGGCGTCTCATTCCAGATCACTCTCCACTGGTCGCCGCGACGCGCGAGATTGAAATCACGAACATCCTCAACAGGCCCGACTGGCGTCGCCCACTGGAGATGGACCCGCATTTGGGCCTCAGAATCTGTGGCATGGAGCGGACGCGCATCATATTTTTCAAGATTGGAAAACGAGCGCAGCCCTCCGTTCGCACCGATCCACGCCTGCACAAAATCCTGTTCGCTCAAATTGCCGGCGGATCGATCGACGACGGAGAATGCCCGGTCCCAGTTACGCTTTTGAATGTCGAGCAGGAAATTAGCTAACGCCTGATCGGGAGTTGAGACATTCGCGCTAAATCCAGGCAGCGCCGTGCCGGAAGCGACTCCAAGAATTCCACTCGCATGACCGCCGCCGCGGAGGCCTGCAAAGAGCAGTAGCGCGGTGACGACAACGATGACGATTGTGAGAGGCAGAGCGCGTTTCATTTTGGTCCCTCAGGCGACGTAGTGCCCTTCTCTCTCTTCGATCGGGATCGGAGACTCGATCACTCTCCGGACAGAACGGCGCGCAGGCAAGAAGAGAACCAGGAAAATGGCCAGGATGGTCACCCCGATTGGGAGCGTGCCCCACATCAAACCCATCCACGCCGGAGGAACTGCATCCGAGTCGATCCGGTGTGCCGGAGGGACATCGTCTTTAGACCACGCGGTGATTTCGCCTGTGTCGAAACTCTCGATCTTTCGCCATCCTGCGAAAGTCAACAGCGGCTCGTAGTACCGGTCGTGAACGAAGATGTATTTCAGCCCGTAACGATTGGCATGCTCGAGCATTGCCCTTAGCGACGCCATACCCGCGGAGCCGTAAAATTTTGCATTCGTGAGTTGAGCAGAGCCATAGTGCGTCATTTCTGGCAGCAAGCGAGCGGAGTTGTAGTCTCCGTCGACGCTACTCGCGTCGGTATACGTTGAAACCTTCGCGAGTTCGCTGCCGAATCCAAGCGTCAAATATCGGTACGAATCGTGGCCGTCGCGGTTCAAAAATGCGATGACCGGGCTTACGTTGATCGGAGCGGATGGACGGAATGGATTTACGGTAAGCCAGGAAAGCGTTGCACCTATAGTTGCGACCGCCGCCACTGTAAGTCCGACAGCGGCTTTCGCCCGGAAACGATTGAGCAGGCTACTTGCAAGCACGCCCACGATCGGCATCACCATCAAGGTCGCCCAGAATGTGAAGCGTTCGAACGTAAGAATGTCGAAGGCTCGTCCGAGCAGCCATCGTGGTAAAGGAGTAGTCCCTCCAAGACCGAAAATCAAAGTGATCCAAAAACCAATGAGAAGAGGGCGAAGTCTTCTCTCCGCCGCACCGCGAATTACCACAAACGGCAGGGCCAGTATCAGGGCTCCGTACGGGATTACGAAGTAGTTAATGCCGGTAATGGAGTTGAACAAAAAATTTGAGCGGCTGTCGTGCGGAATCGGAATCTGATGGATCGGATGCTGAAGAAGGGTCATCCAGTACGGCAACAGAACCACTCCCACGCCGGCGGCGACTAATCCTGCAAAAAGGAACGCCCTGCCGAGCACAGCGCCGACTGAGCCTCTGGCGCGACCATCGGCAGCGTCAAGGCATGCAACCCACAGCACAGGTCCGGCGAACAGAACCGTGCCAAAGATCAGTGTGACGTGGTGAGCTGCGGCCGCCGCCAAACTTACCGCGATACCCTTCAGCATCGCGCGCCCGGAACGCTCCGTAGACCACTCGTAAAAGTAGGGCAATGCATTCAAATAGAGGGCAGCCGAACTGATCGTCGCCAGCTGTCCAGCCTGGTAAACAAGGAAGGAAAGCGCTCCCAGGAAAATGCTGCCTAATGCGGCGTAACCGGCCGATCGCTCTTCTACCCAGATTCGGGCGAAGCGGAACACCCCCACAGGAAGCAAGAGAACCGCTGCTAACTGCACCAGCATGTAGCCCATTTTGAGGCCGGTAACGGCTGATACCAGAGCGATCAACTGGTGCGTCAGTGGCGGATAGGTGGTCTGCGAGAACCCGGCGAACCACTTCTCATTCCAGGGATTGAACCAGTGATGCGCATAGTGCGAGGCCAGAAAGATATGAAAATTGGCATCGAATGAGCCCGACGGCAACTGCATGAGCAACAGCGGCCCATGAATCGCCAGGGCCACAAGCACGATCGCCAACAGCGGAATTGGACGA
This sequence comes from uncultured Acidobacteriota bacterium, assembly GCA_963699885.1. Classification (GTDB taxonomy): domain Bacteria; phylum Acidobacteriota; class Terriglobia; order Terriglobales; family Acidobacteriaceae; genus Sulfotelmatobacter. The sequence continues at coordinate 203,783 of CAVOVP010000009.1, read as the reverse complement.
GAGTAGCTATCGTTCGAGGTCATGCCACTGCACACTCCTGTGCCCTATCGCGACTTCTTGAGATTCCAAAAACAGCTGGCGGGTTTACGTGGATCGTCAAGGCTGAAGGCAGCGTCCCACTTCTAAAGAAGGCAAACCCCGATGTTCCTATGGCATCTGAGTTGAACCGCAGTGGTGTGCGCGCGGGAGGCTCAACTGTAGGGCTTCAAACGATTCCTTGAAGAGTGTGGTGACTACGTGAAAAGCCGTATTCCGCTCACGAGCTTTTGGCTGGTCCTATTCCTGGCGGTATCGGGATTGGGAGCGGCCCAGACTTACGATGTCGGGGGATCGGCACCCGATCCAAGCAAACCCGATTCCGGCAAACAAGAAAAGCAAGCTCCGGCGAACAATTCTGCCCAGAGCGGTTCCGATTTCAGCTGGGGCGCAGGCATCCAAGTCGCGCGCGAAGCGCGAGCCGCACAGGACGCGCTCAAGCGGAATGACTACGCAGCCGCTGTCAACTACGCGCAGCAAGCCGCCAATTCGGCTCCGCAAAATTCGGAACTCTGGTTTTTGCTCGGCTACGCGGCGCGCCTGAACGAGCGATATTCTTTGTCGGTCGATTCCTACAACCGCGGTCTGAAGCAGCAACCGAACTCAATCCAAGGATTGGCGGGACTGGCGCAGACCTACGCAAGGATGGGGCGCGATCAGGAAGCAGAACAGCTCTTGCAGCGAGTGGTAGATGCAAATCCGAAGGACGCGAATAGCCTTCAGCTTGCTGGGGAGTTGATGCTGAACTCCGATCCCAAAGCGGCCTTAAGTCTCCTCGAACGGGCCGACGCGATACAACCTTCTGCACATACGGACCTGCTGATCGCGCACGCCTACGAACGCTCAGGAGAATCCGAAGAATCGGCTCGGTATTTGAATCGAGCGAAGAATCGTGCACCTCGTGATCCAGAAGTTTTGCGAGCAGTAGCCGGACAGTATCGCGATCAAGGTAAGTACGACGAGGCGATCGCGACGCTGCAAGGCATCCCGACGAAAACGGCTGATGTGCAGGCAGAACTTGCGTACACATATGGGCTGGCAGGGAAACAACAGGAAGCGGCCAACTTGTATTCGCGACTGGCCAAGGGAGCCAAGGGAAATATTGGATTGGATCTGAGCGCCGCGCAAGCCTGGATCAACTTGGGGCGCGCCGATGACGCTCGGCCGTTTCTCGATGCTGCGCGGCAGATCGACGGGAATAACTATCGCCTGCACGCCATTCTCGCGGGTGTTGCTGACTCCGAAGACCGGACCGCTGACGCTGAGACCGAATATAACGCGGCCATCAACAACCTTCCGGCGCGTGTGCAGGAAGGGCCACTTTACCCCATCGAACTTCGGTTGAATCTGTACGAAATTTACGTTCAGGAAGACGAGTCCGCTAAGGCGAAAGGAGAGCTGCAGGCGGCGTCAGCAGCAGTGCATGCGCTTCAGGTACCGGATTCGTCACGTCCGGAGTTGCTCAGATTACGAGCGGCGGTAGAGGCTGCATCCGGAGATTTGGACAATGCAAACCGTGATTTGAAAGAGGCGCTTGCACTAACCCCCGGCAACGTAAACGCGCTGATGAATTTTGGAATGCTGCAGTGGAAGCTGGGACAGAAAGACGCAGCGCGCGCTACGTTCCTTAAGGTGCTCGATGTTGATCACTCGAATCGGCAGGCCCTGTCAGCACTCGGCTACCTCGCTCGCGATGCGGGAGACGCAAAGCTGGCGGAATCCTATTTTGCCAAGGCGGCAGCGGCCCATCCGAAAGATTTCGCACCGTATTTGGCCCTCGGCGACCTTTATACGGCGCAAGGCAACCTCAAGTCCGCAGAAGCGAACTACGAGAATGCTTTTCAGCGCATGCCCAGCAACGCTCTCATCATTGCCGGCGGGGCGAATGCTGCCATGGAATCCCACGATCTGAATCTTGCCCAGCGCTGGCTGCAGCGCGCCAACGGAAAGGCAAATTCAAGTCCACAAGTGCAGCGCGAATTGGAACGCTATCTTACGTTCAAGGGCGACTACGCGAAGTCAGCGGAACTTGGACAAAACGTGATTGCGAAACTTCCCAATGATCGCGAGGGCGTGGTGTACCTGGCCTATGACCTTTATTACCTCGGGCGGTATGACGAGGCGCTCGCGCTGGTCAACAAGTACCAGAACACGCTCGCCAACGACAAGGATCTGCCGCTTATTGCCGGCAACGTCTACGCGCACAACGGTGATTTGCAAGCAGCGCTTAAGAACTTCTCGCTGGCGATCGAGCGCGACCCGAAGATGGCCACCGGATATGTGAATCGCGGTTTTGTGTTGAATGATCTGCGGGACGCGCGAAAAGCGTCGCAGGATTTCGCAACCGCTCTCCAGATTCAACCAGGATATGGGGAAGCCCATCTCGGATTGGCGTATGCGAATCTGCAATTGCATCACCCGAAACCGGCTCTCACGCAGCTGGATGCTGCGCAGAAGATTCTGGGAAAATCGCACGCCTGGCATCTCGCAAGAGCAGAGGCATTCCGGCAGGAGCAGGATTTCCCGCACGCAGCGACTGAATACCAGACAGCGCTCTCTGAAGATCCGAAGGATCTCAAGACTGAACTGGCTTATGCCGACGTGCTCTACCGCATGCGGCGATATGCCGATGCAACGGTGGCTCTGAATACCGCGATGACTTTGTCGCCTGCGGACCCGACGATCCTTGCGCTACTAGCGCAAGTGCATGCGAAAGAGGGACAGCGCGAACAGGCGCTTCAGGAAATTCAATCAGCCGAAAAACTCGGCGGCAATCGCGTGGAAATACTCACTGCGACTGGAGATGCGCTGTTGACTCTGGGCGACCGGGATGGGGCAATGCAGCGATTTTCGCGCGCTCTCGACGTCCCGGGCGGAGACAGGATCGGCATCCGTCTCTCGATCGCCGAAATTTTCCTGCGCCAGGGACATTTTGATGACGCTCATCGGCAGATCGCTTTAGGGTTTGCGGAAGCGCGTATCTATCCCGACTCCCCGATTACAGGAGAGGACTTCGCGAGCGCTGCAAATCTTTTCCTCGCGATGCACGATTTCGAGCTGGCTGAAACGTATTTCAGTAAGGCGCAGCTTTCCGGCGCGAATAGTCGAACCGTTGCTCTTGGACTTACGAACACGTACCTGGCGGAGGGCAACACGGGCAAAGCTGAAAGTGCGCTCGCAGTGCTAGGCCCCGCAACCGATTTCCGGGACGACTACGACTACATGATGACGACTGCCAACCTCTCTCGGCAGCGACAAGATCCATTGCATTCGTTGGCCAGTTTTGCGCAGGCCAGCACGGTCGCGGGGCAGGAAGATCAAGGCATTGCGGAAACGTCTCAGTACACGGCGGCCGATCAGGAAGGACGTCAGATCACCAATAGCCTCAGCCTCGTGCCCGAGGCGAATTTCGCTCCGGTGCTCGAGGACATCAATGTCTACACGCTGGATGCAAAGATTCTGCACGTCACGAATCCAGCGCTGCTGCCTCCTCCGCGCCACTCCTTTCAGAGTCTCGGAGAGTCGCACTACCGGGTTCACTTCGGAAACTTCCCCGTGATTACGGGGTTTGTGGGCGAAGCCATGACGACTGGCCGGCTGTTATATCCAAGCGCCGGCGTGGTTCAGGATCGCAACACCTACGACACGATATTGAATGGCGGCATCAGCCCCGTCCTGCGCTTTGGCGAGAACGCCATCACATTCAATGGAGGGCTGCAGTTCACCGCGCGGCGCGACACAATCTCCCCGGTGTTCATGAGCCAGAACCTGTTCCGCCAGTTCCTGTACATTTCCACCAACTCGTTTTTCAATTGGGTGTCGGTGACGGGCAGCGCACAGCATGAGACGGGGCCTTTCATCGACCAGAATTTGCACTCGCGCGACCTTTTCGCGAATGTTGAATTCACTGTCGGCCGTCCTTGGGGCAATACCTCGTTGATAACGGGATACTCCGTGCGCGATCTGCTGTTTCGTCCGGTCGTTCAAGAGTATTTCAACACTACTTCGTACGTAGGATTGCAGCATAAGTTTGGCCGGCGACTCACCGCAGCTGTACTAGCGGAGGATTTGCGCTCCTGGCGAGTATTAGGCACGGATTACGCAATCGCCCAAGCACTCCTCCCCGGAGGCCGTTTCGATTTCCGTGCGACTCCGCGATGGAGCGTTCAAGGCTCTTTCGTCCTTTCGCGAGGCTCGGGCTTTCACTCATACGACAACGTTCAGAGTGAGTTTCTCGTTTCTTACGTGCGTCCGTTGCGCGGGAGTGTCCGAGACGATTTAGGGCAGGTTCCGGTGTCGCTATCCGATGCGATTCTCGTTCGGGCTTCAGCAACAAACGTTCTACGACTTCCCCGGCACTGCTAACCGGAATACGCTTCTTCCAATCGTGCATTTCACCTTGTTCTAGTTTGTTGTTGCTCGATGACAATTGTCGATAAAGTCCGAGTCAGCGAAACCTCTGACGCAGGAGCTTCCAGGACACGGGGCCGGGCCCTGCGTCAGAAGCTTCTCGGTGGCAGCCTGACCCTGCTCGCAGGCTCGGGATTGGTCGGCGTGACCAATCTGGTCTACAACGTTGCGACTGCTCGTCTGCTCGGGCCGGTCGGCTTCGCGCATGCCACAGCGGTCTACACGCTCTTGATGCTCGCGTCTGCGATCACCCTCTCGTTTCAGGTGGTATGCGCGAAGTACGTCGCCACGAGCGAGTCCGTGGAGGAGAAGAAGGCCGTCTTTGCAGCCCTGCACTTGCGATCGTGGATCGCTGGCGTGGGCATCGGACTTTTTCTGTTCGTCTTCAATCGTTGGATCACCGCCTATTTGAATCTGCCTGATCAGACGCTGATTTCCCTGCTTGCCTTGGGAACAGCCTTCTACATCCCGCTGGGAGTACGGCGCGGCTACATCCAGGGCATTCACGCGTTTCGCGCGCTGGCTGTCAACTTCATGTTGGAAGGAATCGCCAGACTTGGCGGCGCTTATCTGCTCATCAAATTCGGCCTCGGCGTGGAAGGAGCTGTGCTGGCAAGTGTCTTGGCCGTCGTCGCATCTTATTTTATAGCCAAGCCCAGCCCCGGCCTTGGATCACTCCGCTCGCAAGGAATTTCGATTTCTGCCGGCGAGGGTCTGCAGGCCATCGTGTTTTTTTCCGGCCAGGTCGTAATCAACAACTTCGACATCGTGCTGGTGAAGCATTTCTTCGCCCCGGACCAAGCGGGGATCTATGCTGCCGTTTCTTTGGTTGGACGGTTGGTGAACATGTGCGCCTGGTCCGTTGTGAACACTATGTTTCCAGTTTCTGCGGCGGCTCGATCGAGCGATCGCGAAGCACGGCCTGTGCTTTTCATGTCGCTCTCTTTGGTGTTTCTGATTTTGTCTGCTTTAGTCCTGGGCCTTTGGGCGATACCGAATGTCTTGTGGCGCACACTGTTCGGATCGCATTTCCAACTAGGGAATGTGGGTGGACTCGCTGGGCTGCTGATCCTTTATGCAGTCACGACCGGCATCTACTCGCTCAGTTCGGTGATGATCACCTACGAAATGTCGCGCAAGATCGCCAACACGAGTTGGGTGCAGCTGGCATTCAGCGCGGCTTTCATCGGCGGCATCTGCCTTTTTCACAAGAATCTGCGCGAGGTCATCTTAGTGCAGCTGGCTCTGATGCTAATTCTGCTGATCGTCGTCGCTTTGCCGCTTCTCAGCCGTGAAATTGCTCCAGTCGATGACTCGGACCTACTCCGTCCTTCCGATCATGCGCCCCATGAGCGAATATCAGGTGATTTCCGAATTTCTGCGGAGCGAATTTCATCATCCGGAATTCGAAGAGTATCGCAAGGAATTTGAACACATCGTGAACAAACCGGATCTTGATAATCACCGGGAAAATGCCCTGCGTCGCGCTCTGCTGTTTCTGCGCCGTGGCGCGATGTGGCGCGAACTCCCGGAAGACACCGAATGGTTCAAGGTTGAGCTTTCGCCAATCGATTTGGAACGGGTTCGCTTCTTTCCTCGCGCGCCAATGGCGGCGGATCGCCGAAGGCAGTTTTTATCTCACCGACATGGTCGAGAGCTTGCGATTGAAGCGGCGATGAAGCTCCGGAGGATGCGTTCTTTCAGAAGCTCCGACCAACTCAACGACCCGGTGCGTGAAGGCCTAGTAAATCCGACGGTCCTGTTGATCGGAGTGGATGCCCGAAGCCCGCTCACCATTCTCGACGGGAACCACCGGATAGCGGCGGCTATGCTGGCGCAACCTCCGGCAGAATTGCGAGAACTTTCAGTTCATCTGCGGCTTGTCGCCCTCGATGACGCATTGCTGCTGGTATCGCACCAACATGAATACTGTGTCGCGCTATCTCACGAATCTCGCTGCGCCACATCTTCTACGATCCTGAGTCGGACATCGGGCGCTTCGCGGAGCTTGATTCCTAGCGCAAAGGCTTAGTGAGGAGTCTGACTGCCCCCGCCATTTTCTTCGAGCTGAATTGATCCCTCGGGTTGAATCGATTCGTCGACCACGCTGTTGTCTCGGCGCCGGAGAACGACCGGTTCGTTTTGCTTCCGCAGCATATCCCGCTCACGGGCGACATTGGACTCGACCTTCGAATTGCTGTCGGATGCCGCGGCCACCAACTTTTTCCCTTCGGCGATGCTGCTCGTGGCGACTCCAACCACCGCTGTGGCTCCCGCCGACTGTCGAGCGCGGTCATAAAAGAATTGGGCCGTTTCCCGGTCTCCATCCAGTTCGGCGACGTACCCAATGTTATTCATCGCAAACGCGTCATTTGGATCGAGAGCATAAGCCTTGCGGAAATCCGCCTCCGCCGCGCGAAGATCGTTGCGGTTAACGGCCGACACTCCGCGCAGATTCAATTCCGCCACCTGCTCCGCCACGTCGTTTCGGTGCGAGAGATGATCCCGCAGGGCTTTGGCGTTCTGCTCCGCCATCTGGCTGACGGGCTTCCCACGCCAGCCGCGGTCCGTCGTTACGACGGCGGTCGCGTTCGGCGCCAGACTCGATGCCTGGTCGTAATACTTGAGGGCCTCGTCGTTCTCGCCCTCCATCTCTTTGGCCGCTCCGAGATTGTTAAGGGTGAAAGCATTCTGCGGATCCGTTTTGAGAGAAGTCTGCAGCAAGATGTCGGCCTCAGCGGCCCTGCCCTGCGAAAGCAAACGGATCGCTTCTACATTCGCGTGGTTTGTCTCGAGAGGACCGGTGGCGACAGCCACCGCATCTCGCATCGGCTTGCCGCGTGCTTGACGTGTGCTGGCGACATCGATGACCGCATCGCTCGGCTGCTCAGCGGCTAACGCATAAAAGCGTTCCGCTCGTTCGATCTGCCCCTGCAACTCTGAGATGTATCCGAGATTGTTCAACGTAAAGGAATCGTCGGGATCGAACAGATATGCCTTGTAGAAGAGTTCTTCCGCCTTCTTTAGATTGTGCTTTCGGACGGCGTCCACTCCTTCACGATTCAGCCTTTGCACGGGAGTCAGAATGCTGCGCCGGGGAATCGTGATCTTCAAATCTCCAGCGCGCGCAAAGTTGGGGCACGCAGCGCCGGCCACCGTCACAAGGATCGCGGCGGCACAGAAAAGGGACGATTTGGAAAGCATAGCCTGGCCTCAAACGCTGAGAGTTAATCTCGTTCGGCATTCTTGGATGCCAAAGAAGTCCTTTTGTTTGCCGCCATATACGATGTTCAGTCGCTCTGTACCGCAAAAAGGAGGCTGACTCAGAAGCGGGAAATAGCATCCAAAGACGGCGTGAAATTTACAGCAAATACCATCGTCGGCTCGGTCGCCGTGAGGGTCGCTCTCGGGTGCTCCTTGCTGTCTTTTGCGCACGCTCAAGCGCCAAAGGAACCGCCGGCATCAAACATGGTTTCGGAGAGCGGAGGTCACGTCGAGAGCATCAAACCCGATCCTTCGACGCGAACGGACGCTTCCTCCGAAAGCACGATCATCGCCGATCCAGCGAGCCTTTTGCCAGACCTGCCAGCGGTTCCGCGCAGGAACGCAACGATGGTCGGAGGAACCATTGCGCGCCTCGATCGCGTGCGCGATCGTTTGACTCTCAATGTTTTTGGTGGAAGCCGCGCCACAGCGCTGTTCGATCCCCGCACAAAGGTTTACCGCGGATCGCAAGAGTCCACGATTGCCGACTTGCATGAAGGAGATCGGGTTTATCTAGACACGATCCTGGATGGCAGCACGGTCTTTGCGCGAACGATCCGCATCAAGGCAGGTGCAACGGTTGGGCAGAGTCAAGGCATTATCATCAAGTATCTGCCGGATCGTGGTGAACTCAGCCTACGCGATGGCATTTCTCCGAACCCCGTTCAGATTCATCTGAGTTCGACAACGCGTTTTGTGCAGGGGGATCACGCAGTTCCGGCGAGCACCCTTCTGCCAGGCTCGCTCGTAGCGGTGGCTTTCGAATCAGAGGGTGACGGTCACGATGTCGCGCGGGAAATCAATATTCAGGCTCTGCCTGGCGCTCCGTTCACATTCACGGGACAAGTGGTGCATCTCGATCTTCGGTCGGGCCTGCTCGTTCTGAACTCGTCCACCGATCATAAGACCTACGAAATCTATCTTGGATCATCGATTTCGCCGCAGGCCGATCTTCACACAGGTGTCGATGTGACCGTGGTGGCTAACTTCCAGGATTCGCGTTATAACGCTCGAAGCCTCTCCGTCCTGAACAAATAGCGGAGCCTTTCGCTCGACGAGCCGCATCCTTAGTCTTCAGTCTTCGTTCATGTCCATCTGGCGTGGAGGAAGAGCTTGAAGGTCAGGATGATCTGAATCTCTCCAGAAGACCTGAAAACATTCCCCCTCCTGCTGCGGTTTCCAGCTGCTTCCATCCTCGAATTCAATCGTTCGCGGGAAAAGCACCCACGCAGCGATCTGCTTGTTCTTGTCGGCCGCGTATGCCTTCTTCTCCAGTCCCCGTTTTTCTCCTAACGACAGCGATTCTGTGGAGGACCAGTGCTGCATCTGTGAAAGGCCGGTGCAGATCCAGTGGGCTCAACAAGTATTCAGACTGCAAACTGAAACTGCGGATTTTCTTGCTGCCGGAATTCTGCACTTCGACACTGAATTTGTCTGAATTCCAAAAACTGCCTTCAGTCACTTTGACCGGGCATGCTCTCGCGGCCTGCTGATAGATCGTGAAGGTCGCCATCATCCCACCTTCCATGTGATCCGCGACGTGACAGTGCAACAACCAGATTCCCGGGTTGTCGGCCACCATGTCGACACTGATCGTCGATCCGGGCATCAACTCCACCACGTCCACGTGCCGCATTCCGTCGGTCACGGTTTTTCCATGCCAGTGGGGAGAATGTAAATCTTTCTCGCTTCCCATTCCCATCATGTACCAGCGCACCGTCTGACCTTGCTTCATCACCAAGCCCGGAAGATTTCCAAAGACATACCCGTTGATCGCGTGAAATTGTCCGGAAGGCTTTCCTCCAAGTTGGTCGTAGATCATGAACGAAGCCACGAATTCTTGATCAACATCTTTCGGACTTCCGTCCGGCTTGGCCTTCCCCTTTGCAGTAACAATGATTGGGCCCTCGAGTCCGGCGTTCGTTTCCCTCGACTCGTCGGTGTGCCCGTGATACCACCACACTATGGAGCTCAGTTGGCCTTGCGCAGGACCGCTGCTCGGATCTGCCAGCCAGTGATACGTAAATTTCGCTCCTGGCGCAACCGATCCTCCCTTCGTGGCGGGCAAATAGAATGCGCCTTCATTCTCTTTGTTGTAGCGCAGCCCGTGAGGGTGGATGCTGTGAGGAACTCGTCCGCGGTTGAAAAAGTCGACAATGACTTCGTCTCCGACTTCCGCTCGAATGATCGGTCCGAGAATGCCGAGCCATTCCGGCTGCGCTTTTTTCTGGGAAAACGTAGCGTCGGTATATTCAACGAAGCGGCTCTTAGCCCAGATCGTTTGAGCGCTCCAGGGTCCTGGAATGGGCCGAGAATCAATCAGGTCGCGCCCACTGGGAGCAAAGTTCCAGGAAACGTCCTCCGCCGCGATGTAGTAGTGACGAGTCGCGGCGGCACTGAAACAGGGCACCAGGCACATCATGGCGCTGACAAACCATTTCCACTTCATCTCTGAATAGTAATCTCTGGCTCAGATCGCGACCAAGCCGCACCGATTCTCGCTCCTACTGCAGAGTCTGCGGATTGCACGCACCATTTGTCGATTGCACGGGGGGCGTTGGAGGAGTCGCCCATGGAACGTTCTGAAAGTCGAAGAACTCCGTCATATCCATCTGGGCCGCGTCACGCTTGGTCAGCGATGGCACATTGAAACGTGTCTCGATGAATTTCAAGATAGCTGTGTAGTCGGCGACCGTGTGCGACACATAATTCTTTTTCGTGAACGGAGATACGACCAACATCGGAACCCGAAAACCGGTGTGGTCGAAATCGCAATTCGATCCGCCCGGCGTCGTGCAAATGTCTCCCGGCAGCAAGTCGATGGGGGAGATGCCATCCGGATTTACTGCTGGCGGCGGCGGAACGTGATCGTAGAGACCACCCGCTTCGTCATAGGTCAGAATGAACGCCGAATCTTTCCAAGAAGGACTGGTCATTAATCCATTGATCAGACTTGCAGTGTAGGCAGCCCCGGTCTGTACGTTGTTGCTGGGATGCTCGTCCAATCCGGACAAATATCCGCCTTCAATCAGGGCAACGGAAGGCAGCGTTCCGTTCTGCGCGTCCGTAAGAAACTGTGTCGCCGGCACAACATTCGCGGGCAATTCGTTGGGCGGAGCGTACTTTGAAAATTGCGTCAGATACGTCCCGTGATTCGTTGGATCGACCGTGTAGTCTGTCGCATAAATCTTCCACGACACTCCAGCTTGATCGAGAGCATCGAATATTGTGGCCGCGGTCAGCGGGGCGTTGTCGGCGGCGTCGGTTCCGGGAGGATAGGCGTATCCCTGCGAGGTAGCCGCAAACAGATACATGCGATTCACCTGCGTACGGTCGAGAGCCGGAGAAAACCAACGATCCGACGTGGCGAAGTTTGACGCCATGAAGTAGTAATAATTCAGGTCGCTTCCGTCGTAATAGCCCATGGCGCGCAAGCCGGCAGTGTCGGCGTAACCCGAATCCATGGCGAACTTTCCTGCGTTATACACAAATCCATTCATCGATGCCGTGCTCGAAGTCGGATCCTGCAAGTTCCAATCGAGATGACTCTCATCCCATGAAGGGGTCAGGTTGTCGTAGCACTCTGTCGCAACATGGTAGGCCGACACGGTGGACGTTCCATCAAAACTGGGGTTGGATGCGTTCGCTGGCATGCCATCGAACTGTTGCGTCGGGAATCCATTCGCGGACCAATATGCGGGCAGTTGTCCAAACGCAGTATCGAAGGAACGGTTCTCCTGCGCCATAAAGACGATGTGATTGATGGATTGAATCGTCGGCGTTGGAGTGGTCGGCGTCGGCGTCGTACCTCCAGGCATCCCCTGCTGCACCCCTTGGCAGCCGGAAACGACGAGCAAAATCAGAAAGGTCGCAACAGTGGAATAGGAGCGGAGGCTGGGTTGGGCGGACATCCATGTCACCTTCAGATCGAAACAAGAATTTGGGCTCATCTTCGATGACGTCTTTACCCGGAATGTTGGCTCGAAGAGGGCTCCTCGAGCAGTAAATTTGTCGGGAAATCGCTCAAACTACAGGGTTTTTACCTTGACGCCAAAATGGAAACGACCTTGGAATCGCGAAGCAAATCTCCGTCGGAATGGCCCAGTTGTTCTGGCCCATGAGTTCGTGAACCATCGTGCCCTGTTCAGGATCATCACATCCGGACTAGACTCGTCGCGTCCCAGAAAGTCATAGCTTGGTTCCGAGGAATCTACAGGCGTGAGTGCCTCCCTTCCGGAACTTCAGCTTAGCTAGACGCAAGCCTCGGTAACTCCGCTCCTGAGGGCAGATGTGTCTTAAGAATTGGTGTGTCTTTTTCCTGCTCCTGTCTTTGACAGGCGTATGCGTGGCGGGACCATCCGTCGTACCTACAACCACTCTAGCTGCACAAACAACCAACAACACCAGCGCCGCCAACACGTTTAAGAGCCAGACCAACGGAAACGCGGCCGCCGGGAATGTGAGCAGAGGCGACGTTCACTCGCTCCTTTATTCCGGATCCACCACGAAGGTCTACGCTCATCTCCTGTTGTGGTTCGGCGGCTCGAATCACATGAACGTCGGATACAGCTCAACCGATCCAAATCAGGTTCACCGCCAGATTTCCGATATGATCGCCCGCGGCATCGATGGCGTGATCGTCGATTGGTATGGCCAAAACAACACCATCGATCAAGCCACGAAGCTGGTCATGGCCGAGGCGGAGCTTCACCCCGGTTTCACGTTTGCCATCATGATCGATCAGGGTGCGATCCAGTGGTATTCGTGCTCTGGTTGTACGCCTCAGCAAGCTCTTGTGAGCGATCTGCTGTATCTGCAGCAGACCTATTTCACTTCAAAGGCGTACATGACTCGGCAGGGGCAGCCGGTCGTCACCAACTTCAACATCGACCTTTCTTATTCGGTCGACTGGAATGCCGCTAGTGCAGCGCTTTCCAATCCTCCCGCGTTCGTTTTTCAGAACAACACTGGATTCACCCACGTTTTGAGCGATGGAAGCTATTCCTGGGTCATGCCAACGACGACCGACTATGGAATGAGCTACCTCGGCAGTTTTTACAACGTGGGAATGCCACTCAAGAACGAGGAAACCGTCGGGGCCTCCTATAAAGGATTCAACGATTCGCTGGCATCCTGGGGGGCCAATCGCGTGATGGGTCAGCAATGCGGCCAAACCTGGTTGCAGACATTCTCCAAGCTGAACGGTTTGTACAACTCGGGTAAACAGATTCCTGCTCTGCAACTCGTGACTTGGAACGACTACGAGGAAGGAACAGAAATCGAGTCCGGCATCAACAATTGCTTCAGCGTCTCGGCTTCTGCTTCCGGCAACAGTCTCCGCTGGACGATCAAAGGGAGCGAGAGCACGGTCGACCACTACGTGGCTTACATCAGCACAGACGGCCAGAACCTGATGTCACTGGGAAACTCGAACCCGGGGACTAGCTCGCTGAACCTGTGCAGCTACTCTCTCTCGAACGGAAAATATACTGCCTACGTCCAAGCAGTCGGAAAATCGAGCATCACAAACCAGATGTCCGGCGCAGTCAAAGTCACACTGAACTGCGCGGGCTCAACCAGCGATGCCAGCCTGTCCATCGGTGCTAGCCCGTCATCTCTGGATATTTCTCCCGGAGGCTCGGGGAAACTGACGGTCACTTTGGCTCCCAGCGGTGGCGACTACGATACCGCGGTCGCTTTGACGTGTGCGGGACTCCCTAAAAACCTGACCTGTTCATTTTCTCCCGCGTCCGTCATTCCAGGGGCCCAAAGTGCCAGTTCCATCCTGACTCTGGTTGCCGCTCCCGTTAGTGCGGCGGACCACCACGAAAGGGAGTCTCCGTTCCTGGGCGGGTGGGTTGTGGGTTTCGGCCTGTTCGGCACGACTCTGATCGGAAAGCTTCAGCGGAAACGAATCGTCCTGATGATCGGCGTTTGCGTTTTGGCTGGAGTGATTGTTGGCAGCACTTCGTGCGGAGGAAGCAGCATGAGCGCCGTCAAAACCGGCGCGCCCTCCACTCCCACCAACAGCTATGTTGTCGTGGTCAACGGTACCGCCGGTTCGATGGAGCTTTCCACGAACGTTCTCATCAATGTGAAGTAGCCGCGGATCACGGTTGTTCCCGGGCGCGTGCAGCATGGCCGAGCGGCGCGCCCAACTCAAAGAATTCCGGGTCATCAGGCGAAGCAGCAACGATTTCGAAGGAATCCAGCGCGGCAAACGCCGCACCCGTGAAACATGCTTCAGAGTCTGTACCCGCTGCTGGAGCTCGAAATGCCGCAAATACTTCTGGACGACATTTGGCATCGTCATGCGCAGCGCCGTGGCAAAATTTTGCTCGGCCATCGCATGCTGTTTTTCTGAATTCCGCAAGAACTCTGTCAGGCAGTCCGCCAACCCCAGCGCGCTTCCAGGCGGGTAAAATTCGATCGCCAGTTCCTCGGCTTGTGCCATTTGGCGGAAGTCGAGCAGATCCGCACAAACAATGGGAACCCCGTAAGCACAGGCCAAGTGCGCAACCCCGCTGCAGCCTGTGGATGAAGAGTACGGCATGACCGCGACGCTCGAACTCTGAAAGAGATCGGGCAGTGCATCCTCGGGTACGTATCCGAGAAATTCGATTCTGGGATTTCCCGCGCACTGCTGTTTCATCGATTCGGTATATCCCGTCGCCTGCGGGTGATCGCCGCCTGCCACGATTAATTGCACATCAGGCCTCGAAGCGCTGAGCAAGTCGAATGCTTCGATCATCAACTCAAGGCGCTTGTAAGTTCCCCACTTTCCAAACGCGAGAATGCGATGCGGAGCACCGCGTCGAGAGAAATCAGGAAACTCGGGCCGCCGCGCGAGTATCCCGTGCGCACGAAGATGCACGTTATCTTTTCCGTATTTGTCGTTCAGAATTTTTCGGTAGCCGGGCATCAGAACTGAAACCGAATTCGAAAGCAGGAGCATCCTTGTCGCCATCGCACCTGCGATCCGGTACATCCCCTCGTGGCGGATGCCAGCGTCCTTCAGTTCCACGGTGTCCATCAGGTGGTGCAACGTTACATGCGTATATCGTCCACTGAGCCTGGCCAACAGCGGAGTCATCAAGCCGCTAAACGCAACAATGGGATTACGCCCAAATGTACTGAAGAGCAGATTGAACCAGACCACGTCGGGCTTAAGGCGGCGCAGAGTGCTCATCAGTCGAAACGAGCTTGCCGGATGGTCGAAGGACCAGCAGCGAAGGACCGAAAAGCCGTCGAGTTCTGCCTGATCCGTCGGCAGTTCATCAGCGAGCACCGTGAGATTGAGAAATGGATTCCGCTTCAATTCGCTCGCAATGTGAAATCCGTACTCGCTCAACCCGCCGGTGCTCGGTGGAAAAGTCGTGACCAAACAAATATTCATTCGTCTCCTGTTTCGTGAGCAGAAGATTCGATGTGTTTTCACCACTAGATGTTGTAGAAGTCCAAGAGCGAAAACGGCTTTGGACCTAGCTGGCTCGGGTATTCACTGGATCTGTAATGCGCGCACGATAGAGCAACAGGCTCAAGGATTCCCCGTTGTGCATGCACTTTTCGAGAATTGAATTGAGGATTGTTTTTGCTGTCTCATCGACGGCGCGAGGCGGAAGTACCATCATGTCGGTCATTGCGCCAACGTTCAAATATGCCTCCCGGTTTTGCCGAACAAAATCCAGCGGATATTCGGGCTTCCGGGAAACCGCAATCCGGGGGTCGGCGTCGAGGAGAAACGCGATGTCTGGACGGGGAATGATTCGCAACAAGAGCCGAGCATACCGTCGCACCCAGGCATTTCTTAGTGGAAGGTTAGGAAGTTCGTCGTAGAAATATCGATCAAGAATCAAAACATCGGCATAGTCCTCTTTGAATTTAGGCAGGACGTGACGAAGCTTCATTGCATCGAGGAAGTAAAGACACAGCCGGCAAAGAGTGGCATACCAGGACCCCACGTTCTTGTCGCGTCTTTGAATGGGATGCTCCGGACTTCCCACTCCACGCTCGCCATTGAATATCAGATGGCTCGCTTCTTCCCGCAGGCTTCGGAGTGCGACGACATCGTCCCAGAAGGTATAGCGCTTGTACTTCACGCCCATATCTTCGAGACTGGAGCAAAGGGCTTGGATTTGCGTGCTTTTGCCTGCCCCGTCGATTCCAGAGAAACTGACAAACATCATAGCCCGAGCTCGCTTCGTTTCGAGTCAGCCTTAGAACAGAAGAGGGTCAACGCTAGTGCGCTCCAGGAGGTTTGCTCGAAGTTCCGGCGCTGAGAGCGATGACCGTGCCCAGTGCGGCGCCTGCTCCGACAATGGCTCCCACCTTGAGCACGATGGTACGCACTCTTCGTTGCTTGCCCGGTGCAATTGCCACGCCTGCGGGTTGAGCAGCAGTGATGCCTGTAACTTTAGGAGCCTCGGCTGCAGCCGTGCCTACAGGACGCTGAGAGGTCTGCACTTCAGGCGTCACTGGCTGTTGTTGTGCTGTCTGATTCGACGTCGACTGAGAGTCGCCTGCTTCGCGCGCTATGTCACGAGACATCGCCCATTGAGCGCCAGGACTATCTGGAAGTTCGGATGACACTCTGACGGTTTGCGCGACCGACGTCTGTGCGGTGCCGGCGGTTTGAAAAACCACGCCCGGCTCATTGTCCTTCGCTTGAGCGAATGCACCCGCGGAGACGAGAAGTACAGCGGCAAAGCCGATTGCGGAGCGGAGGCGTTTCTCGATTCGTCGCATCAGGTCTAGTTCCCCCTCGTGCTAGCTGGCCTGCTTCAGTGCGCCAAGTTCGCCAAATACCGTGCTGTACCAGGGAGCATCTTGAACCGCCGTGTCCGCCGGTATGGCCTGGAAGCTCCGTACTGCGGCTTCGCACGAATCGAACGTTTCAAAAACGCGAGAGACGCGCATCAACTCGAGAATGACTTCGCACTGGGGCGAGGGGGTGGCTAGCTTTAGGTCACCATCACGCTTCATCGCCTCTTCAAGGCATTGCAGCAGCATTTCCACGCCTGCACTATCCATGGATCGAATCTGTGAGCAATCGAGAACTACTCGGGGACGACTCGTCTGCAGCAGCGGACCTACTTCAAGCATGAAGGTGTGAATTTCGCCTGTGTTCAATTGTTCCGGAACTTGCATCACGATAACGGGTCCACTAGTCTGCATTTGCTTTACCCCTCTATTTTTTTACCGCCAACTATCCAAGTTGTACGAACGATCCCTAGTTCGAATCGCCCTTCACTGCGGACATAACAAGCTCGCCAGACCCAAATCCGGTCCACAAATGGCGATCCATATCCGAAAACGTCTTGTTCTGTCTCATGACCGCAGAATCTGTGATGCTCAAAATCACTCGATGTTGCAAGTTCACCAAACTGCCTCCGTCCACAATCGAGTGACACAGGTCGAGCCCAATTCCAACGTAACTATTCGGCAGGACCGTCGAATCCTCAACCACCGTTCCGAAATCCACGTGCGAGTCGCGTTCGACGTTGCTGCAACGCGTGATCAATGCCTGCTCGGAGATCTTTACGTCACAGCCGATGAATACAGGTGGAACAATGCGCGCTCCGCGTTTCACCTCGGCGCTTTCGCACATCCACACTCCCGGCCGCACTTCAAATCCATGTGGTCGCATCTCGCAACGCGCGGTCAAGCTATCCGTTATCAGTCGGCGCAAATCGCGTGGATTTTCCAGCCGGTTGACATAGCCGTGGACCTCATATTGAGCGGCTTCAGCCGCCAACAATGCGCCTGGCAGTTCCTCGCTGTCAGGGAATTTCTGCGGATCGACGACCCATACGTCGAGAGGATCTTCCGCATTGAATGCCCGCGCAACTCCCTCTCCTTGTTGACTGTGGAATTGCAAGGCAGAGGCAACGTCAAGTTCAACATAGGGGCCCATACTTAAGATCAGCACTTGCCTCGCATGGGTTGCTTTGCACCGTACGAGATCTCTGGTGGCGTCGTGCCAGGGATGGTCCGATGAAACGACTTCGACGTTCCCAAAGTCGCTGAAACTTTCGCAAAGGTCACTTCCTCTCGCGAAGACTGATATGGTTCCCAGGCCAGCGCGCAACAGTCTTTCGATCGTTCGGCGCAAGACGGACTGCCCGAGAATTTCAATCGTCGCCAGCGAACCACGGTTCGCCGCCGATTCCGGAGTCAGCGCGGATTCGTCCCTATCGTTTGTAGCTGATTCCGGTCCCACGATAACCATCACCTTTACCACTGCCACTCCGCTTATTCTTCGTCGCTAAATTTCGAATACTCTCGTTACTTTACGGAAGTACTGGCAAACGCATTCGCCAACGCATTCGGTCCGCGCCGACGAATTTTGGTTTTCGGGAAGAGGAGTGTTCTCATCTTCAATTTCGCTTTGTGCAGTTGAGACTTGGAATTTCCAATCGAACAATCGAGCAACTGAGCGATTTCGTGGTGTTGATATCCCTCGACTTCATGCAGGGCAAAAATGGTGCGGCAGCCTTCAGGAAGCTCTTCAAGTGCGCGGCGCAAAGCGATGCGGTCTACCACGCCACTGAGGTCGGGATCGTTTTTCCCGAAATCGCGGTGCAGCGTCGGAGACTCTGGATTGACCGGCTCGTCCAGCGAGATGGTGGGTGGCGATTTGCGCCGACGAAGTTTCATCAGCACGGTGTTCACTGCCACGCGATACAGCCACGTTGAAAATGCAGCATCTCCACGGAACGAACCAACGGTTCGGAATACCTGCAGAAAAGCTTCTTGAGTAAGGTCCTCTGCTTCGGCCACATCCTTGGTCATCAACAGGCAGACCGAATACACACGGTTCTTGTGCTGCTGAAACAGAGTGGCAAACGCCTGCTCGTCGCCGGCTTGCGCACGTTTTACCAGGTTGATCTGTGAATCATCACGGCCCTTCGCGCCGGTCGAGGCAATTACATTCGCTTGTGTCGCAGGAATCGCACAGGTCGCCACGGTGAATCTCCTTCTTACCTAGAGAGTTTTGTTCGCATGTTGTGTGAGAATCAGCGAACAACTGCTACAGAGTAGAAAAAGGAGCCGAATCCTTGTATCGGGTCACATCTGTAAACACCTGAGGGGGACGCTGTAAGACTACCGATTTCTGTTCCTAAGGGATTGGTACCAAAAGGGTAATAGGGTTCTAGGGGTGACAAACAGTGATCTGTCGAACCCCTATTGGAAAATCGATCTTCGAATGTCGGAAATGATGATCAGTACAAGTGGAATTCCACTTCCACGCTGATCTGCACGTCTACGGGCTTGCCATCTTTCAGCGCGGGCTGGAATTTCCACTGCTTCACTGCGTCGATTGCCTTGGCATCGAGCCCGAAGCCCAGGCCGCGTGCTACGCGAATATCCCTTGGATGCCCACTGGAATCCACAATCAACCAGAGCACGCAAGTTCCTTGCTTCTTGGCCCGACGGGCTTCTTCGGTATAGTCGGGATCGGGCGAAGAGACCGCAGTTGGCGCAGATATACCGCCGCCTACCTTATAGACTCCGCCGCCAATGCCTCCGCCACTTCCTGCACCGATGCCAGCACCATGGCCCACCCCCACGCCGCCGCCAGAACCCGATCCAATACCTCCGCCAGATCCCGTTCCGTTCGAAGGTGGCGCGCTCGGCATCACGGCTGCAGCGCTCACTCCGATCGTTGGCAGGTGATTGTCCGCGAGGTGAACCGATGGCGGAACGACAACCGTGGGTTCTACCGCGAGCTTTGGCCTTTCGTTGCGCATGATGATTGCCGGCGGCGTAATTTGTTGTAAAGCGGCCTTCGGCAAATGCCCTTTTGGGGCGGGCAGTGCATCGTGATCACCGCCGCCGCCCCCGCCGCTTATTACTTTCTTCGCTACCGGCAGCGCATAGGTATCTGGGGAGGGTGCGATGAGCGTCACGGTTTGTCGAGTTTCACGCTGCGTAATCTGGTGAGTCACGAAAATTCCACTCAGCAGCAGCCCGAGAAGAGCTACGTGCACGATCGCTGACATCACTACGCCATTCGCGCGGTAATTGTTGTACTGACCCCAAATCTCATCGGGCGGATGGGCGAAGCTCGCTACCCTGGCTTTCGAGGGCACACGGACTTGCCGTTGATGAGAATCCGGGACGTTGCGGTTCGGCATTCTGAGAATGGATTCATTCTGATAAATGGAATTCTGATGACTCGACATGAACACTCCTGAATACGGGAACCGACTCCAGTGCTTCCCCAGTGAAATAGATGCGCTTCTGGAAGTGCAGGGTTTGCGAATTTCCACCTCAAAAAACTTTTACGTTAGTGAGTCGCCTTCGTTTGTGGTTCTTTTGCAAAAACTTGCTGCACAAGGGTTTCGCAAAAACGCTGGGCCACCAAAAAAACAAAATGGTGGGATTTTGAATATCCCACCATTTTGAAACTGCAGTTAGTTGGCTCGCGCGAACGCGATTTCGCTCGAAGGCGAAAACTCGCCACGTTCCGATCGTTACAGACGTCCGGCAAGCAGCAGCACCAGGACGACTACTACGACCAAGCCTAATCCGCCACTCGGGTAGTATCCCCAAGAGCGGCTATACGGCCAAGTGGGCAACGCTCCGAGCAACAGGAGCACCAGCAAAACCAAAAGTATCGTATACATAATCTGTTCCTCTCCTTCTCAGATAGGTTTCAAATCACGGCGAAATGTTCTAGTTCGCTGGTGTCGCATCTGCCGGCTTGTCATTCCTGCTGGTTTCCTTGCTTTGCGCGGAATATTTCCGGACAGCCGCGAGGAACGGTCGACTCGTGGCGGTCGGACGGACCTTGCCACTAAGAATGTCGGAAAAGGGCTGGAACGTTCCATAGAGCAAACGGGTCTCGTCTTTATCCTGAGTAAGAGCCGCACCGCTAAGATCGACGCCTGCGAAGAGTCCGCGTGCGCGAGAGTAGGTCAACACTTCTGAGCGCATCTTGATGTCAGTGTCTGCACCCGCATCGCGTCCAACAGGGCCCGCTGCCGCCGAGGCATCCGCTCCGAGCTTGAATTTGCTCGAAAGAAGATGATCCATGCCGGACTGGTTCATGACGACCATCACCAGATCGACAGCTTGTCCACCCAACTGCAATCCCCAGCTTCCACCAGTGATCGTAATTGGCGCGGGAGCGCTCCATCCGTTTTCCGTGCGACAAGTAGCTACACCTTTGCCATGATTTCCGCCGAAGCCGACAGCGATCTTCACCATGGAAGGAATAACGGCGATGCATTTCGCGCCGCTCATGACCTTATCGGGAATTGCCTTGTCCGGCGTGCCCATGATTTCGTCCAGACACCCTTGCGGAAGCATCGATGCGCTTTGTGATATCCGATTGATCTTTGTCTTTGTCCTTGTCGTCGGCCGACCAGCCCATGCCGACGAATAGCGAGCAAATGCTCAGCGCCAGGAGACATCTTGTCCAAATTGTTCTCATAGTTTGTCCTCTTCTGTGCTCCACGTGAGCACCTGCCATCTCTCAACTGCGCCATCAAAAGTACTCTGACAGCGATTTGGGTTCTATACGGATTTGGCAGTAAAGGGCGAGAGAACTATCCCGATGGTTTTGGCAAACGGGGCTGATAATCGGGGAAATTCTAGAAGAGCATACAGGCTTCACAGTATTGTGAGCACCGAGGCAGGAGCCTAATCTGCAATCTCTACTCGACACAACGCCCCCCAAGCGGGTGCCGGTCCTCTGGGACGGACCGGCACCTGCTCCTTCTTTAAAAGCCTTTTTAGAATGCGTACTGTGTTTCTGAGCCCGAAATACACGCAGGCACGGATTCGGCTTCCGTTGCCCTGCTGATAGCCTCAGCCTCTGGAATTCAAATCAGGTTCGGAGGAGAGCTCATGCTTTACTGGGCGTTAGTCTTCCTGGTTGTCGCTCTGATAGCCGGAGTGCTTGGCTTCACAGGCATAGCAGTTGCATCGGCTGGCGTTGCGAAAATTCTGTTCATCGTGTTCCTGGTGCTGTTCCTGGTCTCACTCGTCACTCACTTTGGGCGTGGTTCCGCTGCTCGATAGCCAGGCTCCAAATGCCTCAAGGGCCCTTCCTCGCGGAAGGGCCCTTTCTTTGCTCTGAACACGGGGCAATTTTACTTGTTTGACGTGGCCTTCTGATTCTTGACTTCCAGTTCATTCACAACCTGCTTCACGTTGGGCACTTGCTGCGCCAGCTGTTCGGCGGACGATCGCTGTGACGGCGACGGCACGTTGCCTTTTAGCGTAACGACGCCGTTCTTCACGTCATAGCTGATGTCCCGCTTCAACTTGTGCTGCAG
This sequence comes from uncultured Acidobacteriota bacterium, assembly GCA_963699885.1. GTDB lineage: Bacteria > Acidobacteriota > Terriglobia > Terriglobales > Acidobacteriaceae > Sulfotelmatobacter. The sequence continues at coordinate 181,788 of CAVOVP010000009.1, read as the reverse complement.
CAGCATTGCAGTCAGATTTTTGTCGATGCCTGAATCGATATTAGAATCGACCTTGCTCGCCGTGTGTTCGTCCCCCTCGGGGCGAACTCCAATTTCATTCGACACCACTTCATTGCCTGCAATGGATCGCGTGATCGACTCGGCTTTCGCTCGATCATCGTCGGTAGAGACTTTGCCAGTGAGTGTCACGACGCCCTTGTCACGATCTTGACTGACGCTGACATCATTGAAGCCGGCTTGATTCAAGGCGTTCCGGACGTTGGACGATACGTCTGGAGCTCGATGTTGGCTCGAACACGCCAGAGCTGCTGCGATTGAAAACGCCATCAACAGGGTAGAAACGGTTTTGATTGTCTTCATATAGATCTCCTTTGTGTGAATCACACTTACACTCCGGCGTCTGCCAACACTGAGGCTTCACCGAAACATTGCCTATCCTTTTCGAAGATGCCTGTGATTCGAGTCGCGGACAATCAACTCCAGGCTTTAGGGGGCCAGGGAAATTCACTTAAAGAGGGACTAGCGAATGCGGGAGCCAAGGACGGCTTCCAAGCCGGTCAAACTGCAAAGGCCCGGCGAGGGCCGCCGTGTGCAGTCACTCCCATCCGGGACATGGCCGCCCGCACTCTGTTGACACCAAGCGTACGAAAGCGAGCGATCCTGCAAAATCCGGGGAAACCTCTAGTTTGCCATCCGCCAGACGACAGGGCCCGAGGTTTGGCGAGTGGCCTCATTGAAACCTATCTCTGGCATGACTCTCAGGTGAGTTGCGGCATCCTATATCGATCATGATGGGTTTGGGACTGCAACTGGTCTGGCTCTTAGTGTTGGGAATACCAGTCGCTTGTATTGCCTGGACCGTCACTCATGAAGAAGTCTTTCGGGAACCGAGAGAGTATTGCCAAGGCGAGTGCGCCCGCGCAAAGAGTTTTCTTAGGCGCAAGTTTTTTTATCTTTTCACCTGTGAATACTGTTTTAGCCACTACGTGGCGGCGCTCATGCTTGTGTTGGCCCGGTTCAGAATGCTATTCGACGACTGGCGGGGTTACGTAGTCTCTTTTTTCGCGCTGGTGTGGATAGCAAACCAGTACATGAGCATCTACAACCGATTGCGCCTCGACATCAAACATGAACAAGTTGAAATCAAGGCTGATGAGAAGAAAGTTGACCCGCTGAAGGCGGCGTAAGGAGAGAAATCGAAGCCACGGTCATACAGTGACCGGCATTTTCAAGGATTCAGCCCGCTTCGCCGGAATTATAACTTCAACAATGGTCCCTGGATTGGCATTCGCTAGCCGCAGGCTCCCTCCCAGTTCGTTGACGCGCTGGCGCATTCCGCCGATTCCTACTCCAACGCTTTCAGGGCGCAGCTGAATGACCTGATCTTCAATACCTTTTCCATCGTCGCGCACTGTGACGACGATGCTTCCACCTTTGTCGACGAGGCTTACTACGCCGTTGTGAGCTCCCGCATGCCTGAACATGTTCGTCAGCGCTTCCTGCACGATGCGGAAGATCGCGGTTTCTAGTTCCGACTTAAGGCGCGCTAAATCGGGCGGATCTACCTCCAGACGAAGAACAATTCCACTTCGTTCCGAGAGCCCCTCGAGGAACCAGCGCAAGGCCGAAACCAGGCCCACTTCGTCGAGTAGCGGAGGATGAAGAAGATGAGAGATGGATCGAACTTGTTGAATGGCGCGGTCCATCAATTGACTTGCGTCCCCGGCGGCCCGCAGTTTTGACGGAGACGTATCTTTCGCCAGAATTCCATCCAGAATCATCTTGGCTGCGGCTAGCTCCTGGCCGAGGCCATCGTGAATCTCCCGTGCAATCCGCCGCCGTTCTTCATCCTGCATGGTCATCAAGCGGCCTGAAAGCCGCCGCAGTTCCGAAGTCCTGCTGTCCACAAGCCTCTCTAGTTCTGCGGCATTGTCACGAATGGATTGCTCGAGCATTTTACTATCGTGGATATCGGAACATGTTCCATACCATTTCAGGATGCCGCCTTGCGCGTCTTTCAGGGGTACCGCGCGCGCGCGAAACCACCGGTAATTCGAATCGACTCCCCGCAGCCGATACTCGGATTCGTAATCCTCCCCGCTCTGCACACAACGTAACCAGTGCGCCAAGCTCGGATCCTTGTCATCCGGATGTAGGTACTCCATCCAACCAAATCCCACGGCCGAACCTGCCGCCGCTCCGGTGTAGTCGTAAAAACGGCCGCTGATGTAATCTCTCGTGCCGTCTGCTTGCCGGCTGAAGATGATGTCGGGAGCCGTGTGCACAATGGCATCGAGCTCCTGATTCTTCTGGGCGAGATCGTTGTTGAGTTTCTGCAGGTCTAGAGCTTTCTGCTCCAGTTCCTGAGTTCGATCGGAGACCCGTTGTTCCAGCGCAGTGTTCAAACGCTCAAGCTGAAGCTTCTTCCGGTGAAGCTCGGCGAACACTCGCACCTTCGCGCGAAGCACTTCAGGAACAATCGGAACGGAAAGATAATCCACCGCACCGTGCTGGTAGCCCTTCAGGCGGTCAACGTCGGTCAAATGCACTGCGGAAACAAAAATGATCGCGGTCTTCTGAAATCGCGGATGTTGACGGATGATTTCAGCAAGTTCAAATCCGTCGATCTCCGGCATGCTGACGTCCATCAATACTGCAGCCACGTCAGTTTTGAGCAGCTTCTCGAGCGCTTCCTTCGCGGAGCTGGCTTTGATCAGATTCTCGCCCAAGTCGGCAAGGATCGCCTCGTAGCTGAGCAGTTTGCCCGCTTGATCGTCCACCATCAGAATGTTGACTTGCTCTTCTGCGCTCATGGTTTCTTCGACGGTCTTGCCCCGCCCGTTCGTGCCGGGATCATTCTGGCCCGGAATACTAAAACTCATACTCATCGATGGAGCCACATACGCAAAGCGGACAACAGTTGCTCGGTATTCACTGGTTTCGCCAGATACTCCGAAGCACCCGCCTCGAGGCACTTCTCACGATCGCCCTTCATTGCTTTCGCGGTCAGCGCAATGATGGGCAGCCTGCGGAACGACACGTTCTGTCGAATCACCTGCATGGTCGCGTATCCGTCCATCTCGGGCATCATGATGTCCATGAGGACGATCGCGACGTCGGGGGTTGACTCCAACATCGAGATCGCCTCCCGACCAGTTCCGGCCGTAAGAACGACCATCCCACGACGCTCGAGAACGCTGCTCAGAGCGAAGATGTTGCGCATGTCATCATCGACGACGAGGACCTTCTTCCCGACCAGCGCTTCGTCCGAGCGATGCAGACGATCGAGCATCTTCTGCTTTTCTTGAGGCAGATCCGCAACCACTCGATGCAGGAAGAGTGCGGTCTCATCCAGCAACCTCTCTGGCGACTCCACGCCTTTCACCACCACACTGCGAGCGAGCGTGTGCAAGCGCGCGTCTTCCTCTGGAGACAACTCTTTGCCGGTAAACACGACCACCGGCAAGTCGCTGACCTCGGGAATGTCTTTGAGGCGTTCGAGAATGTCGAATCCGCTCATGTCGGGCAACCGCAGATCGAGCACCACACAATCAAAGGTTTCTTCCTTCACCCGAGTAAGGGCTTCACTGCCATTTGCCGCGACCACGACGTCGATGTCCTCGTAGCCCAGGAGTTCGCGAATGCTGAGTTGTTCTGCCGGATTGTCTTCGACAATCAGGAGCCGTTTCCGGCGGGGCGAAGCATATTCCTTGATGCGTGACAACGCCGATTCAAGTTCGTCCGGATTGGTGGGCTTGGTGACAAACGCAAATGCGCCCCGCGCCAGGCCGTGATGCCGATCCTCATCGAGCGTCAACATCTGCACTGGGATGTGGCGCGTCGCGGGATCTTGCTTGAGGTGATTGAGAACCGTCCAGCCGAGCATGTCTGGAAGGAAGACATCCAACGACACCGCGGACGGATGGAAGTCGCGAGCCAGCGCAAGCGCATCGGTGCCGCGCAATGCCACCAGCACTTTGAATCCCTTGATCGCGCGATAAATCGCACAACACGCGAGCATAGTGCGGGTCATCTTCAACAATAAGCAACACCGCATCGTCCGGTTGCAGATTGTCGCGATCATCGGCGATCCGTTCCACCGGATGCTCCGACACGACGATGCTGGACAACTGCAGCGGCGTAACTGGCGCTCTCCAGTCAGAGGGCGTAAGTTTGGACGCCGACGGTCCGACATAAGTTAATGGCAAGTACAGCGTGAAGATGCTGCCTTGCCCCGGAATGCTCCGCAACTGAATTTCGCCGCCCAGCAAGCTGGCAAGTTCGCGGCTGATTGCGAGGCCCAATCCCGTTCCGCCGTACTTGCGGCTTGTGCTGGCATCTGCCTGTTGGAAAGCTTCGAAGATGATGCGTTGCTTGTCTGGCGCGATGCCGATGCCTGAATCGGTAACTTCGAAAGCCACCACCGACGCCGCTCCACCCAGGATGGGATGATCTTCGCTCCATCCTTTTGCGGCTACCGACACCGCCATGCGAACAGAACCATGTTCCGTGAACTTGAATGCGTTCGACAGTAAATTCTTCAACACTTGCTGCAACCGCTTGGAATCGGTTACCAAACTGCGGGTGAGATGAGGATCGGTAAGGACTTCGAAGGCCAGTCGCCGATTCTCTGCTTCGTGTCGGAATGGACGAGCGACCATCTCCAGCAGGTTGCTGAAGAATACTTCTTCGGCCTCGACCGAAACCGTTCCCGACTCGATCTTCGAGAGATCCAGGATGTCGCTGATCAGGTTCAGTAAATCCGTGCCGGCGCCGTGGATCGTGCGGGCAAATTCAACCTGCTTCGGCGTCAAGTTGTGATCCGGGTTTTCACTGAGCTGCTGGCCCAGCACGAGAATCGAGTTCAACGGAGTTCGCAACTCGTGCGACATGTTAGCCAGGAATTCCGACTTGTACTTGGAAGTGAGAGCCAGTTCCTTTGCCTTTTCTTCCAGGGCGCGACGAGCCTGCTCGATTTCCTGATTCTTCCGTTCCACTTCGACGTTCTGCTCGGCCAACTGTTGGGCTTTTTGCGCCAACTGTTCGTTGGTCTGCTGCAATTCCTTCTGCTGGGTTTGCAGTTCAGCAGCCAACTGCTGCGATTGCTTAAGCAGGCCTTCTGTTTGCATCGTTGCTTCGATACTGTTCAGCACGATGCCGATGCTGGCGGTCAGTTGCTCAAGGAAAGCAAGATGGGAAGCGGTGAACGCGCCGAGCGAGGCCAGTTCGATGACTGCCTTCACTCGATCTTCGAACAGCACTGGCAAAACGATGACGTTGCGGGGCACTGACCGGAACAATCCGGAGCGAATCGGCAGCGTTGAGTCTGGAAGATCCGCGATCAGCATGCGCCGCTTTTCCGCCGCAACCTGGCCGACAAGCCCGTCGCCGACTTTCAATCTGCGGAGATGCCCGCCTTCTCCGTCGTCGGCGAATGCCGACAGCAGCACCATTTCCGCGGAGTTCTCCGTCTCCATTTGGTAGATCACGCCCTGTTGCGCGTTCACCAGCGGAGCGAGTTCCGACAAAAGCATCCGGCCTACCGTTGCCAGATCGCGCTGCCCCTGCAACATTCCGGTGAACCGGGCGAGGTTGGTCTTCAGCCAATCCTGCTCGGTATTGCGGTCCGTTGTCAGGCGAAGGTTATCAATCATCGTGTTGATGTTGTCCTTCAACTCGGCCACTTCGCCGCTGGCCTCGACCTGAATCGATCGCGTCAAATCGCCCTTCGTGACTGCGGTCGCGACTTCCGCGATGGCTCGAACCTGGTTCGTCAGGTTGTCGGCCAGCAGGTTGACGTTGCCGGTGAGATCCTTCCAAGTACCTGCAGCACCGGGCACGTTCGCTTGTCCGCCGAGACGGCCTTCCACGCCGACTTCGCGAGCCACCGTCGTAACCTGGTCCGCGAATGTGGCCAGGGTTCCCGTCATGTTGTTGATGGTCTCCGCGAGCGCGGCAACTTCGCCTTTAGCGTTGACCGTCAATTTTTGAGTCAGGTCTCCGTTGGCAACGGCGGTGACGACCTTGACGATGCCTCGCACCTGCTCGGTGAGGTTGACTGCCATCACGTTGACGTTGTCGGTTAGATCCTTCCAGGTTCCGGCGACGCCCGGCACCTGCGGCCTGGCCGCCAAGTTTGCCGTCGGTACCCACCTCGCGCGCGACGCGCGTCACTTCGGCGGCGAAGGCATTCAACTGGTCCACCATCGTATTGATGGTGTTCTTCAGTTCGAGAATTTCGCCCTTCACGTCGACCGTGATTTTGCGCGACAAGTCGCCGCGGGCCACGGCCGTCGTGACTTCCGCGATGTTTCGCACCTGGCCGGTGAGGTTGCCGGCCATCGCGTTCACGGAATCGGTGAGATCTTTCCACGTTCCAGCGACGCCGGGCACGTTGGCCTGGCCGCCCAGACGTCCTTCGCTACCGACTTCGCGCGCGACGCGCGTCACTTCGGCGGCGAACGAACGCAACTGCTCGACCATCGTGTTCAGCGTTTCTTTCAGTTGCAGGATCTCGCCGCGCACGTCGACCGTGATCTTCTTCGAAAGATCGCCGTTCGCGATTGCCGTCGCCACTTCGGCGATGTTTCGCACCTGGCCGGTCAAGTTGCTGGCCATGAAGTTGACGTTGTCGGTGAGATCTTTCCACGTTCCGGCGACACCCGGCACTTGCGCCTGGCCGCCGAGTTTGCCGTCGGTTCCGACTTCGCGGGCCACGCGCGTCACTTCGCCGGCGAAAGCGTTGAGCTGGTCCACCATCGTGTTGATGGTGTTCTTCAGTTCAAGAATTTCGCCTTTCACGTCGACCGTGATCTTGCGCGACAAGTCGCCGCGCGCCACAGCGGTCGTGACTTCCGCGATGTTTCGCACCTGGCCAGTCAGGTTGCCGGCCATGGAGTTCACGGAGTCGGTAAGATCCTTCCACGTTCCGGCGACACCCGGCACCTGCGCCTGGCCGCCCAGCTTGCCTTCCGAGCCCACTTCGCGCGCCACGCGCGTCACTTCGGCGGCGAACGCGTTGAGCTGATCGACCATCGTGTTGATGGTTTCTTTCAGCAGCAGAATTTCGCCGCTGACGTTTACCGTGATCTTCTTCGACAAGTCGCCGCTGGCAATTGCCGTCGAAACTTCGGCGATGTTTCGCACCTGGCCCGTCAAGTTGCTGGCCATGGAGTTCACGGAGTCCGTAAGATCCTTCCACGTTCCAGCCGACGCCCGGCACATGCGCCTGGCCGCCGAGTTTGCCGTCAGTACCCACTTCGCGAGCCACGCGCGTAACTTCCGATGCGAACGATCGCAACTGATCCACCATCGTGTTGATGGTGTCTTTGAGTTCGAGAATTTCGCCCTTTACGTCGACCGTGATCTTGCGCGACAAATCGCCACGCGCCACGGCCGTCGCAACTTCAGCGATGTTTCGGACCTGGCCCGTCAGGTTGCTGGCCATGAAGTTCACGTTGTCGGTGAGATCCTTCCACGTTCCGGCCACGCCGGGCACCTGCGCCTGTCCGCCCAGTTTTCCTTCCGTACCGACTTCGCGCGCCACGCGCGTCACTTCACCCGCGAACGCGTTGAGCTGGTCCACCATCGTGTTGATGGTGTTTTTGAGTTCGAGAATTTCGCCTTTCACGTCGACCGTGATCTTGCGCGACAAATCGCCGCGAGCCACGGCCGTCGTGACTTCCGCGATGTTTCGCACCTGGCCAGTCAGGTTGCCGGCCATCGAGTTCACGGAATCGGTGAGATCTTTCCACGTTCCTGCAACGCCAGGCACGTTCGCCTGTCCACCCAGCCGGCCTTCGGTTCCCACTTCGCGGGCCACGCGCGTTACTTCGCCTGCGAACCGGTTGAGCTGGTCGACCATCGTGTTGAGCGTTTCTTTCAGTTGCAAAATCTCGCCGCGCACGTCGACCGTGATCTTGCGTGACAAGTCGCCGCTGGCGATGGCGGTCGCCACTTCCGCGATGTTTCGCACCTGACCCGTCAGGTTGCTGGCCATGAAATTCACGTTGTCGGTGAGATCTTTCCACGTTCCACCGACGCCGGGCACTTGCGCCTGACCGCCGAGTTTTCCCTCGGTGCCGACTTCGCGAGCCACGCGCGTGACTTCGCCTGCGAATGCATTGAGCTGATCCACCATCGTGTTGATGGTGTCCTTCAGTTCGAGAATTTCGCCCTTTACATCGACCGTGATCTTGCGGGACAAATCGCCGCGGGCCACAGCCGTTGTGACTTCGGCGATGTTGCGGACCTGAGCCGTCAAGTTTCCGGCCATCGCGTTGACGGAGTCAGTGAGATCTTTCCACGTTCCGGCGACGCCGGGCACGACCGCCTGTCCACCAAGCTTTCCGTCCGTTCCGACTTCGCGGGCAACGCGCGTCACTTCCGATGCGAACGAGCGCAACTGATCCACCATCGTGTTGATGGCTTCTTTCAACTGCAAGAATTTCGCCGCGCACGTCGACCGTGATTTTTCGCGAAAGGTCGCCGCTGGCAACGGCCGTTGCTACCTCGGCGATATTGCGGACCTGACCCGTTAGGTTGCTGGCCATCAGGTTCACGTTATCGGTGAGATCTTTCCAGGTACCGGCGACATCGGGCACCTGCGCCTGGCCACCGAGTTTTCCTTCGGTTCCAACCTCGCGCGCAACGCGCGTCACTTCCGCCGTAAACACGCCGAGCTGCTGAATCATCGTGTTAACGAGATTCGCGGATCGCAAGAACTCGCCTTCGAGGGGCCGGCCATCAACGTCAAGCCGGACAGTCTGCGTCAAATCTCCCTGAGCGACAGCGGCAATCGCGCGTGTAACTTCGGCTGTGGGACGCAGCAAGTCTTCCACCAGCGTGTTGACCGAAACTTCCATCTCCCCCCATGCGCCTCTCGACTCGTGGAATCGAGCGCGCTCCCGGGTCTTGCCTTGTTTGCCGACAGCTTGTCCAACCCGCTTCAACTCCTGCGACATATGTTGGTTGGCCGCAACGATGTCGTTGAACGTGTCAGCCACTTTTCCAGCGAGCCCCACCCACGTGCCCGGGAGGCGTACCGTGAAGTCTCCGTCGCGCATGCTTTGAAGGCTCGCGAGTATCACCGACAGATCGACAGATTCGTCTTTCGTCTTCGACTTCCCGTGGTTACGGCCGTTCCCATTACCCCGGACAATAGGGGGCAGAGATTCAGCAGCTGTTGGAGTAGGTTCGTTCACTGCGGATCTTTTCATCTTCTCTCCCACGAAGGAAAGGCGTGCGCCTCAAAAGTCCAGAGCCAGCCTGGCGTCGAGACTCGGAGTCTTATGAGGTCTGCACTTACATGGAATTGATCGGTTTTTTTGCCACCGACACAATTAACTCTTGGGAGGCAAAACTTACGAAATCCCTCGAGCGCACGGCCCCCCAGCCGTCACGCCACATGGCGTATTGGAGCAGAAGTGAATCGTGGCGGCCCTAAGGTATTTCCTGTAGAAGACTGCTAAGAGAATCCCGGACCGATCGTTTGCGCTAGAGGCGATCGCGAGTAGAAATGAAGCCTGTATCTTGTATGCCCCTGCATGGACAGGAAGTAACAGGCGCGACGGTCAAGGATCTGGCCCGGTTTGACGGGACAGAGCCAGCAAGGGTCTCGAACTAACGATTTCCCTCGAATGCGGTTGAGGAGACTTGTGGCGTGGAATCTACATTGTGCTGATTCGGATGTAACGTCGAAGGTCAGGCAATGCGGTCAAGAACACGTATCCGGCGAACAATACTCCGGCGGTCGCCAACAAATTTCCAATACTCAGCACTGGCTTTTTCATTTGAACCCTCCGTCCAACAGCGCTTGGATGCGGTTTTCGCGGGTTGCGGCAATCAATCCGTGAGAAATTCCAGCAGCCGAGTTGCTCTGCATGTCCAAACCCAAAATACATGTATCCATTCCTGCTAGTAGAGACGACACCTTATAGGCACTCCTGCATTTGCGTCGTTACGCTATCTCTCAAGGTGTTGCTATCGAGCAATAGAACGCCCGAAAGCCGAACGCTCAACAGGTCAGTGATTCGTGAGTTTCGCAAATCGAGGAGAGTAGACATGGCAGGAAGCAATACTTCGGTCTTTGGCATTTACCCGTCGCTTACCAGCGTCGAAATCGGCGTGGATGAGTTGAAATCGGCGGGGTTCCGGAACATCGACATTTCAGTCTTATTCCCGGAGAGCGCGGGCACCAGAGACTTCGCTCACGAAAAAAGCACCAAGGCACCGGAAGGCGCTGCTGCTGGCGGAGGCACCGGCGTCATTCTTGGAGGAGCGCTCGGCTGGCTAATGGGCGTTGGAGCGTTAGCCATACCGGGACTCGGTCCGTTCATCGCTGCAGGGCCGGTGATGGCGGCATTGGCGGGAGCCGGAGTCGGCGGTACGGTCGGAGGCATCGCGGGAGCGCTCATCGGGATGGGAATTCCTGAATATGAAGCCAAGCGCTATGAAGGCCAAGTCAAGGATGGCGGAATATTGCTCTCGGTTCACTCTGACAATTCCGAATGGACGAAACGCGGAAAAGAAATCCTCAAGCGAACAGGCGCGCAGGATATTGCTTCGACAGGCGAGGCAACAGCCGATGAAACTCCTTCCGAAATCAGGATAAGTCGAGCCAGCTAAGAGTAGTCGTCTGGAAGTTTGGATAGGGTACTGGCAAGCAGGCGTGCCTGTTTTCAGCACCCCGGGTTGTATGAAATCGAAATTGTCGGAGGTAGGACTTGATTCGACTGCCGAATCCCCAGAATTCACCTCCCTTTTCCAAATCGACTTTTATCATTGCCTCTGCTGCGGTCGTTGCCATGCTTTACTTCGGGCGCAGCATTCTGGTGCCGCTCGCCCTTGGCATCGTCCTCAGTTTCTTGCTCATGCCCTTGGTCGCGTGGCTGCAGAGAATTCATCTTGGCCGTGTGCCATCTGTTTTGATCGTGCTGGTTTTCTGTTTTGCTGTCACGGCAACCATCGGCTGGAGCGTAACGAGCCAACTGCTCCAGATCACCAGCAATATCCAGGACTACAAGTCGAATCTCGAAGAAAAAATTCACGCGCTGCGGTCTCGGAATACGGCCCCGATTGTTCAGGCGACCGCTACCGTTCAGGAGTTGAATAAAGAACTGACAGTGGCACCTGCCGCGGTTGCGGATGCCAAAAACAAGCAGGCCAATCCGCGGCCTACCCGCCCGATTCCTGTACAGGTAGCAACTCCTCCTTCGAATCTCCTGCAGGATCTGCGCGAGTTGCTAGGTCCGCTCGCGGGTCCGATCGAGACCGCAGCGCTCGTCATCATCTTCGTTGCGTTCATGCTCATCAACCGCGAAGACCTGCGGAATCGCCTAATCCGCCTGGGAGGGCAGGGTCAATTAACGGTGATGACCCAGGCGTTAGAAGATGCCAGTGAGCGTCTGAGCCATTATCTTCTGCTGCAATTCCTGGTGAACGGATGCTATGGCCTGTTATTCGGAGCGGGGCTGTACCTGATCGGGATCCCGCACGCAATGCTCTGGGGTGCGTTGGGCGCCTTATTGCGATTTGTTCCGTACATCGGCACATGGATCGCCACGATTCTTCCGATGGCGATGGCTGCAGCCGTGTTTCCTGGGTGGAAGCAATGCGTGCTGGCGTTCGTATTATTTGCTGTTCTGGAACTTCTTGCCGCCAACGTCGTCGAACCGTGGCTGTACGGCTCTTACACTGGGATCTCTCCCCTCGCGATTCTGGTCGCCGCGGTTTTTTGGGCAACACTGTGGGGGCCCGTCGGACTGATCCTTTCGACCCCGCTGACGTTGTGTCTGATCCTTGTTGGGCGGTACGTACCGCAGATGAATTTTCTTGAGGTCCTGCTCGGCGATGCGCCCGCTCTTCGGCCGGAGGAACTCTACTACCAGCGTCTTCTGGCAACGGATCAGGACGAAGCTAGAAACGTCGCCCAAAAGTATCTCGAAAACAAAACGGTGGGCGAACTCTATGAATCGGTCTTGATTCCGGCGCTTCGGTTAGCCGAGGAAGACCGCCATACCGACATCCTGGGCGATCGATCCAGTGAATTCATCTCCCAAACCACGCATGAATTGATCGACGATCTCGAAGAAACCGAGGACTCCGAAAAGAAAGACAACGATCAAGATCAATCGTCAACTTTTTCACTCCACGCAGTCCGCATCCTTTGCATTCCCGCAAGGGACGAGGCGGACGAATTGGTCGGAATGATGTTGGCTCAGTTGCTCCGCCGGAGAGGAAATGAAGACGCAAGTTCTCTCGTCATCGGGGCAGTGGACGATATGCTCGAAAAAGTTGAGCAAAGTGGTTGCCAGGTCGTTTGCATTTCTGCACTTCCCCCTTTTGCGGTCGGGCAGGCACGATCATTGTGCAAGCATCTGCGCGCTCGATTCCCTCGGATCGCTGTCGTTGTCGGTCTTTGGGGCTTCGCCGGTGGCGTTCTGAAAGCTCAGGAGCGTGTGGGACCGTCCTGTACAGACGCGGTATGTACAAACTTATCGGAGGCGATCTTTCAAATTGAACGGATAGCGGGAACCGTGTCGGCGTCCGGTTCTCTGAAAACGCACGGCTCCTCGGCCGAATTGATCCACGAAGAAGAAGAAACCCGTACCATCCACAGCTAGATACCAAAAAAATCAGGCGGGACAAACGCTGAAGCGTCTGTCCCGCCCATGCTTTTAGGTCCTGCTAAAAAGCACTACCGCGGTTTCGCTTCAGGTCGCGGCTCTGGAGCCGGCCGCGGCGCCGGAGCTCGCTGCTGCATCCGTTGCTGCTGCTGTACCTGCCTCTGCTGAAGTTGTTGCGTCTGCTGCTGGTGCCTCTGTTCCACCTGCTGTTTTCTGGCATCGTTGGCGTTCTGATGGGACATCTGCTGATGTTCTTTTTCTTGCTGCTGCTGCACTTTTTGTCTTTCCTGATCCTGCTTTTGCTGCAGCTTCTGTTGTTGCTTAGCGAACTTCTGATCCGCTTTCTGATTTCCACTGTTTGGAGCCGCAGGCCGTTCCATCGGGGGCAACTCGTTGACGTGTTTATAAGTCGGCGAAGATCCTGGACGGGCCTGATTCGGCTGTCCTCCTCCGCGATTTGCCGGAGGATTGTAAGGAGCACCCGCTTCCCGCGTCGGAACCGCGTTACGCCCGCTGAATTCACCCGCTCGGATCGTTGCGGCTACGGGAGGTTTCCCGTGGTTCGAAGACGCGCGGAATTGTGGGTTCGTGCGCGCAGCTTGCAGCTGTTGGTTTTGGGCAGCTGCCGGAGGAATGTGGCGTTCGCGTCCCGCAGCTTCTTGTTGCGGGGTCGGCCTCGCGTTAATTCCGCCGTTGCCGCCGTTATAACTGATGCGGTTCGTCCGGTTGCTCGTGTTGATAACGGTCGTGTTGTAGACATTGTGTATCTCAGTAACGTTTACGTTGGTCACGGACCGGTTGTAGAAAAAGTGCCCACGATCCCATCGCCCACCAACGAACCCTTCTCCGGGGTAACCGAAGCCGTAATCAATTCCTCCGTAGAAGCCGACCTGCGGGCCCCAATAGCCCTCATAGAAAGCGAATGCTCCGTCGACCCAGGCCCAATAAGGAGGCGTCCATAACACTTCCGGCTCAGGCGGTTCCACCCAAGTTCCCGGAACCCAGAAATAATCCCCGTCATCCTGACCCCATGCCCAATAACCCGGGACCCATATGTAGCCATCCCCGGGACAGAGCGGTTGCTCGTAAACCGGCAGAGCCGGTGGTCCAAATCCGACCGAGATGCGGAGTTGAGCGAAAGACGCAGACGACATTACGAGCAACAGCAATCCAAACATCAACCCTCGAACTTTACGAATTTGCATTGGCGTTCTCTCCTGGCCGGGACCCTCTTCCACCATGAGGCAGCAAACTTGAAGGCGCAAACCGGCCCACAGTAATTTCTTCAACAGCTAACGTTCATCCAGGAAGGGCGCAGCAGGATGAATGCACAAAAGTTGTGCCGGGATGCCTGGGCCTGATACTGCGACGCTCACCCGAGACTCATAAGGTGCCCGCGGGCTCGCGTCCACAAACCGACGGTCAAAGGAGAGAGCCAGCCTGTAGCCAGCCCCCCGAATCCAACCGTCGTTGACGGGATAAAAACTAGGCGGCCCTTCTCCCCATGACAAAATGCAAGATCAGGGAGATAACCGCGAAGACTAACAGCAGGTGGATGAGACCGCCCGCCACATGAAACACGGTGAAGCCACTGATCCATGCGATCAGCAGTACCACAAACAGTATCGTCCAGATGCTCATTTTTGTTCTCCTTCGAAGTTTTCACTTCTGTGACGGCTGTCGACGTTTGACCGCATTCTGACCCCATAACAGCCGACTTTGGACAGTACCGCCTATGCGCCCGAGTGTCAGTAACGAGAATCTCGTATGCGGCTACAAATATGTCTGTACGCTCTCGGAGTTAAGTGCTTAGAGAAAAAGGCAGGTACAATCTTCGGGCGAAGTGCGCCAATGCAATCGGAACCATCCGTGAACACGAAAACTATTTGGCCCCGGATCGAGCAACCAAGGCCGCCAATTTGACACCCGATAACACTTTGCTGCGCTGGCAATCAAAAATGATCTTCCATGAACGGTTGAGGATTAGAACGGTGATGAGCGGCAAATCTTGGGTCGACGTTCCAACGCATGAGACGCGACGGCAGAATCGTCGTTTCGATATGTGGAAATTATGCCTGGGCGCTGTCTTGGCCCTTGCCCTCGTAAGCGCGTGTCACGCCTATTCCGTTCTTTCCCATGAGGAAGTCGTTGACCTCGTCTGGAAAGATAACCTCGTTCCGCTGCTTCTCCATCGCTTTCCAACCGCTACCGAGGATGACCTGAGGAAAGCGCACGCCTTCGCCTATGGCGGCTCGCTTCTGCAGGACATGGGCTACTATCCGTTCGGCAACAAGTACTTCAGCGACCTGACGCATTACGTTCGCAGCGGCGACTTCATCGGCAATCTGATCAGCGAGTCATCCACTTTAGAGGAATACGCATTCGCTCTCGGCGCGCTTGCCCATTATTCCGCCGATAACGTCGGACACCCCACGATCAATCGCGCCGTTGCGCTCGAATTTCCCGAACTGCGGAAGAAATTTGGTAACGAAGTGACCTACGAAGAGAACCCGAAAGCCCACATCCGCACCGAGTTTGGCTTCGATGTGACGCAAGTCGCGAAGAACCGCTACACGTCCGATCGATATCACGATTTCATCGGATTCGAGATGGCAAAGCCCGTTCTTGAGAGGGCATTTCAAGACACCTACTGCATGCCGTTGTCCGATGTGATCTCCAATGAAGATCTCGCGATTGGAACCTTCCGGCGCGCCATCAGCCGCATCATTCCGGAAATGACGCGGGTAGCACTGCTGGCCCGCAAGAAAGAACTGGTTGCCGAAACCCCGAATTTCAATTCCAGAAAATTCCGCTACTACCTTTCGAGGACTAATTACCAACATGAGTGGGGAAAGGGATATCGGCGTCCCGGATTCGGTACACGCGTTCTCGCGTTCTTTTTGAGACTCATTCCGAAGGTCGGTCCATTCCGGGCCCTGGATTTCAAAATTCCTATCCAGAAGACCGAAGATTTATACATCGCGAGCGTGAACCACACGATTGACGACTACAAAAATCTGCTCACGGACGTCCGCAAGCAGGATCTTCATCTCGCCAATACCGACTTTGACACAGGCCGAATGACTCACGCCGGCGAATATGGTCTCACCGACAATGCGTACGCGCATCTGCTCGATCAGCAAGCCCAAAAGAATTTTCAGCAGATCACGCCGGAACTGCGGGAAAACATTCTCACGTTCTACCGCGATCAGAACGCTCCCTTATCAACCAAGAAAAATGCGTCGGCCTGGGCTAAGACTCAGGATGAGTTGCAGCGTTTGAAGGCCATGGCTCCGACAGGAACATCACCGAGCCCAGCGTCACAAACTGGCGACTAAGAATTTTTGCGCTCCATTTATCCCAACCCTAGCCCTCAGCGGGGCAACCAAGTAGATGCAGTTTCTTAAATGACAGAGTGCGCCGAGATGCGCACTCAAAATGGAGGACTATTCATGGCAGACGATATGGAGAAAAACCGCCAACAGAGTGGACAACAGACCGGAAACCAATCCGGCCAGCAAGACCAACGCAACCAGACCGGTCAGACGGATCAACCCAGCCAGAAGAAGGGCGTTGGACAAAACGAAGAAGAAGACAAGGAAAATCTCGATCGTCAACGCCGCGCCTCCTAGTTCGAACGAAGGCGAGGAATTTGGAAGTC
Source organism: uncultured Acidobacteriota bacterium (assembly GCA_963699885.1). Classification (GTDB taxonomy): domain Bacteria; phylum Acidobacteriota; class Terriglobia; order Terriglobales; family Acidobacteriaceae; genus Sulfotelmatobacter. Next base: position 165,501 of record CAVOVP010000009.1, on the reverse strand, counting down.
CCGGAGCCGTCCGGGACTTCTTTTTTTGATCCACGAATGTGCTAGCCTGCGGGTGCTCAGGAGTTTATCCCATGACACCGAGGCCAACCCTCACTTGGCTTTCCTTTTTGTTCATCCCCAGCAGTGTCCTTGGAGTCTGCCTCGCACTAGGTGTTTCGCAGAATACTTCGTCTCTGCCGCAGCAACTGACAGCGGAACAAGATCATCAGCGCCTGATGAGCCTTCTGCACATCAATTCTCTTCGTCGCGGTGCGGATGGAGATCCAAAGTCGCCCAACGCCGCAAACTATGACGAATCCAAGGCGGATATATTTTCGAAACCTCCCGATGCTCTCCTCCTGAGCAACGGTAAGAAAGTAGAAAGCGCAAAAGTCTGGTGGGAAAAGAGGCGGCCAGAGATTGCAGAACTCTTTGACCGCGAAATCTATGGCAGAGTGCCAAAGAATACCCCGTCGGTCCGCTGGGAATTGATCACCAAATCGAACGAGATGAACGGCGAAGTGGCCGTCGTCACCAAGAAGCTCAGCGGGCACTTGGACAACTCCGCTTACCCGTCAGTATCCGTAAATATTGATCTGACTTTGTCGACACCGGCAAACGCAACCGGTCCAGTGCCGGTGATCATCGAGTTCGCACTGAGTCCGGAAGTGCTCGCGGCGTTGATGAAGCGATTTCCGGAGATGAGCCACCCCGCACCCGGACCGACATGGCAGCAACAAGTTCTGGCTAAGGGATGGGGGTACGCGGTGTACATCCCGACCAGCGTGCAACCAGACAATGGAGAAGGCCTGAGTCAGGGCGTGATCGGGTTGGTGAATAAAGGTCAGCCAAGAACTGTCGATCAATGGGGCGCGTTACGAGCCTGGGCGTGGGGAGCGAGCCGCGTGCTCGACTATTTCGAGACCGACAAGTTCGTCGACGCTAAGCAGGTCGGCTTCGAAGGTCACTCCCGCTACGGAAAGGCAGCTTTGGTGGCGATGGCCAACGATCCACGCTTCGCGATCGCCTACATCAGCTCTTCCGGCGAAGCGGGTGCCAAACTCTACCGCCGCAATTTCGGCGAGCAGATTGGCAACGTCGCCGGTACCGGTGAGTATCACTGGATGGCCGGTAACTTTCTTAAGTACGCCGGCCCTCTGACCGAGAATGATTTGCCGGTCGACGCTCATGAACTCATCGCCATGTGTGCGCCACGCCCAGTTTTCATCGGCGCCGGAGCGGTTAACGGGGACGGTTGGGTCGACGCCAAGGGGATGTTCCTTGCTGCAGCCGGAGCTGGCCCCGTCTACAAGCTACTCGGGAAAAAGGATATGGGAACGACGGAGTTTCCTCCGATTGAGACCTCATTGATCGACGGCGATATCGCATTTCGTCAACACAGCGGCGGTCACACACCCGCCCCGAATTGGCCAACGTTTCTTTCGTTCGCAAGTCGCTATATAAAAGGACCCCCACCACCGCCAGCCCACTAGATTCGGATTTTCAATAAACTCGCCGGTCGCGCGCGCCTCGTCCCGCCAATTTCGATTCCCCTGTAAAATTGAGATTGCCAACTCTGGAGCAATTTCCTCATTGTCGTTTCTCGACCAACTGAACCCGCAGCAACGCGAGGCTGTCGAAACCACTGAAGGTCCGGTCCTTATTCTCGCCGGCGCCGGTAGCGGGAAAACGCGCGTCATTACGTATCGAATCGCCTATCTCATTGAGCACAAAGGCGTGATGCCGGAATCCATCCTGGCGATGACCTTTACCAACAAGGCCGCTGCCGAGATGGGAGACCGGGTCGAGAAACTGGTTGGCGGCTTGAGTATCGCCAAGCCGGTCATTTCCACGTTTCACTCCTTCTGCGTCCGCGTTCTGCGGCGCGACATCGAAGCGTTGCGCATTCCCTCGGCGACTCCTGGTCAGCCGCCGATCGGACACACGAAAAACTTCGTCATCTACGACGAAAGCGACCAGCAGTCGGTGGTCAAGAGCCTGATGAAGCGGCTCGGCCTCGACGACAAGCAACTCACCCCTCGCACTGTGCTCTCCCGCATCTCCTGGGCGAAAAATCACATGCTCGATCCGCAGGAACTGTATCTGCAATCGGCCGATCCCAAGACCGAGCGGATCGCGCATCTGTACGAGGAGTACCGGAAGGAACTGCGCAAGGCGAATGCCCTGGATTTTGACGATCTCCTGCTGGAGGCGGTTCGTCTGCTGAAGTCTGCTGCGCAAGTACGCGAGCTACTACAATCGCCGCTTCCAATATCTGCTGATTGATGAATATCAGGACACGAACCGGCCGCAGTACGAGCTGATGCGCATGCTCGCCGGCGAGAGACACAACGTATGCGCCGTTGGCGATGAGGACCAGTCGATCTACTCGTGGCGCGGCGCCGATATACGAAACATTCTCGAGTTCGAACAGGATTTTCCGGAAGCGAAGATTGTCCGGCTCGAACAGAATTACCGCTCCACGCAAAATATCTTGCAGGCCGCGTCGGCCGTAGTGGCGAACAACGTTCGGCGCAAAGGCAAGAATCTTTGGACTTCCCGTCAAGGTGGCACAAAGATCGGATACTACGAGGCTCCAGACGGCGAAAATGAAGCCCTGTTCGCCGCAGACTGGATCTCGCGCTACCTTCGCGAAGCGACGGATCGCGGGGAAACGCCGCGCGCAGCGGTCCTCTACCGGACGAATTCGCAGTCGCGCCTATTTGAAGAGGGCATGCGGCGGTACGGTTTGAAGTATCACGTGGTCGGCGGATTTTCCTTCTACGAACGTGCCGAGATCAAAGACATGATCTCGTATCTGAAAGTTATCCTGAATCCCGACGATTCGATCTCGTTGCTCCGCGTCATCAATAATCCGCCCCGCGGAATCGGCAAAGGATCGATCGACACGCTCGAACAAATCGCCCTGGAAACGGGCTTGTCTATGTGGGGTGCGGTTGGCGAAGCGATCCGCCGCCAGCTTTTGCCTGCGCGCGCCATTGCCTCGCTCAAAAGCTTTCATCAACTCATCGAAGATGCCCGAGCCATGATGTCCGGAAATTTCGCGGAGCAATTGGATCAGGATGTTGCCGCGAAAACAACGCCGGCTGAAGCAACTCTCCCAGAAGCTGGCCACGCCGAAGCAGACGCCACAGCTTTCGATCCCACGGAGTTTGGTAATTTCTCGTTCGACTTCGGTCCCGCTGACGACGTAGAGGCGACACCAGAAACTGCTGACACGCAATCGTCGGCCGAGGCCTCGCCACCGGAGTCGACCGATGCGCAACCTGCGGCGCACGAATCAGAAAGTCCTTTTCCCGCGCCCTCGGTCAGCACGGCCGATATTCTCAAGTTCCTCATCGACCGCACCCGTTACATCACGCTCTTGGAAGAAGAGGACACTCCCGAAGCCTTCTCGCGAATCGAGAACTTGCGGGAACTGGTCAACGCAGCGATGGATTCCCGGGATCGCGCCGAAACGCTCGATCAATTTCTTGACCACGCGGCGCTGATTGCGGACGCCGATGACTTTGACTCGCGTGAACAGATCACATTGATGAGCCTGCATGCCGCTAAGGGTTTGGAGTTTCCTTTGGTTTTTCTCAGCGGATTGGAAGAAGGCCTGTTTCCGCACTCTCGGACCATGCTCGTCCCGGAAGACATAGAAGAAGAGCGCCGTCTCTGCTATGTGGGCATGACGCGAGCCATGGATCAGTTGGTTCTGACGCGCGCGGTTTACCGTCGGAGATACGGCACGGACCTACCCGAGGCCAGCGTTCCCTCACGTTTTCTGGAAGAGGTTCCGGGGCCGCTGATTGAGGAACTCGGGACGAAGCGTGCCCGAGTGGGACGTACAACCTTCTCCTCGCCGTCTCGCGCAGACGACACAACGTCGACGCACTATTCGTACGAAGATGAGGACCAGAGCGCGTCATGGCATGCCGGGGAATCTCGCCTCGACAATGCTCGCGCAGTTAAGGTGACGGCCGCCGCGCACGCCTACAACTCGATCGAGAACATCGCTGAGTTTTTCGCCAGTCGCGGAAAGAAATTCACTGTCCCCAAGGTGCCGCTGGACCAGCCGACGGGCAAACGTGGGTTTCGCCCCGGGCAAAGAGTTCGCCATCCCAAGTACGGCGAAGGAACCGTCTACCAGCGTGAAGGGGAAGGCGAAGAAGCCAAGATTACGGTACAATTTCCACGCTTCGGCTTGAAGAAGCTTGTCGAGAAGTACGCCCAGTTGGAAGGGGCGTAAACGAAGCGCGGCTGACCCGTCGCCGAACGCAAAACAAAACATTTCTGGAGAGGTGAATGATACGAAAAGGGTTTGTGCTCACATCCCTTGTGTGCGGACTGCTATTGACGCAGGTTGTTTTCGGACAAGCGAAAGAAGGAAAGCAGACCAGAAGGCCGCTTGCAACGGCGGAAGCGTCGTCGGCGTCAGCCCCGAAACCGAACGGCGAATTCTTCTCGATTCTCGATGGAACTCCGCTTTTGCTCGAACTCCATCATGACACCGAGGTTGGGACCAACAAGCCGATCGATGTGTACATGTTCGTGATCGAATTGCAGATCATGAACTCAGATGGCGACCTTGAGCCGGTCGGACTTCAGTTCCACAACTTCTACACCGCGAATCCGCTGGATGCTAAGAACGACGTCAATCCGCACAATGCGCGGGATTGTAAAACGTGGAATACCCTCGGGGTGAAAGCTTTGCAGACGCACAAATCGACTTCGGCAACGTGGCCGTACGTTGAGTTTGTCACCGCGCAAGGCGCGCGGGTGGTGCAAACCAACGAGGACGGGGCAGTTTGGTGGAGTGACGACATCGAGTGCTGGGGATCGACCGATCGGTTTTCGCCATTCTAGGCAAGGACTTTTGAAACGTAGCAGTATTCATCGCAGCAATTTCTGACTAAAAAGGATCAATACTTCATTCATGGCAAACACAACGAAGCTGAGCAAGGAAGATCGCAAGAAAGCAAAACGTACGTCGCGCAAAAAGCGCAAGGCAGAGAAGCCGTTAAAGCCGCGTGATTACGCTCGTGGGTCGAAAAAGCCCAAGGTCAAGAAGTTGGCACGCGGCCAGGCGAAACGGTAACGACAGGAATCAGGCGGCACGGCGCTCGGCATTTTGATCGGTAGGATTACAAGACTCCGACCTTCAGAATGCCGGGTGCTGGCAGCCGGTTGTTAGTTGCGTCCGTTCAGGAGAGACCACCCTTTGTCAGAGCCGATAACGACCGACCCTCCTTCCAAAGAAGTCATTCGGACCTCCAAGAGCCAAATCTTCTGTTGCAAGTCCATCGATAAGCTGATTTCCGAAGCGGAGTCGCCCGGCCAGCGCCTGCAAAAGACGCTCGGCCCGTGGTCCCTGACCGCGCTGGGAATCGGCGCGATTATCGGCTCTGGCATTTTCGTTCTCACGGGAACCGCGGCGGCGGGAGAATTCTTCCAGGCACCGTCGATCCTGCACGCGCAAGTCCTCGACATCATTGTGAATTTCCTTCGCGGCGGCGGCACTGCGCAGGTCTTGATGCATGGCCGCCCCGCGGCTGGACCTTCCATCGCTATTTCCTTTCTCCTGGTCGCCATCGCCTGTAGCTTTGCCGGACTTTGCTACGCCGAATTAGCATCGATGATTCCAATCGCCGGGAGTGCCTACACATATTCCTACGCGACCCTTGGCGAGATTTTTGCCTGGATCATCGGATGGGATCTGATTCTCGAGTATGTCGTCAGCAACGTGGTCGTAGCAATCGGCTTTAGTGCCTACACCAAGGCGCAACTCGCATCCTTCGGCCTCAACCTGCCTGACCGCTGGTCGACCCCCGTGTGGGAGTCCGGGCATTGGACGGGCGCGTATTTCAACATCCCCGCGTTTCTCATCATCTTTGTCCTGACGGTGTTGCTGGTGCGCGGTATCCGGGAGTCGGCTGAGGCCAACAACATCATGGTCGCCATCAAGATCGGCGCCATCCTCATTTTCCTCGTCGTAGGCGGCTCGCTCGTGCACAAGAGCAATTGGCAGCCGTTCGCGCCCTCAGGTTTCGGTGGAATCGTTACGGGCGGCGCCATCGTCTTCTTCACGTACATCGGCTTTGATTCGGTATCTACGGCAGCGGAGGAGGCACGCAACCCGCAACGCGACTTGCCCTTCGGCATCATCGCGTCACTGATCGTCTGTACGGTGCTTTACGTTGGCGTATCGATTGTGTTGCTGGGAATGATGAAGTACACGACCTTTGTCTCGGGCGAAGCGGCAGAAGCGCCGGTGGCTTACGCGCTGAAGGTTTTGGGAGCGAGCCGCTGGTCGCGCTCGATTATCGTCATCGGCGCGCTGACTGGGATGATCTCATCGCTCCTGGTCTTTCAATATGGACAGGCGCGAATCTGGTACGCCATGTCGCGCGACCGCCTGTTTCCCAAACTCTTTTCGGCAGTCCATCCTAAATTTCAGACGCCGCACGTCTCTACCTGGATCGCTGGATTTGTTGTCGGAATCCCGTCAGGAATCTTCGCCATCAGCGACGCCGCGGATCTTTCCAACATCGGGACGCTGTTCGCATTCGTGCTGGTTTCTTTAGGCGTCATCATCTTGCGGCGCACGCAGCCGGACCGGCCGCGCGTCTTCAAAGTGCCGCTCGTGCCGTGGTTCCCATTGATTTCTATCATTCTGTGCGGCGGCTTGATGACCGGCTTGACCGTGATTACATGGCTTCGCTTCGTCATCTGGCTCGGGCTGGGACTGTTGATCTACATCTTCTACAGCCGCCACAGAAGCGAGTTCGCCAAGAAGTAGCCGGGGCTTTCGTTGCAGGGTCTTATTTCGCCCAAGCATTCGTCAGGAACAGGTAGCGATCCCTCAGATCGTCCTTGTGCGCGGCGGACTTTGCGTCGAGATACATTACCTGCCAACCGTCGGCTGACGAATACACAGGCCATTTCGGCAAGCCTGGTCCGTTGGGATCTCCGCTGCGGGCGAAGTTCGACCAATACTTCTGCATCAATTCACTAAGCTGACGGTCTTCAGTGCGCCAGGACATACCTGCCTTGGTGTCCAGTTGCCCGAAAACGTACTCAATCTCTGCCGAATGATAAGCGCCCATGTTTGGCGCATTCGGATCGGACGATTGTGGCGCCATTTCAAATCGATAACGATAAACGGGATGCTTGCCGGTCTTGCTCTGCGCCTCGATCCACTCCCATGTCGAGGCCGCGATGAACTTGTCGCCGGCGTAATCCTCCGCTGAGCGCCACGCATGTTCGTCGGTGTCAGCAGGGTATAGGCGGAGGAACTCCGGCGCCTTGTCACCGAAATCCTTTTGGGCATCAGCCTTCAGGCTCTCGGCGTTTGGCTTCTTTGGACCGAGTTCGTAGCTGCCCTCGTCGTGATTCCATCCCGCCAACAGCGTAACGTCATTCTGTTTTCCCGAGGCAAAAATTGCGGATGCCGATTCAGGGAGGAAATATCCATCTACATCCGGCCCAAACGCAAAAGCATCGGGACTCGGCGTGCCAAACACTTCCAACAGCTTGTCGGCTGGCACTGCCCGGAGTTCGGCCAACGTCGACATACCTAGTTTTTCTTTGACCACCTTCGCATCCTTTTCTTCTCGAACGGCTACGGGGTCAAATGACAAACCACTGCGCGAGAAAGCAGCGCCGCTTTCCCCAATCGCCTTCTGGAACAAACCCTTCGCCAGCGGGGACGCCATCTGAGCACTAACGGAGAATGATCCGGCACTCTCTCCAAATATGGTTACGTTTTCCGCATCTCCGCCAAATGCCGTAATGTTTTCATGCACCCAGTGCAAGGCGGCGATCTGATCGAGCAAGCCATAGTTGCCTGCTGAATTCCGGCCCGATTCTTTAGCCAACTCGGGATGCACGAAGAACCCGAAGACGCCGAGCCGGTAATTCATCGAAACGACGATCACTCCCTGTTGCGCGAGGTGCGTTCCGTCCTGTCTGCCCTCTGAGGTCGCCCCGGCGACGAATCCCCCGCCGTAAATCCAAACCATCACCGGCAATTTCTTTGAGGAAGCCTGCGTGGGCCTCCATACATTGAGCGTCAAGCAATCTTCGCTTCCACCGGGGTCCCGAAAAACCATGTCACCGAATACGTTCCCCTGCAGGCAGTGCGATCCAAAGCCAGTTGTCTTCCGAACTCCATCCCACTTCGCCGCGGGCCCTGGCGGTTTCCACCGCAACTCTCCGACGGGAGACGCCGCATAGGGAATTCCAAGAAACGCCTGAACCGTACCGTCATCTTTGCCTTCGACCGCGCCCAACTGCGTCTTCACTTGCGGGGTGGATGTGGCTGCTCCCGACATGACCGCAGACAAAGCAAGCAACGTTCCAACCAGAAATGACTGCCGGATCATCCGTCGATTCATGGCATCTCCTTGTGGATAAGAACAACGGATTGTAGTGGAAATATTGGAATCAATGAAATTCTCCGATCTCTCGTAAATCTTTCATCGTCCATCTACAATCTGAAATTATGTCGTCAGTCGTACAGTCCTCCCCCAATGCCTTTATTCGTCAGCTTCCTAAGGCGGAGCTTCATTTGCATCTCGAAGGCGCCGTGGAACCCGCGACCTTGCTGGAACTCCGCCGGCGGCATGGCGATACCGCCACTCTGGCCGAGACAGAATCTTTGTACCGTTACACCGACTTCCAAAGCTTCTTGATGGCGTTCAAAGAAATAAGCGCTCACCTGCGCGGTCCCGAAGACTTCGAGCTCATTACCTATCGGCTCATGCAGCAACTGAAGGAAGAGAACGTGCTGCATGCCGAAGTCTACGTCGCGGTGGGCGTTTGCCTGTTTCGGAAGCAGGATTTCGGGGCGATTTTTGAGGGTATGGAGCGGGGGCGAACCAGGGGTGCTCACGATTTTGGCGTCTCTTTGCTTTGGATCTTCGACGCGACTCGACACTTTGGGGTCGAGGACGCGCAAAGAGTCTTTGAACTTGCGGTGCGCTACAAGACCCGTCACGTCGTTGGCATCGGCATCGGTGGTGACGAACAGAAGGGTCCGCCCGAACTTTTCCGTGGCGTTTACGCATACGCCCAAAATCATGACCTGCGGCTCACGGCGCATGCCGGCGAGACGGGGCCGCCCGAATCGATTTGGGGAGCTCTTAATCTGCGGGCAGAAAGAATCGGCCACGGCGTGAGTGCTGCGCAGGATGCCGACCTGGTGGAGGAATTAGCTTATCGACAGATTCCCTTGGAAATCTGCATCACGAGTAACGTTCGCACGGGAGTTTGCAAGTCGGCCGCTGAACATCCGGTGAAGAACTTCTTTGATCAGGGAGTCATGGTCACCCTCAATACGGATGATCCGGCAATCTTCCGAACTTCGCTCGCACGCGAATACCAGCTTGCCCAGGACACTTTTGGATTTACCGATGAACATCTGCGCGAACTGGCGCGCAATTCGTTCGAGGCATCGTTCTTGCCCGCAGAAAAAAAGTTGGAGCTCTTGAGTTTGTTCGACGCTGCAGTAGCCCGATAGTTCGGGAGAAACGTAGAATTCGTAAATCCTGATCGGCAAAATGTAGCCGTTCCGTCAATGTCGCCATGCCTGTTCGTTCCATCCTTCAACTCGGTGACCCGCTCCTTCGACAGCATTCGGAGTTTGTGAGCGATCCCTCCACTGCCGAGATTCGGGATTTAGTTCGCGATTTGCAGGACACATTAGCTCACTGGCGCGCCAAAACCGGCTACGGGCGCGGCATCGCCGCTCCGCAGATCGGGATTTTGCGGCGCGTGATCTTCCTCAAACTGCCGGAAGCAGAGCCATGGCCACTCATCAATCCGGAAATCATCGCTAGGAGCGCGGAAAAGATCGTTGTGTGGGATGCGTGTCTTAGCTTCCTGTCAATTTTCATGCAGGTCGACCGTCATCGCGAAATCACGGTGCGTTATCAGAACATGGAAGGCGAGATTCTTCATCACAATGCGGGCGACGCGAACAACCTCTCCGAGCTGCTGCAACACGAAATCGATCATTTGGACGGGATGCTAGCGATTGACCGCGTGACCGATGTAAAGACCATTTGCACTAGGGAAGAATTCGAGAAGCGCTATCGCGACAGCAGCCCGTATGCGGTTTCGGCTGGTACACCTGCACGGTAAAAACTGAAAACGTCCACTGATGTTGAACATCGGCATCGTCGCATGCAGCACCGAAGGAGCCGCGCTCTGTTACCGCACCATCTCGCTCGAGGGAGCGCAGATGCTCGGCCCGCACGACCATCCTGAAGTTTCGCTGCATTCGTTCTCCCTGGCTCAATACATGAAGAGCATCGACGCCGGAGACTGGGCTGGCGTCGCAGAACTCATGCTGGCTTCGGCCGAGAAGCTTGCCAAAGCGGGCGCCGATTTTCTGATCTGTCCCGATAACACGATCCATCAGGCGTTCGATCTCGTGGAACATCGATCGCCAAGGCCGTGGCTGCACATCGCCCGCGAAGTAGCGAAAGAGGCGAGGCAGCGACAGTTCAAGCGGTTGGCGGTGCTCGGTACGCGATACCTGATGGAAGGTCCGGTCTATCGCGTGGTACTCAAGGCGGCGGGGATCGAGTATCGCGTACCAGGTCCGGATCAACGAATTCGAATCAACCAGATTATCTTTGACGAACTCGTGAACGGGCAATTTCTGCCGCGGTCTCTCGCGTATCTCGTCGAAGTGATTCGTGCACTGAAAGATGAAGGATGTGATGCGGTCGTGCTCGGCTGTACGGAAATTCCGCTGCTCGTGACGCCGGAATCGTCCCCCTTGCCGACGCTGGACTCCACACGCTTGTTGGCGCGGGCTGCGGTTCGGAAAGCAATCGAAGGTTGAGCTAGTATTGTTATGGTGCACGAACGCCTGAAACTCAAATTCCGCGTTCTTCCCGGCAATTACGCCGTCGTGCGCCTTGCACCGGATGCTGCGATTCCACCCTGGGCCATTGAAGGGGAATTCACGTCGATCACGCGCTCGCTCGAAGAGCTTTCGATCGTCTGCCCAACCAGCAACCTTCCCCCGAAGATCGAATCGCAGTACCGGTGGATTCGATTCAAGCTGGAGGGCCCCTTCCCCTTCTCGCTGACAGGGGTGTTGCTGTCATTTATCCAGCCGCTTTCCGATAACTCAATTCCCATCTTCGCAATCTCAACCTTCGACACAGATTACGTACTCATCCAGGAAGATTTTCAGACAAAAGCGCTAAGCGTCTTGAAGCAAGCCGGACACGAATTGTTGCCGCAGTCCTGAGCTCAACGGATCCCTTTTCATATCGCCAACGGCGGTCCAGAGTCACCGCCCGCCCCTGTTTTTCACCACTTCGCTCCGCAAATTTTTCCGGTGGGCGTGGTGTCTATGTCAACGCTGTGACACCTGTGTTGTAATAGAAGTTACTGATTTACATGCCATCCATCCTGACCAAACTTCGCCGCCGCGCCAACGCCATCCAGCGCAATTTGCGCGGCGCAAAGATGGCCGCCACCGCGCTGGCCTCAACCGATCACCCTTTGCTCGCCCACATCATCCCGATGCGGCGATGCAACTTGGCTTGCACCTATTGCAATGAATTTGACGATTTCTCGAAGCCGGTGGCGATCGAGGAGATGTATCGCCGGATCGACAAATTGGGTGAACTGGGAACGGCCGTCGTCACAATTTCGGGTGGCGAACCGTTGATGCATCCCGAACTCGACGACGTCATCCGCCGCATTCGCGCGAACGGAATGATCGCCGGCCTTATCACCAACGGATATTTTCTCGTTCCGGAGCGCATCAAGCGCCTGAATCGCGCCGGCCTCGAATGGCTGCAGATTTCAATCGACAACGTGAACCCGGACGAGGTTTCGAAGAAGAGTCTGAAGGTTCTCGACAAAAAACTTCAGTTGCTGGCGGAATACGCCGACTTTCACGTGAACATCAACTCGGTCGTCGGCGGTGGGATCTCGCATCCGCAGGACGCTCTTGTGATCGGAAAACGAGCGGTCGAACTGGGATTTACTTCGACGATCGGGATTATCCACGACGGCAGTGGCCAGTTGCAGCCGCTTGGGGACGAAGAACGGCGCATCTATCACGAGATGCAGGCGCTCGAGAAGAGCAGCTTTACACGCATCAACGCTTTTCAGGACAACATCGCCAAGGGATTGCCGAATGACTGGCGTTGCCGCGCTGGAGCGCGTTATCTCTACATCTGCGAAAACGGCCTGGTCCACTACTGCTCGCAGCAGCGCGGCTACCCGGGCGTCCCTCTCGCGACCTACACGCGCGATGACATTCGCCGCGAGTATCTGACTGAGAAGGGATGCGCGCCCAATTGCACCGTATCGTGCGTGCACCAGATATCGATTTTTGATTCGTGGCGCGCCCCGCAAAGGACCGCTGCTTCAACGCAGCCAGCGGCCCATTCCGAAGAGCTTGTCCAGCTCAAGTAGCGCTCTGCGTTCTACTTCTTCGGTTGAGCGCTGGGCGGCAGAATTCCATTGAGCCTCAAATACATTGCCGCTGCTCCGTAATGATCGGCCCACCCACTCGCCAGCCCTAACGCGGCTATGGCTCGAGGAAACTGCTTTCCCCCGAACAGTTCCACGCTGTCGCCCAATTTCGAATCGTCCATCTTGCTCAAAGCGTCGCTGCAGAAACTGTAGGACGCCTTGACCGCGGCGACGAGTTGATCCTTGGAGTCAGTCTCTTTCGGTTCGTCGACCTTGGGAGCCGGAACGTCGGCCGCTTTGGAGCACAGGAAATTGTTCGACGACGCAATGTGTACGACCAGGTGCGCAAAGGGAATCTGGTCCGGCGTGGGCTTGTAAGAAAACTTGTCGGCGGGCATGGCTTCGATGGCCCCGACCGTGTTGTTCTGCGAGCGTTGCAGCAACATGCGCAGCGATGTCGCCACCGGATCTTTTGTGGGTCCGGCAGCGGCGGGGGCAGCCGGCGATTTCGTGGCTGGAGCTTGGGAGAGAACGAACGTTGCACACACACAGAAACAGGCGACAGCAAGAATGCGTTTCACGAGTATCCTCCTGGAGAACTAAGCATATACCGGCGACGATTTCACGGTCATCCGCCACGCCACTGCGATCGACGTGAGCTCGTGCAAAAATGACGACGATGCCCAAGGCCCCCATCCCTCGTTTTCTATACGGCACTGCATGGAAAGAAGACCGCAGCGCGGCTTTGACCGAACTCGCGCTGCGGGCAGGATTTCGCGGCATCGATACTGCCAACCAACGTCGCCACTATTTTGAAGCCGGTGTCGGCCAAGGCTTGGCGGCCGCCTACGACGCAGGCATCGTGTCGCGCGAAGATCTATTTCTCCAGACGAAGTTCACTTACCAGCGCGGTCAAGACCACCGCTTGCCATACGATCCGGCCGCAACCCTTACGCAGCAAGTGGAGCAGTCGATCGCCAGTTCGCTTGATCATCTGTCGCCCGAATATGTGGACAGCTATGTTTTGCATGGGCCGTTCTCTCACTATGAGTGGAGCGAGGCTGATGCTGAAGTTTGGGAGTCCATGCGGAAACAACGCGATGCCGGAAGAACGCTCCTGCTCGGTGTGAGCAATGTCGCGAGTCACCATCTGGAACAAATGCAAGCAGCCGGCAGCGAACTTCCCGCATTCGTGCAGAACCGCTGCTTTGCGCACCTTGGCTGGGACCGCGAAGTGCGATCGTTTTGTAAGGAGCACAACATCACTTACCAGGGATTTTCTCTTCTCACCGCCAACCAGGAAGTGGTGCGGCATCCTTCGCTGATTGCGGTCGCCGAAAGGCTCGGTACGACGGCGGCACAGCTGATCTTCGCTTTCGCGAGAGCCGTTGGCATGCTTCCGCTGACTGGAACGTCAAGCGAGGAACACATGCAACAAGACCTCGCAAGTCTGGAGTTGAACCTGGACCCGGGTCTCGTCGAAGCAATTGAGAGGATTGCAGGATGAAACGTTTGGCACGACGGTTGGCGTCTGGTCTCTTCGCTCACCGCGGCTTTCGCCGCGGAACGGACGAGGCATCCGTCCCTCCACGGTTGAGTTTAGCCCATCGACGCTAGGGCGGAACCCGCGAGCTTATAAATCAGATACCAGCCGGCCACGACCATGATGGCGGTTGAGCGCTTGACCTTGCTGGTGCAGGCGAAACCGATTCCTGTCAAAATGATCGACCAAATGACAATCAGGTCGAGCGAAGACGCCATCCCGCGAAGGAACTTGCCGGTGCTGTCCGGATCGAGGTAGTACGCAAGGTTGGTGCCCACCGGGTTGTTGATGTCGAATCCTTCAGGATTCACGCCCGCGAACAGCGAAATCGTCCCCAGAATTGCGCCAATAATTCCCGGAAGGCCCGCATACATCATGATCGCGTAGGCTTGGCCGAAGCTGGTCTCCGCGGACATTCCAACCTTGAACGTCGCCCACAGAACCGTCGTCGAAATTAACGTGAAAAACAAAATCAGCAGCGGGCTGCCATACCCGAATGCACCGATGATCTTGCTGGAGAGCGCCAATTGTTTCGCTTGCTGATCGGCCGGCAGTTTGTCGAACTGATCCGCCCGCTTGGAGTGAGCGATTTGATTCTTGCTGATCTGATCAAACGTCACCTGGCTCCCCATCGAATAAATGAAGACCATAGAAACGATCGAGACCAGTATCCACGGAGCCCACCAACTCGCGCTTCGCCGAATGTCGGTGAAGGTCTTCGAAGGCGCGATGAAAGTGTCGATAATCCGCGCTCCCTGCGACAGCGGTGCAGGCGCGGACTCGGGAGTTGGCGAAACTGCAGAGACTGGATCGATTGCCATGCGTTCCTCGTTAAAGATGCGAGGGCATTCTATTCGTCGCTGGTTAGAGAGACAAGCGCTTCGTTCTGAACGTGCGCAGCGAACTGCCCGCAGACCCGAGGCTGTTCGTTTCCGGCGCCCCTGCTCTCAATCTGGATAAGATGACTCGATGCCTGCTGTCACGCCGTTGACGATCGCGACGCTCGCACTCGAGCTCATTCCCGCTGCCGCGTTTGGATGCGCCTCCGAACGGGTGAGCCGAACCATCGGCAATTGGCCCAGATACCTCCGCATTTTCGCTCCCGCAGTTCTGGCAGCACCCTATGTTCTGATCTCGGTCCCGGCCCACCTGTTTCGCTGGGAGTGGCTCGCGGTCTACAGCGGTCTTCCGCTCGTCATGGCGTGGCTGATGTCGCAAGCTGCCGTAGTTGACGCGGACCAGCGGGGCAACTGGCGTGACGCACTGATCCTGGTCACGCTCGGTCTGGCCGTGGACTTGCGCTGGTTCGACGCCGCTTGGCCACCGGGCCTGCGCGGTTTTGGAAATCTTCTCCTAGTTGACGCCGGCCTCTACGCCTTCCTCGGCATCCGGCAATTGAAAGGCACAGGTTTTGACTTTCACTTTCGCTGGCAGGACTGGAAGACTGGCCTGCGTGAACTGGGGTTTTTCGCGCCGTTCGTTCTTGTGCTGGGCCTAGGTTTGGGATTCATTCATCCGCACACGAACTCGCCCGCCGTGACCAAAGCCCTCCTGACCTGGACGGGCATCTTCATCTTCGTCGCGGTCCCGGAGGAACTCTTCTTCCGCGCGTGGGTGCAGAATTTTCTCGAACGCCGGCTCGGGAGAAATCCAGCGCTGTTGATCCAGGCCGCGCTCTTTGGCCTGTCGCATTTCAACAAACGATCCGCTCACTTCAACTGGCGCTATGTGTTGATTGCCGCGGTAGCCGGCATTTTCTACGGAAGGGCTTGGCGCGAACACAGGCGAGTGCCGGCCTCCGCCATCACGCACACTTTCGTGGACTGGTTATGGACCTGGTGGTTCTGAAAAATTCGGCCGCAATCAGGCCGAGATTTGGGGAGTCGCTTCCAATAACGTGCGCGTGTATGCGTGCGCGGGCCTCTCGGCGATCTGCTGGGAATCGCCGACCTCCACGATCTTGCCTCGATACATCACTGCAATTCGGGTCGACAGGTAGCGCACCACCGGCATCGAATGCGAGATGAACAAGTAGGTCAAGCCAAAATCGCGCTGCAGTTGAGCGAGAAGATTGACGATCTGCGCGCCCACGCTCACGTCCAGGGCCGACACCGGTTCATCGCACACCAGAAATTTCGGCCGTAAGGCGAGAGCGCGGGCGATGCCGATCCGCTGCCGTTGTCCGCCCGAGAATTCGTGGGGATACCGCCTTCGCGCGGAATCGTCGAGGCCCACCGCGCGCAGTAGTTCCGCCACTCGCTGCTGGATTGCCACTTTCCCGCGACTGCTCGGGCGTGACGAATCATCGCCCATCGAGCCCCCGTGAATCGTCAGCGGCTCGGCAACGATCTCCTCGACACGAAATCGCGGGTCGAGCGAAGCAAATGGATCCTGAAAGATAATCTGCAGGTCGCGCCGCAAACGCCGCATTTCACCGTGACTTGCCGACAACAGGTCGCGCCCCTCGTACTGTATGACTCCCGACGTTGGCTCGATCAGCCGCAGAATCAGCCGGCCCAGAGTGCTCTTGCCCGAGCCGGATTCGCCGACAAGCCCCAGCGTTTCTCCCGCTCGAATGTCGATCGACACATCGTCTACGGCGCGCACCTCTGCGCCCGCTCCGCCAAATGGCGACGCATTGCGCGAAAAGACTTTCGTCAGGTTGCGGGCTTCGACAAGTGGCACGCTGCGATGCTAGCAGCAGCGAACGTCTCGTTGCGAGTGCCGAATCGAGTGCAGATACGGCTAGCCGGAGGCAATCATCGGAACTGCCGCGAGGGCCGCAAGCAATCCGACGAACTTCCACCCGCTGAACCGCTCTTTCAGAAAAAAACGCGCCAGCAGGACCGTCACCGCAGGATAAAGCGAGGTGATCACCACAGCTTCATCGAGCCGGCCCCGTTGGCTCGCATAGATAAACAATGCGCTGGCCGTGATGTCGAAGAACCCCGCGATCACACCAAGAGCAACGGACGGGCGGTCCATCACGAGTGGCGCACCCGAGGCGACCACTGCGATCGCAGTGGCCGTCAAAGACCCCATCCTCGAAATTGCGGCGATCCATACCACCGACCCTGTCGCCTGGTGCACGCAAAGATAGAATCCGGCAAATCCGACTCCGGCGAGAGCGGCGGTTGCAGCGCCCTTTGGCTGGCCCGCCCCTTGAGATTCCGGTCGCGTGATCAGCCATATGGCGAAAATCGCGAGGGCAAATCCGGCGATCGATCGCCGGCTGGGTGCGCCCTCCAGTGCGATGTCGGCCATCGTCGGGATCGCCGCACCCAGCAGGGCCGCGATCGGGGCAGTCAATCCCATTTGCCCTGAGGCTAGGGCGCGATAGAAGATCGCGAGTGAAAATCCGCCAATTGCGCCAGCGGCCAACGCCCAGAAGATGCTCGCCCGATCAGGAAAGACTCCGTGTTGCGAGAGCGCGATGGTCACCATCAGCGCGAACGCACAGAGATGCGAAAACGCAGTGAAAACAAAAGCGTTGGCCCGCCGTGAGGCGTACCCGCCGGAAAAATCTGCGGCTCCCCAGAGAAAGACCGCGGCCACTGAGCAGATGGCCGGTCCGAATTGAAAAAACGAGAGCACGCCGGATGAGGGTACCATGCGATTCAGATCTCGCAATCCTGACTCGAATCGTCCCAAATTCGTGGTGACAACGGAGCGGTCTGCCTAGGCATATCGGTCCTGAACACAGGGCTCGGTGTTCTCTTTCAGCGTGTTAGAATTTCCACACGCGTTTTCTTGTTCGATCTCAGCTTTCGAGGCACCCAGGGTTTGATCGATCTGGCTCCGTCAATTCTTTCGGCAGATTTCGCTCGACTCGGTGAGCAGGTGCGCGCCGCAGGTGAGGGTGGAGCGAGCTGTCATCCATGTCGACATCATGGATGGCCACTTCGTTCCCAATCTCACGATCGGTCCGCCGGTCGTGAAGTCCCTCCGCAAAGTGACGAAACTGCCGCTCGATTGCCACCTGATGATTGAGAATCCGGACGATTTCATTCCGGCATTCGCCGACGCAGGAATTGATTGGATTTCGGTGCATCAGGAGGCTTGCCGCCATCTGAACCGAACGCTGCATCTGATCAAGAGCCATAACTGCCTGGCGGGCGTCGTCATTAATCCGGCAACTCCGGTCGATACGCTCGCAGAAGTTCTGGATATTGTGGATTATGTCCTGGTGATGTCGGTGAATCCCGGGTTCGGCGCGCAGAAATTCATCCCTTCGACGTTGCACAAAATGCAGCAGTTAGCTGACATTCGCAGCCGGCGGGGCTTGAGCTTTCCGCATTGAAGTGGATGGCGGGGTTGCACTCGATACCGTTGCTGACGTGGTCCGCGCCGGTGCCGAAATTCTGGTCGCGGGCAACGCCGTGTTCGGAAATGGTGATCCAAAGAAGAATGCCGAGGCTCTGCTGAAAGCAGCCACCGAGGCAGCACTGCAGAAAGTTTAGTCAGGAATCGGATCTCGGGGCCCGGAGTCTGCCTTCGGCTCCCGTCAAGAAGATCCGACATTTTCTGGTGGTCGCGGCACGATCGGCCACTCTCGAGGTTTCATGTCCCGTCGAATTCCGTTGATGCTTGCCCTCGCGATGCTGCTGGCGCTGACCGCTGCCTGCACGAACAAGAAGTCCGTGAACCCCCTGGCGAATGTCGGGTCGAAGCAGCCTGACAAGGTGCTGTTCGACAAAGCCATGGAGGCGATGCGGCACAACCGTTTCGACGTGGCTCGCCTTACGCTGCAGACCCTGATCAACACGTACCCCGATTCCGAATTCATCGCGCGCGCCAAGCTGGCCGTCGGAGACTCCTGGTACGCCGAAGGCGGGACCGCCGCTCTGGCTCAGGCCGAGCAGGAATACAGCGACTTCGAGATCTTCTTTCCCAACATGCCGGAAGCTGCCGAAGCGCAGCTGAAGATCGCGAACATCCACTATCAGCAGATGGAGAAATCTGATCGCGACTACACCCACGCGAAGCGCGCGGAAGATGAATACCGCAAAGTGATCCTGACCTATCCGGACAGCAAACTCGTCCCCGAGGCCAAGCAAAAACTTG
This sequence comes from uncultured Acidobacteriota bacterium, assembly GCA_963699885.1. GTDB lineage: Bacteria > Acidobacteriota > Terriglobia > Terriglobales > Acidobacteriaceae > Sulfotelmatobacter. The sequence continues at coordinate 146,462 of CAVOVP010000009.1, read as the reverse complement.
CTGGAAGTGCAGGAAGTGCTCGCCGATCGCGAATTCGGAATTGGGCGTTTCTATTATTTGCGCCAGTCGTATCCAGCTTCGATCGCGCGCTTGCAGTCGATGGTGGACAAGTATCCGCTATACAGCCGTGCGGACGAGGCTCTCTATCTCTTGGGCCAGAACTACGAAGGACAAATTGCCCGCATCCGTACCGCCCCGACCTGCGACGCGCACAACCTGCCGCGCGGATGCACGACTGAAGCGATCAAAGGCAAGTACATCGGGGAGCTTGAGAAGAAAGCGTCTGAGGCGTACAGCAGGATCCTCACGCGCTATCCGATGATGGATCGCACCGACGATGCCAAGAAGAGACTCGCGGCCTTGCACCAGCCCATTCCTCGGCCCACTAAAGGCGCTGTCGCCCGCAATAAAGCGGAGGTCGCTGGCCGCAGCGAGGCGACGATGGCTCAGAAATTTATGGGCATCATTAAGAAAGGTCCGGATGTAGCCGCGGCAGCCAAGACCGGAGAACCCACACTCATCGAACCGGAGCCCGTGGCTGCTACCTCGGTTGTGCGGGGCGAGGCCTTCGCAGCCGCTGGTCTCAGCGAGAAAACGGGCGCAAGTGTTGAAATCGTTAAGCCAGACCAACCGAGCGCGGCAGATGTGGCTCCCGCAGCCGATTCCAGCACTCCGCCGGGAGGTTCGCCATTCGGACGTCCCACCGCACCCGGCGCAGCGCCTGCTGGAACCGATCCAAATGAACTGAAGCCGAACGCCGCTGCCGATCCCAACGAACTAAAGCCCACCGACAGCGGAAGTGAACAAGCTCTGCCCCCTCCAACGCAGGTCAACGAGATCCAGCACGGCATCTTCGTCAGCGGTAAATTCGGATGACTCGACGCCGGCCGACGACAAAGATCTGTCGAGCAGCAAGAGGAAGCATAAGACGGGCTTGAAAAAAATAGTTCCATTCTGAAGTTCGTTGGACAAATGCTTGTTGAAACAATTGCTGGTTGAACAATCGCTCGGCGGCTCAAGCGGGCTGCCGAGGTTCTCAGTTCCGCACGCGCTAGGTGTTGACCACTGGTAACCGGTTACTTCCCTTCTAGATCATTGACTTAGGTTGAAGGTCAGGTTACCTTCGCGATATCTCCCCTCATCAGAGGAAACCTTTTGGCCAGGAAGATACTGCTCGCGGACGACAGCGTTACCGCCCAGAATATGGGGCGGAAAATCCTTGCGGATGCGGGATATGAAGTCATCACGGTCAATAACGGTTCCGCGGCGCTGAAGAAGATCGCCGAACTCAAGCCTGACCTCATCGTCCTCGACGTTTACATGCCGGGATACAGCGGCTTGGAAGTCTGCCAGCGCCTGAAAGATGTTGGCGACACCGCGCGCATCCCCGTCCTGCTGACTGTAGGAAAATTAGAGCCCTTTAAGCCCGAGGAAGCCAAACGTGTCCGCGCCGATGGCTACATCGTTAAGCCCTTTGAGGCCAGCGAGTTACTCGGCGCATTGAGCAAGCTCGAAGACAAGATCGTCCCCCGTGCGGAAGCGTCGAAGCCTGGCCGTTTCGCGCGCGCTACGGCGGCGATCGAAGAATCTCGGCAGGACAAGTCCGCCGCGGCCGAAGACAATTCTGGATGGAAGAATCGCATCTCGTTCCCGTCGAAAGCGAAAGAAACTGTCCCCGAACCCGATGCCGACGATTCCGCAATCTATAACCCGGTAAACAAAGACCTGCGAACCACGGTCGACCATCGCCCGGAGAACTCCCGAGACGCGAGTGATAAAGAAAAAGTCGACCTCGGCGCCCTCGCGCCTGAGGGTTTGCCGAAGGACGTCACACCCGAAGAAATTGCAGCGCTGGCCGCCGCCGCCGCGCAAGTTCAAGGAAAAATCCTTGAGAGCAAGGCTGAGGAACACGAGGCGCCTCAGTCTGTTTCGGCCGAGTCAAATCTCGGCAGTAGCCACGAAAAGAAAGAAGAACAGCTCGCCGACTCCGCACCGGAGATCGCAGCCTCCGTCACTTTTGCAGAGCAAGCCACGGAAAGCGAACCGGCGGCGCAGATCTCGCACGAATACTCGGCAGTCACTTCCGGCAAAGTCATTGAAATGCCCTCGGCAATTCTCGGGTCGCAGCCACACCCCGACGCGGATCGCTCCTCCGACGAACCCATAACGATGGCGGCAGCCGCAGGTGCTGGAACTGGCGGATCGACGTCCCGTTGGACAGCAGTCTCTGTGGCTCTGGCTCCGGAAGACACCGGCCTCTCGCTCGAACAGGAGATGCAGCAAGCCTATGCGGCTTATGCAGCGGCCGAGACGGCCCCTGCCGCGGAAGCGCACAGCGAACCCAACTTCGCTCCGGAATCCCCAACCTCGACTGAGACGGCAGTTCCCGAAGCGGTCCAGACATTGAACGCAGTGGCCGACGAAGCATCCGAAGTCATGAGCGCCGCCGTTAAGCGATTCGAGACGGTGGCTTCCTCCTATGTTCCAGAGAGCGCGCCGCCAGCGACCGATTCGTCGCCATGGTCCTCTGGAGCGTCACCGGCTGCCGATGCATCGGCCTTTGAAGCTTCGGCCCAGCCGTTAGAGGTGCCAGCGCCGCAAGAAGCGAGCGTCTCCGCGGAAACCGCTCATGCAACCTCTTCGGAAGCCGTTCCCCAATATCGAACGAATCAAGAGCAGCCCGCAGAAGAATCGATGCACGCATCCACCGAGGAACTGGCGAATGAAGTGCCCGCTCCTCCAACAGTCTCGGAGCGGATTAATTCCGAAGTAGAAGCGTCGCCTGAATCCACCAGCCCTGCGTTAGTCGCAACGAGAGATCCTGACATGGCCGCGACGACTGCGGCGGCGTGGGCCAGTTGGCGGCGAAGCCGCGAAGGCGCAATGCCCGGTAGTCCTGCGGTCGAGACCTCCAGCGAACCCACCGTTTCTCACATCACCGACGCTGCCATGGCAGTGGCGGCTGGTGCAGAGAATAGCCCGGAAGATGTGGCGAGCGCGCTCGAGTCCGATTCTTCCATCGCCAGCATCGTCGACAGCGTCCTTGCTGGCCTACGTCCGAAGATCGTCGAAGAAATCTCCCGCAAGCTCGGAAAAAAGAAATAATTTCCCAACCGACCTCGTTTGACCCTTCTTTTCTTGCGCCTGTAAGATCAGACCAGCACTCAACCTTCAGCATTCAGCGGTCAGTCGAAGTCCCTTGTAAACCGGTTTCGACTGGCTGATTGCGGACGGCTGAGTGCTGCCTGTTTCTATGCCGCACGAACTTCCAAAAGCTTACGAGCCGGGCGCGATTGAAACGCGCTGGGCCGACTACTGGGTGAACGAGAAGCTCTTCTCGACCCCTACCCCCGCCGCGGGAGAAACTCGCCCCGTTTTCACGCTTCTGCTGCCCCCGCCGAACGTCACCGGCCGTCTGCATATGGGCCACATGCTCAACCAGACGCAAATGGACATCATCGTTCGCTGGCATCGCATGCGCGGCTTCATCACCTTGTGGCTGCCGGGTACCGATCACGCCGGCATCGCCACCCAGATGATGGTGGAGCGCCAACTCACCCAGGAAGGCAAGAAGCGCCGCGACCTCGGCCGCGAAAAGTTCATTGAGCGCGTATGGGATTGGAAAAAACTCTACGGCGGCGCGATCCTCGACCAGATGAAGCGGCTCGGCGCCTCCGTCGACTGGGATCGCGAGTACTTCACGATGGACGAGAATCTTTCGCACGCCGTACGCGAAGTCTTCGTCCGGCTTTATGAACAAGGCCTCATCTATCGTGGGAACTACATCGTCAACTGGTGTCCCTGGCACGAAACCGCGATTTCCGATCTCGAAGTGAAGCACGAGGAAACTGCCGGGAAGCTTTGGGAGATTCGCTATCCCGTGATCGGAACGAACGAGTTCATCACGGTTGCGACAACGCGGCCTGAGACAATGCTGGGCGATAGCGCCATCGCCGTCAATCCCAAGGACGAGCGCTACACCCATCTTCACGGCAAGAAAGTTCTGCTTCCGCTGATGAAGCGCGAGATCCCCATCATTGCGGACGAACTGGCGCAGCCCGAGTTCGGCACCGGCGCGGTGAAGGTCACCCCTGCGCACGACCCGAATGACTTTCAGGCCGGGTTGCGCCACAACCTTCCGCAGATCAATGTCATGGACGAGCACGCGCGCATGAACCAGAACGCGGGCGCATACGCAGGCCTCGACCGTTACGAAGCCCGCAAGCGTGTCCTGCACGATCTGCAAGAGCAGGGCTTTCTGGTTGCGGAAAAGGATTACACGCTTTCGATTGGCAAGTGTGAGCGCTGTGGAACCGTGGTGGAACCGCGGCTTTCCGAGCAGTGGTTCATCAAGATCAAGCCGCTCGCCGACCGCGCCCGACAAGTGGTGGAAAGCGGCGAGATCACGATTGTTCCCGACAATTATCGCCAGATCTATCTGAACTGGATGAATAACATCTACGACTGGTGCATCTCGCGCCAGTTGTGGTGGGGACATCGCATCCCGGCCTGGACCTGCGGCGATTGCAAGGAAATCATCGTCGCCCGCGAGACTCCGTCCAAATGCGGAAAATGCGGCAGCGAAAAGCTCGAGCAGGTTCCCGACGTACTCGACACCTGGTTTTCTTCGGGACTGCTGCCTTTCACCACTCTGGGCTGGCCGGAGAAAACGCGCGACCTCGATGTGTTCTATCCGAACACGCTCTTGATCACAGGGTTCGACATCCTGTTTTTTTGGCTCGCGCGCATGATCATGTTCGGCTGCCACTTCATGCAGGGCCACGCGCAAGACCCCGCTATCAAGAAAGCAAGCGGCGAAGCGCTGAAGACGGACGACAGCGTGCCATTCCGGCATGTGTATATCCACGCTCTAGTGCGCGATGCCGATCGGCAGAAGATGTCGAAAACCAAGGGGAACGTAATCGATCCTCTGGAGATTATCGAGCGCTTCGGCACCGACGCAACCCGCTTCACCTTGGCCGCGATGGCTGCGCCGGGAACCGACATCGCCTTCAACGAGAGCCGTACCGACGGATACCGCGCCTTCGCCAACAAGATCTGGAATGCTGCGCGATTCATGTTCATGAACGTGGACAGAATCGGATGCGGCGCGGCTCCCGCCCCCGAACTCTCGCCGCAACCCAAGGGAGTGCCGGGTTTCCAATCGACGAGCCTGGAAGATCGCTGGATTCTTTCACGTTTCAATCGCGTGGCTGCCGATGTAAATGATGCCCTCGCGACCTACCGCTTCCATGAAGCCGCGAATCGTATCTACGACTTCTTCTGGGGCGAGTTCTGTGACTGGTATCTGGAACTGATCAAGCCAAGACTGAACTTCGAAGAAGGGAGCGACAAGACTTCTGCGCAGGCAGTTTGCGCGAACCTGGTCAATCTTTTTGAAAGTTCGCTGCGCCTGCTTCATCCTGTCATGCCGTTTATTACGGAAGAAATCTGGCAGGCGATGTACGACGGAAAGCCCCCGTTCAAGTCCATCGCGCTGGCGAACTATCCGCATGCGGAGGAGAAGCAATTTGACCTCGCCGCCGAAACTGAAATGGCAATCTTGCAGGATCTAATTGTCAGCGTGAGGAATCTCAGGGCAGAGTTGAAAGTCGAGCCGAAGGTGAAGGTTCCAATCGATATCTTCGTCAATGAGCCCGACATTCGCAAGATGATCGAGCAAAATCATGCCGCGGTCGAGCGCCTGGGCAGCGTCGAAAAGATTACGTACGTGGAAACCTCGCTCGCCAATCGAGCCGGCTCTCGCAGCACGGCGCGATTCGATGTGCATATGATCTTTGAGCGCAAGATCGACGTCGCTGCCGAGTGTGAGCGCCTCAAGAAGGAACTCGAAAAACTCGATAAGGGAATCGTCGGCGGCCAGCGACAACTTGGCAACGAACAGTTTCTTGCCAAAGCGCCGGCTGCGGTGGTCGAGAACCTGCGCAAGCAGCAACAAGAACTGAGCGTTCTCAAGGAAAAGACAGTCAGCCAGTTGAAAGAGTTGGGATGTCAGTGAACGCGCGAGATGATCGCTGATCACTCGATATAGGCAATCGGGCTATGGATTGGAACTCTAGACGACTCACGGCAATTCTCGAGAACGCGCTGCTGGAAGACCGCGCCACGCGCGACGCTACCAGCTACGCGTGCATCGACCCCAATCAGCGTGCTTCTGCGACCATCGTCGCAAAGCAGGACTGCATTTTGGCCGGAATTGGATGTGTAGCTCGCATTCTCGATGTGTACGCGGCCCTCGATGGCGCTGTGACAGCCCATTACGAAGTCACGACCCATCCCGAGATCTTCGACGGCGTACGGTTGCACAAAGGACAGTCCGTTGCGGTTGTCAGGCACAACGCGCGCGTCGTTCTCTCGTGCGAGCGGGTGATTCTGAATTTCCTGCAACGCATGAGCGGCATCGCCACCCTGACCCGCAAATTTGTGGAGGCCGTTGCGGGCACGCATGCTCGGATTCTCGACACGCGCAAAACCGCACCTGGGCTGCGTGTGATCGACAAATATGCCGTCCGGTGCGGCGGCGGACAAAATCACCGCCTCGATCTTTCCGACGGCGTCCTTATCAAGAATAATCACATTGCGCTGGCCGCGGGGATCGCGCCCGCACTTGAACGAGCGCATCGCAATCGCCGGGGATCGCAGCCCATCGAGGTAGAAGTTCGCAGCCTTGACGAGTTGGAGCTAGCAGCTGCCAACGGCGCTGAAGCCATTCTGCTCGACAACATGTCTCCAGAGGACGTGAAGCGAGCGGTCGAGCGTTGCTCGCAAGCTGACCTGCAGAAGGACGGCCGACGCATCCCCCTTGAATGTTCGGGCGGAATTCGCCTCGAGAATGTCCGCGCATACGCCGAGACGGGTGTCGATTTCATTTCGATCGGATACCTGACTCATTCTCCTCAGGCGGCAGATATGAGCATGCGCGTGGTCACTGCTTAGAGTCGATACCCGCCGCCGAATTTCGATCCGATTGTCGTTTGGCCGGTATTCGCGGATAATCTCGGCATCGCCCACATCAGCAAAACTCGCGCGCCTCGACGGTCGAAGGCGTTACCCGCAGCTCACCAGCCTCAACCCACCGACCTGCGCCTCGGCCTCATCGTGCGCCTCTTCATGGAGCACGCAACTGTGGTTCTCAGCGGGACCAAGATTGCGGATGAAATTTCGGCCAGCCGCTCGGAGGTCTGGCGCTTGATTCAACAGCTGCGCGGGTTGGGTGTGGACGTCGCGGGCCACCCGGCCACCGGCTACAGCTTGCGCCAGGTGCCCGATCTTCTCTTACCTGAAATCCTGCGGCCGCTCTTGCGTGGCACAATTTTCGACAATCACATAAACCACTTCTACAAGATCGGATCGACGAATACCGCCGCCATGTCCGCCGCTGCCGAGGGTTCGCCGGAAGGCAGCGTCTTTCTCGCGGAGGAACAAACTTCGGGACGCGGGCGCGGAGGCAATTCCTGGCAATCGCCTCGATCCACCGGAATCTACTGTTCCTTGATATTGCGGCCCTCGCTGCCACCTTCAGAGGTTTTGCCCTTGTCACTGGCAACGGGACTGGCAATTCGGTCCGCCATCCATTTCGTCGACTCTCGCGTGGAACCGGACCTGAAGTGGCCCAACGACTTGTTGATCGACGGCAAGAAAGTGTGTGGCATTCTTACGGAAATGAACGCCGAGGCGACTCGTGTTCGCTACATCGTCGTCGGAATCGGCATCAACGTGAACCAGGACGATTTCCCGAAAGAGCTGGCGGCAACCTCATTGCGTCTCGCGACCGGCAAAGAATGGTCGCGCGTTGAACTGGTGGTCGCTTTGCTAAAATCAGTCGACCGCGAATATCGCCAACTGTTGCAAGATCCCAGTGCGCGTGAGTCGATTCTGCAGAGATTCGCGGAGAATTCTTCCTGGGTGCGCGGCAAGAAAGTGCGCATCGAAGAGAACGGTTCCGCGTTCGAAGGCACGACGGAAGGGCTCGACCCGCGCGGATTTCTGCAGGTTCGAACTGCGAATGGGATGCAAATCGTTCTAAGCGGAACGGTCAGGGAAAAGTAGCGGCAGTAAGGCCTGTTTCAGCACATACCACGATCGATCACATATGCTGCTCGTCATTGACGTCGGAAACACAAACACGGTCCTTGGCGTTTTCGCTCCCGATGCTCAGTCGCATGCGCTGGCCCAGCCGGGAGACCATCCTCGCTACGAACACCTCGTCGCGAACTGGCGGGTCGCAACTTCCCGGACAAGTACGGTCGACGAATACGGAGTCCTGTTCCGCAATCTGTTTTCGATGGCGGGTCTCGAGTCCAAGGGTATTCACGGCATCGTCGTCTCCTCGGTCGTTCCTCCACTCGATCCGGTTCTGCGCCAGGTCTGCGAGCGCTACTTCAATTTGCGTCCGCTCTTTATCGAACCGGGCGTGAAGACGGGAATGCCGGTCCATTACGACAATCCGGCCGAAGTGGGCGCCGACCGAATCGTCAACGCCGTCGCCGCCTTTGAAAAGTATGGCGGCCCTTGTGTCATCGTTGATTTCGGTACGGCGACAACTTTCGATTGCGTCTCGAGCAAAGGCGAATATCTCGGCGGAGTGATTTGCCCCGGCATCGGCATCTCTGCCGATGCTCTCTTCGAACGCACTGCAAGGCTTCCCCGCGTTGAGATTCGGAAGCCTGCCCGCGTGATCGGATCGAATACTGTGGGCAGTCTGCAATCTGGCCTCTACTACGGCTATCTCGGACTCGTCGATGGCATTTTGGAACTGCTGCTCGCGGAGTTGGGCAAGGAGACGCACGTGATCGCGACCGGTGGCCTTGGTCCGATGATCGGGACCGGATCGAAATTCATCAAGAATGTCGACGATTTCCTCACTCTCGAAGGTCTGCGCACCATTTGGGAAAGAAATGCTGGCGCCCGTAAAGATTCTGCTTCTCCCAAACCGGCCCCCAAGCCATCCTCGAAGCCCGCGAACAAAGCCAAGAACGGAGACAGTTCCACTCCCGCCCGCTCCGCTCGCTGAACCGCCGTGGAAAATTACTTCAACTACTTCACCGAAATAGAAGAGCGTTTCTTGAAGCGCCGCGGCGGGGGCCTGCTGCTCTCCACATTGGACTGGGCCCTGATCGAAACCTGGAAGGACGCAGGCATTCCGCTGGAAGCTGCCTTGCGCGGCATCGACGGAGCCTTCGATCACTACGACCAACGTCCGTCGAAAACAAAGAAGATCAACAGCCTCGCCTATTGTTCGCAGGAAGTTCTTGCTGCCGCGGAAGGTATGAAAGAGGCTGCGGTGGGCGCTGCGGCCACGGAGCCTGCCGAAAAAACAAAAGAGAAAGGCTTCGAGACAGAAACGGTTGCGGTCTTTTTGTTACGGAACGCGGACGCGCTCGAAGCCGCCAAGTTTCAGCCGGATACCGCTACGCCTTTGCGATCGTTCGTTCGCGAAACCGCAGCTACTCTGCGCCAACTTGCCGACGACGTGAGAAAAAAACCGTCTTCACGCCTGGAAGACCTGGAGCGTCGCCTGACTGTGCTGGAAGAAAAGCTCTTTGCAATGTTGTTAACCTCCACGGCAGACGATGAGATCGTCGCAGTCCGGGCCGAAGCCGATCGCGACCTCGCTCCTTACCGTCGAAAGATGTCAGGGCCGCAGATCGATCAACTCCACAAGCAGTACGTCAACAAACGCCTTCTGGAAAAATACCGGCTTCCTCGACTCAGCCTGTTCTACATGTGAGCGACGTGATCCAGTCATTCGACGCATTGATTCTTGGAGGCGGCGCGGCCGGGCTCATGTGCGCCATCGAAGCGGGCAAGCGCGGACGCCGGGTGGCGATCCTCGAACGCGCCGAGCGCTTGGGCAAGAAGATTCTGATCTCCGGCGGCGGACGCTGCAATTTCACCAACCTCTACAGCCGGCCCGACAACTTCATCTCTGCAAATCCGCACTTCGCAAAATCCGCGCTCGCCCGCTACACTCCTGCGGATTTCATTGCGTTGATCGAGAAGCACAACATCCCATATTACGAAAAGACCCTGGGACAGTTGTTCTGCAAGCACTCGGCGCGGGATGTCGTAGCGATGCTCGAAGAGGAATGCCGACGTGCGCGCTGCAACATTCTCTTGAACACAAAGATCACCGAAGTTGCGCGTTCGGAGTTCTTCTCCGTTAAGACCAACGATATCGAATTTCGGGCGCCAGCGTTAGTCGTGGCAACGGGCGGTCTCTCGATTCCCAAGATCGGCGCAACCTCCTTCGGCTACGATTTGGCGCGGCAGTTTGGTGTGAAACTTCAAGAGCCCCGGCCTGCACTCGTACCGTTGGTGATGAACTCCGAAGATCACGATCACTATTGCGATCTATCCGGCGTTTCGGCGGACGTGATCGCTACCTGCGACGGACAACGGTTCCGCGAGAAGATGCTCATCACTCATCGCGGACTCAGTGGGCCAGCGATTCTTCAAATTTCGTCGTATTGGAAAAAACCAGACTCCATTCACATCGACCTTCTGCCCGGCAAGGAAGCAACATCCAGCTTCGCGGACCCGACGTTTGCCCGCACACTCTCCGCGCTGCGATCGGAATTCAGAAAATTCTTGCCGCAGCGCCTCGCGGACCGATGGTTCGAGCTTCATGCTCCATCTTCATGGACAAATGCCGCCCTCGCCACCGTCGAAAAACAAGTCCACGATTGGGCAGTCGTTCCTGCCGGTACCGAAGGCTTCGAAAAGGCCGAGGTGACCGCCGGTGGCGTCGATACCAACGAACTTTCTGCCAAGACCATGGAATGTGTGAACATTCCCGGGCTGTTCTTTATCGGCGAGGTCGTTGATGTCACGGGCCATTTAGGTGGATTCAACTTTCAATGGGCGTGGGCGTCCGGCGCAGCGGCGGGCCGGGCACTCTGATTCATCGGTTAGAATCGCATCTTGCTCCTCACAATTGAAAAGCTGATTTACGGCGGCGATGGCCTTGCGCATCTTCCTGCGGACGAAAGCGGCCGCGGCAAAGCTGTCTTCACTCCTTTCGTTCTCGCTGGGGAAAAAGTCGAAGCCTCACCGGCGGAACGAAAACCTGGATTCGTACGAGCGCGATTCGAATCGGTCCTCGAACCCTCTCCGCATCGAGTTCAACCAGACTGTCCCTATTTCACCCAATGCGGCGGATGCCACTACCAACACGCCAGCTATGACCATCAGATCGAAATAAAACGAGAAATTCTGCGTGAAACTCTGCGCCGGACGGCCAAACTGGACCTGGAGCCCGATATTCAGGTTCATCCGTCTCCGCCCTGGAATTATCGTAACCGCTCGCGCCTGCAGGTTCGAACGTCCCCAAACTTTTCCGTTGGATATTTCAAGACCGGCTCCCACGATCTTCTCGCCGTTGAGCAATGTCCGATCAGTTCGCCCCTGATCAATCGGGGTATTTCCGTTCTATGGCAGAGCGGGCGAAGCGGCAAGGTTCCTCGAGGCGTCCGGGAACTCGAATTCTTTGCCAATGCTGATGACACGCAACTCCTTGTGGAAGCATCGACCGCGCCCGATTCGCGCCGTGCGGACCTGCGTGCATGGTCAGAAGATCTGCGTGCGGACCTGCCCGCCATCACCGGAGTGATCGTGTTTCGCGAATCGCAGCCCGGCACCCGTCATTCGCACGAGCGGTTGCTGTCGGTGGGCGTCGAACACCTGATGTATCAAACGCAACGAGCCACCTACCGGGTCAGTTCCGGATCGTTCTTCCAGACGAATCGATTCTTGACCGACGAATTGGTGCGAATTGTCACGGGTGGCCAGTCCGGCGAATCGGCCCTCGATTTGTACGCCGGGGTCGGATTGTTTTCCACAGCCCTTGCTGGTGATTTTCGTCACATCGTTTCTGTTGAGTCGTCACAGACATCCTCAGCCGATCTTTCCTACAATCAGTCCTCTCATGGAGAGACGGTCCAGGCGACGACGGAACAATACCTGGCCCGTACGCAAGATTTCGGGCGGGTTGGGAAGGGCGCAGTCCTCCCTCATATCGTTCATAGGCCCGACCTGGCGGTGGTGGACCCGCCCCGAAATGGCTTGGGACAACGCGTGGCGCAATTGCTGGCGAACCTGGGTGCGCCGCGCGTTGTATATGTCTCCTGCGACCCGGCGACGTTGGCTCGAGACCTCATCGTCCTGTTAGCGGGTGGCTACCACATCGAGCAGTTGCATCTGGTGGATCTGTTTCCGCAAACCTTCCATCTCGAGACGATCGTCCATCTCGCGCGCTGAAGCGGGAAGAGTTTCCACGGCGCGACGGTTTCATCCGGCAGCATTTCACTGAATCCAACCATTCTGCCCCGGCGGGCCCGCCGGCTCACCGCCCTAAGACACCGCGCCAGCCTCTGCTCTGGGCTGCGGCAACATATTCCCTCGGTATCGTCGCAGGCGTCTATGCATGGCGTCCGACCTCTTGGTGGACATTTGCCGCCGGTTTCTTCATCTTGGCCGCTGCCTATCTCGCGCGCCGAAGATCGACCTTCGGATGGACTGTAATTCTGACCTCATTCTTTTTCGCTGGAGCGATGCAGATTCAACTTCGGTCTGGGGTTCAGCTAGACACCAGCATCGTTCCCTACGCCGACCGCGAAGAACTCCAGGTCATCGCCCACGCAGTTCATGACGGCCGGATCCAGTCCGCTGGCTTCGCGGAGACCAGGCAGACAGTCGATGTGGAAGCGGAAGAAATTCAGACCGCAACGGGACAGACGTTGCCCATACATTCTGGTATTCGACTCAGCATCTACGGACGTCGTCCTGAGGCGGCAGACTCTAACGAAGCTTCCGGCGCGGATCCAAGCACAGGAATGAGAACATTCCACTACGGCGAACGCATCCGATTCGTCGGAAAGCTGCGCCTGCCCCGCAATTTTCGCAATCCCGGAGCGTTCGACTATCAGGGATATCTCTCCGATCGGGGCATCGTCGCTCTCGGGTCGGCCAAAATCGAAGACGTCACAGTATTGCCAGGTTTCTCCGGAACCGCTCTCGCTTCGTTGAGAACCCGCTTGCATCGCGGTGTCATTGCGAAAGTGCATCAACTATGGCCTGCGCGGGAAGCCGCGCTGCTCGATGCCATGGTCATCGGCGAAGAGGCATTCATCGATCGCGACACGCGCCTCGATTTTCAGCGCTCTGGTACATATCACGTTCTGGTTGTTTCGGGCATGAACGTCGGAATCCTCGCGTTTGTCGTCTTCTGGACCCTTCGCAAGCTGCGGCTTCCGGAAATACCAGCCACGTTTCTCACGGTCGCGTCCTGCGCCAGCTATGCTTTCGTAACTGAGGTGGGTGCTCCCGTTTGGCGTGCAACTCTCATGTGCGCCGTTTATCTCGGGACGCGTCTGCTTTATCGTGACCGCGCCATGGTCAACGCGCTCGGTGCGGCGGCTCTCGGACTTCTCGTGCTCGATCCACGGCAGCTTTTTACCGCCAGCTTTCAAATGACATTTGTATGCGTGCTCATCGTAGCCGCGATTGGAGTTCCCGTCCTCGAACGTTCGTCGCAACTTTACAGGCAAGCTCTGGTCGATTGGAGTTCCAAGGGCTACGCCAGCCGTCTGCCTCCCCGAGTTGCCCAGTTCCGCGTTGATTTACAGCTCATCGCTTCGCGCCTCGGCCTTTTCTTAGGACAGCAGCGTTCCGCACGCTTCATTCGGGGATGCACTCGCGCCATTCTCGCGGGATGGGAACTTGTCTTCATTTCCGTCGTGATGCAGATGGGACTCGCACTTCCCATGGCGTACTACTTTCATCGCGCCACAACCATCGGCCTGCCGGCCAACATGATCGTCGTCCCCTTGATGCAGTGGATGATGCCGGCTGCGATTACCGCCCTTTGTCTCGGTTATGTGTCACCTTGGTTGGCGAAGGTACCCGCTCTTTTGGCAACACTCGCCGTCGACGGAATTGCCGGATCAGTCCACGGCTTGGGGAGCCTGCGAGTGTCCGACCTACGCGTGGCTCTGCCGTCGGAACTCACGATTGGGATTGCCGCTGCTGCGCTCGTCGTTGCGATGTGGTGTGCGCGCCGCCGAGCCTGGCTCGTCATACTTGGACTCCTATCGATCTTCGTGGTTTCGCTGTCTCTCGCGTTCATCCCCCCCGCACCGAGAATCCGATCTGGCGTGCTCGAAGTGACTGCCATTGATGTTGGTGAAGGCGATTCCATCCTGCTCGTCACGCCCAAGGGGAAAACGCTGCTTATCGATTCCGGAGGCCCCATCGGACCGGGAAGCTCTCAACTCGACTTTGGAGAAGACGTTGTGTCTCCGTACTTGTGGGCTCGCGGCATCTCGCATCTCGATGCCGTCGCCATCACTCACGGCCACTCCGACCACATTGGCGGGATGATCAGCGTGCTAAGGAATTTCAAACCCAAAGAACTGTGGATCGGGTTGCTGCCTCCAAGTCATTCTCTGGAAAACATCGTTGCGACTGCGGGCGAACTGGGAGTCAACGTCGTACGCCACTACGAAGGGGACGAGTTCGATCTCGGCGGTGCGACTGTTCGGGTACTATTTCCGCCCCGTGATTGGCCCACGGGTAGCAAGCCCACCAACAACGATTCGATGGTGTTGCGAGTGAACTATCGCGACTCATCTGTCTTGCTGGAAGGAGACGCCGAAAAGCAAGTAGAACGTTTCGTCGCCGAGAGGGAACATCCTCGCGCCGATCTCTTAAAGGTAGGACATCACGGCAGCGCGAACGCTACCACGCAGGAATTGATGGCCTCCGCCAACCCGGCATTCGCGATCATTTCGGTAGGATCGGGAAATTCATTCGGCCTGCCCCGCCTGGAAACACTCGACCGCCTCACCGAAAGAGGAACCCGTACCTACCGGACCGACCTGAACGGAGCAGTCACGTTCTATCTAGACGGAAAATCGGTTACGCCTTCTGCGGCGGATCATCAATAATCTGGATCTCCGCAGTCTCGTCGTCATCGATCGAGGACTGGCGTTGCTCCGCGATGACTTTCTTCGCTGACTCTGCGTCTTCGGCGCGCACCAGGATAATCATTCCTCCAAGACCAGGAAACGTCTCCTGCAGCAGCGACGACGAAGTCAGGTCCGATTCGATGCCGGCAGACTCGAGAAGGCCCTTCACCACGAGTGCCTCAGACTCCTGCTCAGAGCCGAACACCTTCACCAACTTTTCGTTCGGATCGGGGCGAGGGCTTCCAGCAGTAGCATTTAACGGTGTGGACATTCAGTCTCCCATTCCGATTCAGCACTTGGCCGAACCCTTTCTTGATCTTAGGGATTTTACTCCCGTTCTTGGCAAGTCTCGGTAAGAACCAGGCCATCAGGTGGATGCGATTCCTGGACCAAGGGTTTGCGCGCCTGCTCAAGACGACAGCGTGGGTACACCTTCGGGCAATTGCTTTCCGCCGAGACTGAGGCAAAATGACGGCAGTCAATCGCGCAACGGCTGACCTCGTCGCATCATCCAAGTGCTGTGGGACAAAAAGGGGAAACCATGAACATTTCGCAACAGGCAGCGCACACTAGATTTCCGATCGGGGAATCGCAAACCCGTGGCGAACACGAAGAGGAAGCGCGCAAAATCCGCCGCCTGCAAGTGATGATCAGTATGGTGATGTCGGTGATCGGGCAGGATCCGAACTTGACGATCGAGGAAGCCTCCGACTTGGCCGCTGGAGCGAAGCGTGCTGCGCTGGCCATGTTCCCCGACAAGGAACTGGCGTACGACCTTCTCTACAAACCCAGGCTGCAAAGGCTGATCGGCGAGCGCTTCCGTCTCCAGTAATTCTTATTCGTCGGCCACGGAGTTTCTCAGCGTCCCAATTCCCTCAACGCTAATTTCTACATTGTCGCCCGCAACCACTGGTCCCACGCCCGAAGGCGTGCCGCTCGGAATCAGGTCACCAGGAAATAACGTCATCGCCTGCGCGATGTGCCGGATGACGGTATCCAGCGGGAAGATAAAATCCCGCGTGTTCCCCTGCTGCTTCACCTGACCGTTCACGCGAGTCTCCACTCCGACCCCGGCCCACGGATCAATCTCGTCCGTCACGACAGGCCCCACGGGGCAGAAGGTGTCGAAGCCCTTCGACCTCGACCATTGCCCATCCTTTTCCTGCAGATCCCGCGCGGTGACATCGTTTACGCAGGTGTAGCCCAAGATGAATTGTTTGATATCGGCATCGGCCGCGGGCTGATAGCAGGTCTTGCCGATCACAACGCCGAGTTCTCCCTCGTAATCCACGCGCCCGGAAATCTTCGGACGTCGAACAACACCTCCTGGCGCCAAGAGTGCCGAGGTTGCCTTCAGAAAGATCAGCGGTTCTTTCGGAACTTCGTGGCCCAGCTCAGCCGCGTGCTCGCGATAATTTCGGCCTATGCAAACGATCTTGGAGGGGCGCACCGGCGGCAACAACACGGCTTGTTCGAGAGGGATCGCTTCGATCTTACGGGTGCGCAAGCCTTCCATGTCTCCATCGGCCTCTTCCGGAGGAGTAAGCAAGAGGCGGACGATCGCATTTTTTCCCGCGACAGATTCGACGAGTCCGTACTGCGCTTGTCCATTGAATTGAAATCGGCAATATTTCATCGTTTTCTATCTAATCACGAATCGCAGAATTCGAACGAACTTTCAGGCAGAATTTCCGCCCCACGGAATGGTCACAATGGCGGGACTGATTCGCTCGCTGCCTCCGATTGCGCGCTCTCATTCCCTCGCAGATCCACGGCCGAGACGGAATATGTGTAGCGCTTTGCCGGCTCGACACCGCTGTCTCGATAAGCGGGCGTCTTCACCGGCTCTGCGTTGAGCTTGATTGCTGGAGTTCCCTCGACATGACGGTAGACGTTATACCCCGCAAGGTCTGCGTCCGTAACCGGCGCCCAAACCAGATCGATGAAAGGCTGCTGGCCGGGACCGGAAAATACCGCTTGCAGCCCCAATGGAACCGCCGGCGGGAAGATGTCTTTCGCAAACACTTCGACCGCAGGTGTGTCGTCGCCCTCCACCTGCAGAGCCGGCTTGGCAGCGTCGCCGACTACGGTGACGGCTTCGACCCGGTACTCATACGTTTTCCCCCAATCGATTTCAGAATCCGTAAGCGTGAAGCGCGTTTCATTTCCCGCAGCAACTTCGCCAACGATTACCTGCTGATTTCCTCCGCTTCGAAGTACTCGATACACATCGTGTGCGCCGGAAGATGTCGATGGACTTGCGCCGGTCCAGTTCAACACAACGCCCTGGCTGGTTACGTCTGCCTTGAAGTTCTGCGGCGGAGGCGGAGTACGGAGCAGCGAAACTTTTACGCGATTCGAAAGTCCAGCGCCTCGTCCATCAGAATTGAGGACCTCGACTGCATACGTCGCGAATGAGGAAGGAGAATCGCTTTCCAGTTGAGGAGGGAGCCTGTCAGTGTAGGAGGCACTCGGTTTCTTTTTGGCTGAGCCGTTCGGTTCAGGAATCGGCTTTTGTGGCGATTCTCCAACCGGCGTTCCGCATTGCGTTGGGGCAACTACTGCTCTGCAGATTCGCGCGGGCCCAGAACTCTGAATTGCCTGACGATCGGTGGTGACGCTCGGGATCGTCCATGTCAGGATCACTCGGTCACCCTTCCGCACGGCTCGCAGATCCAAGGGCGGTTTTGGCAACTTGAGCGATGGAGGCTGAGGCGGCCCTACGGTGGCGCACGCCGTCAGGAGGAGCGTTGCGGCCAGCGCCCACGAAAGCCTCAGCCAATATCTTTTCATGCAGAAAAAACAGACTATCAGAAGGCCTGACAATCGACCGCCGTTCGCAGCGAACCGCGAGTGGGAGGTTGGACTCTCGCGGCAGGTAAGCTTTGCGCCTCAACTTGCCAACTCGCGCACCGCCTCACGAAACACCCTGGTGTGCTTATCGACATCTTCGGCTTCCGTTTGCGGACACATCAGCGCCATATTGTGGAAAGGCGTCAGCAGAATTCCGCGATTCATCGCGTAGAGATGCATGAACCGTTCGAGTTCAAAATCCATAGCATCGTGCGCTTGTGAGCCGGTCTTCGGCTCGGGGCCGAAGAGATATTCTGCGCGACATCCGAGGCGCGTCACATGCCAAGGTAGAGCCGGCTTCCGCAATTGCCTTAGCCACCCCAGCCGTCCACCGCTCTGCAAGCGGGATCATTCGGTCAAATGCTTCTTTGGTCAAAACCTTGGTGAGCGTGGCTCGCATGGCCGCGAGGGAAAGTGCGTTTCCGGCAAGCGTGCCACCGATACCGCCTACGTCACAATTTTCGAGCACCTGTTTCGCGACCACGCGGTCTGCGATCTCCTGCGAAAATCCATACGCCGCTCCTGGAATCCCTGCCCCAATGGCCTTTCCGAATACGAGCACATCGGGATCCAGGTTCTCCGCTCGGGTGTAGCCGCCCGGCCCGGCGCAGATGGTATGGGTCTCGTCGATGATCAAAAGAGTGCCATGCTTCCGCGTGAGTTCCCGCAGCGCCTGGTGATATCCAGGCTGCGGATGGACGATTCCGACATTCGTCATGGCCGGCTCGGCGAGCACGCACGCAACGTCTTCGGCGGACAGGGCTGCTTCCAGCGCGATGAGATCGTTAAACTCCACAACTTTCGTGGTAACGGCAGGATTCACCGGAGGACCGATGTTCCCGGGCCTCGGCCCAGCCGCGCCACCCTCGCCGATGGTGACGAACGTTTCGTCCACAGTTCCGTGATAACACCAGTTGAACACCAGAATCTTGGGTCGGCCCGTAATCTGCCGCGCCAAGCGAATCGAAAAACGATTCGCATCCGTAGCCGTGAGCGCAAACTGCCAGTAGGGAAGATTGAAACGCTTCTGCAGTTCCTCGGCGACCACGATCGCGTCCTCGCCCGGCAGCATCAGCGTGATCCCGCGCCGCATCTGTTCTTCCACCGCTTTCACAGTGGCGAAGGGAGAATGTCCGGTCATCGCCCCCGTGTCGCCCAGGCAGAAATCGATGTAGCGATGTCCGTCAACGTCGAAGAAGTGCGCTCCTTGCGCCTCGCGCACGAACGGAGGAAATGCGCCCGCCCACTTGACCATCCAGTTCATGGGGACCCCGGCCACGAGAGACTTCCGCGCGCGCTCAAACAAGGCATGCGACTTGGGACGCTGGTCGACGAACATTTTCTGTTCGCGTTGCATCAGGGATTGCAGGCGGCTGCGGTCAATGGTTTTCATCGTGAGAAAGATAAACCACCGCAGTGCACAGAGGCGGGGCAGCCTCGTGCGGGGGAGATGAAGATCGGGTTGAGCGTATTGATCTGATGGATGGCTCTTGCAGTTTTTTCGGTTCGGTTCGCTAAAATATTGAATTCATTGGAATTAGGAGCGGAGGGCCGAGATTTTGGGCGGCAAAATATTGCAATCAAACGAGTTACCCGCAAAATATTACAAACTAAGGAGTTAGCGGGAAGGAAAGTGCTTGCAGGAATCATCGGCTGGGGGCTTCGGAAGTTCGACTCTGCAACGTTCTCGCGCACCCCTCCAGTCTCTGCTATTTCGATTTCCTGAGTAAAGGTTGTTGGTCACACGGGAATGCTTGAGGGCTGTGGAAAACGGACGTGGCTGTCGAGGGATTCCATTTTTCTCAAAATAGCCGAAGATTTGATGTCCACTCGGATCGAGAAAGCCCCCTGCAGCAGATCCCGGTGGGATTTTGTTTTATCTCACGCGCGCGAAGGAGTTTTTCAACAGGCGAAGGCGATTGCATCGAGGACCCTTTGAGGGGTCGATGAGTGTAATAGAGATGTTTCGCCAATTGACATCCGTGCGAAGCTAAAAACATGCCCACTCCGCGCCTCTGCGACCTGTTCGACAGAAACAAGCTTTGAAACATCAAGTCGATAGCGGCAGCACAGCTGATGGCCGAAGTACTGTCCGGGGTCAACGAAGACACCAATAAGCGTCACCCTTGCTTGGACTTCCTTCTTGAGTAGCTTGTTCAACTTCTTGGCAAGTGGAGATTTGGGATCGTAACTGCCCGGATCGAAACGCGGCTGGATGAGAGGATGTTTTCCGTCAACCTCAGTTGGCTTCGGCTGGCACGAAGCGTCGGTCAGTGCAGAAAACTCAAAGTTTGCAACGAGCGTTGCATTCAACGTGACCGTCCGGCCAGCGTAACTCTGTGCGTTTGCTAAGAGATTACAGACGGTCAGTGTTTCTGTGCCCTTGTCCTGCGTGGACGAATGTTCCTGTCCGACTGCTTGCACCCAAGTGACCGTCACAATCGCCGCAATTACGAATACCGCTGCGCCATTTGGTGTTCTCACACTTACCACTGTACTCAGAACGGGGTGTTCTCTTCAATCTGGCGAAAACCTTCAGTGATCACCTGAAAAGCGGCCATACATGATCAGTTCAAAACCGGCCATACTTTGGAGGCCGTCCACGACATAGGTTGTTCTATCCTGCCGCCTGCTGTGGAGGCAAGCCTGTTTTTGTGCGCCAACTGCGTGGGCCGCATTTCAGTACGTGGCCATGATGGAGCAAACGATCGAGCATGGCAGAGACCGCTGCGCTGTCGCCCAGCAGTTTCCCCCAGTCCTCGACAGGTCGATTCGAAGTAATGATTGTGCTGGCACGCTCATAGCGTCGCATGATGATCTCCAGGAGTTCCTCGGCAGCCGTGAGGGATAACTTCCGCATGCCCAAGTCATCGATGATCAGCAAGGGTACCGTGACCAGAGACTCGATGTGCTGTTTGCGCGTACCGTCGATCGAGGCTTCGGCGAGTTCGTCAAGCAGGGTATGGGTCTCGCGGTAGAGCACACGATAGCCTTGTTGGATGGCGGCCTGGCCAATGGCTTGTGCCAGATGGCTTTTGCCGCTGCCGGGTGGGCCGACCAACAGTGAGTCTTCGTGACGGGCGATGAAGGCCGCGGTCGCCAGATCGAAAATCAGACTGCGATTCATCTTGGGATTGAAGGTGAAGTCGAAGTTATCGAGGTTTTTTTGCGGATCGCGAAACTGGGCTTGCTTTCGCCGACGTTCCAGCAAACGGTCGCCACGACGAATGAGTTCGTCGGAGACCAGGCAGGAGATCAGATCGATGGGCGCCATGGATTCGACCTGAGCCTGGTGCAGACGCATCTCGAGCACCGCCGCGATTCCACCCAGCCGCAGTTGTCGTAAAGCACGATTCAACTCGATGAGATTCATTCACTTTGCTCCTTGGTTTTGGTTTGGATCAGATCACGGTAGTGCACCAGTTCGCGGATCAAGGGATCGACCTGGCGCAAACTGAGCGGGGCTTGGGGACAACGCTCCAGGTAGCGACGCACGAAACGATATTCGTGCACGCCCATCTCGAGGGCGGCTGCACAAGCTTCATCGACGGCCGGGGCGCCGTATTTCTTGGCGAGGGAAAGAACGCCCAGGATGCGGCGCACGCCCACTTCGCCTTGCTGGCTATAGATAAGGTTGCACAGTGTACCGACCTGGGTGCCTACTCGGCCGGCGCGGCCGAGCAACTGCACCACCCGGAAGGGAGTGCGCTGGGGGTGGTCCGCGGGCTGAATGCGGTACCAGCCCCGTTTCTGGCGTACATGTTCGCGCAGGAGTAACCCGTTCTTGGGATCGAGGATACGAACGTAGAGCTCATCCCATTGGACTTTGACCCCGCGTCCAATCCAGCCTGGCGGTAGACCGTAATAGGCGGCTTCGACTTCGACACAACCATCCAGATGCACCACCCGTTCGCCGTACTGGTAATAGCGGAACGGTTCCACAGGCAGCGGGAGCAAGGTTGGTTTTTCTTCTGCGAACATGGCGGCCACTTGCCGTTTCGTGGTGCCGTGGATGCGCGTATCGGCCCAGTTCGTTTCCCAGCGATCCAGATAGGCTTGCCCTTCCTCCAAGCTCTCGAAGCGTTGTCCCTTGAGCGGCGTGTTTTTGGCGTGTCCGACGCTGCGCTCAACTTTTCCTTTTCGATCTGGATCCTGGATCCGGCAGGGCAGGGCGACCGCACCGTAATGAGCGAGCACGTCGCGATAGAGGGGATTGAGCGTGGCGTCGTAGACGTCGGGAACGAGTACGCCTTCGCGAAGATTGTCCAGCACCAGGATGCGCGGAGCTCCGCCTAATCGACGAAATGCCTTCTCGTGGAGCTCGGCCCAGATGCGCGTGCTGGAGCGGAAAACCAGCAGCCGTACTGCCTTGCGACTAAAGCCCAGCGTGAGCACGAACAAACGGGTGCGTCGATACTTGCCGCTCTTCGCTTCGCGTACCATCGGCCCGCTGCCGTAATCAACTTGACCCTCCTCTCCGGGAGCGGTGAGGATCACCGCCCGCGCTTGTGGTAGTTGGGCTCCACGCAACTTGTAAGCGAAGCGCCTAACGCTTTGATAGCCACCCTGGAATCCGTGGTCGGAAACCAGATCCTGCCAGATTGCCCTGGCATTGCGATCCCGACTCAAACCTAACTCGATGATTTCCCGGTAGGGCTGACAGGTACTTGCCGAGCCCGCGCCTTTCGAGTTTTCTGGCTCCTGCCCGCTCAACCCCACGCCAAAGTCGGTGATCACCGCTATGGCCGGTTTTGAAGTTGCTCTTGCTTCCCCCTTCGTAGAAAGGTTTTCGGGGTTGGGGTTGGGGTTGGGGTTGAGGTTAGAGTTGAGGTTAGAGTTGGGGTGACCGCCAGACTCCGGAATGGCCGCTTTTGCTGCCTCCGAGCCGGTGATCACTTGTATGGCCGGTTTTGCCTTACCTTCGCGTTTCCATCTTCCCGGCGGCCATATTTCCACACCTGCGCCTCGCAGATAGGCGCTGATGGTCTCTCGCCGCACTCGCGTGGCCTCTTGGATCTTTCGCAGAGACCATCCCAGTCGTCCCAACGCTATGATTTGCTGTTTCTTCTCGTCCTTCAAGACATTCGCCATGTTGCGAGAGGCTACTTACCCTCCCGCTGTTGTCAATGTCCTGGACGTTTCTTCTGAAAGTATGGCCGCTTTTCAGGTGTTCATGTATGGCCGCTTTTGGGTGTTCACTGAGGAAAACAGGCGTTAGCACGCTTTGAGTTGCAAAGCCGGATTTTGAGTGTAATGGCGATGTTACGACAGTTGAGACAATTGCCTATCAGTAGGCGGCTCGGATTACTTCCTGTTTGCCGACGATTCCGAAAGTTGATGGCGATTCGCGTTTACGAGGAATAATGGTCACAAGAGGACCAAATTATTGCAATTAGTAATGATAAGGCGTCTTGTGGTCAGTGATTCATCACAAGCGAGCCGGTTGGTTCTGGTTAGGGAAATGCCCCGGCTGTATGATTTCTGCATGGCCGCTATCGAGACGAGCGCATGAATGTAAATCGGCGGAGTTTTCTGGTGCAGGCTGGCGCGGCGTCCTTCAGCACAGGGATTCTGGCCACACCCGCGTTGGCTGCGGACGGCGTGAGCGCAATTGACCACGAGCGGATGCGATCCGTGGCCGCCTTCACGGCGGAGACGCTGAGCACGGATCATCCGATGGCGTTCGGCGCAGACATTGTGAGCACGGCTAGCGGTGAGCGGCTGATGCGCGCGGTGAATCGCGTGGGTCCCGACCACGATCCCAGCGCGCATGCCGAAACCCTGACAATTCGACTCGCTTGCGACAAACTGGGCTCGGGATCCCTCAAGGGCTACACCCTATATACGACGTGCGAGCCGTGTGCGATGTGCATGGCCTGCGCTCTCTGGTCGGGCCTGGACCGACTGGTCTTCGGTGCCACGATTGCCGATGCGGGCCGGTTCGTTTCACAGATTAGGATCCCGGCGAAAGAGGTAGCCCGGCGGACCGACCTGCAATGTGTGGTGGCTGGGCCGGTCGAGCGCGAGGTTTGCGTGAAACTCTTTACCGATCCGCGCATGCAAAAGGCGTTTGCAATGTGGAAGAAGAATTGAGCGAACTCTGGGATCTAAAGTCAAATATTTTGTAACCCTGATGACTGCTTCTGCTGGCGCGTCGATAACAGTAAGCCCGCTTGTGTGAATCGATTCCAGAAATTCCTGGATCACGGGCAAAACGGCAGTAATCAGAATCAACTGATGCAAACAGGCGGTTGTACTCTTTGACGCGGTCCGGCGATTCTCGATGAGTGAAATGGCGATATTACGACAGTTGCCTTGTTCTACTGCGTTAACCATCGTCTCAGATAGAGGAATAGCGACCTGCTGCAATCAGCAGCAGCCGCGACGAACTCCCTACGTTTCCAGCGTGTCAGTGCGAGAGTGCGATACAACCAAGGTTCTTCTGGGTGGAGTTGGATGGCCCATTGGAGCTGCCGGAGCGCCGCGTCAGGCTGCTTACATTGGATATATGCTTCGCCGAGATTAGCGTGCGCCTCCATGAAGCTCGGATTCATCTCTGCGGCTCGCTTAAACGCCGTTATCGCGCCATCGAGGTCGCCGGATTCTCTCAGTGACATACCGATGACGACATGGGGTTCGTCGTAATCAGGTTCGATGGCCAACGCTTTTTCGGCAGCTTGGATGGCATCAGCGTAACGATGCTGGTGGAACTGAAACAGGCTAATGTTGTACCAGCCGATCGCAAAGGCCGGCTTTAGTTGTAAGGCACGGGAGTACGCTTCGATGGCCTCTGAATATCGCTTTAGCCTGCCGCAGTTGAAACCAATGCTAACGAACAGCGTCATATCCTGCGGGTTCAGCTTTGCAGCGTGCTTGAAGGCGTCAACACCCTTCGCGTATTGCCGTGAGTTCACATAATCGACACCAAGATTGCAGTAGGCCTGCCAATCTCGTGGGTCGAGGCGAATGGCTTGCTTGTATGCTCTTATCGCTGGTTTCCACCTGCTGAGTTCGCCATACGCGACTCCGAGATTGTAGAAAGTCTCGGAAAAATTGGGGTTCAACCGAGCGGCTTCGAGATACTCCTTTACAGCCTCAGCGAACCGGCGTTCCGATGCGAGAGCGATTCCCGCTTCATGGTGTTCGGTCGCAGAATGACTCGGCGCGGTAACTTTGCTCACGACGGTGCAGATTCTATCGTGTTCTCGTCAACTGTCGAAATCAGATGGGATGAGAAGGCCGGTCTCCGGCGGGATGCTGTACGCTCCCAAGTTATCGACGTGCTCAAGGCACAAGAGATAAAGGAGACCGGCAATGAAGAAGGTTAGCACTGCGGCAGTAAAGACGACGAAGAATTTTTCTCAACCGAAGCTGACCATCGGACTCGATCTGGGAGATCGCAACAGCTGGTACTGCGTGCTGGACGAATCCGGCCAGATACAACTGGAGCAGCGCGTCCGCACCAATGCGAAAGCGTTGCGCGAAGTCTTCGGCGAGATGCCGCGCAGCCGAATCGCGTTGGAAATCGGGACGCATTCGCCCTGGATCAGTCGCTTGCTCAGCGAGTTGGGGCATGAAGTGATCGTGGCGAATGCGCGCAAGGTGCGGCTGATCGGGGAGAGCCGCAAGAAAGACGATCGGCTGGATGCGCAGACGCTGGCGCGGTTGGCGCGCATCGATCCGCAGTTGCTATATCCGGTGAAACATCGCAGCGCGCAGGCACAAGCCGATCTCATGATGATTCGGGCACGGGCAGGCCTGGTGCGCGCCCGGACTGCGCTGGTTAACACGGCCCGCGGACTGGCGAAGAGTTACGGCGAACGATTACGCGGCTGCAACGTACGCAATATGAATCCGGAGAAAGCCGAAGGCTTAAGTCCGGAACTGCAAACGCGCACTGGAACCTCTGTTGAACGCGATCGAGTCGCTGAGCGAACGCATTGTGGAATACAACGAGCGCATCGAGAATTTGGCGCAGCAGAGTTATCCGCAGGTGGCGCTGCTGAAGCAGATCAAGGGCGTGGGCACGCTGATCGCGCTGACCTTCTTGCTGACGCTGGAAGATCCGCATCGTTTTCGCAAGAGCCGCGATGTCGGATGTTATTTAGGATTGCAGCCGGGACGGCGGAACTCGGGGCAAAGCGAGCCGCAGATGCACATCAGCAAGGAAGGCGATCCCTACTTGCGAACGCTGCTGGTGCAGGGAGCGCAACACATTCTGGGGCCGTTCGGGATCGACTGTGATCTCAGGCGCTGGGGACTGAAACTGGCCGAGCGCGGCGGAAGGAACGGGAAGAAACGAGCCATCGTCGCCACAGCGAGTAAGCTGGCGGTGTTGCTGCATCACCTGTGGGTGAGCGGAGAAGTGTACGAACCGCTCCACAACAGCAGTCGAACGACCGTTGCGGCAGCCGCGTAAAACAAAAAGGCAAAACAAATCAAAATCGTTCCAGGAAGAGAAAAAACAAAAGCCCAAAGCCGAGTTCCGGTGACTGCGTTAATCGCCTGGCCCAGGTTCCACTCGGTAAGAGCAGAACCACAGGGCGCCAATCAGATAGCAGCACCGGCTGAACCGAGAACGCCCAACATGCACCGAGCGAAACGATTCGCTCCTCGAGAGTGCGGATGGAAGCATGGCGACAGTGGCCAACTCGGCGGGAGAAAAAACTTGTTCAACGAAAAAAGAGAAGAATCACTTGACTCCGACCGGCCTTCTCATGGAAGGCGATTGCACTCAAAACCCCTCCCGGCTGAGGTCAATGAGTGATATGGCGATGGTTAAGCCTATTGACGGAACTGCCTCACCAGCGAAGGGTCTTCCAATAGCGGAGTAGCACCATCGGAACTGCAATCGTGGCGGAAACAAACAGCACGTTTACCGCAATTGCCCAAGCTGCAATTCCCGAGGATTTCAGGAGACCTATAACCAGAATCACAGAAAATGCGATACCCGGGACAAACAGTAAAACCAAGGCCCATCTTCGTAAAAGCAAAAGGCCGACGCCTGCGGTCGCAGCCCACGCAAACAACCAAAACAGAAAGCTGTAGTCAGGACCGTGGTAATAAAACCGTGATCTCAGGTTCATCAGGTAGAGAAACAGAAGGAGAGATGCAAGGCCGAGCGCTGCGTAGCCGAATACCTGAAAGACCGCTTTACAGTCGGAAGACATCAGCTTTTGCCAGAAACACAATTCTGTCCGAAAACCACTCTGTTGTAAACAGGCGTGGGTGTTGAAAAAGTCACGAAGATTGGCAGGATGAGAATCAGCAGAAGCATGTTAGAAGGAAGCATTCGCCATGCTCTGTTGGATTCTGATTGTCGGAGGCCTGCTGATCATGATGGGGCAACACGACCGCTCCGAAGCGCTGTTCTATTACTTTCGCCTGGAGGATCAGGTTCCTGAGACCCACCTGCTGCGGCTCATTGAAAAGCACGTCAGCTTTGCCTTTGTGCGGGAGAAGCTGAAAGCGAGTTACAGCGATACCGGCCGTCCTTCCATTGACCCCGAGCTTCTGCTACGCATTCTCCTGATCGGCTATTTGTACGGGATCACCAGCGAGCGGAAGCTGCTGGAGGAACTGCGCATGCACCTGGCGTGGCGCTGGTTCACAGGACTGGGCTTCGATCAGGAGATCCCGCATCACTCCACGTTCTCGAAAAACCGGCACGGGCGGTTTCAGGAATCGAAGCTGTTCGAGGAACTTTTTGAACAGATCGTGAAGCAGTGTGTGGAAGTGGGATTGGTGCAGGGCAAGCACCTGTCGGTCGATGGCAGTTTTGTGGAAGCGAATGCTTCCAAGGAGAGCCGCATTCCGCGCCAGCAGTTAGTAGAAGCGGCGCAAGTGAACCACACCGTGCGGCAGTATCTGCGGGAAGTGGAAGAGCGGAATCCGGTGGAGGAGCCGGTGCATGAACAGGACCAGGTTTCCACCACCGATCCCGATTCTACCTATGCCACCAAGGGCGGCACACCGGCGCGGCTGGGATACTACGACAACTATCTGGTGGACAATCACAGTTGTGTGATCGTGGGCGTGCAAGCTACGGCGGCGCGTATGAGTCAGGAAACCGTTGCCGCGCAAGACATGCTTACCCGTTTCGCTCAATGGCAGGGACGAGAACCGGAATCGGTGGCGGCAGACACGACCTATGGGAACGGGGAGTTCTTGCAATGGTTGGCCGATCGGAACATCACTCCCTACATGCGGACCCGTGACAGTATCCACCGAAAGAGGAGCCCGTTCTTTGGTCCCGAGCGTTTCACCTACGAACCGGAAAACAATCGCTATATCTGTCCTGCCGGCCAATTCCTCAACTACGGCGGCCGAGTTTATCGCAATCGAGCCTTCAACTACATCGGAACCCGCAAAAAGTGTGGCCCGTGCTCGCTCCGGTCACAATGCACCAGTGCTGCCTTCCGGGGCCTTATCATCCACCAGAACGAACCAGCCCGACAACGTGCGCGGGAGTTGGTCAACACGCCAGCCTTCGCCCATGCGCAGCGGCAACGAAAAAAAGTGGAAGCCCTGTTCGCGGAACTCAAGCATCAGATCGGGCTGCGCCGCTTGCGTCTGCGGAGACTCAGGTTCGTGCGTGAGCAGTTCTTCCTGGCAGCGGTTGCACAAAACCTCAAACGATTGGTGCGCTTCCTCAGTCATCCGACGACACCTTCTATGGAAGCCGCCTCTTAGCGGAAGTAGACGAGAAAAAACTCGATTGCAGCGATAATCGCAACGGATAATCCCTTTCCGATCACGGAGTTTTTCAACACCCACAGGCGTTCTCACTCATTGAGGCTGGCGAGGGTGGTCAATGAGTGGCATCGGCTCTCAGAACGCGTATTCGCCAATCAACGATCAGGATAAATTCA
Source organism: uncultured Acidobacteriota bacterium (assembly GCA_963699885.1). Lineage (GTDB taxonomy): Bacteria > Acidobacteriota > Terriglobia > Terriglobales > Acidobacteriaceae > Sulfotelmatobacter. Next base: position 117,751 of record CAVOVP010000009.1, on the reverse strand, counting down.
ATGCTCCGATCAGAGATTCTCCGGCCAAGCGATCAAGACTGAAATCGGTTGCCGACAAGAGAGCAGCTCGCTTCAGGTGGACACAGAGCCCTTAGTGCGGATTTTCGGCCACCGCCTCCGCCCCTCATAATTCGACGGGTTCGGCGAGAGCATCGCGGTCGAAGCGCTGGAGAAGATCGAGCACGATGGTTTAGCAGGGTCGATTGTCGCTTGACAGGCATAAGAGTACGTGCGTACTCTTATGCCATGCGATACCCGTTGGAACACAAAGCGCAGAACCACGAGAATATTCTTTCCGTGGCCGCTCGCTGCTTCCGCGAGCATGGCGGAAGCAGCGGCATCGGAACCGTGATGAAGAAGACAGGCCTGACAAAAGGGGGCTTCTACCGGCATTTCAAGAGCAAGGACGACCTGTTCGTCGAAGCGGTCGCACAGGCAATCGACCAGGCAGCAAGAGGCATGGAGGAAGTTGCAAAGTCTGCGCCCGACGGTCAGGCTCTGCGCGCCATCATCGAACGCTATCTAAGCGCGCGCCACGCGAAGTCGATGGGAACGGGTTGCCCGTTCTCCGCACTCGGGCCGGAGTTCGCACGAAATTCCTTGTCTGTCCGGAAACGGATTGAAGCATTGCTGGAAGCATATCCGGAACGCCTATTGCCATTTATTCCAGGTCAGACGCGAGAAGAAAAGCTAGCGAAATGCAGGTTGCTGCTTCCCAGTATGGCGGGGATGTTGATGATGGCCCGTGTTACCTCGGACCCTCAAAGACGTGAGCAGATGTTGATGCGAGGCGAGGGTCTTCTTTATCAAGCGCTTCGTTGAAGAGTAGAAAGTTCTGTCCCGAAGAATCCGGCGCACTCCTCGTTGGGCGATGGAATAACACCAAAACAGACCACGGATGAAGTCGATTCGGCGGGCTGGGAAAGACAAAGGAAACAGCAGAAAGAAGAAGGAGAACCACCACCATGACGGGCGATCCGATTTGGATGAAATCCCTGCTGGCGGTCCACGTGATGGGCGGCTTCGGTGCTTTTCTGCTTGCCCCAATCGCGCTGATAACAGCCAAGGGCGGCAAACAGCATAAACGCTGGGGAATGGTTTACCTGTGGTGCATGGGCGTGGTCGCGGCGACCGCGCTGCCAATGGCATTTTTCCGACCGGTGCTGTTTCTCGCGCTGGTGGCGATTCTGTCGTTTTATCTCGCGTTCACCGGCTATCGCGTATTGAAGCTCAGGAATATCACCAGTGGCCGCGCACAGCCAGGTGATTGGATCGTGACCGGGGCCTGCTTCTTTTCTTCTGCGGCGCTGATATTGCTGGCCGTGTTGGATCCGGCGCTCGTGCAGCATATGGGCATTGTGGCGATTTTGTTCGGCGCGCTGGGCATTCGCGCATCAGGCATGCACCTGCTCAGCTTCATGCGCAGGCCGGCGAACAAGATGTTTTGGCTGTACAGGCACTTCCAGCATTTCATTGGCAGTTACATCGCGGCATGGACGGCGTTTAGCACAGTGACATTGCCGCGACTTTTCGGCCATACGATGTGGTTGTGGATCTGGCCGGCGGCCATCGGCGTGCCCGCCATCATACTGACGACAGCTTATTACAAGCGGAAGTTTGCGCCGCGGGAGCGAGCCGCCAGCACGCTCGCTGTGTAAGATGGGCAGCATCCCCGCCGCCCCCGGCCGACGATGTACGAGAACCAGCCCACAGTTGGGATCTAGCGCCGATAGGGCTCCTGCTGCGATTTAGAACTTATCGCCGAGATTGCTCCCCGACGAACTGATTAGTCCCGAAAAATGTCGGGAAGTGTCCGCCGACCTGCCTGGGTATGATCCTGGGTTGATGACAACAGGACGTAGCGCTCCTTGACCCGATGAGGAGCGCTATCGAGAGACATGTCGACATTTTCGGGAAGTCGCGCACCCCTGTTCGCTTTTAGTGCAGCTCAGGTGAATCCTGTAGATGCGCGAAGAAAAAGCCACGGCATACCTTGACTGTGTCCTTCAAAGTTCTATCATTAGGACAAGTGCTCTTTCCATGGGAAGGGGACGATTCCAACCAACAAATCTGTTACGTGGACTGGAGGAAGTCCCCATGAAACTGAACGACACTATTACAACCTATGACATTGCCGAGGCCTTGCAGGGCGAGTCCGGCAAATTTGAAGTAACCAGCCCCAACGGAGAACGCTATTTCGTTACGTGCCAGCCCGGACACTCTATTGTTAGCCTGGAGTGGGCCGGTTCTGAGCCGAACCTGCAACCCTTCCTCGTGCGCAAAGTAGCTCAACCGATTGCGTCGGAGGGTCGTTCCAAGAGATCCGCGGCTGCCTAGTATTTGGCGGCCCAAGAAGCAAGCCCGGCCCTGATCAGGCCGGGCTTTTGATTTTCTCGCGAGCGGCGATGCTTCGCCAATGACGAGAGTCGACTGGTCGACGATTTGACGTCTAGCAATCTCGGAGTCAAGTACGAACATCGCTGGTTGACCTGATCGCTCGCAGGACGGTGCGCGAAGGGAACGTCGATTCGGCCCAATCCGTGTCGTGGCGTGCTCTCTTGGCGTGCTGACAGAGAAGCCGAAGGTCTCTCGGACGCCTCTCTAATTTGCAAAGTTTCAGTTCCTGAGATAAAGTTCGTGCGGTAATTCGCCTTCCCCCACGGCCTCTCTGCTCCCGGCCCCTGGCTTCTGGTTATATTCCATTGCGGAGGACCAGCATGTCCCGAAGCTTACGGATTCAATCTGCAAGAGAATTACTCGCCCAGAATCTCGAAAGGCATTTGAGCATTTATTCGGCTTCGGCCGTGATGGCTGGAGTGGGCCTTTTCGCTCTGGTTCAACCTGCCGAGGGTGAAATCGTCGTCACCCATGTTAATGTTCCCATCTGTGGCGCGACGATCGACCTGAACAAGGATGGGAAGCCGGACTTCTCGTTTCCTTGCTATGCCAGTCAGTACGAACACTCGTTCTACGTCAAGGTGATGGTGGCGCCTCTTACCGGAGGTAAGGCGGTCGGAGGCGCGCGCGCTTCGGGAGGACCATACGCCTCGGCACTCTCCAGTGGAGCGAAGATCGGCGCGTCGGCACATTTCTCGAGTTCGGTGGGCATCGAACAGCTCCAGGTCGAGCGATCGGGCGGAGGCCAATCGATAAGTACATATTCTCAGTATTACCTCGTTGGCCAATGGGGGAACAAAGGTCCCCGCTATCTGGGAGTGAAGTTCCTCATTAAAGGGGAGACGCATTACGGTTGGATTCGAATGTCGGTGACCCGGCGCAACCATCATGCACAAAGCCTGAATGGCACGATCACTGAGTTCGCTTACGAAACCACCGCGAACAAGACGATCACAGCGGGGGCTACGAAAGATGGCTCTGCCTCAGCCAAGAAACCTGACACAGGGCCGCAGAAGGCCAACGGAGGGTCGCTTAGGAATCCTGGCCCTCGGCGCGCAAGGAATTCCAATGTGGCGTCGGGAAAACGCGTCGGCTACAACGAGCGTTGTCCAGCCCCTTCTTCTGCTTCTAAGGAAGGAGGCCGCTTATGAATCGTGCAATGAAGATGAAGACGGCGAAAGCCTGCATGGTGCTCGGGGCCCTTTCTGTATTTCTCGTCCTGACCCATTCGGTCAGCGCCCAAACTGGAACCGTGTTGCACTCGTTCAAGAGCAAAGAAGGTGCTTCGCCGATGCTCGGCCTGATTTTTGACTCGTCCGGAAATCTGTACGGAGTTGCCGGCGGCGAAGGAGCATTGCGGGCGGGCTCTGTCTTTGAACTAAGTCTGAGCGGAAGTGTCTGGACCGAGAAAACGGTGCATTCGTTCAGCGGGGGAAGCGATGGTGGTACGCCTCGTGGCACGCTCGTTTTTGACGCGTTTGGAAACCTGTATGGTACGGCGAAACTTGGCGGTTCGAATGGAGTTGGGGTGGCGTATGAACTGACCAAGTCGGCCTCGGGCACGTGGTCCGAGAAGGTGCTGCACAATTTCGGTAGCGCCAAAGACGGCCAGTATCCTGTGGGGAACCTCATCTTCGATTCTGCAGGTAATCTCTATGGCACAACGGAAGGCGGCGGAGCATACGGAAACGGCACAGAGAATGTGGGTGGCACAGCTTACAAATTGACTCCACCCGCGAAATCCGGCGCAAGCTGGACCGAAACGGTGATCCATAGCTTTGGAAACGGCGCTGACGGAGTTTCGCCCAAGGCGAATCTCGTCCTGGATACGGAGGGGAATGTGTACGGGACGACGATGCTGGGAGGCACTCTCAGTGGCGGAACAGTTTTTGAGATTTCACCCCAAACTAAAGGAGGCTGGGCAGAGAAAGTTCTCTACAACTTTTTGTCTAACTTTGGTGATGGGGACAAACCCGTGGCCGGGCTCATCTTCGATAGCTCAGGAAATTTATATGGGACGACCTCAAGGGGTGGGGGGTGGGGCGGAGGAACTGGTGGTGGCATCGTATTTGAACTATCGCCGTCGACGGGAGGAACATGGACACAGACACAACTGTGTAACTTCGAGACCTCCTTTAGTTCACCCTCCCTTCCGTACTCAAACCTTACTTTTGATAGCGCGGGTAATCTCTACGGGGCGACGCTGCAAGGGGGCGGTGTCGGCACAGTCTTTGAAGTCCCTGTCGGCGAAGTCGGTGATAACTGTGGGAACACCTTGTGGGGCTTCTACGGTACCGGTGGAGAAAAGCCTGCGGTGGGAGCTTTGATCTTCGACTCGGCAGGAAATCTATATGGGGCGACCCAGGACGGTGGCGCAAACAACGAAGGCGTCGTATTTGAAATTACGCCATAGCCGATGCTGCGGGCAGGGAGTTCTGGCCAGCCTCGATATTCCATGGGGATGATCGCTATCTTGGTCTGTTCTATCAGTACGTACGCCAAGCCGGAACGTTCCACCTGGCGCATCGGCAATGCGCTGAGGATGAGCAGGCGGTCATGAATTTCTACAATTTCTACAGGATGTAGCGGGACAGATCCTGATCCTTCACAATGTCCGTCAGCATCTTGCGGACATATTCGGCGTCGATGGTGACGTGCTCGCCCTTTTTTTCCGGCGCTTCGAAACTCAATTCGTCCAGCACTCGTTCCATGATGGTGTGAAGGCGCCGCGCTCCAATATTCTCAGTGCTTTCGTTCACGCGAAAAGCAAAGTGCGCGATTTCATCGAGCGCCTCGGGCGTGAATTCCAGCTTCACACCTTCGGTTTCAAGCAATGCCGTGTACTGCTTCACGAGCGATGACTTGGGCTCCGTCAGAATTCGCACGAAGTCTTCCATCGTGAGGGACTGCAATTCGACGCGAATCGGAAATCGTCCTTGCAGCTCCGGGATCAAATCGCTCGGCTTCGAGACGTGGAAAGCACCGGCCGCGATGAACAGGATGTGATCGGTTCGCACCATTCCATAACGCGTATTGACCGTGGTTCCTTCGACGATTGGCAGGATGTCTCGCTGCACGCCTTCTCGCGAGACGTCCGGTCCGTGTCCGCCTTCGCGTCCGGCGATTTTATCGATCTCATCCAGAAACACGATCCCGGAATTTTCGACGCGGTCAATCGCCATACGCGTTACCTGATCCATATCGATGAGGCGCTGCTCTTCTTCCTGAATCAGATATTCGAAGGCTTCGTTGACCTTCATCTTTCGCTTCTTGGTGCGCTGCCCGAAGATGTTCGGCAACATGTCTTTGATGTTGACGTCCATCTCCTCCACGCCCTGGTTGCTGAGAATTTCGAACGAGGGGAAGTTGCGTTCGCGGACGTCGATCTCCACGGTCCGGTCGTCGAGCTTGCCTTCGCGAAGTTGTTGGCGAAGTTTTTCGCGCGTGCGCGATGAAGATTCGGCCAAAGCTGTATTGCCATCAATGACCACTCCGCCGGCGGCTGCAGTCGCGTCCGGACGCGGTGCTGGGGATGGAGGAAGGAGGATATCCAGGAGCCGCTCCTCCGCATTCAATTCCGCCTTGTCGGCGACATCCTCAAGTTTCTCTTCGCGCACGTTGTCGATCGCAATCTCAACCAGATCACGAACCATCGATTCAACGTCGCGGCCCACATAACCGACTTCGGTAAACTTCGATGCTTCCACTTTCAGGAACGGCGAATTCGCGAGCTTCGCCAGCCGCCGCGCAATCTCAGTCTTGCCCACGCCTGTGGGCCCGATCATGATGATATTTTTGGGGATGATCTCTTCCGCGAGTTCCGGTGTGAGCTTCTGCCGACGCGTACGGTTGCGCAGAGCGATCGCGACCGCGCGCTTCGCGTCCTTCTGCCCGATGACGTGCTTGTCGAGCTCAACGACGATTTCGCGAGGCGTTAACTCGTCTAGCGCAAGCTGTTCTTCTTCGGCGGATGATGGGAGGTAAATAGCCATAGATCAGTCGTTAGCCTTCGGCCGTTGATTTCGTTTGTTGGCAGTCGGGCATTGCGCCCGCCGGCCAAGCTACAACCAACGACCTGTTACAACTCTTCGATCGTTACCCTGTCATTGGTATAGATGCACATCTTGCCCGCGATCTTCATTGCTTCTTCAGCAATCTGCCGGGCCGGAAGCTCGGTATGGTCGCTGAGCGCTTGCGCCGCGGCTTGAGCATAGGGGCCGCCGCTTCCAATGGCTGCAATCCCGCCGTCAGGTTCGATGACGTCGCCCTGTCCGCTCAGCAAAAACGTCGTTTCTTTGTCGCTCACCAGAAGCAAGGCCTCCAGATGGCGCAAGAACTTGTCGGTGCGCCAATCGCGGGCAAGTTCAACCGCTGCGCGACCGAGGTTCCCATGATATTGCTCGAGTTTCGCTTCAAAACGGCTGAAGAGGGTGAATGCATCTGCGGTGGACCCGGCAAATCCGGCAACGATCTTGTCGTTGTACAGCCGCCGGATCTTCTTAGCCGAATGCTTGATCACGGATTCGCCCAGCGTGACCTGACCGTCCCCGGCAAGCACGACGCTACCGTTGCGGCGCACCGACAAAACTGTCGTCGATCGAATCAGTCGTTTCGTAGCCATAAGCGCAATTCTCGATTATAGCAGTGGTGCGAGACCACCGCCGGCTCGCTTCCTCCACCCTAAGGCGTGATGTTTCTGGAGTTTACAGGGTGCTTCGGTAACCTCCTACCGGATTACTGCTGTGACATTTACCCCTTTGGCAGCTCCCCTTACCTTGTAGTTCATGCGACAGACGGCAGCGGTGCTATGTCAAGACGAACGGTCCCTTAAAACCCTGGAAGCCTCCCTGGACGAGCTTGGCATCGAGCTCTTGAAGTGCCGGTCCCAGCAACAGGCGCTGGAGGCTGTCATGAGTGGACGCTGTTCAACGTTGGTAGTCGATTTCGATTTGCCCGGAGGGCATGAAGCCGTCCGGATGGCGAACCTGCTGCCAGCGGAGCAGAAGCCAGCGCTTTTCGCAGTCGCGAGCCGGGCTTGGCCCGGAACTGGTCAGGCGTTTCAGTCCGGGGCGAGCCGCATACTGTACCGCCCACTCGACTCCGAACTTGTGAAGGACGCGTTGAAGACAGGCCGTAAATCGCAGAAATCGAACCGTCGCCAATCCACCCGTTTCGAAGTTAAGACTCTGGTTTATCTGGAACTGGAAAGCGGAACACTCTCCGGCGTCAGTATTGATATTGGAGAGCAGGGGCTCGCAATGCAATCCGCCGAGCCGGTTCCGATGCATTCAAATGTGAAATTCCGGTGCGTGCTGCCGGGAACGACCATCACGCTTCACGGACACGCGGACGTCATCTGGGCCAGCGACCAGGGGCGCGCCGGATTGTTCTTTTCCAAACTTGCTCCAGCCGCCCAGAAGCATTTGAAGGATTGGCTCCATCGGCGGAGCAATCACGGAAAAGGCAAAACTGCGGTACGCAATCTGATGCCAGGGGAAAACGACCACGTTGCGTTCGCGGCGACCGAGGACGATTTGCAGGAACAGCGCCAGTAAGGTGGCTCGCCCGATACGTTAGTCCAGCGATCACCTCGATTCGACCCACTTGCCTTAGAATCATTGCTGCTTGTTCCGCAGCGAGGCATCTCTGTCCACATCTCTTCAAATCGGTTTGGCTTTTAACGGGCACTCCATGGTGGGAGCGCTTCGTCGCGTGCTGGTGTGTTCTCCACTGGCCGCTGGATGGAACGATTCCCGGCGCGCCGCACACTGGTCAGACCTCGGGTTTCATCATCCGCCGAAGTTTGATGTCGCGGAGGCGCAACACGCGGCCCTCTGTGTCGAACTGAAATCGGTTGGGGCGGAGATCGTCAACTTGCCTTCTGCCGATGACCTGTCTCTCGATGCGGCCTATACGCATGACGCGTCTCTCGCCACGGACTTCGGGTTGATCGTCATGCGTCCGGGGAAAGCAAACCGCGTTGTGGAGGGTCCACACCACGCGACGTTCTGCGAAAAGGCGGGCGTTCCTACTTTCGGATTGATCGTTGCGCCGAGCGCCACCGAAGCCGGAGACATACTGTGGCTCAATCCACGAACTCTGCTGGTGGGTCACGGATACCGCACGAACGCGGCCGGAATCTCGCAACTGCGCGCGCTGCTGGCGCCGAAAGGCGTAGAAGTACTCTCGGCTCCACTTCCATACGGCCCGGGCCCCTCGGCATGCCTGCATCTGATGTCGCTGATCAGTCTGCTAGATGAGCGCACCGCGCTCGTGGACCTTCCCTGGCTCGCCGTAGAGACGGTGGAATTTCTCAAATCGCTGGGGTACAGCTTGATCGAGATCGAGTATTCGGAGCGCGACACACTGGCGTGCAATGTCTTGTCGCTCGGAGAGAAGCGGCTGCTCGCCATCGAAGAGAATCGTGAAACGAACGCCAAACTTCGTCGCGCAGGATTCGACGTCCGAACTTTTCCCGGCAGCGAGATTTGCATCAACGGCAGCGGCGGACCTACGTGCCTGACGCGTCCGCTGTTGCGCGCGTGAGCTTGAGCCGAACTACTCGGACTCAAACACAATTTTGGACGTTTCCGGATCGAACGGGATCGAAGAATGTTCGTGAACGATTTGCGAGGCACCGTGGTTTTTCCTGTATACGACGGTGGTGCGGACCCAGCTTTGGCTGCCAGGTAGTCCCGTAAACCGCATCAAATAGTGAACGGTCGCGAGAGCATCGCTCATCATGATTCTCAGATCGCGAGTCTCCAGCCCAAAGGATGCCGGAAAGTGAGCGAGCGCGGCTTCCCAGACTGCCTGCCATTCCTTTCGATTCTTGATCTGGTAGGGAGGCTTTACGTTGAACAGGACTGCGTCGTCCGCGTAGTGACGCATGATTTCGCCGATGTCCTTCCGGCAGATCGCTTGATGTTTCGTCTCGATCAACTGGCGGATTTCCTGTTCGCCATTCATTTCAATTGACCGCCCGTTCCACCGCGAATGTAGTTTGATCCAACGTATTTGCCGAGTTTGTCGAGGGTCTGATTCCAACCGGCTTCCATTCCTTTGAGATACTGTGGAGCGACTGTGGTCGATTGCATCACGCGAGCTTGCAGGGTGAGCAAGGTCTTTCCGCTTTTCTCGACGAATGTAACCGTGTTCAGGATGTCGAACATCGAGTTGCCATGGGCGTCGAGCGCGGTGCTGAGAAATACCAGCCGTTCAGGCTTCTCGATTTCCTCAAAGATTCCCTCCATCGGATAGACGACTCCGTCCGGAGCGCGCATATGAATGCGGATCGCTCCGCCCACGCGGACGTCCAGTTCGCAGACTGGATTGGTGAAGCCCGTTGGCCCCCACCAAAGCGCAACTACTTTCGGATCGGTCCACGCTTGGAACACAAACTCCCTCGGAGCGTCGAAGGTTCTCTCGATGACCAGATCCCACTGGGAGGGCTCCTGGGCTGCATTAGCCCCTGCTTTGTTTGCGGACATGCTTCTTCTCCTTGTTTCTCAATTCTTTTTTCTTGAATGCCAGCAGGTAGTCGTCGAGGCGATCGAAGCTTTCTTCCCAGAATCGCCGGTAGTGTTCCACCCATCCAGCGACATCTTGGAGCGGAGTCGCTCGCAGTCGGCAGGGCCGCCACTGCGCCTCGCGCCCGCGCGCGATCAGGCCGGCGCGCTCCAGAACCTTCAAATGCTTGGAGATTGCGGGCATGCTCATGGCGAAGGGCGCCGCCAGTTCCGTAACCGAAGCCTCTCCCGTGGACAGCTTCGCCAAAATTGCTCGCCGGGTGGGATCGGCGAGTGCTCCGAACGTTTCGCTCAATCGATCGTTCATCGTTAATAAACCGTTCAGTTAAATAACTATTAAGTTAAATACAGCGGATGCTGGAGCATGTCAACAAGAATCGCTGCCGCGGGGAATTGCGGGGTTGCGATTTTGCCGACTTGTTTCCGACGGTTTGTTTGTTCTGGTTGTTATGATGTTGCTGGAAAAGGAAATATCTTTCAGGTGTCGCGGTCTCGCGTCCTTGCGAGCAGCGGGCTTTTAGAGAAAAGAGACATAGCGATGTTATTTTCGGGCCGGCGTTGGATCGCAATCTCGTTCGTGATGTTTACAGTGACGCAAGTCTTCCTGCAGGCCCAGACCAGTGGCGCTTCACCATCCGCGATCACGCTCGAAGCGGTCACGGCTTCACAACCCCTTCGCGACGGCATTCAGATCCAGGCGGGAGCGGGAACGCTCCGCGTCACGGCGCTGCGGGACGACATCATCCGGGTGCGGATCTCCCCTTCGAGCACGCTGGGCGAGGACGCCTCGTGGGCGGTGCTCCCCGAATCCCGAACTAAAACCATCGACGTGCAGGCCACGCAGGATTCAGCTTTCGTCGGCTTCCGCACCGCCGCGCTTGATGTCCGAGTGGAGCGAAATCCGTTGCGCCTGGTGATTCGCGATCTGGCCGGCACTGTCATTTCCGCCGATGCCATCGGGCGTCCCGTGCAATTTCGAGCGGGAGACTTCACGGTCTCGAAAGAAATGCCCGGCAGCGAACACTACTTCGGCCTCGGCGACAAGACAGGCGGGTTCGATCGCAGGGAGCAGGCCTACACCCTCTGGAATACGGACGTCGGGCCGCAGGAATCGGTCGATCCTCTGTACAAATCGATTCCGTTTTTTCTCGCGATCAATGGAAACCGCTCTTACGGAATTTTTCTCGACAACACGTGGCGCACCTGGTTTGACTTCGGTAAATCGTCGCGGGACGCTTACTCCTTCGGCGCCGAAGGCGGGCCGCTTGACTACTACTTCATTTACGGGCCGACTCCCAAGCAAGTGGTAGAAGACTACGCCTACCTCACGGGCAAGCCACCGTTGCCCCCGCTATGGTCGCTGGGCTTCCAGCAGTCGCGCTACAGTTACACTCCCGAATCGCAGATCCGCGACATCGCGAATCACCTGCGCACCGACAAAATTCCTTCCGACGTGGTCTACCTCGATATCGACTACCAGGATCGCAATCGCCCGTTCACCGTGAATGCCAAGACATTCCCCAACTTTCCGGGACTCGTCTCCGACCTGCGCAAACAGCATTTCCATCTGGTCAACATCACCGATCTCCATATCGCCCACGCGGCGAATCAGAATTACATGCCTTACGACACCGGCCACGCGGGCGATCAGTTCGTGAAGAATCCGGATGGCAGCGAATTTGTCGGCGTTGTGTGGCCGGGCCCGGCGGTGTTCCCGGATTTCACCCGCGCTCAAACTCGTGCCTGGTGGGGCGGCTTGTATCAGGAATTTGTGACGGACGGCGTCGCCGGTTTCTGGAACGACATGAACGAACCGTCGGTCTTTGATGGACCGGCCAAGACCATGCCGCTGAACACGGTTCACCGCATCGAAGAGCCCGGCTTTGAAACGCGTACGGCGACGCACGCCGAGATTCACAACATCGTCGGCCTCGAAAACGCGCGCGCCACATTTGAAGGACTGTTGAAGCTGCGTCCCGACGAGCGCCCGTTTGTCCTGACACGCGCAACCTATGCGGGCGGGCAGCGCTACGGATTCACCTGGACCGGGGACAACTCGGCGACCTGGAACCATTTGCGCCTGGCGACGCAGATGGTGCTGAATCTCGGGGTCAGCGGCATTTCTTTCGTGGGAGCCGATGTCGGTGGATTCAATGGCTCCCCGTCTCCAGAACTCCTGACGCGATGGGTCGAACTCGCCGCGTTCTCGCCTTTGTTCCGCGATCATGCAACCAAGGGAAGTCTGCCGCACGAGATTTGGAATAACGGAACCGCGGCCGGAGGCCATCCGCCGCCGTTACATTGAAACCCGGTACCGGTTGTTGCCCTACATCTATTCGCTTGCGGATGAAGCCTCTCGGACGGGGCTGCCACTCATGCGCCCGGTATTTCTCGAATTCCCCGAGATCTACGCGCCGAATTCTCCCGGCTTCGACAACGTCGATACCGAGTTTCTGCTCGGGCCGAGCCTCCTGATCGCACCTCCGCCGTTTGCCGAAATGGTGGGCGACTACGCAGTTTCGTTTCCGAACGGCCCTTGGTATGACTTCTGGACCGGCGAAAAAATGGCAGCACAGCCGCACGCCGCTTCCATCGTCGACGTCGCCAACGCAGGCCCTGACGCCAACTTCCCCGGACCGCGGCCCATTCATCCTCCGCTGGACACGATGCCGGTGTACGCGCGGGGTGGAAGCATTGTGCCGCTCCAGCCGCTAATTCAGAACACCGACGAAACGCCAAGCGGACCGCTCGAACTCCGCGTTTATCCCGGGCCGCAGTGCGCTGGATCGATTTATCTCGACGATGGCCACACCTTCGCATACCAGCATGACGGATATTTGCGACAGGCTTTCACCTGCCAATCCGATAGCAGTGCGATGCACCTGACTTTTCACAAGCGCGAAGGCTCGTTTACGCCCTGGTGGAAGTTCATCGAAGTCGTGATTTATGACTGGCCGTCGATGCATGCGGAAGCGAAGTTCTCCAGCAGCACCTATCCGCTGAAGACCACCTATGACGTGAAGCAGCACGCACTGCACGTAACGTTGACCGATGTGCCGGGAGACGCGGAACTCACGGTGCGAGGAAGAAGGGCGCCGTAGCCACGGTGCAAGAAATTTAACGCGCATCATCTGGCCCTGGGCAAACCTTGCCGGGATGGCGCAACCAGAGGAACCGAGAGCTCCTGCGAAATTTGACATTCCGAACGGCGAATTTTGGCCTTGAAGAATCTGGTGTCGCGGGGAGCATCTAAGCCGTCCTCGCAAGCAGATTCCGCTTCTTCGCTGCGCGGATGGGTGGTGTTGCGCTCCCCTAATCCCCTCTTAATTTCGTACGGCAAGCCGATTGCAGTGCTTTCAAGCGAAGCAGATGAAGTTTGGCCTATCGCCTGCCGATAACAACTTCATAGTTCGCCATGAGAGGAGACAGCGATGTCGGTGTCAGGAATTTCAACCACAAATCTATATTCGGGCAGTGATCAGAATGTCGTCAGCAAGCGGCAAGAGATTCAGAAGGAATTTCAGCAGTTGGGTGAGGACATCACGTCCGGCGACTTGACGGCCGCGCAATCGGACTACACGGCGCTACAGCAGCTTGTGCCGAAGCTCGATTCCAATACCTCTTCGCTGAGTACCGATCCCAGAGTCAAGGCGTTCGATCAACTGGAGAAGGACATTCAGTCCGGCAACCTGTCCGCGGCGCAGCAGGACTACGCGAACATCCAGCAGATGTTCCAGAACCGTTCTGAGGGCGGACACCATCCGCATGGCGGCAATGGTGGCTCAGGAAAGATCAGCGATCTATTTCAGCAGCTGGGACAAGCACTGCAGTCCGGCGATCTATCGTCGGCGCAGCAGGCTTTCAGTCTTTTGCAGCAGGATCTCCAGCAGAACGGTCCGTCGAGCGCCCAAACGGGGACGCAGTCGACGTCTGGAGTTTCCGTCACGGCATAACTGCATGTTCGAAGCGCGCAAGGCTGGGTGCTGGGTGACGCCGGGGCCCAGCTCAGCCGCGAAACCCGAATGTGATTTCGTATACCGAACTCTCGCCCCTCGCTGCTGCTAAAATTAGGGTGCATGCTTCTTCCCTTCGTTCGCGAACTCTTCGCGGACGTCGAATCTCTTCCCGGCTTCACGCGTGCTTCCTCGCACCTCAAGGAGGGCACGGGGCGCATTCGTGTTTCCGGCCTGTCGCCCACGGCAAAAGCGGTGTTGCTGGTGCTTTTGCGCCGAAGCGCCGAACGACCGCTGATCGTCGTCGTCAATGACAATCGAGCCATCGAGGAGTTTGTTCCGGTCCTTCGCGGATTCTGTGAGCTGACTTCCGCCTGCGATCCGGAATCCGTCGTTCCCCTGCCTGCTCGAGATGTATTGCCGTTCCAGAATCTCTCGCCGCATCCGGAGCTGCAGGAGGAGCGCGCCACAGCACTGTGGAAGATTGCGACCGGCAAGGCGTCGATTGTCGTCACGCCTGTCGCGGCCACGGCCATTCTGCAGCGATCCGCCGAATACTACACAGACCTGGCACGAACGCTGCGCCGCGGCGAGTCTTTCGATCTGGACAATCTCCTCGGCCATCTGAACACCGTGGGCTATGCCTCGGCCGATGTCGTCGAAATGCCCGGCCAGTACGCTCTTCGCGGAGGCATCCTCGACGTGTACTCTCCCGAAGCCGAGCGGCCGGTCCGAGTCGAGTTTTTTGGGGATGAAGTTGAATCCATTCGCCGATTCGATCCAGCCTCACAGCGCTCCTCCAATCCGATCGATGAAGCGCTGCTTTTGCCTCTCACCGAAACTCCGGTCAGCGATCAACTCCTGGGAGCCATCCACACCAGGCTCTCTGGAAAGCGCATCACCGGAGACGAAGAAATCGTCGAGGCGGCCATCCGCTCTGGCGGAGTAACGGTGTTTCCCGGATGGGAGTTCTACGCCCCGGTCGCTGGATCCGATCGCACCATCTTTGATCTGCTGCCTCACGCCGCCGTATTGCTCGACGAACCGGACCTGCTGCGCACGGAATTCGACCGATTCTGGACTCGCGTCGAGGAAGCCCACGAGCGCAGTGGAGTGGGCAACCTCGTCCGGCCCACCGATCTCTATCTTCCGCCGGAAGGTTGGTGGCAGAAGGTGTCATCGCTCACGGGCGCGGATCTCGAACATCTGGGCATCACGCGCGGCGAAGACACGGATCCCACCATTCAATTTTTGACGCAGCCCACTCCGCGCTTTCATGGCGCGGTTCCGGCGATGCTCGAAGAGGTTCAAAAGCTCACCGCTGCCGGCCATCAGGTGTTGTTCTCTGTCCCAAACACCGGCGAGGTCGAGCGGCTGGCGGATATCTTCACCGAGTACAACGTCAGCTTTAAGCTCGGCAGCCGCACCCGTGGCGGCGAGAGTTACGCCGACGAAACCAGTTACTTTGCCGGAGAGGTTCACACCACCACGCTGGCCAAGGCGTACGTGCCGGACGGCGTGGTGTTTCCCGACGCGCACTTCGCCATCTTCGGCGCTCGGGATTTGTTCGACGAGTCGGAAGCTGTCGCGGCGCGGCCGCAGCGGCAGAAGTCCAAGGTTTCAGCATTTCTTTCGGACTTTCGCGACCTTCAAGTCGGAGACTACGTCGTCCACGTCGAACACGGGATCGGCCAGTACCAGGGCCTGAAAGAAATCAATCAGGGCGATGGCAATGCGGAGTTCATGTTGATCGAGTACGACGAGGGTGCCCGGCTTTACGTACCGCTGACGCGCCTTGATCTGATCCAGAAGTACCGTTCGTCCGAAGGCGCGAAACCCGCGCTCAGCCATCTTGGCACGCAAGCGTGGGCCAAGACGAAGGCGCGGGTGCGCAAGGCCATGAAGGACATGGCGGACGAACTTCTCAAGCTCTACGCGCAGCGAAAAACGGCGCAGGGGCACGCCTTCCCCGCGGGGAACGAATTCGTCCATGAGTTTGAAGACGCGTTTGAATTTAGCGAGACCGAAGATCAGGCGCAGGCCATCAGCGATGTCATGCGCGACATGGAATCCTCGCAGCCCATGGACCGCCTCCTGTGCGGCGACGTTGGCTATGGCAAGACGGAAGTCGCGATGCGTGCAGCGTTCAAGGCCGTCAGCGACAACAGGCAGGTCGCAGTGCTCGCTCCCACCACGGTGCTCGCATTCCAGCATTTCGAAACTTTCAAGCAGCGCTTCGGGCCGTTCCCGGTCACGATCGAAATGATCAGCCGCTTTCGGAATGCCAAACAGCAGAAGGAAATTCTTCAGAAAACGGAAGCCGGCAAGATTGACATTCTCATCGGCACGCACCGCATTCTCTCGAAAGACCTGAAGTTCGTGGATTTGGGCCTGCTCATCGTGGACGAAGAACAGCGCTTCGGTGTCCGTCACAAAGAGCGCATCAAGCAGATGCGCAAGCAGGTCGACGTTCTCACCATGTCAGCGACGCCCATCCCGCGCACGCTGCACATGTCCCTGGTCGGCCTGCGCGACATGAGCGTCATCGAGACGCCGCCGAAAGACCGCATGGCAATTCAGACCGTGGTCGCCAGTTGGGATGACAAACTCATCCAGTCTGCGATTGAGCAGGAACTCGATCGCGGCGGGCAAATCTACTTCGTCCACAATCGCGTCGAAAGCATATGGGAGATTGCGGCCAAACTGCAGGGACTCATTCCGAAAGCTCGCGTCATTGTCGGCCACGGCCAAATGTCGGAAGGCGAACTTGAAAAGGTGATGCTGCAATTCATGCATCACGAGGCCGACATCCTGGTCGCCACGACGATCATCGAAAATGGCCTCGACATTCCGCTGTGCAACACGATTCTGATCAATCGGGCGGATCGCCTCGGTCTCTCTGAGCTCTATCAGCTTCGCGGGCGCGTTGGCCGTTCGAACCGTCGCGCTTACGCTTACCTTCTCATCCCGCGCGAAATCGAGCTCACTTCTATCGCCCGGCGCAGGCTTGCTGCATTGAAAGAATTCTCGGACCTCGGGGCTGGATTCAAAATCGCCGCGCTTGATCTGGAACTGCGCGGGGCGGGAAACCTGCTCGGCGGGGAGCAGAGCGGGCACATCGAAGCCATTGGATTCGAGCTGTACACGCAAATGCTGGATCGCGCGGTTCGTGAGATGAAAGGCGAGGCCGCCCCGGACGAAGCGGAAACGCAACTCAATCTCGGCCTCAACATTCGCATCCCGGCGGAATACATCCCGGAAGAGAATCAGCGATTGCGGATGTACAAGCGCGTGGCCGGCGTGGAAACTGAAACTCAGCTTACGGATGTCCGAGCCGAATTGGAGGATCGTTACGGACCTCCTCCGACCGCTGTCCGCAACCTGCTGGACTATGCTTCGCTGAAGCTGCTTTGCCTGCGCGTCGGGGTGAATGCAATCGAGCGCAAACGCGACTTCGTCACTTTCAAATTTCGCCAGAATGCGGCGGTCGATCCGGAGCAGTTGGCGCGCTTCGTCTCCGCGCAGCGCGGTGCCAACTTCACTCCCGACGGCATGCTGAAATTCAGCCTCAAGGCAACAGCAGCGGAAGAGGTTCTACGAACGATGCGCACTGTGCTGGAACAACTGGCGGCGGAAGAAGCGCCTCAGCCCCGCTGAACGGAATCCATCCAGAAGGATGCAGTTCGATTCGCGAACCATCCGCTCCATTGAAAAGTCTTTCAAAATCTCCGCAATCGGGCTAGGATATCGCAACTCGATCGACCGTACGACCGTTCGGTCGGATTGACTCATTCATGACCGCTCCCGACGACAAGTTTTATCATGCGCATGTTACGAAACGGGTAGAGTTCGCTCCCGATCTTTGGATGTTCCGAATCCGCAGTGGCGGCGAATTCCAATTCATTCCCGGTCAATACGCTACGCTCGGGGTTGAACACAATGGCAAGCGCGTCGAGCGCCCCTACTCCATCGCATCGTCCCCAGTCGAAGACGAGTTGGAATTCTTCTTTGAACTCGTGCCTCAAGGCGCTCTCACGCCCCTGCTTTACAAATTGCAGCCCGGTGACAACCTCCTGATGCGCAAAGTGCCGAAGGGAAGATTCACCCTGGATACGCAAGGCACTCGAACCAATCATCTCTTGATCTCGACTGTTACGGGCGTCGCACCATTCGTGAGCTATGTTCGGACGCTATCCAAAGAGTGGAAGGAAGGCCGGTTCGACGGCACGCACAAACTTTACCTTCTCAATGGCGCCAGTCGTCCGTGGGAGTTCGGATACAAAGAGGAGCTATCGTTATTCGACAAAGAGCTGCCTTGGTTCAAGTACGTTCCGACTGTGAGTCGCCCATGGGACCACGAAGATTGGTCGGGCGAGACCGGACGCGCTGACGATATCCTGCGAAAGTATGCCGATCACTGGGAACTCGACGCCAGCAACACGGTCGCGTACCTGTGCGGGCATCCGGAAATGATCGAACACAGCAAAGCGATCCTGAAGCGCCGTGGATTTCTCGACAAGGTTGCGGTGAAGGAAGAAGTCTATTGGATCCCGCCGCACAAGTAATTCGTGAGAACGAGCGATCTACAAGCCTACTTTGGAACTTCGACGCTCGAGCAACAATACATCTCTCCACGCGTCGCCGAGCTTGCCGATTCGTCGCCGCATGCCGATTTCGCGGAAACCGCACGATTTATGCAGCGAGATGCTGGCCACGTTCTCGGGGAAGATCCCTGCCTGGAGTGTCCAGATGCCAATCGCTTCTGACTCTTGCACAAGAGCCTGGAGCAGCGATTTGCCCACGCCGCGTCCCCGCGCGGCGGCGGCTACATAGACGGAAACTTCGGCCACTCCGCGGTAAGCGCGGCGACTCGAAACCGGACTCAACGCGGCCCAGCCCAGCACGGTGAGTCTATCGAGCGGAATCAACTGTTCAGCTTGGTCCTTGTCGACAGGCTCCAGAGCGATCAGCCTGCAGTCTTCGCGATGGCTGCTATCCCACTTCTCCCAGTCGGGAAGCTCGGTTTCGAACGTAGCGTTCCCCGTTGCGAGGCCCTCCCGGTAGATCTCGCGAACCGCTGGCCAGAGTCCGGGCGGCAAAGGGATGATCGGGTATTCCATGATGAATTCGGCAGGTCTAGCTTTCCGCGGGCGCGAAGAAGACTAACACTGCCAATTCTTCGGCGATGTCGTAGAAACGATGGTCCACTTCGGCGGCAACGAAAAGAATGCTCCCGGCGGAAACTGCCTTGTCCTCTGTTCCAGCGCGAAAGCGCGCCTGTCCGCGAAGGACGTAGTACATCTCGTCTTCGTGATGCGGACGCTGCTGATCGACAGCGCCTGCGGCAAGAACATAGAGGCCGGCGCTCATGGCAGGGACGCGAAGAAACTCCAAGTATGGTCTCTTATTTTGCGCACGACTCTGCTCAATCTCTGTCGCGGTAAAGAAGGCTACGGATGGTTGGGGCACAACGGTTCTCCGGTTAGGACTGATTCTTGGTGCCGGTCACTGCCTCCATGAATCGAGCGATTCGGTGTCTTCGTATTTGTCGTCGGTGATAACCACGAGGACCTTGTTGTCGCCGGGATACTCTCCCTGTTGCGGCAGTTGCTCCTGCCAAGCGCTGACTGGCGGCTCGAAGGACTCGTCGTACTGAGGGAAGTCATTCACGATAATCTGCGCCCGAACGATCTTTTCTCCCTTTTCCGCCTTCGCGCAGGCTGTGATATCCCAACCGAGCGCCGGATTTCGACTATGCGAACTGGTTACGTCCATTGCAACCCCTCAGGGAAAATATACCGAAACTCTCTACGCGAGAATTCCACCGAACACGAACTCCGTAAATTGTGGAACCAAATTGTGCGTCTGCAGGTCGCCTTCGGGCTTGTACCACTGATAGATCCAGTTGATCATGCCCAGCAGAGCGAACGCCGCGGCCCGCGGGCTCACCGACCCTTTGGCACGCCGTGCCCGCTGCACGTCGGCCATCAGATTCTCGACGAAGTGAATGTAGTCTTTCTTGCGAGTATTGATTCGCCTGCGCAACGCCGGCGGCAGCGGATGATTTTCGTGCAGCATGACAGTGATTTCCCGGTCGCGCGGGCTCAGCACGACTTCGATGTGCAGGCGAATCAACGCGCGGAGTCGTTGTTCCGGATCGGCGATGCCACGCACGGGCCCTAATACGCGCTCCTCGGTAATTTCCATCGCATGATTCATGATCTCGAACAGGATCTCGTCCTTGCTCTGAAAGTGATGATAGAGCCCGCCTTTGCTGAGCTTCAGCGCAGCGGCGACATCGTTCATTGACGTGGCGTCGTAGCCACGCTGCTGGAACAGGCGCGCCGCCGTCCGCAGGATTTCCTGCCGGGAATCGACCAGGGTTTCACGAGGCATCGCGTGCCATGTTAAACGGGTGCTGGCGGGAATGCCAACGCGGCCCGCACCATAAAATTGGGAGGCCTCCCGGTCGTCGCTTCGCTCCCCGGTGCGGACGAAGGCGTCCGCCCCAACTTCGCCTCCCGGTTCCCTCGAAGATTCGAGCTTCTACTTGCCCCTTGACGGGTAAATTACGGTCCGGTAGCATAGATGGACCGACCGACCGGTCGGTTTGCATTTTATAGACTTCCCCAAGTACGAGAAGGAGAACCGGTGGTTACTATTTTCTACGAACGCGACGCTAAGCCCGAGGTATTGAATGGCAAAACGATCGCCATCCTCGGCTATGGCAGCCAAGGACACGCTCAGGCCCAGAATCTTCGCGACAGCGGACACAAAGTCATCATTGGTCTCGACCCGAACCGGCCGAGCGCGCAACAGGCTCGTGCCGACGGCATGGTTGTGGTCGCTCCAGACGAGGCCGCCAAGCGCGCCGACTGGATCCACGTTCTCACTCCCGATGAAACACAGGGAGAGTTGTACGAGCGTTCGATTAAGCCCTATCTGCATCCCGGCAAGGTTCTCGGCGTTTCGCACGGTTTCAGCATTCATTTCAAGACTATCGTCCCACCCAACGATGTAGATGTTGTCATGATTGCTCCCAAGAGCCCAGGGCATCTGGTGCGCCGCGTTTATACCGAAGGCCGCGGAGTACCAGCGCTGATTGCGATTCAGCAGGATGCCAGCGGCCACGCGCACGAACTCGCGCTCGCCTACGCTCATGGCATCGGCTCAACTCGAGCCGGCGTTCTGCAGACCAGTTTCAAGGAAGAGACTGAAAGCGACCTTTTCGGCGAGCAAGCTGTTCTCTGCGGCGGACTGACTTCGCTCATCAAGAAGGGATTCGAGACCTTGGTGGAGGCTGGGTACGCGCCCGAAATCGCCTATTTCGAGTGCCTGCACGAGGTGAAGCTGATCGTCGACCTGATCTACGAAGGCGGGTTAGCGCGGATGCGTTATTCGATTTCGAACACTGCCGAATACGGTGATCTGACGCGCGGCGAGCAAGTTGTCGGCGACGCGACGCGGCAGGCGATGAAGAAGACCTTGGCCGATATCCAGTCCGGAAAATTCGCTAAGGAATGGATCGAAGAAAACAAGAACGGCTGCCCCAACTTCAACGTGTTGCGCGAGAAAGAAAAGCAGCACCCCATTGAGATCGTCGGGGCTCAACTGCGCGGCATGATGAGCTGGCTGCCGAAAGACGGCAAGAAACAGGCCGAGGCTCCGAAGGATTCCACAAAACAGGTGGTGAATGCTTAAGGGAGCCGACATCGTTCTGCAGTGCCTGCGCGCCGAGGGCGTGGATCTCGTATTCGGGTATCCGGGCGGCGCGATCATGCCGCTGTACGACGCGCTCGACGGCAGTGGCGTCCG
This sequence comes from uncultured Acidobacteriota bacterium, assembly GCA_963699885.1. GTDB lineage: Bacteria > Acidobacteriota > Terriglobia > Terriglobales > Acidobacteriaceae > Sulfotelmatobacter. Next base: position 96,057 of record CAVOVP010000009.1, on the reverse strand, counting down.
GCACGTGCTTACGCGGCACGAACAGGGAGCGGTCTTCGCGGCCGAAGGCTATGCGCGCGTCACTGGCAAAGTCGGCGTCGCTATGGCGACCAGCGGCCCGGGAGCGACCAATCTCGTCACGGGCATTGCCGACGCGAAGATGGACTCTGTCCCTCTCGTCTGCATCACCGGTCAAGTGCGAAGCGCATTGATCGGAACCGATGCGTTCCAGGAGACCGACGTTTTCGGCGTTACTCTATCCCTCACGAAATGGAGCCGGCTGGTTCGCACGATCGATGAAATACCAGAAGCGATCGCCGAGGGATTTTATTGGGCCCGCAGTGGACGTCCGGGGCCGGTGGTGATCGACATTCCCACCGACATGTTGAAGGCGAAGAAGGAATTCTCGGGGCCGGTGAAATTCACGCCGCACGCCCGTCCTGCTGATGCGAAGGCGGATGGCGGCTTCACCGACACCATTGTGGCCATGCTGCAGCAGTCGTCGAAGCCAGTGGCGCTGGTCGGCGCAGGGGCCAAATTGTCGGGAGCGATTACTGAATTGCGGCAATTGCTCGAGCACCTGAATGTGCCAACGTTTGCGACCGTCCACGGCCTCGGAGCCGTTGAACCTCACGTTCCTTACTACCTCGGCATGGTCGGGATGCACGGAACACGGGCTGCGAACACGGCTCTGCACGAAACGGATCTGCTGTTGGTTTTCGGTGCGCGTCTGGACGACCGGGTTACGGGCGATCCATCCCGCTTCGCGCCTTACGCCAAGATCGTTCACTTTGAGATTGATCCCGCGCAATTGGATCGCGTTCGTCCGTGCGATCTGCCGGTTATCGGCAACCTGGCCGACACGATTCCGGCATTTCACGCAGAGTTACGCCGGCATACGCTTCCCGATTTTGCTGGATGGCGAAACGTAGCCTGCGGTCCGGAACGCGCGGAGCTCGATCCACGAGGACTCGCGCAGCCGACCATTCGATTCCTGGACGAGCTCTTCAGCCGCCTGCCGCAAGACAGCGTGGTGATCACCGATGTCGGTCAACACCAGATGTGGGCCGCACAGCGCTATCGCTCTTCCTCGCCGCGGGGTTTCATTACGTCCGGTGGACTGGGCTCGATGGGATTCGCTCTGCCCGCCGCTGTTGGCGTTCAGCTGGCGAAGCCCGAGACATGCGTTCTGTGTGTCTCTGGGGACGGCGGATTCCAGATGAACATCCAAGAACTCGCGACCGTCCATCGTCTTGGGCTGCCGGTGAAGATGGTCATCATCGACAACAAATATCTCGGCATGGTCCGGCAGTGGCAACAGCTCTTTTACGAGCGCAATTATGCCGAGACCGACCTGAGCGACAATCCGGATTTCGTTGACATCGCCAAGGCCTACAAGATTCACAGCTTCCGACTCAAAGAGGACGCGATGCGCGAATTTCCTGTGTCGCAAGACACGGGCGATCAAATCGACCGGTTCCTGCACTCGCCGGACCCGGAACTCCTCGTATTCGATTGCGCTCCGGAAGCCAACGTGTTCCCGATGGTTCCTGCGGGCGCGGCGCTGTCGGAAATGCTTTTGAAAGAAGAACCAACGCAGTAGGGGGAAATCACATGCAATTTCATATTCGCTATCGCAATACGCAAGGCACGTTGATGCGCATCCTGAACGCGGCTTCGCGCCGTGCGCTTGATCTGCCTTCCGTGCGGGCTGAAGCCGCCGAGCACGATCACCACGTTACCCTTCTGCTCGAAGTCAATCAGAAGCAGGTCGGCCAACTGTATCGCGAGTGGTATTCGATCGCCGACGTGATTCATGTCAGCGGGGCGCATTCGCAGACATGGGAAACTCCGCATCCTCCCGCAGGCGTTGCCCTCGAAGCAGCCAGGGCCGCCGCTCGCGCCTGAGATTCAAGATCGATATAGGTGGGCAAGCGTGACGACTCCTGGGCAGCGTCATGCGACTGGGGGACTCTGCAAAGGGGTTCCCCGTTTTTTCTTCGGGGCTGAGTTGGAAATCGCGGCTCTCGCGGCCCTTACAACGAAAGCTTTTCAACGCTGAATTCATTCCCGCTTCCGCAGTCCTATAATCTTTCACCATGGATCTCAAGCACATAAGCCGAGGAATTACCGAAGGCCGCGACCGTGCCGGCGCGCGCTCGATGTTCAAAGCGATCGGATTCACCGATGCCGATCTCAACCGCCCGCTGATCGGCGTGGCCAACACGTGGATCGAAACGATGCCGTGCAACTTTCATCTACGCCGGCTGTCGGCGAAGGTGAAGGAAGGCATTCGCGCGTCGGGTGGCACTCCGATGGAATTCAATACAATCGCGATTTCCGATGGCGAGACGATGGGCACGGAGGGCATGCGCGCCTCGCTCGTCAGCCGTGAGTTGATCGCTGACTCGATCGAACTTGTGTGCCGCGGCCAAATGTTTGACGCGGTGGTGTGCGTGGTCGGATGCGACAAGACGATTCCCGCCGCAGCCATGGCCTTGGCGCGAATGAACCTTCCCGGGTTGATTCTCTATGGCGGGACGATCGCTCCAGGCAGCTATCGCGGCAAGGACGTAACCATTCAGGACGTGTACGAAGCCATCGGTGCGAACGTGGCGGGGAAGATGAGCGACTCGGATCTGAAAGAGTTGGAAAACGCTGCGTGTCCGGGTGCAGGAGCGTGCGGCGGTCAATATACAGCGAACACGATGTCGACGGCGATGGAGATGATTGGCCTTTCTCCGATGGGCTTCAACAGCGTTCCGGCCATGGCGCCGGAAAAAGACCAGACTTCGTTCGACTGCGGCAAGGTCGTGATGGACGTTCTCCAACGCGGTCTGAAGCCTCGCGACATTCTTACGCGGGAGGCGTTCGAAAATGCGATTGCGTCCGTCGCGGCGACCGGAGGCTCGACGAACGCAGTGCTGCACTTGTTGGCGATCGCGCGCGAGGCGGGAGTCGCCTTGGAAATTGACGACTTTCAAACGATCAGCGAGCGAACTCCGGTGCTGGCAGATCTCAAGCCCTCGGGAAGATTCGTGGCGGCCGACATGCACCGAGCCGGCGGAATTCGGTTGTTAGCCAAACGGATGATGAGTGGCAAGTATCTGCATGGATCGGCGAAGACCGTAACCGGACTGACGATTTCCGCGGAGGCAGACACCGCGGTTGAAACGCCGAAACAGGAAGTCATTGTTCCTCTCGACAAGCCATTGAAGAGAACGGGCGGTCTCGTCATCCTGAAGGGAAATATCGCGCCCGAGGGATGCGTTGCCAAGATCAGCGGACATGAAAGGCTGGAACACCGCGGCCCTGCCCGGGTATTTGAATCTGAAGAAGATGCGATGGCGGCGGTGACCGCGAAGAAAATTAAGGCTGGAGACGTAGTCGTCATCCGCAACGAAGGCCCGAAGGGTGGCCCCGGAATGCGTGAAATGTTAGGGGTCACTGCCGCAATCGTGGGTGAAGGGCTCGGAGGCTCAGTAGCCCTGCTCACCGATGGCCGCTTCAGTGGCGCGACTCGCGGCCTGATGGCGGGGCATGTCTCACCAGAAGCGGCGCTAGGGGGGCCGATCGCCGCCGTTCGCGACGGGGACATCATTCATTTTGACGTGCTGAACCAAAAGCTGGAAGTCGAGATCAGCACTGATGTGTTGCAGCAACGCATGGCACAGTGGAAGGCGCCGGCCCCGCGCTATCCGACCGGCGTTTTCGCGAAATACGCGGCGTTGGTATCGTCAGCGTCGGAGGGGGCAATCACCCGGCCGAAGTAAATCGAATTGCCTCAGAGACCTCATATTCGACGCGCAGACGTGTGTTAAATTGGAGCGCGTTCCGGGTGTGGGGTCGGCCTTTCTAGCGGCACGCCCGAACAACTACTCAAATCGATGATGAATGGGACCGCTGTTTCTCGGCAGCAGGTGTGGCGACTTGTGCCGCGCTCTGTCCGCGTTGCAGCCTGGGTGATTCTCTGCCTCTCGCTTGCGCAAAACCTTGGAGGGCAAAATCCCCCAACTCCCGCACCGCAAGCTCCCGCGCAAGACTATCTGGTTTATGTAGTCTGTGAATCTGCCGACAAGATTGTCCTAATCCGCTTTGGTCCGGGTGGAGCGCACATCGAGAGCCAGGCGCGAATCGGGCTGATGCCCATGGACATCAACGGTCCACACGGCGTCGCTGTCTCTCCAGACAAGCAATTCGTGTACGTTGCGCAAGGCCACGGACGTCCGGAGGGATCGCTCTGGAAGTTTCACACCGGCAGCAACACAGCCATAAAGTACACCAGCCTTGGGATGTTTCCAGCCACAACCGATATCTCTCCGGATGGCAGTTTTGTCTACGTGGCCAACGCCAACTTTCATGGCGACATGGTTCCGTCGTCGATCTCGGTCGTTGCCACCGATCAGATGATCGAAGTGAAACGCATCCCAACCTGCACCATGCCCCACGGATCGCGGCTGAATCGTGCCGGAACCAAGCACTACTCCGCCTGCATGATGGACGACATGATGGTCGAGATCGACACCAGCAAGTTCGCCGTGAGCCGCTACTTCATGCTCGGCCAAGGTAAGGAAATGGGCATGAAAGGCTCTCCGGCGGCACACGCGATGGCGGACCATAAGACGACGTGCACGCCGACCTGGGCACAGCCGTCGAATGACGGATCGACCATCTATGTCGCGTGCAATCAATCCAATGACATTGTGGCAGTCAACACTGATACGTGGATGATGGCACGGCGCTTTCCCGCAGGCACTGGCGTCTACAACCTCGCGATGACGAAGGATGGACGATTGATTGCCACCAACAAGCGCGGGCAATCTGTGTCGGTTTTCGATCCCGTAAGCGGTCGCGAGCTGGCCAGAATTCCAACCCAAAGAAAGATTGTTCACGGCGCGGTGGTTTCGCCCGACGATCACTATGCTTTTATTTCGGTGGAAGGTGTTGGATCGGAGCCCGGAACGGTGGAAGTCATCGATCTCGTAAGTTTGAAAACGGTGGCGACGGTCGATGTTGGTTCGCAAGCAGCGGGCATTGATTTCTGGAAGACAGAACCGAGTAAGCAATAGTGTCCTCACTCTAAGATTTCGACGGCGGAGGCTGAAATGATCAAGCGTGGCGCATTTGTCCTGACGTTGGCGGTGATGACGTTGGCAGTTCCGAAGGCGTGGCCGCAGGACGCAGCCGCGAAACCGCAAGAAGGAACCTCCACCTCAGTGGCTCCCGCGAGTGTCGAGATCACGCCGAAAACCCTCGATGTGCAAGTCGGCCAGAAAGTAAAGTTCAGCGCGTCGGCCAAAGATGCGTCGGGAAATACGATCGACGCGAAGCCTTCGGTGTGGTTTGCCGCCCCGTTTGATCTTGCGGGAGCGGATGACACCGGTGAAGTGACCTTTCATTCTCCCGGAGTCGTAACCGTGGGGGCCGTCATTGCCGGAAAGTCCGGCTACGCAACCGTCAATGTCGCGAACTCGAAAGTAACGAAAATCGAAATCGATCCGTTGGAGCACGCGATCGTTGCGGGAAGCGCTGAGAAGCTGACGGTCATCGCTCGCACCTCGAATGGCAATCCTCGCGCCGACGTCGCGGTCACGTGGACGTCGGACAAGCCGTCCATTGCCAGCGTCGATGCAGCCGGATTAGTGGCCGGGCTCGCTCCTGGGAGCGCGACGATCAAGGCTGCTTCCGGCGAGGCGAGCGGCACGGTAGCTGTAAAGGTGGTGCGGGATGCCGCCCGCAGGTTGACGATCAAGCCGGCAACTGCTGAGGCGAAGACGGGAGATGTCGTCCACTTCAGCGCCGGCGAAAGCAAGGATCTTCCGGTTCACTGGTCGATCACCGGAAGCGGAGCAACGGTTTATCCCGACGGAGCCTTTGTTGCGGAGAAAGCCGGGACCTACGTCGTAACCGCGAGCAGTGGGCAGCACAGCGCTTCGGCGTCGGTCGTGGTCAAACCGCGCAAGGTGGAGCGGGAGATGGAAGTTGTAGCGCACGTCCCGATGCCCGATGTGCAGATGTCTGAGGAGTGGATCATCGGCCACCACGCCTATCTCTCCACCATCGCGGATAAGCTTTTCGTCTACGACATTGCGGACCCGGCGAACCCGAAGCTTCTGGACACGCTGAAAGTAGATGCGCGGCTCATCAACGACATCAGCACAACGCCAGATGAAAAGATCGGCGTCTTCACGCGCGAAGGTGCCTCGAATCGCAAGAACGGAATCGTCTTTCTCGACACGTCAGATCCCGCTCACCTGAAGGTTCTCTCCGAATACACGGCGACAGTTACAGGCGGGGTGCACAGCGCTTACATCGACGGACACGACGTGTACCTCACCGACGATGCGACGGGTTCGATGCGCGTCATCGACTTTCAGGACCCGAAACATCCGAAAGAAGTCGCTCGCTGGCAGGTGGAGAATCCCACGGCAGTCAGCATCAACACGGAAATGGGATCGATGACGAGCGGACGATATTTACACGATCTGCAGGTGAAGGACGGCCTTGCGTATCTCGCCTACTGGAGAGACGGACTCATCATTCTCGACGTGGGCAACGGCATGAGCGGAGGCAGTCCGGAGAATCCCAAACTCGTGGCTCAGTACAAGTTCAACCACTACGAGCTATATGGCGACGGATGGCTCGCAGGAACGCACAGCGTGTTCCGCTACAAGAACTATCTGTTTGTTGGCGACGAAGTGTTTCCGGGAATTTTTAGCATCGAAGACCGCGACCGGATTCCGGTTCGAGCGATCTGCCACGTGATGGACGTCAGCGACATCAAGCATCCGCGGGAAGTGGCGCAGTATGAAGTTCCGGAAGGCGGGTCGCACAACTTCTGGGCCGCGAACGACATGCTGTACGAAGGCTATTACAGCGGCGGAGCGCGCGTGCTCGACATCTCGGGCGAACTCCGCGGAGATCTTTACCGGCAGGGGCGTGAGATTGCGCGATTCTGGACTGGGGATGCAAAAGGCTTCCGCCCGAACTTGCCGTTCACCTGGGGAGGTCAACCTTGTTCCGTCACTTGCGACAGCCCGCTGTTGAACAGCCTCATCTACTTCAATGACATTCATTCGGGACTGTGGATCACGAAGCTGGGCGAGCCTAAATTCCAGGGTTCGACGAGCGCTCCAGCGGTTCGCAAAGGCGAGCAGACGATTCACTAACCAGATCCAAAGAGCCGGAAAGCTTGATCTTGAAAGTGAAAAGGCGACCCTGAACGGGCCGCCTTTTTGCTGAAACTATTGTCTCCAAAACTAAACCGTACCGATGTGCCTAAGACATATCGGTACGGCCCAGCCGTTCTAGTTCTTTGTCAGGAAGATCGGCTTGTATCCGATTGAGACAGTGCCGCCGGACACTGAAGTTTTGGTGCCAGTCAGGTTGGTCTGCTTCGTGTAACCCGACGGATAAGTGTACTTGGAGGTGGTGCAGCTTCCGCGGCTGCAGGTCTTCGACGTGTCCCAGACAGCCAGGCCATTGTCGAGACTGCAGGTGTAGACGGTGCCCTTGGCGCTGCAAGGACTGATGGTGTGTCCAATGAGCCATCCTGCCACCACGTCCCACGCCGTGCCAGAGTCGTTGCCCTGCATGTTGTGGTCCCAGGTGTAGATGTATTGACGCTGAATGCCGACGCCGGCGCGGAGGAGGAGCGACCTGGCCGTGTACCCGGCGAGTTCGTCGGGATCGGAAAGGTTGTCAGTCGACTTGATGCCGTGCTCGTCATCCCAGACCGGTAGTTTGCTGAGGTTGCGCTTTGCGGTCTCGGCCGTCACATCGGCATACATCGTCAGGAACGATTCGGGATCCTTGTTGGGAGCCGAACTCGAACCGCGCAGGTGGGCGTTCACAATGCTGAAATTTGCCGCGCCACCCGCTGCGACATAGCCGTCAAACCAGGTTTTCATCGTCGGACCGTGAGCAGAGGGGCTAATGATCTGGGCACTCGGGTCCTTGGAACGAATGATCCCGGCTGCATCTTTGCCCATGCGCACCAGTTGAGCCTGGCTGCCGGACCAGAAACAGGTGCAATCCGGTTCGTTCCACAGCTCGTAGTAGGCGATTTGGCCCTTATATCGCTCCACGAGTGCGGTCATGAAGTCGGAAAAATGCTTGTCGGTTCCAGTCGCGCTGGAACCCAAATCGGTTGGAGGCGCGCAACTGGTGGATCCCGAGGGGCCACACGGGCTGCCCTTTGGGACCGAGGCGGCCCACTTTGGAGTGTCCCCGATGGTATACAGAACGTCCATATGCTGAGCTTGCGCTTTGGAGATCCAGTTATCCATTTCGCCCCAGTTGTAGACGCCGGCGGAGGTTTCGATTTGTGCCCACTTCACGCCGTCATCCCAAAGACGAAGGCTACCAAGCGTTGCTACCTGCTTCTGACCGTCGGTTGGAGGCCACTTCTCGCCGCCATTGAAGCCTGCTCCGAAGAAGGATTGCTTGATTGTCGTAGAGGCCGCGGTGGTGCCGGCCGGTGACGCGGTAGCGGGCTCTGCTGCACGGACTGGGCTCGCTGCCTTCACTAGGATCGAAGCTTGATAAGACTTGGAGTGATCCGCCCGGCTGGTCGCAGTCACCGTAACTGCCGTGTCGGTGCTGACCTTGGGCGCGCGGTAAAGTCCGGTGCTTGAAATCGTGCCTGCCGAGGCCGACCAGACCACGCCTACATTGGGAGTGTTGCGTACAAGAGCCGTGAACTGCACGCTCTCGGAAGATGTGACCGCCGTGGTTTCAGGCGTCACGTTAATCGCGATTCTCGAGATGGAAGCGCTGGATTCTTGTCCCGCATCTGTGGCTTGGGAAAAAGATAGGGACGAGACAGAAAGTAGTGCAGCGAAGCCGCAAAGAGCGGCATTGAACTTACGCATGTGACCGAGCCTCCCGGAGGAATGGAGTTTTAGGAAAAACTTGTTGGCCAGATAGGACTGAGCCGCGCTCACACCGTGTTCGCTGAGCTAAAGCAAACAGCGGGACATGTGAACAGAATGCAACTTGAAATGACGATGCGACACTGGAGAGACTAGTAGAGGATGCTGGAACTTCAAATAAGGCGAACGCCCTAGTTTTGCACTCAGAAGGACACACACTTCTCCGCGCCTTCTGAACGTCAACACTGGCGGGGAACTCAGGCGGTCCCGAAAAGGAATCGCTGATGGAAAAAGTTTGTTCTGCAGACTGTTTGCGCCGAAACTAGGTTTTTTCGACGTTTCTATTGTGGCGGGCGTTCGTGAATGATCATCCAGGAGGTGCCGAACCTGTCTCGCAGCATTGCGAAGCGGAGAGCGAAGAACGTCTCCTGCATGGGCATGAAGATCTGCCCTCCATCGGAAAGAAGAGTGAACACACCTTCAGCTTCGGTCACGCTATCCAAGGAGAGCGAGAGATAAACGCTGCGGATCGGCTGGAAATGATCCGGAGGAACGTCACTTCCCATGATGTCGGTTTCGCCGATCGTCATTCGCGCGTAGAGAATGGCGTCTTTCCATTTAGGCTCAACATTGGTAGCTCCCGGTTGTTCGCCGTGGGTCATCATCGTGGTGATCTTCCCGCCAAGATGCTTTTCGTAAAAGCGAAATGCCTGCTTGCAATTGCCGCCGTAGTTCAGATACGTGTGGAGTTTCATCGTTATCCTTCCAACCACTGGCAAAGCCGGAAGCCTCTGGATTCTAGCTTTCCGGCCTTCCTTGACTGCAGCTTTGAAGCCTCTCGAACGCCGCGGGTTGGTCCACGTCTTCACCGATTCCGCGGACCGCCGCAGCCGGTTGCTGAAGTTGACAGCGGAAGGCCTGAAGCTACTCGCGCGCGCCGTTCCCATCTGGGAGCGGACGCATCTGGAGATCGAATCACGGTTGCCGGATTCGGACCCGGACGGACTGCGGGAAAGTCTCGGGTTCTGGCTCGCAACCCGACCAGCGAATGAATCCGGGACATCGTTGCGGCGCGCTTGCTCCTGCCCGCTGGCTGTGAAAAACTAGGGCATACCGATTTCTTCCAACGCAATTCCCAGGGGATCTATGGCATCTGGACGAACTTTATTCGAGAAAATCTGGGAAGCGCATTTGGTGGCGCAGCCGTCGAGCCGTTCGCCCATCCTTTACATTGACTTGCACCTCGTGCATGAGGTGACTTCGCCGCAGGCCTTCGATGGATTGCGCGCCGCAGGGCGCAAGGTCCGGCAACCGGCGCGAACGGTTGCGACGGTCGATCACAACATTCCGACGGAGCCGCGTGGAACCCCCATCACCGATCTGATCGCGGCCAGACAAATCGCTGCCCTGCAGAAGAATTGCAAAGAGTTCGGCATCCATCTGTTCGACATGGATTCGCCTGAGCAGGGAATCGTTCACGTCATCGGGCCCGAGCTGGGAATTACCCAGCCTGGCATGACAATCGTTTGCGGCGACAGCCACACCAGTACGCACGGTGCGTTCGGGTCCCTGGCGTTTGGGATCGGCACCTCGGAAGTCGAACACGTTCTCGCAACTCAGTGCCTGGCGCAGCAACGTCCGAAGACGATGAAGATCGATGTGCGAGGGCGGCTAGGCGACGGTGTAACCGCAAAAGATTTGGCGCTCGGCATCATCGGACAGATCGGTACCGATGGCGCCACCGGGTACGTGATCGAATACGCGGGTCAGCCGTGCGAGCGCTCTCGATGGAGGGCCGGATGACGCTCTGCAACATGAGCATCGAAGCCGGCGCGCGCGCAGGAATGGTCGCCCCCGATGAGACCACCATCGCTTATGTGAAAGGCCGAAAATTTGCTCCGGCTGGCGCTGACTGGGATAAAGCTGTGGCGCACTGGCGCGATTTGCCGTCGGACGACGATGCGACTTTCGACAAGGTTCTGGAAATTGACGCCGCGCAACTCAGTCCTTTTGTGACGTGGGGTACGAATCCCGGGATGGTTGCTCCGGTAACCGGGCGCGTGCCGGAAATCAAAGGGCTCGGAGATTCTGAGCGCCGCGCCACAGAACTGGCGTTGCAATACATGGCGCTTGAGCCCGGGAGGCGAATTGAGGACATCGGGATCGATCGCGTGTTCATCGGATCGTGTACGAATTCGCGGATCGAGGATTTGCGGGCTGCGGCACGAATCGCGAAAGGCCATCACGTAAGCGCCAAGGTTCGCGCCATGGTCGTTCCTGGCTCACAAACCGTGAAGCGCGCGGCGGAGCAGGAAGGACTGCATCGGATTTTTCAGGATGCAGGCTTTGAATGGCGCGAGTCAGGATGCTCGATGTGTCTCGGCATGAATCCCGACATCCTTTCGCCGGGAGAACGTTGCGCGTCCACCAGCAACCGGAATTTTGAAGGTCGTCAGGGGCGCGGCGGACGCACTCATCTGGTAAGTCCGATGATGGCGGCGGCAGCGGCGATTGAAGGACATTTCACGGACATTCGCAACTGGAAGTTTCAGTAGTTCAGCTTGCGGACGACACCGGTAACCGAAGCAGATTTCTCGCTTGCGCTCGAAATGACAATTGTCTGGCAACGGAGGAGTGCGGAATGAATCCGTTTACTGTGCATCGTGGGCGGGTGGCTCCGCTGGATCGCGTCAACGTCGATACCGATCAGATTATCCCGAAGCAGTTTTTAAAGCGCATCGAGAAGACCGGCTTCGGCGAATTTGTGTTTTATGACTGGCGTTTTGGCGCTGACGGAAAGAAAAATACGGACTTCGTACTGCACCAACCACGCTACGAAGGAACCAGCGTTCTCGTCGCCGGAAAAAACTTCGGATGCGGCTCTTCCCGGGAGCATGCGGTGTGGGCCCTGGCGGACTTCGGATTTCGCGCGGTCATCTCCTCGTCATTCGCAGATATCTTTGCCAACAACAGCACAAAAAACGGTTTCCTGACGGTTCGCTTGAGCGACGAAGAAGTGGCAACCCTGATGAGGCGCGCGCAAGAGCTTGAGCACTACTGGGTAACTGTTGATTTAGAGAAATGCGAAGTCCGCGACGATCAAGGATTTTCGGCCAAGTTTCCCGTCGACGATTTTGTCCGGCATTGCTTGTTGAACGGTCTCGATGACATTGGACTCACGCTGCAACATGATGCGGAAATTGCGGCCTACGAAGCTCGCCATCCTGCCCCGACAGCTCTGAAAGCATCGTGAGGGTAAAAGGACAGTCAACGCGAGTAAAGATATGTAAAACACTGCGCCCAGTGCTTGACCCACAGCGCTGACGCAGTTGATCCTAGATTGTCGCGGTTCTGCCAAAGCGACTTCACTCCTGTCTTTTCGCTTGATTCAGCCTCAGGGGGAGGCCCCGCCGGCTAGAAAACCCGCTTTTTCAGCGGAGTCACCGCAACCGAGTCTAGAATGCTTACGTCTAAATACCCGAGCGTTGCACTGCCCGGGTCAAAGGAACGGTGACGGACTACCTGTGAATATGAATCCTCCTGATAAAAGAAGTATCCGCTCAGCCCTCGGGGCACGTGCGGGAATTCTCTGCCTTCTTACCGTATCTTTCGCATGCTTTCTGGGATGTAGCGGCTCGTCTGACTCGAAGCCACAGAACGCTCATGCCGCGGCTCCTCGCGCCGTCTCGGTGGCGGTGGCACCCGTATTACGCCAAGATGTGCCGGTTTATCTCACTGGGCTCGGGACGGTCACCGCGTTCAACACCGCCAATATCAAGAGTCGAGTCGACGGCCAGATCATGAAGGTCAACTTCCGTGAAGGACAAGACGTCCGCCAGGGAGACCTGCTGATCGAGATTGACTCACGTCCGTACGAAGTGCAGTTGGAGCAGATGCAGGCCCAATTGTTCAAGGACCAGGCGACGCTGCGGGATGCGAAGTTGAATCTTGATCGATATACGGCGCTGATTCCTTCAGGCAGCATCGCTCAGCAGCAGGTCGACACGCAGAAATCAACTGTGGATCAGCTCGACGGACAAGTGCGCACCGATCAGGCCCAGATCGACAACGCGAAATTGCAGATCGTGTATTGCCACATCACCGCGCCATTCGGCGGCCGCGTGGGTCTGAGGCAGGTAGATCCGGGAAACATCATCCACGCCTCGGATACCAACCCCATGCTGATTCTGACGCAGCTGCAGCCCATCGCGGTGATCTTCACGCTCAGCGAAGACGTGCTGCGGAATGTCTCGAACCACATGCAGAAGGGAACGCTTGAGGTTGACGCCTTCAGTCGAGACGATCAAACGAAGGTCGCGACAGGAAAGCTGCTCACGATCGACAATCAGATTGATACGACGACCGGCACCGCAAAGCTGAAAGCCGTCTTCGATAACAAAGACAACAAACTCTGGCCCAACCAGTTTGTGAACGCGAATCTGCTTTTGGAGACGCGGAAGAACAGCACCGTGGTTCCGACGGCGGCAATCCTTCGTGGGCCGCATGGAACGTTCGTCTACGTGGTGGGTTCGGACAAGACGGTGAAGGACAATGCCGTGACGATCTCGTTGACGCAGGGCGATACGACCGTGGTGACAAGCGGAATCAATCCAGGAGATACGGTCGTCACCGACGGGCAGGACAAATTACAGACCGGCAGCCATATTGAGCCTCGCAGCACGGCCCCAAGCACGGGATCGACCCCCGGTTCGACGGGCTCGCGCAAATCGGCATCCGGAACACGCGGATCAGACTCCGGTACTTCGTCTTCGAATAATCAAGATTCAGGTTCATGAGCCCTTCACGGTTATTCATCCTTCGGCCCGTTGCGACGACACTTCTGATGTTCGGAGTGCTTCTGGTCGGCTTGGTCGCATACCTGCAGTTGCCCGTCTCAGCCTTGCCTGAAGTCGATTACCCGACCATCCAGGTCGTGACGTTTTATCCGGGCGCGGATCCGGATGTGATGGCTTCGTCGGTGACCTCTCCGCTCGAGCGCCAGTTCGGCCAGGTGCCCGGACTGAGCCAGATGACATCTACGAGCTCATTTGGCAGTTCTGTAATCACGCTGCAATTCGGCCTCGATCAGAACATCGATGTAGAAGAACAGCAAGTACAGGCCGCGATCAATTCCGGATCGACCTACCTGCCAACGGATCTGCCGAATCCTCCGATCTATAACAAGGTGAATCCCGCGGACGCTCCGATCTTGACTCTGGCGTTGACCTCGGATTCTCTGGCGCTGTCGAAAGTAGAAGATCTCGCCGACACGTCGTTGGCGCAAAAAATCTCGCAGTTGCCCGGTGTTGGACTTGTCTCCATCAGCGGCGGCCAGAAGCCGGCGGTTCGGATTCAGGCCAACCCGACTGCGCTCGCTTCGTATGGATTGAGTCTTGAAGATTTGCGAGCTTCTCTCGCGCAGGCGAACGTCGACCAGGCCAAGGGCGTGATCGATGGAGTGCGCCAGTCTTACACGATTGGAGCCAACGACCAACTCTTTACGAGCGAGCAGTACAAGCCGATCGTGGTGGCCTATCACAATGGCGCGCCGGTACGTCTAAGCGACGTTGCCAACGTGATCGATGGCACCGAAAACAATCAGCTTGCTGCCTGGATGAATTTGACCCCGGCGGTCATCGTAAATATCCAACGGCAGCCGGGCGCCAACATCATCAGCGTCGTCGACCGCATCAAGAAACTGCTGCCGCAACTGCAGGCCTCGCTCCCGACCGCGGTGAAAGTGGCGATTCTGACCGACCGGACGACGACGATCCGCGCTTCGGTGAAGGATGTCGAGTTCGAATTGATACTGTCCATCGCGCTGGTCGTGATGGTGGTGTTCCTGTTTCTGCGCAATCTTGCGGCAACCGTCATTCCCAGCGTCGCCGTACCGCTCTCTCTGATTGGCACCTTCGGCGTGATGTACCTGCTGGGTTACAGCCTCAACAATCTGACGCTGATGGCGCTGACGATCTCGACCGGATTCGTGGTCGACGACGCGATCGTCATGATCGAAAACATCGACCGGTTCCTCGAGCAAGGAGACGCCCCGCTCGACGCAGCGTTGAAGGGATCGAACCAGATCGGCTTCACGATCATTTCGCTAACGGTTTCCCTGATCGCAGTGCTGATCCCGCTGCTGTTCATGGGGGATATCGTCGGACGCCTGTTCCGCGAATTTGCCGTGACCCTGGCGGTGACGATCCTGGTCTCGGCGGGCATTTCGCTGAGCCTTACGCCGATGATGAGCGCGAAACTGCTCAAGCATCGCAAGGAAGGCGAAAAGGGCCGCTTCTACGAAGTCACCGAAGAGTATTACAACCGCATCATTGCGTTCTACGGCCGGACCGTCAAGTGGGTGCTCAAGCACCAGACAGCGACCCTGCTGGTCACGTTTGGCACCCTTGTTCTCACGTTGTTCCTATACGTAATAGTGCCGAAAGGGTTCTTCCCGGTCCAAGACACGGGAGTCATTCTCGGTGTTTCGGAAGCCCCAGACTTCGTATCATTCGACGCGCTGGCGGAACGGCAGCAGGAACTGGCGAAGATCATTTTGCAGGACAAGGCGGTAGAGAGCCTCTCCTCCTTCATCGGTGTCGATGGTACGAACACGACTCCGAATGAAGGGCGGATCCAGATCAATCTGAAGCCCCGCGATGACAGGTCCGAGGACGCTTCGGCGATCATCCGCCGGCTGCAACCGCAGCTTGAAAAAGTTCAGGGTATTACGCTCTACATGCAGCCGGTGCAGGATCTGACGGTGGAAGACCGCGTGAGCCGAACGCAATTTCAGTATTCCATCGAAGATGCAGACGCGCAGGAACTCGCACAATGGACGCCGAAGCTGGTGGCAAAACTGCAAGCACTGCCAGAGTTGCGCGACGTGGCAACCGACCAGCTTAACAACGGCCTGAAAACGAACATCACCATCGACCGCGATACGGCGTCGCGGCTGGGAATCTTTCCGCAGGCGATCGACAACACCCTTTATGACGCCTTCGGCCAGCGGCAAGTCTCAACCATCTTCACTCAGTTGAATCAGTACCACGTGATTCTGGAAGTGCTGCCGACCTTCGCGCAGACGCCTGAGAACCTGGGCGATATCTACATCCGCCCGAGCACGGTCACGGCGAATACAGGTGCGCCGTCTGCGAATGGAGCTGCTGTAACCACGAGCGGGGCGCCAGTTCCGATCTCCACCTTCACGAAGATGACATCGACGAGCACGTCGCTTGCTGTGAATCATCAGGGGCAATTTCCGGTCGTGACGCTGTCGTTCAACCTTGCGCCGGGGGCATCCCTCGGCGATGCGACCAAGGCAATCCAGCAGGCAGAGAAAGATATTCAACTGCCAGCCAGCATTCACGCGGCTTTTCAAGGCACTGCAGCCGCTTTTCAGAACTCGCTCTCGTCAGAACCTTATTTGATTTTGGCGGCTGTGATCACGGTTTACATCGTGCTTGGCGTGCTTTACGAGAGCTACATCCACCCCGTCACGATTCTTTCGACGCTGCCGTCGGCCGGTGTGGGCGCCATTCTTGCGTTGATGATCACAGGCAACGATCTGACCGTGGTGGCGCTTATCGGCATCATCCTTTTGATTGGGATTGTGAAGAAAAACGCCATCATGATGATCGATTTTGCGCTCGAGGCGGAACGCGAAGAACACAAGCCACCCGAGGAAGCGATCTACCAGGCGTGCTTGCTGCGATTCCGTCCGATCATGATGACAACCATGGCCGCGCTTCTGGGCGGACTGCCTCTGGCGCTCGGAACAGGAACGGGCGCTGAGCTGCGCCGACCTCTCGGCATCACGATCGTCGGTGGATTGCTTCTGAGCCAGTTGCTGACGTTGTACACCACGCCGGTGGTGTATTTGTGGTTCGATCGGGTGGCACAACGCTTTTCGCGCTACAAGGTCGGTAATACGATCCCGCGCGAAGAGCCGATGTCGGCGGATTAACGACGATGAGCATTTCAGCCCCATTTATTCGTCGACCGATTGGCACGTCGCTGATGGCCGCGGCACT
Organism: uncultured Acidobacteriota bacterium; assembly: GCA_963699885.1. Taxonomy (GTDB): domain Bacteria; phylum Acidobacteriota; class Terriglobia; order Terriglobales; family Acidobacteriaceae; genus Sulfotelmatobacter. The sequence goes on along the minus strand of CAVOVP010000009.1, from coordinate 79,175 downwards.
GCTCCTTTCGGGAATTCTTGCGTTCAATTTCCTGCCAGTTTCCTCGCTGCCGAAGGTGGATTTTCCCGTGATCAGCGTGGGAGCCGGCTTGCCTGGAGCGGACCCCCAGACGATGGCGTCGGCGGTGGCGACGCCGCTGGAACGGCAATTCGGACGCATCTCAGGTGTGAACCAGATGACCTCGTCGAGCCAGCTCGGCACGACCGGCATCACAATGCAATTTGATCTCAACCGCAATATTGATGCGGCGGCACGCGACGTCCAAGCCTCAATCAATGCGGCGCGCAGCCAGCTGCCAGCCAACTTGCCCAGCAACCCCAGCTACCGCAAGCAGAATCCGGCGGATGCGCCAATCCTTATTCTGGCGCTGACTTCCGACACGATGACGGTGCCGCAGATGTATGACGCGGCTGACTCGATCCTGGCGCAGAAACTCGCGCAGGTGAATGGTGTGGGGCAGGTTTTCGTGGGAGGCGCGGCGCAACCGGCCGTTCGCGCCGAAGTAAATCCGACGCTGCTCAACAAGCTGGGAGTCGGACTCGACACCGTCCGCAATGCGCTGAACGCCGCGAACGCAAACCGTCCCAAGGGATCAGTCTCGAACGGCACGACGACGCACACGTTCGACGACACCGATCAGCTCTTTACCGCCGACGAGTACCGCCCGCTGATCATGTCGTACAACAACGGCGCGCCGGTTCGACTGGGTGACGTGGCTGACGTTCAGGACTCGGTTTCGGATAGCCGCAATATCGGTCTCGCCAACGGCAAGCCGGGCGTCCTGATCATTGTGTTCCGCCAGCCGGGCGCAAACATCATCGAGACGGTAGACCGGGTGCGGGCCTTGATGCCGTTCCTCCAATCCTCGATCTCCCCGGCGATCGACCTCTCTATTGCCATGGATCGCACGGTAACTGTGAGAGCTTCGGTCAAGGACATCGAAACAACCCTGGTCATTTCCGTCATCCTCGTGATCTTGGTTGTGTTCGCATTTCTGCGAACAGTCCGTGCGACGATCATTCCCAGCATTGCGGTTCCCCTGTCACTGGTGGGCACATTTGGCGGGATGTACCTGTTGGGGTACAGCCTGGACAATCTGTCGCTGATGGCGCTGGCGATCTCAACCGGCTTCGTGGTCGACGACGCGATTGTGGTGCTGGAAAACATCACGCGTTATGTCGAGCACGGAATGGACGCGGTGAAAGCCGCATTCAAGGGCGCTGCGGAAATCGGCTTTACCGTTATTTCAATGAGTGTCTCGCTGGTCGCCGTCTTCATTCCGCTGCTGATGATGGGCGGTATCGTGGGACGCCTGTTTCGTGAATTTGCCGTGACTCTGAGCATTGCCATCGGCGTGTCGCTCTTGGTGTCGCTGACGACGACACCCACCATGTGCGCGAAGTTTCTGCGGCCTCCCAAAGAAGAGAAGCACAATATATTCTTCCGGGCCAGCGAATGGGTCTTTGATGGCCTGCTCAAAACCTATACGCGCATGCTGAAATGGGTCTTGGCTTACCAACCTGTCACCCTGACAGTGACCATTCTTGTCGCGTGCCTGAGCGTTTTTCTATACATCAAGGTGCCGAAGGGATTTTTCCCTCAGCAGGACACCGGGCGCCTGCAGGGCTCAGTGATGGCGGCCCAGGATATCTCGTTTCAATCCATGAGTGACAAGATGCATCGCTATGTCGACATCGTAATGAAAGATCCATCGGTCGACAGCATCGTAGGATTTGCCGGCGGAAATACGGCGCTAAATCAAGGCCGCTTTTTCGTGATGCTCAAATCGCTTGAACAGCGAGGCCCCTGCAACAAGGCGCATTTCTGGCAATCCTGCCACTACCCGTCCGCGGACGATGTGATCAATCGGCTTCGAGGGAAGCTGGCGGTTGTGCCGGGCGCGACGTTGATTATGCAGTCGTCGCAGGACCTGACGATCGGCGGACGCTTTGGCAACGCGCAGTACCAGTACACGCTGCAGAGCGCGAATCTCGATGACCTGAACAACTGGGCGCCGCGTTTGCTGGAATCACTGAAGAAGCTACCTGAGTTGCGCGATCAGAATTCTGATCAGCAGGACAAAGGGCTGCAAGCCAAGCTCGTCATCGACCGCGACACAGCCAGCCGGTTGGGAATCACTCCGCAAACTCTGGATAACGCTCTTTACGACGCTTTCGGACAGCGGCAGGTCTCAACCATGTACCGGCCGTTGAACCAGTATCATGTCGTGATGGAAGTGGCGCCGCAGTTCCAGCAGACTCCGGAAGCGCTGCAGAATATCTACCTCCGATCCACGGCAGGAACTCCTGTGCCATTGGCGGCGTTTACGCACTATGAGTCGTCGAACACGCCGCTCGCGGTGAACCATCAGGGGCAGGTTCCGTCGGTTACGATTTCATTCAATCTGGCGCCGGGAGTTTCGCTCGGACAGGCAACACAGGCGATTGAGAATGCCGAGCGCAACATTGGATTTCCTCCGACTGTCGCTGCGAGTTTCCAGGGAACCGCCGCCGCATTTCAGGATTCTCTCTCCAGCGAACCCATCCTGATCCTTACCGCCCTGGTCACTGTCTATATCGTGCTGGGGATGCTGTACGAAAGTTATATCCACCCCATCACGATTCTTTCGACGCTTCCGTCGGCGGGCGTGGGCGCTTTGTTGGCGTTGCTCTTAACTCACAACGAGTTAAACGTCATCGGGACCATCGGCATCATTCTGTTGATTGGATTGGTAAAGAAGAACGCCATCATGATGATCGACGTCGCGCTCGACGTGGAGCGTACGCAAGGGAAGAAACCCGTCGACGCGATCTTTGAAGCTTGCATACTGCGTTTCCGCCCGATCATGATGACGACTATGGCGGCTCTGCTGGGCGGATTGCCACTTGCCTTGGGCACCGGAACCGGTTCGGAGTTGCACCGTCCATTGGGCATCACGATTGTTGGCGGCCTGTTCGTCAGCCAGCTGCTGACTCTTTTCACCACTCCAGTCGTGTATGTCTACCTCGATCGGTTGCGACTTGCGCTGCGGGGCGGCGAGGACAAAGCCCTACCGGATACTTCGGCGACCGGGACGCCGCGTCCCAGCCCGGCGCACTGACTATCAAACCCGTGAAGGCTCCTGCAACCGGCAATCGGACTTGGTGCAACCTGACAGGAATGATCCGGCATCGCATGGCAGAATGAGCCGGGCTGCTGCGCGAGGATGCGCTTGTCCCGTATGATAGAGGTCGCGATTTGAAGTGCCTGCGTGCGACCCTCTGTCCACAGAGTTGCCGGTCGGACCAGCGAAATCCGGTTTTCGATTTTCGTCAAAATTCCTTGAGGAGTTAGGGATGCTAAAGAAAGCAGCGGCGCTGTTGCTTGTTTGCGCGAGCATGGCCATTTGTTTCGGGTGTAGTACGGCGAGCAATCGTTATTTGTACGCAGCGATTCCTGGACAAGGCGGGGGTGAAATCGTCGCCTATCGGGAAGACCCGAATTCTGGCGCTCTGACGCAACTGGCAGGAAGCCCAATCACGGCAGGGCCGTCGGTCGAATCGATCGTCATTCATCCCTCAAAGAAGTATTTATATGCCGCGAATTCCGGCGAGGGCGATGTCTCTTTGTTCACGATTTCGACCGCCGGCGGGTTGGCGGAAGTCACGCCGCGAACAATTGCCGGGACCGCTCCAACCTTGATGGTCATGGATTCCGCGGGAAGCTTTTTGTATGTCGCAAATTCCGGATCCTTCAACGTTTCGGTTTTCTCGATCGATTCGAGCAGCGGAGTTCTCACTACCGTAGGCACGTATCCGGTGGGCTTGAGCCCCTTGAACATGCAATTGTCGCCATCGGGAGGTTTTCTCTACATCACGGGGGCGGGCACGCCAGGAACGATTCAGGTTTATACGGTCACGCAGGGCGTTTTGGCGCCTCTGAATCCAATTTCGACGTTCTCCACGGGAAACAATCCTTTCGGGCTCGCGATTGCCCCCGGCGGAGGATTCCTCTACACCGCCAACAAGACCGACAACAGCATCTCGGAGTTCACCGTCAACACGGATGGCTCGCTCGCGCAGCTTTCCAATTCTCCGATTGGCGAAACCTATGCCGGACCCGTATCTTTGCTGATCGACAAAAGCGGCAAGTATCTCTATGTCGCGAATCAGGGTTCAACCAACCTGGCCGGATACTCGGTGGGCTCCGACGGCACGCTTACGCTGCTGACGACTTCGCCATTCGGTACGGGCTCGCAGCCCAGTTTCATCGCCAGCGATCCCAATGGAAAATATCTTTTCGTGGGTAACCAGACCACTCCAGCAGTCCAGTCCTTCAGTCTGGACGGCAGTACCGGGACTCTGACCTCGGTTTCGACGTACTCGGTTCCTGCGACCCCGACGTCCATCGCACTCACCCCGTAGTTCAAAGGCCCAGGAGGGGTGAGCACAGCGCTGCGAATCGAACCGTCGCCCAACTTGGCGGAACGGTACTCGGACGTGTAAATCGAGAGTGGGTGCGGCTGTTGGATTTGCTGCAGATGAATGTCCGTGCGTCGGAACGGAACTCGTTCCGTCGGACGGCCGGTGCATCCTCGATTTTCTGTCTGGGATATTGCGTTCACAACGTCGGCATTGGCCGCTACCGCGGACGTTTTGTACATACATCGACATTCAGCATGCGGGCGGTCGCGACGCCGGATTCTTGACGCAAGTCTGCGGCAATAACTTCATAGTCTTCAAAGTTGAGCCGCCTCCGATCGTGACCGACGCGCAACTCGATGCGTTCGTTCTGGCGGTTCGAGACATCGTGGAATTGGGCTCATTCGTCGGGATCATTCTGGTCCGAAGCCCTCGGTCTGGCGTAGCGGGCGATTCGCAGCTAGACTCGTATCCGTTCAACTCGCCTTCCTTTTGATCAATTCATGACAAATCGAAGTCGATCCATTGTCAAAATAGGCCGTAGGGGAGGCCTTTGACTGAGTACAACCGCAACCAGCGCCCGAACATCTAATGTTTTGTTTTAGATGTCCGGCAAGCAGTGGCGCTGACTCTGTGCACGGACAGGGATCCGAATAAAATGAAAATAGCCAGCGCCGCAAGCGCCTTTCCGAAACATTACTATCCTCAGCAGTTTCTCCTTCAAAAGCTCCAGGAATATTGGGGCGACAGCCTGCGCAATCCGCAGATGCTGGCGCGTTTGCACAAAAACGTTGCCGTCGAAGGCCGCCACCTCGCCATGCCTCCGGACAAATACCTCGAGCTTGAAACCTGGGGACAGGCGAATGACGTCTGGATCGAAGTGGCGCAGGAACTCGGTGAGCAGGCTCTGTGCCGCGCATTGCACCATGCCGGCCTTCAGACATCCGACCTTGGCGCCCTGTTTTTCACGTCGGTCACCGGTATTTCAAGTCCATCGATTGACGCGTTACTGATCAACCGCATGGGCCTGCCGACGAACATCCGAAGAGTTCCAATATTCGGTTTGGGATGCGTCGCCGGCGCGGCGGGAATCGCGCGTGCGGCCGATTACGTTCGCGCGTATCCGTCGCAAGCCGCGGCGCTGGTGTCGGTGGAGCTTTGCTCGCTGACTATCCAGCGCGAAGATCTCTCCGTCGCAAATCTGATTTCGTCGGGACTCTTTGCCGATGGATCGGCAGCTGTCATCGTCACCGGCGATGACGTTCATGCCGCGGGCCCTGAAATTGTGGCGACGCGATCCATCTTTTATCCAAAGACGGAACAGATGATGGGATGGAAGGTGAGCGAGAAGGGATTTCGCATCACACTTTCGCCGGAAGTGCCGGTTCTGATTCGCGAGAATCTGGGAGGCAACGTCGACGCATTTCTTGCCGACCATGGTCACAAGAGAAGTGACATCGGAAGCTGGGTGCTTCATACCGGTGGCCCAAAAGTTCTGGAAGCCACCGCGGACGCTCTCGACTTGCACGACGGACAACTGGACCCTTCGTGGGATTGCCTCAAGAGAGTCGGCAATTTGTCGTCGGCATCGGTTTTGGTCGTACTGGAAGACGTGATGAGGAATCGGCGGCCGGAACCGGGTACGCTCGGCATTCTGGCTGCGATGGGACCAGGATTTTGTTCGGAGCTCGTACTTCTACAATGGTGAGGTTTGGGAGTTGTTAAATGCTACCGACGTTTTTGTTATAGGAGGCGGACCTGCAGGTTTGGCTGCAGCGATCGCCGCGCGACAGCGGGGACTCCGCGTAACTGTGGCCGACGGAGCCCAGATGCCGATAGACAAGCCATGCGGCGAAGGGCTGATGCCGGATGGCTTGGCAGCTCTCGAAAGGCTTGGGGTAACGGTCCCGCCGGAAGAATCGCAGTCGTTCAATGGCATTCGCTTTCTCTGTGGAGGTCTCGCCGTCGATGCGGCGTTTCCGAATCAGGCGGCGGGCAGGGGTGTGAGGCGCACTGTCCTCCATCGCCTGATCGCGAACCAGGCTGCGAGTTTAGGCATCGATCTTCTTTGGCATACACCGGTCACCGGCATTTCGGCCGACGGCGTTCAGCTTGCAGACCGCCATGTCAAAGCCCGGTGGATCATTGGCGCCGATGGAAGCAATTCCCGGGTGCGGCGTTGGGCGGGGCTCGACGGCTTTCGAAAACGAGACTCCCGATATGCCTTTCGCAGACACTACGCCACGGCGCCGTGGACCGATCGCATGGAACTCTACTGGGGACGACTTTGCGAAATTTATGTGACGCCCGTTTCGAAGGATCAAGTGTGCGTTGCGCTGATTTCACGAGATCCTAAGTTGCGTCTGGATGAGGCTCTGCATCTTTTCCCCGAGCTAGCAGTTCGCTTTGAAGGAGCGGAAGTGACTTCCACTGAAAAAGGCGCGCTCACCGCGACGCGCAATTTAAAGCGGGTGAGCGAAGGGAATGTCGCACTCATCGGAGACGCTTCGGGCACAGTGGACGCAATTACGGGAGAGGGGTTGTGCCTCGCCTTTAGCCAGGCCGTGGTCCTTGCCGATTGCCTCCAGAGCGGAGACTTGGCCCGGTATGAAAGGGAACATCGCAGACTGGCGCTCAGGCCGCTTTTGATGGCCCGCCTGATGCTCCTTCTGGACGGGCGTCCCCGTTTGCAACGGCGTACGTTGCAGGCCTTGCGCCAGCGTCCTTACATTTTTCAGAGGCTGCTGGAATTGCACGTGGGCGTGTTGTCTCCTCAGCATCTCGCGGTCGATGGGTTGACTCTTGGATGGGGGCTACTGACGGCCTAATGCGGATCTCCGAGTACAAACATTTTGTACGGCTTACGACTGTAGTCGCCGCACTACTGGCCGGGACACTTCGTCCGGCCGCCGCGCAGGATTCTTCATTCCAACTCGATCCCGCGAAAACCAGCGTGAACTTCACTCTCGGCGATGTCCTGCATACCGTTCACGGGACTTTCAAGCTAAAGCACGGTGCCTTGCAGATTGAACCTGCCGGGAAAGTACAGGGCGAGATCGTTGTGGATGCAACCAGCGGCGATAGCGGAAGCGGCATGCGCGACCGCAAGATGCACAAGGAAGTATTGGAGAGCGCCCGCTATCCGGAGATTGCGTTCCGCCCTGATCGAATCGAAGGACCCGTTCCCAGCCAGGGCAAGTCTTCTGTCATGATTCACGGAATGTTCAATATTCACGGAACGGACCGTGAAATCACGGTTCCCGCGCAGGTGGAAACTTTTCCCGATCACTGGACTGCGACCGTTCACTTCACGATCCCGTACGAAAAGTGGGGCATGAAGAATCCGAGCACCTTGTTTCTGAAAGTAACTGATTCGGTCGAGATCGATCTGGTAGCGGCGGGAAGCGTAGTGAAGCGCACCGCGAACGCGAATCAGTAACGACTCTGCGGAACGATTCCTTTCCCTTCGGTGCATTCGTAGGCGCGGCCAGCGGCAAGATTTTTGAATTCCTCGGTCCGCCCGCTCGGCCAATCAATCACCGCGCGATCAATCTGATCGCGCTTTTCCAATCCAAACGTGACGGGAAGCTCCGACTGCGACAAGTAACTTGATCCACCCTTCACCAGCCGAGATTGCACCGCGCCTCCGTGAAAAATTCGTACCGTGGCGCCGATCGCATCGCGATTTGATTTAGTTCCCACCAGGCGGAATCGAATGCTGCGATTTCCCGCGAGTTGGTCGTTGCGATACAAATAGGCTGGGCCATTGTTCGTCGTGATCAGAAGATCGAGATCGCCGTCGCGGTCGAAATCTCCGTAAGCAAGACCACGTCCGACCTTGGGCTGATCGAATCCCCCTCCAACGTCCGCAGCAATCTCGCGAAAGTTTCCTTTCCCGCTATTGAGAAAAAGTTGCGGCGCTTGCGCGTAGCCAACATTTCCACGGATGTTGCGAACCGTCTCGTCGATATGGCCATTCGCTACGGCGAAATCCAGCCAGCCGTCGAGATTGACGTCGAAAAAAGCACAGCCGAAGCCCAGACTGTTGCGGGAAGCAATTCCGACGCCCGATTGCGGCGCAATATCTTCGAAGCCCTTACCGCTTGAGCGGTAGAGTCCGATCATTTCGTTGTCGAAATTGGTGATCGCCACTCCGGGCGAGCCCGAATTGTCGAAGTCTGCGATGTCGACGCCCATCCCAGCGCGCGCTTTGCCCTCGCTGCTGAAAGCGAGCCCGGCCTCGACTGCAAAATCCTTGAACGATCCGTTTTGCTGATTGCGGTAGAGCTTGTTGGGTTGCGTGTCATTGGCGACCAGCAGATCGGGCCAGCCATCGTGGTTGTCATCGAAGAGGGCAACACCAAGCGACTTCGAGCTGCTGTCGAATATCCCGCTGGCAGCGGTAACGTCTTCAAACGTCCCGTCGCCCCGGTTGTGGAACAACCAGCACGTCGCGCCCCGATAGGCTTCGGGCGTGCAATACGACTTATGTTTTCCGTCGAGGGTACAAAAGACATCGTGCTCCGGCGACCACTTCACGTAATTGCAGACGAAAAGGTCGAGCAACCCATCGCGATCGTAGTCGAACCACAACGCAGATGTACTGAACCCTTCGCGCTTCCCCAGTCCAGCGGCGTTGGTCACATCAACGAACGTGCCCTTGCCCGTGTTCCGGAAGAGCCGGTTCTGCCCAACGCATGTAATCAGAATGTCGGGATAGCCGTCGTTGTTGTAGTCGCCAACGGCTACGCCCATCCCGTAGAGTTCTACGTTCAATCCGGCTTGCGTAGTGACATCGGTGAACGTGCCGTTGCCGTTGTTGTGATAGAGGCGAAGAGTGGTGCGGTTTTTTTTGTGTCCGGGCCAGTCGGCTCCGTTGATCAGCAGGATATCTTGCCAGCCATCGCGGTCGTAATCGAGAAACGCGCAACCGGAACCTAAAGTTTCCGGAAGAAACTTCCCGCCAAAGGCGCCGCTATTGTGCTCGAAGTGGATGCCGGCCGGAGCGGTCACATCGGTAAATCGAAAGCCTTGCGACCCGATGTCTGCGGTCTGCGACGCCAGGGCGTATAGCCGCGAAAGAGACGGCAACGACGCCAGACCTGCGATTCCGCCCAGAAAAGACCTGCGATTCACGGAACGTTTACCAGTCCGGAGCGAATCGCATAGACGACGAGTTCCGCTGTCTTGTGGATGCCAAGAGTGTTCATGATATTCGCGCGATGGACCGCTATCGTGTTGGCGCTCAGATCGAGCACGGTCGCAATCTCCTTGTTCGATTTGCCATCGACGATCATCTGCAGAACTTCCAATTCACGCGGCGTCAGCGCAGCGCTGCGTTCTCCCTTCAGCGCAGTTCGCTGCTCGACCTTCGGATCGAAAACTGTTTCGCCCGCGGCGATCTTCCGGATGGCGGCACCGAGTTCGAGATCGAGAGCATCTTTCAGAACGTATCCCTTGGCCCCGGCTTCGATTGCCTGCCTCACCCACGTGTTCTCCGTGTGCATGCTCAGCATGAGAACGGACGTACTGGGAGATTCCTCAATGATCTTGCGTGTCGCCTGCAACCCGTTCATCCCTGGCAAAGCGCAATCCATGACCACCACCTGGGGATGAAGCTTCTTCACCAGCTTGATGGATTCCTCACCGTCGCCCGCTTCGCCGACCACCTCCATGTCAGTCTCGTCTTCCAGCATGCGCCGGAACCCGCGCCGGACAAGCCCGTGATCATCCACGAGCAACACTGTGATCTTCTTTTCCATAAGACTCCACTTTCTCCCTGGGTACGGTTAAATGAACTAGAGTTCCGCCCTCCGCAGGCCGCGAAAAAACAATCTGCCCGCCCATCAGTTCCGAACGCTCACGCATGGCGACTAAACCAATTCCGCGTTTTCCGGGTCGTTCCGTAAAACCCGTTCCATGATCCTCCACTTGGAGTTCGAGGACGCTGGGCAAGAAATGCAATCGCACCCAAATCTGCTTCGCGCTCGAGTGCCGCGCTGCGTTATTCAATGCCTCCTGCAAAATGCGGTAAACATGCACTCCGGCGCCGCCATCCACAGAAAACGGTTCGCCCTGCTTCTCATAGGATATGGCAATTCCCGTTTGCCTTTCCACAGTCGGGATATACCAGTCCATCGTGCTCTCGAGCCCCGCCTCATCGAGCATCACCGGATGCAGCGCCTGTGAAAGGCTGCGAACGCTCTCGAGCGTTGTCTGCACCGTCTGAAGAACTTCCTGCAGATCGGCCCGCAACGACGATCCTTCGGGCGCGTGCGTTCCGGCGCGCCGCAACATCGCCCCGATCGCCGTCAAGATCTGTCCAAATTCATCGTGCAGTTCGCGCGAAATGTAGCGCAGGGTCGATTCCTGAGTGGAAATCAGCTTCTGTGCCAGCTCGCTGCGGCGCTCGGAGAGTTCGGCCATGCGCGCAAAAAGCCGGCGGTTCCAACGAATCAGAGACAGACCGTTCAACAGGATGGCGATCAGAGTCGCGGCGAGAAAAACGTACACCTGCCGCCGCACACGATCGTAAATTTGAACGATCCGTTGACCTGCCTGCTCTTCGTTTTCGCTGTTTTGGACGAGAAGGCGCGCCACGGTGGTGCTCAGGGTCGCCTGCCGTTCTTGCAGAGAAAGTTGAATCTGATCCCGCGCTTCTCTGTCCTTTCCGTCGTGGGCAAGCGCAAACACGCGGTCGACGGCGTCCCAAAACTGGGTAAAATAACTGTTAAGAAATGCGCTTTGCTCGGGAGTACGGTTCGCGGTCGCGAATCCGGCTTCGAGGCGCATGGCATCGTCAAGATCGGTGCGGATGCGCTGAAACTGCGCCGACCACGCGGTCAGCGGATATGGTTCATCGCTTGTGACCATGTCGCGCATGGCAACCGCCAGCAGATTCAGGTCGTTCTGGATGCGGAGCAATTGCAATGAATCTTTACGGTTGCGGTCGACGAGTTCGGTCTGCAGTTTGCGGAGTCCAATTACTTGCCACGTGATATACGCCGAATAGGCCAACACCGCAGACAGGGTAATCATCAGCCCCAGCAGCAGGCCGAGGGTCGGCGATCGCTCTGGCGGAGAGGGGCGGGACACGCCCCGAGGATACAACGCCGCGACCGCGCCTGTCACAAGCGGGATACGCCCTGACGCTGCTTTCGCCGATATGTGACAATGCAGTAATAATGAAGCGAATTCGGCCCCCACGGAGTCAAACAACAGATTGAGTACCCCATCGACAGAGGCCCCGAAACCCCCGAAGATCCAGCGATTGAAGGCCGTCTGGCCCGAAGTCTGGAAACTGATGCGCCCTCGCCGGGCGCTGCTTGCCTTAGGGTTTCTGCTGATGGTGATCAACAAGCTCGCCGGGTTTGTCCTGCCGTATTCGTCGAAATTCCTGATCGATAACGTTGTGGGGAAACATCAGACGGGACTGCTCCGCTCGCTGGTGCTGTGGGTTTTGCTGGCGACTGTCGTTCAAGGCGTCACGTCGTTTTCGCTGACGCAATTGCTCTCCAAGGCGGCACAGCGGTTGATTGCGGATCTTCGCCAGCAAGTGCAAGGGCACATCTCCCACCTCTCCGTCGCATACTACGATGCCAACAAGACCGGCGCTCTGGTTTCCCGCATCATGAGCGACGTTGAGGGCGTCCGAAATCTGTTGGGAACGGGACTTGTCGATTTCGCCGGTGGAATCCTGGCCGCCGGCATCGCACTCGTTTTATTGCTGCGAATCAGCGCGCCGCTCACCCTCGTTGCCGTCGGATCGCTGGGGTGTTTTGCCTTGGCCCTGAACAAAGCCTTTTCCACGATCCGCCCGATCTTTCGCGAGCGCGGCAAGATCAACGCCGATGTTACCGGCCGTCTCACGGAATCGCTCGGCGGCGTCCGCGTTATCAAGGGCTATCATGCCGAGGCGCGCGAAGAGAAAATCTTCGCAAGCGGTGTGAAACGTCTCCTCGACAACGTCATGCGCACCTTGACCGCGACCTCTCTGATGAGCCTTTCTGCGAGTGTGCTGCTGGGGGTTGTTGGCGCAGGCACGATGTACATCGGCGGGCGCCAAATGTCGGCGGGAACTCTGACCGCCGGAAGTTATTTCTCTTATAATTTTTTGCTCGTCTTCCTTGTCGCGCCGATCATGCAGGTCGTGTCCATCGGAACACAGCTCACGGAAGCTCTTGCGGGCCTCGAGCGCACGCAGGAAATCATGCGGGAGCGGCCCGAGGATCAGGATCCGCGCCGTTCTGTACCGCTTCGCGACATCGTCGGTCTTGTCGAGTTCGACGACGTGAGCTTCAGCTATGACGGAGCTCATGAGGTCCTGCACAACGTCTCGTTCCGTTCGGAGCCCGGAACGGTCACTGCCCTCGTAGGTTCGTCAGGATCGGGCAAATCGACCACCATTGGATTGATTTCCGCTTTCTATACTCCGACCAGGGGAATGGTTCGCGTCGACGACGTGGATTTGAGCACCGTTCGTCTCGACTCGTTCCGCACCCGGCTGGGCGTTGTGCTACAGGAATCATTCCTGTTTGACGGCTCGATCCGGGACAACGTGGCGTTTTCCCGGCCCGGCGCGAGCGAAGAAGAGATCATGCGCGCCTGCCGGATTGCGCGCGTTGACGAATTCGCAGAGTCCTTCACCGAAAAATACGATACGGTCGTTGGAGAGCGCGGCGTGAAGCTCTCGGGCGGACAGCGTCAAAGAATTTCCATCGCGCGCGCCATTCTCGCGGAGCCCCGCATTCTGATTCTCGATGAGGCAACGTCGAGCCTCGACTCGGAATCCGAAGAAATGATCCAGCAAGGCTTGTCGTACCTGATGCAGGGCCGAACAACTTTCGTGATCGCCCACCGTCTGTCGACGATCCGCCGCGCCGACCAGATCATGGTGATGGAGCAGGGACGCATCGTGGAGCGGGGAACGCATGCCCAGCTCTATGCGGCCCGAGGGCGTTATTACGATCTCTATACGCGGCAGCACGGTGTCGAAGAGAATCTTTTCCTCGCTCCCGGCGAGGGCGACGCAGTCGTGGCCAACGGAAATGGCGCGGGAAAGAATGGCGACGTCAAAGCGGGCGACGCGATGAGCGTGCTGCGAGGAGACATTCGCTAACTTGGGATTCGCTAATTAATGACGGAACTTGCCACTTCTTCAACGCCCAGGGCCATCGCCATCCGCAGCGAAAATCTATGCCGGCATTACCGCATGGGCGAAACACTGGTTCGTGCGCTTGACGGCGTTTCCCTGCAAGTACGCTCCGGAGAGTTCGTCGCGTTGCTCGGTACGTCAGGTTCCGGCAAGTCGTCCATGTTGAATTTGATCGCCGGGCTTGATCGGCCAACCTCTGGAAGCGTCGTAGTCCAGGACCGCGATCTCGCCAAGCTTTCGCGCGAAGAACTCGCCAAATACCGCCTGCATGTCGTCGGCATGGTCTTTCAATCGTTCAACTTGATTTCGAGCATGACGCTCGCGGAAAACGTCGAGTTGCCCTTGCGCTTTGCAGAAGTCGATCGGACCAAGCGCGACGATCTCGCTCGCAAGGCACTGGAGCGCGTCGGGTTGACATCACGCATGGACCATCGTCCCAGCGAACTCTCGGGCGGCGAACAGCAGAGAGCCGCGCTGGCGCGAGCGTTGATCAATCGTCCACAGCTCTTGCTCGCCGACGAACCGACAGGGAACCTCGACAGCCATACGGGTACGGAAATTATGAACATGCTGCGGGAGTTCAATCAGGAACTCGGGATGACGGTCGTGATGGTGACGCACGAGCGAGCGTTGGCCGAGCGCTACGCACAACGAATGATTTTCCTCGCTGACGGTAAGTTGGTGGATGATCGGCCCAACGTTCCACAGCCGGCCTTGGAGGTCAGCCATGAAAATTCCTGATCTCACCGAACTCGCGCTCCGCAATCTTCGCGAGTCAGTCCTGCGAAATTCTTTGACGACGGTGGGGATCTCGGTAGGCGTGGCTTCGCTGGTTGCGATGCTTTCACTCGGGATTGGCTTGCAGCAGATGGCTTCTCGACGCCTGGTTAAATCTGGATTGTTCGACACGGTCGTGGTGACTTCAAGGCGCGAACTACGTGGGATGGGCCGCGAGGAGGAGCGCACCGGGCCGAATCCCGGAGAGAGCCGCGTTCTCGACGAAGCTACTCGCGTCGAAATTGAGCACATGCCGAATGTGAGTGAGGCGTATCCGGATATTCGTTTCGTGACCGAGTTGCGTTTTGGCGACAAGCCCCATATGACCATGGTCTCGGCCATGCCCGAGTCGGCCAAGTCCAACGATGCCTTCGAAGGCATGCAGGGAAATTTCTTCTCATCGGACTCCGCCGCGGAGGCGATTCTGCAGAAGTCGTTCGCCGAGGAGTTGCTAGGTAAAACTCCGGCTCTTGGTGCGCCGGAGCCGACGGTCGCAAACCTCGCCGAGCCGTTGCTGGGAAAAGAACTCGTGATGCGCTATGCGCAGCGGGCTGCGAGCCAGACTCCTACTCCCCTCAGGCCTGAAGCATCGAGCTCCGATGACGTGGTTGGCGCGTCGTATTCGGTTATTTCGCGCGAGCAGACACTGAAGATCGTCGGGGTGTCAGACCTCGATCCGGAAAGTATGCGAGGCCCCACGCGCGCAAAGGTTTTTCTGCCGCTGAAGCTGGCGGAGAGTTTGCATGTGATGCAGCCCACCGACCTGCGAGAGATGGCGCGGGCAGCCAGCAACCAGCCCGTCTATTCCTCGATCAGCGTGCGCGTAAAAAATCCGGCTCAAATTCAGATTGTTGAAGATGCAATCAAGAAAATGGGATTCACCACGTTTTCGATTCTCGACGCCAGCCGCGGGCTGCGGCAGTTCTTCGCCGTGCTGTACGCATTCCTCGGCATCTTTGGAAGCCTCGCTCTGATGGTCGCTTCGATCGGCATCGTTAACACTCTGGTGATGGCGATCCTTGAACGCCGGCGCGAAATCGGCATCATGAAGGCGATCGGCGCGAGTGACGGAGACGTCTCATTGCTCTTCCTCACGGAAGCGAGCGCGATGGGCGTGCTCGGCGGCATATTCGGAGTCGCGCTCGGATGGGCGATCGGCCAAGTCATCAATTTCGGCACAAACGTTTATCTCCGTCGGCAATCTCTTCCGCCGGAACATTTTTGGGCCGTCCCTTGGCAACTGGTGGCCGGTGCAATCGTGTTTGCGTTCATCGTGAGCCTGCTGTCGGGGCTGTATCCGGCGAATCGCGCAGCCAAGCTTGATCCAGTGCAGGCGTTGCGCTACGAGTAAATTCAACAGCATGACTCGCGCTCTCCCGCTTCAGCGGTTGTTCATTCTCCTCGCCGTGTTGGCGCCGACGTTGGCCGTTGCGCAGAGCCGCATTGATTGCAGCGCGTTGAATAGCCACATTCTCGGGCATCCGGTCCGCTATTGCGTTTATCTGCCCGCGGGATATGACTCGGCGCAAGTCTTCGCGGTACCCCGTCCTCTACTTCCTCCACGGTCTGGGCGACAACGAGCAAACGCTTTTTAATAGCGGCGGATGGACCATGCTCGATGATCTGCGCAACCAGCACAAGATGGGCGATTTCCTGATCGTCGCTCCGGACGGCCGCCGCAGTTTTTACGTCAATTCCGCTGACGGTTCGGTTCTCTACAGTGATTTTTTCCTCCGGGAATTCATGCCCGCGATCGAGAAGAAATATCGCATACGCGAAGGCCGTGCCGGACGAGCGATCAGTGGAGTATCCATGGGTGGATACGGGGCATTGCGTTTCGCATTCGCTCACCCCGAGCTTTTTTCGGCAGCCAGCGCGCAAAGTGCAGCGCTCATCACCGAATCGCCGCGAGCGCTCGACACGGCGTCGCAAACTGGTGTGCCCATCTTGAGCGTGCTCGGCCCCGTCTTCGGAAAGCCCATCGACGCTCGTCACTGGAATGAAAACAATCCAATTCTGTTAGCTGGGAAGAATGCGGCCGCGTTGCGCAAAATGGCGATCTATTTCAATTGCGGCCAGGACGACAACTACGGATTTGAAAAAGGCGCGGCCAGTTTACACGCCGAATTGGTACGGGAACACGTGCAGCATGAATACCACCCATACCCCGGTGACCACAGCATCAACTATTTTCTGGCTCACTTTGTTGAAGTCATGGAGTTCCACTCCAAAGCCTTCGGCCTTCTGAACCACCGCTGATTTTGTCTCGCCTGAGGTAAACTAACCAGACGCTGTCGAAGCTTTGCGAAACGCTCAGTGAGGGCGCAAACGCGGGCACAATCGTCTGAATATCCGGAGAGGTGGCCGAGTGGTTGATGGCTCCGGTCTTGAAAACCGGCGTACCCGAAAGGGTACCGGGGGTTCGAATCCCTCCCTCTCCGCCATAACAAAACCAAGGCCTTCGTATATAGACGACCGTCGATATACGGATCCAAGGCTCGGAACTCCCTCAAATCGGACGGCAGCGGACGGCAACTCAGCCTGCCTCTAAATTCGGCGGAAAACTTTACTGCGCTGGAGCAGCGGGAGTGACTTCAACAGTAGAGACAGCTACCAGCGAGTCCTTTTAACACTAAACAGAAAACCCTCTCCCCGTTGAATTGGGGAGAGGGCAGTTGTGATCGAAGGGTCTAGTCGTCGTCGTCAGTCTTGGTCGGAGCCTGGCGGTTAAATTGACTTGGCGGACGAACTGTCTTCTCGCCGGGATATGGCCGCGTGAATCCGGTGGACATATACCAGTTGAAATGGTTGACAGTGTCCGGGTCCTCGGAATCAGGCTTGGTCATCTTACCGGCGAAGACCTCCGCTTTCTTTCTCAACCAAGCTTTCTTCAGGGCCTTAGCTGCGGGACTCATCGTTGCGTCGGATGAAGCGCTTGCTGTAACGCCTTCGTCCAGTGGGACCTGGTTCGGAACGTGCGTCCACGGTTGGAAATTGTCCGCGGGAGCATCGCCCTTCACGAAATCCGTCCGCATCGGTGATGCCACCAGGTCGAACTGGTTCATGGGCGGCAGGCCGAGGATTTGCTCGATCGTCCGCGTCATGTTGACCTGCGTGTAGTAGGTGTGGTCGGTCCCTCCACCCTGCACCGTGTACGGGCTAACGATATAGCCAGGGCTGCGATGACCGTCGACGTGGTCGACGCCGTTCTGCGCGTCATCCTCTTCGATGAAAATCGCCGACGATGACCACACGTTGCTGTGGCTGATGTAGTCGATAATGCGCCCAACAGCCAGGTCGTTGTCGGCCTGCTCGGCGTCCGGATCCGGCGGCCCGCCCGTGTGGTCGTCCATGATCCACAGAACGCTCAACGTGGGCACCGTACCGGCCGTGACGTCTTTGTTGAAGTCCTGAAGCCACAGATCGACGCGGAACTGGTCAGGAATGTTCAGATCGAACGGTGGAAAGTTCTTGATGAGGTAGTTAGAGACGGCCGGGACAGAAGCCTCCGAGGTGATCGTATTCTGGTAGTACAGCGTGGGCTCAGCTCCGGACTCGAAGTTCTGCGAGTCGGTGTACAAATCGCTCCAACTCGGCTCGTCCGTCGATCCATTTGGCTGCAAGAAGCTCTCGTTCTCGACGTATTCGCCGTAGATCTTCACCGGCAAACCTTTTGCCGACGCTTCCGACCACAAGAATCCCGGCTTTCGATAGGCGAGTGCATCCCCCGCGTTTCCGCCGGGATAGCTGCGAATCCAATCGGGCGATTGGATGTCGTCGGCGTACGGCGCCATGGCCTCGGCAATCCACTGGTGACCATCAGCCGATTGGCGACTGGGGTCGTAGAAATTGTCGAGAAGCGGGAAGCGCTGCACGAGGTTGTGGATGTTGGGCGTGTCTTTGCCACCGAATACTGCCAACGAAGGGTCGCCGTTGCCGGCGGCCACGTCGCCCAGGATCTGATCATATGTGCGGTTTTCACGGATGATCAGGAAGACGTGCTTGATCAGTGATGGATCGCCGATCCTCGCCGGAACTGCAACCGGTTGGGTACTCGGAGAGCCGCCCGACGCGGACTTGATGTTCTCGACCAGATCCCAGTGGTTGTTTTGGTACACCTGCTTCGTCATCATTCCCAGTGATCCGAGATCTGGTACGGGGACGATGCTAACGGTGCCATTGTCCTGATGGGTGTTGTAGCCGGTAACACCGTAGTCGGTCTCGAACGAATAACGGGCGCCGATGCCCTTGTCGTTCGCGACTAACAGCGAGTTAGCGGTCTCATCGAGGACGACGGAGCACGGTGCGTAGGCTACTGGAATCATGCCCAGAACTGGGTTCTTGACTCCAGCGGCGACGTTGACTACCGCGATGGCATTGGCGTTATAAAGGGCGACGTAGGCGATCCCTCTTTTTGCGTCCACTGCGATCGCGTTCGGTGCGGCGCCGTATGCGGCTTGACCTGCTCCGGGAACGCCAATGGGGAGCCCAAGGTCGATCGTCCGAGTCACCTGATTGTTGCTCGTATCGATCACCGAGATGGTGTCGCTGTAAGTATTGGCGACCAACAGTTGCTGTCCGTAGAAGGCCATCCCGGTCGGATGCAAACCGGTCGAGATGGTAGCTTTGACTTTGCCCGTAGCGAGATCAATCGCGGAAACAGTACCAGTGGTTGCAGAGCCAACCACCGAATCGGCGACGATCTCGGTGCCGGCAGAGTAGATCTGGAAATCGTTTTGCTTTGCGGCCCGGCCACCCTCGTTACTGACATAGGCGGTCGTTCCGTCGCTCGTGATCACGATGCTATGCGGGGCGTTTCCGACCCGAATTTCATCGAGCTGCTTCGGCGGGTTCACGGACATATCGATCTTGGTCAGCGTGTCGTTCTGGTTCAGGAGGGCGTAGGCGTGCTTTCCGTCCTTCGACACAGCGACGCCACCCGGATAAGAAGTCCAGGTGCTATAAAAAGTTCCGCAAGGTCTGCCATAAGCCCCCAGAGGGCTGTTCGGGAAACATTTGATCAACGCGCTATTCGGAGCTACGTTCACTTGAGCGTTGTCTGTCAGCAAGCCCTGTGCGTCAACGTTCGCGATAGTGACATTGCTGCTGTCCTGGCTGAACACCAGGTGCTTGCCGTCGGAAGTGTAGGCAATTCCGCTATAGCTGCCGCTCGGATCCAATCCGAATGGGATGTAATTCTGAATGACAGTGCCGGTCTTGGTGTCGAAAACTTCGACGGACTGCGTTGCGCCCATGACCAGGACCGCAGCGGTGTGAGTGGCGAGATTGGGATTCAACGCAACCGACTTAGCGCGAACCCGGATGCCGAGGTCCACTTGAGTTCCGGCCGGGTTGATGATCTGGCCACTGCCGACGACCCATGAGCCGTTCGGCTGCGGGCCCGTGGAGTAGGTTGGGTATGGCTGGGATTGAGCCGCGGCGATTCCCGAAAGAGTCAGACCCGCTGCCAACAAGCTGGCAAGCGGGTTCAGACGCTTCATCCGAGACTTATTTCGAGACCTGTTGCGAGATTTATCGCGAGACGCATTGCGTGACATGTACCGTTCTCCTCTTTAATTTTCTTGCTTCAGGGTTGACGGGATTCGACGGGGTGACATGGGAGCGGAAACACTAACTCACGTGGTGGCCACACTAGCAGGCAAGCTGTAACGCCACCATGACGCAGAGATTACATTTTTGTCATGTGGGGAAGGACCGCTACGCCGCGGGAGATACGGGCACTCGGAGAGTCACCAGCGTTCCTTGTCCCACCTCACTTACGATTTCTACTTTCCCGCCGTGCAATAGCATGATGCTTTGCACGATGGCGAGTCCGAGGCCGGTTCCGCCGGAGGCTTGGGAGCGCGATTCGTCCACTCGAAAAAAGCGGTCGAAAACTTTCGGCAATGCATCCGCAGGAATTCCTTCCCCGGCATCCGAAACTTCTATGCGGAGTCCCTCTTGTTCAATGGACGCGCCCAGCACAACGGATTTTCCCGGAGGCGTGTGCGCCAGCGCGTTCGAGACCAGATTGCCAACCGCCCTCTGCAGAAGAGTGCGGTCCAGTTGGGCAATGACGGGTTCGTTGGGCATAAAGGTGGAAAGAGAGACACCCCGGTCGGCCGCCGGAGCTTCATAGTATTCGCGAATTCCCGCGAGCAGTTCGCCAACGTTGATATTTTCGCGATGCAGGTGGGCGAGCGGACTTTCCGCGCGCGACAGGAACAGAAGATCGCCAATAAGATCCGACAGCCGGACGCCTTCTTCCAGACAGGAGCCCAAAACTTCACGGTATTCGTCCACCGTTCGCGCGCGGGCCGAGGCGACTTCCGCCTCTCCACGTATGTTATTCACCGGAGTTCGCAGGTCATGGGCAATATCGGCAGAGAACCTGGAGATCCGTTCGAAAGACTCTTCCAGCCGATCCAACATTTGGTTGAAAGTCGCTGCTAGCGATGCGAGTTCGGGCGGATATCCTTCGGGCTGAATGCGTTCGTGCAAATTTGATGAAGTGATGTGGCGCGCCGTCGTAGCCATCTCCCTGACCGGGCGAGTGCCGCGGCGCGCGATCTGATATCCGGCCAAAGGAAAGACCACCAACGTGCCCAAGAGAATGAGCCAAAACCGTTGGCGATATCGTGCGAGCAAGTCCTCTTCCTGGGAAACATCAATCGCGATCTGCACGGTGTCGACTTGAGCGGAATTGCCGACGGGGAGTGAGGCGGTCGTTACGAAAAACGGTCGACCATTTTTCCCGTTGATTTTCTGGGCGTTTTCCGGCCTACGAGTTTTGGCATTCAACTCGGCCAGATCTACTTGCTCCTCCATTTCCGGAGTCGTCAAGAGCGGAGAATTTCGTTCGTCGAGAAGGCGAATATAAAATTGCTGATATCTCCGGGCGGCCGATTCGAGTTCAATTTCTTCGCGCAATGCGTCCCAATCATCGGGACGCTCTCGCAGCATCGTGCGCAGCACGTTCACTTTGTCGGCCAGGAATAAGTCCGTGCTTTTTTGCAGTTCTGACACCAGCAAGAAATAAAGGCTGGCGGTGACGAGGATGACCAACGCCAAGCCTGCGAGGACATACCAAGCCGTCAACCGGAAGGCAAGAGTTCCCCACATACGCGATGCTTGGCTGACCCTATGCCGGAGTTTCCAGGACATAGCCGGCGCCCCGAACGGTATGGATTAGCTTCATCGGAAATGGATCGTCTACTTTGCTGCGCAGTCTTCGCACGTTGACGTCCACGACGTTGGTGTCGCTATCAAAGTTCATGTCCCACACCGACTCAGCGATCAACGTGCGCGAGAGAACTTCGCCTGCGCGTCGCGCCAGCACCGTGAGAAGAAGAAATTCTTTCGCGGTCAATTCGAGTTTCTGGCCTGCTCTGGTGGCACGCTGGCGCAGCAGATCGATTTCGAGGTCGGCCAGGCGGATCGCATCTTGCAAGCGGGCCGGGCTGCGGCGCAGCAACGACCGTGCCCGTGCCAGCAATTCGGAAAAGGCAAATGGTTTCACCAGATAATCGTCGGCCCCCAACTGGAACCCGCGCACTCTTTCATGAACTGCGTCGCGAGCCGTAAGAAAAAGCACAGGCGTCTGGTTGCCAGAGTCGCGCAACCGGCTAAGCACCTGCCAGCCATCGAGATTGGGAATCATGACGTCCAAAATAATGAGATCAAATTCCACTTCTTGCGCGACGT
Organism: uncultured Acidobacteriota bacterium; assembly: GCA_963699885.1. Taxonomy (GTDB): domain Bacteria; phylum Acidobacteriota; class Terriglobia; order Terriglobales; family Acidobacteriaceae; genus Sulfotelmatobacter. The sequence goes on along the minus strand of CAVOVP010000009.1, from coordinate 57,140 downwards.
GCAGCCCATCCAGCCCGTCAGCCGCGACGTCTACAACGAAACCATTTTCACCGAGCCCCTTCTGCAGGAACTTAGCAGTTTTAATTTCATCTTCGATGACTAGGATTCTCATAAGCTCCGTCGGGAAAAATGGTGAATGGTTCTGATGTCAGGCGTCCCGCAATATCACGCCTGAGGCGAACTGCCGGAACATTGCCGCAAAGGTAACAGACGGTTTGTACCGGATTTGTTACGGCTGGATTAATTTTCTGTTACAGCGGTCGTTTTCCTCACGGCCCCACGATCAGAAGGGCTACATCCGCACGCGCCGCTGCGGATTCTGTGCGGTGTCCCAACCTCATCGCCCTGTTTCGGGCGGATTGTATGCGAGTGAACGCAGTGGCCCGAGCCACGGTTCATAGCGCCGCCAGCGCTCGATGGAGGTTCGGTAAATCGGCTGGCGGGTCTGCCACTTACTGGGAGTCCTCACTGCCCTTGGGTTGGATTCGGGGTGCAGACATGCACTGTGCCACTCCAAACCACAGGCAGCGATGATCCGCTTGATCAACGGCTCCGGCTCTCGGGTCAGTTCTTCATAGTTGACATCGAGGAATCGATCTGCCGGCAAGACGTTTCGCCAGTGATTGATCAGTCGTTGATAGTCGCGAAAATAGGCGATGAGTTCTGCCCCTCCGGTCGGAAATGCCAGGGCTGGATGGAAGTGGGTTTGATGAATCGAAAGCGCCGTGTCGACGGCTGCGCGGTGACAGTGAATAAAGACGGCACGGGGGAAGGTCAGGTGAATCAGCCCAGCCCAGAGAAAGTTGAACGGCATCTTGTCCGTCACCCGCGACGCCTTCGGCGCGATACTACGTAACAGTTTGAGGTAGTCGGCAGCGCCCTTGGCGAGAAAGAGTTTTTCGTTTCCGGCTCCGCCAGAGCGATGCCATTCTGCCCCACGCTCGTTCCAGAAATTTAGCTCGTCCCCGGCTCCTACTTCGGGATGCATCGAGATGATCTGTTCGACCAGTGTCGTGCCGGAGCGCGGCATGCCGATGATCAAAACCGGCGTCTCATTACAGCTTCCAAGTTCGGCTGCCCGTACCATCAATTCTGACGTACAGTGGGAAATCATTTTGTCGATCTCGTTAGAAAACGCAGCCGAATTGAACGACACCAAAGTGCGGCGCACTTCATCTGCTGAGTCGAAGTGCCGCATTGCCATGGCATAGTCGCCAAGATCGTCCGCCGCTTTACCGATGGCGAGGTGAAGCCGCAGGCGTTGTGTTGCTTCGAGCCCGGGAGTGTTCAGAGAGTCTTCCATTCGGAGAAGCAAACCGTTGTCTTCGCCCGTCACGCGCCGGCACCGGACCAGATCGTAATAGCTTCCGGCCAGCAGCGGCGCGATAGTAACGGCGCGTTCGAAACATTCGCGGGCCTCGTCGAAACGCCCGAACTCCGAAAGCAGATTGCCGAGCAGGTCATGAGCCATTGCGTTCTTCGGATCGGCCTTCAAAGCTTCGCGCAACACTTGTTCAGCTTCCTGATACCGCTCTTCGGTTAGCAGCGCGCGAGCCTTGCCGAGTCGCCCGAAGCTCGTCTTTCCTCCGGTCGCCGCGGCGCGCTGGAAGCATCCAATCGCTTCGTCGCGATGACCCAGCTCGTAGACCAGAGCACCCGCGCGAAACCATGCCTCCGTTAATGAAGGTTGCAACTGAGTGCCGCGGTGATAAGCGACAATCGCCGCGCCGATGTCGCCGTACTTTTCCAAGGCGATTCCCAAACGGAAATGCGCATCGGCGTATGACGGTTTGACGGACACAGACCGTCGCAGTGCCTCGATGGCATCCGGTATGTATCCGACCTCGAGGCAGGCAAGGCCGAGATCGTGCTGGATGATGGGATCGAACGGCTCCATCAGCGCGGCTTCACGTAACGGCGCGATCGCATCGGCTGGACGTCCGGCACGCAGCGATTGCGTGGCTGAAGCGAGAAGAGGAGTCACACTTCGCGGCGGCGGGGCTGGAGTTGAAGTATCGCGCATCAGCAGTACCGAACGGCCATTGTAAATATTGCGCCGCGATGTTCAATCAAGGGCAAGCCATTTGACTTTTTCATTCTTCCGTAATATTTGACATCTCGAGTCGACCAAACGGAAGCTCCATCATGAAGAAGGCGGGCGCTTCCGCGCTGACCCGCTATCCGCCCCACTTTTTGATTGCCCTTAGAAAGTCACCTTCAGCGCAAACTGCATCTCGCGTGGAGTTCCCGATCCCACTGGGCTCACCGGCGTCGTCGTATTGACCGTCTGGCTGATGACTCCAAAGCCAGAAGCTGTGAAATCAGCCTGCGGTAAACCGTATTGCGGATGGTTAAAGAGATTGAAAAACTCGGCACGGAATTGCAGATTGGTGCGCTCCGTAAGAGCGATGCGCTTGCCGATTCCCAAGTCCATCTGCCAGGCTCCCGGCCCGCGCGCTCCGTCGCGGGGAAAATCTCCCCATGTCTTCGACGCCGGCACGGCAAAAGCGGCGGGGTTGAGCCACTGCCCAATGGTCGCTCCACCGGGGGGAGTCAGCGGCACCCCGGGCACTCGGTCCGGTCGCTGGCTGCTCGTGTTGCCGTCCGGCGTGTCGGAGGATGCGCGGTCGACGACGACGTTGATGGGAAACCCGGTGCGCGCGATCAACGTCGAAGTGACTTCCCATGAGCCGAACAACGCGCCGGCGAGTCCGGGCTGATTGAGGAATGCCTTTCCCCGTCCAAAGGGAAGTTGATAAATACCATTGGCGTTGAACACATGACGGACATCCCAAATTCCGTCCGCGCGTTCGCAGGACTGGCACGCGACGTTTTGCGCGACCAGCGAATCCCCGTCACCGCTTCCATTTGATCCGTCATCAATTTCGTGCGCCCACATGTAGTTTGCCGAGAATAAAAAGCCGCGCGAGAACGACCGCTTCACCGCGACTGACAGCCCGTTGTAGTTGCTGTTGTCCTTGTTGCCGCGCCAACTTACGATGCCGAAGTTCGGATACGGCTGCAATCCGGTAACCGGATCGAAGACGTTCACTTCAGAGAGCGTTAGTAGGTCGGTGCCTTTGCTGCCGACATAGGAAACAGTGCTGACGAAGTCAGCAGGGAGTTCCTGCTGAACCGAGAGGCCCCACTGCGAGACGTAAGTATCCCTGCGGCGGCGGTCGTCGTCGCGCGGCGAAACGATGCCCGTGGTGCTTGCCAGAAAAGGATCGATCGGATAGCTGAGATTGGGAATGCTTTTGTTGGACAGCGAGTAGGCAAAGACCTCGTTGCTGAGGGGAAGGTTCTGGTCATCGAGTTGCCCGTCTTCATGATAGATCCCGGCTCCGACGCGAACCATCGTCTTGTTGTCTTTGCGGGGCGACCAGGCAATGGCGACACGGGGATCGATGTCCCCGTAATTAGGCTGGCCGAAGCTTGCTCCCACGCCGCAGAAACCTTGTGGACCGCACGTCGCGAAATCAAATGGATTCGCGCGGCCCTGAACTTCGTGAAAAATATTGAAGAAGCTGTAACGCGCTCCGAGGTTTAGCGTGAGGTTTGGCAACGCTTTGAATTCATCCTGGATGTAGCCGAAATACTGCGTCTTGCGAAGCCCGTTAATTGGCAGCGCGCCGTTGAGGCTCGCCTTGCTGACCTGGTTGGCGTCGAATGCGTCCTGCGCGGTCCCGGTACCGATAGGCGAGTAGGTAATCGTTCCGGCTTCTGTGTTGCCTTGGTTTAACTGGATACGGCGAATTTCGACCCCGGTTTTGACAGTGTGACGACTTTGGATCCAGGTAACGTTGTCGATCTCTGAAAATGAATTGCCGATGCCCTTGCTGACGCGGTTGTTGTTGAGATTCGTGAAGCCGGAGACGGAAACGACATAAGGAATGCCAGACTGATTGATGTCGGTGGTGATGGCGGTGCCGCGATTGAAGCCAAACTTGGCCTCATTGATCAACGTCGGCGAAAAGAGGTGCATCAGTTCAATTGCGCCGTTGACCGGCGCGGAGGTCAGTTGCTGGCGGTCTTCGAGATATTGTCCTGAGCTAGCTAGGGGTTGGGTATTAACGGCGCGGTCGATGTTGAAGCGCACGAAGGCGGTGGTCTTCTCAGTGAAGCGCTGGTCAAGACGGAGCATCGCAGAATTTTCGGTGACTGTCTGCGTGCCTTCGGCGTTGAATTGATCGATCTCGGGATTGCTGGTGGAAATCTGTCCAGCCGGGTATGCGTTGAGGATGGGAATCAACGCGGGCGAATCGGCGGAGACCTGCGCGCGAAATGCGGCGCTCGGAACGAAGCCTTGCAGCGGAAAGCCCCAGTGCTGGCGGTATCCCTCATAAGCGACGAAGAAAAACGTCTTGTCACGAACGATCGGCCCCCCCAGCGAGGCTCCGAACTGGTTCAGATGCAGCGGCTGTTGCGGAGTCGAGGGAAACGGGACGGGCTGCATCGCGTCGAAAACGTTGTTGCGGAAAAACTCGAAAACGTCGCCGTGAAGCTGGTTCGTGCCGGAGGGAGAAGTGACGGCGAGTTGCGGCCCCCCGGTACCGCCTGCCTCGGCCGTCGCCAGCATCGCGTCGACGCGAAACTCCTCAATCGTGTCGAGAGGAATGGAAAGCCGGACATAAGGCTGTTGTGGCTGGTTCACAATGTTGGTGGCGTCAATGCCGTCGTAAGTGAAATTGTCGTCATCGCGACCGCGGCCGGCAAAGCGTACTGATCTCTGATTGCTGCCGCCTGTGTCGACGGCTCCCGGAACCAGGGCAGTTAGGGTCGCCCAGTTGCGACCGTTGAGCGGCAGTTCTTTCGCTTGCTCCGGCTCGATCCGACCGCCGAGAGCGTCTGACGTCTGGTCTAACTCCGCGGAACTCGCGGAAACCTCGACACGCACGTCTCCACCGGAAACGGGCAGCGTCGCGTTGAGAGTTCGCGTGCGACCGACCGTCTCCTCAACATCGACAAAGGTGAGTGACTTGAATCCTGCATGCTCAAACGTGATCGTGTAATTGCCCACCGGCAATTCTGGAATGTCATAAGTGCCGACCGCCGAGGAAGTGGTCGTGCGCGTCAGCTTGGTGTCCATCTGGATTGCGATGATGCGAGTTTGTGGTAAGGACCGACCCGAGGAGTCAGTCACGGCACCGCTCAACGCGGCGCGATCAATTTGTGCCGTCGAGAATGGCGCAAGCAACAACGAAATGAGTAGCAGAAGAAATGGCGTCCGGATCCCGCAAATGACATTATGGTCGGCACGCTCGAGGATTCGCACTAAAACCCGTTGCATCTGTCTCTCCCTGAAAGGCACGATTTTGTTGCGTGGCGCAACGGTAGGAGATGAATGTTACGGGACGGTGAAAGAGGAATGAATTTTTAGTATTACAAATATGTAATGTTCGCGTCATGTTCCGGGTCCCGAGAAAAAGCGTGAGGTGCCCCGTGAGTGGACCTTCCCTGAGACCCAATCAAGTGAAAAGACCTGACTTCGAAACAAGTCGGGCCTTTGCGCTGTGGTTCCTGAAATACGGCAGATTCCCTATGCCACAGGGCAAATCAATACATTTGTGAATGCCAACTCAATCAGGCGGAGTCACCGGAAGATATAATTCCCGCGTGCAACAAACTATGCGGCATGGAATGGCGCTTCGCGTTTCCAAAGCGGTTCTCGTTTTTGCAATCGCACTTTTCTACACGATTCTGGTCCTAAACAACATCACGGATTACGGCTCCAACTACGAGTTTGTCCGCCACGTCCTGATGATGGACTCAACCCTTCCGGGGAACCACCTCATGTGGCGCGCCGTCAATTCGCCGCTGGTACATACGGTCTTCTACATCGGCATCATCGCCTGGGAATCAGTCACTATGCTTCTATGCTGGTGGGCTGGTATTCGGTTGCTGAAATCGTATCGTGCGGACAGGGCGCAATTCGCCGCTGCGCTGAACGTCGCCATGATTGCGCTGACGACGAGCTTGCTGATGTGGTTGGTGGCATTCCTCGATGTCGGAGGCGAATGGTTTCTGATGTGGCAGTCGAAAATGTGGAATGGGCAGGAAGAGGCATTCCGAATGTTTACCATTGTCGGCGTGGTGTTTTTAGTTGTGGTGCAACGCGAGCCAACTCCCGATTAGTCGGCAATCCTTCTTTTGGGGGACTACTTCCCATTTGCCCGCAGGCTTCGATATCCACCCGGCGAGTCGTTATAAAAGCCCTGTAAGCCCCTACGAATAGATCCCGGGCGCCTCGTGTCCAAGCTTCTGCACGTACTCAACGTATGACCCAGGATAAACAGTGGGATTGCGGTCCGTGCCGCTCTCTCCGCCCAGTTCCAGCACACGTGAGCCCAGACCGCGAAGGAACATGCGGTCATGCGATACGAAGATCATGGTGCCTTCAAAATCCTTCAGGGCGTCCACCAGCATTTCTTTGGTTGCAAGGTCCAGGTGATTGGTCGGCTCGTCGAGCACCAGGAAGTTCGGCGGGTTGTACAGCATGCGCGCGATGGCCAGCCGCGATTTTTCTCCCCCAGAGAGTGCGCGGATCTTCTTATCCACGTCGTCGCCGGAGAACTGGAATGCTCCCGCCAGGTTCCGCAGTGCCCCGATACTGTCCTGGGGGAAATCTTGTTGCAACTGTTCGGTGACGGTGAGATTGGAATTGAGCACGTCCAGCGATTGTTGCGCGAAGTAGCCCATATACAGGCTGGCGCCGAGCCGCACGCTTCCGGTATCAGGAGCGCTGGCTCCGGCAATCATCTTGAGCAGAGTAGTCTTGCCCGCGCCGTTTCTTCCCATGACGGCCCAACGTTCTCCGCGGCGGATGGTGAGATTGAATCCTTCGTAAATCACACGCGGGCCGTAACTCTTGTGCAGATTCTCAATCACGGCCACCTGTTCGCCGGAGCGTGGTGGAACACGAAAGTCGAATTTCACGACCTGCCGTTTTTTGGGCAGTTCGATCTTCTCGATCTTATCCAAGGCCTTAATGCGGCTCTGCACCTGGGCCGCTTTGGCCGCGTGCGTCCTGAAACGATCGATGAAGCGCTGCTCCTTGGCAAGCATGGACTGCTGCCGGGCAAACGCTGCCTGCTGATTGCTCTCTCGCACCGCCCTTTCGCGCTCGTAGAAGTCGTAGTCCCCCGAGTATGTGATGATCTCGCCGCCATCAATCTCTGCAATCTTTGAGACCAGGCGGTTCATGAACTCGCGATCGTGCGAAGTCATCAGCAGCGCGCCAGGAAATGATTTGAGAAACTGTTCGAGCCAGATGATGGACTCGATGTCGAGATGGTTCGTCGGTTCGTCCATCAGCAATACATCCGGCATTCCGAGCAGCACCCGTGCCAGCGCAACCCGCATTTTCCATCCGCCGGAGAGAGCGCCCACGTCGCCGTCAATCTGATCGTCTTTGAATCCCAGACCGTGGAGCACTTCCCGAGCTTGCGATTCGAGCGCGTAACCGCCTAAATGCTCGTACTCCTCCTGCACGTGACCGAAGCGCTCAAGGATGCGATCCATGTCATCTGCCTTGTCGGGGTCGGACATTTCCCGCTGCAAGGCTTCGAGTTCGTGGTGCAGATCGCCGACGCGTCCGCTCCCTGCGATCGCTTCATCCAGAACCGAACGGCCCTGCATTTCCTCGACGTCCTGGCGAAAGTAGCCGATCGTCAATTTCTTGGGGACAGAGACCGCGCCCTCGTCGGGAGTTTCCTCGCCGACCACCATCCGGAAGAGCGTTGTCTTGCCCGACCCATTGGGACCGACCAGCCCGACTTTTTCGCCGGGATTCAACTGAAACGAAGCATCCACGAAGAGCAACTGCTTGCCATACTGCTTATTGATGTTTGAGAAAGAGATCATTTTGAAGGAGCAACTCGCGGCACCGTACCTCTTCCAGTGTAGCCCGGCCAGAAAATTGCCCGCCAGCACTGGCACATTTGGAGATCACTGAACAGAAATCAGGGATCGCAAAATTCACACTTGACATTGACAGATAATCCACTACCATATGGTTGTGGATCGATTAGGTACAACATTTGCGGCTTTGTCTGATCCCACCCGCAGGGCAATGATCGAACGACTCTCCCGTGGGCCGGCCTCTGTGCATGGATTGACGGAACCGTTTGCACTCTCGCAGCAGATGATTTCAAAACATATTGCCTACCTGGTGCGGGCGCGGATTGTGATCAAGACGAAGCGTGGACGAGAGAGTGTGTGCACGCTTAGGCCAGCGGCGATTAAGACAATCAGCGACTGGGCGTTTAGCTATCGCCGGTTCTGGGAAGAGAGCTTCGACAAACTGGATGCAGTTGTAACTCAAATGAAGAAAGAGGAGGTCAGAGATGACAAAAAACACGGTGAGCGAAATTGAGCGGATGGTTGTCACAAGAATTTTTGATGCCCCACGCGAACTGGTTTGGAAGGCGTGGACAGACCCGAAGTACGTGAAGCAGTGGTGGGGACCGAAGGGCTTTACCGCCCCGGTTTGCCAGATGGATTTTCGCGTTGGGGGAAAATCTCTCTTCTGCATGAGATCGCCGGATGGGCAGGAGTGCTGGAATGCGATTGAATACCACGAGATTGTTCTGCACGAGAAGATCGTTTCCTCGATGTACTTTTCGGACTCGAAGGGAAACAAGGTTGAGCCTGCGGAATTAGGAATAGAACATGAGGCCATCGACGGTGCGTGCGACGTGACCATCTTTGAGGATCTCGGAAACGGCCAGACGAAACTCACCCACACTGGAAATGAACCCATGGAGAGCGCGAAAAATAGCGGTCAATTGGAGGGCTGGAACCAGATACTCGATAAAGTTGCTGCAGTTGTTGCGAAGCTGGCGCAGGCGAAATAAGAAGTTGGAGTTTTGCTGATCGTCATGGCGGGTGGCCCAGGCTTTTGATTTCGCTGGCATCACCAACAGAAGGATGGGTCACCCTCCGTGAGAATGGCGCAATGCAATGTTGGGTCACCCCCCGTCATCCGGCCGCAGGCGGCAGAGAACCTCCAAATCGGCTTTTCCATGTTCGCGTTGTAGGACTACCGTGGCTGGCCCCGTCGCAGACTCCACAGTCCGCGCGCCGAGAGGATGAAGGTGAATCCCCCGAGCCCGCCGAGCGCCCAGAGCGTCCAGACGAAGAAGAAGCCGCCGGCGGATTTGGCGATCTCGCCGTAATGTGCCCCCCTCATGTGCATGACGGGCATGGCTGCCGCAAACAACCCGACGAGCAGCATGATGGCGTACCCCGATCGCCGTTCGGCGAGTACCAGCGTCCCGTACAGCAACATCACGAGAACGGCCAACGCAATGTTTGAGGGCTCGGCCTTCGATATCCCACGGACGATGTCGTCCGTAATGTGAAGCGTCAGCAAGAGGATCGAGAGCAGAGACGCAATGGTTAACGTCACGTTTTCTTTCATTGGATACTCTCCTTGTTAGATTTGTGTGTGCCTCTCAGCGAGGCCGGTGGCCCAGTCTTTTGACCTTGCCGCCGTCATCAACAAAATGGGTGCCCCGTTCCTTCGCGTACTTTGCGAAGGGGCGGGTACCACGAACGCCTGGAGCCGCGCAGCTACGCCGCCCGATCCCGGAATGAAATCTTCGTCCAGCCCTCATTCACCCGCACCCGTCCAGGTTCGTCCAAGAGGTAGAAACGATAACTGCTCCACCGCCACTGTTCCGGCGCGCCGACCAATCCTCGCTTCACTGGATTGCGATGGATATAGCGGAGCTTCTCCCCACGCTTCTTCGTCGTCCATACGTTGAAGTCATAGAAGCGCGCCTGCCAGAATGCACGCTTCGGCTCGTCGCCAAACAGATTGCGTTGGCGCGGGTTATTCCGTTTGTGCTTGGCTAACAAAGCGTGGGCCGTGCGCTGCTTTACCACTTGCAGCACGGTCGAGAGAGTGCCGACTTCTGGTTCCGTCAAAAGCAAGTGAATGTGCTCCGGCATCACTACATAACCCACGACCACGAACCGATAACGCTCGCGGGTCTGTTCCAGCATCTTAACGAAGGCATCGCGGCTTCGCGCAGTGCCGAGAAATGGCAATCGCCCATAACACGAGCAGGTTACAAAGTGCAGGTGATGCGCGCCGTAGGTGCGATGCAGGCCGCTGGGCATGACGATCCCTATGGTACAGGCAGCATCGTACCCGCCCTTGCAAGAAACGCAAGGACGGGGCACTCACAGTTTCGTAACGGGAAAAGAAAACATGGAAGGGCGGTCCACCGCCAACGCGACGTCCGTTGCATGACCACATTTGGGGTCACATCGTCGGTCCCCAAATTTTTCCACGCCGCGAACCTACTGATGTAATGAGAATCCAGACGGCAAAGCTGCCTCAAGATTGATTTGTTCTCCGGTGATGGGATGTTGGAAATTCAGAAATTGGGCATGCAGGAAATATCCTCCATCGCCCGGGAGGCCGGGGAGATTTTCAAGAGGCTGGCCGTTTGCGCCGTACAGAGGATCGCCTACCAGGGGATGGCCGATGGATGCCAGATGGATTCTGATCTGATGAGGGCGGCCCGAGTGTAGGCTCACCTCAAATGTCGTGGTGCTTGGTGTGCTGCTTGGCGCCCGCGAGATCACCTTCGCCAACGATTTTGACGGTTTGCCATTTGGGCTGGCGGCCCACACAGAACCGATGAGCGGGTGCGGTACAAGTCCGATGGGTGTGAGAATTTCGTAGGTGTCGTGCTGCGCAACGCCTTGCGCCAACGCTCGGTAGATTTTTTGAATTCCGCGTGTGTTCCAGTTGGCGGATAGTTTAGAGGCCGCCTGCCGTGTTTTGGCGAAGAGGACGATGCCGGTAGTGGCTCGGCCCAACCGGTGGACAGGGTTTGCGTTGGGAGTTTGCTTTTGTACCAAGCGCAGGAGAGTGTTTTCCATGAAGCCGCCGCCGGGAAGGGTGGGCAGCCCGCCAGGTTTGTTGACGGCCAACAGATGCGGGTCATCGAACAGCACTTCGAAGTGCTGAGGAGTGTCGGGTTCGATCCAGGGTGGACGGTTCCAGACAAGGGTTTGTCCTGAGGTGACCGATTCGCTTCCGGCGGCGGTGACGCCGTCGACGGTGACTTCGCGGTTGTTCAGATTTTGTTGCCACGCGTGTGGGGTTGAGTGTGGGTAAAGGCTTGTCAAGTGGGAGAGCAGGGTTTGCCCATGATATTTGCTGCTGATGATTGTGGTATAGGCATAGCCCCGGTTGAGCATGTGGTTTGAGTGTAAGCGATGGCATCTGCGGCAGGAGTTGCTGGGTTTCGAGCGTCACTGGATTTAGGCAGTAAGCGGATGACCTACAGTGTTTTTTATCGGGAGCGGGTGGCCCAGGCTTTCGATTTCGCCGGCATCACCACAGAATGGGTGCCCTGCTCTTCGCGTCCTTTGCGAAGGGCGGGACACGGAAATGCTTGCGCATGTGGGTTAATTCCGTCGCTACGTAACAAATCCTATAGCACAGGCATCATCGACGCCCGCCCCTAAAAAAACAAGGATGGGCACCCTCGGTGGAAATGCTGCACATAGAAATGGTTAAAGGTGGGCCACCCGCCCAAAATTGCCTCGGCTACTCCATTGAGCGGAGGCTTGCAACAGGACAGAGCCTTCATGATTGCTTAAGCCCTTAGTGCGCCCGATGTTATTGTCAACTCAAATTTAGGGTGTTAGAGTTCATGTCAAGCCACATGGCAACAAACGCCCGCAAGATGACGGAAGGCAAGTCGCTGAACCGAAGCCTAGCCGCCGCGAAGGCGGCCAAGCAGGACGAGTTCTACACCCAGTACGTCGACATCCAGAAAGAGGTCGAGGCCTACCTCGAGTTCGACCCCGACACCTTCCGCGGCAAGGTCGTCTACTGCAACTGCGACGACCCATTCGAGAGCAACTTCTTCAAGTACTTCGCCGCCAACTTCAACAAGCTCGGCCTCAAAAAGCTCGTCACCACCAGCTACGACGGCTCCCCCATCGCCGGCGCAGGGCACCTTAGTTCCCGGAATACAACGAGGGGAATGGCAAGCGCCAGAAGCCCAAGGCGCTCGCCGTCATCCTCGACCATGTGAAAGACGAGGACGGAGACGGCGCGGCGAACATCGACGACGTCAAGCTCTTCCTCAAGCGGAACAAGGCCGCCAGATAGCCTTGAAAGGCAGACGACAAGTACCCCGGCGGCGACTTCCGCAGCCCCGAGTGCATCGCGCTCCTGAAAGAGGCGGACATCGTGGTCACCAACCCGCCCTTCTCCCTCTTCCGCGAGTACGTCGCCCAGCTCGTGGAGCACGGGAAGAAGTTCCTGATCATCGGGAACAGAACGCGATCACCTACAAGGAGATCTTTCCGCTCATCAAGGACAACAAGCTATGGATGGGCGTCACGATCCACAGCGGACGACCGCGAGTTCCGCGTTCCGGACCACTACCGCTGAACGCGAGTCGGCATGGCGAGTCGATGAAAACGGCGTGAAGTACATCCGAGTAAGGGCGTCCGCTGGTTCACAAACCTGGACCATGGCCGCCGCCACCAGAAGCTGCCCCTCATGACCATGGCGGAGAACTTGAAGTTCAGCAAGCACAAGGAGATCAAGGGCAAGGCGGCTTACGACCGGTACGACAACTACGACGCGATCGAGGTGCCACTTCACCGACGCGATCCCCAGCGACTACGACGGCATCATGGGCGTGCCGATCACCTTCCTCGACAAGTACAACCCCGACCAGTTCGAGATTCTGGGATACAAGCGATAACGACTTGCGACGAGAATTCCGAGGACGCAGGTTCAGCAAAACAGTTCGGAGAGCTACGTACAAAGCTGACGGCACGGCGCATTAAAGCAGGTCGACCAACAGCCGGTCTGCTATCGTGAACGGCGAGCACGAATCGCCTATACAAGCGCATCTTCATCCGCCACCGTACCCGGCCCGCAAGAAGGAACGAAAAAGTGAAAACCACGCTGAGAACCGACATCACCGTCGCCGACATCTGCGACGGGTTTGTGTACAACCAATTGGAGGGCAAAGGGCTGTTCGGGCTGGGCGGAAAGCTCACCATTCAGCCGGAGTACCAGCGCAACTACATCTATGCCGATGGCGGTGGCAAGAAAGAGGCAGGCGGTCATCGACTCGCTGCTCAAGGGGTATCCGCTCGGGCTGATCTACTTCAACAAAGTCGGGGAGGACAAGTTCGAGGTGCTGGACGGCCAGCAGCGGATCACCAGTATCGGACGGTTCGTTACGAACAAGTTCGCGATCATGGATAACGGCAATCCGAAGAACTTCGACAGCCTGCCCGCCGACCAACAAGCCAAGATTCGGGACTCGAAATTGCTGATCTACGAGTGCGAGGGCACGGAGACCGAGATCAAGCAATGGTTTGAGACTATCAACATCGCAGGTGTGCCGCTCAACGCCCAAGAGCTCTTGAACGCCATCTACTCCGGGCCGTTCGTGACGCTTGCGAAGGCCGAGTTCAGCAACAGCCAGAACGCGAACATCCAGAAGTGGAGCGCGTACGTCAAGGGCAGCGCAAACCGGCAGGAGTTCCTGGAGCGGGCGCTGGACTGGGTGAGCAAGGGCGACATTGGCGGCTACATGAGCGCAGCATCGCAACGATAACAACATCAATGAGCTGAAGACCTACTTCAACAGCGTGATCGACTGGGTTTCAACAGTGTTCATCGACGTTCTACCCAGAAATGCGCGGATTGGAGTGGGGCAGGCTGTACGAGGAGTACCACGGCAAGTCCTACGATCCAGAAGAAGATGTCGGACGATGTGAAAAGGCTCGCCGCCGATCCCTACGTGAAGAAGCCGCAGGGGAATCTTCGAGTTCATCTCTTGGGCGGCTCGGTCAGATACGAAGTTGTTGGAGGTCCGGGTCTTCGACGACGCCGGTCAAGCAGGCCGTCATACGCTAAGCAGACGCAAGCAGCCGAGGGCAAGGGCGAATCCAACTGTCCGCTCTGCGCGATTGGGCACGACGCGAACAAGAGCAGGATCTATAAGTTCGACGAAATGGACGCCGACCACGTTGCAGCATGGAGCAAGGGCGGCGGAAGCTCGGCCGACAACTGCCAAATGCTCTGCATTACCCACAATCGGGCCAAAGGTAATCGATAATATGGGAGTGCCACAGCCCAGCGCGTGGAGCAAGGGCGGGAAAGCTGACTATTTTCCTTGGTTTTAGCTGCATGACGATATCGTGTGCCTATCCCGTCATGACATTGTGTTCCTCTAAGCTCACTCCGCCCCGCCGTCCCGCAGAAAATGTTGGGATACACGTGGCGGCTGGGAGCCGACACGGTTATCTCATCACCCCCATCCTTGCGTTCTTCGCCAGAACCTGCCCTGAGCCTGCCGAAGGGGGCACGATGCCGCCGACACCACGGGCAGTTAGGCCCGGCGCTTTAGATCGCACCGACCACTGCGACCTACATGCCCTTATCGTTTTCCACAACCCTCCGCACAAATATCTTTATTCCATGTGACGTCCAACCTTGCCTCTCACTTAAAATCGGCGCACTCTGATGAAAACCATAGTTCGACAACAAGGTCGCAGCCCATTCGCGGGTTAACTCCTTGTGGCTCAAGATTTTGCCCGCAAGTGATTGAGCCCCAGAGATCAAAGCGCATTTTCGCCGCAACCTGCTGATTCCAAGAGACCGGGGGGAGGGGGGTATGCCACCAGGGCGAGAGAAACAACATGTGCTGGTATGTGAAAAAATCAGTCAGGGCCGCAGATGAACTCCCATCAACGCGGATGACTTACAGTGTTTTCCATCGGCGTTCATCCGAGTTCATTGGTGCACCCACTGGATTCGCGCTGGAAGGACGAAAGACTACGAGATGCGAAAAGGGTTCACGAGAAAACCGCAAGCGGACGAGCCCGCGACGCCGGTCAAGAACTACATCACGCGGAGCGGGCTGGAGCGCCTCAAAGAGGAGCACCGGTTTCTCCTCACCCGCGAGCGTCCGGCCGTAACGCAGGTGGTGGCGTGGGCTGCCAGCAACGGCGATCGCAGTGACAACGCCGATTATCGGTACGGCAAGCGGCGGCTGCGCCAGATCGATGGGCGGATTCGCTTTCTCACCAAGCGAATTGAAGCCGCGGAAGTGGTGGACCCGGAAGCTCCGAGATCGGGGCAGGCGGCGACGAGGGCATTCTTCGGAGCGACCGTGCGCTATGCCAATGCCGCGGGAACGGAGCGAGTGGTGAGCATCGTGGGCACCGACGAAATCGATCTCGACCGCAACCACATCAGTTGGGTGTCACCTCTGGGGCGCGCATTGATGAAGTCAGCAGCGGGTGACAGCGTAGTCCTTCAATTGCCGGGCGGTACTGAATACCTGACCGTGCTGGAAGTCTGTTACGAGCGCATACCTGTGGAACCGTTCCGTGAACCACCGGGATCCGAGGCCTCGGCCAAGGGACTCCCTCGCCAACGCTAGGTCTATGGTTGTGGGGTTGATCGATGGGAAAGCGTCGACGATTCTTATCGGGCATGTTCCTGGTCTTAAGGAGAGTCTTTGACTTTCATTTTCTGAATGAGCGACAGGCGATCGAACAGTGCGGCGTGTCCTTCCGGGAAGTCTCCATAAAACTCCAGGATGTGCTGCTTCAGATCTTGAGGAATGGTGTCCCCGGGTTGTGACGTGATGCGCTCGAGCAACTTCGCATACGTCTGGTCAGCGAGGGGATAGTCGCCAATCCTGACCTGCTTTCCGGTGTCGAGATCCAGATTTGCGAGCGTGATGGGAGTATTTGCGTCTTGCAGCAAGCTCTGCAACATCTGATTGAATACATCGACGGTGTGGTTCATGCTGCGGAGATACCACGCTTGCGTCTCGGGAGTCGGAATCTTGATCGCGAGGTCGGCGGCTCCTCCGATTTTCGGAACCAGGAAAACAAGAATCGCGAGAAGATGCGCCTTGAATCCTGGCTCCTTGTAGGTGTGTTTCCAGTGGCGGTCATAGTTGGTGCGGGACACGCGCTTCACAAATGTGCGATAGGCATCATCGTCGGGATGCGGGAGAAATTGATGGCGATGTAGCACAACTTCCGCCTCGGCGAAGGCTGGAATGAAGCTGCGCACGGAGGTGCGATAGCTTCGAAGATCTGGGCGGTATCTTCTCAGGAGGGAGCGGATATCGAACCCGTAAGTGTGTATGAAGGCTTCTTCGAGGAACTTGCGGGGCACTCTGAATCCGACCTTACGCAGGTAAGCGGGAGGCGCGAACTCGAGGTTGGTGAGTTCTTCGACGTCAAAGGCAAATTCGGTCCGTATGTGTCCGTGCGGGCTCTCGCCATAGGTGACGGAGTCTCCATATTTGTGTTGCAGCTTGGGGAATTCGAATGCGGTGGCGGGATTGATCGCCTCAGAATGGCCGATGGAGTCTCCCAGATAGTGAGACAACGCGCCGATGGCGAATGCGTATTCGTCGAGGGTGCGGGCATTGTGAAGCATCCAGGCGACGAAATCGCCGGAACGGACGTAGTGCGTGAGATTGCTGAAGAAGCGCTGTCCGAAGGGGTAATAGCCCATGTCTTGAACGGCGGATCCGCCATAGGCATAGGAATGGGCCACCACCAGTTCATGATCCGTTGCTCCTGGGAATCTGGCCAGGAGGAGAGGGCGGATGGAGTCGTTCCAAGCGAGGTCGATCAGTTCTTCGTGGGTGAGGACGGCATAGGCGTTAGCGTTTGCGCAGCACAGAATAATGACGATCAGAAGAATGACTTTCAGCGGACTCGATCGACGCATTCCGTACCTTCAGATACAGGCGTTCTTGAGGCGCGAATACGATGCTTCTCTCGCACCCGACAGTTGCGGGGAGATTAACCGGAGATCCAGGGACGAGAGTCGGGCTGATACGAGGCCAGACATTGAGCAAAACGGCTAAGCGCATTCGAAACACAAACGGGACAGCCAAGAGCGCTGTCCCGTCGGAAACATGTGCACCTTCTGGCTAAGCTGCGGATTTCTGATCGAACCGGATCAGAACCTTGGTGTAACCCTCGATTCGCTGATCGAACTTCGAATAGGCATCCGGCGCTTCTTCGATGTCGATGTGATGACTCACGATCTGACCAGGCTGGGCACGGCCGTTTACGATCAAATCGCGCAGATACTCGTTATATTTTTTCACTGGAGCCTGGCCGCTTCCCATCGTGATTCCTTTGTCAAAGAAATCCGCGATTGGGAACGGATAGACGCCGTTCTTGGCCTCTCCCTTTGCACCTGGGTCGGGAGCGATGTAAACGCCGATCAGGCCGACATGCCCGGTGGCATTCACCACTTTCAGGCAGTTTTCCAAGACCTGAGTTGCTTTCTCTTTGTTAGGATGCTCGTCGTCCCGTGCCTGATAGCCGACCGCATCAATCGCACAATCGACGCCCTTCATCTTTTCTTCGCCGGGCCGCAGACCTTGTTGGATTCCTCTGTTCTTTTTCCGCAGCTTGAAGATCTGCTCGACTGGATCTCCTTCGCTGAAATTCACTGGAATGGCGCCCAGTTCCTCGGCCTTTTGCAACCGCTCCGCCACGCTGTCGACGACATAGACTTCCGACGCGCCCTTCAGCAAGGAGCAGTACGCGGACAGCAATCCGACTGGTCCCGCCCCAAAGACTGCGACAGTTTTGCCGGGAGTAACGCATGCGAGTTCGGTTGCATGATAGGCAGTTGGAAAAACGTCAGACAAGAGCAGAAAATCGTCTTCCCATTCGTCGCCGGGCTTTCCCGGAAGCTTCAAGCAATTGAAATCCGCATACGGAACGAGGACAAACTCCGCCTGCCCACCCTGATATGGCCCCATGCCGGCGTAGCCGTAAGCTGCATGAGGCGCCTCAGGATTCATCGTCAGACACGCTTCCGTATGACCCCGGTGGCAGTTGAAACAAAATCCGCATGCGATGTTAAAGGGCAGAACCACGCGGTCTCCCTTTTTAATGCTCTGTACCGCTTCTCCCACTGATTCGATGACGCCCATGATTTCGTGACCGACCACGGTGCCTTCTTCCAGCGGAGTTCGACCGTCATACATGTGTAGATCGCTGCCACAAATTCCGCTGGTGGTGACACGAAGCACTGCATCGGTCTGAGCTTTTAGCTTGGGCTTTGGATGATCGGATACGGACATGTTACGAGTACCTTCAAAACTTATTGCCTTCACGACAGCCTCCAAAAAAGATTTGCGTTAGGATGCGTCGGGAACGGAGCGGGATGGCGGCGACATTGTTCTTTGTGGAAGGAAGATTGAGAGTCAGTAAGGCGGTCGCGGGGCTTTTAGGGCAAATGTGTCCGGATTTAGGTACTTCTGAACGTAGAGAGGGCATTTTGTCGCGGACTAGATGTTCCAGAACTCGATGCCAGTATCGATCGTCTGGAAAAGAGAATTCGCCAAACCGAGCCGACCGTCCGACGCATCTCATCGAAGTGGATTCGCTGAAGTTCATAATCCCTGCCGAGCAGGGGTGAGCCGGCACCGCGGGCCTGAAATTCAAAACCATCAGACAAGGGCGAAAAAACACGTACCGATATCCAACCCACACTACACAGTCGGCAACTAAAAGATCGGTCAACTCGACAAGCCGTCGCATTTCAAGGCCGCTTGAGAATATGCCAGGCAATCGTCCTCGGGGAACTCAAGCGGCTGAACTGAAAACCGAGCCCGCGCGCCTGCAAACCTTGTCGGTCAAGCAAAATTCTCCGAGGATCGCAATTGCGTTCTTGCGGAAACTGGGGCCAGGGCTCGTCACCGGTGCCTCGGATGATGATCCCAGCGGGATTGGGACCTACTCCCAGGTCGGTGCGCAGTTCGGCTATGGCTTGCTGTGGACCATGCTCCTGTCCTACCCGTTGATGACAGCCATACAGGAGATCAGCGCTCGGATCGGACGTGTAACGGGTGTTGGAATTTCAGGCAATCTTCGGAAGCGTTACCCCAAACCTCTTCTTTATGGCGTACTCTTCGTGGTCTCGGCTGCGAATATCTTCAATTTGGGAGCCGACATTGGCGCCATGGGCGCGGCGACACAACTGGTCCTCCCGGGAAACGTTAGCCTTTTCATCGTGATCTTCGGCATTGGGTCATTAGCTGGGGTTTTGCTTGTTCCTTACTCGACCTATGCCAAATACCTCAAATGGCTTACGATTTCTCTTTTTGCATATGTCGGTGTCGCCTTCTTCGTGCATGTCCCTTGGGGGGCCGTGCTCCGGGCGACGCTCCTGCCGCACATTGCCCTCACGAAAGACTATCTCACCGCCATCATTGCCGTTTTTGGCACCACCATAAGCCCTTATTTGTTTTTTTGGCAAGCTTCGCAGGAAGTGGAAGAGGTCAGAAACACGCGAGGAGAGAAACCGCTCCAGCGCGCACCATACCAGGCGCCGGAACAACTGGCACGCATACGAATCGACACCTATCTTGGAATGGCTCTCTCGAACGTGGTCGCATTCTTCATTATCCTGACGGCTGCTGCGACTCTGCATGCGCATGGCGTCACAGAAATCTCCACATCTGCGCAGGCGGCCAAGACGCTTGAGCCCATCGCCGGGCGATTTGCTTTTCTGCTTTTTGTGTGCGGCATTGTGGGAACCGGTCTTCTTGCCGTTCCCGTCCTTGCCGCATCCGCCTGCTACGGAATCGGCGAGGCATGCCGATGGGAGACAAGCCTGCAACGCAAACCGGAAGATGCATGGCGGTTTTACTCCGCCATCACGGTAGCGACGCTGATTGGATTATCTCTCAATTTTCTGCATATCGATCCCGTCAAGGCGTTGTTCTGGGCGGCCGTTCTCAATGGAGTTGCAGCGGCTCCTCTCATGGCTGTGATCATGATGATGGCTTCAAGCCCCAAGGTGATGGGCAAGTTTGTCATTCCGCCATATTTGAAGGCGATGGGTTGGATTGCGACTAGCGTAATGCTATGTGCCTGTGTGGGAGTATTTTTCTTCTGGAAATGAATTGTCGTTGTAGCGTAGTGAGAGTCTATGCATGATGAATTCCCCGAAGATCCTTTGACGAATGCGGATGTTGGAGATCTGCTGGAATCAATGAGATTGAGAGAGCGCGGAGGCCGCCCGCTTGCAGAAAAAAGCGGTCATGGCGGATACACGGACGGGAGGCGTTGGATCCGTTCGGGGTCAAAAAGATCACCACTCGAATTCGAGCGTCTGCAATTGGATTTGTTTGTGCGTTCATGTTCGCCCGACAACACAGAGAACGGCTTCTGTCAGGACTGAATCTGATGCAAGAAGCAGAGGAAGCGTTGTAGCGTTCTTAATTCTGGCGCGAGGGTGTATTGACAGACGGACGAGGTGTTTGTTGTTCGGAGAGCTCAGATCATTGATCACGTCGATCGGAAGGAGCGCAGCTCGCGACTCATCGGGAATATTGCCATGCAAATTCTTCGATCGAACCGGATGCCGATATTTGCGATCAGGCGACGTCCACGTCCTCGATCCGGGTGTTCGTTCCCTCTACCATTCGCTTGAGGGTTAAGGCATTCCGAGCGGCGTAGCCCGCTTGATCGTTATCAAAATAGATGTAGAGGGCGGCGAGATCCTTGGCCCACGCCTTGATCTTGTCGCTCCAGCCGCGAAGGCGATCGGTGCTGTAACTCTCCTGATATTTTCCCGGGCCCGGCCCATGCAAACGTACATAGGCAAAATCGGCAGTTATCGTCAAAGGAGAACGGTAGCCGGCGAGTTCGTAAATGCAGAATGCGGCATGGAACCGTGCAAGCAATTCGTCAACTTCAGGTCGAATCCAGCTTGAGTCCCGGAATTCGAAGACGTATCGTAAATCGCGCGGCAATGCCTCAAGCAAAGCCTCCAGACGACTTGGGTTCACTTGCCACCTTGGTGGTAATTGGAAAAGTAACGGTCCCAGCTTGGAAGATAGCTGTAAGGTCCGCGGAAGGAAATTCTGCAGAGCGCTTTCTGGGTCTTTGAGCTTCTTGAGATGGGTCAGGAAGCGACTCACTTTCACGGAAAAAACGAAATTCGCTGGAGTCGACTGTCGCCACTTATCGAAGGCAGTTTCTGTGGGAAGACGATAGAAGGTGTTGTTCAATTCAACCGTATCGAAATGTTCCGCGTAAAACTCGAGCATTCCATGGGGAGAGATTCGCTTGGGATAAAAGGGCCCACGCCAATGCTCGTAGTGATATCCCGATGTGCCAATGCGAATGTCACACGACATGGGCGGGGTAATGTTTTTAGCCTTTACTGCGGGATTTGCGTTTCTTCTTAGCCACAGACGAGGCTTGCTTGCCCAGCGCGGTCCTTACGGACTTGGGCAAATGTGCGATCGTACGTTTTCGTTTTGCGGCAGACGCCGCCTTCTTGATGTTTTTCTTTGCCGCGTTCCTTTGCTTGGTTGAGGCCATATTTCCATTCTCCGATCTCGGTCATCACACTTGGATGAGGAACCTGCGTCAGGGGTTTGTCTCTCCTCGATCGAGCGCGTTTTTACAATCTGTCAGTTTTCGTTCTGCGGCTTCCTAATGCGTCAATCACGAGCGTCTCCAGGTTGCGAAGCACTGTCGTGAAACGAAACTCATTCTCCATTCAGCAAAACCGAAGCAGAGAAAGTAAGGAAACTGCGGAAGGTTGCCGGGGTGCAGCCGCCGACAACCGCCCAAGGTGGGTTGACATCAAAAGCAAAGGTCACAAATGCACCCCCCCCCGGGGGATAAGGAGTTTTCAATGTCTCAAATTGCAAAAATCTCGCTGGCAGCGGCATTCGCTGCTCTATTGGCTACCTGCGGTGTAGTCGCGCAACAATCCGGAGATCCCTCGTACTCATCGTCGACCAGCGGCGCGAGTGCTACAAAAGCATCCGCGGGCGCGGGC
The DNA here is from genome assembly GCA_963699885.1 of uncultured Acidobacteriota bacterium. Lineage (GTDB taxonomy): Bacteria > Acidobacteriota > Terriglobia > Terriglobales > Acidobacteriaceae > Sulfotelmatobacter. The sequence goes on along the minus strand of CAVOVP010000009.1, from coordinate 35,290 downwards.
TCGGCGGACACCAAATTCATGAAGGAAGCCGCCGAGGGTGGGATGGCGGAAGTAGCCCTGGGCCAACTGGCCGTGGATAAAGCATCGAGCGGCGACGTGAAGAAGTTTGGGCAACGTATGGTGGACGATCACAGCAAAGCGAACGACGAATTGAAGCAACTCGCTTCTCAAAAGAACGTCGAGCTGCCCCAAGACTTAAGCGTCAAAGACAAAGCCACCAAAACGATGCTCGAGAAGCTTTCCGGCGAACAATTCGACCAAGCGTATATGAAGGACATGGTGAAGGATCACAAGAAAGACGTCAGCGATTTCCGGCACGAAAGCAAAACTGCTCAGGATCCAGACGTGAAGAAGTTTGCAAGTCAAACGTTGCCGACCTTGGAGGATCATTTGAAACAGGCAGAATCCATCGCGCCACCGACAGCCACCTCAGCTTCGGCGCGGTGACGCAAACTCGGGAGGGACTGAATGCGAAAGCTCGAGAAAGCGCAGGGTCTGATCTATTGAGCATTACAAGATCACCGTCGGTGCGGGACTGGCACTGGGCATGGCCGCCTCGTGCTACTCGAGCAGCGAAGGCAGGCTAGGCAGCCTCTATTTTGTTTGCCTTGGGCTCAGGAAAAGGATCGGGATCAATGAAGATTCTTTCCATCGTCGGTTCTTGTTCCATGATCCTACCTTTAATTCGAGTGATTGCCGATTCGAGTTGTTGAATGTTGAGTGTCCGCCGGAAGCGGATTTCGACGTTTAGCAGTGCGTGCTGTGGTCCCATCTGCATTGTCAGCAACTCGCCGACACGCTCCACCGCTGGATCGTCGGTAATAATCTGCTTCATGTTGCGAATGCGGGTTGGGTTGGTCCTTTCCCCCACAAGGAGAGCTCCGGTTTCACGACCGAGGAGTACGGCGACAAGCGCCAGGAGAATCCCAATGAGGATTGAGGCTGCCGGATCCAAGTATGGATTGCTAAACATCTTGGAGAATAGTATTCCGAAAAACGCCAAAACCGCCCCGATCAGCCCAGCCGAATCCTCCAAGAAGACTGTAAAGACAGTTGGGTCCTTGCTGCCGATGATTTCGTCGAGGATGGTCTCGTGGGGATCCTTGCTTCGGCATAATTCACGATAGGAAATGCGCCACGAATAAGCCTCAAACGCTGCAGCGCCCGCCAGTACCAAATAGCTCCATCCGACATTTTCGGGAAGGACCGGGTGTCGGATGCGCGAGACTCCCTGGTAGACAGCGAGTCCGCCACCAAGCGCAAAAATATAGACTGCCACTAACAAGGAATAGAAATAGAGCACCTTTCCATGGCCAAACGGATGAAGAGAATCTGGGGGCCGAACGCTGCGTCTAATACCCAAGAGGAGCAGCAGTTCGTTACCGGTATCGACGCTTGAGTGCACGGCTTCGGCCATCATCGCAGAACTTCTCGTGAATCCGGCCGCCACAAACTTGATACTGGCGATTGCCACGTTGGCAACAATGGCCGCGTAAATCACTTTTTTCGATCCGCGAGAGGGCGCCGTTGATTTTGGCATCACATCGATTCAGATGCTGGCCCGAGACAGCTTGTTGGGCCGATTGTAGAGCCAAGGATCGGTTGGATTCTCTGCGGGAGAATGAGACCCGGCGATAGGCGCCTGTTTCGCTCTCATAGCACCGCTCGAAGTCCGCGGGTTGCTATATCTGTGCTGATGCCATAGACAAGATGAGACGCAAGACCGTAGAGATGTGAACTGATTAACTATGGAGATTCGTTTGGTTTGCCCGACAGTCCGAGTGCCGGGACAGCAACCTCGTCGGCCAGAGCAAACAGACCCGCTCCGAAGGTCAGACCGGGTATGACGCCGCCTCGATTTCGGCTAGCCTCGAGTACGCTCGCCTAGACCGCACCCTGCAAAGTTCCAAAGGAGTAATGCACCACCGGACCGAGCTTGGCCCTTCGCTCGTGCCGCCGATGCTGTATCCATATGTGCGCCGAAAACACGCCCGCGATGATCCCGGCTGAGATGTTAAGGGGTTCGCTGCAACCTATTTGCAAGCTTTCTTATCTCTTTTTCCCGCTTGATATTCACGATGCCGCTCGCATCGTCGAGCAAACTTGAATGCAACAGGTTTGCGAGCCGGGCTTTGAGTTTGGCACGTTCGAGCACCGGCCGCGGAACAGAGATTGTTTCTCGAGGCGGTTGCGAACACGTCAATCCGCTTTCGATGCCCGGAATCTTGAACTCAGAGAGTGCTGCTGGTACTTTTCCCACCGATTGTGAGCGAGCGAGAGCAGCAGTAAGGGCCAATACGATAAGGGCAATTTTCGCCACATCTCTACCTCCTTGGTTCGGCGACGGTACGCCAACCTCATCCTTTCGCAGACAAAGATGTTGTTCTTTCGAACGGTGGTTGTTCTCTACGGCAAACGAAATTGCGGGGTACTGCTACCCCCTTAGAAGCTCCATCCGTATCAATTGCGGGTTGTAGTAGGGACAAATGCAAGTCACTATGCGTGGGGCAATTCCGCAGGTCGAAATTCGTGGCGTAAAAATTTGTCTCTTTGGTACGGAATCGGACCGACAGCGACAGACAATTTGCACATATTGTGCATAGCTCCTGCAATTCAGCGACTGCGAAGCCTAAAGGAAAGTTGTGCATGGCCGACCTAGGCAAGGTCGAGGCTTTCCCGGTCGCGCCAAACTAGAGGTGTCCTATGCAGATGCAACTCCCCGTGCAACCCCCCAACCTGCGAATCATTCTCTGGCGCGGTGGCGTTCCGTTCAGCGCCGAGTGCGTCCTCTGTCTTCGCTTTTTTAGTCTTCATTCAACGCATGGCATGAGTGTCGAAAATGCGAGGGATGTCCTGCAAGCGAAATTTACGCAACATCCTTGTTCTGGTTCGCACTCAAAAACGCCAACTGCATCCACGGATGCGTTAAGAGCTGCATAGTTCTTTTTCGATTTGTGGGCGATCGGAAGAGCAAGAAACGCTTGGGTTCGTCCGACTTCATTCTGCTTATCCCAGACCGCGAAAGACCGGGCTGCTGCTGGCCGTCGCGGTACTGTCTCATGTTTGGCACTGTGCGGCCGCTCAGACGCGCTGATGATATTCGTGTGTGTCATGCGGCGCCCCCACAAGATTCCAGGTCGATGTAGACGTAGGGGCAGAATTGTGAAAACCATTTCCCGCGTCTCGGCTGAAAGACTCTGAGATCGTTGAAACTGCGTTGTTTTGCAGTCCTTTCGCCATCGCGAGTGTTGTCGTCGTGGCCGGGGCCTCCGCCAGATCCTTTCGGGTTGATATATCCAAGATTTCTCCTATTCGAATCTGGGCGTAGCTTCGTCTGAGATGGGTTGTGAGGGGGCGAATTCCCTGTTACCGCCGTCGACGGACTAACTTCCGCTCTTGTCTTTCACGCATCCATACTGAATCTCCAATTCCGATTTACTTGGAGGCCTGTATTCATCTCTGGTCCTGCGTGCTTTTTACTCTTAGCAGGGTTGAAACAACCTCCTGCACCAGCGCGTTATCGCGATGCAAAGGGGGATTGGGTTCAGGGGCCGTTGCATGATTTTCTTACGGTGCGAATGTCGCCGTGAGCGCTGTTGTATTTAGGACTGCGATTGATTTGACATGCAAACCTGCCCGCAGCGGCATCCCGCTTCATACTTTCAACGACACGATCTTGCCTGGCTCATCCTGACATCTCTCTTATGGCTCGCCGTCGGTGTGCCCGCGGCGCACGCGCAAAAGGTATCTGAGGTATCGGTGGTGCAGAGCGTTCAGACTGACAAACTGCCCGAGTGGATCTGGTTCGATCTGGAATTGAGAAGTCGAACCGAGGGGCAGACAGCGATCAATTTCTTGCCGGGCGTGTCCCCGTTGTACGACCTCACGAGAGTACGACCGGGGATGGGGTTCAAAGCCAGCAAATATCTTTCCGCGTACATACAGGGCCAGGACACTCACGCCCTGGGTTTGCCCCTGCAATACGTAGCCTCGAACATGCGCGACACGTTCGACTTGCGGCAGGCTTACCTCCAATTCAGCGGCAAGATGATAGCCGTGATCGTGGGGCGGCAGGAGATGAAGCTGGGTGATGAGCGGTTGATCGGCATCAGCAACTGGGCGAATAACAGCCGGACGTTTGATCTGATCGCTGCACGCATTGGGAACGAAGCGAACCGGGTGGATTTGTTCAGTGGATCCGTGGTCACGGCGCGACCGGTCTCGTTCGATACGCCAAGGGGCGGCTTCTCACTGGATGGGGCTTACGGAACGCTGACGACGCTGGTGCCGCATGTTCGGCTTGAGCCATATCTGCTCTTCAAGACGCCGATCGTGACAACGACGCAGGATCTGACCGGGCGGGAGCGACTTGTGGCACCCGGAGCACGGGTTGTCGGCAAGTTGCCCGCGGGATTTGATTACAAAGTGGAAGGCCTGCTGGAGCGTGGCAGCTATGTCAACGAGTCGATTCATGCGGGCGCAGGTTACGTGATGGGAGGATATACATTTGAGCGCGTACCGTGGAAGCCGCATGTTATGCCGGAATACGACTATGCGAGCGGCAACCGGCACAACAATCCCGGAGTGATGGGGACGTTCGACCAGTTTTATCCGAGTAATCACGACGTGTTCGGATTAATTGATGTGTTCGGGTGGCAGAACATGAAACAGCGGCGCTTGAACCTTGATTTTCATCCGTCAAAAACGTTCTATGTGTTGGTCCATGCAGAGTCGCTGCACGCGGCGACGACGCAGGATGCGGTTTACAGCAGTTCGGGAAGTGCGTTGATAAAGGCTCCGACCGGAGGATTTCGCAGCGACGACATTGGCACAGAGATCGATGGGGCGGTGCAATACGAGTGGAAGCACCTTCCGGTGCTGTGCGAGGTGGGCGTTGGACATCTTTGGCCAGGAGCGCTACTCAGCGAGAACAACGACGGAGCTCCACTATCACTCGCTTATTTTCAGTTGACGTACCGGTTGAAGACGAGATCCGGGAATACGGGGACGAACGCAAAGGCTGCAACCCCTTAGGAATTGGGAAAGCATTTTGAAACTATTCACAGAAAGGGCGAGCGTCATGGAAAACGAAAGCGGGCAGCAGTCGTCGACGGGATCGGCAAGCGAGGTGCAAAGAGAAAACATCAGCCGCAGAAAGTTTCTGGAAAAGGGATCGGCGATGCTGGCATTGGGAGCAAGCTTGCCCCTCGCTGCAACAGCGCGGCAGACGCAAAGCACGAGCAAGGACGATCACAAAGGCATCAACGAAACTCAAACGGGGCCGATCAATAAGACGCTGGATTCATCCGAACCTGATTCCGTGTTTGCTCCCGAGACGGATGCGGGTGGGCAACCGCCATTCAAGTATCCGTTCAGTTATGCGCACAAGAGAATCGAAGCAGGCGGATGGACACGACAGGTGACGGTGCGTGATTTACCCATTTCGAAAAAGGTGGCCGGCGTAGAGATGCGGCTCATTGCGGGAGGCATAAGAGAGTTGCACTGGCACGTGGGGTCCGAGTGGGCATTGATGACGGCCGGATCTGCGCGGATTACGGCGGTCGATCAGAACGGTCACGCCTTTGTGGAAGACGTGAATGAGGGAGATTTATGGCTGTTTCCAGGAGGGATTCCGCACTCTATTCAGGGCCTCGGGCCGGACGGCTGCCAGTTCATCCTCGTATTTGACGATGGGAACTTTAACGAGTTCGAGACTTTTCTACTGACGGACTGGATTCATCACACGCCGAAAGAAGTACTCGCGAAAAACTTCAATGTGCCCGAAGCAATCTTCGCGAATGTGCCCAAGCGGGAGCTGTTTATTTTTCCACGAGACCTTCCCCGACCGTTGGAGGAAGAGCGGCGCCAGGTTTACGAGGAATCAGGGCCGGTGCCGAACTCGTTCGCATTTTTCGCCAGCAAGATGAAGCCTACGAAAGTCAGCGCGGGAGGCAGCGTCAAGATTGTCGACCGGAAGAATTTTCCGGCGACCAACATCGCGGCGGCGATTGTCACGGTGAAGCCGGGCGGCTTACGCGAACTTCACTGGCATCCGAATGAGGATGAATGGCAGTACTACGTAAAGGGGACGGGCAGGATGACGGTGTTTTCGGCGGGAGGACACGCGCGTACGATGGACTTTCACGCAAGCGACGTGGGGTACGTCGAGCGCTCAATGCCGCACTACATCGAAAATCTGAGCGACACCGACTTGGTGTTTCTTGAAGTCTTCCCGACTCCGGAATATCAGGACATCTCGCTGGCCGAATGGCTGGCCCACACACCGTCGCGGCTGGTAGATCAACATATCGCGACGGGCGAAGATTTTCTGCGAAGGATCTCGAAGAAAAAAGCGGTGGTCACACCGGAATAAAGTCAGACCTTAGCAACGTGGCAAGGAATTCCTCATGACCTTAAAGCTGCGTGCCGCGACGCTTTTGCCATCGGCGATCTCCCAGCGCTATGGTCGAGCGGTCTTATGTCCTTCGCAGAAGTCCCGGCGACCCGGCAGCGCAAGTCCTTTGACTGTAGGTAGATCTTCTGTTGATTCCCTCCGGCGAAATCCGTCCGACATTCGGTGGCGAGCGATGACCAAACAGCGATTGCGGTGGCCTTGTAGGGACCACTCTTCGTACCGAATGCACAGCGACGGCAACCTTGTGGAAAGGAAAATCGACTAATAGAGGCATTGGTAGGTTATCCGACCGAGCGATTGTTTTGTTGTACCGGCCATCAGGAGGCCAAGGCCGACTCGTATGAACAGATTCGGTTGCCTATGGGCACTTATCCTTGTCTTAATCCCTAGTCTTTTGAAGCGTTCATTAGTACTTCTTCAAGGGTGCGCACGATCTGATCGCGAACTTCTATCCCTAAGCGAATTTGTACGATTGCGGAGCCCCAGAATTTCTGTCATTTCGACAGTGCTCGCATCCTCCGTTCTCATCCTCGCAGGATGCGGTGGCTCCTCTTCCCCATCCGCGTCGGGTGGCACCGGAGGAAGTCAACAACAGGTAATTGTCAGTATCGTCTCCAAGCCTTCACAAGTCTTGGCCGGAACGAACTTCCAGTTCAAGGCAACGGTTGTCGGTATATCGGGGGACCAAGCTGTCAATTGGGCAGTACCGACTCCGAATGGAGGTAGCATCGACACTACCGGCCTCTATGTTGCGCCCACGTCTGGGGCATTTCCGATGAGTGTGACCGTCACTGCAACATCCCAGGCTGATCGAACTGATGCCACATCGACGAGTTTCACGGTCACGCAAGATGGCCAGCGCGGTGTCGTGAGTATCACCGCCAGTCCGGCCCAGCTTGGGGCCGGAGCCAACTGGCAGTTCAGCGCCACGGTAACCGGCATCTCCGGCAATCAAAGTGTGAATTGGACAGTAACAACGCCAAATGGTGGGACGATCGACTCCACCGGTCTTTACATCGCACCCGCTTCCGGAACATTTCCGTTGAGTGCGTCGGTCACGGCGACATCCCAGGCGGATCCGACCGTTACCACCACATCGAGCTTTACGGTCGCGCAAACGGATCCGTTGGGTACCGCAACAGGGACGGCGATGACTTGCCCAACCTTCTCGGGAGGTCTTCCCAATTCAGGATCGACTTGCTATGAGGTCACCACGTCATGCCCTGGAGTAGCCGACTTTTCGGCCTACCTGAAGGTAAATCAACCTGCTTCGACGCCCTTAGGGACCGTCATGTTTGGTACGGGCACGGGCGGGGCTGCGCTCTATGACAACGATCTTCCCGACTTCTTCGACGGCAGCACGAACGGCGGTCTGACCGTCGTCCAGTCTGTGCTGAATGCCGGTTACACAACGGTGCAAGTGACGTTTGGTGCGCCTTTCGCGCAACAGCCCAACGGTTGGCTGACTGGGCCTGGCGGGGTTCGCAAATTGGCCTGTCGGTATGCCACAGTCGCACAGTGGGTCTACCAGAACATCCACAATTCAAACACCAGCGCGCCACTTTGCGCTACCGGCAACAGCGGTGGTGCGGGTGCCATCGGTTATGCATTGACCGACTATGGGATGAATTCGATTTTCTCGATGGTGGAGGAGACGAGCGGTCCACCGATGTCGCGTATTGATCAGGGCTGCCTGCCAGCTTCGAATGCGGCGTGTCAAAAACAGCAATTCACCTGTAATGCAGGAGACCCCGTTCAGAACCTTTCTAACTGTTACACGCCGGACGAGGCGCAGATTATCGACACCGCCTACGCTCAGCCGGTTTGTTCGAACGCCGTGAATGGCGTCACAGCACCCAACGGCTTGTTGTTGTCGGACAGCATCCTGGGAGGGATCCCACCAACATTCGCAAAGACACGTGTGAATGTCCTCCTCGGCGGGCAAGACAATTCCACCGCTGTTGAACAAGCGCTGTTGTGGGTAAATTCCCTTACCAACACTTCCAAGTCGCAAGCCTGTGTCAGCGATGCTCCGCACCCTATTCCATCGGTGGCGGATGGAGCCTCGACCATCGCAGCCGATATTCAGAATCTTTGTAAATTGCAATAGTCCTAGTGAGGCGAGCGAGTGCCTTCACGGCGGCGTCCGGGCGACGACGGCGATTGCCCGGCTTCTCAGATTGCACACCACGCTATACGCAAAGAGGCTGCGGTGCTGGTAGACGAAGGTAGCCTGACCTTCGTCTCCTCTGCCTCGAAATGGCTGATGCGGAGTTCGTGCGCTTTAACTTCCTGAGCGTCCTCCGTCTGAGTCGGAGCTTTTCCTGGGTATCCCTATCAGAAGTCCTTTTGGTATCCAGACAACGGACCTCACTGAGGTGCGGGCGCAGGGGAAGCGATTTTGAATACCAAGCCCTCGAACATTTGTCCGCCTGCTTCTGCTCCGCCATACAGGTTCCCTTCAGTATCGAGGATCACTCCACCCGGGAACGCACCATCAATGCCGCCACTAAAAGCATGGAGAGTCGATGTTTTCCATTTCGTTCCGGTGGGAGAAATCTCGAAGACTACGCCACAACCCACATCGGTGAGAACCTGGCAACTCTGAAGACCTCCTCCACCGGCGAACGTGGCACCGTAGAGGTTGCCAGCACTATCCATTACCAATGCGGAATTTGGATAAGCACCGTCAAGACGGAGCCCGGTGAAGCTGTGAAGGACGTGTGTCTGCCATATTCCCGAACTTCGCGACATCTCAAAAACCACGCCGAGTCCATCTGCTCCGCCGCCTGTCGCTGTACCGTAAAGATTTCCAGCCGCGTCGATCAATAATGCCGCGTCGGGATTCGAACCATCGCTTCCGGTAAAGTTGTGAACGACTGTCTCGGTCCATTTGCCCGAATCATTCTTTAGCTCAAAAAGGACGCCACAGCCTCCCTTGCACTTCGTGCTGGTGCCTCCAAGATTAGTGGTGCCGTACAGAATGCCCGACTCATCTTGAATGAGAGCGGCAACTTCTCCGCCGGCTGTGTTTGTCGTTTCAGCACCGTCGCGACCGGTGAAATCATGCAGATGGACGGAGGACCATTGGCCCTTCGACAGGGAGAGTTCGAAAACGTATCCAAGATTATCGCGTCCGCCAGTGGCATTTATGCCATACAAGTTCCCCGCCGCATCCAGAATCAGCGGGCTGGGAGCAGTACCGTCAAGGCCACCCGTAAATGCATGAAGAACAGTTGCGGTCCACCCTTCAGATCCGCTATGCGTTATCTCGAACACATTGCCAAAATAGGTCACTCCATACAGGTTGCCCGCTGGGTCCATTGCCAAGGATCCCATCGGAACGGCACAGTCCATGGATGTGCAGTCGTAAAGAACAGAATAATTCCAACCTTGTTGCCCGTTCGGTGTCAGTTCGAAAATCGTTCCCCAGTTGCCTGTGCCTCCGGAGGAGTTCGCGCCGTACAAGTTGCCGGCTTGATCCGCGAGCAACCTGCCGTAAGGAATTCCTCCACCGGAGGTTGGGTTGAAAGCGCGGAGGGTCACATATTTTGCGGCTGCTTGAGCGCAGACGGTGAGCCAAAAGGTAGCGGCCAGTACTGCAATCAACCTCAACATTCTCGACCGGTATCCGTTTTGCATGAAGTAACCTCCTCGACCCAGGGCTCCGGCTGTTTCTTGGCCTCGAAGAACAGGCGCAAGAACGGGCAACCTTGTGCATATATAAGGTTGTTGGGCCGCAGAAATGGTTGCCTTCCCATCAGACGGCGCAGCCACAGCGTTCCAGCTAATGTGAATGCGGCAGAAATGGCCCGGATGATTCCCGTACTGACCGGTTCTATGTTGGGTTGCCATCTTTGGTCCAATGGATTGGAGTGTTGTTCCTGGCTCGGAACAACGAACGCTCGATTATCCCCCCGCAACTGTCGGATGCCAGAGAAGCATCGTATCGGCGGCCCGGACCAGCGGTTCTGCAAGTGGTCGTGGATCCGGTAGAAGCGCCACTCCCCGCCAAGGTGACAGCGGATCAGGCGTTGGAATTCGCTGAGTTCCTTGTGCGTGGCCAACCAGCTTGACGTTGTAAGGCGGATTCGAATCTCTCTCTCCGCCAGCATTTTATCTGTCTATTACTTACGCGTCAGTGATTACCGATACTGATCCCGAGTTGGATCGGAGGTGTCATCGAGGGCTGACACTGAGAGAGAAGTGAAGCTCACCAAACGCGTGCCAACCGCCAGGGTATGCGCTAGTGTCCTGTCGTCCTGTCCTCAAAGGGTCGCGTAAACGGGTCTAGTCATCGTCAACGGCCAGCCGGAGCGTCATCCGCAAGGTGTCGGATTTGTTCTGGCTGGAAGATTGGAATTTAGAATAAGAAAACGGAGACCTGAAATCGGACCGTCATCAATATTCTTATCGCTCCCCTTCGATCTCTACGCCGATTTGTTAGCGGCTCTCATCTTCGCCATTGGGCCCGCTGTGCCGGTTGATGGATGCAAACCACCGAAACGGAGTTGATCTCTATGCGCAAGGTCATTTTGAAATCATCTGTTTCCCTCCTTTTAGTCACGTTAGCCGTGCCCTTCGCCTGGCCGCAGGCCACCACAAAGCCCGTCACCCGGCGGGGACCAAGTGTCGCCGTCGGCGGCCATGGCGTGGTTGTTTCCGGCAAGCCCGCCGCTACTGCGGCCGGCATCAAGATTCTGGAACAGGGCGGAAACGCCGCTGATGCAGGCGCCGCCACTCTGCTAGCCCTATCCGTAACCTATGTAGGCGCGTTCTGCGTGGGAGGAGAGGTCCCGATTCTGGTTTACAGCGCCGACCAGAAAAACGTGAAGCTGCTCGAGGGACAAGGCGAGGCGCCTCGCGATCCCAAAGCGATTGCCTGGTATATGGAACACGGAATCCCGGACGGTGACGTCAAGGCAGCGGCCGTGCCTGGCACCATCGATGCGATTGTTACTCTGCTAAAACTTTACGGAACCAAAAGCTTCGAGGAGGTCGTGCAGCCGACGTTGGCCATTCTGGATGCCGGCGGCCCAAGTTGGTATATCGATACCGGCAGTGGGAAGAAGATCGAAACCGGCGTGAACTGGCAGGCGGATATGGCGGTGACCTTTCGCAAATTATTGGAGTCCGAAAAGGCTGCGAAGGGGACGCGGCAGCAGAAGCTGCAAGCCGTCTCGGACCGCTTCTATCGGGGCGACATCGCCGATGCCCTGGAATCCTGGTATATCGAAAAGGGCGGTTTCCTTCGCAAGGCAGATTTGGCCGCGCACAAAACTCCCGTGGTGGATCCGCTCAAAACCACGTACCGTGGCTACACGGTCTATAAAGCCGGTCCGCTGACGCAAGGTCCTTATCTTTCACAGACGCTGCGCCTGCTGGAAGGCTTCGACCTGAAGAAGATGGGCTTCAATTCGGCGGATTACATCCACACCGTGATTGAAGCGGAGAAACTGGCGCTGGCGGATCGCGACGAGTATTACGGCGATCCGAACTTTGTGAAGGTGCCGATGCAGCAGTTACTTTCCGATCAGTACACCGAAATGCGGCGCAAGCTGATCGATCCGAAAAAGGCATCTCTCGAACTCCGGCCGGGCGACCCTTACAACATGAAACCGACCAAGCCGCCCACCATCACCGGCCCCTGGCATGGCGGAACCACCGTCATGTGTGTGACGGATAAGTTTGGGAACGTCATCGCGGCGACGCCCAGCGGCCTGTCGAGCACAGCCGGCGTGGCCGGACGCACGGGCATTATTCACGGAAGCCGGCTCAGCAGCCTGAACACGTTTGCGGGAACTCCCAACGTAATCCAGCCCGGCAAGCGGCCGCGAATCACGTTGAGCCCCACGCTGCTTTTCCAAAACGACCATCCCGTGATGGCGATCTCGGTGGCGGGAGGCGACCAGCAGGATCAGGCAGCCATCCAGGTCATCCTCAACTACGTGGAATTCGGCATGAGTCCCGAGGAGGCGTTTAAGGCGCCGCGCTTCTCCACCGAGCATTTCATCAGTTCCTTCGGCCAGGACCGCGCCAGCCTGGGCAGCCTGTCTGTGCCAAACACTCTGCCCGAAGAAGTGCAGGCGGACTTGAGAGCTCGCGGCCACGTGGTTACCGTCAGCCGCGGCGGAGTGGGCGGAGTGGCGCTGATCGGCATTGACCCCAAGACCAAGCAGGCCACCGCCGTGGGTCCGGCCGCCGGCAAGATGGAATAGATGCCGGGATATTTTCCGTGGATGGAAGCACGATGCTAGCGTATTGCCGCTTCACGATCTGTTGTACTTAACGCGTAAGAGGCCAATTGGGTTCACCTCTTCGGGGTCCCCATCGTGTTCTTCGGCATCTTGCTCTCGTCGACGATGGAGTTGTTCGTAGGCGTGAACTGGCCTCCGGCTGGAACGTAATAGAAAATTGCCTTCTTGCCCTGACCACTTGCCGGGCTCTGGCGTACCTCGATCCGGTTGGGATCAATGCGTTGCTTGCCCTCTCCGCTAGTTAGGTATTTCTTGGCGTTGTACGCGCGATAAGCTGCGAGTTCCTGGCCCTTGATGGCCTCGCCCGGTTCGGAATAGCCAACGATGACAGCTTTTCCGTCGGTGTCCTGCTGAAGGCGAAGCGCGACGGCGTCGAGTTGAGCCTTACATTGATTGTCGACGCGGGCACGCCGTCTCGTGTTGTTAAATTCACACTCTCCGAGCATCGCCTCGCTGGCAACCGGCGGTGGTGGAGGCGGTGGAGCTTGCACCTGCACGATCACTTCACAGTGTCCAGTGAGACCGTGGATGTCGGTTACATTCAGAGTTATATTGACCGGCCCCGGTTGAACTCCAGTAGTGTCGAGCGTGGCCGTTGAGGTGAAGCTGCCAGGTTCGTTGCCCGCTTTCGTTTCGCCTTCTCGCATCGAGCCGGCGCTGGCCGAGTAGTTGTGTTCTTTCAACTGCTGTTGGTCGGGACTATTCACTTGCGCCGTTATGGTTACGGGTTGCCCGGCTTGAACACTGTTCGGATTGGCGCTGCACGTCGCTACTGGAGCATGGGGCGCTTTTACGGTGAACGTGGCACCCGATGACACCGGTGCCAGCTTCTTCATCTTTGGGTCACTCACCGCACTGGTGACCGTGTAGGTCCCTGGCGCGAGATTCGCGGTATCGATTTTCGCTGTGGTTCCATCGGGGGTCACTGTTCCGCCAGTACTCTTCCACGTGTAGCTTAGTGTGTGTTTTGGATTGGAGTTTGCGGGCTGGACGCTCGCAGTCACAGGGCCTTCCCATGGAAAGAGTTCACTCGGCGAGACAGATGTCGAAGCAGAAAGCTGGGACGGGCTCTTACCTCCTAAATTGAACACCACGCCGCCGAGATAACGGAAGTTGTTCTCGTGTTTGCTGAGAGCGTTGTTGTAATCCGTGAAAAGGTAGCTGACCTCCGCGGGACGAATGGCGAGATGCCGCCCAAGGGCGATGTCGATTCCAACCCCCGCATCCGCAGAAAGAGCAGTATTGCTTGGGAAGCCCCTGAACTGGTTAAGTCCCAGGTTTCTCCAGGCATTTTCGTAAAGGCTGGTGTGAGTTCCGCCCACCAAAGCATGCGCGTAGGGACGGAAGACGCCATAACGCCTACCCAATTGCGGGCCGAAAAGAAATGTAAAAAGACTGCCTGAAGCCTGGGCGGTCGCGCCCCCGGGAACGAACACATTGCCCGACGGAACCGTCAGCGTTTCGGTGCCGCTTTTGTATCCCTGAATTTCGGCCTTGAGGCCAAAGAAACGGTTGAAGTCAAACGCTAAGGATCCGCCGCCACCGTTCAAGTTATACGAGCGGTTGAAGTTGAAGTTCGGAAACGTGTAATCGACGCCCTGAAAGTGAGTCCACGAATAGTCGACTCCGATTTCGTATTTGGGATGTTCCTGAGACCACGCCCGCCCCAGCAGCAGGACGGCGGTCATGATGAGTAGTGCCGTGGTCTTCATGAACTTCCCTCCATAACTTGCAGGAGCCTTGTTTAGTCCCGTCGACATCCGCAAAACTACCAACGCCGATTCAATGCACCATCAAAGCCTGCGTTTCGCTGGCCACGTTTCGATCGATTTTTCCCGCTGCTGTGATCATGGTGGTCCCGATTCCGGTTCCCGTAGCCGGACCCGAGGGATCGATCACGGCGACTGACGCGTCCGAAGAACTCCATGAGACCTGATCGGTAATGTCCTGGGAGGTCAAATCGCTGAAGGTCGCGATCGCACGATACTGCTGAATTGCTCCAAGCTCGATGTCTTGCGGGGTAGCCGGCGTGAACGAGATGGATGTCATCACGGCACTGGTTACGGTAAGTTGCGCCGAGGAGGCCTTGCCATCGAGAGAAGCATTGATGGTGGTTGTTCCTGCAGCAACACCGAAGGCCGAACCAGCAGAAGTGGTGATGTTACTGACGGTGGCGACGGACGGTGAACTCGTCGTCCAAGCTGCTGAGGAAGAAACATCTTGCGTCGCGGCATCCGTCAAGGTCGCGGTGGCGGTGAATTTGGTCTGCGTTCCCTTGGCGATGCTTGCCGAGGCGGGAGTGATCGCCAACGAAGCGACGTTCTCAACATTCACGTAGGCGGACTGCGAGACTGCACCGAACGTGGCCGTAACCGTCGCGACGCCGGGCGCGACGCCGGTTACGATCCCGGTTGTATCCACTGACGCAATGGAATTGTCACTGGGAACAACAGTCCAAGTGGCGATTGTGGTTAGGTCCTGGGTAGTCGAGTCGCTGAACGTGCCGGTCGCGGTGAACGGAAGCGTCGAATGGACCGCCATGCTGATCGGTGCAGTTGAAGAAGACGCGGGCGTGATCGCGATCGCAGTGAGAGTCGCGGCACTCACGGTCATCGTTGTCGAGCCCGTGACGGAGCCGAGTGTCGCACCGATCGTAGTGGTTCCTGCGGCAACTCCGGTTGCAATGCCCGGAGGTCCGGACGTGGTAATGGTAGCGGCCGCCGCATTGGAACTGGTCCAATGCACATCGAGCGTGATGTCCTGCGTGGTCCCGTCGTTGAAGGAACCCTTGGCAGACATCGTCAATTCTGTTAGCGGGGCGATGATGGGCGTCGAAGGCAAAATCACAATGCTGCTGATGGTTGCGCCGGTCACGTTCAGTGTTGCGCTCCCGGCGATCGATGTAGCCGGATCAGTTGCGGTGATTGTGGCGCTGCCGATGGCTACGCCGTTGGCGCGGCCCGCTGTGTTGACCGATGCGATATTGGCCGGAGTGGCCGACCAGTCGACCGACCTCGTGACGTTGCGCAATCCGCCATCGCTGTAAACTCCAACCGCAAAAAACTGATGACTGGTTCCGATGGCGATCTGAACAGCGCCGATGGAGTTTGGTCCTGGAGTTACAGAGTTGTCGATGACAGCAATCGAGACCAGGACGGGCGGACCGACTGTGAGGGTGGTTGAACCACTGACCTCGCCACTCACCGGGGACCACGACGCGGTGATCACGGTTGTGCCGGCGACGAAAGTGGTGGCGAGGCCCGTGTCAGAGATGGATGCGACTGCCGGAGTAGAAGAACTCCAGGTCACGAAAGAACTGACATCGCGGGTGGCGTTGTCGCTGAAGGTTCCTTGCGCGGTGAATTGCTGAGTGCTTCCCGCCGCTACGCTTGGGTCTGCTGGGAGCACGGTGATGGACGTGATGTACGGCAGGTGCGCTTTTCCGCATCCTGCCAATGCGAGCAAAACGGCCATCACTGCGACGATGAGATATCTCGTCAAGGAACACCTCACCCTGGAGTTCGCCCAGCCGCCATCCATGGATGAGACACATGTCCCTTGGCGGTCAACAACTCTCACTCGGGCGGAATCTTAAGGTTAGAAAAGTCTGACAGGAACTGAGGGAATTACCAGTAGAAGGCTTGAGTCATCTTTAAACAACAAAGCCGCATGACATTTGCTTTCCGGTTTGAATCAACTGAGGAGCGCAGCAACGAATGCGAGGAACCAGGTTCGTTGGCAGAAGGCCCATGTTCACAAAGTCTAAACGGAAGCCGCGTTCTTTGTGGTTCATACTGATAGCGCAACAGCGTCTAAATCTCCTGTGAATTCACCAGCAAAGTCGACAGCCCCCAGTTTGACGTTTGGCCAGATCGCGCTTGGGGTCTTTCTCTGCACAATACTCCTGCTATCGCGACAGGGTTGGGGCGAAACGTGGACGATTCTGGGGCCCGAGGGAGGTACGGCTCGCAGCTTGGCCTATGACCCGCACGATTCCAACCGGTTATTCCTGGGCACTGGCACCGGCGCCGTTTTTCTTTCGACGGATGGCGGCCGCCACTGGTCGCACTGCGCCCAATTGGGCGGAGGAGATTACGTACTCGACCACATCGTGACGGATCCCGACGAACCGAAAACGATTTTTATTTCCGCGTGGAGCGCGGAAGACTCCAAGCGCGGAGACCTTTTTCGCAGTCGCGATGGTGGGTCCACGTGGGAGCCGCTTCCGGCCATGCGTGGGAAATCGATTCGAGCGCTGGCGATCGCCGGGACACGTCCCAGCACGTTGGTTGCGGGCGCTCTCGATGGCATCTATCGCAGCGCGAATTCGGGAGACACGTGGAAGAAAATCTCGCCCGAGGGGGATGCCGAGATCAAAAACATTCAATCGGTCGCCGTGGATCCGAGAGACTCGAATGTGATTTACGCAGGTACCTGGCATTTGCCATGGAAGACGAAAGATGGTGGCACAACATGGCAGAAAGTAAGCCGCGGCATGGAGTACGATTCCGACATTTTTTCGATCATGGTCGATGCCGCGAAGTCTCACGTTATTCTCGCCAGCGCGTGTTCCGGAATCTATCGCAGCAACACTGGCGGCAGGTCATTTCGCAAAGTCCAGGACATTCCTTACTCGGCGCGGCGCACGCACGTGCTGCGTCAGAATCCTGAGAATCCGAGGATTATTTTCGCGGGTACGACCGAAGGTCTCTGGAGAACGGTTGATGGCGGCACCTCCTGGGCACGAGCCAGCAGTCGCTCCATCGTCGTGAACGACGTGATGATCGATCCACAACGTTCTAATCGAGTGCTGCTCGCCACGGACCGCCTCGGGATACTGATGAGTGAAGACGGCGGGCGAACATTCGCGCCGTCAAATCACGGCTATGCACGTCGTTACGTGACAGCGATTGTCGCGGACATGAAAAATCCAGCCAACCTTTATGTTGGCGTGGCAAACGACCGCGAGTGGGGCGGAGTGTTTTCGTTCAATCAACGAGATCAGCGCTGGCGAAAGACGAGCAGCGGGCTGGGCGGCCGCGATGTCCTCTCACTGAAACAGACCCCCAAGGGAATGCTGGTCGCCGGTACGGGCCAAGGCATATTCGTAATGGAAAAGAACACACGGCAGTGGCGTCCCGCCGAAGTGGCCGCGTCGCAGGATTCACAAAGTCATTCGAGCGCCCCAAAGCAGGCGATCAACTTACGGTCGACGTCCGCGATTTCTGGTGCCCGAGTGAATGATCTCGACCTTCGAGATGGGCGCTGGCTGGCCGCGACCTCGGTGGGGCTTCTGAAAAGTGTGGACGAAGGAAAGAGCTGGAGCGGAGGTCCGATCATGGGCCTGACGGACTTCATCGCGGTACGGTCGTTCCATAATTTCCTGGTCGCAGCCACAGCTACGGCCATTGTTGTTTCCGCTGACGGTGGGACGGCCTGGCATCTTTCGGTGGCGCCAAAAGAAATTCGCAGCCTTGCGCTCACGACGACAGGGCAGATCATGATTGCAACTCGGGCAGGAGGCTTCCGCAGTTCAGATGCGGGAGTAACATGGCACGCCATGTTGAGCGGATTACCGGAAGCTGATATCAGTTCTTTTTTTTACGAGGAAGACAGCTCACGCGTGCTGGCAGCCGCTGGAGGTTCGATCTTCGAGAGCGCCGACGAAGGACGCAGTTGGCACCGCGGTCCCGATGCGGGTCTTGCCATCCGGAGCGTTAGCGTGGCGTTTGGCCGAATTGTGGCGGCAACATTCGACGGCGTCGTCATTCAGCCCGAACTGGAGATTGCGAAGTGATAGGGCACGGTGGAATGGAACGTATCGAGACACCGTCGTCCTCGGGAACGAACATCGCGTGAGCGCAACTGATCTACAAAGACCTGAGTCGCAATTGTTACGATGTGTTTCTCGATTTTACGGGAATTGGTGGCAGCGACTTTGAAAGGGTTATTTTGGAGTGAGCCGATGCACTGTGGCTTTGCTATCTACTAGGCGCTTTCGCGTTCCAAGGTTCGGATATTGGCCCAGGGGATGGTGACTGTAACCTTGGTGCCGGTTGCATCGGACTCGATTCGCAGGTCGCCTCCAGATTGGGCAACGCGTTCGCGCATGCCGCGGAAGCCGACTCCTCCACCGCCGAGAGAGAGTTCAGTTTGGCGCTCGTTGGGAATACCTCGTCCCTCATCTTTGACCTCCAGGTGGGCGTTGCCATCCTGAGAGAACAGACGGATCGACGCTGAAGCGCTGCCCGCGTGGCGATGAACATTTCCCAAACACTCCTGGACAATCCGAAAGAAAGCCGTTTCGGTCTCGGTGGAAAATCGGCCGACCGATTGATCACAGTCAAGCGTCACGCGAATGCCGCTTCTGGCGCTGAATTCCTCGACGTAAAGCCGCAGAGCCGAGACCAGACCAGCTTCGTCGAGCAGAGGAGGATGCAGCAGATGCGAAATTGTGCGAATCGATCGAAGAACTTCATCCACCAGGGCGTCATTGCTCGTCACAGTTTCGATCGCGTCGGGAGCGACGGGTTTCAACTGACTGGTGAGCGCCGCATTGTTCATCTTGATCGCCACGAGCAATTGTCCAACGCTATCGTGCAACTCTCTCGCGATACGGCGCCGCTCTTCATCTTGGGTTCGAAGCAAACGGCGTGACAGGTCTCTTAAGCTGTCGTTGAGCGATCGTAGTTCCAGTGTTCTTTCCGCAACGCGGCGCTCCAAGGTCTCATTCAGTCGAGCCAGATCTCTGCGCGCCTCTTCTGCCACCATCGCTTGCTGCCGGGCATTGTTTTCCGCGGTCTTGAGTCTCAGAAGAGCGGCTATCGTCGCCACCAACTCCGCGCGGTCAATCGGTTCTGCAAGATAAGCATCGGCTCCGCTGGAAAGCCCTAACACGCGTGCATCCGGATCGATGTAGGTCGAGGACAAATGCAGAATAGGAATGTGCGATGTCAGCGGATCGTTCTTCAGCCGCTTGCAGACTTCAAAGCCCATGATGTCGGGCAAGTGCACATCCAGGGTGATGAGGTCGGGCGACTCCGCCGCCCGCGCGAGTGCTTCGGCACCGGTCTTCGCCTCCACAACTTGATAGCCCGCGTCGCGCAAAGACCGAACCAGCGAATAGCGGATCGCCTCATTGTCATCCACGGCAAGGATCTTGATCTTGGAGTTATCCACCTTGCCCGGCGCAAGGTCCTCCCACTTGATTGGTCCTCTCAATAATGGAGAATCAGACATGCTGTCCCTCATTGATTGCTGGAGCACCGAAGGGAACCCCCGCTTTCGCAAACGCCTGCCGGAAATTCTCCAAAGAAAGTTCCCTGGCCCTGCTCTCCTTCGAAACAATATCGACCGCCTGATCGAGTGACCGGCGCTGACCAGCACTCAGGACCTGCGACGTGTAGATAATTACGGGAATATCCTGGGTCCGGGGATTCTCTTTCAGCTTGCTGATCACGTCAAATCCCGATATGTCAGGCATCGATAAATCCAGAATGATGATATCGGGTTTTTGTTCTGCCGCCTTACGCAGTCCTTCCTGTCCGCCATTGGCCTCCACGAACCGAAGCTGGGCGCCTCCCAGCGTTGTCTTTGCGACGTAGCGAGAGACCTCGTCGTCATCGATGATCAGCACCTTCGGCAGGCTTTCATGGCTTACGGCTTCCTCAAGGTGCTGCACCAGCCATGCGCGATCGGTAGGCTTGGTATGAAAGGCATCGGCTCCCAGGGCCAGAGCTTTGTCCCGATTTTCGACTACGGTGACGACGAAGAGAGGGATATTCACGGTCGTCGGGTCCTGCTTCAGTTCCTGCAGTAGTTCCCAGGAGTGCTCACCTTCGAGGAGTACGTCGAGGATGATTGCCTTCGGCCGCATACTGCGCAGAGTGGCACGAGCCTCTTTCAGATTTTTCGCAGGAACGACCTGGAAACGCGTGTCTCGTAAATACTTGTCGTAGATGAAAAGAGCTTCGCGGTTGTCCTCGATGATGAGGACCGGAAACTTGTTGGCATCGAGTACCCAAGGCGATTCCTGCACATAGACCGCCTCCGCCTTGCCGGCATACTGCAGAGGTATCGCGGCGACAAAAGTGGAACCAACGCCAAGTTCGCTTCGGACGTACACGTTTCCGCCCAGCAACTCAGCAAACTTTCGGGAAAGCGGCAGGCCCAATCCCGTTCCTTTTACCGCTTTTTGCAGCCTGCCTTCGACTTGCGTCCATTCATCGAAAATTCGCTGCTGGTCTTCTTCCGCTATGCCGATCCCGGTATCCGATACCGAAAAAACGACAGTATTATTGTGTCCCGTCGCTACCGTGACTCTTACTTCTCCACGCTCAGTGAACTTCAGCGCATTGCTGATAAAGTTCCGCAGAATCTGGGAAATCTTTGCTTCGTCCGTGAAAAGCTCCGGAATGTCGACGGGATCTTCAAATACCAGATTGACTGACGAATTTTGTGCCAGCAGCGGACGCAACATGCCACGAAGCCCGGCGAACATGCCATCGACACGAAAATTTACCGGCCGGATGATGACCTTTCCTGCCTCTACCTTCGCCAGATCGAGAAGATCGTTAACGAGATCAGTCAAATCCTGCGCGGACCGACGGATGAACGTAACTTGCTTCTCCTGTTCCGGAGTGAGACTGCCATCGAGACGGTCGAGCAAAATCTGGCTCAGAGCCGTGATGGAATTTAACGGTGTCCTGAACTCATGGCTCATGTTCGACAGAAAGTGACTCTTTAGCTCGGACGCACGCTGCAAAAAGTCTGCTTTATCGTTGAGTTCGGCGTACAACGCCACAACGCCACGATTCGTCTCGTCCAATTCTCTGTTGAGTTGAGCCAGTTCCTCCTGCCGCTCGCGCAGTTCCTGCAAAGTGTTGAGAAGTTCCTTGTTTTGTTGCTTTAACTCTTCGTACGGATCTTGCGAAGCCCGCTCGATGCTGTCGAGTACCTTGTTCAGTTCAACGGGAGTAAAGCGAGAGAAGCGTAACGGGATCCGCTTCCCGAGCGTCACGGTCGTTCCTTTGCCGCCGGCCGTCTCAACGTGAAATTGATCGAGCAACTTTTTTGCCCCGAGAATCCCCAATCCCATTCCCGTTTGGGAGACATACTTTCCTTCCATGATCTGAGGAAGGTTTGCGATTCCTTTTCCCTGATCGCGTAAGGTGACGACGAGGGTCTTGGCAGGTTCGTCATCGATGCGGAATTCCGCCGTGCCACCGCCGCCGTATTGAAAGGTATTTCGCGCAATCTCGGACACCGCGGTGGCGATGCGAATCTGATCCTGGGGATCGAATTTCAGGGCCGCCGCGATGACTCGGGCCTTCTGGCGCGCGAGCACCACGTCGTTCTCGTAGCGGATGTCGACTTTAAAAAGTTTCAGGGACATGTGAATTCGAAATCAAACGGGCCTCGCCTTGGCAACCAGGACTGTAACGTCGTCGCGGTCGCGAAAGTAGTCCCGGTGAAGAACCGCCGCGATCAAACTCGGCGGCTTGTTCCAGATCCCGGGATAGAGTTTGAGGTCCCAGCGTGTTGTAAGTCCGTCGGAATGCATGACGAGAATGCTGTCTTCGTTCCACGGACAAGTAAATTCCTGCACTCTCTCCGTCTGCTGCCCGAGGGTGCCGTTGTGAGATGCCATGCTGCGGCTCGAAGTTGGAGATACGATCGAAGCGGAAATATTCCCAACGCCGGCAAAAGAAAGCAACCGTTTTTCAAAATCAATTCTCGCAATTGCTCCGACCGCGCCACGCGTCTGGCGTAACGTCGCGTGGATGTCGCGAAGGATTGCTGCGGGAGAGTTTTCGGTCGTTACGGAAAACAATCGCTCAGCTTCTCTCGAGGCCTCCGCTGCGAGAGTTCCATGTCCCAAACCGTCCACGACCATAAAGAGGTTGTAGTCGACGCCAGACCTGACTCCCCAACCATCGCCGTTCTCGTCTTCCCCGCGTATGGGCTCCGACAAGACACCAGTTTCAATGGGAGTCTTCCGTGGTTGGCTCCGGCGTCCCTTGGTCCAGAATTCCGTACTGACCACGGTGCCTACGACCGGAGAGGAGTACAGATCGAACGAATCGGATACCCGGCGAATCGCGCCCAGGCCGGTTCCCATAGAGCCCGCGGTCGAATGCCCATCCGTCAAGGCTTTGCTGACATCCGCGATTCCCGGACCTTTGTCGACGCCGAGCACCCGGAGGCCCGCGCCGTTGTGATCCAGGCGGTCCACAAGAATGTAACCTCGGCCCGCATGCTTAAGAAGATTGGTAGCGATTTCTGTAACCGCGAGTGCGACGTCTCCGCATCGGGTTTCGCCCATCTGCAAATCTTCGGCTAGGGCGGTGGCTCGCCGTCGCGCTTCTCCAGCCTGGCTGGGCTCTGTCACTTCGATCAGCATGAATCCCCATTATTTCCAGCGTGTGATCGTAATCTTCGTGCCCTCGCCGACGCGGGACGCGATTTCGAAATCGTTGACCAACCGCTTTGACCCACCCAGTCCAAGACCAAGTCCTGACCCGGTCGTAAATCCGTCCCGCAACGCAATTTCGATATTCGGGATTCCTGGGCCTTTATCCTCAAATACGAGACGCAATCCCACGCGAGGACCGTTCAAAGTCTCCATCTGCATGGTTCCCCCGCCGCCGTAGATGATGGTGTTGCGGGCGAGCTCGCTGGCGGCGGTCACAACTTTTGTCTGATCGACCAGGCTGAACCCCAGCTGAGCTGAGACCTCGCGGACCCTGCGTCTTACCGCAACCACGTCGGGTTCTGTTTTGACGCCAAGGGTTTCAGTTGAAACGACCGCCATAGGCCTCCCAACCATCCTTGACCGATGCCCGCAGCACTTCCATGCCGGCATCCACGTTCAGAGCGCTGCGCACGCCCGTCAACGAGAGACCTAACTCCACCAAAGTGATGGCGACGGCTGGCTGCATGCCGACCACGACGGTTTCGGCGTCCAACACGCGCGACATGGCCGCGATGTTGCTCAACATGCGCCCGATAAAAGAATCCACGATTTCGAGCGCCGAGATATCAATGAGCACCCCACGCGCCTCGGTTTCGCTGATCAATTTGGTTAAATCGTCCTGCAAGGCGAGTGCAAGTCGATCATGCATATCCACCTGGATCGTGACCAGCAGGAACTCGCCCATCTTTAGAATAGGAATTTTTTCCAAGCAGGATGCCTAGCCTTTCTGTGTTTCGCGAACGAAATTGATACCCAAGCGGGTCAAGGCCACTTTGAAGGCGGCGGCAAGGGTCGCTTTCGTGGTCACATCCAGCAGATTGATTCCCAGATGCACGATCGTCTGCGCGATTTGCGGACGCACGCCGCTGATGATGCAATCGGCGCCCATTAGCCGGGCCGCGGTAACGGTTTTCAGCAGGTGCTGTGCGACCACCGTATCGACCGTCGGTACTCCGGTGATGTCGATGATCGCGACCCTGGAGTTCGTTTGCACGATCGCTTGCAGCAAAGACTCCATCACCACTTGTGTGCGAGCGCTGTCGAGAGTGCCGATGACCGGCAGAGCCAGAATTCCATCCCACAGCTTCACAACGGGAGTCGAGAGCTCTAAAAGTTCTTCCTGCTGACGCCTGATTACTTGCTCCCGAGTTTTCTGGTAAATCTCGGTGGTGTACAAGCCCATGGCATCCAGAATCTGCGAGGTGTTCCATGTCTCTGTCGCCAACCCTTCCGGGTCATCTTTGTACACACGGCGGATCTGATCGAAGATCGGTTTTTTCGCTGAAAAGACGAAAAGGGCCGTTTCTGAGGTCGTGAAGCCTTGCTGCGCCCGGCTGCTGGAGATGCTCCCCAACATCTCACGGACGCCATCCCACGCAGGCCCCTTAAAATCCGAACTGCCTGTCTGCAAGGCCTGCCTGGTCAGCCGCAAGAGGTCCGCGCATTGACTTTGAGTTTCGCTTTCCTTAATAAGGTCGGTGCGACGAACCGAACTGCTCATTTCCCGCATCCAGTCTGTCAAAATCTGCTGCTCGTTGCGCGCGAGAATGCCCACTAAGCTCTTGCGTTTTCTGATCCGGTGGTGCAGTGCTCATTTTCGTTATCTCCTTGCAAATAAAACTGATAGGCGCACATCTTCCTCCAAGCAAAGTCTCTCGGCGGCAAAGGAAAAACCGAAACTCGCCCGATCAAAAACAAACTTTGGGAGTGAACCCACCCTTCGCTCCCCGGCTCGTCCACAGCTGAGCCTGAGCGCTAAGGCAGGAGCAACTAGCCGAACATATTTGTTCATGAGTCGGAATACAGTGTTTAGGGTAGGAGCCGGTCCAGTCGTTGCGAGTGCTGGTCGGCCGAGCGATTTTTGGTCGTCAGGAACTGCCCAGAACGGCTTCCAAGCGGAGCAAGTGAGCAGCCTTCAGAGGGCGACACTAGCTCGCACCCGTGGCATTGCCTGGAGCCTCGCCTCGCTTTAACTTTCTCCGCGATCTAGTTGGGTTTGCAGTTGCGAGCGGAGCGCACTTCGTCGACCCTTTTGAGAAAGGCGTTCGTCCATTCGTCCAGAGCCGCCTCGTCAACATTCTGGGAACCCGCGGCCCGCAGCCTCTTTACCTGCTTCTGATCCATCATGTTGAAGCGAGCCACCCGGAAGATCGACTTCACCGTTTCACGATCGAGCCGCGAAACACGTTGGATCATGAGGTCCTGCGCTTCTTTCAGCACTTGCTTGTCTCCTAACAGCGTCGCGCGCAATTCGCAATTCTCCGGATTCAGAAAAACGGTCTGCGGTTCATAAGCTTCGAAACTGCCGCGCGGATTGGTCCCGAGCAGGTCAAAGGCGCTCCGTTTCTTTCCGAAGGTCGAACCCAGGTCATGGACGTAAATCATCGGCTTCTGACAAACCTTGGTGTGTCCCGCCCCGGCGGTCGAATCCCACTCCGCACAAACTACGCGGTTCTGCTGCGGAAGTGCGTTGTAGTAATGGATTAGTCCCAGCGCGAGGCGATATGCATCGAACTCTACTTTTTGCTGATGTGTCCATTCGCCATCGGAGTAGAACTTGGCGGCGTCAGTCCATGACCATGTTTCGTCGTCGTTGGAACTAATCTCATCGAAAGGCAGATCTCGTTCGGCGTTCACGACCTTGAAAAGCGTCGGGGCGTCTTTAAGTCGACGCTTTGTTGTCCGTCAATTTATTGCCGAACGGATCGTCGGTGCAGCCAATGCAGTTGGCCGCTCCCGCTGGGTAGACATGGTCAGCCGGAAAACCCAGCACCCACATGATTCGTGTGGTAGCGACCGCTGTAAATACTTCATTGAAGCGCGGATTGTGCTCGGGGTACGGCGGCTTCAGATACTTGATCTTAAAATGGTCCGCCTTGATCTCGTGCTCGTTCTTGTCGTCGTCTCGCGGATAGAGCGATGCGGATTTCTCGCCGCTCTTGTCTTTTTCAATGACGACCTTCACATCGTCGACGTGAATGGGTTCACCCTTCGGGCTGAAAAATCCGCCATCCGGGGTCATGTGCCAGCATTGAAACTTCATGCTGTCGCCGGGGACCTTGGCGAACGCGTAGTGGGGACGAAAGTAGCATGCGATCGTGTCATCGGCCGTGAAGTAGGCAAATCGGCTCTTCTCGGGCTCCGCGGCGTCGAAGTCCGGGCCATTCACCAGCTGAGTCGGGGTCAGCACAGGCTGATCGAGCAAGATCCTGCTCGCGCGGACGCACGGCAGTTTTTGCTCCTTGGTCATACCTGCTGGAACTTCGCAACCCTGGCTTTGGGCGGCGCAGGCGGCTGCGCCTGCCAAAACAATCAGTAACGTACTCACAACAGATCTTCGCAACATACAGACTCCTTAACCTTTTCCTGATATTTTCCGGCGCGACACCTTCAGAAAGGCTTCGCCGTACAAAAATTGGGAACCGTCGCAAGACTTGCGGGATTATCAATCGCAGCAAGGTCGGCTGGCTTTTCCTTCCACTCGCAACGGCCTTGAGCGAGTTCTTCCCGCTTCTTCTTGAATGCTTCGACCCATTGCCGGATCACCGAGGCATCGTCCACGCCGGTTTTGAAGCTGCCATCCTTGTTGTGATACTGAGGCATCTGCCCCGCGCGGGAAGCTTTGAAAAGTTCTTCGATTTGATGATCGGAGAGTTGGCACATCAGGCCAGCATCGAAACGCCGCCCTTCCTCGCTGATCAGCGGATCACTCAAGCCGTCGTGTGCGGTCAAGCTCTTGCGAAGCGCTGCCTGGCACTGCCGTGGCGCGCCTTCAGTTCCAACCTTGCTCCAAAGTTTCTTGCCAGACCAAATCTGGAGGTTCATTTTTGCGGAGCCATTGGTGGTAAACCAGCCTCCGCCTCCGAAGGTAGCTCCGAGGTCCTGCACGAGCATTATCGGTTTGTCGCAGGTGGTGGTGAAGGGCTGCGTCTTCTGGTCCACGTGCACCTTGTCACAAGTCAGCCGTTGCTGTGGCGGCTTGTTGTCGCTGTGTTGCAGAAACGCACCCATCAGTTTCAGACCGTCTCGTTCATAAGTCGGACGGCCATTGGCGGTATCCAGTTCTTTCCAACTCCAGCCTTGTTCTTCTTTGCCGTTCTCGTACATCTTGTGTCCGGGATACTTCCGCACGATGGTGGCTGGATCGAACGTTCGCGTTCCCGCCGGCCCCGAGCCAGAGATCGGGTTCTCGGGACAGTTGTGACACTCGACGCGAACCGAGAACCACGAGTCGGCGTAATAGCCCATCGCCCACATGAGGCGAGTGGCGGGAACCTCGGCGTAAACTTCGTTGTCATCGGCTCCGAATTTGACCTTGACCGGCTCCTCGTCCATCCCGGGGTTCA
The DNA here is from genome assembly GCA_963699885.1 of uncultured Acidobacteriota bacterium. Lineage (GTDB taxonomy): Bacteria > Acidobacteriota > Terriglobia > Terriglobales > Acidobacteriaceae > Sulfotelmatobacter. The sequence goes on along the minus strand of CAVOVP010000009.1, from coordinate 7,798 downwards.
ACGTTTGAGCGGTGCCGTCGGCGCTTTCCACTCGCGTGATCTTGCAGGAGAACTTGGGAGTCTTCCCACCCATTTGCGATCCTGGCCCGGCGAAATCGCATATCACCTTGTCATTGAAATGAAGTTGAAACTGCTTCTTTTCCTGCGCGGGACCCTCCAGAATGTTGGCATCTCCGACCGATTTCGCGGTGAACAACGAAGCGGCATGCATAGTGTCCAAGCGATCTTTGGCGGAATAGAAGACCTTTTTCACTTTCTGGTCTGCCTGATCGGTGTCGGCGGTCTGGGCCCAGACGTGACAGCCAAGAAGCAAGATCGGCAGAAGCGCGAAGAAAACACGAACCGACGGACTGGCTGAAAGCAAGCGGTACGCAGAGAGCTGTCGTTGGAAATGAACGTGGATGCGCTTCTCACGGGGAGTTCCTCTCTTAATCTGGGGATTTGCGTGACCTAGAATCTGTAATTGCGGACAGTATTCCCACAGATGGAGGCCGTCAAGTGTCGGACCTTGGGATTGCCCTTGTGATTCTCGGCGCTGAGCAAGAATTCCATGGCCTTTCGAACGATCGCCCTCGATGCTATGGTGATCAGCACGGGTGAAACGTTGCAAGGTGCAAACGCCACTATTGAAGGTGTGATCGTGGATTCCGTTTTCCGTTGCTCGAGTTGCTTTCGGAATTCGGTCTAGAAACTCGATTCGAAATCATCCAGCGAGGGATCGCTATGCTCTTCGTGACTCTCCATGGCGGCAAGCCTGAGAGAGATCTTCACAAGAACAACGTCCATGCCTACGACAAAGAAGGCAATCGGATTACTCCGTCCGTGCTGGACGAGAGCGAAGGAGTCGTTCTGGACGAGCTTCGCGGTATTTTCGTGGTCGGAAAATACTTGTACGTGGCAAATGCGAACAATACGCAAAACAGTTTGCTTTGCTACGAAGGATCAGGAACGAAATTCAAGTTTGTGGGCCAATTTGCGTCGAACAAAACCTGCAATGGCATCCTGCATCCGTTTGATTTTGTTTTCGATGGCCTCGGCCATTGCTACTTGTCGAGCCAGGACACGAACGTAGTCACGCGCTTGATTGTCTCCGAGGACGGCAAACTCGGAAAGCCTGCACCTGTGGCGGCGGCGCTGCCCGCTTCCGGGAAATTCCTCGCCGGAACGTTTGTGGCATCCAGCAACGGCAACTTATCCAATCCGGCAACTACTCCCATCGCGAGCCCTGCTGGGCTTGCGTATTCGAGTGTTGGGGCCAAGAAACATTCGGTCCGCGGAGTGGCGTGGGCGAACGGCAGGCTCTATGTTGCGGACCAGCCAGCAGGCACCGTGAAGATTTATGACATCACAGGCAAGTATCTGGCCGAGAGCAACAAACTCGAGGCGGGATGTCCCGTTCATCTTGTCGTCCACAGTGGCAAGCTGTACGTCAGCGGCGGAGACCATATTTATACGGTTTCGCTGGCTAGCTCGCCGGACAAGTTCGTCTTCACAGCAATCGACAATCTGAAGGTCAAAAACTCGGGCGGTATGGCTTTCGGAGACTCCGGCAACTTTTACGTGGCGAGCCGGACGGACAAAACCATCCTCAAGTTTGATCCTGAGTTCAAACCGATGAAATTTCGTTGCGAATTGCCCGACGATCCGGAATTCCTGCTGCACGTTTAGAAAGGCTGGCGCGAATTTCTGTACCGTCGCTGCAAAGGTCCGATCCCTGCGATTCCCAAAACAATAAGCCCCGGTAGGCCGAGGGGGCTACAGATTCAGACTAGTAGGAAAGCAGGTTCCTGGCTTTCTTTGCGTCTCGCAACGGCGGATTGCCGAACATCCGGAAATATTCACGGCTAAATGCTGCAGCGCGCTGGTACCCGACCCTATAGCCGGAGCACTCCGCGGTCTCGCCTTCATCGATGATTAAGCGCCTCGCCTCCAGCAAACGAAGGCGCTTCTGATATTCAATGGGAGTCACTGCTGTCGCATCTTTGAAGTATTTGAAGAACGCCGAACGGCTCATGTTCGCTGCCTCGGCGAGAGCTCCGACATCTACATTTTCCCGCCGTTCAGAAATTAACGTCTCAATCGCCTGCGATACTTTCTGCATTTTGCTTCCCCGGCGTACAAACTCGCGGATCGCCGCTCCATCCGGGCCTTTTAAAAGGTGGTAAAAAATTTCCTTCACTACTAAGGGCCCGAGGACGGGAGCGTCTTCCGGTCGCTGAAAGAGCGCTCCGAGCCGAATCGCAGCCGTCAGCATTTCGTCGGTAGCTTTTCTGACAAACACTGCTCGCGGATGATTCTCTGTCTCCTTCGAAAAGTTTTCCTCAAGTTGAGAACCGATGCTGGTAAGAGTCAACGGATCCAAGTCAATCAGTAAACATAAGAACGGTCTTTCGGACGACGCCGAAGCGATCCTGCTTAAGACCGGCAGTTCGATCGGAGCTGCGGCGTAATGGGCATCGCGGCATCGGTAAACTTCACGGCCCAAAACGATTTCCTTGCAGCCCTGAGCGACGATAGCCAAACATGCACGCCAACGCCGCTTCGCGCCACCATCTGGACGAGACGCTTTAATGCAATAGACTCCCGGAACGGGCGATTGATGGAATCCCTCTCCCGGGGAAAAGAGATTGATTGCGTCCGCTAGTTTTGATCGCAAGTCCCTCATGAAACCTCTGGGGGAATTGTGAGTCTCGATCAAAAATCATTTCAAGCGGCTGGTAGTTTGTGATCACAAGCACGCTAACGGTCATTCCGGGTCAGTGTTCGAGAAGACCCATGACCTTGTTATGCGATGGCCTCTTTGCGACCCGCGGTCACGGTCCAAACGGAGATTGACCGCGGGATAACCATCCGGACGCGATTTCCATGGACGCCACTGCGCCAAGTCTTACCTTGTTGCTGAGGATTCAAAAAGCATCCACATTGGAAAAGTTACTTGACGATTGCCCTATGCCCCTGCAAGAGTAGTGAACCGTTTTAATGGGGTGTTTTAGCCGTGCTCGCACGGGGTGCCTCGACCCCGGTCCGAATCCAGTAGTCGTTGGAGGTCGTCATGCGAAAACGTTCCGCATCTACAGCGTGCTGGTTGATTCTCGTTTCCCTGGTGTTCGTCCTCCCGGCCCCTCTGTTCGGCCAAGCCTATTTCGGAACAGTCAGCGGTGAGCTGACCGATGCCACCGGAGCGTTCGTGGAAGGCGCGAGCATCGTCCTCACTGACCAGCAAAAAGGGTTTGCCTTCAAAACGACTTCGGACAACAGTGGGCGTTACTTGTTCCGCTCGATTCCACCGGGAATCTACACCGTGACCGCAGATGCCAAGGGATTCAATAAAGTCATCAGCGGCAGGGTTAAAGTCGACATTAACGAGAACGCGACGGCGAACTTGACCCTGAAGGTGGCTGGAGCCAGCCAAACCATCCAGGTCGAGGCGCAAGCGCAGGCCATTCAGACGGAAGACGCGGAGACCGGTCAAGTCGTGAATCGCCGGTTCATTAATGACTTGCCGTTGATCGATCGCAATGTAATCGCGCTGGTCAATCTGGCGCCGGGTGTCACTGAGATGGACGATCAGTGCGACGCGACCTGTACGGGCACGAATTTCGTATCGAATGGAAGCCGCGGTTCAACGGCGGACATTCTGACCGATGGAGCTTCGGTGACGAATTCTGAGCCCAACGGCGGCATTACCGCGGCGACCTACGTTCCGTCGCCGGAAGCGATCGAAGAGTTCAAAGTACAGCAGACCAACTTCAGTGCGGAGTACGGGTTCTCCGGCGCGTCGGTGGTCAATATGATCACCCGCTCGGGCACGAACAAATTTCACGGCAGCGGGTACGATTTTTTCCGCGACGATAGCCTCGATGCCAACAACTGGTTCGCCAATCGAGCCGGACAACCCATCCCGCCGCTGCGCCGAAATAATTACGGCTTTACCATTGGCGGTCCGATCATCAAGAACAAGACTTTCTTCTTCGTCGACTATGACGGTTTGCGCTCTTCTGGACTGAGCACGGCTACGGGGCGGTTGCCCACCGATCTCATGCGGACGGGCGATTTTGGCGAAGTATGTGCGGCGCAGGGAGGTTCGTTTGACAACACTGGCCTTGCACTGTGGCCGCCGGTCAAATCTGGGACCCATACTCCGGAATTCACGACCGACAACGCTGGCGGGATCGTGCGCACCACATTCATCCCCTTCAACAATATCGCCACCTACATCAGTCCGGGTAACCCAACGCTTGCCTCGAACCTTCAACCCACTCCAGGCGTCGCGGGTAACCTGATTGATCCCGTGGCGCAGAAGATGATGGGCCTGTTTCCAGAACCCAATTTTTCTGGAGGCATCTACCAGAACTGGTTTGGTTCTGGCTCGAACCAGAGTTACAACGATCAGTTCGATATCAAGGTCGATCATCGGTTTAGCGAAAAAAATCTGGTCGTGGTGAAATTCTCTTATCAATACAGTCACGGCAAGGGTCTTGACTGTTTCAAAAACTTCACCGATCCCTGCCAGGGTGGCCCCGGATGGACCAATGCCCATCTGTTTGCCATCAACGACACGTATACATTCAGTCCAAGCCTGTTGCTGAATGTAACCCTCGGGTTCACGCGCGGCGTGTGGCACATCGACGCCTACAGCCCTCACGGCGTTTCGGATCCTCTCAGCAATCTCGGATTTCCTTCCTACCTGCAGAGCAATGGATTCGCGGGGGTTCCCGCGATCTTCATCGATCAGTACCCGAGCGCCGGGTATACCAACATCGGCACCGATCCCTATGGCAATTACCGCTTGGGGCAAAACACGGGACAACTCGCGGCCGTGATCGACAAGGTGCATGGCGCACACGAGATCAAGTTCGGTTTTGACGGTCGAATCCATCAGATGAATTACATACAGACGAACGCCCCCAATGGCGTGTTCACCTTCAACGCAGACGGGACTTATCCGTGTCCTGGAGGAATCGACGCGTGCGGCGGCGATTCGATGGCGAGTTTTCTTATGGGCCAGATAACCCAGGGATGCGGCGGCAACGGTTGCGGTTCGTCCTACGAAATCCAGTTCCGGCCTGCCACCACAAATTATCAATACGGATTCTTCGGGCAAGACAATTGGAAAGTCACTCCCAAGCTTACTTTAAACCTTGGCTTGCGCTATGACCTCACGTTGCCGCGCACGGATCGCTACAACCGGCAGAACTCGTTCGATCCAAACGTGGCGAGCCCTTTAAACGGCGGCCAACTTTCGTACACCGATGCTGTCACCGGCCAGCCTGTAACTGTTCCATTGAATGGTGGCGAAGTTTTTGCCAGCTCCAACGAACGCACAAACTATATAACCGACAAGGGCGACTTCCAGCCGCGCTTTGGCTTTGCCTTTCAGTTTGCTCCGAAGATGGTCGTACGTGGAGGTTATGGCATCTATTACGGGCAGTCCCGCTCAGGCGTTACAGGCGTCGTGCCCTACGGTTCCGCAGGGCTTCAACCAATACACCAACGTGATCCCCACGTACCAGAACCTGGGCAACACTCCCTGGCTGCATTGAGCAACCCGTTTCCCAACGGTTTGATACAACCCCCGGGCGCGTCGCTCGGGCTGCTGAACGACGTAGGCTTCGGGGCGAATGGACCGCTGCGCACATCCGTTGCGAACCGCACGCCTTACGAACAGAGCTGGAGCCTTGGAATCGAGCGTGAACTGCCCAGCAATATTCTGATCAACGCAGAATATATCGGGAAGAAGGGAACTCGCCTTCCGTTTAGCGGCTTAAACCAGCTCGACCATCTGGGATCGTGGGTCGAAGGTTTGCCCACCACGGCGGCCGACCCGAACAATCCGTGCCAGACGCTCACGGTGCCTTGCCTCAACAGTTTTGTGAACAATCCGTTCTCCGGGGTCATCACCGATCCAAACAGCGGTTTGTCGAGCCCACAAGTTTCGTATACTTCAGTTGCTGCTCCCGTACCCGCAATTCACCAGTGTCGCTACGGAACCTCAGCTCATGGCCAATTCCATCTATCACGGCCTGCAGTTGCTCGCGGAGAAGCGGTATTCCAACGGTCTGCAGTTTCTCGTGACTTACACGTATTCGAAGTCGATCGACGACTCTTCCCAGGCCGACGACAACGTAACCTGGCTTGGCAGCTTCACCAGCCTGCAGGATCCCAATAAGCCGTGGCTCGAACGGAGCCTTTCTACTTTCGACATCCCTCACGTGGTTCAGTTCAGCTACAGCTACGATCTGCCGATTGGACACGGGCACGCGTTGCTGGGCAATATGCCGCGGTGGGCAGATTCGCTCATCGGAGGATGGAAGACGAACGGGATCTGGCGCATCTCCGATGGGCGGCCGCTGACCTTCACGGTTGCAGATGGCAATCCTCTTCCGACCTATGGCGTACAACGACCCAATATCGTCGGGAACGCCGAAGCGCAATCATGGCTCGGATTGGGTGGACCACTACTTTGTGGATAACAGTGTGTTCCAGCGTCCGGACGATTTCACGATGGGCAACGCTCCGCGCGCCTTTGGGGAGCGTTCGGAGCACCGTGGTCGTTCACGACCGACTTGTCTTTGGGCAAACAGTTCGCGATGCGCGAGGAGATGAACTTTGAAGTTCGCATCGAAGCCAGGAATGCGTTCAATCATCCCGTGTTTGGCACGCCGGACACTTCGGTGGACGATGACAACTTCGGAGCGATCACCTATACGTCGGGTCGGCTCCGCGCGAGATGCAATTGGCGGTGAAGTTCAACTTCTAAAGCGTTTGCTGCCGGTCCTGATTACGATTTGGATATCTCGCCCGCGAACCGCCGTGGCAAGGAGAGACCGTGGTCGGGAACGTGGGCTCTCGCGCTGACCACTTATATGACATGCCGAGCCGCTTGTTTGCTGAAATTGTCCGCGATCCTAAGCGTCATCCTGTCTTTTCTGGCGTGCAACGGATCTGCAATTGCCCAATCCGTGAATGGCAGCGCAACGCCGCCAGCCGTGGTTCACGTAGATGTCACGCCGGGCCACGTCATCAATTCGTTCGATCCCGACAGTGCGTTGGGCAGTTCGATCGATGTGCTGTCGCATCAGGGCATCGACAAGGTCTACACTCCGCACATCATTCAGGAATCTTTGTCGGCGGGATGGGGGCCGATCTCCTATCGCAATAACAGCGAGCTCCGGATGGCTGCTTGGCACTGGACCGAGAATGGCACCTGGAGCGATCCGGCGCATAAGAGTGGATATTTCACAGGCAGCACCGAACTAAAAGAACCGGTCCGTTACATTCTTTCGTACGCGCTGCCACACCGCGGCTTCTCGACCAGCGGGGACCGCCCGATCATGGGGCCGAACCTCAGCTATTGGAAGAGCAATCCTTATCTGACCAGCAAGTTCACAGGGGAGAACGACTCGCTACACCCGCAATGGGTCATCGTCGATCTCGGGGCTGAAAAACCGGTGAGCGCGATTCGCATCGCCTGGGAGAACCCGTACGCCACAACTTATCAGGTGGAATATTGGGTGGGAAAACGCGCGCTCGACTTTGACGCGGGACCACAGGGCGAATGGAGAGCGTTCCCGTCAGGGGAGTTCAAGGCCGCTAAGGGCGGCACGGTCTCCCTGAAACTGACCGAGACACCGGTGTCAACGCAGTATGTGCGCGTCTTGATGACGGAGTCTTCGAATACCTGCGATGAGCACGGATCGGACGACGTTCGGAACTGTGTTGGATACGCGATTCGAGAAATTCGAGTCGGAGGTGTGGACAGTAGCGGCGCTTTCATTGAGATGCAGAAGAACATTGG
>CAVOVP010000008.1:0-384229 GCA_963699885.1 uncultured Acidobacteriota bacterium | reverse complement strand
CCAGGTTCGTCATCGAGCCGCACGACTGACAGCGCCAGCCGTCTCGACGTAGAACTTGTTGCCGCAGATTCTCGTAGGAGACGGGATCAAGCCGTAAACGCCCGCTCTTCGGGCGAATCCCGTTCATGACGCTTTCTCGCTGAGGCTTTCGAGAAAAGTCTTGCTTCTGATCCTCCGGCAGGAGCCGGAAGAATCGCATCATCGAAAACAGCAGAGTTGCTGGATCCCCGTTGTCTAGGTTGGCTCCGGCCAAAAAGTCCGCACAGATCATTTCTAAGCAGTAGCCTCTCGATCGGTCGCTGCCGAGCATCAGGGCCGCTGTCTCAAGAGCGCGGTCGATCACTGGGACCTGGCTCTCGTACAGTTTGAAGTAGACAATTTCCCACGGCTCTGTTATTTTCCCTGTCAGTTCCCTCTCGACCGCCTGCTGGAAATCTTCTTTCGACAAATCATGAGCTTTGTGCAACCAGGTTGCACAGTCGAAGTGCTGCCGATCCCGACGTGCCAGTTTGGCCAACTCGATTCCCTTGGCCCAGCCTACCTTCTGTAGCTCCTTCCTCGCCCGTGGTGGCAGGTTCTCATGAATAGACATTAAGTAGTAAGCCTTTCGCCGCGATTGCGGGAATCGTATTTCCAGAAATGCGTCAAAAGACTTCAGGCTTTCCAGCCGCCAGTACTGCCCCGCCCGCACCTCACAAAGATACTGACCTAGTTCCACAAACTTGGTGTCGCGCTCCGTCTCTCTCCGTTGTTCCCAAGCCAGAATCTCGTCGATCTTGGCTAGCACGAACACAGCCCGACGGCGATTGAGTTTTGGGGGCATCGGCAGATCACTAGTAATTAAGCTCGTCAAGCCAACCAAGGGTCTCTGCTCCTGGACGCCGCAATAAACTAGCGTCGACGATTTCATGCTGCCCCAGACAAAGTCCCACGTAAGGGCAAGTGCTGCAGGGGTTCTGGGGGAAACGGATGCCGCTGTGAGGTAAGAAGTCGGCTGACTCAATCCTCTGGATCGTATCCTCGACCAGCGAACCGAATTCCCGACGTTGTTTGTCAGTGATACCGGTTCGTAGGTACTGAATGTCCACCAAGCCCTTGCGGACAAATACCACCTGAGAGACTTCTGAGATGCCAGTCATCCAGGAGTAGCAAAGCAGCTGCGGATCGAGGGCTAGCAGTCCGTTTGGCTCCTCGGGGTATCGGGCCGACGATGTCTTCCATTCCAGTAAGCACCGCTTCCCGTCCAGTTTGCCGATTGCGTCAATGTAGCTGACGAATTCGTTTCGTCCGATGGGCCGCGCGAACTTGATCTGCAGATTGCGGTTGGGCTGGGGAATCCGGACGCGGTCATCTTGACAGAAGCGAGTGAGGAGCATGATCCCCTGCTCGAGCATGCGATCCCAGGTATCGTGATTCGAAAACTGCAATTGTTGCCCCTTGCAGAGTGACCATTCCTGAAAGAGAACATCCCCGGGGTCCTCCCTTCGAAAGTAGGCACCCAGAGCCACTTCGAAGGCACGCCCGAAGAGCATCGCCGCCCGAGTGCCTTTCTCCTTCCAGCCATCGAGATAGCGATGGCGGTACCGCCGCGGACATGTCAGGTACTGACTGATCTGAGTGTAGCTATAAGTCATCAGGCCACCTGCGGGCTGTCGAGATTTGTAGGAGAGAGCTCTAACCATCTGTCAGCGGAAGCAAAACCGTCGAACCGGAGGAGGGAAGCGCCATTGAAAACGAAATGGCTGACTTTGACTACGCCCTGCAGCCCTACCAGATGGGCTTCGTCCACTTCGTCGCGGCCTTGCAGTTGGGTGTCGCAGGCGAAGTCGCGCAGAAACCAGTTCAGCTTCCACAACGCTCTCGGATAGCAATAGAGCCGGCTCGAAAGGATCTGGCCAGAAAAATGGCTGGGCTCAAGAATAGCAAGGCTCAGCGCGTAGTACGGCTTGACTGACTGGCGACGAAAATTGACTCGTTCTATCCGAGCGAGGAAGACGCCATCTGGTACCTCGTTGGCGGCGGACCGATCGGCTGCGTGCAGGCCTGTGATCTGGCGCTTCATGCGGCACCTTCCTTCGGGCCGAGATAGCTGTTGGCTGGACACAAAGGACACTGCGGTTTTTCTCGGCCCAGGGTGCACAAAAAAATGCTTCGATTTGCTCGCAGGTATCGGCTGATTTGAGTGTCGATCGACGTCATGAGGACACCTCGGACCTACCGTGGTCACGGGCAAAGACTGAGAGCTCTCCCCAGCGGGCCGCCGGTGCGAAGCTATCGAAATTGAGGACTGAGATGCCGTGTACGGCGACTTCGCTGATTTTTACGATGCCCCACAGGTCGACCAACGCCTTGTCATCGATCTCATTTTTCCCGAGCAACTCGGGGTCATAGCCGAAGTCGCGTAAAAACCAGTTCAACTTCCACATGGCCCTGGATGTGCAATAGAGCCGACCGGTCATGAAACACCCAGTGAGGTGCTCTGGCTTTAGGACGGCGAAGCGGATCTCGTAATAAGGTTTCTGCTTGTGCCAGCGATACTGCGCCCGATTTACTCGCACCAAAAATAAGCGGTCCGGAACCGAGTGCAGCAGCGACACATCGGCCGGCCGGAGAGACTCGAAATAGCGTCTCATGCGGCACCTTCGTTCTGGCCCAAATAGCTGTTGAGCTGGCAGAGCAATGCGTTCCGGTCCTTCTCGGCCCAGTCGGACAGATGCGCGACGAAATTCTCGACCTGCTCGCGCGTTGCTTCCCGAAGTGTTTTCACGGCGCAAAAATCAGTTGCATAGAATTTGACCAAGTTCGGATCCAGCTGATGCTGGCGGATGACCTGACATAGCCGATCTCGGATGGTACGGCCAGCCCCGTTCCCGTTGGTAGCGTTGGGGGATAGCTTCTTCGAATCTGGAGGTAACTGCGATGGCTCCGCAACAGCCCCCATCTCTTCCACCGAGCAGATGCCAATGCCGTAGGCTTTCCGCAGAGCGCGGTTGACGGCACGAGTTTCGGCGACGCGCATTTCGGCTCCATGGACTAGGAAAGAAACGTTGGAGGGATCGGCGTCCCCGTATCCGACGAAGCCAGAAGAGTTCTTAGACGGATAGACGGTTGCTTTCAGGACAAACCGATTCGCCGCGGAATCACAAAGAGAGTCGACAGACTCAACGTGGATGCCACGGCATTTCCTACGGCGTGCGAGCCCAATTAGGCCCGTGTGTGTGACGTACCAATTGCCGTTGATGATCTGAAGATCTCCACGATCCAGGGAAAAACCAAATTCTCGCGTTAGTCTCTTCAACGAGGCTTGGACATGTTTCCCGAGCGACGTACCGAGTGCCCTTCTTGCCCAGATCAGATTTTTCCTCAACAGCTCTTTGCGAAGTTGCTCAATGCAGCGTGCTCTGTTGTTCTTTACGTTCTCCTGATTCATTTGCCCTCCCTTTTCATGTATAACAAGTATAACATGTAATACAAAAGAAGCGCAATATTCATTGGTTGCTCAAGATTCGACTGCGAAGATATATTTCAGAGGTGGCAAGGACAGGCTTCCTAGTATTTCGAGTGGACCCGGCGTTGAGGCGAGACATTCAACGAATCGCCGATGAGGAACAGAGGACTATTACGCAAGTCTGCGAGATGCTGCTAAACGAAGGGGTGGAAGCCTACAAAAAGGAAGGGAATAAGTTTATACAGCGCCTAGTGGCAAAGCAGAAGACAAGGGTCAAAGACTCATGACCTCGCCCCGGCACCTCGCGGCCCAAAACTCCGCCAGGATGCCCTTCCCAAGCCACGTCGGTCAGCCACTCTTCGCCGCACTTCGAAAGCCTGAATTCGTTCCTTGCACCCTTATGGTGGACAAAACAAAATGGGCGCAAACAGATTGCGGGGAGCCCTGCCATCTACTGGCAACAAGTTCCTAAACGATATCGGAATCTTGATACGTGACGCTGATCATGATTCTTTTGCCCGATAATTCCAAGAACCTCCGGCCCAGGTAATGCGACCATAGTCCATGATACTGAGTAACACCGAGCGCGTGCTGCCCAGCTTCGCTATGACGAGCGACCTGCCCTCCTCCTCGACGCGGCGAAGGAGCTTGCCGAAATTCGACCGCGTGTCCAGCGCGGTAACATCGCCTCGATGACAGACGATCTTTTGGAACTCTCTGCCGCTGCAGGATCGTTGTGACCTCAAAATCTTCGCCTTGCGACCAATCTTGACTTGGCTTCCTGCTGGTTTGAGATGCCTAAGGCTTTCCTGCCCATGCTTCATCATTAGTGTGCCCGACCTCACCAGTTCTACACGAGAAATTCAGCTCAAGACGCGAACCAGAATACGATTTCGGGACTTTCGTCTCGGTCATGGTGTCAACGAATGCGCGGGAGCAGGAAGGGTAACCCTGATCAAGGCTACGCGGGGCAGATTGGAATAGGCCAATACGACTCTGCCGCGTTCCGCTGACGAACCAAGTTAGCTAATATGCGCGGGCGAAGATTTCAAGTATGTTCTGGCTCAGAGGCGGGATGCCTCTTAAGAACTTTTTGGGACGGGACATCTCAAAATTCTTACTTAACGTCCACCCAGCGGGATGCCGGGCACCAAAAAACCAAACCTGATGTTCCGACGGGATGTCTGAGCGGCAGGCCACGATCAGCACGCACAGGTGCGATTGGAGCCAACATGCTCTGCACAGTGTCCCTTCAATGGCAAGAACAGTCCGCCCACGTACGCCGAAAACCCTCACCGATCAGATTAGTTGACGTTGACTTCCTACCAGCATTCTGCCTAGAAAGCCTCGCCCCATCCGCAAATGTGCACGCGTGTACGTGCGCCGACGCTAAGAATCTCAGGCGCCCTTGCGTTCGTGCAATTGTTCTCACCGTGAAGCGGGAAAACCGGGGGAAACGCTCATGGTTATAACAGGCAAAAGTGGAAGACCTGTGGGGCTGCCCAAAACCGGTGGTCGGGCGAAGGGCACGCCGAACCGAGCAACTGCGGCCTTGAAGCAAAAACTCGCAGCTCTCGGCTGCGACCCTGCGGAAGAACTGGTGAAAATAGCGCAGGATCCAAAGACTGCGGTCGTATTCAAGGCGCACATATATGCCGTGCTACTGCCCTACGTGTATCCCAAGCGAAAAGTCGAAGACGATTACGAGGAGGAACGCTTGACCGTCGACCCACAAGCGATCACCCCGGAGGAAGCCTTAATCTTGGCGAGAGACCTGATTGCGATATTCAGTCCTGGCGCCGCGCCTCTCGAAGTCTCGCCTCCGTTGATCGAAGGCGAGCCCCATCCGGTAGTGGAGGAGCAGGGCGATGAAAGCTAAGTCGAGAAGAACCGCAGCCCCGCTGCTGCTCAAGCGCGCGCGGGCAATTCGCCCCTTAATCGCCGATCGTTTAGCGAATGACTTTTCCGCCTTTGTGAGGAAAGCCTGGACCGTTCTCCAGCCTAACCGGTCCCTGATTTGGTCGTGGCATTACGATTTTCTCTGCGAACAGTTGACGCTTGTGAAGCAGCGGCGATTGTTGCGGTTGATCGTCAACATCCCGCCGCGCACGCTGAAGTCAACACTAATCACCATCGCCTTCCCCGTTTGGGTGTGGGTCACTCAGCCGGCGCACAACTTCATGGCAGCGAGCTACAGCCTCGACCTCAGCACCGAGCACTCTGTCATGCGCCGAAAACTGCTGCAAAGTGAATGGTTTCAAAGGCTGTGGGGTAACAGGTTCAAAATGTCTGGAGATCGCAACCAGGTCGGGCAGTTCATGAACAACCGAGGCGGCCAAATGATCGCGACCAGTGTGGGTGCGGCGGCATTTGGCCGCGGCTGCGACACCGCCATCCTGGATGATCCCATCAGTGCTGACCAAGCACAGAGCATTGCCGGGCGGACCACCGCGAACAACTGGTTTGACAACGTACTGCGCAGCCGACTCAATGACCCGGCCAGCGGGGCAATTGTTTTGGTGATGCAACGGCTTCACGAGCTCGACCCCACGGGTTTCTTATTGGAGCAAGAACCCGGCTTATGGACGCACACTTGCATTCCCCTTGAGGCAGAAGAAGACGAGCGCTGGGTGTTTCCAATATCGGGCAGAATCGTTCAGCGCCGCCGTGGTGAAATCTTGCAGCCTGAGCGATTCCCACCGGCGGTTGTCGAAAGCCTACGATCACGTCGGTTGATCTTTGCTGCACAATCTCAACAAAGACCGGCGCCAGTTGAAGGCAACCTCATCAAACGCAGCGAAGTGAGGTACTACGGCGGCATGGACCCCAGCACCGGCCAAGCAGACGAAAGGCTGCCCGAGCATTTCGATTTGAAGCTAATCTCGGTCGACTGTGCCTTTAAAGACCTCGCCACCTCAGATTTCGTGGCCATCTGTGTCATTGGAGTGAAGGGCCGGAAGAGATACATTCTCAACCTCGTGAACAAGCACCTAGACACAGCGGCAACCGAGGCCGAGATCACACGGCAGCGGGAGGTGCATCGCCCGCTCTGCGCCGTGCTTGTCGAGGACAAGGCAAACGGACCGGCGGTGGTTCAGCGCCTAAAGGCCATCATTTCTGGCGTTGTAGAAATTAACCCCCGGGGTGGAAAGATTGCGCGCATGTTCGCGGTTGCTGCCGAGTGGCAGGCGGGAGACTGGCTCGTAGATCGGAATGCGGCGTGGACTCCGGGCTTCATTGAGCAAATCACAACGTTTCCAAACAGCAAAAATGATGATATGTGCGATTCGATGTCGCAGGCGGCGGCCTGGTTGTTACAAACGACGTTCCCTACTGTCAGGATTTACAACGCCTTTACCGGGGAGCCGTTCCCTGACTCGCCTTGATGCGCTATTTCACGAGACCAAGTTTGGATGACAATGCATGCAATCTATTTTCTTCTACTATAGATACTTTTTCATTGCAGAATATGCTGCGTGTACTTCACGCCACGGAGCTGGATTAAACGGCTCGCTAAATAGGAACAGAAGGGCGCTCAATCCGACGAGCGCGCCCGAACTCGGCCGACCGAGAAATTGGAAACTGACGGAACTACATTGGTTCGCCCTAGCCGACGGGGAGCCACGGGTACATCGCCTCGGGGACGGCTCAAAGTCCCAGCAATTGATGGGTTCCCAGGGCTCAAGCTATTCGAGCTGAGGAGACATTAAGTCTGACGCCCGACGCCTGTCGTTTGGTACCATTCAACGGTCGTGCGCAGGCCTTCTTCAAAATTTACGCTGGGCTTGTATCCCAAGCCGGATGCGGCTTTCGAGATGTCGGCGAGCGAATGCTTGACGTCGCCGCTGCGCCCGGGACCAAATTTCGGTTGGCCTTGGTAGGGCGTGAGTGTCTGCAACATCTTGAAGGTTTCATTCAGCGTGACCCGTCGGCCGGTCGCGACATTGAAGACCTGTCCCGCCGCGTGTTCTGCGGGCGCCTTGCAAGCCAGCAGATTTGCGTCGACGGCATTGTCGATGAAGGTGAAGTCGCGGCTCTGTTCGCCATCGCCGAAAATCGAAGGCTGCTCGCCGCGCAGCATCTGCGTGATGAACTTCGCCAGCACACCCGAGTACGGAGACGATGGATCCTGGCGCGGTCCGAAGATGTTGAAGTAGCGCAGGCACACAGTTTCGAGCCCGTAGCAGCGGTAGAACGAAATCATGTACTGCTCACTGGCCAGCTTGGCGACCGCGTAGGGAGAAATTGGGTCAGGTTTCATGGCCTCGTGCTTGGGCAGAGTCGGCGTGTCTCCGTAGGCCGAGGACGATGCCGCATAGACGACGCGTTTCACTTTGGCGTCACGCGCCGCGACGAGCACGTTGACGGTGCCGTCGACGTTTGCGCGGTTGCTGGCCAGCGGATCGAGAACCGATTTCGGGACGGATGGAATGGCCGCCTGATGCAAGACGAAATCGACTCCCGCGCAGGCCTGGTGCATGGCATCGAGATCGAGAATGTCGGCTTCGCGGAAGTCGACGCGGTCAACGTATCTCAGACGAGATTGGTTCGATGGCCAGTCGCAAAATTGTCGATGCCGCGGACATTTTCTCCGCGGGCGAGCAGGGCACGGGCCAAAGAAGACCCGATGAAGCCGGCAATGCCGGTGACGAGATAAAGAGCCATGGCCCAAGCATCATAACGAATCGAGAGGTCTAAGGCGGACCCGAATTTGCGAAAACGAGCCCGAGGATTTCGATTTGGAGATGGATGATTATGGAGCCGGAATCTGAACGTTAGAGGCGATATTCGAATATCCGCTTTCCTGGCTGCCCGAATCCACGGCTGTTGCGGCGTAGCAGTAGGACGTGCCATCGATGACCGAAGAGTCGGCGTACGCCGTTGTTGACGCCAAGGTTGGGTTGATCTTCGAGAACGATCAGCACGAGGTCGCGCCTAATAGATGAAATTGACATGTGGATCACATGAAAGTACGCTCATCACATGTCAAAAATGATTCAGCTTCGCAATGTCCCGGATGCTCTACATCGTGGACTGAAAGCTCGCGCCGCCATGGCAGGCATGTCGCTTTCGGACTATCTATTGGCAGAGATCAGAGAAATCGCAGAGAGGCCGACCCTCGCAGAATTCCGAGATCGCCTGCACAAGCGTAAACCCGTTTCGGCGGAGATCGGTAGCGCTCGGCTCGTACGAGAAGAGCGCGAGACACGATGATCGTCCTGGATGCGTCCGCTGCAGTGGACTGGCTACTTCAAACACCTGCAGGACGGCGCATTGAGAGCCGAATCTATTCACACAACGAGACCTTGCATGCTCCTCACCTGCTGGATCTCGAAGTCACCCAAGTCCTGCGGCGTTTGGTCCTGCAAAAAGCTATCCACGAACTTCGTGCTGACGAAGCAGTCCGCGATCTGCTGGATCTCCGGATCAATCGGTACGCTCACCACGTGCTCCTAACGCGGGTTTGGCAACTGCGCCACAATTTCTCTACCTATGATGCGGCCTACATCGTGCTCGCGGAAAAACTGAGAGCTCCCTTGGTTACTCGCGATGTCAGACTCGCGTCTGCTGCGGGAGCTACTGCAACTGTCGAACTCTTTTAGCGAAATAGATATACCCCGACTGTGATCGCAAGGGCGTGGGCAGGCTTAAGTACTCGGCAATTTCGGACCTTCATGGCAACCAGAGGTTGACTGGGATGCGGACGTGAAACTGCGCTGCGCTACTGGGTTTCAAAGGAGTAAACCGCCATTTGCGAATCGTCTCCGATGCTGCCGTTGCCAGCATCGGATTGCCGCTAGTTACGCTGAGTTGTTGGACCAGGCCATCCCCGCCGGATTCGGCTTCGAGGACAACTGGTCAACATCATGACGAATCGAAAGGCCTACGGCGGACCCGAATTTGCGAAACGAACTCAGATGGTTTCGATTTGGAGATGGACGTTTACGGCGCCGGAATCTGAACGTTGGAGGCGATATTCGAATAGCCGCTCTCCTGGCTGCTCGAATCCACGGCTGTTGCCGCGTAGCAGTAAGACGTTCCATCGACGACGGAGGAGTCGGCATACGCTGTCGTGGTCACCAAGCCGGGGTTGACCTTTGAATACGATCCGCACGACGTTATATACACCGCGCGATAAATGTTGTAGCCGGTGACGCCCGAGGACGTACTCGCGTTCCAGGACAGATTCACCGTGTGAGACGGAGCCGCGGTTCCCGTACCCGTTAATGCCTCGGTCGTCGTGGCAGACTGGGCATTGCTGGTGACCGTGAGCGTCGCGTTCGCCGTTCCCGTGGTTTGTGGGCTGAACGTAATGGTGTACGGAACGCTCTGCCCCGCCGCGATGGTCACCGGCAGCGACAGACTTCCGAGGCTGAACACAGCATTGTTCGAACTGGCAGCTGTCACCGTCACGTTCGCGCCTGTGGCGGAGAGGCTTCCGGATGCGCTTCCGCTCGTCCCCACAACCACGCTGCCGAGATTCAATGTAGTCGGAGTGACGGTGAGCTGCCCGGCTGCCGCAGCGCCAGTTCCTGACAGCGGAATACTCAAGCTCGGATTGCTCGCAGTCGAAGTGACCGTGACGTTCCCGCTCGCACTACCGGCAGACGTTGGGGCGAACTTGACCGTGAAGGTCACGCCTTGACCGGATGTCAGTGTGAGTGGAGTGGTGATGCCGCTCAGGCTGAATCCCGTCCCGCTGGCCGCGACCTGAGAAATCGTGACGCTCGCGCCGCCGGTGTTAGTCACAGTTTCTGACAGAGACTGGTTGCTTCCCACCGTCACGCTGCCAAAGTTGAGGCTCGTGGGACTCGATCCCAGCGTGCCTGCCGCAAGCCCTGTACCTGACAGCGGCACAGAGAGCGTGGAGTTGGAAGCAGTCGAGGTGACGGTGACGGTTCCGCTCGCACTCCCCGCAGAGCCCGGTGCGAACTTGACTGTGAAGGTTGCACTCTGCCCTGAGGATAGCGTGACCGGAGTAGTGATCCCGCTTAGGCTGAATCCGGTCCCGCTGGCAGAGACCTGAGAAATCGTTACGCTTGCGCCACCCGTGTTCGTCACGGTTTCCGACAGAGACTGATTACTTCCAACGGTTACGGTGCCGAAGTTCATGCTGGTGGGATTCGATCCCAGCGCGCCCACTGCAACGCCCGTGGCGGAGAGCGGCACAGTCAGCGTGGGGTTTGAAGCGGTCGAGGTGATGGTGACGCTTCCAGACGCGCTGCCCGCAGATCCAGGGGCAAACTTAACGGTGAAAGTCGTGCTCTGACCAGCTGTCAGCGTGACCGGTGTCGTGACCCCACTCAAAGAGAATCCAGTTCCACTGGCCGCGACTTGCGAGATCGTGACATTCGCACCGCCGGTATTGGTCACGGTGCCCGATAGAGACTGGTTGCTTCCCACCGTGACATTGCCGAAGTTGAGGCTCGGTAGGAGCTCGATCCTAGAGCTCCCGGAGTAATTCCGCTGCCGGAGAGTGGGATGGTCAAAGTTGGGTTGGGCGCATTCGATGTGACGGTGACATTCCCGCTCGCGCTCCCAGAGGACGCTGGGCTGAACTTGGCCGTGAACGTTGTGCTTTGGCCGGCCGCCAACGTGACCGGGGCGGTGATACCGCTCAAAGTGAATCCTGTTCCGCTAATCGCGACCTGAGAAATCGTGACGCTCGTGCCGCCGGTATTGGTGACGGTTCCTGACAGAGACTGGTTGCTTCCCACGGTTACGGTGCCGAAGTTGAGGCTGGAAGGGATCGATCCCAAGGCGCCAGCGGCGATTCCGTTGCCAGACAACGCCACCGTCAGCGTGGGATTTGACGCGGTCGAGCTGACTGTAAGAGTTCCGCTCGCTGTTACCGCGGACGCCGGTGTGAACCTGATGGTAAGCGCGGTGCTCTGGCCGCCGGCAAGCGTGATTGGTGTGCTGACGCCGCTCATGCTGAATCCGGTTCCGCTGATGGCGGCTTGGGTAATCGTTACGCTCGAACCTCCGGTGTTGGTCACCGTCTCTGTAAGAGACTGATTGCTGCCTACCGTCACACTGCCAAAGTCGAGACTCGAGGGGCTTGACCCGAGCGTGCCCGGTGCCACGCCAGTGCCTGTCAACGCCATCGCCAGGTTGGGATCCACCGCGTCCGACACGATCGTGAGAGTGCCGCTGGCCGAACCAGCCGCGGAAGGCGCGAAAGAAACAGTGAACGATACACTCTGAGATGGGGCGAGTGTAGTGGGAGTCGTAATTCCGCTGAGCTGAAATCCTGCTCCGGCGACCGATGCCTGCGAAATGGTGACGTTCGATGCCTCGCTGTTCGTCAGCGTCACCGTCTGCGGCTGCTGCGCTCCGACGATCACGCTGCCGAAAGACTCGCTGGTCGAATTGAGCGCAAGTTGTCCGCCGGAGGTCACTCCGGTTCCCGCCAGCGCAATGTTCGTCAGCTGGCTCCCGGAGCTGGCGGTGACCGCGGCCGCACCGTTGAATAGGCCTGACGCGTTCGGCGTAAACCGGACCGTGATCTGCGTGCTTTGTCCTGCGGCGATCGTAAGTGGAAGGCTCGGGGCGGTCACTGCGAAATACTTCGTCGAAACCGCGGCACCGCTCAGGGTGATCGAAGCGGTCCCTGAGTTCGTTGCAGTCACGGTCATCGTCTTACTGTTGCCGACCACCACGTTGCCGAAGTTGAGAATCGATGACCCAACGGACAAACTGGTCGTCTGCTGTGTTGGGGCGGGACCGGCTGAGCTGAATCCTTGGCATCCAACCAGGATGGAAAGGCAGAAGATCGCGAGGAACGCACTCGCTTTCGCCCTAAGAGGTGTGGTGGAGCTGCCGGTGGTGAGCTTCGTTGTCATGACGGGGGTTCAAGACGGTACCCCCTTGCGGTCGATGACAACTGCTTCTCTGCCGTGGGGGCGGCTCGAGATGAGTGTCGTGCCTCCCGGCTGATTGGAAAAGATTTCCAAGGTACATAGCAGCCATCGGCAAAAGGACAACGCTGGAGTGCCGGATGGTCGTTCGTGTGGATCGTCGGAACGTAACTGGGAGAAACACTGTTCTTGACAGGATTCGTGCGTGGCGGGTAGCTTTGCGCGTTGGTACGCGCCTACTCAGCACATCAACCTACAGGAGAAACATGCTTTCAAAGGCTTGTGGCATCGCGGTCCTGATTCTGTCCGGCTTCGCGGTATGCGTGGCTCAAGATCCTACAAAGGTGGAGTCCTCTCACTACAAGATCGCCTTTGAAAACCCGACAGTGCAGGTGGTCAATGTTCACTATGGCCCGCATGAGAAGTCAGGCATGCACGATCATCCGGGCGGGGTTGTGGTGGTCATTACCGGAGGGCATCTGCGGTTCACGGATCAGAACGGAACCGTGACAGAAGTTTTCTCGAAGCCTGGCGAGTCGCGTTGGTTCCCGCCTTTCCGCCATAAGGTCGAGAACGTCGGCGACACTCCTTACAATGCCGTCTACATCGGGATGAAAGGGAAGCAGACGGCTTCAAACAACAATTCGGCGAGCCCCAATTCTGCGAGCGATGCGGGAAGCGCAGAAATCATCGCTGCATACGTAGCTGCCTTTCGCGGGAAATAAGCCGGCAGCAGTAGCGGGTCAAGCGATGTTGCGTTGCAAGGTCTGGCGGTCCAGTTCTCCGTTGAGCCGGGCCATTACCAGTGTGGCGACTCCATTGCCGATCATGTTCACCAGCGCGCGGAACATGCTCATGAAGCGGTCGATGCCGAGGATGAGCGCCATGCCTGCGATGGGGATCGTGGGAATCACCGATAAGGTCGCTACCAGGGCGATGAATGACGCACCCTGCACTCCGCTCGCTCCCTTCGACGTCAGCACCGCTACAGCGAGAATCGTAATCTGCTGAATCAGGGTCAAGTGCGTGTTCGTGGCTTGAGCCACGAATAGTGCCGCCAGCGTCATGTAGAGGCTCGTGCCATCGGTATTGAAGGTGAATCCGGTTGGGACCACCAGCCCTACAAGAGACTTGGAGCACCCAAGCTTTTCGAGTTTCTCCATCAGAGTCGGGATCGCGATCTCCGACGAACTGACCGCGAGCACCAGCAGGATTTCGTCTTTGATGTAAACCAGGAACCGAAAAATGCTGAAGCCAGCCATCCAGCAAATGGCGCCGAGCACGATCACTACAAAAAGCGTCGAGGTGATCCAGAAGGTGCCGATCAGCTTTGCGAGTGGCCCGAGGGAAGCAAGTCCGAATTTCCCCACGGTATAAGCCATCGCGCCGAAAGCCCCAAGGGGGGCGAATTTCATCAGGATCCTCGTAATTTCAAATACGACGTGCGTCAGGGAGTCCACGAGCCTGATTAGCGGTTTCGCTTTTTCTCCGGAAGCAGATAAGGCGACGCCAATCAGCAAGGCGACGAACACCACTTCGAGAATATCGCCCTTCGCGAATGCATCGACGACCGTGGTCGGGATGATATGCATCAGGAATTCTGTGACGCTTTGGGCTTTGGCTTGGCCTGCGTAATCGGAAACTGCTTTGGCGTCAAGCGTCGCGACATTGACGTTGAATCCATTCCCGGGCCGCACCACGTTGCCCACGACGAGTCCAATTAAGAGCGCAACCGTGGATACGACTTCGAAATAAATGAGCGCCATTCCTCCAACGCGGCCGACCTTCTTCAGATCCTGCATCCCAGCAATTCCAGCGACCACGGTGC
The DNA here is from genome assembly GCA_963699885.1 of uncultured Acidobacteriota bacterium. Lineage (GTDB taxonomy): Bacteria > Acidobacteriota > Terriglobia > Terriglobales > Acidobacteriaceae > Sulfotelmatobacter. The sequence goes on along the minus strand of CAVOVP010000008.1, from coordinate 370,092 downwards.
AGAAAATGATCAGGCTGATGATCATCGTGATCAGCCGAATGAAGCCATCGCCCAGCGGCTTCATCGCGATCCCCCATGCCGGGCGAACGTAGCCCAGCACGATCGCGAGAGCAATCGCAACCAGAACCTGCACCCATAGCGTTCGGTACCAAGGTGGTTGGCCGTGGGTAAGAGCGATGCTTTCAGCGCTCGAAGGAACCGCTGGGATGGCTGCCATGGATGTCAATGAGGCTGATTGGCCGGCTCTGGCCCTAGTGTACGAACCAGCCACGGGATGATGACTTCTTTGAAGATGCGGGGATCCGGCCACACGCCAACCTGCCGCCCGAGATGACCGCCCTGTGGATTGATCCACGCAGTTTTCGGCACGTCTCCCTTGTCGAGAAGCAGATAGATGTCAGAGATGGGAACTTGCGTATCTTTGACCCCGGCAAGAATGAGCATGGGCGCCATGTGCCTGCCAAGCAGGCCTTGTTTCACCAGAGACATTTTCGGCAGGACCTCAGCCATCTCGTCGACTGTTTTTACGTTGTCGAAGATCGCCATCAGCGCCGGGACCTGATCGAATAAATATTCCCGGTTGCCGATCAGCGAATTCATCAGGAAATCTTTTTGGAAAAATGCATCCGTGGGAGGTGATTGCGCGCTCGCCCCGCGCAGACGCGCAGATTCCACAATGGCCATCTTCGTCGCCCAATAGGCTCCCCAACTCACTCCGTGCATCGCGACGCGGTTCTTGTCGATCTCGGGCCGTGTCGCGATGTAGTCGAGCACGCGCGAGAGCATACGCTCCGCGTTTTCGCTCACTTTGATCGGATTTTGTCCCGTGCCCGGACCATCGACGGCGAGATACCCAACACCGAAGGGCAGAATTGCACTAAAGCTTTCCGCGAGATCTTCTTTTCGGCTGTCCAGTCCATTCACAGCAAGTACGAGAGGAACAGGGCCATTCGCATTTTTAGGCAAGCGCAGGTAGCCAATAATTTCTTTGCCTTCGAACGGAATCCTTACGACTTCGAGCGGTGGGTCCCAAAAGCGCGCGTGAGCCAGGAACGCTTCGATGGCTTTCTCGTAGGAACGCTGTTTTCCTGGAGAGGCCGGAATCGGCCACCGTCCGAACGAATAGAGCCTCCACGCGCGGACGTAATCCGCATTAGCCTTGGGGGGATCACTTTTCTCCAGCGACTTTGCCTCATTCATGTACCGGTCGGCCACCCGCATGAACGATGCCGCCCACTCGTCGTTGTCCCGGGTGTGGATGGAAGCTATGGCCTCCTTCACATCCGCAGGATCAAGCCCTATCAAGGGATACTGCCCTACCTCCGCGCGGTGAACTGCCTCCGTCTTGATCTCTTCAATCGTGCGCTCTGGATGTTCCTCGGCACGCGCAACCGGCCGCATTCCAACTGTGATCGCGAACAAAACGAGAAAGACAAAGCTCACACCGCTGCGCATTTGTGTAAACACGGACTTCACCTTTCTTCTCACGCTAGTTGGAGCAATGGACTCCAAAAAAAGTTTTGGGGCCGAATCGAGATTCGACCCCAGCGCGGGGGAGGGGCCGCGGACTAAAAAGTGAGCTTCAATCCAAGCTGGATTGCACGGGAACCGCCAGAACCGATGACGGGATTTGCGGCCGCCACGTCGGGCGTGGCGCATCCGCAACCGAAGAATCCGCCACCGCCAGAAGGATCGTTATGCGCATATCCATTCTGCCCACCGAACGGGTTTGCGAAATTCGGATGATTGAAGATGTTGAAGAACTCAGCACGGAACTGCGCACCGAAGCGCTCACCCCATTTGAAGTTCTTGGCCAGCGAAAGATCGACGTTGCGGAATCCCGTATCACGGAAAATGTTCCGCCCCATCGTGCCAAACGTGCCCGGCGTCGGAGGTATCATGAAAGACTTGCCGTTTGCGTAACAGCCAAACGCGGCCAACTCCCCGCTGGTCGGGCCACCCACGACTCCACCGTCAAGCGACAGCGCTTGACTGTTACAGGTTGAGTTCGTCGTCGGATTCGTCGGATCTCCGCTACCCGCGAAGAACGGGAGCCCTGATGGGGTCGACTTGAAATCCTTAGGATTGCCGTAAAAATTCCAGCGGTCGTTCAGTTCGCCGGTGAGGCTGGCATCGGTGCCCGCGTCCATGACGCCCCAGGGCTGGGCACCGTACAAACTGATGATCGAGTTCAATTGCCATCCTTCCAACATCTGCGCAAAACCTTTGCGTCCGGGAAGAAGGTAGTTCAAAGAGACCGTCAGCCGATGCCGGATATCGAAATCACTGCTCGCATACTCACGTCCGGGTTGGGTGCTGTCGGTGGGCAAACCCAGGCCAGCGCCGAAGTCCCAGTTCGCCCCGACTTGATCGAGAGCGTGCGAATACGTGTAGCCGGCCACCATTGAAAGGCCGTGATAGTTGCGCGAAGTCAAAGTGGTCTGAAGCCCGTTGTAGTTGGACCGGTAGATATTTCCCATCTGAAATACCTGAGCGAGGTAAGGGAACTGGCTATTCAACGGCCGGCCCGCCTGCTCGCAGTGTCCGCACGCGATCTCGGCAGCGGAGTTCGGGTCCACTTGGTTGATGTCGCGAATGCCGACGAGGCTCGATCCATGGTTGCCCACGTACGCCACTTCGAGCACCAAGTTGGAAGTAAACGAATGCTGTAAGTTCACCGTCCAGTTGGAAACGTACGGAGTCCTGAGATTGCGATCGACCCCCATGATGGTGCACGGGCCACCAGTCACCGGATCGCAATCGACGGTGTTGTTTCCAGGGAAAAGAGTCCCGTTCCAATTCAGGGAACTGCCAGGGAAGAAAGCCACGGCGGTTGCGATGTTGCCGCCGGACGTGCCCCCGGCAGCGTCGATCTGCGCCCCGGTCGGAACCGTTGCTAATCCAAGAGAATTGTTCAGGGCGAGGAAAGATTCCCAGTTCACTGTCTCGTACATGATGCCGCCGCCTGCCCTCAGCACCGTGCGACCATTGCCGCCGATGTCCCAGGCAAAACCGAAGCGCGGAGCGAAATTATTGCGGTCTGGACTGTAGGGACCACTCACTCCGGCCTGCCCCACCTGCACCATTCCTTTGGCCGGATCGAAGTTTCCCAGAAGATTGTGTTGTTCTTTGATCACTGTGTTGACTTCGTATCGCAGGCCAAAGTTTATGGTCACGTTCGGAGTCATGCGGTAGTCGTCCTGAACGAAACCTGCATATCCCCAGTTGTGAATGTGCCGCGTCGGGTCGCCGACGAGCAGCGTTCCGTTGGTGGGGAGGCCGGCAAAATAATCCTCAATGCCGGAGGAATTCCCTCCCTCGAAGCTTCCTCCGACAAATTTGATTCTTCCGCGGCTTCCGCCATAAGCGCCGCCCGAGAAGGCATCGTGGTGCAACTCCCCGCCAAACTTGATGGCGTTCTTGCCCATCGTGTAGGAAATGTGATCGATGAACTGAAAGCGCGTGTCCGGTCCTTGTACCTTGGGCCAGTTAAACCCGCCGAGTTCCTGCGGAAAAATGTAGAACGGAAAGACATTAATGCGGGGCAAGCCGCCGTAGAGGGAGTTGCTCACGCCAGTGTTCAAGCCGTATGCGCTCGCGATGTCAGATCCGTGATCGTTGGTGAATGTTGGCTGGTACAGGCGGTTGTATCCGAAACGGGCTTCGTTGACCCAGCGTGCGCTCGGCACGTACGTCCAGCTCTCGCCGAACACTTGAGCGCGAGTGTGAATCAGCGTGAGCCATTTGGTCTGCAACTGGCTTGCATCCGAAACCGTACCGGAATTATTTCCGAAGAAGTAGACGCTGCTGAGAGTGTTGCGATCGTTCAGGTTGTAGTCGACTTTACCCACGGCGTTGTCAGAACTTACGCTGTTCGGCAGCCCGTAGGCGATCGACAGATTGTTCGGATCAGTACTCGGGTTCAACGGAAAGCCGGTTCCGTTGCAGGTTCCAGCGAGCGTACATCCGGCGATGGCGAGGCTGGCAGCACTCACATCGTTTGGTATCGCTCCCGCAAGGAAGGCAGCGTGCACGTTGGCGATAGCGTCAGGAATGCTGTTTCCACAATCGCCCGTTCCCGAATACGCGCAAAATCCAGGCGCTCCCGCCGCCACGGTCGGAAGGGGAGCGGTCGACCAGGTTTGGAGTGAGCCCGTGTTTCCAACGGTGTACCGCTGGCCCTCGTATCCGCCAAAATAGAACAGCTTGTCTTTAATGATGGCCCCGCCTACCGTGGCGCCGAACTGTTCTAGGTTGCGGGGATTCTTCGCCTGTGTATCCGGATTGAAATAGTTGCGGGCGTCAAACGGAGTATCGCGCCCAAAAGCATACGCAGTTCCGTGGACGGAGTTTGTGCCTGCCTTCAGGCCGACGTTTACCACCGATCCAGGTTTCCACCCATATTCCGCCGGCGGATTCTGCTGCAGATTGAATTCTTGGATCGCGTCGACGGGCAGGATCGTCGCCGAATCCCCCGCAATGCCTGCGCCATTGATAATGCTCTGCCCTGAAAAAGGCTCGCTATTAAAAAGCCCGTCGACAAGGTAGGCGTTGTCTTCGGCGCGCAAGCCGTTTGCGCTGGTTGTGGAGAAACCGCCTCCTGGATACCGCACGATCCCCGGGCGTAGCTGCAAAAGGTTCTCGTAGTTCCGACCATTCAGGGGCAGGTCGTTGATCTCTTTGTTGCTAAGGGTTCCGCCCAGCGTCGACGAAGTCGTGTTGATCAAGGGAACATCTTCCTGAACCACGACCGTTTCCTTCACGTCGCCGGGGGGCAGTGACATGTCGATCATGACGTCACTGGCGACTTCTACTTGAATGTTCGGGCGCTCGACCGTTTTGAATCCGCGCGACTCCGCCCGCACCTTATAGATTCCCGGATCGAGGCTAGGCACAACATAGCCTCCGGCGTCGTCTGTGGTGACGGTCCGGTTTAGGCCTCTTTGTACGTCGGTGATCGATACTGTGGCATTCGGGATCGCTGCCCCCGATTGATCGTGAACGGTGCCCACGATCCGACCGGTGGTTGTCTGGGATAGAGCGGGAACTCCGAGTGCCAGCAGCAGCCAGAGACAAGCGAAAATCCGAATGCTATTCGACGGTGAACGCATTTACGACCTCCAAACTCTCGATGAGCACGGAAACGGTTTGAGCCCAGGTGACCCAAGGCAGATCGCTATTTCAGTCTGGGGCACGAAAGTCCGGCGATTGGATGTATAGCCTTGACGTGGCCTACCAGTCAAGTAGTATTGTGGTCTGACCTTTATACATTTCGATTCCTCGCGGCATGATGGTATATAACTCCGAGCCTGGAATCGAACCTACCTTCGGAAGAGAGCAGACCTTGGCAATAGCGACGACAAATCCGGCGACTGGCGAAGTCGTGAAGACTTTCGAGCCCCTGAGCGAAACACAACTCGAGCACAAATTAGCGCTGGCAGCATCGGCATTTTGTACTCACCGTCGAACCTCCTTCGCCGAACGCGCGAGCAAGATGTTACGCGTTGCTGAAATCCTCGAAAAAGAGAAAGACGAGTGCGCTCATTTGATGACGCTTGAGATGGGTAAGCCCCTGAAGGCTGCGGTGGCCGAGGCGCTCAAGTGCGCGACGGGGTGCCGCTATTACGCGGAGAACGCCGAGAAGTTCCTGGCTGACGAAGAAGTGGAGACGGGCGCCAAGCGCAGCTTCATCCGCTATCTTCCGATCGGACCGATTCTGGCGATCATGCCTTGGAATTTTCCGTTCTGGCAGGTTTTCCGCTTCGTAGCTCCAGCGCTCATGGCCGGCAACGTCGGCCTGCTCAAACACGCATCGAACGTTCCGCAATGCGCGCTCAAGATCGAAGATGTCGTTCGCCGCGCGGGCTTCGCCGAAGGCGTATTCCAAACTCTTCTGATCGGTTCAGGTCCGGTGGACCGCATTCTGAATGATTCCCGGGTGGTCGCTGCGACTCTCACCGGCAGCGAGCAGGCAGGGATTCTAGTCGGTGTTTCCGCGGCGAAACGCATCAAGAAGGTTGTGCTCGAGCTCGGCGGTAGCGATCCCTTCATTGTGATGCCGAGCGCTGATCTCGATGCTGCTGTCGCCACGGCAGTCGATGCTCGCGTGCAGAACAACGGTCAATCCTGCATCGCGGCAAAGCGCTTTATTGTTGCGGAAGGAATCGCCGACGAGTTCGAGAGCAAGTTCGTCAAGCACATGCAGGAGCTGCGCGTTGGCGATCCGTTCGACGAGAAAACACAACTTGGACCGCTAGCCAACGCCGATGCCGTTTCCTCTCTCGATTCCGATGTCAAAAAGACCGTCGCTGCCGGAGCGCGCGTATTAACGGGTGGCCATCCGATTGATCGCCCAGGCTACTTCTACGCTCCCACGGTGCTGACGGATATTCCGAAGGGCTCCCCCGCGTATCAGGAGGAATTCTTTGGCCCGGTAGCTTCGATCTTTCGCGTGAAGAATGTAGACGACGCGATCGCGATCGCTAACGACAGCCGTTTCGGCCTGGGGGCGAGCGCATGGACCAAGGATCCGGTCGAAACGGAGAGGTTCATTAATGAGCTCGAAGCGGGCATGGTGTTTCTGAACAAGATGGTGGCTTCCGACCCACGTCTACCGTTCGGCGGCATTAAGTATTCAGGTCACGGCCGTGAACTGGCGGAATTCGGGATTCGGGAATTCATGAACATCAAGACGGTGTATATCCAGTAAACTTCGGCGTCATGGTATATTGGTTGGACCACTGTACCGTTGCGATTTATTGCGGGCAACGAGAGGACGGAAATGATGAATGGCGTGGTCGATTCGCCGGCCCACAAGCCGGTCTACCGAACTGTTAGAACTTCTCGCCTTTACGAGCAGATCGTCCAGCAGGTCGAAGAGTCAATCCTAAAAGGCCAGCTAAAGCCCGGCGATCAATTGCCGGCCGAGCGCGATCTTGCCCAGCGTTTTGGCGTGAGCCGCACGGCAGTGCGCGAGGCCGTCAAGACTCTCCGCGAGAAGGGATTGGTCGAAGCCTATTCGGGTCGCGGGACGTTTGTGACAAACGGAACTTCACAGGCCATTCGGCAGTCGCTCGATCTGATGATTCGGATCAACCAGCAAGAAGGATCGGCAAATCTCGCCGAACTCCGGTTGGTGCTGGAACCTGAAATCGCCGGCTTGGCGGCGCAACGAATCGAAGAACAACTGTTAAGCACGATGCGAGAATCCGTCGCTGTAATGGAGCGCAACCTGCACGATCCCGACGCCTACGTCGAATCTGACCTCGATTTCCATCTGGCGATGGCGGAAGCAGCGGGAAACCCGCTCATCCTCTCGCTCTTGGACTCGATTGTTGCTCTCTTGCGCGAACAGCGCAGCCGCATCTTCAACGTCGACGGCGGGCCGGAGCGAGGGCAATTCCATCACAAGCGAATTCTAGCGGCGGTTGAGAGGCACGACCCGGACGCGGCGCGCGATGCGATGCGAGCTCACCTCAATCAGGTGATTCAAGACTCGTCTTCGTTCACGAATCCGACTGCCAAGAAATAGTTCGCCTTCAAACGAAGGCTTATCGATCCGCGAAAGGGAATTGCTGCATGGCGAAACTCGGTTTCATCGGTCTCGGTGTGATGGGCGGCAACATGGTGGCGCGGCTGCTCGAAAAAGGCCACACCGTGACCGGCTATAACCGGACGCGCTCGAAAGCGCAGTGGCTGATCGAGAAAGGTATGTTGTTCGCAGAATCCCCGAAAGCCGTGGCGGAGGCGTCCGATGTCACATTCAGCATGGTCACGAATGCGATCGCTCTGACCGCAGTGACTGACGGCCCCGATGGCTTGCTTGCGGGAATTGGCGCGGGAAAATTCCACATCGACATGAGCACGGTGAATCCGGACGTGAGCCGCGCTCTGGCGGCGAAGGTTCGTGAGCGGGGCGCGGACATGATAGACGCGCCCGTTTCGGGCAGCGTCATCACATTGCAGCAGGGAAAGCTGTCGGTAATGGTAGGTGGCCGCAAAGAAACTTTCGAGCGCCTGAAACCTCTGCTGCTCGAGATTGGTCCGAAGGTGACACACGTTGGCGACAACGGCGTAGCGCTCTCCATGAAGATTGCGGTGAATCTCAGCCTCGCGGTGCAAATGCTGGCCTTCTCTGAAGGTGTTCTGCTGGCGGAAAAGAGCGGAATTCCGCGGGAGGTTGCTGTCGACGTTCTGATTCACAGCGCGATTGCGTCTCCCATGATTCAGTACCGCGGCCCGTTTGTTCTGCAGCAGCCGGAAGAAGCGTGGTTTGACGTCAACATGATGCAGAAAGACATGCTGCTCGCCATGGAACTCGGACGCAAATTAAATGTCCCTGTGCCCACCACTGCCGTTAGCAATGAATTTCTGACTGCGGCGCGTGGTATGGGGTGGGAGAAGCTAGATTTCGCGGTGATCTTTGATGTCTTGGCACGTATGTCGGGAGTGTCCAAATGACGACGGCCGCCCAGCCAAACGAAGTCTCAGAAAGAGTGGATCTGTGGCTCCGGATGTACCGGCAGATGGTTGCAATCCGCGAGTTTGAAGCGCAGGTCAACGATCTTTACACGCGAGCGCTGATGCCGGGCCTTGCGCACCTTTACATTGGTGAGGAAGCAATTGCAGTGGGCGTTTGCGAGGCCCTTGAGCGCACGGACTACGTCACCAGCACGCATCGCGGCCACGGACACTGCCTGGCGAAGGGCGCGTCTCCCGACAAGATGTTCGCCGAGTTGCTCGGCAAAGAGGCTGGATACTGCAAGGGCAAGGGCGGTTCGATGCACATTGCGGATCCGGCAACGGGCAACCTCGGCGCCAACGCGATTGTGTGTGGCAGCGCGGGCATCGCAACCGGAGCGGCTTTCTCCGCGAGACAGCTGAATAACGGACGAGTCGCGATCTGTTTCTTCGGCGAAGGCGCCCTCGGCCAGGGCGTGCTGTATGAAGTGATGAATCTCGCCCAGCTCTTCAAGCTTCCTGTCATCTACGTTTGTGAAAACAACCTCTACACGGAATACACGCACTATTCCGAAACCACCGCGGGAGAAATTCTGATGCGTGCGACGGCCTTCGGATTGGAAGCCGCCAGCGTTGATGGTCAGAATGTGCGAGCGGTGTACGAAGTCGCTCAGAAATTGGTGCAGCGAGCTCGCCGCGGAGACGGTCCTTCGCTGTTGCTCTGCAATACGTATCGCTACCACGGACACCACGTGGGCGACATCAACCGCGAATACTACCGTCCCAAGCAGGAAGAGCAACAGTGGAAGACTGAGCGGGATCCGATCGCAAATCATGGGAAGTGGCTGGTCGAACAAAATCTCAGCGATGCGGCGGCGCTTGCGCAAGTCCAGTCGGAACTCGAGATCGAAATGAAGAAGGCTGTCGACTTCGCGGTTGCCGCGCCATATCCGATGGTCAGCGAAGTTCACGAGGACGTTTATGCCTGACAATGGCGACCGTCAACTGACATTCGCGCAAGCGATCCGCGAAGCACTGGCGGAGGAGATGCGTCGCGATGCTACGGTCTGCATTCTCGGTGAGGACGTCGCCGAAGCTGGTACGCCTTTCAAAGTTCTTTCGGGACTGGTGGAAGAGTTCGGCAAAGATCGCGTCCTCGACACACCGATTTCAGAAGCGGGATTCACGGGGCTTGCAGTAGGCGCTGCGATGACGGGGATGCGGCCTGTCGTCGACATCATGTTTGGCGACTTCATCACGCTGACCATGGACCAAATGGTGAATCAGGCAGCCAAAGTTCACTACATGTCGGGCGGGAAGTGGAAAGTGCCCATGGTGATGAGAACCACGATGGGTGCGACTCGCCGATCCGCCGCGCAGCATTCGCAATCGCTGCACGCGTGGTTCTGCCATGTTCCTGGGTTAAAAGTTGTTCTGCCTTCGACGCCCTACGACGCGAAAGGTCTGATGAAGGCCGCGATTCGCGACGAGAATCCGGTCGTCTTTTTCGAAGACAAGATGATGTACAAGCTCAAAGGTTCTGTTCCTGCCGATGACTACACCGTTCCGCTGGGTGTGGCCGATGTAAAGCGAGTCGGGGAAGACATCACGTTGGTCGCCACCAGCAGCATGGTGCAGGTAGCTCTCGGCGCGGCCGTATTGCTAGAAGACGCCGGAATCAGCGCAGAAGTGGTCGATCCGCGCACGATGTGGCCGCTGGACGAAAAGACTCTCATCAACTCAGTGAAGAAGACCTCGCGCGCGATTGTGCTCGACGAGGGGTACGAGCGGTACGGTGTAACGGCGGAACTTGCCTCGGTGATCACGACCGGCGCTTTTTACGATCTGGACGCTCCGGTTAAGCGGATGGGCGCGATGCATGTTCCCATTCCGTTCTCGCCACCACTGGAGGACGCAACCGTGCCTACGGAACAAACGGTATTCGAAGCTGCTCGTGGGCTATGCGGCAAGTCTTGATACGAGGTTGATGGCAAAGGAAAAATTATGGCTCTGCCCACATACGGAACGATGGCGGTGGATTGGGAGAATCGAATCGACTTCGATCGCCTGCGCCGCGAACGACTGGCACGCGCCAAGGAACTTCTCGGCAAAAGTGAGATGGGATCGTTGCTCTGCTTTGATATGAACAACGTGCGCTACCTTACGGCGACGCATATTGGAACGTGGGCTCAGGACAAGGCGAATCGTTTCACTTTGCTTCCACAGAATGACGAACCGATCCTCTGGGACTTCGGATCTGCCGCAAGACATCACCAGTTGCACTGTCCGTGGCTTGGCGAACGTTCGCGCGCGGGGATTTCCGTATTGCGTGGTGCCATGACCCCAGAGATGGGGCGAGCCGAAGACGTGGCGAAGAAGATTCGCATCGAGCTCGAAATGCGCGGGCTTCACAAGGAGCCGGTCGGCATCGACATCATTGAATTGCCCGTTCTGTTTGCGCTGCAAAAAGAGGGAATCAAGGTCGTCGATGGACAGGCGCTCATGTCTGAAGCGCGACTTATCAAAACGCGTGACGAAATATCTCTGCTGAATACTTCGGCAATGATGGTCGATGCCGCGTATGACGAACTGTATCGCGCGATGAAGCCGGGAATGAGTGAAAACCAGGCTGTCGGCCTGGTCAGTAAGATCCTCTACGATCTCGGGTCCGAATATGTAGAAGCGGTGAATGCGATTTCAGGCGAGCGTTGCAATCCGCATCCGCACGTTTTTTCAGACCGCGTCCTCCGACCCGGAGATCCCGTCTACTACGACATTCTCCATTCCTACATGGGCTATCGAACTTGCTACTACCGATGCTTCACGATCGGATATGCGTCTCATGCGATGAACGATGCATACAAGAGATGCCGCGAGTATCTCGATGCGGCCATTGAGCTCGTTCGTCCCGGCCGCACCACCGCTGAGATCGCTTCTGTTTGGCCGAAGGCCCAGGAGTTCGGGTTCCCCAACGAAGAAGCTGCTTTTGCGTTGCAGTACGGGCACGGCATCGGCCTCGCGATCTGGGAGAAGCCGGTCATCAGCCGCCTGGTTTCGCTGGAGCACTCCTGCGAGATCAAACCCGGCATGGTGTTTGCACTTGAAACCTTCTGGCCGTCGACCGATGGATGGAGCGCTGCTCGTATCGAAGAAGAAATCGTCGTCACCGAAACGGGCCACGAAGTGATCACTCGCTTCCCGGCTGAAAAATTGTTAGTCGCAGGCCGGCACTACTTCACCGTGGATGGACCGCTGCCGGCGATCCGCGAGACAGAATCGAATCCCAGCGTGAAAGTGCGCGAGATGATTGAAGCGAGTTCGAAGCAGGAACGAGTCAGCGCCGGCGACCGAAGGTGATTTCGCAGCGCGCGGCAGGTTTCTTGAAGTCTTGTAGACGCGTGAACTTCTAGCTATGGCAATCAGTGTCGTTATGCCCGCTCTCGAAATGGCTCAGGAAACGGGCAAGCTCGTTTCCTGGCTGAAGAAAGAAGGAGACTCTGTTGCCAAGGGAGAGCCGCTCCTCGAAATCGAAACCGACAAAGCCGTGATGGAGATCGAATCCCCCGGCGACGGCATTTTGACTGGGGTTAAGATCAAACCCGGGGCTGAAGTTCCGGTGGGCCGAACCATCGCGTGGATCGTGCGTCCGGGAGAATCAATTCCCACCGAAGAGGGCGCTGTCGATTCGGGCAGAAAGATGACCTCGGGTGCCACATCCACAACGACCTCGGCGAATCAGGTCGCAACAGCAGAGCAGCCGAAAAACGAGAGCGCGAGAATTTCGCCGAAGGCCCGGCGTCTCGCCAAAGAGCGAGGTGTCAATCTCGCCGACGTCCGCGGATCAGGACCTGGCGGCGAAATTCTGGCTTCCGACATACTGGCACTGGCCGAATCCAAGTCCAACCCTCCATCAGAGGCGATGAAGGGCGCGAGCGCGATCTCCCGACTAATGGCCGGGCGAACGACCGAGAGTTGGACGACCGTTCCCCACTTTTTTCTGACCCGCGACGTGAACGCTGGTCCCCTCGTAGACGCTCGGCAGACTCGAAATTTATCGATCGAAAAAACTCAAGGACTGAAATTAACCCACAGCGATCTGCTCGTCCATCTAGTTGCCCGCACCCTAGCGAAGCACGTCGTCCTGAACTCTAGCTGGACGGACGAAGGCGTTCGCCCGAATGCCGCAATCAACATCGGTCTGGCGATGGCGGTCGACGATGGAATCGTGGTTCCGGTGATCCGAGATCCTGACAAGATCACACTCGACGAGATCGCCTCGCAACGCCATGACCTTACGACGCGCGCGCGCAACGGCAAATTGCGCCCCGCCGATCTCGTTGGCGGCACGTTCACCATCAGCAACCTTGGCATGTTTGCGGTGGACGCGTTCACGGCGATCATCATTCCGCCGCAAGCTGCGATTCTCGCCGTCGGAGCGATCGCGGATCGGGTTGTCGCGGTTGCCGGACGTCCAGAAGTCAGGCCGATGATGACGTTGACACTCTCGAGCGACCATCGCGTGGTGGATGGAGCGCGGTCTGCTCAGTTCATGAGCAGCCTCGCCGAGGCCATTGCAGGTTTCGGTACGACTCTTTGACCGGAGGTCGCAGTATGGATAGCAAAGAACGAGCCAGTTTCTACGCCCTGTGCGCGGAGATCGCGGTCGAGGAAAGACGCCACAAGTTAACCCATCTGGTCGTCGAGCTCAATGAACTGCTGGCTCGCTACGCTCGAACCTTGGAGGACGAATCGAAGCTACCGCCAAGATCTGCCGATCGAATCCGAGCTTCAGGAAAAACTAGTCGCCGCAAAACGTTGAACATTTCAAGCCATCCGTAACCTGCCATTGCTGACTGCGCCTCATTCCCAAGCATGAGTTCTTGCGGTGCCTGCGAAAGACGAACCGCCCAGCCAATTGCGCGCAGGATTTCTTAGGCGCTTCAAAGGAGATCGTTCTTGATATGATCTCTGCTCCCGCTCCGAAGGACGGACGGGAAACTGTCGCCAGAGAGGCCTCGGGCTCCATGAAACGTTCGGTGCGTATTCTTCTGTTTGCAGTTTCTTCGGGTGTATCCGCCTGCGCGCAAATGGGAACCATGAATGCGCCGACCTACAGCAAGGATGTCGCCCCCATTCTGCAGCAGCACTGCCAAAGCTGCCACCGGCCGGGTGAAGCGGCTCCATTTTCAATGCTGACCTATGAAGAGACGAGGCCGTGGGCGGGAGCGATGAAACTCGCGGTCCGGCAGAAATTGATGCCGCCGTGGTTTGCCGATCCGCAGGTGGGACATTTCTCGAATGACAGAGCGCTCTCGCAAAAAGATATCGACACCATCGTAGCGTGGGTGACGGCTGGAGCTCCTAAGGGCGATTTGAAAGACATGCCCGCGCCAGTAAACTTTGTCGAGGGATGGGGCATCCCGAAGCCGGACGTTACGTTTCAGTTGCCGAAAGAATTCTCCGTTCCAGAGTCGGGGATGGTCGAGTACCAGTACGCCATCGTGCCCACTGGTTTCACAGAAGATAAATGGGTGCAGGCCGTCGAAGTCCGACCAACCGAGCGGTCCGTGGTTCACCACATCATTGCGTACATTCGTGAGCCCGGATCCAACTACTTCAAAGATCAGAAACCGGGAGTCTTTTTCGAGGCCGCCCCGCCGAAAGCGAATGAAAGCGTAGACACCAGCGCGCTGCCGAGCGATTTTCTGGTGGGATATGCTCCGGGACAGCCGGCCGAAGTTTTGCGCCCGGGTGAAGCGAAGCTTATAAAAGCAGGCTCGGACATCGTGTTCGAAGTGCACTATACGCCCAACGGGAAGGCAGTGATTGACCGCACGAAGTTGGGCTTGGTGTTTGCCAAGGAGCCGCCGAAGAAGCGTGTCCAGACGTTGTCGGCGAGCAATGGCACCTTCAAAATCCCGCCCGGCGATCCCAACTATCGCGTGGACGCTTCCTTCGATATACGGAAAGAAGTGATACTCGCTTCGATCCATCCTCATATGCACGCGAGGGGAAAAGATTTCGAATACCGAATCGTGTTTCCAAGCGGCGAGACGCGGACGATCTTACGGGTGCCGCAGTACAACTGGCACTGGCAACTCTGGTACAACCTCGACGAGCCGATCGTCCTTCCGCCGGGCGCGCGGATCGAATGCACCGCACACTTCGATAATTCGGCAAGCAATCCGGAAAATCCTGATCCGAGCAAGGCCGTCATTTGGGGACAACAAAGTTGGGACGAGATGATGGTCGGTTTTTTCAACTTGGTTTACGATCCGCGCATTTCTCCCAAGGATCTTTTGCCGGAGAAAAAGGAAGTGGCCAAGAGCAGGGGAACGAGCACAGTGAATTAGTCGGAAGCAAGAGTTAGAACGTTCGAAAGAAATCACTACGAATTTCCCGACCCGAAAGAGCCGGGTATATCCTCTGGAGCATCATGTTAAAAATTATGCGTGGTCTGTCTTCGATGTTTCTTGCATGCACGGCTCTTTTTGCCTTGAGCGCTCCGCTGTTCGCACAACAACCGGCCGCGGCTCCTGAAGGCAAACCGGAAGACACCGAGGTATGGAGTCCCGAGCCCAAGATTGTCACAGCCGGTGCCACTTGTACGGCTGCTCCCTCGGACGCGATCGTTCTGTTCGACGGCAAGAATCTCGATGCTTGGGTCTCGGCCCAGGACAAGTCTCCTGCCAAATGGAATGTGGCGAACGGCGTGGTCACCGTCAATAAGGACGGTGGAAATATCGAGACCAAGCGTTCGTTCAGGAATTATCAGCTGCATCTCGAATGGAAGGTTCCGACCGATGTGACGGGTACGGGACAGTCGCGCGGGAACAGCGGATTGTTTCTCGCCTCCACTGGCACTGGCGACGCAGGGTACGAGTTGCAGATTCTCGATTCGTATCAGAACAAGACCTACGTGAACGGTCAGGCGGCCAGCATTTATAAGCAAGGGATTCCGCTTGCAAATCCGACTCGCAAGCCCGGAGAGTGGCAAGTCTACGACGTCGTGTGGACCGCTCCCGTATTCAACGACGATGGCTCTGTCAAGACTCCGGCGTACGTTACGGCGTTCTTCAATGGTGTGATCGTGCAGAATCACTTTGAGCTGAAAGGCGAGACGCGATACATCGGAAAGCCTTTCTACAAGAAGTTCGACGGCGCACCCATCAAACTGCAGGCCCACGGAGATCCGAGTCCGCCGATCAGTTTCCGCAACATCTGGGTTCGGGAGTTGAACTAGCTACAGATTTTCACCCGTATCATTGCCACGGACGTACCTGTCGGTTTCACGGCTGTACGTTCGTGATGCCCTCTTCTCCCTGCTTCGCAAAGTGCTTGTCGTACCAGGCGATGGATCGATCCGTAGCATCGATTTGATGCTTGGTCTCTGAAAGTCCGTGCCCTTCGCGCGGATAGCGAAGAAAAACTGTCTCCACGCCGACATCCTTCAGGGCGATAAAGAGTTGTTCTGCCTCGGCGATGGGAACGTCGTTGTCATTCTCTCCGTGAATGATGAGCGTCGGCGTATGCGCGGCGGCGATGTGCTTCAGCGCCGAGCGTTCCCATGCGACATCCATCAGGTTGCCCTGTTGAAGGAATTGTCCGAACTCCATTTCCTCGTATTGGTTGTAGTACGTCATGTAGTTGTAGCTGACCAGATTCGCGATGCCCGCCGTCGGAATTGCTGCCTTAAACTCGTTCGTCTGGGTGATGAGCCAATCCGTGAGTTGGCCGCCGTAACTCACGCCCTCAATGCCGAGACGCTCGCGGTCAATCCATAGATAGCGCCGCACGGCGGCGCTGACGGCGTATAGAACGTCCTGCCCCTCGTTGCCATCCTGATCACCAAAAACCGCGTCCGCGAATTTCTGTCCGTATCCCGTGGAGCCCCGATAATTCACGTTCAGCACGGCGTAGCCATGCGTCGCGTATACCTGGTTCTTGAAGTTAAAGGTTGGTCCGTTTGCTCCATGAGGCCCGCCATGAATGACAACGATCAGAGGATGTTTCGACGTTGCGGTCATACCCAGCGGCTTCGTGAGAAACGCCTCCACCTCGAATCGGTTGTCATTGCTGACAAATGTGAACGGTTCAACGGGAGCAAGCGTCTTGCCGGCAAGAAAGTCTTTGTTCAGGTCCGTCAACTTGCGAGCGGCCGCAGGGCCAGATTTATAGAAAAGTTCAAAGGCATCGTCAAGGCCAGAGAACGCGTAGGCGAGCGCGCCATTCTTTGAGACGGACCAGCCGGCAACGAACCCTGGGTCCTTCACGACATCTTCTGGCTGGCCCCCCGCGATCGCGAGGCGAACAAGATGGTTACTGCCGCGCTCCTGTGCGGTGAAATACACGGCGCTTCCATCCGGCGACCACTGCGGAGCGCCTTGACGATTGTCGATCATGGCGCCGATTTCGCGGCGGTTGCTGCCATCTGCATTCATCAGCCAGACGTGAGTGTCTTCCATCGTAGTCTCTCGATCGGTCAGCCCACGTCGAGTGGCGAGATATGCGATGGACTTTCCATCCGGCGACCAACGCGGATCGTATTCGCAGGCTTCGGTTGCGGTCAGGCGATGGATGCTGTTGTCGGCGAGCTGCAGCGTGAAGAGATCGTAGTTGAAGAACTCGTCCTGATTCGGTTCGCGATTGGAAACGAATACGAGTTGCTTCCCATCGGGCGACCAGTCGATGGAGTGTTCATCGTAGTTGCCCTGCGTCAGCTGTCGAACCTGCTTTGAACCGACGTCGATCAGAAAAATGTGAAGGCGCTGGTTATCGTTGAAGCGTGTCATGCCTTCGCCGAAGTCGGGCTTGTAGAGATAGCGCGTAATGACCATCGGGTCACCCGCAGCTTCCGCTGCGACATCACCGGCGGTCGAAGAGATGAACGCGATCTGTCTTGAGTCAGGCGACCACGCGATGTCTCTGCCGGCTCCCGGCAAAGGAGAGTTTGTGCCCGCGAGCGGTGCGACGAAAGTTGTATCGGTCCCGTCGGGATGCGAGATCATCAGACCATGCTTGTCGCCATCCGAACCGTGGAACGCAATCCACTTGCTGTCACTCGACCACACCGGGCCGCCCGCCGGTTTTTCGCCACCCAGTCGCACACTCTTCGCCGAACTGAGGTCCATAACCCAAAGCTGGCTGTAGGGACGGCCCGGAGCGTCGCGCATGGCGATGCCGTAAGCGATGTAGTGGCCGTCGGGCGACAGAGACGCACCGCTGATCGAGCGCAAGCGGGAGAGATCGCTGCTCATGAACTGAGCTTGGGCGATGGGCGAAAGAATCGCTGCACAAGTCAATGAGAGCAGTACGCGCGTAACTATTTCGTGCAAGCTGGGACGCATGAGCCTCCGATGCAGAATGAGGAGTGGACGGGCACGGTCATACTAGGTCGAGTGTGCGGGGACGGTCAACGTAGAGGGAGGTGATTGCGCCGAATCGCTTCAGATAGAAAAGCGCGGGTCGCCCTCGAGAATCTGCTGCCCGATCTTCGGTGATTCGCCTTTGCGCCACAGTCTGGTCGTGTGTCGGGCGCGATACAGAAGAGGTCCTCCATCGGCCCGCTCGCTACGCTCGAGTGGCCGAGGGATGCACACGAATTCAGTTTCCAACGTGTCGACTGTAACGCGAACGACCGCGTACCCGTGGCCGCCCATATCGGTAAACGAAACGTGCGGAGACAGGTCGGGATTGGACAAAGTTCGCGCCTTCTTGATGTCTCCGCTTTTCGCGTATTCGAGGCATGATCGAACGCCATGGCGAAGCAAAAGATTGATGGTCGGCTGGGGAAGCTGGTCAGCAGGACCTTGCCCGATGTACAAAGCACGCAGGGGATGATCCTTCGGAAACCTGTGTTCGTACGCCTCGACAAAACCTGGCGCCGAGATGGAACCGACAACGAACGCGATCCCACCGGCTCGAAGCGCTGCGGAGGCAAACTTTTCGCTGCGAGCCCGGCCCAAAAGCTGTGACGATCGCCCGCTACAGTCGCGAAGCCGGTGATGCCGTGATCGCGAACGAAATCATAAATTTCGCCTCTCTCCACATACGCACTGCTGAAATCTCCTCCGCCGAATCCTGCGTATCCCGCTCCCGGCCACGGTGAAGTCAACCCTGGGGGCAAATTTTGCGGATCGGCGCGCATATCGAGCGTGGCAACCGTGTTGCCCCATATCTTCCAAGTGGCCTTCGATTGCTTGAGGCGGTCGAGGAACCATAATTTTTGCTCGGCGCCCAGAACTGTCTGCGCTGGTTGTTCGCGGCGAAAATTTACGACCTCCTTGTCGCCGTAACGAATCGACGCTGGAGGACGGCCGCCGTCGTACGCATTGCCGGCGTCCAATATCTCCATCGCCTCTTCCGGCATCAACTCCGGAAATGCGTCACTCGAAAAAGCATTTGCTTCGGGCCGATCCGTCGGCTCTTCCGAGCGGTAGCTTCGCTGATCCGTAACGATCAACTCCATGTTGCGGCCCCAGCGAATCGCTCGATAGCCTCTGAGGCTGTTGATCGCAGTCAGGTTGTTCTGCTCCTGGCCCAGACCGTGTTGATCAAAGTGATCGACTGGCAAATCCGACACATGCGGTGGATCAAACTCATCGATGGAAGGTCCACTTGGTTTGAACAGTCGTGCCGGCTGATATTCGAAGAATGCCTGGTTCGCCGCCACCTTCCGCGTCTGCGCACGGCCGCGTCACGCCTTCGAATTTCTGCAAACTCTGCCACCCCATCCAACTGAATTCGTGGTTGTCCCACATACACACGAATGGCCAGCGCGCGCGGGCGTCCTGCAAGTCTGGATCGTGCAGGTATCCACGGTAGACGGCGCGATAGTCCGCGAGCACAGTTGGGATGTGAAAGTCGCGGATCTTCTCGCCATGTTCGTAGCGAACGACGTCGCGAAGCCGCCGATCGTACATCCCCTGCGGGCGATCTTCCGGATACCAAACGATCTCGTAGATGAAGTCGCCGAGGTGGAGAATAAAGCCGATGCGATCTGCCTCGGCGGCGTGTTCATCCTCGAAAATCATCCGGCGATAAGCATTCTGCGCGCCCTGATTGGCGTTCTGGCAGCTCACAAATACGAACCGCACAGGTTTGCTGTCGTCATCGCGTGGTGCTGTGATTGTCCGGCCGATCCGGCTGCCATTCCCATCGCTGTCGGTGAAGCGATACCAGTAGACTGTCGCGGGCTTGAGGCCGCCTGCCAAGACGCGGCAAGTCCAATCCGACCTTTGCGAGATGGGAGCCTCCGCCCTTACGACAATCTTTTGGAATGATTCGTCTTCTGCGACCTCGACGTGCAGACTCTTCACGTCGCTGTTCGCGGTCGGCGGACGTCGCGTCCAGAGCAAAACGCTGTTGGTGTCCGGGTCTCCCGAAGCCACGCCCTCCGGATAGAGTTCGCGACGCTCTCGCCACGGAATCTTGCTCGAGGAAAGTCCCCACGCGGCAGTGGCACCCAGTGCTACTGCCATTTCCAGAAACGCGCGCCGGTTAATTGAGGTCATGACTGCTTTGTTGAAAAGAGAAGTGCCCGTCTGGATCGAGATTGGGCCTGCAGGTTTTGACGACGCAAGACTCAATGGGTGAGCAGGGTTAGATCGCGGGCCGGTAAATGAGGCCGATCACCAAACCAACGATCAACCATTCGATGAAGTAGGCAACTCCCTGTTCGACCGTCAGCTTCAGCCCAATCTGCAGGTTGACGTAGTTGTGCACAACGAAAGAGCCGATGGCGAATACGCCGATCAACGCTCCAAATCGGAGGCCTTGGAGTGCTCCAGATCCGTCCTTATAAAGCATTGCATAGAGGACTGCCAGCGCCGCAATCGCGAGAAGCATGAAGGCCATCCCTGCAGGCATTACAGTCTTCATCGAGTCTTGCGACCGGTAGATGTTTGGATACTTGCGAAACTCATTCCTTAGCCACGGCATGACGGCAAAGAACAACCCACCTACGGCGAAGTAGGCTACGAAAGCGCCCAGGGAAGCAATCACGATGCGGCTTACATTCATCGGCAGGCCTCTCCACAATCAGAATGAGTTCTGTGACAAATAAGCGGGCGTCGCTATGCTGCCATTGCCACCTGCGACTGGGTGCAGTGCGCGCAGCGGCGGGCGTCGATCGGGATTTCGCTCATGCACTCTGGACATTTTTTCGTCGTAGGATCGGCCGGCGCCGGGCTGCGGCGCATCCGCGCAATCATCGCGTTCACGGGAGTCACTACGAAAAAGTAAATCGCTGCGGCTATGAGTAAGAACGAAATGCACGAGTTGAGGAAATCGCCGATCGGAAACAGCGTCCCATTGACGGTGAAGGCCACCGCCGAGAGATCCGGCTTCTTTACCATCAAGGCAACCAAAGGCATGAGCAAATCTTTTGTTAGGGACGTAACCACTCCCCCGAAGGCTGCACCAATGACGACACCGACGGCCATATCGACAACGTTTCCGCGAAGCACAAATTTCTTGAACCCATCTAACATAAAATTCCCCTCCCAGATCGAAGTGCCCGCCAATGTAAGGCAGATGGGCAGTGAGGTCAAGTTCGCCAAGCGATGAATATTTGCGATCCTTGGAATGACGGTTCAGTCGAGTTCGAAGCGGCGAATGCCTGAGAGTTGCAGGAAAGTGAGCCACATGAAGCGGGGATTGTTCAGCAGATAGCGCTTCCACAAGCGCCGCGGCTCCTGACATACTCGGAAGATCGAAGTCAGTCCAGTTCGCAGAACCCATTCCGGAGCTTCGCGCGTGGTTCCACTCAAAATATCGAATGCGGCGCCCACGCCGATCATCAATTGAACCGGCAGTCGATCCAGATACGACACCATGAATCGTTCCTGCTTTGGTGTGCCGAGTCCACACCAAAGCACATTCGCGCCGGACGCCTGAACCTGCGAAATGAGGTCGGTTTCTTCCTCGGGAGTAAGTGGCCGGAATGGTGGAGTGTAAGTACCCACAATTTGCAGTCCCGGATACTTTCGCGTCAGTTCCGCTTTCAACTTCTCCGCGATTCCAGGCCTCCCTCCGTAAAAAAAGTGACGATATCCCTTCGCTACAGAGTTGTTGCATAGACCGAGCATCAGGCGCGGCCCGTACACACGGCCCATATCCCGAAAGCCGTGATACTTACCTAACCAAACAGTGGGCATGCCGTCTGGCGTCGTCAAAAAAGCCGAGTTGAGGATGTTGCGATAACTCCGATCGTCCTGCGCCTCAATGATGCCTTGCGCTCCCGTAACACAGATATACCCGCGATCTCCGTGGTCAAGGAGCGCCTCGATCTTTTGCAGCGCACTCTCCATGGTGAGTACGCTGATGCCGACACCCAGGATGTTCACTCGAGGATCTTTAGAAGCCATCTCTGCTACCTGCGCGACGCACGGATTGAGACCACCAATCGATATCTGTTTCAGCGCGTTCAACAGCCCACCGTCTACACCGCTCCCACTCCCTTTAGTACGGCTGGGACCGTCCTCGCGAGAATCGTGAAATCAAGCCACAACGACCACTGATCGACGTATCGAACGTCCAGCCGCATCCATTGATCGAATGAGAGCAGGCTGCGTCCGGATACTTGGTACAAGCACGTGATGCCTGGCTTTACACTGAAGCGGCGGTCATAACTATTTTCCGTGTACCCTTCAAAATCTTTCGTCGTGAGCGGCCTCGGACCGACCAGGCTCATATCCCCGATCAGAACGTTGAGTAACTGGGGTAACTCGTCGATGCTCGTTCGTCTCAAGAACGATCCAATGGACGTAACCCGAGGATCGTTCTTCATCTTGAAGGCCGCTCCGCCGGTCTCGTTCTTGGCTTTAAGGTCAGCCAAACGATTCTCGGCGTCGGGAATCATAGTTCGGAATTTGTAAATTCTGAATGGCACCTTATTCCGACCAATTCGTTCCTGTACAAACAAGATGGGCCCAGGCGATGAAAGCTTGATTGCTGCAGCGACGAGCAAGAGTGCGGGAAAACCAACAAATAAGAGGCCTGCCGAGAGCACAATGTCTAAGCCCCGTTTGATCGCGTGTCTCATGCCGTCATCTCCGGCAAGGCCACTGGATCGTGCTTCTGCATCGATCCATAGTTTGAGTGTGCAAGAAATTGCAAGGTGTTTGAATCCGAATTTAGCAGATCATACTTCACAAAATGCGATTCGGATTGAGGACGTAATCAGTTCGGCAAGTAGCGTCAAAATATCATTTGAAATGCCCCGAGGGATGTGAGAGTATCCATGCCTCCCCTGATGCGTTCCCCATCCATTATTGCTTCCATGATTTACGTAACACACGGCGTCGTGTCTTCCTATCGCAGCGAACGCATCAGCCATTCGCTGTGTTTGCCTACATCGAGAGCGGCTCGCCACCTGCAGTTACGCCGCAAGAAGTATGTTCCTCTGGCGCAAGCTATCGCTGGCCACGGCGACGCACTGACCGTAGACGACGCCACATATGCGGGGCTTGAGCTGGCGTTGCTGGCTCGCCGGTTTGGGCATGCGGTGTCGTGGTTTGTGAACGGCAGCCATGTCGAAAACAAGATCCAATATTTTCCGTTTCAGATAAGCAGCATGCTCGACACCCCTCGAGCCGCGGAGTGCCGATTTGAAGGGCAGACCTGGAATCTTGTATCGATCGCGGGTCGTCGCGCTTTGAGGGGACACATCAAGCATCTCTACATGAGTATGCGCAGTCAAAGTGAAATCGAAGCGCTGATCGACAGACTCGCTGTCGCCGTAGATACAACTTGCAAGGACGCGGAAAAGGCCCTTCGCACAGTCGGCCCTGAGCAGTTGGCGCAGGCAGTGCTCGCAGGCGTCGATTTGCAGAATCACGGTTGGGGTCACCTCAACCCAGAAGTGCTATCGGAAGAAGAGTGCAGGGCGGAACTCCGGCAGAACGAAGACTATCTATCGCAGTTTCGAAGAGCGATTACTCCCGTGTTCGCTCCGCCGTTTGGGCAGCGGGCAGTTCTCGATCCAGCCGCTAATTTCGTGTTGCTCGCCAACCGTAATTTGTCTCCCGATCACAAGGACGGACAGGTTGTGAATCGCGGTGATCTCGTCCTTGCGACTGCTTCTCAAAGCGCGCGAGTCAGAGTCAGCTTCATCGAGAAGAGGCGCGCTGCGGCTTAGCCCCGCGCATGTCATCTGAAAAAGAGACGCGGGTCGACATTGCCATTCTCGGCGCGGGTCCTACGGGAATCGGCGCCGCGTGGCGACTCTCCCAGAAGCCTTCTTCGATCGACTCCGCGACAGAGCGTGATCGTCGGTCCTTCCTCCTGATCGATCAATCGACAGTCCCCGGCGGACGCGCGGCATCCTTTATAACTCCAGAGGGCTTCACGTTTGACTACGGCGGACACGTTCTTTTTCCGCACGCGGAATATCCGGAATTCATCAATCTGCTCGATCACGTCATTCCCGAATGGCACCGCTCGACGCCGATTCGCGGGGTTTGGGTCAACAATCGTTTGATACCCACTCCGGTGCAGCGCAATATTCATCGGCTGCCCCTCGCCACTTTGGCGGCGTGCCTATGGGGATTGTTGCGTCGCTCGCCTTCAGATCAACAAGAGGGTGAGCCGAGTCTGCAACAATATCTCGAAGGAAAATTCGGCGAACCTTTGACTCGCCACGTAATGGGCCCTCTGAATCGAAAGATGTGGGCACACGAGCCGCAATTGCTGGGAAGCGCATGGTCTTCGCACCATAGCGGATCGAAAGAGAAAAACATTCCCGAGGTAAGTGCGCTTGCCATTCTGCGAAACCTCTTGCTGAATCGAGATGAGCCCGGATGGAATCAGGCAACCCCCGTCCGTTATCCGCTGGAAGGAGGCGTGGGCGCAATCTGGGAGCGCATCTTTGCACTGATTCCAGAGAACTCGCGGCGGCTTGGTTCGCGGGTACAGAAACTGGATGCGGGGGCAAAGAGGCTCTGGTTTGATGACGCCTCCAGCGTCGGATACAACAGCCTCGTCAGTTCGATTCCGATCGATCTGCTGCTTCGGATGATGGCAGACCAGCCCGGCCTGCAGGCTCGATCGAACGACTTCCGTCCTGCGAAAGTACAGATCTTCGGATTTGGCTTACAGGGCCCGATGCCTGAGATGTTGAAAGGCGTTCACGCAGTCAATGTCCCTGCGCCGGATCTGCCTTTTTGGCGCGTCAATCTTCCCTCAAACTTCTCGCCCAAAAATGTTCCGGATCCAAGAAATACCTGGTCCATTTTGTGCGAGAGAAGCTTCACCAAAGCCTCGAACCGTCGTTACGAACCGGAGGAAATAGAAGCTGCGTTACGGCAAATCGGTTTTCTTCCACCATCCGCGCAGGTGGTCTCCGTTTTCGCCACCGAACTTGATCATGGGTATCCGGTGCCATTCGCGGGGCGGGACAAGTTACTGAATGAAGTGCAAAGAGAACTTGAACGGCTGGAGATCTATAGCCGCGGCCGCTTCGGCGGGTGGCGTTACGAAGTGTCGAACCAGGACCACGCCTTTATGCAGGGCGTGGAAGTTGCCGATCGGTTGCGCGAAGGCAAGCCCGAGTCGACGTATCGTAAGACTTGGTAAATACCCGCGCCGGATCAGACCTGCAAGCTGCGAAGATAAGGCACGCTTGCCCGCATCATCTCAAGATCCATCTCGACGAAGTAATTCTTGATACCTCCAACTTTCGCCGCTGAGAAGATTTTCTTCCAATCGAGGCTGCCTTGGCCGACCGGCACGATTTTCTTGGCTTGGGCGGACCAACCCTGGACGTGCATGGAGATAAAGCGGCCCGGATACTTCGTAAAATATTCCGCTGCGTCGTATCCCTGGCTGATCGTGGAAACCTGGAACTGGAATTTGACCAGCTTCGGATCAAGAAGCTCGAACAAGATGTCGTACGTGCGCTTGCCGTTCACCGTCGACAGCTCGAAGCCTTCGTTATGAAGACCCTGTTGGATGCCTGCTTTAGCGGCCTGCTCGCCCATTTTGTTGTATTCGTCGGCGGCGCGCTTCACATCGTCCATCGACGGATGGTCGCCGGCATCAAGGCTCGGAACGAGCATCTGTGTCAGGCCAACCTCTTTCGCCCACTCGATCCGATCCGCCTGATTCTTTCTGAGCTCTTCAATCCCGAAGTGTGAGCTGACGCAGGTCAGCCCCGCATCCTTCAGAATGCCGCGCAGTTCGGATCCCTTATATTTCGCCAATCCTTCGAATCCAGAGTCTGCATATCCCACGGGGGAACACAACTCAATCGACTGAAATCCGGCTGCGACGAGGGTTTGAGAGTGCCCGGAGAAGTCCTTCTCGATCATTTTCCGGACCGGCCAAGTCTGGCATCCGATGGGCATCCCGAGGGGGTTGGCGTGCAGCTTGAGACTTCCCGCTGACAATAACCCGATGGCGGCCGCCTGCGCGGCTGCTACCTTGCAAAATTCTCTTCTGGAAATCGCCGGCATTGCGTCTCCTCCACCTCAAGTTTGAAAATCTACAGTGCCCATCCACTTCTGCGTTCGGGCTGAATGAATCGTTGCGTTAAATCTGAGTCGGGGGTTGTTCGAAGAGTGGTGCGGTCCCATGCTAATTTCTGCCCGGAGCGAACTGCGATGTTTCCGAGCAAAAGGGTTTCGGTTACCAGCCCTTCGAACTCAAAATTGCCTCCCGGCTTGTTCTTGCCGCCTTTGCAGGCGTCGAGCCACTCCCTTTCATTGCCCGGAGAGCGAGGAGTGTCTTCGGAGGCTGCTGAAAACTATCCATCTTGGCTTGCGGAATCAGCATCGGTTGCCTTCCGTTGAATCCGCAAAGGATCTTGCCACGATCTCCCACGAACAAGAGACCCTCGTCTTCCTCTCCCGCACCTTTGAAGGGACGGCCTTGTTCCAGTTCTTCTGGTCGCGGCGGCTTCAATCCACCGTCGTACCACGTGAATTTTACGGGCGGCATTTCTCCTCGAGCAGCGAAGTCATACCGAATGATCGAAGCCAGCGGATAAGTCTCGTCGAAGCGGTCCGTGGAACTGGCTTCCACGCTGACAGGCGCCTCGAGTTTCAGCACGCGGAAGATCGTGTCGTAACTGTACGAGCCCATATCGCCCAAGGCACCACAGCCGAAATCGGTCCACCCGCGCCACACGAAAGGTACATACACATGGTTGAACGGACGCACCGGCGCCGGGCCCAGCCATAAATCCCAATCCATACCCTCGGGGACAGGCTCCGACTCCTTCGGACGCTCAATACCCTGCGCCCAGAAAGGGCGGCTCGACCAGTTCCACACTTCTCGCACCGGTCCGATCGCACCGCTCCAGATCCACTCGCACAATAGACGCGTGTCCTCCGACGCCTGATTCGCCACGGCGATCTGGGTGGCCACACCGGTCTCTCGCGCGATCTCGGCGACGCGGCGCGCCTCGTAGATAGTGTGGGTGAGAGGCTTCTGGCAAAACACATGCTTGTGCTTCTTCATCGCCGCCGCGGAAACGGCAGCGTGCAAATTGTCGGTCGTGCAAACAACGACCGCGTCGAGATCGCGCTCTTTCTCAAGCAGTTCGCGAAAGTCGCTGTAAGCTGCACAACCGTGGTAGTTCCCCGACCGCTTTTGAGTTCCGTAATACCCTTCGACGATTTTCTGGCACGGTTCGCGACCTGATACCCCACTAGTGACGGCAAGCGAATGCGTCAGCTGTATGGGTTGATCGGGACTGAGCCAATCCCAGCCGCTTTCTACTCCGAGTAGTTGGCGCACCGAATTGCAGAACTCATGGGGGGCCCACTGCGGGTGGTTTGCGGCGCTTTTGTTGGCGTCGCAGACTGCAATTCCTTGCACATCGGGCTCGCGCAAAAAATGCAACATGACGCGCAATCCTTGCGAGCCAACTCCAATGAAAGCGATGTTGACTTTATCGCTAGGCGGTACGTATCCTGCGCCGCCCAATACGTGCCGAGGAACGATTGCAAATCCAGCACCGGCCGCCGCGGTCTTTGCAAGAAACTCGCGTCGCGACACGGAGATCGACGAAAAGAGGGGAGATCCAGACCGCTTCTTCATAGTTTCTCCAGCCCGCCTCTGCGTACATCTTTCCAGGGCAAATCGGTTTTGGATGACGCGGATACTGTAACTGAAACGGCGCAAGAATGCCTCGCGCACTCTTTCGCTAAACACTTCCCAGTCAACCAAAATGGGGTTTCGGTAGTGGGCGGTTTGAAAACCGCCTGCTACCGGGGTTTCCGAAAATCTAGAGCCCGAAACTTTGGGACCAAACACCGGGCTACAACGACGAGGATTCATAAAATCGACTCGATATGCGTGTACAGATGATTCTTGAGGTGTTTTTCCACACCTTGCAAAAACTTTCAACTTGACAGCGACGCGGCTGAGAGACAAGCTGCGAAGTAACATTGTTGGATAGGTCGATCTCCGACATTGTGGGCAATACGTTCCGAGCCATGGGCCACCAAGGTTAGTATCTTTCGCGTCATCCCCCCTCGCGAAGGAAAATCATTCCAGTTTTGGATGCGTCGTGTTTACGAGACCGACTGCGAATGAACGCTGTATTCAGTTTGACGATGCGGGCAAGAGTACGAACCCAGGGTCACTACAGGTAAGGTCCTTCGCGCCACCCCCTCTCGCGAAGGCAAATCAAGTCACATAGATGACGTTCGAAAAGAATCAGGAGCAACTATGAAACGCAGTTTTGCGCCATTTGCGCTATTTCTTCTGGCCTCGCTATGCATCCTGGCAGTGCCGTCGCACTACGCCAAGAAAGTTGAGGCTGTTTGCCCGACCTGTCCGCCACCACCTCCGCCTCCACCAACTGTGGGTGAATTTGGAGGTCCGCTTGCCGGCCTTTCTCCTAGTATCACAAGCCTGTTTAACGGGGGCTACGGAAATTTTGTGATTAAGTGGGACCCGATTCGAGGGCTCGGACCAGTTTCCACCAAGACGGGCTGCTTTACCTGCCACGGAGCTGGAACGGACGTGCTGACAGGAACCGCCGGAGACACCAGCACGAACACGGGAACCCGCTTTGGCAAATGGAATCCCGACAATACCTTCAACTATCTCGACGGAAACGGCACTTCGCCGGAGAACGAGGGCGGTCCGGTCCTTCACGGTATCTCGAACGCGACCTTCCAAACACTGCCGGGATGTAACCAGATGGTGATTGCTTCGAATGGGGCCACCGAATCTGGAACAACGGTGACGATCACGACGACCGTAGCGCACAAGTTTCAGAAGGGACAGGAAGTCCAAGTCCTTAACGTTCCTGTCTCCGGCTACAACGGGCAATTTGCGATTGTGAGTGTCCCGTCGACCACTACGTTTACCTACACGACCACTAAATCAGGATTGGCCGCCTCGGGTGGAGGAGCCGCGCAGAACCTGCCTCACGAAGTGCTTCCGAGCGATGCAACCGTTGTCAACAACGTTCGATCGCCGCAGCTCTTCGGGCTGGGGTTGGTCGATAACATTCCTGACTCCGCGATTCTCGCGAATGTCGCGATTTCGAAGAAATTCGGAATCACCGGCATCGCCAACATGGTCGAGGATGAAAACGGTGTTGTTCGTCCTGGCCGCTTCGGCCAGAAGCTGGACGCTGTCACGCTGTTCCAATTCAACGCCAATGCCGAATTCAACGAACTCGGCATAACAACCAGCAACAGTTTGTTCGGCGTCTCAACCGCCTTCAATCCGACGGAACATCTGCCGCAAGGCTTGGCGTTTCCGAGCAATTGCCAGCCGGACAAGAACTCGCCGCAGGATGTTGCGCAAGTCAACATGATCAAGATGACCCAGTTCGAAGCCTTGCTGGCTCCGATCGCTCCGAAGCCGCCAACCTCGAAGACCACTGCGGGCGCAGCGGTATTTGCAAGCACAGGGTGCAACATCTGCCACATTGAAAGTTTCACCACTCAGCAGAACGTGACGCTCAAAGCAACGAACGGAACCCAGACCGCAGTGATTCCGTCCTTAAGCAACGTGGCATTTGATCCATATTCGGATTTCCTGCTCCACGATATGGGCACGGGCGATTCGGGAGGCCTTCCATTTCAGCCTCATGGAACGGGCCAGGCAAGTCTGACCATGTGGCGCACCGCACCGCTGTGGGGCTTGTCGAACATGCTGGCGAAGTCCGGCGGCTTGATGCACGACAACGGTTCAAAGACGATCGACAAGGCGATTCGCCGGCACGGCGGAGAGGCATCGACCGTTGTTTCCAATTACAAGGCGCTGAGTTCTACGGATTCTGCCAACTTGTTGGCGTTTCTGGGCTCACTCTGAGTTTACGGATTAGCGGAGGACGGACGGCGTGGCTTCGACAAACTGGCGACCCTGCGCCGTCCTTTTTTGTCTGGTGTTGGGGATATCCAGTTTTGCGCCCGTATAGCGGCGGGGCAAAGGACTATTTGTTTTGTCGAGGAAGAAGCCAGGAGGAATGCGCTACAAACAACTCGGACGGCCGAGAAGGTCTGAACGTGGGTCAACCCCCAACGCTAACCTATGGCCGTCCGTCATCTCAAGAACTGCCCCTATTACATCGTGATGCGGTCGAAGCCACAATCAGTGAAAAACCGTAGTTCGCATCTTATTGAGAACATTCCAGCAACGGCTTAGTCACTCTTTTCCCGTTGAGTTTTTCAGAACCAGCACAAGTATGCGGCCATCGGAGTGGAATTCCCCTCCGGTCGCTGTCTTTGCGGTCGTGAGCGGATCTGGCGGTGTTACGTGGTCCCGCTGCACGACGAGTCCAGTTCCCGAGAGCGTGCCGTTTACGTATTCGCGTTCCCCATCAATCGAAGGATCAATCTTGTGGGTAACGCCGTTGTTGCGCTGGTCCCGCTCGAATCCGATGTCGTGCGTCGCAGCGATGCACCATAGCGGTCTCCCATCGACCTCATATGCGGATTTCCAGACTCGCAGGTGGTTGCGTGACATCGCGACGCGTACTGGTTCGGCGTGAGCGAACCCGTAGTCCTGCGCCCGGTCAAAAAGGTAGAGCACGCTCATCGGCATCGTGAGGTAGTCCTTTTTTTCCAGTGATTCGACGATCGCGTTCATGGCCGTGTCGCGCACCGTCTTGTCTACTTGTACCCATCCGCCCGACGTGAAGACTTGAACCACCTGATCCTGCGTGCCCACGATCAATACGTTCACCATGTCGCCAGGATTCTTGGCCGGATCGGAAACGCGCCGGGGAATCTTGTTTAGAAGGTCAGGAGTAATGCCCGTCACGCGCGTTTCCGAGGGACCGCCGACGCTCGCTGCGTCCCCCGTGCCTTCTTCGAGCACCTCGATCTTGACTGAAAACGTGCCGGTTGCCGTCTCGGCTTCCTTCGCACTTTGGTTGAGTCCCAAGTACAAGCGTCCGGACACGGGAACGTCGATCTCCTTGCTGGCACCCACCAGGAAAGCCTGCGCGTAATCCACCGATCCGATGCGTCCGATCAGCGCGCCATGTCCCGCGCTGCCAACTGGATATTGGTGGATCAGGTCCGCAAATCCTCGTGGAATCCCGTCTGGGCCAAATGTTCCCAGCGTATGGGCCCTTCCTGCGTAGGAGTCGTCCGCGGGATACGTGATCTGTCCCGTCGCAGTGAGTCGAATCTTTGCTCCGCCCCGGACGTCGACATTGGTGTCGACCCACTGTTTGGTTCCGGCCACCTCAACGGTCGAGGTCTTCAGCCCTGCCGCTGGAACTGCCGTCTTCGCTTCGGAACTCGGAACTGCGATCTCACTCACTGAACAGGAGAGCAGCAATGCGAATGCAATAAGAACAATTTCTTCATAGGGGTAACCCGCATTCTGAAGGCGTTGCGGCTTGCCTTCGCTTCACGTTCTGCCATCCTTGGTCTGGGACGGTTGGCATCGGAGGCTGATTATAGAACGGACAGCGGGGAACAGGAGAAGACGGGAGCTGATCAGGGCAGGAATGCCTGTAAATTCACGCAAGGATGCGGCTGGCAAGAGTCGACCGCACTTTGCCCATGAAATTCATTTCCACACCCGGGTCCGCTCGGCCAGCCGTACCGAGCGGATCGCAACCTGAGGATCTCAGCGCGGCAGGGCTTCGACTTTTTGCGTCGCGTTGTTCGTCCACGCAACGCCGAGAGAATGTAGCAGCAGAGTATCCGCCAAGGTCAATTTCGACGGATCGACAACAATCTGATAAGCGTAGTGCATCCGCGGCTCCCGGGTCATGCACCACGGCTCATGCTCAACCAATCCTTCGCAGTGCTGACAAACTGTGTCGGCATTGAATCCATTGTTGAAATAGGAAGAACCTGCGGCGTTGTTCATGGCTTCTCCTTTTCGAGTCACAGCGTGTGATTCTTTAACAAACGCATCGAGGAGTTGGATGGTTTCGGAATCATGGTTGACGACACGCTCCAGCGCGATATTGGGGAATTTACTCTGAAAATTATGGAAGGGTCGGTATAGTTGCGGACGGCCAGATCGGGTGAAAACGGTATTTGCGGAAGACTTTCGTGCAGCGCTCGCGGCAAGCGGCATGAACCAGAGCGACGCAATTCCGGAATCCCGCGATAATTTATCCCTCGTAAACAACTTCTCGCGGGAAGCAGGGTTCTAAGGCTCTAGCCATTACAATTGGGGCGGGCCGAAGTGTAGTCGGGCGTTGTGATTCACGACTACATCCGAAAATCCATTTGGAGCGTGAATGAGTTCGAAGCGAACGGCTGAAGTGTTTCTTCTGGCGGAAAATCGCCTGCTGCGCGAAGCTCTTGTTCGACTGCTCGCCAAGAAGGACATCCGCGTGGTTGGAGCGAACCCTTATTCCTCCGACGTACTGCAAGAAGTCACAGCCAAGGCACCCGGTATCATCGTTCTCGATTCGAGTGGTCTTGTTTTTTCGAACGCAAGCTTGATTTCGACTCTTCAGCTTGCCATTCCGGGCGTCAAGATTGTGATGGTGGATATGGACTGCGACGAAAATACATTTCTCAAAGCAGTGCGAGAAGGAATCGTCGGCTACGTCCTCAAGGACGCTTCCGCGGTTGAGGTGGCGGCGACAATCCGCGCCGTGGCTGCCGGCGAAGCTATCTGCCCGTCCGTTCTCTCAATGGCTTTATTCCGCTTCGTCTCGCAGCAGATGTCGGCTCCATCGGCAACTTCCTGGGGCCTAGAACTAGGACTGAGCCGGCGCGAGCAGCAACTGGTGGAACTCTTGCGAGAACAGCTCTCGAATAAAGAGATTGCCAGGCGCCTGAATCTGTCAGAGCAGACGATCAAGAATCACATCTACAACATGTCGCGAAAACTTGGCGCGACTGATCGATTCAATATCGTGAAGATTTGCGAAGTTGAGCGGCTTCGCGTCGGCACCGGCAAACCTTCCTGACCCTCTTTCCTGTCCTTAGACCTTTCTGTGCGGGTGTGATTCAAATCACCGGCCTCGGCACTGACAATCACGGAGTCGTCGGGGTTCTCAATCTAGCCTAATAAGGGCACTTCCCATCGGGCAGTAGTCCCGCTTTCTCGTCGTCAGCGTACCAAGCTGAAGGGCCCCGCCATGCCTAGAAAACTCGGCTTAAAGCTGATTCTCTCTCTTACAGTCCTGATCGTCGCGATCAGCGGAATCAGCGGATATCTTAATTTCCGCAGTCAGAAGCGGCAGTTGGTCGAAACCATGATTCTGGGTGCCGATCAGCTGTCTCGCGGCATCACGGGTGCGACCTGGCACGCCATGCTTGATGACGACCGTAAAGCGGCCTACGAAATCATGCGAGTGATTGCAGATAAGCAAGGAGTCGACCGCATCCGGATGTACAACCGCGAAGGCCGCCTTGCATTTTCGACTGATGCCGGAGAGCAGTTGCGGATGGCCGACTCGTCCAGCGAAGTTTGCTCCACTTGTCACAGCAAAGATGCGATTCGGAACCACCCGACGCAGGATGCGAGAGTGCGTTACGCAACGTCTCCAAATGGGACGAAGACCATCAACATGGTGGCGCCCATCTACAACGAGCCATCGTGCAGCAACGCGAGCTGTCATGCTCACAACGCATCCACCAAAGTGCTGGGAGTCGTTGACGTTGCCTTGCGGCTGGATCCGGTGCAAACGCAGACCCGGGCGATCACGCTGCAGACCATCCTGTGGACCCTGCTTGAGGTGGCGATCGGGGCCGTCTTCGTGATTGTCTTCACCCGGCATTTCGTGGCTACGCCGATTCAGCAGCTGATCGCGGGCACCAAAGCTGTCAGTGAGATGGAATTGGATCGTCCGATCGACCTGGGAAACGCCGGAGGAAGTCAGGAACTCAATGAACTCGTGGACTCGTTCAACCGGATGCGCGAACGCTTGAAGTTGGCCGTCGCCGAATTAAACGACATGCAGCAAACCCTGGAAGTCAAAGTGGACGAGCGCACGCAGCAGCTGAAAGCTGCTCAAAAAAAACTCGTGCAGTCTGATCGGCTAGCGACACTCGGACAACTTGCCGCGAGCGTCGCCCACGAAATCAACAATCCCGTCTCGGGCGTTCTGAACCTCTCGATGCTGCTCGAGCGATTGATGGCGAACGGCAATTATCCGCCGGGAAGGGAAGCAGAGTTTCGCAAATATCTGGGCCTGATTTCCGCGGAGACAGCTCGCGTTGGGCGCATTGTTTCCGATTTGCTGGCTTTCTCGCGCCGCTCTAAGCCGCAGCGCGCGCCCGCGGATTTAAATCGCCTGGTGCGCACGACCCTCGGATTGGCCGAGCACAAACTCAAATTGATCAGTGCCGAAGTCGTGCTCGACTTGCAGGAGGATCTGCCTCCGGTGGAGTGCGACGGATCGCAAATCCAGCAGGTCATCCTCAATCTTGTATTAAACGGCGCACAGGCCATGCAGCCCATGGGTGGCGGCAAGCTGACGATTCGTTCGCGCGTGATCCCAAAAGAAGAAAGCGTTGAACTGTCCGTTCAGGATACGGGCGAAGGTATCGCTCCCGAGAATCTGGCGAAAATCTTCGATCCATTCTTCACTACCAAGCCGGAAGGAAAGGGCGTGGGGCTGGGTCTGGCTGTCCTGTATGGAATCGTCAAGGCGCACGACGGGGAAGTTGAGGTCGCGAGCCGCCGCAACGAGGGTACGACTTTCACGGTATCTCTTCCCCTGAAGTCCTGCGCCAATGTGCCCGCGACGAGAGAGGTACAGGTACAAGGTGTGTGAACGATCTCTGCCTCGTGCCCATCGGCAAGGTTCCAGATTCAGCGCTGGACTGGATCGAGAACGCCGTTGCCGAGTGGTTTCCGCTGCCTGTGCTTCGCTTGCCGTCTCTATTAATTCCGGGTGCGGCTTACGATCCGAAACGCGAACAGTACCAGTCGGTCGAGATCATGAAGATGCTGGCGCAGCGCGTGCCTCGCAACGCATCGCGGATTCTCGGCGTCGTCGACGTAGATTTGTCGATTCCGATGCTCACGTTCTTATTTGGACAGGCGCAGTTCGATGGGCCCGTCGCGGTGATTTCGCTTTGCAGATTGCACCAGGAGTTTTACGGCTTGCCTCCCGAGGAGGCGTTGTTGCGTGAACGCACTGTAAAGGAAGCTCTGCATGAACTGGGCCATACATTCGGTCTTATCCATTGCTCGGAACGAGCGTGCGCGATGAGCCTCGCTACGCACATTGAGCTTGTCGATGCGAAAGCGGAGCGATTTTGCGGCCGGTGCGGACTGCAACTGGTGGAAAGATTTTCCCAGGAGGCGGAAGTATGAAAAAGAATTGGCCGATCCTCGTTGTGGATGACGAAGACGTCATGTGCGAGTCGATGGCGGCGTGGTTGCGGGAAGACGGCTACCGGGTCGATACGGCGCAAAACGGCCAGCGAGCTTTGGACCTAGCTCGCGCATCCGACTACGCGATTTGTTTTGTTGATCTCAAGATGCCCGGCGGCATGGACGGAATTGAGACGATGATGGAAATTCATCGCATCCGTCCCGACGCGTCCATCATCATCATCACTGCTTACGCCACCGTCGATACCGCGATTCAGGCGATGAAAGAAGGCGCGCAGGAATACATTGTGAAGCCCTGCAACCCGCAGGAAATCTCGATGCTGGTATCGCGCATCCTCAAGCTGAAAAAACTGCAGAGCGAAAACGCAATCCTTCGCAAGAAGATTTCGCGACAGTACCGCCATCACGACATCATCACTAAGAATCCGCGGATGGAAGAAATTCTCATCCTGACGCAAGAGGTCGCAAGCTTGCGCAGCACTGTCCTGATTCGCGGAGAAAGCGGAACAGGCAAAGAACTCGTGGCCCGCGCCGTTCACTTCTCGGGCAGTCGCTCCGATAGGCCCTTCATCGCGGTGAGTTGCGCTGCGCTGACGGAAACCTTGCTCGAAAGTGAGTTGTTCGGATACGAGAAGGGTGCATTCACCGGAGCGAACAGCCAGACGAAGGGGAAATTCGAGCTTGCAGATGGCGGCACCATTTTCCTCGATGAGATCGGAGACATCTCTCCCAAACTCCAGGCCGATCTTCTGCGGGTCTTGCAGGAGCGCCGGTTCTATCGAGTCGGCGGAGGTCAGGAAATCGCGGTCGACGTTCGCGTCATCGCGGCGACCAACAAAGACTTGGCAGAAGAAGTTCAGCAGGGGAGATTTCGGGAGGACCTTTATTACCGCCTCAACGTGATCGAGATTCGACTGCCGCCCCTGCGCGAGCGGCGTGAGGACATTCCTCTACTCGCCGAACACTTTGTCCAGCGGATCTCTTCGGAACTAGGGAAAGAACTCAGCGGGATTTCCGGGGCAGCCCTGAAGATCCTCATCGCGCACGATTGGCCCGGCAATGTCCGTGAACTCGAGAACGTGATCGAACGTGCCATCGTTACCTGTCACAACGGCTCGCTCGAAGAACAAGATTTCGCTTTTGTACAAAGGCCCAATCCGAAGGAGCAATCGTGGGAGGTGCCTGAGGTGCCTCTCGGCGAATTGGAGCGCCGCGCCATCGTCGCCGCTCTTGAGCGAAAGCATGGCAACGTGAAAGAAGCATCGACGGCGTTAGGCATTGACCGTTCGACACTGTACGACAAGCTCAAGCGCTATGAGATATCGCACTAGTCATTGCGGAAGCTCATACGGCCAGAAATGTGTCGGTGAGAACGGTATCCCAGTCTGCGTTCGGCAGCGTTCCCATCAGGTCAGGGAGAAGCGAGCCACCATCGGCTAGCGCCGGCGGAGTGCCGGGCGTCCGCAATTGCACCTGCAGTCGTTCCAGTTCACGGTTCACCCAGCCTTGAACCTCGGTTCCTCGTAACAGGTGGCGCAGATTCGCTGGATCGCTCGCGTCGAACCTCGGACGAATCTTTAGATACCAGCCTTCCCTCGGACCGCCGACGCTGACTACCATGCCCTCGATTGGTGCGCGCACTGGAATCGTCTGATTGTTCTTCCGCAGGCTCCATGCAGTTTGATTGAGTTCTATCTCGTCTCCGATCGCCGGCATCCGCACGGAGTCAGGATCGCCAATCAGATGTCGTCCTAAGTCGTCGAGCCCAATGGTCAGAGTGCCGTCATTCGCGGGTTTCACCCATGTGTGTCCGCGGTGATAGAAACGATCTGCCGGATAATCTAGGCCCGAGGGCTGATTCACTTCCGCCGGAGGCAGAGATGCAAACCTTGAATAGCTAGCGCACTTCCTGCAATCGAAAGCATTGTCGCAGATTCGGGAGGCGACCCGTCCTGCCAATTCATGCCGGCATCGACGATCGGACACCGGCAATTCCGCGAAGTCGGATTTCCAGCAGAAGTCGATAGCTCGATGGTCTCGAAAATCGCGAGCCGTTCGCACCACCGCCGACGCGATCGTCGTGAAAATTGTCAGCACTACTGCGAAGAATAACGACAAGAAAAGCACGTGGCCGAACGTCCAGTGAAACCCGTCAATGCCGGGAAACATGTGGTTGATCCTCTCCTGGGGCGGAAAACAACGGCAGATACCGATATGACAGCGAATAAAGAATTACTCCGTACGCAATCACTCCGCCGAAGCTGGCCACTTCCTGCCAACTTGGGGTGTATTGGAGGAACTCGTCGAAAGGAAGGGTTGGCAATGCGAGCGTCTGCACGGTCAGAACAAATCGGTTCAGTAAAATCCCGCCGCAAGCCATGGCTGCACCTGCCAGCAGCCATCCGCGATGACTTGCCGTCTTGCGGGATGTCAGTAGAATCGCCGGCAGCAAGCCGAGAACGACGATCTCCACGAAAAGAATGGGACTGCCGAAGGGCTTGTGCGAATAAAACTGCCAGGCGGCGAACCCTTCGGAAGGCGAAGTAAAGTTGAGCCAAATCAAGGTGTCGATCGATTTCGCCGCGACATAAACGGCGAGCAGAACGCCCGAGATGAATCCGAGACGGCGGAACACTGGTTGCGGGACGAGCTTTCGTCCCGTGACTTTCTCTACCGTCGCGGTAATGAGCATCAAGAAACTTGGCCCCGAAGCGATCGCCGACAAAATGAAAAGAAAAAATGTAGAAGGCCAGATCAAAATGCCATGCCGGAAGGCGAAGGGCCTGCCGCGCAACACGCCGTAAAGTCCACCGAGAGATCCTTGATGAAAGAAAGAGAGCAGCGTTCCCACTGCGGCGAGAACAGGAACGAGTTTGTGAAGTTGATGTTCAAAAACCAGGAATGACGGAAGCCGCCGCAGTTGCCGGTTGCGAAGCAGAAGCGGGATGTATTCCAGGCTCAACACCAACAGGTAGCACGAAATGCAAAACGTAACCTCGGTCAGCATTGAATGCGTGTTCGGATGCCAGAAGGTGAACCACGCCCGCAACGGCTGTCCAACATCGATCATCAGAATGGCAACTGCGCCGCTGTAACAAATGAATCCAACGACGACCGCCGTGTTGAGGATGGGTTTCAATTCAGCTTGCTTCAGGATGTAAACCAGAAATCCAGTGAAGAATGCTCCTGCGCCCAGCGCGATAATGCCCAAGTCGAGAAAGATCCACAGGCCGAAGGCGAAACGGTTGTCCATGTTCGTTTGGTTCAGCCCGTAGTACAGGCAGAGCCCCGCGGCATAGACGCCCACCGCGAGCAAGACGGCCCACGGAGACAGCCAGAGTAGGAATTGCGGAAGCGACGTTCGCTCTTCACCGCGGACAATCCACCGCCCATCGGTGAGAACAGAGCTAGCCATGTTGAACCTCCGAACTGGCGCCGCCCGGTTCTGCTAAGGCTCGAACCCAGGCTTCGTTCGATTTGTAGTAGAGCTTCGGTTCTGTTCCCAGCCGGGCCAGCAGGCGGAAGGCATTGGCGGAACGAGCATCCACCGACACGCGATCGTTCGCATCGGCGAGGTTGCCAAAACGAATCGCGCCCGTCGGGCAAGCTTCTACACAGGCCGGCACATAGTCGGCTGGATCGATCTCGCGCTTCCCGGCAGCGGCCGCTTTCTCTTTTGCCGCATGAAACCGCACGTGACACAAATTGCACTTCTCCACGACGCCGCGCATTCGGACGGCAACGCCGGGGTTAAGGCTATTTTCCGTCCCCTTCGTCCACGCGGGATCCCACCAGTTGTAGTAGCGCGCATGGTAGGGGCAAGCGGTCATGCAGTAGCGGCAACCAAGGCACCGCTGCGGCATCTGCAGGACAATCCCGGTGGCTTTATCGACTTCCACCGCCTGCTGGGGGCAGACTTTTACGCACGGGGTTTCGTGCTCGCAGTGCGCGCACAGGATGGGGATGAACGTCTCGCGGCGCGCCGGACCCTCCATCGCATTCGATACCTTGCGGACGAGAATTGGCGTCAGTCCCGTGCGCGCAGTTGCTTGCGGCAGCGCCGGAACGTTGTTCTCCGCGGCGCAGGCGACCATGCACGAGCCACAACCGGTGCAGGCGTCAAGATCGATCACCATGCCGTAGCGCGCGCTCATACATTCCTCCCGGGAGCTTCACGTAAAGCCGATTCGATGTACAGCTTCGACGCCAGCGGAGGCAGCACCGGCGCCGGCCATGCTGTTGTCCAAGTCGCCGTCGGGTTTACCGGCGTCGCCGTCGGCCATTCCGTCAACTCGACACGCAAGTTGTCTGGCGAAGATGGCTCGGCTACCCATACGGCTCCCTGCCAAAGTTCTTCCTCGAGTTTCTGAACGGTCGCGAACTGACGGACCGGGTGCGTCTCGCGGCCGCAGATGTTTCCCGAGCGCTTGCGAAAGATGTCTTCGCAGCGAGCGTGAATCAGTTTGTCCACCGGAACCAGTCGTGCATCATGGTTGGTGAGAAACTGTGCGGCGCTTTGAAGGTCTACCGCATTCTTCACCAGCGCTGGAGCAACCGCGTAGGTTTGTGAGCCCGATGTCGGAGCCGAGGGGACATCGGTCAGATCTTCAAGGAATGTGGGAGCCGGCAGCAGCCAGTCCCCAGCCATCGATCCACCGTCCCAGGCAGCAAAGCGGAAGGTTTCCACTCCCGCCTCGGGGACGAAATCCCAACGAACGCTGGCATCGATCACAACGGCGCGGGTTTTCGGGAGTGCGCTCGCGTCCAATGTCTTCTGCTGGAGGCTACTCGGCCGGCGCACAATTCCGCCTCGCGCGCCAACGGCGCCCAAAAGGACATTCAAAGCCGCAACTGCCGGATTCTCGTCGCGAGCGATCACCAGCGCCGGGCGTCGTTCAACCAGCAGGTGAGCGAGGTCGCGGATCGTGTCGATCGAAAGTCCCGTCTCAGCTGCGACGTCGGTGAGGCGAACCTGCGGAATCGGGCCCTGCGCGGGAACCAGTTTCTGATTGAGCAGAACGCCAGCCAATCCCGACGCCAATGCGGACTCGCTGCCCTCGCGGATGGGCATCCATCTCCAGGCTCGAGCAGCCGTGCGTGAGAACGCCGTTTCAATTTGAATCGAGTCGAAGTTGCGGATCAGCCGACCCGGCGGCCTTTTCCGCCCAGAGCTTCGTAAAGCGTCCGGGAATGCCCCATCCGTCCAGGAGAGGAGCGCCGAAGCTCACGATAGTCAGTGCATTTTCAAGGTCGTACCCGAGATCGTGCGCAGGAATTCCGGTCCACGCCTGATAGGGCAAGAGTGCGCGAGATTCCGCTCCGTAGCCGACTCGATAGCTGCCTCCCTGTTTTCGCGCAAAAGTTTTGAACAAGCTTGAAGCCGAGCGTCCCGGATAACCATCGACGATGGCAACCGGTCCCTCGCTGCAAGCTTTTGCAAACGCTGCCTGCGCTTCGGCCCAGGTGGAGGCGTTGCCGCGATGACGAACGGTGCGCATGCGCTGCGGATGCCAAAGCAACTGATGGGCGCCAAAGCCCAAGGGGCACAACGCTCCGCGGCTATTCGGATGAGTTTTCTCCCCAGAAAGTCCGACCGGCCAACCGGACGCCATCTTTACTCTCAGCCCGCAACCGTTGGGGCACAGAGTGCAAGACGACTGTTTTACCTCGACGGGGCCACGGACCGGTTGCGGAATCCATGGCCAGTTCTGGCTCCATATGGAAGTGTCATCGAGAATCTTCCATGGCACTGGAGTGGCGATCAGCCCTGCGGTCGCCCCCATGCCCCAAAACAGCAGATCCCGTCGTGTGACTTTCATTTTGCTTCCCTCATTGGTGGCAACCCAGACAGCCGACCTCAATGTGGCGCTGTGCATGACAGCTCTCGCAGTCGCTCATCTTCATGCCGTCGTGCGGCGCGCGCCGCAACCGTGACATGGAGTGTCCCCAGATGTCGCGACTGTATCCGCTGATGCGATTCACTTCGTAAAGCCTGACTTGGTCCGACTCTCCGTAGGTCGAGTGACAGTCTTTGCAAGAGAGATTGGCGCGCTTCACGTGGATCGCGTGCGAGAACCAGACATTCGCCGGCTGACGGGAATAGACCAGCCACGGAGTCTCATGCCCGGGCTTGATGTAGCTATCGACCAGCGTCGCTTCCGCCTGGGTTTGCCCAACTCGATCGGAGTGGCATCCCGCACATTTCTCCATCGGTGGCAGGCCTGCAAACGTGCCATCCTCGCGCACCGTGTGGCACTCACTGCAGTCGGAAAGGCCCGACTTCTCGGCGTGCGTCTTGTGGAGGAAGTCGAGAGGTTGATGCTTCTTGACGTAGAGCACGCGCGGGAAAACAAACCATCCGGCAAACAACGCGACCATGATTCCCAACGCCAACGCAATGAGGCTGCGTCGCATTTTCATTTCTCTGCCGTCCAATCGTTCCTGGAGAAGAAGTGTTGAAACAACCGCACCAGGTCTTCGCGAGCCAGAAACCGAGCCACTCCGCGCACGGGCGATCCACCATCGCACCCCGGAGCCTGGGTCTCGTGAATTTCTTCAGTCAGCCGTTCGTGTTGTTCCGACTGCCATGCCGCCCCTTGCGGGCCAGAAATGAGACCCACTCTGGTTCGGCCCGGGACTTCCCATCCTTCGAACAGCCAGCCCGCTCCGTAAGGATCGGCGGTCAGGCGGCTTGGATCGCTGCGCAACCGGTTGTTTACTTTCTGAATCATCACGGGGTTGGGAAAGCTCATCGGCCATTCGACGCCGTGAACCGTGAGCGCGAGCGCAGGACAATGCGTTCCTCGCGAAGTGACAAACGTGACGCCGTCAACTTCCCCGGCCACTTCGGCCAGAAAGCTATCGATGCCGATGTGGCACAATCCCGACTCTTCCGCATCTAGCCAGAAATGATTCGGGGCATAGAGCAAAGTCGCGGAAGGCTTCGTGGCGTGAGGTTGTGCCAGGTGCAGGTAAGAATCGCAGTACCGGTAGTTGTCGGTGGTGCAACTTGAGAGCTGCGAATCGCTGAACGGCACTAGTTTCGGGACCGGCGACACTCCGCAATACTGCACTCGAATCTCTTCAAGGTGGGGGCAGCGATCGAGGTCTGCTCTGTCGTTGGCTGCCAGTTCGCAGGTTCGGTATCTCGGCGATGCGCAACGACCGCCGTCCGATGCTCCTGGCCCGTCCATGATGAGCTTGCGCACGGGCGCAGCGTGGCAATAGCGCGCGCGACCTTCTCTGAGAAATGGGCACGGCATAATCACTCCTGCGATTTCTTCGTGGTGTCTTCGGTCGCGGACGGTTCGATTCTTTCGCCTCCGTCAGCCATCGTCAGCCCCAGTTCAGGCACGGACAAGCTGTGCGATCCGCCATGCAGCAAGGTCTGCAACTCCGCATCGAGGTTGCGCAGATCAACCACGCTCTTCGCGTGACTTAACCTCGCAGCCAAGACATCCCAACCCACCGCGAAAAATACGACGAGAAGCGCAATGAGAGTTACCAGTCCGAGTGCATAGTTCGTAAGGTTGAGCCACATGGTCCAATTCTCTCCAGCCATAAGAAGCGGCCTCCTGCCGTTGTGAAGCCCGGCCACACTATGAATTGCACGTCAACAGCCAACATGAGAATTCAATGACTTGCGACGAAATGCGCCCTTCGAACGTCGGATTTCCCAACAGCTTCTGTCGGCATTTCCGACATCCGGTCTAAAGAAGTTGGCCTCGATTCAGCACTTGAGAGCTGCACGCAAACCTGCAGTTGGCATAAACACTCGCTTGTGTGTTCGCAGTCTCACGGTGTGGTGATCGCAATCACCCGCTTCTTCTTTCGTCCTGAGTACAAAAGAGTTAGCAACTCTGTTTCATCGTTATGCTCAGTGTTTACGGGCTGTTTCTGCTGTCGATAG
Organism: uncultured Acidobacteriota bacterium; assembly: GCA_963699885.1. Classification (GTDB taxonomy): domain Bacteria; phylum Acidobacteriota; class Terriglobia; order Terriglobales; family Acidobacteriaceae; genus Sulfotelmatobacter. The sequence continues at coordinate 326,993 of CAVOVP010000008.1, read as the reverse complement.
CAGATTCGCATTAGAGCTTTGAATGTTTTCCGCTTTCTAGAATGAGCGCGCAGATGAATCCAAAGTGGAACGGACAGTTCTCGTGCTTCGATCTCGTTGCTAAAACCGACGCGTGTTCCCGCAGCATCGTGCGCGTGCGCGACCTTGAAATCGGGGGCAGTGATTTCGTGGTGATGGCGGGTCCGTGCGCTGTGGAGTCCGAAACTCAATTGCTGCAAACGGCAGAATCCGTCGCAGACGCGGGTGCGCGCGTTTTGCGCGGAGGAGCTTACAAGCCTCGTTCTTCTCCGTATGCGTTTCAGGGGCTCGGGCTCGAAGGGCTCAAGATCCTGAGCAAGGCACGCGAAGAAACCGGTCTCGCCATCGTCACTGAAGTGATGAGCGAGGAGGATGTGGACTTGATTGCGGATTACGCCGACATCATGCAAGTCGGCGCCCGCAGTATGGAGAACTTCGCGCTTCTCGAAGCGCTGGGCGAATGCGGACGGGCGGTGCTGCTAAAGCGTGGGATGACCGCGACCCTCGAAGATCTTCTGCGATCCGCGCAAGTGATTGCTATGGCTGGCAATCCGAACATCATTTTATGTGAGCGCGGTATTCGTACCTTCGAAACCGCAACGCGCAACACGCTCGACATTGCGGCTGTGCCAGTTCTGAAAGTTGTCTCGCATCTTCCCGTCATCGTCGATCCAAGCCATGCTGCGGGAGTTCGAAGTTTGGTCCCGGTACTTTCTCGCGCGGCGGCAGTGGTCGGCGCGGATGGCCTCATCGTTGAAGTTCATCCGCAGCCAGAAAAAGCCTTGAGCGACGGAGATCAATCGCTCACCTTTGCAGAATTTCGCCGCATGATGGACGATCTGCAGCCCTACATCGATCTCCAGCGGGATTCCCGGGAGCTTCGTCCGCAACTCCTCGCATCCGGAGGCGCCGACTAGTGCTTCCGCAGTGCATCTTGTTGTGCCTCTTGCTGGTGGCATCCAAAGGCTCCGAGAAGCCGGCGATGAGTTCTGTCCCGCTGCCGATGTTCGCTTACACAGCCGCGAAGAGCTACACGCCGCTTGCGTGGTTGCATGGAGGCGACCGTTTTAGTTCCGATGCCGCAGTTTTCGTTCGCGATGGAAAGGCTTCTCACAGCCTTATTCCCGGTTTCGCTTCTTCGTCCGATCCAGCCGTGTCCTTCGATGGACAGAAGATCCTTTTTTCGGGAAAAGCTCACGCCAATGATCCCTGGCAGATCTGGGAGATCAATGCAGACGGTACTGAGCCACGACGCGTCACTTCAAATTATGAAGACTGTGTCCGTCCGTTCTATCTGCCCGGTGATCGAATCGTCTACGCGCACAAAGTAGCCGGTCGATTCGTCGTCGAAACTGCGGATCTCACTAGCCGAAACACTCTCGCTCTCACCTATGGCCCGGCAAACTTTCTGCCGACGGATGTTCTGCGCGACGGCCGCATCCTTTTCGAAGCTGGGTATCCGCTCGGATCCGAATCAACTCCGGAGTTGTACACGGTTTATTCCGACGGCAGCGGGGTGGAGTCGTACCGCTGCGACCATGGCAACGCACGGCATTCCGGCCGTCAGAGTCATTCTGGGGACATCGTCTTCGCCTCTGCGCATGGGCTCTCTCGCTTCACGTCCGCACGCGCGCAGGAGGTTCGCATGGCGGTACCTGCGGGTGAATACTCTGGAGACGTTGCCGAAACCGTCGAGGGCATGATGCTGCTGTCCTGGCGCCCCAATGCCGGATCACCTTTCCGACTCATGCGCTGGACATCGGGCTCTGTCGAACTCGAGTCCGCGTTGAGCGAGCCGAACGAGAATGTTGTCCAACCGGTCTTACTGGCTCCTCGCGTTACGCCCAATCGGCATCCGTCCGGCTTGCACGATTGGTTGAACGCAAACTTGCTTTGCCTGAACGCATACACATCGAAATATCCGTTTACGCCAGGCTCAATTCGTTCCGCGCGCCTGTACACGCGCGACGCCTCCGGTGATCCGAAACTGCTTGGCACCGCGCCAGTCGAGACGGACGGGTCGTTCTTCCTTCATGTACCAACCGAGCAGCCTTTGCAAATCGAATTGCTCGACTCCGCCGGCAAAACCCTGAAGCGCGAGTCGGGATTTTTCTGGATGCGGCGCGGGGAGCAGCGCGTGTGCGTTGGGTGCCATGCCGGCCCTGAGACCGCTCCAGAAAATGCGGTTCCCATGACGTTGCTGAAGTCGACCACGCCCGCGGATATGACCGGCGCCGACGGCCAGAGCTCTTCAGGAGGACACTGACTTGTTGTTACGAATTCTGACGTTGCTTGTTCTGTCCTCATCGCTTCTGGCGCAGGCCTCGCCACCCACGGCGGCCAGTACGATCCGATTCGACGATGCGACCGCGAAGTCCGGAATCCAATTCACGCACAGCTTCGGTTCCCAGAAACTCGGATCGCTTCTCGAAAGCACTGGCTCCGGCTGTGTGTGGTTCGACTACAACAACGACGGATTGCCCGACCTTTATGTTGCCAGCGGCAAGCCGCTCGAAGACGGTGTGCATCCCTATCCCCTCAAGCAGCCGCCCGCCACCCCGCCGCACAACCATCTTTATAAGAACAATGGAGACGGAACCTTCACCGACGTAACCGATCACGCCGGAGTCGCTGCGAACATTTATGGAATGGCGGCGATCGCAGCGGACTTCGATAACGATGGTTTCGTCGATCTCTTCGTCACTGGCTACGGGAAAGCGATTCTCTATCACAACAATGGTGACGGAACCTTCACCGACGTTACCGCAAAGTCAGGGATTCAGGTCGACGGATGGTCGATCAGTTCCGCCTGGCTGGATTACGATCGCGACGGATGTGTCGATCTTTTCGTGGGCCGATATGTGAAGTTCGATCCGAAGTATCGCGCCTTCTATCCCGCCGACAACTATCCGGGACCGCTCGATTATGCCGGCGACACCAATCGCCTGTATCACAACAATTGCAACGGTACGTTCACCGATGTGACCGACAAATCCGGCATCGGCGCCTACAAAGGACGCACCATGGGCGTCGCCGCCGCTGACTATGACGGCGACGGATATCCCGACATCTACGTCGCCAACGACAAGACCGAGAATTTCCTCTTCCATAACAAGCGAGACGGCACGTTTGAAGAAGTCGCCGGAGATCTTGGCGTCGCTTACGGGCAGAACGGCGAAAGTACTTCCGCGATGGGACCTGTGTTTGCCGATATCGACGGCGACGGGCGACTCGATCTTCTCGTCACCGATTCGAAATACAACCGCCTGATGCACAATGCCGGCGCGAGCGGATTTGAGGACATCGGTCCAACTTCCGGGATCTCGCAGGCGACCGCGCAATACACCAGTTGGGGCAGCGGCATCTACGACTTCGACAACGACGGCGCGCTCGATATCCTCATCTTTCACGGAGGGCTTGTTCACCTTGTCCCGCAAGAGCAGTCGCTCTTTCGCGGATTGGGAGATGGAAAATTCGTCGACGTATCACGCGATGGCGGGCGCAGTTCTGGATGTGAAAACAGTTTCCCGCGGATCTTGTTTTGCGGATTACGACAACGACGGCAAAGTGGACGCCTTCGTCGTAAACCTGGGCGCTCCCGCTACGCTACTGCACAACGTTTCGCAAAATACGAATCACTGGCTCACCGTGAAATTGAAAGGGAAGAAGTCGAATCGCGACGGCATTGGAGCGCGCCTCGAATTGCTGGTGGCCGGCCGCAAGCAGATTGCTGAGCGCTCCGCGGGATCAAGCTATCTCTCGCAAGATGATGGCCGGATTCACTTCGGCTTGGGTGCCTCGGCGAAAGTCGACAAACTCACTATTCACTGGCCGAGTGGGCAAGAGCAGGTTGTTGAAAGTCTCACCGTCGATCGCGTCCTCACCGTGGAGGAGCCATAGATGGCCGCGAGTTCTCATCAGAGTCTCGCGTTCACAGTGACGCTGAAGATCATCGGTGTGTTGTCGGTCGCCTTGCTGGCGGCTGCCGCCGCTCCAAGCAATCAACCCTCCCCAATGCCGAAGGAACGATATCTCTCCCCGCTCGAGCTGGCTTTTTCTCCGGATGGCCGCCTTCTCTACGTGGTCTGCGAAGGCAGCGACGAGGTACGGGTGGTCGATGTGGTTTCGGGCAGCGTCATTCGCAGCATTGCGGTCGGTCACGTTCCACGGGGAATCGCCCTTTCGCCGAACGCAGGTCGTCTCTATGTCACCAACGCCTGGTCCGACACGATATCAGTGATCGACACCCACACACAGACCGTTGTACAAACTTTGCCGGCTGGATTTGAGCCGAGCGGCATCGTGATCGACAAAGCTGCTGCCACACTCTATGTTGCCAATCGTTTGAGTGGCGACGTCTCCGTGATCGACGTCAGGACCGGCCAAGAAACCAAACGCCTGCTTGCCGGACGAGGCGCCAGCTACCTCACGTTGTCTCCCAACGGGCAATTTGTTTTCTGCACCCACGTCTACCCCAATCCGGGTCGATTCCGCACGGAACCGAATTCAGAGATTACCGTCATCGATACGACCAGCCAGACAGTGGTGGAACGCAAACCGCTTCATAACGTCGCCGGAGTCTTTCATGTGGCGATGTCTGCCGACGGCAAGCTGGGAGTAGCAACGCAGCTGAGGCCCAAAAATCTGATCCCTCTCGCCCACGTTGAACACGGATGGGTATTCGGCGATTCACTCGCGCTATTCGGATCGGGAATAGACGGCATCATGCAGATTCCGATAGACGAACTCGATCGCTACTACGCCCTGCCGTGGGGCGTTGCCATCACGCCCGACAAGTCAAAGATTTTTCTGACCACCGCTGGATCTCAGAGCGTGACAGTCATTGACGTCCGCCGATTGCTGGCGACCATCCAAGTCCGCAAGAAGGCCTTCATCAACGATCTTTCCGCTTCGGCCGACTACGTATCAACCAGAATTCCCGTGGGCCGAAACCCGCGCGGTGTCACTCTATCCCCGAACGGCCAGCGTCTTTACGTTGCCAACCGTCTGGACGACACCATCAGTGTCATCGACACAAAGAGCGAAACGGTGTCTGCCACGATCGACTTGGGCGGACCCAAGAGCGTCGACGCTCTCCGCCGCGGTGAACGGCTCTTTTTCACCTCGGAGTTCGCGTTCCAAGGGCAGTTCGGCTGTTCGAATTGCCACATCGACGCGACCATCGACGGCCTGCAATGGGATCTCGAACCCGACGGTTTCGGCAAAGATATCGTCGACAACCGCTCACTGGAGAATCTTGCTGGGACCGAGCCCTTCAAGTGGAATGGCGGCAACCCCGACATGCCCACCGAATGCGGTCCGCGCACGGAGAAATTCTTTTTCCGCTCGCAAAGTTTCAGCCAGCAGCAGCTGACCGATCTCGTCACCTTCGTCTACTCGCTGCCCACGCGTCCCAATCGCTACCTCTTGTCCAGCGGAGAACTCACCCCGGCCCAGGAGCGCGGCAAGGCGATTTTCGAACGAACCAAGTCAAAAAATGGCAGAGCGATTCCCGAGGCAAATCAATGCGCCTCTTGCCACAGCGGTCCGAAGTTTACCAACCAGCGACAGATCGACGTCGGATCCGGTAAGGCAACGGATCGCTCGCCAGTGATCGATGTCCCACAGCTCATGGACGTCGCATACTCCGCGCCTTATCTGCACGACGGTTCGGCTCGCTCCCTTGAAGAAATCTGGACCGTGTTCAATCCGAAAGATACGCACGGCGTGACCAACGATTTAACGAAAGACGAATTGAACGATCTCGTCGAGTACCTGAAAACGTTATGAAAACGCAAAGAACGTTCCGGTTCATACTTCGAAGCTTTTTTAGAGCGAGACGGCATTCTGAGCGGAGCCGCTTTTCAGGTGCTGTGAAGAATTTCTCACGGAAGAAGATGGCGCTGCTCCTGACTTCGGCGGTCTTGATTCTTTCATCCCTGGCCGCGGCGCAGGATATGCCGATGTTTCGTTGGGAGAACTTCACGACTGCCAACGGCCTTCCCGACAATCATGTCTTCTGCGTCCTCGTCGATGGCAAACGAATCTGGGCTGGAACTGAAAATGGTTTAGGTCTCTACGAGAATGGCGCCTGGAAGATTTTCCGCCCTTCTGATGGACTCGCTCATCAAGCGGTGCTCTCTCTCGCTCTCGATAAACTCACCGGCGATTTGTGGGTCGGAACGATGGGCGGACTCAGCCGCGTCTCCGCCGGGCGCATCGATACCTTCACGCAACTGAATTCCGGATTGAGCAACGACATTGTTTATGGAGTTGGCGTGCAAGGCGATTTTGTTTGGACCGCAACCGCCGCCGGCGCCAGCCGCTTGAACACCCGCACAGGACAGTGGTCTCTCTTCAACGAGCGCAACACCCCGATGTACGAGATTTGGACTTACGCGGTCAGTCCAGCCGAGGACAAGGTCTATTACGCGGTCTGGGGAGGCGGAGTCCTTGAGTACGACCAGAAGACCGAACGCTGGAAGGATTACAACGACCCCGACGGCGAAACCGAAATGGTTTTGATGAAAGATCAGGGATTGATCCACGAGATCACGACATCGGTCAGCTACGTTGACAAGATTCTTTGGGTCGCCACCTACTTTGGGGCAAGCCGCTACGACGGCCGCTACTGGCACAACTTCCTCACGAAAGACAGCGGCCTGCCCAGCAATTTTCTGAACCAGGTCAAAGCGATCGACGCCGATCATGCCTGGTTCTCAACCGACAAAGGACTTGCCTACTACGACGGTACGAACTGGGCGGTTTATCGCCCCTCACTCGACACCCACAAGCCAGAGATGACGATCCGCAACGCCGCCGGGGAAGTGAAGAACATTCCCGCTCAAACCGCTCCAGCCCACAACTACGTCCTCGGCGTCGATTTTCAGGGAGATGATCTTTGGGTCGCGACGGCAAAAGGTCTCAGTCACGGCATCCGGCAGAAAGACTCAGCAATCGAAGCAAAAGTTTTCAAGGCAGAAAAAACCAAAGCGAAGAAGTAACTCAGGAGCATTCCATGAACGTTCAAGAACTACTCGCCGAAGTCGCCACAGCCCCGGTCGTGAAGCGGCCCATCACCAACCACGCCACGTTGAACGAAGCGTACGACTACGGAAGCGCGTTCTCCCGCGGCATGCGCATCGATCTCAACGGTCTGAGCATCCTTCTGATTTCCGGCACTGCCAGCATCGACGAGACGGGCCTCACCGTTCACGTCGGCGACTTCCGCGCCCAGCTCAGGCGGACTTACGACAACATCACCAAACTTTTGGCGGCCGAGGGTGCGACCTGGCACGACATCGTTCGTACCACGTGCTACCTGCGCGACATTGAGCGGGACTATCAGGCTTTCAACGAGGAGCGGACGACGTTCTTCAAGGAACAAGGGCTCGATCCTCTGCCTGCGTCCACGGGCATTCAGGCGATTCTCTGCCGCCCCGATCTTCTGATCGAAATCGAAGCCATCGCCATGTTCCGCCGGGAATCATCCCCCGAGTAGCAAAGGATCTCCATGCGCCGTGCATCCATCGTCGTGATCGCCGCCGTTCTTGTCACCGCCGCGTGGGGCCAGACCACCTCGCCGTGCGCGTGTGGCAAGAATCCTCCCGGTTCTCCGCCTGAGCGTTCGCTCAAGCCCTATACCGGAGCGCCCGAAGACCTTCGCCCGTACTCGAAGTTCACGATGCCGTATTACGAGTACTACCAGAACCTTATCGAGTACAACGGCGCGGCCCGCGATATCCCCGACCCCGATCTGAAAGATCTCACCGAGATTCGCATCGGATTTCTTGCTCCGCTCTACGATCATCCGGACCAGGTTCGTGGAGCACGCATGCTCCACGGTGCGCAGATGGCAATCGATGAGGCCAACGCCGCGGGCGGCTACGGAGGGAAGCCATTCCGCATTATCACGCACAACGACTACGACAACTGGCAGAACAGCGCCGCCGGAACTCCGGGTTCTTCCAAAGACTCAGCGATCTGGGGAGCGGCCTCGAATGATGCGGTGCGCATGATTTATGACGACAAAGTCTGGGCAATGTTTGGCTCGATTAGCTCCGAATCCACCCACATCGCTCTCCGCCTCACGCTTAAGGCGGAAACCCCGCTGGTGAACAGCGCTTCCACCGACCCCACGATTCCGGAAACCATCATTCCCTGGTATCACACCGACATTCAGGACGACCGCCTTCAGGGCTACACGCTCGCTCGGCACATCTACACCGAGCTCGGAATCAAGCGTGTCGCGCTTCTCCGGATCAACGATCGTTACGGACGCTTCGGTGTCATCAAGTTTCGCGATGCATCGCGACGCCTGGGACATCCGGTCGTCATCGAGCAGAAATTCATGCGCGGAGATACTGACTTTCGACGCCAGCTGCGCGTCATTGAAGATTCCCGCGTCGATGCGGTCGTGTTGTGGACGGACATCCCCGAAGCCGCGATGATCCTGCAGCAAATGCGCGAACTCGGAATGCAGCAGCGCGTCTTCGGAAGCCATCGCACCATCGGCGATGAACTTGTCACCCTTGCTGGCGCCGCAGCGGAAGGCTTTGAGGCCGTCTATCCTTACGACCCCACTCGATCAGAGCCCCGCTGGGTCGACTTCGTCTCGCGTTACGAAGCCCGATACCACGAGAAGCCCGATCACTTTGCGGCCCTAGCCTACGATCAGATGCAAATCCTGCTCGATGCCATCTGCCGTGCCGGACTGAACAAAGGGCGCATTCGCGACGCTCTCACCGGACTCACCAGCTACAAAGGCGTCACCGGCGACATGATCTTCGATCCAAATTGCAAAAACATCGCGCCCTTGTTCCTCGCTCACGTTCACAATTCACAAATCGCGTATCGCCGCATCACTATGGATAAGCCCTACGCGCAGGTAGGTGAGAATGGAGTGCAGTTCACCGGTCCGCCAACTCCGCAGGAAAATGCGAACAATCCGCAGATCGCCGTCTTCGGCCCCGATGCCGATCAAGCCATTCGCTCGCCCGAGATCATTCGCGCCGTCGCCGGGCTCAACTCTGGCCCAAGACAATATTCGCTGATCGCTATTCCTTCGCAGACGTCCTGGGGTAGGGCATCCAGCGACCTCGTGAAAGCCGTATACGACAACCGAGTCCTCGCAATCATCGCTTTAGATCGTGCCTCCAGCCATCTGGCCGAACAGATAGGTGTCAAGGCCTTCGTCCCTGTTGTCGCCATTTCCTCGGACCACTCCCTCACGTCGACCAACATCCCCTGGATCTTTCGCCTTCCCGAAGGCACGTCGCTCCGTGAGGCGATCGCATGCTTGTCCGCAGCCATCGACCAGGCGGGCGCAAACCGGTCCGGAATTCGTGCCACCCTGGCCTCTGGAAAGCCACTGGCTGGAGTCCGCTTCGATTCCACCGGAGAATTGCAGCCTTAGAATCCGGCCTCGAATTCCGGAAATCCCCAAACGCGTCTCTGCCACCCGAAGAACGCCCGTTTCTCCCCGAAATACGGTGTTTTGAACTGCCCAAAAACTAGTGCACCCACTCCGTGAAAATCGTTTAGAATGCTTGCGCCCCAAAGTCACGGGCGGGCCATGGAAAGCGCGGGGACACCAAAAAAACTAGCGGGCCGGTACGAGGTCAGGGAAGTCCTCGGCCAGGGCGGGATGGGGTTGGTTTATCGCGCCTACGATACCGTCGTTCGCCGCGAAGTCGCCGTCAAGACCCTTCTCGACATCCCCGACCCTGCTTCCTTGCAGCTGTTCTATAAAGAATGCGATGTGCTCGCGTCGATGAGCCATCCGAACATCGTCGAGATTTTCGACATCGGTGAGTTCGAGGACGAAGGCAAGAAGAAGCCCTACTTCGTCATGCCGCTGTTGCCCGGTACGACCCTCGACCATTTTGTGCGCAAGGCCAGCCACCGTCTGACCGTCGAGCGCACCGTAGAAATCATTTCGCAGACCTGCCGCGGATTGCAGGCTGCGCACGAGCGCGGACTCGTACATCGCGATCTCAAGCCGAGCAACATCTTCGTCATGGAAGACGACTCGGTCAAGATCATCGACTTCGGCGTTGCGCACATGGCCGACACCCACACCACGCGGGCGCAGAAGGGAACTCTGCTCTACATGTCTCCGGAGCAGATCCAGTTGAAGCCGCTTGCTCCCGCGTCCGACATTTTCTCGTTGAGCGTGGTCTGTTACGAGGCTCTTACCGGTAGGCATCCTTTCCAGCGGGCCCGTGCGGACGAAGTCGTTGAGGCGATTCTGAATCAAATTCCTCCGCCTGCTTCGGAAGTGAATTCCGCTATCTCCCAGTCGATCAGTCGCGTTGTGCACAAGGGGATGGCGAAGCAAGCGTGGCACCGCTTTTCTAGTGCACGCGAACTGGGCGACACGCTCGTCAAAGCGATGCGCAACGAGAGTATCGACTACTTCGATTCGGAACGCATCCGTCCACGCCTTCTGCGCGCTACCAAAGCGTTAAACGACGGAGATCTTCAGTTTGCCGGCGAGATATTGGGCGAACTCGAAGCCGAAGGGCACATGGACGCCGACATTGGCGCCCTTCGCCGTCAGCTCGATAGCACGGTTCGCCGCAAGACCCTCGCCCAGCTTCTCGAAACCGCCCGCGCCCGCTTCGACGAAGAAGAAGATCCGATGGCTTTGCAAAAGTTGCAGGAAGCGCTACAGATCGAGCCTGACAACGCCACCGCTCTCTCGCTGAAGAGCCGGATCGAAAACCGTCGCAGCGAACGCCAGATCGAAAACTGGTACCGGCTGGCGCGACAGCATATTGACAATCATGCTTACCCCCATGCGCGCGAGGCGTTGCAAAACGTTTTACAACTCCGGCCGAAAGAAGCGCGCGCTCTCCAGTTGCTGGCCGAGGTCGATCGCCAGGAACAGGAGTACAAGAAACTTCGTCAGGAAAAAGAAAACATCCATCGTGCCGCCGTCGACGCGTGGCAAAACGGGGATGTCAGTAGCGCTCTCGCAAAGCTCGGTATCGTACTGGAACTCGATCGCAAGGCTCCGGACTCTACTCAACCGCGAGAGCGGCGCCCGCTACCAGACCTTCTACAACGAAGTGCGGTCTGAGCACGATGCGATGAACACTGCCTATGCGGAGGCCCGCAAGCAACTCGCGGACCGCAACTTCTCGAAAGCGTCCGCCACCTGTCAGTCGTATCTCGCCAAGTATCCGACGAACGCGATTTTCCAGGCGCTGCGCTACGACATCGAAGAGCAGCAACGGCAGGAACTATCTGCCTTGATTGCTCAGGTTGACCGGCAAGTTGAAGCCGAGCCCGATCTCGACAAGCGCGTCAGCATCTTGCGCGAGGCCCTCGATCAGCATCCCGGTGAATCGCACTTCGAGCGCGCCCTGCGGCTGGTAAACGACAAGCGTGAGTTGGTGAACTCCATCGTTGGCCGAGCTCACGCGCATGAAGAGCAGGGAGCGTTCATTGATGCGCTGAACGATTGGGAAGTCTTGCGCACGATCTACGGCCAGTATCCCGGTCTCAAGTTCGAGGTCGAGCGACTGCAGAAGCGCCGCGATCAGCAGTCGCGCATCGACGCAAAATCGCGTTTGATCGAGCAGATCGATTCCTGTCTGCACCTGCGCGACTTCGGACGAGCCTTCGATCTGCTGCAAGACGCTACAAGAGAATTTCCCAACGACGAAGAATTACAGGAACTCCAAAAGCACGCGCAGCAGGGAGTCGAGCGCAAGACGCGCTCGCAGCAGTTTATGGCCGAGGGGCAGGAGCTTTGCGCTCACGGCAAGGCCACGGAAGGGCTTCCTCTTCTGCGACAGGCGTACGAACTCGACGAGGACGACAGCATCGCCCGCGCTGTGCTGGCCAACGCGTTGGTCGAGCAGGCGCAGGCAACGGTCGAAAGGGATTGGCGCGAAGCTGAGAATCTTTCCAGCGAAGCCTTCGAACTCAATCCGTCGCACCCAATGTCGAAAACGCTCCGCACCCTGATTCAAGATCAGAAGCGCGAGACATTTGTAGGTGATTGCGTTTCGCAGGCGCGAAAGCTGCAGACGTCCGGAGATCTTTCTTCCGCCCTGGCCCGCGTCGAATACGGACTCACGACGTACCCAAGGGAAATGCGCCTTGTCCAGATTCGCGACGCCGTGCAACGCGATCTGCAGGTGCAGCGCCGGCAAACGCGGCGGCGTGATCTCGAAGAATTGCGGCGCCTGGACACCGCTGCCGATGCCGCTAGCGATCCCGGTAGCAAGCACACTCTAGGAGAGAAGGCGCGGGCGTTAGCCGATAAATACCTTGAGGACGAAGAGGTTCTGTCGAGCGCCAACGGTCTCCTCGAAAAATTAAACCTGCCCGGAGTGACCGGATCGGGAGTCAATCAGAATTCGACGTCGGCCGCAACGCTCTCTTTCGCGACCGCTCCCACGATCGACGATGCCTATCCGACGGCAGATCTCACGCAAACGTTTGCGGAAACTTCCATCTCAAACTTACCGGCTACGCAGATAGAGGCAGTTTCGGCGCCTCCTCCTCCGACGCCCGCAGTGGTCTCGGAACCGGCAAACGAACCAGTTCTTCCCGTAGCGAAGCCTCTGCCTGCTCCTGCCCGGCAAGCACGCCCCGCAGGGCCGAAGATTTTGGTGCCCGTTGCGACGGCCGCTGTCGCGTTGCTCTTGCTCGTCCTGCTCTTCTTCTTGCGAAGCCACAAGCGCGTCGTAGAAGCGCCTGCCACGCCGCCTCCGGTCGCGGTTGAACCGGCTGCTGCTCCGGTTGCACCCACGACTACCATTCCCACACCTCCGGCTCCGCCGGAACCTTCCGTACCAGCGCTGAAACTGTCGTCCGATAACGCCGTGGGCAAAGTTTCGTTCGACGATCAACCTCCTGCCGACCTGCAGGACGCGCAATGGGCGCTCGACAAAATTCCCGCGGGCGATCACAAACTGAAATTCGAGAACCGCTCCGGAAGCTTCGAATTTGGACTTACTTCCTCGGACGGCGCGCTCCCCTCCATTGAATCGCCGCTCAAGGCCAAAGGCATTCTGGCTCTGCTGGTAAGCAGCATGGGCGATCAGGTTCATGTTTACTCCAGCGAAGCTGCTGCCAAGGTGAGTCTCGATGGGCAGCCCGCCAAAGGTATTGGCGCGAACGGTCTCGACTTTCCTTCCGTCGCTGCTGGATCTCACGAACTGACCGTGATCCGCGGCAGAGACGATTACAAGTTGTCGATCGATGTGGGCCCGACACCACTGCTGAACGCCTTTGTAGAGTCCGGCGAGAATGTTGGCACGCTGGTCGTCGTGACCGGCCAGGACAAGTCCAAAGTATTTCTCAACGGGAAGCCTCTCGACCGCCAGACGAAGGGTGGACAACTACGAATTCCGAACCTTGAGCCGAAAGAATATTCCGTCCGTGTTGCCAAAGAGGGTTATCAGGACGTTGCGGAGCAGAAGATTCGGATTCGCAAAGGCCAGCTTGGGAGGTTGGTCTTTGGACTCTTGCCCGTTCCTCGGATGGCGTCGCTAAGCATCCAGGGCGGTCCTTCGGGTGCGGCTGTCTTCGTCGATCAAATGAGCGCAGGTGCCGTGCAATCCGATGGGACGCTCAATCTTTCAACCATCGCTCCCGGCGATCGTGTCATCGAACTGCGCAAAGATGGCTTCAAGACAAAACAAATCAGGAAGCATTTTGTCGCCGGCTCTCCTGTCGTGCTCGCCGCCTCCGATACGGCTCTCGAGAGGGAAGCAACCGAATTCAAGATCACCTTTACGCCATCGGATGCTCAGCTGGCCCTGACGCGTCCGGGCGAGGCGCCAATCCGGGTCAGCAGCGGAAGCCCTGTGGGTGCTTCTCCGGGCACGTATACCCTGACCGCGCGCACCTCAGACGGCCTGGTCCGTGCCGCTTCGATCGATATCCCCGCGGGTCAATCGCGCAACCTCGATTTGTCGTTGGGTCCGAGCGGCATGTCAAAGTGGGATGAACCGTCAGCCTGGAAACAGGAAAACGGCATGTTCACTCGTAAGGGTGGAGACTATGTTCTGTACGGAATCACCCCCACATCCGGTACGTTCGTCTTCTCTGCGATGCTGACGAAAGGTCACCGCTTGCAATGGGTGTTGCATTACACCGACCCCAGCAACTTCGATCTGTTCCAGATCGATGACAATAATTTCTACCGCGCCGATGTCAGAAACGGTCAGAAAATCAGCGATATCAAGATTCCACACAAAGGAGAAAAGAAGACATTCCGCACACTGCAAATTCGAGTCTCGCCGACCGAAATCGTCCATCAGATCAAGCAGGGCGATGCATGGGTGGTAATCGATCGTTGTTCGCAGCCGGGCGTGAATCTGTCTTCGGGACGCTTTGGTTTCTATCTGCCCGGCGGAGACCAGGTATGGCTCGCCAATTTCGGCCACTATCGTAGATTTAAACCTTCATTAGGACCCTTCTTGTCGCACTTCTTTTTTCAAGCATGCCAAAACGAAACGCCGGAGCGAAAGTCGCGCCTTTCCGGCGCTAAAAAGTATCCTCAGGAGAACATCAGGCAGTGGTAGTGACAAACAGCGATCGGCGAAGAGTGCGCGTGATCGATTCCCACACCGGTGGAGAGCCGACGCGCATTGTGATCAGTGGCGGCCCTGATCTCGGCAAAGGCTCATTGGCGGAGCGAGTACAGCGCTTTCGCACGGAACACGATTCTTTCCGTTCGGCGGTCGTGAACGAGCCGCGTGGATCCGACGTGATCGTTGGAGCTCTCTTGTGCGAGCCCACCGACCCCTCCTGTGCCGCAGGAGTCATCTTCTTCAACAATGTCGGCTACCTGGGAATGTGCGGCCACGGATCCATCGGTTTGGTCGCGACCCTTTCCTATCTGCAACGCTTGGCGCCGGGAACGCTTCAGATCGAAACTCCGGTCGGAACAGTCACTGCAATCCTGCACCCGACCGGCGAAGTCACGGTGAACAATGTTGCAAGCTATCGCACGGCTGCCAACGTGGAAGTCGTGGTTCCACCCTACGGAATAGTGCGCGGCGACATTGCGTGGGGAGGGAACTGGTTCTTTCTCGTTCGCGAGCATCAAATGGAGATATCGTCCCGGAACATCGAACAGCTAACCGAATTCACTTGGGCCATCCGGCAAGCCCTCAATCGAGATGGAATCCGGGGAGCCGCAGATCAGGAAATCGATCACGTCGAGCTCTACGGACACTCCAACAAACCCATGGTCGACAGCAAGAATTTTGTGCTTTGCCCGGGCAAAGCCTACGACAGGTCGCCTTGCGGCACGGGCACGAGCGCAAAGCTGGCGTGCCTGTTTGAGGACGGAAAGATCCGCGAAGGCCAGATATGGCGTCAAGAGAGCATCGTCGGCAGCATCTTCGAAGGCAGCGTTGCGGTTCGCGATGGCAAGGTTTACCCGAGCATCAAGGGTTCGGCTTTCGTAAACGCGGATGCCGAACTTATCCTCGATCCGCAAGATCCATTCTGTATGGGAATCAGCCTTGGCTAAGGAAAACCGAACGCAGTCGTTTATTATGCATAGTTAACGAGATTTCCCAAGAATGGACTCGCTCGCCCTTATCCAGCACTTCGAGAAATTGTTTGGCCAACGACCCACGATCTTTCGCGCCCCCGGACGCGTCAACCTGATCGGCGAGCATACGGACTACAACGACGGGTTCGTCATGCCCGCGGCCCTCGAGTTCTCTGCTTATCTTGCCATCGCCAAGCGCCCGGACCGCAAGCTGCTGATCGAGCTCGGAGGAATTTCCCGGCCACTTTGAGTTTGATATCGATCACCTGCCCGAGCAAAGAACCGGAGCATGGTGCGATTACATCTCGGCGTGGCGGCCGTCCTTCAACGCCAGGGAAACCCCTTGAGCGGAGCCAATATCCTTGTGCATGGAGAGGTTCCGATCGGTGCCGGACTGAGTTCCTCTGCGGCCCTTGAGGTTGCCTCGGCTCTGGCCTTCTTACCCTCAACGACCAGCGCATGCCGCTTCCTGACGTCGCCAAGCTCTGCCGCAAGGCGGAAAATGAATTTGTCGGCGCCCGCGTCGGCATCATGGACCAGTTCGTATCCTGCATGGGCAAGAAAGGGCACGCCTTCCTGTCTCGATTGCCGCTCTCTGGAATTCAAATTTGTCCCGATTCCCGGCATTCGCTCTCGTGATTTGCAACACCATGGTCAAGCACGATATTGCAACGGGCGCATACAACCAGCCGCGCGAGGAATGCGAAGAAGGGGTGCGGTACTTTTCGAAGTGGGATCCGTCGGTGCGGGCGTTACGCGACGTTCTCAGCGGAATCGCTGATGAGGCACGAAAAAGTATTGCCCCCGACGATCTGCGAAGCGCAGCACGCATGTCGTTCGCGAAAACGGCGCGCTCTCGATGCCGCCCGAACGCGTTGACCGACGGAGATCTGAAACGGGTCGGCCAATTGATGAAGGAATCGCACTACAGCCTGCGGGACCTTTACGAAGTGAGTTGCAGCGAACTCGACGTCATGGTCGATTCCGCGCAAGGACTTCCAGGCTTCATCGGCGGACGCATGACGGGCGGCGGTTTCGGAGGCTGCACCGTCAATCTGGTGGGCGACGAGAAGCCGAAGAGTTCGCGGCCAAATCGCCGAACGCTACCGAAAAGCGACCGGGATCGATCCCGCAGTCCTACCTTTGCTCCGCCGAAGACGGAGCCCGCCAGGTTAGCTAGACCGGTTTGAATCTGCTTCGTTCGGGGTCCATGATTGCAGCTTGACCAGCCAGTTCGCCGGCTCGGGAAGAATCGCAAACTTGGGCAGATCGCCGCGCACCATCGCCACCTCATCACAGCAATGAAAACGCGGGCACGCATGGCAATCTTTGTAGATCTTGTCCGGTAGATCCTCGCGTTGCGCGACGGAAAATCCTTGTCCAGCAAAAAAGTCCGGCTTGCGAGTAAACAGGCAGATGCAAGCTACGCGATGCCGCTTCGCCTCGGCCATCAGCGCTTTTACCAGTCGTCCGCCGCCGCCTTTGCCCTGCGCCCATGGAGCCACCGTGATCGAACGAATCTCCGCCAAGTGTGTTCCATAAAGATGGAGAGCGCCGCACCCGATGATGCGGTTATCGTCTTCGAGCACCACGAAATCCCGCACGTTTTCGCAGATTTCGGGCAGAGTTCTGGGAAGCAGCGTGCCGTCGCCGGAGTACGCGCAAATCAACTCGTGAATCTGTTCTGCATCAGGCAGGATTGCTTTACGCGTGCGCATGGATCCCCTCGCGGACTTCCTCAATTTTCTTTCTGGCAACGCCGATGGCCTGCCGTACCCGTGCCGCTGCCGTGCCCCCCGGAACATCGTGGGCGGCCAGCACCGATGCGAGCTTTAACGATTCGTAGAAGTCCTCGCCAAACGCCGGACTCAGTTTCTTAAGTTCGTCGAGGGAGAGATCCTGAAGCTCGCAATTCCGTTCGACGCAAAGTTGCACTGCCTTTCCAATCTTCTCGTGCGAAAGCCTTGACGGCACACCCTTCTTCACGAGATAAGTCGCGCCCGCCCAGGCATTCATAAATCCAGAAGACGCAGCTTCCTGCATGCGCTCGCGATGGAACTCCGCCGCCTTCATCCACCCAGTTACCAGCGGAAGCATCTGAAGCATCGTGTCCGCGGCGGCGAAAAGCGGTTCTTGCGTCTCTTGCATGTCTTTGTTGTACGCAAGCGGCAAGCCCTTCACCGTCGTCATCAGGGCAATCGCACTTCCCGTGACGCGTCCACTCTTGCCCCGCACCAACTCAAGCAGGTCTGGATTTTTCTTTTGCGGCATCGCGCTGCTGCCCGTGGAGTACGCTTCAGGCAATCCGATAAATCCGTACTCTTGCGTTGAAAACAGGATCATCTCCTCAGACCATCGGCTCAAATGGCCGGCCAGCATCGTAAGCGCTTGGACGAACTCGATCGCAAAGTCTCGGTCACTGGTCGCATCCATGCTGTTTGCAGTGGGCCCGTCAAAACCCAGATTGTCGGCCATCAAAGCGCGATCAAGCGGCAGCGTCGCGCCCGCCACCGCGCCCGATCCCAACGGGCAGAGATTCAATCGCGCGCGGCAATCCGCGAGTCGTCCTGCATCGCGCAGAAACATCTCGACATACGCCAACAGCCAATGAGCCACCAGCACAGGCTCGGCCCGCTGCAGATGTGTGTAAGCGGGCATCGCCGCGTCCGCGGACTGCTCCGCCCGGTCGGCCAATACCTCGCACAGTTCTGCCAGTTCATGCCGCAATTCGTCGATCGCGGTCCTGACGTACAGCCGCAAGTCTGTCGCAATTTGTTCGTTGCGGCTTCGCCCGCTGTGCAGCTTGTACCCAGCCTCGCCAATTAATACGACGAGTTGTTTCTCGACGAAGTGATGGACATCTTCCGCTTCCTTGTCCTCAAGAAACGCCGGAGATTCCTCCGCCTCCGCGCCGATCCGCTCGAGCCCCTGCAGAATGCTGATGAGTTCGTCCGCCGTCAGGATGCCGGCGTTCTTCAGTGCGCGGGCGTGTGCTGCGCTCGCCGCAAGTTCATAGCGCAGCAAGCGGCGATCGAAGTCGAACGACCGCTGCCAGCGCTCGAAATCAGGATCCAGCGGCTGCCGGAACCTCCCCGACCACATCTTCATCGCGTGACCTCAACGCGCGACAATGCCCGCGACCTCGACGGCAGCCCCAGAATTCGGATGAATCCCGCGGCATCCTTCTGATCGTAGCTGTCGTCCATCGTGAACGACGACAGGTCGGTGCGATAGAGTGAGTGCTCTGACTCGCGGCTCACGATCGAAACATTTCCTTTGTACAGAGACAGCGTGATTTTCCCGGTCATCTCCGTCTGCGTCTTCTCGATGAAGGCATCGAGCGCTTCGCGAAGCGGCGTGAACCATAGTCCGAAGTAGACGAGTTCGGCATACTTCAGCCCGATGTGCTGCTTGAAATGCGCAACGTCGCGCTCCAGGCACAATGCTTCCAGTTCGCGGTGTGCCGCGATCAGCAAAGTTCCTCCGGGCGTCTCGTAGCAGCCGCGCGATTTGATTCCCACAAATCGGTTCTCGACCAGATCGATACGGCCGACCGCGTTGCGTGCCCCGATTTCATTCAGCAACTCGACCAGCGACACGGGATCCATCTCCATCCCGTTCACCGACACCGGCACGCCTTGCCTGAAGCCGATGTTGACCTGCTCTTCCTTGTCGGGAGCCTCCTGCGGCGACTTCGTGATCTGCCACGTGGTCGAGAGCGGAGCGTTCCCAGCGTCCTCAAGTTCTCCGCCTTCGTGGCTGATGTGCCACAGATTCCGGTCCCGGCTATGAATCTTCTCGCGGCTTGCTGCCACAGGAATGCCATGCTGTTCTGCGTAATCAAGACAATCCTCGCGTGACTTCAGGGTCCACTCGCGCCACGGAGCGATGATCTTCAACTCCGGAGCCAGCGCCTGATAGGTCAACTCAAACCGCACCTGATCATTGCCTTTGCCGGTGCAGCCATGAGCCACAGCGGTCGCTCCTTCGCGCAGCGCCACTTCCACCTGGTGCTTCGCGATCACAGGACGCGCCAGCGAAGTTCCCAACAAATACTTGTGCTCGTACACCGCACCGGCCTTCAGCGCCGGGAACACGTACCCTGTGAGGAACTCTTCTCGCAGATCCTCGACGATCACCTTGCTGGCGCCGGTCGCATACGCCTTCGCCACAACGGCTTCAATGTCATCGCCCTGGCCGACGTCGCCGACCATCGCGATAACGTCATACGAATAGTTCTCCTTCAGCCATGGAATGATGATGGAAGTATCGAGTCCGCCGGAATACGCAAGAACAACTTTCTCAGGCATGAGCGCTCCTTACGGGCAGGCGTACACCGCCGCCCAGCAACAAATACAGAATAGACTTTTGCACGTGGAGGCGGTTTTCCGCCTGGTCGAATATGGCGGACTGCTCGCCGTCCATAATTTCATCCGTGACTTCTTCGCCGCGGTGCGCCGGCAGGCAATGCATGAATACCGCGTGTGGCGCGGCTTCCGCCATCAATTGCCGGTTCACCTGGTATGGCGGGAAAATGTTAGCGCGCTGCGCGGATTCCGTTTCCTGCCCCATGCTGGCCCACGCGTCGGTATAAATCGCATCGACCCCTGCGACTCCAGCATGCGGATCGGTGAGAAATTCCAGCTGTGCACCAGTCTGCTTCGCAATCTTCCTTGCGTCGGAAACGATCTGCGGATTGCAAGTGTATCCCTTGGGCGTCGCGATTCGGATCGACGAACCGAGGCACGCGCAAGTGAGCATCAGCGAGTGCGCTACATTATTGCCGTCTCCCACATACGCCAGCTTGATCTTTTTCAAATCGCCGAAACGCTCTTGCAGCGTGAAATAGTCCGCCAACGCCTGGCAGGGATGCTCCAAATCGCTCAGCGCGTTGATCACCGGTACGGACGCATATTCCGCCATCCCCTGAATCGTTTGCTGCGAGAACGTCCGCAGCACGATCACGTCGATCCACCGCTCGAGATTGTGCGCGATGTCGCTCAGTTTCTCGCGGGCGTCCAGTCGGCTCTGTGACTGGTCGACGAACATCGCCGTCCCACCCAGGCTCAAGATCGCAGACTCAAATGTCAGCCGCGTTCGCAGCGACGGCTTCTCGAAAAACATCACCATCTGTTTTCCCGCGAGCGATCGCTGGAAAACCGAGGGCCGCGACTTCATCAGTTCGGCTAAATGCAAAACGGCATGCACTCCTTGGGGTCCTAAATCACGCGTCGAAACCAGGTCCGGACACCAGAAAACGTCGGGAAATGTTTCCGGCACCGCCGGTGCCCGACCTTGCATTGGACTATTCAACTTTTGACTCCTCACTCGTTATTTCGTTTACCGCGCTTATGCGCAGGTGACTTCTGTTCCGCAATTCAACTTCGTAAGATAAAACTGTGGCAACGCTTCCGCTTCGGCCGCGGGCAGGATTCGCACCCGTCCCACGCCCTGCTTCAACGCCTGTGTGCAGGCCGCAAGCTTCGGCAGCATGCCGCCGCTGATCACCGATCCCTCCGCCAGATGCTGCGCTTCTTTTGTGCTCAACCACGGAATCACAGCGCCCCCAGCGTCCTTCACTCCCGGAACATCTGTCAGAAAGATCAGGGCATTTGCATGGCACGCTGCGGCGCACGCGGCCGCCATCTCATCGGCGTTCACGTTGTAATACTCACCGTCGGAGCCCAATGCGAGCGACGCCAGCACAGGAATTCCACCTTGCTGCCACAGCGCCTCAATCCAGCATGGTTCCGCGAAGCAAATCTCGCCGACGAACCCCAGATCGTTTCCGCGGACATGTTTCCGTCGCGCTCGGAACGACATCCCGTCGCCGCCGCAAAATCCGATCGCCGGCATGCCGGCGGCCTGAATCGCAGCGACTGTCTTCTTGTTGATCATGCCGCCGAGCACCATCAGGGCCACGTCGCGTGTTTCCGCGTCGGTCACTCGCAGGCCGCTGACAAACTCGCTTTGTTTGCCCAATTGCTTGAGCATGCGCGTCAACGCAGCGCCCCCGCCATGAACCACGGCCACGCGATGCCCGTCCTGCGCCAGTTCCGCAATCGCTCGCGCGCATTTGCGCAACACGCCAGCGTCTTCCAGCGCCGCTCCGCCGATTTTGATCACGATTGTCACTGCAGTCCCTCTTCCTCGCCAAATCCATACATCAGATTCATGTTTTGCACCGCCTGTCCTGCCGCGCCCTTGAGCAGGTTGTCGATGCACGAAATCAACACCAAGCGCCTTCCGTCTTCCGCCAGGCAAAATCCCAAATCGCAATAATTCGTGTTCAGCGAAAACTGTACCTGCGGAAGCCTCGGCGTCTGGAAAATCCTCACCCACCGCTTGCCCGCATAAAAAGTCCGAAAGCACGTCTCCACTTCGAGCGGAGTCATCTCGCGGCTCAGATGCACATAGATCGTCGACAAGATTCCCCGGGGAATCGGCAGCAAATGAGGTGTGAAGATCAGTTCCTGCCCGCACAGCGCAAGCTGTTCCACCATCTCTCCCGTATGCCGGTGGTTGAACACCGAATACGCCGAGAGATTGTCGGCTACCGATACAAAGTGAGTCTTCGACGTAGGCTCTTTTCCCGCTCCCGACACACCCGACTTGGAGTCCGAGATGATTCCACGGCTCCGGTCCACCAGCCCGCCCTTGAGCAGGGGCGCTAGGGCCAGGATCACCGACGTCGCGTAGCATCCCGGATTTGCCACCAGATTCGCCGTTTCGATCCGGCCGGCATTCAACTCCGGAAGCCCATAAACTGCCTGGTCGGTAAGCCGCGCGGCCGTCAGCGCATCCGCGTCCTGAAACCCGTAGATCGCCCGGTGCTGCTCTTGCTTTAGCCGCCATGCCCCGCTTAGATCGATCACGCGCAACCCGTGTTCCATCGCCTGCGGAACCAGCGCTCTCGAAACCTCATGCGGAGTCGCCAAAAATAGCAACTCGATGCCCTGCTGTTCCAGCGCGTCCCAAGAAAGCGAGTGCAGCGGATACCCGCCATTTCCCGAAAGAACAGGAAACACGTCAGCCAGATCCGACGCTGCACCGTTGTCAGCCGAGCGCCGCAGAAGAACCGGTTTCTCCAGGCGAGGATGACGGAGCAGGATTCGCGTCAGTTCAAGACCGGAATATCCTGTTGCTCCGAGCACTGCGGTTTTGAGTTTTTCCCCCACTACCCGAGCATCTCCTCGATCCGGCCCGCCAGCCTCCGCGCCTCATCTTTATCCGGACACACAATAAGGATGGTGTCGTCGCCGGCAATCGTTCCCACAACTTCACTCCAATCGGTTTCGTCGAGCGCCGCCGCGACCGGCTGGGCGCTGCCCACGATCGTTTTGATCACCAGCAAATTCTGCGCGCTCCTTATATCGAGAACGAATTCGCGCACCAGCCGCGACACGGGAGGCAGTGCAATGCCCGCAGCTCCATCCCCGTGTGGCAGAGCGTATCCGTGTGATGTCTTGCTCAAGTTCAAGTCGCGAATGTCGCGCGAAAGCGTCGCCTGCCCGACCTTGAACCCGCGCCGCCGCAGATGCCGCTGCAAATCTTCCTGGCTGGCGATGGAACCGTGCTTCAGCACGTCGAGGACAGCCCGCTGGCGCAATGTTTTATTCATAATGAATAAATATTCAGTATTTTGAATAAATATGTTTATATCTTACGGCCCTGACTCCAAATGTCAAGAGGGAAGGACCGTACCTTCGTGACGGCGGGATAACGTTGTTTTGGTCGCGGTTGCTGAATCTAATCAGAAGGTTGGGCCGCCGGAAATGCAGCGCGCGAACTCGTGCCTTGGTAGACTACTTCGCGGTCCCAGAATCGCAGTCCAATTGAGGAGCGCGATGAGCTCGAAACCAGGCTTGGCGGCGGAACTCGTAGCGGAATTTCTCGGCACCTTCGTTCTCATTCTCTTCGGCACCGGCGTGGTCGCCATGGTCGTACTGTTTCCCTCGAAAAATGCCGGGGAGACGGTTCACGGTGGCTTCACCAACATCACCCTGGGCTGGGGACTGGCGGTCACCATGGGAATTTACATTGCCGGAAAGGTTTCGGGAGCGCACCTGAACCCCGCTGTCACCCTTGCCGTCGCCGTGTTTCGTAAATTTCCCTGGTCGAAAGTGATTCCTTATTCCATCGCGCAGACTGCTGGAGCGTTCGCCGCGGCGGCGGTCGTCTACCGCAACTATCTCCCAGCTTTTCACCAATTCGACCCGCAGCTCGCGACGACGGCTGGTGTCTTCACCACCTTCCCTGCGTTTCCTGGACAACCCCAGGCAGGCTTTCTCGATCAGTTGATCGGAACCGGACTGCTGATGCTTATGATCTTCGCGATTACCGACGAATTCAATACACCGCCCGGCGCGAACATGGCCCCGGCGATGATCGGGCTGGTAGTCGTCGCGATCGGAATGAGCTTCGGCGGCATGCACGGATATGCCATCAATCCGGCGCGCGATTTTGGTCCTCGCCTTTTCACCGTGTTTGCGGGCTTCAGCCACAACGGCATCACCGACGGAACCCGTGTCTGGTGGATTCCAGTTGTTGCCCCATTGCTCGGTGGACTCGCGGGCGCGGCGCTCTACGATTTCGGAATCAGGCGTTACCTGAAACGAATGTAAGAGCGCCTGTAGCTTTTCAGCGCGCGGCGTCGCCAATCGGAGGTTCTGTGAAATACGTTCTAGCGCTTGACCAGGGCACAACCAGTTCGCGGGCGTTGTTGTTCGACCAGAACGGCGCTGTTCGCTCGGTCGCTCAGCAGGAATTTGACCAAGTCTTTCCCCAGCCTGGATGGGTAGAGCACAGTCCCGATCAGATTTCTTCTTCTCAGATTGCGGTGGCGCTTCAGGCACTGGCCGAATCCGGCGCGCAACCATCGGATATTGCTGCGATCGGCATCGCCAACCAGCGTGAGACGGCCATCGTCTGGAATCGCGAAACCGGGCAGCCCGTGTACAACGCGATCGTTTGGCAAGACCGCCGCACCGCAGATTTCTGCGAGCAACTGCGCCAGCAAGGTCACAGCGAGCTGATCCAAGAGCGCACCGGACTGCTGATCGACTCTTATTTCTCGGCGACGAAAATCTCCTGGATCCTCGAAAACGTTGCCGGCGCCCGAGCCCTGGCCGACGCCGGCAAGCTTGCCTTCGGCACCGTCGACACTTGGCTGCTTTGGAAACTCACGCAAGGCCAGGTGCATTCGACCGATGCCAGCAACGCCTCGCGAACCATGCTGTTCAACATCCACACGGGCGCGTGGGATCAAGAACTCCTCGACCTGTTCCGCGTTCCAGCGTCCTTGATGCCGAAAGTTTGCTCGTGCAGTGAGATCTACGGACACATCAGCGGAGTGTACGGGCTCGACGGAATTCCGCTCGCCGGAATCGCGGGAGATCAGCAAGCCGCTCTGTTCGGTCAGCACTGCACGAAGCCCGGCTTGACCAAGAATACCTATGGCACCGGATGTTTCATGCTGCAGAACACGGGACGGCGCGCGGTGCCTTCCACAAATCGCCTGGTTACAACCGTCGCATGGAAGCTCGGAGACGTTACCGAGTACGCGCTGGAAGGCAGCGTCTTTGTTGGAGGAGCGGTCGTGCAATGGTTGCGCGACGGCCTTGGCCTGATTCGCAAATCGGAAGAAGTGGAAGCGCTGGCGAAATCCGTTCCTGACACGGGCGGAGTCTTCTTCGTCCCCGCCTTCGTGGGACTTGGTGCCCCGCACTGGGATTCCTATGCGCGCGGTTCTATCTTCGGGCTCACTCGCGGCACTACCGCCGGACACCTCGCCCGCGCAGCCGTCGAGAGCATCGCCTATCAGGTTGCCGACTTGCTCGACGCCATGCGCCTCGACTCAGGAGACGCAGTGCAGGAGTTGCGCGTGGACGGCGGCGCGGCCGCCAACAACACCCTGATGCAATTTCAGGCGGACATCCTAGGCGTGCCCGTGGTTCGTCCGGCGATCACCGAGACGACAGCTCTCGGAGCCGCTCTGTTGGCAGGGCGTGCAGTCAGCTTCTGGCCCGAGGTTCCGGACAAATCAAGCGCTGCGGATCGCCGCTTCGAACCGCAGATGCCCCAGAGTCAAGCCAAGTCGCTGCGCAACCGCTGGAACGAAGCCGTCAGTCGATCCAAAGCCTGGGAGCGTTAAGCCCTTCGCCGCATCATCGGACGATTACGGCTCCATCCAGAAAACAGCTCCCTTGGTGATCGCCGGCAACTTGAAAGTGATCGAATCACCCTGCCGCGTACCTTGGACGGTTTCCTCTTGCCCCAGGAACGGCAGAAAGTGTCCCTTTAAGTCAGTCTTGGCGGCGATCTCCACCTGCACTCCATTTTGCGGCGTCTGAATCGGATTGGATCCGCCGACCAGCCCAGCAAAGTTTGCGAAGTAAACGTTGATGTGGCCATCAGTCGTATGCGCGATCGAGGTTGCGATCTGCGTCGATGCCTGAACTTTGACAGAGTCGCCGCCACGCAAGGCCGCCAGAAATTCCTGCTCGGAATCCGGGGACGCATGCTCGAAATCTTTCCCCATCGCTTCGCTGTAAGCCTTCCCTGGGTTTCCCGGGAATCGAGCGACGTTGGGCGAATCATCCATTTCGGTCGCGTCACCGCCCGTGATCACGACTTTTCCGCCTTGACGTACGAACTCTTTCAACCACTTTTGCTCCTCGTCGCCCAGCACGCGCACGTCGGGTAATACCAGCGTCTTGCCTTTGAATTCCGCCATCGTTCGTGGAGTTACGATTTGAAACTCAAGATGCCTCTGCATCAGCAGAATCAGAACGCCCCGATAGGAGTCCACGAATTCCTTCGCGAACAAATTGCGGGTGTCCGGAGAGAAGTAGACGCCCACCGGATCGATCGGCGATCGCGGCAGATAAAAAGTCTTCTCATGCGCGTGAATCCACTCGAAGATTTTCTTGCGGGTCGGCAGATCGTTTGATCCCGCCATCGAGTGTCCGGGCGCATCCCAGAAATTCGCACCCGCCATCACCTGCGACATCGCGAGATTCATCATGGCTTCGCGCGCATCGACTTTCTTGTCGCCATCCCATGAATAGTTGAGAATCCACGTTGCTTTCCCCTGCGCGAACGCACGGAACGAGTGCATGCCCACCTGATAGTTGAACCAGTCCGACGGCTTGCGTGATGAGGCCATGTGATCGCCGCTGCCGAACTCATATTCATGCGCGATCGCGTCGACCACGCCATACAGGCTGTATACATCCGCTCCAACGCGGACCGCTTCCTCTTCAATCCCCGGATAGATCTCCGGAATCGTCTTGATTTCCGGATTAACCGCCTTCGCCGTGTGATCGATCTCCGCCAGAAAATCGGTAAACGTTTGGATCCTGAATTTCACCCACTTCTGAAAGTTCGGATCCGTGAAATCTCCCACCTTCAAATCGTGTTTCGCATCCAGTCCTGTTTCCTTCTTGAACGCCGCGACGGTGTAATCGTCGAAACTCGCCCACGTGTCCTCCCAGCCGTCGAAGTGCGTCATCCAGTAAGGAATGTCGATGTAAATTCCGTCGATCCCCGTCCCGGCAATTTGCCGAACGCGCTCCATGTAGACTTTCCGCCACTCCGTCGCATACGGGCTGACCCAAACATCCTCGTCGCCCGGCCTGATCCAGAATGCCGAGCCGCCGCCAAAGATCGCGGGATCTCCATTGATCTTCCGCTGCAGCCAGTCTGGATGATCCTTCGCCAGCGTATGCGCAACCTTGTCCCCGTGCGCCGTAATGCATTCCGTCCCGGCGATATAAACGAACGCGTGGTTCCCGGCTTTGTGGGCCGCGTCGGCCACGTCGTGGATGGCCTTCAGTTTCGCGGTGGGATCGAGGAAACTTTCGTAGCGTCCGGGGATATCGTTGTCGACTTCAATTCCGAAGACGCCGCTCTCCTGCGCCCGGCGCACAATCTCCAGCGCATCTCCACCCTTCAATCCGTATGCCCCGATGCGAACATAATTCGTCCAGTCCTGCGGACGAGAGTCTGGCGCCGCCAACAAGCTCGATGCAAACAGCAGCAGGACAAAAATTGCGAAGGATAATTTTAGTTTCACGGAATTCCTCTTAGGAAATCTAATTTGATGAACGGACACTTCACTCTCCCGTCGGAGACACTCCGCCGGTCACATCGTCCTGTCCCAACCCGACGGTCGAACGTAACGTCAAACTGCCATCGTCATTGAGTTTTTGCCGGCATGCCCACCGCACCGGATATCGTTGTCCCTTCACTTCGATTTCGGCCCGCAAGCGCAGTCCCTGCCACTTCGTTCCCTTCGGCAAAGGCAATTTTGCCTGCCGCACTTTTCCCGGCAATGGATATCCCGCGTCGAGGCAGCCTCCGACATTGACCTTTCCGTCCTGGCTCGCCACGGAAACCCGCAACACGCCCGGAACTCCAGCGATGCCATCATTGACCAACCCGACAATCAATCCGGGATATCCACCCTCTTCGTACGTCCACACCCACGACGGGCGAACCCTGTATCCGATATGCCGTCCGGCTTCGTCAATCGCCTCGGGAAATTGATGATAGTAATTCAGAAGGCGGTCGGCTTGAATGCGGTGCCAGTTCCAAAGCGAGAAGTAGCACGCGCCCACATCGCGTACGTGCTGCACCACGTTGTCGGTGTAAGGAATTCCTTCATCGAGCTTCAGGCTCTTCGCCGATCCGTCCGACATCCCGACTTCCACCGAAACGCCCGTCCATGGCGGACGGTTGCTTAATTCATCAATCTGCTCGTTTTCAATAAAGATGGTGTCCGTGCGGAGCCAATTCCAGCTTCGCACCGTGCGGTCCAGCAACTCCGCATTGCCGACCTTGCTGAAATCGGGCTGCGTGTTCGTGAGCAGCGGCGTCTTCTTCCAGCGCTCGATCTGGTACTGCAACATGCTGGCGAAGGTATTCTCAGCAGTCACCGCGTCGGGAAACGGGTTCGACTCCAGCGGCCACGTATGTCCTTCACCCCAGAATCCGTACATGAACGTGTCGGTGTATTCGACGTCAGGATGACCATCGTAGGAATCCGCGAGCAAGTCGACGAGTTCGCGCCACGCAGCCTGAAACTTTGGATCGTCATATCGCGGCTCGTAACGAGTACGTTTTTGCCAGTCGCCCAGCTTCACCATCGGAATCCTGTCGCGGAGAAACTCTGGCACCGGCGAATCCAGAATGTCCGGATTGCTTAACATCACGCGGAATCCGATGCGCTTCTTGTATTGCCGCGCCAGATCGAACGTCATCTTCCAGTGCTCGCAGAGATCGAGACGTCCTGCCCGGCTCTGCACGTCCTTCCAATTCACGCGCAAATACAATTTCGAGCCCAGTGGCAGCTTCACCAGGTTTTCGATCGATTGCTCCAGCGTCTCTCCGTCTTTGTGCGCGGGCCCTACTTCATCGCAGATATACGTGATCATTCCCATCCCGTAGTTCGGGACGATCTCGCGCGAAGGGGTGAGCGCCATGACCACGTTCCAACTCGGATAGACGTCCGCCGAAAACGGTCCCTGGTAAAGACGGTCCGCTACGGGCGGTCCGGAGCCGAAATCGTACTTGTCAAAGTTGTGAGTGGGAATTTGTGCCAGCAGGGAATCGGCGCCAATCCCGGCTCCCAGGATCGCGCCTCCGGCCTTGAGGAAAGACCTTCTTTGCATTTTGTGATCTCCACTATTGCGGAGTTGAAGGAAAACACGGTGCATCGAGTCGCGCCGCTACGATCACCAGCGCGAAACGACACGAAGGAAAAGAAGCGGTCCAGAATGAAACCAACGATCACGCGGAACGCGATCAGTCAAAACGTGGTGGTCGATGCACCCACCACGTTTCAATCAAGTCGTTTAACGTTTCACGCCATCTCTTAGAACTCGAATCTCAATCCGAACTGGAACGATCGCGGATTCTCTCCTGGCGCGTCACCCGTGACTGTTCCGAAGAAGGGATCTCCCACCGCCGAATTCGGCTGTCCAAAGCGCGGATGATTGGCGAAGTTGAACATCTCCGCCCGCACTTCGATCCGCATGCCTTCTTTGGGAATAAACGATTTGTAAATGTTCATATCTACATTGTGGATGCCGTCGACGCGCAGTCCGGGAAAATAACGTGGCGCATTCCCGGCAATCTCGTCGCCCGGATCGGCAAAGCAGTTGGCGTTGAGAAAAGTCGCAGGATTCGATGTAACCCCCACGTTCGCCCAATCCAGTGCCGCGGCATGCATGCTGGTCCCGGTCTTCAGTTGCGAGCACACAACATCGGGGCGCTGAGTACCGTTGGCCAGGCGGGCGTTGGCCATGGTGATTGCCATCGGTTGTCCCGACTGCTCGGTGAATATCGTCGCCAGCGACCAGCCTCCAATCACTGCATCCACCGCTCGATTCATGTTGCCGCCAAGCCATTGATTGCGACCAATGGGCAGATCGACAACCACGGCGAGCGCAAGCCGCTGTGGCGTGTCGTTGCCCCCAATGCTGCGTTCTGCGGAGAGATTATCCAGTTGCTGCGGAATACCGGCCCCAAGTGCCCCGACCCAGTTATTCCGGCCCGCCGACGAATCGTCGGTGGCTTTCGAGATCGTATAGCTCCCCTCAAAACTGACGTGATGCGTGGTCCGTTTCTGGAAGCGAATCTGCAGAGCGTTGTACCAGGAACTGGCTTCCTCCAGCATCAACCC
This sequence comes from uncultured Acidobacteriota bacterium, assembly GCA_963699885.1. Lineage (GTDB taxonomy): Bacteria > Acidobacteriota > Terriglobia > Terriglobales > Acidobacteriaceae > Sulfotelmatobacter. The sequence continues at coordinate 296,763 of CAVOVP010000008.1, read as the reverse complement.
TTCAAAGTCACCGTTGAACTGCGGGTACTTGTTCAACAAGGTCCCCAAGGGCAGCGTGGTTTGGCCGTAGTTCGAATTCGATTCGTTGAAGCAAGGATGAGAAGCGGTCGCAGTGCAGGGCGAATTGAACATCGAGAAGAAGGGGTTGCCCACCGGAGTCTGGAGGAAGTTGCTGACACAGCTATCTTGCAGGCAGGTCGAATCGGTCGGAGTGACTGCCGCTGTAATCTGCCCCAGCAATGCCGACGGGATGAAATCCTGGTTGTTTGTACCCGCCCACGGCAGATGGGTGCTTCGGTTAGCGGAGTAGTCCACCCCCAAGACGATCTGGCTGGGGAGCAACCGCTGGATTCCAATATTCCACTGGTAAATGTTGGCGTCGCGCGCCGCCGTCGTGCCTAGATCGTTCGGGTTCTGATAACCCCAGTTGGCAAACTGCCCGTACTGCTTACCCTGCGGACCGGTGAAGCCTCCGGGGAACGGATTCGCCAAGGTCGCGGATTGGGTGGCAAAATTGTCATTCGTGAAAAACAAGTTCGCAGTTTTGCGGAACGCGGAGCCGGGATACTGGAAGTTTGTGGCTGGGCTCATTCCGAAATAAATGCCCGCTCCTCCACGCACCACTGTCTGTTGATCGATTTGGTACGAGAAGCCTAGCCTCGGGCCAACATCCTTCCGGTAGGTCGGAACCGTTCTCATGCTTGACGTTGGAAATTGGGTTGTGCCCAGCAACTCCTGCGACCCGGGGTAACTCAATCCGGCGGACTGCAGCATGCCCTGTGTGCTGAGCGTGCCCAACGGCGCCGTCGCTGGCACAGAATTGAGCGGGATATTTACGCCGCTGTCGGCGGCAAAATTGCTGAACTCAATCTGATTGCCGCGCGACGTATATGGAGAACTCCACTGATATCGCAAGCCAAGATTGATGGTCAGTTTCGGGGTCACCTTCCAGTCATCCTGGACGTAGAACCCTGTTTCCAGCGACCGGTTCGCCACCGAAGGGGTCACCACCAGCTGGCTCGAGGCGTTGACGTTATCACCATAGCCAAAAGCCAGGCTGGCGAAGGGATTGCCGGTCGAGTTTCCCGATGCATCGGTGTCGCTGTTCGCAGTCGGGGATGTCGTGTCATCCGTGAATGTCATGAAGCCGCTCGGATAATTTGGCTGCCAGAAATTGTTGTAGAAAACTCGCTGCTCACCGCCGATTTTAATGAGGTGAGACCCCTTGGAAATCACCAACTGCGAAGAGTAACTGACCAGCGTGTGAGCAAAACTCGTGTTAATGCAACATTGATCGTAGAGATTCGTCCAGGGGGAACTTCCCTGCATCAGAAACGTCGGCATCTTGTCGATCCCATTGGCCTGTTCGAACACCGAGGGCAATCCCTGAACTCCAGCCGGCAGCGAGGCGTTGAAAGCGGAGATCGTCGGAATGCTCGGGAGCGATAATTCGTGTACTCGGTCGACGCCTACGTGGCTGGTCCAGATGATCCGCGAGTTGATGGTCCGGGTATATTCCAGCGAAGCGTTTTGCGCCACCGTTACTCCGCTCTTGATGCCGTCATTGTCGAAGCCGTCGCCGAGCGTCAGCGGAGTCGTGAGCGTTGCTCCAGCCCCGGCTATAGCGGCCGCTGACGTGGTTCCGGTCATTGATCTGGTGATCGATCTTGATATCGAACTGGTAATCCGGAGACGTGCCCAGGGTCGAGAAGTTGTAGTTGTTGAATTCGTTCCCGTTGGTGGGCTTGGGATAGAGATTCAGCACGGCTAATCCGATGGGATCCAGTTCGTTTGTCGGGATCACGTTCAACTGTCCGTTGGACTGCACCTGCGGCCTGTTTAAACATGGGTTCCCGCAAGCCGCCGCCGTCGGATCATAAATCGGATTCTGTGTCGCAGAAAAATCGCCTTGGCGCTCCGCCAGGGTTGGTACGGTCACAACTCCGCTGCTCGAGCTGGAGCTTCGAACCTTCTCGAAGTCGACGAAGAAAAAGGTCCGGTTCTTGATGATCGGCCCGCCTAGCGAGAAGCCACCCTGATCGCGTTTGCTGTCAGGTTTGGGATTCGGCGCGGGATTGAAAAAGTCACGCGCGTTGAGGTCTGCACGCTGCAGAAAATACCAGCCGCTTCCGTGGAATTTGTCGCTCCCGCTCTTCATCACCATGTTTACAACAGTGCCGCCGTTGTTACCGAACTCGGCGGAGAAGCTGTTGTTCTGGACCTTCATTTCCTGCATGCCCTCGACCAGCGGCTCGTAGTAGACGTTGGAGTTGCCGCCCTCGCCCTGTTCCGGCGCGCTGATCAGTGAGCCGTCCAGACGTATCTCGGCCGTCGCGTTGCGTTGTCCATTCGAAGTGAAGTTCGTTCCTGACGGATAGTTATCACCGGTGCCGGACCCTGCCACCTCGGTTACGCCCGCCGACAGGAACGTGAGTCCGAAGAAACTGCGGTTCGCCAGGGGCAGTTCGTGAACGTATTCACTGCTGATGTCAGTGCCCAGCGTCGCGCTCTCGGTGTCGAGCAGCGGAGCGGTTGTGCTGACTTCCATCGTCTCGTTGACGCCGAGAGGATGAATCACAAAGTCCACGGTGGTTTGCTGATCGACCTGCAACACGACATTCTCTTTTTCAACCGCGCGAAAGCCGCCAGCCGTTACCTTTACCTTGTAACTCGCCGGACGCAGCCCGGTGAAGAAGTACTGCCCGTGATCATCGCTCGTCGCGGTTTGCATGATGTTGGTGGCGTCGTTGGTGATGGTGACCGTGGCTTTGACCACGATGGCCCCGCTCTGATCAGTCACCGTTCCGCGCACCTGCGCCTGATACGCCCCCTGGCCAGCCGCTGCCGGGATCATCAGGATCATGACCGCGAACAGGGCTACGGAAGAGGTGAAAAAACGCAAACTTTGACGGCAGACACGCATAACGCCTCCCTACGGGTGGACTTTCATATTATTACGAGTCAAAACTATTACTTTCGTTTATGGCGAAAGTCAAGTCAATTCGGAGCTAAAAATCAAATTGGTCGCTGCGGTGCCATCCCTCAACCGACCAAGGGGGAGCCCTTGATAGACGCTGTGCTGACGGGCTTTCTCGCCCGTCCCGGGCGAAGGAGAAGCCAAGCGCCCCGCCCACGAATCTCCGAGTCTTCTTACGACTCCTTTCTTCTTGTTACGATCGATTTCGTGTCGTACCCTATCCAGTTCTTCCAGAAATTCAGGATCTTGCCCTATGTTCACCGCGATTTTTCGTCGCTGCCTTATCTTTCTTTCCGCTGTGTGCAGTTCCGATCTGCAATGCGTCCGCGTCGCCTGCGGTGCAGGCAAAACGCCAGGGCGATCTCCTCACCCTCTCGAACGAGGCAATCACCGCGGCGTGGACGGTGCGTGGGGGCTCGCTTCAATGGCAGAGCCTCACGAATCATTTCACCGGGGCCAAGGTGCCCTTCGATGGCAGCCCGTTCGAGCTGGTTCCAAGAGAAGGAGCAGTGCTGCGCTCTTCAGACTTCAAGATGGTGGCTGATCCCACCGTCGAAAAGATTGCCGGCTCCGCCACGTCATCGCGTGCGCCCGATCGCGTGCCGGGATGGCAGATTCGCATCGAGCTTGAGAATGCTGCCGCGAAAGTTCATCTCACGTGGAAGGCTTTGCTGCGCGAGGACGCCAACTATGTTCGTGAAGAGGTCACTGTTCACGCGCTCGACCAACCGTTCGCGCTGTCGCAGATCATCCTCGTCGACGCCACTCTACCCGGGGCCGTTCTGTCCGGCGCGGTGAAAGGGTCGCCAGTCACTGCAGGGACGTGGTTTGTCGGCTTCGAGCATCCGCTCTCGGAATGCCGCGTGCGCGCTGATCGCGCATCGTGCTGGCTCTCGCGCGAGCTCCCATTGCAGTCCGGACAGAGCGTCGCATACTCCTCTGTCTTTGGCGCGACGCACCCGGGCCAGCTTCGCCGTGACTTTCTTCGCTATATGGAGTTGGAACGCGCGCACCCCTACCGCACGTTCTTGCACTACAACACGTGGTACGACCTTGGATTTTTCGATCGCTACAAGGAGTTCGACGCGCTCGCGGTGGTAAACAAGTTCGGAGAGGAGCTCACGAAGCAACGCGGTGTGAAGCTCGATAGCTTTCTCTTCGACGATGGATGGGACGATCCCACGACTCTTTGGAAATTCAACCCGGGCTTTCCGGACGGCTTGACCAAAGTTTCAGAGGCAGCCGCGAAGTTCGGCGCAGCGCCCGGCATCTGGTTCTCTCCTTGGGGTGGATACGATAAGCCGAAGGAGCAGCGTCTCGCCTCCGCGCAGAACTTGGGATTTGAAACGAATGAAGGCGGTTTTGCGTTGTCAGGTCCGAAATACTATCGCTACTTTCGCGACGCTTGCTTCGAGATGATCGACAAGTATGGCGTCAATCAATTCAAGTTCGATGGCACGGGAAACGCAAACGAAGTCATCAAGGGTAGCGAGTTCGATAGCGACTTCGACGCCGCTATTCATTTGATCGGCGAGCTGCGAACGAAGAAGCCAGATATCTATATCAATCTCACGACGGGCACATATCCGTCGCCATTCTGGCTGCTCTATGCGGATTCAATCTGGCGAGGAGGCGAGGATCACAGCTTCGCGGGCGTGGGCACCAGCCGCCAGCGTTGGATAACGTATCGCGACTCGCAAACCTATCGCCGGGTCGTAGAAGACGGTTCGCTGTTCCCCATCAACTCCCTGATGCTGCATGGCATGATCTACGCGCGTTATGCCCAGCGCCTGGGCGACGATCCTGGCCATGACTTTGCCGACGAGGTTCATGACTACTTTGGCACAGGAACCCAGTTGCAGGAAATGTACATCACGCCGTCGCTACTTTCTGAGCAGGATTGGGATGTGCTCGCCGAAGCTGCGAAGTGGTCGCGTGACAACGCGCAAGTGTTGAAGGACTCGCACTGGATCGGCGGCGATCCTGCGAGGCTTGAAGTCTACGGCTTCGCTTCGTGGACGCCGCAGAAGGCGATCTTGACGCTGCGCAATCCAAACGACCGCGCGCAGGATTTCACGACGAGCCTCGCGTCAATCTTGGAATTACCAACCGGTGCTGCATCTGCATATCGCGCACGCACGCCGTGGAAAGCGAGCAACGCTCCTGAGATGAAAATCGCTGCGCAGCAAACGCACACGTTTCATCTTGAACCGTTTCAGGTGCTGACGCTCGAACTGACCCCGTAGCGGCAGATTCACGCCAGCTGTCGACCGGCTGATTGGGCGAGGCAAGAACGGCGGGCGAGGATGCTTCGCCGCGACAGCCGACGAGGACAGCGGCGGCACGCTCTGTGACATCGCGGTTCTGGGCGGCGTGATAGGATCACGAAACATTATTGTTGCAGTGATCCCTCATGAAAGCCGCAATCCTTTCCTCCCCTCGGCCTGTTTCGGAACGTCCCTTGCAAATTGGCGAAACTGCTGACCCACGCGTGCGCTCAGGGCACGTGCTGCTGCGCGTCAAGGCGTGCGGAGTGTGCCGCACCGATCTCCACATCGTGGAAGGGGAATTGCCGCCAAAGCAGTTGAGAATTATTCCGGGTCACCAGATTGTTGGTGAAGTGGTCGATGGTGCCACTGCAGAAATTGCGATGGGCACGCGCGTGGGTGTTTCGTGGCTTGGGGGAACCGACGGCACGTGCCGCTATTGCGAGAGTGGTCTCGAGAATCTCTGCGACGCGCCCACGTTCACTGGTTACACCGTTGCAGGTGGCTACGCCGAATACGCTTTTGCCCGGGCGGACTTCGTCTATCCGCTGCCCGATGCGCTCGACGATCTTCACGCGGCCCCGCTGCTGTGCGCGGGGATCATTGGGTTTCGCAGTCTGCGCGTAGCAGGCGTCGAACCAGGAGAGCGTGTAGGACTTGTTTGGCTTCGGCGCGTCGGCGCATCTCGCGATCGCAGTGTTGAAGGCGTGGAACTGCGAGGTTTATGTTTCCACCCGTGGAAAGTCTCATCGCGAACTCGCGGAATCCCTGGGAGCGACATGGGTGGGCAGCGAGAACGACAAGCCACCCGTTGAACTGGATCGCGCAGTGACGTTTGCGCCGAGTGGGGACGTGGTGGTCGCGGCCCTCGCCAGCTTGCGCAAGGGTGGTGTGGTGGCGATCAACGCGATTCATTTGGATCGCATTCCTCAGTTTGATTACGACACGCTTTTATGGGGCGAACGGCAATTGCGCAGCGTGGCCAACATGACTCGCGCTGATGCACGCGACTTCCTCGCGTTAGCCGCCCAGATTGGCTTGCGAGCCTAAGGCAACTCGGTTTTCACTGGACCAGGCGAATGAAGCGCTGCTTGCGGTGAAAAACGATGCGGTGGATGGCGCCGCAGTGATCGTCCCTTAATTTCGCGCGGGCATGCTTTTTCTATTCGAAAACTCCCCATCGAGTATGTGCAAAGTGTTCCTGCAGGAACACTTGTCATACGCGTTTGTACGTACAATATTGACTAATCCGAACAGATCCAGTGACTTGCAAGTTTCGCACGTTTCAGGCCAAACTGCGTCACTTTACGATGGTAAATGTGCCAATGAACAGGGCGCAGAAGACGATTGCCTGAGTCAGTTCGTTCCAGCCGAGGCGGCGCACCGCCAGAGGAGCGGGCTTCTGGATGAAATAGAACCATCCGCGAAACAGGAGTGGGGCAAAAGCAATCGACGTGAAGCGGGGTAGTAGCCCGGTGACGCAGGCAAAGGTCAGGATCAGAGTCATGGCCACTTGTCCGACTGCGAAGGCCCAACCTCGGCCGAGTTTGGCGCGCAGGCCGTCGACCTTGGCTGCGTGAATGCGGAGTTGGACGTAGTGGATCTGGTTACCGGCGAAAAGGAGATTTGCAATCCAGAGAATGCACGCCACGGCGTCAAACTTTCCGGTGATCACGTAGTAGGCGGCCGGGGCGGATGAAGTAAGTCCGATCGTGCCGATGATTTCCGAGAGCATACGAAGGGTTTGAGCGGATTGCCTGCTGCGGGATCGCGCAGCTTCGTGTTCTCGGGACGGTTCAGGCTGCTTTCTCCAGATCGTTCCGGGGTGTTTCGATGCATCCTTCAACAGTCCCTGCGCCACGAAAGCTAATCCTGCTGCCGCGCCGATGACCCACAGGAGCGGATTTTGCCCTGCCCATAGCAGACTGCTCAATGTGAGAAATGCAAGTGTTCCTAACGCGGCGATGACCGACATCACCAGTTTGCGCTCCTCCTTTGTTTGGGCGCGCATTGCCGAGGTTCCAAGCAGGCTTTCGAGCGGCGTGCGAAGCCAGAAGAGCGCCAAAGCAGAAGTAAGGAGAAGCAGAAATGGTACGACGTGGAACGTTTCACGAAATGCGATGCCCGCTCCTGTGACCATCGGAACGAGCAACAGTCCCCAGGCTCCATGTTCCCGCGGAAGAACCAGCGCGCGACGGCGCTCGCGGCGAGCCTTGTCGACGGCAGTTTCATCAACTTGAGCGGAACTTCTGGGGGCGGATGGGGCGAAATCCCCAACTCTCCCGCCATATACGCGCGCGAATTGCGGGATCCGAAAATCTTCGCTGCCAACGTTCGTGAAGGATTCGCTGGCGCTGACCTTGCGCTTGAATTCGAGGATCCGGCCATTCGAGGAATTGAAGGAAGGCTTCGCGGTGGTCAAAACCTGCGTGACTTCGTTGATCCAGGTTTGCTGCTCTTCGGTGAGATCGATCGTGGTGGACATTATCGCCATCCTGCCATCTGAATGTGCTGCATGCCTTTGACGGCGCGCATGTATTGAGCGCGCTCGAAAGCGGCCGGGTCGGCGCATCGTAACTGGCTCATGCTGCCTTGCATCTGTGTGACGGATTCGTATTCGTGTGCTTCCATCCACTCGCGAAGTTCGCGTTCGACATGGCGGAGATGATTCACGCCATGCCGAAGAAGAGCGGAACAGAGCATGGTGACGTTCGCTCCCACCATGAGCAATTTGACGGCATCCTCCGCGCTGTGAACACCACCCGTAGCAGCGAGGCTGGCGCGGATGCGGCCAAAGAGGATTCCAACCCAGGTGAGCGGCAAGCGCAGAGCTTGCGGCGTGCTTAGCAGAACGTTGGGTTTGATTTCCAATTCTTCCAGATCGATATCGGGCTGATAGAAGCGGTTGAAGAGAACGAGAGCGTCGGCTCCCGCTTCATCGAGGCGCTGCGCCATATTTGAGAGATTGCTGAAGTAGGGGCTCAGCTTCACGGCGACGGGAATCGTTACCGTCGCTTTCACAGAGCGAACGATGTCGAGATACATGTTCTCGATGTCAGCGCCCGCCAGCTTGGGATCGGTAGGAATGTGGTAGATGTTGCATTCAATCGCGTCTGCGCCGGCGCGTTCGATATCGGCGGCAAACTTGGTCCATCCACCGAGCGTGGAACTGTTCAGACTGGCAATCACCGGCATGGCGACCGCCGCTTTAGCCTTGCGAATGTGGTCGAGATATCCCTCAGGGCCGGTGTGGAACTCGGTGGCCTGCGGAAAATAGGAGATGGACTCGGGGAAGCTTTCAGAGCCGGCGGACAGATGGTATTGCAGGTCCAGTTCTTCCTGGCGAAGTTGTTCTTCGAAGAGGGAATAAAGCACCACGGCGGAAGCGCCTGCGTCTTCGAGGCGACAAATTCCGTCGATGTCGCGCGACAAAGGAGATGCCGAGGCTACCAGCGGAGAGGGCAGCTTGAGGCCGAGATAAGTGGTGCTGAGATCCATGATGAAATCCTCCTTCGTGCGTGAGGCAAAATTCCCATCCTGTCGCGAAATGCGCGACAAAGGCGGGGCCTTATGTTTTCGCGACCACAGGCGTCGGTTTATCTGCAGCCGGCTTTTCCTTCACTTCTTTCGACTCGGGCGCGGGTTCCGTCTTGCGGCTGGCCATGTATTCGTACATGCGGAAGCGGCTTTCGACGTCTTTTTGTGCCAGCTTCCACAGGCGCTCTGCGTCCGCAGGCTTGCTCTTGGTGAGCATCTTGAAACGCGTCTGTTGCAGCAGGTAGTCCTGCACCTTGCGGCTGGGAGCACGCGAATCGAGCATGAGTGGATTTTCGCCGTTTGCGGCGCGTTCGGGGTGATAGCGATAGAGCAGCCACTGTCCGGACTCGACCGCGACTTTCTGATCGCTCATGGCCGTTGTCATGTCGATGCCGTGGGCGATGCAGTGCGAGTACGCGATGATGATGCTTGGGCCGTCGTAGGCTTCGGCTTCGAGGAATGCCTTGAGCGTGTGCTCGTCTTTCGCTCCCATGGCGACACTCGCGACATAGACGTTGCCGTAGGTCATCGCCATCAGGCCGAGATCCTTTTTCGGGCCCGGCTTGCCGCCCGCGGCAAACTTGGCAACCGCGGCGCGGGGAGTGGACTTGGAAGCTTGTCCGCCGGTATTGGAGTAAACCTCGGTGTCGAGCACCAGGATGTTGACGTTGCGGCCGCTGGCGAGCACGTGATCGAGTCCGCCGTAGCCGATGTCATAAGCCCAGCCGTCACCACCCATAATCCACACGCTTTTCTTTACAAGCATGTCGGCGACGGAAAGAAGCTGCTTCGCCTCGGGCGAGTTGAGCTTGCAGAGCCTTTCCTTCAGGACGTCGACGCGCTGGCGCTGTTCGTAGATGTCGGCTTCGTCTTTCTGTTTTGCGCCGAGGATCGCAGAGGTCAGATCATCCCCGACTTTCTCTGCGAGACGAAGCAGCAATTCGCGGGCAAATTCAGTTTGCTTGTCGATGGAGACGCGGAAGCCCAAACCGAATTCAGCGTTGTCTTCGAACAGGGAGTTGGACCATGCAGGCCCGCGTCCGTCGGAGTTCTTCGACCATGGGGTTGTGGGCAGGTTGCCGCCATAAATCGAAGAGCAGCCAGTGGCATTGGCCACGATCGTGCGGTCGCCGAAAAGCTGCGAGACGAGCTTCACGTAGGGAGTCTCGCCGCACCCGGAGCAGGCTCCGGAGAATTCGAAGAGCGGCTCCTGCACTTGTTGCTGGCGAATTGTGCCGGGCTTGATCAACCGGCGATCGAGCTCGGGAAGCCTCAGGAAGAAGTCCCAATTCTTGCTCTCGGGAGCGCGCAACGGAGGCTGCGGCACCATGTTGATGGCCTTCAGGCGCACTTCGCTCTTGTTTTTGACCGGGCAGATATCGACGCAAACGCCGCAACCGGTGCAGTCTTCGGGTGCGACCTGGATGGTGTATTTCTTGCCGGACCATTCTTTGTCGCGAGCGTCACAGGACTTGAACGTGGCGGGCGCGCCTTCGAGTTCCTTGCTGTCGTAGACCTTGATGCGGATGACGGCATGCGGACAAACCATCGCGCACTTGCCGCACTGGATGCAGATCTTCGAATCCCACGCGGGGATTTCGAGGGCCAGATTGCGCTTCTCCCATTTCGCAGTCGAGGTGGGAAAGGTCCCGTCGCAGGAGAATGCGCTCACGGGGAGTTCGTCGCCACGGCCCGCGTAGATCGCTCCGAGAACATCGTGCTCGAACTTCGGAGCTCCGGGAAGTGCCGCGGGAATTTCCGTTTTGCTGGTGACGCTCGTCGGAATCTTTACCTCGTGAAGGTGTGCCAGAGTTTCATCAACTGCCTTCATGTTCTTCTGGACGACGTCTTCACCCTTGCGACCGTAGGTATGGCGGATGGATTCGCGGATGGCTTCGATGGCTTCCTCGCGGGGAAGAACTTTAGAGATGGCGAAGAAGCAGACCTGCATGATGGTATTCATGCGAGATCCCATGCCTGTATCGCGCGCGACCTGATAGGCGTCGATCACGTAAAACTTTGCTTTTTTGGCGATGAGCTGCGATTGGACCTCGCGAGGCAGATGATCCCAGACTTCATCGCGGCTGAATGGACTTGAAAGCAGGAACGTGCCGCCTTCTACCAGTGCGCTAAGCATGTCGTAGCGCTCGAGGAATATCCATTGGTGACAAGCGATGAAGTTTGCTTTCGACACCAGATAGCTGGACTTGATGGGCTGAGGACCGAAGCGCAGGTGAGAAACGGTCATCGCGCCGGATTTCTTGGAGTCGTAAACGAAATATCCCTGGGCGTAGTTGTCGGTGTTCTCGCCGATGATCTTGATTGAGTTCTTGTTGGCACCTACCGTGCCGTCAGCGCCGAGTCCGTAGAACATAGCGCGAACGACGCTGTCGGGCTCGGTGGAGAACGAAGCGTCAAAGTCGATGCTGGTATGGCTGACGTCGTCGTTGATGCCGATGGTGAAGTGATCTTTCGGCTCAGCCTTGCTCAGGTTGTCATAGACGCCCTTGACCATCGCGGGAGTGAATTCCTTGGAGGAGAGGCCGTAGCGGCCGCCGACGACGATGGGCGTCTCTTCGAGTTTTCCGTATCCCAGCTTCATGCCTTCGTAGAGGCCATTGATGACGTCGAGGTAGAGTGGCTCGCCGATCGCGCCGCATTCTTTGGTGCGATCGAGGACTGCAATTTGCCGGACGGTGGAGGGCAGCGCCTGCATGAATGCCTTCACGCTGAAGGGGCGATAGAGGCGGACTTTGAGCACGCCGACTTTTTCGCCGTGGGCGTTCATGTGGTCGACGGTTTCGTGCGCAACGTCCGCGCCGGAGCCCATCATCACGATGACGCGCTCGGCATCGGGGGCGCCGACGTACTCGAAGAGACGGTATTGTCGGCCGACGATCTCGGCGAACTTGTCCATGACGGCTTGGACTTTCGCGGGAGCGACGTCGTAGAAGGGATTCGCGGTCTCGCGGATCTGGAAGAAGACGTCAGGATTCTGGGCGGTGCCGCGCAGGACCGGATGGTCGGGCGAAAGCGCGCGCTGGCGATGCTCAATGACGCGGTCCATGTTGATCATGGCGCGCATGTCGTCTTCATTCAGCATTTCGATCTTGTTCACTTCGTGCGAGGTACGGAATCCATCGAAGAAGTGGAGGAAGGGAATGCGCGTTTCGAGAGTGGCCGCGTGCGCGATCAGGGCCAGGTCCATCGCTTCTTGCACGGAGTTCGAACAAAGCATCGCCCATCCGGTGGTGCGGCAGAACATCACGTCGGAGTGATCCCCGAAGATTGAGAGGGCATGAGTCGCGATGGTGCGCGCGGTGACGTGGAATGCGGCGGGAGTCAACTCGCCGGCAATCTTGTTCATGTTCGGGATCATCAAGAGCAAGCCCTGCGACGCGGTAAATGTGGTGGAGAGGGATCCAGTCTGCAACGCGCCGTGAACGGCTCCGGCAGCTCCACCTTCGCTCTGCATCTCGACGACATGGGGAACGCTGCCCCACGCGTTGGGGACGCCTTCAGACGACCACTGGTCTGCCCACTCGCCCATCGGCGACGACGGGGTGATGGGATAGATGGCGATCACTTCGCTGACGCCGTAAGCGACGTGGGCGACCGCCTCATTGGCATCCATGGTCTTAAATTTGCGCTTCATTGAAGTCCCCCGCTCGGAATTCTCGACGCGAACTACCGAGGTAGCTCTGCGATGTATTCAGGATGCAGGAAGGGGCGTGTGGATGTCGGGACGTGGGTTCACATGAGGGCGTGATCGAAATCACACGAAACGGCGAAGAGGCTTGGATTGAGTGTTTTACGTCGCTAGTCGGATCAGCACAATCGGCCCTTAGAGACCGAATCGTTCGCGATACGTGCTGGGCGATTCTCCGGTGTGCCGCTGGAAGATCTGGCGGAAAAAAGCGACGTCCTGATAGCCCACAGCGGTGCCGATTTCCTGCATGGTGCGGTGATCGCTTTCGAGCAGGCGTTTGGCGGCGGCCACGCGAAGTTTTTGAAGATAGATCAGAGGACTATCTCCGGTCGCTTGTTTGAATCGGCGGACAAAGTTGCGCGAACTCATCCCCACGCGGCGGGCTGTGGCGTCAAGCAAGAAGGTGCGATGAAAATTTTCGTGCAGCCACTCCTGCGCGTCGGAAATTTCTTTGTCGTTGTGCTCGGTCTTCAGAGGAACGATGGCGAATCCGGCCTGCCACGCGCGCGGAGTATCGATCAGCATCGCCTTGGCGCTTTGCATCGCGATCTGGTGTCCACAGAATTTTTCAACGAGGAAGAGCGTCAGATCGAGGGAGGCATGAACGCCTCCGCCGCAGTAGAAGCCGTGATCCTCGGTGACCATCAGCTCGGGCATCCATCGGACCTTGGGATATTTCTTTCGAAAAGTTTCGGCGAGCGCCCAATGCGTGGTGGCGCGTTTGTTGTCGAGCAATCCAGTGGCGGCGACCAGACCGACGCCTGTGCAAACGCAGGCGATATCGGCTCCGCGTTTGTGCCACTGGCGCAGCCACGGTAACACCTCGCCATAGAGCTCGCCGAGGTTGTCGAGGTTGAGGCCAGTCGTGGGAACGAAGATGAGATCGGTCTTACGAATCGATTTGATCGAGCCTTGCGGACGAATGGAAACGGCGCCATCGCACAGTACGGGGCGTCCGTCGGAGGAGACGGTGGTCACGCGGAAGCGGGGAGCTTGGGCGTGTCCGGTAAGAAGGTTCCAGAGCGATCCGGCGTGGCGGAAGACTTCCATCGGGCCGATGGCAGTGGAAGCCATAGTGTCCTGCAGAAGCAGAACGGTGACGTCAATCAGAGGTTCAGCGGGGCGACTTGATTTTGCGCCTGACGGCTTGCCCGCCAACGATTTGGACCTTGATGGCGTAATCACCTACCTATAATGGCAAATCTGCCATCTTGTAGCAAGCACGTTTCGCAGATAGTTTCAGACCATCGAACGCGATCAGCGTAACGAAGGGAGCATTCCATGAAGAAATATGTGATCGAGCGGGAAATTCCAGCGGTGGGAACTCTGAACCAGGAGCAACTGAAGCAGGCGGCAGCGAAGTCGAACGAGGCTCTGCGGCAACTAGGGTCCGATATCCAATGGTTGGAGTCGTATGTCACAGCGGACAAGACGTTCTGCGTGTATCTGGCGAAGGATGAATCGATCATTCACAAGCATGCGGAATTGAGCGGCTTTCCGGCCAACAAGGTGACCGAGGTCCACACGATCATCGATACCACGACGGGTTCTTAAGATTGCGGGCATCATAAACGGAAAAATCCCCACTTCTCGAAGAATCCGAGAAGTGGGGTTCACTGTTTCACTGGTTTTCGCAGGTTACGTGGTTGTTCCAGTCTACGAAGGCTCCTTGCGGGTTGTCTCTCCAGGCCCAGACGTGCAGCTCGAAGAATGACGGGATGTTGAAGCGGTTGGGGGCATCCACGAAATTGAACACTTGGCCGTCGAGAACGGGAGGCGCGTTGCCGTTGTTGGCGAGCCAAGTGGTGGCATCGACGATGAACTCGACGCCGACGAGACGAAGCTTGCCGTTCGTAGGCTCATAAATCAGAGCCTGCGGCTGAGAAGCATTGATCTGGTTCAGACCCAGGATCGTGCCATTGACGTAGTGAATGCCCATGGCGCCGTGATCCTGACCGGTGACGCAGCCGAGAAACGGCCCGTACCCGGCGGCGGTGGCGTTGTTAACGTCGATGAACTGACGGGTGGCATCGCGAACCGCCTGCACGAGAGCGGCTGGGGACGCTTCACTGTGAGCCGTCGCGTGTTGCGTTTTGTCCACGGCGAGAAGAGGTGTGGTGATGGCGACACTGCTGAGCAAACTCAGACTTATGGTGCGCAAAAGTGATTTCCTGATGAGCTGCGAGACATTCATAGTTTTCCTTGTCGAACTTTCGTTGAAATTGTCGTCCGCATTCGTTTGAGCAGCGACTCGAGTGAGCTCATCTTTTCCCAAGGGGCGAAAAGCTTCAATGCATGCGGCCTCCTTCCATCCCCAAAGTTTCCTCCATGAGTAAACCTATGAAAAACAGAGACTTGGCTATTGTCGCAAGCAGAAGTGAGAAGCCGGGAACTGTGGTGGCCTTCTCCATTCCGCCAGCAGTTCGCGTATTGTCGACACCTCCGGCCTCGCGCATACTTCGATTCGGCAGTTACGAGCTCGATGTTCGGGCGGGCGAACTGAGAAAAGGCGGCATCAAGCTGCGCCTGCAGGGCCAACCCATCCAAGTCCTCGCGACGCTGCTGGGTCGTCCGGGCGAGCTCGTGACCCGCGAAGAGCTTCGGGCGCAAATCTGGCCGGCGGAAACCTTCGTCGATTTTGACCACGGCCTTCACAACGCCATCTCACGAATTCGCGAGGTGCTGGGAGACTCGACCGACAACCCTCGCTTCATCGAGACTTTGCCCCGGCGAGGATACCGATTTAAAGGGTCCGTGGAGACGGCCGGCCTCAAAGAGCCTCCGGCTCAAGCGCCTGCGCCTGTGGAAGTGCAGCCGGCCGAAGAATCGCCAGTCGCGGCTGTTCCGCAGAAACGTCGCGCGTTCGTGATGCCTGTCGTGGTCCTTATTGGTGTGGTCGCCGGCGCTCTCGCTTTGGTTCTGACGGTATCTCGCCGGGCGGCTTCCGTTCCGGTCGTGCGGTCGATCGCCGTCCTGCCGTTAGCGAATTTCTCGGGCGACCCTGCCCAGGAATATTTCGTGGACGGCATGACCGATGAGCTGATCACCGATCTCGCCAAGCTCAGTGCCTTGCGAGTCATCTCTCGAACCTCGGTGATGCGCTACAAGGGCACACGGAAGAACTTGCCGGAAATCGCTCGCGAACTGAACGTTGACGGAATCATCGAAGGATCGGTGATGCGTTCCGGCCAGCGGGTGCGGGTTACTGCGCAACTGCTGTACGGTCCGACCGATAAGCATTTGTGGGCGGAGACGTACGACCGAGATCTCGGAGATGTACTCAGTATGCAGAGCGAGGTGGCGCAGGCGATCGCGCAGCAAGTCCGGGTACAGGTCACTCCGCAGCAGCAAGCGAGCCTGCGCACGCCGCGTCCGGTGAATCCGGAGGCGTACGACGACTATCTGAAAGGGCGGTACTACCTGACGAGCGAATTCACAACGTCTCAACCGCTGAATAAAGCCAAAACGTACTTCGAAGAGGCCGTGCGGAAGGATCCGGGTTTTGCGCGGGCTTACTCGGGTCTGGCGGATTCCTACGCATATCTCGCATTTTTCCGGCAAATGCCGTCAGAGGCCGCTTACCGCCTTGCGAATGAAGCTATTCAGAGAGCCTTGGTCCTCGATGACAGCATTGGGGAAACGCACGACACCCTTGGCGTGTTGAACTGGCGATATAAGTGGGACTGGGAAGCCGCCGAGCGCGAAATGAACGAGGCGATCGCGCGAGCGCCGAGCTACAGTTGCGCCCATGAAGATCGCGCGGAATATTTGGCTTTCCGGGGCAGACGCGCCGAGGCGCGGGCGGAGATGGCGAAGGTCACGGAGTTGGATCCGAGCATCGCCTCGGTCATGACAGAATCGGGCGTTGATTACCAATTGCGCGATTTCGAAGGGCTGATTCAAGTGAGCCGCAAGGGTGTCGCGCTAAATCCGAACGAATGGCTGGAACATTTTTTCCTGGGCTTCGGATATGAAGGAACGGGCAAGCAAATGGAAGCGGTCCTGGAATTTGAAAGAGCTGTCGAGTTGTCGGGCGGGGATCAGGATGCCACCGCTGCTTTGGCGGACGCGTACGTGGCGGTGGGCAGGAAGGCTGAAGCGAGAAACATTCTCCGAGGGTTGGAGAAGAAATCCAAAGCAGCGTATGTGTCGCCTTACATTTTGGCGACGGTGTATGCCGCACTGGGCGAGAAAGATCGCGCCTTCGAACTGCTGGAGAAGGCCTATCAGGAAAAGAGCCTGGATATCTCCTGGCATCTGAAGGCTGACTTGCGCCTAGACAGTTTGCGATCGGATCCCCGCTACCAGAGCCTGCTCCGACGTATCGGCTTGAACGATTAGTGGGCCTGTAACTCCGGAACGACTCAGGGTTTTATGCCGGCCTGGATGAGAGCATCGCCCCAAATTCGGTACCCGGCTTCGCTCGGATGCGTGCCGTCGGGAAATAAGGTCGTCGGTAGAGATCCGTCAGGCGCGAGGAACTGCGCCGCGAGATCGAGAAAAGTGACGGAAGAGTTTCGGCTAAAACGCTCCGCGAGCAGCCGGTTGGTTTGCTGAATTGGAATTCGCAGCGGATCGCCAGGCTTGGCGCCGCGCGGAAAGATTCCCATCAGCACGATGTGGCTGTCGGGTGAGCGATGGCTGATTTCCTGAATGATCGCCGCGATGCCTTCGACAATTTCCTGCGGAGTGCTGGCACGCGCGTGTTCGGTACCGGTCAGGTTGTTGGTTCCGATGTTCAGTACAACCCACTGCGGATGAACTTCGTCGAACTCTCCCTGACGAAGCCGCCATAGAACATTCTGAGTCCGATCCCACCCAAAGCCCATGTTGATCACCGGCATTGCGCCAAAGACTTTTTGCCAGGATTGAAGGCCGTTGATCGTCGTGGAATTCGGCAAGCCGCCCCAGAAATGGGTGATGGAGTCGCCGATCAGAACGACTCGCGGCTGCACATGCTTTTCGAGATCGAGCTCGGCGTTGTGGCGCGCGTAGAAATCGTAGACATCAGACTCAAGGCGTTCGACTGGAATGATTGCCGTGTTGATTTCGGTCATGGAGTCAAGTGGTTGCCGCGGGGCATCCTGCATTAATTTCGCAAGCGTTGGCTCGATGGCTTCCGCCATCCTGCGTTGCCCGTTTGTATCGGGATGCAATGGCTTGAGATGCTTTGGCAGCCGGGGATCGTCGAAGAGTTCGGCGTTGAGCGTGCCGTTGGCGTAGAAGACGGAAGAAATATCGAGATAAGTAACCTGCGGATTGAGGGAGTAGCAGATTGCGAGGTATCTGTTGACGGCGCGGTCGCGTTCCGTCTTGTCTTCGGAGATAGCGCTGGGCAGGATGCCGAGCAGGAGAATCTTCGTTTCGGGTAGATGCTCCTCAAGGCCAGAAATGACAGCGTCGATTCCCGCCTCGGTCTGCTCTGCGGAATCCCCGTGTGCCGTGTCGTTGGTGCCGATCAGCAGAACGACGGCTTTGGGATGAATTCCATCGACCTCCCCGTGATTGATCCGCCAAAGAACCTGGGACGTGGTGTCACCGCTGAATCCCAAGTTCAACGCTTTGCGCGGTTCGTAAAACTGCTGCCACGTCGGCAGGAAGTTTTCGTCCGGCGGATTGGCCTTCTCGTAGTTATTCGTGATGGAGTCGCCAATCATCAGAAGCTGAGTATCGGGATGAAGCTTGATGGATTCCAGGACAGACTCATGACGCTCCGCCCACCAAGGGTCCGAGAGAAGATCGACGGGGACCGGGGCGTGATTGGGGGCGGCCTGGCCGAAAGCGAGAGCGGAGTACACAACGGTTAGGGCAACTGCGGTCGCAGCAACTAGGCCTGGAGAGAGAAGTGAGAATTGGCGCATGGGGATCACGGCGCCATTCTAAAAGAACCTCAGGCAGAAGCGCTGGCTGGCGAAATCAAACTGAGGAATCTACGGACCCACGCCGCCCGTGTGGCAGTCGGCGCAGTTCACCTGCGTCAGGTCGCCGATATCGACGGGGTGCTGGAAGGCTGGGATAGTGTTTGCAGCGACGCTACCTGTGCCGCCGCTTTCCGAGAGAACCGTATGGCACTGGTTGCATTCCCGGCTGATGACTTTGCCGTCAGAGCTGACATGCTGGCCGTCATGGCAGCGGAAGCATCCGTTGAAATAAAAGTGTCCGAGATTGTTGGAGTGTGTCTGCCAGTTCAGCTTCATCTCAGGGAATGTGGTGCGCTTGAATATCTGCTGCACTTCCGTTACAGCTGCGCGGATTTCTAACTGCTTTGCCTTGGCTGCGTCGGGATACTTCGACTCGTAGAAGTCTTCCATCCCTTTGGCAATGCCTTGCATCGCGGCATCCGTCGTCGAGTACGACCCGGTCAGCACAGTGACGGCCTGCTGCTTCACAAACGGCAGGGAAGCATCGATGCGTCGCGACAGCAGCGATTGATCGACAGACTGGTCCGGCGAAACGTAAATGTGAGTCGGACGGTTGTGGCAATCGACGCAGTCCATGTGATGGCGCGGAGTCTTGGCGATCTGATCCTTGGTCAGCGTCGAGTCTTTCGCGTAGTACTCCGTGATGCGGCCTTGCTGATCTTCCACGTGAATGTACGGAATGGTCTGGCGTTTCTCGTCGGCGGCCACGTACTCGATCTTGTTGGCGATGTTCATGTGCCAGTGGATGCCTTCGGGCGCGCCGGTCGCGGGGTCGCCGCCTCCGGTTTTGATGATTAAGCGAACCTGGCGCATGGTGTTCTTTTCGTCGTTGGAGTAGTGGGTGAAAACTTTCAGCTGTCCGCCGTAAAACTTCTTCGGCCAGTGGCACTGCTCGCAAGTCTCCTGTGCGGGGCGCAGGTTATGCACCGGAGTAGGAATCGGCCTGGGAAAAGTATTGAAGGCCGCAGCAAAAACCTGACGGCTTCCCGAGAGCTTCGACTTCACAAACCAGGTTGCGCCGGCGCCGACGTGGCATTCGGCGCATGCGACTCGCGCGTGCGGAGAGAGTTGATAAGCCGTGTACTCCGGACTCATCACGGTGTGGCAGAGCTGTCCGCAAAACTGGACTGACTCGGTAAATTCGTACGCTTTGTAGCTGCCAGCGGTGCTGACCATAACAAACACGACGAGGAAGGTTGTAAACGAAATGACCGCGCTGCGCTGTGCAGGATCGTTGAGATCAATCCGCGGATAGAAGGCGGTATTCTCAACTTTTTTCCGTCGCTCCAGGAGGACGCCTGCGAGCATCAGAAGAAATCCCAGAACGAGAAATGCCGGCGACACCATATAAGCCAGAATTCCGATGTAAGGGCTGGCCTTCGTCGCGATCAAATCGATCAGAACAAACAAGAAGATGTTAGCGAGACTGACGATGGCTAACGCCATCCCGGCGAGACTGACCGGATTGCGCAGAAGCATGCGCAGGCGATGACGCGGTTCGACGGGCAGAGGAGTTTTATCAGTGTCCACGGTGGACCTCTGCCGGTTCCGGTTCGTCGATTGCTTCTTCAGCCTTCGATGCGGTCGCCGCATTCGCGCTTTCGATCTGCGGATTCGCATCGAGTCCGTGTTCTTCGCGATAGTGGTGCAGCGTCATTTTTCCGTCCCACCACGCCCAGTTCATCGGGTAAACGTCCGGATCGAGGAAGACCTGATAAAAGTGCCAGACAACGATCGCGAGAGTTGCGAGAATCGCTTCATAGAAGTGGATGGCGGTTGCGATATCGAGCCACCAGCGCGGCATATGATTTCCGACTGGAACTTTGGCCCACAGCATCGTGCCGGTCACGGCCATCACGATCATGCCCCACACCAGGGCCCAGTATTCTGCCTTTTCCGCATAGTTGAAGCGTGGAAACTCAGGCTTGGTGGAAGTTAGCCCGAGATAGTAGGCGACATTCTGCCACGCGCCACGGGCGTCGTCCAGTGTCGGAAATAAATCGCGAACCAGTTTGCGGCCTTCGCGCGTGAACGCGATGTCGAAAATGTGAAAGAGGCTAACGCCAATGAGCACGACTGCGGCGATGCGATGTAACAAGTGTCGCAGGTGCTCGCTCATGGCAAGCACGGTCGCAAACCAAGATCCCGGGAACTTCAGCGCGAAGCCGGTCAGCACAAGAAGGAAAAAGCTGGTCAGCAACGCGGCGTGCTCGCAACGAAAGCGCAATGGCATTCGCGTGACGAACCTTTCCTGGGTTCTGCGGCGGGCGATCAGCTTTGACCGCCAGATGATCAGGTTGTGAAGAAGCATGCCGCCGATCACGGCGAAGATCATGCCGAGATACAGGCTGCGAATCCAGCGGACCGCTTTACTGCCGGTATCGGCGGAGAGCGGAGCGTCCACGTGAACTTTGGCAGCGGTAAATTTCTCGGTGACGCCGGGATGGCACTGGCCGCAGGTGCGCGCGAGATTCGCGCGATTGATCGTCGAACGCGCATCGGTGGACGGCAGAATGTTGTGCACGCCGTGGCAACTGGCGCAATTGGCGACGACTTGCGAGCCGCCGCTGGCCGCGAGGCCGTGATAGCTGGCAAGGTAAGTGGTTTCGCGCCGCCCTTCGACCCCGAACTCCTGTGACAGCCGCATCCCTTCGTGGCATCGGGCGCAAGTCGCCTGTGCCAGATTCTGCGACGCTACCGGAGATGTTGGATCGAGGTGTGACTTTATGGAGTGGATGCCATGGCAGTCGGTGCACACGGGTGCCTGCCAATTGCCGCCGGCGACGGCGGTCCCGTGAATGCTCTGCTGAAATTCTTTGGAGATAGTGTCGTGGCACTTGCCGCACGTTTGCGGCACATTGAACTTGAAGATCGGAGACTTCGAGTCCTTCGCATCGAGGATTTCGTGCGTGCCGTGGCAATCGGTGCAAACGGCAGCTTTCTCGGATCCCGCGGCGACGGCATGTCCATGAACGCTTTGTTCGTACGAGGCAACCATCTGCGCGCTCTGGCCCCCATCCTGCATCACGAATTTCTGGCTATGGCAGGCACCGCACGTTGCGGGAATGTTGGTGTGATGCACCCGCGACTTGGCATCGCTCGCCGGCAACAATTCATGAGGGCTGCCGTGGCAATCGGTGCATGTCGCGGCTTGTGCATTGCCCCCTTGCGATGCCTTGCCGTGAAAGCTGCGGTCGTATGCCGCCTGCTCATCGGCGTGGCAGCTCGCGCACGTGATTTTCTTCGGAGCTGTTTCGTGCGGCGAACTCTTAACGTCGGTGTGGCAATCCACGCAGGTGAACATGCTGCCGTGGATGGAGTCTTTGAACGCTTGCGGATCCACGTGCAGGCTCGCGGGCGTGCCGTTGACGTCATGGGTCAGAGTGGCATCACTATGGCAGGCAAGGCACTCGTCCGCAGTCGGCTTCGGTGGGTCTTTCTTCGACACCGCCTGCAGCGGTGCAACGGCCAGAAAAAAGGTGAGAGCAACTCCGGCCGCAAAAAGGTTTCGAATTCTTCGCGTGGACATGCTCTCACCCCATCCGTCTTTCCGTATTGATCGCTGGTCCGCGGCCACTTCGTGCCGCGAACTGCTTACTTGGCCTGACTGCGAATGTAGGAAACGAGATCCTTGATCTCCGTGTCTTTCAGCTTTTCGCCATAAGCGGGCATTTTCGGAGCTTTACCCTTGGTAATGATTTCGACCAGTTGCGCGTCGCTTTCAGCTTTGACTTCGGCGGACCCGAAATCGCGGGTTCCCATCTTGCCGCCTTTGCCGTCGGCGCCGTGACACATGGCACACTTGGCTTTGTAGGTGGCTCCCGCGTCCTGAGCGACGGCCGGGGACGAGAAGACTGCAAGAAATCCCGAGGCCATAAGAATCACCAGGCCCATTCGAAAAGAGAGATATTTCATTGGTCGCTTCCTCCTGAGGAAGAATTCTGTCGTTCTGTCCTAGAGCCGGTTAGCCGTTTTGCCTAACGCTGCAATTCACGATCGCGATGCTGTTGGCATTCGTTCCGCGCCCTGAGGATTCACTCGCAGGCGTAGGATCACACGCCTGAAAGACTGAACCTATGGCAGACGTCACCGGTCCCTGTGACATGGATCACACCGGCATCCACGCTACGTCAGCATTCTCGTGTGGGGCGATGTTTCATCTGGGACTGCGGACTGGTCACGAAGGCTGCGAATTCGGCAGAGGATAGCGGACATTCGGGACCGTGGCGTGTGATTCAGATCACAAGAGATCGCGATTGCAGTCACGTTTTCACTTTTCGAAACATTGCAAGAATAGGGCAATACCGATAGGGGCGGCGCGGGTTGCGGCACGCAAGTGTGATGTGAATCACTCCTTCTCGTGACCGAATGCACTGTGGTTTCCGGATCCCTCTGGCATCCTGACTTTCAATTCGAGGTGACCTATGGCCCAAGACAATCGCGACATTCTGGACATCCTTCGATTTGAATTGAGCTTTTTGCAGGATGGTGGTTACGGACGGTCTCCGCGAGCGCCGTGGCGCGCTCCGGCAATTTTTGAAGATTCGCCGATTTGCCCGAACTTCTGCGATCCGTTGCATCCGCACAACTGCGATCAATGCCTGCTGGCGGATTTCGTTCCCGACGATCAGCGCACCGCAAGCATCCCGTGCCGCTTCATCCAACTTACAAAAGAAGGGCAGACCGTAGAGGATTTGTACCGAACCGGAAGCCAGGCCGAAATGGAAGAAGCCCTCGCGGTTTGGCTACGCGCGCAGATTCAAAGGATCGAGCGGGACCGCGGCATTTCGTCGACAGAAGGAGTGGCGTAACCGGGAGCCGTGACGCAAAACGAATAAGCAGACTCGCCACTAAACAATCCATCTTGTTTTTTGCACGAATCGGCCAAGGAGACCCTAAAGCTCATGAGTGAAGAACACGCGTATCGAGTCGCAGCATGGTGGACGTCTGGCCGAACCGGTCTGGCGAAGTCCGATTCCGCCCCAAACGCAATCCATTTCACCGCGCCTGCTGAATTTGGCGGGCTGGAAGGACGATGGACGCCCGAGGAACTCTTGCTCGCCGCAGTTGCCGGATGCTACACCACAACCGTGCGTGCGCTGGCCGGAGGAGCACAGTTCGATTTCACCGACCTGCAGGTTGAAGCCAGCGGCACGGTGCGTAAGGCTGAATCCGGATACAGTTTCACGCAGATTGTGGTTCGTCCAAATCTGAAGATCGCGACTGCCGACGAACATGATCGAGCCCTCGACCTGCTGAAGCGCGCAGAGAAACTCTGCCTGGTCTCTCGAGCGTTAGGGACCACGTTGAAGTTCGAGCCTCAACTCGAGATCTCGAAGCCTGCCACGATTGGGTGAAGCGACAGAGCGCCCGGATCGACAACTTCTTAAAGTTCGAGGACGGCCGAGACGGAGGATGGATCCTCCGTCAGGCGCAACTGGAAGCCCAGCTTCTTGAAGATGGCCTGAGTCGCCAGATTGTCCCGCAGGATTTCTCCCGACAAGCGATGAAAGTTCTCGGCTCGGGCCACGCGCTTGATGCCGGAAAGAAGTTCGGTGCCAAGACCGCGTCCCTGCCATGTGTCGGAAACGAGAATTGCGGCCTCGGCCTCCGAGGCGTCAATTCCAATAAAGCGCCCGACTCCAAGAATTTCATCATTTCCATCCTGCTCATTTTTCCGCACAGCGACCAGCGCAAACCCGCGGTCGTAGCTGGCGAAACAAATACGCACCAGGCGCTCATGGTCGACTCTCGCGCTCAGGCTCAGCGCGCAAAAGTAGCGAAGGTAGACGCTTCGCTCGGAAAGCGTCGTGTGGAATTGGGCCATCAAGGGTTCGTCTTCGGGGCGGATGGGACGGATGGTGACTGGAGTTTCGTCTTTCAGATGCGTGTTCCAGATGTATTGCGATGGATAGGGGCGAATCGAGGGTTGCGGCAGTTGCTCCGCGCCCACAGAAGCGTCATGCAAGAGAACGCGAGCATCGAGTGCGAGCAATTGTTCGGAAGTGGCGATCAGGGGATTGATGTCAATTTCCTTGATCCACGGCTGCTCCAAAACCAGCTGGCTGAAGCGGACAAGGAGTTGCTCGAGCGCTTCGACGTTGACGGCTCTTCGTCCGCGAACTCCATGGAGCGCGGTAAAAATTCGCGTCTGCTCCATGAGCCGGTGCGCGAGCGTCGTGTTCAGCGGGGGCAGTGCGAGAGCGTGGTCACGGTAGACCTCGACCATCACGCCGCCCGATCCAAACAGGATCACAGGTCCGAATTGAGGGTCGATCGAACTGCCGAGGATCAGTTCGTATCCATCATGGCGAATCATTTTCTGGACGGTGACACCGGAGAAGTGCTGGGGGCTAGCTTTCTTGGAGACGGAGGATCGAATGGAACGGAATGCGGCGCGGACGTCATCCGGCGTCTGCAGGTCGAGGCGCACCCCATCGACGTCGGTCTTGTGCGCGATCGTGTTGGAGAGGAGTTTCAGGACAACGGGATAGCCGATTTCAGCAGCCCGCTCGACGGCCTCTTCTTCTGTCTGTGCGGTTCGTGTGTCGACCGCGGGAATGCCATAGCTCGAGAGCAGATGCTTGGCTTCAAATTCGTTGAGCAGGGTGCGTCCCGTGCCGCGAATGCTTTGCAAAAAGTTGGCTGCGCTTTCGCGACCCGATGCGGTCGATTCCGATTCCTCGACGAGAGCCGGGGTTTCGTAGAGCCCGCGAAGGTTGTAGGCGTAGCGCCACATATAGGTGAACGCCCGCGCAGCGGTGTCGGGATAGGAAAATGTCGGGATGCCGGCGGCGTTGAGAATTGAAGTAGCTTCCGCGACGCCATCGCCGCCCATCCAACTGGCAAGCAGAGGCTTGGTGGTGGTGTGGGCATATCTCTTGATGCACTCTGCGGCTTGCGTTGGATCGGCGAGTCCCTGCGGAGCGATGATGGCGAGCAATCCATCGCTGGCCGGATCTTTCGAAACAATTTCAACCGCTCGCCCGAACCGAGTCGCGTCGGCGTCGGCTAAAACATCCACGGGATTGCCGCGAGTCCAGTGCGCCGAGAGAAACGTATCGAGCTCGCGAATCGCATCGGAAGACAGAACAGCAAGCTCGCCGCCGGTAGCGACGAGGGCGTCGGTTGCGAGGACGCCGGGCCCTCCAGCATTGGTGACGATGCTGAGCCGGGGGCCGCGAGGGCGCGGCTGCTTACTCAAGACTTCCGCCATATAAAAAAGATCCGCAATGCTGTGAACACGCAAGATTCCGCAGCGACGGAACGCAGCTTCCAGCACCTCGTCACTTCCAGTCAAAGCTCCGGTGTGAGATGCGGCTGCGCGAGAGGCGTCTTCGGAGCGTCCGGCCTTGATGACGATGATCGGCTTGCTGAGCGCAGTTTCGCGCGCCGCGGAAAGAAACGAGCGAGCGTCACCGACGGACTCCATGTAGATCAAAATGCTCTTGGTATGGGGATCGTCGCCGAAATAGGAGATGAGATCGCCCCATCCGATGTCGAGCATCGAACCCGTGGAGACGATCGCGCTGAATCCGACTTGCTCGCGCTGGCTCCAATCGAGGATCGCCGTTTGCAGCGCGCCGCTCTGGCTGAGAAAGGCAACGTTGCCTTTGGCCGGTAACGACTTCGCGAACGTGGCGTTTAAACCGATGGTGGGATTCATGAATCCCATGCAGTTCGGGCCCAGAAGGCGCAAGGTGCCACGCTGCAAATATTTTTTTATTTTTTCTTCCAATTCGGCACCGGAGGGTCCCTGCTCGCGGAAACCGGCGGAGATGACGACCGCGGATCGAACCCCCGCGTCGACGCATTCTTCGATAATTTTCGGGACCGAATTGGCAGGCGTGACCACGATCGCAAGGTCGACAACGCCTTCGATCTCAGTTACAGACTTGTGCGTTTTGATCCCGAGAACTTCGGTGTGGTGAGGATTGATTGCGTGTAGCTTGAGCGAATGCTTGGTCTCAAGAAGATTAGAAAAGACACTGAAACCGACGGTTCCCGGCCGGTCCGTGGCTCCGACCACAGCAACGGAATGAGGATGGAATAGCGACTTTAATCCAGCGCGCGGGGAGATCCTGGGGCTCACAGGATGGGACGGTTTCGCTGAGGAACTCGAAACCTCGTTCACACTATTTTCTCCTTGTAGATGGGCCGCGGTCATTTTTTCACACCTTTTGGCTGCGGCGAAGGAGAGTTTTGTCCGGACACCTCACCCACAATGGCACAGTGTCGCCGATGTGTCTGTGATCACAAAGGCGTCGAATCACAGTCGCGAGTGACGCGGATCACAAGCAAGAAATGAGGCATACAATTTTATTGAAAGGATGGTGCTGCCCCATGCGCGCCCCCTACGGCCTCAATATTCTTGATAATTGCCTCACATGTTCGGTGCGGGAAGAACATCTTTTTTGCAATCTTTCGGTCCATGCCGGACAAAGACTCAATGAAATAAAATCCACTGCCGTTTATCCCAAAGGCGCGATGCTCTTCATCGAAGGGCAACAACCTCGCGGGGTATTCGTCCTGTGCGCAGGGAAAGCAAAACTCTCGACATCTTCGCGGGAAGGGAAGACCATCATCACCAAAATTTCCGAAGATGGCGACGTACTTGGATTGAATGCGGTCGTTTCCAACCGTCCGTATGAAGTCTCGGCGGAGATGATGGAGCCCGGGCAAGCGAACTTCATTTCGAGGGAATCACTGGTGCAATTCTTGAAAGACCACGGAGAAGTTGCGCTGCGGGTCGCCGAACAGTTGAGCCGGAACTATTACACGGCATATGAGGAGATCCGCACGCTGGGACTGGCGACGTCGCCGTCGGAAAAGTTCGCCAAGCTGTTGCTTTCGTGGTCGACGAAACCCACGCAGAGCGATGGCACGAGCCAAGTGAAACTCACGCTGACACATGAAGAAATCGCAGAGATCATCGGGACCACGCGCGAGACGGTCAGCAGGCTTTTTTCGGATTTCAAGAAACGGCAATTGCTGCAACTGAAAGGGTCAACGCTGATGATCCGGAATCGCCCGGCGCTCGAAAAAATTGTGCAGTCCTGATTTGTATCGCGGACCGGCGCTGCGGTCCGCGATACCTATGTGGCTATCCTGCAACCGTCAAGACCGGGCAGGGCGCGTGCCGAACGATTTCATGTACCGCTGTCCAGGGAACGTGAGCCGCCACCCGGGCTGAGTTGGTGTGGTTGGCTCCCATCACGATCAATCCGGCTCTTGTTTCCTGCGCTGCCGTCAGCACTCCTTCCGGCAGAAAATCTGTTCCCACAATAAATTCAGGTTCCTGAGTCAAGCCGGTTTCACGTGGCAACCATTGCTTCAATTCTCGAATTGCGCGATTTCGGCAGGATGTTTCCCATTGTCCGATCTCTTCTGCGGCGGCTGTCGCGGGCGCATAGGCCGACAAGTTGGATGAAGTTGCAGGCATGGGAGAGATCATGTGCAACAAAATCAGTCGCGAGTGATGCCGCGCGGCGAGAGCGAGCACGAGGGGTAGAGCCTTGGCAGATCCTTGACCGAAATCCGTCGCCAGGAGGATCGTGTCCAGACAGAGGTTGCTGGAAACATTTGATTCGGGCCCGACGGTCATCACCGGACAGGGGGCGATGCGAAGCAACTCCTCGGCGACCGATCCGAGCGCGAGTTTACTCAAGCCCCCGCGGCCTCGCGTGCCGATCACAATCAGGTCGGCGCCTGAGTTCGAAGCGGCCGCCGACAAGACTTGCGCGACCGGTCCGTGTTTTACAAGAATCGTCTCGACGTTGCGTTGCTTCCCGACCTCGGCAGTGACTTCGTTGAGATGTTGTTGAGCATCCTTCGTTTCCAGGTCGATCTCCGGGGGACACTCGAGCATTTCGTAGCGCCAGTCCGAGTTCAAGACGTGGACCGCCGCGAAGTTCGGAGCGCCGGGAGCCATTTGCGATGCGATACGTAAGGCGCGTTCGGAAGCCTCTGAAAAATCGATTGCAACCAGAATGCGATGAAAAACGGGGGTGGACTTCGAGATTTCCTGCGTTTCCAGTTCTTGAACAGACATAAATGCCTCCTGTGGGCCGGATCAGCGGTTTCGTCCGGCATGGGCTGCCCGTCTTTCGAGCGGACTGTCCATATGCTCAATATCGAGAGTTGAATCAGGACCGGCAGGCAGTTTCACAATCCGGGCTCGGTTTCGATCCCAGACGACTGACATGGATGTCGAACACCGATCACAGAGCCAGAACCGCTCGTGCAGAACATCAAAGGTCGTGTCGTTCGAAGCGACCGCTGGCGTAGGAGTGAGTTGGAAGAGCTTCCCCTGATGGAGGTAAAGAAACTGTTCCGAGCATCCGGGATTGGCGCATTTTGAGAGCATCGCGCATGCCCTGCGGCTGTACCTAAGATCGTATTCCGGGTGGGAGAAATTCAAGGTGATGCCGCGCACCTGAGAACGTGATGTTTGTCACGGCGACGGAGCTTGCGTCGATCTGGCTCAGCCCTTCGGGCGACGTGATTTACAATCGGTCGCGAACGCAACTGAAAGATACGAAGGAACTTTTCATGAGACTGATGTCGATGGGCGCGGGGTCAGTTCGGGCGAGATGACCCAAATTCATTGTTCTGCTCTTCTTTTTGACCTCGATGGGGTTCTGATCAATTCGACGCCTGCAGTGGCCCGGGTTTGGCGACAGTGGGCGATTGAGCACGGATTCAATCCGGACGAGGTGGTATCGCGCGCGCACGGGCGCCCCAGCCTGACCACCGTACGCGAGTATCTTCCGAATGCGGATCACGCCGCAGAGAATCGCGAGGTCGAACGTCGTGAAATCGAAGATCTTCACGGGGTGGTTCCTTTGCCCGGTGCACTCGATCTGCTGGCTAGCTTGCCGACCGATCGTTGGACGATCGTCACGTCGTGCACGCGCCCCCTTGCTGAGGTAAGGATCAAAGCCGCCGGGCTTCCCGTACCGAAGAAGATGATCACATCGAACGACATCACGCACGGGAAACCGAATCCCGAACCGTTTTTGAAAGGGTCGGCACTGCTTGGATTTCCGGCAGAGCAATGCGTGGTTTTCGAAGATGTTCCAGCCGGAGTTCGTGCCGGAAAGGGCTCTGGGGCTAAAGTCGCGGCGTTCACAACGACTGTCGGTGAGGCGGCCTTGCGCGAGGCAGGGGCCGATTGGGTTCTGCGCAGCTGCATCGATGTCCGCTTAGCGGATGCCGGTAAGGATTTGACAATTCATCTGGCGCTGCCTTAGGGCTCAGTAGTATCGTTTGGCCGGGGTTTCGCCACTGAATTAAGTCAGTTTTTTGTCATTTTGAGGGACATACCTGTCCTCAATTCCAACTGTCGGTGTAAGAATTGCATCCACTTTAAAGCTTCAAAGTACGGAGAAAACACATATGAAATCCAAGCTGCTCGTTACCCTCACCCTCCTGCTCTGTTTGGTCTCGCTCGGTGCTGCTGCGCAGGACATGGCGTCCGGCAAATCGCAGGAACGGATCACCAAAGAGGTTCGCCATGAACTATTGATGCTGCCGTATTTCGGCGTTTTCGACAACATTGCTTACAAAGTAGATGGAGGAACGGTCACACTCCTCGGCCAGGTGGTACGACCGTCGCTGAAGTCCGATTCTGAGAATGCCGTGAAGCGGGTGGAAGGTGTAGAAAAGGTCGACAACCAGATTGAAGTGCTGCCTACATCGCCCTCGGACGATCGCATCCGGCTACAGTTGTTCCGTGCGATCTACGGCTACCCTGCGCTCGAAAAATACTCGCTCGGAGTGCAGAAGCCGATTCGCATCATCGTGAAGAATGGCCACGTCACGCTCGAAGGGGTCGTCGACAACGACGGGGACAAGAATTTCGCAGGCGTCAGGGCGAACGGCGTACCCGGCATCTTCTCGGTGACGAACAATCTGCAAGTTTCGAAGTAGGTCTGCTTTGATTTCCAGCCGGTTCGGTAAGGAGGGCGCAACCTGTGCGCCCTCTTTTCCATGTCCGCTCGAGAAGGACTGCGTGTTCCTTTGAGAGGCATACATGTTTTACCGTATGACGTTCTGTTTCCGCCGCGAACCGAAGATTCTGTTACCGCGTATAATGCTTTCCGGATTTGACTTGCGCCCCAACGGTCAATCGGAGGAATGCCATCATGAAGTTTCATGCGATGAATCGCCGGACTTTCCTGGGAACGGCCACTACCGTCACAGCCGCAACCCTGTTAACCAACCGCTTCGGGTGGGCGGCCGGGGAGCACAAGATCGACAAGATCGGTGTGCAGCTTTATACCGTGCGCGACATGATGAAGGACGACTTCGAGGGCACCATCGCCAAGGTTGCCAAGATCGGCTACAAGGAAGTTGAGTTTGCGGGATATTTCGGGAGGACCGGCCAGCAGGTGCGCGCGGTCGTCGACAAGAATGGATTGAAGGCAGTTTCCACGCACGTGCAATATGACGAACTGGACGACAAGTTCCCTTCGGTCATCGACACCTCCAAAGCCATCGGGCTGGAATACATCGTGTGCCCGTGGATTCCAGAAGAACTGCGCAAGTCGCCAGACATTTGGAAG
Organism: uncultured Acidobacteriota bacterium; assembly: GCA_963699885.1. GTDB lineage: Bacteria > Acidobacteriota > Terriglobia > Terriglobales > Acidobacteriaceae > Sulfotelmatobacter. The sequence goes on along the minus strand of CAVOVP010000008.1, from coordinate 265,786 downwards.
CAGGCTTCTGAGAAATTCAACAGGTGCGGAGAACTTTCGAAAAAGGCGGGCATGCAGTTTGCCTATCACAACCACTGGTTCGAATTTCTGCCCGTCAATGGCAAACTTCCGTATGACGAGCTTCTCAAACTGTGCGACGCCAAACTGGTGAAGATGGAAATGGATTTGTGCTGGATCACTGCAGCCGGGGCCGATCCGTTGAAGTACTTCCGCGAAAATCCTGGACGATTCCCGCTGGTGCACGTGAAAGACTTGAAGAAACTTCCGGCTGTCAGCGAGGGCGGTGGGCAGAATTTCGGTGACACCGTGGATCTAACCTCGGTTGGCGACGGCATTATCGACTGGAAAAGATCTTCGCGCACGCAGATCAAGCGGGAATCAAACATTACATCGTGGAGCACGACAAGCCGAGCGATGCGATCGCGAGCATCACCGCCAGCTACGAGTACCTGAGCAAGCTGCGCTTCTAGCGAATTGAGCACGGACGCCGCCGCACCCGCGGCGGCGAATTCCTCGGAGGTCGAACCACCGGTCCATGCAGGTCAGGCGCTCGCCGAAAACCTTTGACGTTTGCATCATCGGATCTGGCGCGTCGGGGGGCACGGCTGCCAAAGTGCTCTCCGAAGGCGGGTTGAGCGTCGCCCTGCTGGAAGCCGGACCGCCGCTTATTCCCGAACGAGACTACAAAGAGCACGTCTGGCCCTACGATCTGCCTCATCGCGGAGCAGGCGTTGGTGGCAGGTCGCGCGCGGGATTGACCGACGAATTCCTCGCGCCGAACGGCGCTTGGGAAATTGATGGCGAGCCGTACGTTTCTGCGCCGGGTTCAAAGTTTCGCTGGTTCCGCTCGCGCATCGTGGGCGGACGTACCAATCACTGGGGGCGTATTGCGCTGCGCATGGCCCCGGTGGATTTCAAAGTCCGATCGCGCGATGGCATGGGCGACGACTGGCCGCTCAGCTACGAGGACGTTGCTCCCTACTACGACAAGGTAGAGTCGTTCATCGGAGTGTTTGGAACAAAAGAAAATATCCCGAGTGCACCGGACGGAATCTTTTTGCCTCCTCCGAAGCCGCGCTGCACTGAAACCATTATCAAGAAAGCTTGCGATCACCTGAGTATTCTGTGCGTGCCGTCGAGGCTGGCGATCCTGACGCGCCCGCATAACGGCCGAGCCGCGTGCCACTACTGCGCTCAATGCGGCCGAGGGTGCATCACGGCATCGAATTTCAGTTCAAGCCAGGTGATGATTCCACCGGCGGAGAAGACGGGCCGCTTTACGCTGATCACCGGCGCGATGGCGCGGGAACTCGTCGTCGGGAAAGATGGCAAGGTCACTGCGGTTTCTTACGTCGACAAAGCCACGCGCGAAGAAAATCGTGTGCACGCGCGAGCCTTCATCGTTGCAGCCAGCGCGTGCGAGTCAGCGAGGCTTCTGTTGAATTCGAGGTCAACGCTGTTCCCAGACGGTTTGGCGAATTCGTCCGGCGCGGTGGGCCGCAACCTGATGGATACGGTGGGCAGTGATGGAGGCGGGTACTTCCCGCAGTTGGAGAGGATGCCGGCCCACAACCACGACGGCGTCGGCGGAATGCACATGTATCTGCCGTGGTGGAAATTCGATCGCAAGAATGACTTCCTGCGCGGATACCACACGGAATTCGGCGGCGGCCGGGGAATGCCTGGAGTCGGCGACTACGACGATCTTTGCGAGGAACACGAAGGCTACGGCGCCTCTCTGAAGAAAGCTTGCAAGAAGAAATATGGCACCTACATTGGATTCGCTGGACGCGGCGAAATGATCCCCAATGAGAACTGCTATTGCGAGATCGATCCGAACATCGTGGATCAGTGGGGCATCCCGGTGCTTCGCTTTCATTGGAAATGGAGCGACAACGAGATCAAGATGGCAAAAGATATGCAGGAGACGTATCGAGCCATCGTTGAAGCTGCAGGCGGAACTTATCTCGGCTCGACGCGTGAGGATGCAGCGCATCCCTATGGCCTTGCCGATGGTGGCGTGATCATTCACGAAGTCGGAACCGCGCGCATGGGAGAACATCCGGCAACGTCGGTGTTGAACCAGTATTGCCAGACCCACGATGTAAGAAATCTTTTCGTGACCGATGGCGCGAGTTTCGTCACGAATGCCGACAAGAACCCAACACTGACGATTATGGCGCTGACGTGGCGCGCGTCGGATTATTTGCTGGATCAGGCGAAGAAAGGGAATCTGTAAGAACTGCGATGCCGATTTCGCGACGCGACATCCTTAAATCGCTAAGCCTGACCGCGGTCGCGGGCTCGGTCTTGCGCGTGATTCCGATGGAGGCGGCGGAATATGCGCATCGCATGGTGGCCCAGGAAAAAGCGGGGGCCGAAAACCACGATTACACCCCGAAATTCTTTTCGCCGCACGCGTACAAGACGCTGCGCAGTCTGTGCAACTCGATCCTTCCGCCGGACGAAGACGCGAAAGGCGCAATCGAGGCGGGAGCACCCGAATTCATCGATCTGATTACCAGCGAGAACACGGAGTATCAGGTTGCGCTTGGAGGCGGCTTGATGTGGCTCGACAACACCTGCATCGATCGGTACGGGAAGACGTACGTCGATTGTTTGCCGGAGCAGCAGAAGGAAATTCTCGACCTGATCGCCTATCGCAAGAATGCCAAGAGCAATCCTGCGCTGGGACAAGGCATTGCGTTCTTCAGCCTGCTGCGCAAACTGACGGCCGATGGATTCTTCACGAGCGAAATTGGAATCAATTACCTGGGATACATCGGCAATACCTTCGTCAGCGAATTTCCCGGATGCCCGCCGGTTCCAGGCGAATAGTAATCTGCGCTCATTCTCGCGCTACTGGTGCCGAGCCGGCTAAGCCGTTCCGAATGGATGTTCGAGCGATGGGCTCTGGGGCGTGAACAGTTCCGCTCCGTTTTCCGTGACGTGCATATCATCTTCGAGCCGGATGCCGAACTCGCCGCGAATGTAGATTCCGGGCTCGTCGCTGGTCGTGATGTTGGCCTGGAGTTTGAAAGGATTGCCGCGAACGAGATAGGGCCACTCGTGGCCGTCCATGCCGAGGCCGTGGCCTAGGCGGTGCGTGAAGAATTTATAGTCCGGGCCGTATCCGGCATCGACGATCACTTTGCGCGCGGCCGCATCGATCGACCCGCATTCCACGCCGGGACGGGCCGCAGCCAGCGCTGCCGATTGCGCGCGGTGCACGATATCGAAGACGCTCTTCATCTTGTCCGAAGCTTTTCCCAGAACGTAAGTCCGCGTGATGTCCGATTGATAGCCTTCGACGGTGCACCCGCCATCCATGAGGACAATCGTGCCTTCGCGCACGACTTGTGGCGTGACTGAACCGTGTGGGAACGCTGAGAACTCGCCGACCTGAACGTCGGCGTCGCCGGTGAATCCCAGCTGTTCGTGGGCCTTCTGGACCAGATCTTCCAGTTGCGACTGAGTCATGCCATCTTTCACGGCTCGATACGCGGCTTCGTACGCCTCGAGAGTCACCGCCGCCGCGAGCCGCATCAAGGCGATCTCGCGGGGACTCTTGATCATGCGGCAACCCGAGGTCACTGGAGTTGCACTCGCCAAAGTCGCCTGCGGCATGGCTTTTGCGATCCCGTCGGTAAAAACGAAGCGGATGGTTTCCTCGATCCCGATCTTGCCGGTGGCGCAACCGCGCTCTTTCAATGCTTGTGCAATCCGCTCGTAGGGATTCTCGTTTTCCTGCCATGTACGCACATCTGGATTTGCTCCGTCGGGGGCGTTATTGATTTGTTCACGCGCGCGGCCTTCCTCGAATGCGGGACAGACATAGAATGACTCTCCTTTCGCGGGAAGCACCATGACGAACGTGCGCTCACCGCCCCACCAGTGAATACCCGAGAAGTATTTGAGCGATGTTCCTTCCATCAAGACGATGGCGTCGAGTGAATTCTGCGCCATGAGCTTGCGAGCTTTTTCCTGGCGCGCCTGACGTTCCTCGCGCGGAATCGGAATAGCTTCATTTTTTCGCGACTTCAGCCGGGCGATGGAAGGCGGCAGGGAAGAGTCGTCCGCCGAGGTCGCAGCCATCGCTAGCGGAGAATGCGACGCCGCGAATGCCCGCTGTCACGCTGCTCAGTTCCAGAAATCGTCGTCGCGAAATCATGTAAGCCTCCCCGGTTGGAAAATTCAATCGGGACATTATAGGTGTGATGAGCGCCTTCCCGGTTTCGCGATGGAGCAGTCAATCTGGATCGACAGGCTTAGGGTATTCTCTTGGAAATCGATGGAATCCGGATTTCAATGCGCTTCGTGTGGCGAGTGGAACGAAACGTCGGTGGACGAATCCGCCGGACGGCGCCAAAGCTACGTAGAAGACTGCCAGGTGTGTTGCAAGCCGAATGTCCTGCGGGTTGAATATGACGTTTCGTCGGCGGAGTTCTTTATCACTGTCGGAATTGGAGTGAACGGGACCGGCCTGGTGCTGAAACTGACGAAGCACTCGCCGAGCCGAGCGAGTCGCGTTATATTGGCCTATCCGTAGATCGAGGGTCGGGGTCGAATCAAGAATAAGGACCGAAAATCCAATGGCGACGGGCTACAGCGGTGGCAGGATGGTGGCGCATAACATGGTGACCACGCAGTTCGAACTCGACGGATTCCGCGTGACGCGCACTCTGGGCGTGGTGAGAGGGATTGTTGTGCGCTCGCGGTCCATTTTTGGAACGATCGGAGCGGGCCTGCAGACGCTCGTTGGTGGAAACATCACGCTTCTGACCAACTTGTGCGAGAAGACGCGGCAAGAGGCTTTTGATCTGATGCTGCAGCATGCGGCGGAACTGGGCGGCAACGCGGTCTTGGCTGCGCGTTACGACGCGACTGAAGTGATGCAGGGTGTCACGGAAGTTCTTGCCTACGGCACGGCCGTCTATGTTGAACCGGCGAAATAAAACCGCGACCACGATCTGACATTCTCTCATCTTTCACTCGCTGGGCTCGCCTTTCAGTAGTTTTGGCAAGGTGTGCTGCCGCTGCGAGAATGTTTCTTCCATCTGCCGACGCACAAAAAGCACGTTGGCAATATTTCCAAGTACACCAAATCCAACCTGATATTCGATCACGTCTCTCACCGTCGTGCCGTTGATGCCGTCGCGGATGTCGGCTGCGAACTCATGGCGGTGATGCCACGACTTGAACGGACCTTTGTCTTGCACATCCGCGAAGTGGTGGTTCCATTCAAATTCAGTGATTCGGGCGATCCACTTCGCGCGAATCGGAAGCAGTGGAAACACGCGGAAAGTAGTCACGATCACCGATCCGACGCCGGCTGCTTTTCTTGTCGGCATGGTTGGAACGATCGCTGGCGGAGGTTCCCGCTTCAGCAGAACCAAGCGCGTAGACGAGGCGGCGGGCATGATTCGAGGCAAGTTCTCGGGATTCGAGAAGAATTCGAATACTTGTTCAAGCGGGTAGGGAACCCACTGCTCAAATCGAAGATGGTTGGGCATGAGCCTCGAACGTCAAACAAAAGGCCCGCCCGGTCGAATCGTGCAAAAACCGGACGGGCCCATGAATTGCAATGTGCCACGCTACTTTTACTGATTTGCCGGAGCTGGCGCTGGCGCTGGAGTAGCCGGTTGCGTCACGCTCGTGCCGATGACGTCCCCCGACACGATCATTTCCACGCGGCGATTGAGGGCGCGGCCTGCCGAGGTGCTGTTGTCGGCCACGGGATCAGCTTTGCCCAGTCCGACCGCCGCAACGTGATCCGGCGTGACTCCCGAGGAAATCAGGTAGCCGCGTACACCGTCGGCACGCTTTTCCGAGAGAGTCTGGTTGTACTCGTCCGTCCCGATGCTGTCGGTATGGCCTTCAATATCGAGCTTCAGATCCGGGTAGGCGAGGACGATTCCGGAAATTCTTGCCAGCCGTTCGCGCGCTTCCGGTTTCAGGGTGTACTTGTTGAAGTCAAACAGCACGTCCGGCATGCTCACAACGAGTCCACGCGGAGTGTCCCGCGTTTGGAGAACTTGATTGAGTTGAGCCAGAAGGCGGGCCCGCATCTCTTCCTTCTGGCGAACCGCTTCCTGTCTCTGGCGCTCCGAGTCCTCCGCAGCCTTCCGAGAGGCATCGGCTTGAGCTTCGGCCAGCTGTTGCTGGGCAAGAGCAGTCGCTTGCTGCTGCTGAGCCAGGGCTTGCGCCTGTTCAGCTTCAGCTCGGCGGCGCGCATCTTCGGCGGATTGAGCCTGGGCTTGTTGTTCGCTTTGGCGAGCAGCTTCGGCATCGGCTTCTGCCTTAGCTTTCGCATCGGCTGCGGCTTTGCGAGCCGCTTCCTCGCGCTCCTGCTGCTTCTTCCGCAGGGTCAGGACGCGCGCGTCTTCGGCCGTCTGAGTTGCTCCCCGCGCCGCCGTCCCGATGGGGGTTCGGCCTTGCTTGCGCTGATAGTAGTCCTCTGCGCGCTGCAACATGTCTTCGGCTTTCGTGATGCTCGTGTTTGCGTATTGATCAGCGCCGGCAGCTTTCGCGATCATGACGGCGTTGCGGGCTTCCAGCAGATCGAGAGGGACGTTTGGCGACGCCTTCGATGAGGGTAGTTGGTCGGCGGGGACGTCGACGATGTACTCCTTGCCTTCGAGGACCTCAAATTTGGAGTCGATCGACTCTTCGAAGCCCTTGGTGTTTTGCAAAATGATGTTCTCGGCGACGACCTGGTCGCTCGGATGAATGACAGAGAAGTAAGGCTCGGCCGTAATGATGAGTCCGAAAGCCTGCAGATCTGAAGTGACGGAGATTTTGTCCTTGCCGTTGGTGCCGGGAAGAATTTCTCCAAGGTTAACTGCGCGACCTTCTGGCGTCACGGCCCATAGGACGTAGGTCAAATATTCGGCACCGAACTTGGAAGGAGATTCCATGTGATTCACTTCAACATCAACATCCAGACGGCCTGATTTGCCATCGATCTTGGCCTTGCCAGTGATCGAGGGCATTAGGCTCGTGCCTTTCATGTCGACGGTCGTGGAACCGCCGCGGTGTCGATAGTTCACTGCTCGTGTGCTCCGCGCGTACACGTTCACGCGAAAGACCGGCATCTCTGACGTCTGTTGAATGGACTTCTGTTGTTGATCTTGCTGTGCCTGAGCATCAGCGGGATTTCCCTGCGCGGGGTAGAGCGGCGGCGCGGGATTTTGCTGCGCAAAAATCAAAGCGGGAAAAAATAATCCTGCGACGAACGACAAATGTGACGGCTTCATTGCTCTGCCTCGACTCTCTTACGACAAGTTTTTAGTGCGTCTTGGATGAATTTGGTGAACCGGGGGATGGCGAAAGTTCACGCGGGAACCCCGTGCGTCCCTGATTTCCACAAGAAACTCCGCTTCATTGGCGAAGATCAAGAAAAATCGCAGCGAAACAATAGCGAAAGAACCTAGGCCGTAAACGCAATTAGTTGTGGTCGCCTCATTGGTAAACCACAAGGCTTCGCGCTTTCCCTGTAGCCCGCATCTCGAGCCATCATACCCCGAAGTTTCTGCTTGACAATAAACGACTTACGGCTAAGATGTGGTACAAAGTGGTACGAAGTGGTGAGGTCAGTAAGGTTGGTGGAAAGTTCGAGCTGAAAATGAGGCGCCGGTGGAAGAGCGACCCAAAAGCACGATAAACAGCCCGGAACACCAAAGTTTGACCGCTTGTTGCGCAGTTTTTGCCTCCCTCGTTGCTGTGGTGGTTGCAGACAGATTGAACTCCCCGACAAGGGAGCTGGCCTCAAACATGTTTCGCGGCAATCATCCAACCCGGGTCGACGAAAAAGGACGCCTCAAGGTCCCGGCCGAGTTCAAGCGGGTGATCGACGAGAAATACGGGCAGCAATTCTACATCACAAGTCTGGATGGAAAGGTTGCTCAAGTATATCCCTTCGAGGAATGGGAGCGGATCGAGCAGAAGCTGGCAGGGCTCTCCAATTTCAATCCGACGAAGAAAAAGTTTCTGGACCGGACCAACTACTACGGGCAGCAGGTGGAGATGGATGGTCAGGGGCGGCTGTTGTTGCCGCAGTTGTTGCGCGAAGCGGGTCAGATTAGGGGCGAGGTAGCGGTTCTCGGGAACTTGACCTTCTTGGTCGTCAGGAACCTGGAACTGTTCAAGCGCGAGATTCAAGACGAAAAGTTTACGCCTGAGGATGAGAAGACGCTCGACGAACTGGGCATCTAGTGGGCGAGGGCTTAACAGACACCCCTCAGGGGGTTGGGCATGGCGGTGGAAGGGAAGCGAGCCATGTTCCGGTTCTTTTAAAAGAAGCGATCGACTTTTTAGCCGTACGGCGTGGTGGGACTTATATCGACGCCACGGTGGGCCTCGGCGGGCACAGTTACGAAATCGCAAAACGCCTCGGCGCACCGGGTCATTTGATTGGCCTCGATAAAGATCCTGCGGCGCTAAGTAAAGCGGGCGAAAAGCTCCACATCGTCGATAGCCGTTTGTCGTTAGCCGTCAGCGAACGACCAACGACGAACGACGAACGACAAGATTGGCCGGCGGTCACTCTGCTCCAGCGGTCATTCGCGGAAATCGCGAAGGGCCATCGATCAGGGACCATCGACGGAATCCTGGCCGACATTGGAGTGAGCAGCCTGCAATTGGGAGATGCGGCACGCGGATTTAGTTTTCAGGCGGAAGGACCGCTCGACATGCGGATGGACCCGCAGAGCGAGCGTACCGCCGAACAAGTGGTAAACCACCTCGACGAGCGACAGCTTGCCGATGTGATTTACGAATTCGGAGAGGAAAGGAGGTCGCGGAGAATCGCCAGAGCCATTTGCCGGTCGCGGCCGATACGATCTACCGCTCATCTTGCGGATGTCATATCAGCCGCGGCCCGGCCAATGAATTCTGAACAGCGGCGAATTCATCCGGCGACCAGGACCTTTCAAGCTCTTCGAATCTTCGTAAACCGCGAACTGGACGATCTGAAGGCGCTGCTCGAAGCAGCGCCGCGGATCCTAAAGCCAGGGGGACGGGTGGTGGTGATCAGTTTTCATTCGCTGGAAGATCGCATCGTGAAAGATGTCTTCCGCGAGGGAGTGCAAAAGGGGTACTTCAGTTTGCTGACGAAAAAGCCAGTGACGGCAACTGAAGAAGAGAGTGATCGCAATCCGCGGGCGCGCAGCGCGAAGTTAAGGGCAGCGGAAAGAAGTTTAGAAGTTGGGCGCCAGACGTAGGCGTTTGGAGCAACAAAGGTCAGCTAAAGCCCGAAGGCTGACGCCTGACGCTCGGTTTTAAGAGTTTAGCTCCGGAAAACCTGCCGGAGTCCCGGCATTAGCTGTGATGGCAGTGCCGGGCCAAGAAATTCAAGGTTGAACAATGCGGACGCAGATCCGCTGGGGCGGGAGAAACGGGTTCCGTGGTAGGAATCCAAATTGAGGTTGGGGAATGTATACGGGCACATTGATCAGCGAATTGATGGCGATGGTGGATCGGGTCGAACGCAGGGCCGAACAGCAACGCTTAACGGAAGAATTGCACGAGATTTTCACGATGCAGATTCCCGTAGCAGAAGGTGAACAGGCTTTCATGGGGGCGGCTTAAATGGCGGCAGGGGCGGCAGTAATGCAAGGAGCGGTTCCGCAGGTTGAGCGTCGTTCGCTTTGGACAGGTACACCCGAGATCTACTTCTCCAAGGCGATTGATAATTCCCGTTTAGTCAAAGTAGAAGATCCACGCCGGAATCGCGAAATGAAGCAGTTCGGCACTGCGCTCGCGGTTCTGTTCCTGCTTGTTTTCACTTATGCCTGGCAGCACCTGAAGGCGATTGAGTACGGGTACCAGATCGAATCAGCTAAGCGCGAATTGACGACCATGACCGAACGGAGCCACGAGCTTCGTCTGGAAGCGGTTTCGTTGCGCGACCCCGAACGAATCGATTTGCTGGCACGTCGCATGGGATTGGTTCCTCCGGAGCCAGGACAGGTTATCCGTCTGGATTCCGGGTCCACCGACGGTCAGGGCCCGGTCATGGCGAGCGCGTCTCCTGTCACTGTGATTCCAGGGCAATAGGAGCGGATCGTTCTGTCGGCAAACTTGTTTGGGTCCGGATCTTTGATCCGGACGAACCGGGCAAAGCTCGGTAGCATCTCGGCGGCGGCCTGTCTGTATGTAGGCCGCCATATTTGTCTCTGAACTTTGAGTCCATTGTCGTTCCGAGAAGCGAAGCGACGAGGAATCCGCTGTTTGCCGGCATCGGCTGAAAGCAGATCCCTCCTGCATGCTTCGCGAGTCGTCGGAATGACAAGGCGTTGAGAGTGGCAATCATGGCAAGCGCCAATTCAAGTCTCGGAAAGAATTCCGGCAAAAACTCCCGTCTGTACCTTTTGGGCGGATTCCTCCTTTTCTGGTGCGTAGCGATTTGCGGGCGTCTTGTTTTCCTGCAGATCTTCAGCTACGGATCATTCGTCAAGCAAGCGGGACATCAGCAGCAACGCGCCATTCCTCTGGCCGCGAAACGAGGAGTGATCTACGACCGTGCCGGGCGTGAACTGGCCATGTCGGTGCTGGTCGACTCGGCTTTCGCCGTTCCTTCCGAGGTGAAGGATATTCCGACAGCGATTTCTCTGATCACTCGCATTACGGGAGAGGACTACAACGGCGTGCTCGCGGATTGCCGGGCGCACAAAACATTCTGCTGGGTCGCGCGTAAAGCGGATGATCAGACCATCGATCGGATCAGTTCGCTAAAGCTGCAGGGAATTCATCTGCAGAAGGAGCCAAAACGTTTTTATCCAGCGCGCGATCTCGCAGCGCAGGTTCTGGGCTCCGTGGGCATGGAAGATTCGGGCCAAAGCGGCATCGAGCACGAGTTTGACGAGCAACTGCGAGGCCGCCCGGGAAAGATGTTTATTTCCGTCGACGCGCGCAAGCGCTGGTTCTCGGACGTCGAAACCCAGCCGGACCCGGGCGAGAACCTGGTCTTGACGATCGACAAGAACATTCAATATGTGGCGGAGAAGGAACTCGATCAGGCCATTCATGACACGCAGGCGATTGCAGGCACTGTGATCGTTGAGAATCCGCACACCGGAGAAATTCTGGCGTTGGCGAACCGGCCGACTTTCAATCCGAATCTGCGCAAGCAGATCACGCCCGCCGCCTTGACCAACCGCGCAGTGAGTTATATCTACGAGCCAGGTTCGACCTTCAAGCTCGTCACGATTTCTGCCGCTCTCGAAGAAAAAGTTACAACTCCGGACGAAATCTTCGACTGCCAGATGGGATCGATTGTCTACAACGGTATGCGCATTCGCGACTCGAGGCCGCACGGGCTGCTTCCGGTCTGGGGAGTGCTCGCGGAGTCGAGCGACGTGGGCTCGATCAAGATTGCGCTGCGCCTGGGCCAAGACCGGTTTTACAAATACATCCGCGCCTATGGATTCGGCCAGCAAACAGGGATTGAACTACCCGGCGAAACGCGAGGAATGACGAAGCCTCCGAGTCGATGGTCGAAGGTGTCGATCGCAGCAATCTCCATGGGACAGGAGATCGGTATTTCGGCGATTCAGTTGGCCGGACTGATATCGACGTTCGCGAACGACGGCGTCTGGGTAGCGCCTCGCATCGTGACTGGAACGGTACAGCCGCAAGGGACGCCGCAGACTGTCGCATTTCATCCGGGAACGTCGCGACGAGTGATTTCGCCGTACACTGCCGCCGAGATGCGCTCGATGATGGAGAAGGTCGTGACCTCGCAGGGAGCCACGGGTCGCAAGGCGACTCTTGAAGGCTACACGTCGGCAGGAAAGACGGGCACCGCGCAGAAAGTGGATCCGGAGACGGGCGCCTATTCGAAAACGAAATATATCGGCTCGTTCGCGGGCTTCGCACCGGTCAACAATCCGCAGATCGTGGTCGCGGTGATTCTTGATTCGGCAGTTGGACTTCACCAGGGCGGCCAGGTATCGGCACCGGTGTTTCAGCGAGTTAGTCAGCAAGTTCTTGAATATTTGCATGTGCCGCACGACTTGCCGTTGGCGCCGAAACATCAGCTGCTGCTGGCTCAGTCGAAAATCAGAGACAAGGATCTCGACGAAGGAACGCCGGACCATCCCGGAGAACCGCTTGAGAGCGCGGAAGTGAACACCGGCGCGTCCGAGACTTCGAAGCAGGTTGTCACGGCGCAGGCTGCCCCGGCCATTCGGCCCGAGAGCGAAGGAAAGTTGGTCGACGCTGGGATGAAGGAGCCGATCTCGACTGTTCCCTCGGGTCCTGTGCATGCCGAAACGCAGGCGAAACCTGCATCTTCTGTTCAGAAGCCAGTGAGCGGGACAGTCGTACTCGACGTGGAGCAGGGCGGGATCGAAGTGCCGTCATTCGTGGGTAAAACAGTCCGATCCGCCGTGGAAACTGCGCAGGACCTGGGCTTGGAACTCGAACCTGTTGGAAGTGGAGTTGCGCGTCAGCAAACGCCGTCTGCGGGCACTCATGTTCCTTCGGGATCGCGCGTCACCGTGCAGTTCGGGCGGTAGAGAGACGCTGCGCATCAGATTCGGCTTGAGCGCTGTCATTCCGGACTTCCGGATTTTTTGACTGCCAGGAATCTGCTTATCGCTGGGAGTGACTCGGACGCGGATGAGCAGCCGATTCCTCGCTTTGCTCGGAATGACAAAAATTTGACCTTCCAGCGTGCTGTGTTTTCCGCGTTTGACCCGCTGAAAAACCGCGTGATACGGTAATCAGTCACACCATCCAGGCAGCCAGCCACTGCTCGCTCATTGAGGTTTATTTTGTCTTCGGTTGAGGCTCCCGCCATCCGCAAAACTGCGCTGAATGCCGTCCATCGCCAGATGGGCGCCAAGATGGTGGACTTCAATGGCTGGGACATGCCGGTGGAATATCCCGCGGCGATCGGCTGCGGAATCATCAACGAGCATATGGCGGTGCGCACCGGCGTCGGCATTTTCGATGTCAGCCACATGGGCGACATTCGGCTGGCTGGACCTGGAGCTCTTGCCGCGGTGCAACATATCTCCATGAATGACGCTTCGCGGCTGGCGATCGGACAGGCACAATATTCGGCGCTGCTTTATCAGCAGGGAACATTCGTGGACGACGTCATCGTTCACCGTCTGGGCGAAGAAGAATATCTACTCGTCATCAATGCCGGTACGCGCGAAAAGGATTTCAACTGGGTGCGCGACAACACGCGCCAGTTCGATTGCGCCGTCGAAGATCTGTCGGACGATTTCACGCAGATTGCGATTCAGGGACCGAAGGCCGTCAATCTCCTGCAGAAATTGACCGATGCCGACTTGGGCTCCGTGAAGTTTTACTGGGTAACGCGTGGCCGACTATGCGGAATCGACAATATCCTGATGGGCCGGACAGGCTACACCGCCGAAGATGGCTTCGAGATCTATATCCCATCGGACGTGGCTACGAGCGCCCGCGTTTGGAACGAGATTCTGGCGGCCGGCAAGGAGTTCGGAGTAGTTCCTTGCGGCTTGGGCGCGCGGAACACGCTTCGTCTCGAGGGCAAGCTTCCACTTTACGGCCACGAGATTTCCGATACCATTAATGTTTGGGAAGCCGGGCTCGACCGATTCTGCAAAATGGAAAAGGCGGACTTCGTTGGTCGCGAAGCACTGGCAAAGGCCAAAGCGGCCGGTGTGAAACGAGCGCTGGTTGACCTTGAAATGACGGAGCGCGGCATCGCGCGCGATGGGTACAAAGTTCTCGATGAGGGCGGCCGCGAGATCGGGTACGTGACCAGCGGCTCTCCAGCGCCGTTTCTGAAAAAGAATATTGCGGTGGCTTACGTGCCGGTTGAGCTATCGGCGGTTGGCACCAAAGTTAAGGTAGAAATTCGCGGGCAGGGTGTTGGTGCGGTTGTGGTGCCCAGTCCTTTTTATAAGCGTCCGAAAAAGCAGTAACGAAATTTCAGCGAGTAACCAGCAGCCAGGAGCTAGACCCGTTTATGGCTTATCCGACAGATCGCAAATACACCAAAGAGCACGAGTGGATCCAGGTGAGCGGCAATGTCGCCACTGTTGGAATCACGGACTACGCCCAAAATTCGCTGGGAGACATCGTTTTCGTCGAAACGCCGAAAGTCGGCGCCGAGTTGGTCGCGGGCAAAACGTTTGGAACGGTCGAGTCGGTGAAGGCGGTGTCGGATTTGTTCGCGCCCGCTTCCGGCACCGTGACCGAGGTGAACGCGGACCTCGCCACTTCGCCCGAAAAGGTGAATACCGACCCGCACGGATCATGGATGCTTAGAATGACCCTGAAAAATCCCGGCGAACTTGACGGGCTCCTGTCTTCTGCGGACTATGACAAGTTTGTCGCCGAAGAGGCGGGACACTGAGAGCCGGCATAAGGCGTCGGGCGTCAGGCCTTTTTGCCCCGGTCTGGTTTCCAAGTTCCGCCGGTCGAATCGGTTTGATTGCTTCGATGTTCCTACACATGAATTTTGCCCTCGACTCAAACGACGCTGACCGTGCCTCAATCCGAACGACCTCGAGCAACATCTATATAACTTCCTATGCGCTATTTACCTAAGTCTCCTGCGGACCGCGAAGCCATGCTGAAGGCGATCGGCCTTCGCTCGGTAGACGATCTGTTCGCCCCTATTCCTGCCGAATATCGCCTGAACCGGGATCTCAACATTCCGCGCCAGATGGCGGAGTCGGAAATCGTCGATTTCTTCCGGCAGCGTTCCCGCGAAAACGGCGACGGCTATACGAGTTTTCTTGGTGCCGGAGCGTACTTTCACTATCGTCCGGTCATTATTGATTCGCTGATTTCGCGCGGCGAGTTTCTTACAGCCTATACACCGTATCAGGCCGAAATTTCACAAGGCACGCTGCAATCCATCTTCGAGTTTCAGACGATGATCTGCGAGTTGACCGGCATGGAAGTAGCGAATGCCTCCATGTACGACGGTTCGACGGCCGCGGCTGAGGCCGTAATGATGGCCGTGCGCCTGTCGGCGCGCCGGTCTGTGGTCGTGGCGCGGTCTTTGCATCCCGAATATCGCGAAGTGCTTGCGACCTACGCGACGCACCAGGGCATGCCGCTCTCCGTGGCGAACTACGGCGATGATGGCCGATTGAATCTTGCCGAGCTTGATAAGTCGATCACTCCGGAGACCGCCTGCGTGCTGGTGCAGTCTCCGAATTTCTTCGGCGTGATCGAAGACGTCGATGCGATCGCAGAGATCGCGCACAAGCACGGAGCAATGCTGGTGGTTTCGATCGCCGAGGCCGTCTCGCTCGGAATTGTCGAGCCACCGCGTCAGGCGGACATTATTGCCATGGAGGCGCAGTCGTTCGGCGTTCCTCTCGGTTTTGGCGGACCCTACTGCGGTGTGATCGCAACCCGCGAAAAATATGTGCGGCAGATGCCGGGACGCCTGGTTGGCCAGACGGTCGACAAGCAAGGCAAACGCGGATTCGTATTGACCCTTGCAACCCGCGAGCAACACATTCGCCGCGAGAAGGCGACGTCGAATATCTGTACGAATCAAGCGTTGGTCGCGCTAATGGTCAACATCTTCATGACCGTTTACGGCAAGGTGGGCCTGAAAGAACTCGCGAAGCAGAACTTGGCGAAGACGGCATACGCCGCTGCGCAGTTCGCAAAACACGGCAAGGTGCTGTTCGCAAGCTCTCCGAGGTTCAATGAGTTCGTAGCGCAGACGAGCGAGGACCCTTACGCTATCAACGGACGGCTTCTTGGACACAAGATGGTCGGAGGATTGCCGCTCAAGAAGTTCTATCCGGAGCTCGGCAATGCGGCGCTCTGGTGCTGCACGGAACTGACGCCGCGATCAGCCATTGATACGGCCGTGGGATTGGTCGCCGAGAGCGAACGTTCGGTGCGGTCGGCGAAAGAAGAAATTGAGGAGGTGGCGCGATGAAGCACCAGACTCGCAAAGCTACCACTCAGGTCAATCAGAACGAAGGACTGATTTTCGAGAAGTCCTCACCGGGGAAAGCTGCGTGGAAGTTGCCTCCACTGGATGTTCCCGAAGTGGATACGGCGCAGCTCCTGGGCTCCTCGGAAAGAAAAGATCTCGGCAATATGCCGGAGGTCAGCGAAATCGAGATCATTCGCCACTTCACGCGCATGTCGACGTGGAACTACGCCATCGATCTCGGCATGTATCCTCTGGGTTCCTGCACGATGAAGTACAACCCGCGGGTCAACGAGGCGGTCGCGCGCGTTGAAGGAATTGCGAACGGGCATCCGTATCAGCCGGAGAAGATTTCGCAGGGCGCGCTTTACATCATCAAAACGCTGAGCGAGCAACTGATCGAGATCACCGGGATGGATGCGATCACGATGCAACCGGCCGCCGGCGCTCATGGAGAGATGACTGGGTTGCTGATGGTTCGTGCGTATCACCAGTCGAAAGGCAATGCGCGCAAGAAAATTCTGATTCCGGATTCGGCGCACGGCACGAATCCGGCGACTGCCGCGATGGTGAACTATGCGGTGGAAAATCTGAAATCGGATTCGCGCGGCATGGTCGACATCGCCGCGCTCGAAGCGCAGATGAACGAAGATGTTGCGGCGCTCATGCTGACGAATCCCAACACTCTTGGCGTTTTCGAGCAGCAGATTCACAAGATCGCCGACATCCTGCACGCCAAGGGCGGATTGCTCTATATGGACGGGGCGAACATGAACGCGCTGGTGGGGAAGGTGCGTCCGGGAGATTTTGGCGTCGACGTCATGCACCTGAACCTGCACAAGACGTTTTCGACGCCGCACGGGGGCGGTGGCCCGGGATCAGGTCCGGTCGCGATCAAGAAAAGTCTTGAACCTTTTTTGCCGTCGCCGATCGTAGTCACGAACCCTGACGGCACACTTTCATTCGACTACAACCGTCCGCATTCCGTGGGACGCGTGCGCGCTTTCTATGGCAATTTTGGAATGTTCGTGCGCGCCTTGGCCTACATCCAGGCGAACGGACCAGACGGCCTTCGCCAGACGACTGAAGATGCGGTGCTGAACGCCAACTACATTCGCAAGGGCCTCGAAGGCACATACGATTTGCCATATTCAACGCCGACCATGCACGAGGTAGTTTTCAGCGATAAGCTCCAGCTGAAAAAAGGTGTTCGCACCATGGATATTGCGAAGCGCCTGATCGACTACGGATTCCATCCCTACACGACGGCGTTTCCTCTCATCGTTCCGGGCGCGCTCATGATTGAGCCGACCGAGAGCGAGTCCAAGGAAGAGATGGACTTGTTTGTCGAGGCGATGAAATCGATCGCCGAAGAAGTGGAAGAAGATCCGCAGATCGTGCTGGATGCGCCGCACTCGACGCGGGTTTCGAGGTTGGATGAAACAGCGGCCGCCCGAAAGCCGGTGCTGCGCTGGAAGCCTTCTGCCTGAACCAGGCACGGAAGACTTCCAGCTTCTGAAGCAACGTTAAACCTTATTTCCCCGAGATCTCGACCGAAGCCCGCGTCGTCTCCCAGTCGAGTTCCATCGTGCAGCCGCTTCCGGCTTTCTCATACGAAATCTTGAACTCTTCCACGGGCGACGGCAGTTTCGAGACTTTCATATCCACGCGAGCGAGTTCGTCGCTCTCATACTTGTACGGAATTCCCCATTCGCCGGTCTTCTTGTTGACGATGAGAGTCCACTTGTCAGCATTCGGAACCGTAAAGATCGTATAGCTACCGGCAGGGACTGCCTTTCCACCAACCATGACGTCGCCGCTGGTGACAAAGGTGGTCGCTTCGTTGGCGCCGGTGCGCCATACTTGTCCGAACGGCACCAGGTCGCCATAGATTTTACGGCCTTTCATGCGTGGGCTGGAGTAGTTCGTCTTGATCGTCTTTCCGCCGCCAAGATCGCACGAGGCGGATGCTGCCGGACTGGGTTTTCCGCCTTGGGCAAGACAGACAGTAGCCGCTAAGAAAGCAAAAATCGCGAGCAGGGTGATTCTCTTCTGCATGGTCTCTCCTTTTAGTGATTGGTGCTGCAAGAGTTTGGACGTACGCTGTTGAATTATGTCAGCGGCCATTATGCGCTACATGCGAGCGCAGATACAATCTTGGCATGCCGGTATTCGATGAAAAGCAGGAAGAACTCGAGCATTACGAGACGATGATGGGAGTTCCGCGCGGACGTTTAGCAGTTACGATGGACACGATCACCGACGCCATGGCGCTGGTCGGCCAGCACGGTGTTTACTGCCAGAGTCAGCGCTGGCCCGGCAAGCCAGTCCTGGATATCCAGATCGTGATGAAAAATCTCACCGACGCCAAAGAACTCATCCAGAGTGTCATGGAGGAGTTGAAGAAGGGCGGTTGATTGAGTGTTCTCGGCCCAACCGCGGCAGATTAGTAACAGCCTTTATTCCTACGGTTTCACAGTGACCATGGCCACCCCGTGCGATGGCACTTTCGCGGAGAACGCTCCCGCCAGTTTTCCCAGATCCTTGTGCTGCCACAGGTCGCGAACTGCGGCGGTGAAAGTTTTCGGATAGCCAAGGTCTTCCCAGTTCACGGAAATCTCCTGCTCCGATCCGCTGCGATTCAAAAGCACGACCGCACGGCTTCCGTCTTTCAGTTGCTTGGACCAAACTTCGAGGTCGCCGTTTTTCACAACACGTTCACCTTGGCGTCCGAGCGCGTCCTGATCGACCGCGATCACTTCTTTATTCATCAGAATGTCGCGAATCTCCGGACGCATCGTCCGCAGATCGTTTCCGGCGATGAGAGGCGCGGCCAGGATCGCCCACAGGCTGAAGTGCGAGCGATACTCCTCGTTCGTCATGCCGCCGTTGCCAACTTCGAGCATGTCCGGATCGTTCCAGTGCCCCGGGCCGGCGTAGGATTGCAATCCAGCCTCCTGATCAAGGATTGCGAGCACTCCGTTCGAGCAGCAACTGCCGTCGGGCCACTTCTTCTGTTCACCCCACCGGTCCTGAATATCGCCCGTGCTGCGCCAGAGATTTCCGCCAACTTGTTTGCCCCAGAGCCAAGGCTTGGCTGTTCCCCACTCACAAATGCTGAGTACGATCGGCCTTCCAGCAGTGTCGAGCGCTGCGCGAATGTTCGCGTAAGAAGCCTTGGCATCCTGCGTCGTCGTGCTGCACCAGTCATACTTCAGATAGTCGACACCCCACGCGGCATACTGGATGGCGTCTTGATACTCGTGGCCGAGTCCGCCCGGACGTCCCGCGCAAGTCTTCGATCCAGCGTCGGAGTAGACACCAAACTTCAGGCCGAGCGAATGAATGTAGTCGCCAACGGCCTTCATTCCGTGCGAAAAACGCTGCGGATCGACAACAATGTTGCCGCTCGCGTCGCGACTCACTTGCCAACAATCGTCGATGTTGACGTAAATGTAGCCTGCGTCCTTCATGCCGGACTTCACTACGGTGTCGGCCATCTCCTTGATCATGTCTTCACTCACGTTGCAGCCGAACTTGTTCCACGAGTTCCATCCCATGGGAGGAGTGGGCGCGAGCTGAGTTGCGGGGCCCGAGTAATCCTGCGCGGAAACGCGAGTGGCGAGGGGCGGAGCAAGCAGACAGAACGTAAGAAGAAGCCGCATCATTTTCATGCGAACGTTGTATCAGAACGACACCCAGATTGGTACATCAAAGGTGGCCCAACGCTGGCGATCATCAATCCGGTTACAATGCCGCGTTGATGCAACTGGATGTTTGAACCAATCGGAGATCCTATGCGACGTCTTTCTCTGCTGTGCGGTCTGATCCTGATTTGCGGTCTTCATCGTTCGAGTCAAACTTCGAACCAGGGTTTGGCAAATGTTGGCATCTTCGAAGATCACAGCGATGTCGGAACAGTTCTTCATCCAGGATCGGTCGACTACGACCCCGGCCAGAAGGTGTATACGCTTTCAGGGAGCGGCGAGAACATGTGGACGGTCGTCGACGCATTTCAATTCGTATGGAAGAAGGTTTCGGGCGATGTAACTCTGACCGCCGATATTAGCTTCCTGACGAAGACCGGGAACGAGCACAAGAAAGCGGTTCTTATTTTCCGCCAGAGTCTCGACGCCGATTCGGTCTATGCCGACGTTGCCCTGCATGCCAGCGGCTTGACCTCGCTGCAGTTCCGCGATGAAAAGGGCGCGGTCACGCGCGAGGTGCAATCCAATCAGTCTGCTCCGAAGCGGCTGCGCATCGCCAAACGCGGAGACTACGTTTACATGTCACTGGGAGATAGCAATGTGCAAGTCGCCGGGGGATGGCTTCGCATCCCGCTTCAGGGGCCGTTCTACGTTGGGCTTGGTGTCTGCTCGCACGACAAAGATGTGGTTGAGAAAGCTCAATTTTCGAATGTCGAGTTGACGCAACCGGCCGCGGAACCGGGTAGTCCATCAGTTCTCTACAGCACGCTAGAGACAGTTGCGATCGATTCAGCGGATCGGAAAGTCGTCTATCTCGCGAAAGGCCGGTTCGAGGCGCCGAACTGGATGCACGATGGCAGCGCCTTTCTCTTCAATCGAGACGGGCACATCGAGCGCTTGGCAATCGGCGGAACGCAGCCAACTGTCGTCGACACCGGCCTCGCCAACCGGTGCAACAACGATCACGGCATCTCGCCAGATGCTTCCCAGTTGGCGATCAGCGACAATTCGCAGGGAGACCACGAGTCGATGGTTTACGTCGTGCCGATCACGGGAGGAACGCCTCACCGTATCACGCAGAAATCCCCGTCGTACTGGCATGGCTGGTCTCCCGACGGTAAGACGCTCGCGTTCGTCGGACAGCGCAACGGAGATTTCGACATCTACGGAATTCCTGCTGCGGGTGGCGAAGAGACGAGGCTGACGACTGCAAAAGGCCTCGATGACGGCCCGGAATATTCACCGGATGGAAAATATATCTACTTCAACTCCGAGCGCACGGGGCACATGCAGATCTGGCGCATGAAGCCCGATGGCAGTGAGCAGGAGCAGGTCTTCTCCGACGATCTGAACAACTGGTTTCCGCACATTTCTCCGGACGGAAAGTGGATGGTGTTCATTACCTTCGGCGCGGATGTGAAAGGGCATCCAGAAAATAAAGATGTCATGTTGCGATTGATATCGCTGGCCGACAAGAAGATCACGGTCCTCGCAAAACTGTTTGGCGGGCAGGGAACGATCAACGTTCCGTCTTGGTCGCCCGACAGCACGCAGGTGGCTTTCGTCAGCTACTTGCTGATTCCGCAGGATGCGCCGGAGAACAAATAGTTGCGGTCGCGCGGACGAGGCTTAGCCTCGCTCGTTGTAGAAATATGAGCTAGTGTTCGACCTTTGCGTCAAAAAACTTCGCCATCAATTCCAGTGCTTCTTTCGTCTCCGGCAGCTGAAAGTGATACCAGAACGCGTGCGGCAGCGCCTCAAACACCACGAGTTGTGCGTCGTCACCGGCTCCCAGCAGGGCGCGATGAAAGACCGTCGTGCTGCTCAACAATATGTCGCGTGTGCTCGTCACCGACAGGCTCGGAGGCATACCGTGCAGGTCGGCAAACAGAGGAGACAGGACCGGGTCTCGCCGATCCGTTTTTCCGACATAGGGATCGTCGTGCAGATGATTCGGATCGGTTGGCTGCAGCGCGCCCGGAAATCCGTTCAGGGTGAACAGTTGCCACGAGTCGCCGGGCCGACTGAAGTCGGCAAGCCCCGAAAATAGTCCGAGCGCTCCGGGAAGAGGCAGCCCGAGTTGCTTCAGCCTGACCGTCGCCTGTCCCGTCAGAATCGCTCCCGCCGATGTTCCGAAGATTCCAATGCTCCGTGGCTTGTAAGTCTTGAGCAATTCTTTGTAGACGGCGACCACGTCGTCGACAGCGGCGGGGAAGGGATTCTCCGGAGCAAGCCGGTAGTAAACCGAGACGACTTTTATCTTCGCGAGATTCGAAATCGGCACGCCTTCGATCAGCGATCCTGAGTCCGAGTTGAATCCGCCGCCGTGCAGGTTGATGAGCACACGGCCCTTGTTCTCGGCCGGCATCGAAAGGGGAGTGATGATGTCGGTGCGAACGCCGGCGGTCGTCGTTTCTTCGACATTCACCGGATAGAGCTTACGCGCTTCGGCGGAATCTTGTGCTCGCCAGGCATCCGTGCGCACCCGGCGTTCTGCCAGCGATTCCGGGCCGGGAGTGCTGCGAGTCAGCGAATCGAGCCATTTCTGGGCTTCGGGGCTGATCGTCGTGGGCATCGGCACCGCGCGCGTGATATGCGCGGTTCGATCGGGGTCGAATGTTGCGGAATCTTGTGGCGATGCTGGGCCGGATTGTGCGGCCAGCACGGTTGAACAGGCGAGCGCGGAGAGCGAGGCCGAGTGCCGTGATTTTCATCGTGACATTTGTATCAGAGGGAAGGGGAGGGAGAAAACTGAAACCCAGAGGACAAGGAGGAGGACAGAGGAATTCGCCGCTCTGAGCTTCCCGGTGGCTTCTGTGTTCGAGGTTTCAGGCGAGTGTGAACTTTCCGCGCTCGATCATCTTCTGCGCGATGGTTTGCCGCAACTCCACAGTGTTGAAAGGCTCGTACTTCGCCAGTCGCCTCAGGATTGCCAGTTGAGTGCGCATCGTGTCGCCATCAGCTACCGCGGCGATAACTTTTCTCGCAGCGGATTCGATCTTCTCTATGGCTTGCGTTAGATAGACGCGAGTCATTGCGATCGGCAAGGCCGCCCCGGATTCCCCTTTGCTGGCGACAATCTTCTGAGCGCGTAGCACGGCGGATTCCATGGCATAGGTCTCGATCGTCATATCGGCGATCGCTCCCATGATCTCCTGCTGATCTTGAATCGCCTGCATATATTTCTGCATGGCCGCGCCTGCCGCGAACAGTCCCAGCTTCTTGGCTTGCCCAACCAGCTTCTGTTCTTCCGGAAGCGGACCTTCCAGTTCGTCTCCCATCGATGGACCCGACAGCACTTCGTCCATCAGTTTCTTGATGGCAGGCATCAGAGGCAGTTGGCCCGACATCGCGCGCTTCAACAAGAAGCCCGTAATGATCAGGCGGTTGATTTCGTTCGTGCCTTCGAAGATTCGGTTGATGCGGGCGTCGCGATAGGCTCGTTCCGCCGGATACTCTTCGACAAATCCGTAGCCAGCATAGATCTGCAGAGTTTCGTCGACGATGTAGTCGATCATCTCCGATCCCCAGACCTTGATGATCGAGCACTCGACCGCGTACTCCTCGATGGCCTTCAGGGTCTGCTTTGCGGAGTCCGAGGCAGATTTGTCAACCTCGCCCAGCGCCGAATCCATCATGCCGACCGTGCGGTAGACGAGAGATTCGCCCACGAAGAGTAGCGTTGCCATGTTGGCGATCTTTTCGCGCACCAAGCCGAAGTCTGCGATCACTTTGCTGAATGCTTTCCGCTGCTTGGCATAGCCGATCGCATTTTCGAGCGACACTCGGCCGCCGCCGACACACATAGCGCCAAGCTTGAAGCGCCCGACGTTCAAAATGTTGAAAGCGATCAGGTGCCCCTTGCCGATTTCTCCAAGCAAGTTCTCCACGGGAACTTTGCAGTCATTCAGGATGATCGGGCAGGTGGAGGATCCGCGAATTCCCATCTTGTGCTCTTCAGCGCCGATCGAGAATCCGGGAAAGGTCTTCTCAACGAGAAATGCTGAGAACTTTTCGCCATCAATCTTGGCGAAGACGGTGAACAGGTCGGCGAATCCGGCGTTGGTGATCCACATCTTTTCGCCGTTCAAGACATAATGCTTGCCGTCAGATGTCAGAGTGGCGCGAGTGCGGCAGTTCATCGCGTCCGAACCGGACGTTGACTCCGAAAGCGCGTACGCTCCGACAATTTCACCCGACGGCGAGGCGAGGCAGATATCTTTTCTTCTGATCTTCGGTGCCGAAGTAAACGATGGGAAGCGTACCGATCCCGGTGTGGCCGCCCCAGGTCGTGGCAAATCCCGCATATTTCGCGATGTGGTCGGCGATCACGGCGGCGCTGACTTTGTCCATCTCAAGCCCGCCGTAGGCCTCAGGGATCTCCACTGAACTCAGCCCGAGTTCACCCGCTTTCTTGAGCAGGTCGCGAGTCACGGAGAAATCCTTGTGCTCGATCTTTTCGATATTCGGAACGATTTCATTCACGGCGAACTCTTCCGCCGTCTGTCCGATGAGCCGGTGTTGTTCGCTGAAATCTTCCGGAGTGAAAATTTCCTCGGGCTGCCGGGACTCCAGCAAAAAGCTTCCGCCCTGAACTCTTGCCTTGCCAACGACCGTGGTCGACGCCATGACTTAGCCTCTCGAATGAAAGCTGTCGCCGGTGATCCGTTCGGCGCACAGTCAAATGCAATTCTAATGCGTGGATTGAAGGGAAGGATAGTTACGAGAAGCAGGCGTACATCCATGGGAAGGACGGCGCACTTTCGTGTTTCAATGTATTGCCGCTCTGGTCAGTAGCTCAATTCAAATGAGAACGGGTCAAACCAGTGGTCGACACCGGAACCTGTCAGACTCCCTGCGTAGCGGAACGGTCCTCGGTGTCTGCATCAGACAACGCTGATACCGGGTCTCCAACGCGCGGCGCAAACTGGATTCACTCTGAGAAGCTGTGGTAGCCGAAAAGCATTCCTCTGGGGTCCCTGTGGAGCACGCTGTATCGCGAATGGCCTCGGCCGCCTGCATGCGCTGCTCTTGCTGCAAGATGGCTGTATGGAATCCGTTGCAGTCACCGAGGAAGTGCGCGTTGGCAACGCAGGCGCCGCCGCTCCAGATCTGCGTCTGGGAACAGAATTGCCCATTGTTGCGATTGACGAAGGGGACCCCACAGCCCTTTTGACCCGTCGGACAAACGGGGCATGGGCCTTTGAAGCAGACGGGGTGTCTCAAGTCGGCCACAGGCTTGGCCTCAGTTTTACGGAACGGATGCCGTAGGTGCGAAAAGAAGCTTCTTTTCTCGGGCTGCTCGATGCGGGTCTGGGACGGCTCGCGAAGTTCGCGGTTCGATGGATTCGTCTTGGACGTCAAGAATCCGTTTTCGGGATGGACCGCGGAATTCGTCCCGTGCGTGCTTGAACCGTGCGAACTCGAAGTGGGTGACGCGGTGGCACGCGATGAGGGGTTTCCGCCGGAGCTATGACTTCCAGAAGAACTGTGAGTCCCGCCAGAGTTACTGGATGAGGAAGCCGACCCACCACCGCCTGAGGAACTGCTGTGAGATCCTCCTCCGCTTGAACTGGAAGAACTGCTTGAATTGCCCGAGGAATGTTGGGCTAGCGTGAAGGTAGAGAGAAGGAATATTACCGCTAAACAAAGGCTAGAGTGCCGCATAACGCACCTCGTAACCAATCAGTGAACAGGGGGCGGGGACTCCTGTCACACCATTTTCTTTCGGCGTTATCTTAGCTCGATCCTGCGTCAACCAACGTAGCAATCGAGTAAAGAAGTGTTACCCGAACCTTACCGGTTCAAGGCAGGCGGCGCCGCCTCAACTTTTCTCACACCATACCGCAGGGCAGGAACACAAGTTGTGTATCCCACCAGATGCGTCGCATCGGATCCCTTGGAGTCACGCGCCATCACGTAACTGCGGATCTTGAAGCACCCGGTTTCAGTTGGTGCCTCTTCGTCCTTGCGCGGAGCGGGAGTTTCTGCGTTCGACGAAAGCGTGTTGGGATCAATCCGGAACTCTTCGAGCCTCATTCGCGCAAGTGGTCCTTCGCTCTGGAGGTCAGCGGGCCGGTTCAGCGAGAACTTCCACGGATCTGACGCGACAGGCTTTTCCGCAACTGTCGCTTTGGATTGGCCGCTCAGGGAATCAGTTGGTTTCTGCGCATATGCTGGCACGATGCAAATCAACAACACAGCAGGAAGAAGGCGGGCGAGAGTCATGGGAACCCCCTACGCCGAATTATAGCGCTGAACTTATCGGAGGCAATGATTATGAGCTTGCATGCCACGGATACCCAGTTTGTTTTGTTTCGTCAATTGGGCACGGCCGAGATGTGGCGACTGCACACTGCGGATTCCTCCCTGTGGTCAGAATGACAAAGCCTGCAGAGACACGCCGCTTGTGAGTTGGCGGACGCCGGTGGGAATGCAGAAGGCCTTCGGCGCGAAAAGGCTGAACTTCAGGATGGCAAGGGTTATGCCGGGCTATAGATTCTCGAAGATTCCGGCTGCGCCCATGCCGCCACCCACGCACATGGTGACCATGCCATAACGAGCGTTGCGGCGCTTCATCTCGCGAATCACGGTGGCCGTGAGTTTGGCGCCGGTACATCCGAGCGGGTGTCCCAGCGCGATCGCACCACCATTTGGATTGACCTTCGCCGGATCAAGACCGGCCTCTTTGATCACCGCCAGGGATTGTGCCGCAAAGGCTTCGTTCAGTTCGATCACGTCGATATCGGCAAGCTTCAAGCCCGCCATCTTCAAGGCTTTCGGGATGGCAAATACTGGGCCGAGTCCCATTTCTTCCGGCTTGTATCCGGCCGTCGCAAACGAAATGTAGCGGGCGAGAGGCGTGATTCCAAGCGCCTGCGCACGCTCGGCTGACATCACTACGGCCGCTGCGGCGCCGTCCGACATCTGCGAGGAATTTCCAGCGGTGACTGTTCCCTTCATGTGGAACGCCGCTTTCAAACCTTGCAATGCTTCCAGAGAAGTATCGGCCCGAGGACCTTCGTCGACTTTGAATACGATTTCTTGCCGCTTGGGCTTTGAGCCATTTGGAACGCTGAAACTCACCGGCACCGGGACCACTTCATCATCGAATTTACCACCCTGGATCGCAGCCAACGCCTTCTGGTGGCTGCGCAGGGAGAATTCATCTGCAGCTTCGCGCGTGATCCCGACTCGGTGTGCAACGCGCTCGGCGGTCAGTCCCATGGAAAGATACGCGTCCGGATAATGATCGACGAGCCATGGATTCGGAGAAATCTTGTGGCCGCCCATCGGGATCATGGACATGGATTCCGTTCCTCCGGCGACGATGACTTCTGCGCCACCGCTCATGATCCGCTCGGCAGCCATTGCGATCGATTGCAATCCAGAAGAGCAGAACCGGTTGATCGTGAGCGCCGAAATTTCGACGGGCAGACCCGCTCGCAGCGAAGCGATCCGCGCGACATTCATCCCTTGCTCGGCTTCGGGCATGGCACAGCCGAGAATGACGTCTTCAATCTCTTTCGGAT
The DNA here is from genome assembly GCA_963699885.1 of uncultured Acidobacteriota bacterium. Taxonomy (GTDB): domain Bacteria; phylum Acidobacteriota; class Terriglobia; order Terriglobales; family Acidobacteriaceae; genus Sulfotelmatobacter. The sequence goes on along the minus strand of CAVOVP010000008.1, from coordinate 238,640 downwards.
CCAGTTGCGGGACGCGATCCAATGCTCCTTTGATCGCAACGGCAGCCAGTTCATCCGGACGAGTGGAGCGGAGGGTGCCTTTGTAAGCGCGCCCTACAGGCGTGCGGACAGATGAAGCGATAACGACTTCGCGCATGTTCTCTCTCCAACCTTACTACTCGTTAGATGTTCGCCGTTCTGTGACGGATACCAGAGCCGATTTCACTTCACCGGAGCGAAAAAATAATAGTCTGCGGTGTAAGCGCTCTTTGACTCCGTGTCTTTATGCGATTCGTCGCACGCATCGTTGCCGGGCTTGCCGCCGTGCGTGTGGACGCGCTGAATCGTCGTTACGTCTGCTAAAGCGCCCTTCTTTGAGTTGTTCACAACTGTCACCAGGAGCCAGGGAATCGAGTCGGGATCGAGCGAGTCGACGTGCGCCGAAGCCTTTCCCGTGACTTCGCTGCCGTCTTTCAGCTTCCAGGTTGGCCCGGCGGAATGCTGGCCGATGACTTTATCCTTGCGGTCTTTCAGTTCGGCGTCGGGAGCTTTGAGAGTCCACGCGAACTTTCCGTCGGGACCAGCAGAGCATGAGTAGATCTGCGAACCACTGGCGTGAACGAACAGAACGGGATCGAGACCCGAGGGTACGGCAATCGCATCCGGCACGTCGGGCGCAGATTCCTTTGTGGGCGCGTCTTTTTGCTGGTTGCCTTGGGCGCTTGCAAGCCCCGGGAGTGCGATAGCGAAAACAAAGAGCCAGGCGATCGCGGCAGTGGGCAGAAGTCGTCGCATGAGGCGATTGTAGCGTAAGGACCCTGCCTTCGCTCGGGCCGCGAACCGTTCGTCAAGCGAGTTGCGATTGTGAAGAACGGCCATACTTTTGCGTGGCATATCCCACGATCAATCCAACCATGCCTCCGGGCAGCATGATCTGAAAGTAGTATCCGTGTTGCATGTAGGCGATGAGGAACGCGAGCGCAAGGCCGACTGAAAGGCCGAAAAGAATCCCCAAAGCCAGTGACCTGACTTTGCGCGCGAAGACTCCGATGAGGATACCGGCGATCACGCCTTTGAATGTCGACCCGAAGACGATTCCAACGAGGCCCGCCCTGGCGGCAGGAGTGAACCACGCAGTTAGACCGTCAAAGATTCCCAGAATTCCACCCAAAATCAGCCCCAACAATATCTTGTTCACAGTTTTCTCCAGAGGAGTTTGGATTGCCTTCGGCTGTACTCCTCGTAGATCTATTACCCGGTTTGTCGACTTCCTTTAACGCTTGGCGAAAAGAATTAGCAAGCCTCTCATGAACAAGTACGCTGCCACCAGAACGATGGCCGTCGCATGCCGGTTGATCAAGCGCCCAGCGCGCTCCCAGACCGTTTCACGGTACGCGCTTACTGGCGCCTGTTCGAGGTATTTCGAGATATCCGCAGCGAGCGACTCAGCAGATTCATACCTTGATGCGGGATCTTGCGCCATCGCCTTCTCGCAAATCGATCGCAGGGGACGAGGCAGTGCACGAAACTTGCTCCCGGCCGTCGACCCGCCATTGGTCAGCGTGAATGCCATTACTGCGCCGAGAGAAAAGATATCCGAGCGTGGGCTGGCTGCGTCTCCTCGCCCTTGCTCCGGTGCCATGAATCCGGGAGTTCCCACGACTCCGGTGGAAGAGGGCACAGCGATGGATGCGTCACCGGGTGCAGGATGCGAAATCTGAGCGGCGGGGTCGTTGATTCGCTTGGCCAGACCCCAGTCCATCACCAGCACCTCGCCGAAGGGACCAATCATGATGTTTCCCGGTTTCAGGTCTCGATGCAGTACGCCTCTCGAGTGGGCGAAGGCCAGCGGTTCAGCGATGCGCACGATTAGGCGCAATCCTTCGGGAATTGATTCGATGCGACGCACATGTTGCTCCAGAGTTTCGCCTTGTACATATTTCATGCAGCAGAACACTCGTCCATCGGCGAGCGTCCCGGCATCGTGCACCGGGACGATTCCCGGATGTTCGAGGCTCGCCAATATTTCAGCTTCGCGCAGAAGGCGCGAAGCGAGATCTTCTTCCCGCTCGACGAGATCGAGAATCTTCAAAGCAATCTGCCGATGCAGGACTTGGTCTTCCGCGAGCCAAACTGCTGCCATACCGCCGCGTGCCAGCAGTCGCACGTTTCTGTAGCGCGTACCGCTCAGATCGGGCGATGCGACGTTTGAACGCAATCGATTTACAACTGAATCCGGGAGCCAAGTCATTTGGGTGTTACGCCCAGCAGTTGCCGCGCCTCGGCTTGAAACTCTTCTTCAGAAGCAGTCATGTCGCGCAGTTGATCGATCACACACTGTCTGAAGTCCCGGCGTGCTGCCGCCAGATAGTTGGTGACTTCGGAAGTCGAAAGATGAAATTCCTGCGCCGACTCCGCGTAGCTGGGCCTGCGAGAATCGTCCTCGCTCAGGTCATGCGACTCGAACAATGCAAGATGGACGGCCTTGTCGGCGCCCGCGTATTTGCGGCGCAAACGCTCCAACGCCAGTTCAAACAGGCTTCGCACCCACTCCCGCTCAAAGAACTGATCGAGACTGTCGGCGCTCGACAAAGATGTCTGCCCTAATTCGCGCTCGGCTGTTTCAAAGTCGAGTTCGATATGCGGGCTATCGCCGCCGCGCTTCAGACGATGCGCATCTCGCGTCTGATTCTGGAAGAGCCGGTCCGCGCAAGTGCGAAGGAACGTCCGCAGCCTGCCCTTGCTGACGTCGTAGCTGGACAGAAAGTCCCGTTCAATGAGACGGGCAAAGAATTCCTGAGTTAGATCTTGTGCATCGCTGGAATTGAGTTCCCAGCGCAGGCGAAGATGCTTGTAGATGGGCTTCCAGTAAGCGGCGGTGATGGCTTCGATGGCTTTCGACTTCTTAACCGGGTCGCCGCCCTGGACCGCAGCAACAATGGAATGTCGCGTTTGAGGAAACCGGTCGGCCGCAATCTCTCCCATCCAGGATTCTCCCGATCCAGTGTGCTCTTGAATCCGGTCGTCAGTTTCTCAGAGTCTTGCCCGTCTTCAGCGTGTACTGAATTCTTTCCTGCGTCTTGCGTTCTCCGCAGAGCGACTTGAAGCCCTCGCGCTCCAGGTCAAGGATGTACTGCTCGCTCACCGGAGTTCCGGGAGTGACGTTGCCGCCGCAGAGCACCTCGGCAATCTTTCCACCGAGTTTTACTTCGTGCTCTGTGATGAAATCCCCTTGCCGCATCAGGTGGACGCCCATCTTGAGTGCAGCCAGCAGACTTTCGCCGGGCGCGGGAATATCCCTGCGCGGAATCGGCGGCTCGTATCCAGCACGCGCCAGTTCGAGTGCCCGAGTCTTGGCATCCGAGAGCACGCGCTCCCGGTTCATCGTGATGCGATCGGAGTCCGAGAGAAATCCAAGGCCCCGTGCTTCGTGCGCCGATGTTGCGACTTTCGCGGTTGCGATCGTCTCGAAGGCTTTCTTCATGGTCTCCATCATCTCGACCGACCCCGCGAGAGCTTCGGGAGAAGACTTGCCGTGCGCGGATGCCGCACCATCGACTGCGCGCAGCAGCATCTCTTTGCAACCACCGCCGCCCGGCAGCAGCCCAACGCCGACCTCCACAAGGCCCGTGTACAACTCGGCATGCGGTTGCCGAGCTGCGGCGTGCATCGAGATCTCGGTGCCGCCGCCGAGGCAAAGTCCGAACGGGGCAGACACAACTGGTTTTGGTGAGAACTTGATGGCCTGCGTCATTCCCTGGAACTGGCGGATGACGAGATCGACCTCGTCCCACTCCTCTTCCTGAATGCTCATCAGCAGGAGCATCAGATTCGCGCCCACGGAGAAGTTCGCAGCGTCGTTTGCGATCACGAAGGCGTCGAAATTGTCGCCGGGGCCGCCCGGCTTCAGTGATTGCGTGATCAGATGGATGATGTCGCCGCCCAGCGAATTCATCTTGCTGTGAAACTCGAGGCAGGCCACTCCATCCCCGAGATCCACGAGCGACGCGCCGGAATTCTTCTTCACCACGCCGTTCGATTTCTTCGCGACGGTGACCGACCAAATTCCCGGCGGGACCTGGACCGGCTTCTGGCTTCCTGAGGTCAAATCAAAATAATTGCGACCGGCCGCTGACTTCGGAGCTTCCGTGTACCAGGATTTCTGACCTGACGCGATAAGTTTTTCGACGTTCGCCGCGACCGGCTTGCCTTCTTTTTTCATGCGCGCGACGGTTGCTTCTACTCCTGCCGCGTCCCATAACTCAAACGGGCCGAGTTCCCAGTTGAATCCCAGGCGCATGGCGCGATCGATCTCAACGATCGAGTCCGAAATCTCGGGCACGCGGTTCGCCGAGTAAGTCCAGAGATCACTCAGAGCAGACCAGAGAAACACACCGGCTTTGTCACCCTTTTGCGGCGCAGCACCATCGAGGCCGAGCAGCATGCGCACGCGATCTCCGGTTTCTTCGACATTTTTCGCCATATCAACCGACGGAAATTTCGGCTTCTGCCGCGGATGGTATTCGAGCGTCCTCCAGTCGAGCGCAAGGCGCTCGTCCTCTTTTCCCTCGGGGCTCTTGGACTTTTTGTAGAAGCCGCCTTTGGTTTTGTCGCCGAGCCACTTCTTCTGTAGCATCTGTCCGAAGAAGTCGGGAAGACGCAGATCACTGCGTTCATCTTTCACGTTGGTGGTCATGTTCCCAACGACGTGGCCCAGTATGTCGAGCCCAACCAGATCGATGGTGCGGAAGGTCGCGGACTTCGGCCATCCCACGGCTTGCCCGGTGAGCGCATCAACGTCTTCGATGCTTAGGCCCATCTCTTGCATGAGCCGCATGACGTTCAGCACCGAAAAGGTTCCAATGCGATTGCCGATGAAGTTGGGTGTGTCTTTGGCAGTTACGACGCCCTTGCCCAAGCGAACGTCGCAAAAGTGCGCAATGGCGTCCATTGCAGCGCGGTCGGCTTCGGGAGTCGGAATGATTTCCAACAGCCGCATATAGCGCGGTGGATTGAAGAAGTGGGTTCCAAACCAAACGCGGCGGAACTCGTCCGAGAAACCGTCCGCAATTTTCCCGACTGGCAGTCCGCTGGTGTTGGTGGTGACGATCGTTCCCGGCTTGCGGATTGCCTCCACCTTTTTCAAAAGCGTCCGCTTGATCTCGAGATTTTCAACCACCGCCTCGATGATCCAGTCGACGTCGGCCAACTTCTTCATGTCGTCTTCAAAATTTCCGACCGTGACGAGACGTGCGAGCGATGGATCCATGAACGCAGCCGGCTTGGATTTCTTCGCGGCATCAAGCCCTGCAGCTGCAATCTTGTTGCGCGTGGGCACGTCGGCACCGGGAGGAACGATATCCAGCAAATAACTTGGAACTCCCGCGTTTGCAAAGTGGGCGGCAATGCGGGAGCCCATGGTTCCGGCGCCAAGGATGGCGACCTTACTAATGCGCTTCATGATGAGGCCTCGATGACAATTCTTTTCGGCAGCCGAGCGTTGAATAAACCAAGATGATGGTGATGGGCGAGCACGACCTTTGGCCGTCCACAGCCCGGTTTATGAACTGCCAATCGTAGTCTCGCGTAGTTGATTTATCTAGCCCAATCAAATTTCGGGATGACTCGCCAGATACTCCAGCGCGTGCTTTGCCATTTGCTTTTCGCCGCGGTACGCCAGCAGCTTAGGCGCCTCGTCAAGCCGCACCCACTTGGCACGGGCGACTTCCACGCGCATCTCCTCGGAAATGTTATCGATGTCTCCGGACTCGTGTTTCAGCAGGTAGAAACTTACGATTTTGAAGACCCGCTCACCGTCGCCCCAGGAACGAACGTAGACGTATTTGATGTCGGCGAGCTTGGCGACCAGAACTGCGGTGATGCCGGTCTCTTCGCGTACTTCTCGCAGAGCCGCATCCAGAGCTTTTTCACCTGGGTCCACCAGGCCCTTTGGCAGGCAGATGACAACTTTATCCTTAGCCCGAACGGCTCGTTTTTTGGGCTCCGGAGGCTTCACCGGCCCGGTCGGCAGTTCGATCGCCGCCATCCACCAGGCACCGTCCTTCTTCAGGACGACTACTCCGCCAGCTGAGATCTCACGCACCATACTGTCCGCAACTTAGCAGGAATACAGGAATCACGTCACCTTCGCGGGATGACCCGATCGTAATGGTTACCTCGAACGAACGTGCCTCTGCAAAGTTTTGCAAACTGGCACAGTTGTGCCCTTACAAACCCCGGCGCAATTATGGCATCTTAACGTGTAAGTAATGGTTGAGCTGTTGGCTGTTCGCGGGCCAAAAAGAAGTGGGGTTCGCCGTGAAACGACTGGGGAAGATCATTCGCTCGGTTCAGGCCTTCGGCCGGGAACTTTCCCGCAAGACTGCTTTCGACGCTTCGTCGTCCCCTCCTGCTATCGGCGTCGCGCTCGGTGGAGGCTTCGCCCGCGGCATTGCTCATATTGGAGTTCTAAAAGTCCTCGAGGAAGAGGGCATTCCCGTCAGCATCGTTACAGGAACCAGCGTCGGGGCGTTGATCGGCGCCATCTATTGCAGCGGCATGTCGATCGAGGAGCTCGAGCGTATCGCTAGAACTTGCCGCTTCACGACGTTTGCGCGGTGGACGGTTTCGCGTTACGGCTTCGCCTCCAACGATCGCATGGTTTCCTTCCTGAATCGCATTCTCAAGGTAAAGACCTTCGAAGAGCTCAAGATTCCACTGGGAGTGACCGCGACAGATTTCAACAGCGGCGAAGGCGTTGTCTTCCACTCAGGATCGATCGTGGATCCGGTTCGCGCAAGTTGCGCTTATCCAGGAATGTTTTTGCCGGTAGAGATTCGCGGTCGCTATCTCGTGGATGGCATGTTGTCACATCCAGTACCGACTCGACCGCTTCGCGAGATGGGAGCGGATCGTGTGCTCGCCGTGCAATTGAAAGGCACATGGTCCAATGGCGGAGCGCCTCGCCATTTGTTCGACGTAATCGGTCAATCTTTTGCCATAGCGCAGGATGCAATGGCCGGCGTATGGAGAGGCGCCGCGGATCTTGTGATCGAACCCGACGTTGCCGGGTTTGCCTACGACGACTTCAAACGCGCAGATGAGCTCATGCGAGTCGGAGAAGTCGCCATGCGCGCCGCTCTGCCAGAAGTTCGACGCTGGCTCGAGTTGTCGGCTCAGGCAGCAAGCCCCACGAAGACGATCCCTGCTATTCCACGCCCTGCACCCATGTCCGCTGACTGATGCGGGAAGGTCTCAACGTTCCAGAATCTCTTTAAAGACGTTGAGCCCGATCTTTTTCGGCATGCTCGGCAACATTGCGTCGACTGAGCGGGTTGTGCTGCCGTTGACTCCGATCTGCCCGATCCGCATCCAGCCTTTGCCAAAATCGGCGAACACAGGCACCAGCATGATGAAGTGATCATCCACTTCACTCTGCGTGAGGGTCATGTGCAGTTTGACCTTCCCGCCTTCGACCGCGCTTGTCTGATAGTCGAAGTGATATCGCGGAACCTGTGTGCCGTAGACCCATTCGTCGAAGAACCAATTGAGACGATGATCCCCGCGAAGGTCCATCAGCTTGGTCATGTGCTTTTCGGCGATCGCTTTGAATGATTCCGTGCACGCCGGCCGGTCGCGGTGCACATCGACAAAATCGTGCATCATCGCGATAAATTCCTTGTCCTGATCATCGAGGCTGTACATGATCGATCGAAGCATTTCGAGCACGTACGCTCCCTTGGGATAAATCACATTTTGATATGCGCTCTCTGTCCGCGGAGAAATCAATCGCGTTCCCATCCATAGGGGTCCGGCATCGTTCGGCGCAATGCCAAAGGTATTCTTTTCCAGAATCTCGTGATGCAAGCGATCCCAGAACTGGACGTAATCCTTTCGCCAATCGCCGGCCATTCCGTTTTGGAGAAACAGCGCGGCTGAAAATTCCGCAAAGCCTTCCGACAGCCATTGATCGTGGTATGAAGCCCACCCCACCGTGTGACCCCACCACTGGTGGGCGACTTCGTGGGGGGTTACTTCCTCCACGAAGCCTGTAGTTTTGCTCCTGATCTGGCCGAACAGCATCCATCTCTGCGTCGAGTCTGTGTATGCGGAAATCGGCAGGTATATGAGGTCGGGCCACGATTGCCCGAAGTTGAAATCCGGTTGCTCGGTAACGTAAATGTCCTCGTATGGGCTCTTGCCGAAGAAGTGAGTGCAGATCTGCAATTGTGCTCGCGTTTGTTCGAGCGCATACTTCGTCATCGCGCCGGGCGCTATCGTTTGCAGAGCGGAATATCCGCGCAGGTTGTCGGGCAACTCGCTGAGGTAGTATCCCGAAATCTTGTAGTGGGTGACATCGTCAGCCAGTTCAACTCTTGTATAGTCGCCGTAGTTAAACCCCGCAACCGCAACCGGAATCGGCGTCACCCAATGGCTCACGGCGAGATCCTGCTCGATGGATTCGCTCTGCAATTTACCGACGCTCACGACTTTGTATCTGCGCGGCACCTTGAACGTCAGGTCATACAGCGAATGCTCGCTGAATCCGTTCAGGTTCGGGTACCACGATTGCCGAGCGCGGACATAGAAACTGCCTTCTCCCGCTTGTTCGAGCACCTTATCGCCTGCGTACTCCACCGTGATCGACGATTCTTTGCCGGGCTCCGGCGCATTCGAGAGAATGACGTAGAACGAGCCATCTTCTTTACGGCTCTCCTGCACGAAGTGAAGATTCTCTCCCTGATCATCCACGACTCGCGTCACGCGCAGATTCGGCAACAAGCCAAACTTCATAACGCGCTCACCCGCGATGAGCGACTGAAAGCGAATCGTTGCGCTGCTGAACAGATGTTGATTCCTGGCGATGACGGTTTCGATTTTGTATCCGATCGTTGCGAATAGCCGACGATCCTCCTGTGAACTCGCGGTCCGATTTGCGTACTCCGACTTCAAATGCGCGAGATACCAGACGCCGTCGCTTAGTCCTTCCGGATCGTAGTCAATGAGCCCGACCTCTTCGGGCGAATCGAGCTGAGGGATCGCGCCCACACGCGTTCGCACGAAATAGCGGAGGTCTTTGCGCTTTCTGCCCCGGATATAGGCGTTGAAGAAAGGAGGATGCGAATGGTTGTAGACCGCAGCGAGAATGTCGGCATCGACATTGTCCATCGTCTCGCCATGAAGAACGGACTCCGTGAATCCAAGGGGATATTCACGACGGTGCCGCATCCGGTCTTGCCAGCGCTCGAACGCAGTCACTGCTTCGACGGAGGGTTCTGTGTGATCTCTCAACCCCGGAAGTAGCCTCGTCCGCTCTTCTCCGGTGAACCGAAAAACAACATCAGTGAAATCTTCGTCGACTTCTTCAGCGCCAGTTCGCCGGCTGATCTCGTGGGCATCGAGATCGGTAGCGGCTTTGAGATGGAAGTGTCCTTCGCCAACGAAGATGGCGCCGGTAACGATGCCTTCAACGGGACCCAACCAAGTCAGCGTGCCCTTCTGAAACTGAAATGTTCCGGCGTCGTAGTTCAGCGTGAAATTATCGAAGCGGAATGTCTCTCCAAACCCAACGTGGCGCAACTTCTTGTAAACGGGGTCGGAGTTCGCCAACGCTAAACCCGGCACCACAATATTCGTTTGCGCTGTTGCGATCGCCAGGGTGAGTTGAAGTTCGAGCGTGTCCTGCAGATCCACCGATTTTTCGAGAGCCTGGAAGCCGTCGTGCGTCACGCGCACTGTATATTTTCCGGCTTTGAGGTCAGGGGCAGAGAATCTGCCTAATTCGTCGGACGTCACTTCGAGAGGTTGCGGAAGGCCTCCCCCGCTAATCTCGATTCGCGCATCGGGAATCACAGCGCCCGAAGGATCTATTACCGTTCCCGAGATCGTTGACGCGTGCAGCCAGACTGGCAAAGCCAGCCAACAAAAAAAGAACACCACGAACTTCCAGCTCATTCTGAAACATCCTTTCACTTCTGACCGTCAGCGATTTTGCTTTCCTCCTGGATTCGTTTCCATGCCCGTTCGACGTGCCGCGCAGTGGTGTAGGTCTGACCTATAGAGAGCCGCAGAGTCATCTTGCCGTTGAGCTTTGTGTGGGTGAGAAACAGATCGCCGCTACGGTTCAGACGATCCATAATGGACTGGTTCACGACGTCCCCAGTCTTGTGCCGGAAGCAAACGAGATTGAGTGGCACCGGCGCCGCTATTTCAAAGCGATCGTCGTGACGCACCCAATCTGCGAACTGCTGGGCCAGTCGCACGTGCTCGCGGATGTGGTGCTGCAGACCCTCGATCCCGTAGTGGCGAATGACGAACCACAATTTCAGCGAACGAAACCGCCTGCCCAACTGGATGTGCCAATCCCGGTAATCGATCACAGCTCCGGATTCAGTTGCCTGGTTGCGCAGATACTCGGGCAGAATACTCAAGGTTTGGATCAGCGCTTTTCGGTCGGCGACCCAGAAGCAGTTGCAGTCAAAACTCGTGAACATCCATTTGTGCGGGTTGAAGTTGTAGCTGTCGGCCAGCTCCATTCCAGCCTGCAGGTGTCGAAACTCCGGACACAGCATTGCCGTCCCTGACATGGCGGCGTCAACATGAAACCAGAGATTGTTTTTCTTGCACACCTCGCCGATCGCGCGGAGCGGGTCCATTGCGTTCGAAGATGTCGTCCCAATCGTCGCGCAGACGAAAAACGGAGTCAGTCCGGCGCGGCGGTCGGTTTCGATCTTCCGCGCAAGCGCCTCGGGCTGCATCGCAAACTGCTCGTCCACCTCGATCAGCCGGATGTTCTCGACGCCGATCCCCGCGATCATGGCTGCTTTTTCAAGCGACGAATGCGCTTGGGTTGAGGCGTAGGCAATCAATTTTCCGTCGCAGCCCTTCTTGTTGCTAACGTAGCCAGTAGCCCGCTCGCGACCCGCCAACAAAGCGCACAAGGCTGCGCTCGACGCCGTATCTTGAATGACTCCTCCGCCCGTACTCGACGAACGAAACTTCTCTGGAAGGCCGAGCATGCCCACGAGCCAATCCATGACGTGGGTTTCGAGTTCCGTGCAAGCCGGACCAGTTGACCACAACATGCCTTGCACGCCGAGTCCGGAAGAGACGAGATCGCCTAAAATCCCGGGGCCGGAGGCGTTGCAGGGAAAGTAGGCAAAGAAATTCGGAGACTGCCAGTGCGTCACTCCCGGCAGAATCAGACGCTCGACATCCCCTAGGATTGCGTCGAACTGTTCGCCTTGCGCCGGGGGATTCAACGGCAACGAAGCGCGAATCTGCCCCGGCTTTACTTGCGAAAGTACGGGAAAAGACTCAACTCGCGATTGGTAGTCGGCGATCCAGTCGACGACAGCATGCCCGTAGCGCCGAAATTCCTCGGGCGTCATATGAAATGATTTTTCGTCGGACACGAAGGACACCTCGGAATGTAACGGGAAATCGTATCAGAGGATTTGAACTGAGAGTCCCGGTGTGAGCCCCAGTGTCCTCAGTGGTAAAGGGAGTTGCGAGTTACTCTTGTGTAAGCCGCCCGAAGTACACCCGCGTGGTGTAGTCGAAGCTGACGTGTCCACGCTCTGCATTGGCATCGAAAATCCGCCGCAGCTCTTGCAGCATCGGCTCATGCTTGGGATGAGCTGGACCCGGTGAGTAGGACGATGACAACAGCCGGCCTTCGAGGCCGGGATAGTCGAACTCTTGCCGCATTGGGAAGTTGCGCTCCTGAAACGGCGCGGGGTCAAAGAATTCGTTCACGGATTCGGTGGTCCTCTCATGCCGCACATCCGCGTAGTCCGTCCCGTACTTCCGTAGGAGTGCCTCGTATGCGCGCAGAAAGGACGTCGAGTCCGTCAGCCGTTCGTTCCAGAGAAGAGCCAGCCATCCCAAGGGCTTAAGAATCCGAACAAACTCTCTTCGCGCCTTAACGCGGTCGAACCAGTGTCCAGCCTGCGCGGCTGTGACAAAGTCGACGCTGGCATCGGGAAGAGTAGTCGCTTCGGCGCTTCCCGCGACGCTGCGAACCTTTGGGAAATCGGCGAGCAAGCGCTCCGCCGCGGCCCGCATGTCGTCATTCGGTTCGACTGCAAAAACGAGATTGCCATTCTGCAGCAGCGTGCGGGTCCAGATTCCCGTGCCCGAAGCAATATCCGCGATCACCGAGGACGGATTTAGCCCGCATTCCTGTTGCAGCGCTCCCAGCGCCTCTGGGGGATATCCGGGCCTGTAACGCACATAGTTTTCAACACGATCGGAAAAGCGGGTTGTCGCGTTCGAAACCGGCATCAGAAGTAACCTGGAATCGTTTTAGAACTTGCCAGAATCCCATTCTAACGGCAGGATAGATGTATTGTCCCTCCCCGCCGGGGTGCCGATCCTGACCATCGACACAGCGAATGAAAGGTGAATTCGCCCCGCGAACCATCACAATTATGCGCGTCGTCATCAAAGTCGGTACCAGTCTCATTGCTCCCGGAGGGCAGGTCGATATCAACCTGCTGCGCGGCATGGTCGATCAATTTGATCTGTCGAAAAATGAATATCTGATCGTGACTTCCGGCGCGATTGCGGCTGGGATGTCCGGACTCGCGCTCGATAGCCGGCCCAGCGACGTCCCGCGGATGCAGGCCTGCGCCGCGGTTGGACAAAGCAAGCTGATGCACACTTACGAGCGCTTATTTTTCGGCAAGAAGGTCGTCGCGCAGTTGCTGCTTTCGAGTGATGACTTCACCTCTCCGGTGCGCTACCGCAACCTGCAGAACGCTTTGGCAGAATTGCTTGCCTTGGGCACCGTACCGATTGTGAATGAGAACGACAGCGTATCGGTGAGAGAACTGGAAGGCGCGTTCGGCGACAACGATGAGCTGAGCTCGTTACTTGCCACTGCGGTCAAAGCCGATTGGCTTCTTCTTCTCACGAATGTGGACGGATTTCTGGTTCCAAACGGACGCAAGAAACCGAAGCTGCAGCGCGTGATCCGTAAACTCACGCCGACTCTTGAAGCTCAATGCAACGGCAAGAGTTCGCAAGGGCGTGGCGGCATGATCTCCAAGCTGCGTGCGGCAAAGCTGGCGAGTGAGGGCGGAGTTCATGTGGCAATCGTTAACGGCCGGCATCCCCAAGCGATTACCATGGGGATGGAACGCAAAATAGGGACGTACTTCCCGCCCACGAAAGTGACCCGATGACCGCGACTTTGGCGACGAGCGTTCCCACACAGGAAAAGTTGCTGTGTGCTCGCGCCGCGTCGGGAAAACTCGCGCTGCTCACTACCGACGAAAAGAATGGGCTGCTGCTCGCGATCGCGGATGCTATCGAAGCGGTCGAAGCAAGTATCCTGGCCGCCAACCGGGAAGACATCGAGAGTTCTGGGCTTGAGGGCGCAATGCGCGAACGGCTGTTGCTGACGCCGTCGCGTGTTAGAGACATGGCTCGTGGCGTGCGCGACGTCGCGGCGTTACCCGACCCGATCGGCGAAATTCTCGCCGAATGGACGAAGTCGAACGGCCTGCGCATTCGCAAGCTGCGTGTGCCGCTTGGCGTTGTCGGGATCATTTACGAATCGCGTCCGAACGTAACGGTTGATACGGCCGTCCTCGCGCTGAAGACGGGGAATGCCATCGTTCTGCGCGGAGGCAAAGAGGCGGCTCGCAGCAATCAGCGCTTGGTTGAGATCATGGCTGCGGTTCCTGGTGTTCCCGAGGGTGCCATCGAGTTGCTCGATTCGAGTTCGCGCCAGTCCGTTCACGAATTGATCAAGGCTCGTGGGTTGGTGGACGTGATCGTTCCGCGCGGAGGCGCAGGGCTCATCTCGTTCGTCACGGAAAATTCCACGGTGCCGGTGATCGAGACCGGAGCAGGGAACTGCCATATCTTCGTCGACGGGTCGGCGGACTTCGATATGGCCGACGCCATCGTCATCAATGCCAAGACGCAGCGTCCGTCCGTCTGCAACGCGGCTGAGAAATTGTTGGTACACGAAAGCGTCGCGGCAGAATACGTGCCTCGCATTGTGAAAAAGCTGATCGAAGCCGGCGTCGAGGTGCGCGGGGACAGCCGCACTCGTTCTCTCGCTAAAGAGTTACCGGTCGGTCAGCCGACGGAGCAGGAGTGGTACGAAGAATATCTCCGGCTGTGCATGGCGATTGGGGTGGTCGCGGATGTCGATGACGCCATCGCACACATCAACAAATATTCCACCAAGCACTCGGATTCGATCATCACCAAGGATGAGGCGAACGCCCGAAAGTTTCTGCGGAGTGTCGATTCCGCTGCGGTCTACTGGAATGCCTCCACGCGCTTCACCGACGGAGCCGAATTTGGTTTCGGAGCGGAGATGGGCATCAGTACCCAGAAACTCCACTGCCGCGGCCCATTCGCCTTGGTGGAACTAACGTCGTCGAAGTACGAGATCATCGGCACCGGCCAGACAAGACCGCAGTAGACCCTTGCGGCACAGTTTCCTACTGCAATCCCATCTTGAATTCGCCGGCCTCCAGGGCTGAATCTCGCGCCCGTGTGCTAACTTACTAGCTTCGTTCTGGATGCTCATGAGACTTCTGTCGACCGCAATTCTCCTGGCCGCTGTTTTTTTTTCCGGTTCGTCGCCAACTACGGGCAGCAACGCGATTGCTCCGTCTGCTGCGCCGATCTTCGGGTTTCGAGATGCCGCAGCTGAAGCCGGAGTTGAGGCCAAATTCCTTTCGATTCCCGACCCGAAACTCGCCGAAGAGCATCTTCGAATTCTCACGAAAGATCCTCACATGGCCGGCACTATCGAGGACAAGGCCACTGCCGATTACGTCGCGCAAAAGTTCCGTGCTGCCGGACTCGATACGGAAATCGTTGAATACAAGGTTTGGATCAACTACCCCCTTGAGATCAGCGTCGATTTGACCGCCCCGGCTGGCGTCGAGATGCATGGACCGACGCGAGAGCACGTCGATGGCGATCCGTATCAGGATGATCCGCGCGTCGTGATGCCGTTCAATGGAATGTCGCCATCGGGCGATGTTGAAGCCGACGTGGTGTACGCGAACTATGGCACGCCGGAAGACTTCGATAGGCTTGAAGGATTGAAAGTCGATGTCCGGGGAAAAATTGTCCTTGTCCGGTATGGACAGAATTTTCGCGGCGTGAAAGTGTTCATCGCGCAAGAGCGCGGCGCGGCCGGGATGATCATCTACTCCGATCCCGCGGATGACGGTTGGAGGCGCGGCGATAAATACCCCGGTGGGCCTTGGCGTCCCGATACTGGAGTGCAACGCGGATCGGTGGGATTTATGTTCGAGTTCCCCGGCGATCCGACGACTCCGGGTGTGGCTTCGTTGCCCTCCCTGCCAGAGTCGCAGCGCGTTTCTCCGGAGAAATCCGCGCAGGTTGCGAAGATTCCTGTCACTCCGATCTCGTATCACGATGCCTGGCCGATTCTGCAGCACCTTGGTGGCCCTGACTCGCCGCGCGAGTGGCAAGGTTCGCTGCCGTTCACGTATCACGTCGGTCCGGGACCGTCGCGCCTGAAAGTTCACCTCAAGCAGGATTATCAATACCGCTCACTTTGGGATGTCGTCGGTCGCGTGCGGGGAAGTGAAATTCCCGACCAGTGGGTGGTTGCCGGGAATCATCGTGATGCCTGGGTCTATGGCGCAGTTGATCCGAACAGCGGGACGTCGGCGATGCTGGAGAGCGTGCACGGTGTGGGCGAATTGCTGAAGTCGGGTTGGAAACCGAAGCGCACGCTCGTTTTCTGCAGTTGGGACGGCGAAGAAGAAGGGCTGATGGGCTCGACCGAATGGGTCGAGCAACACGAAGCGGAACTGCGGAACGCTGCCGCGTACTTCAATGTCGACGTCGCGGTTTCTGGAACGAAGTTTGGCGCATCGGCGGTTCCGAGCCTGAAGCAGTTTCTGCGTGACGTCACCAAAATCGTGCCCAGCCCGAAAGGCGGGACGGTTTACGAGGCATGGCAAAAATCCGGGCAGCCCGACGCCCCGTCGACGCAATCTCCGACAGAGGCAATTGGAGACAGCCGCCGTACTCCGGCGGCGCAGGTCAAAAGCGATGTTGCCGTTGGAGATCTTGGCAGCGGTTCGGACTACACGGCGTTCCTTCAACATGCTGGAGTGCCTTCGAGCGATGTGAGTTCCAGCGGCGCGTATGGCGTCTACCATTCTGTGTTCGACAATCTTGCATGGTTCAAGAAATTTGCCGACCCGGACTTCGTGTACGTACAAGAAATGGCTCGCATTCTCGGCATTGAAGCGGTACGCATGGCCGCCGCCGACGTGCTTCCGTACGATTACGAGGAATACGGCAAGGAGATCACTGCGTATCTCGAAGCGGCTCGGAAGAGGTCAGAAGACAAGTTCGGTAAAGGCGGACTCGATTTCGACGCCGTCGATTCAGCAGCACGGCGTTTTCAATCGGCTGGGGCGAAGATTCTGGCGAAACAGAAGAATCCGCCGCACGACGCATCCCGCTTGAATCAGGCGCTCATCGATGCGGAACGGGCTATGTTAGTGCCGCAGGGATTGCCGCACCGGCCATTTTTTCGGCACGTCATTTATGCGCCAGGTGAATACACGGGCTACGCGGCCGTCGTGATTCCGGGCGTGAACGAGGCTCTCGACAAGGGCGATAGCGACCGCGCGCGTCAGCAGTTGGCCGCGCTCGCTGCCGCGATCGACCACGCAGCAAAGACTCTCGAAGGATACCGCTAGCGTATGTCTTCCACTCATGCTCTCGGGCAGTTCCTGCGCACGCTTCCTTCCTCTGCTGCGGCCACTTTCCTCGCGCTATTTCCGATCGTCGATCCGTTCGGTGGCGTCCCAATCTTTTTCACGATGACGTCCGACTGGACTGCGCGCGACCGTTCCCGCACCGCCTTCAAGACCGGAATGTGGGTCTTCCTCATTCTGGTGACCTTTCTGTTCTTTGGACGGTTTGTGCTTCATTTCTTCGGTATCTCGCTTCCGGTACTGAAGATTGCGGGCGGATTGATCGTGGCCAATACGGCTTGGGGTATGGTGACTTCCACGGCCCGCATTACCCCTGCGGAAACCAACGAAGCGGAGAGCAAAGAGGATATCTCGCTCACTCCGCTCGCGATGCCGCTGATGTCGGGGCCCGGCGCGATCGGGGTGGTCATGGCGCTTGCCGCCAACGTCGACAACGCCGCTGGATATATGGGTATGGTGATTGGTGTCGCGGGCATCGCTCTGAGCGTCTCCCTGTTCTTCTGGCTGGGCGGGCCGCTGGTTCGCAGGCTCGGCCCCAGCGCCGTTGGTGCGATCAACAAGATCTTCGGCTTTCTAATTCTCGCTATTGCCGTCCAATTGGTCTGGGATGGCGTAGCCGACTTCAAGAGTTAGCGGTGGCGCGGCCACTCCGCCCGCGCCAGCCGATAGTTCCTGAATTACGTGGGAACTGCCAAGGCCTTCCCTCCGTATCCTGAACCAGCGCTCCTGCGCCCGAGAGGTGTTCCATGTCCGGAAGGTCTCTTCTGAAAGCAACCCCACTGCACAAAGTCGCAATGTTGTGTCTCGTCCTGGTGCCGCTTTGCGCGGCCAAGGACTGGAAATATGAGGAGACGCACCACGACTCGCGGGAGTTTGTAGCAGGCGGATCGGTGCACGTGCGGTTAAGCGTGGGAGACATGCACATCAAGCGGGGCGACTCGAGCGTGATCAGGATGGAATACACCGTGAAATCGAGCCGGGAGAAGAACGTGAAAGAGGCGACGGTCAATTTCGAAGTGCAAGGGACCAGCGCCACGATCGAATTTCATGCGCCATCCGGCGACAATACCGAATTTGAAGTCGAGCTTGAAGTGCCGCAAAGCACCAATATCGACGTGCACGCGAAAGTTGGGGATGTTACGGTCGGAAACATCGACGGAGACAAAGATCTAAGCCTCGGCGTCGGAGACATCCGCGTGGCGAACCAGCAAGGGGCCTACCGGCTGGTGCATGCGAGCACGGGCATCGGCGACGTGCATAGCGATGGCTACGGCGAAACCAGCGGATGGTTGGGCAAGACTTTGAAGTATCACGGCGATGGTAAGTACGAACTACGCGCGCACGTAGGGGTCGGCGACATTCATCTCGACGGAAACTAGCCGCCCGACAGCCATACCAGATCCGGAAACCAACCAACCTCCCCTCGAACGGCACGGAACGCCGAGGAGTCCCGTCCTCGTCCGCCTTCCCCACCTTCTGATCTGCCACTCTGTTCGCGTTTCAGGAATGTATTGGTGTGTCCTTGGACATCGCACTCCGCTCTGGTAACGTGATCCATCCCAGATGGAGCCCCATTGAGCTAGGCGAGGTCGACTTGGCAGAACCCAGGAAAAGAACCTCTACTCCTTCCGGCGGAAAAACCTCCGCGAACGACAAGCCGACGACCTTCAGCGAAGTTCTGCCGCGGGAACTCGACCGCGTCAACCTTTCGAGGCAGAAGCGTGGTGTAGCGGATCCGGCGCACACAGACAATCTGATCGGCTTGGCGTTCTCCGGCGGAGGCATCCGAAGCGCGACATTCAATCTCGGAATTCTGCAAGCGCTCGCGAAGAAAGGGCTCCTTCACAAGTTCGACTATCTCTCCACAGTTTCTGGCGGAGGCTACATTGGATCCTGGCTGGCCGCGCTCACCCAGCGGCTGACGAGGGAACTCCACTGCACGTTCGCTGGGGTCGAGAAGGCTCTGAGCCCGCACAAATACGAAACCGACAAACGAAGTGAGCCCGCGATCCTCCACTGGCTTCGGCTGTACAGCAACTATTTGACGCCGCACAGGGGAGTCATCTCCGGGGATACGTGGGCCATGATGGGCACGTGGATCCGTAACGTGGTTTTAAATCAAGCCATCCTGGCGATGATTTACATCAGCATTTTTACGTTGTGCCAAAGCGTGCTGTTACCGCTGGTGATGGCAGACAACGATGGCACAGGTTTCGTTTATGGCGGGGTTGCAGCGCTCTTCCTGGCGTCCTTGTCG
The DNA here is from genome assembly GCA_963699885.1 of uncultured Acidobacteriota bacterium. Lineage (GTDB taxonomy): Bacteria > Acidobacteriota > Terriglobia > Terriglobales > Acidobacteriaceae > Sulfotelmatobacter. Next base: position 219,668 of record CAVOVP010000008.1, on the reverse strand, counting down.
ATGGCCATCAACGTTGTGCAGGAAGCCCCATCGCAAGCCGACCGCGAAAGGTCATGGTTCCAGCGGAGCAAGGTCACCACGACCGTGATGTTGCCGTTTGTGGTGTCATGCGTCCTGTTGAACTGTGCCTTGTGGCAGAGGACGGACTTCGGTGACGTGGGAATCAGTTGGTGGGCTCTTAAGGGAGCGGAGTTTTATCTGGTCGTCTGGGGCATCGTCGCTTTTATGGCTTGGTGCAGGACCCAGTGGCGCGCGCGTCACGGCAAGCCGGAAAAGGTGATGGTTTCGAAGATCGGGCTGGTGATTTTTTCGCCGATCGCCGGCGCCGCGGGCGGATGCATGCTTCGAGCCTACATCCTGCTGCTGAGAAATCTTGGAGATTGGGATAGCACAAACTGGCTCGTGATTGTTTTTGGTAGCGGCATCGTCATGCTGATCATGCTGGTGGCCGGGACGTTGCACGTTGGCCTGGTGGGTCGAGGTTCGATGGATCTGGTTCGCGAATGGTGGGCGCGGCTGGGCGGTTACTTGAGCTTGATCACTCTGGGTTGGATTTGCGTGGCCGGAACGTGCGCATTCGGCCCGTTGGGGTTGAGATGGGCCTTCTACGAATTGAAAGGCTGGAAGTCGGTCGGCGCAGCGCTGTTATGGGCGTTGCACAATTATGTGGGACTGAAAGCCGCGAGCAGCGGACGCATCAGCGGGACGGAGGTTGTCGATCCGAATACTGCGAAAGCCGTTGCCGGGGCGGCTTGCGAAGGATCGGACAAGAAATCATCGGCGATCGCCAATGCTCTCAAGTCGCCGCAAATCATGAACGCAGTGGCGAAGGCGGCTCCCTATGTGTTCATTGCCGGACTCGTGGTGGGGCTGGGAACGGCTGTGCAGGTCGCCACAGGACTCGTCTTCAATAACGATCTGACGAGGGAAATGTGGACCTTCAACAAGTTCGACTGGTCCATTCTGTCTGGGGACTACTGGCTAGTAGTCGAGAATGGCTCGCCGCACTGGCTTGCAACGGTGGGCGCAATCTTCTTCCTTGCCGGCCTCGCGCTCTCGTGGCGAGTGGACGTCAACGAATTCTCGCTGCACCACTTCTATCGAAACCGTCTGGTCCGTTGCTATCTTGGGGCTTCCAATGCGGAGAGGAAGCCGGAGCCGTTCACGGGATTCGATGCGGCCGATGACATCGCGCTATGCGATTTTGCAGACGATTACCCTGGCCCCTATCCAATCCTTAATGCGGCTTTGAACATCACGGGCGGAGAAGAGCTTGGATATGCGACACGGCGCGCGAAGTCGTTTGTGTTTACTCCGTTGTATTGCGGATATGAATTGGGTTCCTCTGGAGATGGACCTCTGCAATTCATTTGCGACGATGGCTTCTTGCCCAGTTATGCCAAGACTGAATTGGGTCGAAGTGGAAAGGGCGTCGGCAAGTTCGGCAATGATTGTGGAATTTCTTTAGGAACCGCGATGGCGATTTCCGGCGCCGCGGCCAGTCCGAACATGGGCTATCACACGTCGTCTGCGACAGCATTCTACATGACTTTGTTCGACGTCCGGCTCGGTTGGTGGATGGGCAATTCTCGCAACCTGGAGAAGTGGCGGAGCACCGGTCCAGCATTGGGTTTGGGATACTTGCTCTCTGAGGTTGTCGCCCAGAGCGATCAGCAAAGAGGATATGTCTACCTTTCCGATGGCGGGCACTTTGAGAACCTTGCGGTGTATGAGTTAATCCGGCGGCGGTGCCGTTTGATTGTGGCGAGCGATGTCGATTGTGACCTGCAATACGGGTTCGGAGACTTGCTGAGCCTGATCGAAAAGGCGCGCACCGATTTCGGCGCCCGCATCGAGATCGACACCGGCCCGATCCGACCCAGCGACGGCGGACGCCAAAGTGGTCGAAACTGCGTGACGGGAACGATCTATTACGATCCGACGAATTGTGACGATACCGGCTTGCTGATTCTGATTAAGGCGAGCATGCCGTTGCGAGACGCTCCGGCCGATCCTGCAGCGAGACCGGACGAGAGAAAGCTTCCGGATGATGTCTGGAGGTACTACGACCAGCACGCGACGTTTCCTCACCAGAGCACGGGCGACCAATGGTTCGATGAAATTCAGTTCGAGAGCTACCGGGCCCTTGGAGAGTACATCGGAGGCCGGGCAGCGGACGTGATTGGTCCCGCAATCGATGCCGCATTGCAGCAGCCGAAGAGATCCTGACTTTTCCCCTTGAGCCAAGCCTTGCGCGCACTTGACGGTATGGCGATGCTCGGCGCTTTCTTTCCGCACAGTCCATCCCGTGGTTCGCGATTTTCCCGTACATCAAACGATTCGCGAGTTTGATAACCGCCGCCCTGTCCCACCGCGAATGCCATCGATCTAATGGATAAAGAGGTTTTGGAGAAATCTTATGAAACTTGCAGCTGCGATTCTGTTTGCTGCGCTGGCCATGACAACGATCTGCAGCGCACAGGAAAATATGGGAACTGCTGGCGGTGAGTCCGAAAACAAACCAGTACCGCTCGAGCAGCGCACGGTGGTGGGATGCCTATCGAAAACTGCTAACACGTATGTGATCACCGGAGGCGCGCCGGGGCCAAAGCAATTCCGCATAGTCGGCGGAGATACGTCAATCCTGAAGGGCAAGATCGGTCAAACCGTGAGGGTAGTAGGCATGGTCGGCGAAAGCAATCCTGCGAAAGTCGCGAGCCCGCCCTTCAATGAGGGATCAACAACGGGTGTGGGCTACAACACGATCGTTGCACAGAAAATCAAGTTAGTCGGCGGCCTTTGCAGCAACGCGGGCGAGGAATATCAAGGAGATCACAAATGAGATGGCTGTAGTGCCGAGCCCCCGACCGCGCCTTTCAACATGAAATAGAAAGGGGCTGACGCGAACGTCAGCCCTTGGGGAGGGGCTAAAAGCTAGAACGTGAAGTGGACGCCGAACTCACTCCAAATCGAGCGTGGAATGAAGGTGGCGGTGGGAGCGAAGAATCCAATCGGCTTTCCGAAGTTATCCGGACTGGAAATGTTGTTCCCGAAATTGTTGCCGTAGTTGGCGCGATTGGTCAGGTTGAACGCCTGCGCCACCAGTTGAATGTTGACCCGGTCGCCGATCTTGATGTTTTTTGCTAGCTTGGCATCAAGTTCGAAGACCGGCAGTCCGCGGAGCGGATCAAACTTGGCGATGGTGCAATCGGAGGTCAGATAGTAACAATCCTGCGCTGCGATGTCGTTTCCGGCAAAGGCAAAAAAGTTCTTCGGATCGCTCACCGGTACGACGACGGCGTTCGTAGTCCCGCCGCCAGCATTGATGGTGTTGGTCGAATTCGTCAGGCTGTAAGGACGAGCTGAGCCGTATTGCAGGATCGGCGCAAACTGAAATCCTTTCGGCAGGTCGACGAGTCCGCTGATCGTAATGTGATGGCGTTCGTCGTTGCTGGTCGGACCGAATTCGTTCGGCGCAAACGGATGGTATCCGTCCCGAGCGTAATTGCGGAAAGCCGAAAACCCACCGTAGTCGTACCCGACCGCCCAAGCCAGCGTGTAGTTCGCGTTCAGCGAGAAGTGCCGGCTCATGCGCTGCCTGAAGCTGAAGTTGATCCCGTCGTAACGGTTGCGATTGATGGATGTGTCATCGCGAACGCTGTTGAGAACAGGTTGCCCTGCGCGCGTAAATCGCGAAAGTGCATCCGATCAGGGGCCGAGTTGAGTTGCAGCCCACATGTCTCCTGTGACGGGATCGGTGCCAGTCCGGAACCTTTTGATCGATGTTGATGGTCTTGTTTTCATGCAAACCAAGAACGTGGGTATATTCAGCCTCAAAGACCGAGTTGTTGTTGAGAGCCCAACTGTAACCGACGTTGAATTCCTCGGATACGGGGTTGCGGTATTTCGGGTCGATTATGCGGCCTACGCTGCCGTCGGTCAGTGCGGCTTGAGGCCCGGGCAGGCAAGCCTGGAGGCTTTGGATATTGGCCGTGAGTAAAGGAAAATTGTCCGAGCGGCTGCCCCGGTGCAGGGAACGATGTCGTTTACCGGGTCGGACAAACTTAGGACGGTTTGGAAGATGGTCGGGTTGGCTTGCTGTTCCATGAACAGAGGAATGTTCTGGAACGAATTACCGAAGTAGAGCCCGAAACCACCGCGCAAAACATGTTTGCCTGCGCCCGTCACGTCATAAGCGAAGCCGATGCGAGGGCTGAAATCTTTGTTGTCGTCGTGAGGCAGATGGGCGATGTATGGGTTTGAGATCGGGCTGTTGATGGCGACCAGTTCCTGATAAGTACGGCTCTTGGTGATATCCGACTGGCCGAGCGCGTTGAAGTCACGATCCCATCGCAGGCCGAGATTCACGGTCAAGCGTGGAGTTACCTTCCAATCATCCTGGCCGTAGAAGCCAAGCTGCTTGGTGGCAACCAGGAAGTAAGGATCGCCGGTCGAGTACGACATGCCGGCGATCAGGCCGGGGGTGGCGAAATCCCTCCGGGTATGTTGTTTATCACCCGAGGATGGTGCTCGGATTCTGCGCGAAGTCGACTTCCAGGGTGGAATTGAACTTGAAGAATCCACCCTCCACCGGGTTGTAGATGTAGTCGACGCCCGCCTTTAAGGTGTGTTTCCCGAACGTCTTCGAGATGTCATCTTTGAACTGCCACTTGCGCTGGAATGACTGCTGCGGCACGTTGGTATTCGTTCCGAATGAGGCAGGGTTCGGGAACGTGATCAGAGGAGCGTTGATCTTGCTGGCGATCAGGTTGTTCCAGTACTGGAACCCGAAGGTGAACTGGTTCACGACGCTTGAAGACAGTTGGGAATTCAAAGTGAAGTTGGCAATCTGGAGATGGTTCACGGTGTAGTTGCCGTTGGTTAGGTCCGCGGTTCCGTCAGACTGGTCGTTCAGGCTATCGTTCGCCTGCGAACTGTAGCTCACATAGGCGGTGTTGCTGCGGTTGATGGTCCAGTCCGCGCGGCCGTTGTAGCGCCACTCGTGGAAGGGCCGGGGGAGAACCGCCGCCGGCTGGGCATCGAGTCCGGCGCCCGCGGCAAGCTGAAGTTCGGCAAGCGAACTGCCTGATTCGGAAAGTCCCTGGCTCTCGCGCTGACGCTCGATGGCGAAGAAGCCGAAGAGCTTGTCTTTCACGAACGGACCGCCGATCGAACCGCCGAAGAACTGGCGGCTGTAGTCCGGATGTGCAGGAGTCGAAGTACCATCACCATTGGCGACTTTTTCGTCCGTATCAAGAGCTGAATTCCGGAAATATCCAAAGACCGAGCCGTGATACTGGTTGCTTCCGGACTTGGTGATCATGTTGATGGCAGCGCCTTGGGAGCGGCCATTCTCTGCCGAGAAGCGCTGCGTGCTGATCTGGAATTCCTGAACAGCCTCCAGCGGCATCTGCATCACGGCTCCGCCGACTGTGTTGTCTTTGTTGTCGACGCCGTTGATGGTTGTGTTGATGTTTCGGCCATCGGACCCGTTGACCGACAGGATGGCATATCGGTTCTTGGTGGGATCGTAGGAGTCTGCAGCCTTTACGCCAGGAGCGAGATAGGCGAGATTGGCAGCATCGCGGCCGACAAGAGGAAGTTCCTCGACCTCAGTCGGCGTGATGTCCTGGCTCACACTGGTCTTGGTGAGGTCGACGATGGGAGCAGTCCCGGTCACCTCAACCACTTCGGTAGATGTCCCCGGGTTTAGCGCGATGTTCACGGTAGCCGATTGGCCGACCAGCAGCTCGGTGGTTTGAACCACGGATGCGAAACCCTGTTTCGTCACCCGCACCTGGTAAGCACCCGCGGGCACGAAGTCGAATCGATAGTTTCCGGTGTCATTGGTGGTTGTGTTGCGGGTGACGCCGGTGGCCTTGAAGACGGCGACGACTTCTGCCCCAGCCACCACTGCCTGGGACTTGTCGCTGACTGTTCCTTGAATTGTTCCGGTCGCGGTAGCTTGGGAGAGCAATCTTTCGGAGCCGAAGAGTGCTACAACCAGCACCACCAGACACACGTATACCCTTTTTTGCCTGTGAATCATTTTCGCTTCCTCCCGTATTCAGCCTTGCGGCTGATTTTCGTCCGCACGCCCCAAACGCGAAGCGAGACGAGGATTCCTTAAATCGGCTTGAAGAACAGGGTCTTGCGCCCCAGCCAACCTGAGGGTCAGACATATCAGGGGAAACAGGGGTGACACACAATACAAATTGTCATCCTGAAACGCAACACTAATTATTTGATTGTGGGGAATAAAAATAATGGTAGTCGCGCGGGAAATTCCGCGCGACTGAGTGCAGCGTCGCCCTGCCATCAGAAGGTCGCACGACGATGGTTCATTGAAGGCTTACTTCAGCGTTACCAACCGGTCCACGAGTTCGGAGTAATCCTTTTTCTCGATGCCGTGGACCTGCTTGTTGTACTCGTCGACCTTCGACGAATAATTCATCGAGCAAAATTTTGGACCGCACATGGAGCAGAACGCGGCTTCTTTGTAGAAATCGTCGGGAAGTGTTTCGTCGTGCATGGAGCGTGCAGTTTCCGGGTCGAGGGAAAGCGCGAACTGTTTTTCCCAGTCGAACTTATACCGGGCATAGCTGAGGGCGTCATCGCGGTCACGGGCGCCGGGGCGTCCGCGGGCAATATCGGCGGCGTGTGCCGAAATCTTGTAGGCGATGATGCCGTCTTTCACGTCTTTTTCATTCGGCAAGCCGAGATGTTCTTTCGGCGTCACGTAGCACAGCATCGCCGCGCCGTACCATCCGATCATGGCCGCTCCGATGGCAGACGTAATGTGGTCGTAGCCGGGAGCGATGTCGGTGACCAACGGGCCCAGGGTGTAGAACGGAGCTTCGTAACAGAGCTCGTGCTCTTTCTCTACCTGCTCTTTTATTTTGTCCATCGATACGTGCCCGGGGCCTTCGATCATGACCTGCACGTCGTGCTCCCACGACTTTTTTGTCAATTCGCCCAGAGTTTTCAGTTCGGCGAACTGCGCTTCGTCGCTGGCATCGGCCACGCAGCCGGGACGAAGTCCGTCACCCAGCGAAAAGCTCACGTCGTACTTCTTGAAAATCTTGATGATCTCGTCGAAGTTCTCGTAGAGGAAATTTTGCTTGTGGTTATAGGCCATCCATTGCGCGAGGATGGCTCCGCCGCGGCTGACGATTCCCGTGATGCGTTTCGAGATCAGCGGCAAATATTGGATGAGCACGCCGGCGTGGATCGTCATGTAATCGACGCCCTGTGCGGCCTGTTCTTCGATGACTTCGAGCATGACTGCGGCGTTAAGGTCTTCGACTCGTTTCACGCGCGCGATGGCTTCGTAAATCGGTACGGTACCGATCGGTACAGGCGAATGGCGCAGGATGGCTTCACGAATCTCGTGAATGTTGCCGCCGGTGGAGAGGTCCATGACCGTGTCGGCACCGTAGTGAACGGCGGTGTGCAGCTTCTTGAGTTCCTCGTTGATCTCGGACGTAACAGCCGAATTGCCGATGTTGGCATTGATCTTGCAGAGCGAGGCGACGCCGATCGCCATCGGCTCGAGTTCGGGATGGTTGATGTTGGCGGGAATGATCATGCGTCCGCGCGCAACCTCGTCGCGAACGAGTTCTGGCGTGATCTTCTCCTTGTGCGCAATGAAGGACATCTCTTCGGTGATGGCGCCCTGACGCGCGTAGTGCATCTGAGAGAAGTTGCCGTCCTTGTTTTGCTGCTTGCGCTGCGCCAGCCATTCCGCGCGGGGTTGAGGGACGGAGTAACCGTTGCCGTTAGAACCGTTCTTGGAAGTCATCACCAGGCCAACCTTCTTAAGATTCTGTGAGTCTCGATTATAAACAGGTTGCCGCGGGAAGGGTCGAAGGCCTTGCGGCCGACGTCCATCCGGTCATATTTGTCGTTCCGACAAAATGAGGAATCTGCCGTCTTCGGGCAGCCGGAATACTGCCCAATTCACGGGAACCGTATTCCGCCGCTCCTGGCCGATTGGTTGATGAAGTTCGAAACATGAGCTTAGAATCTCTCGGTCCGATACAAGGAGAGTTTTCCACCTATGCGTCGAGTGAGTTTCGTCCTGGCTCCATTCTTGTTGTTCTCCATCGCTGGTTTTTCGCAATCAACGTCTGGCAAAGTCGCACCAGGGTTCAGTCTCGACACGATCGATAAGACGGTCGATCCCTGCGTCGATTTCTATCAATATGCTTGCGGAAACTGGATCAAGAATTCGGAAATTCCTCCAGACCAGGCACAATGGGTGAGTTTTGTCGAACTCAACGAGCGCAACAAAGACATCGAACGAGGCATCCTCGAAAAAGCTTCGCGTGGCGGCAGCGGACGGAATGCTATCGACCAAAAGATCGGCGACCTGTACGGCTCGTGCATGGACGAGAAGACGGTGAACAGCAAGGGAATTGGTGCCTTGAAGCCGGAACTCGATCGCATCGATGCGGCCAAAACGAAAGAAGCGCTCATCGATGAGGTCGCTCACGTTCACATGACCGGTCCCAATGCGCTGTTCAACTTCTATTCTTCGTCGGACCTGCACAACGCGGATCAGGTGATCGCCAACGTCGATCAATCTGGGCTTACGTTACCTGACCGCGATTACTACCTTAAAGATGACGAGAAGATGAAAGGCATGCGGCAGCACTTCGTCGACTACATGCACGAAGTGTTTACTCTGGCCGCGACCGAGCCCGGTTCCTCCAATCCTTCGGCTGCCGCGGGCGCGACGGCGGATGCGGAGGCACAGACCGTACTCCGCATCGAAACGGCAATCGCCAAGGCGGAAATGGACCGGACTGCGCGCCGCGATCCGAAGAATCGAGACCACAAAATGCCGCGGCAGGAAGCCGTTGCCCTGGCTCCGAATTTCCATCTCGACCGCTATTTCGAGGACGTGAATGCACCCGCCTTCAAAGAAATGAATGTGGGGAATCCAGAGTTCTTCAAGCAACTCAATGCTGTGATCGAGTCGGAGTCACTGGAATCACTGAAAACGTACGTGAAGTGGCAGGTGTTGAATGCCTCGGCTCCGTGGTTGTCTGAGCCGTTCGTCGAAGCGAATTTCAAGATGCAGCAGACGCTCACCGGGCAGAAAGAGATTCAAGCGCGCTGGAAGCGCTGCGTGAATCTGACGGATCGCCAGCTGGGCGAGGCGTTGGGCCAGCGGTATGTGGATGTCGCGTTCGGACCGGAAAGCAAGGCCCGGATGTTGAAGATGGTGGACGCGCTGGAGAACTCGTTGGATGGCGACATCCACGGCCTTTCTTGGATGAGCGACGAAACCAAGAAACAAGCGAAGGTCAAGTTGCAGGCGATCCGGAACAAGATCGGCTACCCGGATGTTTGGCGCGACTACAGCTCGGTCGTGATCAAGCCGGACGATTTGCTCGGCAACGTGGCGCGCGCAACTGAGTTCGAGTCGAAGCGCGACATTGCGAAGATCGGCAAGCCGCTGGATCGCAAGGAATGGGGCATGACGCCACCCACGGTGAATGCTTACTACAACTCATCCTTTAACGAAATTGTTTTTCCGGCGGGGATTTTGCAGCCGCCATTCTTTGATCCCAAGTTGGACGATGCGGTGAACTTCGGCGGAATCGGACTTGTGATTGGTCATGAACTCACGCACGGGTTCGATGATCAGGGAAGGAAGTTCGATCCACAGGGGAATCTGCACGACTGGTGGACGGAGGAAGACGGCAAGGAATTTGAAAAACGTGCGAGTTGCGTTGCTGATGAGTATTCGAGCTTCGTCGCCGTGGATGACATTAAGCTCAACGGCCGGCTGACGCTCGGAGAGAACACGGCCGACAACGGAGGCGCCCGCATCGCCCTTGCCGCGCTTGAACGCATGATCGCCGAAGACAAGACTGGCAGAGAAGGACAGAAGATCGACGGGTACACGCCGCAGCAGCGGTTCTTTCTCGGTTTCGGCAGAGTGTGGTGCGAGAAGCGGCGTCCTGAGGTTGCGCGCATGAGGGTGCTGACAGATCCGCATTCGCCGGGGAAGTACCGCGTGAACGGCGTGGTGCAGAACATGCCCGAGTTCCAAAAAGCTTGGGGATGTAAGGCTGGCCAGCCGATGGTGGCCGAGAACGCATGCCACGTCTGGTGAGGTCTATTTTTTCTTACGTGGAATTAAGATCCCCATCCGGACGTCGCCAAATATGCCACGTTTCGGATGGGGCACCATTGTTTGTTGCGGATTCTATGCTTGCGGTGTCGCCAGGATGACTTTCGCTCCGGTCGAGCGGCAGGCATCGATGGCACGCACCACTTGGGCAAAGGGCAGCGTGCCGTCCGCTTTCAGAAGAACCGTCTTCTCGGTCTGATTCTGGAAAAGCGTCGTTAACGTGCGCCGCAGATCAGCCAATGAAACTTCCTGATTGTTAAGTTTCACTGTATCGGAGGTCGTCGACATATCGATTTCCGCGGGTTTCGGCCCGACGATCGCGCCAGATTCCAGGGAAACCTCCAGGCCTTTCGGAGAAACCAGTGTTCCCGGTTGCGACGATTCCGGTTGCGCCGTTAGCAGGACAGGAGCGTCAAACTCGACCGTGTGCGCCGCCTTCAGCACATATTGCACGTCCGAATACGGGGCGCGCGCATCCGCCTTGATGTAGATGTTCTCGTTACGAATCCGGGGCGTGCGAATCATTTCGTCCACGAGCGCGGCCCGAGTAACTGGATTAGCTCTGAAAAATAGCTGGCCGTCGCTGCTCACGCTCACGACCCAGGCCTTGTCCTGATCGGCGGCCGGCATGGGTTGAGCGTCGTTCGTTGGAGCCAAGTCAACGCTGACGCCTTTTTGCATCGCTTGACCGGTTGAGACGGGAACGATCGTGAGAATGACCGCGAATACGGCCAACGAGATTGCGGGAATCGGACGGGTTTCTCTCTGGCGAGTCATTCGATTCGACTTCATAGCAGTACTCCTTTTTTCATGGCTGTCTCGCAGACAGTCGGATTCTTGGATGAGTTTGCCGGCCTCAGCGGCCATCGCATTCTCATCGAGTTAGAGGGCCCGGACTCGCGGCAGGGTCAGTCTGTCGTGGAGTTCTTTGTGATGAACTATGGTTTTGCCCCGCCAAGCGCTGCCGAGGCGAGACTGCCGCCGAGTCCCATGGTTTCGACAGCAGACGAGGGCACGATCACCATGGAGCCTCGTTCCTTGATGGCTTCGTACAGCATGTTCATGGCGCGCAGATGCAGAGCGACCGGGTTTTCGGCGTACGACGATGCAGCGCTTACGAAACTGTTAGCGATTTCATTCTCAGCTTGTCCGAGGATGATGCGAGCCTGACGCTCACGCTCGGCTTGGGCCTGTCGGGACATGGCGTCTTCGAGGCCCTGCGGAATTTTCACGTCACGAATCTCGACCGATTGCACCGTGATGCCCCATGGGTTCGTCTTCTCGTCGAGAATGCGTTGCAGTTCGCGGCCTAGCGTTTCGCGCTCGGTAATCATCTGCGCGAGTTCGTGGCGTCCGATGGACTCTCGCAGAGCGGTCTGTGCGCTCAGAGTAATGGCCTCGACGAAGTTCTCGACCTCGAGAATGGATTTTTCCGCGTTCCAGACCATCCAGAAAATGATCGCGTCGACGTTCACGGGCACAGTGTCGCGTGTGAGAGTCGATTCCGCCGAGACGCTCGCAACGCGGACGCGCTGGTCAACATAAGGACTTAGGGTTTCAACAATCGGCACGATATGGCACAGTCCCGGCCCGCGCAATCCGACGTACCGGCCGAGGCGCAAAACTGCCACCTTCTCCCACTGGCGGACGATCTTGATCGCGAAGAGGAAGTATGCGCCCACCACGATGCCGACGACCGCATACGCCGGCTGGCGCGTTGGCTGTGAGATCGCGATACCGGTGAGCACGCATACCGCGAAAAGTAGAGTCGCGACTCCGTTGACTTCGTTCATTCGGATTCTTGCCATGATGACTATCTCCTTTGAGCGGACGCGGGCAGCAACTCGCGTAACCGTTCGATCACTTCTTCCAGGGTGAATCCAGCGGACCCAGCTCGGGCTGCGAATTCACCTGCCATCTGGCCGAGTTGACGTTCGCGCTCGGCTGTCTTTCTTTCCGGCTTCTTGTCACTGATGAATGTCCCTGTGCCCTGATGAGTCTCGAGCAGACCGCCAATTTCGAGTTCCCGATAAGCCCGCATCACCGTGTTTGGATTGATGGCGAGATCCACCGCAAGCTGGCGGACCGTGGGGAGTTGGTCGCCGGCATTGAGAGAGCCGGAAGCGAGGCCCCCTCGCACTTGATCGATCAACTGGCGGTACACAGGGACGCCGCTGTGGAGATCGAGAGCGAATTGAGAAACCGCGCCGTTCCCGTTCTTCCTTGCCATGTGTACCAGTGTACTATATATTTAGTACATTAAGTCAAGTATTTTTTTAATTTGTTTTCTTTGTGCTGCCCGATAGAGCATGAGAAACACTGAAAAAAGTCTGGTCATCCCGAGCAACATGAGGAGTCTTCTGTTTGCCGTCGTTGGAATGATGCCGCGGACAGCAGATTCTTCGCGGCCAAGATCAGGTCGCTCAGAATGTCGACGGTTTCGATCGGAAGACAAAGGAGGTCGCCTCATGAATACGCACGTTGATCGCAACGAAGGGAGTCGTCGCGCCAGGCAATGGATGTCCGCGCTGGCGGCGCTTGCGGTTGGATTGTCATTCTTCGCCTTGTGGTTTTGGCTCTTGCCGGGATGGTTGGGGTTCCGCGTGGAAACGGCTGGACCAGCACGCTGGAGATGGCTGGCTGCGGTTCCATCCGTTCTAGGATTTGCCGTCGCGCTACGCTGCGTTTGGGATTTCGGATGGATCGGGCGCGGAACGCCTGCGCCCTTCATTCCTCCGCAGAGACTAGTTGTTGTGGGCTTCTATCGCTACGTCCGCAATCCGATGTATGTCGGGTTTGCCACAGGATGGATCGGCCTTTGGATCGTTTTCGGGCGCGCTACCGTGACGCTGGTTGCAGCGGTCGCCGTGGCAGCACTGGCTGTCCATCTCTTCGTCCTTTTCTACGAAGAGCCAACTTTGCGTTCGAAGTTCGACGGGGATTACGAAGACTATTGCCACAACGTACGGCGCTGGAGGCCACGCCTGCAACCTTGGATTCAACCTTCGCCTCGACTAAGACCCTAGTGTTTGCCGCCACTGAATCCCTTGCGCCGCTGTTCACTGTAGCGGTGCAGCGCGTCGAGAATGATGGGATACGCTTCCGTGGGCGGTAGGATCTCGTCGACCTCAACCGCTTTACCTTCGAGCTGTTTGTAGTCCTGGAAAAAGCGGCGCAACATGAGCAGTCGATGTGACGGCATCTCCGACGCCTGGTGGTACGAGTTGAACTCGGGATCCTGCGTGGCCACCGCGATGATCTTGTGGTCCGGCTTGCCTTGGTCGATCATCGTCATCAATCCGACAGTGCGTGCGTGAATGATGGTGAGCGGAACCACGGTTTCCTGGCACAGGACGAGCACGTCGAGCGGGTCATCGTCTTCGGCAAAAGTCTGCGGAATGAACCCGTAATTCGCCGGGTAGTACACGGCGGAATAAAGGACGCGATCGAGACGGATGAGTCCGCTAGTCTTGTCGAGCTCGTACTTCACGCTGGAGCCGAAAGGGATTTCGATGACGCAGTCGAATTCCTGCGGGAGTTTGTCGCCGGGAGTTACGTCATGCCAAGGATGAATCATAAGTTCAGATATGCTCCGTGAATGTTTATTCTAACGGAGGCGGCGGAAGGAAACGTCTGGCGGCTTTCAAAGCTTGTCAGAATCAAAAATCCCCACCCTTCTGGCAACGCAGCTCAGAAGTGGGGCACCTACTATCTACTAATCCGAGCCTTGGATCACTGGGTCAGACGGAATTCGCTGTGCAGTTGTGCCTGCGAATTGTCGCCGACCCACACGTCGAATTGTTCGGGCTCAACTACCCATTGCTTCTTGGCCGGACTCCAGAACTGCAGTTCATCGGGCCCGAGTTTGAAGTGCAGGGTCTGTTTCGTTCCCGCGGCGAGGTTCACTCTCTGAAAGCCCTTGAGCTGCCGGACAGGACGTGAAGCGCTACCAGCTTGCTGATGAATGTAGAGCTGCGCAACAGCGTCTCCGGCACGGCTGCCCGTGTTGGTCACATCGACGGAAACATCCAGCGCATCTCCGACTTTCGCCTGAGATCCGCTCAGCTGCAGATTGCCAAACGAAAAGTGTGTATAGCTGAGTCCGTAGCCAAAGGGAAAAAGCGGAGTACTCACGATATCCCAGTAGCGGGACTTGAAGTCCTTAGCATCCTCCGGCGCGTGGGTGCGGGTGTGATTGTAATAAAGCGGAAGCGTGGCGGAACTGCGCGGCCAACTCACGGGCAAATGTCCGGCAGGATTGGCGTCACCGAATAGCACGTCGGCGATTCCGTTGCCGCCCTGGCTGCCGGAATACCACGTCTCAAGAATTGCCGGGACATGCTCGGAGGCCCATGTGATATCCAAAGGGCGTCCGTTGACCAGCACAAGCACGACCGGCTTGCCAGTGGCAACGACGGCCTCGAGCAATTCCTCCTGCCCTCCTGAGAGTTTGAGAGACGAGCGCGAGGCGGCTTCTCCACTCATCAGCGCGATTTCTCCCATTACCAGTACGGCGACGTCGCTGTGCTTTGCGAGCGCTACGGCGTCGTCGAAGGCCTGACGCGCCTCTTCCGTTGTTTGTTCTGGTTGCTCCTTGACGGTGATGATGGGCGCGTTTTCAAAAAACGAAGGGATGTCCCGGCGAATGTTCGGGCCGTGCGCGAATTCCACCTGCACGCCGCTGCCGACCTTGTCTTTGATCCCTTGGACGATGGTGACTGTGGGGCCAGGCTTCGTCATCGCTCCCCACAACCCAAGCTGATCCTTGTCGGCGTCGCCGAGGGGGCCGATCACCGCAATGGATTTGAGTTTGGATTTATCCAATGGAAGGGTGCTCTGTTCGTTTCGCAACAGCACGACAGATCGCTGCACGGCAATGCGCGCGCGTTCGGCGTGCTCGGGATTGTTCATGACCTGGTCAATTTTCGTTTCGTCGACGAAAGGATGCTCGAAGAGTCCGAGACGAATTTTGGCTTCGAGGATCGGCAGAACGGCGTCGTCGATTTGCTGCATCGAAATGCGGTTCTGTTTGACTTCATCCGCCAGATATTTCAGGTAGGTGCCGCTGGCCATGTCCATGTCCAGACCCGCAGTGAAGGCCTTCACCGTGGCGTCCTGGCCATCGCGCGCATAACCGTGGATGATCAAGCTGTGAACGGCGTTGGCATCGCTCACCACAAAGCCTTTGTATTTCCACGTATCGCGCAAGACGTCCGTCATGAGCCAGCGATTACCTGTTGCCGGGACGTCATTGAGATCCATGTAGGCACTCATGAAGGTCGCGACCCCAGCATCCGCAGCGGCTTTGAAAGGCGGCAGATAGGTATTCCACATCTGCTCTTCGGGAATGTAGGAGGAATCGTAGTCGCGGCCACCGTCAGCGGCGCCATATCCGGCAAAGTGTTTGGCACACGCGAGAACGCGGTCGATCGCGCCGGGCTGTGTCCCCTGAAAACCCAACACCTGCGCGCGCGCGATCGCTGCGCCGAGGTAAGGATCTTCGCCGGCGCCTTCGACCATGCGTCCCCATCGGGCATCGCGAGCAATGTCGAGCATCGGTGCAAACGTCCATTCAATTCCGGCGGCACGGGCCTCGCGAGCTGCAATGGTCTGCGCCCCTTCAACCATTATTGGATCCCAAGACGAAGCCATGGCGATCGGCGCAGGGAAAATCGTGTGATACCCGTGAATGACATCAAGGCCGAACAAGATCGGAATATGGAGACGCGATTCGTCGACTGCAATGTGCTGCCAGATATTAATTTCTTTCGGATCTTTCACCCACAAGACGGAACCCGCGCCATATTTTCTGACGACATCCTTCGGATCGCCGACTTGCTCTTTGAACTCAGGGATATCGAAACCGGGAAGCTGCGAGAGCTGCGCAACCTTTTCCTCAAGCGTCATCTGGCGCAACAGATCTTTAGCGCTTGGGTGAGTTTGTGCGAGTGCGAAAGAGATGCTGTACGTAATAAAAATTGAGAGGAGTGCGATGGGGAGGAATGAACGACTCCGTGAAACCGGACCGGACATGGATTTATCTCCTAGGATTGGAAACTGCAGGCAGGCGCGGAGCGTGGGTTGTATGAAGCTGCATCGCGTCGTGGCGACTGGACTTTAGCCGGGAGAAGTGTAAACCTTCGCGGGCAGTTGGAAGGACGATCTTTGCGGCTCACCGCTTCGCAAGAAGCCGGTTCGGGAAAGCCAGCGCATCCCGTTTTGTACCTGGCGGAAACAGAGCGCGGGTTTGTCGATTATCGCGTTCGCGCTGCCTGCTTGTTTGAAATGACAAGGGCTTTGCGCAGCCGTAACCTTGATTCCCGCCCGTCCGGCGCGTAAAGTCTAGGTGGGGTTCTTCCCAGCGGGGCGTCCTAAATGTCGAGTCAAGCCAACACTTATCTCAAGTTTGGAAGCGTGACAGCGGTGATTTTGCTGCTGCTCGGCTACCTGGCTTACACCGGCGTGCAAGATAGCAAGAGCTATTACGTCACCATCAAAGAGCTTCACAAGATGGGCGATGGCGCGTATGCCAAGCGACTGCGCGTGGCCGGAAATGTGAAACCTGGGTCCATCAAACGCACTGGGACGCACGTCCAATTTGTCCTGATGGAAGAAGATCAATCGCTTGCGGTGGACTACACCGGCACAGAAGCGCCTCCGGACACGTTCAAAGACGACTCCCAGGCCTTGGCCGATGGACGTTTTGATCACGATGGAACGTTTCATGCCAAGCAGCTTCAGGCAAAGTGCGCTTCGAAGTACGCTCCGCAGCAACAGCCCGGCACCCCCGCGAACGGAACGGCCGCTCCTGAACCCGCCAAGAGTCTGACGCAAGTCCAAACGGACCAGACGGGCCGCGCGAACTAATCTCTACTCATTCCGGGCAGTGCGACTCCGCGCCGCCCAGTCGTTCTCCGCTTCACCTCTTAGCTGATGCGGTTCCGTCCTTTGCAAAAAGTCCGCAAAATCCATAGATTCTTGCTGTGCATGCTGGCCGACAATTTCCTTCCATGGCGCTACCCGCGTGAACTATCCAGCGGTTTCGCCAGCAAGCGCCTCCATCATTACTGTCAGTAACGTCATCAAGCAGTTCGGACGCTTCGCGGCGCTGCGAGGAGTGACCGCGGAATTTGATGCCGGACAGTTTCACGCCATCCTTGGCGACAACGGTGCAGGGAAGACGACCCTGTTGCGAGCCTTGGCCGGGCTGGCGCGGCCCACTCGCGGAGATATTTCGATCTTTGGAAAGACACCTCAGGATGCCTGCCGTGATATCGGGTATATGGCCCACCCGTCGTTGCTCTATGACGAAATGAGCGGAATGGAGAACCTGCGTTACTTCGCGCAGCTATACGGCATCACTGGGGATCAACGATGCGCAGAAGTGATTCGTGCGGTGGGACTCGATCCCGAACTCCCGCGCGCTGTTGGTCAGTATTCGCAAGGCATGCGGCAGAGAATGTCGCTGGCGCGAGCGATTCTGCACGATCCACAAATCTTGTTGCTGGATGAGCCCTTTTCCAACGTGGACGTGAACTCCGCGCGCGAGATGGTGGGACTGCTGAAGGGCATGCGCAATGGCGGCAAGACAATTTTTGTGGTCACTCATCAGGCGATGCTGCTCGAAGGCGTAGCGGACGAGTTCGTCTGGATGGAGGGTGGACAGATTGTGGATCGCACCACCTCAGCCATCCACAGTGCTCGGCATCGAGAGGGCGTCCAATGAACTCGCTCTGGGCCGTGGCACTCGCAACGTTGGTGAAAGACATTCGCCTCGAATGGCGGTCCAAGGATGCGCTGAACTCGATGTTGTTCTTTTCGCTGCTGGTGGTCGTGATATTTGTTTTTTCTTTTGATCCCCTTGCCGAAGAATCACGACATATTGTCGGCGGACTCGTTTGGATAGCGTTCCTATTTGCGGCGGTCGTGGCGTTAAATCAGACGTGGGCACGAGAACTTCGGAATCAGGTGCTCGATGCGTACCGAGTCTCTCCGGCCCCAGCTACCGCGTTATTTCTAGCGAAGGCAGTCGGCAATTTCATTTTCGTGAGCGTGCTCGAAGCGCTGATGGTCCCGCTGTTTATCGTTTTTTACAATTTGCACGCTCTGGGACCGGCTTGGCAGTTGATTCCAGTTGCGTTGCTGGGAACCTGGGCGCTCGTCGTGAACGGAACTTTCTTTGCAGCAATGTCGGTGCGTACCCGCAGCCGAGAGTTGATGCTGCCTTTGCTTCTGTTTCCGATCTCAATCCCGGCGGTGATCGCCATGGTTGCTGCGACTACCTCGATTTTGACGGGCGAGGACTCCGCGCACTTCTACATCGTGTTGCTTCTCACCTACGATGTAGTGTTTACTACAGCTTGTCTGGCTCTCTTCGAAACGATTCTGCACGCGGAATGAAGCTCCTCTTTCCAATTCTTTCAGTGATCACGGCGGCCTTCCTGGGGTATGCCCTTTATATGGCGCTTGTCGTTGCGCCCGCCGACGCTCAGCAGGGCGAGGTCTACCGGATCATTTATTACCACGTGCCCTCAGCGTGGACCGCTTTCCTTCTTTTCTTCATTAACTTCATCGCTTCGATTCAGTATCTGGTCAGCGCGAAGCCTTCGACGAAAAAGGCCGCAAATCGGATCGCCATCGCGATCGGAGTCATTGGCGTCATCGTCACGTACCTTCCGCCAGTAAAGAAGTTAATTCCTGCAGGAATGGAGCCGAGCGCGGTGGCGACGACCGTAGTCGCAATTCCGGTGTTCTATTTCCTGATCGGCAAATTGTTCCAGGGTCAGCGGCTGGACGTTCTCGCCGTCACCAGCGCGGAAGTGGGAGTCGTGTTCTGCACGATCGTCCTCATTACTGGCCCGATCTGGGCGAGGCCGGTGTGGGGCATCTGGTGGGCGCCGGGCGATATTCGGCTGACTTCGACGTTGGTGCTCTGGCTGATCTATGTGAGTTATCTGGTGTTGCGCCGCTTCTCGAACAGCGCGCAAACGCAGATGCTGGCTGCTGCGCTCGCGGTGTTTGGCGCCCTCGATGTGCCGCTCGTGTATCTCTCGATCTGGTTTTTCCGCACGCAACATCCTCAGCCCGTCATCGGAGGCGGCGGATCAATCGATCCCCGCATGCTGCACACCCTCCTGCTTAGCTGGATGGCGTTTCTCTGCTTCTGCGCACTGGTCTGCTGGTCGCGGTTTCGGTTGGAATTGTTGAAAAGGGAAGTGGAAGAGGCGCACGCGATGGAATCAATGGCAGGCGCGAGCGCGGTGCCGCGGGCGAGTGTTCCATTGGGCCGGAGTTCCAGATGAACGCCGTCAAATTCCTGATTGCCGCCTATATTGCGACCTGGGTGATTCACTGCTTCTATCTGGGAACGCTGGTTCGCAGATTCAGCAAGCTGCGCCAGCAACTGAAAGAACTGGGTAAGGGCGATAAGGGCTGAAGCACCCTGTCGATACCGGGCTTCCGCGCACGAATCAATGTGTGGTTTTCATTTCCGTTTGGAGGGCGGAAAGGAAGTGCGTGCCTCCGGCGGACTGCAGGAACTCGTAGTCTTCGATCATTGCGGCGGTGCCCACGCGCGAGGATGGAATCTGATTCTCGACGCGAATAACCCGCGCGGTGAATCGAATCCGGACTGCGTCGGTCAACGTCACATGCGGAGGAAAAGTAAGGGTCACTTCGAGCTTTGTCCCGGTTGAAATCGGCTGGTCCAGATAGAAAAAGACTCCGCGTGCGCTGACGTTCTGCGTCTCCGTTTGGAATTCGTGGGCATCGTCGAGATGCACAATTGCCGGCAAGCGCATATCAAAACGCCGCATCGCTCGCCGTTCTTGTGAATGCGAATGCATGGGGACCTCAATAACGGGTCCTGCCGAGAAGAAAAGCGACACAAGCGACGTTTCGGCGACCCGAGAGCCGAAGGCAAGTGCTGCCCTCAATTTATCCAATTATTCGTCGTTTGCAAGAGCAAAATACCGCTCGCTGCCATTTCGAAATAGCAATTCTGGAGGTCAGTAGCCCACATCGCTCTGTGCGGAAAACGGACCACGATCTTGCTCAATATATTCCCCGGGCGTCGGCATCTTTCGACAGGAACGACAGCATCTGACCAATCTTGGAGCGGGCACGGGGGGAAGTCGGCTTGACTTGTCTATCCGCCAGATGTTTAAGTAGTTATTTATTTTTCCGCCAGTTCCAGACCAGCAAGTTGCGGGCGAGGCTCGCCTCGGAAATGTGCCGGGGCCGGGTCTGAGAAGGCTCGTGCGCCATCTCTCATCTCACTCATGATCGGGCGTAAGAACGGGTTGAACGGGAGCGGAATGGG
The DNA here is from genome assembly GCA_963699885.1 of uncultured Acidobacteriota bacterium. GTDB lineage: Bacteria > Acidobacteriota > Terriglobia > Terriglobales > Acidobacteriaceae > Sulfotelmatobacter. The sequence goes on along the minus strand of CAVOVP010000008.1, from coordinate 199,203 downwards.
CAAGAAACGATCGAATTGCATCGGAGGAAACGCGTGAACGTAGATCGCCGTTGGTGGGTAGCATCCGTATTACGGGGTCGTGTTCTGGCCGCCGGTCTGGCATTGCTGGGGGCAGGGTGCGCGGTTCTTGGGTTGGGTGCACATTCACGGCAGACTTCCGCGAAGGTCGCTGCTGCGTCGGTCTATGGCCATGGCGACAGTTCTAATGTGCTGGCGGAAACCGGTCTTTCCAAAGACGCAACGTCGCAGTTGGGCGCACGATCCATGTTTACTGGACTGCCCTTGCGATTCGAACCGAACCAGGGACAGGGAAGCCTCGATCCAGTCGATCCGCGAGCCCGATTCGTGGCCCGCGGCGCCGGATACAGCTTGTTCCTGGGCAATGAGGGAGCCATCCTAAGCGTCGTGTCCCAAGATCAGCCAGCAAAGAATGCTGGCAAGAGTAGTGCAACTCGAGTGCAATCTCTGCAGATGAAACTCGCGGGGGCCGATCCTCATGTCTCGCTTTCGGCGGCCGGTCCACTGCCGGGGAAAAGCAACTATTTCATCGGCAATGATGCTGCGAAGTGGCGCACCGGAGTTCCGCAGTTTGCACAGGTGCGGTACGACAGCGTCTATCCCGGAATCAATCTCGTTTTCTACGGAAACCAAGGCAAGCTGGAATACGATTTTCAGGTTGCTCCCGGGCGCTGATCCGGCGCAGGCCGAACTGGAGTTCAACGGCGCGCAGCAGCTTCAGGTCGTCGACGGCGCACTGGTCATCAAGGCCGGCGCCGACAGCGTCCGTCTCGATGCACCCCGTGTTTACCAAGAGATCGCGGGGCAGAAGCGAGCGGTCGAGGGATCATTCGTTCTCCGCGGACCGAACCGCGCAGGATTCGCCGTCGGAGCCTACGATCGCTCCCGCGAACTGGTCATCGATCCGATCCTTAACTTTTCAACTTACTTTGGCGGCAGTGGCGACGAACATGCGACCTCGGTTGCGGTGGACGGAAGCCTGAACGTCTACATCACGGGCAACACGACTTCTCCGAATCTGCCGTTCACAGCGGGCGTGTTCGAGACCACTCTGACTGGTACGCAAAACGTCTATGTGGCGAAAATCCAGCCACCGCTGGGTGCGATTCCGGCCTCGCTCGAATACATGACGTACCTGGGCGGAAACGGAACGGATTCGCCCATCGGAATCAAGGTGGACGGCGCCGGAAATGCATTTATCGCGGGCACGACGTCCTCTACGAATTTTCCGACGACCGCGACGACCGCGTATCAAACAGTTGCCGAGACCGGCAGCACCGGAACCTCGCATGCATTTGTCACGGAACTAAACAGCGGACCGACTCCACCTTCGGCGTCAGAGCTCATGTATTCGACTTACCTCTCGGGCAATGGAACCGACGTCGCGAGCGGCATGACGATCGATGCCTTGGGAAACGTATTCGTAACCGGCACGACAACGTCGCAAGACGTGGCGAGTACCACCGATCAATTTCCGGCCAGCACGCTGCCGCAAGGAATCGCTTTCCAAACGAATCCGCGTTCTTCGATCCAGTTTTTTGTGACGAAGGTCAATACGACGGCTTCGCGGACGGGCAGCATCTCCTATTCGACGTATTTTGGCGGAGGTAACTTCGACACCACTACGCCGGTCGCGGTCGGCGGCGGCATTGCAGTTGATACGAACGGGGACCTCTACTTCAGCGGTACTACGAACTTTACTTACACCGGTTGTTCCGGCTGCGGCAGCACAGATTTCCCAATTCTGAATGCATACCAGCCGTGTCTCGATACCTCACCTCCAACCGTGATCGTCAATCCCGCGGTTTGCACAGCGAGCACGGCGACTACCGAATCGGATGCATTTGTGGCGAAGCTCAACCCTTCCGCCAATCAGGGACAACAACTGCTGTGGTCCACATACCTCGGAGGATCCCAGACCGACTCGAGTACAGGCGTGGCCATTGATACAGGGGCAGCGAACGTGTACGTAGTCGGCACGACGAACTCGCAGGATTTCGTTGCCGCGACCTCGCTCGCCACGTTTGCTTCGTATCAGAAGTGCCTGAACAATCTCCCCGTGACGACGACCGGAACCGTTACATGCACCACCCAAACCGATCCGGCCCCGACGGATGCTTTTGTCGCTCGCGTGAGCAACCCGACCAACACCACGGGCACTCCAGTGAATGTGACACTTGGATACTTTTCCTACCTCGGCGGAAGCGGCAATGAAGTCGGTTCGGCGATCACCGTGGATTCCGCAGCCGGCGCTCTCATTACGGGCTCGACCCAATCCCCGGTTGTGCCGCCCATTACCACCGACGGCAACTTCCCGGTATCTCCCTATCCGAACTCGATTCAGAGCGCTCTGAACGGCACTCAGGACGCCTTCGTAGCGCGCTTGAACACTCAAGCTGTCATTGGACAAACGACGATCGCTTCGTGGGCAAACTACTTTGGCGGCAGTGGAACGGATTTGGGTACCGGCATTGCCCTCGACGTAAATCAGGACACCTACCTGGCCGGCGAAACAAATTCGGCGGACCTGTTCTTGTCGAAACAGCTTTCGACAACTCAGGGTGGCAACTACAACGGCGGATACGACGCGTTTGTGACGCAGCTCGGAACGGCAGTGAGCCTGTCGATTCAAGGCGTGCTCACTCTAGGGACGGATCAAACCTTCATTGCAGCCGGCAATCAGGCGACGTTCACCTATACCATCACAAACAATGGGCCCGATCTGGCGAGCAATATTACGGTAACCGACAATCTGAGTTCTACCATCACCGGCGTTCCGCTCACCTTCCAGTCAGCTGCGACGACCTCTGGAACCTGCGGCGGAGTGTCTACGGCGAGTACGGTCAGTTGCAGCATCCCACTCCTTACAGTCCGGTTCCACGGCGACGATAACGATTGTCGTGATTCCCAACCCGAACAGCAGCGGCAGCCAAGCGACGTTTAACGGCGGAACGGTGCAGGTATCGGGTCAAGGCAACATTGTGTTTGCGCAAACCTCCGTTCCAGCGACCATGTCGGATTTTGCCGTTCAGGTGGGTCCGACCAATCAAAGCGTCGCGGCGGCGGGCGACGCCGCGGTTTACCAGGTCAGTTTGACTCCGCATCCTCTTTTCCAGCAGAGCATCACGCTCTCGTGTACGGGCCAACCTACAGGAGCGGCCTGCATCTTCACACCGGCCACTTCGATCACACTGCAGGGCGTCAGCGGAGCGACGGCGACGCTGAGCATCTCGACAACGGCTCGTCCGATCATCACTCCGGCCGCACTCTTGATGCCGCGGCAGTTTTACGCGCTGTGGCTGGGAATCCCGGGATTGATGCTCTTTGTGGGCGGACGCCGTCGGCGCCACATCGCGGGGATCACGATGCTGTGTCTGACGTTTGGCCTCTTGTTGCTGCTGCCTGCCTGCAGCAAGAGCACTACGCAAGCCCCCGTCACCGGCACGCCGGCAGGTACGTACACGATCACGGTGACAGCGACGTCAGGCAGCGATTCCAAGAGCCAGACGATTTCTCTGCAAGTTCCGTAACTTTGTCGGCGGGATTTGCTACAGAATCGGGATTTGCTACAGAATTAAGAGAGCCCACGCCGAAGGCCGTGGGCTCTTGCTACCTAGAAAAATTTCATTAATGGTCTACGCGCCAGCGGAGAGCTTGTGATGACCCGCCTTCACCTCGGCGATGCCATACTGCCGAATCTTGTAAAGCAGCGCCTTGTAGCTGATCTGCAGGATGGCGGCAGCTTGCTTGCGATTCCAGTTCGTCTGCTCGAGCGCTTGGGCAATCGCCTGTGCCTCCGCCTCGTCCTTCGCCGAACGCGCCAGCGACTTTAAACCCCCACCGTCGCCTTTGCCGGAGTGATCCCCCTGAACACCGCCGTTCCCATCATCCTTGGGACGAAGTTCGCTGACCGCGAGACTCTCGTCTCCCAGAATCAGATAGCGTTTCAGAAAATTATTCAGCTCGCGCAAGTTGCCGGGCCACGAATGATTCTGGCAGGCCTGCAAAAGAATTGGAGACAGGGGCAATGGCGAGCGGGCATAACGCTCGGCCATCCGCGTCATCGAGTGCTTCAACAGGATTGGAATTTCTTCCTTACGATCGCGAAGCGGCGGAAGGCTGAGCGTGAAAGCGTTGAGGCGATAGTAGAGATCCTCGCGCAGATCGCTTGGTCGCGAGCGCTTCGGGAATGTTGATGTTGGTGGCGGCCAGAATACGGACGTCCACCTTGATGACGGATCGGCTACCAAGCCGTGAAAATTGCTGGTCTTGCAGGACGTGCAGGAGTTTTGCCTGCAAGAGCGGCGGCATCTCGCCGATTTCATCGAGCAGAATCGTGCCCTTGTTGCACAACTCGAATTTTCCCGGCTTCGCGTGAGTGGCGCCGGTGAATGCCCCCGGCTCGTATCCAAACAATTCGCTTTCGAGCAGGTCGCCCGGAACTGCGGCGCAATTGACCTTGAGGAAAGTGCGATGAGCGCGCGGAGAAAGCTTGTGAATGAGGCGCGCCAGCACTTCCTTGCCGGTACCGCTCTCGCCCAGCAACAGCACCGGGATATCGACGTTCGCTACCAGTGCCGCTTGCGATCGAATCTTGCGCATGGCCGGACTGGCCGCGATGAAGAAGATGTCTTCCGCGAGTTCTTCCACTTCTCCGGCGAAAGTCTGCTTACCTTGGCCGAGGCAGAGATCGATCACAGCGTCGAGTTCCGCTTTCTGAAAGGGCTTGGTCAGATAATCCTGCGCGCCAAGCTTCATGGCGTGCACGACCTTGCGCGTGTCGGCGACGCAGGAAAGCATCACAACTTTAGAGCCCGGCTTTTTCTGCCGCAGCTGCTCAAGCGTCTCCAGGCCGTCAATCCCAGGCATCAGCACATCGAGCAGAACGAGATCGGGTTCCAATCCCTTCTCAATTTTTTCAAGAGCTTCCTCTCCGGTGGTCGCAGTCTCGACTTTGTAGTCGTCGACCTCAAGCAGAGTCTTGATGTAGCGCAACATGCCCGGTTCATCATCGACCAGCAGAATTTTGGCAGTTTTTTTCATTATTTTTTTCCCTTGCTGGCGGCGGCAGCAGCAGGCTTGAAAGGAATCAGGAAAGAGAATTTACAACCAGCTCCGGGATCACTCTCAACCCAGATTTTTCCGCCCATACCTTGTACCAGGCGACGAGCGATCGCGAGGCCCAAGCCCATGCCGTCCTGGCTCTCGCTTCCGGGCGCGCGGAAGAAGTCGTCGAAAACTTCCAAATGAAATTCCGCGGGAATTCCCGGACCAGTGTCGGACACGCTTACCTTCACAGAGTTCGGTTGGGCGAGATTCTGGCGCCTCCGCTCAGAAGTGGATGGCACCGAAGCCGCGCGCCGATCCCACATGTGCGGCTCCGCGTGCAACCAAACCGTACCGCCCTGCGGCGTGAATTTGTACGAGTTTTCAAGAAAATTCGAGATGATGCGTTCCAGCTTGGGCGTGTCAAAAGGAAAAACCGGCAACTTGTCATTCGCGAGGAAGTACAGCGCGATGCCTTTTTCCTGGAATCGATTGGACCAAAGGCGGCACACGCCCGACAGACAGTCGTTGATGTTCGCTGTGTCGAACTTCATGCGCAGCCCGCCCGTTTCGAGCGCGCTGTACGTAAGGAAATCCTGAATGAACTGCTGCAGACGTTTTCCGCTCTCGCGCATGTCTTGCAACACGTCGCGCTGGCGATCGCTGATCGGTCCTAACTTCTCGCTGTGCAGCAGTTCGATGTAGCCGTTCAAAATTGAAAGCGGCGTCTTCAGATCATGCGCCGCCGATCCGAGCGCGTTCGTCGTGCGATGCAGGCGCTCGCGCAACTCCTTGTATTCCTGCAACAGATTTTCAGGACTGGGCACATCAGCGTCGACAGGCAAAGCTGCCGCTGCCGTCGGCTCGATTGCCGCGCCAGCTTCAGGAGCGAGCGAGTTCTTACGCACGGATGCCATACGGTGAAAGACCACAGGTTGACACGGGGAGAGGAATGACGGGCACTCGTCTTGTCAACAGGAGTGCTGGTAAGGAAAATCGTATGTCAGGGCAGGGGGGAAGTCAACGGAAAATGGGCCTTGAAATTACCCAAGTGTAGCAAAACTCTGCACTTCTGGAAATCTGCGGCCTGAGATGTGGATTGTCCAAATGGCGAATATAAGGCGAATATATCTGCCGAAAATACCGGGTTTCTTCCTGATTTTGCCGTCGAACTCGGATCGATGCTCCATTTGGCACCCGATTTTCCTAGCCGATTCTCCCGAAATTTGGCCCCCGATTTGCTTTGAACTTGGATTGGTGCGCGAAAGGGACGTCCGATGAACAGTTTGTTGCCCGATCGAGAACAGAGAAAGTGGGCCAGGCTGCCGTTGGCGATCCCGGTCTTCGTCCGGAGCCAGGACGACCAGGGAAAAGAGCTCCTGGAGTTCGCCACCGCCCTCAATGTGAGCGCCGGGGGGATGCTGGTGGCTATCCGCCGCGTCTTGCCCTCCTTAGCCCAGATACGCTTGGAGATCCCTAGCGCGCCCGTAGCAGCGTTAACAGCCCTTCCCAGGGCCGCAAGGAGCCTCCGGGCACGAACGCTGCGCATTACGCCCGCACAGGGCTATTATCTCGTTGGCGTGAAGTTTTCCCGCCCCTTGTTGATCTCCCCGGAGCCCACCCGCCGAAAGAAAGCCCTTTCCGTAGTGTGAAAATGTTTGCGCACGGACCGCAGAAAGGTGTTACTTTGGCGATCAAATGCTGGTTACTGGCGTTTGAGCCAGCGGCTCTTTGGTAAGTTGATAGCCTTCAACTAGATAGTCTAGATTTAGAGCATCTGCATGAGGCCGCACGCGATTGGCTCTCGGGATGCAGCGTAAGTTCTCTCCCCCCAATTGGTAAATACCAAACATGACAACCGGTAGTGTGAATACGCTCGTGCAGCCGTTGGGGGAAATGCCTCCGGACCACATCATTTTTGGCCGGACCGAGGCGATGCGCGCGGTCCGCGATCGCTTAACCAAGCTGGCGGGTGCCAATGTGCCCGTGCTCATCCAAGGTGAAAGCGGGACCGGTAAGGACATTATTGCGCGAATGATCCACACGGCTTCGCCGTGGCGCACCGGGCCCTGGGTCAAAGTGAATTGCCCTGCCATTCCTGGGACCCTGCTCGAAAGCGAACTTTTCGGCTACGAAAAAGGAGCCTTCACCGGCGCCTTTGGAATGAAGCCGGGCCGAGTCGAGATGGCACACCGTGGCACCCTCTTTCTCGATGAGATTTCCGAACTGGACATGTCATTGCAGTCCAAGCTGCTGCAACTTCTGCAAGACGGACAGTTCTGCCGCATCGGCGCTCAAGAAGATAAGAAAGTCGAAGTGCGCGTTGTTTGCGCCACCAACCGCAAGTTGGAACAGGAAATTGAGAACGGAACTTTCAGATCCGATTTGTTTTACCGTATCAACGTCGTGAACCTGCACATGCCCGCCTTGCGCGAGCGGGCCAGCGACATTCCCGAACTGGTGGAGTATTTCCTCGAATATCACAACCGGAAATACAACTGCCGCGCAAAAGCTCTTTCCAGCGAGATGATGACTACGCTGCGGAAGTATCATTGGCCGGGAAATATTCGTGAGCTCGAAAATCTGATCAAGCGGTACGTCATTCTTGGGAACGAGGAAGTGATCTCCGCCGATTTGACGCCGCGAGGAACGGATTTTTTCGATACCGAAATCCCGGTCGACGGCCAAATCTCTTTGAAGAAGCTGACTCGTCAGGCTGTGCGTGAACTCGAGCGCAAAGTCATTCTGAAAGTCCTGCAGAATTGCCACTGGAACCGCAAGCAAGCGGCACGCGCTCTGAGCATCAGCTACCGGGCGTTGCTGTATAAGATTCGGGACGCAGGCCTGCCATCGAACCGTGTCGCGAAACAACAGAATCTGATTGCGCCTAAGGAAGTCGCGGCGGACTAGCTGCCGCAGCCACACACGGCATAACTCCTCCAGCAATCCTTGCCATTCCGAGCGGCGAATAGCCTCGAGGAATCCGTCGTCACTTGCGGCGGAGATGCTGCCGGCGAGCAGCCGATTCCTTCCTCCGGTCGGATTGACAAGAGTTGTCGAAACTGCGCGTCTTCGTTTGCTGGGACGAAAAAGAGTTCGCCTGAATGATCTCCGGGCCGTGACGAGACACTCGCAATCCCTCTTCGTCGTCGGGCCTTCGGCAATCCTCGGCATGGTAAGATTTTCGTGCCGTCACGGCGTTGACTGGTTTCCCCGTTGGATAAACTGATCCGCTACCTGCAATTACAGCCACACTTTTGCGTCCGATTCCGGCGCATGATTCCTGACGTACCCACGAGCTCATCTCCGATCGATCAAAGGCATCCTCGATGAAACTATCGGTCGTGATGCCGGTCTACAACGAAGAGGCGACTCTGCGGAAGGTGATCGAACGCGTATTCTCCGTTGGCCTCGACATCGAACTGCTTTGCGTGGACGACGGCTCGAAAGACCGGTCACGTGAAATTCTCGCAGAGCTTCAACTCGAACGCCCCGGGATGCGCGTTCTTCTGCAGCCGAAAAATATGGGTAAGGGCGCCGCGTTGCGCCGCGGAATTCAGGAAGCGACCGGCGACTACGTGATCATTCAGGACGCGGATCTCGAGTATGATCCCTCGGATTATCGCCAGCTCCTCGGTCCGCTCGAGACCGGCCAGGCCGATGTCGTGTACGGTTCTCGCTTCCTCGGCAGCGGCCCGCACCGCGTTCTCTATTACTGGCACTCCGTCGGAAACTGGCTGCTCACCTTGCTCTCGAACATGTTGACCAATCTCAACATGACCGACATGGAAACCTGTTACAAGATATTCCGCCGCGAAGTGATTCAGTCGATCCGCCTTGAAGAAGATCGCTTCGGTTTCGAGCCGGAAGTGACCGTGAAAATTGCGAAGCGCAAGCTCCGCGTATACGAAGTCGGCATCAGTTATTGGGGTCGCACCTACGCGGAAGGAAAGAAGATCAGTTGGCGGGACGGCTTCCGGGCGCTCTTTTGTCTTGCAAAGTATTCCTGGACCGAACCGGAACTGCCCGAGCCGGGCCCGAACCCGGACCATCTACCGCCGGACCATCCGCCGGACCATTCATAGCCAGACCAATCATAGAAGGAATAGCCCATCGGCCTGCCGGTGTGCACATTTCTGCACGCGTTCCCAAGGCAATTTAACGGTGCTAGAGTTTAAGCGCCGCTGCAGGCTCGCTCAGACGAGTCTCGTCTAGAAGGAGTGTGTATGAAACCCTCGAAGGTACGGTACGCGCGAAGTGTGGCCAATCGTCGCCGCACGCAGTTCCTCCGATCTTTCCTGATTTGCATCTCCAGCGCTGTGCTTGCTGTGGTTTTTCTGGCAAGCGCTCAGGCGCAGGAACCGGTTCCCACGCATTTCGTCGCGTTCAACGCACCAAATGCCGGGACGGGGGCGTCTCAAGGCACATTCCCGTCCGCCATCAACAAGAACGGCTGGATTGCCGGAACGGTTGTGTACAGAACCGGCGTCTCTCACGGTTTTTTGCGTCAGGTGAGCGGCGCCTACGTCGCGGTCAATGCGCCGACGGCAACACAAACTTTTGTGTCCGCCATCAACGCCAGCAATGAGGCGGTAGGATTTCTCAATGCGCCGACCAGCATCAAAGGCTTTCTGAGGAATGCAGCCGGCAAGTACACGTTGCTTGCCGTAACCGGGGCCGATATGACTGTGGCCACGGGCATCAATGCGAGCGAAACAATCGTCGGATACGAGCACGATGCAAATGGTTTCCACGGCTTCTTGTGGACCGCGAAGGGTGGGTTCACTGTGTTTGATGTTCCGGGATCATCCGCGGGCACAACGTTCCCGCTCGCGATCAATAATGCCGGCACAGTTACTGGCTCCTTCACCGACGGCAACTCTTTTGGGCGCGACTTCGTGCGCAACTCGGCTGGGAAATTCACTACCTTTGAGCCGATCGTAGGCGGGACCGACACGCAGGCGACTGCGATCAATACGAGCGGCCAGATCACGGGCTGGGGAAACGATAGTTCAGGGAATACGGATGGATTTCTGAGGAGTGCAACGGGGGGCATCACAAAGTTCTTTCCTGCGGGTGCGCCCGGCACGCAACCCACCGCGATCAATGATGGCGGATCGATTGTTGGCTACACATTCGTTACAGGATGCTGCGATTCAGCATTCGAGCGAGATTCATCCGGGACCGATTCTTATATTACGATTCCGTTCACTAACAGCGGCAGCCGGGCGTTCGGCATTAACCTGAGCGGTGAGGTCATGGGTTCTTACGTTGATGCCGCGGGCGCATTTCACGGCTGGTTTGGAACGCCGTAGGTTTGTCACTTCCGGTAACCAGCTGAACGTCGCGGCGATCGGTTACGCGCCGGTGGCTCCGCTAGCCGAAACCGGCAGATGACTCTGTACCGCGGCCAGCAATCCTTCGCGTAAGCCGGGTCCGCTCGCCAGCAAGCCCGTCAACAGCGGATTTTTCCGGTTGCATTGCAGCGGTTTGTTCTCGAGGGTGCTGACGAATCCTCCCGCGCTCGCGACCAGGGCTGCGCCTGCGGCGACGTCCCATTCGTTCTTCGGAGTCAGCGTGAAGGTGACGTCTGCAAGGCCTGCCGCCACCAATCCCAACTTGTACGCTACAGATCCCATTGGACGAATCTGGTAATCACCGCTCTGAAATTGCTGCCACTCGCCGCGCTTCACCTCGCTGCGGCTAGCGAGGATTAACGATCCCTTGAGATCCGTCCGTTGGCTCGGACGCGCCGGCTTCCCGTTGTAGAGAACACCGCAGTCGATGGCGCCGATGATGGTTTCTTTCGTAGCTGGATTGCAGATTCCGCCAGCAACCGGGCGTCCATTCTCGACGAATCCAATCGAAACGCAGAATTCCGGAATACCGGCGACGAACTCGCGCGTCCCATCGAGCGGATCCACGACCCAGACGTGCTTTTTGCTGAGGCGCGAAACGTCGTCCACGCTTTCTTCGGAAAGCCAGCCCTCGCCGTCGCGCAATAGATTCTCGCGCAGGACGGCATCAACCGCGCGGTCGGCTTCGGTTACGGGATCGTGCCCAATCTTGTATTCCGTTTCGATAGCGCCCGGGGTGAAGCGGGCGAAGACGGTGCGGGCCGCTTCGAGAGCAGCCTCAATGCGCTTGAGAATGTCAGCGTATGCAGAAGAATTCATATCTCCCTGATTCATTGGAGAAGTTATGCCCATAACATGCGGGCGCCGGTAATCAGCAGCAGTGCACACAGGAGACGGCGCAGCCATACCATCGGTAAACGAGTCGCCAGGTGAGAACCGACCAGCCCTCCGGGGATGGAGCCGATCAACAAGGTGACGACCAGGCTGGGGTCCACATTGCCGGCCCTGAAATGGAGAAACCCGGTGGTGCCCGTCAATATGACGGCGTGAACGATGTCCGTACCGACATTCACCTTGGGCGGGAAACTATAGAAGAGCAGCAGCAACATCATGATGATGCTGCCCGATCCGACCGAAGTCATGCCCACCAGGAATCCGGCGACCAGGCCGATCAGAGACATGCCGGCGAAGCCCTTCATCGTTGGTGGTCGGTGGGAAACTTTTTCCTCGATCCGCTTCTGGAACAGCAACAACACCGGGACGATGATCAGAAGCAAGCCGATCGCGCTTTTGATGAAATTGTTGACGCCATCGCCGTACAGAAGGCGAATGTGCATCAGCAACTTCACGCCGCAAATCGAGCCCGGAACGCTTCCAATCGCAAGTGCGAGTACGACTTTCCCTTTGACGGTGCCTTTTTTGAGATGCAAAACGCTGGCGGGAACTTTGGTGAAGAAGTTGAAGAGCGCGTCAGACCCAACTGCCACAATCGCGGGAATTTTCAATCCAAAAATCAGCACGGGGAGCAGCAGAACGCCGCCCCCCACGCCGCTCAGGCCGATGAGAACGCCAACGATAAAACCAACCAGAATTTTGGCTGCTATCAGTGACATGATCGACCCGTGGTCCCTTTTATGCTGTGGCCCCGTTCACACCGATGAAACCTTCGCGCTCCAGGTGCAACACGATCTCCTGAGCAGCCTCCTCAGCGGAGAGCTCGCCCGTATTGATCGTGACGTCGGCATCGGCTGGACTTTCATAGGGATCGGAGATCCCGGTGAATTCCTTAAGAATGCCGGCGCGAGCTTTGGCGTACAGACCCTTTCGGTCCCGCTGCTCGCAAACGTCCACTGAAGTCGCAATGTGAACCAGGATGAAGCCACCGTACGGCTCGATCATCTGGCGCACGTGTTTGCGTGTCGCATCATACGGAGCGATGGGCGCGCAAATCGCGATACCGCCGTTCTTGGTGATTTCCGACGCAACATATCCGATGCGGCGGATGTTGATGTCGCGGTGCTCTTTCGAGAATCCGAGCTCCGACGAGAGGTGCTTACGCACCAGGTCGCCATCGAGCAAAGTGACCGGACGTCCGCCGACTTCCAGGAACTTGGTCAGCAAAACGTTGGCAATCGTCGATTTCCCGGAGCCCGAAAGACCCGTAAAGAAAATCGTCACGCCTTGATGGGCTCGAGGCGGAAAGCTGCGCCGCAGTTCGTGAACGACTTCGGGATACGTGAACCATCCGGGAATGTCGCGGCCCTCGTTGAGACGGTTGCGCAGCTCCGTGCCGGAAATGTTCAGAACTTTGTCGCCCTTCTTGACTTCGTCATCGGGCACGTAACGGTCTTCGTCTTCGAGGTACACCATCATGCTGAAGGGAACCATGGTGACCCCGATATCCGCTTCGTGTTTCTTGAAGACTTCCTGAGCCTCGTAAGGACCGTAGAACGGCTTGCCGTCCGTGTCTTTTCCCGGGCCAGCGTGGTCGCGTCCGACGATGAAGTGCGTGCAGCCATAATTCTTGCGGATCAGTGCGTGCCAGATGGCCTCGCGCGGACCGCCCATGCGCATCGCCAGTGGCAGCAGAGAGAGTTTCTGAGTTCCCTGCGGATATTTCGAACTCAGCAACTGGTAACAACGCACGCGGGTGTAGTAGTCCACGTCACCAGGCTTGGTCATTCCCACGACCGGGTGGATCAACAGGTTCGCTTCAACCTGCTTGGCAGCGCGGAAGGTGAGTTCCACGTGAGCGCGGTGCATAGGATTTCGCGTCTGGAATGCGACGACACGGCGCCATCCCAGGCGGGCAAACTCGGCGCGCAACTCGGTTGGAGTGAGGCGCAAGGTGCGGAAGTCGTAATGGGATGGCGCCTGCAGGCCCTCAATGCGTCCGCCAACGTAGTACGGGTTCGCCTTGTTCATCGTGTAGTCGGCGCCCGGATGAGCCTTGCTGGTGCTGTTGAAGACAGCCTTGGCTTCGGCGGCACGGTCTGGCTGCCAGACTTCCTCGACGTGCAACACGGCCAGCATGACGCCTTCTCCATCGCGCAGCGCGATTTTGCTGGTACCAGCAGTCAGTTTCTTGGCGAATTCCTCGGTGACGTCGAGGGTGATTGGCATGGGCCAAAGAACACCGTTGGCCAGCCGCATATTCTTGCAAACGCCCTCATAGTCGGCTTTCGTCATAAAGCCGCGGAGAGGGGAAAAACCCCCGTTGATCAACAGTTCAAGGTCGCAAACTTGGCGGGCCGTCAGGTCCCAGGATGGCCACTCGCGGGAATGGGCTTTCAGTTCTGCAGCTTTTTCAGGCGTAACAAGCAGATTGACGAGTTCGCCGCCGTGCGGAGCGATCAGATGACTAGTGGAAGCAGACAAGCGTATGAACCTCCCAGGTTCGTCGATTTTTTATTAGTTGCAGTATTTTCAAGATCTCGCCGAAGGAATCAGGACCGACTTCCAGAACATGCTTTTGGGGGGGACATGCTTACGAGACCTACAATCTTGCGGGTCCGTGACCCTGATTGATTTTTAGTTTACAGCACAGAATTCACTATGTTTACGGCACGCATGTGCCATGCCGAAGAGAGTTTTTTCATTGTACTGTAAATTGATAAGGACAAAAGCCTAAATCGACTTACGGGTTATCGAAAGCGACCCCCGCGATCCCCAAGTGCAAATGCTTGCACTCGCAGCCAGCGCTTGTTCCTAATACTGAGTAAGACGAAAGCCTTCTATGCCGAGTGTGCAGGTTTTTGCAGTCTCTGTTGAGGTGCCCAAAGTAACCTGCGCAGAATCTGGCATCGGGTATTCGACCGAGCCGTCACGACTGGAGATTCGAGCTGACTGCCATCGCCGCGACATATTCGGGGTCGACGGCGACGTTGTAGAGGGTCCATCGCGTCGCTTCCGCGGGATCCGGCCTGGTTGCGAGCAATAGGCGATCCGGTTCGGGCTCAATCGACACGTCGAATTGATGGAGTGGGAGGGACAATCCTTCCCCCTTGCCCTTGATGTAGGCTTCTTTGCGGGTCCAGCATCGAAAGAAAGCCTTGGAGACGTCATCGTCGGGCACCGCGCGAAGCTTTTCGCGCTCTCGAACCGAAAAAAAACGCTCGGCGAGCTGCATGGCATCGGCCATCGACCGCATTTTTTCGACGTCGACTCCGATTTCGTTTCCCCGGATGAATCCCATCAGCGCGAGGCCGCCGCTGTGAGACACATTGAAGCGGAAGTCTCTGGCATCCTTGAGAAGCGGCTTGCCGTAGTGCGTGTATTCGAAGGAGATCTCGCGCGGGGCTCTGTTCAGGTATTTGGCAAGCAGAGATCGAAGCGTTCCGCGTGTCAGGATGAAGTCATATCGAGGACGTTCAACACGATAGCGCTCCGCCTTTTCGAGTTCTTCCGGCGAGAGGAGTTGGCGGCAGGCTTCGAAGTCCGAAGACGATGGCTGGAGGGTCCTTTGCCAGAGATGCACGCTGCGGCGTTTCAGATCCGGCGGAGTTGCGTCCAGCGAAGCATCCCATACTCCGCAAATTTCGAGCTGTTCCTTGGCCATGACTAGATCGCAAGACTGAAGGGGGCGCCGAAAGCCGAACCTACGTGCCCTTCTTCAACTGCTGTTTCCATCCCAGCACTCTTGCCTTCGCGCCTTCCGCTTCCGCCTCGGGGATCATTCCTTTTTTCTGGTACAGCACCGACAAACTGGTGTGGGCTAGCACGTCATCGGCGTCGATTTCTGTGATGTTCTGCGCCACGGCAATGGCTTCGTCGTATCGCTCCAGATCCTGCAGCGCCCGTGCCAATCCGTGCATTGCCTCGGTAAAAGTCGGGTCTGCCGCCAACGATTTGCGGTAGGAGGCCACGGCTTCCTCGAGCTTCCCATCGGCCATCAAATCCAATCCGGCGTAGTAGTGGTCTTCGGCCGATTGGTGGGCGTTTTCGTCAGGCATGCGGAGAGTTTCTCAAGCGGAATTCGGATTCTAGCACGGGGATGTGTACACAGTTCGGTCCGGCGTTCCCTTGAATGCGTGTCTGGCACTCATCGTCTTGCTGAGCGGACTCTGCGGCGGAACTGCAGTTTCGCACCGTTTGTCGTTATGATGGCAGCATGCGCTACAAGCTGCGTTTTCTTTGGAACGCGACTAAGGGACACCGCCTCGCTCCATGGCGAAGCCCCTATTTGCTCTGGCGCATCGAAACCTACACCGGCGTGAAAATGACTCAGATTGGATTTCTGGAATTCTGGGAGTTCATGTGGCGCGAGCGTCACGATCTCTGGCGCTTCCTGCAATGGACCGGAGAGATGGAACGCTGGGTCCATCCGAAAGCGAAGAACTCATAGCCGTTTAAAAAAGCCTAAACACAGAGGACACGGAGAAACACAGCGGAGAGCCTGGCAATCGTGTGTCACTCTGTGTCCTCATGTATTCAATAAAGAACCTAAGCGCCCTTGCCAGCCGCCGCAGCTTCTCCGAGCAAGATGCTGACTTCGCTGCCCTTGCCGGCGCCGGTGACCTGCGCTGCCGCGGCGCGGTTGGCGACGATCTCAAGATAGCCCATGCTGCCAAGGATCCCGAAGACCTCACCGGGTGCTCCCTCGGCATAGGCTGAGCGGATATCCGTAATTTCCTTGCTGCCCACCACAATCTTGAAGGGAGACTTCCCCGAAAACACGGCAGGCGCGTCGTCCGGCGTCACGTTCGTGATCAAGTTGCCGAAGCGGTCTACCTTCAACACGACCGCGCGCAAACGATTATCGCCCGCGGGCTTCGGCTTGGGTGCCGCGAATTTCACGAAATCTTCAATCTCGTCTCCGAACTTATGCGAGTCGACCAGCTTCGCCAGGTAAGCGGCGATTGGGGCGAATACGTCGCGCCCATGGAATGTGTTGCTGACCGGCTGGCGAAAGTAGTGGTCGGATGTTACATGCCGCACATGAATGCGGTCTTCCTTCGCATAGACCATCGAAAGAACGCCGTTATCGGGAGCGACGAAATGATAACCATCGCTCGACGCGATGATCGGCCGCCGGGTCGTACCCACGCCCGGATCGACCACGACCATGTGGACCGTTCCGGTCGGGAAGTACGAATAGGTCTGCGAAATTGCGATAGCCCCGTCGAGCACGTCGTAAGGCTGCACGGCATGCGTGATGTCGACGATCGCCGCCTCGGGCACGATCTCGAGGATGACGCCCTTCACGGCGCCGACAAAATGATCATTGGTTCCAAAATCGGTGGTGAGAGTGACTATCGGACGATGAGACAAAATGTTCCTCGCTGGAAGATAAGGGACTACGTACAGTGAAAATTAATTTGCGGAGAAGGCAAGCGTCAAGGCACAAAGGTAATAGTCAGCCTGGGCTGCTTGCAGTGAAAAGGCCCGAACTCATCCGCAGAGTCCGGGCCAAGGGACTACACGAAGGCCACGATTTTATTTTTCACCCACCAGAGCGTTTAACAACCCTTGTCCGTTCGGGCTGCCCCATCCTGTGACGAGGTCGTATCCCGTTACGGCGGAGAAACTTCCCGACTTACCGCTGGTGATGTCGTGGAAGTCCGTGCTGTAACTGGAACTCAATCCAAAGGAATACAGGAACGGGTTGATGAAACCGATCCGGGCGAAGCCGTCGGCCACCAACTGCTGATTCACCAGTGCGATGTAGCCCGCCCACATGGGAGCCGCAAAGCTGGTGCCTCCATACAGGTTGGCCGAACAAGTTGTCTGGTCGGCGCAAACGTAGAACGTGAAATTCGCGTTCGCCGAAACGTCAGGACCGTTGCGATTGACGGTCGAGCCTTTGTTGCTGGAATTAATGACGCCAGCCTGCGACTGCCACGACGGAATTGCGATTTTGTCCGGGGAGATGCCGCCGCCGCTATCAACCCACGCGGTTTCGGACTTCCACGCGCCTCCGGCGCTGCTGGTCGTCAAATCTGTGCCGCCCACGGATACGACGTTGGCGTCGTCGGCGGGCCAGGCCTCGTTTCTCTTTGACCATGTGGAACTGTCGCCCGACGCCGCAAAGAAATTCTGTCCTTGCGCCGCCATCTTCTGAAAGTACGGATCCAGTGTGGACGGATCCGCAGGGGTCCATCCCCACGAGCAGCCGATCGTGGTCGGAAGCGGACTGTGCGTGGTCATTGCGCTGATGATGGCCGTGTCGCTTGAGCCGATGTACATCACCAGGCTCGCCAGCCCCGGCGCCATTCCCAGCGCCTGGGTCATGTCGAGCGTTTGCTCCGTATCATCGCAGCGGCCACCCGATCTCGAATCGACACAGCTGGTGCTGGTTCCATCGGTGGAAAGCAACGTGATCGGGACGGTGTTCGTTTGTTTCGACATTGGCGTAGTACGTATTCAGATCGGCGATATCGGTGCCGAGGAATTCGAACAGTCCAAGGTTTTGTCCGGAGCCGTTCAACGCGGTTCCGCCGTAGTACGCGGCGCGCATATCGCTCCCCAGGAACGAAGCGGAAGGTCCCGATCCCGTGGTGGCGTGCTTCACGACAGAGTCAGGACTGATGCCATGAGCCTTCGCATAGTCCGTTTTCTTTACATAGAGCGGATGAGGGATCGAGTAATTGTCGAGTCCAGAAATGTGCCAGAGCGCGAACGACAAATCTGCAGTCGGTTCTCGATCAGGTCCATAGAAAACGCGATTCTCGGTCGGATGCTGATAGGTCATCAATGTTATGTGGAAAGCAGATTCGACGGCCGAAACAGGTCCTTTGACCTGCACTTCCATGCCATCGCGAGATCCACCAACGACTGTGAGTCCATGACTCTGCACGTAGCGCACGACCTCGTCATAAGAGCGTTGCGTCGGCCCAAACTTCTCGGTGAATTCCGCCGGAGTAAGAAAGTGCCGGTAGTTGGGGACGGTTGAGCTGTAAACATCGGCCAAGAAGGAGTCCAATCCGGCTTGATCCCGAACCGGCAACACAATATCCAACCGCATGACCTGGGTGACGGGTAGTCTGCCGACGACTTTTGCCTGTCCGTTGAGGGTTGCTTGACGTACATGACGCGTCATCACTGATTCCGCGCGGCTCGACATGGCTCCCGCGGAGATGAATGATGCGATGGAGACGAGCGATACAAAAATTCTCCGATTCACGTTTCCTCCTCAGTATTTGGCATGTTAGGCAGGGAGACTCCCGCCGCCGTCCCGGCGACGAATCTCTCTCTCACAATGCACATTTCTCAGTAGCTAACGGGAGACAAAACCCGCTGTCAAGAACAAAACAGTGCGGCGATGTTTGATTTACGAAATCAGAACAGCAGGCAGGAAACGGATTCGATGCAACTCGATGCGATCGGGTTTACTCGTATCGCAACGCTTCAATCGGATTCATCCGCGACGCTTTCAATGCGGGAAAGAAACCGGAGATGACCCCAACCATGGAGAGAATTGTGAACGAGATCAACATGACTCCCATGGATGCATGCAAGAAAATCGCGCCTTCGTGATCGGCAGTCTTGTAAAACTCGTCGTACAGCGGCATTGGTGGGATGACCCACGTCAGGAACTCGGCGAACAACATCCCGGCCAGCCCGCCCACGAAGGTGAGCACCAGTGCTTCAAGCAAAAACTGTACGAGGATATGACGCGGGCGAGCACCGATCGCTTTTCTCAGTCCGATCTCACGCGTGCGCTCGGTGACTGAGACGAGCATGATGTTCATCACACCGATGCCGCCGACTGCAAGAGTGCAGACGCCGATCAGACCCAGCACGGCTTGCAGGCCATAAGAGAAGGCGTTGATCATGCTGCGGTCTTCGATCGTGTCCCACTCGGGCGTGGCCTTGTCGTCTTTGGGATCGAAGTGATGCCGTCGTCCGATCACCTCGCGCACGGCCATGAGCGCTTTCTTGTTCAACTCGGGGGCGGTGGGCTGAATGATGATCTCATCCGGATCGCGGATGTTCTTCAGATCCCGCATCAATGCGAAGGGGATGAATCCGTTTTCGTTGTCCGGTCCCTGATACATCGAGTCCTGTATTTTGTTGCGCATTGTTCCGATGACTTCGAAGTCGAGGCCGCCGATCTCGACATGCTGTCCTGCGCCTGGCGCTCCTTGGAAGACTTTTTTTGCAGCTTGATATCCGAGAATGACCACGCGCCGGTGATCGGCGAAGTCGCCTTCGTCGAAGTAACGGCCTTCGGCGAGATCCAGCTTGCGCATCTGCCCGTAGGGCATGTCAACGCCGCGCACCATGATCGAAACCACACGCGTACCGATCTTGAATCCAAAATCACGATCGATCTCGCCGCTTACCGCGCGAACTAACGGAACTTCATCGCGAATAGCTTCAACATCCTCAAGCTCGTAGGCCACTTTCTTGCCGGCGCGTTGTCCGCCTGCCTGCATGCTGGTCTGTCCGGGCCACAGGACAATGACGTTGTTTCCCATGTTCAAGAACGCATGCAGAACGCATCCGCCGAGTCCCTGACCATAGGCGAGGAGCAATACGACCGATACCAGTCCCCAGCCGATGCCCAGCATGGTCAGCGCGGACCGCGTTCGATCGCGCATCAGCGCCTGCCAGCCTTGCGTTATGAGTTCCTTGATGAACATAGAAATCAGTACCGAGCAATTGTGGAGCAGGGATGCGTGGCCGACGGATTTCTCGCCGGCCACCGACCCCTGTTATTCGACATGAATATCTCCGGAGCCCGTATGCACGCGAAGCAGGCTAGCCTCCGCCGCGTACTTTTCCGTGAATTGATTTGTGGGCATCTTCGATGCGCCCCTGCACCGTCATCTCGATCGGGGAACCGACATCCACGCTTCCAGAACTCGTCGAAATGTCTGCGTCAAACGCGGCGTTGGACGGCAAATGCACGTGCACATTTCCCGAGCCGGTGCGAATCTCCCACGAGCCGCTCTGCGCACCGTCGGCGGTCACATCTCCACTGCCCGTTTCACCGTGGAAGCCTCCCTGAATGCCGCGAGCGGTAATGTTTCCCGAACCAGTGTGAAGGTCGATGTTTCCGCTTCCTGTCTCTTCGATTTCAATGTTGCCGCTCCCTGTTCCGCCGTGTACTGCGCCAGAAATCGAGCGTGCTCGCACGTCGCCCGAGCCGGTCTGAAGATGAATTTCGCCGGTAAGGTTCGCCAGCTTCACGTCACCCGATCCCGTCTGCACGTCCGCATTTCCCCGAGTGCCTTCCACGGTCTGGTCCCCAGAGCCGCTGCGGCTGCGAATCGTCGTGTCCGCTGGAACGGTGATTTCGTAGTTGATCGATATGTTGTGGAAGTCCACGTACTCGATGTGAACGCTGTTCCCGGACTGGTGGATCGGCGGATTCTGTTCGATCGAATGGACATCCTCTTCGCGCTTTCCACCAAACCAGTGATCGCCCACGTAAATCTTTCCGCGAATCTGAACGGTTCCAGAAGTCCCGGACCGCACGATGACGTCGCCAGAATGGGTATTCACTTCGAGATCAACGGGTCCGTTCACCTGGAGCGTCTTCTCGAAACTTCCCTGTGGCGATGAGGCAAGGGCGGTTGTGGCTGCGAACAGCACGACCAGCGCAGCGATCAAGACCGCACGGCTGGACACAAGGGCTTGGGAGAGAACTTGATTGCTCTTATTCATAGCGCAGTGACTCCACAGGTGTCATATCCGCAGCCCGCTGGGCCGGATACATGCCCGCGGTCACGGTGATGAGTGAAAGGGTGAAAATCGAAAGAATGATAGAAATCGGTGAAACGATCGGGTGTGGAACGAAATCGGGTAGCGGCAGCGTCTGCAGCGCGACGCAGGTTCCCAGGCCGAACGCAAAACCAAGAACTCCGCTCGCGACCGTCAGCATGGCGGATTCAGCAAAGAACTGGCGCAGGATGTCGCGTTTGGTTGCACCCATTGCTTTGCGTGTGCCGATTTCTCGCGTCCGCTCCGTGACCGACACCAGCATGATGTTCATGACGCCGATGCCGCCCAGACAAAGGGTGACGATCGCCACGCAGCCGAAAAATAACGTGACCACTCCGAAAATCTTGGCCAACTGCTTGGCACCGTCCATCGTGTCCCAGATGAACAAGGCGTCTTTGTCCGAGGCATCAAAATGCCGCACGCGCGCGATGGCCCGCCGAACCTGGAATACCGCCGCTTCATGTTCTTCGGGGTTGGCAACTTCAAAAACGATGTCGTCGAGATAGCCGCGAGTAATTCCGGCACCAACTTTTTCCGGAGGAGGGAAGTCGCGCGAGACAGACGAGTACGGAGCGAAAAGATAATCGTTGTCCGGTCCGCTGTAATTGGAGTTTTGCTTCTTTTCTTCAAGAACGCCGACCACCGAATAGGGAACGCTCTTGACCAGCACCGTAGCGCCGATTGCGGGCTGCCCGGGAAAGAGTTGCCGGTAGGCTTTCGATCCGAGCACCAGCACGCGGCGGCCCTCGCGTTCGTCATCGTCAGTGATCAAACGTCCCTCGGAAACCTTCAGGGAGCGGAAATCCTGATACGAGGGCCACATTCCGACGATACCGCGATTGGCGAGGTTGTACTGGCTGACTTCGGGGATCGTGCGCCGCAACTCAGGGCTGACGTTCTTGATCAGGTAGCATTCGTCGCGGATCAAATCGGCGTCGTCCACGTTGAGATGAATTTCACGTCCGGCGGCTCGTCCCCCGACCTGCGAGCTCGTCCTGCCTCCCCACACGATGACCAAATCCTTGCCCAACGATTCCATGTGCTTTTTCTGATCGACGACAAAGCCTCGCCCCAGGCCGACCAGCAGGATCACGGACGCGATTCCCCAGATGAGTCCAAACATCGTGAGGAACGTCCGCATCTTGTGAGCCCGGAACGTGGCTACGGCCTGTCGAAGGATTTCTGAGAAAGTCATGGCGAGTCCCTAAACGACATCCGGCTTCCGGCTCTCGGCTTCCGGTGAATCGGGTAAGCACTTCGAACCGGAAGCCGGTTTCATACACTGGATGGCGAGTCGGTTATTGCAATACGACCTGATCGCCTTCCTTAAGTCCGCTGAGCACTTCGGTCTTGGCGCCGTTAGAGATTCCGATGTTGACGGCAATTTTGTTCTTGCCCTCTTTGCCCTTCGGATCAGGAACTTCAACGGAAGCTTTTTTGTCCTTGTCGTACAAGATCGCGCCTTCGGGAATCTGCAGCACGTTCTTGTGTTCGTCGAGAATGATTTCGGCGTTGGCGGTCATTTCGGCTTTCAGTTCGCCGCCGGGGTTTTGAATCGAGACACGTACTTCGAACGTCGTGACGTTGTCCTTCTCCACGCCCATCGGAGAGATCTTCGTGACCTTGCCATCAAAGGTTTTGTCTTTGAACGACTCAACCTTGATGCGTGCGCGCTGGCCCAGGTACACCTTGCCAATGTCACTCTCGTCGACTTTGCCCTTTACGTAGACTTCGCTGGTATCGCCCAGCGTCATCACGAGCGTGGCGGACGATCCTAAGACGAGGATCGAGCTGACTGCGTCTCCCATCTCGACGTCGCGTGAAAGCACGATTCCATCGATCGGAGAAGTGATGTCCGTATAGCTGAGCTGCTCTTCGAGCTGCTTCAGATTCGCCTGGTCTTGCGCAACGTTCGCCTGCGACTGCGCGATCTTTGCCTTCAGGACGGTGACCTGCGCCTTGGAAACATTTTGCTTATTCAAGGCGAGCTCGTAGTTTTTTTGCGCATCGTCGAGGGCTGAGGCGGACACAACTCCGTCCTTCGCCATTCCCACGGCGCGGTCATACGCGCGCTTGAGCAACGGCACCTCCGGACCTTCCGCATCCACCTTGGCTCGCTCAAAATCGGCCTCGGAACTCTTCAGGCTCGCCTGGGCGGCCTCCAGGCCCGCATTGGACTGCTCGACCTGGGCTTCGATCTCGATCTTGTCGAGTTGCGCCAGCAACTGGCCTTTCTTCACGCGGTCCCCGTATTCCACATACAGCTTCTTGACAATTCCGCTGGCCTTCGACTTCACTTCGACCTTGGTGATCGGCGTAACTTTGCCTGTCGCCACGACGCTCTTGGCGAGGTCTCCTTTTTCCACTTTGGCGAGTTTAGAAGGATCGATCTTGGTGCCGCCTCGAGTCGCCGCGAACACTCCACCCGCAATCAGCAGAACCACTACCGCGACGATGCTGCCCCAAATGATGAGTCTGCGACGCTTCTTCTTGCCATTATTTCCGTTACCGTTCACAACGCCTCCTATAGATTTCACCAAGTGGAGATGGGGAGCCATTCCGCCGCCCTCATTGCTTAGTACGCGGACGGGTTTGGTTTTGTTCCGACTTCTTGCTTTTTGATCTTGAATCCTGGGCTGCTATCCGGCCTGCTTGCTGCTAAACCATCTCTCGCCTGCCCGTTAGACCAACGGCTCTTTAAAAGGATAGCTGATATCGCCGCGGATTTTTTGTGATGGAAAACACAAATATCGGGATGCAGAGTTCCATTTTGAACGCGGGACGCTCACAACTGGGAACTTACAACCCTCTTTCAAATGTTAGAATTACCGTTCCATGGTCGCTTTTGTGCTGCTCCGGGTGTTTTTGATCCTGCTCCTGGTGGCAGCCAATGCGTTTTTCGCAGCCGCCGAGTTCGCGTTGGTGAGCGTTCGCGATACTCGCATCCAGCAACTCATTGAAGCCGGACGTATCGGCGCGCGCATTGTCCAGCGCTTGCACCAGCGTCTGGATGAGGTCGTCAACGGCGTTCAGTTGGGCATCACCATCGTCAGTCTGACCCTCGGATGGATCGGCGAGCCGATGGTCGCCAGCCTGGTCGGCAGCCTGCATTTTGTCCAGCGTCTTCCTCACCTTGCGATTTACGCCCACGGCATCGCAATCGCGATTGCCTTTACCCTGATTACCTACATGCACGTAATCCTCGGGGAACTTGTGCCGAAGACACTGGCCCTGCAGCGGGCAGAGCAGATCGCTCTTGCAGTAGCGGCCCCGATGGAAGCATTTCTCACAATCACGCGGCCCGTCCTCTTCTTTATGCGGCGCTCGGGCGGGCTGGTTTTGAGGATGTTCGGGGCACAACCGACGCGCCGCGGAGCGGTTCACTCCCCGGACGAGCTCAAACTGATCGTCACGGCGAGCCGCCAGTTCGGCCAGATCCCTGAATTTCAGGAAGAAATGATCCACAGCGCGATCGAGCTCGACAGCATCACCGTGCGCGAAGTGATGGTAGCCCGGCCCGATATTTTTTCATTGCCCTCCGACCTGCAGCTCGACGAAGCACTCGTGCGCGTGGTTGAAGGACAGCACTCGCGCGTCCCCGTCTTTGATCCCCAACGGGGTCCGGAGCATATTGTCGGCGTTCTTTACTACAAGGATCTGATGCGCTGGATGCGCTTGCGTCTGAGCAATCTCGGGCAGTCCACGTCGACCCGGATTTCGCGCATGCAGATCGGCCAGATCATGCACGATGTGGTCGTGGTTCCCGAGACGAAGGTACTCGCCGAGTTGCTGGCGGAGTTCAAAGAGCGGCGGCGACACTTGGCCGTTGTCGTCGACGAGTTCGGATCGACCGCGGGCGTGATTACGGTCGAAGACATCCTCGAGCAGCTTGTGGGAAATATAGAGGATGAGTTTGACGTCTCGCCGAGCGAGCCGGCGATCGAAGACGAATCGGTTCTGGTGCTCGAAGGCGCGGTCAACATCCGCGATCTGGAGGCGGTATATGGCCTGACCTTGCCACGCGATGCAGGCTTTGAGACGCTGGCGGGGTTCATTCTTGCGCGTCTGCAACGCATCCCGAAATTGCGGGATTCGTTCGAATACGAAGGGCGCCGATACACCGTGGAAGAGCTGGAAGGACACCGCATCGCCCGTGTCAGGATCGAGAAGACGGCGAAAGTGGAAGGCGAGGTCGAAGCCGCGAAGCAAGGGCGATTGACGGCAGGCTGAGAACGGCAACTGACAGCTGAGCACGAACAACAGACTTGAAATCTCTTCTCCAACGCGTGCTGTACACATTGCCTGTCATCTGGCTGGTGGTGAGCATTGTGTTTCTGCTCATCCACATGGTGCCCGGAGATCCCATCGCGCAGATGCTCGGCGAAGGCGCCCCCGCGGCTGACATTGCCGCGACTCGCCATGCTTACGGACTGGATGCGCCCCTTGGCGAGCAATATATCCGTTACTGGAAAGGTGTTCTGCACGGCGATCTTGGACGCTCGATTCGCTACAACCAATCTGTCACGAATCTGCTGCTCCAGCGCTACCCTTACACCCTTCGACTGACGCTGGCTTCGCTGTTTGTCGCGATTGTTCTCTCCATCCCCGCGGGAGTTCGCTCGGCGAACCGACGCAATCGATGGGACGACCGCTTGCTTTCCGTCGTCAGTCTTTTCGGGTTGTCGTTTCCAAACTTTGCGTTGGGTCCGATTCTCATCTTGCTGTTCGCGATCAAACTCGGATGGCTGCCCGTTTCTGGCGCCGGCTCGTTTGCGAATCTCGTTCTCCCGGCCTTGACCATGGGCGGGGCGCTGGCAGCGATTCTCACGCGTATGGTGCGCACGTCGATGCTCGAAGAGCTCAGCCAGGATTACATTCGCACTGCTCGCGCCAAAGGATTGCCCGAACGCACGGTCGTGTATCGTCACGCTCTTCGGAATGCAATGATCCCGGTCCTTACTGTGCTTGGCTTACAGTTCGGAGCGCTGCTGGCGGGCGCGATCGTTACTGAAAAGATTTTCTCCTGGCCAGGAATCGGACGTCTCACGATCGATGCCATTTCGAACCGCGACTATTACGTGGTGCAAGGCTGCATCCTTGCGATCGGGCTGACTTATGTCGCCGTCAACTTGCTCACAGACGTCCTCTACTCAGTCGCAAATCCGAGAATTCGCCAGTGATGCAATGCGATAATAAGTGGTACGACGTCACTGCCGAAGCTTTAACCCAATCGCGAGCATGATTCCCTCGACCACCGCAGAATCGCAAGCCCTACAAAGCAACGAAGTGACCGAATCCGTTGCGTGCCCTTATTGTCACCAACAATCGGGCGTGCTGGTTTCCGCCACGGATCGCAATCGCCAGACGACCGACACGACCTTCCATTACTACCAATGCGGGGGGTGTGGTCTGGTCTTTATGGATCCGATTCCGTCCGATCTCGCTCCTTTTTATCGTGGGGGCTACCAGACGATACCCGCATCTCTATCTGGGCTGAGGGAAATCGCTGCCCGCGAACGCTATCGCATGGAGCCAATCCTGAAATACAAGAAGTCGGGCAAGATGCTGGAGATCGGTCCTTGGATGGGCATCTTCAGCTGCAACGCGAAGGATGCGGGATTCGATGTGACCGCCATCGAAATGGATCAGAGCTGCGTCGATTTCTTGAATCACACCGTCGGCATCAACGCCCAGCAGTCTTTCGATCCGGCCGAATCAATCGCCAAACTCGACGAGCAGTTTGACGTGATCGCCTTGTGGCACACTCTCGAACACTTGAGACGCCCGTGGCTCGTAATCGAGCAGGCAGCGAAGCGGCTCGCTCGCAGCGGAATCCTCGTGGTTGCCATTCCGAACATCGAGAGCTATCAGTTCCAGACGCTCAAAGCCCGCTGGAGGCATCTTGACGCGCCCCGGCACCTATTCTTCTATCCAGCTGAATCGCTGGAATCGCTGTGTCGAAGTTTTGGTCTCACTACCCTTGAGATGACCACTTCCGATGTATTGAGTGACGAGCTCAGCGAAGACGCATGGAGACATCATGCGAATTCGATTGTTTCTGCGCGATATCCGAGTGCGCTGCTTGCCCGCGGGTATCGCTATGCTTCACGGCGGAAGGAACGAAAGCCACGGGGTGGAGCAGGGTTGACTGCAGTTTTCCAGCGACCTCCGGAAAAGTAGGTTGCCGTTGGGTTCGCGAGAACTCACGTCGACCAAACGCGGCTTGCAATTCGAACCAGTCGGTTGCGGTCCTCTCCATCCATGCTTACCAGCCACGCCATCAGCGCGGTCGTGACGGCCCAGACCATCCATAATCCAAGGCTGATGGACGGCGCTCCGGCGTACCACCAGCGCGGCAACAGCAGCGCCGACGGGATCGCCATAGTGGCCGGCCGCAGTATTCCTTTAAGGAAGAGATTGATCCGCGAAACGTCGATGTTTCGTGTGTAGTGCATGCTGATCGCGAAGTGCATCGCGACTCCGGTAAAAGACCCGACCAGCGTGCCGACAGCGACTCCCACCGCGCCATAGTGCTTCGCGAGCCAGACGCTTGCTACGAGATTGACCACGGCTTCCGTAATCGCCGCGGCGGTAGCTACGTTTTGCCTGGCGGTCGCAACCACGATCGTCGAGTACGGTGCGCACAAATGCCGAATGATATTGGCCAGTACCAGGATGCGAAGATACTGCACGCTGTTCACTGCGTAATTTGGTCCGACCCATATGCGGAGCAGCAGATATCCCCAGGCCATCATGGGAAGCCCGATGGCTAGAAGAATGACTGTGGCATAGCGCGTGGCCCGTAGCAGTAGTTCTCCCATCTGTTGCGCGGTGCGTTCCGTGCTGAGCGCCGACGACGCAGGTAACAGTGGCCCGAGCACGGCTCCCACCAGCATGAGAAGGAAAGTGGTCGGAGAGGTCGCAATCGAGTAGAACGCGACCTGCCCGAAGTCGTAGTGCCCGACGATCGCGAGGTCGATCCCGCTGATGAGCAACATGCAAACCGACCAGATCGACAGCACCACGCAGTACGCGAGCATCTGCTTCAGCATCCGCCGGTCGACGCCAAACAGGGTGACTCGGATCTGACTGGCGAGCTTCTTCCATGCGACGACCTGGAGCAGCGCGGCAACCAAATTTGCTCCCGCGACCGCAGCGCCCATCACCATCAGGCTGGTATGAAAGTAAACGGAGAGAACCAGGGCGATCCCGTAAAGAAGTTTGCCGATGACGGTTGTGATCATCGGAATGTCGTAGCGCTGCAGCCCCAGAAAGATTGCGGAGAATACCGATGCGACCAAGTTGATGGAGAGCGAGACACCGACAAACATCAGGCTGATTCGAACATCGCGATAGAGCGTCGACGGCATCTCGCGGAATAGAGCCGGCACTCCCCAGGCCAAGCCGAAAGTGAGGAGAACGCCAATAGTTCCGGCCGCCACCATGATGACCAGCCCGGCGCTGGCGCAGCGTCCGCATCCTTCAACATCTCCTTTGGCCTCATATTCGGCGATGTATTTGGAAACGGCCGTCTGCACGCCGAAGTCGAGATAGCCGACATACGCAGCGAGTTGCAGAATCAGCACCCACGCGCCGTAGATTTCAACTGGAAGGCGGTGCGTGAGGTAAGCAGGAAGGAAAATCGCGATAAGCGAAGTGAATCCAAGGCGCGCGACGTTCGCGGCGGAATTTCTGGCGAGGCTTCCAGCGACACTTCCAGATCGCCGGACTTTCAGCTCGCGCGCTCCGCTCTGCATCAGCAGATTGTCGCATACCGAGTCATTCGCAAAAGTCAGGTGTACTTCGTTGCGTCAACAGAGCAGATTGGACGAATCGAGGTGTGCGTATAAGATGGCCGTACACTTTTAAGGGCATGTCGAGCGCTGCCATCTCATTTCGTCGCCGGGTTGCTGGGAATGCGCGCCATAATCCGCTGGCCGCGGCTGGCGTTGTTCTCGTCATCGCGTTCGTACTCTTTGCACTGTTCGCGCCCTGGATCGCTCCGCAGGATCCGGCTGCGATTGATCTTCCTTCGCGCCTGAGTTCCGCTTCCCACGCGCACTGGCTGGGTACCGACGAACTGGGCCGCGATATTCTTTCTCGAACAATTTATGGCGCACGCATCTCCTTGATTGTGGGCGGCAGCGTTGTGCTGGCATCGCTTGCGCTTGGCTTGATCATCGGATCGGTTGCGGGTTACTACGGAGGCGGCATCGACCGCTTCGTCAACGTCGTGCTGATGAATGCGTTTCTATCGTTCCCGGGAATTCTGATCGCGATTGCCTTCGTCGCATTCCGCGGCCCCGGCATCTTGAATCTTGTGATTGCGCTTTCTTTGGGCGGATGGGTTGGATACGCACGCCTGGTCCGCGGACAAGTTCTCGCCGCGCGCGAACGCGAATTTGTGGAAGCGGCGCGGGCTCTTGGCGCCAGCGATCTGCGCATCATCGTTCGCCACATTCTTCCCAACATCATTCAGCCTGTAATCGTGCAGGCCGCCATCGGAATGGCGGGAGCCATCCTCGCCGAAGCGACCATGAGTTTTCTTGGCCTCGGCGTTCCTCCGCCCACCGCGAGTTGGGGAACCATGCTCAATGATGGCCGCGCACACTTGTTCGACGCGCCTCACCTTGTGCTCTATCCCGCGATCGCGGTGATGCTGGCGGTGCTCAGCTTTAACTTCATTGGAGATGCGCTGCGGGATTATCTCGACCCCAGATCGAGAATCGAAGCCGGACTTTGATCTTTTCCGCGAGACTAGTTGTTACCCTCAGCCCCGTGCAGGATATTGGGCTCCTCGCCCACAATCACCCGCAGATTCCTCCTTTCGGTCCGAATGACAGAGCCTATCTAGAATCGCTAGGGCACCAACTTCCTCGTTTGCAAGGGCTTTCAGTCCGTTTAAAACGGATTCAAACTTCCGCAACATTTCTTTACACGATGGGTTTGCTCTGCCGTGGCCACAATGCAGCACAGAATTTGAAACATCACGGAGAGATTCTATGAATAGCACCCGCAAGATTGCATTTCTCGGAGCGCTGGCAATTCTCGCGCTGCCCGTTGTGGCACAGACCGCCAGCACCGTAACGCCGGTTACCGGCCAGTCCATCCAGAATCGCAAAGAGAACCAGCAGGACCGCATTGGCCAGGGCGTCAAGAGCGGCGAATTAACTGCGGGCGAGACCACCAACCTGGAGAAAAAAGAAGCGGACGTAAACCACGAAGAACACGACATGCGCAAAATGGATGACGGGAAACTGACGACGGCGGACAAGAAGACCCTGACCCAGCAGCAGAACCAGCTATCCAAGCAAATTTATCAGGACAAGCATAACGCCGCGGTGCAGAACACGAATCCAAAGAGCGAAGTCGGGAAGCGCGAAGAGAACCAGCAGGACCGCATCGCGCAGGGCATCAAGAGCGGGCAGTTGACGGCCGGTGAAGCCGCGCACCTTGAGAACAACGAAACCAAGATCAACCACGAAGTACGAAATGATCGCGCCGCGAATGGTGGGTCACTGACGCCGAAAGAGAAGAAACAAGTCAACCAGCAATTGAACCGGCAGTCGCACCAGATTTATCACGACAAACACAACGGACGCCGCCAGTAATCTACTTTCACCAAGGCAAAACACCACAGAAGAAGAGTCCCCTTAGCCCCGGCCCAACCGGGGGATTTTTTCCTTCCGCCTCTATTCGGCCTCAAACTGTTTTTTCCAACTCACTGCATCCATGGCGGATACAAATCTTGACAAATATTACATATTGCAATATAACTATGTCAATCTGAAATACAGAGAGATGGTAACCGTGAAGCTGGGGGAAAAAATCCGGTACCTCCGAGAGGTCGAAGGATCGCTTCGCGGACTCGGCCGCGCGATGACGCAGCTAGAGTTGGTGCGCGCCATTCGCGAGGAGATCGGCGCCAGGGGAGCGAAGGGCAGCACGATCAGCCAGTCGTATCTCTCGCAAATTGAAAATGGCGGTCGCCCGCATATGACGCAATCATCGCGAGCATTGCTCGCCAAATTTTTCAAGGTTCATCCGGGCTTTCTTGTGGATGACCCCGAGGGTTACCACACGGAGTTAACGTCTGATTTGCGGACGACCGAGGGGCAACTGGATGTTTGGCTGTTGCAGGGATCGGAAAAGTTTGCGAACGATCCGGAAGTCAGCGATGTGCTGATCAAGGCGGCTCGCGAAAAAGATACGCGCCGCTGCCTGTTGTTGCTCGGTGCGATTCTCGACACGCCCGGCCTGGCGGACCGGTTGCTGGAAGCTTTGCGACCGGATGTTGCAGCGGCGGGCCGTCCGCGACCATCGACTGCGGAAGGGAGGCGAATCCGATGACGTGGTCAGACTTTTACTTGATTTGTTTTGCGGTCGGTTTTTGCTTCAGCTTCTTTTCGTTTGTGTTTGGAGGATCGCGTTTCGGACGTTTGCATTTGCCGCACTTTCACAGCCACGGCGGGCATCTGCCGGTTCATGCTGCGGGTACTAATACCCCTGCAACTGGCACGCATGCAGCGAGTCCGCAAGGCGCGACTGGTCACGATATAGCAGGACGTGACGCATCGGGCATGAGCGTTTCGCCGTTCAATCCCCCGGTGATTGCCGCGTTCCTGGCGTGGTTCGGCGGCACCGGATATTTGCTGAGTCGATTTTCAGCAGTATGGGTCGGCATGGGATTGGCTGCATCGATGTTCAGCGGCTTCGTTGGAGGAGGAATCATTTTCCTCTTTCTAAGCAAAGTGTTGATCTCCGATGACGAATCTCTCGATCCGGCGGACTTTGAAATGGTGGGTGTGCTCGGCAGACTTTCAGTGCCGATCCGTGAGGGCGGCACCGGTGAGCTGATTTATTCGCAGATGGGAACGCGCCGGGTTTGCGGCGCCCGCAGCGAACGCGGCGCGGCAATCGCAAAAGGCACCGAGGTCGTCGTTACGCGCTATGAGAAGGGAATCGCTTACGTGCGGCTGTGGGAAGAGATGGCTAATGAGTAGCGATCAGCAACCGAGCCGTGGGCAATGAGCAGCAGCCAAACGTCTGAAGAAGAAGAGCACTGCAGGAGCAGCAATGGAACCGGGCAATTTTCAAAGCGAGGTACTGGCGCAGGAAACGCATGCAGGGCGCATTTGGACCCTGCTTCTCCTGCCCGCCCTCATCGTGCCAGCAGTTTCGGTGGCGTTTTATCCAACGGCCCCGGCGCGCTGGGCACTCGTTGTGATCGCCGTGGTTGGAATCG
The DNA here is from genome assembly GCA_963699885.1 of uncultured Acidobacteriota bacterium. Lineage (GTDB taxonomy): Bacteria > Acidobacteriota > Terriglobia > Terriglobales > Acidobacteriaceae > Sulfotelmatobacter. The sequence goes on along the minus strand of CAVOVP010000008.1, from coordinate 166,869 downwards.
GATCGCTGGCGCTGGTGTGGAGCGGGTTTCAATACCGCTTCCTGCGTCATGGGGTTGAGATCCGTACGCTCGGATTTCGGCTGCGTTCGATCCCGAAGCAGGCGATCGTGAGTTATTCGATCGAGTCGTGGGGACTGCCGCGCGGCTACGGAATTCGCGGAATCGGCAATACTCGCGCGTACGTCTGGGGCAACAAAGTGGTTCACATCAAGACGACGAACGGAGACGTGTTCCTCGGCCACAGCGATCCGGAAAAGATCGTTCGCGATCTGGATGAGATGACCGGCTTCGTGTCACGCGGCTGAGTTGGCACATCGCAGTTTTCGCGGGAGGAATCGATGAATCGATATCGAGTTCTGATCGGATTGATGTGGGTCACGCTGCTGAGCACAGCTCTGAACTACTGGCGAGCATGGAACCGGCTTCCCGCCCGCATGGCAGTTCACTTCGATGCGAACTGGCAGCCGAACGGCTACACGTCCCGCGAAGGGGCACTTGAATTGGGCCTCGGGATCATGGCGGTGATGCTCGTGCTGTTTACGGTGGCAGCGTTGATCGCGAATGCGATGAAGCCCCGTGCAGCCTGGCCGATGCTGATGGTTTTTTACGTGGTGCTGGGATTCTTGTGGTATGGAAATTTTTCGATCATCCGATTCAACCTGAATTTGCTAGCACCGCATCCGTCGCCAGTAAACATCACCGTGCCCTAGCGATGGGTGAAACAAGAAGAGCTTTCCTAATCTGCATTTGTAACAGGAGGCGTTATGCCGGAGATGTCCCGAATGGTCGAGATTTGGATCTTTGTTGGTCTGGGAGTGATGGTACTGCTCTTTCTCGTGAGCGGAATGGCCCGGCTGTATCGCAAAGCTGGTCCGCATGAGGCGCTCATCGTGTATGGCATGGGAGGCACTCGAGTGGTGAAGGGTCACGGCACCATGATTCTGCCGATGTTTCAGGTGTGTCGTGGGCTTTCGCTCGAGCTGATGTCGTTCGATGTCGCTCCGCAGCAAGACTTGTACACGAAGCAAGGCGTCGCGGTCACGGTGGAGGCGGTGGCGCAGATCAAAGTGAAATCCGACGATGAGTCGATTCGCACCGCCGCCGAACAGTTTCTCACCAAAACGCCTCAGGAGCGCGAAGGCCTGATCCGGCTGGTGATGGAAGGCCATCTGCGCGGCATCATCGGCCAGCTTACGGTGGAAGAGATCGTGAAGCAGCCGGAGATGGTTTCGGACCGCATGCGTTCCACGTGCGCCGATGACATGAACAAGATGGGGCTGGAAGTCATTTCGTTCACGATCAAGGAAGTCCGCGACAAGAACGAGTACATCACGAACATGGGACGTCCCGACGTCGCTCGCATCAAGCGCGATGCCGACGTGGCCGCTGCCGAAGCCGATCGCGACACGGCGATCAGGCGCGCGCTGGCAACCCGGGAGTCGGCGGTGGCGAGGGCGCAGGCCGATCAGGAGCGCGTACTGGCAGAGACGTTGTCTCTAGCCAAACAGGCGGAGGCGCAGCGCGATCTCGAAGTGAAGAAAGCGCAGTTCCTCGAAGTAACGAAACGCCAGCAGGCGCAGGCCGACAAAGCCTACGACATTCAGACCAACATCATGCAGCAGCAGGTTATTGCCGAGCAGGTAAAGGTGCAGCAGATCGAGAAGGAGCAACAAGTCAAGGTGCAGGAGGCGGAAATCAATCGCCGCGAGAAAGAATTGATCGCGACCGTGCTGAAGGGAGCGGAGATCGAGCGTCAGCGCATTGAAACACTCGCTGCCGCCGAGAAGCAGCGCTTGATCGCGGAAGCCGAAGGCCACGCATCATCGATTCGCGCACAAGGCGAAGCCGAAGCCGAAATCATCTTCAAGAAAGGCGAAGCGGAAGCCAAGGCGATGAATGTGAAAGCTGAGGCTTATCAGGAATACAACCAGGCAGCAGTGATCGACAAGTTGTTTACCGGAATGCCGGAGATCGTGAAGGCGCTTGCGGCGCCGCTCGCAAACGTCGACAAGATCACGATCGTGTCGACTGGCAATAGTGAGACGTCGGGGATGAACAAGATTACCGGGGACATCACCAAGATGGCGGCGCAGGTGCCGGCGCTCTTCGAAACACTGTCCGGCATGCCACTCGGAGAATTGTTAGGCAAGGTACGCCAGCTCGGCGACAAAGGTGTGAAGCCGAACGACGCGCCGAAAGCGTAGCGAGGGGTTGGGTCTTGCGGAGGGGCGGGCGCTGCGCCCGCCCCGAGCGAAGCGAGTGAAACTTTGGAGCAAAGTATGACGAACAAACCGAAATACACCGGGTTGGGCATTGCGTTGGGAGCCGCACTGGGAGCGGCATTCGGCGTCATGGCCGGGCACGTTGCCGTCTGGCTGGCGATCGGAGTTGCCATCGGCATGGTTCTGGGCGCGACAGTTCGAACGAAGCAACCGGAGTGTCCCGAGTGCGCCGTAACGCATCGAGGGCATGAGGGAATTCAGAAAAGATCTTCGTGATCGAAGATCAAGTTAGGGGTGCGATGTCAGGCTGTCACGGCTCGCAACTCACAGAACATAGTTCGAAGAAGGGAGTTCACCATGGCACTACTGGAGCGTGTTGCAACATTGGTCCGGGCTAATCTCAATGACCTGATCGATAAGGCCGAGGATCCCGAAAAGATGATCAAGCAAGTCATCCTTGATATGCAGAACCAGCTTCTGCAAGTGAAAACACAGGTCGCGATCGCCATCGCCGACCAGCATTTGCTTGAGAAAAAACAGAAAGAGAACGAAGACAAGATTGCCGATTGGATGCGCAAGGCCGAACTAGCCGTCGACAAGAAAGAAGATGACTTGGCGCGCGCGTCTCTGCAGCGTGTGGAAAGCTATCGCGAGCTGAGCCAGAATTTCGGGCAGCAGGTCAGCGATCAGAAGGCGCAAGTGGAGAATCTGAAGTCTGCGTTGCGGCAGCTCGATCAGAAACTCACCGAAGCGCAAGCCAAGTCAGAAGTGTTGATCGCGCAGCATCGCCGGGCCCGCGCTGTGGGCAAGGCGAGTGACGCGCGCATGGCGTCTGTTGACGGTTCGAAGGCGGCTGCGTTCGATCGGATGAAACGCAAGGTCGCTCACTCCGAAGCGGTCAGCCAGGCCAAGTCTGAGATCGCATCCGACAACATTGAGGATCGCCTCGCCGCTCTCGAGAAGCAGGATCGCATCGAACAACTCTTGACAGAGCTAAAGACGAAACGCGGCGCGTAGTAGGCTGCGCGGTTGTTTTTGCCCGCGCTCGCTACAACGCAATCAATTCCACTGGAGAAAAAGTGTGCTTCAACGAAAAATGAACCTCCTGGTTCCAATGGGCCTACTGATGTTGTCGGGAGGCCTCATCGTGCGCAACTTTCTTCACGGACGGTATTCCGACTTCGCATCCGGTTTCCTGATCGGGATGTCGATCGTTTTCATGATTGCAGGGATTGTGCGCCAGAGACATCGTCCTGCGAACTAAACGCGGCATACGCTGCATAATTTGTGATTCAATGCGAGAGAGACGTTGAATCCAAAACGTCTCTCTTTCGCTTTTCGCACCCAAAAATCCCCTGTCGTTACGCAGTCAACGAGATACGTCCTCCACAACAATTCGAGACGCGCGGGGTTAATACCATCAGATGATCTTGCGCGGCGCCGAAAGGCCACCGGCCCGCCGCAGCGCTCGTTGCGCGCCACTTCGGACTTCAATTCGAGGAACTCTGATGAAGCAGTTTGCGCTTGTGGCCTTACTGGCAGTTGGCTTTACTCTAGTGGGATGTGGATCCAACAGTACGAATCCTGCCAGCCTTAATGGGACGTGGAACGCGTCCCTGCTCAGCAACAGCACGACCACCGATTTCAACTTTGGAACCGGGTTGACCGTGAACGGTGACGGTTCGTTGACCGTAGTGAATTTCAGTTTCACCACAAACTCTCCATGCTTCGCATCGGGCGAGACGGAGACTGGGTCCTTCACACTGAGCGGGAACCTAGACGGAAATGTGAACGGCAAGTTCGGCATGAACGTGCAATCCGGCACGCCCTCAGGCAACATGCTCGCGCTGAGCGGAAACGTCAGCGGCGGCAACACCATCTCCGGCAACTGGACGTTGACCGGGAGCTCAGGTTGCACCGGAAATGGCTCCTTCACGATGACGAAGATGTAATTCCGCACGGTGGCGTCTGGGCTATCGGCTTCCGGTGAAAAGGCGATTCCAACCGGAAGCCGCCCGAGCAAATGCTTCGATCCCGTCCCTTACATCCATTGACGGGTCTGCCCGCATCTCTCTATTCTCATAAGGATTCCAAAATAAGGCAGGTCCATGAAGAAGCTTGCTCTAATCGTGCTGGCGCTGGAACTCGCGGTGTGTGGCTGCGGGAATAATACGCGGACCACAAACGTGACTACGAGCACGAGCGGCAATTGGGAAGCACAACTGAACGGAACTCTGGGGCCTTCGGGGCAACAATTGGGCCCGAGCCAGCTGAATTTCGTGACGTCGTTCAATCTCACGAGCACAACTGGCGGGGCGAGCGAGCCGCTCGACATCATTGGATTCGGTTTTTTCAATGCAAGTGAATGTTTTGCCACTGGCTTGAATGACGAGACCGAAACGGGTTCCGCTACTTTGAACACCGCGGGGTCTGGCGCGGTGACGGGAGGGCTCAGCTTCACCGTGAATTCAACGTCGATTGCGGGAAATGTCCTCACCCTGAGCAGTCCCGACGGGCTGACCGGCACTTCGAACGGAACCTCGACGGCAACCGGAACTCTCTCGAGCGGCATCGTCGTAGGTACGTGGACAATGACCAGTGCAAGCGATCCGAACTGCAATGGAAGCGGCAGTTTTCTAATGTGCCAGGGAAACGACACCTGCGTCGCTCCGTAAGATCCTCCACGTATCCTTTTCCACGATCAAATTTGGCGTCCGGACCCGCGCATTGATGTGCGCGTCCCGGACTCCCCGCTTGTTTGACGCTCTTCCTTCGGATTGACCCGCTGCTATACATTGAATGCCATGAAGCGTTCGGTGCGACAGATTGCTGACGCCGTAGGAGCCCGTTTGATCGGCGACGGAGACGCGGCCATCCATGGCGTATCGAGCCTGCAAGCTGCGACTCCAAATGATCTTGTATTCGTTGAGGATGAGAAGCACTTGGCAGCAGCACTTGAATCTCGCGCTGGCGCCATCGTCGCCGGAGAATTTGCAGCCAAGATTGCATCCAGTCGTCCGCTGTTGATCTGCGACCATCCCAAACTCGCCTTTGCGCGCGCTTTGAGTGCCCTGCAAGAATTTTCTAAGACTGAAAATGCTCAGCCGTTCGTGCACAAAACGGCGGCGATTTCTGCGTCCGCTGTTCTTGCACCCGGAGTTCGGGTCGAAGAGAACGCGGTAATCGGCGACGGCGCTCAGCTTGGGGAAAACACGCGCATTGGCGCTGGCTGTGCGATTGGCGCGGACGTGACGGTTGGCAAAGACTGCAATATTTATCCCAATGTCACGATCTATCCGGGGACCACCATCGGGGATCGAGCGATCGTGCATGCAGGCGCTGTCCTGGGCAGCGATGGTTTCGGATATGTTCGCGATCGTGCGACGGGACACTACGAGAAATTTCCGCAGGTGGGACGCTTGGTCATCGAAGATGACGTCGAGATTGGAGCCAACACCACCATCGACCGCGGCGCTCTCGACGAGACGCGGATTCGGCGCGGAACGAAGATCGACAATCTGGTTCACATCGGACACAACTGCGAGATTGGGGAAGACGTTGTGATCGCTGCTCAAACTGGCTTGTCAGGCAGCATCGTGATCGAGAATGGCGTTGTGCTCGGCGGACAGGTTGGCATCGGCGAACATGCGCGGATCGAAGAAGGGGTCATGCTGGGCGGACAAGGTGGCGTACTCCCAAACAAGGTTTTGCGCGGCAAGGGCGTCGCATTCTGGGGAACTCCCGCCCAACCGCTGCGGCAATACCTGAAGCAGCTCGCAACTCTCGCGAGACTGGCCCGAAAGGGTTGAGCTGTGGCGATCGTAGTCATTGGCGGGCACTCTCGGAACGTCGGCAAGACCAGCGTGGTTGCGGGACTGATTGCGGCCTTGCCGGAATTCGAATGGACCGCCATCAAGATTACCCAGTATGGCCACGGAATCTGTTCGGCCAAGGGAGAGCCCTGCGATTGCGCGACGGGCGATCACTCGTGGGCCATCTCTGAGGAGCGTAATCGCTCTGGTGACTCGGACACTTCACGCTTTCTGGTGGCAGGCGCAGTGCGGGTCTTCTGGGTGCGCACGGAGCAAGGCAGACTCGCCGAGGCGATGCCTGCTCTGCGCAAACGCCTGGAACCTGCCCGCAACGTGATCGTCGAATCGAACAGCGTGCTGAAATTTCTGCGTCCCGATCTCTATTTGACGGTGCTCGATCCGAAAACGGGAGACTTCAAGACTTCGGCGCGAGAATTTCTCGACCGCGCCGATGCCGTGATCCTGCACGAGACGCTCGACGAGCCGGCGTGGGAGGCGGTTTCCTTGAAGCCGGTCGCCGATGCGCCAATCTTTCGCATCAAGCCGCCGCAATACGTTACGCCGGCAATCGCGGCCTATGTCCGCGCCAAGGTCGAGGCAGCAGAAACACGCGCGAAGGCGGAGCACGGGCCGCGGGTGATTGCTCACTAAGCCTCCAGTCTCTGACCCCTGCTTTGGTATCCTTGCGCGTGCGGCCAATTCATTCCAGCGCCTGGTTGTTGATGCTGTTGTCGGCTGTTCTGCAGGTCATCATTTTTCCGCTGCCCGGCGTCTACATTCTTTCCTGGTTCGCTCTTGCTCCATTGCTGGTAGCGCTCCTTCGGGCGCGCCCGGCCGGTGAACTTGAAGTCGTCGGCTCCGTGCAATTACAGCCTGCCTCGCCCTGGCAGGGATTTCTTCTGGGTTACGTCTGCGGCATCCTGTGTTTCGCCGGCACGTGTTATTGGATTTTCGATACGATGCGCAATTTTGGCGGCTTGAGTGCGCCGATGGCCGCGCTCGTCCTTTTTTTATTCTGCTGTTATCTCGGCCTCTATCACGGATTGTTCGGATTATTAATCGGCTTGCTGGCGAGTCCCCGCGACTATCGACGCGCCTTGGTGCTGGCTCCATTTGTTTGGGTCGCAGTGGAACTGGCGCGCACGCGGGTTACGGGCTTTCCATGGCTTCTGTTCGGAATTTCGCAGGTCGACAATATTGCGCTATCCCGCATCGCGGCTTGGACTGGTGTATACGGAATCTCGTTTGAAATCGTGCTCGTCAACGTTGCGCTGGCTGCTGCCTTTTTGATTCCGCGGCAAAAGCGCGGCGCCATGTTTGCCGCGGCGCTGGCTGCTGCTGCCGTCCTTCAGGCGGGCCGGCTAGTTGAGGCGCCTCCGGCAAACGCAGATCGCAGCGCACTGCTCGTGCAACAAAATATTCCGGTCTCTGCCGACTGGAGTCCGGGTTATTTTCAGCAGACCCTGAGCGATCTCACCAGTCTCTCGGTGGACTCCGCAGCGAAAAGCGCAGGCACGAGAATAGGACTGGTCGTTTGGCCCGAGTCGCCGTCCCCATTCTTCACGACTGATGCGCACTTTCGCGATGCTATCAGTGCAATGGCTCGCACGACCGGGGCTTCCATCGTGGTCGGCTCCATTGGTAGCAATGCGGCAACTCCGAATTCAGATGCGCCCCTTTTCAATTCTGCCGCGCTCGTCAATCCCGCTGGGGAATGGAAGGCGCGTTACGACAAAGTTCATCTGGTGCCTTTCGGAGAATATCTTCCGTTCCCCAGCATCTTTTCGTTCGCCGGAGGACTAACGCAGGAAGTCGGTCGTTTTCAGCACGGCGAATCGCGCAATCCGCTCGATGCTGGCAGCGAAAAACTGGGCGTATTCATCTGCTATGAGTCTGTGTTTCCCGACGATGTTCGGCAATTTGCGGACAACGGCGCGCAGGTTTTTGTGAATATCTCCAACGATGGCTGGTATGGCGACAGTGGCGCGTATGCCCAGCATTTGAACCAGACCCGCATGCGGGCGATCGAGAACAATCGCTGGATCCTGAGTGCTACGGATACCGGAGTCACGGCGTCCATCGACCCCTGGGGCCGGGTCGCCGCCCGGATTCCACGCAAGACTCGAGCTACATTAGTCGCCCCTTATGCCCTCACTTCCGTCACTACGTTCTACACGCGCCACGGTGACCTGTTCGCGTTTGCCTGTGCGATAATTTCTTTGGGAGCGCTGCTTGAGCGCTTCCTACTCTCCAAGAACCGCAAGAAGGCTGATACTTCCTCATGAGTCAAGAGTTGGAACAGGAATACGAGAAGCTGAACAAGAAGGTCCACGATCTCCGGGAGTATCTTTGACGCGGAGAAAGTTCGTCCGCAGTTAGCCGAAGTGGAAAAGCAGGCCTCCGACCCGAATCTTTGGTCGAATCCCATGCGTTCGCAGCAGGTGATGCGCGAGAAGAAGCGGTTGGAGCATGTGATCTCCACCGATGCTGACTTGGCTCGCCGGGGCGACGACATCGCTGCATATTTCGACCTCGCCAAAGAGGGAGAAAATGTTGACGGCGATCTGCAGCGAGAGATCGGCTCCCTGCGCGACCTGCTCGAAAAATTAGAGACAGAAACGCTGCTTTCGGGCGAAAACGATGCGCGCAACGCAATCGTCACCATTCATCCTGGGGCTGGCGGCACGGAGTCGCAAGACTGGGCCGACATGTTACTTCGCATGTACCTGCGATGGGCGGAACGGCAGGGATTCGAGACCGTCCTTTACGACTACCAGCCGGGCGAAGAAGCGGGGCTGAAATCCGCTACGTTTGCCGTCAATGGGGAGTACGCCTTCGGACTGCTGCAAGGTGAGATCGGCGTGCACCGCCTCGTGCGCATCTCGCCATTCGATCAGGCCAAGCGCCGCCACACCTCGTTTGCCAGCGTGTATGTCTCGCCAGAAATCGACGACAGTATCGATATCGTGATTAAACCGGAAGATATCCGGATCGACACTTACCGATCGAGCGGAAAAGGGGGACAGCACGTCAACACAACCGATTCTGCCGTGCGCATCACGCACATCGCCACCGGGCTCGTTGCCAATTGCCAGAATGAGCGTTCTCAGCACAAGAACAAGGACCGGGCCATGAGCATGCTGCGGTCGAAGCTCTACGAGTTCGAGATGGAGAAGAAGCGGGCGGCGACAAAAAAGATTGAAGACTCGAAGCTCGATATCGAATTCGGATCTCAAATCCGTTCCTATGTTCTGCAGCCCTATCGCATGATCAAGGATCATCGGACCAAGACGGAAGTTGGCGACGTCGATCGCGTGCTGGACGGAGATTTGCAGCCTTTTATTCGTGCTTACTTACTGGCGCGTCGAGGAGAGAAACAGTGAAAGCCGCCGCGAAATCTCGCCCGGCCAGGAAACAGCCGAAGAGCAGCAAGCTCGGAGCACGATTCTCGAAAGCATTCTTGTTCGCAGCCGAAAAGCACGCGGGCCAGGTGCGCAAGGCGTCCACCATCCCTTACATCGCTCATCTGATAGGTGTCGCATCGCTGGTGCTTGAGGCTGGCGGCGATGAAGACCTCGCCATCGCGGCCCTATTGCATGACGTCGTCGAAGACTGCGGAGGCGCTCCCATGCAAAAAGAAGTCGAGCGCCGCTTCGGGAAACGCGTGGCGAAGGTCGTGGATGGCTGCACCGACGCAGATACGTATCCCAAACCGCCATGGCGAGAGCGCAAAGAGAAATACATCGCGCGACTGAAGAAGGAAGGCGCTGACACGAAGCTGGTTTCCGCCGCTGACAAGCTGAACAACATTCGCTCGATCATCAGCGATTACCGTGCGATTGGCGAATCTGTGTGGTCACGATTCAACGGCGGCCGAGAGGGCACTCTTTGGTACTATCGGACGTTGCGGGACGAATACTTGCGGCACAGGCCAAACCGCATCACTCGCGAATTGGACCTGGCAGTGAAAGAGTTGGAGTTCATGGCTCAAGAAAGTTTGTCATCCGCTCCTCAAAATTCATCGATGGCTGCCGAGGTGTGACGTTATGGCGCGCATGATCGATCAAATTCGCGCTTCGAAGCTGCCTTCCAACATGATGCAGTTTGCTGCGCGCGGAGCGCTCCAGGTTCCCGCGGCCGAAAACGTTGAAATCCTTGTGTATCTTGCGCGGCACAACAAAGTATTCGGGGGCACGGCCCGCATGACGCTCGCCGGTTGGGACGAAAAGGCATCGCTCGCGGTGGCTTGCGATCCTCAGAGCCCTGTTGAAGTGCTCGAGTACTTTGTTTCCGGGGATAATTTGCGGCCCGCCCTGCTTCCGGCACTGCTCGAGAATCCATCCGTCTCCGAGGCACAAATCGCCAAGCTGGCTGTTTCCGCGATGCGCGACACCATCGAGATAATGCTCAAGAGCTCGCGCGTCCACACGTTGAATTCGGTTATTGAGACGCTGAAGTCGAATCCGTATCTCAAGAAGGAAGAAGCGCAGGCGCTACGAAAGAGTCCCGCCGGCGGACCGCACCAAGCGCTTCAGTGGAAACCGTTACGCCCGCGGACTCAGAGAAACATTCATCCGCGGCGCCTGCCAGCGAGCCAGTATCTTCCGATCCCGGCAGTCCCGAGGACGATCAAGCTGTTCACGCTTACATGAAGGAACACGAGCACGCGATCGCCGCCGAGGGCGAGAAGCCGTTCCAGTCGATTGGCGGCGTGGTCGAATTGCTGGGAGAGGGTGTTTTGACGGCGGCTGACAGGTCTGAATCCGCTGCGCCTGTTGCGACGCCAGCCGCATCGACTGCGCCCACAGCTGCCATGCCCAAAGCCGCAGAGCAAAAAAAACCCGCCGAGCGACTGAACACGATGCAGAAGATCAACGGCCTCGACGTTAAGGGACGCATTCAGCTTGCGCTGAAAGGCAATAAGGAAGAGCGATCAATCTTGATTCGCGACGGCACCAAAGTGGTCGCGTTGGCGGTGCTGGAGGCTCCGAAGCTGGCCGACGGAGAAGTCGAAAAATTTGCGGGCCAGAAAAACGTGCTTGAGGCCGTGCTTCGCCAGATCCCGCTGAAGCGCCGCTTCATGAAAAACTATATCGTCGTTCGCAACCTTGTCGGGAATCCTCGGACGCCGATTGATCTCAGCCTCGGCTTGATGAAAAATCTGCTGGCGCAGGATCTTAAGAATATTTCCGCGAACAAGGAAGTGTCGGAGACGATCCGCAAGCTCGCACTCAAGATGTACAAACAAAAGTTGGACGCTGCGAACAAGAAATAAAGTGGAGGGACCGCTGGCCTCGTTGCCCCAATCCGACCCTATCGCAGAATTACTCAGGAATTCCAAAACCATCGCCGTGGTGGGACTCTCTGCTGATCCGTTCCGCCCGAGCCACGGCGTTTCCGCTTACATGCAAGGCCACGGTTTTCGAATTATTCCGGTGAACCCCAACATCGCGGAATGCCTCGGCCAGAAAGCTTATCCATCCCTGCTTGACGTGCCGGAGAAGATCGACATTGTGAACGTGTTCCGGAGACCCGAGTTTGTCGAGGCAGTCGTGGACCAGGCTATTCGGCTTAAAGTGCCCGCTATCTGGATGCAGGAAGAAGTGATTCACGAGAGGGCGGCTGAGAAAGCTCGGCGGGCGGGAATCTTCGTCGTGATGGATCAGTGCATTCTGAAGGAACACCGCGCGCGCTTCCGCTAGCGGTTCACACCCACGAACACAACGCTGGCGTCGTCACGTACGCCCGATCCGTTAGCGTACGACCGGACCTCATCCACGATGCTGACCGCCGAGGCCTCCGGCCGAATTACATGCTCGGCGAGCCGGCACAACCCATACGGTTCCTCGTTCGCATCCTCCGCTTCGGTAATCCCATCGCTGTAGAAAATCAGGCGCGATCCGGGTGAAAGTGAGATTGTCGTCTCGGAATAATCTCCGCACGCCAGACCCAGCGGCAATCCGCGCTCAACGTCGATGAAGTGCTCTCCCTGATCGTCGATGAAGAGAGGGAGCAGATGACCCGCATTGGCGAATACGACGGTGCGGGTCGCAGGATCAAGCACCGCATACACCATCGTCACAAATTTTCCAGCGGGGAAGTCGTCCACCAGTAACTGGTTTAACTTAGTCAGGACTTCGCCCGGGCTGCAGCAAGCCTCTGCCAGCGAACGGAACATGCCGCGCGTCGCCGACATAAGCAAGGCCGCCGCGGTTCCTTTGCCGGAAACATCGGCCAAGACGAGCCCCCAACGACCGTCAGGAAACGGGATGAAATCGTACCAGTCTCCGCCCACGGCCCGTGCCGGCACGCTGCGGCCGGAAATCACGAATCCTGGAATGTAAGGAGAGCTTTTTGGCAGCAATGCCTGCTGGATGGTGCGAGCTTCGTCGGCCTCGCGATCCAAAACAGCGCGTTCGGCTCGCTCCAACTGGACCCTCTGCGCGTTGTACACGGCTACGGCGACGTGGCCGCAAAGCCCCTGCAAGAGCCTTAACTGCTGCCGGGGAAACGCATCAATTTCAGGATGCGAAGCCGTGAAAACGCCGACCAGCCGCTCTCCTACGCGCAACGGAATCGCCACTTCTGACCGAATGGACGCTTGGCAAGACACATAGTATGGGTCCTTGCGAACGTCGGGCGCGTATCGCGTTTGCCCAGTCGAGGCGACATATCCGACCATGCCATCTTTGCCAACTTTCAGACGATAGCCTTTGCCGTGTTCTCCGCAGCCGTTCACTCCGGCAAGCACCATTTCCCCTCGCTCTTCGTCGTGCAAGTAGACGCTTGCCTTGAGGCATCCGAAGGAATCGGTAACCTCGCTGACGACGCTGTCAATCAGTTGATCAAGATCGAGAATCGACGTAATTTTCTGCGCAGCCTTCTGCAACCGCTGCAAGTCTTCGACCAGATCGGCCGTGAGAAGTGGCGGCGCCGTTTCAACGCTGCTCAGATTTGGAATTGTGGCCAAGGCACGCCTCGAGCGAAGTCCTGCGAACACCTAAGAAGATGTTCCGCGGGGTGCCTATGATTCTTTTTTTCGCGGCTCTGCCGAGGCCTCGCCGGCACGGGAACGCTGGCGTTTCGTCTCATCCATCCGCTCGCGAATGCGCTTCTCGATGCCTTCATTCGTCGGGCGATAGTAGATCCGCTCGCGGAGACTATCGGGCAGGCATTGCATCTGAGCGACTTTGGATTCAAGGTCGTGAGCGTACTGATATCCGCGGCCGTAGCCCAGCCCCTTCATGAGCTTGGTCGGAGCATTTCGCAGATGAAGCGGAACCGATTCTGCCGCTGTGTTCTCGACGTCTTGCTGCACGGCGCCGTAGGCGGTATACAAAGCGTTCGATTTCGGAGCCACCGAGAGATACACAACGGCCTGGGCCAGTGCCAGATTTCCTTCTGGCATTCCGATGAAGTCGACCGCATCGCGAGCCGCCATGCACAAAGACAGCGCGTTCGGATCGGCGAGGCCGATGTCTTCCACCGCCATGCGCACTACTCTGCGCGCTACGTACAGCGGATCCTCGCCCGCTTCGAGCATGCGTCCCAACCAGTACAAAGCCGCGTCAGGATCGCTGTTGCGCACCGATTTGTGCAACGCGGAAATCAGGTTATAGTGCTCTTCGCCCGTTTTGTCGTAAAGCAAAATACGCCGTTGCAAGGCGTCGTGGACGACTTCGTCCGAGATTTCGAGAGTGCCTTCCGAGTTCTTTTGCGCCAGCCCCGCGGCAACTTCTAAAACGTTGTAAGCGCTGCGCGCATCCCCGCTGGTGTAGCTGGCAATTTTCTTCAGAACATCCTCGGATGCGATGACATTCATCTCACCCAGTCCGCGTTCACGGTCTGTGAGCGCTCGCCGCAGAAGTGTCACGATCTGTTCTTCCGTGAGCGGTTGCAGTACGTACACGCGGCAGCGCGAAAGCAGAGCCGAATTAATCTCGAACGAAGGGTTCTCGGTCGTAGCGCCGATCAAGCGGATGTTGCCTTTTTCCACGTGCGGCAGGAAAGCATCTTGCTGCGCCTTGTTGAAGCGGTGGATCTCGTCGATGAAAACAATCGTGCGGGTGCCGTATTGCTTGGCCCGCTCGGCGTCGGCCATGACTTGTTTGATCTCTTTAATTCCAGCCAGCACCGCGGAGAACTCGATGAACTCCGCCTTCGTCATCTTCGCGATGATTTTGGCGAGCGTAGTTTTACCCGTACCCGGAGGACCCCAGAAAATCAACGACCCGGAATCGTCGCGCTCAATCTGCACTCGCAGCGGTTTGCCGGGGCCGATTAAATGTTCCTGACCAGCATATTCATCCAGGGTGCGCGGACGCATGCGATCAGCGAGTGGACGCGTCGTATCGGCGGAGCCACCGGCATTCGGGATGGGCTGAAACAGGCTCATAGAAGTTTCCGGATGCAAGCCCTTAGCTTAACTCCGAGGGGGATTGCGCGCAGGCAACTCACGTGGTCAGGACTTTCGCCGATTCCACGAACCGCAGCGCAGGAGCGGCGGGCAGGGCGCCGATCTCCGCGCCATAGCGATAGAACAATCGCAGACCTTCCAGGCAGTCGCTGTCCAGCCGGTAGTCGATGTTCTCAGTCAAGTACTCGTGAACGTCGCTTTCGCTGAGCTTCAATTTAGGCGCCCACTCGCGCTCAATCAGGGCGAGGCTCGCCGGTTCGAGTCCATGATCGCGGGAGTCGCGAAACGCCGCAGCTAAATCCAGCGAAGGGTCGGCCTCCCGCAACGCTTCACTCCGTACCGCCCAGAATGCGAACACGAACGGCTTGCCCGTACGGAGAATCCATTCTTCGGCGAGATCGAGCGTTTGATAGCGTGTGCGGTCAATCTGCAGTGCCGGATCACCGATCACCAGCCCCGCATCGCACTTTTCGAGCATCATTTCGATGACAGGCTCCATCGCCGTGTAGATCCGCGCGCCTCCAAGCCACTTCGCGAACAGAATCTTGGTCAGTGCGACCGATGTCATCGAGGAAGTGTCCAGTGCGACGGTTCGAATTTCCTGAACTGGAACTTTGCTGACGAGCAAAATCGAGCGTACTGCGCGCCGCGACGCGATCGCCACGTCCGGGAGAATTTGTAGCCCAGATATCTGCGTGTACGCCGCCGCTGGAATGATGCCGATATCGGCATCCCCGGCAGCCAATGCTCGGGCGCACGCGGAGGGCAAAGTGTATGAAATTTCGAAGTGCTGGCCTATCTGTCCGTTCTCAAAATCCCACATTAGAGGAGCAGTATTCAGGTAGGAAATGGCGGAAATACGCAACCTTCTCATTCTTTCCACAATATTAACAAACCCATGTGACGTGTGACCTTGACACGGTTCCCCACCAATTACTACAGTCCGCTCGGAGACTCAATTTGTCCACAACCGATGTTGCTGCACCCGCTCACGTTCTCGAGTGGGTTGCGCTTTCTTTGACTCCTGGGCTGGGCCCAACCAGGTCCCGAAAGCTTGTCAAACACTTTGGGTCAGCCGAAGCTGTCTTCCGCGCTTCGCTCACCGAACTTGAAAGCACTGGTATCAAGGCCGTCTCCGCGCAATCTCTAGCGACCGGCAAATCCGCGGAGCTTGCTCGGGAGGAACTGGCGCGAGCCGCCGAAGCCGGCGTTGCGATCGTCTCGTTGGACGATCCTTCTTATCCTCCTCGCCTCATAGAAATCTACGATCCGCCTCTTCTTCTTTATGTGCGCGGGAATACTCAAGCGTTAACCATGCCCGGAATCGCCATGGTGGGAACACGCCACCCCACTCCCTATGGTTCCGGCATGGCCGAGCGACTGGCGTGCGATCTTGCTGCTCAAGGACTGGTCGTTATTAGTGGGATGGCCCGCGGGATCGACACGGCAAGCCATCGCGGCGCGATTACCGCAAAAAGCAAAACGATCGCGGTCTTCGGGACGGGTGTGGACGTCATTTATCCGAAAGAAAACTCACGACTCTCCGAGCAAATATTGGCCTGCGGGGGTGCCCTGATTTCCGAGTTTTCTCTGGGAACGTTTGCCGCTCCGCAGAATTTCCCCATCCGCAACCGGATCCTCAGTGGAATGTCGATCGGGGTTCTCGTAGTCGAGGCCGCGGAATATTCCGGCACTCGGATCACCGCCCGCCTGGCGCTCGAGCAGAATCGCGACGTCTTCGCCGTCCCCGGCAATGTCACCAATAAGAACTCCTGGGGACCGAATACCCTCATCAAGCAGGGCGCGAAATTGGTGGCGACGTGGGAAGACGTTTGGGAGGATCTCCCGACAGAAGTACGACTTGCGCTCACGCCCGCTACCCCGCCTGAATCCCAGGGCTCCTCGCCGGCATCTCTATTTCCGGACGAAGGGCTTCCTCCTCACGAAAAGCGAATTCTGAGCCTGCTGAAGTCTGACGAAGCTACGCACATCGACGAACTCGTCGAGAAGCTGGAAGCGAACATGTCCTCCTCCGAAATCTTCGCGGCGCTGTTTGAGCTGGAGCTCAACGGCAAAATCCGGCAGATGCCAGGGAAGAATTTTGTGAAGAGCTTTTAGCTCAGCTTTCTGCTGTCGGCTTTCAGCACTTGCAGAATTCTAGAAACTTGAAGGTCTGGGGGAGAAGCACACCGCCTAACGTTGGACATCTATCGTTCGAGCAACAAGTTCCCGCGCGAAGAGGCATACGGGCTAACGAGCCAACCGAGGAGAGCATCGGCGTCCATAGGTGCCAATATCGCTGAAGGGTCGTGCCGAAAAGGAGATATCGAGTTTGCCCGCTTCTTGCAAATCGCGATGGGATCGGCCAGTGAGGTTGAATTATCACCTCCTTCTTGCGCGCGATCTGGATCTGTTGAATTCAGTAAACTACCAGCGGCTCATCGAGGAAGCGGAGTCAGCAAGAAAGATGCTTTCGGCGTTCCTTCGGAAGCTGAGAGCTGACAGCTGATAGCTGACAGGTTTTTGCCGTAACTTGTTACCCGCTTGACATTCGTGCTAGCTTCGGGAAAACGCACTGCCAAGAAATTGAGGATCCATTGTTAAAAGGTTTAGTCATTGTCGAGTCGCCAACCAAGGCGAAAACGATCGAGAAATATCTGGGTAAGGGATTCACCGTCGAGGCCTCGTTCGGGCACGTGCGGGACCTGCCCAAGAGCACGCTCGGTGTAGATATCGCGAACGACTTCGAGACCGATTACGTGGTTATTCCGGGCAAAGAGAAAGTCGTTGCCAAGCTGAAGAAGTTGGCAGCGTCGGCGGATGCGATCTATCTGGCGCCTGACCCGGACCGCGAGGGCGAAGCGATTGCCGCCCATCTGGCTTTTGAACTGGGCGACCACGGCAAGAAAAAGAAAGTCAAGAAGGCGAAGAAGGGTGAGCCAGAGGCTCCTCCGCGCATTCAGCGTGTCACCTTCAACGAAATTACCAAGCGCGCCGTGCAGGCCGCGTTCGAACATCCGCGCGCCATCGATCAGAATCTTGTGGACGCGCAACAAGCCCGGCGCGTGCTCGACCGCCTCGTGGGATACCAGGTTTCGCCGCTCCTGTGGGATAAAGTCCGTCGCGGCCTTTCTGCCGGCCGCGTGCAGACCGTAGCACTCCGTCTCATCGTCGAGCGTGAACGCGAAATCAAGGCGTTCGAGAAGAAAGAATACTGGACCATCGACGCGAATCTTGCCGGACCCAAGCCGCCGGCGTTTGACGCGCGGTTCGTGGGCAAAGGCGAGGAGAAAGTTGAAGTCACAAACGGCGAGGATGCCGAAAAAATCCGCGTAGCGCTTGAAAAGGCTGACTGGGTAGTCCGCGCGGTCGAAAAGAAAGAGCGCCGCCGCAACGCTGCGCCTCCTTTTACTACCAGCAAGCTGCAACAGGACTCATCCCGCAAGCTGCGGTTCAGCGTGAAGCGCACGATGATGATCGCGCAGCGTTTGTATGAAGGCGTGGAACTTGGTGAAGAAGGATCGGTCGGCCTTATCACCTACATGCGTACCGATTCGACACGCGTTGCGCCCGAGGCCATTCAAGAAGTACGAGAGTACGTGGGCAAAGAATACGGACCAACCTACCTGCCGGAGTCGCCCAACACATTTAAAGAGAAAAAAGATTCGCAGGGCGCGCACGAAGCCATCCGTCCAACCTCAGCCATGCGGCATCCGGACCAGATGAAGCAGTATCTGAAAGAGGATGAGTTCAAGGTCTACAAACTGATTTGGCAGCGCTTTGTCGCATCGCAGATCAATCCTGCCGTCTTCGATCAGACCACCGTCGACATCGACGCGAAGAGCAGCGAGACGTTCTGGTTCCGCGTCACCGGATCGGTTATGAAATTCGACGGCTTCCTGCGGGTGTACGAGGAATCCAAAGACGGCAAAGACGAAGAGGACGAGGAACTCAAACACAAACTGCCGGCGCTCGAAGCGGGACAAAAGCTCACTCTGAAGGAACTGAAGCCGGAACAACACTTCACCGAGCCGCCACCGCGTTACAACGAAGCCTCGCTGGTGAAGGAACTCGAAGAGCGCGGAATCGGCCGTCCTTCGACATATGCGGCAATTCTTACGACGATTCAGGAACGTCAATACGTGCAGAAAATCGGCGGTAAGTTCACCCCGACGGAAATCGGTCTTGTGGTCACGGACCTCCTCGTCGAAAATTTTCGCGATATTTTCGATTTGCAATACACGGCTCGTCTCGAAGAAGAGCTCGACGAGATCGAAGAAGGCAAAGAGAAGTGGCAAGACGCCATGGCGGAGTTCTACAAGAAATTCCAGAAAGACTTGAAGTACGCCGCCAAGCACATGGAAAACATCAAGCGGATGGAGAAGCCCACGGACGAGAAGTGCGAAAAGTGCGGCGCCCCGCTGGTGATCAAATGGGGCAAGCACGGGTCCTTCTACGCTTGCAGCACATACGATAAGGAAGATCCAAACACCTGCACGTTCACGAAAGAGAATCCGATCAACCTGCCCGATCTTGATTCGGCCGACGTGCAGGGAACCACGCAGGAAGAGTATTGCGAAAACTGTGGCCGCGTCATGGTTCTGAAGCGCGGCCGCTTCGGACAGTTCATGGCTTGCACCGGCTATCCGGACTGCAAGACCACGCGGAGACTCGATCAGGGGAAGAAAGTTCCTGATATCCCGCTGGATGAGCTATGCCCGAAGTGCGGGCGCAACATGATGATCCGGCATGGCCGCTACGGCGAGTTCACGACCTGCAGCGGGTATCCCGAGTGCAAGTATGTGAAGCAGAATTACATTGGCGTGAAGTGCCCCGACTGCAAAGACGGGGACCTTGTCGAAAAACGCGCACGAAAGGGAAACACGTTCTACGGCTGCGGAAACTATCCGAAGTGCAAATTCACTTCGGCGCACAAGCCGATCGCCGAAAAGTGTCCGAGCTGCGGCAGTGAATATCTGGTGGAGAAGAACCTGAAAGCCGGGCCGGTCATCGCCTGTCCCAACAAGGAATGCGATTTCGAGCGGCCAGCCCCACCGCCGCCCGAGGCGACGGTCCCGAGCGCTCAGACTGCAAGTCCTTCGTGATGTTTTGAGTCGTGCAAATTCGTGGGCCGTTTAACGTGCCGAGTCCACTCAATCCAGTCGAGGAAAACGTATGTCCAAAAAACCGACTACTGCCGATGCTCAATTGATTCTGCAGCTCTACGATCTTCGCCGCGAAGCGGAAATGCGCAAAGCCCGCGCCTGGTTTGCCGGTGAATTCTTTCCGCTGAGTGCCGACGACGTGATGAAGGTTGTGTCGGCCATGGGCACGCAGGAGAACTCCTGGTTTCGCCAGGTCGGCGGATACTGGGGCATCGTCGCATCGTTCGTACTTCAGGGCGTCTTGAACGAAGACCTGTTCCTGCAGCCTGCCTTCAGCGGCGAGCTGTTTTTGATGTACGCAAAGATCCATCCCTTCCGCAAAGAGCTCCGCGAGAAACTCAACGATCCTCATGCGTTCCTCACACTCGAAAAGGTCGTGACCCGCACCAAGTGGGGAAAAAACCGTCTCGAGTTCATAATCAAGCGGGTCGAAGGCATGCGACAGAGGCTGGCAGCGTCGAAGGACGGTTCCTAGCTTCCTATTGAAAATCGCTGTTCCGTGTTACTCCGCCATCCCTTGAAGGTGTGATTCCGACTGCATTTGGTCATCCCGACCGAAGGGAGGAATCTGCCGTCCGCTAACATCGTCGCGTGCGCAGAGCTCACCTGAAGATGCGGGTCCTAACACCCTTTCTGTTATCCTAAACGGCTGTGCGGATGATCTGGTGGTTCCTGATCTTGGGCGCGAGTACGCTCGTCGTTGTGTGCGTGGTACTCGCCCTCTATATGCATTTGCGCCGGAATCTGCAGAAGGCGCACGCTTCGCATGATGGAACCGAAGCCGACCGCCGAGCAAATCATAGTTAATCAGTCAGTCTTATTCCCTGAAGGAGACCGATCATGGCAAAGACAGCAATTCAAACGTTCGCTACTCCGCAGGAGCGGATGGTCGAAGCTTCGCGACAAGTCGCGTTGGTCGTAGGAGCGAGTTTGTTCGTTGCACTGTGCGCTCGCATCACGATTCCGATGATGCCGCTGACACCGGTTCCTTTGACTGTCCAAAACCTCGGGGTCTTGTTGGTCGGATTGCTGCTCGGAAGCCGCCGCGGTTTCGCCGCATTGGCGCTTTATCTGCTCGAGGGCGCGGTCGGGCTGCCAGTATTCAATCCGATGGGTCCCGGCGGAATCGCCCAGTTTGCAGGCGCTACCGGCGGCTTTTTGATCGTGTATCCGTTCGTTGCGTTCCTCGCAGGATATATTTTCGATCGGGGAGCAAAAACTTTTGCGCGCGCAGTTGTTGCAGGTCTTGCGGCTGAGATTCTTCTGTTCGCGGGAGGACTCACCTGGCTCTACGTGGCCACCCACTCCCTGGCAAGAGCAGCTTATCTTGGTCTGTACTGGTTCATCGCGGCCGAAGTCATAAAAGTGATGTTCGCGGCCGCCATCGCGACCCGCTGGCGCCGTGATTCAAATTAGGCAAATCTCGTGGAGCATTCAAGATGACGGTTGTATCCGAAACAGGCAAAGCCCCCGGCAGCAATACTTCCAGTGACCTTCGCGAGATTAAGGTTGCCCATAGCCCCGATTCCGACGACGCTTTCATGTTTTATGGGCTCGCGACGCACAAGGTGCGCACGCCGGGATTGCGGTTTACCCACACGCTGTGCGACATCGAGACGCTGAACCAGAAAGCGCGTGACGGCGTTTATGACGTTACCGCGATTTCGTTCCACGCCTACCCCTACGTGCAAGACAAATACGCGCTGATGTCTTGCGGGGGCAGTGTTGGCGAGGGCTACGGACCGATGGTGGTTTCGCCGCGTCCGTTTACGATCAGCGAAATCAAGACCAAGCGCATTGCCGTACCCGGCACGCTCACGACCGCGTATCTAGCGCTGAATTTGTTTGCTCCCGGAGTCGAGACCGAGGTCGTTCCGTTCGATCAAATCATTCCGCAGGTGCTCGAGGGTAAATACGAAGCTGGGCTGATTATTCATGAGGGACAGCTTACCTACGACAAGTCTGGCCTTCATCGCATCGTCGACCTGGGGCGATGGTGGCAGAAGGTGACTGGTTTGCCGTTGCCGCTGGGAGGCAATGCAATTCGCCGCGAACTCGGGCCGCAACTTATCCCCGTCGTGAACGCGGCTCTCCGCGAGAGCATTCAATATGCGCTGGAGCACCGTGAGGAAGCTCTTGCCTATGCGATGCAGTTTGCCCGCGATCTCGACACGCAATCGGCCGACAAGTTTGTTGGAATGTACGTGAACGAGCGCACCCTCGACTACGGGCCCGATGGACGGGAGGCTGTTCGTCGCCTCCTCGATATGGGACACAAAGCCGGCATCATCGGTCCCGAAGCGCGTGTGGATTGGGTGTAAGCAACCGCTGCCGTCAATTTCGCCGCGCCGCACAGAAGTGTTCACCAATCTTGCTTTTTTGAAAGCTAGCAGCTAGGAGCTAGAAGCTTGCCCGCGCCAGACCCTTCTCATCGACGCCGACGACACGCTCTGGGAAAACAACGTCTACTTCGAGCGTGCCATCGCGCGATTCATTTCGTTTCTGAATCACCACGAATTTTCTCCGGAACAAGTTCGTGAAGTTCTGAACGGCGTGGAGCGTGAGTGCATCGTGAAGCACGGATACGGCTTGCACAGCTTCTCGCACGCGCTGGTCGACACTTTCGAGAAATTGACGACAGAGCCGGTGACTCCTGAACTCCACGCGCAGGTCATGAGCTTCGGGCATAGCATTGCCGATCATGACATCGAGTATCTTCCCGAAGTTCCCGAAACGCTTGAGCAACTGCAAGGCCGCCATCGCTTGATCCTGGTAACGAAGGGCGCGCTCGCGGAGCAGGGCGGCAAGATCGAACGCTCTGGGTTGAAGAAATTTTTCGAGGCGACCGAGATCGTCGCGGAGAAGAACAAGTCGACCTACACGCAGCTCGTCGAAAAACACGGTTGCGCTCCGGCGTCGACGTGGATGATCGGAAACAGCCCGAAGTCCGATATCAATCCTGCGCTGGCTGCCGGTCTGCACGCCGTCTTCGTTCCGCACGGTGATACCTGGATTCTTGAGCACGAGGAACTCAACGCCGCGCCGCCTTCGCAGAGACTTCTGATCGTCGGCCGCTTCGCCGAACTGCGCGAGCATTTCTAGGGTTCGAACTTGGCTGTCAGCTTGCCCTGCGGGCTCCCGCCTTAGCCCGTGCTGCGATCAAGGATTCACTTCCAGAACGATCGCGCTTGGAAAGCCAACCACCGCAAAGCGGAAGTCGCGAATCGCGACGAAACCTCATAAGCTGCACAATGTAAAAGTTTTCCGCTGCGAGGAATCAAAATCGTTCATCCCGTTTCCCAAACCTCTCGTGTCAACACGGTGTTACTTCGTCATCACCGCATCAAACTAACCAACAACCCGCTCTCGCACTGGGTATTTCCCGCATGTTACCCTCATTCTGCTCTGCGATCTGGCTCCCACTTCGTCGGTGGCGATACAGACAAACAATTTACGGCGGCTGTTGCACACAGTCGAGGCGCTTTCGGAGCTCGGGCCTACGCTGACGGCGGAGCGCGAGTTTTCAGAGACCTCTCGCCTGATGTTGTCTTCCGTCATGGAAGCGGCAGGCGCGCGCGAGGGTGCGCTTTTTCTGTTCAACGACAAGCCCGCGATGCTTACATCCGCGGCGTCGCTGGGCTTCGCGCTGATGCCGGATCCCTCCTTCATTCCTCTCCTTCCAAAACATGTGCACGCGCTGGTTGCGGCTCGCGGACCGATCGTTCTCAACTCGTCCACGTATTCGGTCTTTGTGAGTTCCAATGGCAACGTCGCACCGGAATTGTTCAAATGCCTTGCTCCCCTGAAGACTGGGGGACGTCTCGCCGGAGTCGTCGCCCTTGGCCGCCGACCCGGCGACGCGCTCTATGAAGACAGCGAACTCGATGCGCTCGATCTTCTTTGCACCTATGTCGCGCTCGCAGTTCAGAATCATGCGCTGACTCAAACCATAGCGCAGCGGGTTTCCGAGAATCTGCGCTTGATGGCTTCTCTACACGGCTTCTACGACAACGCCCTTGAGGCGTTCGCGACTGCGATCGATGTGAAACACGTCAACATTCATGGGCACTCATTGCGGGTCGGACGCTACGCCGCTGCGATCGGCGATGCCATGGGGATGGAATCAAGCGAAGTCGCCGCGCTGCGCAGTGCGGGATATCTCCACGACATTGGGAAAGTCGCGGTCGATCGCCGTCTGTTCGGCAAGCCGGGCGCGCTGGATCCGGAAGAGTTCCGTGAAATGGCGGACCACACAACCGTCGGACACCAAATCGTGAGCAGCGTTCAGTTTCCGTGGCCCAAGATTCCTGAAGCCGTGCGCTGGCATCATGAGCGCAGCGATGGGTCCGGCTATCCCGATCGCCTTCTCCAAGATGACGTGCCAATGTCGGTGCGCATTGTAGGTCTTGCCGATTCGTTCGACGCGATGACCAGTGCGCGTCCTTACCGCGCGCCGCTTTCAGTCGGCAGCGCTCTGAGCGATCTGGTTCGAATGGCCCCTGAAAAATTCGATCCAAACGTAGTTCAGGCTCTTCTGATTCAGGTGCGCCGCGACGCCGTCGGAAGCAGCCGAACCCCGCTCCTCGACACAGTGCCTGTGAACATCGCCGCCACCGACGTCGATCATCTGGCCGCGACCCTGCAATACAAAGTCTCCCACGGGAAAATTTACCTCACGTAGGCTCAAATCCTGTTTGTGAAGCCGGAATTGCAGCTCGCAAGTCTTTTCATTGCAGTGATCTCCGGCGCATTCCAAACCACAGCGGATTGCAACTTTTCTAACGGCAAGGGTTCATAATCAGAAGAGGTTTCCGTCCGGAGTCTCCATGAGATCCAGATTTGTCCAGCTGTCGGTGTTCCTGTTTTGTCTGAGTTTGGCCTGCGCAGTGCCTGAACTTCTCGCCAAGAAAACAGAAAGCACCGCTGACAATGGTCCGAACGATCAGAAGCGTGCGGTACACGCCCTCAACCGACTGACTTTCGGTCCGCGACCTGGCGAAGTGCAACAAGTGATGGCGATGGGAGTCGATCGCTGGATCGATACGCAATTGCATCCGGACAAAATTCCCGACACAGCGATGGATGCTCGCCTTGCTCCTCTTCGAACGCTGCACATGAGCGCGAAAGAAATCGTCGAAGAATTCCCCGACAATCAGATGGTCAAGCAAGTGATGGACGGCAAGAAATCTATGCCGTCCGATCCGGCGCGGCGCGCGATCTATCGCGTGCAAGTGGCTCGTTTGCAGGAAAGACTCGATCGCAAGCAGGAAGCGCAGGCCCGCAAGGACAACAGACAAAGACAAGCCGCAAGAAGTCGCTGCCGCAACAGCTCCTGCTGAACCGTCGGCCAACGATAGCGCAAAGACTGCGGAAGAACTGGCAGCCGCGGCCAGCGGCGACGCCGCTCAGGGATCCGGCCCTGACGGCGCAATGAATGCGATCAACGGGTCCGACGGCAACTCCACGCCTCCGGCGCCGAACGAAGTCGCGCCCCCCGCGCCAGCCAAGCTGACTCCTGCGGAAGAGGCAGAATCGCGCGCCCGGGAAGATCGCCTGTATGCGGACCTGAAAGTTCAGTCGATCACCGACTTATCTCCGGACGAGCGCTATAAGAAGGTTCTTTCCATGTCGCTCGACGAGCAACTCGCTTTTGCCGACTCGCTACGCGGTGGCAAGGGACAGGAATTTCTCGCGGATATGAATCCCAAGCAGAGAGAAACGCTGCTGGCGATGAACAACCCGCAAGCCGTCGTCGCGGAAGAACTCGCACAGGCCAAACTGCTGCGCGCGATTTACAGTGATCGCCAGCTTGAAGAAGTGATGACCGATTTCTGGTTCAATCACTTCAATGTTTTCGTTGGCAAAGGTCCGGAGCGGCTGTTGCTGACGAACTACGAACAGCAAACCATTCGTCCCCACGCGTTGGGAAAATTCGAAGATCTGCTTGTCGCAACGGCAAAGAGCCCGGCGATGCTTTTCTACCTGGACAACTGGTTGAGCGTTGGCCCTGACTCCCTGCAGGCGCAGGGTATTCCCGCGAGACCCATGGGCTATGGTCCTTACGGTCGCCCGCGCCGCATGCCGCCGAATCCGAATGCGCGGCGCAAGCAGAATGCCGGACTGAATGAAAACTACGGGCGCGAGTTGCTTGAACTTCACACGCTCAGCGTGAATGGCGGATATTCGCAGCGCGACGTAACCGAAGTCGCCAAAGTTTTCACGGGATGGACGATCGAGAAACCGTTTGAAGGAATGGGATTCCGCTACGAGCCTCGCATGCACGAGCCAGGCCCGAAATTTGTTCTCGGACACCGCATCAAGCCAAAGGGCGAGAACGAGGGCAGGGAAGTGCTGCACTTGCTCGCGACAAGTCCGCAAACGGCGCACTTCATTTCTCTGAAGCTGGCGCAGCGCTTCGTGTCCGACAATCCTCCGACGACGCTGGTCGATAGCATGGCGAAGACGTTTGAAAAGAAAAAAGGCGACATCCGCGAAGTTCTGGAGACGATGTTCCATTCTTCCGAATTCTGGGACGAAGCCTCGTATCGAGCAAAAGTTAAGACCCCGCTCGAATTCGTTGCTTCCGCCGTGCGTGCCACGGGCGCGGACGTTGACGATGCGATGCCGTTAGCGCGTCAGTTGAACATGATGGGCATGCCGCTTTATGGCGCGCAGCCGCCGACCGGCTACTCGATGAAAGCTGATACTTGGGTGAGTTCGTCGGCTTTGTTGAATCGCATGAATTTTGCGCTGGCGCTCACCGCCGGCAAAGTCCACGGGGTGAAAATCGATTCGGCTCAACTGGCGGAATCACCAGCATCGCCGCCTGACGCAAGCGCAACCCTTTCCGCAATGGAGGCAAAGCTCCTTTCTTCTGACGTATCGAAGCAGACGCACGATTCGATCGTGGCGCAAGTGACGTCGTCATCGAAGGGTTCGCCGCCCGCACAAGGGAACAAGGCTCCGCAGCCAAGACCGGCTGATGCCAACATGATTGCCGGACTACTGCTGGGGTCGCCGGAGTTTCAGAGGAGATGAGCTAGTAGCTGCTAGCCGCTAGCTCCTCGCAAACAGGCACTCGGAAATAAAGTGGTCAGTCGCACAACGGAATAGCGGAAGCTGGTAGCCAGGAGCGGTTCTTATGTCGATCACACGTCGCATTTTCTTGCGTAATAGCGCGCTGGCCGTCGTCGGCACCGCTGCTGTACCAAGTTTCCTTACACGTGCTGCCCTGGGCGCCGTCCAGGCTGGGGAACGCACCAAGCGCCTGGTCGTACTTTTTCAGCGCGGCGCGGCCGATGGCTTGAATATCGTTGTTCCGCACGGCGAGTCGCACTATTACTCCATGCGGCCAAGCATCAACATTCCGCGCAAGTCGGTGATCGACCTCGACGGGTTCTTCGGACTACATCCGTCCCTCTCGGCGTTTCAGTTACTCTGGCAACAGAAACATCTCGCGATTGTGCATGCTGCCGGATCGCCCGACACGACGCGCTCACACTTCGACGCGCAGGATTTCATGGAAACCGGCACGCCCGGCGTCAAAGCTACGGAAGATGGATGGCTCAATCGGTCGCTGCATGGTCTGCCATCCACTCCGCAGCTTTCTCCGTTTCGCGCCATCGCCTTGGGACCTTCCCTGCCACGCATCTTGAGCGGACACGAGTCGGCGGTGGCTATGAACAACATCAGCGATTTCTCGGTTGGCGGGAGAGCCCAGAAGCCCTCGCCCGCAGCCAGCGCCTTTGAGGCGATGTACGACCACTCTTCCGATGCGGTGCTTCACGGGACAGGAGCGGAGACCTTCGACGCGGTGAAGATGCTCAAGGCCGCTGATCCGGGAAAATACACGCCCGCGCCCGGAGCGAACTATCCGAAAGGGCGCTTTGGCGATAGCCTTCGCCAGCTCGCACAGCTCATCAAGGCAAATCTCGGCGTGCAGATTGCGTTCGCCGATATTGGGGGCTGGGACCATCACGTGAACGAGGGCTCGACCGAAGGCCAACTGGCAAACGTTCTCAGAGATTTTTCGCAATCGATCGCTGCATTTTGGACGGATCTCGGCGATCTTGGCGAAGATACAGTTGTCATCACCATGTCGGAGTTTGGCCGCACCGCCCGAGAAAATGGAAATCGGGGTACGGACCACGGCCATGCGAACGTAATGTTTGTTCTTGGCGGGCCGGTGAAAGGTGGGAAAGTTTACGGGCGATGGCCCGGGCTGGATCCGTCGCAGCTTTATGAAGGCCGCGATCTCGCACTCACGACTGACTTCCGCCAGGTCATCGGAGAAGCGGTCGTGCAGCACATGGGCAATACCAATGTTGCCAACGTTTTTCCCGGCTTCGACAGTCAGCCGGGGAAGTTCCTGCATTACCTCGGCTAAGGGCCAAGTGCTAACGGCTGACTACTGGTTGCCGATGCCGGGTGTAATCGATCCAAGCCTCGCCCGCGAGAAACGTAGTCGTAAATCCCAGCCAGAACGCGATGCCGAAAAACTCATGAGGTGTAAGCCGGCGGAATGCGAAGAACGCTCCGACAATCGGACGTGTGGTTGCTACACCTAGTCCAACGGCATATGCACGGATCATCCACTCGCGATGCCTTGCGACTTGCTTTCGCCGAATGAAGCGGTATGCCTTGATGAGGCAGACCAGGAACACAATCGCGTAGAGCGTAGTGGCGGCCGTTTCGTTGGGGCCTCCGATGTTCATCGTGTAGCTCATCACCAGCGCGGAAATCCCGATCACCAGTCCCAAAATCACGAGCAGGCGGCCCGACCAGCGGTGAAACCGCAGATGCTTTTGTCGAACGCCGGCCATGAACTGAAAAGCTCCGAGCACCAGAAATAGCGCACCCGGCAGGATGTGCACGAGCGTCAGCACGATGTGCCGAGCGAAGCCTGCGTCCAGCGCGGCCGCAGGAGAAGAGCTGCCACTTCCGAGGTGTCCGGGATAAAACAGAACGACGGTGCGTCGCGCGACCGCAGCCACGCCGATTAGTACAAGGACGCTAACGCCTGCCCAAAGAAATCGCTTGGCCGGTTGCGATGCCTGCATAGAACGATTATCTGCGAAAATTGCCGACAATTCGGGCGGAACTTCCGGTGCTAGCTCCGCTGAATTTCGATCAGCACTTCGCCATTCTCGACCTTCAACGGATACACCGCGAGTTTGGCGTTCGGATTGTGTTGCGCTTCGCCGGTCTTCAGGTCCCAGACCCAACCATGCCAGGGGCAGACGACCTTGCCGC
Source organism: uncultured Acidobacteriota bacterium (assembly GCA_963699885.1). Lineage (GTDB taxonomy): Bacteria > Acidobacteriota > Terriglobia > Terriglobales > Acidobacteriaceae > Sulfotelmatobacter. The sequence goes on along the minus strand of CAVOVP010000008.1, from coordinate 138,002 downwards.
CCTCGACGATCCCCTGACCAAGAGGGCCGCCGCGATGCAGGCAGATGTTGTCCATTGCGGAGAAATCGCCGTTGACGTTGGCGACACAAATCTCCTTATCGCCGCAATGAAATTCTTTGGCTTCGTTGGCTGCCGGCAGTTCGGATTGGGTGGTGAGCTTGGTGAATGGCATGGGTCCGCCTTCGTGGGGATGCTGCCGAGCCTCGCTCATCCGAACAGGCGAGGCGGCGGTCCCCACATGAAGTGTTTTCGCCGAGGGCGGATAGCCGAAAGCCGACCGCTATTTCGGCTGTAGAGTTTGCGCGATCATGACCTGACGCTTGAAGTTCTCGACCATGTTCGGATCGAGGCGGACTTCGGTCGGCTTCTTCGCAATCGTCATGGTGTCGATCTTGTCTTGCAGTTTCAGCAACGCGTAGAAAAGATTTTCAGGACGCGGCGGGCATCCGGTCACGTAGACATCCACCGGCACGATCTTGTCCACGCCTTGCAGAACAGCATACGTATTGAAAGGACCGCCCACCGAGGAGCATGCGCCCATCGAAATCACCCACTTGGGGTCGGGCATCTGGTCATAGATCCGCTTGACCACCGGTGCCATCTTCAACGTCACGGTGCCGGCAACGATCATCAGATCACTTTGCCGAGGGCTGGGGCGGAATACTTCCGATCCAAACCGCGCGATGTCGAAACGCGCCGTCGACGAAGCGATCATCTCGATCGCGCAGCAGGCAAGTCCAAAGGTCATCGGCCACACCGCCGATTTTCGCGCCCAGTTGAAGACGTAATCGACGGTCGAAATGAGGAAGTTCTTTTCAAACTTGTTTTGCAGCCACGCCATTCATGGACCTCGCGAGAGTTACACAGGCAGTCTAGGTAACAGCAGGAATAGTGTCAACGAGCGAAACTTCGCTCAGGAAACGGGAGCCCTTTCGCGAGTCGCTGGTCCGCGTTGCGAAATCAAGTTGAGCACGGAGAAAACAAGAGCTGCAAAGAAGAATAGGACCCCCGATATGGTTGATATTAATCCCACAATCGCGGGTAGTCCGTCTGTGCTGATGACAACTCGCAGCGATGCGCCGGATACCGGATATGCCGCGCCAAAGGTGACAGTGCTGTCGTGGCAGTAGCCAAAGATCAGCCCTAGTCCAAGTCCCAGAAAAAGAATCGAAGCAATCAGAGAGCGTTCAGTATTCATGGATTCACCACTTTCCACGCCCCGAGAAATCTTACTCCGGGTCCGTGAAATCTCTCAACTGTCATGGATACCACCGCTGGCATGGATCGCAGTCGGGGCTGCTCGCGTAAAAGGCGGGAGACTGGAATCGCGCTGCACAGTATTGCGCCTACGCTTTGTCCGCCCAACCCAGCGATGTCGGATTTCTGTTGCTTGAGCAGGCGCTCCGTGGAGGCCGCCGCGAACGGGATGCCGACCGCGCGCACAAGGAAGCCGAACTACACTCCTCCAGCAATGGCACCCCCGCCTTGGACGCGATGGCGTCCCGTCCGCTAAAATTAGAGGTGGTTCTGTGATCCTCTATGTCCCTGACAAAGGCACAAGCGCTGGAGATGTTCGAGTCCGATGATTTGATCGGCATCGGGATGGAGGCCGACGCGGTCCGTCGCCAGCTGCATCCGGAAGGTACGGTCACCTACATCATCGACCGCAACATCAACTACACCAACTTCTGCACCGAGTACTGCACCTTCTGCGCGTTTTACCGGCCTCTGAAGGGGCCTGCGGCAAAAGAAGGCTACATCCTCGAGTTCGACACGATATACGACAAGATTCGCGAGACGGTTGAGCTCGGCGGCACTGGCGTGCTGATGCAGGGTGGATTGCATCCTGATCTGAAGATTGACTGGCACGAGAAGATGCTGCGAGGGATCAAGGAACGTTTTCCGCAGGTGCATCTGCACTGCTATTCCGCGTCAGAAATTATTGCGATTGCGGAATACAGCGAGCTTTCGATCCGCGACACGATCTTGCGGCTGCGAGATGCGGGGCTTGATTCGATTCCCGGCGGCGGCGCAGAAATTCTTGACGACGAAGTGCGCTACAAAATCGCGCGCCTGAAGTGCCTGACCGAAGACTGGATCAACGTCCATCGTACGGCGCACCAGATCGGTATGCGGACGACCGCGACCATGATGTTCGGCGTCGGCGAAAACTACGAAAATCGCATCAACCATTTGCAGAAGTTGTTCGAATTGCAAGAAGAGACGGGCGGATTCACGGCGTTCATCCCGTGGAGTTTTCAGCCGCAGCATACTGCGCTCGGCGGACGGCATTGGGATGAAGCAACCGCGGTCGAATATTTGAAAGTGCTCGCGATCTCTCGGCTGTATCTGTCGAATTTTCTCAACGTGCAGTCGAGTTGGGTGACGCAGGGATTGAAAGTCTGCCAGATGGGGCTGCGCTTTGGTGGAAACGATGTCGGCTCGGTGATGCTTGAAGAGAACGTAGTGCGGGCGGCAGGCGTTACGAACTGCACGACCGAAGAAGAGTTGCGAAGGATTATTCGCGATGCTGGATTCCGTCCGGCGCAGAGGGATACGTTGTACCGGCAATATTTTCTTGAATTGAGATGGCTGAAGCCGTCGCTCAGGACAAAATTGAGTGGTATCGAACGCTTGTGCAATCTCTGGCGGATCTTGGCTATAGCCACGCCCGTTCCGTAAAGACGAAGCGACAGCAATTGATGTAATTCTATTTTGTTCGTTGTACTCGTCTGGTGTCCGGAGTAGTCATACTGGTCGAGCAAAGGCATCTTTCTGCCGCATTCGCGCTGCAGAAGAGTGTCGTAGACGCCCTAATCAACGGGCTCTACCTAGGTTATGCGGCTGACGACACCGAGTTTAACCGCCTCGTCTCCCTGACAATGAAAGGCAAGGAGACGGGAGCAGTGCAGCAGCGCGCCGCGAAACTTGATGCAGCGCTGTCAAAACGCAAGAGATTCCTGTCGGGCCAGTTTGTTGAGCTCATCGGGAAGACTTCAGAATATGTAAATGAATTTGCGCACGGCGGGGTGTTGTCTACCTCCTTGGATTTCATCGAATATTCTCCGAAGGTGGCATACAGAATCCTCTCCGACTACACTTTGCTGATGATTAGTTTTCTTGGGAATGTTTACATATTGGAGGACATCGGTTTGACGCCGTTAAATGCGCTGATGAAACAGTTTCAGCAAGCAGGTGACTGAAAATGCAAACGGCCCCGGAAGCCCAAGGCCGTCGCGAGAACCGATAAATCGGCACCCCGTCAAGGTCACAACCATTATCGAAACAATCCCACCGGAAATCAAGTTACTTTGAGGAGGGTCGCACCCCGTCCAGCGAACCCACCACTTGTCCCAAGAGACAAATCCTTCCGCAAAGAAGGAATGGACCTGGAGGGACTCGAACCCTCACCTGAGACCTTGACGGGGTCCTGTGCTGCCTTTTACACCACAGGCCCACGCCTAAGAGCATAGACCGGTGCGATCCGGGACTTTGGATATGCGTCGCAATTCTCATAACGTTCAGTTTCGTTTCGGGAAAGCGTAAACCCCGTCGTCCGCGATAAAATGAGGTGACGATGCCCATCTACCCAATCAAGATCTGTGTCGCGTGCGGTGAAGAGTTTGAGCTGAAGCCTGGCAAGCCGGGGTTTGCGAACAGGTGTCCGTCGTGCAGTGAGGATGAGGCCGAAGCGAAGTCAAAGCCTGCCGATGTTCTGAAGACGGACAAGGGAGCGAATGCGGCTCGGCGCGAGGCGATGAAAAATCTGCTTTATCGCAAGGACAGCTGACGAATCCAAGTTGCCCGGAGTAGCTGATCCGCAGGGTCGAGGGTTGCGCGACGGACAGCCGAGGGCGGCTGTTCCCACACAATCACAACGTTTACTGCTTCAAAATCCAGGTCGACATCTTCTCCAAAGCCACGGGCGACATCGTCTCCTCGATTTGCGCATATTCAGTTGGAGAACCTGTTGTCGCTGTTTGGAACAGGTGATTCAACCCCGGAAGTTCATCGACTTCGACGTGCTTGTTGCCGCTTTCCTCAAGGGCTTTCCGAATTGCTGGAAGATTCTGAGTGGGTAATACCTGCTTATCGAGCGAGCCATTGATGGCGAGAACCGGGCACGAGACTTTGCGCAGCGCGATCGCCGGATCGTAAGTCAGGAAGAATCGCATCCACGGAGAAGTGACTTGTTGGATCGCCATGCCGATTTGCGCGTCGGGCACGGTACCCGTCATCTTTTGTTTCAGTTCTTTTTGCAACGTCGCGTCATCTTTTTCTGACTCGACCATCGCGAGCATTGCTTTTTCTTTAGCGGCGTTCAGAGATGCCTCCGCAGGATCTTTGCCGCTGGCGACTTCGATTGCTTCCCCTTGTGCGACCAGTACCTGATCGCCGGGCACGCCTGTGCCGGCCATCATCACGATGTAGGCGACGTCTTTGTTGCGTGCAGCAATCATGGGAGCAATGAGTCCGCCTTCGCTGTGGCCGATCAAACCGATCTTGCGGGAGTCGACTTCAGGCCGCGTCTTCAGGTACACGACGCCGGCTTCAACGTCGGTAGCAAAGTCGGCGGTCGTGGCGTTGGCGAAGACGCCTGTGGATTTGCCAGTGCCGCGATCGTCAGCGCGGAGCACGGCGATTCCGTGGCGCGTCAGGTAATCGGATAGAACGAGAAATGGTTTGTGCCCCATCAGGCTCTCGTCGCGATCTTGCGGTCCGGAGCCTGTGATCAGGACGACTGCAGGAAACGGTCCTTTTCCTTCCGGAATCGTGATAGTAGCGGCGAGGGTCACGTTCTGAGCCTTGTTGTCGTAAGTGACTTCCTCGGAGCGATAAGGAAAGGGCTGTGCCGGATTCTGTGGCCGCTTCAGTTCGAGTTCCGCCTGATCCTTGACTCGCTTCAACAGCAGAGGATGCGTCGCACCCATCTGGGTGAAGCTGCCGTCGATCAAGGAGAGATCCACGGCGATCTTGCCTTCGAATACTCCGCCGATACCTTTGGCTTCGATCTTCAGGTTCGCGCCGTCACGAGTGACGGAGGTGGTCGGCATTCCCTTCTGTCCCTGGTCGGGACTATCGAGTGTCGCGATCAATCCGTCTTCTGTGTTGACGATGTGGAACACGACACGAAGCCTGACAGCGCCAAGGTCGAGCGTTCCCATCCACGCGCCGTCGATGTCAGAAGGCTTTGCCGGCTTATGCTCGGTCTTGATCGGAGTGGTGGCGCGTTTGAAATCCAGTGGCAGGGATGTGTTTTGCGTCCAGGTGCCCGAAATCGTCTTCGCGTTCGCCGAAACGGTTCCTTCGTATGTGCCGTGAACCGCCTCAATACCGAGGCTCAACTGGGAGGCTTTCAGCGACACTGAATTCACCGGGAATGCCGTTTGCACCCTGGTCCACGCTGTCGAGAGTGGCTTTGAGCGCGCCATCTGCACCCTTGGTGATGTGGAGAACAAGACGCAGTTCGGCTCCGCCGGCGCTGAGCGAACCTTGCCAGTCTCCCGTGACATCCTGCGAATAGGCAAACGTCCCGGTGGCAATCAACAATGTTAAGAGGATTGCGTGTTTCATGAGTTACGCCTCCAAGCGCCTTTGTGGAGCGGGCTCTTGTCTGCTGCTTTGATCTTCAGTCAATGTGATGCCGTACTTGTCGGGGCTTTGGGACCGGCGCCGCGACGCACAGACAGAATTAGTTTCCCGTGGTCAACCAGAATTGTACGTCTCGTGAACGCCCTACAACAAAGCCGAGGTCCTCGTTTTTAGGTCTGATCCGGAGAGCGTTCAGTCATGCAATTAAGCCTAAGCCACTGAAAATAAAGCCTCAAAACTTCGATTGCAGGTATGTGCAGAAGCTCTTGGGCCAGCGACCTTGGCGGGATAGAATGGATGAGGACGACCCATCTCCCGGTCGGAAACGAAGTTATCTGCTTCCTCCCCAAAATCGCATCAATGAAGCGTGTTTCCGCATATCTGCTGACCTCGTTGCTCGTCCTCGGCGGGCTGGCTGGGAGTTCTTTGGCCCAGGATCCGCTCGCGCCAAATTCTGGGAATAGTGACAAGTCATCGAAGCGTGCGGCGATCGAAGGGATCGTGACCCGGGATCCAGACAGTCAGCCGGTAAAGAAAGCGGTGATCGAATTGATCGCCGAAAATCAGTCGCAAGGCGGCGACTACACAGCGGTATCCGGGGCGGATGGCGCGTTTAGGATCGAGAACATTATGCCGGGACGGTACCGCCTGTTCGCGGAACGCGTCGGGCTCCTCGATGTGGGAAAGAATCACTCGCGCAGCGAAGGCCGAGTACTCACGCTCACCGAGGGCCAACAACTCAAGAACCTGCATATCCGGCTGCAGGCCGCGGCGGTGGTGCGTGGCCGGGTGACCGATGAAGATGGCGATCCAATGTCTGAGGCGGAAGTCACCATTCTGCGGCAGACCTTTATTTCCGGGCACCCTCATTGGGAACAGGCGGGCGCGGAGCGGACGAACGATCTCGGCGAATTCCGTATTGCGAATCTACCTGCGGGAAACGTCTACGTTTCTGTGAGCCCTCCGCCCGATTTCAAAACTCTGATCGAAGCCAACGGCGCCGCAGCGTCCGAAACGCACAATGCCGAGAAGCCGGCCACGACTTATCAGACAAACTACTATCCGGGCACCAGCGACCGGAGCCAGGCAACGCCGATCCAGTTACACTCCGGTGACGATTTTCCCGTGAATTTTTCGCTGATGCCTGCCCCAAGCTTGAGCATCCGTGGATCGGTGGTCAACCTTCCCCCGCACAGTGCGGCGACGATCATGCTCCAGTCGCGTGATTTCAACGTCGTGCAAAATGGTGCGGAGATGCATAAAGACGGCAGTTTTGTGATTCGCGACGTTTCTCCCGGCAATTACACCATTCTGGCTTCGGTCGATGGGTCTTCCGTGCCGCTGACCGCACGGCAATCGCTGCTGGTCGGGGCCACCAGTGTGGATGGCGTGCGTTTGTCGCCACAGCCTGGAGCGTTGATCCGTGGTCGCCTTCGTCTAGAAAGCCGGGGTGCGGTGGCCAGCTTCGACTCTGGACAGGTGTTTCTGACGTTACAGAGCGTGAATCCCGAAGACGAGGCAGATTCCTTGGGCATGGGCGATCGATTCACCAATCTCACGCACGTCGCCCCGGATGGCAGTTTCGAATGGAAGGACGTTCCGCCGGGAAACTACTACGTGCAACTGATGGGCGAAGGCGTGGTGAATGAAGATTGGTTCGTGAAGTCGGTTCTAGCCGGCGGCCGTGAAGTCAACGATTCCGGTCTCAGCGCGACCGGCGCCGTGTCGCTCGATGTTGTGGTGAGCACCAATGGAGGAGTGATCGACGGCATTGTCGTTGACAGCAAAGGGGAACCCGTAGCTAACACCACCGTCGTGGCCGTGCCTGAATCCCGCATGCGGGCTCGCGTCGATCGCTTTCGGAAAACCGTCAGCGATCAATCTGGACGCTTCATCCTGCGCGGACTGCGCCCAGGTGACTACACGCTGTTTGCCTGGGAAAGTGTGGACGGCGAGGCTTACTTCAATCCCGACTTCCTGAAGGGCTTTGAAGGGCAGGGAATGGCCTTCCGCGTGGGCGATGGCGAACGAAAGAGCGTTCAGGTTCCACTGATTCCTGCTCTGGACGAACCCTAGTCGTGGCGTCGGGATTCGCCTTCAGACAAACCGCTAGATTGTCGTCTTCTTGACCGCCTAAGAGCGCTTCACTTCCCTTCGTATGGTCTACAGTAAACCACCTACTATCAATCAGTTACCTATGCATCTCGTCACCCTTGCGGCTCATCTAACGGACTGTAGATCTTGATAGGAGGGTGATATGAAGCTGGCAAGATGGCAAGCGACAGCCGGGAGCCTTTTTCTGGCAGTTCTTCTGTCTGTGCCCGCGTGGAGTACAGACACGGACAACAGACATAACGCGGTGCCCGGAACTCTCAATTACGTCGAGGGTCAGGCGTCCATTGGGGATCAGACCTTGGACTCCAAAGCGGTCGGGATCGCAGATTTGCAAAATGGGCAAGTCCTCGAGACGGGCAGCGGCAAGGCCGAGATTCTGCTGACGCCGGGTGTGTATCTGAGGTTGGGTGACCACAGTTCCGTAAAGATGATTTCCACTGGCCTGACAGATACTCACGTCGCCGTCAGCCAAGGCGAGGCGATGCTGGAGGTGGATCAGATCTTTCCACAGAATCGGATACAGATCAGCCAGCCCGGCGCCGACACGCACATTCTGAAGACGGGATTGTATGACTTCGACGCGAGCGGACAGCAGGTCCGAGTGTTCGATGGCAAGGCGACCGTCTCGGCAGGCGACCGGAACACGACGGTGAAGAAGGGGCATGAACTCGCTCTCAACAGCCCGAAGTTGAAAGAAGAGGGTTTCAACAAAAACTCAGTCACGGCGAACAATGATCTCTATCGCTGGAGTAGTTTGCGGTCGCAGTACTTGTCTGAGGCGAACGTTAATTCGGCTCAGTTGTACTACGCCAATGGCTGGTACGGGCCGGGATGGTGGGGACCAGGTTGGTACTGGAATCCGTGGTATGCGGGCTTCACTTATCTGCCAGGCAGCGGCTTCTTCTATAACCCATTCGGTTGGGGATTCTACTCGCCGCTGATGGCGTGGAGAGCGCCGGTAGTGGTTGCGGGCGGGTACCACCACTTTGTCGGAACGCGTCCAGTCGCCATTGGACGAGGTTTTAACAATCACGCTGTAACCAGCTTTCGCGGCAACTCAGGGAGGGGCGCGATGCGTTCATTCGGGGGGATGCGCAGCGGAGGCTTCGGCGGATTCCACGGTGGCGGATTTCACCGTTAATTCCGGCTGATGAAGGGACTCGAGGCGCGCGCACAGCGCGCCTTTTTCTTTCCGATTCGGAGTGGGAGCGCTACTTGATGATCGGCGAGTCGGGTCCGGCGGCCTTCGTTTCTTCGCCATGAATCTTGCCGTCATCCTCGGCGTAGAACGAGCGATGCTGCGCGTCGAGATTCTTCGGAGTCATCGTGAGGATGTAGCTATCCTTTTTCCCCTTGTAGTTCGCGACATAGTCGCCGCGGTCCGGATTCACCATGCGCGGAGTAAAGGTTCCGGAATGCACCAATTCTTTCAGAGTCAAGGCGTAGTGCGAGTACAGCTTATTGAACTGCTTCTCGGCGCGGATCACGACGCGCATGTAGGCGAGGGCTGCTGCTTCAGAATCCGAGCGGGCCGGATCTCCTCTGAACTTCGGAGTATAGGTTGTCGGCGGAACCTGAGGAGCGGCGCCCACTCCTGGCGGCGGATCCTGGCCGAATACGGCGGTGGTCCCGATGAATAAAAGCGTAAGAATCAGACAGAGTGGCGTCCAGCTTTGGCGCTTCGATCTTGTCATGCGAGCCGTTTCTCCCGGAAACTCAGAGTCGCGAATAAGAATAGCAGTTGAACGCGGACCGACGGAGAGCCGACGGATCCTCTCGCGACGAATTTGCCCATTCGAACGGTCGTGTCGCAAAACCTCGCGCGAAATACGCTTGGGCCGCGTATTTCCATGTTACTCCCGTAATTTCCCATAGGTCACCTTCTCTTTGCATTGTGCCGAATTCTTACTATGCTGATTAGAAGAATTCAGGCCCACAGGGAAAACTAATGAAAGCAGCCGTAGCCAAGAAACCAGTTATCCGAATTGCGGTGGTCGAGAGTGATCCATTGCGGTTCGTCGGGTTCCGCGCATTGTTCGATTCTGAACCAGAGTTCGAACTCATTTCCGCCGGGTTACCCGAAATCAGCACGCTGCAAGGCGTCGATCTGATTCTGCTCGGTAACCGTTCCGGTCAGAACTTGTTCGATGTGATGGCTAGCCTGAAGGCCACACGGCCGGATTTGCGAATCATCGTGACCGGCTCAGGGATTGACGAAGAGACCATCCTGAAAGCCATCGCGTCAGGCGCGAAAGGCTACGTAGACGAGGCTGCTACCCCGGCTGAGTTCGCGCAAGCCATTCGCATCGTCAATCAGGGCTCGGTTTGGGCTCCGCGGCGGGTGCTTTCGATGTTCATCGAGCGTGTGTCCTCGGCGCCGGGACGTATCTTTCCCGCGGGCCGCGTAACCTTCACCGATCGCGAGAAAGAAGTTCTCGAGATGCTGGTGGCGGGGCGCTCCAACAAAGAGATCGGATCGCAACTGGGCATTGAAGAACGCACCGTGAAAGCCCACGTGGCGAAGTTGATGCGCAAGGTGGGAGTGCAGAACCGCATCGCGTTGTCGGTGCATGCCATTACCCACTCGCTCGTAACGGCAAAGTAGCAACCCTGAGCGGTGAGCTGTGAGCGACGAACCAGCCGAACCTGGCTGCTCGTTACTCGCAGCCCGCCGCTCGACGTTTTTGCGGGTGTAACCTCAGGGCGCTTACCTTCGTAATCTTGTCGGAAAATCACCCGCACCGCATACTCGCTTCACCTACCACAGAACCTGGGAGACGGGGTTGAAAGTGGCGATTTAGGGTCACTGCTTTCAGCCCCGCATTTTTTTGTCCGCTAGACTCCTTCCCGCAGAAAACAAGCCTTTGCGATTGAATATTGTTACGCCGGCCTCCTGCCAGAAAGTTGTTCCTGAGCGATTTCATTTACAATCCAATCATCAGATCCCAGATAAACCTTGTGTGGTGAGGACAATGAAAAAAATTGCTCTATTGGCAGTCCTTGTGTCTTTGTGCTGCTCGTTTGCCTTTGCGGCCGACGATCAGCCGAAGGAATCGAAAGCTACTGACCGCGTGCAGGCTGCGGCGGACGTGCTGAATGAGATCGAATCGGCGCCCGATTCCGGCATACCGGAGGAAATCCTAAGCAGAGCGGAATGCGTTGCGGTCGTGCCCTCGATGCTCAAGGGCGGATTCATCGTGGGCGCGAAGTACGGACGCGGTTTGGCGAGCTGCCGAACTCCCAAGGGCTGGAGCGCTCCTGCATTTTTCACCCTCACCGGCGGCAGTTTCGGATTTCAGATTGGCGGACAGGCTGTCGATCTGGTGATGCTGATCATGAACCAGAACGGAATGCAGCATCTATTGTCGAGCCAGTTCGCGCTGGGAGCTGATGCTTCCGTGGCAGCGGGTCCGGTAGGTCGCCACGCGGAGGGGAACACCGATTGGAAGATGCGAGCGGAAGTTCTCACCTATTCCCGGGCGCGCGGCATATTCGCCGGGGTCAGCCTCAGCGGCGCCGTGATGAAGCAGGACAAAGACAGCACGCGTGACTTCTACGACCACATGGTGACGTTCAAGGCTGCGCTAACCGGCGAAGTCGAGCCACCGGCAGGTGCGAATCCTTTCCTGACCACGCTGGCGAAGTGGGCACAGAACGCGGCGAAGTAGATAGCAGGGATCGGCATTTCTACAGTGTTTCAAATTTCCTGACGTCCGATCCGTCTCCACCGTTCCCTAGTTTCGATCCTGATGCGGCGGAAACTCGAATACGCGGCAGCTTGGCCGTTTATCAAAATTCTGGGCATCCTGCCGCGCCCTTTGTCGCGCGGGCTTTCCATTGCACTTTTCCAGCTGGTCTATCTCCTCCACGTTAAATTGCGGAAGGTTGGCATGCACAACCTCGCGATGGTCTGTCCGGAGAAGACCGAGGAAGAACGGGCGCAAATCTTGCGCGGCGTTTTCACATCCCTCGGCCGCCAACTCGCCGAGCTTTGCCAGTTTCCCCGGTACACTCCAGAAAACGTAGACGATGTGGTGGTGTATGACGGCCTCGAGAATTACACGCAAGCTCACGCGCGTGGCAAAGGCGTCTTATTTCTGACGGGACATTTCGGTGCCTGGGAGCTCTCGGCCTTTGCGCACTCGCTCCACGGCCATTGGCTGCACATCGTGATGCGTCCCATGGACAATCCATATTTGAACCGGCTGATTGAGCACTACCGGACGATGCACGGCAACAAGACGGTGGCGAAAGACAATTTCGTGCGCGGCTTGCTGGCGGCGATGAAAGCAGGGGAAGGGGTCGGCATCCTGATGGACACGAATATGACTCCTCCGCAGGGCGTATTCGTAGATTTTTTCGGAATCGAGGCCTGCACCGCCAGCGGGCTGGCGCGGATTGCTTTGCGGACGGATGCCGCCGTGGTCCCTGGTTTCACGATTTGGGATGAGCAATTAGGCAAGTATCGGCTCCGGTTTGATCCCGCGATCCGCTTGATTCGCTCAGGCGACCTCGAAGCCGATATCGTGGCCAACACCCAGTTGTTCACGAAGGTGATTGAAGAGTACGTGCGGAAATATCCCGACCAGTGGCTGTGGGTTCACCGTCGATGGAAGACGAGGCCCGAGGGGCAGCCATCCCTGTATTAGCCTGTCCGGCAGTGGACAGTCATCAGCGAAACTGGACGAAACGAACGAATCCCCACAAAGTGTTTTCCCAGAAAATCAAGTGATTTGCCCGCTGCGTCTGATTGGCGGCAGAAGTGCAAAAGGCCATTCATTGCGGCTGAGGATACGGCTCTATGCAAACATTGCTTCAAGACTTCCGCCACACCCTGCGGCAGCTGTTGAAAAATCCCGGGTTTTCACTCACGGCTATCATTTCGCTCGCGCTCGGCATTGGCGCGACGACGGCTGTGTTCAGTGTCGTCTACGCCATTCTGATGAATCCGTACCCGTATGCGTCGCCTGATCGCATGGTGCACATGCGCCTGGTGGACACGAACAACCAGCCAAGAGGATTCGGGCTGGACGGGGCGCAGTGGCAGGAGATTCGGAAGTCGCCGGTTATCGAAGACGCGTTCATGACAGATGACTGGAGTCTGACTATCACAGGTCACGACCTTCCGGAAGACGTGCAAGGCGTCTACGTGACTTCAAACACGTTTGTGTTTATGGGAGTTCCGCCTGCTCTTGGACGAGAAATCGTTCCATCCGACGCGATCGACGGGCAAGAGCCGCAGCCCGTCGTGATGCTGAGTTACAAGTTCTGGCAACGCCACTTCAACTCTGATCCAGCGGTCCTCGGTCAGACGCTCCAGTTGGTCCGCAAGAACTACACCATCGTCGGCGTCGCGGCGCCGCGGTTCACATGGGACGACGGCGACGTCTACCTGCCACTCAAAGTCACGCAGGATCCGAACAAGAGCTATTACGTGGGACTTCGCCTAAAGCCGGGCGTGACCCATCAAATGGCTGATGCGGCGTTGGCGCCTCTGATCCAGGAATTTGCCAAGGAAACGCCGAAGCGTTTTCCCAGCGACCGCTTTCAGTTCCATGTGATCGGGTTGAACGATGATTTCATCCATCAACTGGGCGGCACGCTGGCCTTGCTGTTTTGCGCGGTGGCTCTCTTGCTCGCGATCGGATGCGGCAACGTCTCGATCCTGCTTCTCGCACGAGGTACTGCCCGCCAGCACGAGATGGCGGTTCGTACGGCGGTCGGAGCGAGCCGGTCGCGCATCATCCGGCAGTTATTGACAGAATCGGTCGCGCTTTCGTTGACGGGTGCCTTACTCGGTGTCTTATTCGCGTATCGCGCGCTCGCCATCATGATCGCGCTGCTGCCGAAGTATTCGTTCCCGCACGAAGCGGCCATCAGTATCAATGTGCCGGTGCTCGTTTTCAGCGTTACGATTGCGCTTCTCACGGGAATTCTGTTCGGGCTTTGGCCGGCGTTGCAGATCTCACGACCTGAGGTGAGCCAGGTCATGCAGTCCAGCACACGCAAGATCGTTGGCGGAGTGCAGGGACGGACAACGCACAACGTGCTGATCGCGACGCAGGCTGCATTGACGCTTTTGATGCTCGCCGGAGCGGGCGCTGCGACCCAAGGGTTTTTGCATCTCCTCCACACATCTCTTGGTTACGACCCAGTCAATGTGATGTCTGTCGGGATTCCGGTGCATGATGGAGCGTATCCAACGTGGAAGGCGCGCCTGGCCTATTTCGAGCACCTGCACAGCAAGACTGCGTCGGTGCAAGGCGTCACCATGACTGCGATTTCGACCAATGCCACGCCGCCTTCGAACGGGTGGAAGACTGGAATCGAGATTCTCGGACAGGCAAAGAATGAAGAACAAAGAGTGCGCGTGAATTTCGTGAGTCCCGGGTATTTCCCGATTCTGAGAATTCCCCTGGCGCAGGGAAGAATTTGGGACGAATCGGAGAATCACAACGCGGCACACCTCGCGGTGATCAATCAGACGATGGCGAGGCAATATTTTCCGAATGGAGATGCGATCGGCAGGTCGCTGCGCGTTCCGGATGCGAAAGAAGCCCTACCGTACGTCACCACTGCGGAAGGAGCGGATTCCTGGCTGCAGATTGTCGGCATCGTAGCCGACAAGCGTGACGACGGATTGAGAAATCCGATCCTTCCGGAGATCTTCGTGCCTTATACGCTTTCGATGCGCGTGTTCACGCAAATTCTCGTGCGCTCGGATACTTCGCCGCTTCGGTTGCTGCACGCGATCGGAATGCAGGTGAATTCGGTCGACCCGGATCAGCAGATCAACGGACAAGTTCAGGACTTGGAGCACTGGATCACCGGTCAGCCCGAGTATGAGCAGGAACAGCTGGTGGCGTGGCTTTTTGGAGCCTTCGCGCTGCTTGCCCTTGCTCTCGCGGCAGTCGGGCTGTACAGCGTGGTTTCGTATTCCGTGGCGCAGCGCACGAACGAATTCGGCATTCGCATCGCACTTGGTGCGCAGCGCGGACACGTTTTGCGAATCGCATTCTCCTCGGCCGCCGTGAGCGTGGGGAGCGGAATTGTCGCCGGGCTGGTGCTATCGCTCGCTCTGAGCAAAGTCTTGGCCCGATGGGCCGAAGGAAGCTCCCGCGACCCAATGCTTCTGTTGGGGGTGACCTTCTTGCTGGGCGTGGTGGCTGCGATCGCGTGTTCTGCGCCGGCGAGAAAAGCCATCGGCGTCGATCCCATTACGGCGTTACGTTACGAATAGTCAACTACAAGCAAGCCACTGGAACCCACACACGCGCTGATCGGTTCGCGCCGTTTCTCGCAGCGTGATGGTCATTCCCCGCGGCATCTCATTCGATCGCTGAACCCTCTTCGCACGACTCTTATTTCAGCTCGGCATGGCCTGGCCGTTGGCGGCAGATTTACTTCTGCGGTCTAATGCGGAATGGCTTACACCTGGTTTGTGCTGCTTCTGGCCGTTTCTGGCACGGTTCTTTTTTTGCTGATCCTGCACGGAACCTCGCTGGGGGACGTTCTGCACGAGCGTATTCCCGATCGTCCACGCCGGCGACTCTTCACCGCTTCCGTTAGTTTCTTCCTCACCTTTGGCGGCGTGCGGGCCGTGGTCTACGCCGTACTGCATCACATTCCGCCATTTCATTTCATCGAATCAGGAGGCCGTCACATTCACCACCTCGTCTTTGGAATCATGATCCTCTTGCTGGTGGGATACGGATGGCTTTGCGAGGTAGGAGTCGGAACCGATGGCTCGTCTATTTTCGTCGGACGCTTGATGTCGATTCTTTATGGAGTGGGTGCAGCGCTCACGCTCGACGAATTCGCGCTCTGGCTCAATCTGAAAGATGTGTACTGGTCGAGCGAAGGCCGGAGCAGCATCGACGCGGTCATTTTATTTGGAGCAGTACTGTCCATCGGCGCATGGGGTGCTCCGCTTTTGAGCTCAAAATCGAAGACATCCTTACGAAAGAAAAATTGAACGTCAAATGCGCCGGAAGAGGTGGGACTGGCTTGCGGTGAGCAACACAGTTTGCGCCAGGCGCTCGAGTACAGCTAGATCCCCCTCATCGAATGCGAAGGCGTGCGGAGAAAAGACTTCGACCAATCCCACCACATCGCGCTCGTAACGGACCGGCGCGGCCGCAATCGAGCGAATGCCCAGTCTTCGGCAGATATCAGGAACGACGCGCGTGTCGGTGTCGGCGTCATCGCATCGCAAGGCCCTACCGGAACGAACGCATTCTCCGGTGAATCCCACGTTCACGTCGACCCGCGTTCCGAGAGGTGGTCCGCCAGTGCCGATCGACGCCCGGCACATCATGGGGCCGCGGTCGGACAGAGCAATTGCAGCTCCGGCGCCGCGTAACAGAGTTTGGGCCCGTTCGCTGATCACGCGCAATGCGGCGTTGATGTCTGGTCCGAGTGATTGAAACTCGTATTGAATGGATCTCGATTGCGGCGACTGGCCGTTGGGATTGTCCAAAGCCGCCTCGGCTTCCAATGAGATGGACCGAGGCTTACCAGCCGTTTTGGTGGCCGCGGGCGAAACCCCTGCTCCCAGCAAGCGATCAACGGTAAGCTTTGGCGCCTTGCGGCTCGGTGTCTGATCGTTCGCCGTCAGCCAGTGATTGATGCGCTGGCGGGCATCCTCGGGAAGGTCCGTAAACCGCACACCAGCGCGACCGAGAGCATCGGCCCACGCGATATAGCCGGTGGTTTCGAGCTGTGCTTCCGAGTCCCGCAAATCCAGCCGCAGATGAAGGCGGCGATCCGCCTGGGAGCTGGTATCGAGCGGCACAATCGTTTGCATCGACAATCCCTGCTCGCTGAGATCAAGGATCATGCCGCCGGTTACGCCATCAAAACTGGCGAAGACCGGACCATTCACTTTGTGGCGCACGCAACTTCGTCGTTCTGGAAACATTCAGCCTTGATCTCCGAGCCTTTCACGTTCCCGGTTGCACGGGATCCTGTGTTCAAGACAGATGTGCCCTACGACTTGAGACTGACTGCGGAAAACATTGCAGTGACTGGGCTACTTCAATGATCGGGTCAAAGCTGCCATTCGGGGAGTGCATGACGGGGTTCCACGGATCGGGCCTCAGGAAGCGTGCCGACACTGAGCTCGCGTGCAATGGCAGCGAGCCCATTCCGGGACTTGCCAAAGAACATTTGGATGATGATCCTTTCTGACCCGCTCCTTCCGGTAAAATTAGAGCTTCCTATGGACACATTCCAACAAATCGCAGATCGTGAACGGCAATTCTTACTGAACACCTACAGCCGTTACCCCGTGGCGTTGAGCCGGGGTAAGGGCGTATTTCTTTTCGACATCGAGGGCAAGCGCTACCTGGATTTCGTCTCCGGACTGGGCGTGAACGCTCTTGGGCATGCGCATCCACGGATCGTGAAGGCGATTCGCGATCAGGCGTCGAAGCTCGTACACGTTTCGAATCTTTATTACCACGAGTACCAGGGGCCTCTTGCCGAAAAGCTGTGCGCGCTTTCGGGATTGAATCGCGCGTTCTTTTCGAACAGTGGCACCGAGGCGATCGAAGGATCGATCAAGCTGGCGCGTCTTGCGGGACACCGCGCAGGCGGGGAATCGAAGTGCCGGCTGGTTGCGCTCGATGGCTCCTACCACGGACGCACCTTTGGAGCGCTGTCGCTGACAGGCCAGGATAAACATCGCAAGGGATTCGAGCCGCTGCTCGAAGAGGTGACGTTCGTCAAGCAGAACGATGTCGAAGGCCTGCGCGCCGCGGTCAATGACAATACCTGCGCGATCGTGCTTGAGCCGATTTTCGGCGAGGGCGGCATCTATGAATGCTCGGTGGAGTTTCTGCAAGAGTGCCGAGCTTTGGCGGACCGGCATCGCGCCGCGCTGATCTTCGACGAGATCCAGTGCGGTCTCGGTCGAACGGGAACGATTTTTGCGTTCCAGAGTTTCGGCGTTACTCCCGACATCGTTGCGATCGCGAAGCCCATTGCAGCGGGACTCCCACTCGGCGCATTCATCGCGAAAGAAGAATTCGCGTCGGCGATCGCTCCCGGACAACACGGCACTACGTTTGGCGGTGGTCCACTGGCTTGCCGAGTCGCGCTGGAATTTTTGTCGATCGTGGAAGAAGAGAAACTTCTCGAGAACGTGAACAAAGTTGGCGCCTACTTGCAGGAGAAGCTGAAGGAACTAGTGGAGAAGCGCTCGGCGGCGATCGGAGTGCGCGGCCGCGGCTTCATCCAGGGAATTCAGTTGGAGATTCCGGCGCGTCCGATCGTAGATGAAGGTTTAAGCGCCGGCGTCCTCTTTAACAGCACGCAGGATACCGTGGTGCGCTTTCTGCCTCCATTCCTGATGGAGGAAAAACACATCGACAAGGGAATTCGCGTTCTGAACAAGTTGCTGGGAAAAAAGCGGAAAGCCGCGGCCGCATAAGTGGCCAACTTCCCAACACAAAACGCGCGCAGGATGGCAACCGAAAAAATCGGGGAGCCGAAGCTCCCCAAAGTGAAGCGACAGAGGCGTTGTTTCACTTAAATAGAGTCCAGCGAGTCTCAAAGAGTTGTCCCCCAAGCCGGAAGAATTTCGGCGATTTGTAAAAGCTGAATGAGCGATGTTCAGGAGATTCCGGTTCGCGGCGCTCCAGCTTTGAACGAGGGCGTCGAAGAGTGCTGGATGGATTTCGATGGCGCTCGGATGCGGTATCTTCGTGCCGGTTCCGGACCGCCGCTCATTCTGCTCCACGGCCTGATGGGTTATTCCTATTCGTGGCGCTACGCCATGCCCGCTCTGTCACCCTTCGCGACTACATACGCGCCGGACCTTCTTGGGGCTGGCTTTTCCGATCGTCCCCGGGGCATTGACCACTCGATGCGGGGAACGGCTCTCCGCGTTTTGCAATTCGCCAAAAGGCTAGGGCTCTCATCCTTTGATCTCCTTGGGACGTCCCGAGGCGGAGCGGTGGCGATGTGCGTAGCGGCGGAGTGCGTTACCGGAAATGCTGCCGGAATGCATCTGCGCCGCCTGATCCTGGCATGCCCAGTCAATCCGTACTCCTCACATGGAAAGCGCCTCGCTCCATTCTTGGGGTCGACGAGTAGGCGCGGGATTGTTTCGTGCCGGGTTGAGCGTCAGATGCACGCCCATGTTGTATCCGTACTTCCACGGCCGCATGTTCGGCGATCGAAGCAAAATCCCTGCCGGAAGTTTGGCTGGCTACAAAGCGCCGTTGGCGATCCCGGGTTTGTTTGAGCACGCGTTGAGCATTGTTAAAACGTGGGCCGCAGATCTTCGCGAACTGGAAGAAATCTTGCCGAAGCTTGCGCCTATTCCTGCGCTCCTGATGTGGGGAACGAAAGATCCGGCGGTTGATTTTTCGTCGATGCAACCGTTGGCCCGGCATTTCCGGAATGTGCAGACGGTCGTGTTTCCCGGAGCAGGACACTTGCCTTACGAGGAGTGTCCCGGCGAATTCAATCAAGCGCTGATACGATTTCTGACACAATAGCTCTCAATCCTTCAAACGTGGGAAAGTCCCTCAAACGCAGTCGCTGATCACGACCACTCCAATTTCATGACCCACTACATTCTTGATCTGCTGCGGAATGCGATTGTGCAGTACGGCTACTGGGCGGTCGCGGCGGCCCTGCTTCTTGAGAATGCAGGCATTCCTGTACCCGGCGAGACGATCCTTCTGCTGGCAAGCTTTCTTGCTTATTCACAGCACGAACTGCAGATTACTTGGATCATCGTGGTGGCGACGATTGCCGCTACTGTGGGTGACAACATCGGATTTGTCCTTGGATATTACGGAGGGCGTCCCCTTCTTCAACGCTACCAATCTGTCTTTCGAATTCGACCTGGGATGTTGGAGCGTGCCGAGCAGACCTTCGCGCGCTATGGGGCGGGAACAATTTTCATCGCTCGCTTCGTGTTTGGGCTGCGGATTGTCGCCGGACCGATGGCCGGAGTTCTGCGAATGTCGTGGAAGAAATTTCTGCTCTCCAATTTTCTTGGTGCCGCCTTTTGGGTGAGCGTCATCTCCGGAGCCGGCTATTTGTTCGGCCGCCATTGGCAGCGGCTGGAACGCATCATCAAGAGGTTCGACATTGCAGTTGCCGTCGCGGTTGTGCTGATTGCAGGCTGGTATTGGTGGCGGAGTCGATGCAGGTCGCTCCCTTAGAAGTATCCGCATGTGTAACACACCGTAACAAACTGTGAGGCTATACTGTGCGGGTGTCGCGGGGGGTGTCCTCTCTACCTGTGGGGTGAGCATTATCCGTGGCCAGTGATGTATTCCACGGCCGCGTCCGAGCCGAGATACGGACGAGGAGGAACACATGAAAAAGATTGGGTTTCTAACTTTGCTCAGCATGGCAGCGCTGACCTTTACGCTCGCGTTTCCGGCGGCAGCAGCCGGACCAAAAGCGCCCGCAACGCCAGCACCGGTGGTAGCTGCGATCGCGCCATCAGCAGCAATGCCAGCGCCTCCACATCCGCACATTCACGCAGCTCTAGAAGCGATGCGCGCGGCGAAAAAGCATCTGGAAGGCGCCGAGCATGATTTCGACGGCCATCGAGTCGAAGCGATCAAACACCTCGACATGGCGATCCACGAGGCTGAAATCTGCGAAGGAATGAAATAGGGGCCTGAACAATAGATTGGAAACAGGCAGCGTCCGGATGGACGCTGTTTTTTTATTGTGCGCCTGTCGAGAAATCAAACGCCACGGCTCACTGAGATCCGAAGCTGCGGCCGAGGGAGACTCCAATCCGAAATACGTTGTTGGAGTGAAACTCGAAGTTGTTGGGGATGTAGTACCAATGGGCTTCGGGACGGACGAAGAAGCGCCGCCAGACCGTGTAGCGAATGCCCACTCCAGCGTGAAAAAGAAAATGGTTGCTGTTAAGAGTATTGTGGCAGCCACCGGTTGGGATGGCGCACCCACCGAACTGATCGTAGAAGATCAGGGTCTCGCCGCCGACGCCGGCCATGAAATCGCCGCGGGTTTTGCGCGCCAGTTGGCTCGTAAAAACGCCGTTGACGTCATAGAGGATAGGGCGATAAGGCTGAAAGTCGTTGTAGTTCGCCTGATGGTAGCGAAACGCCCCTTCCACATTCAGCCCGAAGTGATTGTCGAGAATGTATTCGGCGCTGGCGCTCGGATAAACGCCACCCTTTATGGGTGGGGGCAGAAATCCCACGGATGCCGTGGGATTCTTAGGAGACCAGAGAGTGTTGCCGCCGACAGCGACATCCACTTCCTGGGCACAAGCAAAAGTGACTGATAAAACAAGCGCGCACGCGAATGCGAGCGAAACGAACCTTCTCAATCCTGCCCCCCTGTGAGCGTGATTGGTATTTTGACGAACCAGTCTGGACCGAGCTCACGGGCAAGCGAAAGGCAAAGAGTTCGCCCGAGCAAAGCTACCAGCCGCCAGTCCAGGCGGAATTTAGTCTGGACCGATAGTGTAACCGATCGACGCACCCATCCGAATCACGTTGCCGGAACTGAAGAAGTCGGTGTTGTTCAGGATGTGATAGTAGTGCGCTTCGGGACGCACGAACACGTGGCCCCACACGTAGTAGCGGATGCCGCCTCCAATATCTACCAGGAAGTGATTCGCGCTGTTATAGCAGGCACCGAAGAACTCGCAGTTGCTGGTGGGCTGGAATCCGTAAAAACGCGTGGTCTGCCAGCCGATACCGGCCATCAGGTCCGCCCCAACCTTCTTTCCTAAACGCGGCTGATACACGCCGTTGAAGTCGAAAAGAATTGGGCGATACGGTTGGCCAAGGCCGCCGAAATTGCCCTGACTCGATCTCCAACTGGCATCGAAACCGAAGCCTAACCGCCGGTGGAAGATCACGTCGCCGCTGATGTTGGTGAACAAACCTCCGCGCTCGGGACAGACGAAGTTCACGAAGGAACCTGAGCCGCACTGCGCAGCGCCGGGTGAGACCACAGTTCCAAAACCCACCATGGCATCGGCTTGCTGTGCGGATGCAAGACTACCGAAAGCGAAAAAAGAAAAAATGGTCGCGAGGAAGGCGAACTTTCTCAAGAGAAACCTCCTGTGATTTGTCCTGGCTTGCGATAGGATGCGACCGCAAACCATTTGGATGCAGGCGTATGGCAGAACTCTCATCATAAGGTCGCGGGCAGGGGAATACAAATTCGCGTTGATGAGCAATTAGGTTCCGCCACGCGCAAGACTACAGAAATCTTTCCCCGGATAAACCCTAGAAGGCCTGAATAGTTGCTCTGATCCCGGGCGGGAGTCATCGTCGAGTCGACGTTCCGGTGCCTCCTCCACGAAGTACATGATCAATAGAAATTGGACCGCCCCCGAAGAAAATGAGCGCAAAGGCCAGCGTGGCCAATGCGAGAGGAAATTCGTATCCGGGATGATCACCCGACCCGATCATGCCGTTGTGCCAGTGCACCGTCCAGATGGCAACACTTAGGTCGATGCACACAGCGAACGCGGCCGCTCCCGTGAAGAACCCCGCCAGGATCAGCATTCCGCCGAAGAACTCGGTAAACGACGAAACATATCCCAGCCACGCTGGCAGCCCCAAGCTGCCGACGAGATGGACGTGCCCATGCAGGTCGCGGAAGAGGTTCCGATAGCCGTGCGCGACCATGACTGCGCCAAGCGTGAGGCGCATGACGAGGAGGGACAGCGGTTGTAACCGATCGAGATAGCGCAAAGTCTTTCTCCTGGAATCGACGAAATAGATTACCTCACCGATCGTCGTCGAGGCTCAGGACCCCCAGAAAACAATTGCGCCGACCCAAGGGTTTTGATAACGTTTCTCCGCCGCACAATGCACGCTCAGGGCGCTTTCGCGCCTTCTGCGTCATGCCGCTCCCCCTCGGGTCCCTGTAAATCTAGTGGGAATGAAGTTGTGAAAATCGAATCACTTGTTTCGGTGCTTGGGGCGCCAGTGAACATTTTGAGTCGAGGAGTGTCCAATGAAGTTTAAGAATTTGCCGAACCTTGGGAGTACTCTGCAGACGCACGCTCTTTTTGTGCTGATACTGCTGATCCCGGCATTCGTATTCGCCCAGGATAAAAAGTCCCCACCGAAGCCTAGCGCACCGGCGCCGCATGCAAGCGCCCCAGCCCACACAGCTCCATCCAGTCAGCGTACGAACACCACTCAACATTCAGCTCCCGGGCACACGGCTCCAGGCAATGCAACGGGACGAACAGGCACCAACGCGACAGGTCGCACCGGCGGTCCAGGCAACGGCAACGGCCACGTCGCTCCGAACTCTGCAGGACGTACCGGGAACAACGGCAACATGGGACGTGGTCCCAACGGCAACGCGGGACGTGGTCCGAACGGCAACGTCGCGGGGCGTGGACCTGCCGGACACGTGGCTCCGGGCCGGCAAGTTTCACTGCGCGGCGGCGGATCGGCCAGCATCCGCCCGAATGGGCAGATTCGGTCCGTCAACCGCAATGGCATGCAGATTAATCGCGGCATGCATGGCGGGCGAACGATCGTCAGCAGTCGCAATGGCGTTCGCGTGGTCGGCGTCGGTCGTCGCGGCGGCTATGTGCAGAGAGCATACGTGGTCCGTGGAGGACATTCATACTACTCGCGCACCTACTACTATCACGGCGCGTATCGTAGCGGTGTCTATCGCGGCTACTACTACGGTGGTCGTCCTTACTACGGCTACTACCCTGCCTACTACTACCAGCCCGCTTACTACGGATGGGCCTACAACCCATGGCCTGCGCCCGCTTACTACGGGTGGGGTTGGGGCGGATCGCCCTGGTACGGCTACTATGGCGCGTACTACCAGCCATATCCGGTGTATCCGACGGCGGCTTTCTGGATCACCGATTTCATGGTCGCGGCCACTTTGCAAGCCGCATACGAAGCCCAGGCGAATGCATGGCTGCAGGTTCCCTCCGATGGAAACCTGATTGCCAGTCTGGCGCCGATCCTGCCGCCGGCAGCCGAGACCGCGAAGCTGAGTCCCGAAGTCAAGCAAGCGCTTTCGGACGAAGTGAAACTGACACTCGCAGCTGAACAAGCGGAAGCGGGGAAGGGAAAGAGCAATGCCAGCGCCTCCGGCGGCCAACCGGCGACCTCAAATGAAGCTCCGCCGGCCCTCGATCCGAACTTCCGTACGTTCATGGTCTCTTCCGACATGAGTCTCGTTGCGGACGGAGACGATGAATGTCCTCTCTCGCAGGGAGACATCATTCAGCGGACCACCGAAACGCCGGATGCTGATGGCAACGTCAACGTGAAAGTTGTTGCCAGCACCAAGTCGGACTGCGCGGTTGGCAAAGAAGGTCCGGTATCAACCGACGATCTACAGGAGATGTACAACCAGTTCCGCGAACAGCTAAAAGACGGAATGGGAGAACTCGCGAAGAAGCAGGGCACTGGCGGCCTTCCGAAGGCACCGGATACCAGCACTGTAGACGGCGATGTTCCGGCTCCTCCTCCCGACAAGAACGTCGAGAAGACTCTGCAGGACCAGCAGTCCTCGGCCGATCAGGCCGAGACCGAGGTCAAGCAGGAATCCGGTTCTGGATCCGGCGGCGCTCAATAGCCTGAACTACCAACGGAGCGGGAGCATGCGCGCTGCGGCGCCATGCTCCTGCTCGGCAACCATTCGCGCTGTGTCCATAGGCAAATAATCAGTGGGAGGGCTTTTATGTGGCAGCAGTCTAAAATTTTGATTCCAATACTCGCCGTTGCTTCGATGGCGATTTCGCAGGCCGCAGCTCAGGCACCAACACTGCAAGAGCAGTTGACGGCCCAGTACAAGCTGGCGAAACTCGGCTCCGACTCCAACGGAGTTGCGGTCACCGATGCGGGTACGTTGCTCGAAGTGAAGAAGGGCGGAATTCTTGGAGTGCCTTCTTCCGATAAGTCGGTTCTCACCACCAAGTACGAAGGCGGGACGGTTCATTCACCAAACGCTCTCATGGTGGCCGGGAAGAAATCGCTTCTGGGGCACTTCGCTACAACACAATCGCAAGGTCAAACAACGAAGCTGTTCCAAACTGGCGATAAGGTGTATCCAACCAAGATCGACGTGAACCTCGACAAGGACGAAGTGTCGATGAACATTGTTGCCTGCGATTCGTGCAACAACACCGATCCTCCGAGCGCGGACAAAGCTCAAGTCGTATTTCAGTTCCCGAGAGGCACGTTAGGAAAAACCAGCGCCGGTGATGTCGAAGATACGATCGGGCAATTGCTCTCGATCAGCGACGATACGCAACAGCAGGATCAGGGCGGTCAGCAAGGCGGACAGGATCAGGGTCAAGGCCAAGGTCAAGGCCAAGGCCAAGGCCAGGGACAGGCTCAAGGACCGGCACAAGGCCAGCAACAACAAGCAGAACCGCAGACGATCCAAATGGGAATGACAACAGATCAGGTACAAGGATCGCTGGGCGCTCCACAGAAGATCGTGAATCTGGGCGCAAAGCAAATCTACGTCTACAAAGACCTCAAAGTGACGTTCTTCAACGGTAGAGTTGTCGACGTTCAGTGATGAATGCTGTGATCGGCGGGTCTCGCAAGGCCCGCCGAAACAACAGCTTCGGCGCCCGATACAGTACCTCCGTACCGTGCCTAGTACTTCAGTTACCCCTCGTCGCATGACCCGACTCCACGTCCGGGCCAACCGCAACCTGTAGTAGCCTTTCACGCCTCGACCACTACCCCTAGAATTACCTGCTGCTCGCCATTTTCTCCGATTCTAGAAAACAGGCCAAAAACCCAATAAAACGCGGACATTCGCTTGGAGCCGGGGTTTTACGGGGCTGATATATGCTCGGGACACCAAAACCCCTCTGAGCCGATAGGGAGGGTAAAGGGAGTCTCCTGAAGCGAACCCGTGTGCCGCTGGCGCAAGGGGAGAGAAAAGCAGCAACGGGAGCATAAGGGAACCATGGCCGACTCGCGAGAAGTGATGAATATTCGCCAGGCGTCGCAATATCTGGGCGTGAGTCCGGACACGCTGTACAAGTACGTCGGCGAGCAGAAAATTCCCGCGTTCAAGTTGGGAAACCGCTGGCGGTTCAAGAAGTCGCGGTTGGATCAGTGGATGGAAGAGAAGTCGAGTGAGATGGAACCACAGGCGAAGCGGAAGCCTAAGGCGGCGGTAAAAGCTGCCGGGCAGAGTTAGCAAAAAACGTCGCGGGCAAGAATGTCCGCGCCACACAAAAAGGTGGGCACATGTTTGGATTGGGATCGAAGTCCATTGTTGGCCTGGATGTGGGCTCCTCAAGCATTAAGGCGGTGGAGCTCAAAAAGAAGGGTGGGCAGATTGAAGTCGCACACCTCGGTCTGGAGCCGCTGTCCTCCGATATCGTCGTCGATTCGATGATCGTGGATTCGGGCACCGTATCGAGCGCGATCTCGAAGCTGTTCCTCGACAACCAGATCAAAACCAAAGCCGTGGCCACCGCGGTAAGCGGTCACTCGGTGATCGTGAAGAAGATCTCGCTGCCCTCGATGAGCGACCAGGAATTGGCCGAAACCATCGAGAAAGAAGCGGCGCAGCACATCCCTTTCGATCTGGCCGACGTGAGCCTGGACTATCAGATTCTGTCCGACGAAGTGGGTACTCCGCAGATGGACGTGCTCCTTGTCGCCGTCAAAAAGGACAAGATTCTGAATTACACCAACGTACTCTCGATGGCTGGCCGTACCCCGGCTATCGTCGACATTGATGCGCTGGCTTTGCAGAATTGCTACGAGTACAACTACCAGCCCGCACCGGGCCAGGTGGTGGCGCTCTTGAACCTCGGCGCCAGCGTCATGAACATCAACATCGTCAAAGGCACCACGCCGCTGTTTCCGCGCGACGTCAGCGTAGGCGGACATCAGTACACCGACTCGCTGCAGAAGGAACTGGATCTGAGCTTCGACGACGCGGAATCGCTCAAGCTGGGCAACAAAGTCGGCACGGTGAGCGAAGACGCGAAGCAGCCGATCTTGCAGCAGGTGACTGAAATCATCGTGCTGGAAATTCAGAAGACGTTCGACTTCTTCCGTGCCAGCGCGGCCGGCGAGCACATCGAGAAGATTTATCTCGCAGGTGGTTCGTCGAAGGTTCCGGGCTTGATGGAAGCATTGCGGCAGGAGTTCTCGATGCCGGTGGAACTGTTGAACCCGTTCCAGAGAGTGACGCCTCCGGTCGAAGGACACGGAGCGGAGCTGGTGGAACAGAACCCTGGGCAAATGGCAGTCGCGGTGGGCTTGGCCCTGAGGAGCTTTGAATCCCTATGATCAAAATTAACCTGCTCGAATCATCCAAAGGGAAGGGCAAGCGCGGTGGCGGCAGTGGTCCGTCCATGCCCAACATAGAAATGGGGGACATGGGGTCTCCCAAGCTGAAGATTCTGGTCGTCCTGGTGGTCGTCGGTTTGTGCAACCTCGGCTACTGGTACCGCCTGGATCATCAGAGCAAGGCGATCGCCGTCCACATGCAGGCCGCGGAACAGAAGAACCGCGAACTGGCCGATGTGAAGGCGCGATTCCTTGAGCGCCAGACCCAAGCCAACGCTTATCAGCGGCGAGTCGACGTCATCAAGCAGCTTCACGATGGACAGACTGGCCCAGTCAATCTCCTGGCCATGCTGGGCGAGACGGTCAATGGAACCGAAGCCGTCTGGCTGAGCAAGATGGACGACACCGGAGCAGCGGTCAACCTCGAAGGCACGGCGTTGAGTGCCGATGCAGTGGCGAACCTGATCGCCAACCTGCAGAAGACCGGATTCTTCAAGGCTGTCGAGGTAAAGGAAACTTTTCAAGACGATCAGATTAAGGACATGCAGGCGTTTCAGTTCACCCTCACCTGCGAGAAGGGAAAGTCGTAAGGCGGACCTATGGCGAACTTTAGCGAACTGTCAGGCATCAAGCAGTGGGGAGCGGTGCTCCTTGGGGGAGCTGTCGTAACCGCGGCCCTTTACTTCACCGTGTTCAAAAGCCAGGACGAAAAGAATGCGACGGCGCAGCACGCCCTGGATGAAAAAGTTCGGGAAAACAACGAACTCGAGTCTTACCGGCCGAAATTGAAGCAGATTGAGCAGCAACTGGCCGAACTCAAGCAGCAGCTCGAAATCGAGCAGCGCATCGTCCCCGACGAAAAGAAACTCGATGGATTCATCAGCATGCTTGATGGCGAGGCACAGAAGGCCGGCGTCGAATTGCGACGCTACGCCGCCAAAGACATCAAGCAGCAACAGTACTTCACCGAGGTTCCGTTCGACATGGAATTGGACGGGCCGTACTACTCGATGCTCGGATTCTTTGACCGGGTCAGCAAGCTGGAACGGATCGTCAACATCAGCGGGTTGATGGTATCGACGACCAAGAACCCGTCCGGAGCCAAGGCCAAGCACACCTATCAGTACGCACCGAACGAGAGCGTGGTTGCCTCGTTTACGGCAACCACTTATTTCAGTCACGATCTGACACCTTCAGCGGCTGGCGCGGGAGTTAAACCCGGAACGCCGGCGGCGAAGTAGGACAACTATGAAGCTGACGACAAGCATTCTGGCAATGGCAGTGATGGTGGGCGGAACGGCGGCCACGCAGGCTGTGGCGCAGAACGCGGACGCCATCGATCAAGCGCGCAGCATTGCGAAATCGCTGCAGACCAAACAGCAGATCGACAGCAATGCTCCTCGGAGCGCAGCCGGGACGCCGGATCCCAAGAAGGCGGCAACGAGCAAGCCGTCTCCTGGAGCTCCAGCGCAAGCGGTGAAGCCCGCGATCATTCCGGTTTCGAAGCCGGTATCCGCGGCTCCGGCACCAGCGGCGAAGCCAGCCTCCTCTTCCTCGGAGAATAACCAGCTGAAGCACGTGAATGTTGTCCCGAACGGGGCGGACATTCAGGTTGAGATCAGCTCCAGCGAAACTGTCACTCCAAGGGTGAGCAAACTGAGTTCTCCTGCGCGTGTGTTGGTAGAGCTGCCTGCAACGGTTGTCGCCAGCGCGCAAAACAAGATTCCCGTCGGCAGCGGCGGCGTCAAGGGCGTCCGCATCGGCATGGACGGCAAGACGCCTCCGACGACGAGCGTGGTCGTCGATCTCGACGAAGCGATGGCTTACGAAATCACACCTGGACCGGCGGGCAAGCTGATCCTGACGCTCCATGCGCAGGACGGCGGTTCGCTCGCGAAAGCGTCGCCGGCTCCGGCAGCGAAGGTATCGGTGGCGAAAGCGCCGACACCTGCTCCGGCAACTCCAGCCGTCGCCGCGAAAGCGACGCTCGCTCCTAAAGTTGCTGTGACAACGGCTTCCGCCGCGAAGCCGGTTCCTATCGCCGCCATGACCGTACCGAAGCAACAGGCCAAGACTATAGTCGCGGCCAGCCCGGCGCCTGCTCCCGCAACTACTGCGGCGGCTGCCCCGGTAAAGCTTGCGGACGCCGAGAAGCCGAAGCAGGAGGACAAGAAGGCGGAAGACAAGAAGTGGGCGATGAGCGGGAAACGCGATCCTTTCTTCAGCCCGGTGGTTCAGCAGGGTGGTTCGGGATGTTCGACCGGAAAGAAGTGCCTTGAGATTGGCGCAATCAATCTTCGGGGCGTGATCAAGTCCGACACAGGATTTATCGCAGTCGTCACCAACAATCTGAACAAAGCTTACTTTTTGCGGGAAAACGATCCCGTGTTCAACGGGTACGTAGTGAAGATCACGGGCGACTCAGTCACCTTCCAGGAAACTCTTCTGGACAAGCTGGGCAAACCATTCACGCGCGAAATCGTGAAGAAGATCTTTACGCCGGCGGTTTAAGCAGGGCGGCAGATTCCGGGAACCGGATCGCCGAAATCAAGTTGGAGCAAGGACACGCGGGCAAGGCTCGCGGGTGGGAGAGGCGAAATGCGAAAGCAACATCTGACAATGTTCGTATCGGTGCTGAGTCTGGCGGTGGGCGCTGCAGCCCAAACGTCGAGCCAGCTCGATCGAGTCAACGTAGTCCGGGACACGGACAATATCCGAGTCGAGATGAGCTCCCAAGGCGCGGTCGCGCCGAAGGTCAGCACTCTGGACTCGCCCGCCCGCATCGTGGTGGACCTGCCGGGTACAGTTAAGGCTACCGAGCAGAAAAACATCGCGGTCGATGCTGCGGGAGTCAAAGACGTGCGCATCGGCGAAGGCAGCCAGGCGCGTCCTGGCACCCGAGTAGTCGTCGATCTCGAAAAGGCCTGTGCCTACGATTTGACGCCTGGACCGGCCGGCAAGCTGATCTTGACCTTGCATGCCAGCACGGTGGCGCAAGCCGCCTCACAGCCGAAGACGGTGACCGCGAACTCTGCGGCTCCGGTTTCGTCGACTGATTATGTGTTCGTCGAGCCTTCCTATCAGGCAAAGAACGATGCCAAGACCGACGCTCCTGCCGCTGAACCGACGGTTCGCGCTCAGGAAGCCGCCGCGCGATTCTCGGACAAGACTGCAGCCGAACTGCTGCCAGCCAGTGTCCACTCGGCCCAAGCCCAGAATCCGGCACCGGCCATTCAGCCCGCCGTCAACCTGGCTGCCGAGCAGAAGGCGCAGACTGGACAACAGTCCGTCGCGACTGGCCCGAAGTATACGGGCGAGCCGATCTCGGTCAACCTGAAAGATGTTGACCTGAAAGACTTCTTCCGTTTGATCCACGAAATTAGCGGCCTGAACGTAGTTCTTGATCCGACCGTGCACGGAACTCTGACGGTCGTGCTCGATGACGTGCCGTGGGATCAGGCGCTCGACATCGTCCTCAAGAACAACGACCTGGCTCGCGAACTCGAAGGCAATGTCCTCCGCATCGCGACCGTCGACACGCTGAAGCACGAAGCCGACGCCCGCCGGGCGCAAGTTGAGTCCGAAGCTCTGGCCGTGGAAAAAGTTTCCGTGACGCGCTTCCTGAGCTATGCAAAGGCGAAGGACGTCATCGTCACCGTAAAGAAGTTCCTGTCGCAGCGCGGCGATGTGGTCGCGGATGATCGCACCAATGCCGTCATCATCAACGACATTCCGAAAGCGATTCCGACGATCGACCGCCTGCTGACGCAACTGGACCGCAAGACGCAGGAAGTTGAAATCGAAGCGCGCGTGGTTGCCGCGACCCGGCAATTCGCCCGCGACATCGGTACGCAGCTTGGATTCGGTTGGGGCAATGGCCACAGCGCAATCGGCGGCAACGCTTCTGCCGGTTCTTCTCCGACGACCGCCAACGGTCTGACCCCGGGCTACATCACGGTTCCTGGCGCCAATGGCACAACCGGTGGCTCTTCGATTCCGTTGTTCTCGAACCTGGGTTCGACGGCGCCAACCAGCGGTTTGACGTTCCTGAACGCCAGCAACACTGTGAGAATCGATGCGGTGCTCTCGTTGGCTGAATCGCGCGGCCTGTTGAAAGTGCTGTCCCGTCCGCGTGTCGTGACCCAGAACAACATCCAGGCCCTCGTGAAACAGGGCGTGCGCGTGCCGATCGTGACGCAGGCGCAGTTGGGTGGTCCTCCGACCGTTACCTACGTCGATGCCTTCTTGCGGCTAACTGTGACTCCGCAGATCACCTCGGAAAACACGATCTTCTTGAACGTTGACGTGGAAAACACCACGCCGAACTTCGGTCAGGAAGTTCAGGGCAACCCCGAACTGATCACGCAGCAGGCGACCACGCAGGTGCTGGTGACCGATGGCGGCACGGTGGTGATCGGCGGCGTCATCCAGACGCAGAACTCGATCAACATCACGCAGGTTCCGCTGCTCGGCAACATTCCGGTCCTCGGCAACCTGTTCAAGCACACGCAAGTCAACACCTCGAACCAGGAGCTGATTTTCTTCATCACGCCGCGCATCATTCAGACATAGCAGCGTGAAAGAAGCTTCCAGCCGCCGGCCTTCATGGGCCGGCGGTTTTGTTTTTGGGGCCCGATGCAGTCGACGACGTTCAAAGATTTATCGATGACGGCGACACGATTCCTTACTCTGACTCGCCCGCCGCTGGCGCCGAGTCGCAGCGCTGATACACTTCGGGGATGAACTACGTTGCGCGCCAGATTTCGCTTCGCGAGCATCTCGCGACGACCCGTTTCGACGGATTGCTCATCAGCCATCTGCCGAATATCCGATACCTTTGCGGCTTTACCGGCAGTGCTGGTCTTCTTCTCGTCGAAGAGTCCGGAAGCGTCTTCTTCACGGACGTTCGTTATGACACGCAAGCCCACGACGAGGTGAAAGCAGCGAAAGTCGTGATCGCACGCAAGGCCGTGCTGCAAGCGTTGGTGGATGCCCTTGCGCAACGACATCGCCGCTCGCGTGGATGGACACTAGGAATCGAAGCTGAACACCTCACCGTAGCCGAGAAAAAGCGACTCGCGAAGTTGCGTCCATCGAGCGTCACATTAAAGGACGCTCCGTCGATCGTCGACCGGGCCCGCATGGTGAAGGACGAGCAAGAGTTGGAAAAGATCCGGACCGCCGTCCAACTCGGCGCGACTCTCTTTGATCGAGCGCTTGAAGTCATTCGTCCGGGAGTGAAAGAAGTCGAGGTTGCAGCGGAGATGGAATTAGCAGCCCGCCGGGCCGGAGCCGAGGAAATGTCGTTCCCGACGATCATCGCTTCGGGAGCGAGGTCCGCTCTGCCGCACGGTCGAGCCTCAGAGCAGAGCATCGCTGCCGGCGGGTTCGTGGTCTGTGACTTCGGTGTTATACTTTCAGGTTATTGTTCCGACCAAACGCGTACTGTGTGGGTGGGGTCTGTACAGGAAGATGCCCGGAAAGCCTACGAGGCGGTGCGCGACGCTCAGCAGGCCGCGGTTGATGCGGTGAGGCCGGGCGCAACCGTCGGCGAAGTAGATGCTGCAGCCCGTAAAGTATTGCGCAAGGCTGGTTTAGCACGCTACTTTACGCATTCCACTGGGCATGGCGTAGGGCTCGAAATTCATGAAAGTCCGCGTGTCGCAGATGGGCAGCGCGAGGTCTTGCAACCGGGGATGGTTATTACCATCGAGCCCGGAGTATACTTCCCCGGCAAATGGGGGGTTCGGATCGAGGATATGGTGGCAGTGACGGCCGGCGGTTGTGACGTATTGACGCCGACCAGTAAGAGTTTTCAGGCGGTTTAGTCTTCTTAAGTCAGCCGGGCAGGTTCAGCCCGGCTTTTCCGCGCTCCAAGGGGTGCGTGTCGGGGATATTGGAACGGTCCCGCCCTTAATACAGTTCGAAGATCAGAATGAATCAAAAAGAGCTAAAAGAACTAATTGAGTTCCTGATCGAGAAGGACATCGCTGAGTTCGAGTTGGAGCGCGGCGACGTCAAGGTCCGGATCAAGCGAGCCGGAGAACAGACGGTGGTGCATGCGCATCCCGAGTCTCGATTTTTCTCCGTACCTCCTGCGGGCCCACCCTCGATCGAACTAGGATCGTCGCCCGTTGCACCATCCGCCGCCACGCCCGCACCTCCAGCGGCCGCAACGCCCGCTCCCGAGGAGAACCTCCACACCGTGAAGTCTCCGATCGTGGGGACGTTCTACGAGGCGCCTTCGCCTGGAGCTCCGCCCTTCGTGAAGGCTGGAGACACCGTCGAAGTCGGGCAAGTCCTGTGCATCGTCGAAGCGATGAAGTTGCTGAACGAGATCGAGTGCGACGTTGCCGGAGAGATCGTGAAAAAGTTGGCGACCAACGGCCAGCCTATCGAGTACGGCCAGGAACTGTTCGTCATCAGGCCGAAGAAGTGAGAGTGGGACTTCCGGGGCGCGCCTCTTGCGCGCCTTTTTGTGTTTAACGAATCGGCGGAGACAGAAGCAGCGGGACCATGTCCGGCAGACGGCCGACGGAGGCTGTAGCTACAACGGTTCCTCCAAGAAAGGCAGAGGGCTGGCCGCTGAAAGCTGAGAACTGATTTCATGTTCAAAAAGATTCTGATCGCGAATCGTGGGGAAATTGCCTTGCGCGTAATCTGCGCGTGCAAGGAACTTGGTATTCGCACCGTCGCCATCTACAGCGAGGCCGATCGCAACTCTCTCCCCGTCCGTTTTGCCGACGAGGCCATCTGTATCGGCCCGCCGCAGCTTGCGTTGAGCTATCTGAACATTCCGGCCGTCATCAGCGCGGCTGAAATCGCGAATGTCGATGCCGTTCATCCCGGCTACGGGCTGCTGGCGGAAAACGCGAACTTCGCCGAAGTCTGTGAGATGAGCGGGATCAAGTTCATTGGCCCGCGTCCGGAAGTCACGCGCCTCATGGGGGAGAAGGAGAAGGCACGAACCGCGATGAAGCAAGCGGGAGTGCCGATCCTGCCCGGCTCCGACGGAATTATCGCGTCCGATGGGGAGGCCATTGAGTGGGCGCGCCAGGTCGGTTTCCCCGTGATCGTCAAGGCGTCGGCTGGCGGCGGAGGGCGCGGCATGCGCATTGTCCGCAACGAGGAAGAGTTGCCCGGACTGTTCAGAGCCGCTCAGGCCGAGGCCGCGGGGGCCTTCGGCAATGGCGATCTCTACATGGAAAAGTACGTCGAGCATCCCCGGCACATCGAATTCCAGGTTCTGGCCGACGAACACGGCAACGTGGTCAGTTTGGGCGAACGCGAGTGCTCGATTCAGCGGCGGCATCAAAAGCTGCTGGAAGAATCGCCCTCAACGCAGGTCACTCCCGAACTGCGGCAGCAGATCGGTGACGTTCTTTGCAAATCTCTGGCGGCGATCGGTTACTGGAATGCCGGAACGATCGAGTTTCTGATGGATCAGGACCGGCGCCTCCACTTCATCGAGATGAACACGCGCATTCAGGTGGAGCATCCCGTCACGGAAATGGTCACTGACGTTGACCTGGTCAAGAGCCAGATCATGATTGCGGCCGGAGCGCACATGAAAGACGTTTTGCAGGGGCCGATCGTGCATCGCGGGCATTCGATTGAGTGTCGAATCAACGCCGAGCACCCGGAGAAATTCACCCCATCGGCAGGGAAGATCACGGCGTTCCATCCGCCGGGAGGCACGGGCGTTCGCGTAGACACCGCGGCTTACGCTGAAGGAGTCATTCCGCCGTACTACGACTCTCTTATCGCGAAGTTGATCGTGCGTGCAAAAGATCGCAACGAGGCCATCTCGCGAATGTCGCGCGCCCTGGAGATGTTCATGGTGGAGGGCATCTACACGACGATCCCGTTGCACCGCAAAATTCTGGCTGATCCAGATTTCCGCGCAGGCAAGTTCGACACGGGATTCATCGAGCGCTTCCTGGCCAAACGCGCTTAGTGTAGGGGCGGACGCCTCGTCCGACCAGGCAGCGCCGGAATGTTGAGGTTTGGGCGATGCCAGCGTAAGCGTCCGAAGATCCACTGAAGCCTTATGATTCGTCTTCCTCGCCTCTACGCGATCCTGGACTCATCCCCAAGAACTTCAACTGACGATCTGATCGCGCTCGCGCAGGAACTCGTTGCGGGCGGCTGCACACTGCTGCAGTACCGCAACAAGAGTGGGAACGCCCGTTTCATGCTGGATCAAGCAAGAGCTTTGAAGAAACGCCTGGGGAACGCCGCTCGCCTGATCATGAATGATCGCGCCGATTTATGCCTCGCAGCTGAATTCGATGGGGTCCACGTTGGGCAGGAGGATTTGTCACCCGATTCGGTCCGCAAGATCATCGGGGCCAACCACTGGTTGGGGGTTTCTACTCATAATCCGGAACAGTTGCGCGACGCCGATCGGACACCTGCGGACTACCTCGCGATCGGCCCTGTTTTCACAACCTCCAGCAAGGACAAGCCTGATCCCGTGGTCGGCCTAGAAGGCGTGCGCCGGGCGCGTGCCTTAACGAAAAAGCCGCTGGTTGCCATCGGAGGCATTACGCGGGCTAATGCGGCCGCCGTCATCGAGGCCGGAGCGGATTCCGTCGCGGTGATATCCGATCTGTTACGGGATCCTCGCAAATCAGCAGAGGAATTTTTCCGCATCTTGGGGTAAAGTTCTCCAACCCGGCGTTCGCCGATCGTCGCCGGGCGTTAGCCATCTGGCAAACCAGGGGGTTTAACGAACGACCAACGACGAACGTCTACCAATCATCAAGGAGCGAGCCTCTGAGTTCACCGACAACGACGAAGCCATCCGCCAGCAGCGACTGGGACATTCACAGTCATCAAGACAAAGAACTGGTGCAGGGTCTCGGCCTGACCAGCGCAACCATGCTGGTGATGGGTTCGATGATCGGGTCGGGCATCTTCATCGTGTCGGCGGAAATCGGTCGTGAAGTCGCATCTCCCGCCCTGTTGATCGGAGCCTGGGCTGTCGCGGGATTCATGACCATCGTCGCCGCGCTGAGCTACGGCGAACTAGCCGCCATGATGCCTCGCGCCGGCGGACAATATGTTTACCTGCGGGAATCATTGGGGCCGCTGTGGGGATTTCTCTACGGCTGGACTCTATTCCTCGTCATCCAGACCGGAACGATTGCTGCAGTGGGCGTGGCTTTTGGAAAGTTTCTCGGCGTTTTCGTCCCATCCATTTCTTCCACGCATTGGCTCCTTCATCTGTGGAAGGTTCCGCCGATCTACATTGGGCCGATGGTTTTGGGAAACATGGAAGTCGGCATCAACACGCAGAACCTGATGGCCATTCTGCTGGTCATCTTTTTGTCGATCGTCAACATCTTTGGATTGAAGATAGGCGCTGCAATTCAGAACGTTTTCACCGCCGCCAAGGTTTCTGCGCTGCTTGGCCTTGCTGCTTTTGGCTTCGCTTTCGGACGAAACCCTCAAGCCATCGCTGCGAACTTCGGAAATTTCTGGCACAACGCCGGACTCGGCGCCCAGCACGCGGTTCAGGTCGGAGTCGGCGGGCCGGTGGTGATGGTCGGGACCTTGACGATTCTTGCTGTCGCGCAAGTTGGATCTCTTTTCTCGGCCGATGCCTGGAACAACGTGACGTTCACCGCCGGCGAAGTGAAGAACCCCAGCCGCAATCTGCCGCTATCTCTGGCGCTGGGTACGGGCGTGGTCATCGCGCTCTATATCGCTTGCAATTTTATTTACATGAGTGCGCTTCCTTTGGAGGGTGTCGAAGGTGGCGCCACGATTCTTGCCCGCGGCATCACCCACGCTGCCGAAGATCGCGTGGGTACCGCGGTCATGACGCAAATGTTTGGACCGATCGGCGGCCTGCTGATGGCGGCCGCCATCATGATTTCCGGTTTCGGCTGCGCCAATGGTTTGATCCTGTCCGGCGCTCGCGTCTACTACGCCATGGCGAAAGACGGCCTGTTCTTTCGTAAAGTCGCCAAATTGCATCCCACTTACAAGACGCCGGCGGTTTCACTGATGGTGCAGATGGTATGGACCTGCGTACTTTGCATCTCCGGCAGCTACGGGCAGCTTCTGGACTACATCATCTTCGCGGTGCTGGTGTTTTATATCCTCACAATTGTGGGCCTGTTCGTGCTTCGGAGAACGCATCCGACTGCGAACCGGCCATATCGCGCCGTGGGTTACCCGATCCTGCCGATCGTTTATATTGTGATGGCTTTATTTATCGATGTCGTACTATTGCGCTACAAGCCGCAATATACGTGGCCGGGGCTGATCGTGGTCTTGTTGGGAATCCCAGTTTATTTCGCGTGGTCGCGAAGCGCGGGCCGAAACGCCTCGGCATAGAGCTCAAGGAGAAAACCGACGGATGGCAAATCTGCTGGCAACCAAGCCGCTGAACCTGCTGATGGAAGAGGCCCGGGATACGGGCGAACACAGCCTGAAACGGACCTTAGGAGTTTTCCAACTCACCGCCTTAGGTGTGGGCGCAATCATTGGCGCTGGCATTTTTGTGATGGTCGGCCTGGGAGC
This sequence comes from uncultured Acidobacteriota bacterium, assembly GCA_963699885.1. Classification (GTDB taxonomy): domain Bacteria; phylum Acidobacteriota; class Terriglobia; order Terriglobales; family Acidobacteriaceae; genus Sulfotelmatobacter. The sequence goes on along the minus strand of CAVOVP010000008.1, from coordinate 100,488 downwards.
CCAATATGCCGGTCCCGGACTGACTTTGTCTTTCGTGTTGTCGGGCCTTGGCTGCGCGTTCGCGGGACTTTGTTATGCGGAGTTCGCCGCGATGATTCCGCTTGCGGGCAGCGCTTACACTTACGCCTACGCCACGTTGGGCGAGTTGCTTGCGTGGATTATCGGGTGGGACCTCACACTCGAATACGCGATGGGCGCCAGCACCGTTTCGTCGGGTTGGTCGAACCACTTCATCGAGCTTCTGAACATCTTTAACATCAAGATGCCCCTGTGGCTTGCCTATGACCATTGGACGGCCCTGAAGACAGCAGAAAAAATTGTCGCACGGAAAATGGCGGTGGCCTCAGATCCCTCGCTGGTTCCGGGCACCCAAGCGTTTCTCGATAAGGTAAGCGCAATCGTTTCCGCGCAGTCTGCGGAATTGCTGCAACGGGCTCACGAAATGCTCGGCGCACCTCACATGTTTGGGATGGAGATTGGCTTCAACCTGCCGGCTTTCCTCATCGCGCTAGTCATCACCGCGATTCTCGTCGTAGGAATCAAAGAGAGTGCCAGGTTTAACGCCACGATCGTTGTAATCAAGGTCGCAGTGGTTTTATTTGTGATCGGGCTCGGCATTCACTACATCAACACCATCAATTGGGGCACCGACTGGAGTACCTACGCCCCCCACGGTTTTGCTGGGGTCGGAGCGGGAGCAGCCTACATATTCTTTGCCTACATCGGTTTCGATGCCGTTTCCACGACGGCTCAGGAAGCGAAGAATCCGCAACGGGATCTCCCGATCGGGATGATCGCTTCGCTGGCGATTTGTACCGTCTTATACATCGCCGTAGCCGGTGTGCTGACGGGCATGGTGCACTGGCAACAGATCAATATCGAGGCGCCGGTCGCGCGCGCTTTCCTGGATCGCGGTCTCACCACGGCATCCCACATCATCACGATCGGCGCGCTCGCGGGACTCACGAGCGTGATGCTCGTGATGTTGCTGGGCCAGACGCGAGTCCTGTATTCGATGGCCAACGACGGCCTGTTGCCGAGAAAGTTCTTTGCCGATGTCCACCCCAAGTTCCGCACTCCATGGAAGAACACCATTCTGGTCGGACTACTCGCCGCAGTGGTCGGCAGCCTGACTCCGATCGACGACATCGGGAAGATGGTCAACATCGGAACACTTCTCGCCTTCGTGATCGTATCCATAGCCGTCTTGGTTCTTCGGCGCACGAATCCCGGTCAGCCGCGTCCATTCCGCACTCCGTGGGTACCGCTGGTCCCGATCCTCGGTGTGATCTCAAACGGATACATGATGTACAAGCTGGGATGGGTGAACTGGGCGCGGTTGTTCATCTGGCTCGCAATCGGATTGGTCGTGTACTTCAGTTATGGCCAAAAACATAGCCGGGTGCAGGCCATCGCTGCGGGTCGCGAACCGGAAGCTTGATCTAGCATGATTTTCAAGGCCCTCCGCACACCGCGGAGGGCTATTTTGCTTTATAGTCGGGCGTTGGAGAAGCGTGCTCGGTCGTTAGCCGTTGTTCGTCAGCCAAACCGACTCGCCAAAGGCCACCCCTAACCAGCGACCGCCGACCAACGACCGGCAGTCGACGACCGTTATGAAATCCTTGCGCAATCTCCGCACCATCGGCCTGCTCTTGCTAGTCGTGATGGCGATTGGAACCGCCGGATATCACTACATCGAAGGCTGGCCCTGGTTTGACGGCTTCTACATGGTGGTCACCACTCTCACCACCATCGGCTATCAGGAAGTGCATCCGCTCTCCCACACAGGACGCGTCTTCAATCTCTTCGTGATTGTGTCGGGCGTCTCGTTATTGTTGTTGGGCGTCGGAGCGCTCAGCCAGGCTTTGCTAGAATTCGAGCTGCAAAGTTTCTTTGGAAGGCGGCGCATGGAGCGCGAAATCGGACGCCTCAACGGCCACTTCATCATCTGCGGCATGGGACGCGTGGGCCGCAGCGTGGCGCGGGAACTGGACCGCAAACCGGTTCCATTCGTGATCATCGACAATGCGGAAGTCAAGCGCCAACGCTTTGCCTCCGAGAGTTGGTTGGTTCTCGCCGGAGATGCGACTCAGGAACAGACTCTTCGCGACGCTCAAATTGAGAGAGCTCAAGGCCTGATCGCGGCTACAACGACCGACGCGACCAATCTCTATATTGTCCTCACGGCGCGTGGACTGAACCCTCACCTGAAAATCATTGCGCGTGCCAGTGAGGATGGAGCGGAAAAACACCTGCTCACCGCCGGCGCCGATTCCGTTGTCTCGCCCTATTCATTCGCCGGGCAGCGCATTGCACAGTCGTTGCTGCGGCCGCACGTGGTGAGTTTCCTCGATACGGCAACGACGCATCTCGGCATGGATCTTGAGATCGGCGAGATTCACATCAAGCCTGCCTCAACTTTCGCCGGAAAAACGCTGGAAAGTTCCCGCATCCGCCAGGAGCGCGGAGTGATCGTGCTTGCCATCAAGCGCCAGGATGCGATGCGCTTCAATCCGCCGCCAGATGAACGCATCGAGCCCGATGATTGCCTTATTGCCATGGGCGAGCCCGGGCAATTAAGGCGACTCGAGCAAACCGCTGCCTCCTCGTGAGAATCCAAATCGCATGAAAATCGTTACTGCGGCGGAGATGCGCGAAATCGACCGTGCCACCACCGAGCGCTTCGGCGTGCCCTCGCTCACGTTGATGGAAAACGCGGGAGCAGCCGTCGCGTCGCACGTGCTGTCGATGTACCCGTCGGCAAGAAAGATTGTCGTGTTCTGCGGCAAAGGAAATAACGGTGGAGACGGCTTTGTCGCAGCACGGCGCCTTCAAGAAGCGGGCAAAGCGGTTCAGGTCATGCTGCTGGCTGATCCTTCGGAACTGCGAGGCGACGCCGCTGCGATGTACAAGCAGTTGCCGACATCTGCCATGGTGGTCCGCTCCGGTGACGAACTGAAAAGCGAGCGCCTCCGTGACGTTATCGCGGGAGACTTGTATGTCGACGCGATCCTCGGAACGGGATTCAAGCCGCCGGTCTCGGATCTATACGCGAACGCGATCGAAATCATAAACGCGTCAGGTAGTCCGGTTGTTGCAGTCGATATACCTTCAGGCGCGGACGCAGATGCGATGAGTCCGCAGAAGGGAACGATCGCGCGAGCGAATTCGATCGTGACTTTCACCGCGCCGCGTCCCGCGCACATTTTCAGTCAGCTTACGAACGGGTCGACGGTTGTGGCGGAAATAGGTTCTCCCCAAGAGTCCATTATTTCGTCGTTGCACTTGAACGTGATTGCTCCGCGCGACTTTGCATCATTGGTCGGCCCTCGACAAGCCGATTCGAACAAAGGAAAGTACGGCCACGTGCTCGTGGTCGGCGGATCATTCGGGAAAGCAGGTTCCGTTGCCATGGCGGGGATGGCTGCTCTGCGCACTGGTGCCGGGTTGTCGACAGTGGCTACTGCGAAATCCGCGCTCTCTACCGTCGCCGGATTTCATCCAGAATTGATGACCGAACCGCTGCCCGAAACGGAGACAGGCACCATCGCGAAGGCTGCGGCGAAGACAATCAACGACCTTGCGGCAGGGAAGAGCGTCATTGCGATCGGCCCGGGAATCTCACGCGTGCCCGAGACTTCTGACATAGTGCGACGCCTCGTTAAAGAAAGTGACCGCCCCATCGTCCTCGATGCTGACGGCCTGAACGCGTTCGAGGGGAAAACGACCGAATTGAGCGGCAAGGGCCGAACGCTGGTCATCACGCCGCATCCCGGTGAAATGGCTCGCCTGGTCGGATGCTCGATTGCCGACGTGCAAAAAGATCGCTTGAGGATTGCGCGGACATTCGCCCACGATCACGATCTGATCGTCGTGCTGAAGGGACACCGGACTCTCGTCGTTCAGCCGGAGGGCGACGCGTGGGTGAATACCACGGGAAATCCCGGGATGTCGACGGGCGGGACGGGCGACATTCTCACCGGGATGGTGGCCGCGATGATTGCGCAAAATCCGCAAACGATCATGTTGGCCGTCTGTGCAGCTGTCTATCTGCACGGTCTCGCCGGCGACGTCATGCTTGACACTGTCGGCGAACACTCGATGGTTGCTACCGATTTGCTGCGCGGAATTCCGGGTGCCTTCCGCGACGCGAAACAATCGGCAACGGAGAATTTCGTACGCTGGATCGGCTGAACCGCCTCCCGCAAACTGCGCGGCCTACCTTGAGACGGGCAGACGGATCGTCCTTCCCTCCGCCGCAGAACGCCGAGCCGCATCGAGGATTTCCGTCACCGTGACATTTGTATCAAGGGATGAAAGTCCGTCTTCTTTTGCGCCGTCCATAATTACAGCTCGGAGGTACGACAGGGAATTGTCGTAGGGAGCCGGAACCGGTTGCGCATTCAGTTGTTGCTCAACCGTGTCAGTCGGGCGCCTGACCCGGATGCCGTCGCGTTTGACTGTATCCACGTATCCGTTCTGTCCGTAGACTTCCATGTCTTTGCGATCGAACGGCCAATTCCACGAGGCTTGAATGATCGCCTGTGCCTTCGGATAGGTAACAACGATAGTCGCCTCGTCGTCCACGTGCGCGTAGATTTCTGGTTTGATCTGCTGAGTCGTAGCCGTGACGGTGAGAGGCCGTTGCCCATCCATCAGCCACGTCATGAGGTCGGCACCGTAACAACCGAAGTCGAAAAGCGCTCCTGCGCCGTTGAGCTTCGGATCGGTAAGCCATGCGAGAAATTCCGGTTCTACACCAATTTCTTTCGGCCCTTTATGCCCATCGTGCACTACGACTTTTCGGATCTCGCCGAGGGCCCCGCCATGAGCCAGGTCGTAAGCGGCATGATTGCTGGGGTACCACGACGTTTCGTAGTTCACCAGCACATGAATCTTTCCATCGTGGGAAGCTTTCTGGATGGCAAGCGCGTCTTCGAGACTGACAGCCAGCGGCTTTTCCATCATGACGTGAACGCCATGACGGGCGCATACTTCGACGACGTGTCGGTGATCGTAGGTATTTGTGTAAACGAGCACAGCCTGCGGATGGGCTTTCTTCAGCATCTCTTCGAGATCTGTAAATTGAAGTGACCGGTCAAACCCGTAGCGGGCAGCGCCATCCGTCAACAATTTCTGATCTGGTTCTGCGATCCCAACGATTTCGATTTCAGAACTGTGTCGCGATTGATCGAGAAATCCGTAGACGTGCCCGTGAACCAGACCTACGATGCCGACTCGCAGAGCAGGATGCGCCGTTGCGCTTGCGGCCTGACCATACGAAATAACGGCGAGGCACAGAATCTGCAGAAAAATCTGTATCGAACTTCTGGGCATAAGTCCCTCCGATGAGCCCAGAAAAGATAGCAAATTCAGGGTTGAAATCGAAAAGTTCAGAAACCATACTGGCCGTTAGGACATTAATCAATTAGTAAATGGCACGTAAGTGGTTCATTCAAAGAACATGTATGCCCTCGTTCCCCTTATGTAGCGCGGGTTCTGGAATACGGGCTTCAGTAATCTATTACGCAACACACGATAGTGGGATATTGGGTTCACCTATGACGCACTTCCCCCAACCCCATCCCTCTCGGCGCGCTGCACGGGTCCAGCTCGGAGATTCTGTCCTTGCTGCAATTCGGCTCGAAGACGGCCGCCGCACGAAAGCTAAGCTCCAAACCATTTCCGCCACTGGTGGCCTCCTCCGCTTGTCACAGTCTCTGGGCCAGGGAGACTTCGTTGAAGTCGCATTCCAGACCCAGGCTGGCCCTGTGCATGGAATGGCTGAAGTTCTGAGCCCCATGCGGAGCGTCCCCGAAGGCGTGCTGCAGCCGTTCCGCTTTGTCGCCATCGAAGACGACGACCACCGGCGTCTGCGCACTTCGCTGGATCACGTTGCTGCGCGAAGCCAGCTCGGAATCAAAGTCAGCGCGTTTTCGACCTACTAGCAGGCGCGCAGGACCGGCTATCCTGTGCCACGCCTACATCTGCCGCTCGGGTGTGCGCCTCTCATTCTTGTCGTCCGCTCGCCGCTATACTGTTCCAGTGATGCAACAGGCCAGCGGCAGCAAAACGATTCGAGAGATCACGACGCACTCGGCTGAGGAAACGATCGCCTTCGGACACACCCTCGGTGATCTACTGACTCCACCGAAGATGGTGCTGTTGCGCGGCGATCTCGGCGCGGGAAAAACGACGCTCGTCAAGGGAATCGCCGCTTCCTTCGAAGCTGCGGCGGAAGAAAATGTAACCAGTCCTACCTTCACGCTGGTTCACGAGTATCGTGGACCGAAGGCGACTCTGTACCACATCGACCTGTATCGCATCGACACGCCACGAGAATTCGAAACGCTGGCGCTCGATGATTTTCGCTCCGACAACAGCATCCTTCTCATTGAGTGGGGTGAGAAATTTGCGCGTTTGGTGCGTGAGCGGGACGTCGAGATTTCCCTCGAACGCGAAGGGGACACCGGGCGACGCATCAAGATTGAAAGCTGAGACGCTCGCGGAACTCCGCTTCAACCTCGCAGAATCAGGACCCCGTCAGACGGCGATTACGGCTTCGTTCCGCCATCCGCTTTTGCAAACCATTCGTCGAACCAATCCAGGCTGCGGACGAAATAGTCGCGAAAGTCGGCGGGCTTCACGAATACGTGTCCCTCGTGAGGATAAACAACAAGTTGGGTCGGAACCTTCATCGTGCTGAGCGCGTGCCACCATTCGACCGATTGCTCCATTGGAACTTCGCCGTCACTGTCACCCACGAGAATCAGCGTCGGGGTCTTGACCGCCTTCACGAAGTGCATGGGATCGCTCTTGGCATAGACGGCAGGATCGTCATAAACCGACGCTCCGAAGAAGGGAATCATCCATTCGTCAATTTCGTTCACCCCGTAATAGCTGACCCAGTTGGAGAGACCCGCACCAGCGACGGCCGCAGCGAAGCGATGTGTCTGCGTCTCCGCCCACATCGTCATGTAGCCTCCGTAGCTGTGCCCGCGAATGCCGAGGCGATGCAAGTCGATGGGATATTGTTTCGCGATGGCGTCAATCGCAGCCATGATGTCGCGATAGTCGCCGCCCCCGAAATCCTTCACGTTGCCTTGCGTGAAGGCTTCGCCTTGCCCGTAGCTGCCGCGCGGATTCGGGCACAAAGCGAAGTATCCCATTGCAGATTCTGCCCCCATGGTTCGCGGCATCCCAACGCGCGCTGCAGGCCGAAGATGGCCCTCCGTGCACGTTCACCACGAGCGGATATTTCTTGGACGCATCGAAATCCTTGGGCTGCATGAGCCAACCTTCCAGATGCGTGTTGCCGTTCGTCCAATGGAAATTGTGCAGTTGGCCCCACGCTGGCTTAATGTCGCTATTGATTGAGGTCATCTGCTTCCACTTTCCGATTGCGCCCGCCCAGACTTCCGGCGGAGTGCTGCCCGATTGCCCCACGTGTGCGGTCACTGATCCATCCCGCGAGAAGGATGAAGTTGGCGATGCGCTCGTGCCGATGAACTCGTCGCCGGTCCAAAGAGTGCGAATGCTTCCGCCATTCGCACTCACCGCGCCAAACGCAGATTGCCCGTCGATGTTTTCGGTGAAGAGGATTTGATCCGGAGAACTCCACGCCAGTGAAGACGGCGACGACTTGATCTTGGGAGTGATGTTGCGCGCGCTGCCGCCCGCGATCGGAACCACGAAGATATCGCCGCCGGTCACCCCTTCGTCGCTCATCAGTCCTTCGATGAATGCGACGTTCTTTCCGTCGGGCGAAACGCGTGGCCCGGCGATCTGCAACTTCGGAGCATAGATCTCGCGCATTTCCCCCGAGCGCGAATCGATGCGGTAGAGCCGAGCGACGTACCAGTTCGCGTCGCCGGAGCCGTGTGCCGCGGTCGCGACCCAGCCTTGCCCGTCCGGCGTCCAGTCGTATTCGTAGACGTACACGTCGGCGGGAGTAAGTTGCGTCAGCGCATTAGTGCCGAGGTCGATCGTAGCGAGGCGCTGTTCGTAAATCTTGTCGCCGACAACACCCGATAGCGGAGTCATGGGTTGCAGCGGACCCGCGGCGCGCGGCATGCCTTCGATAAAGAGCAAAGCGATCTTCGAGCCGTCAGGAGAAAAGCTAGCCGCATCGACATTGCCTTTGAGTTCGGCTCGTTTGGTCGGAGAGCCTCCATCGGCCGACACTGTCCAAACCTGCGCGGAGGGAACTTCGTCAGGCAGATCGGCGATGAATACCAACTGCTTCGAATCGTTCGACCAGGAAACGCCGCGGAGCGGAAGCTTTCCTTCGACCTCGATCGTCTTTGCCGGTGCGCCATCGACGGGTGCCACCGTCAATGTGGCATGCACGATGTAGGCGACACGCGTACCGTCAGGAGACACGACAGCCTGTTCAATTCGTTTCGCATTCGGCATGGAATCGATGATAGCCGCGCCGCGTGAGGGCGAGGCCTGGGCTATCGCGATTGACGGAAGGAAAACGAGCGGCAACAAACAGAGCGCGCCGGCAAGAGAAGTGCGGATCCCTGTGATCATCGCAGAGGAGTATACAAGTTTGCGCAACGCGAGTATCACGGCCCAGCCTCTAGAACCCCATGATGTTAAAGCCGCAGTCCACGTAGATCACTTCGCCCGTGATGCCGCTGCTGGCATCGGAGGCGAGAAACACGCCAGTCGAGCCGACTTCGGCCACTTCAACATTTCGTCCCAGAGGAGCGCGCTCGGCGTGGCCTTTGTGCATGTCTCCGAATCCGGCGATGCCGCGAGCGGCAAGGGTCTTGATTGGGCCTGCGGAAATCGCGTTAACCCGAATCTTTTTCTTGCCCAGCTCGAAAGCCAGATATCGCACGGAGCATTCAAGGCCTGCCTTGGCCACGGCCATCACGTTGTAGCGCGGCACAACTTTCTCCGACGCGTAGTAGGTCATCGTCATGATCGAGCCGCCGTCTTCCATCAGCGGAGCAGCCGCGCGCGAAACCGCCACCAGGGAATAGACGCTCACGTCCAGGGCAACACGAAATCCTTCGCGTGTCGTGTTAATAAATTCTCCTTTTAGTTCGTCGGCGGGAGCGAAGGCGACGGAGTGGACCAGAGTGTGCAATTTACCGTGCCGTTCTTTGAGAGTCGCGAACAGACGAGTGATTTCCTCGTCCTTCGATACGTCGCACATGTATCCTTCGGCGCCGGGCAGTGAGAGGATCAGGTCTCTCGCCTCCTGCTCGAGGCGTTCGTTCTGATAAGTAATCGCAAGCTTCATGCCGGCGGCGTGGAGACCTTGTGCGATCGACCACGCGATTGAGCGCTTGTTGGCAACTCCGAACACAACGGCATTCTTGCCCTGCAGATCAGCAGACATGGCAGCTCCTTAGGAATTGGAAAGAATATCAGCCGGAGGCGTGTATTTACTACGTGCAGGCTTCGGGGAACTTCAAGATCATAAACAACGCGGACACCAGGTCACAGAGAAATACTCCTATGAAACTCCGTGTACTCCGTGTTGAACGGTTTTCTTAACTCACTCCGCCGGAACTTCTTCGCGGGTTCTGGTTTCGACCGGCCAGATCGACGCCACAAACGACAGCCCGTACACACAAGCCAGAATCGCAAACGCCAGAACCAGGCTCACTTTTTGCGCGACTGCACCTACGCAGACCGCGAGGACGAGCTGCAAGAACGTCCCGGCGAAGTAGAATGTATTCTGCACGCGTCCCATGAGGTGTTTCGGGACCATTTCCATCAAGCTGGTATTCATAGCAACGCCGCCCACGCCGCGCGCGGAGCCCATGACGAAGTAGGTGGCGATTGCGAGAAAGAACACCCCTGAGATGGGTGCGAAAGCTACCGATACGGAAAGCAGCGCCATGGAAAACGCGACCACGCGGCGGCCGCCGAAAGCAGCGATCAATTGCGGCGCATACAAGACGCTGACGAACGCTCCCGTACCCCATCCGGCGTTCAGCCAGCCGTAGCCCTTGGCGCCTTCGTGAAAGACACGATCGCTCAGCGACGGTGTCACGACTACGCCCGTCACCATGGCGCCAAGAAACAGCGCCCAACTGATGCCTAGCAAAACTACGGCGCGGTGATCGCGCAAGAAGTGCAGTCCCTCTCGCATCTCAAACCAGAAGCGCTCCAGCTGAGACTCAGCCGCAACAATATCAGCCCGCAGTTCGTCTGGCCGGACGACAATGTGTTTCCCTTTGCGCACCGCGAAATAGCAGAGGAACGAAACGACGTATGTCGAGACGTCGAGGCTGAGCACGCCGCCAAGCCCAATGTGGTCGTAGATGAATCCCACAATGGCGCCGGCAATCAGGAATCCGCCCTGCACGCCGGCGAGCAGAAACGTATTGGACTGCACGAATTGGCCTTCCGGTGTCAGTTCCTGTATCAGCGCGGTGATGGTCGGCCAGAACATCCAGAAGCCGGCAGCTACCAGCGTGTTCATCAGATAAAGCTGCCAGATCTGCACCTTGTGGCGAAACGACAAGACCGCCACAGCTACGATGATCAATGCGCGAATCGCATCGAGCCACATCACGAGGCGGCGACGGTCTTCCCGGTCGATGACCACGCCGGTGAAGGGAAGCATCAGCATCGCAGGAAGCGTTTGCAGAACCGCGAACGTGCCGAGCGCCACTTCGGAATGTGTAGCCTTAAGGATGTACCAGGCGACAGCGGCCGAGTTCATCCCGCTGCCCACCATCGAGATCAGATTGGCGGCAAAGACGAATCGCAACGGACGCTGGCTGAAACTGGCACGCATCTCTTTACTTTAGACGAGGGGTAGAGAATTCACCACGGAGACACCGAGACACGGAGATCACGAAAGGCACAAAACCAAAACTCCTCCCCAGATTCTTACCGGCGCGTGTGAGCCTCGCCCTCCCGTGATCTAAGTCCTTGCCAGCAGTCTCGTTCGGCGCTAGGATTCGCGTGCTGCAATCTAGTCAACTCTCGCGTGCGCGGAGGTGGGCTATGCAACTTTCCCAGCGGTCGCTGCTGCTGTTCCTCTTCTTGATCGCATTTTCAATTTCTCATGCCGTCTCTCAGGTCGATCGAATCACGATTGCGGCCGGAACGCGACGAAGACCATGCGCTCCAGGCCATCACGAACGAACCGGATGTTCAGAAGAAACTGAGCATGTACCAGGACTTCGTGCAGAAGTTCTCGGCGAATCCGCAGGCCGTTGCGTACGGAAACTGGCAGATCTCGCAGACCTACCAAGCCACCGGCGATCTTCCGAAAGCTCTCGAGTACGGAGACAAGGCCTTGGCCAGCGCTCCGCATGACCTCGACATTTTTGTCTCACAGGCCAACGTCGCGCAACAGGCGAAGAACAATTCCAAGCTCATGGACTACGTCTCCCAAGGCGGGGAAGTCTGCGGATCGGTTGCCAAGCAAACCAAGCCGGACGGCATGAGCGATGAGGATTTCACGAGAAAAGTCACGGAAGATAAATCGTCCGTGCAAAGCAGTTGTGACTTTCTCGAAACAGTGGGATTGAATGTGATCTCCGGCGAAACCGATGCGAAAGCGCGCATGGCCGACATCGAAAAGTTCACGGTCGGATTTCCGGATTCGAAATATCAGGAGAGCGTCTCGGGCCTGGCGCTCGAAGCGCTCAGCCAGCTCAAGGACAACGCGCGCCTTGTGACATACGGAGAAAAGATGCTGGCGGCGAATCCCAACTCGGTGCCGGCGTTGCTGTTGATGGCCAACTATTACTCCGAAGATGGGAAGCCGGGGAGTTCTGCCAAGGCCGTCAGCTATTCGCAGAAGATCGTGGAGATTTCAAAGCCCGACGCATCGGACGCAGATAAATCTCGTAAGCTCTCGGCCGGTGCCGCGCACAACATTATCGGGTGGGCGTATCTGAAGCAGGAGAAAACTGCGTCGTCCATTCCGGAGTTGAAGTCTGCCTCTGCATTGCTGAAAGGACAAGACGATCAGCAATATGCACGCGCCCTTTACGGCCTGGGCTTTGCCTACGGCAAGCTGAATAAATTAAGCGAGGCTCGCCAAGTGCTTACGGAGGCAGTGAATATTCCCGGGCCACTGCAAACGATGTCTCAGGATTTACTCACGAAGGTGAACAGCGCACGCGCGAAGGGAAAATGACACGCGGAAGGCCTAAAGTTCTTACTGAGCCGGTTTAATGAGTTCTTCGGAAAGCGTCTGCGCCTTCCAGGCGAGATTGCGGGCGCGATCCGAATCCCCGGCGGTGACTGCGACCTTCGACTGTTCCATGTACTGCTTGATCTGGGTCACCATGTCCTGCTCAGTCGAACTGAGTTGTCGGCCTTCGAGCTTCTTCAGATTCCCGTCAGTCGATTCCAGCATCTGATTCGCTGTCGCTTTTACCTGCGATGCCTGCCCACCTTGCTGGCCCTCCCGCCAATTGAATCGGAGGATCGGTCGTTCCTCCCTGGCGGACGACAACCTTGGACGGGGGGCAATCGTTCGCGCCCTTCCCACCGCCAGTCGCTTGTCCGGAAGGAGTTCCAGCTGTAGGGGTCCCGCTTGGTGTTGTATTCGGAGTCGCGGCTGAACTCTGAGGACTCGGAGTAGTGCTGCACCCCGCGCTTCTTCTCTTCTTGTGATGGACGAGCTTGGCCGGAGGCTGGGTTGCCGAGTCTTTCGCCCCAGTAGCCGGTGACGAGGAAGGCTTTGCATCCGTCGGGTTTTGTGGCTGAGTCTGTGTAGTTCCGCTTTCGGTTTGCGGATCTGTCGCCGCGACAGCTGTCACCGCTGCATCCGGGAGATGTCCCGACGAGGTGGGAGACGAAGAGACCGATAAGTTACAGAAAATGCTCAATAAGAAGATTGCAGCCAGAATCATTCCGGGATCCCGAGTGGCGCCCGCTACGAAGGCAACCCAATCTTACGCCTAGAAATGGACAGCAGTGAACAATTCTCCAATCGATGGTAATCAGTTAATTTCCGGGCTGCAGCGCAGCGGAATCGGGAGCAAAGTCCGGCGAATGTTCCGCTGGCGTTCCGGCTAACGGCATCTGAAAGCGGAATATCGTACCGGTCGTTTCTGCGGATTCAAAATCAACTGATCCGTAATGCCATTGCAGAATTTGATAAGTCTGCGCCAGGCCAATGCCACTTCCTTCTTTCTTCGTCGTGAAGTAGAGCTCAAATACTTTGTCGTGCATGTCTTTTGGAATGCCGGGACCCTGATCTTGAATCTCCGCGAAAACCGTATTGTTTTCGCAGCGCGTTGAGATCGTGAGGGTGCCTCCTTCCGTCATTGCCTGCACGCCATTAATGACGACGTTCAGAAATGCCTGTTTCATCAAATCGACATCGACCTTCACCGGAAGGCGCTGTTCCGCGCGGTGTCGAACGACAGTGACTCCGTGCTGTTCGGCGTCTGGCGTGGCGAGCATAACGACATCGTCCAGCAACCGGCGCAGGTCGATTTCTTCCAGGTGCAAATCACGGGGCCTCGTGAAATCCACCAGGGTCTGCACCACGCGGTCGAGCCGCCGGATCTCGCTGTCGATAATATCTATGTGGCGGCGCGTGTCGGGCTCTTGCTTCGACAGCTTGTTCTGCAGAAGTTGCAAGTGAAGGACAATGGCATTGATCGGATTTTTTACTTCGTGAGCCACGCCGCGTGTGAGACGTCCACTCGCCGAAAGGCGTCGGGACATTTCAATCTCGTCGCCAAGGCGCCGCACTGACTCTGTGTCGCGCATGATGACGAGTGCGCCGATCTGTGAATTTTTTTCCTGCACAAAATCGAGCGATACCTGAACGCGCTTGCCGCCCGCAGCCTCAAACTCACGCTGCATAATCGGACGCCTCCGCTCGAACGCATCGAGCAAAGCCGTTCCCAGAAGAGTGTCGCGATCGAACACTTCGTAAACTGTGCGTCCGAGTAGCTCTCCGCGAGGGCGTCCGAGAAAAGCTTCGACCGGCGCGCTAACCAGCACCACCCGCGAATCGCGAGCGAACAACATCAGGCCGTCCTGAAGCTTCGACATCAGCTGGTCGACGTTGTCCTTAAGCGCCGAGAAGATTTCTTTGCTATCCCGAATCTGGCGGCCCAAGTTGGCGATCTTCAGGCTGACCAGTCCGTATTCATCGTGCCGGCCTTCGTCTTCCGCCAGGGCATCGGCCTCACCCGAACTTACGCTGTCGAGGTTGCGGCTGATCTCCCGCAGAGGACCGAGAGCAAGATTCGAAATACCGGCAGCGAGCAGCAGCGACACGAACACGGCGGCAATTGAGATGTAAAGCGCTTTCATCAAGCGGGCAGCGACTTCGCTTTTCAGAAAAACCGTTTGCACGCCGATGCGAATTGTTCCGAACGGGGCATTGTTCAATTCGAGGGGATAACTTACGTCGTATACCGCGGCCGGGCTGAAGACGAGCCGTATCTGTTGACGGAAACGCGCACCGACCACCTGCTGAAAATCAGGTCGCTTCGGAACGATCTTGCCCACCATGCTGGCGTTCGTGTGTAGCAACGCTTTGCCGTTGGTGTCGAGGATCGCGACGTCGTAGATGAATCTCCAGTCGCCTGGATCCGATTGCAGAAGGTTATTGAGATCGACGTCGGTCTGCACATAGTCGGCTACAGCGCGGCCCACTGCCGCCGGATCGCTTGTATCGACCGTGGTGCTGCTGAAATCCGGGACGGCATTGCCCGCCGCATAGGCCAACTGATGGGTCAGGCTGGTCGCCGTCTCCATTGCATTCGCAATACGCAGACGGAGAATTTGGGAGATGTACAGATACGAGAACGCAGACACCATGATCGTCACCATCAAGGTGATCACCAGCACGATCAAGGTTTTGCGTCTCAGCATGGTGAGATGGTTGTTCTCGCTCGGCGCTGATTGAAGTTCAGTTGCTAGGCACTTCTTCCTTACCGGTCACCGCTTCCGGTGCGGCGCTTCCGTATTCCTTCAACTTGTTATGCAGAGTCTTCAGGCTGATACCCAGAATTTCCGCGGCGCGCGTCTTATTGTTGCTGGTCGCTTCCAGAGTCTTGAGGATCAGCATCTTCTCCGCTTCTTCCACCGTTGTACCGACGCCCAGGCGGACTGCATCCGGATCGTTAGCCGCGGTGCGCAGTGGCGCTTGTCCGAATCCGGGAGGCAGATGTTTTGTCTCAATCATTCCGGAGTCGCAGACGATCACCGCCCGCTCAATCGTGTTTCGCAATTCGCGCACATTGCCCGGCCACGAATAGTTGTTGAACTGGTTAAGTACCGCTTCGCTGGCCGCCGTAACTTTGCGTGCATGCTTGCTGCTCATTTCGGCAAGCAGAAGTTGCACTAGGCTGGCGATGTCTTCTTTATGCTCGCGAAGCGGCGGCATATGGATATTAAAAACGTTGAGCCGATAGTAGAGATCGCTCCTCAACTCTCCACGAGCGACCGCCTCGTCTGGAACCTTGTTCGTGGCCGCCAGAACCCGCACGTCAACGGAAGTTTCTACCTTGCTCCCGAGACGCCTCAATTTCCGATCTTCCAGAACTCTGAGCAACTTCGCTTGCGTGCCGATTGGCATCTCGCCGATTTCATCGAGAAGGAGTGTGCCGCCCTCCGCCAGCTCAAAACACCCCGTCCGCCGTTCGACAGCTCCGGTGAATGAGCCTTTTTCGTGGCCGAAAATTTCGCTCTCCATCAGTGTGTCGGGGATTGCGGCGCAATTGATGGCCACAAAGGGCCGATCTTTGCGCGGGCTGAGTTCATGGATCGTGCGCGCAACCAGTTCTTTACCAGTTCCGCTCGCTCCGGTAATCAGCACAGAGGCTGTGCTCGGCGCGACCATCTCGATCAACCGGAAGATTTCCTGCATCTTGCGGGACGCGCCGCTCAATCGACCGAGGGATCCGCTATCTCGAAGCCGCCGCCGGGTCGCCTCGAGCTCCGCCCGGGTGCCAAGCAGCGCCGAAGCATTCGAAAGGATTGTTTTCAGCCGGTTGGTGTCGATGGGTTTGGTGATGTAGTCGTACGCTCCCATCCGCATCGCCTGCACAGCGCTGTCAATCGTGCCCTGAGCGGTGACTAAGACGACGGCAATGGTCTGCGCCTGCTCCGCGAGATGCCCCAAGAGCTCAAGACCGCCCATGCGAGGCATCTTGAGATCGGTAATCACAATCGAAGGAGCCCATTGGGTGGCTTTGTCCAATCCGTCGGCACCATCCCGGGCCGTTTCGACGCGATATCCCCAGGACGACACGATCTCGGCCAACCCGGAACGCTCGTTTTCCTCGTCCTCAACAATCAGTATCTTTTCGTGATTCATCTGCCTGTTCTTGAGCCTCTTACGTGGGAATCCAGTCCTATTCGCCAACGCCCGAATCGGGCCAAACCCCACGATACGCGGCCACTTCTCACCGGGCAAGGTCCGAGTAAGCAAACGCGGCGATATCGAGGTGTTTCCCGCCAATTTCAATTTGAGACGGCTGGGGTCGGTGCTTACATTGGCAATACCAAGACCCACCCTTTCGCTTTAAGCTGCAGTGATATAGAATTTTTTGTTCCAAGGTAGGTCTCACTTCCACCGATACTTGCAGTTGCCGAATCAGCGTCCGGATGCTCAGCGCATCCGGCGAACGATTATTTCTGGAGGGATTTTCCAATGAAGGGTAGCAGCAGAATGCGCGCGTCCGGCATAGCAGTGGCCGGCGTCGTCGCCATCATGATGATTTCGAGTTCTGCGTTCGCGCAGACAGGTTCTACCACCAAGGTGAGCAGTGATTCGACGCCGAAGTGGGATTTATTCGCCGGTTATCAGTACACATTCCCGGGCGGCACGGTTCCACAGGTACCGAGCAATCCTGCGGCACCGGTGCCCTTTACCCTCCCCGACATGGCGAGGGGCGGTGGATCGGCATTGACCTACAATTTTGACCCGCACTGGGGTGCAGAAGTAGACGGCGGCTACAGCCGCGACGGCCAGGGAACGTCGGAATGGACCGTCAGCGCCGGACCGCGATTCATGTGGCGCATTGATCCAGGCCCGAATTTCTTCGTGCATGCGCAAGTTGCCTTCAACCGACTGGGCTACGGTTCAGGAGCGACGGTCGATAACAACGGCCTCGGTGCGATCCTGGGCGGCGGCGTTGACGTCCCTTTCACAAAGAAGTTTGCATGGCGCTTGATCCAGGCAGATTACGTTTTCGCTCGCCACAACTACGCTGGCTATGCGGATTCCAATTTCCCGAATCTGCGGCGCGTCAGCCTTGAAGGCGCTCGGTTTCGTAGCGGTATCGTCCTGAGCTGGGGCGGCGCGGAAGGCATACCTCCGGCCGCAGCTTGCACCGTACAGCCCACCGAAGTCATTGTCGGCGAGCCGATCACGGCCACGGTCACTGCCAGCAACTTCAATCCGAAGCACACCGTCACTTACAGCTGGACTGGCAACGGCGGCGGACAGGTGACTGGCAAAGACACCGGCGCCAGCATCGACACCAACAACGTTGCTCCCGGTAACTACACCGTCACAGCTCACGTGACTGATCCGAAGATGAAGAAAGGTGGCGAAGCCAGCTGCTCGGCGAACTACACCGTGAAGCCTCTGCCTCCGAAGAATCCGCCGACAATGACTGTCTCGGCCAACCCGTCGGAACTCGTCCCGGGCGGAACCGTCAACCTGTCGGCGAATTGCACCAGTCCTGACGGCGTGCCGGTTTCGGTTGCCAACTGGACGTCCACTGCCGGAACGGTTACGGGCAACGGCACTTCCGCCACTCTGGATACGGCTGGATTGCCTCCCGGCCCGGTCACTGTCACAGCTACTTGCACCGATTCGCGCGGCTTGAATGCGCAAGCTTCGACGCAGGTCACAGTGCAGAATCCGCCGCCTCCGCCGGTGGATAAGGCTCTTGAAGCGCGTCTCGCGCTCCATAGCGTTTACTTCCCGACCGCACAGCCTACCCCGAAGAATCCAGAGGGCGGCCTGTTGCCGGGACAACAAAAGGTCCTGATCGCTCTGGCCACCGACTTCAAGAAATATCTTGAAGCCAAGCCGGATGCTCACATCACCCTCGAAGGTCACGCCGATCACCGCGGAACCGTTGAGTTCAACCAGTTGCTCACCGAACGGCGTGTAGCGCGCGTGAAGAGCTTCCTCGTTGAGCAGGGCGTACCTGAGGCCGATATCGAGACTAAGGGACTCGGGAAGGAGCACAATCTGACGACCGACGAAGTGAAGCAGTCGATCGAGCAGAATACCGACCTGACCACCGGAGAGCGCAAGAGGGCTCTGTCGAGAATCACCGTCATCCGCATGGCCAGCAATCGCCGCGTGGATATCACACTGAACTCAGCGGGTCAGACAGAAACATCCGTAAGGCAGTTCCCATTCAACGCCGCGGATGCGATGAGCCTGATCGGTGGTCGCGAAAGCGAGAAAGCCACTAAACCCGCCGCCAAAATGGCGCCGAAGAAGAAGCCGGTGAAGAAGCCATAAGGTAGGGGCACCTGCGAAGCTTGTTTACGCGGAGGACGTTTCTGACGTCCTCCGCTTTTTTTTGGACCGATGAATTGAAGTCGTCCTGATGAGAACCTCCGCCTCATCCGGAAAAATCTACACGCGTCCGTTCGCGATGCTCGTGCAAGTCATTGATTCAATGAGTGCGCGTCTGGTACTCGTCTTGCCACTCCCACTTCGAAGAATCGTCGCGCAAAGATGGCTGGTATGAGTCGTTTCAGAAGCACAGCATGGATGTGGGCAGTCGGACTGACTCTCTTGCTTGGGGTCAGTTGCTCGCGTCCTTTGGATGTGCCGACGGAAGAAGGGACCGCGCAGGCCAGTCAAGCGCCTTTCCACGACGACGCTTCGCCGCTCGCAGAGTCGACTGCATTACACACCAGTGAAGTTGGCCCCGAAAATCGCCCTCCATTCCAGAATGCACAAAATGTTCCGGCTGGAACGCTTCTGATGGTTCGACTGAAGAACCCCATCTCCGCAGCAAAAGTGGGTGGCCCGAATTTGTTCGAAGCGAGCCTCGATCAGCCAGTGGTGGTCGAAGGTAACACGTTGATTCCACGAGGCGCTGCTGTCACCGGACATGTTGAGTCCGCTCGCCTCTCCAAGGTGAAGCCTGGCCGCGGCTACGTTCGCTTGGCGTTGCAGTCAGTGCAGGTTTCAGGAGTTGATTTGCCGCTCCATACGGCCAGCCTTTTCGTGCGACAGAACTCTCCGGAGGATGCTTCCGGACCAACCGTTCACTTGGAAAAAGGTCATCGGCTCGCCTTTCGTCTAATGGAGCCAGCTTTTACTGCCACTCAAAGCTCCCGCGGAACCCGCTAGCGCTCTTTCTTCGTCGCATCCTAGTTTTCCACAGAAAGATTTCCCGTTTTAGTGACATCTGCCCTTCGCAGCCACAGGCTCGCCTCTCTATATTTGGCCGAAATGGGAGTTGGACCAGGGAATAGCTGGTGCCAGTCCCGTTTTGGGAAAACGGAGGTATGTACGGCCAGGCTTGGAGGTTCCCTTTGGGAACGGTTCCGAGCAGAGTGAACGTATGGGCGCTGCAGCTGAAATCGCGTGGGCTTCCGAGCCAACAAACGAAGTATTCCGGCATTTCTTTGACGACGCGCCGGTTGGCCTGGCTCAATGCGATCGTCAGGGCATGGTCACCATTGTGAATCCTTGTCTTGAAGAAATGCTAGGTTCCTCGGTTTGCACCAATGTGTTGCTGTCCGATCTGATTCGCGCTGAAGATCGTTCCGAATGCGACAAGCTGGTCTTGGAATTGAAAGACGCCAAAAGGACGAGTTTTCATATCGACTCAAGACCCGCATGCGCCGACGGACACTCGATGCAGTGGATCGTTTGGCGCGTGAACGGTAAAAACGGCGCCGACGCTCAGATCTTCGCCGTTGCGCAAGACTTCGATAACCGGCCTTCCGCGCATCGCCGCCTCCAAGTCGAACGCCTGGAAACAATGGGCCGCTTGGCCGGAGGCGTCGTCCACGATTTCAACAATCTTCTCACTGGAGTGTTGCTCTACTGCGATCTGCTGCTGGCGACTCTGGACGCCTCAAATCGCGCGCGAAAGTATGCCGAGGAAATCCGGAAGGCAGGATTGCAGGCTACAAGTCTTGTTCGTCAGCTTCTCGCTCTCGCCAAGCCCGCACGCAACGAACCGCGGTTGCTCTCGTTCAACGAGATTGCAGAAGGCATGCGCAATCTTCTGGTTCGGCTGATTGGTGAAAACATCGATCTGAAATTCAGTCTGGATTCCAATCTGGGGCTCATCAAGATGGACCCGACGCAAGCGCAGCAGGTACTTCTCAATCTGGTTCTGAACGCACGGGATGCCATGCCGTCCGGCGGGCAAATCACCATCAAGACCGCCGATTGCAACGTCCAGATGCTGGCCGATTCCCCCGGCAAGAGTCATGCATCGTTGCCTTGCGCCGTGTTCGCCGTAGAAGACAACGGATGCGGCATGGATGCTCACACGCGAGCGCATCTGTTCGAACCCTTTTTCACGACGAAAGCCGGAAAGGGTACCGGGCTTGGCCTGGCAACCGTCCATGACATCGTGACCAGACACGGTGGCCTGATTCATGTCGACAGTCAACCGGGGCGGGGCACACGCATCGGCGTGCTGCTGCCGGTAGCCGCAAATCCAATGGAGGCGTCGTCAAACGCCAACGAATTTCATCCCGCTCGAAGCGGAAAAGCATTTGCTTTTAAGGAAGAGGAACAACAGCCATGACGTCCGCAGCATTGAGGCCGATATCCGCGACCCCACAATTCGAACCCGCCAACTTTCTTAACCTTCTCATCGTCGATGACGAACGATCGATCCGCGAGGCCTGCCGCGAAGTGGCGCAGTCTCTCGGGTTTGCCGCTCATATCGCCGACTCGGCCGAGCAGGCCTACCGCGTCCTCGACAATCAGAATTTTGATGCGGTATTGCTTGATCTGCGCCTGCCGGGCGCGGGAGGGCTCGACGCTCTTCGCCGCATTAAGGAACGACGCCCGGAAGCGGTGGTCATCGTGGTTACCGGTTACGGCACCGTGCAATCGGCCGTGCAGGCGATGAAACACGGCGCTTACGACTACGTCACCAAGCCGTTTAGTGTGGATGAACTGAAGCTGCTGCTGGAACGAGTCGCGAGCCACCTGAAGCTCAAGAGTGAGAACCGCCTGCTCCGAGAAAAAGTGAAATCCAAGCAGGGATTCGGCGGCATTGTCGGGCGCGCTCCCGAGATGGAGAAACTGTATCGCATCATCGCCAAAGCAGCGAACAGCGTGCATCCCGTACTGATACTCGGCGAAAGCGGGACTGGCAAGGAGATGGTCGCGCGCTCAATACATTACTCGGGACCATTTCGCGACAAGCCATTCATTCCCGTAGACTGCGGATCGCTCGTCCCAACTTTGATCGAAAGCGAACTCTTCGGATACGTGAAAGGCGCATTCACCGGCGCAAACCAGTCCAAAGATGGATTGATGGCGATGGCTGAGGGGGGAACCATCTTCCTTGACGAGGTTGGAGAACTTCCGGTCGATCTGCAAGCGAAAATGCTGCGCGCAATCCAGGAGAAAGAAATCCGACCTGTCGGCAGCACGCGCCGCGTGCCCATCAACATCCGCATTCTGGCTGCGACGAATCGGGACCTTGAAACCGGAGTCATGCAAGGAACATTTCGTCGAGATCTCTACTTTCGTCTGAACGTACTGAGCCTGCGCATTCCAGCGTTGCGCGAGCGTCGACAGGACATCCCTCTTCTGATCGGTCATTTTCTGGAGCGTATGGCGCGAGCATCCGGCCAGGAGAAGATGTTGAGCGACGATGCATTGAAGGCGATGCTGGCCTATGACTGGCCGGGAAACGTACGCGAATTGGAGAACTGCCTCGAACGCTGCTACGCCTTCACCAGCGGGCCGCTGATTCATGTCACGGACTTGCCGGGAGAAATCGCGAACATTCCAGTCCCGGAGTCTGCCAACGGCAATGGCAACGGACACTCGAAGATCGTCCCCATCGCCGAACTCGAAAAGCAAACGATCTTGCACGCCATCACAGAACTCAATGGCGACAAGTTGCAGGCCGCCAGACTGTTGGGGATCGGAAAGACGACTCTATACCGCAAGCTCAAAGACTACGCAGCCGAGGGGAACTGATCTTCGAAACCTGATTCGGAACTGATTCGTGGACATCGGTTCCGCAAAGGGAAAATTGAAAGTGGCGGAGCACACTAAGTGGAGTCGTATCAGCAATCATCTACTGGTGGCAAACGTGCTAGGAGAGGGGCATGATTCTACTCATTACGCCGTCAGCCAGCGGACCGCGGTGCATCGACTCCTTGCATGCTGCCACGAGTCAGGACATACACTGGGCCCATACTTTGCAGGAGGCTGCCGCGCACCTGCGAGAACAAACATACTCCGCTGCGATCATCGACCAGTTCTTGGTGGAAACCGAACCCGAGGAGAGCGATCAGATGATCGAGCACCTTGGCACCGCGTTTCCGGTCTACGTCAATTTCGGTGTTACGAACGTGGAGCGCCTGCTTCGTGAGGTGCGGGCAGCGTTGCACCGCCGCAGGCGCGAGGAAGCTACCGCCCGTCGCGCCGCCGCCGAGCAGATGCACAGCGAGATGGGCGAAACCCTAACTGCCATGCTTCTGTCGTGCGAACTTGCGATGTCGGTGCCCAATGTCCCAGATTTGGCGAGCGAAAAGATCCGCATCATCGATAATTTAGCGAGGGAGATGCGGCTCCGACTCGAAGTCAACTGATTCGTTGCGGCCCATGATGGTTCGCGCTCCCTCCTCGGCAGAGTTGGTCCTCCTGTTCATTTTGTCGTACGAAACTGCACGACCTCCAAACCGCGACGAGTAGTGCAAGGTTTTGCGCACATGAATCTGGGAAATCCCTTTCCCAGAACACCATTTCGACAATAAGATAGAGAGGCTTGGAGTGAGGCTCGGATCGCCTTCTATGGCGATCGATCTTACCCAGGGAGGTTCTGTGCACGTCCTCGTCACCGCCGATTCGCTTTCTGGTTCGTGGACCTACGCCCGCGAACTTGTAACCGGATTGGTCACGCGCGGCGTGCGCGTCACGCTCGTCAGCTTTGGCGAGATTCCCCTTCCTCATCAGACTTCGTGGATGGATCACCTCCACGGCCTGGATTACCGGCCGACTGGCTTCCGCCTGGAGTGGATGCAGGAAGCCGAAGACGACCTTCCCGAGTCGTCGGCATTTCTCGTTTCTCTCGTTCGCGAGTTGCGTCCAGACGTGTTGCACTTCAACCAGTTTTGCTACGGAAGTCTTCCGGTTGACGTGCCGCGCGTCGTGATGGCGAATGGCGACCTCATCACCTGGAGGCAGGCGGTTCACGATCGCCCGCCGCAGCCGGCGCTCTCTCTGAGTTGGTATCGCAAGGTCGTTCAAAACGGCCTGATGGGGGCCGACGCGGTCGTTGCGCCGTCGGCATGGATGCTCGATCGCATCACGGCTTCGTACGGTCGCCCGCAGCGTGCTGAAGTCATCTATCCAGGAAGAAATCCGATTTTCTTCAATCCCTATGTCAGCAAGGACGACTGCGTCCTATCGGTTGGACGCCTGGTCGATGCCAGCAAACAGGTTTTCCTCCTGACCCAGCAACCGCATCCGTTACCAGTTTGCATTGTAGGTGCGGAGCAAACGATTCCGATGCCTCGAATCCCCATTCGTGCGGATGTGAAAATCGCCACCGAGCAAACAACCGTTGCCATTCGCGGTCCTCAAACGGATGCGCAACTTCGCGCCCTTTACAGCCGGGCGTCCATCTATGCGGCGACCTCGCGTTACGAACCACTCGGGATGCCTGCTCTAGAAGCTGCGTTTTCCCGCTGCGCGATTGTCGCGAACGATATCCCAAGCTTCCGCGAAGTGTGGGGGGACGCGGTGCTTTACTTCCGCACCAATGACTCTGCCAGCCTTGCCGAGAACATTCGCCTGCTGAATGAAGATCGTGCGATGCGCCGGGCCTACGCGGAACTCGCCTACAGCCGCGCCCGCGAGCGTTTCACCACCAAGCGCATGATTGACCAGTGCTTGCAGCTCTATCGCAGCTTGATCGGCCAGCGCTCTCTAGCTGCCTGACCAAACTCCCGGAATTGGGTTTCCTCGTCGATGCACCCTGGACGATTGCTGCCGCTTCGGCATTGCTCGTCGTGCGCGTCCGCGTCTGGAAGACAACCGGATCGGCTTAGTGATATCTTCTTAAGGCTTACTAGAAACCCGTAAGGTTGGAGGAATTTGCAATCATGGCTCAGGTAAAAATCACGGTCAGGCCCAACGGACCGTTTCGCGTGGAAGCTCCCGAAGGATCGATCGAGTTAGTTGACGTCAACGGTACTCCGTACGACCTTACCGGCAAGACTGCGTTTTCGTTGTGCCGTTGTGGTGGTTCGGTGAACAAGCCTTTTTGCGATGGAACTCATAGCAAGATCGGTTTCCAGGCCGCCGAACTGGCAGTGAAGAAGGCCGATCAGGGTTCTTAACTGCGGAGGCACCTCGTGGGCGATTCACGGGACCGGAAACTGGGAATGCATCGCAGTATCACGCGCCGTGATTTCATCAACGGCGTGGCGGTTGCGGCTGGCACCGCGATGATGCCGCGATCGATGCCCGGTTCCAATCCTCCACCTTCCGGGCAATCTCCCGCCTACTATCCTCCAGGACTCACCGGGCTGCGCGGCAGCCATGCGGGATCGTTTGACGTTGCACATAGTCTTCGCGACGGCACCTTCTGGGATACTGCCAGTAAGCCCGAGGATACCGGCGAGACCTACGACCTCGTGATCGTCGGAGGTGGCATCAGCGGCCTTTCCGCCGCCTATTTCTACCGCAATGCGATGGGAAACCGCGCGCGGATTCTCATCCTTGAGAACCACGACGACTTCGGCGGACACGCTAAGCGCAACGAGTTTCAGGCTGGAAAGAAGACGCTGATCGGGTATGGTGGAACGTATTCGATCGAAAGTCCCGAACCCTACAGCGCGGTCGCCAAAAGCTTGATTGAAGAACTAGGGATCGACGTCAAGTCGTTTCCTAAATATCTGGAAAGAAATCTGTACGAAGCTGGCGGGCGAGTTCCGAAAATATTCTTCGATAAAGAGACGTTCGGTGCGGACAAACTGGTCGACGATCCTTATCCGTTCCCCGGAGGCGAAACTTTCGATCTCGCTGTCGCCGGCCACGACGCCTGGGATCGTTTTCTCGCCGAGGCTCCGATCGCAGAACAAGCGCGCAAAGACCTCGCCCGCCTCTGTCGCGAAAATAAAGACTATCTGCCGCGGCTCAATGCCGAGCAGAAGAAGGATCAGCTTGCCCGCATCAGCTACACGCATTTCCTGACTGAACTCGCGGGGATGCATCCCGATGTTGTCCGTCTCTACCAAACCATTTCACAACCGCTCTTTGGTGTTGGGATTGAAGCGATCGCCGCGCTCGACGCATCCGACGCGGGATACCCCGGCTTCCGGGGAATGGGTCTCGAGCCCGAAGGCCTGACCAGCGAACGAAATTACTTCTTCCATTTTCCCGACGGGAACGCATCCATCGCTCGGTTGCTGATTCGCAGATTGATCCCTGACGCCGTTCCCGGCAACTCGGCAACCGACGTCGTGACCTCGAAGGCGAATTACGCGAAGCTCGACGACAAGAACTCTTCGGTACGAATCCGTCTGAACAGCACTGCTGTGCGCGTCAAACATAGCGGGGATGTCGCAACAGCGAAGGAAGTGGAAGTCAGTTACGTGCGCGACTCGAAGTTGTACACCGTGCGGGCGAAAAACTCGATCCTTGCGTGCTGGCACGTCGTGATCCCGTACATTTGCGAAGAACTTCCCGAAAAGCAAAAAGAAGCGCTGTCGTCCGCGCAGAAAATACCCCTGCTTTACACCAACGTCTTGCTGCAAAATTCCAACGCGTTTCAAAAGCTTGGTGCGAACTCGATCTACGCTCCCAGCGGATATCACACGCACGTCGATCTCGACCTTCCGGTCAGCATCGGTGGATACACGTGTCCGCGAATGCCGGATGAGCCGGTGGTGGTCCACATGAGCAAGTCTCCCTGTCATGCGGGCCTGCCCGCACGCGATCAGCACAGCGCGGGACGCATCGAGCTCTACAGCACCACGTTCGAAACCCTCGAGCGGAAGATTCGCGAACAGCTGGCAGCGATTCTGGGTCCGGGCGGATTCGATCCGGCGCGTGACATTTCGGCGATCACCGTCAATCGATGGCCACACGGCTACGCGTACGAATACAGCAGCCTTTGGGATAAGTTTGTGTTGGACGGCGGCGAGACTCCTTGCGAAGCAGCGCGCAAGTCGCTGGGCCGCATTTCGATCGCGAATTGTGATGCCGGCGCTCGCGCGTACACCGATGAAGCCATTACCCAGGCGTATCGAGCGGTGGGTGAGATCGCGAGGAACTGAATATGCTCAATTCCCGGGATCGCGAGTTGGGGATGCATCGCAAGATCACGCGCCGCGATTTCATCAACGGCGTGGCAGCGACAGCCGGCGCCGCTGTCCTGCCCTGGGAACACTTCGCCGCTAGTACATCGGATCCGGAAAAGTCGCCGGACTACTATCCTCCCGCGCTGACGGGAATGCGTGGCAGCCATCCTGGATCGTTCGACGCGGCGCACAGTCTTCGCGACGGCACGTTTTGGGATGCCGCTGGAAAACCTGAAGACACCGGCGAGACGTACGATCTCATCATCGTCGGTGGCGGCATCAGCGGATTGTCGGCGGCCCATTTCTATCGCAAAGCGGTGGGCAATTCTGCCCGCATCCTTATCCTCGACAATCACGACGATTTTGGGGGACACGCCAAACGTAACGAGTTTCGTGTGAGCAACTCGTTTCGCCTGGGCTTCGGAGGCACCTTTTCGATTGAGAGCCCCGCTCCCTATAGCGCCGTGGCCAAAGGCGTCATCACGGAACTGGGAATCGACGTATCGTCCTATTCAAAGTATGTAGACAAGAGCCTTTATCCCTCGCTGGGTTTGCGTTCCAAAGCCTTTTTCGACAAGGAAACATTCGGAACCGACAAACTGGTCGTTAATTTCCAGAGTCACGGGGCGGACGACAGCGAAGATGATGCTCCCGGAGGATCCTCGCTTCTCAAGCAGTTTCTCGCCGAGGCCCCGCTCGCCGAACAGGCGAAGCAGGACTTGCTTCGTTTATTCCGCGAGCCGAAAGACTATTTTCCGGGCCTGACCTCAGATGAGAAAAAGGCGAAGCTGGCACGGATCAGCTATGCGACCTTCTTGAAAGAGGTTGCAGGCGTTCACGAAGACATCGTGAAGTTCTATCAGGCGTTGCCCCATGGCCTTTTCGGCGTCGGAATCGACGCTGTGGCTGCGCAGGATGCCTGGGGATTCGATCTGCCCGGTTTCTCTGGCATGAAGCTCGACGCAACTCCGGGGAAGGGCATGAACCGGGACGCGATTCCGAACGAAGAAGCCCAAAAATACTTCTTTCATTTTCCCGACGGCAACGCGAGTATCGCGCGATTGCTGGTGCGCAAACTGATTCCTGACGCGATTCCGGGCAGTTCGTCGTCCGACATCATTCTTGCGAAGGCCAACTACGCCAAGCTTGACCGGCCGGGTTCTCCAGTTCGCATTCGTCTCAACAGCACCGCCGTTCGGGTGAAGCACGTCGGCGAAATCGCGTCCGCAAAGCAAGTGGAAGTCAGTTATGCGCACGGCGGAAAGGTTTACACCGCCCTCGCAAAGAGCGCGATTCTCGCCTGCTGGCACGTCATGATTCCTTACATTTGCGATGGCCTGCCCGACAAGCAAAAAGAAGCGCTGGCCTCGGCCCAAAAAGTGCCGCTGCTCTATACCAACGTGGCGATCCGTAATTGGAGAGCGTTTCAAAAGGTGGGAACGAATTCAATTTACGCACCTGGCATGTATCATTCCAGCGCAAATCTCGACTTGCCCGTCAGCATCGGCGGATACGAATGCGCCCGCAAACCCGAAGAACCCGTTGTCGTTCACATGATGAAGGCAGCCTGCCATCCGGGGTTGCCGGCGCGGCAGCAACACAGCTTCGGTCGGATTGAACTTTATTCGACCACTTTCGAAACCATGGAGCGCAACATTCGCGATCAACTGGCGCGCATGCTCGGGCCCGGTGGTTTTGATCCCGCCCGCGATATTGCGGCGATCACAGTCAACCGTTGGCCTCACGGCTATGCTTACGAGTACAACTCCTTGTTCGATGCCTTCTGGCTCGAAGGTGGGGAAACCCCGTGTGAAGTGGCGCGAAAGCCTTACGGCCGAATTGCAATCGCCAACGCGGACGCCGGCGCCTACGCCTATACCGATGAAGCGATCAATCAGGCGTATCGCGCGGTTGGAGAGATCTCGAAAAGCTGATCTCGTGGAGCGGTTTGCTCAAGAATTCCAGAAAGCCCAGGCTCGCAAGGACTCTATTGGTCGTCCCTGGAGTGTTTCATCTGCGCCGCTTTCGCTTGCGCCTCCTGCGCCTCTTGTTTCATGCCTTTCGCTTCGTACACTTCGGCAAGGCCAGCTTCCAAAGCTGCGCTGTCGCCGGATGAGTCCCGCTCTTTCAGGTACGACGCGATCGCATCGTCGTACTGCTTCAGCTTAGCTTGCGAAACTCCCAGTCGATAGTTGACGCCGTCCGCGTTCGCA
The DNA here is from genome assembly GCA_963699885.1 of uncultured Acidobacteriota bacterium. Classification (GTDB taxonomy): domain Bacteria; phylum Acidobacteriota; class Terriglobia; order Terriglobales; family Acidobacteriaceae; genus Sulfotelmatobacter. Next base: position 71,824 of record CAVOVP010000008.1, on the reverse strand, counting down.
TCAATTCTTAACGCATTCTTGTACTCATCGATGGCTCCGGAATGATTCTCCTGATCGGCTAGCGCGATGCCGAGCCCGGTATGCCCGTCAACGTTGTTTGGTTCCTGGGCGACAAGCTTTGCAAATTCTTCTTGTGCCTGCTTAGCCTGGCCCTGGCTCAGGTAGGCAGCTCCAAGGTCCGTCCGTGCCCGGGTATCCTGCGGTTGCAGTTCGAGGACGCGCTGCAATTCCGTCTCGCCTTCCGCAATCTGTCCGACATTGAAGTAAGCGCGAGCCAGGTTGTAGTGCGCAGCAGCGTCCTGCGGATTTTGCTTGGTCTTTTTCTCGAGGTCGCCGATCATCCGCTCGGCGTTTTGTCGAGCTTGAATCATCGCTCGCCCGTACTGCATGGAGGAGCCTCGCCACTTTGCAACCCCCAATGCGCTGCCGCCCACGAGCAAGACCACAAGGAGCAAAACGCTAACTCTTCGCTGATCATGCTGCGGTGCGATTTTTGCAATCAACGCACCCGCAATCAACCCGCTGACCAATCCACCGACGTGGCAGGCATTGTCTACCCCTGGGAAACATGCTTCCGAAGACCAAGTTAAAGCCGGCAAAGAAAAGGAGGCTTCTTAACGTTCCCTTGATGGCGATGCTCGGTAGAGAGAATTCGCCAAGATAGAACGAAGCAATCAGCGCGCCTGCGAGTCCGAAGATCGCGCCCGATGCTCCCACAGTGGACCCCGATGGGTTCCACCCTAGGCTTGCGACTCCTCCGGCAACGCCAGTGAGCAGGTAGATGGTCAGGAAAGTCCAGCGCCCGTAAAGAGATTCGCAGAGTGCGCCAATATCCCAGAGACACCACATGTTGAAAGCAATGTGCAGAAGTCCGGCGTGGAGAAACATGTAGGTGAACAGCCGCCACCATTGGCCAGACAGCGTGTAGGGCCCAACGCTCGCCCCGAAGCGGAACGCGGTTTGGAAAGGGAAGTCCATCACGGTGCCGCTGGCCAGCGCCATCGCCAGAAACACCGCTATATTCGCGCCGAATAGAACCTGCGTGAGGGTAATACCACTACTCTGCTCGCGGCGGCGTACCCACGGCGCCGGAATCACCACTTGCTTCCCGCTATCGGAGTCGTCGCCGCGCTGCGCGGCCTCGTGCTGCACGCACCATTGGCAAATCTTCTTCCCGAAAATCATCGGAGGAAGCTGCCGCCCACATCGAATGCAATTCGCCATATCTACCTACAAAAGAGTATCAGGAGTAGTTCAGGATTTGTGAGAGGCTGGCCTCACAGGCGCGCCACGCCTCCTCACACAAGCGGGTAGCCTGAGTTCGGCGGGACATCCTAGTGGATAGTCTTGGTCTTTCTCGACATGTAGTCCATCAGCAGATATTGTCCGAGCGTGTAGGGAGTCGTGAAGTACGCTTTCCCACGGCACATCTCGGTGACTTTTTGGACGAACTGCACCAACCCGTATTCCGATGCCAGCATGAAGGTGTTGATCAGCACTCCCGCCCGCTTGCATTTCGAAACTTCCTCGAGCGTTTGGCTCACCACCAGCGGATCGAGCCCGAAAGCATTTTTGTAAATGCGACCATCTTCCAGCGTGAGCGCCGAAGGCTTGCCGTCGGTGATCATGACGATCTGCTTCATGTCTTTTCTCTGCCGCTGAAGAATTCTCTGCGCCATCCGCAATCCTTCACGCGTGTTCGTGTAGTACGGTCCAACCTTCACGCGTGCCAGCTGCGATAGCGGGATTTCCTCCGCGGAATCATGAAACAGAACCAGCGACAACGAGTCGCCAGGATATTGTGTGCGGATCAAATGCGACAGAGCCATCGCCACTTTCTTAGCGGGCGTGAAACGGTCTTCGCCATACAGAATCATCGAATGCGAACAGTCCAGCATCAGCACGGTCGCGCACGAGGACTGGTACTCGCATTGGTGCACTTGCAAATCGGAATACTCGATGTTCAGCGGGATCTTGAGCCCTTCGCGTTGGATCGCATTCGACAGCGTCGCCGTAATGTCAAGATTCAGCGTGTCGCCAAACTCGTAGGTTTTTGAAGAGCCGCTGGCCTCGATGCCAGTAGCCAGATCTCGAGTGTCATGTCGCCCAAAACTCGATTTCCCCAGCGATCCCAAAAGATTGCGCAGCGATTTGAATCCAAGAAAGTCGAGGCTCTTGTCGGTGATCTCAAACTTGGCCTGTTGCGCCTCCCCGGTCTGACCGCCCACGCTCGGGCGTTTTGAGGGGTCGTGCGGATCATCCACCGAGATGTAGTCTTCCTGCTGCATGCGCTCGATAAGTTGTTCGATCAAATCCTCGAGCTGCCCGTCCGCCATCATCTGCTGGATCTGCTCGCGAAGGTTTTCGTCGAAGCTCTCCCCGTTGAGCAGCGCCTCTTCGATGGCACGCTTCAGTTCATCGAGCGTCTGCTCTCCTTCGGGCATTTCGTACCACATGGAATCCTGAAACCCGCTCTGCAGCAGGTAGTCCGACAGAGCGCTGAGCAAGTCTTCCATGCTCATCTCGCCCGCTGGATCGGGCACGTATTTGGAATACCGAATGCGCTTCATAAAAGCTGTCGTTCGTCGTTGCCGTCAGTCTTTCAGCAAATGCCACTCGCTATCTGTGAACGACCAATGACTGACGACCGGCGGCGGTCTTAGTTAAATTGCCTTCTTTGCCGGTAGGGTCGCTCATCTGGCTCGAACGATTTCTCGCGCACAGCCTCCGGCTTCTTGTCGCCGGCTTTGAATACGCGTTCTTCGCTGCGTCCGATGCGTTTGTGGGCGTGCAGGCCTTCGAGGATGAACTCCGCCGCCGAGACCTGCTGCTCCGCCGGCTCCTTCTGCGAAACGCTGAGCGGACCGAGTTTGTCGATGAGCCCTTGAATCTTCTTAAGGTTGTCCAGCGCTTCGGAAGCGGGAATCGAGTCAGCGAGCTGGATCTCTCCACCGAGATCGAACCACTGAACAATCTGCTGTACGTTCGCTCCGGTGAAGTATTCGTCGTATGTCTTGGCGATGGCGGCCCGGATTAACTCGCGGCCAACATGATCCGCGCCCTTCATTTCACCTTCGTACTCGAGTTCAAGTTTGCCTGTGATGGCAGGCAGCGCGGCGTATACGTCGCTGATTCGCGGAACGACGAACCTCTCGCCGTTGCGGATCGCGCGCCGTTCGGCATTGGAAACCACATTTTCCATCGCGGAGATCGGCAGCCGCTGGCTCACACCTGAACGCTTATCGATCTTCTTGTCCTCTCGGGCCGCGAAGGCGACGCGCTCGATCACTTCCTGCACGTAGTTCGGCAGATGCAGCGGGTGTCCGTTGCGCCGCGTCCAGGCCTCCTGCGCGGTGATCGCGATTCCTTCTTCCACGGTCGCTGGATAGTGCGTCCGAATCTCAGACCCGATTCGGTCTTTCAGGGGCGTGATGATCTTTCCGCGGGCCGTATAGTCTTCCGGGTTCGCGCTGAACACCAACGCCACATCGAGCGGCAGGCGGATCGGGTAGCCCTTAATCTGCACATCGCCTTCCTGCATGATGTTGAACAACCCGACCTGAATTTTTCCCGCGAGATCGGGCAGTTCATTGATGGCGAAGATCCCGCGATTGGCGCGAGGAAGCAAGCCGTAGTGAACTGTCATTTCGCTCGACAACTCGTGGCCGCCGCGAGCCGCCTTGATCGGATCGATATCTCCGATCAAGTCCGCGATAGTGACATCAGGGGTGGCAAGCTTTTCGACGTAGCGTTCGTCGGGCGTGAGATAAGCGATCGGAGTAGAGTCGCCAAGGCGTGCCACCTCGTCACGGCATCGGCGGCAGATCGGCGCATACGGATCATCGTGAATCTCGCATCCCGCCAGATAGGGCATCTTCGGGTCGAGAAGCGTGGTTAACGCCCGCAGGATGCGGCTTTTGGCCTGGCCGCGCAGTCCGAGCAAAATGAAATTGTGGCGCGAAAGAAGCGCGTTGATGATCTGCGGCACGACGGTGTCGTCGTATCCCACAATGCCCGGAAACACCGAGGTGTCGTCCTTCTCGCGAAGGCGCGCAATCAGGTTTTCCCGCAATTCATCTTTGACCCTGCGCGTGCGTAACCGCTCTTCGGAGAAAGTACTGCGGCGCAGATCACCCAGCGTGCGCGGAACACTCATGAAAGGAACCCCCACCAACCAAACTTTCCCCGATTATACGCCGCAGCGATGAAGTCGTTTTTCGACGCGAACCTGCTCAACTTCAGTGTGCATGCCCGTTCCCGCCAGCCTTCTCCCGCGCGTGAGCGACCCGGCGAAGTTTGGGAAGAATGCCTTCCAGGTATTCTGCGACCACCTGAATTCGCTCGCCTTCAGAACGCATCGCCAAAAGCTTCTGCTTGAAATCGAGATCGAGGGGTAACGATCCCGCCAGATAAAACGAAAGCTGATTCTGATCGGCGGCCGAAAGATCCTGTACGGCGCCTGCGAGCGACAAGATCTCGAGATGAAGCTGAATCGCCCGTATTTTCTGTTCTTCCGCAGAACTATTCGGCTCGTCGGGCGTCAGCAGAACCTCGGCCCGCAGGAACGACCGCTCCTGATTCAATTCCAGCACTTCAAAACGCTGCCGGCCTTCCGCGATCAGGTCCATGCGCCCGTCGGGATATTCCTTGGTGACCGTGATGATTTCGGCGGTGCATCCGACCTCGGCAATGCCTTCCTCTAGCGCGCGCACAATGCCGAACGGAGCGTCGTTGGCCAGGCACTCGCCGATCATTTCTTTGTACCGGGGCTCAAAAATATGCAAGGGCAGGGGAGTGCCGGGAAGCAACACGACTTCGAGCGGGAAGATGGGAAGAAGAGGCACTGGGTCTCCAGAGACTGCGGGAATGCAGAAAGTGTTCTGATTGTACGACACGAATCCGGCGTCATATTGACTTGGGACGCCGCAGCGAATACAACGCCAGCATGGAACTCGACGGAAAGGTAGTCGTAGTCACCGGCGCCTCAATGGGTATTGGCGAGGCGATTGCAAAAAAGTTTGCTGAATCCGGCGCGAGCGTGATCCTGCTTTCGCGGGACGCTGCGCGTGCCGAAGCCGCCCGCACCCGCATCGGAAATCAGGATCGAACCGTTGCTCTCTCCTGTGACATCCGTCACTCGGAGGAGATCGACCGCGTCCTCGGGTTGACGCTGCATCACTTCAAGCGCGTCGATGTCTGGATCAACAACGCGGGATACGGCCTTCTCGATTCAGTCGCGCAAGTTGATATGCACGCCTGCCACGACTTGTTCGAAACGAATTTCTTCGGAGCCGTCTCGGCCATGCAAGCGGTCATTCCGGTCATGAAGCAGCAGGGAGGCGGCGCCATCATCAATATCTCGAGCGTCGCGGGACACATTCCGCTTCCCTTTCACGCCAGCTACAGCGCCACCAAGTTCGCCCTGAACGCGATCGGGAAGGCTGCTGGAGTCGAGCTTAAGAAAGACGGTATCCATGTGCTGACGGTCTGTCCCGGTTACGTGCAGACTGCATTTAAGGACAACGCGATCCGCGGAAACGAAGTGAGCACCGTGCGCCCGACATCGGTGCGCGGCATCACCGCCGACCGCGTTGCCCGCGCAACATTGCAGGGTTATCTGAAAAAGAAGAGGGAAGTGATCGTGCCTTGGACGATGCACGTTCCAGTAAAGCTTTATCAACTATTTCCAGCGCTGGTCGAACGGATGATGGGCAGGATGGCGAAGTAGGGCGTCGGCGCGCACCTACGCGGCCTCTAATTCCGCCAGCATCGCTTCCATCTCCGATTGCGCGTGGAGATTTCCTGTGCGGCGGGCCGACGCGATGCCATCGTTCAGCATCTTCTTGGCGTCGTCGGATCGCTCGGCTTTTGCCAGCGTCTGGGCTGCCATAAAGTATCCCGCGGTGTACTCCGGATGGTGCTCGAGCAGAATCGAGAACTCGGCCAGTGCCCGGTCGAAGTCCCCTTGCTTGGAATATTCCATCGCGAGCCCATAGCGCGCGAATGCGTCTTTCGGATTCTCGGTAAGGATCTCGTTCAAAGCGGCGATGCGATCCATAAATAAAGGCGGCCTCGCAGTCGAGGTTACTACAATCTCTCAGCCCCGCAATCTATCCTCGCCCGGAAACTGGTCAGAGCCTGCTTGACTGATTACAATAACCAGTCCCTTACAATCCCGATTCCGAGAAAAACTGAAATTGGCCTGCCCCTATTTCATGCCCGTCAGCAAACTGCAAAACGGCAATTGGCCTCATCCTGCACGCCTGCCCCTTGGTTGTGGCTGGGCTGGTCATTGCACGGCTGAGGGTCACGAAAATCAAACGCCGGCGCAAGACATCCTCGAAACCTTTTGCAATCTTGGGTACGCCACGAGTTGCAGTTGGGCGCCTGCACAGCGCCCCTGGGATGCCGTCCGGTTTGCCGTATCAGCTCCCATCGATTCCGGCAATCGAGGTCGTGCGGCAATCACCGCGATCGGAGTCTCGGTTCGCTCGTTGCGCCTGCAATATGTCTGCGAGCGCAATCATCTTCCGGTGGACCACGGCGAGTTGGAATTCGATCTCGGTCAGGAAACCTGGGTGAACCCGCACGCCGACGCGCGCATTCAAAAAATGGCGGAATGTTTTCTGGAATCCTATCGAAGCAAGAGAGCCTAGTGGCAAAAAAGGACAAGGAAGATCAAGATGCAGGAAGACGCCCTCAATCCACGCCCGGTTCGCGACTCGCAGTCTGAAATGGCAGAGATTGTATTGCCCAATGACGCGAACCCCCTCGCCGCGTTGCTCGGCGGTCGCTTGATGCACTGGATCGATCTCGCGGGGGCTATGGCCGCCCATCGTCACTCGCGCAATTATGTCGTGACGGCGTCCGTCGACCACATCGATTTTCTGGTTCCCGTGCGCGTTGGAGACCTGGCGATCCTGCGCTCTTCGGTCAACCGTGTTTTCCATACTTCGATGGAGGTTGGCGTGAAAGTCTTCGTGGAGAACTATATCGCCGACACTGCGCAACATGTGGCCTCGGCATACCTGACTTTTGTGGCTGTCGATGCTGCTGGGAAGAAGTTGGTCGTGCCCCCGGTAGTTCCAGAAACCGAAGAGCAGCGCCGACGGTACGAGGATGCGGGTCGGCGACGGGAGATCCGCCGCTCCGAACTGGCTCGTCGTCGCAAGCTGTGCTGAATTTCACAAGGAAATGTGATCTCGATCACATTGGCGACCTCCTGAAACCACTTAACCTGTTTATCTGAGGTTTTTTCATGGATAGCGCCCTCTTAGTTCATCGCCTTCATTTCGCCTTCACCGTCACGTTCCACTATCTCTTTCCCCAACTAACGATGGGGTTGGCGCCACTCATCGTCATTCTGAAGACGCTCGCCATCCGTCGCAATGACGAAACGTATAACCAGGCTGCAAAATTCTGGGCTCGCATTTTCGGGATCAACTTCGTCATTGGAGTCGTTACCGGTATTCCGATGGAATTTCAGTTCGGCACGAACTGGTCCCATTTCTCGCGTTTTGCCGGAGGCGTGATCGGTCAAACCCTCGCGATGGAAGGCTTGTTTGCCTTCTTTCTGGAGTCGGCCTTCCTCGGCCTGTTCCTCTACGGCGAGAAGCGTTTAGGGCCGCGAGGTCACTGGTGGTCGGCACTCGCTGTGTTTCTCGGTTCCTGGTTAAGCGGATTCTTCATCATCGCAACCGATGCCTGGATGCAGCACCCCGTAGGTTACGAAATGGCGCCGAACGGTTCGGTCCAGCTCTCCAGTTTCTGGGCGCTGGTTCTAAATCCCTGGGCGTGGTGGCAGTATGCGCACAACATGTGTGGCGCTGCCATAACCGGTTCATTTGTGATGGCGGCGATCGGCGCCTTTTACCTGCTATGGGGCAAGTTCGAAGCCCACGGACGTCTCTTTCTCCGCGTCGGTGTAATCGCTGGACTCGTCTTCAGCGTGTTGCAACTGTTTCCGACGGGCGATGGTCAGGGCCGCATGATCGCTCAACATCAGCCGGTAACCCTTGCGGCGATGGAAGGTTTGTTTGAAAGCCAGCCCGGAGCTCCGCTCGCGTTAATTGGTCAGCCGAACGCCAGCGAACGGAAAATTGACAACCCAATTCTGATCCCGAATGCGCTCAGTTTCCTCACCTATCGCGCGTGGAAGGCTGAAGTGAAGGGCCTTAACGCTTTTCCTGAAGATCAGTGGCCCACGAACATCGAGTTGCTGTATTTCAGCTATCACATCATGGTGGGGCTGGGCACGGTGTTCATCGCCGTCATGGTCATCGCGGCGTTCTTGTTATTGCGCGGCAAACTCTTTGGCAGCCGGTGGATGCTGTGGATCCTCATGCTCTCTCTGCCATTTCCTTACATCGCAAATACAGCTGGTTGGATGACCGCTGAAATCGGCCGCCAGCCTTGGCTTGTCTACTCGCTCATGCGCACCGCGGACGGTTACTCCAAGATGGTTTCCGCCGGAAACGGCCTGTTCACCCTTCTCGGATTCATGGGTATGTACACGGTGTTGAGCATCTTCTTCCTGTTCCTGGTTCGTCGCGAAATTGAGCACGGTCCGGGCGGCGATGGAACTCCACACGGAATGCCGAGAGTTGAAGAAGAAGTGCTGGTTGGATAGCGTGAGCGGCCAACCGCTGTAGCAGGAATTCATACGAGGAATTATGGAAACACTCTGGTTCATGATCGTAGCGGTGATGGTTGCAGCGTATGTCGTGCTCGACGGGTTCGACCTTGGAGCAGGAGCAATTTACCTGGCCGCGGCCAAGACGCCCGCTGAGCGCAGAACCATCATGCGCGCTATCGGCCCTGTGTGGGACGGCAATGAAGTCTGGCTTCTGGCCGCCGGCGGCACTCTCTACTTCGCATTCCCCTTGCTCTACGCCTCGAGCTTTAGCGGCTTTTATCTCCCGCTGATGATGGTTCTGTGGCTTCTCATGTTGCGCGGCATCGGCATCGAGCTCGGATCGCATATGGAGAATCCCGTCTGGCGCGGATTTTTCGACGTTATCTTTTCCGTTTCGAGCGTACTGCTATGCATCTTCTTGGGCGCTGCACTGGGCAACGTGGTTCGCGGAGTTCCCTTGGCCGCCGACGAATATTTCTTCGAACCGCTTTGGACCAACTTCCGGGTGAATTCGGGTGTTGGTACCAGCAACGGCATCCTCGACTGGTACACCGTTTTGTGCGGAGTGATCGCTTTGGTCACTCTGACGGCGCACGGATCGCTCTACGTCGCGACTAAGACGGAAGACGACGTAAACCGTCGCGCCCGCACCACCGCCAAGTGGGCCTGGCCGCTGCAGCTTCTTCTCACTGTTCTCGGACTGGTGGCAACTGTCTCGATCCGTCCAGGTGTTCTCGACAACTACAAACAACACGCCATCGGTTTCGTCATACCTGTACTAGTGTTTGGTTCTCTCGCCGTCATGATGCACGCAATGATCAAGCGTGCCGACAAGATTGCGTTTGTGGCTTCGGCACTCTATATCGTCGGCATGCTCGTCGGAGCCGCATTCGGACTCTATCCCGTTGTGCTGCCCGCCAGCACCGACCCATCCCTCAACCTGACCATTTACAACACCGCCGCCGGCCATCACGGCCTCAGCGTCGGACTGATGTGGTGGGTTCCGGGGATGATCCTGGCTCTCGGCTACTTCTTCTTCCTGTTCCGCATGTTCAAGGGCAAGGTGCGGCTGGAGGGCGAAGGCTACTGAAGTACAATCAATCGCGCTGATTCGACCTTTTGCCGCGAGCGGATCTCCGTGCCCGCCCACCGGTCAAATCATCCGACTTCTCTGCCGAGAATAACCATGCTGCGTCTCGCAAGCGTTCGTCGTTTGTTTTTGCTGATCGTACTATCTTTCGTCGCCGCATCTTCCTGCACCGCTCAGACTGCATCGCCCGATGCTCCAACGGCCTCTGAGGACCCGGCTGCCATCGATCAAGACTGGCAGACAGCCAGCGCAAAATACGACGCTGCCAGAAGCTCGATTCTGAAGAGCGTCGACCAAGTGATTGTCAGCGGACCATTTCGTTCTGACTGGGAATCGCTCCAGGCTTACAAAGTTCCTGCGTGGTACATGGACGCGAAGTTCGGGATCTTCATCCACTGGGGCGTCTATTCCGTTCCCGCTTATGGCAACGAATGGTATCCGCGAAACATGTACAACGAGGGCTCGGACGAGAACAAGCATCACGTCGCCAGGTACGGAGCCCTCGACAAGTTCGGTTACAAGGACTTCATCCCGCAGTTCAAGGCTGAGAAATTCGACCCTGCCGCGTGGGCTCGCCTCTTCAAAGACTCGGGCGCGAAATACGTCGTGCCCGTGTTCGAGCATCACGACGGCTTCGCCATGTATGACTGCGGGCTTTCCGATTGGACCGCGGTGAAGATGGGACCACGCCGCGACCTCTGGGGAGATCTGGCCAAAGCCGTTCGCGCCGAAGGACTGCACCTGGGGGCGTCCTCCCATCGGGTCGAGCACAATTTTTTCCTGGGACTGGGCCGCAACACTTCCTCTGACGTCAACGATCCGAAGTATGCGGATTTCTATGGACCGGCGCATCATTGGATGGAAGCAAAGCAGCACACCCCGCTCGCCAACGATTTCACGTATGTCTCCAAGGCCTGGACCAACGACTGGCTGGCCCGGTCGGCTGAAATCGTCGAGAAGTATCATCCCGACATCATGTATTTCGACTGGTGGATCGGCCAGCCGTCCGTGCGCGACGACCTGACTCGCTTTGCATCGTTCTACTACAACGAATCCCTCAAGCAGGGCGGCGTGGCAGGGGTGATCAATTACAAGGATTACGCTATGCAGGAACAGTCCGCCGTGCTCGACATCGAACGCGGCCAGCTCTCTGGGATCCGCCCGCAATATTGGCAAACCGACACTTCGATCAGCAACAAGTCATGGGGATATATCGAGAATGACACCTTTAAGTCCCCGGAGTTTGTGGTTCATCAATTGATCGACATTGTCAGCAAGAATGGCAATCTGCTGTTGAACATCGGTCCGCGCTCCGATGGAACGATCCCGGATCGAAGTGCAACTGGTGCTGCGCGACGTTGGCGCGTGGCTCAAGGTCAATGGCGATGCGATCTATGGCACGCGTCCCTGGAAGACTTACGGCGAAGGCCCGACCAAGGTGACCGAGGGATCGCTTTCACGATACCGACACAGAGGCCTACACTGCGCAGGACTTCCGCTTCACGAAAAAAGGCGACACGCTCTATGCGATCGAAATGGGATGGCCATCCAATCGCGAGGCGGTGATCCATTCCTTGGGTCGAGCGGCGTCAGGAGATGGCGCGAAGGTCCAGTCGGTCGACCTGCTCGGCTCCGATGCCAAGCTCGTGTTTGAACAGCGAGAAGATGGATTGCACATTCAACTGCCGGAACACAGCTCCGGGAAGTATGCGTATTCGTTTCGCATCCAGCTCAACTAAATTCAAGTCGTATGCGGATGAGCCAGGTAGTGTTGCCGCAGCAGATCCTTGCCATAGTCATTTCCATTTGGCGTTCGCACCACGCAATGGATATGTTGCTGGGTCGGCTTCTCGGGGTCGGCGGCAAAACCCCTCAGATTTGCCGGACGCTGGTGGTCGAATTCGACCAGGATCACAGGACTCTGCACCCTGTAATAGAACGCGCTGTCGTGCTCCGTGCCTCCAATCCAGGTGAACCAAGTGTCGTCGAGATGACGGTCGACTTCGTCCATTTTCACGCGCGTGTGACCGTCGTCCATGTTGCTGACGTACAGGTGGATAAGGTCCCGCAAACGTTGCCGCGATGGTCCTGCTAGGTCCTTGGCCCGCAATCCGGCATAGTCGATCACGACGTTGTCCTTGAAGGCCTCAGTCAGATTGTTGTTGCCCGTCTTCGAGAAGGTCAGGATGGCTTGCTTTCTCTGCGCTTCCGGGATTCCGGTCAACATCGACAAGCCATCGTTTTGTTCCTTCTGCAGAATCTCAATTCCCTTGTATTTTCCAGAGGTCGCGCGCACCGGCTCGGAACCGACAAACAACGGCGTCATCACAACCTGATCGCCAAGCACGAAGTAGTTGATGATCGCGTGATGGCCGTCGAGTTGCCAGCCCCACGGTTCAGTGGCGGATGGCCTGCCCATGATGGTGATGTAGTAGAGCCATTCCCCTAGAAAATCGTGATCCTCAGAGAGTTCCGCCAGTGTTTCGTTCAGGCGCATGATGTTGCGTGTGAGTTCGAATCCCTTCGCGCTGAGGGACGCGCGCATTAGGCCGAACGCCGCATCCCGCTGTGAATCCGTCATGTCGGCCAGACTGATTCCCGGGCGCGCGTAAAAGTGTTGGTTCATCCACTTGCGCCACTGGATGTCGTCCACCGGAAACATCGATCTCGCCAACTGGACGCTCGTGAGGGTGGCGATGAACTTCTCGGCGGCGTTTCGAACCGGTTCCGTGGAAACTCCGCTGGGCTTTATTTCAAATAATGCCGGGACGACGCCGGAATTCGTTGTGATGCCGCGGAAGGGATCGGCGAGCCCTTTCTGCTCGTAGTCCTCCGACATGCGGCGAAAACGTTCCGCAAGGTCCGAAGCCGTCGGCGTTTCTTTCTGGCCGAAAGCCCATGGGACCAGAACTGCCGCGGAGATGAGGGACGAGACGAAATTGCGCCGAGTCGGTCCCGGCTTTGGGTGGTGGTGGTGATGGTGATGAGGATGTGATGGCATATGTCTCCGCCGTGACAAGTCGCGGCACGATAGCACGAGCATTGCGGAACGTGCAATTGAAGCGGTCTCGCACGGAAAACGGCTTTCTGCCTTGTATAATCGAGCTTGGGTTCTTACCTCATCTTCGTAATTCCTTTCTGGAGTGTGATCCTTTGAACGCACATACACCGCATCAGCACGGACCGGGTCCAGCGCAGCAAGGCCCGCAACCACTGCCCGGCGTCGACGCCATCATCGCAGTCGGTTCCGGTAAGGGAGGCGTCGGCAAGACCACGCTGGCGGTGAATTTGGCCGTTGCACTCGCGAAAATGGGACACAAAGTTGGCCTGCTCGACGCCGATGTCTACGGCCCCAACGTCCCGTTGATGCTTGGTGTGAACTCGCAGCCGCGCATGATCGGTGAAAACCGCATCGAGCCCATTGAGGCGTTCGGCCTGAAAGTCATCTCGGTCGGATTTCTCAACCCCGGCGACAAGCCCGTTATCTGGCGCGGTCCCATGCTGCACCAGATCATCCGCCAGTTTCTCGGCCTGGTCGAATGGGGAAAACTCGATTACATGGTCATCGATCTTCCGCCAGGCACAGGAGACGTCGCGCTTTCCCTGGTGCAGACCGTTCCTCTCACGGGCGCAGTCGTGGTTTCGACTCCATCCGACGTGTCGCTGCAAGACGCGCGCAAGGCGATTGAGATGTTCCGCCAGATGAAGGTCGATGTCGCCGGCGTGGTTGAGAACATGAGCTACTTTGTCTGCCCTCATTGCTCCCACGAGGTGGACATCTTCTCGCGCGGCGGAGCCGAGCTCATGGCGAAGCGTTACGACGTGCCGTTCCTCGGAAACATCGCGCTAGATGCTGAGGTCCGCAAGTCAGGCGATGGCGGCAAGCCGGTCGTTCTCGAAGGCGAGAATTCGCCGCACGCGAAGTCGATCTATGAATTCGCCCACAAAGTCCGAGCTCGCATCGATGAAATTCGAGCGAACGCTCCCGCGAGCGTGATCCAGATCCAATAATTTCAACAACCCAGGGGCCACAGATTTTCACGGAGAGTTACCCGGCTTACGTCCGTGTCTCCTGTGTTTCGCGGTTGTCGAATCGATCCAACCGCCAAACCGCTTGCGGCTCGCGATCTTTCAATATCAAGTCCGCCATCATCTCGCCGACTGCCGGACCATGCTTGAACCCGTGTCCCGAGCCTCCGCCGAGAAGCCAGACATTCTCATTTGCAGGATGTTGATCGATGATGAAGTGTGAATCCGGTGTCTGTTCATATTGGCAAACGCGAGTTTCGATCAGCGGCGCATCTTTCAGAGCAGGGAAGCGAAAGGCGACGTATTCGCGGATGTCTTTCAGCGTTTCGGGACTTACGATCCGCTCTCCGGAACTCGGGTCAAATTCAGGACCGCGCGTATCGTCGGCAATCTTGAACCCCCTCCGATCTCTGCCCGGAATCCCGTAGCGAAACCGCCCCCGATGATCGGCCCATACGGGCAACTGCTCATCGCTGAATCGCGAATCTCCAGGCGGCGCGCCGAAGAAAAATATGTCCTGCTTTGTCGCCATCACCCGATTTCCGATCGTTTGAGGAAACAACTTTCCCAGCCATGGCCCGCAGGCAAAAACGAAACCGTCCGCTTTGAGTCTCGAACCGTCCGACAAAGACAACGCCGAGAGCGGTGCGCTCTCGAGCCCGTCTGGACCAACTGCGACCTGCCGATACTTGCCCCCACCCGCCACGAATGCGTCGACTACCGCCTGACAGCTTGCTCGCGCCTCGAGATATCCGCACTCCGGCTCGAATATGCCCCACTCGATATCCTTCGAAGTTGATCTGCGGCCAGCGTTTCTTCATCTGAGCAGCGGTCAGTTGACGATATTTCATCCCCGACGCACGCAACATCTTTACCGATCCGCCCTCAAAGACGTCATCGCGTTCCGAAGCCATCCACAAAACGCCAGTGCGGTGCAGGAATTGTTGCTTCCACTTCCGCTCGTATTTCGCCCACAGGAAGAGTGCGCGCGCCGCCATTGCGGTATATGGCTGGTCGGGCCCGTAAGTCCCGCGCATGATGCGCGTCTCTCCGCCCGAAGACGCTCGCGAATTTCCCGCTCCCCAGGCATCGAGCAATGTGACTTGCGCGCCGCGCTCGAGCAAGTGCAAGGCAGTCCATCCGCCGAAAGCTCCGGCTCCCACGACCGCGATATGAGGTCTGGCTTTCACTGGAAGAGATTGAGGATACCAGTAGCTGTAGCTTCAAAATTCCAAGGTCGCAAAACGCTTGTGCACCGCCTCGAAAGCTGCATAACCGATCCGCGACCGATCTGCGTTCGGCATCTGCAAAACCTTCAAAAAGGGGCACTTCAAGGCGTTCGACCCTTGAGCGCAGGTATCAACTTGGTTCAAAACCCAAGCTTCTGCATCTAAAATAGTTAGGTAGAATGAATCGGAAGCGGTTTCTCCCCCCGGCTGGCCGCCGCTCGGATCGAGACAACTGACAGAATGAATTATGCCCGCTGAGCCCAATATCGGGAATCGCGAACGCGAAATACTGACCGCTATCGTCGAGACTTTCATCTCGACGGGCGAACCCGTCGGATCGCGCACTCTCGCTCGCTCGAACCGCGAGGGACTGAGCCCGGCCTCGATTCGCAACGTGATGGCTGACCTTTCCGACGCAGGATTTCTTGAGCAGACGCATACGTCATCCGGTCGCGTGCCCACGACAGAAGCGTACCGGTATTACGTCGAACAGATTTCCGGCACGGCCCGGCTTGCTCCGCAGGAAGAGACGATGATCTCGGACTCCCTCGCCGGTATCACCGACGTGCAGGAGTTTATGGAGCGGACGTCGCACGTTCTGTCGCTCATCTCGCGCAATGTGGGCGTGACCGTCGCAACTACGGGACCCAAGAACGCGCTGGAGCATGTCTACTTTTCACGTCTCGGAGATCAAAAGGTACTGGCCGTCCTGGTTACGAAGTCAGGACTGGTGCGCGACCGGGTGTTGCGTCTCGATCTGCCGCAATCTGAATTGGACCGCGCTGCGCGCTATATCAATGAGAATTTTCGCGGTTGGACCATGGAATCCATGCGCTCTGAGCTCTACCGCCGCATCGAGAAAGAGCGCAGCGAATACGATCGATTGATGACGTCGATCGAGCAGCTTTACAAGCAGGGCGCGCTCGCCAATGAGCAAGGATCGCAGGTCGTCTTCGTGGAAGGTGCGGCTAACCTCGTTACGGACGAGCAGGACCGCACGCGTTTGCAGGAAATGCTGAAAACGCTGGACGAGAAAGAGAAAGTTGTCCAGTTACTCGGAGCTTATCTCGACGTAAAGCAAGAGGCCGTCCGAGTCGTGATTGGGCTGGACCAGGCATTGCCCTCAATGCAGAATTTCGTGCTGATTGGCGCGCCCGCTCACTCCGGCAACGAAGTCATGGGTTCGCTCGCTGTCATCGGGCCGACGCGCATGGATTATCAGCACACGATTACCGCGGTTTCGTACATCGCGCGGTTGTTCGACAAAATATTGAATGAATCGGAGTAATCAACGCAGGTATGCGGAAAGCAAACGGAAAAAGAGAAGAAGAGGCAGGGATTGATCTGGAGCACGAACTTCCTGCTGGAGATGGCGAGGAATCCTCGGCCAGGCCAACGCAGACGGCCTCCGAAGGAGAAGCATCGGGCCTCGAGGCGGAGCTGCAGAAGGTCAAGGCCGATCGCGATTCACTCTACGACCGCCTGGCGCGCGCGCAGGCTGAGTTCGACAACGCTCGCCGTCGCGCCGCCAAAGAACAGCAGGATTTTCGCGACTTCGCCACAGTCGATGCCATCAAATCGATTCTGCCGGTGATCGACAGCTTCGAGCGTGCATTGCAGGCCAAATCGGAGCCCGCGGACTTCCGCGCCGGCGTGAATCTCATTTACAAGCAATTGCAGGACGCGCTCGCAAAGCTCGGAGTGAGCCCGATCCCGGCCAAAGGGGAACAGTTCGATCCGCACGTCCATGAAGCGATCGAGATGGTGGAAGTTCCCGATGTGCCGGACCATGAAGTTCTCGAAGAATGGCAGCGCGGATACAAATTCAAGGACCGCTTGCTGCGTCCGGCCATGGTCAAGGTCGCAAAAAACTCAGGAAAATAGAACGGCCGGAGTTTTCGTAACCATCCCAGCATTCCCTCTTTTTTTCGCGACGAAAGGTTTATTTGACGACGAACGCAAAACGCGATTACTACGAGGTGCTCGGCGTAACCCGCACCGTCACCGAGGTTGAACTGAAGAGCGCTTACCGCAAACTGGCGCTCCAGTACCATCCGGACCGCAATCCGAACAATCCGGACGCCGAAGATAAGTTCAAGGAAGTCAGTGAGGCTTATGGGATCCTCGCCGACTCCGAAAAGCGGGCTGTCTACGATCGCTTCGGCCATTCCGGACTCGGAGGCGCCGCCTCGCAGGGTGCCGGCATTGATCCGACCGTGTTTCAGGATTTCAGCGACATCTTCGGCGAGTTCTTCGGCTTCGGCGATATGTTTGGCGGGAGCACCGGCGCCGGCGGACGTCGTCGCAACCGGGTTCAGCGCGGCGCCGACCTGCGCGAGGATCTGACGCTCGAATTCGAGGAAGCTTACTTCGGAACCGAATCCCGGGTGACTGTACGCCGTCACGAGGCCTGCGAAGATTGTCACGGAGCCGGCTCCGCACCGGGTAAAGGTCCAACCAACTGCCGTTCGTGCAATGGACGCGGGCAGGTTCGCTATCAGCAGGGATTTTTCAGCATTGCCCGCACTTGTCCGACGTGTCAGGGAAGTGGCAACGTCATCACCGATCCGTGTGCGAAGTGTAAGGGCGAGGGCCGCCTGTTGCGGCAGCGCACAGTCGATGCCAAGGTTCCACCCGGCGTCGAAGACGGTACGCGCATCCGGTTTGCGGGTGCGGGCGAAGTTGGCCAGTTCGGCGGCCCCGCTGGAGATTTGTACGTCGTGCTGCACGTCAAAGATCATCCTTTCTTTGCCCGCGAGGGCAACGATCTGCATTGTGTGGTCCCGATCTCGATTACGCAGGCGTCGATGGGCGCCGAGATTCGCGTCCCGACCATGGAAGGCGAACACGGCCTGAAGATTCCCGATGGTACCCAGCCGGGCACGGTGTTTCGGGTGCGGAACAAGGGAGTTCCGGTCCTGAGCGGACACGGTAAGGGCGACTTGTTTGTGGAAGTTCGAGTCCAGGTTCCGACCAAGCTGAACAAGCGCCAGAAGGAATTGCTGCAGGAACTCGACGCCCTTGCGAAAGTCGACAATCAGCCGCTCATGCGATCACTGCTGGGCAAGATGAAAGACATATTCGGGTAGCGATCCGAGCCCTGGCGCAGTCGCGCCGCAATGCTTCGTACAGCCTCACGCTAAAGTCGTCTAAACCGACTCATGACCCGCCGCCGATGGATCGCCGACGAAGTTTCCGGAAATCATGCCGCGATCGTCGGAGATCACGCGCGCCATCTTGTGCGCGTCCTTCGCGCACGGGTGGGACAAGAGTTCGATATTGTTGCCGGCGCTAGTACCCGCCGAGGACGAATCGCGACCATCTCGGACGATCGCGTCGAGTTTGACCTCGGCGAAGAAGTGACCGCCGCTCTCGCTGCCAACCTCACGTTGCTGCTTGCCATCTTCAAGTTCGACCGCCTCGAATGGGCGATTGAGAAGTGTACGGAGCTTGGTGCGAAGACAATCGTTCCGGTGATCGCTCGACGCACCGATGCTCACCTGGTCTCAGCATCCGAAAAAAGAGTCGAGCGCTGGCGAAGACTCACCCTACAAGCTTCAGAACAATCGCGCCGGGCTGTCCAGTGCGACGTTTCCGATCCCGTGAAGCTCGACGCAGCATTGAGGACAGCCGCAGGACTACGTTCGGTCCTGTCTGAATCTGAGGAGAAAATCCGGTTGCGGGACGTCCTGGCCGGCGCCGAAAATAGCGATGTCGCTCTGGCCATCGGTCCCGAGGGCGGCTGGACGGAAGACGAACTGCGTCTCTTTCAAGCCAGTGGATGGATCTCCGCCACGTTGGGTCCAACAATCTTGCGGGCAGAAACCGCCGCCATCGCGGCCACAGCGCTCGCGATTTCGGAATTGGGCTAGTAAATTCAAGGAAGCAATCGAGCAGGAGAAGCAAGCCATGAAGAGCGGTCACATTTATTTCGAAATCCACGCAGACGATCCCAGGCGGGCCATCGAGTTCTATGCGCGCACCTTCGGATGGACGTTTTCCGAGATCAAAGGTCTGCCCATTGAATATTGGACCATCGAAACCGGCGGGTCCAGGGGTGGTTTGCTCAAGCGTCCTGCAAAAACGCCGCCGCCTCAATCGGGCACAAATGCCTTCGTGTGTTCTCTTGAAGTCGAGAACTTCGATGCGACCGCGAAGACCATCGAGCAACTTGGAGGCATCGTAGCCCTGCCGAAGTTTGCTGTCCCCAACACTTGCTGGCAGGGATATTTCATCGATCCTGAGGGCAATACGTTCGGCATTTTTCAGGTCGACGAAAACGCAGGGAAATAGTGAGCTGAGCGAGCGAACAGCGCGGATAGGAACGCTTCATCGTCCGCCGCGCGGTCGCCATTATTGCCACGTTCCGCACAGCCATCCTCATCGGTACAGGTGATATCCTGACCTCGAAATGCCGTCTTCGAAGTCGACTTCCCGCTCCGCTCCATTCATCCCTGACGATCGCCAGCGCCAAGCCATCGAACATGGGAACGGGCCGATGCTGGTGGTGGCTGGGGCCGGCACGGGCAAGACGTCCGTTCTCACCCACCGCATCGAGCAGTTGGTCCGCGACGGTCACGCGCATCCTGACGAAATCCTTGCTCTCACCTATACGGTCAATGCCGCAAACGAAATGCGCGACCGCGTCCGCAGATTGCTCGGGGGCAAGGTCATCCAGGCGGCAACGTTTCACGATTACTGCTTACAGTTGCTGAAGCGTGTTCACAAGGATTTCGGCGTTCTTGACGACAAAGACCTCTGGATCTACCTGCGCCGCCGCATTCGCGACCTGCACCTTGAGCATTACATCCGCGCCGCCAACATCGGGCAGTTCCTCAATGATCTGCTTGAATTTGTGAGCCGGTGTCACGACGAGCTCGTCACCCCTCAGCGATACGCGGAATACGTCGAGCGTCTCGAGCGCAAAGAAGTTCCGATCCCCCGCGTCGCGAAGTCGAAAAATCCGCTCGACGATACCGAAGTCCTCGGACGCTGCCGCGAGATCGCTCGCGTGTTTTCCACCATGGAGCGCTGGCTTGAGGAAGACAATCTCGGCACATTCAGCCACATGATTACGCGCGCCCACGCCTTGCTGCACAACGACGCGGCCGTTTTGGCGGAGGCTCGCGCCCATGCCCGCTTCATCCTCGCCGACGAGTTTCAGGACGCGAACTTCGCCCAGATTCAGATTCTTGCGCGCATCACCGGCACGGATGGAAATCTGTTCGCCGTGGGCGATCCCGACCAGTCGATTTACCGCTTTCGCGGCGCGTCCAGCGAGGCATTCCAGCTGTTCCACCGGCACTTTCCCGGGGCCAAGCTGGTTGTACTGGAGAAGAATCGCCGTTCCACGACGCCCATCCTTCGTACGGCGTTCGCATTGATCAACGAAAATCCCCCTGTTTTTGCCAAGCAGTCCGACGGAGCACTCGCCTATCGCCGCGCACCCTTGCAGTCTGCCCGCGAAGAGGAGGCCTTGAGCACGGGAATTCCGCTCCCCAGTCCTCCGGTCCTCGCGACCATCCTTACCTCGAAGGATGCTGAAGGTCCGAACATCGTCAGTTGCATCCGCGACGTGCAGAGGAAGTCGAAGTGCAAGTGGTCGGACTTCGGCATCCTCTACCGCTCTCACTATCAGCGGGATGAAGTCGTCCAGGAACTTGCCGAGGCCGACATTCCATTCATCATCGAGAGCATGGACGTCTCCGACACTCCCGAGGCCCGCGATCTGTTCGCCTGCCTCAACGCGGTAGTTTCGGCCGGAGACGATGTCAGCCTGTTCCGGGTCGCGGCCTTGCCGGCATTTCATGTGAACCCCGAGCAGCTTCGCCAAGTGATGCGTGCCATCGCGCGGGAAAATCGCGAGACCCAGGTCGTTCCGCTTTCTTCGGCGCTCGATCGGGTGCAAGGCGGGGCCGAAGTTCGGTCCGCAGTTCAAACGGCTCGGGAAGAGATTCGGCGGCGCGATCTAAAAGGACGCGGGGCGCTCGAAATCATCGTCCGTCAATTCAAGCTCGACGCGACGTCCCCCGTTCTGCAGGCGGCCCTTCACTTCGGGGCAGAATGGGAAAAGAAAAAGGTCAACAAGACCACGAATCTGGAAGAACTTGTCGACTATCTCGCATACTTCCGTGAAGCTGGGGGAGTGATCCCCCTGCAGGCGAATGAATCCGAGAACGCCGTGCGGCTGATGACCGTTCATGGCGCCAAGGGCCTCGAGTTTCCACACGTGTTCATGCTCCGTGCCAGTTCTCCCGCCTTTCCGTGCTCGTTCAAAGAGACTCTCGTCGGATTCCCCCGCGAACTCCGCGACAAGGATTCTCTTACTGACGTGGACGACAAGACCCTGCACAATCAGGAAGAAAGGCGTCTCTTCTATGTTGCGATGACCCGCGCGCGCGACACGCTGCGCATTTACGCGCGCGAGGGAACGGGCAAGATCGACAAGACGCCTCCTGGCTACATCCGCGAATTGATCGGAAATCGCGAGGTGGCTCCGTGGTTTCGGGCGATCCCTGCGGGCGGCGCTCAGGCGAGCCTTGATATCGCAGCCGGAGCTTCCGTGGTTTATCCCGACGAGTCGCAGACGAATCGCTGGTTTGAATTGCCGGTGCTCGATGGCTTGCACAAGCGCCTCAGCGCGTCCGCCGTCGACACTTACGAACGTTGCGGATTGCGGTTCAAACTCGAGCGCGACTGGCGTATCCCGGCCAAGCCGGCCGCGGCCATGCAATATGGCGCGGCGATTCATCGTGTTCTCAAAACGTATTTCGATTCCGTTCGCCTGGGCCGTCCCAGGACCGACGATGAACTGATTGATCTATTCCGCCAGGATCTTCTGGACGCCAAAATTCAGGAAACCTACCAGCACGAGCTGTACGAAGAGCAGGGAGTCGCCCAATTGCGCGAGTTCCTCTCCTCGGTTCGCTCGGTCACCGCGCAGCAGATCCTGCATACGGAAGAGTCCTTCGAGATTCATATCGGGGATACGGTCGTCGTCGGCCGGATCGATCGCATCGACAGTCGTCCGGACGGCACGGTCGCCATCGTCGACTACAAGACCGGCAAGGCTCGCGATCAGGAAGATGCCGACGAGAGTCTGCAGCTTTCGCTCTACGCCATCGCTGCGCAAGAAAAGTGGGGATACAAGGTTGGCGCTCTGATCTTCCACAATCTCGCGGAAAATGTTCCGGTGGTCACCGTTCGCCGCGATTCGGAATTGATCGCCGCCCGCCAGCGCGTTCAGGATGCCGCCCAGCGGATTGCAGAAGGCATCTTCGAGGCAAAACCCGGTATCCACTGCAATTTCTGCGCGTATCGAAGCCTCTGCCCCGAGAAAGAAAAGCGCATCCCACGGCGCGCTGAAGTCGCTGCGACCCGTTCCAACTGAATGTGAATCTCGTTCGGTGTGGCAAGTGTCAATGGACGGCCCGCCGTACCATCGCCCGAAGGTCGTCCAGAGGTGGGGCAGGAGTGTTGGAGGTTTCGTCGGGGCGGTCAGCAAAACATCCCTCCCAAAAAAACTTAGGGGACGCTTTGAGCGCCCCCTTTTTACTTCGTACTGAACTTGCTTAATGCTTCTTTTTCTTCTTTGCCTTTTTCTTGGTTGCCATTGTTCCTATTCTCCCTTCCATTCTTCATGGAAAATGTGCAGTGGTGATTTACTGCAACTAGTTGATGTATAGAGTTATTGAAAAATGAAGTCAAGAAAAAAATGACGATCCGGCGACGCAAGTCATGACACCAAAGTCACGATCGAAGAACTTTCACGACGAAAGTCAACCACATTTTTCTGAAATGCGACTTCACCATCGCCGAAATTTTCTGATGAAGCATCTCCCGTCGCAGGCACTCGTCTGAAATCATGAAATGCAACACGCTGTTCTGCTCGCTCACTGAGAACCGTCGCGCATTCTTCCGCGCGAAGCGAATTGTGCGCCGCTGCATCTATAATGAGGACGCGAAATATTCGCGGGGAGCTTGATTCATGGCCTCTTTCGACGATGTTGTCATCATCTCCGGCTGCCGCACTCCGGTAGGAAAATTTCAGGGCAGCCTCTCCGATTTCACTGCGCCTCAGCTCGGCGCGCTCGTAGTTCGAGAAGCTGTCAAGCGCGCGGGCATCGATCCTGCGCTCGTCGACGAGTGCATCATGGGTAACGTCGTCTCCGCGGGGCTCGGTCAAAATCCTGCACGTCAGGCCGCAATCTATGGCGGACTGTCTCCCGCGACAGGTGCCATGACAATCAACAAGGTTTGCGGTTCCGGATTGAAATCTGTGGCTCTCGCGGCGCAAGCGGTGCAAACCGGAAACAGTTCTATCGTCGTCGCAGGCGGGATGGAATCAATGACGAACGCTCCCTATCTTTTGCCGCAAGCGCGCAAAGGATACCGTCTCGGCAACGCGCAGATCGTCGACTCCATGGTCAACGATGGTCTCTGGGATATCTACAACGACTACCACATGGGCATCACCGGCGAGAACGTCGCCGAAAAATACGGCATCACTCGCGAGCAGCAGGACGAGTTTGCGGTGAACTCGCATCGCAAGGCGGTCTCCGCGATTAAAGAATGCCGATTCAAATCGCAAGTTGTGCCGGTAGAGATCCCGGCAAAGAAGAAAGGCGCTGCCCCGGTCATCTTCGACAAGGACGAGAGCCCGCGGGAGGAAACAACGATCGAAGTTCTGCGGGCACTGAAGCCCGCATTCAAGAAAGATGGAACCGTCACGGCAGGGAACGCTCCCGGGGTGAATGACGGAGCTGCTGCCCTGGTCGTAACCAGTGCGACGCGCGCGAAGGAACTTGGTGCCACGCCGATGGTCCGCATCGTCGCGCAGGCCACGAGCGGCGTTGAACCCAAGTGGGTGATGATGGCTCCGGTCGGCGCGGTCCGGCAGATCTGGGAAAAGACCGGATGGAAAAACGAAGACGTCGACCTTTACGAACTGAATGAAGCGTTCTCCGTCCAGGCGCTCGGCGTGATGCGCGAACTTGGTCTCAATCCCGACAAGGTCAATGTGAACGGCGGAGCAGTGGCTATCGGCCATCCGATCGGCGCCAGCGGCGCCCGAGTCCTCGTAACCTTGATCTACGAGATGATTCGCCGGGATGTGAAGCGCGGCATCGCTGCCCTCTGTCTGGGCGGAGGCAACGCGGTAGCGATGGCGGTTGAACGCTAAGCGAGAAATGTCGGACACTCCATCCGTCTACTTCGGGGGAAGAAGTTCTGTCCGATATCGTGGGGCCAAAGCGATCGCCTTTTTCCTGAACTCCGCTTCCGCCGCTTCATTGAGCTTCGGCGGAGCAGTTGTCCGCGTCGCGACCAGCGCACCCACCTGCATAAAAAACTCTTCCTGTCCGGCAGGCGAGCAGGTGCAAAGCAGCCTCACCGCTCCTGGCGAAGAATTGCGAAAGGAATGCGGAGCGTTCGACGGGATGTGAATCGTCTCGCCAGCTCGTACCGTCTGCTTGACGCCGCGGAATGTAAACTCCAGTTCACCTTCCAGCAAGGTAAACGTCTCTTCGAAGTCATGGCGATGAGGTGGCGGGCCTCCTCCCCGCGGAATGTGCATATCGACCAGGCAATATCGCCCGGCAGTATCTTTTCCAGAGAGAAGAATGGTGTAGGTGTCTCCGACAATCCCGACGTGAGGAAGTTTTCCATCCGTGTCGGGGCGAGCGATCGCCAGGGGGCGCTTCAGATCATCGGCAGGAATCGGCATATTGGAATGCTCGGGCTGGTTGGATTCACGGTCCACGGTACAACTCCTTGGTGGTTGGATGATGTGTTGTGTCTGGAGGTTGGGGAACGCTGAAGACTAGTTCACACCTGCCACTGGCAGCGTCACAGTAAAGACTGCGCCGCCCTCAGGCGAGTTCGCAGCTTCCACGCTGCCGTGATGTTCCTTCATGACTGACTTGCAGATGCTCAACCCGAGGCCCGTACCCCGCCCCGGCCGCTTCGTCGTATAGAACGGATCGAAAATGCTCGGGAGATTCTCTTTCGGGATCCCCGGGCCGTCATCGTGAAAGCTGACGAATACGGAGCTCTCGCCTTTTCCCAGACGAATGCGCAGCGTTCCTTTGTCTCGCCCCTCGCGGATGGCTTGCTCCGCATTGATGATCAGGTTCAGGAACACCTGCATCAATTGGTGGGGATCTCCCAAAGCGTAAGGCATGCCGGCTTCCTTCAGAAAATCGACGGCAATGTTGTTCTTGCGCAGGGAATAAGCGTGCAGGTTCAAGGTGCGCTCGACCACTTCCGTCAGGTTGATGCGGCTCTTTCCGGAAGCCGGAGGCCGTGCGAAATAGGTCAGGTTCTGCACGATCTCCGCCGCACGCCGGGCCTGCTGCTGCAGCATTGCCAGTTGTTTGCGCGCGACCTCGTTCGTCTCGGTATCCTGCAACAGTTCGCTCACTCCCAAAATGCTGGTCAACGGATTGTTCAACTCGTGGGCGACTCCTCCGATCATCGCTCCCATCGCCGCCAGCCGCTCGCTCTGCACGACCTGCTGCTCCAGCTTCCTTTCGATGGTGATGTCTCTCACCGAAATGATGACGCCGCTGATCTTTCCCTCTGCATCCTCCAACTGGCTGCCTGAGGCTCTCATCGTGCGCCAGTTGCCGTCTCGATGCCTCGCGCTATATTCCGCTGAGCCGAACACCTGCTCGCCTGAAACCACGCCGTGATAGAGCGACGCCAACTCCGGCGAATGATCCGCCAAATCGGAGATCTTCTTCCCCAACATGTCTTTGGATTCGTATCCCAGCAGATCGCGAGCCCGCGAGCTGACGAACGTATAGCGCTCCTCCAAATCGATCACCAGAATCAGGTCCGGAAAGCTTTCGAGGAGCCTCTGCCGGAACTCTTCCTGCTGTTCCAGTTGCCGCTCCATGTTCCGTTTATCCGTGATGTCAACCAGCGTTCCCTGATAGCGAATGATGTTCCCGGATGCGTCCCACACGGCGCGTGAAGAATCGAGGAATACCGCCGGCTTGCCATCTTTCCTCTTCAAGCGGACTTCGCGTGTTCGGACGCCGCCCCGGTCGTCCACCGCGCGCCCTAACACCGGCTTTCCGGGATTAAAATTGAGCGCCGACGGCTCGACCGAGAGCAGTTCCCCCTTTTCGTCGTATCCCATCATGCTGACGAGCGCTGGATTCGCATCGAGCAATTGTCCGTCCGGCGTGCTGAAGTAAACCCCTTCCTGCAACGTCTCGAACAGTTCCGTGAAGCGGAGTTCCTTCTCGCGCTGTTCGGTGACGTCGCGTCCCAACACGCTGGCGCCCACGACCTCTCCGCCCTTGATAATGCCGTTGATCACGCAGTCGAAGTAGAGCACCCGAGAGCTGTCCTTCAATCGCAACCGCGTAGTTCCTGCCCAACGCTTCTTGTCGAGAAAGCGCCCTAGGCCGCGCTCGGCTTCATCGCGCGTCGGTTCCTCAACCAAGTCATAAATTTTTCGTCCTACAAGATCGGAATAAGTCAAACCGGTCAGCTCGGTGACACGTTTGTTCACTGTACGGATCGTGCCATCCAAGGCGACTGCGCAAGCCGGATCGTCAAAGGAATCGATAAGTTCCTTGAAGTTGCGCTGCGAGCGCATGATGACCTGACTGAGTTGGTCCAGTTGTTCTTCCGACGGAGCCGCGCCTACGTGTTCCTGCAGCCCGCGCAACACGTCTTTGAGTTCGCTGACCTCTCGCCTGCGCCCGTAGGCGTAAACGGCGAACAAAATCGACAGGACCAACACGCCAATCGGAATCGCACGAAGTTGGTACGGGATGTTCTCTAAGCGCTCCCACAGCAGTCCCGCCAGAGCGACGGAGAGCAGGATCATGAATCCCAAAGCCCATCGCCACAACTGGGATTCTTCACGATCCAAATTGCCTTGCGGGGGAGACGTACGCGGGGGTTGATTGGGGTCCGGCATCATGAAACGTATCGACCTTGGCCGAAAGTCATCCTAATTGTTCGCATTCCGCGGAAACAACCACATTATTCGCAGTGTCCGCTCCGAGAACATCGGAGGATACCAGCAAGACACGCGGAAAGTGTCAGCGACCTCACTGGATCGTGCTTCCTCGGCAGCAGGGAACAGCGCGATTTTCCACAGTAGCGCTGTGATATCCGTCACAGCACGATCCCATCCTTGTCCGTAACCTAGCTTGTCTGGCTTAGGAGCTTCGGGACTACGTATCTCTTGGCCGCCCACTTCTCGCGCCTTTGCGCGGAGCGGATGGCCCACTCGATCAACCATGCTTTATAAGACCCTGAGTGCCGCGGTCTACGGTATCGACGCCAATATCATTCAGGTCGAGGTCGACTGTTCCGGCATCAAGTGCGATCAGGACCACTTTCACACCGTCGGCTTGCCCGATGCCGCTGTCCGCGAAAGCCGCGACCGGGTGCGCGCGGCCCTGAAGAATTGCGGATACGACATCCCGCCAACACACATAACAATTAACCTCGCTCCCGCCGACATAAAGAAGGAAGGGTCAGGATTCGACCTTCCCATGGCTCTCGGCATCGTCGGCGCTTATGGCGGTCTGACCAAGAAGGACCTTGGCGACTGCCTTTTCGTCGGAGAACTGTCCCTCGATGGTGGCGTTCGGAGCGTTCGAGGAGCGCTCCCCATTGCCATCGAAGCCCGAGGACGCAAAATTACCCGCATGGTCGTCCCCGAATCGAACGCGAAAGAAGCGGCCATGGTCAGCGGCGTCGATGTCTACCCGGTCCGATCGCTCCTCGATGTCATCCACTTCATAAACTCAGGCAACGGCATCGTTCCGATGAAGTCCGACGGAGATTCGCTCTTGCGTGAGTCGCAGCAATTCTTCGTCGATTTCAAAGACGTTCGCGGACAGCAGACTGCCAAGCGTGCGATCGAGATCGCTTGCGCGGGCGGCCACAACATCCTCATGATTGGCCCTCCCGGATCGGGCAAGACGATGCTCGCCAAGCGAATGCCGACTATCCTGCCGCCGTTTACTTTCGAAGAAGCTCTGGAGACGACGAAGATTCACAGCGTCGCCGGGGTGCTCGATCAAGGCACGGGCTTGGTTGGGACGAGGCCCTATCGATCTCCTCACCACACTATTTCCGATGCCGGCCTGATAGGCGGCGGAGTAATCCCGCGTCCGGGCGAGGTTTCACTGGCTCACAACGGCCTTTTGTTTCTGGACGAACTTCCCGAGTTTCCTCGAAACGTTCTGGAAGTGTTGCGCCAGCCTCTCGAAGACGGCACCGTCAGCATCGCCCGCGCGTCGATGTCGCTCACCTTTCCCGCTCGTTTCATGCTCGCTGCCGCGATGAACCCCTGCCCTTGCGGATTCCACAACGACCGCACCCGCGACTGCCACTGCACGGCGCCGATGATCCAGCGCTATATCTCCAAAATCTCCGGTCCATTGATGGACCGCATCGACATTCACATCGATGTTCCGGCGGTGAACTACAAAGAAATGCGCTCGACCAACGAACCGGAAAGTTCAGCCAAGATTCGCGACCGCGTGATTCAAGCCCGCCAGAAGCAGATCGATCGCTTCGCCAGTTCACGACAGAAGCTCTATTGCAACGCCCAGATGTCGTCCCGCCACATCCGAGCCTTCTGCGAACTCTCGGCTGATTGTGAGCGCCTGCTCGAGCGCGCCATGACGCAGCAAGGACTCAGCGCTCGCGCTCATGACCGCATTCTGAAAGTTGCCCGCACCATCGCCGACCTCGAAAACTCTGCAAACCTTGAGCCCAAACACATTGCCGAAGCGATCCAATACCGCAGCCTCGACCGCACCTACTGGGCCTAGCGAAAGCAACCCTTCCCAGCTCTGCGCCTTCAATCCCTGGGATTGTCGGGTCGGAGTGGTCCTTCCTGCGTCAAAGAGGATCGCATTCCGATGCTGACCTCTTCATTCTTCGCCCGCTTCGTTCGGCAGCAGGCGCTCTACCTCAGCGTCGCGGCCATCGGGAGTGCCATCTTTTGGGCCGTCGGTCAGCCGGTGAATCCAGGAACCGTTCTGCTGTATTCGCTTCTGTTTGGAAATATCGCCACGCCTCCGATGAATCGCCTGCGACATGCGATTGCTGGGCGGCCATTTCCATACAATTGGCTGATCTTTCTGGCGGCGCTCGTTCTTCTCACTCCAATTGCATATCTGGTCGTAACTCCGGTTGTCGCTTGGATCGCACCTCCTTCTCCGCAATCCGTTTCCCATCTGATCCGCACTGGATGGAAGTTTCCCTGCCTGCTCCTGATGGTCTACGGAATCCTCTCGTTTCTCTACGTCCAGACAAGAGAGCGCCTCGAGCGCCGAAACCACGAACTTGAGCAGTCGCTGAAACACAGCTCCGCCCAGCTTGAACGGCAAGAAGAAGACTTGGAGCGCGCCCGCGAGATCCAGCAGTCTCTGCTGCCGAAAGACACTCCACAGATTGCGGGATTCGATCTCGCCGCAGCCTGGCAGCCGGCAAAGATGGTCGGCGGCGACTACTTCGACGTTCTAAAGCTCGACGACACCCGCCTTGCGGTTTGCATTGCCGATGTTTCCGGAAAGGGTGTCTCAGCCGCTTTGCTGATGGCCAACGTGCAAGCCACCGTCCGGGCATTTGCTCGTAGTTCGCAATCCCCTTCGGACTTGTGCACTCAGGTCAACAGCGTGCTTTGCGGAAATATCGCGCTGGGAAAGTTCGTTTCTTTCTTCTATGGGGTGCTCGACGCAAGCCATCACACGTTTGAATACTGCAATGCGGGCCACCCGCGCCCGATCCTGATCTCCGGAAACTCCATTCGCCACCTTCCCGAAGGGGGCGCCGTGCTCGGCGTTTTGCCGGACTGGAAATACGAAGACTCCACGATTGCCCTGACTGACGGGGACCGCCTTCTGTTATTTACCGACGGTATCACTGAAGCCTCCTCCCCGGACGGAGAAGAATTCGGTGAAGATCATCTGGCCGCCATGGCCAAAGACGGCTGTAAAGGAACGGCGCAGTCCACAAACGCCACCGTGCTGGCAGGCGTCACCGAGTTCTGTGCCGGCCACTTTGCGGACGATGCCACTCTTCTGGTCATTGCCGCCGACGAATCTCTCTGAGTTGTTTCCTGGAACTTTCACTCAAAATAAATGAATACGGATTCAATCCGATCTTTCTAGGTCTGCGTACTCCAGTCACAGGCGAGTTAGACAAAGTGATCTGCTGTCACTCCTGCCGTTCATGCTTCTGCCTCTGCCTGAATTCTGCCCAGGAGATGGAATATGAATACACCGAAAGATCCAGATTCCTCGAATCTGATCAAACCGGCTGAAGACGAGGCGTCCGCGTTTTCCCGGCGATCATTTTTCAAACGGGCCGCAGTGGTTGGAGGAACCAGCCTCATTGCCGCGGGCGGCGTCGCAACCTTGGCTTCCGCCGTCACCAAACCCATTCTCGCCGCCAGTAGTGCCGGCGCGCCAACCCTCACCGGAGCACAGAAAGTAGACCGCCAGATCTTGATTGCGGCTGAAATCGCTGAGGCTCTTGCTGTTACCACCTACTCAAACATCATTAACATCGCACCATTTTTCACCCGGCTCCAGTCCGACGATCAGGGATATCTGCAAGCCGCTTTACAGGAAGAGATGTCGCACTACCTGCTGGAAGAGTCCGTCACTCTGCAGAACTCGCCCTTCAAGTCGTTCTTCTATCCGGTCAACATGTTTGCCGACGCCCAGACCACATTAAATACGCTCGTCACGCTGGAAGACGCATTCATTGCGGCTTATCTGGTGGGCGTGCGCGATTTCAGCACTTCGCAACTTCGAGTGACCGCCGCTCGCATCATGGGTATCGAGAGCGATCATCGGACCCTCGCCCGTGTCGTCGGTCCGGGAGTCGCAGCCCAGGATGGAGGCCCGATCGAAACCATCACCGGCATACAGGGAGTCGCGGAAAGCGTCGATCCTCCCAACAACAATGGCTACGAAAGGACGCTCTGCCTGACCCACATCGATCAGGCGGTCGCAGCTCTGTTGCCCTTCGTTGACATCAACGCCGCAAATGCCGCTGGCTTCGACACGTCGAAGTCGTACCCTTTTGAACCCTTTACTCCGACACTGCCGAATCCGCTGGGCGATTTCGTATCGTTCTCGGGTTGCTGAGCTCGCACCAAACTGTTTCCCGACGAATGGCCGAGGGCCGACAACTGATCGGTCCTCGCCCGTCGTCGCTCGTTGCACTCATACGTCAAGAACTGGAGGACTCAATGCTCGAAGGATTGTTGCAGCCCATGCATCTGCTGGTGATTTTCGGAATCGCTCTGCTCGTCTTTGGCCCGAAGAAGCTCCCCGAACTTGGTAAAGGACTGGGCGAAAGCATCCGCGGTTTCAAAGGAGCGATGGCTCAACCGCCGGAGTCAGAGAAAAGTAAGAACGATAAGACCGAAGTGTAAGAGGAAGGGTGACTTGCCATCCTGAGCGAACCGAAGGACCTCTGCACTCGGGAGAGCAAAAAGTAAATCGCCACGGCGGAAGCGCGCTTTCAGGATGACAGCGCTCCCGCCGCCGCGATCAAGATGCAGCGCGATCCATTTTCAGCGCATCGAGTCTTCGTTGCGCCTTTTGTCTTTCTTCGATGAGCATGGCCTCGTTCAACTCGCGAGCCAGTGCTCGAATCTTGTCTGGATTCTGTTCCTCCTCCACGTCGCGCGCAATTTCCTGCCAGCGCTTGAAAGGCGCGTCGCTCAAAACCTTCGACATTGGAGTCCTCCGCAATTGCCCATCTCTTTCTGAATCATGTTAAGCCTCAACCAGCGTTTTGACCGCTTCCATACTGTGTTTTTCGTAGTTCTCAAACTAGCTCACCTAGTACTACGCGAAGCCCGCGCACCATGTTGAGGACGAAATGCACTGTGCTGTCCCTTCCAACGCCGCCGCTGGAAAATTATTCCCAAATTATTTCTAGAATCCCTTCCCCTTGAGCAAGGTATCCAAATCTTCCGGGTGCAGCGCGCGGGTCATCGCATCCTCACGGCTGAGTTCCTGCTGGAACACGAGTTGCGCCAGCGACTCCTCCATCGTGAATGATCCTTGCTTCCGCGTGATCGTGATCTCCTGGTGCAAATGCTGCAACGCATTCTTTCGGATGTGCTGTCGCGCACCATATCCGACCATTAACAACTCCGCGGCCGGAATACGTCCGCCATTCCGCCGCGGAAGCAGAGTCTGCGTGAGCATCGCCGCCAGCGCCATCGCCATTTCCGCGCGCACAGAATGTTGACGCTCCATGGGAAATGAATCGGCAATGCGTGACACGGTCGATGCCGCATCCGTCGTATGCAGCGTCGTGAATACGAGATGCCCTGTCTCGGCTGCGGACAACGCAATCCGCGCCGTTTCGGGATCGCGCATTTCTCCGACCACGATTACATCCGGGGCTTGCCGCATCGCTGCTCGCAGCGCGGTAGGGAAGTCCGGCGCATCCACTCCGATCTCTACTTGCTCGATCAGGCTATGGTTGTGCGCATGCTCGTATTCGATCGGGTCTTCAATCGTCACGATATGCCGCCCATCCCGCTCGTTGATCGCATTTACGATGGCCGCAAGAGTCGTGGTCTTTCCTGAGCCTGTCGCTCCGCCGATAATGACCAGACCCCCGCTGAAGACTCGCCAGGCCCGCGACACCCGTCGGCAAACGCAGATCCTCAAGATCCGGAATCTTCGAAGGCAGTGCGCGGACGGTAGCCGCCGCTCGTCCTCGCTCGCGGTGCAGATTGATCCGGAATCGTCCCAATCCTTCCACTCGAAACGATGAGTCAGCGATTCCGCTGAGCCGGTATTCTTCCCGCGCGTGTGCCGCCATTGCCGGCAAAACGGCTGACTCGATTTCATCGCCGCCGAGCGGATGGTCTCCGATCGCCGCCAACGATCCCTCCACTCGAATCGCCGCCCGCGCGTTCGGAACCAGCAGAAGATCACTGCCTTTTCGTTCGACGAGTTGTGCGAGCCACCCTTGGAAGCGTGCGAAATCCTCCGTCCTCGATTCGGGATGGATAACTTGAACGCGGGCGGGAATTCCTTCAGATGTCATGGTGGTTTTAGATGCCACCAGAAGCGAGATCGCAGCTTTTTCGGAATGGATTTAAGAGATTCCCCATGGAAAAGCTGCGATGAAAGAAGTGGCGATGATGTATCCGTGAAATCCGTGCAAATCCGTGGCGGATCGCTTCAAGCGTCTCCCTTGACCTCGTGCAGACGACAAGATAGCCTCCCGATGACACTCGACGTCACTCCGTTCGCGAGGAAACCTGCATGACGCCACTCTCCGCTCTCTGGTTGCCGATCGTTCTCTCCGCCGTGATAGTGTTCGTCGCCAGTTCCATCATGCACATGGTTCTGCCTTACCATCGCTCCGACTACGACAAACTGCCGGACGAAGATAAACTCCTCCCCGTTCTGCGGGCCGCCGGGCTCAAGCGCGGGCTCTATGTCTTTCCCTTCGCTACTCACAAGGATATGAAGTCACCCGCCTTGCTCGAAAAATACAAGCAGGGCCCAGTCGGAATGATGACCATCTTCCCCAGTGGACCGCCCGTCCTGCCAAAGTTTCTCGGTCTTTGGTTCGGCTACTGCCTGATCGTCGGTTTCTTCGTCGCCTATCTCACCGCACACACAGTCGCGCCCGGCACGTACTACTTAGCCGTGTTCCGTGTCGTGGGTACCGCCGCGTTTCTTTCCTACGGACTTGGCACAATCAGCAACGCGATCTGGAAGGGACAGACCTGGAGTTTCACGATCAAAGAGGTGATTGACGGTCTTGTCTACGCCCTGCTGACCGCCGGAACCTTCGGCTGGCTCTGGCCTCGGTAACAGATCATCCGCGATCGCTCGTCACGCGAGAGCGTGATTCCGCGCACTGCCAACGTTCGCATCCGAGTTCATCGTCAAGCTGTGTTCGGAGGCGATCTTATGGCCATCTCCGGCTTGAAGTTGAATCGTTTTGAAAAGTTCTTGTTTTGGGCGGCATTGCTCCTTGGCGCCGTAATCCTCTCCGTCAGGCTTGGCGCGATCGTCGGGATTTCTTATCTGCGCCACATTCGCTAGAACAGTTCCATTTTGCGTCCGACCCGACCGGCGACCCTTGCCCTTCCGACCGTTTGCAAAGCGAACGAGGGAAATCTGCTGTCCCGCAAAAAAGAGTTCCGTGCCAAATTGGCAATCGAATTCCGATAGCGTCCGCCTCTTCAACCGTTACAATTCTCTCCGCAGAGTCCCGGACTCCCAGATCTAATTCCTTTCGTTCAAGAGGGACTTAAAAATGTCTTTCCGTCCCGTCTTTTTGGCGGTCGTCATCGCCTTTGCGCTGATCCTCGCTGCTTTCTTGCTGAACCGCGCACGTCCCCAAGTCGAAACCGAGCAACCCAACGCGGACTTTGTCCGTGCCACCGGGAAATGTGCCGAGTGTCACGCCCGTACGCAATATTCCGTCGTCCACGAATACGAGATGAGCGCCCACGCCCGCAAAGGCGTCAACTGTCTCGACTGTCACCAGCCCACGGCTGGCCAGGAAAAGAAAGATCATCACGGTTTCGTGATCTCGACGAAGCTGACGGCCGGAAATTGCCGAAGCTGTCACGAGACCATCTATCAGCAATTTCTGCACAGCCGCCACGCTGCTCCCTCCTGGGCCGCAATCTATGGCGAAAAGGGATTGACGCCGGAGCAGGTGAACTTCTCGGAAACCTACCAACCCGGTGGAACGCGAAGGCCGCCGCATCCGTTCGTGCAACTCGAGGGCGGATCGGCTATGACCAGTGGATGCGAACAGTGCCACAGCGTCGGCAAGCCCAACAGCGATGGCACAATCGGAACCTGTACGGCTTGCCACACTCGCCACACTAGCTCCGTTCGTATCGCCCGCCTGCCATCGACCTGTGCGCAATGCCACATGGGTCCCGATCACTCGCAGATAGAGATCTACGAGGAATCCAAGCACGGAATCATGTTCCAGGCGCAGGAGCGATTGCTCAATCTTGACGCTCCGCCTAAGACTCTGACGACCCGCGACATGTTCATCCCGACTTGCGCAACGTGCCACATGAGCGGCCTCAATGGCCTCGGAATCACGCACGATCCGTCGGAGCGGTTGTCGTACTATCTGGCGAACGCGGTCACGGAAAAGCGTCCAAACTACGCCGCTGCCCAGGCCAAGATGAAGCAGGTCTGCTCGCAGTGTCACGCGCCGACCATCATCGACCGTGTCTACGCGCAAGCAGAGCAGGCCGTGCAAGGGACGAACGACAAAGTCCGCGCAGCCCAGGAGATCGTTAACGGCTTGCGGAAAGACGGCATTGTGACCGGGCCTCCCTTCTCGCAGCCGATTGATTTCATCTACTTCGATCTCTGGCACTACGACGGACGCACCAGCAAGCATGGCGCATTCATGGGAGGAGCTGATTTCGTGCAGTGGCACGGAAACTATCCCATGCTGCAGAAAACGGTCGAGCTTCAATCCATGGCCGCCGCGCTCAGGAGAGAGCATGGCAAAGCTAAGTGAACGCTGGTGGGGGCGTCCACAAATCTGGGTCGAAGTTTTCGCGATCTTGAATGTCGGATTTCTTACCTTCGACATTTATCTCGCGCATTCGGTCAACCAGTTTCGCAACCAGGCGGAATACATTCCCGCTATTCTTCTCTGCGACGGCGCCGCTGGCCGCTGATTGTCGCGCTGGCAGTACGTTATCGCTGGCCAGCCGTCTGGAGAGATCTGGGCTATCTCGTCGGATGGATCGCCGTGCTTGTCGGCCTCGCCGGAGTTCTGCTTCACCTCGAGAGCCACTTCTTTTACGAGCGCACGCTGCGCAGCCTGACTTACTCCGCGCCCTTTGCCGCGCCACTTGCTTACACAGGCTTGGGCTTTTTGCTCATCATGAACCGTATGGTCGATTCGGAATCCATCGAATGGGCGCAATGGGTGTTGTTGCTCGCGCTGGGCGGCTTTGTAGGGAACTTTATCTTCAGTCTTGCCGATCATGCCGGCAACGGATTTTTCAATCGTGCGGAGTGGGTGCCTGTCGTTGCCAGCGCCATCGCGGTGGGGTTTCTAGCGGTGCCGCTCATGACCCGCGTCTCTCGTGCCTACGTCGATCTATGCGCGCTCATTCTGCTCCTCGAAGCGGGAGTCGGACTCTGGGGCTTCATCCTTCATGCCGCCGCGAACCTTCGTGGACCGTCCGTTCACGCCTTCGACAATTTCATTTACGGCGCCCCGCCGATGGCCCCGCTGCTATTCCCCAATCTGATGCTGCTCGGCATCATCGCGCTTTGGCAGCTCCGTGTGAGCCAGTCCTAGAATCCGCGCCCCGGCTAGTTCTTGGATGGTCAGCATTCGGAGTCGCGGCCACTCAGCCCTGAATGGTCCGTAAGACCCCGGAATCA
This sequence comes from uncultured Acidobacteriota bacterium, assembly GCA_963699885.1. Classification (GTDB taxonomy): domain Bacteria; phylum Acidobacteriota; class Terriglobia; order Terriglobales; family Acidobacteriaceae; genus Sulfotelmatobacter. Next base: position 35,431 of record CAVOVP010000008.1, on the reverse strand, counting down.
CCGAGGCTCAGAAGTGGCTAACGCTCCATAATGATCGCGCTCGCAGGTTGCGAATGCTTTAGCCCGGGAAGATGCCCCAGGAAAGATAGACCGCGGTCGCCTCACCCTCGACTGTGGGATTCGTGGCGAGAACAGATGTTAGTGCCTCGTGGAAGAGCGGCCCTTCAGGGCCGCGTTTAAGGCAAGGGCGAGAACTGGCCTTTAGGCCCCGCGATAACAACCCAATCTAATTGTCTGCCCGCGGCAGCATATTCCCCGTTCGCAAATACCGGTTATGCCATCCCAATGATTCTCCGAGCAGATGCGGCGTGTGTTTGCCATACGACAACTGTTCTGACCGTGCCAAATAATCGACCAGCAGAGGCTTGTACTCCGCGCTCGCGCACTTCTCGATGACCAGCTTCGCCCGCTGCCGTGGCGACAATCCCCGCAGATCTGCCAACCCGTTTTCGGTGACCAGCACTTGCACGTCGTGCTCAGTGTGATCCACGTGAGAAACCATCGGCACGATCGTCGAGATCGTTCCTTTCTTCGCTGACGACGGCGCCATGAAGATCGACAGGTATCCATTGCGCGCGAAGTCGCCCGATCCTCCAATTCCATTCTGGATCCGCGATCCCATCACGTGCGTGGAGTTCACGTTGCCATAGATGTCGGCTTCAATCATGCCGTTCATCGCAATCACCCCCAGCCTTCGAATGATGCCAGGATTATTTGAAATATCCTGCGGCCGCAGCACGATCCGATCGCGGTATGACGCCATGTCAGCGTTCACTTCGTCGAGCATTTGCGGACTCAGCGAGAATGCCGTAGCCGACGCCGACGTCAATTTGCCGGACTTCAGCAGCCGGATCATCCCGTCCTGAATCACTTCCGTATAAGATGTCAGCCCCTCGAACGGCCCTTCCTCCAGTCCAAACAGAACTGCATTCGCAATGTTTCCGACGCCCGATTGCAGGGGCAACAAGTTCGCAGACATGCGCCCTTTCTTCACTTCCCAACTCAGAAATTCGAGGATGTGTCCCGCGATTCGTTTCGAGGCATCATCCGGAGCCTTGAACGGACTGTTGCGATCGGGAGAATCCGTGAGCACGATGCCGACAATCTTGTCTGCAGGGATATTCAGATACGGCGATCCAATCCGATCACCCGGTTTGAGCAGCGGAATCGGTTTGCGATTCGGTGGCGGCTCCAGGCCGTAGTAAATATCGTGCATCCCCTCCAGCGCCATCGGTTGCCACGAGTTGACCTCGAGAATGACTCGATCCGCGCAGTCGATCCACGTTTTGTTGTTTCCGATCGAAGAGCTTGGAATGACTCGCCCGTCTTCCAGGATCGCTGTCACTTCAATCAGCGCGACATCCAGCTTTCCCAGAAATCCGTACTCCACGAACTGCGCCACGTGGCTGAGATGGATGTCCATGTAATCCATCTCGCCCGCGTTGATTCGCTTTCGAGTCTCCGGATCCGACTGGTAGGGAAGCCGCAAATGAATTCCGCCAGCCATGGCCAGCGCTCCATCCAACTCCGGACCGGTCGACGCACCCGTAAATACGCTGACCTGGAATTTCTCTCCGCGAAAATGGGCATCCGCGATCCGGTGCGCCAGTTGCAGCGGAACCGCTTTCGGATATCCCGAACCCGTAAACCCGCTCATTCCAATCTGATCGCCCGATTGAATCAGGCTCGCCGCAGTCTCGGCGCTCATGATCTTTCGATCAAGCTTGGGGTTCAAAATGCGCGCGCTGGTCGTCGGTACAGCAATACCCATGGAAGATTCCTCGCCTTCTGTGAATCTGTTCTGCTTCAACGCTAGTGGCGAGTCTGAAAAGGGGCTGTGATTCAAATCACAATGGGATGTGTCGTAGGAAACAGGTTAGCTCTGCTGCCCGAATGTCTAGTGGGATGCCGGGTCGAACTCGTCTTTGTAAGTTTGCCACCGCTGCCGGATCCCCGCCATTACTGCCCGGTAGTCCGCATCCGACCGCAGTCCATCGAAGTTCTTATCCCGCTGAAACCATGGAAAATTTACATCGCCGAGAGCTTCGGTCCGCCTCAACCACTCCAACGCATGAGGCTTGTCGCCGAGCAGTGCATAGATTCCAGAGAGCCAGTACGCCGCGTCTCCATCGGCAATTTCCTTCGGACGGAATTGGAATAGCTTCGGGTCTATCTTCTGCTTCTGTCCTTGCGATGCCCACAGAAACGCCGCCAGCATCTCGGGCGAGTTGTCACTCGATGGTGTGTGCAATTGCAGAGATCGTTCGAAGTTGGACGCGGCCTCCTCGTTCTTTCCTTCGTAATAGAGTATCGATGCGAAGTATGCCAGCGCCTTGAACTGGTCGGGATTTCTTGCCAGCAGTTCCCTCATCGCTTTCTCCGCTTCCGGCCCATGACCGCTGTACAGGAGCATACGGGCACGCATCCACTGGGGCTGCGGCGAAGAAGGGTTCAGCGCAATCACCCGCGCGTAAGCTGCTGCCGCCAGCTCATTCAGCCCGGCGTAGTAGTACGAATAGCCAAGCATTTGCGACGTGTATTCATTGTTCGGTGCCACTTGCAGTGCGGACTTAAGAGTGCGGATGGCGTCGCCTTCTCGTCCCTCTTCGCTGTACGCCCCGCCCAGAGCCGTCAAGGCTTCTACGGATTGCGGATTGATCTGCACCGCTTTCTCGGCCGCATCCACGCCGCGTTTGATGTTCTCACCGGCGTCGTCCATAAAGTTTGCGCCCTGGAAGGTGTAAAGCCGCGAAAGTAGCGCGTAGGCATCGGCGAATTGGGAATCCAAAGACAGCGCGTGCAGAGCGAGACGCTGGCCCTTCTCCAGGCTGTCCACCCTCGAATACACCAGGTACTCGCCCAGGTAGAAGCGAGCTTGGAGATAGTCGTTGTAAGCATCCACATTGGTCGTCGCCGGCTTCTGGATGGCCTTCTGCTCTGCCGGGGACAGTTCAATCTGCAGCCCCTCAACCACCTTGGTCGCAACTTCGTCTTCAAAGCTCAAGATGTCCGCGCTGTGCAGGTCATAGCGCTGCGACCAGCGCGTGTTCCCGGTGCGTCCATCGATCAATTGCACCGTTACCCGAATTACATTCGACGATCGCTGGTACGTGCCCTCCAGCACGCTCTGAACGCTCAACGCTTTTGCCACCTCCGGCGGTTCGGGCGCATCTTTCGAATACTTCAGCACCGACGTTGTCGGACGCACTGCGAGATTTTGCAGCGAAGTGAGCCGGCTGATGATCGCATCCGTGATCCCGATTCCCCAGCTGTCACTTTCCGGAGCAGAGATATCGCGGAAGGGAAGCACGGCGATCGTTTCTAAAACCTGTTTCGAGCCAGTCTTGCTGTCCGGCATCGGGTGGACCGACGTTTCATGCGTGCGCCACACCACCACCGCCAGAATCGCGATCACGAGCGCAGATCCAATCACGATCCACGGCATCCGTGAACGTCTTGACGATTGACCCGCGTCCGATACCGCGGCCAAAGTCTTCTGCGAGTCGCTATCCCTTTTCACCCGCCTCAGATCGGCCTTCAGTTCGGTTGCTGATTGGTATCGGACATCCCGATCCTTTTCGAGCGACTTGGTGATCACGTCTTCGAGTTTTACCGGGACGTCCGGGTTCAACCGCACCGGCGCCACCGGGATCTTATGCAGGATCGAATCGAAGACAATTCCCGAGGCATCCCCCCGGAAAGGCAGCGCCCCCGTTGCCATTTCGTACAGCACGACACCAAACGAAAACAGATCGGTGCGCCGGTCTAGTTCCTGTCCCTTTACCTGCTCCGGCGACATGTAAGCGACCGTGCCCATGGTGCTTCCGGGATTCGTCAGGTGTTCTTCACCAATGGTGACGGTAGGCTGGGCGCCCACAGAATCCACTTTTTGCGGCGCCATTTTGGCTAGGCCAAAGTCGAGAATCTTGGCGTTGCCGCGTTTCGTCACGAAGATGTTCGCCGGCTTGATATCCCGGTGCACGATGCCTTGCTCGTGTGCGGCGTCCAGCGCATCCGCCACCTCGATGCCGACGTCGAGCACCCGATCCAGTTCCATAGCTCGGTTGCCGATCAGATGTTTCAGCGTTGTGCCGTCCAGAAACTCCATGACGATGAACGGCCTGCCGTTCTCTTCGCCAATCTCATGGACCGTGCAGATGTTTGGATGGTTCAGCGCCGACGCGGCCTTAGCCTCGCGTTGAAAGCGCCCCAGCGCCTGCGGATCTTTTACAACATCCTCCGGCAGAAATTTAAGCGCCACGAAGCGGTCGAGCTTGATGTCTTCCGCCTTGTACACCACACCCATCCCTCCGCCGCCTAGTCTTTCGACGATGCGGTAGTGCGAAATGGTTTGGCCGATGAATTGAGACGAGTCGCCCACTGAGCCAAAATACTAGGTGGTTCAGTCCCCACGGTCAACCAAACCTCGAACGTGAAAGTGGCCAAGAACAGCGCACAATACTTATCCGCAAGGGGCCCTCCTGTCATAATCGCGCCACCATGTTTCCGTCGTTCCTCCAGGATTTCAGATTTGCCCTTCGCTATTTTCGGCGCAGCCCTCTGTTCACCCTCACGGTGATCCTCACGCTCGCCCTCGGCATCGGCGCGACGACTTCCATTTTCAGCCTCGTGGATGGCATTCTTCTGAGCCCGCTGCCTTTCCCGCATGCGGATCGCCTGGTTGCCATTGGCACACTCGATTTCCCGCCCGGCGTCTCGCCCGTAGATCCGGCTGCGGGCAATGAGGTTTTAAACTCCTATCCCAATTTTTTCGACTGGCAGCGCCAAAACCATACCTTCGAGTCGCTCGCTTCGTACAATGGCATTGCCCGTCTCTTCAGCAAGGCCGATGGGGAAGGCGCTCGCTTTCTTTCAGGGGCTCGCATCTCTGCCAATCTGTTTTCTGAGCTCGGCGTTGCCCCGGCGCTCGGCCGCGGATTTACGGCGGAGGAAGAAAAACCCGGCGCCCGAGTTGTCATTCTCAGTCATGAACTTTGGGTATCGGATTTCGCTTCATCACCCAGTGCCCTCGGCCAGGTCGTAAAGATTAGCGATGAACCCTACGTCGTCATCGGAGTGATGCCCTCCGGTTTTCACTATGCTGTCGAACAGCCAGCGTTGTTCTGGGCGACGTACTCCATCGAGGCCGAAGGCCCTGACCCCGGCACGAGCGTCCGAGAGGATGACCGGATCGCCGTCGTCGGCCGCTTGAAGAACGGGGTATCGATGTCGCAAGCTCTCGCGGACCTCAACAACATCCAGCGTAATCTGGCCCAGCAGTACACCGAAGACCACAACAAGCAGGCCGTGGCGCTCAGCCCGTTGCTCGACGCCGCGGTATCGAATACCCGGCCCGTGTTGTCGCTCCTTCTTGCGTCCGTCGGACTGGTACTGCTGATTGGCTGTGCGAATGTGGCCGGATTGCTTCTGGCCCGTGCGACGTCCCGACGTTCTGAGATTGCCTTGCGAACCGCTTTGGGGGCGGGACGTCTTCGAGTTGTCCGCCAGTTGCTGATGGAAGCCATGTTGCTCGCCCTCGTCGGTGGCGCTGCCGGCGTCCTGACATCGATCGCACTCTTACGCGCTGGAACGCATTACATCCCAAGCGACGTGCCCCGGCTGTACAACATAGCCATGAACGGCCGCGTTTTAGCATTCGCAGTCATCGTTTCCGCGGCGACGGCATTCGTCTTTGGGTTGCTTCCCGCCTGGCAGACCTCTCGCTCCGATCCAGCCCACGCATTGCGCGAATTCGGAACCTCCTTGACCTCCGGCCGCGGACGCAACCGGCTCCATCATGCCCTCGTAGTCACGGAGATCGCGCTCGGGTTTAGTCTCTTGATGGGATCAGGCCTGCTGATCAAAAGCACACTGAAGGTGCTGCACCTCGATCCCGGTTTCGACACGGATCGAACCGTCTCTTTCGATGTGGCCCTTACCAACAAGCGCTATCCAGTGCCCGGCAAGGCGGTTTTCTATGACAAGCTTCTCCCGGAACTGGCGGTGTTGCCCGGAGTCGAGAGAGTTGGCAGCGGTCATCCCATGGCCGGTCTCGGAACCTGGGATGTCTGGACGAACTTCAGAATCACCGGCCAGGTCTATGCGCCGGACGAATTGCCCCAAGCCGAGGCGGTTGCTGTCACTCCGGGATATTTCGAAACCCTGAGCATCCCGCTCCTTCGCGGACGGACCATCACGGAACACGATAACGATCGGAAGTCCGCGCCCGTCGCCGTTATCAATCGAAGTCTCGCACAGAAATATTTTCCGAACGAAGACGCCATCGGGAAGTTTTTGACGCCGGCATTCGAACGCAGTCCCGAACCCATCCTTGCCCGCCAAATCGTCGGGATCGTCGGCGATACCAGGAGTGGCGATCCGTCGGAGGCTTACCAACCTCAGTTTTTTCTGCCCTACAATCAGGATCCATCCCACCAACGCCCGATTGTTGTTATGAAGGTTGCGGGCGATCCGAAGAGCTACGAAAACACGGTTCGCGCCGTCGTGGCGCGCTTCGACAAAGATGCTCCCGTCTTCGACTACAGCACCATGTCCGACATCCTGAATCAGCAAGCCACCCAACCGCGCTTCGAAGCGTTTGTGATCTCCTCTTTTGCGGCAATCGCTCTTCTGCTGTCCGCACTTGGCCTCTACGCCGTGCTCTCTTACATCGTCGCGGAACGGTCGCGCGAACTCGGCTTGCGGATGGCCTTGGGCGCATCGCGTTCCGGCATCCTCCAACTGGTGGTGAGCCGAGCTTTCACACTCTCGGCCTTCGGGATTGTGGGCGGGATCCTAACTTCAATCGTGGCCGCGAGGCTCGTTGCCAGTAGCCTGTTTCAGGTCGAGCCCCTCGATCGGTCAGTATTTTTGATTGCCTCGGTGACGATGATGTTGGTGTCGATGATCGCTGCCATCGTTCCCGCCCTGCGCGCGGCCAATATTGATCCGATGCGGTCGTTGCGTGAGCAGTAGCCAACAGGAAATAGGCGCGCAGGAGGCGTGGATACAAAGGGTGTCCCATGCGATCTCATGAGTGAATTGGGTAGGGCACACCCTCAACCGACCCTGTATGGAAGTACGTCAGGATTCACCCAGGCTCGATCCTCAGCTTCGTCCGCGAAACTGAATGATCCTCCTGCGATCCCGCTTCGACGGACGTCCCTGCGGCAATATCTCGAACTCGCGCGTTGCTCTCTTTTCCGCCGCCACTTTCTGCCGCAATTCCCGGCTCGCGTCCGTCTCCTTATACAAAGCCTGCGCCACCGAAGCTGGACCTCGCTCGTCGCTCAATCCCAATACCGAGACCTCGAAGTCCCCGCCGTCATTGGTGATTCGCAGCATGTCGCCCACCCGCACTTCGCGGGCCGCCTTCGCCAGCTGTCCATTCGAGACGATTCTGCCTAAATCGCAGGCTTTTTTGGCCAGGGTTCGAGTCTTGAAAAATCTCGCGGCCCATAGCCATGCATCGATCCGTACACCGTTCATTCCGTCATTTTCCTACAAGCTCCAAGCTTCCGGCACGATTTCCAAAGACCCGGGTTTTTCCTCATGAACCCCGCCCGGGAAATGCAGTCTTCGGCGACGTTTCGACCCGTCCCAAACGCTTCTAACTCTTGTGGCCAGAATATCTTGTACCAAGATGGTTATGCCCCTCCTTTCTATTTTCTGGCCTTTACAAATAAATGCTTGCATTTTGTAGCACAGGCTTCAGCCTGTGGGGGTTCGTCCTTGCAAGCACTAAAACCCACAGGCTGAAGCCTGTGCTACTAAATTCCATGCCACGAAAACCGCAACCCGCGCCGCTGGACGGCGCCCTGGTCATCGACAAGCCGCGCGGCAGGACGTCGCACGACGTGGTCGAAGCCGTGCGCCGCATCGTCGGCTTCCGGCAAATCGGCCACCTCGGCACGCTTGACCCGCTGGCGACCGGCGTTCTGGTGCTGCTGCTCGGGCGCGCCACGCGGCTCGCGCAGTTTTATGTAGGACGCCGCAAGCGCTACGACTCCACGTTCCGCTTCGGCTTCGCCACGGACACCTACGACGCCGATGGCGCGCCGCTCGGCCCGGACTCGGCCCCGCAGATCGATCGCGCCGAAATCGAGCACCTCGCCGCCGAGCGCGTCGGCCGGTTTCCGCAAATGCCGCCGCCCTATTCCGCGAAGAAAATTCACGGCCGCCCGGCGCACGAACTCGCGCGCAAGAAAAAACCGGTGGAACTAAAAGCGGTGGAGATCGAAGTCTACGATTTTCACGTGAACGAAGTTTCCGGCTCGCTGGCAAAAGTTTCGATCGAGTGCGCCGCCGGCACCTATATCCGTTCGCTCGCGCACGACATGGGCGCGGCGCTGGGCTGCGGCGCGCATCTAGCCGAAATTGTCCGCACCGCTGTGGGCGAATTCACTCTGGACCAGGCCGCGAAACTGGAAGACCTGGAGCGCGCCGCGAAGGACGGAGATCTCGGGCGGTACATTATTCCCCTCGAACGCCTGCTCCCCGAACTCCCGAGCGTGACGATCCTGCCCATCCTTGAAAAGCGCGTGCGTCACGGCTCGAAATTCAACGTGCAGATCGCGCAAATTCAGCCCGGCCGAGCTAGCGCCGCGCAAGGCGCCACCACCGAACTCAATTCCGGCGAATGGAAGCCCGCGCGCCTCCGCGTCTTCAGCCAGCAGGAACGCCTGATCGCCATCGCTGAAGCCGTCGTGCCGCGCACCTACCAGCCTGTGGTGGTCCTTGAAGCAGAAGCCTGAACAATTTGCCTGTCGGGGAATCGGGAGAGTTTGGCCGGTCTATTGATCCTTATCCAGGTATTCGTCCGGGACGTCGTCTTCCTGCACTTCGCGGGTCCTGATTTCGCCTTGATCGGCATCGGGGGCGTTTTCGACGCCCTCCACCGCTTCGGCTTCGAACGCGTTTCCTTCCTCGAGCAATTCGTCCACGCTCTCGGAATCCGCTCCCGCGGTGTTAGACAAGCCCTGCAGATCGCCCGATTGACCACCCGACCTTGCTCCGAGCCCTTTGGATTCGAACGATACTGTTCCCAGGGCCTGGCTCTTTCCCCGCGCTCTACGCTTCTTCTGTATTGCTTTCTTCCTTGGTGCAGCCTTCTTCGCGCGCGTCTTTTTCTTTAGCGCCGCCTTCTTACTTGAAGTTTTCTTCGGCTTGGTTTTGTTTTTATTCCTATTCTTTTTGGGTGCCATATTCGCAGTTTACCACTTATGTTGGGCGCGTCCACCGATCATCTGCCAAAGAACGTCTGCAGCCGCCGAAGTGCATCCTGAAATTCTTGCTTTGGCGTGATGAGGCTAAGCACGAGAAAACCTTCCCGCGAAAAATTGAAAAAGTGGCCGGGGTGGACCAGCACGGAACAGCGCTCGAGGAGCGCAACGGTGAGGTCGTCATCCGTTGCCGTGACCGGGACGCGGAGGATGGCGTACCAGCCGCCTTCGCGATCGAGACGCGCGAGGGATTTTGATTCGCGCAATAAATTGTCCAGAACGGAGAGATTCGCGGAAATTCTCTGCTGCAATTGCGCCTGGAGCGAATGTCGGAGCGAGAGAAATTTTGGCAGGGCGAGCTGCACCGGCGTGCTTGGAGAAAGGTAAGTGTCCGCGATGATTTCGAGGCGGTCGATGGCGCGTTTGAACCAGGGCATCAGGTCCGCTCACGACCGTCCAGGCAAGTTTCATTTGCGGGAGCAGCGAAATTTTCGAGAGGCCACTCAGCGTGAAGGTGAGCGCTGCATCGGAAAGCGCAAAGGTGTGCGCCGTCGTCGCGCCGCTCGCGTAATCGAGGAACACTTCATCGGCCACGATGGCCATTTCCCGCGCCGCGCAAATTTCCGCGAGTTCGGCGGCCTCGCGCGGCTTGACGAACGAGCCGGTGGGATTGTTGGGATGCACGACCAGCACGGCGCGCGAACGCGGCGTGAGCGCCGCGCGCAGCGAAGCGAAATCGATTTGCCAGCCGTGATCGTAGAGCAGCGGATAGGGGACGAGACGAATGTCGGCGAGGTCCGCCAGAAATTCAAAGAGCGGATAACTGGGCGCGGGAACCAGAATTTCGTCGCCCGCCTCGCACAGCAACCGGAAAATGTGGCTGTAAGCTTCGCTGGTTCCCGAGGAGAGCAAGATGCGTTCGGGATCGACGCGCGCAACCGAGCCGGAAAATCCCGCGCGCCCGGCGTAATATTCGGCAACCGCTTCCCGCGCTTCGCGCAAGCCTTTGCTTTCCGGGCGATAGACAAGCCCGCGCGGATCGGTAAGCGCCGCTAAGAATTTCCCGCTCCGGATAGGCAAACCCGCACGTAGTGGGATTCGACGCGGTCAAATCGAAGAGTTCCTTCCCGCTTCGCCGGTGCTCTTCGAGAGCCCGCGTCAAGCGGTTCGTTTCCAGACGCCAATTCGTGCGCGATGCAAACATGTGTGCGGAAGATGAGCATTGAATTTATACCACGCCCGGAAATTCCCTACGGCCGTTCAAGGGAATTCGGGGTTCAAAACCCGGGAACGCCAATCTCCTGATTGGCGGTTTGCATAATGCCCGCCGCGGCGAGGGTTTTGGAACACGCCAATCGGGAGATTGGCGTTCCCGGAGGGCGCCGCCGGCTTGCGCATCCTGCAGCTGGGCCAGGGCAGGCATTTGTTGCGCCTGCGCTGGACGTCACTCGCAGCGCCGTGAATTTTGACCAAAAAATTCCCTAGCCTTGGGATCCGCCGCCGTTCACTTTTGTGCCGGGCGTGGTGTTCTGGGTCGCGGGGTCGCGTGCATTTGCGGCGTTTTGCTGCGTTGCCTGCTGCGCCAGCGCTTCAAACTGGTTGACGAGAGCGGTATACGCGGCGGGATTGAAATTTTGTATCTGCGTGGCGATGTTATCGATCTCCTGGATCTCCACCTTGCTCAGTCCCAGGGCGGGGAGCGATGCGTTGAGGATCAGAACTTTTTCCTGCACATTCGTCGCGGGGACAGCCTTGGGGGCCGGTGGTTGTCCCGCAGGATCGGGCGCGAACAATGGTCCCGGGTTTGGAGGCGCGATTGAGTTCGCGGCCGCGCCCGGTTGCGGGTTGCCCGCGTTCGCAGGCGCACCCGGCGCAGCTTGTGCGGGAAATCCATTTGGAGCGCCGTTGGAAGCCGCCTGCTCAAACAGGATATTCGCCTCAACAGCGGTTAGGGCCCCCTGGCTCACCTGGAAGATCCCTGCGTCCTGCGCGGCCGTCTGCGCGGAATTGCTTTGCCCCGACGGCGTAAAAGTGTCTTCGGTTACCGCTGGGTTCGCCGCGTTTCCTGATGCCGGTGCGTTCGCACCCGCCGGTAAATTTCCTGGCTGTCCAGACAATTGATCCGCAAGAATTTGCACGAGACTTCCAATACCTTCAACCGCCATCATCCACCTCCGCGGCGGGAAGGTCTTCCAGTGGGCCTATGCGAGCCGCAAAGTTCGGGTACTACGTAAAGCATCATCGGTCCGTGTCATTGGAACTTTACGATTTGCGTGCGAACGTCGAGGGCTTGTGTACCGGAGTGAGACAGCAAGTCATCTCGCTTAATTATGCGTTTCGAATACTTGATTGCTGGACTCGGATGTCGCCAGCCTGGCGCGGGCGCCGCGCAGTTTCATTCGAATTGGATGAGGACAATTTCGGGGTTTGATCCCAGCCGCATGGGCGGGCCCCACGTGCCGGCGCCGCATGAAGTGTAGACCGCAAGATCGCCGAAACGATTCAATCCGTACGCATATTTTCCATAAATGCGGGAAACGATAGCCGTAAAGGGAAAATACTGTCCGCGGTGAGTGTGGCCGGACAGTTGCAAGGAAATGCCCGCCTCTGCCGCCACCGGCAAGTGGTTCGGATTGTGAACGAGCAGAATGCTGGCAATTTCCCGGTCTACAGCCAGTTGCCGCAGGATCGATCGAAAATGCTCTACGTGCGTCGAATCGTGATAGTGGACACCCACGATTTGCAACCCGTCGATAACAATTTTTTCATTCTCGAGCACGCGAATTCCGGACTGCCGGACGGCGTCGAGATATTTCGCGGGGCTGGAGAATTGCTCGTGATTGCCCGTGATGAAGTAAGAGCCAAGCGGAGCGGAAAATTCAGACCAGGGTTTGGCCAGCCGCGCGAGGTCCACGGCGGTGCCGTCATACAGGTCGCCCGGGATGAACAGCACGTCCGGGCGCAATTGCGAAAGTTTCCGGACGATGCGGCGGAGAAAGCCGGTGTTTCGCACGTGGCCCAGATGCAAATCGCTGACCAGGGCGGCTGTGCGCCCTCGCCAGGCGGCTGGAAGATTGGGCAGCTTGACGGTGACGCGCACGACGCGGGTCCACGCCGCATTCACGATGGCGGCAATGCCCGCGAGAAGACCGAGGCCAAAGCACACGGCTGCGAGGGCGTGCTTTTCCATGTGCACTCCGAACAGGAGCGGCACGCCATAGACAATCCAGCACGCGCAGGCCGCAAGAAAAAAGAAACTGAGGAATCCGAGCCATACCGAGGCGGCCGTGTAGGCGGCCCGGACCAGCGGATTGAAGTAGTGGTGCGCCAGCGAGGGACGCCGCGACGAAGCTGACGGACAAAATGGCCAGCGCGATTCGCAGCTCCGCCACACGTGAAGAATCCTGCACGCCCCAGAAGAACATCCAGGTCGCGTACAAGGCAAAGTGCACGAGAAAAAGAAACGCCTGAATGATGGAGACCGCGACGGGAATTCTGGCGCGGACGCCGGAAGAAGAGCGAGCAGGGGATTGCGAGGCGGCGGTGAGTTCGGGAGTCCCGGGTTCCATCAAAGAATTAGATGCCTTTCAGTGGGGTTCGATGCACATGGAGATCGTGAATTTTGCCTAGTGGCCAGGCTTCAGCCTGTGGGGTTTGGTCGTTGCAAGTACTAACCCCCGCAGGCTGAAGCCTGTGCCACTAGTGAACGACCCGTTCGTCGGTTTCGACTTTGCCGTCGCGAACGTGGATGATGCGGTCGGCGCGCCGCGCCACGTCGTTTTCGTGTGTGACCAGGATAATGGTGTTGCCGTCGCTGTGCAGCCTTGTGAAGATCGCCATGATTTCATCGCCCGTTTTTGTGTCCAGATTTCCGGTAGGCTCGTCGGCCAGCACAATCGAGGGCGAATTCACCAGGGCGCGAGCGACCGCCACGCGCTGGCGCTGCCCGCCGGAAAGTTCATTGGGCTTGTGAAACATCCTCTCGCCGAGATCGACCGCTTCGAGCGCGCGTTTCGCCCGGGCCAGTCGTTCTTCCGACGGAGTGCCGTTGTAAATCATGGGAAGTTCCACATTGTGCAAGGCCGTGGCGCGAGGCAACAAATTGAACGTTTGAAACACAAATCCGATTTCCTTGTTGCGGATGGCGGCAAGCTCATCGTCATCCAGTTCGCTCACCAGGCGCCCGGCCAGCCAATATTTCCCCGCGGTCGGTGAGTCCAGGCAACCGATCAGGTTCATGAGCGTGGATTTGCCCGATCCCGACGGCCCCATGATGGCAACGTATTCGCCCTTGCGAATCGTGAGATCGATTCCGCGCAGGGCGTGCAGCTTTTCGCCGCCCATCTCGTACGTTTTCCAAAGGCCCTCCGTCAGGATGGCTATGCCTTGATCGACGAGGTCCTGGCGGAATGTTTCGGGTGAGGCGAGTCGCTCGGGCATTCCTCAGTTCCCCAATCCTGCGCGTATTTTCATTTAATTTTCGTCCGCCGCTTTTGGCGTGGAGTTGTCTACTTTAACGCGCGCGTCAGGTTTGAGCGTGCGCAGGGCCTTGTAGCTTCCGGTGATGATTTGATCGCCTTCCTGCAGGCCGTTTACGACCTCAATATCGGTGACGCCGGTGATTCCGGTCGCGACGGGAACGAATTGAGCGCGCTTGTTGCGGACCACAAAGACGCCCTGAATTTCCGGATTCTTTTCGAGGGTGGAGGACGCAGCTCCGTCAGACGCGGCGCCAGGCGCAGGGCGGCCGGCAGCCAGCGTGACGGAATTTTGCCCGTTTTCCTTGGCCGCCTCGTCCAGATCTTTTTTGGTTCGTTCCGCGAGCGCCTGAAGCGGGACCGTCATTACGTTTTTCTTTTGCGCCGTGGTGATCTTGGCCGTGGAGGAGAGCCCTGGACGCAGTCCATCCGGCGGATTCTGGAGCGTGACGACGACCTTAAAATCTTTCGCTTCCTGGTTGCCCGTTGTGGACTGCGTCGAAGCCAGGCCCGAACTGCGGAGGACCGCTTGCGTCCCGACTTCGGTCACTTTTCCCTTGAAGAATTTTCCCGGGATCGCGTCGATAGTGACTTCCGCGTCCTCTCCAAGCTTCACGCTCACAATGTCGGTTTCATCCACCATGACTTCCGAGGTCACCACGGACATGTCGGAAATGGTCATGAGATAACTCCCGGTGGCATTTTGGATGCCGGGAACGACGTTTTCGCCGACGCGAACGGCGATATAGGTGACGACTCCGTTGATCGGAGCGGTGTACGTGGTCTTGTTCAGGATGTCGCTCAGGCGGCCCAGCATCGCTTGATTCTGCGTCAATTGGGAGCGCGCCTGGCCGAGTTGCGCGCGGGCCTGTTCCGCGCGGGCCTGCGCGGAGGCCAGCGCTCGCCACGGCGCCATCGTACGCGGCCTTTCGAGTGTCGTAATCCTGCTTGGGAATCAGTCCTTCCTTGAACAGGAGTTGCCCGCGTTCCCAGTCGAGTTTCGCATGCTCGAGGTCCGCCGCGCGCGACTTGATGTCCGCCTGCGCCGATGCGTCGTTGGCTTCCGCGGATTTCACTCCCGAGTCGGCGGCGGCGATCCCGGCGCGCTGCGCATTGACGTCGGCCGCAGGCTGCACGCTTTCCAGGCGCAGCAAGACGTCGCCTTTCTTGACGTGATCGCCTTCCTTCACAGCAATTGCCGTGATCTTGCCGATCCCTTCGCCAAGAACGTTCGTGTAAGTGAGCGGTTTGACTTCTCCCGAAGCCGTGACGATCGAATTCAGGTCCTGGCGCACCGCGGGCGCGGTCTGGACGGTAACGACGCCCTTATTGATCTCCCAGATGGCAAGCCAGGTGCCTCCGGCCAAAACAGCGGCGACACCCGCACCAATCCCGATTTTTTGCCACGTGTTCATGGATTTGCAATTCTGGTTTTATGTACCGAGTAACTTCCTCCAGCCGCCATCCCTAATTCTTACGCAGTGAGAACTTCAAAAGTTTCCCGGTGGTGCACACCACATGGGGCAAATCAGCCTGCGTGCCCAGCAAGCGAGCATGTTTCGAAGTGTTTGCGCGTGAGGCCGGAATTCTCCTGGCTCGGGGAGGCGCCCGGGCCGGGCCCCACTCGTCATGGAATTTTACAGTCATTTCGGCGGGGAAGAAAGGTATTTGCCTCCATTCCCTATCAGTTCAGGTACTCGCCGTGTCCGCCTGATATTCCATAGGGCAGAATCGCCGGCTAAGCGGCTAAGGCTATAGCAATCGGATGTGCCGAATTGGGAAAAGGACAACCCGGATTTCGGAAAATTGGCGGGCAACCCGGCAGCGCCCGCCTAGTTCTTAGTATCCATCGGTCCAAACCAGGCGGTGTATTCCGCGAGGAGATAGAAGGCCTACAGCGCCAGGACGAGCAGGTGAGATTCCTTGGTTGACGCTTGCAAAAGCGGGGGATAGAATCTAACTTCCGAATCAGGTGCGAGGTATGCCTATGAACCGCTTGGGACGCATTTCAGTTATGTTACTGCTGGGCGGAGCATTCCTGCTGCCCTTTTGCGCGCGTTCCCATGCCAGACCAAGATAAAGATCAGAACGCCACCCCGCCGACAAGCAGCAGGACTCCGGAAAGAAAAATAACGACGACAAAGGCAAGAACAAGAAAAACCTGAGGAAGCTCGAAAAAGAGCTCGCCACTCCTTATAAGAAATGGCTGGAAGAGGAAGTCCCTTACATCATTACCGGCGAAGAACGCTCGGCGTTCCTGCAATTGGCGACCAATGAAGAGCGCGAGCAGTTCATCGAGGCGTTCTGGCAGAGGCGCGATCCCACCCCGGACACCGTCGAAAACGAATTTAAGGAAGAGCATTACCGCCGGATCGCCTACGCCAATGAGCGGTTCTCCTCGGGCATTCCCGGGTGGAGGACGGATCGCGGCCGGATTTACATCATGTGGGGCAAGCCCGATCAGCTCGAATCCCATACGCAAGGTGAACTGTATAACCGTCCGATGACCGAAGGCGGCGGACAAACCACCACCTACGCTTATGAACAATGGACCTACCATTACATGGAAGGGATCGGGCAAAATATCACCATCGAGTTTGTGGATCCCACCGGCACAGGCGAATTTCATATCACCATGGACCCCGGTGAAAAGGATGCCATGTCGCACGTTCCCGGAGGCGGGCCCAGCATGCTGGAATCGATGGGCATGTCCAGCCAGGCCGCGCGCTTCACCCGATCGGATGGTTCCACCGCTCCACTGGGACCAGCCGGATCAAATGGCCTTGACAGCCAGAACGAATTCACCCGCCTCGAGCAATTCGCAAAAGTGCAGGCCCCGCCGCCGGTCAAATTCAAGGATCTTGAAGAGGTGGTCAGCTCGCGCATCCTGCGAAACCAGATTTCGTTCGACTACCGGTTCGATTTCATGCGGATTACCGGCGACACGATTCTGGTCCCGGTGACGGTGCAGATTCAGAACAAGCAAATGACCTTCCGCGATCACGACGGCGTGCAATCCGCGTCGCTCAATTTGTTTGGGCGAATCAGCTCGATGACCGGGCGCGTGATCCAAACCTTCGAAGACGTGATCCAGCGCGATTTTCCGGATTCCCTGCTCGAGCCTTCGCTGAAGGGATTTTCCATTTACCAGAAGGCCGTCCCTCTCCGCCCTGGTTTGTACAAGCTGGACCTGGTAATGAAAGACGTGAACAGCGGGAACGTGGGCGTGGTGAATACACGGCTGGCCGTTTCTCCCATCCCGGACGACAAACTGGAAGCCAGCTCGCTGATCCTTGCCGACCAGATGGAGCCGGTTTCCTCCAAGGACGTGGGCGTGGGGCAATTCGTGCTGGGCTCGACCAAGGTTCGCCCCAAGCTGGATGCCGAATTCCATGCCGATCAGCCGCTGGACGTCTACATGCAGTTTTACAATTTGAAGGTGGATGACAAGACGCACAAGAACAATGTCTCCCTGGATATGAAGGTGACGCAGGGGGATCAAACCGTCGCGCACGAAGTCAAGACGGGCGACCAGATCCAGCAGAATGGCGAGCAGGTTACGTTCGAACAGGTGATCGCGCCGAAGACATTGCCGCCCGGCAAATACAAGATGGAAATTCAAGCCACCGATCTGGTGAATAATCAGACGATTTCGCGTACGGCGGATTTCACCGTTACCCCCCCGGCGGTGATTCAAAAAGTGGCAGCGAAGTGAGCCACAGGAAGGGAACCAGTCCCCATGAAGTCGATTTATAGAACTTTGGGCTGGGTCATGGTGGTTGTGCTGGTCCTAGCCGCTTCGGCAGCAGCGAAGCCAGGCTACGGCACGATCTCGGGCGTTGTTCTGGACCCCTCCGGGACGCCGCAGATGGGCGCCAGCGTCTGGCTGATCTCGGAAGACGCCGGCGGCCGCATCGTTTCGCAAATCCTCTCCAATCAGTATGGCTTGTTTTTCACGGATCACCTCAAGCCGGGCAGCTATGCCGTTCGCGTTTCCGAGGCGGGATTTTTGCCGTCGATGGAGCAGCACATCGCCGTGATGTCCAATCTGACGACCCTGCTGCGCGTGCAGGTGGATACCGTGTTCTCCTCGCTGGATACGCTGCGGCGCAAGTCGGATGCCCCTGCCGAGCAGGACGACTGGAAATGGGTGCTGCGTTCTTCGGCAGCGACGCGCACGATCCTGCAGTGGAAGGATACAGGTAACCAGACCGCTTCCAATTCCCCGGTCTCGGACCTTCCCCCCGACGCACAGCGGCCGCGCGCCCTTGTCCAGGTGACGAACGGTTCGTTGCGGCCTGGATCCGCTTCGAATTTTCCAACTGCTCCCGCGACCGCTGTCTCTTACGACCAACAACTTGGCAGCCTGGGACGCATGCTGGTTGCCGGCCAGATGGGTTACGACAGGGGAGCGTCAGGCTCATTTGCCAGCGTTTGGCTTCCGTCCGGCAATGCGGAAAACGGCCCTGAAACCATCTTTGTTTGGCGGCAATCCAAGCTCGGCGCCGAGGGCATGGCGTTCCAGGCCATGCGGATCGATCACACCGAGCAACTTCAACTCGGCGACAGATTACTCCTGCGGGCAGGCGCGGAATATCTTCGCGCCGGAATTGTTTCTTCCGTTTCTTCGCTGCGCCCTCATGCGGAATTGACCGCCAGCCTGGCTCCGGGTTTGATAGCCACGGCGATCATTGCGGCGAACCCTCCTTCCGAACAGTGGGGTCGAACGGGAGCGCTTGAATCCGCAATCGACGAACTCGATAGCCTTCCACCCGTCCTGTTCCACAATGGCAGCCCGGTATTGGAGGGCGGCTGGCATCAGGAACTTTCCGTCAAGCGAAAGATGGGCAGCAAATCCTCCCTTGAAGTTGCCGCATTCCATGACTCGGCGCGCGACCAGGCTGTTTTTGGCACTGGCCCCGCGGCGAGTCCTGAATTCATTCAGGACGCATTCTCTCCCGCGTTCCTTTACGACGGAGGCAATTCCAGCTCCTGGGGCACACGAGCAGCGTATCGCCAGAAGATCTCGGATGACCTGGAAGTGGCCGCGATCTATGCTTGGGCGGGCGCTCTTACGCCCGGTGGTGAGTCCACTTCTGAAGTATCCGATCTGCGCGATAGCTTCATGACCAGCAACCATCACAGCGTAGCGGCTCGCATTTCGGGGAAGATTCCGCGATCTCGCACCGCAGTTTGCAGCGAGCTACAAATGGGTTTCCGGCACCGCGCTGTCGCGTATGGACCAATTTGGCGAGGCGGCCTATCAGATGGATCCAAACCTGCATCTTTCGATTCGCCAGCCCCTGCCGGGATTCAACGGGCGCTGGGAAGCGTTGGCCGATTTCAGCAATCTTTTGGACCAAGGATATGTGACAGTGAACGGGCAAGATTCGCGCATGATGCTCGTTCCTGTTTTGCGATCGTTCCGGGGTGGGGTGAGCTTCCAGTTTTAGCTGGGCAGGACCTATTAGAAACAGGAAAGCGCCTTCCATAAAATGGAGGGCGGGAAGTTCTGTCCCCCTTCCCTCGTTCGATCTGCATCTATTCGATTGAAATTCATATGGTTATTCATTTGAGAACACTTATATAATTTGGAAGCAGGGTTGCACGACATGTCTTTTGGCAGGGCTTTGCAAGGATAATCGGTGAGCGCTCCAATCAACGACAATCTTCGGGTCCGGTTGGGCGCAGCCGTTCTAGCCCTGGCGACTCTCGCAGCTATCGTCTTCGGCATCATCAATTTTCAGCAACGATCGATGTTCACGGCGCCCGATGATGGGGTGTCGTGGATCGAAAAGCAATCCGGGGTCGTTGCCTGGCATGTCGCCCCAAACTCTCCCGCCGCAAACGCCGGCCTGCGGACCGACGACCAAGTCCTTGCAATTAACGATACGCCAATTCATAGCCCGATCGATGTTACGAAGCGGCTGTGGCGAATCGGACTGTGGTCGCTGGCCCATTACCGCATTGAGCGGGGCGGCAAACAGTTTGAAGCGCAACTCGTAATCCAGCCTGCAGCGCGGCCCGCCTCGATCGAAAATTATTTGAGCGTTGTGGGAGTGCTCTACCTTTTCATCGGGCTCTTCATTTTTGCCCGCCGGTGGAACGCGACGCGCGCCGTGCATTTCTACATTTTTTGCCTGGTGTCTTTCGTCTTGTACTCCTTCCAGTACACTGGGAAGCTCACTCCTTTCGACTGGGAAATCTATTGGTCCGCGATCGTGGCCAGGCTTTTGCAACCGGCGTTGCTGTTGCATTTTGCGCTGGTATTTCCGGAGCGCCGCCCTGTTTCCAAAGGGCACGGCGCGATCCTGGGCGCCATTTACGGCGTGCCTGGAATTCTGTTGCTGGTGCGAGTTCTGGTCGGACTTCGCGAATTGGGTTTCATGCCGTCGATCGAAGCGCGAAACACGCTCGACCGGCTCGACCTGGCGTGTCTGGGAATTTACTTCCTGCTTGCCGCGCTTGTTTTTGTCTTCAGCTATCGCCGCGCAACGTCCGGAATCCTGAGGCAGCAATTGAAATGGGTGACCGGGGGAGCGCTGGCGGGCATTGTTCCATTTCTGCTGCTTTACATCGTGCCCTTTTTCCTGGGAGTTGTGCCGCGGCCGTGGATGAATTTTTCCACGATTTCGCTGGTGCTCATCCCGCTGAGTTTCGGATACGCCATCATTCGCTACCGCCTGATGGATGTGGACATCATCTTCAAGCGAGGTCTCGCCTATACGGCCGCGAGCGGCGGCGTGGTGGCCGGGTACATTGCCTTTGTGTCGCTGGTCGGAGGGCTGTTTCATACCACATGGCCCTCCGGGACCATGGGCGTGTCGGTTGCCATCGTTGTGGCGGCCTTCTTGTTTCAGCCCATCCGCGACTGGATTCAAGTGCGCCTGGACCGCTTTTTTTACAGGGACCGGCTGGATTATCGCCGCACGCTGATTGAGTTTGGCCGCACGCTCACGTCGGAAGTGCGCCTCGATCCGATGCTCGCTTCGGTGATGGATCGAATCTCGCAGGCGCTGCTCGTGGACCGGCTGGCGGTTTTCATCGAGGACGAGAGCCATCCCGGCGCGTATCGCATCGCGCGATCGGTCGGCGTGCGCTACGCGGGCGCGCTCGATCTGAGTTTTCTGGACGGCGAGAACAAACCGTTTGCGCAGGGGATTCTCTTTTACGAATCGGCGCGCGCGGCGCGGGAATCTTCTCCCTCCGTGCGGCAGACGCTCGAGCAGTTGGACTTGAATTACTTCATTCCCTGCCAGATTCGCGACCACGCGATCGCCGTCCTGGGCCTCGGGAAAACGGTGGATGGCGATTTCCTGTCGAGCGAAGACGTTGAGCTGCTGCACACCATCGCCGGGTATCTGGCCATCGCGCTGGACAACGCTCAGCTGTACAACTCGCTCGAACAAAAAGCGGCGCAAATCGAGCGGCTCAAGGATTTCTCTGAAAATATCGTCGAATCGCTGAATGTCGGCGTGCTGGCGGTGGATTTCGGCGGCGCGGTGGAATCCTGGAACACGCAGCTCGAGGGACTGATCGGCGTGCCGCGCGAGGAAGCCGTCGGCCGCAAGCTCGAGGACGTGCTCCCTTCCGATCTCATGGCGGAAATTACAGCGCGTTCCGGCGATGAGCGCGTCTCCAGCCTCTACAAATTCCACATGCAAAACCGCGAGGGGCGGAACCTGGTGGTCAACGTTTCGATTGCTCCCCTGGTTGGGAAATCAGGAGACCGCATCGGCCGACTTATCCTTTTCGATGACGTCACGCAGCGGATGCGCCTCGAAGAGCAGGTGTTTCAGAACGAGAAGCTCACCTCTCTCGGCTTGCTTGCCGCGGGCGTTGCGCATGAGGTCAATACGCCGCTCGCCGTGATCTCGAATTACATTCAAATGCTGGCCAAGCAGCTTCCGAGCGGCGACCCGCGCCACCAGTTGATCGAGAAAGTCGTCAAGCAGACGTTTCGCGCGAGCGAGATCGTGAACAACCTGCTGAATTTTTCGCGGACGGGCGCGTCGGAATTTACCGAAGTGAATTTGAATGCCGTGGTGGAAGAAGTGCTGACCCTGGTCGCGCACCCGTTCCGCACGGCGCAGGTGCAGGTGACGAGGAACCTGCAGCAGGAACTGCCCGCGGTGCTGGGCTCGACCAACAAACTGCAGCAGGTTTTTCTGAACCTTTTCCTGAACGCCCGCGACGCCATGCCCTCCGGCGGCATCGTCGAGATCCGGACGGCGGCGCACAACGGATCGGTGGAAGTGGAAATCATCGATACCGGAGGCGGAATCCCCCGCGAAAATTTGAACCGGATCTTCGATCCCTTCTTCACCACGAAATCCTCGGGACGCGGCACTGGCCTCGGACTCTCCGTGAGCTACGGCATCGTCAAGGAGCACGCCGGGAAAGTGGACGTGCGCTCCACGCCAGGCAAAGGCACATCGTTCCGGCTGGAATTCCCGGTGGCGCGGAAAGCGGTTCATGTCTAAGGGCGCCATCCTGGTTGTCGACGACGAATCCGAAATTCGAGAGGGCCTGGAACTTCTGCTCAATACGGAAGGCTACTCGACATCGAGCGCCGAATCGGGCGAAGCCGGCCTCGCGATGCTCGAGGAAAAGCCGTTCGATCTCGTCCTGCTCGACGTCAGCCTTCCCGACCGCAACGGACTCGACCTGCTGCGCGATATCCGCCGCCGCGATCCGAATCTCTCCGTCGTCTTGATCACCGCCTACGGGTCCATCGATATGGCGCGCGCCGCGTTCAAGAGCGGGGCGCAGGATTACATCACCAAGCCGTGGTCCAACGACGAATTGCTCGTCCAGGTGGCTCAGGCCGTCGAAGGCCGGCGCCTGCGCGAGGAGAACGTCCAGCTCAAGCGCGCCCTGAAGCAGCGGTACAACTTTCCGAACATCATCGGGAAAAGCGAAAAAATGCTGGCCGTGCTCGATCTGGTCGGCCAAGTCGCGCCTTCCCGCTCGACGGTGCTGATTCATGGGGAAAGCGGAACGGGCAAGGAACTAATCGCCAAGGCGATTCATTCGGCATCGACTCGCGCGGACAAGCCGTTTGTCCCGATCAATACGGGCTCCATTCCCGTGGACCTGCTCGAATCGCAACTGTTCGGTCACGTGAAGGGCGCGTTTACGAGCGCTGTGGCGTCGAAGAAGGGGCTCTTTGAAGTCGCCGATCAGGGGACGATTTTTTTCGATGAAATTTCCACGATCGGGCCGGAAACGCAGGCGAAGCTCCTGCGCGTGATTCAGGAGCGCGAATTCATGCGACTCGGCGGAACGGAAACGATCAAGGTTGACGTTCGCATCATCGCCGCCTGCAACGTGCAGTTGCTCAATCTCGTTCGCGAGGGCCGCTTCCGCGAAGATCTCTATCATCGCTTGAATGTAATTGCCGTTCCCCTGCCGCCTCTTCGCGAGCGCAAGGAAGACGTTCATCTTCTGCTCGACCATTTTCTGCGCATATTTTCTGCGGAGAATAACCGGCCTTTGGGGCGCTTTACTCCGGCAGCGCTGCGGCTGCTGGTGGATTACGATTGGCCGGGAAACGTGCGCGAACTGGAAAACGTCGTCGAGCGGGCCGTGGTTCTGTCTTCGCAGGAACTGCTGGACGTCGATCTCTTGCCTGAGAGCGTTCGGACGAGGGAACTCGTGGGCGGCGTGCGGCTGCAACTCTCCGAATTCATGCCGCCGCTGCCGGGCGAACATGGCTCGCGCGCTGGCGCGGACAGCTCGAAAGCTTCCTTGTTTCAAATCATGGATGAAATCGAGCGGCGCGTGATCTGCGACATGCTGGAACGCACGGAATGGAATCAGACCGAGGCGGCGGAAAATTTTCAGATACCGCTTTCCACTTTGAATCAGAAGATCAAGCGGCTTGGGATTGACGTGCGGCGGCGCGGGGTTACGTCGCGCCGAATCCTCCGCTTCCGCTACCGGGAAGTAAGTAGCACAGGCTTCAGCCTGTGGGGGTTTGACCTTGCAAGGACTAAACCCCACAGGCTGAAGCCTGTGCTACTTAAGACTGTATCTCTCAGCTTTTTCGATTGTCTCTGACCACCGCGTCCTTGAGGTCCGCGCCGTCCAGCTTTACGTCGGTCAGGTCGATTTCGCGGAAGCTGGCGAGCGCCAGGTCCGAGCCGGAAAAATCCGCGCCGCGAAGATTTGCCTGCCGCAGAACCGTCCCCCGCAAAATCGTTTTGTGCAATTTCGCGGAGCGCAAATCTCCGCGGAACAGTTCCGTGCCGCTCAAATCGGCCTCGCTCAAGTCCGCGCCTTCGAGCCTGGTTTCCGTGAAATCGCAATTTCGCAAATCCGCCTGGCGCATGTCCGCGCGGCTCAAATCGGCGTGGCTGAGTTTGGCCCCGCGCAGGTCGGCTTTCCGCAGATTGCTCCCCGCGAGGTTCGCTCCGGTCAAATCGCGTTTCTTTAAATCCGCGCCGGAAAGATCGGCGCCGGAAAGATCGGCGCGTTCCCCGCCCGGATGCCCTTTATGGAATTTCTCGTGCGCGTCCAGAATGTCTTTCAGCTTCTTGCCTTTGTGTCGAATGGTCTCCGCCTTCCTCGGTTGCAGGAATCCGGTAACTCCATTGCTTTTCCTTCAGTAGATTCGAGTAGGCTTCCATTCTACAGAAATCGGCGGAACGCGCAAACCTGTGATAACTTGGGCTTGTGATGACACTGGTCGAGAAAATCAAGGCCCGGGCGCGTGTCGCATCTTCAGCGCATCGTGCTGCCGGAGGGCGAAGACCCGCGCATCGTTTCCGCCGCGGCGGCAATCGCGCGGGAAGGTTTCGCGAAAGTCACTTTGCTCGGCCGGAAACAAATCATCGGCTCGGCCGCCGCGGATTTGCATGTGGCGCTGGGGGACGTCGCGATCGATGATCCGGCAGCGAACTCGCGCGCGGAGGCGTACGCGCAAATTTATTACGATCGCCGGCGCGCGCGCGGCGTCTACGCTCGACGAAGCGAGAGATATCGCGCGGCGCCCGCTTTATTTCGCGGCGTTGAGCGTGGCCGCCGGGGATGCCGACGGGACTGTGGGAGGCGCGGCGAACACGACAGGCGAAACCGTGCGCGCGGCTCTGCACGCGATCGGCCTTGCGCCGGAGGCGAAGCTCGTTTCCAGTTTCTTCGTCATGATTATTCCGGAGCGCCCGGGATTGGACCTGGGGCCCGCCGGCGCGCTGCTCTTCGCCGATTGCGCGGTCGTGCCGGACCCGAACGCCGAGGAACTTGCCGAAATCGCGCGTGCCACGGCGGAAAATGCGCGCGCGATCCTCGACGCGGAGCCGCGCGTCGCATTTCTGTCATTTTCCACCAAAGCTTCGGCGAACCACGCGCGCGTCGAAAAAGTCCGGGAGGCGCTGCGCATCCTGAAGGCGCGCGCGCCGGAAGTTGCCGCGGACGGCGAACTCCAGGCCGACGCGGCGCTTGTGCCGCGCGTGGGAAATTCAAAGGCCCCGGGCTCGCCCGTCGCCGGACGTGCGAATGTGCTGATCTTCCCGGACCTCGATTCCGGCAACATCGCGTACAAACTTGTCGAGAGGCTGGGAGGCGCGCAAGCGCTAGGCCCGATTCTGCAAGGGCTTGGACCGGCCGGCAAACGACCTTTCGCGCGGCTGCTCGGCGGAGGATGTCGCGAACGTCGTGGCCTTCACGGCGCTGCAGGCCATCGCGAGAAAAGAAAAATCCTTGGAACCACAGATGCACACGGATAAACACGGATAAAGAAAAGAGATTTCTGTTTTCGGGATTTCGACAATGGCGACACGACATCGCAATCTTGGATTTTCTTTCCCTTCACTTCTTTTGTTTTTATCCGTGTTCATCTGTGTGCATCCGTGGTTCCTATCCGCGCCTGCATTCGCGCAGGAGTCTGGCGATCAGGAAGTTGCTGTGAATCTGGCCGAGGGGCGGGTTGTGATTTGCGCGGCGAAGGAAGCGATCATTCTGGCGGCGATGGATGCGCATGGCGAGGCGGGTTCGCGGCCACCAGAGATCGCGATCCTTTCCGCGGAACGCATTGGCGTGATGCTCGGCGCGGTCGAGTGGGTGCAGCCGGATTCCAAGGACAAGCCCATACGGCTCGATAACGAATTCCACAGCCTCATCGCCGCGGCTCTGAATAACAGTGGCCAGAAAGACGCGGCGTTTCGCGCGAGCGACATCGAATCCATCGGCATCGCCGTGCTCGAGCGCGTTCGCGTCCTGGCGGGGCATGCTGCACCACAAAATTAATCTGGGCGAGGATGAACCGTTGATTCGCATCGTTCTCGCTGGATTCGTGCGGGATTACGGCCCCGAGGCGTGGGCGATCGACTACCACATCCAGCAGGACGCCCTGGGGAACGGCATCTGGCGGACGCGCGTCCTGCGCCCGAGCTACAACCAGCTTTATCCTCCGGAGAAGGGCAAGCCAAAAACGTTTATGGAAGTCCGCTACCCGCCGGAGAACCGCGCCAAGGGCGAGCCCGAACTTCTCGACCTGCTCCAGCAGAATGATTCGCGCCTGGCGAAAATCCGCGCGGCGAATGAGATTCAGGAGAAGTCCGTGACGCTCGCCGCGGAAGGGCAGAGCCAGAAGTCCGACACCGCAAGCCTTGTCAATTTCATGAAGGCGGCGCTTCCGGCGATCGCTCCGCCGGAGACAAAACTTACGATGGCCAAGGTCGATTATGACGGAGGGTTCCAGTGGATCATCCAGCCGCCGAAAGCTCCCGCTCCGCCGCCCAGCGAATCACCGCAAGATAAAACACCGCAGGAAAAAACGCCGGAGGAACCCGAGAGGCCCACGCTCCGGCACAAATCTGAAAATTGATTGGTGTTAGTTCGGTGCCGTTGGAACTAAGGAGTCCCTTTGTTGTCGGCAGGCTTTGCTGTCGCTGGTGAATCCGCCGGTACCGGGGCGCTCGCCTGCGGAGTGAAATCGGACCATTTGACGATCACGCGGATCGGCACGCCGGAAGGAAGGGTTTCATCCGAGCGCGAGTATCCGGGGAACCACAAATTCTTGCCGACCTGCTGGCGGTACGTCTCGAAGACCGTGAACGGAAGATCGGAAGCGGTGACGTCGCCGGTCTCGGTGACCCATTTGCCCATGGTCTTCACGATGACCAGATCCTGCACGTCCACCCAGACCACGCCGGAAAAATAAGCGCGGGCGCGTTCCAAGGCGCGCGGTTTCACTGAGAAAAAGTAGGTGCTCAGTTCGTCGAGCGGCTGCTTGCCGCCATACGTGATTTCGTATTTCGGAAGCATTGCAGTGGTGAGCGGAAACATCGGCACTGGGGCGAGAAGGTCGGAATCTCCCCTCTGAAAGTCGAGGGTATGGAGGGTCGATGGTTTTCTGCTCACCGGCTTCTCATACAACTTGCCGTCCGGAGTAATCCGTAACTGCGTGACGATTTCGAGCTGTCCGGTGGGCTTGCTGTCGGAGCCGATCTCCTGGACGCGCACGTCTTTCTGAAAGGTGTAATCCTTGATTGCGCGAACCATTTCGTCTTCTTTTGCCGCGAATCGGCGGATGATTTCGTCGGGCGGCAGCGTCGGAGGGTCGGGCTTGCTGGGCGGCGGGGGCGCCGGGAACTTCGTGGATTCAGGCGGCTGCATCGGCCCGGCGCCCTGGGCGCGCAGAGAGGCAGGCGCGGCGGCGAGAGCCAGGGCGAGCGCGCAACACGCGGCCAGGAGGTTTGATCTTTGGATCATGGAATCTGCTTCCAATTGTTGGATGCAATCCGCCGGTATTTTGCAGCATGGAATCGTGAGAAATCCAGCACACTGCTTCCCAGCCCTGTCACCAGTGTATCGCGGGGCGCCCCGGTAGGACAGGCTTCAGCCTGTCGGTTTTAGTTGCACCAAGGGCGATTGTGCTACTACCAACCCCGACAGGCTGAAGCCTGTCCTACTGTCCACGCAGTTTCCATCCCGCGGGCGCTGTACGTTTGCTACAATCGCGCGGCTGCAAAAACAAGTGTGGGCGTGAAGTGTTGCCGTGGAAACGCAGGCCAAGCGATTTTACGTTTCGGGCAGGGTGCAGGGAGTCGGGTTCCGCTTTTTCGCCGAGCGAACAGCAGCGAGTCTGGGTGTGGGCGGATATGTGAGAAATCTGTACGACGGGCGCGTGGAAGTTTATGCCATCGGCAGCGAGCAGCAGATGGAAGCGCTGAGCAACGCGTTGCGACGCGGCCCGCGGATGGCTGCCGTGGACCGGGTGGACGAACTCGACGCGGATATCTTGCGGGATTATGCGAACGTGTTTTCTATTGAACGCGATGAATGAAATCAAACGAAAGTGCAGACTTCAGCTAACGCGATGCATGTTGAAAATGGCAATTCATCTGGAAAGGTGGAGCAGGCGGAATGAACCATTTGAAGGAATTCATACGAGAGGTTCCCGATTATCCGAAGCCGGGAATCCTTTTCTACGATTTGACGACGTTGCTGCAGAATGCAAAGGCCTTCCACAGCCTTGTCGATGAACTGTGCAGCCACTATGCGGGCAAAAAAGTGGACGCTGTCGTCGGCATCGAGGCGCGAGGATTTATTTTGGCGCCGGCGCTGGCGTACCGGCTGGAAGCGGGATTCGTTCCCGTCCGGAAACCCAAGAAGCTTCCGGCGAAAGCCGTATCCGTCACCTATCAGCTCGAATACGGCACGGACACGCTCGAAATCCACGAAGACGCGATCAAGCCCGGCCAGAGCGTACTCATCAGCGATGACCTGCTCGCTACAGGAGGCACAGCTTCGGCGACCGTGGAACTGGTGCGCAAGCTGGGCGGAAAAGTGGTCGGCGCATCCTTCGCCGTCGAACTCACGTTCCTGAACGGCCGCGCAAGACTGCCGGGCATCGACGTTTTTACGATGATCCAGTACGACAAGTAGGAAAGACTTTGGAACCACGGATTCACACAGATAAACACGGAGAAAGAAACAGATAATTTAATCAGGAATTGAATTTGTGGCGGCGTGATAGCTCGGTCGATCGTTCATCTTCCCTTCATTCTTCTTGTTTTTCTTTTATCCGTGTTCATCTGTGTGCATCCGTGGTTCCTTTCCCTGGGTCGCTGCGCTGGCGGACGGCCTCGAAGAGGACCACTCCGGCGGCGACGGATACGTTGAGTGCCCGCACTGGACCGGTGGTCGGGATTGAAACCAGGAAATCGCAGCGCTCGCGAACCAGGGCGTGCAATCCCTTGCCTTCGCCGCCCAGGACGATTCCCACCGGGACTTTGAAATCCACTTCGGTGTGGAGCTTTTCGGCCCGTTCGTCGAGCCCGACGAGCCAATAACCCGCTTCCTTCATTTCCTCCATGGCGCGAGAAAGATTCGTGACACGGGCCACCGGCAAGTGCGCGAGCGCCCCGGCGGATGCGCGCGCCACGGTTTCCGTAAGCCCGGCGGCGCGCCGCTCGGGTATGACGACGCCCTGGGCTCCGGCCGCAAGGGAGGTGCGAACGATGGCGCCGAGGTTTTGCGGATCTTCCACGCCGTCGAGCAAGACCAGCAATCCGGGAGCGCTTCCCGCGGGGCGCGGTTTCAACAGGTCGTAAAAACTCGCGACCGGCGAGGACGAAACGAAGGCGACGACGCCCTGATGTTCCCGAGTTCCCGCGGCGCGGTCGACCTGGATGCGCTCCTCAAAGCGCACGGGCACGTCCTGCTTTCGCGCGAGCCGCACCAGTTCTTCGATTCGGTTGCCGTGGGTGCCTTTGGCAACCAGCAGGGAATCGAGTGGGCGGTTTGCTTCCAGCGCTTCGCGAACCGCGTGGATTCCGGTAAGGCGGTCCATATCAGTGTCAGCGATCGAGCGTGGCGATGGCTTGCGCGGCAATGGCTTCGCCGCGGCCGATGGCGTCGACGGATTCGTTGGTCTTTGCTTTCAAATTGATCATGGAGGGAGCGATGGCCAGCGACTTCGCCAGCGCCTCCCGCATGGCTGGAAAGTGCGGTCCGAGTTTCGGCCTTTCCGCGATCACGGTCGCGTCGATATGCACGATGCGAAACTGGTGTTTGGCGAGCAGATCGCGAATGTGCTCCAGAAATCGCAGGCTTGACGCGTCCTTCCACTTCGGATCGGTGTCCGGAAAATGCGTGCCGATATCGCCGAGCCCTGCTGCACCCAAAAGGGCATCACACACTGCGTGCGCCAGCGCGTCGCCATCGGAGTGGCCGACCGGGCCTTTGGGAAACGGGAGTTCGATGCCGCCGAGGATCAGCTTTCTTCCTTCGGCGAGGCGATGGAGGTCGTATCCGATCCCGGCGCGGGTCATTGGCCCGCGCGCTCCTGGCGGAGATAGAATTCGGCAAGCTCCATGTCGCCCGGGCGAGTGATTTTCAGGTTGCGCTCGGATCCGACGACGACGTGGACGTCGCGGCCGATGCGTTCGACGAGGCCCGCTTCATCCGAAGCCGATCACTCCGTCCTGGCGCGCGCGCCCGAACGCTTCGAGAAGCAAGGACGAGCGGAACACTTGCGGGGTCTGCGCCAGGACCACGCGTTCGCGCGGAATCGTGGCCGTGATGAGCGCCACGTCGTTCGGCAGGCTCGCGCGCTTCACTTCCTTCACCGTATCCATCGCCGGAATTCCGAGGATCGCCGCGTCGCAGGCGTCCGCCTCCGCGATCACGCGTTCGATCTGGCTGAGGGTCACGAGGGGCCGGACCGCGTCGTGCACCAGAATCAAGTCGGCCTCGGAGGAGACTTCCGCGAGCGCATTCGCGACGGAATCCTGGCGCGAATCGCCTCCCCGAACCACGTGAACCGGTCGGCCAAGATTTTCCGACTCGACGCTGGCCGCCACGGAATCGATTTCCTCGGCTCGCGTCGCGATGACGAAGTCCGTGATCGCAGGACAGGCCGCGAGGCGCCGCAGCGTGAAGAGCAGCACGGGCACGCCGTCGAGCATGAGAAACTGCTTCGGCGTGTCGGCGCCCATTCGGGTCCCTAGCCCTGCGGCGGGCAGGATGGCGGTTACGCGGTTCATCGTGACCTCGGGGATGGAGCGCAAAAGCTTACACTAAATGGAGACAGTTATAAACTAACCTATCCACAGGCTAAGTGGCACAGGCTTCAGCCTGTGGGTTTTAGTCCATGGAAGGCCTAACCCCCACAGGCTGCCCTTCAGAAATGCTCAGGGTAAAAAGCCTGTGCCACTTTGTTCCTCGTCGCATCACAAAAATAGAACCTAACGAGAGATTTCTTCGATTTGACGGTCCGAGCCCCACACGCTACTCTGCCTATACGCTGACCTGAAACCGGTTCGCTGAACGCTGTCCGAGGAATCTAAACTTTCTAGGTCTTACTTAAGGAGATCCACCGGAAACCATGACGAAATATAAACTCGAATACATCTGGCTTGACGGCAAGAAGCCCGTTCCTGAATTGCGCGGCAAGACTCAGATCAAGGCATTTGAGAATCCACCCACGCTTGCCGATCTGCCCCATTGGGGTTTTGACGGCAGTTCCACCATGCAGGCCGAGGGCAAAAGCTCCGACTGCGTGCTGAAACCCGTGGCTCTGTATCCCGATGCGAGCCGCAAGGACGCTTATATCGTTCTGAGCGAAGTCATGCACGCGGATGGCACCCCGCATCCCACCAACGCGCGCGCGACGATCGAGAACGACCCCGACTTGTGGATTGGTTTTGAGCAGGAATATTTCCTCTATCAAGATGGACGTCCTCTCGGCTTCCCCGAAGGAGGGCTACCCTAGTCCCCAAGGCCCGTACTACTGCGGCGTTGGCTACAAATACATGGGCAACCTGGCCCGTCAGATCGTCGAAGAACACCTGGAACTCTGTCTGGCCGCCGGCATCAATCATGAAGGCATCAACGCGGAAGTCGCGAAAGGCCAGTGGGAATTCCAGATCTTCGCCAAAGGCTCCGCCAAAGCCGCTGATGACACCTGGACCGCTCGCTATCTGATGATGCGTCTCTGCGAGAAATACGAAGTGGATGTTGAGTTGCATTGCAAACCCATCAAGGGCGACTGGAACGGATCCGGCATGCACACCAACTTCTCGACGAAATACATGCGCGAAGTCGGCGGCAAGGAATATTTTGAATCCCTCATGAAGGCGTTCTCCGAAAACATCGCCGCGCACATCGCGGTGTATGGCCCGGATAACCATCTGCGTTTGACGGGTCTGCACGAAACGCAAGCCATTGACAAGTTCAGCTATGGTCTCTCGGATCGTGGCGCTTCGATCCGGATGCCGATTAACTTCATCAAGAACGGCTACAAGGGCTATCTGGAAGATCGCCGCCCGAACTCCGAAGGCGATCCCTACCAGATCGTTTCGCGCATTCTGAAGACGATCAATACCGTCCCGAAGCCGGTTCTGGTTTAGGACGAGCAAGACGGAGGTTGGGGCGCCGCAGTGGCGCGAACTGCGGCGGCGCTTCCGCGACAACCAATTGCACCGCGCAAGGAACAAGACGCCCTGGCTTGCCGGGGCGTTTTGTTTTTGTGGCATTGAACGATCACAGATGCGCGGGCGGCGAAATTGCCGTGATGGAATTGTTCGATCTCGAACTGCACACGAAAAACCAGACAGGCTGAAGCCTGTCCTACTTGGGGGCCAGTATCCGCTCGGGGTCGACACGCACGACGACGTACGTAATCGATCCTTCGATTGCGCTGAACCAATGCGGAACACCGGCGGGAATGACGACCACGTCTCCCGCTTTTATCCGGCGGCTCACGCCGCCCTGGATGGAGGTGCCGCTTGCACCAGGGCCGTCTTCCAGCCTGACGGAGATGGCATCGGCAGGCCTCGGCTTCGCATTGACCATTGTGCCCCCGGTCACTAGCGTCGCCGCGCCATCCGTCACGTGATAAATTTCCGTCACCTTGTAGTGCACGGCGACGACACCGGGCGGCGTCTGCGGCCGGTGGAGTACGCCGACGGCGACGTTGTATCCTCCGGCGTCCACCACGCGAATGTTCGGCAGGGGATTCGTCGCGGAATTGGGCGCTGCGCTCAGATTGGCTTGGATGTCCGCCGCGCTGACGTAGGTGGCGGGAAGAGGGCTCGTGGACGAAGCCGCTTTTTGGGGGGCGGCCACATCGGGGGCTGCCGCGGAAACAGCGAACAGAAATGCGAGAAGGCCTAGCATTGCTTTCATCGCCGACTCCTTTTTTCACGATTAATTTTTAGTTTGGAATTTTCGTTTTGGCCGCGCAACTGACCGATACGTTATACCTCACCGACTACGTGGTAACAGCCAAATCTTTGTAGGGCACGGTTTCAACCGTGCCGTAAGGGTTGCAGAATAAGTACGGCTTTAGCCACTGGCCTGTTGGGATGCGAGGTGCAAAGCACGTCCTTCAGCCTGTGCTCCAAGTCGTGGGAACACATTTGGAAACCCACAGGCTGAAGCCTCTGCTACTGATGGTTCGCTACGCGGAACGAATCCCGTCCAGTGCGGCTTTGACGCGCGCATGGTGTTAGCGGCGCTGGCGGACGCGCGCCCCAGTAGCGTCAAAGACTGCATTGGCGATGGCGGCGGCGGTGGGCCGCGGAAGGTTCTCCGGCGCCGCTGGATGGAAGTTCGGGATGATTGATGAGCACGATATCCACTGCGACGGGAATTTCCGATGCGCGCGAGACGGGATACCTGATCCAATCCACGCTGGTTACGTTGTTTCGGTCGAATGTCACTTCTTCCTTGAGCCTGCGGCCGATCGACTGGATCAGATTAGCCTCGATCGTGGTGCGAATCGCTTCGGGATTGATGATCAGACCGCAATCGTGGGCGCAGACGAAGCGGGTCACGCGAACTACGCCGGTCCTGCGATTGACTTCCACTTCGGCGACGGTCCCAACGTAGGTGCCGTTGCGTGTTCTGAGGGCCACGCCGCGGCCGGTGGAGGTCGCCCCCGGCCGCGGGCTTCTTCGGGGAAGGACGCGAATCCCAGCCAGCTTTATCGGCGGCAGCTTTCAATACGGCTTTAGCGCGCTTTTCGTTGATGCTTTATTCGAAATTCGATCGGGTCCATCGCCGCAGCCACGGCGATTTCGTCCATGAAGGACTCGACGGCAAACGATGTGGCCGGGCCTTCGGGGTCGCGCAAATGAGTGGTGCGAAGCGGGGAAGCGACGTCATAGAAAGCCGGAACGACGTGGGCGGCGGCGTGAATATTTGCGAATGAGTATGGGGGCGCGTCCAGCCCCACTGCGCGAATTCGTCGACGCCAGTCGTGTTGGGAATGCCAGTAAGCTGCGCGCCGAGATAATTTCCGGCGGCATCGGGACGAAAATGATGTCGCCACCCGAAAACGCGAAAGATGTGAATTTCACGGCGTTCCTTCGCCGGCGGAAGAGAGGCCGGCGGACAGATCGCAAAGCACGGCCGGACCTTTCGAGCCCCAGGCGTGCATGTCGTCCCGCATCCACTGGACGCGGACGGGCTTGCCAACGGCTTCGGAAAGAATCACGGCGTCGGCAGCAGCGTCTTCGAATCCCGGGCGGCCGTAGGAACCTGCGTCCTCAACCCAGATGACACGGACCTTATCGATATCGACGTGGAGCAATTCGGCGAAGCCCCTTTGCAGGTCGTGGGGCTTCTGGCCACCGGACCATACGGTGGTGATGCCATCGACATGCACGTCGGCGACGGCACAGCCGGGGCCCATGGTGGCGTGCGACTGAAAGGGAAACTCGTAACTGGCTTCCAGTTTCCCGGGGCACTCGCGATGGCGGCTTCGGCGTCACCTTGCTTGAGAGTTTCCTTGCTGGCCTTGGGCGCGATGGTGCGCATGTGATTGTAGAGGTCGGCCTGGTCCGGGAAGGATTGCTTGGGCGGAGTCCAGGTGACTTTCACGGCTTTGGCGGCCTGGATGGCACCCCATTCATTGTCGGCGGTCACGCCGACGAAATTGCCCTTCACAACGGTTTTCTGGTAGCCAGGAATTTGCCTGGCGGCCGAGTCGTCGACATGCATGAGGGTGGCACCCACGCCAGAAGGGCGGATGACGCGGGCGTGCACCATTCCGGGGAGGCGCACATCGGTGACGTATTGCCATTTGCCGAGCACTTTGGGAGCAATGTCGACGCGTGGGAGCGATTGGCCGACAACGGTGTATTGCGAGGGGTCTTTCGGCTTACCGGGGCCTTCAACGTCGAGCGAAAAGCCGTCGCCGGTGACTTTGAGTGCGTCGTTGAGGTCGCCACCGCCGACGAGATCGGCGTAGGAGACGCTTTTTGACGGATCACCTTTGACGCTGACAATTCCGTTTTTCACGTCGAGTTGGCCGGCGGGGACGCCGAGACGATTCGAAGCGAGTTGCGTGAGCAAGTAACGCGCGTTCGCGGCGGCGTGGCGCAGCGGTTTTGCGCCCATCATGATGGAGGTGCTGCCGCCAACGCCGCCCTGGTTGGCCGTAAGCGCAGTATCGGCCATGATGATCTCGACGCGCTCGGGAGCGACGTCGAGTTCTTCAGCGACAATTTGCTTGAACGCGGTTTCAACGCCCATGCCGATTTCAGGTTTGCCGGTGAACACGCGTACGGTGCCCGTCTTTTCGAGGCGGAGCCAGGAATCGAGGCGAGCGGGCGAAGGGGAGCGACCGGCAGGGGAATCGGCGGCGAGCAAACGCGGGAGAATGGTGGAACTGGCGAGGCTAAAACCGATCAGCAGCCACGCCACTTCCTTCACGAAATCTCTGCGAGTAATCGTTTTGGGAGCCATGATTTTATGCGCTCCTTTTCGCGGATTGCGATG
>CAVOVP010000007.1:0-137551 GCA_963699885.1 uncultured Acidobacteriota bacterium | reverse complement strand
CCTCCCATCAAATCTCCGCGAGCACCCGGTGCGCACAGGTGACCGCCAGCGCCCCATCGCCGACGGCGAATGCCACCCGCTTCGTCGTGTTGCTCCGGACGTCGCCCGCAGCGAAGACGCCGGGCACGTTGTCTCGACCGTGCATGGCTCGCGGTTCGTCAATGGCCAACGGTCGGAGCGCCCGGCATCGGCCCCGGGTCAGGATGAAGCCCTTGGCGTCGACGGCGATGCTCGGGGGCAGCCAGCCGGTACGGGGCTGGGCGCCGATGAAGACGAATACCGCCGAGCAGTCGAGTTCGAGAGTACCGCCCTCCCTGAGCTTGCGGAGCCGCAGGCCCGTGGGCGTGCGGTTGCCCTCGACGGCGTCCACTTCGACGTGGCGGATGACATCGATCTTCTCGTGCCGCTCAATCCGGCGGGCGAGGTAGTCGGACATGCTCTTGCGAATGTCACCCCCGCGCAGGAGCAACGTGACGCCGGCGGTGTGATCGGCGAGGAACATCGCCGCCTGGCCGGCCGAGTTGCCCCCACCCACGACGGCGGCGCGGCCGTTCTTGCACGAGCGCGCGTGCACCGAGGTGCAGGAATAGAAGATGCCCGCCCCGTCCCAGCGCTCGCACCCACTGACCGGGAGCCGCTGGTAGGTGGCACCGGTCGCGATCAGGACCGTCCGGCCGCTGACGACCTGCCCGTCGTCAAGGACGAGCCGGTGCGTCTTGTCCTCGCAGGTCATCGATCGTACCTCGACCGGGGCGACCAGTTCGGCCCCGAACTTCAGGGCCTGGAGGTAGCCCCGGTTGGCTAAGTCCGCGCCGGTAAGGCCGGCGGGGAATCCCATGTAATTCTCGATCCGCGAGCTGGTGCCAGCCTGGCCGCCCGGGCCGAACCGGTCGAGGAGGATAGTGGAGAGCCCCTCGGAGGCACCGTAAACGGCGGCCGCGAGGCCGGCCGGCCCGGCCCCGACGATCACCAGGTCGAACGGCTCGGTGCGTATCTGGCGCTTCAGGCCAAGGCATTCGGCCAGCCGGGTGACCGTGGGGCGCGGCGAGCGCGTGCCCCGGTTGCAGGCGACGAACGGCAGTTGATCCGGAGTGACCTCCAGCGATTTCATGGCGGCCTGGCCGTCCGGCTCATCGGCATCGACCCAGGTGTGAGGCACCTTATTCTTGTCGAAGAACTCGCGAATCTCCGTCAGGGCCGGATCGCCGAGGTGGCCGAAGACGCGAACGCCGACGAAGCCGGACCGCTCCAACATGATCCGGCGCGTCTGAAACGCCTCGAGCAGCTTGTCGCTGAGGTCGGGAATCTCCTGGAGGACCCGGCGCAGCTCGCCCTGGGTGACGCAGTAGGCCCTTGTATCGCCCTTGGCGTAGGCCGAGATGGCGGCAGGGCGATCGGTCAACAATGAGACATCGCCGGTGAACCCGCGCGGGCCGTGGACGACGATCGTCTTCGACTCGTCTCTCGATTCGTCCACGATGGCGATCTCGCCCGACTCGACGACGTAGAAAGGCACGCCGCGTTGCCCGGCCTGGAAAACGAGCTCGCCGTCCTTGAACGAGCAGATCGTCGCCAGTCCGGCAAGCCTCTCGACCTCGGAAACGCTCAGCTTTGGGAACGCGAGGTCATGAACGTAATCGACTGTCGCCATTGCCTCGGACTCCTGGGGACCTATCCGACCACCCAGCCGTCGCGGCGTGGGCTCAGTCTGCGATCCTCCCTGTAACCCGGGTCGGGCGTCAAGACTTGTGGGCGAGGGGCAAATGACGTCGACCCATCGTTGGCTTGCAGATGAGGCAACACGGGCGGGAATTCTAATTGTCGCTGATCAACCGCGGACGGACCATCCCCACGCACGTGGGGAGAACGAATACACGTCGGTCCCGATTCTGATCTCGAACGGACCATTCCCACGCACGTGGGGAGAACGGTCATGGCTCCCCCCACAACGTCACTCACCCCGGACCATCCCCACGCACGTGGGGAGAACGTCGATTGAAGGGCGGGATTGTCTCGCCTCAGCGGACCATCCCCACGCACGTGGGGAGAACACCGGACGGGCGATGCGAAGCGAGGCGAAACTCGGACCATCCCCACGCACGTGGGGAGAACGCAACCGTGGAATGAGACACCCGAGGACGCCGCGGACCATCCCCACGCACGTGGGGAGAACGACGCCTCGGTCCAGGCGCGATATTGCTGCCACGGACCATCCCCACGCACGTGGGGAGAACGCTGGCGGGCGCTGGTGAGTAGCGGCACGGACGGACCATCCCCACGCACGTGGGGAGAACGTTTCGCCTCCTCCTCGGATGAGATGCCAGGCGCGGACCATCCCCACGCACGTGGGGAGAACGCAGCCACTCCGGCCTGCCTCCGTGATCGCTTCCGGACCATCCCCACGCACGTGGGGAGAACCCCACCTGACGACGTCCTCGACGCATGCGGGGCGGACCATCCCCACGCACGTGGGGAGAACGCGCCAGCCTCCCTGGCCCGGTCCTGGCGCTGAGCGGACCATCCCCACGCACGTGGGGAGAACAGCGAACGCGAATCGGATACAGCCATAGGTGTTCGGACCATCCCCACGCACGTGGGGAGAACTCAGCTACGACAAGCTACGGCGATTGGCCGGGACTGCGGACCATCCCCACGCACGTGGGGAGAACCCTGCCGCCGAGGCCAAACCGGCGGCTCAGCACGGACCATCCCCACGCACGTGGGGAGAACCGCAACCGACGAGACTGACGATGGCTTACATTGCGGACCATCCCCACGCACGTGGGGAGAACCGCATCGCCCCGGTCCGGGCTGCGCCTGAGTACGGACCATCCCCACGCACGTGGGGAGAACGCGGCAGTCGACCCCTGCGACCCGCGCCTGCCCCGTCGGACCATCCCCACGCACGTGGGGAGAACGCGATGGCGTCGGACGCCGATTCTGCGCGCAATCCGGACCATCCCCACGCACGTGGGGAGAACGGGACCGCATGCCGATGGCAACGTCGCGCGAGCTCGGACCATCCCCACGCACGTGGGGAGAACGCCGCCAAGGTCGACTGGTCGCAGCGGCGGTATCGGACCATCCCCACGCACGTGGGGAGAACGGCACGCCGCACCTTGACCGTCGAGCGTCGCATGCGGACCATCCCCACGCACGTGGGGAGAACCGGCTGAGTCGCTGTTCCAGCTCGTGCTGAACCGGACCATCCCCACGCACGTGGGGAGAACGGATACGGCAAGGCGGTCTTCGGTCCACGCGACGGACCATCCCCACGCACGTGGGGAGAACGTCGCTCGAGCACGCTGACGCATCGGGTGTAGACGGACCATCCCCACGCACGTGGGGAGAACATCCAGTCGCAGTGTAAACGCCTGAGCCAACACCGGACCATCCCCACGCACGTGGGGAGAACACCTCGTCACGGTCGGTGAACTCGCTGCGGGTCCGGACCATCCCCACGCGCGTGGGGAGAACGACCGTCTGCGACCGCGCCGGTCAGTGCTGAACCGGACCATCCCCACGCACGTGGGGAGAACTCGGCCACGGTCGCGGTCGCACGCCGCGACGTGCCGGACCATCCCCACGCACGTGGGGAGAACGCCCGCACGAGCACGCGCAAGGCATGACTTCGGCCGGACCATCCCCACGCACGTGGGGAGAACCATCGCCGGCCAGGCCGATGCGACTGCGGAGCGCGGACCATCCCCACGCGCGTGGGGAGAACCGTCCGCGCCGGAGATCTGCGCTGGAGCCTCGGACCATCCCCACGCACGTGGGGAGAACTGACACCGGCTGCAAGCGGCCGGCTCATGCTCGTCGGACCATCCCCACGCACGTGGGGAGAACATCGTCGAGCTCTGCGATCTCGACCGCTGCACGACGGACCATCCCCACGCACGTGGGGAGAACGTGCCAGTCGCAGGGCATCGATCGTGTTCCGCGTCGGACCATCCCCACGCGCGTGGGGAGAACGCTGCCGCCCAGTCGCAAACCGCTGGCTACAGCACGGACCATCCCCACGCGCGTGGGGAGAACCGCGTTCGCAGCGGCGATCGGCGACCGATGCTCACGGACCATCCCCACGCGCGTGGGGAGAACGTCGCCCGAGTCGACGCTGACCAGGTACTGCATCCGGACCATCCCCACGCACGTGGGGAGAACTGCGACGTCGCGCGATGCAGCCGGTCGAGTCCGACCGGACCATCCCCACGCGCGTGGGGAGAACGCGTCACGCGCAGGTTGCGTAGCCGCAGGATGCACGGACCATCCCCACGCGCGTGGGGAGAACGCCGATCCGAGCTCGATCGAGTCCAGCCGCATCGCGGACCATCCCCACGCGCGTGGGGAGAACCGCAGTGGCCAGTCCTGACCGCGACCGGCAGCCGCGGACCATCCCCACGCGCGTGGGGAGAACGCATGATCGAGCTGCAGATCCTGACGCCTGCATCACGGACCATCCCCACGCGCGTGGGGAGAACGAGTACTGCGTACGCGACGTGCCACGATGATTCGGACCATCCCCACGCGCGTGGGGAGAACCCTGAATTTCAAAGGACTTAGCTCGACGATTTCAGGGGAAAATCGGTTGTTTCGAGCTGGGCCAGTCGGTGTTTCCTCCTCCCATTTCTCGGCGACCATCCACAGGCCGCTGACCTCGATGCCCTTGCGGTCGGTTGGGCCGGTGGTTTCGATTTTGTAGCCCTGGCAATTTGGGATAGCTGCTGATGATCAGCAGGCCGATATCGGCGGCGTTGCGTTTGATGTACTCGATGGTTTTCTCGTGGGTGCGGCGGTTGAGCGTGCCGACGAACACGTTGGGGCGCGGCTCGATGAACCAGCGTTTGAGCATTCCGCGAATCGCATCGGGCGTGTCGTGGGCGACGATGACCGTCATGCGAACAGTTCCTCCATGTCCTTGCGGAATTCTCTGGAGCAGCCTTTCCTGCTCGATGCGCTCCTTGAGCAGCGTGCGGACCAGTTCGCCCTTGTCGTCGGGCTGCTTGGCGCATGGCCTGGAACGCCGCCGGGAAACGATGGTGATTTCCTTGTACAGGTCGGCCACATCGTAGATGAACGGCAACGTGCCGCCGTCGTGGACGAATCCCAGCGACGGCAAGTAACCGAGCGAGCAGCAGCACGGCGGCGCACAACGGCGTAGAGGCTGGCATTGGCCGCGGAGAGGGCGCGATTGATGTTGTCGGCCAGGTTCCAGTTGGACTTGTCGTAGTTGCGCCCTTTCCAAGTGACGCCGTACTGCTGGCCGAGTTCGGCATACTTGGCGCGCACGCGCAAGCCCTCCATGCCGCGCAATTCGGTGACGGAATACGCCTGCACATCCACGCCGGGGAACCGCTGCACGAAACATGCGGCGGGCGATCTCGGTGCGCTTCTTCTTGTCGGCCCAGAGCGGCAGCGTGCTGGCGCGGCATCGGTGTTGTCGTGATTGGGCGTGATGCCGAAGGCGTAGAACCGCATCCCGTCCTCGCCGATCCAGCAGACGGGCGTATTGGAATCGGCGCAGGCTTTCATGGCCGCGTGCGTCACCGTCGTGCCCGGCCCGAGCAACACCGCCGACAGCGTGGCGACGGGCAACCGGTACACCAGCCGGTCCGCGCCGATCCACTTGATGCTGGAGTCGTCCACCTCCAGCCGGCCGTGTTCGAGGTAAATCGGCGTCCACCGGTCCTTCGCCGGCGTCAGCGTCTCCAGCGGGGGTTTTTCGAAGATAGGCATGATGGAATCACGAATGCCGGATTTGCGAACGTCGATGCCAGGTTTCACGCCGATGCGGCGGATGGCGATACTGGCGTTTCTCCGGGCCGCTGCTCCGCCGTCGCCGAAGCTGACCGGCTGGTCGCTGAGCGAGTCCGTGCCGTCGGCGAACTTCGCACTTCCTCAGTGACGTGGTGAATTGCTCGATGGGTGTCTCTCGGTCCAACCAGTGCGCGTTCGGATCGCCTTCCAGGCCGCGTCTCGAGATTCGACAGCCCACGAAAACCGGTGCGGCCGGGATGCAGCTCTTGCGGCCAAGCCAGACGCCCCAGACCGGGTCTTGCAGCGCGGCGGCGACTCGCTCCAGCACGAGCGCGGCCGCCTGCAAGATCACGCCGAAGCGGGCGTCGAGCAGGTACTGGCGGCGGGTGACAACGGCGTCTTTGTTCATCGCGCCGCTGGCACGACGAGTGTCGAGCACGGTGTGGTAGTCCTCCAGGCGGAGGACGGGCAGCTCGGCCACGGCCGAGCCTCGGCACCGTGCGCGGGATGGCGATGCTGGTCATCTTCAGCGTCGGCCAGCTCCGGCAGCGTGGCGCGCTCTTCAGGCGAGCCTTTGGCCAGGCCCATCGCGGCACAGATCAGGCCGATGACGCCGCTCTTGGTCGGGTGCAGTCCCGTGGTGCGGCGCTGGAACCGGCTGGCGAAGCCCCACGATTGCAGCGGGCCGTCCAGCAGCAGCGCGAGGTAGGCAGTGTCAGACATGGGCGAAGATCTCCTCGCAGAACTCGTCCAGCGGCTTGTCGGGGATGGCGACTTCCG
Source organism: uncultured Acidobacteriota bacterium (assembly GCA_963699885.1). GTDB lineage: Bacteria > Acidobacteriota > Terriglobia > Terriglobales > Acidobacteriaceae > Sulfotelmatobacter. Next base: position 131,014 of record CAVOVP010000007.1, on the reverse strand, counting down.
TCGACGGCTTGATGCCCCAGGTTTTCTTCAACTGCTCGTGGTGCTCTTTCAGTGCGGCGATGGAGGCGTCCATGAGTCCGTTCTTGGAGACACCGGCTTCTCAAAAGCGTTGATCAGTTGCAGCGGCTGGCCTTTGTCTTTGACCAGGCCGAGCACGTAGCCCGGCAACGTGTGGGCATTCATGGAGTTCTTGCGCGCGCCGGGAACGGCCAGGATCGCCGCGCGGAGGAATGTGTCCACGACAGTCCTGCGCTCCTTCGGCGAGAGCGCACCGAGGTGGTCTGTCGTCGCCCAACAGATCCGAGATTCAGCCCAACATAGCGGTAATAGGCTGCCGAAGTGAACTCCAGCGTCCCGGTCATGCCGGCACCGGCCTTCCTCCGGCCTTTTGCAGGTCATCCACGGCGGTGTAGAAGTCGATGTCGTTGTCCGCCCGATGAGTGGACAAGCGCATGACTGAACATCGCCGCCCCTTCCACGGTGAGCGAGTGGTCGCTGGCCACCATGCGTCCGAAGATGGCGATGTCGGCGGCATCTTTCAGCTCGGCGGACTTGCATGCCTTGGCAGACGGCTTTCTTGCAAGGTCTTTGCATCCTTGGCTCTTTCTTCACGATCTCCGCCAGCGATCTTGGCGATCGCTCACCTCGGAGGGTGAAAGAAACATGAGCGTCTTGACCTTGAGCTCGCCTTTCTTCTCAGCGGCTCTCGTCGAATTTGGCCAGGTCGTCGCAAATTTTCTTGGCGACCTCCGTGGCCTTGTCGGCTCGGCGACACCGTGCTTCTCAGCGGCTTCGGCGATTGGTCGTGACGATCAAGCTGCTGCGCTCGCCAGCAAACAGCTCGGGGCACAGTTCCTTGGCGTGTTCGCGGATCGCCCGTTTCAGGCACTGGCTGGAGATGCGGGCGCGAGTTACGCCGCCGAAGATGGCCGTCTTGGGCGCGCCCACGTCATCGCGGTTCAGGCACGAGACGGGGAACGACTGGAGGATGTGCAATTCGATCAGTTTCATGCAGTTCCTTTCGGTTGTTGGGATCTGACTTATGAGATTGGCGCGATCACCAGCAGGCCGAAGCCGAATGCCTTGGCCGAGCCGATGCCGCGCGTGAAGGTTTCGTGAAATTTGGCCGGGTCGGTCACGGTCAGCACGCCCTGAAACTCCACGGCACTGTGCAGGCCGCGCTGGCCGTTCTTCTCGAAGTACTCCCGGCCACGGGGAATGGTGCGCAGTGTGTCTTCATCGACGGTGAAGCCGCCCTGGTCCCCCTTGCGGCTGATCCACGCCACGAGTTCCTCGCGCTTGCCCAACGGGACGCGCCGACCGTTCTTGGTCGATGCTGCCGTCGGGCGCGTCCTTGGAGACCTTCTTCGTCGGGTTCGCGCAAAGCTGAAAGGCATACCGGCTGCGCGTGAAGTACGCTTCCGGGATTGGCTTCGTCTTCCAGCTCTCGGGGTCGGGCGGACACCAATCGGGCCGCACCGGTTCCACGGGTGACACGATCAGCAACCGGAAGCCCTCCCGGCGCTGGTCGAGCCGCGTGAGAAAATCGCGCTGCTCGCCGTCGCGGCCGGGAAACGCTTTCCAAACTGCCTGATGCCAGTCGTAGCTGTCGCGCAGCCGCAGCCGGGCGGCGGTGGCGAAATCCAGAGTGACTTGGGTGAGGTAGGTCATGGCGCGGCCTCCACGCAGTTGCCGGCGTCGCCGATTCCTCACCTTCCGGCGCGCCCCAGTACTCCCGCGCCCAACGGGCCTTGACGTTTCGCTCCAGTAACACAAGATCCAGCGAACAATTGCTCGTAGTTCACCGGGATTCCTTTGGCTTTGGCGGCGAGGATCACGGGACGCAGCCGCTCGCAGATCTCATCGCGGTCGCACGCCAGCAGGCGGCGGAAGCGGGCGTCGAAGCTGTTGTTCTCGCCTGCGAGCCGGCGGCAGGTCGTGCCGAGGTTGCCCGCTGTGGGTTTCGTCCGGGTGGTAGGCGAACAGGCCGGCGACGGCCTCGATGCGCGGATTGCCAATGCCGCCCACACGCGCCAGCAACGGCCAAGCGCGGGGAAGCTGGGCTGGGCTCAGCGCGCAGCGCAGGTCGGCCATCGCGCCGCGGTCGTTCTTGAGCTGGCGCAGATAGGCCAACAAGCGCGCCGCGGTTTCCTTGGGATCGGGTTGATTGTCACTCATGCTTCAGCCTCCTTTTCCGTTTCAACTTCTCGGCTCTCACGGCCGGTGCAGCGAACAATGCTCTCAGTCCCAGCGCATACGCTCGAATCTGGCGCGGTGTCTCGTGCGGACACGCGCTTTCATAGGCGTCGCACGAGCAGCCCGCCAGACAGATTGCCCCCACGCCGTCTTGTGCCACTCGGTTGAGCCCAAGACTCTCCGGGTGCGCGGCCACCTCCAGCAATCGCGGCACGGCACTCTCGACGTCCGTCCAGAATTGGGCGGCGGCATGGCTCTGGATTTGTTGGCGACGATTCTTCATTTCGGGCCGGTCAAGATTGTCACCCAGTTCCTTGTGGTAAACGGAGACGGCCCGCATGACTCGAAACTCCGTATTCTCCGCGTGCCGCACTCCCTTTTCGTAGGCCGCCTGGCTCGGCTCGCTCAGCATCGCGGCAGGGACATGGAACACCGACTCGGTGGTGTCCACCGGCTTGGCTTTGTTGGCGACCAGGCCCCCGACCCAGAGATCGAAAGCTTCGTCATCGGAGATATTCTGCAGAGCCGCTGGGCCGCCATTGCTGTTTTGGCTCACGGCCTTGACCGTCAGGGCGTGCAACTCGCGCCATGCGGCTCTCTCGACGGATGCCCGCCAACACCACACGCGTGGGCTGCCCCTTGACGCTCCGCGTGACAATCGTGGCCGATGGCTCGCGCCAATCGGGATAGGGTACATATTCCAGCCCGTTGGCGAGTATTAGCGACCGCCGATCGTCCGCGAGCCAAATTGCGCGTCAGCGGAACAAGGCGGCCCAAGTAGGTCCGGCTTGGCGTTGCCGCACGGCCACGGTAGTCGGCGGATCGTTGCCGGCATCATCTCCCACACCGGCCTGCCCCAAGACTTCCTGCCGAAGAACTGCTCCGCCTGCCGCTTCGTCATCAGGTTCCGGTGCACCGAATCGAGCAGACTGTCACCCCGCAGCAGGGCGTGCAGCATCCCGCCAGCCAGGCACGGCGCGTGGTCGCTTTGGCCTGTTTCTCCTTCGGGTAGCTGGTCCATCCCACCGTCGGCATGTCATTCCATAGCGCGACGCCAATCGTCCCGCCGGGGGAAAAACACTGGAATGTCGCAGCATCAAGGCGAGTTCGCCGGGGGTGAACGCCCGCTCCGAGCCGCCCGCGTTGTCGAACAGCGTCGTGTTGTTGCCCGTGGCCAATGCGAGATCGAGTTTGCTGGTCGAGTTGCCTTCGTCGTCATCCGCCGTTGGACTCGCTTCGTGGGCTTCTTCAAATTGGTGACCTGCAAGAACCGCTGGCCGTTGCCAAACAAGCTCGAAGGCGTGTTTCCAGCGCTTGAGGTAATCGAGGGCTGCCGGCGCGATGCGCGGCCGGCATGATTTCCATTCGTCATGGTCGGCCGGGCCGTCGAGCGCCGCCTGGGCGACGCAAATCAGCAGCCGCATCAGGGCGATGCGTTCGTGCGGGCGGACGGCGAGGTCTTGAATCTCGTGGCCCCGCTCGAACGCTTCGCGCAGGCTCACGGTTCCCGGTCTTCCGTCTCTCCAGACAACCGGAATCCAAGCCTCAGTCGTAAGATTCATCAGACTCCTCCTGCGTCGCGCACGCGGCGCTGTTGCGCGGTTGATGATGATGACCCTGATCGGGGTGATAGGAGACCCCGGTTTCCATCTCGCCGTCCAGCCAGCCAATCTTACCTGGCGACAAAAAGAGAGGCTTGCGCGCGTTGTAGGCGGCCTGGAAGGCAGCGGTATTGTCGGTCCCGAGCCAATACGTCAGATGACTCGCACTAAAGCCTCCGGCGTTCGTCAGGGTTACGCGGTTGGGAGCATCGACAGACTTGATGGTCGAAGTCAAGGAACCATTCACCGACCCGGCACCGGTAATGATGATGGTCTTGCCTTCGTCGCGCCCCTTCACGAACGCGGACGGGCCAGCCGTGAAAGTCATCGATCGGATCTCGCTGACGCCATCCGATGCGGTTACGGCATCTCCTTTGGCTCCAAATTCTGTCACCGGAGTTAAGCCCTTCACGCGCTCGGGGTGTCGAAAATCCATCACGCCAGCGTCACTCGATTCCGGTCCCGCGTAGGTCGGAGGAATTACGGCCACTCCGGAGCCGGTGCATGCTGACATCGCCGACTGGACATTCATGTACTTGAGTCCATCAACGACGCAGATGTGATCGAGGCTTGCAGCGGGGGCTGCGGCCGCGATGGCTGCGGCAGATAGAAAGGCAAGACACGTCAACAGGGAGATCGCTGTCTTTTGCATATGCGTCGAACATAGACGACGCGGTGCCGGTTGTCCATACTCGTAGTTCCGTACGGCAAATCGTTTGTTTCATTTAGGAAGAGGACAAGGGGCCTGGCGCAGGGCCGGACGGTTCTCTGACGACGAAAGAGGGGCCAGATTTCTTTCGAAGTGGAGCGATTAAGGAAGGGGCAGAATCCCAAAAACTGCGACGCCAGACGGGGTGCCGACGTAGACCTTGCCGTTGACTATGGTGGGAACGATGAACTTATTCGATCCGAACTGATCGCGGGTTGGGTTCGCGCCACTGTTGTAGTACTCGACGGTAAGATTGGTGGCGTCGTAGGCGTGCAGGATTCCAGTGGTTCCGTTCTCGACGGCCCAGAGGATTCCATTCTTCGTGCCGTTGGCGGAGATACTGGGAGTCGCTCCAGGATATGGGTAGGCATCCACGGATCGCATGTTGAAAGGCAAAGAGAGTTTCGCGTTTGAAACAGCGAAAGCCTCGAGCGGTTCGTCCTGGGACCCGAAATAGACCGTGGAGTTGAAATAGGCAGGAGTCGAATAGATCGGTCCGAACAGACCTCCGTAGGTTCCGCAGCATCGCGGAATTTCTTCGAAAATGTTGTTCGCGCTCGGATTGAACTTTCCCATATCGTCACGGTCGACCACATAGATCCATCCGGTTTTTCCGGAACCGAGCGCTACATGTCTGGTCTGGCCGGAGTCGTCGACCTGGTCCGGCAACAGCAAAATTCCGCCCGAGCCCAGATCGAAGTCGCCCACGGATTGCGCGCTTGTGTCGAAGGGAGCGAAAAAGTCAGTGATTGCCGCGGGAGCGGTCGAGGAGATTTTGACGATAGCGTTCCCGAAATCATTTTGGCTCGGAAAGCCGTTGCTGTTGAGGCTAGAGTCGAACGTCCCGTTTCCACCGAGCAGATAAACATTGCCATCGGCGTCAGCGGCTGGCCCCCCACCGGACATCCAGATGGCGCCTTCTTGACCATTCGGCGTAAGGTTCAGCACTCGCGATTGTTGCAACGTAGACTCGTCGTACCCCATGACCCATGACGTATATGGCTGAACATCACAGTGTGAGGCCCAGGAGGTGTAAATCACTCCGTTGGAGGCCAACAGCGCGGCCCGGTCGAAATATTGGGATGGATCAAAGATCACGTTCACGCCATTCCCGCCGGACCCGGTGCCGGGATATTGTGCTTGGATCTCCACGGGTCCGCCAAACAATTCCGCTCCGGTCGTGACATCGAGAGCGTGGAGACGATGGTGGTAAAGGTCGCTGGCGTCTTCGGTCGCTGCGACGACGTAGATCGCGCCATTGGGCCCCTGACCACGATCAATCACCGGGGTTGAGGTGATTCCGATTTCAGGAGTGACGGCGGGACATTGCCGGTCGTCGCTGCTGGTTTCGCCGGCTTTCATTACAGTAGCCTGCCACAACAGCGCTTGAGTATCCGCGTCGTAGGCATAGACGCTGTTGTGTTCGGTAGCGACGTAGAGGACGTTGTGGGTTGCATTCCCGATCTGCACACCAGCCAGGTACAAAGGTTGGGCATCGACCCTTCCATCGGTCGAAAGAAAGCCAGTCTTTCCAAATAAGGAGGGAGTGACATTGCGCGCGTTCAGAAAGGTTTCCATCAAGTTTTGACCGGTGCGCAATTTGTCATTGTGAAAGGTGAGAACGTCGGGCGGAGGATGTACCGATAGAGTGGCCGTGGAACTTGTGACCTGTCCAGATGGATTGCTTACCACGACCGCGTATTCAGCGGCGTCATCGGCCGCGGTCGTGACAGGGATGGTGAAAAACGCGTGATTTGCGCCTGAAACAGGCGCTGAGTTCTTCTGCCACTGATACGTGACCGGAGAGTCGCTGAAAGTGCTGACTGTAAAGGTGGCTTGTTGTCCCAAGGTTACAGCCTGATTGGAAGGCTGCTCGGTGATCGAGGGGCCTGCCGGGACAGAGCTATGCGAACTCAATCCGCAACTGGAAAGAGCCCACGCAATCAAGACAAACAGAAAACTGCTGCCTAATCGCCGAACGATCATTCAGTTTTTCGATTTTCCTTGTGGAGTGAGGCCAACAACTCGACAACAAACGGGGAGTATATCTACAAACGATCCTGGCCCGCAATATCGAACAATGTGCACAGACCCGCGCCGGAGGCCAATTTAAGAACTACCGGCTATCGTTGAACGGGCGAGCAACTAGAGTCGTCTCGCCGTTTCCGCAGCTTTCGCGAGAACCTGAATCCGTCGTTTGAAATTTACGATCTCGAACTCAATATTGCCACGTCACCCCGTTATACAAGCTCGGTACTCGATACGCGCGATACGCGAAAGAGGGCGTTGGGAAGTTCATTTCCCAAACTACTTGAGGTGTATCGGTCTGGGTGACCTCCTGCACTTGGGAGACGATATTTGGTGCAGGCGGGACGGCCGGAGAGTTCAAATCAAACTCGACGTTGCCATTTGCAAATTGATTGATGCTTCCGCCCCACTCACCGAACGAAGGCTGCAAGTCGTCCCATTGCAAGTCAGCTGTCTTTGCGCTTTCATCGACCTGATAAATAGAAGCGCGCGAAAAGCATGGAATGCCACCCGGAGCCAAAGTACACTCCGCTCCCGCGGTGTTCATCACACGATTATTTCCATTGTCCCAAACGGCGAGCGTAGTCTGGGACCCGCTCTGATTCAAAATGACCGGGAAGTGTTGGAAAGAGAACCAGAGGCTTGGATCGTCGGTTGGAACGCCGTTCTGAGTCAACGCGAAATCGCCTTGATATCCCAGGTGCCAGACTATGCTGCCGTCCCCGGTTCCGTTGTTGTAATTGATCTTGATCACCCACGACTGGTGACGCATCGATAAAAGTAGATTCCCGTCCGGCGGGGAATAGACAAGAGCATTGCTGTGAGTCCAATCGAGCAAGTCGCCGGAAAGTACAGGCTGCAGATGGCGATTCGGGTCCAGGTGGTCGAAGGTATTCCACATCCAAACCGGGTTCCAATTCTCATCTAAATCGATAATTCCGTCGCCCTGCAGTTGAATGGTTCCGGGATAATTCGGAAGGTCGGTGAAATATTGCCAGCAATCGACCAATACGATCAGGTGTCCGTTATCTAACGGGAGGATGTCGTGGTGAAATCCTCCGGGAACAAAGTCGGCTCCGGCCGTTCTCATCTTGATCTGCAAGTCACCGATCTGCATTTCACGGATAGTGTTTCCGGCCAAATCCACTTCGCGCAGCAGCGAGTAGTTGGGAGTAGTGATGCTCAGGAGGATGTGTCCATTGTTCAGTAATTTGAACGTGTAAGGATAGTTCCCCTGGCCGACGTCGTAATACCAGATGGGATTCCCGTCGCGGTCGGTAAAGAGCGCCGGAGTACCGATTTCTGGCACCGTGACCATCTCGATGCCTGGATTTTCCAGAGAACTCAAGGACGGATTCGGACGAGACACCGTCAGAGCCGGAAATGTAATGGAAGAAGGGAGTGCACCCGTCTTGAACGTCGTGTCCGCAGTCGTAATGGTTTCACTTCCGCACTGCACCTGCGCTCGCATGTGGTATGTCGTGGAGGCCCGCATACCCGCAACCTGGACCGGCGAACTCAGGTAGTGACCCGGCAAGGCGAAAGGAGCTGTGGTCCGGCCGTAATTCGTGTCCGGTCCAAATTCGACAAAAGCTGGACCCGTGCAGCCGCTGGTGATCGTGTACTGAGCGACCAATGGGTTTTGCGTGCTCGCAACCGCTCCTTGGGCAGTGGGCGTATTGATGCCGCCTCCACAAGCGGTCGTTAGAGCGAAGGCTCCGGCGATGGCAAGGGAAAATGTCATCCGGGACGCAAGTGTGCAAGTCATAGGGCTCCTTGGGCTACAGCATTCAGGCGGAAGAATTCGACCGGGAAAGATGTCGCGGCGTCAGGTTTTATCCGGCGTTTTGCGGAGCGGATTGCGACTCCGAATAGCAGAAACTTGCCGTCAGATTGCCTGGGGATCATCTTTCTTTAACTGTTCCTTACAAGGGCGGACGTACTGCTTGATTTTTTGGACAACCGAGTATACGCAGGATTGATGATCTCCCGCAATGATATTGCTGGGAACAGGATCGATTGCGCTGCGACAACGTCCATGTGCGCGGCCTATTTCGACGAATGAGAAGAACCATTGGCGGCGGCGGAACGAAGCACTTCGAGGGCTTTCGCCCCAGTCTTTTCCCACGTGAAGTGACTCGCGCGATCGAGGCCACGCCGCCGAAGATCACTGACCAACGCCGGGTCTTCCACGAGACGGCGGATTCCATCGGCGATCTCGTCCGTTTGCAGAGGTTGAACGATGATTCCGGCGTCACCGACAATCTCAGGAAGAGCGCAGACGTTCGACGTCAAGACCGGTATTCCGCAGGCCATGGCCTCAAGCGGAGGCAAGCCGAATCCTTCGTATAGAGATGGAAAGAGCAGGGCGAGAGAGCCGCGATAGTATTCGGCGAGCTGATCGTTGTTCGGAAAACCGACGAACGTGATGTGATTTTCCAGGCCCAGATCTTTCACGTTCTGCGACATTGCTTTGTCCGGTTCGCCCATCATCAGCAAACGCACGTCGTTGTGAACCCCAGAAATCGCATAAGCCTTCAGCAACCGCGGAAGGTTCTTGTGGACTTTGTGGCTGCCGACGTAAAGCAGATAGGCATATCCCGGCTCGTGTTTAGCGCCTGAAGAAGTGAATGGCGATCCCACGCCATTTCCAACATTGACGACTTTCTCTTCTGCAACGTTCGCCCAAGTACAAATCTCATGCTTCGAATATTCCGAGACGGTGAGAACGAAGGAAGCGCGATGGCAGGCCGGTTTGATGATCGTCCGGTAGTACGCGCGCTTGGCTATGCTCGAATTGTCAGCGACGCACAGGTGATGCAGATCGTGCAGGCTGAAGACATAAGGACCAGGCCACCCCAGCGGTGAGTTGTACCCGGGACTGAAGAACAACTGCGGCTTTCTGCGAAGGAGGGCGCCTGCGAGGAGAATCGGGTCCAGCGGATGCCATGGACGACGGCGCTCATCAAACGGGATGAGGCCCGGAATCTGCTTTTGGATTTCCGACGCAAATCGGCCGATGCCGTGATTGCCGATCCAGCGGGCATCGTAGAGAACGCCGTTCAGCACGGTTCCCCAGCGCTATTCAGCGATGGTCCCGCGTGCGGCAGAATGCCCGGCAACTTCGTCACAACTCGTTCGCGGCAGATTTTATCGGCGCGGAAGCAAGAGATGTATCGAACCAGCAGAGCGATGCCCACGGTTTCCGGGAAAAACCAGCCGCCGCCGCCGATGGGAAATAGTGTGATGTCGGCCAGAAATGCAACGATAATCAGGTCTGCCGGATGACGCGTCGCGCGCAAGCGATTGACGGAGATACGCGCCAGCCAGCCCCGCAAGGCGGCCAGGAGCGAGAGATAGACGACGGAGAACCATCCGAAGTCGGCGTACTCGACTCCGATCGCAAATGCGGGAGCGCCCATGTCGGCGTCGTATTTCTCCGGAAAAAATTCTTCCGCCAAATAAAACGTGCCGAAATTCTTTGGCTTGCTCGGCATCAGGATTCGCGGAATCAAGCTGATCGTGTTCGCTTCCAAAGTCAGACGCCCGTACTGCATGGGAAAATGCGAATCGATCACCAGCAAATCATTTCGAGTGTAATCCGAATAGTTGCTGACGGTCTCGAGTGCCTCGAGCGGGCTGTCCCCCAGGATCATGCTGGCCGCGAACAACAAGATAATCAGGCCGCTGACGCACGCCGCGCCAATCAGGGTCGGGATCAGATTGAACCGCTTGCGTTTCACATACACGAGATAAAGAAGGACGAAGAAGAGAACTTCGAGGACTTGTCCCTTGCTGCCGTGAAGCGAAAGCAGAATCACGGCACCGCCAATGACCCACGCTTTCCGCGTAAGAGATTTCGAGGTGAAAAGGACAAGAATCACGGCCATGTAGGCCAGGGTCGTGGAGGTGAAAGAGCTCGCGCCGAATCCGGTTCGCGTTTCGATATAAATTTGCCTTGGATTGAGAATGTATTGCGGGAATTTCAGCAATATCGGCAAATATGCGAGCGACGCCAAAATGAGGCACGCAATCGACCAGCCCCAGAAGTGTGAGTAAGAGAATGCGAATGGAAGACGGATCAGGGCCGTGGTGCGTCGGCAAAAGAAGAACGCGAATACGATGCTCTCGACTGCAATGGTTGCGTACACGTAGATATATGCAAACGGCGTTCCTTCAGGCCGAAACAAGTGGACGTAGAGCAGTGGCAAGAGAAAGAAGGCTGGTGTGCTCAGCAGCGTGGTGGGCGTCAGCAGGTTGACATAGCTGCCTTCGCGCCGTGAGACGAAGAAATACACCCCTAAGTAAATGGACAGAGAGGTCAGTATCACCAAGTCGGCCATGCCAAGCGAAATCATTCGGATCGTTTGCCTTTACGACTGAGCATTTGAAATTACGGTTGCGCGCAAAGAGCCCGCACTGGCTTCTCTTCCAGAATGGCTTCGCGCATGTTGTCGCAAAATCGGGCCGTGCTGAACTCTTGCAGTACCCGGTTCCGGTGGAAGTCCAATAGCTTCGAATTGTCCGCGCCTTTGACTGTCAACATTCGATCGATGACTGCACTGTGATCTTCAGGCGGGAAGAGCCAGTCGGGGGGAAGCAGTTCGGCCATTCCATCGACATTTGCCGCCACAATTGGAAGTTTACAAAGCATTGCTTCGAGCATGACCAATGGCACTCCCTCAAATCTGGAGGGAATGAGCAGCATGTCCAAACCGGCGTAAACCTTGCCCGGATTATCACACCATGGCAAGCGTCGAACAATTTCGGAGAGCCCGCAGCTGACAATCATTTCGTGGAGCTTTTGCCCATCGGGTCCCTCTCCAACGAAAACGAATTTGAATCCAGCGAGCCTGTCGCGGGAACGACTGATCGCCTCGACCGCGAAGTCCTGTGCTTTTTGCCGGAAGTCGATGCGGGCAACGACGCCGACGACGTAATCCGCTGAACTGATCCCGTGCATGGTTCGAAAACTTTCGCCATCGGTCGAGGTCGTGGGCTGGACTGTGACACAGTTCGGCACCACCGCAACGTCCTGTGTTACTCCGCGCAGGAAAAGCATTTCACGCGCGTGCTCACTGATCGTGATGAATCTGTCCGGTACACTGTACAGCCGCCGGTTTACCTTTTCGCGAATCCGCACGGCGAACGGTGTCCCCGAAACCGATACTGCATGCGCCATCGGAATGTAACTCACGGTGCGGAACCCCGCTCGCTTGGCCGCGAGTAATCCAAGACTGCTGGCCTCGATACGGCCCTGGGAAACCAGCACGAGCTCAGGATTCAGCGTCTTCATCAAGCCTTGAAGGTAGTTCACCTTCCTCATGCTGATCAGCGATCGAAACGCCTGCAGGCTGCCGGCCCTAATTTGAAGAGGAATTAGAGCAAGGTTGCCGGTCGAGTCCGCGATCGCTGCCAGCTCACTCTGAAACCGGAAGTTTCCTTCATAGAACATCGCGGAGACGCTGACATCCTTGTTCTGACACACGCATCGCACGGCCTCAAGCGTCATCGCTTCATGGCCGCCGAATTGCGGTGCGTCACTGTAAAAAAGAACCGACTTCATCTTCTTTGTTGAACTCTAAGCATTCACGCTGGCGTCGCACGGCGGATACTTGCCGAACCTGGACTGTATGACGTCCCGGACGGCGCGCAGCCACATCGCCACGACGCTGGTCCGGTTGCGCTCGAAAATCAAAACTCTGACCATCTCTTTCATCATCTGCCATGCGTGGCCGACCGCCCATCTCGGATACCGGGCGGCATATTGCCGGATGGTCCAGATGCCGTTTCTCATCAGATAATATCGTCTCACCGGGCTGTGATTTGTGGTCGTCACCTTCTTGATCCCGAAAAGCGAGAACTGTTGTACGCGGCCCGGATCATGCTGTAATACCGCCGATTCGCAGTAGACGATCTTCCATCCATGCGACACGGCCCGAAGGCAAAACTCATAGTCGACGTAGTCAATGAACAAGTCTTGCCGATAAAGCCCTTCCTCTTTGAATACTCGCAGCGGCATCAAACTGCCGGAAGTCTGCGCCACCAAGTATGTTCCTTGACACGACGGGTGGACATACGTTGCTCCCGTTCGCTGAAAAACAATTTTCGGCATCACCACGAAAATCTTTTCGATTTCCGCGTGCCGTCGATACTCGGCAGTCATCTCATCGACGAAAGTTTCCGAGATGAAACTGTCTTGATCGAAGAACAGGACGAACTCGCAACCCGCATTCTCTCGGATCCACTGGATCGACTGATTGAGGCCGGTGCCGATTCCGTAGTTGTCGGGATTCTCGAGCAGATAAAAATCATATTGCTTCGCCAGCGTTCTGAGCCGTTCAACGATCGGTGGTTGGGAATGGTTGTCCACCACAACGAGGTGGCCGACCTGGGGACGAAGGATGCGAAGCGCGCGCTCAAATTCGGCATCCGGATTGTATGTGATGATCGATGCACAGACTTCGGCGTTCATTCATCCTTCCCCAAAGTTCAACCCTGCGACCACTCACGGCCCTCCGGGAGATGCCGGATTCCCAGCCGTCCCGCGAATCCATCGCGCACTCCCTGCGCGATCATGCGGAAGCGCGCGGCTTTCTCTCTTCGAAATAGCAAGATTTCAAGGGTTCGGCGCAGCAGTCGCCCGATCGTCGAACTCTTACTTCGCCAATCGGGGTGATACTCCCAAATCGTAAAGATCTCGTTACGGGCCATGTAGTACTCGCGCCACGGAGCGTGATCGATCCACCGCTTATGCAACCCCATGAAGTCGCGGTTCCGGAATTCGCCGATGCTGTGATCCAGCCGGCTCGCGGGAATCATCGCAATCGAATATCCCGCGCGGCGCAATCGAAAACAGTATTCATGATCCACAAAATCAATAAAAAAATCCGAACGCGGGAAGCCGACTTTCTTGGCCGCATCGCTCTTCAGCAGAGTGCCGGACGAAATCACCGAGTCTACGAATACTGCCGGACCCACGAGCTTCTTGCCGTCTTCGTAATGCCAGCCGTTCTTCCACATCAGCGCTGGATAGACGTGACCGGTCTCGGCATTGATGCAGAGGGGAGCCAAGATCGAAATACGCTCGGCGTCGCTGCCGAGATGTTCCAAACCGTCCAGCAGTTTTTCCAGGCCGTCGGGTTGCGGAATGCTATCTCCGTCGAGCAACCAAATCCAATCGTGTTTTTCTACCGTACGCGACAGCCCTGACGAATAACCGCCGCCAACCCCAATGTTCTGCGGCAGGCTGATGACCGTCACTTCTGGATATTGCGCAGCCAGCAGTTTCAGGGTGTCATCGCTCGAAGCATTGTCGACGACGACAATTTCGTCCAGCTTGCGAGTCTGCTTTTTGAGAGCGTCGATCTGGCGGGGCAAAATCGACGAACCGTTGTATGCGACGGTCACGCTCGCAACGGAATAAGTTCCTGTTTTTTGCGCCTTGCTTTCCTCGCGATGCGAGACGTCAACAGGAGACGACATCTTGAACGATCCTCTGCTGCAGAATTGACGTCGCGTTTTCGGCTTGCGCCAGGCCGCTTTGTACCGAAGGTGAACCCGTGATCGGTTCGATCGAACTCCGAGCCCCATTCCAATCGCGGGCTCGATGCGGCAGGAGCCAGAGAGCCGACGTCGTGTTCAATCGTTAATGTCGCGGACGCGGCTATCGCGTTCGCGTTGATCATCGAGATGGCTCGTTGAAATGTCGCTGCGCGAAGGATCGAATCGCGAAATTCGTCCACCGAATTTCCGGCCGGATACTCGGCCCAGCCTGGCTCTCACGGTACCCGCCACTTCCTGCAGCAATTTCTTCCCGGGATCTTGCGGATTGAGTGCGTGCCACCAGGTACTCGTTAACACCCAGACGCTGCCAACAACGAATGACAGAAAAATGCCGAGAGCCACCAGCAGCGTGCGGGGAGGGAAGGATTTTCCTTCCGGAACGTCGCCCTCATCGAGCACTTTCACGCTCGGGGTCTCGCGCGCTTCTTCCACCTTCGCCATCTCGTATTGCTTGGTCAGGGTTTCAAAAACGGCTTCCTGAACTTTCGCCTCGCGATAGAGATCCGCGTAAGCGATGCCCAGAATTGGCAACTGTCGGATGGGGGGATACAGCTCTTCACTGGAGGGAGGGGTCGCAACATCAGTAGAAGATGCCGATTTGCCGCCCATTTTCTGCAGCTGCCGCTGGAATTCTTCGATTCGCGCCTGAACCGCTCGCACGCGGACGTTGTTCGCCGTGTAGATCTGGCGCAGGCTCTCAAGCTCCGTTTGAGCCGCGATCAGTTGTCCTTCGACTTCCGCCGCAGCGCTGAGCATTGCCTTGCCTTGCTCTTTGACGTCGATCGCGGTGTTCTTGCTGGCGAAATCGCCAAAGTCGCGTTCCGCTTTTTCGAGACTTCCTTTAACTTGGCCGAGCCGTTGCTCCAGGAATTCTCGTTCTTTGTGCGCGGACGATGTGTTCAGCGTCAACACGATTTGATTGAGCCCGGCGACGTACTCTTGCGCGAGGCCGGCGGCTCGCTTCGGATCGTGATCGCTTACCTTCAGCGTGATGATGCCGCTCTTGCGGTCGGACTGTACGTCGGTAAGCTTATCCAAGGTCTTGCGCGCGTCTTCCCATCGCTTGGTGCCATATTCTTTGCGCAGGTCGAACTTATTCACGAGTTGATCCTGAATCGTGCGGCTATGCAGAATTCCTACGAACAGGTCACTCGATGTTCGCAGACCCAGCATTTCCGATCCGATCATTCCCAGATCGCTGCCGCCTCCCGAACCTTTGCCCAACGCGGCCAGCATGGATGCCATGCCGGCCCCAGCCTGATCAGGAGGCATCAGGCGGGTGGTCGAAGTAAAACGAACTGGAATCAGCAGCACGATGACGATCGAAATCACCATCCCGATCGCGGCGCATCGGAGCAGGAATCGACGCTCCTGCCACAACAGGGAGAGCCGGGCAATCGACTTGCCCCGGTACACTTCGGCGTCCTCGTGGTCGATGATCAGCTCGTCTTCGAGCCGAGGGTCCGCGTTTGTGATTTCTTTAGTCGCCACAAATTTTAACGAGTGAATCCTCGATCAAGAAACAATTCGTCAATCCTGAGTGCTGCGCCCCCGCAACGGCTTAGGCCAAAATGTTAATTGTACCGATGAAGTCACGTTCGATTGTTTCGTAGGTGAGATCACCGGGAAAGTCCAATTTTCATATTGCACCGCCGCCGAGAGACTGAAATTTTTGCCGGCCCAAATATCCGCACGAACACTGGCATCGGTCAGCGTGCCGCCGTTCGTAATGAACTCGTGGCTCACTTTGAGATGCCTGGCTTCAAATTGTAGTTTGTTACGCCCCGAGAGCCAATATGAGGTCCATGCTTGTACACCCTGGCCCTCCCGTCCAACCCAGTTTCCCATCAAATTGCCTGAATTTGTGAAGCCTGAGAGCCACGTAGGGTTGTAGTAAAAAAACCCGGAACCGACGTTTCCGCCGATTGGGGGATCGGTATAGACCCCCTCCACCCGGAAGTCCATTTTTGGAATCCTCGGAAGTCTAGGAATATAAACGCCTCCGAGCCATGCTGCGACGTCCGGGCCCACAAGGGGGCTGATGGTATCGTGCTCGGTGAAACCGTCGGCGTAGAAGGTCAGGCCGTTCCTGATTCGATAGCTGAAATCGAGCCCAGATCGCCGGGAACCGGGTTTATTTGGCGCCCCGGGAAGGGTCTGGTCGGTCGAGAAAACGCTCCTCAGAAATGTATGCCAGGTCAGCGGGTATCCGGGGCCGCCATAGTCCGTCGTGCGTGACATGCCGAATTCGAAGTTGGGCGTCGGCTTGAAACTGAACCGCTCGCCATGAACGATGGGCTGCGGATGCAGAGACTGGCCATACTGGCCGACGAGTCCGCCTGGAGTGAACATGAATTCGTATCCGGAATATTGTCCCAGGAAAAATTCGACCCGCATCGGACCGAGAAATCCGAAGATGCTGGGAAGCTTGAACGGTGTGATGCGGTTCACGCGGAACATCGTCAGCGGATCGGCATTGTCGCTGAGCATCATTCCGCCGCCCTCGTCTGGTCCCCACCAAAGGCTTTGCTTGCCGAAGGAAAGCTCCCAATCGGAGAGGTTCATCGAAACGTAAGCGTCCAGCAGCCGTCCGCGATCGATCGAAGGTTTGGGTGTTCCCGGAGGAACCGGAAACGGTGCCGGAATGATGTCGTGGCTGAAGTCGGCGATCGAAATCGCCTCGCGCGCCGCTAGTGGCAGACCTGGCGCGGATGGTGAATGTTGATACTCGCTGCGAATGTAAATCGTGAACGGCCCGTCCGTCGCCCACCCCGACAATCCGGTAACGTTGTTGAAGCCTTGCTGCTCAGGACGTCCAAAGTCATTGATGACTGTCTGGCCGAAATGATAACCATCGGTGAGCGGCTTCCCGGCAATGTCGGTAACGCGCGTGTAGGCTGACTCCAGGCGCAGTTCGGCGTTATTCCCACCGGCGAGCCAACCCATTTCAGTCGAGAGTTCTTGCGTCAGCTCCTCGAAGAGATGAGCCGCTTCATTGTTCCCTGCATCGTCTGGAAGGCGGTCGCCTGCTTCGCTCAGCTGGCGCGCGCACTCGATGCGGGTCCATGGCCGCATGGCGAGGATGCCGCTGTCGATGTATCCGAGCGCGGTCAAGCGTTCCATGGCGGGATAGATCCAGCTATCCAGAGGGACGTATGGAGATCCCATGTACTTTGACTGCCAGTGACCGGGACGTTCCGGACGGATCGCGGGAGTCTCCCACGTACCGCCCGCCAACTCGGGATTGTGATGCTTGCGATAAATGTATTCGCTGGTCAGATATCCGATGGCCGCTCCCACTAGAACGTCGGAAGGGAAGTGCTGCTTCGCCGTGATTCGCGACGCGCCGACCAAGGTGGCCATTCCGTAAGAAAGAAACTTTATGAATGGGCTGGGATATTCGTGCGAAACGATTCCGGCGATCGCGAACGCCCCGGCTGTGTGTTCGGAAGGAAATGATGTTCCCGAGTGCCAGAACTGTCCGGTGCCAGCGCCCTGGTAGGGACGTTGACGTCCGGTCGCATATTTCAATGCCTCGACGGCGATGAGCGCGTCAATCGCCGACTCCCCGCTGAGAAAGCCCGTTTCACGCTGGTGATCGTTGTGCGAAACCAGGCCTAGAAAATAAATTCCCGCCGCGCCTGCGCCCATGGAGTACGCGGTGTAGTCGGAAATGTGGCGGGATTGCGTCAAGGTGTTCGGAACATTCGACAGATGCCGGCTGATGTCGCTGTCGGTCGCGAACAGCGCCGCAGCGAATCCACCGAGAGGGACCATCCATGTCGTGTCGGAGAAGCGAATCCTCGAAGGACTCGTCCACATGCCGATCTGATCGTGGAGAAACGCCTTCGGAAGGCCGATCACTTTGTTCTGCGTGTCGCTGGGTTGCGGAGTGTCGGGAAGCTTGTTCGTATCCTCGTCCGCTTGATCTTTTTGATCGCGTGGCGTCGGAGTTTCGCCGCCATTCAAATCAAATGGCGGAGCAGGACGGCCGGACTGCGCGAACGACAACGTCGTGGCCGACAGCATGAACATCAAAATAATCCAGGCCCACGAAGTCCCCAGAATTCGATTCACGCACTGTCCTCGGTAGGGTTCCAATTAGAAATAAGACGCTGCCAGAATTGCACTGGTAAACAGGGAACTCACAACCTGAGCGTTTGCGAAGATCGCTTTCCAAATCGGAGGTCCGCCCAGAGCTTTCTCTGGAACTACAACCATGTCTCCGGGCTGCAACGCGACGTTCAAGCCCTCGCCAGATACCCAGAAAGAAGTGTGACTTCCGACAACCGTTCCATTCGCGCGAATCACGAATGTGGCTCTCTTGTTCGCCATGTTCGTCGTGCCGCCGGCTTGTGTCAGATACCACTTCGCGCTCTTGCCTGGCCGGTAAGCGACTGCCGTTGCCCCGTAGACCTGGCCTTGCACCAAGACGTAGCTCGGACGTTTTGGAATGACGACCACATCTCCGGCACGCACCGTTACATCCCGTGAGGTATTCTCCCAGTCTTTCAAGTTGGCGGACAGTTGGATCGTGACGCGCCCGGTGGGCGGGCTGCTCATCAGGCTGTCGAGAGTGGTTTGCCACTGCACAAGAGCCGACTCCGCCGACGCCTTCTGATCGGGATCGGCGGTGCTGGCGGCGGTCAAACGTACGGCTGTCTGCTGTTCGCGCACTCGCTGGATGAGTTCTCCATACGATCTCTGCTCGATCTTTTGCACTTCCGTTCGGAGCAGCACCGAGCCGTATGGATACGCGCTCGGACTGAACCCGCCGGCACGTGTCAGCACGGAACTTAATCTTTCTCCTGGTCGAATTCCATAAGCGCCGGGATGAACAATTTCTCCACGAATCGAAATGGATGCGCCCAGATCGTTCCATCCGGGCACTTGCGGAATGGTGAGCACATCGCCGTTATTGAGCACGAGACCTTCGCCCGGCGCAGCCAACATCGCGTCAGCCAGCAAGATGTGTTCCTGCTTGCCCGTGACCTGCTTGTCGTCCTGCCACGAATAGTGTGTGAGGTCGGCAGTCTTCGTATCGGCGCTGGCCTTCAGTCCTCCAGATGCGCGGATCAGGTCGCCAATGTGCATCTCTGCAGTCAGAGGATATCGGCCCGGCCGCGCTACTTCGCCTTTCACGTAGACGGTTGCGGGCTCAACTGCGGCTGCATTCTTGTGTACCAAAACGCGGTCGCGCGAATGCAAAACGATGTCGTCGGACGGGCTGCCATCCAACGCGCCGCTCAATTTCACGTTGAGAATTTTCAGCGAGCTATCCGGCTGGTAGCGGAATACCTGCGCGTCTCCGGATGCTGCGTCGGGCGAAAGGCCGCCAGCCAAGTGGATCGCGTCGCTCAGATGAATGTCGCCGGCGGTGCGATAGGTTCCGGGAATGCGAACGTCGCCCCACACGGAAACATCCGGAGGATTTTCAAAATCGTAGCGCCCGAAGAATTGGATCGTATCGAGAGGCTTCAATTCTGGAGCATGAGAAGGATCGGAGAGCGCATCGGCGACGTTAAAACTCTGCACGGTCGGGCGGTGGTCTGGGAGGCTCAGGCGGATGATTTCGCCATATTGCAGCGCCGGCTCGGGAAGCAGGTCTTTGTAAGATCCGATGAGGTCGGTGACGCGCATTCCGTCGTGGTAGGAATATTTGCCCGGCCGGATTACGTGGCCTTCGAGGTACACGGCGTCTTGTGTATACGGCGCGATCGGGAAGATGCGGATCTTGTCGGCGTCTTGTACCTGGAAGGAATCGAGTTGCTGGCTGACGTCGGCGGCAGGGTGATCCTGCGGCACATCGAGGTTGAGCATCGTCTGTTTCTGGTGCGCGATCGTGCGTTGCACCTCGATGTGGCTCAGAGTCGCGGTCGGGAGCAAGCCACCCGCGAGCGCGATCACATCAGAAAGAGATTTTTCATTCTTCTGCTCGTAAATTGCGGGACGCCGAACCATGCCGTCGATTGTGATCTGCGGACCGAGCGGTGGGACCATCACGGTATCTCCGCTTTCAAGCCGCTTCATATCGCCCTTGACCCCGTGAAGCAGCAAGTCGTAGACATCAACGTCTTCCACGAGATCGTTACCGCGAAGGTGTTTCAGAATTCGCAAGGAGCCGCGTCCCGTTGGGCCTCCGGCCGCGAACAGCGCGTTCAGAGGCGTCGAAAGGGAGCTAATGTCATATGCGCCGGGTCGCACCACATCACCAACGACATAAACGCGGATGGTTCGCAGTCGCGACAGCGAGATGTCGGCCGACACATTGCGGAACTGCGTCCGCAGAGTTTTCTGTACCGATTCCTGCACTTCGGCCAATGACTTTCCGGCAACCAGGACAGGTCCAACTTCCGGCAGGCTCACACGTCCTTCGCGATCGACAACGCGATAGAAACGCCGCGACACTCCGCCCCACAGGTCAATCGAAACACCGTCACCGGGGCCGAGCACGTACTCCGGGCCGACAGGCAGATCCATGGGAATCATCTGCAGGTCGCGCGTACCGTTTTCAAAAATCTGCATTCCGAATCGCTCGACCTCTGGCGGTCGCGCTGCAGTCTGCAGATACATGTCGTACAGCGAAGGGATCTTTTCGTATGGATTTGCAGCCCGTATCATTTTCTGCGTCGGACTGACGGATTCCCGGGCTTTTTTTGCATCGGCAAGAATCGCCGGGGCGTTGTTGGCATTCGCCGACGTGGAATTTGCGCCCGTGTAGGAAGTGGTGGAGACTCCGGAGCCGTCCGTACCCGACAGGCCGGACGGGCTTCCGTTCAACTGCGGATTAAGCATTTCTCCGGCGAAGTCGGAGTTCAGCGACAGATCGTCCAAGGAACTGCTGCCGCCTTGACGTTTGTCCTGGCCGGAACCGCTGGAACCGGCCTGCCCCGAGCCCTGTCCACTTGAGCTTCCAGCTTGCGCGGGATCCGAAAGAAGAGAGTCGTCTCCGCTCGTCCGCATCAACGTCACATCGTTCGTCGGCGCGTTCGGGGACGGATTTGTGGGTGACATGCCCGGAGAATTCTGGATGGAGGGAGCGCTTCCGGGAACCGCGTTGTTCATTCCTGGCTGAGGCTTGACCTCTTGAATCGACGAGGTTCCCGCGTTGTTCGGCTGCGAACAATCGCTATCCGTCGGATCGCACGATGCAGACTGGCTTGCATCTTTCTGTTGCTGTTGCTGCCGCGATCGGGCTTCATCCTGCGCCATGTATCGCGCGCGCTCGCGAATAAGCAACTGCTGTTCCTGCGCCTGGGGGGATTCAGGATTCAGAATGGGCTTCAGGAAGCCGTACTTCTGAACAAGATTCGTCGCCACCGAACGGAACGTGATGTCGTTCTCAAGGCGGTCGAAGATCGCCTCGTCCGTGAGGTCTGAGTCGGAAATAAGCTGGCCGTGGTCGGTGGCATCTTTGGCGATCCACCGTTTTAATTCGACCATCAAGCCCGGATCTCTGTGAAGAATGGCGACAAGTTGGCCCACAGACGCGGCCACGCGCTCCATGTTCTGCCGTGCCAGATCGGATTGAGGCACGGGTGCCTGATGTCGCGCCTGCGCAAACGCACTCGCGCAGGTCAAGACCAAAAGGCTGCCAAGCACCGCCTTCCGGCTGATGCTCCAGGCGGGACTCATACGACCTGAGCTCTCGGAGCTAAGCATTCTTCGCTTCGTCAATCTTCTTTTTTCAATCAATCTTATTTTCGTCAATCTCGGTTTCGTCAATCAGAAATCCTCAGGACTTCTTCGCGTTCGCCGCCTAGATACGAGCTAAGCCTACGAGCCCCGGCTTCTCCCGAATGGCTCCCAACACTCCCGCCTCGGAGCTTTCGACTGGCTTGTTTCGAATATCGACCATAGCCCAGAAATAGACGCCCTTGTTCTGTTCCGGCGCAAGCGCCAGAATCCTCATGCGAGGATAACGGCCGAGTAGAAATCCGCATTGCCCCAGCGGCTTTTCAGGTTCTTCCAGCGAAAGGATGAGTACGTCGGGCTGGGTCTGCTCCACAATCTCATTCAAATCTTTGTCGTTCACAACCTCACCCACAACCTCGATGTCGGGTTGGTCCGAGATCGTCTCGATCACCATTTCGCGCATGAGTCGGGGCCGGTTGGCTACGAGTACACGTACGCGTTTCAATCTACTCTCCTGCACTCTTTAAGTATGGGGGATTGTCCGAGATCCGCAAGGCTCAAAAACGTCTCAGAACCTTGAGCGTGACGTACCGTCGATGAGTACCCGGCGATCCGGTACGGAGTACCGAAAAAGTACTGCACATGCTTGGATCATTCCTGTGCAACGTGCGTTCCTCGTCGCGAAGCGATGTGTTTTGGCAGTGTTACTATCAATTCCGGTTTAAGTCTTTCAGATGCCAGTGTCACAGCCAAAGCGGCGTCGTTCTGTGGAATCTCCACGCGTGGTGTCCGTCGCCGATCTCCGGCCGATTGCCCAGAAACGAATTCCTAAAGCCGTTTTTGATTATCTGGATGGCGGCGCCGAGGGCGAGGTCACGTTACGCGAGAACTGCCGCGTCTTTGAGGACGTCACGTTTCGTCCGCGGTATGGTGTCGCTGAGCCCGAGTGCGACCTGCGCACCAGCGTTCTCGGCATCGACCTCGCGCTGCCGTTGCTTCTGGCTCCGGTCGGGTACAGCCGCCTGATGCATCCGGGTGGTGAGGTGGCCGCGGCCCGCGCTGCAGGGAATGCGGGAACCGGATACATCCTTTCCACGATCTCGGGACACAAGTTGGAAGACGTCAAGGCCAGCTCCTCCGGCCCGGTCTTTTATCAACTCTATTTGCTCGGGGGCCGTGGAGCGGCTGAAGCCGGCATCGAACGCGCACGAGCGGCGGGATTCTCCGCGCTCTTCGTCACTATCGATACACCAGTTTCCGGCATCCGTGAGCGGGACTATCGCAACGGAATGAAGGAGTTGATCTGCGGCGGGCCGTTCTCGAAAATTCCTTACCTTCCGCAGATCTTGTCGCGCCCCGGCTGGCTCATCAATTTCCTGCTCGATGGCGGCCTGCCTTTACTCCCGAACGTTGTCATTCCGGGCAAAGGCCCGATGCCGCTGCTCGACGTGGCCACAGGCTTGGCGGAGTCTGCGGTCACTTGGGGTGATTTTAAGTGGATCCGCGAGCACTGGGGCGGACCGATTGTAGTCAAAGGCGTTCTCACCGGGGACGATGCCCGCCGGGCCATCGATCACGGCGCCGCTGCAGTATCGGTATCGAATCATGGGGGGCGCCAACTCGACGGTGTGCGTTCATCCTTGCGAGCGTTGCCGGAAATCGTTGAGGCAGTGAACGGGCAAGTAGAAGTGCTGATGGACGGCGGGATTCGGCGGGGAACGGATATTGTGAAAGCGATTTGCCTGGGAGCCCGCGCCGTGTTGTGCGGCCGCGCCTATGCGTACGGACTCGCTGCGGCCGGCGAAGCTGGAGTCGCCCGCTCCCTGGAAATTTTGCGCACCGACCTCGAACGCACGCTCAGGTTGCTTGGCTGTCGATCCGTATCGGAGTTGGATCATTCCTATGTGAACGTGCCCAAGTCCTGGGTCGCTTAACCAATCAGCCGCGTTCGAAGTTTTGAGTCGAACCTCGCCGCCATGCGCATCGACGCTCACCAACATTTCTGGCGATACGACGCTGACGAGTTTGCCTGGATCGACGATTCAATGTCCTCGATCCGTCGTGACTTCCTGCCCGAACATCTGGAGCCCGAGCTTAAGCGAAATGATTTTCAGGGCTCGGTCGCAGTGCAAGCGCGCCAGACCGTCGAAGAAACTCGTTGGCTGTTGGACTTGGCCGAGACGGTCGCGCACGATTCTGGGAGTGGTCGGGTGGGTGGATTTATGCTCGCCAGATGTTCGCCGTCAATTGGTTGAGTTCGCCGGGCATCCTAAGTTGGTCGGAGTCCGGCACATTGTTCAATCGGAACCGGACAACCGCTTTCTGCTGCGTCCGGATTTTCTGCGGGGCATTGCACTGCTGGAAGAGTTCGATCTTGCCTACGACATCCTGATCTACGCCCGGCATCTCCCCGTCGCAGCGGAATTCGTGAAACGATTTCCGCAGCAGCGCTTTGTGCTCGACCACCTCGCGAAACCGGAGATCAAGATCGGCGAGATCGATATGTGGTCCTCTGGAATTCGACGCTTGGCAGCGTTTCCCAACGTTTTCTGCAAGTTGTCTGGTCTGGTTACCGAAGCAGATTTGCGACGCTGGACGCCCGAACAAATCGAACCCTATCTCGAGGTCGCGTTTGAATCGTTCGGTCCAAGTCGATTGATGATCGGTTCCGACTGGCCGGTATGCCTGGTAGCGGCGCCGTATTCACGAGTGATCGACGTGGTGAAGAACTACATCAGCCACCGCGCCCCGGACGCGCTCGACGCGGTGTTCGGCGGCAACGCCCAGCGTTTCTGGCGCCTTACGGTTTGAGGGGGGTGTTTAGAAAATGTCGTGCCTAGATTTCCAGTATGACCGGCATGATCAGCGGGCGTTTTTGCGACTGCTTTGAGATGTATCGCTTTAAGTCCGCTCGAATCTTTTCCTTGATCACTCCGTAGTCCGCCTTTTCTTCCTGGCTGGAGTGAGCGAGCGTATCTTCGACCATCCTCTTGGCGCCGTCGAGGAACCCGTCATCGCCAACGTTGAATCCGCGAGTCACAATTTCCGGCGCTGTTTCCACTTCGCCGGAAAGTTTGTTGATCGCGATAATCGGGAGAACGATTCCATCTTCGCTGATGTGGCGCCGGTCTTTGATGATGAGATCTTCGACGACATCGGTGCGGCTGCCCGAGTCGATGCATACCCGGCCCACACGGACTTTGCCGGTCTTGCGCGCTCCGAGTTCGTCGAATTCGAGGACGTCCCCGCTTTCGATCAGCATGACTTTGCCGACCGAACTATGCATGGCCCCGGCCATCTCGGCGTGCAGTTTCAATTGCCGGTACTCGCCGTGTACGGGGATGAAGTAACGCGGCTTGACCAGGTTGATGATCAGCTTGAGTTCTTCCTGACTGGCGTGGCCGCTGACGTGGATGGGCGGCGACGTTCCGTCTTCATAGATCACATGCGCTTCGCGGCGGAAAAGGTGATCGATCATCCGGTAAATAGTTTTCTCATTGCCCGGAATGATGCGGGATGAAAGGACGACCGTGTCTCCTTTTTCGATTTTCGCGTGCTTGTGATTGTCGACCGCGGCCCGCGACAGCGCGGACATCGGCTCGCCCTGCGTTCCGCTGATCAACACGCAAACTTTTTCCGGCGCGAAATTCTTCATCTCGCCCGGATTGATCACGAGCCCGTCGGGCACTTCGATGTAGCCAAGATCTTCGGCGATCTCGGCCGAGTTGTTCATCGACCGGCCGATGAATGCGACCTTGCGCCCGTGCTCATGCGCCAGTTGAACCGCAAGATTGATGCGGTGGATCGATGACGAGAAACATGAGATGAACAAACGCCGCTTCGTATGTGCGAACACTTCGTCGAACTTGCGCCGGACCGCGCGTTCGCTCGGCGTGTATCCCTTGCGCTCGACGTTGGTGGAGTCCTGAAAGAGCGCCAGTACTCCCTGCTTGCCGTATTCCGCGAACGTATGCAGGTCAAACAGCTTGTTATCCGTTGGCGTCGGATCGACTTTGAAATCGCCGGTATGGATGATGACGCCAAGCGGCGTGTGAATCGCGAGCGCGACGCAGTCGACAAGACTGTGCGTCACCCGAATCGGATGGACCGTGAATGCCCCGGCCTTGAACCGTTCGTTGGGCCGCATTTCACGCAGGTCTGCATCATCGAGTAAGCCATGTTCGTCGAGTTTGTCTTCGACATAGGCGAGCGTGAATTCAGTTCCCCAGACGGGAACGTTGAGTTCGGAAAGGATCCACGGCAGCGCGCCAATGTGATCCTCGTGACCGTGAGTGAGGACGATCCCGCGAACGCGCTCGCGGTTCTCCATCAAGTATGAAATGTCGGGGACAACAATATCGACGCCAAGCAGTTCGGCCTCAGGGAACATAAGACCGGCATCGATGACGAGAATATCGTCTCCCCATCGGACGGCCATGCAGTTCATGCCAAACTCGCCGAGCCCGCCCAACGGGATAATCTGCAGTTTTCCGGTTGCCATTGAGTAAGGATGATGCTAGCACAGCAGAGAAATGCCGAGCGGTGATTGCAGTGGATCGCAAGAGGACTCTTTCCAGGAAGACGACCGCGTCTCGAATCGCAATGCCGGAAACCGAGAACGAGTCCCGATAAATCATCCCCGCGCCTGAAGTCCTCTCCCGATGGCTTTCCGGCACGTGCTGGGGTAATGTGGAATAGATGGCTGAACAGCGCAAATCGTGGCTGCGGAAACGAGTTGAGACGGCCCTGCAAAAAGGATTCACGCGCGCCTATGAAACCGTCCGCGTGGACCCGGAAAAGTTCTTGCTGCAGTTGCGCGCGGCGTACCGCGTGCCGATCAGCGGATATCACGGAGTTTTTTCGCTAGAGACTCGAGAACTCGACATCGTTGCTGACTCCATCATTCGAAGCGGAATGAAAGTTGCCGCGATTGAAGGAGCCGGCTTTGGTCTCGGTGGTTTGATCACAATTGTGCCCGATCTCGGAATTCTGTCCGCCATCACCATGCGCACGATTCAGAAACTCAGCCTGCTCTACGGATTTGAGTTCAACACCGATGACGAGATTGCGGAGCTGTGGGTCGCGGCTGCGAGTGCGGCTGGAGTCGACATTAGCCGCGAACTGATCGAAAAAGAGGTCGTCAGCAAGTTCGTTCCGCGTGTGATCCAGAGGATCGCCGCGAAGGCCAGCACCGAGGTCGTCGAAAAGTGGGCTGGACGCGTGATCCCATTGGCCAGTTCGGCAATCGGAGCCGGTCTCAACTACTGGTTTGTTCGGGCATGGGGAGAGCGAGCCCGTGCGCACTTTCGGCAGCGACATGAGGTGTTGAAGCAGAAAATGCAGCACGAACAACTTCCGACGGCGCAACCGACGCTGCCGTCCATTGGCGATTAGTCCATAGCATCGACAGAACGGCCGCAGGTATCGGCTCTACGCCTGGCATTTGCGCCAGTCTGTGATACAAAAATAAGGAATGCCTATTTTCTCCTGCGCAGCCATTCTGTTTGACCTGGACGGTGTTCTCGTTGATTCGACGCGTGCCGTCGATCGGGAATGGCGCGAGTGGGCCGCACAAAAAGGCGTGGACGGCGACGCCATCATGGCCATTGCTCACGGCGTCCGCACCGTCGAAGTGATCCGTCGCGTAGCGCCGCAGCTCAACGCTGAAGCGGAGGCGACGGAAATCGAAAACCGGGAAGCGGGCGACCAGCACGACGTTTTGGTGATGCCTGGCGCAGTGGAGCTCGTACGGTCGATTCCCATTGGGCAGTGGGGCGTTGTTACATCGGGTTCAAAGCTTCTTGCCAGCGCGCGCTTGCGCTTCTGCGGATTTCCAATTCCCGATGTCCTCGTCACCGCTGATGACGTCACCAACGGAAAGCCCGATCCCGAACCGTACTTGAAGGGCGCGGCACGACTGGGTTTCGATGCGAAAGACTGCATCGTGATCGAGGATGCTCCCGCCGGAATTCAGGCAGCGCGTAGCGCGGGAATGAAGGTGATCGGATTGGCAAGCACCTATGCGCCGTCCGAATTGCATTCGGCCGATGCCGTGGTGGAAAAATTCCAGAGAATCGTATTGCAGATTGCTGACGGCCGGATCAAGCTGGACGTGAAATGAAGCACCATCCCGATGCGATCAACTCTTGCCTCGATTCGAGTTGCCGACCCCAACGACGTTGCACGCATAGCGCGAATCGTGAACTCTGCATTTGCGATTGAAACATTCCTCGAAGGTCCTCGCACCAGCGAAGAGCAATTGACCCGGATGATGCAGAAGGGCAACTTTCTGCTCGGATGCGATACGTTGAACCGCATTCTTTCCTCGGTCTACGTTGAATTGCGCACCCCTCGCGGTTACCTGGGAATGCTTTCTGTTGATCCAGAACATCAAGGTACTGGGCTGGGTCAGGCGATGGTCAAGGCTGCAGAGGATTTCTGTCGCGAACAAGGATGCGACGCGATGGACCTGACGATTCTGAGTCTGCGTCCCGAGCTTTTTCCGTTCTATCGCAAACTCGGCTACAGGGAAACGGGTGTCGAGGAATTCATTCCCGGCCGCCCATTTAAGGCTCCGACATCTTGCCACTGCATCGTGCTGTCGAAGGCTCTTTGATCAAGAAGCGGAGTCGCTGGCCGGTTTACCGAAGCCAATCTTCGAGTTCGACGCCGCGGTCCGTTTTCTCGTCGCGGTATTTCACGATGACGGGCGTGTAAAGCGAGAGATTCCACTCAGCCGCTGCGCCTTTTTTCACGGCGCGTGATCCCGGCACGACCACGGCGTTTTCCGGAACTTCAAGCGGGGAGTCGGCTGAAGCGCGATGCACCTCGCCGCGAACGAGGTCATAAAGAGGCGTCGACCGCGTCAAGATCGTTCCGGCGCCCAGCACCGCCCGCGACCGCACCAGGGTTCCTTCATAAATCCCGCAGTTGCCGCCAACAAGAACGTCGTCTTCGATGATCACGGGTGCAGCGTTGATTGGTTCGAGAACGCCGCCGACCTGCGCCGCTGCGCTCAAGTGAACACGCTTGCCGATCTGAGCGCACGATCCAACCAGGGCGTGAGAATCGATCATCGTTCCTTCGTCCACGTAAGCGCCGACATTGACGAACATTGGCGGCATGCAAATCACGGACGGAGCGACGTACGAGCCCACACGGACCGACGATCCGCCGGGAACAACCCGCACGCGGTCGGCGACCGCAAACTGGCGGGCAGGGAAGGTGTCTTTGTCGACAAAAGAAAGTCCTGCCGTCATGTCGGCGAGCTCGCCAATACGAAATCCCAGCAGGATGCCTTGCTTCACCCAAGTGTTGACCGTCCAGCGTCCGTCGACTTTCTCCGCCGCGCGAATCTTGCCTTGCGTCAATTGGTCGCGGAATTCAAGAAAAGTCTTGCGCGCCTCGGGATCGTGCTCGATTTCGCCCAGCGCCGAGAGACGCTCTATCGAAGATTTGAGGGAGGACATGTGCAGAAAAGTATAGAGGATCGGGAGATTGCAGAGTTCATATTTTGGATTTCAGATTGAAGAACGCACGCTCCGCAGCGGCGGATTTTAATATCTGCAATCTGAAATCGAAATTGAGAAATGCCTTGCTAGACGCATTTGCATTCGCTACGGATCAGAACGCCCGTCATCCCATGCGCCGTGTCGCGGGCTTCCGAGAGCGTGGCATACGGACCGTGCCAGCGGGCGTGATGGATATCGTGACCAGATGGTCGGCCCTTGCCATGGCTGCACTGTCCGCAACTGCCGCGATGCAGGACGATCTTGTGCGGTCCCGCCGCCCAGTTCTCGTAGATAAAGAAGTCCGCGGCTTCGGGCGCGGCTGCAGCTGGCTTACTAATCAATCCGACTTCCGTGGCGATCTTCTGCAAGCGAGAGCGCGTGTCGCGCCGCATGGGCAGAAGAGGAAGGCGATACACCTCTTCAATTTTACCCATCATGGCGAGCACGGCCTTCACAGGCAAAGGGCTCGACTCGATGAAGTTCGCCTGCATCAATGGCAGATATTTCTTTTGAAGGCTGCGGGCCGTTGTCCAGTCATTGTTCAGCGCGGCGCGGCTCAAGGAGGCCATTTCGTGCGGGATCTCATTCGAGGCTACGGAAACGATGCCCACTCCACCGAGTGCGATCACTGGCAATGTCACCGCGTCGTCACCGGAGAAGACAAGAAAACTCTCTGGCACGCAGTTGATCACTTCCGCGATTTGCGTCATGTTGCCGCTGGCTTCCTTGACGCCGAGGATGTTTGGAATTTCGGCCAGTCGAGCGAGCGTGGCTGGTTCGATATTTGCCGCCGTCCGGCCGGGCACGTTGTAGAGCAGCACTGGCTTGTCCCCTACGGCTTCAGCGATTGCTTTAAAGTGCCGGTACTGGCCTTCCTGGGTGGGCTTGTTGTAGTACGGCGACGCCGTCAGGATTACATTCACGCCGGGACGCGCAGCAAGTTCTTTGGCCTTCTCCACGGCGTCGTGCGTCGCATTCGATGTAGCTCCTGCCACGATCGGCACCCGCGCCGCAGCGACCTCAATCGTGGTATCGATGACGTGCAGCCATTCATCGTGCGTCAGCGTCGGCGTTTCGCCGGTCGTCCCGCAAGGAACGAGAAAATCAATGCCCGAGTCGATTTGCCACGCAACCAGATTGCGCAATGCCGCGTCGTCGATTGAGCCATCCTGATGAAAGGGAGTTACGAGGGCAGTGCCACATCCACGAAGTTGCATAGAAATAAGATAGCGCGAATATCAGGCGAAATAAACCGGCACAGATCTCTTCCGCAGTCTCAGCCGATGACAGTCTTGCGGGAAACTTTAGAGTTCCCGCCAGACGTCCTTGAAATCGTAAAAGCCTTTTTTCCCGGCCAGCCATTCGGCCGCCAGGACCGCGCCCTCGGCGAACCCGCGGCGGGATTTTGCGTCGTGGCAGAGGTAGATCCGGTCCGCTCCAGATTCAAACACCACTTCGTGCAGGCCGACCACGTCGCCTTCCCGGAAGGATGTAATTTCCAGATTTTCTTGCTTCGGACCTGCTTCGCGAATCAGATTCTGGATTGCGATCGCCGTGCCTGAGGGTGCGTCTTTCTTGTGTACATGATGGCGCTCGAAAATCTGTCCGGAGTAGTCGTGGCGAAGGGCGGCGGCCGCAGTTCGCGCGATATCGAAGAACAGATTGACGCCCACCGAGAAATTCGCGGCGTACAGGAATCCACTGCCGCTCTGTTCTACCAATTCGCGAATCCGGCCGGACTTCCTTGTACCAGCCGGTCGTTCCGACGACCATGTTCTTGCCGGCCTTGACGCAGGCTTCAATGTTCGCGACCACGCAATGGGGAGTTGAGAAATCGATCACGCCATCCACGTCGTGAAGCTTTTCCGCTGTAAGCGCGGCGCAGCCGGTGTTTTCCGCAGCTCCGGCTACACGAACTTTGTGCCTGCGAGCAGCCGCCACTTCCGCCACCAGCGAGCCGGTTTTGCCGCGACCGAGAATCAGGAGGTTCATACGATATTGTCTATCACGAAGGCGAAGGTCATGCGGCTCATTCGTCAGCGAAGACAGCCGAATCGAGCTCTGAGAAGAACGTCTTGTGCAGCCGCTGGATTACATCCGGCACTTCATCTTCTTCAATCACGAAGGTCAGGTTGATTTCGGAAGCGCCCTGCGAAATCATGCGAATTTTCTTGTCGGCAAGTTCGCGGAAAACCAGGGCGGCAATGCCCGGAGTATCGCGCAAGTTTTCTCCGACGAGACAAACAATTGCCTTGCGCCCTTCATATTTCACATCAGCGAGCTTCGCGAGATCGGCGGCCAGCGCGGGAATTGCCTGGTTCGAGTCAACGGTCAGCGACACGCTGACTTCCGAGGTCGAGACCACGTCGACGGCGACTTTGTGACGGTCGAAAGCTTCGAAGATCGCGCGCAGAAATCCGTGCGCCAGCAGCATGCGGGGAGCGGCAACATCGACGATCGTGATGCGCTTCTTGGCCGCGATGGCTTTGAAAATGTTCTTGCTCTGCGGCGCGCGCGTCGTGATACGGGTTCCTTCGCACGATGGGTTGCGCGAATTCAGAACATAGACTGGAATATTTCTCTGGATTGCCGGCAACACGGTCGCCGGATGCAGGACTTTCGCACCGAAATACGCCAGTTCGGCGGCCTCGTCGAAGCTGATGACTTTGATCCGGCGCGCGTCGGGACAGATTCTGGGGTCCGTGGTGAGAATGCCGTCGACGTCGGTCCAGATCTCAATGCGCTCGGCGCCTAAACCCGCTCCGAAAATCGCTCCAGAGAAATCCGATCCGCCACGCCCGATCGTGGTCGTGATGCCCGCCCGGTTGGCTCCGATGAATCCGCCCATCACCGGAACTTTTCCTGCATCGAGCAGGGGCTGAACTTTTTCCTTCAGCTTGACGTTGGTTTCGTCGTACTGAGGAACGGCCTGCATATAGGCGCTGTCGGTGACCAGCACTTCGCGGGAATCGACATGGACCCCATTCAATCCGCGGCTGGCGAAGGCCTCCGCCACAATCTTGCTCGAAAGCATTTCTCCGAACGCTGCCACGTGGTCCGTGGTGCGGGGCGTGATCTCTCCCACGGCGGAAATCCCCCGCAGAAGTTCGTCGAGAGACTCAAAGTCCGAACCGAGTTCCGAGTGAAAATCGGTGAACCGCGCCGTGCCGAGCAACTCACTGGCGGTGTTGTAGTGGCGCTCTTGCAGAGAGCGGCAGAGCTTGAGTGCGGTTTTGCGTTCGCCTTCTCCGGCGGCGCGAGCCATGGTCAGCAGCGTGTCGGTGACCTTGGCCATGGCGCTGACCACGACGACCGGCTTTTGCGCAAGACGGCCTTCCACGATCGATGCGACGCGTTCGATCGCTTTGGCGTTTTCGACCGACGTACCACCAAACTTCATGACAATCATTGGTGGTTCCCCGAGCGAGATCGCCGATCAGAACGTAAGAGGCGCGCGAAGGAAACGTCGAACCGGAGAGGCCGGAACGAGGGCGCAGCAGCCAACGCGCCGCGAAGCATCTTCATCCCAAATATCCCTTAACTTTGAGCAACTCGGCGTTGAGAACGGCAGCGCCCGCGGCACCGCGAATCGTGTTGTGCGAGAGAACCGTGAACTTCCAATCCAGCACTCCGCAAGGACGAAGGCGTCCGACGGCCGTAGTCATGCCAGCGCCCATATCGACGTCGAAGCGCGGTTGCGGACGGTCCGCAGCTTCCAGATAAATGATGGGACGTTCCGGTGCGCTGGGCAGTTTTAATTCTTGGGGCTCGCTGCGATACGAATTCCAGGCCTGAATGATCTCTTTTGCCGTGGCCTTTTTCCTCAACCGAATCGAGATCGATTCCGTGTGTCCGTCTTCGACGGCAACACGGTTGCATTGCGCGCTCATGGCGAAGTCGCCGGGGACGACTTTCGTCCCATTCACTTGGCCGAGAAGCTTCCGAGTCTCCTCTTCCATCTTTTCTTCTTCGTTGCGGATGTACGGAATCACATTGCCGAGGATGTCGAGCGAAGCCACACCCGGATATCCCGCACCGCTGACAGCCTGCATCGTCACTGCCATCACGGTTTCGAGGCCGAACTGCCGGTGCAGAGGCGCCAAAGCGATCACGAGTCCAATTGCCGAGCAGTTGGGGTTCGTCACCACATATCCGCCGGATTTCTTTCGCCACGCCTGGATGTCGATCAGCTTGATGTGTCCGCCATTGACTTCAGGAATTACGAGCGGCACGTCTTCTTGCATCCGAAGTGCGCTGGAGTTGGAAACCACGGCGCAGCCGGCGTCGGCAAATCGAGGCTCGAGTTCGGCTGCAATGGACGCGTCTAAAGCGGCGAAAATGATCTTTGGCGCGCCTTCGGGGGTTGCGGGCGAAACCTGCATCTTCGCGACATTTTCTGGAATTTGGGTTTTGAGGCGCCAGCGAGCTGCGTCCGCGTAGGCCTTGCCCTCGGATCGATCCGAAGCCGCCAACCATGCCACTTCGAACCACGGGTGATGCTCCAGCATCTGTATGAATCTCTGGCCCACGACGCCGGTCGCGCCAAGAATACCAATAGGAATTTTGCGGTTCATAACGGGTACCTGAAATTCTATAACAGTTGCGAATGAGGTCCGCAGCGGCGCGTGACACAAAGGTAACCAGAATCAGCTCTTGCCCGCCCAGAATGGGCCGAGTCTGCTCGTTCGCGGTCGTGGCTCGATCGCTATAGCCTCGTGCACTCTCTGCCGATAGGTGTGGGTGGAGGCACCTCATGCCGGAGCTACGTCAGAACTTTTTTACGAAGGAATGGGTCATCATTGCGACCGAAAGAGCTAAACGTCCCGAAGAACTCGTCACCCATCGCGTAGTGCAGCCGGTTCCTGCGTTTTTGGAAAGCTGCCCGTTCTGTCCGGGAAACGAGGGCAAGACGCCGCCAGAGGTGCTGCGGTCCCCGGTACGCGGGGACGCTTGGAAAGTGCGAGTCATTCCCAACAAGTTCGCCGCGCTCTCGAGCGATCTTCAGCCGACTCGCAGTCTGCAGCACTTGCGCCGCCGGATCGACGGCTTCGGATTTCATGAAGTCATCATCGACAGCCCCGATCACTCCCGCTGCCTGGCGCTGCAGAGTGATGAGCACGTTGCCAGCATCCTGGCAGCCTACAAGCAACGCTACAACACGCTGAGCCTCGACCACCGCGTGAATCACATCACGATCTTCAAGAATCACGGAGTCGACGCCGGAGCGAGCCTGCAGCATCCTCATTCACAGTTAATTGCAACGCCCGTCATCCCAAGCCAGGTGCGGCACCGACTGTTTGAGGCTCTGCGCCACTACGACGACGTGGGCGAGTGCATGTTTTGCCACATGGTCGAGCGGGAGATTGAAGATCAGACTCGCGTCGTTCTGAAGAGCGAACGATTCGTCGCCATGGAAGTTTTCGCCTCGCCAACCCCGTTTGCCACGCACATCTTTCCTCTGCGCCACATGGCGAGTTTCGGCGATATTTCGGAGATGGAAGTGGCCGACCTGGCTCGGATTTTGCGGGCGCTGCTGGCGAAAATCTATGTCGGCTTGGAGAATCCAGATTTGAACTTCACCGTTCGCAGCGGACCGGCCGACTACGCGCAGGCGCGCCACTTTCACTGGTATGTCAGCGTGATTCCTCGTCTCACACGCGTCGCTGGATTTGAACTCGGTTCGGGGATGTTTATCAATTCCGTGCTGCCGGAAGCCGCGGCAGAGTTTTTGCGGAAAGTTTCGATCGAGAAAGTCGCAGGCGCAAGCGTGGGAGTCTGAGCCCTGGGTGCGACCAGAAACGACAGAAAGAAGGTGCGAGGGAAGCTTGCCTACTTGAGGCGTCCGCCTTGGCCGAGGGAATATTCGGTCAACGGGCCGAACTTCTTTTTCTCGGCGTAGAGGCGCCAGCGGCGGAAGACGATTCGGAGGCTCGCCATCACCGGGATGGAGAGGTAGATCCCGAGGATGCCGGCAACTTCGCCGCCTGCCATCACTCCGAAAATCGCTGCCAGCGGATGTAGCTCCATGCTCTCGCCCATGATCCTTGGAGACGAAACGTAATCCTGAATCAACCGCCATGCCCCGAGGAACACAAGAAGAATGATCCAGTGCGGATAGCTCATCAACAACGCCACCGCCATAATGGTAAGCGCGCCGGCCAGCGGTCCAACGACAGGGATAAACTCCAGCAAACCGCCGATCGTCCCGAGAACGAGGGCGTAGTTCACTCCCATTACGCCCAGAAACGCGGAATACACGATCAGGGTTAGCGCCGCCAAAGTCAGCTGTGCACGAATGAAGTGTGCCAGCATCTGGTTCAAATCGTTCAGAACGTTTTCGAGAAACTCCCGCTGCGGGCGAGATTGTACGGTGGTAAGCAGGAAGTCGCTGAAGGCCCGGCCATCCTTCAGAAAAAAGATAGAGAGCAGTGGCACAACAAACAGCAGCCACGCCTGCTTTGCCACGTCGGCGGTACGCAATCCGACGCGCTGCGCGAGCTGCGTGATGTCGTCCTCATGGTTGACGAGAAAGGCCTGAATCAGCTCCGTCGTATTGCGGCTCCAACCGTGCTCCCTGCCTAGCTGGTTCGTGATCTGGCCGGAGCTGAGTTGGTTGAGCAGGGTGGGCAGAGATTGTCCCAGCCTCGCGCCTTGGTGCGTAACCCGCGGCCCGACCAAAACGAAGAACACCACAACCAGCGCGATCAAAAGCGCGTAGATGACGGCGATGGCGCGGCTACGTCCCCGGAGGAGTTTCTCCAGGCGATTGACCAGCGGGCTCATCAGGTAAGCGAAAAAGATTGCAAACAGAAACGCGATGAGAGTGGCTCGAGCAACGTAGAGAAAGCCTAGCGCCAGCGCGAAGAGAAGCACCGTGATCAGAACTCGCGCCGTTCGTGAGTCAGCCAGAAGCATTTGATCTTTCAGGCGGAGTTAAGCTCCGCGCGCCGAGCCCACACTAATCGCGGACGACTTCGGTGCTATCGGCGGGAATGTCAACCCTTATGAGCTTGAAGTGATCGTTCCCGTCCAGCCAAAGCGCCCAGCTGAAATTTTCGCCGGTCAGGTTGAGTCGCAGAAGTTCGCGGTCGGTCCCGCGGATCGCGACCTTTTCCTTGCCCACAAGCTCCATGCGGACGTGCATCGAGGTTCGGTCTTGCGGGACCAGAACACCGAAGTCCCCAGGATCCTGCTGGCACTTGAGGTTTCCGCCCTCCGGCTTGCAATCGGCGGCCAGGAACCGCCAGGCCAGAATTTGCCGGTGAACGAAGAAATTGTTGTCGAGAATCGCAGAAGTGCTCGGCATCAGGAAGGGCTGTTCGGCCGGCTTCGGCGATGTCGCCGTGCTGATCTTCTCAAGCAGAAAGTCGTTATTCGGAACAACGCTTAAAGATCCCCCGGCAGACTGGTTCCACTCGTAGCGGATCAGGTCGCCGCTTGCGGTGATTTCCAGGTTCGATTTCTGGGTTGCTGGATCGGAACCGGTAGTTTCTTTGAGCTGCGATTTAATGATGTTCTCGCCGTTTTTCTGTTCAATGCTGAAGGTTTCCGTCGCGACTCTTTGCCCTTTGATGAAAATTCCCAGCGAACCAGAATCGATGTTCTGTGTGGCGACCGGGGCGGCCTTATCTTTTTTGTCGGACTTGTCACCGTTGCGCGGCCCGGCGAACGCCGCAAGGGACGAGACCAAAACGAACGCCATGATGCCGCGCCTTCCCGTTATCCACATCACTCGACATCTCCTTATTCGACGCGCCTTCTGGCTTTCAGACGAAGCGTTTTCGCGATTTCTTCTGCGATGGCATTCACAGTGCGGTTACCCGTTTGAATCAAGACGGACGCTTTGCCGTAGCTCTTGCGCCGTTCCTCGTACAGTTCTCGAAACTGTTGTTCGCTGCGCAGCAAGGGACGCTCCGCGCCTGCCTCTACCGCCTGCTTCGAACAGCGAATCCACAACTCCGCGACCGGAGCGTCCAGAAAAATCGTTGGAACGCCGGCAGTCTCAAGAAGCGTGGCATTCTTCTTCTGCACAAATGCTCCGCCACCCAGCGCCACGATTCTTCGGCCGCGCAAATCATCCAGCAGATGACGCAACGCGGCATGCTCCGCCTGGCGAAATCCTTGCTCCCCGGAATCTCGGAAAATCTCGGCGACCGCTCGACCTTCGCGGCGCTCAATGCGGTCGTCCAGATCTTCAAAGTCCCAATTCAGCCGCTGGCCCAAAGCCCGGCCCACGCTGCTCTTTCCGGCGCCCATAAAGCCCACCAGAAAAACAGCTCGATGCGGTCTGGTTTCACCTTTGTGGATTGCGCGACGTTGCACACGAGTGCGCGCCTTCGCTTTCACCGGTTTGCCAGAACGCTTCTTCAAACGATCCGGGTTTCTTTTCGTGATTATTTTGCGGAGCGTTTTCTGAGGTGAATTTTACCATTGAAGCTGCGCAGAACCACGGTGGATGACACCGCGGCGCGCCCCATGGTACCCCAGAAGGCACTTCCTTCTTTGATGACGAATGAAGTGTGTTCTCTGGGATGAAGAGGAATATCGTCGTGAACCTCGCCGCGCACCGAGCGCGCGTTGACGTCGGCTGAGGTTGTTTCCGGTACGGTCGCTTCGATGTCACCGCTGTGACTCGTCAAGCGGTATTCGCCACGATCGCCGAAGTCGCCGGTGTAGTTGATGCCACCGCTGGTCGAAATGACCTGCACCAGCGGTCCAGTAACGCTGTTCAGCGTCACATTGCCGCTCAGGGAATCCACTTCCACGTGGCCATCCTGCACATTGCTCAAAGTGACTGGTCCATTCAAAGTCTTGACGTGGACGTGCGCGTTATTGATCTCGCGAACATCGACGATGGCAGCGGCGCCTTCCAGGCTTACGTCTCCGTGGAGTCGTTCCACGCGCAACGCCCCGGAACTGGAATGAAGGGTGATGCTGGCATCGGCGGGGACTTGGATTTCGTAATCGACCCGGCCCGATTGCGTGTCCGCGCCCGGCAGCAGGTGGGACTGCACTTCGACTCGATTCCCAACCAGATTGTTGTCGACCTCAACTTTGTCGGAAAAAAGAACGGCATTGATGACGACCACATTGCCGTTCGAGGGCCTGACGGAAATCGAGCCGTAGGGATTGTTAACGGAAACTCCGGCCTTGGATGTGACGTTGAAGCGGAATTCCTTGTGCGTTTCGGCCAGTGCTGAAGCAGTCATGCTTCCGGCGATCACCGCGCCGATTACTGCGAGTTGAACTTTACGCCCACTCATTCAAGACTCCCCGACTCTCCCGTCATCTTCGAAACCGGTTACAGGCCGGCACAAAATTTGCCAAATACTATTGCAGAGAACGGTCCAACGCCAATTCAAAAAGCATTGCCTTTTCCTGATACGCCTCCATCAGCGAACGTCGAGCTTCCTCGTCATTCGGATTGTCAGCCACGCCGGCCTTGGCATCCTGAATGTACTCATTCACTCGACGGAGGTTGTCGCTGTACTGCTGCTGGAGCGCAGGAGATTGCTGGGCCACTTCCTGCATCAGGTCATCGTCGTTCAATCCCGCCGTCTCCGGGTCTGGAGCGACGGTCGAAGCAACTGAAACGGCCTGGTTCTGAGCGGGGCTCGTCCAATGTGGACGAACATAAATTCCTACTGTAACCAGCAAGGCTGCCGCTGCCGGAACCAGCCAGTGAGATAGCTTCCAGGGGCCGCCAAACGGATGCAGAAGGCTGGCTGAACGCTGAGGGCGAATCAGACCTTCCCGCCGAAGTGCCGATTCGATGGATTTCCAGACTCGCGGATCGGGATCGTGGGTTCCGCGCAATTCGACTGCAGCTACAGAGATAGAATTGAGTTCCGCAACCAGAGCCGAACACTCTGGACAGGACCTCAAATGGCTACGCTGTTCTACGCCCCGTCCGTCGTCGATCTCGACCAGACTCTCGCGCAATTCAAGGCAATTCATACAACTCTCCCCAAGCCTCTGTTGCCTCAGTGTACTGCCTCTTCACTCTCTTGCAGTCTCTCGCTTAATCCTAGGTATCCGCATGCCGGTCTAAGCCGGCTTTCATTACTTGCTTGGTTGCGGTTACCGCGCCTCAGGATTTCTCGGCCTTTTCGGCTCTTTGCATCCTGAGAAGATCGCGTAACTTCATCCGTGCTTTATGCAATTGTGACTTGCTATTTCCGATTGAACAACCCACGATCGTCGCGATCTCATTATGTTCGTAACCTTCGACGTCGTGAAGTACAAAAATCGTGCGGTAGCCGGGAGGGAAGTCTTCCACTGCCTTCTGCAACTGCAGTCGATCGATCGAGCCGGCTAGCGCCAGGTCTTCCGCTCCGAAGTCTTTCTTCGGAGTATCTTCCTCGCCGCCCTGCGTGGTTTCTTCCAGCGAAACCACCGGAAGGCTTTTCTTTCTCAGGTGCATGAGCACCACGTTCACCGACAAGCGATGAAGCCATGTCGAGAATGCCGATTCACCGCGAAACGTTCCAATCTTCCGGTAGAGCTGCAGGAACGCTTCCTGGGTCAGGTCCTCAGCCTCGGCCGTGTTCGAGGTCATTCGCAGGCACAGCGAATATACTCGCCTTTTGTGCTTCTCATAAAGGGCCTGGAACGCTCGGGCATCGCCCTGCTTGGCCTTCTCGATCAGCTCGGCTTCGTTTGAATCGCCAGCCTGTCTTTGTTCTGGGTCGGTCAAGTTGTCTTTTCCGACCGCACCCCGTGAGATGCGGCTAACTATCTTTACGTTGTACGGCTTGCAAGCGACGCCGCTGGAACTAAAGTAACGCTCGTATTCAAAATTCAAGAGCAACCCTACTGTTCTATGGATTCTCTCATCTGATGCTCCGCACGCGGAACTCCTTTGCCTGCGGACTCTTGAATCCAGTCTAAGATGCCTCTATAAACCCTATCCTGAATTTAGAGTCGCAATCTTCGTAAATTGGTAAATTCTAGGTCAAATCTAGCCCGCGGATTTCTTGGTGGTGATCGTTTCGAGGCCATGCCCGTGAGGCCCTATTTCTCGCTGGCGCAGCAGGAAGGCGAAGAGAAGTCCCAGGAACCCCAGAATCGAGAAGATCCACATGCCGAGGCTATAGCCGTTCGGATTGTCCGCTCCCGCGTGTTTGTAATCGTTCGCCCACCCGATCATCAGGTTGAACAGAAAAAGGCCGATGTTCTGGATCATCGTCATCAGTCCGTAGGCCGTGCCGAGCTTGGACTGATCGACAATGTATGCCACGGAGGGCCACATCACCGCCGGGATCAGCGAGAATGCCACGCCCATCAGCGCCATGGGAACGTAGAGGCTCACCTGGCTGTACGCCATCATCAAGTAAACGGGGATCAGCAGCAGGGAACCGAACATCATGAACAATGCGCGTTTCCCGACCCGGTCCACCCACAGGCCGAACAGTGGCGTCGCGATCATCGCAA
This sequence comes from uncultured Acidobacteriota bacterium, assembly GCA_963699885.1. Taxonomy (GTDB): domain Bacteria; phylum Acidobacteriota; class Terriglobia; order Terriglobales; family Acidobacteriaceae; genus Sulfotelmatobacter. The sequence goes on along the minus strand of CAVOVP010000007.1, from coordinate 90,335 downwards.
ACAGCGTCAACATGCTCGACAGGAAGCCGCCGAACTCACGCGAGGTTCCATGCGCCTCGATGAAGAATTTCACCGCGAATGTCTGGAACGGAAAAATCGCGGAGTAAAACGTCACGCACAACGCGACGATATACCAGTAACTCACGCCAAACTTGAAGAGATCCGCGAAGACAACTTTGTCGGTCGATGCTTCGCCGAGTTGGAAGTTTCTCTCGGCGTGCACTTCGAGGATCCAGTAGATAACGGCTCCGATTACGCAAAACGCGGAGAATCCTAACGAGATCAGAAACGGCCAGCGCCAGTTTGCGTAGGCTGCGCGTGCCCAGGTTGGCGAGTTCAATGCCGCAAACGAACCGAGCCGGCAAATTGTCAGGTTGAGGCCGAATGCGAAACTCAGCTCTTTCCCTTTGAACCATCTCGCCAACGCTGCAGTGACCGCAACGTTGAGCGATTCAGCGCCCATACCGAATACCAGACGCCCCGTCGACATGACCCAGAGCGATCCGGACGCCGCGGTGATTGCCGGACCAACCAGGCACAGGATGCCGAAAATCATTAAAGCTTTCCGCAGGCCGAGCCGGTCGATGAGGAACCCGCCAATCACCACCGTAAAAATATTTGGGAAGCTGTAAATGGCTTGCAGGAATCCGATGTTCTCGTCCGAAAAGCCCAGTTGCACCTTCAGGACATCGGCCAGAGGACTGAGCGCGTCATACGCGTAGTAGCTTCCGAACATCGCCAGACTGACAAAGACCAGCACCATCCAGCGATACAAGCGGGTAGGTTCAGGACGTACGTTGTCCGGCATTCGGATCCTTTTTCCTAAAAAGGGGAAATCTCAAAGACAAGCAGAGAAGAGTAGCAGATTGTAGCGATGGGACACATGCCTGAGTTCCGCGCTCGCGCTTCAGCAAAACGCAGAGGTGCGCGAGGTCGGATTCGCTGCTTCTGCTTCCTAATCTGTTATTCGTTCGTCTAACGTGCTTTTGACCAGCAAGAAGTTTGTTCTTACCTTGGAGTTCACTGGGATGATGAATGAACCTGCTTCAGCGCATTCCTTGCGCAGTCATTGCTTGCACATTTCTCTGGGTGCGGCATTGGCCGTAGCTGCTCTTGGCATCAATTTTTTCTTTGTGAAGCCGAGCGAAGCTCAAGTCAATCGTGAAAAAGCTGTCCCTAAACTTGCAGATGACGATGCCTGTCAAAAGGCTGGACCGAAGGGCTGCCTTGCCTTGGCCATCGATGCCATGGGAGGCTCGCGTCTCGACGGTGTGAAGAGCATGACCTACGAAACCGTCGGCCATACACTTCTCGTCGAACAATCCTATCGGCAGGAACCTTTCATCGCTTCGTACGAACGCTCCAAAGGAAATCTGGATCTCGCCGGAAATCGAATTCGAGTTGAATCGACATTGACATGGCCAGAATCGGATCCCGGTCAGTCCGAGTCGCATTCCACCCTGGTGGCCGACGCGGATGGATGCGTACAGAAATCCGAGACTTCCGACGGCAAGCGAACTCCGGATTCGCCCTGCGAGCTTTCGCAAATCGATTGGGTCCGCGAGACGCTCGATCTGGGGCCCCGGCGCCTGTTGTCCACGGCTCAAAAGGCAGCGGATCTTCATTTCGAGCCACCGAGCAAATTGCGATCCACTCTCCATTCGGTTGTGGCATTCACCTGGCAAGGCACACAGGTTCGCATTCTCATCAATTCGTTCAACCATTTGCCGGATGCTCTAGAGACTGTGGGAGTGTTTCATGATCACTGGTATCAATGGGGAGACGTGCGGCGGCGAATCTATCTGGACAATTGGGTCACGATGCAGGGGATTCGCTACCCGACAAACCAGATCGAAGAGCGAAATGGCATCGACTGGAAATCCACGCAGTATCTGGAACTGAAATTTAACGTCGCCGAGACACCATCTCTGTTCGAAATGGATGCGAAAGTTGCCGGCCTTGGCGCCAAGTCGAAGGGATGGGAACGCGCATTCGATCCCAAACATGCGACCGAACTTGCTCCCGGCATCACATTTTTTCCCGGAGCTTGGAACGCCACCCTGGTGAAGCAGGAGGATGGCGTTGTCATTCTCGAGGCTCCGATCTCGGGAACCTACAGCGCCGGTGTGATCGCGGAAGCGAAGCAGCGATATCCGAACGTTGAGCTAAGAGCCGTGATGTCGACATCCGATTCATGGCCGCACGTCGGCGGCGTCCGGCAAGCCGTTGCCTCGAAGTTGCCTGTCTACATTCTGGATTTGAATCAACCGCTCCTCGACCGCATGGTCGCAGCCAGGCACGACCTGCATCCCGATCTCCTCGCTCAAACTCCGCAGCGACCAGTATGGCGCATTGTTTTTCGCAGAAGACGGTTGTGGGAAGCGGGCCAAACCGCGCCGAGCTTTACCCTTTGCGCGGCGCCTGCACCGAGCGCCAGTACATGGTCTTCTTTCCTGAACACCATCTCCTTTACGCCAGCGACACATTGGCGTTGAACGACGATGGCAGTCTTTACGATCCCGAACTGATGCGGGAGGTCGTCGAGGCAGTCCAGCGGGAAGGTTTGCAGGTGAACACAGTCTTCGCGATGCATCAGGCACCGATGCCTTGGAGCAACGTAGTCGCCCTTGTGCAGAAAGCGCAGAGCGAATGAGTCTCCCCGTTAGCTACCGACGTAACGTGCGTACAGGCTGCGGGCGACCGCCGTGTCCGTCGTTCCTTTGATAATGGCCCGTCCGTCAGGGAACAACGTCATCTCGTACGGGTCGTGCCAGAACTTCAAGACGAAATCATTGTGCCGGACGACACCGTGCGGCCGGAGCCTACGGTCCATCTCTGCGAAATCGATTGGCCGTTGCCGCTCATGAATTTGGACGGAATTCCTTCCGCATAACGTGATGTGTGGGCGCCCCTCGCCCGCCAGATGAATGAAGTCGCGCTCTCCGCATGCTCGGCACCCCGGCCGCACTCGGGCGGCAGAAATTTCCGCATGCTCGTTGGTCCACAAATCGAAGGAGAGCAGAGTTCTTCGCAGGTTCTCCGCACGCCGCTCCTCCGATGATGAATTTCAAAGCTTCCGTTGCGGCCACGGACGCCACCATGTTGACCGCGGAATTCAAAATCCCCGACGTTTCACACGTGTCCACGATCCCGCGTGGCGAATCCGGAAAGATGCAGGCCAGGCAAGCGGTTTGTCCGGGCACGACATTCAACGTCACACCGTAGCTCCCCACTGCGGCCGAATAAATCCAGGGCAGCGACCGCGACACGGCGTAATCGTTGATCAGATATCGAGTTTCGAAGTTGTCCGTGCCGTCGAGGATTAGATCGAATTGTTCAAGTAGCGCTTCAATGTTGGCAGGAACCAGATCTTCGACCCGAGGTTCGACGGTTATCTCAGAATTGAAGGCCGCGATCTTGCGGCTTGCGGCGACGGCCTTCGGCAAAGATTCTGCGGCATCCGCCTCGTCAAACAGGGACTGCCTTTGCAAATTGCTGGGCTCCACGTAATCGCGATCGATGATTCGCAAAGTGCCGACTCCAGCGCGGGCAAGCAACCCAACCAGCGCCGAGCCGGTTGCTCCGCAGCCGACAACCGCGACGCGCGCCGCCGACAATTTTCTTTGTCCGTCTTCGCCGATCCCACGAAACAAGATCTGCCGCGAGTAGCGTTCCGACATCCCGGATGCGCTTCGCTGCGTCCCACTCTGAATTTCCTGTGCCAAAGAGGTCACCAGTGCCGAGCCTCGAACGCTTTATTATAAGTGGCGGGTCGAAGCCCAAACACTATGGCGGAGTTCCGTCGCCCGGCCGCCGCGTTCGTACAACTGATGATTGTGCCCATTCCATCGAAATCAAAGAAAGCCTGACTCCAAGGACACCATTGCCGAGAGGGTACGCGACATTTCTGACCGCGGTCCTGATGTTGTGCGCTGCGGTCCTGTCGTCAGCCGCTGGCGCGCAGGTGCGCCACGCGGAACTCAAACCGCTCGAAGCGAATCTGGATCCCGCTAAGGCCGATTCACGAAATGTGTCCACGTCGCCGCGCTCCGCCCAGTCCTCCGGTTCAGGATACGAAGGGAAGCCTGTTCGAACCATTGACGTTACCGGAGTCGATCAGCACGGCCGCGATCATCTATTACAACTCCTGCCGCAAAAGCTGGGAACACCGCTCGACCGCGATCACGTCCGCGACAGCATCCGCATTCTTTACGGTACTGGCCGTTTCGCTGACATTCAGGCGGAGGTCGCTCCGTCGGGTGACGGCGTGAACCTCACGTTCGCCACATCTCCGAATTTCTTCGTGGGCGCAGTGAATGTCGAAGGCGCTCCCAGCCGCCCGAACGCAAATCAGATCGTCAATTCTGCGAAGCTGCAGCTCGGCGAGCTCTACAACCGCGACAAGCTCAACCGCGCCTTGGAGAATATCCGCCAACTTTTACAGGAGAACGGTTACTACCGCGCCAGGGTCACCGCGGAAAGTACTTCGAATCCAGCCAACCAGCAGGTCGACGTTTTGTTTCACGTCACGGCCGGATCGCAAGCGCATGTCGGCGAAGTGAAGGTCGTCGGTACGTCAAGCCTTTCGGCCGGGCAGGTTGAGAGCCTTGCGCACATGAATCCGAATGACCGTCTGACCGCGGTGCGCGTCAGCGATTCACTCCAGCGGTTGCGCAAGAAATTTCAAAAACAGAATCGTGCTCTGGCGCAGGTCTCCATCGCATCCCAGGATTACCACTCGGACACGAACGCCGTGGACTTCACGTTCCAGGTCGATCCGGGACCGGTCGTTCTGATCTTTGTGCAGGGATACCGCATCAGCCACGGCGTTCTGAAAAAAGAAATCCCGGTGTACGAGGAGAATGCCGTCGATGACGACTTGCTGAACGAAGGCAAGCGTAACCTGCTCGACTACATGCAGACGCGCGGGCACTTTGACGCAGCCGTCGACATTCGCAAGGAAAGCGATCCGAAAACCTTGCGGGTGATTTATCAGATCGATCCTGGCCCGCTCCACAAATTGGCGATGGTTGAAATCGCTGGGAATAAGGGTTTCCTCGACACGGCCCAACTTCGTTCGTATCTGCAGATTCAGTCGGTGAGACCATTTCTTCGGCATGGACGATACAGCGAAGCGCTGCTGAAGAGCGATGTCGCCACCCTCGAGGGCCTCTACCGCTCAAACGGCTTTCGCGATGTGAAGATCGAGACCAAGGTGGACGACAACTACCAGGGATCGCCGAACAAGCTCGCGGTTCATATTCATATCGATGAGGGAGTTCGAACCCGCGTTGGAACCGTTGAGGAATTGGGAAATGTAATGGTGGCGACCGCGGATCTCCCCGAATTGAGCACGCAGGCCAATCAGCCCTATTCCGAGCAGGATCTCGCCAGCGATCGCGAAAGAATTCTGAGCTACTACTTCGATCACGGATTCCCCAACGCCACGCTGGAAATCACCACTAAGGCTTCGGCGGACGACCCGAATCGCGAAGATGTGACTTACACAATTCAAGAAGGCGAGCGCTTCACAGTTGACCGCGTCCTGGTCGCCGGCACCGAGAACACCCGCAACTATGTTGTGCAACGAGAACTTCAAGTCCGGTCCGCTGACCCCCTCAGCCAACAGGATCTTCTGAATACGCAGACCCGGCTCTACGATCTCGGCATTTTCAGCCAGGTCGACACGGCAGTCCAAAACCCAGAAGGCACCGATCCGCAAAAGAACGTTCTGGTCCAGGTGCAGGAAGCCAAGCGCTACACCTTTACCTACGACGTCGGACTTGAATTCCAAACGGGCCAGCCCGCCGGAACCACCGCGCCCCAGGGCACCACCGGAATCAGCCCTCGGGTGGGTTTCGACGTGACCCGTCTCAACGTGTTCGGCAGGAATCAGACCCTGACCTTCGAATCCCATGTTGGACGTCTGCAACAGCGGGGGCTGATCAGCTTTGCCGTCCCAAAGCTTTTCGACAGCGACAAATTCAAGCTGATCTACACGGTTTTCTACGACAACAGCCTGGATGTCGCGACTTTCACATCGCAACGCCTTGAAGGCAAGATCGATCTGCGGCAACAGTTCGGCAGTTCCGGCAGGGAGCCCGGTTCCCGGCCCGGCCCGAATTCGATCACCTACCGCTTTGACTTCCGCACGGTCAAAGCGAGTCACTTCGCCGAGGGCTTTTCTCCCGGCGAAATCGCATTGTTGTCTCTGCCGGCGCGCGTTGGAGGTCCCGGTTTTACCTTCATTCACGACAGGCGGGACAACCCCCTTGAGAGTACAAAGGGCGACTTCTTCACGCTCGACGCGTTTGCGGCGACGAGTTTCTTCGGGTCCCGCTCGGAAACGCCCGAGACCGACCCGCCGACCAATACGAGTCTTCCCACCAACTTTGGTAGGGCTTTGGCACAGTATTCGACCTACTATGCCTTCGGGCGCAAGGGTAAGCCAGGGCGCCAATTCATCTTCGCCCGTTCGACCACCATCGGATTGGAGCAGCCGTTTCGAGGCACGCGAGTTCTGCCCCCTGGATCGTGCCCTCTGAACGCTGCCGACGAGCCGACCTGTACCGATATTGCGACTATCCCCCTCCCGGAACAATTCTTCGCCGGTGGCGGAAACTCTCATCGTGGATTTGGGTTAAATCAGGCAGGACCCCGCGATCCAAGTTCTGGCTTTCCGGTTGGCGGCACCGCTCAGTTCGTCAACAACATTGAACTACGCTTTCCCCAGACATCCGTACCGTTTCTGGGCGAGGGCTTTGGCTTCGCCATTTTTCACGATATGGGCAACGTCTTTACCGCGCCGCACGACATGCTGAAGGGCCTGCTGCGCTGGCACCAGGCAAGTCCCCAACAGTGCTTGGCCAGCTGGTACAACGGCCTCCCAGGACTGTACCGCCTTTAACAACAACGGGTATGATTACACTTCGCATGCGGTCGGAATCGGAATACGATATAAGACACCGATTGGCCCCTTGCGTTTTGACTTTGGCTACAATCTGAATCCGACCAGTTATTTTCAAACGGTCACGACCACAGATCCGAACAGCAAGATATCCAGTTCAGTTTTAGAGACGCAGCGCTTGCGCCACTTCAATCTGTTTTTCAGCATCGGCCAGCCGTTCTGATGCCCTCAAAATTTTTCGTATAGACGTCGCATGAAGAAAACGTTGTCCATTGTCGCGCTGTCGCTCTTCTTGAGCGTGCTGGCGACTTCGCGCGCCCGAGCGGGCGAAGTCATCGACCGGATTGTCGCCACCGTCAACGGCCACATCATCCTGCAGAGCGATTGGAATGATGCGTTGCGCTATGAAGCTCTCCTGAGCGGCCGTTCGATCAGCCAGTTTTCCGAGGACGACCGCCGGACCGTCCTTGACCGCCTGATCGATCAGGAACTGCTCGCGGAGCAGATGAAGTCGGCCTCCTTCCAGCACGCCACCGAGTCCGATGCGCAGGTCCAAGTCGTTGAAGCGCGCAAGCAATATCAGGATGCGGCCACTGAAGACGGTTGGCACCAAGTTCTCGACCGATTTGGTCTTACGGAAAGAGCAGTTCTCGTGCATGTGCAGCAGCAGATCGACCTGTTGCGACTGGTGGACGCCCATCTTCGTCCCGTGGTGCAGATCGACTCCAAGACGATCGAAGCCTACTACCGCGACAAGTTTGTTCCGCAGCTCAAAGAGTCTGGAGTCGGCGATGTTCCCTTGTCCGACGTCTCTGCCCGAATTCGCGAGCTGCTCACCGAAGAGAAAGTCAACGAGCTGATGGTTTCGTGGCTGCAGTCTTTGCGTTCTGAGAGCAAAGTCAGCATGCCCGGTACCGGCGAATCTCCCGGGGAGGGAGTGCAATCGCGGTGACCAAACCCGCCGCCAGACCCCGACGCTGGTGGAAGTATTTTCTGATTGCCTTCGCTGTATTCCTTGTCGCAGGAATCGCTGCGGCCTGGTACATCACCACCGATTCCTTCCAGGCATACGTTCGCAGCCGGATGGTGAAGGAAGTCGAACGCATCACCGGCGGCCGCGCAGAGATCGGCAGCTTCCACGTTGTCCCTTTCCACATGCAGGTTGAAGTCCGCAACATCACTGTGCACGGAAAGGAAGCGGCCAACGATGTTCCGCTTGCTCACGCCGACAGCCTTCTCGCGCAGGTCAAGGTCATCTCGCTGTTGAAGACCGAGTTCGGATTTAACACGGTTGTCCTCGACCATCCGACCGTCCACATCGTGATCGGACCCGACGGCGCCACCACCAATATTGTCGGTTTCAAAGTGCAAACCCCCGTCCCGGTGAATTCGCGGGTCGAGCAACTCTTCGCGCTTTCCATCGATCATTTAACCGTCCGCAATGGAGAACTGCTTTGGGGGGATCAGAAATTCCCACTGGACTTCTCAGTGCACGGCACCAATCTTCAGATGGATTATTCCTTCCTGCGCGGACGCTACGACAGCCATCTCTCCGTCGCGAAAGTCGACACTTCTTTTGAGGACTTCCGTCCCTTTGCGTGGATGGCTTCGGCGGACTTTAGCGTGGGCGGGACCTTCATCGATATTCAATCTTTGAACTGGACTTCCGGCCGCTCCTCGTTGAAGTCGAGCGGACGAATTAGCGATTTCCAGAACCCACACCTCGTCGGAAATTACGAAGCTCAAATCGATCTCGAAGAAGCCGCAGCTGTCGCGCGACGGCACGATCTTCGACAGGGCGTGGCTCAATTCAAGGGCAATGGCGAATGTTCGCTCGACGAGTTTACAACCGGGGGAGCCGTTGTTCTGAAGGACCTCGGCTGGCAGGATGAACAATTCTTGCTCAGGAATGTTGGAGCCACCGCCGACTACTCCGTCACCGATCAGCAATTGAAGTTGTCCAAATTGCAAGGCCGGGTTCTCGGAGGAATCGTTACCGGGGATGCGCAAGTCGACCACTGGCTGCACGGCACTCCATTGCCGGCGGCAGGCAAGGGAAAGCGTGAAGAAGTCGCGGTCATCTCTGCCGCGAAGCCTCTCAAGAAAAGTGAAAAGGAGAAGAAGCAGCCCGGCGTGCAGAGCGGCGTCGTTCGCCTTCGATTGCGCGATGTCTCGGTCGCGGAGATGGCGAGTGCTCTCGATGTGCGTGCTCACCCCCTTGGACGCTTCCGGCCCGTGGGACTGACTGGCGGCACGGTCGACGCTAACTGGAAGGGCTCGCCCGCGAATGCCGATCTGGCGTTCGCTTTGTCGGTAGCTCCGCCCGCGCAGAGTCGCCGCCCATGAATTGCCCATGACTGCGCAATTGCAGGGCAAGTATCGTGGCGTTACCGACTCGCTGGAACTGGAGCAATTCAACCTGACGACTCCTGCGTCGAAGGTACAGGCGGCTGGACTGCTCGCCACACCTTCCACGCTGCACGTCTCGGTTTCAACTTCAAATCTTGAAGAATGGCGTCCTCTGGTGACGGCGCTCGGCGGTCCCACCAACCTCCCGTTCCGTGTGGACGGCAATGCGTCGTTCAATGGCGTTGTAGGCGGGACTTTTTCGGCTCCAACAGTCGCTGGCACCCTGGTTGCGGAGGACTTCGAATTCACTGTGCCCGCCACGTCGCGCACTCCGGAGAAGCCGGTGCATTGGGATTCCTTCGCCTCGAGCGTTCAGTTCTCCCGTCGCGAACTGACCCTCCGTGGCGGCACGTTGCGCCGGGGCGAAACCAGCGCCGACTTTGAACTCAGCGCCGTCTTGCAAAAAGGAGAATTTACCGAAACCACTCCCTACACGGCCCGGGTCAATCTGCACAACGTGGATGTCGCGTCCACTGCGGCGTTGGCCGGGTTCGACTATCCGGTATCTGGTGCAGCGGACGTATCTCTGCAAATCGCAGGGACGCGGCTGCGTCCGCAGGTGCAGGGACACATTCATGCGGTGAATGCTTCCGCCTATCAGGAAGCGATCGAGCACTTCGATGCGGACCTTCGCATTCACTCTTCCGAAACAGACCTCGTCAACATTCAAATGACGCACGGCAAAGCAGAGGTCACTGGCAGCGCGGGGTACACACCGGCGACACGCGTTTTCCGCCTTGACCTCGCAGGGAAGAATTTCGAAATCGCGCAAATTCGGCAGATTCATCTCGACCCGCTTCCAGTCGAGGGTCGCGCCGATTTCACGCTGCAGGGTAGCGGTACTCTCGACGACCCGATCATCAACGCCTCGGTCCATGTCCGCGAACTTACGCTCGACCGCGAACTCTCCGGCGGGCTCGATCTTTCGGCGACGACGAAAAACGGCGAGCTTCAACTAAGCGGATATTCGGAATTCCCTCACGGCACCCTCAAACTCGAAGGCATCGTTCAGATCGGTGGAGACTATCCTGCGACCGTCACAGCCAGCATGGATCATCTCGATCTTGACGCCCTCTGGCGCGCCTACCTCGGTCACCAGTTGACCGGACATTCTTCGGTCGGCGGTTCGGTGACGATGCGCGGACCGCTTCGTTATCCCAGTCGCTGGACGTTGGATGGCACGCTTCCCGCGGTCGAGATCGAAGTGGAATCGGCTAAGCTCCACAATCAGGAGCCCGTGAAATTCACGTACGCGCAGGAGACGATCTTCATCGCTCCGACTCACATGGTGGGGGAGGGAACGGATGTCACGGGACACGGTTCGATCCAGTTTGTCGGCCCGCAGACCCTCGATCTCGCCGCCGACGGCCACGCAGATCTGCGCCTGCTCGGCGCGCTTGACCCGAATCTCACTACTTCCGGATTGATGTCCGTTCACATGACCGTCGGAGGAGCGATCCACGATCCATTGCCGCAGGGCACAGTCCAGATTCAGAACGGGGCGGGGAATTACGCAGGACTGCCGAGCGGCCTCAGCGAGATGAACGGTTCTCTGGCCTTCAACCGCGACCGAATCTATATTGAGCAGCTTGCGGCCCGCACGGGCGGCGGCTCTATCGATCTGAAGGGCGATGCCACCCGATATAACCAGCAACTCAATTTCAATCTCACTGCCCTCGGAAAAGATGTCCGTCTCCGTTATCCGCCGGGGGTCAGCTCCACCGCGAATACCGAATTACATTGGGTGGGAAGCCGAACCTCGTCGACCGTTTCGGGGGACATTATGGTCACCAAGCTCGCGGTGACCCCCGGATTCGATTTCGGTTCGTACCTGGAGCGCAGCCGCCAGTCCGCCGCCATTACGCCAGCAAACTCGCCGCTGTATAACGTGAAGCTCGATGTCGCGGTACGCACCGCTCCGGAGCTGCAGATGAAGACCGCTGTGGCGCGCCTCTCCGGAGACGCCGACCTTCGCTTGCGCGGTTCCGTGGCGCGGCCCAGTGTTCTCGGACGCGCCGACATTCTCGAAGGGGATGCGACCTTCAACGGCATTAAGTTCCGTCTGGAACGCGGCGACGTTACCTTTGCCAATCCCGTTGCCATCGAGCCGCAGGTGAACCTGCAGGCCACAACGCACGTGCGCAACTACGATCTCGATGTGACCGTGACCGGCACGCCAGATCGCTTGAACGTGAACTACCGCTCCGAGCCGCCGCTACCGAAGTCCGACATCATCGCGCTGCTGGCGCTTGGCCGCACGAGTGAAGAGTCCGAGCAGTTGCAACAGCAATCCGGCCAAACCTTGTTCAACGACGAAGCCACGGCACTGATCATCAATCAGGCGATCAACGCGACTGTCAGCAACCGTTTGCAAAAACTGTTTGGCGTCAGCCGCATCAAAATTGATCCCCAGGGATTGGCAACAGAAACGAATCCGATCGCCCGCGGACCTCAGGTCACGATCGAACAGCAATTCGCGAACAACATTTCGCTCACCTACAGCACCAACGTCTCGCAAAGCGCGGAGCAGATCATTCAGGGCGAGTACTACATCAACCGCAACCTCTCGGTTCTGGGCACGCGCGATCAGAATGGCGTGGTCAGTTTCGACGTGCGCATCCGCCGCCGCAGGAAATAGAATCATCGACTCGCAAGACCACTCGCAATCGTGACATCTCCGCTTGATCTCGACCGATTTGCGCGGCAACGCGAGACCATGGTCCAGACACAACTGCGTGCGCGGGGAATCGTAGACGGGCGCGTTCTCGAAGCCATGAAGCGAGTCCCTCGCCACGAGTTTGCTCCGGAACGTTATCGCGACCAGGCTTACGAAGATCATCCACTCCCGATTGCCGAGAACCAGACAATCTCTCAGCCGTACATCGTCGCGATCATGCTGCAGGCGCTCGCAATTGCTCCCATCGACCGTGTGCTTGAAGTTGGGACCGGCTCAGGCTATGTGACGGCGTTGCTTGCGGAGCTAGGGGCGGAAGTAATTTCCATCGAGCGCCACCGGTCCTTGTCCGAAGGGGCACGAATTCTTCTCGAGCGAATGCACTACCAGAACGTCCGCATGATCACGGGGGATGGAAGCCGCGGCTTTCCCGCGGCCCAGCCGTACAATGCGATTCTCGTCTCGGCCGTCGCGCCCGAACTTCCATGGGGCCTCGTTCGGCAACTCGCAGAAGGCGGCCGCATGATTATTCCCGTGGGCCAAAATGACTCGCAACAACTTCAATTCATCGAGATGCGAAACGGCGAAGCCAGAGTGACTCCGCGCGAGCTCTGCCGCTTCGTCCCCTTAGTGGCGGACGAAGGTGGTTAGTCGAGGTCGGGCCGGAAGCGCTGTTTTACAATGAATTCGTGCCCGTGCTCCACAACCTGCGCGTGACTCTGGAGATGATCAAGTGGGAGCACTCCGTTTTCGCGCTGCCGTTCGCGCTCTGCGGCGCCATGCTCGCGGCCGGAGGCCTGCCTTCCATCCATCAACTGATCTGGATCGTGGTTGCCATGGTGGCTGCGCGTTCCGCCGCCATGGCTTTCAATCGGTGGGCCGACGCCGCCATTGACGCCGCGAATCCGCGGACGAGCACCCGCGCCCTGCCCGCCGGCCATCTTTCGCCCGCATTCGTCGCAACCTTCGTGGCCGCTTCAAGCCTCGTTTTCATCCTGGCCGCAAGCCAGTTGAACCGCCTCGCGCTGGAACTCTCTCCCGTCGCGCTCGCCGTGCTGCTGCTCTACTCGTATACGAAGCGCCTGACGCGCTGGTCGCACCTGGTTCTCGGATTCGCGCTGGGGATCGCGCCTTCAGCCGCGTGGATCGCGGTCCGCGGATCACTCGATCCGCGCATCCTGTTGCTGACCGCCGCGGTCACCTTCTGGGTTGGAGGCTTCGACGTTCTTTACGCCTGCCAGGATTACGAATTCGACCGGCAGGCCGGGCTCCACTCCATTCCACGATACGTTGGGATTCGAGCCGCTCTGCTGGATCGCTCGTGTCTTCCATCTCATCATGGTCGGGTTGCTGATCTGGCTGGTAATTGTGTTTGCGATGGGGAAACTTGCGATGTGCGGGGTGCTGGCGGTGATTCTGCTCTTGCTCTACGAGCACTCTCTCGTTCGACCGAACGATCTCTCAAAATTGAATGCCGCCTTCTTCACCATGAACGGCGTCATCGCCGTTCTCTTCTTCGTGTTTGTAGCGGCGGACCTTTTGATCCGCCGCTAGACCTTCGCTGGTTCGCAGCTACTGATTCACTCGCAACAGCAACATCGTGCCGCTTTCCAACTTCACGTTGTTCTTTTCCGACGTGAGGGTTGACCCTTGCTTGGCGTTGGAGTTGGGCGACAGGTTCAGGTTGGCGATTCCGACTACACCCTGCGTCTTGCCATTGATCGGCGGGCGCTTGTTAGCGCTCGCGGAATCTTGCGACGTTCCGCTTGCCGAGGGCTCAGGTGAAGCAGAAGGCTGCGGCTGGGGACTTGGGTTCGGGCTGCGCCCCGACATCGGTGATGTCCCGCCGGTACCCGTACCCGAGGGTGAAGGGGTCGCGCTTGGCGCGCTTCCGCCACCGCCGCCAGAGTTGTCGTTGTTGCTATTGGTCTGCTGACCGATCACCGCCTGGATCGACATGGGCAACGGCACCTGCTGATTCTTCAAGACCGCCTGATCGAATGCGATTGCGAGCTGCGACTCCTTCTGTTCCTTGCTGCGCGGCTGGGCCTCGGTGATGTGCCCAACAACCTTCGTATCCTTGGGAACGATCACTTCGCCGGTCGTTGACTTCAGATCCATCGTGACGACCGCGACGATTTCGTCCCCGGTTTTCGCCTTCTTGGCATCGACGCTTTTGGTCAGTGCCACCGGAATGACGCTGCCTGGCGCGATCCTCGGCCCTTCTGCCGGGCTTTGGCCGCCCGCGGGGGACGTGGGAGCTGTGGTCGCCTGCGGTTGGCTCGGCGGAGTCGGAGCCTGTTGTTGCGGAGTCGCGGAATCGGTCGGAGGCGCAGAATTTTGTGCCAGCAACGTGCCGCTCCAGGCTCCGCACAGAAGCGCCGCTGTCATGGTTCCCGTGATAAGAATTCTTTTCATCAACTTCTCCTTCCATTTGGTTGGGACGAAGGGCTGAAAATACTCATCCTTTGTAGATGCAATTTCCTGCCCGGAAGTGGGCTGCCATCTATCCACCGCACCAACCGGAAGCCTCATTCTTGCATCGGAGTAGCATGCTCCGCTTAGTCACCACCGCTTCTCTTGGTCTCTTGCTCGCTGTTTGCTGGGCGTGCTCAAACCAGAACCCCGACCAGATTCGGCAAAAAACCGCCGACGAAACTGCCACCATCAAGCGCGATACGAAGGCTGTGGCCGAAGGCATCAAAGACGGTCTCAGCAAGAAGAAGTCCGTCGATCTGAACAAAGGCTCGAAGTCCGACCTATCCGAGCTGCCCGGCGTCACCGACAAGCAAGTGGATCGCATCGTTGCCGAGCGCCCCTACGCGAACACCCATCAACTGGTGACTCGCCACGTGCTCACCGAAGACGAGTACGCCCAGATTCAGGACCGCGTCGTCGTTTCCCAGTAGCTGTTCCTAACTGGTGGCGGCCGATGGCGAACGGACTGCGCGCTGCGATATCATTGAGTGGATGGCTTACCAGCGCGCTACCCAGGTTCATGCCTTCGCGACGGACGATCCGCGCCTCGCGCCGATCCACGAAAAAGTCAAAGCCAGAGAACGGCTCAGTGCCGACGATGCTCTCGCACTTTATCGCACCGGTGACATTCTGGCCGTGGGCTGGATGGCGAACTCAGTGCGCGAACGGATGCATGGCGACAAGACCTACTTTAATGTCAACCGCCATATCAATCCGACGAATGTTTGCGTAGCCGCCTGCCGCCTGTGCGCGTTTGGCCGCAAGAAGGATTCACCCGGCGCTTATACCATGGCCCTCGAAGAAGCTTTCGAGACCGCGGCTTCCGGATATTCGGAAGCAGTCACCGAATTCCACATCGTTGGCGGATTGCACCCGGATCTTCCGTTCCAGTATTTTCTCGATCTCTGCTCCGGCCTGAAGCAGCGGTTTCCGCAGGTCCATCTCAAGGCGTTCACGATGGTCGAAGTTGCTTACCTGGCCCGGCGCGCGAAGCTTTCCATTCGCGAGACCCTCGAACAAATGAAAGCGTCGGGGGTCGATTCGCTGCCGGGCGGCGGCGCTGAAATATTTGCCGACCGAGTTCGCCACATCATTTGCGATCACAAAATCGACGGGGATCAGTGGCTCGAAACCGCGAAGATCGCCCATCAGATCGGTCTCAAGTCGAATGCAACGATGCTCTACGGCCACGTCGAGAACGACGAAGACCGCGTGGATCATCTGCTAAGGCTGCGCGCTCTGCAGGACGAAACTGGCGGCTTCCAGACCTTCATCCCGCTCGCGTTCCATCCCGATAACACGCCGCTGCAGCATCTGCACAAAACCACCGGCATGCTCGACATCAAACAGATCGCGGTCAGCCGCCTTGTCCTCGACAATTTTCCGCACGTCAAATCGTACTGGCAAATGATGACCGCCAAGATCGCGCAGATCTCCCTGCGCTTCGGCGCCGACGATATGGACGGCACCGTCATCGAAGAGAAGATCTATCACGATGCCGGAGCTACCACTCCGCAAGGCATGCGCCGCGAAGAACTCGAGCGCCTGATCCGCGCGGCTGGCCGCGAGCCGATCGAGCGCGACACTCTTTACCGTCCCGTCACGCGAACTGAAACCTCGGTGACCGTCGCCGTTTAGCTTGCCATCCCACCTGCTGCGAAACTTCAGTGCGAGGGCTGTTCCGCGCTGAATTTATGAAGCTCGGCGGAAGAAGCATTCAGCAGATTTCGCAGCACCGCAATCTCAGAGACGACACCAGCAGTAATAGCCGGATCCGCGTCGGGCAGGAACAGCGGAGAGTGGTTGCTTGGCAGCCGGTTCCCTGATGATTTCGCGTCAGCAAACTTCTGTGGATTCGCTCCTCCCAAACTGAAATAGAACCCAGGCACTCCCTGCTCAACAAAATAAGAAAAGTCTTCAGAAGGACTGATCGGCTCGGCCGTAACCACATGATCCTTACCCAGCGCCGCCTCGAGCGGGGTGCGCAGCCGTTCGGCCAGGGCAGGATCGTTGTAGACAAGGTCCGCGCCTTCATAGCGCTCCACCGATGGCTCGCGCGGTGCACCTGCCGCCGCAGCCTCTCCTTTCGTGATGCGCTCGATGGACGCGAGAATTTGTTTGCGAACGTTGGTCTTCCGTGTCCGCACCGTCAGCCCCATCTCCGCTTGGTCGGGGATGATGTTGTTTTTCGTTCCGGCATGAACATAGCCAACCGTCACCACCGCCATCTCGCCCGGAGGTACTTCGCGCGACACAATTGTCTGTAACGCCAGCACTGTTCTCGCTGCGATCACGACCGGATCCACCGTCGTCTGCGGCATCGCACCGTGTCCGCCCTTGCCGTAAATCGTGATGTGCAACGAATCCGCATTGGTGTTGTAAACACCCGGAGTGATCCCGATCGTTCCCGCGGGAAATTCGTTGCCCACATGCAAGGCCACGGCGATATCCGGTTTGGGAAATCGCGTGAACACGCCGTCGCGGATCATAGCTTCGGCTCCGCTAATCGTCTCTTCCGCAGGTTGTCCAATGAGCATGAGAGTTCCGTGCCATGTGTTTTTCTCGCGCGCCATGATTTCGGCAGTGCCCAGAAGCGTAGCCATGTGTACGTCATGCCCGCAGGCGTGCATCACTCCCACGTCGTGTCCCGCATCGTCTTTCGAATGAACCTTGCTGGCGAACGCGGCGCCAGTTTTTTCTTCGACCGGCAACGCGTCGAGTTCCGTTCGAAGCATGATCGTAGGTCCGGTTCCGTTCTTCAGGAGCGCCACGATCCCAGTTCCTCCAACATGCTCTGTCACGTCGTATCCGGCCTTGCGCAAGGCTGCGGCAAGCTTTTCCGCTGTTTGCGACTCATGGCCGGAGAGTTCCGGATGCTCGTGCAAATCCACATACAGTGCGTGCGTTTCCGGTCCAACGCTCTCCGCGTCCTTCAACATTGAATTCTGTGAGTGTGCAGTGGCTGCAATGAGAACGAGCAGAAAAGCTTTGTATGAAGTCATCGCTCGGGATGATAAAGGGCTCCTCTGAAAGGTTGCAAACTTTCACAGCACTGCAGAAGATTTTTATGTGGCAGATTGTTCTTTGCGGTTTTCCTGCGGGTGTACAATCGCCCTTAGAAAGCACTTGGTTGCGCACCTTCGTTGGCAAGGCCGAGGCGCTCATGAATGTTCACGTCAGTTATCGTCTTCCGAAACTTCCTACCGTCGAAAAAGATGTTCAACACCAAATAGACAAGCTGCAAAAACGCCTGCAGGTGTTTCGTCCGGAACTCGTACATCTCAAAGGCGTCGTCGAGGAAATGTCTGCGCGTGAGGGGACCAGCGTTGCGCTGAATCTTCGCTTGCCATCAGGCCAGCTTGCCGTCCAAACAAAGGCACCCACCGCCTCCGCGGCGGTGAAAGGCGCCTTCGAAGATTTGCTCCAGCAGTTGAACAAACACAAAGAAGTGCTTCGTGCTTCCCATAAATGGCAGCGCGGACGCCGCGGCAATAGCGCCCGTCCCGGAACCATCGTGAGCGAAGTTCCATTTGAAGAAACGCTCGCGGCCGTTTTCCCTGAGACCATTTCGAGCGACGATGTCCGCTCCTTCGTGAATGCCAACCTGGCCCGACTCG
The DNA here is from genome assembly GCA_963699885.1 of uncultured Acidobacteriota bacterium. Taxonomy (GTDB): domain Bacteria; phylum Acidobacteriota; class Terriglobia; order Terriglobales; family Acidobacteriaceae; genus Sulfotelmatobacter. The sequence continues at coordinate 72,250 of CAVOVP010000007.1, read as the reverse complement.
AGCGCTTCGTCGAACGCGAAATCTATTTCCGCGAAGTGCAAGACCTCATCGCAGTAGGGTCGATTTCAAAAGACGAAGTGATCGATGAGGCGATCGCCTCCGCTCTCGACGGCCAGGAGAAGCCCGAGAAATTTGCGCTTGAGCCATGGCTCTATCGGCTGGCACTGCGCGCGCTCGATGAACTCTCTCGCCCCGATGAAAGCAATGGCCATGCCGTGCATCTCGAAGATTCAGCGCGTCGTCCCAATGTAAAGGGGAGTGACGAGCCCGAATTGCAATTTCACCAGCCGGACGAATGCATTACCGGGGCAACCGTCATTCCTGATGCGAGGGTGGCTACGCCCGAGCAGATCATGGCTTCCGACGAACTCCTGCGCTTGATCGCTTCATCCTTGCGCGATCTTGGCGAGGGACCTCGCGAAGCTTTCATTCTTCATTCGGTAGAAGGGTTCAGCGTCGAAGAGATCGTTGTCATCACCGGTCTGCCTTCGGAGCGTGTTCTCGCCTTCGTGTCCGCCGCGCGCGACCACCTGCGCAAGGCTCCAGGCTTGGCCAAGCAATTCCCTGGGCCGATTCGCTCCTACCGGCGTTGCCTAATCCTAGATCTTTAAATCTTTGGGGAGATGAACCATGAGTATGACTCGCGAACAAATCCGTCAATTGGCTGAATTCAAGGACGAACAATCTTGTGCTGTCAGCTTTTATTTCCAGCCTTCTACCCCGCGCAACAAAGCTCACAAAGAAGACACGATTCTCATCAAAGATCTTGCCCGGGAAGCGATGCGAACCCTTGAGAGCAAAGAGAAAAAGGATTGCGCTCGAGCCGACATCGACCGCATTGTGAGGCTTTCCGCGGAACTGCGCACCAACGGAACGCACGCCAAAGCCGTCTTCGCCAGCGCCGCCAACCATATCTGGCAGGAATACGAACTCCCCGCGACCTTGGCCGGTACGCAGCTGTTTGTCGACCGTTACTTCCACCTGAAGCCGTTGGCGCACTTGCTCGGTGCTTCGCCGTTGCTCGGTGTCGTCTTGGTCGACCGCCACCGTGCCCGAATCTTCGATTTGCGCCTGGGTGAACTGACCGAGCGCGAAGACCTCTTTCATTCGGCGCCTCGCCGCGGCCGCAGTGATGGGTTCGCGGGATACGATGGCGGCCACGCCCAGCGCCGCGCCGAAGACGAAGCCCGCCACCACTTCAAAAACGTCGCCGGAACTCTCAAGGATCTGCTTGAGAAGGGCGTATTCGAAAAATGGATTCTCGCGTGTCAGGATGCTCACCGGCCGCTGCTGGAGCCGCAACTTCATCCTTACGTCAGTCAAGCCTTGATTGGCCACTTCCACGCCGATGTCGGCCACGTCACACGCGACGAAATCCGTACCCACGCCCAACAGATTCTGGATCAATGGCAATCGGACCGGCGCCGCGAACTTGTCAGCCAGGTTCTGAGCCAGGCGCGCAGCCACGCACGCGGCGTTACCGGATTGCGGCGAGTCCTGCGGTCTCTCGAACTCGGCGAAGTCCAGACGTTGTTGCTCGGCGAAAGTCTTCAGGGACACGCCGTGGAATGCGCTGCCTGCGGCCACATCGATGCGCATCTCGTCGGCTACTGTCCGGTCTGCGGACGCGCCACGCAAGAGATTGTCGATGTTGGGGAGGCGATTCTGCCCTGGATCGTTCGCCGCGACATCGAGATGTTCTATGTAAAGGATGATCCCGAGTTCGACAAGGTCGGCAACGTCGCCGCGCTTTTGCGCTTTCGCTCCGAAAAGGTGACGCCGATCAGCACTGGCACTGCGGAGAACTTGCAACGCGCGGGCTCCCAGTACCCCGGACGTCTGCGAAAGTTCGCGAGACGTTAGATCGGGCGAGGACGCCTGGTTGAGCGATGTCTTCTACCCGTCTTCGTTTACCCGTCCTGGTTGAGATCGGGCTCTTCCCTCGATCTCAACTTCGATGTTCCGCGTTGCGTGCATGAATCTCTGGCAGGCTCGTGATATCCTTCCGCGTTCTGCGCCAATCACCGATTCCCCAAGGAGACTCCCATGACCGTTTCGCGCCGTGACTTCGTGAAAACCTCTGTACTCGGCGCGGTTGCGGCCACCGTGGGCGCCACATCTGCCGCGGCGGAGTCGACTTCACAGGGCCATGCCTCACAGGACACCTCCGCCAAACGCCCAATCATCATCTGCGCGAACAACGGCTACCACTATGTGGAAGAGGCCTACGCCTTCTTGAAAGGCGGGGGCGACACGCTCGATGCCGGCGTTCGCGTCGTGATGGGCCCGGAGAACGATCCCAATGATGACTCTGTCGGATTTGGCGGCCTCCCCAACGAAGAGTGCGTCGTCGAACTCGATTCATGCTGCATGCACGGTCCCACCCGGCGAGCCGGATCGGTCGGCGGAGTGCGCAACATCAAGAACGTTTCGATGGTTGCGAAGGCCGTGATGGAGCATACCGGGCATGTCATGCTCGTCGGCGATGGCGCCGAGCGCTTCGCGGTTGCGATGGGATTTCCGCGCGAAAACCTGCTCACCGAACGTTCGCGCAAGATCTGGCTGCTCTGGAAGCAGTTCAACTCCGACCGCGACTGGTGGGGACCTGGTATCGCCGATCCGCACTGGCACGGTCCGGACAACGGTTCCAAACCGCAGGCCGACTTGTGGCGCGACCGCATTCAGCAACTACAGCGGCACGCCGCCGATGTCGGTATCGAACCCGAATTCCAGCTCGCTGCTGTTCGCCGCGTACTGTTTCCGCCGACTGGCACCATTCATTGTTCGGTACTCAACGAAAAAGGAGAAATGTCGGGCATCACCACCACCAGCGGACTGGCATTCAAACTCCCCGGCCGGTGTGGCGATTCTCCAATCATCGGTGCTGGTTGCTACACCGATCAGGATGTGGGCTCTGCCGGCGCGACGGGAAGCGGGGAAGAGAACATCAAGGTTGCCGGCGCTCACACGATTGTCGAAAACATGCGCCACGGCATGTCTCCGCAGGAAGCCGGCATGGACGCCTTGAAGCGCATCGTTCGCAACTACAACGGAGACATGAACAAGCTGCGCTTCATGGACATGACGTATTACGCTCTTCGGAAGGACGGCGCGTACGCGGTAGTGAGCCTCTGGGAAGGTTACTCAGTCGGCAATCCGCATAAGTTCAGCGTGCACGATGGCAAGCTGCGCTCCGAAGTTGCCACGCCGCTGTTAAAAGGATTCTCCCAGGAATGGCCGCCTTTCCCGCCGATACCGGAAGAATTGAAAAAGGATTCGGAGTATCTCAAATAGTCGGACGCCGCCCAAACAGCGGCGGACGTCTGACGTCCGTCGCCGCGATCTACGAGAACCTGATCTTCACGTCCGGTCCCTTTTCCAGGTGAATGCTTTCTACGAACCGCACCTTGCCCGTTCTCAGGGTCATGATCACCGATGACGTGCGGGTGCCTTCGCCAAAGAAGCGAACGCCCTTCATCAAAGCGCCGTCGGTCACGCCGGTTGCGGCGAAGATAATCTGCTTGCCGGGAGCGAGGTCTTCGGCTTCGTAAATGCGGTTCTTGTCTTTGATCCCCATGCGCTCCAGCCGCTCTTCCTGCTCCGGTTTCACGACGAGGCGTCCCAGCATGTAGCCATTCAGGCAGCGGATCGCCGCCGCCGTGATCACGCCTTCCGGCGCGCCTCCAGAGCCCATCACGGCATGCACGCCCGTTCCGATCACGGCCGCTGCGATTCCGGCGGAGAGATCGCCGTCGCCGATCAGTCGAATGCGGGCGCCGGCCGCGCGAATATCCGCGATCAACTTCTCGTGCCGCGGCCGATCCAGCACCATGATCACCAGATCTTCCACGTCGCGATCCAGCCGCCGCGCAATGTTTTTCAAGTTGTGCGACACCGGCGCATCGATGTACACCGCATCTTTGCAGGATGGGCCCACAACGATTTTTTCCATGTAACAGTCGGGAGCATTCAGCAAGCCTCCGCGCTCCGCGGCAGCCAGGACGGTAATCGAACCCGGAGCGCCGGTCGCGCAGAGATTCGTGCCCTCGAGCGGATCCACGGCGATGTCCACTTCCGGAACTTCTGTTCCGTCCGGAAATTCGGCGCCAACTTTCTCGCCGATGTAGAGCATGGGCGCTTCATCGCGCTCGCCTTCGCCGATCACGATGGTGCCGCGCATGGGGATCGAATCCATCGTCTTCCGCATCGCCTCGGTGGCGACATGGTCGCTGAGTTTGCGTTCGCCTTGCCCCATGGTGCGGGCCGATGCGATTGCCGCAACCTCAACCACCTTCAGAAATCGCGATGCCAGGTCGCTCTCGATGTTCTCCCCATACAACCGGGCCTTACCTTCCGGACGAGCCTGCGTTCCCATAGGTCTCCACGCGCGTCGCAATTGTCCCGCGCCGGGTTGTGACTATAACGCAATCATCCGCGGAATCAAAATACCGAATGCGCAGAATCGATTTTGTTCATCGGTAACTTGCCTTTCGAATCAGCGAGGCCAGGAATCGGCAAACCACGGAGGCTCGAAGTTGCACGTTCCCCAAGCTTGTCATTCCGACCCGCCGCGAACCGCTGAGGAATCCGCTTTCTCTTTTGGAGCGCAATAAACGCTGCCCAAAGCAGATTCCTCGGAATGACAAATTCTTAGGCGGCACAAGTCGCCACGCAAAACGCGACAGGCGCAAACCTCCGATACACTCGGCACGATCGACCGTGATATTCTCCTACCCGAATCGGACCTATCTTCATGTCACGCCCGTTGACCTTTCTTTGCATCACGACTTACGAAAAAGGGCAGGAATTCATGCGCGAGTGCAAGCGCCAGGGCTGCCGCGTGATCCTGCTGACGGCCGAGAAGCTGCGCAATGCGGACTGGCCGCGTGAAAGTCTCGACGACACTTTCTATCTTCCGGAAGAGCTTCCGATCCACGACATCGTACAGGCCGTCTCTCATCTTGCCCGCGGACAGAAGATTGATCGCATCGTCGCCCTCGACGAGTTCGATATGGAGACGGCGGCTACGCTGCGCGAACATCTTCGAATTCCCGGCATGGGTCTCACCACCATGCGTTACTTCCGCGACAAGCTCGCGATGCGTATGCGCGCCCTCGACCGTCACGTCCGCGTCCCGGACTTCGTGCCCATCGTGAATCACGACGACATCCGTTACTACATGGAGCATGTTCCCGGGCCATGGGTGCTGAAGCCGCGCCAGGAAGCTTCGGCCATCGGCATTAAGAAAATTAACGCGCCGGAAGAGTTGTGGCCTCTGCTGGATCAACTGGGCGACAAGCAATCCGGCCACCTGCTCGAGAAGTTCCTGCCGGGCGACGTGTTCCACGTGGACTCGGTGGTCTCTGAGAATGCGATTGTCTTTTCCAATGTCAGCAAGTACGGCAAACCTCCGATGACGGTCGCTCACGGAGGAGTATTCACGACCTTTACGGTGCCTCGCGACAGCGACGAGGATGCCGCTCTGCGGAAAATCAATGAAGAATTGATTGCCGCGCTGGGACTGTTGCGCGGCGTGTCGCATGCAGAATTCATCCGCGCCCACTCTGACGGACATTTTTACTTTCTCGAATGTGCAGCGCGGGTGGGCGGAGCGTTCATCAACGAGATGGTCGAAACGGCCACGGGACTCAACTTGTGGCGCGAGTGGGCGAGAATCGAAGTCGCCGGCGGTGATGGAAGCTACAAGCTCCCGCCCGTGCGCGAAGATTATGCCGGAGTGATTCTGTCGCTGGCGAAGCAGGAGAATCCCGACACGAGTGCCTACAATGATCCCGAAATCAACCAGCGCCTGAAGAAACATCATCACGCGGGATTGGTGTTGAAATCGTCGGATCCTCACCGCATTCCCGCACTGCTCGAAGGGTATGCCCGGCGTTTCGCGGAAGATTTCCTGGCAGTCGCCCCGATGAAAGACAAGCCGACCGCGTGACGTGGCGGGCAGGGTGTTGTGGCTGGGGATGACAATGTGGCGCGGGCACTCCTGCCCGCGACTCTTGTCAGGAATGAGAACCATCCGGCCTTGCCGCTCTGCTAACATTTCGCAATGACCACAACGAGCGGCGATCACTCCGCAACGGCGGAACGTCCCACGCAAGAGCGCAAAGAGCCCACCTACCTGTTCACGGAAAAATACGTTTCCGAGAAAAGCGAGATCGCGCGCCGCTTCATGGATACGCGCGAACGCCTGAACGCCAACGTCGACAAGGCCAACAACTTCCTGGTGAAGCGCTTCTACAACATCGATCACAACACTTACCTGGAAGGCACGCTTCCTGCGAAGACCAAGGAATTGCTGGGGCTGGTCGCGTCGGCGGTGCTGCGGTGCGACGATTGCATTTTCTACCACGCGATACAGGCGTACCGGCTGGGCGTAACGCGCGCCGAGCAGGAAGAATCTCTGAATGTGGCATTGGTGGTTGGCGGAAGCATCGTCGTGCCGCATCTCCGCCGCGCGTACGAACTGCTGGAAGAAATGTACGGATGAAAAGCCGTGTCCGCACTCAGCGCCGATGGCGCACCACCTTGGTGATGAACACAACGACAATCAACGCCAGGCCTCCGCAAAATTCGAGACGCTGCGGATGTCGCATCGCCTGCCAGACCACATCGAGCGGCCAGTAGACGCGGACCTCCCGCAAAGCGTCAAGGCAGGCGAGAACGCCCGACAAGAATCCTGCCGCGGCTGCGACACGCTGCTTCTTCTCCGGCGTCATTGGCATCCCAGCCGAGCTTTGCTCGGCCGGACAGCCGAGGGCGGCTGTCCCCACATAGTCCCGTTTGTCCCGGCATTCAGGGCATTTAGAACGCGTCGATTCCAGTGATGCTCTGGCCGATGATGAGCGAGTGCACGTCGTGCGTCCCTTCGTAGGTCTTCACCGATTCCAGATTCATCAGGTGCCGCATGATCGGATAGTCGTCGGCGACGCCGTTTGCGCCTAAAATATCGCGGGACAAACGGGCGCACTCGAGAGCCATCCAGACGTTGTTGCGCTTTGCCATCGAGATGTGTTGCGGCTCGACTTTGCCCGCATCTTTCAGACGTCCGACTTGCAGCACGAGCAGCTGTGCTTTGGTGATTTCACTGATCATCCACGTAAGTTTGTCTTGCACGAGCTGATGCGAAGCGATGGGCTGATCGCGCCACTGCTTGCGCAGCAGGGCATACTGCAGCGCGCAGTCGTAACACGACATGGCCGCGCCGACAGCGCCCCACGCGATTCCGTAACGCGCTTGGTTGAGACACATCAGCGGGGATCGAAGACCGCCGCTCTTCGGCAGCAGGTTCGACGCGGGGATGTGCACGTCTTGCAGAGACAGGCCAGACGTCACCGAAGCGCGCAGCGACCACTTGCCGTGAATGTCGTCCGCTTTGAAACCGGGGCGATCGGTCTCCACCAGGAATCCGCGAACGCGATCCTTTTCGTCTTCCACCTTGGCCCAGATAATTGCGACGTCGGCGATCGTGCCGGAAGTGATCCACATCTTCTCGCCATTGATGACGTACTCATTGCCGACTTTGCGGGCGCGGGTGCGCATGCCGCCGGGATTCGATCCGAAATCGGGCTCAGTCAAACCGAAGCAGCCAAGCTTCTCGCCTTTTTGCATCGGCGGCAGCCAGGTTTCTTTCTGCTCGTCGCTGCCAAATTCGTAAATCGGATACATGCACAATCCCGACTGAACGCTGACGAAACTGCGCACGCCGGAATCGCCGCGCTCGAGTTCCTGCGTCATCAGGCCGTATTCGACGTTGCCCATGCCGGCGCAGCCGTAGCCTTTCAGCGACGCGCCGAAGAAACCGAGGTCGGCCATGGGTTTCACCAATTCCTTGGGGAAGCGCCCGGCGCGGTTGCACTCTTCGATGATGGGAATGAGGTTGTCTTCGATGAACTGGCGCGTGGTGTCGCGCACAAGTCTTTCTTCTTCGGTCAGCAGGGCATCGTATTGCAGGAAATCCACACCGCGAAATTTTATGGCAGACATAAGAGTTCTCCGTTGCTATGAGTTGGCCCCGGACAGGCGGGAAATGTGCTCAGTCCAGTTTGCCGTAAGCAGAACGGGCCGCGAACCAGAGGGCAAACATACGACGGTAGCAGGGGCGGGCGAGCGGGGTCAAACGACGCGCCCCGCGGAAATGCGAGGCCGAGGCGCGCGGGATTCTTCACTCCACCTGAAACACGGCTGTGATCAGAATGGCCACGATGTCTGGGTGAAAGTCGATTCATCGGAATTTTGGAATCCACCGCGGAACGGAACGGCGGTATTCGTCATACGACTCGCCGAACTGGCGATGCAATGTGGGTTCTTCGTAGAGCAGCACGAAGAGTTCGACGGGCACGCAGAGGAATGCGGCATAGCCGATGAGTTTGAGAGAGTGGAAAAGGGCCGCCTCGCCGATCAACACGAGAAAGACACCGATGTACATGGGATTGCGAACGTAGCGATGGAGAGCAGTGGTGACGAGGAATTTTGTCGGCGCGATCGGAGCGGGCGTACCCAGTCCGCGGACTGCGAATTCCCAAGCGCAACGAAAGTATATGGCCGCTCCCGTCAACAGCACTGCGGCGCCGATCCAAGTGAGAGCGCGATCCTGTGGAACAGGGAAGCGACCGCCCAGCAGCCACCGCGGCACGAGCCCGAGCACAGTGCCCGGGGCGACGACGGTGAAGAGCAAGGTGCTTAAGATTGGGACGATGGTGCGGGAGATGGAGTGATTTTTCAATTTCTGGTTGAATCCCGCAAATTATTGATTCGTTGAGAGTTAGCCGATGCAGACCTCAGCGACGCCCGGTAAAATATTGGAAATGAAAGGGTTATCCGCAAAATATTACGATCAAAGGAGATACCGGACATGGTTGCAACGCTGGCTGCGCGAGACAGTTTTCCTGAAGGAGGAAAATTCCTTCGGGATTGGACCTGTTTCTGACGCATGTTTCTATCTTTCTGCTTTTAGAGTTCCTGAGTAAAGGTTGTTCGTCACAGTCGTCGAATATTTCTGTGGGAATCTTCAGGATCGAGCTTGTACTCGACGGGCGGACGAGACGTTCGCCCTTACATTTGTGCCTCGCAGGACAGCGAGCGCGGCGTTACGGTAAAATTGGGCGACGGAAGAGCAGGCGACGCAGCTTCAAGATCTTCCAGCGTGGATCCCAGGTTTGCCAGGCAAAACGCCGGGCAGAGATTTCGGAATTAAATCCCATCCACTCGCGTTCGTGGCAAGGAAGCCGCGGATTGCGCTGCGCAAAAATTGAGATCAGGAGATATCGAATATGGCAGTAGGCCCAAAGATCGCTAAGACAGCTGACCGCAAGAAGGTCATGGACACAACCAAGAGCACCGATTGTCCGAAGTGCGGGAAGGCGACGCGGATTGTGAAGCGCGTGAAAGATCGCGAGCGCGGCATCCCGGGCGGGATCTATATTTCGTGCTCGGCGTGCGAGTTTTTCGAGAAGCTGTAAGAGACAGGTTTCGAGTTTCAATGTTTCAGAGTTGCCGAAGGAGAGTACTTGTACTCCTTCGGCTTTCTTCTTTTGGGTGAGGATTCAGGAAATTGTCTTTCGAGTGCCAATGCGATTTCAGTCTGATCTCCAGTCCTCTGCCGCAGCTTAGTTATCACCGGAGAGCGACCCGACGATCTGATCGTGAGATCGCTCCTTCCAGGCTCCTCCGGCGGAGAACGGGGGCTTCTCCAACTGTCATGCCTCAGCCCTTCATCCGGTCCGACAGGAATCTGGGTGGTGAGTCCACTGCCAGTTCGTGAAGACAGGAGCGCAATCAGTTACGCCGGAATCGAATAAGCGGTATCTTCATTTCGACTGATCGACAACAAAGCTTCGATGGCGCCTGGGATCACCCTTCGGTTTGTGGACCCGATAGATTTCTCCGCGCCTCATACTCTTGTATTCGATGAGCTACTCTTCCGGGAAATCGCCTAACGGAGCCTGATGTTCCAGAGCATCGACCGCATCGCGGTTTAGTTGTTCGGCGTTGCGATTGATGATCGCCAAGTCCCGCTGGTCCCGCTCAACCCGAATCCGTTGACGCAGATATTGAGCCAGGACGGCTTCGATGAAAGTCGGAGCGCGATTGCTTCGATCCCGCGGCGCGATCAATGCCGCTCAGCACTTCCTTGGAGAGTGTGATGGATGTCTTCTCTTTCATACTACTTCTATACTACCATGCAGAATACCGAAAAAGTGGTGGACTCCCACGGCTTGCGCCGGGGGCTGCAATCTATAGCCGCTTTCGCGGCTGGCAATTGGAAGATGGTTCAGTTTGCGCTTGCGACGGCTTTGCTATGAGCCCATCTGGCTGAGGATATTTCTCGCTTCGGCGGCGGGGTCGGCGGTCGCGGTGATGGGGCGGCCGACTACGATGTGGGTTGCGCCAGCGGCGATGGCTTGGGCTGGGGTGACGACTCGGACTTGATCCGCAACGTGGGCGCCGGCTGGGCGAACGCCAGGAGTGACGATCGCGAAATCTTTGCCGAGCTTGGCGCGTACCGCTTTCGCTTCGCGCGCTGAGGTCACGATGCCCTGGCATCCGCAGGTGAGAGCGAGATCTGCGAGACGCAGGACGCTGTCTTCGACGGAATGGGGAAGGCCGATTTTTTCGAGATCCTCGCCACCCATGCTGGTCAGAACTGTGACCGCAAGCACCATCAATTCCGGACGCGCCTTCGCTGCGTCGACAGCGGCCAGCAACATCTTGTCGCTGCCTGAGGCATGCACGGTGAGCATACTGACGCCAAGTTTCACCGCTTCCGTTACGGCCATGCCCACGGTGTTTGGAATGTCGTGATACTTGAGATCGAGAAATACGCGCCGCCCGGAAGCGACGAGATCCCGCACCACCTGCGGACCTTCGGCGGTGTAGAGCTGCATGCCGACCTTGTAGGTCAGAGCAGAATCGCCCACCGCCGCCACGATCTTCTGGGCGGCGGCGGCGGATGAAACGTCGAGCGCAACAATGAGCCGCTCTCGCGGGTCAGTTCCGCAATAAAGACTTTCGTTCCGGATGCGGTTTGGCAGTGAACCAAGCATCCGGACCAGTCTACTTGCTTTTACGGGAGTTGCGCTACGGGGGGATGGTTGTAGGCGACCGTCTGGTAGACAGGCTGCTGGTGAGCATTCACCAGGTCCAGACGAACGCGTTGCAATCCGCTGTGACGGAATTGCAGGGCTTGGGCGGCACCGTACGACAGATCGATGATGCGTCCCGGAACGACCGGTCCACGATCATTGACGCGTACGACGACGGCCTTGCCATTGTGAAGGTTGGTGACCCGCACGTAGCTTCCAATGGGAAGCGTGAGGTGCGCGGCGGTCATATCGTACATTTCGTACGGTTCGCCGCTGGCTGTGGGTTTACCTTCAAAATTCTCGCCATACCAGGACGCTGTTCCGACCTGAAAAGGCTTGGTTTTGCCGACCTGTTTGCGGACATCGGATCTTGCCTGAACAGAACTACTTGGAGCCGGTTTCGCCTCCGAGATGTTCGGTCCCTGAGCCGCTCCCAGGCCGACGATCAGAAAAGAGATCGCCAGTCCATGAGCTGTACATCTTCGCATTCAGTTCTCCTCGCATACTCAAAAGTGCCCTTGGCCTTAAGGCTCGTGCCTTGTTGCAGTTTGTAGATGCTATCGGCGTGCCAAACCGGTGTCAAGGCGGAAAGGCCTTACGAAAGGTGACCTCGTAGTAATGGAAAGCTTACGTAACCACCTTCTAATCTATGTACATGCGAGCAACGTCCTTTGTTTGAGGAGGCTTACGTATTGACCATATTGCCAATACCGCGATGTCGGGAAACAGGGTAGTTTTTACAAGGTGAGTGGAATCAATGGCTTACCAAAATCAATCGAGCAACTTACTTGAAATCATGTATTTACGAGCGATACGGGCCTTCCTGAGGTGAAACTTTTTTTCCTGGAGCCTGTCTTCAAAGGTAACTTCGAGGATCGCCGATATGAGCTGTGAGAAGCGAAATCGGGGTACTATCGGAATCATGGGAAGCGAGATCGATGGCTGAAAAACCTCCCGTTGTACTCACAATCGCGGGATTTGACCCCTCCAGCGGGGCTGGAATCACTGCCGACATCAAGACCATTGCCGCGCATGGCTGTTACGGCGTGGCTTGTATCACTGCAGTGACGGTCCAATCGACTGCCGGAGTGAAGCGGGTGGAGGCTCTGGACCCGTCACTCCTGGTGGATACCCTGGAAGAACTGGCGTCGGATGTCGAGGTTGCCGCCGTACACATTGGAATGCTGGGGTCGGGCAAGGTAGCGAAAGCGTTGGCGGACTTCCTTTCGACCCGGCCGCCAGGGCGAGGCTCCAAGTCGGACAAAGCTCGATTTCCGAACATTGTGCTGGATACGGTGTTGAAGTCGTCATCCGGCGCGGATTTGCTGGACGCACCGGGCACGAAGATACTGGTCGAACGGCTGATTCCGCTATCTGATGTAGTGACTCCCAATGTGGATGAGGCCGCGACGATCGCGGGACTCACAGTTGGGGATGTGGACGGCATGCGGGCTGCGGCCTCGAAGCTGCACGAAATGGGGGCGTCCGCCGTCGTAATCACTGGCGGGCATCTGGAAAAAGCGATCGACCTGTTGAGCTTTCCGACGAAGCGTGGGATCGAACAGGAAGTATTTAAGGCTGAGAAGCAGCGCTCGAATTCGACCCACGGCACCGGATGCGCTTTTTCGACGGCGATTGCCTGCCACCTGGCGCAGGACCGGGGACTGGCGGAGGCTACGCTGCTGGCGAAGACCTATGTGACGGCTGCGATCTCGAACGGGTATCCGTTGGGAAAAGGAACGGGGCCAGTGAACCATCTTTACCGGATGAATCAACAGCGGCGGGCGGCGGGGTCCGGCGGCGACTCGAGCGAGTCGAAGCACTCTTAGTTTTCGGTGTCTTCGATATCTTCGGGGGATTTCTTCTTCAGCAGGATTCCGGCGACAAAAGCGGCCGTAGCGGCCAACAGCCATTCTGAGCGGTAGAACTGGATGGCTTCCCATTCTACGAAGGTCTTCGCGTTGAGAAGGCCGACCAGCAGGGCTCCAGCGATACAACCGATCCCCATCACGAAAGCGATCAGGGAAGCCGTTGAAAGTCCAAGGCGACTCTTGATTTCGTGGAAGTGCAGGTAGCGTAGCCAGAAGGGAACCTCAATTTCCTTCCAGCTCTTGAGGACCTGGCCAGTGCTATGAACCACCTCTTCCCAGAGGTTGGCGATAGCGGCGGCATCGGCCTTGGTGGCGGCGCTCATGGCTTGCGGACGGCGTCCACCGCAGGTATGGCAGAAATGGGATCCGGAGAGGAACTCGCGTCCGCAGCGAGGGCAGGTTTCTGCCATCGTGGGTAAAGTTTCGCGGATGATGACGGCTTCGTCGACCAGGGGAACTGGCGGCCGCCAAAATTCTTGCTGCGTTCCTTGCACTACTTCTGCCATAGCAGATTCCTACTCTGGAAAAATATTGAAAGGCATTCCAACCACCAAAGCCGGGCCCAATTTAAGTGACTGATTCGATGTTAGATGCGAGGATTCAACAGGCGTTGCACGGGCCGACAGACGGCAATTATTACGCGTCGAAGCGAGTAAAGATGCGTTTGTTACAGGGACTTACACGTTTCGACCTAACAAAAACAGCCTGAACAGGCGCGGAAGGCTCGGCGATCTCGTATTGTTCGGACGTATCGCCGAGGCGTCTTGCGGGCCTTGGCGGACGCGACGCACGAACCTCCGAGCTCCATTCGGAGGGCGGCGCACTGGTGATACAACGAGTCCCCCGCTACCTGGATCAGTCTGTAACTGACGAAATTATAGGGAGAGTCAGGGCCGCTGACAGCTAGCTTGCGCGGCACGTAGATGACACTCTTGGTTCCGGCTGGCAGAGCGGATTCGGAGAGCTTCCGCGGGGAAAACGCCGGTAGCGAAGTTCGTTTAGACTAGGGCAATCATCTTCAGAAGCTTCCCAATGCAGAGTTCCCGCATGAAATGTTGGCGATTCCCGCGGCTCGTTCCCCTTGTTTTTCTCGTGATCGGTGCATGGATAGCGATGCTCGCCCAGACGCAGCCGTCGATCAAAGCAGTGCATGGAGCCCCTCGGGATGTCCAGACCGAAGCGGCATTCGATCGCTTCTACAACATGGACTACGACCGGGCAACGCAGGAATTCGAAAAAATTGTCGAGAAGCGTCCGAACGACGCGCTTGCGCTGAACCATCTTCTGACGTCGGTGCTGATGCACGATCTTTACGACACTGGCGGGATGAATACGGGGGATTACGCCAACGACAGCTTCATTGGCCGGACGCCGCGACCTACCGACGACGCCACGAAGAACAGGATCAAGGATCTGGTTCGCCGCGCGGAGGAGTTGGAAGAAAAGCAGCTCAAGGCGAATCCGAACGATATCAATGCTCTTTATTGCCGGGGCGTCACGCGGGCGCAATTCTCGGTGTACACCGGCCTGATCGAACGGGCGTGGTTTTCGGCGTTGCGCAATGCGGTGGGCGCGCGGCACGATCACGAGCGCGTGCTGGAACTGGATCCGGAGTTCGTGGATGCCAAGCTCGTCGTCGGTACTCATAACTACGTGGTGGGAAACCTGCCTTGGAGCGTGAAGGTGGCGGCGGCCATCGCAGGCTTGAGCGGATCGAAGGACAAGGGACTTGCTTATTTGCGTGATGTCGCGAGAAGTGACGGCGAAAATTCGGTGGACGCGAAGATTGTCCTGACCTTGTTCTTGCGCCGCGAGCATCTGTACGACGAAGCGCTCGGGTATATGAACGATCTGACGGCGAAGTATCCTAAGAATCACCTATTCCCAACGGAAGTGGCGAATCTCGAGCGCGCGGCCGGACGTCTGCCTGAGGCCGAAGCGGAGTATCGCAAAGTGTGGCAGACCGGCCGGGAAGGGAAATACGGCACCCTTCATTACGAACTGGCGGCGTGGGGCTTGGGAGAATTGCTGCGAAGCAAGCGGGACATGCCGGGGGCGGCGGCGGCATACGAGTTGGTCAACCAGGCGCCGAACCCGGATCCGGACATCCTGCAGAAAGCGAATCTGGCGGCCGGAGAGATGTACGACCTGATGCAGAAGCGAGATCTGGCCATGAAGAGATATGAGACGGTCTTGCGGGGAATGCGAATACCGGCCCCGCGGACGAGGCGCGAAGGTATATCCGGGAGGCGTACCGGGAATGAGGGGAACTTTCGCCTCGCATAAACGTATTTATCAGTGAGGGCAGACCTATGTACTGCAACTATTGCGGAAAAGTGATTCAGGATGATGCGGCAATTTGCGCTTACTGCGGCATTCGGGTCGGAGCGTCGCTGGCTCGGAGGAAGCTGATTCGTCCGCGTCTGGGTAGAAAAATTGCGGGTGTGTGCCTCGGCTTTTCTGAATATTTTGACATCGATGTCACGTTGGTCCGAGTGGTCTGGCTGATTATGGCGTTCATGACGGTCATTGGATTCCTGTCGTATCCGATCGCATGGATCATCATGCCGGAAGAGCCTCTGATGCTGCCCGCGCCGCCGCTAGGGGTGCAGCAGGTATCGACCCCGTAGTGACTCGGTAGCGAGCGAGTTGCCCTTCGCGCGGGAGTTGCTGGCGTGGGGTGTTGCGGGCTTCGTGTGTCCGGCGATGCGCTTGTGATTAAATCCATGCATGCCGGCCCTTCCTTCCAACCACGTTCGAAGCGGTGATGCTGAAATCGTTTTTTGGGAAACCGGCGACGGGCCGCCGGTTGTTCTGCTACATCCTTTTCCCGTCCATCATGAATTCTGGTTGCGGGTTGCCGAAACCCTAGCGACGCGGTACCGCTTTGTTCTGCCTGACCTTCGAGGTCACGGCGATTCGGATGCCGGCGAAGGTCCGGCCACGATGGAGAAGCATGCATCCGACGTTTTCCGGGTGATGGACGAAGCGCGAGTGGGAAGGGCCCCTGTGATCGGGGTTTCGATCGGCGGTTACGCGATCTTTGAGATGTGGCGTAGGAATCGGAACCGCATCGCCGCGGTCGGGTTGTGCAACACCAAAGCTCCTGCTGATAACGCCGAAGGTCGTGCGGGCCGATTGCAGGCGGCGAACGATGTGCTCGCACGCGGTACAGAGCCATTCTTTGAGTCGATGGCGCAGCGCGTGTTCGGCAAGAGCACGACAGAGAATCGTCCGGACCTGGTGGATGGGGCGCTGCGGATGATGCGTAAGATGTCGCCGGAAGATGTTGCGCAAGTGCAGCGGGGCATGGCGGAGCGCCCGGATTCGATCGAGACGCTGAAGACGATCAACGTCCCGACGCTTCTGATCACGGGAGACGAAGATCCGATGACAGGCGTCAGCGAGGCCGAGTTAATGCGGCGGCACATCTCCGGCAGCCAACTGAAGGTGATTTCGAAGGCCGGGCACTACTCTCCGTGGGAACAACCAGAGCAGGTCGCGGGAATACTTCGGCAATTTCTAGACAGCTTGTCGCGCTGGTAAATCACCGGCCAACTCAAAGCGGCTTGGCCGATATCAAGAGGGAAAACATGAAGCCTTTCTATCAACAAGCTCTGTTGGTATATGCATGCGCGCTCAGCACAATTCTGGGCGTCGCCGCACTCAGAACAAGATCCGACAAAAAGGCGACATTCGACGAGGTGCAACTGCACCGCCTCGATGTTGTCGAACCCGACGGGACGCTGAGGATGGTCATTTCGAATCGTGCAAGGCTGCCCGGCGTCATCGTGAAAGGGAAAGAGCAGCCGCCGTCTGATCGTCCGCAGGCCGGGATGATTTTCTACAACGACGAAGGCTCGGAGAACGGTGGGTTGATCTTCGGTGGACGCAAGAACGAACGCGGGGAAGTTGAGGACTCGGGCGGAAGTTTGTCGTTCGACAAATATGATGCGAACCAAATTGTGCAGTTAGCGGGTGTGGATGACAAGAGTGACAAGTTCGCGGGATTGGCAGTCAGCGATCAGGCTCGCCGAATCTGGGTCGGCCGCACCGGGGACGGCACCGCCAGCCTTTCGATGAACGGCGCCGACGGCAAGAAGAGAATTCTGATGCAGGTGACCGCCGACGGCGAACCGAGCCTCACGTTCTTCGATGCGCAGGGAAACGTGTTGCAAAGATTAGTTCCGTCCGCGAAATCGGAGCATCGCTGAAGTCGCGCGCTTCATTTTCCGGCCATTCTGCGCGCGATTTCACGCCACGTGATGAGCTGAATTTTCTGCTGGGCGAGGATGTCACGGAACTGCTGACTGGTGAAGAAGTCGTAGTCGCGCTGCCTCCAAGCCGCGCCCCAGGTGGAGCGTTCCCGGGTAGCGGCCCGCAATTCCTCATCGTCGAAGCCGGGATGGATGACGAACTCAGTGACTCCCGGTTTTAGATTCTTCAGCGCGGTCGTGTAGAAGTCGGCCCACTGTTCCGCCGGCACCGTTGGTTCGATCGTCACGGTGTGGTCGAGCACGACATCTCCCGCGCCAACGCTCGTCTCGAGATAAGGATGTTCAGCGAACCAATCTTTCGTTACAAAAATCGGCAGCTTGTATTCGTGACCCAACCGCACCATCACCTCGAACAGATCCTTTCCGTTCATGATCAGCCGGTATTGATGCGAATCGAGGTGAGTCGGACGGACTCCCATCGCTAAGGCCCGTTCAATCTGGGCGCGTAACTCGATCTCGACATCTTTCGGGTTCACAGGCTTCGTGTTTTCCCAATCGTGAAAGAAATATCCGTTGGGATCGACGAGGCTTGGAACTTTATCCGCGGGAGCCACCGGTCCCCAGCGGTAATAGACTCGTTCGCTGGTTAGCGTGAGGTGGAGGCCAAAGTCTGCGTCTGGATGAGACTTGGCGTAGTCGGCAATCTCGGGGAACCACGGGCAGGGCACCATCATGCTTGCGGAATTGATCGCTCCGCTCTCGAGTGCCTTCATGGCAGCAGCGTTTACTGCATGAGTTTCACCGAGGTCGTCGGCGTGAATGATCACGACCTTGGTGCCGGGAGGATATCCCAGGCGATCGGCGAGGGTTTGGGCCGAAAGCATTGGCGGAATCGTGAATAGGAATAAGCCGAGCAGCAGTGCAGGGTGTTGAAGGGAAGAACGCATAGGGTGACGAGTAGAACACAGCTCCGCGACGTTTCGCGATTTACCGGGCCACGAATTGAAAATCCTGAATGACGACGGATTGGTCCTTCGAAGGAGTGGCTTGAAAGCACCAGAGGTTAATCCCAACGGGAACCGGAACTTGTGGAATGTTTGTGGTGTCGGACTTGTAACTTTCTGTTTTGATCACGTTCGCGGTGGTTCCCAAGGGCTGCATGCCGTTCATGATGGTGAAGATGATTTCCCCGGAGTGCCATTCCATTCTTGCCGTGGTAAGCGTTTCGCCGCTGACGAAAAAATTATCTTCCCAGCTCGCCGCGCCCTTTGGTTTGTGATTGCCGGTAGAGGGATAGACGGTGAAGTCCGCATCGCACCCTTTGCAGGTCTTGTTCCATTGAGAGAATTCGATATCGATCTCGTTTTCCGCGTCCATCCCAATGTGTTTGACGGGGCCATAGGTAAATAATCCGAGCACCGTGGATGGATCCATCTTGTAAACGTCGCCTTGAACGACCCACTGATACGTGCCGAAGCCCAGATTATCGGTCGTGAATAGTTCGGATGAGGTCCACTTTCCGTCGTGTTGAACGATGGCGAGATGAAGGTATCCATTGGTATCGACTTGAACGTTGGCGGGATCTCCCTTAGCGACTCCGGCCATGCCACCGTGCGTGAGGCGCCATGGATGTCCTTTCCAAGTGATTGTCTGCGCGAAAAGAGAGATCGTGGAGAAGAGGAAGATCGTCAGGCCCAGAGAGCTGAGTCGCCGTGTTGTGGTCACTACTCCTCCGGTTCTCGCTTGATCCTGCTGCGCATGCGCCTATCAGTTTACGGCTTTTTGGGAGGAGAAGGATGGGCAGGCATGCCCTGCTTTTTTAAGGTCAGGCAAACAATGTGGACGGCGAGGCCGTGCTCGTCGGTCGTAAATTCCCTGAGGTCGATCGCCCCACCACAAATCGGGCACAAGATGTCATTGGGCGCCATAGTCCAGTCTCTAAAACTCGCAGTATTTGAACATCAGACATCAAATAAACGCCGGGAGTGACTGCCACACTGCTACAGCGACTCTCGTAACGCGCAGGGCTGTCGTTAAGTCTCGACCCGCACGAATTCTCGGGCGGAGGGCGCGTTGCGTCCCGCGTTAACGAAACGGAGTGTCTTCAATTGTTCAGAGAAATTGCTGTTCTGTTACTGGGAAGTCCGCACTTTTTTAGGGATAGTAGCAGTTGTTCGTACGATGTCGTGCGGACAAAGCCGAAGGGAATTGTCTGAGTTAACAGCAGCTGATTGCCCCGCGAGGCCGCAAGGGCGGAACCTCCATCGCGTGATCGTTGCTCGTCGGGGTTGTGACCACCGAATGATATAACTTCAAAAATGCGTTTGCGAATCGCCGTGTCGATGGGGATCGGAGCTGCGTCTGGCCTGTTCTGCTTCTTTCTAATGAAGCGGACACAGTTGGGAGCGGGCGATTTCATCTGGACCATCCATATGGCGCAGCGCTGGCTGGCCGGACAAAATCCATATGCCGAGCCGTGGCAAATTTATCCGTTTACGGCGGCGTTGTTCGGCTTGCCTCTCGTGCATCTGGCAAAAGAAGCGGCGGCGGCGGCCTTTTTCGGAACCAGTTCGGGCCTGCTGGCTTTCGGACTCACGCGCCACGGCTATCATCGGCTACTGATTTTTCTAGCGTATCCCTACTGGGTGGGGCTGCTTTACGTGCAATGGTCGCCGCTCATCGCGGCAAGCGCATTCTTTCCTCTGCTGCTCCCCGCGACCATGGCGAAGCCGCAAGTCGGGATTCCTGTTTTCATCAGCCGCTTTTCGTGGCGAGGATTCTGGGCGTGTGTGGTTGTGGCGGTGGCGAGCCTGATTGCGCTGCCCCGTTGGCCCATGCTTTGGCTCAGCGAGATCGGCAAGTACGAACACTTTTTCGCGATCCTGATTCTGCCGGGACCGATCCTGCTGTTGGCATTGCTGCGCTATCGCGATCGCGACGCGTGGCTTCTGCTGATCAATGCCTGCATGCCGCAACGCTATTTCTTCGACACCTTCATCCTGTGGCTGATTCCGCAATCGCGGCGCGAAATACTGATTGCGGTGTTCTTCAGTTGGTGTTCCGGGCTGTGGCGCTGGTTTTACCCGCCGCATTCGATCACACAAATCGGGCGCTCGATCGTGTTGTTCACCTACCTTCCGATGCTGGCGATTTTGCTGCTGAGAGATAGCACTGAGACAGCTAGTTCCGTGCCTTAGAGTGCGGTCTCTGGCCGCTTGGTCTAGAATCGAGGCGCCATGAAGACCCTAGCCGCACTTTTCCTGTTGCCCCTGCTTTCCTTATCTGCCCTTGCGCAAGATCATCCCGCGGAACGCCCGCGGATTACCGGGATCGACCACGTGTCCTTTTATACGACGGCGCCCGATGGCGTGAAAAAACTCTACGGCGACACGCTGGGCCTGGCGTCCGCTGACCCGGTAGAGTCCGGAGAGACTGTCCGCTACATGGCGGGCGTTCAGTGGGTCGGCTACAGTCCTGCGCCCGATGCGAAGGCCACGGACCGCATGGATCATGTCGCGTTTACGACGGACAATATTGTTGGGCTTCGGCGCTACCTCATCGCGAAGGGAATCAAGGCGTCGCAGATCGAAGGGCGGCCGGATCATAGCCTGAGTTTTATGACGAACGATCCGGAGGGCCATCATGTGGAGTTCGTGGAACACGGCAAGGGAGAAGTGCCGCCTGTGCCGGCGACAGCGGTGTCGCACCGAATGATCCACACGGGATTTCTCGTGTATAAGCAGGACGCGGAGGACCACTTCTATCGCGAGATCCTCGGATTCCGTCCGTACTGGCACGGGGGCATGAAAGACGATGTGACCGATTGGGTGTCTCTGCAGGTTCCGGATGGGACGGACTGGCTCGAATACATGTTGAACCAGCCAGAGCATCCCGATCTGCAACGGACGGGCGTCATGAATCACATTTCGTTCGGGGTGGTCGACATGCCGAAGGCGCAAGCTCTGCTCGAGTCGCATGGCTGGAAAACCCACGGGGGCGAGCATGCGCAGATGGGCCGGGATGGAAAGAGGCAACTCAATGTGTTCGATCCCGACCTGACTCGCATTGAGTTGATGGAATTCAAGCCGGCCGAAAAGCCGTGCTGCAGCGACTTCACCGCTTCGCATCCGTCCGAATAGCTGAGTGCAACGACAAGGAGATTTGTTAGAATCTCTCGCGATGACAATCCATGAAGTAATTCTGGTTCCGGCGGGAACGACAGTGACGGCCAAAGGCGACGGACCGACCGTGGATGTGAGCGGCTCAGCCGGCCGCGTCTTTCTTGTGACGCTCTCGATCACGAAGATCATCGAGCAGGAGTCGCTCGACCTTAGCATTTTCGGCTCGGCGGACGGCACAACGTGGACGCCCAAATCCATCGCCGCATTTCCGCAGAAGTTTTACGTGGAAGAGTCTCCGTTATTGCTCGACTTGAGTGCGCATGCGGATGTGAAGTTTGTTCGCGCCCACTGGGAAGTGGCGCGCTGGGGACGTGGAACGGAAACTCCCATGTTCGAGTTCGGAGTCACTGCCAAGGAAGTGCCCGCCGATATCTTGAGAGAAGCCAAAGCCGAGGCGAGGACGCTCGCGTAGTCTCGAAGTTTCAATGCTTCCTGCTCACGCGATTCGACGTTCATCCGTAACAAGTGCCGGGTCTCCATCCGATATATTTAATCTGTGATGAAAAATGAGTCGCAAGCGCTGGTACGTCCAGCGCGCAACGTGCGCGGCAGTGTCCAGATGCCGGGCGACAAATCGATCTCGCACCGCTACGCCATGCTGGCGGGGATCGCCGAGGGGCCATCGCGGATCGAAAACTATTCGACGGGAGCGGATTGCGCGAGCACGCTCGGATGCATGCGCTCGATGGGAGTTACCTGGCAGCGGCAAGCTGGCCGGGGATAATGTCATCGAAGTGCAGGGCCGCGGCCTGTCCCTCGTAGCGCCGACGTCGGCGCTCGATTGCGGAAATTCCGGTTCTACCATGCGAATGCTGAGCGGCATTGTCGCCGGCCAGCAATTTACGTCGGAGATGATTGGCGACGAGTCGCTCTCGCGGCGGCCGATGGAACGGGTCATCAAACCGCTCACGAGTATGGGGGCGCAGATCGAATCGCAACAGGGCAAGCCTCCGCTGCGCATCACAGGCGCTGCTCTCAAGGCGATCGAGTACAAGATGCCGGTTGCCAGCGCGCAGGTAAAGACGTGCCTGATGTTTGCGGGATTATTTGCCGATGGGGAGACTCGCATCGAAGAGCCTTTGCGCACGCGCGACCACGGCGAGGTAGCGCTGCGCGCTTTCGGGGCGCATCTGGATCGAAAAGGAATTGGACAGGCAAATGAAATTAGCATCCGCGGAGGGCAGCGGCTGCGCGGCATCGAGGCCCGAATTCCAGGAGACCTTTCAAGCGCCGCGTTCTTTTTGTGCGCGGCGGCATTGTTTCCAGGATCGCAACTGGTGATTCCACATCTGCTGATGAATCCGACGCGCACACGGCTTCTCGATCTGCTGATGCAGATGGGATTGCGCATTTCGGTCACGCAACTGGAAGAAATTCATGGCGAGCTGGTGGGATCGCTGCAAGTGGAAGGCGCAAAGCTGACAGGCGCCAAGATCGCGGGCGCCGATGTGGCGGCGCTGATCGACGAAATTCCGGTGCTGGCTGCGATTGCTCCTTACACCGAGCAGGGAATTGAAGTGCGCGATGCGAACGAGCTGCGGGTGAAAGAGTCGGATCGAATCAGCGCCGTGGCGACAAATCTCCGCCAAATGGGCGCGCAAGTGGAAGAGTTCGAGGACGGTTTGAAAATTCCTGGAGGCCAATCCCTTCATGGCGCGGAACTCGACTCTTTCGGCGATCACCGCATCGCGATGGCCTTTGCGGTCGCAGCCCTCCGAGCGAACGGAGAAACGATGATTCGCGGCGCGGAAGCGGCAGCGATTTCCTATCCCACATTCTTCCAAAAGCTGGAAGAAGTTGCCGAGAGCGCTTAGCTGCTAGTAGAGCCTGAATCCGCGGCAAACGATGCCGCTCGCGATGACAAGGCTTGTTTGTAGGCCAAGTCGAGAGCAGGTCGGCTCTGTACGCGGTAACTTCCGAAGCGATACTTCCGTCACCTGACACCCTCCCTCGTCCGTGAAAAAATTTATTCAAGCCCGAGTGGGCCGGGCATTTCCGTCCATTCTTGAGTTGTGAGGAGTTTCCTCTATGCGTTCGAAGTTGAGCTTGTGTGTTTTGCTGGGCCTGTCGATGGCCGCGTTTGCGAAGGATCCGAAGCCTCATCAGACGGGCAAGGTTCTGCAAATGGAATCGGTGCAATGCGGCGTTGCGGAAAAAGATGCTGCGAGCTTTGCCGGAGAAGTGCTGGGAAATGATTCGGGCAACAAGAAAACGCAGGAGCTGCTCTGCCAGGAATATCTGGTGCAATCGGAGCGAGTGATTTATCGCATTCGCCCGCGCGACGAAAAACATCCGGTTCTTTTGCCGGTGAATGAAGTGGCGCAGTTCCGCATGCAGAAAGACAAGATGCTGCTGCGCGTGGAAGACTTCGACAATAAAGAGCGGGAATACAGTGTTATCTCGATGACGCCGCGCTCGGAAGACAGCAAGGCCGATGCAACGCCGATCCATCTCAACCATCTGCAGTAGTTGCTGTAGGGCGTTCAACAAATGTTGTGGAACGGCGTGAATTCTAATCGCGCCGTTTTTTGTTTGAGTTACGGCGAACGGTCAGTCACCCTCCGCTTTCCCTCCAACCAGCTTTGTTCCACCCGCATCCATACAAACGATTCTGGCGCTGAAGTTCCGCTGACTCCTGGCTGTGGCCGGGGGGAAAAAATGGGGCGCGCGGAGCAAATCTTTTTTCAGGAGTAACAAAACCAATGAAACGTTTCCTTGGATTTCTTGCATTGTCGTTGTTCTGTGCGCTTCCGATGATGGCGCAAGAAAGCGGTCAGATGGATCACGTCGAGATCGGTGCCTTCGCCAACTACTTCCGGCTGTCGGATCCGGGCCCGACCAGAAATTTTCTGGGAATCGGCGGCCGCGCCGCATTCGGAGTCACGTCGAATGTTCAGATCGAAGCGGAAATGGCTTATGACTTCAAGCGTGATTACACGAGCACGTTCAGTGATGGCCTGACCACTACAAACGTGACTTCGCGTCTGCGAACCCTGCACGGATTTTTTGGTCCGAAACTTCAGACAGGCTCGGGTCCGGTGCGATTGTTCGTCACGGGCAAGGTCGGATTTGACAATTTTAGTGTGACTAACGCAACCGCGCCCACAGGCTTCACGAATAGCGTAGGCCTCGGCACCGGGGCGACGTATTTCGCGTTGTATCCGGCTGGAGGCATCGAGGCATTTGCCGGACCGATCGGGCTGCGTCTCGAAGCTGGCGACGATATTTTCTTCAATGGAGGCGCGCACAACAACCTGCGCGTGACCGTTGGACCGCAGTTCCGCTTCTAACGTTGGCCTAAGTTCAACCAATACCCCACGTTGCGCTCGCGCGGCGTGGGGCTTTGTCGTTTGCGAGTTATTTCCCTGTTCTTGCAGAATCCCTCACAGGGTTTTGTGACTCCTGTCACAGCCTCCGGCTTCCCCCAAACCTACAGTTAGAGTCGGAGGGTCTTCGAGGCCGGTGCTCTTGATCGAAAAGAAGCAGATTCCTCCCTTCGGCCGGACTGGCAAAGACTGGCGGTCGAGGTGACAAGGCTTCGTAGGTCTTGTTGACGTGGATGGGATTGCACAACGCGCCGTGAATCCGTGGGTGGTCACCGTTGCGGTGATGCTGGCGACCTTCATGGAGGTGCTGGACACCACGGTCGTCAACGTGTCGATCCCGCACATCGCAGGAAATCTTGCAGCCACGAATGAAGAAGGTACGTGGGTTGTTACTTCGTACCTGGTATCGAACGCGGTGGTGCTGCCGATTTCCGGCTGGCTCGCGAATCACATTGGGCGGAAGCGGCTGCTGTTGGCCTGTGTCGCGGGATTTACGCTGACCTCTCTGTGTTGCGGTCTGGCGACTTCTCTTTCACAATTGATCATCTTCCGCATTCTGCAAGGTCTGACCGGAGGCGGTCTGCAGCCTCTAGCCCAGGCGATTCTGCTCGAAACGTTTCCGAAGGAACGACACGGTCACGCGATGGCGGCGTTCGGCATCGGCATTCTGCTGGCGCCGATTCTTGGTCCGACCCTTGGCGGATGGATCACGGACAACTACAGCTGGCGCTGGATTTTTTATCTCAACCTGCCGGTGGGAATCCTTTCGCTGTTCCTGATGAATCGTTTTGTGTTCGACCCGCACTACGTGAAGCGCGGCGAGGGCAAAGTCGATCTGTGGGGAATTGGGTTTCTCGCGCTCGGCATTGGCTCGCTGCAAATCTTGCTCGACACAGGTCAGCGCAAGGACTGGTTCTCGTCTCGATCGATTCAGATCTATGCCTTCCTCTGCGTGTTCGGACTGGTTGCGCTGGTCATTCGTGAACTGGTCACCGACCATCCCGTTGTGGATTTGCGCGTTCTCAAGAATCGATCCTTCAGCGCGGCCGTGTTTCTCATCAGCATGCTCGGATTCGTGCTGTACGCCAGTCTGGTTTTGCTCCCGCTGTATTTGCAGACTCTGATGGGATATCCCGCCTACAACTCAGGGCTGGCGTTGTCCCCGCGCGGGCTGGGTGCGCTGCTGTTTACTCCGCTCGCCGGACATCTCACGACCAAAACGGATCCGAGACGTTTGCTGTTTGTGGGGATGGGATTGGGCTCGATCACGATGTTTCAGTTGTCGGGACTGAATCTTTCCGCCGGCTTCTGGGACATTTTTTGGGCGCAGGTGCTGCAGGGAGTTTCGCTGAGCTTCCTGTTCATTCCTCTGATGGCTTTGGCGATGGCACGGATTCGGCCAGAGAAGATGGGGAACGCAACCAGCATCTTCAACCTCATGCGAAATATTGGTGGCAGCGTCGGCATCGCAATCATGACCACTTTCCTCGCGCGCCGTACGCAGATTCATCAGAGCCATCTGGTCGCGAAGATAACTCCGGGCAGCGGTGAGACTTTCCAAATGCTCCAGGGGTTGAAGGCCAATTTCTTCGCGCACGGTGCAGACGCAGCCACCGCTTCACGAAAAGCGATAGCGGCTGTCTATGGGATGGTGCAGCAACACGCGGCGATGCTCGCGTTCGTTGAAGCCTTTTGGGTGATGGGTGTCGTCTTCCTGCTTATGGTGCCGTTTCTGCCGATCCTGCAATACTCAAAACCGGAGCGATCGGCAGTGCCTACAATGAAGGCCGCGGAAACATTTTCAGCTTCAGAACTGATCGAGGACTGGCCCGAATTAACCCCTGTAGAGGATCGCGAACGAGAGCATCACTTGGTTTTGCACTGAGGATTGATCGAGACGTTTATTCGATTTTGATATCTGGAACACAGAACTTTCCCCCCAATTTTCCGTGAAATCCGGCCCATTCCGCCTCCCGCGCGTGTGATAAAGTATTGCCCACCTTAGCTGGCCCGCACCCCGGCCGATTCCGCAGTGGTTCCATTGCCGAAGGAGT
The DNA here is from genome assembly GCA_963699885.1 of uncultured Acidobacteriota bacterium. GTDB lineage: Bacteria > Acidobacteriota > Terriglobia > Terriglobales > Acidobacteriaceae > Sulfotelmatobacter. Next base: position 45,502 of record CAVOVP010000007.1, on the reverse strand, counting down.
AATTCATGACGACCCTCCGTGACGTATTGAAGGACCGCAAACTTTATTCCGTGGAAGCCACGCGCACGGTCTTGGAAGCGGCGCGTTACATGATGGAGCACAACATTGGCGCGTTGCCGGTGCTGCGCAACGGAGAACTGGCGGGCATTCTTTCCGAGCGCGACATCATGAACCGCGTTGTAGCTGTAGGCCGCACGCCCGGAACCACCGCTGTCTCCGAAGTCATGACGGCGAATCCGCGAGCGGTGCCTGCCGACGAAACCATCGAGGAATGCCTTTTCATCATGCGCGAATTCGGCTTCCGGCACCTTCCCATCGTCGACGGAAAGCATGTCAAAGGCCTGGTTTCGTTACGGGACGTCCTGATGCAACACGCCGCGGAGCTGGAGCGCGAGGCTCGCCGCGCGGTGTCGTAAGCCGTTTTACTTCCTGCATTTCAAAATCTTTGAGATTGCTAGTGGCCGGGGAAACGCAGATTCCCCCTCGCTGGCGCGCGCGCCGGAATGACCAAGACTTGTGATTGTGGTCAGCTCGCGAAGGGAGACCTAGTGGGGTGGGGCAGTGACCGCCAGGCTCACCGTTGGACCGGAGCTCGTCGTGGATCCAGTGTTACTGGAAACGACTCCGTTCGTATCGACGCCGACAATCGCGAACGTGTAAGAGTTCGCAGGAGTTACTCCGTTGGGCGTTGTCGTGGACACCGTGCTGTTTGTGTTGCTGCAGGCCGGTAACAGAAGCAGGGCGCCACTCACGACAAATAGAGCGAGCACTCCCCAAACTTTTCGTGACTTGCCTCTACTGACCGCAGCGCCAACGCCAACGATTCCGAGCAATGGAATCGATAGCCACAGGGCATAGAAATTACGCGGATGCACTGCCGCGCCGGTTGACACTGGGCCGAACGTGCTGATGGTCAGCGTGGACGTGGCGGTCGAGTTACCCGTCAGCGTCAGTCCCTTCTGGCCCGATGGATAGGAAAACGAGCACACTGGCGCGATCGTGACCAGGGGGGAGATTGAACTGCAATAGAGCGTGATGTATCCGCCGTCGGGCGTCGCGTAACCGCCTTCCGGATTCACGCTGATCACGCCCTCAGCTCCAGTGCCGGCGACAACACTGCTCGGCGAAACCACGGTTTGAACCGTTATGGTGAACTGCGGGACGACCGACAATACGGTGACAAGCTGCGTTTGGGATTGCGTGCCGGTGGCATCCGATCCGGTGATTGTGACGGTGTAACCGATCGTTGAGGTGCTGCCTGTCGTCGTGATCGTAGCGGCTGCACCGCCCGGGGCCGAGAGCGAAGCTGGGCTCACGACACAGGTCGGGATATCGTCTGGCGGAAGCGTTACTGGAGGCGTGACCGTGCAAGTGAGTGCGACCGGTCCGGTAAATCCGGCATTCGTCGTCACGGTGATGTTTGAGGCCGTTGTGCCGCCCGGGGAAATGGCCTGCGGATCGAAAGCTGCCGCGGTGAGCGTGAAATCCGCTTGGGCCGATGCCGGAACGACGAAGAGGCCCGCCAACAGGCAAAGGAGCAGAACGCCGGTGTGCCCGGTTGGGAATTTCAATTTGGAGGCAGACCCCTCGAATTTCAGCATGAGCAGGTTCGGTTTCAAGTACCTTCGATTCCTGGGACCACAAAAAAGCTGCCCGCGCACGCCGGCGACTCTCACGAAGTATGACAAAAATAGTGCCGATTGCGATCAACGCCGGGCGGTGCGCTCCATTTTAGCGCAAGACAGACAGGCCGCGCCCTGACTCCAGGGTCGCTCGCAAGCATTCCCGTGGAAACTTTCATACTACCATGCAGAAATTGGAGGGATCCAAGCGCCGCAGTGGAACAAATCACTAGGGCACCGTCACAATCACGCCGGTGCACGGCTTGGGTCCATTGCTGCGATAGCTGTGCTGCACAGCCGAATCGAAGTAGATCGCGTCTTCGGCCTCGAGGACAAATTCTTCGCTGCCAATGCGGATCGTCAGCGATCCCTTGACCAGATAGAGGAATTCGACGCCGGCATGCTGATGCGGCTTGAGTTTTTCCACCGGCACATCCTGAAAATCGGCGGCGAACGCGCTCAACTTCCGCTCCGTTGCGCGGTAATCGAGGCATTCGAAGAAATATTGCACGTCCGTCGTACCCGGACGCTCAGGGAAACGGACGCGCTCACCGCGTCGAACGACGCTTACGACACGCCGCTTGCGTTCGTCGGTAAAGAAGTAGTCAAGCCCGACCCCGAATACCAGCGCGATGCGCAACAATGTCGGAAGAGTGGGGAAGAGCTTTCCCCGTTCGAGTTTCGAGAGCAGAGCGGCGGAGAGTCCGGTGTGCTTGCCCAATTCCACCAGACCCATGCTCTTGCGCAGGCGCAAGGTCCGCAGTTTTTCGCCAATCGAGTAGCGCCCCAAGCCTTCAGAGATGGTGCTTGTTATACCAGCCATATTTCATCATATTAAAATAAATATTCTTAATAGTAAATACAAGAAACGAAGTAGTTGCGGATTCAGGCTGGTCCGGAACCCGCTTCCAGATCTATGGCTTCTTCTTGAAGAGTCCCATCACGTTGTCGACGGGATTGGGCTGCTTGCTGTTTCCCTTGCCGCTCAGGGCGTTTTGGAGGAAGCCGGTTGCCAATCCCTTCACGTCGGGCGTGAATTTGGGATCGGACGTGGTTCCTTGAATTCCGAACGGAATGCCCATGCCACCGACATCGGCCTTCATTTTGAAAGCTAACTCGTTGGAAGGACTGACGGCTCCAGCTCCGGTGAGAACACCGATGGCGGGAACAGTGAGATTGATGTTGTTCGCTTGCGTGCCCTCGGGCGCGAGGCGGACGTCAGAGCTGAAATTCTGGATGCTGGTATCGTTCCCGGTGTTCTTTCCCGAGAGCGCCGAGATGGCGGCCATTTTCGAACCCAGGTTGAAATTGGCCAGCGTGGTGTTCTGGAGCTTCACGCTACCGGTCGTTACCAACTTGTCAACGGCTCCGGTGCTGGACGTTGTGAGGTTGAGGTCTCCGCCTTTCAAGGTTGCCTTCGGAGGCAATATCACTCCCACGGCGGGAAGCATGGCCTCAAGATCGTCCACAGGCATGCCTTGTCCGTTCAATTTCAGATTCACGGTGGTGACTTTTCCGTGGGCGTCGTAGGAACCGGTAAGGTGGGCGACAGCTTTGCCCATCGAAACGTCTCCTTGCGCCAGCTCGCCTGTCTGTTTCTCCAGATTGTGTACGACAGCGAAGGTTAAATCGACTTCGCGACCTGCGGGAGAACCCTTCTGGACGACCTGTAAACCGGTCACTTTCAGCTTGCCCCCGACCTTCGCGTCGTGGCCATCGGAGGTGAGAGTGCCGTCGAGATCGGCAATGCCGGCAATGCCCGCGGCCGGATCGATAAATCCAGACGCGGCCAGATTCATCTTTTGGACGGAGATTTTCGAATCGAGAGGAGTGAGGGCGGCGTCGTTCGCGTTAATCGGTCCGGCATTGCCCGTCAGTTTCATACTGCCGCCGGCCGGGAGATCCGCGCTCATCTCGAAAGGGAAGGACGAAGCGAAAGAGAAGTTTTTCACTTCGACATTAACCTTATCGTAAACGCGGGGCTTGGCAGTTACGCCGGCCTGCGAAACCGTAAGGCGTCCATTCGTTACATTGAGCTTCGCGACCGATAGATTTGGATTGCTGCTCGCGGCCGGCTGAGCGGGGGTCGAAGATGGAGCCTGCGCGGCCGGGGCGGACTGAGCCGGCGATTTGGGGGCGGATGTGTTATTCCCGCCAAGGCTCGAGAAATTCCATTTCTCGCCGTTCTCCGATTTCACCAGGCTGATTTCCGGCTCGTTCAATGTGAGTTCGGTGACGTTCAGCGTCTTCGAGAAAATCAACGGGATCATCTCGACGCCCACTTTCAGAGACTTTGCCTGAACAAACGGCGACTTGCTGAATTGCGGATCGTCGGCGATGGAGATGTTGTCGGCCCCTACGCTGCCTGACATCAGCGACAGAGTCAGATTTCCCACCGTCACTTGCCGTCCGAGCGCGCCGGTCAGTTCGGACTCGAGCCTCGGCTTGAAGGTATTTGCGTCGATAAGGAAAGGTATAGCGATCACAACGACGATCAACACTACGAGAATGATGCCTACAATTTTGAGCAAGCGTTTCATGAAGTCCACCTCCTGCCGGAATGGCAAAACTGCGGTTGCGCTTGAAGGAGATCTTGCGGTCGCCGTAAGTGTATCACTGGGAATCCTGTAGTAATTCGGGGGAGGGAATCGGGCGCGATTGCATCGCCTTTTCGGGCTCGGAGCATTATCCGCGACCGCGGCATCCAATTCCGCTTTGGCATCGTCCTTTCTCCCCATGCGAAGCAGCACTTGGCCTTGTGGGAAAGCGGAAACGGGGCGGTGCGTGTGCTCGATCATATTGACGAGATTGAGATGATATTTCCCGGCAAAGAGATGGCGCTCAGGTGATTTTTTCCGGGCTAATCAGGTATGCAGCGGCGCGCTCGTCGACTTCGATGCGCCGCGATGAGGGGCGTTCGGCGGCGGACAAAGGGTAGACGGGTTGATTCCTGTTCCACAGGATCAGCTTGGCAGGGTCGCGTCTCGTTTTGCTGCCGCGTCAACGGACTCGGCGACGTGGATTTGCCCTCGCGACGACTACCAGCAGAAACAAAACGAAACATTGTGACGTGATTCGGACGCTTGACACTCGTATTACTCTCTGCTGTAGTGTCCGCCAGCGTCCGCTCAAAATTCAAGCGGACGGGGCGAGCTCACAAACACCCCCCAAATTTATTCCGGAGTTACCGTCTCCGGCGCAAGGTTCCTGCCATGGTGACGATTCGTGATGTGGCGAAGGAGAGTGGATTTTCTTCGACCACGGTTTCGATTGTGCTGAATAACGCGCCTCTGGCGCGCTACATTCCGCCCGTCACCAAGAAGCGGATCGAGCGCGCCGCCGAGAAATTGGGGTATCGCCCAAACCAGTTCGCCCGTTCTCTTCGCAGCAAGCGCAGCCATACGGTCGGCGTCATGGTCTTCGACATGACGGACCCTTTCTGCACATTAATTTTGCGCGGCATCGAGAACACTCTTTATCAATCCTCGTATCTGCCAATCCTGACTGACGTCCACAACGAGGGCAGCCGTTTCGAACGCTATCTGGAGATGCTGCTGGACCGTCGCGTGGAAGCGCTGATCGTCATCGCGAACTGGCTGTTCCTCGATATCAACCTGCTCGCCGACCTGGAGAAGAGCAGCATTCCAACGGCGATGATCGGATGCGAACTGAAGACTGATTCCATCAGTTCGGTGATTGTCGACAACGAAGTGGGGGGACACTTTGCGCTCGAGCACCTGCACTCGCTCGGACATCGCAAGGTCGCGATCATTCGAGGGCCAAAGGCTCTGACGGACAGTTCCCCGCGATGGCGCGGGATTCGCAACTGCGCCAAACAATATGGCCTCGAACTCGATGCGCGCCTGATTGTGGATATGCCGGAATCGCGCGATCCACTGTCGAGTTTTGAATGGGGATACAAGCTCACGGAAGAGTTGATCCGCCAGAAGCGTGCGTTTACTGCGCTGCTTGCGTTTGACGATATGAGCGCGTTTGGCGCGATCCGGGCGCTGAACAAAGCCGGCGTGCGAGTGCCGGAGCAGTGCTCCGTCATTGGTTTCGATGACGTTGCGACATCGGCGATCTATTCGCCGTCGCTGACGACGGTCCGGCAACCAATGGAAATGATGGGAGCCTCGGCTGTTGGCATCGTCGTCGACGGCATCAACGCTGTGCTCGAAAAACGCGAAATTGCAGCCACTCATCGCAAAGTGGCACCGGAACTGGTCGTCCGCGAGTCCACGCGGAGCGTTTCTTAGGCAGCGATCCCGACGTCGATTTGGGACGTGCGGCCTCGGCGTGTGTCCGCGAACCACGAAATCAAACGTTTTTTCTTGACAGACGATGTCGTAAAAACGCACTATTCATACGTTTTAATAGTCCCCTTCAGAGTTTCAACCTGTCTGATCAGCACGATTCGTTCCGGCAGAAATTAGTGAGGGGGCCAAGCCTGAGTTAGAACAGCAATAGCAGCTGAATGCGTGCGGAACGCGTGTGCACCACCGGAGAGGGCGCGATCATGATGAGTGGAAATGCGATGTTGAAGGTACTGGGAAAATCTCTTTCAGTTGTTTTTCTATTTTTGTGCGCGGCTTCACTCGCGTTTACCCAGGCCGGACGAGGCAGCATCAGCGGTCTGGTCACGGACCCAGGCGGGGCAGTCGTTCAAGGAGCGCAAGTCGAATTGCGGAGCCCGGACACGGGCGTGACTCAGCACACGGTTACATCCTCGGCGGGACTCTACACTTTCATTTCGCTCATTCCCGGAAGCTACCAGGTTTCCGCCACTCAGACGGGCTTCAAGAAGGCGACGCTTAGCAAGATCACGGTCAACGTCGATCAGGTGACTGAAGTGAACGTCACGCTGGAAGTTGGCGCTTCAACGGAGACAGTCACTGTAACCGTAGGAGCAGAATTGGTTGAGCCCAGCAACTCTACGGTCGGCACGCTGATCCCAGCTGAAGCGATTGACCGCGTCCCGTTGCTCTACCGTAACGTTTTCGATCTGATCCAGTTGAGTGCGGGTGTAACTCCACCCAACGGTTCTCCGAACTCAAGCGACTCGATGCAGTCCGTTCAGAACATCTCGGTTGGACGACCGGGAGTCGACGTATCGTCCGCTACGATCAACGGTTCAATCGTCGGTTCGGTCTACTACATGCTCGACGGCAGCCCGATCGGAATCGCTGAAAATAATTCCGCTGCGATCATCCCTGCTATGAATATCCCGGAGGATGGAGTGCAGGAGGTTCGCGTCGAGACGCAGAATACTCCAGCCACCTACCAGAGCGGAGCTGCTGGTGTCATCAGTCTTGTGAGCAAGTCGGGCACGAACAAGTTTCATGGTGACGTGTTTGGCGTATTCCGGCCCGATATTTTGTCGGCAAACGACTACTTCAACAAGCAATCCGAGGCGTCGAGCGGACAAAGCAATAGCCCGCCCTCGTTCCACCGTTACCAGGAAGGCGGCAGCTGTCGGCGGGCCCATTATCAAGGACAAATTATTCTTTTTTGCCGATTACGAGGACACACAGCAGCAGCAGTTTGAGGGCATCAAGAACTATACGGTTCCCACCAGCGCCGAGCGGCTCGGAGATTTTTCGCAGATGGGCTTCACTATTTACGATCCGACCCAGCCTGATAATCCCGATGGCACACGGCAGGCGTTTCCCGGAAACATAATTCCCAACCCGAATCCCATCGGCTTGCTGTATCTGTCGAAAATGCCGAAGTGTAATATCCCCAGTCCGACGACATGTGACTCGGCGACCAGTGACGTCAGCCCCAATTTCGGAATGCCGGGGCTGGACCCGTTCCATGCGCACAGGTTTGACGCGCGGTTAGATTGGAACAAGAGTGACAGGCAGCGCATCTTCGGCCGATTCTCCTATGACAAATTGATCTTCTCCACGGCCAATGTCTTTCCGAGCGGGTGGGTCCCGATTACGCGCAGAACGTGACCAATGGCCGCAATATTTTGCTGGCAGACGATCTGACCCTGAACTCCGTCCACAGTTTTGAACGTGCGTTATTCGTTCACGCGTCACTTCGAGAATCAGGGTGGACCACCGTCGTATCTGAACAACAACATCACGGATCAAGGATTTCCCGCGTCACTGGCTTCAGAGGTGGTGTTCAAACAACTGCCGTTCATCCTTTTCGACGATGTGGGCGGAGGCGTAGGCGGCACTGCCGACTACAACAACTTCGTGTATGCCAGCGAGAACAGTGATCTCAACGCCACCGTCACGAAAGTTCACGGCAAACATGAAATTTCGGTTGGCTTCGAATGGATGAAGCGCTACCTGAACGTAGGGCAGCCTCCGGCAGCGGCGGGCTCGTACGGGTTCGATGTCAGCGCCACCGATCAAACAGTCGCCAGTGTCTCAGGCGGAAGTGATTTCGCTTCGCTACTGGTCGGCATGGGAAGCCAGCCCGGCACCGAGAGTAATCAGGGCAACTATCCGAGTTTCACAAAAGACATCTTCGCCGCCGAATCCAATCCGTACTATGCGGCTTTTGTCGAGGATACTTATCATCCTTCGAAGGCTCTTACGATCACGGCCGGGCTGCGCTGGGATATTTTCGGCGGGCGTAACGAGCGTTTCAACCGGCAGGAATACTTCGATCCGAACGCCACCAATACGGTGAATGGCGTTGCTTATACCGGAGCGGAAGTTTACGTCAACGGTAGCAATCGCTCTCCGTATGCGACCAATATGCACGATTTCGGACCTCGGCTGGGTTTCGCCTGGCAACCGGTCAACCGCCTTGTCCTCCGTGGAGGAGCAGGCTTCTACTACGGCCCCACGACGCACAACGTCGCCAGCGCGGGAATTAACAGCGACGGATTCTCTTCCGCTACCACCTGGAATTCGACCTGCAGCACTGCAGACGGCAACACGGTCTTCAATACCGGAAGCGGCCCCTGCGTGGCCGGGCAGGCGGAAAATTTTACCGGTGACTATTCGTTGAGCAACCCCTTTCCCAATGGAGTGATTCCAGTCTTCACGAATGCTCCCCCGGGACTGGCCAACAACCTGGGCACCGCGTTGAACACTGTGCTGAGGTCGCAACGCACTCCGACCATCTATAACTTCAATTTCGCAGTTGAGTACGAACTGCCGCACCAGATCGTAGTGACGGCTGGGTATGTCGGCAGCCGGGGGCTTTTCCTGCCATTCGGTGACGTCGATCTGAACCAACTCGATATTCAAACCATAGCGAAGTACGGTGCTTCGCTATGCGTTTACAACAACCCGGCCTGCGTAAATGTGCCGAACCAATGGAATCCGATTCTGCCCGCCACGAATCAATGGGCAGGCTCGCCTACGGTTCCTTTGTACGTGTCACTCCAGAAGTACCCCCAGTTCGGCAATGGCGGCTTCGGCAACGGCGTGATCGTTCACGGATATCCCGCCGGCGACTCCGAGTACAGCTCTCTCCAGACCAAGGTACAGAAGAGACTGACGGACCACTTCACGACGCTTGCCACTTTTACCTGGGGAAAAATCATGACCGACGACGGAAATCCACCGCTGGGTTTCGTCGGAACTCACAACGGCGCAGCTCAAGACTGGCGAAATCTCAATCTTGAACACTCAGTCAGCCCGCAAGATGTGAAGTATCAGTTCACGGGAGAAGCGTCGTACGATTTGCCAGTGGGGAAGGGCAGAGCCGTCAACCTGCACGGAATCGCAAACGCAGCTCTGGGAGGGTGGACCGTCAACGCGATAGGGTATCTGAGCACGGGCGTCCCGATTGCTTCACCGGGCTCGGGCATTGGCCAGGGATACTTCGGTCAGCGTGCCGACCTCACGTGCGATCCATCCTCTGGAGCTCCGCATACTCCGGCGGCATGGTTCAATCCCACCTGCTTCTCTGTTCCCGCAAGCCCCTTCGTTGCCGGAACAGCACCTGCCTATCTTGACCACGTTCGGACAAAGGGAGCGCGAGACCTCGATCTCTCCATTTACAAGAACTTCACCTTCGGGGAAACGAAAGCACTTCGTTTTGACGTGTCCGCTTACAACACCACCAACACGCCGCAATTCGGATATCCAAGCGTGCCCAGCGTTACGGACACCATTCAGCAGGGTCTTCAATTCGGATTAATCACGAACACAATCAACACTCCTCGCCAATTCCAGTTCGGAGCGCGGTTCAGCTTCTAAGCAGATTCACGCTAACAAAAGGAGCCCGGCCTCATTCGAGGCCGGGTTTCGTCATTGAAAATCGACCGGACGAAATCCCTCAGGTGCTCATTTTGAATTTCTGATGGGCATCTTGCTCATCGATGGCTTCATCCCTTCGACAGGCTGAGGACAAGCCCTAAGCGTAGCGTTTTTCAGGCAGAGCGAAGGATCTTCGTTACGACGCAGTTTGCCACGGGAGATCCCTCGATCCGCTGGTAAAAACGCGGGCTCGTCGGGATGACGCGTGAGGTACAAGGTTCGACCCGGCCCACCCATCGGAAGGCCCGAGGAACTTATTGGCTCCAGATTGGTTGCTCTGTATTCTTCTCAACAATGTCAGCGTTCACAGGATTAGCAACTACTTCAATCACCAAACCGAGCATAGTTACAAACTAACTTCCGGCCCCCACCGTAGTTCTCGCGCCAACCGCTTCCAGCGCCCGTTCCAGATCCGCGATCAGGTCGTCAGCGTTTTCGATTCCCACTGACAGGCGGACCATTTGTTCCGTCACGCCCATCGCGGCGCGCTGTTCCGCGGAGATCATTGCGTGGGAGGTCAGCACCGGGATCGACACCAGTGACTCGACGCCACCCAGGCTGGTCGCCAACGTGAACAGACGCATGGCCTCGCTGATGCGGCGGGCGTCGTCGCCCGTACCGTCGACTTCAAAGGTCACCATCCCGCTGCCGCCTTTCATTTGCTCGCGGGCGATCGCATATTGCGGATGACTCTTCAAAAACGGATAGTGTACCCGCCGCACCTTGGCATGCTGTTCCAGAAATTCGGCGACGCGCAGGGCATTTTCATTCTGCCGCGCAACCCGCACGGCCACCGTCTTCATACCGCGCAGCAATAGAAACGCCGCATGCGGGTCCATGCAGTTGCCTAAGGTCGTCCGGGTTTCGTGGATCTGGTCGACCAACTCCCGACGCCCCGCCACGACTCCACACGTCAAGTCCGCATGCCCGCTCAGATACTTGGTGCCCGAGTGCATCACGAGATCGATCCCGTATTCCGCGGGATGCTGATTGATCGGGCTGCCGAACGTGCTGTCGATGAGGCTGATGAGGCCGTGTTGCTTCGCGAGAGCGGCCGTCTTCTTGAAATCTACGACCTGAAGCGAAGGATTCGTCGGGGATTCCAGACACAACATCTTCGTGTTCGGACGGATCGCCCTGGCATGCTGTTCGTAATCGGTCGTATCGACGAAGGTCGTTTCGATACCCATCTTCGGCAGCCACTGCGAAAGAAACTTCATGACGCCGCCGTAGATGTCGCGCTGCGCTACGATATGGTCGCCCGCGTTGAGAAGGGCAAGAATCGTCGTCGTGATTGCGCCCATCCCGGAGGCGAAGGTTCGCGCTGCTTCGGTGCCCTCGAGAGCGGCCACTGTCTGTTCAGCCGCCGTAATGGTCGGATTTCCCCACCGCGTGTAATAGCGGTCGGTGGTCGTGACACGGATCTGTTCTTCGTTGTCCGTGACCTCGAAGGTCGAGGTCTGGTAGATCGGTGCAACGACAGGGCCGTTCTTTTTCTCCAGGTCAGACGAGCCGTGAACGGCGGCAGTTTCAGGACGGCGATTGCGCGGTTTCATGACTTCCTCATCCATCAGACTAATGGGAGCGATTTCGTCCGGCAAGCAAAAGCTGGCTTCGCACCATTTATAATGCCGAGTTCACACGCTATGGACCTTGGGCTGAAAAACCGTGTCGCGGTGGTCGCCGCGTCCAGTCAGGGACTTGGCCTCGCCACCGCCGAAGCCTTCGCGGCGGAGGGATGCCGGGTTGCCCTGTGCGCGCGCAACGAGAAAGCGCTGGCGGCCGTCGCCGAGAAGCTGGGCAAGGAACACAAGACCGAATCCTATTTCGAAGCGTTCGACGTGACGGATCCCGCGGCCGTGGGCCGTTTCGTGGCTGCTGTCGCGGCAAAGTTCGGCAGCCTTGATATCTGCGTGACCAACGCTGGCGGGCCTCCCGCCAAGGGATTTCTCGCCGCCTCCCTCGAAGATTGGGATCGAGCGATCGCTGCCAATTTTCTGAGCACGGTCTACTTCGCGCGCGAAGTGATCCCGCACATGCAGAAAAAGCATTGGGGACGCATCATTACCATTACGTCGATCACGACCAAGCAGCCTGTGACCGACCTGGTGCTGTCGAATGCTGTTCGCGCCGCGGTGGTGGGACTGGTGAAGAGTCTGGCGAACGAATTTGGAAAAGACGGAATATTGGTCAACAACGTCGGTCCCGGATTCACCGCAACGGATCGCTTGAAGGAGTTGGCAAAAGCGCGTTCGGCGGCAACGGGAAAGAGCGAGCAGGAGATCTTCGATTCGTGGGCTGCTGATGCCCCGCTCAAACGTATCGGCGATCCGCGCGAACTGGCAGAGACGATTGTGTGGCTTGCCTCCGAGCGCGCGTCGTACATTACGGGTCAGACCGTACTGGTCGACGGCGGTATGTATAAAGGATTGTGAAGAGCGTGCTCCGCGCGAGCACGATGTGAGAAGCTGCGAGCTCGCGGGTCGAACCGAGAGCTGAAGACCAAGGAGTGTCATGCGATCCATCGCGTCACGAATGTCAGTCATGAGCGGAGAAGGCGCTCTCTCAGTTTTTGCCCGTGCCAAGGAACTCGAAGCCGAGGGGCGCTCTATCATCCATTTGGAACTGGGTGAGCCTGACTTCCATCCCGGGCAGTCGGTGATCGATGCAGCTGGGAAGGCCCTTGCGGAGGGCAAAGATCGCTACTGCGCCGTCATCGGTGTACCTGCGCTGCGCGAAGAGATCGCAAAGTATCTTGAGCGCACGCGCAGCATTCACGTTTCACCGGCGAACATCGTGATCGCGCCCGGATGCAAGATTGCTCTGTTCCAGTCGATGATGGCGCTGCTCGAGCCCGGCGACGAAGTGCTTTATCCAGACCCGGGATTCCCGGGATACCCGTCGATTACGCTTGGACTGGGCGCGGTGCCTGTGCCGTTCACGCTGTCGGCCCGCAATCAATTCCAACCCGATCTGGAAGAGATTGCAGCAAAGATCACGCCACGAACGCGAATGCTGCTGACGAATTCCCCCGGCAATCCCACGGGAACTGTCTATACCGATGCGGTGCAGCGTGGCCTCGCCGAACTCGCAGTCAAGCACGACTTGTGGGTACTCTCGGACGAGATATATGCGCGCATTCTTTACAGCGGCGAATATTTATCTATGCTGCGCTATCCCGGAATGGCGGAGCGCACCCTGATCATCGATGGATTCTCAAAGAGTTTCGCCATGACGGGATGGCGGCTTGGATATACGGTCGCTCCGCCTGAAGTGATTCCGGCTCTCGCGATGATGGCGATCAACACCTATACCTGCGTTGCCGAATTCACACAGTATGCCGCGATCGATGCGCTGCGCGACCGGGAGAACAACACGCCGAGGATGGTAGGAGAGTTCTCGCGCCGCCGCGAGCAGTTTGCCCGGGACCTGAATCGCGTCCCCGGATTCCGCTGCCTTCCGCCCGAAGGCGCTTTCTACGCGTGGGTCGACATCACCGGCACCGGAATCTCCGCCGAGGAGCTGTGCCGAATCCTTCTGGAAGAGGCGGGAGTTGCCGCCATTCCGGGAGCGGCTTTCGGCCCGTCCGGCAAGGAGTTCATCCGCTTCTCATTTGCTTCGTCGATGGAGACGCTACGTGAAGCGGTCGAGCGCATCGAGAAAGTTTCGTCCGCGTGGCAGGGTACGGCAGCGGTTCGTTGAAGAAGAGATCTGCAGATTTGCGATTCTCGTTTCGAGGCACATCCATGCGATTTGCGACCCGAATTGCTTTTGTCATTGCTGTAAGCGGCTTCTGCGCGGCCCAGGCTCGTCCTTTTCCCGGCCCAGACGTTCCACAGATCTACCAACGGTTGCTGCCGCAGATCGAGAAGATCCCGGCGTTCGATCATCATGCTCATCCCGGATACGCCGACGATCCGGATGTCGACGCGATGGCCGCTCCTCCGAACGCCAGCGAAGCCCTCCGCACGCGCGATGACAATCCGGAGTTAGCCGCCGCGGCAAAGGCACTCTTTGGGTATCCGTACAACGACTTGTCTCCGGAGCACGCGAAGTGGCTCCTCGACAAGAAAAACGCGCTGAAGAATGAGCTGAAGGGAACAGCCTATTTCAACTCGATCCTCGACAAGATCAACATCGAGAGTTCAGTCGCGAACCGCGCCATGATGCCCGACTATCTCGACGCGAAGCGGTTTCCCTGGGTATTTTTCGCGGATGCGTTTATGTGGCCTTTCAACAATGAACGCGAAACCGGGCGCAACTCGGATGAAGGCGTTTACATCCCGCTGCAGGAAAAGATGCTGCATCGCTGGATGCAGCAGGAGAACGTCAGCAAGCTGCCATCGAGCTTTGGCGATTACTTGAAATTCATCAGCCAAACGCTCGAGGACAACTCGAAGCGCGGCGGCATTGCCATGAAGTTTGAGGTTGCGTATTTCCGGCCAACGACGTTTGGCGACCCTTCGCGCGCGACCGTGGAAGATATTTATCAGCGGTTCGCGGCGGGTGGCATTCCCACGGAAAAGGAATATCGCACTTTCCAGGACTTCATTTTTCGCTACCTGGTTCAAGAAGGAGGCCGCCTGCACCTTCCCGTGCACATTCACACGGCAGTCGGCATCGGCGACTACTTCAATCTGTCGCAGAGCAACATCATGAATCTCGAAAGTGTGCTGCGCGACCCGCGCTACTCTTCCACGATCTTTGTCATGATTCACGGCGGATATCCGCTGGAGCGCGAAGCGATCTGGCTCGCCGCGATGAAGAATGTTTATCTTGATTCTTCGTTTGGCGAGCTCGCGCAGTATCCATCGGCGTTCAAGGAAACGTTGAAGATGTGGCTTGAAACTTTTCCCGACAAGATCACCTTTGGCACCGACTGTTTCCCTTACAATCAAGTGCTGGGAGCCGAAGAAAGCTACTGGCTGGGTGCTCAATCTGCTCGCACCGCGCTGGCTGCGGCTCTGGCGGAGATGGTTTCTGAAGGAGAGGTCACCGAGCCCCGAGCACTGGAATTGGCCCACGCGTACCTGCACGATACGGCCGTAAAGCTCTACGACGGGCGAGTTCACTGAGAATAGGTCAGCGCGAAGGGTCGGAAGCGAGTGTGAGAACCGGCGCAGCCGCGGAGCGGCGAAATGACTTAGCCCAGGATGAAAGTCCGGCGAAACGCCGAAAAGATTTGGAATAACTCCCGGAGGGACGGCACATACGCCCGAGTAAACTCAACAATGCCAAAATCGAAATCGAAATCGAAATCCGCTTCGAAATCCAAGTCTGGTTCGAAATCCAAAGCAAAACCTGCCGCGAAATCACGCGCCAAGACCAAACCCGCCGCACCCACACTGCCCTTCAATACATCCCGTGGCACACCATCCCTCTTGAGGATTTGAACCCGCTCTTCCAGCGTCAGTTTGTGGTGGGCCAGGAAATTATGTTGGCCCGCGTGCTCTTGAAAAAGGGATGCATCGTTCCGAAACACAGCCATCACAACGAACAACTGACGTACATCGTCGAAGGCGCGCTCAAGTTCTGGATTGATGGCAAGGAGATCACGGTCCACGCCGGCGAGGTGCTCTGTATTCCGTCGAACATGCCGCACATGGCAGAAGCCATGGAAGACACCGTTGACCTCGACGTCTTCACGCCTCCACGCGCCGACTGGATTAACAAGACCGACCAGTACCTGCGGAAAGAGAAATAAATCCGGATCATGCCCTCCGTTTCCACTTCCGCGCCCGGCGTGCGTTCATCGGATTATCGATTTCGCTGCATTTCCTGTGGCGATCTCAGCGAGGCCGCCGCGCAGAATTTCCGCTGCGCGCATTGTGGAGATCTACTCGAGATCACTTATCCCGGATGGAAAGAATCTGCCCCGGACGCCGCGCACCTAAAAGAGGCTTGGCGCAATCGACGCCTGTCTTCGAGTTCAGTGGACCAGAGCGGCGTCTGGCGCTTCCGTGATTTGTTACCGGCGCTTGATGACGACCAGCAAGCTGTTACGCTGCGCGAGGGCAACACACCTCTCTACGAATTGCCCCGATGTTCACGCATCACGGGCGTGCCTCGGCTGTTCGCGAAGCATCAAGGGATGAATCCAACCGGCTCATTCAAGGATGCCGGCATGACGGTCGCTGCGACCTTTGCCCGCCGAGCCGGGTTCACCTGGGTCGCGTGCGCATCGACGGGCAATACTTCCGCCTCGATGGCCGCCTACGCCGCCCGCGGAGGTATGCGCAGCCTGGTGCTCGTTCCCGAGGGAAAGATTTCGTGGAGCAAACTTTCCCAGGCGCTTGACTACGGCGCGGTCACTTGCCAGTTGCGCACCGACTTCGACGGATGCCTGCAACTGCTCCAGCAACTCGTCCTGCGCGCACCCGTTTACCAACTCAATTCGATCAATCCGTTCCGACTGGAGGGCCAAAAGACCCTCGCTCTCGAACTGCTCGAACAACTCGATTGGCAGGTGCCTGACCACATCATCGTGCCGGGCGGCAATCTCGGAAACAGTTCCGCCATCGGAAAAGCGCTGGTCGAGATGCGCGACATTGGACTGATCCCGCGACTGCCGAAGCTTTCCGTGATACAGGCGGAGGGCGCGAATGCCCTGGTGCGCACTCTGCGCGAAGCCGCAGGGAAACGGTTCATCAGAGTTCCCGCGGAGACGCGAGCTACCGCGATTCGCATTGGAAATCCGGCGTCCTGGAAGAAAGCGGTTCACGTACTTGAAGCCACCGAAGGCGCTTGTGAACAGGTGACAGAACGCGAGATCGCGCAATCCAAGGCGGAGATTGGCGGCGAAGGCATTGGGTGTGAGCCAGCCTCGGCGGTCACTCTTGCCGGATTGAAGAAACTATTGAAGCAAGGATTTGTGAAGCCCGACGAAACGGTGGTGTTGGTGCTGACCGGAAACCTGCTCAAGGATCCCGACTTCACCATCGACTTCCACCGCGGAGAAATGTTCAAGGACGAAGATCCGGTTATGAAATCTTTGCGGCATCCGCCGATCGTCCTCGACGCCAATCTGGACGCGGTTCTTAAGACATTGGAAGCGGCGGAGAAGGCATAAGCGAGATCGATGCCCACCAAATCCAAAAGCGCGAAGCCGTCTTCTCTTCGTCTCTCGTTACCCGCGACATCGGCCAATCTGGGACCGGCCTTCGACGCTGCTGCGCTGGCGATGAATTTCCGCATCAAGATCGATGCTCGCCCAGCCAGCGAATTTACGATCGCCGCCACTGGCCGCGATGAAGGCATCTGCGGCAACCTTGAAAATCACCTCATTATTACTACATACGAAGAGGTGATGAGCGCGGCCCGGCGCAAGGTGATGCCTCTTTCCCTCCGCATTGCCAACGACATTCCGATTGGCAAGGGATGTGGTTCTTCGGCGGCTGCGCGCCTGGCGGGAATCGCAATGGCCGTGCACTTCGGTCGCCTGCGTTGGAACGATTCGCAAATCATCGGGGAAGCTTCGCGTCGCGAGCATCATCCAGACAACGCGTCAGCGTGCTGGCTAGGAGGGCTCACCGTCGCGCGGATGTCAAGCGAGTCAGAGGCGCAGGTGGTCTCGGTCCGTCCGAAAGGAAAGTGGCCTTTACTGCTTGCGATCCCTGACCACAGCCTTTCGACCGAAGAAGCACGGCGGGTTCTGCCAACGCAGTACTCTCGCGCGGACGCAGTCACCAACATCCAGAATTCCATGCTGCTGCTCGCTGCGTTCACTCAAGGGCGTCCCGATCTTCTATCCGCCGCGCTGGAAGACCGCATTCACCAGCCTTACCGGTCCG
This sequence comes from uncultured Acidobacteriota bacterium, assembly GCA_963699885.1. Taxonomy (GTDB): domain Bacteria; phylum Acidobacteriota; class Terriglobia; order Terriglobales; family Acidobacteriaceae; genus Sulfotelmatobacter. The sequence continues at coordinate 27,856 of CAVOVP010000007.1, read as the reverse complement.
CGCTCTGCCCACTTTTGCCGTGCCTGCAAGAGTTGAAATCGGATCGCGGAATTCTTGGCGCTGTGTTGAGCGGGGCGGGCCCGTCGGTCTTGGTCTTCCTCGATCCGCGCGCGTCGTTGTCAAAGACGCAGAGGTTGGTCGCCGCTCACCTCGCGAAGAATGGGCTGACCGCCGAATTACTTCCCACATCCATCGCACTGCGGGGAGCGCGCTCCTAGGAAAGTTCGCTCGCTTTCCGTTTTTCCCAAAGTGGTCCGAACGCCGCTCTGAGTGGCGCTTTTGCATTGCTTCCACTGCACTCCCCTTCGATACTGTCGCGTGAGCGTCATCATGACGATCGGTCGTTGGATATTCTTCTCTCTTGTTATCTTCTTCTCTGTTCTTATTTCCGTCTTCTGCCTGGCACAATCGCAAGATTCGAAGCACGTGGCGACCGGCAAATCTCGAGTTGAGATCGCCAAACGTGCCAACGAATGGTTCTATCGCGGACGCGTAACGCGCGGGCAATCATCGGCGGAATCTTCGCCGCCGTGCCTACCAGAAAAAGTTGCAGATGCGCGGAGAACGCGCCAACTTGCAGGCTGCAGGGCAGGGCTCTCTTTCTACTGGGACGTGGACTCCACTCGGCCCGGTGCCGCTGGCCTCGGACGCCACAGGAAACGGGACGCAGGATTATCACCAGGTCGCTGGGCGGGCCACCGCAGTTGCGATCGATCCCGCAGATGCGACTGGCAACACGGTTTTTATCGGGGGCGCGCAGAGCGGGGTTTGGAAGTCGGTCAACGCGGCGAATGTAACTGCCAACAGCGTGACGTGGGCCGCGCTCACCGATGCGCAGGCGACGCTTTCCATCGGTTCTATCGCAATCCAGCCCGGCAATTCGGATCCGACGAAGTCCGTAATTCTCGCCGCAACGGGCGAGGCTGACAACTCGGGCGATTCGTACTTTGGACTCGGCATCTTGCGCTCAACCGACGCCGGAGACACCTGGTCTTTGATCTCCACCGCCAATAATGGAGCGCTCCCTTTCAGCGGTCTCGGCGGGACGCGCATGGCATTCAGCAGCGCGCTCAATCAGACAAATACTGTCGTCTCTGCGATGGCCACAACATCTGAAGGTTTGATCGACGGAAGTGTCACGGCCAACACTACTCGCGGGCTCTACACTTCGCGCGATGCGGGACAAACATGGACCTACGACACGCTCGTCGATCCGGGCGGCGCGACCGATGCGACGTCTGCGACGTCGGTGGTATACAACGCGACCGCGGCGCAGTTCTTCGCTGCCGTCCGCTATCACGGTTTCTACGCTTCTCCCGACGGCGTAACTTGGACTCGTCTCGCGAATCAGCCGGGCGGGGCGGGGCTCGGTGCCGCGGCCTGTCCGGCACAGTCCACTTCGAATGGCTATGCGTGCCCCATTTATCGCGGAGAAATCACGGTGGTTCCGGGACGCGATGAGATGTATGCGTGGTACGTCAACATCGCATCGAACGGCACAACAGTCGACGGCGGAATCTGGATGAGCCTGAACGGTGGAGCGTCGTGGACCTCGATCTCCGATGCCGCGATCGTCAATTGCGGGGACGTCGAAGGCTGCGGCGTCGAGCAGGCTGGCTACAATCTGGAACTGCTCGCTGCCACTAATGGCGCAGCGACCGATCTCTACGCTGGTGCGATCAATCTCTATAAATGTTCCATCACATCGGCGAATCCGACGTGCGTTTCGGTCCCGTTCATGAACCTGACGCACGCTTACGGATGCGATCCGATCGCTGCGCCCGCGCATTTGCATCCGAACCAGCACGCCCTGGCTTCGATGATTCCGGCCATCGGCAGCGATTCCGGGAACGTCCTTCTATATTTTGCCAATGATGGCGGAGTCTATCGAGCGCTCAACGGCGTGTCAGGATTAGCTACGAGTTCGTGCGCCGGCATAAACCAGTTTGACGATCTCAACCAGAATCTGGGTTCGATGACGCAGTTTGTTGCCTTCTCGCAACATCCCACCGATGCTAATACGATCCTCGGTGGCGCCCAGGGAAACGGATTTCCGGCCAGCAGCCAGGCGACCACCAATCCGAGTTGGATCAATGTCCTTGGCGGAGATGGCGGCGTCAACGCGATTGATCCGACTGCGATGTCGAACTGGTACGCGTCTAATCCCGACCTGCCTCCCAGTGGCCTTGGAATTCAACTTTGTTCGAGTGGAGCGAACTGCAACGATAGCGGCTTCGACTTCGTGGTCACGAGCAATTCGGTGGGAGGGGATGACGGCGGTTTTTATTCTCCTTTTATTCTTGATCCCCACTCGTCGACCTCGATGGTGGTCGGGACCTGCCGCGTCTGGCGCGGTCCCCGAACTGGCGGTGTTTTCACTGCGCTCAGTCCCAACTTCGATACGCTTGGGTCCGGTACCTGCTCTGGAAGTGAGATCAATCAGGTGCATGCGCTCGCGACGGGAGGAAATACCGATAGCAGCGGTTCGAGCATCATCTACGCGACCACCAACGGGCTTGGTCCGCTGGAAGGTCCGCTCAATGCGCCCGCAGGCGGACGGGTTTGGGTGACAACGAATGCATCGGGTGGCGTGCCTGCTTTCGTGGACGTAACGGAGAATGGTCCAAACGGCAACATCAACCCAAATCAATTCACGATCTCGAGCGTAGCCACCGACCCGTCAGATGCGACGGCGAATACCGCCTACGTCACGGTGATGGGTTTCACTGGCGGTGCCGGCCACATCTGGAAGACGACGAACGCGGGCGCAACGTGGACCGATTTCACGGCGAATCTTCCTGACTCACCGGCGAATGCTGTCGTTGTCTATCCGCCGCTGGGGCAAGTTTACGTAGCAACCGATGTCGGTGTATTCGGCAGCTCCACTTCCACGCCAAGCTGGACCGAACTCGGCCCGAATGCTGCAACGAATCAGCCTGGATTTCTTCCCAATGTCGCCGTAACCGGACTCGGCGTTTTTGCCTCTGGCGGACAACAGCTTCTGCGGGCATCAACCTACGGTCGCGGCATCTGGCAGTTCAATCTGGTGGTCACACCGGACTTCCAGGTATTGGTCTCGAACTCTCCACTGACGGTCTTCGCGGGACAGAGCGCGGCTTTCAACGGCACAGTGACCGCTCAAAACGGATACGCGAACTCCGTTGCCTTGAGTTGCGTCGCGGGCGTGACAGCGCCGCCGAGCACGTGCGCAGCATCTCCCTCGTCTTTGACACCCGGATCCAAAACTCCCTTTACCGTAACGGTTGGGGGCTTGCCCGGTGACTATACCTTCGGCATTCAGGTCGCAGGTTCTGATGTAAATCACATCACGCATACAGTTTTCGTCACGCTGCATCTTGTCAGTTTCGGAATGACGAATCCGTCGCCTGCAACAGTGACGGTGCCGCGAGGAGACACGTCCTCGCCAGTCGCATTTCAGATCACCGCCGCTGGATCGTTCAACTCGACGGTTTCGGTTTCATGCACTACGGCGATTGTTGGCGCGACCTGCGCGCTGACTCCGGGGAGTACGGTGAGTCCCACGGTGTCGGCGCCGGTGCACATGACGGCTGCGATTGTGGTTCCGGCTGGCACTGCGCCTGGAAGCTACTCCGCGAGCCTGCAGGCCTCCGCGAGTGGCGCGCCATCCACCGTGACGACATCCTTCACGCTGAATGTTACGGCGAACCCAGACTTCGTTCTGAATGGGCCGCCGTCCTTCCCCGAGGTGAATGCCGGCAGCAGTGGAGTGAGTGCATCCATCTCGATCGATTCTCAAGATAGTTTTAGCGGCACCGTAAAACTGAGCTGTCCAACAACGTATGGAGCCGGAAGTTGCAGCATTAGTCCGAACTCAGTGAACTTCTTTCCGGCCACGGCGACGCTCACCATTAACGGCACGAGCTTTTCCGCCGGTTCTTATTCGTTAGCGATAAGTGGGACGTCAGGGCCGACCACGCACACGCTCTCGATTCCATTCAATGTTGGCGATTTCTCACTGACAGGACCCCAGACGTTGTCCACGGTCCCCGGAGCTCAGGCGACTGCAAACGTCAAGATTGCCTCGTCCTTTTCTTACACCGGCAACATAAATGCGACTTGCGATGCCACCGCGTTACCCGGCGCCATGTGTACTCTGTCGCCCGCTAATCCGATCGTCCTCGCGAGCGGAGGTACGTCAACTCTCATAGCTACGATCAATGTCCCGAACAGCGCGGGTGCGGCTGCCTATAACGTCCAAATCAGCGCGCAGGATGTCACTGGCGCACCCAACCATTCCGCGGTCGTACAACTGACGGTGGGGCAGGATTTCCTTGTGAAGTCTGCCACCCCGAGCCAGACAGTGACAGCAGGGCAGACGACCGGTCCATACAACCTCACAGTGCAGCCGGTAGGATCGTCTTTCACTGGCGCCGTCACGCTCGCATGCAGCGCCGGCCTTCCTTCTCAGGCGCAGTGCAGCTTCAGTCCTTCGGGCGCGATCACCCCGGGAACCTCGGCAGTCGATGTCGTGATGAGCATCGCGACCAAAGCGGGAAGCGCTGCAATCAACCCGCCCGCGCGACGCAGCTTAGCTCTATACGCGATTTGGCTCGCGATGCCCGGTCTGGTCGTTGTCGCGGCTGCCACGACGAAACGAAAGAAGAAGAGACTCTCTCAGCTGTTCTTCCCCTCGGTTCTGCTTTTTGCTCTTGATTCTGTCCCTGATGTCCTGTGGCGGAGTGAGCACTGGTAGCAGTGGCAGTGGAGGCACCGGCACATCACCGGTAACCCCAGCGATTTATCAGATCACCGTCACGGGCACTTGCCCAGGAACGCCGCCTGATGCCGGTCAGAGCACGGTCGTGACGCTCATCGTCAACTAAGTGGCGGCGACTGTCGTCAGAAATTCAACTTCAGCGACATCTGGATTTGCCGCGGGCTGCCAATCGTCTTGTTCGTGATACCAAGGCCGCTCAACGTCGTGCAGACGTAAATCGCCGAGAAGGTCGTGTCACAAGGCTTGGTGGCCGAGGGCTGCCCGACTACAGGGAATCCGTTGAAGTTGATGTTCTGGCTCACGTCGTCGATGGGGATGTCGAAGCTCGCTGTGTTGGTGAGGTTGAAAATGTCGAGCGAATACCGCAACGAATAACGCTCGGTGAGCTGTGTGCTCTTGGCAATCGAAAGGTCCGCCCGTCTTTGCCAAGTCTGCCGGAAGATATTGCGTTCTCCGCGGGCGATAAAGTTCGTTTCGTATGGATCATTCGATGGAATGGCGCCATTCAAATCGCCGGGACTCAGCAGCGGCAAGCCGAAACAGTCGGGATTCAGAGCCGGAGATCCGGGAGTCGCGCCCGAAGCCCCGGTCAGAGCCTGCTTCGGCGAGCAGCCCGAGAGCGGGACAATCGGATTCGTGATCCCGTCGTTCACGCCGTAGAAAATGCTGCCCACCGCGCCCGAATAGTCGACAACGCTGTAAGGCTGTCCGCTCTGGATCACTGTCAGCCCAGAGATCGCCCATCCGTCGGCCAGCATTCCTTTGAATGAAGTCGCTGAGAAAAATCGCGGCAGCTCGTAGGTATAGCTGAAATTCATCACGTGCTTTCGGTCGAAGTCCGACAAACCATATCCCGAGCGAAGATCGAGCGGATTGTTTCCGTTGTAGAAAAGCCCCATCGCGCTCTGCTCGTCGGTGGCGTGTGAATAAGTGTAAGAGAATCCAACTTGCAGACCGTGGCTCATCCGCTTTTCCACGTGAGTCTGCAGCGCGTGATAAGCGGAAATGCCGGCAGCCGTGTACGACTCCGACTCCGATGAATATCCGATATAAGGCACGCGAAGGTCGACGTTGCCGCCCTCAAATGTTTGCAGATAGGGCTGGCCATTCGGCAGGTTCGCCGGACTGAACGTAGCGGCATCCGTCAAGATCGAATAGCCGTAGGTGTAGTCCTGCTCGAAGGGCGTTCCCCCGCGAATCGGACTCTGTCGGCGAAGCGATTTTCGCCTGGTTAAACGGCAAGGGAACAACGGCGTGCCGGCCGAGGTTGCCTACATATCCAATTTCGACCGCCAAATCCCTGCGCGGTTGCCATTGAACATCCAGCGTCTGGTTCATCGTGTAGGGCAACTTGTTGGCCCGGTTGTAGTCCGCGAATGAGAACAGTGGCAGGCCTGTCGAAACTGCCGATGCGTTCGGCAGTACCAAGTCGGCTGGGTTTCCGCTGGGCGCTGGCCCCAGAGATGTTCCCCACGGAGCTTCGAAAGAGCTGCAATACGAGTATCCGTACGGGCTGCAAGTCTGCGAGTTGACCCACGGCGGAGTCTGGTTCACGCCGAACGGCCCGCCCGCGATTACTCCAGACGCGAAGCCGGGCGAGAGATAGGTGAAGAGTTCTCCACGATCGTAGTAGAGCCCCCATCCCGCGCGGACCACCAACTTGTCATTAAACTTTCTCGGACTCCAGGCCAAGCCCAGGCGCGGCGCAAGCCCCCACTGCCGCCCGGTCAGCGTCGAATCGCTGATTCCTTTCGTCGGAAAGTCTGGATTGTTACCCGCGACAATAAATCCGTTCGACGTGATGGTGTCCGAGGTTGGGTCATAGCTGTATTTCGACGGATCGAAATTGAAAATGCGTCCGTTCTTTTCCGTCAGACCGCCGTGATAGTCAAAACGCAATCCAGCGCTGAAGCTGAGATTGGGGCGAACCTGAAACTTGTCCTGAATGTATCCGCCGGATTCTCGCGACCGGTAATAGCGGTTGGCGTCGCCCTGCAGAAAGTTCGTGGTGATGAATCCATCAGCCGAATAGTCGATCGGGGTTCCCTGCAAAAAGTTGTCAAAGCTGGTGAAACCAATCATTCCGCTGTTGGTGCGCCGGTCCCTCGCATTGAGTTGGGTATAAGAAAAACTTCCGCCGAAGGTGACTGTGTGCTTGCCGTGTGTCCAAATAGCGTTGGCGGAAGGCATCCAGCGATTTTGAAAGATGCCGGTGAAAGCACCTTGCGAAGCCCCTGTCGAGCCGATGTTAAGACCCGCGTTGAAAACGTCATACCTGTTGCTGGATGAAAAGTTTCCGAGGTCATCGACGATGGTAATTCCGGGAAAGACATTCGATCCGAACGCGTTCATGCCAACGTCGGCCGGAGCAAAGGGCTGACCGATGGTGCTGTAGATTTTTTCGCGGATGAATCCAAACACCTCCGCGATGCTGAGATTGGGCCGGATCGACTGCGTATTGGTAATCGATGCCACCTGGCTGCCGGCATCGAGACGCTGGGTGAATCCTTCGACGGACGAAAACCCAAACGGCGCAGTGCTGGGATCGTGCTGGTAGTAATACTTCAACGAGAGCGTGTCTTTTGACGTTGCCAGGTAGTCGAGGTTCGCGTTGGCCTGGTCCGAAATGAAATATGCCGGCTGCGTGAGAAAAGCGTTTTCCGGAAAATTGGTCGTCGGGGTGAAGTTCGGATTGGCCGAGGGGATCATGTATTGCCCGTTCGGCAACTTGAAATTCAGCATCTGAAACGCAATGGGATCGATGTTCAATGGTCCTGCAGCACCAACCGCATTGGCTGCGACCACAGGGTTGATCACCGTCCCCCAGTTATTCAACGCAATCGTGGCCAACGCCGTCGGGCTTCGATCATTTGTAAGTCCAAACGGCACTGCCGTGCGCGACGTTCCAATTTCCAGATCGGATACGTGTACGTGCTGATAGCTTCCGTAGGCGAACAACTTGTTCTTGATAAGCGGGCCGCCGATGCCGCCGCCTGCGATGTAGCGATGCAATTGCGGAACCTTGTCATTGGCTGGAATGTTTGGATCCTGATTGTAGAAATATGGCGCGGCGTTCAGAGCGTCGGTGGCGCGGTGGCCGTAGAGAGTGCCATGAATCGCGTTCGTTCCCGAGACCGTACTCATGTCGATGTGCGCGCCGCTCGTCGACCCTTGTTGCGCGTCGTACATCGAAGTGTTCACGCGAACTTCCTGCACGGTTTCCGGCGCGGGAGTCGGCAGCGCCTGCCCGACCGCAAGATAAGGCGAGGCAGTGCTCTGAAGCACTTCCGCGGTGGTGCTTGAAGCGCCCGCGATGCCGGTGTTATTCACAATTCGCGCGGAGGCCACCGAACTCGTGCTTTTCCCGTTAAACAGATTGCTGGCGTCAACGCCGTTGAGTTGGAACGTGTTGCTGGTGTCGCGTTGACCGTTGGCCCAGATCGGTTGATTCCCCAGTCCGGCATTCGCGCCTTCTCCGCTCGGGATTTCCGCGCTCACGCCGGGAGATAGAATGGCCAGCCCCGTAAAGCTGCCGGTCGGCAGCGGCACATTCTCGATCTGCTGCGTCTCGAGAATGTAGCCATTCGTGGTATCCACGGCGTTCATGATCGGCGCCGCTTCCACGTCGATCGTGGTTCCAACCTGCCCCACTCTCAAGGTCACATTCAAAGTGGCGGTTCGGTTGGCTTGCACGAGGATTGCGGTCAGACGTTCCGTCTGAAATCCATCGTGGGAGACGGTGATGGTGTACGTGCCGATCGGCAGGTTTACGAAGTCGTAGCCGCCATTCGCATTCGCTTTCATGGAGCGGGTCAGTTGCGTCTGATCGGCCACGACCGTGACGGTCGTCTCGGGGAGCACGCTGCCGCTCTTATCCGAAACGGTGCCGGTGATGCCGCCCAAAGTCTGTTGCGCTACGGATGACAATGAGAAAACCAACAGGAGTGCCAGCCCCGACACAAAGAAAATGCCAAGCTTCATCTTCTTCGCCATGATGTAAACCTCTTCCTGACGTCTGGAAACACTAATCCGCTCCGGCCTCTCGGGCCGCTAAATCCCCTGGACTCGTTTACGACTTGTTCGCCGAGATGACCGGCTCAAACTTTCGGGCTGGAAAACTGATGCCGCCAAATGTACGCGAACGGCGGCGAAAGCGGAAGGCGCTCTATCAGTGAAAATTCTTTTGGCTGGAATCAGTAATTTTTATGGGTTGTTCGGTTCTGCCGATTCCATGTTTGCTATTTTCTTTCCTCGTGCTCGCACAAAAAACCATACGAGTCCCGCAATCAGGTAAGCGAGATAGATGTACGGCAATTTTCCGTAAGGACCCTCAGGCACGGGATATAAATTCCCGACGAGTGCGAGCAACATGGCTGCGGCGGCGAGAATGGAAACAGCACGAGAACCCGTATGAAGCGCCCCATGATGCCGCAAGTATCGAGGCAGCGCGATACAAACGAGTGCATACGCGACGATGAATCCGTAAGTTGCCAGCGAGCCCATCCAACCATAAACGTCGAGCCCGCTGTCACCTTTCGCCGCGAGCACCGCAACCGGTGCGACCGCGGCAATTCCTGTGATTAGGATGGCGTACACAGGAGTCTTATTGCGGGCGTGTGTTGTTCGCAAGAGATCGTGCGCGAGCCCGTCGTGCGCCATGCGAAGCAAAACGCGAGCTGCGGCAGTGATGCACGCCAAGGTTCCGGCAAACAGACTCACCAGCGCTCCGATATCGATGAGCAGTCCAAGCACCGGTACTCCGCCAACCTGGGCCAATACGTACATCGGAGCCTGGCTGGCGCCCAGGTCTTGTCCGACGGTATGAAAGCCCAAGACTTCGGCGTAAGCGCAAATTGTGAAGAAAGCCCCGGCGAGCAGGGAACTCTGAATCACCGCGCGCGGGATCGACTTCAACGGATTGTGGGCCTCCGCGCCGAGCGTGGTCGCGCTCTCGAATCCCACGTAGCTGAAGAGAGCCAGCACGAGGCCGAGACGCAGGCCGCTGCCTGTCATGCCGCGCAGGTGGAGTTCATCCATGTCCCAGTGCCAACCGTGGCGAAACAACAGCAGCGCGACCAGGATCACGATCACAGAAACTGACGCCGCCTCGATCCACAACATCAGGCGCGCCGAAATCTTCACGTCGCGGTATGCGATCCAAATCGACACTCCCGTCACGATGAGCGATAGCAACACTGCCGAGAATCCGTGCCCCGTGGCATCGCGCAGCAACAAGTTCGCGTAGTGATAGAAGCCTCCGATTACGCTTGATCCCGTGGCTATATACGCCAGCAGCAAACTCCAGGCGACGGTTGCGGAGAGAGACGGCGGCAAGGTGGTCGCAGCATACGTATACAACGAGCCCGGAGACGCCGAAAGCCGCGCGTATCGCGCGATGCACAACGCAACCAGCAGGATCGCGATCGTGGCGAGCACATAAGCGAGCCAAGTTCCGTTCCCGGCAAGAGCGCAGACCAATGGAATGGTTGCCGCGGGAGTAGTCGTCGGCGCCATCGTCGAGACGGACTGCGCCAGCGTCTCCATTGGGGACAGAATCTCAGAACGCAATCCGTAATCCGTGGTCGGCTGATCGTTCAATCTGGGCTCCCTGGATGCGCTCGCCTTCGGCGCTCGTTCAACGTCGATTGAGAATTGGGGTGGGATTGTACAACACCTGCAAATCGCCGATATCCTGCCGGCGCGTCCTGAAGGAAGACTTCAGAAAAGAAATGAATACACCGCACCACAAAAGAAGCATCCAAGAGCTCGCCAAAGTCATGCTAGCGTGACTCTGGAAGGCTAGGCCGGGAGGATCAGATGAGAGCTTGCATCAACACGAAATGCGTAGCCTTCGGGAGAATCGTCTACTCCGTCGCGACTCGCTGTCCTTTGTGCAGATGGGATTTGAATCCAGTTCGCCCGGCGAGCGAAGCATCAGCCCCGTCGAAATCGGACCGCGCTCAGTCCTCTCCGCGCTAGCGCGCAAAGCTCGCTGCCGTTACCTGCCGATATCTTCATTCCAAAGCTCAGAATGCGTGCGGATAAATTCTTCCATCATCTGAACGCATTCCAGGTCGTCGAGCACGACCAGGTTTACTCCTCGCTGGCGGAATAAATCTTCCGCTCCCATAAAGTTCCGATTTTCGCCCACGACGACGCGTGGGATTCGGTAGAGCAGCGTCGTACCCGTGCACATAATGCACGGGCTAAGCGTGCTGAAAAGAGTCAGTTCCGGCCAGTCTCGGCGCCGACCTGCGTTGCGGATGCAGACTGTTTCGGCGTGCGCGGTAGGATCTCCGCTCTGGACTCGGAGATTGTGTCCTCGCGCCACAACGCGTCCTTCGCGATCGGCCAAGACGGATCCGATCGGCAGTCCACCTTCGCGCAATCCCGCTCGGGCTTCTGCGATGGCTTCGCGCAACAATGCTTGATCGTCCATTGGTCCTCCGCGCAAAGCGACATGATAACGGGAATCGCGTCCCGGCTGGAAAATGAGTCAGGGTAAGGATGATGCTGGCAGGTCAACCCGCGCGCGGCGGATAAGACTTCGACGGCAAACAAGTCTTGCCCTCCACAGCGGCGCCGTATGCCGTGAAGGACCTCTGCAACCTGCTCAGATCCTTAGCTCGCTCCGGATGACAAGGCTGTAAAAAATTTCGTCGCTCAGTCGTACGTGAAGGTCAGATTGTCGAGATACACTTTGTAGGAATCCTGCCGGTAGTTCCCGTCCATCTGATAATTGATGGTGATGCCCTTCCACCCAGGGCTCGAGCCGTGACCAAAAGTCCAATTCAAGGTCGACGTCTGACCGTTTAATGTGATCGATTGGTATACCAGTTCATTTCCTGACGTTCGCTGCATCTGGATCGTCACGTGGTTCCACGCGTTGTTGTTCGGATAGCAGGGAACACCGGTCGGCACCCAGCGCGCATTCTGATTGTCCCAGACATCCCACTGATTTCCGCCGGCGATGCGGCATTCGTGACCGAAAATAAAGCCCATATTGTCGAAGAATTGATTCACATCGAACTCGAGAGCTTGCGCAAGTTCGAGATTAGCGCCGTAAAAATAAACGTCGTACGTGAAGTTGTGCAGAGACGGCACCAACGTCCCGTTGGGATCGAATTTGCCCTGCGTCGACAAAGGCCCGATGAGGTGGTTGTTCCACAGCGCGTCCGAATACGGAACGCTTCCGCCAATGTAAAATTCCCCGGCCGAACCACTCAGCGATGGCGAATCGATTCCCTGGCTCATCGAGAATGAGATTCCGTCGCACGGAGAAGGGGAGCAGTCGACGAAATTCGGTGGGCCCTGCCCGAATTGGCTCCAACCGGCGCTGCGCTGCAGACCGGTGAATGACGCAGCCGTGCCTGAAGGCGTGCTGTTTGACGACCCTCCGCCGCCAGTGCTCCCGCTGCCACCGCTGCCGCCACCAGAACTTCCGCTTCCGGATCCTCCGCCACCGCTCGTGGTGGAAGTATCCGCGACGGTGATCTGCAGCGATTTTTTGCCAGAGTGTCCGCTTGCATCGGACGCGGAAACCACGAATCCAAAGTCACCGCTCGCACTTGGCGTGCCCGAAATCTTGCCCGTTCCGTTGTCGAGCAGAATTCCGCTGGGCAGGTTTCCTGAAGCGACTGAAAAGTTATAGGGGGCAGTGCCGCCCGTTGCGCTCAGTGTTGCGTCGTAACTAGATCCCACCGTCGCGGCCGGAAGCGAACCCGAAACCCCGAGTTGTCCCTGTGCGGTCGGGGTCTGACTGGCGGGACGCGAAGAATTTCCGCACGCGCTGGCGACTATCAGGAGGAACAGCGAAAAAGTCGAGACCAAGCCTCGCTGTACGTATCGATTGGTGCGTACGATTCCGGTCTCGCGAACAAAAAGGCACAGCATCATCTGCCTCTCAAATGGAAGAATTGAAAGGACGCTCCTCTGGAGTATCCTGGCCGGGCTTTAGATTTGAATGTTGTCTACCGTGTGAGGAGCCGACCAGAAACCAACGGCCAAACGAGTTTCAAGGCGTGCCAGAACTCGCATTCGGAACCTTACGACAGATCACACGGTAGTGGACAATGCGCTACGCAAGCCGGCCATCGGCGGACGAATGCAGGAATTGCGGTGCGATGGGCTCATTATAAACAGAGGTTCTCCGTGTCAAGACGCTTCGAAAAAATCAGAAGTTCATAGCCTTATGCGTCGGCAAAGCGAGGAACATGACACGGCGCAGCCCCATGACTCGGCAAACTCTCTCCTGCGATAATTCCATTCATGTGCGGTCGCTACCGATTGTCCAGACGAAAACAGATTCTCGAGGAACGTTTCGATACGCTCCCTGCAGACGAAGATTGGGATCCGCGATATAACGTCGCGCCCACTCAGTCCGTGCCGGCAATTCGTCAGGATCCGAAAGAGCCCGAGCGCCGGATGTCACTGCTGCGGTGGGGCCTGATCCCGTCATGGTCGAAAGACATGTCGGGTGCAGCGCGAATGATCAACGCGAGATCTGAAACCGCTACGACGCTGCCCGCATTTCGCGACGCCTTCACGCATCGCCGATGTCTCATTCCGGCCGATGGTTTCTACGAGTGGCAAAAGTCTGGAGGGACCAAGCAGCCCTTCTGCTTCGAGGTCAACGATGGCGAGCTTTTTGCGTTTGCCGGAATCTGGGATCGTTGGAAAAGTCCGAACGGGACATGGATCGAGTCCTGCTCGATTCTCACCACCACCGCGAACGCCGTAACATCCCCCGTTCACGATCGAATGCCGGCGATTCTCGATCCCGAACACTACGATGTATGGCTTGATCCTGGTATGCGAAATGCCAAGGCCGCAGCGGATCTCCTCAGGCCCTTCGACGCGAACCGGATGAGATGTTATCCGGTGAGCGCGCGCGTGAACCACGTCGCGAATGACGACGAGGAATGCTCCCGCCCATTCACGCCAACCGTGTCGCAAGGAAGCCTTTTCTAGCAGGAAGCTCTTGAACAAGAAGATCAGGCAAAAGGGAAGACGGGTGATTGCCCCGGGCGAAGAAGATGGCGACGCTCAACTACGACGATGCTTTTTGTGGCGAGAACCCGATGTCGCGGCGGACACCTCAGGCTGATTTGCAGAGGTGAGGGTACATTTGGCCGAGTTGCGCCCACGTTCTCTCGGCGTCGTGCCAGGAGACTCCGTAGGTCTGTTTCTTTCCCGCAGTAGTTTCGACGATGATGTCGGGCGTGGCGACTAGCAGGCTCGAGGCTAAGCTTGCTTTGAACGTAATGGAACGCAGTTGCGAGATCGGCATCGCGATATTGGGCGCTGAGCGAAGTTGCGAGTCCGGCATGCGCTCGAGTACCGCTGGAATCTTCTTTCGCAGACGCCGGCCAGGCGCGTTCATCAATCTTTCGGTCAATGTCACCCAACCCAGGATTGGTCGAGGTTGCTTATTGTTCGAATTAGCGAGGGCGACTCCCGACCAGAAGGGCTGCCGCACCGCAACGAGGACGTCCGAATAGCAGACGAAATACCAACACCTGAACCCAGAGGCTGTGACAAGCGGTCCGACGATTGCTCGGCTCGGAATAGTTGCCGTTGCAAAGCCTGCGTTTGGCATAGGTTTCAGCATCCCACGGGCAGCAAGCACGAGTCGACGATTTCCGCGCTGCAGAAGTTACGGCAGTAATTCCTTAAAGAAGCCGGACAAGAAACATCCCTCGGGAATGCATTTCCCCAGATTTACCGCGCGCAAAACGTTCCGATTCCCCTTCAGGTTCTCTTCAGTTCGAAAGCGTAGTGTCGGGGCGTGGAGCGACCATGAAAACCTCGTTGTTCGTCGCGACTATCGCGATTGTCACGGCGGTTGCGTCGATTGTTACTCCTGCACAGAGTCAGGAAAAGAAAATCAAACGCTCAGATTTGCCAGCCGCAGTGGAGCGAGCTGTCGCTCGAGAAAGCCAAGGAGCGGCTCTCCGCGGATTGTCACGGGAAAAGGAAAATGGGCAGGTCTTGTACGAAGCTGAGCTTATGGTTGATGGCCATACCAAAGATTTATTGCTCGATGAAGCCGGCACGGTCGTCGAGGTCGAAGAGCAACAATCTCTGGAATCCCTCTCAACGGCGGTGCGTGACGGACTGCAAGCCTGGGCTGGCAAGGCAAAGATCGTGAAGGTTGAGAGCGTCACGAAAAAGGGCAAGGTAGTGGCATATGAGGCGCAGGTACTGAATGGCGGCAAGAGGTCCGAGGTTCAAGTGGGACCCAACGGAAGGCCCCTGGATCACGAGGAATAAGTTCACTGTTATTGAGAGCGTGGCTGTCCTAATTCACAGATATTCGGAGGATCGAGTGATGGTTCGGAAAAGCGTCATAAATCGCCTGTCCCTATGCGTGCTGATGGTCCCCTTCGTTCTTAGTGCTCTATCCGCTGCACAAGCGACGTGGGCTGTCGACAAGACACTGCACATCGGTGGCGAAGGCGGTTGGGACTATGTCACGGTGGATGCAGCGAGGCACAATCTTTACGTTCCCAGAAGCACGCACACCATGGTGATCGACACAGAGTCGGGCAAGGTTGTGGCGGACATTCCCGGCCAGAAGCACAATCACGGAGTTGCCCTCGTGCCCGGGGCACGACGAGGCTTCATCAGCGATGGCAGTGGCGCGATCGTGATCTTCGATCTGGAGACGAAAGCGGTTTTGGGCACGATCACGGCTCAACCCGATGCGGACGGCATCATCTACGACGCATTCAGCGGACTTGTGCTGGTGGTTTCCGGAGACAACGGAGTATTGATGTCCCTGAAGCCGGACGTCGATCCGAAAACAGGCACGATCGATCCACCCATTGAACTGGGCGGCAAGCCGGAGTTTCTCGCGTCCGATGGAGCCGGCAAGATTTATGTGAACCTCGAGGACAAGAATGAGGTTGCAGTCGTCGACATCAAAGCGAGAAAGGTGATCGCACACTGGCCCGTGGCTCCGGGCGGGTCGCCGGTTGGAATGTCGATGGACACGAAGAAGAGGCGCCTCTTTATCGGCTGCCGAAATCCGCAGAAATTGATCGTGATGAGTGCTGACGACGGCAAAGTGCTCGCCGATCTACCGATCGGGGCTGGTGTGGATGCGACGAAGTTCGATGGTTCCCATGCTCTGGCTAGTTGCCGGGACGGAAAGTTGATCGTTGCCGGTGAGGGCGCATCCGGCAAATTTGAAGTCTTGCAAACCGTGACGACTCCATTAGGCGCGAGAACAATGGATGTCGATCCCGAAGCACATAAAGCTTATCTGCCAACTGCGGAGTTTGAAGATCTCAAACCGGGAGCGACCGGTCGCCCAGTCAGCCAAGCCCGGAACGTTTATGATCGTTGAAGTCGCGCGACACTAGGTAGTTTTGTCCTTCCGACATACCGCATGAGTGACGCCCATGTGATCCGTCGAAAAACAACCGGAAGGCTGATGTAATCGTAACCTCGCGAGGGACGTGAGAGTCGCGATTCCGGCGACCAGTAGCCGAGTTTTCCCATGACCGGAGACCCCGTCGCGTGATCCCCACTCGGTCGTTGGGCATCCCTCGCGGATCCTGGTTGTCTCAAATTTTTATGGAGACTTGCGGCTGATCCTCAAAACCTCTCCAACTAGAAACAGATCGGTCAGCAGAGCCCTGAGATGGGTGCAAGCGTTCAGGTTGTCGATTAACTGCGAACTGATGTCGGACTGGGCCAACACAATGTCGATGGCGGCGAGCGAATCCTGTGCGTCGCGATGGAGGACCGAGGCGAAGGCCTGATATTTGTCCGGGGATTGCAGGCGCTGCTCGGTTACAGCGATGGTGCAACTTTCGGCAATTCCGGCAAGCGCTTTTGCCGCGCGCTGCAGGAAGAGGCGGACCTGACTTCCGGCCTGGCTTCCTTGGTCGCTGGGCAGGCCCTGACCGGCGTAGGCAAGCATGAACTCATAACATTCTTCGAGGGTGTCACATCTCTCCAGGAAATCAGTCGCCATCAACCGTGCCTCGGTGCACGCTCGGTCCGGTGCCCGCTTTCCATCGCGATGGGTCGTGTTCTTTCAGATAGAACTCGCGGCTCATCGAACCGACGATCATCGCTGCTGTAATCGGCAACTTCTCTGGTCGAACAGCAAAATATACGTGCACGATGACCAAGGTGATAAAGCCCACGCCAGCCAGTCCGTGTAGCACATACATCAGGCCCCAAGTCATGTCGGTGAACAGATATGGATTGCGAGGAAAGAAGATGGTGCGCACGCGGAACATCATGAACACACCCGTGGCAATCGCGGCCACTCCAGTCAGCATGACGACCCCGTGATAAAGCTTATTTTCGAGGGGGTATTTCCCGAATTTCCGCGGAAGCGCGCTCGATCTCCCAAAAAAGCGACGGAAGCGATTCGAGGCATCTTCGAGATCGGCGCGATCGGGCCAGATCGACCAGAAGTCCATGAAAAAGGTGGCATGAAGGATGTGAAAGAGCACGGAGATCGTGAGCACAGTTCCGGCGATCCAGTGATAGGCCACCCAGTTGAACTGAACGCCGACTTTTGGCAAGAACGCCGTGATCAGCAAAACAAACATGGCGGCAGCCATGATCCAGTGGAACAAGCGCGCCGCCAGGGAGTGGCGGGGAATTCTCGAGGGTAGTTGCGATGCGGCGGGCGGAAGTGGCGCCTGCGCGAACTCTTTCTCTTTCGCGAAGTAACGGACATAAATCGCATGCACAACCAGGAACGACATACCAACGATGAGGGCGACCCAAATCAAGACCCATGCGATGTGAATCGGAACGCTCTGTCCAAGCGGACTCGTCGCCCACTCTATGAGGCCCATGATGCCTCCTGTACCCCGCCGACGGCGCGCTTCACCAGATTGCGCATGAGGGGAATCTTGTAGGCGTTGAATTGCAGCGGGATCGCTCCCTGAACCGCAAGCTTTCCGGCCGATACGGCGGTCGATGCGTTGCGCTGCTTTCCACGAACTGAGTCTTCCACCGCCTTCAGTCGCAACGGGCGGGCCGCCACGGCGTTCACTGCGATGCGGATATCCTGGATGGAATCCCCAGAGACTTTCATCGCCGAGGCAACGTTCATGAGCGGAAAATCCCAGACATTGCGGTCCCGCACTTTTTCGAAATAGAACTGCGCTCCAGCCCAGGTGGAGGGGATGCGGATGGCACTCAGTAAATATCCAGGCTTGAGAATGTTCATGTGCGTGATGTCCAAGTCGGGGCCCAGAAAGTAATTCTCCGCCGGAATGACTTGTTCTCCCTCGGGAGTCTGGATCACAAACTTGGCGTCGAGCGCAATCAAGGCGGGCGCAGTGTCGGATGGATTGACTGCCACGCATCGCTCCGCATGCAGGATCGCGTGTTCGCGATTTCGTCCGACGGGCGTGTCGGCATAGCAGATGTTGCCGCCCGCGCGATAGCACGGCCACCCAGCGCGGTAGTACCAGCAACGGGCGTCCTGCGAAACGTTGCCACCGATCGTGCCCTGGTTCCGAATCTGTGGCGACGCTACGACTCCGGCAGCCTGCGACAGCAAACTATATGTTTGCTGGATCACCGGGTGATGCTCGACTTCAGTCAGCGTCGTCATCGCGCCGATTTCGATTCCTTCGGGCGCGACGCGAATCCCGCGAAGGTCCTCGATTCCGCTCAAGTCGACCAGGGCCTTCGGCTTCTTAATGCGGTCCTTGAGCCAGTCGAAGCTGTCGAGACCTCCCGCCATTACCCAAGCCTCGTCTCCGTACTGCTCAAGAAGTTTCCGCGCGTCCGCAACGGAGCTGGGCTGAAACAATTGAAAGGCCGGCATGACATCCCGGATTACGGCCATGGTTCTCTCCGTTTCACGATGTTGCGTTCAAGCACA
Source organism: uncultured Acidobacteriota bacterium (assembly GCA_963699885.1). GTDB lineage: Bacteria > Acidobacteriota > Terriglobia > Terriglobales > Acidobacteriaceae > Sulfotelmatobacter. Next base: position 9,233 of record CAVOVP010000007.1, on the reverse strand, counting down.
ACTCTCAAGCGTCGATTTACTACAGCTGGCGAAGAGCAGTCGCATTAAATAAATGCCGTCAATGGATCCTGCATCGGACGTCCTGCTTCGAGCGACGTCAGAATCGTGTCAAGGTTTACCGGCGCACGTCGGTAGATCTCATCCCCGAGCGCGTCCGAAAGAGCATTCAGGATTGCGCCGCAGCCACCTCCGACCGGCGGTTCACCGATGCCGCGAGCACCGACTGGTGTCTCCGGGTCAGGAATGTCGAGAGCGGCCCACTGCATGTTGACCGGAATGTCGAGAATCGACGGAGGTTTTGTATGATGAAAGCGTTTCGACATCATGTGGCCATATTGCGGATCAAATACCCACTTTTGACCGATGGCGTGACCGATTCCGAGAATTGATCTTCCCAATACTTGTCCGCCAAGCGCCTTCGGATGGATCACTGTGCCTACGTCAGCGACCGCGAGAAAATCTGTGATGTAGTACTTGCCGGTTTCGAGATCAACTTCCACTTCGGCGAAAGCTGCCACGTAAGAAAATGTCTGGCCATCGTGCGGATACTTATCCTTTGCCGCAGCAATCAACCCCTGTCCGGCCAACCCCGCAATGGATGCCTTGGTGTACTTGTTGACGTCATCGGGCGCCTCGTGGCCATCATAAAGACCGCCGAATTGGATGGCGCGCTGTGCGGCTTCGCCGAGTGTCATGCTTCCGCCTCCGCCCTTCCGGAACACACGCTCGTTCGCCACCTCGTAATGCTCTGGCGCGCCTCCATGCGTTTTGGCGGCGATCTCCTGCAATTTTCTTTTTCCATCCATCGCTGCTGCATGCGCCGCTCGGGTCATCGCGTGCGTTGTCTGGCTTCCACCGGATACACAAGTCCAGGGCAAATTCTTCGAAGTGTTGCCCCAAGTGACGTCGCATTTTTCCCAGGGCACTCCGAGCACTTCGGCCACGACGCGATGGACATCGCTGATGGATTCGGTACCTAAATTTCCGATCCCAGACTGGATGGCAATGCGGCCATCGGGCTTGATGAGGAACAGTCCGTCGTATCCCGTGGATCCAGCAAAGAAGCCGCTGGTTGAAACACCGACGCCGCGAACCTTGGTGCCGCTTTTTTTTGGGCGTGCGATGCGCTCTTTCCATTGAAACTGCTCCGCGCCCCGATCAAAAGCTTCTTTGAGGAACGCGCTGGTCGAGTGGGCTCTCTTGCCATCCCGTTCCGGACCCCACGGCGCTTTGCCCGCGGGACAATTCGTCCGGCGAATATCCACCTGATCGATGGAGAGTTGTCGCGCCGCTTTAGCGAGGAGAGGTTCCATCATGATGATGCCCTGCATCCCTCCGGGTGCGCTCTGCGGACCACGCGGCGGAGTATTGGTGAGCACCGTTACCCCTCGCCAACGCATGGCTGGCGGTTGATAGAGAAGGGAAACGATCATTCCGGACGCGCCTGTATCGCCAACCGCGTCGTAGGGACCGTTGTTGCAGATGGCGTACATGTCGACGGCCGTGATGTGCCCGTCTTTGGAGAATCCGACTTTCATTCTGCCCTGGAAACCTGGGCGTGCCCGCCCGATGAAAAGTTCTTCCTCGCGGCTGATCCGCATCATCACCGGGGCGTTCGCTTTCTTGGAAAGCAGGGCCGGAATAATCGCAAAGATGTAGCCTGTCGCCTTACTCCCGAATCCACCACCGGTGTACTCACTAATAAGGACGATCTGGTTCGGATCCATGTTGAGCCAGCGTCCAAGACCAGCGAGCGTCTGCACGGTGCTCTGCGTGCCCATGTGGACAAAGACTTTGCCGTTCTGCCAATAGGCGAGCGCGGTGCGCGGTTCGAGAGTCTCGTGGCTCGTATCGGGAGTGGCAAAGGTTTCGTCAAGAACAAGAGCGGCGTTCTTGAACCCATTCTCGATGTCGCCGTAGCTCCATTGGTCTTGCGGTTTGCCCATCGGCAATCGGCCGTGCTTCAACTCTTCGAAATCAGAGGCTATCCATTTCAATTCTCCTACCTGCGGGGGCGGAGGACCCGCCGCCTTCTCACCGGGCTTTGCAGGCGGAGCGGGTTGCCTGACCCAGACGTTGCCTTCTACACGGGGATTCGGTCCACCGGGCCGCAACGTGTCAAGCGGATCCACGGAAAATGGCAGGTGCTCGAATTCGATGTCGATCTTCTCGATTGCTTCGGCAGCGGTGAGTTCGTCGACGGCGGCGACGGCGAGTATCGGCTCTCCTTGGTACAAAGGTTCCATTGTCAGAGCTTTCTCACCCTGCTGGTTCGCTTTGATCGTGACCCCCAAGTCAGTCACGCTATCCGCCGGCGCCGGCAGGTCGTCTTGCGTCAGAATTGCCTTGACCCCGGGCATAGACAGCGCCTTGCTCAAATCAAGGTGCTTCACGCGGCCGTGTGGGACAGGGCTCAACAGCAGCTTGCAAAAGAGCATGCCTTCGGCGCGAAAATCCTCCGCGTATTTCGACCGGCCTGTGACCTTGGCGTAGAGATCGGGCGTGGCGTAATCCTTGCCCAGAACTTTGTACTGGGGACCGAATTTCTGTTGGTTGGGCTTCCATTCGCTAGGCATGGACGTTCCCCTTCTTCAAATTCTCAGCGCCCCGCATCATCGCTGTAAGGATCTTGTCGTAGTCCTGGCAGCGGCACAGATTGCCAGAGATGCCATGAGCAAGCTGGGCCCGGGTGGGGTTGGGATTCGTCTTCAGAAACCCGACGGTTGACATGATGAAACCCGACATGCAGAACGCGCATTGGAATCCTTGTTCGTCGATCACGCCTTGTTGCACCGGATGCAACGTGCCATCGGCGGCAGCCAGGCCTTCGATCGAAACCACTTTCTTGCTGCGGACGGTATGGGTGAGCACCGAGCAGGAGTAGTGGGGCACATCGTCAATCAGCACCGTACAAGCGCCACACTCGGCGCGATCACACCCGAGTTTGGTTCCGGTCAGGCCGAGCTTGTAGCGCAGAGTCCAGGCCAACGTTTCCTGCTTTGGCACGTCAACGCGGCGCTGCTGGCCGTTCACGTTTAGCGTGAGAAGGCGGTCACCGACGCCACCGGATTGTCCAAGGAGGTTGGAAGCGCGGAAGAGGTAGCCCGCTGAAGAAACGGTTGCTCCTCCGCAGATGACGCCTTTTATGAAATTACGGCGTGAAATGCCTTTTGCGGCTTCATCGAGAATCTCGTCAATTTTGTCGTCCATGCTGCTACCTGTTTAGGGGGAATCATTAACCTCGCCATATTGCACGTTGCTACAGACTCCTACCGGAAGTCAAATGAGAAATCTTGAGAAATATTTTCAGCCATACCGTATGATTCGCGACCTCCGTCATCGCCGAGCAGCGTAGGCTTCGATCGGGGACTCCTCACTCGTGCTGGGAGTTCCTTATCCAGAGACATTCGATGCGCTGCATCGCGTACTGGGGAACGTTGGTATTGCGCCAGAGCGCGCGGTTCCTGGAGATAATCGAAATTCGATTCATCTCAACTGCTCTATTCCGTGAGCCATTCGCCGGGTACATCGACGTAGGATCGATCCAAGCTGCGGACTGAAGGGCAACCTAGCAGCTTCAGTGTTCGATCCAGATCACAGCGCAGGATCTCAATCGCGCGGGTAACGCCCGCCTCTCCAGCGGCGGCGAGTCCATAGGCATAGGCTCGACCGCACAGGACAGCGCGAGCCCCCAGGCACAGCGCTTTCACAACGTCGGCTCCCCGACGAATGCCGCTGTCGAGAAGAACCTCAGCTTTCCCGTTTACCGCAGCAACGATCTCCGGCAATATGCGCAGCGTGGCGGGAGCACCATCGAGCTGGCGGCCCCCGTGATTCGACACCACGATTGCGGCCGCCCCTTGATCGAGCGAACGTCGCACATCTTCCAAAGAGAGTACGCCTTTGATGACGATGGGGCCCTTCCACAGATCGCGGATCCAGTCCATATCCTTCCAAACGAAAGCTCCCCGCTTCAACGCCGCATGTGCGTCGCCAACGCGCAACGGTCCTTTGCCCGGCACGACGATGTTGGGCATGGATGGTAGGCCGCCATGAAGAAGAAAGCGTGCCAACCATCGTGGACGGGCGAACAACTGGGTTGCGTATGGAATCTGCGACCAGATATTTCCCCGCAACATCTCAAGCATGCCGTCGCGTACTTCGCGCTCTCTCAGTCCGATCACGGTTGTATCGATGGTGACGACGAGGACTTTGTACCCGGCCTGCTGAGCCCGCTCCATGCCTTCTTCAGCTGCCGAACGTCCACCGGTCAAATAAAGTTGAAACCATACCGGTCCTGAAGATGCTGCCTTCACATCTTCTAGTCTGTGGCCCGATACCGTGGAGAGTATGTACGCCGTACCCGCCGCACCGGCAGCCCTCGCGGCTGCGACTTCACCGCCAGGGTGCATCACGCGGCAATAGCCGACAGGAGCAAGCAGAAGCGGCAGCGCCAGCTGAGTGCCGAGGACGGTTGTACTCAAATCTGTGTTCGCTGCTGCCACTGCGTGTCGGGGACGAAAGGTGACGGCGTCGAAGGCGCGACGATTCTCTCGCATCGTCACCTCGCTCTCGGCTCCTCCGTCGATGTAATTAAAGACGATTTTCGGAACCCGGCGGTAAGCGAGAGACCGGAGATCGTCGATGTTCACGACACGAGGAGAGGCTACGGAACGCGAACTGACGGTCATGCGGCTATTTCCCTCTGCCGCATTGTCTCACCACGACATCCATCCGCCGACAACGACCCGCAAATCGCCGTGAACGATAACGCTGATTGACCTGATGATGAGTGAGATGGGGATGTTACGCCAAGGGACCGCTCTTATTTCGTTGGCGGGTAATTAGGCGGGAACGGAACCGGATCGCGAAAGTTCTCACTCCAAGTCCACGCACCGAAGAACCAGCCCCCTAGCAGCAAAAGAGGAGATATTTCGCCAATAGCACTCACGGCTCAATCTCTCCCCGCAAATGCTTTGCTACCTTCTGGATGCGTTTTAGCTTTTCGATCGTGTCTTTGGGTTGCAGGCCCTGGTTCACGGAGTCAATATCAGCCTGCAATGATTGCGAAAGATCCAGAAGTTCGTGGGCTTCGCGCTGTAGCTGAGCCGGATCCACTTTGCTTTTCGTCTGCGCGTTCGAGGGCATTCCGTCGACAGGGTGCAGATGTGGTACGTCACCTTGCCTGGTCGGCATGTGTGTCTGCAACGCCGGGAATATGAGAGCCGCAGGCACGTTTCTCGCTTGGTATTCTGGACGATCTCGGGCCGAGGATGACAGCTTGGATGCAGCAATGAGGGCCAATAAGCATGCGACAAGAAGTCTCATGGCAGAGCTCCTTTGAGAACGAGCATTGAGGTTTACCCAAGGAGGAACACTCTTGAATTGTACTGCTGAAAAATCGGTGAGCTCCACCTCTTCTGAAAGCGATCTTTCGTCTGGCGCTGACGGGAAGACCGTTCCTTCCGTTCTGGAAGAACGCTCGCGATTTTCACTGCAAGCTGCTCAAACCTATGCGGCGTTTTCTGTTCCAGCGTCGCTCAACTGACGTTAACAGCTATTGCGCCAACTGTTTCTGTCGCTGAGGATAAACTGATCAGACATAGGGTTCGATTCGTTCAGGAATGAAATGAGATCGCCCGGATCTGAGAGGCATTTGTATATGACGGGGAGATACGCGTTGTTGCTCGGGACATCGTTGGTGACGGCGTTGTTGTTTTGGCAGAGAGGTACCGCTGCCGTAGCGTTCGGAAATCCAATCGTGCGGATAGCGGAATTGGAGATTGATCCAGCGCAACTTGACGCCTACAAACTCGCCCTTACAGAAGAAATCGAGACTTCGATTCGTGTTGAACCGGGGGTCTTGACGCTGTACGCCGTTTCGCTCAAAGAGCATCCTGAACAAATCAGATTGTTTGAAACCTATCGGGATGCGGCCGCATACGAATTGCATATTCAAAGTCCGCATTTCAAAACATATAAAAATCGGACGAGGCAAATGGTGAAAGTTCTTAGGCTGGTCGAAACCGAGCCTATTCTCCTCGGCTCCAAAGCCAGATGAACCCCAGAGGAATTGCTTTGAGTCGGGGTTACCTGTCGTTACCAGGCGTTAGCATGGTTCTCCCCAACGCTGACCGTTGGTTTTCTTCACAATTTGGGGATGTGTGTTGCGGTGTCAGCGGTCGTTGAGGGTCTTGACTGGTATGGGGATATTTCGTCAACGACCAAGAGGGGACATGTGCTCCTACCGGCAAGCCGTGCCGAGCCGACGAGTTTGCCGATGAGACTCGTGATTCCCATCACGGCCTATCGCGAATCTTTACCCAGCGTTACTAACCCTTTACGTACTTCCTCAGGCCCGAGGATTAGACTGAGATGTTGGCTTGCTGTGATGTGCGTCATGACCCCTCGTCTGTTGTTATGCACCGCCGCTCTCTTTTCGACCTGCTCAGCCCAAAGTTTATTGGCTCAAGCGCGGGCGCCAAACCCTCAACAGGAAACTGTCATCCGCTCTATGGTGCGGCTGGTGCAAGTGAGCGTGGTGGTAGAGGACAAGAAAGGCAACCCGGTTACGAATCTCAAGCCGGAAGACTTTACCTTGCTGGATGACGGCAATCCTCAGAAGATTGCTTTTTTCACGCCTGCAACGCCACCGCCAGCCGAACCTCAGAGTCCAGTTGCTCCTCGCGCCAGTCTCCTTCCTGCAAACGCGTTTACCAATCGCTACGACTTGAAGGGGCAAGATCCTCCGACAGCGGCGACCATCGTTCTATTCGACTCGCTCAACACGGCTCCGAACGATCAGAGCTTCGTGCGCAAGGAAGTCATTCATTTCCTCGAATCGCTCAAGCCGCAGGATCACGTTGCGGTTTACGGGCTGACAACGCAACTGCTCATCCTCCACGATTTCACGCGCGATTCGGCGGACTTGGTTGCAGCCGCCAACAAGTTCTCCCCGAAAGAACTGGCTGCCTTCGACGCCAGCCATACGCCCAACATTGATCTCGTCGGTGTGGGAGCGGACCCAATCGCATGGGACGCGCTGCAGAATTCGTTGAACAATACCAAAGGCATGATCAGTGACCAATACACGCAAGACCGCGTCGCAATGACTGTGGAGGCGATGAGCGCTATTGCGAATCATGTATCCAGCATTCCCGGACGCAAGAACATAGTGTGGATTTCGGGCGGATTGCCAATCCAACTGGGCGCGGCGAGCATTGGCCGACCCGTTACTTCGGGCGCTGGAAAAGTCAACGATATGGGCATCCCAGTGAACCAACTGCCGCCATTCGATCGAGAAGGTGTGGTCAGGTTTGACGAAATGGTCAGGCGCGTTGCGGATACCTTGAACCGCTCGAACATAGCCATGTACGCGATTGATGCAAAAGGTGTGGAATTGGATCCCATGATGGATGTGTCAAAGCCTGCGGGGCTGTTGGGGGACAAGGCGACAGAACTGGATACAACCGAACTCAATGCCGAGCAGGATGCCCGCGATGCGTCCAAGCTTTTGGCGGATCGCACGGGCGGTCTGGCTTTTTTCGGGAACAATGACATTCGCGCCGCTGTCCGCCGCGCTTTCGACGACGGGCGTAATGCCTACAACATCGCTTTCTATCCCAACCACGGAGTATGGGATGGCAAGTACCGCACGCTCAAGATTGAGTGCAAGCCGGGGTTGAAACTACGTTACCGCTCAGGATATTACGCAACGCCGGATCGTACCGATCCGAAAGAGGCAATCGCCGACGCCCTGCACCAGGCCGCCGACAGTCCGCTCGACTCGACGACTCTGGGCATGATCGTCAGCGTCAAAGGGACGAAAGATTCGAGCGCCGTCGAGTTGCACATTGGGTTCGATCCCAAACAGCTTCTTTTACAGAGTTCCGGAGATCGCCGCAAAGGCGCGGTGGATTTGTTCTTCCTGCAACGCGACGCTTCTGGCAAACGAGTGGCCGCGGAAGAACAGCACCTTGGCTTGAACATGGAAGAGAAGCAGTACGAATACCTTTCGAAGGTCGCGATGGTGTTGGACCGGCACGTCACGATTGCGCCGCAATCGGCAGAGCTTCGTGTCGTGCTGCGCGATGCAGGCTCCGGTTCGCTGGGGTCGGTCACGCTGTCGACGATGGCGTTCGTGCCGAAACCCGACAACGCTCCAGCCTTGGTGAAGCAGCCAAACAACTAGCCCCTCAGGGGCGCGATGGCGAAGCCACCGGGATGTATCCTCGGCTTCCTCTTCAACTGTCGCTAACAGGCGACAGCATTGAGGTTTTTGAGTGAAATGGGATGTAGCGCCGAAGTCCAGTTGAGCCAGCGCCTGCTCCATGCCCTTTCATTGACGCGCTTGCTTCGCCAACGTAAGATTTGCGCTTGATGATAGGCCAGACGATCTCGCACTACCGCATCGTGGATAAACTCGGTGGCGGAGGCATGGGAGTAGTCTACAAGGCCGAAGACACCGACCTCGGCCGTTTCGTCGCCCTCAAATTCCTTCCCGACGAAATGTCGCGTGATCCGCAAGCGCTGGAGCGCTTCCGCCGCGAGGCTCGCTCTGCCTCGGCCCTCAATCATCCGAACATTTGCACCATCTACGAAATCGGCAAGCACGGCGAGCAGTCGTTCATTGCCATGGAATTTCTGGACGGCGTAACGCTGAAGCATCGCATTGCCGGCCGTCCCATGGACGTAGAGAGCCTGCTGACGCTGGCGATCGAAATCGCCGAAGGGCTAGAGGCCGCGCACAGTCAGGGCATCATTCATCGCGACATCAAGCCCGCCAACATCTTTGTTACCCGCCACGAGCACGCCAAGATTCTTGATTTCGGGCTCGCCAAGGTACTATCGACGCCCACCGCGATTCCTGCGGGCCAGGCTGCCCCTGAGACCGCGATGGCCACGCTCGATGAAAAGCAACTCACGAGTCCCGGTACAGCGCTGGGCACGACCGCTTACATGTCGCCGGAGCAGGTGCGGGGCAAGGATCTGGACGCGCGCACAGATCTTTTTTCCTTCGGCGCCGTGCTCTACGAGATGAGTACCGGCACGTTGCCGTTTCGCGGGGAGACCAGCGGTGTCCTCTTCGAATCCATTCTGAATCGAGTACCTCCGCCGGCAATCCGTCTGAATCCTGACATTCCGCCCAAGCTGGAAGACATCATCCATCGCCTTTTGGAAAAAGATCGCGACCTCCGCTACCAAGGCGCGGCCGATCTGCGCAGCGAATTAAA
>CAVOVP010000006.1:0-200398 GCA_963699885.1 uncultured Acidobacteriota bacterium | reverse complement strand
GGATTGATGACACTGATCTGCACGTGGCGGTGTGCTTGCAAGGTCAACGCCAGATCCAAGCTGTAATTTCCCGCTGGCCTCCAAGCAGACCCGCACTCGCCGGCCGGCCCGAAGTAAGTGGGCGATCAGGGCCTTGTGTCCGGAAGGATGGTTAGAGAACTTAGCCATGGCGGGCTTGTCCTCGCCTTTCCCCCGGCGTAGGGCGACACTTAACTCGCGTGCGCTTACATCGACTCCAGCGAACGTGTCGACTTCCGTTTCAGGCATATTGAACCTCGCAAGTCTGGATTAGACTGAGCTTCGGCTCCCCAACCCTTTACCACCTCTCTCGCCGTCCTTGTATGCAGGCTCTCGCGGCCTGAGATTCTCCACGGCATTGAGAAAGGAGGGCGGGGGGCCTATCTATAATCCAGGCTGCCGACTCACTGCGCCTAAGGATGTGAACGGCCTCCCGCCGAATCCCGATCCAATCCCCCACTAACACATAGAGACTGTACCAATAGCGTCGCGCCGATCAAAGACGCCCCACAAGTAAAACCCCTGGGTCCGATCAACTTCCGTCGTCAGGTCGTCGCATAGGCGTCGGTACTCGCAACCTATCGAAGTTTCCACACGGAGCGCCTCCTCGGCGTGTTCCTGTGATCTTTCGGGAAGACGTAAAGCTCTACAAGCGAGACCGCCGCCCCATGGCGCTGACGTCGTCTCATGGTGCATCGTAGCACCAATTCGCAGTGCAACGATCGACTGGAATCCCCGCTGAAAAGGGTGATGCTACGGGTCGACGAAGCTCAAGATCGGCGCTGCGGTGGCTTCCAGGCACAAGATTTTTCCGAGAAAAGCCAGACTTCACACTGTTCGCGACTTAGGCATCTCGACCACGTTGCTCTCGACCAGCTTGCCGAACTGGTTAGTCGCGTCCCGTAGCGCGGAGTCGGCGACGTGCGCGTAGCGATAGGTCGTTGCCGCCTGTGTGTGCCCGAGAAGTTTCCCGACAAGGAGCAGCGATATGTTGCGCGAAACCAAATGCGACGCGAACGTGTGCCTGAAGTCGTATACGCGCACGGTCGGCTTCCAGCGCCGCAGCGGCTTCCCTCGCCTTCCCATCACGCTGTACTCGGTCGCGAATCCCGCGGCCTTGCAGACCTGCCGCCACGCGTTTCTTAGCGTGGTGCGCGAAGTGCCCGGATCACGCCCCGGAAACAGGTATGGCCCAGTTCTGTCTTCCTGCATGCGCCGCAGGATCATCAGCGCCGACGGGTTCAGCGGGACGTGCTCGTCCCTTTTTTGCTTGGTGTGGTGACTCGGCTTCGTCCAGACACCGCGATGAAGGTCGAATTGCGGCCACCCCGCGCCGATTACTTCGTGTGGGCGAGCGCCCGTCACCACCAATAGCCTGAGCGCGTCCGCCGCGTCCTGCTCCGAGTAGGCGTCCAGCGCGTCCGCGAACTTCTGGAGTTGCTCGACGCTGAACCAGGCTTCACGCTTGTCCTCGTGGAATCGCGGGATTCCGTGCGCTGGATTGTCGGGCCGCATCTTCCAGTCCATTGCGCAGGCGAACATCTTGCTGACCAGCGCAAGCGCGCGATTAGCTTGGTAGGGCGTCGCCTTCAGCGATCTATGCAGGGTCTCGATGTCGCGCCGACCAACGGCGGAGACGCGCTTCTTGCCCAGCTTCGGCAGGATGATCTTGTCGAGCATGCGGCGATCCTCATAGACCGACTTCTCGCGCTTGTAAACCTGCGCATGGTTCTCGAGATATTCCTTCGCCAAGTCCGCGACCGACTTCTCGGCCCGCGCCTCCTCGATCTTGCGCTGCGGGTCGATTCCGTTGTCGATCTCGACGCGCAGGGCGTTCGCCTTGTCTCTCGCCGCCTCCGCGCTCCACGTCGGCCATCGCCCGATGGTCAGGCGCCGCTCGCGACCATCGCAGTGATAGTTGACGATGAACGACTTCACGCCCGCCTTCGTGACGCGGACGCCGAAACCCGGAACCTTGTCATCATAGTGGATTCTATCGCGCCTGGGATCCGGCCCCAGGGCCGCGACCGACCGCTGCGAAACGTGGAACGACTCTGAGTGCTGAGCCATAGCAATCTCCTATTAGCGGCTTCCTGCGTCCGCGGCACGTCCGTGCGCGCTATCAATTGGGTATATTTCGAGTATACAGTTAGAATATGCTGAACGGCTACGAAGTCATTTGGCAGCAACGAGATGGCCGGTAAAGCGCTGATTCCAGAAGGCGGCGGATTCAGGCGACGGACTGACTCTTAATCAGTAGGTTGTAGGTTCGATTCCTACCGCGCTCACCACTCAGTCTTCAGTGGGGAGAAATTCTGTTTGTTTTTCGAGAAATCGAGCGCAAATGCCCGCATTTCGCGATACTCCGTTTTGAAACTGGAGCGGAGAAACTCGCCTAGCCCGTGAGGACAGGGCATTTCTTTAGCAAATTCTCCCGAGGCCCGCGGGACACACCCATGTTTTCAAGTCTGCCGGGCGATCATGTGGCGAATGACAAACCGAACACTCGGCGAACGCGGTTTGCGCTGGGTCAGATCCAGCAAACCAAATATTGGTCTTGAAAGTGGGTGTTTGGGAAGGGACTTCGGTAGGCCCGCAGGGACTTTCTTTCGCCCAAAGTCTCAACCTCCACCGGCCTGTCGTGCCACCAGTAGGTCTGCGGCCTTGGGAAGACGGTTGACACCTGGCACTCCACGGGCATACCTCCAGCAACTTCTCAGTAGGCAGAAGCTGTTATCGCTTTGAGGCATTGGCTCGGCCGGATCGCTTAGTGATTGCGCTCTTCGGCAATCGCGGAACAACCTGAACGCCCGCCCAAAGTGTTGCGATCGTTTGCTCGACCACGAGAGTCTGGTCAGGCAAGTCAGGCACAACCCCTTGAATGACCATGAGTGTGGCGAGGCCAAAGATCGTGTACCACCAGGTGTGGGCTACCACTATGTCATCCCTGCTTGGCAATCCTTCATCCTTGGCAACATCGAAAAAGAGCTGTACGAAACGTTGGAACAAAGGCGCGCCAATGTCGTTGATATATTGTCCAGCGCGGATGCCGTTGCGGTTCTCCGGCCCGAAGAAGACGTTGCGGAACTGCTGTGGATGGGCAGTGCAGAACTGAATCAAGCCGCGTGAAGTCGCAAAAAGACGCTCTTTCGGTGCAGGATGTTTAGCGGCAATCGCGTCGAAGTTCTGAATCAGCAGCCCGATCGTCTCGCTGCTCAACTCGGCAAGAATATGCCATTTGTCAGGAAAATGCTGGTAGATCACGGCGTGCGTATAGCCGATCTCTTTAGCGATCGCACGAAGCGTCACGGCTTCGTAGCCGCGATCGGCAAACATTTTGCTGGCAGCCGCAAGGATTTCGCCCCGCAGCCTTTCCTTACGCTCTACCCGGCGACTTGGTGATGTGGATGTCACTTCAATAGCGTAGTCCCTTTTGACGATTTTTGCGACCACTTGTTTATTTATAACCATTGGTTATTAACCATCGATTAATTTGCAACCAATGGTTTTCATGGGCCTCTAATAGTCAGATCGCTCATTTCGATGGGCGGCCAAATACGAGGCAAAAGGAGAATGCGATGAAAGTTCTAGTGATTGGAGCAGCGGGCAAGAGCGGAGAAGCACTGGTAAATGAGGCGCTGGCGGCCGGACATAAGGTGACGGCTTTCGTGCGCGGTGCCGCGCAGTACGAGAAGGCGAACGTCAGAGTTGTTGCGGGCGACGTGCTGGACGCGGCCGCGGTCGACGTTGCGGTCGCCGGACAGGATGCGGTGATCGACGCGCTGGGGGGCAAGACGCCGTGGAAAGTGACGACGATGGAAACGAGCGCGGCACACAATATTGTGGACGCGATGCGGCGCAATGGCGTGCGGCGATTGCTGAAGATTTCGGTGGTTGGTGCGGGCGAGAGTGTCAAGAACGCCGGCTTTTTCAACGAGCACCTGCTCATGAAGACGTTTCTGCGGGGTCTGCTGGTAGACAAGGCGGGCATGGAGGCCGAGATCGAAGGCAGCAACTTGGACTGGACGCTCGTGCGGCCGCCGATGTTGACCGACGGCGAGAAGACCGGCGTTGCCAGGGTGCTGAGCACGGAGGGCGGCGAGAAGGCGCACAAGATCGGGCGGGCCGATCTGGCAGCCTTCATGGTGCAGCAACTGGAAAGCAGCCGCTATGTGCGTCAGGCCGTGACAGTGACGACCACATAGCAAGGCCTCCGCGAGGATCAACCATCTCTCTCATCGAGGTGATCCGATCGGCTGTGTAAAGGCCTGTAACGTTCATGCGAAAGATAGCTGTGGAAATTCACGGGACTAGCGGAGTGCTAGCTCCGCAACTCACAAGCTCTGGCGTTCGCATCAGAGCATCACTTTCGTTCTAACAAGGGGAAAACGAGCATGTATTTAGTCATGGGCATTACTGGAAAAGTTGGGGGCGCCACCGCGCGGCATCTGCTGAAGCAAGGCAAACAGGTGCGAGCACTTGTGCGCAATCGCGAGAAAGCAGCCAAGTGGGCAGAGGTGGCAACGCTTCTGACCGGGCCGGCGTGGTCAGGGCATCGCGTCATCGAACTGGGTTCGATGGTAACCGCGGATGAAGTGGCCGGACAATTGGGGGAAGTCCTGAAACTCGACGTAAAAGCCTTTGCAGTTCCGCGTGCAGGGTGGGCGGAAGCGTTCGAGCAGTTCGGCATCCCGGAGGGCCACGCTGGACCTGCGGAAGAAATGTTTGAGGGCATTAACGCGGGATGGATGGGCCTCGGAGTCACGGGTACGGAGCACGTAGCGGGTACGACGTCCGCAGGCGATGTGTTTGCGGCTGCAAAGAACGCCTTCAAGGCGTAAGTCCGGGGCTCGCAGAATCAGCCGCAGTTCCTTGGGAACTGCGGCGCTAACGCCAAGAAAGATTGTGGTAAGACACGGCTGATCGTCCGGTTCCGCCTGGCCATGGTTCGTTCGGAGCAATTCAGCAACGATCGGATCCCGGAATGCGAATCCGATGAACGAATTTGTCCGTCACTCCCAGCCGAAGAGCCCATTTTCGAAGTCAAAAGACACCTTGCGAAATCCCATAGTTGCGAGTCCAAAGAGGCGCGTCGAAATCATCTTGCGGATCGGGGTCGACATCAGCGATGGCCACGTTGCGCGCCCCGAGATTACGCTGGCCGAGCGATACGTCAGTCGAAAGCCACTTCACATGGGTCCCTCCGCCGGCAACGGTAGATACGGAACCATTGGGATCGAAACGGAGTTGCACCAGAGCGGTCCGCAATCGGTTGCGATACATAAGCAATCCTCCGGTTCCAGAATCGACGAGTAAGAGGACCTCCTGTCCCGCCATCTTCGCTCTTATCGACAGGTAGGGAATTTGAGTTTCAAAATGAACTGCTTTCTCACTTGCGGCGATAGATCCGAAAATAATCTTCCGTCTGTGGTAATCAATCGCGAAGCTACTGGAGCGCAGGATGTCCAGGCCAGCGATTCCCCCCAAGGAAATGTCGAGGCTCCGCTCGAGGGAGCTGAGGTCCTCAACTACGCCCGCAATGGAGTCCGCGTGCAGCGGGCCAATCTGGATGCGCGGCAATATGACACTTTGCACCTGAATCGTCCCATTCAGCGTTTGCAGCAATACAGACTTTCCCCGCACGTTCAGGCGGTCGGCGATTGCTTGGGTGATCGCCGTCGGGCTGGTGCCCGTATCAAGTATCAGGTTCACATTTTTGATGGACCCGACAGTTGCTCTGATAATGATCAGGTTACGGTTGTAGAGATCGAACGGAATCTCTGTCTTTTTGCCCCGTGGCGCTCCCATGTCTGCTGCTGCGAGCGATCCCGAGCAAGAGATGGTGACGACTATTAGAAGAGCCGCTGTGCTCAATCCACTCCCGCGGCTAAGCCCAAACCAGCGAGAAAACCTATGCCGGTGGGTCTCACTGAACCCCGAACGTTGGTGGCCGATGCTGATCTCCATTTCGTCCTTCTCTTTCGTCTTTCTCTGCCGTGGTTTTCGCTGCGAGGACGCGTATGGACGTCAGCTACGCACACGAGTCACGTTCGCCGGACGTTTCTTTTCAAGTGCGTTAATCCAGAGTGGTTAGTTCGCAGACTTCTTTCGACCCGCCGTTCCTAATGAGAGGTAAGGGCAGACGACGAATCGTTCTTTGCTTCTTCTGGCGCGAGTGTGTTGGCAGTCAGAAGTCTTGCTTCCGCAGGCAGAAAGGAAAGCTGTGACATGAGCGCACGCTGCGTCTGTTCGATTCCCCAATCGGCTTGCATAATTCCCGCAATGGAATGCTCGCGGGCGCCGAGTAATAAATGGCCTAATTCGTGAGCAATGACGCAACCCAGGACCAAGGCCGTGTCGTCTTTGTTAGTCTTGCCACCTGGTATGCGAGGTAGGTAGTCGAAGTAAACCGTAGCGAGATGGGCGGGAAGCAGGGCGTAGCCGGAAATCGTATCCAAAAACTTGTTTTGGACCGGGCCGACCATCATCGCCAGGAAGAAAACACGGCCGGGCCCTTTTTGGCAAGGTTCACTCCCGGTTGGACAATCTCGCCAGGTTACGGGGACGCCGGCTTGTTCGAGAATTCTGCCAGCTTCCTTCTCAGCCTTCAGCAGTGTTTCAGTCGGGGCTTGTCTGAAGTTGAAGACCAGAACGGTAATGGCAGGGCCATTGTTAATCTCCGACGCAAAGGAAGTGCCAGAAAGAGTCGGGCCGATCAGCGCTGCCGTACCAGCCAGCAAGAGGCCTAGTTTAAGCTGGCGGCCGTTAGAACTCCGCCGTCTCACCCTCTTCGATCCGCTACCCTCGTGTTTTGTTTTCATGCCATCCTCCTCCGCAGCCCGCCGCGGTGAGGACAACTTGGGCCAGAACGCCCGCTACCTCAATGACGGGAGAGTTGATTGATGGTCAAAGAAAGGTTGGAAGAATATTCGAAGGTAATTCATTGAAGAAAGGCGCTTTAGAGACGAGTGTTAGAAGCAGGCATTAAGTTCGCCTGTATCGCTGCCTCGCCGTTGAATGCTAGGCTGAACTGACAGCATTTGAGGTGGGCGGGTGAGGGATGCAGTTTACGTTCCGAAAGTGATACGGTTCGGCACCTACGAGGTGGATTTACTCTCGGGTGAACTACGAAAGAATGGATTAAAGGTTAGGCTCAGTGGCCAGCCGTTTCAAATCCTCGTCATCCTGCTGGAGCGCCCCGGCGAACTGGTCCCCCGTGAAGAATTGCAGAAGCGCCTGTGGCCGGGAGACACGTTTGTAGATTTCGATCGCGGACTGAACGCTGCGGTCAACCGGGTGCGCGAAGCGCTAGGAGATTCGGCGGAGAATCCGCGATTTGTTGAGACTCTCCCTAGGAGGGGCTATCGCTTCGTTGGTCAGGTGGATGGGACCGGACGGATAAATTCGACGGAATTCCAGCCGGTTGTCGACGTCCAGCGAAAGGGAACCGCGGGCCGCGGCTGGAAAATTGGAATCGCGACCGGATCGGTGATTTTACTAGCAGCCTTCGGTTTGCTGGTTCCTACCATTGCCAGACGTTTCCTGCGCCCGCCTCGGCCACCGCTACTTGAAGCAGTTCCCCTAACTACTCTGCCCGGTCAGGAAATCTCTCCCAGTTTCTCACCGGATGGCAGCCAAGTGGCTTTTGGATGGAACGGCGAAAACGATGGGGCGGGGTTCGACCTATATGTCAAAGTCATCGGCACTGATAAGCCACTGCGGTTAACGAATCATCCGGTTCCATGGCTCGGTGTGGCGTGGGCTCCCGATGGACGCTCGATTGCCGTAAACCGCTTGGCCACAGAGGATCGTGGCATTTTTCTTGTTCCGGCCCTGGGCGGGCGGGAACGAAAACTCGCTGCCACGCATAACTCCTCGCTCTGGGCCCCGGATGCGGCGCTTGCCTGGTCGCCTGACGGGAAGCAACTCGCCTTCGCAGACTCTCCTTCGGTAGCCTACTCAACACAAATCTTCTTACTCTCGGTGGATACGCTGGAGAGAACGCGGCTGGAAACCGGTTGTGACTGGAGCTTTGGGCCTGGGTTTTCACCGCTGGGGGACTCGCTCGTCTATATCTGTCTCCGAGACGATGGGGATTACTCTTTGAATTTGCTAGACCTTCGGGGAGGCAAGAACAAACGGCTTTTCGCTGGAGCGCTGAGGATTCGGAATCCCACGTGGACCCGCGACGGCACGCGGATTATTTTCTCTTACGGTTCTGGGAACACGCCTTTCGTGGGCGCCGGCGGCAACCTGTGGCAGATCACGCCCGGACGGACTGAACCTCCTGAAAAAATGCCCTTCGGGCACGATGCCACTTCCGCAACCGTCAGTTCATCCGGCAATCGGTTGGCATACGTGCAGACCCAGATCAACGGAAATATCTGGCGGGTGGACTTGCATGGCACAAAGGCCAGGGCCCGTGTCCTGGTGACCTCAACACGAGAGCAGTATGCCCCATCTATTTCGCCCGATGGCAGGCGGGTCGTCTTCGCGTCGAACCGCTCCGGTAGTGACGAAATATGGGTGTGTGACAGTGATGGCTCCGGTGCTCAGCAGTTGACTTCATTTGGCGGCGCGCTCACGGGAACGCCCCGCTGGTCGCCTGATGGCAAGCAGATCGTCTTTGACTCACGGGTCGCAGGAGAGGCCAACGTGTATGTCATCGACGCGAACGGCGGGGTCCCCAGGAAAGTAGAAACCGGAACCCGGATGAATTCTTTGCCCAGTTGGTCGCATGATGGGAAGTGGATTTATTTCGGGAGTGGTTCGACCCATTCGAATCTCACGCTCTGGCGCGTGGCTGCGACTGGTGGATTCGCGGTACAACTCACCAAGAAAGCCTCAGCGATGCCCATCGAATCGCCCGATGGACAATATGTTTATTTCGTCCGCTTCACGGAAGGACAATTCCGATTATGGCGCATAAGGCCTGACGGGTCTGGCGAAAGCATGGTCAATGCAATGCCGCCCCTAAGCTCGGACGGCTACGAATGGTGGCCTTTTAGGTCCGGCATCTATTTTTACGCGTACAAAGACGGTAATGCGGAAATTGATCTACTTGATCTCTCCACCTCGCGTGTTCGTCGAATCAGCACACTCGATAAACCACCAGCCCCCTGGCTGGGCGGGCTTTCTGTTTCACCCGACGGCAAGTGGTTTTCATATTCACGTCTCGATGAAACCGCCAGCGATATGATGCTGGTGGAGAATTTTCATTGAACCTCGCGTTCCGGCTATTTGGTCCTCATTTTGATGGCCGCTGTCGTGATCCTCACCACGTCGTCTTGCCGATGGCGGGCAAAGATTCGCGGCTAGGTTCAACTCGAAGGCGATCTTGATCCCAAACTGCTTAAGGGTGAGGCAACTCGCCTACGTCGCGATTACGCAAGAATTCGGAGAACATCGATGTTCCGGTCGCCTTCTTTTGAGCTTTTCAAGTTATCACTGAACCGTAATCCGTTTGTGATCCGTTAGCACTGCTTACCACTGCCTTCCAACTGCTTTACGGTGCCCGCCGTGCGCTCTATGTTGTTGAAACTGCGTTTTCGAGTAAATTCGAACCCCACTCTCTGCGCCAGCAAGTCTTAACCGCAGAGAATTCCGCCGACCTTTGTCCCGAAACGCGCGAAACATGCCCGCATTCCGCGATTCTTCCTCGGCAAATCGGAATGCAGAGAACGGACTGCTCAGGAGCAAAGGGGGCACTGTGCCGGCCTTTCTCCGGAGGACACCTGCGCAGTTCGGTTTCGAAAGGAGGATTAGGCGAATGCAATGCGATCACATGTTCGGGATTCGCCACAGCGGGTTGACTTTTCTCAGCGTTTAAGAACCACGTTCGTGGTTTCCCACAAGCGTGTTTTTGGGGACTGATCGTGGTCTGCTTCGGTACGTTTTGGACCTGTGATGTTCCTTTCGCGAATGGGAGGAACCTAGGTAGGTAGGCCCCGCGGGCAAAGCAGAATCCATTTCAAGAATCTTTCCCCATTCTGGCATTTCCGTTGCATTCAAAACCACGTTTGAGGTATTCACCGGGGTTGGCCCCGACTACTCGCTTGAACGCCTTACTGAACGCAGCGTCGGACTCGTAACCGACCAACCGAGCAACGTCTATGAGCTTCTTGTCACGCTGTTGGAGTAACTGGATCGCCTTCTGCATCCGCCACTCGGTTACATATTCCAGTGGTGTTTGTCCGAGTAGCTCTTTGAAACGTGCTGCGAATGCGGAGCGAGACATGCCCGCCGCTTCTGCCAGGGATTCGACCGTCCAGGGTGTATTCACTCTGTCGTGAATGGCACTCAGAGCAGTGCCCATTTGAGGATCGAAAATCGCACGAAGCCATCCTTTGTTGCGTTCCGGTCCCGACGCGATATGCGCCCGGAGTACCTGGATAAACAGAACCTCGGCCAGCCGAGTCGCGACGACTTCAGATCCCGGCGCCTGTTCTGCCATTTCTGACGCCAGCGCCTGCATTGTGGTGTGAAGAGCAAGCGTGCGTGCCTGATCGGCCTTCATCAGAATGAAGCTCGGCAATAACTGAGTGATCGGCTTCAGGCTGGCGCGATCGAAACTCAAGGACCCACAGACGATTGTCGTCGGTGCGCCACCACCTCCATAATGAGCGACATTGCCGTTGGCCTTGGCCCCGATCTCGCGGAAACTCCACCTCGGACGTGTTCGCGGGCTGTCGCGCAAAACAATCGAAGTCCCCCGGGCCAGCAAAAAGCAATCACCACCGGTGAGGGGAATCGGCTCCGGAATCCCTTCCACACTCAGCCAGCAGTTGCCGCGCGAAAGCATGGCGAAGTGCGCCAAATCTGTGGGTGACATCTTTTTGTCGGAAGGCGTGACTTTTTCTTCGGTCTGCTTTTCCTGTTTTACGCCCCACGGGGCTGTGGCTTCGAGCCTGTGCAGACCGAAAGCGGTTACGTGCATCGTTCTGAAGATGTCTGTTATCGGGTCCAACTTAGCCTCCATCTTTTGGACGAATAGACAAAATATTAGGACTCCTGAGCAGTTCTCGTCCACCGCCAAAGAACTCTACTCTACTGTACTCGAATGCTACACATCTAGCGAAGGGAGTAATTATGGGAAAGCTTGAAGGTAAGGTTGCAGTCATCACGGGTGGATCGAGCGGCATGGCGCTGGCGAGCGCCAAGCGCTTCGTTGAAGAAGGCGCTTACGTTTTCATCACGGGTAGGAGGCAGAAGCAGCTCGACGAGGCCGTCAAGCTGATTGGCCGGAACGTGACCGGCGTACGTGGCGACGCGGCCAATCTCGACGACCTCGACCGCCTGTTCGATACGGTCAAGCGGGAAAAGGGCAAGATCGACGTCCTGTTCGCGAGCGCTGGCAGGGGCGAAGCCTTACCACTGGGCGAGATTACCGAGCAGCACTTCGATGCGGCCTTCGGCCTGAATACGCGCGGAACGCTGTTTACGGTTCAGAAGGCGTTGCCGCTGTTCAACGATGGCGGATCGATCATCATGACCGGATCAGTTGCTTCGGTGAAAGGTTTTCCTGGTTACGGCGT
This sequence comes from uncultured Acidobacteriota bacterium, assembly GCA_963699885.1. GTDB lineage: Bacteria > Acidobacteriota > Terriglobia > Terriglobales > Acidobacteriaceae > Sulfotelmatobacter. The sequence continues at coordinate 188,846 of CAVOVP010000006.1, read as the reverse complement.
GTATGCGGCGAGCAAGGCGGCATTGCGCTCATTCGCACGCACGTGGCTCAACGAACTGAAGGGCAGGAATATCCGGGTGAACGTGCTGGGCCCGGGGCCGATCGCCACACCGATGCAGGAAGAAGTTCTCACCAAGGAGGCGAAGGAGATGTTCGAGTCCCTGATCCCGCGGGGAAAGATGGGTCAACCTGAGGAAATCGCAACGGTCGCACTGTTTCTTGCTTCAGACGATTCGAGCTTCGTGAATGGGGTGGAGTTGAATGTCGACGGCGGCTTCTCGGCCATCTGATATCGCGCCGGATCGCGGGAAGCAACTCACCGGCGGGAACTAGCGCGTTCATGGTGGAACGACTTCCGCGCTGAACGGTCAGTCCGGTCGCGCGGAAGTCTTTCACGGCGGGACGTCTACGCGAAAGCGCCACACAGCGGAACGGATAATCGAGCGCAGTTGAAGGCCGTGAAGTCGATATCAACATCAACATGTATAGGAGAAGCATCACATGAGCTATGCGATCGTAGGATTCGGCAAGATAGGCCAGGCCCTCGCCCACGCCTTTGCCCGAAAAAAAATCAACGTGAACGTCGCGAGCCGCCGGCCGCCCGAGGAGTTAGCGCCGCAGGCTCGGGCGATTGGACCCACGGTCGTCGCCAAGTCGCTGCGGGATGCACTCGAGGCCGACACAATCATCTTGGCGGTCCCGTTCGGGGAACATCGCGAGGTTGCGAAGGCCCTGCCGAGTTGGAAGGGCAAGACGGTCATCGACGCGACGAATGCGTTTGGAGTTCTCCCTGAGGAGCTGGACGGTCTCCCGTCCTCCGCCTTCGTTGCGAAGTCCTTCGCCGGCGCTAAGGTCGTGAAAGGTTTTAACCACCTGGTTGCGGCCATCCTGGCGACCGATCCGATCGTCGAGGGCGGCCACCGGGTCGTCTTTCTGTCGAGCGACGACGAGGACGCGATCGCTCCTGTGGCGGATTTGGCCAAACAACTTGGGTTTGCCCCCGTCAAACTGGGAAAGCTAAACGAGGGTGGCGCGCTGGTGCACGCACGCGGCCGAACTTGGGGTCAGCTCATCTTCCAGGATATGTTCAAAAAGGAGCAGTAATCGATCGTCGACCGTGTGGTTTGTCCCGAGAAGGATGGTTCCGAACTTCCGATTAGATCGGACACATTTGATGTAAGGGAAAAGGAGAGATTTTGATGAGCAACGAAAAGAATGTCCAGATTGTGAAGAATTTTCTTGCCGCACTCGACCGCCGCGACAAGCAATGTTTGCTGGCGTTGTCTGCCGAAGATATTGAGTGGATGATTCCGGGCGAGGACTGGCCGCTGGCCGGCACGCACCGCGGGCACGCGGGATTGGAGAATTTACTTCAGAAGGCTAACGACACGGTGGAAACTTCGTACCCAGAGCCCCCCAAGTTCATAGCGCAGGGAGACCGGGTTCTGGTCGTCGGCGTCGCTACGGGGAGAATCAAAGCCACGAATAGGACGTTCGAGGACGATTGGGTCTTTGCCATTACCGTTCGACATGGCAAACTGACGCACATCCGGGAGTATATCGACACGCTAGCACTGGCGCGGGCCTCCGAGATGGACGCGAGCCCCAGGCTTTAACCCACCTGAAATTGGCGATCTCGGTGAGTGCATTTTCGCCAATGCACTCACTGAGACGCGCACCGGAATGGTTCTTCTTCAGGATGTAAACCACTGAGAAGAGAAGATTGTGGGGCTTGAAATCTAGATTGCCCTGAGGCTTGCTGTACCCAAAAACAAACGCTGGACTGTCTTGGTTTTCAAGTTACCCGTGTCAATGCGGTTTCTGTCGCCACGAACTCGGCGCTCGGATCCAAGTCTATAGCGGTTCCTCCGGGGGCTTCAGTCACCGTCGCGAAACCATCTGTTGGGCGATCGTATGGCGCCCGCGCGAATTCCAACCTACAAGTGTGAGACAGGCAAGGACGACGGCGGGTTCGCGTACCTCGGTGGCTCGAGTTCCGAAGCGATGTCGCCTATTGGCGTGTAGCTGTTCTTGGGACGAACACCGTCCTCTTTGGGCTGAACCTCTTCGATCTCGTGGCAATCCTCATCTCTTACGGTAGGAAGCAAGCGATTTCGCTCCTGTACGCAACGAGTAACGACTAACCTTCGCGGTCCAACTCAGTCAAAGATCGAGACGGCATGGACGGTTGCGGTGCATTCGTCTGCGTTTTGGGACAGAAAATCGTTGTGTCGGGAAATCATTACTTTGGAATGCTATTGCTTTGAACAGAGAGACGCCGGTGAAAAAACTGATCAGGATTCTTCTCCTGCTGTGTGTGGGCATTCGCCTGACGGCGTACGCCGCGGACGAGCCATTGAAGGTGGTCAAGATCAACGACTCCATTTATATGGCGCCTACGTCTGGCAATGTTTATCTGGTGACTACGCCGGCGGGAAATGTAGTCATCGACACGGCAACGGCCGATATGGCGGGGGACGCGAGAAAGCTTCTGGCGGCGGAGAAGTCGGGGCCGGTGAAGTACATCATCCTGACGCATGGCCATGCCGATCACATCGGCGGGATTTCGTTGTGGAAGGAAGACGGAACTCAGATCATCGCGCAGAGGAACTACGTGGAGTTCGTGAACTATGTGCAGAGGCTTGAGGGCTTCTTTTCCCCGCGCAATGCCGCTGTGTTTGGAAGGGGGCCGAAGCCGGTGGGTCCGTGGGCGGGGAACTACGGTGCGAAGATCGATCCGACTATTCTCTTTGACGAAAAGTACGAATTCACGTTGGGCGGAATTGAATTTCAGCTCTTCAGCACGCCCGGGGAAACTCCTGACCACCTTACGGTTTGGATTCCCGCATACAAGGCAGCTTTCATTGGCGACAACTACTCTGGCATTGGAATTCCTGAGCCAAATTCCTTTCCCAATCTTTATGCCATTCGCGGGACCAAGCCTCGCTGGGCGCTCGATTGGATTCATTCGATCGACAAGGTGCTGGAACTCAAGCCGGAAATTGTGCTGAACGGGCATGGTCAGCCGATCGTCGGGAACCAGGAGATTACGCGCCTTCTCACGCGGTATCGCGACGCGATTCAGTACGTCCACGATGAAACCGTGAAGGGCATGAACGCCGGCAAGGACGTGTTTACCCTGATGCAGGAGATCAAACTGCCATCGCGGTTCAATCTGGTCGAATCGTTTGGCAAGGTGAGCTGGTCGGTGCGCGGAATTTACGATGGATACGCGGGATGGTTCGACACGAATCCGTCCACCATGTACGAAGAACCGTCCTCCTCGGTGTATCCGGATTTGGTCAAACTCGCCGGTGGGCCGGAACCGGTGGTGAAGCTGGCTCAGGAAAGGCTGGACGGGGGCAAGCCCGTTGAGGCTCTGCACCTGACCGATGTTGTTCTCGCGTCGGATGAAAAAAACAGTGCTGCGTTGGGAGTTCGGATCAAGACCTTGCAATATCTGCGCGACCACTGCGAAAACTACGTGGAGGACGGCTGGCTGGAATATGGGATCAGAAAAGCGAACGAGAAGTTGGCATCGAAATAGGAGGCTCATGCGCAGGATCGCAAGCTCGTGCCTGTTCACAGCATGTCTGATGTTCACGCTTTCGGCGAGCGGTCAGACGCATTCGGCCCGCGAGGTCAATTTGACTCTCGACTCGCTGAAGGGCCTGGAGGTGATTGATGGACAAGCCGAAGTGGCGAACTATCATGGGCAGCGCGCCATTCACTTTGCTCCTTTGGCCGCTCCGAAGTCGCAGCAAGCGATACCCCCAGCCAATCGGATCGCGTTGGTGAATGACTTTGACTTCAAGAATGGAACCATCGAAGTGGATGTCGCGGGCACTCCTGGACCGGAAGCCGCGTCGGATGATCGGGGCTTTATCGGAATTTTGTTCCGGGTGCAGGAGCACGGCGCGAAAGCCGAGAACTTCTATTTGCGTCCGACCAACGGGCGCGCGAACGACCAGTTGCGGCGCAACCATTCCGTCCAATATGAATCCGAACCCGATTTTTCATGGCATCGTCTGCGAGATGAGAGTCCGGGGGTTTACGAATCGTACTGTGACCTTGTGCCGGGAGAGTGGACCAAAATGAAGATTGTGGTGTCGGGAACGAAGGCGAGCCTCTTCGTTAACGGGGCGGATCAGCCGTCCTTGATTGTCAACGATCTGAAGCTTGGGGACAGTCACGGTCAGATTGGAATCTGGGCTTACAGCACGACCGACGCCTACTTTTCAAATATGCGTATCAAACCTAGTCCATGAGACTCGGCCCATGAACGAGTTTGAAGTGGTTATTCGGGAAATGTGAACGTCCAATCGGAATGCTTGCTCCAGGTGCGGATGGCTTGTCACTGTATCGCCGCGAAGAGATCCGCCACGATGCTGCGTAGTGGCGCGTCCTATTTCAGGTTCTTCACAACTAATCGTTCGGCCGGCTTGTTTTGTATATTTAGTCATGTGAGCTTGTTCCGCCCTCTCGTTCAATTGCTTGTCGCCCTGTTTGCTATGCGTGATGGTTTGGGCGATTGTTTGGGGGCGAAATGTAACGGGCGTAAATGCGGATGCAGTTTGGTTTGTGAAAATGGCCGGGACCCTGCTTTTACCGATTCCTACCGCGCTCACCACGTTACCCAATGTTCATGCGGGTTTCGACCGATTCTGTTTTTCGGCAGCTACAACACCGTTTTATCGTGTCAGCGCCATGTCAGCCGGATCTGCCGGGCTCGACTGTTTAAGGAAGCCAGAGACAGCGAAGAGTTATACTGGGTCGCCCATGCCCAAGAAATCAACCGCTCACGACCCAGGAGGCAGAGTTAAGCTCCCGCTCAAGAAGGGCGTTGTGGGGACTGCGGTATTTGGCGGCAAGGACAAAGAGTATCGCTACCGCCTGACTCGGACGTGGGAAGCGACAAAACCTTACGTGCTTTTCGTGTTGATGAATCCGAGCATGGCCGATAAGAAAAGCGATGATCCCACTGTCGCGAAATGCGGACGATACGCAAAGGCTTGGGGCTACGGCGGACTCGCGGTTGCGAATACTTTCGCGTACCGACGCACCGATCAGCGGGGAATCACGGAAATCCTCGATCCCATCGGACCGGGCAATGACCGGCACATCATCGAAATGGCAAGGAAGGCGGCCAAGGTGGTGTTCGCCTATGGCAAGCCGAAGCACAAGCTACTGCGCTCACGCGGCGTCAATCTTGTGCGCATTCTCGTCGACAAGGCGCAGGTCAGGCCGCACGTCCTCGCTCTCTGCAAAGACGGAACACCTAAACATCCGCTATACCTCAAATCAACTCTCACTCCCATTGTCTGGAATTTGTAGCGCCCAGATTCGACTGTCATCTCCCCAATGGCCGTAACTCGCGGAGTTGTCTCGAAGAGTAAGAGTCTTCGAGGAATTTCCGATCGGGACACTTCCATGTTTCAACGGGAGCAGCCATGTGCCATCCCGGATTGCTCTCAGACCTACTTCGACGGCATGACTGGTACGACCAGTGCCGAAGGGTGTTGAGCATCGTGAAGGATTGCGTTGGTAGCGGGAACCGAGGTGCGCGCGAATTTGATTTCTTCACCCGTATTCAGATTGCGATCGAAGCGAGGGAAGTTACTGCTGGACACCTCCAGTCGCAGGGAGTGACCGCGCAGAAAGACGTTGCTCGTGGCCCAGAGATCGATGGAGATTTCATAAATCTGTCCAGGATTTATCAGGGTGGAGTGTTCGGCGGAAGCTTTGTAGCGCATGCGGAGGATGCCTTCGGTGAGATTTTTCGCAAAGCCGTCGGGCGCGACGTCGACGAGCTTCGCAGTGAAGTCGGTATCGACCGCTGAAGATTTGACAAAAAGATCGGCGACGACAGGACCGGTGACTTCCATGTCGCGATCCAGCGGGCCGGTGGAGTAGATCAGCACGTCGTCACGATTTTCCACCGAACGCTGGTCCCTTGGGCCAGGCTCCATGTGTTCAGCATCGCAGCAGAGAGGACCGCCGACGGTGGGAGCCGGATTCGCGGGGTTGTAGATGTAGGTGTCATTGGGTTCTGACTTCGGGGCGGATGGGGAAAGAGCGCCATCCCCGCGAAGCGAATTCGCCTTGCCCCCGGAGTGAAGAAAATATTTGGTCGGCTGGGTTTGAGGCGGAGGCCAATCGTCTTCCTGGCGATATTCATTCGCTCCCATGGTGAAGACTTTGACTGGCTTGTCCGTGGCGAATTCGTTGCGGATGTTTTTGAAGAGAAAATCGTACCAATCGAGAATGACGTCGGTGTAGACGTTCTCGAGGGCATGAGGTCCGAAGTCGATGTCTCCAATGCGTCGGCCGAAACCGGCGTGACCACCAATTTCAATCAGCAGGTGCTCCTTGGTCCGGGCCGCGTCTGTCGATCCGTGGGCTTTAACCCCCATGTAGTTCCGCAGAGTTCCGCCGTTGAAGATGTCATACCATCCGCCGACCTGAAGCATCGGCACGGCAATGTCAGAGAAGTGTTCCTCGATCGACCACTGCTTCCAGTAATCGTCGTAGTCGGGATGGGCCAACCAGTCGAGGTAGTAGGGCGCGATCACTGCGGTCAGTTGAGCATCCGCCGGCAGCTGCCCAAAATTAAAGATGGGATAGTTGGCGAGCGGAAGCGTAGGTACCCCGACGACGGCGTTGGTGTTTCCGCTGATCAAACGCTGAAGCGTGTTCTGAGCTAATTGGGATGTCCAATTTTGATCGAACCATTGCTCAAGAGCGCCGCCCTGGTAAGTCCATCCATCGTGATAGTTGCTGGCTGTGACGTTGGGTGCGATGGCTGTCAAATGGGGAGGATGCGCGATGGCAGCGAGCATTTGCGTCGCACCCACATACGAAGCGCCCATCATGCCGATTTTGCCATCGGAGTACGGCAGTGCGGCCGCCCATTCGACGGTATCGAAGCCGTCAGCCTGCTCGTGCTTGAACGGGTACCATTCTCCCTCTGAAGTGTAGCGGCCGCGTACGTCTTGAATGATGACGACATAGCCGCGCGGGACCATCTTGAAGACGGGGAACACGGCCCAGTCGGCGCTCTTGTCGTACGGGGTACGCATCAGGATGACAGGAAACTTTCCGTCAGATTTCGGGCGATAGATGTCGGCGTAGAGCGTAACTCCGTCGCGCGTCTTCATCGGCACACCGTGTTGAACGACGAAATCGGTGGGCATCTGCGGTGAAGGGGTTTGGGAGGAAAGGGTCTGCGGCCCGAAGAGCAAACTTGTCATCAAGACGAATCCGAATGCGAAACGGCAGAACCGAGCCGTGCGGCCGTATGTCATGCGTTCATGTCTCCTGCCGCGAGGAACCAGAGAGGGCGCCGGACGCGGGAGGCAATTATTTTTCATTTCTCACGCGGACGCAAGCGGGGAAACGCGTTGAGGCCTCTGGAGTGGCGACTGAATCGTGGGAGGGCTCCCGTGGCGGCATCGGCGGAGCACGGATTCGAGGAAGGCGCTATGCGTGTCGGTCGACATCCACCCCGAGACGCATTGCACAATCCCGCAACATCGCGGATTCCCACTGTGGGCGCTTGGGGCTTGCGGGATGGGTGAGATCCGTTGGTGCAATGCCCGTCATATGCAAGAAGGTCGCAGCGGAATGCTTGTACGCAGGGACTGGTTCCCGGAAGGCGACGTTTCCCAGGTATTGCAGAGCATCGGACAATGCATAGTAGTTGGCGTCTCCAGATTCCCAGAGGCGGTCGCGTTCCGCAAATTTCTCGGGAGCAAATGTCGCAAGGCCCAACAAGTAGTCTGATCCGTATTCGATCATGTCGATTCCCAAATCATTTCCCGTGTAGACGCGAAAGTCGGGGCGGATCTTGTCGCGAAGGTCAAGCCGCTCCAACTCAAGCAGTCGATCGAGGGACGAATGCTTCATGCCTTTGATCTCTGGAATATCGAGCAGACCGCGAAAGGTTTCCGCGTCAAAGAGTTCTCCGTTGGGAGCGAACCGCGGACTCAATTCGAAGGCCAACACATGAGGATAGCCTTCACACGCGGCAGTGTAGGTTTCGATTTTTTCCGAGGCCGACCGTCCATGGAGTCGAGCGGTCTGAAACAGAATCGGGATTGCCCCTGCGGAGACGATGGCATCCATCTGCCGGCGGTAGAGGGTGACAAGGTTTCCGTTTTGGCCCTCAACATAGACTCCAGCGACGAAAGGAATCTCGTTGCCGATGCATTCGCGTGTCCAGCGCAACACTTGTTGCTTCTCAGAGTCGGTCAGGAGATTCACATAGCCGGTGTCCATGTTGATGGCGTTCATCAATCCGGCTCGGTGCGTCGCGAGCAAATGCCGCTGAAAAGCGTCGACGGCAATTTTGCCCTCGGACTGGTATGGGAGTAGACAAGCCGCGATGCCTTGCACGCGGCGACGCTGTTTCTTCCGTTCGATCAGCGCTGCTATGGTCTGGTTCTGCATTGAATGTCAGGTATGGATCCGACCTCACACACTCGGCGATTTTCTGGGCGCAATGCCTTTCACAAGGTCGAGTTGTTCTGCCAGTTCGGATTTCTTGTAGTAATCATCGAGAGGATAGCAACCGGACGGCAACCCCTTGCGCGGAGCCGTGGTGCAATCGCTGAAAGTACGGCAGATTAGCTTGCGGCGCATGGGGTGTCCTTCTGAGGCATCCCAAAGAATCGCGGGATACGACAAGACCATCCGTCCCAGGCCGACGAGATCGGCCCAACCTTCGCGGACGGCTGACTGCGCGACTTGAGGCAAAAATTCCTGAAGGTAGCTGTACGCTGTGCCTACGACGATCAAGTTTGGAAAGTTTTGCTTCACCTGCCGCGTCGCTTCCAACTGCCGTGCCACTCCTACAAGCGGATCCTCTGGCGGCTGATAGCCATCGGAGGGAGGGTACAAAGCGGGCCGTTGAATGTGCGGATTGTAGTAAGGACTGCCGGCGGTCAGATTCGCGAGCCTAATCCCCAGTTCCTGAAGAAGAGCAACAAACCGGAAGGTTTCATCCAGATCCATCTGGGTCGGGTGGCTTGCATCGACCCCAAATCCCCATCGATAGGGAATGAGGTTGTCATGTTGTTCCGGAACTCCGACGCCCGGCTTTTCGTTGAGAGGAAGATCGGGATCGGGATGAAACGGCACGCTATCAAACGCCGAGAGCCGCACTCCGATTTCGAGCGATGGGGCGATGGAACGTATTCCTTGCACGACTTCGCGTAAAAAGCGCGTGCGATTTTCGAAGCTGCCCCCATAAGGACCCGGGCGGGTATGCGCACTGAGGAATTCGTGAGCAAGATATCCGTGGCAGTGTTTGATATCGACGAAATCGAAGCCGAGGTCGGAAGCTTCTGCTGCGGCACGATGAAAGTGTTCGATGATCTCTCTGATTTCGCCATCCGTCAGAACAGGAAAGTCTGGGGTCAGGCCGAGCCTGCGATCCAGGATCGGGTGGTGGTAAAGGATTTTCGGTTCATTGCGATGGTGAATATTCGGACGACAGTAACGGCCTGAATGCGTGAGTTGCAGGCCGATGACCGGTGGACCGTCCGATCCGCGCAAGTTTCTGGCTTCACCGAGAAGCGTCTCGCGAAGTTGAGCTAGCCCCCGTTTGGTGTGTTCGGCGATGACAAGTTGGTTGGGATTCGCGCGGCCGGCATGAGAAACGGCGACGGCCTCGCCGCCCCAAATCAGACCCGCGCCACTCTGGCCGAAGCGCTGCCACCGCCGGAGAGTCAGCTCTGTCGGATTGCCATCGGCGCTGCCGTCCCAGCCTTCCATCGGCTGCACAGCAATTCGGTTGGGTATCGTCAACGGGCCGCACGTAATCGGCTGACGCAGCGGAGAGTTTCGGCCGCATATGATTTCGCGGTCGCACGGAATCGTTATATGCAGCGACCGTGCGTGTTCTTGAAAACGATCCACCCCTTTCAGGCTGGCAAGGCGGACCATGGGTTTCACAGTCACGAAGCTTTCTCCGTTTTCGGCAAAGCGATGACGGCCACGGCACCGAGCAACGCCATCCCGACGAGCATGACACAACCGCTCCGATAGCTGCCGCTGGAATCCCGGAGATGACCGATCCACCAGGGGGACAGCGCGTCGGCGATGCCACCCGCAGCCAAGAGTACGCCCATCAGCCGGCCAAGGATCTGCACACCGAAAATCTCTGCCGTCATTAAAGGAATGATCATGTAGTCGCCGCCCAATCCGATGCCGAAGATCGCTGCGGCCATAGCGATGGTCATCGCGCTTCGTCCGAGGAAAAGGAACGGAATCGCGCCTGCGACCAAGAGATAAATCGCCAGCATGACGTATCGTTTGGAGAAACGATCGGCTAGCCAGCCCATCAGAACTCTGCCAATGATGCTGAAACCCAGCACCAGCGAGAGGATCCCCGCTGCTGAACTTTGAGAGTAGTGACGATCGAGACTAAGAAACAGCTTCAGATTTTGTTGCGTTCCGCTCACGGCGGCGATTGAGCACATGCTTCCTACAGTCAGTAAAGCCATGGACAAGGTTCTGAATGCCTTCCTCACTTCGATCTTTGTGTCCGGCCTCTGACTCAGGTCGACCTGGGGAGCTTCTTTCATAAGGATGGTGAAGGGAAGAGCAAGAACCACGATCAAAATTCCCGTGACCTGAAGAGCTGGCTGCCAACCGAATCGCATCACAAGAAAATGCGAGATCCACGGGGATGCCGCGCCGCCGAACCCTATTCCGAGGTAGGCGAGTCCCATCGCTTTTCCCCGGGATTTTACGAACCATTGCGAGACAGCAACCTGGCTCGGCAGAGGACCGCCGCACACGTAGCCAAGAGCGTTCAGCATATAAAAGACGTAGAACCACGGCAGCGTTGAAACGCTTCCAAGGCCGATGACCGCGCCCGCGGCCATCAGGACACCGGAGATCATAAGGCGGCGCGGGCCGAAGCGGTCGACCATCCAGCCCGCGAGAAAGCCAAACAGCGGGCCGATAACGAACTTGCTCAGCGCATTTCCAGACGTGACCTGTGCGCGGGTCCAGCCGAATTGCTGAACCATAAAATCGTAGTAAAAGGGCAACCCCCACAGAGCAAGCCCGACCACGCAAAATAGGGCGAAAAAGGCGGCCGTGATGGCCAACGCTCCTCCGCGTTTATCCGAAGGAATTGCTGCGAGGCGGTCGTCGCTCTCTATCGATGCGTGAGCCGAAGAAGGCAGGTTGGCTTCGCTGGTGGGTGGTTTCATGAAGTGAGCGTATGGCTTGTTAATGTGGACGGCTTGTGCGTGCACGAAGATCGATCAAGCTTGCGCATCCGCGCCCGGACCGATCGCAACAACATAATAATTGGCTGTCGTCGTTCCGACGTTGCGGATTCCGTGTTCTTCGTTCGATCGAACAAAGCCCAGGCCGCCCGGACCTAATACATGAGGGGTTCCGCTGATCGTGATCTGCACCGTTCCTTCGCGAATCAACCACATTTCGGAGTGCGCGTGATGATGGGGAGGGTGCGGGAAGCCGTTCGGAGGGAGCATAGACTCATGCACCTCGACGGATTCTCCGGTCACCAGCTTTCCCTTCATGATGCTTCGAAACTCGGCGCCGTCATGTTTTTCGACCGGCAGCTTGTTAAATTCAAATGCCGCCGATGGAAGAGGCTCGTTCTGAGCTGCGAAGGCCCGCAAGTCACCGGCGACGGGTAACAGCACAGGCAGCAGGCAGCAAATTTCCCTTCTGGTCATCGGCATGGAATACCTCTGGATGAATGATTGGAGCTGCGCAGGCACGCGGCGTGCCGCGGCAAAACAGCTCGACACGGTTTTACGTTCGGGAATGTAAAGTGTCAAATCAAGAGTGCTTAACGCGAAACCAAGGCTGAGTCCATTGCTGATAAAGTTGATAGGGTTTCGATGAGCAGTTCGGGGGAATTTCGATGAGTTTCAGTAAAGGTCTGTCCATGTTGTTTCGTCGCGACCTCACTCGTCTGAATCAGCAGATCGAGGCATTTCCGGATGACGCGTCGCTGTGGAGTGTGCTTCCCGGAATTACGAATTCAGCCGGAAATCTTGTTCTTCACCTTGAGGGAAACCTGAAGGAGTTCGTCGGCAGACAGCTGGGCAAGCTGCCCTACCGGCGAGAACGCGAATTGGAATTCTCATCGAAAGGATTTGGAAAAGCGGACCTCGCTGCGCGCATCGTGGAGTTGAAGGAAATCATCCCTTCCGCGATCGAGGCGCTATCTTCGGAACAGATCGCGATGGAGTATCCGCAAGTGGTTCTCGAAAAGCCCCTCTCCACTCAGGATTTCCTGATTCATTTATACGGACATCTCAACTGGCATCTCGGCCAGATCGACTACGTTCGGCGCATCGTGACGGGCAAGAGCGCGGTGAAGGCTACGGGGCTTTAGGTCGACGCGGATCGTGCCGAAAGGCCCGCTATCTGAGCGGAATGCCCAATCGTTCCTGGAGAGAAGCCGTGCATCAGCACGTAACGCTTTGGGTGCGCCCCTATGTCAGAGAGGGCCTGTGGTAGTTCGGCACGCGCATCTACTCTCTGAAACCCGCGAATGAACTGGAGAACGCGGCCGCGAAGGTGAAATTGCTGGCCTAGCGACGAACCGATGTACATAGTTTAGGGGATGGACGTGGGAATCTATACCTTGAAGAATATCGCGTGCCCACCACTCCACGGATGTACGATATCGTACAGAATCTAAGAGAGTTGCGTTTGACGGACGGTTTGCTAGACTACATCCTCGAAACGAGGGGCAAATTCTGGCAAACGCAGACAAATCATCGAAATTCTGTTGGATCTGCGGTCGCGCGATTTTGCTGGAGGACTGCAAGATCGACGAGCACGGCCAGCCGGTCCATGAACCCTGTTACATCGCCAAGATCGGGATTGACTCCCGACAAACCTCACCACCGCAAACAAGACCGCGTGCCTGAAATCCATCGTTCGTCCATTGGGCTTTCCGCGATCCAAAAGAATTGCCACTCCCTCGTGCTTTATTCCCCCGGGTCCGCTCATTGACACTTTCCCGTTCGGGTTTTCCGGAATTCCGAAGAAGCACTCGCGTTCCTCTGAGAGTGGTCATCACCATTGAGGAAGCGTCTGACCATCGAAGCTGTGAAGGCGAGACAGTGATCGTCAACCTTCAAGGGGCCTTGATCGCCACCGAGGTCGCTCTAAAAGTTGGAATGAAGATCTCGATACACGTTTACATGACGGATAAGCACGCGGCGGCGAAAGTGGTCTATGTCGACCGCGACATGCCGTTGCAGTTTGGGATTGAACTTGCGGAACCGCAGAACATCTGGGGCGTGCATTTGCCGCCGAACGACTGGAATGATGCGCCGGAACACGAGCCGGTGAAAATCTTCTCCGCTAAACCAAGAAACAAAGAACCGCGGTGCCCTTATTGCATTGCCGAAGAGCAATTCTTTCCGATGACGGTGCTATCCAATGGGCGATTGATCTGCAAGAACTGCGGCCACATCGTGTTTCCCGGCGACACGGCCTTCAAGTGTCCCTGCCAAAAATGCCAGGAAATCACGTTATCTCCGAGAATGCGCAAACTACGCGGCAAGCAGCAGTAGCAGGCAGAGAGCCGAATCTCGTCGCGTTACGAACCCACGTAGAGTTGAAACGGACCCCAATAGAACGGCTTGCGAAACGAATTTTGTGAATGCAGCAAGGAAAGTTTGGCGACCCGCAGAGCCGTTTCCGGATCGTCTCCGTTGCTCAATCCATCGTAGAACTTATCCATGAGTTGACCCGTCGAGAGGTCGCTGGCGTCCCACAGCGCGGCCACGACATTGTGCGCTCCCGCGCGCAGAAATGCCCACGAAAGGCCGACTAGTCCTTCGCCGGAGTATGATCGCGCGCCGGCACTGTAGCAGGACGAGATCGTGACGAGGTCGGCGTGGATCGGGTGTTGAATGATATCCCGCGCGTAGAGCTTGAAGGAGTCGAGCTGGGCACTGTCTGCAGACAGGATAATGGCGGAATCCAGGGGGGTGGCAGGGGCAGCGGTTGCATGAGTCACGAAATGGATGAAGGAGAATCGTTCGGGTTGTCCTGTCAGATAAGCCGCGACAGTCGCATTTGCACCCTGAAACACCTGTTGTTGATCGGCGGGGAAGTGGCGTTCGATACTCGCCATCTCGGTGGCAGCATTCGCAAGATCGACGTACTCCCTGGTTGGGGAGATGGCGCTGCCGAAAAGAAGCAGATTGCGTGCCGTATGCGTTTTCCCGATGCGAGGCTGCGCGAGCACATTCAGCGAGCCGGCGTTGACGACCGTGACATCTTCAATCCAGTAGTGAGGAGTTGGTTCGGGAACGAGCAAGGTTTCAAAATTCAGGCTGCTCAGCTTGCCGTCGGGGATGATCACGACTTTCGTGTTTGCCGCTACCAGTTCCTTCGCGGGTTCTATCAGCATTCGATAGAGCGCGAGACCTTCGGGGTTCGCGGAATCGTGAAAGCCCTGAGGACTGGCGAGTGATTTGTTGTAACGATCCACGAGGGCTTCGATCTCTGTCGCGGGAGGAAGCTGAAAAAGCTGGGTGCGCTTGGAAGTAATCGCCCAGAAATAGGAGCTCTGCTCTCCGAGCCAGTAGTAGAGAATCGTGCTCTTGGCTCGGTCTGCAATCTTCTCGGCATCGAGCGCCGCAGGTTCGTGGGCTCTTGCTTTTGGAAACAGCCCTAATCCCTCTGCGAGAGCTCGGCCACGGCCGTAATCCGCTCGGCGTAGAGCGTCTTCCGCCTTACCGTGGGTTACGAGGAAGTGAACGTAGTCATCGTAAATGCCCGAGCCGTTGGACAAAAACGAAACCTGGAAGTCCATGTGTTGCACTTCATCCCGAGCAGCTTCGAGGGTAGCGACGGCCGCTCGGTACTCAGCATCAGCCAGGTCGGGTTGCGCGTTCTTCTCGTAAAGCCGAGCCATCGAGTGTTGGGATTCCCACTTCAGAAAGTTGGGGGCGCCGGGATATTGCTCGACGAAGCGAAGTTTTTGCTCGGCATGAGTGGCGTCTCCCCGTGCGGCAGCGACCTGCCCTTCGACGAGATCGGGGTAAAGCTCGTCGAGCGGATTGAGTTCTTTCTTGGCGACCTGCCGAGCCTGATCGGCGAAGTCGCCGGCGTCCGCCAGGTTTCCGCTCTGAAGTTCAAGGCGCGCCATTGCGCGCAACACATTGTAAATATGCTCCCGCCCCGTTGCCGGGTTTCGCGAGAGACAAGGCACGCCGGAAGAATGTTTCTGCGACGTCAAAGCGGCGTGCGTCCATGTGGATATAGCCGATATCCGTCAGAGCATTTTCTTCAAGGAAAACATCTCCGAGAGACGCAGCGCGCTTGTCGGCTTCGACCAGCAGATCCAGGGCCCTCTCGGAGTCACCAAGGCGGTAGGCGGCCCAGGCAAGATTCTGCTGTGCGGCCATTTCAAGGTCCCCCGCTTGGAGCCCCTTGGCAGCTTCCGATGCGGCCTCGGAACGATCAACAGCTTCGTCGAAACGTCCTTCGTCGAGCATCACGGCACCCAGATTGAGGAGAGACGTGGCTTCTAGAAAACGATCGCCTCGGTCTCTGGCGAGCGACAAAGACTGCTCAAAAAGCTGCCCCGCCACCTGGAATTGATTTTGCTCATTGAGAAAGACCGCGTAACCCTGCAAGGCTTCGCCACAACTCGCCGCGTTTGGGGGTGTACACATCCGCTTCGCCTCTTCGAGATCGCGCCGCGCCTCTGGCAATTCCAGTTGGCGCGCATGCGCAAGCCCGCTGAGCGTGAGAATTGAAATGGTTGTTTCAGCCGGAGGCGACGCGGCAGGAGCAGGAGCAAGCAAGGTCAGGACATCGGGATATTCTGGCGCCAAAGGAGGGTCCTTGCACCTCAGGATCTTGAACTTCCATCCCCACTCGGGACTGACTCGCTCGAATCGACGATAACCTCTTATCGGCCTCTTGCTGGCTATCGCACCAATCGCCATGGATAAATGTTTGGTCGCGCGTGTTCGAATGCGATGTGCGGATCCGAGTTATCGCAGGTGGTCGTGATCAGAATGGAAGCGATCGCCGCCAGACAAAACAGTCGGCTTCCCAAGAAACGCAACTGGGACACGCATCGCATGGAGACAAAAATTCGGCCACCCGAGAGCCAGACTGCGACTCCCGGTTCTTCCGAGGAAAAGATCTTGGCTGACTGCGGACCTTTCAGTCCGTCATTGAGTGGTTATTTGGAGCAACTACGGCCTCGTCATTCCGTTTGTTTTCGCAGAGGCCGCCTGAACACTTCCCCCACCGATGCAGCCCAAATGCATATTGAGCATATGCAAATGGAAATAGTTACTGTTGCCCGGCTCTCTCTCGAAATCTGCGTGGCGCGATTCGGTTCCAACTTCGACTTCACCCAACGTTACGGTGCCAAAATCCGGGATCACGATCACGTTTCCGAAAGTTTCGACTCCGGGGATCGGAATTTTCCCGATGCTCTTCACCAATGAGCATTGCAGCTTGGGGAACCCGTTTCTCTTGCCATTCTTGCCTGAGCCATTCCGTTTTTTGAGATCCTCGATGTAGGTAATTCGGGCATTGTAAATCTCTTCTATCTTTTTCGGCACATTCTTGGATCCTGCGATGTTTTCGAGTTGCCGCTCGACTCGATCGAGAAATCCTTTGTCGCTTAAGTACGGATCGTCGTTCTTAGGACGAGCGCCGCAAATATCAAGATCGAGTTTCACCTTGACCGGAAAACCGCCGATGCGCAAGTTTTCAAAACGTGACCCCAGAAATGTCACCTTGGGGACATGGCCAAGGTCTTTGCCGTTCTGTTCGGGATGTTCCGTGGAAATCTGGGCCACAACGCGATCTGCGGTCACGACCTCAAAAACGTTGAGTCCTTCGATCACTGATGTCGACAAGGTGACCCAACCCGAGTGAGTCCTGCCCCAGGCATCCTGTTTCTGAACTTTGTTTCCGAAGCACGGGTATGACCCGCCTTGTATGATGATCAATCCCTCGAGGCTGGTTCCGTCCGGTGGAACGAGTGATGTGGCCTTCGCGGCGAGTCTTATCCAGAACGACGTGCCCTTCGAAATCGATCGGTTGCTTGATCGGATGTTTCAAGTGACCACTCAGGACGTGGGCTTCCGCGTGGTACACATGATAGGGATAGTCAGGATTTTTAGTGCCATCGGGTGGGACTTCCGACTTCGGGTTTGCGGCCATGGTGTTGGCTCCTCTGCGGTCAGATTATTTTTCGGTTTGCAACTCCAGGGGCGTGGTGCTGATCACGGTGCTCTTGCCGTCGGGAGAGATCCCTTCGATTGTCAAAGTATAGGTGCCGGTAACCCGGTTACCTGGAGGAACGCGGATGATCGAGCTGTCGTCCTGCATCTTTGCCGGAACGGTAAGCGACCACTCCTTCTTCCCCGAAGGATCATTGAAGTTGGCAACGTAGCTGGAAAAGTGGCTATCCGGTGTGACCTCGAGAACAATTCCGAAACTGCCATCCGGTGCGACCGGCGTCGGAGTGGCGACCGCTCCACGGGTCCGAGTGTGGATCGCTGTCCAAGGCAAAACCTCTGGACTGTTGAGCGCAACTTTCAACCGCGGGACAGTCCGAAAATTCTGATATCCAATCACCGCCAGCAGCACAGCGAACGCTGGAACAGCCAGAGCCGGACGAAACCAGTCGAACCATCCTTTCGGAGTGTGAACTGGCGGCCGAAACGCCGGAACCGCTTCCAGACGCGGCTGGGCCAGCAGATCTTTGCTGGTTTCGATGAACAGGGAAGTCGTTTTCACGTCGCTGGCACACTCGGCGCAATCGAAAAAGTGCTCCTCGAATTGATCGCGCAATTCCGGGGAGAGCTCGTCCATGAGATACCGCTCAGTGGCTGTTAGCCGGATCGCCTCTTGATGGTCCATAACTGCCGCTGTCCCCCTGATAGATGGTGTTACCAGGTAGCAAAACGTTTCACACTGCCCTATCTAAATTGCCGCGCTCCGCCGCGGCCTCCGCGAGCTATTCATGTACTGAGTCTTGAATGTCTGTTTCGCTCGGTGGAGCAATACGCGCAGGTAGTTGCGGTCCACGCCAAACTCGCGACAGACCTCGTCTTTGTCCCGTTCCTCCAGGAATACTTCCTTGAGCAGACGCCGGTCCCGTTCCGTCAAATCGTCGAGGATTTCGCGAACGATCTCGGTGGTCTGTCGTTTCATAACTTGGTCCAGAACGTCGGATCGGAGGTCGGGAATGTCTTCCGTTCCATCTTCCTCATCCGGCGGAGCATGGCGCGACGATGATCGATAGTGTTCAAGTAAGACGTTATTGCAAACGGAATTTACGAAGGGCCCGAGGCGATCCGCTTGGCGCAGACCCTTCTCGCTTCGAAGGGTGGCGAACACGCGGGCGAAGATTTCCTGGCGCACATCTTCGATGGCTTCGCGGGAGTTAAGCCTAGAGCGCAGCTTGAGTTGGATCAGCTGGCTGAAGTAAGACACGAAGTGTTCTTCGGTCCGAAAATCGCCCGCGCGGAGCCGCTCAAGGTAGTCGCCGTCAAACGCATGGAATTGCACAACGTCGCCTCGGGGGCCTGCAAAGTGTCCCGTATTCTACACCCGCCCGGCAAATGCGGCAGACATTTCGCAGGGCTCGGGCTGTGGGGCAAGCCCGTCGAGGTCAGCAAAAAAATCTTCCGGCAGATGAAACAAAAAAGCAGTTCAACACACTATGCAAATAACGTTGGCTTACGGTGCTTGAGCACATGGCCAATTTGCCGCCTGTGTTGTTCACGGGCTAGGGCGCACTCATGAACCGTTGCCTCGGGCGTGAGTGCGTTCTTCAGAAAAGGTGTGGAGAGCGGAGCCGCGACACTCCGAAGCGTTTCGGGGGAGGGGCTTCGGCGAGAAGCGGTTCTGCTCTTATGCCTTTATAATCCAGCGGTTTAAATGGATTACCTAATGAACTACTGCGGTAAGGTCACGCCAGAGTATCCCTGACAATCTTCAACCAGCTTATCCTGCAAAGATGTGTCGAGGGACGCCGGATTCGGTGTCTTTGGCCGCAGGTGGTAGAAGTACCCGCCCGAGACCTTGGCGGCCGGATCCTCGCCGGCTGCAAGCCAGACCTGAGTTCGATGTCCGGCGTCCAAATCGTCTGGCGCCCCGGCACCTCCCATTTTCGTGGCGACCCATCCAGGCTCGAGAGCATTTGACCGGACCTCCGGCCAGCGACGCGCCACCGCAAATGCCAGGAGCACGTCGTGCAGTTTCGTGTCGGAATATGCCTGCTGGCCTTTCCACGGACGGTTCTCCCACTGAAGATCCTGGAGACTGGAATCGCCACTCCGATGCAGTCCGGAGCTGAGATAGACGAGGCATTTCGGCTTCGTCATCAGAGCTGTGAGGATGTACGGAGCCAGCGTGTTGATGGCGAAAACGTGACTGAGACCGTCGACCGTCAGAATGCGGCGAGGCTCTCGATATCCGACCGCGGCGTTATGAATGACGGCATCGAAAGCCCCCAGGGCGTTTGCGTCCTCAGCTAATTTTTTTGTCTCTTCGATGCTCGACAAATCGCCAAGCAAGATCGCTTCAGCCCCTGATACAGCACGCATGGCATCGCGCCCGCGATCCGCATTACGGGCATGCAGGACCACGGCGTGTCCCTGTTCAAGTAGGAGTTGAGCGGCCATGCGGCCAAGTCCATCGGAAGAACCGGTTATAAAGACGCGAGCCATGGGGTGTCAGTCCTGAAAGACTAAGACTAAGCCTGCTCGATCCCCAGCTGTTTCTGGATCTGTTCCAGCGGAATGCCCTTGGTTTCTGGGACGAACATCTTTACCCAGATAAGCTGCAGGACCATCATGCCGGTGAAGAACGAAAAAACGTATCCGGGCGGGAAGGCAACCACCATTTTTGGAAAGAAGGTGGTGAGCAACGCGGCGAAAATCCAGTGCGTGAAGCTGCCAAGCGTCTGACCTTCGGCCCGATGACGGTTCGGAAATATCTCGGAAATGAAGACCCAGATGACGGCGCCCTGTCCGATGGCGTGTGCGGCGATGAACCCGAAGATGCATCCCGGGATGATCGAGAAATGATGGGTGAAGAATGCCCAGGCTACGAGTCCGAGAGAAGTGATGTATCCAAACGAGCCGATGTAAAGAAGCGTTCTGCGGCCCAGACGGTCGATGAGCCAGAGGCCGACAAAGGTGAACACAAGGTTTGTGAGACCGATGCCAATCGATTGAAGCAGCGCGGCTTTTGCGCCGAGGCCGGTCAGTTCAAAAATGCGAGGCGCGAAATAAAGGATCGCGTTAATTCCGGAAAGTTGGTTGAAGAACGCAATCAAGATCGCGAGCATAATCGGCTTGCGAAGACGGCTGGTCCAGAAATGCCCCGATGTCGCCTGTTCGGTGGAGGCAGCGGTAATCTCGTCGGCCTGTGCTGCGATCTCCGCCTTGGACAACTCGGGTTCGGCTCGCTGCAAGACTTCGAGAGCGGCTGCGCGATCTCCTTTTCGGCTGAGCAGCCACCGCGGGCTCTCGGGCAGCCCGATGCAGAAGAGAGCGTAGAGCAGAGATGGAAAGGCAGCGACGCCGAGCATCCAGCGCCAAGCATTCTCGCCGATGCCGGCGAGCAAGGCGTTTGAAACAAATGCGATCAGGATTCCGAAAACGATGTTGAACTGGAACATTCCGGCGAGACGTCCACGGTGTTTCGGCGGGGCGATTTCCGAGATGTACATGGGCGCCACCACGGTCGAGATACCGATTCCCAAGCCGCCGATGACGCGGGCGGCGATGAACACGCCGACGTTGTTTGCGAGCGCCGAGCCAACAGCGCCAACGAAGTAAAGGACGCCGATCCAGAGCAGCGTAGCTTTACGGCCGAAGCGGTCAGCCGGCCATCCGCCGAGCAGGGAGCCGACGACGGTCCCGTAGAGGGCGGAGGCCATCGCGATGCCGTGCAATCCTGCACTTAACCCCCAGAGAGACTGAATTGTTTTTTCGGCGCCTGAGATGACGACGGTGTCAAAGCCGAAGAGGAATCCGGCGAGGGCCGATGTAAGGGACCAGAAGAAGATGCGACCATTCATGGCAGTAAGGAGCGGAGCTTACCACAGAATGTGCAGGAGACTCGGTGATTCGTGAAGCGCGTCGCCAGGGTTCTGGCGGAAAGATCGATGTCAGGCTTTGGTGAGCGGATATCCTTTTTCACGCCAGTCGCGAATGCCGCCGTCCATGGAGATCACGTTGGTGTAGCCCATTTTTTGCAAGTTGTCGGCAGCGAGAGCTGAGCGAAACCCACCGCCGCAATACAGAATCATCTCTGTATTCAGTTCTGGCACCTTCGCTTCAATGTCGCGCTCAAGGATGCCTCTGCCAAGATGAATCGCTCCCGGAAGATGATCTTTGGCGAACTCGCTCTCTTCGCGCACGTCAACCAGCAGAAGCTTATCGCCGTGATCCATTCTTTTCTTGACCGTATCGACGTCGGTCTCGCGCACGCGCGTCTTGGCGTCGTCCACAATCTTCAGAAAGCGGGGAGGATGCTGGTGGGCCATGAGAGCTCCTTACGTTCGAGATCGAATGATCATGGTATCAAGCCTAAGGTTGCGAGGCAGGGAATTTCCGGTTTGAGTAGCATGTACGCATGGCGGCTGAGGCGCGGAAGATCGGCTTGGCCCGAGCGTTGTCGAAGCTGGGATATTGTTCGCGGTCCCAAGCCGGTGAGCTGATTCGCGCGGGGCGAGTGCGCCTCAATGGGTCGGTGCGCAAGGATCCGGAAACGCCCGTGCGGCTTCTTCAGGACCGTGTTGCAGTGGACGGCGACGTGCTGGAAGAGAAGGAGAAGATTTATCTGGTCATGAACAAGCCGCGCGGACTGGTGACGACGGCATCCGATGAGAAAGGCAGGGAAACTGTCTATTCGATCCTGGCAAATGGCGGCGAATCGCTGCCGTGGGTTGCTCCGGTAGGGCGCCTGGACAAGGCAAGTGAGGGGCTGCTTCTGCTGACCAACGATTCCGAATGGGGCGCGAATGTCGCTGATCCGGTGACTCATCTGGAAAAGACCTATCACGTCCAAATCGGCGCGATACCCGACGAGATCCTGGTAAAAGCGATTGTGCGAGGCGTGAGAACTGACGATGGAGTCTTTCTAGACGCGAGGCAAGCTCGGGTGCTGAGGTCGGGAGCGAAGAACGGTTGGCTCGAGATCGTGCTGGATGAAGGGAAGAACCGTCAGATTCGGCGAATGCTTGCTGCGCTGGATATCGAAGTGCTGCGACTGGTGCGAGTGGCCATCGGGCCGCTGCAACTTGGAGAATTGGCCAAGGGATCGTATCGCCGCATGATGCCCGTCGAAAAGCGGTCCCTGGATCGTGCGACGATTTTGAAATGACGCGGGGACGAGATCAGATTCATACCGAGGGATACGAGAATCATGGCTGATCTGACATTCCTTCCCGCTATGGAGATGGCGAAGCAAATCCGAGAGAAGAAGATCTCTCCTGTCGAACTTGTTGAAGCCCACCTTGCGAAAATCGAGCGGCTGAATCCGAAGCTGAACGCGTACGTTCACGTCGACCGCGAGCGTGTGTTGTCCGAGGCCCGCGATGCCGAAAGTGATGTCATGAACGGGAGATCTCCCGGCGCGCTCCACGGCGTCCCAATCAGCGTCAAGGGTTCGATCGAAGTGGCGGGAATGAAGTGCGAAGCGGGGACCCGGTTGCGTGCGGGATTTGTTGCGGCGAAGGATGCTCCTCTTGTGGAGCGGCTGCGAGCGGCGGGGGCCATCGTGCTCGGAGTGACCAACAGCCCGGAAATGTTGATGGCTTGGGAGACCGACAATCTTCTGTACGGCCGAACGAACAGCCCGTGGGATCTCGAACGCACTCCTGGGGGTTCCAGCGGCGGGGAAGCGGCGGCGATCGCATCAGGCATGTCTGCCGGAGGAGTGGGCAGCGACGGAGGAGGTTCCATTCGCGTGCCGGCGCACTTCAGCGGAATTTGCGGGCTGAAGCCGACGCCCGGACGCATTCCATCGACAGGCCACTATCCGCCGTCCGGAGGGCCGTTTGCTCTCATCGGCGTGGTTGGTCCCATGGCTCGCACGGTTGCCGATCTGAAACTGCTTTTTGAGGTGATGCAAGGCGCCGACGATGGCGACACCTGCGCGGCTCCGGTTCCCGTTCGTTGGCCGGATGAAGGCGACGTCAGGAAATTGCGCATCGGATATTTCGAAGATGATGGGCGCACCCCTGTGACAATCGAAATTCGAGAGGCGATGCGCACGGCTGTAGAAGCGTTGCGCAAGGCAGGATTTGAAGTCGAGCCCTTTCGTCCACAAGGCCTCGAAGAAGCCCGTATTCTCTGGAAAAAATTCTTTGTGAAGATGGGCGGAATGCTGATCCGCCCGATGTTCGACAGCAAGGAGCAGGACGCCAACCCGCTGCTGAAGCAGTATCTGGATTGGTCGGCGGCGGAACCGGAACTCAGTGGCCCGGCGGTGATGGATGCATGGATCCGGAGGGACGCCGTGCGCACAGACTTCCTGATGCAGATGCGGAGATATCCGATCCTGATATGCCCGCCCGCAGCGATTCCAGCATTTCGACACGGAGAACGTAGTTGGTCGATCGAGGGCAAGACTGTGCAATATCTCGACGCGTGGAGTTATGCGGAGTGGTTCAACCTACTGGGCAATCCGGCGGCGGTTGTTCCTGTGAGTCAATCGACGGAAGGATTGCCGATCGGTGTGCAAATTGTGGGGCGCCCGTGGGAGGAGGAACAAGTGTTGTCCGTTGCGATGACGGTAGAAAGAGGATGTGGCGGATGGAAAATTCCGCCGATTGTTTGAACAGCGGTGCAAATCAAGCCAAGGGCTAGCAAGAAAGCCATGGAATCGCTGTGTACCCCTGTGTCCTCTGTGATTAAATCCTTAATGGAATGAATCCGAAAATAGTAGCGACGTTTTTCGCCGCGCTGGTAGCGGCTGTTGGCCTCTTCGCACCCGCATCTCAACCCAAGCCGATTGAAGCTGCCCGCCTGAACAATCTTGGCGTCGCCTACATGAACCAGCAGCTTTTCGAAAAAGGACTGAAACAATTTCAGCAGGCGACGGAAGCCGATCCGAAACTCGCGATCGCGCGATTGAACGAAGGCGTCGCTTTTCTGAATTTGCAGAAGATCGATCAGGCGAAGGCTGCGCTCGAGGATGCGCTGAAGCAGGATCCCAAGAATCCCAATGCCTGGTACAGCCTTGGCCTGCTGGCGAAAAATACCGGCGACGCGAATGCTTCCATCGAAGCATTCAAGCACGTCACCGAGATTGACGCGAACGACGCTGACACCTGGTATTTCCTCGGCACGGCGTACGTGCAGGCTAAACAGTTTCCCCCAGCGATCGACGCATTCCAGCAAGCTCTAAAGATCAACCCGATCCATGCGTCGGCGGAATTCGGATTGTCGCGCGCGTACCAGCAGTCGGGAGATCCCGAGCACGCACGCGAGCATCTGAAAAAATTCCAGTACATCACGCAAAACAAGATCGGTTCGCCCATGAGTCTTGCTTATGGCGAGCAGGGCCAATACTCGCGCGTGGTCGAGTCACCACAGTCGCAGCTCAAGCCGCCGCCGCAGATCAAAGTCCAATTTGTGGATGTGTCCAAAACGGCTGGACTCTCAGGGGCGGTTTCTCAGTCTCCCGGCACGTTGGCCGGATTCCTGGGATCGGGCGCGTGCTTTCTGGATTACGATTCTGACGGGCGGCAGGATCTCTTTCTCGCCGATCACGGACCGAACGGCGGTCTCGCGCTGCTGCACAACATTGGCGCCGGCAAGTTCGAGGATGTCACTCGAGCCGCCGGACTGGATTCCTCGCTGCATGCGACAGGCTGCACCGCCGGGGATTACGACAACGACGGCTTCGTCGATCTGGTCATAGGACTCGCGGATCACGTGCTGCTCGAACACAACGAAAAGAATGGCACGTTCAAGAACGCCAATCAGAGTTCCGGGATTAACTCCGATGGCTTGATTTTGGGCTTGACCTTCATCGACTACGACCACGATGGGGATTTGGATCTTTTTATTTCGCGCGCGAAAACAAATCCGGCGATTGAAAGTCCGTCTGACTCTGCGGTTGCATCGGCTACTGTTGATGATGTTTTGTGGCGAAATAATGGCGACGGTACATTTACTGACGTAACCGACTCAACTGGGCTGGGCGCTGCGGGCATGGCCCTAGGAGCACTCGGAAGCGATTACAACAACGACCGGGCAGTCGACCTCGTCACGGCTAGCGCGAAGAAGCCTGCAATTTTTGAAAATCCCAGGGAAGGCAAGTTCAAACCTCAACAGCCATGGTCCTCGGCCATGCCAGCACTCACGTACGGTGTCGCCATTCTTGATTTCAATCATGACGGATGGATGGACGTCGCGTTTACACACTCGGGCAGTCCGAGTATTACCCTGTGGCGCAACAACCACGGAAAATTTGACCCGCTCTCTCTTCCTGCAACGAATTGGGCGCATGCTTTCGGCGTGGCTGCTTTCGACTATGACAACGACGGCTGGATCGATCTGGTTGCCACTGGCGAAACGAAAGATGGCAAGGGAGAGGTCCGTCTCTTCCGAAACCTCGGTCCCGAGGGATTCAAAGATGTCACCGCCGAGGTCGGGCTCGACAAGATTCACCTGGACGGCCCACGCGCGATCATCACGGGTGACTACGACGGCGATGGCGCGACCGATCTGCTGATCACCCAAAATCACGGGCCTGCCGTCCTGCTGCGGAATGAAGGGGCGACGCAGAATCACTGGCTGCGCCTTTCGCTGAAGGGATTGGCCGACAACAAGTCGGCGATTGGGACGAAGGTTGAAATCTTTTCCGGCGGCAACCGCCAGAAGTTCGAGATCTACGGATCAAACGGATACCTCGGGCAGAACTCCACCGACATCGTCGTCGGACTGGGCGAATCGAAGGATGTGGACATTGTGCGTATGTTGTGGCCGACCGGCGTCCTGCAAGATGAAATCCAGATTGCCGGCGACAAGCAGCAAAACTACGGCGAGATTGACCGGCGCGGGAGTTCGTGCCCGACCCTCTTCGCCTGGAACGGCACGCGCTACGAGTTCGTGGCTGACATGTTGGGCGCAGGCGTTGTGGGGCATTGGATTGGCCCCGGTCAGCGAGACATTCCGCGTCCGGTGGAGTTCATCAAGATCGATCGTGACGCGGTACGCGAAAGAAACGGGAAGCTGAGTTTCCGATTTATGGAGCCGCTCGAGGAAGCAGTCTACCTCGATCAAGTTCGTCTGCTGGCGGTCGACCATCCGGCGAATGTCGACGTGTATC
Source organism: uncultured Acidobacteriota bacterium (assembly GCA_963699885.1). Lineage (GTDB taxonomy): Bacteria > Acidobacteriota > Terriglobia > Terriglobales > Acidobacteriaceae > Sulfotelmatobacter. Next base: position 162,504 of record CAVOVP010000006.1, on the reverse strand, counting down.
CGAACGAGTATTTTGCGTCGAACCCGCCATACCCGCCGTTCAAAGTAGTTGTGAGCCGCGATGCGCGTCCACCGGCGGGCGTGTGGGACGATCATGGACATAACCTGCTGCCCGATCTGCTCGCACATCGCTATGTTGGCGATTTCGCGATGACTCAGTTTCAGGGATTTGCCAAGCCGCACACGCTCACGCTCGATCTTGGCGAAGCGTACAAAGGCGGTCCTCTGTGGCTGCTGCTGCATGGTGAAGTCGAATATTTTTCTGCCAACAGCATGTATGCGGCGTCGCAAGCGGGAATCACAGCACTGCCGCCGTACGTGGAAGCGCAGGACGCGGAAGGCAAGTGGAAGCGCGTGACCGACGATATGGGCTTCCCCGCAGGAGGTCCGCGGACGATGACCGCTGATTTGTCCGGCAAACTTCCGAAAGGTTCGCGGAAGATTCGCATCACAACGAATTTGCAGGTTTACTGGAACGACATCGAGATTAGCCGCACACCGCAAGATTCGCCTGCATACGATGTCCGTCATCCTGAGAGAAGGCGTTCTTCAGGCGAATCGAAGGATCTCGCGGGAAGTAGCGCGAACCCGACTCGCGTCACAGCGATTCCCCTGGCCCGTGCCGATCTCGAATTTCATGGATATCCGTACAAGATCGAAGGCAATCCTCCGGGCAACGTTCAGTACGTGTACGAGAAAACCAGCGCGACTGGGCCCTACACGCGCCCGATGGGAACTTACACTCGCTACGGCGACGTGCTGCCGTTGCTTACCTCCACTGACGACAAACTCGCAGTCTTTGGATCGGGAGATGAGGTCCGGCTGGATTTCGATCCGTCGAATCTGCTCGCCTTGCCTAGGGGATGGGTGCGGGATTACTTCTTCGCGGCCAATGGATACGAAAAAGACATGGACTTCTACGCCGCCGAAGGAAATTTCGTCGCGCCGCTTCCGTTCCTGAGCATGGGGGAATATCCCTACGCTCCGAAGAAAACCTTCCCGCTCGACGATGCGCACATCAACTACCTTCTCGAATACAACACGCGGCACATGTCTGGAAACGAGCAGCGTGGATATTGGTTCGACTACGGCGAGCAGAGATAGCGAACGTGTCATCCTGAGGACTGCGCGTTTGGCGGTCCAAAGGGCCTCTGCAACAGCCTGGCGCCGCGGCGCATTCGACAAGGTTGCGCAGGTTCTTCGCTTCGCTCCGGAATGACAAGGGGCGTGGATGCGGTATGGAATCGTTTTAATATTGACATTTTTGTGCCTTCCATAATCCAATAGCCCGGCCCATGGAAAACACTCCCGCGTCGTCTTCTGCCGCGCCCCGGCTTCGCCGAACCCTTACGCTTTGGGACCTGATCCTTTACGGGATCATTGTGATTCAGCCTGTCGCGCCAATGTCTGTTTTTGGCGTGCTCAGCGACAGCGGCCACGGCCACGTTGTCACGACCCTTCTCATCGCGATGGTTGCCATGCTGTTCACCGCGTTTAGCTACGGCCGCATGGCGCGCGCGTATCCGAGTGCGGGTTCCGCATTTACGTACGTCGGGCAGGAGATCAATCCGGCGCTCGGCTACGTCACGGGTTGGAGCATGGTGATGGACTACATCCTCAATCCGATGATCTGCATTATCTGGTGCAGCCAGCAGGCATTTGTTTTTGCGCCGGGAATTCCATACTGGGGGTGGGCGCTCTTTTTCGGCGCTGTGTTCACGATGCTCAACCTGCAGGGGATCAAGACATCAGCGCGCGTCAACACCGCGCTGGCCGCGGGGATGGGAGTGGTGGTCACGATTTTCTTTGTGGTGGCCGCGCGTTACATCATGGGAAATCCGCATGATGGATCGTCATTCTTCACTCGGCCGTTTTACGATCCACAACTGTGGAACTCAAAAGCCGTGCTGGGCGCGACATCGATTGCGGTTCTGAGCTACATCGGATTCGACGGCATCTCGACGCTCTCGGAAGAAGCGGAGAATCCGCGGCGCAACATATTGCTCGCAACCGTGCTTACCTGCTTTGTGATCGGCATCCTCTCGGCTCTGGAGGTTTATGCGGCTCAACTTGTTTGGCCCGCGACGCAGCCGTTTCCGAACAGCGATACGGCGTTCACGTTCGTCGCAGGCCGAGCCTGGAAGCCCATGTTTGCAATTCTCGGTTTTACGCTGCTGGTCGCTAACTTCGGTTCAGGCATGGGCGCGCAGATCGGCGCCGCTCGCCTGCTGTACGGGATGGGACGCAGCAAGGCTCTTCCGCAGAAGTTCTTCGGAACGGTCGATGCCAAGCGCCACGTGCCGCGGAACAATGTCCTTTTTGTCGGCGGCATTGCTCTGGCCGGCGCGCTGTTAGTCACCTTCAATCTTTTCAGCTACGGACTCGGAGCTGAGATGCTTAACTTCGGCGCGCTCATCGCATTCATGGGCGTCAATCTCGCAGCTTATATGCGCTACTACGTGCGGGAAGGGAAACACAATGCGATCCCGCCATTCGTGTTGACGGCGGTGGTGATTGCGTTAGTCCTTTGGCCCAGCGCGGATTGGCATTTGCTGGCCGCTGCGGGAGTCGCTCTCGCAATCCTCGCCGTTTGGGCGCCGCCCCTTGCTGGATTCACGATCTGCTTTTTTCTGTGGAAGAACCTGAGTTGGAAAGCCTGGATCGTTGGCGGCATATGGATGGCGGTCGGTATTGCCTTCGGAGCTTGGAAGACCCACGGATTCCGTGGGGATCTCGTGAACTTCGATCTTCCTCCGGAAGAGGAATAACGATCAGAATCGGAGTCGATTCAGTTACTCTCGCGCACTTCAAAATATTTCCGCGGTGTTGTTCCGAGTGCTTTCCGGAACATTGCGATGAATGAGCTTGAAGTGCCGTAGCCGGCTTCCAGAGCCGCGTGGCTGATTTTTTCGCCCGATGCGAGAAGCTCCAAGGATCGCATCAACCGCAGCTGTTGCCGCCATTTTCCCAACGAGAGCCGAGTTTCTTCACGGAACAGTCGTTCGATCGTTCTCTTGCTGGCTCCCGCCCGTTTGCAAATTGATTCGAGAGACTGGGATTCGCCGCCCGTACTTTGCAGCAGCGCGGCTACGCGTGCGGCCCGCTGGTCAGAGGGGCTCGGAAGCTGCAGTGGGGCCGCCTGCACCGTTGCGAGCAGATCGATCAACATGTCGATCAGATGCGCTTGTGTCTGGGACTTTCGGCTGAGCTTCTCAATCGTGCACAGGTGCAGAATCAGTTGTTGCAATAGGGGCGTGACGTTGACCACGCAGCACTCCCGCGGGAGACGTATGGCCATGCGGGCACGGAGATAGATCGTCCGCATCGAAACTGCGCCCGACATGACCAGGCTGTGCGGAATCTTCGGCCGGAATCCAGACCGCGCGCTGAGCCGGTACCACCCAGATGCCGGCTTTGGTCTTCACCGTCATCACTCCGCGGCACGCGTAGACGAGTTGATCTTCGGGATGAGAGTGCTGAGGAATCGTATGGGCATGACTCAAGTCGAACGACAGCGCCGTCACCGGAGAGGGAAGCTTTGGGCAGAGAATTGCGTCGTGTCGTTTTTTCGACATTCATTGTCAAAATAGCGTAATGATGCATGACCTGCAATGGGATAGTCTTCAGTTTTGTTGGACGATCTACTTCATGCAAGGGGGCGACTCATGCTGGGTTCGACCGATATCGTTGCTTTTGTTCCGATCAAGGATTCTGTAAAGGCGCGCGCGTTTTACGAAGGTGTGCTCGGGTTGCGCTTTGTGAAAGACGATGGCTTTGCCATGGTGCTGGAGGCGAACGGCATCATGATCCGAGCCGCCAAAATGAAAGATTTCACGCCGGCTCCATTCACGATTCTCGGCTGGCAAGTGCCGGGTATCGAGGACGTGGTCCGTGCACTTAAAGACAAGGGAGTGCAGTTCGAAATCTTCGGGTTCTTCAAGCAGGACGATCTCGGAATCTGGACCGCGCCCACGGGCGACAAAGTCGCGTGGTTCAAAGATCCCGACGGCAACATCCTGTCAGTCTCGCAGCATGTTTAGAAATTACCGAATCGTCACTCCACGTTCCAACCGCTGACTTCCACCGACGCTTTGGCGGTGCCCAGTTCGCTGGAGCGGTAGCTCGCGGAGATCTCCCGCTTCTCGCCGGGGAGCAGGGAAATGTAGTTGTCCTCCCAAACGACCGGCAGAATCTCTTCTCCCTTGGCGCCTTTGTCGACTTTCAACCGCACGAAGAACGCCAGACTCTTGCTGGGATTTTCCAGCGTGACGTGCGTGATCTCTTCCTCGCCTTTGCGCTCGGTGTGGTCAAAGACTTTTAGTTTCACCTTCGATAGTTGGGAAATAGCGGTGAAGTCCGCATACGACGCGGTGGGCGTCATCCACCAATTGGTCTTCGCCCAGTCGAGAGTTTCCGGCTTGGTCGACAGCCAGTAGAAGTTCGATCCGACAACTTTCCCAGCCGAGTCCTGAAGGTGAAGGGCGACGAAATAAGTTGCGCTCAAGCCGGACACGTCCGGCAGCGTAAAGACTTTTGCCGTGCTGTCGGCGGCGGCATCCAGAGAGTTTTCCTGTGAGAACTTTTCGGTCATGTCGAGGTTGTAAATCTTCGTTGTGAGCTTCAGTCCCTTGACATCTTCGTACTGACTGCTGCACAACCCAGATCGAATGATCGTCGTAACCGTAGATAGGATGCAGAGCTTCCATCGCACGCTTGGCGCCGAAATATCCGCCGCCCGGACGCATGTAGTAGTCGTAGAGGTGCCAGATCATCGAAGGCCAGGCATTGTTGAGCATCCATTGAATGACGCCGGTCGCCTGGTATTTGTTGCGGCTGTAAGCTTCGTACATGGCGCGAACGCCTTCGTAGGTCTGCATTTGCGACTTGATCGCGAAATCGTTCACGTTGTCGGACTTGCCGTAGCGGTTCGTCAGCGCGTCGCTAAAGACACCGATCGTTTTGAACTCGCCGCCGCCCGCGTGGTAGTTCCAGAAGTCGTCGATCGGCCACATGTGATCTTTGCCAACCATCGCCTGAATACTCTCGACCGGCGGAACAGCCGGCCCCATGCTGGTTTCGGTATTGAAGCCATAGGCGCCGCCGCAGCCTCCGGGATTGCATTGCTTGCGCCCCGGTTGGCCCTGCGGCGTGTCGACCTCCCAATAACTAGGCGCGACGTACTCGTAGGGACCGGTCATTTTCACTCCGCTGTCGCCGGTCACGCTTGTCTTTTTTCCAGTTGCCGACGAAACCACGGGGTTCGGCCAGAACAAATCTTTTTCGACGTCGAGGTACATCTGCTCTACGTCCGGCGGAGGGGCATTGTCGCTGCCGTTCAGCCACATGACAATGCTCGGGTGACTGCGCAGGCGATAAATCTGATCGCGCAGGGACTGCTTGGCGATTTCAAAATCCTGCGGCTTCCAGCGGGGCCAGCGCTCCCAGAAGTCGCAGCAGCACCATCCCGCCATAACGAGCACGCCGTCACGATCGGCGATATCGAAAAATTCCTTCGTTTCAAGCTTGCCTTCCAAGCGGACTGTGTTGAGTCCCATGTCCTCGACGTAGCGGAATTCATCGTGCATCCGCTGCGAGGTTTCGCGGAGCATCATGTCGGGAGTCCAGCCGCCGCCGCGAATCAGAATGTTCTTGCCGTTGATGTGAAACGCGCGGCCTCCAACGGAATTGAAATCAGAAGTAATTTGGCGGATGCCGAATTTAGTATGGGATTCGTCGCTGACCGCACCGCCAACCTCGAACGACATGCTGAGCGGATACAGATTCGGCTTGCCCATCTGGGTCGGCCACCACAGCCGCGGATTCGAAAACGTGAGCTGGCTGAATTTGTCGGCCGTGAAGGTGACGTCTTTGGCTTCGTTCGCCGCAAGTTCAACATCCTGCTCGAAGCTGACGTTTTCAATCTGTCCTTTGAGTTTTCCTTTGACCGCTTCGCCAGTGCCATTCCTAACCTGTGCGGTGACGGTGAGCTGGGCAGAGTCATTCGCCGGCAGATTCAATTTCGAAACCACGGTGGGATAGCGGAGCGCCACCGGGCCGCTCGTCGTCACGTAGACGTCGCGCCACAATCCCATGTTCTTGTCGGGCGGCGCGGGATTCCAGTCAACGAACGTGATGGCGAGATCGTGGTCGGTCGGCGCGTAGGCTTGAACCGCAAGAACATTTTCCGCGCCGGGTTTTGCAGAACTCGTCACGTTGAATTCATAAGTCCGCCACGCGCCTGCAACGTCATCGGAATTCGCGATCTGTTTTCCGTTGAGCCAAATGTTCGCGCGGTAGTTGATGCCGTCAAACTTCAACCAAATCGTCTTGCCTTTGTAAGAAGCGGGAATTGAAAACGGTTTGCGATACCACCATGACACTGTGTACGGACTGTCCGGGGCCATCGCGATGTTCGAGAAGTTGGCTCCGACGGGGTAGTTCACGCCGGGAAACTGGCGAAGATTCATCCCAAAAAATGGATCGGGCAATGTCTTATCGCTGACCAATGCCGCCACTACCGTTGAAGGCACAGTGAGTTCGTGCCATCCATGGGGAGAGAACTGGGGAGTAGAAATGACTTCTCCCTTGGCCTCGACTTTGGCGGACGTCTGCAGCGTCCATCCGTCGTGCAAAGCCAGTTTGTCACCGGTCGCATGCTCGATCTTGTCTTGGGCGAGCAAAATTTGGGCAAACAATAACGAAGCCAGAAAAAGTGAGATCACAACGAAAAAAGTCGATGCCAGTTGCCTGCCTCGGTTCATGTTGCTCCTATGCCCGCGCGCGTCGCCGATCGGCAACGCGGAAGTTTGCAAATTACCCCGCTGAATGGATAACACTTCTATTAATTCGTTTCAATAGCCGATTTTCAAAGGGTGACGTTGCTCGCCGATTCAGCGATCCTTCGCAGTTCTGTGGGATGAGACATTGCGGCGAGCGCTTCAGATGGGCTGGGCCCGGGCTACCCAGTCCGCAGTCTGGTTTATAATTGAAAATTCCGCTCTTCACTCTGGAGTCATAAGAAAATGATCCGATTTCTGCAAACTGAGGGGCCGTTCAAGAAGTTTGTCCTCGGCGGCCTGCTTCTCGTCATCTGCGCGGCCATGGTGATCGCCTTTGTCCCCGGCGGCCTGGGCTCTGAGCTAACTGGAACTCCCGGAGCGGGTGTCGTCGCCAAGGTCGATGGCGGAGATATTACCGCCGACGAAGTGCGTCAGACCGCACGCCAGATGCTGCAACAGCAGCGGACGTCAGGAATCGACGTGAACGCTCTGATGCCGCTGGCGGTTCCCCGAGCTGCGGAGCAACTGATCACTCGCGAAGCCCTGCTGAGTGAGGCTCACCGCATGGGCCTGAGAGTCGGGCCGGATGAAGTGAAGGACGAACTGGAACACGGTCGCTACTCCTCAACCTTTTTCCCGGGTGGTAATTTCATCGGCCAGACCGAGTACGAGAACATGCTGGGGCAATACAACCTCACGCCCACGAAGTTCGAAGAATCCGTTCGTAAAGACATTCTGCTCACCAAACTGCAGGCTCTTGTGGCTGGCAGCGCCGGGGTGAATGAAACCGAGATTCACGACAATTTCGTAAAGCAAAATACGAAGGTCAAGTTCGATTACGCCGTGTTGAAGCAGGATGACATCAAGAAGGGCCTGCATCCGACGGATGAAGAATTAAAGGCTTTTTACGAAAGCCACAAGCAGGCTTATGCCAACTCGATTCCAGAGAAGCGCAAAGTGAAATATGCGCTGATCGAAACGGGGAAGTCGGAAGCCGGAGTTCAGATCACGCCGGATGATCTCCGCGCCTATTACAACCAACATCGCGACCAGTACCACGTGCCGGAGCAGGTGAAAGTCAGCCACATTCTGATCAAGACGCCGCTTCCTGGACCCGACGGTAAGGTCGACGAAAAGGGCGCTGCGGAAGCGCAGCGGCGCGCCGAAGATTTGTTGAAACAGGTGAAGAGCGGAGCGAATTTCGAAGAACTGGCGAAGAAGTATTCCGAGGATCCGGGCAGCGCGAAGCAGAATGGATCGCTTGGCTGGATCGGGAAGGGCCAGACTGTTCCTGAGTTTGAGAAGACCGCATTTTCGCTGCCGAAAGGTCAGATCAGCGATCTGGTAAAGAGCAGCTATGGATTTCACATCATCCGCGTCGATGACAAGCAAGACGCGCACACCAAATCGCTCGATGAGGTCAAAGACACGATCGAGCCGATTCTCAGACACCAGCAGGGAGTGCAGGTCGCGCAGAAGAAAGCAGACGATCTGCTTAAGGCAGCTCGTACCCAGGGCCTCGATGCGGCGGCCGCGGCACAGGGAGTTCCGGTCATCACGTCGGATTTCTTTGCCCGCAAAGACATGTTGCCGGGCCTCGGACCTGCGCCCCAGTTTATGGACGCGGTGTTTACGGCATCGGAGAAAGCTCCGCCGGATCAAGCGCCCGCATCCCAGGGAATCGCGGTCTTCCAGATGCTGGGCATCAAGCCGTCTGCCACCCCGACGTTTGAAGAGATCCGAAGCAAGGTCGAGGGAGAGTTCGTGAACGAGCGCTCGGAAGTACTGCTTTCGCAGAAAGCACAGGAGCTTTCGGACCGTGCGAAGGCAGAGCATGATCTCAAACGTGCGGCCAAGGAATTGGGCGCAACGATGAAGACCAGCGACGCAGTTCTTCCAGACGGGCAAGTTCCTGATGTTGGTTCGATGACGGGGCAAGCGTCGGTAGCATTCACGATGAAGCCGGGAGAGATCAGTGGGCCGATCAACGGCGGAACGACAGCAGCCGTGCTGCAGCTTCTGGAGAGTCAAGCACCGTCAGACGCGGATTTTGCTGCGAAGCGCGATCAGATTCGTGACTCCGTTTTGCAAGGCAAGCAGCAGGAACGTTTCGGACTTTTTGTCACCGACCTAGTTGATCAGATGACCAAATCCGGCAAGATCAAGAAAAACGAAGACGAATTGAAGCAGCTGAGCCGCGGCGGCAGCGATTCCGGGATGTAACGGCCGGGCTATGTCCTTTTCACGCGCCGCAGGAATTTTGTTACACCCCTCATCGTTGCCTTCCCGTGGCGGTGTGGGCGACTTTGGACCATCCGCTTACCAGTTTGTCGATTTCCTGGCCACCGCTCGCCAGGGACTTTGGCAGGTCTTGCCCCTCGGCCCTCTGGGCTACGGAAATTCGCCGTACTCCGCGACGTCCGCTTTCGCGGGCAATCCCTTACTGATCAGCCTGGAGCGCCTAGCCGATCACGGATGGGTCGATCGCAGCAAGATTGACGCGATCCCCAGCGTTTCCGGTCCGGTGGAATACGATCGTGTCTTTTCCGGGAAAATGCCGCTGCTGTTTGAAGCAGCCCGAAGCTTCTTAAAATCTGGATCCGCCGAGGCGCTACGCCGGTTCGATTCGTTTCGCAGCGAAACGTCGTGGTGGCTGGACGACTTCGTCCTTTTCGACGCGCTGCGGGCACGTCAAAAACTGGCACCTTGGAACGCGTGGCCGCGCGAGCTGGCCCAACGCGAGCCGTCTGCTCTGGATAAGGCCCGCAAAGAGCTAGCGGACGATATTCGCATTCGCAGTGCTCTGCAATTTGCCTTCTACGAGCAATGGCGGGCGCTGCGGCGCTATGCAGCGGAACGGATGATTCGCGTGGTCGGCGATGTCGCGATTTTTGTGAACCACGACAGCGCCGATGTTTGGACGAATCGCGAGTTATTCCGCCTCGACGGCAATCTTGAACCGGAGGTCGTCGCCGGCGTTCCTCCAGATTTCTTCAGCAAGACCGGCCAGCGTTGGGGAAACCCGCTTTATCGCTGGGACGTGATGAAGCAGCGCGGATATCAGTGGTGGATCCAGCGCCTGAGTTGGGCGACGAAGAATTGTGACTACATCCGTCTCGATCACTTCCGAGGCTTCGACCAGTTTTGGGAAATCCCTGCCGGGGACGACACCGCGGTCAACGGACGCTGGGTCGATGGCCCACGCGACGACCTGTTTGCCAAACTCCGCGAAGCGTTGGGCGGGCTTCCGTTCTTCGCCGAAGATCTTGGATACATCACTCCTGAGGTGCACGCGCTTCGAGAGCGCCTCCAAATTCCAGGCATGGCGGTGTTGCAATTTGGGTTTGGCGACGAGGGTGCGCACATGTATCTGCCGCATCGCGCCGAGGGAAAAGTCATTTACACCGGAACGCATGACAACGACACCGTCGCCGGATGGTGGAAATCCGGTGCTTCCGACCATGAACGGCAGAACGCGGAAGCTTACGTCGGTCGATGCGACGATGGCATCCACTGGGCCTTCATTCGGGCGGCGCAGACTTCGCCTGCCAGCCTCAGCATGATTCCTCTGCAGGACGTTCTTGGGCTGGGCAGCGAGGCGCGCATGAATACCCCCAGCTTGCAGGGCAACAATTGGCGATGGCGCTTCGACCAAAGCCAACTCAATCGCGATCTCGCCGGAAAACTGGCTCTTCTGGCTGAGATAAGCGATCGGCTTCCCAAGCCTTTCGCGATACAGACCAACGATAGCTTCTTTGCCTGAAATCGCGAGGCGAGAATCGCTTCCGGTCCCAATGTGAATAATCTGTTACAAGCAGCAACATTTTCAGTACTGATCGTGTATAGAAAGAGCGGGGGATGTTGTGAGCGAAGCGATCATCGAAGCCGTCGGAGTCGAGAAGTCTTATCCGCAGTCTGACGGCACGCGAGTCCAGATCGTCGGTTCGACCAATCTGGTCGTCGAATCTGGAAAAATCATTGCTCTGCTCGGCCCCTCCGGCTGCGGCAAGTCCACTCTGCTGCGAATGCTAACGGGCCTCTCCCAACCATCGTCGGGATCGCTCTTATGGCATGGCAAACCGCTCGATGGGCAAACTCCGAATGTCGCGATTGTCTTTCAGAGTTTTGCTCTCTTCCCCTGGCTGACGGTGCTCGCAAATGTAGAAGCTCCTCTTGAGGCGAAGGGAGTTGCGGCCGTGGAACGCCGCAAGCGCGCGCTGCGAACGCTGGACACGGTCGGGTTAGACGGATTCGAGACTGCCTATCCCAAAGAGCTTTCGGGCGGCATGAAGCAGCGCGTCGGTTTCGCCCGCGCTCTGGTCGTGGAGCCGGAAGTTCTGTTCATGGATGAGCCATTCTCCGCGTTGGACGTTCTCACGGCCGAGAACCTGCGCAGTGAACTGCTCCAGTTGTGGTTGACGAAGAAGATGCCGACCAGCGCCATCTTCATCGTGACCCACAACATCGAAGAAGCCGTAATGCTCGCCGACCGGGTGATGGTTCTCGGGAGAAATCCCGCGCGCGTTCGATCGGACTTCAATATTCGCCTGAAGCATCCTCGCGACCGGAAGTCGGCCCGCTTTGTGGAGTTGGTGGACTACATCTACAAAGTGATGACCGAGCCCGCGGTGGAACACTCATTGCCCGACGCGGAAGCCACGGCGGAAATTATTCTGCCCCCGGGCGGGTTTGCGAAGGATGCCTTGAAAAAGCAGGAAATGCCGATTCGCACCGCCAAGTATCAGATGTTGCCGCATGCGCGCGTTGGAGGCATCGCGGGCCTGACGGAGTTGTTGCGAGATCGCGGCGGACGTGAAGATTTATTCCGGCTCGCGGAAGAATTGGTGATGGACGTCGAAGACCTTCTGCCAATTCTCGAAGCATGCGTTCTACTCGGATTCGCGTGGTTGAAAGAGGGCGACGTCGAGATCACGCCGCAGGGCGTTCACTTCGCCGACGCGGATATCCAGCAGAGGAAAGTTTTGTTCCGCCAGGCTGCACTCGAACATGTGACCATCCTGAAGCAGATTGACAGTATCCTGAAACGAAAATCGGATCATTCGATCGCCGACGAGTTCTTTCACGACATTCTCGACGAGCACTTCGCAGAAGACGAAGTGCAACGGCAGTTCGAAACGGCTACGAACTGGGGACGCTACGCCGAGATCTTCGATTATGACCGCGCCGGTGGACGGCTGGTGCAAGCCGAGTTGCCGGGATCTCCAGCAACCGCCGCTCCCGAAGGTTCAAATTCCCAAGCTTGAGATTGTGAATTCGAAGCGTCAGATACATGAAGAAGAACATCAGCCTGCGAGGGTTCTCGGCGTACCGCATCTGGACGCAACTGCCGAGCCTCGAGATTTCGTTTCTTCCCGATCTGCTGATGTTCGCGGCGGCGATTGCGCTGTTCTACGGAATCCTCGAGGTGGGGCGCGTCTGGCTCGGCCCGTTCACCCCGGAAGTCGAAATTTCCCACAGCTTGCTGGCGCTCCCCGTGTATGCGGGGTATTCGCTGCTGCGCATTACGCTGGCCTATTTGCTGAGTCTTGCCTTCACCCTCGTGTATGGCTACGTCGCCGCCTACAATCCCAGGGCCGAGCGCTTCATGATTCCACTGCTGGACGTCCTGCAGTCGATTCCGGTTCTCAGTTTTCTTCCCGGAGTCATGCTTGCGATGGTGGCTCTGTTTCCAGGGCGGCAGCTCGGCGTTGAAGCGGGCGCGATCCTGCTGATCTTCACGGGCCAGGTCTGGAACATGGCGTTCAGTTTCTATGCCTCGCTGAAAAGCATTCCAAAAGAAATGCGCGAAGCCGCGAAGATTTACGGATTCAGCTGGTGGCAGCGCTTCATCGAAATGGAATTGCCGTTCGCGGCGATCGGGCTGGTCTGGAACTCGATGATGTCGGTGGCCGGCGGATGGTTCTTCCTGATGGCCTGCGAGATGTTCGTTCTGGGGGCGCGTGATTTTCGCCTGCCCGGGCTCGGCTCCTACCTGCAGACGGCCGCCAGCGCGGGCGATACGCGCTCCATCTTATGGGGGATCGCGACCATGGTGGCGGTGATCGTCCTGCTCGACCAATTTATTTGGCGTCCAGTGATCGCGTGGGCGGAAAAATTCAAGGTTGAGCAAGTCGAAAGCAGCGATGCGCCGCGATCGTGGGTGCTCGAGTTATTTCATCACTCCCGCGGCCTGAGACAGCTTCGAAGCCGGACACTGGAGCCTTGGGGCGAGCGGCTCATGATGCATTTTTCGCGTCAAGGCGCGACGGTCGAGCCCGAGAAGCCGCGTCCCGCACGACTGTGGCTCATGCGCGTCTTGGCCGTGGTTCTGTTGATCGGAACGATGTATGGAATTGTCCGCGTCGCGATGATTCTCACCGGCCTGCAGTCCGCCGAACTGCGCGAAGCTGGCATTGGGTTGATCGCCACTTTCTTCCGCGTCAATCTCGCTCTGGTTCTCGGAGCGTTATGGACCATTCCGGCCGGTGTGGCGATCGGCTTCCATCCCAAACTCGCGCGCATTGCGCAGCCGCTGGCTCAGATTGCCGCATCCGTACCCGCGACGGCGCTTATTTCCTGTTGTTCTGCTGTTACTGATTCGCGTGGGCGGTGGCCTCGGCGTCGGATCAATCGCGCTCTTGCTGCTCGGGACGCAGTGGTACATTTTGTTCAATGTCATCGCAGGCGCCATCGCGATTCCTACGGATTTGAAGGAATGTTGTTTCGTTTTCAAGCTGAAGGGAATCGAGCGCTGGAAGAAATTGATCCTGCCCGGAATTTTTCCGTACCTCGTCACCGGCCTCGTAACGGCGTCTGGCGGGGCCTGGAACGCGAGCATCGTCGCCGAATACTTTCACTTCAAGGGACATATCTACACGACGGTCGGCCTTGGGGCCACCATCAGCCAGGCTACGGACGATGGCAATTTCAAGCTGCTGCTCGCGGCGACGATCATGATGGCTGCCACCGTGGTCACCATTAACCGGCTGGTTTGGCGCAGAATGTACGCGCTTGCTGAAACTCGCTACCGGCTGGAAACCTAGCCAAGGCGATCCAGCCCCGCTCGGCTGCGACAGGTTACTCCGAGGCTTCTCTCCGTCCCTCATTTCATCCCTTTTTAACCTCCACTTCACGCTGATGCAATCCATTTCCGGTATCGATGAAGAATGCCATCGCGTCCCATGGAAGCAGGAAACCCATCGCTTGGAGTTTCATCCAGCACCGCCCGATTTCCTGGGCTGGCCGGAAAATTCGCTCTCGTCGAACAGCTCTCTCAACCAATCACCGATATCGAGAGCGACGGCAAGGGTCTTCCGATCCTGTTGCGCCAGTACGCGAGGATCGGTGGCAAGGTTCTGGGATTCAACGTCGACAAAAAGTTCTCGAGGGTCGTCGACGGATTGGTCGTGGTGGATCTGCGGCAAACGGAAACTGCGGTGCTAGAGCGTTACATGGGGCGGGAGGAAGCCAAAGCTTTCCGGCAGGTTCACCTAGCGGCAAAGTGAAGGGTTTAACGGGACGGCCGCAAGCGGGTGGCCTCGGTTGGCACAGCACAGGCCTGTTCCGCGTCTCTGAGAGCGAGACCCAGCCTCTGTCCAATCGATGCGAGTTCTGCCGCACTCAACAATTGCTGCAAACGCTCGAACAACTGACGCTCTTCTTTGCGGATGTGAGCAGACAAGCGCTGCGCGATCGTCAAAACGTCCTGACCAGACATCTTCTGCGCGACGGCCACATCGAATGCCGCACGGAGATCCGCGTGATCGGAAAGCAGGTCTTTCACCAGCGGAGTCATCTGCGCAAATCGTTGAGCTTCCGGAAACACAATTGCTTCTTCCGCGGCGAAGTGAGTCGCGATTTCAGTCTTGAACTGCTGTGCGATTTCAGCCTGCCACGGAGCCACGTCCGCATCGGCGATCGGCGATGCTCTATCAATACGGACGCATAGTGCCAGCGCGCGCTGATGCTGATGCGAGAGCGGAATCAGGTTTTTGTCTCGGAGCATGGCGTATCAGGACTTCGCCGTTGCCAGGTCTGAGGATGTGGAGCCCTCGTCCGCGTTTGGTTCGACCGCCGGACGCACCGTCAGCCAGTCGGTGCGAACGCGCTCCCACTCCTGGATCAGCATTCCATTCGCTTCAAAGAAACTGCGGATGCGGTACCGCTCCCAGCCTGCGATTTCTTCAAGAATCGGCGCCAGCACGGCCAGAGCGCTCGTACTCAACACCGTGCGCTTCGCAATCTGAGAGACGTTTGGCGATTCGGACACCGAGATGGTCAGCCCATCACGGGCGTTGATGTGCAGCATCACGTGAATGTCTGAGCTTCCGTCTCCTGTGTAAACTACGTGATCCGGTCCCGCCACTCTCTTCAAGAGCAAGCTATCCAGCACTGCGACCTTGCCGTATCCGGCGGTAGCGCGAAGGATGGTATCGATTTCGCCGGATGGCTTGTAGCGGAATTCGGTTCCATAGATATGGTCGGGAGGAACGATATCCTCGAGCGCCGAGCGAACGATCTCCACCGGAGCGGCTGACAGCACGTAGAAATCAAACTGGTGGCCGTCGATTCCTGCGTCGAGCAGCTGATATAAAAGTTTGATGTCGCCTTTCAGTCGGATGCGCTTCCCGACTTCACGAAGATGTTCCTTGCGCACCTTGGCGCGAAACTCCGGATCGTGCAGCAACAGATAAGCAAGCTCCGCGCCCTGCTGCACCAGATTGATCTTCGCCATCCCCTTCGATCTTCGTTCAAATTCTTCGGTGGGAATGCCAACGAGTTCGGCCAACACGTAGCCGGAATCGTTGAATGTGAGCGTCTGGTCAAAGTCACTCGCGAAAATATAACGTCGCAATGGGCTGTTATCTGTCATATAGCTATTGGATCGATGCGGTCGGTTGGATGCACCATAAAAAGAATTGATTGCGATTATATGCGCGCGTCGAACTGATTGTGAACCAAAGGCCAAATCAAAACGCTGAACGTTAGCGAAGGAACAAGTCATTGCAAAGTACGATCAAAGACAATTTCTTCATCGTGACGGGAGGGCCGGGCGCTGGCAAGAGTACGCTCATCGATCGCCTTGAACGGCAAGGGTTCGCGCGATCCGTCGAGGCGGGACGTGCGATCATTCAGGATCAGACGGCGATCGGTGGATCGGCATTGCCGTGGAAGGACACAAGCCTGTTCGCAGAACTCATGTTGAGTTGGGAATTGCGCTCTTACTGTATGGCTCAGCAGGGCAAAGGGGCTGTGTTCTTCGATCGCGGAGTACCGGATGTCGTTGGGTACTTGCGACTCGTCGGTTTGTCGGTGCCCGAGCATATGCGAAAGGCCGTCGAGATGTTTCGCTACAACCGCAGAGTTTTCATCGCCCCACCGCGGAAAGAAATCTTTCAGCAAGATCGCGAACGAAAGCAGGATTTCGATGAGGGCGTCCGTACCTACAATTCGCTGGTCGAAACCTACACATCTCTCGACTACGAGCTTGTCAAAATCCCTTGTGTTGCGGTCGAGGAGAGAATGAGATTCGTCCTCGGCAATCTGCCGCGTATTCTGGAATCTGATCCAACGCCAGGTGTCCAGGTCTAGATCTGCATTTTGACGTACTGCCCAGCGAATCTCGAGACCTTTACTAAACTGGGCCGCGCGTCCAAAATAGATATTCGACTTAAAACTGAAATAAGAGAAGGAGCCTCATGGCAGTTGCAACCGGTGAACTCATTCGCGCAATGAACTACGTAGAAGACATCACGGCGACCCTGCGCCGGATCTGCATTTATATCCCAGCCATGGCTCCCGACGAGCGCAAGCGGCTGGCGGAATCGATGCGCGGCGCGGCTGCCTCGGTCAATGCCGCCATTGCGGACCTCGAAAAGGCGGAGAAATAGGTGCCGCAGGTTCAAACCGTTGCTGTCATCGGCGCCGGCATCATGGGGCGAGGCATCGCTCACGCGGCGGCGATTGGCGGCTACCGCACCATCCTGGAAGATCTGCTTCCCAGCGCTCTGCGCAAGGCAGAGACGGAAATCCGGGCGAATCTCGATAAGGCCGTCGAACTAGGAAAGGTGACCGCGCCTGACGCGAACTCCGCCATGGGCCGGCTTGAGTACGCGGGCTCGGTCGAAGAGGCTGCGCGCGAGGCCGATCTCGTCATCGAGGCCGTTCCCGAGGAGATGGAGTCGAAGATCGAGATCTTCACTCTGCTCGACAAGATTTGCCGCCCTGCCACGATCCTTGCCTCGAACACCTCATCGATGAGCGTTACTGAGATCGCGAGTGTTACGTATCGGGCCAAGAAGTGCGTCGGAATGCATTTCTTCAATCCTGTACACAAGATGAAGTTGCTCGAGGTCGTTCGCGCGCTGGAGACGGACGATGACACGCTGGCGACGGTCGTCGAAGTGGGCAAGCGCATGCAAAAAGACGTGGTCGTGATCAAGGAATCCCCTGGATTCATCACGAGCCGCATCAACGCCATGATCGGCAACGAAGCGTTCTACATGCTGCAGGAAGGAATCGCGTCCGCGGCTGATATCGACAAAGCGCTGAAGCTGGGATTGAATCATCCTATGGGCCCGTTCGAACTAGTCGATCTCGTGGGGCTCGACACTCGCCTCAGCATTCTCGAATACCTGCACAAATCTCTTGGCGACAAATATCGGCCCGCGCCTTTGCTCGTGCAGTACGTGAAAGCGGGCCGCCTGGGCCGCAAGTCGGGCCGCGGAGTCTACGAATATCCGGAAATAAAAGAGCGGGCGCCTGCCCCGCAGCTTGATCCAGCCGGGTCCAAGAAATAATTCTCGATTAACCACGAGCTCAACCTAATCTCACCCGGCGAATCGTTCACGCTGGGTTCGGGCAGAGATGCTTGTCTCGCGATTGGCAAAGATTTGGGGAAAGCACGGAGGCTCCGCGGGAACGTCGATGTTGGTCAAAAGTATTTCTCGAAGAAATCGAGCTTACCCGAACGCTGGAAGCGTTATCGACGCCCGAAGCTCAAGCCTGCGAGCATCCGAACACTTTCGTTGTCGACGCCCTTGCTCCCAACCAGCACGTGAAAACTCTCCCCAACTCCCGCCGGAGTGACCAAGTGTTTCAGTTGCAGCGCGACCTTTGCGCGTTCCTGAGGTAGGCGGCAGTCCTCGAAGGCGTCTGCGAACTGGGTAGCCTCTCCAACGCCCATCAGGAACTGGGACTGTGTGACCAGTTTCTGCATCTGCATACCGTGCTTTTCCGCCACTGCAGCAATCGCCGTAAAGTTGACGTCGGCGGTAATATCTTGCTCTCCCGGAGCCTCGTACGGATTGGCACTTACAGAATGCTGACGAATCGCTTTCAACGTTCCGCGATGCCGTCCGGCGAGTTGCTCTTCTCGCGTGTATCCATAGTCGATGACGACGACAAATCCGCGATCGATTTCAGCAGCTGAATTCATCGCGCGCTGAGAAACCAGCGGGACCTCGCCCCGATCGTCTTCCTCGGGATGAATGGAGTAGCGATCCAGAAATTCGAGTTCTTCGGCCGAAGGAGGAGCCCATGCTTCCACGAACTGACCATTGCGAGTGCCGATGCGCAACGATCCTTGGGCACTGATAATCTCGACCGGAAGCGCGTCGAAGAATTCGTTAGCGAAGATAATCACCGGACCGTCGGTCCGACCCTCTGCTTCGCCGAACGCTGCTTTGCCCGAGCTGAAATGTTGGCTTAAGGTCAGGCTAATCCGCTCGCGCAGCATCGGTGATTGCTCGACGAGCCGGTATTGCAACGCCTGGAAGAATGCGGGGAATTTCTTCGCCGACCAGTCGAGCACGTCTTGGGCGAACAATCCCCGGCCGGGTCCAAGTTCCTTGACCGCGATGCGAGCTGGGGAGCCCAGGATGCGCCACATCTCGTCGAATTGCCGAGCCAGCAACCGTCCAAAGACCGCGTGAATGTCGCTCGAGGTGTAGAAGTCGCCCGCCTTGCCGAACTGGGCAGCGTTGCGCGAGTAATAGCCAAGCTCCGGATGGTAGAGGCACAACTCCATGTAGCGCGAGAAGGGAATCGGTCCGCGTTCGCGAATCTCTTGTTCAATGATTTGCCGAAGTTCGGTCACAGGCCTTTTCGCTGGCGGTCGGCGCGATCTTGTGGCGTGCGAATAAACATCTCCACGAAGTAGTCGTGCAAAGCGTCGTATAGCTGCCGCTGAAAACTCCACTCGAACTGCGGATCATCCAGATCGCGGGGATGAAGATCGAAGTAATAGGTGTGGACGGGAACGGTTTCGTCCTTGAACTTGATGATGACCTCGACGCCTTCTTCCTTGGCGCGCGCCGAGAAGTTCAGGAGCGGATGCTCGTAAAGGTGAAGTTGCGAGAGTACGCGGTCGAGGCGAGCGGTTTCGGGCACCCCGCGATTGTAGCGAATGCCCGGACAACTGAACCACAACGGCGATTGAGATAGTTCAACGAACTCGGACGGGTCTCAAATTTCACTGGAAACACAAGGCGAATGTTTTGTCCGGAAGTGCTGAAGTCGGAGCCGGGAGTCGGCGCTGGTTCCGTGTTTCTTTCACGCAAAATAATGCCCCCACGCCTCCGGGGAGGAGCGTGGGGGCACCCGGGTAACGTTCAGGCGAGGGGTCTCAATCCCGCCTAACCATCTGATCAGAAATACGCAGCCGGACACTCAAAAGTTCCCGCTGGCATGTACCCCATTAGACCCATGAATTGCAAAAAAGGTTAGCTGGACGCCAGTGCATTTACGGATGTGGGATGAAGGCCCGGCGAATGGAGTTCAACGAAGATCTGCCGATAGTGAAACGTAGAAACGAGCTACCACACGGAGGTCTGGCGCCAATGGAATCTCAACACTTGGCCGATGATGCCGGCGGACCCAACATCTTGCCGCAGAACACGGCTGCTGAATATTCAATCGATCTCGAGAAGCGCCTTGTTTTGGTCAAGTTTAGGAGGAGCGTCGGTCCGCAGGACATCGGGAACTACGCTAGACATCTGAAGATGAACCCGCTGTTCGAGCCCACGTTTTCAGAGATTGCGGATCTCCGCGATGTCGAAGAAATGGAACTCCAAGCGGAAGACTTTCTGGAGCTTGCCGACAAGATTGATCCCTTTTCGCCCGGCGCTAAACGTGCATTCGTGGTCCAAAATACTCTTCAGAGCAATGCGGCACGCATGCACAAAATTCTGCGCTTTCAAAGGAATATTGAGATTTTCGAGTCACTCGAAGAAGCGGAAGCTTGGGTTCAGGCCAAGCCCAGAATGTAGCCGATCCCTTTGCTGACGTCCCCGCCGTGTCTTATTGCTGCTTTTCTTTCGGACGTTCGAACGCTTTCTGCAAATATTTACGGGCTTCTTCGAGCGCCCCGAAAGTATTGTCGTTGGTTTGCAGGGCCTGGCGGTATTCGTTCACTGCGCGCTCGCGCTGTCCGGTGATGTCAAAAATCTTGCCCAACTGGATGCGGCTCCAGACTTCGGTCCATCGCGGGTCGCCATCTCCATTGATGGCTTCGCGATAGGCATTCGCGGAGCTTTGATAATTCCGCTGGATGAAGAAGACTTCTGCCACCCGGTAGTGCGCCAATGAGCTGTTTTTGTTCAGGTCGAGCGCCTTGTTGAATTCGGTCAGCGCACCCGAGAGATCTCCCTGTTGCTGCATGGCTTGTCCACGCAAGATCGATGCACGCAGCTTGACGTCGCTGGAGTTAGTCAAAACGTGGTGATCGGGATCGACGGAAATGCGGCGAGGGCGGCCAAACGTCTCGATCGAGAATGGAGAATTGGTGCCGACAACGTCGATGCGCTTATTTTCCGTGCGGCCGTCGGTGTCGATCTTAATGTCGACAGGCATTCGGAACAGATCAAGGTCTTGCGAGATTTCACCAGTCACACGGAAGCCAGGGAGCTTTTCTTCTTTGGGATTCTGCGCTGCGGCTCCGCCCAAGCGATAAGTGGTGTATTTCACTTTGAACTCGGGAGCGCCGGTGGAATCCAGCCACTGCGAGAAGAACCAGGTCAGCTGCTGGCCGTAGTTTTTCTCGGCGATCTCCCGGAAGTCATCGGTCGATGCGGATTTCCCGGCGAACGCGCCCGCAAATTCGCGCATGGTCTTGTTGTACTTGTCTTCTCCCATCACCCAGCGCAACATGTGCAGGATCATTGCGCCTTTGTCAGTGGAGAGTGACTGGAATTCTGTCGAGTAAATATCCAGTTTGCTCGCGCTCGAAAGGGGCACCGTGTCATATGCAAGGGCGCCTACCGACATATCCTTTACGGCCTCCTCCAATCCGGCCGCGCCCGCAGCATTTTCTACGTACATTGCTTCGGAGTAGCGCGAGAAGCCGTCGCTGATCCACCAGTCATCTTTTGTGGCTGGACTCACCGAAACTCCCCACCACTGGTGCGCGATTCCGTCGGCAAGCAGCCGATAGTTCGTTTTTTCGGTGATCGAAGGACTCGCCAGTCCGACGATCTCCGGAGCCCAAGTGTAAGGAAGGGTATCTCCTGGAATCTCGACCACATTCAGGCGTTGAGACGGCGCAAGGCCATAGAGCGTGATGTAGTAAGTGAATTCCTGAACCGCTGTCGTCGTGTAAGCGGGCGCGAGGGTCTGGTGCGTGGGTTTAAAGAAAACGTGCAGATCCATGCCCGCTTCGTCGCTCTTATATTCCTGAAAGACTCCGGCGACGATGGTCCCAGGGAAACTCGGTTTGTCGGATACGAACGTGAAGGTCTTGGTCGGGAGAACGCTGGCATTCGGCTTGTTCGACGCCGCATGGTCCACGGTCGAAACCTTGCCGCTGCCGATCACGAGCATGTGCGCAGGAAGCGTGATGTGAATCGTTGACGTGAACCGATTCATCCCGAATCCGCTGACCGGAAACCACCGCCCGGCATAGAGCAGATAGGTCGTGTCGTCGCCGATGTAGGCCATGTTGAGCCCAGGCACGGGGCTGTTGTCGGCGCTCTCTAAACGGCCTTCGTACTCGAATGTCAGCGTCATCGAAGAGTCCTTGGTCAAGCCTGCCGGCAGCGGCACGCGGACCGTCGAATCCTGCGTTACACGTTCGGCCGAAAGCGCCTGATTCTTTTCGTCGGAAACCTTGGTGATGCGCAGGTCATTGTGGAGTTCGAAGATGGCAACACTTATGTCCTGCAAAGCCGTGAATTTGACCTTGGCTTTGGCGGTAATTTGATGGAGATGTGGGTCGAGAGTCGCGTCGATCTGGTAGTCGTCGACGCGCAAGCGGGCCTTCTCCGCTGCCTGGGACGGCAGGGCGAGCAATATCAGCAAGGCTAGAGTCAGGGAACTCGTTAGGACGCTCAGGCGGCGCCGCAGGTCTATCGACATTCAGGAGAATCTCCGGGAAATGATAACCCATTTCCTATGATGAAGATTCTGACCCAAAAGATGCTGGGAGCACAAGGTTTAGCAGTGAACGGTGTCAAGAACATGTCATTTTCGGGCTCGAAAACGGTTTCGTGGCAGCGCTGGGCTGAAAGCATCGGTCTGTTATTTCCCCTTCGTTTGAAATAGGGCAAGGATGATGTCCGCAGCTCGATCGGCGGGATGCCGCGCGACACCAGTAGTTGGCGGGGGACGTAGCTTCGACTTAACGCGTGCCAATCCTTCTAGCATGTGCTCGCGGGGCGACCCGTCCGGAAGGATACTGGTGAGATGGTCAACGACGTTTTGCGCAGTGAAGTCGTCTTGGACCAGTTCGGGGACCACATCGTCTTCCGCGATCAGATTGACCATCGCGAAGCGTGTGACCTTCACTCTCGGTTTGCCCAGCAGGTACGTCAGCGGCGACACACGGTAGACCATAACGAAGGGCGTGTTCATCATGGCGGCTTCCACGGTGGCCGTGCCGCTGGCGATGATTCCGGCGCGCGCATGCCAGAGCGCCGGGAGCGATTCCGGGACCAGCGTGATCTTCTGAGATCCGATGAGGGTTTGCAGAAAGCTGCGGTCGAGGGTCGGCGCGACTGGGAGAAGAAATTCGAACGCCGATCCAAGGAGTGCTGCGGATCTTAAAATTTCCGGCAGGTTCATCCGCACTTCTTTTACGCGGCTGCCGGGCATCAATGTGATCCAGTGTTTGAGCGGATCCAGTTGGAATTGCGCCGCGTAATCTGCGCGTTCAATGGCAGGATGTGCCAGCTCGGCCAGCGGGTGACCAACGAAGGTCGCATCCACTCCGCGTTCCCGGTAGAAATATTCTTCGAAGGGGAAGATCACGAGCGCTGTATCGATGTAGTTGCGCAAAAGCCGCACGCGTCCCTGACGCCACGCCCAGAACTGCGGTGCTACATAGTAGACAGTTGGGATTCCGCGTTTCTTCATCTGTCGCGCCACCCGCCAGTTGAATGCAGGCGAGTCGATCACGATGGCGAGGTCAGGCTTGCGTCGATCCGCTTCGCGAATCAGGCGACGGTAGAGACTGAGGATTTTCGGCAGGCGGCTGAGGATTTCAGTGATGCCGACCACCGCTAGATCCCGGGTGTCGACGACGGTTTCGCACCCTACGGCGCGCATGCGGTCGCCACCCACGCCGAAGAATTCCAAAGTGTGATCTTGTGTGGGGACGTCCGCCCGCGGCTGTCCGGCGTCGCGAAGCTCCGCAGCCTTTCGATCAGCGGCTTGGCGCAGAGCTTCAATGAGCTGTGCGCCGTACATTTCGCCAGAGGCCTCGCCGGCAGAGATCAGGATTTGCAAGCCACGATTGTATCGAATGAAATTCCCGGATAGTGACGAGCGCGGATGGGAGGTAGAAATTCGTGATGCGAGACAGGAATGTGGGGACAGCCGCCTCGGCTGCCCATCGGAGTGAATCCGAAGATCTTCGCGGGCGAGAGCGCAGGCGCCACACAATATCCCGCCTATCTTCTAGTCGTCGGCGCTGACAGCGGACTCCGCTTCGGAATTCCCCACCGCGATTTCCTGGTCCTTGTACTGAAGCTGGTACAGCTTGTAGTAGATTCCGCGATTGGCCAGCAGTTCCTGGTGCGTCCCCATTTCGCGAACCTGGCCCTTGTGCATGACGATGATCTTATCGGCACGCTGGATGGTGGACAGACGGTGCGCAATGATCAGCGAGGTGCGTCCTTCGACCATGCGGTTCAGCGCATCTCGCACCTTGAACTCTGTTTCGGTGTCGACACTCGACGTGGCCTCGTCGAGGATCAGAATCTTTGGCTCGTGTGCGAGCGCGCGCGCGAATGAGATGAGTTGCTTCTGTCCGGTCGAAAGCGTCGATCCGCGCTCTCGAACCTCTTCCCCGAAACCCTTCGGTAATCCGCGAACAAAGTCGGCAAGGTTGACGTCTTCCGCAGCTCGTTGCACTTGTTCATCCCGAATGCGCACTGTGCCCATGCGGATATTGCCACCGATGGTACCCGTGAAGAGGAACGGGTCTTGCAACACGACTCCGAAGCGGCTGCGGAGATCGATCAAGTCCATTTCTTTCACATCAATTCCGTCGATGCGGACCGCTCCCTTCTGCACGTCGTAGAAGCGCAGCAGCAGGGAAATGAGAGTCGTCTTGCCTGCGCCAGTGTGGCCAACGACGGCAACGGTTTCTCCGGGTTCGATGGAGAAACTGACATCGCGGAGAACCCAATCGGGTGGAGAAGCCAAAGATCCATTCCTCGTCTCGGCTGCGCCGGGTGCTGGCCGTGCGGACGAAGCTTCCGCCGCTCCATGATCGACCTCCCGGTAGGCGAACCAGACGTGGTCAAAGTCGATGCGGCCGGGGCCTGCCGGTTTCTTCGTCACGGTCGGCGTCACGATGTCTACGGGCGTGTCCATGAGCTTGAAGATACGTTCGCTGGCGGCCATTGCCGACTGCAGGATGTTGTACTTCTCGCTGAAATCCATGATGGGGCGGAAGAAACGCATCGCGTACTGCGTGAATGCGATCAGCACGCCGAGCGATGCGGCGGTTGCCACCAGATGGAACGAGACAAGCGAATGGCGAGTGAACTCAATCGAAACGCTCTTCACCGAGAAGCCGGCGATCACATCGAGGCCGCCGTACCAGATCACGCAGGCGATAGCGACCGCAGAAAAGAAATCGACGACCGGATAGTAGACAGCGTACGCGATGATCGCGTCTTTAAAGGCGTCCATGTGGCTGCGGTTGATTTCCGAAAAACGCTGGTACGCCTTGCGTTCGCGGTTGAAAAGCTGGAGCACGACCATGCCGCTGACATGCTCTTGCAAATACGAATTGATCCGCGCGATGGCAGTCCGAATGCGCCGGTAGGAGTCGCGAACCTTGTCCCGAAAAATCTTGGTCGCGACGACGATGAACGGCAGCACGGCAAACGTGATCAGAGCCAGCTTCCAATTCATGCACAGCATGATCCCGAGGATGCCCGCCAGCACAAAAAAGTCCTCGAAGATCGAAACGACGCCCGAGGTGAACATTTCGTTCAAGGCGTCCACGTCGGTGGTGACCCGCGTGACCAGGCGGCCGACAGGATTCTTATCGAAGAAAGCCACGTGCATGCGCTGAAGATGGCGAAAAATCTGGCTGCGCAGATCGAACATGACTTTCTGTCCGGTCCACTGCATGAAGTAAGTCTGCAGAAATTCGAGCACGAACGAAAAGCCCAGCAGGCCGAAATAAATACATGAAATCTGCGCAATGCCGTGCGTCGGGACGGGACTGAGCCAGTTCCAGAATCCAGCCGTGTTTTTTACCGGCGCGAGGTAGCGATCGACCGCGACCTTTACCAGATACGGACCGAGTACGTCGGCGAAAGACTTGAAAATAATCGAACCAATAGCGACGGCGACCTGCCAGTGATACGGGTGCAGGTACTTGAGCAGACGCCCCATCAGGCGGCTGTCGTACGCTTTGCCAAGTACTTCCTCTTCTTGAGCCATCAGTCCTGGTTAAACGAAGCGTGATCCGTCGATTCGAACACCCGGGCAGCACGCAAGTGCGCTATTCATAAGGGTACCTCAAATAGATGGTCCAACCAGTCGCGGGGATGGAAAAGCTTTTGAGTGGGATAATGAGTCAGTGCCGCTTGGAATCTACATTTCCGTGCCGTTCTGCCGCACCAAGTGCAGCTACTGCAACTTCGCGTCCGACGTCTTTTCGCGGGCATTGTTCGAGCGCTATGTGGATCGTGTTTGCGCCGACATCTCGAATGCACCGAAGGCCTTGCTCGAGATCGGCGGATGTTTTGAGAGAGAA
The DNA here is from genome assembly GCA_963699885.1 of uncultured Acidobacteriota bacterium. Taxonomy (GTDB): domain Bacteria; phylum Acidobacteriota; class Terriglobia; order Terriglobales; family Acidobacteriaceae; genus Sulfotelmatobacter. Next base: position 136,516 of record CAVOVP010000006.1, on the reverse strand, counting down.
GTCGATTCCATTTACCTTGGCGGCGGGACGCCGACGGTTCTGGACGGGCGGCAACTGAAGCGGATGTTCGATGCGGTCCGAACGGAATATTCCGTTCGTCCTGACGCCGAGGTCACCGTCGAGTGCGCTCCCGGAACTCTCACTCCCGAAGTGCTCGAGACCTTGGTGGAGTGCGGAGTCAATCGAGTCAGCCTGGGAGTGCAGTCCTTCGTAGACGAAGAAGCGCGCGCCGTCGGGCGTATCCACAAGCGGTCATCGGTACTGGAGGACATCGTCCATCTGCGGGCCGCCGGAGTGACGAACATTAATATCGACTTGATCGCGGGGTTGCCGCATCAGACCGCTGAGAGTTGGAAAAATTCGTTGGCCGAAACCGTTCGTACCGGCGCTCCGCACGCGAGCGTGTACATGCTGGAAGTGGACGACGACTCGCGCCTCGGACGCGAATTGATTGCAGGTGGAACCCGCTATCACGCGCATTTCGTTCCCGACGAAGATGCCGTTGCGGACTTTTATCTCATGGCCTGCGAGTCGCTCGAGGCTTCAGGAATGCCGCAATACGAGATCTCGAACTTCGCGCGTCCGGGATTCGAGTCGCGGCATAACCTGAAATATTGGACGCGCCATCCATATCTCGGCTTCGGCGTCGACGCGCATTCGATGCTCCATTCCGCGAATGATGCAAATGATGCAGTCCGGTTCAGCACCGCGGACTCGTTGGAGAAATTCAGTGATGGTTCGGCGCTGCAGAAGACTCTCGTCACTCATGCCGACGCGATGGAAGAATCCTTCTTCCTGGGATTGCGTCTGAATCGAGGCGTAGATCTGAGAAAACTCGAGGCCGATCTCGGAGCGGCCGCATTGCGGGAAGTCGGCTCGACGATCGCGGATTTGGTTTCAGATGGCCTGCTTGAACAGGACGGTGATTGTATTCGCCTCACCACACGTGGTCGCCTGCTGTCGAACGAAGTTTTCCAGCGGTTTATTGCTCTCTCCGACGCAACTGCTCGTTAGTAGTCAAAATCCCAAACCATCCGGTCGGTTGGCACGATGACACAAATGCGCAAATCCGCCAGTGTTTATGCGGCTCTCTGCAATCCTTCACACTTTCTCTGGCGGTAACTTTTTGATCTTCTGGACACTATGATCTAATCAAAACTTAGGCCGGAGGGTCCTTGGATTTCCAACTGAACGAAGAGCAATTGCAGTTGAAGAAGAGCGTGCGTGAGTTTGCCGAGCGCGAGATCAAGCCCAACGTCATGACGTGGGACGAGGCTGGGGAGTTTCCTCTCGCCACGATCAAGGAACTGGGCAAGTTGGGCATGCTGGGGATTGTCTTTCCGCAGGAATACGGCGGGGCAGGCATGGGGTACGTGGAGTACGTCACTGCGATCGAGGAACTCTCTAAGGTCGACGGTTCTGTCGGCATCATCGTGGCTGCGCACACATCACTCTGCTCGAACCATATCTACCTTGCCGGCAACGAAGCGCAGAAGAAGAAATACGTCAGCAAGCTTGCCACCGGAGAATTTATCGGCGCATGGGGATTGACGGAGCCATCCTCCGGATCTGATGCCGGCAGCGCGCGCATGACGGCCGTGCGCAAAGGAAACAACTGGGTCCTGAACGGCACCAAGACGTTTTGCACCAACGGCCACTATGCCGACGTGGTGGTAGTTCTGGCTGTCACCGACCGCGCCGCGCACACGCACGGTATTTCGGCGTTCGTTGTCGAGAAAGACACCAAGGGATTCCGTCCCGGCAAGAAAGAAAACAAGTTGGGCCTTCGTGCCAGTGACACGGCCGAACTGATTTTCGAAGACTGCGTGATTCCCGCCGAAAATCTGCTGGGAGGCGAAGGGCAAGGTTTCCCGGATGCAATGCGCGTACTCGATGGAGGCCGCATCTCGATCGCGGCATTGTCGCTAGGCATGGCAGAAGGCGCCTTCGAAGCGGCGTTGAAATATTCTAAGCAGCGCCACCAGTTCGGCAAGGCGATCAGCGATTTCCAGGCGATCCAGTGGAAGCTCGCCGATATGGCCACCGAGATCGATGCGGCCGTTCTGCTGACCATGCGGGCAGCGTCGATGAAAGATGCCGGCATGAAGACGACGCAGGAATCGTCGATGGCAAAACTCTACGCGAGTGAAGTGGCCGTGCGATGCGCCAACGAAGGCGTCCAGATTCACGGCGGCTACGGCTTCATCAAGGACTATCCTGCCGAAAAGTTTTATCGCGACGTAAAGCTGTGCACGATCGGCGAAGGAACCAGCGAGATTCAACGCCTGGTCATCGCCCGGCAGTTACTCAAGGACTGAGCGGTCTCCCACTTCTCTTGCATTCACGGAGAAGTGGGATTTTCAATTCCTCCACACATTCCATCCGAATAGCGCCCAGTAGCTGCTGGCTAACGCCACGAACAAACTGGTCAAGAGGGCGTGGCCAATCACAAACTGATTTCCTTTCGGCCAGTCTTCGTGTGAAAAATAGAACACGTCCACCAGGATGCGCGCAGTCCAATAGGTCGCGATAAAACATGCCAGCCCGTTGGCGGCGCGGTCTCCGTGTAAAAGTTCTTCATGCAACGCGAGGGTGAGGGTGCCGAACGCAATGATCGTGAGAACGGTGAACCCGCTCTGCACCCAGAGCATTTTCCGGTTGAACGGCAAGAGCTTCGCAAGATCCTGTTTCCAGCGCAAACGCGAAGGCACCTGGAAGCTGGCGGCGAGAATCAGAAAGTGTCCCGCGCCGGCTGCCCAAAGGATCAAATCGAACCATCGTTCTGCAACGAAACCATTCATACAGCTCCAATCGCGTGCATGCATGGAAGCATTACCCGCGACACAAACGCGGGGTGAAAGAGCCAGAATGCCGGAACAGCTGTAAAAATCAAAGCAAATGCTCGCCCTCGGAATCCTTGTCGGATGCCGAGTTTTCGCCCTGTCGATGACCGCTCCAGCATCACGCCCAGCCCCTGGATAACGAAATATCCGGTGGGCAATCCGTAACCAGCACGCGCCGGCAGAGAGATGACCAGGTCGTGGATTAATCCAGAGACAACGAAAACCAGAAGCCCCGCGGTGGCAGGACCTATTCGTTGATGCAACGGACGAAAAATAAAGTCGTGTGCCAGTTGGCGGAAACCCAGATTCCAACGCTTTCCCCAAAACTCGCTGAGGTTTTGAGATGCGGCGGGATTCGACATGATCGGCTCGGCATCGATTCCCATTGCTTGCCAGAACAGTGCGATGAGGTGGAAGCTGCCAAAGTGCAATAGGAAGATCAAGCCGAGCAGTCCAACCCACCCTCGAAGGAGCGCCAGGTCCGCGGGGACGCGACGCGCAATTTCCCAAAGTAAAACGACGCCAAGACAAGTCTTCAGTGACGCCCAAATCCATTCGCGAATATGCGGCTTAGGTGTCCGCCTGTTCAGATCAAGAAATGCATAGGCGTTCATCCCGGGCCAGAGCAGCAGATACGCGATCGACCGTCCGAGCGGGGCACTCTCTCGGTTGCGAGCGCTCCACCATGTCATCCATTTCAACGAAGCAAAAATCGAGAACGACAACAACCACATGAACGCCCAAGCCGGCATGTGGTTTCGGAATGCAATTGCCGCCGACGGAAGCGCGATGAGAGGCGCAATTCCCGGCAAACGGCTTGCCTGGGGAATCGTCGAACGTCCGGTCTGGACAGCGATCGGCATGGTGGCCAACGTCCCCGGCTTGAATGTATCGCGTGTCGAGGCGTCGAACAACCGATCGAAGTAATTCAGCGGGAACGGAAGTTTTGACAGCGCTGAAGTTTTAGTTTGCCAGCCACTGCTTTACACTGGCTGGTTGAATCCTGATCTCCAGTCCTCGATTACAGCGCTCCGTTCGGGCGATGTGCGGGCTCTGTCCCGCGCGATCTCTACCGTCGAAAACCGCGCTCCGGGTTCTTCCGAGTTATTGAAGGCGCTGTTTCCTCACACGGGCAAAGGCCGCATCATCGGCCTGACGGGCCCGCCGGGAGCGGGGAAGAGTACGCTCGTCGATCAAGTCGCGCGACATTATCGTCGACGGGAGCGGACGGTTGGCATCATCGCGGTCGATCCGACGAGCCCCTACACCGGCGGCGCAATTCTCGGCGATCGAATTCGCATGCAGGATCATTTTGCCGACGCGGGGATTTACATTCGCAGCATGGCGACGCGCGGATCGCTCGGCGGCCTGGCTCGTGCTACTGCCGACGTCGCGACCGTGCTCGATGCCGCGGGGCGCAACATGATCCTCATTGAGACGGTCGGTGTGGGTCAGGATGAAGTCGATATTGTTCGCCTTGCCGAAATCACCGTCGTGATTCTTGTGCCCGGCATGGGCGACGATGTGCAGACCATCAAGGCCGGCATCATGGAAATTGCCGACATCTTCGTGATCAACAAGAGCGACCGCGACGGGGCCGAACGGGTCGAGCGAGAAATTCGCGCACTGCAGTCACTGGCAATGCGCCACGACGGATGGACTCCTCCGATCGTGAAGACGGTGGCCAGTGAAGGAAAAGGCGTGCAAGAATTGGCGGCAGCGATCGAGGCTTACGAGGGCTATCTACAAAAAGACAATCGGGCTCTTAAGAAGAGCGTCGAGAACTGGCAGGAGCGGTTGGTGGAAATGCTCCGCGACGCCATGCTGGAGAAGGCGCGAGCGCAGCTCGGAGCCGGCAAGGTGAAAGAGCTTGCGCAGCAAGTGGTGGAACACAAGCGCGATCCGTATACGCTCGTGGAAGAGATTGTCGCGCAGGCGGTGAAGCAGGAGTAAAGCGATTTCAGATTTCAGATTGCCGATTTAGACCGGAACGGCGTTGCAATCGGCAATCAAGAAATCTTCAATCTAGAATTGCGCTCGGGGGCAGCGTGGAATTCAGCATCGATCATCTCGGCATCGCGGTGAAGTCGTTGGCGGCGGCGAAGTCGATCTATGAAAAGCTCGGCCTCAGCGTGTCCCCGGAAGAGAGGGTTGAACAAGAGAAGGTTCGGCTCGTGATGGTCCCCGTAGGCGAGAGCCGGCTCGAACTCCTCGAAGCGACCTCGGACGATTCCACAATTGCGAAATTTATCGCCAAGCGGGGCGAAGGTTTGCATCACGTCTGCCTCAAAGTTCCGGACCTGCCCGCCGCTGTGGCGCGTCTGAAGGCCGACGGCACGCGTCTTGTCTCGGAAGAAATCAAGACCGGCGCGGGCGGACATCAATACGTTTTCGTTCACCCGTCAAGCACAGGTGGCGTGCTGCTGGAACTGGTGCAGGCGTAGGAACCAAACACGGCCACTGATTTGCACGATCACCACGGATCAACCAACCCATGCTTCTTCTTGTTACCGACACGTCGGGCAGATTAGGCAACGTCGCGCTCGTACGTGCGGAGTCTGGTTCCGACTCAAATGACATTCGAGTGATCGAAGCCTCGCCCCTTTCAGGGGGAGCTTTTTCCGCGCAGCTTGTCCCGCAGATCGCGGCGCTGCTTGCGAAGCATCATTTCAGCAAGACAGACATCGACGCGTTTATCGTGGTCGCCGGCCCCGGATCGTTCACCGGATTGCGTGTCGGACTCGCCGCAATCAAGGCTCTCGCGGAGATTCTTGCCAAACCCATCGTGGCCGTATCGCTGCTGGAAGTGGTTGCGGTGGCCAGTGGCCGCGAGGGCAAGATCGAGGCCGTGCTCGAGGCTGGCCGCGGCGACGTCTACGCCGGGCAATATGAGATCGTGGGAGGCATCGCTCGATTGCTGCGCGAGCAGCTGGTTTCAAAGGATGAGTTGGCGCAGGCGTCCCAGGAATTTGTCATTGCAACTCCAGACCCGGCACTCGCGACCGTCGCCCGTAATTCCTCTTTGCCCTTGGTTGAGATTCCTCCAGTCGATGCGGAGATGATCGCGCGCCTGGGATGGAGAAAGCTTCTCGCCGGTGAAACGGTCGCTGCTGATCTCCTCGACGCGAATTACGGCCGCCGCTCCGACGCCGAGATTTTCGTAAAAGGGAAGTAGCTCGAGTTCACTCGGCAATCGTGAGCATCGTTGGTTGCGTCCTCTTGGATAGATCATTCACAATCCGGAAAGCCGTTCCCGCCGATATTCCCGCGATGATGGCTTTGGATCGCGAGTCGCTCACGGCGGCGCATTGGAGTGAAAATCAGTATCGCGATCTGCTCGCGTCCAACCGGGTCGTACTGTCCGCTTCGAGCGTCACTGATCCTAGCCGCCCACTTTCCCCAAGCGAATCGAGCCCGGGAATGATGTTGGGATTTATTGTGGCCAGCCCAATCCCGCCCGAATGGGAGCTCGAAAACATCGTGGTCGCCCCGTCAGCGCGCCGCGTCGGCGTCGCTACCACGCTGCTGAGGGCTTTGCTCGACATAGCTCGCAAAACAAAGAGTGAGGCAGTGTTTCTGGAGGTTCGCGAATCGAACGATGGCGCCCGCGCCTTCTACGAAGCAGCCGGCTTTCAGCGGACAGGCCACCGCAAGTCCTACTACAACGGGCCTTTAGAGGACGCGATCCTTTACCGCATCGACCTTCGCTAAGACGTTCTCATAGTGAGACTGCACCACTTTTTTGGCATTGAACCGCTTTTGGGCCTGTGCTACCTTGAGCCAATATCCCGGTTGGAGGTCTGCTGAATGCTGACTTCGAAAGACCAGCTCCTAACCAGTCACGATGAATTTCGCCGGCTGGCTCAGGAGCACACGCAATATTCGCAACGCCTTGATCTACTCACCCAAAAACGTTACCTCAGCGAAGACGAGAAGCTCGAAGAGGTTCGCCTCAAAAAGCTAAAACTCCGGCTCAAAGATCAGATGGAATCGATCGAGCGCGAGCACCGGATGCAGTACGGCGTTAACGTAGCGTAAAGCAGTTCCTGGCTAACCGATGGCGGCTCAGGCTGCCCGGGAGAAATGTACCCACCGCAGGGCGCGAGAACGCGCCTTTTTTTATTTATACTTGCGAGCCTCTGGCGGGGTTCGCGCGCTTCGTGCGCCTCGCGCCAGCTATAATTGACATACTCCCCATGGTTCGTGATGGATACTATTACGCGCTCCCTTTGATCGCCGTCGGCATTCTGCTCGGCTGGCTGACCAGACCCGCGTGGGCGATCCTTCCGTTCCTGCTGGCTTTTTTCTTCTTCTGGTTTTTCAGGGATCCTGAGCGCGCAATTCCAGACGCTGAGGGTGCAGTGGTGTCTCCGGGCGACGGGAAAATCACCAGCGTTTCCGCCGTCAATGTGGGCGGCCACGAGTGGCTGCGCTTCAGCATCTTTCTGAACGTTTTCAACGTCCACGTGAACCGTTCTCCGATTGCCGGCGTAGTGCGCGACGTGCGCTACCATCGCGGCAAGTTTCTGAACGCAATGAACGTTGTTTCCGCCGAAGAGAACGAGCAGAATGTGGTCACGGTGGACGGAGATGGCCACACCGTTATCTTCAAACAGATCGCCGGATTGCTCGCGCGCCGCATCGTTTTCAATCAAAAAGTTGGAGACCGCCTGGAGCGCGGCCAGCGCGTTGGGCTCATCAAGTTCGGATCCCGCGTTGACGTACTGCTCGACGCATCCTCTACCATCAACGTGAAGGTCGGCGATACGGTCAAAGGGGAGCCAGCGTGCTGGCATACCTCCCGCAGCGAACGTTGACGGCCACGGGAACTGCGTCTGCCAACGAGAGGGCCCATTGACGAATCAGGGCATGACGAGACCGCGGCGCCGGATGAGCAAGGGGATGTACATACTGCCGTCCCTGTTCACGACTGCGAATATGGCGCTTGGTTTTTTCGCCATTCTCGAGATCATGCACGCGTCTGCCATCGATTTCTGGCACCTGGACAATGCGGCGAAGGCGATCGGATTTGCAGTCCTGTTCGACGGGCTCGACGGACGCATTGCGCGCATGACGGGCACGACCAGTGATTTTGGCCGAGAGCTCGATTCCTTAGCCGACGCGATTACGTTTGGCGTGGCTCCCGCAATGCTCGCCTGGACGTGGGGATTTCACCTGATGCCACCGCTGATGTTGGGTGAAGGGCCATGGCACATTAAGCTTCCTCAACTGGGCGCGATTGCAAGTTTTCTCTTTCTGATCGCCGGTGCGAGCCGGCTGGCACGCTTCAACATTTCTGGCAATCCACAGCCTTCGAATCCGGGGCGGCCCGGCAAGAAATATTTTGTCGGAATGCCGATTCCGGCGGGAGCCGGCGTCATTGCGGCCGTAGTGCACTTTGAGGCAGGCGAGCCCGTCGCGGCTGCTTATACGGCTCTCGCGTGGTCCGCCATGGTCACGACCGTGGGCTATCTGATGGTCAGCACGTGGCGCTTTTACAGTTTCAAGGACATCGATTTCCGTTCACGCCATCCTTTTCGGCTCATCGTAGTGTTGGCGGCGGTGTTCGCGTTGATCTTCGCGTACTCCCGCAAGATGCTTTTTGCGATCGCATTGGTGTACATGGTTTCCGGCGTATTCTGGCGCTTGCAATGGATCTTTCGCCGCCGTCCTGATCCCCCGCCTCCGTCCTATAAGGAGGCTTCGCAGACCTCATGAGTGAGTCCGTCAAACCTACGCCAGCTTCTCCATCGGTCGTTTCACGTGCCAAGCTGTACCGCGCTGCCATTGTCGGCGCGGGATCGCTGAAGGGGAAGGAAGTCGCGGAAGTTCTCAACGAGCGAAACTTTCCCGCTGCCGATATTCGACTGCTCGATGACGACGAAGCCATGGGGCAACTGGAAGCGATGGGCGATGAGATCAGCTTCATCCAGCGCGTGCGTGCCGAACAGTTCGAGAATGTGGACTTCACATTCTTTGCTGCGGATCAGGAGGGCACCCGCCGCAGCTGGAAAGACGCTCGCGACGCCGGAAGCGCCATTATCGATTTGTCGGCGGCTCTTGAGGATCAGCCTGGCGCGACTGTCCGTTCGCTTTGGATCGAGCGCGAACGCGGGCAACTTCCTCCGCCGGAATTGCAGCCCGGACCGTGCGTGACCGCTCATCCCGTCGCGGTGATGCTGGCACTGTTGTTGCTGCGGCTGAAAAAATCAGGAGCCGTTCGGCGCGCCGTCGCCACTATTTTCGAGCCCGCGTCCGAGCACGGACAGCGCGGGATGGACGAACTGCACCACCAGACCGTCAACTTGCTCTCGTTTCAGCCGTTGCCGAAAGATGTTTTCGATGCGCAAGTCGCGTTCAATATGGTGGAGCGCTATGGTCTGAAATCCCAGCCTGCGCTCGATTCGGTGGAGGCGCGCATTCTGCGGCATTTCCGAAAAATTACTGCGAGCCAGGTTCCGGAACCATCGCTTCTTCTCGTGCAGGCGCCCGTTTTCCATAGTCACGCCTTCGCGCTCTACCTCGAAATGGAAACGCCGGTTGATCTGGCCGCACTCTCGCTGGTGTTGGCGGGCGATCACGTAGCAATTCCTGCTTCCGATGAGGAGTCTCCGACCAACGTGAGTTCGGCCGGGCAGGCGGATATTCAGCTGGCTTTGAAAGCGGATCCTGTTCAGCCTAACGGCGTGTGGTTATGGGCAGCGGCGGACAACCTTCGGCTCTCGGCGATCACTGCTGTGGAATGCGCCGAGAGCATGACTGCGACCCGCCCGACAGGGAAGATTCAATGACGTTGCGTGCGCGGGAATGGGCGGGCCTGCTTGCTGTGACCCTGCTCTTCCAGGCGGCATGCGGATATCACACCGCCGGCCACGCCGTTCAGCTCCCCGAAAGCGTCAAGACCATCGCGGTTCCATCGTTCAAGAACGAAACTCCGACCTACCGCATCGAGCAGATGTTGACCGCTTCTGTGGTGCGCGAATTTACCACACGCACGCGGTATCACATCGTGAACGACACAGGCGATGATGCCGATGCGACTCTGCGCGGAACGGTGTTGTCGACTGCTGCTTCGCCGCTGACTTACGATACCGCCAGTGGCCGCGCAGCCAGCGTGCTCGTCGTGGTCAGCATGCGCGTCATCCTGACGGATCGCAGCGGCAAGGTTCTCTATCAAAATCCGGCTTACCTTTTTCGCGAGCAGTACGAAGTCTCACAAGATCTGACTACTTTCTTTGAGGAAGACTCTCCCGCGTTTCGCCGCCTGTCGCAGGATTTCGCCCGTACCCTGGTTTCGAACGTGCTGGAAGGATTCTAGCTTTGAAGCAAGTTCTGATTAGCCTGCCGCTGCTGGCCTTGATGTTCGCTGCCGGGTGCTACACCGGGTCGCGGCCTCCGCGAATCGGCAACGCCGCGAACCAGTTCAGCGTCCAGGATTCCGATCGCGCCGTCAGCCTCGCTCAATTTCACGGACAGATTGTCGTGCTGAATTTCTGGGCGACCTGGTGCCCGCCGTGCGTCGAAGAGTTGCCGTCGCTCATGACCATGCAAGATCGCATGCGAAGTCGGGGTGTCGTGGTGCTGGGCGTCAGCATTGATGTCGATGAGGACGCCTATCACCGATTTCTCAGGCAGCGTGGCATCAATTTCTTGACGGTCCGCGATCCAGAACAGAAAGTTGCCGGCATGTACGGGACGTCCGGCTGGCCGGAAACATATGTGATCGACCGTCAGGGAGTGGTGCGGCGGAAATTCGTCGGCGCCGTCGACTGGAGTTCCCCCGAGATCATCGAGTTCCTGAGCAAGTTATGAAGGTCTTGTGTGGGTCAGCCGCTCTCGGCTGTCCGCTGAGCGAAACTCGGCAGACGGCTCTGTCGCGGATACTATGCGAATTGCACACTCAATGCTAAAGTCGAAATCGGTCAATTAAGTTTTGTCATTGTTCCTCCGAGGCTGTCATTCCACGGAGCGAAGCGGCGAGGAATCTGCGGTCCGCGGCCGAAATCAGATTTCTCGTTTCGGTCGCAACGACAACTCTGTGTGATGCGTGCCTTTGCCCAAGCCGAGCGCTTTGTCAGCGAGCTGGAATCTCGCAAGATGCGTGCTGCCTACGTGTTCGTGGGCGACGAAGCGTTTTTCCGCAAGCGCTTTCGCGACGCGATTCTTGACCACCTCGTTCCTGTCGATCTCCGCGATTTCAGTTTGTTTGAATTCGATTTATCGGAAAACGATCTTGCCGAAGTTCTCGACCGCGCCCGCACTCCTTCTCTGATGGCGCCCTTTCAGGTTTTCTTCGTGCGCGGCGTCAAAAATCTTTTCGGCCGTGGATCGAACGACGAAAAGCTCGCAGCCATCGAGGACTATTGCAAGAATCCCAATCCCGATGCCCTTATCGTGTTTGTGGCCGATCACATCAGCATTCCCGCCGACGTTCGCCGCATGGAGATGCAGGACAAAGAGCGCTACCAGCGCATCCGCGAAACCATGGGTCAGTATTGCGGGATCGTCGAACTGGCGCGCGTGGAGGAAGGCGAAGCCGTTCGATGGATTGCGGAATACGGCACGAGTCGCGGAGTCAAGATCGAGCCCGACGGGTCCCGTGAACTGGTCGACGCGCTGGGCGGCGACATGATGATGATTTCGAACGAACTCGAGAAGCTGATTCTCTACGTTGGCGAAAAAAAGCGCATCACTTTGGGCGACGTCGAAACCATGGTTCTCGCCGCGAAGCAGCGATCTCTTTATGAACTGACCGACGCGATCTCCGGCAAAGAGCGGGTTCGCGCGCTGGAAATCCTCGACGCGATCCTTACTTCCGGGGACGGCGAAGAAGCCGCAATCGGCCACGTCTACATGCTGGCGAAAACGTTTCGCCAAATGCTGGTGATTCTCGAGCGCAACGTCCGCGACCAGCGCATGCTGTGGGCCGCGCTCTGGCAGGGATTCCGCGTGCCGCCGTTCGCCGCGGATGACATCATCAGGCAGGCCCGGCGCTACAAGTCACGGCGCGAGCTCACCCGCGCGATACGCCTCGTCGCCAAAGCAGATCTCGCTCTGCGCTCCAACCCCGTCAGCAAGCGCCTCGTCCTCGAACGCCTTGTGATGGATCTCACCACCGAGCCAAAGCTGGAAACTCCTGGCTGGATGCAGGAACAGTTGCCCGTCTAGGAACCATTTCCCCGGCTCGCGAGAAATCTGAAAGATCGGCGGCCTAGTGCTTGCTTCCCGTTTGCCATATCCCTGCCAAACATACTCCAACGCTTCCGGCAGGGTCTGCGTCCGCACCGCGCGGTCCACGTGCGCAGCGTTGCGAGCGAACACGAACTGATAGTGATATCCCTTGTCCGCGAGTACCTTCGCCATGTTCTCGTTGGCCAGCACCCAGTCGTGCATGTTGTCGCGCATCACGTTCGGATTAAACAGATCGCGGTCTCCTACTTCCATCCAGATTCGTATCGGCTTCGGCGCGTTGTTTGGAATGAGATGCTCATGAAATTCCCACGCGCCATGCGGCGTGCGCGGATCAGGGGGCCACTGCTGGTTGATGAACGTTCCGGAGTAGGTCAGCACACGGTGGTACAGCTCGGGGTGATACCACGCCATGATCAAGGCACACGATCCTCCCGAACTGCCGCCCGTAGTCGCCCTGCCGTCCGGATCCTTGGTCAACTTGACGTGAGCGTGGCTTTCGACCATCGGCAAGACTTCCTTTTCTACGAACTCCGCATACACTCCCGACATCGTGTCGTACTCCAGGCCACGTTCGCTCCCTTGCGCGTCGCCGCTTCCGTTTCCAATGGAAATTGCAATCATGACGGGAAGCTTGTGCTGCGCGATCAACTCGTCCAAGGCGCCGAACAACAGGCGGTCCGGCCCGTCCGCGCCAACGATGAAAGGCGCGATGCTGCCCGCTACGTATTGTTTCGGGACGTACACCGCCACCTTCCGCGTGTACGGCGCAGGATGGCTCGTCGTCACGATCAGCTTCGCAGGGTCCGCTGGGTCGGCCGTTCCGAAGGTATTCGGATCGCGCGCGATCCCGGGATAAATCCTGCTATCCGCCGAGGTCATGGTGAATTCCGTGACCGTGCCGTTCGGCAGGCTGTCATTGCCGGGCATTTCCGGAGCGGGATCGTGTTTAGGGCCGATGACGAAGTTCCCGTCCAGGTTCGCCGGAGGCTCCGTGCCGTCGGGTAATTCCTTCGCCGACACATATCCCGGAGTCTTCGGATCTCGTGTAGGAGGAGCGGGACGTTCCGCAGCCCTCGTCTGCGCGAACAGCGGCAAAATCGTTCTCGGATTAACCCACGGGATCAATCCGACGAGAAATGCAATGCACACAAAAAAGGGAATCGAACGGATATTGTCACGTCGCAGCATTGAACTCCCCTGTGGTCGAACCAATCTCCTAAAGAAGATACCGGCAACGCCGGTTGTGTTGCTTGCGCCTGATCGCACCAGAGTATCGGCTCTCGGCGTCCCCATCAAGACCGATCACAGAGTGGGCGTGCGGCCGTTATCAGCAGATTAGATGTGATGTTGTTTGGGCTTGGGCAGGGGGTCTGAGCCCCAGACGGGCCGAGCGCTGATGACGCCAAAGGGACTTTCTCCCCCCAGAGGAAGTCACGATGGAGTCGGGGGCTCGGCCCCTCCCCACTTAGAGTGTCGTTGATCATGGGTGCGGCCGCCTCCGAGAGTCAAGGCGAAACGGCTCGCGGCTCGCAGGAATTTTCGTACATTGCTGAGTTTTTCAACATTGTTCGCGACCATCGCGCCTTCCCATGTTCCGGTGCGTGGCAAGTATCTCGGTTGGTCAAAGCACTAAAACTCGATTACAGTAAGGCGTTTGCCTTTACGGAGTGAAAAAGATGCCACGCGTGAAATTCCTTGCCTCCATTCTGCTTTGTGGACTGTTTGTTCTGCCCGCCATTGCCCTGGATGACGACATGCATGCGCATCATCACGATGCGAACGAAAAGTTGGGCAAAGTTTCGTTTCCGATTTCCTGCGCGCCCGGCTCCCAGAGTCGCTCTCGAGCGCGGCGTTGCCCTCATGCACTCGTTCGAGTACGAAATGGCGGAACAACAGTTCTCCGATCTCGCGAAACAGGATCCGACATGCGCCATGGCCCACTGGGGAATTGCCTTGAGCCTGTTCCATGAGATCTGGGAGAGGCCCGAGGACTCGACCCTGAAACGCGGGAAGGAAGAGATGGAAACCGCGTCGAAGATCGGCGCGAAGACCGACCGCGAACGCGACTATATCTCGGCGCTGAGCGTCTTCTACACCGACCCGTCGAAAGACCACTACCTGAAGCAGGCGGCCGCGTACTCCGACGCGATGGCCAAGGTCTACGAAAAATATCCTGCGGACCTCGAGGCTGGAGCGTTTTACGCCCTGTCTCTGCTGGCCTCAGATTCCCCGGACGATACTTCTCACGCGGCAAACAAGAAAGCTGTCGCAGTGCTCATGCCCTTGTTCCGGAAGCAGCCGGATCATCCCGGCCTCGCGCACTACATCATTCATGCGTGCGATTCTCCAGAGCTGGCCCCGTTGGGGCTTGAGGCGGCGCGCAGCTATGCCGCGATCGCGCCGTCGTCGGCGCACGCGGTCCACATGCCTTCGCACATCTTTGCCCGGCTTGGCCTGTGGCAAGAGGATATTCAGGCGAATTTGAAATCGGTCGCGCTGACCGAGAAATCCGACGCCATGTACATGCACGGACACGAACTGCACGCGATGCACTTCCTGCTCTATGCGTACCTGCAGACGGGGCAAGACGAAGGGGCCCGGCAGATCGTCGAGAAGTCGAAGCAGATTCTGGCGTCTGCCTCCCCGAGCGGCGATTCGGGAATGCTCGAGTATTACGGCTTCGCAGGTGCGCATTTTCCTGCGCTGTACAACCTCGAGATGCGGCACTGGTCCGAGGCCGCGGTGCTCGAACCCGCTGCAAACGCTCCGCCATACCTGCAGATGATCACCTTTTGGGCGCGCACGATTGGCTCGGCGCACCTGGGCGACGTGGAAGCGACCCGGAGCAATGCGAAGAAATTCGACGACGCCGAAGAGGCCACCCGCAAATCGAAGTATGCGTACACGCTAGAAGGGAAGCGCTCTTCGTATGCCCGTGGGGAAGTCCACGCATGGCTCGCCTTCGCTGAGAAGAAAAATGACGACGCCATAAGCCAGATGCGCGATGTGGCGAACACGCAGGATCAAGGTGGAAAGGCGGAGGTCGATATCCCGGCGCGCGAGATGCTCGCCGAGATGCTCCTCGAACTGAAGCAACCGGAGAGCGCCCTGGCGGAATACGAGAAGTCGATGAAAATCGATCCCAACCGCTTCAACGGCTTGTCCGGCGCGGCCAAGTCGGCGGACACGACCCATCAGGCCGCGAAGGCGGTTTCGTATTACACGCAGCTTCTAAAGAACTGCGACGACGGCAAGCACTCCGACCGCCCCGAATTGCGCAGCGCCAAAACCGAAGTGGCAAAGAAAGTCGGGCGGAAGAGCGGCACGAGCGGGGAATGATGCACTCCTAGGGGTCTGGCGGCTTCGAGAAGGTCCCATTCCCCTTAAAAATTGGGTAGTCCCTTGACGGCAATCGGGAACCCGAAAATAGAAGCTGGCTCAAAAGCAAAAAGGGCAGACCCAATAGCGGTCTACCCCGAAACTTCCTAACGCCGATGGCCAGCGACCAAAGCCCTATTTCATTGCGTTGACGCGAACGTTCAGGCGGGACTTGTAGCGCGACGCTGTGTTCTCGTGCAGCGTGCCCTTCTGGATCGCCTTGTCGAGCACGGAGACGGTCTTGCGGTACACCTGCTCGGCGGCCGCTTTATCGCCCTTGGCGATGCTTTCGCGCAGATCGCGCAATTGCGTGCGGAGGCTCGAGGTGTTGGCGCGATTGCGCGTGGTGCGGCGTTCAGTTTGACGGGCGCGCTTCTGCGCTGAAAGATGGTTTGCCATGTGTGATTCGTTACCTTCGTGTATCCAGAGAGATATTCGGGTGGGTCCGAATTCCCTATTATAGGGGAGCATCTCTCGACGGGTCAAACACATGACTCCACTCCAACGTCCGAGGAGCTTCGCGATGACCGACGGCCTCAATCGCCTCAAAGTGCTCATCAACTCCTCGACGCCCATCGTCGTGATGGAGACTTCGGAGGAGATGCGTGCCGTCAACCTCGTGCGCGGCGCCTGTTCTGAACTCAACATGGCGACGTTCGAGTGGAGCATTGCCGACGGCCTGGTGCGATCCGGATCGAACGCTCCCGTGCAGCCCGCTCAGAACAACGCCTCGAACGTCTGGAACCAGAACGTGCGTGGCGCCCTCTCGTCGCGAACTGCGCTCAGTCCCGGCGGCAGCGAATCGGATCGGCTGATGCGTGCCGTGATGTCTTCAACGGGCTCCGAAGGAACTGGTACGGCGGCTTCCATCTACAACACACGGGAGCCCGTGCAGGCCTTGGCCAACATGGAGTCGATGACGGTCGAGGCGGTTTTCATTCTGAAGGATTTTCATCGTCACATGGACGATCCGGTGGTGGTGCGCAGACTACGGGATGTGGGTCAGAAATTTTCCGCGAACCGCCGGACAGTCATCATCACATCGCCCGAGCTCTCTGTGCCGGCGGAGCTCACGACCCTGGTTGAATACTTCGATCTGCCGCTGCCTGATCGCGACCGGTTGCGCGACATCGTCCACGACACTTTTACGCGCCTGTCGAAAAGCTACACGCTCAAATTGCAAATGGACGCTGCAGGCGTCGACGCCACCGCAGCGAATTTGCGAGGCCTCACCGAAGAGGAAGCGGAGCGCGCGATTTCACAGGCCATCGTGACGCGCTACGCGTTGTGCCCCGAATCCGTAACCGATGTGCTCGACGCGAAGAAGCAACTGCTGCGGCACTCAGGCATGCTGGAGTTCGTCGAAGCCTCCGACAACATGGGAGCCGTTGGAGGATTGGAGAATCTGAAGCACTGGCTTGGACAGCGCAGCGGGGCATGGGAAGACTCGGCGCGAGATTTTGGCCTCGAGCCTCCTCATGGTGTGATCATCCTTGGTGTACAAGGATGCGGCAAGTCCTTGTGCGCACGTGCGGTCGCGGGAGAGTGGAAGCTGCCGCTGGTGAAGTTCGACACTTCCGCCGTTTACGACAAGTACATCGGCGAGACCGAAAAACGCATCCGCAAAGTCTTTCAGGTCGCCGAAGGACTCGCGCCGTGCGTCCTGTGGATCGATGAGCTCGAAAAAGTATTTGCCGGCAGCGGTCCTGATTCTGCTTCAGCCGACGCGGGTGTTTCTTCGCGGCTCCTCGCATCCTTCCTTTCCTGGATGCAGGATAGGAAGTCGCCAGTCTTTGTCGCGGCGACTTGCAACAACGTGACGGTTCTTCCGCCGGAGTTGATTCGCAAAGGGCGCTTCGACGAGCTGTTTTTCGTCGATTTGCCGAACGCAGCAGAGCGGCGTCAGATCTTCTCAATTCAGCTGGCGAAGCGCAAACGCAATCCAGCGGAATTTGACCTCGCAAAGATTTCCGCAGCGGCCAAAGGATATTCCGGAGCCGAGATCGAAGCTGCGGTTCAAGGCGGCCTCTACGCGGCCTATTCCGAGAAGAAGGCGCTCAATACCCAATCCCTTCTGGATGCGCTTTCGCAGACCGTGCCGCTCTCAGTAACCCGCGCGGAAGAGATCGCGACGCTACGCGATTGGGCAACAACAAGGGCCGTTCCCGCGTCCGCCCGCGACGAGGGGTCGGTTTAAGCCTGAGGATATCCTGCCATTGACTGCCGTCTTTGCTCCGGGGTAGGCTTTAACCAATGGTCGTCGTTCGCCCTGAGGGCGCGAAACTTTCGAATTCTCCTTTCTCCAAGCCTATACCTGTGCCGTCTGCGCTACGCCCCAGCCGCGTGGATCGTATAAACACGTCCTGGTCGAGGAGCCGTACCCACTCCCATATGAACTTACAAGCATGAAGAAAAGCATCGGGGTTACTCCCAACATCGAGACTCTGTTTGGCACGCGCGACGAGAATGTTCGCGTCCTGGAAGACGGGCTGAACGTCACCATCAATTTGCGGTCGAACGGAATCGAACTCGAAGGAGCACCGCGCGATGTCGGACGCGCCGAGCAGGTGTTTGCCGACTACGAGAGCCTGCAGCGCTCGGGCTACACGTTCAACAATGGCGATTTGAACAGCATGCTTCGCGTGTTGACGTCAGATCCGACATCCACGCTGCGCGGGTTGGCCGATGCGGGGAAGCAACGCTCCTTCGGTCGCCGGACGGTGCAGCCCAAGAGCAGCAACCAGCGGCGCTATGTGGAAGCGATTGAAAGCCACGACATGGTGTTTGGAGTTGGTCCGGCCGGCACGGGCAAGACGTATCTTGCCGTGGCAATGGCAATTTCCGCTCTGCTGGCGAAGCGCGTAAATCGCATCATCCTGGCAAGGCCCGCGGTGGAAGCCGGAGAGCGCCTCGGATTTCTGCCGGGGACGCTGCAGGACAAGATTGATCCGTATTTGCGCCCGCTGTACGACGCACTCTACGACATGCTCGATCCCGAGAAGGTGGATCGTTATCTCGAAAAGAACGTGATCGAGATCGCACCAATTGCCTTCATGCGCGGACGCACGCTGAACGATTCGTTTGTGATTCTGGACGAAGCGCAGAATACGACTTCGGAGCAGATGAAAATGTTCGTCACACGCCTTGGATTCAATTCCAAGGCAGTGATCACCGGAGACGTAACGCAGATTGATTTGCCCAACGCGCGCCGCAGCGGCCTGCTGGAGGCGATGGATGTGCTCAAGAGCGTGGACGGCCTGGCCTTTGTGAACTTCGACGAAGGAGACGTTGTGCGCCATCACCTTGTGCAGCGAATTGTGCGCGCCTACGACGAACACAAAGCGCGAGTGACTGAAGGGCAGATGTCGCTGCTGACTGAGCCTCGCCATGTCGAAACGGCAAACGAGAAGTCTGCTGCTTCCGACGAGCGGCCCGGCCCCGCGGGATCAAAGGAATAGGTTGCGATTTCAGAATGGGAGGGCGCGCCCCTCTCATTTTTTGTTTGGTCACTTCGACCATCGGAGCATGCGAGGTTGGTGATACTCGAGAAAAAAGTTGTCGGGTTAAGCCAGAGTGCACTGGAACGCTTCGTGACGCGCGCGCGTCGTGCGGCGGGCTTGCGCGGAATGGTAAATGTTCTCGTGACCAGCAGCGCCGCAATGCGTTCCCTCAATTTCGCTTCCGCGGAGTGAACAAGGCGACCGACGTTTTGTCGTTTCCCTCCGCCACAGCGTCTGCTTCTTCCGTTCGTGCGGCCCGGGAATTTGCCGGGGAGTTGGCAATTTCCGCGGAGATCGCACTTCAAAACTCTCTTCGACTCGGGCATCCCGCCACGCAGGAAGTGAAGGTGTTAGTGCTACACGGGATTCTTCATTTGGCGGGCTTAGACCACGAGCGCGATAATGGGGAGATGGCGCGCGAAGAAGCGAAGCTACGCCGGTCCCTGAAACTACCTGCCTCCTTGACCGAGCGTGGTGCTGCCCAAGATTTGGCCAAAGTTACAGTTCGATCCAGGAGAGCGTGGAGGACGGCATGATCTTCGCCGTGGCATTCGCGCTGTTTCTGCTGGTCGGACTGCTGATGCTGGTCTCGTATGTCGACCGCGTCTACCAGGAAGCCGGCAGATTTCTTTCCCGCGACTTTCAGGACAACATCGACATCTTCGAGCAGAAAATTGAGCCGAAGCTGAAAGTCAGCCGCTCGCGTGCCGCTCTTTCGATGGCAGTCTTGACGCAGTTGACGACAGCCTCGATCGCACTGCTGATCGGATTCCTGATTTTCACCGATGTGAACTGGGGAATATACGAAATCCTTCAGGCTGTCATCAGCCTTCTTCTGATCGTCATCCTGGGCAATCGATTCTTGCCCTACGTATTTTTCTCGCGCACCAAAGGCGAGTGGTTGATCCGCTGGACCCTGTTCCTCCGCGCTCTAATTTATCTGGTGATGCCGGTAACCGTGGTCGTTGGATTCTTGCAGTCCGTGGCGTCGTTGACCCAGGAGAACTCGACCCAGCAACCGGAAACCTCAGCGGAAGCCGTCGATGCACTGATCGAGGCAGGACAGGAGGAGGGGATCATCCAGGAAGGCGATCGCGCCCTGATCCAATCGGTCGTGGAGTTCAGCGGCAAGACGGTCCGCGAAGCGATGAAACCGCGTCCGGCTATGTTTGTCGTACCGACGAATATTTCAGTCGAGCGCTTTATCGAGATGCTTCGCAATAAGCACTACTCGCGGGTCCCTGTGTACGAGGGAACCATTCACAACATCAAGGGGATCGTTTACACGCAGGACGTGTTGCAGGTGCGCGATAGCGAGGCACATCTTCGCACTCTCGACACGATCATGCGGCGCGATGTTTATTTCGTGCCCGAGAGCAAGTTGGGAAGCGACCTGCTGCGGGAGATGCAGAAGCAGAATATCCGTATGGCGATTGTTGTCGACGAGTACGGCGGCGTAGCGGGCCTTGTCACGATTGAAGATCTGGTCGAGGAGATCGTTGGCGAGATCCGCGATGAGCGGGATAAGCCGGAAATCGTTCGTGAACGCGAAGGCTCCTTTGTTGTCTCCGGTGGGATGGATGTCGACCGCCTCGATGAACTTTTTGGTACTAAGCCAGAAGGAAAAGATTCCGCCACGATTGCCGGGCTCGTGAGTGAGTTGGCAGGAAGAATTCCTGGCAAGGGTGAAGTCGTCGAGGAAGACGGTTTGCGATTTGAAGTGGTGGAATCCACCGACCGCAAAGTCGAACGCGTGCGGATCACCGCGGTACAGCCTCGGCAGTTGAAACTGATATAGTCAGTCTTCACGTCGGTCGTCGGCGTCAGCCTCCAGCACTTTCTAAAATACAAATTTGGAGCCTGATCCGGCGGGTCCGTGGTTCTTGCGCCCGGGTTCCACCTCTTATGCCATTTCGCTCTGGATTCGTCTGCATCCTCGGCCGCCCCAACGCGGGGAAGTCCACTTTGCTGAATGCGCTCGTGGGCGAAAAGCTGGCGATCATCTCGCCCAAGCCGCAGACGACTCGCAACCGGATTCAGGGCATCGTCAACGTTCCGAAGCGCAAGGGAAAGGGTGGCGCTCAAATTGTTTTGGTCGATACTCCGGGAGTTCACAAGCCTGATAGCTCCCTGGGCCGCAAGATGATGGTCGAGGTTCGCGAGGCTCTTGAAGGTTGTGATCTGGTGCTCGTCATAATGGATGTGATTCGCAGACTCGATCCGCGCGATGAGTTTGCCCTCGACTTGCTGCGGCGAACGGGAACGAAGGCGTTTCTGGTGCTGAATAAGGTTGATTTGATCCGCGAAAAAGCGAAATTGCTTCCGCTGATCGAGGGGTATCGGAAACTCTACGACTTCGCCGAAGTGTTCCCGATTTCAGCGTTGAAGCGAAAGGGCCTGGACGTGCTCCTGGAAGCAGTGACCGCTGCTTTGCCAGCGGGCCCTGCATATTTTCCGGAGGACCAGATTACAGATCAGCCCACCCGCTTCATGGTGGCCGAAATCATCCGCGAGCAGGTGCTCCTCAATACCAGTGAAGAAATTCCGTATGCCACGACGGTGTTGATCGACAGCTTCGAGGAAGGCAAACGCCTGACTCGAATCGCGGCGACGATCTACTGCGAGCGGCAAGGCCAAAAAGGAATCCTCGTCGGCAAGGGCGGACAGATGCTCAAGAAAATCGGGACCGCCGCGCGATACCAGATCGAACGAATGCTGGGTACCAAGCTATTTCTCGAACTTTATGTCAAAGCGGAGCCGGGTTGGCGCGACTCGCGCAGGTTCGTCGACGAGCTTGATTGGCGGCGGCAACTTGAGCAGCGCATGCTGGAACAGGGAATTGAAAAGTTAAACGAAGGGAAACAAAGCCCGCCGGACGGCCCGACTGAAGAATAGATCGACCGGGCTGGCGCAAGCATCCAATGAAGCGAACATTGCCGATTTTGATCGCTACCACTAGAATCAAAGGGCAACGTGTGGGGCGGGACCAAACAACGAGCGAACATGGAAGCTGGGGATTCGTCCGAGGCGCAACTTCCGGAGTACGACTTCGATCCAGACAAGCTGAAGCTGCGCGTGCGGGTCACGCTTGCGGCCGATCGCAAAGCTGTTGATCCTGTCGTGGAACAGGTGATGCAGGCTGTGCGCGACACCAAGTGCGTCAACGGCAAAGAAGATGCGATTGAGCTCTCGCTGCAAGAGGCTCTCGCCAACGCCGTCGTCCACGGCGCCAAAGAAGATCCGACTAAGATTGTGGAATGTCTGGTGGCCTGCGACGAACAACGCGGCGTCCTGATTATTGTTCGCGATCCTGGAACCGGCTTTGATCCAAAAGGAATTGCCCCTTGCACGATGGGCGAGAATCTCTACTCGAATCACGGACGCGGGATTTTTCTGATTAATCAGCTGATGGACGAAGTAAAGTTCCGCAAGAACGGCACCGAGATTCACATGGTGAAACGGTTAGGTTCCTAACCTTCTCAGCTCTGCAGCCCGACTACTCCTTAGCAGCGATTCCCAAAGCTTTCATCTTTCGGTAAAGATGGCTTCGTTCGAGGCCCAGGACTTCCGCTGCCCGGGTGACGTTTCCGTGGTTTTCATCGAGCTTCTTGAGAATGTAGTCGCGCTCGTAGGCATCGCGCGCCTGATGCAACGTGGAGAATTCGCTCTTGGGCGCCCGCCGGCTGCCATCGCGGTAGACGAGCGGAGGCAGATGCTTGCTGTCGAAGCGCGTAGTCGTGGGATTCATGATGACGATGCGCTCGATCACGTTGCGCAATTCGCGAATGTTGCCGGGCCAGGAATAGCGCATCAGAACTTCGATCGCGTCGTCCGTGATCTCCCGCGGGCGGCGTCCATAAGTGGCCGCCAGCTCTTTCAGGAAATATCGGGTGAAAAGCGGGATGTCTTCTTTTCGCTCGCGCAGCGGCGGAACGAAAAATGGAATGACATTGAGACGGTAGAAAAGATCCTCTCGAAAATTGCCCCGCGACTGCTCCTCTTCAAGATCTTTATTGGTCGACGCGATCACACGAACGTCGACGGTGATCGTCTCATCGCTTCCAACGGGAGTGAAACGCTGTTCCTCAAGCGTGCGCAGAACCTTGGATTGCGTCTTCAGGCTCATGTCCCCGATTTCGTCGAGAAACAAAGTTCCGCCGTGCGCTCGCTGAAACTTGCCTTCCTTGTCGGAGGCAGCTCCCGGAAAAGATCCTTTGTAGTGCCCGAACAACTCGCTCTCGATTAGATCTTCCGGAATCGCGGCACAGTTCACTTCCACGAAGGTTTCGTCCTTGCGCAGGCTCTGTGCGTGAATGGCATGCGCCACCAGTTCCTTGCCAGTTCCAGATTCTCCATAGATCAGGACTCTGCCATTGGTCGGAGCCATGACGGAGATCTGTTGGCGCAACGCCTTCATCGGAATGCTGTCGCCCACGATGATGCTCTTGGCTTGAAGCTGCTTTCTCAGGTCGACATTCTCGCGCTGCAGCCGCTTCGACTCGATCGCGTTTTTTACAGCGATCAGAGTGCGCTCCAGGGAAAGCGGCTTTTCCAGGAAATCGTAGGCGCCCAGCTTGGTCGCGCGCACCGCGGTTTCGATGGTCCCATGCCCCGAAATCATGATGACTTCCGGAGGGCTGTCGAGCTCGCGAATCTTCTGCAAGGCATCGAGGCCATCGATCCCCGGAAGCCAGATGTCGAGCAGTACGACATCAAAGGAATTCTTGCGAACGAGCTCGAGGCATTCTTCGCCAGACTCCGCGGATGAAGCCGAATAGCCCTCGTCTTTCAAAATTCCAGAAAGAGAGTGACGAATGCCGGCTTCGTCGTCGACGACCAGGATGTTATGCATGTTGAGGAATTCCTGGCGCGGCTGCTGGTTCGGGAACTACGGGAAGTTCGATGATGAATCGAGTTCCTACGGGGTCGTTCTTTTCGACTCGGATGGAGCCATGATGATCTTCCACGATGCGGCTTACGATTGACAGGCCTAATCCTGTACCGCGCTTCTTCGTCGAAAAGTAGGGAAGAAACAGTTTCTCTTTGAGCTCGCGGGTGACGCCGTGTCCCGAGTCGGCGACGGTAATCTCGACAGCGTCGCGGCTGGCCACCAATGCCGTCGAAATCCCGATCTCGCGGACGATGGCATCCTGCGAGGCCTCGGCCGCATTGTCGACAAGGTTCGCCACCGCGCGCTTGATGGCCTCGCCGTCCGCCAGAACCTTCGGCAAATCAGGGCCGAGCGACTTGTGAAGAACGATCCCATCGAGCCTGCCCGTGAACATGGACAGAGCGTCTTCGATGATCTCATTGATATCGGACGGCTGCGGTTTCGCGACAGGGAAGCGCGCCAGCGTTGAGAACTCATCGACGAGGCGGCGAACCGTCTCAACCGCGCCTTCGATGGTTTCTGCGCAGGAGCGAACGACCTCGAGCGATGCCGGATCGTTCGGCGTGGCCCGGTCGAGATGCCGCTGAATGCGCTCGGCCGAAAGTGCGATTGGCGTGAGCGGATTCTTGATCTCGTGTGCAACGCGCCGCGCGACTTCGCGCCACGCCGCCTGCTTTTGCGCTTTCAGGAGGTCCGACAAATCTTCGAACACGATCACGTACCCAGAGCGCTCGCCCTGATGCCGTAAGGTTGCGACTGTGACCGCAACATTCAGCGATCCGCGGGGCAACTGCATTTCAAGCTGGCTGGTGCTCATCCCCATGCGATCGCCGCGGCGGAGGAGAAGTTCAAAGTCTTCAAGCCCCTCGGCAGGAAAAATCTCGGCTAAAGAAGCTCCGAGCAGAATCTGAGTTGGCCCAATGTTGCCGTCCGGATGAAACATGCGGAGCAACGCCTGGTTGACGTGGGTGACGCGGCGCTCGGCGTCCAGAGAAAGCACGCCGGTCGGAATGCTCTCGAGGATCGTTTCAAACTGCCGACGGCGATGATCGAGTTCCTGGTTCGCGGCACCCAGGTCGCGACTCGAGGTCTCGATCTGGCGCCGGCTTCCTTCCAGATCTTCCGCCATGCGGTTGAACGAGCGCACCAGATCGCCGATCTCGTCCGCCGAACTGACATCGACGCGATAATCGAGGCGTCCGCGGGAAATCTCCTGCGTCGCTTCGGCAAGGGCCGACAGCGGTCGTGTCACGATCTTTGAAAGGAACAGCGCCAGCCACGTCGTCACAAACAGCACGATCATTGTGAGCAGAAGCAGCAATCCCATGTAGGTTCGGCGCACGACCCGGCGCTCGCGTGCGAGGTTGTAATAGCGCTCCTGGCTGATCTCGACTTGGCGGACGGTCTCTGAAAATCCTCGTGGCAACGGGATCGCAACGAGAATCGAGCCTCCTCCGCGAACCGACGCGGATCCTAGTGTGTACTCAGTGTTCTGCCAACTGAAGCGCGCGGGACGCCCAGCCGTGGCTTCGGGCAGCGGCAGCAGGCCTTTCAGGACGGACCACGGCGCGGGTGCATTGAACGCGGCTTCTTCAATGCCATCATTCAACGCCAGAGCGAATCCTCCCTGCAGCGTCAGTTCATGACGCTGAAACTCGCTTACGACTCCGGCGTACCCCCGCCCGGAAAAATCACGCTCGATCTCCGGCGATGTCGCGATCGCCGCCGCTTCCGAGTGGGCGTTCTGCATCGCGTAGTCTGCGAGCAGCGTTTCCATCGCGTGCGTGTCGGATCGCACCTCTTCCACCGGCGTCGAGAACCATTTGTCGATGGAGCGATTCATCAATCCGTAGGCGAACCAGTACATGACAACGACGGGCAACGAAGATAGCAGCAGGGCCCCAGCGACCATGCGCGTTCGAAATTTCGATCCCAGAACGCCAAGGCGACGCTCAGCGAACAGCTTTAGGAGATTGCGCAGCAGAACAAATGTGAGAGCGACGAACAGCAGGAAAATCAGGGCTGAGAGCGCCGCAAAGACGACAATATCCTGATTATTTCCGGGATGCAGGAAATTCAGGTCAAATGCGGTTTCTGAAACGAGAATCGCCAGCAACCCAAAAACCGAGATCGATAAAAGGATGATGACCTGTTTGCGATAGGAGGTCTTCACCGATCGGATTGGGGTGGATTGCGCCACGGAATGTCGATTCGGACGCGCCCCCGGCGCGTCCGCACTCGCAAGTCATTATAGATGCACGAGGAGAGACCAACGCTGCACCGGGCGGTACGCCGCTGGTTCCGCAGAGCCGAGGATTGAGGCCTGTTACGGTCGGGGCACTGTCGAAAGAAGCTCGCCAAGAAGCGCATCGTAGG
Source organism: uncultured Acidobacteriota bacterium (assembly GCA_963699885.1). Classification (GTDB taxonomy): domain Bacteria; phylum Acidobacteriota; class Terriglobia; order Terriglobales; family Acidobacteriaceae; genus Sulfotelmatobacter. The sequence continues at coordinate 110,336 of CAVOVP010000006.1, read as the reverse complement.
CGGGTTTTGGCCGGTAGGTGTGATCGAACAGAAGGGCCGCTCCGCGCGTTCCATGCGAGTGAGAGCGGATCCATGAGTATTTGTCGGTGACTCCCCAGGTCTGAACGGCCGTGCAACCTGGATTTCGTTCGCAGGCCCGCATTACGGCGCGATAAATCTCCGCTTGCCGTTGCAAGTCTTCGAGCCGAGGCTCACCGTCTTGTCCCAGGGGAACGGAAACGTCGAGTTCCGTGATATGAACTTGAAGTCCAAGGGCTGTGAGACGCGCGATGTTGGCAGCAACAGCGTTCTCGTCAAAATCGAGCTGCGGAATGTGCATCTGCAGCCCCACGCCATCGATCGGGACGCCACGTCGCTTGAAATCGCCGACCATGGCGTAGATCGCGTCGGACTTGCGATTGAGCGCCTCGCCCTCGGCTTCGTTGTAAAACAGCAGCGCCCGGGCGTCGGCCGCGTGCGCCCAGCGGAAGGCTTGCTCGATGTACGCGGTTGACTTGTCAGACAGACCAATACCGGGTTGGTTGTACCAGGGAGAATCCTTCACTCGCCCCTTCTCGTCCAGGGCTTCATTCACAACGTCCCACGCGAAGACCTTCCCGGCATAGTGCTTCATCACGGACGTGATGTGCTCCTGTAGAAGGTGGGACGTTTCAAGAGGAGTTCGCCGGGCGGCCGTGAGCCATGCGGGATTGTTATGGTCCCACACGAGGCAGTGTCCGCGAACTTTCATGTCATGTGCTTGAGCGAATTGCACAACCGCATCGCCATCACGGAAGTCGAATCCTTCGTCTCGGCGGATGACTTCCCACTTCATTGCGTCTTCCGGTTCGATCATGTTGAATTCACGCGCGAGTGTTTGGGAATACGCGGCTTCAGAGAAAAGGGAAGGGCGAACAGCGGCCCCGATCAGCATTGCAGCTTTGGAGGCCGCTTGCCGCAGCGTGACAGAAGGTGCGGCCGCCGAGATCGACATGCCTAAGAGAAAGAGCGAGCAAACACCAGTCATCCGACAGCGTCGCGTCATTTACGAATTACTTAATGCGAGGAAGAAAGGGCTGTAAAGGACAGCCGTCACAATTTGGACGGGATTTCCCACAATGGTTCTTACCGACTCCAACAATAAGGCCGTGCATTTCGTTGAATACCTGAACCAGAGCGGTTCGTTTGGTCTTACTCATAGTGGAAGGAGCGTGCGTGGCGCCACGCGCGACTGATGGCGGCGGCAGGGCCAAGTCCACGGGTGCAGTCCTCTGCTCGTCCGCCAATGGCTTCAGAGCGCGTTCGAACAATTGCCGGATTTCCTCGTAACCTGCGGAAGGCGACAGGATGTTGTGCCGGTCGAGAATGCGGCGCGTGTAAGCGTCGACCACGAACACGGCGTGATTGCCCGCGTAAAGAAGGATCGAATCGGCGGTCTCCGGGCCGACACCGTTCAATGCGAGAAGTTCTTCACGAAGCTTGTCTGTCGGTTCTGAAAATAGACGATCCAGAGAACCTTCGTATTGGTTGTCCAGAAACGCCACGAACGTCTTGAGCCGGGCCGCCTTTTGACGAAAATATCCCGACGGGCGAATCAGCTGCTCGAGTTCTGAAAGTGACACATCTCGGATTCCCTCGACCGTAAGCAGGCGGGACTTCCGAAGATTTGCGAGAGCGCGTTCCACGTTCGTCCAAGCGGTGTTCTGCGTCAGATACGCTCCAAGGATTACTTCGAAGCGGGATTCGGCAGGCCACCAGTGCTGCTTGCCCCAAGCCTGGTACAACGCCGAATAGTAGCGCCGTATTGAGTCCTCTGATTTTGCCCGCGACACTCGTGAACTCCTTGATCCGAGTCTAGCCAAGCGCCGATTCGGGCGCCACGAAGCTCTTGGAACATGCCTGAAACTTACCGAAGTCCATGTACTGAGGCTGTGATTTCGGCCTAATTCTCAGGAAAATCAGCAATTGGCGTGGGGTTCGCCCGTTTCGATCGGTAGAGACGGACGTCGACGCTTAGTCCAAGTACCAAAGTAAGTGGTGAAGTAATCCGTTAGCGTTGACAATTTATGTCAACGCGAATGAGCTGCATTTCTCTCCCAATGATAGGGCAGCCGCTCGCGCCGAGCCTTCACGAATGTGAGGCATCGTTTTACGTGCGTGGTTAGGAGATCTGCGTATGTCTCAACGGCTGGGTGACCTTCTCGTCAAAGAGAAGATCATTACCCCAGAGCAGTTGGAACAAGCGAATAAGGTTCAGAAGGAGCAGAGCTGCCGGCTGGGGTCCGCCCTGGTGAAGCTCGGCTTCCTGACCGATGAGGACGTTACCAACTTCCTCTCTCGCCAATATGGCGTTCCGGCCATCAATCTTTCGTATTTTGAAATCGACCCTGCAGTCGTAAAGCTGATCCCGTTCGAGACCGCGAAAAGATATCAGATTCTTCCGCTGAGCCGCGTTGGCGCATCGCTCACCATCGCCATGGTGGATCCAACGAACGTCTTCGCGATGGACGATATCAAGTTCATGACCGGCTTCAATATCGAGCCGGTGGTCGCTTCGGAAAGCTCCATTCTGTCCGGAATCGACAAGGCATACGGCGCTACCAAGGAAGAAGATCTAGAGACGGTCATGCAGTCGATGTCGGAGATGAGCGAAACCGACGTCGAGTTGCAGTCGGAAGAGCAACAGCTGGAGCTGGCGGAACTGGAGAAAGCCGCCGACGAAGCCCCTGTGGTCAAGCTGGTCAACGTTGTGCTCGGCGATGCGGTAAAGAGGGGCGCCAGCGACATTCACATTGAGCCTTACGAAAAGGAATTCCGCGTACGGTTCCGCATTGACGGTGTGCTGCAGTCGATCATGACTCCGCCGCTGAAGCTGAAAGACGCGATTACGTCCCGCCTGAAGATCATGGCGAAGCTCGACATCAGCGAGAAGCGGCTGCCGCAGGACGGCCGCATCATGCTGAAGATGAATATCGGTGGCCGGAAGAAACAGCTCGACTTCCGTGTCAGCACTCTGCCCACTCTGTGGGGCGAAAAGATCGTGCTCCGGTTGCTCGACAAAGAGAACCTGCGCCTCGATATGACCAAGCTCGGATTCGAAGCCGAGTCTCTGGTGAAGTTCGAAAAAGCAATTTTGAAGCCGTACGGCATGGTGCTGGTCACGGGGCCGACGGGATCAGGAAAAACGAACACTCTGTACTCGGCGATTTCCCGGCTCAATCAGCCTGACACCAACATTATGACCGCTGAAGATCCGGTCGAGTTCCAGTTGGGCGGCGTCAACCAGGTGCAGATGAAGGAGCAGATCGGGCTGAACTTCGCGGCTGCTCTTCGATCCTTTCTGCGCCAGGATCCCAACATCATTCTGGTCGGCGAAATCCGAGACTTTGAAACCGCTGAAATCGCGATCAAAGCCGCACTCACGGGCCACCTTGTGCTTTCCACCCTGCACACCAACGGCGCGCCCGAGACCATCACCCGTCTGATGAACATGGGTATTGAACCTTTCCTGGTTGCGACGTCGGTGCACCTGATCTGCGCGCAGCGACTTGTCCGCCGCATCTGCAAAGACTGCACGGAACCGATGGATGTTCCACCGCAGACGCTGCTCGATGCGGGCTTCACGGTGGAAGAATCGAAGACGGTGAAGATTCAGAAGGGAAAAGGCTGCGGCGTCTGCAACAACACCGGTTACAAGGGACGCTGTGGTTTGTACGAAGTGATGGAAGTGGATGACGAGATTCGCGAGCTGGTTCTGGTCGGCGCATCGGCTGTGGAATTGAAAAAGAAAGCGATTGAGCGCGGCATGATCACGCTGCGCCGCAGCGGTTTGACTAAAGTTGCGGCCGGAATGACCACGCTCGAAGAAGTAGCGCGCGAGACGATTCACTAATTCAGGAATTGCTGTAGCCAACAAAGGGGAAGGACTCTTCTATGGGTTTGTCGTTAAGCGATCTGCTCAAGAGAATGCTGGAAATGAACGGCAGCGATTTGCACATCACCACGAATTCGCCGCCGCAGATTCGTGTGCACGGTCACCTGGTGCCGCTCGACCTGCCGCAAATGACGCCTGCCGAGACCAAGCAGTTGGCCTATAGCGTCATGACCGACTCGCAGAAGCATCGCTTCGAAGAGAGTCTGGAACTCGACTTTTCTTTCGGTTTGAAAGGACTGGCCCGTTTCCGTGCGAACGTCTTCAACCAACGCGGAGCCACCGCGGCTGTTTTTCGTTTGATTCCATTTGAGATCAAGTCCTTCAATCAGCTCGGGCTCGCTCCAGTCGTCAGCAAGCTGTGCGACAAGCCTCGTGGTCTCGTGCTGGTGACGGGTCCAACCGGATCCGGCAAGTCGACCACGCTGGCTGCCATGATCGACAAGATCAACAGTGAGCGGCACGATCACATTCTGACGATCGAAGATCCGATCGAATTCGTGCACATGAACAAGAATTGCCTGGTCAACCAGCGCGAGTTACACGCCGACACCAAGAGCTTCACCGACGCGTTGCGCGCCGCCCTTCGTGAAGATCCAGACGTCGTTCTGATCGGCGAAATGCGCGATCTGGAAACGATCGAATCCGCCCTGCGAATTGCGGAAACCGGCCACTTGACCTTCGGCACCTTGCACACTAACTCGGCAACGTCGACCATCAACCGCATCATCGATGTCTTCCCGGCACACCAGCAGTCGCAGATTCGCGCCCAGTTGTCGCTGGTTCTGGAAGGCATCATGTGCCAAAGCCTGGTGCCGAAAATCGACGGCAAAGGCCGCGCCATGATCATGGAAATTCTGGTGCCGAACGCCGCGGTTCGCAACCTGATCCGCGAAGACAAGATTCACCAGATTTATTCGTCCATGCAATCAGGGCAGGAAAAATTTGGAATGCAGACGTTCAACCAGTGCCTCGCCACGGCATATTTCCAAAAGCAGATTTCGCTGGAAGTCGCCATGGCACGCTCTAGCAATGTCGATGAACTGCAGGAAATGATCAATCGGGGCGCCAGTTTAGCGAACCGGGGCGCAGCCGGATCAACCATGGCAAAGGGAGCGACTTCCTCAAAGCACTAAACGTGGGAGCGCAGCGTTTGAATAGACACGATATCAACCAGGCAGCACAGACAGTCAGGAGAAGCTAAACCATGCCAGTCTTTACATTTTCAGGCAAAGACGCGTCGGGACAGAAGGTTTCCGGAGAGCGGATGGCGGCGAACAAGCAGTCGCTGGCGCAGGCGTTGCGGCGCGAGCGCATCACGCCGGGCGCCATCCGGGAAAAGGGCAAAGAATTTTCGATGCCGACGTTTGGATCCGGCAAGGTCGGAACCAAAGACATCGCGATCTTCTTCCGCCAGTTCTCGGTCATGATCGACGCCGGCCTGCCGCTCGTGCAGTGTCTGGAAATCCTGGCGGCAAACCAGGAAAACCAGGCATTCCTGAAGGTACTGACCGGTGTTCGCACCACGGTCGAAGGCGGCGCGACGCTGGCCAACGCCATGCGTCAATATCCCTTGGCGTTCGATGACTTGACGACGAACATGATCGAGGCCGGAGAAACCGGCGGTATTCTCGACATCATTCTGCAACGCCTGGCAACCTACGTCGAAAAGGCTGTACGTTTACGGGCGGCCGTGAAGTCCGCTTTGATCTACCCAGTCGCTGTCGTCAGCATGGCCTTGCTGATCGTGGGCGCGCTGTTGAAGTGGGTCGTGCCCATCTTCTCTAACTTGTTCGCCGGACTCGGCGTCAATCTGCCGTTGCCGACGCGCATCGTCATGGGATTGAGCAGTTTCGTGCAAACGTTCTGGTGGATGTTCTTCGTCGGAGTTGCCGCATTGTTCTTTGGTATCCGGCAAATCCGCAAGCACCCGCGCGGCAAATACTACTTCGACAAGATGCTGCTCAACGTTCCAATCGTCGGCTCGTTGCTGCGCAAGATCGCGGTTGGCCGCTTTACCCGTACGCTGGGCACGCTGATCACCTCGGGTGTGCCGATTCTGGAGGGTTTGAGCATCACCGCGAAGACTTCTGGCAACGCCGTGCTGGAAGAAGCGCTGATGAAGGTCCGCAAGGCAATTGAAGAAGGTCGCACCATCGTCGATCCGTTGCGCGAATGTGGCGTCTTCCCGAACATGGTAACGCAGATGATCGGCGTCGGCGAAGCAACGGGCGCCATGGACAACATGTTGCAGAAGATCGCAGATTTCTACGAAGAAGAAGTCGATGCGGCGACCAAAGACATGTTGGCCATGCTCGAGCCCGCCATCATCGGCGTCCTCGGTGTCACCATCGGCGGAATCGTTATTTCGCTCTACATGCCGCTGTTCGCCATGATCGCCAAGTTGGCCGGCTAGAAGATCGTACCGGCGGGGAAGGTCCGGATCAGAATTTGGACCTTCTCCGCCGGATTCACAGTACTGCCGCAGCGCGAAAACAAACGCCGAGATCGGCAGTTGCGCACAGGAAGAGCTCCCCGGGATCGCGATGCAAACGACGTTCGACGAACGCAATTGGCTGGTGTGGCTGGTTCGGGTCCGTATCTTCATCCTGACTCTGCTACTTGGCGTCGAGCTTGCCGTTGCTCTCTTCAGTTCTACGCCGCTGCCTATGCGGCTTTTCATCAGCACAATTCTGTTCTGGTACAGCCTGTCGTTGTTTTACGTTCTCCTGCTGTCTCTCTGGCAGGAGCACCGCCTGCAAGCAGCCTTGCAGGTTCTAACCGATCTGATCCTGGTCAGCCTGGTGATTCACGAAACCGGCGGCTGGGATAGCTCTCTGAATTTTCTCTATCCTCTGGTCATTATTGTGACCAGCGTGTTGTTGCCACGACTGTGGGCGCAGCTTGTTGCCGCGTTGGCATTCATCCTTTACGGAACAGTGCTGGAGCTGAACTACTACGGCGTCGTTCCCTCGTACTGCACGACACATCCCGGGTTGAAGGCGCTGCAGGCGATCATCTTCGTCAACCTGTTCGCGTTTCTCGCTGTTGCCTACCTGGCGGGACTTCTCACGGCGAAACTGCGACAGGTGGGTGTTCAACTCAAGGACGCCAGTGGCGCTTTAGAAAGCTTGCAGGCGTTTCAGGAGAACATCATCCATTCGATCAGCAGCGGGCTCATCACCACCGGGCTCGACGGGCGCATTACGCTGGTCAATGCATCTGCACATCGGCTTTTGGAGCGAGGTCCAGCTGATCTGCTCGGCAGTCCGGTGGACCAACTTTTTGTGGATCCCTTGCCTTCGGTTGAATCGAGCATGGGACATGGCGAAGTGCGTTTGGATGTTCCAAACCGATTTCGGAAAACATTTCGCGTCCGAGTCGCCGCATTGACGGTGCCGGATCGAGGAGATTTTGGGTACGTCTACGTGCTGGACGATCTCACCGAGATACGGCGCCTGGAGCGCGAGGTCCGTATGCAGGACCGGCTCGCCGCCGTCGGGCGGCTGGCGGCCGCGATTGCGCATGAAATTCGCAATCCTCTGACATCGATTGCAGGTTCCGTCAGCATGCTTTCAGGGCTGCCGGAAATGAACGAAGATCACCGCCGATTGCTCGACATAGTGACTCGTGAATCGAAGCGTCTCAACAGCATCATCACAGACTTTCTCGCGTATTCTCGCACGAAACAGTATCGCTTCGATCGCGTCGACCTGATCCAACTGGTGGAAGACACTCTGACGCTGATGGATCACCGCATGACGGCGGAGAAGACAGGGATCAAGATCGAGCGCCGCTTCGCCGGCCGCCAGGCTCTTGCGATGGCCGACGGGGACAAGCTGAAGCAAGTGTTCTGGAACCTCTGCGAGAACGCCGTGCGGGCCATGAAAGATGGCGGCACGCTGACGGCAGCGGTCGAATCTTTGGACGATGATTGGCAGATTTCTTTTGCAGACACTGGAACCGGTATGACTCCGCAGCAGGTTGAAAAGATTTTCGAACCCTTTCAATCAAACTTTGAAGGCGGTACCGGTCTAGGGCTGGCCATTGTCTATCAGATCGTGCAAGCGCACGAAGGCAAAGTCTGGGCGCGGTCGAAACAAGGACAGGGAACCACAATGGTTTTGAGACTGCAGCGCCTTGAGGCCGGGCAACCGATCGCCGAACGCAAAACTGATTCGGACAAAACTGGCATGGCCCTGGCCTCAAATTCCGCCGTAGCCGTCGCCGCAGGAGGTGCACGTGGCTAACATCCTGGTGTGTGACGACGAACGGTCCATCTGTGAAATGCTCGACATCTCGCTGCGGCGCGAAGGCCATCGCGTAGAGACCGTGCAGGCAGGACAGACCGCCAAGAACAAGATTGACGGCGCACTCTACGATGTCATCATCACCGATATCAAGATGCCGAACATCGATGGCATCGAGGTCTTGCGCCACGCGCATCGCGTCTCTCCGGACTCGGCCGTCATCCTGATTACAGCTGTCGATGACTACGAAGCGGCGGTTGAGGCCGTGAAGGCCGGAGGCGCTTCCGATTACATCCGCAAAAGCCCTGGCTTGGTCGATGAGATCAAACTGGCCATCAATCGCGCGCTCGAAAAATTGGTACTCAGCAAGCAGAATTTTGCGTTACGCCGCGACGCCGCCACTCGCAATTCACTCGACAACATCATCGGTTCGAGTCCCGCGATGGAAAAGCTGAAGCAGACTGTGCGAATCGTCGCTTCCACCGCGAGCACCGTTCTGATTCACGGCGAAAGCGGCACCGGAAAAGAACTGGTCGCGCGTGCGGTTCACGTATGCTCGCCGCGGGCGACGGACGCGTTCGTCTCCGTCAACTGCGGGGCGTTCCCGGAAACACTTCTGGAGAGCGAATTGTTCGGATATCTCAAGGGAGCATTCACGGGCGCCAACCAAAACAAGCGCGGACTGTTTGAAGTCGCGGATGGCGGCACGATCTTCCTCGACGAAATCAGCGAGATGACTTTGGCCATGCAGGTCAAACTGCTTCGCGTTCTGCAGGAACGAACCGTGCGGCCCGTCGGCAGCACAAGTGAGATCTCAATTGATGTGCGTGTCATTGCGGCAACGAACCGGGAACTCGATAAGGCGGTCGCCGATAACTTATTTCGCGAAGATCTCTACTACCGCCTGAACGTAATCCCGATTCGCGTCCCTCCGCTGCGCGAGCGCCGCGAAGATATTCCATTGCTGGCGAATCACTTTCTCAAGAAATATGCGACCGCGGCCGGACGCAGCATTCTCCGGATGAATTCTCCTTCGCTCGATTCGCTTTGTGGCTACGAGTGGCCGGGCAATGTCCGTCAACTCGAAAACACTGTTGAGCGCGCAGTGGCTCTTGAGACCACCGACGAACTGCATGTAGAGCTTCCGGCAGAGCGGCCGAAAACGAAAGCCGCCGCAGCATCCGCGAATGGATCATCGTTGCCCGATATTGGCGGCGCCGTCGAACTTCCTCAAGGTGTAGGAATGGAGAACTATGTCGCTGGAATCGAGCGCGCGCTTCTGCAGAGCGCATTGCATTCAAGCGGCGGAGTCCAAACCAAGGCGGCGGACGTCCTTGGTATCTCCTATCGGTCGTTCCGCCATCTGATGAAGAAATACGCCCTCTAAGCGCCCTTCAATGGATCATCCGGCGCTTTCAGCAAAGGGCCCCTTTTTTACTCCGGGAATTGCCTGTGGAAATCCGGAAATCGGCGGTTTTTGGGCCGATTTCCCTGGTCCACATACTAGGGCCAATCGTGTAATTTGTGCTCAAGGGTTCCGTATCTGTGGAAGTTTCGTCTAAGGTGTTTGCCTCAAACTCTTCGTATGACGCCCACAATGCCGTTTCAAACTAAAAGCAACATTTTTTAGAGTATTTTTTCTCAAAGCCTGTCGACCGCGTCCTTCCGAGGGGGCCGCCCTTCGCGCGTTCTGCCGTGCCGTCGGATTCGGCCAATATCCACGCGTGCTTTCGCCTGTTTTGCAGGTCTTTTCGAGAAGGGCTAACCGTTTTCGGAAGGCCCCATTTGGAATCCCGGATGCATTGAAAACCCCCGCAAGTGCCTGTGGAAAATCATGTTTCGACGTCACAGACATTTCTCGTCTCAAAATGGCAATGTGGATGCTATGGAATTAGAAAGGTCAGCCGGGCCCGCTCGGGTACTGGCGAATAATCACAAGAGGGGGAATGGAATGAGAGAGCAGACCGTCCGGCTCGGTCCGCGCGAGCAGCAGATAGTAGAGCTGCTCCTGCAGGGCTGTGACAACGCCGAGATTGCCAGCCAGCTCAAGATGGCGAGGCGAACAGTAAAGGCTCATTTCAACCGGCTGTTTCTTCGTTTTGGCATTAATGGTGGTATCAAGCGAGTAAAACTCGCGACCCTGTTGTACCGGAGGCAAGCATGTCTGCAAGTGGACGCTATGGGAACCGTATCCCCAATGAACGTGAACACAGAGTCATCGAGCTCGTGGCCGAAGGCCTGAAGAACAAAGAAGTCGCCCAGGCTATCGGAACGACGGAACATGTGGTGAAGAATTACCTGCGAGTGATCTACGACAAGCTCGGGCTCTGGAACCGGGTGGAGTTGGCGCTCTGGTATGAATCCCGCCGTATTCCTTCTGTACTCGTAATGCAGTAATCTTTCTTCGCTCTCGATTCATTCGTGGGCGAAGTGTGCTTGGGGGCCGAGGTGAATCCCGGCCTCACTGGCATCCAAAAGCCTGCAGGTTTCGGATCCGCTCTCCCGCCCCAGAAACTCCTTTTCGCGCCGCGGAGTCCAGCAGTACGCGAGCCTGGTCGCAATTCTTCGACACGCCGTCGCCTTTCAGATACAGATCGGCGAGCATCAGCGTGGCCTCGGAATTCTGCTTGGCAATCGACTTCCAGAGCCATTGGACCGCTTCAGTGCTGTCGTGGCCCGGTCCGTTGAGATAGTGCTGCGCCATGGCGAGTTCTTCGCCACCGTCGCCGATGGCGTTTGCCTTGGCCGTATTCGCCGGAGCGGCCGCGGTCGCCACAGCAGGCTTTTCCGATTTGTGCTCTTGCGCGCCCGCTCCGTGTGCCTCGGAATTAGTGGAAGGTGTCGCTTGCTCCGTTTTGCTTGCCGGCGGCGTGCTACGCGGTGCGCCAGGCGATGGAGTATTTTCTTTTGCCGTTACCGGAACTGGGACTGGTGCGTGGTGAGCGTTTTGCGAAACGCGCGACGTGCGCCACGACAAATACACCATGCCGAGGACGACAACGGCCACGAACACGCCAATGTAGAGACGAAGCCGGCTCGGCTCAGACTCCCAGTCCTCATCATCGTCCGCTGCCGGGCGGAAACTTCGGAACAGCGACAGTTCGCTGGGATTGGTAATCGAATCTTCGAAAACCGCGGGAGTGGAGTTCAATCTTGGTTTCGCGTCGTCCCTCGGTTCACCACCTGACTCCCGCGCACTGCTTCCAATTTGAGCGGAGGGAGGTTTCTCGGTCTCCAGGGGAGCTCCGCAAGATCCGCAGAATTTGTGCGCGCCAGGGTTATCCGCACCGCAAAGATCGCATTTCACTCGATCTGAAACTGAAGGATCGGACTTGGGAGAACTCGACATCTGATCACTGGAGCGCGCCAAATGAAAACTCCGCGTGAAAGGAATGAATTTACGAATCTGGTTAGTATGATTGCACTCCGGCGGTAGGAGGTTGTCAACTGAAACGACTCCGGAGAGGCAATGCAACGGCGCGGGCTTTTACTCGCAGGCTTTTCGATACGCGGGCTCAAACTGATCGAGCTGCGCGTCGCGTTGGGTCGTGTACTTTCCTTTGGGAGTCTTGCCGTAGAGATCCGCTCCTGGGCAGTAGTAGAGAGCGGTTTTAAGATCGACCCAGACTTGCGCCGATGGGTTGCCTTTATCTTCCGGCGTCTCGGGCGCGTCCGCGAGTCCGAGCGAAATCAGCATGCGGTCGAAGAGAGATAATTCTAGCGCTGGAGCGGGCGCCGCTTTACGGTGCGTCACAGCAGCCGATGGCGGAGCATTGGTTGCGCTCACCTGATGGTTTGACCAGATGCCCCATCGAACCACTCCTGCGACCAGCAAAACCGCAACGGCGAGGTAGATGTCGCCGCGACGAGCATCCCAGAATCGCGCCAGCGCACTCCGTTCTTTCACTCCGGCTACTTGTTCAAGAAATTCACGAGCTGACGCTGCGGAACTCCAGTCCCCGGGTTGTTCAACTTTTACGAGCGCGGCATTTTCTTCGTCAGTTTTCTCTTCTTCAACACTTGCAGGTTCAATGCTGGCGGAGTGTTCAGGTTCTTCCTGGGTCTCAGCGACAGGTTCTTCGGCTGGCAAAACGTTGAGGTGCTCGTGCGCTTTGCTCTCTTCCGTGGATGCCGGCGGCTTCTCCGTGACAGACAACGGCGTTGCAAAAAGATCGGGAAATTCTTCCTCGAGGGACTCCGGCAGCGACTCTTCTTCGGATTGAACCGGCAGCGCCTCACGAAACTCTGTGTGACCGATTGTCAGCTTCGGCAATTCAGCCGTGGGATGCGTTTCCCCAATTTCGTGCCCGGGCCAGGCCGGGACGCTGTTGCTCTGTGTCTGCCCGCCACGCGCGGTTCCGCACAGTCCGCAGAATTGCTCATCACTCATCAGGCCATGCCCGCACTTCGTGCAGGTGTAGGTCGCCGCCACCGATTCCGGGATGTGTGCAGGCTTGACCGGTACTTTCGCTGGTTCCGTGTCGATCAGCGCCGAGAGATTCGGCTTCAGTTTCTCCAGAGCTTCGAGCATGACCGCACGCTCATTGGCGAGAGACTGCTTCCAGGTTATTTCTTCGTCGCGAGCGAGAGCCTCGGTGACGAGGCCAGCCATGAGTTGGCAAGTGTGAATATCCTGATCGGTGAATCCATTTTGATTCGGGTAATAGAGCTCCAGTCCACCGATGACTCCGCCTTCGTGAAAAATCGGGACGGCAATCATGGACTGAATTCCACGACGGCGGCACTCCTGCGTGTCGATCAGAAATTCGGGATCGACATCAGCGCAACGGAATACCTGCGCGTTGCGAATGCAGGGAAGACAGAGAGCTTTTTCAGCCGGAACTTCAGTTCCCAAGGGAAGAGCCTTGGAGCCTGCCACAGCGCGATAGCGAACTTTCTTTCCTTCCACCATGCCAATGGCGGCGCCGCTCGCTCCCGCGATATCGATCACGCGTTCAGCGACCAGCGCCATCGTCTTTTCGAGTTCGAGATTGCGAATCTGAATCTGGTGCTGGGTGGCGACGATTTGCGCCAGAGTAAAGGTGTAGTCGCCGTGCGCAGCAGCGGGCGTTGGCGCGGGTGGCTTCGCGGCATCCAGCTGTTGGGCTTGAGCTTCCTCTTCTGCTTCAAGTTGGTCGCGCCTGAGATCGAGGCCCAGCTCGAGGTCGCGGACTTCCCGGTTATGTTCCTGAAGAACATAAGCGGCCTCCAGCAGCTTGGCGAGCGTTTGCTCGTCGAGAACTGGTTTGTGTTTTTCCTCGGACACGATTACGTTTTCCACCAGTGAAGCCGTCCTCGCGGCGCGCAATCCGGCTTGGGCTGGAATGCACCCATTCTATTGCAAGTCCCGCGCCATCGCAGAGTTTCCAGTTTCGTGGATTGGTGAGTTACGACTCTGGCGATTCGGACGTCCTGAGCGCTCCAGCACGAGAGGCTCCTAAGTTTTCAGTAGTTTACCGCCGACTGTGTCGGCCTGCGAGCGTTCTTGTCGATCATAAGCCCTCCCCCATGTCAGCCTAGGGTGGTCACCTATCCGTTGGTAACAAAGGTAACTCGCAACAATCTGCACTCCCGGCCTCCGATTTTCCCCTAGTCTGTGGAAAATCTGGGGTCAGACCGGCAACCGGACCAACCCGGGAAATTGTGAGTTCGATTGGATGCAAATACGGGAATACCGTGCTCCGCTTCGTTGGTGTTTCTCGCGGAATGGCTCATCCGTTCCGAAGGCGGTAGCTGGGCTTTCCTTTGGGCGTTCGAAAGCGGCTCTGGTCAAGGGCTTCGGACTGATCGGATCGTCGATGCCAACTCTGTCTTTCCCACCAGGAATAGCTGCTGGTGACTCGAAAAAGTTAGTTGTTTGCAAGAGATCGTCGAAGATCGGATCCCCTGTCTGGCCCAATTTGGAACTTTGAGCGCGAAATCATTCTTAGGGCGGACCCATCAAAAACCATGGGCTCCCGTCCCAAGTGCAAGCAGCGTAAAGCACTTAAGCATCGCGATACAGCTGGGCGAAGGATTGGCGAACCCCGTGCTTTATGGATTAGTTCGTTTAATTCCATTCAGGAGAAAGCCTTCATGATTCCTCTCAATGAAGTCAAAGTAACCCCACGCGACCAGCAAGTATTGAACTTGCTGGTGCAAGGGTGCAGCAACAAAGAGATCGCGGGTCAGCTCAAGATCAGTCCTCGAACGGTGAAACAGCATCTCCGCACGCTTTTTCTGCGCGCCGGAATTCGGGAAGGCCGGAAGCGCGTGAAGCTCGCGATCGCAATGTTCACCCAGCAGGAGGCGCAATCATGACTCCTCGAGAACGCCTTACCGCCAAAGAAATCGAGATTGCAGTCATGGTCTGGCAAGGACTGACGAATCGGGAAATCGGGAAACTCCTTGGCACGACCGAGCAGGTCATCAAAAATCATCTTCGCAGCGCATTCGACAAACTCGGCGTGTGGAGCCGCCTGGAGCTTGCAATGTATGTCGCCAGCCACGGCGGTAAGGATTGGCCGGACTCTGACCATGTGAGCGCGACTTACACCCAGGCGATCGGCGCGGATTAATCCACTTCGCAAGTTCTTGCGCACTCCAGGTTGATTCGAGCAGGTTGGCGCGAGCTCCAGCCGCCAACAAGTTGTCGAAGACTCTGCAAAACTTTTCTAAGGATTGTTGCCTGCGCGACTGACGAGCCGCGTAAGTGATTGCCGGGAAAGGATCTTCAAAATCGCTGACTCGGTCCCCGAATTGCACTATCGCAGGCAGCGGGCTCATGCAGCCACGAGCCGGCTTCGCAACCCGGGGCGAAACCAGCGATGGCGTTCAAAGAAACTTTCTGGATGGCGTGTGACTCGACCGAACAACTGAGGGCGGAGTACGGCCCCTTCCACACTCGCGTCGAGGCCGAAACCGAAGCTCGCAAGCTCGGTTTTGGATACCTTCTGCGTTACGAGCACCTTCTGGGCACAAACGAAGAAATACAAGAAGTCCGCTGCATCTTCGTGGAACTGGAAGGAGCGGCTCCCATCGGAGTCGAGGTCACTCCCATCACGCTCCACACCCGTTGTGCGACCTGCGGCGAATCATCTGCGCATGAAAAAGGCTGGCAGGCGGAAGTCTGGGCCGACATCCATGAATTTGAGCATTCGCGCCACCTCGTGCGTCTCTTCGAACACGCGCGCGGCAAGGGATTGAAGGAGATCAGCGGCTGGCGCGGATAATCGCGCACCCTAGGTCTTGGTCGAAAGCGCGCTCGCGGCCGCCCTGTCCACGAACCAAATCAATTCACCATTCGTGGGATGCACCAGCTTCGCCGGATATTGCTCTCCCGGGGCATCGTCCTCCAGCACCGTTTTCAGCACAGTTGCCTTGTCGGTTCCGCTCACCACGAAAACCACGCAGCGAGCCGCGTTCAGCACCGGAAGCGTGAAAGAGAGCCGATGCGTCTTCAGCTTCTCGACCCAATTGGCAATCACCAGTCGGGATTTTTCTTTCAGACCATCAGTGCCGGGGAAAAGGGAAGCGGTGTGCCCGTCCGGCCCCATGCCGAGAAGAATCAGATCGAATTGCGGAATGCCGTCGGGGTCGAGCTGAAAGAACTTCCGCAGCGTTTTTTCGTAAGAATCCGCCACCGCTGTCGCGTCTGGATTTTCAGCTTCGATTCGAAAAATGTTTCCGGAAGCGACGGGAATCTTCGACAGCATGGCTTCATCTGCCATCCGATAGTTGCTGTCGGGATCGGTAGGACCGACGTGCCGCTCGTCTCCCCAGAAGAAATACATGCGATCCCAGGGAAGGGTTGTGCGCGCATTGGTCGCGAGCAAGTTGAAGAGATTCTTGGGAGTCGATCCTCCTGACAAGGCGATGCTGAATTTTCCACGAGCTGCGACAGCTTCATTCGCAGACCGGACAACTTCTTCTGCAGCCGCGGCGAAGAGTTCCTGCGGCGTCGTCAGAATGCGAACTTGTGGGGCTCCGGGCATCCCGTTATTTTCCGTTGCAGGCTCGGACCGACGCGCAGCGCGCCGCGCCCATCAGGCCCGCTTTGTCGTTGGTCACAACGCACACCGGCATAGACTCGACCAGGGGACGCATGCGGCCCTTGTCCAGAAATGCCTGCATGAAGGCAGGACCTTGAAGTTTCGAGAGAATTTTCGGCGAGATGCCGCCGGCGAGAAATAATCCGCCTGTAGCCATGATCTTCAACGCGAGGTTCGAGGCTTCCGCTCCGTACACCGCAATCCATAAGTCCAGAGCGCTCGAAGCGAGGCCATCCTTGCCAGCCACCGCGGCCTTGGAAATCTCTGCGGCCGCATCCCCGGTCTTCACCGCCGCAGCCAAGTCGGGAGATTCTTTTTCGGGATTGCATTCGCGCATGAATTCATAGACGTTCACCAGTCCCGGACCTGAAAGAATGCGTTCGTAGCTGACGTGTCCGAAGCGTGCTCTCAGGAAGCGGAGCAATTCGATCTGAAGATCAGATTGCGGGGCGAAGTCGGTGTGGCCGCCTTCGCACGCAAAAACATTGTGCCGGCTTCCATCCCAAAACAATCCTGCTTCTCCCAGCCCAGTTCCCGGCGCGACCACAGCCTGATTGCCGACGGCGGCGCCTGTGACCTGGTTCAGAGGAACGAGATCAGAATCGGCGAGCGCACCAATCCCCCACGCGCTGGCTTCGAGATCATTGATTAGAAGAGTGGCGGGAAGTTGAATCTGCTTTGCGAGCCGCGACTGCTCGATGACCCACGGGAGGTTCGAGGTTTCTACCCGCCCATTTCGTACCGGCCCGGCGATTCCAAAGCACGCCGCTTCCGGACGGGTGCCCGATTCCTTCAGAAATTGACTGACGATTTCGCCCAGCTCGCTGTGCTCACGGCTAGGGAAAACGCGTTCCGACACTAACTGCAAATGTCCATTCTGGGGTTGGAAGTAAGCCAGCCTGGCATTGGTCCCACCAATATCGCCGGCCAGAATCATTTCTCGAAGTTCCTCCAGCGGCGGCCGTCGCGTTCCAGAAGTTCGTCGGCCTCCTTCGGTCCCCACGTTCCCGACGCGTAGTTGGGGAAGTTGCGTGGAGGCAGTGCCTTCCAAAGATCGAGAACGGGATTGACGACCGACCAGCCTGCTTCGACCATGTCCGCTCGCTGAAACAGCGTCTGATCACCGATCATGCAGTCATGCAGCAGACGTTCGTAGCCGGTGCTCGACTGCTTGCCAAAATATTCCTGATACTCAAAGTTCATGTCGACCGTGCCCAGGCGCATCACCGGCCCCGGAACCTTGGCCGCAAATTGCAGCGAGATTCCTTCCTCGGGTTGGATGTGCAGAACCAGTTGGTTCGGCATCAGGTGCTCCACCGGAGTGTCGCGGAACAGCACGAATGGCGCCCGCCGAAACTGTATCACGATGTGCGTATTGCGGACGGGCATGCGCTTGCCTGTACGGAGGTAGAAGGGAACGTCCGCCCATCGCCAGTTGTCGATCGAAAGCTTCATGGCAACAAACGTTTCGGTGCGCGAATCCGGCGGCACGTCTTGCTCCGATCGATACGACGTAACCCGGTTGCCTTCTTCAGTCCCGTCCCCGTACTGGCCGCGGACGGTGCGGCTCAAGACTTCCTCATCGCTCATTGGCTGAATGGCGTGAAGAATTTTGGCCTGTTCGTCGCGGACCGCGTTGGCGTCGAACGAAATTGGAGGTTCCATCGCGGTCAAGCTGATGAGTTGCATGATGTGGTTGGGCACCATGTCGCGCAAGGTTCCAGCATGATCGAAATAGCTGCCGCGTCCTTCTACTCCAACGGTTTCGGCGACTGATATCTGCACGTGATCGATGTAGCGGCGGTTCCAGACAGGCTCAAAGATTCCGTTGGCGAAACGGAACGCCATAATGTTTTGGACGGTCTCTTTGCCCAGATAGTGATCGATGCGGTAAATCTGCTTTTCGTCGGCGACTTTCAGAAGTTCCTGGTTCAACGCCTTGGCTGATTCCAGATCGTGGCCAAAGGGTTTCTCAATCACCACGCGGCGCCAGTGATTGTTGCTCTGATCCATCAGGCCAGCGGTGGAAAGCCTTTGCACGATGGTTCCGAAAAAAGTGGGAGCCACGGCCATGTAGTAGAAGAAGTTCTGGTGAGTCGAGTGGTCCTGGTCGATCTTCGTCAACGAGTCTTTCAGCTTTGAGTAAAGGCCGTCGTCGTTGAAATCTCCGGCGATGTAGTAGAAGCGCTGGGAAAACCATCCCCAGACTTCGTCGTCCACGCAATCCCCGCAGTAGGCTTTGATGTCGTCATACACCCGCTTGCGGAAGTCATCGTCCGACAATTGGGCGCGCGCGACGCCCAGCACCGCGAACTCTTTAGAAAGCAGACCCGCGCGGGCGAGATTGTAGAGCGCGGGAATCAACATCCGCCCTGTAAGATCTCCAGCCGCGCCAAAAATGACCATGACGCACGGATCGCCCTGCTTCCCAATGCGCGGCGGCGCCGCAGCTTTGGGTTGTTCTGCCAATTCAGCCATGAGTAAATTTCCTTCTAAATTTGCAAAATCCCAGCTATGCGGTCTTCTTCGTTTGCCCGGCGGATAATTCGATGTGTCCGCCAAACTTCTGCCGCATCGCTGAAAGCATCTTTTCGGCAAACGTGTGTGTTTGCCGCGAACGGAAGCGGACATACAGCGCCGCCGTCAAAACATCGGCGGGAACGGCTTCTTCCAATGCGGCTTGAATTGTCCAGCGCCCCTCGCCTGAATCCTGCACGAAGCCTTCGTATTCAGAAAGCGTCGGATTTTCCGTGAGAGCCATTGCCGTCAGATCGAGCAGCCATGAACTCACCACGCTGCCGCGCCGCCACACTTCCGCAATGTCAGGCAGATTCAAATCGTACCGGATATCTTCGGGGAGCTCTTTGCTGGTGGCGTTCTTGAAAATGTCGAAGCCCTCGGCGTATGCCTGCATGATCCCGTACTCAATGCCGTTATGCACCATCTTTACGAAATGTCCGGAACCGGAAGGCCCGCAGTGAATGTATCCGTCCTCGGCCGTACCACCGAGTTTTTCACGGCCGGGCGTCTTCGGAATGTCCCCCTTGCCGGGAGCGAGCGTTTTGAAAATCGGATCGAGCCTCTTAACGGCTTCGTCCGGTCCGCCAATCATCATGCAATATCCGCGCTCGAGGCCCCACACGCCGCCGCTGGTTCCGACGTCCACGTAGTGAATGCCTTTGCCCTTGAGTTCATTGGCGCGGCGGACATCGTCTTTGAAATATGAATTGCCGCCATCGATAATGGCGTCGCCTGGCTGCAGATGCTGCGCGAGTTTCTGCACCGTGGCCTCGGTCGGACCGCCCGCGGGAACCATAATCCAGATCGCGCGCGGAGCTTTCAGCTTGCTGATCAAGTCCTCAAGTGAGGATGATCCCGTCGCGCCCTCACCGCCCAGTTGCTTCACGGCATCCGCGCTCAGATCGGAAACAACAAGTGAATGTCCGCCGCGCATCAGCCGTCGCGTCATGTTCGAGCCCATGCGGCCGAGTCCCACCATACCTAGTTGCATCGCTTGCTCCTTACTGTATTGCCGGCGTCCTTTGCCGGATGCGCGAGCCTTTCGGCCTCGCATAGTTGTCCCTGAGAACTACAGAGCCTTTTGTACGGCTGCCTGCAGCGTCGCCAACCCGACTTTCAAATTGCTGCCGAGATGGACTCTTAGCGCTCGCCGTCCCCGCTCTGCCAGCACTTGAAAATCTCCGCGGGCTTGCGCTGCCTTCACGATTCCGAATGTGTATTTCTGTCCTGGTACTGGAAGTTCGACTGCATCGTCACAGGTGATCTGAAGGAAGACGCCGGAGTTCGGGCCGCCCTTGTATGCTTGTCCCGTCGAGTGCAGAAACCGTGGACCAAATCCTAGACACGTTGCGACATGTTTCTTGTCGCGCACCGCATGCCGCAGCGTTTGTAGCGCCTGCTCGTGCTCGGCATTCATCTGGATGTATCCGAGAACCGCGAAGTAGTCCCCAGCTTTGATGCGGCCCAGATGAGCTTTGAGATATCCGCCGAGGCTTTGATCGGAACCGACGGCCTTCGTCAGTTCTGCCGCGTTTTTCTCGTCGGTGAACAGCTTGACGCCGCCGTCTTCGAGGATTGGCTTCTCCGCCGGAAGCGACCCGTTCTTCTCATACTCCGAAGTCAGATTTCGCGTAGCGATTTTGCTGGCTTCTACATCGGGCTGGTTGAATGCATTGATCCCGATGATCGCTCCGGCAACGGCGGTCGCGATTTCCCATCGGAAGAATTCCGCGCCGAGGTCATAGATGTCGGGCATGGTGATTCGCACGACGGGATGCCCCGCCTTCTCGATGGCCGCGACCTTGGCTTCCTGATCCGCGTCGACGCCGTTTTCCAGCCGAACGTACGCAAACACGCGATCAGTGCCGTAGGTCTCTGGCGATGCCAGGTGCTCGCGGTCGACCGGAATGATTCCCTTGCCAATCTTTCCGGTAGATTCGGCGATCAGTTGCTCGAGCCACGCGCCTAGATCGGAGATCGCAGGTGAAGTGATGATCGTGATTTTGTCGCGCCCGGCTTTCGCCGCGGTACCAAGAATGATGCCAAGCGCGGCGCCCGGATTTTCTTCGACGGTCGCGGCTGCGCCACAGGCCCGAACCATCTCGGCTGCGCGTCCCAGGAACTTCTTGGTATCGAGACCCATGACCGCTGCTGGAACCATGCCGAAATTCGACAGTGCCGAATACCGGCCGCCAATCGACGGCCGCCCGAAAAAGATGTGTGAAAAATGATCGGACTCGGCGACTTGCTGCATCTTCGATCCCGGGTCAGTGATCGCGATGAAGTGGCTTCCGGCTTTCGCGGCGCCCACCGTCTGTTTGGTGCGCTCGAAGAAGTACTGTTTAAAAATATTGGGTTCGAGTGTGCTGCCAGATTTACTGGAAACAATGAACAGAGTTTTCGCAATATCAATCTGGTGTTCGAACGATTTGACTTGTGCGGGATCGGTCGAGTCGAGGACGTGAAGGGTAGGGAAGTGAGGAATTCTGCCGAAGGTCATGCGCAGAACTTCCGGGCACAGGCTTGATCCGCCCATGCCCAGCAACAGAATGTGTTCGTAGCCGCGAGTGTGAACCTCTTTCGCGATGTTCTGTAGTTGATCGTGCTGCGCGATCTGCTCGTCGACAATATCGAGCCAGCCCAGCCAACTTGCTTCATCGGCACCCGTCCACAGGCTCGCATCGCGATCCCATAGACGCTTCATTTTTCCGCCCGACTGCCAATCGGCAATCGTTGCTTTCACAGCCGTCGCCAGGGTTTCGGGGAGGGACGTCTTCAATCGGCTCACGATCTATCCTTTCGAGGTTCTCTTCTCAACCGCGGCCAGCAGCTTGTCGAAAGCATCGGCGAATAGCTTGACGCCGTCGTCGGTCAGCTTGTCCGTCACTTCCTTGATCGAAATCCCGGACTTCGCCAGATCGTCCATCACCTTTTGCGCAGCCGGCACATCTTCGGTCAGGCTATTGCGCAGCTTCCCGTGATCGCGGAATGCGTCGATGGTCGCGGGCGGCATGGTGTTGACGGTGTCGGCGCCAATCAGTTCTTCGACATAAATCACATCGCGATAGTTTGGATTCTTGGTGCTGGTACTGGCCCATAGCACGCGCTGAGTTTGCGCACCCTTGGCTGCCAGCGCATCCCAGCGCGGTCCGCTGAAAATTTTCTGATATTTCGCGTATGTGAGTTTGCCGTTCGCGATCGCGACTTTTCCGAGCAGACTCTTCAACAGCGCCTGTTGTGAAGCGTCCGAAGTGTTTTTCAAGCGATCGTTCAGCATGGAATCGACAAGCGAGTCGATGCGGCTGATGAAGAAGCTGGCGACGCTCGCCATCTTCTTGAGATTGCCACCGCGCTTTGCCAGATCTTCCAGACCCGCGATATAAGCCTCGGCGACCTTTACATACACTTCCTGAGCAAAGAGAAGCGTAACGTTGATATTGATGCCTTCGCCGACCAACTGCTGGATCGCGGGCAGTCCCTCAGCCGTTCCTGGGACTTTGATCATCACGTTTTCGCGCTGAACTTCCTTCCAGAGCCGCCGAGCTTCGTCGATCGTCTCCTGGGTTTTCCGGGCGAGATAAGGCGACACTTCGAGGCTGACATAGCCGTCGCGAGCCTTGGATTCCTGGTAGACCGGCAGAAGAGCGTCCGCCGCGTCCTGAATGTCCTTGATCGCAAGTTGCTCGAAACGGCCTGTCGCGTTGAGATCTTTACGGTCCGCGAGCGACTTCAGAACGTCGTCGTACAGCGAGCTGTCAGCGATGGCCTTCTCGAAGATCGCCGGGTTCGAGGTCATGCCCCGCAGCCCGTCGTTGGCGATCATCTGCTTGAGCTTCCCGGACGTGAACAAGTCCCGCCGGATGTAGTCGAGCCACATCGACTGCCCGTAGTTCAGCAATTCCTGTAGCGGATTTTTCGTGGCTTTCGAATTTTCCAATATGCCTGTGGGTTGCATGAGAACCTCCGTAACTGTTTGGATGTCAATCGCCGAGTGAAGGGCGTAAACGAACTGCAGTGCCGTGCGAATTTCGTCTCGGTAAAAGCCTGCTATTTGCCTAACGCAGCGTGCGCTTCTTCGACCACCTTTTCGACGGTGAATCCGAAATATTTCAACAAATCTTTCAGGGGCGCCGACGCGCCAAAACGGTGCATTCCGATGTTGCGTCCCTTGCTGCCGGTGTAACGTTCCCAGCCGAAGGTCGCGGCCATTTCAACCGAAACGCGAGCCGTGACAGACGTCGGAAGCACGCTCTCTTTGTAAGCGGCATCCTGTTTGTCGAAAATCTCCCACGAGGGGATGCTCACCACGCGAGACTTGATCCCTTCCGCCGTCAGTTTTTCGTGAGCGTCCACGCAAAGCGAGACTTCGCTCCCTGTGCCGATCAGGATCAGTTCCGGTTTGCCTCCCTGCGCATCAGCCAGAACGTAGCCGCCTTTGGCCGTCCCCGAGGCTGGCGCATACTTGGTCCGGTCCAGGGTCGGCAGGTTCTGTCTTGTCAGAACGAGAGCTGCGGGAGAATGTTGCAGGTTTGCGATGATTTTCCACGCTTCCACAACTTCATTCGCGTCGCCGGGCCGCAGCACGATCAAATTCGGCATGGCGCGCAAGGACGCCAATTGCTCGATCGGCTGATGCGTGGGCCCGTCTTCGCCGACTCCGATCGAATCATGCGTGAAAATGAAGATCGATGGCGCCTGCATCAACGCCGCGAGGCGGATGCTGGCCCGCATGTAGTCGCTGAAGTTGAAGAACGTCGCCCCAAACGCCCGCAGTCCTGAGACCGTCATTCCATTGACGCTCGCAGCCATCGCATGCTCGCGCACGCCGAAGTGCAGATTGCGTCCCGAATAATCGGTTGCCTTAAAGTCTCCCGCTCCGTCGAACTTCAATGTCGTCTTGTTCGATGTTGCGAGATCGGCCGAACCGCCAATCATCCATGGAATGTTCTGCGCGACAGTGTTGAGTACTTTGCCCGAGCTTTCGCGAGTGGCGACGCCCTTTGCATCGGCAGGAAATGTGGGCAGGTTCTTGTCCCAACCGGAAGGCAATTCATGATGCTTCATCTGTTCGAGGCGCTCGGCCAGTTCCGGATACTTGGCCGAATAGTCGGCGAACAGCTTGGACCACGTTGCCCGCAGATCGTGGCCGCGCCTTCCAACGCCATCACGAAAATGCTCGCGAACACCATCCGGGACGAGGAACTTCGCGTCTTCCGGCCATCCATAAAATTTCTTGACCAGCCGGACTTCTTCTTCGCCCAGCGGCTCGCCATGAGATGCGTTCGAGTCCTGCTTGTGCGGAGAACCGTACCCGATGTGGCTGTCAATGATGATCAGAGTTGGGCGATCCGTGGTCTTGTGGAAGGTTTCAAAAGCCCTCGCCAGCATCTGCAGATCGTTGGCATCCGCGACGCGGGTGACGTTCCACTGATATCCGATAAATCGCGTCGCGACGTCTTCGCTGAAAGACCAGCTTGCCGGACCGTCAAGCGTGATCGAGTTGTGGTCGTACATCCAACAGAGATTCGAAAGTTTGAGATGACCAGCCAGAGAAGCCGCTTCGCCGCCGATTCCTTCCATCAGGTCGCCGTCGGAGCACATCGCGTAGACGTTGAAATCGAAGATTTCGAAGCCCGGCTTATTGAATGTTGCCGCCTGCCATTTGGAGGCAATCGCCATCCCGACGCTGTTTCCAATACCTTGTCCAAGCGGACCGGTCGTCGTTTCGATTCCGGAGGTGACGTGCGACTCCGGATGTCCCGGCGTCCGGCTTCCAAGTTGCCGGAAGTGCTTCACGTCGTCCATCGAGACGGCCAGATCTCTCGTGACATTGCCGTGCTCATCCACCTGGCGCACTTCCGCGAGGTGCAACATGGCGTACAGCAGCATGGAAGCATGGCCGTTCGAGAGAACAAATCGGTCTCGATTGAGCCAGGTCGGGTCGGCGGGATCGTAGCGCAGGAACTCCTGCCACAGGCAGTAGGCGACGGGAGCGAGGCCCATTGGCGCCCCGGGGTGTCCCGAGTTCGCCTTCTGGACTGCATCAATGGCCAGCGTTCGAATCGTGTTGATGCATAGTGTGTCGAGTTGTGTTCCCGTCATTACCACCTGATCACTGGCAACCATACGACTCTGCTCCTGAGCCGGTCATTTTGGGATGGACCGACAGACCTTCCCCATTGGTTAGAGTTTAAGCCTAGAGAAAGGGTTCAATACGCAGAGAGTGTATCAATTTCCACGCACGCATGGATTGCGCTCAGGTGAAAAACTGGCAGGAATAAAGGAATTGATTTACTTCAGAGCCTGGATATAGCTGCTCTCGCTGTGCGAGGCTCGCGTCGTCTCCTGAACGAATTTCAGGAACTGGCGCAGGCTGTCCCGCTCGGCGGACGGCAAGGCGTCGAAGTTTACGCGAACCCCGTTTGCAGGCCCGCCACGGGATATTACGCCGCTAAGCGCGAATCCCTTCACCCAGATTTTGCCATTTGGGACCCAGAGGCCGACTTCGACCTTCGAGCCGGACTTGATCGGGGTTGCGGTCTCCACCAGACAGCCTCCCGCACTCGTATTGGAGAGATTGCCCCAGATCGGAGAGCTGGCTTCGTCGACCCGGAGTTCCACGGCCACAAAACACTTGATCCGCGGATGCCGTCGGCGATCGCTGCCCCAGTTTGGACTAAAAAGATCGGGTTCGAATGGAGGGGTTGCCGAGGCCGGCGTCGGAACTGGATGCGGAGTTGGCCGTTTGGATGTCGCAGCCGAAGAAGCGCTCGGCGATCCAGCCTTAATCTCTTTCATGGCCGATAACAGGGCTTCTTCGCGTGTCTCCACCGGAGCTTCGCGATAGGTCTGGAGAAGTTTTCCGACGTGCCGAACCAGTTCAGGGTCCGACAATATTCGAGTCCAGTCAGTGCCTGTTGCCGCGCTCATGCAGTCCGTTCTTACCTCTCGAAGTTTGCGCCTTCCCTAGATTGAATCACATGCGCCGCACAAACAAGATGACCTAAGTCACCTGCGAGCATTCATCCAGATGCCTGATCCAGCTTTGGGGTTGGGGCAGTCGTGGGCGCTCTTTTTCGCGAGCTGCCCGTAGTTACTGGCCGTCGAAAGTGAGTTGCACCAGTTCGGTCGTTTCGGCCTGGGCAGTCTCGAATTTCCACTTTCCAATGGCTTCTTGTGCGGCGTCAACCAGTACGGGATTGCCACCCAAAACTCGTGTCGATTTGACCGTTCCGTTTGCACGAACGGTCGCTTCGACCCGCACAATGCCGTGAATGTGCATCCTCTTGGCCAATTCGGGATATACCGGCGCGATGCGTGCAGAAACCTTTCGGTCAGACCCGGCGGAGGATGCAGTTTGTGCTGCCACTACCGTGCTTGCGGTTGCCAGCAGCGCTGCTGCGAGCAATAGCAATATCTTTCTCATAAACCTTTCGCTCTCTCTTCCCACCTCAAGACTAAAGCCGGCCCGTTCGGCGGGCAACACACCGAAGGTATTGGACTTTTGGAGGTGCGTGTGCCGGTATTTCCCGCTTCAAAACCTTTTCGGATCGATCAGGTCCTGTCGGAACCACAAATCTGTCATTTCCCGCTTCATTCATGAGAATCGTTTGCATCGCAAAGTCTCATAAATGAATCAAACCCGACGAGTTATGCTGTAGAACGGTAGACCTCTTTAGGTTATTTTGGTTGGTCGTAACATAATGAGTTTCACATCAAGAATGCATTCCTCATCGAAAGCCTGTGGTGTCGCATTTTGTTTCGCCCTTACCTTGCTCGTCGCACCGAGCCTGTTTTCCCAATCGACGGGCACCACGCAATCGCCAAACGTGTCTCTTCCGGGTTCCCAAAGCCCTTTTCTAGGAAGCAATCCGGAAGGAACCGCAACCCAGCAGGTCCTGCAAATCGACTTCAAGGACGCGATCGACCGCGGCCTGCGCAATAATCTCGGCCTTCTCCTGGCAGGCGATCAAACCGAAGCGGCCCGGGGCGAGCGATGGAAACAGCTCGCCGAACTGCTTCCCAATTTGAGCGCTCATGTTTTGGAGAACGCTGAAAATCAGAGCCTGGCGGCTCTTGGCTTCACCAAGTTGCTGCCACTGTTCGGCTCGGGCGGCAGCCTCAGTAGTTTTCCCCGAGTGACGCCGGCCTTCAATTATTTCGACGCCCGCCTCACCCTCAGCCAATCCATCTTCAACTTCAAGAATCTGGAACAGGAACGCGCGGCGCTGGAAAGCCTTAAAGCCGCACAACTGACCTACAAAGACGCGCGTGAGATGGTCGTGCTTTCCGTTGGAAACGCGTACTTGCAATCGATCGCCACCGCCGCGCGAGTCGAGACCACCGAGGCTCAGGTCAAGAGCGCGCAAGCGCTCAACGATAAGGCTGCGGACCAACTCAAAGCAGGTTTGACTCCGGCGATCGACGCCCTGCGATCCCAGGTAGAGCTGCAAACGCGCCAGCAACAGTTCATTGTCGCGCGTAACGATTTGGCGAAACTGAATTTGAGCGTCGCTCGCATCATTGGATTACCGCCAGGACAGCCCTTCGTTCTCACGGAGAAAGCCCCGTATCAGGCGCTGACTCCACAGCCGCTCGAAACCTACCTGCAGCGCGCGTACGTCAGCCGCTCGGACTATCAATCGGCCATTGCGCAGGTCCACAGTGCCGAACTGTCGCGCCGCGCCGCATCGGCCGGACGCTACCCGACCGTCGATCTTGGGGCAAACTTCGGGGACATCGGCGTAACGCCCAGCCAGTCGAACGGTACATGGCAAGTGGATGGCGGGCTGAGTATCCCAATTTTCGCGGGCAACCGCGTGCATGCGGATATTCTGGCCGCAGATGCCAAATTAAAAACTTCGCGCGCGCAGTTGGGCGACCTTCGCGGCCGGATCGACTACGAAGTCCGCACCGCTCTGTTGGACTTGAACGCTGCCGCTGAACAGGTTGACGTGGCGCGTAGTTCGGTGGAACTGGCGGAACAGGCCCTCGCGCAATCGCAAGATCGGTTCACTGCCGGCATCGCGGATAATTTGGAAGTTGTGCAAGCGCAGGAATCCGTCGCCAGCGCCCACGAGAGTTACATTCAAAGTCTTTACGCGCACAATCTCGCAAAAGTGGAATTGGCGTATGCCATCGGCGATGCCGAACAGGGTGTCAGGCGATATTTGAAAGGCAACGATTAGCGTATGGAACAGACAACAACCCAGAGTCCTCCGGCCGGCACCGACAAGCCTGCGAACGACAACGCGGCGTCCACCACCAAGGCGCTTCCTTCCACCGAGAAGGACTATCACACGCGCCCTTCGCGCACCCAGAGTTCCGGGTTTCGCATCGCCATCGTCATTGCGATTGTGGTTTTGCTCGTGATCGGATTTTTTGCCTATCGCTATTTCACCAGCTACGAATCCACCGATGATGCCCAGGTCGACGGGCACATCAACTCCATCAGCGCCCGCGTTTCGGGCCACGTCATCAAATTGAACGTTCAGGACAACCAGTACGTGACGGCTGGCACCGTGTTGGTCGAAATCGATCCGGCGGATTATCAGATTGCCTACGAGCGAGCGAAAGCAGATTTCGCCGATGCGCAGGCCACGGCTCTTGCCGCCGGCGTGTCAGTCCCCATTACATCGGTGAATACCAGCAGCCAGGTTTCTTCCAGCGAAGCTGACGTCAACAGCGCGCGCGCCGGCATTCAGGTTGCCAAGCAGCAGTTTCAGGCCGCACAGGCAGAGTTGCAGGAAGCGCAAGCCAACAATGTGAAAGCGCAGAACGATCTCGCTCGTTACAAGCAACTCGTCGACAAACAAGAAATTTCTCAGCAGCAATACGATCAGGCGATCGCGGCTTCGGCCGCGAGTACGGCGACCGTGGCTGCGGCCCGGGCGAATTCTGACGCGGCACAGCAGCAGGTGACGCAGGCCGAAGGCAAACTTGTTCAGGCACAGGCGAGCATGCGCTATGCGCAGACCGCGCCGAAACAAATGGAGATTACGCGCGCGAAAGCCGATTCGGCCTTGGCCGAAGCGCAACGCAAGAAAGCGGATCTCGATCAGGCAGGATTGAATTTGCAATACACCAAGATCGTTGCCCCGGTGAACGGTATCGTCAGCAACCGAACCGTGGAAGTCGGCCAGAACGTTGCCCCCGGACAAGAACTGATGAAGCTCATCAATCTGGATGACATTTGGATCACCGCCAACTTCAAGGAAACGCAGCTTCGCAACATGAAGATAGGCCAGCACGTCACAATCGACGTTGACGCCAACGGCAGAGATTACAAAGGCACGGTGCAAAGTATCGCTGGAGCCAGTGGAGCCCGTTTTAGCCTGCTGCCTCCCGAGAATGCTACGGGCAACTATGTGAAGGTAGTGCAGCGCATCCCGGTCAAAATCGTCCTCGATGCGGGAACGAATGACGATCATCAACTGCGGCCCGGAATGTCGGTCACGCCTAAGGTCGGAATTCGAGAATGAGCGCAGGGGCAGCAACCATGGACCAGGCGGATGCCTGGCGTCCATCGGTTAATCCGTGGATCATTGCCCTCGCGGTTACGTTGGCGACGTTTATGGAGGTGCTCGACACCTCCATCGCGAACGTCGCTCTTCCTCATATCGCCGGGAGCCTTTCGGCCGGGCAGGACGAGAGCACCTGGGTCCTCACCTCTTACCTTGTTTCGAATGCGATCGTTCTTCCTCTGAGCGGCTGGCTCTCCTCCATTATCGGCCGCAAGAATTTCTACATGGGCTGCGTGGCCCTGTTCACCGTCAGCTCGTTCATGTGCGGGCTTGCGCCCAATCTCACCGTCCTCATTATGTGTCGCGTCCTCCAAGGCGCGGGCGGCGGCGGATTGCAGCCGAGTGAGCAAGCGATTCTCGCCGACACGTTTCCACCCGCCAAACGAGGCATGGCGTTTGCCGTATACGGCATGGCGGTCGTCACGGCGCCGGCGATCGGTCCAACGCTCGGCGGATGGATCACGGATAACTTCACGTGGCGCTGGATTTTCTTTATCAATATTCCGGTCGGAATTCTTTCCATCCTTCTGACGTCGCGCCTGATTCAGGATCCTCCGTACTTCAAGCGCCGCAAGCTAAGTGAGACGCGAATTGACTATGTGGGGCTGGGATTTGTGGCCTTGGGCCTTGGAGCCTTGCAGATTGTGCTCGACAAGGGCCAACGCGATGACTGGTTCGAATCCAACTTCATCGTCACCTTGGCGCTGGTTAGCGCCGCAGCCTTGATCTTCGTCGTTATTTGGGAGTGGCGACACAAAGACCCCATCATCGATCTCCACCTGTTCCGTGATCGAACGTTTGGCGTGTCCAACCTGCTGATGTTCATGCTGGGCTTCGCTTTGCTCGGCAGCACGTTGCTGCTGCCTCTGCTGTCCCAGACTTTGCTTGGATACACGGCGGAGCAGGCAGGCCTCGCGCTCATGCCCGGCGGTTTTACCATCATTCTTCTATTGCCTCTAGTGGGCTTTTTGCTGTCGCGCTATACCCCGCGATGGCTCCTATTGCTTGGTCTGCTGATCCTGTCGTACTCGCTGTTTCACATGACCAGTTTCGATCTTCAGATCGATTTCCGGACGGTGGCCAATGCGCGCATGATTCAGGCGGCCGGAATGGCATTCCTCTTTG
This sequence comes from uncultured Acidobacteriota bacterium, assembly GCA_963699885.1. Lineage (GTDB taxonomy): Bacteria > Acidobacteriota > Terriglobia > Terriglobales > Acidobacteriaceae > Sulfotelmatobacter. Next base: position 79,978 of record CAVOVP010000006.1, on the reverse strand, counting down.
TCCCGATTAACACAGCGGCCTATGCGTTTCTTCCGCGAGAAAAGAACAACGCCGCATCAGGATTGATGAACCTCGCTCGCAACATTGGGGGAAGTGTCGGAATTTCTGTCGTCACGACGATGCTTGACCGCCGAACGCAACTCCATCTCAATAATCTTGCCGGCCGCCTTAACGCGGGCAATGCGGCTTTCCAGTCGATGATTCAGGGAGCATCTCGGGCATTGGTCGCGCACGGCGCGAGCGCCGCAGGCGGCACCCAGCAAGCCTATGCGCTGGTCCAGGGCACCGTCGCGCGCGAAGCGACGATGCTTGCCTACCTGGATTGCTTTTGGTTTCTAGGGGTTGCGATCCTAGCCATGGTCCCAATGGTTTTTCTGATCAAAAAATCTAAACCTGGCGGCGGAATGGCAGTACACTAGTCCGCGCTATGTTTCGCGTCATCACCATCGAGCGCGAGTATGGTTGCGGCGGAGGTGCCATCGCCGCACAACTTGCCGACCGTCTCGGCTGGAAACTCTGGGATCACCTTCTCACCGAAGAAATTGCCCGCCTTGCCAATGTTGACTGTTCTGCGGTGATGCGCTGCGACGAGCGCATGGACAGCCCGCTTCACCGCTTATCAAAGGTTTTTTGGCGGGGAAGTTACGAACGTAGCTCCCCACTCGGCAGCCAGGTCTTCGACACCGACCGCATGATGTCGATGATGCAGGGAATCATGAACCGCATTGCGCAGGATGGCAACGCGGTGATCGTGGGACGCGGCGCGCCATACTTTCTTCGCGAAAATCCTGACGCATTTCACGTCTTCATGTATGCACCACGCGTCGAGAAAATCCGCCGATTGGTTGCAGACGGCCATCCCACGAGAGAATGCGAAGAACTCGTTGACTCGGTCGATCGCGAGCGCATCGCCTACGTGAAGCACTACTTCAACGCTGATTGGCCGACGCGATCTCTCTATCACCTGATGCTGAATACGGCGGTTGGGGACAATCTTGTTCTGAAAACGGTGCTCGATACAATGCGTCTCGTCGAGGGTGGTCCCAAAGCCACCGATTACGAGCAGGCTGCCGCGCAATCCGTGCGCCGATAGAATATTAATCTGCCGCTTATTTCTGATTGGACATCGGCCGCGCTGGGCGTTGAGGCGCCGGGCAGCACGTGTCTTCGCAGCGATCTGCTCGTACCCCGAGCGAACCTAGAACTCGTTGTTCCGCCCCGGCGGTGCGCTCCAGAATCAGCTCCCGAATCATCGCGATGAACTTCGGATGTACTCCCACGGTCTTGGCGCGTGCCATGGGAAGAGACATGGAATCGCAGAGTTGCCTCGCTTCGATGTCGAGGTCGTACAGCACTTCCATGTGATCGGAGATGAAGCTGATGGGAGCGATCACAACCGCGCTGGCGAGATTCTTGTCCTTCACGTCACGGAGGTAGTCGAGAATGTCGGGTTCGAGCCATGGCTGTCCCGGAGCGCCGCTGCGGCTCTGGTAAACGAGCGCGTCATTCGCAATCCCAAGCTTGCCCGATGCGATCTTTCGTACTTCCTCGAGCTGTTTCACGTAGTCGGAAGTATTCGCCATCGAGAGCGGAATGCTGTGTGCTACATAAATGACTTGAACGTTTTGTTTTGTGTCGGCAGGAAGCTCGGCCAACGCCTGTGTCAAACGGTCTTCCGTGGCTGCAAGAAATCCTGGATGGTTGAAAAACGCGCGAATCTTGTCGATCTGCGGCGCGCCCGCCCCTACTTCGGCTTGCGCTCGAAGGATGTCCTCGCGATATTGCCGGCATCCGGAATACGAACTGTAAGCTGAGGTGACGAAGGCGAGCGCCTGCTTAACTCCATCCGCCCTCATCTGCTTTACGGTGTCGGCCATCATCGGATGCCAGTTCCGATTTCCCCAATACACCGGAAGTTTTGGCCCGTGCTGCTCCAGTTCGGTTTTCAACGCAGAGATCAAGTCGCGCGTCTGCTGGTTGATCGGACTCTTTCCGTCAAAATGGTAATAGTGCTCTGCAACGGCGAGCATACGTTCACGGGGCACGTTGCGTCCCCGCAACACGTTTTCAAGAAATGGAATTACGTCTTCTTTCGATTCCGGACCGCCGAACGACACAACGAGGATCGCATCGTAGTTCATGGGAATAGAGAAAGCCCGAGTCGATTGACAGGCGACAAATGCCGCGCCAGCGTATTCAGACTAGCAGACGCTGATGGAAGTCCGTCTATCTGGTTCCGGTTCCCATTGGGTTGATCGGATGCACTTGTACCGGACGGTCCAACGAAATTTCCATTTCTGTAAATCGGGGCAAGACCACATCACGCCCGTGACGCGTGATCATGTACAGACCGGACGCACACCCGGCAACAATTCGTCCGGTCCCGGCCGTGGAAACGTCGGTCGCGCTCGATACGATCGCTTCGATGATCAGTTGAATCGTGTCGTCAGCTTCCTTCGCGATTCCCGCCGTCACGCCCAGGTTGATCGCCATCCACGCTTTCCCGGGACGCTCGCCGTGCAGGCGCCCTTCGGCATCCATGCGAGTGTGCGATCTCTGATCCAACTCCGCCCCGGCGAGAGATGCAGCGATTTGGAAGCGATTGCCGTCTGCGAGAACAAGCGAGTTAAAGGACATGTATAAAGACCCCGCCCGGCTCAACCATCGCGGCGGAGTATTTTTCAGCACAGAGCCTTCGAACAGGCTGCCCGCTGGCAGCACCACTCTTGAATTGAGCAAAACCGGCTCTAACAGGCGCGCGCGCACTGCATCTCCCGGCTTGCTCTTTGAAGCGCTGGCACCTTCTAAAAGTAAAATCTTGCAACGCGTACCCGCCGGTACTGGCTCGGCTTCTGCGAGATCCGGTGTCTGAGGCGGGATATTCTCGATGCGCGCAGGATCTGCAAAGCCATCCAGGCTGGAAGCTTCAAACACCATGGTTGTCATCGCCGGATTCTTCGTGTTCGGCGTGCTCGTCTCGATGGCGCCATTTTCCTGAGACGCCGGCGATCCCGGCGGGCTCTTCTTTTTCTTAACCAGAACTTCCCGCATGCGGCTGGCAGAAATCAAACTCACCGCAACAGAATGTTGTCCGTCCCGGTCACTCACGGTCGCTGTCTTGAACACCGGAAAATTCTCGTGCCTCGGCGTAAACAGCCGGACCACCCCCGGCCAGTGATCATTCGGAATTCTCCTTCGCTTTTCCATGTGATCGACAGTCAAGCGGACATCGCTGCCGGAAGAAAAAAGCTTGCGCGCCGAGTCGTAGACGTCCATCGACAGGGTGCCGTCGACGACGTCGCCCGGCTTCAGCTTCGACATCTTCACGCTGATCTTTGGCTGGACCTTGATGTAGAGCCCGGAACTGGGGGCTGCCGCGTGATCATCGGAAGCAGCGCACGCCATCGTGCCGGCTCCAACCATCATCGCAAAGACGATCAATCGGATCACGAACGGCGTGTGCCGCGCTCGAATGCGCGGCATGCGATGGGATAGATACAAGGCACGATCTGCTTTCGCTCGCGCCGTTGGAATTTTGCCTGTCAATTGGACTCCGGGACTTGAAGGGCAGGTGGTCTGGTGCGCCCGGAGAGATTCGAACTCCCGGCCTGTTGCTCCGGAGGCAACCGCTCTATCCAGCTGAGCTACGGGCGCACGGACATCTACAGTCTACATGCGGGAAGGAAAGCGCAGCAACGTTCGATCATCGCAGGGAAGAATGGAACGCGACGAGTCGCGTGTTGCCTCGCGCTGCAGATCGTCGTTGCGGGCACAACTCGCAGGCCTTGAAACTCCGCCGTCAAGAGTGACCGCAACGCTGCGCGATTGAGCGCAGTGCCGACTGAAATGATTTGAAAAGATGCTACCAGCGATCGCGCCGTCCGCCGCCACCACCACCGCGGCCGCCCCGCTCCCCACGATCCCGTCCGCCGCCTCCACCACCGCCTCCACTGCCGCGCTCCGTCTTGGGACGGGCTTCGTTGACGTTGATCGTGCGTCCACCGACTTGCGAACCGTTCAGCGCGGTAATTGCTTTCTCGCCGTCTTCATTGCTCGCCATCTCCACGAATCCAAAGCCGCGCGAGCGTCCGGTATCGCGATCCGTCATAATGCTCACGCGGTCGACCTGACCGTACCCTTCAAAAATCTGTCGGAGTTCGTCTTCGTTTGTACTGAAGCTGAGATTTCCCACAAAGATATTCTTCACGCGTCTTCCCCCGCATTGAGCTGTCGGAAGTGCAAGCTGCATTCGGCGGACTTGGCAGGTCGGGAAGGCCGTTCCTGAAATCGAGACCGGAGCTGGCAAACAGTCAATTGCGGGGGGCAGTATAGCAGGTTTGACAAAGTCCACTTGTCAAATCCATGTCGCTTCATCAGCGCGGAAACACCGGCGAAATCAGCACTCGTCTACCTTCCAGTATCCCTCGGAATGAAATCCCATTTGAAGCAGGCGGTTCTTCGGATCGTGCCGCTTTCCGCAGCTGGGACAGACCAGGTATCGGCTCCATGCCGTCCCTTGATGATCGTAATTCTCGGCGACAGCGAAGGTGGTTCCGCAACTGCAGGGGACCAGGAACATGCGCAAAGGAGCGTTCTTCTCTTTCTCCCGCTTCGCTTTGCCGGCACGCTTCACGACTCCTCGACGCCCACCATGGAGCCCTTCTTGCGCTTGTTCGATTGCAGGACTTTCTTGCGCAATCGCAGAGACTTAGGAGTGATCTCAACAAATTCGTCGTCGGCAATGAATTCGATCGCTTGCTCCAGGTTCAACGGGCGGAAGGGAACGAGCCGGATTGCCTCGTCAGCCGTAGACGCGCGCATGTTGGTCAGCTTCTTTTCGCGTACCGCGTTGACGTCCAGATCAGTATCTTTCGCGTTCTCGCCAATCAGCATCCCCTCGTACAGGTCCACGCCCGGCCCGACGAAGAGTTCTCCCCGCTCCTGCAGTCCCCAGAGTGCGTACGCGGTCGAAACGCCCCCCCGGTCGGCGATCAACGCGCCGGTCAGCCGGTGCGGAATCTCGCCCTGCCACTCGGTATATCCGTCAAACAAAGAGTTCATGACGATCGTTCCGCGCGTATCCGTCAACAGGTGGCTGCGAAGGCCAATTAATCCGCGGCTTGGCACTCGGAACTCGATTCGCACGCGCCCGTAGCCGTGATTGTGCATGTTCGTCACTTCGCCCTTGCGGGAGCCGAGCTGTTCCATGACCACGCCAACAAAATCCTCGGGCACATCGACCGTCAGATGTTCCACTGGTTCCATCAGCTTGCCGTCGATTCGTTTGGTCACGATCTCCGGCTTGCCGACCATGAGTTCGTAGCCCTCGCGCCGCATCATCTCGATCAAGATGGAAAGCTGCAATTCGCCGCGTCCCAGCACCTTGAACGAATCGGTGGTGCCCGTGTCTTCCACGCGCAACGAAACATTTGTGAGGAGTTCTTTTTCCAGCCGTTCGCGCAAATTACGCGACGTGACGTAGGTGCCGTCCTTCCCCGCAAAGGGAGAAGTGTTCACGGTGAACAGCATGGCGATGGTGGGTTCGTCGATGGCGATGTGCGGAAGGGGAGCGGGATTCTCAACTTCGGTTATCGTCTCGCCTATCGTGATGCCTTCGACCCCGGCGACCGCAATGATGTCTCCTAACGCGGTCTCAGAAATGTCCGTGCGTTTGAGGCCAGAGAATGAGAAGAGTTTCGTGATCTTCGTTTTCTGTAACGACCCATCAAGCTTGGCGATGGCGACTTCCTCGCCCGTAAACATCTTGCCGTTGAATACGCGCGCGATCGCGAGCCGTCCGAGGTAGTCGCTGTAATCTAGGTTCGCCACCAGGATTTGCAATGGCCCAGACAAATCCCCTGTAGGTGGCGGAGTCGTCTTCAAAATCGCATCAAACAGAGGACGCAGGTCTTCTCCGCCGCCCTTGATGTCTGTCGTAGCCGTGCCAATCTTGGCGTTCGTATAGAGCACCGGAAAATCGATCTGATCTTCCTTGGCATCGAGATCGATGAACAAGTCGTAAATCTCGTTCAGCACTTCTTGCGGACGAGCGTCGCTGCGATCGATCTTGTTGATGACCACGATCGGTGGCAGCTTCGCTTCAAGGGCTTTGCCGAGCACGTAGCGGGTTTGCGGCAGCGGACCTTCGCTGGCGTCGACCAACAGCATCACGCCGTCAACCATCTTCAGCGCGCGTTCGACCTCGCCGCCGAAGTCGCTGTGGCCCGGAGTGTCGACGATATTGATCTTTACATCGTGGTAGAAAATCGCAGTGTTCTTCGCGAGAATCGTAATGCCGCGTTCGCGCTCCAGTTCATTCGAATCCATGACCCGTTCGACGTGGTGCTCGTTCGATCGGAATGTGCCGCTTTGCTGCAGCATGGCGTCGACCAGTGTGGTCTTGCCGTGGTCAACGTGCGCGATGATAGCGATGTTGCGGATGCCTGAACTCAAAAGGGAAGCCTTTCTCAATTAGTGGTATCTACCACTTTACTATGTTCGAGATGAATCTAAGAGGTGAAACCGCACAGAACAGGTGAGCTTGAGTGCGAAGGCGGGAACGAGTTAGCGGGCGTCTGGAGATGCAGCTTCGATCAATTCCGCTCCGACTTCGGCGTGCCCTTCTGCACGCACTCGGATCCGATACCAGAACACGATCGAGATCAGCGAAAAAACAAATATGACCGTCGAAATCGCATTGATTTCCGGGGTGATGCCTCTTCGCAGCCGTCCCCAAATCTCCAGTGGCAGGGTGTTGTCACGCCCGATCAAAAAGAAGCTGACCGCAATTTCGTCCATCGACAGAGTAAAGATCAGCAGCGCCGCTCCAATGATCGGAAGCTTTAAGTTGGGAACCGTTATTCTCCAGAACGTTTGCCAGTAGTTCGCTCCAAGATCGAGGGACGCCTCTTCCTGTGCGCGATCGAGTTTCTGCAAACCGGCAAAAACTTCCGTTGTAGCCACCGAGATCAGTGCTGTCCCGTGCCCCAGCACAATCGTGATCAAGCTGAGCTTTGTTCCGGTCAGATTGAAAAGCATTAACAAAGACAAGCCAGTGATAATGCCCGGCAAGATGAGAGGCAACAGCACGAGTCGGCGGAAAAGAGCCTTTCCGGGAAATTGAGCACGATCCAAAGCAAGCGCGGCGGGAATCCCAAACGCAAGCGAGATCGCCATGGCAGCCAAAGCGACCTGCAGGCTGTTGAGCACTGAGTCCCAGATCGCCCCGTCCGCAAACAAAACACGGTACCAATCCAGCGTGAGATGGTGCGGCGGGAATCCACCGACGCCCTGCCCATTGAATGAATAAAGGATGAGAACGGCAATCGGCAGATACAAGAAGGCGAACACCGCCGATGCATGCAGCAGGAGCCATCCCGGCCGAGGCTGGGCTCGGTCTTTCAAGAAAAACTCCATTTCTTTTCCAGTCGTTCCGAAAGGAAAAGCAGGCTCAGCACGATGAGCAACATGCACAGAGAGATCGCGGCTCCGAGCGGCCAGTTGTACGCCGCCCCGAACAGGCTGACGACGATATTCGAAATCATGATTCCGCTCGGTCCGCCCAACAACAGCGGTGCCAGAAAGTCCCCGAGGCTCAAGACAAACGCAAAGGTCGCTCCTGCCACCACTCCGGGAATCGAAAGAGGGAAGACTACTCTCCAAAAAGTTTGCGCCGGCGTCGCTCCCAGATCATGCGAAGCTTCGACCAGATTGCGAGGAATGTGCTCCAGCGCCGCATAGATTGGAAGGATCGTGAACGGCGTGTAGATGTGCGTCAGCGTGAGGACGACAGCGAACGGACTGTAAAGCAGAAAGTCGAGCGGGTGCTTGCTCAGATGCGTGTACTGCAGCAAGGTGTTGAGCACGCCGTCGGAACCGAGAATCGTTTTCCATGCGTACGCTCGCACCAGGTAGCTGACCCAGAGAGGAATGATCACCAGTTGATACAGCAGATCTTTTCGCTTTCCCGCGTAGAACGACAAGAAGTATGCCAGCGGATATCCCAGCAGCAGCGAGAACATCATCACTCTTGCGGCGATCCACATCGAGCGCAAGAGCGTCTGCCAATACACCGGCTTTTCCAATAGCTCTTTGTAGTTTGCGAAATTCCACGAATGGACGATCGTTTGCGTGGACGAGACCGACCAGAAGCTGTAGCAGAACATCAGCGCGTACGGCACGAGCAGGAACACCGAGATCCACAGCAGCGGTGGTGCCGTGACTATGATTCTGTAGGCGCGGGAAAACATCAGACCCTTTCCGCGGAATCGCGCACCGGAATGGCATCGACAGCGAAAAACTCCAGATCTACTTCGTTGTTTGTTCCGCTCCCGCTTGCCGTCCTCGCGGTGAGCACCAAACCGTCAACGCACTCGACTCGAATCAGTTCGGTCGCCCCGTGAAACGCCTGATGTATGACGCGCCCTTTTACCCCAACAGCTTCAGGGCTTGCAGGGCCAGCGCCCAAACGGAGATGTTCAGGCCTCAGCGAGAACAGTCCTGGACCGTCAGCCTGCGAAGTCGGCCACGAGAGCGCTCCGCACCGCGCTAATCCGTCCCGCACCTCAGCCTTCAACAAGTTCGTGTGCCCGATAAATTGCGCAGCATACGCCGTCGCTGGATGATTGTAGATATCCCTCGGAGACGCCACCTGCTCCAGTTCGCCCGACCGCAAGAGCGCAATACGGTCGGACATCACCATTGCTTCTTCCTGATCGTGGGTCACAAAAACAAATGCGATGCCGACTTCGCGCTGCAGCGATTTCAATTCGACCTGCATCTGCCGTCGTAAATTGGCGTCCAAAGCCGAAAGAGGTTCATCGAGCAAAAGCAGTCTCGGACGATTGACCAGCGCCCGGGCCAGCGCCACGCGCTGCTGCTGCCCGCCGCTGATTTTCGACGGCTTCGTCTTCGCGAACGGCCCCATCTTTACTTTATTTAGAGCGTCCGCGACTCGCTGGGCGATCTCGCGCCTCGGGCCGTTTCGCCGCCCGCAGTCCGTATCCAACATTCTGTTCGACCGTGAGGTGAGGAAACAATGCGTAGTGTTGGAACACCGTATTCACACGCCGCCGGTACGGAGGCTGATGGTCGAGCCTCTCGTTCTCCATCCATAGCTCGCCGGAAGTTGCACTCTCGAAGCCCGCCACGATTCGCAGAAGAGTGGTTTTGCCCGACCCGCTTTCGCCGAGGATCGTCAGGAACTCGCCTTCCGCGATCTCCAAAGAAATGTTTCGAAGGACAGCGTTCTTCCCAAATGACTTCGCCACGTTGCGTATGCTCAGCAGTGTCGCCTTCGCCGCCGGTTGCGCGTTCGTTGTCAATGCGGGATCGGAAGTAGTTGGGCGAGCCATCATGGTCTGTTGCCGAAGAAGTTCGCGATAAGAGATGCGTTACTGTGCGGCCTTCACATCATTCCAAATCTCGTTGTACTTTGACCGCCGCGGCACGTCCTGCCAGAAATAGAGGCGCTTCTGATAGGAGTCCACGTTGTCGAGATGGAGCATCTTCACCTGGTCCGGCAGCATGAACTGTGCAGCCTGCGGATTGGCTGGGACGTAGTGAGTCTTATCCGCGACCAGCTTCTGCGTCTTGGCTTCCACCATGTATTCGAGGAACTTGTGCGCCAATTCCTTGTTCTCGCTGCCCTCGGTGATCATCAGGTGATCGATCCATCCGGTTGTGTTCTCTTTTGGAATTGTTTCTCCCACCGGAAAGCCGGCGCTCTTGAGATCGGCCGTGTTCAGTGGCCAGCCCATCGCGATCACGACTTCGTGACTCTCAAACAGGTTAGTCAACTCTCCACCAGTCGCCCACATCTTGCGGATATTCGGTTTCAGTTCGAGCAACTTCTTCTTGACGGCATCGAGTTCCTGATCGCTCAGGTTGTAAAGATGAGATGGATCCGGCTTGTCATAACCAAGCACCTGCGCTGCCATATAAATGGTGGACACGTCGTCCCACACCGAAACCTTTCCCCGATATTTCGGATCCCAAAAGACGTTCCAGGAGTCCGGTGGCTGCGCGAAAACCGTTGTGTCGTAGATGATCGGGTCCGGTCCCCATGTGAATGGCACTCCGTACACCTGTCCTTTCGCCCGGACGAGCGGCAGGGAAACCAGCTGCGGAGACAGCTGCTCATAGCTTGGAATCTTCGTTAGCTCGAGCGGCGCCACCAAACCTGACGCGGTAATCGAGGTTGCGACATCGCTCGACGGCGAGATGATGTCGTAGTTTCCCGTGCTTCCTCCGCGCAGCTTTGCCACCAGCTCATCGCTGGTTCCCATATAGGAGGCCGAGATCTTGCAATGATTCGCATCCTCAAAACCTTTGATGAAGGACGGATCGGCGTAGCCCTCCCAAACGAGCAGGTTCAGTGTTGGAGTTTTCTTGGAACAAGACACAAGAAACAAAACTGTGAGAAGCACCGGCCACCAACGCGCGCCTCGCCGCCAATTCATGTCTGCCTCCGAAACAGCGTCGTGCTTTCTCGCCCTTAGAACGTAGGCGGAGTATTGATCCACAAGACCAAGGTTTCTTTGCGGCCCGGATTTTTCCAGCGATGCGGCGTCGCACTCTCGAAGTAGAAGCTGTCGCCGGGTTCGAGCCGGTAATGTTCTCCCTCGACCGTGATCTCCAGATCGCCCTGTAAAACGTAGATAAACTCTTCGCCCTCGTGAGTGTACGGATCTCCGCTACCGGATTCGGGAGCGATCCGGAACAGATGCGGTTCCATTACCGTGTTCCCCCAGGCGAGCAATTCCATCCTCACGCCCTTGCCCGCCTCGAGCACTTTGCGATCTGCCGGACGTACTTGCCGGCTGCTTGACTCGCTCGCGTCGAAGAAATTCAAAATGTTTGTTTTGTAGAAGCGCGCCAGCTTGCGCAAAGTCCCGACCGACCCGCTCATTTGCGAGCGTTCCATCGCACTGAGAAAACCTACAGATATTCCGACGGCGTCGGCCACCCGGGCCAGCGACAGTCCCTTGGCCGATCGCAGTTGCCGAAGATGTGCACCGATCGCTCCCGCATTTCCGTCCGCCGCCGGTCGTACTTTGCCTTCTCGCTTCAACATCTGCACAATCGCAGCTGCATTCATGCCACGCACTTTGCGCAGAAAACGTGCGCGTTTCAGCAGCTTCACGTCTTCGGCGGTGTACAGCCGGTATTTGCTTTCCGTCCGATGCGGACGCGCCAATCCGAGGCTTTCCCAGGAACGGATCACGGAAGGCGATACCCCCACCTTCCGCGCCACGTCTCCAATTTTCAAATACGCTTCCGCCATTCGTCTTCCGTTGGCTTGATCAGGATTGAATGCTCGATTGGATTTTTCTATCGGATGGACCCGTTTTTTTCCCCTTGACAGCGTCCGCCCCCGTTCTCTAACCTTGCGGGATTATAGCAAGGTTGTGTCCGGTTTCAAGCGATAGCTTTTCAAACAAAAATTCAACTTCCGCTGTCCCAGATGTCTGGAGGCACCATGCCGTCACTTCGAGCCCGCCGCTCCCATCTGTGCCTGAGTACCACGTCCTTGCGCACGTTCTTCGTAGTCCTCGCACTCTGTGCTCTCTCGACCTCCCTCTCTGCGCAAGGCACCGGCGGACGAATTCTCGGTCGCATTGTCGACCCCTCGGGCGCGGTCCTCGCCGGCACTAAGGTGAGCGCTACGAATGACGCTACCGGAGTCGCGCATGATGTTCTCAGCAGTGATAGCGGCGATTATGTATTCCCGGATTTGCCAGTCGGCACCTATTCACTCGCCTTCGATTTGACGGGCTTCAAGAAGTCAGTGCGCCACGCCATTGCGCTCGACGTCAACCAGGTGATCACGCTCAACATGACAATGCAGTTGGGGGCCGCGCAGGAAGTCGTGGATGTGACGTCCGAGGCTCCCCTCGTCGATACCAGCAGCACTCAGCTTGGCGCCGTCGTCAACAATCGCTCGGTGAATGAACTTCCCCTGAATGCGCGCGATACCTACCAGTTCCTGCAGTTGCAGCCCGGTGTCCAGTCTCAGCTTGGTTCCAGTGGCGGGACGTTCTACGGCAGCGATAGCGCCGGTGCGGTTTCGGTGAATGGTGGCCGCGATCGCGCCAACAACTTCAGCGTGAATGGCGGCGACGCGAACGATCAGTTCGTAAACCTGCCCACGATCCAACCGACGCCGGACGCGATCGAAGAATTTCGCGTCATCAGCAACACGTTCGACGCAGAGTACGGACGCAACTCCGGCGCAGTCGTCAACGTAATCACCAAGTCCGGAACCAATCACTGGCACGGCAACATCTACGAATATTTCAGAAACAAGGTTCTCAACGCGCAAGGCTACTTCAATACCGTTAACCCACAGTTCAATCAGAATCAGTTTGGCGGGACGTTCGGTGGCCCTGTCATAAAGGACCGGACCTTCTTCTTTGTCTCGTATGAAGGCCGCCGCATACGGCAAGGCATGTCGGGACAAACGGTGGCAGTGCCGACAGTCGCTGGAAAGAGCTGGCGACTTCTCCGAATGGATCGGTTTTTAGTGGGGCGATTTCGGATCCATTTGTTGCCCAGGCCCTGACTGGGCGCCCTGGTTGCGCCTCTGCCATCACCGCCCTTGGCGGAACCGCTCCTGCCGCAGGCGTGAATTGGGGAGGCCCGCGGTGGCGTGTTTCCGACGCAACGTAATTCCAACGGAGTGCCAGGATCCCGTCGCCCTCGACCTACTTAGCTTTGTTCCCGGCGCGAACCGCCCCGATGGCACTTATCAATCGGCACCAGCGAAAGCTGAGACGCAAAATCAATTCACCATTCGGATTGATCACCATATCAACAGCCGACAGAATTTTAGCTTCTATTACTACTTCACGGACGACGCGAACTGTTTCAACCCTTTTACAACTTCCAGGGCTCGGGCGCCAATGTTCCGGGTTCGGAACGAACATCGGCTCTCGTTACCAGCAATATAATCCCAGCCATACTTGGACAATCAGCAATTCGCTGATCAATGAATTCCGTTTCACCTACATGCGCGAAGGCCAATTGACCTTCCAACACCCGCAAACCACCGCGACCGTGCAGAATTCCTGTACTACCCCTGCGGCGCAAGCCGTCTGCTTCAACGGTACCTCGGACTCCTCAGCAATCAATTCGATCATCTCTGGCGCGGGCATTCCGACAGCTCAGGCAGGCATTACTACGGGATTGCCCGTCCAATCGCACAGGAGTTCCCTTCATCGATATTGCGGGCGGATTCTCAATTGGCAACGGGTGGGAAGGCGAACTGCCGCAGGTCGGTAATTCGTTCATGTGGTCTGACAATTTGACTTGGGTCAAGGGCAACCACACCATGAAGTTCGGCGCCGATGTCCGGCGCGCTCGCTTCGACCAGACGCTTTACTTCGAGACCAGCGGCAACTTTACGTTCGATGGCTCCACTGCAAACGCAGTGCAATTTGACGATAACTACCCAAGTTATCTGCTAGGCCTTGCCGACAGTTATGCCCAAGGCTCCGCCCAGCGCGAGAATATCCGCAGCACCGGGCTCTACCTGTTCGCGCAGGATAGTTGGAAGATCAATCCTTCGTTGACTCTGAACTACGGACTTCGTTGGGAGCTCGACACGCCTCTCACCGACGTTCTGCATCACGTGCAGACCTATCGCCCGGGACAGAACACGACTGTCTATCCCTGCACTCTCACCACCGCCGAGCAAGTCAACTTCGGGGCAAGTACTTGCGCGGACGCCGGCGTTCTGCCCACGGGCCTCGTTGTTCCCGGAGACAAGGGAGTTCAGGCCGGCCTGACCCAGACCTATTACAAGGCATTCGCGCCCCGCATCGGCATCGCCTATAGCCCAAATTCCACGAGCGGACCCCTCGCGAAGTTGTTCGGTAGCAATGGCAAGACCAGCATCCGCGCCGGATGGGGCATGTTCTACAACCCGATGGAGCAGTTGGTGCTCGAGCAGTTCGGCGCTGAACCCCCGTTCGGCGGCAGCACTTTTCTTCCGGCGACTTTTCTCAACACTCCATTCGTCGGACAAAACGGCGGCATCAATCCCAACCCATTCACTGGCATCCTTAGTCCAAAGCCAGGAACGCCGACCGATTGGGCCAGCTTCCGTCCCATGCTCCTCTTTGGTGACTTCCAGCCAAAGATGAGAACGCAGTACACCGCCCAGTACAACTTCACGATCCAGCGGGAACTGGCGCGTGACATCGTCCTGCAACTCGGCTACGTCGGTTCCCAAGGCCACCGCCTGCTCGCGTCGCACGACATTAACGCGGCGAATCCGCAGAGCTGCCTCGGACTTATCACACTCGCCAATACTGATCCGACATGGGTGACCGACGGATTCGGCAATCAATCCACTTGCGGACAATTCGCCGAAGACAATTCCTTCCTCGTCAGTCCGACCGCCATTGCTCCCCCGGGCGGCCTCGTCCTCCCATACAGCGGTGGAGGCGGAGGCAATCCAACCGTCATTCCCGCCGGCACTGCGATCAGTTCCGTCGCTCCGAATGGAATTTTCCTGCCGGGTCTTCGTCCTTACTCTTCACCCAACTGCAATCCGTTGTCCGGCGGAGGAGTCGGATCCGGCTGCCCGGTGGACGGCATTCCCGCCTTCAGCAACATCTTCGCAGAGGACACGATCGCCGCTTCCGCCTATAACTCCTTCCAGGCAAGTCTGGAAAAGCGCTTCTCGCATGGCATCCAGATGCAAGCCGCCTACACCTTCAGTAAGTCCCTCGATTGGGCTTCGAGCTTCGAAGAGACCGTCAATCCGTTCGATTTCAAGGCTAGCCGCGCACTGTCGCTGTTCAATTCCAAGCAGCGTTTCGTGATCAACTACGTTTGGGCTCTCCCTGTTCGCAAATACAATGGCGTTGCCGGGAAGATCCTGGATGACTGGCAGATCTCCGGCATCATCCAGTTCCAAAGTGGCTTCCCGATCCGCATTCAGTCTGCAGGACGACAACGAATTAATCAGTAGCTTGTTTTTCCTCGGCGCCGGAGCGCCGCAACTCACAGGGCCCCTCCATATCCAAAACCCGAAACAGATCCAGACTTTGACTGTCAATGGCTCACCTGCGACCGGACATTTCTTCATCAATGCCGGAAGTTTCAGCGATCCTACCCTCGGTCAGTTTGCCACGACACCGCGCTCCATCTGCTGCGGACCGGGTGAGAATCAGTGGGACATTACGGCTTCCAAGAAAATTGCATTATCGGAGATCGAAGTACTTTCAGTTCCGCGCTGATATTTTTAACTTGTTCAACAAAACAGAATTCGTCAATCCAGACGGCAATTTCTCGAACACGACCTTCGGCCAGGTGCTGCAGGCTCGCGATCCCCGTCTGGTGCAGTTCGCTCTAAAGTTCTACTTCTAAATAAGAGTAAAGTAGACAGTTCGATCCCGGGCGGATCCAACCGCCCGGCAACCTAATGGCCTGCCGACGTGGAAGTCGCTGGCCTGAGTTTCCCGGAGCAATTCGATGTACCCCGATCTACAGAAAGAACTCGCCACTTTCGAGCGGCGAACGCCCAAGTCCGCCGAAGCCCACAAGAAAAATCTCAAGCGCATTCCTCTTGGAGTTGCCAGCAACTATCGCGCCTATGATCCCTGGCCGATCTTCGTGAAAGAGGCCAGCGGCAGCAAGTTCCGCGACCTCGATGGCAACGAATACATCGACCACAACCTGACCTTCGGCGCTCTCATGGCTGGACACTGCCATCCGGCCGTCATGAAGGCCGTCGAGAAACGCCTTTCCACCGGCACCATGTTCGGCATGCCCCACGATATGGAGTGGGAACTCGCCGAAGAAATTTGCAATCGATTTCCGGTTGAGATGTGCCGCTTCGGCAACAGCGGTACCGAAGCGACCATGCATGCGATCCGCCTTGCCCGTGCGGCCACAGGTCGCGACAAAATCGTGAAGTTCGAAGGCGCTTATCATGGCCTGCACGACAGCGCGCTCGTCAGCGTGAAACCTCACGCACCGGACTATGGCGACATTCACGCCCCAACTTCTGTCACCGGTGGTTTGGGCGTACCGAAATCTGCGATCGCCAATGTCGTCATCGCCACCTTCAACGATCTCGCCACGGTCGAACGCCGTTTCAAAGAGAATCCCGGCGAAATTGCCGCCATCATTCTCGAACCAATCCTGATGAATGTCGGCCTCTGTATGCCGCAGCCGGGATTCCTCAAGGGTTTGCGCGAGATTTGCGACAAGAACGGCGCACTCTTGATTTTCGATGAAGTCAAAACGGGCGCGAAGCTCGGATGGGGCGGCGCCAGCGAATATTTCGGCGTTCATCCCGACATGATCTGCCTCGCGAAGTCGATTGGCGGCGGCCTGCCTCTCGCCGCCTTCGGCGCCCACCCATCCGTGATGGACCTCATCAGCCAGCACAAGGTCTTCCACGGCGGAACCTACAACACCAATCCGGTCTCGATGGCTGCCGGCCTTGCAACCTTCCGTGATGTTCTTACGCGCGAGAACTATGCCAAGGTCGACAAACTCGGCAAGAAACTCGCCGACGGATATCGTCAGACGATTGCCAAGGTTGGCTTGCAAGGCTACATCGCCCAGGCCGGAGCCAATGGCGCATTGATGTTGTATCCCAAGGAAATCCGCAACTACCGCGACTGGGAAGCGATCGACATCGATCTCTGGCGTCATTACTGGTTCGGGATGGTCAATCGCGGCGTGATGGCGCAACCGTACTGGTGGGATGAGCAGTGGACCATCTCCGTCCAGCACACCGAAGCCGACATCGACAAACATCTGGACGCGTTCAACGACATCGCTGCCTCGCTGGCGAAAGCGCAGCAGGAGCGCGCCGCCCCAGTAGCAGTCGCGCACTAAAGTCAAGAGTGTGGGGCGGACGCTCTCGCCCGCCCTGCACGCACCAAGAATGTTTGTCTGGGGACGGCCGCCCCCGGCCCTCCGACGAGCGAAGCTCGGCAGTTTTCTTTGAGACAAATTGTCCACGACCGCGCAACCCGATAGTCAGCCGCACCTGATCCGCGCCCTCGGGCGCCGCGATCTCGTTCTGCTCTTCGTTGTTGCCGTCTTCAATCTCAACGTCGTCCCCTCCATCGCAGCCAACGGCGGCGTCACTGTCTGGCTCTGGGTCATCTCTCTTCTCCTTTTCTTCTGGCCGCAGGGAATCGCAGTCATCGAACTGGCGCATCGTTATCCCGGCGAGGGCGGCGTCTATCTCTGGGCCAAAGAGGTCTTCGGCGACTTCCACGGATTCCTCTCCGGCTGGTGCTATTGGACCAACAACATGCTCTACGTGCCGACCGTCATGCTCTACTTCGTCGGCGTGTCCGTCTACGTTCTCGGCCCCGGACATCAGGGGCTGGCCGATAATCGGATCTTCGCATCTTCCGCATCAGTCACGCTGCTGGTACTCCTCACAGTCCTCAACATTTTGGGATTAGGCGTAGGCAAATGGATCAACAACCTCGGTGCCATCGGCACCTTTATTGCCGCAGCGGTCTTGATCGGTCTGGGTGTTGTCGTGTGGTCGCGCTTCGGGAGCACCATCACCACCGCGGACTTCAAAGTTCCCGCTGACCCGAAATTCGTTCTGAATTCCTTCGGAGTAATTTGCTTCGGACTCGTCGGATTGGAACTCGCCTCTGTCATGGGCGACGAAATTCAAGATCCCCGCCGAACTCTACCGGGCGCGGTTGCCTGGGGAGGTATCCTTTCCGGCGCTCTCTACATCGGTGCGACCCTTACGCTCCTGATCGCCGTTGGGAAGAATGTCAACGTCCTGCAAGGCATCGTTCAGGCTGTCTCTCACATGGCAGAACGAGTCGGGGTGAGTTGGATCTCCATACCGTTCGCTCTGATGCTGAGCCTCTCGATCGCGGGCATCGGTTCGGCCTGGATGGGCGGTTCCGCCCGCATCCCCTTCGTTGCTGGACTCGATTCGTACATGCCATCTTGGCTCGGTAAGGTTCATCCGCGGTACGCTACACCGCATGCCGCGTTGATCGTGCAAGCCATCGTTTCGGGTCTTCTAGTGCTCGGGAATTTTTTCGGCTGGTGGTTCTGGGACAAGCTGATGGGTTTCCTCGGTCTGCTGCCGCGCTTGTATCTGAGTCCGGCCGGAGCTGGAGAAGTCTTCCAGAAACTTTTGTCCCTTGCTGTAGTGCTTCAACTCGTTCCCTTCGTCTACATGTTTGGAGCGCTCATCAAGTTTGGCGTGAAAGAATCCGCGCCCAAGGGCCAATACGGTAGAGCCACGCTCTTGCTTGCGGGACTCAGCGGTTTCCTGACCACAATTTTAGGAATAGCCTTGGTATTTTTCCCGGCACAGCAAATCACGTCGCTGTGGTCCTATGAATTGTGGATGTTCGGCGGCACGCTCTTCTTCGTCGGCCTCGCTGCGTTTTTCTTCTTCGTCTACGGCCGCCGCAAAGTCGCGCGAGCCACGCAGTTGGAAACGGCCGTAATTGGCTGAGATGTTTTGTGTCAGCTGCAGTCGGAACAGATCTTGTTTTCGCAATCGGCGGAAAGCTGTGAATCGGGAGGCCTCCGCGGCCGAAGAATTTGCAAGCTGCCGCGTAGCTCCGAGAGATCACAGCCACAGCGTGCCCTGAGCAGAGCCGAAGGGGCGTAAGCCGTGGCTCGAAAGCGAAAATTGGACCAAGCCCCGTAGGGGCGGCATACGTTAGCCCTGGACGAAAGTCTTGGGTCAGATTAGGAAAAGGGAATCGAGTCCCGTAGGGACGGCACGATTCAAGAGCCACGCAAAACAACATCGGGGCTTTAGCCCCGGCAGGAGGCCACGATGCCTAGCGGAGTTCAAACCGACGTCAAGACGTACCAGATGTTTATCAACGGAGAATGGGTCGCCAGCAAGTCCGCGAAAACTTTCCCCGTCTACGATCCCTCCACCGAGGAAGTAATTGCCCAGGTCCCCGATGCCGGCCCCGACGACGTCAACCGCGCCGTGGCTGCGGCCAAAGCCGCATTCGAAGACGGCCCGTGGTCCAGCACGACAGCGCAGGAGCGCGGCCGCGTTCTTTTCCGCATGGCGGAAAAGATTCGTCAGAATCTCCCCGCGCTCGCGGAACTCGAATGCCGCAACACCGGCAAGCCGATCGTCGAAGCCGAATACGACATCACCGACGTCGCGACGTGTTTCGAATACTACGGCGGCCTCGCTACGAAAATTGTCGGACAGGTTAATCCCGTCCCCGACAACGCGATGTCCCTCTCGCTGAAAGAGCCCGTCGGCGTTGCCGGACAGATTATCCCGTGGAACTATCCGCTCTTGATGGCTGCTTGGAAACTCGCCCCGGCGATTGCCGCCGGATGCACCTGCGTTCTGAAACCTGCCGAACAAACTCCGTTGACCGCTCTCGAATTTGCCAATCAATTCGCGGATTGCGGTCTTCCTGCGGGCGTCGTCAATATCGTCACTGGTTTCGGAGAATCCTGTGGTGCTCCCATCGTGCAGCATCCCGACGTCAATAAGATTGCCTTTACCGGAAGCGCCGCCGTTGGAAAAATCATCGTCAAACAAGCAGCCGACACGGTCAAACGCGTAACGCTTGAACTCGGAGGCAAGTCTCCCAACATTTTCTTTGCCGATGCCGACTTCGAAGCGGCCATCGACGGGGCGCTCTTCGGCGTATTCATTAATCAAGGAGAAGTTTGCTCCGCGGGAAGCCGCATTCTCGTGCAGAAGTCGATCTACAAGAAGTTCGTCGATGCGATGGCCGAAAAAGCGAAGAAAATCAAGCTGGGCCCGCCTCTTGATCGCGACACCAAGATGGGGCCACTGGTCAGCAAAGATCAATACGATCGCGTCAATCAATACCTGGAAGTCGGCAAGAAAGAAGCCAAGCTCGCATCAGGTGGCGGACGTCCCGAGAAATTTGCCAAGGGATACTACGTGCAGCCCACCATCTTTTACGATGTGGACAACAGCGCCCGGATCGCGCGCGAAGAAATTTTCGGACCCGTGGCCACCGTCATTCCGTTCGAAGACGAAAAAGACGCGATGAAGATCGCCAACGATTCTCCCTACGGACTCGCCGCAGCGGTCTGGACTCGCGACATCTTCCGCGCCATGCGCACGGTGAAGGCTCTGCGAGCAGGCATTGTCTGGGTCAATCACATGCAGCCGACCTACGTCGAAGCACCTTGGGGAGGCTACAAGCAGTCCGGCTTCGGTCGCGAGCTTGGCCCCTCCGGCATCGAGGAATATCTCGAGACCAAACAAGTCCACATCAACCTGAACGAAGCGCCGATCGGCTGGTATTAGACAGTCATAGGGAACGGCGCGACTTTACTCGCGTCACTTAGATTGCAAAAAGTTTGCGCCTCCTAAGTGTGAGTTCCGAAGCCGCAAATCGAAAACTGGGTACTGAGTACTGAGTACCGAGAACTGGAATTAAACGATGTCTACTATTCAACTGCGCACACCGATTCCCGGCCCGAAATCGAAGGCTCTCTCCGAGCGCCGCGTCAAAGCTGTGCCCCGCGGCCTTTCCCACGGCACGCCTATCTACGTAGCCAAAGCCGAAGACGCCTGGCTTGAAGACGTCGACGGCAACCGCTATCTCGACTTCGCCGGAGGCATTGGATGCCTCAACGTGGGCCATCGCCGCTCCGAAGTGGTGGACGCCGTAAAGAATCAGCTCGACCAGTTCCTGCACACCTGCGTGCAGGTGACACCTTACGAAAGCTATATCCGTCTTGCCGAGCGCATGAATGACGTCACGCCCGGCACCTTCGCGAAGAAGACGATCTTCGTAAACAGCGGCGCCGAGGCTGTCGAGAACGCGGTCAAAATAGCGCGCGCCTACACCAAGCGCCCCGGCATCATCGCTTTCGAAGACGCGTTCCACGGACGCACCATGATGACTCTGGCATTGACCAGCAAGACGCATCCCTACAAAGCAGGATTCGCGCCGTTCCCCAGCGAGGTTTATCGCGTTCCGTTCGCCTATTGCTATCGCTGTTCCTACAACCTGAAATATCCGTCCTGCGATCTTTATTGTGCGCGCCACCTCGAAGACACCTTCAAGCGCGTCGTTGCGAATGAAGAAGTCGCTGCCGTAATCGCCGAGCCCGTTCTCGGAGAAGGCGGCTTCATCGCTCCGCCGCCCGACTACTTCAAAGTTCTCATCGATCTTTGCCACAAGCACGGCATCCTCTTTATTGCCGATGAAGTGCAATCCGGCTTCGGGCGCACCGGCGCACTGTTCGCGAGTGAGCGTTACGGCATCGAGCCAGACCTGATTGTCACCGCGAAATCTCTTGGCGGAGGACTCCCGCTAGCCGCGGTCACCGGCCGCGCCGAAATTATGGACGCGCCGGGTTTCGGCGGACTGGGAGGAACCTTCGCTGGAAATCCGCTGTCCTGTGCCGCCGCTCTTGCCGTTCTCGATCTCTTCGAACGCGAGAATTTACTAACCCGCGCCAACGAACTCGGCGACCGATTCCAACATCGCGCCCGCGAATGGCAGCGCCGCTGGCCGATCATCGGAGATGTCCGCGGACTCGGCGGCATGCAAGCCATCGAACTCGTTCAGTCGCAGGAATCGAAAACCCCGGCCGCTGACGAAACTAAGCAGATCTCTCAATATTGTTACGAGCACGGACTCATCACGATCACCGCCGGATCGTATTCCAATGTCATCCGCGTCCTCGTCCCGCTCGTCATTACGAACGAGCAAATGGACGAAGCGTTGGGCGTTCTCGAATCCGCAATCGCCGCAGTGTGTGACCGGAAGGGCGTGGTGGCGCAGCTCGTGTAGGAATTAACATTTAGATTTGTCATCCTGAGCGAGGATTGCACTTCGCGCCCTGAGCGCGAAGAGCAACGGCAGTCGAAGGATCCCTGTACGCATGTATCATGGTGGATGATTCTTGGGGTTTCGTGAGACGTACCGGAATTCCCCGCACATTACATTCTTCACGATAGTTGAGGCCTCTGCATCATGACTGTAGCCGCACCTCCCGCCACCAAGCTCACCCACTTCATCAATGGACAATGGACCGATTCCCATGCGTCGGAATGGCGCGATGTCGTCAATCCGGCTACCGGAGAAGTTCTGGCCAGCGTTCCGATGGCCGATCAGGCGGAAGTCAACGCCGCCGTCGAAGCCGCCGCTGCCGCTTTTCCTGAATGGCGCCGCACTCCGCCCGAGGATCGCATCCAGCCGCTGTTCAAGCTGAAGATGCTGCTCGAAGAGCACATCGACGACATCGCCCGCATCATCACGATGGAAAACGGCAAGACCTTTACCGAGGCCAAAGCCGAGATGCGCCGCGCCATCGAGAACGTCGAAGTCGCCTGCGGCATTCCTATGATGATGCAGGGTTACAACCTCGAAGACGTTGCTCGCGGCATCGACGAAATGATGATTCGCCAGCCTCTCGGCGTTGTCGCCGCTATCGTGCCCTTCAACTTCCCAGGCATGATCGCCTTCTGGTATCTGCCCTATGCCATCGCGACCGGCAACACGTTCATCCTGAAGCCGAGCGAGCGCGTCCCGCTCACCATGCGCTACATCTACGAACTGCTCGAAAAGACTGGCCTGCCCAAGGGAGTCGTTACCCTGGTGAACGGCGGCAAGGCTGTTGTGGATGCCCTGATTGATCATCCCAAGGTTCGCGCCATCAGCTTCGTCGGATCCACGCCCGTCGCACGCTACATCTACTCGCGCTCCGCTGAACAAGGTAAGCGCTGCCAGTGTCAGGGCGGCGCGAAAAACCACGTCATCGTTCTGCCCGACGCCGACATGCCGATGGCCACCCAGATCATCAGCGATAGCGCCTTTGGATGCGCCGGACAGCGTTGTCTCGCCGTTTCCGTTGCAGTCACCGTCGGCGAAGCGCAGAAGACTTTCCGCGATTCGATCGCCGATGCCGCATCGAAGCTCAAGGTCGGCAACGGCCTTGAAGATGGAGTTCAGATGGGCCCGGTGATTACGGCTCAAAGTAAAGAGCGCGTTGAATCCCTGATCGGTGTCGGAGAGAAGCAGGGCGCGAAGGTTTTGCTCGATGGCCGCAACGCCAAGATTTCCAAATACGAGTCCGGTCACTTCGTGAAGCCGACGATCCTCGACGACGTTCCCGCGACTAGCGATCTGGCCGACACTGAAATCTTTGGCCCCGTGCTCAGTCTCGTCCACGCCGACAATCTGGACGATGCCTTAGCCTTCCTCGAGCGCAGCGCCTACGGCAACCAGGCATCTTTATTTACATCGAGCGGATCGGCCGCGCGCCGCTTCCGCTACGAAGCTCCCGCCGGCAATGTCGGCATCAACATCGGAGTTGCCGCGCCTATGGCCTATTTCCCCTTCAGCGGATGGAAGAACAGCTTCTTCGGCGACCTCCACGGACAGGGCCGCGACTCCGTCGAGTTCTACACCGACAAAAAAGTAGTCGTCGAGCGCTGGGCCAAAGAGCACTCCAGGAAGTTCTGAGCCAATGCAAATTCTCACCACAGAGGCACAGAGACACAGAGAAGACAGAGAACAAAGGGATCCTCGAACCACTTCGATCATCGGGGCGGCGATCGAGGTCCATCGATGTCTCGGGCCCGGATTGTTAGAGTCCGCCTACGAGGAATGCCTGTGTCACGAGTTATATCTCAGGGGGCTGTCGTTTGAGAGGCAAGTCGATCTGCCAGTCTCGTACAAGGGCCTCATGCTCGGCTGCGGCTACAAGATCGACCTCATTGTTCAGCAGGTAGTCGTGCTCGAACTTAAGGCAATCGAGAAGCTCCTTCCGGTACACGAGGCACAGCTTCTCACCTATCTCAAACTCTCAGGAAAGCGCGTCGGCCTCCTGATCAATTTCAATACTCCGCTATTGATCAGTGGGGTTAAAAGACTTGTTCTTTGACTTCTCTGCGTCTCTGTGACTCTGTGGTGAAACGAAGTTTCAAGAGGAATCCATGACTACGACCGTCGCTACTCCCCCCATGACCGGCAAGGAAATTGTTGATCTCACCAAGAAGCACACGCTGTTTGAGTGGTCCGCGCAATCGAAGGTGGATCCCATTCCTGATCAATTTCAATACTCCGCTATTGATCAGTGGGGTTAAAAGACTTGTTCTTTGACGTTCTCTGCGTCTCTGTGACTCTGTGGTGAACGAAGTTTCAAGAGGAATCCATGACTACGACCGTCGCTACTCCCCCCATGACCGGCAAGGAAATTGTTGATCTCACGAAGAAGCACACGCTGTTTGAGTGGTCCGCGCAATCGAAGGTGGATCCCATTCCTGATCAATTTCAATACTCCGCTATTGATCAGTGGGGTTAAAAGACTTGTTCTTTGACTTCTCTGCGTCTCTGTGACTCTGTGGTGAACGAAGTTTCAAGAGGAATCCATGACTACGACCGTCGCTACTCCCCCCATGACCGGCCAGGAAATCGTTGATCTCACGAAGAAGCACACGCTGTTTGAGTGGTCCGCGCAATCGAAAGTGGATCCCATTCCGGTCGCCAGGGCGAAGGGCATTTATTTCTGGACGCCGGAAGGGAAGCGCTTCATCGACTTCAACAGCCAGCTGATGTCAGTCAACATCGGCCACGGCGACGAGCGCGTCATCCAGGCGATTCACGAGCAGGCGCAGACGCTCGCGTACGCCAATCCGTTTATGGCGACAGAACCGCGTGCGCGCCTGGGCGCCAAACTTGCCGAAATCACACCCGGCGACATCGACACATTCTTTTTCACCAACGGCGGCGCGGAGGCGAACGAGAACGCAATCAAGATTTCCCGCTTCTTCACCGGACGTCACAAGATCATGGCGCGTTATCGGTCCTACCATGGCGCCACGGCGGGCAGCATGTCCCTTACGGGTGACCCGCGCAGATGGGCCGCTGAGCCCGGCATTCCGGGTGTGGTGCGCGTGCTCGATCCGTATCACGGCATCGAGCGCGGATGGGAGTCCGCCGAGACTTCGCTCGCGATGATCGAAGAGACGATGCAACTCGAGGGTCCGCATACGATCGCCGCGTTCATCCTTGAACCCGTCGTCGGTACGAATGGGATTCTCATTCCTCCCGACGGTTACCTCGAA
Source organism: uncultured Acidobacteriota bacterium (assembly GCA_963699885.1). Taxonomy (GTDB): domain Bacteria; phylum Acidobacteriota; class Terriglobia; order Terriglobales; family Acidobacteriaceae; genus Sulfotelmatobacter. The sequence goes on along the minus strand of CAVOVP010000006.1, from coordinate 54,921 downwards.
GGCGTTCGCAAACTCTGCGACAAGTACGGCATCCTGATGATCGCCGACGAAGTCATGGCGGGCTTCGGACGTACCGGGGAATGGTTCGCCGTCGATCACTGGAAAGTCGTTCCCGACCTCCTCTGCATGGCTAAGGGCCTGACTTCCAGCTACCTTCCACTCGGTGCGGTCGGCATGCGCCATCACATCGCGCAGCATTTTCAGGACAAGGTTTTCTACGGAGGCCTGACCTACAACTCTCATCCCATGGGCTGCGCAGCGGCGCTCGCGACCATTCGTGTCTATGAAGAAGATCGCCTCATTGAAAACGCGAAGAAGATGGGCGCGGTTATGAAACAGCTGGGTGCGGAGATGCAGGCCAAACATCCGTCCGTCGGTGCGGTGCGTTCGATCGGCCTCTTCGGAATCTTCGAACTCGTGCGCAATCGCAAGACGCGTCAGCCGATGGCTCCCTTCAACGGCACGTCGGACGAGATGGCCGCGCTCGGACGTTTCTTCCGCGAGCAGGGCCTGTACACGCTGGTGCGCTGGAACACGTTCTATACGAATCCTCCGCTCTGCATCAACGAGCAGCAGCTTCGCGAGGCGTTCGCAATCATCGACAAGGGCCTCGACATCACCGACAAAGCAGTCACGGACTAGCTCCCGCAATCGAAGCGCCGGAGCATTGCGAACTTCTGATACCATGCCTGTGCCGCAGGCATGGTGTTCCTGTTCCCCTGGATCGAAGTGCAGGCAATAAGTCGAGGGAAGCTCGCTTGAGACTCAACGTTGGGTTCGCCGCGCAGCAACTTTTTTCGCTTACAGCGGTAACCTATCTCGATCTTATTGCAATCAAAGTACCTGCCCGCATGAACACTCTTTCCAGTTCGCCCCGCAAGCAATCCGCCAGCCTCTGCGACACGTACATAGGACGTAAGGGATGACGAGCACGCCCCGTGCCAGTTCCGACGCCGCACCCACGGATGCCGCGTTAGTGTCGGCAATCCGCTCCAGCGATGAAGCGGCGATGGCGCAGCTTTATGATCGTTATTCCGGCGTTGTGTATTCCGTTGCTCTGCGCGTGTTGGGGGACACCGGGGCGGCCGAAGATATCTTGCAGGAAGTGTTCTTGCAGCTCTGGCGGAATCCGGGGATCTTCGACGCGAGTCGAGGAAGCCTGCCCGCCTGGCTTGCGGTCATCACGCGGAACCGCGCGATTGATTCGCTGCGCAAGCGCCGCCCGGAAGATGAGATCACCGACGTGGTCGTGAGTGTCGAGCCGGATTTGGTTCGTGGCGTCGAATGGAGCCGCACCCTCGACAAGATTCGCGGGGCATTGGGAACCATGCCGTCGCTGCAACGCTCCGCGCTGGAACTGAGTTTCTTTGAAGGGTTGACTCACACTGAGATTGCCGAGAAAACAGGAGAGCCCCTGGGCACGATCAAGACTCGTATTCGAGCTGGATTGCTGTTATTGCGTAAGGCTTGCAACCCATGAACGCGCACGAACAATTCGCTGACGACCTCGCCCTCTACGCTCTTGGAGCGCTGTTGGGAGAGGAGCGCGCAACTCTCGAGGCTCATCTGAAATCGTGCCCCGAATGCCGCGCCGAGTTAGAGCGGTTGCGCGGCGATGCCGCCTTGCTCGCTTTCTCGACCAGCGGTCCGCGTCCTCCGGTTCGTTCGCGGGCACGCCTCTTAGCCGCCATCGCCTCCGAAGCTCCGCCTGCTGCCGCGCGTGTGCCCGCGCCAGTGAAAGAGGAGCGGCGTTCCAGCTGGAGCTTCTGGTTTGCCGGCTTGGGATGGGCAGCCGCTGCGGCCGCCGTGATCTTCGCGGTGATGTTGTCCCGCCGCAACGACGATCTGCAGCAGCGCGTCGCCGGACTCGAATCGAATTCTTCCGGACAGCAGCAGCAATTGCAGCAGGCGAAAGAACTTCTCTCGACACTCACCGCGCCGGACGCCGCCCGTTACGTGCTCGTGGCCGGCAACACGCCTCCGAAGCCCGAAGGCCGGGCCATCTATGTGGCCAGCAATGCGACGCTGGTGTTTCTCGCGAGCAATATGCCGGAGCTTCCGCCTCAGAAGATCTATGAATTGTGGCTGATTCCAAAGACCGGAGCGCCCATCCCCGCCGGATTGTTCCGCCCCGATGCGAAGGGCAGCGCAGCCATCGTGAAGCCGACCCTGCCCCCAGGCGTGGAGGCCAAGACTTTTGCCATCACGGTCGAGCCTGAGGCCGGTTCAGCCGCTCCAACGTCGACCCCAATCATGGTCGGAACTCAGGGATAGTCAGTCGGGCTCCGTCAAGGTGGAATGACCGCCCTTGGCTTGAACCCGGTTCGCGCAGCCAGAGCAATCCCCATCACGCTCGGATTAGGCCCAAGTGGGACGTCTTCCGGCACGTGCAGGAACCTGCGAGTACCCTCCCCATTAGTTTTCAACAGGTTTCCGCCAACACCAGTCCAACTTTGCATTGATCTGCGCTGGCCTGCCGCTATAAGCTTAGGCCGACAGTGTGGCTCAATTCGGCACTGGGGAGTTCGACATGAGAGGCATCCTCCGGCAATCGTTTGGGCTGTGTATTTCGCTCGTTGCCATGACCGCAACTTTGATGGCTGGACCCGCTTCCAAAGCCCCTGCAGTTACAGGGAGTCCGCTCCCCACGGACTGGAGCCACCAGCACGTGATCTTCTCCCATCCCCGGACGCCCGAACAGGCCGCCCGCGTGTCCAAAGATATCCGCTATACCCTGCAGCAGCGCCGCCTGAATGCGAAGCGGAGTGTTGAAGTACCCATCGACGAAGAGACGCCTGATCGCATCGCCGTCCAGACTTCACCATGCTCGCCGCCGCGGCCGCAGAATGCATCGCGACTGGTCGGTGGATTTGGGGCTGAATGCCACTTCGGGGGAAGCGCGATTCCCGGCAAAATTGTCTTTCAGCAGCACGACCGCCGCGTGTCTGGGTGCGGCCGCTCCCGGATTTTGTCGTCTATGGAACCAATGTACCTAGCTCTGGCACACAGGCCAGCATCGTTGCCCTTACAAATTTGTATGCGGGGTGCGGTGGGCAGGTGCCCGGCTTCTATTGGGGATACGACACCGGCGGCACAGTCCTTACTTCGCCAGTTCTCTCACTGGATGGCACGCAGGTGGCTTTTACTCAAACATCGGGAGTGACCGGGGAGCTAGTGCTGTTGAAGTGGTCCGCTGGCGGTTCTGGCGCGCAAAATCCTGTCTCGCCAGCGCTGGTCCTAGCCACTGCACTATCCAACCTGCACAGCACCGTGCATGACCACGTTTGCCCTCGGAACAACGGACACCAATTCTTCTTTCTACTACGATTACGGAAACGACACGGCTTGGCTGGGCGACGATAACGGCAAGCTGCATCAATACACAAATGTGTTTAATGTCTCTCTTTCAGGCACAGCTCCAGCCGAAGTGACCACAGGAAGCTGGCCTGCTACCGGTGAGCGGATCTGCCCTCACCAGTGCGGTTCACGATGACACTACCAACAATACGTTTGTGGGCGACAGCGGTGGCTTTCTCTATCGCGTCGACAGCACCGGAGCTGTGATCAAGTCTGCGAGATTGGATTTTGGCGCCGGACTTACAGAAGGGCCCGTGATCGATTCGTCCATTCAATCCGTCTATGTGTTTTCGTCCAGTGATGGCGCCGGCTCAGCCGCTGTGTTCCAGCTGAGCACATCATTTGCGGCTGCGGCAACGGGCGCCGAAGCAAAAGTCGGTGCGAGCACGGCCAGCACCACGCCACTGTACAACGGTGGATTTGATCACGATTACATCCTGTCCACGAACAGCACCGGCAACATGTGGGTCTGCGGGAATCCTGGTGGAGAGCCAACTTTGTACCAGGTTTCTATCGCTGCCGGACTGCTCGGCACTGTCAAGGCGGGGCCCGTGATCTCTACGACGGGACAAACTCGGTGCTCTCCCATCGCCGATGTTTATAACGCTGCCCTTCAAGGAGCTGGACTGCCGCAAGAATGGATCTTCATGAGCGTGCACGGTGCGGGAACTCCAACACCGTGCGGCGGCTTCGCGTGTGTCATGAACTTCAAGACAACTTCATGGGAGCCCGGAGCGACGTACAACACTGGTCAAGAGGTTCTCGACAGCAATCTGAATATTCAGGTCGCGGAAAATCCTTTGGGTGTTTCGGGAGCGACTCCGCCGGTGTGGAACACCTTCTTGTTTGGCACCACGCTTGATGGAACCGCGCATTGGCGAAACCAAGGCCCCTTGTCAGCTCAGAGCCCCTCGACTTGGGCTGCGACCACAGGCTATCCTGGCGGATTCGAAATTGTAGACACGAACAACAACATTGAGATCGAATCTTTCTTGGGCGGTGGTACATCCGGTACGACCCAACCCACTTGGCCTTTGGTCGAAGGCACTAGCACCACTGACGGCTCTGTGATTTGGTACAACCTGGGCGCCAACACCGTCGCTGCACTCCAAGCCCCAGGCGGTACCAGCGGGATTGTTATCGACAACACAGTGATCAATCCCACGGGCTCTCAGGTGTACTACACCACGCTTCAGAACAGCACTTGCTTCTCGCTGGGCGGCGGCACTGGTGGCTGCGCCGTGCAGGCCTCTCAACAAGCGTTACAATAGGTTAGCTCTTATGGCGATCGAAAATTCCTCTCCCGACCAGTCGCAGGCGACCCCTGCCACCAAGAAACCCTACGAGAAGCCCAGCTTCCGCTTTGAAAAGGTATTCGTGACCACGGCGTTGTCCTGTGGCAAAACCGGAACCCAAGGGCAATGTTCGCTGAACATCAAAGTTTCCTAGAGCAAGCAATCCTCGCATACGGGCTGCTCCGGCCAGCCGCGCGTACGCGGTCCCCTCTCACCGACTCGTTCTGATTCACAAGTCCGCTTCGTCTGCCGTGCCTTCGATCACTGACAGGGTCATCAAGAAAGGCAAGCATGTACGAGCGATTCCTTCTTGCAGACCATTGGGGCTCGGAGCACAATCGAATCGCGAGCAACGACGCGTCGTGGCCGGCGTCGATCTCATGTCCAGCCAGGGAAGGTCCAGATGAAAACCCAAGCCAGTATTGTTCTTTCTTTATCCGCGATCCTGTCGCTCACCGCGTGGGCTCAAAACAACGCAACCACCTCCAGCAGCTCTGCCCCGCAAGCTTCCAGTGACAACGACAGGGAACCCTTGCAGCAGCCTCGTGCCGCCGGCTTCTGGGACAATGACGATCCCAATCTGGTGAATCTGATTGCGCATCCCTTCGCCAGCAAGAAGTACGTTCTCCGCCACACTGTGCCGATCCGCGACCGCGTCAACGAACTCGATGAACTGACGACAGAGAATAGCTCCAAGATCAAAGACATCGACGCCCGCTCCACGCAGGGAATCAAATTGGCATCGGAGAAGGCGAACGTTGCCGATCAGCATGCCACCGATGCTTCCAACAAAGCGCAAATGGCGCAGACCGCTGCGACCGAGGCTTCGACGCGCGTTTCTTCCGTGGAACAGAAAGTCGGAGGCCTCGATCAATACACCGGCAATGCGCAGACCGAGATTCGTTTCCGTCCCGGCCAAACCATGCTCAGCAAAAGCGCCAAGGATGCGCTCGATCAGATGGCCGAGCCGCTGAAAGCTCAACGCAGCTACATCATTGAAGTCCGCGGATTCTCCTCTGGACACGGACACACCGCGATCGCCAACTCGCAGAAAATGGCAGACTCCGTCGAGCGCTACCTCGTACTGACCCACAAGATTCCGGCCCATCGGATTTACGTCACGAGCATGGGCAATGTCGCTACCACTGGAGAGGGCACCGCTGCCCGTCATCCCACCGGCGGAAGGGTCGAGATCAGCGTCCTTCAGAACGGTGCCGGCACGGCGCAAAAATAGAAATCGGACATCCAATCCAACCGGGGTGAGCTTCCAGGGGCTCACCCTTTTTCTTGCCCGAGCGCCATCTGACCATACAGAGCACGTTCGCCGACGCAATAAATCAAGAGCTTTGCCTCCCTTCTGTCCTGTGACTCCCATCACAGACTTGAAATCCCAGTTCAGGCCATGATCTCTATCAATGGTTTCGCGGCTTTCTCCAAGCTGCAAGCCATCGTAAGGCGGAGGCTCTCTTGCGGAGAGGAGCCTGCCGCAGGCTGTGGCGCTTCGCGGAAATGCCGAACGCTCCTCTGCGAGTGCGCCTGCTGTCGATCCAGGGAAAATCCGTCCGAATGAGGGTTGGCAATGATGTCTGCCGATCAAAGGGCAGCTTTTGAAACATCCACGAAATGGCTACATGGCAGGCCCCAATGCTATGCCATCGTATTTTTCGCCGTGGTCGTCACGGCGGTGATCCGCCATAGTCTCGATGCGGCTCTGGGGTCCACGTCGCCTTTTATCCTTTTCGTTCCGGTCATCACTCTCGTTGCTCTTTGGTTTGGATTCGCTCCCGGACTCTTCGCCACAGTTGTTTCGGATGCGATCGTGGGATATTTCCTGGCGGAGCCGGGCCATAGGTTCGCGATTCGCAAGACAACTGACCTCGTGGGACTGGCTCTGTTTGCAATCGTGGGAGTGGTCATCAGCGCGATCGGAGACTTGTTCCGCAAACGTACCCAACGCTTGCGGGAATTCGAGAAAGCGGTCGAAGGCGTCGAAGAAATGATCGTCGTCGTCGATCGCGACTACCGATATCTGATCGCCAATCGCTCGTTCCTCCGCTATCGAGGTATTAAGCGCGAAGACCTCATCGGGCGCCGCGTGCCTGAAGTATTCGACCCTGTTATTTTCGCGAACACCGTGAAGCCGAAGCTGGACCAATGCTTCGCCGGGAAGGTCGTTCAATTTGAAATACGGTATCCCTCTCTTCTCCCCGAGGATCGCGATCTCCTGATCTCCTATTCCCCCATCGCCGGACCGTCTGGCATCGACCGCGTCGCGGTCGTGATGAACGACATCACCGAGAAGAAACGGACCGAGCAGGCCCTCGTTCGCCGGGAAGAGGCTTACCGGCAATTTCTCGAGCAAAGTTCCGAAGGAATCTTTCGCGAGGAGTTGGATGCACCCGTCTCCATCGACTTGCCCGAAGACGATTTGATCCGCCACATCCTCGACGACTCGTACCTGGCCGAATGCAACGATGCGATGGCTCGCATGTACGGATTCGATTCGAGCAAAGACCTTGTCGGCAACCGGCCCACGGAGATGCTGGCCGCCAACGATCCTCGCAATGTCGAGCTCACTCGCGAATACATCCGATCTGGATTCCGGGTGATCGATCGCGAATCCCATGAAGTGGATATCTCCGGCAACCCGAAAACCTTCCGCAACAGCATGATTGGCATTGTTGAGGACGGCAAACTGGTTCGCACATGGGGCATCCAGCGCGATGTCACCGAACAGGTAAAGATCGAGCAGGCCCGGAGCGACGCGGAAGCAGCGCTGAAAAAGAGTGAGGCTCATTTCCGCGCCTTAGTGGAACAGGCATCCGACGGAATCTTTATTGCGGATGCGATGGGACGGTATATCGACACAAATACTGCCGGCGCCGAGATGCTCGGCTACACCAAGAAAGAAATCTTGCAACTGTCGATTCCAGACATCATCGCCGAGGAGGAAACATCCCGTCTTGGATCGGAGATAGCCCGCTTCGCGGACGGCGCTACGATCCGAAGCGATTGGAAATTCCGCCGGAAGGATGGGACCTTTTTCCACGGCGAAATCTCCGGCAGGCAGCTATCGGACGGGCGTCTCCAGGGGATCCTGCGCGACATGACTGAACGCAACCTCGCCGAAGAGGAAATGCGCCGCAGTGAAGAGCGCTTTCGCGTTGCGTTGAAGGATTCTCCCATCACCGTCTTTAATCAAGATCTCGAACTGCGTTATACATGGATCTACAATCCCCAGCTCTATTGGCAACACGAGATTGTTGGAAAAACGGATGAGGACGTCCTCGGTTCGAAGAGAGCCGCGAACTTGGTTGAGCTCAAGAAGAAAGTTCTGCGAACCGCAGCTTCCTTGCGCGAGGAAGTGACTGTTTCCGACAACGGCCAACGCCACGCCTTCGACATGACGATCGAGCCTCTGTTCGACGCCAACGGCCAGGTGGCTGGCATTACCGGCGCCTGCATGGATATCGCTCGCCTTCGCGAGATTACCGATCGTTTGCAGGATGCCAAAGACCGCCTCGCTCGCGAGAAATCCTACCTGGAAGGCGAGATCCAGACCGAACTGGGCTTTGAAGAAATCATCGGTCAAAGCCCCTCGTTGCGCTCCGTGCTGAAAAAAGCCCGCATCGTCGCTCCGACCGATTCGACCGTCTTATTGCTGGGCGAGACCGGCACGGGCAAAGAGTTGGTCGCGAGATCCGTCCATGGCCTGAGCGCCAGGCGCGACAAGACATTCGTCAAACTAAACTGCGCCGCAGTGCCTTCCGGATTGCTCGAAAGCGAACTCTTCGGCCACGAAAAAGGAGCCTTCACCAGCGCCGTCAGCCAGAAGTTGGGCCGCATCGAACTGGCCGACAAGGGAACTCTCTTTCTGGACGAGATCGGGGAACTGCCTCTCGAATTGCAGCCAAAGCTCTTGCGCGTGTTGCAGGACCGCGAATTCGAAAGGCTCGGAGGCGTCCGCACCCTGCACGTCGACGTTCGAATTATCGCCGCAACCAACCGCGATCTCCGCCAGGATATTGCTGACAAAATGTTCCGCCAGGACCTGTTTTACCGGCTGAATGTTTTTCCCATCGAACTGCCGCCATTGCGCGACCGCCGCGGAGACATTTCCATTCTGGTCCAGCATTTCGTGCGCAAGCATTGCGCGCGCATGCGAAAGCACATCGACACGATCCCACTAGACATCATCCGAGTGCTCGAAAACTGGAACTGGCCGGGGAATATTCGCGAACTCGAGAACATGATTGAGCGCATGGTGATCCTGACCAGAGGCCATGTCTTGGCCCCTCCGCCTGCGGAACTTCAGATCGCGCCCCAGTCATCGAACGGGAGCCTTACGGAAATCGAGCGCGAACATATTATCCGGGTTTTGCGCGAAACCAATGGCGTGTTATCGGGTGCCGAAGGCGCGGCCAATCGGCTGGGTCTGAAGCGCACAACCCTGCAATCGAAACTCAAGCGCTTCAACATCGAACTGGACGAATATCGTCGCGGCGGGAATGGTACCTACGCTGATTGAGTCGTCACTGAGTGGTTGCGGTCCCGCGATCTACTTCGCCAGCCGGTTGTATTTCTTCAGCGCCTCGCGCAGTCGGTCGTGTGGCAGCGCAATCACGGTGTGATTGTCGATCCCAGTCATGGTTTCGGCCGCGACCATGGCATTCACCACGGCCTCTTCCGTCGCCTGCACCGTCGCAAGAAATATAGGATCAAGTGAATCGTTCGGCAGCATTGTCAGCTGATGGATCCCCTTCGTTCCCACCGCTCCCGGATTGGCCGTCGAGAAGGCAATGAAAATATCACCCGAACCGTCCCCGGAATAGCTCCCGTCGCGTCCCAGCCCCAGCGAGATTTTCTTCGCGATTCGCTTCAGCTGCGTCGGAATCAGCGGTGCGTCCGTGGCCAGAACCACAATGATCGAGCCGATGTCCTTCTGCCAGACGGTATGCTCGGGAATCTCGCGCCCGACATTCACTCCTGCGATCCGCAGTTGTTCGCGGGATCCATAGTTGCATTGCACCAGGACGCCAACGGTGTAGCCGCCGACCTTCGCATCGAGCACACGGGAGCTTGTTCCAATTCCTCCCTTGAACTCGTTGCAGATCATGCCGGTGCCTCCGCCGACATTACCCTCTTCCACCGGACCCGAATGCGCAACGTCGAGCGCGTGCCAGGCGTCTTCCGGCTTCACGTGAAATCCATTGATGTCGTTGAGATATCCGTCCCATGTCTCGGCGACCACGGGCAGCGACCACCAATAGCCTTCCATGTCGGGCGAGCCATGCTTCACTTTCCACGAGATCACTGCGTCGCGCACCACCCCGACACTGTGCGTGTTCGTTATCATGACCGGGCCGTTCAAAAATCCCGAGTCGTCGACCCATGTCGTCCCCGTCATCTCCCCGTTGCCGTTCAGCGTGAACCACGCGGCAAAAACGGCGTCGTTCGAACCCTTTCCGCGCGGATGGATCGCCGTAACCCCCGTCCTGACCGGACCCTTGCCGATCTCCAGTTTCCCCTCGCCTGCAATCAGAGTTGTGTGTCCAACCTCCACGCCCTTCACGTCCGTAATGGCGTTGTTAGCTCCGGGCGTTCCGTCAAAAGGCACACCCAGATCTCGCGCTCTCGGCTTGGTTTCAGCCGACAAACCTCCAGCGCAAATCAGAATCGCAACCAAGACGGCCCACAGACGAACTCGATCTAAGGACATGCAGCCTCCCGGCGAAACAAGGCAGTATACAGGGATTCCGACAGAGGAGATTTTCTTCCCCCAGAGTTCGCGAAATCTCCCTGCGTTACAATCGCAACAAGACATAATTCCTCGGGGGTTTGAAATGGATAGCTGGAAGAAGGCGGCTGTGCTCGGGTCGATCGGGGCGGCGGGAATTTTGTTCATGAAGAGGCGGTACGCGGCGGGCGTGCTCGCCACCGGAGCTGGACTCGCCGTGTTGGCGTCGGAATACCCTGACAAATTCGAAAAGGTGCGGCGCTCGTTGCCTGACTATTTCGAACGCAGCATGCAAGTCATGGAGATGGCGGCCAAAGCAGGGAAGCGAATCACGGATGCGGCGGGTCGAAGTGCAGTAGACGCCTGGGAAGAGATCGGCGGCTAGATTCTTTTCGGACGCGGAGCTTCTTCAGACCTATTCGATGCCTAACTGTTTCTTGGCATCCGGACTGAGTCTTTCCGGCGTCCAGGGCGGCGTCCATACCACGTTCACCGCGGCGTTGCGGATTCCGGGCAGCTGCTCCAGCCGTGATTTCACCTGCATACTAATGTTGACGTGCTCCGGGCATCCTTGTGCGGTCAACGTCATGTCGATGGAGACGTCCTGTTTCTCCTCGTCCGCCGGCACAAAGTTCACCTTATAAATCAATCCCAGATCCACGATGTTCACCGGGATTTCCGGGTCGTAGCAGCTCCGCAGCGCGCTCATCACATCTTCTTCAGTCACTGGCATGTCAATTCTCTCTCACTCAGTGTATAACGCCCTCCGCGCATCCGCGAGTTTCGTGCAGCAGCGAGTGTGTCAATTTCTTGTCACGTCCAGCGGCGCAGCCTGCCGCGAAAGACATATGTGCTCATTCCCCATGGGTTACCGCTTGATGCGAAAAGCCCCACCATACAGCCTTTTACGGGTTGAACATCAGGTACGCACCCGTGTACCTGTCCGGGGTCGTCTGGTACATTCTGCATCATGAGCCCCGAGGCGAAGCAGAAGATTCAATTGGCCCTCCTGGCCGCGCTTGTCGTTGCCACGATCCGCGCCGGAGTTATTTTCTATCAACGGCACGAGGACCGCGTCGCTGTGGAACGGCAAAAGAAAGCCCATGACGCCGGCTACTCCAATGCCGACTACTACGTGAATCCGAAAAAACTCTACCCCTACGATGTCAAGAGTGCGAAACAGCTGACGCAACAGCCCGCATGGGTGCGCGAGGGATATCACTACGCCTACTATCCCTACGACGCCGCCGGCAAGCATGTCGACTTTGCGCACAGTGCGGGAATGCTTGGGCCGCTCGAGAAACTCGCGATCTCGGATGTGATTCTCGCTCCGCCGCCCGCCGCCGGACAAAAGCCGCAAGTGATGGCCGTCTTTGAAAAAGCAGGGAAGACCTACGTCGTCCCGATCGGATACAAAGGGGACGACGAATTCAAAATCTACTCCGATGACATGCTCTTCATCGAGGATCCCCACGACCTCTACAAGCACTGGCCACCTGACGTTTGGCAGTCCGTCGATCAGCACGAGGTCAAGCCCGGCATGACCGAACTGGAAACGGATTTCTCCATCGGCATGGGTATTCCCGACTCCGGCGGTAGTTCCGACGACAGAACGGTCCGTTATCCGAATGGCGGTAAGCCCATGTCCGTCGTCTTTCATGGCGGCAAGGCGGTAGAGATCAAAGCGGATTCCACCGCCGGATCGTAACTCCTCTGGGACCAACTCACTGCCACTCCCCGATCCGTGTGCTACCATGCCGGGCAAGTTTGTAACTTCCTGGGAGGAAGATATGTCGACCGCGCTCAGGCCCCTAAGTGCCGGAGAATTGCTGGATCGCACTTTTTCCATCTATCGCAGCCATTTCGGATTGTTCGCCGGAATTTTCTCCCTCCCTTACTTGCTCGTTCTCGCTTTCCAATGCGTAGGATTGGTCTTTCAGGCCCCGCTCCCTCAACTCTCCAACATCATTGTTTCGGCTTTGTGGGGCATGGGCGCGTGGACCCTGACACTCGTCGTTTCGGCTGCGTCGCAGGCTGCGACGGTCGTCGCTGTCTCTAACGTTTACCTTGACCGTCCCGCCAGCATCGCCGACTCTTTTTCAAAGGTTCAAGGACAGATCTTTGGGGTTCTTGGACTTTCTCTCCTTGTTGGATTCGCCGCGGGCGTGGCCCTGCTGGCTTTGATAGTGCCGGGTGTACTGCTCTTCATCATGTGGTCCCTTTCCGTCCCGGTGAAAGTCCTCGAGAACAAAGGCGTGCTTGAATCCATGTCTCGCAGTATGGAACTGACCAAGGGTAGCCGAGGCCGGATCTTCGTTATTGGATTGCTCGTAGTTGTACTAACCTTCGGAGTATCTTGGCTCTTGCAGTGGCCCATCCTCTGGGCAGCTGGCGTAGGCTTGCAGGGCATGGGACACATGGCCGTGATCTGGCGGGCGGCATCGTTGGTTGCGAGATTTATCTCTGAGAGCTTGGTCGGACCCTTGGCCACGATTGCCCTCTCGTTGGTCTACTACGATGAGCGCGTCCGCAAAGAAGCATTTGACCTGCAACTCATGATGATGACGCTCGACGCAACGGCACCGGCACCACCGCCCGCACCAGTCGGCGCATGACAATCAAGCGGACTTGCATCGTTGTTTGCTTGTTGATCGCTGCGGCGTTCTGCCGCGCGGACTCTGCCGGCACTCCGCTCTCCGCCTCAGAATACCGGTCAGAACTGGATCGTCTCTTAGACGCCACGCAGCAGCTTGACAGTTCAACCAATGGCCTTCCTGAATCCTTGCACCGGCTTCCTCAAACTTGGCACGTGACCGCGGACCAGCACGACTTTGACATCTCGACGGAAGGTCTGCAGCGCGACATTCGCCGCTACCAGAGTGACAAAAATGCAGCCAACGCCCTCGCCATTCGAACCCGCTTGCAGGTCTTGCGAAACGACATCGACGGATTCGAAAAGTCCCCGACCGATTTCTCTACGGCACGATCCGAAGCAAATGCAATCCTGTCTCGCCGCGAGTTCCGCGATGTAACCGGTCCGACCTGGCTCGACCATCTAAAGCGCCGGTTTGTAGATTTTCTGCTCAGCCTTCTGCAGCGAGTCTTCCGCTCGGCGGCGATTCCAAATATCAGCAAATATTTCATCTATGGTCTGATGGCATTCGCCCTGCTCGCGCTGATTTATATCGCCTACCGCTCGATCTGGCGCGGCGAAGATTCTGCGGAAATCGTTCCCCGCGACACGCCGGTTTCAGCTAAGGAATGGGCGATCTGGCTGGCCGAGGCGCGCGCCGCCGCTGCGAAATCCGAATGGCGCGATGCCATCCATCTTGCCTACTGGGCCGGCATTTCGTTTCTTGAACGTCAGGGATTCTGGAAGCCCGATCGTGCGCGCACTCCCCGCGAATATCTTCGTCTGCTCTCAGATTCCAGCGGACATCGCCAGACTCTTGCGGCCCTGACGCGAATCTTCGAGCTGGCCTGGTATGCGCGCCGCGATGCCACCGAAGCCGCATTTTCGCAAACTCTCTCCGAACTCGAGAAACTTGGATGCCAGTGAAAATCGATCGCCGGGATCGCCGACTCCTGCTGGGAGCGTTCGTCGTTTTCGCGATTCTCATCGCCGCCACGATTCTCTTTGGAGGTGAAGGCGGGCAGCGCCTCCAAGCCCCCAGCAGCTATTCGACTGCGTCCGGCGGTGCCAAAGCCGCATACCTGCTCCTGTTGCAATCAGGCTACAAAGTTACGCGATTTGAAAAAGCGCTCGACCAGCTTCCCCAGGCATCGACACAAACGTTGATTCTCGCCGAACCCCAACAAGCGCCGACGCGCGAGGAGCGCGAGCAACTGAAGGCTTTTCTCCGGCAAGGCGGCAAGGTTATCGCCGCGGGAATGTTCGCCGGAACCTATCTTCCAGAGAACGGGTCCGTTCCCGACATGTTCGGCGGATCGACATGGGAGAAAGCTACGGCGGTTGCACCTTCCTCAATTACGCGGGCGGCTGCCGAAATTACCCTGGCTCCCGAAGCCCGTTGGCAGCCCTATGGAGCTGCTTACGCGCTGTATGAAAGCGGCGATACTCCTCTCGTCGTAAAGTATCCCTACGGTCGTGGCGAGGTATTGTGGTGGGCGTCTGCAACTCCTCTCACCAACGCTGGCCTCAAAGAAAAAGGGAATCTCGAATTCTTTTTGGCCTGCCTCAATACGAAGAACGAAATTCTCTGGGACGAATACATTCACGGCTATCGCGAGACTCTGGCTCTCTCCATAGTGGATTCGCCGGTGAAATGGATCGTGTTTCAGTTAGCTCTCCTCGGACTCGCCGTCGTGGCTACTTTTTCGCGCCGGAGTGGACCCGTTTGTAAGCCCGCGGCGGATGTCCGTCTTTCCCCCCTCGAGTTCGTGCAAACTCTCGGAGGTCTGTATGAGAAGGCTGGTACGCCCTCGATTGCAGTCGATATCTGCTACCAGCGATTTCGATATTGGATGACGCGGCGTCTGGGAATTGGGAGTGCTGTATCCACCAATGACCTCGAATCCGCCGTTCGGGATCGCTGGGCGCGCGGCGACGATCATTTTGCCGCGATCCTTCGTCGCTGCGAAGCCGCCCGCAACGATCCATACTTGAACGACGCAGAAGCCCTTCACCTCGTGCAGGAACTGGATCAGTATGCGGTTCGCTTTAGATTGTATGAAGGCGGCCGGAAGGAGAATGTTGGATGAACGCTGTTCCGCAACTGGTACAACATATCGGCGGCGAAATGACCCGGGTCGTCGTCGGGCAAGATGAGTTGCGCAACCAGTGCATCATCGCGCTTCTATGCCGCGGCCATGTGCTGCTCGAGGGCGTGCCCGGCCTTGCCAAGACCCTGACCGTCAAAGCGCTTTCGCACCTGATGCGTCTGGATTTCCAGCGCGTGCAATGCACTTCAGACCTGATGCCCGCCGATATCGTCGGCACCAACGTCCTCAACATGGCAACCAGCCAGTTTCAATTGCATCAAGGTCCGGTGTTCACCGACCTTCTGCTTGTCGATGAGGTCAACCGCATGCCGCCCCGCACCCAGGCGGCTTTGCTTGAATGCATGGAAGAGCATCAGGTCACGATTGACAGGAAGGGATACCTGTTGTCGAAATTCTTCACCGTCTTCGCGACCCAGAATCCGATCGAGTTTGAAGGAACTTACCCTCTCCCCGAGGCTCAACTCGACCGCTTTCTCCTGAAGCTGCGCGTGACTTATCCCGCACAGACAGACGAAGTACAGTTGCTCGCGAATGTGCAGAGTGGATTCGAATCGCGTGAATTGGAAAAGATGAATCTGGCTCCGATCGAAGCTGGACTTCTCGAGCAGGCCCAGATGGAGGTAAAAGCGGTTACCGTGCAGGAGTCTCTGTTCGCGTACATCGTGCAGATCGTCCGCCGGACGCGCGATTGGCCCTCGCTTTCCCTGGGCGCCAGTCCGCGCGCGGCCGTCAGCTTGATGGCCGTCGCGAAAGGCTTCGCCGCAATGGATGGCCGCGACTATGTCATCCCTGACGACGTGAAGTCTGCGGCGCATCCTGTGCTGCGGCATCGCATCATCCTCCGTCCCGAGGCTGACCTTGAAGGCCTAACCGCCGATCAGGTCCTCGAAGAAGTCTTGCGCGCCGTCGAAGTACCCAAATGAAATGACTGAATGAAAGTTGAAGATGAGAGCTGACACTTGAACGACTTGGGCAGACTCGTTCCACCCGAAATCCAGGCGCAGGCGAGATCCAATGGCCGCTTTGGCGTGGCGTTCGGCGACCGGTTCTTCATGCTGCTGTTCGTCGGACTCGTGTGGCTCGGGCCCGCATTCGTCGACATACGTTTTGTCTACGCGTTGCTTCTCTGGGATGTTCTAGTCGTACTCGCATGGATTTCTGATCTTGTGCGCCTGCCGAAGCCGGCGCAGCTTTCGATCAAGCGCACTTGGCGTTCGCCGGCAGCCTTATCCCTCGAATCCGAGGTTGCTCTGACTCTCGAAAATTCCTCAACCAAAAACATTCACGCGATTTTGGTCGATACCGTTCCGCTCTCCTTGCGCACGGATCCGCCGACCCTCAATATCTCAGCGCCCGCAAAGAATGACGGGATTGCCAGTTACCGCATTCGGCCCGCGCAGCGGGGAGATGCCGTGCTCGGTGACGCCTACCTTCGCTATCAGGGTGTTCTTCGAATCGCGGAACGGTGGGCGCGCGCTCCGCTGGAACAGACCGTCCGCATCTATCCGAACTTGGACGAGGCCAAGCGGCACTCCATCTATCTTCTTCGCAGCCGCCAGACTGCGGCCGAGAAGCGGCGCGCCCGCGTTCGCGGCATTGGACGTGAGTTCGAGAGCTTGCGTGAATATCAAACCGGCGACGAGTATCGTGACATTTGTTGGACTGCCGCCGCGCGCCGCGCCAAACTCGTCACCCGTCTGTATCAGATCGAACGTAGCCAGACCGTCTGGATCGTCGTCGATTCTGGCCGCCTGATGCGCGCGCGCGTGGGTAGCCTCAGCAAGCTCGATCAGGCGGTGAACGCGGCGCTGACTCTTGCACAGGTAGCGTTGTACTCCGGAGATCGTGTTGGCCTCATCGCTTACGGACGCGGCATTCGCCAGCAGCTTCCAGCCGCGAAGGGAAGTGCGCATCTCCGCCAGGTCATCGAGCAGCTGGCACAGGTTCGCGAAGAACCGGCCGAAGCCGATCACCTGCAAATGGCCGCGCGGCTCCTTACCGATCAGAAGCGCCGCAGCCTGATCGTCTGGCTTACCGATTTAGCGGAGACGGCCATGACGCCGGAAGTCGTCGAAGCCGCATCCATGATGATGCCTCGTCATCTTGTACTCTTCATGGTTATCGGCCAGCCTGACCTGAAAGAGCTCGCCTCGAAAACTCCAACTCGCGAGACGGAAATGTACCAAGTCGCCGCCGCGCAAGAGATGCTTCATCGCCGCGAACTCCTCCTCGCCAAACTCCGCGAGCGGGGCGCCCTTGCAATGGAAGTCAGCGCAGGCGCGATCTCCCCGGCCCTGGTCAACGCCTACCTGCAAATCAAGGAACGCGCCCAACTGTAACGAACGAGACGCCCTTGTCATCCTCAGCGAAGCGAGGGACCTCTGAATTTTCTGCACCGCATTCTAGCTCTCTCCAATAGCGCGGCTCGGACCAACCACCCCCTGCATTTTGTTCGGCTCTTTTGTCGCGATAGCGATCTTTCGTGATAAAAAATACGTCGGTTCAAAACTGGGGGGATTCCATGGGGCTAGCTCAAAAAACTCGGGAATTGCACAACCATCACTTCGATTCCACCGTCTGGAACGAATTTCAATTTCGCGATGACGACGTCATCATCGCGTCCTATGCCAAGGCCGGTACAACCTGGACGCAGCAAATCGTCGGACAACTCATCTTCGGCGGCGATCCCAACATCGCTGTTGCCGAAATGTCTCCGTGGCTCGATCTGCGCGTCCCTCCCAAGCACATCAAGCTGCCGGCCATTGAATCGCAGACGCACCGGCGCTTCCTCAAGACGCATCTGCCGGTCGATGCACTCGTATTTTCCCCGAAAGCGAAATACATCTACGTTGCGCGCGATGCTCGTGACGTGTTGTGGAGTCTCTATAACCACCACGCTAACGCCAATGCAAAATGGTATGAACTCTTGAACGACTCCCCCGGTCGCGTGGGACCTCCGATCGATCCGCCGCCCGCCGACATCCGTCAATACTGGCGCGACTGGCTCGATCGTGACGGCTTCCCCTTCTGGTCGCTTTGGGACAACATGAGATCCTGGTGGGCGATTCGTGAATTGCCCAACGTTCTCTTCCTCCACTTCAACCAGTTGAAGCAGGACATGCCCGGCCAGATGCGGCGCATCGCCGCCTTCCTGAATATCAAGATCGACGAGTCGCGCTGGCCCACGATCCTCGAATATTGCTCCTTCGATTGGATGAAACAGAATGCCGAGAAGAGCGCTCCGTTGGGCGGCAGTGCATGGGAAGGCGGCGCAGGCACCTTCATCCACAAAGGTGTGAACGGCCGCTGGAGAGACGTCCTCACCGCAGAAGATTGCGCCGAGTATGAAGCTCGCACGGTCCGGGAGTTGGGTCCCGACTGTGCACGCTGGATGAACACCGGCGAAGGCCTTTCCTAAGCCGCCCGAGACTTTTCAACCAGGAAGCAGCGTGAGCTGTTGCGTCCTGATAGACGCTGTCTGGACGGGAGAGTCGATTCTCCCGTCGGATCTCTATTCCACACCCCACGCCTGCTCGTCTACGATAACCATCCCAAACAAATCGACTGCCACTCGCACAGGTTATCCTTAGTAGAGGCTCGATCCTTATCGCTCTCACTGAAGATTCGTTTTCAAGATGAACACTGCAACCATCGGCATCGATTTCGGAACGACGAACAGCTCCATCGCTCTCGTGGATAGCTCCGGCAGCGTCGAACTCGCGCATTTTTCCGAGCTAGGTGCGGCGACCAACTCCTATCGCTCGCTCCTTTATCTGGAGCAAGTGAAAGAGGACGGCATCAACCGCCTCAAATCCTGGAGCGGTCCCGACGGAATCGAGCACTACCTCTCCGCGGACGGCAACGGCCGACTGATGCAATCCCTGAAATCGTTTCTGAGCAGTCGCAGCCTTCAGGCCACCGAAGTTTTTGGACGCCGTCATACTCTCGTCTCGCTCATCGCACGAATTCTCCAGGACCTGCGCCAGAAAGCGGAAGAGCAATTCGGCATCAGGATCAATGCCGCCGTGGTGGGACGCCCGGTGCAATTTGTCGCCGCAGAAAATGAAGCGGACAACAAATACGCGGAAGGGCGTCTCGCGGACGCGCTCCGCGCAGCGGGATTCGAATCGGTCGAGTTCGAGCTCGAACCGGTCGCCGCTGCGAAATATTACGAGTCCACACTCGATCGCGACCAACTCATCCTCATCGGCGACTTCGGCGGCGGCACCAGCGACTTTTCCCTGATCCGGGTGGGGCCCACGATTCTTCAAAGAGGCAGAACGCCGGCCGATCTCCTTGGCAATGCCGGCATCGGTCTGGCCGGAGATGCTTTCGATGCGAAGATCGTCAGGCACTTGGTGGCCCCGGCTCTGGGTTCCGGATCGCAAATGCGCTCGCTGGATAAGCTGCTCACCGTTCCGGGATGGGTCTACGCGAAGCTTGAACGCTGGCACTATCTGTCTTTCCTGAAAGCCAGGGACACCATGGAAATGCTTCGCGGTGTGCAGGGACACGCGCTCGAACCGCAGAAGATCAAAGCTCTGATCCACCTGATCAAAGACGATCTCGGTTTCCGTCTCCATCGCGCCGTGCAAGCGGTGAAGTGCGACCTGTCCCATGAACCGTCTGCCACATTCAAATTCTCCGATGGGCCCGTCGAAATTGAAGCCGCTCTCGAACGCACCGTTTTCGAAGAATGGATTGCGGAAGAACTCGAGCAGATACAAACTTGCGTGGATTCTCTTCTTACCCGTTCTGGCGCGCGATGCGAAGAGGTCGACGCCGTCTTCCTGACCGGCGGATCCTCCTTCGTTCCCGCGGTGCGGCGCATTTTCGAATCCCGCTTCGGATCCAACAAGATTCGAGCCGGCAACGAGTTTACGTCCGTTGCCCACGGCCTCGCTCTCAGCGGCGGCAGTTCGCCCTCTTCAACAAAATCCTCAATCAGAAGCAGAAAAAAAGAAACGGCACGCACGACGGCCGTCAAAGCGAGCTCCTAAGTCTCCGATCGCTGAGGTATTCCCGGACGGGTGGTCCAGAGTTGCTAGGGGTTTCCTTCCCGTTCGAAACTGTGGGTGTCCCCGTCCTTGCGCTTTTTGCAAGGGCGGGTACGATGCTGCCAATACCATGGGCTGTTGTCATGCCCAGCGGTTTGCATCGCACCTACGGCGCTCATCATTTGACTTTATCACCTGGTCCTGCTATCGCCGATTGCCCTTTCTGAACTCTGCGCGTTGACCGCGACCGTTTCCTTGCGGTCCTCGAGCAGGTCAGGGAACGACATCGTTTCGTGGTCGTCGGATACGTCGTGATGCCGGAACATGTTCATCTGCTCATGACTGAGGGGGCTGGCCCACCTTTTGCCCCAACTCCACCTTGGCTGCGCCACGGACGATCGGATCAGGCGATTTTTCTTACGCGCAGTTCGGCTTCCCGTGGTTCGTTGACCAGCACCGGCCCTGCTGCCCTTCCAGCTAGTCGCAAAGCTGCCCCATTTCCATACTCGATTGTCCAATCAGAATCTAAAAACCATCCGGGACTACAATCGACCGATGCTATCGACCCTCACCAACCGGACCACGAAAACATCACCCGCCCTCCTGGCCAGAATGGCTGGCGGTTTTTACTTGATCAACATCCTGACGGGGATCTTCGCGATCATATTCGTTCGCGGCGCGCTGTTGGTGCACGGGGATGCGGCCGCTACGGCAGCGAACATCGTGGCCCACCAGATGCGGTTTCGGCTAGGGTTCGTCGCTGAGATCGTCACCTGCCTGACCTGCGTTCCTGTGGCGATCATCTTCTATCGCTTGCTCAAAGTCGTGAACAAAAGCCTCGCCATGGCGGACGTCTTTCTCACTCTTCTCGGAACCGCCATCGAGGCCGTGGTCTTGCTCAATCACTTCGCACCTCTGCTTATTTTGCAGGGCAGCAGCTACGCGAGCGCCTTCACACCCCAACAATTGCAAGCGCAGGCGTATCTCTCTCTCCAGTTGCAGGATATCGGCTTGTCAATATCGCTCGTGTTTTTCGGCACGAGTTGCATCATCGACGGATACCTTATTTTCCGTTCCACCTTCCTTCCTCGAATCATCGGCGTGTTGCTCGCAATCGAAGGTGTCGGATACCTGATCAACAGTTTCACTCTCTTCATCGCGCCCGATCTTCAAGCGCGCATCTTCCCGTACTTCATGGCAACTGGGATCGGAGAAGTGTCGCTTTGCCTCTGGCTGATCGTGATGGGCGTCAACGAGACGAAATGGTACGAGCGGGCCCGCGCCGCAGAAATCCACGCTTGAAAGGCCAATCCCTACGGCGTTGTTAGGGAGTAACGCCCTCGTCCGCCAAGCGCCAGCGCGGGTTTTTCCACACCTTCTACGAAAATAAAGCTCGTTCGTGTGACGAACAACCTTTACTCAAGACAAGAAAAGCGCACACACTGGAAATATGCGCGCGATAGTTGCCCAGGACGAGAGAATCTCAAACTACGTTCACCATCAAGGACAAGGCTCTAACTCCCTCGTTTTCAATATTTTGCCCAGTAGGTCTTTAGAATCAATATTTTGCGGCGTGGTTTTGAATCGAATCCCCTGCAACTTCAATAGAATCAGTATTTTACGAGTTTCAATTGAAAAAAATGCCGGGGAGGGGGAGCCTCACCGCTCGCCAGACGCATCACTCGAACGGCCGGCGCCGAAGAGATAAGCATTCAGCAACACGAACAGCGCGGCAGCCATAGAAAACTTGAGTGCGACCGGAAGGCCGGTGGGGGACACGAATGCTTCGATGAGTCCCGCGATGATCAAAATCGGAATCGTTCCCAGCAACAGTTGCACCGCTTCGTATCCTGCTCGCGCCAGCGAATCGCGTCGCGCCAACACTCCCGGGAAGAGCAGGCCTTGCGCGATGCGCAGCCCGGCGCCTCCAGCGATGAAGATGGCAGGCAGTTCGAGCACACCGTGCGGCGCCACGAAGCTCCACAAATCCAGGCTCATTCCCGAAAGCCAGCAGGCCATTCCGATCACGCCGATCAAAAGGCCGTTGAACGCCATCATGTACAGCGTGCCCAGCCCGCCCGTGATGCCCAGTGCGAACGTCGTGAACCCCACGCTCATGTTGTTGGTCATGATCGCGCTCGACGCCACCGGCTTGATGCCGACAATCGAATGCGTCCACATCTGATGCCGATCGATCGTCTCCACCATCTGCGGCCCCAGCAGTTTCACTTTGAAATCAGGATTCTGGTAAGTGAGCACTGCTCCAACCAGGCCCGCGATGGCGAACACGACCGTGGCCAACAGGCACTGTTTCAGGTTGCGCCGAAACGCCGCGGGATAGGTTTCCCAGAAAAAGGACATGACCGCCCGGGGACTCGCTCTGCGCCCGGAATAGATGGTATTGTGAGCGCGCACGAGCAGTTGGTTGACGTAGCGCGCAAAATGCACCGAAGCCCGGTCTTCGCGAATGGCCGCAAGATCGGCCGCAGTCTGGCGGTACAGCAGGCTCAACTCCTGCAGGTCGGAGCGTGAAAGAGATTTCAGGCCGCTGCTGTCGCTCTGTTTCAGCAGTGCCTCAAGCTTGCTCCAGTACGGTTTGCGCTTCTCCAGCCAGCGGGTGGAAATCATCGTGGATTCGTTCGATCAACTGAACATCGATACCCCGGAGCAAATCGCTCTCGAACTCCCGCTCGCCGGAATCGGCAGCCGGTTCCTCGCTATCGCCATTGATACTTTAATTCAGGGCGCTCTCTATCTCATAGCCGGAATCCTCTTCTTTCTGGTTCTTGGCTTGGGAGCATCCGTGCTCTGGTTTGTCCCCGGCACGGTCGGCCCGGCGCTCGGCATCTTCGTACTCTTCGCAATTTATTGGGGATACTTCGCGATCTTCGAAGTCCTCTGGAAAGGGCAGACGCCGGGCAAACGCTTCGCTGGAATTCGTGTGATCAAGGAAAGTGGGCGCCCGATCAATGCCGTCGAAGCCATCGGGCGCAACCTGATGCGCGCCGTCGACATTCTGCCCGGAATTTATGGAGTCGGCGTTGTTTGCATGATGTGCAACCAGCAGAGCCGTCGTCTGGGAGATTTCGTAGCAGGCACTGTGGTGATTCACGAGAAGGCGCGCGACGAGGTTCGCCCCTCATGGAGCACCGTGGCTGACGCTGGTTCGGCTATCACGGGATACGACCGGGTCACTGCCGAGGAACTCGTCCTCGTCGAAACTTATCTCAGCCGCAGATGGGAACTCGATCCGGAAGTTCGCTTGGCAACTGCAATCCAAATCGCGGAACGCATCAAGGCAAAAACTGGCACCGAGCCGCAGGCGCACCAGCACGTCGACGACTTCCTCGAGGAGTCCGCGCGCAAGATCCGCGACAGTGGCCGCTTTCGTTGACGATCTTCGATCAAAGATCGCTACGGTACTTCAACCGTCTGTTGTGCCAGATTCCATCCTCGCAATGTCAGTTGCGCCCGGCCGCTCGCCGACTTGGCGGGATATTCGATCTCAATGGTCCGCGATTCGCCCGGCAGCAAAGAGACGTAATTGTCGCTGTAATAAGCGGGAAGAATCCGCGATCCATCCGCAGCGTTCAGCAGCGTCAGTTTGTCTTCAATCGAAACGACATTGCCCGTGTTGCGCAACTCCACTTGAATCTGGACGTTGTCGCCGGCGCGGGTCGATTTGGCCACGGCGGAAAGCATCGCGTGCCCAATACGGTTAAGCCGCCGGTACGAGGAGTTCTGCGCGCCGATCCAATAAAAGTTGCGCGAGAGGACCGTACCCGACGCGTCGCGCAGCTCCAGATTCACGAGTACGAGCTCTTCCGACGAGAGCAGGGGCTCGAGTTCAAGCTTGAATCCTTCCGTGAGAACGTTGGCAGGAGCGTCGCGCTTTTCTTCCCGGTGAAACAGGACCTTATTGTCGAGCGTGTAAACGTTGGCGACGAGCATCAGCCCTGTGTGCGATTCGTTGGACGTATTGACAACCGCGACATCGTAGTTCGACAGATCGAGTTGGACGTGCAGGGGTTCACACGCCTTCTTGACGGCATAGAACGACGATTGCGTGTCGTAGTCGGAGTTCAGAATCTGCCAGGTATTGCTGGGCCACGCAGGTTGCGTCATCCAAAGCAGGCGACCGCTGTTCGGCGCCCACAGGTGCGCGTTCATTCCTTCGAAAATCGCACGGTGATCCACATAGTCCAGCATCTGCGCCTTGCGCTCGAAGTCTTCGAGGCTTATCGGAGCGCCGAATTCGGCCTGCATTTGTGCCATGAACGGCGCCATCTCTCCGTTTCCGCTCTGATGCCAATCGTGATAAGCCCAGTCGTCATTGATCGGCCACTGATCTTCCTTCGGAATCCAGGTGCGGAAAGACTCGAGCGTCGAGAACGATGGCGTGCCGGTTTCCACCGAGAATCCGTGATTGAGCGTGGTGTAGTACAAAGACGGGTCCATATATTTGTAGGGACCGCTGTTTTGCAGGTTCACCTGATTCGAACTGGGGAAGTAGTAACGAGTTCCATCGAGCGAGCGGACAAGATCGATGATGCCTTCGTTGATGATCGGCTGGGGTACGCCCTCGTTGCGTCCGCACCACACCACGATCGACGGATGGTTGCGGAAGCGCGAGATCGTGTCGCGAACGTTGTCGAGAAACAGCGCGGGATCCTGCGCTTCGACGTTGTAGTTCTGCGTGGACTCCCAAAAATCGTTCCAGACCATCAGCCCGTATTCGTCGGCGAGATCATAGAAGACTTGCTCCGTGTTCTGTCCGACCCAGTTTCGAATGATGTTCAGATTGGCGTCGCGATGCAGGCGGAAGAAGGGCTCCAGATGTTCGCGGGAGACGCGTTTGCGCGAATCATCCATCCCCCAGTTGCCGCCGCGAGCCGCGATGCGCACGCCGTTGACCTTGATGACGAGATAAGGCGCAGCGCGCGAATCGTCCAGCATCTTGATCGACGCGGATGTCTCGCCGCCGGGTGCGAGAGATGCGACCCACGATTTCCAGCCTTCCTTCCACTCCGGCGGAAACGCGGACGGAAACGGATCTGCAGCAGGAAGTTCGCGCATCGCCGGATGACGTACGTCGACAACGAATTCCTTTTTCCCTCTTGCTGCGGTTGGCGAATACTCCAGCCGCCGGAGATGGCCCGCAGTGTCGAGAAGACTCAATTCATAAGTGATCTCGCGGATGCCGAAGCGCACATCCTTCGCGTCGGACACAGACGTACCTTCCGAGAACGAAAGATGGAGAGTGTACAACTCCGGTTTGCCGTAGCCGTTCGGCCACCACAGGCGAGGGTTTTGCACGGTGAGTTGCGAGAACTCCGACGGGCTGAGCGTGACCGAGTTTTTTCCTGGAGCGACCGTGAGTTGCTTCGTGACCGTGACGTCGGCAAACGACGCTTTCAGCGTTCCTGCGACCGGCGAACTCGAGAGGTTCTCAAGCGGCACGGTGATGTCAACATCAGCTCGGCTTCGATCTGGAAGAGGAAGCGCGGTCACCACCTGCGCATCGCCGATCTTTACATTGCTTGTGGCACTGAGTGTAACGGGTTGCCAGATGCCGGTGTCGCGATCGCGTACGGCAGGAATCCAGTCCCATCCTTCTGTCGCGACGAAGGTCGGGCCGTCGAGACACATGATGCCGCCGTTCTCTCCGGGGCCTCCCTTTACGGATTGCTCCTGAGGAATACCGGGATGCGGCGGAGGCGACACACGCACTGCGAGCACGTTGGGACGATCGGCTTTCACGATCCCCGAGACATCGAAGACGCCGCGGATAAATGCCCCTTTGATGGAGCCGACTGGCTGACCATTGACCCATACTGCAGCCTGATAATTGATGCCCTCGAAGGTCAAGGTCAATCGGCGGTCGCGGGCAGATTTTGGCAAGCGGAATTCGACCCGATACCAGTAATCCTGCTTATTCAAACTCTCGGGAATCGCCAGATTGTTCAAACCATAGTCGGGATCGGGATATACCCCTCGATCGACCATGGTGGTGAGCGCAGTGCCGGGAACGGTCGCCGGAAGCCATTCGCGCGTATTGAAGCCGGGCTGCGAAATCGCGGGGCCTTCGGCTTTCACTTTCGGAGCCGGGCTCATCGACCATCCGGCCGCGAGAGTCCATTCGGAATCGCCGTTCGCTTGAACGATCTCCTGCGCTCGAATCGGTTTCGCTGACGGCCGCGAAACCGAAGCTTTGCTGTGGGGCATCGTCGAGGGATCTTGTGGCGCTCGATATCCAGCCTGGCCCCGCGTCTGCACGGGCCACGGTTTTGAGCCTTCTTCGAATTCGCTGTTCGCAAAATCAGCGGGCGAACTGGCGAGCTGCTTGATTTCGTCGGCAGACAGCGCGCGGCGCAGCACGGTGAGAGACGCGACAGTTCCGCCGAAGTGGTGGAGCTCAGCCGAAACGGGCGCGGGGGGCGCAATTTCGAGGACTGGACTCACGCTTCCTGTATCAAGAGTCCCGGCCGCGACCTTGCTTCCGTCGCTGTAAACATTGAACTGTTGGCCGTCAAAGGATGCCGCGAGAAAATGCCACTGTCCCGGAGGTAAGTTTGCGGTTCCAGCCAGGGCGTTGTTTTTTCCGATCCAGAGCGACGCGTGACCGTTGTCGAGCGCAAGATATCGAGGAAATTCTTCTGAAGGATCACCTAAACCCGCGATCAACGAAATGCCCTTTGGAGCTTCGTCGAACTTTACCCAAGTGTAAGCCGACCACGCGGAATCGGCGCGCAAGATTGAATCGTCTTTGAGAAGAGGCTTGTGCAAGCCATCGCCATCGGAAAGGAAAATAGCATTGTAAGGTCCGTAAAAGGGTGGATCGTTCGTGACTGTAATTTGCGAGTGGCCGATGGCTGCGGTCGAGAAAAGAAGAATGCACAGAAATCCGAGCCGCAGCGAAGGCCGAAAAACATTGGACAGAGCTTTCATGAAGTCTCCGAAAATGGCGTTAACTGTAAGACAAATTTGGATCAGCGCTCCATGCTACGCTTTGAGCCACAATGGCTTCCAGCCTGGGAAATGGAGTTCGTGACCCGAGGGCGGGGCTTTCTCCGTGGGCAAAGGCCAATCCTCGATTCGAGAAGTGAATCGGTGTAATCGAAAAAATTGCTTTCAGCCTGTAGCTGGAATCCTTGACGAACTTCAGCGGCGCTCGTAGTCTGTTGTTGATGAAGTTCCATGTACATCACCGCCATCATCATCACGCGCATAGCGCGTCGGCGGGGATGCTTACCTGATACACACTTCATAAAAGCTCTGATTCAGGTTCAGGCCCGCTGACGCGAAACGCTCAGCGGGCTTTTTATTTTTGGAGAGGAATCTATCGTATGGACGCAGAACTTGATTTCGAAAAGATGAATGGATTGCTTCCCGCAGTTGTACAGGACGCTCGCGACGGGGAAGTCCTGATGGTTGGCTTCATGAATCGTGAGGCTTTTGAGCGAACCAAGCTCAAAGGCTATGTGACGTTCTTCAGCCGTACTCGCAACGAGCTGTGGATGAAGGGCGAGAGTTCGGGGAACCGGTTGCGGGTGGTTTCGGCGCAGACGGATTGCGATCGAGACACACTGCTCGTCCGGGTGGAAGTCGAGGGGCAGGGAGTTGTCTGCCATCGCGGAACTCGATCGTGCTTCACGGAAGATGTTTCAGGATTGAAGGACGAAGCGCTCTCTGCTCGCGGGAGGGAGTTGCGATGAAGCTGCGCATCGGCATTCCCAAGGGCAGTTTGCAGGAGGCGACGCTGCAGTTGTTCGCGCGCGCCGGATTGCCCGCTTATACGAACGGGCGCTCGTACTTCGCAACCACTCCTGATCCGGAAATCGATTGCATGCTGATCCGGGCCCAGGAAATGGCACGATACGTCGAACATGGCGCCATCGATGCGGGGTTGACGGGGCTGGACTGGGTGATCGAGAGCGGCCTCGAAGTCGCTACGGTCAGCGATCTGATCTACGCGAAGAGGAGCCGGGGCAAAGTGCGCTGGGTACTTGCTGTTCCCGAAGACTCCGCGGTTCAACGCGCAGAAGATCTTTCGGGCTGCATCATCGCGACTGAGTTGGTAAAGGTGACACGGGATTACTTTCACAAGAAAAAAGTGGATGTCCGCGTGGATTTTTCGTGGGGCGCGACGGAAGTAAAGCCGCCCATGCTGGCGGATGCGATTGTTGAGGTCACCGAGACAGGGAGCTCTCTCAAAGCAAACAGACTGCGCATTCTTGAAACCGTCCTCGAATCGAATACGCAATTAATCGCAAATAAGAGTTCGTATGCCGACCGCGATAAGCGTCGGAAGATCGATAACCTCGCCTTGATGCTGCAGGGCGCGATGGAGGCGCAGGATCGCGTCGGGTTAATGCTCAACGTCCGCAAGGATGATTTGACCCGCGTACTGGCCGTTTTGCCTGCTCTGCAGAAGCCGACGATCTCGCATCTTAGCGATGACGATTGGCTCGCGGTTAACACCGTCATTGATGAGGGTGCGGCGTGGGATGTTATTCCGCGCCTCAAGGAGGCGAAGGCCGAAGGAATCGTGGAATATCCGCTGAACAAGGTGGTGCTGTGATGCGGATTGTTTCGGGCCGGGAGGCGATGGCATTGATCGACGAGCTTGCTTCGCGCAGTGCGAACCTTGAAGCCGTGGAACCGCGAGTACGGGCCATCGTGAACGATGTTCGTCGGCAAGGGGATCGGGCACTGCGAAAGTATGCGGCGAAGTGGGATGGGCTAGGAAGCCAATCTGCCGTTCGAGTTTCGCAGACGGAGATGGCGAAGAGCTGGGAGTCGCTTGCCCCGCGGTTGCGCACTTCGCTGAAGCAGGCCGCTCGAAATATACGAAGATTTTGCGAAGTGCAAAAGCCGCGATCCTGGAATCGAAACTTTGACGGAATTTCACTCGGGCAACTTGTGCGCCCCCTCGACTCAGTCGGCTGCTACGTTCCTGGTGGGCGGTACCCGCTCGTGTCGACGGTTCTGATGACGGTGATTCCGGCGCAGGTCGCGGGGGTTCGAAGCATATGCGTGGTGTCACCGAAACCGTCCAAGGAAGTAATGGGCGCGGCTGCAATGCTTGGAGTTTCGGAGTTTTTTCGAGTTGGAGGCGCACACGCAATCGCGGCGCTGGCTTATGGGACGAAGAGCGTGCCGCGCGTGGACAAGATTATCGGCCCGGGAAATTCGTACGTAACTGCGGCCAAGAAGCTGGTGTCATTTGATTGCGCGATTGATTTTCTCGCAGGCCCAACCGAGGCCGTGATCCTCAGCGATTCGGGGAATGCGGAATACATCGCGGCGGACCTCGTGGCACAGGCTGAGCATGACATAGAGACGCTCTCGCTGCTGATCACCACGTCGCACAAGCTGGCGCGATCGGTCGAGGATTGCGTGTTGCGATTGGCCGCGGGGATTCCGACCGCCCAAGAGTCTCTCCGCAAGCGGGGAGCGATTTTCATTGCTGGCTCTCGCAAGCAAGCGCGCGAATGGGCCAACCGGCTCGCTGCGGAGCACATCACGGTCGACAAGGACGATTTGCCGTTTGTCCAAAATGCCGGCTCGGTATTTGTTGGGAACTACTCCGCGCAAGCGGCGGGCGATTACGCGTCCGGTCCGAACCATGTGCTTCCAACCAACGGGCAGGCGCGATTTCGCGGAGGTTTGAGCGTGCTTGATTTTGTGAAGATCATCACGGTGCAGAAATTGTCGAATGTCGGATTGCGGCGGCTCGCA
The DNA here is from genome assembly GCA_963699885.1 of uncultured Acidobacteriota bacterium. Classification (GTDB taxonomy): domain Bacteria; phylum Acidobacteriota; class Terriglobia; order Terriglobales; family Acidobacteriaceae; genus Sulfotelmatobacter. The sequence continues at coordinate 25,051 of CAVOVP010000006.1, read as the reverse complement.
CCCGCGATCGAATGTCTCGCCGGGGCCGAAGGGTTACCCGGGCATGCCCAGTCGATTCGCGTGAGGTGCGGAAATGCTTAAGGCTCGGGAAGCGGTGCGAACGGTGCCTTCGTATCATCCGCCCCTGGCAGGAAGGGAAGGGCTGAGGCTCGATTTCAACGAGAACACCTCGGGATGTTCGCCACGAGTGCTTGATCGGTTGCGAAATCTTGACCCGGAAGAGTTGGCGAAGTATCCGGAACGTGGGCCGGTGGAGGCCCTGGTGGCGCAGTTTCTGAAGGTGTCCGCCTCTGAAGTCTTGCTCACGAACGGCGTCGATGAAGCGATTCATCTGCTGTGTGAAACATATCTAGAGCCCGGCAACGAAGCCCTGATTGTCGTGCCAACGTATTCGATGTATCGAATTTATGCGACGGCTGCCGGGGCGGAGGTCGTCAGCGTCAGCGCCGGGCAAGGACTTTGCATTTCCCGCGGAAGAGTTGATGCGGCGCATTTCGGAGCGCACGCGGTTGATTTGCATTGCGAATCCAAACAATCCAACGGGCACGGTGGCTTCGCGACAAGACCTGCTGGAGATTGCGCGGGCGGTACCCAAAGCCGCCATGCTGGTCGACGAAGCGTATTTCGAGTTCTACGGCAAAACCATGATCGAAGAGCGATCCGCGTTGTCGAACGTGTTCGTTGCTCGAACTTTTTCGAAGGCGTATGGATTGGCCGGCTTGCGTTTGGGAGTGCTGGTCGGCGACGAGGAACAGATGAAGGCGATGCGTCGGGTTGCTTCTCCCTACAACGTGAATGCCATCGCCCTCGCGTGTCTGCCCGCTGCTCTGGCAGATCAAGACGTATGTCGCGCGAGTACGTGAGCGAAGTTCTAGAGGGACGCCGGCGCCTGGAAGCCTTCCTCCACGCGAGCGGCATTTCGTTCTGGACGAGCGAGGCAAATTTCATCCTGATGCGCGTGGGACCATCCAAGGCGGATGCGGCGAAGTTCGTTGCAAAGATGCGGAATCGGGGAATTCTTGTGCGGGATCGATCCGGCGACCCAGGATGCGAAGGATGTGTACGAATCACTCTCGGTTTACGGGAACAGGTCGACCGGTTGCTGGACGCGATGCCGGAAGCGCTTGAGGTACTCGGAGCCAGCCAGGGAGCGCGGTCATGAGAAAAGGAACGATCAAGCGTGACAGCAAGGAAACGCAGATCCAGATTTCGCTGACCATTGAGGGGCGAGGCCGCTATCAGGTGTCGACCGGAATTCGATTCTTCGATCACATGCTGGAGCTGTTCGCGCACCACGGAGGGTTCGATCTGAAGCTCAAAGCGAACGGCGACCTCGATGTTGATCAGCACCACACGGTGGAAGATGTCGGGATCGTGCTCGGGCAGGCCTTTGATAAGGCGCTGGGGTCGAAGCGCGGCATTCTGCGAGCCGGATATTTTCTGATGCCGATGGACGAGACTATGGGTATGTGCGCCGTCGATTTTTGCGGCCGAACGGCATCGGTCGTGGATACGAAAGTACGGACGCGGCTGGTTGGGGATTTGCAGGCGGAGCTTGTCGACGATTTCTTCGAAGGGTTCGCGCGTGGCGCGCGGGCCAATGTGCACGCCCGAGTTCTTTATGGAAGGTCGAGCCATCACAAGGTTGAGGCTCTATTCAAGGCATTTGCGCGTGCGCTGCGTGCGGCGTGCTGGCGCGATCCGCAGATGGTGCGCTTGTTGCCGAGTACCAAGGGTGTTCTGTGATGATCGCAATTGTCGACTATGGGGCGGGGAACCTGGTCTCGGTCAAGAAGGCATTCGATTTTCTGGGCGAGGCGAGCACGATCACCTCCGATCCTGCGGAGGTTGCGGGGGCCGAGAAGATCGTCCTTCCGGGGGTGGGACATTTTTCTTCGACCGGGGCGATGGAGCGATCGGGTGTTCGCGAAGAGATCTGCAAGGCGATCGAGCGCGGAGTGCCATTTCTCGGCATCTGCGTGGGCATGCAGTGGATGTTCGATGGCAGTCAAGAGTCTGAGAAAACGCGTGGATTGGGTATGCTGGCGGGCGAATGTGAACGCTTTCCCCCAACTGTGAAATCGCCGCACGTCGGATGGAACTCGCTCGAAGTGGATTCGCGGTCGCGGCTGTTTCGCGATGTGCCGCCGTCGCCGTACGTGTATTTCACGCACTCGTTTCGCGCGCCGCTGGGTGACGCAACGGTTGCGTGTTGCGAGTACGGAGGGAGATTTTCGGCGGCGGTGGAGCGCGACCGGATGTTCGGCGTGCAGTTTCATCCCGAGAAATCGGGCGATACTGGATTGAAGTTGCTGAGGAATTTCTGCTCACTCTGACATGTTGACGAAACGGATTATCGCTTGCCTCGATGTGGATGGTGGACGCGTGGTGAAGGGCGTGCAGTTCACGGACTTGCGGGATGCCGGGCGATCCGGCGGAATTGGCGAAGGCGCACAGCGAGTCGGGAGCCGACGAGATTGTGTTACTCGATATATCCGCGACGCACGAGAAGCGGGCAACGCTATTGGAGACGGTGCGCAGAACGGCGAGACAGTTGTTCGTTCCATTCACGGTGGGCGGTGGTATTCGCACCCTTCAGGACGCGGCAGCTGTTTTTGATGCGGGGGCGGACAAGATCAGCATCAATTCGGCAGCATTAGCCGATCCGGGATTGATTGCGGGCATTGCGGAACGATTTGGGTCCCAAGCCGTTGTGGTGGCGATCGACGCAAAACGCGAGAGCGGAGGCTGGCAGGCGTTCACGCGAGGAGGCCGTACTCCGAGTGGGCGCGACGCTGTGGAGTGGGCGTGTGAAGCGGAGGGCCGGGGCGCGGGGGAGATCCTTTTGACATCGATGGACCGCGATGGGACTGGCGCAGGATTCGACTGTGACCTGATCCGCGCGGTCGCGGAGACAGTTCGAATTCCGGTGATTGCCTCAGGCGGAGCTGGGGGGGCCGCGCATTTCGCGGAAGTATTTCGGAGTGGGCTTGCGGACGCGGCATTGGCCGCGTCGATTTTTCATTACGGATTCAGCCGTCTCGTGGACCTTAAGCAAGAATTGAATTCGCAAGGAATTCCTGTGAGGTGGCCGTGCTGATTCCGTCGATTGACCTGATGGGCGGGAAGGTCGTCCAGCTTGTGCAGGGCAAGAAGAAAGCGCTCGAGTTCGACGACTTCGAGCCTTGGGTGGAACGTTTCTCGAAATATCCGGTGGTGCAATTAATTGACCTCGATGCCGCGATTGGAACCGGGAACAATGCCAGGTTCGTTGCGGCCATCGCGCAGCGGGTGCCGTGCCAGGTTGGCGGGGGAATTCGGTCCGTCGAGGCGGCGCGGAAGGTGATCGAGACCGGCGCGAAGCGAGTGATTGTAGGGTCGGCACTGTTTGACGAGGGCAAATTGAAACCGCAATTTGCGGAGGGATTGGCTGCGGAGCTTGGTCCTGATCGAATGATCTTCGCCCTCGATGCGATTGGTGGCCGCGTCACAACGCATGGCTGGCGGAAAGTGACCGAGGTTCGGCCTCTGGAAATGATTGAGGCCCTCGATCGCTGGTGCGGCGGATTTCTTTATACGCATGTCGATTCGGAAGGGATGCTGCAAGGATTTCCCCAGGAAGTCATTCGTCCGCTACGCCAAGCCACGAGCAAGCAGTTAATTGCGGCCGGAGGAATTCGGTCTCAAGCTGAAATCGATGACCTGCACGCCATTGGCGTCGATGCCGTTGTTGGCATGGCGATTTATCAAGGGCTTATTCCTGCCTAGCGCCCCGGCAACCCGCTGCTCATAGATCAGATTCGCTGATCCTACCCGCATGATCCAGTGCGTGCAGAAGGCGCGTCGTTGCCGCAATGGGCCGGCAGAGCATATCTTGGGATAGCGCGCCGTGAGAAGGACGATTCCATGAATGTGTTGGTTCTGAACTCGGGAAGCTCGAGTCTGAAGTTCCAAATTATTGCTACCGATCTGGAGCAGATCAAGCAATACAAGGACGACCGCGTGTGCCGCGGCGAGGTGGAAGGAATCGGCGGCGAGGCGATCGTTAAGGTTCAGCATCGCGACGATCCGGGCAAGACGCTGACTGCTCCTTTGCGCGACATGGGCGCGGCGCTCGACTATCTTGTGCGCTACATCGCCTCCGACCGATCTGGCATTTCGGAGGTCAAGAGCACGGCCGACATTCACGCCGTGGGGCACCGTGTCGTGCATGGGGGCGAGACCTTCAAAGAATCGACGCTGATCGACGATCGCGTGCTCAAGGGGATCGAAGACTGCATTGACCTCGCACCGCTGCACAATCCGAATAATGTGAAAGGGATTCTTGCCTCCCGCGAGCTGTTCGGAAAGGATGTGCCTCAGGTCGCGGTATTCGACACGGCGTTCCACCATTCGCTGCCGGAGCAGGCGTATCTCTATGCGCTTCCCTACCATCTCTATCGCCGCCACCGAATTCGTCGCTATGGATTTCATGGAACGTCACACCGCTATGTTGCGTTCCGCTACCGCGCATTGCGCGGGCTAACGCGCGAGCAGACGAACATCATTTCACTGCATCTTGGAAATGGCTGTTCCGCCGCCGCCATCAAGAACGGCTCGCCCGTGGATACGTCGATGGGAATGACGCCGCTTGAGGGCCTCGTCATGGGGACGCGCTCCGGCGACCTGGATCCTGCGATCGTGAGCGTCATTGCGCGGAAAGAAGGAATGTCTTCCTCGGAAGTCGATACGTTGCTCAATACGCAATCGGGACTCCTGGGAATTTCAGGGCTGACGAACGACATGCGCGAGTTGCAGGCGGAACTGAAGGAGCACGATGATCGCCGTGTGAGGCTGGCCGTCGAGATTTTCTGCTATCGGGCGCGAAAATATATTGGGGCATATCTCGCAGCGATGAATGGCGCCGATGCAATCGTGTTTACTGGCGGAATAGGCGAAAACTCACCCGATGTTCGCGCTCGCATTTGTGCCGGAATGGAATGGGCTGGCCTCAACCTCGATGCCAAGATTAACGAGGAGACTGTCGGCCGCGAGAGCAAGATCTCAAGCGAGGCTTCCAGGCTGCTTGTCTACGCAATACCGACAGATGAAGAACTTCTCATCGCGCGCGATACGGTGCGCGTGATTCGAGGCGAGCCGCATCCGTCCTAACGGCATTTAGTAAGGCCACACCCAATCGTTGGCTTCGGGCTTATCGACGCCGAACTGGTGAGCGTAGTTCCTGCATTCGATTTGCTGATTGAGGAATCGTTCCTTGGCGTGCGCGCCGATTCTTTGCAGGCGAGGCACGCGATCGACCACATCCATAGCCAGGCTGAAGCGGTCGATGTTGTTGTTGATGGCCAGTTCCAAGCGGCGTATTGATGTTGCCCTTCTCCTTGTATCCGCGCACGTGAATGTTGTGGTGATTCGTGCGCCGATAAGCCAGGCGATGGATCAGCTAGCGGATAGCCGTGGAAATTGAACATCACCGGCTTATCGACCGTGAAGAGCGAATCGAAATCGCGGTCGGGTAATCCGTGCGGATGCTCGCTCGTGCGGTTGCAGCTTGAACAGATCGACCACATTGATGAAGCGAATCTTGAGATCGGGAAATTCCGTCGCGCAACAGCGCGGTGGCAGCCAAAGCTTCTTGCGTCGGAATATCGCCGGCTGAGGCCATCACTACGTCGGGTTCGCCGGCTTCGATCGTTGCTTGCCCAATCCCATATGCCGATGCCCTTGGTGCAATGGATGATGGCCGCGTCCATGTTCAGGTACTGCAAATGCTTTTGCTTGTCGCTGACGATGACGTTCACATAGTTCTCGACTGCGCAGACAATGATCGGCGACAGATAGCAGGCAATTTGCGTCCGGCGGGAGATAGATGCGGGTAACGTTCGCGCTCTTGTTGACGACAACGTCGAGGAAGCCGGGATCCTGATGCGTGAAGCCGTTGTGATCCTGACGCCACACGGTGGATGTGATCAGCAGATTCAGAGACGCGATGGCATCGCGCCAAGAGAGGTGTCTGCAGATCTCCAGCCACTTGGCGTGCTGGTTGAACATGGAGTCGATGATGTGGACGAACGCTTCGTATGTGGAGAAGAAGCCGTGGCGGCCGGTGAGCAGGTAGCCCTCAAGCATCCCTTCGAGCGTATGCTCGCTCAGCATTTCCATGACGCGGCCGTCCTGCGCCAGGTTGCCGCCGTCCTTGTCTTCGGGAAAGTTCTCCTCGATCCAGAACTTCTTGCTCACGCTATAAATTGCATCGAGTTTGTTGGATGTGGTTTCATCGGGGCCGAAGACGCGGAAATTGTTGGAGTTCTCCTTCATCACGTCGGCCAGCATCCGGCCGAGCGGACGCGTGTTCTCCGCCTGCGACCGTCCGCGTTGCACGGTTCCGACGGCATAGTCTCGGAAATCCGGCAGGCGTAAGGACTTCTTCAATCGTCCTCCATTTGCGTGAGGATTCGCGCTCATTCGCCGCGTTCCGCTCGGCGACATCTCCGTGAAGAAAGGAGAGAGCTTGCCCTTGCTGTCGAAGAACGGATCGGGCTTCTGCGAATGCATCCAGTTCTCCAGAGTCTGAAGCTGCTTGGGATCTTTCTTCACAGCAGGAAGAGGTACTTGATGGGCGCGCCAGAAGCCTTCCAGAAAGTGACCTTCCAATTCGCGCGGAGCGGTCCATCCCTTGGGCGAACGAAGCACAATCATCGGCCACCGAGGCCGGGTCGTGGCGCCGTGTTTACGCGCCGCGTCGCGGTACTCGCGAATCTCGTTGATGCAATGTTCCGTCGTGGCCGCCATTGCCTGATGCATGCTGTCAACGTCCGAGCCTTCCACGAAGTAAGGTGTCCAACCGTAGCCGCGGAACAGATTCTCCAGTTCCTCATGCGAGATACGTGCCGGAAGGGTGGGATTGTCGATCTTGTATCCGTTGAGGTGCAGGATCGGCAGCACCGCACCATCGCGCGCTGGATTGAGGAATTTGTTGATGTGCCAGGAGGTCGCAAGTGGCCCGGTTTCTGACTCTCCGTCGCCCACTACGGCCGCAACGATCAACTCAGGATTGTCGAATGCGGCGCCGCAGGCGTGCGAGAGCACGTATCCGAGCTCGCCGCCTTCGTGAATTGAGCCGGGCGTCTCAGGAGTGCAATGGCTGCCGATGCCGCCGGGGAAGGAGAACTGCTTGAAGAATTCGCGCAGACCTTCTACGTCCTGACTTTTCTCCGGATAAATCTCGGAGTAGGTGCCCTCGAGGTAGCAAGGACCCAGCACGCCGGGCGCGCCATGTCCGGGGCCCGCGAGGTAGATCATGTTCAGATCGTATTTCTTGATCAGCCGGTTCAGGTGAATGTAGATGAAAGATAAGCCGGGGCTCGATCCCCAATGGCCCAGCAGTCGATTCTTGATCTGCTCAACCCGCAAGGGCTCGTTGAGCAGGGGATTCTCCAGCAAATAAATCATGCCGAGACTCAGATAGTTGCAGGCTCTCCAATAGGTTTCAGTCCTGCGCAATTCTTCTGCACTGAGAGGCGTCCCTTGGATGGTGGATCGAGTCGGACCGTAAGGACTGAGTTCGATGATGTCGGCTGGTACGTCGATGGTGCTCATGATCGCTCCTCTGGATGGCTTACGGATAGCCTAAGCCTGAAGCTTGCTCAGTGACAAATGGGGTGTTGTGGATTTCGAGGTTTGTTGGACCGTTATGGAACGAATGGTGAGCGAGAACTGAAATTAGTATGCGTTCTTGCTGTTGAAGATGCGCAGCAAGGTCATGGTGATGATCTGCAGATCGAAGGTGAGACTCCAGTTGCGGAGGTAGTAGAGATCGTATTCGACGCGCTTGGCGATGGAAGTGTCGCCGCGCCAGCCGTTCACCTGAGCCCAACCGGTGATGCCAGCTTTGAAAGTGTGACGGAAGTTGTAGCGGTCGAACTCTTCCAGGAATTTTTCAACGAAGTGAGGGCGTTCCGGACGGGGGCCGACGACACTCATGTCCCCCTTCAATACGTTGATGAACTGCGGGAGTTCATCGAGGTTTGTCTTGCGGAGGAAAGCTCCGACGGCGGTCCGCCGGGGATCGTCGGCGCAAGTCCACTGTGTGTCGCCTTCCTCACGACTGCCGACACGCATGGTGCGGAACTTGTACATCTTGAACACGCGGCCGTTGAGGCCGACTCGTTCCTGAACGAAGAATATTGGACCGGCGCTGGTCAGCTTCACTGCGAGGATGATCAGCAGGCTGAGCGGCAGAGTTGCCAACACGATGAGCATGGAAAGGACGATATCAAAAATTCGTTTCTCGAACAGGTAAGGACCGGTTTCCGCCAACGTGGGACGAAGGTCGAGCATGTGGATTCCGCCCAGGTCGATCAGGCGGTCACGCAGTACAACTCCTTCGCCGAGGTCGATTACAACGCGGGTCGGAACGCACAGCTTTTCGAGGGATGGAGCGATCTTCTGTACTTCGCTCAATCGTCCGGCCGGCAGCGCAATGATCACGTCATCGATGGAGTGCCCGTTGGTAAAGTTGGGGATCTGGTCGAGTTCGTACACCGGACCTTCGACCGCCACTTCCTGATCGGGAAGGCGCACAAAGCCTACGACCTTGCAAGGGAGCACTTCTCCATTGAGAAGCGAGGTTGTGACGCGCCGGGCAAAGCGGTCGGTTCCGACCATCAGAATCTTGACTTCGTTCTTGCCGCTATTGCGCAGCATCTCGAGGAATACGCGGAACGCGATGCGGGCGACGGTGGCGAGAACAAACAGCGCGACCGCGCTGATACCGATAACGAGTCGAGAATAACTCGCCTGGCGGTACAAAAATCCGAGCGCCATGACCAAAGCGTAAGTGAAGGCGAGGGCTTCCAGAAGGCGGCGGCTTTTCTTGCCCGGTGCGTAAAGTTGTTCGACGCTCCAGAGTCCGGACTCTTCCGCGGCGATCGCCCACATGATGGTGGTCAGAAGGATGATGCCCCAGTAGGAGGGCAGTCCAGCGGGCCCTGACCGGGGATAGAAAACGTTGAAACCGAATCGGATCTTGATTGCGATGAAATAGGCGCAGGCAGGCAGCAACAACGTCAGAATTCTTAAATAGTAACGGACGTAGCTCAGACGACTGCGAATCATGCTTGCAACTTCCTATCGCAAAAAGAAACCAAGGGCCCGTAACTTCATTCCGCCGTTATTCGAAGACGCCAAAGGCACTGAGTCGGCGCTTCAACAAGAGCGGAAGGCAATTCTGGTTCAGTCCCAAAAACAGTCCAACTGATTTGGCAACATCCTGACGAAGGCCGTGTCCCGCCGAACGTCGCGTAGTGCTGTCGCTCACGCGTGTGAATTTATTTTTCACGAGCTTCCAGCCGTCTCGCAGCAGCGAATTCCTGGTGCCGGGAACGTCCCAGATTTTCAAAACCTTCAATGTGTATCCGATGTCGAAGTAGCGCTTGAACAGTCCAACGGTAGTGTGCGAGTGCGAGTGGTAGACCGGAGCTTTCGGCTCGTACACGATTTTCCAGCCGCTATCGAGGATCGACTTGGCGATTCCCAGATCTTCAAAAACCTTCAGATCTTCGGGAAAGCGAACGGTGCTCCCAGATGTCGCGGCGGATGGCAGCGTTCACATCCGAAAAATGATAAAAGCGGTACCCTGTACCCGTGCGGCGGGCAGGATCCTTCACCGTTTTCTGCTCACCATAAACCGCGTCGAGAGCGTCCTGCCGTTCCACCGAAGAACCGGCTTTCGGGATCTGGCGGCCGTAGACCGCGGCAACGGAGGCGTCATCGAAATTTGAGCACATGTGCTGCAGCCATTCGTCGGTAGCGGGCACGGCGTCCTGGGATAGAAAGATCAGAGTCTGTCCTTTTGCAAGGCTGGCCGCAAAATTTCTTGTCCGCGAATGGTGGAAATCCTGCGGAGCGATCTCGTGGATGACGACGGGGTATTGGCGAAGGAGGTCTAGAGTTCCATCCGTTGACCCAGAATCGATCGCCACCACCTCGAAGGGGGGCGCGTTCTTTTGCGCAAAGATTGCTGGCAGGACCCGTTCGAGGTCGTGAAAGCCATCTTTGGTCAACAACAATATGGAAAGCTCAACCATTACATCCTCGCCAAAGGTCTTACCGCGCATCGCGTTACAAAGAAGCCGGAATATTCGCGCCTTTTGAGATGCGACCGCTTGGCCGATTGCTGCTGATCATTTGTCGGGGGATGCACTTCTAGCTTAACGTCCGAGACCAGCCGTTTATCCGGATTACCGGTCAGGAACGGCAAGTCTTCGCCAACGTCGTGGGTGGAAGCAGCAACCGCTTTGCACAGTTCGAAGCCGACCAGTCCGCTTCGTTGTTGGCGAAATTGTTGCTGATTAATCCGTACTGTAATTTGCATGCCGTTTCTATGTCAATAACGGAGCCCCACAAGTAAACGTTACTACACCCCATCGGGACTTGTTGTCACACAAGTGACTCGGTGGAGTGACAAAGCAGTGACAATGTTTGATTGCTGATCCATTCTAAATGTTTCCGGCAATCAAAACGCAAAAACCAGTCAAAAGCGATTTTCCCGGAACCAAAACCGGCACGACCGAAGTGTCACCATTAGTCATTTAGAAAATCGATTTTTCATAGTGCAGAAGCAAGCTATTTGAGACCGATGCCCTCACTAACACTTTAGTAAACAGAAAGTTGCGGTTGTGCCTTGTGGATAACCTTTTCGGCGAACGCTCTGGGACGACCGGGCGGTCGCCGCAAGGGCCATCGAGCGAGACACAGTCAAGCGGAGAAAGACAATTCCCGAGCGCAGTGAGCGCCCTATCTTCGATCGGGAACCCTGCCGTGGCTGTCTGTGTTCGCCTCCGCGACAGCCGGCGGGGTTTGGAATTTGAAGACGGCCCCTCCGGTGGCGGTGTTGTCGCGCAACTGATTTCCAGTCGAGCGCGCCGACCACGTGATCGCTGCACCCGAAGATCCGTCTCCCACAATGCGGTTGTGTTCGAACACGTTGTTCGTGGCGGGAAGTCCGGGTCCCATGATGATTTGGTGAGAGCGGGAGTCATGAAGGCTGTTGTTGTGCGAAACAGTATTGCCGGAGACAACGCTGTCGGAGATATCCATGGACATGCCGCTGAGGCCGTTATTTTCGAAGACGTTGTTGGTCAGCTTCCATCCGAGACCGTCGGCGAAGGTTCCGGTTCGATCGTTGTTGGAACTCACGTTGTCCGAGACTACCGAGTTGGCATGCTGCGTATTGCTGTGGGGATAGCTTTCGGACAGATCAATGCCGTCGTAGTGGTTGTACTGGCTATGGTTGCCGGTCACTTCGATGTTGCTGTTGAAGGTGCCGTCTCCCTGGCCTGAGTAGTTCTTGAGACCGCTTTCGCCGTTGTATTCCACGACGTTGTGCTTGATGGAAATATTCTCGCCTGCTGCCCAGGCGATGCCGCTCACGCTGGCATAGCGAACCGTGTTGTCGTGGATACTGTCGTGGCGGTTGGCGGCGCCGTCTCGAGGAGTGTGCCATAGAGCGATGCCGCCAACGAAATTCTTGCCCGCCCGGAAATCACATAGCGCGACTTCGGAATACTGAACGTCAAAAAGAATAATCGATACGAGATCGCCAGTGATGCGGTAAATGTGAATTCCATCCGACGACATGCTTACCATTGGTCCAAAGCTTTGGGCCTGCTGCTTCTTCGACAATTTGTTCCAAATATCTTCGTCAACGGCGACCGGCTGGTATCCGATACGAGTGCCTTTCCGGTCTACGGCTATGGGAGTTCCCGGTTGGGGGGTAGGGAATCCTCTCGGAGGAACTGGCTCAAGCTTGGTGGCCCCTTGCATCCGGAAATTGTCCAGGTAATGTCCTCCGGTGCCGTGCACCGAGAAAACGGGGGTGTCGTTAATAATGATGGATTGCGCGCCCGAACCCACCAGAAACATGGGTGAATTGCCCTTTACCGTGCCGGTCATTCACAATGGTTCTTTTTTTTTATCTACTCGTCGTTACGTATTGCTCGTCAGGGCGGAGCAGGCCCACCGCGGCCGGCTGAGAGACGTGATTTGTCAGCCAGCCGGGCGAGTTCCGCAGAGCGGCGTCCACCGCCCACCGTGGCACGCGTGCCAGGTTACGGTGGATCGCTTTGGCCGCAGCGAAGTTCCACGCGCGATCGCTGGCTTCTACCGCCGGACCGTCCAGCAAGCTCAGACGCACCGTGGTTGAACCCGTCGTTTCGACAGTGCGCGCGAGCAACAGGCCGGCCGTCGGGTAACTGCCGTAGCGAGTCTGAACGCCCTCCTCGTCGAGCAGAGCTGGCTGCGACCAGACGAGTGTGGCTGAAAGCGCCTGGTCGGCCAGTTTGCGCTTCTGCTTTTCCAAGTCGTTGCGCAACTCATGCCAGGCCCGGGGCTCAGCGGTGGCTGGCTCGGCGTAAGTGGCTTCCAGAAGAGACCGCACGTCGGTTGGTAGCGTAATCGATTCGCGACCGCGCCACTGCTGGAGCGAGCGCAGCAGCACGTAAGGCGCGTAGACTCTTGCACTCTTTCCCAGAGCCTCTCGAAGTTCTTTTTCCGTCGCCCGCATTAACGCTCGTCGGTCAGGGGCAACAGCCGAATCCAGACTTCAGGTTTCCACCCCGGCGGCCGGTCCCGATCGTGCCGCCACAGCCGGCCGATGCGTTGCAGCAGCATGTCGGTGGGCGCGAGGTCGGTGACCAGCAGGTCGGCATCGATGTCCACGCTCTGCTCGACGACCTGCGTCGACACCAGCACGCAGCCGTTGGGCCGGTTACCGGCATCCTTGCCCAGTCTCTCCATCCAGTCGGCCTCCAGTTGCTCACGGCGGAAGAAGGGGAAACGGGAATGCAAGAGCGCGATTTCCGGCCCGCCTTCGTGAGCTCGCGCCTTGCAGCGCGCGATACGTTTCCTGCGCCTCGTCCACGGTGTTGCGAATCCACAGCACGCACTGGCCCTGCTGGGCGCGTGCCAGACTCTCCTCAACGATCTCGCCCGGCTCGACGAATCGCACGACCACCGTCTTCGCGGGGGGCGCATCGCACGCGACCTCCTCAGCGAACCGGCTACCGACCCGGGAAAGTAGCGGGTAGGCGTCGCTCAGCGGTTGACGGTCATCAACTCCCAGCAGTTGTTGCCGGCGCGTCTCGGTCAAGGTCGCCGAGAGCACCAGGACGGTACAATGGAGCTCGCGCAGCCGCTTCACCAGGGCGTCAATCAACGTACTGGTGTAGAGGTCGTAGGTGTGGACCTCGTCGAGAACGACAACCTTGCCGGCCAGCCCGAACTGCCGCACGAAGAAATGCTTCGCCGCCACCACTCCCAAGCAACGCCTGATCCATCGTTCCCACGCCGAACGGGGCGAGCAGTGCGCGCTTCGGCGACGCAAACCAGGACCGACCCACACGCACGTGCTGTTCGGCCTCGGCATCAGGACTGGCCGGCCGCAGCTTCGGGGGTGGCTCGCTCTCGACCAACCAGGAAGCGCCGTGGGCCAACCGCACCGCCGTTGGCTCCTCGGAAATTCGCTCGACGAAGGGCTGGACCCGAAGATGAATGCGGTTGCTGGTCACTTGCGTCGGCAATGCGAAGTACAGCCCAGCCGCTTTGCCGGCCGCGATGAGCTGATAGGCCGCAGCCAGCGCCGCCTCAGTCTTGCCACAGCCCATCGGCCCTTCGATGACATAGACGCCCGGCTCACGCACGATCCGCATCGCGGCCGTCTGCAAGCTGTTCGCTGCCGCAATTTCCGGGAACAATTCGCCAAATCCGCCCAGTTGCCGCGTCGCCACGGCTTCCAATTGATCGTCGCCAGCGCCGCCTGCGCTCGGCTGCGCCGCTCTGGCATCTCCCAGCTGCGCGTCCTGCGGGAAGTGCCGCTCGTCCGATCCGATCCAATCCGCTACCGTGATGAGGCCGGCCACGAACCAGAGCGTTGCTTCGTCCGGCGGCTCGATCTGGCAGCGGCCCGAATTCCTTGATTAGCTCCTCAGCCAACCGCCTTCGTTCCGATTCCCACGGCTCGCGTATCAATACGCGGTCGCCCTTGATCCGACCGTGGTGTGCTCCGAGAGCCGCCGCCCATGGATTCAGTTGGCATTTGCCCAGCAGCTCTTGCAGGGTGAACTGGCTGACCTTGGCGTGGTCAGACTCCCGCACGTTCCATCCCTCTCTCAGAGCTCGATCCATCAAGGCGAGTCGCAACAGCCACGCCTCACACTTCCGCTGGAACCCCGGCAGGACCTTTCCCACATCGTGCTCTGCGGCGAGTGTAACCGAGCCAGCGGGCACCAGGTCGCGGACGGTCCGTGGCAACAACTCCAGCAGCGCCTCGGCCACGCAGCCGACGTTGCGGCAGTGGTCCCGGACACTGATGCCAGGTTGGCCGTCTTCGGTCGTCTTCGCCCAGCATTCCTCGTGGCGCGGATCGTTTTCCATTCTTGGCCATACCTTGATCGGGGCCGGAGGGTGATTTGCCCTGCACCACCGCAGCGTCAAACGGGCTCTCAGTTACGGAAGTTGTGGACGATCGACAGGGCTATCACATCGGGAAAAAATAGACGGCCGTCGTGATCAGGATGCTCTGCACCTTCTGGGCAGACACAACAAGCTTGTTCGAGCCGGCTCGTACCACAAACCGATCCCCCTTTTTCCGCAGGCTCGCCCCGAATGTATTGATTACCAGTTGCACGTTATGCCTCTCCCTCTCAAGCCTCCGGCCCGTGGGTTGCTCTCCCAGACAAGTAGTAAGCACCACGTCGAGCTGTACCTCAAAACCCGACTCAACAAGCGAATCAGGCTACATTGATTGGATTCATCCGATACTACTTCTGCGGTCTTGCAGGAAGTATAGAATTTATATTGTGGGCCGGTATCAACGTGCCGTCTGGCTGGGGTTCGACGACCTGGCTCGCGTGCCACTGCTTCTCGGCGATCCGGCCGGCGTAGGCTTGCGTGAACCGGAGCGCGACGTGGAAGTCTCCATCGCCCCGGATCGTGCCGAAGCCTTCCGCCATGTAATCCCTGGCCCTGAAGCCGGCCGGGTGGCAGAAGCATTCGCCCGTCTCCACCGCCGACCGCACCCGCTGGACCTTGAACAGCCGGATGTCGTTTCTCAGGTGGCAATGGCCAATCAGGCACCAGTCGTTGTCGGGAGCAAGCACCAGGTCGTAGGGATCGAAGGTTCGTTTCTGTGTTTCATTCCGACCAGCGGTCCAGTAGACCATGCTCAACTGCCGCGATTGACGCACCGCCGTCACCAGAACCCGAAAAATCTCGGGATCGTAAGTCGTTTGAACGCGGGGCAGGACCGAAAGGCAACCGGTCAGCGCGTCGAGCGGGACCTCGATCGTAGCGGGGAGAATTTCGGAGATCTTGGCCAGAGCCTTGCGGAGATCTTGTTCGAACGGCGTTCCCCGGTACTGGTCCATCACCTGGGCGGCAACCAAAAGCGCGACCAGCTCCCCCTCGGTCGCTGGAAAATAGCCAAGCCTGTAGGACGGATCGGTGTAGTAATACCCGTTCCGGACGCTGTCAAACTCCAGCGGGGCATGAAGCCGGCGCATGAAAGCGATGTCGCGCTGGATCGTCCGGCGCGTCACTTCGAGTTCCCGGGCCAGGGTCCGGGCGTTGGGCCACGCCCGTCGGCTCACTGCCGAATCGATCGCCTGGAGCCGTTCAAGAGCAGGCCGGGTCGATACCCGCATCGGTGCCCCTTCTCAGTTCGGTTCCGTCGGGCCGAAACAGGACCCGCCGCTGCCGCTGCCATTGCGGCCATCCAAGTATTGAGCCAAGACTGCTCCTATCATAACGGGGAGGTGCGACATTTACGGTCACTCCCCTCGAGAAAAACCAGAAAAACCGATTCCACCGCTTCCGACACCCGCTCGGTGCTCGTCCTCCCTCGCCGGCAGCGTTGCTTGTTCGAGACTTTATCCGCGGTTGGTCGTTCTTGCTTGCGCAGCCCAAGGTGAAGCCGGTCATGAAGCCGGTTCAGGGTTCCGGGTTGCTCATCGATCGACCTCAACGAAACGAAGGGTGGACTTGATTGCGATGACAAGGCGACTGACTCGCATCTAGCCCCAGAGTCTTCAACGAGGATGCGGTGTCCCTGAGCGAGGCATGGGACCTGTACGACAGGATCCTGAGCGATCCATGAGTTACCTTGGTTCAAGAGCAAGAGCCGAAAGATGTCGAATGGTCAACAGTCGGGCGGCGGCGAGCGGAGAGAACGGATTGATTTGTCCGCAGGAATCGTCCATCCGGTGACATAATATAAAGAGGAGGACCAGTCGGCGTAATTGGGCCTCGTAGTCTCCTTGGCAATTCGACGGTCGGTCTCAGGCAGGAGCCAGCGGGGGAGGGTCTGCGCACGACCTGACCCCGCTGGTCACGGCGTGGGACGCGGAGCGTGGGACTGGGGCGTGAGACGGGAGAACAGTGGCCAGAGGGGACCATCCACGTTTCCCGGGTGCCAAGACAAAGTGGGCCGCCACTTCCGCTCTTAGCGCTGATTTGTGGGCCGGATGGGGGTAAAACGCCCTGAAATGGGCTCGAAATGGCGGTTTTTTGGGGAATCAGCTACGTGGCTCACAACGGCGCAACTCATTTTAAAGTAAGCAATCAGGTCTAGAGTCGCGTCCGACGAGAGTCTAGAGAGAAATGGACGTAAGTTTCATTTTTATATTAAGTTGCGCGAAAACCAAGCTCGCAAACTTCTGCCGGAAACCCGAAAATGTAGCTTTTCATAGCATATTGACGCCTGCCGGGTGGGGAGTGCTGTACCCAGCTCGGCCCGCGGCGGCGGCGGACCCCGACGATCGTGGGGCGTGGAACGTGGGAGGTGAAGCGAGTGGCGAGTGAATAGTGGTCCGTGAGTCTCGAGGGAAGGGAGCTGGTGGCGATAGAAAAGCGCCCAAACGAAGCCAATTTGCCCATGGTGTTAACCATTGGCAGACTGTAACTTAGAACGAATAAAGGCGGAATCGAGCAGGCAAAACGAAGCCAATTTCCAGCCGGCGGCATGGGGCGTGGGGCATGGGGCGTGGGGCGTGGGGCGTGGGGCGTGGGGCGTGGGGCGTGGGGCGGAAGAACAGGTTCCAGGGGAACGTTCGGGGCAAACCACGCTTCCCGGACGCAGCAAGTAGGGTGCGTCGCAAAGAGCGCACCGAGATGCTGAGCGGTGCGTCATCGCAAGCTCGACGCACCCTACCGGCTTTTCGAGACCAGTTGCGGCCCCAGCTTTTCAGGCCATGGATACCCAACTCAATGCGCTGCCAACACTTCCGGTCCTCGCTCGGACCGTTTCTGGCTGCTTGAACTCCGCGTTTCTCAACATTTCTCAACATTTTACGGGCCATCTGTTCAGGCCATGGATACCCAGCTCGCCGCGCGACATCGACGGTGGACCCCGATGATTCACCGAGGTTGTGCTCAACAATCGATCAGGTCATGACCAACGACACGACACAGGGCTAAAAGGAGCGCCGGTTCTGGTAGGATCGGCCATGGTGGTGCAACCGCCCAGATCGATGTGGGGAGCAGCGAGCTGTGGATGGCCATTGGAGAGTTAAGGAAATTATGGCAGTCAGGGAAGACAGGAAGGCCGGCTCCTGGTAGGGTTTGCCGAACCCGGTGTTGGGCCAGTGGACGAGGATTCCGTTCCCGGCACGGAGCGCACTGTATGCATGGCTGCATAACGAGAAACGCAGTTCTCCTCGCCCTTGCCCTTGTCGTTGTCTTGTCCCGAACGGATTACGGGCAGGCGGCGAGGATTACCGTGCAGAACCAGGGCGAGTGCGCCGGGCTGAACTGGTCCGGATCGCTCCCGGGACGCTGGTGGGAGATCAGCCGCCCAGGATGTGGAGCCACCTGGTGATCAAGTCCCTTACCAGCCTGGCGTCGGGCGACCTGGGGACTCTTCCTCGCTCGGCCTTTCGGACGGCCGCGCTGATACGCACCGTGATCTTGGCCGACGTCGGCCGATCGACCGATGACCCTTCGACGTTTGCGCTCCGCAGAGTCGGCGTCGGCCTGTGCGTTCCCGACCGGTCGAGGGGTGACGTGGTGGTTGATTCGGGCCGGCTCGGAGAACTAGGTGTCAAGCTCGGCATGATGGAGAAGGTCGTGCTGCAATCGGCCGAGGCGGAGCTGGCCCTGGGTCGGCTGATCGCACGGGGGCCCGCGTTCGCGTTGTACCGCGGGCCGAGCGTCCTGGAGGTGGAGGGAGTCCATCACAAGGTTGAGCTGTTCTATGCGTTCCTGGTTGACGAGCAGAGTGGAGCATTGCGGGTGCTTGTCTGGTCGGCGGAGGCGAGGAAGGGAGGTCCGGCAGCGCCGGCGAGGCTGGTGGAGCTGAGGCCAAATCTCGTCTTTGATTGCCCCCTCAACGTCAAGGCGGAGCGGTTGCTAGGCACGGTGCCCGTCTCCTGGTCATTCGCCATGGAAAGCCTCCCGCCGGGACAGCCCCGACCCATGACCCCGGACCTCAGGCGTTGCCTGGCAGGGGACGCACCGCTGCGCGACCCCGAGAGGATGGAACAAGCTCTCCGACGAGCCCTTACCGGGCGTTAGCCCCAGGTGGAGCGGACTTCGGCCCGTTCTTGAGCAGCTCGCGGCGCAGCCTTCGAATCTGGTCCTGGGCGATCGGTGCGAACTTCGAGCGGAGGATGGGAGCACCCTGGAACCATGCCTCCGGCTCGCTGAAGGCCCCGTGGAATTCGACCAGCAAGGACCCCGGGGGCTGCTTCAGGCGGCTGATCTTGGCATAGCTCAACCCTCCGCGGAACGGGTGCCCGGATCCTGCCTGACCGTCCTGTCCGAGTGTCCGCCAACGGTTCGCAAGCTTGGTCTCGGAATCGAATGCCGGGTCGGTGCGGCCGGCGATCACCATCGACTCCTCGGTCCGCGTCGCGACCGCCTCGTTGGTCGCCTCCACCGCAATCCGGTCCAGCAGGCGGCCTTCGAGGTGGACGAACCAGCGCGCGAGATCTCGACCGCGATGGGATGACCTGCCGCGCGGTTTCAGTTCGTCGTCGGTGAGCAGCCGGCTCTCGAACCGCATGTTCCCGGCCTCGACCGCCTTGCCGCTGGCTTGACTTGCCACCTCGACCGGGTCGAGACTCGCCAGATCGCCGCGGACGACGAACCAGAGATCAACGATCCGGACCGTTGCGTCCGTCATTTTCTGGTCGCGCACCTTCAAGAGGAACGGCGCCGTCACCGAATCCCGAAGCAGGTCCGCCAGGGCCCTTTCCGACCCGCTGAGCTTCAGCAGCGCCGCATGCTGCTGGTTGGCATCGAGTCCGTCCTTCAGGATCGGGCCGGGGAATCTGATGGTCGCACCGTCGGCATGGAAGCCGGATCGGATCGCATCGACATAGACCGGATTCCCTTCGTGGACCGGTTCCATGTCGTTGCCAGGTTGCACCTGGAGCAGCAGCCAGACAGGGACGAGAATGAGGCTCATTGCGCGATTGTACCAGTTTTAACGCTCTCGCGAGCAAGTTACGCTTCGGCCCGGTCGATAGATAGGAGGAGAGGGTGACACGTTACCTGCTCAGGGCAGGGCAGGGCAATTCCTTGTTGCGTCGAAACGGGTCATGGATGGCGGCAACCTATCTCAACATCCGGAATCTCCTGCCGGTGCTTTCGGTGACCCTATGGCTTGTGAGCGGGTGCCAGCATCCGATCCCGGTAATGGGCCATTTCCAGGGGGCCGCGAATGTGGCCGCCCAGGCGGACGTCCGGGGGGAGATGTCCATCAAGCTTCCCACGGCCATCGACCCGGGTCCAATGGTGGCGTCGGTAATCCGGCCGGCTCGGGGCTCCGACCTCGCTCCCCGGCTGGCCGTGATCGACGTGGACGGGGTGCTCCTGAACCAGAACCGAGAAGGGATCTACGATTCCGGCGAGAATCCGGTCGCGGCGTTCCGTGAGAAGCTCGAGGCCGCGACCGGTGACTCGCGGGTTGCGGCGATCGTGCTGCGGATCCATAGCCCTGGGGGAGGGGTCACGGCCTGCGACATCCTGGCGGAGGAACTCGACCGCTTCAAGGCTGCGACGCGGAGGCCCGTGGTCGCCTGCCTGATGGACGTGGCCACTTCAGGGGCCTATTACCTGGCGCTCGGGGCCGACCGGATCGTGGCACACCCGACCTCGCTCACAGGTGGGATCGGCGTTGTCTTCAATCACGTCAACCTGCAAGACGCCATGGCACAGCTCAACGTGAGCGACGACCCGATCAAGGCCGGGACCCTCATTGACATGGGGAGCGTGACGAAACCGCTGGAGCCCCAGACGCGGGAGCTCTTGCAGGAGATGGCCGACGGTTTCCGGCAGCGGTTCCTCGACCGGGTCACGAGACGCAGGCCGGAGCTGACCGACGCGGATCGTCGCACGCTTGCCGATGGCCGGGTTGTCGCCGCGTCCCGGGCGCTGAAGCTGCATCTGGTCGATCGGCTGGGCTACATCGAGGATGCCCTCGGAGAGGCCGAGCACCTGGCCGGAGTGGCGGACGCCGAGGTTGTGCTCTACAGCCGGGGCGGAAGCCCGGCCCGCTCACTTTACGCGATCGCACCCAGTCCGCCACGGTTGAGCGAGGCGATCCCGTTCAGCTATCCTGGGCTCGATCGCACCAAGCTGCCGACCTTCCTCTACCTCTGGCAGCCGGATCCGACCCTGCCCAGGACCTCACCGCGGTGATCCACGACCCGCGCGCTTCGCTCGACCCGCAACCCCACGACTGGCCCGTGCTCGTCACTGGAGCGGCCGGATTCGTCGGCGGGCACATCGCGCGGCACATCGCGCAAGCCGGCCACTACGTTCGAGGGCTGGTTCGCGGCCAGCCACCGTCTTGCCCGGACGACCCGAAAATCGAGTGGATCATCGGGGACGTGCGCGATCCGGCGATCCGACGCCGGGCTGTTGCGGGAGTGCGAGCCGTGATCCACGCGGCCGGCTGGGTCAGCCTGGGACGGGATGCGGGCGGGCTCAGCCAGGCCATCAATGTCGAAGCGACCCGCGGCTTGCTGGACGACGCAAAGCGGGCGCGCGTGGAACGATTCGTTCTGACCTCGACCCTTCACACCCTGGCGGCGGGTACGTCCACGAACCCGGCCGATGAGACCAGCCCCTGGAACCTGGAATGCGTCGATTCCCCGTACGCGCGCTCCAAGCGCGAGGCCGAAAGCCTTGTGCGTCAAGCGAACCAGGGCACGTTCACCACGGTCGCCCTGTGCCCTGGCATGGTTCTCGGACCACGCGATCCGAAGCCGACGTCGACCCGGCTCCTCCATGTGCTCGCTCGCTCGCGCGTGGCTTTTCTCCCGCGCGGCGGAATACCGATCGTCGATGCGAGGGTCCTTGCTCGAGCACATCGAATGGCCCTCACGGCGGGTCGACCCGGCGAGCGGTATGCAGTCGCCGGCCCCTACCTGAGCTATGCCGAACTCGCCGGGCTGGTGGCGGAAATCACCGGCAGACCCCGATTCCTCGTTCCCCTGCCGGACATGCTCGAGCGGCCGTTGAAGGCCGTCGCCAGCCTGCTCGAACGCCTTGGCCTTGGCACCGAGTTGTCTGGCACGACCGTCGCGGGAGGTTTTCTCCGACTCCATGTTTCGGGGAACCGCGCCGACGTTTGCTTCGGTCTGGTGCATCCACCTCCCCTGGAGTCGATCCGTTCGTCCCTGGACGTTAAGGGCCAAGATTGAGCAGACCTCATTCGCTGACCGGCACCTGGATTCCCGTCGGCGCCGCCGATGGTCGTCTGGGAAGATCGTCCCCGGATCGGTCAGCTCATCGCGGAGGACGTGATCCCCGCCGCCGGCTCGGATAGAATACGCGGCGGACCCGATGGTTTCCGGCGACACGGAGAGCGGCCCGATCCCGGTCACCGTGAAGGTCGCCGGGGCCTGCAAGGTCGGGTGGGACGTCGTCGGCGTGCTCGCCCTGTCGAACAAGGGATGGCGATTGGTCGAGGTCTGGAACATTTCGCCGTAGGGGTCGGGTCTGACGAGAAGGGGAATACACGCCACATGGCCAAAAAGAAATCGCCGGCAGGTGCCGATCAGCCTCGACCCTCCAAGGCCCTCCGCGCGCTGCGTGAGGCCCTCGGGCTGGAAGAGGAGGGTTGGCAGGCATACCTGTGGCACGCGCGCCACGGCCTCGCTGATTACGAGCAGGCCAACTTCAGGGACCCAAAGTCCACGCTCCAGCTCCGCGACGTGCCCGCCGGGTGGTTCAGTGATCCCGAGGCTCTGGGCTACGTTGTCGTACGTATTCTCACCGAGGGCGAGGCGGACCTGATCGCTCCGGTCACCCGCCACTTCTTGCGGGTCTACGTCCCCGAGCCCGGCAGCTTCCACGGCCCGCCGGGGATCGGCCTGGCGTGGCTGCACCTGGCCCGGCAGGGACTGGAACCGCCCGTCACACCGGCCAGCCTGATCCACCTGGCCCTGCAAATGCCCGAGGACTTCTTCCACGCGGTCGCCGAGGACGACCTGCTGCCTCTGAGCCGCCTGATCCTGGAGGGCCGAGGGGCGATCGAGGCCTGGGACCTGCATGCCCTGCTCGCCGCCGTCGATCGCGCCCGAATCTCCGTGCGCCACCCCCTTCCGCCTGTTCAACGACCTGATGGCGACGGACTGGATTCCCAGGGAGGTGAAGCGCGAGTTCTGCCGGGGGCTGCTGGCGTGTTCCCCCGAGGCCTCGAGGCTCAAGGAGCGCACCGAGGCCCTCCACGCCTCGATCGACGCCGATCCCGAGCGCGTGCTCCAGTACCCGAGAATCTGGCAGGACTTGATCCAGAGAGGCCTGGGGCAGCGGATCCCGGTGCTGAAACGGCACGCCGTGCGCGCCCTGGCGGAGGACGTCGGCGAGCCGCTCGGCGACGTCCTTGCGGAGTTCTACCTCAGGCCCGACTGGGACCCCCAGGGCGCCGACGCCGTGACGGAGGGCGCCCTGGACCTGGTCCGGCGCCACGCCGAGGAGCTGGGTCCGGACGAGGTGCGGTCCCTGCTGCGCAAGGCCATCAAGCGCGGGTCGGCGGCCGTGCGCCAGGCCGCGTACCGGGTCGGCGCGGAGCGGTTCGGGCACGCCTTCGCCCGCCCGGCCCGCCGCGACAACGCCCGGATGGTCCGCGACTGGGCGGAAAAGCTGCTGGCGCCGGCGCGGGCAAGGCAGGCCGCAAGGCCAACCCCCGCCGGCGCTCTTCGCCGTCGAAGGACGAGTGAGCCGGGAGCCTCGACATGGGCAAGTTGCGCATTCCCGAATCCCTGCGGCAGTTCGTCGAGCGACAGAAGACCATGCCGATCGCGGACCTCTGGGACGGCGACCGCGAGGAGCAGCACTCGCCGTACGGCTCTTACTGGTACCGGGCCGTCGCCTGCATCCTCCTATCGGGGCGAGTCCACGCCAAGTACGACGGCGCACCCAACATGACCGAAGTGAACCGCGTCGGCAAGGAGGCGAACTTCAACCCGTACCTCACCCAGCGGATCGGGAAGTTCCTCGTCGCGACGGGAGTGGTAAGATTTGACCGCCAGGGCAGGTACGAGGCGGGACCGAGCCTCGCCGCGTTCTGGGACCATGACGGCTCACTTCTCCCGACGATCACCCGGCAGGCCGTCATCCGGCTGGTCCGCTACCAGACCGGCGTTCCCTTCTGGGATCCCAAGGACGACGATGATTCCCACCTGATCGAGTTCCTGTCGCTCTTCTTCGCGTGCTTCCGGGAGCTGGCGCTGGTCGAGTCCGAGGTCGGGCAGGTCTTCCACGACTTCTCCCTGCTGCCCCAGGACGACCTGATCCATGCGGCTCGAGGACTCGGGCTGGCGCTGGACGACGTCGATGTCGCCGGATGGGAGCGGAGGCTCGACGCCAGAGGCCAGAAGGCCCTGGTCGCCGCTCTTTACACCGCCGAGTGGGCCTATTACACCGAGCACAAGAAAACCGACTGGTGGTTCGCCAGCCCGACCGGCCTGGCGATGCTCGCGCTCGGGCCGCCACTCCCCGCGGAGGAGCTGGCGACGGTGTTCAAGACGCAGGCCGACCTCTCCGTCTTCGCAGGGGCTGGCCTGGCCTGGAAGAAGCTGGTCCCCCTGTTCCGCTATTGTACGATCCAGCGGATCGACCAGGTCTATCAGTTCCGGTTGGACCGCAAGAGAATGGCCGAGTCGTCCTCGACCAGTGCCCCGGGTGAGGAGCTGCGGGAGGTGTTCCGCGAGCTTGAGCCCTTGCCGTCGACCGTCGCGGATCTGCTGGCCACGAAACCCAAGGTGGGCGGCAAGGTCGGCATCCGCTGGTGCAGCGCTCTGATCAAGCCCGAGAGTCCCGAGGCGCTGGCCGCGATCCGGGAGCACCCGCGGCTGAAAGGTTACCTCGAACCGGGGGCACCGCCGGGCTACCTGCTGATCAAGAGCCGATCGGACCCCGACAACTTTGTCCGGCGCTGCCGGGACCTGGGCTTCGAGGTGACCTCGCTGTAGGCCGCGCTCACGTCGGACGTTGGCCTCCAGACCGTTCCGCCTCGGCGACGTCATCCCAGCTTGTTCGTCCTGGCCATGGCCTCTCCAGCCCGACGAGGGATTCCGAGCAGTCGAACCGATCGGTATGGATCTCGATGAAGACAAGCTCGTCGGCCCCGGCGGCCTGGGCGAGCGCGGCTTCGAGCTGGCCCTCGGTGTGAACATCGAAGGCAAGACCTCCGCCGAAGATCTCGACCAGCCGATGATATTTCCAGGGCTGGATGTCGTTGTAAGGCGGATCCACGATCACGCGCTCGATCGTGTAGCCGTCGTTGTTCAGGAGGAAGACGATCGGCTTCTGGCCGTATCGGATCAGGGTCGAGAGGTCCTGGCAGGTGACCTGAAATGAACCGTCGCCCACGAACAGCACGAACCTCCGGTCCGGGGCGGCCAGGCACGCTCCCACCGTGGCGCCGACGGTATAGCCGATCGAGCCGTAGAAGGTCTGGCCAATGAACTTCGCCCCCTCGGGCATCAAGGTCTCGGCAGCGTCGAAGAGGGCCACGCCCGTCTCGGCGATAACCACCGCACGGGGC
>CAVOVP010000005.1:0-141513 GCA_963699885.1 uncultured Acidobacteriota bacterium | reverse complement strand
TGTAGTAAAACTGTAGTAGTTCCATGTTCAAAACGGGGCAAATCGGATCATGACGGTGGGAATCGACGTGCTGGTAAGCGGTTGAAGAATCAGGTAGAGTAGAGAATTTTCCTAACGGTTCAGAACCGACTGTGGAACTCAAAATCCGCCGACCTTCGGGTCTTGGGGGTTCGACTCCCCCTCCCGGCACCACCTCAAAATCCAAAAATCAGCAGCTAGCTGAGTTAGCTCTCTGCATGCGATGCAGCTCCATAGCAGACGCAGCGGACTTTTCGCCAACGGTAACCAACGAGCTTTAAATGTATTCGACTGATAAAAGTAAACTTACCGACAAAATGCTGTAGTGAGGATGGCTTGCACATCTGTTACACATTCTCAGGTTCTTCGCCACTTCTAAGAAATGGTAAACGTTCCGGTGAGGCCGGGGGCGTAGGCATGGCAGATGATGGGAGAGGTGTTCGATAGCTGTCCACGTAAGAATAAGGGGCATTTATTGCGGGAGTTGTTGAGCTATTCCTGTTGGGGCCAGACCCGATGATAACGGTACTGTCGGGGCTTGAAGTGGCAGTTGAGGTAAGTGCCCTTGGAATCGGCGGCGAGGAATGCGGTGTATTCCTCGGCGGGCACATCGAAGTATTGATAGACCTCTCCACTTTGACGAAATTCCAGTTCCAGCACCTGTTCTTGAGGAGCATAGCCGATGCTGGCGATACTGCTGGACTCTACCGGAACTCTCTGCATTCTCGAATCGAGCTCTTTCCGGGCGCGCTCTCTCCTTGGATGCGAATGACGTCAACGAAGGAATTCGCCACTTGTCTAGACGGTCACAACCGGACGCTTGAGACCCTCATCCACTCCGTCCCGAAGACCGCGAAAATTCGAGTCACGCCCACAAGCAAGACATTGGCGCAGCAACAAGAAGGTCGCCGAAGGGGACCGGCCTTCTGCCATCGTAGAGAACCACTCCCAGCTTGAAGTTATCGCCGCAGGCCTCCGCCAACTTTCGGAGTCCCTTGAAGTCGCCAGCATTCACGGTAGCGCTCGCTTTGACTTCGATACCGACCAATGCGCCACCTCCCGTTTCAATCACAAGGTCAACCTCGTCCTGATCTTTGTCCCGGTAGTGGTATAAAGCGCAGCTCTCATCAAACCAAGATGCCTGTTTCAGCACCTCAGAGAAAACAAAAGTTTCCAGCAATGGTCCGAACGATTGTTCGGTCTTTCGCGACCCGCTCCGCACTAGCTCCTAAGAGTGCGCCGAGCAGGCCGGAGTCAAGGAAATGCAGCTTGGGCGTCTTTACCAAACGCTTCAACTGGTTCCGAAACCACGGTTCCACCCGACGAACGAGAAACAACTGCTCCAGGATGGCGACGTATTTCCTTGTGGTCTTGTCGTCAAACCCAACTTGGCCGCCTATCTGCGTGAAATTGGTGAGCTGGCCAGAATGGTGTGCAAGAACCTGTAGCAGGCGCGGCATTTGGTCGAGTTTTTCCACGTCGGCAACCTCGCGCACATCCCGCTGCACGATGGCTCTTACATAATCGCGTGCCCATGTCTGGCGTCGCTTTGGATCTTCGCGCCGCAGCATTTCGGGGTAACCACCAGTCAGCACGGCTTGTACTAAGTCTTTGCCGATCATTGGTTCCGCAGGTTTGCCGAGTTTGCTGTCGAACGCTGCTTTGAGAAAACCCGGCTTTTTGCCTCGGATTTCAGTCCGCGAGAGGGGCAGAAGGCTCACGATCTCCATGCGGCCGGCTAGGCTCTCTGAGACCTGAGGCAGAGTCAGGATATTGGCTGAGCCCGTCAACAGAAACCGCCCGGCCCGGCGATCATCATCGACTGACTTCTTGATGGCCCGGAGAAGGTCGGGCACTCGCTGTACTTCGTCAATGGTCGTTCGATCAAGAGCGCGCACCAACCCAGTGGGATCGCTGCGTGCCGCGGCCAACACCGTGTCGTCATCCATGGTGATGAATTCGCGTTTGCCCCCGACTAAATCGCGGACCAGCGTGGTCTTGCCGCACTGGCGCGGCCCCGTAACCATCACGACCGGCGTGTCCTTGAGCGCGGTAGCCACCAGTTCGGCGGAAAAGCGAGGAAAGAGTGCGTGATCGGTATCGTCCATGCCGGGTAAAGGCTCCGTCCAATTCGGATTAATGTCCCGTCTGTTTCGGATTATAGACTCGTCTGATCCGGAACGGAAGGATGGACAGTGCGGGGCTCATTTCGGCTGCAGCGCCAATTCTGTAGCCAATGGCACCGTAGCCATTTAGTCGCTGGGCGTACATTCGTGCCAGCATCAGCACCTGAGAATCGACATAGTCGTAGACACGAACGACATGCTTAGCATCGTGAAGGCGATGGAGACGGCCAACATACTGTTGCAGCGTACCCTTCCAGGAAATTGGGCATCGCCAAGAGCAGCGTGTCCAGACGAGCATCATCAAATCCCTCACCAATGTAGCTGCCCGTTGCCACGATGACTCTTGGCTCGCTCTCCGGAACCGCCGCCAGATATCATCCGCCACTTGAGTGCCGATACCGCGACGCCGTTGACCCACGAACCACAAAGAATTCTGCGACGTCCCAGACGGCCGCATCGCCCGAAACAAGCGACCCCTGTTGAATCAAAACAAATCCCGCCCATTGGGGTCGACGCTCACAAGAAATGGATGCCGGCAAGGTTCGCTCCAATACAACGGAGGGCGGTGGTACCCGAACCGTCCATCAAGCCCGAGGTAAGCTCTGCAAGAGAATCGATTTCCACGTAGGATCGAAAATCCGGCAATATACCTATCGCTGCCAAACTCAATGAGGAGCAATCCATGTTCAGATCGGACGTGAATCGCCGTGAATTCCTGAAGATTGCCGCTAGCACCGGCGCCGCCCTGGCGATGCCAGCTTCAGGGCACGCTGCTGTGACTTCCAAAATGATCGGCATCCAGGTCGGAGCGGTTTCGTTTGTGGATGAAGGCACAGAGAAAGTTCTCGATGTGCTGCAAGAGCGCGCCTGCGTGAACACACTCTTTCTCGCTGTATTCACATATGGGCGAGGTATTGCCGGGCGGCAGATTCCGGGCCAGCCGCTGCCCGATCACGGCAAGCAGGAATACGATCTCAACTTTCATGGCGGAAATTTCGCCACGCCACATCCGCAGTTCTACAAGAACACGATCCTAAAGGACACGCGCGCGCCCGATCACGGCAGCCTGGATATTTTGGCCGAAGTGCTGCCGGCAGCCAAAAAGCGCGGCATGAAAGTCATCTGCTGGCTTGAGGATGTGTTCCGTGGCGATTTGCCGAACATCGAAAAACTGCAGGAACGGGATCTCTACGGACGCAACGCCGAAACCTTATGTGTCAACAATCCGGACTATCGAAATTTTCTGACCGGCCTTGTCGAGGATTACGCCCGTTCGTATGACATCGACGGAATCATGTGGGGGTCCGAACGGCAAGGTGCGCTCTGCGACAGCCTGGGCGCCACGCATGACATGCCGCCGGTCGATCCCGGGCAAGTCACCTGCTTCTGCCAGTTTTGCCAGAGCAAAGCGAAAGAGCGCGGTATCAATGCCGACCGCGCCAAGCAGGGTTTTCTGGAGTTGGAAAAATTCGTTCGCTCCGCGCGCGGCGGCAAACGCCCCGTCGATGGCTACTACGTCCAATTCTGGCGAATTCTGTTGCGATATCCGGAACTTGCCGCATGGGAAATGCTGTGGACTGACAGCCTTCGCGAAACCTATGCCGCGATCTACAAGACGGTGAAGACAGCAAAGGAGACTGTACCGGTAGGCTGGCACATCTGGCACAACAATTCCTTCAATCCGATCTACCGCGCGGAACAGGACCTGCATGAACTCTCGAACTATTCGGATTTCATCAAGGTCGTTATGTACAACAACTGCGGCGGCGAACGGATGGCGCTGTACGCGGACAATATC
Source organism: uncultured Acidobacteriota bacterium (assembly GCA_963699885.1). Taxonomy (GTDB): domain Bacteria; phylum Acidobacteriota; class Terriglobia; order Terriglobales; family Acidobacteriaceae; genus Sulfotelmatobacter. The sequence goes on along the minus strand of CAVOVP010000005.1, from coordinate 137,571 downwards.
GGCTCGACGCTTTATTCGGATCTCTCAAAGCAAGGCTTGCTCGATATGAACTACGCAATGATGGGCTTCAAGGAGGCTGGCTACGATCAAATTCCGCACACCGGGCTCTCTCCCGACTACGTCTACCGCGAAACCAAACGTGCGTTGGAAGGTGTTGCCGGTACGAACACTCTGATTTGGCCAGGGATTGATATCGATATTCCAACCGAACCGAACCACAGCAAATGTACACAGCAAAGCGTGAAGGAAGCCGTCCTCGCCGCATTTCGCGGTGGCGCTCCGGGCGTCATTCTCTCCCGCAAGTACTCCGAGATGCGTCTCGCTGACTTGACGGGTGCTGGGGATGCGATTCGAGAGCTGAAGTTCAGCTAGTCGGGAACCAAACCTGTGGGACAAGGACCTCGCGCCCAGGGCGAGCGATCGCAGCTTGTGAGCGACACGATGTGAGAAGTCATCGATCTCCGGGCCGACTTTCGTCGATCGCTTTTTTCAGAGAGGGAGACGCATAGGCGAAGCCAACAAAGAATACCAACGCGGAAGCGATGATCCTGGGCGTTCTTTCCTGAGCTGTGTCCGCGACGGATATTTCAATCCCGAGTGCTATTAGCATACCGACGTTCCTGAGGTTGATGAATCGCGTGGGCGGGTGAGGAATCATCGCGACCAACGCGATGAATACCCCTAGTTCCATCGTGGTAACTTGATGTGTTTCGATCCAGCCCATTTTGCGCTAATCGTACCCTCGCCTCCGGTCCGCCAGATGTAACTTGCGTAATCTCAGGCAGATGACCCCGGGTCCGAAGGCAGCGCTCCGGCGCAATCCGGTTTACCGTGGATGGTCGTACCCAGATGTGAAGAATACGACTGAAACCCTTGGAATTGGCTCTCGCGCTCCCGAGTTTCAACTGAACTTGGTGACGGGAGATCGACAGTGGAAGCTCTCCGATTGGACGGCAAAAGGCCCCGTTGTGCTTGAGTTCGTCAGAGGCACGTGGTGCCACAGTTGCCGCAAGCGTCTGCCGGATCTGCTCAAACTGGAGCGCGAGTTATGGCAATTGGGAGCGAACCTCGCCTGCATCGCCGCCGAAAAGCGCAACGGCATCTGGAAGCCGGAAGAATATCTCCGTTCGCATCGCATTAATGTGCCATTCCTGCTCGACGAGGACCGGGAAGTGATCAAGGCTTACGGTCTCTACCATCGCGTCGGGATTGATGCCTGGAACATTGCTCATCCGGCGACGATCGTCGTCGATCCAAACGGCCGTGTGCGCTACATCTACAAGGGCGATACTCAAGGCGACGGGGCCCCGCAAGAAGAAATTTTTAAGGCTGTCCGCAAAATCGCCAAATAGTTCCTTTGCCGCCGCAACTTTTCCAGAGCGGTCTCCGATAACTCAAACGGGAAGCTCGTTGCCCCTCTTAGTTGGCACCTAGGTAAAGGAAATCTGCGGTCCGCGCGTGGGCATTCTTGCCGGACTGATGCAGGATGCGTATGTCCACCTGCTATCGGATGCGATTCCAGAGCGTCTGCGGTTGAGTGAGTTTCGGCTTGCTGGAATCCAGGGAAACGGCTTTCGTGTCGTCGCGTATAGCCAGTTTGATCCGTCCGTTATCTCTGAGGAACTCGCCAGAACATTGCGATATTTTGACGGGCGACCTACAGAAGATGCGCTCGCCTCTATCGCACAGGAACATGCCTTGGCGCTTGATTTGGAACTCGTCCGCAAAATGGTCGATTTCGGGCTGCTTGAAGTCTGCGTTGAGCACAACGTGCTGCCCATTCTGGCGTGAGAACGCCGTGTCGCCCTATTCGTAGCGCAAGCTCTCCACTGGATCGAGTTGAGAGGCGCGAGTGGCGGGGACTGTGCCGAAGATAATCCCGACAACCGATGAAATGACGATCGCGATGATCGCCGAGAGGCCGGAGACCGGAAAACGGTAGTCGGTAAAAAATCGCACTGAGTAGGGAAGAGCGAGACCGGTTACGATGCCGGCGAATCCTCCGGTCAACGAAATCAGAATCGCTTCGGCGAGAAACTGGAACCGGATTTCGCGCGTTGTCGCGCCGATGGCTTTTCGGATGCCGATCTCGCGAATGCGAGATGTTACCGTCGCCAGCATGATGTTCATGATCCCGATGCCGCTCACCAGCAGCGTTACCAGCGCGACCAGCATAAGGATCACCGTGAGAGCATCGGCGATTCGTCCGGCCACAGAAAGAAGCTGTGTGAGATTCTGCACGCTGTACACCGACTCAGACCGGTGTCGCGATTGCAGCACGCGCTTGATCGCAGCTGTCGCCGGGATCACGTCCTGTGGACTCGCAGCCGAGAAATAGATTTGGTAGACCGCCGCTGTCGGAGTGAAAAATCGGCTGACCGTGTACGGAATCAGCATGGTGTCTTCCTGAATTTCCGACTGCCCGAACGTGTCCACGCTTTCTTTGAAGACGCCGATTACGGTGAAGGGCAGGCCAGCGCTCAGCTTAATGATTTGTCCGACAGCCTCGCGGGGCGTGCCGAAAAGCTTTTCCGCCAACTGGTTGGTAATGACGCCGACTTTGTTGCGGCCGGCCGTATCCTCGGGATCGAAGAATCGTCCCGCCAGCACAACCAGGTTCCTCACCCTCTGATATTCAGGATCCACGCCAAGTACGAGGATGTCGCGCTGCTTGCCGCCGCCTACGCTGATGCGATCATTCAACGCCACGGTCGGAGAAGCGGCGACGACGCTGGGAACTTGTTCGCGAACCGCCCGGACGTCGTCGACGGTCATGGGGTCAGGCGTCGAATCGATGCGCTCCAGTCCGCCCTGATAGTCGGCGTAAATCATGTTCGCGCCGATGGACTGAATCTGCCGCAGAATGTATTGCTTTCCCGTCAGACCGATCGTCACGACCAAAATTACCGAGAACGTGCCCACGGCCATGGCCAACGACGTGAGCGTAAATTGAAGTTTGTTGCTGGAGAAGGCGTCGTAGGCGAAATTGAGGATCTCGCTGAGCCCGATCGTGAACCGGCGTTGCGTTCGTACCGGCGAAGATGTCGCTATGGCCATTCGGTCATTAGATGTTAAACCCCGCTCGCAGGGCGCGGCAATGCGGCGTCCTTCCTGTTTCCACCGACCAGGGCGATCGCCGCCAGCACAACGATGAGCGGATCGACCGGGCGAAAGTAATAGGTTTCTGGATGCGAGATGTAATACGGCAAGGGAAAAACGAGCAGAACAATCGCAAAACGTGTCGCGAGGGAAGAGTCCTTCCTGAAAATGCGCATCAATCCCAGAAGCCCCAGAATCGTCATCGTCGTATCCAGAAATATGTTGGGAGGGTCGAGCGGTTCCTCTTTCAGATAGGCTCGATCGAGACTCCAGTAGCCGGTCCACATGTAGACGATACGGCGGCCCGTCATCCATAGAAACCACGCGGGGTGTATGCGGATGTAGCTCTTGGCTTGCTGAAGCTTGTGGTCCATGTAGGCGATCTCGCCCACGCGTTCGTATTCCGACAACTCGGCGCCGCTGTGATTTGGATGCAGGCTGCTGTTCACCCAGCGCTCGGAGTATCCGTTGTTGCCGATGTAGAGTTCGAGCCCGAAGCCACTGCGCACTGGAATGAATTTGTGAAATAGCTCGTAGTTTCGCAAGAGCCACGGAGACATTACGGCGAGTGCGGAGAGCGCCGCCGCGGCCATGGGAATCTTCCAACTCTTGTCTTGGCGAAACCGGCGATAGAGCGTCCAGAGGCCGAGCAGCGGTACGACCGAGAGGATCACGGGCTCGGTCAGAGCGGAGAATCCGCCGAACAAGCCAAAGAAAATCCAATCGCGAGTGCGAGACGACTTTTCAAGGCGACATGCCCAGAGGAAAAGGCATGCCAGTTCAAGTGTGACTAGACAAGTGGACCACGCCCAATCTGCGCCGTAGTAGATGCCATAAGGCGAGAAGGCCCATCCCCAGCCTGCCCACTTCGCCACGCGATCGCCGAACGTCTGCTTCGCCAGAAGAAAAACCGGAATGCACGTGAGTGCTGAGAACAGGCTATTCAATGAGAGAGCTGTGAGAATGGAAGCCTTTGTCTCGATCCCGAAGACTTTGAAGATGCCGGCGAGCAGGTAAGAGTACACGGGCGGGAGTAGCGCGGAGAACCTGTAACGGCGAAAGGACTGCCGAAGCCATGGCCGGAAACGATGGACCGGGCGATGAGACCGAAGGCCCAGTGCTCGAGAACGAACGGGTCCATCCAGTCGCGGTAAACGAACGGAATTACCGCCAGGCGAACGGCGAATGCGACCAGCACCATCCAAAACCACGGTGGGATTCGCGAGGAAGGGGATGGAGGATTGAGGCATTCGTTGCGGCGTTCGTGGCGAGCTGTCTTCCCGCGAGGGAAGCAGAGCGTTGTTCTAGTATAAACGGCAGACTCGAAGTTGTTCGATGGAGAACGGGCACGCCATTGCGTCCGAGAGCGGGGCAGAGAATTGGGCATCCTGACGCGACAATACGATCCACGTCACGCCGAAATCGTTCTTGAGACGCGTGAAATCGGCGGGCTGAAAATTTCTCCATCCGTTCAGGGCCGTCACTTCGCTGAGCCAACGCGGAGCAAGGCGCGGGACACGGGCGGCCATGCCGCCGTCTTTCTCGTAGTCAGCGAGAGCGCTACGCTCGGCCAGTGCGCGGAAGCCGTGAGAGTCCTCGTTGGGCAGCGTCTCGTAGTGGGGATCGAGGGCAAACAACGCATCTACAGGAGTGTTCTGACGAATCCATGCGAACGTGTGCACCCATGGATTGGTTGGTGCGGTCCATGGCAATTCCAGATGCTGGGACGCGGAGTACATCTGAGTCTGCGAGTAGAACATCGCCGTACTGAGGGGAACGAAAAGCAAGAGCCAGCGATACAGATGCCCATTCAGGACGTAGCGTCCAAGGAGTCCGCCGATCAGCAGGAAAAACAGAAGATAAAGCAAATGCAAATACCGCATCGGCTCAAACGGACGCAAACGCTCAAGTCCGGGCGGGAGCATGATGACGAGGCCCGCGACGGTTTGAAAAATGCCGTAGAAGAGAAGACTCGTGGTCAGCGGCAATAAGGCCGAGCCATCATCGGAGTCTGCTGCGAGTCTTCAGAAAATGACGGAAGCCGAAGAGCAATGCAGAGGAGCAAAGACTCCCAGCCACTCATACCAATGCCAGCGGCCAAGAAAATAGAAGCCGCGAGTTGCCGCTGCCTGGCGCCATGCGTCGGAGGCGGGTTCGAACAGCCATCCGAGAGGGATGACCAGTGCCGCGGCCGGCATCGACAAACGACGAGTTGCCTTGCTTCGTAACGGCCACCACAGGAACACGCAAAAGGAAATACCGAAGCTTGCCATGATCGCGTGAACCGAGAAGGCGAACGCCAGCAGGAATCCTGCAGTCCAAAGGCGTCGGTCGAGGACGGCAACGATCGCGGCGAGGATCGCGGCTGTTGCCAGGGTGCGTGGATGTAAGTATTGATCCGCGAGATTGATCGCGATCCCCGACACCGGAAGCGTCAACAGCGCTGCGATCAAGAGCCGTGGCAGCCCAATGAGCCTGCGTCCCGGTAAAGCAGCCGGCGAGCGATCCGCCAGCAGCCGTGGAGTACGAAGAAAACCACGGCGATTTGCCACACAACGACCATCCACGCGACAGGTATGTGGGTGATCGCGAACGGAGAAGGCAATCAGCTTGTCGAAGATCGTCGCCTGAAACTGCAGGCGAAAAAAATCGGCGTCATGCGGAAAGAGAGACGGATTCAGATCGCGCTTGATGGCAGCGAGGTAGAAGGAATCGTCCTCAAGCCCGGGATGGTAGCCCATGACTACGAATGCAAATATTGTGAGACAGCCGAGGAGCGCCAGATTGACGTAACGCGAAATCGCCGCGTCCCGCAGGCCGGTCCGGGAGGATGGATCGAATCTTCTGGCATTCCAGTGGGGAAGCCCGCTCGAGACGTCAGACGGTGTGTCCGGATTCCGTGTGAGGGCGTAGTAGGTTTCGCGACCGGCTTCAAGTTTGCGTCCGATATCGCTGAAGCGCGGCAGGTGAATGAAGCCCATCTTCTGCAACGCAAACTGCAGGGTTGTTCGCCAGTACGCCGAATCCGTACTTCACGCTGCGGCGGAAGTTGATCGACGATGCTTCCTTAAAATATTTCGTCGGGCAGGAAACTTCTCCGATGCGGAATCCGAAATGGACGCACTGCGCCAGCATCTGATTGTCAAAGACAAAGTCGTCTGAATTCTCGAGCAGCGGCAACTCGGTCAGAACTTTTCGGCTGAAGGCGCGATAGCCAGTGTGATATTCCGATAGCTTCACCCGCAGAAAAAGATTCTCGAACGCTGTCAGCAGCGCGGTTGGAAACGTACTTGTAAAGCGGCATGCCGCCGAGAAGAGCGCGCCCGCCGATGATGCGCGAGCCGAGCACAACGTCGTAGACGTCGTAAGCCACCATGCTCGCCATCGCCGTGATCAGCAGCGGCGTGTACTGGTAGTCGGGGTGAAGCATGATGACGACGTCGGCGCCTGCGGCCAAAGCTTCGCGATAGCAAGTCTGCTGGTTGCGCCCGTAGCCGTAATTGCGGTCGTGCTGGAAGACGTAGAGGCCGAGTTGATTGGCGACCTCGACGGTCCGGTCGCTGCTGTGGTCGTCGACCAGGATGCGGATGTCCACCAGCTCGGGAAGCTCGGCGACCGTTGCTTCCAGCGTCTTCTCCGCGTTGTAGGCGGGCATGACGACCGCGATATGTTTGCCGTTAATCATGTCGGAGGGCTGTTCTTAGTCTAACCGATGCTTAGCACGGATCCGGCGTCTGCGCCCGTATAGGTGCATTACCTTCGTGTCCCTGATTGCGAGAGTCAAAGCCATAACCACAGGGGCGCTGAGGAACACGCCGAGCTATTTCATGTTGTCGAGGATCGATCCCACAATTCCACCGACGACCCCGCCTTCTACCGTGCGCCGCTGGGCTTCTCGAGGGATATATCTCTCGATGGCGTGAGCGAGCTTGGCGATCGGGAGCGTCTGCAGCCAGATTCGGCCCGGACCGGTGAGCGAAGCGAGGAAGATTCCATCCCCGCCGAAAATCATGTTCTTGATGCCGGGGACGGTCGCTATCTGAAAGGAGACGCTGGCTTGGAAGGCTCCGACATGGCCAGGATGAACGCGCAAGGTTTCCCCGGGCTGAAGATCACGCATGACCAACTCTCCCGACAGTTCGAGCCATGCCGTACCTTGTCCGGTCAGCTTCTGCAGAAGGAAGCCGTCGCCGCCGAAGATTCCAGCGCCCAACGACTGCTGGAAGCCAACGCCGATCTGAATCGCCGAAGTCGCGCAAAGAAATCCGTGACGGTGAATCATGTATTCGTGGCCCGGTCCGACTTCTACAGGAACGATGTGACCGGGAAGCTTGGTCGCGAACGCGAGTTCTCCGGCGACGCCATAGGCTCGATATTCCGTCATGAAAATCGATCCGCCGCCCGCGACCCGCTTCAGGACACCGAACAAACCGCCACCGCCGGCGAACTGAGTGTGCGTTGTCATCTGAATCGAACTGCCCATCCAGGAAAGCTCTCCGGCTTCGGAGATGATGGTTTCGTTGGGTTCAAGGGTGAATTCCAGAACGGGCATCGTCGTGCCGGTGATGCGGCTTTGCATCGCGAGTCTCCTGATTTCGGTGGTTGCGACACAGAGTATACATCGGAGGACGGCGCGAAAAGCAGCGCAAGGCCGCGGCATGCGTCGCACGGCGCCTTAGGCCGAGGCGATCTTCAAACAATCCGACTTCAGGCAGCGTTGGCGCGCGGGACGTTGGTGCGGGGTACGTGCGAGATCGGCTTCTCGTGAAGCAGCAGTTCCGTCGCTTGCACGCGGCGATTGGTATGGAACCAACGCTGCACCACGTTATCGCACAAGAAATTCGCGAGCGCGAGGATGGTCATGCCTTGATGATGCGCCATCCACGATTTCACGACCTGGCCCGATCGACGGACTTTGTCGGGGGATCCGAAGTCCGCGGCTTCATAGAATCCGAAGGGGCCGAACCATCCCAGGCGATCCATACGATGCAGATTGCGCAGCGATTCCATCGCGTTCACATTGAGGCCGAGGAATGTGGAGTACGGCGAGATGACGAGTAAGATCCAACTCGCCCTTCATCATTGCGAGCTGAGGCACGCCGAACGCATGGTACTGGTAGTTCCCGCCTGAATCGAGCTTGTAGTACGCCGACTCGGAGATGCCCCACGGCACACCCTTGCGGTTGCCATAGGCTTGCTGACAATCAACGACGGCGATGCGGCTGCGATCGAGCAGGGTGTTCGCATACGAGCGCATCCACAACATCGGCATCAGATACTCGAACATGGTACCGGTCCACGAGCGCAAGACCGGATTGCCGTTCGTAAGCGTATGCGTGCGGCCCATCCGGAACCACGTTTCCTGGGAAACATCTTCTTTGGCGACGGCGGCAAAAACCGCGGTGCGAGACTCGGTGGCGAGCAAGTCGTAGCATGCCGGCTCGAGTTTCTGCGTTTCGACGTTAAAGCCGACCGACATCAGCTTCCGGCGAGGATTCAGCAGAAAAGCGAAATCCATGGCGTCCGCGAGTTTTCCCGCTTCAGTCGCAACCGTGCGGAGGTTTTCGGTCAGGCGGACCGCGTTAGCACGAGCCTGCGGTAGCAGCGCTTGCAGGTTTTCGTATTGGCCCCGATCTCCCCGAGACATCGACGGGATCGCTCGTTCCAGCCGGATACGCAAGTCATCAATGAACAGTGGAAGCTGGCGAAGAGAAGGACTCTCCGCAAGCTCTGGTCCGACGTTGATGTCGCTGCGCACAGCGGCGAACTCCGGCAATTCCCACGGAGCATACGAGCGGACGAGATCCTGGACGGCCGACAGCCGGTTGCGAGTCTCGCGCTGGAACCATTCAATTTCCTGCTCGTGCCCCGGATTACCCGAAGCAGGCTCCTTCTCGATCTCGGCTTCGCACAAGCTCAGCAGGCCTTGCAGCCATTTTCCCGTGTTCATCTGTTCTTCGCATTGAGAAAGCTGTTTGCGGGCGATGCCTTTCAGTTCAGCCAAAGTCCGCAAATGATCCAACAATCCCTCGGCGAGGCTTGGCTGAAACAGCGGTTGCTTGATTCGGGCCAGCAATCCTTGCTGCAAAGTCCAGAGCGACGCCAGAAGATTTCCACTGTCGACCGAGGAGACGAAACGTGGGATTAACGGCTCAAGCGTCCGCGTGTCGTACCAATTTAGGATGTGCCCGTTGTGCTTCGGAATACGCGACAGAGTGCCGAGCGTGCGCTGTGTTTGCGTCAGTAACTCTGGCACTGTGATAAAGCCGAATTCGCACGCCACTTGCTGCGCATTGAGAAGCAGTCCCAGATTGGTAGGAGACACGCGCCCCGCGACCGCCGGAGGATCTTCCTGCACGTTATCGGGAATCAGCCAGTTGTGTTCCGCAGTGCAGTACTGAGCGTAATAGCGCCAGGTATAAAGCGCGGAGCGGCGCAGGAAGAGAACTTCCTTCCGCGGCAATTCTTTTCGCGGAACTCCCGTGGGACGATTCAACCAGATGGACACCAGTTTGCTCGCGGCCCACAGCAGCAGGATCGGCAGAGCGACGTAAAACGCCGCCGGCTGTGCCCACCAGATCAAAACGCCGAGAGCGATGGCCAACGCCGGAATCCAGTTCAGGTAGCGGTCCGCCGGTCCCAACCTGGTACTGAGTTCCGCTTCCGCTGCGGTTTCCCACTCCAGCATGCGTTCGCGCGTGAAGGATCCTCGCACGATCGCGCGGACGACCGCATCGAGCGAGAGTAGCGTCTGGTGCGCAAGAAAGATCAGAGTGAGCGTCGTGGTGATGACTGTGGCAACGAACGCTTGCCCGGCATCGCTCACCAGCGTGAGCTTGTCTTCAACGAACGCCTTTACCACACCAACGGCAGCCTGAAAAAAAGCCGGGAGGAACAGTAGAAAGACAGTGGCTACCGTCCAACGCAAAGGTCGAATTCCGGGCGTCAGCCATCCGACGACGAGAAGCAGGAATGTCGCAGGTTCAACCAGGCTACGGCGCAAGTTGTCGAGAATCTTCCAGCGTGAAATCAGTGAAATCGGATTGGCGACGCGCGCACCGGCTTCGTCCGGAACGTGAGCGAGCAACCATCCCGCAATTTGCCAGTCACCCCGCAGCCAGCGATGTTTTCGCCGGTTGTAGGCGCTGTAGTGAGACGGGTAATCCTCGATGACTTCGATGTCGCTGGCCAAGCCCGCGCGAGCGTATGCGCCCTCAATCAAGTCATGGCTGAGCAGTGCGTTTCGCGGGAAGCGCTGGTCGAGAACTTTGTGTACAGCGTCGACCTCGTAGATCCCTTTTCCCGTGAAGCTGCCCTCGCGATATAGATCTTGATAAGCATCAGAAACCGCGCGCGTATAGATGTCGAGACCGGTCTGCCCTGCATAGATTGCGGCCAAACGCGACTTCACCGTGCTCAAAACGCTGACGCCCACGCGCGGTTGAAGGATGCCATAACCGGCGACGACGATGTTTTTCTCAGGATCGATGATGGCCTGGTTGAGCGGATGCGCCAGTGCGCCCACCATGCGCAGCGCAGATCCGCGAGGCAGTTCCGTGTCAGAGTCGAGCGTAATCACGAAACGAACCTTCGGCAGAATCGACAGGTCTCCCACTTTGATGGGGAAGCTGTCGTACTCTCCGCGCAGAAACTTGTTCAGGTCGAGCAGTTTGCCGCGTTTGCGTTCCCAACCCATCCAGCCCTTCTCGCGCGGGTTGTAGATGCGATGGCGGTGAAGCAAAAGGAACGATCCCTTTTTCTGATCGGCGTACTTGGTGTTCAGCTCGCGGATCAACGACGAGCAGAGTTCGATCAACGGATTGTCTTCGCTCGCTCGATGGTCGGAGTCGGCAAGATCGGAGAGCAGCGCGAAGTGAATGTTCGCGTCGTGATTGCCGAGGAAGCGTACTTCAAGATCTTCAATCAGCGTGTGCACCTGCTTTTCGTTCAGCAGCAGGGTTGGCACAGCCACGAGGGTCGTGCAATCCGCAGGAAGGCCTTTCGAGTAATCGAGCTTGGGAAGAATTTCCGCGGGCAAAATCTGTGTGATGATGTTGTCGATGATCTGGATCGCGCACTGCGAACCGGGCAGCAGAAACAGAAGCATCGAGAGCAGCACCAGCTGCGGCGAGGTGTCGCGAGTTGTCACAAACAACAGAGTTGCTGTGATGATCGCCAGTGTGAGAATTGCAATCGACGGAAGAAAGAATTCGTCCGGATGTCTCCACATCCAGGATCGCGTCTGGTGCAGCAGGGTCGGGCGCGACGCGATCTTCTGCGCCAGAAGCTCCCGCCCTTCTCCTACGAGGTAGTAGCCGATGTGCGACTCGCGGCGCGCGATCCGCGGATCAGAATAAGTCCGGCCATGCGCATGTTGCGCAAGCAGCAGCGCCTCTTTGGCGATCTGGATTTCCGTGAAATCAGATCGTCGAAGCCATGGCCGCAATTTTCTTGCGATAGAGATGGCGGCTGTCGGGATCCATGGCGCCGTACGCGCCAACAGGGTCTTGCCGAAGAATGTGTCCGAAAAGAATGAGCGGCTCAAGAAACTCGAACCACGATGTCTGGCTGACTTCGCGCAGGCTTTGCACGCATATGCCGACTCCGGCGGACTCGCCATCAGATTGGTCCAGCGCCTTGCGCCCACGCACGGAGATTTCTTCGAGGAGCACCAGCTTCAGGGCCGCGCCCATCACGTTGAATTCGCGAAGTTCCAGAGGAGTTTTCGACTGGAATCCACGACAGAATGTGATGAAGGTCTGATCCTGATAGTGATAGGCGGTTTCGCGCAAGTAACCCTGCGCGAAGGCGAGGATCCTCGGCAAAACTTCTGCCGTGCTGGTGCGAACATGAGGAAGATTGCGGAGTAGCTTGTTGTCGCCCTGAATGGTAGAAAGCTCTGAATATACGAGCGAAGAATTGTCTCGCAGCCAGCGGCCATCGTCGGTCAAGGGACCGTGCGCGACGGAAGCATCGACCGCAGCCATGACCGGAAACAGCGTGCTCCGTACCTGGCGAGAATGCTTGGCGAAAATGCGGGACGACGGAACGCGGGGCAACCAGGCCAGCAGAGAAGCGATGCGTTCCCCGTTGGCGTGAAGGAGTTCGGATTCTGTTCGGTCGCCTGCCGAGGCGGGATCCTGGGTTATTTCGGCGACTTCGGCAGGAACGATATTGTCCAGCGGCATGAGCGGGGTCCCTTATCGATAACTTGCTGCTTGCATTTCGAACATCTCGGCGTAGCGTCCGCCGATTTGAGTGAGATCTTCGTGCTTGCCCTCTTCGGCGATGCGCCCGTCTTCCAGCACTACGATGCGATCCGCCATCCGCACGGTGGAGAATCGATGCGAAATGAACAGCGCCATCTTGCCGGTGGTCAACTCGGCAAATCGCTGGAACACTTCGAACTCGCTGCGTGCGTCGAGTGCGGCAGTGGGCTCGTCCAGGATCAGAACCTGCGCGTCGCGCAGATACGCGCGAGCCAGAGCGACCTTTTGCCACTCTCCACCGGAAAGATCGACGCCGCCTTCGAAGCGGCGGCCAAGCATCTGCTCATAAGCCGCGACCGAGGCGCCCGACGACCTCGTCGGCCATGCTTTTGTGCGCGGATGCCTGAATCAGAGAAAGATTGTTGATCTCGTCGATGCGTCCGATGGCGATGTTCTCGCGGGCCGTCATCTCGTAGCGCATGAAGTCCTGAAAGATGACGCCGATCTCGCGGTACAAGTCTTCCAAGTCATATTCGCGAAGGTCGATCCCGTCGAGCAGGATCTGTCCTTCGGTCGGATCGTAAAGTCGCGTCAGCAGCTTGACGATGGTGGTTTTGCCCTGACCGTTTTCGCCGATGAGCGCGACCCGCTCTCCCGGATGCAGATGGAAATTGAAACGGTCGAGAACATTGCGCGATCCGCCGGGATATCGGAAAGAGACGTTGCGGAACTCGAAGCCCTGTTGGATGGGCCGCGGAATAGGCAGCGCCGACGGCTTGGAGCGAATCGTGGGTTGCATCTCGAGAAAGGCCACGAGATCGGTAAGGAACAGGGCTTGGTCGGCAATGCTCGAAACTGTTGAGAAAATCTGCTGGATGTTCGAACTCGCCTGCATGATCGCGGCCGAAAGGAACGTCAAGGATCCGATGGTCATCGCACCGACTACGGTCCGCCAGATCACATATACATAGGAGCCGTAGTATCCGCATCGTGCCGATCAGCGAGAGCAGCGCGCCGGCAATCAGCTTGCGCCGGGCGAGAGCCGACGTCTTCCACGTAAATCTGGTCGGAAAGCTCCGTGAAGCGCGCCGTCAGGAAATCTTTGAGCCCGAAAAGCTTCAGCTCCTTGGCCGCTTCCTTGCTGCCTCCCAGCACGCGCAGATAATCGAGTTGCCGTCGCATCGGGGTCTGTCGAAAATTCTTGGCGTAGCCGAGGAATGCGAAGTGACTTTCTCCCAGAAATGCCGGAACCACTCCCGCGACCAGCAACAACAGGAGCCACGGAGAGAAAAGGACGATCGAGACTGAAAATGCGATCGTGCGTCACGACCTGCTGAATCAGGCGTCCGATCGACTGAATCATTCCCAGGCGGTCCGTCGCCTGCACGCGCGCCCGCTCCAGCCGGTCGTAAAAGACGGGATCCTCGTACGCGAGCAGGTCGAGCTCTGCGGCATGCTTCATGACCTGAATGCTGACGTGCCGCATGTAATTGTCGGCGAGCAGGGAATCGAGATAGTCGCCGACGCGGCCGACGGTGCTGGCCAGAATGGCTAATCCAAACTCCAGCGCCACCAGATACCACAGCCGGTCCGGAAAAGGTTGGTGCATCGACTTCGCTTGTACAACGGTGTCGATGATGAGTTTGGGACCAACCCAGGCGAGCGCGAGGGGCAGCAACGCGGAGATGAACCGGAAGAGCACGCCCAGGAAGACGACCGTGCCTCCCGACTCCCAGACGATGCGCAAAACAACGGGCACATTGCGAAGCGCCGAGAGCCGTTCGCGCCAACTGCTCAGAAAGCTTCGCCGATCCGCCATCGGTGTTAAAACCTTTAGTTTCAAGTATATTCGGACGAGCTGAAACTCTTCCAGGGGGATGAGGTCGCCGCCGAGCTCCAGCGACTGGAGTTCACCGAATATACACCGGAAATCCCCTCGTTGGAACGCGTTCTTTGATGAGGGACCGAGACTTACGGTTGGGAGAAATCCGTCTCTAACAGCGGCGCGAACGTCAGTATTTGACGAATCCTGCGCGCTCCATGCCCCTCTGGGCTTCGGGGGTCTTCATGAACGTTTCCCAGACGAATCCCGTCCGCAGATTTTCGGCCATGAGCATGGTGATTCCGGTATCAATTCCGATCACATCGTGGTCGTACCAGTTCTTGAGCGGATTGAACGCGTTCACAAAGCCGTACTTGCTCCATGCCGAGGCGTAGTTTTTGCGGACGTTTTTCAAGACTCGCAACGTTTGTTGCGGGGCAAACGGGAACGAACCGCCGGTTGCGCTGGGGGTGATCGTTCCATCGATCGGGCCAACCGCTGGGGGGCCTCCCCAAACGACGTATCCGGATGGACCGTCCGAGGCGGTGATTCCCCAGAGATCTTCGCTGTAGTCAGAGAATTGCTTTCCGAGTTCGAGGCAGAACCTTCGATGCGCTTCCGTTGCGATCACGGAATTCTGAAAGTAGTCGGCGTACTTGTCACGTTTGCCGCGAAAGTCAAACCAGGCCTGCGAGTATTGATGGACGAATAGCGGAGCGAACGAACCGATATAGCGGAGCCCATCATATTCGAACGTGAGGCGCTTCCACGCGTTCCACGCTTCAGGTTTCAGCGGATGCGACGATGAGCCCATGCCGAGCAGGTACATCATCATCAATTCGCTGTAGTAGTCCCATCGCGAAGGAAGAAATCCGATCTCCGGTGTCCAGCCATGAGACAGCAGGGAAGTGTCTTCGGAGAGCCATGTCCATTCGACGCGCTGCAAAATTAAGTCGGCAAGTTGAGTCACCGACGAATGCTTGAAGTGCTCGCGGCAGGTAAGAACTCCACAGAGCAGAAGCGCGGTGTCGACGGATGAAATTTCCGATTCCCAAACGCGTTCGCCCGTATTGATGTTCGCCCAGTGATAGAAAAAGCCGCGGTGCTGAGGAAGTTTCTTCCACAGGAAATTAAGGGCCACGAAGAGGCGTTCTTCGGCTGCCGCGCGCGCAACCAGGCCGCGCTTTTCGCCTATACAGAGAGCGGTTAGGCCAAAGCCGGTGGCGGCGATGCTGGCAACGATTCCCGGTGTTCCGCCGCGGAGATCGCATCGATCCTGCACCATGCCCGTCTTCGGATTTTGCTGATCCCAGAAAAATTGAAAGCTGGCACTTTCCAGCTCATCGAGAAATTGATCGTCTTCAGCGGTCAGCGAATACTGACCGGTGGCCGGCAGGTCCTGGGTAACGGGAACGTGTGGCCCGTTCTGAGCGAACGCTGAACCTACAAAGGGAAGGGCCAGCGTGGTGCCCATGAGTTGCCGGAGAACTTGCCGGCGCGACAATTGATTGGCTTGGTTCTTTGTCATCCGCGTCGTTTGATTTTAGCCAAACTGGGAGCGCAAGATGGCAACCTAAACGGATGCATGTCTCGCCCTCATAGATGCTGAAATCCTTCGTCCATTATGGCAACGATCGTTGCTTAAATTAGCGTCATTCATTAATTTAATACTTCAGTCGGTGGAACCAGTCGCGTGACAATGTGACGATAAAACGGACATTCGGATGGGCCGGGGCCCTGATCCTCATTATCGGGCTTGCGGGCGGCGCCGTGGCTTATTTTCGGTGGCGTACCCACAGAATTATTGTGATGCAAGGCGCCATCATGGTGAAGGACGTCGACGTTCGAAAACAGAGGCCCATCGCCGGGGTGCAAGTCACAGCCATCGACAGTTTACAAATTCAAACCGTGAAATCCGACTCGTCTGGACTTTTTTTAATTCCGCTGCACGAGGGCACGAAGCGCGGCCAGGCGATCACGCTGGAATTCCGCCATCCTGATTACTTTTTGCTCGATCTTCCCGAGTTTGTCGGCGACAAGCTGTATGTGGTGCACATGGTGCCGCGCTCTTCGATGGCAGCAAGCGATGGTCGCCCACCGGCCGTTGTGGGCAACGTGACCGTCCGATATTCCGTGAAGACCACAACGGACGTGAATATTGGCAGCGCGGTGAAAACCTTTCAGGTCGAGAACCAGGGCAACCTGCCCTGCCGGAATCAACATCCGTGCTCGCCGGACGGAAAGTGGAAAGCGTCCACGGGATCGACGATGCTCGACGCCGGTACGGGCAATGAATTTCGCGACGTTCGAGTTTCTTGTATTGCCGGGCCATGTCCGTTCAGCAGAATCGAATCGGAACATTCTTCGAAGGGTGGACAGATCGTTGATGTTTCCGCCCGCAACTGGTCGGACACCACAACTTTCCTGATCGAAGCCGAAGTGCTTCACAACATGCCGACATCCGCTACCCACGAATTCTTCCCGGTTATTTTCGGCAGGGAACTCAGCTTCACGCTTCCTGCAGCCGTGGAAGGGGTGACGGTCGAGGCCGACGTCGACCAGCAAAGAGTTTTCTTTCCCCTCGGCCCCTCTCTTCTCTTGAGTTGGGCGAATTGCAACTCCAGCGACAACCCGGATCGCAGCCGCGTATTCCGCTGCGAACTGAAACCCGGCTACCAATTTCGATAAGGCGTCCTTCTAGTAGTTTGAAGGCTGCTCTGAAGCTGGGATGGCATCGGGAACAAGTTCGCGCATGATGCGAACACCGGAACTCGTCCCTACAAGATCGGCACCCGCCGCAATCAGGTCGCGTACTTGCTGTGCCGTCTTGATCCCGCCGGATGCCTTGACCCGAATTTGTTTCGGCGCAAGTTTCCGTAGAAACCGGATTTCTTCGGGAGTGGCAACGCCGACCGCGCCCCCGCTGGCATTTTTCAAATACTTGACGCCCGCCTCGATGCTGAGAGCGACCGCGCGCTCTTTCTGTTGTGAACTCAGGAGTGGGAGCTCGAGCATAATCTTGACGGGAATGGAGCCGGCCGCTCGCACGACTCCCTCGATGTCCGCAAAATATTCTTTTTCCATACCAGAGAGCAGGAAGCCGACATTGGGCATGAGGTCGATCTCCTCGGCGCCATCGTCCGCGAGCTGCTTAGACTCGAACGCCTTGCCCGCACTCGTCATTGTGCCGTAAGGAAAATCCACAAAGGACGCAACTCGCACGCCCGTTCCACGAAGACGCTGGGCTGTCCGCTTCACCCATGCGCCGGGAATCATCGCGGCATTGAACTTGTACGTTTCGCACTCGGCGATATGCGTTTCCCAGAGCGCCTCCGTCAGCACGTTCGAGATGAGCGTGTGCTGGATTCTCGCGGCGAGAGACAGGGCTCCCGTCGAGCCGGAATCGAGGTCGAGTTTGCTTTCAGTGGACGTCGCGGGTTTCCTTTTTCAGTGATGTTACTCGCTTCTTCCCGCGTTTGACGGACTCGGTATGGCGTTAAGCCACGATGGGCGAGCGATGCCATGAAGCTTGCAGAACTCGATGACTTCCTGAGCACGAGGCAACGACGGGATCACTCCATCTTTGGTTACTGCCATCGCGCCGGTGACGATCCCGAATTGCACCGCCTGCTCGATACCCTCACCTTGAGCCAAGGCCACGGCCAATCCGGCGTTGAAAGCGTCGCCCGCCCCCGTCGAGTCTTTCGCTGGGACCGCGATCGCGGGAAAGTGCTTCTCGGTCGAATCGCTGAACAGAAGCGCCCCTTTCTCGCCGAGCGTCATGATGACCTGCTTCACTCCGCTGCGGAGAAGATCTGCAGCGACGGCTTCAGGCTTGGCCGCAACTTTCGGATCTCGCCCGGCTAGAACTCGCGCCTCCGTTTCATTGGGTGTCAAAACATCAATCAGCGAAAGGACCGAGGAGGGCAAGAGACGCACAGGGGCAGGGTTCAGAATCGTAATGGCGCGCGCGGACCGGCCGAGCGCGAGTGCTGCTTCCGCGGCGGCTACGGGAATTTCCAGTTGGGTCAGTAGAACTGAGGCGGATTTCACAACGGTCGCGGCTAGTGCGACATCCTCTCGCGACAGAAGTTCGTTCGCTCCTGGATCGAGCACGATGCAATTCTGCCCGCTTCCCTCTTCAACCACGATGAAGCCAACACCGGTCGGAGCGTCTGCGGAGACTTGGACGAAGGCTGTATCGATGCCTTCCTGGCGATATAAATCGAGCGCCTTTTCCCCGAAAATGTCTGAGCCAATCCGTGCCACAAAATCGACATGAATCCCGAGTCTCGCGCATCCAACGGCTTGGTTCGAACCCTTGCCGCCGAAGTCTACGCGATATCCACTGCCAAGCAGAGTCTCGCCCGCTCCGGGGATCCGGCCCACTTTCATCGTAAGACCGGTTGCATAGCTTCCCACTACAACGATCCGTGGTGAATTTCGGGAGTGATCGGAGGCTTCGACAGGAATGAGGGCGTTCATATTTTCTCTAAATTTGAACAGAAACAACTTGGCTGTCCGGCAGGAGTCCCGCTCCAAGCACGACGGCCATGAATGTTGAGATCAGCACAAACACATCCCTTTGGAAGATTCTTCGTCTCGCAACTCAATGATGTCCAGGCGATGTCTAGGCAACGAAAAAATACCATGAATTGCTACCAACCAGAGAGTCTGAAGAACATGCTCAACATCACCGTGGTCAAAACCACAAACAGGCCAACTAGCAGGCATCACGAGGGGTGCGAGCACCACCACAGCAAAGAGAAATCTCAATTTCCTAAAAATGTCGCCGACGTCTGGATGCAATATTGCGTCAAAGAAAGGGGTTCTTGTTCAACCAACGTAGGCGGAGATTGCATTGAGCAAAACGCAAGGCTGCACTTTTTCTTTCATCGGTCGGATGTCCACGTCCGCAAAGTGGATTGCACAGGTATTTGTGTCATTTCTGATCGTCTCGTCTTCTGTCTCGGCGCAGGGCTCAAAACAATCACAGCCGGCGAAAACTCCGCCAGGCGGGAACTCAACCGCACCGACGAATTTGCCGCCAGTCCAACTGGACGGCAACGCGGCACTGCACCATTTAAATCAAGTCATCAATTGGTATCGGCACTCCACGACTGGGATCACTTCAGTTGGTCTGCCCAGTGACGCGATCTACCAGGACAACAATCGAAATCTCGGAGGGCAGGTCGTCCAACTCGCATTTAAGTCGGCGAAGGCGGAGAGCACCCTCATTGCTGCGCAACGCAAGGATAATCCCGGCAGCCATGCATCGGGCGAGTCCACACAGGCTCAAAATCTGGCACAGCTTCAAGCTAAGACTTCGGCGCAGATCGATCAGCTGCAGACTCAGATTCAGAGTGTGAACCAGCAACTCGCGAAAGCACCTTCGTCTAAGAAGCTCGGCCTCACTTCGCAGCGAGACGCTCTGCAGAGCCAGCTTGACCTTCAGAAGGCGCTGCTCGACGCGATCCAGAAGATGGCAGCGTTCGTTGAGTCCAACGGAGAAATCGCTGGTGGGTTCGAAGGGGATATCAACCGGCTAGCCAAGTCGATCCCTGAGGTTCTCGGCTTATCCGAAGGCGCGCAAAAACCTGGGGCTGCGACTGCTCCGGCCAAGCCCTCGCTCGTCAACTCAGGCGGCCTCATCAGTGAAGCGATCACGCTCTATGACTACATGAGTGCTGTCCACCAGATCGACGCCATCAACAAGCAGACGGAATACACACGCGATGTAGCCGACAAGTTGCGGACTCCGCTTCGCGATGCGCTACGGGCAACGATTCAGCAGAGCCAGCAACTCGCCAATCAGCCTCCCGCCACCGATCCTCAGCAACTGCAGGCCGAGCGAGAGAATTTCCAGGCGCTCGCCGAACGCTTCAAACAGCTTTCCGCGGCGCTCATGCCGCTCAGCCAGGAAATCATCGTCCTTAACGACAGCAAGACCAACTTCGACGAATGGCGAAGCTCTATTTCCCGCGAATCGAGATACGTTCTTCGCTCGGTGTTGATGCGAGTTGGATCGGTCCTGCTGGCGTTGGTTGTGATCCTGATTCTCTCGGAGATATGGCGCCGCGTGACATTTCGCTACGTAGCTGATCCCCGGCGCCGGCGCCAGTTTCTCGTGATGCGGAGGGTGGTGATTGGTTTCCTCATCGTGCTCGTCCTGATTCTAGGTTTTGTCAGCGAGTTCAGCTCGCTGGCTACGTTTGCCGGATTCATCACCGCAGGCATCGCCGTCGGACTGCAGGCTGTTCTGCTCTCGGTAGCCGCCTACTTCTTCATCATCGGGAGATATGGCATTCGTGTGGGCGATAGGATCAGTGTTGCGGGCATCACTGGAGACGTCGTCGATATCGGCCTTGTCCGGATGTATGTGCTGGAATTGGCGGGCACCGGGCTGGACTTTTATCCAACCGGACGCATCGTCGCATTTTCCAACTCAGTGCTTTTTCAGACCGGCACGCCGCTGTTCAAGCAAATACCCGGCACGGAATACTCCTGGCATGAGGTCGTAGTAATGATTGCTCCGGGAGGGAACCACAAGGAAACCGAGGAAAGGCTGATGGCAGCGGTGAACGATGTGTACTCGAAGTATCAATCTGAGATCGAGCGGCAGCACGCCACCATCGAACGTCGTGTCGATATACAGGTGCAGGTGCCGCGACCGGAGGCGCGTCTGCAATTCGCTGATGCCGGGCTGGAATTGCTGGTCCGCTATCCTGTCGAAATTCGACGGGCCCCCGACATCGACGAGGAAATGACCAGGAAAGTGCTTGGGCTCATGGAGAACGACGTCGTGCTCAAAGGCGCAGTGTCAGGCATTCCAAAGATTCGCTCGGCGATCAAGGGATAGCCAGAACGGATAGCAGCCCGGGCCGTTCGCACTGTAGGCAGAGACCACAAAGCCGGGCTGGTTTGCCCGGCTTTCCTGTCGTGGAACTGGTTCGTCGCGGTCTTGTTTCGATCGGCGATCCAGAATGTTTTGTTACGAAACTTTGTCTCCGCCCCGTGGCTTTCAACCCAACTGCTGAGAATTTCAACACACCCAGCGTGCCCCGAGTTTTAACGGGGTTCAGGATCGATTGCCTACATCACCATCGCCAGGTTCTCCAGTTCGTGCTGGAGCACCGGGATGGCGCAGCCCGCCATCTCGACGCGGCCTGCCGCATCGAGTGCATCCTTTGGCGAAACCCCATAACCACGGCCCATTAGAAACACTTGCAGCAATTCAGCGGCTTCGTAGGAGTCGATCATGCCCCCTTGGAGCAGGTCGTTCCTTAGCGCCGCCAGTTCGGTCATTGTGAATCTGTCTTTGTCGTTCATCGCTTTATCGATCATGGCCGTCATCACCTCCGACTCCGACCTAGTCTTGCTTTACCGTATTAGACTCATCGGCAGTTACTGAAGTTGCATGCAATTGACCTGCCGAATTTGCCCTACTTTTTCAGTACGTGCCCCAAACCCCATCTGGATGTAATAACCCCTCTAGATATCGGAAGTTGCACGGATGGCCTTAGGCCCTTTCCAGTCAACGGAGTGCCATTGGTACCCACAAGTAATCGCGATCCTGACACAATGTGTCGGTTTCGGACGTCTGGCCGTCCAAACCGCGTCAGTTACGTTCGAGGCGGGTGGCACTTGCGTGGGGGGTGGGTGGCGGTGAGAACGGCGCTCCCTGGTTTAGAGCGAATCACATCATCGGCAGGCTATTTCTCTTGCGAAGACAACATCTCACGAGAATTTTCGCAGCCAGCGAATCAGTTCAGACCGATCATGCGTGAGCGAGTTCTGCCGCAGACTGAGTTTCGTAGAACTGGAAGAACTGTTCTACGCGCGTGACTTTCAGAGCGTCGCGAACGCGAGAAGTTACTCCGACCAGGGCCAGAGATCGGCCCTCCTTTTGATGGTTCACGTAAGCCCCGACGAGTGCTCCGATCCCCGCGGAGTCGATGTAGGGGACTTGTGTCAGGTCTAAGATCAGGTGGCGCGACGTGTTGCCTCGGATCAGGGACTGAAACTCAAAGAAATTCGAGATCGTGATGGGGCCGCTCAGACGCAATACACGGCTGCCTTCCGGGGTTCCACCGACGTCTTCAATCTGCAAGGGCTCCTGCGGCATCCGCAGATCGTATTCCAGCAATGTGAATGCAGTGTTAAAGGAGTGCGCTAATTTGGCTTGCCGAGGTCCCGTGAATTACCCCGTTCTTGAATCGAGTTTGCAACTCCCGCACGCCTTCCGGGAATCAGAACCCCAGCGGAGGAACTACTGAAAATGCCAGACGACAAAACGCTCGCAACGATTCTCGCGATTTGCGATTTGATGGGGAGTAAGGGAACCACGGTCCAATCTGCGGTCGCCGCCTACGACAAAGGAATGAAAGAGGTTTTGCACTACCGGAAGTCAGAACAACTACCCGAGGTGGGCGGATATCCGCAGGAGTAAGCCCCGCTTGAGCATCGCGCGGCGAGATCCGACGCCGAGCCGCCTAGGATTCGATCGTCGCCTCGTCGATCAGCATGATGGGGATATCGTCTTTCACCAAGTAGACGCGTTTGCACTGCGTACACTTCAAGCTCTCCGGATTTTGGCGGTAGTCGAGTGCCGCCTTGCACGCCGGGCAAACCAGTATTTCCAGAAGATCTTTGGCAATCATGACGGAAATTGTACGACATTCGCAAAACCTGCCGAGAACGTCTTAGCAGGGAATCACTGAGGCACCCAGAAGTGAGCCCACCGTATCCCATTGCGTCCGTGGTGGGTGTTGCTCGCGGCGGTGTAAGATTTTAGAGCCGGAAGCTGAACGCCGGCCCCCAATCTATGTCAGCTCTCATTCTGGATGGAACCAAGATCGCGCAGGAGATCCGCAGCGAATCCGCGGCGGAAGTGAAAACGATGTCAGCCTTGGGCGTACGTCCTGGGCTCGCCGTCGTTCTTGTTGGACACAATCCGGCGTCCGAGATGTACGTTCGCGGCAAGGTCAAAGCCTGCGAAGAAGTCGGCGTCTATAGCGAGAAGCTGACTCCGCCCGATTCCTCCACGACCGCCGATCTTCTGGCAGTGATTGATGATCTCAATCGCCGCGAAGAGATCGACGGCATCCTCGTGCAGCTGCCTTTGCCCCCACAGGTTGATTCAAAGAAGGTCTTGCTGGCCGTTGATCCGGCGAAGGATGTCGATGGCTTTCATCCCATGAATGTGGGATTCCTTTCAACGCAGCGGCACGGACTCGTGCCGTGTACGCCGGCCGGAGTGATCGAAATTCTGAAACGAAGCGCGATTCCGATTGCCGGGCGCGAGGCAGTCGTTGTCGGACGAAGCGACATCGTGGGCAAACCCGCTGCGATGCTGCTGATCAATGCGAATGCCACGGTCACAGTCTGCCACTCGAAGACGCATGATCTGCCGGGAGTTTGCCGGCGTGCCGACATCTTGGTGGCCGCCATCGGCCGTGCCGGCATGATCACGCGGGACTTCGTCAAGCCAGGGGCGACGGTCATTGACGTCGGCATGAATAGCATTACCGATCCCAGCGAGTTTCAACGGTTCTTCGCCGGCAACGCAAAAAGGGAAGAAACGTTCCGCAAGAAGGGTTCCACGCTGATCGGGGATGTTCATCCCGAAGTGGCCGAAGTCGCGGGAGCCCTTACGCCAGTCCCGGGCGGGGTGGGCCCGCTGACCATCGCGATGCTCATGTTCAACACGGTAAAGGCCGCCAAGATGCGCCGCGGCATCCGCGTGCCGGAGCTGTCGCGCACGTAAGTACGAGCGCCGAGGTGGCAAAGGCCGCTGAGAAGGCACGACCTCTGAAATCGGTTTCTCGGTGTAGTCTGCGATCTCGGCGGTGCAGTTTTGCCCATTTCTGAACTTCTATGCTGAAAGTCGGGCTCACTGGCGGTATTGCTGCCGGCAAATCGGTGGTGGGAGAGATGTTTGTCACGCTGGGCGCTCACCTTGTCCAAGCCGACCGCATTGCCCACTCGCTGATGCAGCCGGGCGAGCCGGTATACAACGAGGTCGTTCGGCACTTTGGCCGCGAGATCCTGAATCCTGACGGCAGCTTGAACCGTGCCAAGCTGGCAGAGGCGGCATTTGGTGCCTACCCGGGCAGCGGCGAGAATCGCGCCTCCCGGATCGACGAACTCAACCGTATCGTGCATCCCGTGGTCATCCGAAGCCAGGATGAGTGGATGGATGCCATCGGAGCTCAGGACCGGCACTCCGTAGCGATCGTCGAAGCCGCGCTGCTCCTTGAGGCTGGCGCCGGTGGCCGCTTCAATCGGCTGATTGTGGTGACGTGTACGCCGGAACAGCGTGTCGCTCGCTTCGCGGCACGACAAAAGATAGATTTTGAATCCGCCCGTAGAGAAGTGATTCGCCGCATGGCCGCTCAATTCCCGGATGAAGAAAAGATCAAGGCTGCACATTTCGTGATCGACAACTCCGGCCCACTCGAAAAAACTCGGGAACAAGTCAATGCAGTTTGGGTGAACCTTCGTACCGAAGCGGATCAATCCTAAAAAAAGCCTAGCTCCGAAGTACTCTGCCTTGAAGCGTTCCTCCGTGTCTCGGGGGGGAGTCGCTTTCAAAATTGATTTCTGTTCGATCGGGACTAGAATTTCCCGTATGAAGCCCAAGACGCTCTATCTCGTGCTCTGCCTTGCGGGGGTGATTTTGCCGTATTGGCAATTCCTGCCGTGGCTGCTTCTGCATGGATTGAATTTGCCGCTTTTCGCGCATGAGCTCTTCGCGAATCGAATTAGCGCGTTCTTTGGTATGGATGTCGTTGTGTCGGCCATCACGCTTCTCGCATTCACACGTATCGAGAGCAAGCGCGCGAAGATCCGGAAGCGCTGGCTTGTGATCGTCGCCGTTCTCACGGTTGGGGTATCACTCGGCCTGCCGCTGTTTCTTTATCTACGAGAACTCGAACTGGGTCCAAGTGCTGCGAATGGTGCAGCATAGATCGCGCCGTGCTCAATCGTGCGCCATTGTTTAGAATCGATTCAGGGACCTTTCTGCCTCCCCACGACGTACTTATCTCAGATAAAGTCGGATAATAGAAATCGGATGGTTGAACTATGAAGCTCGTGCGGCCTTTGATTTTTGCCGTGGCCTTTGCTGGTGCCTTCTTTTACTTCACGACCTGGCGTTCGAACGCCCGGGAAGGGTTGCATCCATCAAGCTGGTTCAGCCGTCCGGACCGCGTCGAGATTACCGAAGCCGCCCCGGGAGAATCGCTCGACGGCGAAGAGCAGAACAATATCTCCGTCTATAAGAAGAACATTCCTTCGGTCGTGAATGTCACTTCGCGCGCCATGACGTTCGATTTCTTTTACGGCCTGATGCCGCAGGAAGGTCAAGGATCGGGATTTGTCATCGATAAAGAAGGACACATCCTGACGAACTATCACGTCATCGCCGACGCGCGGCAGGTAGAAGTGACAATGCACAACCGTAAGAAATTCAAGGCAACAGTGGTGGGTACCGACCCTTCCCATGACTTGGCAGTGATCCAGATCAAGGCGCCGGACCTGGTTCCGGCGATTATGGGAGACTCTCGGAACCTGCAGGTCGGACAGAAGGTCTATGCCATCGGCAATCCGTTCGGGCTGGCGGGAACGATGACGCGGGGTATTGTGAGTTCGATTCGGCCTGTACGCGAACCGAACGGAGCCATGATTGACGAGGCCATCCAGACCGACGCCGCAATCAATCCGGGCAACTCCGGTGGTCCGCTGATGAACTGGCACGGAGAAGTCATCGGCATCAACACCATGATTTTGTCGAACGCGAACCAGAGTGCAGGTATCGGATTCGCGATTCCGATCAACACCGCGAAGGCGGTCTTAAACGATCTGATGACGCTAGGTCGCGTGCGGCGCCCGGCGCTGGGCGTACGCACGATCCCGATCAGCCCCGAACTGGCGGATGAAACCGGGCTCCCGGTCGACTTCGGACTGCTGATCGTGCAGGTCACTCCGGGCGGTTCGGCCGATCAGGCGGGACTGCGTGCCGGAACTGAGCGCGCGTATCTCGGAAACATTCCGATCATGCTGGGTGGAGATCTGATCGTTGCGATCGACGGGCAGAAGGTGGAAAACGAGGAAGACTTGTCGCAGATGATGAACGACCACCGTGCCGGCGACACCGTGAAAATCACCATCTACCGCAACAAGCGAAAAATGGATGTGACCGTCGCTCTCGGTGAATCGCGCCAGCAAGTGTGAGGGCGGCGCACATTGCTGTGGGGATAGCCGCCTTCGGCTGTCCGTTCGAGCAAAGGTCAAAATTCGGGTCCGCCAGCACTACCCGCGCCAGCTTGAAAGACGCTACTTTTCGAGATATTCTGTCGTCCTGCCTATGACTGCCGTCCTTTAATTCGTCCTGACTTTCTGAGCGAACAGGCGGATACGTGTCTGCGCTGCGCTCCTGCCTTGCACTGTCCAAAACCAGGAAAGGATTTCCCATGCAATTCGTAGATAAGGCATTCGCTCGCCGGCTTGAGTCGTGCGAGGAAATGCCGCAGGTTTTTTACGCACGAGAATTTCAGAAAACGCGGCCGGAATTGGGAGCAGCCGAGGAAGAAATCTGTGGCGGCCACATGATCTTCGCCGGGCTCGGTTCACCGATCGGACGTGCCACTGGGGCTGGTCTCGACCGCCCGCTCACTGCAGCAGATCTCGATCAGTCGAGACGTTCTATCGAAATCGGGAGGCGCCGTCACAGATCGATCTTTGTCCGCTGCACGGTCCGGAAATATTCGAGATGTGCAAAGACCGTGGATACGCGATTGCGGAATTAAACAACGTCCTCTATCGCAAGCTCGACCCGGAGGAGGAGTTTCCCGCTCCGCCCGATCACTGCACGATTCGTCGCAGCCACCTTGAGGAGGCCGCCGCCACCGGTGCGATTGTGGAAAAGGCCTTTTTTCCGGACGGCGCGCCCGAGCCGTTTCAAGGCCTGATCGCTCCGCTCTACAAAATGGACGGCGCGCTGGCCTTCGTTGCGGAGATCGACGGAAAGCCTGTCGCCTGCGGTACGGGCTTGGTCATTCCGCAACACAGAGTTTTCGCGCTTTGCGGCGCGGGAACGCTCGAAGCCTTTCGCGGACGCGGCTTGCAAACCGCTCTTTTTCGGGCTCGCATGCAAGCGGCGGTCAAGTCTGGATGTGAGTACGCCGTGGTAGTGACTCAGGGCGGTTCCGCGTCCCAACGCAATGCCGAGCGGCTAGGCTTCCGCGTGGCCTACAGCAAAGCGACGGTAATCAACACCTCGACCAGTAGCGCAAACGAGTCAGGCAAAAAATAGCGCCCGCCGTCCCGGCGGCTGTCCGGGGGGCGATTCGTCCGCCGAGCCAGAAACCGAGACGGCGCTTTGTATTCCGCCACGGGAGCACGTTGCGTCCAGTTCGTTCCTCGTTGCACTATGGGGTTTGATGGCTACCGAGACCATAACTCTGCAAGGTAAGCAGGTTCGCCTGGAACCGCTCGATCCTCGCCACCTCGACGGACTTGTGGCTGCGTCGGCAGGAAACGCCGACCTCTATCAATGGAGTCCCGTGCCGCAGAGCGAGGCCGCTGCGAAGAAATATATCGACACAGCCCTGGATTGGAGAGACGCGGGCACGGCTCTTCCGTTCGCGATTGTTCGCCAACAAGATGGGATCGTCACCGGCTCGACTCGTTTCTGGAATGTGGAACGGTGGGCTTGGCCCGAGGGCCATCCTTCACATGGACGCACTGCGCCCGACGCGTGCGAAATCGGCTACACCTGGTTCGCTAAGTCCTCGATTCGGACTGGCGCCAACACGGAAGCCAAATTTCTGATGTTGCGCCACGCGTTTGAGAACTGGAAGGTGTTGCGGGTCTGTTTCCATACCGATTCGCGGAACGAGCGTTCCCGCGCCGCCCTTGAGCGTATCGGTGCCAAATGCGAAGGCATTCTTCGCGCTCATCGAATGGCCGCCGACTTCATCCCGCGCGACTCAGTCCGATATTCGATCCTGTCGTCGGAATGGCCAGCCGTGAAAGTGCGCTTGCTCGATTTCCTCGAACGAAGCGAGAGGCAAAGCTAGCCTCGCCGCTGTTGGAAGACTCGATTTACGTCACCAACTTGGACTCGATTCCGTAGTTCTTCACCCAGCTATCGTGGGTTTCTTGTGTGGCCGGCCATTGAAAGCAGATTCCATAACCATCGGGATCGCTGAACCATAGTTGCTTCATGCCGTAGGGAGCGACCTTCGGCTCTTTCAGTTTGAGGCCGTGCGTGCGCAGTTGCTGGTAGGCTCCATCCAGATCTTCGCAACCGAAGAAGAGGCACGTGTCGTTGTGCGCGGCAACGCGGACGGGGTCCGCAGCGGGCGGCCGTTGACCCGATTCATAGGCGGTGTTGAGCATGACCTCGGCGCCATTTAGCCTGAGCCCGGCCCAATCGCAATCGTCGCCGGGCCGGGAAGTGGACCAAACTTCAAATCCCAATACGTCGCGATAAAAGCGAATCGAGGTCGGCATATCGTAGACCTGCAGTAGAGGCGCAACGCCGTGAATGTTCATGATCGAAAAACCTCCTGCTTGGCGGCAAAAATATATCAGAAGACTACAATCGACCGCGAAGTTTAGACGCATCCATTTCGAGTGGGTATTCAAAGACTGGCGGACGGCGCGAGGGAGCTATGAACGTTGAAGAAATCCGGAAATACTGTCTCGATTTTCCTGATGCTACCGAAAAGCTGCAATGGGGGGATGCTCTGTGCTTCAAAATCAGGTTGAAGATGTTTGCAGTGTTGGGCCTTGATCAGGTGCGGCTGACATTCAAATGCACTCAAGAGACGTTCGACGAATTGATTGAACGCGAGGACATTACTCCCGCTCCGTATCTTGGACGCCACAACTGGGTGATGCTGCATCGGCTTGAGGCCCTTCCCAGCCGTGAGTTGAAAGATCTGATCCGGCAATCATATGAAATGGTGTCGGCGAGCGCGCCCAAGAAGAACAAATCGAGGGCTGGTTCGACCCGCAAGAAAATGCTCATGAAGAAAACGGTTCGCCCCCGAAAAGCCAAGAAAAGAAAGTAGTTCACGGCGGTGCTCTCGGGCCTTCCCGGATTTGACTCAGCTTACTTGGCTCGGCTAGCCTCAATGGTTCTTGCTTTTCGAACTTCCTGCAGACCTAGCATGCGATCTCCTTATAGAGTGCTGATTCTTGTCCTTGCCGCTCTTGCGGCCGTGCCGTGCGCCTCTGGCTCGAACTACCCCGTGCATGCTCAGCACGGGATGGTGGTCACCGCGCAGGCCCTCGCGTCACAAGTGGGGTCCGACATTCTGAAGGCGGGCGGCAATGCCGTTGATGCCGCGGTTGCCACGGGCTTTGCCTTGGCGGTGGTTCATCCTCCGGCCGGAAACATAGGCGGAGGCGGATTCATGCTGATCCGCATGGCTGACGGCAAGACGCATTTCCTCGACTACCGCGAGAAAGCTCCCGCAGCGGCAACTCGCGACATGTATCTGGACGCGCAGGGCAACGTCATTCCGGAAGCCAGTGAGATCGGATACAAGTCCATTGGCGTCCCAGGTTCGGTGGCGGGGCTGGCGTTGGCCGAGAAGAAATACGGGAAGCTCACTCTCAAGCAGGTAATGGAGCCCGCCATCAAGCTGGCGGCCGACGGATACGCGCTGACTTGGGGAGAGGCTGCCGGTTTTCACGATTCAGGTCTGGCCAAGTTCGCAGAATCACGCCGCGTGTTCCAGCGCAACGGAGACTATTACAAAGATGGGGATCTTTTCCGCCAGCCCGACCTCGCGCGAACCCTGCGCCGGATTGCCGAGAATCCGGGCGATTTCTACAAAGGAGCCTTGGCGCGGGAGCTAGCCTCGGCAGTCCAAAAAGGTGGGGGAATCATCACCGCCGACGATCTTGCCGGATACGAAGTCAAAGAGCGCGAGCCCGTTCGCGGCACTTACCGCGGTTACGAGGTCATCAGCGCCCCGCCTCCTTCGTCCGGCGGAACGGTGCTGATTGAATCGCTCAATATTCTTGAGGGATACGACCTCGCCAGTATGCAAAGCCGCTCATCGAGGTCCGTTCACTTTACGGTTGAAGCGTTCGAACGGGCTTTTTTTGATCGCGCCGAGTTCCTGGGCGATCCGGATTTTTCCAAGATCCCCGTGGCTCAGCTGATCGACAAGAAGTATGCCGCTGCCTGGAGAGATACGATCGATCCGGCTCACGCGAGCTCGAGCAAAGATTTGAAGCGGCCCGATGTTTTCAGCGAACTTGAGCAATATGCGGCCGTGCATCCTCCTGCCACTGCCCCACCGGAATCGAATCACACGACTCATTATTCGGTGATCGATGCGGAAGGCAATGCGGTGGCCGTGACCACCACCATCAATGACTGGTTCGGATCGCGCGTTACGGCCGACGGTCTCGGATTCTTGCTCAATGATGAGATGGACGATTTCTCGGCGAAACCGGGCTCGCCGAACGCCGACGGCTTGATTCAAGGCGCGGCCAACGCGATCGGTCCGGGAAAACGCCCGCTGTCGTCGATGACACCCACCATTGTCGTGCGCGACGGCAAAGTCGTTCTCGTGTTGGGCTCACCGGGCAGTTCCAAGATTATTACGACGGTGGCGAACGTTCTGATGGGTGTTGTGGACTATAAAATGAACATCCAGGAAGCTGTAAACGCTCCGCGGTTTCATCATCAGTGGATGCCCGACGTCGTCAACGTCGAAAAGTGGTTTTCGCCTGATACTTTGAGCATTCTTCGCACGATGGGATACAAGGTGCAGATCGGGTTGGGCGAAGGGGATAACGTGTCTCCGTACTGGAGCGAGGCCGAGTGTATCGCCGTCGATCCGAAGTCGGGCGAGCGCTTGGGAGCGAGCGATGAACGGGCCAGTGGCGGCAAGGCTGTGGGATACTGATTGGTTGCCGATTCAAGATTATTGACTGCAGATGGATGGCTTTCGGACCTGCATCGCAATCTGCAATCTGGCTTTTAGAGTCTGCAATCCTGAAGGGCGTGCATGCAGAAAGCAGTTTCAACCTATCTCTTCGTAAAAGAGCGCCTGCACCCGGGCATTCTCGACGGGATCTCGCGCGCAGGTGTTCAGGCGATCGAAATTTTCGCCGCACGCCAGCACATCGACTACGCTAACCGCAAAGCGCATGTGAAGGAGATTGCCGACTGGTTCCGGGGCAGCGGAATTCCTCTGAACTCCGTCCATTCGCCGCTCTACGCCGACTACGAATGGGGTCGTGCCGGCGCACCTCCCATCAATGTTGCATCGACGGATCGTGCCAGCCGGGTTGAGGCCATGGACGAAATCAAGCGCGCTCTCGAGATCGCCGAGCAGATCCCTTTCCGCTTTCTGGTGCAGCACCTCGGCACGCCCAATGAAAGTTTTAGCGAAAAGAAATTCGAAGCGGCGATGACGTCGATCGAGCACCTCCGGGCGTTCGCCAAGCCGCTCGGAGTGCGCATCTTGCTGGAGAATATTCCGAACGACCTTTCCACGCCCGACAAGCTCGTGGAACTGATTCAGGGCGCGCATTTCGACGACGTAGGGGTCTGCTTTGATTTCGGACACGCCCACATGGCCAGTTCTGTGCGCGAAGGCTTCGAAATTCTGCGGAACCATATCCGGTCGACTCACGTTCACGATAATGCCAAGGACAAAGACACGCATCTGTGGCCGTGGCAGGGAACCATTGACTGGAAAGAAGCCATGGAGTTACTGCGTTCGGCCCCGCAAACGCCTCCGCTGCTTCTGGAGTTGGCCGAAGACGAGAAAGTCAATGCGCTCGAGAAATTGCCAGAATTGTTCGACAAACTGGAATCGGCATGATGTATTTATCGCCGAGCTCACTGGCAGCGGGAAGCCAAGGTTGAGGGTCGACGAAGGGACTGAAATGCATTTTCTAATTCGTCGACCTTCGCGTGCCCGGCGGTGATCGATCTTCTGAGCTCTTCTAAATTATGTCCTCATCTCCTGTTACCACCATTGCAGAAATCGGCAAGCATGATGGCCAGTCGGTAACGATTCGTGGCTGGCTTTATAACCTGCGCGAGAGTGGGAAGCTTTTATTTCCTCAATTCCGCGATGGCTCTGGAATCATCCAGGGCGTCGTTCCGAAAAACGCCGTCCCGCCCGAAGTGTTCGACGCCATCAAGACCCTGACCCAGGAATCCAGCGTGATCGTCGAAGGCAAAGTCCGCGCCGACAAGCGCGCCCATGGCGGTTTCGAGCTTGACGTCGCCACTGTGCAAGTCATCCAGCGCGTGCCCGAGACAACCCCGTACCCGATCACTCCCAAGGAGCACGGCACCGACTTCCTGATGGAACACCGTCATCTCTGGGTTCGATCGCAGCGGCAGGCGGCGATTCTGCGCGTGCGGGCGGAAATCATCAAAGCAGCCCGCGATTTTTTCGATGACCGTGGATTCACCCTGACCGACCCGCCGATCATCACTCCCGCGGCCTGTGAAGGCACCTCCACGCTTTTCCCCGTCGACTATTTCGACGAACAGGCATTCCTGACGCAGTCGGGCCAGCTCTATGTCGAAGCAACCGCAATGGCGTTGGGCAAGGTGTACTCATTCGGCCCTACGTTCCGGGCAGAGAAATCAAAGACCCGTCGGCACCTCACGGAATTCTGGATGGTTGAACCGGAAGTCGCGTATGCCCAGCTCGACGACGTGATGGACTTGGCAGAAGGGCTCATCACTTTCATCGTGAAGCGATGCCTCGAAAAACGCCGCGCCGACCTGCAGACCATCGGACGCGATATTTCGAAGCTGGAAAAGATTGAAGCCGCCGTTTCCGCGCATCACTTACGACGACGCGGTGAAGAATTTGCAGGAAGGCCACGCAAACGGCAAGCTGGAATCGAAGTTCGAATGGGGCGGCGATCTCGGCTCTCCCGACGAGACTTATCTTTCGGCGCAGTTCGACAAGCCCGTGATGGTGCATCGCTATCCTGCGAAGGTGAAGGCGTTTTATATGGAGCCCGATCCCCAGAGGCCGGACCTCGCGCTGTGTGTGGACGTGCTCGCGCCGGAAGGTTACGGGGAAATCATCGGTGGGTCGCAACGCATGGCCTCGTACGAATTGCTATTGCAGCGCATTCATGAGCATGGCCTGCCAGAAGAGGCGTTCAAGTGGTACCTGGATTTGCGCAAGTTCGGCAGCGTGCCTCACGGCGGCTTTGGGATGGGTATTGAGCGTGCCGTAGCCTGGATCTGCGGCCTTGAGCACGTGCGCGAGACGATTCCGTTCCCGAGAATGTTGTATCGGCTCTATCCATAAGCCCTTATCACCGTGGAGCACGCTGAGGTCGCCGAGTATGGAAGAAAAAGTTTGCGGCGCTCTCGGTGGTAAACGCGATTGAAGTCTAGATAGACCTATGATGACAGCCAGTTCGACGAACATCTCCCCCCGCAAGATTCGCGTGATCGGCGTTCCCCTTGACCTTGGCCAGTCCCGCCGCGGGGTCGACATGGGTCCTTCCGCCGTGCGCGTGGCCGGACTTGAAGCGCGGCTCGAAGCCCTCGGACACGAAGTCGAAGACGGCGGCAACGTCGCGGTGGCGATCCCGGAGCAAAAAAAGGAAGGCGCCGCCAACGCCAAATATCTGAAAGAAATCACGGCCACTTGTACGAAACACGCGGACCTTGTCCTGAAGACGCTGGAAGCTGGAAGGGTCCCGCTCTCCTTGGGTGGAGACCATTCGATGGCTGCCGGAACGGTCTCTGGCGTTGCAGAGTTCTACCATCGACAGAAACAGCGAATTGGACTGATCTGGATCGACGCTCACACCGACATCAATACTCCGGATTCTTCTCCCAGCGGCAATGTCCACGGCATGCCCCTTGCTGCGCTGATGGGATTGTGGCCGGGGGAGCTGGCTAATATCTACGATTTCACGCCCAAGGTGAATCCTGAGAATTGCGTTCTTGTGGGCGTGCGCGACATCGATTCCGTAGAGAAGGAAAATGTTCGGCGCGCCGGTATCGGCGTCTTCACCATGCGCGACATCGATGAGCGCGGCATGCGCACCGTGATGGAAGAAGCGCTCCGCATGGCTGGACGCGGTACTGCCGGCTACCACATCTCCCTTGATATGGATTGGGTCGACCCTGAAGACGCACCGGGAGTCGGCACTCCCGTTCGTGGAGGCGCGACTTATCGCGAAGCCCACCTCGCCATGGAAATCATTGCCGATCATGGCCGTATGCTGAGCTTCGAAATCGTCGAGGTGAATCCCGTCATCGACGAACACAATCGGACCGCGGATTTGGCCGTCGAACTGGCTCTGTCGGCATTCGGCAAAAAGATTCTCTAGTAACCTCCCGAACCATTCCTGCGATTGACGGGGCACTTTGCCCGCGTCCAAACTGGATTGTTATGAATAAGCTACGAGTTGGCATCTTATTTGGCGGGCGCAGTGGAGAGCATGAGGTTTCGCTGCTTTCGGCCGCCTCCGTTCTAAACGCAATCGATAAAGAAAAATATGAAGTCGTACCGATCGGCATCACCAAAGACGGCCGCTGGCTGACCGCCGAGCACGCAGAAAATCTGCTGACCGGCAAGCTCATCCTCGAACCGCGCAATCTGCGCGCCGGAGACCCGCAAAACACCGAGTCTGCTGCCGTTCTGGCCCGCGGTGAAGCCGTGGTGGTTCCTCCCGAGCCGGTTCATCGGCAAAGCGGGTTGGTGCCGTTCCAGACTGACGCCGCACTCATGAGGCGCGCCTCAGACCGGGCCATCAACGTGGATGTCATTTTCCCCGTGCTTCACGGCACGTTTGGAGAGGATGGAACCATCCAGGGCCTGCTCGAACTCGCCGACATCCCTTACGTTGGCGCAGGAGTTCTTGGTTCCGCCGCCGGCATGGACAAGGACATCATGAAGTCATTGTTCATCGCCGCAGGAATTCCGATCGTCAAGCACGTCACCATCTTGCGCAGCGCATGGGAAAAAGATCCCCAGAGTGTCGAGAAACTGGTTTCAGGAAAATTGAAGTTTCCCGTGTTCGTGAAGCCGGCGAATCTGGGATCGTCCGTCGGCATTAGCAAGGCGCACAACCGAAAAGAACTCGGCCCGGCGATTGAAGAAGCCGCCAAGTTTGACCGCAAGATCGTGATCGAGCAGGGGGTTGGCGGCAACAAACAGAAGGCGCGCGAGATCGAATGCTCGGTCCTCGGAAACGACGAGCCGTCGGCATCCGTTCCCGGCGAAATCGTGCCGATGAAAGAGTTCTACGACTACAACGCGAAGTACCTCGACGAAGGCTCGCAGCTGATCATTCCCGCCAAACTGACCAAGGCGCAAACGAAGAAAGTTCAAATGCTGGCGGTGCAAGCCTTCCAGGCTGTCGACTGCTCCGGATTGGCTCGCGTCGATTTCCTGATGGATCCAAAGACGGGAAAGATTTTCCTGAACGAGATCAACACCATGCCGGGATTCACCGCCATTAGCATGTATCCCAAGCTGTGGGGCGCGTCTGGCCTTGCTTACGCGGATCTTATCGACCAGCTCATCCAATTGGGAATCGAGCGCCACGAAGACAAGAAAAAGAACCAGTACAGCCGGTGACCTGGCCGGCAAATCGAAGAACTGACAGAGCGGTCAGGGCTTTCCCGGCCTCGCAAGCGAAGTTCGCCGCATTATTCGTGTCGCCGCTCCCCTTGTACTTCGCACTCTGAGGATACGGGCACAGCGGCCGCGTCATCGTAGTCTGCTCGCGGTCTTCGCCTGCGTACTTTGAAGCAATGATCGACGACGGCGCTGTTCCGTTCTCCACCCACTGCACGAGCGCGGCGTCGATGCTGTGAGATGGATCATCGAAATTCAGATTGCCAGCCTGGCCGAACGACTCGGCGCCAGGGCCTCCGCTGCAGTGTTGCATTCCCGGAATCATGTACAGGCGCAGGAATGAATCCGCATCGCGCTGGCCCATCTTTGAAACAACGCTATCGTAGTAGTTCACTGTGTTGACGGCGGGAATCGCTGGATCCTCCCATCCGTGATACACGATCAACTTTCCGCCTCGGGCTTTGAAGGGCTTGAGGTCCGCATCGATGGCGTTGAGAGCCTTCGCGGTCTTCTCTTCGGCCGCCTTCAATGCCGCGTCGACGCTGAACGTTTTGTAGTCCCAGTCACGTTTCTCGTAGACAAAATCAGAGAAGTATCCGACGGCGAAGAATGCCATCAGACTCTTCATCGGTGCCGGGCCTGTGATCCAGAGCCCCCATCCGCCTTGACCCTCCTCCGCGCCCGGCTGATATCCGGGAAAAAGTTTGTGACCTTGGGAGTCGCTCACGCCCGCGTAAAGTTTATTGAGCGCGACGACCTGCGGAGCGGTCAGGCATTGGTCCGTGTTTTCTCCGGACTTGCACTGCATCGTTGCCGGATCGAACCGGCACTGCCTCGGATCGTTCAAGATTCCATCGCGCACGCCATCGAGTTCGTCACACGCGGCGTTGACGGCCGCTGCAATTGCGGGAACTTTCGCAGGAGGAATGTAGCTTGCCGGGTCTACCGTCAGAGCCTGCGTGTCTGAACCTGCCAGTGTGAGCAGTCGAGTCCAATAGTTCGCCGGCGCCCCTGCCAGAATTCCGTCGTAATCCTCCGGATATCGTTGCGCTTCCATCAGCGCTTCGCGTCCGCCGTCGGAGCATCCCGCGAAATACGAGTGCTGCGCTGCCTTCGAATAGAACGCTTGCGTCATTGCCTTCGCCGCGCGCGTCATTTCGTGAATTCCGCGATGGCCGAAGTCAACAACCTTTTCCGGATGACCTACCGCCCAGGCTGCGTCGATCGGCGAGCCGACGTGGCCGGCGTCCGTCGCGGTCGCCGCATAGCCACTTTTCAGGGCGGCTCCAAGTTGGACCTCGTCGATGATGCCAGCGAACCCGCCATTGCCGATCCCAACCAGCCTGCCATTCCAGCCGGAGGCGGGCAGCCAGACTTCCAACTTGATGTCTGAATCAGAGGTTGGCTTGGCTTCCGCAACCACGCGACAGAACGGGGGCAGGGTTTTGTATAAGG
The DNA here is from genome assembly GCA_963699885.1 of uncultured Acidobacteriota bacterium. Taxonomy (GTDB): domain Bacteria; phylum Acidobacteriota; class Terriglobia; order Terriglobales; family Acidobacteriaceae; genus Sulfotelmatobacter. Next base: position 100,378 of record CAVOVP010000005.1, on the reverse strand, counting down.
TGGCACCGTCCACGCCTTCGAAAGGCCCCTGAGGGCCATTAAAAGCCCCTGCGGCGACGTTCTGCGCCAAGGTGATCGTCACGTTCGGAATCTTGAGAGAGCCAAGGCGTTCGCAGGGAGTATCGGCAAACGAGATGGCACTACAGGCGAGCCAGAAGGACGAGAGCAACAACGTGAGCCAAAATCGCGATGACCGCGCTGCTTTCATGAACAAAGCCTCGATTGGATTTGCGGAGGCATTGTATCCGCTATCCGGGCGAGACTTCTACCGCGAGCAGGGAAGAAGCGACCGCTCACCCTCAAGGGAATGCGCGATTGAGAGCGTCGCACTCTCGACCTGCGGCAAACGAAAAAAAAGCGCGAGCATAATCTGCCCGCGCTTTCGTAACGTCGTTCTTTCCTTTACGGCTGGAACTCCCACAGGTCTTGCAGGGATTCGAAGCCGTTGTGGGTGCCGGTGCCCGCCCCGAGAGATCCCAAACCGTATCCTCCGAACAGCCAGAGATTGCCGTTTGAATCGGTCCAGCTTACTCCTTCTCGCCGGCTTCCGGGCTCGTTGGTTGGCGATGGTGGCGGACCGGTTTGCGCCGGATATATGCCGAGCTGGCTGACCGACTGAGAGCCATCCATCCAGCTCCACTGGCCGTTGCTGTACTTCCAAACGTCGTTGTACAGTCCACCACCCAGCCGTTCTCCGCCAAGCAACCATAGGTCGCCCGAGGGGGTCAGCCAGCTGGTAGAGAACTCACGACCGCCCGGAGTATTGCCGACATCCGGAATGCCCTGCGTCCCGTAAGTTCCGCCAGCGCCAAACGTCGTCGAGCCTCCAACGAACGTCCATGTGTTGCCGGCGATCGGGAACGACCACAGATCGTTCATGTCGCCGGTATTGTTCGCCGAGTCGATGGCATTGCCGCCGAAGACCCAGAAATTGCCTGCTGAATCGATCCAGGAATTTTGACCTGTTCGGCCTCCCGGAACTGCTCCGCCGCCCGTGTAAATACCCTGTTGGCCGTTGCTGCTCGAACCGCTCACCCACGTCCAATTGGTGCCGTCGAACTTCCACAGATCGTTCATCGACCCCTGGGCCTTGTTCACGTCGTAGGCCAATCCGCCGAACATCCAGAAGTTCCCGGCTGCATCGAGCGATCCGCTGGACCAATACCGGCCTCCTGGAGTGCCTCCTGGCGTGCCCTTTGCGAGATAGGTGCCACCTTGCGCCGCGAGATTCGATCCGCCCTCCCAGAACCACTGGCCGCCGCTGAACTTCCACAGATCATTCAAGCCGTCTGCGTTAAGCCCAAGCGAATCGATACCGTATCCGCCAAAGAGCCAGAGTTCGCCGGAGGAATCGATCCAGCTCACAGCATTCGATCGCGCGCCTGGAGTTCCGGTTCCTCCTGGGGAAGCCGGATAGATGCCAGTCGCGCCGTTCGAATTCGATCCAGCAACCCATACCCATGCGCCACCGGTGAATTCCCACAGATCGTTCAGAACGCTTTCCGCTCCCAACGGTCCGGTGATGTCATATCCAAACCCACCGAACAGCCACAAATTGCCTGAGCCGTCGATCCACGTGCTGGCTCCCCAACGCGAGCCCGGATCGAGCGGAGGAGTGGTGTAAATTCCGCCTTGTCGTACCGTGTTCGCTCCAAACACCCACGTCCATTCGCTGATGCAAACGACCTGGACATTAGTGACATTCGCCGCCGCCGTTCCGGTTCCGTTCAGTACCGTGCAGTTCTGGTCCGGAGTTGTGGGCTGAGTGAAGACGGAAACGTCGTACGTCGCGCCGTTTGCAACTGAAGTCGCAAACACGAATGCACCATTGCTCGTAAGCGTCAGATTGTCTGCCGTGTTGTTTTGCAGAACGGTGCCCGTGGTCGAAGGATTGGGCGAGAGGTCATACAGCGTGCCGCCGATGGTGAATGTGTTGCCAGATGCGCTGCAGGTTGCGGTCACTATTACGTTCGCTGTGATGGTGCCACTGCTGTTCGGGCCGAGCGAGCACAGTTGACCGGTGGGCTGTGCGGTCACGGTGACCGAATAGGTCGCGCCACTCGTGTAGGTGTTCGAGAATTGTTGTGTGCCGTCTACCGAGAACGTCAACGTTGCATTCTGATCGTCTTTCACGGACAGAGTCGTTGAAGCAGCGAGTCCAGTCACGGCCACGCTCAACGTCAACGGCACGGTCGCCGAGCAGTTGACCGCCACGTTCGTGACGTTCGCATTCGCCACTCCTGTGCCATTGGTAACCAAACATGTCTGGCCAGCAGGCTGAGTGCCTACGGTTACGGCATAAGCGCCGCCAGCCGCGATTTGTTTGGTGAATGTGAAAGTTCCATTTGCACTGAGAGGCAGACTGTCGAATGTTCCGTTGTCCGCCAGCGTAACGGTGCCGCTTGTCAATCCCGCGAGCGTGCCGCCGATTGTGAACGTCGTGGCAGCACATGTGACTGTCACGTTGTTGACGGTTGCGTTCGCAGTTCCCGTCCCATTTCCAACCGTGCAAGTCTGACCGGCAGGTTGCGTTGTCACAGTGACGTCGTATGTGCCGCCCGCCGTAATCGGCCTGCCGAATTGGAAACCTCCGTTCGCATCGAGAGTCAGGGTGTCGAATGCGCCATTATCAGCTATCACCACGCTCTGGCCAGTTGCGAGCCCTGACAAGGTTCCGTTGATGAAGTACTCGTCCAGGCAAGTCACTAGGACGGTTGTGACGTTGGCGTTCGCGGTTCCTGTTCCGCCAGTGACGGTGCAGGCTTGGTTGGTCGGCTGCGTCAAGATCGTCACGTTATAGGCGCTTCCCGCTGTAACGGCGGTGGTAAATGTGAATGATTGATTTGTACTGAGCGACAAGTTGTCGCCGCCGTTGTTCTGCAGAACGATCGAGGCGCCGCTGGCGAGACCGGTGAGTGTTCCACCGATCGTAACCGTCACGTTCCCTGCGCTGCAGGTGACTGCTACCGTGATGTTTGCGGTAATGGTTCCGGTGCTGTTGGGTCCCAGTATGCAGGTTTCCCCGCCGGGTTGAGTCACCACGCTTACCGTATAGGTTGCGCCGCTAGCATAGGTATCCGAGAACGTCTGGCTGCTACTGCTGGTAAACGACAGGTTAGTTCCGATGCCGTCCCCTAAGACCAGAGTGTTGCCAGTCAAGCCTGTGACGCTAGCGGTGATGGTGAATCCTTGCGCCGCGCAAGTCACTGCAACCGACACGTCCGCAGTCGCCGTGCCCGAGGCGTTCGAACCCAGAGTGCACGTTTGCCCGGAAGGCTGAGTCATGACTGTGACCGCGTAAGCGCTTCCGCTCGCAATCTTCGTCGCGAAAGCTGTCGAGCCATTCGCAGTGATAGAGAGATTGTCCGTTCCGTTATCCGCCAATACCAGTGTTCCGGTTAGACCCGTAACGTTCGCGCTGATGGTGAAGGTTGTCTTCGTGCCGTTAATGCTGCCGCCACCGCAGGCAAAGCAGAACAACAGGGCTACCGAGGTCACTACTAGCAGAGGTATGCGGAAACTCATCTCACCCTCCAACACAGGTTTCAATATTTTGTCGCGAAGATAATTTGGCGCAGAGTCTACTCCAGACGACCCGCAGGGTCAGAACAGGGGGGAACAAAGGTACTACTTGGATTCTTACGGGACCCCAAGCAACGCACGCTTCGCACTAAGACTCGCGCCGCGAATTGTAGCGTAGTTAACACTTGGAACAATAGCCAAAAAGTGGGGGACGAACAAACCGCGAATTAAATGTCCCTACTCATGACATTTCCACGAAGGTAAAGACCGTGTGCACTGTGACTTCGCAGGAAATAGAAAAGTTTGTTGCAACGCAACAGGAAGCACGTTTATCCGGTCTCGCGAACCAAGAAGGTCACTCGGACGCCGAGAAATCCACCGCCCCAAGAAAGGGGGTCGCGCTGTCTCAAACGACGCGAGGAAACGCAGCCACTTTCAAACAAGACGGGAAAAAACTTCGTCATTTGCGGACCGAGCGAGAAGCGCGATTTCCTCCGGGCGCAAGGAATCTTTCCTACCCCCTTGACGTACTCGCCGCCCTTTTGTAGCATCGTTCGATACAAGTTCGCTCCTCGACTCAGTCGCCGAGCGGACCTGAATTTCATGCAGAGTGGCTGAGGGACGAGCCCTACGACGCCACGGCAACCGGTCCAGGATCATATATCCCGGATGACTGGTGCCACCTCTCTCCTGGAAACAGGGAACATGGGATTCGGCTGCGAGCCTTACTGCATCCGATAGCCTCTTTTCCCTTTTTCTGGAAAAAGAGGCCTTAGTTTTTTAGGCCGCTTTTTCGGCTCGTCCTCAGCTACTCGCTGCGATTCCGAGTTTACGGAACAAGAAAGTGAGTAGCCCGATGTCTCATTACGAACTGCGGTGCCGCGAGTGCGGACGGACTTGGGGAAACCAGCCCCGCTCCATCTGCGACGATTGCTTCTCTCCTCTGGAAGTCGCTTACGACTACGACGCCCTGCGCGGATTGATTAGTCGTGAGCGGATTTCGCAGCGGCCGCCGAACATGTGGCGCTACTCCGAACTATTGCCCCTCCCCCAGGGACATGTACCGCGGCTCCCGGTCGGCTTCACACCGCTGTTCGGGGCTCCACGCCTCGCAGAACAGTTGTGTGGAACGACCGCGGCCGCGGGAAATCTCTATCTCAAGAATGATGCGGTGTGCCTGCCGACGCTCAGCTTTAAGGACCGCGTCGTTGCCGTCGCGCTATCGCAAGCGAAAGCTTTCGGATTCGATACCGTCTCGTGCTCCTCGACCGGCAACTTGGCGAACGCTGTCGCGGCCCACGCTGCGCGCGAAGGACTGAAGGCGTGGATCTTCATTCCGTCCGATCTGGAACCCGCAAAAATCCTCGGCACCAATGTCTTCGGCGCGAAAGTAGTGAGGATTGCCGGCAACTACGATCAGGTCAACCGTCTATGCTCGCAGATCGCCGACGAGCATCGTTGGGGCTTCGTCAACGTCAACCTGCGTCCTTACTACGCGGAAGGATCGAAGACCGTCGGATTCGAAATCGCTGAGCAGCTCGGATGGAGATTGCCCGACAACATTGTTTGCCCGATGGCCGGTGGATCGCTCATCACCAAAATCAAAAAAGCGTTTGATGAACTGATCCAGCTCGGCCTGGTTGAGCCAAAAGAAGTGAAATTCTTCGGTGCGCAAGCGACAGGGTGTTCGCCGATTTCGACTGCTGTCAAAACAGGTAGCGCCGAAATCGAGCCGCAAAAGCCATCGACGATTGCGCGTTCTCTCGCTATCGGAAATCCCGCCGACGGACATTACGCGATCCGTACGATCAAGAATAGCGGCGGATGGAGCGAAGACGTCAGCGATCCCGAAGTCATCGACTCGATCAAACTGCTGGCGCAGACCGAAGGCGTCTTCACCGAGACCGCAGGCGGCGTGACGGTTGGCGTCGCCGGCAAGCTCTATCGTCAGGACCGCATCCTGCCCGAGGAGACGACCGTGCTCTGCATTACCGGCAACGGTCTGAAGACCACCGATGTGCTCGCGGGCGCTTACAAGACTGAACGCCCGATCGCTCCGAAACTGACCGAGTTCGAAGCGTATCTGCAGGAGTCGCTGAATGTGAGCGAGATCCCGGGTGTGATCTCCTCCGCTGAAGCGGTGGGAGCATAATCATGTCGATCACGGTTCAAATTCCAACTGCTCTGCGACGCCACACGGAAGGCGTGGGATCGGTTACCTGCGCCGCTTCCAACTTGGGAGAACTATTTTCCGTACTGGACGAAAAGTTTCCCAGCCTGAAGCCGCATCTTCGCGACGAGAAGGGTGAGATCCGCCGCTTTCTGAATGTCTACGTCAACGAAGAGGACATCCGTTTTCTTGGCGGCCCCCAGTACGCATTCCAGGAAGGCGACGAAGTTTTGCTCGTGCCTTCGATCGCGGGCGGAGCAGAGTAGCGATCAGTCGCGGCTACTGCGGCGCTTCCGCCGATACCTGTCCGGTCGACAGGTGCAGTTCCTTTGTGCGATCGATGACCCACTGCGGGAATTCTGGAGCGCCTTGCGGAATCTTGCCTTGCGTGATCGCCCAATGCTCAATCCAGCCTGACCCCTCTTCTCCCACGTATGTATCGGGCAAGCTGTAAGCCTGATCGCTCAGTGCATCTTCCAACGTGATGAATCGATATCCCCGCTTGCGAAGCAGGTCGAGCAACTCGCCGATATGATCCGCTTCCAGATTGCTCGCGTGCAGTAGCAGAATCTGTTTCGGTTCGTAGCCGACAACTTTCGTCGATAGCTGCTCCGAGTACGCGATAGAGGCGTCGTGATGCGCCAGATATTCGCTCACGATCTTCTGTTGCAGCGCGGTGTCATTGCGTTTCTTCGCATCTTCGTAGAGCCCGGCAAACATCCAGTCCCAACCGTCGAGAGTCACTGGAGCAATGCGGTATCCGCGCTGCGTCAGAAACTCTTCTGCCTTGCGTCGCGTCTGCAGATCGCGTCCGGTGTCGAGATATGGATGGCGAAAATACCGCAGCTTCATTTTGTGCTGCGCCAGCAGCATCCGCGTCACGCTCTCGCCCTGAATCACTTCGTCTTCCCAATCCTTCAACTCGATCTGGTTCAGCGATGCGTGGCTGAAGGTGTGGTTGCCGAGTTCGAATCCATAGTCGAGCCACATCTGCAGAGCTCTAATTCGCTCGTCGACCTCTCCTGGCTTGTAGAGCTTTTTCTCGTTGACGAAGCCGACCACCGGGATTTTCTGGTCGCGCAAAGTGCCGAGCAGCTTTTTTGTCATCGCCGTAATTTCCGCGGCAGGCAATCGGTCCGCCATGCCAGAGGGAAGGTCGTCGATCGTGATGGCGACCTGACGATCCACCTTCGCCGCTTGAGCGGAAGTCCAGACCGAAAGGCCAGAGAACACAAAGCAGATGGCGAACAGAACGCGGAATGGCTTCACGAAGCTCCTCTAGACGGCTAAGGTGACGGCGGAAGAGCTATTAAAGCACGCAGGCGGAGCTGGCGGCACATCGAAGCGGCATCCGGTTTCTCTTTAAGTCCCGCTAATGAAAAGATTCCGCATCCGGGCCGAACCATATATAATCTAACTAACTGGTTAATTAAGTATGGCTCGACCCAAACAGCGTGAAGGCCGCCGCAAGCTCCGAGAAGAAACTCGGGTGCGCCGGACAGAACTCCGCGAGCAGAAGCATGAGATCCACCGCATGGGCTCTCGCGGCCAGCCGGAAGAGAGCCGCGCTGCGATCCTGGCTGCAGCGGCTCACGAGTTTGCCCAACATGGGATTGCGGGAGCACGCACCGATGCGATCGCCCGCGAGGCCGGCGTCAACAAAGCCCTCCTCTATTACTACTTCAAGGACAAAGAAACGCTCTATGGAGCGGTGCTGGACAATGCTTTTTCCGGTCTGAAAATCGCGGTTTTCAAGGCGCTCGACAGCGACTTGCCGGCGCGCGAAAAGATTCTGGCTTATGTCGGACAGTATTTCGATTTCATCGCGTCGAACCATCTTTATCCGCGGCTGATGCAGCGCGAAATGATGCGGGCGCGCGAGGGACAGTCCACCCACATCGACAAGATCATCAAGACTTACATCCAGCCGATCTTTGTCCGGGTGAGCGAGGTCATGAAAGAAGGGATCGCGAATGGCGATTTCCGTCCCGTGAATCCGGTTCACTTCGTTCCTTCCATGGTCGCCATGATCGTTTTCTATTTCAGCAGCGCCCCCATGATGCAAAAGATTGTTGGTTTCAATCCGCTTGCGCCCGAGCGAATCGCCGAGCGCCGAGCGGCCGTCTTGGATTTCATCTCCGCGGGGCTCTTTCGCCCCGGCGGCAACGCCATGCAAGGAGCACGCTCATGAGCGCGCGCAACCGCTTTCTGATTCTTCTCGGCATTATTTTTGTCATCGCCGCCGTCTATTACTACTTCTCCTCGGATCACTCGCGCGACATGGTACTGATCGGTACCGTCGACGCGAATCAGGTGATCGTCAGTGCGCAAGTCGAAGGGCGCATCCAGAAACTGCTGGTCGATGAAGGCACACCCGTGAAGGCTGGAGACCTGATCGCAATCCTCGATCCTTCGGAGTTGCAGGCGCAAGACGCCGCTGCCAGCGCCACCATCGCCAGTCTGCAGCACAAGGTCGACGAGATGCAGCATACGGAACAGTCGACCGCGGGATCCACCACCAGCGATGTGGCCAACGCCGAGGCGAAGGTTTCTTCGGCGAAAGCCCAATTGCTGCAGGCCAAAGCGACACTCGAGCGCACCGAGAGCGACAGCCGCCGAGTGATTGCGCTTGCGAAAGCTGGTATCTCTTCCGATCAGGAGCGCGTGCAGGCGGAAACGAATCTGCAAGCGGCGCAGGCGACAGTGCAAGCTCAACAGGACTTGGTTACGGCTGCGGAAGCTGATTTGAAATCCGCGGTTGCGCGGACGCAACAGGCGAATGCCGCGAAGAGCACCGTCGCTTCGACCCAAGCCGATCTCAAGAATGCGATTGCTCAGAGAAATCAAGCCGCGGTGAGGCTCGGCTACACCAACGTCTACGCTCCGGTTAGCGGGACAGTCTCGGTGCGCGCCGCGCGACAGGGAGAGGTCGTCAATATCGGAGCTCCGATCGTGACGATTGTCGACCTGACCGACACCTGGGCGCGAGTTGCCATCCCCGAGACGTATGCCGATCACATTGGCTACGGCGACGTGCTGCGCATTCGCTTGCCCGGCGGCACGGTCACGAATGGGAAAGTGTTTTTCAAGGGCGTGGAAGGTGATTTCGCGACGCAGCGCGATGTGAGCCGCCGCAAGCGCGACATCAAAACGATCGTGCTGAAAGTACGCCTGGATAATCCGAAAGGCGCGTACGTTCCGGGCATGACGGCAGAAGTGTTGGTCTCGCCAGAACAAATGAAGAACGGCGCAACGCAAAACGCGAAAGCGGCGGAGCAGCAATGACGCAGCCCTCGAAGACCAATGGCGTCAACGCGCCGAGTTCGACGCTCGAGAAGCCGGTTTACGATCCAACGGCTCCATCCGCGATTGAAGTCGATCACATCGTCAAGAAATACGGCGATTTTACGGCCGTCGACGACATTTCATTCAGCGTGAAAGAAGGAGAAATCTTCGGACTCCTTGGACCGAACGGGGCAGGGAAGTCGACGCTGATCCGCATGATGACGACGCTCATTCCGATTACCTCAGGCTACGCGCGGATCGCGGGACATGACGTGGCGAAAGAGGCCAACGCGGCTCGGAGACTGATCGGAGTGATTCCCCAGGCGCTGACCAGCGATCTCGACCTGACAGTCGAAGAGAACATGAACATCTACGCCAAGCTCTATGACGTGCCGGCGAAAGAGCGCCAGAAGTCGATCGAAGAGCTACTGGGATTGGTCGATCTGACGAAGTGGCGGAATGCGGCAACGAAAACCCTGTCCGGCGGAATGCGGCGGCGCCTCGAGATCGCGCGCGGATTAGTGCATCATCCGAAAATTTTCTTTCTCGACGAGCCGACGACCGGTCTCGATCCCGTTTCGCGCGTCGCAGTCTGGGAGATGTTGGGCAACATCAAAGAGCACCGGCAGCTCACGATCCTGATTACGACCCACTATATGGACGAAGCCGACCGTCTTTGCGACCGCATCGCCATCGTCGATCACGGCAAGCTTGTAGCTCTGGATGCGCCGACGGCGTTGAAGGCCAGTGTGCCTGGATCGAATGTCATTGAGTCGCAGTTCGAAAATCCGCCTGCCGATTGGGAGCAAAAGCTGCGCGGACTCGACGAAGTCACCTCCGTTCAGCACGAGGGCGCGGGAATGTACCGCGTCCTGACCGGCAACGGATCGCTTACCACGACGCAGTTGGTCGAGATGGCGGTACACAGCAAGGTGCAAGTCAAGTCGCTCTCCGTGCAAAACACCACACTGGACGATGTCTTCGTGCACTACACCGGAAGACAACTGCGCGATGAATTGCAGAAATCGTATGCCTTCGTGATGCCGCAGAGGCCAGGATTGCAGCCATGAACAGAATGATGGCCATTGTTGAGCGCGAAATGCGCAAGTTCTTTCGATCTCCAGCTCTGATGCTGGCGTCGATGATCTTCCCGCTGGTGCAGTTGATTATCCTGGGAAACGCGTTCGGAGGAAAAATTCGCGACGCCCGGGTTGCACTTGTCGACCAGGACCACGGCCCGCAATCCTTGAGGATTCGTGAGGCCTTCGACGCGGTGCGGGCTAACATTCGCACCTTTACCACGGTCGACTACGACGACGAGAAGCAAGCCGTGCTCGACGTCCGCAACGGAAAGCTGGAGGGAGCAGTCATCATCCCTCCGCAATACTCGCAGCACGTTTATGAAGAGAACCATCCCCGCATCGGCCTGGTTGTTGATAACAGCGACAACTTCATGAGTTCGGCAGTCGAAGCGGAACTTACGGATCTTACAAACTCGCTGAACCAGCCCACGGTTTCCCCGCGCATTCTGCAACAAACCGCCCTCGATATTGTCGAGCTCTATCCGTACATCGAGTACATGAAATATTTGCTGCCGGGATCGCTGGTGCTCGCGATGTTCGTGTCGGTGATGATCGGCGGAGGCATGCTCTATATCGACGACAAGGCTCGCGGCGTGCATGAGGGATACCTCGTCACGCCTATCACCAAGCTGGAACTCGTCCTCGGCTTGAACCTTGCGGGCTCGATCAAGGCGGTCATGACCGGAGTGATCATCGTCGTGATCGGGTCGATGCTGGCGGGCGTGGGAACAATCTTCAATCCGGTGACGATTATCGGATTGATCATCATGATCGTGCTGACGTCGCTGGCCTTCAACACCATGATGTTCCTGCTGATGGTGCGCATCGAAGATCCTCTCGTGCCCCGCGCCATGTTCGGGATTCTCAATACTCTTCTATTTTTTCCGAGCGGCTCGGTATACCCGATTCAAGCCTTTCCCACTTGGCTGCGCGCGATTGCGAAGTGCGATCCCTTCACTTATGCAGTCGACGGGTTCAAGTGTCTGCTGCTGAAAGAGACCACACTCTCCGCGGTCTGGCCCGACATGCTCTTCCTGTCGATCTTCGCAGCGGTAACGCTGGGGATTGCGATTCCGTTGTTCAAGCGAACCCTCTAAAGCTGGCACCACCTGGCGAACCGGGAGAAAACGAATACCTTTGCGGTCTGCGTGTTAGCCTTCGTCGGCCTAAAATGTGCTTCTCTGGAACTTTTCGGTTCCCCTCCGTGTCCGTTATGCTAGAGAAGTATGACTCTTCTGGACGCGGCAGCGTACGATCCCGAGAAAGCGCGAAAACGGACACGCAGAATTGTTGCAAGTATCGCCATCGTCGTGATCCTGGCTGGCCTGGGCTGGTGGTTCCGCTACTGGCCGCAGGAGCGCATGGTCGGACATTTTTTCAATTCCTTGCAGAAACAGGATTACAAGACTGCCTACGGCATATGGATGCACGATCCTCAGTGGGAACAGCATCCGGCGAAATATCAAAAATATCCTTATGGAGATTTCTATCGCGACTGGGGACCCGGCGGCGAGTGGGGTCTCATCAAAACTGAAAAAGTTTATGGTTCGAGCACGTGCCCGGGCCCCGGAACCGGAGTCGTAGTCGATGTGGTTGTGAACGACCGCGCTGAGCACGCCCAGGTCTGGGTGGAAAAGTCAGACAAGACGCTTAGCTTTCCGCCCTGCGAATTAATTTTTCACTGACCCTGTTGCGGGGCGGAACACTTTGCCAGCGCTTCCAGCGTTTTCGTGAGGCTTGCCTCGTCGGCAACGTTCAGGCAGGTTTTCGAGCGGTCAATCTGCCGCATCAATCCACACAAAACTTTTCCCGGACCGACTTCAATAAATGTCGTGACGCCTTGCGCAATCAGCAGGCGCATGCATTGGTCCCATTTGACCGATCCTGTCACTTGCCGCACCAGCGTGTTGAAGGCGCGCTGCTCGTCGGTCACCAACTCAGCATCGACATTGCAGGCGACCGGATAAACCGGCTTGTGCATCTTGAGCTTCCTCAAATCGCCTTCCAGCCGGTCTTGCGCCGGCTTCATCAGGGAGCAATGAAAAGGCGCGCTGACGGGAAGCAACTTTGCCCGCTTCGCGCCGCGCTCGTCGGCCAGTTTCGTGGCGCGTTCGACGGCAGCAGTATTGCCTGAGATGACGACTTGCTCAGGAGAATTGATGTTGGCCGGCGAGCACACTTCGTTTTCCGCCGCATCGCTACATACAGTCGTAACCTTCTCGAGATCCATGCCAAGAATCGCGGCCATCGCTCCCACTCCCACGGGCACGGCTTCCTGCATGTACTTGCCGCGATTGCGAACCGTACACACCGCTTCGGCAAATGTGATCACCCCGGAGCAAATGTGGGCGGCATACTCTCCCAGGCTGTGGCCGGCGACAAAGCTCGGCTTCGGCATCCGGCTTTCCAGGACGCGCAACGCCGCAACCGCCGTCGTTAGAATCGCCGGTTGCGTGATCTCGGTGAGGCGAAGCTGGTCTTCTGGGCCTTCAAAACAAAGTTGCGACAGCTTGTAGCCGAGCGCGTCGTCGGCTTCCTGAAAAGTTTGCAGCGCGGCGGGATATTTCTCGGCGAGGTCTTTGCCCATTCCGACTGCCTGCGAGCCTTGGCCGGGGAATAGCAGTGCGATCGTCGTGTCAGTCATCAGTTCGATTGTGCCAGTTCTTCGCGAGAAGTGGCAGGAATTGCAGCGAGGCCGCGCTCGATCGATTCGTTGACCCGGCGTTCAGAAAATTCCGCCGCGACGCGTACGGCGTTTTTCATCGCGTTCGCGTTGGAAGATCCGTGTGTGATGATGCAGACGCCTTTCACTCCCAGCAGAGGCGCGCCCCCGTACTCGGTGTGGTCCAGTCGCTTCTTGAAGTCTGTAAAGGCGCTGCGCGAGAGCAAAGCACCCACCTGCCGCGTAATCGTCGCCTTCAGCGATTCCTTAAGCGCGGTGCGAACCAGGTTGGCAACGCCCTCTGAGATTTTCAGCGCCACGTTGCCGACAAATCCATCGGCAACGATGACGTCGACCTCTCCGTTATAGAGATCGCGCCCTTCGACGTTGCCAACAAAATTCAGCGGAAGCCGCTTGAGCAACTGGAATGCCTCGCGGGTCAGATCATTCCCCTTGGTTTCTTCTTCCCCGATGGAAAGCAATCCCACGCGCGGACCGCGGGTGCCGGGCTTCTTGCCGAACATCGCCCGAAAATAAACGTCGCCCATCACGGCGAACTGCTCCAGATTTTGAGCGCTGCAATCGACGTTGGCGCCAACATCGAGCAGCATCGCAGGATTCCCCGGGGCGGTCGGAAAGACAGCAGCGAGAGCAGGACGGTCGACTCCGGGCACTGCTCCTAGCACGATCTTGGCGGTCGCCATCGCTGCGCCGGTGTTGCCCGCCGTCACGAATCCAGCTGCTTGGCCCTCGCGTACCATCCGCAAGCCGACGCGCATGGAAGAGTCGCGCTTGGCGCGAATGGCATCCACCTTGTCTTCCATGGTGATGTATTCGCTGGCATGGACGATTTCGATGGGCAGATGCGCCGCCGCCGAATGGCGTTCGAGTTCCGCTTTGACGATGGTCTCTGGGCCGACCAGCAATACGCGCACGCCGTATTGGCGTGCGGCTTGAATCGCGCCCTCAATCTCAGGCTTCGGCGCGCGGTCTGAACCCATCGCATCCAGCGCGATCCCGCTAGGCATGGTTTTGTGAATCTAGCTGGCTTCTTCGACGTCGAGAACTTCGCGTCCCTTATAGTATCCGCACTTCGCGCACGCGCGGTGGGGCATTTTCTTCTCGTGGCAGTTGGGACATTCGGAAAGGCTATGACCCTTCAGAAAATCGTGGGCGCGCCGCGTCGAGGTGCGCTTCTGGGAGTGTCGTCGTTTTGGATTAGGCATGGTGTTCTAAATCCTTTGCAGGGGATATTCACCCCGGAAAATTCAAACTTGGCAATTCGCAACTAGGCCCTGAATCCGAATGCCAAGTGCGAAGGGCCAAGAGCTGATCTTCAGTGTTCGAGCCGGCCGCGCACTTCCTTAAGCGCCGCCCAGCGCGGATCTTCCACTGCCGTCGAGCAGGAACATTGCTCCTGGTTCAGATTCTTTCCGCAGTGCGGGCATAAGCCTTTGCAGTCAGGCCCGCATGTGACTTTCAGAGGCAGCGCCAACAAAACCTGCTCGCGCAAAACATCTTCGAGCAGAAGACCGTCCCCTTGATAATAGCCGATCTCAGCTTCCGCATCGGTAACGGATAGTTCGTCGCGGCCGGCGTCCACACCGAGCGGACGGTAAAGCAACTCAAAGTCGCGCTGCACGTCTTGTTTCACCGGTTCCAGGCAGCGGGCACATTGCAACTCCAACCCCGCCGACAAACGCCCTCGCAGGCGGATATCCTGAATGACTTCGTGCTTGCCGTGATGCTCCTCAACCACCTCGGCTCGTCCCGAAGCCCTCAGCGGAGTGCGCTGGCTGGCTTCGCCGCCCAGATCGAGCACACCGGGCTGCAGCTCCTCTTCAAAATCCAGAGGATGGAGTCCCAGATCCTTGATGTTGAGGAACATAGCCAACTCTCCGCGGCGATCACGCCGGCAACGGCCCGCGGAAGCACGCCAAGAGGCGTAAGTACCGCAAGGAGCAAGACTTAGGATAAAGTCTGAGGCCTCCAAGTGTCAATCGGTCCCACATAGCCCTGAGCGCCAAGGACGGCGGAACGTCCAAAAGCGCCACAGCACAATCGGCCATGGCGCTTCTGTGCGTGATCAAGAAGTCGACGCTAGCGGACTACGAGTCTCCCCTTCCTCCAAAGCTTTTTCTTTCTTCCGCGGCGTGTACTCTCCTTCGGCTAGAACCGACGATCCCCGATCGAAAGAGTGGCCAGTGACCAGGCCGAGCACGAACCAGCCCAGCACCAGCGCGCCCACCGCGAAGATGCTGTCGCCGATCATCCGCATCCAGCGCAGTTGGTTCAGTGCCGGCTGTGCAGGAACTCCGCCGAGCGCGCGTACCAGGTTCCGTACTCCACCGAGGCCCAGGTCTGCATCAGTCCGATGGGCAGCATGCTGATCAGCACCATCAGCGCCAGACCGATATTGATGGCCCAGAACGCGAACGCGAGCGGACCGTTCTTTCCACGCCTGTCCCGGACGCAGCGCGCGCAGGCAGAACAGCATCAGGCCCAGGCCCAGCATGCCGTACACGCCGAACAGCGCGGTGTGCCCGTGCACCGGAGTGGTGTTCAAGCCCTTGCATGTAATAGAGCGCGATGGGCGGATTGATGAGGAAGCCGAACAGGCCGGCGCCCACGAAATTCCAGAACGCCACCGCGACGAAGAAGTAGATGGGCCACTTGTAGGCGGCCACCCAGACGTGCTGCTGGCGGGACGCGGGCCAGGCGGATGTTCTCCCACGCCTCGAAGCCGATCAGCACCAGCGGCACCACTTCCAGGGCGCTGAACACCGCTCCCAGGCCGAGCACGACGTTGGGCGTCCCGGCGAAATACAGGTGATGGAAGGTGCCGATGATGCCGCCGGAGAGAAAGACCACCGTCGAGAACAGGACGGCGCGCGTCGCCGTGGCACCGAGAGCAGCTTCAGCCGCGTGAGCAGGAACGCGATCACCACGGTGGCGAAGACTTCGAAGAAGCCTTCCACCCAGAGGTGCACCACCCACCAGCGCCAGTATTCGGCGGTGACCAGATTGCTGCGCTGGCCGTACATCAGCCCGGCGGCGTAGAACAGCGGAATGGCGATGCTCGACAGCAGAAACATCAGCAGCAGCGAATGGTTCTGGTCGCGCCGGGCCAGCGCCGGCTTCGAGCGCGCGCCACATCAGCCACAGCCAGAAGGTCAGGCCGATGAACAGCAGGATCTGCCAGAAGCGGCCCAGGTCCACATACTCGTAACCCTGCGTGCCGAACCAGAACCACAGGTTGCCGAGCTTGTGCTGGATGCTCATCCACTCGCCGGCCAGCGATCCCACCACCACGAGGATCAGCGCGCCGAACAACAGGTTGACGCCCAGCCGCTGGCCCTTGGGCTCCGCGCCGCTGACGGCCGGAGCGACGTAGAGCCCGGTCGCCAGCCACGACGTCGCAATCCAGAACAGCCCGATCTGCAAGTGCCAGGTGCGCGTCACGCTGTAGGGCAGCCAGCGGTCCAGCGGGATGCCGTAGAAGCCGGAGCCTTCGACGCCGTAGTGCGCGGTGATGGCGCCGAGCCCGACCTGCACCACCCACAGCGCCGCCACCACGAAGAAGTACTTCACCGTGGCGCGTCTGCGACGGCGTCGGCCTCAGGCCCAGCAGCGGATCGCGTCGCGGGCAGCAATTCTCCGGCAACGGTCCGCGGCTGCGAGGCGAAGTACCAGACCATGCCGCCCACGCCCGCCAGCAGCAGAACGAAGCTGAGACGCTCCACACGATGGTGCCGCCGGTCGGCTCGATTGCCAATCAGCGGCTCGTGCGGCCAGTTCTGGGTGTAGGTGACGTCCGACCGGGACGGTTGGTGCTGAGGCGCCCAGGCCGTCCACCAGAAGAACGCGCTCATCTGGCGCAGCTTGGCGGGATCGCTCAGCGCGCCGCGCGGGATGGCGTACTCGTCTGCGGCCGTTGCTGAAGACATCGGCGTAGTAGCGCGCCAGATCCTCGAAGGCCTGCGGCGCGAATCGGGATCGAGCGTGATGGTGTCGCGTCGCCGGGTCGTAGGTATTCGTGCCGCATCAGTTCAGTTGAGGCGCGCCTGCAGCGCCGCCCGTGTTCCACGGCCAAGCGCTGCGTAGTTCGCAGCGCCCTGTCGGCCGCGCCCAGCGGTCGAGGATGAACATGCACTCGCGATGCAGCCAGTCGGCGCGTCCAGTCGGGCGCGACGTAGGAGCCGTGGCCCCAGATGGTGCCGACCTCCTGGCCGCCGATCGACTGCCAGACGCCTTGGCCGTCGCTGAATGGTTGCGCCGTCAAACAGCACTCGCCCGTCGGGTCACGACCTGCGAGGGAATGGGCGGCGCGTTATGGAGGACCTTGATACCCGACGCCGCCCAGCACCGCGAACGAGACGATCATCACCACGCCCAGTGCAATCCACAGCTTCTTATAAGCATGAAGACTTTCTCCTATCGATGAACTCTTGACTTCACCGCTATTGCGATCAACCGCATCGCCAAAATCTCGGCCGCGTTTAGCGGCCTTTTCCATCTCGATCGCGCGCGGGAACAGAATGTTGTTTTCCAGATGGATGTGCTGGTGCAGGTCCGCCTCGAATTCCGCCAGTGCCTGGTAGAGCGTCTGGTAGCTGACGCAGGCATCGGCGGCGCCGTATAGCCGTTGCTGGCCTCCCGCATCGCGCGCAGCGCATTGCCGGCGGCATCGTGCTCGTGCTCCATCATCGCAACCGGATTCCGCACGCTGCCGAAGGGAGCGGCGGCACGACAGGCTCCTTCGGAATCACGGCCTCCTCCATCCTGACGATGTAGGGGAACAGAACCATTTCCTCCTTCATCAGGTGGGTCGTCAGTTCCTGGGCGAGGCCTTCGAAGATTTCGCGCATTTGCAGGAGTTCCGGATGATTCTTGCCGTGGACCGCGCAAACCTTTTCGAACAGCGGGCCGAAGACGGGCGATCTCTTCGCGTGTGTATTGATGGTGCGTGCCCTTGATGTGGGCGATCAGTTCGGCAAGCGGCTCAGTCTGCCAGTTGCGCACGGTCTGCGCCGCCCGAGCTGATTCTTCCGCTACTTCCAACGAGTCCAGCACCTGATCAACGTTCAGGTTCGCGGTGCGGCAAGCCTGCTACCAGTGACTTGTTGCCGCCGCAGCAATAATCGATTCCCATCCGTTCAAAAACTCTCGTTGCCGTCGGTGTTTCCAAAGCCAGCTCACGGACGGTCTTGTCGGTAATTACGGTCATCGCATCCTCCTGCGGGCCGGTTCTATGTCCGTCCTCGCTCAATGGGTCGACAGTAATGGAGCGAAAAGCGCTTGCCGATGACTTATGTCACGGCATGCTGAGAAATTTAGTCGAGGGGCAACGATTGTGGAGTAGCTGTTGGAAGGGACTTAAACAGAAGGGGTTGAGGGTTATTCCGCGGGCTGAACTTCTGCTTCCAGGGCTTTTTGATCGCAGATGGTCACGGCGCGTCCATCGATTTTGAGCATGCCCTCCGCCTGCAGCCGCGAGAAATTGCGCGAGACCAGTTCGCGCACGGTGCCGATCTGCGATGCCAGTTCCTGATTGCTGACGGGCAGCAGGACTTCAAGGCCGTCCTTGGTGCTTTTCCTTCTCTTTCGGCCAGACGCAGCAAGAACGAAGCCAGGCGGTGCCGCACCGTGGTAAACGAAAGCTCTTCGATGATTCCAACCAGCCGCCGCAAGCGCGAGCCAACCACGCGCAGAACCTTGAGAGCGACTTTCGGATACGACAGGCAAAGTGCCTGGAAATCCTGCTTGCTCACAAACAGCAGAGTCGCGTCATCGATGGCGGCAACCGAAGCGGGATAGCTGCCGCCATCGAAGACCGGCACTTCGGCGATGGAGCTGCCCGGACCATCGATACTTAACACTTGTTCGCGGCCGCTGGCCGAGCTCTTGAAGATCCGCACATTTCCCGACTCGACGACATACAAGCCTGTACAGGGTTCTCCTTCGCCAAACACGATTTCTCCCGCTCTGTATTTTCGCGGGACAGTGCGTTGGGTGAGAAAGTCCAATTCCGCTTCTGTCAGCCCGGAAAAAATCGGCACCGTCATCAGAGTTCGCGCAGATGCAGATGAGGGTTCGGGCACGGGCGCTATTGTAACGGACGGTGCGTTTTCAAACACTTGACGCGAAAACTTCCTAGCGAAGAACTCAGGCCCCGAGTTGCAAGACTTCTATCGCCCGAGCGGAATCGCTATCGAAAGTGAGCCTTTTCTCGACATCGATTGCGCTCTGATCCATGTGCCGCGGGATGTACCAGAATAGTGCCGCCGGAATCAGGAAGACGAACATACGCAGCGGCTTCGCCAGGCTCCACGATTCGAGTTCGGGCGTCACTACCGCAAAAAGAAAGAAGGCTAGCGCCCATCCGAGAAGGATCACGATCGAGTTTTGTTGAAAGACAGGCAGAGGACAAGTGAAGGGCAGTTTTCGGAAGCGAACCAGGACCGCATTTACGAGAAAGAAAGTCCACAAGCCGACGAGCAACGTCTGCGTGAGGCCCACCATCGCACCCTCCAGATAAGCGTAGATCGGAAGGCTTAGCACTACGACCGGCACTACGAACGCGAGCATGACCTTCCTGCTTAGTGCCTGACACTCGTGTTTCTCGGGATCGAGGGTGATGCGGAACACCCAGTTCGAGCGGAGTTCGACGGGTATCCCAAAGACGATTCGCAGCCCTACGACAATGAAAAACGTCAGCACAAACGGGACGGCGAGCGCATTCGCGGAGGGCATGGCGCTGGGCGCAGAACGATTCTCAACCGCACTCTCCAGCAGTTGCGACGCCAGCACGATTCCGAGGCCCGAAATCCCCGCCATCGCCAGACGGTGAGGCTCGCTGCGAAAGAGGGTGCGACACACGAAGTGAAAGCAACCGCGCTGGAACGGCGTGCGCAAGATCCATCGATCAAGAATGTTGGTAAGCCACGTTGCGTTCGAGTGTCGCGGATGTGCGGCGCCCTCCGACATCTCCGGGATTCGAAGAAAGTGGCGGCGGTAGCCGAGTGCGTAAACACAAAATGCCGCCGCGATAGTCAGAGCAAATCCGGGGAGCGCGAGCCGGGCGAGGGAAGTCAGCGCGGGATCGGCCCGTCCGCGCAAAGCCTGACACAGCCCAAGAAACCAGCAGGACGGAAGTAGTTTCGTCCAATCGATCGATGAGGCGCGTGAATGCTGCAGAAGATCGGGAAGAGCGAAGCTGGTGCCTAGCAGCGTTACGAAGTACATGACAGCCAGGGCGCGGATATATGGCGAAACTTTCCGGAAGACACGTGGCGGAAGGATCACGAGGAAAACGCCAAGCAGGGTCAGCACTGCGAAAAAGGCAAAGACGCTCGCCAGTCCGACAATCAAGGCATGAACGCCGACAAACTTCAGGAAGAACACGAACGAACTCTGTGTCGCGCCAACGCCGAGCGGAAACAAGATAGACGAGGCCGCATTCACGTCGAAGGCGATCAATCCCGCCAGAAACAACACGGCGGCAAAATTCGCCAAAAAGAGAAGCGATGTAGAAATCGGAAGCGGAACGAGATTGGTGTAGTCGCGGCGATCGGGAAACAAAGTGTCCCATCTCCAAACGGTGACAGCCCCAGTTACGGCCATCGAAAGCGTGATGAAGAAGTATTCGTCCGGCATCGCGACCATCAGGGGATCGACATGTGGAGAGCCGCGCATCCAGGAGAGAAATGTCGAATACTTCACAAACATCAGAACCGATACGAATCCGCCCGGCAAGGCGAGGAGGGTGAGAACAAGTCCGACGCCGAGATCGACGCCGTCGGCATCCGTATCCCCTCCGCCTCGAAAGATGCGCTCCGAAAAAATTCGAAACAGGCGCAGGAATGGCCGCTCGCGATAAAACCGCCACCAATGGCGGACGACCTCGAAAGGGCCGCTCACGCCGCACTCATCACAGAAACGATGTCGCGTGCGACCCGCATCGTGTCGACATCATCGACCAGGTGCAAAAATGTACTTTCGAGCGACTCGCCGAGAATCTTGCGAATGTTCGCGACCGAGTCCTGTGCGATGACAGTGCCTTTGCGCAGAATCAAGACGTCAGTGCAAACTTTCTCGACCACTTCGAGCACGTGCGAGCAGTAGAAGACGAGTTTTCCCTGGCGGCCCAGTTCCTGGACAAGGTTCTTGAAGATGAGCGCAGAGGTGACGTCGAGCCCGGACAGCGGTTCGTCGAAGATTACGATTTTTGGATTGTCCATCAGCGCCGCGATCAGGAGAATGCGCTGGCGCATCCCCTTCGAGTACGTTCCGATACTGGCGAAGCGGTGCGGATGCATCGAGAAAAGCTCAAGCATGGAATCGATAGTGACGGAGAGTGTGTCGTGGCGCATGCCCCGCAGCGTCGCTACCATCTCCAGATATTCCCATCCGGTCAGGTACGGATAAAGGTGGGCCTCCTCGGGAACATAACCGAGTCGCTTGCGATATCCCGTGAGATCTTCGCGAATGTCGATCCCATCAAACTGAACGACGCCGCGGCTCGGCTCCAGCAGGCCGGTTAGCATTTTGACGGTCGTGCTCTTGCCGGAACCATTGGGTCCAAGGCACCCGAGAACTTGACCGGGACGCAGCGTGAAGGACAAGTCCTCAACGGCGGGAAGGGAAGCGTAGCGTTTTGTGAGATGCACCGCCTCGAGCATGTACAGACCTCATTCGTGAAATGAGCGGACCGAAGCGCGGGCGATTTAGGATCGGGAATCCGTTAACTTAGACACCGCTCATCCAAGATAGGTTTCCAACGACAACAATAGTTGCTTGTGTCGTGAATTCTGCTGGTATTTTAAGTTCCGCCCACTATGATTCGTTTGTGATGCGTCGGAATTTCTTCTGCGCGTTGGTCGCGCTGCTACTTGCCGCGATTGCTTCATTTGCGGTCGACTCCCCGGATCATTCTGTTTCGCCAAACACTGATACGACTGTAGCGCAGTTGGTCGCACGAGTTCGCGCGAAGGCCAAATTGCTGGAAGACACGTCCGGGATGCGTTCTGCATTTCAATCGTTCACTTCAGCCTACAGAATTGCTCCAGACAGTGTCAGCTATCCGGATTTCGTCATTGCGCGCCTGCTCTACGAAGCGACGCGCGACGCCGGCTTTTGGAATATGCACTGGACCATTACCGACATGCCTCCGAATTCTGACCGGATCTGGAAGCAGTGGAAGGAGGTTCGAACTGTCTCACCGCTAATGCCGACTGCATCGGCCGAGTGTGACGAACTCTCAGCGTTGTATGCCTTCTTGGTTGAGCGAGCGGGCGTGCGAAGCGTGGGATTGTTCTGGCCTTATCCAAACCATACGGTTGCAGTGTGGGTGCTGCATCCGGCGCGCGGCGCGGAGGTTCGCGTCGTCGTACCGACCTCGCAAATCTTTCTGGGCGTCAACGATTCGTTTGCAACCAGGAAGTTCAACCCGTGGCATCAGAAAACGATTTTTGAATACAAGCGCCACGATGCCCCTGACAATTTTCCGCTTCCTCGCCCGCTGTTCGATTACTTCCTGACGCAAATCGACCGCTACGGCGGAGCGACCGACTCGACTCTGCAGGAAATCCGATATCTCCGCGAGGGCGTATTCCTGAAGTCTTGGACCGCCGATGCGGCTGCGCAAGATGCTCTAGAAAGAAAGAGAGGATTGGGATCGGGCCCGCTCGAAGATCTATTAGCCTTTCAGAATTTCGCTTCCGACATGCGGCAGCACGCTCCTCACTAGAATCGTTCCAAGCGTTTCCTCGGTGCGCCGGCGCCGCAGTTTGGGCTCGGTTGGCGCCGAGGTTTGTGCCACGCTCGATTAGCTCAAAATTGGCAAGGCTCGAATTCGCTTCTTTGTCGCCGCGTAGATCGCGTTGCATACCGCAGGCGCAATCGGAGGAACTGAAGGTTCCCCGATCCCGGTCGGCACTTCGGTGCTCTGCACGGCATATACCTCAACCGCTGGAGTTTCTTCCATGCGCAACGGCGAGTAGTCGTCGAAGTTGCCCTGAACGACGCGGCCTTTCTCGATGGTGATTTTTGCGCGCAATGCGTTCGCGAGCCCGTAAACAATCCCGCCCTGAATCTGCTGCTCGAGAATGCTGGGATTGATGACCTGCCCGCAGTCGACCGCAGCCACGACCCGGTGTACGCGAGGCTGATCGTTCTCCATACTGATCTCAACCACTTCCGCCATGTACGAGGCGAAACACCCAAAACAAGCAACGCCCCGAAAGCGACCTGCCGGCAGTGGCTTGCTCCACGCCGCTTTTTCTGCGGCGAGCTGCAACACGCCTCGCATGCGCGCGGTGTGCCAGGTCGTCGCGAAGTATGCCAAATCCTGGTCCTTCTCAAGCAGATGAAGTCGATACTGCAAAGGATCTTTTCCGGCTGCCACCGCGAGTTCGTCAATGAAACTCTCCAGCGCAAACGCCGCCTGCAACGCGTACACCGACCGCATCCATCCCAGTGGCACCGGGGTTTCGGTCATCACGTACTCGATCGAGTAGTTAGGAATTCCATAAACCGGCCCGGCCTCGTCGGGCAGGTCTGGATCGACCCCGTTTGGTACCGGCTGTCCCTTTTGTCCGCTGATCGAGGGCGAGATCAGGCGATGCGTCAATGCCACGGGAAATCCAGCGCCATCGAGCTTCGCACTGAGTTGATGCAGACTCGCCGGCCGGTAAGTCGAAAACCGCATGTCGTCGTCGCGCGTCCACAACACCTTCACCGGGGCGTGGATGGCCTTCGAGACCAGCGCCGCTTCCACCGCGTAGTCGTGTTCGAGCCGCCGTCCGAAACCGCCGCCCATCAAGGTGACGTTCACCTTTACCTGATCCGGATCGAGTCCGATGGCGGTAGCGACTGAGTCGCGGCAGTCCTGCGGCACCTGCGTCGGCGCCCACAATTCGCACGTCGATCCCTGATAATGCGCCGTACAGTTTCCGGGCTCCATCGGCGCGTGGGCCATGAAGGGCAGCGAATACTCCGCGGAAATCGTTCGCCCCGCCGCCTTTGCGGGATCGCCTGACAGAAACATGCTGGCGGATTTCTTGGACGCTCCCTGCTTGAGAGAGGCCATGACGGCAGCGGTGTTCAGATCCTTATTCGGGCCGTCGTCCCACGTAACGTCAAGCAGGCGGCGCCCTTCCATTGCGCCCCATACGCTGTCTGCAACGATGCCGACCGCTGAATCGCTGATCTTGCCGACGTAACTCACACCGGAAATCTTCTTCGACTCTTTGTCGTCGAAGGCCGAAACTTTCCCGCCGATCGTAGGACAGCGCGACAGCACCGCGTACTTCATGCCCGGCATGCGAAAGTCGATACCGAATGTCGCTTCGCCCTTGACCTTCGATGGTGAATCAACCCGCGCCAGTCGCTGTCCGACGATCTTGTAATCCTTGCTCTGCTTCAGCGGCACGTCTGTCGGGATCGGAAGTTCCGAGGCTCGGCTGACTAGTTCTCCGTAGCTGAGGCTTCGCTTCGTAGCTGCATGCTTGACTTGGCTGCTTTCTGCGGTGCAGGTCGATCGAGGCACGTTCCAAGTCAACGCCGCGGCCGAGATCAACATCTCGCGTGCGGCTGCGCCGGCCTTTCGCATCGGATCCCACGTCGTTCGAATGCTCGCGCTACCGCCGGTCGTCTGGTCACCGTACAGGGCGCTGGCTCCGGCTTGCTCGATTTCGATCTCCTTCCAATCGGCTTCCAGTTCCTCAGCCAGAATCATCGGCAGCGCGGTGCGGACACCTTGTCCCATCTCAGATCGCGCCACGACGATGGTTACTTTGTTGTCGGGAGTGATGCGCAGGTAGGCGTTGGGCGAGAACAACCTTTTCTTCTCGCTGCCTCCGTGCGGCAAGTAGAAACCGATGACCAATCCTGCGCCGGCGGCGATTCCTGCTCCGACAAATTCGCGACGGGATAGGGGACTCATCGCGCACCCCCATTGCCCGCGGCGCGGTGAATCGCTTTGCGAATGCGTTCATACGTTCCGCATCGGCAGAGATTCCCGTTCATCGCTTGCGTGATCTGATCGTCCGACGGATTCGGTGTCTTTGCGAGCAGCGCCGCGGCCGACATGATTTGACCGGTCTGGCAGTAGCCGCATTGGGGAACTTCTTCCGCGATCCAGGCGGCTTGCAGAACGTGCAAGCCGTTCGCCCCGAGCCCTTCGATGGTCGTTATGTTCTTGCCTGCGACCTGTGAGACAGGAGTTGCGCAAGAACGAGTCGGGCTGCCCTCGACGTGTACCGTGCATGCGCCGCACAGGCCCGCACCGCATCCAAATTTTGTGCCCGTCATTTCCAGGGTATCGCGCAGAACCCACAGCAGAGGCATTTCCGGAGGAACACTGATCTTCTTATCACTGCCGTTGATGCGGAGCGTGATGTCGGCCATAGTTTGGTTGTAGGGAACCGACAACATGGTATCAGGGGCTGGAAGGCAGGGGCAGAGGTCAGTGACCGGTCAGAAAAAATGCTTAAGCTTTTGGGAGGAACGCGAAAAAGGAGAGCGCGAAGTGGCTCAAAATCTGACGTCGGGTCTGGAATCCCTGACCTCTACTTCATGGTCGTCAGCTTCTGAGTTGCCAGTTGCCCTGCTTCATTTCCGGGATTGTCTTTCTTGATCTGCTCGTAGAGTTTCTTGGCGTCGAGCGGTTGGTTGGAGTTCTGATAGACCTCGGCCAATTGCAACTGAGCGGCGACCTTGCTCACGGAATCCGTCGGCTTGTTGATCAGTTCCTGATACAGCGCGACCGATTCTTTCGTTCGATTCGTGTTGGCGTACAGCGCTGCCAGAGCATCTTTCGCGAGGGAAGACACCTGACGGTTTCCCGCCGAAATCACTTCCTTGAAATTTCGCTCCGCGCCCGCATTGTCAGCCAGGTTCACCGCCGTCACACCCAGAAAATAGTGCGCCATATCGCTGGTGCGGGTGTGCGGATATTTATCCACGATCGCTTGAAACTGTTTCTTGGCCGCTTCCGCCCGCTCTTTGGCGGAGGTGAAGGTAGGAAAATCCGGCTGCGCGGGGGTTCCGGCCGGACGAAGCTGCGTGTCCATCGTGCGGACCGCCTGCGAGAGTTCAAAGCTCGCTTTTTCGTCCTGCTCGTTCAGGTAGTACCAGCCGCCAATCACCGCCGCGAGGACCACGATGGCGACGACAGCGCCAACGATAAGGCTGGAGCGGTGTTCGACCGTCCAATCGGCCGTCTTTTCCGCGGCATTGATGGTTACCCGGCTAAAGGCGTCCTGTTTCAGTTGATGGCGGGTTTCTGCGCGCACAAACTTCCCTTCTAGGAGCTATGTTGGCTGGACAAACTAGCAGTCTAACAGGCTCAAAACACGGGCGTCAAAAGTCAAAAGTGCGCAATTGGATACACATGACCACGAACAACCAACCGAAACGCTAACAATTCTTCGATGTTATGACCTGTCGCATTCCCTGCCTTGAAAGCCGCTTTCATCTTTCACAACGTCGCGCAATTCTGCTACCCTGCGCATTCCGTTCTGGGGAGGAAACAAACATAATGTCATCGCACAAGCGGTTGTTTTCGATCCTTACCGCCTTGCTGTCTCTCACTCTTCTTCTATCCGCGGCCGACAAGAAATCGAAAGAGTCGAAGGCCGACGAAAGCGCCAAGCCCTCTTACGAAATGACCCAGCCGGCAACCGAGACTCTGGATCTTTCGATGTATCAGCGCATCCGCGAGGAAGGCCTGTCTCACTCTCACGTGATGGAATACGCTTCCGGCCTGATGGACGGCATCGGTCCTCGCCTGACTGGCTCTCCGAACCTGAAGCGCGCCAACGACTGGACTCGCGATCAACTCACAGCCATGGGATGCAGCAACGCCCACCTCGAAGACTGGGGTGAATTCGGCTTGGGGTGGCGGCAACTCAACACCTGGGTTCGCATGTCCGCGCCGGATACGGCGGTGTTCATCGCGCAAGCGCTCCCCTGGTCCCCATCGAGCCACGGCGCCGTGAATGGCCGCGCGATTTGGGTCGACGCGAAAGACGAAAAGGATCTCGAAAAATTCAAAGGGAAACTCGCCGGCAAGATCATTTTCTTCGGCCCCATGCGTGACGTGAAGCCGGTCGACAAGCCTCTGTTCGAACGCCGCGACGATGCCAACCTGAAAACCACTGTGGAATATCCCGTGCACGTCGGCGAGCAGCAGGATGGATTTGCCGAGTTCATCAAACGGCTGGAATTCCGCGAGAAGGCGGGCCAATTCTTTGCTGCCGAACACGCTGCCGGAATCGTGATCCCCAGCCGCGACGGCCGCAACAACGGCGGGTCCGGCGGAACAATTTTCGACGATGGCGGATCCGGTATGGGCTGGTTCACCTACAAGCGCGAGCACGCCGAGACTCTGCCCGTCGTCGTGATGGCGATTGAAAGCTATGGACGCGTCTACCGGCTCCTCAAAGCGAACGTTCCGGTCTCAATCGAAATGAACGTCGACACGGAATTCACCGGAGATCATGAGCACGGCTTCGACACCATCGCCGAAATTCCCGGCACCGATCCGAAGTTGAAGGACGAAGTCGTCATGGTCGGTGGACACCTCGACTCATGGGCATCCGCGACCGGCGCGACCGACAACGGCGCCGGCACGATCGTAGCCATGGAAGTGATGCGCATTCTGAATTCCCTGCATGTGCAGCCCCGCCGCACGATTCGCGTCGGTCTTTGGACTGGTGAGGAACAAGGAGAATTTGGTTCCTACGGCTACGTGAAGCAGCATTTCGGATTCGTCCCGCTTTCGACTGCTTCCGATCAATTGTCTTTGCCGGACTTCCTGCGCAAGCCCGCCGGGCCGGTGGAAGTGAAGCCTGAACAACAGAAGATCTCCGGATATTTCAACGTTGACAACGGCACTGGAAAAATCCGCGGTATTTACCTGCAGCAGAATGCCGGCATCTCTTCGATCTTCCAGCAGTGGATGCAGCCGCTCGCTGACCTTGGCGTCACTACCATCACCATGCGCGATACCGGCGGCACGGACCACGAAGCGTTCGACTCCGTTGGCATCCCGGGCTTCCAGTTCATTCAGGACATGCTCGACTATGGCTCTCGCACGCATCACTCGAACCAGGACACTTACGAGCGCCTGCAGCCCGACGATCTTGCCCAAGCCGCCGTCGTGGAAGCCATCTTCGTCTACAACACGGCGATGCGTGATCAGATGTTGCCTCGCAAAGCGATGCCGCATCCGGAACAAAATGAGCAGCGCAGCGCTCCGCTCAAGAACGTCATGCCCGGAGCCGAAGCGGCCCAGGAAGAAGCGAAAAAGCCAGGAGTTTAGACACCGGGCTTAATTTGGACTACAGACCCTTGTCATCCTGAGCTGCGCAGTTTGCCGCGAAGCATCTCTGCACTTCGCCCGAAGTGTAAAGACACTTCGCGCACTCAGGGTGATGTTGCTCCGCACGGGGAACGTGCCGTATCTGGCTAGAGCACGCGCACGCGTTTTCACTTAGACGCAAAAAAGAAACGCCGCCGATTTCTCGGCGGCGCTTTCCTATCATTTCGTCCTAGTGCGGAGCTTCCTCCAGCAATCCTTGTTCGAGTTTTTCCTGGCACTCGATGCAGTGCCGAGTCCACGGCACAGCCTCGAGCCGCTTCGCGTTGATTTCTTTGCCGCAGTGGATGCACTCGCCGAAATTTCCTTCGCGAATGCGGACCAGAGCCTTGTCGACCATCTGCAAAAGATTTCGTTCATTATTGCTCTGGCTGAATAGAAACTCTTTCGTATAGGAACTGGCGGCGCGATCGGCGATATCCTGCGCCGTATCTTCGTCAGCGGAACGGCCGTCGGCCTGAGTCCGATTCACAGTGTGGCGCAATTCCTGCTGCCGCGTTTCCAATCGTTTCTTGAATGTGTCCAGCTTTTTCTTGTCCATAGCTCCAGTTCAATCCTGCACAACAGCCCTAAACAAAATCTTAGGACGCCCTTCAGGGGCGTCCGTGGTCTTTAGGCCAAACGAAGATGATAAGCGCCAAAATTAAGATGCGTCAACCGCTCCAGGGGCTGCAAAAAGCTTAGGGCTGCCTCGTGATTCAAATCACAGCGACTGCACCCCAGAGGCAATAAGCCTTGTATAGAAACACGACAACCTTTTGGATGTTGCGTTTTGGGCGGTCCGACCTAACGCGGCAGGGGATCTTTCATAGTGGCCAGCGCATATCCCATGACGGCCATCGCCGCGCCGTTTTCGCGCAGTTCGCTCGGTACGATCTTGTCCAGCGTGTCCGCGGCGCTGTGATGATAGTTGAAGTAGGTCCGGCCATCCTGCAGAAGTCCGAGAGCCGGAATCCCTGCTTCCGACATTCCGGAAATGTCAGCGCCCGGCGGATACGCGCTGGGCTGCAGCGCGGTCGCGCCGAAACTTTGCAGAACGTTGAGTGCTGGCCTGAGCAGATCGGCGGCGCTCGTTGCCATCCTGATGTCGAAGCCCAAAGGATGTGCCGCTCCCGAATCACTTTCGATCGCCGCCGCGTATTTCGGAAATTCCAGCGAGTGATCCTTCGTGTACGCCTGGCTCCCGGCCCCGCCGCTTTCTTCATCCATCCACGCGATCACGCGCAATGTTCGGCGGGGTCGCAGGTGCAACTTTTGCACGATCTCGGCCGCTTCCATGGCGACCGCTACACCGGCCGCGTCATCAATCGCTCCGGTTCCCAGATCCCACGAATCCAAGTGTCCAGAAACCACAACGACCTGCTCGGGATGCTCGCTGCCTTTGATATCGGCGATGACGTTATACCCGGTCGCGTCGGGAAGCTTTTGCGGAGTGAGCGTCAGATGCATGCGAACTTTTCCCTGCGCCGCAAGGTGCGCGATCAGTCCGGCGTCCTCGGATGTGACTGCTCCCGCTGGAATTCCGGCGGGCAGACTGAACCCTGTGTGCGGCAAGCGATAGTCCGCGTTCTCGACGGACCGCACCAGCGCCGCCGCTGCTCCTAGATCCGCCGCGCTCTTTGGACCCGCCGCCCGGTAACGGACCGCCTCTCCATAAGCCACGAACGACAGACCGGCAGCGGCTTTTTGCTTGTCGAAGATTTCGTTGAACAGAACAATCTTTCCCGCAACCTGATCGCGCCCCAACGCCTTCAGTTCGTCGAAGTTGTTCACCACAACGACGTCGGCAGTCAGGCCGTCGGCAGCGGTGGCCGTGCTTCCCCCCAGCGCGGTGAGCACAACTTTTTGTTTCGTTCCCTCGACCTGGCCCGCGTACTCCACCAGTTCCGCCGTCTCGGCACCGCGCACCCAGTGGGGAACCTTTACCTCTTCGAGTTGGACTTCAAGTCCCAGTTTCTTCAACTCAGCCGCAACGTAGTCCACCGCAGCCTTGGCCTGCACCGATCCGCTCGGTCGCGGACCGATGTTTTCCGTCAAATGCGCCACCTGGCGGTAGGCGTACTCGTCCTCCAGTGCGGCTGATTTGATCTGAGTCAATTCGTTGATCAGTTGTTGCGGGAAATTGTCTTGTTGCGCCTGCGTCATCTGCGCAGGCATCGCGAACGGAGTCGTCGACGGCTTGCTCTGCGGACTTTGGGCCATCCCCGGAACCGTTAACGACGCCAAAAAAATTGGGAGAAATGCAGAAGGAATTTCGAAGCTGCGCATATCGCTCGTCAGTGTATCTGAACTCGCAAGAGAATGAGAGCAATCGCGATGCTCACCCTAGCCGGGAGAGACCTCAGGTCTGACCCAAATAAAAATGGCCCCATTTCTGGGGCCACATTCAAGAGGCTACGAATGGTAGGCGATGTCAGGAAAGGCTAAGCAAGATACCGTCCCGTAAAGAACGGCTCTTCGGGAAATGATGCGTAGAGATCGAAGAGAGTGAAGGTCATGTAGAGTGTGCGGCCTCTTTGTTGAACATTAGAGAAGCACTTGCCGAGCCAAATTGTGGAAATCCTGTGACTTCGCTCACATTGCGACGTAACTCACACAGGAACTTCGACTTAGCAGAAACCACAGGGCGGTCGCCGTCTGATCGGATCGCGATTGCGAAAACTTCCGAGTGCATAACAATGCATATTCAATGCATCGTGCTGGCGGAAATCAAAAAGCCCATGGCAAGTCTTGCCATGGGCTTCGACATCTTGGACTTGTAGGTTCCTAGCTGTTTCCGGCGACGGTGCGCAACTTGCCGGGAAGGAAGTGATAGGGAGGCCAGGGACCGCTAATCGCCACTTCGCAGTTCTTGAGCTGCTTGGCAGCGGTGCTGTAACGGTTCTGATACTTCTCCACGCTCTTGGAGTCGATCAGGTGGGCGATGTCGATCAACATGCCTTCCTGTGCGACCTTCTTGCAGCTGACTTCTTCTTCCAGTGGGTTAAACAGCTTGTGGACCTGAACGGACAGAGCCCGCGCTTTGGTCTGGCGTTCGCGCTCTCTGGAGGCCTTCACCTTCAGCTTGGACAGGTAGTCCCCGCCGACGGTGTCAGGAAGTTCGATATCGATCATGGCTTCCCGCAGGGAGCCGTCGCGAACGACGAGTTTGATGTGCATTTCCGACTTGCCGCGCAGCCTGGCAACGCTCAAGCCGAAAGCCCGCCGATTGACCCGGACGGCCTGCCGAAGTGCATCATCGCTGTCGAAAATCGTGCCGAATTTGAAGGGTAGGACTGTGGAGTTGCGGAAGCAATTGCTCACCACTCGAGCGTGCTCAATTGCCGCTTTGTGATCTAGCTCACCGGCTGCGTGGTCATATTCGCTCACGATTACCGCGAATTCACCACTGGGATAACTCAGAACTGCAGCGCCGTTAACACCTTGCACCCCTTCGAGCAGGAAGGGGCGGCGAGTGCGGGTTCCATTTGGTAGGGTTTGGTGCTCGGTAAGACAGTACGCGTACCACGCCATATTGAACTCTCCGAACCGGGATCGAGGCGGACCAAGCCGTCTCTCACGTCGAGTTAATTCGCCAAAAGCTTGTATGCTGCGAGTTTGGAAGTAAAGGAACGGGCGGTACTGGTCACAACCGGAAGCGTTTACAGTCACTCTTCCTATACTGCATCTTACTTTGGGCACCTTGTAAAATGCAACTTTTTCTTGCTATGCAGCATCGACTTTCGTTTATTTCATGGCCGCTGAGTTGCTAGACCGCTCCTGTTGAGCCAGGAGCACCACTCGCAACATTTCATCCCATGGCGCCGGTTTGCCCGTCCAGATCTCGAACTGTCGGGCTGCCTGATGCACGAACATTTCGATCCCGGGAATGATTTGCGCACCTCGCTCCTTGGCCAGTTTCAGGAGCCTCGTTTCCGCCGGATCATAAACCATATCAAAGACATAGCGTGCATTGATTTCTTTGTCCTGAAGCGGCGTTTCGCGCGAATTTCCCATCCCCACCGGCGTCGCATTGATGATCACATCGAAAGCCATTTTCTTCAGGTCAGGACGCTTCATGATTCGAGCACGAGCCTGGTGCGCCAGCTTTTTCGCATGCGCCGCGCTGCGGTTCAGAATGTAAACCTCCGCGCCTCTCTCCTTGAGTCCGAAGACCGCGGCCCGAGCCGCTCCCCCCGCCCCTATCACCAGGATTTTCGCGCCTTCAATCGTGTTCAACCGCCGTTCCAAAGGCCGAACCACGCCGGCTGTATCGGTGTTGAACCCATACAATTTGCCGTCTTGCGCCCGCACCACGGTATTGCAGGCGCCGATCTTCGTGGTGTGAGAATCGGTGTTATCCAGGTGCGGCAGAATCGCTTCCTTGTACGGCATTGTTACGCTGATGCCGTGAATCGGAATCTCCTTGATGCACGTGAGTAGATCTTTCAACGTCTTCGCGTGCAGAGCCAGATAAACTCCGTTAACGTTCTCGCGACGGAACGCGGCATTCATGATGGCTGGCGATAGTGAGTGCGCAAGCGGATCGCCGACCACTCCATAGACTCTTGTCGCGACATCGACCTGGTCGATCCGGTATACGTTGCGCAGTTCCTGCGCCGTCACCTGGCCCGGAGCGGTCTCTTCTCCGGCGCTGACTGAGGCAAACGTGAAGACGCTCCCTGCACGCACGCCGAGAACCCGGCTGATGATGCCTTGCTCTCCCATGCACATGCTGATGACTGAATGCTTGTCGCCCTCGCGCCCAAGAAACTTGATCAGGCTGACGTTGTCCGCCAAAGTCGTTGCCGTGCTCACCACCTTGTAATAGTCAGCGGGGTAAACCAGCATCTTCTCCAGCGTCTCATCGAGTTTCTTTGTCCCACGAAAGTCATGAAACGAGAGGATCAGTCCGGCACGGGCGCGAAGCTTCTGCAACTGCGCCGGCTTGCACTTGGCCGCTGTCTGGATTTCAACGTCAACCAGTTGGCAACCGGCGGCGATGGCTTTTTCGAGAATGTCGAGTTGCGAGGCCACGGATCCGCGAAACTTGCCACCGCTGGTGGCGCGACGGCATGTCGCGACAACGACCGTCCCGGGATGAGTCTCGAGGAAACGCTTGATCCGCGGGATGCCCAACGCAGGCTTCGCCAGATAGTCTAACCTGAACTCCAGCAATGAGTTATCACGCATCAGCCCTTCAGCCTTCTCAGCCATTTCATTGGCGTCAGTGCCGATCACGGCTACGCATACGCGCGGCAGCCGTAAGGGCAGCAGGCGCGGCGAGAAGGTAGGAGCGGAATTCATCGATTCGAGTTTAAATGTCCGGATTAGTACACAGCCTGACGAACGGCGAATTATTACAGGGGCTTAATTAGTTATGCAACAAGCGATTAACGATCTTAGCCAAAAAACTTCTGCTCCAGGGTGCCCAACACCCTCGTAACCTTGACCCTACCCCACCCGCTTGTTACCTTCCGGCTTGAGCTTTTCTTTTCTGGCACTTAACTATGGGCGAAGGCCGCTCGGCGAACCTTCCCCGGAGGTAACATGAAGAAATCAGGACTGTTAGTGTTGATGCTCGCGTCGGCGGCTTGGGCGCAAACCGGGGCCGATGCTGCCCCTCTCGAAGCCCCGCAGGGAACGACGCCGGTCACGGCCAGCTTCCCGACTGAGCGAGTGCAAACGCCCACCTATTCCGACCTCTATTGCTCGGGCTTCATCAGCAAAAATACCTTGCCTGATGCAAATTTCGTCGCCGGCGGCCTCGAAACGCCCACCACGACGAAGTTCACTCGTGGCGATGTGATCTATCTAGAAGGAACGGGCTACACCAATGGCGCAGAGTACGAAGTGATTCGCGCCTTGCGCGACGCCAACGAATATGAAATGTATCCCGGGCAGAAAAAGCTATTGAAAGAAACCGGCCAGCCTTATGAAGAAGTCGGCCGCGTCAAGATCATTGACACGCGCAACAAGACTGCGATTGGACAGATTGAATACGCGTGTGATGGCGTCAATCCCGGCGACACCACGATTCCTTTCGCCGAAAAGCAAACTCTGAACTTCCACGATCCGATTCGCTTTGATCGCTTCCTGCCGGCAACCAGCAAGGTTTCTGGCCGCATCGTGATGGGCAAAGATTTTGATTCTGAGTTGGGAACGGGCCACAAGGTCTACATCAACGTCGGCGCAAACCAGGGCGTGAAGATCGGCGACTACTTCCGCGCGGTTCGTCTCTACGACGCCGACCTGAAAAGCCCCGTGGACTCACTCTCGTTCAAGGCCGCACTTGCCGAGGACAGCCAGAAGAAGACTCCTTCGGTCGACCCGGCTATGTTCACCAAAGGCAACGGTCCCGTGATTCACGTGCGAGACCTGCCTCGTCGATCGGTCGCCGAAATCGTCATCATCGGCGTAACGAATACGACCGCGACGGGCATGATCGTCTTCTCGATGGAAGATGTGCATGCTGGCGATCACGTCGAACTGGATCAAGTCAACTAGCTTTTCATAGGCAAGAAGCTTCACACCGGGGACGGGCAACCGTCCCCGTTTTATTTATTAGCGAACCTTATTGTTGATCCCTCACAAGCTGCTAGGCGGCGACCTAACTCTTCTCCCCAAAAACCTCCGCGGTGAAGGCTTCGATGGTCGCGCCCTTTTGCCAGGCATCAATCGGCAGTCCCGCTTTGCGGCAGGCCTGTTCGAGGAATTTCACCCGATCCCAATTGTGTTCCATAGAAACTTGCGGCAGCAGCAGGCCGCGATTCGCATTCATGGTGATGAGCAAACCGTGGCGCCCGATCACAATGTCATCGGCGGAGATCGCCTGTGGGGGAGACAGGATACTGAGTTCCACCGTCAGATTGCGCGCTTCTTCCAGCTTCACAGGCGGAAATCGCATGTCCTCGAAAGCGGCGGCCCGCGCCGTTTCTGCGACGGTTCGATAAACAGCGCTGACTGGCAGGACGTAACCTACGCATCCGCGCAAAGCGCCATCCAGATAGAGAGAAGTAAAAGCGCCCCGCGGTTCCGCGAAATGCTCCGTGGGAGGTTCGAGAGAAAGTTCGCGTTGTTCGAGCGCGGACAGAATTGATTCGTGCGCCAAACGCAGCAGCTCAGTTCGCTCCTCTCGCGAGAATTCATCTGGAGAGAATCCTGCTGGTTCAATCGTCGGCGGACTAGGTGGAGGCAGCGACATCGCGGTCGCCCTGGGGCGGAACAGGTTTTCTACGGCGGCTCAGAATGAAGGCACGCCGTCGGCGCTTCGAAACCCTCTTGTCGATCTTCGACCAGAAGGCCACAAAGTAGTCGATCGCTGACACCAGCGACACACACACCATGAACCCGATCGCGAGGATGGCAATCCAGTGGATCGGGAAAATGTAGTTTCCGTACACCGGCCATTCTTTCCAATGATGATCCAGAATGACCGCAACTACGGATACGATCTGCACCACCATTTTGAGTTTGCCCAACTCGCTGGCTTCGATGGTGAACCCTTCAGACGCGGCAATCGAACGTAGGCCGCTGACCAGGAATTCGCGCCCGATCACGACTACGGCAATCCACGCGGGCACAAGGCTGGGATTCAATTGCACCAGCGTCACAAACGCAGCGGCGATGAGAAGCTTGTCGGCGAGAGGATCGAGAAGGATTCCGATCGTGGTGACTTGTCCGCGCTTGCGCGCGAGATACCCGTCGATACCGTCTGTCATCGACGCGGCGACGAACAAGGCCGAGGCGAGCAATTCGCGCTGTCCATTCACGCTGCTGAAATGCGCGCTGGAAAGAATCCACATCAGCAGAGGAATGCTGAAGATGCGGATCAGCGTGATGGAATTCGGTAGGTTCACACTACGGGAGGTTCCGGTGGCCGGCCGGCATCCAGTTTCGATTATGCTCCACGCTTGGGGGGAACGCAATGGAGGGAAAACACGGTAGTGGCTCAGTTTGAATTCTGGTGGAGATAGACCCCAAGGAAGACAGACAGAACCAAAACACGAGAGCCTGCGGAGACTCCCGTGTGTACGCGGATCCCGTCGAGACTAGCCTTGGGTGCCTGTTTTACCCAGCGACGAGAGAATGCTCTCGCCCATCTGCAACAAGCTCGAATGATCGGGAAGCGTGCCGTTGGGCGACAGCTTGTCGACTACCGTCGGCAGCAGTTGTGACAAAGTGGAACTCGCCTGCTCCGGAGAAATTCCCAACTTCTGCGCCAATGCCTGCACCGGGCCTGACCCCAACACCTGTTGGATCTGATCCGGACTGATCGACTGATTCTGCCCGGTACTGATCCATGAGTTGACGAGCCCGCCAAGGCCGTTGCTATGGAATGACTGTACCAAGCCAGAAATTCCGCCAGGATGGTTCTGAATCATCTGCAGAACGGCCGCGGCTGCTGGATTCGAGCCCGCGACCTTGCCGGCCGCCATACTTTCGAGATTGTCTAACAGTCCCATACGTACTCCTTTAACTGGATGAAGAGCATGAATAAAAGCATTGAGGCTGGAGTTCGTTCGTTGCGAACTCCAGCCTCATGTCTGCTTACTTTTGCTTGGCGATGATCTTGTCTTTGATCTTGTTATAGGTGGCCTGCGGAAGAACCTTCTTGCGCACCAGGTCGGTCTTAGCCTTGTACGGACGACCATCGATGATCTTCTGCGAATAGGCGGCGCCGATACCAGGCAGCGCATCCAGTTGGTCCTTGGTGGCGGAGTTGACGTCGAGCAGGTCCGTCGACGCCATCTGTGACATGGTGGACTTCGAACTTGCCGCTGATCCCGCGGCTTGGGCCACGCCCAGCGAACTGAGAAGGGTTACCGCAGCGAGCAGGATCAGAATGCGCGAGATCAGATTTCTCTTCGTCATAGTTATCTCCTTCAGAATTGAAATTAGTCGGATTCAGAGGCCTTGTAGCCGGCCGCCTTGGCTTCGTCTTCTGTCATGAATTTGCCGCTCTTCGTCTTGCCGTACCAGCGTCCACTCTTGTGGTAGACCTTCGAGTCCAGATTCACCCAGACTTTGCCGGAAGACTTCGCCGAGGCGATTTCAGAATCCGATGCAGCCGGAGTGGCGGCCGGTTTCGATGACGCCTTCTTTGCCGGAGCCATCGTGTTGGCGGGAGCCGACGACGCAGTCGGCGCTGACGAAGCTGCCGCAGCCGGGGCTGGCTTCGAAGCTGGAGCCGCCATCGCGCCTCCCGAGGGTGCGGGGGAAGAAGCGGGAGCGGAACCCGTGGACGCGGCCGCAGAACTCGACTTCTTGCTCTTCTTCGAGGACATCGCGCTGGCGGATGCGTCAGCGGCGGGCGCACCCGACTTGGAGGCCGATGCATCTGCCGCGGGTGTCGAAGCCGCATCACTCGACGCGCTATCCGACTTCTTGCTGCGCTTGGATTTCGTTGTGGCGGAGGTGTCTGCGGTTGCGGTCGAGCTGTCAGCCGTTCCGGCGTCTGCCTTCTTGCTCCGCTTCGATTTCTTCGTTGTGGAAGAGTCTGCCGTCGCAGCGGAACTATCCGTCGCGTCTGCGTCTGCCTTCTTGCTCTTCTTCGTTGATTTCTTTGTGGTCGAGCTATCGGCTGCGGCGGCCGAGCTATCGGTCGAGCCCGCGTCAGCTTTCTTGGACTTCTTCTTCTTGGTCGTGGTCGTACTTTGATCGGTGCTGGAACCGGCTTGAGGTTGGGTTTGCGACCAGCCCGTCATCACACTGATGGCAAGAAAGACGCATAGGCAAAGACACAGGTTGAATGAATTATTTTTTTTCACAGGTTTCTCCGAGACCACAATTGAGGCTGAGCACGCCTCGCGGTTTTGTTGGTAAGTTTTCCGTGGCGCGCGCACGACGCGCCCTACCCGAGCCCGAGTGGCGAGGTCCATCATGCCTACGCCGATAGGAAATGGTCAAGCAAGAGAATGGGCCTCCGTCAGGAAACGGAAGCCCGAAAGTCTTTCAAACTGACGGCTACGCGTAGATGCCGCGCTGCCGAATCGTGTAGGCCACGCGGTCAATGGCCAGCATGTACGCCGCGATGCGGTTGTTTACATGGTGCGTTTCCGCATAGCGAACCACGTCTTCAAACGACGATTTCATGATCGCTTCCAGTTGCTCGTTGACCACCGATTCCTTCCAGAAATATCCCTGCCGGTCTTGTACCCACTCAAAATACGAGGTCGTCACGCCGCCCGCATTCGCGAGGATGTCGGGGATCACGAAAACGCCCTTATCGTTGAGCACATCATCCGCTGCTGACGTTGTCGGTCCGTTTGCGCCCTCGGCGAGAATGCGGCATTTCACCCGGTCCGCGTTGCGGCTGGTGATCACGTTTTCAGTCGCCGCCGGAATCAGGATTTCACATTCCGTCGTGAGCAAGTCGGCCGTTTCGGCTTTGTCGGCTTCCGGGAATCCGTGCACGGTCCCGTTCTTCTGGCGGAAGTCGACCAGAGCTTTCACGTCGATTCCGTTCTTGTTGTAAAGCCCTCCGCCCACTTCCGCGATCCCGATGATCTTGTAGCCCGCCTCGTGCATCAATTGCGCGGCGTTGGACCCTACGTTTCCAAATCCCTGCACGATCACCCGGGCGCCTTGCCGCGAAATGTTCAGCTTGACGCAAGCTTCATCGCAAACGATCATGACCCCGCGCCCAGTGGCTTCACGGCGTCCTCGCGACCCGCCAATATTGATCGGCTTTCCGGTGACCACCGCAGTGACGGTTTGCCGCATGTGCATGGAGTAGGTATCCATCATCCACGCCATGATCTGTTCGTTGGTATTGACGTCCGGGGCAGGAACGTCTTTTTCAGGGCCGATGAATTCGATGAGCTCCGAAGTGTAGCGGCGAGTCATGCGTTCGACTTCGCCCATCGACATCTTATGCGGATCGCAAATGACTCCGCCTTTGGCTCCGCCAAAGGGAATGTTCACCACGGCGCATTTCCAGGTCATCCAGCTCGCCAGCGCCCGGACTTCATCGAGCGTGACGTCGGGCGCATACCGAATGCCGCCCTTCCCCGGACCGCGCGCAATGGAGTGCTGCACGCGAAATCCGGTAAAAACTTCGAGATGGCCATCATCCATCTGCACAGGGATATACACCGTGAGTTCGCGATTCGGATAACGCAACACTCGCCAGAGCCCCTCATCTAAATTCAGCTTTTGAGCGGCCAGATCGAAGCGAGCGCGTTGCGACTCCCACGGATTTGCTTCTTTATCCACATTTGCGGGAGTGGTCATCGTTGTCATAAGGGTTCTCCGGGATCATTGCAGGTCAATGCTGGCCGTTGCCGGACGAATTCCGGTAAGAGACAGGCAAACGTTCAGAGTATATGAGCGCGGCGGACAGGGAAGCAAGCTGGCGACCAAGGTTCATGTCCACGCTTGATCGGTAGGCATAGAATTCAAGTCGTTATGCCAGCGAGCCGTCGCAAGCCGAGCATCACCGCGATGTGCTTGTCGCCGCTACTATTGCTCTTCGGAGCGATCATGTCCGCCTTCGGATGGGTCGCTCTTTCCGACTGGCAGGCCGAGAGAATCTGGCTAGTCGCGTGCGGCGCGGCATGGATTCTGTGTGGGCCCGCAGTGGTCCTGTGTACGTTCTGGTTGGTGGGATCGCTTTGGCGGAGCGTTATGGCGCTGCGAATCAGTGGCATCGCGATCGTCGCATCCGGCACGGTATTGACTGCTGCCGCGGTTTCGGGCGTGCTTCCTTGTAGCGGGCCGGACTGACTGCGCGGAAAGCTGATCTCCGGCGGAGGTCAAATTTTGATCGGCCTGGTGGCGCTGGCGAAAACCGAAGCGGGCCGATGGCGACGCGCTGCCGTGCCGATCCGTTGATGCCTTCAATTCACAAGATCCCTGAAATCGCTACGCCCTTTCGTAAAATCGAAAGAACAACGACTGCTTCGATACCGGCTCCGCTTTCTGTGTGAGCGACGCCATCTGTTGCTGACTGAGTGGGGTGAACTCGCGAGCGAGTTGGACGTTCTCCTCCAGTTGCGGAATCGAATCGCATCCGATGATCACCGTGCTCACCGGCAGCGAAAGCGAATAGTACATCGCCTGCCGCATCACCAGGGTGCCCGGATTCGGTGCCAGCACCATCGCTTCCCACGTGTGCTTCTGCTGTTCGATCGGTGGAGGAGTCCACGTTGAAAGAATGCGGCCGCGCGCTGGGATCTTCATTCCGATAATGCCCATTTGCTTTTCGACCGCCAGCGGCAAAACTTGTTCCGAAAAACTGTAGTGATGCGGATCGGCGGCGTTCACCGCCATCAGAATCGTGTCGAACGGATATCGATGGATCGCTTCCATCAGCGCATCCGGCCGGTAGTGTCCGGTAATGCCGAGATAGCGCACGATCTTCTGTTCGCGGGCCTCGAGCAATGCTTCCATCGCGCCGCCCTTGGCGAAAATCTCGTTGATGTCGGTCATCGTGCCGATATCGTGCAGTTGCCACAAATCGACGTGATCGGTCTGCAGCAGCTTCAGCGAAGTTTCCAGCATCCGTTTCGAACCATCGCGCGTGCGCTCTTTGGTTTTCGTCGCCAGAAATGCTTCGCCGCGGCGCGACTTCATCACCTTGCCAACGTACTGCTCGCTCCAGCGCTCTGGCCCGCCATAGATCGACGACGTATCGATATAGTTCACGCCAAGGTCCAGAGCCTTTTCGATGATTGGAACCGCGACGTCTTCATTGTGCGGATGCTCGAGCGACGCCTGGCCTCCGAGGCTGAAGATGCCGACCTTGTATCCCGTCTTGCCCAGATTCCGCGTGGGCATCGCTTCCCGAGCAGGAGCAGCAGCCGGCGCTGCCGATGCAGACGAGAGTTTGGGCAGCGCGGCCGATCCCACGGCAGCAGCCGTTATGAGTCCGCTGGTTTTCAGGAACGATCTCCGGTTGCTGTACGGCTTGTCTTTCTGATTTCTGCTCATGAGTTTCCTCCGGAATCGGAAGCCCCAATTTGACGCGCTCTCCCGGCGTCGCGTCAATGTCTGCGGACACAGCCGAAGAAAATTTGGTTTGGAGTTCGGTTGAAGCGGGAAACGGTCGTGCTAGAGGTGGATTTCCATGCCTTCGGCTGCGGCTCGAACCTTGGAATAGTGGCCGCGCGCGTCCGCAACAACCTTGTCGACGATAGCGTCGGTGTGATCGGGATCGTGGTGATAGAGAATCAGTTCCTTTGCGCCGCTCTCCATGACGACATTTACCGCTTCGCGCCAGTGGCTGTGTCCCCATCCGCGTCGGCGAGCCGCGTATTCTTCTGGGAGATACTGCGCGTCGTAAATCAGAATGTCCGCTCCCTCGGCAAGTTTACGAACTCCCTTATCGAAGTTCGGGTCACCGGGCTCGTTGTCGGTGGCATAAACGAGAATTCCTTCTTTCGTCTCGATGCGGAATCCCAGGCAGCCTTGCGGATGGTTGAGCCATGCGGTCTTGATCCGGATGCCGCCTTCCATATCGATGCATCCATTTGCGATATCGCAGAAGCTCCGCTTCGCCCGCATCTTGTTCAAGTCCACCGGAAAGTACGGCGAAGCCATTTGCTCCGCCATCACCTGCTGCACGTTTCTGGTACGGCCTGAAGAATGAAAAAAGAAGTGGCTTTCGGGGCTTTCATAGAGCGGGCGAAAGAAGGGCATGCCCTGGATGTGGTCCCAATGAAAATGCGACACGAATACGTGGGCTTCGAACGGACGATCGCCAAACTCCCGTCCTAGCTCATGCCCCAATACACGAAAGCCCGTGCCGCAGTCGAAGATGTAGATCTGATCGTCGACGCGCACTTCCACGCAGGAGGTATTGCCTCCGTAGCGCATGTTCTCGGACTGTGGGGTGGGCGTGGAGCCGCGCACGCCCCAAAACTTGACTCGCATAAACGCTAAGGTTGCTTATCCGTAATGTTCGATCCCTGAAATCTTCCCGTCAATTCGATCTCTGCTTTCCGGCGCTTCATCGAGTAACCGACAAAGCCGTAGTCAGAAAGCGCCTCAAAATGTTCATAATACTCGGGATAATTACGATTCTAGCCACGGAGAATTAAGCAACAAGTAACGAAAGTTTGGAAAGCAGGGGCCAGCGCCGCCGCCCGGCGCCGAAAGCCTGCTCCCTGACATCTGTCCCAACACCCTGCCCTATAATGATTTTCCCGCAATGCTGCGACCTGACTTCAAAGAATTTTCGCGCCTGGCGCGCGAGTCCACGCTGGTGCCCGTCGTTAAGTCGGTAAGCGCCGATCTGCTCACGCCGGTATCCGCCTTTCTCGCCATCTCGCAGAAGGAATCGCACGCCTTTTTACTGGAATCCGTCGAACGCGGAGAGCAAATCGGACGCTACACCTTCCTTGGCGTTCGCCCTTACATGCTGGTCAAAGCTCGGGGCGGGAAGGTCGAAATCACCCGCGGACGCCGCCGCGAAGTCTTGACCGACAACGTCTTCCAGGTGGTGAAGCGCCTCTTGCGGGAACATCGTCCCGCTACGGTGCCGGGCCTGCCTCCGTTTACGGCGGGCGCCGTTGGATACTTCGCTTACGATGTGGTCCGCCAGTTGGAAAATATCGGCGACCTCGCCAAGGACGACCTGTCCATGCCGGACGCCGAGTTGATGTTCTTCGATCGACTCCTGGCGTTCGATCACCTCCGCCATCAGATTCACATCATGGCCACCGCCGATGTTGCGGCTGAGAGTCCGCGTAAGGCTTACGACCGCGCGCTCACGGACATCGCCTCGCTCGAGCGAAAGCTAGCCCGTGGCCTGAGTCCCGCGCTTTGGAGAAAGTCGGCCAGGGTGAAAGGCGGCCCGCTCAAGGTTCATTCCGGCACGGAGCGCTCAAAGTTCCTGAAGGGTGTGGAGCGCTGCAAGGAATACATCGCCGCCGGCGATATCTTTCAGGTCGTGCTCTCGCAGCGTCTGGATTTTGTTCCCGGCGTCGCGCCTTTCGATTTGTATCGCGCGCTGCGCCAGGTCAATCCGTCGCCCTACCTGTACTTCCTGCAGACGAGCGATGCGCATATTCTCGGATCTTCTCCAGAAATGCTGGTGCGGGTTACTGGGCGCAAGCTGGAGTATCGTCCGATTGCTGGAACGCATCCCCGAGGCCGCGACGAAGCCGAAGACGCGCAACTCGAACAGAAAATGCGGAACGACGAAAAGGAACGCGCGGAACACGTCATGCTCGTCGACCTGGGCCGCAACGATCTGGGACGCGT
This sequence comes from uncultured Acidobacteriota bacterium, assembly GCA_963699885.1. GTDB lineage: Bacteria > Acidobacteriota > Terriglobia > Terriglobales > Acidobacteriaceae > Sulfotelmatobacter. Next base: position 57,089 of record CAVOVP010000005.1, on the reverse strand, counting down.
CAGCGAATACGGATCGGTCGCGGTGAAAGATCTGATGTACGTCGAGCGCTACTCGCACGTGATGCATCTGGTCTCGGCGCTCGAAGGGAAGTTGCGCAAAGATCTCGACGCACTCGACGCGTTTGCAGCATGCTTTCCCGCCGGAACCCTCAGCGGCGCGCCGAAAGTTCGTGCCATGCAGATCATCGAGGAGATCGAGCCCACCCGCCGCGGCATCTACGGAGGCTCGGTCCTGTACGCCGATTTCGCCGGCAATCTCGATTCCTGCATCGGCATCCGCACCATGCTGATGAAAGGCAAGAAAGCCTATCTGCAAGCCGGCGCCGGCATCGTCGCCGATTCCGATCCCGCCGCAGAATTTCAGGAATCCATCAACAAGGCGCAAGCACTGCTCAGAGCCGTGGAGTTGGCGCGCAGCGGGCAGTGACTGGTGGGTAGTGACTAGTGATGAGCAACGAGGCAAGACGACTTTTCACCAGTCGCTTTTCACTAGTAAGCCGCGACTAAGCTCGCCGCTCGCGATCTGAAGGATACGGCAACGCCGCGAATGCTGAATCGATGGCCAGATAACAAGCCACTATTCACGAGTCACGAACCACTGATCGTCAAGAAATTCGCCACCAGCTTCTTTCCAGCATCCGTCAGCACGCTCTCCGGGTGGAACTGCACTCCTTCGATCGCGTACTTCCTATGCCGCAGGCCCATGATGGTCCGGGTGCCGTCTTTCTCTGTGGTCCAGGCGCTCACTTCCAGTTCCTCGGGGAGACTTTTTTCTTCGACAATGAGCGAATGATACCGAGTGGCAGTCATCGGCATGGGAAGGCCTTGGAAAACCGTCCGATTGTCGTGTACGACGGGGCTCGTTTTCCCGTGCATCAGATGAGGAGCGCGAATCACCCGGCCGCCGAATGCTTCTCCGATCGCCTGATGGCCCAGGCACACGCCGAGGACCGGCACTTTGCCGGCAAAATATCGAATCAGTTCGATGCTGATACCTGCCTCATGCGGTGTGCAAGGCCCGGGTGAAACAAGTATCCGTTCCGGACGCATCGCCTCGACTTCTTCGACGGTGACCTTATCGTTGCGCCGTACCTCGACCTTTGCCCCCAGCTCCCCGACATACTGAACCAGGTTGTAAGTGAACGAATCGTAATTATCGAGTACGAAAACCACGGAAAGAACTCCTTAGCTTGAGATTACCACCGGAAAAGGGGGTGGGCCGAGAGCCGGACGCCCGATGCCGAAACCCGAAGCCGACATCCGAAGTCGCCGCCCGGTGCCTGCCCTCGCTCCCCTAGCCCCAGTCGTCGTCTCGCCCCCTGAACGGGCCACCGGGTCACCCGTGCGTGGTATTGACCCACCCACTTGGGCCAGAGCATCCTGCTAACGTCACTTGAAATAGTTTTTCTGGAGGATGCATGGCCGAGTCCCAACAGGAAAAACGAGCGGCACGGAGGTTCGCCCTTCGCGTACCTGTCTCCGTGAACCGCGACGCGTCTGCCGCCGAGATGGCGCAGATCCGCGATGTGAGCGCCCGCGGAATCTGTTTTTACGTCGATTCCGCTGTCGAACAGGGCTCGCCCATCGGATTCACCCTCACCCTGCCGCCTGAGATCACTCTGACGGAAAGCATTCGCGTACAGTGCAAAGGACGCGTCGTACGAGTGGAAAACGGCAGAAACGACGGCAAAGTAGGCGTCGCAGCGGTTATCGAAGAATACGAGTTCCTTCCGGAAGCCTGAGAAAGGCGTCCCCGCCCGTCAGATAGCACGAAAGTAACCTTCCTCCCCGACTTCCCCAAACCCTAGGCATAAAGCCCGATCCCAGACATTTTCGCGCCTCCGGTCCTTCTTCCGGCCCGCCGAACCCTCGCTTCCCGCTTCTCTCGGCGTGCCACAAAGTGGTATGTTTTTCTTCAAGCCACCTAATTCAAGGACTGTTGTGCCGCGAACCCTGAACCGACTTGTGTGCACCGCCATGCTTGCACTCCTGACTGGCGGGATGGCAGCCCAGAACTTCGGCCCGCCGAGGTCTATCCGCAGCGTTCGCGTGGTTCATGAAAAGGGCGTTCCGGCTATCGAGATCTTGTCCAGCGCCCCCGTCGTTCCCGAGATCCAGACCCTCGAGTCGCCCGCGCGCATGGTGATCGACCTGCCGAATTCGCGGATGGCCATGACGCAGAACCGGATCGAAGTGCAGAAGGAAAACATCCTCGCCATTCGGGTGCGTCAGTTTCAGAACCAACCTCCGATCACGCGCATCGTCCTCGATCTGCAAGCCCCATACGGGCACTCTTGGGACAGTTCTGGTTCCCGGTTGATGGTCCGTCTGAAGCCGCCTGAAGACGTGAATGCCGGCAAAAAGACCGCCGCGCCGCCAGCCGAAACTGATTCAGGATTTGCGTTGACGTCCGACGCGGCCATCGTTCCCGTGAGCGCGGAGGCCGGCGCTATCTCGATGGATGCGAGCCGCATCGCCGCTGGCTCTTCCGTAACTGCCGGATCCGACACCACCATCCTTCACCTTCCACGCGGTGGAGAAGTGCGCGTTTGTCCCGGCACCACTGTTTCTGTCACGCCGTCTCAAGCCAAGCGCGATTTCATGTTCGGTATGGGGACGGGAGCGATCGAGACGCACTACACGCTCGCGGCGTCCTCCGACGCGGTGTTGACGCCGGATTTCCGCATCATGTTTGCGGGACCCGGAGAATTTCATTTCGCGATCAGCGCCGACTCGCACGGCAATACCTGCGTTCGAGGTTTGCGCGGGAATACTTCATCGGCCGTTGTCTCTGAGTTGATGGGCACTCGCCTCTACCAGGTGAAGCCGTCGGAGCAGGCGGTGTTCCGTGCGGGACAGATCGATAAGGTCGACACCGACGTGCCTCTCGAGTGCGGATGTCCTCCGCCCCCGACACCCGTGTTGCGAACAAGTGCTCCACCTCCTCCGCCGATTCCGGATTCGAACGTTCCAGCGACCGTGCGGTTGGGTGCCAGTTCCACCGTTGCGTCGGCTGCGAACACCGGCACGCGTCTGACGGATGGACCCGAGACCGCACCCTTGCCGCAATCCCAGCCGAACGATGTCCACGTCCAGGTGGATGCACCCTTCGTATTCAGTGCAAAAGATCGGGCCCGTGCCAACGCTCCGCCGGCACCTGTGCAGGCGATCAAAGATTTGCCGGTCGAGACTCTCTCGGACCAACCCGTCCACCTCGACGCGGTGGTTCAGTCTCCGGTTCCGGACAAGTCCACGGATCCATCCGGCAAGAAAAAGGGATTCTTTCATCGCGTCAAAGGAATGTTCTCCGGCATCTTCAAGTAGCCGTCCTCCCGGAAATCCTTTTTCCCAATCCATGCGTCTTACGGCAAGTTGGGCTGACGTTGCCGCCGACTACTAGCCCGAGGTGCGCGCCATGACCGCTGCCTCCCTTCGCCGGGATCCGAATCTCTTCACGATTCTTTCCAGTAACGCAGACGCTTCGCGCCGAAAAGAGACGTTCTTCGCCTCTCTGCTGGGCCAAGCCGTTCTGATCGCACTCATCGTGTACCTGACAAGCTTCGTGATCCACGACGGCCCGCGCATTGTTCCGCGGATGCCGAAGCTCGACGATCTCCCCTTGATTTTCTCGGGACATAATGGCGGAGGTGGCGGCAATTTCGATCCGCTTCCGGCTTCGCACGGAGCGCCTCCTCGAGCTTCGCTGGATACCCAAATCGTTCCGCCGACGGTCATCGTTCCGAAAGAAATGCCGAAGTTGCCGGTGGAAGAAACCGTGGTCGCCGCGCCCGACATCAAATTTCCTGCGGCCGAACAGATCGGGGATCCGACCTCGAAGTTCTCGCGCTGGCTATCGAATGGTCCCGGTGGACCAGGCGGCGTCGGCACTGGATGCTGTGACGGCATCGGTTCTTCTGCCGGCCCCCATGTCGGGAACGGTCCTCCCGGAATTTACCCGGCGGGCAGGGGCGGAGTGACGGTCCCGGAAGTGATCTTCAATCCTGAGCCAGGTTTTTCCGAGGAAGCTCGAAAGGTAAAGCATCAAGGGATGGTTCTGCTGTTAGTCGTCGTCGGCAAGGATGGCCACACCTACGACATCCGAGTAGCTCAAAGTCTGGGGATGGGTTTGGACGAGAAAGCAATGGAAGCAGTCAACCGGTGGCGCTTCCGTCCCGCCACGAAAGACGGTCAGCCTGTCTCGACTCAAATCGCCGTGCAAGTAGATTTTCGTTTGTACTAAAAACCCGTGGCTAGTGATCGCTGGACAGTCCATCGACTGTTCACTCTTCACTAGCCACGAATCTCTGACCTTTACTTCTAGCTTCTCTTAATTACTTTGCGCAGAGGTTCCGCGCGCTCGCGCAGGTCATCCGCAAAGTCCGCGCCTCGGTTCGCAACATCGCGGACGCGTTCGCCGACATCTCGTACGCGATCCTTGGCTTCCTCCGCCCAGTCGCCGAAGTTGTCCTTGGCGTCTTCGTATCCGCGCTGCAGATCGCGGCGCATTTGTTTGCCGGTCTTGGGAGCCAGCAGAAGTCCAGCCAGAGCTCCCGCGCCCAGCCCAATCAATAGAAACGTAATCGCGGTTCCGATGTTGCCGCCCGCTGAAGATTCATATCGTCCACTGCTCATGATGAAGCCCTCAATTTTCCGCCCGCCTCGATCAACGCGAGCTCGATTCGTAGTTCATAGATTCCGCCCACATTCTAACGCCATTATGGAACAATCCGAGCCTTTCAAATCCATTTCAAAGCCGCTCGTCTTCGATGAGTTCGATTCGCGGAAGGTTTCTTTTCAAGCGCAGCTGAGTGTAAAATAGCCCTTTAGCCCTCGTGGCGGCGGAACTTGTGGCTTGCCCGCCTTCCGCCGGCGTCAAACCGCAATCGTACAAGGAGAGTTTTTCAAGCGATGTCGATCCCTGCCACCCAACTCCGTCCCGGCATGATCATCAAGCACAACAATGATCTGCACTCCGTATTCAGCGTCGAGCACCGCACCCCCGGCAACCTGCGCGCGTTCATTCAGGCCAAGCTGCGCAACCTGCGCACCGGCGCCATGTTCGAGCACCGCTTCCGCTCGCCCGACCCCATCGAGAAGGTCAACGTGGACGAGGTCGACATGCAGTTCCTGTACGCCGACGGCGACAGCTACTACTTCATGGACACCGAGAACTACGAGCAGACCCACCTGACCAGAGAGATTCTGGGCGATGCGGTCGAATACCTGATCCCCAACCTTGAGATCAAGGTGGAGTTTTTCGACGGCAAGGCCGTCGGCATCGAGCTGCCGCAACGGTCATCCTGACCGTGATCGAGACCGAGCCCGGCCTGAAGAGCGCCACCGCATCCAGCGTGACCAAGGCCGCCAAGACTGAGACCGGGCTCGTCGTGCAGGTTCCGCCCTTCATCAACGAAGGCGAGAAGATCAAAGTCGATACTTCGGAAGGCGTGTATCTGTCGCAGAGCGTAAGTGATTGCTGATTCTAGATTGCAGATTGTAGCGCCAAACGGGCTCAAGGTTGGTCTGGGTGTCAATGCATCAGATCTGAAATCGTCAATCTAGAATCGCTTTCTCGCGTATGATCCTCCACTGCAAAAACCGATTCAGGCCGCCGCTTCGTGGTGCGCGGACGGGTGCAGGGTGTGGGCTTCCGGTTTTATGTGGAGCGCGAAGCCGCACATGCTGGGCGTCGCGGGCTGGGTGCGCAACAATCCCGACGGCAGCGTGGAAGTGCTGGCCATGGGCTCGCGCGACCAACTTACGGGACTGCGTCGCGGCTGCGCGAAGGGCCTCGCGCCGCGCGCGTCGACGCGGTCGACGTATCCGAAGCCAGGCCGATCCCTGGCCTGAATACATTCCGCATTGAAGGAGCCTGGTAATGTGCCCCAATTGAACCTTCGATGCCGAGCCCTTGAAGAAACTGATCCGCGAAGTGCCCGACTTCCCGGAGCCGGGCATCCTCTTCTACGACATCACCACCCTGCTCAAGGACAAGCGCGGCTTCGCCACGCCTGATCGACGCGCTCTCCGAGCACTACATCGACCAGGAAATCGACCTGGTGCTCGGGCATGGAAGCCCGCGGCTTCATCTTCGGGCCGGCGCTCGCTTATCGCTTGAATGCCGGCTTCGTCCCCGTCCGCAAGCCGGAAGCTGCCCGCCGACTGCGTGAACTCCTACGCACTGGAATACGGCAAGAACACGCTGGAGATCCACAAGGACGCCATCCAAAGGCCAGCGCGTCCTCATCGTCGACGACCTCCTGGCCACCGGCGGCACGGCGGAGGCCACGGCCTCGCTGGCAGAAACCCTTGGCGCTAAAATCGCAGGTCTGGGATTTGTTGTAGAGCTGAATTTCCTGAATGGCAGGGACAAACTGAAGAATTACGAAGTAACATCTCTCTTGCGCTACGATAAGTAGCGCCGGTTGGCGAACTGTAACTGCTTGTAACTTCCCAGCTACTCTACTTCCAGACCCGTTCGACGAGTAATCCAACTCCGGTCCAGAAGCCGGCGCTCACGACCAGCGACAGAGCCAGGCCATAAATCGCGCCCCAGTTCGTCCGCTCTCGCTCGCCATCTTCGTTCTTGATCCACGACCGCAAAAACCCGCTCTCCGTGGAGCAAACGGATGCACTCCAGGGCTGCCGAATCGCTTGTAAGCGAATCACGCGGGTGCTCGATTGGGGGGGGAACTGCATCAATCGAAAACTCACAAAGCACCTCCACACTTTGGTCTAGCAACTTGCATACCAACCGGGCCCAGACTGCAACTGCCTGAAAATAAAAGACCAACTATGACTCGGGGTTTTCAAGATCGCCATTTTGCGTCAAAAATCCCACTCACTCCGAACAATTTCGCAATGCTTACAAAAGCCTGACGAATCTTTGACGTCTTCACGAACCGAATGTCTCTCTGGGATACGAAAACATCTGCGCGGTAGTTTCCGCCGATTTCTATTTCTCCACCAGTATTAAGTGCGACTCCTTGGGTATATAGCTCTTCCGCCAGAACCAATCTTCCATCGCTTCCTTAAGCTGGTCGATTGGAACGGTTGAACCTATCTCCATCTGTCCGTCAGAAACCGGAAGAGTATCATCAAACACGCTCGCGTTGGTGAAATTGCGCATGGAAAAAGAATCAAGCCATTTCATCGGGCAAGGGAGCTGCTGACTTTCTTTCTTGTACTCGACTCGAACCCTGCGAGCGAACATAGCTTGATTTAATCACAGTCGCCTGAACACCGCGTTTGACATATGTTACGGCGCGTCCTACTCTCCTGACCGGGCCCGCAGCAACCCAGTTTGCACGCTGTAAAGTTTGTCATTCCTGCAAGCGGTCTGGTCATTCCGACCAAAGGGAGGAATGTGCTGTTGACTCCGATTTCCACAGCCCGGATCGCGCAGAGATTGAAATTCCGCCCGACTCCCGCCCCGCGCCCGATCACTGCCGCGGATCCCCACAACGAAATCTCTCAACACCCAGGAGGTTCCCTATGCTTACGTCCTTGATTTGGTGGATCGTCGTTGGCCTGATCGCTGGTTGGGCTGCCGGAAAAATTATGAAGGGCGGCGGTTACGGCACCGTGATGGATATCGTGCTCGGCATCGTCGGTGGCGTCGTCGGCGGGTGGCTGCTGGGCATGTTCGGTATCCACGCCGGAGGACTCATCGGCGGGATCCTCGTCGCGATCCTGGGAGCTGTCTTCCTGATCTGGCTTAGCCGCCTGATCAAGAAAGCCTGAGCGACCGTTTTCAGATTTCGCGAGCCGGGGCTATCTCTGCGCTTTGGGTCCGGCGGCTTTCACTTCCGCGGGCGCGTCGAAGTTCTCGAAGTTCTTCTCGAAGCGGTTGCGTAGATCCTCGGCCGCCTTGTCGTAGGCGGCTTTGTTGGGCCACGCGTTGCGCGGGTTCAGTACCTGCGGCGGCACTCCGTGGCAAAACTTCGGGATGCTGAAGCCGAAGGTCGGTTCGATTTCGAACTCCTGGTGGATCAACTCGCCTTCGACTGCCGCATCGACCATCGCGCGTGTGTGAGGAATGCTCATGCGTTTCCCCACGCCGTACGCACCACCCTGCCAGCCCGTGTTGACCAGCCAGCATTGCGCGTTATGTTCGCGCAAGCGGCGGCCCAGCATCTCGGCATAGGTTTTCGGCGGCAGCGGCAGAAATGGCGATCCGAAGCACGTCGAGAACGTCGCGGTAGGTTCCTTGACCCCCGCTTCCGTTCCCGCCACCTTCGCCGTATACCCCGACAGGAAGTGATACATCGCCTGCTCCGGCGTTAGCCGCGCGATCGGGGGCAGCACGCCGAACGCATCCGCGGTGAGGAACACAACATTCTTCGGATGCCCGCCGATCCCCGGAATCACCGCATTGTCGATGAACTCTACCGGGTAGGCAGCTCGCGTGTTCTCCGTCTTGCTGTCGTCGTCGTAGTCGGGAATACGCGTGTGCGAATCCAGCGTCACATTCTCCAGTACGCAACCGAACCGCAGCGCATTCCAGATTTGCGGTTCATTGTGCTTCGACAGCTTGATGCACTTGGCGTAGCATCCGCCTTCGAAATTGAAAACGCCATCCGCGCTCCATCCGTGCTCGTCATCTCCGATCAGATCGCGCGAAGGATCCGCCGACAGCGTTGTCTTGCCTGTTCCGGAAAGCCCGAAGAAGAGCGCGCTCACGCCGTTGTGTCCGACGTTCGCCGAACAGTGCATCGGGAAAACGTTGCGCGGGGCAGCAGGAAATTCATCACGCTGAAGATGCACTTCTTCATCTCACCGGCGTAGCTCGTTCCACCAATCAGCACGGTGCGGCGCATGAAATTCAGCAGAATGAATACTTCCGAATTCACGCCGTCGCGCTTGGGATCGGCTTTGAACTCCGGCGCGGAAATGACCGTGAACTCGGGATGATGACTTCTCAACTCTTGCGCGGTCGGGCGCAGAAAAAGCTGTCGCACAAACAAGTTGTGCCACGCATATTCGTTCACCACGCGGACAGGCAAGCGGTAGGCGGGATCGGCGCCGCAGAAAAGATCCTGTACGTACAGTTCGCGGCCGCGCAGATGTTCCATCACGCGCGCGTAGAGTGCGTCGAACTTCTCCGGCTCGAACGGAACGTTCACCGCGCCCCAGTTGACTGTCCGGGCCGTGATCTCATCCTTCACGATGAACTTGTCTTTTGGAGAGCGTCCAGTGCGATTCGTATAACCGACAATGGACCCGTTGGCCGCCAGTTTCGATTCGTTCCGGCGGATGGAGTGTTCCACCAGCAGTGCCGGAGAGAGATTGAAATGCGTCCGGCCTTCGCTCAGCAACTCAGCTACGTCGCTGACGTGCATCGTGGTCGCCATGGAAATCATCTCCTAAAAGAGCGCGCAAATTATGAGCAAGCCAAAACGGACTATTTTCGCTCAAATCGTTGTGCTTGCCAAGGAAGCGAATCCAAGTTTGTATCCTTAATTCTAGAGCAACGATATTGTTAAGGACATACGCAAAATCACTCAAGGAAGAAGGAAAGAAGCAGGGAACAGAGGTTTAAAGAAGCACGCTGCTGTGCGGAAGTTTGAAGTACTCGCTCCGGGTGAGTCTTCGCGAAAGGCCTTTAGTCCGCCGTCTTGTATTCACACGCGGTACGGCACGGCTCGCAGTACATCAATCCATCGGTGCAAATGCGAATGTCGAGAACGGATTGGCACAGGCAGCAGAATTTCTCACACTCGCACGAGCTTTCCGCTTGCTCACATTGTGCGCATTTGTATTTGGCAGAACCGGTTCCGGTACTCATGCAGGTAATTTAGCGCGCCCTGCTATCTCACCCAAATGACCTTCGTAATGCGCGGCGACCGGGAAAATGCCACTCGCACGCGCGTCTCTGCAATCTGCGTTTTCTTCGTGCCCTATAATTCTCACCGATGACCTTCCAGCATCTGTTGGATGGCGCAGAGATTCTTGCGCAAAGCGGGAATCCCGACGTCACCAGTGTGGAATACGACTCGCGCCGGGTGAAGCCGGGCTGCGCTTTCATCGCCATGCGCGGCGAAACGTCCGATGGAAACCGATTTATCGATCAAGCCATTCAATCGGGTGCTGTCGCGATCGTTACCGATTCCTCGACTGAAACTCCTCGTGAAGGAGTAGCGTGGGCCCAGGTTCCGCACGGCCGCCGCGCGCTGGCGCGCATCAGCGAGAATTTCTACAGGCGTCCCGCCGAACGCATCGCGGTTACCGGTATCACCGGCACGAACGGCAAGAGCACGACGGCGTTTCTGATGGAAGCGATTCTCACCGCTGCCGGACGCAAGAGCGCGCTGATCGGAACCATCGAATATCACGTCGCGGGCAAGGTCTATCCTGCGCCGCACACCACTCCCGAAGCTCTCGAACTCGCTCGCCTCTTCCAAGAGGCGCTCGGCCAGGGAGCCAGCGACGCCGTCATGGAAGTGTCTTCGCACGCCCTGGCGCAAGAACGCGTCTTCGGAGTTCCGTTCGATGTCGCCGTCTTCACCAACCTGACGCGCGACCACCTCGACTATCACAACACGATGGACGAGTACTTCGCCGCGAAGCGAATTCTGTTTGAAGGATGTGGCACCGATGCTCCTCGCGCCGCGATTACGAATCTTGACGACGAATACGGAGTCAAACTCGCCGAGTTCAGCCGAAAGCGGAGTGCGGTAGTTCTGAAATACGGGTGGGACCGTGGCGACTTTCACGCGGAAAAGACGGACATCGCGCCGCGGGGCACGCGCTTCGATATGGTCACGCCGCAGGAAAAGATCGCAATCTTTTCGCCGCTCATTGGTCGCGTGAATGTGTACAACATTCTCGCTGCATCGGCCGCATGTTATGCGCGTGGCTGCGACGCGCAGGCGATCTCGAAGGGCATCGCGTCCTTATCGCACGTCCCCGGACGCTTCCAGCGTGTCGATTGCGGACAGCCTTTCACCGTGGTCGTCGACTACGCTCACACGGATGATGCCCTGCGCAATCTCACAGCCCTTGCCCGCGAGTTCGTCACGCGTGCTGGAGGCTCCGCCCGCGTCATCACTCTTTTCGGTTGCGGCGGAGATCGCGATCGCGCTAAGCGTCCCCTGATGGGCGAGGCCGCTGGACGAGGCAGTGATTTTGTCGTCCTCACTTCCGACAATCCGCGCAGCGAAGATCCCCGCGCCATCATCAACGACTCGCTCGTTGGTCTGCAAAAGACCGGCGTGAAATACACCGTCGAGGTGGATCGCCACAAAGCGATTGCCCTCGCCATCGGTGAAGCGCGCCCGGCTGACATCGTCCTGCTTGCTGGCAAGGGGCACGAGAAGGTGCAAGTCACCCGCGAAGGATCGAACCCATTTGACGACGTGGAAGTCGCGCGGCAGGTGCTGAAGGCCAGCGGATTCGATTGCGACGCCTCGGCGCGGCCGGAGCACCAGGCATGAAACTGAAACTCTCGAAGATCGCAGAATTCATATCGGCCACGAGCGTCGGCCCTGTGCAGGTCGGGGACGACGTCGCGCAAGGCTATTCCATCGACTCGCGCACCGTGGGCGGTGGTCAACTTTTTTTTGCCGTCAAAGGAGAGCGCCTCGACGGTCACGACTACGTGACTGCCGCTCTTGAAAAAGGCGCGGTCGCGGCGGTCGTGCGGAAAGACGCGATTTCGCGCTTCCCCGATCAAACGCGCCTGCTGGCTGTGGACGACACCTTGGCCGCGCTGCAGGCACTTGCCACGGCCGTGCGAAAAGTTTGGGGCAAGCCGCTGGTCGGCGTGACGGGGTCGGCTGGGAAGACCACGACGAAAGAAGCGATCGCCCATGTCCTGGGCACAAAGTTCCGCGTACTGAAATCGGAAGGCAACTTCAACAACCACTTTGGGCTCCCCCTGATGATTCTGAAGCTCGAACCCGAGCACAACCTCGCGGTCATCGAGATGGGAATGTCGCATGCGGGCGAGATCCGCGCGCTCGCAAAGATCGCTCAGCCTGAAATCGGTGTCGTCACCAACGTCGCTCCGGTGCATCTGGAATTCTTCGATTCGATCGCCGGGATCGCGCGCGCGAAATACGAACTCATCGAATCCCTGCCTGCAAGCGGCACCGCAGTGCTAAATGCCGACGACGAGTATGTCTCCCAGTTCGGCCGTGACTTCAAAGGCAAGGTCATAAAGTACGGATTACACGGCACCGCCGAAGTGCGCGCCGAGAATCTTTCGTCGCTGGGCGCTGGAGGATCGGAATTCGACGTCGTGACCCTCCGGGGACGCGAGCACGCAACTCTTCCCCTCGTCGGCGAACACAACATCCTCAACGCGCTGGCCGCAGTCTCGGCCGGCTTGGCGCTCGGCATGAGTTTGTCGGAGGGAGTTGCCGCTTTGGGAACCATGACTGCCCCGGACAAGCGCGGACAGGTTCTCCAACTGGGTAACATCACCGTCATCAACGATTGCTACAATTCGAATCCGAAGGCGCTGAGCGCGATGATCGATGCGTTGTCGGCGATGAAAGCGGGACGCCGCATCGTTGTCGCCGGAGAAATGCTGGAACTCGGCCCCGCGGGCGAGGAGATGCATCGTGCCGCCGGCCAGCACGCAGCTGAAAAAAAGATCGAAGTGCTTCTCGGTGTGCGCGGGCTGGCGCAGGCAATGGTCGAAGGTGCCGCCAAAGCAGGAGCGCGAGCAGAGTTCGTCGCCACGCCCGAAGCCGCGGGAGAATGGCTCGCTCGCGAAACCCGCGACGGCGACGTGGTCCTGCTGAAAGCATCGCGCGGCGTAAAGCTGGAAAAGGCGCTCGATACGTGGAGTGCGAAGCGCGATGGCAAGCCGGGCTAACAGATTTTTCCAACTGAGGCACAGAGACTCAGAGGGAATCAATAAGACGGGAAGCGGTGGGCGTTGGAAAGTTTTTTGCATTCTCAGTGACTCCGTAGTGAATGGAATTTAGCTGGAAGATTTCTGAGGTGGTCGGAGGCTGATTGCTCTATTGGCTGTTGTTTATCAAGCTGCAGCACTACGTCGCGCCATTCCGCATCTTCCGTTACGTCACGTTTCGCACCGCTTTTGCCAGCCTGACTGCTCTGTTCACCGCGTTGATCGTCGGACCGCTCGTCATCGGCCGCCTGCGCGACTTCCAGATCGGCCAATACATCCGCGAAGAAGGTCCCAAGGCTCATCAGAAAAAAGCCGGCACGCCTACCATGGGAGGCCTGCTCATCGTCATCGCGATCGTCGTTCCCACACTCTTGTGGGCGGACCTCAGCAACCGCTTCGTTTGGATTGCCGTCTTCTCTACTTGCGCCTACGCCGCCATCGGATTCACCGACGACTACACGAAGGTGACGCATCGCCGCAATCTCGGGCTTACCGGACGCGCGAAACTGGGCCTGCAAATCGCGACCAGCATCGTGATCGCTTCGACACTGATCGCCATGCAGAGCTACGGCATGTACTCGACCAAGCTGATCGTGCCCTTTTTCAAACAGTTTCATCCGGATCTGGTTGTGGGCACGCTGGAGCGCAATCCGCATCTCTGGCCGCTCGCGTTTCTGCCGTTCATGGCTTTCGTTGCCTTGGTGATCGTTGGTTCGAGCAATGCCGTGAATCTGACTGACGGACTGGATGGCCTCGCGATCGGTTGCACAGTCATCGCTGCCGGCGCACTGACGGTTCTGACATATGTCAGCGGCCACGCGACCTTCGCCACGTATCTCGAATTGCAGCGCATGCCGCAAGTTGGCGAGTTGACGATCTTTTGCGGGGCGATGGTTGGAGCGTCCATTGGATTTCTCTGGTACAACGCGCATCCGGCGGAGGTGTTCATGGGCGACGTGGGATCGCTGGCGCTCGGCGGAGCGATCGGGACCGTCGCGGTGATCATCAAGCAGGAACTGCTGCTGCCGTTCATCGGCGGAGTCTTCGTACTTGAAGCGCTGTCGGTCATCCTGCAGGTCGGGTCGTACAAGCTTCGCAAGAAGCGCATCTTCAAGATGGCGCCGATTCATCATCACTTCGAATTGCTGGGATGGTCCGAATCGAAAGTCATCGTCCGCTTCTGGATCGCGTCCCTGATCTTCGCCCTGTTCGCCTTGACGACCTTGAAACTTCGGTAAGGAATTCAGCGACGGATTGGACAGATTCATACGGATCATTCTGCTGATTATTCTTCGGTTTGATTCGTGAGAATCCGTGTCGATCCGCGACGAAAGAAGCTGATTTTCCCCGTGTCTCTGTGACTCTGTGGTGAAATAGACGGGATGGATCTCCTGAACAAACGCGTGCTGGTGGTGGGGCTCGGCAAGTCCGGGGTGGCTTCCGCTCTGTTTCTGAAAAGGCATGGAGCGAAGGTTTCGGTCTCGGATACCAAGAGCGGCGACGAACTGCGCAACGAAATCCCCGTGCTGCTTGACAACGGGATCGCCGTCGAAACCGGCGGCCACGGGGAGCGCACGTTCCGAGGGCAGGATTTGATCGTGGTTTCTCCGGGCGTGCCCGTCGACGCGCCACCGCTGCAGCAGGCGCGTTCGCTCGGCGAGAATGTCATCGGCGAGATCGAACTGGCCGCGCAATTCCTGAGCGGGCCGGTCGTCGCCATCACCGGATCGAACGGCAAGACGACAACGACCACTCTCACCGGCGAGATCATGACCGCGGCGGGCTTTTCGACTCTGGTGGGCGGCAATATCGGCACGCCGGCGATTTCCCTGACCGAGCGCGCGACCCCTGAAACCGTGATCGTGCTTGAGGTGTCGAGCTTCCAACTCGAGACGATCCAGACCTTCCGGCCGAAGGTCGCGGTCGTTCTGAACATCACGCCCGACCATCTCGATCGTCATCGCACCTTCGAAATTTATGTGAACGCGAAGGCGCGATTGTTTGAAAATCAGCAGCCAAGTGACTTCGCAGTTCTCAACGCCGATGACCCTACCTGCGCAACCATGGGTGGACGCACGAAGGCGCAAGTTTTCTGGTTCAGCCGCAAAAAGGAGGTGCAGCAGGGCGCCTGGGTACACGACGGTAAAATCCTGTTCCGCGACGCCAAGGGTCAGAAGGAGATTCTTCAGGTCTCCGACATCCCGCTGAAAGGCGCGCACAATCTCGAGAACGTCCTGGCGGCGGTTTGCTCCGGGCTGCTGATGGGATGCGCGCCCGAGAAGGTTCGCCAGGCGGTCCATGCGTTCAAGGCCGTGGAGCACCGCTTGGAATTCGTCGCAACGATCCGCGGAGTCGGATACTACAACGACTCCAAGGCGACGAACGTGGATGCCACGATCAAGGCGCTGGAATCTTTTCCCGCAAACATCCACCTCATTCTCGGCGGCAAAGACAAGGGCAGCGACTACAGCGTGCTCAACCACCTGCTTCGCGAACGCGTGAAGCGCGTTTACACGATTGGCGCCGCGGCGGCGAAGATCGAATCGCAAATTGTGTCGGCGAAAGACGGAGGCCCGGAGCTGGTCCACGCCGAGACTCTCGAGAATGCGATTCGTAAGGCGGATGCGGCCGCGCAGCCGGGCGACATCATTCTGCTCGCCCCGGCCTGTGCCAGCTTCGACCAGTTCAAAAGCTACGAGCATCGCGGCAAAGTATTCAAAGAAGTCGTACGAACGCTCTCCGCAGCCCCGGCAGCTTTGTCGTCCTAACCTAGCTTTGCCACCCTCGGCGAAGCGAAGGACCTCAGCAACTTCCTCGCCGTCGGCCAACTGCACAACTCTTTCGCTGCGCTCAAGACGACAAAATTTCCGCGCAGAAGTGTCCTGTACCAAAACAAGCAACACGGAAAGTTCAACAATCCAAAATTCTCTCTCGGCGCGCTCGCGACTCCATGATGAAATGAAATTTCCATGGCGAAGCGCGTGAGTGTCGACCGCTGGCTGTTCACCGTCACAATGCTGCTCGTTTTTTTGGGCCTGGTCATGGTGTTTTCGGCCTCTGCCGTGATGGCGCGGGAGCGTTTCGGATCTCCATACGCGTTCCTGTGGAAGCAGTTGATATGTGGAGTGGCCGGCCTGGTCGCGATGGTGGTCACCATGCGCATCGACTATCGCCGGTACAAGCATCCAGCCGTCGTTTTCTCGTTCATGGGCGTGACCACGCTGCTGCTGATTTCCGTTTTCTTCCTCGACCGCTCGCACAACACTCATCGCTGGATCCACGCCGGCGGCTTTTCGTTTCAGCCGTCTGAACTTGCGAAGCCCGTATTGATCCTCTTCCTGGCGTACTTTCTTGAGAGCCGCGCCAGGGCTATGGACGATGTCCGGAACACGCTGCTGCCTGCGGCTGCGCCGGTTCTGCTCTTTCTTGGGTTGATCGTGCTGCAGCCCGATCTCGGGACCGCGATCGCCTGCGCGGGAATCGCGGCCTGCATCCTTTATGTTGCCGGTATGCGGCTGCGCTATTTCGGATACGCTTTCGGGGCGTCGCTGCTTCCGCT
Organism: uncultured Acidobacteriota bacterium; assembly: GCA_963699885.1. Taxonomy (GTDB): domain Bacteria; phylum Acidobacteriota; class Terriglobia; order Terriglobales; family Acidobacteriaceae; genus Sulfotelmatobacter. The sequence continues at coordinate 40,668 of CAVOVP010000005.1, read as the reverse complement.
CTACCTGCTGATATTTCATGTGGCGTGGCGCCGTGACCGCATTCTTGCGTTCCTCAATCCTTACGCCGACCGACAGAAGACCGGATTCCACATCATCCAATCGCTGATCGCCGTGGGAACGGGCGGGATTACCGGCACCGGGCTGATGGAGGGAAAACAAAAATTGTTCTACCTGCCGGAGCCGCATACGGATTTCATCTTTGCGGTGACAGCCGAAGAACTCGGGCTGGTTGGAGCCATTTGTGTGGTCGCGCTGTTTGCAATCTTCCTGTGGCGCGGCATGCGCGCTTCATGGCGCACCGAGGATACGTTCGGACGGTACCTCGCCGTCGGCATCACGATCATGGTCGTGCTGCAGGCCTTCATCAACATGAGCGTTGTGCTCGGCATGATGCCGACCAAAGGCATCCCGCTGCCGCTGGTGTCGTATGGCGGGTCGTCATTGTTCGTGACGCTGGCGTGCGTCGGCGTGCTGTTAAATATCACGAAGCAAGCCGAGTGACCCCCCTCCTCACATTTTTTTGATCTACCCCGTAAATTATTGGATTCATTGGTCTTATGCGAAAAAGCAGTCGGCCTTGATCTGTAAAATATTGAATTCAAATGAGTTATTTCTAAAATATTGCAAAAGAAGGACTTGCAACGATAGTGCAAGAGCGGAGCTGGCTTGAATCGAAGGGCGTTTGCCAGCCTTTTCGTTCACAGATGAAGTGTTGCAGTTTGGACATTGAGAGTAAAGGTTGCTCGTCACACTGGAGACTGTGCAAAACTGTCCGAACCAATTTGGGCATCGAGTTCGAATCTTTCATCGGGCAAACGTCGAAGTGAATTGTCCCGCTCAGCCCTGAGCGATTTTGAGGAGAGCGCTATGCGATCGTGGTCGAAAACTTTCTTGTCGTGCGCCGTTCCGGTGGTCTTGTTGAGCCTGGCCGCTGCCCAGAAGCATGAGGCTCCCAAGAGAGCTGACTCGCTTCCGGGCATACCGATGTTTTCGTCGTCGGAACTTGAGGCCAAGGTGCCCGCGCCGAAGGCGGACGATGTGAAATCCATCGAGGCGATCGTAGGCGCGGCCTACGAGTCGATCTCAGGCCCGGCGGGTCCGCGCGACTGGAACCGCTTCCGCTCTCTCTTTCTTCCGCAGGCACGATTCACTCAGGTCGGCAAGGGATCGGATGGGTCGACGTTCATCGTTTCCTGGAATGAGGAAGAATTTATCCGAGACGCGGGCACAGTGTTCGCGAAGGATCCGTTTTACGAGAACGGCCTGGTGAACCAGCCGCAGACGTACGGCGGGATGACACAAGTTCTCAGCAGCTACGCCTCGCATCGCAGTCGCGGAGACAAGCCGTTCGAGCGCGGGGTGAATTCTTTTCAAGTGCTCAACGATGGCAAGCGCTTTTGGATTGTCTCGATTTTCTGGGACTCGGAGCGGCCGGACAATCCGCTGCCGGCACGGCTGACAAGGAAGTAGGATCCGAGAAGCGCTGCGGCCCGATACTGCCGGGCCGCCGGACAGCCGAGGGCGGCTGTCCCCACATGTTTCGGTTCTAAATGTGTAATCCCCTGTGTCCGATGGAGACAAGCCGTTCGAGCGCGGGGTGAATTCTTTTCAAGTGCTCAACGATGGCAAGCGCTTTTGGATTGTCTCGATTTTCTGGGACTCGGAGCGGCCGGACAATCCGCTGCCGGCACGGCTGACAAGAAAGTAGGATCCGAGAAGCGCTGCGGCCCGATACTGCCGGGCCGCCGGACAGCCGAGGGCGGCTGTCCCCACATGTTGCCGCGGGATAGCCGAGGGCCTTTCCCCACATGTTTCGGTCCCAAAGGTGTAATCCCGTGTGTCCGTGCGACCTGCGGGCGTGGTTTATAGTCACGACATGCGAGCGATTCTGGCGGGTGGAGGCACGGGCGGACATGTGATTCCCGCGCTGGCGATCGCCAATCAGCTGAAAAAGACTTACGACGCCGAGATTCTCTTCATCGGAACGGCGCGCGGGATCGAGAACCGTCTGGTTCCGGCCGCGGGATATCCTCTGCAACTGGTTCGCGTGGGGGCGCTGAAAAACGTCAGCCTGATGACGCGGCTGAAAACTTCATTCGATCTGCCTCGCGCGCTCTGGCAGGCGGGCAGCATTCTGAGCGAGTTCGCTCCTGACGTGGTGATCGGAGTGGGAGGGTATGCCTCGGGGCCGGCCATGTTGTCGGCGGTGATGAAGCACATTCCGACACTGGCATTTGAGCCGAATGTTGTTCCGGGATTCGCGAACCGGATGGTGGCGAAATTCGTTTCCGGAGCGGCCGTCCATTTCGAAGAGACCGCGAAATATTTCCGGCACGCGGAAGTGACGGGTGTGCCGGTGCGGCAGGCGTTTTTCGAGATTCTACCCAAGCGAGCGGGGACGCCGACGCTGCTGGTCTTTGGCGGAAGCCAGGGCGCCCACGCCATTAATGAAGCTATTTTTCGGTGCCTGCCGGTGCTGCGGCGCGAGGCCCCGGGGATTCACATCATTCATCAGACCGGAGAGCGTGATTATAATGACGCGCTGGCTGCCTATCAGGCGGGTGAAGAATCCGCAGAGGTTTCGAAGTTTATCGAAGACATGCCGGCGGCATTCGCGAAAGCGGATCTGGTCGTGTGCCGCTCGGGCGCGAGCACGGTGGCCGAGATCGCGGCGGCAGGGAAGCCTGCGGTATTCGTTCCGTTCCCGCGGGCGGCGGACGATCACCAGCGGGTGAACGCGGAAGCATTGGCCCGTCACGGGGCCGCAGTGGTGGTCGAAGAGTCAAAGCTGGAGGGAGTCTGGCTTGCGGAAACAATTGCCGCGTTGCTGCAGGACGCGAATCGATTACGCCAGATGAGCGACGCCGCACGGTCGCTTGCGCATCCGAACGCCGCCAGCGATATTGCAAAGATGGCCGCACGAGTGGCCGGAATTGAGAACTCAGTGATCAGTGACTAATGATTCGTGGCTAGCAGCGGGACGCTGGACGCTTGCCACTCACCACTGCCTTTAATATGTTCGCGAAAATTCAACGTATTCATTTCGTAGGCATCGGCGGCATCGGCATGAGCGGGATTGCCGAGGTGCTGCTCAATCTCGGCTACAAGGTTTCTGGATCCGACCTCAAGAGTTCCGCGGTGACGCAGCGGCTGGCTTCGCTCGGAGCGACAACGTTTGAAGGACATCGCGCGGAGAACATGGCCGGCGCCGAAGTTGTCGTGACCAGTTCCGCGATCTCGGCGGAAAATCCAGAAGTCACCGAGGCGCACAAACTTCATATTCCGGTCATCCAACGCGCCGAGATGCTGGCGGAATTGATGCGCCTGAAATACGGCATCGCCATCGCCGGCATGCACGGCAAGACCACAACGACGTCGATGGTCGCAGCCGTTCTCGCGGCTGGCGGGCTCGATCCAACGGTTGTGGTCGGGGGCCGTGTCGACGCCATGGGCTCGAACGCCCGGCTGGGAAAGTCGCAGTATCTGGTGGCGGAAGCGGACGAGAGCGACCGTTCGTTCCTTAAGCTGTCGCCCATTCTTTCTGTGGTCACCAACGTGGATCGCGAGCACATGGATTGCTACCGCAACATGCGCGATGTGAAAAAAACGTTTCTGGAATTCATGGACCACGTGCCTTTTTACGGGATGATTGTGGCGTGCAATGACGATCCCTTGCTGCGGAAGCTCTTGCCCGAAGTGCAGCGGCGGACGGTGACCTATGGGACCAGGCGCGGCTCGGATTTCCTGATTAAGATCCCGCCGTCGCAAGGGAACCGCGCGCGAGAAACCGGACATCCTCTCAGTACGTTCAAGGTGAATTACCGCGAACAGGATCTGGGGGAGTTCACTCTGCACGTCCCCGGGCTGCACAACGTGCTCAACGCGACGGCGGCCATTGCTGTCGGAGTCGGACTTGACGTCAGGGTCGATGCGATTCGTTCTGCGCTGGACGAATTTCGAGGAGTCGACCGCCGCTTTCAACTTCGCGGGCGCGCCGCCGGGATCAGCGTCGTCGACGATTACGGACACCATCCGACGGAAATCAAAGCTACGCTCGCAGCGGCGCGGGAGTGCGGGTTTGGAAAGATTCACGTCATTTTTCAACCGCACCGCTACACCCGCACGCGGGATCTGATGGAAGAATTCACCGCCGCGTTCACCGACGCCGATTCATTATTCGTGCTCGATATCTATGCCGCCAGCGAGGCGGCGATCGAGGGGATCAGTGGAGAAGTACTGGCGCAAAAGATCCGCGAAAAGACGGTGAAGATTGGGCGATACGCGAGCTCTCCGGCCGAGGCGATCGACGCCGCCGTGGAGGTGGCGCAAAACGGCGACATGATTCTGACTCTGGGCGCGGGCAGCGTGTCGCAGTTCGGGCCCATGATTGTGGACAAGTTGAAACAGCGCGAGTCGGCAGCTGTCCAAAGCTGAAGTTAAATTCCTTCCGGAGAAAATTTCATGGTTGTGCGTTTGCGGTCCGTCCGCAATTTGATTGCGGCTTTGATTTTCCTTTCGATCACATTGTTCGGGCAGCAGACTCCAGCCGCCACGAAGCCTGTGCCGGCAGTATTTGAAAGATCTGCTGGCGCGGTCGCAACATTAAACATCAGGCAAGGCGCGGTCTTGACCGTTGCTCGAGGCTCACTGAGCCCCTCTGGCATTGAGAATCCTCTTTTTCTCATTTTTTGGGAACTTATTGCCGGTTTTTTCCGTTATCTCTGCTAACCGATGAAAAGGCCCTTCGTCTATCAGGCATAAGGGGTTAAGGTCATGAAAACACAAGCATGGGGATGGCTGGCGGTGGGAGTGATGGCGGCCGGATTGAACGCCAGCTACCACGACGGCGGCATGGAATGGGCGCATCGGATCGCTGATCGCGTCGAGCACAACACGAATGCGGTGCTTGCGCTGGCAACCGGTCACGCCGACCGCTTCCTGGCGGAAGCGAATCTGGTGAAGACGCGGGAAACGCCGTCGTCCTGCCGGCTGGCAATGGCGGTTGCACCGGTGCAGGCTGGTCTTGCGTGGTCCGATGTAGAGCTTGATCGCTTTCAAGCGATGTCGGATCGGGAGCAGGCGCGGCTGGCAAGGTTCGAAGCCAAGCGTGAGCGGATGGAAGCGCATCTTTCTCGGGTTCGGATGCCGGCTGTCACGATGAACCCGGTGGTTGTGAGCATGCCTGAGATTTCGGCGTGTTCCCGCATTCGCGTGAATGTTCCGCGCGTGCCGCAGATCAAAGTTCCGGCAGTGCCTGCGGTTCATGTCGACGTGCAGGTTGACGGTTCACTTTAGCTAACCGCTTCAATAAAATCTTTCCACTGGGATAGGGCGCGGACAAAATCCGCGCCCATTTTTTTATGGGAATGACGGTTGGGCGAATGAGCGGTGGTGAACAAAGGTCAAAGGTTCTTGGCTTCGCTCAGCATGAAAAAGCTCGTAGAAGTTTTTTCATTCCGAAGAGCTGAAGGCTCCGAGGAATCTGCTTTTTTCTGACCACCAGCACGCGTTCCGTATAGCACTGCCGTGCTCGTACCCAACGCGGTTCCTCCCTGTGCAAAACTCTAAATTTTTGGTCTATCTCAATTAGAGAAATCTAGCTATAGTGAAAAAGCTCAGCGATTCCTCACGACAACTGACCTGAACTGATGGCGCGAAAAAGCGGTTCCACCATCATGCAGGAGGAGTTGTACCCACCCAGCGCTCCACCCGCGCGCGAGGAACTGGATGATGCGCGTCTGGTTGATCTGGATGTGAACGAGGAATCGCCGTTTTTGCGCGCTCAAAAACGCGTCTCGGCCCGCCGCAGTTCGCTTCCCAAGAAAACTGCAAATCGATTGCTTTGGGCGTGTGTCGCTTCGGTGATCCTATGCGTCGCCGCGGTTGCCGCCGCCGGTGTGTATCGCTACGGAGAGCACTCCTGGCGATTCCGCATTGATTCCAGCGACGACATTGAAATTGCGGGCATGGAAAACGTGACAAAGGCCCAGATCATGGAAGTGATGGGCTCCGACATTGGACGCAACATTTTCTTCGTGCCGCTGAGTCAGCAGAAAGCGTTGCTCGAACAGATTCCGTGGGTCGAGTCGGCGAGCGTCATGCGGTTCGTTCCCAATCGGCTGAGCATCGAGATTCACGAGCGCACTCCGGTTGCTTTCGCGCGGGTTGGACCACGCATCGAGTTGATCGATGCCGGTGGCACGCTGATGGAGTTGCCGCAGAAACACAAGTATTCATTTCCTGTGATTCTGGGAATGAATCCGGGCGAGCCCCTCTCGACGCGCGAGCCGCGGATGAAGGCTTACAACGAACTGGTTCAGGCGCTCGATTCCAGCGGCGCACACTTCTCGCAGGACTTGAGCGAAGTCGATCTGACGGATCTGGATGACCTCAAGGTTCGCGTGAACGATCCCGCTGGAGACGTTCTGGTGGAACTCGGTTCCTCGAAGTATCTTGAGCGCTATCAGACCTACGTCGGCCATGTGCAGGAGTGGCGTCAGCAGTTCCAGAAAATCGAGTCGGTGAACCTTCGCTATGACAACCAGGTCATCGTGAATCCGGACATTGCAGGGAAGCCGAAGCAACCTGCGCTGACCGCGGCGGCGGCAAGGGCAGCCGCAGCCGCCGGAGTGAAAAACGCCGCACTCATCACGCACTTATCGCCGCACGAGCGGCCGCTGCCGAAGCCGGTGTTTCAGTTGTCCGACAAGACGACTGAATCGATTCCGGCAGGCAAGAAACCGTTCGTGAAAGCCAGGCCGAAGAAGGCGGTGGTCAAGGCGGCCAAAGCCGGTCCGAAGAAAGAGGCTGCGAAGCACGGTGCGGGATCCAGCGGAAAGTCGACGGCGCAGGCGCAAGTGAAACCGGGAGCAAAGAAGCCAGCGGCGTCGGCGGTCACGATTCCAAAGCCCAGCGCGGCAGTGGCGAGGCAGCAAGCGAGTACGGGGTCCAATCAATGACGGCAGGGAACTCATAGGAATGGCGAACCAGCAGGGAAGCTTTCTGACGGCGATCGATGTGGGCAGCGCCAAGACCTGTGCGTTGATGGCGGAGGTAACCGACTCGGGCGTGCGATATCGCGGGCACGGCGTTGCCGAATCGCGCGGTTCGCGCAAGGGAGTCATCGTCGAACTGGACAAGGCCGTCGCCGCGATTCAGAAAGCCGTCGAAGCGGCGGAGGATATCGCGGGCGCTCCAGTTGAGCATGCAATTGTCGGAGTTGGGGGAGCGCACGTGCGCGGGATGAACAGCCACGGCGGCATCAGCATGGGAACGCGTCCTCGCGAGATTGGACGCGATGAGATCAAGCAGGCAGTCGAGCGCGCCCGGGCGATTCCCCTGCCGCCGGACCGGGAAATTCTTCATCTTCTGCCGCAGGAGTTCATCCTCGACGATCAAGCGGGCGTGCATGATCCGCTGGGCATGATGGCGGCGCGGCTGGAAGTGCGGGTTCACATGGTGACCGCTGCGACCAGTGCCACGCAGAACGTGATCACGGCGGTGAATAAGGCGGGAGTGCACGTCGATGACACCGTGTTCGAGCCGCTCGCGGCTGCGGATTCCGTACTGCGTTCGGACGAGCGGGAGCTTGGAGTTTGTCTCGCCGATATTGGCGCCGGGTCTACCGAACTGATCGTTTTCCAGCAGGGAGCGGTTGCTTACACCGGAGTGATTCCGGTTGGCGGAGATCACTTCACCAGCGATCTCTCCGTCGGACTGTGCACGCCTCTGGGCGAGGCCGAAAAGATCAAGAAGGTTTACGGCAACGCGATTGTGACGTTGATTCCGGAAGGCAATGAAGTGGAAGTTCCTTCGGTGGGGGACCGTCCGTCGCGACTGATGTCGCAGCGGCTCGTGGCCGAGATTCTCGAACCGCGGGCGCGCGAACTGTTCGAGATGATGCGCGACGCGCTGCGCCAGAGCGGGATGTTCGAGCTTTGCATCGCCGGAATCGTACTCACGGGAGGCGCATCACGGCTGCCCGGAATTTTTGATGTCGCTGAGTCGGTGTTGCGCCGGTCGGTCCGCCTGTCCTGGCCTGCGCCGCTGGCCAGGATGCCGTCGACATTGTCGGAGCCGGAATTCGCGACGGTACTGGGAATGGTGAACTACGGGCAGCGCGCCCGCGTCGCGCGCGGATTTCAGCAGGATCGCTGGGGATCGAAATTGAAAGCACTGCTGGTCGGTAAGGGAGCGTAAGGCAAAGGTTCACAGGTTTCAAAGCTCCAAGGTCTGACGGCCTTGAAACTCTGAAACGTTGAAACTTTGAAATTTCTTTCAAGGTGGCAAATATGACAAACGACCCGAAGATTCGCATCAGCTTCAACGAAGAGTTCCGCAACGACGCCAAGATCAAAGTGATCGGCGTAGGCGGAGGCGGCGGGAACGCGGTCAACCGCATGATTGATGCCGGCATGGAGGGCATCGAATTCGTGGTCGCCAACACCGACCTGCAGGCGCTGCGCATGTCGCACGCGCCTGTGAAGTTGCAGCTTGGCGTAAAGCTGACGAATGGCCTCGGCGCGGGCGCGAATCCGGAAGTCGGGCGCAAAGCCGCGCTCGAAGATTCCGACAAGATCATTGAGGCGCTGGAAGGCGCCGACATGGTCTTCGTCACCACCGGACTGGGTGGAGGCACGGGAACCGGAGCCGCTCCGATCATCGCATCTCTTGCCAGCGAAATGGGCGCGCTGACTGTTGCCGTGGTCACGAAGCCATTCTCGTTCGAAGGCAAGCGCCGCATGCAACAGGCGGAGCGCGGCATTTCGGAGCTGATGGAATCGGTCGACACGACGATCGTCATCCCGAACGAGAAGTTGCTTGCGGTTGCGGAAGACGCGGGATTCTTCGAGTCGTTCCGCATCGCCGACGACATTCTGCGTCAGGGCGTGCAGGGAATTTCGGACATCATCACGATCCCGGGCATCATCAACCGCGACTTCGCCGACGTGAAAACGATCATGGCGCGGATGGGCTATGCGGTGATGGGAACTGCGTCGGCGTGCGGAGCGAAACGCACGATCGAAGCAGCGCAGCGGGCGATTGCATCTCCGTTGCTCGAAGCGGGCGCGATCGATGGAGCCCGCGGCATTCTGATCAACATCACGGGGTCTTCCTCGCTGAAGCTGGCCGAAGTGCAGCAGGCATGCTCCATCATTCAGGGTGCGGCTCACGAAGATGCCAACATCATCTTCGGCGCGGTGCTTGACGAGAAGATGAAAGACGCTGTGAAGATCACGGTGATCGCCACCGGCTTCCGCGAAATACCGACGGCCCGCAATCGGCACACCGAGACGAGAACATCTTTCGCGGCGGCTCACGAAGACGCGATGGAGTTCGCCGACGACTTCGAACAGCGCGATCCCATGCCGGATTCCGTTCCGTCGAAGATCATGTCGGAATCCGATGCGGACAGCCATGCGTATGCGGATGACGTATCGCCGAGGCCGGTCGCTCTCGCAAACGACCGCGTTGTTCCGGAAGCGGTGTCGCTCGAGACGATGCGTAGCGCGCTGGTGAACAATTTCGAGCAGAACGACCTGGACGTGCCGGCATTTCTGCGCAAACGCAACGACGTGATGTAACTGAAAGCCGGGAGCAGGGAGCGCTGAGAAGCGAGCAATGCGGGGGCGATCGAATGAGGCTGAACTGGCCCCGGAGCGGCCTCAATGCTGACTGGCACTGATAGGCAATTATTTGCACTTTTGTGCGTTAACTCTTCAGTTACCTGGTAACCGATTACCGAAGGCGGCTGACCCGTGGTAATACCCAGTTATGTCCTTGTTCCATAATGGGTTGAAGCGAAATTAGTGGTTGCTTAGATCGAAACTTTATCGTTGTCAAAAAATGGCTAAACCTCGTACTATCAATGCAGCAAAGCGAAGGGGCTGGATTACCCTCGGCTGGCACCACGCTTGCATCGAAGTATGTAGGTTCGGGGAGTGAAACAAGAGATGTTCAGGGGAAAGAGCCTTCTTCGTCTGGTCTTGGCCATGTTCGCGTGTCTGCCCCTGGCAGGCATGAGTTGGGCTGCGCATATCAACACGCACTCGGGCACGAAGTCGAGTTCCAAGAAGATCAGCGAGACGCCCCACGCTCGCCGCCGGCTGCATCATCTTGCCAGGAGCCGCAGCGCTACCCCGTTACACCGCGTATCAGCGATCTCGCGCCGCCGTCATTATTACGAGCGTTTTACGATGAGTTCGTTCGCGGAAGGTCTGACTGCGGATGATGTTACTGCGGGCGAAGATCCGATCGTACGGCAGGCAGCGATTGACGCTTTGGGCAACATGAACGGCACCGTGGTTGCGATCGAGCCCACCAGCGGCCGCGTTCTCGCCATGGTGAACCAGAAGCTGGCTCTTTCGAGCGGAGCACAACCCTGCTCGACCATCAAGTTATCCGTAGCCTTGGCCGCGCTAAGCGAAGGCCTGGTGTCGAAGGACACCCCGGTTTCTCTCGGGGGCAGTTACCGCATGAACCTTACTACCGCGCTGGCGCACTCGAACAACGCGTACTTCGAGGCTCTCGGCCGCAAGCTTGGTTTCGAAAAAGTCGCGTTCTACGCGCATGAATACGGACTTGGAGAGCTTGCCGGATACGGCATCCCGGGCGAACAGGTGGGCGCATATCCCGACGAAGTGATCCCGGAAAAACTTGGCGGTGTCGGCAAGATGTGCTCGTTTGGTGAAGGCGTTTCGATGACTCCACTGCAACTCGGAGCGATGGTCTCGGCGATCGCCAACGGCGGCACGCTGTACTACCTGCAGCATCCGACGTCTCCGGAAGAAGTTGCCAGCTTCCAGCCGCGGGTGAAGCGCCAGCTCGATATCGCTCCCGTCATTCCTGAACTTTCCGACGGGATGTTAGGCGCGGTTCACTACGGCACGGCTCGCAAGCTTCGGGTCAATTTCAGCGAAGAAGAGATTCTCGGCAAGACAGGAACCTGCTCGCATGCGGGCACGCGCTACGGCTGGTTTGCCTCCTACGCCAACACCAGCGTCGGCCGCATTGTCGTAGTCATCTTCCTTGAGGGCGGTCGTCCTACGTTCGGTCCGAAAGCGGCAGAGCTTGCCGGACGCATGTACCGCGACATGTACGATCACAACTTCTTCGTAGCGGGTCATGGATTGCCTGCGGACACCGCGGCCGTGAAAACGGTCGGCGACAACCAATAACCGAGTTTTCCTTTTTTCCCTTCAAAGAGGCGTAGCTGGCTACGTCTCTTTTTTCTTTTCCGCCGAAAAGGCGGGGTAGCCGTTCGCGTTTCCTTCCTGTGGTTGAGCCATTTCTAATTCTGAAAGCTCCTTCGTTTGCCGATATCCACTGCAGCATTTTCTGGATGGGACAAGCTTGTTCTCACCCGCCCAGGGCGTGCGCAGGAGGAAATTACGCCGGGTTCGTCGGTTTTCATCCAGGGAACTTACAGCTACGGACTGGTAGCGCTATCGATCGCGCTGGCGGTGGTTGCTTCTTACGCGGTTGCGGATCTGGCCGGACGAATCAGCGCCTCGCAGAGGGGCGCGAGATTCTTTTGGCTGATGGCGGGCTCCATCGCATTCGGACTGGGCATATGGGCGATGCACTACATCGGGATGGTGGCTTTCATGCTTCCGGTCCCGGTTCTCTACCATTTTCCAACCGTGTTGCTTTCCTTGCTGGTCGCGATTGTTGCGTCCGCCGTTGCGCTGCACATGGTCAGCTGGTTTCACCTGAGCTTCGGTTCGAGTATCGCGGCAAGCGTGACGATGGGGGGCGGGATCGCTGCCATGCACTACATCGGGATGGCGGCCATGCGGTTGCCCGCGATGATGGAGTATCGCTACGGTCTGGTCGCAGTCTCCGTGCTCGTGGGGGTTGCGGTCTCGTTCGCTTCACTGCTTCTGGCGATGCGATATCGATTCGATTCGCCGGTTCGGTCGAAACTGGGCAGCGCATTCTTCATGGGAACGGGAATTCCGCTCACGCACTACATCGGAATGTGGGCGGTCCGATTCCGCGCAAGCGATGCGCCGTTCAGTACGAAATCCGCGCTTCAGGTTTCTTCGCTGGGCATCGTCGTAATCAGCGTGACGACGTTTCTGGTTCTGCTGCTTGCGATTCTCGTCGCGTTCGTTGATCGTCTGTTGGGCATGCAGGCGACCGCGGCCCAATCCGCCCGCGATGGCGAGGCTCAATTCCGAACACTGGCGGAAGCAATTCCACAAATTGTCTGGACGGCGGGGCCGGATGGGCAGACGAATTACATTAGCCGGAGATGGTACGAAATGACGGGGATGCCGGCGGGTTCCGGCATGGGGAATGGTTGGGCGGAAGTGGTTCATCCCGACGATCGCGAAGTTTGCCACAAGCAGTGGCTCGAGTGCATGAACTCAGGAAAGACGTTCGAAGTGGAATACCGGCTTCGCGATTCCACGAAGAGCTTCCGATGGTACCTCGATCGGGCGGTGCCGTTGCGCGATGCTTCGGGCGCGATCAAACAGTGGTTCGGAACCTGCACCGATATCGACGACAAGATGCAGAACCAGCAATTGCTGGAACGCGAAATTCAGCAGAGGACCGACGCTCTCATTGAAGTGAACGCGCATTTGGAATCGGAGATGCGCGAGCGGGCATTGGCGCAGCAGGAACTGAATCAGCAAACTGAACGCATGGTGAAAGAGCTGACCTGGCGGTCGAACCGCGCCACCACGCTGGTGAGGATGACGCAATTGCTGCAAAGCTGCGACGATCTCAAGGACATGCTCGGGGTCATTGCCGGGATGGGTCCGAAGACGTTTCCCGAGCTTCGCGGTTGCCTGATGCTCCTGAATTCGTCTCAGGACGTGCTTGAAATTGCCGCGTCGTGGTCGGAATGCCGAGCTCCTGGCACGGTGTTCGAGCCTCAGGATTGTTGGGGTTTGCGCACTGGCCATATCCATCTGACCAGGGCCGACGATCTCACTGTCGCCTGCAAACATGTCATTCCGGGCGAGTATGCCTACTTCTGCCTACCGCTGGCGTCGCAGGGAAAATCGATCGGGGTGGTGCATTTCCAGGGTTACGATGCGCAGCCGATGCCGGAAGCGCTTTTGCTGCTGGCCAACATGTTTGCGGAAGAGGTGGGCCTTTCGATCGCGAACCTGAGGCTGCGCGAGGCGCTGCGGAACCAGTCCATACGCGACCCGCTGACAGGTCTGTTCAACCGGCGATATCTCGAAGAGACGCTGGACCGGGAAGTTCGGCGCGCAACGCGCTCGGAGCAGCCGCTGGGCCTATTGATGCTCGACCTGGACCATTTCAAGAAATTCAACGATACCCATGGACACGAGGCGGGGGATTCGGTGCTGCGGGAGACTGCCACGTTCCTGGCTGCGAGTGTTCGGGCGGAAGACATTGTTTGCCGCTTTGGAGGAGAAGAATTTTTGATCATCCTGCCAACTGCGGACCGGGCGGCAGCGCATGGGCGCGCAGAAAAGATTTGCGCCAACCTGAGGCTTCTCGAGGTGGTGCATCAGGGGCAGCATGTCGGAACAGTCACTGTTTCCGTGGGAGTGGCAGCGCTTCCTGAGCACGGAGTCACACCGCAGCGATTGCTGGAAGCAGCGGATGCGGCTCTTTACCGCGCGAAACGAGAGGGAAGAGATCGGGTGATGGACGCCGTTCGGTCTGCGGATGTTGAGGAAGTCCAAGCGGGGTCGTGATACTTCCGCCAGAGCAGAAAACGAAACGCCCGGCCTCAGGGGCCGGGCGCAATCTTCAAATCGAATGCTGATGCGTTAGCTGCGTTGACCAGGTCCTTTGCTTTCGTCGCTTGCGATCACGCCGTCTTTGATGTGGATGACGCGATGCGCGTATTCGGCGATGTCGCCTTCGTGGGTGACCAGAATGATGGTGTTGCCTTCCGACTGAAGACGATCGAACAGGGCCATGATTTCGATACCGGTCTGGGAGTCGAGGTTTCCTGTGGGTTCGTCGGCCAGGATGATGGATGGCTTGTTCACCAGAGCGCGGGCGATGGCGACGCGCTGCCGTTGACCGCCGGACAGCTCATTCGGCTTGTGCATCATGCGAGATCCCATGCCGACTGCTTCGAGAGCGCCCTTGGCCCGCTCCATGCGCTCCTCGGTGGGAATGCCGGCATAGATCAGGGGCAATTCGACGTTGTGCAGAGCGGTCGCGCGCGCGAGCAGGTTGAACGTCTGGAACACAAATCCGATTTCTTTATTGCGGATGCGTGCCAGTTCGTCGTCATCGAGTTCGCTCACGAGCTGGCTATTCAGCCAGTACTTACCCTTCGAAGGCGTATCGAGGCAGCCGATGAGGTTCATCAGGGTCGATTTGCCGGAACCCGACGGACCCATGATGGCCACGTATTCGTTGCGCTGAATACGCAGGTTGACTCCGCGCAGCGCATGTACCTGTTGCTCGGAACCCATGTCGTAGGTCTTCCAGAGATCTTCGGCCGCGATCATGCAAGATTCCGGCGGCGCCAGATTCGCGGTATTCGGCATACTGATGACTTCTGCGGTTGCCATGTTTTTCTCCTGGTCCGGTCCCACTGAACCTCTCCGATCTTCAGCTGCAGTCTGTTCTTCTGGGGCTCCGATTTCTGAGACCTGCACCGGCTTTCCTCTTGGACGTGCCAGGGCAGTGAAGGTTATGACGACTCGTCCTCTTTCTTGGGGGCCGTATTATCGATTTTCACGCTGCTTCCCGGCCGCAGCGTCCGCAAGATTTTGTAACTCCCGGTGATGACCTCGTCGCCTTCTTTGAGGCCATCGATTACTTCGATATCGGTTGTTCCCGTGATGCCAGTCGTGACCGGAACGAAGACCGCCTTCTTGTTGCGGACCAGAAAGACGCCCTGCACATCGTCTTGCTTTTTCGTTTTGGATGCAGGTTCCTTCGAGGGTGCCGCTGCGTGGACCGATCCCGGAGCATTATTTTGTTGTTCGATCTGATCCTTAGTGCGGAGTGTCAGCGCCTGAATCGGCACCGACAAGGCGTTGGAGCGCGTCGCAGTCGTGATCTTCGCCGTCGTCGAAAGCCCCGGGCGCAAATCCGCAGGAGCGTCGGTCAAAGTCACCACGACCTTGAAATCTTTCGCTTCCTCGCTCGACGTGTTCGACTGCGAGGTGGAAACTCCGCTCGATCGGATGATTGCGTTGTCTCCAATTTCGGAAACCGTACCGTGAAAAATCTTTTTTGGGATGGCGTCAATCGTTACCTCTGCGGGTTGACCGAGGCGCACATTGACGATGTCCGTTTCGTCCACCTTAACTTCCGCCGTGATGACGGACATATCCGCAATCGTCATCAGGGTACTTCCCTGGGCGTTCTGGATGCCGACCACAACCGTTTCGCCCTCGCGTACCGGTAGGTTCGTGACGACTCCGTCAAACGGCGCCAAATTCGTGGTCTTCTGCAGCAGGTCCGAATAGTGCACCAGGGTAGCTTTCGCTTGCGCGATATGCCCGTCCGCCGAGTCTTTCTGCGCCTTTGCTTGCGCCAATCTAGACTGTGCCTGGACGAGTCCCGCATCCGCTGTGGACCAGGCATTCTTGCGGCTGTCGAAATCGGATTTCGAAATCAATCCGTCTTTGAACAAACTCTGAGCCCGATCCCAATCCATCTTGTTGCGTTCGTAAGTCCGCCTGCGCCCGAACCAAATCGGCTTGCGAGGTCTTCGACTGCCGCCTCGGATGCCTCCGCATCGGTCTGCGCCGCTTGCAGCGAGGCTGCGTTGGCATTCACATCCGCTGACGACTGCACGTTTTCGAGTTGCGCCAGCAATTGTCCCTTCTTTACGTGATCACCCTCTCGTACATACAGGTGGGTGATCTTCCCGAACGCGTTGGCCCCGATGTTCGCGTACGTTTTTGGCTTAATCTCGCCCGAAGCGCTCACCACGGTCGCGAGGTCCTGATGCTGCACTTTCCCCGTCTGCACCGTGGACACGTTTTTGCCGCTCTGATGAACGGTGAAGCCGACCACGGCCGCCAGCACCACAAGGATGCCGACGCCGATTGCAATTTTTTTCCAAGCTTTCATAGTTGCCGTCACTGCCGGGGAAGCTTATTTCCCTCAGGTGTCAGATCGCGCCAAAATGCCATTCTGGCGACGAAAATGCCCTCCGCATCGACAAGGTAACGGACACACATTCTCTGTTACGCACCTGCCGCCGAGAAAGTTCCCGATCAGAGAGATAAGGAGACGCCGAGACCCGTTTGCGGTGGGGATGGATAGTCCTACCCCGGAACCTGACATTATAGCCCGGGATGGCGGCTCCTGATAGGTGAGAAACATTTGCAAGGCAGGCAACTCGGAGCGTGATCGGCGGCTTCATACGCAGGTGGCGGTAGTTGTCAATGCATTCTCCGGGCACGACTTAACCTTGCTTTCACACAACTAACGGCCTAAAATAGGCAAACGACGGTTGTTCTGGCAGGAGTCCCTCTCATGTTCCGGGTAGATTCGTATCAAACTGCGTTTCGAATTTTGCTTGTTTCTGCTCTCGGGCTAATGGCTTCCGGAGCCGTCGCTCAAGACCAGACGCAAGCGCAACCTTCCCAAGCAGCCGTGGATCCAAAGCCCGCCGAAGCTCCTGCCAAGGATGCAGCCGCAACCACACCAGCGGCGCCCCAGGATGCCGTCGATCCGCTCAAGCGCGGTCCCAATGAGAAGCAGAAGAAGAGGAACGAGCGGGCACTCAAGCAGGAATTGAGCAAGCCTTACAAGAAGTGGCTCGACGAAGACGTGGTTTACATCATCACCGATGAAGAGCGAGCAGCTTTCAAGCAGCTCTCGAACGACGAAGAGCGCGACAACTTCATTGAAGCTTTCTGGCAGCGGCGCGATCCCACGCCGGACACCGAAGAAAACGAATACAAGGAAGAGCACTACCAGCGGATTGCGTATGCCAACGAGCACTTCGCGGCGGGCGTCCCGGGATGGAAGACCGATCGCGGCCGAATCTACATCGTGTTTGGCAAGGCGGACGAGGTTGATTCGCATCCGTCGGGCGGCAGCTACGAGCGTCCCATGGATGAAGGCGGCGGCGAGACTTCGACCTTCCCATTTGAGGATTGGCGCTACCGCTATATCGAGGGTATCGGGCAAGAGGTCATTGTTGAATTCGTCGATACCTGCATGTGCGGCGAGTTTCACATGACGATGGACCGCTCGGAGAAAGATGCTCTTCTGATGACGCCGAACGCCGGCCTCACCATGTGGGAGCAGATGGGCATGGCGAACAAGTCGCAACGGTTCTCTGGCGGCGGCATGGAGCGCCTCGGACTTGGTCCTCAAAGCAGCCAGTTGCAGACCAAAGAATTCGACCGTCTGGAACAGTTTGCGAAACTGCAGGCAGCACCCAAGGTCAAGTTCACCGATCTCGAAGAAGCTGTGAATTCGAAGGTCATCCTGAACCCGATGCCCTTTGACGTTCGCGCAGACTTCGTGAAGGTGACGAGCGACACCGTGTTGGTTCCAGTGACGATTCAGATGAAGAATCGCGACATCACTTTCGTGAATAAAGACGGGGTGCAACGCGGAACGGTCAACATCTTCGGACGCCTGTCTACGCTGACCGGGAAGATCGTTCAGACCTTTGAAGACACGGTGCAGGTGGACGTTCCGGCCGAGCTGCTGCCTCGTACCGCAGAGAACGCATCCGTTTACTGGAAGGCGCTTCCTCTGCGACCGGGCCGATACAAGCTGAACGTGGCAGTGAAAGATGTGAACGGCGACCGCAAAGGCGTATGGAGCCGGAGCGTGGTTGTACCGGAATTCTCCGACGACAAACTCGCGACCTCGACTCTGATTATCGCCGACCAGATGGAGCCCGTTCCGACGAAGGCGATTGGCAGCGGGAGCTTCGTGATCGGCACCATGAAGGTTCGTCCGCGAGTGCCGACTGCCGACGGCAAGCCGGCGCTCTTCAAGCGTGACAAAGATCAGAACCTGAATTTCTGGATGCAGGTCTATAATCTCGGCGTTGACGAGAAGACGCACAAACCTTCCGCCACGTTCGAGTACAACATCACGAACATTGCGACCAACAAGGCAGTGATTCAGAAGATGGAATCGACCGACACGATGGGCAATGTCGGCGACCAGGTGACCTTGCAGAAGTCAATCAAGGCCGCGAATCTGCAGCCTGGCATCTACAAAATGCAGATCAAGATAAACGACAATATTTCCAAGCAGACCGTTGATCCGTCCGTGACGTTTGCAGTAGAGTAACTCCCTGCATTCCCCCAGGGGGTGGGGCGAAGTTGAGACTGTGTAAGCTCGCAACTTGGGCTGTGGTATTCGGACTGACGCTCCCCGTGTGGGCAATTGAGCAACCGGGTGCGATCTCCGGATATGTGCGCAATACATCTGGCACTCCCCAGATGGGCGCAGTCGTCGAACTTTTCGGGTTCGGCGCATCACTCTCTCACGGTCTTCACCGACGCCGCCGGACACTTCACTGCTTCCGATCTGCTTCCCGGCTTCTACACGCTGAAAGTTACGGCTCCTTCTTTCTTGCCGGCGTTGCGCGAAAAACTGGGAGTGCTTCCCGGCGGCAGCTTGAACGTCAATGTCACTCTGAGCACGCTGCTGGGGGTGATGCAACTTCCGCCCGCCCGCAACGTTCCGGACGACGATGACTGGAAGTGGACGTTGCGCTCTGTGGCGAACCGTCCGATTCTGCGCGCGGTGGACGATCCATTGGCGCCTTCGCTGACGGAGGCAACCGCCGAAGGGAAGCCGGATCATGATCTCCGCGGAACGCTCTCGTTTCTTGCCGGATCGGCCGCTGGTGGCTATGGCAGCGGTTCGGACATGAGCACTGGCTTCAACTTGAGCGCTCGATTTTCGCGGACGGACGTCTGGCTTTCAGCGGCAATGTCGGCTACGGGTCAACGCTGCCGGCGGCTGTCCTGCGCACGACTTATTCGCACCGTTTGGCGGACGGTTCTGCCCCGATTGTCGGCCTTACGGTTCGCCGCTTTTCCCCGTCCGATCCGAACCTGCACAATGCGGCGCTGCAGTCGCTGGCGCTCTCCGCGGGCGATGACATTTCCATCGCCGACGTTTTGGAGCTCAAGTTCGGCAGCGAGCTGCAGACGATCCAGTTCCTGGGACGGGTGAATGCGTTCCGGCCCTATGCCGTGGCTGACCTGCACGTATCGCCTAACACGGTGGTCGAGTATCAGTACACGACGTCTCGTCCGGACCTGCGTTCCGAGAAGGGCTTCGATTCGGCGCCAGCCGATCTGAGCGAAACGAATCCGCGCGTCAGCCTGTTGAATTTTTCTCCGCAAATTGAGAGCGCTCATCACCAGGAAGTCAGCGTTTCGCGACGCATGGGGAACACCAATCTGCAGGTCGCCGTTTTCTCCGATCACATCGTGAACACTGCACTCACTGGAACCGGCGAGGTAACGGCTGCAGGCGGATTCCTGCTGCCGGACATCTCTTCGGGCACCTTCAGCTACTCCGGCCCAAGCTTGGATTCCAATGGCTTGAGGGTCGTGCTTCAACGCAAGTTCTCGGCGGACCTGACGGCGACCATCGACTACGGCTACGGCGGTGTTCTCGATCTCGGCCGGGCCGATGTTCCGCTGCAGAACGCCCAGCAGTGGATTTCAACCCAGCGGCGCCACGCCCTGGGAGCCAAGCTCAGCGGCACCGTGCCACGCACCCGTACGCGCTGGATTGCCTCCTACCGCTGGATTAATGGTCCGGCGATCACGCCCGTCGACATGTTCAATACGTCCGCCGGGCAGAGCGATCCGTTCTTAAACGTTTTCATTCGCCAACCCATCCCGAGCCTTGGTGGGCATGTGGAAGCGCTGATTGATATCCGCAACCTGCTGGCCCAGGGATACGTCCCGGTTCTCGGCCAGGACGGCCAGACCGTCTACCTCGTCGACTCAGCCCGCTCCATCCGGGGCGGCTTTGCCTTCAACTTCTAGAATCAGTACTCAGTACTCGGTACTCAGAGATCTGGTCCCGCCTGATGCTCGGCGGACGGTCACACGGCTGCCGGATAGCTGGCGTTGAGTCCCAATTGGCTTAAATTCTCCGTCCCGCCTAGTACCTTATTCGTAAAAACGATGGTAACCATTGATAACTCTTTGGTTGACTCTTGCAATCGGGTTTCAGTAATGTTTTCTCAGTTGCTTGTAAGGGCGGGCATCTTGTTAGTTTGCAAGCGATTGCAAACGTTCCCAAAATGAGCTGAATAACAGCCAATGTCCCGCAAGCAGTGTTCACTCCCCTGACAACTTTTCGGTTTAAGGAGATCTTTGATGAGAGCGCGCATTTTCGTGGTGTTTGTTCTTCTGGCTGCGGTGAGCTTGTCGGCCCAGACCTTCCGCGGAACGATTCTAGGGACGGTCACCGACCCCTCGGGTGCAGTGGTTTCTGGGGCGAAAGTCACCGTGAAAAACACCGGTACGGGCCTCGAGCGCTCCACCGAAACCAGCGGCGACGGCAGCTACTCGGTCCCGGAACTGTCGATCGGCACGTATAACGTGACGGTGACTCAGGCAGGGTTTCAGACCTTCGTCGCGACCGGGGTAACGGTCGACGTGGCGGCGGACCGGCGGGTGGATGCCTCGATGAAGACTGGCCAGATTTCGACCAGGGTCGAAGTCTCGGGCGACCTGCTGCCTCAGGTGGAAACGACTTCCGCTGAACTGGGCGGGACGCTGACGGCAGACACGATCGAAAGCCTTCCGGTAAACGGACGCGACTATCAGAAACTGATCTATCTGAACCCCGGCATCGCGGGCTCTCCGGACCAGATTTCTGACTCGCCCGGATCCTACGGAACTTTCTCGATGAACGGTTCGCGTGGCCGTTCCAACAACTTCCTGCTCGACGGTACCGATATGAACGACGGATACCGCAACGATCCCGCGATCAACGAGGCCGGTGTATTTGGCGATCCGGCAACGATTCTGCCGATCGACGCGGTTGCCGAACTGCGAGTGCTATCAAATTACGAAGCGGAATATGGCCGAAATAGCGGCGCCGTGATCAACATTGTGACGAAGAGCGGCTCCAACGCCTGGCATGGATCGGCGCTGGAATATTTCCGATCCGGCAAGATGGGTTCGCGGAATTATTTCAACATCGCACCTGCTCCGAAGAGCCCGTTCAACAACAACCAGTTTGGCGGTTCGCTGGGCGGCGCACTCGTAAAGGACAAGACTTTCTTCTACGCGGACTACGAAGGTCAGCGCGAGAACGGTGGGCAAGCGGGAACAACATGCGTCCCGGACCCCACGGTAGTCGCTGCGACCGAAGCTGCCATTGTCGGCGCGGGCGGCACTGTGAACCCTGTTACTGCCGCACTCCTCGCTCGCAATCCGTGGCCCACGCCTAATATTGCAGGCGTTGTTTCCGATACAACCGGTTGCAGTGCAGCGAACCTTACCACATCCACCAGCTTCTTCAATCGCGTCGACAGTTTCATCGGAAAGATCGATCAGAATTTCAATCCGAACAACATGCTGACCGGTCGATACTACTTCGGAGACAGCAGCCAGAGCTTCCCGTTCGCACAGTTGGCGGGTGGCTTGCTCCCAGGATTCAACACGACGACTCCGACCCGCGTTCAGTTAATTGCTCTCTCTTATGTGAAGGTGATCAATTCGAGCCAGGTCAATGAAGCGCGCTTGGGCTGGAACCGCTTCGTGGAAGGATTCTTCCCGCAAGACCAGAGCTTCAATCCCAACTCCATCGGGCTCAACACAGGAGTGGGAGCATACGATGGCGGACTGCCAGCGATCAGCTTCGATGGCGCTTCATCGAGCCAACTCGGCTTCTCGCAGATTGGCGCAACCAGCTCGATTCCTCGTAATCGCGTCGATTCGAACTGGCATTTTGTCGACAATTACTCGTGGAAGACCGGCAAGCACGACGTGAAGTTTGGGTATGAATTCCGTCGTACCACGATCATGCAAGTCATCGATCACAACTTCCGGGGCACCCTGAGTTTCGCCGACCTTACCGACTTCTTGAACGGCATTCCTGACGGCGGCCACCAGGTCACCGGAGACTCGAGACGGCATACGTTCCAGAACAGCGACGGGTTGTTCATCCAGGACAGTTTTCGTGCAACTTCGCGCCTGACTTTCAACTACGGTATGCGCTGGGATTACTTCGGCGTGACCGGCGAAAAGGACGGGCAGTTCTACACTCTCGGGAGTCTCGCCACCGGTGGAGACAACGTTGCCACCGGTCAGTTGTATGGAAAGGACTTCAACAACTTTGCTCCACGCGCTGCCTTTGCGTACGACGTAACTGGCAAGGGTAAGACAGTAGTCCGCGGCGGATGGGGAATGTTCTACGACGCATTCTCGCAGGACATGTTCCTGGGACACCTGCCCTGGAACTGCGTGTTCTGCCCCGGCCCGGCCTATCCCGGATTGGGTGCGAACGCCCTGGCCACCGGCAGCCCGACGGGCGCTCCCTTGGCGGCAAACCAGCCCGTGTACTCGGGATACGGGCCAGAGGGAGACTTCTTCATGGTCGACCCTCATATGCGGACGCCTTACATCCAGAACTTCAATCTGAACGTCCAGCAGCAACTCGGGAGCCGCATGGTGCTGCAGGTCGGTTATGTGGGATCGAAGGGCACAAAGCTTTTCCAATTCCTCGATATCAACCAGCCAAGCCAGGCACAAATCACGGCAGCGGATTTAGGCTGCAATTGCATTAACAGCTACGGAGTTCCGCGAACTCTCGCTCCGAACTTCTTTTACCTGAATCAAGAGCAGTCTTCCGCCAACTCGAACTACAACGCGATGCAGGCAAGCCTTCACGTGAACAAGTGGCATGGATTGACGTCTCAGGCAAACTTGGTGTGGTCGCACTCGATCGATACGGCCAGCGATTTGGAAGATTTCGAGCCCAACGAGGCGCAGCCGCAGAACAGCACGAATCCGAGCGGCGATCGGGGTAATTCGAGTTTCGACATCCGCAAGCGCTTCACCTGGAACTTTGTCTACGAGCTTCCGAAGGCTCATGGCCACATGGCAAAGTTGACCGATGGGTGGGGACTGGACGGAATCCTGAATCTGCAGGACGGCCAGCCGTGGCACTTGAACTATGAATTTCAAGGAGACTATTCGGGAGCCGGGGAAGGGTTTGATCGTCCTGACGTGACTGGGCCGATCCAATATTCTCCAACAAATCCGTCGCAGTTCCTGAATTTGTCGGCGTTTTCCGCTCCGTGCACTTGGGGCAACCCGACCAACGATGGATCGGCCGATGAAAGCAACTGCATCCCGGGCACCCGGCATTTCGGCAACCTGGGACGGAACTCCCTGAAGGGACCAAGCTTCAAGGAATTTAACTTCTCGGCGTTCAAAGATACCAGTCTTGGCGAGCACGTAAACCTGCAGTTGCGCGCTGAATTTTTCAACCTTTTCAACCATCCGAACTTCTCCAGTCCGCTGCTGCCCAACTTCATCGGTAATATCGGATCCCCCGATGCGGCGACAGGACAGCACTCCGGGTACTACTCTCTGACCGCTACGGGCGACGTAGGAATCGGCAACCCGTTCCTCGGAGGCGGTGGTCCCCGCGGTGTGCAATTTGCGGCGATCCTGAAGTTCTAACCGTAAGTTTTCAGGTCTCAAAACCAAGCCCCACTTCTTTAGGAGGAGTGGGGCTTTTTCTTTTGAGGAGCCGCGATTCCAGCTTCGCACCGGAATTCCACAGGGACGATGTGACGTCTGACCTTGTGCTCTACCAATTCGTTGAAGGATGATGGCGCCACGCGTAGGCGTCGCGGTTCCCGATTCCGGGCTCCTAAAGCTATCTTTTTCAATTGTTTACTGCGGGTTTGCCGGATTTAAAGAGATTTCTCTCTGCTCAAAGCTGCAGCGAGCGGAATTTTTCTGTGCAAAGTGCAGAGAAGTGGCAGATTCCAATCGCATAGGATTCACTCTTCGCTCAGCTGCTTGATCTCGATCGCCCGTCCCGGCGGTTCACCGACTTTCGTCACTCGTCTCCTGGTTACGCCGATGTTACGCTGCAACTGTTCGCCCTCCCCCCATAGCTCTGTTTTCCTGGAGATTCCCGATGCACGGCACTGCTTGGCTGAAGACTTGCGCGGTCTTGTCGTTCTCGCTGGCTTTGATTGCGCCTCTTTCCGCGCACCATATTGCGAAAGGCGCGACCTCGACCTTGCCGATCACCACGACTTCGGCGAAGGCTCGCGAGCTTTATTACAAAGGGATGGAAGACTACGAGAATCTCTACCTTGAGCGCTGCAACGACGACTGGCGCGCGGCCGTGAAGGAAGATCCGAACCTGGCGGTGGCCTGGGCCTGGATCGCTTTTAATAGCGGCAATCCGCAGGAAATCAGTGCGGCTCGCGCGAAGGCGAAAGAGCTGGCTCCGAAACTCAGTCCTGGCGAGCAGTTGATGATTGCCTGGATCTCGAAAGTGCAAGAAGGCGATTTCCTCGGCGGCATCACCGCCATGAACGACATGCTGGAAATGTATCCGCGCGACAAGCGTCTTCTGTATCTCGCGGGCAATTGGCTGATGGGAGAAAACGGGAACGACCAGGCGCAGCGCATGATGGAGAAGGCGCTGGCGATCGACAAGCAGTATCCGGCGGCGCTGAACGATCTGGCCTACATCGAAGCCCGCAACCGGGAGTTCGCAAAAGCATTTGAAGCGATGGATCGCTACGTCGCGCTGCTGCCGAAAGAACCGAACCCGCAGGATTCCTTCGGGGAACTGAAGCGCATGGCAGGTGACTTCGACAGTTCACTCTTACACTATCGCGCCGCGCTGAAGATGGATCCAGACTTCGTGACCTCACAGCTCGGTCTTGGCGACACCTACGCCTTGATGGGCAATCAGGAACAGGCTCGTATTGAATACGACAAAGCCATCCGCTTCGCTCACACGGAGGCCGACCGCCTCACCTATGGCATGCAGAGGGCGATGACATTTGTGCGCGACGGCAACTTTGTTGAAGCGGACAAAGATTTTCTCGCGATCGCAGAAGATGCGCATGCCAAAGAGCAGGACTTGCAGGAAGCGCAAGCTCTGCGTCACATGGCGGAATATCAGCCCGACGACAACATCGCGCTGAAACATTTGAAGCTGGCGGAAGAATCCTTGAGCCATCGCGCCACGATTTCGAAGTCGGATCGCGATGAAGAGATGTCGCGAATTCTGCGCAATCGCGTAGTGCGCGCAGCTTTGGCGAGCAACCAGCCGCTGGCCGACCGGTCTCTGCAACAACTGGAAGCCATGGCCAACGGAAGCCGCAACCGCGTGATTCTGAGCTCGTATCAAGGCGCGGCAGGAGCTCTGCTGATGAACCAGAAGAAATTCTCGGAAGCAGTAGCGCATCTGGAAGAGGACGAGGACAATCCGTTTACGCTGCAGCTTCTGGTGCAGGCTTACTACCAGTCGGGACAGACCGACAAGCTGCACGAAACCGAAGAGAAGCTCCGCGGGACCAACGTTCCGACCATGGAGCAGGCTTTGGTGGTCCCAGCGGTCCGCGCGCTGCGCCCTAATATTTAGTCCCGATGTGGAATCCGGGTTCCCGAACGGAGCCCGGGATCCAGAGTTGCGCCGGGGCTTTTGGTGTACAGTATGTGGGCCAACTTCGGCCCACATGACATCCGATAACGAGCGCCGCTCCGGAACCAGAATCAACGCCACTGTCCCCACCCGCGTCCGCACTTCTCAAGGCACCGAACAGACGGCTCAGACCCGCGACGTCAGCGCCAACGGAGTGTTTCTGTACACGAATTCCAAAATGGAAAAGGGAACCGACGTGGAACTGGTTCTCATACTCCCTCCCGAATTGACAGCGGGAGAGAGGTGCTGGGTCTGCTGCCAGGCGACCATCGTGCGGGTGGAGGAAGGTCCGCAATTCGGGGTGGCGGCCCAGATTCGCAAGATGGATATCCTTCCGGAAGTGGCGGTGTGACGCGGGTTTTAAGCCCGTGGGGGGGAACACCCATTTTGGGCGGGGATCGACTCGGCTTTTTCCCGAAACTGCCCTCCGTTAGGGCTGCCGGTCGTTCTCGAATAAGAATTCTCTGTTAATCTTCGAAAAGGGCTTCCCATTGGCTTGAGCGCGGTGCAATAATGGCGGCCCTAGAATTGCTCTGGCCAATTTGAGGTTCCAGGCGGGCCCAGGATTATGTTGATTGAAAAGCTTGCGGACGGTGTGGTGGAAGTACAAACACCAATCGGGCCGCGATACGTGATGCCATCCTTTTGGCAGCGGGTATATCTGTTGTGGATGTTTCGCAACTTCCCCATCTTGCCGCACGCAGTTTTGAGTGCGCGGCAACAACGATTAATTGACCGGATGTGCAGCGAGCAGAGTTTTGCTTCGATGGCATACGCGGATGGCATGGAAGCGCCGGTGATCGGAACGGTCGAGCGTCGTCCGGCGATCGGCACGAATCCATTGCCGCCTCGCCGGCCTGCCGCTGAGGAATCCAGCTTGGCCGCCGAAGTTCGCCAGCGACCGTAGCGCCGCTCGCGCTCTTGCTGTTAGCGAGAGTGGAGCGAGTCGCTCTGTCCGCATTTCGCGAGTCGGAAAATCTGCAATTCACGTGGAAAGTTTTTCGTGCGAGACCGCTGAAGTGCGCCCGAAAATTTCGCGCATCGCGGTTGGATGCTATAATTTCGGTTCGTCCTACCAGCCATCCCCACCGTGGGCGCGTAGCTCAATTGGCAGAGCAACTGACTCTTAATCAGTAGGTTGTAGGTTCGATTCCTACCGCGCTCACCACTTCTTTTCAAGGACTTGCCATCCATCGCCTTCTGTTTACTTACTCGTAACTGTGGCTGTTTTTGTGGCTGTTGCTACATCACGTACTTCTGCTGATTCAGCCGATCGATGACGACTTTGATCTGTGCCGTTTCCGGATGCAGATAACCCATCGTCGTCGTGAGACTCTCATGCCCCATGACTTCCTTCACCAGTCCCGGATTTTTCGTCTCTGCCATAGCGACGGTGCCGAACGTGTGCCGCGCGCAATACAGTTTCAGAGCATCCGGAATTTCGAGCTTTCGCGCCACATTTCTGAACGCGTGCTCTAGTCCGCTCAGTCCGATGTGGCCTGCGCGAGACTTCTTCGAAGGAAAGACCCAACCCTCGCGTAGGCCCAACTGTTCAAGCTGAATTGTCCTGAGAAGTGCGATCACGCGCTCACTCAACGGCACTGGCCGACGAGCTCTACGCGTCTTACCCCTGGGGTTGAAATAGAAGGCGCCTTCCCAGTTGATCGTTTCCCAGCGCATCCTGATGACTTCCCCATTTCTCAATCCGGAGTCCAGCATGATGGTCAGGACATCTTTCAAGGGTCGTCTGCATGCTGCCAAGAGTCGTTTCTCATCCTCGACAGTGACCATTCGGTCCCTGGGGAAGACTTTGACCGTCTTGATCCTTGGCACTTCACGAAGCACTTTCCAATCACGGGCTTTACCCAACATACGGCGCAGCGTCCGAATGGCACAGTTCCGACTGTGGGGCGATTCGTGAAATTTTGTGGTCTCAACGTCATCGGCCGTGATTTGATCGATTCGCATCCCGGACAACGGGGTCTTCAGGATCAAACGCCGGCCGTTTTTGTAATCGGCCTTTGTGTTCTCGGCGAGCGTCGTTTTGTCGAGCCACTCAACGAATTGCTTGCCGAACTCGCGCACCAGCGGTACTCGTTTGGGCCGCAACGACTCTCCTGCCTCTGCCGCAACCCGTTTTCTAGCCTCGACTCGCTCTGCTTGCTTCTGGTTCTTGGTTTTGGTGCTGCCGCGGTAACGCCTTCCATTGATATAGAAGAGGTAGTACCAGACATCACCCCGTGGGTAGATAGACATTCCGTTCCTCCCTGCTTGCGCGCACAGAGGAAACACGGACGCTAGATCGGATGAACTCATCCAGATCGGCTATATCATACAGCGCGCGTCCACGGGGTTTGTAGAATCTCGGTCCTCCACCTTGGGATCTCCACACCCGCAGCGTGCTGGCTGGAATGCCTGAATATTCGGCTGCCGCCTTTGTGCCCAAGAATCGCTTCTCGTTGTTTCCGGTTTTCGCTGTCACAACGGACCTCCATATGCACCGCTTGTAGAGCAAATCGAGAATTCAGTCAAAACTTGCATGAGGGCTGCAGCAGCTTTCCTCGGGCGAGGAACCACGCCGATTTGACCGAAATTTCGTTCGGGCTTAGCTTCTTCACGTTCAGGACCGGAATTGAGGTCGGACAGAACGGAGCAGGAGTGTTTTCATCTCTCGAAGAACTCGCCGAAAGGCTTCACGCTGCCGGCTATATCGCCGATTCGAGTCGCTACGACTACGGTGTATCTGGCGGCGAGACTCCAAAAGCCGTTGCTACTGGAGGGCCCTGCCGGTAGCGGAAAGACTCAATTGGCATATGCGGTTGCGGATGCAGCCGACACCACGGTCGAGCGTCTGCAGTGCTATGAGGGCATCAACGAAGAGAAAGCCATCGGCAAGTTCGATGAGCCTCTTCAAAGGCTTTGCGTTGAACTCAAAAC
The DNA here is from genome assembly GCA_963699885.1 of uncultured Acidobacteriota bacterium. Taxonomy (GTDB): domain Bacteria; phylum Acidobacteriota; class Terriglobia; order Terriglobales; family Acidobacteriaceae; genus Sulfotelmatobacter. The sequence continues at coordinate 12,134 of CAVOVP010000005.1, read as the reverse complement.
CAAGTCTGTCAGCGTTGATTGGGAATCCCTTAGGGCGGAGTTGCATAGCCGCCACTTCTTCGGCGCCGGGCCGCTTCTGCGCGCGTTGCAGTGCGAAAAGCCTTGTGTCCTGCTGATCGACGAACTGGACAAAGTGGACCACGCATTTGAGGCGCTGTTGCTCGAGTTACTGAGCGTGTGGCAGTTGAGCATCCCGAAGCTCGGCACGATCAAAGCCAGGAGCATTCCCTTCGTTGTGTTGACATCGAATGAAGAGAGGCGCATCGGCGATCCCCTGCGCCGGCGGAGTTTCTATCTTCGTGTTGAACACCCTACCGCGGAGCGAGAAGCAGAGATTGTGGCGCTGCGAACGCCTGATTCCACGCACGAATTCCATGCCGGTATGGCGGGACTCGCCAAGGCTTTGCGTGGCTGGAGCATGGAGAAACCGCCCTCAGTCTCGGAAATTCTCGATCTCGCGCAGGCACTCAAAGTTCTGGGAAGTGAACAAATTACGCCGGAGATGAGAGACATTCTCCTGCCTTTGCTGGCTAAGACCGAGGCTGATCGACGCAAGCTGCTCTTGCGGGATGGGTTTGCCAGCTTGATCTATGACGCGCAGCAGTACAGCGCCGAGGCTCTGCGAAGGAGCGCGGCATGAAGCCAGCACTCATCATGGCTCAAGTGCTTTCTGCAATTTCGATTTGCTGGGCGCAAACGCCCAAACCACAGGAACGGACTAAAGCCGAGTACTACGTCGCATCCTACGCACACCACTACAAGGTACCGGTCGCGTTGGTGCGTGCCATTGTCGAACGCGAGTCGAACTGGCAACCATGCGTGGTCTCACCTAAAGGCGCGGTAGGGCTGATGCAGTTGATGCCTGCTGACAGCCAGGCGGCTGGGAGTAAGAGACCGCTGCAATCTCGAACAGAACATTTCCGGAGGCGTCCGCTACCTCGCGTGGCTGATGCGACTGTTTCACGACGATCTGAGGCTTGTGGTCGCCGCTTATTATGCCGGCGAAGACGTAATCGGCAGACGAACCCTCGCCTATCGTAATCCCGATGTAGTCACCTATGTAGCAAGGATCAGAACAGCTTACCTTCGCGAAACGAGAATCAATCCAAGAACTACGAACACGAGTTCGGAAAGAGATGTGAGATGAAAATTTGTTTGAGTTTGGTGCATCTGATAACGATCGGGCTTCTGCTGCCACACATCACTTTTGCGCAAACTGAGCTTCCGCAGGCGCGAATCGTGAGCTTGAATGTTGACCCGGAACAGGTTGTGGTCTTGCATCTCCGGCCTGGATATGTCAGTTCGGTGCGAGTGCTCGAAGAGGTCAGTTCGGTCGTGCTGGGGGATCCGGGATCCTTTAAGGCTGAACACTCCGATGCTGAGCCGCAGTTGGTGTTTTTCAAAGCAACCAGCGCGAAACCTGCGGAAACCAACGCCCTGATCACGACCAGAGGGGGCCATGAGATCTCGCTGAGCCTGGTGAGCCAAGGCAAGTCAGACCGTAGTGAACCCGTGGACTACGTCCTCTACTGTGAGCGCCCCCGCAGCTTTCTAATTGCGTCGACTCATCCCATCTTTGTGGTCGGCGAAACAGAGAACGTTGCTACAGAGAGTCAGCCAGCCAGTACTCCCCAAGAGAAGACTGGCAGCCAGAAACAGGATTTGGTCAGGGCGGAACGGATTGAGAATCCACACTGGGAAGGAAAGCAGCTGCAGGTCGCGGTAGGGCAGGCGCTAGAGAAGGAGCAACAGATGGCCGTGCCGTTCGCCGTTCTGAACTCTTCTGCACGGACCATTGAAGTACTGCCGCCGCAAATACAGCTTGCCGGGACATCAAAAGGCAAGCATCGAAAAGCGATTAAGGCTGAGCCTGTGGCGATCAAAGATTATTGGATCACCTCGCGCAGGCTCGCGCCTGGGGCTAGAGCCGATGGCATCGTTGTGTTCGATCGCCCCACTTTCAAGGAGTCCAGCGAAAGGCTCCTGCTTGCGGTGGCCCAGGCAGAAGAAGTCGATCGTCCTGTGCTGGCACCGATTGCGTTTGTGGCTCCGGTCTCGGGAGGTGCAAAGTGACTCGTCCCAACGGGCACAGCGACAACGGCAACGCCGGAGCGATTCAGGAACCAGCAGGAGATGAAGCCCTCAACGATGTGCTACTCCCCCTGCGCCTGCGTCCATCCCACTGCCGGAGGTCGCGACAAGAGCAAAACAGAGAGCCAAGCAGCAGATCCAACAGAACCGGTTCGTAATCATTGGAGCCGGAGCGATCGTCATCGCCCTGCTGATCTTCGTTGCTACATCTATGCCCCATCGAGGCGCGCCGCAGAAAGTGAAGAGTCGCGGTACCACTGCTGCTGATGACTTGGCTTTGGAGAACGGCAACGCAAGCAACGACAAGAGCCTATTTCCGGTCACCGATTCTGGCCGGCCCGTCACAAAGGAATCTCACGAAGGCTTCCTCAACGAACGAGATCTACAGCGAACTGCAACCAAGTCGGCAGCGAGGGCGCCGGGGGCGGGCGGGGCGGGAACTTTGGGATCGATACCACCTTTCGGAGAACAGCAGGCATGGCAAGCACCACCCTATCAGGCAGGCTCGGGTACCGGCGGTGCCGAGGCTCCAGACTTGGGTAAAGCAGAGCGCGAGGCCATGGAGAAGGCTTCGTTGATCTACGTGCGAAACGTCTCTGCCAACTCAGCCAGCACTCAGGCCCGGGATATCAATAATTCAGCGCCGGAACTGGGATTAGGTCTGGCCTCGGGCACGCGATTGCGTGCCCGTCTGGAGTCAGCGGCTAGTACGGCTGTGCGAACACCTGTCCTGGCTGTGATCGAATACAACTATGAGCGGGACGGAGAGATTGTTGTCCCTGCGGGTGCAAAAGCGGTTGGCCACATCCGTAACGGAGATCGTTCAGGTTACGTTGACATCCAGTTCGATTCTCTGCTGATGCCGGATGGTGCAGTCGTTCCCATCGAGGCCGCCGCCACGGATTTAGACTTGCGGCCGCTCAAAGGAAAAGTTGAGGGGAAGAACACGGGAAAGAACGTCCTGGTCAGATCGCTGTCAGGAATCGGGCAAGCCGGCGCGATGTTGGTGGGACAAGGCAGTCTGAACCAGCCGCTGAGCGAGTCGGACCTAATGCGGGAGCGCGTCAGCAACAATGTCGGCGAGGCGGGAGATGAGGAGGTTTCCCGATTAGCGATCACCCAGCACATCGTCGTGACTATTTCGGCGGATACTCCGATCTACGTGGTCCTCGAGCAGACACCCAAGACCAATCAGACTTCCCTGCAACCAAGTGGGCGGGGCGTTCCTACATCCAACTCCGCCAATGTTGAGCAACTGCGCCAGTTATTGCAGTTGCAGCAAGAGCTGAACCAACCGACAGCAATCAACCAACCGCAGTAGACAGAGTGGTTCTCATCTGTGAAGGTTCGATGGGATCGTATGTCGGTTGCTTCCGCCGAGGCAGGCTCACGCAAAAGGCAATTGCCGAGTCCCGTGATCTACATGGGATCGCAAGCGATGCCGGGCCAGCGCAAGAGGGGGTATAACGTGCTTGAATGTGGAATGGGCGAAGGCGCGCCCATGGCTTCGCCTCGCGAATCCAAAGGTTCAACGAAAATCGCCGTCCCGGCGCCGATTGAACAGAGATCTCAACGCACGGGAATTCTACGCGTCCACCCCCAAGAACGGCCGCGAGTTCGACGCCCAAGTGTTCCTCGACACTATCAGCGAAGGCAGGAAGGCCATCCTCTTTCCAAAAAAGCAAACCATCTTCGCCCCACTAGCCTCGAAGTACTCGGTTGACGTTGTAATCCTGGATTACTGCATGCAGTGAACGCAATCGTCCGATTCGAAGGTAGAGAAGAGGTGAACATTCTTGCTGGTTCGGAGGTCTAGCTCTCCAATTCCCCTAGTCGAAGCACCGGGGACTTGGCTCGGCAACAGATGCCATACCGCTGCCACAGGCGGAACCACGGGCTACTGGCTTGCTGCTCGTCATGTCGCCGATCCGCAGCCGCGAGGTCGCTTGCGCTCAGCGGTCTAGTGTCGGCCACCGCGAAGATGCGCTCCAGTCGCTCGATTTCAGCAATGCTCTGTTCAGCGTCCATTCCGTCTCAATATCCAACTTAAGCACAGCAATGGTCAAATGGGGCGGCAACCGCTCGGGAAAGCCTGAAATCGCTGCAATTGCCCTTTATATGTACTGGGAACGGAGCGGATCAACTGATCAACTACAATCCCTTGTCGAGGCGGAATTCGTAGGAAATCGAACGGGACTCGCGAGGTGGGTTTTGAACATGAAATGCTCCCTGTTGTCCCTCCTGAGACTCCACAGCCCAGACTGTGAACGTTGTAATGTTCACGAAACGCATGGGGATGCGATGCGAGAGCGGCTGGAAGAGTTGAACTGGCGGGCGCAGCCACGTTCGCTCAACCATGGGGATCATGAGGTAATGGCGGTCTTCGATTCCGAGCCCAGCGAAGTTGTTGCAAGTCAGCCTACTTCGTTGAAGCCGGAGCAGAGGAAGACCGCTTAGAACGCCCGTCCGTGAACTTTCGCTAGCCCGGGAGGGACTCGTTCCGTCGCGGGGACTCAAATGTCGGCACTTTTGGTTCGCTCTCAGGCTTGTGAATGATTTTGTCAGATCGTCTCGGAGCCCCGACAGTTCGTTGCTTGCTGCGTGCCACCCCCGCGAGTCCTCTCGCCTTACCATCCCGTGCCGCGCAGGCAACGCAAGTTCTGAAGTAATACCCATCATGGCTCTGGAACTGGTCCCAGCGCCCGCCGATAGCACGTTGGAGCCATTCCGCACGACAGCGAAGAACACTAGCCTGTGATTGAGCAGTTTTCGGGGGAGGGCTGTTCAACGATAGCGCCCCACCGACTCGATTGAGTCTGGGGCGCTTTCGTTTGTTTGTTCTTGCCAACGTACCTTGCAAGTTGCCATGTGCAGGGGTGCCGTCAACGGTTCAAGCGGCAGGTCGGCTTCGGAAAGGAAGATCAGGACTTGGTTTCCGCGTCGGCAGCCACGAAGCATGCGTCTTGCTGTAGGTGTGCGAAGCGCAAACCCGGTATTCTTGACCGCGATCGTCTACTTCAAAGTAGTCCGCCACTTGTTCACAGCCTTTGCGATCACATAACACGGTCGCGTCTGGTGAAGCTGGAAGGACTCCATGCGTGCGATTTTACGGTGACCGAATATGCGGCACAAGCCGTTCAGATCAAGTTGCCATGCATGACGTGATCGCCGTGTCGTCCGATCTGCAATAAATTTGCCCTTCACCGGGGGTGTGAACATGGCTCATCTTCTCCGCAACCTCTGGTCGCAGGAGGAAGGCCAAGACATTGCTGAGTATGCAATGATGCTGGCCGTTATCGGCTCGATACCCGCGTCGCTCCGGAAACGCTTGTCTCTGGTAGTGATGCAGTCCGTGGCACACAAAGCCAGTTAAGAGCGCCTCGTCTTCGCGCGAAATCTTCTACTCAACTCTTGCCTTTTTGGACGAATTCCACGGGCATGTGGCTTAGCTTGGCATAAATCCGGCTCCGTCGCAGCAGAGGCCACCAATCGTAAAGATAGATCTGCATCGGTCGCCACATGGCGACCCATCCGGCAATCGTGAGGCTCTCCCGCACGATGGCAGCCCAAGTGCCCGCCTCATGACCTAACAACATCTTGCTGAGAATTAGACACGCAGCCAAGAACAGCAGCCCGATGAAAAGACTGGTGCGGCCTTGCCTCAGGAGCCGCTTGAACTCCAAGTCAGTAATTTTGGCACGGTGAGCAAAATGGTTGTGGACGGCCGTCCTGATCAATTCTTTGGGGTCTTCGGCCGGCCACTGGTCCAAGTAGATGCGCAATTTGATCGGAGCTTTAGGGGAGAATTCTTGGGCCCAGCTCACGATGAATTCTTCCGCGTCGTCGTCGAGATCCTTTTCAATGAATGGAGAAGGGTCCATCGAATTGAAGAGTTGGTTCATGTCGCGCAGTTTCACACTTATGGTGTGGGGATGCCCCCGGTCCGTTGCGGTAGTGTGTGGTAATGAAAAATGCATACGAAGATCTCTACTATCTTCGGTCTACCATAGGAAGACGATCATTGTCGCAGTTAACTTGTGCGGAAGTTGAAAACGAACACCGATGCCCTGCTGGAGATGTCTATTCCAGCGACGCTTTGCCAGATTCGGCGGACTCGCCGATGGCGCGAAGGCCCGTCATCGAATCAATGTGGATGCGGAAGAAGAGCGGAGTAATCAAGTCGTCGCCCAGTCTTAGCTGACGCTCACCCAATGCGTTTTGCCACCACCGGTAGCGCTTTTCTAACAGCCTCCGCGCATGTTCCCGCTCGGCGGTATATTGGGGCTCGGGCAATTCCTGGTAGCGACCACTGGCAATCACGCTTATCCACTGAGACTGGTTCGTGATTTCGTCAACTTCCAGACAAACTTTGGGATTCGCTCGCATCCATTCGGTCTTTTGCCCGAAGGTTGAGAGGACGTAAATATAGTCAGGCTCGTACACAAAATATATCGGCACCACGTACGGCTGGTTATCGAACGAGCAGCCGAGTCTTCCGAGCGAAGCGCTTGCCAGAAATGCGCCACACTCTTTCTGGGTCATTTCATTGATCACCATAATCCCACTGCCATTCTATCCGACAGACGTTTACATCGCTTCGGCTCCGCCAAGGCAACAGTCTTCCTCACCCTTTTGTCGTGCAACGTCATAACATTGCGCACTACGCCGCTTTGACTCCATCCGGAATATTCTTGCCAGGGTGTGCCTTCGGCAGCACTACTTCAAGCGTCCCGTTTTGCACCGTAGCTGTTACTTCATCCGGATCGATCTCCTCCGAGAGATCAAGCATGCGAACGACCTCACAGGAACTTGTCTCGCTGTGAGTCTTCCGCTTTTCGTGATCACGAATCTGTTCCCGCTTTCCGGTGATGATGAGACGATGAGGCGCAACTCGCACTTCAATGTCCTGGTCGCTGAGACCCGGCACCTCAGCGCGGACGATCACTTGATCGTCAGCTTCGGTGATCTTCACCGGCATCGCGTTCAGTAACTCGGACTCGGCACGGAACCAGTCTTCCAAATCTTGGCCATCCTCACGTCCGCGGCTTTCGAACAATTCGTAAGCACGGCGGGCAAGGGTGTCGTATACCTGTTGCAGCCGCTGAGAAAATGGCGCACCGCCCATTAACTTAAGGACTGCAGGGTGTTTTGCGCTTTGAGATTTCGACGTGGGTTCAGTGGTCATTGTCTTCGCTCCTTTTCAAAGAAATATTTCTAAGTCTGGTCATACCCAATCGAGCCGCGGCGAATGGAGCCCTTTAGGCCGCCGCGCCGCTACGCTGACATTGTTGGTCAGAACGTTGTGGGTGCGTTACTCGGTCGATGATCGGCACCAGCCGTTCCGGCAGTTCGCTCTTCATCACATACTCATCCACCGACCACAGAATTCGCTCTGGCATCTCGGAGTACGCTGATAGCAGGATGATCGGCAGGCTGGGAAACCGTCGCTTGATATGGCAGGCTATGGCCTCCGCGTCCATGCCTTCGTGTTTGTACTCTAGTAGAACTGCCGAGGCGGACGTCTCCTCTAACTTCTTTATCGCGGTGGAGTCGCTCGACGCGGTTTTGACGCAATAACCACGAGATTCTAAAGTCGCTTTGCGAAACTCGAGCGCTTGTGGACGGTCGTCGATGCACAACACAATGGGGGAGTCCATGGCCACATCTCCTCTAGATATCTGAATTTGGCTCGACGTTGCCGACGGGAATAAGACGCGAGAGACAACAAACCCAGATGACCTAAGCGAGTGGAAATACACTTCGACCATCACAAATTTAAGCAAGCACAGAACGTCTGTCTGGTCAAAATTGAACACCCCGATAATGTCAGACGGGCATTGCTCGCCGCCGCCCGTGTCGGGACGTCTCTATCGAGCAATATCGCGAACGTACTCCGTCGACCGCAGCGTCAAAATGTAATCTCAGTAGACCCTAGACCCGCTTTCATGTGGCAGCAACATGTGAAGCGTAAGATCGTTTTTTCCGCTTCTATATCCTGGCCTGGTGTTCACCCTCCATGGAAACCTTGATAAATCCGTTCTTGAGCGGCTCTCTGGGGGAACTGGCGTGGCTTTACTCGGAAATGCTTGAGCTGGAGCGTTCTCTTCTCAAACGGCCGTTGGAGCTTCATAAAGCGCATCGCCGAAGCGCTCGAAATCTTGCCCATTATCTTGCGCTGCGCCGGCATGATGTCCGTCAGTTGCAATCTCAGCTTGCTCTTCTCGGTCTATCCTCTCTCGGCCGGACGGAGAGTCACGTCCTCACGGCAGTCCAGACGGTTCACCGCGTGCTAGATATCCTGTTGGGCAGCAAACGCCCGTCGCCATGCCCCGAGGTGCCCTCCATCGAGGACAACCCGCTCACGGTTGCTTTCATAGGGAAAACGTCCACGATGCCCACAAGAATGCCAGCGCAACGGGGTATAATATGCGTGAACGTGGAATGAGCGGAGGTGTGCCCATGGCTTCGCCTCGCGAATCCAAAGGTTCAACGAAAATCGCCCTCCCGGCGCCGATCGAACAGAAATCGCGACGCACCCGGGGTTCTACGCGTCCACCCCCAGCCCCCCAGCACGGCCCCAAATTCGACCCGCAGGTGTTCCTCGACACCATCGGCGAAGGCAGGAAAGCTTTCCTCTTTCCGAAAAAGCAAACCATCATGGCCCAAGGGGATCCTGCAGACTCTGTTTTCTACTTGCGGACAGGCAAGGTAAGACTCACCGTTGTCTCCAAGGATGGCAAGGAAGCCACAATCGGCATACTCAGTGACGGGAGTTTCTTCGGCGAAGGTTCGCTTGCGGGTCAACCTCTTCGCATGGGCTCTGCAACCGCAATGACGGATTGCGATGTTCTGCGAATCGAGAAAAAGGCCTTGGTGGACGCGCTTCACCGCGAACACACCCTTTCCGATCTGTTCGTCGCATATTTGTTGACCCGGAACATTCGATACGAAGAGGATCTGGTTGACCAACTGTTTAATTCCAGCGAGAAGAGGTTGGCCCGTGTCCTTCTTATGCTTGCTCACTTTGGCAAGGAAGGGAAGCCTGAATCCGTGATTCCGAAGCTCAGTCAGGAGGCGCTGGCCGAGATGGTGGGCACCACTCGTTCGCGGGTCAGCTTTTTCATGAACCGGTTCAGGAAACTGGGATTTATTAACTATGCCGGGGGTCCAGAAGGCGGGTTAGAGGTTCACAGTTCACTTCTCAGCGTCGTTCTCCACGACTAGCGGGCCGCGTCATCCCATTTGCGGGACAGCGGCTAGATAATGATCCAGAGTGTGGGCACCCCACCCAGAGAATCCGATGAAGCAGGCGCACGCCCTATCCGAGCGACTCCCAAACGCGTAACATTAGGCTGAAACTTTCACGTCCAGGTGTCACGGAATTTTGCACGGCAACGGAACGAAAATGATGCTTCCCCAACAGACGCGAGATCTGGCCCTGCGACTTCTTGCATACGAAGACGCTGCGGGCAAGACCTCCGAGTCGACGGAATTCGCGGCCTTCGGCGTCTGCGAGAGGTTGCGCCAGCCCCTAATTACACTCGCGGGAGTTGCCGGTTTTCGCTCGCTCCTTTCTCGTGCTCTGACGCTAGCCAGGGCGGAAGCTCCCAGTCTTAGCGCAGTAAAGGTCGGGGCGGATGGCTCCTTACAGGGTCTGGACGGGCTTCGGCCGCCAGTCGACGCGGACCAAGCTCGGGAGGCGGGAATAATTCTCATTACGCAGTTGCTCGGGCTGCTTGTCCGAGTTGTTGGCGAACCTATGACGTTGCAGCTGGTGACATCTGAAATTCTTCCTGACTTTAAGTTCCTCTCGAAGAGCGGTATACCCATCGGCTTTGAAGCGATCGTCAATGAAGTCGATGATCTCCAAGGCGTCAGTGCGCGTCTCGAAAGACTGGCGGAGCAATATCCGCCCGTCACAGAAGCGCTGAGGACTATCTCGGGAAACGTCCTAAACACGGCGACGGTGTTGGCAGTAGTGGCGGCAATTAAAAGCCCCAAGCCGAACTGAGTTCAGAGTTCGCGCCCTGCATGGAAAAGGAAATCGTGAGCCTTCCAGAGTCACGACATTTGGCCGAACGCCTTCTGGCTTACGAAGCCGTTGCGGGCGAGCACTCCGAACCAGCGGAGTCTGCGGCCTTTCGCGTCTGTGCGAAGCTGCGCCGGCCCCTGATTACACTCGCGGGAGTTGCCGGTTTTCGCTCGCTGCTTTCTCGCGCTCTGACGCTGGCCAGGGCGGAAGCTCCCAGTCTTAGCGCGGTACAGGTCGCGGCGGATGGCACCGTAAAAGGCCTAGATGAGCTTGCGTCGCAAACTGACAAGGAACAGGGCCGGGACGGAGGAGCCATTCTCGTTGTCCAGTTAATCGGGCTGCTCCTCACTTTCATTGGCGAGGGTTTAACGTTGCGGCTGGTTCAGGATGTGTGGCCGGAGGCCGCCTTCGACGGCCGCGTTTCCGAGAAGGAGAGGAAGCTTGAGCGCACAAGATAGAGTCATAATAAAAAAACTGCCGACCGGGGTGCCGGGCCTCGATGAAATCCTGGGCGGCGGCATCCCGGAATTTTCTTTTAATATCATCGCGGGCGCGCCGGGAAGCGGCAAGACCACGCTGGCCCACCAAATCGTGTTCGCCAACGCGACGCCGGAGCGGCCGGCGCTCTATTTCACCATCCTCGGCGAACCCGCCATCAAAATGCTGCGCTACCAGCAACAGTACACGTTTTTTGACCAGGCCAAGTTAAACACCGCCGTCCGCTTTATCAACTTGAGCCAGGTCGTGTTGGAGAAGGATCTGGACGCGGTCTTAGAAGAAATTACGAAGGAGGTTGAGAAGGCAAGCCCCGGCGTCGTGGTAGTGGACTCCTTTCGCACCGTGGTGCGGAAGGCGCTCGGCGGCACCACCGAAGTGGAGCTGCAAGCTTTCATTCAGCGGTTAGCCCTGCTCCTGACCAGTTGGCAGGCCACGACTTTTCTGGTCGGGGAATATGTCGAGGGTGAGATCCGAGACAATCCCGTTTTCACCGTCTCCGATGGCCTCTTTTGGCTCTACCAGGCGGCGGAGCGAAGTTCCATTGTGCGGAAACTCCAGATCGTGAAACTGCGCGGGCAGGCGTCCGTGCCCGGACTGCACACCTTCCGCATTACCCATGCTGGGCTGCAAGCCTTCTCGCGTACCCTAGGGCTGGCCGGACAAACAAGGAAGATACCCAGTACACGGCGCCTTTCCGTTGGTATTCCGGAATTGGACAAGATGCTTGGGGGCGGCATTCCCGAGGGAGACAGTGTCCTGGTAGCCGGGGCTTCGGGAACGGGAAAATCAGTGTTGGCCACCCAATTCATTGCTGAGGGCATACGTAAGGGGGATCCGGGAATTGTGGTGGTCTTCGAAGAACGGCCGCAAGAGTATGCGGAGCGTGCCAGCAGTTTTGGTCTGGATTTGAAGACGCCGCGAAACGAGAAGAAACTCGAGATTCTCTACCTCCGTCCGCTGGATCTCTCGGTGGATGAAACCATGCACGAGATTCTCGACGCGGTCCAGAAGATTGGCGCCAAACGCCTGGTGATCGATTCGCTGGCGGGATTCGAGATGGCGCTGGCCCCCGGCTTCCGCGCAGACTTTCGCGAATCGCTCTACCGGATGATCACCGCTTTGACCGGAGTCGGGGTGACGATTCTAAGCACGGTTGAGGTGAACGAGTCTTTCACAGAATTCCCGTTCAGTACCTACTCGATCTCCTTTCTCACCGATGACATTATCCGGCTTCGGTACGTATGCATCGACGGCCAGCTTCGCAAGATCATGGTCGTGATCAAGATGCGAGGTGGCAACCATAGCAAGGATATCCGGGAATATGAAATCACCTCCAAGGGCGTGGTCATCATGGGTGACCGCCTCACGGACTATCAAGGTCTTATCACCGGAATTCCTGAGCATTTGAACCGATCCGGCAATAACCAAGAGCGCTCACATAAGCCGAAAACCAAAAGTAAAAGCTAGAAGCAATCGCGACTAGCGCTGACATTACGCCACTCGCAACCGGAGT
>CAVOVP010000004.1:0-843175 GCA_963699885.1 uncultured Acidobacteriota bacterium | reverse complement strand
ATGCAAACCGGAGATGAAGTCCAAGTCCGCCACACCTTCGGCTGCGGCAAACCATTGTCCGACGCCGATCCCTGCAAAGGATACGCCTTCCTTTCCGGCTACACGCGGCCCGTCGGGTAGGTCTATTTGATAAGCTGCGGCCACTGCATGTTTGAGGGCTTGTGTTGCGCCACGTCGCGCGATCACGGTTGCCAATGACAGGTCTGTTCGCTCTTCTATGACAATTGCAGGATTTGCGGTCGCCGTACCGAACGGACCTGGTTGGGCTAATCCTTCCAATGGAGCGCGGGCGTCCAGCTTTAGCTCAGGCATTGAGGCGCACTCGCTCGGGATCGATGAAGGTCGGATGGCAGATTTCTACTTCGGTGTCGCCGTTGCGCACCGGATCATAAGCGCGCACGCGCTGGCCGATGCGCTGAGGGCCGTCCGTCAACAAACCGAGGCCAACCCAGTGGCCGAGCGTCGGCGAAAACGCAACCGAGATCATGTAGCCTTGATCCTTGTCTGCCGTCGAGCGCCACGGGCCGCCGAGTCCGAGAAAATGCGCGCCAGCGCGCAAGCGTTGCGCGCGGTCGCTCGGCTTAAATCCCACGAGTGTCGGCCGGTCGGACGATTGGAGGGCCGGACGTTCCGCCATGACACGCCCAATATAGTCCTTGCGCGACGACAACATGCGATGCGCGCCCAGATCGTGCGCGGTAGTTTGTCCGTTAATCTCGTTGGTCGAGACGTGGCCCTTCTCAATCCGCATAACGCCCAGCGCTTCGGTACCATAAGGCACGATGCCGAATGCTTCTCCTGCCGCCATCACGGCACGAATGACCGCATCTCCGTAACGCGCAGGCACAGCCAGCTCATAAGCAAGTTCGCCCGAAAAAGAGAGGCGAAAGAGCAATGCGTTTAGGCCACTCAGGATAGTGACGGGCTGTGCGGCCAGATGTGGGAAAGCTTTGTTCGAAAGATCATATTGCACATCAATTAAATTGCGCAGCGTGTCGCGGGAGCACGGCCCGGCTATCGAGAATTGCGCCCATTGTTCGGACACCGAAGCCATCTGCACATCGAGGTCGGGCCAAAGTACCTGGTGGCAGAACTCAAGATGCTGCATCACCTTCGCGGCATTGACAGTGGTGGTTGTCATGAAATAACGATTGGCGGCAAGGCGAGATGTGGTGCCATCGTCCATCACGAAGCCGTCTTCCCGTAGCATCAGGCCGTAGCGCGCTTTGCCAATCGGCAGAGAGGAAAATGCATTGGTGTAAATTCGATCGAGGAAGATGCCGGCATCATTTCCCTGAACATCGATCCGACCAAGTGTTGATACGTCACAGACGCCCACCGCCGATCGAACCGTTCGCACTTCGCGGCTGACCGTATCGAGCCAATCAGTTTCTCCCGCATGCGGGTAATATTGTGCGCGCAGCCAAGCGCCGGTCTCTATCATGACGGCGCCTTGCTCGAGCGCCCATTGATGCGATGGTGGCAACCGAATTGGCCGGAAATCCTTGCCCCGGTGACGTCCGGCAAGCGCTCCGAGCGCCACCGGCGTGTACGGAGGGCGATACGTCGTCGTGCCCACTTCAGAGATTTGACGCTTCAGCCGTTCGGAAAGGATCGCGAGGCCTATAACACCGCCGATCTTGCCCTGGTCGGTAGCCATACCAAGCGTCGTGTAGCGTTTGAGATGTTCGACCGAATGAAATCCTTCCTGCTCGGCAATCGCGACATCCTTGACGGTGACGTCGTTCTGTAAGTCGACGAAAGCCATCCACTTCCCTTCGCCCACCATAAGGGTTCCACTAAGAAGGATTTGTCTTGCGCTCTTGGAACGCTAATTGGCCTGCTTTCGAAACCAGTTTCAGTGGCAGCACGCGCTCCTGCATCGGAGCCGTTCTTGAGGCATTCACTGAGGCTCAAGTCGCCATTGGCGGCCCCGGCGACAAACATACCGCGAGGCGAAGATTTTGGTGCGAAGGCTGCTATGTCCGCGCGCCATTGCGGCTTGCCGCCGAGGTGGTTGGTGAGATGGAGCGACGGGTTCCAACCTCCTGACACGGCAAGGCCATTGCACGTCACCGTGGCTCTACTGCCGTTGGCGTCTATGATCTCCACTGCGCGAAGCGCCCGTGCCCCTTTCGCACGCACGACCTGCGTGCCAAAAAAGACGCGGACCGCGCCCTTCAAGGACGACGTTAGACGTTGCGACACATCGGAACGTAAATCGACGACGGCCTCTACCGCCACGCCAGCATTTAGCGCATCTCTCGCCTGCGCCATCCGTCATCATTGTTCGTAAAGACGACTAATCGCGACGCTGGCATCGCGGCGAAGCGATTAAGATAAGTCCGCACCGCGCCAGCGAGCATCACGCCCGGACGATCGTTGTTAGCAAAAGCGATCGACCGCTCGATGGCGCCGGCAGCAAGCACCGTTCGCCTGGCTACGATCTTCCAGTAGCGTTGACGCGGCTCGTGCGCGGGCGGTCTCGGAAGATGATCGCCGACGCGTTCCACTGCCCCGTATTGCCCGTGATCGTACACACCGAACACGCTCGTGCGTCGCATGATGCGGACGTCGGGCATGGTGGCTAGCTCATCCTCGATCGACGCGACCCAAGCCGTGGCCTCGCGGTCGTCGACAATAAACTGCTCAGCAAGCAGCCGACCACCAATTTTGAAATCGTCTTCTGCTAGGATGACCCGCGCGCCCGCGCGTGCGGCCGTCAACGCCGCCATTAGCCCGGCCGGACCAGACCCGATAACAAGAACATCGCAGTGCGCAAAGGCTTTTTCATAATCATCAGGATCGGCATCCGCTGCGGCACGTCCAAGACCCGCTGCACGCCGAATCGCTGGCTCGTAAAGCCTTTCCCACAAGCTCGCCGGCCACATGAAGGTCTTATAGTAAAAGCCAGCTGGGAATAATGGCGCAAACACCCCATTGACTGACATGACGTCAAAGGCAAGGGACGGCCAACAATTCTGGCTAGCGGCAACCAGGCCTTCGAACAACTCGACCGTCGTGGCGCGCGTATTTGGCTCGCGACGCGCTCCATCGCGCAATTCAACGAGTGCGTTCGGCTCCTCCGGGCAGGCGGTAAAAATACCGCGCGGACGATGATATTTGAATGAGCGACCAACCAAAGCCACGTCGTTAGCGATAAGCGCTGAGGCAAGCGTTCGCCAAAATATCCCGCGTAAGTGCGCCCGTCGAAGCTGAAGCGAACTGGAGCCGCACGATCAATCAAGCCGCCATGTAGCAGACGACGTGGCATGGTAGCGTGTACGTCCGTCGAGACGGAAGATGCCGGTCGCTGCGTCATTCGCTGACTTGGCGGCCGAACACCGTTCGGCTTTTAAATCGCCGGCGAATTCAACGCCGAAGATTTCATGGGAGACGGTATCGCGCGTGACCACGAGCCAGGCATGACAGCCGGCTGGTGATACCAAAGCTCCCGGAACGCGCCCCGCGGATTATCGCGTAGGTAGACGTAATCAGCGAACTTCTGCGAAGCTTGATCACCTCCAGGATCGGGGCGCACGGGCGACGCATCGCCCAGGTAGCTGAACTCCTCGTTGCCGCGCTCGCCGCAAAATGGGCAGACAATCCGCACGTCTTCCTCAGTACATGTTCAATGCAGGTTGGGCTGAGCGCCCGAGCCCTTTTCGTCGATCACATTACCGGTGGCAAAGCGATCGACGCAAAACGCCGAATTCAATGTGTGGGGTTCGTCGCAGGCGATGGTATGCGCGAAACACCAGCCGGATGCAGGCGTAGCCTTGAAGCCTCCGTAGTTCCAACCGCCATTAAGGTACAGCCCTTCGATCCGCGTGCGATCGATGATTGGGCTGCCGTCCATTGTCATGTCGACGATACCGCCCCAATGACGAAGGACGCGCAGGCGCCCTAGCCCCGGCCAAAGTGCTACTCCACCCTCGATGATGTCTTCGACCGTGGGAAGATTTCCACGTTGGGCGTAAGTGTTGTAGCCGTCGAGATCGCCGCCGAAAACGAGGCCGCCCTTGTCAGATTGGCTGATGTAGAAGTGTCCGGCGCCGAAAGTCATGACACAATCAATTACCGGCTTGATGCCTTCGCTCACGAAGGCCTGGATGACGTGGCTTTCTATTGGCAAGCGAAGGCCCGCCATTGCAGCAAGGCGCGAGGTATTGCCGGCGACCGCCAAGTCCGACTTTCGCTGCGCGTATATTGCCGCGCGTAGTCTCGACGCCTGTGATGCCGCCGTTGCAAATGGAAAGCCCCATAACTTCGCAGTTTTGTATGATGTCGACGCCGCGCAGGTCGGCGGCGCGCGCATAGCCCCAAACGACAGCGTCGTGCCGTGCCGTTCCGCCGCGGCGTTGCAGCAACCCGCCGTGAATCGGAAAGCGCGCGTTGTCGTAATCGAGAAACGGCAGCCTCTGTCAAATCTGCCGCCGATCTAGCAGTTCCGCATCCACCCCATGGAGGCGCATGGCATTGCCGCGGCGAGCGAACGCATCGCGCTGCGCGTCGGAGTGATAAAAATTCACCACGCCGCGCTGGCTGACCATCGTGTTGTAGTTAAGGTCCCGCTCCAGCCCCTCCCAAAGCTTCATCGACCATTCATAGAACTGCACATTCGGCGTCAACAGGTAGTTGGAGCGGATGATGGTCGTGTTGCGCCCGGCATTGCCTGAGCCTATCCAGCCCTTTTCGACGACGGCGATATTGTTCAGGCCGTGTTCTTTGGCGAGATAATAAGCCGTCGCCAGGCCATGACCGCCACCGCCGACGATAATCACGTCATACTCGGCTTTTGCGGTGCCGCATCGCGCCATACCGGCTTCCAGCCTGCGTGGCCGCGCAACGCCTCATAGGCTAGCAAAAATGCAGAGTATTTCATCGGCAATATCCGGCCTAACCGCGCCGAGAGCGCACCGTCTCCAGCACGTTCTTAGCAATCCAGGGTCGTCTCACGCTCCCATTAGGTCAGATGGCGTGAGTATTTGCTCCAATCATGGCCTCGTATTTTAGCTTGAGATAAGCGCTGGCGAGTTCGTCGCCGAGCCCCTCCCTCAAAACGGAAGACTGTTCGAATGCGCGTAGCGCATCAAGGAAATTCAGGGGCAGTCGCCGCGCGTTCGTCACTCCGTGACCCTCGGCGTACATGTCGATATCGAGGCGCTTGCCGGGATCGCGCTTGCTCTTAATGCCGTCTAGCCCGGCAACGAGCAAAGCGGCCTGGAGCAAATATGGGTTAGCGGCGCCGTCGGCGAGGCGAAGCTCAAACCGGCCCGAGTCGGGAATCCGGATCATGTGAGTCCGGTTATTTCCCGCATAGCTGATCGTGTTTGGCGACCAAGTCGCACCGGAAAGCGTAGATGGGGCGTTGAGACGCTTGTAGGAATTCACCGTTGGATTGGTGATCGCCGCCAGCCCTTCGGCCGCGTGCATGATGCCGCCGAGAAAATTGTAAGCGACCGCTGATAGGCCGAGTTCGCCACTGGCGTCTTCGAACACGTTTTTGCCGGTCTCACGCGACCAAAGCAGAGGTGCACATGGCAGCCGTTGCCGGTCAGATGTGGAAACGGCTTGGGCATGAAGGTCGCACGTAATCCGTGTTTCTCCGCGATCGATTTGACCATGTATTTGAAGAACGCGTGTCGATCCGCCGTCTTGAGCGCCAAGACGTACTCCCAGTTCATCTCGAACTGACCGTTGGCATCCTCATGATCGTTTTGATACGGTTGCAAGCCCCAGTGCGATCATGCTGTCACAGATTTCCGAGATCACATCATAGCGTCGCATCAGAGCCTGCTGATCGTAGCAAGGTTTGGATTGCGTATCCGCGGCGTCGGAAATCGTCTTGCCGTCTGGCTGGATCAGGAAATATTCGCATTCGACACCTGATTTCAACTCGTAGCCTTCGGCGGCGGCCTTTTTAACCACCTTCTTGAGTACTTGGCGCGGGTTCTGTGCGACCGGCTTTCCGGCCATGATCAGGTCGCCCGTCACCCAGCCGACCTCTGGCTTCCACGGCAATTGAACGGCGCTTTCTGGCTCGGCCATCACGAGAATGTCTGGATGTGCAGGCGTCATGTCGAACCAGACGGCAAATCCGGCAAAGCCGGCGCCCGCTTTCGAGATCGCATCGATTGCCGTGGCGGGCACGATTTTTGAACGTATCGTCCCGAACAGATCAACGAACGGGCGAGCGGCCAACCACGTTTTGCTCGTCCTCCATCGACCCGTGGCACTCGGCGGCGGACGTCAACGCTACGGGAGGCTACCAACACAGCGGTTTCGATATCTTCTTCAGCAGCGGACTCACTAACAATCTGCCTGCGATGATTCCAGTGACCATGCTCTACGGAACACCGGACGACGCTGCCGCCCAGATTGCATACATAGAGAAGCGCGGCTATCCGATCTCCTATATAGAGATGGGCGAGGAACCGGACGGCAAACACGCGATGCCTGAGGATTATGGAGCGCTCTACCTTCAGTGGGCCACTGCGATTCACAAGGTTGATCCCAAACTCAAGTTGGGAGGCCCTGTTTTCGAAGGCGTCAACGAAGATATTCGAGTTTGGCCCGACGCCCAAGGCCGTATTTCGTGGATGGGCCAATTCGTGGATTATCTGAAGGCGCATGGCCGCCTTGCCGATCTCGCCTTCGTATCGTTTGAGCACTATCCCTTCGAACCCTGCGACATCACATGGAAGAGTCTCTACCTTGAGCCGACACTGGTGAAGCACACTCTGCAGGTCTGGCGAGATGACGGGGTTCCCAAGGAAGTGCCGCTGATGATCACCGAAGACCACCTCGCCGCCAACCTTACCGGCCCGATGACAACAATCTTTGCGGCGTTGTGGCTTGCCGACAACGTTGGTTCGTTCTTCGAAGCCGGAGGGGCGCTCTTCACGCACTCTCCCATCCAGCCCCAGGGCATCCAGAACACGTGTTTGGGCTGGTCCTCGTGGTCGAACTTTGTATCGGATGAGGAGACCCTCGAGGTCAAGGGATACACCTCGCCCTACTTCGCTTCGCACATGATCAATCTGGAATGGGTGCAGCACAGATCCGGAATGCATTCGATGGTCCCAGCTTCCGTCAACATCAAGGATAGTGACGGCAACCTTCTGGTGACTTCATATGCGGTGCACCGTCCCGACGGTAACTGGTCGTTGATGTTGGTCAATCGCGACGAGAGCAATCCTCACACAGTCCGGGTTGTGTTCGAGGACGCCAAGAACAAACGGGAAGCATCTTTTTCAGGTCCAATCACCTTGGTGACTTTCGGCAGTGAACAATATGTTTGGATCAACGATGGGCCCAACAGTCATGCTGATCCCGACAATCCGCCCGCGGCGACCACCATCAAAGCAGAGCCGGGGACAGTCTTCACCCTGCCGAAAGCGTCGATCACGGTGCTCCGGGGCAAGCTAAGTGGCTTGAAGGACTAAGCTTCTCCTTAGACTTGCATTTCTTCCAACGAACACACATGAGGACAAAGCAATGAGCACTGGCACTCGGCGCAACTTTGTTGGCAAGATCACGGCGATGACGGCCCTCGTAACCGGCGCTTCGAAGCTTTTCGCCGAACAGGCTTCGGCCACGGGCGCATCTGCATCTGGCAACGCGCCCGCGAGTGCGCCGGGCAAAGATACTTCCCATCGCTCCGGCGCCGAGAGCCACACACACGACGGGATCTACTACTTTTCTGGGACGGGTTCCAATGACGGCTATCCCAAGGACGATCACGTTCTCGTGACTGATCCGTTCGAAAAGCACGTCACTCGCACAATGGACGCGCTCAAGAAGTCGGTTGAGCACGCGGGCTGTACCATGGACAGCATCATTCATCTCCAGGTTTTTCTGTGCCTCCCTCTTTCTGATGGCGTCACAACTCCGCTCGGAAAGGCACGCTTCGACGCGCATAAGGCGCAATATGACGCGTTGAATAAGATTTACGGAACCTACTTCTCTCCGGGAAAAGCTCCGTCGCGTGCATGCATGGCTGTCGAATGGATTCCGGGCGATTCGTTAATCGAAATCGTCGGCAGCGCGATGGTCGTCAATCCGCCGGCTACAGGTGCGGATCGATAGTTCGCGAAGGACGTTGAAAAGGGTGCCGGAAATTTTGGTCCGAACTGCGAAGGTGCAACTCCCATCCATTTCGATGTCGCGATGGTGGCAAGGGCCGCGGGGGAAGCGCCGATGCCCGATCTTGACTTGGACGACGCCTATCTTCTTTGGTAGCAGCCGATGTCGATGTGCCCTGATGTGACTCGCGGGGAGCCTTCAAGGTCCAGTTCTCCGACCGGTGCCCCGTCCGTTTTGCCAGCAGCGATCGCAGGAGAATCTGACCGCAGATGAAAGTCGTGGGCACCGGCGTCAACAAATTGCGGATCCATAAAACGGGAATTGCGGTCATTTCCCGTTGATTGCACATAGTTGTCGAACCCTGTCACCTGGCCAGAAGATGCTCCCCATGTGCTCGCTTTTGAGCCGGAAGCACAGTAATAAAGGTTGTGATCGACAACTGCCGGGGGATGACTTTTGTCGGCCTGCGATTTGTTCACTGCGATAAGACAACGAGACCCCGCGTAGACGATGTTGTTCGCAAAAATATTGTCCGCCATGTTCCATTGCATCTGGAATTCACCGGACCCTGTTGCGGACGTATCGTTGTCGTAGAGCGTGTTGTTGACCACGGTGCAGTGTTCGGTGTGTCCTCGCTCAGGTGCATAACCTCCGATGGAAACACCCGCGGTATGGCCGTGATAGATCAGGTTATTTCGTGCCGTGATGTAACTGGTCGCACGGTCCTTGTGCTCACTGGCCAGTTCGATTCCGAAGTCAACGTCGTGAATGACATTTTGTTCGATCAGGATCCTGGTGCCGCCGTCCACGTAAATGCCATCGGAATTTTCGTCATTGCCGTAGGCCGGATTGCCGCGCGATGTAATGCTGTAAACCAGATTGCCGCTTACCACTCCGTCGCGCGCCTGGTCAACGGCAGGGTCGGGCGCCGTCCGCTCAAAACCGATGACGTCGATTCCAATGTTGTTGTTGTCGTGGACAACGTTGTGGGTGATGCGGAAGTTCGTGACATTCCCGTTCACCACCAGCGATTCGCTTGAACCGGTTTTGAGATGATGCACTTCATTGCCGTCAATCACCAGTTCACTGATCGGAGTCTTAGCGTCGGTACCGTATACCGCGATGCCAAACCCGTTGCCCCCTCGTCCCGGAGCGTCGCGGCCTTCGAAAGTCTGCTCAATATGATGGACGTTGTTCTTCAGTAATTCGATATGGGAGCCGGATCCGATAACGCTTATGCCCAATGGAGTCAGCCGATGCTCGGCCGTGTGGTAGTTGCGAATTTCAAAGCCTTCGATCCTGACGTAACTCTTGTTCTGGATCGTAACTATGGCGCTTCTTGCTGAGGGTGTGAAATGCCCTGCGTCGAGGATTGCCGTCTCACCGGGATAGCTTCGAAACGTAACGTATCCATCCGTCGCATTGCCGGAACTGGTGACGCTTAGGAGTTCTTCGTAAACTCCGCCTCTTACGTTGACGGTGCTGCCCGCATGCACGGTGTCTGCGGCATGCTGAATTGTGCGCCAAGGTGCCGTTTGAGTGCCGGGATTCGAATCACTCCCGGTTGTCGCCACGTAAACGGAGGAGTTGGATTGCCCAACGGCCGCGGATACGCAAACCAATATCATAAAAACAGATGCGCGTTTCAGATTCACTTTATCGTTCCTCATTGCGGCTGTACTTCCAGAAGTAGATTCTTGTCGAACTCTACTGGCAGACGCGCATCGTGTCCTGAAACCGTCCCCAGGGTTTTTCCGGTGACATAATCGACGACACTGTAGTTGCGGTCTTCAAGTCCTCGCAGGTCGACTTGCCCCTTCCACTGCTTTGCAAAAAAGGCGTAGTACATGGAGTTGCCCTTGCGGATTACATGCGTCTCCGGGACATCAAAGCCGATGTCATAGAGCTGCCCGAGGTATTGTCCTTTGGACAGCATCTTGTCGCGATAGATGCGAAGCCATTTTTCGAATTCCTTCTCCCGCTCCGGAGTCAGATCAGACTTGCTGTGCTTTGTAACCAGAGAAGGAAGAACGAACTGGGTCCCTACCACGCCTCCCACGCCCAGAGTGGAGGCGAAGTCGTTGGCGCCATCGCTTAATTCGACGTGGTCGCCGAAGAATGGAACGTTATCTCCCATCAGGGCCTTCAGGGTTTTTGCCTTGGAACGAACTTGAAAGGAGCTTCTCGGGTCGGAAGCCACCGACATATTGAAGTGCGGCATGGTGAAAAAGGAGAACCCGGTGCCGCAGGGACAGAACTCTACCAGTGTTCCAGGTTTCACCGACTGCGCGGTTTCGTAAATTGCGCGGAAGAAATCCGGAAGAGCTTCGACTGATTCCTCCGGCCGCGCGTGATGGTGAGCCGGGTTGTAGCAGGCTGGAACTCCGTTCATGTGCTGGCCATCGAGCTTCAGCCCGTCAAATCCCCAATCCACAAGAATTTTTCGCACCAATGCTCTGTGGTACTCCACCACGTCGCGATTCGCCGGGCACAAGTAATAGGAATCCCACCAGGAAACTTTTCTTTGAGAGCCATCACGGTTCAGCAACTCGTAGTCGGGATGATCGCGAAGCAGTTCCGAGGCTGGCACAGCACTGAGCGGCGACCACCAGAGTTGAGCCTTGAATCCTTCCTGGTGAATGCGATCCACCAGGGCCTTCATGTCGGCGTCTCCGTTGGGAAATTTCTTGGAGTCAAGTTGCCAATCGCCCACATTGTTCTGCCAGCCGTCGTCGAGCGTAACCCACGCAAATCCCAGTCGCTTCGCCGTCGGCAGCGAGTCATAGACCTGCTGCGGCTGAACGTTTCGCCCATAACCCCACGCGCACCAAATGGCCCCGAACGCGTCATCGGGAGCGGTGGCCATTTGGAAGCCTTGCTTCATCATGAAGCGACGATAGTCGGCCAGCGCGCGGTAGTAGTCTCCTTGATGCACGGCGACGAAAGTGCGAAACGTATGGAAAGCCTCACGAGGACTGAGTGAAATATCCTTGGTGAACCTTATCGCGATTTTGGCGTGCGCAGCATCGGGCATGGATACGGGAAGGGAAACCAACTTCGGTCGTGTCTCGACGTGGCCCACGGCCATTCCAACGTCACGCCGCCAGACATCGACGATCGGTGTGCCCCCGCCATAGTCACTGGCGTTCATGCCTTGATAATTTTCTTGCTGAAAGCCAGTGTGCAGCGGCAGGATCCAGTTGGGACGTTGCTCGTAGGAGCCACTCTGGTAAGACCAAAAAGCTGGCAGACGCGCACCGCGTTGTGTGTTGACCGTATACGCGTTGTTAGTCCAACTCTTGATGGCCAGTTTGGATTTTCCGGCATTCGTGTACTGGACATCAAAGAATGCCATTGCCGGAAAATCGTCGTATACCGTGACGGTGACCGTTTTTTTCAGTTCCCCTGCCTGCCCTTCAACGGTCAGCCGCTCGCCCTCACCAAAAGCGTCCTTGGTGCGCTCGTGTTTTTGCGAGGTCAAAAGGAATTCGGCTCTGAGTTTGTCGGCGGTGGTTACGGTCTCAGTGGCAGTGAACGGGCCTAATATCGTCTCAGTCTTGTCAAAACGGGCAACTACCCGGCTGCGCAAGTGGTCGTCAAATTCGATGCGAAGGTTGCCGCCCTGAATTTGAGGTCTTCCGTGGGGACGTCTCCTGCCGCTGCGAGCGAACAAGATGTAAACACGGTCGCCACCACAACCCAACATCCGATCGTAACCATGGCTCGCAGCTTTCGAACTGCATGCATAGAACATCTCTCTTTACCGGAGTCGTAACGTGAAAGGGTATTGAACGAAATTTAACGTAAGCATTCGTAATACAAGGAAAGCGTCCCAAAAGTCAAATGATTTTGGCCTGACCCTCAGGCGACGAAATCGGTTCGCTCGTGCCTGCGTGCCTGCCGCGCACTCTCAGAGCGAAAAACATTTCGATTGTGTTTGCTGCAAAAGGTTGGATTGGGCGAAGGCGTTGTCCGCAGCAGTTGCCGGTTCGCGCATATTCATTGTCGCGGAAGGCAGGATCGGACTTTTTAGTTAACGTCCGGCAGGCTCCAGGCAAATAGCACTCCGCCACCGCTCGTCAGAACGTATTGTCGGTGATCCAGTTCATAGGTGATCGGAGAAGTTGCAATCTGGCCGCCGGTGCCGGCGTGCCAGAGAGTCTTCCCATCGCTGGTATCGAGGGCAAGAGCATTGCCGTTTGAGTCGCCGGAGAATGTCAAGCCGGAATCCGTCGTCAGCACGCCGGAAGATGCGCCTTCGCCGATATCGTGGCTCCAGCGGATTTTTCCTGTCTGGTAGTCGATAGCTTTGAGGATGCCTTTTCCCCAAAGCCCGTAGTCCGCGCCAGCCCAGCCGTAGGCGCCATCGGCGGGCTTGGCAAAATAGAGAGAATAACTGTCGCGCGCGGAAACGATAAACAGTCCGTTCTTCGGATCGAAACTTGGAGAGCGGAAGTTCGTCATGCCGCCTTCATCAGGCGCGATCAGGCGTCCGTCGGGCGCGGGTTCTTTTTCCGGATTCGGAATCGGACGGCCCTCTTTGTCAACGCCTAACGTCCAGTTCACCGGTCCGAACGGAACTGTCAGAAGGCTCTTGCCGCTGGTTCGATCCAGCACGAAGAAGTAGCCGTTGCGCGAAGCCTGCATCAGCAACTTGCGCGGCTCTCCGCGAAAATCCGCATCGACCATCACCGGGACTTCAATCGCATCCCAATCGTGAGTGTCATGCGGCGAAGGCTGGAAGGCCCAGACAAGTTTTCCCGTATCGGGGTTCAGAGCTGCGATCGTGCACGTATAGAGGTCGTCCCCGGGCCGCGTCTTGCCATTCAACACAGGCGTCGGATTGCCTGTGCCGGTATAGAGCAGATTCAGATCGGGATCGTACGTGCCGGTCAACCAGATGGTGCCACCCGTGGTCGCATTGGGTGTGCCGGCCGGAGGAGTCGTGTTCCATTGCCATTGAACCTTGCCGGTCTCCGGGTCATAGGAGCGCAGGTATGCGCCGATGTTGTCCAAATCGCCGCCCACACCCGAGAATGATGTGATCGCGAACGACCAGCGGCGCCATTGTGGTCCAATATCCTTTCTTGATATCGCCGACTTCCACATCCCAACGGACTTTGCCATTCTTTGCTTCCAAAGAAATCAAGTGTGCATCGGGTGTGGAGAAGTAGAGCCACTGTTTGTACATGGCGACCCCGCGATGCCCAAGGTGCATTCCCTCGTTTTGTTTGTAGGTGTAGCGCCAGATCTGGCGGCCGGTACGGGCATCGACAGCCCAAACGTTGTCGGGCACAGTGAAATACAACACTCCGTCGACCAGCAGTGGGGAAGACTTGATGAGCGCGTCCTGGTTGGTCTGGAACGCCCACGCCAGAGCGAGGGATGAAACATTCTGGGGCGTGATCTGAGTGAGGGGACTGTGTCGCCGACCGGAATAGTCGCCGTGATAGCTCGGCCATAAATCAGCCGGCGGGTTTGCGATGATGGCGGGATCGAGGCCTTGGGAGCGGAGCCGGACCGGGAAAAACAACAACAGGGCGGCGGCACACAATATCTTGTTCGTTGAAAGAGATTTCATAATTCCTATCGCAGCGTTTGCAGGTAGGCCATCAGGTTATGAATATCGTCGTCGGTGTATTTCTCGAATTGCTCGATATGAGCGTCCGAGGGTGAGTCGATTTTGTAATCGACCGCGCGGATCGGCCAGGATCTGGACCATCCTTCGGGATCAGTCATTGAAATATGGAACTCATCTTTATAAGTGAGTGTGCCCGTGAAAGTCTCCCCGGACTTGGTCGTGACCGTCAGCTTTGCCTTCGCGTTCTGGGGATAGAGCATTTGCATCTCGAGCTCCAGACCCTCGCGCCGCGTTGCAATGCCCGCCAGATCGCCGGTAGGAGAATGACAAGAAGAGCATTTCCCCGGACCATTGAAATAAGCCTTGCCTTGTTCGACGTTTCCAGTTTGCAGATCGGCAACGTCAACGCCGCGGCGGCCCCCCGGCTTGGAATTCAATTGCCGGGCTTGGTCGCGAATGAAGGCAATAAGATCGTTGACCTGAGGGATGGTGAGTCCGGGAAATGGCGGCATGCCTTTTTCGACACGTCCATCGTGCACCACTGCGCGAATTCGGTCTCCCCTGATGTCGCGCACCACCAGACGGGAACGCGTTAGGTCCGGGCCTGATTCGCCGCCCGCGGCATCGCGCCCGTGACAGAAAGAACAGTTGCGCACAAAAAGCAGCCTGCCGCGGGCCGGCGCAGATGTCGATGTGGGTTTGGCCGCCTGCGCTGACGCTGCGGAAAGTCCTCCGAGCAGCAACGCAGAAATTAGTAACCTCGTTCCAAGACTGAACCTGCGTAAGTCGACCATCGATGAAGTCCGCCGGGCAGGAATGCCCATTTTCGAGTGCCACGGTGAAGCTGGCAGTCCATGGTAGCAAAGAGTGCAGAAAGAAGGATGTTGGGAACCCTTCGTCGCATGGGTGGACCGCCATTGCTTACCGATTCTCGCCAGGTGACGAGTGGGAACTGCAAAAAGCGGAATTCAGCAATCAAGGATTCGGTTGACCACGCCGGGGAAGCATTTTGAGACCCTCCCTGACAGCCCGCAATTTATAAGACCCAGCCCTCAAGCTATGGCGCTCGACCCAGTTCACCATCAAGTCGTCATTTCGACAAGTCCGCGATTGCTACAATGGCCGCCAAAGCGCTGGCGGACCGCGGTCGAGAACTTCATCCAACGGGGTGCATCATTGGGCACAACTGTGCAGGATCTGTGGTTTGCGTGGCGCGCGTTCCGTAAAAACCCCGGGTTTGGAATAGCCGCGATCTTGTCCATCGCGATCGGCGTTGGAATCAACGTCGCGATTTTCAGCGCTATTAACGCCCTGCTGCTGAAACCCCTGCCTTACCAGAACCCAGAGAGACTCGTGATTCTGTGGAACCGCTCTCCCGGGCTCAACATCACCGAAGATTGGTTTTCAACCGCGCAGTATTTCGACATCAAGAACGGACACCACGGTTTCGAACAGCTCGCAATTGCCATCGGTGGAAACGAGAATCTTACCGGCGAAGGCAATCCGGAGCGCGTCGGGACCATACACATTTCGTCGAACCTGTCTGACGATGATTGGCGCCCACGCCGCGCTGGGTCGGTTGTTTGTGCCGGAGGAAGATTCACCGGGCCATCCCGCGACGGCCTTGTTGAGCTATGGAACGTGGGCACGACGTTATGGTTCTGACCCTCGGACGCTGGGCAAGGTGATTGTCCTTGACGGAAAACCTTATGAAGTTGTGGGAGTGCTGCCGGAGGACTTTTCTCTTCCTCGTGAAGTGCTCCCTACCCTGGGCGGTGCAGAGCAGGCGGAGATCCTCGTTCCCTTAGCCCTCGGGCCGGAAGCGGCGAGCAACCGGGATCACGAGGACTACAACATCATCGGAAAACTTAAGCGCGGCGTTTCCCTCGATCAGGCCACGGCTGAAATGGCCACGATCACTGCACGCTTGCGGCAGGATCACCCAGACCTCTACCCGCCCAACGGTGGACTGACGTTCGGGATTGTGCCTTTGCTGGAGCAGGTCGTTGGAGACACGCGACGTCCCTTGCTCGTGCTGTTCGGCGCGGCAGGACTTGTGTTGTTAATCGCCTGCGCGAACGTCGCCAACCTCTTGCTGTCGCGCGCCGTTGCAAGACAGCAGGAAATCACGTTGCGATCAGTGTTGGGTGCGGGCCGCAGACGCATCGTGCGTCAGTTATTGACGGAAAGCACGGCGCTGGCGGTCTGTGGGGGAATCGTTGGAGCGGCTTTTGCGACCCTGTCCATGGCCGCAATTCGATGGCTGAGGCCGGCAAACGTTCCGCGCGTGGCAGAAATCCAGATCGATTGGCACGTATTGCTGTTCGCTTTTCTGCTCGCTCTGCTTTCAGGATTAGCTTTTGGACTGGTGCCCGCTCTGCGGCTCTCTCACGTCAATCTGAACGAAACCCTGAAAAGCTCCGGCCGCAGCGCCTCCGATACCGGCGCGTTATGGGGTCGCGGACTCGGGATGCGCAAGCTATTGATTGTTTCCGAGATCGCCCTGTCTCTGGTCTTGCTGGTCGGCGCCGGACTGATGCTTCGCAGCTTCGCCTCGCTGCAAACTGTTTCTCCAGGGTTCAATGCGGATCACGTTTTAACCCTTGGTCTGACCATGACCGGCAAGCGGTACAAAGACCACCAACAAGTTCTGGATACGTATCACCAACTTTGGGAGCGTCTCGATCACCTTCCCGGAGTCACCGCTTCCGGCGGAATCTCTTCGCTGCCGCTCAGCCAGATGTACGCGTGGGGACCCATCACCGTCGAAGGGCAAGTCTTGCCGCCCGGAGAGAACTTCATCAATGCAGACTGGCGCATGGTGGGTGGTCGATATTTCGAGGCGATGCAGATTCCACTGGTGCGCGGCCGATTTTTCACAGAGCAGGACATCGAAACCAAACCGAAGGTGGTCCTCATCGACGAGTACATGGCCGCGCAACTGTGGCCTCATCAAGACCCGATCGGGAAGCGTATTCGTTTGGGGAGCCTCACTTCCAACGAACCTATCGTGACGGTGGTGGGGATCGTGGGTCGCGTCAAACAGTACACGCTCGATACCGATTCACGAATCGCGCTCTATTTGCCTCAACCGCAATATCCGGTTAGGGAAATGAATGTCGTGTTGCGGAGTTCAACCGATCCCGCCGTCGAGAGCGCTTCCGTGAGCGCAGTCATCCACAATCTGGATCCCGATCTTCCCGTGTACTCAGTGCGAACTATGCAGGCGCGAGTTGCCGAATCCCTTGCGCGACGCCGCTTTTCGATGATGATTCTCGTTTTGTTTGGCGCGATTTCGCTCATACTCGCTGGGCTGGGAACATATGCCGTAATGGCTTACCTCGTAAACCAGGGCGCACCCGAAATTGGTATACGGGCGGCTTTAGGCGCATCTCGCCTCGATATTCTCGGAATGATCGTGAAGCGAGGCATGAAGGTCACTCTGATAGGAGTCTGCATCGGCTTGGTGGGCGCGCTCCTGTTGACCGGCTTGATTCGAGGTTTGCTGTTTGGCGTTTTACCAACGGACCCGGCGACTTACATTGTCGTTTCCTTGTTCTTGATCACGGTATCGTTCCTGGCGACTTACATTCCTGCACGCCGCGCGTCGCGGGCCGATCCGGTGACGTGCCTTCGCAACGAATAGCTCGTAGAAATCACCAGACCCGGCATGCGTTCACTCGCGCCATGGGTTGACCCGCCTTGCATCCAAACGCTTTGCTGAATTCCTCGAAATTGCTGACCGAACCGTTGACCCGAAACTCAGCCGGAGAATGGGGATTGGTCTGGACTTGGAGCCGCAGGGCTTCTGGGGTGGCGTTCATACACCAAATCTGTCCGAATCCGAGAAAGAACCTTTGCTCGGGAGTGAAGCCGCCAATAGGTTTCTGAGAATCGGGAGAATCTTTGGCGAGCCTATCCATCAGCGCCGTGTACGCAATGCGCAATCCGCCGTTGTCAGCGGTGTTCTCCCCGAGCGTGAGTTTGCCGTTAACGTGCTCACCGCCGGTGACTGCGAAGTCGTTGTACTCCTGCACTTCGCAATCGGTACGCTCTTTGAAGGCCTTTCCGTCTTCGGGCGTCCACCAGTCGCGCAGATTCCCCTCCGCGTCATACTGCCTGCCCTGGTCGTCAAAACCGTGTGTGAGTTCGTGACCGATCACCACCCCGATGGCTCCGAAATTCACGGCATCATCCATCTGCTGCTCGAAGAACGGTGGCTGCAGGATCCCGGCCATAAAGTTAATGTTGTTTTGCGGCGGATAGTAGTAGGCGTTCACTGTCGGCGGAGTGTAGAACCACTCCCCTGCATCCACGGGCTTGCCGATTTTGTCGAGTTGCCGCTTGGATTCGAATTCGTTGCTGCGGAACGAATTTCCCAATGCATCTCCGCGGATGATCGGAAGAGAACTGTAGTCCCGCCATTTCTCGGGATAACCAATCTTGTTCGTGATCTTGTGAAGCTTGATGAGCGCCTGCTGTTTCGTCTTTTCCGTCATCCAGGGTAGGTCGGCGATATCGCGCTCCAACGACCGTTCCAGAGCATTGACCAGTTGAAGGGTCCGCTCCTTGCCCTCGCTGCCGAAGCTGCGTTCCACGAACGCTTGCCCTAGCGCTTCACCGAGATCGTTGTCCGTCGACGTGACGCACCGTCGCCATCGTGCCTGTTGCTCCTTCTGTCCAGCCAGAACTTGACCGTAGAAATGGAAGACTTCCTGATCAATCTTGCTCGGGAGAAACAACGCAGGCGTATTCATTGCTCGCCACCGCAGATAAACCTTGATGTCGTCGAAGTTCGTGGATGTGAGCAGAGTTTGAAATTGGCGTATGTATTCAGGCTGTGAAACATTCAAGCTCGAGATGCGGGAGATCCCCATCTCCGCGGTGAACTTGCTCCAATCAAAGGCAGGGTTCATCGCCTGAAGGTCGTGAATACTCATCTTGTGGTACACGTTGTTGGGGTCGCGCCGCGCCACATTATCCAGAGAGCCTTTCGCGAGCGCAGTCTCAATCCGCATGGCGACTTGCGAGTGTGCGGCGGCATCCTCCGGTTTCTCTCCGAAAAGCTCCAACATGTTTTGCATGTGCTGGACGTACTGTTTGCGCGTTTCGATCGACTTGGCATCGTCTCTGAAATAGAAATCGCGGTCCGGAAGTCCAAAACCGCCTTGTCCGACAATCGCGATCTGTTGGGTGGAATCCTTTGCATCCTGTTGGACCCCAAATCCGAAAAATGCATTGGTGCCGTTCAGCGAATAGTGAGCTAGAAGAGAAGGCAGCGCATCTTTTCCCTTGAGCGCGTCGATCCTTGCCAGTTCCGGCCGGAGAGCGTCCGCACCCTTTTTCTCGATGGTGTCCTGGTCCATGCAAGACGCGTAGTAGTCGCCGATCTTCTGCTCGTTCTCGTTTCGGCTTTGGCTCGGAGCGGAAACTTTCTCCAAAATATCTTCCAGGACGGCGCGGTTTCGGTCCGCGAGTTCGGTCGAGCGACCGAAGACTGCTTTGTCCGACGGCACCGGATTGTCCTTTAGCCACGTTCCGCACGAATAGTGGTAGAAGTCCACGCAAGGATCGATGGTCCGATCCAAAGCATTGACGTCGAAGCCATCCCTCAACTTCGGCGCCGAATCACTCTTTTGTTGCGAAGCAGCCCGACCGTCGCAAATTCCCATGGCGAAGACGATCATCGCCGCGGATACCACAATTCTTGAGAGACGCATGGATAGAGCCCTTTCCGGTGAAATTTGGCAATTTGCTCAGTCGGGTTTGAAGTCCAATCGGACTACCAAACCCGGCAAGCGTTGACTCGCGCTTCGCGCTGTCCTTTGTGGCAACCGAACGCCGTAGCAAATTCCGGCATATTGGCCACTGTATTGTTGACTCTGTACTTGGGATAGGAATGAGGATCTGACAATACGACGAGCCGAATTAATTCTGGCCGGTAGTCCGTGCACCAACCGAAGGCGAACGCCATGAAAAAACGCTGTCGAGGAGTCAGGCCATCGGCTTCCTTCACATCCATGCCTCTGCCTTGTCGCGCCAAGTCATCCTGCAAAGCTTGATAGGCGACGTAGATTCCTCCGTTGTCGGCAGTGTCTTCCCCCAAAGTCATCGACCCGTTCTGTTTGACCCCGGGACCAGCCTCCGGAATCTCCTGCGTGTATTGGTCCGAGATGCATTTGCCGCGCGAATCGTATTCCATCGCATCTTTTGCTTGCCACCAATCTCGCAGGTTGCCCTGGGCGTCGAACTTGCGCCCCTGGTCATCGAAGCCATGGATAATTTCGTGCCCGATGACGGCCCCGATCGCGCCATAGTTCACCGAATCGTCCTGGCTCATGTCGAACTCCGGTGCCTGCAGAATTCCTGCCGGGAAGTTGATGGTGTTGGTCGGTGGATCTTCGTACGCATTGATCGTGGGAGGTGTCATCGTCCATTCCGTACGGTCGACGGTCGTTCCAATCTTCGCAACCC
Source organism: uncultured Acidobacteriota bacterium (assembly GCA_963699885.1). Taxonomy (GTDB): domain Bacteria; phylum Acidobacteriota; class Terriglobia; order Terriglobales; family Acidobacteriaceae; genus Sulfotelmatobacter. The sequence goes on along the minus strand of CAVOVP010000004.1, from coordinate 823,032 downwards.
AGCGCTCGAACTCGAAAGTGATTGTGTGCTGGCGATTCGCCAGGAAATTGTCTCGGTCAACGTGCACGCTGGAATAATCGCGCCAGCGATCCGGATACCCGATCTTGTTAAGCGTTGCCTGCCTTTTCTCCTGGGCCTGCTTCTTGGTTTCCGGAGACATCCAGTCCAGCGAATCGATGTCCTTGCCCAACGCAGTGCTCAGATCCTGTATCAATTTCAGAACGCGCTCTTTGTTCTCCGGAGGGAAAGCGCGCGCAACGTAAGCCTGTCCCAAAGCTTCGCCTAAATAGGCGTCGGTGCTATCGACGCATCGGCGCCAGCGCGGTTGAAGCTCCTTCCCGCCTGCCAGCGTACGACCGAAGAAATCAAAACTCTCCTGCACAAATGCGTCGCTCAGGGCCGGCGTCGATCCAAACAGAACTTGCCAGCGGAGATAGACCTTCCACTGCTCGAGAGGACGATGCTGCAACATGCCCTCCAGTCCCTTAAAGAAGCCCACGGAACTCACGATGTAGTGGGGGCTCTGCGGCGCATTGACCAACTTCAGGTAACGATCAAAGTCGAAGGACGGGGTCAAAGCTTTCACCTGGTCGAGCGACATTTTGTTGTTCAGGTTCTTCGGGTCCCGGCGCGCGATGGCGTCCATCGCGTTTTTCGCGAAATCAGTCTCCATCGAGAGAACAACATCCGCATCTGCCGTCGCTTGGCCGGGCTTTTCTCCGATCAGGCGGAACATGTTGGCGAGGTGCTTTCGATATTTCGCGCGGATTTCCTTGGATTTCTCATCCTGATCGAGATAGTAACTGCGGGCTGGCAGAGCCATGCCTCCCTGGTCAAACTGGGCAACGTTGTGCGAGGCGTCGTCGTAGTCCGGCGAACCGGCAAACCCGAATACAGCAGCCGAAGTTTCGTTGTCTTTCGGTGTCCAGGCTAGAGGAGCCGTTTGATGCAAATGGGCAATTTCGGCGGCGATATCAGATTTTGTCTTGATCCCCGCAACAAGGTCCAGTTCGGGCTTCAACCATTGCAGGCTTCGAGCATCGATCGTCTTTTCATCCATGCAAGAGTGGTAAAAGTCGCCAATCTTTTGTTCTTCGGGAGTGCGGCCACTGTCGTTCGCTGACAGTTTTTCGAGCGTTTGCCCGAGAATGGCCTGATTCCAGATACTCAGTGGGCCCGCCGTTCCCCACGCAACTTCGTCCGATGGGATGGGATTCGCACTGGACCACTTGCCGCAGGAGTACTGGTAAAAATCGGTGCATGGATCGAGCGTTTTATCCGCGACGTCCGGACTGAAATGCGCGATCTTTGGCAAATCGGTGGGAGGACCCTGAGGGGCCGAAGACGCGGATTGCGCCGATGCGATGGATGCACAATAAATCGCGACGGCAAAGACAGTGAGATTTCGCAACGTTTCACCTCGTTTAAGTTGCTCGTGCGTTTCGCGCTACGGGTTCAGGTAGCTGTGGCATTAAGCGGATCGTCGGGCGGTCAGATTGCGCGCGTCCAACTCAACCGTTCGCATCCCGCTTTTCAAATGGCACGCTGACCGGTCTGGGAAGATTGACGTAGAAGGGTCACGATTGCCGCTCGGCTGGGACAAACCGCCGAGGGAGAGGGAGGGGATGCAGCAATCGTGGGCTGGAATTTAATCCAGGCTTGGCCGGGAAGGCGCGTCTGTGAGTACGCGGCTCTGGCCCAGCGAAGATGCCGCGATGTTTTCCAGAAGCCGATCAAGCCGGTCGCGGTACCCGCGGCTCAACGGTAGGTTCTTTCCGTTTTTCAGAATCACGATGTATTCCCCGTAGCCGCACGCTTGCAGGCAACGAATGCGATCGACGTTAACGATCAGAGATCGATGAATTCGCAGGAAGTTATCGGGCGGGAGCCGCGTTTCGATCTCGCCTATGGTTTGCCGGAGCAGATGAACTTGATTGCCGAGGTGAAGATGAAGATAGTTGTGCTGCGCCTCGATCCAGTCGATCTCGTCGATACGAAGGAACTCAACTTTTCCCCTGGAGCGAACCACCAGACGCTGGGGCACAGACTGCGAGTCGTGAACCTTCTGGAGTTTCGTCGCCAAATGTTGGATGAGTGCTTCGTTGTCTCGATTTCGAGCCAGATGCAATTTAGCCCGCTCGACTGCTTTGCAGAAGCGCTCTTCATCAAACGGCTTCAACAGGTAATCCACGGCATCATGTTCAAAAGCCTGCACCGCATATCGGTCGTAGGCGGTTGTGAATATCACGGCTGGGAAGGTTTCTTTGGGCGCATTCTGCAGCACGCCGAACCCGTCGATTCCGGGCATCTGAACGTCCAGGAACAGAAGATCCGGATGAAAGGTCTGAAGGCATTCGACGGTTTCTGCGCCGTCCTTGCACTCGGCGAGAACCTGAATCCCGGACTCTTGCGCCATCGCTACGATCGCCTGCCTCGCGATCGGCTCATCTTCCGCGATCACCGCTCGTAAGTTGATCATTCCATCTCCAGTGCCGACATTGCGACCGACGATTCCAAACGAGGCTCCGAACTCCTTGCTGTCTCTGACTCGAATGGAAGTTGAACTTCAACCTGAAAGCGACAGTCCGGGAATTGCCGGATCGCAAGGTTGCTCCTCGCACCGTAGAGAATGCGCAATCGAGTCCGGACGTTTTCGAGTCCGACACCCAAGCGGTCATACTCTGGAACCGGTCGCGAAGAAGTATTGTCGTTGACCACTGAGATGTTCAAATTGTTGATTTCCTTGCGAATGCGGATTTCGATTCTGCTCAGGCCCGAGTGCTGGGCGACCCCGAATTTAATGGCGTTCTCGACGATCGGCTGCAAAAGAAGGTATGGAACTGCGGCCTCAAGCAGATCGTTTGCAACGTACATTTGCACCACCAGACGGTCCTGGAATCGCACCTTTTGAATTTCAAGATACATCTCAAGAAATTCAAGTTCGCGCATAAGCGATACTTTCGGAGTGTCTTCGGCAACCAGAGTCAGTCGAAGCAAGTCTCCCAACGAACAGATCATTTTCTCGGCCGCACGGGGATCCTTGCGGACCAGTGCAGCTACGGAATGCAGGGTGTTGAACAGAAAATGAGGTTGCAGTTGCATTTTCAGAACCTGAAGTTCGGCCCGGATCAGGTTCGTTTCCAATTCGGCCGCATGTTTCTCCTGCGCGCGCAGCGCGCTGTAGTACGCGACCACATACCCAATGACCGCGATGAGCAGATAAATCTGGATGTCAGCTTCCACTTCGGAGAAGAAATACTTCCGAAACTGCCCGACAAAGGGATGTGACGAGGCTCCGGGGAAGACCAGTCCTCCCAAACGAGTCTTGATACAGACGTCAACGCATACCGCTATGCCGATCGACAAAGCGTGAGCAGGCAACAGCCTGAGCCATCGCTTCCTGTCGAGCGACAACTTCGCGCAAAGAAACAGCACCATCGGCGTCAACAGAAACGCCCAAATGCCGTAGGCGACGAGGTTCATCCGAATCGCCTGGGTCCAGGAAATTGGACGGCTCCTGACCAAAAAAAAGTAGTAGTTGAACCACGTGCCCAGGACGGCAAATGTTAGCCACAGCCCTAGCAGCCCAATCCAAACTCGCAGCCAGTTTGGACTTCCGGCGCCGCGAGGTTGCAAGTCATCGCTCATTAGCAACAGTGAGACGCTCCGGACGCGAAAAGGTAAGCCTCAAGAGGGACGGCGCATTCGGCGATTTCATTCCGCAACGAGTGTTTCCGGCGTGGCGATCAGCGCCTCCAATAAGAAGCATTTCCAAGCCCTGAAGCACGTAAAGAACTAAGAATCCCTTGCAATACGGGGGAACAGCCCACAGGGCACACCGAAGGTCACTATCCTTTTTTACCCAATCGAGTAAGATTTTTTGAGTTCCGTGCGTAGCGGCGGTGCAGCGTGAAAATGCCTTGTTCTCCCGGTAAATTGGCAGCCCGTACGAGAGTCGACATGTCTTCGGCTAGAGCGATATGGACTTCGCCGACCGGGCCTACGCAACCGTTGTGCGCCGGACAAATTAATAGCAATGATTCCGTCGATATCCAAAACGCCGCTGGTTGAGCAGGTCAATGCCTGCCTGCGTTCAGGCGAATACTCTCGCGCCTTGGATTTGTTGCGGAGCGCGGCTGCCGAATTCCCGAACGATGCGGAACTCTCTGAACTGCAGAAGCGCGCCCGGGATGGTGTTGAGCGCAGCGCTGAAGCCAACAGACTTATCACCGAAAGCCAGGAACTTTTCGCGCATCAGAAATCCGCCGAAGCGATTCAACTTCTGCGCAAAGCCTACGAACTGGACAAACACAACTCTCTTGCCCGCGCCATTTTGGCCAATTCGCTGGTCGAGCACGCGCATTCCCTTGTAGAAACTGACTGGCTGGAAGCCGAAACGCTGACCAATCAGGCGCTCGCCTTGAACCCTGCGCATCCCACAGCTAAAACGATTCACAGCCTGGTCGTTGAACAGAAGAAAACAAGCTCCGTGGACGATTGGGTGACGCAAGCGCGAAAGCGGCAGTCCTCCGGCGATCTATTTGCAGCCTTGGCTTGGGTTGCGGAGGGATTGGCTGTTCACCCCGACGATCCCAAACTGCTTCAGATTCACGATGACATCCAGCGCGATCAGGGCGCGCGGCGGCGCCAGGTTCGCCGCGGCGATTTGGATGACTTGCGGCGCATGGAGCTTGAAATCGATAGCGCCGATGCGTCTACAAAACAAGCGTTGGCCGAGCGCATCCAGGCGGTGGCCGCCAAACATTGGACGGATGGAGAGATCTTGTCCGTCGCCAATGGACTTTTGCAGCGGCTGGGATTGGTCCCGCAAGACGGTTCAACGGCGTCGCAAAAAAGGAAAAGCACGGCTGTCATTTTCCATGTCCCGCGCCCCAATGCTCCAGAGGCTTCGCGCGCCAATCGACCGCAGACTCCATCGAGTCCGGTTTTGCCCAGCCAGATCTTACCAAGCGAGGCTCTAAGCGGAAGCGCTCCGGCCGACGCTGCGCCGCCGAGCGCAGTCGCGACCTCTTCGCCTGAACCGAAATTACCAGCGCCTCCAACCCTCGCCATTTCCGCACCCGACCCTGCCAAATCGGCAGCTATACTCCCATCTGAATCATCCCAACCACAACAGGGGATGAGATCGCGATCAGCACTGCGGATCGTTGCCTTCGCCGCCGCGATTGTGCTGGTCGCAGCGATTTTCTTCTTGGCGGGAAGACACTCCTCGCCACCGGTAGCGAAGGCTCCCGCAGCCGCTCCGATCGTCGCTCCCACTGTTGTCCCTGCGCCTGTCGTTTCTGCTCCCGCGGTCTCTGAGCCGGCTGTGTCCGCTCCCGTGGCGATATCGAACGAACCGACAACGCCAGAGGTATCTTCGCCTGTCCCGCAGGCTTCCTCCGAAGCCGCCGCCAGAAAAATTACTCCCACGACTCATTCGTCTGTCGAACTTTCAGATGGCAGTCGCAATCTGGGCTCGCTCGTTGTGATTGCCGGTCAGGACGACGCCAAAGTTTTTCTGAGCGGAAAGCTTCAACCGCAGCTCACGCACGCCGGGCAGTTGCGCCTGCCGAATCTCGCGCTCAAGGACTACGTTGTACAAGTTTCCAAGACCGGCTTTCAGGATCCTCCGCAGCAACAGATCCACATTCGCGGGGGTGAACAGGCCAAGCTTGTTTTCAATCTCCAGCCTCAACCTCGCGCGGCGTCGCTCACTATTCAGGGCGGCGCTCCAGGAACCACAGTTCTCATCGATCAAAATCCTGTCGGCACGATTCAGTCCGATGGCACGTTCTCGGTCTCGACGGTCAATCCCGGCGACCATACGGTCGAACTGCGCAAAGATCGATTCAAGTCCCGCCAGTTCACGAAACATTTCGTCGTCGGCGGAGCGATATCTCTCGCGGCTGCGGATACCGCGCTGGAATCCGCTCCCGCGGCACTGACAATTACCTTCACGCCCGCCGATGCCAAAGTTGCGATCGTGAAGGGCGAGCTTCTGGCAATCGTAAACAGCGGTGTCCCGCTCAACCTTGCTCCCGGCACCTACACTCTTACCGCGCGAACCACCGACCGGTTTACACGCACATCCACGCTCGAAGTCATCGCCGGCCAGTCCAAGAGCTTGAATCTACCTCTCGCCCCGAACGGTATGTCGAAGTGGGATGATCCGGCCGCCTGGAAGCATGAGGGCGATTCTTTCATTCGGAAGGGCGGCGACTTCGTTCTATACGGCGACGTACCTTCCGCGGGCACCTTTGTTTTTTCTGCTATGCCCGCCAAGGGGCACCCCTTGCAGTGGGTGCTCAACTACATCGATCCCAAGAACTACATCCTCTTTCAGATGGACGACAGCAACTTTTCCCGCACAGTCATTCGCAACGGGGAGAAGACCAGTGAAATCAAAGTTCCAGACAAGAGCGACAAGAAAAGCTTCCGCACGCTCAGCATCCGCGTGAGTCCGACGGAAGTAACTCACCAGATCAAGCACGGCGACAGCTGGATTGTCCTTGATCGCTGGACGCAGCCCGGCATGAATCTCAGTCTGGGCAAGTTTGGCTTCAACCTACCCGGCAACGACCAAGTAACGCTCTCGAGTTTCGCCCACTACGCAGACCTCAACATCCGCTAGACGGCCCGGCCTTTCACTGATTGGCGAAAGCGCTCTATGATGGACCACTTCCGGTCAAGGGCGAGATCGAGCTCTTTGACAGTCTCAATCCGCTATTCGAGGATGTGTAACCGCGGGATCAACCGATGTGCTAATGCCGTCTTACACGTGACAGGCAATGTTTTCAATATTTTCTAACAGGAGATAACCCTCATGACGGGCACGATCAGACGTATGGGTGTAACGCTACTCTCAATTTTCCTGAGTGCTTGCGCTGCAGCGGCAGCGTCCCCTTCGGCAGACAAAGAGATCGCTTCGCGCGACGCCCTGGTCGATGGCTTCAAGATTCACTATATGACGGCAGGTCATGGTCCCACTGTGATTCTTCTTCATGGCTACGCCGAGACCTCGAGGATGTGGCGCCCCATCATTCCTTTGCTGGCGGCGAAGTTTACGGTCATTGCGCCCGACCTCCCCGGGATCGGCGACTCCGAGATCCCGAAAGATGGACTCAATATGAAAGGCGCTGCTGTTCGCATTCATGCGCTGGCTAAGTCGCTTGGGATCACGAAGGCGAGAGTGGTCGGCCACGATATCGGGCTGATGGTCGCTTATGCCTACGCCGCGCAATATCCAGCGGAGACTGAGAAACTCGTTGTCATGGACGCATTCCTTCCCGGTGTAGCGGGATGGGAGCAGGTATACAACAATCCCGGAATCTGGCACTTCCGGTTCAACGGTCCCACGCCAGAAGCCTTGGTGAAAGGGCGCGAGCGCACCTACTTCGAGCACTATTGGAATGACTTTGCCGCCGACAAATCGCACTCTATTCCTGAAGCCGATCGAGTGGCATATACGGCGATGTACGCTCGTCCCGGCCGCATGCGGGCAGGCTGGCAATATTTTGTGTCCTTCATTCAGGCTGCGAAAGATTTTGAAGAACTCTCCAAAACCAAATTGACGATGCCAGTGCTCGCCATTGGCGGCGAGAAGGCCAATGGAGAGATTCTCGGACAGCAAATCAAGATCGTGGCCACCAATGCAACAGAAATCGTTCTGAAGAACACGGGCCATTGGGTGCTGGAAGAGAATCCTAAAGAGACAACCGAGGCGCTGATGAACTTCTTGTGAGGAACTCAGCCACGGAGACCGCACACGTCGACGTGCCTGCATTAAGCCAAACAGGGATCAGATGCCCTGGGTTCTGGAGTTACCGCCGGGCCGTAAGGCTGGCTCGGCCCGGGACAGCCTGGCGCAGTTTTCAAAGCTTCATTCGAAAGTTTTCATGCCGCCCCATCAATTCAGTGCGATGTCCTTGGGAAGTTGCGCTACGATGAGTTCTCGCTTGCGCGAGAACAAAGGACGGCACAATCAGATGATTCGGAAAGCTGCGTTGCAAATCGCGGCCCTTGCGCTACTCGTCTTTATGGCTGTGAATGCGTACTCCGCTCTCAGCCATTTGAGGCTGATTCAGAAAAGCACCGCTCTCATTCTTGAGAGTTCCGCGACCCAAGCCAACATCGCAGGAGTTTCCCAGGACCTGTCTGACATGGAAACTGGGCAGCGTGGATACCTCCTCACTGGCGATGAATCGTATTTGCAGCCGTACACGGATGCGAAAAGCAGGATTGAATCCCGATTCGCGGGGCTGCGATCCGTGCTGAGGGATCGTCCGGAGCAAGAGCGCTCATTGGAGACGCAACTGGAAGCGCTGGCCTCCTCAAAAGAAGATGAGATGCAGCGAACCATCACCTTTCGGCAGAAGGGATACCGCCACCGTGCCTTTGTGCTGGTCAACACAAACGAAGGCAAGGGCTACATGGATCGCGCGCGCGCGCTCATAACTTCGCTTGCCTCTTTAGAGAGTGAAAACCTGACTAGATTCCAGCAAGACAAAGCTGTTGCCTCGCGTGAGGCGATCTCAAAGACCGTGATGGCCAGTGCGCTTTTGCTGGGGCTGACGGCTTTACTGTTTATCCTGATCGCCTTCTATGTGCGCAGTCTTGAGCGACGGACCGCCCAAAGCAACAGCACTCTGGCCACTCGCGACTCTGAACTGGAAAAATTGGTTTCGGCCCTTTCCACTCGCGCGCCGGCCGAGATCAAAATCATCGAGGAAAATGCCCGCTTGTTACTCGGGAAATTCGGGGGATTCTTGCCGAAGCAGGGCTATGAATACGCCGAACAAATCGAGGAGGCAGCAAGGGAACTCGAGACGTTGAGAAGAGAGCTGCTCAATAGTCCCGCCTCCGCGATCGATCGAAAGGCTGCGTGAGGCTGATGAGGCAGGTCCCAGGGGCAAGATCCGTTTAGTACCCAATCTTGGAGTTACTTCTGATCCCGATTTTGCCCATTGGAGCCATTGCCGCAATGCCGGGCTAATCGTAGTCTGGTGATGAGCAGTTTTCGGGGGAGGACTGATCAACGAGCGCTCCATGACTCTATGAGTCTGGAGCGCTTTCGTTATTTGGAGTCTGTTTGAGCTGCCGGCCTGCGATTGTGGCAGAACCGCCAGACGGCCTGATGGGCCTAGGAGGCCTGTTTGACGAGGTGCAATCGGGAGCGATGTTTCTCCATCCGCTCTTCCACCGACAGGACCTTGTTCCCCAGTTGAGCCAGTTGGTTCAGCTCTTGCTGAATCTGTTGCAGGCGTTCATGTCTCTGACCGTGGGCAACCTGGGCGTCGGCCAGATTCCCGCCTCGCAATCGATATTGCTGGTTCAGTTCTTGAATCTGGGCGATTTCGATCCGGAGCCGGCTTATCTTGTCGCGGAGAACTTCGAGATGATCCATGCCATTAGAATAACGCATCCGGGCGTCCCAAACCCCTGCCCGAGCCAGTTTTACCTTTCGTTCGTAGCGAGAAATGGCCGTCCGATCATCAACTTTTCCGCATGAACATCGTGCGATCTTTGGGCTATAATCCGCGGCACTCGGGAAGTGTCGTATTCGGTTAACCCCGAAGATCAGCCACGAAAATCGAAAAAGGCACAGGCCAACACGCGGAGAGAACCATTCAGGTGGTTTAGGCCCCCGTGTGTTCGCACCCTGTCGCCTTGTTCCTGGAGGCAATGTCGATGACGCGAATCCGCCAGCAAGCGAGCAGCACGCTATACGAGCCGTGGTATCAACTTGGCGTTCGATTTGTTGAGGCAGCAAAGCGCCCCGTTGTTATGTTCTCAGCAATCGTGCTGTTGGCTGCATTGGCGACGGCGCAATCCACGAGCCAGCTGAACGGCAGCGTCACCGATCCGTCGGGAGCCAGCGTCGATGGCGCAAGGATCACGTTGACAGATGCGGGTACCGGTTTGCAGCGAACGACCACAAGCAACGCGTCGGGCCTGTACCAATTCCTGGATGTGCCGCCCAGTACATACCGGGTGGATGCATCGGCGACCGGCTTTGCCCCTTATCTGGCGCCCAAGGTGATCCTTGTGGTCAAGACGCCCTCCACGCTAAACATCAAGTTTCAAGTAGCCGGCATGGCGACTATGGTGACGGTCGAAGGCCAGGCCCCGCTCATCAATCGTACTGATGCCTCTCTGGGCAACACGATCGAAGAGAACCAGATCGCTCAATTACCGATCGCCGATCGCAACGTCGTGGAGTTGCTCAGCCTGCAGCCGGGTGTCGCCTACCTTGGCAATCAACTGGATGCGAATACGGACACCCGAAGCGGCGCAGTCAATGGCATGCGCAGCGACCAATCCAACGTCACCCTCGACGGGATTGGCGTCAACGATCAGAACAATGGCTACGCCTTTACCAGCGTGTTGAATATGCCGCCGGACTCGGTTGAGGAATTCAGGGTCACGACCGCCAACTCGAACGCTGATTCTGGATATTCGAGCGGCGCTCAGGTTGCGCTGGTCACCAAGAGCGGCACCAACTCCTTTCACGGCTCTGCATACGCGTACAACCGGAACACGATTTTCAGCGCCAACGATCCCTTCTTGAAATATTCGCAGCTAACCAGCGGCGAATCGAACAAGGCTCCGAAACTCTTGCGCAACGAATTCGGCGCCAGTGTCGGAGGACCAATCTGGAAGAACCGGATGTTCTTCTTCGCCAATTATGAAGGCCGCCGCGATGCTCAAGGCACCAGCGTGCTGCGCACCGTACCCAGTGCGTCTTTGCGCGCCGGAAATCTCGTCTATCTCTGCGCACGGAATATGGACGGCAGCCTGGACACGGCGGATTGCCCCGGCGGAACGGTCAACGGTGTCAGCGGGGTGCAGCCCGGCTACTACGCGCTCGGACCGGATCAGATTAAAGGCATGGATCCGCAGGGAATCGGCATCAGCCCAGCCGTCCTTAATATTCTGAACCAGTACCCGGCGTCCAACGAAAGCGCTGGCGACGGTTCCAATACACTTGGATACCGATTTTCTTCGAATGCGGACTCCTCTTACAACACTTACATCACCCGTTTAGATTTTCACATTACTTCCAACGGATCAGAAAGCCTGTTCGCGCGCGGAGAGACACAAAACTTTAAGATTCCGGGTTTGCAGGAGTTCCCCGGACAGGCCGCACAGTCGACCGTACTGGACGATAGCAAGGGCATCACCATCGGGCTTACTTCCATATCTGACTCCCAGATTAATCAACAATTTTCATTGGGGATTTGTACGGCAAGGAGGTCAAACCGCAGGAGTGTCTCAAAATCCTGCTGTCCTGCTGGACGGCATAACCAGCATTGTACCTTTTACGCGATCCACCATCTCTTTTGTACCCAGCCACCAGTTCACCGACAGCGTGAATTGGACGCGGAAGAATCACACCTTTCAGTTCGGTACCGACTTGTTTTTCATTCGTAACGATCACACCAGCTTCTCCAACTCCTTCTCCGACGTGCGCACAAACGCTGTCTATCTCAATACCGGAGGAATCGCCGGCACTTCCAGCCCACTCGATCCGTTTAACAATCAGCTATCCGGCGGTAGACGGCAACTTTGGGCCGAACTATGACAGCGCGGCCACGATCGTCATGGGCATTTTCCCCGAGGGCGACGGGCACTATAACTTCGCGCGCGATGGGTCTGCGCTGGCGCAAGGCGCGGCCATTAACCGCCGTTATGCGATCAACAATTATGAGTTCTTCGGTCAGGATACGTGGCGCATTACGCCCCGGTTGACGGTTACGTATGGACTGCGGTGGGTTCTCGAAGCGCCTCCTTACGAGACGAACGGGTACCAAGTCGCGCCTTGCATAGAGGCGGGTGGCGGAGGTTGCACGAAACAAAATGCCGCCGATTGGTTCAATGATACAGGCGCGCTGGCTGCTGCAGGTCAGCCAGCCAACAATGCGGGAGAGCTTTCGTTCATTCTCGGTGGCCCCAAGAATCACGGTCCCGGGTTGTGGAATTGGGATCGCAAGAATTTCTCGCCAAGGATTGCTGTGGCTTGGTCGCCAGACACCGGCGATGGCTGGGCTTCAAAGATTCTCGGGAAAAAGGGACCAGTTCTCGATCCGCGGTGGCTACAGCATTATGTACGATCACTTCGGAATTCCGATCGTGAACAGTTTTGATCAAAACGGTTCTTTCGGCCTGTCCACCATTCTTGGAAATCCCGCAGGCGTTGTTTCGCCTTCGAACGCGCCACGCTTTACTTGCCTGACTCCCGGAACCGCCGGCGCGTCTTGCTTGCCGGCGCCGTGCGCGTCCATCAACGATCCGGGCTGCTTGTTCGGACCCGCCCCAGCTGGTGGTTTCCCGTACACGCCAGGCAACACTACGTTCGCAATCAACTGGGGGTTGGATCAGAACATGAAGACGCCATACTCGCATGTCTTCAATTTCTCTCTGTCTCGACAATTTAACTCCCGATCCTCGCTTCAGGTCGCTTATGTAGGCAGCATAGCTCGACGCCTGCCCATGCAAGTCGATCTGGCCATGCCAACCAACCTGACCGATCCGGCTAGTAGCACGAAGTATTTCCAGGCTGCCACATTGCTCTCGAAGGCCGCTGCCGCCGGAACGAACGTCAGCCAGATTCAGCCCATACCCTTTTTCGAGAACGTCTTTCCGGGTTGGGCAGGCGCTGGAGTCAACGGCCAACTTGCCACTAATCAGCTCAATTGTGCAACCGGAGCGGTGTCGAATCCGACCGCGACTCAAAACATTTACCAAATGTGGAATTGCTTTCCGCACAACGAAACCTTCTCACTGTTCGAGATGGATTTGCCGGCTTCCATCACTGGACTGAGTCCCGCTCTACCGAACAGCAAATTCGGCCCATACACGTTTTTCCACGACCAGTTCAGTTCGCTCTACTCGTGGCGTAACATCGGCACATCCGATTACAACGCGCTGCAGGTGACGTACAACGTCCGCTTCTCGAACCTGACGGGACAGTTCAACTACACGTTTTCGAAATCGTTGGACGAAGCCTCCGCAGCGGAACGAGTGGGCCCTTATGAAGGTACGGGCGGGACTGGCGACGATCTAAATGGCGGTGGGATCGTCATTAACTCTTGGGATCCTCTCTCGTCTGCGCGGCCTTTCCGACTTCAATGCATTCCATCAAATCAACGCAAACCTTGTATATAAACTGCCCTTCGGCAAAGGTCAGAGATTCCTGGGAGGAGCTCACCCTCTGCTCAACGCCCTGGTCGGAGGTTGGAATGTTTCCGGCATATTCCGGTGGACCACCGGGTTCCCGATCACCATCGATAACGGATTTACTTGGTCGACGAACTGGAATATCGAGGGTGACGCTGAGCCGAATGGACCGGCGCCCAAGGCTTCGAATCCCAAGAATGCGATCGTGAACGGGGCGGGCATTGGACCGGACATCTTTGCTGATCCCTCCGCCGCCGAGGCGGCCTTCCGCCCAGAGTGGCCGGGAGAATCAGGAGTCCGCAACAACGTCATCGGTCAAGGCATGTTCAACATCGACACCGGTGTGAGCAAGGACTTCTCTCTAGGAGAACAACGGCGCCTGGAGTTCAGCTGGCAATCGTTCAACGCGACTAATTCGGTGCGGTACGATGTCCGCGGAGCTCAGCCTTCCCTGTCGTACGATCCGACACAGTTCGGCAAGTATCTCGGGACGCTGACCACTCCGCGCTTCATGCAGTTTGCTTTGCGCTTCGTGTTCTGAGACAGGGCAGACGCGTAGAAGGCTATTTCCAAGTCCCGGCGGCTCGCTACTTGGCGAACGCCGGGCTTGATTTTTCAGAGTCGATTGATTCAGAGATTGAGAGGTGTGCGGCTCGCCGGTATTTCCCGAACGTTTCCAGAAACCAGTGCGTGAAGAAGGTAAACCCGAAAGCAAGGCTGGCCAGTCCTAGCGCCCCCCCAACCCATTGCGAGATTCGATGCTTGCTGGTCAAATCCACTAGAGGATAAAGAAGGTTCGAAATTCCGCAAAGAACGAAGACCGGGATCAGCGCCAAGGATTTTGGGTAGTATTCGTCCGAGTCTGCGAGGGTGTGTTGGTTCATCCAGAAAAAGCCCGCCGCGACGACGAGTAGAAACAATCCGCTGCCGCGTACTTGAAATGCCTTTTTTGCCTTCGCTTGCTCCAGGGTATCGGGTAGCGGGGCAAGCTTGGTCGTCTGTCCGTCTACGGTCACGTCCCACTCGATTTGGCGTGAGGGGGACTGATACCAACGGATTTTCGCGGGCTTGCCAGGAACCACGTTGAAGTCGATGACCCTCTTCTGCACGAGGGGCCACTTGTTGTACACGGTAAGTCCGTCGACCTGGATCACGGTACGCCCCGCGGGATTGCCCTGAACCCGGAGTTTCCGCAGGTTGCCGTTGACCGGGACGCTGGCTGTCAGGATCTTGCTAAACATGACATCTAAGTTTCGCTGTTGGAGAGCAACTCCGGAAGGTACCGATGGGATTGCGACTGTTGGGATGGATGCAACCTCAATATCAAGTTCCGCAACTAGATCCAGCCACCATCGATCACATAGCTTTGACTGGTAATCGCAGCACTATCGTCAGACGCCAGAAATAAGACGAGTCGTGCAACATCCTCCGGCGTGATCATGCGCTTCAGTGCCTGGGCCGCGAGAATTTGTGCCTGATATTCCTCCGTAAACCATAGCCGCTTCTGGCGCTCTGTGTGAATCGCACCCGGCATGATGCAATTCACGCGTATGTTATCGCCGCCAAGTTCGTGCGCCAAGGTTCGCGTCATCCCAACAATGGCCGCTTTAGCCGTAACGTAGACCGGGATTTTCGTCGACGGAATAACCCATCCGATCGAGCTCATGTTGATGATCGAACCCCTCTTCGCCTGTTTCATCAGAGGAATGACCGACTGGATCATGAAAAATTGATGCTTCAGATTGACCGCCATCGAACGATCCCAAAAATCAGACGTGACCTCCTCGATAGAGTGCCGCGTGTCATTGCCAGCGTTGTTGACGAGAACATCGACGGATCCAAAATCAGAAGCGATCTTGGAGACTTTCTCTTGCAGGCCCGGAACATCGGTTAGATCGCACGGATAGAAAATGGGGGAAGGGTAGCCGGCCGCGGAGAGTCGCTGCACCAAACCTTCGCCGGCCTCCTTTTGTAAATCGATGAAGGCGACGCGCGCATGCTGTTTTGCGAAGGATTCAACAATGGCTTCGCCGATGCCGCTTGCTCCGCCCGTGACCAGGACTACCCTGTCCCGAAGAGACGGATAGACGGCGAAAGCGTCACTCGTTTGCATATTCGGATGTCCTTATCCTCGTTGCGAGGATTCGCGCAGCAAGACCGTACCATAAGCCGGGGTAATCGTGCCGATGCACACCGATTTCACGGTGACAGGCCCTGCCTTGGGTCAGGACGTGACAATTCGAACTTGTCTGAGGAATTTTGAGGGAAGTTTTTGTGGGCGGACCGCGCTCTAAATTGGCTTCGAACCCAGCCTAGTGAACTTGTGGCGCGAGCGCCTGAATCGTGTGCCCTTGTACGTGCTCCATCTGGAGTCCCAGCAAGGCTGCGATTGTGGGTGCCACATCAAGATTCGAGATGGTGCCTAACTTAGCGCCTTTCGGGATGCCGACCCCCCATGCAATAAAGATGGCCTGCATTTTTGGATCGGTATTAATGTAGCCATGAGTGCCCGCATCGCCACCATCGGTAACGTAATTGCCGTCCGATTCGCTGCCGAATGCATACCCCGGAGTTGCGGCCAGAACGAGATCGGGCGCCTGCTCGTTTGTTGCTCGAGTCGGCAGGCCCAACGCCGAAAATTCGTCTGGACCATACACGCGATCAACCCCCTCTTTGCCGGTCAAGATACGGCGAAGTTGTGCGACCTGATCCGCCTTCTGATCGGACTTATTCGCATAGACCATCGCCGTGCCTCCCTCAGGCACGACCCACGCGTCGCCCTTCGGATGGTCCGCGCTCCCAGTCAGCAATCCTTCCTTGCGCAGAAGCACATTCGGATGAATCTTGTGTTGGAACGTACGAAAGCCGTGATCCGACACGATCATCAAAGTCGCTATTTTGGAAAGCCCGGTGCGGTCGAGAAGGTCCAGAATCTGCTTCACTCGGTCATCCAGGAAAGCGAATGCCGTGAGGCTGGCGTGGCTCATCGGGCCGTATTCATGGTTCGTGTCGTCGCCCGTGAGCAAATGGAAGAGAAGAAGATTGGGTTTGTGCTTTTCCAGAATGTCTTCTGCTGCCGCGGTCCAGATTCGATCTTGCCATGCCTGACTACTGTCCTCGAAGGTTCGCAATTGTTCGCGCGTCACGGTGCCTGCGTCGATCAGATCGCGCTCGATCGCGCCGTCGGGATCCGGCAGTTCTGGAAATTGCCAAGTTATCGTCTTGGCCCAATAGATGGCGACCCAATCGACTTGCGCCGTGGTCAGCCCCGCATTGTGAGCAAGGTCGTAAATGGTTGGCGCATGCACCATGACTTCTTTGTCGCGCCATGGTTCGATCTTCGGAGCGCCGCCATCGCTCGGAAAGCCAAGAATGCCGTTGTACAAAACGCCGTGGTGCGATGCGTCGACGCCCGTCACAATCGCGGTGTGGTTCGGCCATGTCACCGTTGGGTTCACCGGTTTCATTGAAGTGGCGGATGCACCTTCCCGCATGAGCTTGCGGAGTGTGGGTATGGGCAATCGTGGATCGTCAAGCGCGTAAGCAGGGAACCCGTCCAGGCTGATCACGATGATCATGCGGTCCTTCTGAACGGGCGTGCCCCGCACGAATGGAACCGCGGATGCCATTAACATGGCGGCACACAACCAGCGCAAAAAGTGCAGGTTCACTTGCAAGCGGTCTTTCTCCGGTTTCCTTCGATCCCCGGGCTGCATCACTCGTGGACGGTACTCAGGCATGAATCACGAAGCGGAATCGCATATCCTCGCCGAACCACATGATGTAATTGGTACCCCAGGCATTATTGAACAGGTTGCAATGGATGCCGGCAGAAAGATCAGGTTGAGCGTTCGAAAAGCTCAAAGGCGTTTTGACTCCCAACGTCACCACGGGCGCGTCGAGTGTCTCCACGAACAGAGATCCCTTCTCATCTTTGTAGCCGAACCCTTTCGAGAGCGCATGCATGTGTCGATTGCCGGATCGAACCACGTCGAACGGCGAAACCGTCAGGCCCGACTTTTCGAGAGTCCAACCGTTGGAATCAGTCGCAACGGGATGAAACGTCAGCCATAGAGCCTCCGGCAAACGTGTCGGCGGCTTTTGAAACCAGGAAAAATTCAAGTAGACCGTTGGCTCTGCCTTGGCAAGAAACATTTCCAGATACATCTTTTGCGGGAACGCTGCTCGGCCGGTGCGCAGCGCTTCTGCATCGTCAATCTCGAGGCGTGCAAGCAGGTGATGACCGTCTGCGTCCTCGTCCACTTGCAGATCGGCAAGTCTCGGTGTCCACTCCTGGCTTCTTGCCCCAAAACGTTCGATGTTCGGTTTTCCGAAATCCTTCTTGGCCCAGTCTTCATTGCTGACGACGTAGCTGTCGAAGAAATGGGAATAGTCTTGCTGCGACAGTGTCTGATAGGAAAACAGCGCCAGCGGACGCTCGCCAGATGCCCACTCGCGCCCTGACTTCTTGTTACGAAGCCGGTGGATCGATCCATTCTTCGGATCGAGTGCCACGATGAAATGCTCAGTCTCAATCTCATCCCCGGCCGGGTGTGGACTCGGATGAGCGAGCCGGGGTTCACCAGCTTCGAGATCCTTCATCGCGGTTTGCGCCTGCTCACGCAACGAGGAGGGAAGAGCAGAGATTCCTGCGTAAAGATCCTGCCGCTTTTCCTGCCAGCTAAACTCAACAACTTTGTAGTTCTTTGTGTCGAGCATTGGGGCCAGGTCGCTCGGTGTGTAGTGATCGAAATCCAGCCAGGTCTTTGTGTCCGTGCCCCAGGTGTGCTCAACTTCCAGAAGCAGGTGTCGCAGCAACGCAACGTCGGTTGCATCGCCGACGGCGAACTTTCCTTGCGCGAGCCACTTCTGGCGTAGTCGCGCCACTTCCCGATATCGAGCGACCTTCAGTGGATCGCTAGCGACGCCGTGAATCCATGTGTCTCCAATTTCGTTGGTCAGTACTGGCAGGGAGCTTCGATGAAGATCCACCACGTTCGCAATTTCTGTCAGGTTCGTAGGCGTGATTCGCGCATTGGGAAAGCGGCTCGTGAGAGACGCGTAGGTTTGTCGAATTTCTTCTGGAGTGTGCGGTCCCTCGTTGTCATCCCGCACAACTATGGCGATCGCCACGTCGGAGTCAGGCACAGTGACAACCCCGCCGTAGCCGTGGTGATACATGACCGCGAGCGCAGAACCGTTCGGATCTTTCCACAGAAACAGAGGAGGAATTTCCGCAGGTGTGCTTGCATCGTTCACGCCGATATCCAGAAACTTCACACCGTGAGCGGCCAGGGGAGCAATCAATCCGAGAGTGTGGCCCGGCACGTCAGTCATCTTGGCTCCGGTGGTGGTCCGTCCGAAACGCCGATCCAAGGTTTGCGACAAGCCAATCGCCCCGGCGATCATCGATTCGTCCATCAACTCCGTTTGCCAGGTGAATGGAAGGGCATGCCATGCGACATCGCCTAACGAGATCGCCTTCTCCATTCGCGCTCGTTCCGCAGCCGTCGCCTGTTCCAGATATTCGTAGAGCAGCCATGAGCCGGTGGTCCATACGTATCGATAGTCGCCCGATTCGCGTAGTTGGGCGGCGAGGTCAATCGCTCGTGGAAAATACTCCGCGAAGTAGCGGTGCACTACAGCCGTCTGTGTGTCGATAAACCCCGCGTCGAAGTGGCACTTGAACATCACCATCACGCGCTTGATTTTGGGATCGGGAGTCGCGGCCGGGGACGCGATCTGAAGGCCCAGTAATGCGTGCGCCTTCCACAGCACAGCACTGCCCAATGCCGCCTTTATGAATTCGCGTCGCTTCATGATTTACCCTTCGTTAGACTTTTCCCCAACAAAGCTAACGTCATTTCCAGACAAGCGTTGCGATCGAGTTTTCCTCCAGTGGAATTGTGGCTGAGCTCAGTCCTTCGATCACCTGCACGGTACGTCCCGGCCCGAGATTTGTCAGGACGAGAACCTTTTGACCGTCAGGATTCTCAACAGCGACGTGCCCGAGGTTCACCGTCTCGCTCTGCGACTCAAAACGGCGGGCACCCCTCCGAATCGTGCGCGAGAAATGCGCCAGGGCCCAATACTGCCCGCTGCGAATGATTTCTTGCGTGTGCGGATTGATGATCAGAATACCGCCGCATGGATACGGCCCGATATTGGGCTTTCCCCGCTCATCCGTGGCCATGTTCCAGGCTACGGCCGCGCGGCACCAGTTGTTCAGGACGTCGGTATAAGTCTTGCTCCACTTCGTCCAGTCGTCCTGATAGTGCGGATCGTTGTAGTCCGTGCTTCCTTCGGTGAAATACATTTCCACCTCGGGATGCGCCGCATGCACCTTGCTCATCATGCTGGGCTCGCCCGTATAAGGATGCCAGGCAACCGAATTCACATATCTGCGGAACTCGGGGTTGTCGAGCTCTGAAATAACACGTCCCCAATACACAAAGTTGTGGTCCAGGATCCAGATCTTTGCCGGATAGTTGTTCTTTTCAAATAGCGGTCCGAGATGATCGGTGATGAACTCGGTTTCGCATTCCTGCGACCAGGTGCATGCCGGCATTTGGCCGTGCTGGTCGGTATCGATCTCATTTTGTGTCGTGATCGCGCGGATCGGAACGCCTTCCGCCGCGTAGGCCTGTATAAATTTCAAGAAATATTGCGCGTAGGAAGCAAGATACTGCCGGCTCATAGAGCCGCCCAGCATCGACTTGTTCCATTTCATCCATCCGGGCGGACTCCATGGAGAAGAGAAATAAAACACGTCTGGATTGATCTCATGCACTCGGCGCAGCAAGGGAACGATGTATTCGCGGTCGTGATCGATGGAGAATCGCTTCAGTTCTGGATCCGCATCGCCGTCGTCGTAGCTGTAGAGTGTCGCTGCGGAATCCGCGGCGCCGATGCAGGTTCGGTTCACGCTGAGCCCCATCTCCGACGGGTGGAACATTTCGTGTAGCAGTTGCTCGCGCGCCGGTTCATGAAGCTGGCTGATCACAAAGGAGGCTGCGTCAGAGAAGCAGCCGCCAAATCCCAAGATGTCCTGAAACTTGTTGGCCGCGACGAGTTGAACGGACTCCGTACTTGGAGTCGCGGGCGCCGCCTGCCATTGGATCGGCTTCCCGGCGGTAAACCGTTGTTTCGAGTTCGTGAACCAGACGGCAATGTCGGATGTAGGTTTTCCGCCGGACACGGCAGGGTCCACCACTGGAGGTGTCCAGCGTGTCGTCGCTGAGGCCAATACCGATGCGCCTGTGCCGAGTGCTCCCAAGCCGAGTGCGGAAGCCTTCAGAAATTCCCGTCTGGAATTCGATTTGTTCGTTGGTTTCATGCGGTATGCCGTTGCTCCACCGTTCCACTGCCGCGGTTGTCAGCAGTGAGGTTAAAGGAAGGAGGGATATCGATGGAAGGCCGAAATCGATTTGTGTCGTCCAGATGGTCCGTTTCGGTGCGGACCATCTGGACAACTTCTGAGCACAGCATCCACTTCCCTAGAACAGCAACTTGAGAGACAGTTGCATGATGCGGGCGGGATTGGCGGTGTGGACGACGCCGAACGATCCCAGGTCGTCGACGTTTCCATCGGGCTCACCGAATTGGGCGTGGTTGAACGCATTGAAGAGTTCGGCACGGAATTCCAGGTTCATGCCTTCTTTGAGGAGCGTGTCTTTCAACAGCGCCGCGTCCCAGTTGTTCAGACCCGGTCCAGAGAAGAAACGCCGCTTTGCGGTTCCCAGCGTTCCGATCGTCTCCGGGCTGAAGAGCGAGGTATTAAAGTACGGCAGCCCTGAGCGCGGGTTGGTGATGTGCAGCGAACCGGGCGTGTAGTTCGGCGTGTCGACCGGCAGAGAAATTGCACCGGCGCTGCTCGTGCCGAGCAGGGAATTGTCGTCGGTCTCTACGAGGGTGACTGGAAGTCCGGTCGAGAAGCGGGTGATGCCACTCAATCTCCATCCCTTCACAAGCCTGCTCGGTCCGCCGAGACGATCGAACGGCAGATGGTAGTCATAGCTGACGACGAAGTTGTGTCGGACATCGAATGCCGAGAGCGATCTTTCTCCTTGGTTGAGCAAGTTGATCTGCTCGCCGTATCCGGAACCGTTGTCCAAGGACTTGGAGTAGGTGTAGCCAGCGAGGAATTCCAGGCCGTGAATCTTCTGCCGGAGGCTCAACTGCAATGAGTTGTAGCTCGACTTGCCGCTGGTGATGAAGTAGCCATCGCTCGAAAAGTCCGGACCGAAAGGTCCGCGCGTGCTGTTGATCGTTCCTCCGGAGATGGGGTGGTACACGCCGTTTTCTCCGTTCGGTCCGCACACAACACCGTCCGTGGTTTGGCTCAACTGGCTGACGCTCAGGCAGAGAGCAGGATTGCCAGGGTTCGCTTCGAGAGACGACATCAGATGATGCCCCTGCGTCCCCACATAGCTCGCACTCAATAACGTCGCAGGTCCGAGTTGCCGTTCGATCGAGAGTTGATACTCCTCGGTATAAGGCAGGACATTCCTGTAATAGAAAGCCGGGGATGTGCCGATCGGAAGGAAATTCGCCCAATTAATCACGGATGAGGTCGTCGGCAACGGTACAGGGAAACGTTGTCCTTCAATATTTCCCGTACCGCGATCGACAAACGGTGTCACGAATTCGGGTGGCACGGGGCTGCCATAGAACGCGCCAAACGGTGCGTCTCCGATCTCGTTGAAATTTGTTGCCCCTTCGAAGGTGCTGTAAAACTTGCCCCAGCCTGCGCGGATGCTCGTTTTTCCAGGCCCGCCAGTCAGCGTCTTGATGATCCCGTCGTCCGATGAGGGTGAGTAAGCCATTCCGATGCGAGGCGCGAAATTGTTATATCGCGTCGGAGCGAGTGTGCTCGGAATGCCGGGGTCGCCGGGGAAAACCCATCCCACAGGCGAACCAGGGAATCGCGTCGACTGCAGGCCTTGCACTAGCGTCTCCAACTGACCATTTTTTTCTGACCACGGGCGGCTGACGTCCCATCGCAGCCCGTAATTGAAGGTAAGGTTCGGCCTTGCACGCCAGCTGTCTTGGGCGAACAGGCCGATGTATCGCGAACGGCCGTATGACGGATATCCTTGGCCCTGCGAATAGTTAGTCGGCGCTCCGATCAGGAAGTCGGCGAAATCGACTCCTGTTTCTGCTCCATTGAATGTGAAGTCGCCGTTCGAACCGCCGTTGTATTCGGTCAACTGGTTGTAGCGAAATTGTCCTCCGAATGTAATCGTGTGAGTTCTGATGACCCGGCTGAAGTTGTCCATGACCTGTGCCGTGGTTTCAGTAACGCCGAGCGGTCCGCCGGATGCTCCGAAGGAAAAATTGTTGAGGTGAATATTCGGGACGTGCGCGTACTGCGGTAGGGAAGGCGAGATGCCCAGCGTGTCTGGGCCTTCCTCGAATCCCAGGGACTTCGGAGTTACATTGTCGCCACCCGTCGGCTTGTGGATAAGGAACCGGAGGCGGGTCAGGCCTACGCGAAATTCATTGACGGACGCTGAACTGAGGGTCTTCGTGTCCCCAATATCCGCTACCTGCGAGCGACCTGTGAAATCGCTTCCGAATCCAGGCAGGAAAATATTCGGGACGCTCTGGCGATACTGGTCGAAGAAGTAGTATCCGCTCAGCAGCCCCAAATGGGAGTTGTAGTCGACGCGGCCGCTGGTCTTGTTATCGCCAAGGCGAATAGGCGCCGCTTGTGCAGAGAATTGTCCGGGCCCCGCATTTTCCGGAGGCATGAATTGCATCAGATTTTGAGACGGAACGGTAAAAGCGGTGTTCGGAATCTGAGCGCCAGGAAAGACGCATGTCGCGGTGTCAGCGCAACCGGTGGTGTAGTAAGGCTCGCCCTGAGTGACCGCATATCCAAGCGTCGTCGAAAGTTGCTGTGCCCAAGCTGGACCCTGCACGACACCTGTCAAGGAACCGGCAATTGCGGAAAAGTCCCCATTGCGCTCCGCGGCCGTGGGCACCGGAATAATTCCGGTCCCGCCGCTCTGCCCCTGGATCACGCGGTTTCCCTGATAGTCCGCAAAGAAAAACAGCTTGTCTTTCACAATCGGGCCGCCAAAAGTGCCGCCGAATTCGTTCTGCTTGTGGTCGTCCTTTATCGTCGAGAAATAGTTTGTGGCATCGAACGCCCGATTTCTCAAGAACTCGAAAGCGCTTCCGTGGAATTTATTGGTGCCTGATTTCGTGATGACATTGATCTGGCCGCCGGCATAGTTTCCGTACTCTGCATCGAAATTGTTGGTCACGATGCGGAACTCGGCTATCGAATCGAGGTTTGGAATAATTCCGGTGCCGGAAAAAGCGAATTCTTGCACCGTGGTTCCATTGAGAAGGAAACCGTTGGACGATTCGCGCTGGCCATTCACCGAAAGATTCCCAGCATTCAGATCGCCAGAGATGTTGGTGAATGTAAATCCGGTGGCGCTGAACTGGCCTCCTTGCCCTCCGGCCAGGCCGGACGAAACGGGCGAAACGCCAGGTTGTAATGCCAGCAGGTCGGTGTAGCTCCGCGTCACCAACGGCACAGACGTCATCGTTTCGCCGCTGATCACTTCCCCAAGCTGCGTGCTAGCTGTATCTAACTGTACTGCGTCGGCGGAGATCTCAACTTTTTCGCTGACCTGGCCGACGCTCAACTTCATGTTCACCACCTTCGCCGAATCTACGTCGAGCAGGATGCCCGTCTGACGGAAAGTGTTGAAGCCCGATTGAGTCACCTGAATGTCGTAGCGGCCCGGTTGCAGATCCACGAACGCATAGAAGCCTTCGGAGTTGGACTGCCTCGTCGCAACGATACCGGTATCGGTGGCAGTCACTTGCACGGTGGCTCCAGCGACGATCGCGCCGCTGGCATCAGTGACGATTCCCGAAATGCCGGCGCCGACTTTCGCATGCGCGAGTCCGCTCAGGGCAAAGATCAACGTCATTGCAACCAAGGTTAGGTAGGCAGGCTTCCACGGGCCGCTGCCGAAATCTAAAGCCGCACTGATTTCGATAGAACTTCGTTGATTCGATTTCATAGTTCCTCCGAAGCTGCTGTACTGCTTCTCTGGGACTTCCCTGAAGGGTCTCGGACAATCGTCAAAACGTTTATACGAAGCGCTTATATCAACGATCGACCCGCAAGGTCAAGATTAATTTCACGAGAAATAGCCGGGAAACCAGCCTCGATACCGAAAAATATCAACTTATTGTTACAGGCAGATGAATGTTCGTTCGCTGCGCCGCAAGACAAAACAACCGCTTGCGAAAGCTTAATCGTTGACAAAACGCCGCCGCTTTTGCCATAGTTTCAAAACGTTTAGAAGCACTATGATCTTAAATGGACCTCGATTGAGCAAGAAAATCGTTCACGTACGGTCGGAAGGCCTTCCTCAGGACCAGGCGGGAGAACTGCTTCACTTACCTCGCGCCAAGGCGGACTGGGAGTGGATGAGCTTTTTTGTCCACCGTATTCAGCCGCGAGATGTCTTCCGGACGCATACCGAAAACGAAGAAGCCGCCTTCGTCATACTAGGCGGAACCTGTCTGGCCGACTGGGGCGAAGGTCCCAAGCCGGCTGGCAAACGCAAGAATGTCTTTGATGGGCTGCCTTACACCGTTTATTTGCCTGCGCAGAACCAGGTCTCCTTTACCGCGCAGACAATTTGCGAGATTGCGGAGTGCCGCGTCCCTTCGACCGCCAGACTCAAGCCCAGCCTGATCACCCCCAGTGAAGTGGCCAGCAGCCTCCGTGGCGGTGGCAATGCCTCCCGGCAAATCGTGGACGTGATTACTCCGGCCTTTCCCGCCGACAAACTCATGGTGATCGAGGTGTATACGCCGGGAGGAAATTGGTCGAGCTATCCTCCGCACAAGCACGATTCTCACAACCCGCCCTCAGAAGTAGACCTCGACGAAATTTACTATTACCGGATTCAGAACGCAGGCTTTGCCCTGCAGCACCTGTACGGCGGCGAAGACGACGCCGAGCAGATTGTGAAGGCGCACGACGGCGATGCAGTTTTGGTTCACAGCGGGTATCATGCCGTGGTCGCGGGACCGGGATACGATGTCTACTACCTGAATTTCCTGGCTGGTTCCGCGCGGGCCCTGTCGGTCACCGAAGATGCAGAGCGAGCCTGGATACGGTCGACGTGGAAGGCCACCGATCCACGTTTGCCGCTGGTGCGCGAGTAACTCTTCTCCTGAAATATTTCCTGCGAAACCCCGGGTGGGGGCGGAAGAAAGGGAGCAGGCAGTATCCTGACTGGGGCCAAGCCTATGACAAGACGCCTGACAACCGCCCAAGCTATCATCTGCTTCCTCAAGAACCAATATGTCGAGCGGGACGGCCGGGAATTTCGTTTCTTCGACGGTTGCTTCGGAATTTTCGGGCACGGCAACGTGGCGGGAATCGGGCAAGCGCTGGAACAAGATCCCGGGCTGCCGTACTACCTGTTTCGCAATGAACAGGCGATGGTCCATGCCGCAGCTGCTTTTACCAAGACAACATTTCGTTTGCGGACGATGGTCTGCACGAGTTCTATCGGCCCGGGGGCCACGAATATGGTGACGGGCGCTGCGCTCGCGACCATCAATCGCCTTCCGGTTCTTTTACTGCCGGGAGATCTCTTTGCCCGGCGCAATGTCGCTCCCGTCTTGCAGCAATTGGAATCTCCAACCACGCAGGACATTTCCGTAAACGATTGTTTCAAGCCCGTATCGAAATATTGGGACAGGATTCAGCGGCCCGAGCAATTGCTCACCGCCCTTCCAGAAACTCTGCGCGTTCTGACTTCCCCTGCGGAAACAGGCGCCGTCACTCTTTGCCTGCCACAAGACGTGCAAGCGGAAGCTTTCGATTTTCCCGATGAGTTTCTTCGCAAGCGCGTCTGGCCCATTCCACGCAATCGGTGCGACGAGGGGCAGTTAAAGCGCGCAGCCGAATGGATTCGCTCCGCGAAGAAACCACTGATCGTTGCAGGCGGCGGTGTGCTCTATGCGGAAGCTTCCGATGCACTCTCCAAAATCGTCCAATCAACCGGAATCCCCGTTTGTGAAACCAACGCCGGCAAAGGATCGCTGCCCTTCGATCATCCGCAGAATGTTGGTGCAATTGGAGTGACGGGAACTCCAGGCGCGAATATCCTCGCCCGCGAAGCCGATTTGGTCATCGGTATCGGAACGCGATACAGCGACTTTACGACTGCATCGAAGAGCGCCTTTCAGAATGCGTCAGTCCGATTCGTGAATATCAACGTCTGCGAATTCGATTCCGGCAAGCACAACGGTTTAGCCCTGACCGGAGATGCCCGCATCACTCTCGAAGAGTTGCAACGCGCCGTCGGAGGTTACAAAGTTGCGGCGGATTACGATGCAAAGATCGCCGAGTTTCGCGCCGGTTGGGAAAAAGAAACTGATCGGCTTTATGGCGAGCGCAAAGACCCTCCGATCACGCAGGCGGAAGTGATTGGAATCGTTAACAATTTCACCCAGGCGTCGGATGTCATGGTCTGCGCCGCAGGCAGCATGCCCGGGGACTTGCACAAACTATGGCGCACGCGCGAGCCCGGCGGCTACCACATGGAATATGGCTATTCCTGCATGGGATACGAAATCGCTGGCGGGCTCGGTGTGAAAATGGCGCACCCGAAACGAGAAGTGTATGTGCTCGTGGGCGACGGCTCCTACTTGATGATGGCGCAGGAGATCGTCACCTCCCTACAAGAAAATTGCAAACTCAACATCGTGGTGCTCGACAACCACGGATTCTCCAGCATCGGCGGACTCAGTCGCAGTTGCGGCAACCAAGGGATGGGAACGGAATATCGTTACCGCCGCGAAGGAAAGTATCAAGGCGACATCGTGCCGGTGGATTTCGAAGCGAACGCCGCCAGCCTGGGCGCATGGACCGCTCGCGCCCGCACCGGAGAAGAGCTCAAAACTGCTCTCTCTGAGGCGCGTGCGCAGACGCGTACTTCAGTTGTCGTGATCGAAACTGCCTACGACCATAGAGTCCCGGGTTACGAGTCCTGGTGGGACGTTCCCATTGCAGAGGTCTCCGAACAGGAGACGGTAAGAGCCGCGCGCCTGAAATACGAGGAAGAACGCAAGAGGGAACGGTACTTCTTTTAGAGAACACAGAGCCCACGCGTGCCAACCACCTCAGGGACGACGCAAGAACCCGGCCGACCTCATCTGAAGCGCGTTCTCAGTCTGTGGGATCTCGTTTACTACGGAATCATTCTGACGTCGCCGATCGCTGCGGTTCCACTCTTCGGCGAAGCTCAAGTTCTATCCCGCGGACACACAGTCACCACTCTTCTGCTGGCGATGATCGCGATGTCAGTAACAGCTGTGAGTTTTGGCCGCATGGCCAACGTGTATCCCTCTTCGGGCTCAGTCTACTCATACATCAGCAAGGCGCTGAATCCCC
The DNA here is from genome assembly GCA_963699885.1 of uncultured Acidobacteriota bacterium. Lineage (GTDB taxonomy): Bacteria > Acidobacteriota > Terriglobia > Terriglobales > Acidobacteriaceae > Sulfotelmatobacter. The sequence goes on along the minus strand of CAVOVP010000004.1, from coordinate 795,410 downwards.
ACGTCGGATTTATTCTCGGATGGGCGATGTTCCTCGAGTATTTATTCCAGCCCATCCAAAACTCGCTTTACGCGGTGCTGGCGATCCACCGCATGGTTCCACAAGTTCCGTTCGCGCTGCTGGCGGCGATCACTGTGGGGTTCATCACCCTGATGACGGTGCAGGGAATCAAATTCACCGCGCGCACCAACGAAGTTCTTCTCGGAGTCATGCTCCTGGTAACAGCTGTGTTTCTGGTCCAGGCATTTCGATACGTCGTGCTGCACCAAACCATCGGCGGGCTGTTCTCAATGAAACCGATCTACAATCCTTCGACCTTCGACCTTCGTGCCCTGGCCGCAGGAACGTCGTTTGCGGCGCTGGTCTTTATTGGATTTGATGGGGTTTCAATCCTGGCGGAAGAAGTGAAGAACCCCAAGCGAAATGTCCTGCTGGCCGCGGTTCTGGTTTGTCTCTTTACGGGGCTCTTCAGCGGCCTTCAAGTTTATTTGGCGCAACTCGTGTGGCCCGACCATACGACTCTGCAAAATCAAGAGACCGCATTCATGGATGTCGCGCGAATTGCTGGCGGACCTTTGCTCTTCACCGCCTATGGCATCGTGCTTCTGGTCTCCAGCATGGCATGCGGACTTGCTGGACACGTTGGAGCGGCACGTCTCCTCTACAGCATGGGTCGCGACGACGTGATCCCGAAGAAGATCTTCGGTCATCTGAGTCCGAAGCGAGGCAATCCGGTCTATAACGAATGGATCGTCGGGATTCTCGCGTATGTCGCAGTGCTCACGATTCCATGGGAACGCGCCGCGGAAATTGTGACGTTCGGCGCCTTGCTCGCGTTCACAGCCGTCAATCTTGTCGCGCTCCTGCATTTTTGGTTTGCGCCGCAAGGAGAACGACGAAGAAACTTCTTCGTCGATGCGTTTGTTCCGGCGTTTGGTGGAGTGTTCTGCTTCGTTCTTCTGATCGGCCTGCAGCCCTGGACCAAATACGCCGGTCTGATCTGGCTGGGTGTCGGACTGGTCTACGCCGGCTACCGGACCCGAATGTTCACTCTGCGCCCCAAGCTCTTTGACTTTAGCGAAACCTAAGCGATAGGGATCGCCCCACTCTTGTCATCCCGGCTACTCGCGAAGCGGAAAGGAGGAATTTGGCTGTCCGCTGCGCCGGAACAACTCAGATGCGGTCTGCAATCCGAAAGGGGTGTTGCCGCAGTGTCATACCACGCGACGCGATGATCCTTGACCCCTACTTGGTAGAGGTAGAACCGATCTCCGGCTCTTGCGATCCAGCGTTGCGCTGCTCGCTGGAAACGAAGTGAGCGAACCCGCAGGACTCCCGGATACGCAGTTCCGGACCCAGTTTCTTCAAAACAGGCTTGCCGTGATTACCGCCGATCCGCTCGATCAGTAGCGCCGCGGCCTCACTTCCTAGTTGATGCTTCGGTAACTCCACTGTGGTGAGCCGCGGACGAAAGACTCCGAGCCAAGGGTAGTCGTCGAAACTGACGAGCCCGAAATCTTCGGGACAACTCAATCCCATCTCTTCCACGGCCTTTAACAACCCAATCGTCATCAGGTGGTTTGCAACGTAGATCCCGTCGGGACGGTGCGAAAGCAGCGCATGTCCGGCTCGGAATCCCGACTCGATGCGGTAATCGCCTTCTACTACCAAATTCGGCTCGTACGGCAGTTTCGTCTCTTCCAGCGCATCGCGGAATCCGCGCCAACGTTCTTTCGCGTTGCTGATCTTCAATGGACCGCTGATCAGCCCTATGCGGCGTCGCCCCGAGCGAGCCAGGTGGCATACCGCATCATAGGCGCCCCGATAGTCGTCACTGATCACGGCATCCTTCGTAAGTTGCGGATACGTGCGCATCACCAGGACAAAAGGAATATTTACTTCTTTAATCATTTGACGCAGAGAGGGCGAAAAATCACCTGCTGCTTTCGTAAGAAGAATCCCGTCAACTCGTTTTGAAAGCAACAGCTCGATCGCGCTCTCTTCTTTTTGCAGTGAGTCGTCGCTATTACACAGCAACAGGTTGTAACCCTGTTTCAAAGCGGCGTCTTCAGCCCCTCGAACGACCATGGGGAAGAAAGGGTTTGCGATGTCCGGAACGATCATTCCGATGGTTTGGGTCTTCTGCTTAATCAGGCTGCGCGCGATCAGGTTGGGGCGATAGTTGAGCTTTCGTATTGCATTCTCAACTCTCTCCCGCAGATTCTTGCCGACGTGCGCCTTGTTGTTGACGACCGCCGAGACGGTGAAGATTGAAACGCCGGATTCGCGTGCGACGTCCGAAATGCTCGCCGCTTTCCCAGGTTTACCTGCTCTGGGTTTTCTGGAGGATGCCATAGTTACAGACGGAACAATATCAGGGTCTGCCGATCCATTCAAAACGCTTATTGTTTCGTATCTAAGCTATATCAGGATTTGGAAGCAGAAAGTCCCGGATAACGCCATCGAGGTCGTGACACGCGGCGATGAATTGCCGCAAAGTCCGTCGGGTTGGACCAAAAGAGTCAAAGGCGGTGAGAGCCAGCCCATCTTCGTTGTAAGAGCGGCAAAAATCAGGAAACTTTCTTAGTAGAGTATCGACGATTGCTGTCGGAACCGGTTCATCAATGCGGGGACGCACTTCAACGTCACTCGCATTGAATCGAAGCTGCCACGAATAAGGCGGCGAGATTACAACATCTCCCCCGATGAATTCGCTCCAGTGCATATGGTTGCGAAACGCAGCCGATAACAAGCGAATCCGATAGCCTCGCTCGCGGAAAAGCTGGTACGTTTTCTTGAATACAGCCACTCCAGCCCATTCCATGTAGCCTGGATCGATGGAGAGGTTATTCTTCTCCGCCAGAACTTTGAGCCAATCATCGAGCCTGCCAACCATGATGGTGCAAACGGGCCCCATGGTTGAGATCTCTTTTCCCTCGCGCTCGCGCCGCTTGAGACCTCGTTCCACAGCCTCGGCCACGGCAACGCATTGCGGCAAAGTGAAGCAAACAGTCGCGTTAATACTGATGCCTCGATATGTTGCCTCTTCGATTGCAGGAATTCCAGCTTGAGTGACTGGAATCTTTACGATCATATTGGGCGCAAGAAGGTCGAACTCGGCCGCCTGCGTCAAAATCGCCTGGCTATCTCGAAACAGCCTCGGATCGGTCTGAATCGACAGTCGTCCATTCTTGCCGCGCTGTTTGTCGAAAATCGGCTTCAGTAACGCCGCGGCCTGGACGGAAAGGTCTCGTACCAGTTGCCAGGCAATCTCATCCTCGGTTGCAGTTGGAAGTTCCTGGATCAGCGACTGAATTCTGCCCTTCCAAGCGTTAATCTCATTCTTCAGAACGCCAAGGACGATCACAGGGTTGCAGGTTGCCCCGACAGCGCCATGCTCGATCGAGTAGGCCAACTCTTTCACCGAGGCAGAGTCATTCCACAAGCAGGTCGGAGTGGATTGCGTCATTTCGTGCAGAGGGCTTTTGTAGGATGAAGCCGTAGCCTGACTCACTCGATCCTCCGTCAGAAATTTCTGCCCCGACTCTTTAAATATTCTGAAAACGAGCTGCGCGTTTCCGCCCAGGTTTCGCGATTATCGTGCGAGGGCAGAATTGTCGGTCGATACTTTTACAGCCTGTCCGTGCAGGTGGGAGTTGTCAGCCGCCACCGCAATTGCCAATGCTTTGAGCCCATCTTCTCCATTGATGCGAGGCGGACGATCGTTCAGGATGCAGTCCACGAAGTCGCGCATCTCCGCCACATAAGCGTCGGCAAAAGTGCTGAGAAAGTGATCCGCCAGAATCTGCGTGCCGCCGTGAGCGCTAAGAAACGTGGTCGGTATTCGATTCAGACTGCCTACCATGATCGAGCCCTTGGATCCCGACGACTTCGGTCCGGACGTCGTACCCGTATGCGGCTTGCGCGTGCGATTCGATGTTGCCGATCGCGCCTTCTGCGAATTTCAGGTTTACCACGCTGGCCACCACATCGCCGAACTGTGCTACCTCGGGGCGAATCGCCACCGTCGTGTACGCGTGTACCTCAGACACTTCGTCCTGCATCAACCAGCGCGCAAGGTCAAAGTCATGAATCGTGTTGCCGTAGAAAAGCATTCCATTGACATCGGCCTTGTAAGCGGAAAGCGGTGGCCCGTCTTTGTCGCGGCCAATCGACTTGAAAACGACAGGCACTCCAATTTCTCCAGCCTCGATTCGCTTCATCGCGGCCGAGTATCCCGGGTCATAATGCCGCATGAATCCAACTTGCAGTCGTATGCCCGCTTTGGAAACCGCTGCGAGCGCTTCATGCGCATCCGCAAGGGTCAGGGCCAGCGGCTTCTCACAAAGAATATCTTTGCCAGCCGCGGCCGCAAGCTTGATGCCCGCTGCGTGGAACTTATCTGGAGTTGCGAGAACCACCGCATCCAGTTCCTTACACTCCAGCAGGGCTTCCAAACTCCCGTACGACCGGTCGATCTCAAGTTCGCTGGCTGTCTGCCGCGCTCGCTCGGCAGAGACGTCGGCCACTGCGACGAGGCGTGCGTCGGGAACCAGACGCCGAAGATTTTCGGCATGGCGGTGTCCCATCTCGCCCACCCCCAATACGCCAACTCCCAGTTTTCGCATTGCGGCCTTTCACACTCCGACGATGATCCTTTGTTATGAGCGAGAGGAAACGCCTGCAAGGTCCGTGACGACGCCTCGCAAGAACTTCAAACTCGCAGCGACACTCTCGGCCGGCCTGATCGTCGGATCCCCGAATTTCACGTCTTGCTCGACAACGGACCAACCGGAGTATCCATTCGTTGCGAGGGTGCGAAAGAACGCAGGGAAGTCAATATTGCCGTTCCCGATCACGGTAAATACTTTGTGCTCGATCGCTTCTTCGAATGTCCATTTGTTTCGCCGAGCCTCGTCCAGCACCCTCGCGTTGCAATCCTTAATATGAACGAAGCGCAATTTATCTTTGTACTTCTCTGCTTCTGTCACGGAATCGCCAAGTCCGTAGACGCAGTGGCCAGTGTCAAGGCAAAGGCCAACATTCGTATGCGACGTCGCATCAAAAAATCTTTCGACCTCCTCCGGTGTCTCGACATATGTCGCTACATGCGGATGAAAAACGAGGTCCAGCCCGAACGCATTCGCGACCTTCTCCGCATCCTCGACAATCTTTCCCACGTGCTTCCACTGTTCCGCTCTTAAGACAGGACAGTCTTTGTCGTGTGCGCGCCCGGAGAAGGCATTCCGCTCAGCCGATTGATCGTCTGCCATTACCAGGAAGGGAGCTTTCAACGTTGCCAGCAACTTACCCACCTTGCGGATCCGCGCCATCACTTCGGTGCCTGCGGACGCATCTCCCAATCGTACGGGGACAAAGGAGCCCAACAGATTCAGCTCCCGCTTCGCCAGATGAGGTTGCAATACATCAGGGTCCGTCGGAAAGAAGCCGTACGGCCCGAGTTCAGTTCCTGAGTACCCGGCCTCAACCATCTCATCCAACATCTTTTCGTACGATTGCTCCCACGATGGTCCGGGATAATCCAGCACCCCCCAACTGTCTGGCGCTGAGGCAAACAGGAATCGTTCGTTGATCGTCTTGTTCATGCCTTGCATGGTTTCCTTCACGCGTGTCAGCCCCGGCAAGCATATTAAAGGTTCCCCCCTATTTCGAAAGTGGGGGCGCTGTATCCGGCGTTTATCTAAACGTTTATTTAAGGCATGGAAGCTTGGTTTGTCAACAGGTTTCAGATGGAGTCGTGTTCGATTGTCTCCCGTCAGAAGGCGATCTAATGAGGATCGTTACTGCAAACCTGAGACCCATCGCCTCGTTGAGCAGAAAATCTCAAATAGTGGATCACTAAAAGCGCTTAGAAAATGAGGGATGAACGGCGTGGGTTACCGATACTCTCGTTGGAAGGCTTACGAGCCGAAATACGAGTACAGCAGCACCAGGCCGCCGACGCCGATGATGACCGCAGTCTTTTCCAGCAGCGTGAATGACCCGATGAAACGAAACACCGGACTGAGCGGTCCAGAAGGGGCTGGCGGCGGAGGCATCTCGGGTATGTCAGGTGGCGGCGCGGGCATCTGGGCAACCGGGGCCGCTGCTTTCTCTGGCTGGTCGGCCAAACGGTAGCTGAGGGCGTATCCGGGAATCTCGATCAGATCCTCCGCGCTTGCCCGAGCCTTCACCGACCTCTTGAGCCGAGTTCCGTTCAGCCACGTTCCGTTGCTGCTCAGATCGGTGACGTAGATGTTCGGTCCATCCGCGGTGAGGACCAGATGCTCGCGGGAAAGGTCAGGACCATCCAGCAGAACGCCTTGCTCCGCGCCGCGTCCGATGACCAATCCATCCCCAATCGCGGACTTCACTTCGCGCGTGCTGGAGTCAGCCTTGGACCGAATAGCGAGCAGAATCTCCATCTGTTAGGGCAACGCCTTTCGCAGGTAGCTCTCAATCTGCTGCCGCATCATCGGATCCTCGGAAAGAAAATCGGTCAGGATTTGTTTGTCGGCACTCGACATCGGAACTCCCGCGGTTTGCGAATCCACCAGCTGCGAGGCCGAGGTTCGCACCATCAAATCCAGCTTTGCGGGATCCTGTAAGTCAGCCTTCTTGAATTGAGCTGCACCAAGCAAAGAGGCATCTGTGCCTCCGATGGAGACCTTCGATGACTCTTTAACCTCCGCGAAGTTGCGTTCCGGCTTTGCCTCGCCGGGTGCATCCGCGGACGGATAAGAGAACTGGCTGGAATTTCCAGTCGGCTTGATGTCGTCAATCGCCATGTCGTACTTCTAGCTCACGAAAAAGTTACCAGGTCCGTCATCTCCAGTAACCTCCGCGCCAGCTTACCGGAGCTGCCCAGCGGATCCAGTGTCACCGCCGTCTTCAAATGCGCGCGCGCGCTTTCTTTGTCCTTCCGAAACAAACAAGCCTCGCCAAGATAAGCGTACGCGAAGGCGCTGCGCGGATTCAGTTCAATGGCCCTCCTATAGTGGGCCTCAGCGCCGTCAAAGTTACTTTGCTGAAATTCTAAGGTTCCCAAAAACACTTCCGGAAAATCGTGGTTCGGATAAAGCGCCTTCACGCCCGTAAAAACATCATGGGCAGCTTGAAAGTTCCGTGCATCGCGATAAATCAGTCCAGCCTCCACCAGAAACTGCAGCTCATCGTGCGAAGGCGCAATTGTCCATTTTGCTGTCATTCCGCCTCCCGGCTAGTTGATATTCCGGATCGCATCCATGCATGAATCGTGACGGCTCTTGATCACCGCCGAGATGGCCTCATACTGCTCCTGCTCTTTGGTCATTTCCGCCTGGAGCTGGATATATTTCATGCTGTCACCCAAAACTCCTCCGGACTGACCCATGTTCATGCCGCCGGTCATGCCGCCGGTACCGCTGATGGCATTGCCAATCATCCCGCCAATTCCGGGCATCAACATATTCCCTATGCCTCCCACCAGGCCACCTAGAACGCGGCGGAAGGCGCTCGGCTGGGGTTGTGGCTGCGTTGCCTCCAATATCTGGTCAATGCTGTAGTTCGGCGATGCGGGCAAACCGAGTCCGTAGTTCGACATGGAAGTTTCCCTCCTGCTTAGATTATCGGGCCTTCTGTTCAGATGTTGCTATTTCTGCAAAAGGGTCTTATTCCTCATATCTGTCAGACTCCGCAAGAGATCCAGCGACCGGCCGAAAGCCGTCATCGCCCTCTGGGCTCGCTGTTTGTCCGTCTCCGATCCATTCTTGATAATGCTATCCAACTGCCGGCAAGTTTTCTCCACTCGAGCCATTAACGGCGGAGGCTCCTCGCTGGACAACAGCTTTTCAAATTCCGGGAAGTGACGCCAGCCAACATCGTCTTTGTCCCCTGCAACCGGTTGTGCATTTTGCATGCTTTTCATCGACATCACCCTCTCTGCGTTTCGCGTCCTTGTTGTATCATCCCTGTGTCATGGCGGCCGAAGACCTGCGCCCGATCAGCCTTCAGACGATTCCGGACGCCATACGTTTGTTGAATGAATCGTCCCACGGCACCTCGATCGAGTACCATCTCGATTTCTTCAGCTTCTTGTCGCTGCAAGGATATTGGAATTTCTCCAACACCCACTCCCTCCTCCGCTACATCGACGGCGAGCCGGCAGCCATTATTCTCGTCTGCACTGACGTTGATACCCGCGAAGCGTACATTCTGTATTGGGGCAGTCTCCCCAAATTCCGAACACGCACGATCGCCCAACAACTGTTCGACGCCTCTTGCAGCCGCTTGTTGGAAGACGGATTTGTTACTCTTTACGGCGTTTCTGTCGCTGACCGCCCAGTGCGCCGCTACCGTTTCATTCAAGCTCGACCTCAACACCTGCTTTTCGACATGGAAGCGGCTTCGCTGCAGCTTCCCGATCCCGATCCGAACTTTGTCGTTCGACGAGTGGACGCTGATCAAGTTTCGAGTCTTGCTGCTTCCTCCAGGGAGTTCTTTGACTGGTCCCAACGGCCACATTTTTTGCGTCATGCAGCTCCTCTTCTCCAATTCTTCGGCGCCTTCTCCGGGGACACACTCAGAGCCTATGCCGTCGTATTACCTGGAACCTCGATGAACCCGACCCTTCAGGATATTCGTTCGCGCGAATCTAGTTTCAGTCCTGGCTGCGAACTCTTACGGCACGTCTTCGTTCCGACTCACCCTGGCCCGTACTTGGCAACGTCAGTCTTCGATCAAAGCTACAGTCATCGATTGCTTACCGCATACGGCTTTTCCGTGAAACGCCAATTTTCCTCACTGATCCGTGACCTGCGTAATACCAGCGCTCCCGCCGCTCATACCGCCTAAGTGTCAGCAGCAATCCGAGCCTGCGCGCCCGGAGAGATCATCCCTAATGGCTGCAAATTGATCTGGGGCGTCAGCTGATCGTAGCTAAGCACGCTTACGTCGGGCACGCCAAAATCCAGAAGGCGCTTCACAAAGCGGCGGATCTCGCCATCGGTGACGATCACCGGCCTCTGCGATCCCGGCGGAAGGTCCCCGATCTCCTTCCGGGCCGCGTCCAATACCTGGCGGCTCATCGCAGGGTCCATCGCCAGATAAGCGCCGCTCGCGCTCTGCCGGATCGAGTTGCGAAACATTTCTTCGAATTGCGGATCAAGTCGATAGATGAAAAGCAGAGGCCGCCCTTGCGAAATCTGATAGCAAATTTTCGCCTTCAGGCCGGCTCGCACATGCTCCGTAAGAGGAAGCACTTCGCGCTCGATGCGCCCCCACTCACAAAGAACCTGCAGAATCGTCTTGAAGTCCCGTATCGAGACTCCTTCCTCCACCAACCGCCGCAAAATTTCGGTCAAAGTCTGAAGCGATACCACCTTCGGAACAGTCTCCTCGACGAGCGTCGGATAGGGGCCCTTCAAAGCCGTAATCACCCTCTGCACTTCCTGGACGCCAATGAATTCTTTCGCATTTTTCCGGAGATAGTCCGCCACATGGAGCAGCAGTATCTCTTGTGTGTCCCACACTTGATAGCCCACGCTCTTGGCGCGCTCTGCCTCATCGCGGGATAGCCATGCAGCGGGCTTGCCAGTGGCCGGGTTCGAAGTGCTCTCGCCTTTGAATCCATACACTGCCATGTTTTCAGCGGAGTCGCCTACAAGCACTGCATCCAGTCGAATCTGGCCATTCACGATCGGTACTTCATTGGCCCAGATGGCATAGCTGCCCGGATTTCCCGGAGTGTTGCCCTTGATCTGAATCGCCGGAAAAATCACACCGATCTCGTAATACATTCCGTTACGAATCGTCACCAACCGTTCGTAAAATTTCTTCCCAGCCTCGGTTTCCACATCCACGAAGGGGGTCAAAGCTTCGCTAACTTGCAACACCAGAGGTAAAGTCAGAGAGATTTGCGGGTCGTCGGATGCTTTGGATGCGGCCAGATGATCGGTGCGCTCAAGAGCTTTCTTCCGGATCGCTTCTGCGCGGTAAAGTCCGTAGGCAAGTGATCCAGTGACACCGGCCAAAATAAAGAATGGGATCTTCGGCAGGCCCGGTATCAGTGCCAGGACCGTCAGAAGTCCGGAAGCGACCGCGATCGCCTTGGGCTGTCCGAGAATTTGCCCAGCGACGTCTTTTCCCAGGTTTGCATCCTTGTCTTCCGATGCTACCCGCGTTACAACCATGCCGGCTGAGATGGAAATCAACAGCGCAGGAATCTGCGACACGAGGCCGTTGCCGATCGTCAGGATGGAGTAGGTTTGAACGGCTTCCATCACCGACATGTCGTTCATTGCAACTCCGATGATGAATCCGCCGACGATGTTGATCAGCGTGATGACAATGCCGGCGATCGCATCCCCCTTTACGAACTTCATCGCCCCATCCATCGCGCCGTAGAACTGGCTTTCCCGCGCTAGGCCTTCCCGGCGAGTGCGGGCCTGCTGGAAGTCGATGATGCCTGCCCGCAGATCCGCATCGATGCTCATCTGTTTGCCGGGCATCGCGTCGAGTGTGAATCTCGCCGATACTTCGGCCACGCGCTCGGCACCTTTGGTGATGACGATGAACTGGACCAGCGTGATGATCAGAAAGATCACAGCGCCAACAACGAAGTTCCCGCTCACCACGAACATGCCGAAGGCTCGGATCACCTCACCGGCATCCGCCTTCAACAGAATTAGGCGGGTGGCTGAGATATCGAGCGACAAACGGTAGAGCGTAGTCAGCAACAGCAGTGTTGGATACGACGCGATCTGGGTAGGCCTCGAAATGTAGATCGACACCATCAGGATGGTGACGGCCACCGTAATGTTGATCGTCAGAAAGATGTCGAGCAGGAAGGTGGGCAGGGGAACGATCATCAGGCCGACCATGATCCCAACCATGGCAACCAGGATCAGGTCGGCAAAGCGCGTGAGAACGCCTTGCAGGTTCCCGTCTGCAATTTCTTTCTTGATGTCCGTGAAATATGCCTGGATGTCGACCATCGGGTATCGGCGCAAGCTCATTTGCACCACTTAAACGCAAGTGCAACGCCGAGTCCCGGAATTTCAGGACCCTGGCGCTTCATCAATCGCGATGGCGCAGATTTTGCAAAATCTGCGCCGGATGTTGAGGAACACGAGCCCCGACATCCGGCGCACGAACGGCTGTGTTTAGCTTGCTTGTGCCAATTCAGCACGCTTGATTTTCTGTGCTTCCTTGACGAGGGTGTCCAGCGTTGCGACCAGCGCCCGGGCGCGGTTCACTCCCGGATCCTTTCGGTCTGGATCCAGACCGAACGCCTTCTCCAGAGGCTCTTTGGCCTCGTTTATTTTTCCCTGCCGCAGGAGCACTTCACCCAAATTGGCCTGAATCGTGGCGTCATTCGGATTCAACTCCGCCGCCTTCGAAAGATTATCGAGTGCCGCGTCGAGGTCTGCCGGCTTCCTGGCCAGGGCCACTGCTCCCGCCCCAGCGAAGCCCATGTAGCTCTTGGGATTGAATGTTGCCGCACCGCGAAACAACTTGTATGCGGCGTCGAGTTTGCCCTGCTGGTAGTTGTTGTAACCGAGCGCCACGATCGCCTTGATTTGATCGTCAGTTACTCCGAATACCTGTGCCGGAGTTTCGCCGGCCACTATTCTTTGGGCCGCCTCGGCCGGTGTCAATTGTTGCTCTGACATTTGTCTTGTCCTCCTTGGACTGGATGTTGACTGGTTTGTTCCTGTTCAGGTGTCGAGATTGCTCGTTTATTGCATCGCCTTGCTGACGATCGAGCTTTCCGTGCTGAGAGCTTTGCTGATCTCAGCGCAAGCGTCCTGCAATTGCGTCAACTCCTGCTGCAACTGGATCGACTGATTTGCTTCCTGCTGGGCTTGCTGGAGTGCCCCACCCGGAGTAAGTCCGCCGACCGACTGGCCTCCAATACCGCCCGCCCCACCAGAACCGCCACCAAATCCACCCTGGCCGCCGATCCCACCGCCGCCAAATCCACCCTGGCCGCCGATCCCGCCGCCACCAAATCCACCCGCCCCACCTGAGCCTCCGCCAAAGCCGGGCAAGCCCCCCCCCGACCCTCCGCCCAACTCACTCATGATTTGGTTCAAAATGTTGCTAATGTCCCCGAAAGGTCCACCTGACCCACCCATCCCTTGGAGGGGACTATTCGTCATTCCCCCCAGTATGTTTTGGATCCCGCTGAAGATGCCGGGACCGCCGGTTGGCCCGCTCGGCGCTCCCCCGCCAATCCCACCCATAAGGCCGCCGAGCATGCTAGCGGCTGGCCCCGCTAATTCGGAAAGTCCTCCGGTGAGGGCTCCGAGTGCTGCCTGCCCGATCGGGCCCGAAGCGAGTTGTCCAACATCCTGGACCGCCCCGCCAATGGCACTTCCGATGTCATTTACGATACTTCCCATACCTTCCTCCTTGACGCTTCAGATCTTGGGTCCGAATGTTCCGTCCCAGTTCAACTAAGTTATCGGGTGGGGGTGAGGGAAGTTGCTAAGATCTTCAGTGTGCCGGTGCACCAGCTGCCCTTAGTCGCCGGGTGAGCTTGTCAATCCACTGTCCCTGCCCATTGCGACGCAGAATCTCAAGGTCCTGGCGGCTTTCTTCCCATCTTTCCATCTGGCAATATGCTTCGCACCGGCGTGCCCTGGCCGCATGATTGGCCGGATTGTCCTGCAGCACGAAGGAGAGTTCCTCGACCGCCCGCTCAGCGTTTCCCAAAGCCATGCATAGTGCCGCAAGCGCGATCCGGCAGTAGGCATTCCGCGGATCAAGTTCCACCAGCGCGCTGAAAATGATGCCGGCTTCCTGATACCGGCCCTGCCGGTAAAACGCGTAGCCCCGGTCGGCCAGCAGATAGACTTCTTCGTTTGTCCAGCCCATTTCCGGCATATCAACCTCGGCTCAAAGCGGCATTTTGCGAGACGATAGCATCTTCGCTGTGCTGCATGTCCGTCAGCATGTCGAGCATGACTCGAACTGGGTGCTGGTCATTGGAGCCTTGAGGGCTCGTCGAAGCCATCGCGTTGCTATGACGAGTCAACATGCCACGCCAGCGTTTGCGCTCCGTCCCAGGGTCTCGAATATCCATCGTTTTCGGCCGCGTTGGAGGCTCCAAATAGGTAGCATCTGGCGGCCGCACATCCAGCTTGAGCCCCTCCTGCCAGTTGACGGTCAGGTCACTTGGGGTACCAAGCAATTGCTCGCGAAATGAGACTTCTGTCTCGACCGACGCCGGTAATTCCGGTAACTTTTCGGGTTCCAGCGACGGCAGCGTGTAATCGACTCTCATTAGGTTCTTCTCCCTTAATTGTTGGCAGCCGCGTTCAATTGATAAACGAAATTAAGAACCTCGGCCACCGCTTCGTAGAGATCTTCAGGGATATCGTGCCCGATCTCCAGATCGAACAAACTATGAGCAAGTCCTATATTCCGAACCACGGGCACCTGATTCTTTTTGGCAATATCGATAATTCTGAGCGCCATCGAGTCCTGACCCTTCGCCGTGAGTTGTGGGGCCTGCATGCTCTTCTGGTCGTACCGCAATGCAATCGCATAGTGCGTCGGATTCGCGACCACTACCGTGGCGCGCGGGACGTTGTGGGCAACGCTCTCGTGCATGATCTGTTCAAACAGCTGCTTGCGCTGGTGCTTGACGTGCGGATCTCCCTCCGCTTCCTTGTATTCCTGTTTGATGTCTTCCTTGCTCATCATCATTTTCTTCGTGAACATCTTCTTCTGAATCAGAAAATCTGCTCCCCCAAGCAGCACAAATACCGCCCCAACCTTTAGAAGAATGCCCGACATCAGGTGGGCGGCGAGCTTTGCGGTCTGCCCCAGCCGCATCGCGGCAGTCGGCACAATCTCGGCCAATCCGCCCTTGATGGCGCTGTACAACATCCAAAAAACAATAACGAACTTGAGCAGGTTCTTCGCCATCTCGATGTAGGTCTTGGAACTGAAAAAAATGTTCTTGAAGCCCGACACCGGGTTCAGCTTTTCGAATTTGGGCTTGATGACCTCCGGAGCAAATAGCGCCTTAACCTGGACAAAGTTTGCCGCCACCGCTGCCACCATGAGCGCGGCCATCAGAGGCGCCGTGAGCAGCATGAATTTTGAGGACGCGTAACCGAAGCGGCTCATCATCTCGCTCAGTTGCATGTCTCCCCGCAGAACCTCCGGCTGGAAAAATTGCTTCATCAAGTCGGCTAGCCCTGCTACGTAGGATGGGCCTCCAACGGTCAACACCGCCGCGGACGTCATGAACAGCAGCGCCTGGATGAAGTCTTTGCTCTTGAAGACCTCACCCTTCTTCCGGGAGTCGTCGAGGCGTTTCTGTGTTGGTTGTTCTGTCTTTTCGCCGGGCATTTACTCGACCCCGTTTAACTATCCGCGCTGGTTCTGTTTCGCACGTTCATGAAATATGCTGCACGAACTGCCGGACCTCTTCCACCATCTCGGCAAAATAAGTCGGCATGCGGCCGATAATATAGGCAAGAGCCAAAAGAAAGACGCCGAGTCCGAGCAACGCCTTAACCGGTTGACTTTCATTGTGGACGTTGATTCCGGAAGCTACCTTCCCCAGAAGACCAAAGCCAATGTCCACCAGAAACAACGTCAGCACCACCGGCGCGCTGAGTTGGACCGCGATTTGAAGACTGTCCGCCGTGTACCGTCCTAACTGCTCGATGACCGGAAGCGTGCCTCCACTAATGTGCGGAAATTCAAGCAGCGGCAACTTCTGAAAGCTGGCAGCTAGCGCCCGCAAGAACAGCAAATGCCCGTTCAACGCCAGGAACAGCACAAGAGAGGCCTGAAGCTGCAGCTGTCCGATCAGCGAAACATTGCTCTCGAGCTGTGGAGCGAGAAATGTCGCCTGGCTCATACCGCGGACGTAATCCATGGTTGCGCCAGCCATTTGAATGCTCTGAAAGATAATTTGCGACAGAAAACCGATCGTCGCACCGATGACGGATTCCTTCACCAGCAATCCCATCACACGGAGCGTGTTCAACTCACCCGGATTCGCTTGCGGCGCCAGGACGGGAAATATGATTGCGCTGATGAGCGCCGCCAGGCCAACCTTGATCCTCGGAGAGACGGCCTTTCCCCCCAGAAATGGCGTCAAAGTAATAGCCGATACCAGGCGCGCAAAAATCAAGCCGAAGAGCACGATAAATACCGAGACATCTTCGTGGAACCCTAAGGTCGTGAGAATGTGCTGAAGCGCGGCAAGCATGGCGAGGCCCCCTACCGCACCGTGGGAATACTCTCAAATAAGACCACGGTGAACTGAACGGCCTGCGCCAAAATCCACGGACCGAGAATTGCCACGGTGAGGAACACACCCGCAAGTTTGGGAACGAAACTTAACGCTTGGTCCTGAATCTGGGTCGTCGCTTGGAGAATACTGACAACCAATCCAATCAGCATGCTGACCATCATCGGCCCCGCTGAAAGCAGCAGGACCAGCATCAGCCCTTCTCGAAGAATCCGAACAATTGCCTCGGTGGTCACTTGAATCCTCTAGGTATAGCTCAGAACCAATCCGCGTACGATCAGGAACCATCCATCCACAACCACGAACAGCAGCAATTTGAAAGGCAAAGAAATCACGCTCGGAGAAAGCATCTGCATTCCCATTGCGAGCAAAATATTCGCGACCACCATATCAACCACAATGAATGGCACGAATATCAGAAAACCGACTTCAAAGGCCTCTTTCAGTTGACTCGTGACGAACGCCGGTATCAGCACCTGAAAATCATCTTTGTCGGGCCTGTTGATTGGGGTGGTTGCTTGGGACGTCTGCGGCGCGGAAGGCGTTGCGGTACTGGCCGCCGGAGCGACCGACGCCTGAGCAGGCGCAGCAGTCGCCGGCGCACCGCCCGATGGACCACTCGTCGGCGCTGATGTCGTTTTCTCCGCCGCGCTGTACTCAAGCCTTACGGCGAGATCCATGAACAGTTCGCGGTCTTTCGCCTGCGCGTGTTTCGATAGAAAGTGACGGAGCGGTTCTTTCGCCTTCTTGCTGGCGTCGAACAGGGTCTTTACGCTGGCCTCAGAAAAAATGTCCTTCGAATTCGTTACCGTTCCCGCCGTGTCGTACATCTGCCGCACGACCGGAACCATGATGAAGATCGTCAGTACAAAGGCCAGACCGGTGATGATCTGGTTCGGTGGCACCTGTTGCGTTCCCAATGCGTTGCGCACAATCGAAAGCACAACTGAGATCTTCACGAACGAAGTCAGCATTACGACGATAAACGGTGCAAGCGACAGTGCCCCGAGCACGATCACCATCACGATCGGATTGGCAACGGGTGCGCTTGTCTGCGCAGTCGCGAGAGCAGGGAACAGCAAGACTCCGACAAGTAAAGCTCCCTTGATCGCTTTCAGCCATCGATACATATCAGTCAGCCTTCCCCACTCGTTGAACCCTGCTCAGCAATTGGCGAAAGTCCCTCTGCGGCGTTTCTTTCTGCTCGACCGACCGCGCGATCTCCACTGCGTTCTCGTCCGTGATCGAGGTCAGATACTGCACTTGATTCTCCGCGGTTCCAACCAGAAACATTTGCGACCCGGCCTTCACCAGGTAGAGCGCCTTTCTCGGTTCTAGAGCGTGTCGGGCCACCACCTCGATCGGCCCATTGTTCTGGCCGCGTGTCTGAAAGAACCACGGCAGCCCGATGCGCAAAGTCAAATATGCCAGGACCAACACTCCCGCCAGACCCAACAACACCTCAACGTATTGAACGATTTGGGAACTGATCGAGCCCAACTGGTCCGCTGGACCGAAAGCCACGACTGTCCAGAGTGCAATCATCAGCCTTCCCTCCAATTCAGCACCCGGACCGCAAGATTGCCCTCGACTTCCACCAACTCCCCTTCGCCAAGAATTCTGCCGTTTACCATGAGCCTTACCGGGGCTTGCTTGTTTGCGTCGAGTTCGATCACCGTGCCCGGGCTGAACGATTGCACTTCAGCCAGCGTGAATTCCTTTTCTGCCAGAACCACGTGGAGACGCACTGGCAGAGTGCCGATTGGCGCCTTACCCGCAGAAGCGGCCGCATCAGTTTCTTCAGGCAATGATGACCCTCCCTCAATGTATTTATCGATCTTGAACCTCACGAAGTTGCTTCCATCGGCAGTCATCGACCACCCACGGCCGAAATCCTTCGGAAACAGAATCCCGGGGAAAGGCTGTGCGACCACGATATCTCCCAGGCCGATCTGCGCCATTTCGTCTACTGTGAGATCGACGAAACCCGCGGTCACTGGAAACGTCCAACTCAATTGCCCAATACCTTCGGCACCGGGCTCTGACGTGGCCACATCCTCTGCCGACAGAAACCCGAAGGGCAAAAATAGAGAGAAATCTCCCGCCAGATCGTCGACCCGAATGGCGAAATTCAATTGCAGCCCGCGCGTGGAGGGAAGGCCAATGTTTCGACTGCCTCGTACAAACGAGAACCGCACCGGAAACTTCAGCTTTTGATTCAGTCGTTCCAGAATGGCGAACAGAATGAACGACAGGAACGTTTCATCGGACGGCACCGAGTGCCTTACTGCCCGCAGTCCCAAAGGCCCGAAAATTCGTTGTCGAAGCCCTTCCACGAACGCAGGACTCACATCCACCAAAGCCCGCTCGCCGCTCGGATGCGCATCGAGAATGAACGAAGCCATGCCGGGCTGGCTCTGGGCGTAGTACTCTGCCCGGCTTTGCAGCCGTATTCTGCTTGCACCCACCGTCACATTCGTTTCTGGAGCCCATCGCGGCTCCAGTGCGAGACGGAATAGGTAGGGAAATACGGTGAATTGATCGCCGCTTCGGACCAACTGCTTTTCTCGCGCTGGGATTTTCTTATCCCACAGGTAAGTACCCAGTTGCCCGCCTTGATCCTCGAGATAGAAATGTCCGTCTTCAGCAAATAACCGGGCATGCTTGCTGGCGATCGCCGGGGCAGACAGAACCACGTCTGCCTCCTTCTGGCGACCCAAGGAGATTTCCTGCTTAGCCCCGAATTCCAGAATCTTCTCGCCGAACTGAGCGTCCACAAGATGAGTCTGGATGAGGCGCACCTGATATCCGTCAGGCCTCTCAAGAAGATGCCCGAAGATTTCGGCGACCCACGTCCGCCAATCTTTGCCGCTCGGAGCCGCCCGGCAGAACCAGTTCCAAAGCAGAACCTCTTTCCGGGTGAAGGTTGATAGATTGTCGAACGGAAAGACCATTGCAGGACTCAGGTCCGGCCGCGGACGACTTCCCACTAGCGTCCTCCGCCCTGCCGTCCGCGTTGGCTACCGAAAGTCGGTCGGTTGTTGGCGTCCAAACCTCGCTCTGCATCCCGCGGACCTCTGACGTTAATGTTTGAGACAGTGACGCCGCGATCGGATAATCCCTGGGACAGCGAAGGCATGTTCTTTTCGATAAGCGACGACACTTGATCGGATGTGCTCTGAAACTGAATCGCCACGCCGTCGTTCTTGCGTTCGATTTGGATGTGAAGGCCTTTCAATACATTCGAATTCAACTCGATGTGTACTTGCTGGTTGCCGGCGGTGTTCACCGCAACCGAAATCTCTTTTACCACTTGCTGAAGCTCTGGAGGCAGATTGACGGAATGTGGACCTTCCACCGCAGTGGGCTGCAGCGGGTGATCCAGCGTCGCCGGTTGCGACAGCGTGAATGCCGGCCCACCTTGGTTCGGGCCGCTCTGGCTACTCTTCGCGCCGCTTTGAAATTGGTTCGCTTCCTGGGCGGCTTCGCGCTTCTTCGCCAGCAACCGGGAGAAATTCGAACTATCCGCAGCCGTGTCCGTATTTTGACGCGAATCCGAGTCGTCGGAGTTGACACTGGGATCATTGTCGTCCGGTAGCGCGTCGTTGATTCTCATAGCGAACGCCTCCTGGTCATGAACAAAACGTTGCCGATCTCGTCGAGTTCGAGATCTTCTTTCTCTCTAAGTTCTCGTTGGAAACGCTCCTGTTGTTTCGCGCGATGCTTCTGGAGAATTTCCATCTCCCGATTCGCCTCCTGCATGCGTTTCCTGTTCTCCCGGACGTCGGTTTCGCATTGCTCTACCCGCATGTGTTGGGAATTCACATCGCTTTGCGCATCCTCAATCTGCAGGCCGACAGCCTTGGAATATTCGATTCTTTCCTGCACGGTCCTTGCGTTCAGCGCCCCGCCTTCCACTGGCTTCAAAAGTTCCCGCTGCATCTGCAGGCGCTTCTCCACGAGTTCTTTCACCGTTTGCTGAAGAGCGTGAAGCCTTTCCACTTGCGACTGCAGTTCTTTCTCGGCTTGAACCAGGCTGCGCTCGGCCTCTTTCTTGATCTCCTCTTTTTGCTCAAGCAGCAGTTGCAAACGATAGATGAAGGCCGCCATCAGTTCTCACCCGGAGGGAAGATGCTCGTCAAGCTATCGACCGAACCTGCAAAATTCGACTTGTCGTCCGTTGCCTGCTTGAGAAATGAATCAATAGCCGGCATTCTCGCGATGGCGCCATCGACCCGTTTGTCCGCTCCGCTCTTATAGGCCCCGAGCAGAATAAGGTCCTCGTTCTTTTTGTACGTCGCGAGCGCATCGCGCAGGGCGCCCGCACTCTTGCGATGCTCTTTGCTGGTCACCGCTCCCATGACGCGGCTCGCACTTTCGAGAATGTTGATTGCAGGATAGTGGTTCCTCGCAGCCAACTCGCGCGACAGGATGATGTGTCCGTCGAGAATCGACCGGACTTCGTCGGCGACCGGTTCATTCATATCGTCTCCGGCGACCAGAACCGTGTAGATCGCCGTGATTGATCCCTTATCGGAGTTGCCCGAACGTTCGAGAAGCTTGGGCAGTTCGGCGAACACCGACGGCGTGTATCCAGCGCGCGCTGGCGGCTCTCCGCACGCCAGATCCGATCTCGCGCTGCGCCCGGGCGAAGCGCGTGACCGAATCCATCATCAGAATTACTTTGAGCCCTTTGTTCCGGAAATATTCGGCGATGGCCGTTCCCACGTATGCCGCCTTCAGCCGAACCATCGAAGATTCGTTCGACGTGGCACAAACGATGACGGACCGCTTGATGCCCTCGGGGCCAAGATCGTTCTCGATAAAATCGCGGACTTCACGGCCGCGTTCGCCGACCAGCGTGATGACGTTCACGTCCGCTTCGGTGTTGCGTGCAATCATACCGAGCAGTGTGCTCTTGCCTCCGCCCGCCGCCGCAAATAGCCCGATGCGTTGTCCTTCGCCGGCCGTCAACACTGCATCAATCGCGCGAACGCCCAAAGATATGGGCCTGCTCACCCGCTGGCGTTTAAGAGGATCAGGAGGGTACCCGAGCACTGGGAATTCTTCGGTGCAATCAAGCGGGCCTTTGGACTCCGCGTCCATCGGTTCGCCGAGACCGTTCAGGACGCGACCGAGAAGGCCGTCGCCCACCTTCACCGTGAGGCAATTTCCCGTGGGAATTACTTCGCTGTGAGGACCAATATTTACCAGTTCGCCGAGAGGCATCAGCAATACGTCGCCGTCGCGAAATCCCACCACCTCGGCTTTGACCGGCTGCGATGATCGAGGGCTCTTGATCAGGCACATCTCTCCGATCCAGGCTTCCGGGAGCACCGCCTTCACGACGAGGCCGACCACTTCCTTGACCTTCCCTCGAACCTCGACGGACGAAGCACGCTCCACACGGTCCAGATACCGTCGAATATCGGCAACGTTATTGGGCATGGTCTGACCTACTCGGGAGAGCTATTGCGTAGGAGGGCGTTTTCCAGGCACTTCAATTGCGTTTCCAGGCGCGCATCGATAATTCCGAGTTCGCTCTCGATCACGCAACCACCGGGCGCCACCGTTGCGGACGATACCACTTCAATCTCGCTGCCGCCCCCGAGAAATTGTTTCAGGTGGTCTACTTGCGCCCGCACATAACGCACTTCACTGTCATTCACTTGAATCGAGATGCGTTTCCCGGTACGTGTCCCCTTGATGACTTCCCGCACGATCGTGACGATTGCTTCGGGACGCAACGTGAGTTCTTCGCCGATAATCTTCCGGGCGACGTGCACGGAAAGTTGCAGCATCGTCTCTTCCCAGTTCTTGGTCAGTTCATTTGCGCGCGCATTCGTACGCACTAGGATGTCGTTCCACGCCGCGAGACCCTCGGTGTTTCCGTCTTGCCGAGCCTGCTCGCGAATCTTGTCGCGCTCACGATGAGCTTCCTCGACGATTTGCCGGGCCTTCTCCTGAGCTTGCGCGACCACATCGCGGGCTTCGCGTCCCGCTTCGAACACTTCGCGCTTCAGAACTTTTGGTGTCGATCCCACTACCTTCTCGAGCACAGCATCCGCCTTGAGAATCTTTTCATCCATGTTGATCGGCCCACCACGAAGCGCACCACGGCTGCAAAGCGGGAGGTAGTTCGTCCAGATAGAATCCCGCCTGCTTCAAGATCCCCTGACGCATCACAAAAGACTCGTCTTCTCGCAATTGAGCCCACCTCCGGAGCAGTTCGGCCCTCGGAAGAGGCTTGAGATCCGCCAGTAATTTCGCAGCTTCACTCTTCTCCGCATCGGGCAACAATGCCAGCGATAGTTCCAGCTGTTCTGGAAAGCGAAGCAATCCCAGATAACAAAACACTTCCAGTTTCAACTCGTCCTCGCGACCTTGAGCTGCGCTCCAGAAGCTAACTGCGCGGAGGCAGAGCTCTGGGAGGCAGCAAGCTGCTGCTTTAATTTCTCAATCTTCGATCGCTGCCAGCGGCTTTTTGCAACTAACGCGAGGCAGCCGATGCTCGAAATAGCGAGAAGTGCAAGAGCGCCGAGCAGAAATTCCTGATTCCCTAGAATCGGAATCAAGTTTCGATCCATTTCCCGCTTGGCTGCGATCTTCTTGTAAACGACCGCGACGTTCTCTGCCTGTAGTCCTTCGACCGCGCGCCCCACCAGTTTCTTGACGTCTTCATCGGTCAGAGGCGGCGCGTCTCCTCGGTACTTTATGAGAACGGACGCAGTCGGAGGCATCCTCTCCGACTTGTCCAGCAGAGGGCTATTGTCCGGCATCACGACCAACACATGTGCGTCGACAACTCCGTCCACCGACTTCAACGTGCGGCTGATTTCGCCAGACGTGCCCAGCAGAAGCCGCGCTCTCTCCTCAGTTGCCGTCGGAATCATGCCTGCGTTGGCAAACACGTCTTCCAGGCCCTTATCCTTTTGTCGGGGCAAGCCGTTGTCCTGGAGCACGCGCCAGGCGCGGGCAAGGTTTTGATCCCCGCCTCGGATCACCACACTCCACTTTTCCTCGCCTTTTTTCTCGCCTACACCCTTGGTCGCGGACGCATCGATCCCGTTTTCATTCAACAGAACCACAATTTCCTGTGCATCCTGCTCGCTCAGGCCAGTCTGCAGTTCGTGCGTCACGCATGCGCTGAGTACGACAATCAATCCCGATATCAACAACAGTTGAAAGAAACGTTGCCGGCTCAAATTTTTCCTCGATTTACAGGGTGAGATCTCTAAACCTGTGTTTGCAGGATGGACTTTGTACCCGACGTCACTTGGTCCACCACTTTGCTCATCAATTCCATATTCTCCGTGAGCTGATACATGCTCATCTGGATCTTCATAATTTCCTGGGGGCTCTCTCCACCCTTGATTGAATTGACGAGCTTCCCGGCAGATTGGAATTGGTTATCGATGCTGAGAAGGCGGTCGCGAAGCGGCTGAAATGCCGGCGTTTTTGGCATGGCGTTGACGCGTTTCGCCAGTTGGTCAACTCCAATCTTGGCGCGCTTCATATTCGCTCCAAGCACCTGTTGCGGCGACGTCCCCTTCGCTAGTTGGCTCGTCAGGTCCGCCTGAATTGCCTTCACCTTCTCAGGTGGGACCTGTTTCACTTCCGGGGGAAGTGCGACGCGCTGCGCATCTTTGTCTTGTAAGTCCGCTCGGACTTTGTCGAACTTCGATTCCCCCGTCTTGGGGCCTTTGGCCTTGTCTTGGCCATCGGCTGCTATGTCGAGGGCTTTACCGGAAACCGCATTTGAGATTGGATCAACCATGACACCTAGTTATCGGACAGGACCGGGAAACGTTGCGGGGGATGTGTTCGTTCCCACGGTCGTCAGGCGCGTTAGACGTTGCCGGAGCATTTCCAGCGATTTGGCATGCAGCCGGCAGACCCACGACTTGGACAATCCGAGCTTTCGCCCGGTCTCCTCCAGCGTCAGGCCCTCAAAATAGCAGAATTCCAGGACTCGGCGATTGGTTTCGGGCAACTGGGCCAGCGAAGTCCTCAGATTCCGCGTCTCCTGGTTGCGCACTACCTCTTCTTCTGCTGAGACTTGTTTCTCATCCCGCGGTTCCTGCGGCATCGCCTCTAGAGAGAGCATGAAGCAGCTGACGAGGTTCGCGGTTGTATCTTTCAGATCTTGCAGTTGCGCGGCAGCCGATGAGGGTCGCGCCGCCTCCGCCGAAACGTCCGCCAAATAGTCATTGGCGTGCATTTCGAAGCGCATCTGGTGATACTGGCCTTTCGAATACCAGCCCATTTTTCTCAGGCCATCGTAGATCGCGCCTTTGATTCGGTAATAGGCGAAAGTCTTGAACTGCACGCCGCGCTTCGGATCGAAGGAATTGGCAGCTTCCACCAAACCGAGCTCCGCCCATCCTTGGATATCTTTCCTCTCCAGGTCGGGCGGCAGCTTGCGGATTACTTCCGCAGCAATCGCATGCGAATACCCGATATGGGCCTCGATGAGCTTGGTCGAATCCGCACGGGCGGACTCGTAGCCATGCTCACTGTTGTTCGCGTGCTTCGCGGAGTTGGGCGGTGACATTTCTTCCGCTCCCATGGGTGGCTGATTTACTAGAATTCTCTACGGCTGCGCCGCAGTTCTTGACGTGCGACGGTAATCTTGCATAGTGCGCCCCAGCGCTGATCCATCGGGAGCTTGCCCCATCCACGGTTGAAATGGACGGGACTAAAAAGCGCAGATAGAAAAGGACGGTTTTGAAACGAGGAAACGCGACCAGCAAGTCGAACTCGAACGAAAGCGCGGCACCCCCAAAGCCTGCCCGCTTTTAGCGCGAACAGTGTACACCAACCGTGGAGAGAGGCAAGAAGTTTGTTGCCTCTTTTTCGCCAATTTTCCCGATCTTTCGCTGATATCTCGGCGTCTAAGCGTTTTGTTAAGAAACGGCCTTCGGTCCCATTCACGACTCACCTTCCCACATTCCAGCTGAATTTCCTCGTCCTTCTACGACACGCTGCCAGCCCTACCCGGGGGCCTCATCCACTATGTCCCGATGCATGCGAACACTCCCGAATCTGCCGAATCGGCGAGGTAACAATCGGGGCCTCGTAATCCGGATGATGGAACTCCAGATTCATCCCCCGGCCCAGGAAATCCACCTTGAGCAGGGATCCTCCCCAACTTGACCCGGCCACAGCGACCAGCACTGGTTCCGGGCAGTACCGGGGATGTCCCGAGATCATCATCTCGCCCTGCCCGATCACTTCCGCCGTATAGCAGCGGTTCGAGGTCTGAATTTCAAGAACAGTGTGTTGCGGTACTTCGTGCAGAAACACTCCGCCCTCGATCTCGGACTGGACGATCTTCCGCCGTTCGAGGTCACCCAACCGTCGCGCGCCATCCCACGTGATGTCCAAGTCGCTCACGCTGGTCCTGTTCCTTTCCCTTGCCTGGAATTAGAACGTGTACGACAACCCAATCAACGGCACCGGCTTCGAATGCAGTCCCGCTTCATTGACTTGAAACAGCACGTTTCCAATCACCAGCAATTTGCCAAACGGGTTGAACTTCGCTCCCGCCGAAACGTATGCCTGGCTGATCGTGGCGGTCGACGACGTGATGTTCGGATGAGCCGTGCCGCCAAAATCGGTGAATGTCACCATGGACATCTTCTTCGTGTTAATCAACGACTGCCCGATAAAGTCGCCGGTGACGCTCAATTTGTGCGTGACCCCGACATCCACTCCCGCGCTGTATGTCAGACCATCAGGCAGGTGAGCCGACGTATTGCTGGTGATGTCGCCCGCGAGTATGGAATCTCCGTTTCTTTGATAGCCAAAAGTCCCGTGCGGCGAGATTCTGCCCGCATACGCCACCGTCGCAAACGGCCTCACACCCCATGTTCCCGATCCAAGGAAATTGTGGGCGTCGCCGGTCGGAAGATGAATGTCGCCGCCGACGGCCAAACTGACTTTTTCTCCCTTCAAGACCTCGTACTTCCCCCGGATAATGACGTCGCCGATTCCATTAGCCGATTTGCTGTCGAAGAAATCCGCATGGTTGCTGGCGAAAAACGTTTCGTGCGAGGGAATCTGCGAATTCGTGGGATCGAATTGATGCACGCAGCAAGGCGGAAAATCGGCGCTGGTTTCAAAACTGTCGATCGTCCCGTCGGAATTAATACCAGACCTCACATTCAATATCGGAACTGCGACGGACAAATCGAAGCGGCTGGTTACGCCGAATGTGGCCACCGCAACCACTTGGTGCACTTTGAGATCAATTCGATTCTGCGTCGCAATAACATCGCGCTGAAAAACCGGCTGTCCGTCGATGCACGTGATCGGGCTACCAGTCCCGCAAAGACCTGTCTCCAGTTCGTGCTGGAAAACCGCTCCGAAGTTTTTCAGGTTCACGCCGTCGGCTTTGTCAAAATTAAAATACTGATAGCTGAAGCCGACAAAGAGTTTGTGCTTTCCGATCGTGTCGGGACGTTCGGTCAGAATTGGACCGAATCCTTCCGTCTGTCGGGAAACCACCCCCAAAGACGGATTGAACGAAAACACAAAGCCCGACACCGGCGATGTGATCGGCAACTGGCTGATCTGCGTGCCGATTTCAGCGTTTAACGGCGTCAAACTCGCTACCGCTGAGTTCGTGAAATGGGCTGCGTGACTGAAGTTGGCCGTCGAAAAAAGCGGGCCGCCATGATCCACGCCAACCAGTCCTCCCGGCCCGTAGACTTGCGGCACCAGGCAAATCAGGTTGTTGGAGCGCGTAGGAATTGTGCTCGTTGTGGTTGACGTTGCAGTGGGACAAGGTCCCTGCGCGAGACACAACACAGGACCAAGTGAGAGAACAATCATTGCCAGAAAGCGCCCCAGCCGAGCCATAAATCCTCCTGAAATTTCTACCGAATCGAATTGATCTGCCATGCGCCGCCCTGCAACCGATTCAATTGCATGACGATCTTTGCTGAATTTTTTCCCGACTTCCCCGCGACCACATACTTGAGTGTTTGATTGAACCGTACGCTCGCGACGTCGCCGCTGATTTCAACCTGTGCTACCTGGTACTGCAGTGACAAATTCGTAGCTTGCCGGAAAAAGTCTCCGAGGCTCTTGACCCCTACTGCTGTCATCCCCGGCCAGATTTTCTGTAATTCCTGGATGTTTTCTGTTTCGTACGCCTTCTGATACTGGCTCAAGATGTCGAGAACGGCCTTGTTGTCGTTCTGCGGACTCTGCGTCGCCTTTGGCTTCATTCGCAGTCTTGGTGCTGGCGGTGCGATTGAGATCATCCATCTTCTTGCGCGCGTCCGCCGAGTGCCGTCCGTCCGCGAAGTTGCCTACATACGAGCGGAGACTCGTCAGATCGTTCTGATCGGTCTTCTGCCAGGCCAGATCGTCCAGTCTCCCCAAAGCTTTGTCGTGATCGCTGCCAGACGGATACTTCTTAACGAAATTCTGCAGAGCGCCAGTATCCGTCGAGTTTTCAAGCCCGCGCCACTCCATATCCGTCATCTCGCTGCGCGCTTGTTGCGAATATTTTCCATCCGGAAATTGCTCCAGATATTGGTCGAACCCGGCTGCCGTTCCGCTGTTCAGCGCCTTTGCCCAGTAGAGGCTCTCCAACTTGCTCTGCGCTTGCGGAGTAAACGCTCCGTTCGGATGTCGTTTCAAAAATCCGTCGACGCTTGAAATATCCTGCGAGTCTTTGATCTTCTGCCATTCACCCTGCTCGCTGTTCGTCGCTTCCGCCGGCTGTGACGGCGGTGACGCTTTGGGGGCGGCGAACTCGGTGCCGGCCAATCCAACGCGGCTTCCGGCAGAAAATTCCCTCTGTACTGGAATGCCGTCCCGATTGCGCGTGAGCAGTTGAACCTGGTGATTTCCCGGCGCCACGTCGGCAGAGAATGTTCCTTGACCGCTGACCCTGCCGATGGGCTTCTTGTCCACCACAACCTCCGCTCCCGGCTGCGCATCTCGCAAATCGAGACCCGCCACCTGGGGCTTAGCGGCTCCGGACTTGGCGTTTTCCGTTGGCGGAGGCACCGGTACCATAGTGAGCGTGATCGGGCTCGCCGTATCAGCACTCACAGAAATGGAAGTGGTCAGCGGTTGATATCCAGCAAGTTCAACTTGGAACGTGTGGGCGCCCAATGCGAGGGTGAGCGCGCAGTTCGGCGTGACGCAAGACTCCCCGGATTCCTGGTTGTGGACGGTTGCCCCCCGGGGAACGGTATTAATCTGAACCGCGACTGTGGCTGGCGTGGGCAGCGGCTGTGTCGTCGTTCGATGCATCGCGACCCATGCGGCCGCCCCAACCAGTGCGGCAGTGACGGCGCCAATCGCTAGATAAACGTTTAGAGACTTGCCCGGCTTTGCAGGAGTAGCCGCTTTCGTGGCCGCGGCCTGCGCCGAAGACTCGGCCGCCAGACGCCGTCGCTCCTCCTGCTCACGCTTCTTTTCCTGCTGCCGCTGAACTTTTTTCTGTTCTTCAGCCTCGACCGCCCGCTGCTTTTCTTCGCGTTGTTTCTGTTTGTCCAGATCGCGAACGGATTTTTCGACCGCTCGCTTCATCTCGAGGAACTGGGAATGATTCGGGAAAACTTGCAATCCCTCGTTGATCTTGATCAAGGAACCGGGCAGGTCGCCTGCTGCCCGAAGGTCTTGCGCCGCCTCCAGAAGCTCCAGAAGACGTGCTTGCTTCTCCTGAGCTTCCCGTTGAACTTCAATGCTTCGCTCAATCTCCTGCTTTAACGCGAGGAATCGGGGCTCTTCCGGGAAGCTCGAACTGGCAGAGTTGACTTCGCTCAGCGCGCGGTCCGTGTCGCCAGCTTGCGCTGCCGCCTTAACATCGGCCAGCCGGGTCTTCACGATTTCTTCCCGCGCTTGCCGTTCCAATGCTCCGCGCAGTGTGGCAACCTCAGGAGAGTCCGCTTGTATCTTCGCCGCTCGATCCAGCAGCAGTTCTGCTCCCTGAAGATTGGAAGTCAATGCAGAACGCACGCCGTGCAGTGACGTCCCAAAGGCCGCGCTTTTAATTTCGGGATCCGCATCTGTACCAGACAGACTCCGCGCGATGAGGTCGGAGGCCTGCTGCCAGCCCTGAGTCTTGAATTCTGCGCGCGCTTTATCGAGCAGCGCCAGGCTCTCTTGTCTTCGCTTCGCGGCCTTGTCTCGTGCCGCAGCGACTTCTGCCAGTTGAGGATCGTTCGGAAACTGGCGTTCTGCATCCGTCAATAGGGAAGTTGCCGTCTTGAGGTCGAAGCGGTTCAGGGAATCTTGAATCGCCTTCAGAGACTCCAGCTTCGCCGCCGCTCGAACTTGTTCTCTCAGTCTGCGCAACCGCAAAAGCGCAGCTTCGGCGTCCGGATGAGAAACTCCCAATTCGGCGATGCGCGACCAACTCTGAATCGCCTGATCGTACTGCTGGGATTTTTCCAGCTTGCTTGCTTCGTCGGCCAGCGACCCAACCTTGCGTTCGAGGTCCCGCGCCGACGCCAGGCCTTCGATCAAAACTCTCTCGTCCGGGTATTTGCGCAGCGATTCTTCGAGGATTTGGATGCGGCCGCCGGCAGTTGGTTCCTGCCCCGCGCGCCGCCGTGTTTCTGCGACGTACGTTTCTCGTTCACTTCGCGCACGCGCTTGGACCGCTTGCTCTTCTTTTTCCTTCTGCGCTTGGCGAAGCTTACCTTGCAGATCCGACAGGCGTGCTTCACGAGGATACTGCGCTAACCCGGCTACAACCGCTTGGGACGCTCGCTCGAAATCTCCTTGCGCCTTCAAACCGTTTGCTTGGTCGAGTACCTGGCGTACCGCTTCCTCGTTCTTGGCGCTGGCGATCTGTCTCTGAATCACTTCCGGGCGCGCCAAGTTAGGCTGAAGCTGCGACATGCAATCCAGCAGATACTCGGCATGCCGCCACTCTTGATTTACCGCATCGGATGCGGCGCTCTCCAGAGCCGAGAACACACGGGGACGAACCACTGGGTCCCGCATCGCGAGAGGTCCGGCGCGCAAGCAAAAATCGCCGCCTTCACGCCAAGCTTTCTTCTGAAACGATTGCCGGGCGCTCTCTAGCAATTTTTCCGCATCGGTTCGGCGCTGCACGGCTTGCTCGAGGGTCTTATTCGACTGCTGCAGTTCGCGGTTCTGAGGAAATTGTTTGAGCGCCCGCTGCAAAAGAGCGGCAGCTTCTGCGTGAGCCCCTTGGGCGAGCAGTTGATCGGCATCGGACTTGTACCTGCGGGCTTGCGCGCTCGCGGCTTCCTGCTGCAGAGCTTGATACTCGTTGTTGAGCCTCGGCGACACTCTTCCGACAATGGTGCCCATCGATGCCAGCCGCTCGATCGCCTGGGCGGCCTTGCCTTCGCCCATCAGTCCCCGGCTCTCTGTCAGAGCTTTTTCCAGAGAGTCTGAAATGACTTGTGTTTCCCGTTCTTCGATCTCGGTGAGCTGCTTGTTCAGTTCCGGCGTGCCGCCATGAGTCCGTATCGCTTCTTGGATTGCGGCCCTCGCCGAATCGAACTCTTCTCTTGCGGTGTAGCCTCTTGCCTTTTCTCGCGCCTGCTCGATCTGTTGCTGGCGCTCCGCCTCCTTGCGCGCTTTGTCGAGAAGACCTGTAAAACGCGCGTCACGCGAAAGCGTTTGAGGCTGCGACTGCAAGTACCGCAAAGCTTCCGCCGGCCGCTGGCCTTGCAGCATGCTCTCGCTGTTAGCCACAACTTCTTCGAGTAATTTCCGGTGGTCCGCAGCGGCATGGCGAGCCTGAACCAGGATTAATCGCAGCTCCTCGTCGGGCGCTTGCTGAATCGCCGCTTCCAGTACTTCTACCGCTTTCTCGTAATCCCCATCATTCACAAACGCTTGTGCCTTTTCCGATGCGGCATCCGCGATCTGACGCCGGGTGTCCGCACTTTGCTGCTCAAGCGTGAATTGGAGCAGATCTTCGATCTCGGGACTGGCTGCCAGTTCTGACTGAGCAGTCTGCAGTGTCCTTACGGCATCTGCGTATTGCTTGAGGCGAAGGAAATCCTTGGCGCGGCGCAGAAAGTCTGCCTTCTTTGCCTCCGCGCGCTCGCGCTCGAGGGCCTCTCGAACCACGGCCATCAGCGAGTCGATTTGTGTGTCGCTCCCGACTTTGTCGCGCGCGGCCTGCAGTACATCGAGGACCTGCTCGGTCCTGCCCGTTTCCATCAACTTGCGCGAGCGGGAAACCTGTTCCTCAATGAACTGTTTGCGCTCTGCAAACAGTCGCTGCTTTTCCGCCAGATCCTTCAGCTTTTGCAGTCCGCGATCTTCGGGGAACTCCTTCAGAGCGGATTCGGCGCGCGTGAAAGCCCCATGAAACTCGTCGCGGTCAAGTTCTGCCTCAATTTCTCGCTTAATATTTTCGAGGGCCTTGCGCCGGCGTTCCTGCTCTCTCGCGGCCTGTGCGGCTTCGATCAAAGCTCGGAGCTGAGGCGTATTCGGATCGATCGCCTCGGCTTTGCGCAGAACTTCCATCGCCATGGTGAAGTTGCGTGCGGTGATTTCCCTGCGCGCTTCTTCAATCAGGCTCAATGCATGCATCCGCTGCAGTCGCTGATCCCAATCCTTCTGAATCATGCGGTACAACGATTTCGCATGGACATCGTCAGGCGCGACCGACAGGGCTTCATCGATCGCTTGCTTCGCCGCATCCAGTTCGCCCTGCTGGTATGCAGATTCAGCGCGGCTCATCGCCTGCTGTAAGCGCTCAGTTTTTGTCTTTGCGTCCTGGACGTCGGTCCGCAGGCGGCGCAGATCGGGATCGGTTGCGTGCAGCGAGATCGCTTTCTGAATCAGATCGAGCGCGAGAACAAACTGCTCTTTCTGATAAGCATCTTCTGCCTGGCCTCGAAGCTGACGTACCTGCTCTCCAACTTCCTGCTGCTGGATGCGCTGTTGTGTGGCGCGTGATAGTTCGACTGCCCGCGTGTTGTGGCGGTCAATCTTGAGTACTTCGGCCAATTTTTCTCGCGCCTTGACCAGTTCTTCGCGGGAAAGGAGTAACTCCGCCTCGTTCAGGTGCTCATCGACAATCTCTTGCTGAATCCGTCCGCGAATCTGCACCAGATCGAATGCGAAGTCTTGCGCTGCGGGATAACGGTCATCGCGATTCTTCGCCAACGCGTGCAGCAGAATTTCTTCGAGCTCCGGTGGAAACGATCCGTACTCCTCCAACGGGCGTGGGCTCTCGTGCATGGTCTTGAGGAGCGACGCGGCAGGCGTCTCACCCTCAAATGGCAAATGTGTCGTGAGCAACTGGTAGAAGACGACGCCGAGCGAGAAAATGTCCGTTCGAGCGTCGACCTGTTTCCCGCTGATCTGCTCCGGCGACATGTACGGAAGACTGCCCAGGAGTTGGCCCGTGCGCGTTACCGTCCGGTTCCCGATGTGCGCGATCCCGAAGTCGACGATCTTAACGCTGTTGTCTTTCAAGACCATGATGTTGCCGGGCTTGATGTCGCGGTGGACAACCGATCGCTGGTGCGCGTAACTCAATCCGTCGCAGACTTCGATGATGAAGTTGATTTGATCGAGTAGCGGAATCGGGCGGTTCGACTGGAGAAGCGCGTCGAGTGTCTCGCCCTCCAGGTACTCCATCACCAGGTAAGGGCTGCCCTCGTGGTCTCCCAATTCATAAACGGTGACGATATTCCGGTGATGAAGATTGCCGGTGGATTGCGCCTCGCGGAAGAAGCGCTGTAACAAATCTGGATTGTCGACGTAGTCCAGCGTCGTCATCATCTTGATGGCGACGGATCGTCCGAGCAGCGGGTCGTTGGCTTTATACACAACGCCCATGCCGCCTTTCCCAAGAAGCCCAACGACTTCGTACTTACCGATCTTTATCGGTTTCTTGAGAGGCATGGCGCGTGCTCATTCCGCAAACAAATAGGATGGACGGGGCGCACTTCGCCCCGAGCGTTTCCGTAGAAAAACAAAGCCCTGTAAAGAAGGTCCCCCTAGCGGCGCACCGTCTACCTGTTAGGGCAGCAGGGAATAAAGCTCGGGTACGCCACTACCACGTGGACGACATTCTCCTACAAACGTTACTCGACTAGCAACACTAGGTGCCCGTTTCCGCAAAGAAATTCTGTCAACAATAAGTAAATTCGGCCTGGAGTGGACAGTCCTCTACCGCGGTCCGCTCGAGGGGATAGTGGCGAGCTACGAAGAAACGTTTCCCCGGAGGTGAAACTATGCCAGCGCTTCCGGACGCCGATTAGGAGTGGGAGCGTTGACTATTGACGGTAGTAGAGATGGCGAGCCTATTCTCCGCCGGGCTGTTTTGGAGAGTCGATTTCTTTTCCTGCGCGAAGTACCGCCAAGCCATCAATGCCATCACAGCGAGGAGAACAACGATGGCTATGATTACGAAAACCAACTTACTTCCTGCCTTTTCAGGGGTGGTTTTCTTGGCGATGCTCGGCGCAACCTGTGTTCCGGACTTGCCCGGAGCGGCGGGAGTCCCTGCATTTCCGCCAACCGCAGGTGCAACGACCGTCCGGCTCGCCTGCTGTGCAATCCCCTTCAACTTCACCAGGATGGCCGCCGGATCTCCCGCCCTTTTCGCCGTGTCCTTCTCCATCATCGATTGCAACAGGTCAGAAAGCGCAATCGGATGATCTTCTGCCTGCGATTTGAGCGAAGGAGGCTTTTTCGAAATGTCGGCGTGCCAGCGCAGCCAGTCAAGATCAGTCTTCAAAGGAAATGCCGCTTCAAATGCCTTCCGGCCTAGCAGGATCTCGTAAAAGATGAATCCCAAGGCGTAGATGTCCGCCTTGGCCGGCGTTGCGTCTCCGACCGAAACCTTGTCGGCCAGGATCTCCGGAGATGCGTAGCGTGGGCTTCCCATCGCGCCAACCAACATTGTTCTCTGCAGCGTAGTCGCGGACGGTGTTTGGATCGACGCCTTCCCCATCCGGTCAAACTGAATGCTCTGCGGCGTGAGGCCGTTGGTTTTGCCCTTCCCCTCGTAAAGCCGCACCAGAGCCTCGACTGAAGCAATGAAAGGGTGGATCACCTGTTCCACGGCCGTTGGATCATTGCCCAGGTACCCAGCCATGTTCGCGGGCTGTTTGCCCAGCAGTCCTTCCAGCCGGGCGACCAGATCCTCCTGTTCGGAAGGCTGCGGATCTGGCGGTTTTGCTCCGACAGGCGCTTCTGCATTCGCCTTCACACCGGCTCCCTCGGCGCTGGGCTGCGGAGCCTTTGCACCACCGCCGCCGAGTTTCGGATCGGTGATCGGCTTTCTTGGCAAGGAAGGCAGAGGCGTTTCCGGTTTCGCTCGCTGCTCGTTGGGGGTCGCGGCCTTTGCCGAGGGCGTCTCGGCTCGTCGATTCAAAACGACTCCCGGAAACATCGCCGTTTCTGTGCTATCGACAACTTGTCCAGGCCCGCTCTCGACGGATCGCCCTCCGGGTCGTCCTCCAAGAAACGCTCGCTTCTCGTCCGGGCTTCCGAGACTTTCCGCCGCTAGATCGTAGAGCGCATCCAGATCGGCCGCTTTGGGCGCGGCATCTTTCACCACGATTCGAGCGAGCGGTCCCAGAAAAGGCGATAGCTCTCTTTCCACCTTCCGCAGCGTTTCCTGCGGAAAAGATGAAGTTGCGGGCGCAACCGGTGCCGCCGGCTGAGGTCTTGGAACCGCGGGCTTGCTCCGGCTTTTCTTGGAATCGGTTCTCAGCGACGAAAGGAAAGCCGACACCGCCATCTCGTTCGACACGAGTTCTCGCGGCTGGCGGCCGAACGCTTCCTGATAAGCAGCGCAGAAATCGCTTTCAACTGCCGGGATGCTCGAATATCGCTCGCTGCCAGCCTTCGCCAAAGCCTTCGCACAGACTCGATCGAAGGCCGGTGGCACGCTTTGCTTCGCGCGCGATGCCGGCGGCTCATGAAAATGCGAGATCTGCTCCGGCAATTTTTCGGCCGGGCCGGGAAAAGGAGTCGAACTCGTCAGCCACTCGTAAAGAATGACTCCCGCCGAGAAGATATCGGTGCGCTCGTCAATTTGCCCGCCGTTCACCTGCTCCGGCGATCTGTACGCTGAATCTGACTTCCCTAACTTCGGACCGCCAAACTCCGCAACCTTGAGCTGCCCCTTGCTGGTCAAAACCAGGTTGCCGGGCTTCAGGTTCAGGTGCAAAATGCCCTTGCCGTGTGCGAACTCAAGCGCGTTGAATAGCTGGATCGCCAGGCTCCCGACGTCCGCGATCGGAACTCGCAATCGCGCTTGCAGGATGCACCCTTCCACAAACTCTGACGCGACGAAAGCGAACCCGGAGCTTTCGCCATACTCGTACACTTCCACGATCCCCGGATGTTTGAGCCCGGCAGATACCTTCACCTGGTCCTTGAATCTCGCGATCGCTTCCCGCGTTTCCGGGTCTTGCGATTCCGTGGACACCGTCTTCAACACAACGCTGCGCTGTGACGTTTGGTCAAGCGCGCGAAAGAGTCGCACCTTCTCGCTGGAAGGCAGCGGTTCAAGGATTTGAAAATTTGCGATGTGCGTCGGCTGCGACATGGCTGGATGCGAAAAGTGCCCGGGATCTCGGTTCTTCCCCGGCTCCTGCCAGTTTGTGAGCAAATGCAAACTGGTTCCGCCATACTAGGTCCGCCAAGCCAGCACGGTCAATCCAGACCCCAACGATCTTTGTTTATTTGCTCCTGCTCGGATGCGCCAGATCTCGCCCTAAAACGCATGCCTCTGCTGAACGCCACCCTCAAGATTCGGCCGATACGATGGGGCCGTTCGCTTGTACGCCTTGCTGAACGCGACGCGAATCAGCCAGAAAATCATGAAAGCCAGAGGAAACACCCCTAGGATAAAGAGCACTCCGGTTGTACGCATCAGAACGGGGAAGAGGTGTGGTCGCGCTATAAATAGAGAGGAAGACGCTACAAACCAGGCGAAACTCATGCGCCACAGATGTCGCGCCACTCGCTGCCTGCCCCAGATGCCTCCCCGCGCCACCATGCGAATGTCGCCCACCGCAGAAATCAGCGCCACGGAAGCGAGGAAGAAATACATTCCCGCGGGAATGCCGTCCTTTGAACCCGTCGGGCTTTGTGCTGCCTCGATCCCGTAGGTCGAGATCGCAGCGCACACCGCGATTGCTACGAGCAGCGCTCCCCAATCGAAGAATCCCGGCCTTCCCTCACGCCGTCTGGCCGTGATCCATGCGGTTGCCACCAGATAGAAGGTCAGCACGCCGCCGAATACGTTGTTCATTTGAGATTTCATCACCGCCATGTACGCGCCGGAACCCGACATGATCAGCATCGACACCAAGAACACGTTTCCAGCGAGGCCGTGCGCGCGCGATCCCTTGCGAAAACACGCCGCAACCGCACCCGACAGCAGCCCCACGCCGCCGCCACAAATGTGCAGAATCAATAGGGGCGATAGCATTTTTCAGAACTCCTCTCTAATCGTTGCTCTCACACTCTTTGTTTCCCCGTCGAAAATGCACGAGCGCCTCCGGTCGCGCGGATGCGCGATGGGCAATGCAATGCCGTGGCACTCACAAATTTAGGGGGCGTTAAGTTTCTGAAGCATCCTGGCGGCGCCGCGATTCTTGGGGTTGAGCTGCAGAGATTTTTGATAGTTGGCGATGGCCTGCGGTTTGTCGCCCTCGTCCAGATAAGCCTCGCCAAGGCTGTCGTAGACATTGCTTGATTGCGGATACGCTTCGACATTGAGCTGCAAGATCCGTATTGCCTCGTCGAACTTCTTGTCCTGAATCAGCTGGTAGCCCAACGCGTTGAGTTGCCCCTCGTCGAAGTTGTAGGTGGCAGGCTCGCTTGCCTTGACGCTGTGGTATTTCTGAACCGCTTGCTCGACGCTGCCGGACGCGAGGGTGACAGAGAGCGTCTCGGCAATGGATTTTCGGCTGTCGTAGGCCTTCTTGAGCGACGGCACCCACACTGCCATCGTGACGACCAGAATCCCGACGCCCAGCGCAATGGTCAGTGCCGAGAGACCAGCGGCCATCGCGAGCCGGCCCGGCGCGCCTCCTCGATCCTGAACCCGTAAATAGATTTCAAGAACCGCAAGCGGTACCAGGTATTGGGCGAATGAGATGAAAGTGAGGAACGGGCCAGTGAATGTCGTCGGATCGAAACCGAAGGCGCCGTGATTGAGGAAAAACGATAGGAATAATACTGCTCGTATGAACAAAGATGCGCTTACCACAACGTACAGGCGAAGCGCCCAGCGACGATGTGCTTTGAAGTTCCGCGCACGCGCATATCGCAGCGCCATTACGGCGCAGAGCATGATCAACACAGCCATCAGGCTGCTTCCAAGGTGTTGAGGAAGGTCTCCAACGCTTCCGCGGATCCACACCATGTAGAGGCCGGCGATGCTGATCGCGAAGGCCGTCACGATGTAGATGCGGCCAGTCCAACGATGAAAGGATGGGTATCGCTCCCGGACCTGCGGGACAAGCTGAATCATCCCAGCCAGGATGATGATCACCGCAGACACTAGATGGGTGGCGATCGCCAAGTTGCCCGGAGTATCGCCAGGGACGTACCCGTGCGTGAAGTGTTCCCGCCACGCTCCTGCGGAATTCCCGCGCACCGCCGCCATCCCGTAGAAGGACGCTACCGTAAACGCGAAAATAATTTGCCCGACAACGACCACGCCAAACCAAAACCGAGCCGTCCCTTTCAGGGCTAAGTCCGCAAACCTGCGCACTGAATGCCGGGTCTCAGAAACGTCCGCGGCCCGAAATGTAATCTGAAGGTTGGCGTTCATATCGATCCTTATCTGGACGATCCATCGAATCGAGCGTGCCGCTCAGATCGGCCCTTGATAGCGGCGCAGCCGAACCGCGGCCGCCAGGAATGCTGCACAAACTATCAGTCCTACCCACAAGCCCGGACTGAACAGGAAATTGATCGGGACGAAATGTTTCATGGAATGCATCGGCGACATTCCTGTTGCCGGGAAGGGAATCGAGTCCGGTCCGCCACCCAGCCGAGATGCCAGCATGGCGCCGAAATACGTTGTGTTGAAGGCAATCTTTTCGACGATTCCGATCGCGAGCGCCGGCAATGCCGCCCACATGAATGTCGCGCGCCGCGCCCACCCTGACACCAACAGAAGCCAGCCGTAAATCGGCGCATAGTAAACCGCGTGTACGCCGATCAGATGATTGAACAGCGTGACCGACATGTGAAAAAACGGCAGGTGCGTCCAGAGCGTCCCAAAGCCAAGCCCGCTCATCCCGAGCACCGCGGAGCTGAGCAACAACATCACGCATTGCATGGCGATGGTTGTCGCGAAGATGAAGAGTGGCAGCACCACGAGCGGAATGCTTGCCTTTGACATCACAATCGTGAAATCCGAAACAGGCATGGACTTCCAGAACAGGATGCTGCGATCGCGACGTTCGCCGTGAAGCGCGTCGAGGCAATAGAACGCCGCAACAATGAGGTAGGTTCCCATCAGTAGAAGTGCGGCGAAATCGTAAGGCTGCTCGAGAACCTCAAGCTGTCGGGCCGAGTCCATCGCCAGTGCGGCCCGCATTTTGTCCGGGATGTGGCCGATGCTGACCAAGAAACCCAAAAGGAACAGTGCGGCTACCGCGATCGGTGCGATGTAGAGCGAGCGGTTCTCCCAAATCTCGCGCCGCACCGACCAGTAAAACGGCCGCGTTGCACGCATGGCGGCCGACACCATTCGTGGCGAGTCGAGCGAATCGGGCATGGCGTTCGACTGCGTATTCATCGAGCCGCTCCTTGCACTTCACTTTGATTGCCGATCACCGCGACGAACAGATCAGCAATACTCGGCGTCCGGACGTCGCCATGGTTCGTTACGAGTTCCGCAAGTTGCTTTCGATCCACGCCATCGAAGAGAAGAATGCTTCGCCCCAGCGCCTGCCGTTCGTGCATCGGTTTCAGGGCGCGCGCCGCGGCGACCTTTTCGGGATTCACCGTCACTTCGGCGTAGCGAGTTTCGAATTCGTCCATGCTGCAGCTCAGAACGATCCGGCCTCGATCGATGAAAAGCAGATCGGTAAGAACCTGCTGGACCTCCTCCACCTGATGGGTCGTCACCACAATGGTGCGGGTGCGGTCGAAGTAGTCATTCAGCAGGGAATCGTAAAATTGCTTGCGATACAGAATGTCGAGTCCGAGCGTCGGCTCATCCAACACGAGCAGTCTGGCGTCGATTGCCATCACCAGGGCAAGGTGTAACTGGGCCACCATGCCCTTCGACAGTTCTCGGACCCTGCTGGTGCGGTGGATTGTGGTCTTTGCGAGAAATCCTTCGGCCTTTGCGCGATCAAAGCGCGGATGTACGCCAGCCACGTAGTCGAAAGCCTGTGAAACCCGCATCCATCGCGGTAACACGGCGACGTCGGCGATGAAGCAAACGTCGCGCATGAGTTCGTCCCGCTCGCTCCACGGATCGCGCCCGAGCACTCTGAGTTCCCCTTGAAACGGCGTGAGTCCAAGAATGGCATTCAACGCGGTGCTCTTGCCCGCGCCGTTGGGGCCAATCAGTCCCACAATGCGGCCCTCATCCACGTGCAATTCCACCCCGTCCAGCGCAATGGTTGTGCCGAAGGCCTTGCGGAGGCCGCGCGCTTCGATGACGTTCATGACTTTGGCTCTTCCTTGGCAGTATTCGAATTGGAGTCCCGCAGCGTCTTTTCGGAAGGTGCCCGCTGCTCTGTGACTGCATCGAGGAGTTCTTCCGGCGTCAGGCCAAGCCGCTGAATGGTGTCGTGAATGCGGGGCCATTCTTCGGCAAGAAACTTCTTGCGTTCGCCTTGCATGAGCAGGCCTCGGGCGCCTTCATTGATAAACATTCCACGGCCTCGCCTGCTCTCCACCAAACCCTCGTCCACCAGCTGTTGATAGCCCTTCAGAACCGTGATCGGATTCACCCGATATTCCGCCGCGACATTGCGCACCGAGGGTAGCGGATCTCCCTCCTTGAGCACGCCGTCCAGGATCATCGCGACCACGCGGTCGCGAAGCTGGCGGTAAATCGGCTGACTGTCGTTCCATTCGCGTTCCATCCTGGATTCCAGATGCTCCCTTTAAGATCAATCTTCCTACGAGACCTTATCGGCCCGGCGAAGGCGGTGCAAGCGATCGCTTTGTCTGCTGCCGCACCGCCTCAGCCTCGCCGCCAGTGTCATCCCGGTCGAGCGCATCAGTTTGTCCGCTGTAGATCCAGGTGTGCGTGTACCGGCTTGTCCCCGGACATGAACGTCCAATCCTCGATGTGGTGATTTGAGTCGAGCGCCGTGAACACCGCGTGGTGCATGTGTCCGTATTGCAGGTTGCCGGTTACGTCAAGAAATTCGAACTCCACCGTCTTGCCGTCCGGAGCCATTTTCCCTGTCATGCGAGGCCGATTCCCCGCGTCGCAGTAGTGCGTCAGCATCAGCCGGTCGCCGTCCATATACAGCATCGTGATCGGATCATCAGGCCTGCCCGCACCCTTCATCTCGTGCATGATCGCGTTTCCCATGGAGGTCACCCGCAGCG
The DNA here is from genome assembly GCA_963699885.1 of uncultured Acidobacteriota bacterium. Taxonomy (GTDB): domain Bacteria; phylum Acidobacteriota; class Terriglobia; order Terriglobales; family Acidobacteriaceae; genus Sulfotelmatobacter. The sequence goes on along the minus strand of CAVOVP010000004.1, from coordinate 755,635 downwards.
AAACTTGCATCATCTTTCCCTCGACTTCGGGCGCCACGGGCGTTGTGGTCACGTGGCCTTCCCATGAGCCTTCGAGAGTTTTCAGTTTGTCGAACGACTTTTGCGCGTCGGACTGGGCAAAAGCCAATGCGGAAAGCGAAAGCAGAGCTACCGCCAGCACAAAACGAATAGATTTCATTTTCAATTCTCCTCAACGGGAATTCGATGTCATATAGTGTTATACTTAACTACAACACTAGAATTAATGCAAGCAGTTTCTTTTGGATTTTTTAAGTCATTGCTGCTTAAGCAGTTTCGGGTTCTGGAACGGGTCCGCCTAGGCTGGATCGAATGACTTGAAATTGGGGTCAAGGGGCGGTTTTCCACATTTTCAGGCAAACAAATGTCGAATCTTGTGACGGATGACCTTTACTCAAGCGGAAGCAGTTGTCACACTTGAAACGGGAAGGAGAGGAATCTGGGAACGCTTTCCCCCGGGAGGCTAAAGGAATGTCGGTTGGTCGGTTGGCACACTAACTGCTTATTTTGCAATAATTTACGCATAACCATCCCGGAATCAATATTTTGCGGGACTCGGGGGTGGGGTTCCTCTCACAAGGTGTTTAGAATGAATAATTTGCCGACAGGCACCGAAAATGACGAGTGGCATCCGTATCCTTAATACACTCCAAGAACGGGCACGGGCCCGCACTTCCGACATCGCGGACGATGCGCGATGTCTGGGCTGATTTCCGAATGTCATCGCGACGTTTGCAGATGCCGCGAAATCATTTCGGCAATCCCGAAGCCGCCATGCTCGACGATTCCTTCGGCAAAGGCGTGCGTCCCGAGAAAGTTGTAATTGTCCGATCCCGGAAGATTCCCTTCGCCCGGCAGCCCGGCGAATGTTGTTTCAAGCGATTGCAGCAGCGACGCAATGAGAGTCGTTTCGAATTCACGCGCCGCTTTGGCGCCGCGTGCCGAACTCGCCGGAGTCAGCAACGTCGGCGACAGATTTACGGACGACAGAGCGGAAACGGAGTTCATCAGATCACCTCGAGTTCTGCTTCTAATGCACCCGCGGCCTTGATCGCTTGCAGGATCGAAACCACGTCTCTCGCGGTGGCGCCAATGGCCTGCAGGCGGGTTACGAGTTGTTCGACGCTCGCTCCCTCGCCAAGTTGGACGTTCCGCGCAGCAGTTTCGGTGGCGGTGACTTTCGCCTGGGGAACGACTTCCGTTTGTCCGGATGCGAGAGGGTTTGGCTGCGAGACGGAGTACGACGTCGTGACCTCGATGGAAAAGCTTCCGTGCAGAATCGAGACCGCGCCCAAATGAACGTCTTGTCCAAGGACAACGGTTCCGGTTCTCTCGTTCACGACAACTTTCGCGCGTCGCCGCACTTCGATTTCGAGGTCTTCGATGCGAGCCAGCAGTGCGGGCACTGAACTTTGATCCGTCGCCGAGACCTGGACCTCGATCCGTCGGCCGTCGATCGCCCTTGCCAGCGGCGCGGACCATTCGCGGTTGATGACGGTTGCAACTTCTTCGGCCGTCGTGAAGCTCGCATCATTCAGCAACAGGGACAGCCGATCCAGTCCGCTCAGAACGACGGAGCTGTCGCGCTCGATCAGCGCTCCACCGGGCACGCGTCCCACAGTCGGATGGTTGAGCTGACGGGAATTCGTCGCGGTCCCTGTTGTGTATCCGCCAACCACCAGCGGCCCCTGCGCCGCGGCAAAGACCTGCCCGTCGGCGGCGTAGAGCGGTGTCAGGAGAAGCAGCCCTCCTTCAAGACTTCGCGCATCGCCGCTGGACGAGACCATCACGTCCAGATGCATGCCTGGACGCGAGAACGGCGGCAAGTTCGCCGTGACGAAGACTGCGGCCACGTTGTTAACCCTCACCGAAGCGGTTGGAATCTGCACGCCCATGCGAGCCAAAATGCTGGCGAGAGTTTGCACCGTAAAATATGTCTGCTGCCGGTCTCCCGTTCCTTTCAGGCCGACCACCAAACCGTAGCCGATGAGCGGAGTTGTCGCGGACACCTTCCACCGTTGCCACATCCCGAATCAGAACTTTGTGAACTTCTCCGGTTGCGGCACAGCATGTGAACCCGAGAAGAAACCGCGCCATGATCCGGCAGAACCGAGTCATATCTGCTCCTAGAATCCGATCACCCGCAAAATCCATTTCACGATCGGGTTCGGCGGTCGCGTGCCTTCGCTGATGATCCCTTTCCCCTTCACTTCGACTTCAAGGTCACCAACGTTGTTCGAGGCAACTGTGTTTGCCGCATCGAGATCGCCGGGTCGGACGAGGCCGCGCAGGATTACAGTTTCGTGCTGATTGTTCATCGTGATCTGCCGCTCGGCCTCCACCACAAGCGTGCCGCTTGGAAGGACTGCGGCCACTCTTCCGGTCAGTGTGGTGCTGAGCGAAGTTTGCGATGTGGCCTGCGCCTTCCCGGAGAGAACCTGCGTGGAACTCGGCGAGAAGAGGTTCGCGACGCCTGCCGTTTTCAACTGCCCGGGCAGCGCGGCGATTCCAGAATTCGCGGAGAAGTTGCGGTTCGTGGAAACGTTGCCCGTGCTGGACGCGGAAAGATTCTGCGCCACTCCGATCGTAACCAGATCTCCAACGCGGGAAGCCTTGTAGTCGGTCACCATGTTGGCCAGCCGTCCGGAATCGTTCCAGAGGCTTCCTTGCGTGGATGGTGCAACCTCAAGAGCTTTCCCGGATACTCTCTGGATGTATTCCGCCAGGCCGTTCCGCGAGGGCGCTGCCCGTTTCTCCTTGGCTTGAGCGGCCTGTGTGCACAAAAGAACGGCAGCAAATCCAACTAACATCGTCTTCCGCACGATGAACATCGATCACCTTTTTTCCTTTACGCTAATCGCTAATTTCGAGGCGCCCCAGGCCGACGACTTTGGCCCGAACGATTTTGCCGCCAAGCATTATTCGTGTTCGAACGGTCGAACCTTCTGCGCCGTCATCCATGCAAACCGTACCAACGGACACGCGGATCCCATCCTGCGTCCATAAAAGCGTTGCTGCTCTTCCGCGCCGTACGAACAATTCGTCGGCGACCGGGCGATCATCGGAATGAGTTAGATGGAATGATCCCGTCGCAGTCCCGACGGACAAGCGACTCCCGAAGACAAGCGGGTCTCGTGCTGAAGATTCAGGGGGAAGGCTCAAAACGAACGGGACGCAATCGCTGGAGCGTAAGCATCGCACGTTGAAAAACCATCGCTGCGCAGCGGGATCCCAGGTCCTTCGGGCAATCTGCAAAGCGGCACCGTGAGGAATGCCGTCGCCCGCTCCGCATTCCGTTCCAGGGGAAGCTTGAGAGTGATGAGACTGTGTGAGCCTGGAATTACTCCGAAGAGCGCTTTCTACTTCGTTGCAAGATGCGCGGTCCCCCGCATGCCGAACGACAATTCTCGCGGGTATCTGTTCGATAACAGGTTGGATTGCAGACGAGTCACCGATGCGGGCAAGTTTTTCCAGTAACGGCCGGATGTCATCGCCGAGCAGAACTCGCGAGCTTCCTTCGGAGGGAACTGCACCGAGGCGAACCTGTTGTGCTTCACTTCGGATTTCGGCGCAAGTGTCAGGCGTGAGCAGGTCGGCAAGAGTAACCGAGGGACCTCGAACCTCGACGCTGCTCTGCACCGCCACACGACAGCCAGTTTGTGCGGCGCTCGCGATTGCCAACCCCAGAAAGGCGAAGCAGACGACACCAAACCTGCACCTGCGCGGATGGCTAACGATTTCAAACATGATTAACGTCCGAGGGTGTTGATGTCCTGCAGCATCTGGTCCGCGGCGTTCACGACCCGGGAATTCGCTTCATACGAGCGCTGCGCCACGATCATTTGCACGAACTCATCCACAACGCTGACGTTCGATTGTTCCAGCATGCCCTGTTCGATCGAACCTAAACCTTCGCTGCCTCCCGGTGTTCCGATCACCGGATCTCCGGATGCTGTCGTCGCGAGAAAAAGATTGCCGCCGGTTGAGTTCAGTCCACCGGGGTTATTGAAAAGCGCGAGCTGCAACGAGCCCACCTGCTGGGCTGCAGTCTGGCCAGGTAGTGTCACGCTAATCGTTCCATCTTGGGCAACGGTAACCGAGGTCGCGCCTTGTGGAATCGTTACTGCGGGCTGCACCGGATTTCCATCTTGCGTGACCATGTTTCCCTGCGCGTCCAGGTGGAAGCTGCCCGCGCGCGTGTACGCAGTTTCTCCGTCGGGTAACAGGACCTGAAAGAATCCCTGTCCTTGGATAGTGAGATCGAGGGGATTTCCAGTCTGGCTGAAGTCGCCTTGCAGTTGAATCACTTCGGAGGCAGCCGTTCGCGTGCGCAATCCAGCCTGCATATGTTCGACCCACTGGCTGCACTCGACATCGAGTTGCGACTCGGCCAGCAGGCCTGCAAAGAGTTCCAAGCTTCCGAGCGGATTGCGGATTTCGTGTGCCAGCACGGTGGACATTTCCGCCAGAGCTTGATCCCGTCGTTTTGCGGATTGCGCTTCTTCAAGCTGCTTGCGCTCGCTCACGTCGCGGACAATAAAAACGGAGGCGCAGCCGGCGAGCAAAGCATGGCGGGCGGCAAGCCAATGCGTCACTCCCTTGTCGTTTGAGATGCTCGCTTCCTCATCGTGAGATTTGGTGCGCGCGGAGCTAAGGAGATCCTGAATTTGTTGTGGCAGAGACGTAAATGGGATCGGGCCTTTGTCGGAAGCCAAATCCGTTCCAAGCAAACGACAGGCTTCAGGATTCGACTTCGATATTTCTCCGCGGCTGGATACAACGAGCACGCCACAAGGCAGACTCTCCAGTATTTGGTCCAAGAAACTCCGCATGCTGCGGTTTTCTTCGAGGCTCGCGGCCAAGTCGCTGTTGGCTGCTTCGAGTTCGCATGTCAGTCTCGCAACCTCGGCACGCAGCTTTTCGTAAGAACTCTCTAAAGACTCGGCTGCGTCAGCGAAGGAGCGGAATGCCCTTAATAATGAGCGCTCATCTTCCGCAGTGGGATTGTCGATGGTAAACGCAAGCTGTGCCGTTGGGGGCGAATCGGGCCGGCGCGGCATAGGCAAACATGTCATAGACACGGGCAAGATTTGCACGGCGGATTCCATGATGAGAGGCGAATGGCTTAGATCCTTCTCATGCGCGGAAAGACATGAGCCACGCCTCATCCCGGTGCCATCTCGGGAAGTGTGTCAAGCAATTCGGCGCTCGTGACGGTCAGTCTTTAGAAGGGCAGCATCCAGTTTGCGAAATCTCAGGCCGCAGCGGAGGGCTCAGCTGGCCGGAAGGTATAGAGTGAACGTGCTTCCTTTGCCACATTCGCTGATCACCGTGATTCTTCCTCCCATCGCTTCTGTCATACGTTTGGTGAGAGGTAATCCCAGACCACTTCCGTGAATTTGGGCAGCAGTGACTTCGGGGCTTCGATAGAACGGCTCGAAGATATGCGCGAGGTCCGCGCGCGCGATTCCGATGCCCTTATCCGCCACCGAAATGGCAATTTCCTTTCTACCGACACGCTCTACGGCGGTGGCGCTAATCCCAATCCAGCGCTGATCCCCGCCGTACTTAACTGCATTGGCGATGAGGTTTTGCAGACACTGCGACAGCGCTTTGAAATCCGCGGATACGGTCGTCAAACCGGGTTCGATACTCTGCTCCACGGTGGTGCCGGCCGATTGAACTAGTCCACGCGTCCCGCTAAGACTCGCATGGATGACTTCCGCGATTTCGACGGGCTGCAGGTGGTAGCGATGGCGATCTTTCTGTGTCGCGGAGAATAGGAGGATCTGCTCAACCAGGTCCGTCAGTTGGTGCGCTTGATTGACGATTGCCGTACCGTACCGCGTCAACCTTTCTTTGTCATCGATGACTCCATCGGCAATATTTTGCGCCGCCGAGATAATTCCTGTCAGAGGTGTTCGCAGTTCGTGGGAAACATTTGAAACGAAATCCATCTGCAACTCGCCGAACCGTCGGGCTCGCTGGCTTGCCGAAATAATCGTTGCCATCGTCGCTGCGAGAACGAGCAGCACGGCAAAATTGAACATCAAGTTGCGATGCGAGAGCGCCGCGACTGCTGCCTCGACCGAACCCCTCCGATGCTTTGCGATGATCTTCCAATCTTCGTCGTCTTGTGAGTAGCGGAAAGGCTCGATCAGAAAATGGTTTTGGCCTTGGGTCGCAGCATGCGTGAGAACAGTGGGCGCTGAACGTACCGTCGCCGGATAGAGAGCGGTTCCGGACGAGCGCACGGTGGTAACGGCCGGCTCTCCTCCTGCGACGATCGAAAGGGGAGGCCCAAAGAGGTTTAATGTCGCGTCCGAGAAAGATGCTTGCTGAAGGCCGAATCCCGGGTCGGACTTATACAACTCGGTTCCGTGAGCCTGTGCACTGAGCACCGCGATCTCATAGGAAGATTGCCTGCCGGCTCCGAAGTAACGTTGAACCAGCTCGGGAAGGATCTCGTGTTCGATCGTGTCACGGTTCAGGACGATGATGACCCAAGTAAGCGCTGGCGGACCGGATGCCAATCGCTCCGGACCTGGTTCTTCATGCGCGGCATGCAGAAGAGCTGGCACGCTTTCGTCGATTAACCAGGGAGAAGAGTCGTCCGTGTGGTGACGATGATGAAACTCAAGAAGATTGAGGTGGCGGACGGCGGTTTGGCCCATCGGGTGGTCTCTCCGGCGGATGGCTCCCGGGCGGGGGATTGCCCTGCTCGGCGAACGGCGGTCGCTCTGGGATCGTCAGCCTTTGTTGCAGCCGGGTGAGCTTGTCCGGCCATGATGCCGGTGCGAAGGCGGTTCTCCCCGGGTTCAATTCGAGAAGTTGCGCAGGATGATTCTCATTCTGCGGTGTCCAAAGATACAGATCGGCCACCAGGTTCGGATGCGCGGTCGCCCCACGCCAGCGCTCAAATCTTGTCAGGTAGTCTTGCGAGGCATTCTGATGGGCAGTGTCCGATTGAGTTTGGAGCTCACGGCAGAGCGGCGCCAGTTCGCGTTCCAATCCCTGCCGGACATCCATCAGAGATCCCTGAAGGCTGCTGCGCATTTGATCTGTAGTCGCTTCGGCAACGGCTTTGCTCGACCGATATTGCAAGACAGCCAGCAGCGCCAGAATGGCTGCCAACCCAAGCACCATCCCATACCACCGAAAATTCTCTGAAGAGGTCAGTTTCATGGACCAACCAGGCTGGCGAAAAACCTGCCAGCGCGAACAGCATTATGTCAAAAACTTGCCGCAGGAGTTGGTATCAGGGGGGAGAGCAAGAATTGACCGCGTAGTTAGGAGTTGGCAGACCAAGCCCCGTCCACTGGTCTGCGTTCCCATCGATGTCAATGTACCCGAGACTCACACGCATTGATGTAAATTCCGCGTAAAGGCAGCGTGAAAGCACTCTTTACCTCGATCTTACAGGCCTTTTACCCTTCCCAATCCCGTTCAACGCTCTAATGAAGTAGCGAAAGTTGAATTGCTATTTCCAGAAGGAGCAAGGAGCAATGATGAAAATGATTTATTTGATCGCAGTAGTGGCGGCATTTGCAGCACTTTCCATAAAAGTGACGCCTCATACGAATGCAGTAAGCACGATGACGAGCGAACGTGCCACGGACGGAGCGTTCCGTGATGGGATGTATTTGGGAACCTTGGCTGCAGAACGCGGCGAAGCACCACACGTTGCATTCGGGCGTTGGGCGACGGCAGCAGACCGGCAGTCGTTTACCGAGGGTTACGAGGAATCGTATCAAGAGACTGCGGCAAGGATCGTTCGGTCACAGCCAACCGCTAACAACGGCACGCCTTTTCGAGATGGTATCTATATGGCAAGACTCGATGCCGAGAGGGAACGAGAGCCGCATTTCGGGACAGGGCGACGGTCTCGAGCTCAGGACCAGACCTCGTTCGTTGCTGGATACAGCCAGACCTTCGACGAATTTGCAAGAATCCTTGAACACTCGCGCGGATCGCACGTCGCAGGCGTCGTTGGTAAAGTGAGCGGCGGTGCAGAGTTTTCGAGCGAGACTTGGGTATTGCGCGGAGGGTGGCGCGTCCGAAAAAAGGATGGAGGTAAAATGACGCTTTCCCTCGAGTCGATGCAAAGAACTCCGCATCGAGTGGTGGCGAACACGACGTGGCCCATCGGCGATTCGTGGGGACGACCGGGTTGAACTTGATTGGCGGGAGGACGCGTGTTCAGAATTGTGTTTGCAGCTCTGCTTCTGTTTTCACTTCTGCAACTTCCCTCCGCCCACGCACAACAGAATTCGAGCCACGCTTCCCTGGCCAATTCTTTCAAGCATCCACCGGACGACTGCCGAATCATGATGCGTTGGTGGTGGTTTGGTCCAGCCGTGACAAAGCCCGAGATCCAGAAAGAACTGGAGCAGATGAAAGACGCCGGAATAGGTGGCGTGGAAATTGCGACTCTCTACCCGCTCGCCCTGGATGATGCTTCAACGGGTTTTCACAACTTCAAATTTCTTTCAGATGAACACATTGAGAATCTTCGCTTCGCGGCCGCAGAAGCCAGGAGGCTGGGCCTTCGCCTCGACGTAACCCTCGGGAGCGGGTGGCCGTTCGGAGGGCCGCACATTCCTGTTTCGCAAGCTGCAGGAAAGATGCGAATCGCGCTCGCTGACGTATCACCGGGAATGCGATCGGTTGCTGCTCCCGACATCGGCGCCGGCGAGAAACTGATCGCGGCGTTCGTTGTTCCTGGTTCAAGACAGCAGCCAGCGATCGACAAAGCAACGCAGCTCTCGATGCAGGTCGAGAACGGCCGAATAGCGCTTCCTTCGAATCTCACTGGCTTGAACAGTGTGGTCTTCTTCGTATCGAGCCGAAGCGGAATGACGGTGAAGCGCGCGGCACTTGGAGCGGAAGGATTTGTTCTGGATCACTATGACCAGAACGCGATTGAGGCTCATCTGCACGCTGTGGGAGACCGGTTCATGGAAGCGTTCGGTGAAACTCCTCCTTATGCGGTGTTCAGCGACAGTCTGGAGGACTATGGATCCGACTGGACGGGCGATTTGCTGGATCAATTTCGAGAGCGCAGAGGATACGACCTTACCCCGCACCTGCCCGCGTTGATCGCCGACGTTGGTCCGGAGACCGCCGCAATTCGCCACGACTGGGGAAAGACTCTCACCGAACTGGCCGACGACCGATACATGAAACCGCTTCATGCGTGGGCTCTCGATCACCACACGCAGCTGCGTTCGCAGACTTACGGATACCCTCCCGTCACTTTGTGGAGCAATCGATACGAAGACCTTCCCGAAGGTGAGGGTAAGGCAACTTTGTTGATGTGGCGGCAATTCTCCGACATCCGTTGGGCAGCGTCGGCCGGTCATCTGCTTGGCAAGCCGGTTATATCTTCAGAGACTTGGACGTGGTTGCATTCTCCCGCCTTCCGCGCCACTCCTCTCGACATGAAATCGGAAGCAGATCTGCATTTTCTGCAAGGTATCAACCAGTTGGTCGGACACGGCTGGCCGTATTCGCCGGAGGTTGCCGGGGAACCTGGATGGCGCATGTATGCGGCGGGGGCATTCAACGCTCATAACCCTTGGTGGTTCGTCATGCCGGACCTGTCGCGGTACCTTCAGCGCGTCAGCTTTGCGCTGCGCCAGGGAGAGCCAGCCAATGACGTTGCGCTCTTGCTGCCCAACGACGACGCTTGGGCAAGTTTCGGCGTCAATCCCGATTCGTCCACACCTGTGACCACGAAGCTCGGTTTCAAGACGGGCGGGGAAGATGTCAGCATTGATGAGTCCATGGGAAAGCTGCTGGGCACCAAAGTGATCCCGCAGATTCTTGACGCCGGCTTCAATCTGGACTTTATCGACGGGGATGCGATCGAGGCTCTGGGAGTCAAGTATCCGGTCCTCGTGCTGCCCGGGGTCGAACGCTTGCCGCTCCTGACGTATCAGAAGATTGAGCAGTATGCTCATCACGGTGGAATCGTCGTTGCGACGAGGCGGTTGCCTTCAACGGCTCCAGGATTCCTCGGCGCGGAGGACGAAAGTCAAAAGATACGGGAGATCTCGCAGCGTCTGTTCCGCGACCATGGATCGCCCGGTTATTTCGTGGAGAATGAAGACCAACTGGGAACCGTGCTTGCGTCGCGACTCGAACCGGATGTCACTCTTTCACCCAAGGCGCCCGACGTAGGATTTCTGCACCGGCATCTGAACGATGGAGAACTCTACTTCATCGCAAATACGAGCAGCCACGGTGTCAATACGAGAGCGAACTTCCGCAATCACCCAAAATTTGCCGAATGGTGGAATCCTTTTTCTGGACAGACGTCTTCAATAAACGATGCGAGTGAGATCGATCTTGTCCTGCAGCCTTATGAGTCACGCCTGATCTTCTTTTCAGATTCCTCAGAGAAACCTACTCCGCTGCCGAAAGCGGATTCTCCTCCGCGTGAAATCGATCTCTCGCAGGACTGGACTGTAAGCTTCGCCGGAACAAATCGCACCATTCACATGGACACGCTCCATTCCTGGGGCGACGAAGAGCAGGTCCGATACTATTCGGGGCGCGCTACCTACGAGAAAACAATCGAGCTCTCTGCGGAGAATATTTCGGGGAAGTCTTTACTCCTTGATTTCGGAGAAGGAATTCCCGTCGCGAGACCCAATCCACTACCAGAGTTCAACCTCAGAGCATATCTTGAGGGACCAGTTCGAGACGCGGCGGAGGTATTCGTGGATGGCAAATCGGCCGGTGTTGTGTGGCATCCGCCCTATGTTATCGATCTCACATCCCTGGTTAAGCCGGGCAAGAATGAATTGCGCATCGTCGTCGGTAACACGGCAATCAATTCCATGGCGGGCCGAGCGCTTCCTGACTATCGTCTGCTGAACGATCGCTACGGGGAAAGATTCGTCCCGCAGGGCATGGAAAATTTGCAGCCGCTGCCTTCGGGCATTGTCGGTGCTTTAAAGCTGAGAATCGCGGCGACCGACGGGAAGCGTTGAGCTGCCGGAGTTAATCGATTTTGGCGATTTCCAGCTGCGGCGAAAAGGCCTGAATCATTGCCAATGCGAGAAGGTATGCAGTTCCGGCGATGAAGAAGGGAATCCTGTAGCTGCCGGTCCACTGTAAGACGTAGCCCACGATCTTCGCCATCAACATTCCGCCAATCGCGCCCGCCATACCGCCGATGCCCACGACAGAGCCCACGGCCTGTGCTGGGAAAACATCAGAGGTCAAACTGAACAGGTTGGCTGAGAATCCCTGGTGTGCTGCGGCTGCGAGCCCGATCAGCAACACGGCTCCCCACAAACTTTCCATCCGATAAGCGAAGACGATGGGAACAACGCTCAACGCGCAAACCAGCATCGCTACCTTCCGCGACGCGTTGACACTCTTGCCGTGATGGATCATCGAGGACGAAAGCCAACCTCCTGCAATGCTTCCGACGTCGGCAAGAATGTAAATCACCATGATTGGAATGCCAATTTGCATCAGGTTGAGCCCGTGATTTCGTTGCAAAAAATCGGGGATCCAGAACAACAAGAACCACCAGATCGGATCGGTGGTGAATTTCGCGACTACGAAGGCCCAGGTCTGACGATAAGAAAGCAACTTGATCCATCGAATTCGCCGAGGCGCAGCTGGACGATCGCTGACAATGTAGTCGAGCTCGCGCTTCGACAGGCGAGGATGAACCTCAGGCTTTCGGTAAAGCAGAAGCCAAAATGCAAGCCACGCAAATCCAAGAGACCCCGTCACGATGAAGGCGACGCGCCAGCCGTAGTGAAGAGTGATCCAAGGCACGATGAGTGGCGTCAGAATGGCGCCGATGTTTGAGCCTGCGTTGAAGATTCCGGTGGCGAGCGCCCGTTCTTTCTGCGGAAACCACTCGGCCACAGTTTTTATGCTTGCGGGAAATATGCCCGATTCGCTGAATCCGAGAGCCGATCGGGCTACGGCGAAGCTGAAGAAGGAGCCTCCGGCCGCGTGGGCCATCGAGGCGAGACTCCAGAAAATCATCGAGAGCGCATACCCAAGGCGCGTGCCCAGACGGTCGATCAAACGTCCAACCACTACGATGCCGACCGCGTAAGAAGCCTGAAACATGAAGACGAGGTTGCTATAGTCGATTTCGTTCCAGCCCAAATCGTGCTGGAGGGTTGTCTTCAGGACGCCCAAGACCTGGCGATCCATGTAATTCTTCGTGACACCAAACAAAAGAAGAGTGCAGATCACCCAGCGGAAGTGACCGATCTTCGCCGCAATCGGAACGGAAGGGCCGCCTTGAATGGTTTCGGTACCCTTCTCCGCCGCATCCATGCCGGTTTTCGCGGAACCCTGCGTAGAGTCAGTCATTGTGTGGAACGGGAAAAGTGAAACATAGAGGCTGAACTGGCTACCGCCAAATTCTTGCTACCCTGCTTCGATGACACCCCGCAGCACGGTTGTACGTTTGGCCGTTGGGGCCTGTCAAATGGTCAGTCGTCCTCGACAATTTTGAAGGCCTCCAATCGTCGGGCGGCGGTAATTTTCCTGTATTGTATAAACGCTCGTTGTTCACGTTGCGTGCGCTGTAGTACTCGGACGTCTCCAGAAGATGCCTGCTGATTCGCCTCTGCTCTTGAAATCGAAGGAAGATTGCTGCTGGGACCTCGTGAGTCTCGGCGAAGTCATGCTGCGGTTAGACCCGGGGGACGTTAGGGTCTCGACCGCCAGGGAGTTTCGAGTCTGGGAGGGCGGCGGCGAATACAACGTTGCCCGCGGCCTCCGACGATGTTTTGGGATGCGGACGGCTATCGTCACGGTCCTCGCGGACAATCCTGTCGGCCGGTTGGTCGAAGATCTAATGCTTCAAGGCGGTGTCGATCTGTCGCACTTGCGTTGGACGCCCTATGACGACGTAGGGCGGGCCGTCCGCAATGGCCTCAATTTCACCGAGAGGGGATTCGGGGTCCGGGCAGCTTTAGGATGTTCTGACCGGGGACATACGGCGGTCTCTCAGTTGAGGCCGGGGCAGATTGACTGGAACAAAATTTTCTCATCAGAAGGAGCGCGCTGGTTTCACACGGGAGGAATCTTCGCGGCCCTCTCTGATAGCACTCCGGAAGTCGCCAGGGAGGCAATGGAAGCTGCGCACCGCAATGGAACGATCGTTTCTTACGACCTCAACTATCGTGCATCACTCTGGAAATCGGTCGGCGGACGGGCAAAGGCGATTGAAGTGAATTCCCAGCTTGCGCCGTTGATCGACGTAATGATCGGCAACGAAGAAGATTTCACCGCCGCTCTCGGTTTTTCCGTGCAGAGCGCTGACGAAAATCTCTCGCATCTCGACACCGCAAGCTTCCGGCAAATGATGAAGCAGGTAACCGAAAAATATCCGAACCTGAAGGTCGTGGCTACGACTCTACGAACCGCTCGCACCGCAACGCGCAACGATTGGGGAGCCATCTGCTTCGTGGATGGGAACTTCTACGAGGCGCGCCCTATGCCAGATCTGGAGATTTTTGATCGAGTTGGCGGCGGCGATTCTTTCGCGTCTGGCCTGATTTTTGGCTTGCTCTCCGGACGAGGACCGCAGTGGTCTGTCGATTGCGGCTGTGCTCATGGGGCGTTGGCGATGACCACGCCCGGCGATACAACGATGGTCACTCTGCCGGAAGTTGAAAGGGTGATGAAGGGTGGAACAGCGCGGGTAAAACGGTGATGAATAAAGAGCAGATTCTTCGGCAGATTCATAAAGTAGGACTCGTTCCCGTACTGAGAGCGCCATCCGCAGAAGCGGCCATCGCGGCGGCAGCTGCGATTGAGGCTGGCGGAGTTCCGTTGCTCGAAGTCACAATGACAGTTCCGGGAGCCATCGAAGTGATCGCCGCCATCGCTAAGGCACATCAAGGCCGCGTTCTGGTAGGAGCAGGCACGGTACTCGATCCGGAGACGGCTCGGGCCTGTATCCTGGCGGGTGCACAGTTTGTCGTCAGCCCCGCTTTGAACGTGAAAACGATCGAGCTTTGTCACCGCTATTCGGTTCCGGTCATCCCCGGCGCTTTGACTCCCACAGAGATTGTGACCGCCTGGGAAGCTGGCGCGGATGTCGTGAAGGTTTTTCCGTGCAGCGCTGTCGGTGGGGCAAAATATCTTTCTGCTCTGAAAGGGCCTCTGCCACAAATTCAATTGATTCCGACTGGCGGAGTTTCACTCGCGACGGCTGCAGATTTCCTTGCGGCTGGAGCATTCGCGCTCGGAGTCGGTTCCGATCTGGTCGACCTTTCTGCGTTGAAGGATGGAAAGCCCGAACTGATCACGGAGAATGCGCGGAAATACCTCGCTATCGTCGAGCGCGCTCGCGCTTAAAGTAGGTTTCGAAAGAAAGGGATCGATCGTTCCATGAGTAAGTCGCTCTTTGATCTTCAAGGAAAGACGGCGGTGGTGATCGGCGGCACCTCCGGCATCGGAGCGGCGCTTTCGTTGGGTCTTGCAGAAGCCGGTGCGGATGTCGTCGCTTCGTCGAAAACCAAAACAAAGGTAGACGAAATCGCGATTCAAATTGAAGCTGCGGGAAGAAAGGACGTTGCGAGTCACCAGTAATGTTGGAGATCGGAACTCACTCGAGAAGCTTCGGGACGCGGCGATCAAAGAATTCGGCAAAGTCGACATCCTGGTGAACTGCGCCGGCACTACCCGAAAAGGGCCTACGCTCGATTTTCCGGACGCAACGTGGCAGGAGATTATCGACGTAAACCTGACAGGGACCTTGCGCGGCTGTCAGGTTTTCGGAGAACACATGCTGAGCCGAAAATACGGCCGCATCATTAATATAGCCTCGCTATCCACCTTCCTCGCTCTGTTCGAGGTCGCGGCATACGGGGCCAGCAAGGCGGCGGTGGGAGCCCTTACAAAATCCTTAGCTGTCGAGTGGTCTCGGCACGGCGTCTTGGTCAATGCGATTGTGCCCGGAGTATTTCGAACTTCCATGAACACAAAACTCCTGGATGAGAGCGATCGGGGTCGGGAGTTTTTGATGAGAACTCCCATGGGGAGGTTTGGCCAGACGCGAGAGTTGGTTGGAGCGGCTGTTTACCTGGCTTCGGAGGCGTCATCGTTTGTGACTGGAACCCTCTTGGCTGTCGATGGCGGCATCCTTGCAAGCGGCGTCAATCAATGACAAGCGGCCTCGGATCTTTCCATAATTAGCTTTTTGTCATCCACCAGAATCTTCCTGCTCTAGTCTTTGGAAACTCTTACAACTTCGTGGAAATTCGAGCGTGAACCTCAATCAGAGCTTTTGATTTGTCTCTTCTATTAGCGATCGTCGAGTTGAGAGCCGAGTGCTTTTGGGGACACCGCGGATAATCGTTGGGGTGTAGCAATTTTTGCCACTGGTTACTGGGACATCGATCGCACCAAGGTAAGGGGCAATCCCGTGACAACGGTGCAGAAGGTTGGAGTGGAGTGACTAAAGTTGTCGCAACCCTTGCCGATAGAACGAGATGAGAGCAGAGAAGGCTCAAGGTCAATGGAGGAGCGAAGCGAGAGCTAAAGATTTTCTAACTTGCGGCCGATACATAAATTGCAAGGCCAATGGAAGAGGGGTTAGCAGCTATGAGAATCGATTTCCATTACGGACCGCAGACCATTGCAGAGACTGAGCGAAACAGTGCCCGAAACACCACCGCAACCAATTCTTCGACACCGAAGTCGCTAGCCGAAGATGACTCACAGTTCTTGGGAGCGCATACGCAGGTTCAGGCACTGGCCGCACAGGCGTCCAACTTGCCGGAAGTTCGCGAGGATCGAGTTCAATCGTTGCGACAAGCGATCCAGAGCGGTGTGTATCAGTCCAACCCTGAAAGCGTCGCTGGAGCTCTCTTTTCGCACATGGCGTCGGGCTTCACGCGGCCTGATGCTTCTTAGCCGGGGGTATTCGTATGGGCCCAGGTGATGTTGCGACCGGTTTGTCGCCTGACGTGCTAACGCCGCCATCGTCGGTTCGGGCCGTCGGTGGTGAGACCCGGAATCGGGGCAGGGATGGAGAGAGCCAACGGCGCCCCAGAACTAAGGAGAATGAGAATGACGGGTCTCCAAACTCCGAAGATGGCGATCAATCCGAACACGAACTCGATCGCTTGGCCTGATTCCGCCATCGAAGAGTCGGCTCGGACAGTTCCCGCACCTCCCGATGCTACTGGGATCATTCAAGCGCAGAGGTCTTCCGCCTATTGCGATCTCCTCGCTTGCCTCGAAACCAGTTTGCAGAGTAGCCACACGGCGCTGATGGCGCGAGATGTATTGAATCTGGAAAACCTCACGCGGGAACAGTCTGCGATGTGTCAAGAAATCTCAAGGCTGCGCGCGGCTCTTTGTTTAAACAGTGATCGCGAATCGACGGATGACACGACAATTCTGGCTGCATCGGTGCCACTCATGGATTTACGTATCGCCGAAGAGCGTGTGCTGCATCTGGGACGTGTGCAATGCCTGCTACTGAAACGCCTGGAAAAGTGGTCAAGAATTCTGAACAACTTAGCTGGGGGCGGGGAATCCGGCCGAGCTATGTTTTGCAGTGAACCAGGGGACTCCGGTCGGCATCGCTGGCTTTAATCCAGGAGGGATAGTAGGTCCAATGTCGAGCTTGAGCGCAAGCCTCGCGATCGCTTTGAGCGGGCTCACCGCCGAACAAGGAGCTCTTGAGGCGACAACCAACAATGTCGCCAATGTGAACACGCCGGGTTACTCGCGCGAGGTGCCAGCCCTTGTTGCCAGCAATCCTGTGATTATCGATCCGCTCACACTCGGTTCCGGAGTTACCCTTCGCAGCATCGAGAGCGTGCGCGATCCGATCCTGGAGTCTCAAATCCAGCAGGAAACGCAAACCCAGGGCCAATTAAATGCATTCGTGTCAGCTCTCTCGCAAGCGCAGGCCAACTTCACCAGCACGACGGGCGATATTGGAACGGCGATCTCAAATTTCTTCGACAGCGTGAATCAGCTTTCGACGAGTCCGGCGGATCTCTCATTGCGGCAGGGAGTACTCACGGCAGCTGGCAACGTGGCATCGGCGTTCAACGTTGCGTCCAAAAGCCTCACTTCGCAGCGCACTAGTCTGGACCAGAGCGTCGTCCAGACTGTTGGACAAATCAATCAACTTACCGGTCAGATTGCGCAGCTGAATCGTCAAATCAGCTACGTGGAAAACGCGGGAGAGAATGCCGGGACCTTTATCGACCAGCGTACCCAACTGATCGACAAGCTGTCTTCGCTTGTGGATGTGTCGGTGATCCCGAGCGAAAACAGCCTTACCCTGACAACCGCGAGCGGTACTGCGCTGGTTGCCGGACAACAGAGCTTTCAACTTTCGACGCAACTGGTTTCCTCCGGAGTCCACGACATTTTCTCGCAGGGCACCGACGTCACGTCGAGCATCTCTTCTGGACAACTGGGCGGAGTGCTCGACGCGCGAGACGGACAGATCCCGAACATCCTGGGTCAGTTGGATACGCTAGCCGCGGGCTTGGCGAACTCAGTAAACAGCGTTCAGACCACCGGTTTCGACCTGAACGGCAACGCGAGCACCGCGAATCCCCTTTTCACTCCTCCTGCTGCTTCTGGGGTTGGGGCGGCAGGTACTCTATCGGTTGCCATGACAGATCCGACCCTGATTGCGGCCAGTTCGGACGGAACTTCGGGCAGCAATGGGAATGCCGAGCTTTTGTACGCATTGCGCAACCAGGGGGTTGTCAGCGGACAGAGCCCGACCGACTACTATTCTTCAATTGTTTTTAACGTCGGAAATACTGCTGCGAATGCCACAGCCGAGCAGAGCGCTTCCAACCTGGTGTTGCAACAACTGAACGATCAGCGTTCCTCGGTTTCGGGGGTTTCCCTCGATGAGGAGGCGGCCAATATGGTCCGCTACCAGCAAGCGTATGCGGCTTCAGCACAAGTCGTCAGCTCCATTAATTCCATGATGGAAGTTGTCATCAACATGAAGAATTCCTAGACATATGCGAGTCAATCCCAATCCGCTTCCCGACCTTCTCTCGGCACTTGAACAGACTCAACAGCAGATCAATTCTGATCTTCAGCAAACCGCTTCCGGGCAAAGCGTAAATACACCTTCCGATAACCCCGCAGCGGCCGCCATGCTTGTCCGCAACGCCGGGCAAACGGCTGAAGCTGATCAGTTCCTGCGCAGCGTCAGCAGCGTGACGGGAGAAATGCAGAACTCCGATTCGGCGCTGAGTTCCGTCGTTACAACTCTGCAGCGAGCCATCAGTCTTGGGACCGAGGGCGCCAACGGTACCGTCGATAGTGCGGACCGTGCTGCGCTGGCGAACGAAGTACAGGGAATCCAGTCGCAGCTGGTAAGTTTGGCCAATCTTTCGTACCAGGGGAATTTTGTGTTTGGGGGTACGATCACTCAAACTGCGCCCTACGTTCTTGACTCGACCAGTTCCTCCGGTGTTCGGTACGTCGGAAACGGGAATGTGAATACAGTTACCGTTGGAACAAATCTTGCGCTCCAAACAAATGTACCTGGCTCCCAACTGTTTTCCGCAGCTGGCAGTGATGTTTTCCAGGCGGTGCAGAATCTCATCACCAGCCTGCAGAGCGGGACAGGGATCGATTCCGCCGTTACGCGAAATCAATACCGCTTACCAGCACATCAATACGGAAAGAGTTTTCTATGGCAACGCGCTAAACCAGCTGAATTCTCAACAAACCTTTCTGAACAGCGAGACCACGCAACTTGCTCAGCAACAAAACAGCGTTGGGGGGGCTGATCTCTCCAAGGTTCTCAGTGATCTGGTGAACGCGCAGACTTCGCGACAGGCAACTCTCGAAGCGATCGGCCAAACGCAGCAGGCGAACCTGTTCAACTATCTCAAATAGCGATCTCTTGTTCGGACCGGATTTTGCTGGCCGGGGCGAGTCTCAGCGGGTTTGACGCGATGCGCTGGCCCATTGAGAAGCTGCCTGCACGCGGGTGCGTTCTTGTTCCAGCCGGGATCGTTCTTGTAGCAGCGAGCGATGAATGCGAGGGAGAAGGTCGCGCAGGTGTTCGATTCTTTTGCGGTATTCGTCGACTTCTGCCTTGACGTTCTCGTCGAGTTCGGCGGGTAGTCTCCGCAGGAACTGTCCCGCTGTCATCAGTTCCGACAGCAACCCGTTAATCTGCCGGGAGGTGACGATCGGGGGCATAGTCGCGGACACCGTGGCCGGTTGGCCAAACCCATTCATCCAGAAATCAACTCTCCGATTTGTCTCCCTCAATTCAAGGACAAGGTGGTCCAGTTCGGGCACTATGCGCTCCAGTCGATCGATGGATGATTGTCTGTGTTGCCAGTGGGAGGAGGCGGCGTGACAACAGCTTTTTCAACGCCGCACCACGCTTCATGCACACTCATGAGAAAGGAAATCTGGCGCTCGATCGCGCTCGCTGACTGACGGGCTTGGGCCTCCACCAGGCCTTCCCGTACTTGCGTGTAGAAGCGGTCTAAATTTGCGGCGACACTGCCTCCCTGATCTTTGTCGAGCGACGCCTGCAGATGACCGAGGACAAGGATGGCATGGTTGATCGCTGCAGTCCGTCCTTCGATGTCGCCTTTGTTTTGGGCCGAGAGGGCGTGCCGCAAATCCTCGACCGCCTGTTCGTAGAGGAGGATGACCAGGCGTACCGGGCTGGCCCCAGCCACAGCTGCTTCGCGGTAATGCAATCTGGGATTCATAACCTAAAGCCCTGACGTTAGAGTTGGCGAAGAGGAACTGCTACTGCTGCTCCCTGTTCCCATCGTGGACAGAGTCTCGGTGACTTGCTGGAGCAGAAGAGGGTACGACTCCAAGGAAGCGTTGACCAGGCTGAATTCCTGAGTGAGCTGTGTTTGCTGAGCCTGCAATTGATCTTCGAACCTGTTAATGCTGTCGGCGAGATTCTGTTGCTGCGTCTTGTTCTGCGCAAGATCCACGTTCAGCAAGCCTTCGGTAGGATCCGTCAGGTTCGAGAGATCGCTGTGAAATTTGTTCGCAAAGCCGGTCGAAGTCGCATTCTGAAAAAAACTCTGGAACGCCCCGGGATTGGCCGACAGCACTTGGCTGAGACTCTGTCCGCTTGCGTTGGTTCCGACCGTGAGCGTGCCATCGTCGTTCATGTTGATACCGAGCGACGCCAGATTCACGGGTCCGCCCGTGCCGGAAACCGAATAGGTCGCGTCGTTCATCAGGTCGGTCTGAAGTGAGCGGAGGGAACTGTCGGCGCCTAAAGGGCCTTCCGAATCGGTCGCGGGATTCACCGTGAACTGCTGGTTAATGTCGCTGACCACCTTGTTGTAGGCAGTAACAAAGGTGTTGATGGCCTGTGTCACCTGCTGGGTATCCGGACCGACACTGACTTGTACCGACTCGCCGGGTGATGCGCCAGAGAGGCTTAGAGTAATCCCGGAGATGGCCCCCGAAATTGTATTGGTCGAACTGGAATAAGGAACGCCATCGATCGTCAGCGAAGCGTTCGCTCCGCCGATCGGGCTATTAAAGGTCAGACTCGTGGTGTTGTTGACAACGGAGACCGCACCAGCGGAGCCCGTGGCATCGCTGGAAATCGTTAGGCGTGACCCCGTTGCGTCGGTGACGACGGACGCGTGAATCCCCCAACTATTGGCCGTGCTCTGCTGATTGATTGAGCTGGCGAGCCCCGTGAGCGTGTCGTTGGTTCCAGTCGTAATCTGAATGTCGGCGGTTGTCCCCGCTGCCCCACCAATTTGAATGCGCAGATCTCCACTGGTTGCGCCAGAGGGCAAGATCGAAGCACCGGCGCCGCCAGAAACGGAGTCGCTGTATACCGTGCCAGCGGTCGCCAGACTGCTCACAACAACAGTGTGGGTGCCTGCCGCGGCCGAAGTCTGCGCCGTCGCGTTCAACACACTCGTATCGGACGAAGTGGCTGCCTGTGCCGTCACAGCTCCCAGCGGGTCAGAGAGTGCGGACACTGCAGTGGCCAAACTGCTTAAGTCAATGTTGATGGAATTCAGGACGCTGGCCTGACTCTCGAGGGTCGTCTGTTCGCCTTGCCACTCCGTGAGCTGGCCGCTTTTTTGATTCAGAAGCTCACTGACGACGGTGCTGACGTCAATTCCTTGACCGCTCAATAGGCTTGCCGGATTGAGACTAATGCCCATGAAGACTGCTCTCCTGACCAGTTCCCGAAGAGTTCGCGGACGAGCGGCTCTTGGCTTGTGCGTCCAAAGCCCGGCCGATTGCGCGCGACAGGCTCAAAAGTTGCGAACTCGGAATCTGCAAGATCACGTTTCCCGAACCGTCGAGATATCGAATGATGATTTTCCCGTCACTCCCGTCCTGCTGCACTTGGACTTCATCTTGGGGCATCTCTTGGGTTTGAACGTCATTTCGAGGCTTGACGCTTTCTTGTTTCGGGCTTGTTCCCGGATTGGGATCAATGGAACGAACATTGGAGGTAGCGTAGTGATCGACCGCAGGGCTAGTGGCCGCCGGTTGCTGGGTCGTCGATGTGATTTCTGCTGCCGGATAAATGCTCATGGCAAACTCCGGAACGAAAATGGGAGGCGGGCCCGCCGCCTCCCGTGTCCCCTAACTTATTGCAACAGTTTCAAAACAAGTTGCTGCTGCTGGTTGGCCTGGGCCAGCGAGGAGATGCCGGTCTGTTCCAGGATGGAATACTTGGTCATGTTTGCGACGGCAGTCGGAATATCAGCGGCCGTGATTCCGTTTTCTGCAGAGGTCAGGTTTTGGACCTGATTGTTGATGACGTTGCTGGCGCTCTGCAGGCGGTTCACGCTCGCACCGAGATGGCCGCGCAGTGCGGCTACTTGTGCGATGGCGTTGTTGATATCCGTCAGAGAAGTTTGGGCGGTCCCCTGCGTGCTCAGATCAGCGTTCGAAAGGCTGATGCCGTTCATGTTGCCGCTCGAGAACTGTCCGAGAGTAACGCCAATCGTGCTGCTGCCCGCGACCGTTGAATCGCTGAGATACACGCTCATCGTGCTGCTGTTGCTGGTGTTCGTGAGTGTCTCAGGATTCGCGTCAGTGCCGATCTTCAGCGTGGTCGCGCCGCCATCGGCAAGCGGATTAAGAGTAGTCCCCCTGTTCTGCGCGTCTGTGACCACCACGTTGCCGGTGTTGTCCAGAGTCGCAAACAGGCCGGTTCCGGTGTTGTTGATGTTCTCGATAAGTCCGGCCACGGTTCCGCTGCTTGCATCTGAGGTGGCCGAAGTAAATGTCTGAACGGTGTACGCTGGGACGGCTAAAGTGGTGTCCCATGCCTTCACAGTCAGGTTTCCAGTCGCCGCGGATGCCAGGCCGCCCGGGTTCGCCACTGCGGTCGTCACCTGGTTCATGTTTGTTCCACTGCCCGCAAAAATCTGGGCACCGTTGTACGTGGTGTTGGTGCCAATGCGGTCGATTTCAGACTTAATCTGCGAAAACTCAGATTGCAGCGCCTGTCTCTGCGAGTCAGACACCGTGCCCGTCGACGACTCAGTTGCCAGAGTGACAGCGCGATTTAACAGGGTCGTGACCTGGGCCAGGGCTCCGTCGGCTACTTGCAACATCCCCACGCCGTCGTTGGCGTTCCGGGCAGATTGTGTGAGGGCCGTAATGTTAGCCTGCAACCCGTTTGCAATCGCCAGACCAGCCGCATCATCGGCGCCACTGTTGATTCGTGAGCCGGACGACAACTGGTACAGAGTGCTTTGAAGGCTGCTGTTTGTGATGGACAACTGATTCTCTGCGGACAGAGATGCGATGTTATTCAGGATTCCAATAGGCATTTGAAGCTCCTTCTCCTAAGTTTTCGGTTTTCCTGAGAGTCTTCTCAGGATGTTCTGCGAACCTCTTCAATCTCTGCCGCTCGCGGAACCCCGATTCTTTGATCTTCATCGGCAGCCCATGGTTCCGCTTTAGGACTTGCGGTTTGCCGCTCGTAATTCGAACGTAATCAGTCGTGAATCCTTGCCGGTAAGTAACGCGCCTCCTCCGCCGATATTCGCTCTAGAGGGGCGCATCTCTTCGCGCATGCGGAATAGGGAGGAAAGCATGATTCAGCTCACGCGTCTCAACAACACGCCCTTGATCGTCAATTCCGATCTGATCAAGTTTGTCGAACAATCCCCAGATACGTTCGTCACATTGATCACTGGAGAGAAGATCGTCGTCCGGGAAAAGTCGGACGAGGTGCTGGCCCGCATTGTCGAGTTCCGCCGCTCGGTGCTTTCAGGATTGTCCCTGACATGGGACGCGTGTTCTGCAATCGCGCATATCGCCAGAATCCGTTCGCGTGAAAGCGATGAGTCCGCGAAGTGAGAGTCGACAAATCCAGTCTCGGTGGCATCGTGCTGGCTGTTGGAGGCATTGTCGCCGGTCTCTTGCTCGAAGGCGGGAACCTGCGCCAGGTTCTGCAACCCACGGCAGCGATGATCGTTTTTGGAGGCACACTGGGAGCAGTGATGCTGCAGTTTCCGCTCGCCGTCATTCTTCACGCGATTCGCCGCTTACGCTCGGTCTTTGCCAGCCCGCAATCCAAGCCTGAGGCGACGATTCGTCTCTTAGTTCAGTATGCGCAGCGAGCTCGGCGGGAAGGCATCGTTTCTCTGGATGCTTACCTTCCTCAACTTGAAGACTCGTTCCTGAAGAAATCGCTGATGCTGGCGGTGGATGGCACCGAACCTGAGGAACTGCGCAAAATTATGGAGCTGGAGATCGACAATCAAGCCGAATACGAAGAGCGCGCTCCCCAGGTGTTTGAATCCGCGGGCGGATTTGCACCGACGATCGGCATTATCGGAGCGGTACTGGGCCTGATCCAAGTCATGCAGCATCTCGACAAGATCGATGAAGTCGGACGCGGGATCGCGGTTGCTTTTGTGGCAACCATCTATGGCGTAGGTTCCGCCAATCTTCTGTACTTGCCGATTGCAGGAAAGATGAAGTTGCGCATCCGGGAGGAGCAGATTGCCCGGGAAATGACTTTGGAAGGCGTGGTCTCTATTTTGGAGGGTATGAACCCACACATGCTCGAAACCAAGCTGTTGAGCTTTCTGGTGGATGCAGAAGAAGGTGGCAAGCAATTGGCCTCGGAGCATACCGGATGAGTCGAAGAAAGCGGCCCCGTACCCATGTCAATCACGAGCGCTGGCTCGTTTCCTATGCCGACTTCATCACTTTACTGTTTGCATTCTTTGTCGTCTTATACGCCTCGGCCCAGGTCGATCAGCGGAAGGTCGGGAAGCTCGCGTTAGCGATTCAGGCTGCCTTCCAGCAACTGGGCGCTTTTCCCGGGTACGGAGCCCCGTATCCCCTCGACGCAAACGAATCAATCCCTCTCGAAACTTTGAAGTCGCTCGAGCAACAAAAAAAGACCTCAACAGCCGCTGACACGACTCCCGCGGATCCAATCGACGCAGTTTGGTCCGACGAGGCCAATCTGGTCACGCTGCAGCAGGAACTGCAGCAAGCGCTGCAGAGTGAGATCGCAGCGCACACGATCGCACTGCACCGGGAGAACGAAGGGCTCGTTATCAGTTTGCGCGAGTTCGGATTTTTCGACAGCGGATCTTCGGGCCTGAAACCGTCGGCCTTGCCTGCGCTGGACCGTATCGCCTCGATCCTTTCTGTTCGCACGTGCAAGCTTCGCATCGAAGGCCACACCGACAATGTTCCGATCCATACGCCGCAGATGGCGACGAACTGGGAACTGTCCACAGCACGGGCCACCGAATTGGTTCGTCTGCTGATCCTGCGTTACAGCTTTGCTCCCGAGCGCCTATCTGCCGCTGGATACGCTCAGTATCATCCAATCGCCAGCAACGAAACGCCGCAGGGCCGATCTCAAAATCGGCGGGTGGATCTCGTCATCTTGGGTGGCCGACCGCTTCATCCTCCCACAGGCGCTGCTGCACCTTCCAAGCCATCTCCATCTGTCCCATGATGGGCCATAAAAACTTGCGTGAACGCAACAGGGTCGCTGCCCTTCTAAAGTCGTTTCACTCATCGCCGATGGACGTTCAGACAGTCGATGAGCTGTTCCTCAACGATTGCGCATTCTTGATGAACACGACCTTCTTAAGACGCACCCCCGCGGCGTTCTGCCCAACGGCCAGCCCAAGCTGCATTTTTGGTTTGCGAGAGGTTATGCGATGACAATTGCATCGGTGCAATCGGCATTGGCTCCGGATGGTCCGCCCGATCCTGATCTGGTGCGAATTCGAGATCTTGTTTATCAGGTGGCGGGAATCTTTCATCCTGACTCGAAATTGCGGTTGCTGTTCGACCGCTGCGGTCGTCGCATGAAAGAACTCAAGACGCAAAGTTTACGGGAGTACTTCGAGTGCCTTACCGTGCGGCCCATGCGTCAGGCGGAATTGGTGGCTCTCCTTAAACGAGATCACGATCGGTGAAACTTGCTTCTTCCGCAACCAGCCCCAACTGGACGCTCTCCGGCAAATCGTGATTCCCAAAATCATAGAGGCGAAAGCCAAACTTCCGATCCGCCGACTTCGGATATGGAGCGCCGGCTGTTCCACAGGCGAAGAGCCATACACGCTCAGCATGATGCTGCTTGAAGAAGGGCAGCTGCGATTGAAGGATTGGACGATCGAGATTCTTGCGACGGATCTCAACGAGCGATCTCTGGCTCATGCCAAGAACGCGGTTTACGGCACGTACAGCACGCGAAATTTGACCCAGGTTTATCGACAAAAATACTTTGCCCCCAGTGCGGAGCAATTGCAGGTGCAGCAAGTAGTCCGCAACAGCATCACCTTCAGCCGTCTGAACCTGTCCGATGACTCTCGCATGATTTTCATGAAGAGCCTCGATATCGTTTTTTGTTGCAACGTGCTGATCTATTTCGACCTGACATCGAAACGGCGGGTGATTCAGCACTTCTACAACAATCTTCTGCCCCACGGATATCTGTTCCTGGGACATTCCGAATCACTCTACGGAGTGACGGATGATTTTCACCTGGTTCATCTTCCGGGCGCGACGGCGTACGTGAAGGGCGAACGTTCGCAAGCAGGAAAGAAGGCGCTATGACCTCCGCTGCCACCAAGGAGAACTTGCTCGGTCGAATTCGGGAATTGAACCAGATACCGACGATTCCCGCTGTGCTGGCGCCCCTGCTCCGCTACCTTCAGCAGCCAATGGAGCAGCTCGACGTCCAGACCGTGACCGACATGATTGCGCAAGACAAGTCTTTGGCCGCGCAGTGTCTGCAAATGGCGAACAGTCCGTTGTTCGGCCGATGGCAGAAGATCGACTCCCTGCGTGGAGCAGTTGTAGGACTTGGATTTCAGCGCGTGAGCGATATCGCAATGTCGTGCGGTGTGCTCAACATGACACCCAAGGACGGCAGTGGGATCGATCCGGTCGTTTTCTGGGAACATTCTCTCGGATGTGCGTTAGTCTGCCGCCATTTTGCGCGCAAGATTTCCTATCCGGATCCCGGAAAAGCCTACTTGGCCGGATTACTTCATGATTTGGGAATCATCGTCAATTTATGGATGCTGCCGAAGGAATTTCGTTCTGTGATGGATCTTGCCCGGCAAGAAGGTATCCCCCTTCACGAAGCCGAGCAATCCGTGATGGGCTTTACCCATTGCGATAGCGGGCGCTTGCTCGCCGAGCGCTGGGACCTTTCAGCTGACCTCAAAGAAGTTGTTTCTCTCCACCACACAGCCAGCGAATCGCGCGAGCATGCGGGACTCGTCGCGCTCGTCGAACTCAGCGACTTGCTATGCCGCATGACCGGGTTGAACCATGGCTACGTCGAGAACCGCCAGGTCAACCTTTTCGAGCAAAGCGGCTTTACGGTCCTGTCCCAACAGTGCAAAGAAATGAAGAATGTCGACTGGGCTCGTCTCACATTTGAAATGGATTCCTATATGGACGAAGTTCACTCGCTGGTCCGGGCCATCTACCGGAAATGAATGAGAAATCCGAACTCGCGCCGCCGATCCGTGTGCTCGTGGTTGACGACAGCGCATTCATGCGGGCAGCCCTCTCTCAGATGATTGACTCAGAGAGCGGCTTGAAAGTTGTTGCGATTGCGAGTTGCGGCCCTGAAGCGTTGGACAAGATTCCCGAAGTCAATCCCGACGTGGTCACGCTTGACGTTCAGATGCCGAACATCGGCGGCCTGGAGACTTTGCGCCGCGTCATGAGTCGATATCCGCGCCCGGTCATCATGGTGAGCGCGGTCACCGAGAAAGACGCCGAAGTCACTTTTGACGCTCTCAGCGCCGGCGCTTTCGATTACGTTCCGAAGCAGCTATCGCCAGCTTCGCTGGACATTGTTCACATTCGATCTGATCTGTTGATGAAAATTCGCGCGGCAGGTCTCTCGCGGCGGCAGCGATCGGCCGATCCGGGCTCCAAACAGCCGAGCCAACCGGATCGCCCGCAACGCAGGATGCATATTCCATCCCGTGCCGACATCATCGCAATTGGAACGTCAACCGGTGGGCCCAAGGCGTTGCAACAGATCTTGCCGCGGTTTCCGCGAGATTTTTCCGCGCCCATTTTGATCGTGCAGCATATGCCGGACGGGTTTACTGCTTCCTTCGCACGACGCCTTGATGCTCTCTGCGCAATAGCAGTTCGCGAGGCGCGCGATGGAGAGGCAGTTCATCCTGGAACGGCTTACATTGCGCCGGCCGGATCGCATATGCGCGTCGAGAGAAATACGCCGGATTCACCAGCGAACATCATGCTCGACGCTCGCCCTCAGGGCGCGCTGCATGTCCCATCGGCCGACGTTCTGATGACCTCTGTCGCACAGGCTTTCGGCAATCGTGCCGTGGGAGTCATTCTGACCGGCATGGGGAATGACGGTGCTCAGGGGATGAGTGCGATCTATGAGGAGGGAGGGTTCACCATCGGTCAGGATGAATCAACGTGCGCGGTGTACGGCATGCCTAGATCCTGCGCCGAACTCGGGATACTCACCTGCCAAGTTCCTCTGCCAGAAATCCCTGAATTGGTGATGTATGCGACGCTAGTTCACAAGCGTGCGTGAAACCAGAAAAGATCGGCCGCTGTGACCAGACTATTTCGGGGCGGTCAGAATCGTATCGTACGGATCGAGCACAATCTTACGTGTCCCCGCCGGAGCAGTCAGACGGAATGACGATTCCTCGCCATCGGCGAATACGCGCCCCAACAAAACGGGCTGCTTGCCGCTGTTAACTCCATACACAGGAACCGATGTCACCAAATCGGATGGAGCATCTTTCTGCTGAATCATTCCGCTCACGACCAGACTCGTGCCTTTGGGAGTAAGCTTCACGCCCTTCAACTCTAACTTTGGCAATGCCGTTCCATTAATCCATCCGTCCATAAACCAATCCAAGGATTTCTTTCCCTCGAACCTCAGCGAAGGAGGCAGATCCTCGGCAAAGACGTCCAGAAGTTCCCGGGTACTGATCGCCTTCCCTTCATACCGCTGTCGAACTTTCCGCAGGGCGCTCACAAATGGCTCGTCTACAGCTTGGTTCGTAGACTTGCGCGCGCTGGACTGACCGGCAGCATCTTTCAACATCGTTCGCAGCATGTGAAACAGCCAGGTCCCGCGCCCGTAGCTGATTGCTTCATAGCCCCCTGGAAAATGAGACGAGAGAAGTCTTGTGCCGAGAGTGACCGGTCCAGCTTCCATCGGAGCAACGCCATCTACATTTTTCTCGACGAGGTCGTTGCGGTAGCTGTCCATGACCTGACGGAACCCAGCGGGATTTTTTTCCTGCAGAATCATGAGCGCGCAGTAGTTCGCCAACCCTTCAGAAAACCACTGGTCTCGGTAGCTTTTCCAGGTGATCAGATCTCCCCAATATTGATGGGCTACCTCGTGAGCGGGAATCGATTGCTGGATCAAAGATCGGTGCGGCTGGAAATGTAGTTGTTCCCGGTCTTCGTTGTTGAGGAATGCGTACGACGAAAGAAACACTAGCCCGGGCCACCCTTGGCTGTCACGGCCGGGCATTTGCGTCAGCGCGATATGGCTGTAAGGAAAAGGGCCGAAGCGGTCGGCAAAATATTCAATGGCCCGCGCGGCCGATCCTCCAACGGACACTTCATTCTGTACCGGCGATGGGCGAGGTGCCGCGATCACGCGTGGTGGCTGCAATGCCGCAGGCTCCGAAGGGATAGCCGTAATAACCTGAATGCCTCCCGTCGGAAAATCCTTCTCTACGCCTTGCGCGGCATATATTTCCACACTGACGTCCCCCGCCCGCGCGGTCACCTCCCGGTATTTGCCCAGGTTAAATCCGGCAAGCGGTATCGGGCGCTCCGAGACCCATCGTGAAATCTGCAGACCAGGGGCTTGCGACGCGCGTTCGGCAGACACTGCCGCGGGCTTGCCGGTCGCGACCAGGGTCCATCCTTGCGGATACGTAAACTCCAAGTCGAAGTTTGCCATCTCCATGCCGCGATTTGGGTACCAGGTTCCTCGTTCGCCGACATAAAGAAGCCCGCCTCCAGCCTCGGCGAGAACCTCTCCGCCGTAGTTGAATTCGAGGTTGATTTTCTTTCCGGCCGTCGCCGGCCCAGGAAGCATCACCGCTACCAGGTCGTTCCCCTGACGGGAAAGTTGAGTGCCTTCCAGAGCTGGGTTGTGAATGAACTCCACGGCCTTACCGTCTAAAAGTACGCTTTCTATCTTCAAAGACCGGGAAAGCTCAAACAGCAATACTCGAGATCCGCTCTGCAATACCTCGCACTCGACGCGGGCTCGCGCGATGATTTGTTTCGGAGGCAGCACTTGCGTCGAGATCGTGAACTGGCGAACGGCGATGCTGTTCTCATCAACTTTCGCGCTCTCATCCGACAGCGCGTGAGACAAACTTACATTCGGTGCGGACGCTTGGACCGGAGAGAACGAGGACCATTCGTCGTAATACGTCTGGCCTTTGTCCGTAGTTTTTATCTGCCCGGCCTGGATGAGCTCGGGCGCCATGGAATCGAAATAGACATCGAATACCCCGAGCTTGGTGCCT
The DNA here is from genome assembly GCA_963699885.1 of uncultured Acidobacteriota bacterium. GTDB lineage: Bacteria > Acidobacteriota > Terriglobia > Terriglobales > Acidobacteriaceae > Sulfotelmatobacter. Next base: position 725,600 of record CAVOVP010000004.1, on the reverse strand, counting down.
TGAAACCTGGCGTGAAGAAATCGATCGGGTTGGCTTGCAGTTTTTTGGCTTTCCCCCACTTGCGGAATCGAAGTACTGCTTACCGGGAGCATCCGGCTGAAGGTGACCAGCAAGCGCATGGCATCCGCGGAGGCCAGGTTCTGCGCGGTCTGATTCCACCGGTCAACAAACTGTTGTTTGTCGGTCGTAGCTCGGAGGTCCGGCCGCAATTCCGTCACTGCGTCGTCATTGAACCGAAAATAAGCCGTCGCGAATCGCTCCTCGAGGATTGCCATCCCCGTAAAAAGGCTCATCGATCTTCGTTCTACGGCATTCGGAGGCGTGAGCAGGACTTCGCCTTCTCCCTCGAAGAACGCCCCTGTGACGCGCCCCATCACGTCCTGGGTGAATGCAATCGTCCCATCTTCGAGCGTGATTTGGACGGACGAACGGTTCAGGGACGCCCCTCGCACCTGATACACCTGAGTCGGATCGAGACCAACGCTTCCAAGCCGCAAATAGAGCGCCTCAGCGGGCTTGTCGGGCGCTTTTTGGGCCATCGCAAAACAGATAAGAAAAGGAAGAAGGGCAGAGAGGCAAACAGCGATCCACTGAGCGCGATTTCTGGATGGTACCTTCGTCACGTGGTAGCGAAGTCCTCTGTTGCTAGAATGCGCCTGAATGCGGCTTCGTGTCATCCTCTTCGGTTTGTGCGGTTTGCTGGCCATGCCTTGCGCTTCGGCAGACACGATCCATTTGAAGAATGGCCGGACGATTCTCGCCGATCGCGTCCGCGAAAATGGCAGCCGCTACGAATATGAGGTCGGCGAAGACACCTACGCCATTCCCAAATCAACCGTCGAAAGAATAGATGCAGGCGGGATGCCTGTGCACGACGGCGGGACTGCGAATGTCCCCGATCTCCCAACTTTTGCCCCGGCCAATAGCCTCGCCAATGAAGGCGATCTGGTGGCCAAGATCATCAAGGATGGCAAGGTGGACGAGGATGCCTTGGCCGCATTGAAGGCCAAGGGCAATCCAGAACTGAGCGCAACGGCGGATTTCATAGCCGGGAAGTTTGAATTCGATCACGGCGCAATCGCTCAATCGCGGCCATATTTTGACAGCGCTCTACGGTCGCAGCCGGACAATTCCACCATCCTTGTTTATTATTCGGCGTTGCTGGTGCGGACCGGCAATGCCGCTCAAGCGCTCACCTACGCCCAGCGTGCCGTTCGCTCTGTCCCGGATTCCCCCGATGCGTTCACCATGCTCGGGTACGCCCAGTTTGCTTCCGACCACACAAAAGAGGCCGTTGCCTCGTGGAAGCGCTCGCTCGAACTTCGTCCGGATTCTCGCGTTCAGCAACTCCTGGCCAAAGCCCAGCGCGAGCAGAACGTCGAATCAGACTTCTCCCAGGGAGAGAGCAGCCATTTTGTGCTGCACTACGAAGGCAAGCACACCAGCGATGCATTCCGAGGACAGATTCTGGCCACCCTCGAATCCGACTATGACGATCTGGCTCGCGATCTCGGCAACCCGCCGCGCGACAATATTCTCGTCACCCTTTACACCGAGCAGGCGTTTTTTGATGTGACGCATGCCCCCGCGTGGTCCGCAGGGATCAACGATGGCAAGATGAGGATTCCGGTAAACGGGCTGACGTCCATGACTCCGGAATTGGCCCACGTTCTCAAGCATGAGTTGGCGCACTCCTTCATCGCGCATCTTTCCGGTGGCCGCTGCCCGCTTTGGCTGCACGAAGGCATTGCCCAACTGCTCGAGCCGAGAAGCCTCAGCGGCGAGGGGCGCCAACTCTCCGTTCTCTTCAAAACGCAGCGTGATATTCCGCTCAACGGTCTGGAAGGCAGCTTCATGAATTTTTCTGGTGCCCAGGCGTACGTCGCCTATGCGGAATCGCTGGCCGCGGCTTCTTATATTAATGACACCTACGGGATGAGCGATCTCCAGCGGATTTTGCAGCGAATCGGAGAAGGGAATTCCACCGAGGCCGCGCTGCGCTCTACGATTCACTCCGACTACGGCCAGCTCGAATCGGATCTCGGGCGGTATCTTGCAGATAAATACGGCAATTAGGCCGCTCCTGCCATCTGCATTCAAGGTCCATCCGTTCAGGGATGTTTGCCCCCGTCTCTCGCTTGTGCTAGTTTTCGGTTAACCCCCAAACCCTTCCATGCGATCTTTCTTTCACTCCCGAGAAGATGACGGCGCCCCTGTCATGGAGCCGGTCCCGACGGTGTTCCCCAAGATCGAAGGCGCCGATGTCGCAGCTGTTTTCGTGGGGAAACGGATGGCTGGCGATTTCTACGATTCCATTCGGGTCAGCCCCGAGCGCATCCTCATCGGCCTGCTGGATGTGGCCGGCAGGCGCGAGGATAATCGCAAGCTCCTTGCGTCGTCCCAAGCCATTTTTCGAACCGTCGGAACGGAGATATTTTCAGCGCCGGATATCAATGAAGCAGACGCGATGACGGAACTCAGCCTTCGCATCAATCGTGCGCTTATTGAAAACGCCGAACGCGTTCTCTCTTGCCCGGCATTTGTCGCTTGCTACCACGAGAAATTCGGGACCCTCTGCTACACGAATGCGGGACATACACCTGCTCTCCTCCGCGACAGCACTGGAGTTTCCGAGCTCGGTTCCACTGGCCTTCCCCTCGGCCTTTTCTCCCACGCGACGGCAGAAGCGCGCATTGTGGGCATGGAAAAAGGGGCCATGCTCCTACTCGTGTCCAGAGGTGTTGTGACCTGCGAAGGCCGTAACTCGCGCTCCTCAGAGGAGTTCGGACTCGATCACGCCAAAGATTTCCTTAAGGGAGCATCGGCGGACAGCGCTGAAACGCTGTGTAAGGGTGTTCTGACCGCAGTTGCGGAGTTCAGTGAAGGGGCTCCAGTCTGCGACGACCGCACTGCGCTCGCTCTTTTACGCAATGCCTGATTTTGGCCGAGGCCAACTCCGCGACCGATCGCAGCGTCCAAACTAGGGGCGGGGCCGCGCCCAAAGTAGTAAAATATCTCATCGGCTCGGCCCACCGTTGTCCGCAAGCCAGGAAGCGCGGCGGCCAAACAAACTTTATGAAAAGAATCGCACTCGTTTTTGCTGCTTTATCGTGCATGCCCCTCCTTGCATCCGGCCAAATTGTCGAAGAGATCATCACGCGCGTCAACAATCAGATCATCACCCGCTCTGAATACGCGCGCAGCAAGGATCAACTTCGCGACGAAGTGAAACAGCAGGCGCCGAGCGACCCCGACAAGGTGTACACCGATCGCGAGAAAGATGTTCTCCGCGATCTGATCGACCAGCAGTTGCTCCTCGAGAAGGGGAAAGATCTCGGTATCACCGGCGATACAGATCTGATCAAGCAACTCGATCAAATGCGCAAGGACATGAAGCTCGACTCCCTGGAAGCGCTGGAAAAGGAAGCCGAGAAGCAAGGAATCTCCTGGGAAGACTTCAAGCAGACTCAACGAAATCAGATCATCACGCGCAAAGTAATTGGCGAAGAAGTGGGCGGTCACCTCGCGATCAGCAAAGAAGAAGAGCAAAAATTTTACGATGATCACAAGAGCGAGATGGAGCAGCCCGAGTTCATCCGCCTGAGCGAAATCCTGGTCGCTCCGAAATCGGCGGCTCCCGCTGCTGCGCCAGGAGCGATGCCGGCAGCTGACGCCGCTCAGGCTCCGGCGGATGATGCCGCCAAACAAGCCGTGGACGCTGCGGCGCTCAGTGCGGCCGAGGCCAAGGCCAACGATCTTGTGAAGCAGATCCACGACGGCGCGAACTTCGAAGATATCGCCAAGAAATCGTCGGATGGCCCTTCGGCGGCCGACGGCGGGGCTCTCGGAGTATTCAAGCGCGGTCAACTCGCGAAAGAGCTTGAAGACAAGACGTTTGCCATGAAAGCGGGCGAAGTTTCCGACGTCATCCGGACCAAGCAAGGATACGTAATCCTGAAAGTTGTCGACCACCAGATGGCCGGAATCCCGCCATTGAAAGACGCTCTACCCAAGATTGAGGACGCGCTGTATATGCAGAAGCTGCAGCCGGCTCTCCGGGCCTATCTCACCAAGCTGCGCGAAGACGCTTTCATTGACTACAAGCCCGGTTACGTTGACACGGGTGCCAGCCCAAACCAGACGAAGCCGGTTGAAACCTCCGCTGCTAAGGAACCCGACGCTAAGAAGCTCGGCAAGAAGAGGCACAAGAAGCTGGGGATCCTCTGACCTTCTTGACTGGCGCATTACCTTATACTCAAACCTGCCCATGAAAGATTTCTATATCTGCGACTGCGTGCGCCACGAAAACAAGATTGTCACTTCCTCATTCGTGGTAGTCGCCAAGCAAATCAAGCCAAAGAAGACCGGTGAGCCCTATCTGGCGCTCACCCTCGGCGATCGCAGTGGTCAACTCGAAGCCAAAATGTGGGACAACGTTGAGGAGGTCCTCACAGTCTTCGAGCAGGATGACTTCCTCAAGATCAAAGGCCTGGTCAACAAGTACAAGCAGCGATTTCAGCTCACGATTCACAAGTTGCGCAAGCTGGGCGATTCGGAAATCGACTATTCGGACTACCTTCCCAAGACGACGAAAGATGTGGAAGGTCTTTGGCAGACGCTGACGGGCTTTGTAAATAGTTTCCAGAACCCACACCTCAAGGCGCTGGTGCAATCGTTCATGGCCGATCCGGAGATTGCTGCCGCGTACCGCAACGCCCCAGCAGCCAAGACTCTGCACCACGCGTATATCGGTGGATTGCTCGATCATGTCGTCTCCCTATGTCGCTCCTGCGACCTGATGTGCAAGAACTATCCGCAAATCAATCGGGACATTCTTCTGACGGGCGCATTCTTCCACGACATCGGGAAAATCCACGAACTGACCTACAATCGTTCTTTTTCCTACACGACCAAAGGCCAGTTACTGGGTCACATGATCATCGAATTGGAAATGTTGCAGGCGAAGCTTGCTCTTCTTCCTGACTTCCCGGATGAACTCAAGATATTGGTCGAGCACCTCATCATCAGCCACCACGGCCAGTATGAGTTTGGCTCCCCGAAGCTGCCAATGTTCCCGGAAGCTTTGATGCTGCACTACCTCGATGATCTGGATTCCAAGATGGAAGCGATGCGCGCTCAGTTCGAGCGCGAAGCGAGCCTTGAGGGAGCGTGGACCAGCTACAATCCTTCGCTGGGCAGGCCGCTGCTCAACAGCGAAAAGTTTCTGGCTCCAAAGAAGCCGACGGAGCAGCCTGCAACTTCAAGTTCTGCCGCTTCGGAAGATGTTGCCGAAGAGGCCTCGGACGATTCGTCAGAAAGTGTCCCCACCTTGCCGGAAATGGAACCGCGTCGCTAGCAGCGCTGCGTAGTCGATGATTCTTGATTAACCGCTACACTCGTTTCAATTGCCGTTCATTCCTTACGTCCATAGAATGGAACCCTGTTACGGAGGCCCACAATGCGCTCACGCCTGATTCTCTCCACTCTCGTTCTCTATTTTGTTTTTGCGCTCGTCGGTTGCAACAAGAAAACCGATAGCGCGACCGGTTCGAATTCCAGTACCGCCACCGATGCCCAGGGCGCGGCTGCGACCGGCGCTCCTGCTCCCGCAGCGCCGAGCAACGGGACAATGGCACCCGATAAGGATTCCGACAAACCGTCCACCGCAATGACGGCCATGAAAGAAGTAAAGAAAGAGCCTTTGGTTGTGCCTTCCGGTACATCGATTACCGTGAGTCTGGGGTCGGCGATCGGTTCGAAGCTGAGCCAGGCAGGGCAAACATTCTCGGGAAGTGTTTCCAAAGAGGTCCTAGTCGGAGGCGTAGCAGCTATTCCTAAGGGTGCAACGGTAAGTGGCACTGTGACCGACGCCAAGCCTCTCGGCAAATTCGCAGGCGGCGCGGAGCTTCAAGTTCGCCTCGATACGATCACACTCAAAGGTGTCGACCTTCCAGTTCAGGTTGCCACCCGTACATTTTCGGCTAAAGGCAAAGGCAAGCGTACGGCGGTAATCGCCGGCGGTGGCGCGGCTCTCGGCGGAATCATTGGCGCTCTCGCTGGTGGTGGAAAAGGCGCTGCGATCGGTCTGGCAGCTGGGGGCGGCGCGGGAGCAGGCGGTGCTGCGTTCACTGGCAACAAAGACATCGTTCTTCCTGCCGAGTCTGCGCTTACGTTCGTGCTCTCGCAATCGTTCACAGTGAAGCAATAGCCGTCGAACTTGTCAGCAACTGGAAGGCGATCTTGGGCTTGGATGATCAGGCTTCAGTTCGCCTTCTTCATTTCCGAAAGAAGCGCAAAGCAAAGCTCAACGGGAAGGACCGGTGCCACATGATCAGCTTGAGTGGATTCAAAGTCCTTACGTTCGACTGCTACGGAACGTTGATCGATTGGGAATCCGGAATTCTTCCGGTTCTTCATCGGATTCTCGCGGCCCACGGGACGCAGGTCGATGATGCAACCCTGCTCGAACTCTATGGAGATTTTGAGCAACTCTCCGAACAATCAACGTACATGCCGTATCGCGACGTCCTTGCCTCCGTGGTTCGCCAGTTTGGAGACCGATTCGGATTCGTACCTACCGCTGATGAAGAGCGATCCCTGCCGGACTCACTCTCCGACTGGAAGCCCTGGCCCGACACTGTCGCTGCGCTTCGACAACTGAAAAGCCGCTTCCGCCTGGCGATTCTGTCAAATATTGATGACGACTTGTTCTCTGCCACTCGCCCTCAACTCGGTGTCGAATTCGATGAGATCGTGACCGCTCAACAAGCCCGAGCTTACAAGCCATCGCGCAAGGTCTTCGAACTGATGATGAGCCGGTTGAACCTAGCTCCGGATCGCATCTTGCACATTGGCCAGAGTATTTATCACGATGTAATTCCCGCCCAATCTCTGGGGATTTCGACAGTCTGGGTCAATCGCCCTTCTCACCGTCCTGGTATCGGCGCCGTAAAATCCGCAGAAGGCAAACCCGATCTGACAGTTTCAAGCTTGGAGGAGTTGGCTGCGATGGCCCTGCGTCCCTGATGAGAGTGGACGATATAGTGAAGAGGCCCTCGGAGTGTGCAGTAGGAGAGGTGCGGTGTTAATGCAGTAGCCTTACAAGTTCACGGGCAGTTTCACGACCCTCTTCTGGATCGCCCACATGACAAGTTCAGCCTTGTTATGTATCCCCAGCTTCCGCATGAGGTTGAACTTGTGAGCATCCACGGTTTTCACGCTCAACCCCAATATGCTGGCGGCTGATCGAACCGTTCGCCCTTCCGCCAACAGTTTCAGCACTTGGCGCTCTCGGACTGTCAAGACGCGCTGCCGAGGTAGAACTTCTTCCGCGGGCCAATCAGCCGGATGCCGTCGTCGCAACTCACGAAGCGGGACTTCCGTTGCCGCCACATGCCTGACCATCGCCGCCAACTCGGTCGCAGAGGTTTGGCTGTTAGTGTGGCCCGAAGGCTTCCGATGCGGTTCGCCCGAGGATCCTTCGCTCGCATCAGCGGTCAAAAACAAGACCTTGCTCGTCGGAGACTCGCGCATCACAAGTTGCTCCGCCTGCTCCGGATCGCATTCAAAAATATGGACATCCGCGATGACCACTTGCGGCCGCTGCTCGAATGTCTTGCGCAATCCTTCGGCCGCGTTATCGGCCTCTGCGACGACCTCGATGTCCCCCTCATCTTCAAGTAAGCGCCGCACACCTTGGCGCAGGAGCACATGATCGTGCACCACCACGCAGCGGATTTTCTTATCCTCGCGGAACTGTGCGTGCGGAGACAGAAATCCTCCTATGTCGGGGCCCCAGAGCTGATTTACTTCGCATCCTCCCACCGGATGCCGGACGATCGAACAGTTACCTTTATTGTACCCGCTGGCCAGTTGGCAAGGCCCAAATTCGACTTTCCGGCCCATTTTCGCGCCAGGGTGCCGTTGCCCGAATCGGAGCCGACATCCTACACCACACTGCATCAGGTACAATCAAAAATTTAAATGTTGCGCTACTTCACAGCAGGGGAATCCCACGGCGAAGCCTTGGTGGCTTTCCTCTCCGGCATGCCTGCCGGACTCGAAATCGACCAGGCATTCGTCGACCGCGAACTCTGGCGCCGCCAGCAGGGATACGGTCGCGGCGGCCGCATGAAGATTGAGCGTGACACGGCCCACATCCTTTCCGGCGTTCGTCACGGCAAAACAATCGGCTCCCCGATCTCGATGCAACTGGAGAATCGTGACTGGAAAAACTGGCAGCAGTCTTTGCCAGTGGAAGCCGGAGATCCAGAAAAGCATAAACGAGTCGCATCTCCCCGTCCCGGCCATGCCGATCTCGCCGGAGCGTTGAAGTTCAATTTTCCCGAGGCTCGGTATGTCCTCGAACGCGCATCTGCCCGCGAATCTGCCGCTCGCGTGGCAATCGGCGCGATTGCGAAGCTTTATTTGCGAGCCCTCGGCATCGAGGTTCTGAGCCACGTCGTCACCACGGGCGCTGTCACTCTGTCGGAGCAAGTGTCCTGGGAAAAAGTGAAGGCCCTCTACGATCGTGAGGAAGTTCTTCTGAACTGTGCCGACGAAGAACTGGAACTCCGCATGAAAGAAGAAGTGGACAAGGTCCTGAAGACCGGCGACTCACTCGGCGGCGTGTTTGAGGTTGTGGCTCACAACGTCCCGCCGGGGTTGGGAACGTACGCCCAATGGGACGAAAGGCTCGACGGCATGCTGGCCGCTGCTGTGATGTCACTCCAGGCGGTGAAGGCGGTAGAAATCGGCTCTGGCGTTGCCGCCGCGTTCAGTCCCGGATCTCTCGTGCATGACGAAATTGGTTATACCGCCACTTCCGGCTTCACAGCTTTTTCTCGAACACGCAATAATGCTGGAGGAATCGAGGGGGGCATTTCAAACGGCGAAGAAATCCGCGTGAGAGGTTATCTCAAGCCGATTTCAACTTTGCGCCGTCCCTTGCAGTCGGTGGATTTTTCGACTCGCGAACCGGTCAAAGCCGCCTATGAGCGGTCAGACGTTTGTGTCGTTCCAGCTGCTGGCGTTGCGGCCGAAGCCATGGTCGCGTTAACGCTTGCACGTTGTGCACTGGATAAATTCGGGGGCGACTCTTTGACCGAGACAGTGAGGAATTTCCAAGGCTACTGCCAGCAGATCAAGAACTTCTAAATGATCTATCCCATCGTTAAATTTGGAAACCCCGTTCTCGAGAAGCCGTCCGAGCCCGTCACGGTCTTTGACGACGACCTGCGGAAGCTTCTGGACGACATGTTTGAGTCGATGTACGCCGCCCATGGTGTCGGCCTGGCCGCGCCGCAGATCGGTATCGGTCGCCGGATCGCCGTGGTCGACGTAACCTTCAAGGAAGATCCTGAAGCACAGATCGTCCTCATCAATCCGGAAATCATTCATACCGAGGGACGTCACACCCAAAGCGAAGGGTGCCTGAGCATCCCCGATTTTCGTGAAAACGTGACTCGTCCCAACAAAGTGACGGTCCGAGCCCACGACGCTCACGGCAAGGTTTTCGAGAAAACCGGCGAAGAACTTCTTGCCCGCGCATTTCTTCACGAAACGGATCACCTCAACGGCAAGCTCTACATCAGCCATGTCAGCGCGCTCAAACGCGACTTGATGAAGCGCAAGATTCGAAAGCTGATGAAAGCGGGCGAGTGGTAGAAATTTCGGAATCGCAAGGTTTGGTAATTTTCGCTTTGAGGTTTTGAACGTCCGGTCAAGGAATTACCAAATTACAAAATGTCTTTGGATCTCATCTTCTGCGGAACGCCTTCTTTCGCCGTCCCCACTCTGGAAAAGTTGGTCTCATGCGGATTTCGCGTCCGTCTCGTGGTGACTCAGCCTGACCGGCCGAAGGGCCGCGGTCTGGAACTCGTTGCTTCCCCAGTCAAGCAGTCAGCGCTTGCTCTGAAACTTTCTGTCGTTCAGCCGGAACGCATCAAGGCCAACGAGGAATTTCACGCTCAGCTCGCATCCCTCAAACCAGATGCGATCATCGTGGTCGGCTACGGCCGGATCATTCCTCAATGGATGCTCGATCTTCCTCCGCTTGGCAACATCAATCTTCATGCTTCGCTTCTTCCAAAATACCGGGGCGCCGCTCCCATTCAATGGGCGATTGCGAAAGGTGAGACCGTAACCGGCAATACAACGATGCGGATTGACGCCGGTCTCGATACCGGCGAGATTCTTCTGCAACAGGAACTGCCCATCGCACCGGACGACACCGCAGAAACGATTGGTCCGCCGTTGGCCGCCATGGGCGCCGACCTTGTTGTTGAGACGCTTCAACGCTTGCAGGCGGGGACAATCACACCTCGTCCGCAAAACAACTCGCTGTCCAGTCTCGCTCCAATCCTCAAGAAAGAAGATGGCGTCGTCGATTTCAATTGGTCCGCAACCGAGATCGTAAATCGAATTCGTGGATTTAAACCTTGGCCGGGCGTCCGAACGAAGTTCCGCGGGAAAGCTCTCCAGATTGCGAAGGCCCGCGCAGTCTCCACGGACGCAGCAGTCGCAATAGCGGAACTCAAAGTCAGCGCCGATCGCCTCTTAGTGGGCTGCAGCCAGCGGACTGTCCTTGAGTTGATAGAAGTCCAGTTGGAAGGGAAGAATCGCACTGCCGCACGCGATTTCATCCAAGGGTATCGTCCTGTTCCCGGCGAGAAGCTGGGCTAAAGCTTCGGTTCACGCTCGCAAGCAACGGACTACCAAAGCCTACAATTCCAATCATGCCTGTTTCTCCCGCACGAATTGCAGCCTTCGACATACTGCTCCGAGTCGAGCGCGAGCGTTCGTACGCTTCGGAACTTCTGCATGCCGGTGCCGGTCGATCGCTCTCGAAGTCCGATCACGCACTCACCACCGAACTCGTGATGGGAGTCCTTCGTTGGCGTTCAACGCTGGATCGCGAAATCGCGACCGCCTCTTCCCAGCCGCTTGCGAAGCTCGACCTCGAAATTCTGATTGCTCTGCGGTTGGCGTTGTATCAATTCCGCTGGCTGACTCGCGTGCCGGTTCGCGCCGCGCTCCACGAGAGCGTCGAACTCGTGAAGCGCGCCAGAAAACGCTCGGCAGCTCCGTTTGTGAATGCCGTTTTGCGAAAACTCTCGTTGACGACTTCTGGTCGTCGCGAAATTTCGGACGACGTCCAACTTTCGGCTCAACTTCTAGCTGACACTTTTTCTCACCCGCTCTGGATGGTCGAGCGCTGGGCTGAACAATACGGTCTCTCCGCCGCTCGCGAGATTTGCGTACACAACCAGTCGATTCCACCGACCAGCATTCGTCTGCGTTCTTCCGGGGCGGAACAGGAACTTGCAACCGAAGGAGTGACGCTGGTTCCGGGAGGCATTCTGTCGTCAGCGCGCCGGGTTCAAAGCGGTGACGTGCCCGGAAGCAAGACTTTTCGCAGTGGCCAAGCCGTCATCCAGGACGAAGCGTCGCAACTTGTGGCTGCCCTCGTCGGACGGGCCGCCCGGAGCGATAGCATTCGTGTCCTCGATTGCTGCGCTGCTCCCGGCGGCAAGACGTTGGCAATCGCCGACAGAAATCCAGAAAGCCCGATCACCGCAACGGAGATTCACGCGCATCGGGCGCGCCTGATGAAAACGCTATTGCGGTTTCCTGCCAGTTCGTCCGATCGCATTCAGATTGTCGTGGCTGACGCGCGCCACCTTCCGTTTCCGTCGGCCTTCGATCGCGTGCTCGCAGACGTTCCGTGTTCCGGCACCGGCACGCTGGCGCGGAATCCGGAAATCAAATGGCGACTCACATCGGATGATCTTTTCGCCTTGCACCAGCTTCAGGTCGAGATCCTGCGCTCAGCGATGAACCATGTCGCACCGGCGGGACGAATTATCTATTCAACGTGCTCGATGGAAGTGGAAGAGAACGAGAACGTCGTCACAGAAGTCTTAGCCAACGATCGTCGTTTTCGACTGATCGAATGCAGCACAGTTCTGAACAAACTGAAGGCCGACGGCGAACTGATTTGGCCTGACACCGTTTCACTGACTCGCGGCTCTTGCCTGCGCACGATTCCGGGAATGCATCCCTGCGATGGTTTCTTCGCTGCAATTCTTGAGCGGGTATGAAGTCTGGAGAGCTAGCGAACTTCCAAACTGACGGAGGCGCCTGCAAACACCTTCTGGCCCGCTGCAGGAGATTGCGAAACGACAATGCTTGCGGGCGTCGGCTGCGCCGGAGTTACGGGAAGGGCTGTTGAAACTGCGCTGTTTGCGTCTGGGGGTGTTAACAAGATTGGTGGAATTGCCACGCTTACATTTCCAAGTTTGAATCCCGAATCCAGCAAGACTCTGCTGACGTTTCCAAGCGTCTGTCCAACGAAGCTTGGCGTGACAAACGCCTGTGGTTCGGGAGCAGCGGTTACCAGCAAACTGATCTTAGGAGCCAGGACCTGCGTCGCGTTGGCTGGCGGACTTTGTGCCAACACCTGATCCGCTGGTATCCCCACAGCTTCTACTTGCGCCGTCGAAGAAATTTCCAACCCGCGCCGTCGTATGTTCAGGTCCGCCGCGTGCTCGCTCTGACCAGTCACATCGGGAATAGAGACTCGGGTCGGGCCCAAACTCTGGGCAACGCGAATCTGCCATCCGGGACGTACCTTCGTCCCGGGCAACGGCAGTTGTGACATGATCTTTCCCTCCGGAATTGAAGGGCTGTAGTACTGGCGCTCGATCGAGAATTGCAGTCCAACCGCTCCCACGTTGCGTTCCGCGTCTGCGGGAGTGAGCCCCACAAGAGTCGGGACCGCGACTTCCTGGCCGTGAATGGCAAATCGCATCGCGGTCAGGGCGGACAGCATGGCCACGATCACGAGTACCAGGGCAAGGATCGCAAAGCGGAATGCAGATCTCATCGCGCAGCCGATTATATCTCTGTGTCTGTGGCCTTGAAATAAAGTCGTTATTTTGCAGTGAGATACATATGTCTTGTCAGTTTTTGGACCGAATCTTCATCTGAACCTTGGTGCATCTTTCCGCAATCTAAAGATTGGCTGTCGTTCTATTTTAGGGGTGCACCATGGCCGGTCAATTGGAGTATCATAAACGCGTGCGGAGTTCGATTTCGGCCTCGCTCATTTTCCTCGGAACCGTCCTTCTGACGGGGCTTTTCACCGTTTCTAGCGTCGCCCAAATCAACGGGGCACCCTCGTCGGTGACTTCTCCTGGATTTGGCGGACGCGCTGTGAACGGCCCTCCATCAAGCGTGACTTCGCTGGGTCCTCGCGGGTATAGTCCGCGCGCCCAGTTCTCGACTTCATCGCCATCGCGCGCGCCTCGCGGCGTCGATCCTCAGCATCGCCGGCGTCATCTTGGAGAGACATCGCCCTTTTTGTACGCCGTGCCTGTTCCGTACGCAGTCGACAACGGACCTGCTGAGGACTATGCCAGCGATGACAACGACTCTCAGTATCAGGGTGGCCCAACGGTTTTCGATCGTCGAGGATCGGGAGCTCGTTCTTATGTGCCCCCAACTTCCGCGAATGCTGAGGCGCGCGAGGATAGTTCGGCTGGAGCGCCGGAGCCGGACCCGGATCCAGACCCAACCGTTTTAGTTTTTAAAGACGGCCGCAAACTGGAAGTAGGAAACTACGCAATCGTTGGGGCTATCTTGTTCGATCTCACACCAGGCCATTCGCGCAGAATCCCACTCGCCGAGCTCGATCTCGACGGCACACGCAAGCAGAACGATGACCGCGGTGTTGTTTTTCAATTGCCGCCGTCCCTTCGAGCGAACTGAGAATGCGGAACCTGCTCGCCATCGCGGTGCTCTCTGCTCTTCCAACTTGCTTAGCAGCGCAAAGTTTCACAGGCCTTCCAGCCTTTTCCGGTCGACCCGCTTCTTTTCCGGCGCAGGCTCATCGCGGTGCAGGCTTTCGTCCATCGTTCTATCCTCTCGGCCTCTACGATCCTTTCTATTCAGATATGGTTTCGAGCACTGGATACCCCCTGGAGTCCCAACCGCCGGTTGTGGTTCAGGTGGCCCCGGCGGCAGCGAAACCGGAGCCGAGCGCAGCGCCTCCGGCCCAGCCGCTGCTGATTGAACTGCAGGGCGACCGTTATGTTCAGCTCAGTGGTGAGAAAGAAACCCGGGCTCAGATGATTGATGAAAATTCCGCTCAGGCGGCTGTCCGCCGGATGCCTGGAACTGAGGTGCAATCCGCGCCGCGCCCGAACCCAAACGCATTGCTCGTCTTTCGCGACGGACACCGCGAAGAAGTAACGAATTACACCATCACGAACGGCGTGCTCTACGCTGGATCGGATTACTACGTTGCAGGATCATGGAATCGAAAGATTGAACTCTCATCGCTGAATCTGCCCGAGACGGTCGATTCCAACCGGTCTCGGGGATTGCGGTTCCAACTTCCGAACGCGCCCAACCAAGTGATCGTCGGTCCCTGAACTTCCCTCTGGGAATTTGACGAATCCCGGGACGGAACTTTTCCAATCCCACGCCTCAGCGACGTCAACACCCGCCCCGTTTTCGAGCATTTTCCGTGATATAATCAAGTCAGTTCCCAGGGCACATAACATCCTGATAAACAAGCAGTTACAGGCGGTTCCTCGAACCGGTTTTGCCCCTAACGAGACTTTGTGAGCTGTCGTCGAATCCTGACAGCTGAGAGCGAAGAATGCCCGACGATCAAAACCCAGAACTTCCTCTGACTCCTCCTCCCGGTGGCGATGGCCCGGGTGCCTTGAATATTCAACCGGTCAACATTGAAGAGGAGATGCGTCGTTCGTATCTCGACTACTCAATGTCGGTGATCATCGGCCGCGCGCTGCCTGACGTCCGCGACGGCCTGAAGCCCGTTCACCGCCGAATTCTATTTACGATGCAGCAGATGGGGTTGCAGCCGAATCGGGCTACGCGCAAGTGCGCACGTATCGTCGGAGAAGTCATGGGCAAGTACCATCCGCATGGCAATCTGGCCGTGTACGACGCCCTCGTTCGTTTGGCGCAAGACTGGTCGTTGCGCTATCCGCTGATCTTCGGCCAAGGAAACTTCGGGTCCGTCGACGGAGATCCGCCAGCGGCCGACCGTTACACCGAAGCAAAGCTCGCGCAGGTTTCAACCGCGCTGCTCGAAGACCTGGACAAAGAGACTGTCGATTTCCATCCGAACTACGACGGTAGTGAAATCGAGCCTGATGTTCTGCCAGCTCGCATCCCGAATCTGCTGATTAACGGTTCCGACGGAATCGCTGTCGGCATGGCAACGAAGATTCCGCCGCACAATCTGACGGAAATCGTCGATGCCACCATCACGCTGGTGAACAATCCGAACGCGCAGCTGGCCGAAATCCTGAAATTCGTGCAAGGGCCGGATTTCCCGACCGCGGGCATTATCCATGGCCGCTCAGGTATTTTCGAAGCCTATCGCACTGGACGCGGGCGCTTCATGATGCGCGCCAAGGCAGCGATCGAGACCTTCAACAAAGATCGCGAAGCCATCATCGTGACCGAGATTCCTTATCAGGTAAACAAATCTGTACTGATCAAGCGAATCGCGCAGCTGGTCAACGACAAAGACATCGAAGACATTTCTGATGTACGCGACGAAAGCGATCGCGATGGCATGCGCATCGTCGTGGAACTCAAGCGCGGCGCCGAGCCGCAGATTGTTCTCAACCAGCTCTACAAGCACACCCAGATGCAGGAGAGTTTCTCGATGATCCTGCTCGCGGTGGTCAATGGACAGCCTCGCGAGATGGGCATCATCCAGACCATCAAGTATTTCATCGAGCATCGCGTCGACGTCGTTCGCCGCCGCACGGCCTACCTGCTCTCGAAAGCGAAGGACCGGGAGCATATCCTCGAAGGCTATCTCAAGGCGCTCGACCATCTCGACAACGTCATCACGATCATTCGCGGAAGCGCTAATCGCGCCGATGCCCGCGAAAACCTGATCCTGTATTTCGGCGGAAAGAAGATCGATGTCAACACTACAGGTCGCGCTCCCAAAGTCGATCTCGACAAGCCGTTCACGGCCAAGCAGGCCGACGCAATTCTCGAATTGCAGTTGCATCGTCTGACCAAACTCTCAATCGACGAAATCTCGAACGAGTTGAGTGGTGTCCGCGGCAACATCGCCGAATTCGAATCCATCCTCGGCTCCGAGGCGAAGCTGCGCAAAGTCATCATCAAGGAGCTGGAGGAAGTAAGAAAACTGTACGGCGATGAACGCCGCACCCGCATTGAAGACGAAGCGGCGGAGATCGTTCTTGAAGATCTGATCGCCGACGAGCAAGTCGCCGTCACCGTGAGCCACTCGGGCTACATGAAACGGACGCCGATTTCCACTTACCGCATGCAGCGCCGCGGAGGCACGGGCCGCACCGGCATGAAGACGCGCGACGAAGATTTCGTCGAGCATCTCTTCATTGCATCAACGCACGCCTACATCCTGATTCTCACCAGTAAAGGCCGCGTGTACTGGCTCAAGGTTTACGAGATTCCCGACGTCAGCGCCGCGGGCAAGGGCAAGCACATCGGCAACCTCGTCGGATTGCAGGCGGGCGAGACAGTGAAAACCATGCTCGCGGTGCGTAACCTCGAGCAAGAGAACAAGTACATTTTCTTCGCGACCCGCAACGGGCTGGTGAAGAAGTCCGAATTGCGCGAGTTCATGCACGTTCGCTCGAACGGCATCAATGCCATCGGAATCGAAGAAGGCGACGAACTGGTCGCTGCTCGGGTCACCGACGGCAATCAGATCATCTTCCTGGCCTCGCATGAAGGCATGGCTGTCCGCTTCGATGAAAGTCACGTCCGCCCGATGGGCCGCGCTGCTTACGGAGTGTGGGGAATTGATCTGGAGAAGAATGATTACGTCGTAGGCATGGCGACGACAACCAAGCCCGATGCTCCTGCGCCTCCGAAGGAAAAGATCGAAGGCGAGCCCGAAGTGATCGACGCGGCTGTCAAGGGATCGCTCATCCTCTCAGTGACCGAAAATGGCTTCGGCAAACGCACCGCCGCCGAGGAATACCGCCTGACCAACCGCGGAGGCAAAGGCGTCATCAACCTGAAGACGACCGAGCGAGTCGGCAAAGTCGTTGGCATCGCACAGGTCGATGAATCCTCGGAAGTCATGCTGATCAGCCACTACGGCAAGATTATCCGTATGGACTCGGCGACCATCCGCGAGTCCGGCCGGAATGCGCAGGGAGTTCGACTCCTGAACATGGAGCCCGGCGATCGCGTAGCGGCAGCCGTGGTGATCGCCCCAGAGGCCGACCCGAATGTCGGCAATGGGACGCTGATTCAGTAGCCGTGATGAAACATGTGGGACAGCCGCCATCGGCTGTCCCCGGCGCGCCAGCGCCGGTGCAACTGCCAGTCACCTCAACGTCCTGAGGCGGGCACTGCGTGTATGCTGTGGCGACGCACAAATCCATCGCCATGACCTACACACGTCGAGACTTTGCTAAGCTGAGCGCGCTTGCCCTGGCCGCCCGGTTCGCTCCGAAATTGGTCGCGCAGGCACTCACTCCTCGAAAGACTGGATACTGTGTCATCGGGCTCGGCCGCATTGCCGGTCACTTCATGCCTGCCGTGCGCAACACCACCACTTCCCAGATCACCGCGCTCGTCAGTGGACACCGCGACAAGGCGGAGCGGATCGCAGCTGAGTACGGTGTGCCGGCTAGTTCCATTTACAACTACGAAAACTTCGATGAGATCGCGCGCAATCCGGCCATTGACGCGGTGTATGTTGCGTTGCCGAACTCGATGCACTCCGAATACACGATCCGCGCGGCCAAAGCGGGCAAACATGTGCTCTGCGAGAAGCCGATGTCGACCAATGTGGCCGATGCCGAGGCGATGATCGCAGCCTGCAAGGCGGCCAAGGTCAAGCTGATGATTGCCTATCGCTGCCACTACGAACCCACGAACTTGAAGGCGATCCAACTCATCCGACAAGGTGCGCTCGGACAGGTGCAGGCCATCGAGAGCACGTTCGGCTTCAACATTGGGCGCGGAGAATGGCGTCTCAACAAGAAGCTCGCCGGCGGCGGGCCGCTCTTCGATGTTGGCATTTACTCGCTCAACGCGTGCCGCTACCTGACTGGCGAAGAGCCTGAGCACATCTCCGCCAACGCGTCGGTCATCGATCATGACGGCCGCTTCGATGAGGTTGAGGAGAATGTCTCCTGGACGATGAAGTTTCCCTCCGGCATCGTCGCCAGTTGTAACACTACTTATGGCGCGAATATGGAAGGCTTCTACCGCGTCCATGGATCGAAAGGCTGGCTGGAAGTCGATTCGGCCTTCGTCTACGAAGGACTTCGGCTCGCGCGCCGATTATTCAGGCACGGAAAGTCGACGAACTCAACCCAGCGCGCGATCCCTCGCAATTTCAGGCCGAAGCCGAGCACTTTTCTCACTGCATCCAAAATGGGCTGGAGCCGCAGTCACCGGGCGAAGAAGGTCTGCGCGACATGCGCTACATCACGCAGATTTATCGCTCGGCAGGAATTGCGACATAGGAAAAGGCGGGTGGCCCAGGTCTTGAACTGCCTCAACCAACCCATCTGAGGGTGCCCCGCAATCTTGAAATGGGAAAGAACAAATTGACGTGAAAGACCGGGCCACCCGCCATCTTTCACTGCCCTATTGCCGAGCACATATTAAAGTTCTTCTTTTTTGCCGGCGGATCAGCGTTCTTGAACGTCACTGTGACGTCGACGTTTGGGTAGCATCCCCATCCATCGTAGTGGATACCAAAGCCTCCATTTGGATTGGCGGAGGTCGCGTTCATGGGCTCATTTGTGTCGATCAGATCGTAACGAACTTGAGCGATACGCTCCAAGACGTTGGCGGGGGCCTCGATCCATAACTGGTACGCGTAACGGGCTGGGTTCTCAGAGATCGATCTCTTGCTCGCTGCGAGTTCAAATTGATCCGGGGCGGGAGCCATTTGGTTGGCGTTTCCGGCTTCCTTCTCAGGAACTGATTTCGACGATGGCGATTTCGCTGGCTTGGCAGTCGCAGGACTGGGAGAGAACTTCTGATTTGAGGTCTTTGCGTCCGGTAAGGAGGATGGGGAATCCTGCTTCGTCGTGGGGGATGAATTCGTTTGGTCCGTTTTCGAGGATTGGTCGCTCGATTGGTGCAAAGCCCACCGCACGGTAAATGCGACTGCGAGAAGTACGCAAAGCGCAAGAACGATTTTCATCCACGCGGGATACTTCGCCGTGGGCGGTGCCTGAATGTTGCCGGAAGAAGTCTGCTCACGCTTTGTCTCCGGGACATCCTTCGAGATCGTATTGTGATTCGGTGTCTCGGATACAGAGCCGCTGTTCGCGACTTCCGCTGGCGGCGCGCTGAGAGTTTTGATCAGAGCCGTGAGTCCCCGATCGTAATCGTGCGTGAAATCGATGTGTTGCAGGCGCGCCAGGCGAAAGGGGACTTCACATTCAAGATAGAGGACAGGGATGATCCGTTTGCGCTTGCTCAACGCGAAAGAAAGTTCATCGCTGACGTTGTCAGAACTGACGGATGACGGAGAAAGAATGACTAGGATTCGCGAAGCTGCCGCCAAAGCCTGTTCGACCGCGCGGTCCCAAGGCGTTCCAGGCTCGATATCGATTTGATCCAACCACACGTTTGCGCCGGCTGTCTTCAGATCCTCGGCAAGCCGGAGCGCAAACGCGGCATCGGCCCGGCTGTAGCTGCAGAACGCGAGTGCTTGAGCCATGTCTCGGGCAGTATAACGCGTCAGGTGTCTCGCATCTTAAGAGGGAAGGGCGGCTATCTTGCGACTAATACTGGGCGTGTGGCCAAGGTCTTGAACTTCCTAAACCCACCCATCTGTGGGGGTACCCGCAGCCTTGAAACGGGAAAGAGTAAATCGACGTGAAAGACCGGACCACCGGCAGCGTTAACTCGTTCGTCAACGCAGGCCTAGTGCGTAAGCGCGAAGTTAACTTGCAGGACGGTTTCCACTTCGACCGGTTTGCCATTGCACGTTGCCGAGTCATAACGCCAGAGGCTAACGGCGTTTCTACTCGAATCGTCGAGATCGATGCCCGCCCTCTCGATTAGCTTGCGAATTTGCGGAATGCCATTTGTGCCGATCAAGACATCGAATGAAACCGTACCCTCTCGGTGCTGTTGTCGGGCAGTTGTCGGGTACTCTGGCGCTGGTTTCTTGACCACATGTGGCATGGATGGATTCATGCAGCCGACTTCCGCTGAGACTCCAGCCGGCGGAGAGAATGTGGCAGGTGGAAACTGAGCAGGACTCGCGAGTTCGCTCACCTTGACGTTGGCCACAACCTCCTTCCCGTGACGCAAGATGAGAAGGCGTGGAAATGTCTTGGCACCGACAGGCTGAAGATCGCTGTCTGCAAACATGAAAGGCGCGCGGACCACGGTTTCGGTACTATCGCTCACGCAGATTTCCGACGAGTGTTTCCGTTCGTCTTCAATCTCGAAGCAAGTCAGCTCATCCCCGTGGTCCTTTCGTGTACTCGTTTTCTTTATCGTGTCTCTCGACGTAAGTGCCAACTGAACGAGGGACATAGACTGCGGCAAGCCAACACTGGAACCGAATCCCAACGCCTGATGCAGTGTGTAAATTGAAATCGGGATGAAATCTACGCTGCGTTGGACCCAGATCGTGCCTTTTCCTCCTGCCTGGACTTCCGTATACCCTGGAATTGCGATTCCTTCCCGCCATTGGTCAGGGCCATTCCACAGGAGTTCATAGGTGCCCTTCACCAATTTCCCGTGGTCTTCGATTTCGACATCGGCTTTCATCGCAAACGATGGCAATTCAAAAATGTTCGTTTTCGAAATGGCGCGCTCCAAGCGGGCAATCGCTTCTTGCTGGTTGATCGGTTCAGAAGCCCCGAGTAACTGCCCCAAGCCGAGGATCATCGCGACAAAGCAGATACAACTTTTCATCGCCGCATTATAGAACAGCACGAATTCGAACTCGGAAGACTACGATCATCGATCGAATCTTCGAAGAATGCAGGAGAGGCAATCGCCGGTAACAAGAGCAAGTGATAAAGTGCGGGTGGTGAGCGCCGTAAGTACGATGCAGACCTGCGGGCATGGCAAGCCTATAGTATCGGCAGCATCGTACCCGCCCTTGCAAAGAGCGCAAGGACAGGGCACCCAGAGTCTTGAAACGGGAAAGAAGACTTGGATGTGAAAGGCCGGGCCACCCCGCCAGCCGTAGACTCACATACACTCCACAGGCGGCCCAGCCGTGCGATACTTCCGGCATGCACGATCAGGACCGAGTCGCTGTGCTGTGGAGGCTGCAGTGAGAGAACGCATTCTCGTGGTGGACGATGAGGAGCCGATCCGGGAAATCATAGTAAGCATGCTCGCCTCGCTAGACTATCAACGCGAGGAGGCGGGTTCGGGAAACGAGGCACTCGCGATTCTCGATTCGGGCGAACAATTCGACCTCATCTTGACATGTTTAATGATGCCTGATTTGGATGGGTTGGGCCTGCTCGAACAAGTGAAGATGCGTTATCCGGATCTTCCTCTGGTATTTGCGAGCGCCGTCCACGACGTTACCGTGGCCCTCGCGTGCTTACGCTGTGGAGCGTTGGACTACCTTCGGAAGCCCTTTGAACCCCAAGATCTGTTTGTGATGATTCGTCGTGCCTTCGACCACGACCGCCTGCGGAAGAATGCGAGCTCAAACAAGACCAGCCTACAGTACTTGGTAGATGCTCTGACCGCAGAACTACGTGAGAAGTTGTCGGCGATTGATTTATCGAATGAAGAAACAGTGATGACCACATTGGGCATGCGAGGCGACTACCGTCGTTTAACTTTCTCTCACCATCTCGCTATGTTTAAGGCTCTGGGGCTGCACGATAGAGATATCGAGTCACTAACGCGCGCAGCCTGGCTACATCATGTATGCCAAGTCCCGGCACTCTTGAATATCCTGCTTCGCCCTGAGTGTCTATTACCCGACGAACTGGAATTGATCTGCAAGCAGTGCCACGAAGCTCACGAGCTATTCCTGTCAATCCCTTGTCTTGCCGGGTCTTCGGAAATCATGTTTGCGAGTTACGAGCATTTCGATGGTACAGGTCATCCTCGCGGGTTGAAGGCTGATGGAATACCGTTTCTAGCGCGAATACTTGGAGCTGTTTATTTTGTTTTCGAAACCGTTTTTTCCAGTTACCCGCGGGTGTCACGCTCATCGATGTGCGCCGAGATTCAAAGATGGTCAGGAAGTCGATTTGACCCAGAAGTCGTGAAGAACGTTCTGTCGATTCCAGAGAACACTTGGGCGACAATTTTCTAAAGGCACCTACGGAGTTTCCATTCGTCGAACATTTCTCGCAGGGGAAGTTAATCAAATCTCCGCGCGGTCAAATCAACGGTTTATCGCTCTTCATCCCTTTACCCTTCTTGCCTTTGTAAATTCCACCGGCACGCCAATAATTCCAAGCGGCTGCGATCACGCAGCCGACATCGGCTCCGACAAGGCCCATCGAGAACGCAACTTCTCTAAGCGTGTCGTTTCCGTATCCGACCATTAGGGCAATCACGAGACCCACCAAGGCCGATCCAGCGATGATGAGGAAGTTGATCAGCTTCCGATCAGTATCGTCCGCACCTCGAAGAACGTAAATCCCGAAGACGAGGAGCCATACGAGTTTTACGGCAATCAACATGTGCTAGAACGGGAGTGTATTCCAGAATGTGATTGCGAGCTAATGATTTCTGGCACTCCCCTCAAAAAGCGAGGGCGGGTGGCCCGAGTCTTGAACTGCCTAAACCTACCCATCTGAGGGGTGTCCCGTCCTTGCGCCTTTTGCAAGGGCGGGCACGGGAATGTCGACAGCGAATTGTTTTTTGCTGAGGAGTCCTAGGTCTTCGCCGCGCTGAACGAAATCTTGCCCCAACCTTCATTTGACTTTCACAAGGCCGGATTCATATGTTTCAAGTCCAGCCGCACCTATCGTGGCTTAGTACGAGAGGTTTTCCGGATCCTGCGCGAGGCGGGCTTGCGGTGATGAGAGGGCGGCGTGGGAGGGACTTTGCTCTGCGACAGTTCGATCCGGCTCTTGGTGAGCAGGTGCCAGGCTTCGCGATAAATTTCGTAGCGGTAGCTGGCCTTCTTTACCGGGGGGACCAAGGGACATAGCATCGCCATGATGCGCCTTCTCTTGCCCAACAGTAAGACCGCCGGAATCAGGTACCACACATCCTCCGGAACGACGTATGCCGCGAACAAGTCGATTTCATCGAGAGAGTAGTCGTGCTTCTTCTGTTGGTTGGGCTTGAACTGACACAGATATCCCGCACGGTTGTGGCAAGTTGTTGATTTCACCTGCACTCGGAGAAAATTCAGGCCGTGCGCGATGCCGACGTCGTACGCTTGCGTCTCTCCCCAGGGTTTGCTGATGGCAAAACGGAGCTGCGCCGTCCTTGCCATGAACTCCAGTTCGACCCATTCTCCACGTTGTTTGAAGCTGGTGAATCGGTCCCAGATTTTCGTTCTTCCACTCACATCGTTCACCTTTGCCCTTTGTCCCGTACTCTTTCTTGTGCTGAAGTCGGACGGTTCTCTCCCCGCTTGCGGAGCTTTGCTCCGCCGGACAGCCGAGGCGGCTGTCCCCACACGAACCTCTTTGGTTTATGGGGTTGTCCCACATTCAACCTCTTGGGGGTGATTGGGAAAAGAAAAGGCGCGACCCGGGGGCCGCGCCTTTGAATTTCCTCTATATATCCAGAATATCAAATTGGCAGGGGTAAAGTGGACATGACTGGCCACTTTATATTTGCCGTATTTCGTTGAAGTTAGCTCGAATCGTGTAATTTCTGCCTATTGACAAGATTTTCGAGAATTGAAGATTTCGCGACAAAATCGGGCATTTGCCGAGTCGGTTCGCATCTTAGGCTCGCGCGGTCGGCACCGTTGCACATCGCCCGCTGATCGGAGTATCTTTTTTCCCTTGCTACAAACCGTCTCCGCTCCGCTCAAGTTGCCGCTCGTTCCAATCTTAATTTGCACTCTCGGGGTGATTCTATGAGTCCGATGCTTTTGCGCCGAACGTCGTTCAGCATCCTGCTGCTTGTTTCCGTCATCATTCTGGCTGCGGCCGGTAACACGCCCACTCCTCCCGTCGCAAAGAAAGTTCCGCACGTCACCGAGGTGAACGGACACAAAATGGTCGACAACTACGCCTGGCTCCGCGAAAAAACCAATCCCGAAGTCCGCGCTTATCTCGAACAGGAAAACGCCTATACCGACGCGATCATGAAGCCGACGGAGCCTCTGCAAAAGAAGCTCTACGACGAGATGCTCGGCCGCATCAAGGAGACCGACGTCGAGGTTCCTTACAAGGAAGGCGACTACTTCTATTACACGCGGACCGAGGCAGGGAAGCAGTACATGATCCGCTGCCGCAAGAAGGCGAGCATGGACGCGCCGGAGGAGGTCCTGCTCGACATCAATGAACTGGCCAAGGGCCAGACCTTCATGACGCTC
This sequence comes from uncultured Acidobacteriota bacterium, assembly GCA_963699885.1. Lineage (GTDB taxonomy): Bacteria > Acidobacteriota > Terriglobia > Terriglobales > Acidobacteriaceae > Sulfotelmatobacter. The sequence goes on along the minus strand of CAVOVP010000004.1, from coordinate 701,083 downwards.
GCGGCTTTTGCCGTCAGTCCGGACGGAAATTTTCTGGCTTACAGCTTCGACAACACAGGATTCCGCCAGTTCACGCTCGCGGTAAAAGATCTTCGCACCGGACAGACATTGCTCGATCATGCGGAACGCGTCGGGTCGGTGGTCTGGGCCAACGACAATCAAACGATCTTTTATACGCAAGAAGACGCGGTCTCGAAGCGCCAGTATCGTCTCTATCGTCACGTGCTGGGATCGGTGGAGGCCGACGCGCTGGTGTATGAAGAGCCCGACGAGCGCTTCAACGTGGAAGCGTTCAAAACCCGCAGTGATGCTTTCATCTTTCTAGTCTCACGCAGCCACACGACGACCGAAGCGCGTTACATTCCCGCTAAACAGCCGACTGGCGACTGGAAGATACTCGAACCTCGCAAGCAGGGCATTGAGTATTACCCCGATCACAACGGCGATTCCTTTTACATCCGCGTCAACGACACTGGCCGCAATTTCCGGCTGGTCAACGCTCCGGTCACGGATCCGGGAAGCAAGAACTGGCACGAGGTGATGGCGCAAAATGCGGGCATCATGGTGGACGACGTCGATTTCTTCAAGAATTTCTGCGTGGTGTACGAGCGCGAAACCGGCCTGCCGCAGATTCGCATCATCGACTTGCGCAACGGGCAGTCGAAGCGCATCGCCTTCCCCGAAGCGGCTTACGCCGCGTATTCATATGTGAATCGCGTTTACGACACGACGGATTTTCGTTATGGATACCAGTCTCCGGTCACGCCGCCCTCGGTGTTTTCCTATGACATGGAAAAGGGCACGTCGGTTTTGCTGAAGCAGAAGGAAGTTCCGGGCGGATACGATCGCCAAAAAATACCAGGTCGAGCAGATCTACGCGGTCGCGTCGGATGGCGTGAAGGTGCCCGTCTCGGTGTTGCGCCTGAAAGACGCGAAACTCGACGGCAGCGGGCCACTGTATCTCTATGGCTACGGTTCGTACGGAATTTCGATCGACATGTTCTTCAACCCGAACATTTTCAGCATGGTGGATCGAGGTGTCGTGGCGGCGACTGCGCACATTCGCGGCGGCGGAGAAATGGGTAAGGGCTGGCACGATGCCGGACGCATGATGAACAAGAAAACGACATTCACCGACTTCATTGCGTGCGCCGAGGATCTGGTGAAGCGCGGATATGGATCGAAAGATCGGCTGGTCATCGAAGGCCGCAGCGCCGGAGGTTTGCTGATGGGAGCGGTACTGAACATGCGTCCCGATCTGTTCAAGGCGGCGATTGTTGGAGTTCCTTTCGTGGATGTTCTGAACACCATGCTCGACGAAACTCTCCCGCTCACGGTCGGAGAATTTGAGGAGTGGGGAAATCCCAAGGAGAAGGCTGCTTTCGAATACATGAGCACCTATTCGCCTTACGACAACATCGAGCCGAAGGCGTATCCCAACATGCTGGTGAAAACGTCATTCAATGACAGCCAGGTCATGTATTGGGAGCCGGCGAAGTACGTGGCAAAAATGAGGGCCACGCGTACGGATCACAACATCCTCATCCTGAAAACGAACCTGAGCCCGGCGGGTCACGGAGGTGCGTCCGGACGGTATGACCGCCTCAAGGAATCAGCGTTCGACTACGCCTACGTCCTCACGCAAATGGGAATTCAAAATTAGTTTTTCGAGAGGCTACTTCGCAAAAAAATAGTCGAACGATTTCACGGCGTTAAACTCGTCATCCTTGATGTCAAAAACGGTATAAAGTTTGGTGACGTGTAGGACGTCGTGAACTTTTTGCGTCAGGTTCAGCAGCTTGAGCTCGCCACCGGCGTTGCGCACGGTGGTGAAACTACCCACGAGCTCTCCCACGCCGGAGCTGTCGATGTAGTCGACGGCGGCCAGGTTCAGGATGATCTTCTTCTTGCCTTCCGCGATGAGGTTGCGGACGGCAGTGCGAAGGTCGCCGATCTCATCCCCGAGGACAATGCGTCCATTGATGTCGAGGATAGTAACGTGACCAACTTCGCGCGTTCCGATATCGAGTGGCATGATTGCTTCGACCAAGGGCCGATGGCCGGAATGGTAGTGGCTGCGAAGGTGCAAGTCAATGGGAGTTCGCCGAAGGCAGCTTAGGCGCGACCCTGTCGGTGCAAAGTTGGGGAAATTCAGACCATCAGATCTCAGAGTCGTTCAGGAATGAGCGCCGTGCGGGTGCGCGTCCAATTCGAGCGCGGGCATCTGGACCTGATCGCGAATTTCCTGGATGGCCGAGGTGATGATCGGCGTCGGATATTCGGGGTGCCGGAATTCCAGATGCATTCCCCGGCCTACATATTGTAGCTTCAGCATCGAGCCGCCCCACGTCGAACCGGAGATCGCCACGTGAACAGGCTCTGGGCAGAATTCGGGATGCCCGGAGAGCAGAGCATCGCTGCCGCCCAGCAGCACAGCTGTATAGCAATGATGCATGGTCTGGATCTGAAGAACGGTGGATGGAGGCAGGTCGGCCAGAAAAACCCCACCTTCGATTTCCGACCGGACGATACCGCGATTCACTTCGTCGGCCAGGTTGGGGTGCGGGTTGAACATGTCGGCGACCGGAAATAAGGGTATCGGTTTTCTAGAGCCGGAACAAGAGCCCACTCGGCCACGAGTCGAAGCGGAAGGGCACGGCCTTTAGACGGAGGAACGTGGATGTAGGTTGCAATGTTCTAAGAAGCGACCTCTGCCCGTTGAACCGTCGGTCCGTTTGCCGCATCAAAACCAGTGTCTTTGCAGGGTCATACCTGCGGACATTCGGGGGCCTAACCCTGATAAGATAGTGATTACAAGGGGTTACTGTATTCATGCCAGTTCCTGTGTCACAGATGTGGACCGTGGCAAGCTATGTGCTTCGCCAGAAACTGACCGGTCGAAAGCAATATCCGCTCGTGCTGATGCTCGAGCCGTTGTTCCGGTGCAACCTCGCTTGTGCGGGGTGCGGCAAGATTCAATATCCGGCGCACATCCTGAAGAAGGATCTGAGCCCGGAAGAATGTTTCCGCGCGGTGGACGAGTGCGGCGCCCCGATGGTTTCCATCCCCGGCGGCGAGCCGCTGATGCATCCTCAGATTGGCGAAATCGTTGAAGGCCTGGTCGCTCGCAAGAAATACATATACCTCTGCACCAACGCCTTGTTGCTGAAGGAAAAGATCGACCTCTTCAAGCCCAGCAAGTATCTGACATTCAGCGTGCATCTGGATGGTCAGCGGGAAGAGCATGATTTGGCAGTTTGCCGCGAAGGCGGGTACGACATTGCGGTCGATGCGGTCAAAGAAGCGTTGCGGCGCGGTTTCCGCGTCACCACCAACACCACGCTGTTCGACGGAGCGAATCCGAAATCGGTTCGCGCGTTCTTCGACGAGATGATGGATCTTGGCGTCGAGGGCATGATGCTGTCGCCGGGATACTCGTACGACAAAGCTCCCGATCAGAAGCATTTTCTTGGACGCGCCCGCACCCGCCGTATGTTCCGGGCTATTCTCTCGAATCGCAAAAAGAACTGGCGCTTCAACCTCTCGCCCCTGTTCCTCGAGTTCCTGATGGGAAAGCGCACGTATCCGTGCACGCCTTGGGGCATGCCGACATTCAACGTTTTTGGGTGGCAGAAGCCTTGCTATCTGCTGCAGGACGGGTACGCCGAAACATTTTCCGAACTGCTGGCCACCACTGAGTGGAGCAAGTACGGAACTGAATCGGGCAATCCAGCTTGCGCGAATTGCATGGTCCACAGCGGATACGAAGCCTCGGCCGTAAACGCGACTTTTAGCTCCCTAAGCGGATTTCTCGCGACCGTAAAAGCCACTCTCTCCACCAGCTATAACGACCAACAGGCGCTAAGCATGCTCGATGAACCTGAAGCACCGGTAAATCCGCTGATCCAAATCACACCGACGTCGAATTCGCCGGAGTTGCAGGAAACGCGCGCCTGAGCGGAGGCAAGGGTCTTAACAGACGCTTTGGCTCCAACGATCATTCATGACAGGCAAAGAATCCGGCCATATCGACCACGCCTCTCCAGAAGGAACTCCGCCGCACGTAACGCCGGCGAATCCTGACGCGCTGGAAATCGCGCCAGGCACTGCCCACGAAAAGCTCGAAGGCTGGATCCCGGCGCTCGCTAGCGAGGAAGACCTGCGCCAGGCCCTCGAAAAGGCGTTTGACTATAGAGGCGACATCACGATCACTCGTAAAGATGGCTCGAAGGTTGAGGGGTACCTCTTCGATCGTCGCTCCGCCGCAAGCTTGAAGGAATCCCATGTCCGCCTGTATCCGAAAAACTCCCACGAGAAGGTCGCCGTCTCCTACTCCGACATCGCGGCACTAGCCTTCACCGGGCGGGACACCGCCGCCGGCAAGAGCTGGGAAGCCTGGATGAAGAAATACGCAGAGAAAAAGGCTTCTGGCGAAAAAGACTTAAGCCTCCATCCCGAATCGTTGGACTGAGCGCTCACCACCCCGCGTAAATGCCTCTGAATCCTTTTTGAGAATCAGCCCCTCTTTCTAGATAGGAGGGAATTTGATTCGCACAGTCACAGTCACTGCCCTGAAACAACTGCCTTCGAGCCAATTCCAACTCGTGGACGTCCGTTCTTCGTCGGAATTTGCGTCTGGCCACATTCCGGGCGCGGTCAACATTCCGATGGACCAGATCGAGGCTCGCCTCGACGACCTTCGACGCGATATGCCGCTCCTTCTAATCTGCCAGATGGGCAAGCGGGCGTGGATGACCGCATCTCTTCTGGAACCCTGCCGACCTGAAGTTGCTGTGCTGGAAGGCGGGACGAGCGCTTGGGTGCAGGCTGGGCTGCCGGTCGTCGCCAACGTAAAGGCTCGCTGGTCTTTGGAGCGGCAGGTACGCTTCGGAGCTGGCTTACTTGTGTTGCTTGGAATTCTTCTCGGTCTTTTTGCGAACTTGCATTGGCTCTACGTCTCGGTTTTCGCGGGTGTCGGTCTGATGTTCGCCGGGTTGACGGATATATGTCCCATGGCGGAACTGCTCGGAAGGATGCCATGGAACACGAGTCTGAAGTGCAAGATGCCCGTTACCAAGGTGGAGGGGTCTCAGGCTACGCAGTGATCCTGAATACAGCCTGGTTGCTATTGCGATGACAGAATGGCCTCGTGAACCTCGACGCGACCACGGTGGCCGTCCATGATTTTGACGCGCTGACACGTCAGCACAAAGATGCCGTTTACCGGCAGATGCTGCGCGCTTGCGGGAACCGCGAGGATGCCGAAGACGTTTTGGTCGAAGCCTTAACAAAGGCGTATCGGCACCTGGATCAATTGCGGGACTCCACGGCGTTTCGCGGATGGCTCGCGCAAATCGGCCGCCGCGTGTGTTGGCAGCTCAAGGAGCGGGAGGCTTTGCTACCCCTGCTTCAGCTCTCAACGCTGGACGACGAAGGCCGAGAGATTTCCGGTACTGTGCCGACTCCGGAAGCGATGCTTGCTCGCGGGGAGATGAAACGGATTCTGGATGACGCGATAGCGGAAATGCCGCCAATCTATAGATCGGTTTATCAAATGCGCGATCTTGAGGAGCGTCCTGGAGACGAAGTCGCGAAGGCGCTAAGGATTTCTCGAGCGGCCATGAAGTCGCGGTTATCGCGGGCGCGGGAGCTGGTCCGAGTTCGTCTTGATGCTGTCTTTGCAGGTAAAAGCGCTAGCTAGCGGTTTATCAGGGGAGGACTTATGCAAGCAAAAGTGGAGCACCTGGGATCGGTTCAGTTCGAAATCAAAGCTCGTCAACACACGATCATATCGGATCAACCACCGGAGAACGGCGGCTTCGACGAAGGAATGACCCCGCCAGAGTTGTTGCTCGCCTCGCTAGGATCGTGCGCGGCCTTTTACGCGGCCCAGTATCTTCGCAAGTTCAAACTCTCCACCGAAGGCACTCGGGTTCTCGTAACCGCAGACAAAGTGAAGGATCCAGTGGCTCGCATCGACAACTTTCGCATCGAAATCGAAACCCCTGTGGAGTTAAGCGAACAGCATCGAACTGGCGTCGAGAGAGCCGTGCATCACTGCCTGATCCACAACACGTTGCTTCATCCGCCGCAGATCGAAATTGCTTTGAAGGACTGCGCTGCGACCCTGCAATAGGTACTGAGAGATGTGCGCTTACTTGGATGGCGGTGCGGCGTGCGGCGAAGGTCCGAACTGCAATCCCTCAATCAAGGTCTCAACCTCGTCTTCAGTCCCGCCGATCATCGTGATCGATATCGCGTATCCGTGATCCAGCAGGGTTAGGGTCGATTGACGAATGACTCTTGATCCCGCATCTTTGTGAAAATCCGCGCGTGGAAAAGTCTTCGTTCCGATCGCCGTCTCGTAAGGATCTTCATCTTCGGTGAAGCCCTGCGCCTTGGCAATCTCGGATACTGGCCCCAAATACTGGGCCGCATCGTTTAATCCGGGATAGGTGGATTGAGGCTCAGCCGCAATCAGAATCGACGCGTTGACGTCTTCGCCGCGAGCTTCTGGTGGACGGGAGAACGCGGCCAGCAAAACCTTTGGACCTCTTACGGGTGCGCTTGCGGAAGGCTCACCCGGTGCCGGTTGCTCGGGTGAATTCATTTCATCGGTTCGTAGTACCCATCCCGCGGGGATCTTGCACGAGAATCGCAGAGCGGTATTGCGGTAGACGCCATTGACGACCGATCCCGGTTCGAGCGTGGATTTCTCCGCTGGCGGCGGATGCACTGTGTGCTTCGTCGACGACGAGGTGCCGGTCGCCTGCCCGAAAGCTGACATCGAAGCAAACAGAACCAGGGTGGGGGCCAGTCGCGCCGTCCATCGAAGTGCATTGAATCGCTGACTTTGCAACATAAACGCCAATACGGATTTCTCGTTCGGGGTCAACCTACGAATTCCTCGCCTTGTTCTTAATCCAGATCGGGGTTCCGACGAATCCAAAAGCCGCGCGAATCTGGTTCTCGAGAAATCGCTGGTAAGCGAAGTGCAACTTGACGGCCCGATTGGTGAAGAGAACGAACGTCGGCGGCGCGACTGAAGCTTGCGTCATGTAAAGAATCTTGACTCGCTGGCGCATGGGAACGGAAGCCCGTTCGAAGTCTACGTGTTCGAGAAAGCGATTCATCTCGGATGTGGTCACGCGCTTTCGGCGTTCCGCGGCCACCTTCTCCAGTAGTGGGAATATCTTCTCTGTCCCCTTGCCACTTTGGGCGGAAACGAAAACAACCGGCGCGTAACTGAGGAATTTGAGCTCGTAGCGGAGCCGTTCCTCATAAGCCGACTGGTCGCCTGGACGCTTGCTCTCGCGCATGCGCTCTGCCTTAGTGGGCCTGCCAGTCTTCTTGTCTCCGCCAATCATGAGATCCCATTTGTTGACGACGACGATGATCGAACGCCCGCTTTCGTGGGCGTATCCGGCAATTGCGGCGTCGAGTTGGCTCACACTCTCGGTGGCATCGATGACGAGCAGCGCGATGTCGGCAGCTTCAAGATGTTTGCGAGCCATCACGACGGATAGCTTTTCCGCCATCAGATGAGTCTTGCCCTTGCGGCGAATACCGGCGGTGTCGATAAAGCGAAATTGGCGTCCGTTGTGTTCAACGACTTCATCAACCGCGTCGCGCGTCGTGCCGGGGATCGGGGAAACAATCGCGCGGTCGGACGAAGTCAGGCAATTCAATAGGGTTGACTTGCCAACGTTCGGATGTCCGATGATCGCAACCTTCACCTCGCGAACCGCTTCTTTTTCGCCGGGGGACTCGTCTTGATCGGAGGAGCTTTCGGAGTCCTCGGCGAGTTCTGCATCTTCCGAAATAGGGGCTGCTGGGAGCGCGGCTACGACTCCGTCGAGCAGATCGTCAACTCCGCGCCCGTGCTCAGCGGAAATTGGAAACATCTGGCGAATTCCGAGACGATGAAAATCGTCCACGAGAGTCGATTGCTTTTCGGAATCGACCTTGTTCACCGCCAGGAACAACGGCCGGTTGACCTTGCGCAGCAAGCGAACTAGTTCAAGATCAGGGCCGGCAAGTTCCGAGCGTCCATCGATGACCATGACGATGACTGCAGCCTCGTCGAGCGCTACGCGAGCCTGGCGGTAAATCTCCGAAGGAATCAGATCTTTTTCTTCAGGCAGGATTCCACCCGTGTCGACGATGCGAAGACGCCGCCCGCTCCACTCCGTGTCGCCGTATAGGCGGTCGCGGGTGATGCCGGGTTCGTCACCGACGATAGCGCGGCGCGATCCAACAATTCGATTGAATAACGTGGATTTGCCGACGTTGGGCCGTCCGACGATGGCAATTGTGGGAATTCCGGCGGCGGTGGTCGCGAGAGTGTTGGTCGAGTTGTAGGTAGGCTGGGTCAAATTGAGGCCGAGGTGCGGTATTCCGACCTCGTCTGCCAGTTCGACCGAAGCCGTTCTGCAGGGCGCGATGCGAAAGTCCCGGAATCGCTATTATAGAGACTCCCGTGTCTCCGAGTCCTCAGCCCGTCTCTTCCGCCTCAGCGAGCGGTTCCGGCCAAAATGGCAAAGACGGATCGTTGTACCAGTTCTTCGCGCCAGGCGGAGTATTGTCCCGGACTCATCCAGCTTATGAGTTTCGGCGCGGCCAGTTGCAGATGGCGCAAGCGGTCGAGCAAGCTCTGGACGAGAAGCGTCACTTGATCGTGGAGGCCGGGACTGGCACCGGAAAGACTTTGGCTTATCTCGTTCCTGTGATTCGCTCGGGCAAGCGAGTCATCATTTCGACTGGAACGAAAAATCTTCAGGAGCAGCTGTTCTATAAGGACATCCCGTTCCTGGAGCAAGCGCTGTACGGCGAAGCGTCTTCCAGTTCGCGCCTTTCCGTTTGCTACATGAAGGGACGCAACAACTATCTCTGCCGCAAGAAGCTGTATGACCTTACCGACCAGCCGGTGCTCAGCGGGTTGGAAGAAATCGAGCAGTACCGCGCGATTTCTGCATGGGAGAAGAGCACCGCGACCGGGGATCGCGCCGAACTCGCCGAGTTACCGGAAGCGAGTCTACTTTGGCACAAGCTCGATGCCCGCGCGGACGCTTGCACCGGCCAGAAATGCAGTGAGTGGGAGCGTTGCTTCATCACCGAAATGCGGCGTCGCGCGATGGAAAGTGACATCATCATCGTCAACCATCACCTGTTTTTCGCGGACCTGGCGATCAAGCTGCAGGCCGATGGTGCGCCGGATGCAGGAATTCTTCCCGAGGCGGCCGCAGTTGTGTTCGACGAAGCGCACGAACTAGAGGACGTGGCAGGGAACTACTTCGGCATTTCGATCAGCAGTCTGCGGGTGGAGGAACTGGCGCGAGACGTAGAGAGCTCGATGCAGAAGAACCGGATGCTATCGGCCTCAATCTCAGGGGCTCTCGGCAGCCTGCGGGACCGCGCGCAGCTGTTCTTCTCGCTTCTGCCAGCCGGGGAAGGACGTTTTGCCTTCGAATCGCGACGCGAATTCCTCGAGGAGAATGGGGACGAATATGGGGCGCTCAATCAATCGCTGACGCGATTGGCGGGAGAACTCGAAGCCTTGCCGCAGAAGCCGGAAGAAGTATTCAACTTCGCGCGCCGCGCGCAAGAGATCCAGGTGCAACTCGGATTTGCCATGGAGTCGGATGACCGCAACACCGTGTTCTGGATCGAGCGGCGTGGCGGGCGTCCGGGATATCGCGCAGGTCGAGACGCGGACAAGAACCAAAGAGCGACGGGCCCCGAACCTCTTTCTCGCGGACGGCACACCTTTCTGCAAGCCACGCCGATCGACGTTGGCCCCATTCTGCGCGAGTGCCTCTGGTCGAAGCTCGAGTGCGCCGTGCTGACGTCGGCGACGCTCGCAGTTGGAGGGCGTTTCGAATATATCCGGCAGCGGCTGGGGGTCGAGCACGCCCGCGAGTCGGTGCTGCCCTCACATTTTGACTATGAGAGCCAGGCGCTGCTTTACGTTCCGCCCGATCTTCCTGATCCGCGCACGCCGCAATTCACGGCGAAGGCGGCAGACCGTATCCGGAAGCTGCTGGAGATCACTCGCGGACGCGCATTCGTGCTCTTCACCAGTTACGCCCAGATGAATGATATCTATCACCGGCTCTTGGGTGAGGTCGAGTTCCCGATGCTGCGGCAAGGAGATGCTCCCAAGAGCGCCCTTCTCGAAGAATTTCGGCTTACGCCGAATGCTGTGTTGTTTGCGACATCGTCTTTCTGGCAGGGCGTCGATGTGCAAGGAGATCAGCTCAGTTGCGTCATCATTGACCGGTTGCCCTTTGCGGTGCCGAGCGATCCGGTGGTTGCGGCGCGGGTGAAGGCGATTGACGCTGACGGCGGCAACGCATTTTTTCAATATCAGGTGCCATCCGCGGTGATTACGTTGAAGCAAGGTTTCGGACGGCTAATTCGCTCGCTGCACGATCGCGGCTTGCTTGTCCTGCTCGATAACCGGATATTGAAGAAGCAATACGGGCGCGTCTTCGTTGAAAGCCTGCCGAACTACAAGAAAACGACGGACGTCCACGTTGTCGAGGAATTCTTTGGAGTTGGACAGTAAAGGTCCGCCCGCTACACGTAATCGTGTTCGGCTTTGCGGATGGCTTTGTAGCGCTGGAATGATTTCTTGTCGTCCTCAAGCTTCAACGCTGAGCGGATCGAGGTCCCGCGAAAAGTGTGGGCGAGCATCTTGCGTCCGTTGGAGAGCACGAACCAGGGATCGTGGCGGAGGACCGCTGGAATGTGTTTCGTTTTCATCCAGCGCCCAGCCTTCCAGCAGAGGTATTCCACTTCTTCGGCCGACAAGTATTTGGTGCGGACGACGGCAGTCGTGCCGTCATACTCTTCGAAATGTTCGTTCTCGATTAGTCCTTGATCGCGGAAGTCTTTCGTCATCGGCGTGCGTGGATAGGGCGTGGGATGCTGAATGTAGGGCCAATCCACATAGCGGCGGGCGAATTCGAGATTAGCTTCGATTGACTCGCGAGTGTCGTCTGGATTGCCCACAATCAAGCCACCCACGACGAACATCTGATTGCGATGCAAGTAGTCGATGGCTTGTAGCGTCGCATTCCCGGTGCTCCGGCCATTGTCACGAGCCGTGTTCTTCGCCGAGGCTCGCAGGAAATTGAGATCTCCTTCAAGAATGTTTTCGATGCCGAGAAAAACGTAACGGAACCCCGCTCGCCTCATTAAGGGAGCCAAAGTTGCGCCGTGATTGGCAATCGATGACGTCATGGCCTGCACGAAGTAATCAATGCCGTTCAAGCCAGCCGCTATGATGGCCTCACACAATGCTTCGAATCGCCGGACGTTGAGCATGATGTTGTCGTCGACCAAGAAAATCGTGCGGGCGCCGTGGTCGCGGGCATCACGAATGTCGGCGATCACGCGGTCGAAAGAATAGGTAAAGAAGTTCCTGCCGCGCATTTCAATGATCGAGCAGAAGCTGCAATCGTAGGTGCAGCCGCGCGACGTTTCGATGACGTCGACTTGCCGCCCGAGCATTGTGTATCCCTTCAAAACACGGGAATCCCGCTTGGGCATGCGAATCTCGTTGTCTTCCAGTCGATGAGGCGCTCGCGCGGTGTTGTGAATCCATGCCTCCCCCTTTCGAAACGACAGGCCGCCAACTGACTCAAGGCAGGCACCGTGTTCGATCGCGCGCAAGAGATCGCGGAACGTCACTTCACCCTCGCCGCGAACCAGGTAATCGATGTCGAAAGCTTCGTAGGCCTCCGAAGCCAGGCTGGGATCGTATCCGCCGACAACGATTTTCGCATCGGGCTTCAGACTGCGAACCAGATCTATGATGCGTCCGGCGGTACGACGCTGGAAGGTCATGATCGACAAACCGACGACGTCCGGCTGCCGTGCGCGAACCAAGCGAGTCACAGTTTCTCTCACCTGCCCTTGAACGAGGATCAGATCGGCGACAGCCACGCGATGGTGCGGATCCAAGTTCCCAGCAATCGAAGTTAATCCGCCGTTGGGCATGCGGATCGCGAGTGACGGCATGTGCTCGAACGAATCGGGCATCGAGAGTAGTAGGACGTTCATAAACGTTGTCCCTTCTCGTGAGTGAAGTTCCCAGGGGTCGGACCCTGGGGGCGGATCCCAGGGAGATGCCAGATTTTAGTCCGGAATCGGGGAGAAATGCGAACGGAGGCACCGTCGTTTAGGTGAGTACCAAACGAATCAGCTTTGCCTACTTCTCTTCATTCCGAGAAGGGCGGTGAGGAACCTGCTTTCGCCGGCGCGGTCGTTGCTGGCGGCGGGAAGCCGGTTCCTCTCTGCGGTCGGAGTGACAAAGAGTGGGGTCGGAATGACAGGATTCAGTAAGTGGACGAGAGAACAGCCTATTTCTGTCCGTCAACTTCTGCACTACTCGGCACTACCTGTACCTGAATTGCCGATGCTTCACTTTTGCTGCGGTACACATGCTCTGTCGCCTTGATGAAGTCGGTCGGCTTTGCAGTGGGAATGTTCACGAACGTTTGCGGGTTGCGGTCAGTGAGCGGGAACCATGAACTCTGAATCTGCACCATGATGCGGTGTCCACGACGAAAGGTGTGATTGATGTCCTGCATCGTGAAGTCGATCTCTTCGACCTTGCCGGGGGTGAACGGTTCCGGCTTCTCAAAGCCGTGGCGGAATTTGCCGCGAAATGGTTCGCCACGCACAAGCTGCTGATATCCGCCAATATTGAAGGCAGGCACCGCAACATCTTTTCGCGGTTTGTCGCGATCCTCGGGCCGCGGCGCGTCCTGCTTGCTGTCGGGAAAGTCTGTGGGATAGACGTCGACCAATTTCACATCCCAGTCAGAATCGGTGCCGCTCGTCGAAACGAATAGCCGCGGAGAGATGGGTCCGGCAATCGTGACGTCTTCCTGCAATACCGGCGTTTGGTACACCAGCACGTCGGTGCGGCTGTCAGCGAATCGCTGATCGGACACCATGTATTCCTGCGGCACATTCAGGCCGGTGTAGCTGACGAATGGAACGGGTTTCGCCGGATCGCTTACGTATTCGTCAAACGATTGTCCTTCGGCGACCGGCGCTTCGAACGAGAGTTCGCCGTTTGCGTGAAAGTACAAGGTCTTCTTTTCGACATTCTCTGGAGGCCAGGCAGAATACTTTCGCCATACGTTGGTTCCGGTTTCAAACACGTACGCCTTCGGCAGTTTCGCGTCGCCGTTTCCTTTCAGGTACTGCTCAAAAAACGGGAAGAGAATATTTTTCCGGTAGAACTCTCCCGTGCTCGAACCAAACTCGACGCGGCCGAGATGTTCTCCGTCATAGCGACCCCAGCCCCCGTGGACCCACGGCCCCACTACGAGTGTGTTCGATGTTTCGGGATTGTTTTTGCCGATCGAATGAAACGTTGAGAACGGGCCCTGTAGATCCTCTGCGTCGAACCATCCTCCTACGGTCATAACCGCGCAATGGATGTTCTTCATGTGGGGAGCCAGATTGCGAGTCTTCCAGTAATCGTCGTATGTGTCGTGATTTACCTGGTCGTCCCAAAGCGCGCTCTTGCCTTCCAAATATTTTCGTAAGTTCGATAGAGGTCCGGCGTTCAGATAAAACTGATAGCCGTCTTTCGTGCCCCAATCGAAAGGAACGGGGGTCTTCGCGGGCAGTTGCGGATTCTCCTGCGGCTTAAATTGACTGTAGAAACCGAAATTCGCCGCCAGCATGAAGGCGCCGCCGTGATACGCGTCGTCTCCCATGAAGAGGTCGGTCATCGGAGCTTGCGGCGAAGCCGCTTTCAGTGCGGGATGCGAATCGATGATGCTGGCCGAGGTAAAGAATCCGGGGTAGGAGATTCCCCAGATGCCAGCATTGCCATTGTTGTTAGGGACATTCTTGAGCAGCCAGTCAATCGTGTCGTAGAGATCGCTGCTGTCGTCCACATCCTGCTTGGATTTCTTGGTGTCGATGTGCGGCCGCATCTCGACGAACGTTCCCTCGGACATATAACGTCCTCGGACATCCTGAAATACGAAAATGTATCCTGCTTTGTCGAATTCGGGGGATGGTCCGAGCTGCGATCTGAAAAAGTCGACGCCGTAGGGGCTGACGCTATAAGGAGTGCGATCGATCAGAAATGGATACGCGCGCGAAGAGTCCTTCGGCACATACACCGAGGTGAAGAGGTGAACGCCGTCCCGCATCTGGATACGGTATTCGTACTTGGTGTAGTGCTCTTTTACGTCGAACTCAGGCGTTTCCGTACGGGCTTGCGCGAAACAGATATGAGTCAGAGTCCCCGCGCACAGAGTCAGAACCAGAAGGCTTCTTCGTATCATTTCCTCTCCATCGATCAATAAGAGCGCTTAGGCAAGCTACATTCGGTGGTGGAAGGCCGTCAAGCCAAGGTCAGAACAGGGCGCAGGCGGTACAATATTTGTTGGATTTCAAGCGCATGGCAGCGCGCGCATCGTTTGGGGGAGCATGTTCGAAGTCACGGTTGAAGATACATTCGCGGCAGGCCACTACCTGCGCAACTACAAGGGGAAGTGTGAAAATCCGCACGGCCACAACTACAAGATTCGGGTAACCCTGGCGGGCGCCGAACTGGACAAAGCCGGCCTGTTGCTGGATTTCAAAGATCTGAGGGAAGTGATGCGTCACGTGATCGAGCGCCTTGACCATCAAATGATCAACGAAGTCGAGCCCTTCACCGTGATCAACCCGTCTGCGGAGAACTTGGCGAAGTATTTCTATGACGAGTCCAACAGCCGTTTGCAGGACGCCACCAAGGGGCGTGTCCGGATCAAAGACGTCACCGTGTTTGAGACCGATACAACGACGGCAAAATACAGCGAATGAATAGTTGATCGTGTTTCGAACTTGTGGCCTCCGGTATCTGGGGGCCGACAGCCGATGGCAGAACGCCGACGGCCGATTTTGTCATGCAAATCACGGAAATCTACAAGTCGCTGCAGGGAGAGTCGACGCATGCAGGCCTGGCGTGCGTCTTTGTCCGCCTAACCGGATGCAACCTCCGGTGTACATGGTGCGACAGCGAATACACCTTCCAAGGTGGGAGAAAGATGGCTTCCGAAGCAATTCTGGACGAAGTTGCGAGGCTGAGTCCCGATGGAGGTTTGGTCGAAATCACCGGCGGAGAGCCCATGCTTCAGGAACGCGAACTGGTTCCGCTCATGCAGCGTCTGGTTGATGACGGCTACAAGGTTCTTTTGGAGACGAGCGGCGAACGTCCGCTCAGACAAGTCCCACCGGAAGTGGTCAAGATCGTCGATGTGAAATGTCCGGGTTCGGCGGAAGGGGGATCATTCTCCATCGAAAACCTGGGCTCTCTGACTGCAAGCGACGAGATCAAATTCGTCCTGAGTGACCGCGTGGACTATGACTTCGCAGTGGACTTCACCCGCGCGCACAATCTGGGTGAGCGCGTGAATGCCGTCCTGTTTTCGCCCGCCTTTCGCAAAGATGCAACTGGCTCCCGCGACAGTTCGCATTGCCTGCTGGATCCCCGCGAGTTAGCGGAGTGGATGATTGCCGACAACGTTCCGGCGAGGCTTGGACTCCAACTACACAAGTTCATATGGGATCCCGCGGTAAAGGGCGTGTAGATGGGGAACGGAACCAGTTCGCGCGCCGTGGTCCTCTTGAGTGGAGGCATGGATTCGTCTGTGTGCGCGACTCTCGCCGCGCGAGACCACGAGGCTGCCGCAGTTCACATCAGCTACGGTCAACGTACGGAGGAGCGGGAGCGGCAGTCGTTTCTGGCCATCTGTCAGCGTTTGAACATTCGCGATCGGCTGATGGTGCGAAACGAGGCGTTGCGAGCGGTTGGAGGATCTGCACTCACGGATGAGTCGATTGCCGTGCCCGATTTCGAGAATGTGGTTCCCGGCGTTCCCGTGACTTACGTCCCATTTAGGAACGCGCACTTTCTCTCTGTGGCCGTGAGTTGGGCGGAGGTCCTGGGGGCAGAAAAGGTGTACATTGGTGCGGTTGAACCCGACAGTTCCGGCTACCCCGATTGCCGGCCTGCTTACTACGAGGCGTTCAACCAGGTTGTTAAAGCGGGCACCAAGGATGGCCGCATTCGGATTGTGACCCCGCTCATTGCGATGCGGAAAGCTGAGATCGTGCGCCTCGGCCTTGAATTGGGTGCGCCGTTCGATTTAACGTGGTCATGTTACAGCCGCGAGGATCGGGCGTGCGGAGTCTGCGACAGTTGTGTGCTGCGCCTGCGTGCGTTTGAAGCTGCCGGATCGCGAGATCCAATCCCGTACGTGGCGAAATAGGATTTGTTGACTGGCGAGGACCGCTTTCCGCGGTGGATTCTTGTGCCACTCGCCTTTCACGTGGTTGAGGAACAAATTTTTTTGCCGGGAGGCAAAATGAAAAAGCACTTGGCTCTCATCATTCTTGCAATATTCGCGCTGGTATGTGCAGTTCCCACTTTGTTCGCTCAAGCGTCCGGCACAGTAAAGGGTGCATGCAAAGACGCTGACGGCAAGCCGATCGCTAACGCCATTGTCGAGTACGACAATCTGGACAACGGTCAGAAGTACAACCTGAAGACCAACGGAAAAGGCGAGTATTTCTCACTGGGCGTCGCCCCTGGGAAATACAAGATTGTCTTGTACAAAACTCCGGATGATCAGAAAGCTGCGAAGGAACTCTTCCATGTGAACGGTTTCCAGGTGTCACTCGACGAAAACACCATGGACATCGATCTCAAGAAGGAGCAGGCAGATCAGGCCAAAGGTGTTGGTCTTACTCCTGAGCAGCAGAAACAGGTGCAGGAGCAACAGGCCAAGCAGGCGAAAGAAACGAACACAGTCAAGTCGCTGAACGAAAAGCTGAACGCCGCTAAGACGGCCGCCGATGCCGGGGATTTCGACACAGCCATCGCGTCCCTCACTGAAGCGACGCAGGTGGACGCTTCTCGCGACCTGCTCTGGTTCAAGTTGGCCGACTATTATCGACTCTCGGCCGCAAAGCAGACGGATCCCGCAGAAAAGCAAAAGAGGCTGGGATCGGCCGTTGAGGATTATCAGAAGGCAATCGAACTGAAGAAGGCTGTGACGAACGATAAAGATCCAAATGCCGGGAAAAATCTGGCCGCGTATTACAACAATCTGGCGGAAGCTTATGCCAAGTCCAACAAGACCGACGATGCGGTGAAGACCTACGAATTGGCGTCTCAGGCAGATCCGACCAATGCCGCCCAGTATTATTTCAACACCGGAGCGGTGCTGACGAACGCGGGGAAGGTGGACGACGCCCTCAGCGCTTTCGACAAAGTCATTGCGGCGGATCCGAATCGTGCCGATGCCTACTACTGGAAGGGCGTAAACATGATTGGGAAAGCCACCCTGCAAGGGGACAAAATGATCGCGCCTCAGGGAACGGCGGAAGCGTTCCAAAAGTACCTTGAGTTGCAACCTTCGGGAACCTACGCCGATGCTGCCAAGCAGATGCTGACGAGTATCGGAGGCTCGGTAGAAACCAGCTTTGGAAAGAAGAAGGCGGCAGCCAAGAAGTAAATTCCAATAAATCAACAGTTTAGCGTTCTATTTGAGGGCGGCCAAATGGCCGCCCTTTTTGATTGCCTCAATCACATTACGAAGGACTATGCACTTGGTGTCTGTCGCAATGACCTCGCAGGCGCGCTACAGTGAGGCATCTGAATTTCTCCGTTTCTGTGGTGCGTGCGATTCCTGTAAGCGAGGGTGAATGGCAGCACCAACGATTGCTCCGATTTCGGTTGAGTTAGATGGCGCCACTGGAAGCGACCGGATCGCAACTCCGGTCCTGCTCGGCGCCATGCTGAAGGCTTCCGAGAAGATCAGCGACCTGATCTTTTCGCCCGGCCGTCCTCCGCAGGTCCAGGTTTACGGGCAAATGATTCCCGTACAAGTGCCCGGGCTCAGTTTCCTGACAGCCGACGACACGCGTCATATCGCGGCGGATCTGATTGGTGACAACAAACAGGCGGTGACGACGCTCCGCGAGCATGGAGCTTGCGACATCTCGTACGGACTTCCGGGGCTCGCGCGTTTTCGCGTCAACATCTTTATCCAGCGTGGCAGTTGCGCGGTGGTCATGCGCGTCATTCCCACCAATATTCCCGATTTCGCGTCGTTGCGACTGCCGGAGCAGCTTTCCGAAGTCACGAAGCTGCGAGACGGAATCGTACTGGTCACGGGCCCGACGGGTTCAGGCAAGTCTTCAACCCTGGCCGTCCTTCTCGACAGCATCAATCGCGAGAAGTATTACCACATCATCACAATCGAAGATCCGATCGAGTTCCTGCACAACCACAAATGCTCTACGATCCATCAGCGGGAACTGCATAGCGACACGCCAAGCTTTGCCCATGCGCTGCGATCTGCCATGCGGCAAGCTCCGAAGGTCATTCTGGTCGGAGAAATGCGGGACCGCGAGACGATCGAGATCGTGCTAGAGGCTGCCGAAACCGGACACCTCGTTTTCTCCAGCTTGAATACGATGGATGCATCCAAGACGGTGGAGCGCATTGTCAGCTCGTTCTCTCCGGCAGAACAACAGTCGGTGCGTGAACGGTTTGCGAAGTCGTTCCGTTACATTATTTGCCAGCGTCTGATGCCAAAGGCCGATCGCAGCGGACGAGTGGCTGCTTTTGAAATTCTCAAGGCCAACGCGAGCACGCGAGAGTGTATCGAAAAAGGCGAACGCGAGAACAACACTCTTCTGGACGCCATGAAAACGAGCTCCGCCGAGGGAATGCAGCACTTCGACGGCGAGATCGCTGAATTGGTGCAGGATCGCGTTGTCGATCTCGAAACCGGCCTGTCCTGCGCCAGCAATCCAGCAATGCTGGGACAGGAATTGGCGCGATAGACCTCACAGCAGACCCACCTTGATGTTTCTTGCCTTATGATTTCCCCATGGGGATCGCTCCGGCAGCTCCAAAGGTCCTGATTTTCGAAGATGCTCGTCATTTGGTTGAGGAGCACGCCGCTCTCGTTGGTCCACCCGCGATCGAATCGGTTCCATTGACGGCCGGTGGCGGGAGAGTGCTGGCAGCAGCGATCCTCGCGGACCGTGATCTTCCGCCGTTTCCGCGTTCGACTCGGGATGGCTATGCGGTGCGATCGTCAGATCTGTCGCGAATCCCCGCGCTTCTCGACGTTATTGGTGAGATCAAAGCAGGAGAAAGTCCCGACAAAATTCCTGCACACATCGGAGCAGGACAGTGTGTCTCCATCATGACCGGGGCTCCAGTGCCGTCAGGCGCGGATGCGGTGGTCATGGTGGAATACACGTCGCAGACTGACCGAAGCGTTCAGGTTACAAGGAGCGTCGCTGTGGGCGAGAACGTGGTCCCCTGCGGCGCAGAGGCTCGGGAAGGCGTCATCCTTGTTGAGAGAGGTGTCCGGCTGAATGACGCCGCAGTTGCTCTGGCAGCCTCGGCGGGGCAGTCCCAACTGCAAGTCTATAAGCGGCCGAGTGTGGCCGTCCTGACCACCGGCGACGAAGTCGTCGATGTCGATGCATCTCCGGGTCCGACGCAGATTCGAAATTCGAATAGCTATTCCCTGGCGGTTCAGATTCGAAACGCTGGCGGAGAGCCGCGATTACTTCCGATAGCACCCGACGAGCCGCAAAAGCTCCGCGCTCTCATTGTCGAAGGTCTGAAGTGTGACCTGCTGCTTCTGACGGGCGGCGTTTCGATGGGCCGCTACGACCTGGTCGAGCAAGTTCTATCAGAAATGAAGGCAGAGTTTTTCTTCACTGGAGTCAAGATCCAGCCTGGACGTCCTGTTGTGTTTGGCAGCTGTCCCACTGCGGAAGCAGACTCCGCCGCGTCGCCTAAGTACTTCTTCGGCCTTCCGGGAAATCCCGTATCGACGATGGTGACGTTCGAGCTCTTCGCCCGCCCGGTAGTCGAGGCATTGGCAGGAATTACTTCTCGAAAACTGGCGTTTGTCTATGCGAGGCTAAAGTCGGAGATTCGGGTGAAGACCGGCCTGAAACGATTCCTTCCGGCAATGCTCTCCGGCGAATTCGAGAGATCGGAGGTGGAACTCGTGCCATGGCAAGGGTCGGGCGACATTGCCGCGACGGCTCGAGCGAACTGCTATATCGTCATTCCGCCCGATCGCGAAATTATTCCTGCGGGTGAGTTCGTACCTATCATGATGCGCTAGATCCCGCGTCACAGGCTTCGGTGGTTTGTTCCATGTAAGATAGCGACAGCGCAGCTTGGCTTCAGCATGCCGAAGAAACTCTCGCACTACGATCGCTCAGGGCGTGCCCGCATGGTGGATGTCTCCGACAAGCCCGCCACGACGCGCGAAGCCGAAGCGAGTGGATTCGTCGCGATTCGGCCGGATGTTCTGGCTTCGCTCCCACAAAATCCCAAAGGCGATCCGCTGGAAGTTGCCAGGATTGCCGGCATCATGGCTGCGAAGCGAACTTCTGAACTGATTCCGATGTGTCATCCGCTGCCGCTTTCGCTCGTTGATGTCGATTTGCGCGTGTGCGAAAATGGCGTCGCTATTACCTCCAAAGTCATCACCAGGGCGGAGACCGGCGTTGAGATGGAGGCGTTGACGGCAGTCAGCGTGTCCGCATTGACGCTCTATGACATGCTCAAGGCAGCCGACAAAAGCATCGAAATCCGGGAAATCGCACTGGAGCGCAAAAGCGGAGGAAAGAGCGGCGAATATCGGCGCAGCAAATAGCACCGCCGAACGAATCCATGGCTGACAACGTCAAATTGCTAGTGGTGGATGACAATCCGATGGTGCTGTCGATGCTGCAGCAGGCGTTGACCTCGCTCGCGAAGGTCACGACTGCGACTGACGCCGCCGACGCGCTCCTGAAGGCCGTGGATGACGCTCCGGATCTGCTCGTCTGCGATTATCGGATGCCGGGAATGGATGGGCGCCAGCTCGTTGAGAAGCTGAAAAGCCGGCCTGCCACCGCCAATTTTTCTACTGTGCTGATGGCGAGCAAGGCTGACATCGCCGAGCGACTTTCGCCCCAGGACGCCGCCGACGACTACCTGGAGAAACCATTTTTTCTGAAGGATGCGACCCGCCGCGTGAAGCGCATGATCGATCGGATCGCGCTCGAGAAAATGGCGAAGACCGCTCCTTCTGACGGAGTCGTGCGGGGAAGCCTCGCGCAAATGAATGTCATCGACTTGATGCAATCGCTCGAAATGGGACGAAAAAGCTGCCAGCTTTCGTTGAGTAACGATGGCGACAAGTGCGAAGTCTTCTTTGCTGAAGGACAGGTGAAGCACGCCACCTACGGCTCGCTCGTCGGCGATGAGGCTGTGTTCAAAGTCCTGCGCTGGACCGGTGGGAGTTTTCAGCTTGATTTCGAAGGCAAGACCGACAAGGAAACGACGCAACTCAACACTCAAGGACTTCTGATGGAAGGATTGCGCTTGCTCGACGAATCCTCGCGGGACGGCGGCGGGGAACCCGAGTCCGCGGCCACGCCCGCCGCAGAAGGAATGCCCGTCACTGCACCAAGCCCCGCTCCTCCTGCCCGCCGAGGCGATGATGAAGAAGATGTCCTCCTCGACGGCTAAATCATCGCTGCTTCGTACAGCGGCTGTTGTGACGGTCAGCGATTCCTGTTCTCGCGGCGAACGGGTGGACCGCTCGGGACCGGCGGTTGCGCAACTTCTTGAGAGCAACCACTACTCCATTTCCGCGCGCCAAGTTAGTGCTGACGATCCCATCCAGCTTCAGAATCTGCTGATCCGACTGGCGCGGGAAGTGCGGCTCGTCGTGACCACCGGCGGAACAGGGATCGCCCAGCGGGACATCACCCCGGAAGCAACTGCGGCTGTCTGCGAACGCCTCCTGGACGGCGTGGCGGAGCGCATGCGTAGCGAAGGCGTGAAGAAGACGCCGCTGGCGGCTCTGAGTCGCGGAGTTTGTGGAACAAGAGGCAGTTGCCTGATCTTGAATCTGCCTGGAAGTCCCGCAGGCGCCGTCGAATCTCTTGAAGCCGTATTGGATCTGCTTCCGCACGCGCTTGACCTGCTCAGCGGGAAGACAGAGCACTCCTAAGGTTTTGTTGTACTGCTTCACCTGATTCCAGAACTAGTGCGTGCTGGCTCCGCTCTTCTTGCCTGGTCCGACAATCGCGCGCCCAGGGAAGAGTTCCGGAATCATCTTTCCGTCATCGATCAACAGCTTTCCGCCGACCACTAAGTTCCGTACCCCAACACTGGGTTCCATTGGTTTTTCGAATGTTGACCGGTCTGTGATGGTTTGAGGATCGAAGACCACGATGTCGGCGTCGGCGCCTTCCTGTAGTCGCCCCTTTCGGCGCGCAGTGGGAGTGGATCGCTCCAGCATCTGCGCGGGCATCAGCGTCATTTTGCGAAGCGCTTCCATCAGTGTCAGTGTCTTTTTCTCCCGAACGTATTGCGCCAGAACGCGCGAAAAAGTCCCTGCATTGCGCGGATGCCCTTCCAGTCCGTCACTGGCGATCATGATGATGGGATTCGGAATGACCGTGTCGACGACCTCTTGCGTGTTCGCATAAATCAGAATCATCTGCTGTTTGCTGGAATTGTGCAGTTCGTCAAAGCGCTCTTTGGTCAGACGTTCTCCGGTATCGGGAAGCGCCAAATTGCCATAACCCACGCTTAGCCTTTGTTGCCACCCTGGATTAAAAAGTGCCGAATTGATGGCGGTCATGCCGGCGATGTAGGGATAGGCCTCCGTCGTGACGTCGAGGCCTCGCGCACGCGCTCCTTCGATCAAAGAGATGCATTCGAGCGAGTCAACAAGGCAGGTGCTGTTGATGTGGACGATGTGGAGCGGCGCCCCGGTGATCGCCGCTGCGCCGATGACCTCTTCGACGGACTCGAAGTCCGAGCCGGGCTCAAGGTGTCCGGCGCTGCGGATGTGCGTATAAACGGGTAATTTGCGTTCGGCGGCAACGCGAAACATATCGATGACTTCCAGTCGCGTCGCCGCGGGAGCGTATTGAATCCCCATGCCGATTCCGAGTGCGCCTGCATCCAATTGCTCCCGAAGTCTCTGCTGAATCTGCCGGATCTGCTCCTGTGTGGCGGGTGTGTCGGTGGCCGGGCCACTTTTTGGCAAGATGCTGTCTCCGGGAAGCGGCGTTCCGAAAATCAGGCCCGAGCCGACAAATGGCTGGCTGTTGTGCCGTAGTGGATCAGCGAATGCCCTTCCTTCGATTTCAGAAAACTCTCGACGTTCGCGGCGCCGATTTCCATTTCAAGCGCAGTGGTGACCCCGTCGAACGCCTTGACTCGTTGGCTGGCGAGATCTTGCGCATGTTGGTGAAGATCGATGAATCCAGGCGCGACGACGAGGCCGGCCGCATGAACGGTGCGAGTTCCCTTGAGGGGCGTGTCCGATATTTTGGCGATTCGCCCATCGAGGACTCCGACATTGCGAACGGCGTCGAGGCCGGTTTCGGGGTCCATGACACGGCCGCCCTCGATCACGAGATCATATTGTTGCGCGGCGAGAAACGAACTGGCGAGGAGCAGAGTGACGAATAAGAAAGTTCTCATGTCGATTCCAGCGCGATGATAGCAGGCGTACTTGCCTTTCCGACCGCCCTACATACTACTTGGCGCCCGCCTCAAGCGAGCTACGGACTGACACGTTGATTTCCATCACGTACACTTACGGGTTGCTTTGAAGACCATCGGGCACATTTTCGCGCGCTACACCGTCTGGATTCTCGGCATCATGAAAGTGCTGGGGATCTGGGGAGTGTTTGTGATTGCTTTTGCCGACAGCGCACTGATCGGCATGCCCGTGGATTTTATCGTTGCGACCTATGTCTATCAGGATCGGAAGCGAATCCTGCTCTATGTTGCGCTGGCCGCGCTAGCCTCAGCCCTCGGAAGCATCCCGCTCTATTTGATCGGATATGCGGGTGGCGAAAAGGTTCTCCGCAAGAGGATCTCGGAAGAGCGCTTCCTGAAGATTCACCGGTCCTTTGAGAAGCATGAATTCTGGGCGCTGATGTTCCCGGGAATGTTGCCACCGCCCTTGCCGTTCAAGGTGTTCGTTCTCGGCGCCGCCGTATTTGAGATGAAATTCCGGGATTTTCTGGTGGCGATTTTCGCGGGTAGGTTCGTGCGTTTTCTGACTCTGTCGTTGCTGGTTCTCTACTTCGGACCGCAAATCGTGGGTCTTTTCGGCGGAGCGGTCAAGCAGCACTGGATCTTGATCTTGGCTGTGGTCGGCGCCAGCTTCTGCGTCTGGTTCTTGCTTTACAGATCGAGAAAGACCTACCCCGAGAGCCCAAAAACCCAGCCCTGAGGACGGTTCTCCTGCTTCAGCGCTTATGCCGCCATTCGCAGGTGTGATTGCAATCAGGCTGCGGCGGTGGGGCCTCCGGAACGATCCATCCGGCCAGCGAGCGCGTGGAACAAGACTGGCGCGCCGAACATGACGAGCGAGAAGAACAGATCGCTTTCGAGCGTGCCACGGAAGAACGGGATCGCGGCCGTATAGGACATCATCAGCCCGCCGAATCCTCGAGGATACATTTGAGGGAACGCGGCCCACACGGCGAAGTTGCTGATCAGGAAAAACGAGACTGAGCTTGCGAGCGCGGCGCCAATCACGCGCAGAACGCCTGATTTCTCGCGCAGGAACGTGGATCCAAGCAACACAATCGCTGCGTACCATGCCCATGTGACCAGAGAGTCCCAGGACAGTACGTAGGAGTAGATGAACTTGGTCAGGATCACGTCCGTCGCCGCAAGCAGGACAACCGGAATCCACATCTGACGCCGCGATCCGCGCGCCCCAAAGAACAGAAGCGAGGCCGCCAGAGGCGTGAAGTGCCACGCGTGGGGCAGGAAGTTCAAGGGTCCTGCAAAGGGAAGAAACCGGACCGCGATTGCCAGTAGCACAAATAAATAGGGAAGCATGAATCACTCCTGAGACGAATCACTATTCTGGGCGTTGTCCAGCCGTTGCGTCAAGGGACAGGGCAAAATGTTACAAGCGCATGACTTCGAGCTTTTTTCGGGCTGCAAACGCTAGGGTTGGCGAGGTTCCGGTGCGACAACTTCTTTGCCTTCCGGACCCGTCACGTCACCCACGACGTTCAGGTTCTTGTCCAATTCGATTGCAACTCCAAGAACACGCCGCTGGCCGCCCCTGTTAAGCGCGGTCGGGACTCGAACGAACCGCAGATCCTGGAAGCGGACGATGTAGCCCTGCTGAGGCGGGGCCAGAACCTCCGTCTCGGTCACGGGATATTTCGCCCAATCGAGGAACACCCTTCCCAAGTAGGATTTTTTCGCGGCGAGGGTGATTGCCGTCTCTTCAGGCTTGTAACGGATGTCCAATCGACCCTCAGGATCAACCTCCGGACCAAGCGAATCAACCGAAGCCAACGCAAAGAACGATGAAGTCTCTACCACCCCGTCCCATTGAAACGGGGTCACCCAATGAGGATACGCCGACACTCGCAGCGGGTCGGCGTCGTTATAGGTGCGCGCCTCCAGGGCATTCAGCGCCCGGCGATGTTCGTAGTCCCGCACTCCCCACAGCAGCACAACTCCGGACAGCGCGATAGTAGCCGCGACACGACCTCTAGGGCTGTTTCGGCGCGCGCCCACCTCGCTGTCGATCAGAGAAAATAGGGAAGGAAGGACGAGTCCGAGCAACAAGAACGCGAAGATGATTGGCTCGAAAATGAAAACAATGTCCCACGAATACCATTTCTCCGAAAACGGCCAGAACGGCCTCACTCCGTAGTTATTCGTGAAGTCGAGAAGAATGTGGCTCAATCCGGCGAGGCACGCGTACAGAAAAAGCAAACCCCAGCGCGGAGGCAGATCGGGATTGTTTGTCTTTCGACCCCGCAGCCGCCAAATGAGATAGACGAATGCGACCACAAACGCAGCATCAAGCGGCACGCCGACAAACGAATGAGTGAATCCTCGATGGTGAGCAAATGCGAACGCGGAGCCGCGGAAGCGAGCGAGGACATCGAGATCCGGTGCCTCGGCTGCCAGCGTGAGGGTCAATGTAGCGAGAGCCGTTTTGCGATTGAGTCCGGCGCGTCCCATGCACGCGCCGGTAAGGAAGTGGGTTATCGGTTCCAAGAGACGATGTCCATTCTAAGTTCGCAGACTGCTTTTCACCGCAAAATGTGCGGATTCGAAACTCTCAACGGGCCGGAGCCAGCAGCGTCAGTGAATCCGGGACGATCGCGATCTGAGCGGGCAGGGTCCCGATGAGTTCGCCATCTGCCTCCACGTAAATCCTTCGCCCATGCGATGTTTCTTCGGCGTAATCGCAGGAAACTCTGGTCGCCGATGCAAGCTCAATTCCCGGGATAGACCATGAAACTCCCAGAAGGCATCTTGTTACGTATGCAAGGTAGGCAAGCCTGCTGCCCGTGTGGCAAATAATCAACCGCACGTCGTTGCGGTCGAGCGAGGCGCCAGGAGCGAACTCGCGAATGACTCCGCCGAACTGACGAATTCGCACCGCCAGTAGTTCAGTAACCAGCGCACTCCTGGCCGCGCTGGAGTCAGATTCAGAGTACTCGACGCGAAAACGCGTCATCGCATAAGTGAACCAGAGGTGCCAAGCCTTGGCGTAGTAGGCGGCCATCCCTAACCGCTGTTTCGCGCCGCTTTGCAATTTGTAAAAAAGGTGTGCGTCGACGCCGATCCCTGCCGTGATGACAAAGTAAAGAGTACGTTCCACCCCACTCATATCTGGGCAAGTCACGCGGCCTAGCGCGACCCTGCGAGGGCGACCCTGAAGAGCAGCCTGGGCCGCCGCAGCCGCGTGAAGTGGAATGCCGAGATCGTGCGCCAGCGCGTTGGCCGTTCCCATGGGAAGAATTGCGAGGACGGTCGAAGTATTGGCGAGGACTTGCACAGTGTTGTGGATTGTCCCATCGCCGCCGCAGGCGAAGATCGTGTCGCATCCTTTGGCGATGAATCGACGAGCTTCCTCGTCCGCCTGCTCCGGAGAACTGGTCGGTACGAGTTCAGCCTCGACACCGCCGCGCTGGAGTACTTCAAGGGCAGCCTGCAACTCGCGCTGCCGTTGCTTGCTCCCGCCGGAATCCGGATTGTAGAGCAGGGCTGCCTTGCGCATACCGTGTCGAATGCTGGATTGCTGTTAGCGGAGAGTTGAAGGTGGATTGTACCTGAGCACAAGTAGGCGAGGTGGTTTAGCGCGAACCCCACTCCCACATGCCGAACATTGCCTTCTGCGGCAACGGATGACCAACCTGTCGCGCTAGCATGGCGATTTGTCCGCGGTGGTGGGCATCGTGTGCGATGAGATATCCGACAAAGCTGGCGACATCGGGACGGAAATTCTTGATTCGGCCATCGCTCTCCAGTGCACGCTGGATCAGTCCATGCAGCGCTTTACGACTGGATTCCAGCCCGCGAACGGCCTGCTGCGGGTTTACGCTCGCGCGATCGAGTTGCTCGGGAATTTCATCGGCTTTGGCTGCCTTCAGCCACATTACGCGGACGTTATGCATGTGCGCCACGATGGCCGCGATCGTCCGGCCTTTGCCATCGGGTGCCTTCGCGGTCCAGGCTTCCGTCGGGAGATTTTCGATCATGTAGAGATTGATGCGGTCGTCAATGTCGAACGCATTCAACAGCGCGGCTGGAAGGCGGTTGATAAACGGTTCGGAAACAGGGATAGCACCGCGCGTCTTTGGCATGTTTTGGTCGGCTCTTCTCTTGGCAGAGGTTTCAATTTGTCATAAGCTGGGCGCACCTGCAAGGGGCGCATCTTCACCGCTTGGTAACTGGGGCTTGAATTAACAATCAATGTTACGAGGAGGATCAGATGAAGAATCTGGCTCGGGTGCTTTGTGTTGTTTCTCTGTGTCTCGGCGTCGCAGCCCAGGATCATGCTGCGCACGTACAGACTCATCCCGTTAAGCTGGTCAGCGGTCTTGGTGATCTTCACCATCCGGTTTCGACCCACAACTTGGAAGCGCAAAGATTTTTCGATCAGGGACTGCGGTTTATTTACGCCTTCAACCACGACGAGGCGGAGCGCTCGTTTCACCACGCTTCCGAACTCGACCCGAAACTCGCGATGGCGTACTGGGGAATCGCAGAGGCGGTCGGCCCGAACTATAACGATCCCGCCGATCCTGACCGTTTCAAGCATGCCCACGACGCAGTACAGCAAGCCTCAAATCTCTCCGGCGATGCGAGCCCCAGTGAACAGGCCTACATTCAGGCGATGGCAAAGAGATTTCCGGCGGATCCAAGTGCCGATCTGCGCAAAGCCGCGGAGGAATATCGCGATGCCATGCGGCAGGTCGCCAAAGATTATCCGGACGACTTGGATGCGGCGACGCTTTTCGCTGAGGCCGGAATGAACCTGCACCCGTGGGGCTTGTGGCATCAAGACGGTACACCCCAAGTCGGCACCGAAGAGATCGTTGCGACACTGGAATCCGTGATCAAGCGCGATCCAAACCATCTGGGCGCAGTCCACTACTACATCCATGCGGTCGAAGCCTCGAACAATCCTGAACGCGCCCTCGCGGGTGCCAACAAGCTGGCTGCAATGGCGCCGGGAGCAGGCCACATTGTGCACATGCCCGCGCACATTTACATCCGAACCGGCGACTACGAAGCGGCAGTGAAGACCAACGAGCAGGCCGCCGAAGTCGACCGGACGTACATCAAGCAGAGCGGTTCGCAGGGGATTTACCCGATGATGTACTACAGCCACAACCTTCACTTTGTGGCCGTCTGCGGCGCCATGAACGGCCGCTATGCCGAGGCGCGGAAGAATGCGGATCTGCTGGCGGCGAACGTCGGCCCGCACGTGAAGGAAATGCCTCCGCTTGAAGGCTTCATGACGATCCCGATGGCGGTGGAAATTCGTTTCCATCATTGGAGCGAAATTCTGAAAATGCGGGCGCCCGATCCCGCCATGAAAGCGACAACGGTGTTCTGGCATTTCGGCCAGGGATTGGCGCTCGCCGGCACTGGCAAACTCACGGATGCCGAAGCGGAATACAAATTTGTCTCCGATGCGGAGGCAGCAACCCCACCCGACGTAATCTTTCAGATGCCGATCAACAACAAGACCAAAGACATCCTGAAGATTGCCGAGGATGTGTTGGGCGCAAAGATCGCAATGGCGAAGAAGGACTCCGTGAACGCGATCTCACAGCTACGCGACGCTGTCGCTATCCAGGACAAGCTGAACTACGGCGAACCACCCGACTGGTTTTATCCGGTGAGAGAGTCGCTTGGAGGTGCGCTTGCTGATCTCCGGGGACGCCGCCGGCGCAGAAAAAGTGTTCCGTGAAGATCTGGAACATAACCCGCGAAACCCGCGCTCGCTCTTCGGACTCCATCAGGCTTTGCTCGCGGAGAAACTTGATTACGACGCCGGGTTCGTCCAGAAACAATTTGACGCATCATGGAAAGGCGCTCCGACGGCGCTGAAGTTGGATGATTTGATCTAAGAGCTGAATTCCGATGAAGCCTGCATTAAGGAATTTCGGATGCCGCGATTGCGCATGTGGGGACGGGCGCGGTCGCCCAGTTTCATATTATTCGTTGACACTGTACACATAACCGCGTACGGTGATTCCGGCTTGTCTGGCCGGTTTGAGTCCCTTCCGGTTCAACCTTCGTTCCGACCTGTACGTTCCGCGAGTCCGAGGCGGCCTGCCAAATTCATGCCTGAGATCGCGGCCGGGTATTGCTTGGGGGAAATCCGATCATGAAAAGATGGTTCGTCGTGGTGGCGGGGTGCGCTCTAGTCTGTATCTCCGCTTCGGCCTGGGCTCAAGTCAAATTTCAACAGCTCAAGAGCCCGATTCAGTCCTGGTCCAGCTACGCTCTCTCGAAGAACGGCGAAATCATGGCGGCCAATATCGGCGGAGAGATTTTCCGTTGGACGGCCGACGGCGGGTTCGTCGATTTGGGATTGGGCGACATTTTTAACTCGTCCATCGGTATCTCGGCGGACGGCAACACGATCGTCACCGGCCGCACCGGCCCCGATGGCAACTCGAATCCGGCAATGTGGCAACAGGCTACCGGCTGGGTGGATCTTGGTCATCCCGCTGAAGGATGTGTTCTCGACGCAAGTTGGGGTGACGCCTGGAGCGTAAGTGGTGACGGATCTGTTGTTGTAGGGCTCGCTTGGTACTGTCCCGGAGCCGAGGGCTTCCAGTGGACCAAGCAGGACGGCATGGTTGGTCTGGGTCACCCGACCGGCGCCAGCAGTCGTGCAACCGCAATTTCTGCCGATGGATCGATGATCGTAGGTTTTTATGAAGACCCCGTGCAGGGATTTCGCCGTCCTGTGCGCTGGATCTCAGGCAGCACGGACCTCTTCTTAGGGGAGGACCTTCCCGGAGAGGCAATCGCTGTCAGCTCCAACGGATCGCGGATTGTCGGCCAGGCGGCGGACAGCACAGGAAACGGCCGCGCGTTCTATTACTCGGCCAGGAGTGGTCTGGTGTCGATGGGCGTGTTGAGCGGAAATACGACCGACCAGAGCGTGGCTACCGGCGTCTCCGACAACGGTATCGTCATTGGGGCGAGCACCGATACCTTCACCTGGGTGAGTCAGCCCTTTATCTGGACCTTGAAGACGGGCTTGCACCCGGTGCAGTCTGCCTTCGTGCATAACGGCGCAATCATTCCTCAAGGCGTCACTCTCACCAACGTGCTGGCGATCTCCGCGGATGGATCGACCATCGTGGGGCTTTGGCTGGACGCAAAATTCAATCAAGGGCCGTGGATTGCGCACATTCCTGCGAAGACTTCTATGAAGTAGCGGGCCGGTTTAGAAACACCTCAACGTGGGGCGGGCGGGCAGCCGGCCCCATTTTTCATTGGGCCGCCCGCCGGTAGAACGATAGCCGAACAAAACGCGGAGCGTCGACCGAATATAATTCTTCCTCGATGCCTGCCGTAAAAGATGCCGGAAAAAAGATCGACGCGCTGCGCGAAAAAATTCGCCATCACGAATACCGTTACTTTGTCCTCGACGATCCTGAGATTTCCGATCTCGACTTCGACAAGTTGATGAAGCAATTGAAGGATCTCGAGGCTGAGAATCCTTCTCTTGTCACACCGGACTCTCCATCGCAGCGGGTGGGCGGCAAGCCGCGCGAAGGCTTCGTCAAGGTCCGCCACTCGTCTTCGATGTTGTCGCTCGACAACACCTACAACGAAGAGGAACTGCGTGATTGGGAGCGCCGCGTTCATGAGCTCAGCGGACGCAAAGACGTCGATTACATCTGCGAACTGAAGCTCGACGGGATGTCGCTGGCCCTGGTATATGAAGACGCCGCGCTCGCGCGCGGAGTCACTCGCGGCGACGGTTCAGTCGGCGAAGACGTCACGCTCAACATTCGCACGGTACGGTCTATTCCTTTGTCTGTTGATAAAGGAAAACTCAAGAAGGCGGGCATGCCGGCTAGCTTCGAGGTTCGCGGCGAATTGCTGATGCCCACGGCGTCGTTCAAGAAGGTGAACGAAGAACGCGAACGCAAAGGGCTGCCAACTTTTGCCAATCCCCGCAATTTCACCGCGGGCACGGTGCGGCAACTCGATTCAAACATCACGGCAGAACGCCGCATGGATTTTTTCCCCTACATCCTTCTAGAGAATGGCCGAACCTATTTCGATCGCCATTCGAAATCGCTGGATGCGCTCGAGACTGCAGGATTCAAGGTCAACCGGAACCGGCAACTCGTCCATTCCATGGACGAAGTGTGGGCTTTCATTAAGGACTGGGAAGCGAAGCGCGAGTCGCTGCCCTATGAGATCGATGGCATCGTGGTCAAAGTCGATCGCACCGCACTGCAGGATGAACTGGGATTCACCGGCAAAGCTCCACGTTGGGCCATCGCCTACAAGTATGCGGCGCGCGCCGGCATCACCCAGCTCGAAGACATCCGCGTGCAAGTTGGCCGGACTGGAAAACTTACTCCGGTCGCCATGCTCGCCCCCGTCGCGATCGGCGGTACTACCGTCCGCAACGCGACTTTGCACAACATGGATGAGATTGCCCGCCTCGGCGTCAAAATCGGCGATTGGGTGCAGGTGGAGCGCGGCGGCGACGTCATCCCGAAAGTGGCGAAGGTAATTGAAGACAAGGATCACCCTCGCGGCACAGAAGAGTTCGTCATGCCCGAGAAGTGTCCGGTGTGCGGAACGAAGGTCGTCCGCACCGAGGGCGAGGTCGATTACCGCTGCGTCAATGCCAACTGTCCCGCGAAACTACTGGGAACGATCCTGCATTTTGCGTCACGTGGAGTCATGAATATCGACGGTATGGGCGAGTCGCTCGTCACTCAATTGATCGAGCGTGGCCTGGTGAAAAACGTTGCTGACATCTACGACCTGAGCAAGAAAGACCTGCTCAGCCTCGAGCGCTTTGCTGACAAGTCGGCGCAAAACATTCTCGACGAGATTGAAAATTCAAAGAAGTTACCGCTGGAACGCGTCATCTACGGTCTCGGCATTCGCATGGTCGGCGAGCGCACGGCTCAGTTTTTGGCCGAGCATTTCGGATCGATGCAAGACATCGCATCGGCCAGCGTTGAGGAATTACAGAACGTCGATGAAGTCGGTCCGCGCATTGCCGAAAGCATCGCGGAGTTCTTCAGCGTTGCCGCGAATCGCAAATTGATCGAGCGGCTTGGCGGCGCAGGGTTGGCATTCAAGGGCCAGAAGAAGGAGCGCGGCACGAAGCTCGCGGGGAAGACATTCGTGCTGACGGGAACTCTCGCACATTTCACCCGCGACGAAGCCAAGAAGATGATCGAGGATGCCGGAGGAAAGGTGACTGGCTCGGTCAGCAAGAAAACGGACTATGTGGTAGCCGGCTCAGATGCTGGCTCGAAGCTCGACAAAGCGAAAGAGTTGGGTGTTGCCGTGATCGACGAGAAGGAAATGGAAAAACTGGCAACCGGTTGACCGGCTTCTGCTGACCCAGACTAGCCCTTTTTTTCCATCGCGGCGTGCATCCTTGTCCACGTCACATCCAGCGTCTCCGGCAAAATCCTCGTTTCACCGACCACCGACACGAAGTTTGCGTCCGCGACCCAGCGTGGCAGCACGTGCATGTGGATGTGTCCTGCGATTCCCGCGCCGGCAGCTTTCCCAATATTCATTCCCAGGTTGATGCCGTCGGGACGGTAGAGCTCTCGCAGTACCGACTCCATCCGCTGCGACAGGTCGATCATCTCGTGGGAGGCTTCGGCCGGCAGTTTTCGCAGTTCGTCCAAATGAGCGTAAGGCACGACCATCACATGCCCGGGCGTGTACGGATACGCATTGAGAATGACAAAGCAGTGCTCGCCGCGATACACGATGCCAGTTTTGGCGTCGTCCTTCGACTTCGGAGCCTCGCAGAAGACGCATCCGCCGCTCGTTTCCGTGGACGAAACGTACGCATACCTCCACGGCGTCCATAGGTAATCCATAGCACGGCAGGTTAGCAGAAGCCGCAAGTTGGAGGAAACTCGAACCCTCAACCCAAGATGCCTCTTATTCGGACACGCTGAACCCTCACCCTGGGCGAAGCGAAGGACCCACGCCAGTCTCGGCCTCCGGACCGTGGGCTGTTGCTGACAACCGGCATCGCAACCCTGCCAGACGAGAGGAATCAGACTTTTCGCCGCGCGTAGTTCACCGAAAGTCCCCGAAAACCTCCTCGCCCGGCACGCACTTCCCGCGAATCTCTCTTCATTGAAACACTCCTGTAACATGCGCTGGATTTGCGTTTGACACTCTTCGCGCGCGATTGCTATAGTCGAAGAGTTCCCATTGGACGCGGGTTCTCTGTAATACGTCCGACAGCTGGGATTGTCCAAGCTCACTCGCCAGGGTGGGCCCACTACAACCAAACGACTCATCCAGCAGTCCGCAACGCAGTCCCCGCATCCGGTCATCAGAGAGGCATAACCTTGTTCGACGAAACCACCGTCCCCCATTCCGACTCCAACTCCGCCGTTGTGACAGAAGCCGAACCGTCGGCTGCTGAACAGCTCGAACACAATTCAACCGACACCATGCACGCAGCGTCCGAAGAAGCAGGCTCGAACGCCGACGACAAGAACGCTGCCGGCGAAGATTTCGCCTCGGCGCTTGAGACGTTCACCACTGAAGCCGAAGAGGCGGTCAGTGAAGACCGGGTCATTAAAGGCACGGTGCTGAAGCTTACCGGCACGCACGTGGTCGTCGATATCGGCGCGAAGTCGGAAGGTATGCTCGCGCTGTCGGAAGTGCTCGACCACGAGGGCAACCCCAAGTTCAAGCCGGGCGATGAGATCGACGTCATGCGCGACAAGGGCGAAGCCGAGGAAGGATACGTACGGCTATCGCACCAGAAGGCGCAGCGCATCCACGCATGGGAAGAAATTGAGAAAGCGTACAACGAGAAGAAACCGATCAATGCGGTTGTGGTCGACCGCATCAAGGGCGGTCTCACCGTCGACATTCACGGTGCTCACGCCTTCTTGCCCGGGTCGCAGGTCGACCTTCGTCCAATCCGCAATCTGGACGGAATGAAGGGGCAGACGATCGAAGTCTCCGTCATTAAGCTGAACAAGAAGCGCGGCAACATCGTGGTTTCGCGCAAGGAATTGCTCGAAGGCGAACAGAACGAGAAGCGCTCAAAGACGTTGGAGCACCTCGAAGAAGGATCCGTACTCACCGGTGTGGTGAAGAATCTCACCGAATACGGCGCATTCGTCGATCTGGGCGGCCTCGATGGTCTACTGCACATCACCGACATGTCATGGGGACGCCTTACTCACCCCAAAGATCTCGTAAATGTCGGCGACCAGATTCAGGTCAAAGTCCTGAAGTATGACAAAGACAAGCAGCGCGTTTCCCTCGGATTCAAGCAGTTGACGCCCGATCCGTGGCTCGACGCCGAGCATCGCTATCCCGAAGGTGCGCACGTTGGCGGACGCGTGATCAGCGTGACCGACTACGGAGCGTTCGTAGAACTCGAGCAGGGAATTGAAGGCCTGGTCCACGTCAGCGAAATGACTTGGTCGAAGCGCATGAAGCATCCGTCGAAGCTGGTGAACGTTGGAGATCAGGTTGAGTGCGTGGTTCTTAACGTGAATCCAACCGAGCGCCGCATTTCGCTGGGTATGCGCCAGCTTGCCACGAATCCCTGGGATTCGCTGCATGAGAAATTCCCTGTCGGCATGACTGTCGAAGGACGCGTGCGCAATCTGACCGACTTCGGCGCCTTTATCGAAATCGAAGACGGCATTGACGGCCTGGTCCACGTCAGCAATCTGAGCTGGACCAAGCGTGTGAAGCATCCGTCGGAGGTGCTGAAAAAGGGCGATCGCGTGAAAGCGGTTGTATTGGCGATCGAACCCGACAAGCGGCGTCTTTCGCTCGGCGTGAAGCAACTTCAGCCCGACGTTTGGGAGTCGTTCTTCGCCGCGCATCACATCGGCGACGTGGTCCATGGCAAGGTCCTGCGCGTGGCTGCGTTCGGAGCTTTTGTCGAAATTGCCGAGGGCGTCGAGGGCTTGTGCCACAAGTCCGAAGCAACTGACGAAAATGGACAACCGCTGCATCTTGAGCCGGGCTTGGAGCACGACTTCAAGATCATCAAGATGAATCCGGAAGAGAAAAAGGTCGGCCTCAGCATTCGCGCCGTGGGCGAAGAAGCCTCGCGCTCGGAAGTTGAAGCCTACAAGCAGCCGGTCTCGAGCACCAGTTCCACCATCGGCGAACTGATCTCCTGGAAACGCGCCAGCAACGAGAACAACTAGTTCGCGCGACAGAAGAGTCATCGTGAGGTGTAGCAGCTTCGCGCCAAGCAAAGCTGCTACGCAATCACCCAATCTGGGGACAGCGACCCTCGGCTGTCCGTCAAGCAGCCAAACTGCACCACGACGCATTCCCCCGGTTTGGCCCTCGCCTCCGCCCTGGTCTAGAATCGTTAGTTTGCCCGAAGTCATCTCTTCCTATTGAGGTCGATTCCTTTGCCCGAAACTACATACGATATCGTCATCATCGGCAGCGGCCCTGCCGGATACACAGCCGCCATTCGTGCAGGTCAATACGGTTTGAAAACCGCTCTCATCGAAAAAGACGGATACCTCGGCGGCACCTGCCTGCATGTCGGTTGCATCCCGACCAAAGCACTGCTCTTCAACGCTGAGCTTTGGGATCATCTGAAAGATGCTAAGGAATTCGGTATCGAAGGTGTGGAGTCCCGCAAGCTGAACTGGGCTGCGATTCAGGAACGAAAGGGGAAAATCGTTTCCAAACACGCCAAGGGCCTTGAATTCCTGATGAAGAAGAACAAAGTTGAGACCGTCAAAGGCTACGGCAAACTCACCGGACCCGCGCAAAACGGCATTCTCACCGTCGAAGTAACCAATGACAACAAGACCACTCATCTCAAAGCGAAGAACGTGATTCTCTCGACCGGTTCTGAAGCTCGTATGCTTCCGGGTCTCGAGGCGAACGACCGCGTGCTGACCAACATTGAAATTCTCAGCCTGAAAGAAATGCCGAAGTCATTGGTGATCGTAGGTGCCGGAGCTGTTGGAGTTGAGTTCGCTTCGATTTACCGTTCGTTTGATTGCGAAGTCACCATCGTGGAAATGCTTCCGCGTCTGGTCCCTGTCGAAGACGAAGAAGTGTCGAAGGAACTCGCGCGCGTTTATCGCAAGCGCGGCATCAATTTCCACACGGGCGCGAAGGTCGACAAAGTCGAAAAAACGAAAACGGGCGTCGCGGTCACGATCACGGTCGACGGCAAACAGCAAAAGATCGATGCCGAGAAAATTCTGATCGCGGTGGGCCGCAAGCCCCGTACGCAAAACATCGGCCTCGAACGTACCAAAATCAAGCCCGATCGCGAATTCATCAAAACCGACTCCTGGATGCAGACGGCCGAACCTGGCGTCTACGCCATCGGAGACATCGTTCTGGGCACTCCGCAACTCGCGCACGTCGGGGCCATGGAAGCGCTCGTCGCCGTCGCGAAGATTGCCGGCAAGCCCGCTAAGCCGATCAATCCTGAACATATTCCGGGTGCGACCTACTGTCATCCTGAAATTGGCAGCGTGGGATTGACCGAAACGAAGGCTCGCGAGGCCGGATACAACGTGAAAGTGGGCAAGTTCCCATTCGCCGCGAACTCCCGCGCATCGATCGTCGGACAGCACGAAGGCTTCATCAAGATTGTGTCGGATGCCGATTACGGCGAGATTCTGGGTGTGCACATTATCGGCCCGCAAGCAACAGAACTGATCGCCGAGGCGGTAGTGGCGATGGAGCTCGAAGCTACGGTGGAAGACCTGATGTGGACGATCCACGCACATCCAACGCTGGCCGAAGCCATGCTCGATGCGTCAAACAGCGTCTACGGGATGGCAATCAACGCATAGGAGGATTGGGGAATTGAGGAATGAGTGAATTTGCCTTTTCTCGTCGGACCCGCGGTTGCTTTTCAATTGCACAATTACAAAATCACGCAATTGCTCAATGATTTTGATCTCCCTCGTCCAACTCGGCACCGTCGACTACGCCACCGGTCTTCGCCTGCAGCAGCAACTCGTTGCCCTGCGGAAGGAAGAAAAGATCGGCGACGTCCTTCTGTTGCTTGAGCACGAGCCGGTGATCACGCTCGGCCGCAACGCTAAAAGTGCCAACGTAATTGCCTCTCACGAACTGCTGGCGAAGCGCGGAGTGGACCTGTTCGAGTGCGATCGCGGCGGAGACGTCACCTTCCACGGACCCGGCCAGATCGTGGGCTACCCCATCTTCGACCTGCGTGGATTTCCTCGCGGCGCAGACGATGCTCCTTCCGCCTTGCGCAAATCTCTAGGTGTTATCGAATTCGTCCGTCGTCTGGAAGAAGTCCTGATCCGAACCTGCGCCGACTTCTCGATCCCAACCAAGCGCGTCCCCGGCCTAACCGGCGTCTGGACCGAGCCCACGCCCGCGAAGGTGGATCAGGTATTCGGCGATGCCCATGTGGGAACGGCTACCCCCGGCCGTTCGGTCGAGCAAAGCTCGACAGTCGTGGAAGCGAAACTCGCCGCTATCGGCGTCCACATTTCTCGCTTCGTCACGTCGCACGGCTTCGCCCTCAACGTGAACACCGACCTGAGCTATTTCAACCTGATTGTTCCCTGCGGAATCACATCAAAGCCGGTGACCTCGATGCAAAAAGAACTGGGCCGCGACCTCGACCTCAAGGCCGTCGCCGAATCGATCTCCCGCAACTTCGGCGTGGTCTTTCAAAGCCAGATCCTCTGGGTCGAGACCCTCGACGCGCTTTTGGGCCGCACCGTCGGCGTCCCCCTGAAGACTCCCACCGAATTTCTCCGCATGCACGGCAAGGACGACACCGCGAACGTCTAATCAACACTTCTGAGTGGGGATGCCGCAGTTATTCCCCGGTCTTCGAACCGTTTCCCGTCGTCCCTCGTCTCGAAAAGACTGTGCCGTGAGCGTATGCGTCGCCGTGAAATCCATGCGGCCACGACTTGCCATCCATGCTGACTCCCGCCTTCTCGCTGCCGGGATCTCGAAAACGCTCGTCCAGTTTCAGCGCACCCGATTCCGGATCAAAGTTCAGCATGAACAACCGGTGTTCCCCATATTCACCCGAGTTCATCACGATGCGCCGGCCGTTGGCGTCGGCCGAGATCCAGTGCGGCGTCTGCTTATCATCGAAGGTAACGCGCGATACTTCGCGAATGTGCGCCAGATCGGAAATGTCATAGCTGGCGACTGCATGCGCAGAAAACAGCGTTTGCACCCAGTAGTGCCCCAAACGCAGAGGGACTGCGCACACATCGCCATCAAACGTTTTCACATGATGGACTGTCGGTTGATCGGTCGCCACGCCATCGAGTTCGTACAATCCACAATAAAAAGTGTGAATCAAAACGGTTGTTCCATCGGCAAGCAGTTGAGGTTCACCTGGCGCCTGATGTTCCGATCCTCGCGGTCCTGGCGGAAGGACAATCGTTCGTAGCAACTTCAAGTCGGAAAGCCTCCACACTTGCACGGTGCGGGTTTCTCCATCGCTTTTGAAGTGCATCGAGGTATTGGTGCTGACCACGCGGTCCAGCGATGGAACAACCACCAGACTGTACGGACGGATAAGTTCGCCCTTCGCCGTTGCGTCCATCGCGCTCCCGCTGCGGAAGACCTTCCCGTGAATGTCGAACTCGACCAATCCACCGCCATCCGACTTTGGATCATGGCCGCCGTGATACTGAAATGTCGCCAGCGCGTGCCCATTGGTGAGCCGAACATAGGTATGCGGATGCATGTATCCATCGAGATCACCGAACGAAGTGGCCAGCCCGGGATGCAGTGGATCGCGCAGATCAAACACCATCGTGCGCCCGCTCTCGAATGCGTTCGCCAGAAGGAATCCGTCCTCCGGCATTTCCAGTTCCGTATGATGCGGCGTGCCGCTTGGCCCGGGGACAATCACCGAAGCGACCGCCTGTCCGTAGCGCGGAGATGTCGAGTCAGCGTCGAGTACGGCTAGAAAGTCTGTGCTCTTTGCGTCGTCGGCTCCCGCCCAAACGAAGAGATAAGTATGCTCTTGACTGAATCCGAACGCGGCGCACAGCAGAATCAGCATCAGCAAAAATGCATTGCGCATAGGAGCACATTGTTCGTTCCGCGGCGCACGTTGTCAACGACCGATACGTGCCCTAGCCCTGCCACCCGCTCTCGCGATACCATCAAAGGTCGCGCATCGCACCGGCATTACATGGCAAATAAAAAGTCCAAATCCAAAGTAAATTCAAACGGAAATCGCCCGCACAACGGACGAGCAAGTGTGAGTCGGAAGGGTCATGTGGGGACGGCCGCGCCCGTCCGACCAATCGAGCGAAGCTCGACAGTTCTTGGCCAGCACATCCGTACCTACTCGATCCCTGACTCTCGCCTCGAGCATCCCGACTTCACCGTGCATCAGTCCGTCGAAAAAGATAAGGACGGCACCGAGCACGTTCGTTACGAGGTCGAAGGCGATCTCAACGCACCCGTCCCTCGAATCCGCGACTCCAAATATCTCAGCCAGCAGCAGGCGATCGAGATCTACCGGTTCATGCTGCTCAATCGCAAAATGGAGAGTCGCCCTCGAGAATCTCTACAAGCAGGGCAAGGTCGTCGGCGGAGTCTATTTCGGCCTCGGCCAGGAGGCCTGCTCCTGCGCCTCGGCCTACGCGCTCGATAAGGACGACTGGTTCGCGCCCATGATCCGCAATCAGGGATCTCTCCTCGTTCGCGGATTCCGCGCCGCCGACACCATGATGCAGTACATGGCCAAGGCCGACTCCCCCACCAAGGGACGTGATGGCACCTCGCACTTCGGCGACATCGAAAAGCGCAACATGGTTTCGCCGATCTCCATGCTGGGCGATCTGATCCCCGTGCTCTCCGGCGTTGCGCTCGGCGCTCGTCTCCAGGGACGCAACATCGCCGTCATGACCTACATCGGCGACGGCGGCCAGTCCACCGGCGTCACGTACGAAGGCATTAACTTCGCCGCGGTGCAGAATCTCGGCTTGTTCTCTTCGTCGAGATCAATCTGTGGGCCTACTCGACGCCATCGGAAATGCAGTACCGCTGCAAAGATCTCGCGGAGCGCGCCATCGGATACGGGATCCCCGGCGTGATCGTAGATGGCACCGACGCCTGCCAGGTCTACGATGCCGCCCACGAAGCAGTTGAACGTGCCCGCCGCGGCGAAGGCCCCACGCTCATCGAAGCAAAAATGATGCGCATGAAAGGCCACGCCATCCACGATGCTGCCGCGTATGTGCCGAAACCCATGTTCGACTTCTGGAAGAAGCGCGATCCGATCGCCCGTTTCGAAAACTATCTGGTGAAAGACAAGAAGTGGCTGACCCCGAAAGAAAACGCCGCATTGATTGCAGAAGTAGAAGAGGTAATCGAGGCCGAACGTGAGATCGCCGTGAACTCCCCGATGCCGACACCGGAATCCGCCGAAGGCGGCGTCTTCTGCGAAGACGGCTGCCACGAAATCAAGCCAAAATATGGCATGCCAAAAGTTAAAAAGGGAACAGGCGGCTACAAAGCAACGGAAGCGGCTGTGCATTTGAAGTGACGATAAGGCTGATCACTCTCGCCATCATTGTGGCCACCTGCGTTGAAAGCGCGGCTGCTCAGGAGATCGCCTACCTAGATCTAACTGGCGTGACACCTCGCACGGAGCTGAGGCATCCGCCTGCTTCACGACCCAAGTGTGATTCGAGCGGCACATGCACCGGGAGCGGCTTTGGGAGCGTAAGCATTGCTTGCGGCACAGCAGTGAATGGCGAAAAGCGAGCGCTACGAGCCAGCCTTATGTCGCTTGATCAGATTGAATATCTTAGCGGGGACCGTGCCGAAATCGAGGTTCAACTCGAAAATGTTGGCGAGATGTCGCTCGAGATTCCTTGGTCCCCCCACCTTGCAGATCTACAGCCCGTGGACGACACGTCCAAGTTTCATGCCAACAGTTTGCTTATCGGTCTTTTCTTGCATTGGGGCGAAGATTACTCGACTTCGTTGGGATGGATA
This sequence comes from uncultured Acidobacteriota bacterium, assembly GCA_963699885.1. GTDB lineage: Bacteria > Acidobacteriota > Terriglobia > Terriglobales > Acidobacteriaceae > Sulfotelmatobacter. The sequence continues at coordinate 659,496 of CAVOVP010000004.1, read as the reverse complement.
TATCTATACGGTTCACCTACACAAAAGGAGAGCATGCTTACACTCCACCCAGGGGAATGGGTTCGAGTCCGCGGCCCAATCGAGATCGAATTGGATCACTCCGATGGGTTTGTCCCCCCCCCACCTGGTGTGGATCAGACAGCGACGGCAGAATTTGAGTTTCGCCAAGTCGAATACACACCAGTTGCTGGCGGCGTAGGCCTAAGCATCACCAACATCTACCCGCACCAGATTCGCGGCAACAAGATGACTATTAGTGTCCTGCCTTCCGACATCAGGCCGCGCTGGACTCGGGAACTTTTGAAACCTTGAAACTCTGAAACCTAACCCTATGCTCCTTACCTATCTCGAAGCCATCCGCCAGGGAATCTGGGAAGAAATGGAACACGACCCTACCGTCTTTTGCCTCGGCGAAGACATCGGCATCTACGGCGGCGCGTTCAAAGTGACCGACGGATTCATCGACCGCTTCGGTCCCGAGCGCGTCATCGACACGCCCATCGCCGAATCGGCCATCGTCGGCGCGGCGTTCGGAGCATCCCTCACCGGCATGCGCCCCGTCGCGGAATTTCAGTTTATGGATTTCATCGGCTGCGCCTTCAACCAGATCAGCAACATGGTCGCCAAGACGCACTACCTCTGGGGAGCTCCAGCACCGCTCGTTCTCCGCGGCCCCAGCGGTGGATACGTCCACGGCGGTCCCTTCCACTCCCAGAATCCAGAGATGTGGTTCGTTCACAATCCCGGCCTCAAAGTGATTTGCCCCGCGACTCCGTATGATGCGAAGGGCTTGATCAAAGCCGCTATTCGTGACAACAACCCGTGCATATTTTTCGAGCACAAATATCTCTATCGTCGGATTAAAGAAGAAGTCCCGGCGGATGATTATGTCGTCCCCATCGGCAAGGCCCGTGTGGCGCGAGAAGGCAATGAACTCAGCATCATCACGTATGCGGCGATGGTGCACACCGCTCTCGAAGCCGCCGACATCCTGAGCAAAGAAGGGATCGATCTCGAGATCATCGACCTGCGTACCGTTTCGCCGCTCGACCGCGATGCCATTGTGCAAACTGTGAAGAAGACCAACAAGGTCATCATCCTCCACGAGCACTCTCGCACGGGAGGCCTCGCCGGAGAAATCGCCGCCATCATTAACGAAGAGGCCTTCGACGATCTCGACGGCCCGATCGTCCGCATCGCTGGCCTCGATTCCGCGATCCCGTTTTCCCCTCCGCAGGAGCAACACTACCTGCCGAAAGTCGAAGACGTAGTTCGCGAGTCACGCCGCCTGAAAGCGTATTGAAATTTTTTGGATAGTATCGCGGGGCCATGTGGGGACAGCCGCGCCCGGCTGTCCGTCGAGCGAAGCTCGAATGAAGCGGCCGATGCAGATCCGGGAATGAGCACTGGGCCAAGCGATCGCAGCTTGCTCGTTGCGAAGCGAGTTACATCCCCAACCTGCTCCTCCGTGCCCGTTCCATGACTAGCGCCCCGCCCCGCTCATCTGCCAAAATAGCGTCGGAGGCTTCATGGGAAAGATTCTTCTCGGTGTTGTCATCACGTTGATTGTTGTCGCACTCGCAGGCCTCGGATTTGCGATGCTCGGTTTCTTCCCTACCCCGGCGAATGTGGAGCCTCCGCATTGGGAGCGTCACCTCGCGATGAGCGCTGTCGACGCCTCGGCGGACCGGCATGCACCCAGGGTCAGCAATCCTCTGACGCCCACCGACCAGAATCTGGAAGACGGCATGAAGCTCTACACCATGAATTGTGCTCTCTGCCACGGAGGTCTCGATCGCAAGCCTTCAACCCTGGTTGGTTCGTTCTATCCACCGCCTCCGAATTTCGTGTCCGATCCGCCGGACGATCCCGAGTGGCATATCTTCTACACAATGCGAACGGGCATTCGTTACACCGGCATGCCTGCCTGGGATAAAACCCTCACCTCCGACGAAATGTGGAAGACCACGATGTTCCTCTCTCACATGGACAAGCTTCCCCCCGCTGTTCAGGAATATTGGAAGACAAGTTTCGGAGTCGCTCCCGCCGCTGACGAAAAGAAAGACGATGACAAGAAGGAAGAAAAGCACGATCACCATTAATCAGGCGCGCAAGAGACGAAGAAGACCTCTCGAGTCTGAAACACTGATCTAAGCAGTCAGGTGGGCTGAACAATGGCCCTGAGGTGATGGTCCTGAGACGATGGCTCTGACGGAATGGTGCCTCAGAGATGGAAGAGCGGTTCTTTAGGACCGTATAACGATCGTAGTCATTCGCGGGCTTTAGCCCCCGTACCATTCACCCGTTATAATATCCGGTTGCGCCTGGGCTACTTTTGGGGTCCGCGCGCTCATGGAAGGAATTCATGCCAACCGACATCATCATGCCCCAGATGGGCGAATCCATTGTTGAAGGAACGATTACCAAGTGGCTGAAGAAGCCCGGCGACAAAGTCCAGCGGGACGAACCTCTCTTCGAGATTTCGACTGACAAAGTTGACGCCGAAATTCCCGCCCCCGCCTCAGGCGTTCTCCAGGAAATCAAGATCGCCGAGGGCACAACGGTAAATGTAAATACCGTCGTTGGCACCATAGCTGTGGACGGCGAAGCTGCCGCGAAGCCCGCCCCCTCAGCGAAATCCGCCGACAGTAGCGCCGGCGCGCCGCCGGCTGTCGCGGAGACGTCGCGTCCACGCGCCCAGGCGTCCGAACCATCGCCAACAGCAGAAACGAAACCCGCTGCTCATGCTGCCAATCAAGAGGAGGACGAAGAAGCCCGTTCCTCTCCGCTAGTTCGCAAGATAGCCCGGGAGCACGGAGTCAGCCTCTCTCAAATCTCCGGCACCGGTCTCGGCGGCCGCATCACCAAGCAAGACATCATGAATTTCATCGAGAGCCAGGGATCTTCGCAACCGGCTCCCGCTGCTCCATCTGCCCCTGCTCAGTCTGCGGCTGCCGCTCCGGCGCCGCGCCCGGCAGCTCCCGCTCCTTATCCAGGCGATCTTGTTCCCATGACGAACATGCGCAAGCTGATCGCCAAGCACATGATCGAATCCCGCCGCACCAGCGCTCACGTTCACTGCATGTACGAGGTGGATTTCACCCGCATCGTGAACCTTCGCGCCAAGCACAAGAATGGATTCGAGCAGCGTCACGGTGCTCGCCTCACCTTCATGCCGTTCTTTGTCCGCGCCGCCGTCATGGGCCTTCAGCAGTGGCCCATCATTAACGCCTCGTTGGATGGCGACAACATCCGCTACCATCGCCACATCAACATGGGCATCGCCGTTGCTCTTGATTGGGGATTGATCGTTCCCGTCCTCAAGAATGCCGGAGACCTGAATTTCCTCGGTTTGCAGCGCGGTATCACGGACCTCGGCGAACGCGCCCGCAACAAAAAGCTGAAGCCAGATGACGTCGAAGGGTCGACCTTTACTGTCACCAATCCCGGGCAGTTCGGAGCCGTGTTCGGCCTGCCCATCATCAATCAGCCGAACTCCGCGATCATGGGCGTTGGCGGCATCACCAAGCAGCCCATGGTCATCACCGACAAAGACGGTACCGACTCCATCGCGATTCGTTCCGTTGTTCATCTCACCCTCGGCTACGATCACCGCCTGATCGACGGCGCCGTCGCCGACCAATTCATGGCGATGGTGAAAAAGAACATCGAAACCTGGAGCGAAGAAGTCGGATAGCTCAGTCGCCGTACGGCGGGCCCGAAACCGATCATCCCAAGCGACGCGAAGGGCTTATGCACCTTGCTGGATCGAACCAGCAGGTGAATGGATCCCGTTTTTCGACCAGGTCGAGGAATTCATGCACGTCACCACGCCGTCGATTATTTGGGAAATACCATTTCGAAACTGTTCCGGCTGAACGATCTCTCGAGACGCAATCGCTTCCGAAATCCCAAGAGCATTTTGCAGAAAAAGCATCGCCGCATCTTTTTTTTCAGCTCCCGTTTTGTTGCCGCTCATGCCCTCGATTCCTGCAACCAGCGAAGGAATAAAACCGATTCCGCGCAATAACAAATTCACAAAATTCATAACCCCTCCTCATCGTTCCATCAACACTAGAGCCAACTCTTACCTCTCATTGCTCCCCTTCTTGCTCGAACTGTCATGGGCTAGAATCATCGCCTTGATCTGCTCCTGCCCCTCTCGCAACTCACCGAGTTGAACCTCCGTTCGTATCCGCCCCTCGGTATTCGTCGCCGCGATCTGTTCCAACCGTTGGACCCTCGCCTTCGTCGACTCGATCTCCGTCTCCTGTCGAGCGGCGCTCCTGGCGTCCTGAATTCCGGCCGTCGACGACCCAACGGTGTAGCCCGCCGCGTGATTGCTTCCCGTCGTCACCACCATCGTTCCCGAGGCCGCTCCGCTCGCGCACGTCCCGCCCGTCACCAGCGCCGTCTCCGGCGTTCCAGTGCCCGCGACATAAACGTAGTAAGGACGGTTCGGGTTGTTGCTCGTATCAATTCCCATCGGGCACGGATTCAAATGAATCGTGTTACTCCCTGTCGCCGCAAGACTGTCCGCGGGGGACTGCACCCAGTTCCAGCTCGCCGTCACATACCGGACGTTCGCCAGATTATTCGCCGAAAACTGCGTGCCCTCCGGCTGCGCGACGTTCTGATTTGCCACCGGCACTGTCGATACATTCCCGGTCCCGCCACCGCTACCGCACGCGCCCCACGTTCCATTTCCGAGCAAGCAACTTCCAGCCGTCGCAGTTCCCGTGCCTAACTCGTTCGTCGGCACCACGCCCGAAATCAAATCTGCCTTGCTGGCTATCGAAAAATCCACGTACGCTTTCGGAGCGGCCTGCATGGGCGCTGTGGGATTCGACTGCAGCGTAATCGGTCCTGTCATCGTGCCGCCCGCTGTCGGCAAGTAATTTCCCGCGCCAACATTCGCCAGGCTCTGATCGACATATCCCTTCGTCGCCAGATCCGCCGCACTCGTCGGCGCCGGCACCGCGGGCGAACTCGCAAACGTCTTCACCCCGCTGATTATTTCCGCACCTCCTAGATGGACGACACCGCTGTCGTTCGCTTTCGTCGCCAGCTCAGAATTTACGTATTGCATCGACACCGGTTGCGCCGCCGCTCCCGATCCCGGTGTCATCCGCACCATCGCCAAATCCGCAGGGGAACTTGTCGGCACCACCCACGTCTCCGTTCGCACTTCGCCGGGACCAAGCTGGTAGACAACGGAGTAATACACGCCCGCCGGAGTCGCTCCCGTGTTCGGAACCAGCGCAACGCTGAGCGCTCCATTCGCGCCCAGCGTCACGTTGGTCGTCCCCGCCGCCACCGCCGTCCCACCACTCGTCACAAATGCCGGCCAACTGATAATCAAAGTTCCCTGGGCGCCCGTTCCATCCGCCATGAAGACGGTGTCCGCCACGATGGTTGTTGCCGGCGAATTCTGCGGATCCGCTCCCCATACTGGAAGCCCGAATCCCGCAGCCACAATGACCACCGCCATCGCCCAATAAAAAAGCCGCCCCAAAGGGCGGCATCCCGCGTCACGCATAAATTGTCCTCCCCGATCCTCAATCAGATCGGAAGATTCATATTTCTAAATTCATGGAACCACCAAGACCCGCGGACGGTGGATGTTGACCGCTCGATACAGTCAAAAGCTAATTCCGAAGAGCGGAATCGAGGGGCTCCGTTTCCATCACCACGCTCCATCCAAATACCTCTCCACACTCTCCACATACACCTCAGGAAAATCCGCCACCGGACGCCGCCCCTCAATCAACTGCATCGCTTCTTCCAAATTCCATCCCATCGATCCCAGCACCGCGAGCGCCATCATCGGAGCCCGGTGTACTCCCGCGGCGCAGTGAATAAAAACTTTCGCGTCCGGTAATTCCAGCGACCGCTCCGCAAACTCAACTCCTCTTCGAAACAATCCTGGCGGCTTCGATTCAAAATCGTCATCCGTCGGATTCCATAACACGTCCACTCCATGAATCTGTCCCAGCGGCGTGTCGTCGAATTCGATCTGCATGTCGATGACGTGCGTGATGCCCGCCTTCGCGACCTTCTTCATGTTGTCTGCCGTCCATATCCCTCCGCCTACGGCAATCCGGTCGGTCAACCAGGTAATATCCATCCCTCTCCGTTGTACCCTTTTTCGCGGGATCCTGCTCCTGCCCAATTCTACAAAATCAACAGGACTCAGTTTTCTTCCACCAACCGAATGTCTCCGGAACTCGGCCCCTCAAACCTCGCTTACCACACAACTTTCCTCATCCTCCGCTTCAGAACTCTCCACCGTCCCCGAAATCTGAGCCGGAATCACCATCACGTCCCCATCGTCGTCCTCATCCAACACGATTGGTTGCGTTGGAACCCCGAGCCGTTCCAGCAAAGTCTTTGCCAGCGAATCTTCATCCGCCGTCGCCTCATTCCCATCTCCCGCTTCCGGATAAATATTCGCAACCTCGAATAAATACTTCATCGGAGAAAGTTGCCCTTTCTCTCCTTCACCGATGACGGCCCCCGCCATCTTCTCGGCGTGCGCCTTGACAAGTTTCGCTATATCCCGCCGCACTTCCGCGGAAGTTTTTTCTTTTCTTGGCCGCGCCGTGCGTTTCTTCTTACCGGCCTTGTGGGCCGCTGGTTTTAGTTTTTTCGTTTTCTTCTTGGTCATACGCCCCATCGCCCGTTCAAACTGATTTCTGGATCTTTTCTCCCAAAAAAGCGGAAGGCGCGCTTCGCAGCGCGCCTTCGGTTAGGAGATTTCTTTTTTCTCACTCTCTATATTCAGAATATCAAATCGACTCGGGCAAAGTGGACATTTTTCAAATTTTATTTTCTCCATCTTCGCAATCACTTACGAGGAATTTGCCTTCCGGACCCCCTTGACAAGATTTTCGCGACATCGACTCCACCCGCTCCAGCAACCCAACATCGATCAAAATCTCGCTCAGCATGTCCAGTGCGAGAGGAGCCAGTCGGCGCACCGTCTTTTCACTGCAATGAAGCAGGCGCGCCGTCGCCCACCGGTCGTGTTCTTGCAAGATATGTCTGGCAATCAACTGCCGCGAAAATTCGTCCAGCTTCGACAGGCACGTCTCCATGTCATGCGCGAAAATCACGCGATCCTCGAACGTGACCACCGTATACGATGTCACCTTCGCTCGAAAAAACTCGCGCCCCAAAATCGATGGCAGCCTTCCCGTTTCGATCGAGTACCGCATGTACCGCCGCAACATCGCCACCGTCCGGGCCCGATAAATCCTCCGCTCGCGCTCGCAAACATAGAGCTCGTCATGGTATCGAAACCCACCATAGCCCTCCGGATCTTCCGGATCCGCCCCATCGACTGCTCCTGGGCTCCCCACTCTTGTCGCGCATTCTGCGCCAGCGTCGGGATTTTGTTCCTCCAGATTTGACCCATCAGTTCCAGTTCCCGGGTGCGTGTCCGGCTGACTTTGCCGGAAGCGGGGATTTTCAACTCCGGTGTCATCCGCCTCTGCCGCGATCCAATCTATGGTTTCGTTCAAGCCACACCTCCCGCCGGTTCAAAGTCCAGGATCTCTTCGTCGTGAGCTTCGCACTTCAAATCATCCACCGTCGTTCGTGTTCGCACCGGAAGTGTGCTTCGCCTCTCCGGCTTCCTCTTCGGAGCCGGCAAGTCGGCCACGGTCGGCAGACATTTCTCGCAATACACTCCCGCACCGCCCTCTCGTATCCATAACGCCCCACAGTGCTCGCAATACTTCAGTTCGACACGCATTTGATTTTTGCTGGTACTGCCTTTCATACTTCCTCCAAGAATAAGAAATAAGAATTCCGCCAACCAAACTCCCCGGGGACTACGCTGTACTGTCCGAAAGAGCGGGTGCCTCATCCTTCTCGCACCTTTTGCAACAGGGTGGGGATTGCACTCCCCGAAAACAAAAAGCCCCGCGCATGATTTCCCGAATTGCGGAAACCAAACGCAGGGCTCGTTTCTCTTACGATGACCTGCTTAGGCTATTTACTTTTTAGAACTGCACCAACACTTCGCCAACCGATTGCCAGCATTCCGCGCTTCTGTGCGCGAGAAGTGGGGGCTTTCACACTCCGATTTCAGTCCGGTACTGGACCCGGACCGCCCTGTTGCCGGAAATACGCTTCTTCGTACCCCGATTTCAACACTCGCCCGTTCTGCATCACCACGCTCAATTTTCCAGTGAAGCGCAATGACAGCAGCAACCGCTCGATCGACGCCGACAACACTTCGGCCGATTTCACCTTTCGTCGGAACTCCCCGAAGTTCCTTTCATCGTTGAGGCTCTCCGGCTGTCTCATCATTTCGTTTCCCATAGCGCGTTTTAACCCCTACGATGCCGCGATCTTATAGCTGTGAATTTTCTCGGTCAAGGTTGGATGGACATTCCCCATCTGTGGAAAACTTTTCTGCCGTTTTCGCTCGCCGTTCAAGCTCGTTATCCGGTGCTAATCCGCTCTTTCCGCGCACTTTCAAATCTCGCGTGAACCATCCTGCTATCAGGAGTTTGCACGCTACATCTCGGCGCTATACTCCGCCCAATGAAGTCCAAAATCTGAAAGTAATCTTCGTAAAATCCTGCGGGAACGCATCGAGGCAGCAGAACTTACCGGAGTCCGTCTCGCCCGGCAAACTGGATTTAAACAGGCCCGCATTTCCAACTTCCTCAATCGCAAGCCTTGGTCTCAGCATCGAAGGCATGAACAAAGTTCTCTCCTTCCAGCATCGCCCCATTCTCGACTTGCTCGATTCCTCTGAAGTCAACAAGCGTGCTTCCATCCTGTCTCCGAGCGACGACGAATTCGAAAGCGTTCTGCTCACCGAACCCTCCACCGCTGCCACCCGGCTCGTCATCACTGCCATGCAGGTCATCGACGTTTTAAAGTTTCAAGAAAAGTTTCTTGAGCAAGTTCAAGGCCGAAACCGAAGGCAACCGATCCCTCTGGCACCGCTTCATCCTCATCCGGCCCGATCCGGAGTACGCGACCGCCATGTCTCGCTTTTTTACTCCGGATGCAACCCTGTTGATCGACCGCCATTACAACTCACTCAAGCCATATCGCAAAGGCGAATTCAATATGTACGCTGTTCTGAAAAACGATACTTGCGTCGCGTGATATGTCGAACGCGCCGGATCCCCCCTGATCCTCCGGCCCACAATCAATCCCACACGGTCGAAGTCCTCCCCGTCGCCGACCCCAAGACTGCCTCAGGTTATTTAGTGGGAAGAATCACTCAGATCGAGTCAGAAACTTTAAGAAAGCTGGGGATGCGCGAGAAGCGGAGAGTTTGGAAGTGACGCTTGAAGCGCGACAGAACCGGAGAGTGCCCCGTTCGAACCGCGTACTTTGTGGTTCGTGTGTGGAAGTTGAACCCTAAGCCAATCTCTTCACTCTGTCATGCTTAGCGAAGCGAAGGACACTTTGCTCGGCGTCGCGTCGACCGGCCCAGCGAGAAATTCTCAATCGAAGCCGTTGTCGGTGACGCGATGCAGCCGAGTTCAAGAGAGCTTTGGTCATTCTGAGCGGCGAAGCAGAGAGGAATCTGTTCCCCCTTGCCCGCGACCCTACTTCAGATCCGCCAAGTCGGCCAACAACTGCGCCATGCTGAATCCCGCCGGCGTCTTCTTCTTCCCCGTCAAATAGTCGTTGCTCAAAATTGCATACGCTTCATCGCAGTACGCGGCCCAGAAGGACCACGTCATCACCTGCAGTGCGCCCCATGTGACAACCGTAACGCCACGCGCGTCGTACGCCACGACCGGCACCGCGTGTCCGCCCCACGATCCCGGCTTTCCGTCTCCATTCAATCCTCCCGGAGGCACCGACCACGGCTGATGATTCTGCACCTGCGCCTGCGCGCTGAGCGGCAACTGCATCCCGATGTAGCATCCCTCAAAAATAAAAACCGCGTCCATGACGTTCGTATGGTTCGACGGTTCGAGCGCAACGTACGCCCCGATCTTGTGTCCCGCGATTCCGCTCTGCCGCCAATAATTCAGCACATCGATCTCGACCGCACCGTTATCATTCGCACCGGTCGTCGGGTTGTATCCCGTTATCGCGGAGTAGGCCGCGACAATCTGCTTGTTGCTCGGCGTCACCATTTTCTTGCCCGCGTTCGCCGTCCACTCCATGATCAGATGCCCCGCGGCCGCGCAGGTGCAGTCGCCGAGCTGATCGTTTTCCATCATCCCCCACGACGAACCGACCTTTGTCGTGAGATCGCCGGTCGCCGGCGGAGGCGGCAATGCCGTCGTCGTGTATGCAGCGAGCATCAGCGTCCGCGGATCATGCCGTGCCGCGGATTTCCCCAACTTGAGTTTTTTCGGATCCACACGCGTCGGGTCGTTCCGCAGCGCAACGCCCTTGCGCGAATCCGGCAGAGACACGTCAATCTTCCTCACCGCCATGTGAAGTCTCCTTTTGAATAGATTCTGGGGTCTGGGACAACGGAACCGCGCGCCGGATCTCTTCGCGAACCCGGCGCGCGTTCCATCGAATGCACATCAAAAACTGGGGGGAAGGGAATTCGTCAGGATATTAGTCCGTCACATATTCGGGACGACTGCATAGCAAGAAATGTTACGAAACACGAACAGCGCCGGCGTCCGGTATCAGACGTCGAGCTCAATTTGTCGCAGAACAAAACTTGCGCCCCCAAATACACCTTGTCATTCCAACCGGCGAAGCCGAAGAGGAATCCGCTGATCCCACGCAGCGGCAATGCAGTCACGGTCGAAGCAAACGACACGAGTCGAGGATCCTCAGCCGCGCACCCTACTGAACCGCCGACAGACCCATCTTCCGTACGATTTCCTGATACCGCGGCTCGGCGTGCAAAAAATCGAGCTCCGGCTGGTTTTGCAGAAAAATAAGGCGTGGCGAGTGCTCGTCGTATGCTTCCTCGAGCAATCGTAATGCTTCTTCTTTCTCCTTCGCCCGCGCAGCCGTCAAGGCTAACCAGAATGGCGCTGTATAGTGCGTCTTAGTCTTGGCCTTATCCTGCTGAAATTGCCACTTGGCGACGGCGAGGTAGCCATTCCTGCCCTCGCGCCGGATCGCATCGGCGTATTCACGATTCCCCCACAGCTCGTACGCCTGTTCCCACTCCGAGAGAGCTTCCTGGTCCATCCCCGCAAAGTGATAGGCATCCGAGAGCATTTGATGATTGGTGCCTCGTTTTGGGTCGGCCTGTACGCGAAGGCGCAGCTCGGTCACGGCGGCATCGAATTGCCGCAATCGGAAATACGTGTATCCCAGCGCCCACGGCCGCGAGAAAGGATCCACCTCCGTTCCTTTCCTTTGAACTTCGACGGCTTCCGCATTTCGGTTCGCGGCCGTCAGGATGTACGAATAAACGTGGTACGCCTCTCCATAATTCGGATTCAACGCAATCGCTTGGAGCGATTCCTGCTCCGCGCGTTTCAGGTCCCACGAGCCGAAGAGGTACCACGCGGCCATGGAGTTATGCGCATCCGCCAGATTTTCATCCAGGGCGACTGCCTTGCGCGCGTTCGCCTCCCAGTTACTCCGGAACTGCGCTGGCGGATCCTTTCCCTCGACGGCCCGTCCGCCGTAGTAGTCGGCAAGACCGCTCCATGCGGCCGCGTAGTCGGGCTGCAACCGGACCGCCTCCTGGAAATAGGCCACACTCGCATCTTCATTCTCGCTGAACCATGAGTAGCGTCCGCGCAAGTACGCATCGTGCGCTTCCGGATTCACATAGTGCTGCGCTGCCGACGACGAAACCGCAACCCGAACTTCTTTCGCGATGGTTTGCGACAATTCCGTGGGCAACGCCAACGCTTCATTCAGATCGCGATCGTAACTTTCCGCCCATAGATGGGTGTCATTCGGCGCTTGCACTAACTGCACCGTGAGGTGGAAGCGGTTTCCCGAACGGGTGACCGAACCTTCGAGAATCCCGTCGACGCCCAACTCGCGCGCGACGTCACGCACCGGCCGGTGCACGCCCTTGTACTGCATGGTCGAAGTACGCGAGATTACGCGCAGAGAATGATTCTTGGCGAGAGCGGTGATGAGTTCGTCGGTCATGCCGTCGACGAAATAGTCCTGAGCTTTGTCACCGGACAGATTCTCGAGAGGCAGCACCGCCAGCGACCGGATCACGCCGGCCGATGCTCCACTGTTTCTGCTACGGACGACTTTCACGCCCACAGCAACTACCACCACGAGAGCGACGGCCGCGAGAGCGAAGCGCCACCTGTAGACAAGCGGCCTGTTTTTATTCGGCAGGGAACCCTCGACGGCCGCAGGCTCGGGGCTCGATCTCGGTCTTGGCTCGGGTTGCGCCGGGGGAACTGGCGCGGTGGACGCGACACCGTTCGACTTGATCCAGTCGACTGCCCCGACGAAGCGATATCCTCGCCGCGGTACGGTCTCAATCCACTGAGCTTTCCCGGCCGTATCGGATAGGCTCTCCCGCAACCGTTGCACTGCGGAGTTCAGGCTGTGGTCGAAATCGACGAAGGTATCCTGCGACCAAAGTTGGCTGCGCAGCTCTTCCCGGGTAACCAGCTCTCCCTGTCGTTCCATCAAGAGCGCCAAAATCCGAAGCGGCTGTTCGCCCATCTTGATCCGGAGGCCGAACTTGCGCAGTTCACCGGAACGCAAGTTCACTTCGTACGGACCAAAGCGTGCTACTCCAGTTGTTGAAGTCTCTTGAGTCATGGGATTCCGGCGATAACAAACGGGCAACTGCGGGGAAGTTGGCGGAATTCTGACCTTTTCCTACCGTTCTGTCAAGCCGTCTGGGACGAAACCCTCCCGAAATCAAACGTTTGCGCCGTGACCCCGGAATGATCGCCGTGTGACCCACCCTGTATTGCCGACGGAACGGCATTGCTGCGATAACTCTCCCCCGGATCAACCTGATCCTTGGAGCACAGACCATGACGTTCACTCCCCGGGCGGGCAGACGATTTCTGCTTTTAAGCGCTGTCACTTTTGCGCTCGCGCCAGCACTGCTGGCACAAACGATTTCGGTTTTCGCCGGCGGATTTAACAATCCTCGCGGCCTGAAGTTTGGACCCGACGGCAACTTGTATGTCGCCGAAGGTGGCACGGGTGGGACGACCTCGACGGTCGGAACTTGCTTGCAAGTGCCGTCGCCTATCGGTCCTTACACCGGCGGGTTCACCGGCCGAATTTCAAAGATAGCGCCCGACGGAACCGTCACGACAGTGGCAAACAACCTGCCATCCAGCCAGACGTCCGCTCTCTCCGGCGGCCTGACCAGCGGAGTCGGCGATGTGGCGTTCCTGGGCAACAAGCTCTACGCGATCCTGGCCGGAGCGGGCTGCTCCCATGGATTGGCCGGAACCGCGAACGGGGTCCTGCGAGTGAACCCGAACGGCAGCACGACGGGGATTGCCAGCCTGTCTGCGTTCCAGCGCGCGAATCCGGTGGCGAACCCCGAGCCCGACGATTTCGAACCAGACGGCACATGGTTCAGCATGGTCGTCGCTCATGGAGTTTTCTACGCCGTGGAACCGAACCACGGGGAACTCGACTCCATCTCAACCAACGGAGCCGTGAAACGAATCGTCGACATCTCCAACATTCAGGGCCACATCGTTCCCACCGCCATTGCCTACGATGGACATAATTTCTTCGTCGGCAACCTCGACACCTTTCCCATTAAAGATGGATCGTCGAAGATCATGAAGATCACGCCCGGCGGAGAACTGACCACCGTCTATATCGGCTTTAGCGATATTCTCGGCTTGGCTTTCGACGCGAAGGGCCGCCTCTACGTGCTTGAAAATACGACCGGCAATCCCGGACCGACGCCCAACACGGCGAAGATCCTCCGAGTCGACGGCAAGAACAACTACACCGTGATCGCCGACGGAGCGACTTCAGTGCTGTCGCTTCCGACCGCGATGACGTTCGGACCCGACGGAAATCTCTATGTTTCAAACCTGGGATTCGGTCTTCCTCCGGACGGAGAAGGACAGGTCTTGAAGATCACGCTGACTGACTAGACTCGCGTTCTCGGATTCGCGGTCTAAGAACGAGGGTCGACCCCACTGTCTCGTGCCTTGGCCGAGGACGGTGGGGTTTTTCTTTATTGGATGAACTCCAGCACGGTCGCGCCGGAGTACGGCACGGGCGAGCCGACCTGCGTAAGGGCTCCGGTGTTTGCGTCGATACCGTAGGTGGTCATGCCGTCCGCGCCCGAGGCATAGATGAAATTTCCTCCAACATCGGTCGTGATTGCACCCGCGAGAATTTCAGACGACGAAACCGTGATCGGCGTGAGTATTCCGCTGCCCGTGTCGAAGCTGTAGCCGGAGAGTGAACCGTTCGAAATATAGACAAAATTCTTCACCACAAGAATAGGTCCCGGCGTTCCTGTTGCGGAAAATGGCGATCCGGGAACCGGGGTCAGGGCGCCGTTCGACGCAATGGAGAAGACCGCAATCTGGCTGGTTTCGGTCAGGCTCGCAAAAACGAAGCTGGAATTCGGGTCGACTGCAATCGCTCCCGGCCGCGTATTTCCGGTTGAATTCGAGTCGGCCTGAAACGGCGAGCCGGGCGCAGCCGCAATCGCCCCTGTGGTCGCATCGATCGTGTACGCTGCAATGCTTCCCGGCGGATTGTCTTCCGTTCCGAAAAGAAATCTTCCCAGCGGATCAACCGTCAGAAAAATGTTGTTGCCGGAAGAGAATGGCGATCCGGCGATGGGGCTGAGTGCGCCGCTTGCATCCGCGGTAAAGGCGTCGATTCTGGCAACATCCGCCACGTAAAGAACCTCGGGGGAAACACCGCTGGCCATTCCCCCTGCCACGCTGAGTGGCCCCAATGAGAACGGGGAACCCGCGATCGGCGTGAGTGCGCCGGTGCCGAGTCCGATGTCCCATCCATCGACCGCTGCAGCCCCGCCTGCGGTGGACGCCGGAGCGGAAGCATACAGAAACGTCCCGTTCAACGTGGCCATCCCGAGAGACTCTGTCGGCCCTGTGACAGATGTTGGCGAACCGAGAGCCCCGGTGCCGTTGTCGATCGGGAAGACGGAGACCTGTCCGTCGAGTCCGTCGGCGAGCAGAAAACGCGGGCTGGGACACGCGGCGCTCGCCGGGCAGCAACTCGTGGAATCAGAACTTGCGAGGGGGCAGACTCTCGTTCCGTTGTTATTGCTGCCGCATCCTGCGAGGGCGATGAAGCCGCTGGCGAAAGTGACGATCGCCAGAAAACGAAGCGGGCGCGTTGCCATAGTTCCTCCCTTGCCGCGGGGGAATCGGGGCCAAAGACTTTACCAGGAAGAACATAGCACTCCTTGTTCCGCCCAGTTGTCATTCCGACGCGGCGAAGCCGCCGACGAATCTGCTGGTCGCGGGCGGCGGCTATGCTGTCGGGGACGAGCAGATTCCTCGCTTCGCTGGGAATGACAAAGTCAAGAAAGATGAACCGTGCCCTAGATCCAGAAGTCGCTTTTCGGCGTGCCAACTGCGGAGGCGCTTGCGACGGGCCGGTCGATGGAGGGTTCCACGCGGTTGCGTCCTGAGTTTTTTGCCTGGTACAGCGCCGCGTCGGCGGACTGCAGAAGCTTTTCGATGTCGTGCGCCGATTCGCCTTTCGCGATGCCAAGGCTGAGGCTGACTCGCACGTTCGATCCCGCGGTGATGATGTTGCAGCCGGCAACGTGAACGCGCACGCGCTCGGCCAGTTCCCACGTCTCGACGATCCCGCAGCCCGGCGCGACGATCAGAAATTCTTCGCCGCCGTACCGTCCCACGGAATCGTACGGACGAACCATCGCCGCGATACCGCTGGCGATGATTCGCAGCACGGTGTCTCCGGCGGCGTGGCCGCGGCTGTCATTGACCGCCTTGAAGTGGTCGACATCAATCATGATGAGTCCGACGGGCGTCCGGTCGCGCTCCGCGCGCAGCAACTCGCGTTCAAGGATTCCGAGGATCGCCGTGCGGTTCCACAACGCGGTTAAGACCGTCGCGGGACGCTTCGCGGCGCAACGCTTCTTTCGCGAGGATCAGCCGGTTCTGCGTCAGTAGAAGGCGAGCGCTCGAACACACGAAAGAGAAGAGCACGACGACGCCGGCGATCCACAATCGCTCGCGCGCGATCCGCAGCGACATGAACAGCACCAGCAGCGGATAGATCAGATAAAAAACTTCCGTGTAAATGCGCTTCTCGCGCACCGGAGCTTCCGGCGAAATCTCGATCGCTTCCGACTGCTTCCACATCGCCGCGATGATCAGGGGAACAATCAGCAGCAGGCTCCAGAGCAGGTCGAACCACGCGCCGGTCTTCATCCCGCGGCCGGGACCGTAGTAGTAGAGCGCATCCACGCCGCCCGAGAGCGCGAGGAAGATTCCCATCCGGCCGAACAGGGCGCGCACGTCGCGCGACCGGTTGACGATCGCACGCAGGATGAACGCCACGGCCACCAATCCGTAGCCGCCGAAGTACGGGATCCACACCGAGTGTGACAACTCGGCAGGGGTGTCCGACTTCGGGATGTAGAAGAAATACAAATAGGCCGCGACGCAGACCAGCACTCCCTGCCCGAAGTCGAGAGCCATCAGCGCGTCGAGACGCCCGGTCTCGTGTTCCGGATCGAGGAACAATGCCATCGCCAGCGGAGCGAACCAGAAAGAAAACAGAAGGTTCGCGAGCGGCATGATGACCGGTGCGGTCACCAGGTCGTTATAAACGCCGAGCGATTGCGCGATCATCCATAAGCAATAGGCGCCAACGGCCAGATTCCAGAAGGCGCGCGCGATTCCCTCGGATCGACGGCTCGCGTCATAGAGCGCTGCCACCAGCAATCCACCGAGCAATAACTGGATTACGTCGGAAAGGACAGGGCCCGGCGCACGCGTCCCGAGGGCCGCTGCGATGCCGACGTGCGCCAGCCACAATAGGCCGGCCGCCGTCACGAGAATGCGCCTTCGCGACAAAGCAATCCTTTCCTTCAATATTTACAGTGATCTACGGAGGGGCGAACCGGGCTTCCGACAAAAATTCCCGAGTCCGGGACCGCACGCCCGCGGACCGCTAGTCCCGTTAGTATGAGTCACCGTAACCACCATTTCGAGTGCCCATAGTACCGTGACTCACGGTTACGTGGAGATCGGATTTAGCCCCATTTCTGGAGCAACCCCGAGAGGATTTCCACAGCTTTTCCGAGGCTTTCGAGATCTGCAGCGGACAAGTGGTCGAGATGCTCGGCAAGATACGCGATGCGCCGCTCGCGTCCCTTTTGAAGAAGGAGCCTGCCCTTGGCGGTCGCGCGAATCTGCATCCGCCGTGCGTCTTGCGGATCTTTGGTGATGACGATCAACCGGCTGCGCGCGAGGCCGGCCACCATACGGCTCATCGTGGGCGGCTTGACCTGCTCGGCGGCCGCGAGTTCGCCGAGCGTCTTCGGACCTCCGAAAACGAGCACGGAGAGCGCGGAAAGACGCGCCGGACCTTCCCCGGTGGCGACGTCCTGCTTGCGCAACCGGCGCAGCAGGTGGATCGCGGCGGAGTGCAGCCGGTCGGCAACGGCCCACGTAGCATTTTGATCTGGATGTTCGATGAATAGTCCTCGATGTCTGCTCTTGACTTTGGATCGTCAATATAGTTAGCTATGCTAACTAATATCGGAAAGGAGATCAAGACCATGCCTACCAGCGCCAGCGGACCCGGCATCACACGGCTGGGACAGATCCAGATTCGAACCAGCGACGTCGATCGCGCCGCCGAGTTCTACGAGAAAATCCTCGGACTGAAGTTGCTCTTCAAAGCGCTGCCGAACCTGGCGTTCCTGGATTGCGGCGGGGTGCGGCTGATGCTCGACCGTCCGGAGAAGCCCGAGTTCGATCATGCCAGCTCCATCTTGTATTTCGCCGTGCCCGACATTCAGGCGGCATTCGGCGCGATGAAAGAAAAGGGTGTCCGCTTCGAGGACGAACCACACATGATCGCGCGCATGCCCGACCACGACCTCTGGATGACCTTCTTCCGGGACAGCGAAAACAATGTCCTCGCGTTGATGAGTGAAGTGAAGCGATAGACGGCTTCGGTCTTTCTGCTCGCTAATCCGTCACCCCGTCGTTAGAGACAGGATGATCGATGAAGCGTTGACGCCGGAAGCCCCTTTGTCATTGCCAACCACGGTTTGCGCAGCCACAATCCCAAAGTATGAGTCACAGGTCCAGGCATTCTTCCGAGCGCGCAGCGCAACCCGGCTCCGGCCATGATTTGCAGGGCGGCAGTGTGTTCGAGCACCATCCGGGATTGAATCCGGAAAGATACTTTCGCTGGCGCGGAGGCGACATCACGCGCCTCGAAGCCTTCAGCGACGTGATCTTCGGGTTCGCCTTGACTCTCCTGGTGGTGTCGCTCGAGGTACCGCACAGCTATGCCGAACTGATCGCTGCCATGCGCGGCTTCTTGCCGTTCGCGGTATGCTTCGCGCAATTGGTGATGATCTGGCGCACCCACTACGGCTTCTCCCGCCGCTACGGCCTGCAGGATGCCTACACGATTTTTCTGACCATGGTGCTGCTGTTCGTTGTTCTCTTGTATGTCTACCCGCTCAAGTTTGTCTTCTCGGTGGTGTTCTCGCAGATGACCGGCGGACAGTTGGGATCGGACTTCGGCATGCATGAGGCCTCGGTGCTGATGCGCATCTATGCCATCGGTTTTGCGTCGGTATTTCTGATCTTTGTTCTCTTATTCGCACACGCCTACAGACTGCGGAGAGCATTGGGGTTGAACGAAGTGGAAGTGCTCGAGACCAAGCGATCGATTCAGGAATCGGCACTGCTAGTGTCCGTGGGCGTGTTGTCGTTCGCCGTGGCTTTCAAGAATCCCGGCGCCGCGGGCTGGCTGTATTTCATTCTCGGCCCTGCCTTAGGAGTCCACGGCGCCATCACCGGAAAGCGCGTGAGACTCGCCGCCGAGAAAATGGGGACAGTGTAGGCGGCCGACTTCTGACGGCGGCGTCGGACTTCCCGTTTGATCGGTCATCTCCGTTCACGTTGTCAGACCGCATCGGTCAATCCTCGTCCTGCGCGAATTGAAGGAGCCCTTGCCTGCCTTCTCTACCATCGTCCTCGCGAGGAATTCTCTGTCAACGATGTCTGCCGTCCAACGCCCGCTCCCGCTCCCTGCTACACTTGCCGTCGCTCACCCAAGGAGGCCCTCCCATGGCCGAGAAGCAGCCCCAGACATTCGCAAACCACACGCGTTTCGATCCGCCATTCCATTTCTTTCTTGCCCCCGTCTTTGGGATCGCGTTGGTCATGACGCTCGTCCACTTCGTCTATCACTTTCGCGAGAGTGACGCGCGCGACAACTTTCACGCCGTCCTTCTGATTCTGTTGGCACTGGCGTTGCTCACGCTAATGTTCAAAGAACGCCTCTATGCCATCAAGGTCCAGGATCGCGTCATTCGCCTCGAAGAGCGCCTCCGGCTGACGCAGCTTCTCTCGGAGCCCATGCGCGCGCGCATCCCAGAACTGACTGTCGATCAACTTTGCGGACTTCGCTTCGCCTCCGACGCCGAGCTTCCGAAACTGGCCGAACGAGCGCTGAACGAAAAGATGACGCGCAAGCAGATCAAGCAAGCGATCGTGACCTGGCGTCCGGATTACTGGCGCGTCTGACGAATTTCGCTGATGCGCGAGCTCAAAATCGAAAAGCGCGAGATGGAATGGCTCGAAGTTCCACTTCGCACCGCAGGAGAAAAATAAGATGGCTTCCTTAACGGATCCCCTCGTTAAGCAGTTTCTGGAAAAACCTTACGTTGCCGCCCTGGCCAGCCCGAACGAGGACGGTTCAATCCACATGGTTGCGGTGTGGTACTGGTTCGACGGCGCAAATATTTTTGTAGCCACGGCCTCGCGCAGCCGCAAGGCGCGAAACCTCAAAGCAAATTCCAAAGTCTCGCTGATGATCGATTCGCGCGACCCGGCCGCTTCCTGTGGCATCACCATCGCCGGCACTGCGCGGCTCCTTAGCGGGGAGGCTTCACAAAAGAAGAATTCCGAAATTCACAAAAAGTATTTGAGCCCCGCTGCGATCGCAGATCCCAAAGTCGGTCCGGTCTTCGCTGGATGGGACGACGTCACGATCCAGATCACTCCAAATTCGGTGATCTCCTGGGACATGCGCGAGGCCGATCGCCAGGTGTTCGGCCGGGCATTTGAAAACAATCCAACGTACCTGTTGCCTCTGGAGCGATGAACTCGCTCGCATCGCACTTCAGGCGAGTCATATTTGTAGCTTTATTGCTGTGGGTAGCCGGTGCGGCAACGATAGCCGCGCCGCAAGCGCAACACGTCGTCGACTCTTATCAGGTCGTTCACACCTACCCGCACGACTCCAAGGCGTTCACGCAAGGTCTGATCTACGTTGACGGACATCTCTACGAAAGCACTGGCTTGATCGGCCGGTCGTCGCTGCGCATGGTCGAACTGACGACGGGGCAAGTGCAGCAGAACTTCAATCTATCGGGTGATTACTTCGGCGAAGGCCTCACCGACTGGCGCAGCACGCTGATTCAACTTACATGGACATCTCACAAAGCCTTCGTCTACGACCGCTTCAGCTTTCATCTGCTCAAGACTTTGGAATACGAAGGAGAAGGTTGGGGACTCACGCACGACGACAAGCAGTTGATCCTGAGCGACGGCACTCCGTACCTTCGTTTCCTCGATCCTGAGACTTTTCGCGTGATACGCCGCCTTCGCATTGTCGACGAGGACCATCACGCGATCGAGAACCTGAACGAACTGGAATACATTCACGGCGAAATCTATGCCAACATCTGGCAGACGAGCGAAATCGTCCGCATCTCCCCGCGCACCGGAGCGGTTCTCGGACACATCGATCTCAACGGAATCATCGACAAGCGGGAACTCCAGGGAAACGGAGCAGTCCTCAACGGTATCGCTTATGATTCTGCAGCGGACCGCCTCTTCGTCACCGGCAAGCTGTGGCCAAAGATCTTCGAAATCAAGATCTCGAAATCAAGATAAAGACAGGACCGTGACCCTGGCACCGGGCGTTAGACCTCCGGTGCTCGGCCCCACGCTGGCTCCTCCCCCCAAGTCTCGTGCCGAAAGTAACTGTCTTTGTTGCGTTTCCGCGATTGACCTTACTCCCCGAGCCATTTACCATTTTTGGTAGAATCCACAGGGTTTTAACCCCACGGAAAGGCCTCGCATCTCATAGAGGGATATGTCATTCGCTAGACCCTATGTCCGGACTGCCGCGCTTGTCTCCCTGACGCTCGGAGCTTGCGCCTGTCCCTCGGCAAATCGTTCGGCCGCGATGGCTCCTCCGCCGAATCCTCCAGCGTTGCAGCAGACTGCGCCACCCGCGACCGTCGCTGCTCAGACCACGCAATCGCAGGTATCGCCGAAGCAAGAAGAATCCGCGCAGCAATCTGCCACGCCCGATATCGCTCCGGCTTCCAATTCGGTTGCTGATCCTGTCGCTGATCTGATCGCGCGCGTCGAGAAGGAATATCAGGAAGGTCTCGACAACCATCGCACGGGCAAAGCGGACGAAGCGAAAGAAAATTTCGACAACGCGCTCAACGATCTGCTCGGCAGCAATTTTGATGTTCGCTCCGACGATCGCCTGGGCAAGGAATTTGAACGCATCGTTCAAGGCGTGAACGGTCTTTATCCCGGCGGCACATCGGCTGAAGTCGAAGCGGCGCAAGACCAGCAGCAAAAAGCCGAACCGGCCCCGATCGACGAGACCAACGGCATCGCTCCAGCCGCCGACGCGGGAACCAAAGCCAAGGCTGAAGCTGAGATCAAGAACACGCGTTCCGACCTGCCGTTGATGATGACCGACCAGGTCGCGGGCTACATCGCTTACTTCTCCAATCGCGGGCGCGGCGTTTTCGAGCGTGCTTACTCGCGCTCCGGCCGTTACCACGACATGATCGTCTCGACGCTGAAGCAGGAAGGCGTCCCGCAAGATCTGATTTACCTCGCGCAAGCCGAATCCGGATTTCATCCTCTCGCCGTTTCTCGCGTGGGAGCCCGCGGCATCTGGCAATTCATGGCAAGCCGCGGCCGCGGATACGGCCTGTCCACAGCATGTGGGTCGACGATCGGCAGGATCCCGAGAAGTCCACTCGCGCTGCCGCTCGCCACCTGAAAGATCTCTATAACCAGTTCGGCGACTGGTATCTCGCCATGGCCGCGTACAACTCCGGCCCCGGAACGGTACAGGCTGCCGTTCGGCGCACCGGGTACGCTGACTTCTGGGAACTCTACAACCGCAACGTCCTGCCCAAAGAAACGCGCAACTATGTGCCGATCATTCTGGCCGTGACCATCATGGCCAAGAATCCTTCGCAGTACGGGCTGGAAGGCGTGGTTAATGGAACGTCCGCCGGATTACGACAGCGTGACCATCAACTATCCCGTCGATCTGCGGCTCGTGGCCGAATGCGTGAATTCCACTCAAGGCGAGTTGCAGGATCTGAACCCCAGCCTTCTCCGCGTGACCACTCCGCGCGAAGGAAAGTTCGAACTCCACATTCCCGCCGGATCCAAAGAGCAATACGAGACTGCGATCGCCTCCATCCCGCCGGAGATGCGGCTCTGGTGGCGCTATCACACAGTTCATGCCGGCGACACGGTGGCTTCCTTGGCGCACACGTATCACACGACCGCCAAGCAAATCGAAGAAGCGAATCATCTGGAAGGTGCCGAACTCGAGGCAGACGCGAAGCTTGTGATCCCCGTCGCGCCCGGTAAGCATCCCGCGAACGACACTGGCACGTACGCCCGCCGCATCACGCGCTACAAAGTTCATGCCGGAGACACGGTTGAATCCGTAGCCGACAATTTCGGAGTCTCGGCGCAAATGCTGCGACGCTGGAATGGCATTCGCGGCGACAGTCTCCGCGGACGCAGAATCGTCGCCTTGCATCTTCCCATTTCGCCGAGCGCCAGCGATGCCGAAGCCGTTTCGTCGCGGGCTAAGACGAAGCGTCCGAAGACCGAAACCGCGAGCGTCAAGCCGCCGGCAACCAAATCATCGGAGATCGAACGCATCCAGCCGACCGAGAAGACCGCATCGGCCATCGTTCATCACAAAGTAAAGTCCGGCGAAACGTTCTATTCGATCGCCAGCGCTTATCGCACGACCGTCGCCGCCATCAAACGCGACAACCGCAACATTGCCACTCTCCGGCCAGGGATGATCTTGATCGTTCCCATCGTTCGGTAGCTCGGACGTCGGGTTTCGGCCATCGGCCAACTTTCCTCTGATCCCTCTTCAACCTTTGTCATTCCGAACGGCGCAGCCGTAAGGAATCTGCTTTCGCGGGCAGCCCGACGCCGACCTCGCCGCCCCGAATTGTTTCGACTCCCCGTCCCGCCCAAGCTACAATTCCCGAGTTATCTCAGCAGCTGTTCTCAAGCCCACAATTTTGAAGGAGTGAATTCATGAAAATTTCCCGGGTTGCGGTTTTGTGTGCGATGTCGCTTTCTATCGCTCTGCCTGCATTCGCGGCCGACGGAGCTGCCACGTTCAAAGCCAAGTGCTCGATCTGTCATGGGACGGAAGGCCAAGGAAAGGTCGGTCCTTCATTGAAGGGCATCAGCTTGAGTTCCGATGACATCGTCAATCTGCTGACCAAGGGCGACGAGACCAAGAAGATGCCTCACAAGAAGCCGCTCTCTGGACTCAGTGGCGAAGACGTAAAGGCTGTCGCCGACTTCGTTAAGACATTGAAATAGATTCCCGAGCCCGGGTTGAGGAATCTGCCCTGATCGCAGATTCCTCAACGGCTCTCCCGCTTCGAAATGATAAGCAGCGAGATGTAGACGAATGTTTTTAACTGCCTGACCCGCCCTCAATCCCACGACGCCGCCGCCCACCTCGAACTGACTGCACCTCAAGGTCCATGGCATAAACGGGGGATCGCGGAAACTGCACGATGCAATTTGATGTGGCGGGCCGAGGCAGTTGGCGACAATTCGCCATAACACTCGTTGATCTGGTGCGCGCGGTTTGACCGTCAGGCCCTTTTCGTCAGTGCAGCGCGAATTCGCTGCCCTACGATCGCATCCTCCCCCGGCTGCAACATCCACACACCCACCACGAGCGTATTCGCATTCGCCGGGATGCCCTGGTTCGGCTTCTGCCCCGTGTTCGGATTCAATTCAATCGAAGGCGTCCCATTCCGCAACGCCTCAACGATCTGCGTAGTTGTAATGCCAGTGACCGTCGGATCAAACCGTATCAGCAGATGTGGAACATGATTCGCGATCTTCGGCACCACCGTCTCCGTCTTCACCGAAGGGATGCCCTTCACCGCATCGGCAATCAGATCAGCCCGCCTCTGATAGTCGCCCTGCATGGATTCTTCCGTATGCGACAGCACCCAGTCGACCGCGGCGACCATGCCCACAATCTGTTCCTTCGCCACCTTCATGCCGCGGCCGATTCCGTCTCCCGGATTATTGTTCGCATGGGCCAGGTCCGTCAGGATTTTCCGGCCAAGCAGCAGGCCCGCGTTTTGTGGACCGCGCATCCCCTTGCCCCCGGAAAAAGCCACCAAGTCAAAACCCATGCCGGTGTATTTCCATAAATTCGAAATTGGAGGCATGTCCGCCGCCGCATCCAGGTGACACGGAATCTTGTACTCGTGCGCCACGCGAAGCCACTCTTCACGGCCAATCTGCGCGGTCGCTGCGATCCCATCCTCGTCCTCCGCAGCGTTGAAAAAATTCGTCATCACCGCATTGCCCGCGGCGCATGCGCGCTTGTAATCATCGAGCGTCACCACCTCGGTCACCCGCGCTCCACACAGATACATGGCGCGGTCATATTCATACCGATGCGCACTCTGCACGATGACCTGGTTCTTCATCCCGTCAATCGCCTGCGGCATATCCAAAATGCGCGCGTTGTTTGCATATTGCAGGCACGCGGCAGTCGCCAGACTGATCGCGCCCGAAGCCCCTGACGTCACGACCGCTCCCTCGCACTTCAGGAGCCGGGCGATGTACTCGCCCGCTTTCTGCTGCAAATCGTGTAACCGCACCGGATGCAGCGCCGCCTTCTGCACCGCCGCCAAAACCTCCGGAGGCATACACGCCGCCGTCAGCGTTGTATAAGTCCCGGCCGCATTGATAATCGTCCGAACGCCCAGCTTCGCGTAGTAATCTTCACCGTCTACCTCTGCCGGGGATGTCATCCCCGATGAAAGATCCTTGGCGGACGAAACCAGCGGCGCCAATCCCAGCCCCGCGGCCAGAGAGCTGGACAAGCGGAAGAAGCTGCGACGGGAAAAAAAGCCTTGTGATGATTCAGCCGATCCTGACATGTGGTCGCTCCTCGTGCCCGGCAATTCGCGGGACGAATTCTCGCATGGAAGTTCGTTGCCGGAAGCAAAGAAATGTGTCGCCACCGGGCGCAATTCTTGAAGAAGACGACAAAATTAGCGATTGACGTGCCCGGCACCGCAAGCTATGCTCGCCGCCTTCCCTGGTGAAACAGTATAAGGAGGAATTATGGCACGTAAAGTTTCCACCAACCCGGGGGATGTATCTCTCTCAACAAGCATCGACAGACATTTGAAGCTGTATGGGATGGCGGCCGCGGCGGCATCGGTCGGTTTGTTGGCATTGGTCGAGCCGGCAGAAGCGGAAATCGTCATTACCAATAAGAAAATACCGGTATGCGGGTCTCAAGAGTGCCCGGTCAAGCTTGACTTGAATAACGACGGAATTGCAGATTTTTCCTTCACGCTTTCAATCTACGGATACGGGCAAAACGCCAATGGCCGACTGCACATCACGCCACTCACCGGAGGCGGGGTGATGGGAGACGGCTTTGAGAGTTCCGCTCTTGCTCTGGTTCGGGGGGCGAAGGTAGGACCATCGGGGAAATTCTTGAGTTTCAGTGTGAACGCTGAGCGCTCATCCCAATGCACGGCTAACTGTGGGGGGCATTACTCTCATAACTTCGAGGGGAACTGGGGAGGGAATCATCCCAATCGTTTCCTGGGCGTGAAATTCCTGATCCATGGGAAGACCCACTACGGATGGATCCGCATGACGGTAACGACAAATCCGAACGCGCCTATGTCGGCCGAGATCACGGAATATGGCTATGAAACGATTGCCAACAAATCCTGCGGGGCCGGGTTACCGGGATCGAGTGCCACCGCAAGCAATCGTCTAAACGTCGATCAAGATAGCAAGAACAGCGCTTCGCTGGGCATGCTTGCGCTCGGTGCGGACGCGCTGCCATTGTGGCGACGCGATGACCTGGTTCCGTCCGGCAACTGATGATGCGGTCGGGCTAAGAGCGTGGAGATGGACTCCCCGGGATTCGTGCGGCTGCGAGATTTGCTGCGGCGGACTTAACGGGTTTGAAATGGTAGAAGATGTCACTCCGCCTTGCTCAGGGAAACCTTTGCGGTTCTCCGGTCATTGATTCCCCTGAGTTCAAGATCTCCCGACAATTTCAGACCATCCGTCCGAAGATCGTAAGTGAATCTCCACTCTCCTGTGGTCAATTCAAACCTCACATGAGTGCCGTCGATTTTGCCATTTTCTATCGGGTACTGTTCGTTCTGGTCTGGACCTCCGCTCCCACCTAGCTTGTTGCCATCCTGTTTGAAGATGAATAGTTGGGGAATTTCATGATCAGCGCCATCAGCCTTAAAAGACCCTGACCATTTTCCCGTGACATCTCCAGCGATCGCAGTCGCTACCAAGAGGATGAAAACTGCCAATAGTCGTTTCATAAGACGCCTTCCTTCCGCAATCGACCAGTGGAGACCTTGCTTCGATACAACCACATCAGAAGTCCGCTCGACGCTTGCAGAAAGATCATAGTGCTCGCTAACCAGACCACGATCCGGCTCGGCACTCCAAGAAAAGCTCCGGTGTGGATGGCCTCGTTCATCACCACTATCCTGTCTCCACGCGACAAATCGCTCGATCGGACTTGAGCCGCCAAGGGCACACTCGCGAGACAGACCATACCGACTGCCAAAAGCAACGTCCTCATATAAGCTCCAGGAGATCGTAATTAGTGGAACTTGGCCGATGCCGGATGGATGCGCCACTTCCCGTTTGTGGATGCCCTGCCGGTCAATTGTCGATAAATCGCGATATCACTCATTGAGGGCCGCAGCGGCAAATCAATGAATGTAATCGCACTGATTTCACCACGTAACAAATCCGCATGAACACGCAGCGTGGAATATCTCACTACGGAAGCGTGAAGTTGACTTCTACAGTCGATTGGACTTCCACAGGGGACCCGTTCAACTGGTACGGTCGGTAACGCCAGCGACTCACGGCAGCGACAGCGGAATTCGTAAGCGCCTGATCCGGGGAAGTGAGCATGCGAATATCTCTGGTGGCGCCTTTCTTGTCGATCGTTAAAGCAAGTACGACTTTTCCCTGAATCCGATTCTCCTTCGCCTCCGGCGGGTACACCGGTACCGGATGGTCTACGAGAAAACCTTGGAGGACTCCCGGGCTCACCTGAACTCTGAGAGGAGGAACGGCGGAAGCCGGCGCCCCCGAATTCACCTGGGCGGTGGGTTGTGCTGCGTTAGTAGCCAGCGTGGTCTCAAAACGGAATGTCACAGCGGCCTCAGCCTGAACTGGCACACCGTGTGCAGCCATTGGTTTGAGCTTCCATGTCAAGAGCTGGTCACGGGCTGCGTCCTGCAATCCTGCGTTGTCTGAGTTGAGAGGGTAGGCTTCTCGCACATGACCTTGACGATCAACTGAAACGTACATACTAAGCAAGCCAGTTGTCTTTCCGCTTTGCACTGGTGGCCAAGCGAGAGCAGGTTGGCCTTCAGCCGCGCGCTCAATAGTGGCCTGGCTGACCAAAAGAGACTGCAGCCTTTGTTCGGGCGGAGTAGGTTGTCCAATCGAGAATAACTTCACATCGGGATTTCTAAGCTCTTCCAGAAGGAGCACGTTTGCGATCAATTCGGTTCCCGACTCTGGATCGTCCTGATACCGTCTTGCGATCATCTTCTTGCCGAACCGCTGATAGTCGTGGAATTCCATGCTGTAGCCGGGCGACCCTACAAACTTCAGCAGACCATCGCCATCGAAGCAAATATTGGCGAAGGCATCATTGTTCACAGTGTCTGACCCGATCTTAAAGTTCATTCGAGCGCATGCATCGGAACGCTGCCCGCTTGTGAGCGTGATTTGTGTGATCTTGGCGTCCAGCTTGTTCCATTGCTCCGCATTCGGAATGGGGTCAAAGAGGGCGGTTGTAAAGCTCTTCAGCCACAGAGGATAGTAGTCGCCTGTGTTCTGCTCGCTAATCTCATCGCCGTTCGCAATGAGCGTCTGCTTGAATTCGGGCGTGTCGATGGACCGATGCCATTGTTTTGGAGAGACCCAATGCTCCTCGATGTCAGCACGATACGGCGAGGATGGGTTTGTCGACTCGAACAAATGTACCTTTATGTGAAAAGGCTTGGCATTCGGTCCGGTGAGTACGGACTGCTCCAGAGCATGGTCGAGTGCCTTTCCCAGCGGAACCGATGTTTCCGCAACCCGTTGGCCGGAAGAAACCCGTGCGGTCAACAGAAGGGCTGCCGATATCCAGCAGATCTGAAGTCTTCTCGCAATCATCATGACCCGACATGATAGCGCGAGGGCTAGCTTGGGACCACAGGCCGGGAGCGGTTGCAAAATCGCGATAACTTCCGACCGGAATGAGCGATCGGCTTCGTGGCCGACATCCTATGTGTTTCAAGCGACAAGCAGACTCCTGAAGCTTCTTCACTCCCTCCGCTCCTCACGAACCTGAAATTTTTTTAACCGGGCCGTAACGTTCGGTTCATTTCACTTTGCTACTTCTGAGCAAGCGTTCCCAAATCTGAGGAGGTTCTATGGAGTTCTTTCGCAAGCTGAGCGCGGGCGTGTCGGCACTGGCGTTGATCGCGGCCACCGTACCCGCACCGGCATCCGCCCAGAGTTCAGAGTCCGCTTCCATCCAGCATGTGTTGCTGATTAGCGTTGACGGCATGCACGCCGTTGACTTTCTGAACTGCGCCAAGGGCGTCAGCACCGTCAATAGCGGCCAACCCTACTGCCCGGCAATCGCTGCCCTTAGCAAATCCGGGATCAACTACGTCACCGCCAGCACCTCGAAACCCTCGGATTCCTTCCCCGGCCTGACGGCCATCATCACCGGCGGAAGCCCGGCTCTGACCGGCGTCTATTACGACGTCGCCTACTCGCGGAATCTCGACGGACCTGCGGTCATGACCGGCAACGGAAACGGGCCTGGCACCTGCAGCGCAGGCGCGGCGCCAACCGGCTTTACCACCGAGTATGAAGAGGGCATCGACATCGACCAGACCAAGGTGAATGGCGGTGCGCCCGGCGCGGCTCTCACCGATGGCGGCATCCACTCAATCGATCCCCAGAGACTGCCTCGCGATCCCGCCAAGGGCTGCGCGCCGGTCTGGCCGTGGCAATTCGTTCGCGCGAACAGCATCTTCAGCGTGATTCACGCGGCCGGCGGATACGCTGCCTGGTCCGACAAGCACCCGGCATACTCCTCCGTGGCCTCTGGCATCGGCCCGAGCGCGCTCGACGACTTTTACGCGCCTGAAATCAATTCCACCGTGATCGGGCTGCCGGGCGTCACCACGCCCACGGGTATCTCGTGCGCCTCAATCCTCGACCCCGGATCGGACCTGACCGCCTGGACCAACAGTTTCCAGAATATCCAGTGCTACGACACCTTGAAGGTGAATGCGATCCTCAACGAGATCGACGGCTGGGACCACCTCCGCACCAAGAAGACCCAGGTTCCCACGATCTTCGGGATGAACTTCCAGGCGGTGAGCGTCGGCCCAGAAACTGATCGAACCCAGTAACAGCACCACGGGCGGATATATGGATGCCGCGGGTACCCCCAGCGCCGCGCTGCTGGGCGAATTCCAGTACGTGGATGCCTCGATCGGAGCGTTTGTCAGCGAACTGAAAAAACAGGGGCTCTACGATTCGACCCTGATCGTGGTCACCGCGAAGCACGGCCAGTCTCCGATCGATCCTACCCGCTACATCGGCCAGACTATCAACGGGACTTCGCCTGCGACCCTGCTCTCGAACGCGGGCTTCATTCCAGCCTCGGAGTCGACCAACACCGCCGGGGGCATTGGCCCGACGGAAGACGACGTCTCGCTGCTATGGCTGAACAGTTCGTCGAATACCGCGGCCAGCGTCGCCATGCTGGAAGCCAACGCTTCGGCGACCACAGGAATCGGGCTTGGCCAGATTTTCTATGGCCCGTCCCTGGTCCTCAACTACAACGATCCGACGGTCGATCCCCGCACGCCGGACATCATCGTCGCCCCGAATGTAGGCGTTACGTATTCGGGCAGCACCAAGAAACAGGAGGAGCACGGCGGCTTCTCGCATGACGACACCAATGTCATCCTGCTGGTGTCGAATCCGAGAATCAAGGCCGGGACGGTCAAAGCCTCCGTGGGCACAGCCCAGGTTGCTCCGACCATCCTGAGCGCCTTGGGACTCGATCCCTCAGCCCTGGACGCCGTGCGTAAGGAGGGGACAGCCGTTTTACCTGCGCTTCAACTTAAATAACTGATCCAATAGACGTTTCTGAACGGCGCCATCCCCCACTTCCCGCGAGGTTTGTTTGCGGGAAGTGGGGCTTTTGTGTGCTCATCAAAGCTGCGTCATCCGGAGCGGAACCGCTTTTCAGGCGTAGCGAGGGATCTCGCGCGGGGCTGAACGAGAGATGTGCTTTAAAGAATTCCTCACAAGAAACCATTGGCGGTGCCGCCCCACGCAAGATCCCTCCTTCCGCCTGAAAGGCGGCTCCAGTCGGGATGACGCAGGAGTACTGCTCAGATCAGCGTCCTGCCGCCATCGTCCGGAGGGATCTGGCTTGGGTCATCGGTACGAGAAGTGGATTTTCCGCCTGCAGCACCCAAAGCTGCGTCATCCCGAACGGAGCCGCTTTTCAGGCGTAGCGAGGGATCTCGCGCGGGGCTGAACGAGAGAGGTGCTTTGGAGAATTCGTCACAACAAACCGCCGGCGGTGCCGCCCCACGCAAGATCCCTCCTTCCGCCTGAAGGGCGGCTCCAGTCGGGATGACGCATGAGTACTGCTCAGATCAGCGTCCTTCCGCACGCAGGAGGACTCCTCAGATCAGCGTCCTTCCGCACGCAGGAGTAACGCTCAGATCAGTGCCGTTCCGCTATCCTCCGGAGGGATCTGGCTTGGGTCATCGGTGCGAGAAGTAAACTTACCGCCTGCCACCTAGAGCTGCGTCATCCGGAGCGGAGCCGCTTTTCCGGCGTAGCGAGGGATCTCGCGTGGGCTGAACGAGAGATGTGCTTTAGAGAATTCCTCACAAGAAACCATTGGCGGTGCCGCTCCTCGCAAGATCCCTCCTTCCGCCTGGAGGGCGGCTCCAGTCGGGATGACGCAGGAGTACTGCTCAGATCAGCGCCCATCCGCACGCAGGAGTAACGCTCAGATCAGTGCCGTTCCGCTATCCTCCGGAGGGATCTGGCTTGGGTCATCGGTACGAGAAGTGGACTTTCCGCCTGCAGCACCCAAAGCTGCGTCATCCGGAGCGGAGCCGCTTTTCAGGCGAAGCGAGGGATCTCGCGTGGGCTGAACGAGAGATGTGCTTGGGAGAATTCCTCACAAGAAACCATTGGCGTTGCCGCCTCACGCAAGATCCCTCCTTCCGCCTGAAAAGCGGCTCCAGTCGGGATGACGCAGGGCTTTGGCCCGAAAGACGTCTCACAATAGGCGTCAGAACCTGGGATAGCCAGCTTTTTTCTTCCCTTACCCCACTTGCTGTGATAACCCATTAGCGAGCAGAGTGTGTTTGCGGTCCTTGCAGAGTGCGTCGAACATCGTGCTATAATCCGGCGCCGTTCCCGCAGAAGTATTCCGGTGGTCTTTTTATTTAGCCGTACCCTGCAGCCAGGGCATCGAACCCATACCCGGCCGCCACTGAAACAGGAGGAGCAATGACGTTCAACGATCCCACGCTCTACGGGCGTGACGAAGAAGAAGAATTCGGCGACAGCGGCGCGTACAGCGAGTCGCTGGAAGAAGATTTCGAAGAGGAAGAAGAAGAGGAAGAAGAACCCGGCATGGAATCGCCCGAGGCGGAAGAACCAGAGCCCATCTCGACGCCAGCGCCTCCTGCGCCCAAGCCTCCCGCGCCCAAGCCTGCGCCTCCGGCTCCGCCAAAACCGAAAGCGCCGGCGAAAAAAGCGCCGCCTAAGAAAGCTCCGGTCAAGAAAGCTCCCGCCAAGAAAAAGCCGGCGAAGAAAAAGCCAGCGGCGAAAAAGAAACCTGCGGCCAAGAAGAAACCGGCCAAGAAGAAGGCCGCCAAGAAGCCAGCGAAGAAAAAAGCCGCGAAGAAGCCTGCCAAGAAAAAAGGCAAGAAGCGCCACTAGGACTGTTGTTGGAATTTTGCGACTTCTTGCCGGCAGCCCAGCATTGCCGGCAAGGAAATCGCGATCTCAGATCACTGCGAGATGAGTTCAAACCGCGCTTACTGGCGCGGTTTCTTCTTGCTTGGGTTACTTCTTCCCGCCGACCGCGCCTAGACACTTTCCGTATAACTCCAGCAGGTGCGCGGCATAGTCTTCCGGCTTAGCGGCGGACCCGGTGCCCGTAAACCCTACGCCGGTCGAGGCCGTGCGTCCGTAACCCGTGGTCATGGCGACAAACTTCATCAGATCGAGTGCGATGTCTTCATTGCGGCGGGCGTGACCCGAGCCGGTGGCTGGAGCTTCTTCCATGATTCCTTCTCCTCTACCAGAAATGACTGGGATGTCATCGTCTTCTTCTTCCTCATCTTGCATTCGCAAAATTTGTGCGCGATGGATGGCAGTGACGCTCATGACGATGTTAGATGACTCCGCTTGCGATGATAGCAGAGCAGCGCGCCCGGCTTCGTGCGTCCAGTGTTCCGCCATTTTCTTTTGGTTTGTCACTATGGACTCTTAACACTTTGCCATCCGGGCGGGCCGAAGAAATCCCTTGGCCCTCGTCGCGGTTCGTGGCATTGAGGCGAGTTTCACCGCAGATAACGGCCATCCCGGGGCAGCACACGCTCGAGTGAGAACTTCTCCCAAGGTCGGGCGATGGCATCGGCAAGGCACGTCCCTGACGCCTCCGCCGATCGCAATGATAATGATAATGAGCTGGAAAGGGGATCTTGAGATCTGACGGCTGAGGTCCGACGCCTGGCGATTGGCTTCCACCTTTCGGTGGCCACTGGTTCAAACGCCGCGCCGGAAACGACACGGGAGTCCCCCACCCCCGTATCGATCCATGCGGCTTTCTGCTTACTTCGAACGCGCGAGCAATACTTTTTCCGAAGCAGAAACGTTTTGGGCTTGCAATTCCGCTTCTGCCCTGCCGCGCGGTATCTGATAGACCGTGCGGCTGCCTGCGACCCTCACGCCGGCCAGGAAATACCGGTCCCCGTACTTGTGAAACACAAGCGCGGTGGATTGAGAAGGCGCGGCATTCTCGCTCTGGCTCGGAAAAGTGAACTGGGACGTCTTTGCTTCCCAATTGTTTACCACCAACGCATTGCCGGTGTGGTCGATGCGCTGCACGGTACACTTCCCGGCTGGAAAGATCGTATTGCCGGCCCGGAACTGGAACGGCACCTGAGCCACGATCTTTTCGCTCTGCCCTAACTGGGCCGATGCCAGGAGGGGGAAGAACGTTACTGCGATTACCAACATGCGAACTGCGTATTTCATAAAACACCTCCATGGTGTGAGTAGCTTCCATCGGGGAAGTGAAGCGATCTTGCACCCAAACGCACAATAGGTCCATGGAGACCGGCTGAATCGAAATCAATTGATCTGAAGAATGCTTGCCGTGTCTTGACAGCCCAATTAGGGCAGCGAAGAATTGCGGATAAGGGCGTGTTCCCATGGCTGACAAAAAGGTTTGGTTCGACGATTTCGAGCTGGATTTTGGCCGTTTCCAACTCCTGCGAAGCGGGCAACCGGTGCGACTGGAAGGCTTGCCTCTGCAGTTGCTGATGTTCCTGATCGATAACCAGCGACAACTTGTGACCCGCGGCCAGATTGCCGACCTCCTGTGGGGCAAGGATGTGTTCGTCGACGTCGAACAGGGAATCAATACGGCGATCCGCAAGATCCGGATGGCTCTCGAGGACGATTCGCTTCAGCCCCACTATCTGCAGACCGTCGTCGGCCGGGGATACCGTTTCGTGGCCGCAACCAGCCTGGACGGCGACTCCACCGTTGGGAACGAAGAAGCCTTCAAAGTTTCTGCCGAGGAACTTGGGAAGGCCATCATGGCGGCCGCAGGGCTGGAACCTGGCGAAGCCAAACGGCGGTGAGAACCCCATCTCCGTTGGGAAGTAAGTCAAATCTGAGGGTGAAGATTGCAGGTTGAAAATTATCTTGCGATCTGCGACCGTAGTTCGGCTTGCAATCTGCCATTCTAAAGATCTGAACCCCAAGTCGGAAATCATCTGCTGTCGGAATCCCTTTCGCCGGCCAAGGAATCCAAGACATCCATGAAAGCTATTCAAGTGAAACAACCGGGTGGACCTGAGGCCATGGAACTGGTGGAGTTGCCGGTGCCGGAGCCGAAGGCGAATGAGGCGGTCGTAAAGCTGGCCGCTTCGGGCGTCAACTTTATTGATGTGTATCACCGCGAAGGCCGGTACAAGGTGCCGCTGCCGTTTACTCCGGGACAGGAAGGCGCTGGAGTGGTAACCGCAACGGGCGCGGACGTGAAAACGGTGAAGAAGGGCGACCGCGTGGCATGGGCAGGACTGCTCGGCGGATACGCGGAGTATGCGGCAATTGTGGCGGACCGGCTGGTCGCGGTTCCGTCGGGAGTGACGGACCAGCAGGCGGCCGCGGCCATGTTGCAGGGAATGACCGCGCACTATCTGTTGCACGGCACGTATCCGTTGAAGCGCGGCGAGACGGCGCTGGTCCACGCGGCGGCTGGCGGCGTGGGATTGTTGCTGGTGCAGATGGCGAAAATGATTGGCGCGCGCGTGCTGGCGACCGTATCGACCGACGAGAAGGCCAAGCTGGCGCGGGACGCGGGCGCGGACGAAATCATTCTGTATACCCAGTCGGATTTCGAGGTTGAGACGAAACGCCTGACCGGCGGCAAAGGTGTCGACGTGGTGTATGACTCAGTGGGCAAGACCACGTTCGAGAAAGGGCTGAACGTTTTGCGTCCGCGGGGAATGATGGCGTTGTTCGGAGGATCGAGCGGGGCCGTGCCCCCGTTTGATTTGATCACGCTGTCGCAGAAGGGATCGCTGTACGTGACGCGTCCAACGCTGGGACACTACATTGCGAGTCGCGAAGAATTGACGGAGCGGTCGAGCGCTGTGTTTGGAATGATTGCGGCCGGCAAATTGAAGTTGCGGATCGAGCATACGTATCCGCTGGCTGAGGCGGCGCGAGCGCATCAGGACCTCGAAGGACGGAAAACGACGGGGAAGCTGTTGTTGCTTCCGTAGGAGCGGGCGCGTCGGGCGTCTGACTTCTCGCGAACGACTGACGACCATCGACCAATTTATGAAATCGATTCGAGTTTCGCGAACGGGCGGGCCTGAGGTCTTGGAGGTGGCGGAGATCCCTACGCCACAGCCCAAGGCGGGGGATGCGGTCGTGAAGGTTCACTTCGCGGGTGTGAATTCCATCGACGGACAATTTCGCGATGGCAGTTTGCGTACGCCGCTTCCGTTTGTCCCGGGGCAGGAAGGCGCAGGAACCGTTACCGCGGTCGGGAGCCAGGCGAAGTCGCTGAAGATTGGCGATCGTGTGGCATGGAGCGGAACGCTCGGGTCTTATGCCGAGTTCGTCGCTGTGCCGGAGGAACATCTGGTGCCGGTGCCGTCGTCGGTTTCGGACGAGCAGGCAGCGGCCGCGATGATGCAGGGACTCACGGCGCACTATCTGGTAAACGATGCGCACAAGTTGAAATCGGGCGAGACGGCGCTGGTCCACGCGGCGGCGGGAGGCGTGGGATTGTTGTTGGTCCAAATGGCGAGGGCGGTCGGAGCACGCGTGATTGGCACGGTTTCGAGCGAGGAAAAAGGCGTGTTGGCGCGGGAGGCGGGCGCCGATGAAGTCATCGTGTTCACCAGGCAGGATTTCGAAGGGGAAGTGAAGCGGCTTACATCCGGCAAGGGCGTCGATGTCGTGTACGACGGTGTGGGCAAGGCGACGTTCGAAAAAAATCTGAACGTGATGCGGCTGCGGGGAATGCTCGTCCTCTATGGAATGTCGAGCGGTCCGGTGCCGCCGGTCGATCCGGCGAAGCTGTCGGAGAAGGGATCGCTCTACATGGCGCGCACGACGCTCGCGCACTTCACGGCGACGCGGGAAGAATTGCTGGCGCGGACAAGCGCTGTGTTCGGCATGATCGCGGACGGAAAGCTCACTGTGAAGATTGCGAAGAAATATCCGCTGACAGAGGCCGCGCAGGCTCATCGGGACATGGAAGCGCGCAAGCTTGCGGGCAAGTTGCTGCTGGTTCCGTAAGTTTTGAGTTTGGGGTGTGTGGGGACAGCCGAGGGCGGCTGTCCCACATTCTTGATTTCAGGCTATCGCTTGCGCGAGTAGTTCCTGACATACGCCGGTACTTCTTTTCCTTTTACTAACCGCTCATCATCGATTGCCTTGCCTACTTTCATTTCCAGCGGAACGACTCCTGCCCAGGTGGGGAAGGAATAGTCTTCTTCGTCATCGATGGCGGGGCCGAGGCGGACTTTGGCCGAGAATTCTTCGATGGGTAGTCGCAGCACTGACGTCGCTTTGAGTTCGTGGTCATTCGGTTGGCGGACGTCGTCCCAGCGGCCGGGAATGATGTGGTCTGAGAGCGTGCGCAACGCTTCCAGCTTTTCAACCGGATCGTCAATCAGCGTCGCTTTTCCGAGTACCACGACGGAGCGATAGTTCATCGAGTGATTAAAGATGGAGCGGGCGAGGACGAGTCCTTCGAGCAAAGTGACGGTGACGCAGATCTGAACCCCGTCCTTCATCTGGCGCAGCATGCGGCTCGCGGCAGAGCCGTGAATGTAGAGGCTCGCGTCTTTGCGGCCGTAGGAGGTGGGGATCACGAATGGCTGGCCGTCGACGGTGAATCCGACGTGGCAGAGAAATCCTTCATCGAGGATGCGGTACGCCGTTTCACGGTCGTACACGCCACGATGGGGTTCGCGGACCACACGCGTGCGAGGGGTGGGAAGTTGAGGCTCAGACATGGAGGAAAAACTCCGGGCAAGCGCCAAGGATGGGTGAACGAAAAGTGTAACACTGGCGCGAGAAGGACCGGGCACCCGCTCCACTTTCCACCTTTTTCACTTTTCCGCCTACGAAAAAATCCCCGCTCCAGCTGAGCTTGAACGGGGTCCCTCTACGTCTTCACTTCATCGGTTACGGATTTGTTTTTACCAGTTGATCTTCATCGCGAACTGGAACTGGCGAGGATCGTAAGCTGCTGTCGCTTGACCGGCGTTCGTGAACAAGGGGCTGACGGCGGCTACGTTGTTTTTGTTGGCGATGTTAAACATGTCGGCGATCAGGTCCATGCTGAAGCGTTCGGTGAAGTAGATGCGCTTCGAGACGCGCATGTCGCCGAAAGCGGTCCAGGGGGTGAGGCCTGCGTTGCGGCTGAGATTTCCGTCGAGCTGCAGCAGCGTAGGAACTTTTCCAGTGGCGACGAATCCGTTAATGCAAACTTCCTGGAAGGTTCCGCTGGGAGAGAACTTGGACGCGACTGGCGTGCCGCAGGCGGGATCGACGGTCGTGTTGGGACGGCTCGTCAGAGACGAGAGCTGCAGATTGTCTCCGCTGCCGGTCAGGATGTTGAAGGGACGTCCCGATGCGATTTCAACCAGCGGAGCGAAGGTCCAATCGCTGGCGAGTTTTCCTGCAAATCCGTGGCCGCCGATCTTTCCCGTCTGATAGACGCCGCTGAACACGAAGCGATGGCGCTGGTCGAACAGAGAGGTCGAGCGATCGTTTTCGGGGTAGTAGCTGTCTTGCGGCGTCAAAGTGGATTGCAAGTCGGTCGAGTCGTCGATCGAATGCGACCACGTGTAGGAAGCGAGGAACTCATAGTGGCTGCCGAAGCGCTTGCGCAGGTTGGTGCTGAAGCCGTGGTAGATCGAGCTGCCGTTGGAGAAGTTGGCGTCCATGTCGCCGAACGGTACGCAACCGCTAAAGGTTGAGGGATTGCAGGTGGAATTGAATCCGGGAATGCTGCCGACGAGTGCGGCCGCTTGCGCGATGCAGGCAGGATTGGCGATCGCGTAGGCTCCGATGATCGACGGATTCAATCCGCCGGGACGGAAAAAGTTCATCAGCGAGGCATCGACGTAGGGGAAGGGCGAAGTCGCGGAACCGCCGGGACTGCATCCGCTGACGGTGAACGGGCTGGCGGGCGTGGGCAGCGAGCCGGCGAGTGCGTCGTAGTAGGCGGACTCGTAGTTGGCGACCATCAGGTCGCCGCGAATCGTGTTGGCGTTGATTGGACGGTTGAGGTGACGTCCGCCGTTGAAGTTGTAAGCGAGGCTGAGTGCGAATCCGTTGCCCAGGTCGCGCTCCAGCGTAATGTTGGCCTGCTGCGAGTAGGCGTAGACGAAGTTCTTCGATTGCGGATAGCCGAAGGGCTGAAATCCAAGCGGCTGGAACGTCGACGGGTTCAGATAATTCTGGTTGAGAAAAATGGATTGCGGGAAATTCAGCGCCTGGAATTGTTGCTGGTTGGGAAGATATCCCAGAGCGGAGGCCGCAGCGGGATTCAACGTGGCTGCGCAAGGATTGGCCGCGCTGGGCACGTTGATCGGCAATCCCTGGAAGATCGTGATCGCGTTCAGGTTTCCGGGATTGCCAGGGCCGCTGCAGACCGATGTTCCGGCGAAGGCAAGCTGTCCGCTCGAAGATCCGTCGGAGGCATCGCCGAGGAAGTAAAGTCCGAGGAGCGGATGGTCATAGAACATTCCGTAGGAAGCGCGGACGACCGTCTTGCCGTCCCCCGCAGGATCCCATGCCATGCCGATGCGCGGCTGAATGTTGTTGGCGTCGGTCTGAATTCCTTTTTGCAATCCGAGCAGACGGTAAGCAGGAAGTGCGAGGCCTTGCGGAGATTTGAAGGTCGGAGGAATTTCCACATCGTAGCGCAAGCCGTAGTTCAGGGTGACGTGCGGCGTGACGCGCCAGGAATCCTGCCAGAAGGCCCCGATCGGAATGTTGTGGAACGAGTCGCTCGGACTCCCGATGCCCTGAATGAAATCGCCGGGAAGCCCCGCGCCGTAGGCTTGCACGGCGGACAGGTCGGGGAAGTTCGGCAATCCGGTCGGGCTGGGATTGACGAACCCGAGGCTCGAAGCGCCGAAAGTTCCGAAATCGTAGACCCCGCCGTAGTTCACGGTGAACGTTGCGGAGATCGGGAGGTAATTGATGTCGGCGCCGAACTTCATGTTGTGACGGCCGACGGTCCAGGAAAAATTGTCCGTGAACTGGTAGCGCTGCTCGACGCGCTGGATGTAGGAGTACGGCTCGCGTCCGATGTAGGCAACCCCGGTGATGTTGACCGCGGGATCGGAGCCTCCAGGAATTTTTGTGTTGTAGAAGTATGACAATCCGCGGCGCGCGTACTGGAAGCGGAATTCATTGACCTTGTTTGTGCCGATGGTCCAGGTGTCCTGAAAAACTCCGGCGACATCGCGGTAGGTCTGCTGCGATGTACGCGAGTAGGCATTCTGTCCGAAGGGCTGATCCTGTCCGCTGACTTCGATGCCGGTAACGGTGCTGGGGCTGACGTTAGCGCGGAACGACAAGCGATGATTCGCGCTGAGGTTGTGGTCGAGGCGCAGCGAGTAGAGGCTCGTGCCTTCGAAGACGGGGAAGTTGCCTTCCTGCGAAGTCAGAGATTGATAGGAAGCGGGGACGCCAGCGAGACACGGTCCCGGAGGAGGGCAGCTCGTGGGGAAGCCTGTCCAACTGGTAAGGGCGCCAAGAGTCGAGGCCACGACAAGGCCGGTGGGCCAAGTCCCATTCACTGCCATGCCGGACGACGCTCCGACGAGCCCGAGGTATTGGCCGACTTCGCCTGCGTAGGCTGGACTCGCGGCGATCGTAGCGTCGACAGCGGGATTCGCGAGGAATCCGACTTGCTCGGGAGTGAGTTGCAAATTCACTAGCCCCGCTGGCGCTCCGAAGAATGGGGATGCGTCGAACGGAGTAAGTCCAAAATTGCCCTGGCCGATGGAGGAGAATCCGGTTTCGTGCCGGCGCGTCACTTCGTAGGAGAAGAAGTAGTACGTCTTATCTTTCTTGATCGGACCACCGAAGGCGACTCCGGCCTGAACGCGCGTATATGCGGGATCGGGAACGGTGCTGAAGGGATTCACGGCCTGGAAGTTGCGATTGCGAAGGTATCCGAAGACGTCGCCGTGAAACTGATTCGATCCGGAGCGGGTGATGATGTTGACCACGCCGCCGGCAGCGCGTCCGTATTCGGCTGCGTAATTGTTGGTAATGATCTGAAATTCCTGGACAGCTTCTTGCGAGACCGTGGAGCGCACGCCGTTGACCGAGTTGTCAGTGGCGTCGGCGCCATCGACGTTGACCAGGTTGGAACGCGCGCGCTGTCCGCTCATGTTGAGGCCGGACGTGGGCGCGGCGCCGGTGTTGGGCGCATTGTCGCGAACAACCTGAGAATCGGTGAGCGTGAAGTTGATGTAATTGCGGCCGTTGATCGGCAGATTATCGATGCGGCGCTCGCCGATGGTGTCGGTCGTCGAACTGCGCGAGGTTTCGACCAGTTCGGCCTGCGAAGAAACTTCGACGACTTGTGTGGTGCTGGAGATGGAAAGCGTGACGGGCAGTTCGACGAGGCCTCCGACAGTGATGGCGACACCGGTGCTTTGGATCTTGGTGAAGCCGGGCGTGACGATGGTGACGGTGTAGGTGCCGGGAGGAAGAAGTTGCACGGTGTATCCGCCCTGGCCGTCGCTGTTGGCGGTGCGCTCCAGACCCTTGGCGACTTCCTGCGCGGTGACGGTCGCATTGGCGACGCTGGCGCCTTTGGGATCTTTTACGGTGATATGAAGATCTCCGGTCGCGACGCCGCCCTGCGCGAAGACGAAGGCAGAAATCAGCAGGACGAAAAATGACACCGAAACTACTTTTGCTGTGCGGAGCATAAGATTCTCCCTTGAGCTCGCGAACGCGAGCAGACGGCGGGACACGTTCCCACGCAACTTTCCGATAGGCTCACTCGACGGTTGGACTGCTTTGAAGCCCGCTGGTTTTTATAACAGAACCATGATTGAAAACAAGTCGGCAGATAGGGACGTGGCATCGTCGCGTTGCCGTGAAGTTTTCCGGAACATGGGACTGGTTTGGAACACAAAACATGGGGCGCCTCTGCGGTACGCCGTTGGGGACTTGGGATGGCGGCGAACAGCAGATTCCTCGGCGGCTTCGCCGTTCAGGAATGACAAGGAGTGTAGGCGGGGAACGGGTTGGGTGCTGTGACGGCCGTCACAGGGAGGAGTGGCGAATAAATTCCTCGGTGGTTTTCGCCATCAACGAAGGCGACGGCGGCCTAGGTTGTGGAGATGCGGACTGGGACTGCGGGATTTTGCAGGCGCCCGAGAAGCATCGCGGAACCGTTCAAGCGGACGTATCCGTGAAAGATTTGGGTGGCGGCGAAGGGCGAACCGGGCCATGCCCAGGCCATCCAGAGTTGCACCAGCGCGAAGAATGCCTTGCGCTTTAAAAGCATTGCGTTATCGACCAACTGTTGCGCCGCTTCGACGGTATTGGGTTCGGCTGCGGCGATCGCACGGTTTCCAATGGTTATCAGGAGAGCGGCGTTGTCGTTGACTGCCTGCACATACGCCATCATCGCGTGCAAACGCTTTCGCTGGACTGTGCTGAATTCCGAAGACGGCAAGCGGCGACGCAAGTAGTCGGTCTCGGCGGGATCGACGAGATTGCGGAAGGCCTCGATATCGATGGGCTGAATCTGTTTCGCGACTTCCGGGCATACAGAAAGTTGCGATCTGCGCTGAAAGACGACCCCGCAAAGCACAGCGATCACTACAACTGCAAAGATTATGAGAACGATGGCCAGAGTCATTGGTGGATGAGGCGCTCCAATTCGCGATTCCAATCCTTCAAAGCTTCTTCGTGATCCTGCGGCGAGCCCTCTGACGAAGAAGAGGGCGGGTCCGATGGCGGATCGTTAGAGTAATCAGTCGGTGGTTGACTGCCGGCGCGTTTTTTCTCAGGTACGAGCAGGTAGTAGTACCAGATGAGAACGCACACGTGGTACGTGGCCATGTTCAAGAAGTCGATCAGAATACGGTGATGCGCCGAAGGATCGGCGTTGGTGATGATGGACCATGTCGCGAGGTGCTCGCACGCGGAAAAGCCGAGTCCCAGCAGGATCCCAAACGACATGCGGTCCCAGTGCATTCGGAAGTAAGCCGCGAACAGGAAGATGAAAAGAATAAGACCGCACTCGACGATGAAACTACTCATCTCGAGAAGGTGCGCGCCTGCCAACAGGCGCACCGGGCTGTCTCCGTGCGAAAACGCGGCGGTGAGAGTTGCGACGAATACGAGGACAGCTCCGACTGCGCTGACGAGGATCTTTCCGAGCCTGCTGACTGACGGATAAGGATTAAAAACCCGGCCGAACACGGCGCCGATGACGAGGAATTTCAGAATACTTTCGACAGAAAGGTTCGACCAGTCGACATACCAGAAAGTCAACGGGGATACGGACGGAGTGATGTCGGAGATGAAGACGCTAAACTGACCGATAGAGCCGAGAACGGCAAAGGCAAAGAACGCGGGAATTTGACGGGACAACCCCCGGCGCCAAAGGAGTAGTCCAAGAATGAGGAGAAGCGCGTTGGGCGCCACCCAAAGGTAATTCCAGAGTAATGAGTGCGCCTGCAGCATGGCGGTGGTCAGGCACTATACCGCGAGCGGCTGCAGGGCGCAACTCATCTTTCATTCTTGTTCCGTTTTCGTAAGACCGACCAAGTTGCCTGTTTAGTTCATCGATCTTGGGTGCATAATTGTCCCGGCACGAACCTAGGGTTTGCAGAGCTGAGTGCTGCCGCCGCAGTTCGTTCCAGTTGCGCCGCCATCGAAGCGAGCAGCGGTTGTCACGACCAAAGTGTTGAGGAAGAGGACTGCGACGCCGAGGGCAAATAGCACGTTTTTCACTGTTTTTTCTCCTGGTTAACTGCGAATTGGAACGTGATACTTTCATGGCTGCGGCCAATGCTGCAATGGGGTTTGAAAACCTCCGAGCGTTCGGGATTCGTAACAAAATGACCCTGAAATCGGCCCTTCAAGACGTGAAACAGACCACCCTGACGGCCATCTCCGGCTTGCTGGGGAAGTTGTCGTATCTCGCGTCGCTGCGACGTGCGCAAGGGCGATACGAGCATTGGGGAATGGAGACGATCCACGGGGCGGAGTCTGCCGAACGCGCGTTGAAAGCAGCGCACTCAGAAGTTGTGACGGGGGTATTGCGGGCGCCTTTGTCGACCCTGGTGGAAGATCTGGAACAATCG
The DNA here is from genome assembly GCA_963699885.1 of uncultured Acidobacteriota bacterium. Classification (GTDB taxonomy): domain Bacteria; phylum Acidobacteriota; class Terriglobia; order Terriglobales; family Acidobacteriaceae; genus Sulfotelmatobacter. Next base: position 615,848 of record CAVOVP010000004.1, on the reverse strand, counting down.
TCGCAGGGAAGCGGAGTTGCGCCGCACGACTACGTTGAAAATATGCGCGAGCGCTTCGACGATTTATTGCCGGCGGGTCGGCAGGATGCCGCGTCGGTGCAGCACCTTAATTCAGTGCTGCTGGCCCTTTCGAAGTTGGAGGGGCGTCGAGGGCGCGCCACTCGGTCAATTTCATAGCGACGCCGACGACTTGTCCAAGGACTTCCGCTTCCTGCGGATGGCGCAAGATTCGAACCGGAACCGGAGAGAGCGGATGCGGCTGCAGAATGACGTCGTCGCGGCGCATGCTGCACCAGCAGCAAGTATGGCCTTCGCGGGTTTCCACGAAATAAATGGGACGTTCGTATTCGGACCGCCAGGAGCCTTCCACGACGCGATTGCGCGACTCGTCGACCTGTATGAAACTTCCGGGCGGAAGAATGGGATACATGGTGAAGTCTTGCGTTCCGACGTAGCCGTAAGTGAAGTCGCTGTTCGCGAATTGCGCGAGGTAGGCGATGGGCACGAGTCCCCATTGTTCGACCATGCGTCCGAGATTGGTGGTGCGTTTTTCGTCGAAGCCGGGATCCATGCGCACGGGGATCTGAACGGAAGAAAGTCCGGCGAGTGCGTCGGAGACGTGCGACTTTGGCGGCGCTACGAGGCCGAGATCGGCCGCCATGTTGTTCATGTCGACGCCGTACCAGGACATCAACTCGCGAAGATCGCGCCGGTAAATGACTGAGAGCGTGTAGAGACGATAGATGCTGGGAAGAATCCCTTTGGTCTCGATGTCGGAGAGGCGGCTGGGAGGAATGGAGAATTCTTCGTTGCGATAGCGCTCGGCTACGCGCGCGCTGGAGTTCTCCACATCGCGCATGGTGAGGCCAAGTTTTTCACGCAGTGTGCGAAGACTTTTTCCTGCGGGTAGCACTTGGGGTCTCCTCCGAAGAATTGGGGAATCATATCAAACGGAAGAATTATGTGCCCGCAAATTGAGCAAAAAATTGCGCAGTGAAAGTTTGTTACGAATTCCGAACGGCTGACATCCGGCGTAAACACTGCAATCACCGCCGACTGCGGTAGAAACTCGGGCGAATTCCTTATGAACTTCGGAGTTGTGGATTTCCCATCACAGTTCGGATTTCGTAACAAGCCCCATCCGGAACCCGGGAGAAGCAGAGATGGCGGGACGGGGTTTCCCTGCAACGGGTAAGGTCAGACGGTTTTTTTCTCGTTTCCTTCGCAAGAGCTTGAACTGAGAAGTGCGCTGGGGGACGGCGCAACAGCAGGTTTTTCGGTTGCCGCTCGTTCCGCTCCGGTTCGGTCGAAGTGACAAATTCTTCTTGGCTACTGTTCCCGTTTACTTATTTCTTCTACTGCTCTTTTCTCCCTTCGATTTTTGATTGCTCCAACGCTCTGGTTCTGGTTCAGAAGCTCTCGGGATTTCGCAGATCTTTGGTTCAGGGCTGATTTCTTGCCAAGCGCGAAATCTCTTCCTGCTGCACCCACACGTACGGCGGTCAGCGCGCCTTTTCACTCGAATCCCGGCGGTGATGGCCGTGAAGTCGGATGACATTTGTCACGCCGCGTGCGTGATGGATGGCACTGGCGGGGGAATCGGGGCTGCACGAAGATGACATCACTGCACGGAACTGAGTAAACGGCAGGGGAGCAAACAGAATGATCGCAACGATGGAGCAACCCCGAGTGGTGGAACTGGCGAAGCCGGACCGCGTTGTCGCCAGCCTGGAAGGTGTGAACAAGAACTACGGCAACATCCGCGCCCTGTGCGGCGTAGATTTCCGCGTTCACGCCGGAGAAGTCGTGGCGTTGTTGGGGCCGAACGGCGCCGGCAAAACGACCGCGGTCAAACTGCTGCTCGGATTGAGCCAGCCTAACGCCGGGAAGGTTCGCGTTTTCGGCGGCGACCCCACGAATCCTGAAAACCGGATGCGTACCGGGGCGATGCTGCAAGTCGGGCGCGTTCCGGAAACGCTGCGCGTGCGCGAGCACATCGACCTCTTCTCTTCTTATTACGAGAAGCCGCTGGGCTCGGCGGAAGTCCTGGCCTCGGCCGGACTCGAAAAATTGAGCGACCGGAAGTTCGGCGATCTCTCAGGCGGACAGAAGCAACGCGTGTTGTTTGCGCTGGCGATCTGTGGCAATCCCGATCTGCTGTTTCTTGATGAACCGACGGTAGGACTGGATGTGGAAGCGCGGCGGATGTTGTGGGACGAGATCCGGCAACTGGTAAGCCGGGGGAAAACGGTTCTGCTTACGACGCACTACCTGCAAGAGGCCGACGCGCTGGCAGACCGCATCGCGGTCATCAATAAAGGAGAGATTATCGCCGAGGGAACACCGGCGACGATCAAGGCGCAGACCTCGGGCAAACGGATTCGGTGTATCACCAACCTGAGCATCGCGGCTCTTCGCCAGATTGCAGGAGTAACGGAAGTGAAGGAAGACCGCGAGGCGGTTGAGATTCATACGGGCGTGGCCGAGCCGGTCGTCCGCGAACTCTTGGCTCGCGACGCTTCGATCTCGGGACTCGAAGTGACCAGCGCAGGGCTGGAAGAGGCGTTTATCGCGCTGACCCACGACAGTTCAACCGGAAATTCCAACTGACACGGCGACGACATCGAAGGAGATCCAAATGAGCACGGCAACCATCGCATTGAGCAACCCGCAAGTTCAGCGTTCTACGCAGCAGACGGCGACGATCTACTTGAAGGAAGCCAGGTACGAATTCCTGAAGAACCTTCGCCTGCGCATGTACACGGCGTCGGTTTTGAGTTTCCCGATCATGTTCTACGTTTTGTTCGGGCTGGTGCTGAATTCGAAAGAATCGATCGGAAGCATGCGCGTGCCGACGTATTTGATCGCGACCTACGGAACGTTTGGCGTGATGGGCGCATCCTTGTTCGGAACGGCGGCGGGACTGGCGTCGGACCGCGGGCTGGGATGGCTGCAAGTGAAGCGTGCCAGCCCGATGCCTCCCTTCGCATACTTTGCGGCGAAGGTGGTCACCAGCATGATCTTCAGCGCGATCATTGTGATGGCGCTCTTCACGTTGGGGATCACGATGGGCGGAGTGCGCATGCCCGTCGCCGACTTTGTGCGAATGCTCGGAACCCTGGTCGCAGGATCGCTACCTTTCTCGGCCATGGGACTGGCTCTCGGATATTTCACCGGACCGAACTCGGCTCCGGCGACGATCAACCTGATTTATCTGCCGATGTCGTTCTGCAGCGGACTGTGGGTACCGTTCATGTTCCTGCCGAAGATTGTGAAGCAGATTGCACTGGCGCTGCCGCCATATCACTTGTCACAGCTGGCGCTCGGGATCGTCGGCGCGGGAAGTCATGAATCGACAGCGACGCATTGGGAAGTGCTGGCCGCGTTCACCATGATCTGTCTCGGTGTCGCGAGAATCGGATTCCAGCGCGATCAGGAAAAGATGTACGGATAGGTTCCGGTAGGTGGTTCGTCCGGAAATACTCGTTTGCAAAGCACGGAGAGGAGACGACAATGAGTGCGAATTCAAAGAAATCAATGGGCTGGACGATCGTGCTCATGCTGCTGGGAGTGGTCGCCCTCTACGCGGGAACGAAGTCGCTGGTCCTGCTGATTCCGGCGGCTTTCCTGGTCTGGTACACGTCGAAGCCAGTGCTCAGGAGTGGCCGGAATTGACAACAGGAGCGAGAATAGACCTATGCCGCTGATGTCATTCGAACATTCAGAAGGATGCGAGACGGGAAGCCCGTGGAAGCTGAAGCCGTGGAGCATGATCCTCAAAGATAAGGACCACGGCTGGAGCCCGCTGCTGTGGGTTCTCTACCTCGGGTTTTTCTTTGTCGATCCGATCCTGAGCCATCCTTCGTGGAAGATATGGCTTGCCGACGGGATTGGCGCCGCGATCTTCCTCGTTCTCTACCTTGGACTATTCGCGATCGAAAATCCTTACGCCCTCGGACACATCGCAGGAATGATAGTGCTGGGCGTGGCGTTCATGCGCATCAACGGCGGCGCCTGCACATTTTTCATCTACGCGGCCGCGATGCTTCCGTTCTGTGTCGAGTCGCAGGCTGCGTCTGCAGTGGGCCTCGCGATTGTAGGAACCATCGGCGGAATTTCCGCATGGCTAGCCCATATTCGAGGTTGGGGTCTTTTTTATTCGGCGTTGTTCCCGGTGATCATCGGAGCAGGGAATACATTTTTTGCCGAGCGTAACCGGATGAACCGCAGGCTGCGCAAAGCAAATGAAGAGGTCGAGCACCTGGCGAAGGTCGCAGAGCGCGAGCGGATTGCGCGCGATCTTCACGATGTACTCGGGCACACCCTCTCCGTCATCACGTTGAAGTCGGAACTTGCCGGGAAGCTTCTCGATCGCGATCCGGAGCGGGCGAAAAAAGAAATCCACGAAGTGGAAGAAATCTCAAGACAGGCGCTATCGGATGTGCGCGATGCGATTCGCGGATACCGCTCGAAGGGATTGGCCGCCGAGCTTGCTCAGGCGAAGTCGACCCTCGAGACTGCCGGACTGACCGTGCAGTGCGATGCTTCAACGAGCATGAAGATCCCGGCGATGCAGGAAAGCGTGCTATCTCTCGCCGTGCGGGAGGCGGTGACGAACGTCGTGCGTCATGCGCAGGCGAGTTCATGCCGGATGCGCGTCGAACAGCAGAATGGTTCCTGCCGGTTGGAAATTCAAGACGACGGTCAAGGATTTTCGACGATGGAAGGGAATGGACTGCGCGGGATGCGCGAACGGGTCGAGATGCTCGGCGGGACTCTCGTTCGCACCAACCGGTCGGGGACGATGCTCATCATCACTCTGCCCCTCAGGGAATTCGCGATGAAAGAGGAAGGGCAGGAAGCGTGAATCCTCTGACGAAAGAAGGTTCCAGGGAGTTTTCAAAAGAGGGCCGCAAGACGATCCGCGTTGTGCTCGCGGAGGACCAGGGCATGGTGCTCGGCGCGCTGGCAGCGCTACTCGAGATTGAAGGCGACATTTCGGTGATCGGCAAAGCGCACAACGGGAAAGAGGCGCTTGAATCAGTCATCGCGTTGAAGCCCGACGTTTTTATCACCGACATCGAGATGCCGCACATGAGCGGGCTCGATGTGGCGGCCGAATTGAAGCGCCGGAAGACGGGAACGCGCGTCGTGATTGTGACGACGTTTGCGCGCGCAGGATATTTGCGGCGAGCCCTTGAGGCCGGGGCATCCGGATATTTGTTGAAGGACATGCGCGCGGAAGAACTGGCCGATGCCGTGCGCCGCGTGCATCAGGGATTGCGCGTGATTCATCCGGAACTCGCGACCGAAGCGTGGGCGGAGATGGATCCACTCACGGACCGCGAGCGGCAAGTGCTTCGATTGGCTGGTGAAGGCATGGCCAGCGGCGATATCGCCGGCGAGTTGGGACTCTCTGACGGCACCGTGCGCAATTATCTTTCGGAAGCGATCAGCAAGTTAGGTGCGGGCAATCGTGTGGAAGCGGCGCGGATCGCGAGAACGAAGGGGTGGCTGTAGATCCTCGGAACTCTTCCTTTCTGCTAGTGGAAGCCTGTTGCAGTGCACGCGAGATCCCTCGGCGCGCTGGTGAAAGCGCGCCTGTCGGGATGACGCAGCATTCTCGCGGAATAGTTTGATGGTCGCTTGGTACTGTCGTTGCGTCATCCCGAGCGGAGCCGGTTTTCAGGCGGAGGGAGGGATCTGGCGCGGGGCTTCCTCTTTCGCTCGATTTGAGTCAGGCTTGTAAACATCGGTCCAAGTTTCCGCAAGGTCTCGCCAGTAGGGATTCATCGATTCAACCAAACGGATCTTCTTGCTGCGCCGCCAGCCTTTAATTTCTTTTTCCCGTGCGATCGCGGCATCGGGATAGACGAACTCCTCGTAGTACACGAGCCGCGTGAGGTTATAACGGCTGGTGAAACCTGGCGACAATTTGCTCTTATGTTGAAACACGCGACGCAAGAGGTCGCCGGTGATGCCCGTATACAGCACGTGGGAACGAGAGCCGTTTGTCATGATGTATACGAAGAAGCGTCTGTTCTTCGGCATGTCTTTCCTCTTCAGGACGAATGACGATCTGCTTCTATGTAGCGCCGGGCAGCCCGGTTCGTCTGTGACGGATGAACATCTGGCTGTGGATTTCTAGAACGTTGCAGTGCGCGCGAGATCCCTCGGCGCGCTGGTGAAAGCGCGGCCTCGGGATGACGCAGCATTCTCGCGGAATAGTTTGATGGTCGCTTGGCACTTTCGTTGCGTCATCCCGAGCGGAGCCGGTTTTCAGGCGGAGGGAGGGATCTGGCGAGGGGCTTCGCGAATGTCTTCTTCTATTTTTCTGTGGAAGCCTGTTGCACTGCGCGCGAGATCCCTCGGCGCGCTGGTGAAAGCGCGCGCTGTCGGGATGACGCAGCATTCTCGCGGAATAGCCCGATGGTCGCTTGGCACTTTCGTTGCGTCATCCCGAGCGGAGCCGGTTTTCAGGCGGAGGGAGGGATCTGGCGAGGGGCTTCGCGAATGTCTTCTTCTATTTTTCTGTGGAAGCCTGTTGCACTACGCGCGAGATCCCTCGGCGCGCTGGTGAAAGCGGCGCGCTGTCGGGATGACGCAGCATTCTCGCGGAATAGCCCGATGGTCGCTTGGTACTTTCGTTGCGTCATCCCGAGCGGAGCCGGTTTTCAGGCGGAGGGAGGGATCTGGTGCGGGGCTTCGCGAATGTCTTCTTCTTTTTTCTGTGGAAGCCTGTTGCAGTACGCGCGAGATCCCTCGGCGCGCTGGTGAAAGCGCGCGCTGTCGGGATGACGCAGCATTCTCGCAAAATAGTTTGATGGTCGCTTGGCACTTTCGTTGCGTCATCCCGAGCGGAGCCGGTTTTCAGGCGGCGGGAGGGATCTGGCGCGGGGGCCTCGCAGCTGCCTTGTTTTTTCTGTGACAGAGAGTTGCCGTGCGCGCGAGATCCCTCGGCGCGCTGGTGAAAGCGCGCGCCTCGGGATGACGCAGCATGTTGAGACGGCCGCGTTGGCCTGACGTTTCCGGGCTGTTACGGCGTGCCCGCAGGCCCTCCGGCGATTCTCCAGGCATACATCAGGAATGACGTCGCCGTCAGGTCCACCGCCGGTTCGTCGGTTGAGTAGGACTGTTCGTTATCTTTGTAGACGGCGCCGTTGCCGTTGAATTGTTTGTCGATGTCGCCGCGGACGGCGGGGCAGTTCACCATCCCGTCGAGAAATCCGAAGGTGGCGAAGCTGTTTGCTCCTTCGACGACCGCCCCTGCCAGCACCGGCGGCGTTCCATTGACCGATCCGACGATGTTGGCGACTTGATGCTGCATGCAATCGGGGAACGTGTCTCCATCGCCGACCGTGAATGTCACTCCCCAGGCATTTGCGCCGGAAATGTTTCCGAGCCAGCGGCGTGACGATTCGTCGGAGGCTTCATCTTGGCGGAGATAGTTGTACTCGGCAGCCATCACCGCGAGGCCGGCTCCGTGCGAGATGCTGTCATAGGTGCCCCAGGCCAGACCGAATCCAAACGGGTCGTTCGTATTTCTCGCGACGGAACTCGCGATTTGCTTCGCGATGTCGTTGACCAGGTGCTCCTTGGTGACGGCCAGTCCCGGCGGATTTCCCGCGCTCTCGATCGCGCGATAGAGTTCGAAGTGCGCGAGTCCGCTGACATCGTAGAGGTTGAGCGTATCTCCGCCGTCGCTCGGACCGGTGATGTACGCCCGTGCCCAGTGTGCTGCCTGGTTCAGATAATGCATTGGGTCGGTGTGTGGAAGATCTGCGGGCAGGTTGCCGTGTTGCAGCGCGAAGAAAAGTTCGGTGGCGCCCAGCTCCATGTCGTCGCGCCATTCCGCCTTCGGGATAAAAGTCAAAGGGAGCGACAGTGAGCAAGTTGCCGGAGGGCGCGGTATCCGCGAGATCGAAGATGTGTTCGGCGGAGAGAAGGCATTGCTTCGCGAGCGCGGGATTCGTCGCCGCGAAAAGCTGAAAGCATTCCGCGAAATCGGCGGCGAGACGTCCGGCGAGATTGGGACTGATCTTCGATCCGGCAGGCCCCGCCTGAAAAACCGGGCGATTGCGGATGTATTGAAACGTCGGGTCCGTGCCGGCGTAAGTGTCGTCAACCTGCGGCAGGCGCCAGATGTCGTGATCGCTGAGGTAGCCGAAGTCTTCAAAGTCGGTACCAATGCCGACCTGATAGTAGAGCGTGCGAGTCTGGTCGTCCCACATACGATGCAGCCATTGCAATCCGAACTGCGCTTCGCTCGTGAAGTTCGAGTGGCTGGAGAAACGGCCCATCTGGTGCGGAAAGTCGCGCACGCCGATCATCATCAACGCGGCGACGTAGCTTTCCGTTTGAACGAATTTGAGATAGTCGCCGGCATCCCACCATCCGCCTTCGGCATTGATCGTTGCGCCAGTCGGGACCAGGCTCCCGATGATGTTGTCGTCATCGTCAAACGAAGGCGAGTTGTAGACGGTGGCGTGCGCGTCGTTGAGATGTCCCGCCGCGGTACGCAAGGGTGTCGGGATAAAGTCGACGCCATCGCGTTCATTTTCGTAGAAGTAGAGGTTGTTGGCGAGTGGCGTGGAGTAGAGATTCTCCGGTGTATCGACGCGGAATGTGGGCGAGGTGCACGAAGCGCAGAGGCCAACCGAGATCGTGTAGATGCCAGCGCGGCCCGGAGTGAAGTCGATCGGGTAGATATTGAACTTGGCCCATGTGCCGAGCAAGGTTCCGACAGGACCTTCGACCGCCGTTTGTCCTCCGGAATCCGTAACAGAGAAATGCGCATTGCCCGGTGTTCCCGTGGTCATAAGGTAGGCGCGTGCGGGACGTCCGGCTTCGTATCCGATTTGATTGACGCGGACGTAGGTTCCCGCGAACGCGGATGTTGCAGCAAGGATAAGGATCAGGAACACGATGACCGGTATTGCAAGACGGGAACGATGGGCAGGCGAAGCCATAGGAATTCTCTCCAGAGCCAGACTTGTCCCTCACGATGCCGGAGCGAGGGAAGACGAGGCGGTCGCAGCGAAGCGGAGGTGCCGGAACCGGTCTATTAAAACGTTTGAATGGTGCCGCAGAGGTTGAGGAGTGTCAAGAAAAAAGATGTAAAGGAAGTGTCCCGATCAGGGCTCAACCAGGCAAATGTTTCGAACGCGGGTTAGTCCGAAGATGAGGGCGAGGGTTGCGGCCAAGGCAAGAAGAGCGCGGTTCAGGGTTGTCATCGCGGCGCGGTGACTCGCTTCCGCCGGAGGAATTTCGCTGAAGACCTGAACCCGGGCTCGTCCTTTCATGTGCGGGAAAAAGTAAATCGGGATCGTGGTGCCGGTCGGCACAAGCGAATAGAGTTCGTCGTCGCTGCGGGGGACGGAGGGAACGTAGGGACGAAGATTCATCCACTCACGGTTGCCCTCGACCGTTCCACTCGCGTAAATGTCGATGGCACCTTTGAGGCCCTTCTTAAAGTAAGTCTGTGTGACTTGAAATTGGTTGCGCTCGAAATACTGGCCTTCGTATTGATGCCAACGCGTCCACTCGTTGAGGAACATGACGGTTCCAAAGAGCAGGATGCAGACGACCGCGAGTGTCGACAGCGCGATGGCGATGCTCACCACGCGAAACAGAATTGGATGGGAGAGCGATTTTTGCGGAGCCGGGCGAGCCGGGAGTTGCGCCGGCTTGATCCACGCGGAGAACGCGGTTGCGATCAGGATGAAACTGGCAAAGAAGAGGATGAGGAACTTCGGAAACTTGAACAACAACATGAATGAGGTGGAGAGGGCGATTTGAATGAGAGCGCCGATCCATCGGTTTGAACGCTGCGGCATCGAAGCGATCTGGGTGCCGCATATGGGGCATAGGGTCGCCGACGTGTCGGTGAGGTCGAGGCCGCACTGTGCGCATTTTGTTGTGGAAAGCATCCGCGGCGATTACAGCATGGTTGGGGACGGGGAACAATTGACGGAGGTAACGGTGGCGGCGGCAATGACAAGGCGGAGCAGATTCCTCTGCCTCGCGCCGATCAGTTTTCCCGAACTACTCCGGCTTCCTGCTTCTTCACCGTCTTATAAGCCCAGGCCATGCGTGGGGTGTTGTGGGCGATGCCGATGTGTCCTTCGGGATTGAGGACGATGATGCCGCCGTGGCCGTCGAGGCGCTGCTTCAGGTAGTTCATCGCTTCCTGCGCGGACCACTCGGGGAGATTGCCGGCCTGAATGCGGTCGGCGGTCCACTTGGCAAGGACCAGCTTCATGATTGGCTCGCCCCATCCGGTGGTGGAGACGGCGGCGTTCTCGTTGTTTGCGTAGCAGCCGCAGCCGATCAGACGAGGAATCGCCGAGACGTCCGGGAGCCTTGTTCAGCGTGCCTCCCGTTGAGGTGGCGGCGGCGATGTTGCCGTTGCGATCGAGCGCGACTGCGCCGACCGTGTCGTGCGAGATTCGTCATGATCGCTCAGAACTGGGCGCGAACAGATCGTTGCCATCCGCTGCGATCCGCTTCGTGCCTGGTATGCGCGCAGGCGCTCGACTTCGCGCGGGATGATCGAGGTCTTCGTTCGTGCAGAGCGCGATGCCGTGCTCGGCGGCGAACTCGCTCCGCGCCTTCCGCGACGAAATAGACGTGCGGGCTCTCGCTGAGAATCTTGCGGGCGGCGCGCACGGGATTGCGCAGGCGCTCGACGCATCCGACGCCACCGGCGCGGAGCGTGGCTCCGTCCATGATGAGGGCGTCGAGTTGGACTCGGCCGTCGCGGTTGAGGAAGCTGCCGCGTCCGGCGTCGAAGGTCTCGTCGTCTTCCATGATGACGACGGCCTCCTCGACGGCATCGAGCGCCGAGCCGCCACGCTCCAGCACGCGCCATCCCGCAGCCAGCGCGTTGGTCACGCCGTGAATGTGGGCGTCGACCATGTCATCGGGCATGGCCCAGGCGCCACCATGAACGACCAGATACAGGATCAGTTGGCAAAAGTTGTCCTCAGAACCGGCGATGCGACTCGATAGGATAACAAATGCTGCGACTGCGATGTGATTGCTTCGCGTCGCGGATCATCACTTACTCAGGATGGCAACGGTCTCTGGGGAACTGAGGGTGTGATTCGAACACGTGATAGCACCTGCAAGAAGGACCAAGCGGGATGGATACATCCCGCTCGGGTTTGATCGCGGCGCCAGCGACGGACGCTGTTATCGCTGCTGGTTGGGGACGCGGACGCGCTCTGCTTCGGCCGTGGTCGCGATGTCTGGGTCGGTCACCATATCGTGGATGGTGTTTCCCGACTGGGCGACGATCATCTGCAGGTGAACTGGCGCCTGGCTGCCGTTCGTAACCGTAAAGGTTCCGGTGCAGTCGGGGTTCACCGAGTAGGTGCCGGTATTCGAGGCCCATCCCGGCGCCACGTTGCCGTTGATGGCGACTGCATCAAGCTGGGTCAAGTTGCCCCTGCCGTCAAATGTGGTCTTCGCGAGGCCATCCACGGCGAGGATAGAGCCGTCCGGGTTGAAGATTTTCCCGTGGATGGTAAAGGCGTAGGTGCCCTGGATAGTGGCGTTGCTGCAAGCCCCGGCGTGGGCCATCAAGGTTGACGACGCAGCCAGGGTAAAAGTCATGAGGAACAGGGAAATGCGGAATTTCATGGTGCCTCCAGATTTTTCTTGGAAGGCGCGTTAGCCCCACCCAAGTGTTGAGGTATCTTGCGGCCGAATGCTGCGGGACACAATGGAGAGCGCCTGTAGATTGCCTGTAGGACATTGAACGAAAAAATGGCTGGTAAAGCCGTAGAATGACGCAGGTCTTGGGGCGGTAAAGATGTCGTCAGAGAGAGTACAGTTTGGGCCATTCGTTCTGGACGCAGGCCGGTACGAGCTCACTCGCGCCGAGAAACCGGTGCGCATGGAGCGTATCCCCATGGATCTGCTCATCCTCTTGGTGCGGGAAAAAGGGAGACTGATCAGCCGTGAGGAGATCATCGAGACTCTGTGGGGGAAGAACCTCTACTTCGATACCGATAACAGCATTAACACCGCCATCCGAAAGATCCGCCAATCCCTGGGAGATGACGCCGGGAATCCACAGTATGTCGAGACCGTGCTGGGCAGGGGATATCGCTTCAAGGGCCAGATCACGAATGTGCCGAAGGTCGACCACGCGCAGGTAGAAACCGGGCGATCTCGCATCATGCTCGCAGTCCTTCCGTTTGAAAATCTGAGCGGGGATCCGGCGCAGGAGTACTTCAGCGACGGTCTGAGTGAGGAGACGATCATGCGATTGGGGCAGATGTCTCCGCATCAGATGGGGGTGATCGCACGTACGTCATCGATGGCGTACAAGCAGACGGACAAATCCGTAAGCCGAATCGGGCGGGAGTTGGGTGTGGACTATGTCCTTGAAGGCAGCGTGCGGCGCGACGGGGAGCGGGTTCGGATTACGGCCCAATTGATTCGAGTGAAAGACCAGATCCACTTGTGGGCAGAAAATTATGACCGGCAATTGCCGGGGATCCTCGATATTCATGGCGAAATCGGGGCGGCGATCGCGGACCAGGTGAAACTGAAGTTGATGGCGGAGGAGAAGCGTCAGCTGACCAGGAATGCGCCCCGGGATGCGGAGGCGCACGACCAATATCTGCGGGGACGCTATCACTACGCGAGATTCAATCTCTTGGACGCGCAAAAAGCTGTGACCTATTTCCAGAAGGCCAGAGAGAAGGATCCTTCGTTTGGTCTGGCGCATTCGGGGTTGGCCGACGCTCTGATGGTATTGCCGATCTCTGGCGACGTGGCAACGAATGATGTGTTCTCAACGACGAAGAGCGCCATTACTCAGGCGCTGCGGACGGATCCTGATTCCGCGGAAGCCCATACTTCCGACGCGGCTACGAAGTTCTGGTTTGATTGGGATTTCAAAGGAGCGGAGTTGGCGGCGAAACGGGCCATTCAGCTGAACGAGAACTATTCTCTTGCGCACCTCTATCTCGCCCACGTGTTTTCGAATACGGGACGACACGACGAGGCTCTCGCCACCATGCAACAGGCGACGGTGCTTGATCCTGTTTCATTGATTGTTGGCGCGATGCGCGGGCAATTTCTTTATCACGCCGGCAGAGACTCGGAGGCAGTAGAGCAATTCAACGCGACCTTGGGGATGGAGCCGCGATTCTGGGTCGGGCAGATTTGCGCGGCGAAAGTCTACGAGAAACTGGGCATGTACTCCGAGGCTCTGGTTGCATGCGACCTCGCAGGGCAGTTCTCGGGAGGCAACTCGGAAGCGTTATCGCTGGCGGGATATGTGCACGCAGTGTCGGGCGACAGGGACAAGGCGGAAGGGTACATTCGGCAGATGCTGGAGCGAAAGAAGGAGCGCTACGTCCCTCCCTATAACGTTGCCTTAGTGTTTGCGGGACTCGGAGAGCACGAGACCGCTCTTGGCTGGCTGGGGCAGGCTATCGCAGAACGAGATGTCCATATGCCTTTTCTGCTCGACCACAAGTGGGACGCGATGCGATGTAGATGCGCGATTCCGGGAGATAGCGGAGCGTGCGGGATTTGGCGGGTATGGGGAGTCTGATCAGTCACTCGTTAAGTTTTTCGACCGCTCCACAGACTCTCCTAGCGGGGAGTCGCGGACGGCGTAATGGGATTCGACGCCGCCTGTGTTCGACGAAACCCTTCAAGCGGCGAGAAGAAGCGTCCACCGTGTGGACGGGGAAAGTGGGTCGGGAATGCGGTCGCAGATTCCTTACGCGCTGATGCGCAGGTGAAGACGCGAGATGTGCGAGTGGCTCAATTTCAGCGTAGGGGTCTGAACGTCATTCGGGTGGGCTTGTGAAGACGGTCCGGAACGTTAGGCGGCTTGGTCGGGGTTCACGGCTACTGGCGGGTCTTGGGTTCTGGTCCAGGTGTAGCGCATGCGGTGGATTACCGTGATTGTGCTCAGGACTGCGATCACCCAGAGCACTGGGGCCATGCGATTGAAGAGCGCTCCCAGGATTACCAGGACCAGGCGTTCGGGGCGCTCCATGAATCCGACGCGGCAGGAGCCGATCAGACTTTCGGCTCTGGCTCTGGTGTAGCTGACCATGATGGCGCTGACCATGACGAAGGCGGTGAGGACGACGTAGAAGAAGCGTCCGCCGCGGGCGTAGAAGACGAGCAGGCCGAGAATTGGCTGGCGTCACAGTAGCGGTCGACAACGGAGTCGAAGAAGGCTCCGAAGCGGGTGACGCGGTTGGTGGCGCGGGCGACTTGTCCGTCGACCAGATCGAAGAAGCCGGAGAAGATGATGACCAATCCGGCATAGAAGAACATGCGCCGCTGATTGCTGGCGTTGGCGGAGCCGAACAGGATCGCGGCCCAGGTGTTGACGACCAATCCCATGAAGGTGAGGACGTTGGGATTGATGCGGGAGAGCGCGAGCCAGCGGACGATGGTGTCGAGCAGAACTCCGCAGGCGCGACCGAAGGCGGATGGTCCAGGAGGCGGTCATTGGCGGGTCGTTCCCGGATTGATGGAGTGTTGATTCGCAACGCTTTATTTGACTCGCTGGGGTACGGCGGACGTCAAGCTGTTGTGGCTGGTCCGCGACGAGATCCCTCGCTACGCCTGAAAAGCGGCTCCGTTCGGGATGACGCAGCTCAAATTGAAACTGCTGCTTACGCGCCTGGCCTCTTTCGGTTCGTCGGCGATTTCGTCGTGGATGGTGCTGAGGCTTCAGGATTTCCAGTTCGCGCTTGCCGTTGGGGGAGACCACGATGACTTCGTCCCCTACCTTCTTATTCAGGAGCGCTCGGCCGATCGGGAGGTCGTCGAAATCTTCCCTGTCGCAACGTCGGATTCTTCGCTGGTCACCAGCTTGTACTGCATCTCTTCGTTCTTGGTGTTGTCGAAAACTTTGACAGTCGAACCGAGGCCCACTTTGTCGTGGGGGATGTTGTTCATGTTGACCATGGACAGATCGGCCAGGCGCTTGCCGAGCTGGCGGACGCGCGCCTTGACGAACTCCTGGCGCTGCTTGGCCATGTGATACTCGGCGTTCTCGCTGAGGTCGCCGAGGGCGGCGGCCTTCTTAATCTCTTTAGGAAGCTCGTGAATCAGCTCGTGTTCGAGCGCGTTGATTTCTTCCTGCAGTTTTCGTTTGATCGCGTCTGTCATGAGGTTACGGCCGGGCTTTGGACATTATACGCTGCGGTTTGGGCTTCCGGCGTTCGGCTTCGGGCTTCCGGATTGAGTTGGTCCTAATGGATTTCGGCCCTGGGAGTGACCCCGGCAAAATAAAGTTTGAGGACGTGTCGATTTGGCGGTATGCCGTTCGACGTATGGATAGAGGCGGGATTAGGATGTGGGACCCGCTCAATCCTTAGAAGAGGAGAAACACTATGCGAGTCATGGTCATCGTAAAAGCCAGCAAGGAATCCGAGGCGGGCGGTATTGCCGGATACGGAGCTTCTTACAGCGATGGGGGAATACAATGAGCAATTCGTCAAGGCCGGGATCATGCTCGCGGGCGAGGGGCTGCAGGCCAGCTCGAAAGGCAAGCGGGTAGTGTTTTCCGGTGAAAACGCACCGTTGTCGATGGGCCGTTTACCGAGAGCAAGGAACTGATTGCCGGCTACTGGATGTGGCAGGTCCGGTCCATGGACGAAGCGGTGGAGTGGCTGAAGCGTTGTCCGAATCCTCACAGGGGAGAGACCAATGTCGAGATTCGTCCGGTGTTTGAGGCCGCGGATTTTGGCGAGAATTTTACTCCTGAGTTGAGAGAGCAGGAGCGAAAGCTCGCGCAGCAGATCGCGAAAAGGAAATGAAAGATTTTTGAATTCTCGTGTCGATCTGGCGATGGCTGGTTCGACGTATTGATAGAGCGCGGGTATGCCGAAGGTCATGAGCCGGGTCCCGAACTCGAACTATAAACATTAAGGAGAACTGCGATGAAATTCCTAAGCATCTACAAGTCGGTTGAGCGCAACACCCCTCCTACGGCGGAGGAAATGGCGGCGATGGGCAAACTGATCGAAGAAGGATTTAAGGCGGGATGGCTGGTGGCACGGAAGGCTGCCTGCCGATCGGCGCTGGGCGCGCGGGTGCGGCGAGTCGAGTGGGAAAATCTACGGTGACAGACGGTCCGTTTACCGAGTCCAAGGAAGTCGTCGGCGGATTCGCGATCCTGAAGGCAAACTCCAAGGAAGAGGCGATCCAGCTGGCGCGAAGGACTTCCTCAAGGTGGCCGGCGAAGGAGAGTGCGAACTCCGGCAGATCTATGAACAAGGCGCGGATGCGCCCTGCGTCGAGAGCCATGTCGGAGAGGTTGCGCTGAAGGGCTGAACATGATGTGATCGGTAGCTGTGGGACGCCACCGAGACACATCGCGCGATTGAGGCGGTGTGGAAGATCGAGTCGGCCCGGGTGATTGCCGGGCTGACTCGCATCGTCCGCGATGTGGGCGTCGCGGAAGACCTCGCGCAGGACGCGCTGGTGGCTGCTCTGGAGCAGTGGCCGGAGTCGGGGATCCCGGAGAATCCGGGAGCCTGGCTCATGGGCACGGCGAAACACCGGGCCATCGATTTTCTTCGGCGCGGCACGCTGCTTCGAGCGCAAGCATGAAGACCTGGGCCGCGAGATGGCGGAGCGGGAGATGGAGGTGCCGGATCTCGCGGCTGCCATGGATGACACAATCGGCGACGACATGCTGCGGCTGGTATTCATCGCCTGCCATCCGGTGCTTTCGACGGAAGCGCGGGTAGCGCTTACCCTGCGGCTGCTCGGCGGGCTGACCACTGACGAGATTGCGCGGGCTTACCTTGTGGCGGAGTCCACGATGGCGCAGCGCATCGTTCGTGCGAAGCGGACTCTTACCGAAGCGCAGGCTCCCTTCGAAGTTCCCCGAGGAGCGGAATTCACGGCGCGACTGTCGTCGGTGCTGCAGGTCATTTATCTCATCTTCAATGAAGGATATTCCGCGACGGCCGGCGATGACTGGATGCGGCCGGCGCTGTGCGAAGAAGCGCTGCGGCTGGGACGGATTCTGGCCGAGCTTGTGCCGAAAGAGGCGGAGGTGCACGGGCTGGTGGCGTTGATGGAGATTCAGGCGTCGCGGGCCAAGGCGACGCGTCGATGCGTGCGGGCGAGCCGATCCTGCTGCTGGATCAGGATCGCGCGCGGTGGGATCGGCTGCTGATTGAGCGTGGGCTGGCAGCGCTTGAGCGGGCCGAGAGGCTCGGCGAGGTGCGGGGCCCGTATGCGATCCAGGCGGCGATTGCGGCGTGTCATGCGCGAGCGGTTACGGGCGGCGACACCGATTGGGCGCGGATCGTGGAGTTGTATGGCGAACTGGCGCGAAGTCGAGCCATCGCCGGTGATGGAGTTGAATCGCGCCGTGGCGTTGGGAATGGCGCTGGGTCCGGCGGCGGGGTTGGAGTTGGTGGATACGCTGGCGGATGATCCGGCGCTGCAGGGTTATCATCTGTTGCCGAGTGTCCGTGGCGATCTTTTGCGAAAACTTGGCCGGATGAACGAGGCTCGTGCGGAGTTCGAGCGGGCGGCGTCGATCACGCGGAATGTGCGGGAGAGGAATTTGCTGCTGGAGCGGGCTCGGAGTTGTGTGGCGTAGGAGCCAGCAGATTCCTCGTTTCGCTCGGAACGACGAACTCCACCAGCGCTGGGCCTGATTACTGGCGTAATCTCCCGGATGTATTTTTGGTTTGGGCTGGAATGAGTCCCGCCTAACATTAGTGGTATGCGCAATACATATGAACAACCATCGGATTTGAAGATCCGAATATTTTTGGCGGCGGTGACGATTGTCGGGATGATCGTGCTGGCAGGCACGTATCGCGGCAACATGGTGAGCGGTGCGGCGTCGGGACCGATGCCGAGAGTCACTGCGATCACGCAAGTGACGCACGACGGATTTCGCAAGACGAACCTGCTCGCCGATGACTCGCAACTGTATGTGACGGAATTGCCGGCATCCAACCGCGTGATTGCCAAGGTGACGTTGCCCGGATCGGAACGCCTGGTGATGCCGAGTCCGTTCGCAAACCTGCAGGCTCTGGATTTGTCCGCGGATCATTCGAAGCTGCTGATCTCCTCCACATCGAAATCAGGCGACAGCGAGTTCTGGACGCTGCCGGTATCGGCGGGCACCCCGCAGCGCGTGGGCGATCTTACGGGCCGCGATGCGAGCTGGTCGGCGGACGGAAAACAACTGGTGTTCGCCAAGGGCTCGACTCTTTATGTTGCGAATGCGGCCGGAAGCGAGGTACGCCAGGTGTACGCCGCGGGGGGATCGATTTTTGCTCCGCGCTTTTCGCCGGATGGACAATTCATACGGTTCACGGTCAGCGACACGGACTCGAATACGACTTCGATGTGGGAAGTTGGACGTGACGGATCGAATCCGCACGCCCTGTTGAGTGATTGGGCATGGAAGTCGACGGCTTGCTGCGGAAGCTGGACCGCGGACGGGCACTACTACATTTTTCAGGCCAGCCAGACACTTCCGAACACGACTACGGTGGTAACCAGTCTGTGGGCGCTCGCGAACTCGAAGGGTGGCGAGGAGAAGTCGGCTCCGGTGCAGATTACGGCTGGACCGATGTCGTTCGGAAATCCGTCGTCGTCGCGCGATGGCTCGAAGCTCTGGGCGATTGGTGTGCAACCCACGGTGGAAGTCGTGAAGTACGAAGCCAACAAGAAAAAGTTCGTGTCACTGCTTCCTGGGTTGTCAGCGACCGATGTCGACTTCTCAAACGATGGCAAGTGGATCACGTATGTATCGATTCCTGACGGAACGTTGTGGCGTTCGCGCGTGAATGGTTCGGAACGCCTGCAACTGACGTCCACGTCAGATCGTGCGGCACTGCCGCATTGGTCTCCGGATGGGAAGCAGATCGCCTATGCCAGCATGAAGGTTGGAGGATCGTGGAAGCTGTCGCTGGTACCGTCGGAAGGCGGAGAGTCGAAGGAAGTGTTGCCGGAAAGCGGCAGCCAGATCGATGCGAACTGGTCGCCGGATGGCGGACGGCTGATGTTCGGAGATTTCAATCACGACACGGCCGGTCTGAATATCCGAATTCTGGATTTCAAGACGCAGAAGATTACGACGATTCCGGGATCGGAGGGGCTATTCAGTCCGCGCTGGTCGCCCGATGGAAAGCACATCGCAGCACTGTCGCCCGACAACACGACGCTGATGCTGTTCAGCTTCGATACGCAGAAGTGGTCGACATGGCTGAAAGAGTCGGCGGGCACGGTGAGCTATCCGGTGTGGTCGGCGGACAGCAAATATCTCTACTTCGATGATCTGGTTAACGATGCGGAAGCGATTCGCAGAGTGAAGGTGGGCGGTACTGAGCCCGAAAAGGTGTTCTTGCTAGGAAGCCTCGAGCGGTATCCGGGGGCGTTAGGTCCATGGAGCGGCCGCACTCCGGACGGTTCGTGGATGTTCGTGCGGGACCGCAGTACGCAAGAGGTGTACCAGTTGAGTTTGGAATTGCCGTAAACGGGATTGCGAGGGATGCGAACCATGTCGAAATTCGTAGACGCAACCCGCCAGCCAGGCAAAGGCGGATTCGTCCTGTTGTTGAGTGCGGTAGCGATGTGCGGATTGTTCATCGGAACGGCGCGAGCAGCGCAGACGTATGAAACCAGCGGCGACGAACGGAAAGTCGTGAGCCGCATTGACCCGGAATATCCGGACGCTTTGAAGAGGCTTTACATCGGTGGAGTGGTGCGGGTGGAAGTGCTGGTATCGCCGAGCGGCGCCGTGAAAAGTGCGAAGCTGCTGGGCGGGAGTCCGATCCTCGGCCAGTCGACGATGAAGGCGATCAAGCAGTGGCGCTATGCGCCGGCTGCGGGTGACGAGACTTTGACGGTGAAGGTGGAGTTCGATCCGCACCGGTAGAGTTTGGTGGTGATCAGCGCGAGATCCTTCGCTACGCCTGAAGGGCGGCTCCGCTCAGGATGACGCAGTACTTCAGGACGCGTGCCTTCGAAGTTGCTTCTGACATCCTTAAGAACTTAATTCTGCACCTCGCGACACTTGGCGATGATCATGGTGATGTCGTCGTGCTGCTCGCTGGCGTTCAGGTCGCGGACTTCCTGGGTGATTGCGGCTAAGGAATCCTGGCAGGGGGCGCCGCTGTTTTTGCGCAAGCGGTCGATCAGGGAATTCTCTCCGAACTCTTCCCCTGCATCGTCGAAAGCTTCGGTGACGCCGTCAGTGTAAAGAGCCAGAGTGTCGCCCGGGGCGAGTTGGCATTCGCCGATCGAGCAATCCCAATCCCGAAATAATCCCAAAAGCGTTCCGGTGGAATCGAGGCGTTTGTACGTGCTGTCGGGGCGAAGCACGAGGCCGGAGAGATGTCCGCAGTTGGCGTAGCGAAGGCGGCGAGAATCGTCGTCGTAGATGGCGAAGAAGAGCGACGCGAAGGCGCTGTCGGTGCTGTTCTCGTAGAACAGGCGGTTGACCGAATGCAGGAAGCGCTCGGGATGCGTTAAGGCGAGGGATCCCTGGCTGCGCAGATTGGCTTGTAAGTTGGCCATGAGGAGCGCGGCCGCGATGCCTTTGCCGGAAACGTCGCCGATGACGAGCCCGAGATGTTGCTGGCCAAGGTCAAGAAAGTCAAAGTAATCTCCGCCAACTTGCCGCGCCTGCAGGCAGAGCCCGGCGTATTCGAGCGAGCGCGCTTCGGGATGGATTTGCGGAAAGAGGCGAGCCTGGACTTGTTTGGCGATCTCCATTTCCTGCGCGGCGCGGCGTTCGGCTTCCTGTTTTCTTGCGAGAGAGAGCCGTCGCGCTTCCACTTCACGAGTGAGCTCGTCGAATCCAGCGAGGCCGAAGGAGTTTCCGTCAGGATCTTCGAAGCGCACAAATGTGCCGCCCCACGGTGGAGTCTGAGGAGGTGTTTGGAATTTCACTCCGCGGCTGCTCCATTCGTTGTATTTCCCAAGCACATCCTCGCTGAGGAAATAAACGTTGGTGTCGCGGCCGAGGTGGGTGCTGGGATCGGTCTCGGGACGAAGCGGGGCTAAGGCGAGATTTGCACTGCCATCGGGCGGGCCGACTTCGATCCAGCGGCTGCCAGTCGGGATAATTTGATCGACGATCAGGCGGAAGCCAAGCTGGTCGACGTAGAAGCGCAGGCTGCGTTCCTGGTCGCGAACGAAGAGCATGATGAAGTGCAGGGAGAGGTAGGGGTCCTTCTCATCGAGGCGGAGAAAGTGCCGGTCCATCCCGAAAGGAAGGGGAGCTTCGCTCATCGAGCGAAATTATACGTCTCAGGGGCGGGGTCGCTGGGCGCGTGATGGCGATTGGGAACAGGTCGACCTGCGGTCGACGGACTGCCAAGGGCGGCCGTCCCCACATTATGGCCTTAGGCCAGCCCACGTGCAGTGTGGTTCGTTGACGGGGGTGGGTTGCAACCATAAGATGAATCGTCGTTGACGGAAATGTATTTGTGATTGGCCAGACCATTTCGCACTATCGCATCACCGACAAGCTCGGCGGCGGCGGGATGGGCGTGGTTTACAAGGCCGAAGATGTAAAGCTTGGACGCTTTGTGGCGCTCAAGTTCCTGCCGGATGAAGTCGCGAAGGATGCACAGGCGCTCAGCCGTTTTGAGCGGGAAGCGAAGGCGGCTTCCGCTCTGAACCATCCAAATATCTGCACGATCTACGAGATCGACGATCAGCACGGACAGCCTTTTATCGCCATGGAATATCTCGATGGCGTAACACTGAAACATCGCATCGGAAGCCAGCCTCTTGAAATCGACGTGGTGCTGTCGCTCGGCATCGAGATTGCCGATGCCCTGGATGCCGCCCATGAAGGTGGGATCGTCCATCGCGACATAAAGCCGGCGAATCTTTTCGTGACGAGAAGAGAACACGCGAAGATCCTGGATTTTGGTCTCGCGAAGGTCAGCCAGGCCACAACGAAGACTTCGGACGGAGTCACCGCGACTCTGCAGGATGGATTGCCGGGCGAAGAACATCTCACCAGCCCGGGCGCGATGCTGGGAACGGTCGCCTACATGTCTCCCGAGCAGGTGCGTGGGCGCGAGCTGGATAACCGGACCGATTTGTTTTCATTCGGAACCACGCTGTACGAGATGGTGACCGGGACGTTGCCGTTTCGGGGACAGAGTTCTGGCGACATCCTAGATGCGATCTTGCATAAGGCGCCGACCGCTCCGGTGCGTTTGAATCCGGAAGTTCCAGCGGAGTTAGAGCGGATCATCCAAAAAGCGATCGAGAAAGATCGCGAGTTGCGGTATCAGCACGCTTCGGAGATGCGCGCGGACTTGAAGCGACTGAAGCGGGAGACGGAATCGGGAAGAGCCGCGACAGCGTCCATCGAAGATAGGCCTTCGATCGCCGTCAATACGCTTCAGAGTGTGAGCTCGGGAACAGGAAAATCGTCGGCTTCGCAGGGTTCTGCGAAGACTGGGGAAGACCGTAAGCGCACAAAGAAGTTGGTTCCAGTCGCGGTGGTCGTCGCGGTCCTGGCGTTTGCGGCGTGGATTGGCTACAGGCTTTTGAGGTCGGGCAGTGCTGCCATCGATACGCGCAATATCAATATCCGGCAGCTGACAGAGCATGGACAGGCAGTGGGATTTGCGAGCATTTCGTCGGACGGGCGCCTGGTTGCTTACGGCAGGCGAGAAGGAGAGCGCAGCCTACGAGTCAAGCAGGTCGCGACTGGAAGCGAAGTCACTGTAGTTCCGCCACAAGCCGGGAATTTTGGTCCCGGGGCGACGTTCACTCCGGACGGCAACTATCTGTACTACACACATACCGATCCGGCGAATGCGCACAACATCAACTTGTACAGCGTGCCTTCTTTGGGAGGAACACCAAAGCAAATCGTGAGCGACGTGGTCAGCACGGCCACGTTCTCTCCTGACGGGAAACGCATCGCTTATCGCAGAGTCATCCACGGGAAAGCAGAAGATCAGTTGCTGACTGCCAATGCCGATGGCAGCGATGAACGGATCATTTACCGAAAGGTAATTCAGGGAGGCAATGGTCTGTATACGGATCCCTCGTGGTCGTCCGACAACCTGATTGCCGTAGGCGGGTTCGAGACCGCGAAGGACCAAATCTCGTCCATCAGGATTTTTACCGCCGAAGGCAAGCTCATCAAGGATCCTCCACTCCGGACCCTCGTGTTATCGGTGGCATGGGTTCCAACCGTATCTGGTCTGTTCCTTGTCGCCGGGGAAAAATCCACCGGAATGCGTTGGCAGCTTTGGTTTCAACCTTATCCTTCGGGCGATCCGGTGAAAGTCAGCAATGACCTTAGCGTTTACGGATCGCTCAGCGTGACCGAAGATGGCAAGTCTTTTGTTACGACGCAGGAGAGGCCTGCCTCGACCATCTTTGCAGGAGACTCGCCGGCGGTCTTGAACGACAAAGTTGCTTGGAAGCTGGGAGCAATATCGACCGAGCAAACCACCGGACGCGATCTGTCGTGGACGGCGAGCGGCAAGCTGCTGCAAATGGACGGCTCCTCGCACGCGTACATCACGAATGCCGATGGAAGCAACCGGACGAGGCTGCTGGAAAACGACGGTGTCGATTTCAGCGCGAGTGCCTGCGGACCAGGGGACGTCGCAGTGGTGGGACGAGTGACCGAGGAGAATTCCCCGAATCTCTGGCGCTTGGACATCGCAACCGGGGAGTTGAAACAAATCACTCACGGCGAGGACATTGAAAAAGGATCGTGCACGCCTGACGGAAAGTGGGTTGTCTACAGCGATAGCGCAGGAGATAGCGGGCACGGCAACATTTCCAAGATTCCGGTCGACGGCGGTTCTGCGATCGAACTCGCGCGTGGAACCGGCTTTTCTCCGCCAGTTTCGCCGGATGGCCAACTGATCGCCTATTCCAAGACCGAGGGTCAGGGAGCGACGGCGAAATCCAGAGTCATCGTCCAGAAACTGGAGAACGGAAAAATCCTGAAGGAGATCGATCTGCCTGCGGCTTACGACTGGGATCGGTTGGGTTGGACTCCGGATGGACAAGCGCTGACGCTTGTCCACAATACAACGGGAGGAGTTCAGAACCTGTACATGCTACCCCTCGCGGGTGGCACGCCCGTACAGTTGACCCACTTCGATTCGGAGCCTGGCGTGGTGCAGGCCTACGCCTGGTCGCGCGATGGCAAAAAGTTCGCGATTACTCGCGCCCGATACGACGACAGCGATGTTGTCATGTTCAGCGGCTACAAATAGAAAAAACATCGAAGTGCCTTGTGGACGAGGCTACGTCTACGCCTGGAATTCGGAGGCTTCGGGGAAGCGGAGGTTGCATTTTGCGAGGGTGAGGGTGAGAAGCTCTTCTACTTTGGACTCGTCACAGTTGCGGGCCATCGCGAGTTCGCTGACGAGGAGGTAGCGCGCGCGTTCAAGCATCTTCTTTTCGCGGAACGAGAGCGGTTTGGCTTGGTGCAGGGCGATCAAACTCTTGAGGACTCCGGCGACCTCCATCAGCGATCCGGTGCGCATGCGGTCAGAGTTTTCCTTGAAACGGTCTTTCCAGTCACCGTTGCCGCCATTCTCGGAAAGGGACAGTACGTCGAGCACTTTCTGAATTTCACCGTTCCGGACCACGCGGCGCATGCCCACACTGCCGGCATTCTGACAGGGAACCATCACTTTGAGGCTGCTGGCTTTGATGTGGAGAAGGTAAAACTTCTCGACGGTGGCGCCTATGGACCGGCTGCTGATCTGCTCAATGACACCGACACCGTGGTTTGGATAGACGACCTTGTCGCCGATGTGGAAATTGAGATCCATACTGCTCATAGTCTGGCACCCAGAGAGGCGAAGGGGTTCGTGGGGAAAAACGTCGTAAAAAATACTATAAATATGCTACTCCTCGGATGGCGGGAAGGCAAGGCAGGGCGGGCGTTTCCGGCGAGTGCGTAAGTGGCTGAGGGATCGTTGCTTAGGTGAGTAAAGAGTGCGGAGATAGCCACAAAGGGCACGTTGCAGGGGCCGCAATCCAGCGTCCCAGAAGGGCGCTACTGGCTGTGGGTGCGGCCTTCCATCCATCCTTGCAGGATCAGGATTGCAGCCATGCGGTCTACCGCCTTGCCGCGTTTTTCAATCGACAAATCGGTTTCACGGAGGAGGCGGTTGGCTTCGGCGGAGGTAAGCCGTTCGTCCCAGAAATGGACCGGTAATTCGAAATGCTTGCGCAGGTCCTCGGCGAAAGCGTGGATCTTTTCCGCCTGGATACCTTCGGCGCCGCTCATGCGAAGGGGCAGGCCGACGACGATCTCCTTGACTCCGTATTCCCGGATGACGCGGTTTAGATGCTGGAGATCGTATTTCTTGTTCTTGCGGTGGAGCGTGTCGAGGCCCTGCGCGGTGATGCCGAGGGGATCGGAGATCGCGACGCCGATGCGGCGGGCGCCGACATCGAGACCAAGCACGCGGTGGGGCGGTTGCGGCACGAGGGAATTATAGAGGCTGGCACTTGGCTCTCGGCTGCGGCTTCAGTGGCCGCGCATGGCTTTGCGGTAGGCGTCTACGTTTTTGTTGTGGTCTTCGAGCGTGCGGGCGAAGCGGTGGTGGCCTTGGGCGTCGGCGACGAAGTAGAAGTATTCCGTCGTGGCAGGATGCATGGCGGCTTCGAGGGAACTGCGTCCGGGATTGCCGATCGGCCCTGGCGGTAATCCGGCGTTGCGGTAGGTATTGTAGGGCGAACTGAAACTCATATCCGCGTGGTGGAGCGCTCCTTGGTAGGTGCCCGCAAGGAGTTCCGCGTAGATGATGCTGGGGTCCGCGTCGAGCGCGATGCGCTTGGCGAGGCGGTTGTAGTAGACGCTGGCGACCTCGGGACGCTCTTCGGGAACGGCAGTTTCTTTCTCGACAATCGAGGCCATGATTACGGTGCGCTCGACCGGAGTGAGTTCCTCTACCGGCGTGATGCTTGGGTTGTCGCTGCGATCCTTCAGTTGGACGGTAAGGACGCCAGGGCAATTGTGCCCGGAGTGAGCGGGCTGACCTGGGTCGGCAGCGTCTGACGGTGCGGCCGGGATCAGTCCGATTTGTTTTGCGACAGTGCGAAATTGGCAGACCATGGCCGCGGCCATTTCATGCATGGTCATCATCCGAGAGAACTGGTAGGTCTCGGGGAAAAGATATCCTTCAAGAGAACGCGCGTTGGGCGCGATATCGGCAATCAGGCCAGCATCGGATTTAGCGGCCTTGAGGAAATCGTCGGCGGGGCCGAGTCCGGCCTCTTCCACGGAGCGGGCGATATCGAACATGGTGAAGCCTTCGGGAACGACGACGGTGTGAAAATAGACATCGCCGCGACGAAGTCGCTTCTGGATGTCGATGATGTTGGCCGGTTTGTCGAAGAGATATTCGCCGGCCTTCAGAGAGCGTCCATGATGGTGGTAGTGCCACAGGATGAAGGCTTCCTGGCTCTGGATCACTCCGGCATTTTTCAGTTCGGCGGCAATGCGGCGGGTGGAATATCCGGGGCGCAGCATAACGATTGTCTGCGGGCGCGGAGTGACCGGGGTTAACAGAGCCCAGCAGAACCAGCCGGCGGCGCCGACAATCGCGATGAAGATGAGCCAGAGAAACTTGCGCACGGTAGCCACAGTTTAGACGATCGCGGGAAACGCACTACCTGACGATGGTGATGCTTCTTTTGGGGCGGTGGGTTGACTCTTACCGCCAGGAAAACCGACGAGTGGGTGACTCGAAGGACCAAAGTCAACATCCCCACTCTAACGTCACAAGAGGCGCGACGTTAGAATGAGGTACCCCTCTACGGTCGTGCACCCTCCGGGCATCCGGGGCCTGTAAACTCTTTGGATTCCGCCCGGAATCGGGACATAGGGTTTTGAACCCTTTTTGACGCGGTATACTCAAATGTTTCTGGAGGCATCTTTAATCCTGCATGAGACTTAGCTCGCGCTTCTGGGCGGTAACCTTACTGGGTCTGGGTCTGCTACCCAGCACGGGCTGCTTGTTCCGCACACGCCCGGTCGAGGACCAATATTCCAAAGCTCCCCTCAAGGATTCCTCGCAGCAGGGGCTGATCGACCTCATCAACAAGCAGGCTGACGATTTGAAGTCGCTAAAGGCGACGGTCGACATCGACAGCACGGCCGGCGGAATCAAAAAAGGAAGCCAGACTCAATACAAGGAAATCCGCGGAATTGTGCTGGCCCGGCAGCCGGATCGACTGCACCTGATCGGCCTGATGCCATTTGTGAGAACGACCGCTTTTGACATGGTCACCGACGGCCAGGATTTCAAACTCTGGATTCCTCCGAAGAACAAGTTCGTGGTTGGCAAGGATAAGGTATCGGCGGCGAGTTCCGACCAGCCGATGGAGAATATCCGGCCGAAAAATATCTATGAGGCATTGCTGATCCGGAAGATCGATCCGGCAACCGAAATAGCCGTGCTCGAGAATGGCTACGACACCCTGCACGATGCCAAGGGGCATCGCGTTTTGCAGGACGACTACGAACTGACGGTCATCAAGAAGGACGAAGGTGGATGGAGGCTGGCCCGCAAGATCGTCTTTTCACGTACCGACTTGAAGCCGCACCGCCAGTACATTTACAGCGAGAACGGTAAGGTTGCGACCGACGCGCACTACGCCGAGTACAAGGACTACGGTGGATTCAGTTTTCCTTCGCGCATCGAGATTTATTTGCCGGAGGAAGAGTACGACATCACGTTGAACATGCTGAAAGTGGACATCAACACACCGCTGCAGGATGATCAGTTCGTACTAGCGCAGCCTCCGGGAGCTGTCGTGGTGCGATTGGATTCGCCGCAATCAAGTTTGGTCGTTCCGCTCGAACAGAAGTAGCTTCGAATCGCCAGGTCAAAATCCCCACCCTCCCGCAAAAGACACGCGAAGGATGAGGCACCGGCTGAGAACTCTTCCCTATGATGAACAAGATGGTGGTTGCCAATCTGGTGCACCGGCCGATGCGGTCCGTGATCACAACCAGCGCGATAGCCCTTGAGGTCGCGATGATTCTGCTGGTGGTCGCGGTCTTTTACGGTTATTTGACCGGATCAAAAGAGAGCCAGATGGGCGTGGGAGCGGACCTCATGGTGATGCCCCCTGGGTCATCAGCGCTTACGGGAATGTCGGGCGCGCCAATATCCGTCAAAGTTGGCAACGTGCTGAGGCAGGTGCCTCATATTACTGTCGCAGCGCCGGTGATCTGGGCATTCAGCCAGAAACCTTTAGAGATCGTTTACGGCATCGATCTGGCTACCTACGATAATCTCCCTCCGCGATTCCGGTACCTTTCCGGCGGACCTTTCGAAGGTCCAAACGATGTGATCGTGGATGATTTTTTCGCCAGCATGAACCATAAGAAGGTTGGCGACACCATCGAGGTACTGAACAAGCCCTTCCGCATCAGCGGCATCGTTCCGCATGGCAAGGGTGGTCGCAAGTTTCTACCATTGGCGACGATGCAGGATCTTGTGAGCGCAGAAGGTCGCTGCTCGGTTTTCTACGTCAAGCTGGATAGTCCAGCGAACATCGATGAGGTCACGAAATCGATTCAACAGGTTCCGGGCATGAGCAACTATGCCGTGCGCTCGATGCAGGAATATCTTTCGATGATGACGCCCGACAATTTGCCGGGGTTTCAGGTAGCGATCGAGATTGTGATTGGTATCGCGGTCGTAGTTGGGTTTTTAGTGATTTTTCAGGCGATGTACACGGCTGTCATGGAGCGCACGCGCGAAATTGGGATTTTGAAATCGATGGGCGCTTCGAAACTTTACATTATGAATGTGGTGCTGCGAGAGACGTTGTTGCTCGCTGTTTTGGGAATCATTGCTGGGATTCTGTTGAGCATGGCAACACGGCGCGTCATCATCTTTGAGAGGCCTGTGCAGCGATTATTTTGGAGCAATACATGGGTATTGCGAGCGACGGGCATCGCCATTGTTGGAGCCTTGGCTGGAGCTTTATATCCGGCGTTCAAGGCGGCACAGAAAGATCCGATTGACGCGTTGGCTTACGAGTAACAGCGGCTAAAAAGCCGTTTTCTTTTCACCTCTTGGCGTTGATGGCCGATCTTCTTGCTTATCGTCCTTTCCGCGATTTGGGCTCTCAAACTCGAAGAAATCGAGCTTTGCTCGATGGACAGCCGGGAGGCGGCTGTCCCCCCACTAGCAACCCCAACAACTAGCGTTTCTTTTTTGTTGTCGGTTTCGGCTTCAGCGTCTTCGCGTATTCGTAGCTCAAATCTAAATACTTCTTCAGCTCATTGGTGTTTTCGAGCAGCGCGTCGGGGACGGCTACGTATTCCTTCATCACTGTTCCGTAGGCTTCAAATAGAGTCGTCTTGTATTTCTTCAGGAATTTTTCCCGTTCATTTTCCGCGAGGCGGATCGCCAGTTTTGATTGGTGCAGCAGGGTGAACATGTTTCCGTTCAGAGACGTGTAGGGATTCGCGTCGCCCTTGCGTTCGATCGCGGGATTTGTGGCGATGAGTTTGTCGTACAGCGCGACTTGACTGCCGGTCGGGGTTTTTTTCTTGGAGGGCATTCTGGCTGTCCTCTCAACGGTCGGCGGGGTTCTGGCCCCGCCTTCCATCGATTGCGGAATGAGTTGTAAGTTACGCTCCGAGATACTGGACGTGGACGTAAGTTCCGAGCCTGACGTTGTAGGCGAGATACCATCCGTCGTGGTCGGGATCTTCGTAGATCACGATGTCGTCTCCGCCCCAATTCCAGTCGCCGCAGAACCCGAGGTCAAAGCTGGCGACGCTGAAGTAGAAACCACCGAACCAGAAGCGACTGGGACCTCCGCCAGCGAGATGCCAGACATGCCCGCGTCCGAATCCGCCGGTAAAACGGCCGTGTTCCCAGGGATGGTCGAGATGAAAACGGGCATCCTCGTGTCCGTAGTCGTGGCCGACCCATTGTCCGTCGTGATGGACGTGCGGAGCCTCTGGGTGGCCTTCGAAGTCGCGAGCGCCGGCTCTGGGCGCTTCGTGGGGAGCCGCATGCATGGCGGGCGGACCATGCTTCGGGACGAAACCTCCGCCAACGCCGTGTCCGCCGTGGCCGTGCTGCGCCCACAAGGGAAGAGAAAGAACGAGAGAAACCGCGAGAATTTTGGGGAATGCTCTCATGACAGAACCTCCGCCGGATAACTTACCATCGCCGGTTCGGGATTAACACGGCGTTGACAATACTTTGCACGGTAGGCTATCTTAAAGACTTTGGTAGACGTGTGGTTGCCCGCCTGATGGTCCTGACGTCCTCGTCGGGGGAATCAACGAGCGGTCTTCTTTCGCTATTTTTTCAATCTGGGAGATTTCCGATGTCAACCTATTTCCCCAAAGAGGGGGAAATTGTGCGCAAGTGGTTCGTCGTGGATGCAGACGGGCAGACGCTCGGGCGCCTCGCGTCGAATGTGGCGCGCATCCTCATGGGTAAAGAAAATCCGCGATATACACCGTTCATCGACACTGGCGACCATGTGATCGTGATCAATGCCGAGAAGATTCGCACGACCGGCGTGAAGGCGGAGCAGAAGCAGTATCACCACTACACCGGGTATCCGGGTGGATTGCGGACGGAAGATTACAACAAGCGGATTGTGCGCAAGCCGGAAGCGATCATCGAGTCGGCCGTGAAGCGCATGCTGCCGAAGAACAAGCTAGCGGCGCACATGCTGTCGAAGTTGAATGTCTACAAAGGCGACAAGCATCCGCATCAGGCGCAGAAGCCGCAGGATTTGAAACTGGAAGTGCGCGAGTACAAGCCGCGCAAAGTCGCAGTTTCATAAGATTTGCACGAGATCCTTCGCTCCGCCTGCATGTCGGCGGCGCTGAGGATGACAAAGTTTTGAGACTAAGAGGCTCGCTCCGGGATAGGGGCTAAGAGCCAGGAGCTAGAAGCGAAATGGCAGAGTTAGTTCAATATTACGGAACGGGACGCCGGAAGACGGCGATTGCCCGGGTGTATTTGCGTCCAGGCAGCGGCGACTTCAAGGTGAACGGTCGCGAGTTTGAAGAGTATTTTGTGACTCCGGCGCAGAGGTCGGCGGCGAAGGCTCCGCTGGCGTCTTCGGAGACTGCGGCTTCGTTCAACGTGATCGCCAGCGTTCTTGGCGGCGGCGTGCGTGGACAAGCGGACGCGGTAAAGCTAGGCATCGCCCGCGCGCTGATGCAGTTCAACGCGGAACTTCGTAAGAAGTTGAAGGCTGAGGGATATGTCAGCCGCGACTCGCGTGGCAAAGAGCGCAAGAAATACGGACAAAAGGGCGCTCGCAAGCGTTTCCAGTTCAGCAAGAGATAGTTTCGAGTTTCTGGTTTCAAGTTTCGAGTCGACGATGACGCTCGAAACACGAAACTTGAAACATGAAACTGAATTAGGGTGTTCAATTCTTCCGTGCCTCGCGGCGCGGGGACGGAATGGCAATCGGGAAGGCAGGTTTTAACGTTTCAGTGTTTCAGAAAATCCTTGAAACATTGCAACCTTGAAATCTTGATCTCCTGATGCAGATTAAATAGGAGGTTGTTTGGCTACCATCACCATGAAGGAGTTGCTCGAAGCGGGCGTTCACTTCGGGCATCAAACGAAGCGCTGGAATCCCAGGATGAAGGAATTCATCTTCGGCGAGCGCAACGGGATCTACATTATCGATTTGCAGAAGACGCTGAAGATGTTCAAAGAGGCGTCGAAGTTCGTCCAGGATCTGGCGTCTGACGGCAAAATTGTGCTTTTTGTCGGGACCAAGCGCCAGGCGCAGGACGCGATCGCCGAAGAGGCGACGAAGTGCGGCGGCTTCTACATCAACCAGCGCTGGCTGGGCGGACTGCTCACCAACTGGGTCACCGTGCAGAAATCGGTGAAGCGATTGAAGGAACTCGACGAGATGGCCACCGACGGCCGCTACGAGTTGCTGCCCAAGAAGGAAGTGATCAAGCTCGAGCGCGAGCGCAAGCATCTGCAGGCGAACCTCGCCGGCATTAAGAACATGAACCGCTTGCCGGACGCGATCTTCGTGATCGATTCGAACAAAGAGCAGATCGCGGTACGTGAGGCGCGGAAGCTGGGAATTCCGGTGGTTGCCGTTGTGGATACGAATTGCGATCCCAGCGAAGTGGACTACGTGATCCCGGGCAACGATGACGCGCTGCGCGCGATCCGCCTGTTCACATCGAAGATTTCGGAATCGATTGCGGAAGGCGCGCAGTTGATGACGGACAAGCAGGTTGCCGATATGCAGGCTGCGAGCGATCAGGCGGAAGCCGCGGCAGCGGCGCCGACCGAGTACGCCGACGAACCGGGCGCAGTCGATGCGGCCGAGGACATCAGCATGGAGCAGGTGCTGGGACCGGGCACGCACAAAAAGCCGGTGGCGAACGAAGAGGCAGAATTGCCGAAGGTCGAGAGCCAGACAGTCTAAGAACTGCCGCTGGTCGGCGGCCTCCAGTCAAGGGCCGACCCAAACGACGGTCCATCGCACGCGACAAACCGGGCATTATTCCTTCAGGGAAAAATCAGACCCGCGCGGGTCGTCCGGCGCGGGTCGAATTTTGTAATGTCGAGTTTCAGGTTTCCAGTTTCGAGTGGCCTGAATGACGACAGCACTTTTCTTATCCACTCGAAACTAGAAACGCGAAACTGGAAACTTTATGAGTACTACTATGGCGAATATTTCAGCGGCACAAGTGAAGGATCTCCGAGAAAAAACGGGAGCTCCGATGATGGACTGCAAGCACGCTCTGACTGAAGCCAAGGGCGATATGGAGCAGGCGGTCGTGATTTTGCGAAAGAAGGGCGTTTCGGTGGCGGCCAAGAAGGCAACGCGAGTGACCAGTGAAGGGTCGGTCGCGCAGTACATTCATGCCGGCGGCAAGATTGGTGTGCTCGTCGAGGTGAATTGCGAGAGCGACTTTGTGGCGCGCACCGACGACTTCAAGGAACTGGTGCATGATGTCGCGATGCACATCGCGGCCAGCGATCCGAAGTACGTTCGCAAGGAGGATGTCACAGAGGCGGACTTTGCCCGCGAGAAGGACATTTTCCTGGCGCAGGCGATCGCCAGCGGCAAGCCGGCCAACATTGCCGAAAAGATGGTCAACGGCAAGATGGAAAAGTTCTATGAAGAGGTTTGCCTGTTGGAGCAGCCTTTCATCAAGGACCAGACCATGTCGATTGCACAGCTGATTGCGGCGAAGATCGGCAAACTTGGTGAGAATATCGCGGTCCGCCGGTTCGCGCGGTTCAAGGTCGGCGACGCGGGCGAGACGGTCGCGGTCACCAAGCCTACAGAGCCGAAAGGCGAATAATTCAGAGGCGCCCTTTAAGGGCGCCTTTTTTCTGCTATCGTGCGGATGCGAGGGCAAGATGCTCTCGCGTCAGCCGGGCGGTGCCCTTCGATCCGATAAGGACAATGCTGGCGCTACGAGAACCCTTCATGACGACCCCTGCCTTCAAACGTGTTTTGCTCAAATTATCCGGTGAAGCGCTGGCGGCGAACCAGGGCTTTGGCATCGAGACCGCCCGCATTCATGGCATAGCGGGGGAAATTCGCGATGTGCTCAAACTCGGCGTACAGCTGGCCATTGTTGTTGGCGGAGGCAATTTCTTCCGAGGCGTCGCGGACCAGGCCAAGGATATGGACCGGGTGTCCGCCGATCACATGGGCATGCTGGCTACGGTGATCAACGCGCTAGCCCTTCAGGATGCGCTCGAGAAACAGGGCGTCTACACGCGGGTGCAATCGGCGATCGAGATGAATCAGGTGGCCGAGCCGTTCATTCGGCGGCGCGCGATCCGACATCTGGAGAAAGGGCGCGTGGTGATCTTCGCCGGGGGGACAGGGAATCCATACTTCTCGACGGATACGGCGGCATCGCTGCGAGCGATGGAGATCAAGGCGGACGCGATCCTCAAAGCGACCAAGGTCGACGGCATCTATGATGCAGACCCGATGAAGGTCGACGGCGCGAGAAAATTCAACCAGATTACGTACATGGAAGTTTTGAAGTTGGGCCTCAAAGTGATGGATTCGACGGCAATCAGTCTGTGCAAGGACAACGATTTGCCGATTATCGTGTTCAGTCTGAATGAACCGGGGAATATCCGTCGCGTATTGCTGGGCGAGAAAATTGGATCGATGGTGTGCGCTTAGAGTCGCCACGGATTTCCGTGGATTCACACGGACTTAAGATCGGTCCGCGTGGATCCGTGGGAACCCGTGGCAGCTTGTTTTTTGCGGGTTTATAATTTCACGTTTTGAGTACGGAGCGGAATCTATGGCGATCATGGCGTCAATTGCTGGACTGAAAGAAACGTACGGGCAATTAAAAACGCGCATGGATAAAGCGGTAGAGGATTTTCGCAAGGCGATGGCTGCAACGAGAACGGGACGCGCTTCCGTCCACATGCTCGACGGAGTGACGGTTGATTACTACGGTTCGCAAATGCCGCTGAACCAGATTGCCCAGGTGCACGCTCCCGAGCCGCAGTTGATCACGGTCCAACCGTTCGATCCTTCGTCGCTGGGAGCAATCGAGAAGGCGATTCGGGGCGGGGACCTCGGCCTGAATCCGATGAACGATGGAAAGTTGATTCGCGTGCCTGTACCGCCTCTGACGCAGGAACGGCGGCAGGATATGGTGAAGCATTTGAACCGCGCTCTGGAAGAGCATCGGACGGCGATCCGGAATATCCGCCGCGATGGGAATGACGCCATCAAGAAGGCGATCAAGGATAAGAAGATTACTGAAGACGAAGAAAAGCGCTCGCTTGATGAAATTCAGAAGCTCAC
Source organism: uncultured Acidobacteriota bacterium (assembly GCA_963699885.1). Taxonomy (GTDB): domain Bacteria; phylum Acidobacteriota; class Terriglobia; order Terriglobales; family Acidobacteriaceae; genus Sulfotelmatobacter. Next base: position 581,045 of record CAVOVP010000004.1, on the reverse strand, counting down.
CGACGACGAGATCAAGAAGATGGAAGAGATGAGCAAGGCGAAAGAGAAGGAAGTGCTGGAGTTGAAGTAGGGCCTCCCGCTCTCATCCCGTAATCCAAGAATTCCGAGTTAAAATCGCCACTTGAACGTTGCCAAGAGCGCGACGTGAGAGTGGGGCACCCTCGAATCTGTTCCCTCCGAGTTCGTTTCGCGCGATTCTGAGTTCCCGAAGTACATGTCCTAGCTCCTAATTCCCGTCAATTTGTCCGTTAACCGCTTTTATTTCAATCAGGTACGCGACCACGAAGAGAGAGTAACCGTCGCCCTTGGTTACGAGACATTGTCACGCAGCGTGTGTTCACATTGGGGTGACGAAACTCGCGGTGAAAACCGGACTCGCTTCACACTCAAAATTTTGTACGGGAGTTCTGCCATGAAGAGATTTATTGCGGTTGGAGCGCTGCTGGCGCTCACGATGATCGGGTTGGGATGTGGAGCCTCCAATTCTTCGACTTCGCTGTCGCAAGGGCAGTCCGGGAATGTGTTCATGACCGGAGAAGACGCGCCGCTCGCGTCTGTCGTCGGCTTTAACGTTACGCTGAATTCGGTGACGCTCAATGGCCCAAGCGGCGCCACCGCTGCGGTCATTTCGACGCCGATCACCGTAGACTTCGCCCGTCTTCTTGGGTTGCGCTCGCCGCTGGCATTCAACTCGGTCGCCGCCGGAACTTACGCCAGTGCGACATTTGTGCTGGCGAATCCTGTGATCTCGTACGTTGACATGACGCAGAATCCTCCAGCGCTGAATACGATCAACGGAACGTTTCCGCAGGGCCAAACTCCGCTGACTGTTACCGTCAACTTTCCGACGCCGATGGTGGTAACTGCCAACGGACTGGCGGGTTTGAAAATGGAAATGGATATCCGGCAGTCGGTTGCGGTGGACAGCAATGGACAGGTCACCGGCGCTGTGAATCCGATGATCTTCGTGAAAGCGACGAAAGCCAGCGATCCGGACGGACAGGTTTCCGATCTCATGGGCGGATTGGTATCTGTCGATGCGGGCAGCAATTCGTTCGTGCTGCAAGGACCGTATGGCCGACAGTTGACTGTGAACGTGAGTAGTTCCACGCAGTTCAACAGCGGATGGAACATCAACGATATGGCGACGCCTGAGTTTGTCGCGGTGCAGGGCGTATTCCAGGCCGACGGCAGCTTGATGGCGAGTGGAGTTGAAGTTGTCACCACGGCACATTCGTTTATCTCAGGGCGCGTTTTGGCGGAGACGACCAACCCGTCAGGACAGGTGCAACAGATCACGATGTGGGTAGGAGAGACGGGCGCCGACATGGTCAGCGATGTCGACACGATTCAGACCATCGATGTCAGCGCGGTCTCGCAGTATGACATCTGCTTCATGAGCGGACCGATCCTCAATTCGGTATTCAACGACACCACGGTGGTTGTTGGCCAACGGATCTTCGTCGGCGGCAACTTCTCAAGCAATGTTTTCACGCCGGCGATGATTTCGTTGCGATTGCAGGGCGTGTATGGAACGTATATTCCGGGTAGCGTGGTCGTGAGCGGCGGCAATGCCGGCACGTTCCAGTTGTCGAACAACGGGTTGGTCGGATATTCGGCTGGCGGTCCGGTTACGGTCAACACATTCAGCTTCACGTCGTTCTTCAACCTGACTGGTCTGAACCAACTTCAAACAACGAGCACGCCGATTCCTCTGGTCGCGCGCGGTTTGTTGCTGAAGGATCCGGTGAGCGGCAATCCCGAGATGTACGTGGGATGGGTCGCCACTCCGCCAAGCAACTAGCGTGAAATGGGTAAACGGGCGGACGGCCTTCGGGCCGTCCGCTTTTTTGCGTAGAGAATCATGGGGGACCGCCTCCCTCGGCTGTCGATCGCGTGCAGTTCGACTTTGTTATTGGCAGAATTAGAGAAACCGACCGGGCCTGTGGACCCGAGGACAGACTAGGGGCGGATGTTTCCACATTAGGTCGTCCCCTATAATTGCTGTTCATGAAGAACGTGGTCCATGCCGCATGTCCGCACGACTGCCCGGATGCTTGCGGAGTGTTAATTACGGTGGAGGACGGGCGGGCGACGAAGATTCAGGGTGATCCGGAGCACCCGGTGACGCGGGGATTTCTGTGCGCGAAGGTGGCGAAATATCTGGACCGGGTATATTCGCCGGACCGTGTCCTGTATCCGATGCGAAGGATTGCGGCTAAGGGGCCTGGTGCTGCGGGGGAGCGGAGCTTCGCTCCGCATGGACAGCCGGGGGCGGCTGTCCCCACACAAGCAGAAACGAAGCAAATCTGGCAGCGCATTTCCTGGGACGAGGCGTTGGACGAGATTTCGTCGCGATTGCGCTCGGTGTCGGCCGAGTTCGGCAGCGAGGCCATTCTGCCTTATTCGTATGGCGGAACGCTGGGGGCGCTGAATGGCGGCTCGATGGACCGGCGATTCTTCCATCGGCTGGGAGCTTCGCAACTCGACCGAACGATTTGCTCGCTGCGGGAGAGGCCGGATTGGAGTCGGTCTTTGGCGTGAAGCTTGGGACTGAGCCGGAACAGTTCCGGCATTCCAGGTACATCATTGCGTGGGCCTCGAATATCCACGCGAAACAACGTCCATCTGTGGCCGTTCATCGCGGAAGCCCGGCGGAACGGGGCGAAGCTGGTTGTCATCGATCCTTACAAGACGCGAACAGCGGACTGCGCGGACTGGTATTTGCCAATCAATCCCGGGACAGATGCCGCTCTTGCGCTTGGGATGATGCACGTCATCATCGGCGAGAAACTGCACGATGCAGATTACGTTGAGAAGTACACGCTGGGATTCGAGCAACTTCGCGAGAAGGTGAAGGAGTATCCGCCGGAACGGGTCGCGCAGTGGACGGGAATTGCTGCGGGCGATATTCGAAAGCTGGCTCACGAATACGCGACTGTGCGGCCTTCGGTGATTCGAGTGAACTACGGAGTGCAGCGCTCCGAGGGTGGCGGCATGGCGACTCGCGCGATCGCGATGCTGCCGTGTGTGATCGGATCATGGAAGGAAGTTGGCGGCGGATTGCAGCTTTCTACCAGTGGCGGTGCGAAGCTCAATTCGGCAGGGCTGAAGCGTCCCGACCTGATGCAGGCCGCGCTTGGACGCGAAGCGAGAGTCATCAACATGGTGGAGTTGAGCCGAGCTCTTAATACCATCGATGATCCGCCGGTCAAAGCGCTGTTCGTTTACAGCTCGAATCCGGCGGCAGTTTGTCCGCGGCATGATGAAGTCGTACGCGGGCTCATGAGGCCCGATTTGTTCACGGTCGTGCATGAGCAGTTTTATACCGATACGACGGACTATGCCGACATCGTTTTGCCGGCCACGACGTTTTTCGAGCACAAGGATTTGCAGAAGGGGTACGGGCACTACTATCTACAGGTTTCGAACCAGGCGATTGAGCCGATGGGAGAGTGCCGCTCGAACGTGGAGTTGTTTCAGACGCTGGCGGAGCGGATGGGATTCGAAGAAGAATGCTTCGGCGAGAACGTGGATGAGATGATCGACCTGGCGCTGAAATCGGACGATCCATGGATGGAAGGGATGAGCCGCGAGCGGTTGGAGCGGGGACAGGTACGGATGAACTTTCCGGCGTCGGGCGTTGGGCAACGGGCTTCCGGCGAACAGGGCGATGAACGATCAGGTGCTGCGGAAACGACTCCGTTTCTTCCTTTTGCGCAGGGTAATTTTCGAACTCCTTCCGGGAAGGCGGAGCTTTATAACGAAAGGTTGAAGTCGATGAGGCTAGATCCCGTGGCAGAATTCACGCCTCCTTCGGAATCGCGACATAGCAAGAAAAGTGAGGCGCTTCCCCTTGAGTTGCTGGCGCGGAAAGCGGACAACTTTCTCAATACCACGTTTTCCAATTTACCCTCGGTGCAGCAGATGGAGGAACCGGGGTTGCTTGAGATTTCCTCGGCGGATGCGAAGGCTCGTGGTATCGTCAACGGCGATCGTGTGCGCGTGTTTAACCTGCGGGGCGATGTTCTGCTGAAAGCGCGTGTGGACGGAAAAGTGCAGCCGGGTGTGGTCTCCGCCAGCCTGAATTGGGCGAAAATGACGCCGGGATTTCAGAGTATCAACAGCTTAACCTCAGAAAAACTTACCGACATGGGCAACTCGGCCACGTTTTATTCCGTCTTGGTTGAGGTGGAGTTATCTAAACCGAAAACCAGTGAACGGGAACGGGTGGCTCGGTGACCGTCCGGCTAGATACCTGCCAACTAACTGAGTTTCAAAGCGACCGGAGGATTTGAAGCCGAGAGTCGCGGCTTGGGCTTTCCCTTGCTCTACCGTATAATGACAGTTTTCTTACATCCCAGAGGCTGAGGTCGTAGCGATTCCTTTTCGCTTTCATTCGGAGAACCTTGTTGTGTCCAAAGGGCCCCGCGTTCCGGGAGCCTGTCCGCTGCCATCTCGTTCATTTCAACGGTTTTGGATGAACATCCGGTGGCGGGACTGCGGGTTCGGTGTGTTGCTGGCCGTGCTTCTGGCGAGTTTTGCAAGCCTCGCATGGGGGCAGTCCGACGTTGTCTCTGAGATTAACGTCACAGGGAACCGGCGTATTCCCGCCGACACGATCCGAGCGCGAATTTTTACCAAAGCGGGAGACGTTTACGACGCTGCGTCCCTGGAACGAGACTTCAACTCTCTCTGGAACACGGGCTATTTCGAGGACATCAAGTTCTCGCGCGAAGAAACGCCAAAGGGATGGCGGATCATAGTGCAGGTGAAGGAAAAGCCCACGATCCGCGAAATTCTCTACTCGGGGAACAGTTCCGTCTCGAACAGCGACATCCTCGATCGCTTCAAACAGGACAAAGTTGGACTCGTGGTCGAGAGCCAGTACGACCCCACGCGCATCAAGAAGGCGGAAGTTTCGATCAAGGGACTGCTGTCGGAGCATGGGCGGCAATTCGCCACCATCCGGACCGAGGTACGGCAGATTCCTCCCGCGGCGGTGGGAATCACGTTTGTGGTGAAAGAGGGACCGAAGGTCAAAGTTGGAAAGATCAAATTCGAAGGCAACAAGACGATCAAGAGCCGCGTTCTTCGCGCAGCGATGAGGAACTTGCGGCCCGTGGGTGTACCGCACTCCATCTTCCTGGAAAATGTCTTTGCCCGAACCTACGACGCTACCAAGCTTGAGGAAGATACCGAGCGGGTCCGCGCCGAGTACCAGAACCGGGGCTATTTCAAGGCGGGAGTGAGCGATCCCAAGACCGAGATCCACGACACAGGTCACAAAGGATTCCACATTCCTCTGGTGCAGTCGGGGCCGGGCAAGGCTGTCGATATCACGATGGTCATTGATGAAGGCCAGCAGTACAAGCTGGGCAAGATCACGTTCAAGAACAACAAAGCGATCTCGAACACCGCCGCGCTTCGATCGCTGTTCCCGCTCAAAGACGGGGACGTTTTCAGCCGCGAGAAGATTGCGAAGGGCCTGGAAAATCTGCGAAAGGCCTACGGCGAATACGGCTACATCAACTACACGGGCGTTCCCTCGACAACGTTTGACGACGACAAGAAGCTGGCGAATCTTGAGATCGACATCGAAGAGGGCAAGCAGTTTTATGTGCGACGCATCGAGTTCCAGGGAAACACGACCACGCGCGACAAGGTCATCCGCCGGGAATTGGCTCTTGAAGAGGGCGGAGTCTATAACTCGCGCCTGTGGGAATTGAGCTTGCTTCGATTGAATCAACTTTCTTACTTCGATCAGTTGAAGCCAGACGATCCAAACGTCACCGACAAGAAGCTCGATGAAAAGAACGGGCAAGTGGATCTGACGCTGAAGGTTCACGAAAAGGGCAAGAACAGCATTGGATTGAACGGCGGTGTCAGCGGACTGGAAGGCGCCTTCATCGGATTGAATTATTCGACGAACAACTTTCTCGGTCGCGGCGAGACGTTACAGGTACAGATTAGCCTGGGAAACCTGGCGCGCAGCGTGATGTTCGGGTTCACGCAGCCTTATATGTTCGACCGGCCGCTGCAGTTCGGATTCACAGTATTCGGTAACAAAATCAATTTTGATCAGGCCCGGCAGCTTTCGATTTTCAGCGGCCAGAACTTGAACCTGCCGAGCGCGGTGTTGCAGAACCTGCAGAACTATTCGCAATCCAGCGTGGGATTCACGACGTCGCTGAGCTATCCGTTGCGGCGTTCGTTCAAACGTTTGGGCCTTACGTATTCGCTGGATCGATCGACACTGCTTCCTCTGAGTACGGCGTCCAAAACGCTGTTTGACTTCATCGCCTTCCGGGGAATTTCGGGACCGAGCGCAGTGAACGGAATCATCACCAGCAAGATTTTCCCCAACTTCTCTTTCAATACACTCGATAGCGGCATCTCTCCGCACCACGGACATCAGATGACGATGGGAGCGGAGTTTGCGGGCATAGGCGGAACGGTCCGGTCGATTCGTCCCATCATTCAGTACAAGCAATTCATTCCCGTGCAGAATCGCCGCAACGCGATCGGGTTCAGCGTGAACGGATCGTATATCAGCGGTTACGGCGGGCTGGTCGCTCCGCCATTCCAGCGCTTCTACATGGGCGGTGAGAACGACATTCGCGGATTCGATATCCGGTCGATCTCGCCGGTTGCGTTCCTGCCCAGCGCCAATCAGGTGACGTTGACGAATCCGGATGGCACGCCGGTTTTGAAGAATCCGGCGAACCCGCGGCAGGGAAATTGGACCGTGCCAGTTCCAGTCGATCAAATCGTTTTCCCCGGCGGCGATCTGAGCACGTGGACGAACCTCGAATACCGCTATACCATTGCGGGGCCCGTCGTGATCGCGCCGTTCATCGATACCGGCATCGACGCGATCATCTCGCGTTCGCAGTTGCAGATTGCCGCCAACCAGTACGACCAGGTCATCAGCACACCCTTCGGTTGCCCGGCGCTTGATGCGGGCTACAACTGTTTGGGTGGGAAGGTGTTGAGTCCCGTACCGTCGCAGGATCTCGAGGTTCTCGGTGCGACGAACTGGAGACCGCGCGTTTCGACGGGACTCGAACTGCAGATGTTCCTTCCGGTGATCAACGCGCCGTTCCGTATTTACTGGGCTTACAACCCGTTGCGGCTCGACAGCCAGGCGAATCCGCCGATCCCGATTACGCGGAGCATGTTCCCGGCCGGCGCAGCGGGAGACTATACATACCGCAATGCGGTGAACTCCTTTGCGCCGAGTTTTCAGTTGAGAGAGCCGCGCAAAACTTTCAGATTTACGGTCGCAACGACGTTCTAAGTACGTTTGACGGGCCGAGATTGAGGTCACTATAATGTCATCGATCCACGCCATAGAGCGAAATATAGGGCGTAGACAGCACGCCCGGCATGTTTGGCGTGAACCTGGCAACCTAGTCCGCCTTTTCGAATGGCGGCCGCGACCGCAAAGGGACTTCATTTCAGTGCGGCCCAGCGTTGACTGAAGAAGCGATCCGAGAACGAGCGAAGTCATTCCGGAACCATGTTCCAAGGAGTTCAACTGATCCAATGAAAAGCAAGTTTGTGCGTATACTTCTGGCTGCTGCGGCGACATTCACGTTTTCCGCACTAGCCCAAACGGGCAGCGCCACCACGCCATCTGGCGCAGCGTCTGCTACTCCCGCGCTTTCGGCGCCCGCCACAACGACAACGAACGCCACGGGCACGAAGGTTGGAACCATCAACATTCAGGACGCGATTTTTGCCAGCAATGAAGGCCGTCGCGACGGAGAAGCGTTGCAGAAAAAGTTCGAGCCCAAGCAGGCCGAACTCAAAGGACAGAACGACGAACTCGACTCTTTGAAGAAGCAGATGACGACGCAGCAGGACAAACTGAATCAGGATGCCCTCGACAACCTGAAGAGGCAGATCGAAAGCAAGCAGAAGCTGTTCGATCGCGCCGTGCAGGATGCGCAGGAAGAATACGGCAATCAGAATCAGGAGATCGCCGCTCGAATCCTGCAGAAGATGGCCCCGCTTATCGTCAAGTATTCGGAGACGAATGGTTTCGGCATCATTGTCGACACCTCGAAACCGTGGCCGCAGAGCAACGTGCTGTGGTGGGGACAGGCGGTCGATATCACGAAGCCTGTGATCGACGCCTACAACGTTCAGTCTGGCGTGCCTGCACCGGCGAATCCGTCAGCACCGAAGCCGACTGGTCCGAGGGCTCCGGGCGCGGGAACCACGACGCCGAAGCCGACAACACCCAAGGCTGCTGAACCTCCGAAAACAGTAGTACGGACACCCCTGGTGTCCTGAAAGTTCCAGAAGGCCGCGTTCCGTACGCGGCCTTTTTTTATTGCGTGAGTACTTCTGCGCGAGCAATCGCGGTGTCCATAACAGCAAACAGAATTCAACGCTGGAGGACATCATGTTTGCTGACAGCTTGCTTGAAATTTCATGGACGCAACGCGGCCAACGAAGTTGGACCACCCTGACTTCGTTTGGACTGCAGGCCCTTGCGATTGGAATGCTGCTGACAATTCCTTTGCTGACCACGGTGGGATCGCCACGGGCACGGACGGTCTCGACGCCGATCAGTTTGGGGAGAGTGGATCCAGGACCGACAAGGCCCGTGGAACAATTCCGCAGTTCAGTCGTAGAGATCGTGCCATACACGGGACGAATCAGATTCCCGGGGCACATCCCAGACAAGATTGCGCGCGGGGATGATGCGGCATCCTCGGAGCCGCCGTTCGGGGGCTACATCGGCAGCGGTGCGGCAGCTCCATTTGATCCGGGTATCATTGGCCTCCCAATTTCGGGGACTCATCCCGTCATTCCGACGGTTGCTCCAGCAACGGTGCGCACGTTCCGAACTTCCAGCATGTTGCAGGGAAGCCTGATTCGGCGCGTTGAGCCTGTCTATCCATCGTTGGCAAAGACGGCGCATATCCAGGGACCTGTGGTACTTGTGGCTGTCATCAGCAAAGAGGGAGCAATCGAAAACTTGAGGCTGCTTTCGGGACATCCGATGCTTGTGCCGGCAGCAATTCATGCCGTGAGCCAGTGGCGATACAAACCGTACATTCTCAATAACGAAGCGATTGAAGTGGAAACGCAAATCACGGTGAACTTTGTGCTGGCGAACTGAAAGCGGCCGGGTATTCGTCGTTGGGCGACGAAGAGGGTCTTCATTGGGGTCGCCCGGAAGCGGTGCTTTTTCCGCTGAAGGATCTGTGTAATTGCCGTGAGACGGGGAGCAGCGTTGCAGAGGTTCTTCACTTCACTCACGACGACAAGAATGAAGTGGATTCGTGCTGAGGCCGGGCGTCAGAAGTCCGTGGCCTGTCGCCCGGTTCCGAGCGCCGCAAGCCCGGAAGCCCGAAGCCAACGCACGGGAGTAGCCCCTGCGTAACGTGAGTGCTGCCGGGGCTACCGCTATAATCGCGAAGTGGCGACCACAGCAGAAATCCTGAGCCGCGTGGCGACGCGCCCCACATGGGCCGATGTTTCACTCGCCACCTTGCGGCAGAACTTCCGGACGGTTCAAAAGCACGTTGGCGCGAACGTGACCGTGTGCGCGGTCGTTAAGGCCGATGCCTACGGCCACGGCGCGGTGGAATGCTCTCGTGCGCTCGAGGCGGAAGGCGTGAACTGGCTGGGCGTGACATCGCTGGACGAGGCGATTCCGCTGCGAGATGCCGGGGTTCGGGCAAACATCCTGCTGATGACGGGATTCTGGCGCGGAGAAGAAAACGAGATTGTCCGGCTGAGACTGACTCCAACGGTTTGGGAACCGTGGCAGATCAAGTCGCTCGACAATGCGGCGAATGCGCTCGGTGTGGCCCGACATGCAGTGCACCTGAAGGTTGACACCGGCATGGGGCGGCTTGGCGTGGGCATGGAACAGCTTCCTGCGCTACTCGAAACTCTCGTTGCTGCGAAGCATCTTGTACTCGAAGGGCTCTCGACACACCTGGCATCGTCTGAAGTGATGGATGCGCCTTCGGTCGCCGAGCAGGAGCGAAGATTTGAAGCCGCGCAGCGGATGGTCAGCGCGGCGGGGATGAAGCCCGCGTTCGTTCACATGGCCAACACTGGCGCCGTGATTTCGCGGCGGGAAACCTGGAACACGATGGTCCGGCCCGGCGTTGCGCTGTATGGATACTACCTGCCATTCCAGCGGGCAGGGCGCGAAGTGAGCGGCGGGACGCTGCGATTGCCGGTCAAGCCTATCCTAACGTGGAAGACGCGCATCCTGTCGTTGCGAAATCTGGCCGCTGATCAACCTCTCGGTTACAACGGAACGTATGTTACCGCGGCGCCCGCGCACGTTGCGGTGTTGCCCGTGGGATACGCCGATGGATACAACCGCCAACTCTCGAATCGCGGCCGGGTAATCGTACGAGAGCACTACGCGCCGATTGTGGGCCGGATCTCGATGGACCTCACGCTCGTCGACGTCACAGGCATTCCCGGAGTTGGCGTCGGAGATGAAGTGATCCTGCTGGGGGCCGGCGAAGGACTCAGCGTCGATGCGCTGGAGCATGCTGAAATGGCGAACAGCACCCCATACGAAATCCTCTGCAACATTTCGAAGCGCGTGCCGCGGAGATACCCCAGCTAGAACCCCCTTTGTTATTCCAAGCGCAACGAGGAATCCGCTGGCGCTTGCGGAGGATCTGTTGACGGGAACAGCGGCTTCCTCCCTTCGGTCGGAATGACAAGCTGAAGGAAAGGCGTGACGCCCGAAGGCCGACGCCCAACGCCCGCCAGCATCGCCCGCTCAGCCCGAAATGCTCACTGCTAGGTGCGAATTGCTGCCGTTGACTGCATCCAGCCCGAGAAGTGCCGCCGTGCTTGGTAGACTAAAGGGTTCAACATGCCCTCCCGCTACGCACAGTGGATGTATGACTGGGAACATCGGCTGACGTCGGTTGACGATAACCGCGTGGTCCGTCCTCTGGATTGGGGGGTGGACTGGGCGCAGGACTGGCCTTGCCGGAACGGCTACCGTCCCGGGCAGGCGCCGGAGAATCCCGAGAAATTCTTTCTGGATTACAACCAGCGCATCGTGGCGGCGAGTGACGAGTTCTATTCCTATGCGCGGCCCACGGATTTCCGACTCGAGAAACGGGAGGTGCAGGTCTTCTCCACGCGCGCGGTTCCCGATCCGAAACTTGAAGCTAAGGTGAAGGGGACGTTCGCCGAATTTCTGCGATTCACTTCGCCGGTGAAGACCCCGTATCCGGAAAACAATCTGGTGAACGCGCGCTGGTTCCCGGCGAAGGGGCGGCGCGCGATCGTGTTGCTGCCGCACTGGAATTCCGACGCAGTCTCTTACGTCAGCCTCTGCAAAGTTTTCAACCTCATGGGGATTTCGGTGTTGCGGCTGACGATGCCGTATCACGACATCCGAATGCCTGCCGAGATCGCGCGCGCCGACTATGCCGTGTCCGCGAACATCGGGCGCACGCTCGATGCGGTGAGGCAGGGAGTGGTCGACATTCGCTGCTGCTTTGACTGGCTTGAGGAGCAAGGCTGCGACAAACTCGGAATCGTGGGAACGAGTCTCGGTTCGTGCTACGCGTTTATCGCGGCCGCGCATGACCCGCGAGTTCGGGTGGTAGCGTTCAACCACGCGTCCACTTATTTTGCGGATGTGGTTTGGCACGGGCAATCGACCCGCCATATCCGGCAGGGAATCGAACAGCAGATCGATCTCGAAGAATTGCGCAACGTCTGGCTGGCAATCAGCCCGATGTCGTATTTCCAGCAATACGCGCGCTGGCCTAAGAAGTCGCTGATCATCTATGCGGCGTACGACCTGACATTTCTGCCCGAATTTTCTCGGCAAGTGGTGACAGAGTTTGAGCGGCACGAGATCGAACACAAAGTGGTTGTTCTACCGTGTGGACACTATACGACAGGTGAAACTCCGTACAAATATATGGACGGCTGGCACCTGACGTCGTTCTTGCGAACAGCCTTTTGAAGGTGGCATTTAGTAATTAGCACTTGGCATCCGGCAATTGCAGCCAGACTGTGCTGATCGCTAAAGCCAATTGCCAAGGGCTCATACTCGCAGCTTAGAATGGGAAGATGCAGACGGTGCAGCCTGCAACTCCCAATGCGATTCAGGAGCTTCGGCGCGACGAGTTTCTCGTAAGCACCGATACGGCGCTGCTCGATCTGGACGTGATTCATGGATTCCTGACGACCAGCTATTGGGCCAAAGGAATTCCACGGGAACTGGTGGCGCAATCGATTGAGCATTCGTTGTGCTTCGGGGTCTATGATGTGGGCGGTCCCGAAAATAGGGCGCCCGTGCAGGTCGGCTTCGCCCGGGCGATCAGTGACTACTCCACGTATGCCTATGTTGCCGATGTTTTCGTTCTGGAATCGCAGCGAGGCCGAGGCCTGGGTAAGTTTCTGATGGAATGTATTCGGCGTCACCCGAGGCTTCAGAACCTGCGACGCTGGAGCCTGTCGACGCTCGATGCGCACGGACTCTACGCGCAATTCGGGTTTACGCCCTTGAACTTTCCGGACCGATATATGGAGATCCTGGATTTGAACCGCTACAAAAAAGCTTAGAAACGGACCAAACACACACCATGAAACCTGTCGCGCATGTACCGCTCGATGTTCGAGAGTGATCCTGAAATCGCAGCCGCCATCGACAATGAAGCTCGCCGTCAGCACGAAGGTCTGGAGCTAATTGCCTCCGAGAACTTCGTGAGCGAGGCCGTGCTCGAAGCGGCCGGTTCCGTCTTCACGAATAAGTATGCTGAGGGATATCCCGGCAAACGGTATTACGGTGGCTGCGAGTACGCCGACGTTGTAGAGAATCTGGCGCGAGACCGGGCGAAGCAGTTGTTTGGCGCCGAACACGCCAATGTTCAGCCGCATGCGGGGTCGCAGGCGAATATGGAAGCGTACGCCTCGGTGCTGCAGCCGGGCGACACCATTCTTGGCCTAAATCTGGCGCACGGCGGGCACCTGACGCACGGGCATCCTCTGAATTTTTCCGGAAAGACGTACAAGATCGTGCCGTACGGCGTTACGAAGGAAACGGAAACGATCGACTACGACGAACTGGAAAGGATTGCCGACAAAGAACGGCCGAAGCTGATCATTGGCGGAGGAAGCGCATATCCGCGGACGATTGATTTTGCGCGCATGCGCCAGATCGCAGACAAGGTGGGCGCGCTCTTCCTCGTGGATATGGCGCACTTCGCAGGGCTGGTGGCCGGCGGCGCGCATCCGTCGCCTGTTCCGCACGCGCACATCGTTACTTCGACGACCCATAAGACTCTTCGCGGTCCGCGGGCGGGAATGATTCTTGCAAAAGCGGAGTTCGGAGCGGCGATCGACAAGGTTGTGTTTCCGGGGATGCAGGGCGGACCGCTGGTGCACATCATGGCGGCGAAGGCGATCTGCTTCCGCGAAGCGATGCAGCCAGAATTCCGCGATTACGCGAAACAAGTTGTTGCGAACGCGAAGGTGCTGGCGCAGACTTTAGCTGAAGAAGGATTCCGAGTGATCTCCGGCGGAACGGACACGCATGTCATGCTGATCGATGTCTTCTCGAAGGGGATGCTCGGCAGCGAAGCGGAGAAGGCTCTCGGCGAGGCCGGCATCACCGTGAACAAGAACGCGATTCCGTTCGATACGAATCCACCGATGAGGCCGAGCGGCATCCGCCTCGGAACTCCCGCGTTGACGACGCGCGGAATGAAAGAAGCCGAGATGCGCCAGGTCGGGAGTTGGATTGCCCAGGCGCTGCTGAATCGCAGCGACGCCGGTGCACTCTCGAAGGTACGCAAGCAGGTGCTCGATCTTTGCGAGGCGTTCCCCCTTTACGCGGAACGCCGTGCCAAAGCGCAAGCCGAAGTGCGAGATTAATTCCGCTGTGTTCCTCTGCATCCTCTGTGGTTAAATGCACTCGGTGAAGATCGCCATCGACATCCGGCGGATGACCGAGTTTGGCGTCGGCACGTACATCCGCAATGTGGTTCGCACGCTGGGCCGTGTCGATCACGAACACACCTATTTTCTGATTGGTCCTCCCGCCAAGATCCACGAGATTGGTCCGCTCCCGCCGAATTTTCAAACGGTCCCGCTGCTCGCCCCCGAGCGATCGATCAAGGGATATCGCGAGTTCCGGATCGCTTTGAAGAGGCTCGACTGCGATCTGGTTCACATTCCGAATTTATTTTCGGTGCCGCGGTTTCTTCCATGTCCCTATGTCATGACGGTGCACGACCTGGTCGAGCATATGTCACGCGCGCGCCAGCAGACCGGCTTCTGGGGAGCCTGGCATCTTCAGATGACGAAGCGCGTCCTGCGAGGAGCGGCGCGGGTCTTCGCCGTTTCAAATTTCACCCGCACCGAAATCGAGAAACTTTTCGACATTCCGACGAACCGTATTGAGGTGGTCTACAACGCGATTGATGAGCGTTTTCTGCACGGGCATGCGAACCTGGCGGACCGTCAACTGATTGCGCAACGTTATCAAGTCAACTACCCGTTCCTTCTGTACGCAGGCCGGATCAGCCCGCACAAGAACGTGGTACGCATGATCGAAGCTTTTTCGGCGCTGAAGACGGAGCTGGAAAAAGATCAGCTCTATCCGGATCTAAAGCTGATCATTATCGGGGACGATGTTTCGGGCAATCCGGATCTGCGGCGGACGGTCGTCCGCAGCGGCGTGCAGAATGATGTGCGATTCCTCGGGTTCATTCCCATTGAAGTGCTGCGAATTTTTTATGACGAAGCGAAGATATTTGTCTTTCCGTCGTTGTATGAAGGGTTCGGACTTCCACCGTTAGAGGCGATGGCGCACGGGACGCCGGTGGTCACTTCCAACGTGTCATCCTTGCCGGAGGTGGTGGGGAACGCCGCGGTCCTGGTGAATCCCGAGAACGTGTTCGAGATTATGCGAGCGCTGCACCGCGTCCTCACCGATCAGGCATTGCGCGTCCGAATGAAAGAGCGCGGCTATAAACAGGCGACCAGATTCTCGTGGGAGATATCGGTTCGGCGGGTGCTTGACGTCTATCGCGAAGTCGCGAACGACGGCCACGCCGCCGCGAGCGCGCGCTCAGGTTCTTAGGATCTCGGGGAATCCGATCGGAGCGTTCTGCTCCGATTGCTTACTTGACCAATGGCTGGCCGGGGGACAGGATCGCGAGTTTGTGCAGCTTGGCGGTGATGCGGGTCTTGTCGGCGTCGGTTTTGGCGGTGCCCAAGCGTTTGCGTAGCTGGTCAATCTTGCTCTTGCGCGTACGGCGACGGCGAATCTCGGGACGGCGGCTCGGTGCTGACATGCGGTGCTCCTGATTTGAATTTGGAAGTCGTGGCAGCCGAACTGTAAGCCGAAGCCCGCCCGGTCATGTTGCAACCACTTCACTCATTCAATCGGAGTCTGGGGGAAGTGTCAATGTTGCGGCGTGGCCGGAATCGCGCCTTTCCTCATTCGAGCTCAGGAACGTAGCAGGGATAGTCGCGCTGCGCGACCCTGCAGACATCGGGATCAAGTTCTAAAGTGCGTAGCGGATTTGCGGCCGATGTCTGCGCCAGCAAGCGCCCTTGCGGCGCGTAGGCGTAGCCGCCTCCGCCAAACTTCGTGCCCGACTTGGAAACGCCGATGCGGTTGGAACTGACGACATACGCGCCGGAAACCAACGATGCCATCGCGCCGGCTATTTTCCACGAATCGAGATTCATGCCTGATGCGCGAGGTATGACGATCAGCGAAGCGCCTTGCCTTCCGTAAGTGCGCGCTCGTTCGTTGAACATCGCCTCGGTACACAGAAGCACGCCGACTTTGATCCCCAGGATCTCGGCTACGGCAAATCCCGAATCGTCGCCGGCATACCAGTTGCTTTCGAACCATCCAGGCTCATTGGGGAAGTACTGTTTGCGGTGTAGGAAACGGACAGTTCCTGCTTGAAGTGCGAATGCCTCGTTCACTAGCCGTTTCCCGTTCCATACCGGCCGCGAGGAGATGACGGCGGGAAGATTGAGCTCGACAAGCGCCTCAAGCCCGCACTCATGAGCACGGATGCTGAGATTCGCCTCTTCGGTCGAGAAGTGAGCGCTCTCGGCGAACCACGGGCCAAGGGGAGCTCGTTCGTGACGAGGATGTCAGGACGAGCAGCGAGGACTGCCTGTTTCAACTCGCTCCACTGCGAGCCGTCAGTCGAAAGAGCTTCGGGCCATTCCACAAATGCGATGCGCAAAGGAGTCACCAGATCCGAACCCGGTCCTCGGGCTTCAGATATAGCTTATCGCTCGGAGCGATGCCGTAGGCTTTGTACCAGGCATCGATGTTGCGCACTGAGTCGCTTCGGTATTTCCCCGGCGGATGAGTATCGGAAGTGACCTGGCGTCGCAATGCGTCTTCGGTCTGGGCTCTCCGCCATCTCTGGGCGAAGGCCAGAAAGAATCGCTGTTCCCCGGTTAGTCCGCCTACGACGATATCGGGCTGGCCCTTCAGTGACAGCAGGTAGGCGTCGTGCGCGGTCAACAGGCCTGCCTGATCGGCAATACTCTCGGTCAGCACCTGCTTGCCCTTGACGCAGAGATCCGCTAACGGGCAGTAGCTGTCGAACTGCGAGATCAGTTTCTCGGAGGCGGCGTGATACTGAGCCCGATCCTCCGCCGTCCACCAATCCCCGAGCTTGCCATGCGCGTCATAGATGTTTCCCAGGTCGTCGAAGCTGTGGCTGACTTCGTGGGCGAGACCAGCGCCGGCCGATCCGTAGTTTGAAGCGGAATCACCGTTCGCGTCGAAGTAAGGCGGCTGGAAAATTGCTGCGGAGAAGAGTTCAACGTTGGGGCTGAACATGATGATTGCAGCGGGAGTTTGCGGATTGATCAGCCACTCGACCGGATCGACCGGTTGATTCAACTTGGCGAGGTTCCGCGAACGAAGGAAAGCTTCCGCACGGCGCATGTTTCCTAAAGCATCGCCAGGCACAACATCGAGCTTTGAATAGTCGATCCACGTATCGGGATAGCCGATGCCGATCTCGAGTACCGCGAGTTTATCTAACGCTTTTTTCTTGGTCGGAGCCGACATCCAGGAAAGGTTTGAAATACGGGCGCGATAAGCGGTGATTATGTCGCGGACCATCGCCTGAGCTTTTGCCTTGGCCTCGGGGGGGAAATAGCGCTGCGTGTAGAGTTGACCCACCGCCTGCCCCAGCGCGGCGTTGGTGGCGGCGATTGCGGACTTGGTGCGGTCTGGCGCCTGCTGCGCGCCCGACAAGATGGTGCCGTAGAAAGCGAAGTGTTCGGCAGCCACGGCCTTCGGCAGAACGTCGGCGTATTGTTCGAAGAGGTGAAACCGCAGGTAGTCCTTCCAAAGATCGATGCTCTCGCTGCTTACTAGCGCGGATACACCGATCACTGCCGAGGGTTGCCAGACGAGGAAATCGGACTGGTGTTCGAGGCCAGCAGATTTGAAGTACGCATTCCAATCGATTCCCGGCGCTTTGACGGCAAAATCGGTGCGCTTCCATGGATTGTTCTGTTTGAAGACGTCAGCGGCGTCGGCGTCCGGCGCGAAGGCTTGCGCGATGCGGGTTTCGAGCGAGAGGATTTGCGCTGCCTTGGCTTCGGAGTCAGTGACCCCTGCCAGTTTCAGGACCGCGGCCACATGAGCCTGATATTGAGTGCGCGTTGCCGCCATTTTGGGTGAGGAATCGAGATAGTTGTCGCGGTCCGGCATTCCGAGCCCACCCTGCTGGAAATGGACGACATTGTGCGCTGTATCTTCGAAGCCCTGGTTGATCCACAATCCGAAAATATGGTCGGAGTTGGCGACGAGACCGTCGATCTCTCCATTCAAAGTGGTACCGAGATAGGCAGAGAGCGACGTCTTGCTTGTGATCCCTGAGATCGCGGCCATTTCATCCGCTAGTGGCGTCAGTTTCGTGGCCTCGATGCGGTCTTCGTCCATGAAGCTGGCGTAGTAGTCGCCAACTTTCCTCGCGCCCGCAGTTGTCGGCGAGGTTGCCGCTTCCTGAATGAGATCGCGCACGCGCTGGCTCGTTCTCTCCGCCATGATTGCGCGCGTATCGAAACTCGACTGGCCAGCAGGTATGGTTGCTTTGGCGATCCACGCTCCGTTCGCGTATTGGTAGAAGTCGTCCCCGGGCTTGATGGAACGGTCCATGTCTTCCTCGCTGGCATTGAGGGCGACGGGCGGGGTCGAAGCGAGGAGTAGGAAAGCCGAAGCTAAAAGCGTGCCGCACGCGATCGAGCGATGGAGCGTCGATGTTCTGGAAAGCGAGCGGCGCGAAGATCGGCGGTTCACAGGCACTTCGGCATTCAGCAACGATTCAGCATCTTTAGTTGGCATGGTGTCTCCAGGTTCGACCCGGTGGGTTGGCTCAGTCTCATTTGAAGTCTGGAGTGAGCACGTCGTGACCATAGCTCAATGGATGCACGCGGAATGGACGTTTGCGGACCTGTGTCCTTGAAAGGAAGGTCAACTGTTTCGAGGCTGGCTGACACTGCCGAGGGGAACAGAACACAATCGGCGGAAGGCCGGTCAACTTGACATACCCCATAAAAGATGTATATACAGTTAATATGAAACACAATGCGCCACGTCACACCGAAGCGGGTGCACTCTTTCCGCTGCCCTGTGCGTGCCAGAACTTGCGACGGTTCGCACGCGTCATCACCCGCATCTATGACCAGGAGCTGCGAAAAGCGGGAGTGGAGATCGCACAATTCGGCCTGCTTACGGCGTTAGCTGCGACGGGCGAGGCGAATCAAAAACGGCTGAGTGCAGGTTTTGCGATGGATAGCACGACTTTGACACGTACTCTAGGCCTGCTGCTGAAACAAGGCTGGGTGCAAGTGAAACGGGGGAAAGACCGGCGCGAACGTCTATTTAGCCTGACTCGGGTGGGTAAACGGCAATTAGCAGAAGCTCAACCTCACTGGGAGTCGGCCGAAGAAAAACTGCACCACTTACTGGGCGATGCGGGATGGAAGCAGATGAAAGAAGCTGTGCCACGGATGACGGAAGCTGCGCTGCAAGCATAATTTTTTGTACCTCCGATGTATGCATATACATCTACTTGCAAAGAGCAGTTTCCTGGAGGAGGCCGTATGAGAGTGTTCATTTTCTTTACCCTGGCGATGTTTCTGGTGGCGGGAGTCCTGCTTCTCCTAAAGAGGGGAGCATCCATCAGCCCTGTCATGGCGAATGGCTCTGGGTTTCGTCACCCGGACATCGAATATTTCAAAGTAATTAATAGCGTGGCGCCGCCGCAAGATCCGCAAATCCTATTTCTCCTGATGGGGCAGTATTCGAACGCCAACTTGCAGAAGGAGGGAGCGGAGTTTTTCTCGGCGCGGCTGAAGGAATTCGGGCCACGCCTTACGGACGCGCAAAAGTCTTTATATCTGAGTGCGATCGGTTTATTGCGGGCCCAGAATGCACCCTCGGTCTCACTCCTGCACCGAATGGGTTATGTGAAAGACACGATCGCGATATTGGAACAAGCACGGAAGCTTTCGGGAGGACAGATCTTCGTTGTGAACTGGATCGCGGGCATCGTCTATACCGAGTTGCCTAAATTCTTCGGCCAGCAGACGGCGGCGCAGGACGAACTGACATGGTGCTTGCAAAATGCCGACAAGGCGCCGAATCCGGGCTGGCTGCGCGAGGTCGACTACCACCTGGGAAAGATCGCTCTCGCAAAGGGAGAAGCAGACAAGGCGCAAGACTATCTGGTGCGAAGCGGTTACAAGAACTTCAGTAGCCCAATCGCGCTGAACACTCCTTTTTCGGAAGACGTTATGACGGGCCATTCTTTCGTGTCCCGGCGAATCGGCGAGATCGTACCGGGCCGCGTATACGCGCTTTCGGGCTACGAGTTCACCGAATACTATTTCGTGGTCAGCGACGACCGGCGAGAGTTGATCGGAATCGACGCCGGAACTCGGCCGGACTCCGCGAAGGCAGCTTATCGAGGCACTGCGAGCGTATGCGCCGAATTTGCCGGAACTGACCACCATCTTTGTAACCCACTCCCACTGGGACCACATCGGCGGACACAGCTACTTCCAGTCCGTGAATCCTCACATTCATTTTTATGCCCGGAGCAACTATCAGGAAGAGATAGCGGGCGAGCTAAACGGACCGGGGATTTTTGGCGAGCGATTTCTTTGGCAAACTCTTCAACCTCGAAGACGTTCGTAGCTTCAAGCCCGATATCACAATCGATCGCCGGACCGAGTTGAAGGTCGGAGGCACCCGCATCGAACTGATCCCCGTGCAGGGAGGGGAGACGCATGACGCAATGTTCATCAATTTGCCGGATCAGGGCGTGATGTTCGTCGGCGATTTCATCATGCCGTACCTCGGAGCGCCCTTTGTCGAGGAAGGGGATTTGCAGGGACTTCTGGATGCCATCGACATCGTGGTCGAGAAGAATCCGCAGCATCTGCTGCACGGGCACGAACCGCTGACGCGGAATTTCGGATCGCCAGCAATGTTGGGACAACTCAAATTGGATCTCAGCTGGCTTCGTGAGCAAGTGCTGAAGTCGGTCCGGCTCGGGGAGGAGCGGGCAGCCATTCAACAGGCGAATTTGATTCCCCCGGATATGCTTACCGGAAATCCCGCCGTGTACATGCCGTATTTTCTGATGCGCGATCATGTCATTGATCGCTTATACGACCAGAACGTCGGGTATTGGCATGCGGATCTCGCGGGCCTCGACCATCTGAGCCATGCCGACCGCGCAGAATTGTTAGTGGACTACCTGGGAATGTCTGAAACACAGCTTACAAAGACTGTGGAACGCCTGGTCGCTGACGGCAAGTACGAACTCGCTGCCTCATTGCTTGACTCATCCGAAAGCAGGTTTGAGCACAGTGAGTCTGTGGCCAAGGCCAAACGCCTTGTCTACCTGAAACTGATGGAGAAGTATCAAAACACTGACCCATTCAAATTCATTCTGTACTCAGCGAAGATCGGCGAACAGACGGCACAGATGTCCAACAGCAAGTGACGAATTGGGAGTTGGTCTTCTCAGTCTTGCGGATGGATCCTCCGCGACCCGCCTCCGGGACAGCTGGTATGATCCCCGGCGGGAGTGAAGACCATGGAAACGACGAAATCGAAATTGCCGACCGAGGCGATCGAACTCTACAACGATTTCATTCACGGCGAGATCAGTCGCCGCGCGTTTATCGAGGGCGTACAGCGACTCGCGGGGGGCTTGGCGGCGGCCTCGGTGATCCATGCATTGATGCCGAATTACGCTCTGGGTCAGCAAGTCTCCCGCACCGACGACCGGATTAAGGCTACCAACGAAACCGTGCCTTCTCCGAAAGGCAACGGAAGCATCAAGGGATATCTCGTGCGTCCGATCAGCGCCGACACCCGCTCCGAGACGGTGACAAAGTTGCCCGGAATAATCGTGGTCCACGAGAATCGCGGCCTGAATCCCCATATCGAGGATATCGCGCGGCGGTTCGCGCTCGCCAACTTCATGGCATTTGCGCCCGACGGCCTCACCTCTCTGGGAGGCTACCCGGGAGACGACTACAAGGGCGGACAGATGTTCAACAAGATCGACAAAGACAAGATGTCTGAGGACATGGTGGCTGCGGCGATGTGGTTGAAGGCGCGCCCTGACTGCACGGGAAAGATCGGCGCGACAGGATTCTGCTACGGAGGCTCGACTTCCAACATGTTGGCGGTGCGGCTTGGGTCCGATCTTGCCGCCGCCGCGCCGTTCTATGGAGGCCCTCCGGCCGCAGAGGATATCCCAAAGATCAAGGCGGCGATCCTGGTGCATCACGGGGAACTCGACACGCGACTGGCGGCGACGTGGCCGGCTTACGACAAGGCTCTCGCTGCGGCGAATGTTCCGCATGAAGGCTATATCTATCCCGGAGCCGTGCATGGCTTCAATTGCGACGCGACGCCGGAACGCTATAACAAAGCCGCCGCCGATCTGGCCTGGCAGCGCACGATCGACTGGTTTAATAAGTACGTGCGGGGCTGATCGCGCGGAACCTTCAGTACACAGACCGCGCACCAAAACGCGTGATCGAAGATAACAAAATACAGGCTCTAACACCTGTTCGGCTCACCTGAAGATAACCCCGAAGGCATCGCCTGAGAGTGCGTCCATCCCAACTGTGACACAGGTCACTGACATTCTTATGCGGATCTCGTCACAATTAGGGTTAAGAGTGTCCTACCCCTGATTTGAGTGTGCGTTCTTGCGCCACAGGTCCGCGGTCTGTCGAAAGGTCGTATGGTTGTGCGTCATCACTGTAGCGAATTTCAGCAGATCGTCGAGATTGAAGTAAGTCGCCCGTAAAGCAGGAACTTGGTTAGCCGAATTTTCGTAGATTGATTTATGCGGCGATTTCTTGACAGCTTCGTTCAGGTCTTGAGAGCCATGTGGGCTCATAAGCTGCGCTCGTTCCTTACTATGTTTGGCATCGCGTGGGGAGTCGGATCCCTGCTGCTCTTGGTCGGATTGGGAGAGGGCTTCCGCGCTGGGACGGAGAAGAGCCTGGCGAACTTCGGCGAAGATTTCATGCAAATTTACGACGGCCATGTGTCCGCTGTCGGTGATAGCCAGCTCTCTGCTCACCAGTACCACTTGGACTACCAGGACTATTTGGACATTCGCAGCTCATCTTTTGTTCGGAATGCTACCCCCGTGCTTTACCGCGGGGACCTTCGCCTGGTGAGCGAATATGGCAGCAGCAATGGCTATGTCGATGGTTCGGAGCCACAGTTCTATGACATTCGATACCAGCCGATCGATCAGGGCCGCTGGCTCAGTTGGACCGATGAACGACAACGCAACAACGTATGTGTGATCGGCAGCGAATTCGTGCGGTTGCTGTTTCCCGGCCGTCCCGCAGTGGGTAGCCGACTTCTGATTAACAGCGTTCCCTTCCAGGTGATTGGGACCATCAAGAAGGTAGGACACGGCAGCAACAACGACCAGAATATGAGGCTGATCATGCCCTACAGCACGATGGCCAACTATTTCCCGATGCCGGGCGAGGGCAATGCGAGGGCGCTGAAATATGTTGCGTACCAGCCGGTGACGCGAGGGCAGCACCACCAGGCCAAGATCGCGGTCCACGCCATCGTGGCAAGGAATCATCACTTCGATCCCTCTACGCCGGATGCCTTCGAAGAGTGGGACACGATCGAAGGCGCAGAGATGGTCGGTAAAATCTCCGACGCGATGGATGCATTCCTGGGTGCGGTTGGTTTAGTCACCCTCGCCCTCGGGGCTCTGGGAGTCGCGAACATCATGTTGGTGTCTGTTACGGAGCGCACGCGGGAGATCGGTCTGCGCAAAGCCCTGGGCGCCACACGACGGAGCATCCTATTCCAGTTTTTTCTCGAAGGCCTCATGCTCACGGCCATCAGCGGCGGGATCGGAGTGGCGGCCGCATATGGGGCGACTCGGCTTTTCGGACTCGTGCCTCAAATCGATGGATTCGAACTACCCCACATCTATCCGGGGGCCGCCGCGCTCGCCATGGGGAGTCTCGCTGCCGCCGGCATTATTGCTGGCTTGTATCCCGCACAGCGCGCAGCACTGCTTACGCCGGTCGAAGCTCTTCGTCAGGAGTAAACATGATTCTCACGAGGGACGTATTCTCCGAAGCGTACGACGCGATCCGGCAAAATCGACGGCGCAGTGCGATCACTGTGCTGGGTATGGGTTGGGGAATTGCGACAGTGGTACTCCTGCTGGCCTACGGCACAGGATTTTCCACCGCCATTGTAAACATCTTCCGGTCGTACGCAAGTATGCAGTCGGTGGGCGTTGTGGGCGGCCGGACGTCTATGCAGGCCGGCGGAAACAAGGCTGGTACGAATGTTCGCTTGACCACAGATGACATTGAACGTGTCGTGGCCAACGTGCCGCAGGTCGTGCGGATCACCCCGGAATCGGTATACGAATCTCCCATCAGCTATGAAGGACGCTCTTACAGATGGTCCGTAAGTGGTGCCAGTCCTGTGCTGCAGGAAGTTCAGAATCTACAGGTGGACGTCGGCCGGTTCTACAGTGTCGAAGATATGCAACTGCGTGCGCGGGTGTGTGTGCTGGGTTCGGAATCCAAAGAGAAGCTTTTCTCGGGCCGATTCGCATTGGGAGAGAGAATTCGTATCAATGGCATTCCCTACGAGGTGATCGGTGTGCTGAAGCCGAGGCCGCAGGAAGGAGGCTCCCAGAACAGTATCAACCGCGTCGTCTATATTCCTTTCCCTACGATGAGCGACTTCCGCGATACGCGGTACATCGACATGATCTGGCTGGACTTTCTTGGCTCGGACTACCACGCGGTCGAGAGATCCCTGCGCAACACGCTGGCCTTGCAGCACAATTTCCGCCCCGATGACGAACGTGCCCTCAGAGTTTTCATCCTGATGGAGCAACTCTCGCAATTCGGAGTCATCAGCATGGCTCTGCAGGTGCTTCTCGCCTTCATTGGAACTCTGACTCTCGGCATTGGTGGCGTCGGACTTATGAACATCATGCTGGTGAGCGTCACGCAGCGCACGCGCGAGATCGGTTTGGAGAAAGCGCTTGGCGCCCGCCGCTGGGACATTTTGGTCCAGTTTTTGTCCGAGGCGCTGGCGATTACTCTTGTGGGTGGCGTGCTGGGAATTGTGCTGGCCTACATCGTTTCGATCTCGGTGGGAAATCTCACCTTCTATAGCGCGCTGGCCGAGCACGGCGAAGCAGGCGATATTCGACTCATCATTTCACCTGGCAGCGTGCTGGTTGCAACCATGATCCTGGCGTTGGTTGGGCTGGTCAGCGGCATGATCCCAGCCATACGCGCGTCACGCCTTAATCCAATTGAGGCTTTACGCTACGAATAGGCACCCGTATTTTTGACGCTGGAAGGATCGCTGCCTACGAACGCAATGCCTGCTCGACCTTTTCTCCAGCGCTGGCGGGGGTTGAGTTTGTGTTCGGGCCGCCGCCAAATGACTTTCCCAACAACTTTGTCTTGACGACTTCGAAGGATCCTGTCGAAGTCCGCGTTGCTTTTACGTGGTACACGATGTAAGCCTCTGGATCGAGCAACAAGAAGGTGATACTTTGCTTCGTTTCGCTGAACTTGGGTGGAGTAAACGGCTTGCCCGACTTCTCCAACTTACGCACAACGTCGGGACGCACCGATTCGTCGGTCAGAACCAGGCCGCCACCCACATCCTGATGGAAACGGGTCAGTACCTCCGCCCACCAGTCTGCCGCCGCATCGGCGGAGCATGCGTCCAGAATCTTGGTAACGGCATCGTGATCGCTGATCCCGATGACTTCACTTCCGCGCAACACCGCGTAGTTCGGTTGGTAGGAAAGCGGACGAGCGGTGCTCCGAGCCGTATAGAACGTGCATGATGCGCGTCGCATCCGTTCTACCTCGTCGATCGCCACCTCTTCGACCTTCCAGCCATATTCGGCTTTGACCGCCTCTGCAATTTTCTGATGTACCTTTTCATCCATAGCAATTCCCTCCGCGCGATACCCGTTCAGTCCCAGGAGCGCTGTGAACAACAGCATGCGAAGCCAGTTAGTGGTTATCAAGGTTCCCCGATGGTACAGGCGCCGTCGACTGTCCTTTGTCAGGCCAGGTAGCCGGGTCCGATTTAACGGCATCTTTCCAGTTCTTTGCGTCGACCTTCATCCCGGTCATTTCCGAAAGAAAATGATAGAACTTCTCGGCTTCCTTCGGATGCTTCATGGCCGCCGCCGCATAGGGGCCATAGAAGCTGTCAGGATTCAATTGCCACGCCACACGTTGTTCCATCGCTTCCTGATTTGTAGGCGGCCGTCCATGCTCAGCCTTGAACTCCACGAACCAGGCGCGATACTCGTCTTCAAAATAGCGAAACGTGTTGTCGACCGGACCTTTGTTCACGGAGTGATTCACCTCGTGGGTGGTGGTCCCGATCGCCAGTTCATTGCTGTCATCATCTTCGTGCAGGCTGTCGTTGCCTGCTGGAACCTTTCCCTTGTTGAGAGACAGGACGTGATCGCCCATTTCCCCGTAGGTGGTACCGTGCTTCGCCGAGGTCGGGTACGTCTTCCACTCGAGCTTCATTTGCGAATGCTCGCCCAGCAATTTATCGAGTGTGTTACCAAGGACTTGTTTGTCTCCGCCCGTGTAGGTCGATAACCTTCCAACGAGCTTGAGTGAACGCTGCTTGTCGTCGAGGCTCTCTGAGCGGAACCAGTCTTTATGCAGCAGGCGATCGATGTTGGACACAGCTTCTGGGGTCGCGTAATTTTTCGTCTGACTCAGAACTGCGGTCTTCTCCGCCGGTTTCAGGCTCTTGAACTTCGGGTCCTGAATAAGTTTTTCGAGATTCGCCGCGTAGGCCGGATTTCCGCCCGCCGCGTTCAAGCCGTCAAGAAAAAGTTTGTGGTCCGTTGGAGAGAGATCTTTTGCGGAGTGGATGACATCGAGAGTGCTCTTGACCTTATCCGCCGACGGCGGCGGGTCGGAAGTCAGAGCCTGAGTGACGATGCTCTTCTCCTCCGGACCGAGGTTCTGGACTTCCGGACTATTCGCCAGGGCGTTGAATTTATCGAGCCATTCCTTCTTGGTCTGTGTGCTAGCTTGAGTGAACTTTGGATCCACGACAAGTTTTTTCAACGCGTCGACCTGCGCGGGATCTTCATGCGTCGATTTGAACGCATCGTCAACCAGCTTGCGATCAGCAGGAGAAAGGTCCTTTGAAAGGAAGAGCAGTTGCAGCCCTTTCGTCATTTTCTCCCGTGTCAGCGGAGGGTTCGCGGCCATCGTGTGCAACATCGACACGATATCTTCGTGGTGGATGCCGAGTTGTTCTGCCGCGGAGTATGCCTGGTGTAAGGCTACCTTCAACTCTTGCTGGTCGCCTTGCGAAGCACGTTCGCCGACGGGGTCCGCCACGGGAGGCATCTGCGTGATCCCGCCGCTGCCACCGGGCGAGTTGTTCACCGGCATGAAGCTTAAAGTGCCGCCACCCGAAAGCATAGAGCGCATCAAGCTGGATTCGAATCGGCTCTCCATGGACTTCGACGAGCCCGCGGCTGCGCCTTGAAAAGCTCCGCTGTCAGCCGGTCCCGTCGAGTTTTCTGCGTTTTGGGCCTTCGCTGGAATCTGGATGTCTGAACCGGGCGTTAGCGCGTTTGGATCGGCGATCTGCGGATTGGCCTTCTGCAGATCTGCCAAGCTGACGTCGAGTCGCGACGCGACCTGCGAAAGAGTTTCCCCCGGACGCGCCTGGGTAACATTGGGATCATCTCCTTCCCAGTTCGCTGCTAAAGCATTGCTACCAATTTTCATGGACCCCGCCCCATCCCTGCGTAGAGCAAAACTCCCTCGCAGGGCCCCAATCAAGAATAGAAACTACCCGTATTGTCGGGAAGGGACCTGTGGAAGTTGCTAGGGATTGCAAGAGAGGCCGTATCGGGGCTGATTTTCCAGTGGAGGACGAACGCTCTATTGCGAACCATTCCGCCGGAGAGTTAGAGAATAGCTAGTCCTAAGAAAGGGAAAGTTGTGGCAGCCGGGCCTAACCAGCGCTAAATCCGCCACGGATCAAGAAGAGCAAAGGTCACGTGCGCATACGGTCAACTCTGCTTCATCGAAGTAAAACTGACGCGCGGCATGTTCGCAGAGATATACCTGCGTCTATTGTTTGCGATTACGGTATTTCTGGGATAAGATGCTTCCGCTTCGCCCTCCCTCTCCTTGCTCCGGCCCCTACATTACTTATGGCGTATATCGCCATGTCGAGGAGGGTGTGATGTTTTCCATCGTGTTACAGCGGGGCGGTGCCGTTTCAACCTTGTATTTCGTGCTCGCATTCTCCACCTTTGGCTTCAGCCAAACCCTGAAGGTTCTTCACACCTTCAAACTCACCGATGGCGAGTTCCCATACTCCGGGCTAGTCCACGGTTCAGATGGGTATCTTTACGGAACCACTTTCGCCGGCGGCACCGTCGGGTGCGGCACCGCGTTCAAGATCAGCACATCCGGAAAGTTCAAATCGATCTATAGCTTTGGTGGAGGAAACGATGGTTGCAATCCCCAAGCTTCTGCAATCCGCGACGCCTCTGGCAACCTTTACGGCACGACGGAGTTCGGTGGTACTTCAAACGCGGGAACCGTTTTCAAAATCGACAGCTCCGGCCGGGAATCCGTACTCTACTCATTCCAGGGCGGAAGCGACGGCGCATCTCCGATCACTGACTTGGTGCGCGATAACAGTGGCAACCTCTACGGAACCACTGCTTCAGGCGGGGATTACACCGTTTGTGTGCAGGGTTGCGGAATCGCCTTCAAAATCGATGCTCGTGATAAAGAGACTACCCTTCACACCTTCACGGGCGGGTTGGATGGCTCTCCTTCCGGCGGTTTGGTGATGGATTCGGCGGGAAACCTCTACGGGCCAGGATTCATTGGCGGGCTGTATGGATACGGCAATATCTTCGAAATCGATTCCGAGGGCAATTTAACGGCTTTGTTGGATTTCGGGCCCGGCCTGAACGCGAATGGCGACAATCCGCAGAATGATCTCGCATTCGGTCCCGGTGAGGTGCTGTACGGCACAACCTACGAAGGTGGGGATCTGAATACCTGCATTGGCTTCGGCTGTGGCGTTGTCTTCTCCTATTCGCAAGGAGTGGAGACCGTCATTCACTCTTTTGGAGATTCACCGTCGGACGTATCCCTGCCTAGTGGCCCGATCGCCCGAGATGCAGCCGGGAATCTCTACGGTGCCGCCGGCTCGGGCGGACCGTACGATGCTGGCGCCGTCTACAAGGTGGATCCATCAGGCAATGAGACTCTTTTCTATAGCTTTCGCAACGGTGCCGATGGAGGGTTCCCATCTGGCCGCCTCTACGTGACTGGGACAGGAACCGTCTATGGTACAGCTACAGGCGCCCGGCACTTCAGAGGCTACGGCGTCGTATTTAGGATCACTCCCTAGCTGAGATCTCCCACTCTAGATTCGTGTTTTTCGAATTTGGGGTGGGATTTGCCTATTGCCCAGTCATTTTATCTGGCCTCTCACGCCTAATGCAGGCAACGACCAGACTCACGACATAGCCTACCAATATGTATATGGTGGGACCTCGTCACGGCAGGTGACCAACGCCACACCACCTGAACGCCAAATAGCCGCTTGCACTAGAGTTGTTGATGTAACCACCGATTTCACTCAATGACAACGCATAAGACCGTTCCGCTTGCGTGTCCTTCTCAGAATGAGCCGCAAGAAACAAGGAGGCTCGTCGCAAGTGGTTGAAAAATGCGATCAGCGCGTCCATTCGCTGGCACGTCGGCAACACAATTTGCAAGATTGAAGAAGTAAATACAGGAAAAGGGAAAGTTGTGGCAGCCGGACCTGTAAGCCGAATTCTGTCCTCAGGATTGCTCCTGCGGGACGGCCATTCCTCTGGGCCAGGCATTGCTGCCGGGCTCTAGCGACCTACCCGAAGGTTTGACGCACCGAGCCGGCACGTGTCCGCAGCCGAAGCCGCGAACTTCCTCCCTATTTGGTCTTGCTCCGTGTGGGGTTTGCCATGCCCGCTGCATTACTGCCGCGGCGGTGCGCTCTTACCGCACCTTTTCACCCTTACCCCGGCGTTGCCGTCGAGGCGGTATATTTTCTGTGGCACTTTCCGTCCAACCGGCTTGAACCGGCCGTCCCGGACGTTATCCGGCACACTGCTCTGCGGAGTTCGGACTTTCCTCTCCTCGCGCCCGAAGACGCGGGAAGCGACCGTCCGGTCCGGCTGCCTACGA
Source organism: uncultured Acidobacteriota bacterium (assembly GCA_963699885.1). Lineage (GTDB taxonomy): Bacteria > Acidobacteriota > Terriglobia > Terriglobales > Acidobacteriaceae > Sulfotelmatobacter. Next base: position 551,225 of record CAVOVP010000004.1, on the reverse strand, counting down.
ATTTCATTCTATACGAACGCCAAGGCGGCGGACTTTAGCTGGCAGGCGTACCTGGGCCTCATACGCAAGGCCCGAACGGTGCGGAGCCACTGAATTCGCTGTAAACTGTTATCGCGTCGAAGCCAGTTTGCAGGTGATTTCGGTCTTTGAAGTCGGCAGAGGACGGCTGACGCCCGAAGCCCAACCGCCAAGTTCCGAAGCTCGATCCATGAACTACCTTGAAGCCATCCGAGTCGCGCTGCAGTCCCTATGGGCGAACAAGCTTCGTTCTGTCCTGACCCTGCTTGGCGTTGTAATTGGCGTCGGGGCCGTGATCGCCGTCGTCACCTTCGTTTCCGGAATCAACGACTACGTGGCCAAGAAGATTTTCAATCTCGGGGCCGACGTATTCATCATCTCGAAGATGTCGGCGATCGAGACGAATGTCGACAAGTTCCTGGAAGCGGAGAAACGCAAGAATCTCGACATGGAAGATTACGAGGCGGTGCGGGAAGCGTGCCGCCATTGCGACTACGTCGGCGCGCTGATGAGCAGCAGCAGCCGTGTGAAGCACAACGAGCAGTCAATCGATGACACAACCGTGCAGGGCATCACGCCGGAGATTGCGACCATCGTCGATACGGATTTGACGTCCGGGCGCATGGTGAACGAAACGGACCTGAACAATCACTCGCAAGTTGCTGTGGTCGGGACCGACATCGTCGAACACCTGCTCGGCGGAGCGGATCCGCTAGGACAGGAAATCCGAGTGAACGGTTGGGGCTACCAGGTGATCGGCGTTGGCAAGAAAAAGGGGAAGACTCTGGGCCAGAGCGCGGACAACTACGTGCTCATTCCGATCACGGTGTACCTCAAGGAATACGGATCGCACAATAACAGCATCGGGATTTGGGGAAAAGCTTCGGCAACAGGAGCGCCGCTGAGCCAGGCGATTGACGAGGCTCGCGTCGCATTGCGCGCGCAACGACATGATCGACCGGGACAGAATGATACTTTCGAGATCGAGACCAATGCGAGCCTGTTAGGAATCTGGTCGGGGCTGAGTAATACGTTTTTCATGGCGACGATCGGAATCGCGGCCGTGTCGCTGTTGGTCGGCGGAATCGTAATTATGAACATCATGCTCGTGTCGGTCACCGAGCGGACTCGCGAGATCGGCATTCGCAAAGCACTTGGGGCGCGGCGTGACGATGTGCTGTTGCAGTTTCTGATTGAGTCGTTGATCCTCGCGCTCGCGGGTGGGGCGCTGGGTGTTTTGAGCGGAGTGACATTCGCCGAGATCATTACGGCGATCATTGGCATGCCGTCTTCGATTAAGCTGTGGGCTGTAGCCGCGGGCCTGATTGTCGCGGCGAGTGTGGGCGTGTTTTTCGGAGTCTACCCGGCGCGTAAAGCGGCGAAGCTTGATCCGATCGTTGCCCTGCGGTTTGAGATGTAGTCAGAATTACTTTGATTCGAAAATCTGAATTCGGCGAAATCGTCCAGATGGCGACGGACACGATCCGCGGCAACAAGCTGCGTTCCGGTTTGACTGTTCTCGGCATCGTGATCGGCGTGGCCGTGGTGATCGGCGTGTCCTCGATTGGACGGGGACTCGACGACAACGTGCGAGATCTCGTGTCCAGCATCGGATCGAATGTAATTTTCGTGTTCCACCTCGATTTCTTCACCTTCGGTCGCATGACGCAAGAAATGCGGACGCGTAAAGAACTAACCTATGACGATGCGATGGCGATGCGCGATCTGCCGCACATCAAGGCCGTCTCGGCGGGATTGCGCATTTTCCGGCCTGAACTTGGAGTTGGCACCTACGCCGTCAAATATCAGGATAAGAAGGCCAAGAACACGATCCTCGAAGGAGACATGGCGTCGGCGAAGGATGTGTTCGATCTGCCGATGGCGAGTGGCCGCTGGTTCAGCGACTTCGACGACGAGCACCATTCCCCAGTGGTTGTGGTCTGTTATGAGACCCAGCACGAATTGTTCGGCGACCAGGACCCGCTCGGCAAGGAAATCAACATTGAAGGCCGGTTATTTCAGGTCATTGGGACCGTGGAGAAGATCAAGTCGGTGTTCGGGGGAGGCAAAGATCCGAACGACAACCGCGTGATCCTCCCGCTGAAGACATTCAAAACCCTGCATCCGGAAATGAAGCAGCACGTCATCAGCGTGAAGGCCACCTCGCATGACGACATGCCGAAGGCCATGGATGAAATTCGCGAACTGATGCGGCGCCGGCGGCACGTAGCCTTCGACAAGCCCGACAATTTCGCGATCATGACTTCCGACTCGATTTCTGACGTGTGGAACCAGACTGACCGGCGCTCTCTTCATCGGGATGTTCGCTATCTCCAGCGTAGGATTGGTCGTCGGCGGCGTCGGAGTGATGAACATCATGCTCGTCAGCGTGACCGAGCGGACTCGCGAGATCGGAGTGCGCAAAGCGATTGGCGCGCGCAAGAATGACATCCTCCTGCAATTCACATTGGAGGCCATCATGTTGACCGCCGTTGGTGGCGTCGTAGGCATCCTCACTGGAGCGTTGATCGTCTGGGTGATTCCAGAAATCTGGCCGTCGCTGCCGGCGCGACTGTCGATGTTCTGGGTCACGTTCGGATTCAGTTCCGCTGCCGGAGTGGGGCTCGTGTTCGGCATCTATCCAGCATGGAAGGCGGCGAATCTCGATCCGATCGAGTCGCTGCGTTACGAATAAACCGGCCTGCGCTCGCGCATGATGCACTCCATCAGCAGGATTTTTCAGATCGTCACCATCCTCGGTTGTGTTTCAAGCTCCATCTACTATGTTCTTTGCCTTTGGGCTGCTGCGGCGTTTCTACGAGTTCGGAAAGCGACCGGGAGTGTCCAATCGATAGAGAAGTTTCCTCCGATTTCAATTCTCAAACCGTTGAAGGGAATTGATCCTGACATTTACGAGAGTTTCCGCAGCCACTGCCTGCAGGACTATCCCGAGTATGAAATCGTCTTCGGAGTTAGCGATCCCGCGGATCCGGCGGTTGCGAGCGTTGAGCGCTTGCAGCACGAGTTTCCGAATGCGGCGATCCGCCTGGTCGTCTGCACGAACATTCTCGGACCGAACGTGAAGGTGAGCAATCTCGAGCAGATGGTGCAGACCGCGCGCTTTGAACATTTGATCGTCAACGATAGCGACATCCGGGTCGAGCGCGATTATCTCCGGCGAGTGATTGCACCGCTGATGAGCGAAAAGGTTGGGATGGTCACGTGTTTGTATCGGGGCATTCCGGCTACGACGCTTGGATCGCGTCTTGAATCTCTGGGGATCAGCACCGACTTTTGTCCGGGAGTGTTGGTGGCGCAACAACTGGAGGGAGGAATGCACTTCGGGCTTGGCTCGACGCTGGCGTTCAAGCGCGCAGATCTGGAACGAATCGGAGGATTCCGATCGATCGTCGACTTCCTCGCGGATGACTACGAGTTGGGCCGCAAGATTGCGGACCTCGGATTGAAAATTGTGCTCTCCGCAGAGGTGGTTGAGACGCACGTGCCTGCTTACGATTTGCGGGGATATCTCTCGCATCAGATGCGATGGTCCAGAGGAGTGCGAGACGCGCGACTTGGCGGCTACATCGGACTGGTTACGACTTTCGGAATTTTGTGGGCGCTGTTGAACATCGTCGCCGCTCATGCCTCGCTTTGGTCGTGGGTCGTGCTGGGATTCGTGCTTGCTTTGCGCGGGGCCGTTGCAATGGTGGTTGGAACGGCGGTGCTGGGTGATCGCAGCGTCTCTGGTGGGCTATGGTTGTTGCCCTTGCGCGATCTGATGGCTGTAGGGGTCTGGATCGCGAGCTTCGCCGGACACACGGTCACGTGGCGTGGCGATCGTTTTCGCTTGAAGAATGGGCGACTGACGCGGCTCGAGTAGGCAAACTGCTAGTTGTCCGTTCTTTTTCTCTTCGTCAGCGAACCGAAGGACCTGTGCAGCTTGCAATGAAGTTGCAGCGGTCGTTCGCAATAAACTCGCTCGACGAGTGTTCTCATTGATGATCGTCCGACTCTTAGGGATTCGCTTGGCGATCCGGTGCGATGAGTTCAAAGCGGCCATCCGGGAAGAGGCGGTAGCGGTGGCCGCGCCAGAAAATGGTGTTGCCGAAGAATCCAGCGACCCAGAAGAAGAAGCCCATCAAATCTTCCAGCGGCAACAGGAGCCAGTTGATTCGCGCGCGCAAAACACGAAATGAAACCGTGTAGGCGGCAACGGCGCGCACCAGCACGGCGACCGGAAGAACGGGCCACCACGAAGGCGAGAGCGCGCACACCAGAATAGCGAGTGGCAGAGGCATCGTGAACATCTGCCCAACGTATCCGGCGGGACGCGAACGGCGCGTGCTGCGCGACCATCGTCCGCGGTGTTCGATATTCTGCTTCAGGGTGGAGCTTCCAATGTGATGCTCGACAACGTAGGACGACAGGATCACGCCGTGTCCGGTTTCGGCAGCGAACTTGCCCAGAACAAAATCTTCTGCCAGATAGTCTTTCACGCGCGCGAACCCGCCGATCGACTGCAACACCCGGCGCCGTGCTGCGAGAGTTGGGCCAACCGCGAAATGCATCCCTTCAAGCATGCGCGCGACGAGGACCCCTCCCCAGAAATCGGTGTTCATCCCTATGGCTTCGAGACGGGACCAGAAACTCGGACCGGCCACTGCGCGATACGGACAAGTCGCAACTCCCAAATGAGATTCCTGAAATTCGGCCGCGACAGTGCGCAACAGATCGGGCGTGACGCGAATGTCGCTGTCGCTCATCACAACCAGGTCGTTCGCCGCCGCCGATAACATCCGGTCGAGGCTGTACACCTTGGCGTTGGGAAACTGCGGTTCCCCTGTCATCAGGAGGCGGGAAGCAATCTGGGGATACTCCGATTGCAAGCGGGCTACGACTTGTGCAGCGGGATCGTGTTCGTTCCGGACGGCAAACAGGAGTTCGAATGCTGGGTAGTCCTGTTCAAAAAAAGTTCGTAGATTCGATTCGAGATCGAGATCAAGTCCGGCAAGAGGCTTGAGGACGCTGATCGGTTCCGTTGTGCGGAGAGGCGGAGCTTTCACGGCAAGATAACGCCAAGCGGCAATAATCTGCAGCAGGGAATAGACGAGCGATCCGCAGAGAATGAGGACGACGATGCCAGCCAGGATGGTGCCTGGATGCGTGGAAAAAAGAAGCAAGAACAGCGCACATCTTGCGCCTGGGAGCATTGAGACCGGGACCGCCTGTCATTATACCTAGACGTGAGAAGGCGGCAGCGAGCTGCCAGTTCCGGGGCCGCTCGTCCTGCCTGTAGAAGAGTTGAGGGTTGCGCGGATCTTCAGTGACAGTTGCCTCAGCGTGTAGGGCTTCTGAACGAAGTTTGCTTCGAGATCGACGACCTTATGATCGAGGACCGTCTTACCAGCGTACCCAGAAACGAACAAAAGGTTCATGTCGGGGCGCAGGGGGCAAAGTTGCTTCGCCAGTTCTCCTCCGCTCATGTTGGGCATGACGACATCGGTCACCAATAAGTGGATGGTCGATGAATATTCTCGCGCGACACTCATAGCGTCGACGCCGTCTTTGGCTTCGAGAACGTGATATCCCTGTAGTGTCAGAAACTCCGCGGTTGAACGCCGGACAGCTTGTTCATCCTCTACAAGAAGGATGGTTTCGGTCCCACGAGTCGCGATCTTTCGATCGATTTCTGATGGCTGGTTCGCGCGATTCCGTTCGGAGACACTTGGGAGATAGATTTTGAAAACGGTGCCCGCGTCGGGTTCGCTGTAAACCCAGATGAAACCGTTGTTCTGCTTGACGATACCGTAGACAGTTGCCAGACCCAGTCCTGTGCCTTTGCCCGAAGGCTTGGTTGTGTAGAAGGGCTCGAAAATGTGCGGAAGATCTTTATGTGGAATTCCTGCGCCGTTATCGCTGACGGTGATCAGCGCGTAGCGTCCAACGGGGATCACGGCAGAGCGGGCTTGGACGTAGTGCTCATCGAGTTGAATACATGAAGTTTCGATGAGCAGGTGGCCGCCTTGCAGCATTGCGTCCCGCGCATTCGCCGCTAGGTTCATCAGAACCTGCTCGATCTGCATCGGATCGACTCGTACACATCCCACGCCCGGACCCGGCGAAAAGCTGAAGTCGATATCTTCTCCGATGAGCCGCGGCAGAGTCTTGGCAATTCCACCGACAACCTGGTTCAGTTCCACGACGCGCAGCGCTTGCGTCTGCTTCCGGCTGAACGCGAGAAGTTGACGCGTGAGTTCCGCAGCGCGTCGCGCAGCCAGCAAGATTTCTTGAATCTTGGTTTCCAGCGGGCTACCTTGCGGCACATTGTCGAGCGCGAGTTCGGAGTAGCTTGTGATGATGGTAAGAAGATTGTTGAAATCGTGAGCGATGCCTCCGGCCAATCTGCCGATTGCATCCATTTTCTGCGCCTGGAGTAGTTGCGCCTCGAGCCTAAGCCTGTCTGTGAGATCGCGGCCGTTAGAAATGAAATGAGTAATATGGCCATCCGTGTCTCGTACCGGGCAGATGCTCTGTTCGACGTAGTAGAGGTCACCACTCTTCTTGCGGTTCACAAGAATCCCGCGAAAAACATTTCCCGAGAGGATGGTGGTCCACATTTCCTGATAGGTCTCGACCGACTGCTCTCCCGATTTGAGAATTCCGGGAGTACGCCCGCAAGCCTCCGCGCGATTGAAACCGGTCAACTGCTCAAATGCTGGATTCACGTATTCAATGACTCCGCGGAGATCGGTCACCATGACAGAATCGGCAGACTGCTCGACCGCGCTGGACAGCTTCCGCAGAGATTCTTCCGCGGTGTGCTGCTCTTGCCGGAGAGAATGAAGGGCAATCGTGCTGCGCATCGTTTGCACCAGAGTTGCCCCGTCCAGTTGGGACCTCGAAACGCAATTCCAGTTTCCGCTTTCAATCGCCTCCGCGACCGAGCGTTCGTCCGCGTCTTCGGTCAGCAAAATGAACGGCACCGAAACGCCGGCTTGAAGGAATTCCGCGATCAGCCGGAGTGCTTCAGGATCTCCGGTTTCATGTTCAAAAAGAACCAAGCCGTACGGCTGTTGCTGCAACAAAAGTTTTGCTTCCTCGATGGAGCGAGCGTGATCTAAGTCCGCAGCGATCATTTTGCGGTTTCGCTCAAGAATTTCTCGAATGAGAAAGAAGTCTTCTTCCCTGGGTCCGACAAGCAAGACGCGCAAGGGCGAGGTAGAGCGGACAGGCTTTGTGGCCGCTAGCACGGAAAAGTCTCCATAACCTGTCACCATCGGAATTTAATGGCTGAAGTTTAGTTGCCGGGCCAGGTGTCCCGAATTGAATTGAAGCAAACAGGAAGGAAACCTCCGCTCGACACTCCTGCATCAAGGATAGATAGGAACGGTTGTTCGTCCCGAAAACGGTGTTATTGGAAGACGTTTACAGGCGACTGAACCCTTAGGCAACGAAGGCATGATCAACGAGCAATACGATCATTGGGTTTACGAAGGTTTTTTTGATGGGTTCCACGGTGAAAGTGCGAATCATTAATTCTTTCTTCGTTAACCAAATTGCAACTGACTCGTCTAAAACTTCGGCATCTCAATACCATCGGTTTCCTCTACAAAATCGATGGAACCAGGGGTTGGGATGGTGCGTACTTAGTTCCAAGTGGGATTGCGCTTAATCGACTTGCATTCTGGGGGAAGTATGGAAAACGGGCACGATGTGAATAGTTCTCTAAGGCCTGCCAACCGATACGATGTGGGGCATGTGCAAGAAGTGATTCGGCAGGCACATGAGGAATTGCGCCAGCTGCTGCAGCAACGGGCCGAAGTGATGAAACGGATCGGCACCGTGAAGCAGACAATTTCAGGACTGGCGAACCTTTTCGGCGACGGTGTACTGAACGAAGAATTAATGGAACTGGTCGACCGAAAAAACAGCGGCCGCCAACCGGGCTTTACAAAAGCTTGTCGCATGATTCTGATGGAGAGCAGCAGAGCGATGACGGCCCGTGATATCTGTGAATATTTCCAGGAGAAACTGCCGGCCCTGCTGGCCCGTCACAAAGACCCGATGGCCTCTGTGACCACTGTCCTCAACCGACTTGTGGAATACGGTGAAGCCGAGGCTGTCTTGTCGAATGGAAGGCGGGCGTGGCGGTGGGTTGCGGATGCTCCTGCGACATCGCCGATGTCGCGGCCGGTAGAACATTTCACTTCCAGCGTTGCCTGATCCTTCTTGTCGCTTGCGCTGCTGCGAGGGAATATCCCCCGCAGCAGGTGGCGGCTTTCTTATGCTGGCGGAAGCAGCATTCCCTTTTCCAGGTGCCGAGTCACGTGCGCGTAAGAGGCGGCGTGCGGATCGTGCGTAACCATCACGATCGTCTTCTGAAAATCCTCATTCAACCTTTTTAGGATCTCCAACACTTCTGTTGCGGAGTGGCTGTCGAGATCACCAGTCGGTTCGTCTGCAAGCAAAAGAGTCGGGTCGCTCACAATCGCGCGCGCGATGGCGACACGTTGTTCCTGTCCGCCGGAGAGTTGCTTCGGAAGGTGATGAACCCGGTCTTCGAGGCCAACTAACTTTAGAGCCGTCAAAACGTGATCGCGGCGCTGCTGGGCCGTCAGTTTGGTGAGCAGCAGAGGCAACTCGACATTTTCGAAAGCCGAAAGAACCGGAATCAGATTGAACGTCTGAAAGACGTATCCGATGTGCTCATTGCGCCAACGGGCAATCTGGGAATCGTTGAAGCGGAAAATATCCTGCCCCTGCACGAGCAGTTCGCCGGCAGTCGGACGGTCAATGGCCGCGATCATATTCAGTAGTGTTGTCTTACCTGAGCCTGAAGGGCCCATCAGAGCGAGAAACTCGCCTTTGGCGATGTCGATTGAGACATCGTCGAGAGCTGTCACTTGAAAGGCATCACGCTTGAAGACCTTGCTGACGCCGCGAACCTGAACGACCTTGGTGCCCGTGGCAACGTTGGATTGCGTAACTGTGCTCATGATTGCCCCTTGATTTTAATTTTGTCCCCATCTTTCAAAGTTGCCGGCGCCGTCGTGATGACGCTCTCGCCGCCAACCAGTCCGTCAACCAGCGCACCATCGGCACGTTGGCCTGTGACATGAATCTCTCTCTCGACGGCCTTTCCGTTGTAGACGATGAAGACGATTTTCTTGCCGCCCTTATCGTGGATCGCCGTGGAAGGCACGAACACTCCCGAAGGGCCTTTGACGTCCTTCGGCTGTTCGTTTGCCAGGAATCGAACAGTGGCGTTCATTTCCGGCCGCAGCTGAATGTCGGAATATTTCCCCGGGTTCAGCACCTGCACCTTGACCTGCACGGTCGCCTTCTGACGATTGGCTTCCGGTGAAATCTGGGCGATCTGGCCGTCGTAAGTTTTGTCCGGATACGCGTCTGTTGTGACCACTGCCTTCTGGTTCGGCGAGAGACGTGCGAAGTCGGCCTGCGCGATATCCAGTTCCACCTGAAGATCATTCAAATCGGCAAGAGAGACGACGGACCCTTGCGGACCTCCCGCAGCGGCGCTGGCAAATTGCGCTGTGATCAACTCGCCCTTTTCCGCGGTGCGGTCGAGAATCGTGCCCGTGACAGGTGCACGAATGATGGTTGCGTCGAGCTGGGACTTGGCATAGTCCAGTTGCCCCTGCGCCTGGGCGAGAGCTCCTTCGGCCCGCGCGAGTTCCTCGGCACGAGGTCCGATCTTCGCTAACTCAAAACCCTTCTGGAGAGAGTTGACGCGCTGCTGGTCAGCTTCGAACTTGGCAGTGGCATCGTCGAGTTGCTGCCGCGACACGACCCCGCCGGTTGCCAATTCCTTTGTGCGATCGAGCGTCAGCTTGTCGTTCACCAGGGTTGCGCGGCCTTCGTCGAGATTGTGTTGCGCCTGCTGAATTTCTTCGGGACGCGATCCGTGCTGCAGTTCGTCGAGGTAAGCACGAGCGTTGGCGAGACCACCCTTAGCCTGCTCGTACGAAGCTTGAAATTCCTGAGACTCGAGACGAACCAACACCTGGCCTTCCTTTACGTGGTCGCCCTTTTCGACGCCGATCCATTCCAGGCGGCCGGTGACCTTGGAATTCACGTTGATGGTGTGATGGGCCACGATGTATCCGGTGGCAGAGAGCACCGTTCCTCCGACGTCATTGCCGCTCGTTTCGGCGGAGGCGCGCACCACTTCCACTTCCGGAGTGTCGGAAGAAAACGCACGGTAAGCGAGGCTAAAGAGTCCGAGCAGGACGATCACAGCGATACCGATCAGGATGTAGCGGCGCGCCCAGTTTGGCGGCTCGCCGCTATTTTCGCCGCGCTGCGAACGGTCGATGCGCAGGCTCTGCAGGTCTTCGTGTTTGGAGTCGATCGGCATAAGAAGGATTACGGTTCCAGTTCGTCGTAAATTTCAAATCTTGCTAACCGCGCAATGCGGTCAAGATATTCTGTCGCGCGGCGTGCCAGGCGGGAGCGAGCCCACCCACGAATCCCATGATCAAGGCGAAAATAATCGCGCGGATCGCTACTCCCGAAGTGATGCGCAGGGAGAAGACGACCTCGCTAAACGTGACGGCGTTCGATGTGCCGGTCTGCATTCCATTGAACGGCAGCATCAACAAAATCCCGACCAATGCTCCCAGGAGCGCAAGCAGTAAAGATTCCAGAACGAAAGAAGTCAGAATTGCGGGCCGTGAGAATCCAATGACGCGCAGCGTAGCGATTTCTCGGCCGCGATAGGCCACCGCGGCGTACATAGTATTCATGGCCGCGAAGATCGAGCCGATCGCCATGATGACGCCGACCACCCATCCGATGACTTTGATCGGCGTTCCGGAACTAGTCTGCTTCGCGTAGTAGTCTTTTTCGAGCACGCCTTCGAGTTTGAGGCGCTGATCATCGCTGACGCGATTTTTGAGAGCGTCGGCTGAGATTGCGTCAGTCGCGCGCAGGTAGGCCGAAGAATATCCGCCCTGCCGGTCGAAGTCGGACGCCATCTGGTTCACGTCACCCCAGACCTCGGACTCGTACGCGGAGCCGCCGGCATCGAATACGCCGACAACCTGCCATGATCCTTTTCCGAACTGCATCGTGTCGCCGATGTTGGCATGAGAGAAGCGGTCGCGCACCGATTTGCTGACCACGACTTCCCGTTGTCCTGTTTGGAACCATCGTCCTTCGACTAATTTGAGTTTCGCCTGCTGCCCTGGCTCGTCCGGCAACTGGCGCATTTCGAGGCCGTCTGGCATCATGCCGCGGACAGTGACGTTGACTTCCCCGGTCCCGTCTTTTCGCGGAAGGACGATCACCACCACCCACTCACCCGACACCATCGGCTCGCCGTGACTATCTTTTGCAATTCCGGGAAGCGTTTTCAGCGTCGGGAACAGCGATGCGTCGAATCCTCCGGAAAGTTCCGCTTCCGATCCCTTCCTCAGAACGAGGACATTTTTCGCGCTTCCACTACTGACGAAAGCCCGGTCGAGTCCCGCGGCGAGTGCCATCAGGAAGATGGCCGTGGTCACGGTGAGTGCGATTCCAAGAGACGTCATCACCGTGAGTCCCTTGCGGAGTCTTAAGTTGCGGATGTTATAGCTGATCGGTATCGCCATAGTTGAACTCTTTATTCGAAAATCACTTCTTATTCGAAAATCACCGCACAGCCGCGCGCCTCAGCCAATGTGGCGCAATGCTTCCACAATATTCATGCGAGACGCCCGTAGTGCCGGAATATAGCCGCTCACCAACCCAAGGATTACGGCGATGAGCAGCGCGAATCCAGCGGTAACTCCATTTACTTTCATGTTCAGCGGGATGCCCAACCCAAGAAACCGGTGCGTAATCGTCGCGATCACCGGAATCGCAATCAGAACGCCGAGGACGCCTCCAGCGAGCGCTAGTGCCACCGCTTCACTCACAAAGATCGACAACACGCGCTGCCTTGTAAACCCGAGTGTCTTGAGAACAGCAACCTCACGAGTCCGACTGCGGACCGACATCGCCATCGTGTTCGCTGAAACCAACATGATGGCGAAGACGACCGCGCCGCAGATGCTGAGGATGAAGGCCTTCACGTTCCCCAGTGAGGCGACGAATCCCAACTGAAAGGCTTTCTCGCTCTCCGTCTTCGTCTGCAACGGAGAGTTGTGAAACATGTCGTCGATCGTCTTCGATGCTGTGGCGACATTGTTCGGCGAATCGATCTGCGCCGCGTACCAACCCGCCTGCCCTTTGAACCACGGAACGGCCTCTTCGAGATACTTCATGTTGAAATAAAGCGCATTCTGAGGCGGATCGCGGTGGTAGATGCCACGAATCGTCAGATCCAGATTCGTGGGAAAAATGTTCGCCTGCAAAGTGACGCGGTCGCCAATCTTCCATCCGTACTTGTCCGCGAGGGTCACATCCACGATCGCGCCGGCACGGTCGTGTTGCCAGGCTTTCAATTGATCCTCAGGGATGATCTTGTCGGAAGCGACTTTCAGATATTCGTCTGGGTCCGTCCCTAACTGCGCGAAGAAATGCTCCGGGCGGTCATCAATATACCGGCCTCCGAACCAGGTGAGCGGCGCAACGGCGGTTACCCCCTGCACCGCGCGAATCTTCTCGCGATAGAACGCAGGCAGGAAGAACGCCAGTGAAACGCGGTCGCGGACGATCAGACGGCGGGCAGCTTCCGGCGCGACCTGGTCGACGTAGAACGAGCGCCAAATGCAGATCATCATCGTCAGCAATAACAGCGAGAAGCTAATGCTGACCATGGTCAGCAGGCTACGCCGCTTGTTGCGAAACGCGTTTCGGATTATGAAGGTGCCCAACGTCATACATCACCCGATGTGGCGAAGTCCGTCCACGATGTTGATCTGCGATGCGTGATACGAAGGCAGAGCCGCGCTCATTAGCCCGACAAGGCCTGACGCCAGAAGAGCTGTAGAAAAAATCTGAGGCGTCATGCGCAGAGGGAAGAATGTGAGTTGCACAGCATGAGAAAAGCCGAACACCATTAACGCCCCCAGGCCCGCGCCGATAAAGCCGCCAGCGAGCGACAGCGCAACGGCCTCGCTAACGAACAGCGCCAAAACGCCGCGGCGGGTAAAGCCGAGCGTCTTGAGCACTGCAACTTCCCGAGTACGCTCGCGAATCGACATAGCCATGGTGTTGGCGGAAACAAGCAGCGTGGCAAAAACTACCGCTGAGCAGATGCTGAGGATGAACGCCTTCACATTGCCCATCATTGCTACGAACTCCAGGCCAAACGCCTTTTCGCTCTCCGCCTTGGTTCGCTGCGGGGAGTTCTGAAACATGTCGTCGATCGCAGCTGCGACCTTGCTGACGTTAGCGGGAGAATCCGCCAAAATACTGAACGTGCCGGCCTGACCTTTGAAAAACGGCACGGCTTCCTCGACGTATTTCGAATTGAAGTACACCGACTTATTGTCAGGAGTCGAGTGAAAGATGCCGCGAACATAGAGTTCCAAGTTGACCGGATAGATGTCGCCTTGGATATAAATGCGGTCGCCCAATTTCCATCCATATTTCTTGGCGAGAGTATCGTCGACGATCACGCCCTGCCGGTCGCGTTGCCACGCCTTGATCTGGTCCTCGGGCATCTGCACGTCGCGGAATACTTTGAAGAACTCTTCGGGATCCGTGCCAAAACGCGGAAAGAAGTTTTCCGGCTTCTGATCTTTGTAAATCCCTTGAAACCAAGAAACCGGCACCACGGCGACGACGCCCGGAATACTGCGAATTTTCTCGCGATAGTAACCTGGAAGCGTGAACGTGAGCGACACTCGATGACGAACCACCAGTCTTTGGGCGGATTCAGCGCTGCCATCATTGAGCGCGAACGCGTGCCACAGAGTCATCATGAACGTGAGCAGCAGCAGAGACACGGCGATGCTCAACACGGTGAGGATGCTGCGGCGTTTGTTGCGGAATGCGTTCTTGGTGACAAATCGGGTTAGAGTCATCGGCGTACTCCAGAAGAAACCGGAAAAGTGGAATGAGAGGTAGGTGCGCCCCAGCCCCACCAGCATAGTCGAATCGGCTTGTCAGCGACAACCGCTCCAAAGCTGAGTCGGGTGCTCAACATGCCCGTTCCTCGCAAGACGAAATCACCATCGTTATCCTCTAGCGATACGGCCGTTTCTACAAGTGGAGATCGTCATTGCGACCGGATGACAATTGTCACACCAGCAAGCACATAACAGATACAACGGCGCTCGGGACGATTAAGTTACGCGGAGAGATGCAGATGTGGGCAGCGAGAATGAGACGCGATGGGCGAGTGCTAGAAGCGCCCTTCATCCGCCGACGGACCGTACAACGCGGGGACAGAAGCGTCGTTGAGCCGCAAGTAGACGGTCAACTGTCCCCGGTGATGGGCGAGATGGCTGAACACTGAGTCCGCGATCATGACGTAGCGCGGGTTTTCGCTGACCACGTTTCCCCCAACCATGAATCTCCATCGGGTCAGAAGGTGATCGTCTGTTGTGTTTTGTAGAGCCGCTCGAGCATCGGCGACAGCTGCGTCGAGCGCAGAGATCAGTTCTGCCCGCGAGTGCCAGTCCATGGGCTTGAACTTTTCCGAGCCGGCGGCCTTGAGGTCCAACTCGTCCTGATTCACCATCATCGCGATCCATGCGGGCATGGTCGCAACCAGGGATGCGAGGTATCCGAGCGCCATCGACTTCTCGTGGGGCTTCCAGTCATTGCGCCCTTCGGGCACGCGTTGCAGGGCGAGCCGAGAACTGGCGGCTTCGCGTTCGAGTTGAGCGAGGAAGAAATCGGTCATTTTCATGAGTGGTTCTCCGGTTCTTAAGTTATTCGACCGCTGAGACGGTAGCAACGATTGAGGACAGTTTCGGTCCTCAACTTGTGGAAGAATACAAAACATGCTGCAAACCTCGGCGCGCTTGCTCCGCCTGCTCTCGCTTTTTCAGGCTCAGAGGTATTGGTCCGGCAGCGAGCTCTCAGCGCGTCTCGACGTCACGTCGCGAACTCTCAGGCGCGATGTAGATCGATTGCGCAGCCTCGGATATCCGGTCCATTCGACCTCGGGAATCGCCGGCGGGTATCAGCTCGGCGCCGGTGCCAACCTGCCGCCTCTGTTGCTCGACGACGACGAAGCTGTAGCGGTCGCGCTTGGCTTGCGGACCTCGGCCAGCGGTGGCATTTCGGGGATGGAAGAAGCGTCGGTACGAGCGTTGCTAAAGCTTGAGCAGGTCCTGCCGCCGCGATTGCGGCATCGCGTTGCGGCGCTTCACGGATTCATTCTGCCCCTCGAAACGCGCGGTCCACGGGTGGATGCCAAACTTCTGTCTGTGATCGCGGGCGCATGCCGCGACTACGAAGGGATTCGGTTCAAGTACAACGACCGCAGCGGGTCCGCCAGCGCAAGGGCAGTCGAACCGCACCGCCTCGTCCACACGGGATATCGCTGGTATCTGGTTGCCTGGGACGTCGGAAGGAAGGATTGGCGAACTTTTCGTGTCGATCGGATCGAAGGCAAGCCAAAGACGTCGACACGGTTTCAACCCCGCAAGCCGCCGGGCGGAGATTTTGCCACGTTTGTTTCGAAGTCTCTGTCGCAGGCGCCGTTTCCTGTTCGATTTCGTGTGACCCTCAACGACTGTCTGGAATCGCTGGCCAAGCGCATCCCGCCGTCCGCCGGTGTGCTGGAGGCGGTCGACGAAAAATCCTGCGTGCTCAGCGGCGGATCCAATTCCCTGGATAGCATCACATTCCATCTCCTCATGCTTGGAATCGAATTCCAGGTGCATGAACCCGCCGAACTGGTCGAGCACATCGACAAGCTGGCCCGACGCCTGACCCTTGCAACTCCCAGATAGGCAGGGACTTACCGCTCGCTTCAAGTGGCAAATCACCCTTACTTTGGTAACTCGAAGGCTTGCACAGGCAGCGATATGCTAGCGGGTAAGTTGTTCCCAGAACGTCCGCCTGCGCAGCTCTGTCGCGAATGACGTGACAGGCGTTTGATGGATTGGAGCAAGCAAGAAAAATGCCTACAAAAATCGGCCACTTTGAAATCTTGAGCGAGTTGGCGAAGTCGCCAACGGGAATCGTCTATAAAGCGAACGACCTTGAGAGCGGACAAACCGTCGCTCTGAAAGCGATCCAGCTGAGTGCGTTCGGCGAGCACGCTGCGGCCCTGGAACAGGCGCTGCTGGCGGAAGCCGAGGCGACGAAATCTCTCAGTTGCCCGAACATCACCACAGTGTACGGCGCTGGAGAAATCGAAGGGCAATTCTGCGCCGCGATGGAATATGTGCAGGGCAACAGCATCGCGACTATGCTGGCGCGCAAAGAGGGATTTTCCATCTGGGATCTGCTCGATATCGGACGCCAGCTTAGCAGCGGCCTTGATATTGCCTCTTCGCAGCAGCAGGTTCACTACAGCCTCGAGCCGTCCAAGATCATGTGTGGGTGGGATGGCACCGTAAAGATTTTGAGCTGGGGTGTTTCGAGTGTAGGCAAGTTCGTGCAGCACGCCGAAGGAGTTTCTTCGATCCTGCACTACCAATCGCCCGAACAGATTCGCGGAGACAGCAACTGACGGACGCTCGAACTTTTCAGCCTCGGCGCGATGTTCTATGAGATGGTCACGGAACGGAAGGCATTTGACCGCGAGGATGTCGAATCTCTGCGGCAAAGCATTCTCGAGAGCACGCCCGTTGCGCCGATTCATGTGAATCCGAAAATCCATCCGCTCTTGAGCGATCTCATCATGAAGGCGATCGCGAAAGATCCGGCGGAGCGATTTCAGCACGGCAGGGAACTGCTCGACGAACTCGAAAAGTGCAAAGAGTCGAAGCCCGCAGCGCAGAAGAAAGGCGAGGCTCCTAAAGCTGCCGTCGCGACCGATAAAACGAAAGCCGTGGCGCAACAAAAGCTCGCGAATGCCGCCAGGACGCCGTCCACTCTGGCTTCATCGCCAGTAGCGAAAGCCGCGCCAGTCAAAGCTGTCGAGAAGAAGCCGGCAGCGCCTGCAGCGAGCGCGGTAGCGCCACCGAGCAAGCCTACGAAAGCCGTTTCAAGGCAAGTGTCGCTGAAGGCGTCCGCAGCAGCCGCGGGAGTGGGATCGAGCGACCGCTCGGTCTCTTCGTCCGAACCTGACGAAATCGATTTGTCCAGCCACACCAGCTATTCGAAGTCCGAACTGAAATCCGAGCCAAGGATCGAGGCGCGCGAAGACTCGACAGAACGTATGTCATCGGCTGTTCTCGATGAGCCCGAAGTCGAAACCTTCGAGCCTTCGGTGGAAGACGACGGCCCGAAGATCAATGTCGATCCGATGATGGCGGGAGGCGGAGCGACTGCTAGCTCGGGCACCAGCTTTTCTGAAATCTCGGAACTGCCTCCGCTGAAAGAGGTGTACATCGCGCCCCCACCGCCTCCTGTAACCGATCTGAGGCCGGTGAAATCAGGCTCTACGCCCGCGACGGTGTATACGGGAACTGCGCCGGCGGATGAGAAACCCAAGATTCAGCCGCGTGAAGTCGCAGAAAAAGCGATCAAGGAAATCAAGAGCGTCCCGCCCAGACTCATGCTTTATTCCCTTGCCGGAGCCGGTGCACTGATTGTGCTCATCGGCATCGGGATGACTATTTACATTCATAGCCTCGGCGGCAGTGACGATGACTCGGGCGCGCCGCGCTCGAGCGTGCCTGTCACCACGCAGGCTCCGTCCCAACAGCAGCCGACTCAGCCCGCGCCGCAGCAGGCAGTTCCGCAAAAAGCGGAACAGGCGCCGGCACCAGTTGCCGAGCCGGAAGAAGCTCCCGAGCCGGTTGCGCATTCGTCGAAGGCCGCGGCGGCCGCGAAGGCTCGCAACGCAAGGAAGAAAGCAGCGGTCGCGCCTGCGATTATTCCCGGACAATTGGCCATCGACTCGACTCCGCAGGGAGCCCAAGTTCAGCTGGACGGCCAGACCGATCCGAGCTGGGTTACGCCCTTTGCTTTAGGCAACCTTCAGCCCGGCCAGCACTCCATCACGGTCAGCAAGTCAGGCTACTCAACGGACACGCGATCGGTGGACGTAACATCCGGCAATCGCGCCAGCGCGATGATCCATCTCAACCAACTACTGTCCACGCTGATCGTCAAGAGCGAACCGGCGGGGGCAAGCATCTACATCGACGGCAAAGAGGCTGGCGCCAGGACTCCGGCACAGGTCAGCGTGAACAAAGGCCAGCATGTGGTGTTGGTGCGTATGTCAGGCTATATCGACGAGACGATGAGCGCACAGTTTGTTCTCGGACAGACGTTCAACTTCTCGCCCACACTTCGTGCGCTTGGAAATGTGGACAGCATCAAAACCGTCGGCAAAATGTCCAAGCTTTTCGGTGGCGGAAAAGGCGATCCGGGGCAGGCGACTTTGAGCATTCATACGCAGCCCAAGGGAGCTCAGGTCTCCGTCAACCAGCACATGCTAGACAAGAATTCGCCAGTGGACGTGATGATTGATCCGGGCAATTACGTCGTCGATATCACGATGACCGGCTATGCCCCGATCCACAAAGTGATTACTGCCGATAAAAAGGGCAAAGTCGTCGTCGACGAAGTGCTTCGGGCGCAATAAGGTCTGACAACTTCGTAATGGTGCGGCTTGGTTTTCTGCACCAAGGCGTCATCTCGAGCGTAGCCGTTTTTCAAGCGGAGCGAGGGATCTCCCCCTTAACCGGCCTAGTGCATAAGCCCAATCAACACCGCCAGTGAAAACTTCCGGCAGACCTGCAATATGCATCCGCTTCGGGCCGAATAACACCGGCCCGGGCGAACATTCTGTGCAAACCTTCGCCCGATTCCCCAGGCTTCGTTCCTCAATTTACATTCAATTCACATTCGAGAAACCTACCCGCAACATTCGCCATATAACGTGATCCCCAATCCCTGACGGCACCCGTGCGAGTGCGGACGGCCAGGCGTCCGCTGACTTTATAGCGCCGGTGGGGATAGGAGAATCTATGACTCAGAAGCTGAAGTTTGAAGCCCCCAGAAAGGCGATGGCGCTGCTCGTGGCATTGACCATCACACTGGGACCAACCACCTTGCCCGCGTTTGCCGCCGCTAAACCCGCGTCCGCGACTCCGAATACGGCGACACCCATCAAGCATCTGGTCGTGATTTTTAACGAGAATGTTTCTTTCGATCACTACTTCGGAACGTACCCGGTGGCGACCAATCCCGGGGGAGAACCGAGATTTGTCGTTGCCCCGAATACCCCTACGGTCAATGGACTCACGGGCGGGCTGCTGACCTTGAACCCAAACCTGAATACGGCGAATGGAACCGGTGCAGCGAATCCCTTCCGCCTCGACCGCTCGCAAGCAGTTACCAACGATCAGGATCATGACTACACTGCCGAGCAGCAGGCGTTCGACGCTGGCGCGATGGACCTGTTTCCGATGTTTACGGGCACGGCCGGTCCCCCTCCGTCGGGTTCCGGAGTTACCCAGACCAATGGGCTGGTCATGGGATATTTCGATGGCAATACGGTCACGGGGCTGTGGAACTATGCCCAGCACTTCGCAATGAGCGACAACTCATTCGGAACAACCTTCGGTCCCTCGACGCCCGGAGTGCTTAATCTCGTCTCCGGTCAGACAAACGGCGTGGTTGCCACGTTGAACGGTACTGGCGATGAGGTGAGCGGCGGCAGCGATGGTTCTTTGACCATGATCGGCGACGCCGACCCACTCGGCGACGTTTGCTCTTCTCCCACCCGAGCGCAAGGGACACTCGGCGGTAAAAACATTGGCGATCTCCTGAATGCCGCGGGCATCAGCTGGGGATCGTTCATGGGCGGATTTAATCTGAACGTGGTCAATCCCGATGGGTCTACAGGATGCAGCTCGGACCTCGACCGGGTTGGCTGGGACAACGGGCGACTACATTCCGCACCACTCGTTTTTCAACTACTGGACTTCGACCGCTAACTACGCCCACACTCGTCCTGCTTCACCGGCGGAGATTGGATGGAACGGCCCGGCGAACCATCAGTACGACATCGCAGATTTTGTGAATGCCGCATCGGCCGGCAACCTGCCCGCCGTCAGCTTCCTCAAGGCGCCGGCGATTCAAGATGGACACGCTGGCTATTCTGATCCACTGGACGAGCAAGCGTTCGTCGTGAGAATCCTCAATCTCTTGCAGCAGCAGCCTACATGGAGCAGTACCGCTGTCGTCGTGATGTACGACGACTCCGATGGCTGGTACGACCATCAAATGAGCCCGATCGTAAACCAGTCCACGGGTCCATCGGATGCGCTGACTGGGGCGGGAGCTTGCGGGACCGCTACCAGTTCGTTGCCTGGTTTCAATCCCACGAATCTGCACGCTCTCGGGCGTTGCGGCTACGGGCCTCGCCTGCCCTTGGTGGTGGTCTCACCATGGTCTCGGCAGAACTTTGTGGACCACACCGTGACCGATCAGACCTCCGTGATCCACTTCATCGAGGACAATTGGCTGGGTGGACAGCGCATTGGCGCCGGATCGTTCGATGCCATTGCCAACTCGATCAGCCAGATGTTCGACTTCACCAAAATCCGGAGCAACGGTACTCTCCTCCTGAACGCCGATACCGGCGAGAAGCAGTAGACGAATCGTTCTTCGACCGATGCAGGCAGGCGATTCCATCGCTTGCCTGCATCTCGCTTTATCGGGAAGTTTCTGACAATATGACGCTTCAGAGGGTCACTTTCGATTGCGACTGACAAGACGAGCTTTTCTTCAAGCCGGCGGACTGGCCACAGTGTCCGCAGCGTTTTCCCAAAAGACCTCTCGCGCGCCCGCGCCAAGATTTCGCACGCAGTTGCTCGCGAGTTCGCTGGCGCCAGTTTGTTGATCCACTTCCAATCCCTTCGATTGCTCGGCCAGTCGGAACGCGTCCCAGTCCGGAAAATCCTTCGGTTGAACTTCCGTACTACCGCATTGCAATGCGCCAATTCGAAGCGAAGGTGCATCGCGACATGAAGCCGACGCTTTTATGGGGATACGCCGCATCGTTGCCCGGGCCGACGCTTGAGACCCGAAGCGGCCATGGGTTGTTAGTAGAGTGGGTCAACGAACTTCCCGGCAAACATTTTCTCCCTATCGATCACAGCATCCACGGCGCAGAAGCCGAAAAGCCCGAAGTCCGGACAGTGGTTCACCTGCATGGAGGCAAGACCCCGCCCCAGAGTGATGGATATCCCGATCGATGGTATGTTCCTGGAAAGTCAGAAATCTCCTACTACCCGAGCGCTCAGGATGCCGCGATGCTCTGGTATCACGATCACGCGCTCGGCATCAACCGATTGAATGTTTTCGCGGGATTGCTTGGTGCCTTCATCGTGCGCGACGACTTGGAAGATTCCTTAGGGCTTCCGCAAGGGAAGTACGAAATCCCGCTCGTGATCTTCGATCGGATCTTCGATTTGAACGGGCAACTTAACTATCCAGTCTCGCCGGATCCGGAGAAACCGTGGACACCCGAAGTATTTGGCGACGCAATGATGGTCAACGGGAAAGTGATGCCCTATTTGGAAGTCGAGCCTCGGACATACCGCTTTCGCACACTTAATGGTTCGAATGCCAGGTTCTTCCATCTGTCTTTGTCGAACGCGCACCGCTTCCGTCAGATTGGCACGGATCAAGGGCTGCTTCCGGAGCCAGTTGAATTGGACCGAGCATTTTTGGCTCCCGGAGAACGTGCGGATTTGATCATTGACTTTGCGGGTCTCGAAGGAAGCGAAGTTGTCCTGAAGAATGACACCCTTCCTGTCATGCAATTTCGCGTGGGGCGGAGTGTAGTCCCGGAAAGCGGGCGTCTTGCCGCAGAGTTTGCGGCCAGTCCCCAGGCTCGCAGAGTCGACGGCGACCAAAACCCGAACCCTCGGCTTGGTCGAGGTCGACGATCTAAAGCAGAGGCCGGTGACGATGTTGCTCAACAACGCTCACTGGAGCATGCCGGTCACGGAAAATCCGGTTCTTGATTCGACGGAAATCTGGGAACTTGCGAACACGACGGACGATTCGCACCCCATCCATCTGCACCTCGTGCGATTTCAAATCCTCGATCGCAGAAGCTTCGATGTGGCGGCGTATTGGCATACCGGGCAACTGAAGTACAAAGGGCCGGCCGTGTCTCCGGCTCCGGGCGAAGCAGGGTGGAAAGATACGGTCCGTGCGGATCCTGGCATGGTTACGAGGATTATCGCGAAATTCGAGGGCTATACCGGGCGATACGTGTGGCACTGCCACATTCTCGAGCACGAGGACAACGAGATGATGAGGCCGTTTGACGTGATTGCGCCGCGATAACGCGAATTATTTAGGAAGCCTGAAGTTGATCGTGACCTGCGTCGTGATCTCGACCGGCTCGTTGTTCAACTGGTAAGGCTTGTACTTCCACTGCTTGACCGCGTCGGTCGCGGCCTTGGCGAGTTGCGGATCACCGCTGATAACTTTAATCCGCGCAATGTTTCCTTCCTTCGAAACCGTTGCCAACAATTCGACTGTTCCCTCAATCCGCATGCGCGTCGCATTAGCAGGGTAAGAGGGAGCGACTTTCTTGATCAGTAGTCCCTGCGAAACTCCCTGCGAAACGTTCAAGGTCTGCAGCACAGGTTTCACAGCAGTGCCGGACGTACCGAAGTTCGGCGGCGGAACGGTTTCATCCGGAGTTGCCATGCCGATCAGACTCGGAGCCGGGGCGTCAGGCGTAGAAGTCTTCGCCTGAACCGGTCCCTTACCGCCTTTCACAATCATGGGCGCTGGTTCCGGAACATCGGCGACGGCGGATGTCTTGTTTGAAGATGCCGCGGCGGCGCTTGAAGTCTTGGTCGAAGGTGAGTTCGATTTCAGCGTGATTTCTTCTGAGAAGTCGTTGTCATCGGCCGACGAATTTGATGAAGGCTCGTTCGCCCGCGCTGCAGTCGGAGCGGACGGAGTCGGAGCCGACGTTGTTGCTGTCGTTGTCGGTGGCGCGCTCGAAGGCTTGGCCGGGTGAGGAGTGAGCGCTGCAGGCGCCACAGCCACCGGAGTGGGAGCAGGCGCTGCATCATGTCCCTGAGAGCGCGACCAGCCAACATACGCCACGGCAGCGATGATGACGGCTGCCACGGCTCCAATGAGAATCTTCTTGTTGCTTCCACTTGCCTCAGGCTCGGCATTGGCGCCGCCAAACGTGAAGGACGGCGCAGAGCCGATCACTGGCGTGTTGCTCGGGGCAATCTCGGTTGATGGCACCAGGATGCCGACGGGAGCAGAGGGTTGCAATTTCGATACTTCCGGCGCGGGCTCAGGCGCACGAGCAGGAGCGCTTGCGGCTCCGCTGGTAGATAGAGAAAAACTCGGCGGTACGGATTGCTTCACGGACGCCGCAGGCGGCTGAGGCGCGCGCGTCTCGGGAATCGAAGCAAGGATTTCGACCGGCTTTATTGCGGCCGCGGCAATCGCCGCCGCTGGCTTCGCTGGCTCCACATCAATTTCGAGCAGGTCCGCATCCGGATCGGCAGGCTTCGAATTCGCAACGGCTGCGGCGGGCCATGATGGAGTGGGGTTCGACTTCGTCGCTGGAATGTCTGCAGTCCAAGTTTGCGGGGCCGCTGGCGGCGCAACGGGCGCAGGAGGCTTCGCCGCACCGATGGGCCTAGTCAGAGCTGGCTTTGTCGAAACAACGGCCGGGCCAGCAGGAGGCGCCGACGTTGCAGCCGCTTTCGTCGGGTCGCTCTTGCGCAACAGGCCCCGAGCCACCCTGAGAGTGCCTTTGGCCTGTTCGATATTAATGGGTTTGGTCAGGACGAGGTTTGCGCCAATGCGAAACGCTTTGGCGACCCCGGCCTGACCTTCCACGACGGCTACGGCAAGCGACGTCTGGTTGGAGGTCGAATTGCGCGCGCTTTTGAACAACAGGGTGGCATTCTGCTCGTTATCGCAGTCCACCACGACAGCGTCGAAGTGTTGGCCCATCAGCTTCTTAACCGCAGCGAAAGGTTCGATGCAGGACTCGACGGCGAATTCCAACTCATTCAGGACCTGCGTCACTGTGCGAGCGGTTTTTTCATCGGGACAGAAGAGAAGAGCTTGGTAACCCATATCAAAACCATCGTAGGTACATGCGTAAGGACCATCAAGTTACGCTGGTAATTCGCGGTAAGTTGCTCTGTCTGTTTCGCAAAATCGAAGGCATTTCTCCCATTTGTCATCCTCAACGGCGTTGCTTACCGTGAAGGACCTATGAACTCCCGGACCGCACACGTTCCTCAGCTTCCCTCAGGATGACAAGACATACAATAGCGTTCCATGCGGGTGCCGCTGTGGCTCAAGATCGGTTGGACCGTTTGGCTGATTGTTTGGGTTCCTCTTTATTGGCGGCAATACGGAGCGCAGAATTTTCTCTTCTTCTGCGATATCGGCAACGTGCTTCTCGGATTCGCTTTGTGGCTGGAAAGCCCGCTCATCTTTTCCTGGGTCGCCTGCGGAGTCCTGTTGTTCCAGACTCTGTACTGCGCTGATTTCGTGGGCGCGCTTGTAACAAGCAGGCACTTCATCGGCGGAACGGAATACATGTTCGATCCGCATCTGTCGTTGACCATCCGATTGCTCAGTTTGTTTCACGTCGTGACACCGCCGTTGCTGCTGTGGGCAATTTGGAGGTTGGGATACGACGACCGGGGTTGGAAATTGCAGACGCTGACTGCATGGATCGTGGTGCCGATTAATTTCTTTTGGCGTCCCGAGCAGGACGTCAATTGGGCGCGCGGACTATTTTTTCACGAGCAACATGCCGTACCGGGAGCGCTCTACTTGCTTGCGTACCTTGCGCTGGTTCCGCTTTGCGTGTATTTTCCCACGCACGTTTTTCTTAGGTGGATCTCCAGTCAATGGAGTGATGGTAGTACGTAGCGCCGGCGTCCGCGCCGATTACACCTGCTCTCGATTTCTCCTGTCGGGTTCTTCTTTCTTGCGCAGCGTCGATTCGGAAGGCGGGTAATCGATCGATCCCTTGAACGAGGAGATGTCTTGCGGATGAAAGTCGGGAAACGGCAACTTCTTGTCATCGCGCAATTCCGTGATCTTCTTTACGGCTACGTCGGCCTTGTCTTTCTCCACCCCTGAATCGCGGCTTAGGTAGAGCGTCTGCGACGGCAACGCGAGCCCGCCGCCGGAGTTTTCCATTACATCCATGATGCGCAAAAAAAGATCCTCGCGGACAGCCGCAAACTCGTTGAAGTCGCGCGTCAGGATGTAGGACACGAGTTCCATGCTCAGGGAAGTGCCGGCGATGTCGATCAGCCTTACGCGCACGGTCTGGGTCTCGACCTTGGGATGACTGTAAAGCAACTTGCGGATCTCAGACAGCACGAAGCGCACATGATCCGGTTTGCTTTCGGGGCGAAGCCCAAGGGTGGTCTTGAAAAGAATCTTGTCGCGGCGGCTGAAATTCTCCAGATTGATGGTCGCCACGACACCGTTTGGAATTGCGACGAGCGTGCGTTCGTCGGTTCGGATGCGGGTCGATCGCAATCCGATATCTTCCACAACACCGGTACGATCGCCGAAGCGGCACGTGTCTCCGACGCGGAAGACTTCGTCCGCAAGAACAGAGACGCCACCGAAAAGATTCTCGATTGTCTTCTGTGCGCCGAAGCCGATGGCGAGGCCGCCGATGCCTAGTCCGGCCAGCGCCGTGCTCATGTTGAATCCCAGATTGCCCAGCACGGCGAGAACGCCGATTACGAAGATGACAAATTTCAGAATCCGCTCGCCCAGCAGAATCAGCGAGCCGGTGCCGGCGAGTCCCCGCGACAGAGCGCGCGCTCGAACGCGGAGCAGCGACCAACGCGCGGCCCGCCACACCAGCCAGGTCGCGCTGATGATCAGAGCAATCGTGGTCGTCTGAAAATAGTAATGACGCGGCCACAACGGCAATCGGAGATACGATGCGCACAACTGGTGGACGAGCGTTCCGGCTAGCAACCATGCTGGGCCCGAGACTGAGCGCCACCTCGCAAACTCAATTTGTTCGTGGCGCCGCGCCCACCAATGCACCGGACCTTCGAGCAGGGCCAGTACCAGCCATCCGAGAGCGGCTGCCACGGGCAGTGCGATCAGCAAGGCAAGCCACTGCCACAGCGGCATTCCGCCGAATTGATGCTTTACGAGGAAGGCTGGAAGTTTGCTTTCCACCTGCCGCGCCTCGACCTGGTCGTAAAGCTCCGGAAGTTTGGCGAGCGTTTCGGCGGAGATCAGCCAGATTTTACCGGCGCTCGGATCGGTGATGCGGACCATATCGAGATCGACCTCAACATCTCCGGACGACATGGTTCCCAGGTTTTGACGTCCCAGGGCGACGCCTTCTTGCGGCAACCCTTCCGCGAGGTTGAAGCGGTTGAGGTTTCCCGAAAACGCGTGGTCCAACACAAATTTGAGCTTGGTGGCAGTCTGCTCGCCCTCTAGCTGGCGGTGGGCAGCGCTCATTTGCAGATACTGGTCGGCGATGCTGTAGTTGCCGTCTTGCGCAGCTTTCAGAAATCCCAGAACAGCATTCGAAGGAGTATTGCGGCCGAGGGGGTCGCTCGCGTTATTAGTGCTGGCCGCAGACGCGGGCTGCAAAGCTTGCGTGAGCGCCGATTGCGCGGGCGACAGGATCGCAGCCGCAAATAGTGCGACGCACAGAATCGTCTTGGAGAAATAACGCATCATCGTCCAAGTGGGAGAGCCATCATTGTATCGGACAAGCCGAATGACGACGGCTCGATTGCGCCGCCGCGCTTATCCTCGTTTGGGCCGGTAGATATGGGTGCTGGTGCCGAAGAAAACTTCAGCCGATTCCATCACCGTCTCCGTGAGAGTTGGGTGCGGATGGATGGTCATCGCCACATCACTCGCCAGCGCAGCCATCTCGATCGCGAGCACGCCTTCGGCAATCATCTCGCCAGCCCCGGCGCCTACGATGCCGACTCCAAGCACGCGCTCGGTTTGAGGGTCGATGAGCAACTTCGTCATGCCCTCGGGGCGATCGATGGTGACAGCGCGTCCGGACGCGGCCCAGGGAAATTTCGCGACTTTGATTTCGCGATTTTCTTTTTGCGCCTGTGTTTCTGTCAGCCCAGCCCACGCAACTTCCGGATCGGTGAATACGACGGCCGGAATGGCGTTCGGTTCGAAGGCGACTTTGTGCCCCGCGATGGCTTCGACTGCAACTCGGCCTTCGTGCGACGCCTTGTGCGCCAGCATTGGCTCGCCGACGACATCTCCAATCGCATAGATAGAGGGATCGTCGGTCTGCAGTTGCTTGTTGACCTGAATGAATCCCTTCGGGCCGACCTGAACGCGAGTCTTGTCGAGGCCTGCGATCTCGGAGTTAGGTTTGCGCCCCACCGAAACGAGCACGCGATCGAAAACTTTCTCCCGCTCTTTGACATCCGCACCTTCAAACGTGGCACGGATACCGTTGCCTTCGTCTTTCACCGATGCAACGGTCGTGTTGAGCAGGATGCCCTCAAACAGTTTTTCCAGCCGCTTATGCAGAGGAAGAACAAGGTCGCGATCCGCGCCGGGCAGCAGTCCGGAAAGCATTTCGACCACCGTCACACGCGTGCCGAGAGCGGCATAAACCGAGCCGAGTTCGAGACCGATATATCCGCCACCGACCACCAGAAGGCTGCCGGGGATATCTTCGAGATTCAGCGCTCCGGTGGAATCCATCATGCGCGGTGTTTCGAGCTTCAACGCTGGAACGATCGCCGGACGAGATCCAGTAGCGATGACAATGCGGTCGAAGGTCAGCGACTCTTCCGAACCGTCGGTTTTCGTGATCTGCAGTGTCGTGGAATTCTCGAATGCGGCGCGCCCCTGAACGTAGTGAACCTTGCGTTGCTTCGAGAGCACTCCCAGGCCGCCCGTGAGTTTTCTAACGACGCCTTCCTTCCACGAGCGCAAGCGGGCAAGATCGATCTTCGGCGGGGCAAACTCGATCCCCCAATCCTTTGCTTGATGCGATTCTTCCAGCAATTTCGCCACATGCAGCAGCGACTTAGACGGGATACATCCGCGATAGAGGCACACTCCGCCGGGATTCAGCTCTGGATCGATGAGAGTGACGGTCATGCCGAGGTCGGCCGCAAGAAATGCAGCGGCGTATCCACCGGGACCGCCGCCAACGACTGCAATATTTAGGGACTTTGAGTCAGACATGTGTATGAAAAGGTTTCAGAGTTTCGAGGTTGCAATGTTTCAAGAATGCTTCGTAGCAGGCCTAAGACTTTGAAACCTTGAAACCTGTAAATCTCATTTTAACCCTGCACTGAGAGTAAGAACGGTTGCTCAAACGCTTCCGCGATCCAGCGCAGGAATCTTGCCGCGTCGGCTCCGTCGATTAGTCGATGATCGTACGACAACGAAAGCGGCAGAATGAGGCGCGGCTCGAACTTGCCGTTGATCCATTCCGGTTCCATGCGCGAGCGCGATAAGCCGAGAATCGCAACCTCGGGATAATTCACGATCGGGGTAAACCCAATTCCACCGATGCCGCCCAGATTCGTGATCGTGAACGTTCCGCCTTCCATATCGGAAGGGGCAAGCTTCTTCTCGCGTGCCTTCTTCGAGAGCTGCGACAATTCGACCGCCAATTCGACGATATTCTTTTTGTCCACGTCGCGGATCACCGGAACCAGCAGTCCACGATCGGTATCGGCTGCAACCCCGATGCTGATGAATTGCTTGTAGACGATCTCTTCTTTATCGATATCGATGCTGGCATTGAATTGCGGGAAGACTTTCAGCGCTGCGGCGCAGACTTTCAACGCGATCGCAGTGACGGTCATCTTGCCGCCAGCTTCTTCGGCTTTGGGCGCAAATTTCGCGCGCAATTGCTCGAGTTCGGTGATGTCCGCACGGTCTTGCTGGGTGACATGCGGAATCGTGTTCCACGCTTCCGCCAGATGTTCCGCCGTCTTGCGGCGAACTCCGCGCATCGACACGCGCTCGATCTTCCCCCACTTGGCGAAATCGGGAAGCTGTGGCTGCGCAAAATGTCCCGCGCGTGGAGCGGCAGTCACCGCAGAGATCACGATCGCCTTTGCGTGGGCCTTAACATCATCTTCGCTGATTCTTCCGCCGGGCCCGGATCCCTTCACTTCATAAATATCGACGCCAATTTCGCGCGCCAATCGCCGGACGTGAGGTGCGGCCGGCACCGGTTGCCGATGCTCAGTCCCTGCGACCTTGCCCAACTGCGATGGCATTTTGAATACGGGAGCTTCGGCGTGCGGCTGATCAGGCGGGAGAGCTTGTTCTTCGGTCTTGCCTTCGGCGCGGATCGCCGCTTGAAATGCGAGGCGCGCTCCGTGCTGTCCAGAAACATGTTCAACCGGAGCACTACGCGGCCGCGCGGGTGGCGCAGCTGTGGCTCCGCCTTCAAGCGTGAAGATCACTTGCCCAACTTTGACCTTCTCGCCTTCTTTGACCTTGATATCTTTGACGACTCCGCTTACAGAAGAAGGAACCTCGACCACGGCTTTGTCGGTTTCCAGTTCCATCACTGGCTGGCCTTCGGAGACTTTCGTTCCCGGAGAAATCATCAATCGAACCAGATCACCCTGCGAAATGTTCTCGCCAAGTTCCGGAAGCTTGAACTCGCTCGGGCCCGAAGTCGCTGCGGACGTCGCGGCTAGTGCCGGCGCAGCGGGTGCGGGGGTAGGAGCAGCTTTTGCAGGAGCTGTCAGCCCAGGTGCGCCCGCCTTTTCTGTGGCCGGGGCCGCCGGCTTTTGCGGTGCTTTCGATGGAGCTGCGTTCTGAGTTGCTGAAGGGGCTGCGGGCTTGCCATCTGCTCCGTCGACGGTGAAGATCACCTGTCCAACCTTGATCTTGTCACCCTCTTTGACGCGGATCTCCTGCACCGTGCCGCTGACCGACGAAGGCACTTCGACCACGGCCTTGTCCGTTTCCAACTCCATGACCGACTGGCCTTCGTTTACGGTGGCGCCGGGCGCGACCATCAGGCGCACCAAGTCGCCCTGTTCGATGTTTTCTCCCAGTTCTGGAAGCTTGAATTCAATCACCGCGTCTGTTCCTTTTCTAAGATCTCGTTGTCTCGGCCACGAACTATGTCTAGGTGATCGCCGGGTTCGCTTTGTCCGGATTAATTCCCAGTTCTTGGATGGCGCGCTTTACCACATCGGTGCCGACTTTTTTCTCGCGAGCCAGCGCTCCAAGTGTTGCCAGCACAATGTGCTTGGCGTCGACTTCAAAGAAGTCCCGCAACGCTGTTCGGCTTTCGCTTCGCCCGAATCCGTCAGTGCCGAGTGACACCAGCTGTCCCGGCACCCACTTGCCGAGACTCTCCGGCAATACCTTCATGTAGTCGGAAGCGGCGATGAACGGTCCTTGCGCGTCTTTCAACATCTGCGTAACGTAAGGTACTTTCGCGGCGTCCGCGGGATGCAGCATGTTCCAGCGCTCGCAATCGTTGGCGTCGCGATAGAGTTCCTTGTAGCTGGTCACGCTCCAGACGTCGGCGCCGATTCCGTATTTTTCCTCCAGAATCTTCTGCGCCTTGAGCACCTCGAACATGATCGACCCGCTTCCGAGGAGTTGCGCGCGCAGCTTAGAGTCGCTCTTGCCCGACGCTTTGAAACGGTACAGGCCCTTCAGCACGCCCTCGCGAATGTTGTCTCCGGCCGGCATCTCCGGCATCGCGAGCGGTTCGTTGCCCACCGTCAGGTAATAGAAGATCGATTCCTGATCGATGTACATTCGCTTGATACCGTCCTGGATGATGATGCCGATCTCGTACGCGAACGCCGGATCATATGCGTGCAGGTTCGGAACCGGCAGTGCGAGAACATGACTGTGACCGTCCTGGTGCTGCAAGCCTTCGCCCGCGAGCGTGGTGCGTCCAGCCGTTCCGCCGATCAGAAATCCGCGACAGCGCATATCAGCGGCGGCCCAGATCAGATCGCCGATCCGCTGGAATCCGAACATCGAGTAATAGATGAAGAAGGGAATCGTGTTGATGCCGTGGTTGGCGTACGCCGTGCCCGCCGCAATCAGCGAACACATCGAACCCGCCTCGGTGATGCCTTCCTCAAGAATCTGCCCGTTCTTCGCTTCCTTGTAATAGAGGAGCGTGTCCATGTCGACCGGTTCGTAATTCTGGCCGACGCTCGAATAGATGCCGACCTGCCGGAAAAGCGCTTCCATACCAAAAGTGCGCGCTTCGTCGGGAACAATGGGCACGATGTATTTGCCGAGTTCCGGATCGCGCAGCAGTTTCGCCAGCAACCGCACGAAGACCATGGTGGTCGAAACTTCGCGGCCGTCCGTGCCTTTGTGGAATTCCTCAAAAGTCGTTTCGGGGAACGGCTTCAGGGGCGTTGCGCGCGTCTTGCGCTGCGGCATGTAGCCGCCGAGCTGCTGCCGGCGCGCCTGCATGTATGTGATTTCCGCACTGTCATCCGCTGGACGGTAGAAAGGAGCCTCATGCAGTTCGTCGTCAGGAATCGGAATTCCGAAGCGTGAGCGGAACATCTCCAACTCGTCCTCGTTCAGCTTTTTCTGCTGGTGAGTGATGTTCTTGCCTTCACCGGCCTCACCCAGCCCGTATCCCTTGATCGTCTTGGCGAGGACGATGCTCGGTGCACCAACGTGATCGACGGCGGCGCGGAATGCGGCGTGTACCTTGATCGGGTCGTGTCCGCCCAACCGCATTCGAGCCAACTGGTCGTCGGAAAGATGCTCAACCATCTTCAGGAGACGAGGGTCGCTGCCGAAAAGGTTCTGGCGGAAATAAGCGCCGCTCTCAACGAAGAATTTCTGATATTGACCGTCGCTGATCTCACCCAATCGCCGCACGAGCAATCCGTCGCGATCGTTCTGAATGAGCGTGTCCCAGTCCGAGCCCCAGATGCACTTGATCACGTTCCATCCGGCGCCACGGAAGATCGCTTCCAACTCCTGAATAATCTTTCCGTTCCCACGCACCGGGCCGTCGAGTCGCTGCAAGTTGCAGTTGACCACGAAGATCAGGTTGTCGAGCTTTTCGCGGGACGCCAGCGTGATCGAGCCCAACGATTCTGGCTCGTCCATCTCGCCATCGCCAAGAAATGCCCAAACCTTCCCGCCCGTCGAAGGTTTGAGACCGCGATTCTCCAGATACTTGATGAACCTCGCATGGTAGATCGCCTGGATCGGCCCCAGACCCATTGAAACGGTCGGGAACTCCCAGAATTCCGGCATCAACCAGGGATGCGGATACGAGCAAAGGCCGCCGCCTTCCTTCAATTCGCGCCGAAAATTCTGCAGCTTTTCCTTCGAGATCCGGCCTTCCAAATAGGCCCGAGAATAGATTCCCGGCGCAGCGTGTCCCTGGAAATAGACGATGTCCCGATCGCCGTCCTCGGTTTGCGCGCGAAAGAAATGATTGAATGCCACTTCGTATAGCGTGGCGGCGGAGGCGAAGGTCGAAATGTGTCCGCCAATGCCTTCCTGAATCTTGTTGGCGCGTACCACCATGGCGAGCGCATTCCAACGAACCAGGCTCTTGATGCGGCGTTCCATCTCCTGGCTGCCAGGAAATGGGGGCTGCTGACGGACGGGAATGGTGTTCTGATAAGGCGTAGTCGCCGTAAACGGCAAGTTGATGCCGCCTTGGCGCCGCGCATGCAGCGCCAATTGCTGCAGCAAACGGCCAGCCCGGTTCGGGCCGCCATGCGAAAGAACATAGTCCAGGGAATCAACCCACTCCCTGGTTTCCAACACTTCTAGGCCATCAGTTTCCGTCTGAGCCACGTCTGGTTTCTCCGTCGAGGAATGCGCAATAGTCCATCATAATTCAAATATGCGGATTTTTGCGGGCAGAGAAGCGCTTAACCCGCAAAGTCCATGCAGTTTCGCGAATAAAAAGGACGCACGCTCAAAAGCCTTGCCGGTCCTCGGTTCCTGCTGATTCCCGCCCCAGTGGGCCGCCATGTCGCCCGCCCAAAACCGCAACTGATTTAGAATTGGTTTAGCTACGCTCGCACCGGAGATTCCCATGCTGCGAATCGCCCTGCTGTTGTTCGTCGTGATTGTCGCCATCCTGCTAGTCCCCCGGCTTCTCTCGCACACGGCCGCTCCTGCCGAGGGTTCGGTGGCTCCGACGTTTACCTTGCCCTCGCAAGAGGGATCGTCTGTCAGTTTGAGCGACTACCACGGCAAATGGGTCGTTCTGTATTTCTATCCCAAGGACCAGACCGCTGGTTGCACTCGCGAAGCTCATAACTTTCAGGCAGATCAAGCGAAATACGCCGAGCGCAACGCGGTCATCCTGGGCGTGAGTGTGGACAGCGTTGATTCGCACAAGAAGTTCTGCACAAAGGAAGGCTTGAACTTCAAGCTGCTCGCGGACACCGATCATAAAGTGACGGATTCTTACGGTTCGCTGACCAACCTTGGAGTCGTGAAGTTTGCCGCGCGCCACACGTTCCTGATCGATCCTGCCGGAAAGATTGCCAAGGTCTACACCAGTGTTGATCCCGCTGGACACAGTGCGGAAGTTCTCTCGGCCCTCGATCAGTTGGAGAAGTCGACCACTGCGTCTCGATAGCCGCCCTTATCGCAGTTCAAAATCGCGCCGCGATTTGTCGTTTCAAGAAACGGCAAACTCCTTCCGCCGCTTGGCTGACTCTGCTGAGCGGCGAGGCACGTTACACTGACTTCATGGCAACTTCTGCCCAAAATGACGTGGGGCAGCCCGCAGCGGAGCGTCGAGGTTATCGATTTCCTCCGGGCTTCGAGAAAAATCTGCTCTGGTTTGCGTTCCGCAAATTTCGTCCCGCGAATCCGATCGTCCTCTTTCAGCACCTGGCCGAGGAATATGGCGACATCGCGCATTACAAGATCGGATGGCATCACATCCTATTCCTGAATCACCCCGACTACGTGCGGGAAATTCTGGTCGTACAAAACGACAACTTCATCAAGGAACGCACCGTCCAGCGAACGAAGATGCTGCTCGGCAAAGGAATGATCACCAGCGAAGGCGCCGAGCACCGCATGCAGCGACAGGTCGCGCAACCGGCCTTTCATCGCCAACGCATTCCGGAGTACGCGTCATTGATGGTGCGGGAAGCGATTCAAATGCGCGACCGCTGGCGGGACGGCGAGCAGCGCGACATCGCCACCGACATGATGCACCTCACGCTGAACGTTGTGGCCGGCACACTATTCGCCGCTGACCTTCGCGACGAAGTCGACGAACTGGCTGACGCCATCAATCGCATTATGGGGCTCTACAATTTTCTGGTAATGTTGCCGGCGGCCGAGTGGCTGGTTCATGTTCGCCCTCCGGGTCTCGCGGCGTTTGTCCGGGCGCGAAAGCGCATCGACGCTGTCGTTTACCGCATGATTGATGCCCATCGCAAGAATGCCCACCGCGGTGGCAGTCTACTCGACATGATGCTCGCCGCATCACCCGAGCACACGCCAGAGTCCGAGCAGTCGCTGCGCGATCAGGTGATCACAATTTTCCTGGCCGGATATGAGACGGTGGCCAACGCCCTTTCGTGGACGTGGTATCTGCTCTCCCAAAATCCAGAATGCGAACGCCGCTTCCATGAGGAAATCGATCGCGAACTGCAAGGCCGGGATTCCACCTACGAGGACGTACCTCGCCTTCGTTACGTCGAGATGGTGATGGCCGAGTCGATGCGCCTGTATCCGCCCGCGTGGGCGATGGGCCGGTATGCGCGCAACGATTTTCAACTCGGAGAGTTCTATCTTCCCGCGAAAACCACGGTGCTGATCAGCCAGTTCATCACCCATCGCGATGAACGTTTCTTTCCCGATCCGCTTCGATTTGACCCCGAGCGCTTCACAGCGGAAGCCAAGGCACGCCGCGCCAAGTTCACTTACTTTCCATTCGGTGCCGGAATGCGGCAATGCATCGGAGAGTCGTTTGCCTGGATGGAGGGTTCGCTGCTGCTCGCAACCTTGGCGCAAAAGTGGAAACTGAAATTGGTGACGGGACATCGCGTCGAGCCGGAGCCGCTCATCACCCTGCGCCCAAAATATGGTATGCGAATGATGGTGGAAGCGCGGCCGGATGTTAAGCAGACTGCCGCTTGATTTGCGCTACTTAGCTGAGAGATACATCTCGGCAACGTGCCGCGTAATTTTCCCAGGATTGGCGCCGGCCAAATTTGTTAGCGCGACCACAGTCAGCTTGTCGTCTGCGTAGCGATCGATCGCGGTTTCGAACCCCTGCCATGATCCGTCGTGATGAATGCAGCGGTGTCCGTTTCGTTCTTCGATGAACCAGCCAAAGCCATATTCGCCTTTGTTGGCTTGACCATTTTTCAGCTTGACCGGGGTCCACATCAAATCGAGACTCGAACGCTTCAGCAACTTCTCGGTGTAGAGCGCGGCATCCCATTTGGCGAGATCAAGAACGGAAAAGTAAAGGCTCCCATCCGCGGTCGTATTGATCATCGGTGCGACCCACTCCTGATTTTTCAATTCGCCTTTGATCAGGCGATATCCCGCTGCGCGGTTGGGGATGATGTCCGCTTCATTGATGATCCTCGTCGAGTTCATCTCGAGCGGATGAAAAATTCGCTGCTGCAAAAAGTCGCCATAGAATTCGCCAGTGACCCGATGAATCAGAATTCCTAGCGTCAGATAGCCGAGGTTGCTGTAGTCCCACTTGGTGCCCGGCGCATACGCGAGTGGAATGCCCTCCACCAGTTTCAGCAGTTCATCTTCGGTCCAGTCCTTGCGAAAGTTGAAATCCTTCGGATAGTCGCCAAAGCCCGCGGTGTGACTCAACAACTCGCGCACCCTCACTTCCTTCCAAGCTGCTGGCGCGTCGGCAAAATATTTCGTCAGGGGATCGTCCAGTCCAATCTTGCCCTCTTCGACGAGCATCATGACGGCGGTCGCCGTGAACTGCTTGCCGACCGATCCAGACTGAAAAATCGTTTCTGGCTTGGCAGGAACTTGGAGCTCTACGTTAGAGAAACCGAATCCCTGGGCGTGAACCATCGTTCCGTCCTTCGCGATCAATAGGGATAGGCCCGGAATATGCTGCCGCTGCATCTCCGCCTTCACGTAACTGTCGACGGCGGCGGTGAGGTCTGAACTTTGGGCTTTCGCGAGGCAGGCGAGGGAGAGAACGAAGCAAGCGGACGCTACGAGTCGGCGAAGGGTCATGGATGTTGGCGAAGCGCTCCTTGGCGGCCCTGAGTTTACAGGCTCGTGAACGCCACAACAAGCTGACCCTTGCGCGAGCAGCCTTACTTCTGGGCCCCGCCCAGTTCGTACAGTCGATGAACGCCCGAGCGGCGCAAGGCGAAAAGAATCGCCCAACCGACCAGTCCCGCAGCGTAGAAAATCACGAGCAGGAGCACGAGTGTCGGAAAGAAAGTGAGGTGTGCTGCTTCCATCGGCACAAGCAGCTGATTTCCATCGGAGAACGATGCTTGAATCATCCTTGCTTTCTCGAGGGCTAAGACGATTCCACCAAGAATGATCATCATCAAGACGGCGGTTGCTTTGGGAAAACGGAATTCGTTGCGCACAGTGAACCTCCTGGTAGAAAACGATAATCTTGCAGGCCCGGGGAAAAGCCTTTGCAGATGTTCGCGGATCGCGCCTTTTGCGAGCCCCGCAACTTCACGCGCATAGAATGCACCGCGCCCGATGGCAGGCCCGCTCTTGATTTCTGCTTCTGCATCTTCGAAAACGTCGCACATCTCTTCTGCGAAGAGTCTCCGGTATTCCGCCGGATAGAGCCGCAGCAACTGCTGATAGAGGGTTGGCATGGATCAGCTCTCTTTCGCGGCGACCCGCAGGACAGCCAATCGCGTGAGATGTTTCATCCGATCCACTTCGCATTGCAGGTTGCGGCGTCCGACAGCAGTTAACCGATAGGCTTGCCGGCCGCGCGAACTTTCACGCTCCTCGAATCGCTCGATCCATTTATCGTCGAGCAGGCGCCGGAGCGCTCCATACAAAGTCCCGGTGCTCAACACCACCCGGCCGTTGCTCATGCGCTCCACATCTTTCAGGATCGAATAACCGTGGCGCGGTTCTTCCGCGAGGCTCACAAGTATGAGCAACACGGTTTCTGTTAGCGGCAAGCTCTCCATTATGCTTTCTGGCGACATGTCGTCTGACGCCATATTGGACCCGGCCCATGCCGAAGTCAAGGGAAAATGATTTTCGTTCCCTGTTAGGGGGTGACGGTGATCTGCTTTCCGGAGTACTGGACGACCTTGTCGGCCTCGTCGGACGCGTTGGCCCCGACGCCGTGATTTTCCCGAACGAAAACAACGCGAAAGCTACGGTTTTCCTGCATTCCCGGAAATTGGCCTTTGCGGTCGCCGATGGTCAGCGTGTGAGCCGCATCGTCCCAATGCAGAGGAATCGTGGCGTATGCGCCCTTTTCGTAGTTGTAGGTGTCATTCTCGTCTTCATAGAGCGTGAAGTCGCCGTCGGCGCCTCGGTAAATTCGCAGCTCGATCGGATCCTCTGCCTTCTCTGTCGACCACTCTTGATCCGGTCCCAACGGGACAATCGATCCGGCCCGCACGTACAGCGGCAAACTTTCCAGCGGAGCAATCGCGTTGATTATTCGGCCGCCTGCCGTCTCGGTTCCTGTCCAGAAGTCAAACCACTTTGTTTCTGGCAGATAAAGTTGACGCGTTGTTGCGGAAGGCTCGGTCACGGGGCTCACGAGAAATGCCGGACCATACATAAATTGATCTCCGATATTGTCCGCGCGCATGTCGTTGCGAAAATCCATGACCAGCGGCCGCATCGGAGTGTAGCCGTCGCTCGTCGTTTTCCACGCAAGCGAATAGATGTATGGCAACATCCGGTAGCGCAGGCGGTCGAACTTCACCAGAATGTTCTGCGCATCGGGACCATAGGACCACAATTCGTTTTCATCCGGATTGCGCGTACCATGCACGCGGAGCACGGGATTGAAAGTCGCGTATTGAAACCAGCGGACAAAAAGCTCGCGGAATGCCGGATCCGTAGGGCTTCCGAAAACGAATCCACCGATGTCCGTCGTCCAGTAGGGAATGCCTGACACGGCGAAGTTCAGGCCTGCTGGAACCTGCCGCCGAAAACTGAACCAATCCGAGTTGATGTCACCGGACCACGCCGTAACTCCGTTGCGCTGCGATCCCGCGAACGCCGATCGCGACAGGATAAACACCCTCTTCTTGTCCGACGCGCTTCGTTGCCCTTGATAAACCGCCTGCGTGTCGAGCAGGGGATAAGCGTTCACAAATCGATTTCCGCTGCCGGCGGCAAGTTTGTGGTTCAAAAGTATGTTGTCTTCCTGACCCTCAGTCTCGGGCTCGGTCGTATCCATCCACCAGGCATCGGCGCCGATGCTGAATAATCCTTTGTCCACCAGATCCCAGTAATACTTGCGCGCCTCGGGACTTGTGGCGTCATACACGGCCATCGCATTGGTGTGATACGGAGGCTTTGCGTACTTGAACTTGTCTACGAACCATCCCTTTTTGTCCATAAAGTCGTAGCTCGTCGATCCGGGCTCGAAGAACGGCCATATGGAAATCATCAGGTGAAAGTTCTCGGCATGCAATTGATCGATCA
Organism: uncultured Acidobacteriota bacterium; assembly: GCA_963699885.1. Taxonomy (GTDB): domain Bacteria; phylum Acidobacteriota; class Terriglobia; order Terriglobales; family Acidobacteriaceae; genus Sulfotelmatobacter. Next base: position 512,585 of record CAVOVP010000004.1, on the reverse strand, counting down.
TGCTTTTCGGTTCGGGATAATTCTTGTTGAAAACGAACTCGCCTTTCCGGTTCCACCAGAACCAGTCCTGCACGATGTCATCGACCGGAATGTGAAGGTCGCGATACTTCTTGGCAACGCCGAGAATTTCTTCCTGCGACTTGTAGCGGTTCTTGCATTGCCAGAATCCGTAGGCCCACTTGCCGAACATGGGAGCCTGTCCGGTGAGCTCGCGGTAGCTGGCGATGATCTTGTCGAAGTCCGGCCCGTAAAGGAAGTAGTAGTCGATGACGTCCGCGACTTCCGAACTGATGTAGAGATAATTTGCGAATCGGTTGTTAAAGCGCCCGCGGGACGTATTGTTCCAAAAGATGCCGTAGCCTTTGCTCGACATCATCAGGGGAACAGAAATATTGCTGTTGTCTTGCGCAATGTCCACCGACTCCCCGCGGTAGTTCCACACGCCTGCCTGATGTTGTCCGAGTCCGTAGATCCCCTCGTGCGACCCGTAAATATTGACGAACGATTCCGCGTGATAAGTGTCTTCGCCGTTCACTTTCACTGGCGTCATCGTGCGCGAAGCTTCCTGAACAAGAGGATTGCCGCTGGTCTCGGCGTAGACGATGGCGCCGTCCTTGCGCGTGATTGTAAGTTTCAGCAGGGAAGTGCTAACCGTGACAGCGTCATCGGTCGATTGCATCAAAAACTTCGCCGCAGGCCAGCTGCTTTTGATCACAACGTAGTCGGGCCGCTTCGGAAACGTTGTGGTCGGCGAATAAAGCACATGGATTACTGAGTCCGAGCACACCTGCACCTTCAACGTGCCAGTTCCCATGGAGAAGGTAACCCCGTCCGATTCCTGTTGGAAACTCTTGACCGGATTCATCGCCGTCCACTGCGCGTGTGCGACGCCGGCCGAAAAAAGCGAGAGCCATATCCCGCACATCAGCGCGGCGAAAGTTTGCAAAATTCTTCTATCGTTCATAAGTCTGTGCCGTCTCCATCCAGCGAGAGTACCGAAAACTAAGTGACAAATGCCGTTCCGTTCAGGAAGCGAAATTCCGGGCGTATTCAGCGCACTCCGCGCAGCCCGTCCAGTCGTTGTCGCGCCTCTGTCATGCCGGGAGCAAGTGTTAGCGCCGCTTCATACGCGGCTGCAGCAGCCTGAGTCTGGCCTTTGCCCTCGAGCGCTCTCCCTAACCAGAAATCGGCCGAGGCCGACGGAGAGATCTGTGAAGCATGCAAGAGATCGCTCAGTGCGGGATCCAACTTCCCTTGACGATACTCAGCCATCCCGCGTCCTAAAAGACTGTTCTGCTTTTCCGGATTCACTTGGAGTGCGGCGGTGAATTCGGCCTCAGCGGATGCCAGATCGTCGAGTCCCACCAGGAGGAAACCTAGATTACTGTGTGCCTGGGAGATTTCGGTTGGGTCCGTACTGTATTTGAGGGCCAACCCGTATTCGCGCTTCGCCGCTTCGGCGTTACCTTGCTGCTGCTCCAGAACGCCCAGGTTGTAGTGTGCCGTCGACAGCTCCGGAATAAATTCAGCTGCGCGCTCGAAGTGCGGCATCGCAAGGTCAGGTCGATTCATCTGCATGAGCGCGGCGCCGAGATTGTCTTCGGCGATCCCGTTATGGCTCGTAACCGCCAGAGCATGCGAAAAGAGCGCATAGCTGTCGTGCCAGTAACTGATCTGCAGGAAGGACATCGAAGCGTATGCAATCAAGACAGCCGCCGCGATGGCGCCTCCAATAAAGCCGGATAGGTGAATGCTCTGGAATAGTTCTGAGCATCCCCAGACGACAATGAGAAAGACTCCGACAAACGGAAGGTACGCATAGCGATCGGCCGTGGCTTGCCGCCCGACCTGGACGACGCCGATCATCGGAATCATCGCAGCGAGATACCACGCCCATCCAGTGAAGAGATAGCCGTGGCCTTTGCGGTATCGCCACGCCAAGCCCGTGATGGCGATGATCAGCAATCCCGCGAGCCCCACCTTCCAGAGTTCGAGCGAGCCTTCCGGATGCGGATAGAAGACCGCGAGACGGGATGGCCAGAGACCCTTCCCGATATACGTCGCATAGGAATAAACGGCATTCTCAATTCGCTGACTCAGCGGCAGCGAGTCTATCGATCCAAGCGCGCCGCCGCTGTGCTGCGCGTACAACGTGATCCACGAACTCGCGGCCGACAGAACGAACAGCGGAATTTTTTCGACGACGAGCCCGAGAAAACCCTGTTTCGAGCCGACTCCGGTACTGTCATCGGCGAAGCGTCCCAATGGCCAGTAGTCCCAAAGCAAAAGCAAAATGGGAAGCGTAACAACCATCGGCTTGGCAGCCAGTCCCAACGCGAAAAGGAGAACGACGACCGAGTACCGCTGCCAGTTTCTCCGCTGGGCATACCAACCGTATGCAGCCAGGGTCAGCAGCAGAAAAAACATCGACAGCAAGGACTTGCGCTCCGCCACCCACGCGACGCACTCAACATTCAACGGGTGAACGGCAAACAATGCTGCAACAAGGGCGCTTCGAGCCAGATAGCCGGTCGCTCTCCTCACAACGAAGAAGAGCAGGACGACGTTCAGCGCGTGCAGCAAGACGCTCACCAGGTGATGTCCCCGTGGATTCGTGCCGAAGAACTGCACATCCGCCATGTGAGAGAGCCACGTCAGCGGATGCCAGTTGGCCTCCGTTGTGGCAGTAAACGCCCAAGTCGTGTTGTTCCACGAAAGTCCCCGCAAGACGCGAGCGTTCGATGTGACATACGCGGGATCGTCATAGTTGACGAACGCGTTGTTAAAAGCCTGAAAGTACAAAATGAGTGTTCCGGCGAAAAGAAGAAGCGAGATCGTCGTGGGGGAGCGCAGCGGCGAAGACGTCGTTGGAACAACGCTCGTTTCTAAGGCTCGCGCGGACCGAGTCATCGCAGGACTGTCATCCTCAATGGAATGAGGCAGGCTATCAGAAGATTGCTGTCGATGAGAAACCCAGAAGATTGGAGGCGCGGGTCGGAATCGAACCGACGCATAAAGGTTTTGCAGACCTCTCCCTTACCACTTGGGTACCGCGCCCTCGCTCAGTACGTCAGCGTTCCGTAACGGAGGATCTCCATTTGCGGAGCACGAACACAACGATGAAATCTGGAGCGGGAGACGGGATTTGAACCCGCGACTTCGACCTTGGCAAGGTCGCACTCTACCACTGAGTTACTCCCGCTCGCGCTCTCATTCTACAGCACTTGCGTTTTTGCTGCCAATTCACTGCGCCCGCCCTGTGTCCCCGCTCTGTTCCTGCAGGATGCCAAGTTCAGCGGTGTATTATTTCCGGCGCCTCACGTGCACTAGGGTGGATATCGCGCAATCGCTGCTGTGCGGCACAACATGCGCTGGATGACCGCAGAGTTGGTGCGGGAACCAGGTTGACGTTTTGTAGGCTCTCCTTTGAACGGCAAGGCGCGAAACCCGAAGCGCGAACGGGGACCTCCGAAAGGTCCTCGCTAGTTGCGCATCATCACGTCGGGATACCTGATAAGGCGCGCCGCTAACCACACACCGAAAACCACATCAAATGCCAGGCAGAAACCAGGCCACCAACGCGGTACGCCGGGATTGTCGATGAAGAAGTGATGGATAAAATCGAAAACGCCGTGCCCGACCAGAGCAGCGACTACTAACCAGTAGTTTCGTTTGAAGCCCAAAACGGCAAACATCAGGAAAAAACCTCCCACGATGGTTTCAGCGATGAGTGTGCGCCCCGAAGCTCCCATTGCAGCAAACAATACGTAGTAGGAGGCGATCACGATCAAGACCGTTGGATAGAATGCGCGCTCGCGGTCAAAGCCAACAACAGCAGCCAATCCAGCCACAGCCAAAGCCAGGATCACACCAATCAAATATTCCATTCGTCGTTCTCCAAAGAGAAGCTTCGCATCCTCCATAAGCCGCTCATCAAACTTTCCGGCCGTAGTCGCAGCTATTTTGGAGCGGACATTCAGTGCAACGCGGCTTTGACCGCTTGCATAATTCTTGACCGTGCTGCCGGAGCAACTGATGTGCCCGGATCAGCGAATCGTAGTCTTTTGGGAGTTGCTGATGTATAGCTTCCTGAATCGACCGATAGGTCGCTGAGTAGTTTCTTTTCTCTTCGCCGAAACCCACTCGACACAACACTCGCAATCCGTTCGAATCGAGCGCCATCACCGGATAGGAACGAGTAAGCAAGAGTATCTTCTCTGCACCCGGATCGCCGATGCCGGGAAACCTCTTCAAAGCCTTCTTCGCTTGTGGCAACGGCTTCTTGAGCACGGAATGAAGATCGCCGTTGAAATCCTCATAAGCAATCCTCGCAATAGTGAGAAGCTTTTCTGCACTCACGTCGGGCAAAATGCCAGCTTTGCCGACGGCAGCCAGTGCGGAGTGCTTGGCGCCTAAAATTTGTTCGGGGCGCGTTCCAACGCTGCGTTTGAGCGTGGCGAAAGCCTGAGCCCGGCGTTCGTCACTCGCTAAATACGCGACATTCTCCCAGATGATGAAGTCCAGCGGGTCCGTCATCGGTCGTTCCGCAGGACGCCGGTAGCGCAGCTGGAGCGTATCAACAAGCTTGGAAAATGTCAGGGGTGTACTCATCCGGATCAAGCACCTGCGTAATCTCAATGGATCACGAAACGCAGTTCGTGGCGGCGTTTCTGGCTTTCACATCGATCGTGCTTGCCGCGCGCCGAACGGACTTTTCGGCCATGAAGAATTGGCAAGGTCACACTACCACTGTGTTTACTCCTCTGGGGGAAATCTTGTATCACGAAACGCAGCGCCCCCTTAACGGCGGACAAACCGGTCCCGGAGCAGGCCAGTTCATCGGCGGAGCATCCCAAGCGAATCTAGTCTTGGCGCAGCGCAACGATAGGATCCACTTGCGCGGCCCGGCGCGCCGGAATGTAGGTTGCCAACACGGCGACCGCCAGAACGAGCAGAGGAATAAGCAAGAAGAGCCGTGGTTCGCTGGCGTTCAGACTCGTGAACATTGATCCGAAGACCTTCGGCAGCGGAAGCGATATCGCGAACCCGACGAGTGCCCCAATTGCCGTCGTCTTCATGCCTTGGCGAACAATCATGCGCCGCACGTCCTGGCTTTTCGCTCCCATCGCCATGCGGATCCCGATCTCATGAGTACGCTGGCCGACGGTGTAAGCAATCAGTCCGTAGATACCGATCGCGGCCAGCAAGAGCGCCAATAGAGCAAAAACTCCCAGCATGCGCGAGAAAAATGCGTCCCCTGCTTTCTGCAAGTCGATGACCGCTGTCATGCTCATCAGGCGGGCTAACGGTAACTCCGGATCTACTTGTGACACCGCGGTCCGCAAATCAGAAATCAGATTGTCCGGCTCACCCCTGGAACGCACCATCACCGAGAACGAACCGACGGCGCGCTGCTGGAATGGTTCATACACGCCCGGGGCCTCTTCAACACTTTCCGAGTACGTTTTCACATTATTCACGACCCCGACGACCTGGCTCCATTCTGTGGGCGCACCACTGACCTCGAGGCGAACCTGTTTCCCGATTACGTCTTCACCGTGCACATAGCGATCCACAAATTTCTGGTTCACCACGACCACACGGGGTGACGTGGCGTTGTCTTGCTCGGAAAATGGCCGGCCCTCCAGCAAAGAAATTCCTCCGGCCCGGAAGTAGTCCGGTGTGACAACATTGTCGAGCGCGGTCAGAACTTGGCTGGCGGGAAGGTCCGGCTGGCCTTGGATTCGTATGGTCACGCTGCCCGATCCTGAGGCTGGCAAATCTGAAGTTACTGCGGCAGACTCTGCCCCCGGGATCTGCTGCAAACGCAGAAGAAGGGTGCGAACAAAGGCTTCCCGATGATCCGCGTCCTGATAACGTGCGTCATCCAACGTGATCCCCGCAGTCAATAGATGATCCGTCTGGAATCCCAGACGCTGGTGTTGTACTCGAAAGATTGAGACGAACAACAAGCCGGTCCCAATTAGCAGAAATAAGGCGAACGCAATTTCGCCGGTCACGAGGACCGTTCGCATACGAGTCTGGGACCGTCCTGCCGACGCACTGCGGCTCTCATCCTTCAGGCTAGTGGTAACGTCGGTTCGCGACGCTCTTAGAGCGGGAGCAAGTGCGCACAGCAAGGCGCAGATCATCGACACTGCGGTAGAAAAGACGACGACGTTCGAGTCCAAACTCAGCTCTACTTCGCGGAACGCGTCCTGGAAATTCAGGCTCGTGCGCACGAAGGCGATTCCCCGGTACGCCAGCAAAAGCCCCAATCCCCCACCCAGAAATGAAATGACCAACCCTTCCGTGAGCAACTGCCGGATGATCCGCAAGCGCCCGGCGCCGAGCGAAAGACGAATCGCCAACTCTTTTCGGCGAGCGGCTGCGCGCGCCAACAGAAGGCCAGACACGTTGGCGCAGGCAATCATCAAGACAAAGCCCACCGTCGTCATGATGATGGCGAGTCCAGCGCGAATGCCGAAGCCATAAATCAGAAAATCGGGAAGCGTTCGCACCGTCGCTCCCCAGCCCTTTTCGGACTCAGGGAAGCCTTGCTCGGATCGTTGGGCGAGCGTGGCGAACTCGGCACGAGCCTGATCGACAGTTACACCCGGCTTCATCCGGGCGAACAAATAAAGAGATCGGTCTTTGCGCGCGGCTGCGGTCTGGTCGGATGCATGGATCGCGAGGGGCGTCCAGAGTTCGGGGCTCAGGCCTAACAGACGAAAGTTCGAGGGCATAATGCCGATCACGGTGTAGTTTTCGCGGTTCAGGCGGATCGCGCGGCCAACGAGCAAGGGGTTGGAGCCAAACCGCCGCTCCCACAACTCATGGCTCAGAACCACGACGTGATCCTGCCCGACCTGATCTTCTCCCGCACTGAATGTTCGGCCGATTTGTGCGTTGACGCCGAGCACGTTGAAGTAGTTGGCCGTTACGAAGGCGGAGCGGACTGCCTCCGATTCGCGCTCCGCCGTCAGACTGACCGTAGCGAATTCATTCGAGGCGGCTACTTCGGAGAAAACATGATTCGCGTCTCGCCATGCCAGGAAATTCGGCACCGAGACTGGATTGTTGTCCGCCTGAAATCCCGCCGCCGGGTTGATGGTGCTCACCACCGCGATGCTCACTGGTTCGCGACCTGGCGGCTTACGCAACAGAATCGCGCTCACCATGCTGAACATGGTCGCGTTGAGGCCGATTCCTAACGCCAGGGTGGTGACGGCGATTGCTGTAAATCCGGGGTTCTTCAACAACTGCCGCAAGCTGTATCGGAAGTCTTGAATGAAGGTATTCATGGTTCGCTCCGATTACGTCGTCGCAACGGGTGCCGCTGGAAACCTACAGATCAATCCACCTTCGCACATGCGGGACCAAACGCTGAGGGAGAGAACAGGTTGGCAACAAAGGAGAAGGAGTGCCGCGACCAGCTGGAAGAAGACAGACCTCGTCCACATGTGGAACGCGTTGACCGGGAATGGACAGCGCGGGTTGTTATGTCAGTTCGACGACAATCTTCTTGGCAGCGCGATCAAGCTGGGTGATGCGGAAGCTTCGTACCTGCCCGGCACGCGCCGGTTCAGCTTTCGGAGTTGCACTGCTCCCGGTCTTCCACCGGTTTTGCAACATCGACGACAGGGAAGACAAGTCCGCCTTCACCGGTTTCGGTTCTTCGACTTTTGCTGGAGCGGGAGCGCCCAGTTTGCACGTGGCAAAAATGCCGTCGCCCAGTTCGACTTTCGCCTGGCTGGTGGATTCGTCCACAAGACGTCCGGTCACGACGTCACCCTCTTTGTGTTCGAGCAATATATTCGTCGAGCCCGGTCGGAACGAGTTGCTTCATGCCGAGCCGCATCTGACGCTTTTCGTTATCGATCGCCAGAATTTGCGCCTTCACGACCTGGCCGACGCGCAACACGTCCGCGGGTTGATTGATCCTCTTCTCGGCGCTGATATCGCTCACGTGCACCATGCCTTCGATCCCTTCCGAAAGCTGCACGAACGCGCCGAACTTGGTCAGATTCGTTACCGGACCTTCCACTTGCGAGCCGACCGAAAAGCGCTCCGCCACATCCGCCCACGGATCTCCCAACGCTTGCTTGAGTCCCAGCGAGATTCGGCGCTCCGCCGCATTGACACCTAAAATGACAGCTTCAACGGTCTCTCCCTGCTTCACGACATCACTGGCCTTTCGGATCTTTCCTCTCGACCACGACATCTCTGAGATGTGGATCAGGCCTTCGATTCCCGGCTCCAACTCGACGAATGCTCCGAAGTCCACAAGACGCGTCACGGTGCCGCGCACCCGGTCGCCCGGATTGAATTTTCCGGCTACCGCATCCCACGGATGTGGTAGCAACTGCTTCATTCCGACCGAAATGCGTCGCTTGTCGCCAGCGCCCGCCAGCTTGAGAACTCTCACGTCAACTTGCTGTCCAAGCGTAAGGACGTCCGATGGCTTGTTGACACGGCTCCACGCAATCTCGCCGACGTGCAGCAGTGCGTCTACTCCGCCTAAATCGACGAATGCGCCGTAGTCCGTCAGGCTGCGAACCGTTCCGCTCACGGTGTCGCCCTCTTTGATCTGCCCGTACAGCCGATCTTTCGCGGACCGTTCTTCCTCTTCGGCTACGACCCGGCGATCGACGACGACATCTTCGTCAGCTACGTCGAGCTTGATGATCCTGCACCGAACTTCCTGTCCAACGAACTTCTCCATGTCTGCCGCGTCGCGCACGCCGCTCCGCGAAGCCGGCATGAACGCGCGCACGCCGACATCGACACTGAACCCACCTTTCACCACGGCTGTCACTGTTCCCAACACCGATGCTTTGTCCGCAAAGGCTTTCTCCAGCGCCGTCCAATCCATCGGACGTTCAACTTTGAAGCGCGACAGTTCGTAGTAGCCGTCGAGATCGCGTCCCTTCACGGTCACCAACGCTTTGTCGCCCGGCTTGAGAGTCTCGCCCTGCAGTGCGGTGAGAGGAAGAATTCCTTCCGACTTGAATCCGATATCGAAGAACACGGATTCCGCCGTTACGGCAATGACGGTGGCTTCCAGTTGCTTGCTGCCTTCGGTTTTCCGCGAGTGTGACTTTTGAAATTGGGAGAGAATGTCGCCGAAATTCTCAGAGTTCGCGGCAGGCTGGATTTCAGGAGTTTCTGGATTGGACATGACGGGTTACAGCCTCATGAAAAGGAGATATCAGAATATCACTCGCGCGCTCAGCAACTTCGCGATCGCATGAACCTAGTGCGTGGTCCACTGCGGATCATCCTCGGGTCTCACAATCTGCCCGTCCCGCATGTGGATGATGCGGTCGCCGAACTTCGCCGCTTCCGGATTGTGAGTGATCATCAATACCGTCTGCCCCAGTTCCTGGTTGGAGCGGCGCAACATGCCCAGCACGACGTCGGAATTTTTCGAGTCGAGATTGCCGGTCGGTTCGTCGGCCAGCACGACCGTGGGCTTGTTGATCAGAGCTCGCGCCAGCGCGACGCGCTGCTGTTCACCGCCGGAAAGCTCCGAAGGCCGGTGGTCCAGTCGCTTGCTCAGTCCCAAGAGTTCTGTAATGCGATTGAAGTGGGTGGGATCCTTGTCGCCGTTCCCGGAAATCTCTCGCGCCATCAAAATGTTCGATCGCGCATCAAGCGTTGGCAGTAGATTGAACTTCTGAAAGACGAAGCCGATCTTTTTCTTGCGCATCCGGGTGCGTTCCGCGTCCGAAAGAGACGCGAGATCGTCGCCGTCGAGCGTCACGCTGCCGCCATCAGCCTTCGTGAGGCCGCCGAGCAAATAGAAAAGAGTGGATTTTCCGCTGCCGGAAGGACCAACTACGCTGACAAACTCGCCCTTTTGCACGAGGAACGAGATTCCGCGCAGGGCCTCAACTTCGATCTTGCCCACGTGATACGTTTTGCGCAGTTCGCGCGCTTCAATGAATGCTCCCATGCCTGACAAGAATCTTACACGAACCGGCTGGGGTCAAAGTCAGGGCTTCGCGCACAGACGAAGCGCGTCGAATCGATATTCTCGTGTCAGTTTTCGCCGAGCGCTTACCCCCACGTCAGGCTGCGCCAACATGACTGGCGACCTGAGCGGGAAGTCGCGGCTGATTCAGGCGTTTCGGACCACGCTTCCGCACCAACAGCAGGCGAACACGCTCGAGCAAGTCCGCGGGCGCATACATTCCCTTAGTCAGGAATACGTCCGCTTGCGATGCGTGATCGTAGATGCGCACCTTGCTTGAAATGAGGATCGCCGGCGTTTGCGGCGACACATCCTTAATCTTGGCGATGAGTTGCGGCCCGTCGATTCCGGGCATGGCCATATCCGCGATGACAAGATCGACGCCTCCCTGCATGAAGCGGGCCAGCGCTTCTTCTCCACGGACGAAGCTTGCGACTCGGTACCCACGGGTTTCCAGCACGATCTTGCGGTGGGAAAGGGACTGCTCGTTGTCATCGACACAAAGGATGGTGCGCTTAGGTTTCATCAGCCGTCCGCATTTTTGTTGGCCAGAGAGTCCGCACTTGCCAACGAAAGATTTGTTTGTACGAAGAATGTGAGAGCGAGATGGATGCTAACGAGAAACGAGCGCACTGTAAAGTGTCGCCGATGCCAATGGGACGTTCTGGCTATTGCTTTCCTGAACAGTAAATGTCTGACAGTCTTTTCCGCATCTTGCGCGACATACGCTAGAGGAAAACTTCGCCGCGGATAACTTCAATTGCATTGCCTCCGACGCGAACGTTAACTATCCGGTTATCGCGTCGCGATGCGCGCACAAAGATCCGGCTCGGCCGCTGCATCTCGACGCCCTGTTCGATCAGGGTTCTCTTCTCCGGTTCAGCGACGCCATGTTGCACCATCCATGCGGCGGTGCAGCCTGCCGCAGAGCCCGTCGCGGGATCCTCTCCGTTGTAGAAAATCATTCGCGCGTGCAGTCCCGCCGCGGGATCCACGGTCTGGCGGGCCACAAAGTACAGAAACTTTCCGCCGGCCTTTTCCAGATACTCGGCGGCGCGGCGCGAATCCACGCGCAGATTCTGAATCGCGGCGAGTGATCGCAGTGGCGCCACAGTGAAGGGCACTCCAGTTGACACCGTCTGAATCGGCAACGATGGATCGAAGTCCTCGATGCTAATCCCTGTCGCGGCGGCTACAGCTTCGCGCTCGTGAACCGCTCCAAATACCGGATCGATCTGCGTCATCTCTCCGAATGTGGGTTCGTTCTCAGAATCCTCAAACCGTACCGGAACCTTTCCCACGTTGAGCTCAAGCGCCACTTCCTTTGCGTCGCCGTCGCCGCGCAATGCGAACGCCGTCCCTAGCGTCGGATGCCCGGCGAACGGCAACTCCTCCTGCACCGTGAAGATGCGCACCCGAACGCCGCGTGCTTGCTCAATCTCGCGATCGCGCGGAAAGATGAACGTTGTCTCCGACAGATTCATCTCTTTCGCAATCGCCTGCATCTCTGCGTCGCTCAGTCCGCGAGCGTCAGAGAATACGGCCAGAGAATTTCCCTCCAGCGGCGTCGAAGAAAAGACATCCCACTGCGTCATTGCCAGGCGCCGCGTCACTTTGTTCATAGCCGTCACCGGATCCCAAACGTCCTGCACCACAACCGATGACCACAACTCGACTTGCGATGCAGAAAAGATTTGTCTTCGCCCGCCAGCAGAGGCTTGCAGCGTTTGACACTGGCATCCTCCACGCCTATCCTAATTTCCATGTCCAACCGTATCGCCATCAGAGCCCTTTGTTGTTGTCGCCTGATGCCGGCGTGCGGGTAGGGACGACCGAGATTCTTCCCATCCCACCCGGCGAAGCGGGTGGGTTTCGTTTTCATCCGCGCATGCCTCGAAGGGCCTAGGGAAGCCGGCTTTCAAAATTGAAACATTCAAATTTGAGAAGGAGACACGATGACCACCGCGACTGCAAGCGAGACCCACAGCATTCCACGCATTAACGACACAGCTCCTGATTTCACAGCCGACACCACTCAAGGCACAATTCATTTCCACGAATGGATCGGCGACGGTTGGGCGATCCTCTTTTCACACCCAAAGGACTTCACTCCTGTCTGCACGACCGAGCTCGGCGCCATGGCGAAACTGCAGCCGGAATTCGCCAAGCGCAACGTCAAGATTCTCGGCCTGAGCGTTGATCCCGTTACCAATCACGCCAAGTGGGCGGCGGACATCGAAGAGACGCAGGGCGCGAAGGTGAATTATCCGATGATTGGCGATCCGCAGCTTAAAGTCGCAAAGCTCTATGGCATGCTCCCCGGAGACTCCGGTGAGAGCTGCGAAGGCCGCACTCCTGCCGACAACGCAACGGTTCGCACCGTCTTCATCGTTGGTCCAGACAAGAAAATCAAACTGCAGCTGAGTTACCCCATGACGACGGGACGCAATTTCGACGAACTACTGCGTGTCGTCGACTCGATGCAGCTCACCGCGAAACACAAAGTCGCGACCCCGGCCAATTGGAAGCCAGGCGACGACGTGATCCTCACCGCAGGAGTCTCGAACGAGGAAGCGGCGCAAAAGTTCCCCGGGTTCAAAACGGTGAAGCCTTATCTGCGCACCGCTCCTCAACCAAAGTAACTGAGGAGCTGCACTGCAATAGAATAGACAGCCACGGATCGCATGGATCTTCCCGGATGGACGCGCCTCGAGCGCCGTTTCAATCCAGTCTTGATTCAAGCGTCTGTGGCTGTGTCCTTTTACGGAAGCGCATGCGGTCCGGTGATCGTCTCGGTCTTCAAAACCGATGAACGGCGGGCACTCCCGTCGTTGGTGGGTTCGACCCCCACTCGCTTCCGCCATTTGCTAACGACTTAGACCGCGATACAGTCCGCTATCGCTTCGTATCGGGTAAATGGGAGAGAAATCTGGGGCAGTCAATACGCCGCTCGGACGGATCTGGCCGTTCGCCCGTCTTTTTCCGGCTGCGTGAAGTGTCAGCCTTCAATTTCGTTCAGACGAAACTTCGGAGGCTCGGATCGGCAGCAAATGCCATAACTCTGCCAGAGGCGAAACCACGGGCTATTCGCCAGCATTGCGTCGTGTCTTCTATTGGCAGCAGAAATGTCACTTTCGCTGAGTGGCCTGATATCCGGCGCCTCGAACATTTCTCTCAGCTGCTCGATGTCGTCAATGATGCGTTCGACGTCCATTCTGTTCAAATATCCAACATCAGAGCAGCAGCGGTCAAATGGAGCGGCATCCAGTTCGCGTCTGGTTCTTCGCGCATGGCTTCGGGCTGGACATTGTCTCTGTACATTTGTATATAGATTGGGCGCACCGAGCGCGTCCCATGGCGAGCACCCAGCGAGACTCCATTTTTAAAGAACTATCCCGCAGAGATTTTGGCGGGAAAATCAGAATCGCTCTGACTAGCCTGTTCGTTCTTCCCGCCGCCCAATTATTGTCAGCGTCTTCCGCAGCGCAGTGCAGTCCCTCTGGCCTGTCACAACATCCGGACAGCAATTCGCCTGACCTCACCCGGGAAGATCCAACGGATGAGCCACTGAACCAAAGCAGATTCGGACACACGAGGCAGGCGCAAAGAAGGAAGCTGCGATTTCGCCTACCAGAAGATTCGAACGAAGAAGAGTCGATCGAGCAGCCGAACCTGTGATTCGCTCGGCGCCGTCCATGGATGAATCAGGAGCAACATTGAGCCTAAATCCCGAAGTCTTTCGGACCGACCGATGAAACGCCGTCAATTTCTGGAAACCATCGCTGCTTCGACAGCTTTTCTCAGTCTTTCCCGTGGCCAGGCAGAAACGAAGTCCCCTGATCGCCCAGAAGATACCGTGAATCCGTTCCACCCGCTGCTTTGGTACAGAGAGCCCGCCAAGAAATGGACGGAGGCTTTGCCGCTGGGAAACGGGCGTCTCGGGGCGATGTCCTTCGGCAACACTGCGAGTGATCGAATTCAGCTCAACGAGGATACGGTCTGGAGCGGAGGTCCCTATGATCCGACCAATCCGAAAGGCCCCGAGGCGCTTCCCGAGATTCGGAGGCTGGTATTTGCTGGCGAATATCTGGAGGCCCACCGGCTTTTTGGACGAACGATGTTTGGTGAGGCAATTCCGCAGATGCAGTACCAACCCCTTGGCGACTTGTGGCTGACTTTCCCAGAGCAGAGTCGAGAAGCCGACCACAAACGCCAACTCGAGACTGACATGGCGCTTGTTCTTCCGGCACCGGTGACCAACTACCGCCGACAACTGGATTTGGATGAAGCGATTGCGACAGTGCAATTTAGCGCCGGCAACGTCAAATTCACTCGCGAAGTGTTCGCCAGTCCCGTCGATCAAGTGATCGTGGTCCATCTGGGTGCAGATCAGCCGGGAAGGATTTCTTTTTCCGCGGCTCTGATCGCCGGGAACAATCCGCAGCGCGATGGCGATGCCCTCTATGACTCTGTCCAGCCCAATGAGATCGTCGCAAATGGGCGCGCAATGTCCGACGAGGGCATTGAAGGCAAGGTTCGCTACCAATTGCGCGCGCGATTCCTGGCGCAGGGCGGAGCCGTCGCAGCGGAGTCTGGGACCGTCAACGTCCGTGGCGCAGATTCAGTCACGATTTTGATTGCAGCGCGCACCAGCTTCGTAAACTATCAAAATGCGATCGGAAATCCTGAGCTCCGAGTCAAGAAAGACATCGCAGCGGCCGCTTCGAAGTCCTATGAATCCCTGCGCCATGACCACGTTGCGGAGCACCAGAGATTGTTCCGCAGAGTGCAACTGAATCTTGGGTCGCCGCCGATCGCCTTGCCCACGAATGAGCGTCTGAAAAAATTCCAGCAAGAGGATGACCCGAGCCTGGTGGCGTTGTACTTCCAGTTTGGCCGCTATCTCCTGATGTCCAGTTCGCGTCCCGGTTGCATGCCTGCGAACCTGCAGGGTATTTGGAATGATCAAACCATTCCTTCGTGGGGCAGCAAATACACCACGAACATCAACCTGGAAATGAACTACTGGCCGGCGGAGGTGACGAATCTTTCCGAATGTGCCGAACCGCTGTTCAGCCTCATTGCCAATCTGGTCGAGCCTGGCACCCGCGTGGCGAAAGTGAATTACGGAGCCGGAGGTTGGGTTCTTCATCAGAACACAGACTTATGGCTGGCGTGTGCGCCGATGGATGGGCCTACGTGGGGAACTTTCGCTACGGGAGGGGCTTGGCTCTGCACCCATCTATGGGAGAACTACCTCTTTAATCAAGATCTGGAACAACTGAAACAGTTTTATCCTCTGATGAAGGGTTCCGCTCAATTCTTCCTCGATACTCTGGTCGAGGATCCGACGTCGAAGTGGATAGTGACCTGCCCATCGATGTCCCCGGAACACTTCCCCTCGGCTCCATCACAAAGCGTTCCCTTTTGGGATGAAGTCACGAATCTTCATTTGAAGGGCACGACCATCTGCGCCGGTCCCGCGATCGACATGGAGATCTTACGAGACCTCTTCGACTCATGCATTCAGGCAAGTAAGCTGTGCGGCGTGGATGAAGATTTCAGGCAGCGGCTCCAGCACACGCGCCAGCGGCTAGCCCCCTTGCAGATTGGAAAATGGGGGCAATTGCAGGAATGGATAGATGACTGGGACGATCCCGAGGATCATCACCGGCACATGTCTCCGCTTTGGGGACTTTATCCTGGCCGCTCGATAACGCCCTCAGAAACTCCTAAGCTGGCCGCAGCAGCGTCCAAGCTCCTATCGTCCCGAGGCGACGGCGGTCCAGGTTGGGGATTAGCGTGGAAGGTCTGCTTGCGCGCCCGACTGAATGATGGAGAGTACGCATACCGTGAGCTGCGAAAATTGCTCACCTTGGTGGACGAGGAAAAAACCAGTTACTCCGACGGCGGGACTTATCGAAATTTGATGAACGCTTTGCCCTACCAGATCGATGGCAACCTGGGGGCGACGGCCGGGATTGCGGAAATGCTGCTGCAATCGCATGCCGGCGAAATTCACCTGTTGCCGGCTATTCCTTCCGCCTGGAAAGACGGTTCCGTCAAAGGATTGAAAGCACGCGGCGGTTTCGTCGTAGACATCGAGTGGAAATCGAGCAAGGCTGTCGCCGCCTCGATTCATTCCAAACTATCTCAAAAGTGCAGAGTTCGCGTCGCGGCCGATATCTCGGAGATTGCCTCACGGAACGGCTCCGTCCCATTCATCCGCCCTGAACCCGGTGTGGTCGAGTTTGCGGCACTGGCCGGAGAAACATACTCCCTTGTGCCCGCGATCCATCAGCACGAATAACCGCATAGCCCATTCGAATATAAGTATTCTTCCGCGAAGCCAAACGCTGCGTTTGTCTTCAATTTCCCCCCAGGACCTTCGCCGCGGCTTCGTAGGCTCGCTGGTATTCCGCGTGGTGCTGGTCGTAGTCGGGGGAGGAAGAATCGTAGGCGACGTACCAATCTTCCGGATAGATCTCGAGAATCTGCGTCTTCATCCGCAGAGCGAACGGCAGGAGTTCGACCATAGAGCCGACCAAGCCGCCTCCGCCCGGATTGCTTTGCTTGCGAGTTTGCAATTCGAGAGCGACCTTTCCCTGGAAGTTATGAAAGTTGCGGCACCAATCGACAGCGCACGGTGAGCCGGATTCTTCGTTGTGCTTGTCTTCCATTGACAAGCTCTGGCTCCCGAACGCGATCCCATTTCGTGCGGCGCGTTCCGCCACTGCGTCGGCAAAGCCTAGATCCTCAGGCCGTCCGAATGAGTTGATGCCGACCATCAGTTGCTTCGGAGAGTCCAGAGACTTTTCAAAGTCCAACATTTCGAGAATGTACTTGCGCCACACGCCGGGAGAAAATCCGTGATCCCGAAGCGCGAACATGCATGCCGGATAGGTCTCGCCGCCGCCTCCCAGACCGAACCGAATGTATCCCACCTGCGGATTGTTTCCATACTTCTCCACCGCGGCTGACATGAACGCCTGGTAGTTGGTGACGAAGTCCTTTTCCCAGAAAACAGGAACACGGCCGAAGTTGGGGCACTCCACGGAGTGGACTTTCGCAAAAACATAATCCGGCGTGACCTTGCGCCCACTGCCGTACCCAGTCGCCCAGGTGATGAAGTTCACCCGCTTCCCGGCAGCAATCCACGGCGCAATGCGCTCGTCGACGACGGACCAGTCGTAGCGGGGGCTTGCATTCGGGCCACGGTCAATCTCGTTCCATACCAGATAAAAATTCGCGCCGCAGACCACCGGGTTGTGAAGCAATAGCTCCGTCGTTTTGGCTTGCTTACGCACGTCCGGGAACATGATCGCGAACAGTCCGTGGGGAGCGTCGGGTACCGCGAGCGTCGGCAAAGGGTCGGTACACTTCGGAAGCTTTGCGGCCGCGCTCTCGGTCTTTTGTGGCGCTGGCGTCTGGCCGAAAGCGCGCGTATTCGTTGCCATTGCGATTGAGAATGCCAAAAGACACGTCAACTTGATCTTCATCCTGCCGCTCCTTGTGAAGGGCTTCCTGGGTAGATTCTTACGGCCATCAAAAGCTAAACACGCGACGCAGGAAATACACTCGGTGATTTCCTGCATGAGAGGCCGAATGCCGGACCGGAAGTTTTTGAACCGCTTTAGGGTCGAGGCGCTCCGGCGCATCCCATTGAACCTGGCGCAACCGGTTACGTCCGGCAGAGCACTGGGAAACCTGCCGATAAATCAGTCGTGACGTCCTGACAATATGCTTTCCCACTTGCGTATATTCGTCGGGCGACAGAAAAAGCCAGCCAAAGACGAAGCATGCCAACAGCACGGTCAGCAGCGCGGGAAAGATTCTGCGGATGCGGTTGGCGTAGAAGGTTCTAAACTGACATCCCCACGCTTCAGCGTCTGCAGGATGATGTTCGAGATCAGAAAGCCGGAGATGACGAAGAAGATGCCTACGCCAACGAACCCGCCGGGCATGATCGAAGGAAAAGCGTGAAAACGATGACGGGAACAATGGCTAGCGCGCGCAGACCGTCGATGTCCGGACGATACTTCACGCCAAAACGCGAGTCCGGAGCGTCGGAAGTGTTGGATAGCTTTACAGGCATTCTTCGCGGCGTAGTGCTGCGTGCGCGACGTTACTCGAGCGTCTTTAAAGAAGCAAGCGAATCAGGGTTCGCGAACTTACGCTACTCGCCCCACGCTACCAGTTGAACATCGTCCCGTCCAACTTCCGATTGACTGGCAAGTACGCGCGCTCGTATGGGAACTTATCCGCCACCCTCTCGTCGTAGTCGACGCCCAACCCCGGCTTGTCTCCCGGGTGCAAATAGCCACGGCTAAATGTATAGGCGTGCGGAAATACTTCATCCGTTTCTGCGGTGTGGCGCATGTATTCCTGAATCCCAAAATTGTTGACCCATAGATCGAAATGCAACGCCGCCGCCATCGCCACCGGAGAAAGGTCCGTCGCTCCATGGCTTCCTGTTCGGACGTGATAGAGATCCGCCAGCGCTGCGATTTTCTTAAGGTGTGTGATGCCGCCGCTGTGAACCACCGTCATCCGCAGATAGTCGATGAGTTGTTCTGTGATCAGGATGTGCGCATCCCAAATGGCGTTGAAGACTTCTCCCACTGCCAGGGGAGTCGTCGTATGCTTGCGAACTAAGCGGAAGCCCTCTTGCAATTCCGCGGTGACGGCGTCTTCGAGCCAGAACAGATGATAGGGCTCCAGGCTTTTTCCCAGTCGTGCCGCCTCAATCGGCGTCAGCCTGTGGTGAACGTCGTGCAACAAGTGCAAATCGTCGCCGAATTTCAGCCGTAAGGCCTCGAACAGCTTCGGCACATGGATCAAATATTTCTCAGTCGACCACGAATTCTCCGGAGGCAATCCTTTTTCTGCCGGCTCATAAAAAAGTTTGTCTCCGGCCACGCCATAAGTCGACGGCAGTCCTGGAATCCCTGACTGCGCCCGCACCGCCAGATATCCCATCTCTTTATATTTCGCGACTTGGTCAGAGGTCTCTTCGCTATCGCGCCCGTTCGCGTGCCCGTAAACCATCACTCCGGTGCGGCTTGCTCCGCCGAGCAAGTTATACACGGGCGTATTCAGCGCCTTTCCTTTGATATCCCACAGCGCCATATCCACCGCTGCGATTGCCGTCATCGTCACGGGTCCACGCTTCCAGTACGCCCCGCGATAGAAGTACTGCCACACATCCTCCGTCTGGAACGGATCGCGACCAATCAGGCACGGCACAACGTGGTCCTTCAAATACGAAGCGACGGACAACTCGCGCCCATTCAGCGTCGCGTCACCCAGTCCGTACACTCCATCATCGGTATAAATCTTCAACGTGACGAAATTTCGTCCGGGAGAGCAGACGAACACCTTGGCATCCGTGATCTTCAAGCAGTTCTCCTCATTCTGAAACCAAGAGTGTACCCAAACGTCAGATTCGGCGCACCAGTCCCTTGTCGGTCGCCTCGGTGTTCCGCACCAGCAACAAGACCAGGATCATTCCTATGAAGGGGACGATGCCTGCCAGGATGATGATCGGATCGAAGACATGCGTTCCCGCCGACTGCCGCGCGTCTGAAAAATATCCCACCAACTTGAAAGCCACAATCGTTCCCAGTCCCGCGCCCGTTCCGCTCAGCCCGCTCACCGACGCCACCGATTCACTGTGAAATAGATCGGAAGGCAACGTGTTTGCCATGATCGTGAAACCCGCATAGGTAAAGGTCACAACCGCAAACAGGAATGCAATGAGATAAAGATTCGTCGTGTATATCGTCGGGATCAACAGCGTCATGCCGATACCGCCATAGATAATCGGCACCTTACGCGCGAATCCCAGCGACACTCCTCGCCGCACCAGGTAGCCGGAAATTCCCCCCCGCGACAAAACTGCCTACATCGGCGGCGATGAACGGAATCCAAACCGCAATCAATCCGGTCTTAAGTTCGATGCCCTTGGCGACCAGATAAATCGGGAACCACTCCGCAATAAAGAAGAAGACGGGGTCGGTGAATGCCCGCGCGATAATCGTGCCCCACGTCTGCGGAAGTTTCAGCAAGTCGCGCCACTGCGGGCGCGCGCCTGTCCCCTGACTCGCTTCGGATTCCTGTTTGTCCGCTGAGATCATTTCTCGCTCGGACTGGCTGATTCGGCGGTGTGTCTCCGGGGGGTAGTAGAGCCATCTCCACGCGATCAGCCACAACAGCCCCAAAACTCCGGGCACTGCGAACGCCGGCCGCCATCCCCATCGAAAGTAGATCCCGAGAACAATAAACGGCGCTACCGCGCCGCCGATGCGACGAACCGCTATCGAACAGCGCCATCGCCAGGCCCGCTCGCGTTTCGGAAACCATTCGGAGACCGCTTTCGTCGCAGCGGGCCAATTCGCCGATTCGCCCGCGCCCAGCAGAAAGCGGAACGTTGCGAAGCTGTCGAAGTCCGCGCGCAAACGAAGTCACCATCGAAATCGACCGAATAGCCAGATCACTGTCAGCGTCAGCCCGCTGCGCGTCCCGACGCGGTCCATCAGCCGGCCCAAGACGCTCTGCCCGATCGAGTATGCCACGCGAAATGCGATCGCAATGTTCGCGTAATCGGAATTCGTCCAGTGATATTGGAGTTTGAGGTAGGGAGCCAGCACGAGAGCGTTTGCCGGTCGATGTAGTTGATGACCGTGGAGGCGAACAACAGTCCGCCGATCCACCAGCGCAGTGACGGAATTGGCCTCGGAGCTCTCGCCATTGGCTGGATGTCAGAATTCCCTGGCTCACTTACCGAACGACGGCTTTCGATTCCTTCTGCAGCTGCCGCCTCAGATCGGCACTCAGCAATGACGACGACTTGGGGTCCAGATAAATCGTCGCCTTCGGATGCCGCCTCAAAATCGATGCGGGCGTCATCGGGCTGATCTCTCCCTCCAGACACGCCTGCACTGCCGCCGCTTTGCGTTGGTCAGGGACCACCGCGAGAATCTCACGAGCCTTCAAAATCTGTTTCACCGACATCGAGAGCGCGTGCGTTGGCACCTTCGATAGGTCGGCAAACCATCCTTCGCCCACCTGCTGCTGGCGGCACGCCTCATCGAGCTTCACCACGATATAGGGATCTTCAACTTCAAAATCTGCTGGCGGATCATTGAACGCGAGGTGGCCGTTCTCGCCAACCCCAACGAAGGCCACGTCGATCGGCGCGGATGTCAATTGCTGCCCGACGTCGCGAACAGCGCCCGCCAAATCTGCAGCGTCGCCTTCTAGAAAGTGATAATTCGTGATCTCCGTCTTGGCGACCACTCGCTCCAGCAGCATTTTGCGGAAACTTCCAGGATGCGTCGCCGGAATTCCGACATACTCGTCCAGGTGAAATGCCTCAACCTTGCCCCAGTCAATCCCGGGAGCCGTCGTCAAAGCTTCGAGAAAGGCGAATTGGGATGCGGCAGTGGCGAAAATGATGCGGCACCCGCCGTGATCTGCGATTGCCAGCCGGATCGCGGCTGCCGCGCGATCAGCCGCGGCCAGAGCCAGGGAACTTGAATCGTGATGGAGCGTCACAATCATCGCCGAGTGGTGGAACTGTTATATTCATGCCGTGGATGCCGTGTCCAGCGGCCAGCCGAAAAAGTTTCTCGATGCCATCCTTCCTCGATCACGATTTTCTGTTGTCCAACGATGTTGCACGCAGGCTTTATGAGGGATACGCCGCTCCACAGCCCATCCTCGACTACCACTGTCATCTCCCTGTGAAAGACATTGCCGAGAACCGCAGGTTCTCGAATCTTTTCGACATCTGGCTAGAAGGGGACCACTACAAATGGCGGGCGATGCGTGCCAATGGGATAGCGGAAAAGTATGTAACGGGCGACGCGAGCCCGTACGAAAAATTCCTCGCTTGGGCGCGCACCGTTCCCTATACCCTGCGCAATCCTCTTTATCACTGGACGCATCTTGAACTGCAGCGCTATTTCGGGATCAACGATCTACTCGACGAGAATTCCGCGCCAAAAATATGGGAACGCGCCAACGCAGCCCTCGCCGCAGATCTGACGCCGCAAGATATTTTCAAGAGATTTCGAGTGGAGATTGTCTGCACCACCGACGATCCAACCGATGATTTGACTCATCACCAGAAGCTGGCAAAAGCGAACTTGACCACCAGCGTATTTCCAGCTTTCCGACCCGACAAAGCCCTCTGCGTCGGTCAACCAGAGTTCGCGGCGTGGATAGCCAAACTCGGCCAAGCGGCTAACGTCGAGATCCGTAACCTGTCGGACCTTCTCGACGTCATCAAGAAACGTCACGATGATTTTCACGCTCTCGGCTGCCGACTTTCCGATCACGGGCTAGATCACTGTTTCGCCACTCCCTGCGCAGACCCGATTGCCGCCGCAATCTTTTCGAAGGCGCGCGAACAGAAGCCCATCAGCGAGGATGAACGCACGCAATTCGCTTCCTTCCTCATGTTGTTCTTCGCTCATCTCGACGCCGACAAAGGATGGACCAAGCAACTGCATCTCGGCGCCCGCCGCAATGTGAACTCGGCGGCCAAACGCTTCATCGGCGCCGATACCGGCTACGATACTGTCGGCGATTTTTCTCAGACAGGTCCGCTTGCGGCTTATCTGGACCTGCTCTCGCAAGAGAACGCGCTCCCGCGCATGATTCTCTACAACGTAAATCCTGCGGACACATTCTCATTCGCGACGCTGATCGGCTGCTTTCAAAATGGCGACCAACCGGCAAACATTCAATACGGCAGTGCTTGGTGGTTTCTCGATCAGAAAGAGGGAATTACCGCGCAGATCAACGCGCTTTCGAATGTAGGCTTGCTCTCTCGCTTTATCGGCATGGTCACCGATTCGCGGTCGTTCATGTCTTATCCGCGCCACGAATATTTCCGGCGCGTCCTTTGTGACATCATCGGACAAGACGTCGCTCGCGGCGAACTTCCGGACGATGACCAACTCCTCGGCAGGCTCGTCAAAGATATCTGCCACGACAACGCGAAGAGATACCTCGAACTCCCCAGCGCAAAATGACGCACCTCTAGCATCGTTTGCAAGATTCTGGAAGGGCTACAACCGCACTTTAGTCAGCACTCTCGCGCTCGTCGCGTCTTCGGAATCAGATAAAATAGTCGGACAGTCAAGTCACCGCGTCTGTCCGCGCCGGAGAGGGAATTGGTACGTTTTACGGAACCTATTTTGCAATCTCGCTGTTGCCGTATCGGGCTCTTCATTGTTTCTTTTGTGCTGTGCTGCGTGGCCGCGGCCAGCGCTGATAACAACGCCTTTGACCTCATTGGTCCGAAGGTCGAAGTTCGCGTGCAGCGCTCCGGAATGACCCTCCCAATCGCCGAAGTTCCCAATCTCCAGCCGCGCGACCGGCTCTGGGTGCATCCCGATCTTCCTGACAGCCAATCCGTCCGTTATCTGATGGTCATCGTTTTTCTGCGCGGCGCGACCAATCCTCCGCCCGACTCCTGGTTTACTCGTGTCGAAACCTGGAACAAGGCCGTCCGCGACGAAGGAATTTTCGTCGTCGTTCCCGACGAAGCCGAGGAGGCGCTCGTATTTCTCGCGCCCGAAACCGGTGGCGCCTTCAGCACCCTCCGGACGGCGGTTCGAGGCAAGCCCGGAGCTTTTGTCCGCGCCGCTCAGGATCTTGAACAGGCCAGCCTCGAGCGCCAGCGTCTCGAAAAATATCTGGAAGCGGTTCGCCAAACCTACACCGCCGATCCCGAGCAACTGAAAGTCCGCACAACCATGCTGGCTCGCAGTCTGAACATGCGCCTCGATCAGCAGTGTTTCGACAAGCCTACCGCTCAGCAGGTGCCGTGCCTCACGCAGAACACCGATCAACTGGTGCTGGACGACGCACATAGCCAGACCATGTCTGCGACCCTGACTTCGGGACCGTCTTCCGATCTGCTGGCGCAAATCAGTTCCACGCCGAGCGCTCACGGCGGCTACTACAGTGCCTACGTTGGCGCGGTCGTCGATGTTGCCCGCATCCTGAGTACGGCTCACACGGCGCAGTATCAATACATTCCGGCATTGGCCTTGCCCAAGGAAAACGATCTCAACCTTCGTCTGAATAATCCGCCGTCGTTCCGCAATCCCAAGTCAGTGATCGTGATCGGACTGCCCGCCGTCCGCGCGTCTCCGCCGCCGCCCCTGCGTGCGATCGATCCCAACCAGGTTTCGTGCGCTGGGAAGCCGTCCTTGCTTCTTCAAGCCGATGGCGCGCCGTTGGTCTACGCCTCCGATCTGGCACACAACTTCGTTCTCCACGTCGATACCAAGTCTGGACGGGGCATCGATTTGCCCGCCGAACCCGACGCGATGCATGGCGGTTTTGTCATTCAGACGCAAGCCTTGCAGTCGGCGAACCTCGAAGGGGAAATTACCGGAAGCCTGCGCGGAATGTGGGGTTTCCACGCCTTTGAAGGTCCGCACTACCGGATGCGAACTTCGCGGCCCGCACAGTGGATCGTTGCTTCTAAGGACGCCAGCGCCCTGATCGTTGGACGCGAAGACACATTGCATCTTCAGTCGCCCGACGCGTGCTGCGTCAGCGAAGTTACGTTCAAGGACGAGCAGGGAAAGGCGCTCCCCACCGAGTGGAAGAACTCGAAGGCCGACGAGCTGGAAGTGAAAGTCCCGCTGCAAAAAGCAGCCGCCGGATCCGTCACCATGGTGATCAAGAAATTCGGCCTGCGCGATCTCGACGAGATTCCCCTGCACACCTACGCGGAAGCCGGACGCCTCGACAGCTTCGGCATCCACGCCGGGGACCTTGAAGGCATCCTCAAGGGAACGCGCCTCGACCAGGTCGAAAGTCTTGACGTGAATGGGATTCGCTTCAAGCCGGATACTCTCTCCCGCGCCAATCAGGTGGACGAACTGAAGTTGATGGCAACGGATGTCGCTGCCCGCGCAAAGCTCCATCCCGGAGACTCGCTCGTCGTGCACGCGACGCTCAAAGACGGCCGCATGCTCGATTTGAAAACTGAAGTCGAAGCGCAGCGCCCGACAGTCAGCATGCTCACAAAGAGCATTCAGGTCGATGAAGCCTCATCGCCTTCCGCGGTGCGGCTCGGCAGTCAGGAAGAGTTACCGCAGGACGCTCGCTTGAACTTCTTTCTCAAAACACAAGTCCCTGAAATGTTTCCGTCGGGCGAGAAGATCGAAGTCGCCACCGCCGACGAGTCCTTCCGCGTTCTCCTGAGCTTTAAGGACGGCAATCTGACCATGCAGGACTCGAAGACGGTCCTCGCGATTCTCGATCCCATGAAGCTTCTTGGACCTTCGGCTTTCGGACCTCTGAAGTTCCGTCCTGTGAGTAGCGACGGTATCAGCGGTGACTGGCAAGCGCTCGTGAACCTGGTGCGCGTGCCCATGTTGAAGGCTGTCCACTGCGGCTCCGCAGAAAAGCAATGTACCCTGAGCGGAGACAACTTGTTCCTGCTCGACTCTGTCAGCGCCGACGCTGACTTCGCCAACCCGGTCACGGTCCCGGAAGGCTTCGTCGAGGACGCTCTGGCGATTCCCCCGCCAAAAGGGAAGACTCTGTACATCAAATTGCGCGACGATCCCGCGACGATCGACACCGTAGCCCTCCCTGTCCCGCAACCGCAGCAGTAGCGCCGGCATTCCGCCGTCTCTCGCGCCGTCCCGGCCCCCGCAGCCACCCCACTCATTCTTCATCCCGTCGGCACCGGAGGAATCTGCAGTACCCGGCGGCGTTTCCCGAGCGGTATACTCCCTCATTCACTCATGGCGAACATCCTGTATGGAGTAAACGGCGAAGGCGCAGGCCACTCCACACGCGCCAAAGAAGTCCTCACGCATCTTGCCGCCCAAGGACACAGCGTCCACGTAGCCTCGTTCGATCGCGGCCTGCAAAATCTGAAAGATAAATTCGACGTCACCGAGATCTATGGATTCCGTTTCGCATACGTCAACAATCGCGTCCGCTTCAAGCGAACCATCGCCAAGAATCTCATCACAGTTCCGCAGGCCGCCAGGAGCCTCCACCAGTTGAATGCACTCGTCGATGATTCAAAGATCGATCTGGTTATCACCGACTTCGAGCCGCTCACCTGTCACATTGGACACAAGCGGCGACTGCCCGTCATCTCCATCGACAATCAGCATTGCCTCACCAACGCCGTCGTTTCTTACCCAAAGCAATACCGCCGCGACGCGGCCGCTGCCAAGCTCGTCACCAAACTGATGACGCCGCGCGCCAACGCCTACCTCGTGATTTCGTTTTTCAAAGCGCCAATCCGCAAGCGCAACACGTTTCTGTTTCCTCCACTGCTGCGCCAGGAGATTCTTTCTGCGACTCCCTCCGAGGGAGATCACGTCCTCATTTACGTCACTTCCCCGAATCCCGCACTGGCAAAGCTGTTGATGTCTGTCCGTTGCCGATTCATCGCCTACGGTTTCGGCCGCGAAGGTGTGGAAGGCAATGTCACCTTCAAGAAGCCATCGCTCGACGGATTTTTCTCCGATCTCATCAGCGCCCGCGCCATCATCGCCAACTCCGGATTCTCTCTCGTCACCGAAGCGCTCCATCTCGGCAAGCCCTATCTCGCCGTCCCGGTCAGCCACCAGTTTGAGCAGATCTTCAACGCCTATTGGCTTGAAAAATCCGGCTTCGGAGCCTACTGGGAAGACTTGAACAAAGAGCGCGTCGAATCGTTTCTCTTCAATCTGCCGCACTATCGCGAGTCTTTGGCGAAGTATCCTCGGCAGGGCAATCAAGCGCTGCTCGCCAAGCTCGACGCCCTGATTTCCAGCTTTTTCAAGGACTAGGAAAACCGCTCGACGCGTGAACGAAAGTAACCTCGGATTGCCCTGCCTTCAGCGCTACGATTCATAAGCACGCCGTCTCCCCGGACGTCGATGCGGGAGGCTTTCTCCATGCAAAAACTTTTTCTCTTATTCGCAGCCGGAACGTTGCTGTGCGCCGGAACTGTCCAGGCTCAAGACGAAGCACCCTCGCTCGGAGACGTCGCTCGCCAGTCGCGCCAGCAAAAGCAGCAGAAGGACGCCCCCACCAAAGATGGCACGGCGAAACCCGCTCCTGCGAAGGACGCCCAAAGCACTGACCCAGTCGCGCAGGACTCAGCCGCGACGAAGCGGCCCCGCGTCCTCACCAATGAAGATCTCCCGCAGGGCGGACTCGCCACAGATACCCAGCGCGACCTCAAACCCTACGACGCGCCCGAAGCGGTAGAGGCGCCTGTTGGCAATCATGATGCGCAGGGGGAACAGTGGAAGTCGCGAATTCAATCCCAGAAAAGCGTCGTCGCCTCAATTCAGCACGAGATCGACAGCATCAGTGAGTCGATTCACTATGCCGGCGCGAACTGCGTCGCGAATTGCGTTCAATGGAACGAGCGCCAAAAGCAGAAGCAGGACCAGGTCGAAGGCCTGAAGTCGCAGCTATCCGAGCAGCAAAAACATCTGGAAGAAATGCAGGAATCCGCTCGCAAACAAGGCTTTGGAAGCTCCGTCTACGAGCCGTAGGCACGGCACGAAATTCAAGCATTGGAAGAAGCGAAAAATGGTGCGCCGAGACTGGGCAGGTGTCCGACCGCCAAGAAATGCCTTGTCGTTCCGATCCCGGAGCGAAACGGCGGGCGGAGGAATCCCACCCCGCCCACAAAGCATTCACACCTGAACTATTTCTTCGCCGCGTACGGATTCGCGTACTTCAGCACCGTCGACAAATCGATTCCGCGAACGATGCTGTCCGAGTGGTAAAAAAGTCCCCAGGAATCGATCGTCGAGTTATCCGGAAACACGCAAGCCTCGAGCGCTTCGTCGATGCTTCCCAGCAGCACCCAGCCACCGCCTGAAAAATCGGTGGCGCCGATTTCCGCCCCGCCCAGCTGCGTGCAATAGAACGACGCCGGGTTTCCGTTGCCCTGCCCATTCCACGGAACCTGCGCGTAGTAAGCCAATGCAGCCAGCGTCGGCTTGGGCGAATACAGCGTCTGCAGCGAAAGATGAATGCGCGATCCGTCTTCAGCCAGCGTGTATTGGCAGAACGACTCCTCGCCTGTCAGCCACAGCCAGTCCTGTTGCGGATTGTTCGTTCCAAAGACCGCAGTCCTGAGCTCCAGCATTCCGCCGGTGGACGTGCAATAGGCCTTGGCTTGGTCGACAATCGACAGTTTCGACTTCTTCGCTTGTGCGGCTGCTTGCATGGCCGCTCCCGACACAATCAGAATCATCGACATCACAGCAATCGTTCGAAATGCGCGCATTCCATCCCTCTCAGTGTTTCCGTATTGAACGCCCATCGCGGAGACTTGTTTTCAAGCCTCAGCGGAAAACCTGACCCGCGGTCGCAAGCAGCAAGAATCGCGGTCTTCGCGAAATCAGCCCGCGAAGTCTACCATGATCCCTCCGCGCCAGTGCCCAATCGCCGTTTCGGAGGCCGACGCCTTCCTGATTCCGTCAATCAAATGCTTCGCCGCGATTTTTCGTATTCCCCAAAAAGTCCAACCCGTGCGAAATTAGTGCATGGCCTTGGTCGTCCGTCCGTCCCCAATTCATTCCGTCGGCGTTTACACGTCGACTTCCATCCACAAAGGAACCCGCCTCGTCGAGTATCGCGGCGAGCGCATTACGCCTGAAGAGGCCGATCGCCGCTACGATGGCGCCTCCCGCACATACTTGTACGGCCTCGACGATGGTAAGACCGTGATTGACGGCGAAGGCATGGGCGCCTATCTGAACCACTCTTGTGATCCCAACTGCGAGGTAGACGAGATCAAGGGACGCGTCTGGCTCTTCGCAATCCGCAACATCGCCGCCGGAGAAGAATTGGTGTGGGACTACAACCTATACGACGACGACGATCCCGCGCCCTGCCACTGCGGATCTCGCAAGTGTCGCGGGACGATGTACTCCCGCGAATGGATGGCAAAAATACGCCGCCGCGAAGCGAGCAAGAAAAAGCGTGAGGCGGAGGGAGGAAAGGTCAACAGTCGAACGCCGAAGCGCGAAAGATCGGCGACTCCAGCCGCGAAGCGGCGAAAGACTGCAATCCACAGCCTGCCCTGAGCCTGTCGACGGGGCATAAGCGTGGGTAGATGCGTACTCTAGGGAACAAGCCCCGAAGGGGTAAAAAGAAACTAGCCGCGCTTGGGTGCCTGGATCTTCCCGTGTTCCCGCCATCCCTCAATAATCAAATACAACACTGGGATAAAAAACAGATTCAACAGCGTCGACATGATCATCCCGCCGAATACGGTTGTACCGACGGAATGGCGTCCATTTTCGCCGGCTCCCGTCGCAACCACCAACGGAACGACGCCCAAAATAAACGCCAATGACGTCATCAAAATCGGCCGTAGGCGGATCGTCGCTGACTGGACCGCCGCTTCGACCAGCGGCACGCCCCGCAGCCGCAACTGTTCGGCAAATTCCACGATCAGAATCGCGTTCTTGCTCGACAGTCCCACCAGCATCACCAGTCCGACCTGGCAGAACACGTCATTCTGCAGGCCGCGTATCCACTGCGCGCCCAGTGCGCCCAACAGCGCCATCGGCACCGCCAACAGCACTATGAACGGAAGCACGAAGCTCTCGTACTGCGCTGAGAGCGTCAGGTACACGACGAGTGTGCCCAACCCGAACAGAATGAGCGACGTTCCCCCCGCCTGCAACTCTTCCAGCGACAGCCCAGTCCAGCTGTAAGAGAATCCCTGCGGCATCTTGGTTGCGAGTTGCTCCATCGCCGCAATCGCCTGTCCCGAGCTATATCCCGGGGCGGCTGATCCATCGATTTCTGCCGAACGGAACAGATTGTAGTGGCTGATCACCTGCGGAGTGGTGGTCTGCGTCACACTGATCAGGTTTTCCAGTGGAACCATCGACCCAGTGTCGGATCGCACATAGAACTGTTTCATGTCCTGCGCGGTTGCCCGGAATTGCTTGTCGGCTTGTACGTACACGCGATACGACCGGTTGTTGAAATCGAAATCGTTTACGTACGACGATCCCATGTACACACCCAGCGTGTCGGTAATCTGGGACAGAGGTACATGCAGGCTTTTCGCTTTTTCGCGGTCGATCGTCACCAGGTACTGCGGATCGTTTGCCGTGAACTGCGTAAACAGCCGAACCAGATCTTTTCGCTGTGAGGCCTGTTGCATCAAACCCCCGGCCGCCCCGGCCAGTTCATCCAGTTTGTGCGACGCCAGATCTTGCACGACAAACTGGAATCCGCCGAACTGCCCTAATCCTTGAATCGCGGGAGGCAGTGTCGCAAATACAATCGCCCCCGAAACCCCGAACAATCGCGGACGCACGCGGTTCACAATCGCAGGAGCGGAATGCTCCTCGCCCTTACGCTGCGAATACGGCTTGAGTGGAACGAAAATGAGTCCCTGGTTCGCCGCTGCGCCGGCGAAACTAAAGCCTGCAATGGAGAACGTTCCCTCCGCCTCGTTCACATCCGCGAGTATGTCGGAAACCTGCTTGCCAATCCGTTTCGTGTATTCCAGCGACGCTCCAGACGGCGCCTGAATCACGATAATGAAATATCCCTGATCCTCGTCTGGTACGAACCCCGATGGCACGCGCGTGAATACAAGATACGTAAGTCCCAGGCCGGCGAAGAACAGAATCGCCATCGCCACCTTGTATTTCAACATGTGCCTCAGCAGGGTTCGGTACCCGTTAGTCAAGGCCTGCACCCCCTGGTCGAACTTTCGGAGCCACCACCACTTTTGGCGGCCGTGGGAGTCGCGCAACAGAATCGACGCCAGCACCGGTGCCAGCGTCAGTGCGTTGAATGCCGAAATCGCGATCGAGAAGGCGATGGTGAGCGCAAACTGGCGGAACAGAATGCCGGTTGTTCCAGGAAAGAACGCGACCGGCACAAATACGGCAACCAGCACAAGCGAAGTCGCTATGACCGCGCCAGTAATTTCTCCCGTGGCCGCCGACGCAGCTTTCTGCGAGTCGTGCTCGCCCTCCTGGATGTGGCGTTCGATGTTCTCAATCACGACGATGGCGTCGTCGACCACCAGTCCCGTCGCCAGCGTGATTCCAAACAGCGTCAGCGTATTGATCGAGAATCCCAGCAACTTCACGAACACGAACGTGCCGATCAGCGAAACCGGAGTGGCGATGAAGTGAATCATCGTGGTTCTCCAGTCGCCCAAAAAGATGAAGATCACGAGGATAACCAGCACGATCGCGGAGCCTACGGTGTAGGTCACGTCGCGAATCGACTCGCCCACCGCGTCCGTCGTGTCGAACGCGACCTTGTAGCGCATTCCCGGCGGAAAGCTCTTCGACAGCCGTTCCAACTCCGCGATCGCCCGCCGGTCCACGTCGATCGCATTCGCCGTCGAGAGTTGTGTCACGCCCAATCCAACCGCTTCCTGCCCATTGAACAGCAAATCGTTCGCGTAACTCTCAGCGCCCAGTTCGGCATGCCCCACATCTTTCAGGCGCACGAGCGTGCCGTCGGCATTCGTTTTCAAAATGATGTTGTCGAACTGCGCCGGCTCGCTCAACCGTCCCTACTGCGCGCACGCTGACCTGGTACTCCTGTCCGGGGATGGACGGCTGTTGTCCCACCTGTCCGGCGGCAACTTCCACGTTCTGCTCAGAGAGGGCGCTGACCACGTCGGGTGCGGTGAGCGCGCGACCCGCCATCCGCACAGGGTCGAGCCACAAGCGCATCGAGTATTTCCGCTCGCCGAAGATAATCACATCCGCTACGCCTGGAATTCGCTTCAGCGCGTCCCTGACATAGACGTCCAGATAGTTGCTCATGAACAGCGTCGGGTATTTCCCTTTGTCCGCGAAGACGGCCGCGCCGAACACGAAATTTTGCGACGTCTTCGCCGTCGTGATGCCGACGGACTTCACGGGCCCCGGCAGCCGTCCTTGCGCCGTGTTCACGCGGTTCTGAATGTCAACCGTGGCAAGATCCGGATCCCGCGTCAGATCGAACGTGACAGAAATCTGGCTCGTCCCGTCGTTGCCGCTTGACGACGTAATGTACTTCATCCCTTCCGCGCCGTTGATTTGCTGTTCCAGCGGAATTGTGACCGCGCTCTCGACCGTCTGTGCGCTGGCTCCGATGTAGACGCTGGTCACGCCGACTTGCGGTGGCGACAGATTCGGAAACTGCGCGATCGGCAGAGTGGGAATAACGGCGAGGCCCGCCAGAACAATGAGCAGCGCGCAAACCGTGGCAAATACCGGACGTCGAATGAAGAAATCAACAAACATGAGAACGTGGCCTCAGCCGACACGAATTACACGAACCAAACAGTTTTTCGTAAGGGCGGACGCCTCGTCCGCTCCGCGGAGCAAAGCGACGCGTTGCTTTTGAATTTCTGCTAACTCTGCGGAATCACCGGCGCCCCGTCCCGCAAGAACTGCGTCCCCGACACGATGACTTTGTCTCCCGGCTTGATGCCATCCTGCACTTCGAAATTGTTGCCGACCGTTTGGCCGATGTTCAGCGGCTTCTGCCGCGCTACAAACGATCCGCCATTCTGCGATTCGGCGACGAATGCAAAATACTGTCCAGCTAGCCGCGATACCGCCAAGATTGGCACCTCAGGATTCTTATGGGTTCCCCACACCACGCGCGCCCGGATAAACTGCGATTGCCGCAGCGCATCGTTTCCATTTGCGATTCGAGCTTTCACCAGAACTGTCTGAGTCGTGTTGTCCACTTGCGGAGAGATAAAACTCACGCGCGTGTTCGACAAAACTTTCCCTTCGCCGTCGACCACTTGCACCGGAAGATTCATCTTGAGTTGCGACGACTTCTCGATCGGGACGTACACATACGCTTCTAGGCTGCCTGGTTGATCCACCGTCGTAAGTTGGCTGCTGGTCGTGACCCGGTCGCCCACCCGCACCGGGATGTCTCCCACGATTCCTTCGCGCGGCGCCACAACTTTGTAATAGTGCAGTTGCACCTGCTGCTCGTTCACCTGCGCGTCGAGCGAGTCGATCTGCGCCTGCGCCGCATCGAGCGTGGCTTTGGCCTGATCCAGTTCCTGCTTGCTGATGACTCCAGCCGATGACAGGCCCACGGCCCGGTCGTATTGCTGTTTCGCCAGGCTTAGCGTCGCCTGTTGCGCGGCCCGCGCGCTCTGCTGGCTCTTCACCGTCGCTTGCTGCTTCAGCGGATCGATCTCCATCAACGCGCCGCCCGCCGTCACTTTGTCCCCCGAGTGCACGAAGATCTGAGTGATCTGGCCCTCGACCTGCGGCATGATCACGGCCGAGTCGCGCGACTTCAGCGTCGCCACGTATTCCGACGTATCGTTCACCGGCACAGCCGTCGCTTCGATCACTTTCACCGGCATGCCGCCTCCCGCGCCAGGTGGAGGACCTTGCGCTGCATTTTTCGAGCATGCGAGGGTTGCCACCACCGCCGCCAACCCCGCTGCCAGCAATCCATCTGCGATCTGTCTTCGAAATGTTTTCGCCATTGTTTATGTAGAAATTAGGTTCCAGCTACTGTAAACCGAATCGCCGCTTTACGGAAACCCGCCGCGCGCCTTTCCTTTGCCCATCTTCCTCCGCAGGGTCTCCATTCCGAATAGCTTGTCATTCCTACGGCAAAACAGGAATCCGCGATCGGTTGTCCCCACGGAAGCCCCGTGCTCCTCTATGTGCCGCTGTGTTGAAGGTTGTGCCGGTAAAAGGCACCGCGCAGCGGTCATTACAAGTAGCGCCTACCCTGCCACCATCCGCCCCAAGATTTCCTTAACAATTTTCGCCGCTACCGTTGCGGTGATTCCCGAAACATCCCGCACCGGATTGAACTCGACGACGTCTGCTCCCACAATCGTTCCCTCGATCGCATGCAAGTGCGCGATGGCCTCACGCACCGACATCCCTCCCGGTTCACGGTGCGAGATCCCGGGCGCAAAGGCCGGATCGAGTACATCCATATCGAACGTGATGTACACCGGCCCCGCCGCTTTCAACTTCTCGTAAGCCGGAAGCCCCCGCATCTCGACGACCTCCACTCCAAACTTGTGCGCCTGTTCCCGCTGATGCCGGTTGATGGTCCGAATTCCCACCTGCACCAGCCGTTTTGCGAGCCCCGCCTCCATGATCCGGGCAAACGGGCACGCATGTGATAGCCGGTTCCCCTCAAACTCGTCATACAAATCCGGGTGTGCATCGAAATGAAAGATCGTCAGTTCCGGGTATCGCGCTCCAAACGCCTTCACAATCGGAAACGTGATCGAGTGATCTCCGCCCAGCGAAACAGGGCGCTTGCTCGAGTCGATCAGCGATCCAATCCGTTCTTCGATCGCAGCAAAAGCTTTCTCTTCTGAAAACGCCAAGTCTCCCGCATCTTCATAAATGCCGGACGCACCTAAATCCACGCCCGACTCCGTCCACTTGTTCGAAGCGTCGCAGGCCATCGCCTCGCGAATCTTTGGCGGAGCGTCCCCCGCTCCCCGCAAATAGGAAGACTGCCCATCAAACGGGATCCCCACCAGAACCGGCGCACCCAACCCTTTATTTTTCATCGCGAGAATGATAAATGCCTGTCATCCAGCGAGCCCAGATCGTAGCGCCGGCGTCCCGCCGTCGGTGGCGAGAGCGTCTCGCGCTAGCACCCCTCTCCGTAAGCAAGCCGCCGCATCAAAGCCGGCGTTGCCGGAAGCCGGAAGCCCGCCCCGCGAATCCCCCCAACACCTCCCCGCATCCGTTATTCTAGGAACTGCACTCATATGCCCAAAACAAAGATTTCCGGCGCCCCGCTCCAATCGGCGTCGTCCAACGGTTCCAACCCCGAACGCGAACGCGTGTTCGCCGCCTACCGCCAGTTCGGATATCTCGAAGGCGACCTCGATCCTCTCGGTTTCCTGCGTCCCCGTGCCACACCCGAGCTCGAACAGGACGGCGAATACGCCCGCGAAGCCCGCAACATTTATTCCAGCACTATCGGCGTGGAAATCAACCACCTCTATGCCCCCGAGCGCCGCCGCTGGGTTTTCGAGCGCATGGAATCTGAGCCGCCGCAGGAAGACCAGAAGCGCATCCTCGAACTGCTGACTCGGGCCGACGTGTTCGAGCAGGTCATGCAACAGCGCTATCTCGGCAGCAAGCGCTTCTCCCTCGAAGGTGTTACCGCGCTCATCCCGTTGGTCGACGAAGTCCTCGACTGCGCCGCGCAAAAAGGCGCGATTGAACTCGTCATGGGCATGAGCCATCGCGGACGCCTCAACGTCATCGCTCACGTCGCCAAACGCCCTTCGCAGGAAATCTTCGCCGGATTTGAAGACGTCGATCCGCGCAGCGTTCTCGGTTCAGGTGACGTGAAATATCACATGGGCGCGACCGGCGAATACATCACGCGCAGCGGTGGCAAGGTCCACATCCATCTCGTCTCGAACCCGAGTCACCTCGAAGCCGTCGACCCCGTCACCGTCGGCCGTACCCGCGCCAAACAGGATCGCACTGGAGACGGCGGCACCGAAAAATACCTTCCATTGTTGGTTCACGGCGATGCCGCGTTCGCAGGCCAAGGCATCCTCGCCGAAACCATGAACTACGCTGACCTGCCCGGATATACCGTCGGCGGTACCATTCACGTCGTCGTCAACAACCTTCTTGGATTCACTACGAGCTACACCGAGGAGCACTCGACCCGCTTCGCGGCGTGCATCGCGCGACGCCAGTCGATTCCCATCTTCCACGTCAACGCCGAAGATGTCGACGCTGTTGTTCGCGTTGCGCGCATGGCGGTCGACTACCGCTACCAATTCGGCACCGATGTTGTGATCGATCTCATCGGCTACCGCCGCCACGGACACAGCGAGGTCGACGATCCCACCATTACGCAGCCACTGCTCTACAAGAAGATCAAAGAGCATCCGCCGCTCTGGCAGATTTATGCGGATGACGTCGGCGCGACTGATGCGCAGGCGCAGGCCGATGCCATCAAGGCCGAATTCGAAGCCGCGCAGAAAAAAGCCGGCAGCGTCAAGTACAAGCCGAAGCTTCGCGACCTTCCCAAATATTGGGACAAATATTTCGGAGGCCTTCACCGCCAGGAGTTCGAAGTCGAAACCGGGTTGGCGCCTGAAGAACTATCAGACTTAACCGCGCGCCTGACCACCTACCCCGAGGGCTTTCACATTCACCCCAAGGTGAAGAAGCTTCTTGAACAGCGCGCCGAGATGGGCGCCGGCAAACGCGTTGTCGATTACGGCATGGCCGAAGCCCTTGCGTTCGCAAGCCTCGTAAAAACCGGAACGCATGTTCGCATGTCCGGACAGGATTCGCGCCGGGGCACGTTCAACCAGCGCCACTCCGTTCTCATCGACATCGAGAACGAGAACGAATACGTGCCGCTCGAAAACATTGCTACTGGCCAGGCCCGTTGCGAAATCTACAACTCCACGCTCTCCGAGGCCGGAGTTCTCGGCTTCGAATACGGATACAGCCGTGACTATCCCGAATCGCTCGTTCTTTGGGAGGCGCAGTTCGGCGACTTCGTCAACGTAGCGCAAGCCATCATCGACCAGTTCATCAGCGCCGGCGAGGCCAAGTGGAATCTGCTCTCGGGCGTCGTCATGCTGCTGCCTCACGGCTACGAAGGACAAGGCCCGGAACACTCCAGCGCCCGCATCGAGCGTTTCATTCAGCTCGCTGCCAAGCACAACATCCAGATCGCGCAGCCCTCAAACGCAGCGCAATATTTCCATCTCTTGCGCCGCCAGGCCCTGCGCTACTGGCGCAAGCCGCTGGTCGTCTTTACCCCGAAGAGCATGCTGCGCCATCCGGATGCAAGCTCTTCGATCGAAGACTTCACACACAAGAATTTCCTGAACGTCATCCCCGACTCGACCGTCGGAGAAGCCGAACGC
The DNA here is from genome assembly GCA_963699885.1 of uncultured Acidobacteriota bacterium. Classification (GTDB taxonomy): domain Bacteria; phylum Acidobacteriota; class Terriglobia; order Terriglobales; family Acidobacteriaceae; genus Sulfotelmatobacter. The sequence goes on along the minus strand of CAVOVP010000004.1, from coordinate 475,713 downwards.
ATCCTGATCTGCACCGGAAAAATCGGCCACGAACTTCAGGCCGAACGAAAGAAGAGAAAAGACAACACCACCGCGATCGTTTTTCTCGAACAGCTCTATCCGTTCCCCGAGAAGGAAGTCGTCGCCGAATTCGACCGCCACGGCAAGAACGCCGACATCGTCTGGGTGCAGGAAGAACCGGCGAACATGGGAGCGATGTTCAACATGCTCCCCCGCCTGAAACGAATCGCAGGCGACCGCCCCGTGCTAAGCGTAAAACGCAGCTCCGGCGCGAGCCCCGCAACCGGCAGCGCCAAAGCCCACGAGGTCGAACAAAAAACCCTGCTGACGTTAGCCTTCACGATCAAGTAGGAGAGAAACGACCGAGACTTAGCGATCCCGCCAGAGTGCAAGCCACCACAGCTTTGTCATTCCGAACCGCGAAGCGGGGAAGGAATCGGTTGCCGCCTGCGTCCGTCCCAACTGATCTGGAAGGTGTCCCCCGACGCATACGTCTAGTCCGGCCGTTCCGTAACTGCCTTCCCGCCCGCGCCCGGCAACTTCGTTTTCGCGCCCCCGCGCGCCTCTCCCTTGATCAACTCCTCCAGCGTTCGATACGCATAAATCGTCGGAGCATGGTTTGCCATGAGCCCGCCGGTATCCGCTGTGGGGCCATAGTTGCTGTGCAGATCTCTCCCGAGCATCCGCAACATCGCCATCAATTGCCCGCGATGATGAGACGTATGCGTCATGCGCCGCACCATCACCCACGCTCGTGATCGCGGCACTTCAAAGAAGTTCGCAGTTCCTTCCCACCACGCTTCGTCGTTCGATTGCAGAGCGGCCAGCCGTTTCCCACTGTCCTCTGCATAGCGCCCTATGAATTCGAGCCGCGTCTCGCGTGGAGGCAGCGGAGTTGCTCCCACATCGATGCCGAGCATGTTGCGGAACCACAAATCTTCGCTCACACACTGATGCACCATCTGCTCATGTACGCTCCGGCCCCGTGGATCTCCTTCCTTCGGGCGCAACGGAAGATCCTCATCCCGGAATTCGCTCCACACCGCCAAGCACCTTGACTCGCTCCGTGCCATAGCTCTCGACAAGAAATTCGTATCGCATAGTCGCAAATGGTACGCCAGTGTTTTATGAACCGGAGTCCCAATTTCTCGCGCGTGGCCAGCTCGAGAAGTGGGGATTTTTCCAGAATGTTAATCTAGCCTTCCGAAAAAATGCCGCGCCGCTCTCACCCCCTGCGCATCGCCATCGACACCGGCGGCACCTTCACCGACTGTGTCTGGACCGATCCCGCGACCCGCCGCCTGCGGATGTTGAAAGTCTTCTCCACGCCGTCCGATCCATCCGAGGCGATCATCGAAGCGCTCCATAAAATTGCACCTGGCGGAGAATTCGTCCTGCTCCACGGCACTACCGTCGGCACCAACACGTTGCTGGAACGTAAGGGCGCCCGCACCGCGCTCGTCACCACCGCTGGATTTGAAGACGCCATTGAAATCGGACGTCAGGCACGTCCCAAGCTCTACGATTTTTTCTTTGACCGCATCGAACCGCTAGTCCCGAAAAAGCTCCGCTTCGGCATCCACGAACGGACCGCGGCCGATGGCGAAATTCTGACCGCGCCTTCGCCGCACGATTTGCAATCGCTCTCCGCTCGCATTTCGCATGCGGGACCGGAGTCCATCGCCATCTCGTTGCTTTTCTCGTTCGCAAATCCGAAAAACGAAGCAGCCGTCAGCGAAGCCCTGCAGCCACTGGGCGTTCCCCTTTCCGTCTCTCACGAAATCCTCCCCGAGTTTCGTGAATACGAACGCACCTCGACAGTCGTAATCAACGCCTACCTCCAGCCTGTCATGCAATGCTATCTGGAGAGCCTGGAAGCAAGAGCTCTAGCCACGAGCAATCGCCATGTGGCCGCGGGCGCTCCGGCCGCGCAAGTCAGGGCAACGACTCTCACGCAGGAACGTTTAGGCGGGTCGCAGCGCTTGGGCGCAGTGAGGATTGCCAGCGCGGAACAGCGGCCCTTCCGAGCCGCGAAAGTCCTGCAGAAGAACCCGGCTTCAGCCCCCGCCCGCATCTTCGTTATGCAGTCCAGCGGAGGCATCACCGCTCTCCCCACCGCCGCGCGTGAGCCTGTACGCACCGTCCTCTCCGGACCTGCAGGCGGCGTCGTCGGAGCCGCGGCCACAGCCCGCGCCAGCGGCTTCGAAAAAATCATCGCCTTCGATATGGGAGGCACTTCAACCGACGTTTCTCTTCTCGAAGGTGAAATCAAGACTGCCAACGATGCCCAGATTGCCGGCCTCCCCATCAGCGTCCCCATGCTCGACATCCACACCGTCGGGGCCGGTGGAGGTTCAATCGCCCGCTTCGATGCCGCGGGCGTTCTTCGCGTCGGTCCCGAATCCGCCGGAGCTGATCCCGGTCCGATCTGCTACGGTCGCGGCACGCAGCCAACGGTCACCGATGCAAACCTTCTTCTGGGTCGCCTGCAGCCCACCCAGTTTCTCGGCGGAGATTTCACTCTCGACCTCGATCGTGCCCGCCGCGTGACGCAAGAGTTTCTCAAGCCAGAACCGCAGCCGGCTCACTCTCGACCAGTTCGCCTCGGGCGTCATCCGCGTGGTCAACGCCACCATGGAAAAAGCGATTCGCGTCGTCTCCATCGAGCGCGGGCGCGATCCCCGTCAGTTTGCGCTCGTCGCCTTTGGCGGCGCCGGAGGCCTCCACGCCTGCGCTCTCGCCGAAGCCCTCAACATCCCGCACGTTATTGTGCCCACGCTTCCCGGTGCGCTCTCTGCGTTGGGAATTCTCGCGAGCGACGTGGTCAAAGATCTTTCGCGCACGATCCTCTGGCGCGTCTCGCGTGAAAATTCCGTACGCGAGGTTGAATCACGAATTTTCAGCCCTCGAAAGGGCCGCGACCCAAGCCTTTCGGGATGAATCCTGGCACGGTACTCCCAAACACCTTCGCACTGTTGACCTCCGCTACCGCGGTCAGGGGTACGAACTCAACCTCCCCTTCACGAAGAATCTCCTCCGCGATTTCGAGCAGGAACACCACCGCCGCTACGGCTACACCCACCCCGCCCGCGAAATCGAACTGGTCACCCTCCGCCTTCGCGCGGTCCTGAAGGGAAAGCATGTGGGGACGGCTGCCATCGGCCGTCCGGACCGAGCAAGGCTCGGCTGGCTTGCCACAGCCAAAGCCCCAGTCCTCTTCGACGGCAGAAAACAAGAAACGAAGCTCTACGCGAGAGAGCAACTGCAACCCGGCAAAAAATGCCAAGGTCCCGCCATCGTCACCGAATACAGCGCCACCACCGTCATCCCGCCGAAAAAACGCTTCCACCTCGACAAAGCGTCAAACCTGCTGATTGCGATCTGAGAAAAAGGAAGCAGTGCCCCTCCGTGCCCTCTGGGTTCAAGGTTCCGGCTTCTGAATTGTTAACATCCGATGAAAATAACGCCTCAGCGCTGAAACTCGGCACTCGGCGCTAGGTACTCCCAACTCCCTCCGATAAAATGATCCCGTGAAACCAAGCATCTTCGTCGTCGAAGACGATCCCGATATTTCCCGCCTGGTCCGGCATCATCTCGAAAATGAAGGCTTCAACGTCCGCCTCTATCCCACGGGATCGACAGTGCTCGCTGACGCTGAACGTCAGCCGCCCGCGCTTTTCGTTCTCGACATCATGGTTCCCGGCAAAGACGGCCTCGAGATTTGCCGGAACATTCGTCAGACCGCCGGGCTTTCCCCTGTGCCTGTAATTTTTCTGACGGCAAAAAGCAGCGAAGCGGACCGCGTCCTCGGACTCGAACTCGGCGCCGACGACTACATCGCCAAGCCATTCAGCCCGCGCGAACTTGTTGCCCGCGTGAAGGCCGTGCTTCGCCGCTTCGAGCGTCCTTTGCCGCCCAGCCCCATCAAGATCGGCGATATCGAAATCGATCCTTCCGCGATGACGCTCACTGTTCGCGGCGCGACGGTTTCCACCACTGCCACCGAATTCCGACTGCTCGATTATTTTGCCCGCCACAAAGGGCGTGTCTTCAGCCGCGATCATCTTCTCGACTCTGTTTGGCGCGACACCGCTTACGTAACTCCGCGCTCGGTCGATGTCTATGTGCGCCGCATCCGCGAAAAGATCGAGCCCGACCCCGAGAATCCCCGCTACCTCAAAACCGTTCGCGGCGCTGGATACCGTTTCGAGGGTCCCAAGTGACGATTGCGCCGACCTCGAGGAGCGCGTGAAGAATCGCATTTTCTTCAAGCTGCTCGCTGTCTTCCTCATCGTCATCGCCGCCACCGCTCTGATTCTCGACGTCATGATCGGCAAGGCGTGGGAAGCCTCTTTGCGTGCGGAAGTTGAGCGCAACCTCAATCAGAAGACCCTGCTGTTCGCGCATCGCGTCGAGACGATCACGCTCACTCAGTCGTCGATATCGCCGCCGAAGACGCTCGCACCGCCGGCGCCCGGGCCACCGTCATCGACTCGTCCGGCAAAGTGCTCGCCGACTCTGAAACCGATCCTGCGAAAATGGAGAACCACTCCACGCGTCCCGAGTTCGTCGCGGCCCTCGCCGGCAAGACCGGTGAGAACGAGCGCGTCAGCGCGACCATCGGTATTCCATTCCTTTACGTCGCTGCTCCCATTTCCGGAGGCGCTGTCCGCCTCGCCTATCCGCTCTCCGCCGTGCAGGCCGTGCAGTCACAGGTCCATCGCCCCCTGCTCTGGGGATCCCTATTCGCCGCGCTCGTTGCGCTGATGATCGCCGCTGTCGCTTCGATCCTGACGGCCCGCCGCCTCGAACGCATCGTCGATGTTGCCGCCCGTATTGAGCAGGGAGATCTTCGCGCCCGCGTCGACCAAGCTCCGATTGATGAAATCGGCCGCGTCGCCGCCGCCATCGACAAGACTGCCGAACAGATCGAGCGCAGTTTCGCAGCGGTGAAGTCCAGCCAGCGCCAGCTCGAGACGCTGCTCAACAGCATGCAAGACGCGGTCATCGCTGTCAGTTCCGATGGCCTCGTTCGCTGGGCCAATCAGCCTTTGGATCGTCTTGTCCCGCATCATGTGCGGCTGAATGCTCCCGTCGTTGAGACCATTCGAGATCCTGATTTTCTCGCGACGGTAAAAGCCGCGACGACCGACAAGGAAGTGAAGACTGCCCGCGCCACCTCGATCGTTCCTGGCCGCGCCTTCGACGTAACCGCTGCGCCGCTTCCCGATGGAGGCATCGTCGCCGTCCTCCGCGATCTGACCGAAACCGAGCGCGTCGAAAAAACGCGCCGCGATTTCATCGCCAACGTCTCCCACGAACTCCGTACTCCGCTCACGTCGATTCAGGGATATTCCGAGACCCTGCTCGACTCTGCCGCCGAGACTTCCGCATCCACCCGCGAATTCTTGGAAATCATCCGCAAAAATGCCGCGCGCATGGCCCGCCTCACCGAAGACCTGCTCACCCTCGCACGAGTCGAATCCGGCGAAACGCGTTTCGACACAGAGCCCGTCGTGCCCATGGAATTGTTGAATGATGCCGAGGAAAGTTTCCGCGAGATCGCACGCACCCAGGGCGTGGACCTGGAGATCGTCGATGCAAAAGGAGTGAGCGGCTCTGCCGAATCATTGCCTGCGGTCCTGGCGGACCGCGAGGCCATCCATCAGGTCTTTTCCAATTTGATCGACAACGCCATGAAGTATGGACGAACTGGCGGACGCGTGGAACTCGGCGCCAGCTCCGGGGAACGCGGCGTGGAATTTTATGTGCGCGACTTCGGCGCCGGCATTTCCTCTGAACATCTTCCGCGCCTCTTCGAACGTTTTTATCGGGTTGACAAAGCACGCTCGCGTGAATCGGGAGGCACCGGCCTCGGCCTAGCCATCGCCAAACACATCATGCGCGCCCACGGAGGCTCCATCCGCGCCGAAAGCGAACTAACCCGCGGCAGCACCTTCTTCTTCACGTTGCCTACCGAATAAGCCAAGCAAAGGACGCCCCGTCTTTGTCCCTCCGTGGGGATTTCGAAATTTCAGTCAAGAAAATAGATGAAAAAATTAACACCCCGTTAACCCCTTCTTCCTGGAAAAATTCTAAGCTTTTCCCGTGACTATCCCATCTCATGAACGGCTGAGTTCCGGCGACGATTCCAGAGCCACTCCCCGTCGCCCGCGTCCTCGCCCATCGGACACCACTATGAGCGTCGCCGTCAAAAGCCCTGCCCCGGAACCGGCCCACCACTATTTGGTGCGCCGCACGGTCGAAGCCTGTTACATGGCCAAAGACGCCGCAGGAGCCGCTGCCGAAGGAATAGCAACGGGCTCCAACGCGCTGCTGAATTCGCTGCGCCAGCGCGAACGGGAACTCGACACGCTCGACATGGAAATCGACAGCGGCGTGACCAACGCCATCACGGAAGTCGAGCCCGCGGAGGCCCGCGAACTTCTTGCCTGCATGAAATTCATGATCGGCCTCGAGCGCATCGGCGACCTGCTTCTCAGTTTCGCCAACAGCGCTCAATCTGTCAGCGGACGCATTGACACCGAAGACACCCGCGACCTTACCCAGATGGCCACACTCCTTGAGAAGATGCTCACCGATTGCGGATCGGCTTTTTCCGCCCGCGACGTCGGCAAAGCCGTCGAAGTTCTGCGCGCCGATGCCGAGATGGATCGCCTCCGCAATCTCATTTTCCTGCGTCACATCGAGAATCCCGAAAACCTAGTGCGCCAGGCCAGCCTGCAAGTCATCTTCATGACCCAGTCTCTCGAGCGCGCTGGAGATCATGCGAAGAATCTCGCCGAAGAAGTCTGCCACTTCGTCAGCGGACACACCGTCCGCCACGTCCTCATTGCCTACGACAAGCCGGTGGAACAGATGTTCATCGACTACCTACGGCGCCGCGACCAGCACCACTGACAAACCCACACACCACTGACAATTCACAGATTCTGCAACACCAGGATGAACCCTCGGTTCCGGCTGACTGTGATTTTGACCTCGACTAACCTCCCGTAACCCAACTCACTGCATAGTCACTCGAACCATCTGCGTCTTCACCACGACGCTCCCGACAGCACAACGCGCTGTTGATTGAAGACGGGCGCCGAGATCCGGTCGGCAGACCGTATCGATAACAGATCCTTCATCTGACCATCGGTTACCTGATCGTTGCTGGCCGGCGCCTGCGCCAGCAGGGTCGACGAAAGACACAGTTCGCAGATCAGCACTTTTTGCAAAAGCGCTTTCGCTCCGGAACCCGCCTCTGCATTGACATCATTCGAAGCGACTTCTAACATCCGTTCACATCTCGATCGGTGGCTCCATGCTCGGAAGACTCACCGATCTCATCAAGGGGCGTTCCATGAAAAATTCAGGTATAAGTTCGTCGGCTCGCAAAGTAAGTGCTATTCACCGCCAGGCAACTGTTCAAATCGCAGTTATTTTTGCCATCCTCTTCATTGTGGCGGTTGCGGCGTTAGCGAGTCCACAGTACGGCGACCGTGACCGTGACCATTTTGGTTTTGTTTCGCGCGAGCGCATCGCGCGTGACTTCGGCGGCGGCAACGGCGGCAGGCCTTCTCCCGATGCGCAGTGTGAACCCGACAGTATCGCCGTGGGATTCCACGTGCAGACCGGCGAATTCTTCAATCAGGCTTGGCTCGATTGCGCGCCAATTCGTCCGGATGGAAGGATGGGAGACGAGCGTCGCATGACCAGCCGAACGGGCAGCCCAGGTGGGCGTCCCGTGCATGACGCGTTTTGTCCGGAACACTTCGCCTTGCGTGGATTGCGCGGCCGCACCGGAGCTTCGATCGACGAGGCAGTGGGCGAATGCAGTCCGATGCATGAAATCGAAGAGCGCGTCGAACGTCCGCGTACCGAGTGGACGCAATCGGTGACGCGTCCCAACCCGGGCGGGCACCCCGCAGAAGCTGAGTGCCCGATGGGCGCCGTGGTCACGGGCTTCCGGTCCATGAGCGGAGAGTATATGGACCACCTGTGGATTCTCTGTTCGGAAGTTCGTCCGCGCGACCACGATCACGACCGCGATCACAATCGCTAGGCGCACTGCTCGGCTGACTTCACCTTGGCAGGGGCGGGCGCGATCGCCGGATGTTCCGTGACGCGCTCGCCTCTGCGAATCAATACGATCGCTCCCAGAATCGCCAGCGAAGCGAGCACCACCCGCGCCGTCAGCGCTTCACCCGCAAAGAGCCATCCCAGCAGCACAGCGACCACAGGGTTTGCGTACGTGTGCGTCGCGACCAGTGTTGGCGGACATCGCTGCAACAGCCACGTGTAGGACGTGAACGCAACGATTGATCCGAACAAAATCAGGAAAGCCAATCCGAGAATGGATTTCATCGACACTGCAGACCAGTGCAGGCCATGAAATTCGCCTGTCACTCCGGCGGCGGCGAGCAGCATCATGGCGCCGCACACCAGGGGAACCGCGGTGCGCGCCAGAGCGTCCGTCGGCAGTTTGAGCTTCGGCGAGATCACTACGCCAGCTGCCCACGACAACGAACCAAGCAGCACTGCCAGCATTCCGATCAAGCTGGTGTCTTTGGCCGACAACTCGACGCCGGTGAGAATAGCGACGCCCGCCACGCCAAGACCCAAGCCCATCGCGCTCAGACGGCTGATCTTCTGCTGGCCGGTTGCACGAGCGAGCACGAGAATGAACATGGGTTCGGTCGCGATCAGGAGCGCGGCCAGTCCTGAAGCAACGTGCTGCTCAGCCCAATGCAGCGTGCCGTGACCCACCAGAAAGAAGAGCGCTCCCACGATGGCGCCGGCGATCCAGTGTTCGCGTTTGGCGCGGTATCCTCGCGCATACGCCCATGCGAGTAGAACTCCGCCCGCAACGGTGTGACGGATGCCTGCGGCAACCAGCGGAGGAATGGTTTCGACTGCGTAGCGGATGGCTAGGTAGGTCGATCCCCAAACGAGGTAAATCGCCGCAAAGGCGAGCGCGAGCTTAATCGATTCCGCGCGACCGCTTTCCGACTTCAACGAGTCTGGTTTCCGAGCGATCACTGGGCGTCCTCCTATGTGTACCATCCTGCCGCTGCGAATGAGGGCCATGACTTGCGCCGAGTTTTCGCTGAGCATAATCTAACCTCCAAAAAGATAATCAGCGGTTAGGACGATGCTATCGTTGCAGATCTAACTTGTCAAGTAGGTTTTAATGGTTAGATAATGAGAAGGAGAGTAAGGAGTCGCGATATTTCTACGATTCGGGAAAAAACGAGGCGTCGAGAGCCGAGGTTCGATCTGTGTGCCGGTGCGCTCTGTCTCGACTTCGTGAACACGCTCGACGATCGATATAGCGACGAACCGAAGGAGTTGTTGCAGAGCTACATCGATCTGGCGCGTTTTGGAGAAGACACAGGAATTCTTTCAGACCAGCAGGTCGACACACTTTTTGCGCGAAGCCTGCAGGGGCCCGAGCCCGCGCAAAAAGCGTTGGCGGCAGCGGTTGAAATGCGCGAAGCGATGTACCAGGTCTTCTGGGCGATCGTTCAAAAGAAGCCTGTGCCAAGATCGCCGATGCTGGTGCTGAACGGATTTATCCAGGAGGCGGCGCTACATGCGAGCCTGGTGCCGCACGCAGGGCATTTTGCGTGGCAATTCGATTCGTCACCTCACAACTTTGACGCGCCCAGGTGGGCGATTGCACGCTCGGCGGGGGAGTTGCTGGCTTCCGACGATTTGCAATTTGTCCGTGCCTGCGCTTCGAATACTTGCGAGTGGCTGTTTCTCGATGAAAGCAAGAATCATCGCCGCCGCTGGTGCGACATGACGAAGTGCGGCAACCGCGCGAAGGTGAAGCGGTTCTACACGCGGAAGAAGGCTTCGGAGTAAGCCAGTGGTGCTTCACGCGAGATCCCTGCCACCGGCTGGAAATGCGGTGTTCGGGGGTGAAGCGCGAGAAGCCGTTCATGTCCAGTCCCGGACGGCCTTCTGCAAATACGGACACCCTCGAGCAGCGCGGCCACCGAGCCGCCGAAGGAAAAATCTGACGCAGCAATGATTTAGCATCCTTCGCGATTTGGGCGCGTAGCTGCTCGAATAGCCTTATACCCGTCTGCTAGGAGCTCGACAAAATGTTTGTCCAGGATCTGCGAATCGCCGTCCGCCATTTGCGAAAGTCTCCCGGATTCAGTGTTACCGCCGTCCTGATGCTGGCGCTGGGTATCGGCGCAACCACAGCGATCTTCTCGATTGTCGAGGGTGTACTGCTGCGGCCACTGCCGTTTCCGCAATCAGAGCGGCTTGTGTCCCTTTCCGACATCTTGCAGGGCGCAAACCTGGGGGACAACAGTGAGGCGGGAGTGACCGCTCCCGACATCCGGGCATACACCCGCGACACTCACAGCTTCGACAGCCTTGGCGGTTATGAGCAGGCCAGCTATGAACTCTCCGGAATCGGCGAGCCAGCACAAGTGAATGGCGCACGAATGTCCGGAGGAGTGCTTCCGGCGCTTGGGGTAGCGCCGTTGATGGGCCGCGTTTTCACAACGCGAGAAGACGAACAGAGCGAGCCGGTCACTGTGATCAGCTACGTTCTTTGGCAAAACCGGCTGCACGCCGATCCGCATGTGCTCGGGACGAAGATTCTTCTGGACCGCAAACCGTACGTGGTTGTCGGAGTTATGCCGCGACAGTTCGAATTCCCGCTCGTACCTGGGCACCTGAACAACAGCGAGTTATGGATTCCGATGAGCTTTACTCAACAGGAAACGGGTGTCACGGGGCAAGCGAATTGGAACTACAACATGGTGGGGCGCCTGAAAGCTGGAGTGACGATCGAACAGGCTCAGCAGGATACTGAACGCGTCGCACAAGAGACGATGCGAAGTTATCCGCCATTCATGGCGAGCCTGCACATACAGGCAGTGGTCCATTCGCTGCATGAGGCGACAGTTTCGGATGCGCGGCAACTGGTGCGCACGCTCTTTCTCGCGATCATGGTTGTGCTGCTGATCGCGTGCGCGAACTTGGCGGGGCTGCTGCTGGTGCGCGCGATCCGTCGCCGCCGCGAGATTGCGATGCGCCTCGCGTTGGGAGCGGGCGCATGGACCCTTCTTCGTCAGTCCGTGCTCGAGGGGTTGGTGTTAAGCGTAAGCGGAGGCCTGCTGGGACTGGGACTCGCCGCGATCGGACTGAAGGTTGGGATCAGCCGTCTGCCCGAAACTTTGCCGCGGATTAACGAGATCGGTCTCGATTGGCAAGTCGTGCTGTTCGCAATTGGAGTATCCGTTCTCACCGGGATCCTATGTGGGCTGATTCCCGCATTCGCTGCTTGGCGAACCAACGTTAACGAGACATTGAAGGAAGGAGGCCGCACGGGTACGGCAGGCGGGGGACATGCCTGGCTTCGATCGGCTCTGGTGGTGGGTGAGATCGCCACGGCTCTCGTATTGCTAGCAGCGGCGGGACTGCTGTTGCGCAGCTTCGAGAAAATGCGCGCAGCCGATCTGGGCTTCCGTCCTGATCATGTTTTGACAGCCTCCTATTCCTTACCGCAGAAGCAATATCCGAAGCAGGTCAACGTGGACGAGTTTGGCCGCGAATTGATAACCCGCCTGCAGCAACTTCCCGGCGTCAAGTTCTCGGGCTTAACAACGTATCTACCCGCCTTGGGCTACGCCAGTAACAGCACTTTTGTCGTGGAAGGATATACGCCTCCTAAGGACGCGAATATGAATCTCGCGACCATCGTGAACGTGGAAGGCGACTATCTGCAAACCATGGGCGTGCCCTTGTTGTCGGGACGACTTTTTGTCGCAGACGATAACCTGGACTCCCCACTGGTTGCGATCGTGAATCGCAAGCTCGCAGAACACTACTGGCCCAACGCGAATCCGATCGGGAGGCGGTTGCGCGTCGGCACGCCCGAATCGGTTACCGCATGGTTAACCGTCGTAGGCGAAGTGGCGGACGTAAAGGAAGGCGCTCCGGATGCTCCGGACAAAGAACAGCTGTACCAGCCTCTGGAACAGTTCGGGAAGTCTCTGGGAGCGCTGCGAACTCCTGACAGTGAAAACGGGCTTACGGGATTCATCACGGTGCGGACGTCGATGGAGCCGGAAGCGATGGCGAATTCGGTGCGAGGAGCCGTTCGATCGATTGATCCGCAACTTGCGCTGACGCAAATCCAAAGCATGGAGAGCGCGGTATCTGACAGCGAAGCGCCGCGACGGTTTCATACGGCGGTGATCTCCGCATTCGCGTTTGCGGCGGTGTTGCTGGCAGGACTGGGAATCTACAGTGTGATTGCGTTCTCGGCCGCGTTGCGAGTGCAGGAGATGGCGATCCGGATGGCGCTGGGATCGCAACGGTCGGGAATTTTGGGACTCGTCTTCTGGTCGGCGCTCAAACTTGCGCTTGCTGGATGTGCGATTGGACTGGTGGGTGCGGCCGCGGCGTCGCATTTGCTGGATTCATTCTTGTTCGGGGTCGGACCGTTCGATCCGCTGGTGCTTGCGCTCGCGTCGTTGTTTGTGCTGATTCTAGCGGTCGTGGCGACGTTGATTCCAGCTCGCCGAGCTGCGTCGATTGATCCGATGAAGGCTTTGAGGGCGGATTGAGGAAGTTGCGACGGAGAGCCGATTCCTCTCTATGTGGTGGCTATCGCTCCGGCTGCGGTCAGAATGACAAGATAAGCTTTCGCTAGTTCCGGGAATTCACGTCGAAGCCGTAAGCCGACAGGATGTCTGCGGCGGGCTTGCTTTTCATGTATCCCTCGAACTGGCGGGCAGTTTCCTTGTTTTTTGAGGAGTTGAGAATCACGCAGGCCTGGTCGATCGGTTGATATTCGCTCGCTGGAATTTCCACGTAGCGGCCTTTGGTTTTCATGTTGGGTGACAGCGCGAGCGACAGTGCGACCACGCCGGCATCGGCTGACCCCGACACGACGAACGATGCGGTCTGCGAAATGTTTTCGCCGAGCACGAGTTTGTCTTTCACTTTCTCGTACAGATCTTCTTTCTGCAGGGCGGCGACGGCGGCCTGTCCGTAAGGGGCGTGTTGCGGATTGGCGATCGCGATTTTCTTCACGCCGGGATCGAGAAAGACTTTCAGGCCGGAATCCAGCTTGAGCTTCGATTCGTTGAGAACCCACACCACGATCTTTCCCTTGGCGTATTGGAAGTAGCTGCCCGATTCGACGAGGCCCGCGGCCTCGAGCTTCTTCGGATAGTCGAGATTGGCCGAGAAGAACATGTCGAACGGCGCGCCGTTTTGAAGCTGTTGAAAGAAGTTTCCCGACGATCCGTAGGTGACCTTCACGCTCTTGCCCGTTTGTTTTTGGAAACCAGCAACAATGTCCTGCATTGCGAACTGCAAATCGGCGGCTGCGGCGACGGCAATCTCCTGTCCCGCGCAAGGACGGCTGGTGAACGCGACGCAGAGCAAGGCAGCGATGCCGATCACGGCGGTCTTTGTTACGATTGCGGCTACGATTACGTGAATCCCATTTGCAGTTCGGATTTTCATGCGGCTCATTCTCCCCTTCTATAATTGATGAATGCCAATTTCAGCCAGAAACAAACTGCGTGGAACTATCGAAGAGATTCAACTGGGCGACATCATGGCCCATGTAGTGGTGCGGGTCGGCGAAAACTTGATCGAAAGCGCCATCACGCGCCGCAGCGCGGACGAACTCAAGCTCAAGAAGGGCGACACCGTCTCCGCCGTGGTGAAAGCCACAGAGGTCATGATTCAGAAGGACTGAGCCGGATCCCTGCGCTTCATCCCGCACGCTTGATCACTGCACATCCACGATCTTGAACGTGGTGACCTGGCGTATCCATCGTGCAGGCCTCTTTTCGTCGGGTATGACAATGCGATACGGTCCCTCTTTGTCGTCGAGGGGCTTGCCGTCCTTGAGAAACGCCAGAATGATCTGCTTGTCGGCGAATGCGGGGTCCATTTCAGGCAGCGCGATCACGACGTGGTATCCGTCGGAGGCTTGAACGAGAAGACACGAAGCCAGTCGCTTGCCGCGGAGCGTTTCGCCGAATGTTATTCCGGCTTTTTCAAGCACCGACTTCACGGTGACGCCTTCGAAGGTGGCAGACACGTCGTGAGCGGAGGCCTGGAGTTTGACGTGGGGCAAAGCTTCGAGATCGGTGCGGGCGAGGACGGTCTGTTTTCCATCGTCGTTCTGGACGGTCAATTGCTGGGCGCGGCACCAGGCGGCCTGAAGCGTGAACGCCGATAAAATTGTGAGAAGTCGCAGGTGCTTCTTGAAGTGATGCATAAGGAAGAGATGGTCCCTTCGAACTCGATCTGACCCGTTTCGTTCAACCATATTAAACCGTATTGAAGTGGTGGATCTATATCGTATCGGGAGTACGGATACAGCCCCTGTGATGCGCGAAATTGCAGGTGTGAAGCAACCTGCGAGTTCTGCAATCCATCTGACGAGGATACTAAGTGGGAAGTGGCAGCGAGTCCGACCGTGCAAAAGCTTTCATCCTGTGCCCGGTCGTTGGAATCGTTATATATTGGGACGCCGCTTCTGTAAGAGAAGGAGTATCCGTTTTGCCCTCTTAACCCGAGTCGTACGGTGCGGGTTCCCCCCTGGGCAACGGACTTTGGCTACGGAGATCGTGATGAAGTTATTCCTATTTGCACTGACCCTTGGGGTACTTGTGTCCTTTACTGCCTGCGGAGGTGGAACCACCACCACCACGCCTCCTCCCCCAAGCACGTTCACGATTAGTGCGAATGTGACAGGCCTGGCAACGGGCGCTAGTGTGGTGCTGCAAAACAACCTCGGGAATAATCTGACGGTGAGCGCGAATGGAACCTCTGCATTTTCGCCGGCGGTGAGCAGCGGCGGAGCATACGCGGTCAGCATTCTGACGCAGCCATCGGGCGAGACTTGCGCGTTGGGGAGCAACAGCACCGGGACAGCCACGGCGAACGTCACGGTCGCAGTAACGTGCGGATTCACGATCAGCGTTAGTGTCACTGGACTCTCGACGGGCGCGACCCTCGCGGTGCAAGACAATGGCGGGGACAATCTTAGTGTGACCGCGAATGGGACAGCTACGTTTGCAACTGCGGTGATCAGTGGCGGAGCGTACGCGGTTACGGTTTTGACTCAACCATCGGGCGAAAGTTGTTCCTTGGGAAGCAACAGAACTGGAACCGCGACGGCGGATGTCACAGTTGCAGTCACGTGCGTTCCGATCGTCGGCGGCCTTTCCATCACTGTTACGGCCACGGGAATTACCAGTGGGAGTTTGGTGTTGCAGGACGATGCCGGCCAGCAGGTGACCCTGACGTCCACGAGCGGGTCGCAGACGTTCTCCAACACTTACGCCAGCGGGGCAACTTACATGGTGCGGGTTGTTTCGGTGCCGACAGGTGCGACCTGTGCGCCCAGCAACAACACCACCGGAACCATCAATGCGAATGTGACGATCACGGTGGCCTGTTCGTCTGGAGCAACCAACGACACGATCAGCGTGACGGTCACCGGTCTGACGGGAACTTTGGTGATGCAGGACGACAAAGCAGACACGTTGACCTTTACCGCAGCAGGTACGCAGACTTTTGCCACGTTGTATCCCAGTGGATCGACGTATTCGGTCAGCGTAAAAACGCAACCGACGGGTCAGACTTGCCTGTTGAGCGGCAATGCGACCGGAACCATCACCGCGAACACTATCGTGACGGCGACATGCACCACGAGCACGACCAACGACACGATCAGCGTGGCTGTCACTGGTCTGACGGGAACGTTGGTGATGCAGGACGATAAGGCCGACACTCTGACCTTTACTACGAACAGCACCCAGGCGTTCGCCACGTCGTATACCAGCGGTTCAACATATACGGTCAGCGTAAAAACGCAACCGGCGGGTCAGACTTGCCTGTTGAGCGGCAATGCGACCGGGACGATTACCACGAATATTACGGTGACGGCGACGTGTACCGCATCGGGAGGCGGGCTCTCATTGAGCGTCGATGTATCGGGACTTTCCGGAACGGTCATCCTGCAGGACGATCAAGGCGACAGCTTGACTTTCACCGGTAGCGGCACTCAAAAATTTGCGACTACATACACCAGTGGTTCGACCTACACGGTGTATGTAACGAGCCAGCCCGCGAGCCAGTCCTGCATTCCTACGTATTCGACTGGAACCATCACTTCGAATGTGACCATATCGGCGGCGTGCGCAACGGGATCAACGCGGCAAATGGGAACTGTAAGCGGTGTGTCGACTATATCGCCTTGTGCGGGCTCGATCTCGGGCGGCGTGTGCCAGCAAATGACAGTGTCATGTCCGAGCGTTCCAGACGTGCTGGCTTTCGTGAAAACCAACACGCCGAGCGCGAGCTCTCTCGGAACCGTCACATACAACACTGGCACGGACGGCAACGGGCTTTACGAAACCATCTTCACGTTCGGCGACACGGCCGTCGGCAACGTTTTGGCCGGAGGCTACACGACGGTACAGATTTCGTGGGGAACCCCATTCATCACAAGTCAACCGGCAGGCTGGGTGGAAGGAACTGGCGGCGTGCTGGCGGCGGCTTGCCGTTACGCGACGGTGACGCAATGGATCTCCGACAATATTAAGCAGAATGCAAGTCTTCCGCTTTGTGCGACGGCGAATAGCGGCGGTGCGGGAGCGCTTGCTTATGCCTTGTCGCAATATCCCGTGGGGAACATTATTTCGATGGCGGAAGTGACGAGCGGTCCGCCCACCGGCCGGCTTGATTGGGGCTGCGGATGTACGGAAGGAAAGTTGGCCGTGCAGTGCGGATCGAGTCCAACTCTGGGAACTTGCTTTGGAGCAGCGGATGCTCCTGTCTGGGATCCCGCTTACGATCCTAGCGGCGCCACTGCCGTGTGTACCAATGCGACGAGTGGCAATCTTCCGCCCGGGGGGTTGAATTTCTTCCTGGGGGACAGCGTTGAAGCGCCGGGAGCCACGTACAGTCTGCCCAAGACGAACGTGAACCTTGTATTTGGGGACGCGGATAACAGTTCTGCGATCGCGATCGGGCAGGATTGGTTCAACAATATTACGAGTACGAAGGGTCAGGCGTGCGTGTCCGGCGGGGTGCATTCGATGGCGAATACGCTTGCTGGCGCGCAGCAGATTGCCAACGACATCATCAATCTGTGTAAGGTTCAACCATAGGATCAACGTCAAAATCCCCACTTCCGGCAAAAGCGGCCGGAAGTGGGGCACCCTTCATTCTTTGTTTCTCTCATTCTGATTTCCCGGCTTTCCCGTTCTGCTCGTAGATCGTGCGACAATCGAACGCATCTTTTCGTTCTGACCAGTGTGGTTCCGAGCGTTTCTAAACTGTTGCTGACCGGAGGGTTCCCATGCGTCCTATCGTTGCCGCAGCCGTCTTCTTGCTCTGCATCTTTCCCGGAGTTCTTGCCCAGAATGTTGTCCACTACACGACCACGAACGCGAACGTGAAGTATCTGTTTGCGACCGCGGAGCCGGTATTGCATTTGAAGCCGGGAGACATCCTCGATACCAACACGCTCGACTGCTTCGGCGACGGCATCAAGAAGCCCGGCGACACGATGAGCATGGCGAAGGGCGACAATCCGCTGGCGGGGCCGTTCTATGTAGAGGGAGCGGAGCCGGGGGACACGCTTGCTGTTAAGATTCTCGATCTGCAGGTTAACGGCGACACGGGAGTGGGCGCGTTCTCGCCGGGATTCGGGTCGATCAACTCCTCGCACTACACGCCGATGCTCGAAGCGTCACCGTTGCCGGAGCGGCTATGGTTTTATCCCATCGACCACGCGGCGAATGTCGCGACGTTCAAGGCCATCGATTCCGATTTCGCGGTGAAGATTCCGATGCATCCGTTCTTCGGCTGCATCGGCGTTGCGCCGGCGAACGGAGAGGCGCGCAGTTCGATTGTTCCGGCAGAGTTTGGCGGGAACATGGATTCTCCGGAGGCGAGCGTGGGCAACACCGTTTATTTTCCCGTAAACGTGAAAGGCGGATTGCTGTATCTGGGCGATGGACACGCGGCGATGGGGGACGGCGAGGCTGCGGGATCTGCGATCGAGGTGCCGCTGAAGGCGCGCGTGCAGTTGAGCGTGATCAAAGGTCGCCACATCGATTGGCCGGAGTTTGAGAACGACGAAGCGATCATGACGGTGGGAGCGTACCGTCCGCTGGATGACGCGTTTCGGATTGCGTTCACGGAACTGGTGCACTGGATTCATCGCGACTACGGATTGTCGGAACTGGACGCGTACGAGCTGGTCTCGAAAGTGGGGAAGGCTCACCTAAACGAGATGGTGGATCCGAATTATGTGGTCGTCGCGTCGATTCAGAAGAAGTATTTGCCGGGAAAGAAGTGACGCGCGGCTTTCCGGGAGGAAGCAGATTCTCTTTGGCGCGTGGCGCCTCGTCAGAATGACCAAGCTTTGTTAGGGTGCGCGAAAGGACAAAGTCAAAAGCCCCATCCTAAACGCAAAGAGCGCGTTTAGGATGGGGCCCCCGCTTGCTTCCTCCGCCTGTTTCTTTGGCCTGTTCCGCAGGCTATCCCTTTACGATTTTCTTCGCGGAGGGATCCCAGACTGCTACGGACTTGTTGAAGTACGAGAAGTTGGCCAGGTGGCATCCGATTGCGGCGTGGTTGCCGAAGACTTCGTTCTCGACGACTGGTTTGCGGGTGCGGACCGCGTTGTAGAAGTTGGTCTGGTGGTCGACCGTGTCGCTGTATCCCGGAGGCGTCGCGAACGACTCGCCTTCCTCGTCGATCTTCGAGGCCAGAGCCGCGGGTTCCGGATGCTCCTCGTGCCACTTCTGCAGATACTGGTCGCGGAGCGCCTTGGGCCATCCGAAAACTGAATACCCTTCGGGCTCAGGCCGCGTGTCCTCGGGCTTATAGCTGAGGGTGTTGTCCTTGATGATCATCGTGCCCTTCGTGCCGTAGAAGCCGATGAACTCGCCGCCGTTATTGTTGAGGTTGCAGCGGACAGTGACGCGGAAGTTGGGATAGTCGTAGAGCGTCTCGATGAGGTCGGGGAACTCGCGGCCATCCTTGAAGTGATAGAGTCCGCCACTCGATTGGGCGCGCTGCGCCGGAACATTCGTGCTGGTGATGAAATGAATGCCCGAGATCAGGTGGACGAACAGATCTCCGCCGAGCCCCTCGCCGTAGTCAGTGAAACAGCGCCAGCGGAAGAAGCGGACGGGATCGAACGCGTGCTTGGGAGCGTTGCCCAGGAACGTGTTCCAGTCGATGGTTTTCTCGCTGGCATCGGGTGGGATGGGATAGACCCAGGCGCCGCTCGGCGAATTGCGATCCCAGTAGGCGTTGATGGAGAAAACTTCGCCCAATTTGCCGGAGTCATAAATCTCCTTCGCCTTGGCATAGAGGATGGAACTGACGCGTTGGCTGCCGACGCAGACCATGCGATTGTTTTTGTGCGCGGCGTCGACCATGGAGAAACCATCTTCCACGGTGTGCGACATCGGCTTTTCGCAATAGACGTCTTTGCCGGCGGCGACAGCGTCTTCGAAGATGTGGCGGTGCTGATGGTCCATGGTCGCGATCAGGACGGAGTCGACGTCCTTGCGATCGAGGATCGAGCGGTAGTCGCGGCTCGCTGGCACGCTGGGATTCTTGACGGCTTCCTGCGCGGCGATGTGACGGCTGTCATAGAGGTCGCAAACGGCGACGCACTGAACGCCCGGCACGCTGAGGGAAGCCTCGAGGTGTTCACATCCGCGGATGCCGGTGCCGATGGAAGCGAAACGAACGGTGTCGCTGGGCGCAACAGGGCGAGCGGCTGCCGAGAGCAGGTGAGGTTGGAGGAGGTTCTTAGCAAGAGTGGTGGCGGCGAGAGCGCCGGTACCGAGTTGAATGAACTGGCGACGAGAAAAAGGATTTTTTGCCATCGGTTATTCGCCTTCCGGCGTGTCGATTGAAACGATCGCGAACACGCACACAAAAATATTACGGCTGGAGACTATCACACAAGATGGCAGAAACTAAATCGTTATTGTTGGGCCATTTAATCATTTCCGGACGTGATGCTAAAACCGGTTCCTGATCTCTCGGAGGTATTTGCATGACTAACGCAAGCACGCGAAGGCCAAAACAATTCAGGAGGACAAGGTCGACAGACTGCGGACGTGGTGTTATTTTGCAGATGATCTAGCCGGAACCTCAGGTCAAGATCCGGGTTACTGACCGACGGTATGAGCGCCAACCTCCTGCCCTTCGTCGCTGGCTTCCTTCTCGCCTTCACACCATTTTCTTCGGCTCACCCCCAAGCCGGCAACCAGAGTGACGCGCCGACCCAGGCCACAGCATCAGCGGCCGACATCCGAGTGGAGAATTGGACTCCGCCCCAGCACGGGTGGCTGTACGTCCTCGATCCGAAGCCGGGTGGAGGCGCGGCAGGCGGAGCGATATGGCTCGTCGATCCGGAAGCCGGCAAAGTTGTGGGAAGACTGCATACAGGCGACAATCCCGATTTTGCATTGTCGCCGGACGGCAGCCGTCTCTATGTCGCATCGGCAGTCGATGCGGATTCGAGCAAACTGGCGGTCATCGATACGGCGCGCGGCGAAGTGCTCAAGAGCGGCATGGTCACCGGGCGCTTAGGCTACGACGGGATCCCCCCCTTTTCGACGATGGCCGTTTCCGGCGACGGGCTGGTCCTGAGAATTCTGATTGATGCGCCGAAGTCGCCGGACAAAGATTCGCTTCTGCTCGCCACCTTCGATACGCGGGCGGGGGAGTTTCTACCGGGGATCGTGCACCTGGGAAATTGTGGGCCAGGACGATTCATCTCTCAGCCAACGACGAATCGCTTCGATTTTCTCTGTCCGAGAACCAACCGAATCCGCATGATTGCCGTGGATGCGGACTCTCGCGAAGTGCAAAACCGGGACGTTGTGCTCCCCTGGGAAAGGCGGGAAGGAGTCGCTGAAGCGCTCGAGCCTGACAGTTCCCAAAACATCGAAATCGTTCGCGGGGACGGTGGTATTTTTCGGATGGATGGCGCGACGCAACAATTTTCCGATACTCCGGTGCGTCCGAGTTACCCCAACCGCGTTCCTCCTGCCGCTTGGCCGGTCTCGCCAGATGGCGATCGACTGTATCTAGGGTACAAGCACGACTACGACCGTCACTCTGATAACCGTTTCTATCTGGATTACGGCCGACCCCCGAATGTCAAGCCGGGCGAGGCCACCGCGGATGAATTCCGGGTGCTCGATACTCACAGATGGCGGAAAGTCGGAACGATCCGAACCAAGATGGCCTTCTGGAGCGCAGCGATCGCGCACGACGGCAGAAGTCTCTACGCGATTGCTCCGGAGAAGCACAGCATTCTGGTTATCGATGCCGTCAGGATGAAACAAGTCAAGATCCTGAAGATCGGCGGAATGCCATCACTGGCGATCGTAGCTCCGTAGCCTCGGTTCCAGGATTTCGAAACAATCAAGAGCGAAACGGCCGGATGTGGTAGTTGTGGCGGACGCGATCAACGTCGCCAGAGGACTGTACGCCGAGGTTGTGCTGCTCACAGCGGAGGCAATCATGGACTGCAGGCATTTCCCCACAGCGTAAGACTCGAGAAAGATGCGAGAGAGGTTAAGTCAAGGGTTGAAGCAGGCGGGAAAAAATTGAAAGGGCCGTGACATTGGTTATGCTCTAGCCGCTCGCTCCTGCGAGGGAGCTTACAGCGTGGAAGCATGTACCGTCACGACCCCTTGATGCGATCACTGCTTTCGCAGTTCCGAACCCCAACTACCCCTCGCAGAGCCGTCGGTTTTTTCAGGTCCGGTCGCCTTGCAGGTCGCCCCGCCTGGCTGATCACTCAGTCTTTCGGACTGGCTCGTTTTATTGTGCCAACCCTTTCGACCGTCGACGCAAACCACCTTAACAGAGAATGCAGAAACGTCAACGCAAACTATTGGTGCATCGATGAGCGCGAATGCTGTGCATAATCGAAAATGCAAATCGTTGGAATGGAAAAACTTAGTTCCGCGCGATTTAAATCGGGACGTCTTTTGCACAGAAAAAATCACAGCGGACTCGGTCACTGCAAAACGCTGAAAGGGAACCAAATATTCGTCTTGACGCTGAAGAGCGTTCAGGTCACAGTGCAGAGTACACCGGAAAAACGAAGTGACTTCAGAACTGGTGGCCTATGTGGACGGCGGGTGCCTGGGAAATCCGGGGCCGTCGGGCATTGGAGTCGTCATCAGCGGCCTCGCGGACGGCCCCGTCCGCATTGCCAAGTGGATCGGCAACCAGGATAACAACGTCGCCGAATACGCCGCGCTGATGGAGGCCTTGCAATATGCCGTTGCGAGCAAGGCGCAAACTCTTCACGTCTACTCCGACTCGCAGGTGGTGGTCCGGCAGATGACCGGCGAATATGTTTGCCGAAGCCCGCGTCTCTATTCCCTGCACTGGACCTGCCGAAAACTGGCGCGATCGTTGAAATTCTCCATTTCCCACGTGAAGCGGGAACTCAACGCCGAAGCGAATTGCCTTGCCCAGTCCGCGTTGCGGCGGAAACCAGCAATCAACGCTTAGCGCTTGGCCTGCGGATCTTTCGCTTGGCACGAATCAGCAGATTGCTCTCTTGCTGTCGCTTTGCCCCAACTGTTTGGCCCAAGGCTGACTAAGGGCTGAGGTAAACCCTTTGGTACGTGCACTTTTGGATTAGTACCTCTGCGCAGGGATGTTGTTGACACGCCGCATCTTGGGAGCGAAACTGCTGATAGGCAATGCCGGGTCTGAGATCCGGTGTTGATCTTTTGATACACAGCCCTTCCCCAAGGAGCAGCGTTGCACGAGCACGTTACAGGTGGAGATCCGCGAACTGGATTGCCTTTGGGAGTGCGGTTCCCGGGCGAGGATGGCGGAAAGTCGCTTGCCGAAATGGCACAGCGCGATCTCGACTCCACTCTCCAATTGCTCGCCGAGCGGGCCCAATTCATCACAGGAGCGAGCGGCGTGGCAATCGCCCTTCGGCGTCCAGAACAAAGCGACATGCTGTGCCGCGCCAGTACGGGGTCAAACGCTCCGGAGCTAGGGACATTGCTTTCCACGGAATTCGGGCTTTCTGGAGAAAGCGTCCGGACCCGCGTGCCTCAGCGCTGCGACGATGCCGGACGGGATCCTCGGGTGAATCAAGAAGTATGCCGGCAACTGGGAATTGCCTCAGTTGTGGTCATGCCGGTGGTGACAGACACCGAAGTCCTGGGAGTCTTCGAACTCTTTTCGGGAACGGCGAATGCCTTTGGCGAGCGCGACCTTTCCGCGGTATTGAGGCTCAGCCAGATGGTAGAGACGGCCGTACGTCTGGCGCGGGCGGCCCACATATCAGCCAACCAGTTTGAGCCGATTGAGAATCTATTGTCTAGATCGGCTGCCCCGGCGGATGACGACTTGCTGGACGTTGTGGAGATGATCGAGTCGCACACGGCCGAAGCTCCTACGGCGGATGTCGGCGTCGTGCTAGCGGAGCAACGATTGGCACCGCAACCGGCATCAGAGCGGAGACCTCCGGACAACAAGGCGCCGGAACAAAAACTATCTGAACAAAAATTGTCTGGACCGAGACCCGCTGAGCCCCGGCCGGTCGAACGACGACCATCCGAACGGATTGCTTCTGAATTGAAGCAGAACGTGCAACCAACGGTCGCGGCGAGCGTCGGTATGCCAGAACCGGTGCTGGTTCCTGCGGCTCCTTCGATTGGAGATGCTGCCGGTACTAGTGAGAGGAACATTCCGGCGAAGAAAAAGTTATTCTGGTCGGCTGCGCTGAGCGTGGCCGCAGACGATGCGCAGACGGACACGGACGAGAGCCATGTGCCTCCGATGTTGCGCGGATTGCGAAAATGCGATGCCTGTGGATTTCCGGTCTCACCGGGACGAGCATTGTGCGTGGAGTGTGAAGAGAAGAAGTGGCGCGGGCAAGTAAAGCGTCCCTAACCAAAAGGCCCTTGCGGCAGCGCGGGGAAATCGAATTCGCTGGATGAAGATTCCAAGTTGCTGTCAGTACAAAATTTACACTTAGAGAGGAATACCCCAACCTTGGAAAATCTTGACAACACAAGCAACTCTGCTAAAGTGCGAGAGAAGGTGTCGAACCCCACTACGTCTGCGGCAGGTGGCCTTGCTATGAAGAATGTGTATGAAGTGTTGCGCCAAAAAGAAATGGAGTTAACGCGGTTGGAGAAGGAAGTGGAGGCCCTGCGGTTGGTGGCTCCGCTGCTCTCGGAAGAGAAAGAAAGTCTGTCGGAAATTTCGAAGCCCGCGCTCGCGACCGCGGTTAACGGACCACAACCGGCGGCACGGATCTCGGTACCGTCATCGCCATCGATTCCCGCTCCTCAGCCGGTGCGCGCGGCCGGATGGGAAGACACGGCGAAGCGCTGGCCGTAGGCAGCAACGCTCCGTCAATCTGGATTTTCGTTCAGCCCGGGATCATTCCCGGGCTGACGTGTTTTGGGGCAAAATGCGCCATTGCCCGGGCGAAAGCGGAGTACAATCTCTTCACTTTTTGGGGCGCCGGGCGCGACCATCAGAATTCATCGAGCACTGGGGCTGCCCCTTTTAGCGAGGAGGATCCATGCCGGGATTCTGTGTAAGTTGCGGTGCGCCGATCACGGGCCCTTTCTGTAATCAATGCGGAGCTCGCGCGGTTGCGCCCGGTGCTCCCGTTCAGCCGGTTGCTTCTCAAATGCCGATCGTGGCTGCACCCGTCCAGGCACCGGTTGCTGCAGCGCCGGTTCCTCCTGCAGTTATCTCTCCTCCAGCTTATGTTGCTTATCCTCCTCCTGCCCCCGCCGCGAAGAGTTCCGGCCTGGGCAAGATACTGCTCTGGGTGGGAGCAATTTTGCTCGTGCTTCTTCTGGCTGGCGCGGGAGCGACGATGTATGGCTACTACTGGGTCAAGCACAAGATCACGAACTACGCGTCCGCCGTTACCGGAGGCGCGAGTGGTCCGATGCGAGTGGTGGAGAGCGGCGACAGTTGCCGCTTGCTGTCTGCCGCGGACCTACAGCAAGTGCTGGGAGTGACGATCGAGAAAACCGCCGAGATCGTCGAGGGATCGGATCCCGGGTGCGCCTATTACACCAATCCGGCCGCATTCGGAAAATTGAGAAGCATGGCTTTGGAGCAAGCCCGGAAGCAATCCCAGGCGGCGGCAAAGAAGGCCGGTCCGCAGGGCGACAATCCTTTAGCGTTGCTGAAGGACGCGAACCAGATGGAAGGCATCATGAAAACGCTCAGCGGGAATGATCCTGCGAAAGATGGGCAAGTTCTGTCATTCACGATTGAGCGCGGGTTTGGCAGCGAGAGCTGGTCTGGAATGCGGCTTGTGGAAGCGGCTTTGCCCGGGTTTGAAGATGTATCAGCGGCGTAGGGGATCGCGCGATGATCGGAGCGTTCGGCCACGCATTCTATGTGATGAAGGGCGATACGATGATTCGCCTGG
The DNA here is from genome assembly GCA_963699885.1 of uncultured Acidobacteriota bacterium. Classification (GTDB taxonomy): domain Bacteria; phylum Acidobacteriota; class Terriglobia; order Terriglobales; family Acidobacteriaceae; genus Sulfotelmatobacter. The sequence goes on along the minus strand of CAVOVP010000004.1, from coordinate 450,224 downwards.
ACACGACGCTGGTGCCGGACGCGCGCTACGTGGGGCGCTGATCAGCAAGAAAATACTCGGGAAGCTGTAGGGTCGATTCTTGAACGTGCTCGCTTAATGGCGAACTGAGACCGAGCCTTACCTCATACCAACGATTTCCCGCAACGCGGCCAGCAACCGGTCCACTTCTTCGACGGTGTTGTAGTGAACGAGCCCGATGCGGAGGAAGCCTCCGGATTTTTCCACGTCGAGATGCTCGGTCAGGTTGAGAGCGTAGTAGTTCCCGTCCCAGGTGAAGAAGCCGCGGTCGCCAAGCTTTGTAGAGAGCTCGAGCGGTGTGTAGCCGTCGATCCGGACGGCGAAGGTGCCGCAGCGTTCGTCGAAGCGAGCGGGGTCGGTGATGCCGTAGACCTTCGCTCCGGGAATCTTGGTCAGGCCTGCGATCAGGCGCTCGGTGAGGGCGCGTTCGTGATCGTGGATCGCCTGGTAGGCGGCCTCGATGGCGGCGCGGCGGGTGGACGGAACTGGTCGAGCGTCGCTCGACGGACGGCCGAGGCGGCCGTCCCCACATGAATCATTCCCGGAGGCGGCTTCCCGACATGCTTCGGTGACGTGGCGGCCGAGGTCGGCGATGTAGTCCACACAGGCGGTGATCCCGGCGATGCATTCGTGATTCAGCGTGCCCCACTCCCAGCAATTCGGGATGGCGTTTGTGTTTGGACGAACTTTGTAAGGACGGAATCGCTTGAGGTGCTCGCGCTTGCCGAACAGGACGCCCATGTGCGGTCCGAAGAATTTGTAGGTCGAGCAGGCGAGGAAATCGCAGTCGAGCGCGGCCACGTCGATGAGTCCGTGCGGTCCGTAGTGGACGGCGTCGACGTAGACGAGGGCTCCAACCTTGTGCGCCAGGCGGACGACCTCTGCAACGGGATTGATGGTGCCCACCGCGTTGGACGCGTATCCAACGGCAACCAGCTTTGTGTTGGCGGTGATCTTCGAGGCCAGGTCGGCCATGTCGAGCGTGCAATCTTCGTCGTGAATCTCGGACCAGCGGACGGTGACGCCACGATCATTTTCTCGGCAATCCTCAGCCATCGCGAGCCAAGGAGAAACGTTGGCGTCGTGATCGAGGCGCGTGACGAGGATTTCGTCTCCGGCCTTGAGCTCGCGGCCAATCGCGCGCGAGATGGCGAAGGTCAGCGTCGTCATGTTCGGACCGAAGACGACCTCGTCGGCGCCGCAGTGCAGGAAGTCGGCCATGGCGCTGCGTGCTTCCGCGATCATCGCGTCGGTGTGCCGGCTGGTGGAGTACGCTCCGCCGGTGTTGGCGTTATCGCGGCGCAGGTAGTCGGAGATGGCATCGATCACACGCTGCGGAACTTGCGTTCCGCCAGGACCGTCGAGGAAAGCGGCGGGATGGCCATTCACGGTCTGAGAGAGAGAAGGGAACTGGGAACGGACGTAGGCGAGGTCGAGAGCCGTTGAGGCTGGGCGTTCGGTAGTCAGCATGGTGATCTATTTTTACCACGGTCTGAAATCTCTTCTCTTGCTCAGCCCTCAGCGGCTAAAAGCCGGCTCAATCTCATCCCCTGTCGGCTCGGCTGAAGCCGTGACCTTCAATGCAGGGCTAGGCTACCGCTCGGACGAAATCCGCGAGCATCCCGTAGGCAGTCGCGTAAAGGCCTGGATTTTCCTCGGTGATGGCGAGGCCGGGGAAGATGTCAGTCTCGAAATAGACGTATGACGACGTGCCGCTGATGCGGGCCATCGGCTGACTGCTTTGAACTTTTTCGGGGCCGACGGTGGCTTCAATCCCACTCGCGGTGCGGCGCGCGCGACAAACCAGTTTGAAGGCCCACCCGTCGCGCTTCGCCGTGCGCAAGGCTTGCGGCGTCAAATGGCGAATGCCATCGCGGGCAATTTGATCGAGGCGGAGGGGAACGTCCATCAGGACGTTGACGAGCGCCGCAGTTTTCACGGCGGCGTCCCACCCATCGATGTCGTGCGTGGCATCGGTTTCGGCGACGCCCAAGGCCTGCGCCCTCTTCAGGGCATCGTCGAAGCTGAGGCCCTGCTCCATTTCTCCGAGGATGACGTTTGTGGTCGAGTTGAGAATGCCGTGGAAACCCTGGAGATGAATCGCGGGGAGTTGATCGAAGAGAGAAAAGATCGGGACGCCGTCCATTACCGTGGATTCGAAAAGGAAGCGCTTGCCCTGCTTCGCCGCCAGATCTCGAAGTTCGCGATAGGCGTGGACGATCGGTCCTTTGTTCGCGGTGATGGCGTGGGCTCCGTGCTCGAGCGCCGCGCGGATGTGATCGACGGCGGGCTGGCCGTCTTGCACATTCAGCGATGTGGCTTCAAACAGGACATCCGCTTGGGCTGCTTTCAGCCAGTCGCGGACATTTCGGCTGGCACTTTGCTTTTGATTTGGTGTCGGTAGTTCGCGGGCAGGGGTGCCCGCGCCACATAATTCAGTTACGTCTAGGCCAGCTGGATCGGCGAGCCATCCCAAGCGGCGGGAGGCGATGCCCGTGATTTTGAATGTGATGGCGTGGCGGTCGCGCAATTCCTGGGCGCGGTCTTCGAGCAGGCGGACGACGGTTTGGTTGACGTTGCCGAAGCCGAGGAAGCAGAGGTTGTAAGTTGGTATGGCGGAGTCCTCGAAGGGCAGATATCCCAAGGTTTCAAGGTCGCAAAGTTTCAAGGTTTCAAAGAGATCCTCTGAAGGACAAAAGCTACGCGATTCCGGAACCTTGAAACTCTGAAACCTCGAAACTGGAAACTTTCTTCTATCCCATCACCGTGGTGTGTTCGGGCTTGATCTTGTAGATCACGCGGATTTCGCTCGGCTGCGCGTAGGGATATTTGTCGACGCCCAAATATTTCTTGGCCATCTTGTTGATGTGCTCATCAGCGCCTTCTTCGGTGATCTCGACGACGCGGCCGCGAATTTCCAGATAGCGGTAAGGATTCTCAGGATCGATGATGGCAAGCGAGACGCGCGGATCGCGACGGACGTTACGGTCTTTCTGCCGTCCTGCGGCGGAGTTGAAAATGACATGCTCGCCGTCGAAATCGCACCACACCGGGGTGACTTGCGGACGGCCGTCGGGCATCAGAGTTCCCAGGCTGGCGAAGGCCCGCTTCTGAAACAGATCTTTGTACTTTTCGGGAATAGCTTGCGACATGACAGCCCTCCAGAGAAATGGGAATGCTGCAGCATTATAGCCGCTGGAGCGGATGCCGGGCGGTGGCCTTGACCGCACGCTTCGTTTAGAATTGCGGCCTGCAAATACGGAATGCAGGAAAAACAGGATGGATCCAAAGGGAATCTCATGACTGGTCTGCGACGCAATTTCTCATTCTTGGTATGTCACGCTTTGATTGTTCTCGGCGCATTTTTCTTGACTCAGCCGGCGACAGCCGCGGCGAGCCAGGCGGCTCAGAAATATCCGCCGACGATTGTCTTCATGACCGATTTCGGAGTGATCGACGACTCGGTCGCCCTTTGCCGCGGCGTGATGTATTCGATCATGCCCGATGTGCGGATCGTTGACCTGACGCACGAGGTCACGCCGTTTTCGATTCGCGATGGCGCGCGATTCTTGTTCGGCGCGACTCCGTACTATCCGGCGGGCACCGTATTTGTGGTGGTCATCGATCCGACGGTAGGGAGTACGCGCAAGGCGATCGTGGCGCATTCGAAGCGTGGTCAATATTTTGTGCTGCCCGACAACGGGCTGCTCACGCTCGTCGATCAGCGCGACGGGATCGACACGGTTCGGGAAATTACGAACACGGACTGGATGATTGGCACGAAGCTCTCATCGACGTTCCACGGGCGCGACATTTTTTCTCCGGTGGGCGCTCACATGGCGCGAGGGGACGACTGGACGAAGGTCGGTCCGGAGATGCCGCCGAAAGATCTGGTGCGGCTGGAACTGAAGGTATCAACGATGGATGATCACGGGTTGAGTGCGACGGTGATCGCCACCGATGGTCCGTTCGGAAACCTGGTCACCAATGTCGACGCGGAAGACTTTTTGAAACTCGGATATCAACGGGGTCAGGAAGTTCCGCTCACGGTGAATGGGCGGGAGATGAAGATCAAGTTTGTGAAGACCTTCAGCGACGTGCCTGTGGGACAGCCTTTGCTCTATGTCGACTCGCGAGGACATATTGCGCTGGCGGTGAATCAGAATAATTTTGCGGCGGTGTACGGAGTGAAGGTGCCGGCGGCGCTGGAGATTCCGCGGGCGGGGAAGATAAGGCCTTCCGGAGCCGCTCGGCTTCGCCTTCGCGGGACGGCCGAGGCGGCCGTCGCCACATGTTCCTTCTTAGTTTCCGATGTATTTTTCGATTCTCGGAAGTACGGCTCGCAACAAGGATTCAAATGTTGACTTCACGCGCTCTCCGGTTTCCATGACTTCGGTGTGCGAGAGCGGTTGGTCCAGAATTCCCGCGGCCATGTTGGTCACGCAAGAGATCGCCAGGACATCGAGCGCCATATGGCGCGCGGCGATCACTTCGGCTGAGGTCGACATGCCCACCAAGTCGGCTCCGATGCGGCGCAGATATTCGATTTCGGCGGGCGTCTCGTAACTCGGTCCGAGAAGCGCGGCGTAGACGCCTTCGTACAGCATGACGCTCTGCTTGGCGGCCTCTTCCCGAGCGATCTCGCGATAGGCGCGCGAATAGGCCTGCGTCATGTCGGGAAAGCGAACGCCGAACCGGTCGTCGTTGGGCCCGACCAGCGGATTCGTTCCCTGCAGATTGATGTGGTCGCGGATGAGGACGAGCGCTCCCTGGGAGTATCCGAGATTGATTCCTCCGGCGGCGTTGGTCAGGATGACAGCGCGAATTCCCATGCGAGCGAAGACGCGGATCGGGAAGGTAACTTCCTGCGCGGAATATCCCTCGTAAAGATGAACGCGGCCTTGCATGGCGGCGACCGGAACTGCGCCGGCATTGCCGATGACGAGGCGTCCGGCGTGTCCGATGGCGGTGGATTGCGGGAACGACGGGATTTCGGCGTAAGGGACGCGCATGGCGTCGGTGAGCGAATCGGCGAAGGCGCCGAGGCCGGATCCGAGGACAAGTCCAATTTTCGGGCGAAGCGGGGTGCGGGAGAGGATGAGCTTCGCGGCGGTGTCAGCGAGAGTGAATTGCTCGGTCATGGGTTGGCGGTCGCGGAGCAACGATCAGTTTGCTTCGGCTTCGGCATTCTTATTGCGCTCTTTGTGCGCAACCCGGACGGAGCGTCCGAGGCTTCACAACCTTACAGGTCGCCATCGGACAGGTGGCGGCCGTGGCCATTGCGATCCAGCCAATCATACAGAAAGGTTTGGTAGAGGTAAGAGGCGACGATCTCTTCGCCGAGTTCGTGCGTTTCGGTGCAGATGAACGGTACGCGAAGGCCGGCGAGGACGGCGATCAGCGATTGCGTGATGCGGTTGGGATTCGCGGCGCGGTAGGCGTATTCCGATTTAACCTCTGTCAGCGACGCGGTGACGACCAGCAGGCTGTGAGGGAGTTCGCTCATCCGGCGCAAGCGGTTGATGAAAACCTTGCGATTGGTGGTGAAGGAACAAATCAGGTCGGCGAGATCTTTGCGCTCGACCGAACAAGTGTCCTCCATGCCGGCGACGGAGTAGTCTCCGAGGCGCAGGGCGCGATGTTCGATTTTGGCGAACCATCCTTTAAAGCGGCGGAACGAGAGCGGATTCTGCTCGCGGGTATCGACGATCGCGACCGGGAGCGGCGTGCGGAGTTGCGTGCCTCCACGTTCGGCCACGACGGGGAGCGGAGGAGGCGGCAAGGGCGAGGCCTTGGTCCAAGCGCTGCTCCAGGCGAGCGGTGTCGGGATCAAAGTACGTTTGCGCGGCATCGGGTGTTTGGGAACTCCGAGGATAGGCTGCCGATAAGTGTAACGAACTGGAGGATGGGTCAATGAGTGATAAGGCTGTTTACATTCGTCCACGAGTAAAATCGCCTCATGGATCTCAGATCTGTGGGTAGCTTCGACCCCGTTGAAGCTGCGATGGTTCCCGAAGAAGTACTCGAAATCGAGATCCCAGACGATGAGGCGGAACGGTGTGGTAACCCGCGTGACATGGTTGACACGCTGGAACGGCATCGTCGAACCAACCGCTCACGAAGAAAGCCGCCGACCTTTTGAGGGGACTTGCGAAGTCCCAGAACAACCCCGAGTTAGCTGATGGTCTAGATGGCGTCTGGAAAAGAAAACAAATTGCCGCCATCATTCGTGAATTGTTCCGACCGTAAGTCGACTCGGATTTACGAGCATCCTCAGAATTTCTTTTCGAACCCTGCGAAGGCGGCTTCGAGTTTCCACTGCTCCCGCCCGTGTTCGCTGGCAGCCAGAAACTTTGCGCATCCGGCGGATGGCTTTTCTGCTCCGGTTGTGTCGCCCGCGCACGCGGGCACGGAACGGAATGATCCCTTTGTTTCAGACCATAGGCTCTGTCCCGGCAGGAAGCTGTGCTCGACGCTCTGGCGCGTCATGCGCTTGAGTTCGACATAGCGAAGGTGATAGCCCTGGACCGCGCGCAGGTATTCGTGCGTCATGTCGGAACGCGCTACCCCTTCGTCGTCGCTGGAGATCGCCGTGGGCACGCCGTACTTCATGTACATCGGCAAAGGATGGTCGTCGCCGCTGACGCCTAGGATCTGGTCGTTCGAGGTCAGATTGATTTCGACCATCACGTTGCGCGCCGCCATTTCTTTCAGCAGTCCAATCGGATCCTTTTCGAGCATGACGCTCACGCCGTGTCCGATGCGCTCGGCATGACCGCGCTCGACCGAAGCGCGAATGTGAAAGGAGAGGTCCTCGGGCTTGACCAAACCCATGGCGATCTCGCCCGCGTGCAGCGTGATGTGCACTTTGGGATAGACGCCGTGCAGGTAGTCGAGCATTGCCATGTGCTCGTTGAAATCGTGGATCGGCACGTACCAGTCTTCCGGCATGACCAGATTGAGGCCGACAAAGCGCGGGTTCGACGAGGCCAACTCGAATCCGAGAACAATTTCGGCAAACACGCCTTCCGGAGGGAACCCGCGCAGCACCTGATAGAGATAGCGCACGGTGACGTTGCACCCGGGCTCGGCATCGGGTTTGCCGCATTTCATTTCGGAGTGCGCGCGAGCGTCATCTTCGTCGAGGGTCTGGCTGGTGGCGGCAATGATTTCTTTTAAACCTCCGGCAAGAAGTGTTTCGCGGGCCTTGGCAAAATCGGGTTCCCATCCGAGCTTTGTCCCAAGCTGGATGGCGGCGAGGCCGTCGGCGGTATGCATAAACTCGATGTACTGCACGTGTTCCTTGGCGGCTCGATTGGTCACGGTCGCGACGGACTCCGCGTGTGGCTGTCGGAGGCGAGTTCAAACTTGTCGAATGCCGCGAAGAAATGATCGTGACCGGATTCATCGCCGGGCCGCCAATTGCGCATGGACCAGGCGTCGACGATCTGGCTGTAAAGGATTTGGTCGTCATACGCGCATCGGATCGCAGGCTTGGGAGTGTATCGATCGCAGCGGTCGCATGGAGGAGCCAGCAAGCGCGAGGTCGTGCGGTCAACGCAGAAATTGTCGGAGGCCGCGAAGTCGATGAGATCTTCGGCGTAGACAGCGCCGCTGAGATGGTTGTGCAGGTCTCCGCCCTTCGGCATGTCGTGCAGGAACGCCAGCAGCATCGACGGCTGTTGGCGGATGGAATCGAGGTAGCGGGCAGTTTTCTGTTCAGCGGATTGCGACTCGGCGAGCATCGAGATGGCGAGAATGATGAAACTGCAATGAAGGAGCGTCCGCATCGTGGGCATGCCTTTCGAAATCAGGAAAGGCATTGTAATCGAGACGAGCGAGGGCGGGCTTGAACGCTGCACGCGGGCAGCAGATTCCCCGGCGGCTGCGCCGCTTCGGAATGACGATCGTCTGCTACATTGTTTCGATATGCTTGAGGTTTCTGCTAAATCGATGCGGAGCTTTGCCAGCGACAATAATGCGGGAGTGCATCCGGAGATCATCGAGGCGATCGCGCGCGCGAATCAGGGACATGTCGTGGCATACGGAGACGATCCGTACACACGATCGGCCGTCCGGAAATTTGAAGAGCATTTTGGTACGGGCATCGACGTGTTTTTTACGTTCAACGGGACCGGGGCCAACGTGCTTGGGTTGCAGGCGCTGAACCGGCCGTATCACGCAGTGCTGTGCAGCGACTATGCGCATATTTATACGGACGAGTGCGGGGCGCCAGAAAAGCATACGGGTTGCAAGCTGATCCCGCTGCCGCACCAGGATGGAAAGATTTCGGTTGAGTCCGTGCGCCACGCCTATCACGGCATCGGCGATCAGCATCACGTACAGGCGAGGGTCATCTCCATCACGCAGTCGACTGAGATGGGAACGGTGTACCAGCCGCAGGAGATTGAGGCGCTGGCGCGCTTTGCGCATGAGCATGACATGTTTCTGCACATGGACGGAGCGCGCATCGCCAATGCGGCGGTGAGTCTTGGGCAGACGTTGCGGCAAGCCACGCGCGATCTTGGTGTCGATGTGCTGTCATTCGGCGGCACGAAGAACGGGATCATGGGTGGCGAGGCGGTGGTGTTCTTCAATCGCGGGTTGAGCGCGGATTTCTTATACCTGCGGAAGCAGGGGATGCAACTGGCTTCGAAGATGCGCTTCATCGCGGTGCAATTCGAGGCGCTGCTGTCCGACGACCTGTGGCGACGGAGCGCGGAACACGCGAACCGGATGGCACGCGTTCTCGAGGCTGAGGTGCGGAAGATTCCACAGGTGAAAATCTCATGGAAGGTGGAGGCGAACGGCGTGTTCGCTCAAATTCCGCGGCAAGCGATCGAAAAGATCATGGCGCAGTATTTCTTTTATCCCTGGATCGAGGAGGAATGCATCGTGCGCTGGATGTGCTCCTTCGACACGACGGAAGAGGATGTGAAGGACTTCGCGAGGTGCGTCGCCGAAGCAGTCGAGGGTGACGGCAGGGGCCTTGCGAGCTATTGCTTTTTGCCCGGCTATTGCATAAATTGGCGCATTCCCCTGCCGCAGTGTGCGTACATGGCTCGCGCGGTCCCAGGAGCTAGTATGATCCGGAAGTGGTTCAGCGTTACCGCTCTCATTCTGACTGCAATCACCCTTTTGAGCTTTTCGAGCTGCGCCCGCGACCAAAAACTGGTTGGACTGCAGGTTACGCCCTCGACGGCGACGTTCGGAGGCATCGGAGCTCAGATACAGTTCAGAGCCGTAGGAACTTACATCCATCCTCCCGAGAATAAAGACGTCACCGATCAGGCCAAGTGGTCGATCGACTCGCAAAACCTGGTGACGATAAATAGTCCGGGGAATGTCACCGCCATCAGCGACTGTGGAACGGGAAACGTAACCGCTAGTATTCAGGCCGGTGGGAATTTTTTGTCAGCTTCTGCTTTTGTCTCAGCGGCAGGGGTGGGCACTGGCACATGCACTCAAGCAGCGCTGACGGTGGCCACCACAGGATCGGGCACGGTGACAAGCTCTCCGTCGGGTATCACCTGCCCGGGAACGTGTACTGCTGCGTTTCCGTTAGATTCATCGGTTGTATTAACGGGTGCTCCCGGAACGGGTGCGACGACCGTGACTTGGAGTTGGCTCGCGGGCACCGCGGGCTGCAGCGCTCAAACTGCGACAACCTGCACGGTGGCGCTCAACACCAACGAAACGATCACAGCAACTTTTCAATAGGCCAGCAAAGAGGAGGCGCTACTTCTCTGAATCGCTTAGCAGCTTTTCGAGCGTGGGCTTGTACTTTTCCGGCTTCTTCTTTTCTCAATCACAATCTTTTCGGCGGGAGGCGAGCCAACGCGCTCGCGTGCGAGTTCCTTCACCGCCGTCACTGCGCGAAAGCGCTTGAGTTTCTTTTTCTTCGCCATGAGGAGTTCGCCCTCAAATCATTGCAATTGTAGCGAAAAGGATTGAACCACAGAGGTCAAGAGGCCTGCCGAGAATCGTGGCGATCGCGCGTCAGTGTGCAATAATTCAGTGTCCGAAGTACGACGTTTGCTCGAACGAAGGTCGCTGAATCTATGGAAGAGCGTGATTTTTTCGACGAGAAGCAGGAGAAGAAGCCGGCTTCGCTGAATTGTCCGCACTGCCGCGAATCCGCGGAGTATGAAGTCACCTGGATTGTGCGCACGAAAAAGCGGCAGCTTTCAGGCCGGGCGGACGAGCGCGACCGGGCGCGGTTCGCAAAATTCCGCTCGTACATGGTGCGCAAGGACGACATGATGGCTTGCAAGAACATGCGTTGCCGCAAACGCTTCGAGATCTCCGGCCAATCGACGGTGCTCACCGAGTAGGGTGGGCGGCGCAGTTCATGTTCATGCGTCGGCGCGAAAAGGTCGCCGCCAGCCTACCAAGTTCCTTCGAACGCAATATCCCTTCTGCGCTCTATTTCCTTCCCCACTCGCAAGTCATTTATACTAGTTCGTTTTGCCGTGGGTTCCCGAGGCCACGGGTAAGGAGTCATTCTTTTGAAAATACTGGTTTGCATGAAGCAGGTGCCGCAGAAAGATGCACCGCTGAAGCTCAACGAAAACGGCACCTGGATCCGCGAAGACGTCTCGTACGAAGTCAATGAGCCAGACGCTTACGCGCTCGAAGAGGCGCTGCGGCAGACGCGAAAAGCACAAAGGCGAAGTGGTGGTCATCACCAGCGGCCCGGCGCGGGCGCAGCAGGTGCTGCGCGAGGCGCTGGCCAAGGGCGCGGATCGCGCGATCCATCTCGAGGACGACAAGTTCGTCGGGCTTGATGCGTTCAACACGGCGAAGGCTTTTGCCGCGGCGATCAAAGACGAGCAATTCGATCTGATCTTCACCGGCTTGCAATCCGATGATTACGGCTACGCGCAGACCGGCGTGATTCTGGCCGAGTTGCTGGGCTGGCCGCACGCGACCATCATCATGCAGATCGAAAAGACCGAGGGCGGCATCCGCGTGAAGCGCGAACTCGAAGCAGGATATCTTCCAGTTTGTCGATATGCCGATGCCGGCGGTGCTGACGATTCAGTCGGGCATCAACAAGCTGCGCTATGCGACGCTGATCGGCATCAAGCAGGCGAAGAACAAGCCGCTGCGGAAAGTGGCGCTGGCGGAAGTGCAGTCGGCGATTGGCGAGAATCTGCAGAAGATCGAGAAGCTGTATGTTCCGCAGAAGACGAAGAAGACGGAGCACATCGAAGGCTCGCCGGCGGAGATTGCGAAGAAGTTGGTGGACAAGCTGAGGAATGAGTTACGGGTGCTGTAGAGCGCTCGGCACGTCGTTGCACTGCGGGCGAGCAGCAGATTCCTCAGGCGGCTTCGCCGTGTCGGAATGACATAGAGTTTGGCACTCGCAGAGCTTGGAAACTGGTTGAGCTAGAGAGCAGATGGTTTTATGGCCGATACGATTTTAGTGGTCGTTGAACAGCGCGAAGGCAAACTGAATCGCGTTTCCTGGGAAACGATTACGGCCGGGCAGGCCATCGCCGCGCGACCGGATGGACGCTCGAAGCGGCCGTCGTCGGCAGCGAGCGCGGCGTCGATTCGCGGCCGAAGTTGCCGGCGAAGAAACTCGCGAAGGTGTATGCCGTCGAGTCGGCGAAGCTCGAGCCCTACACTCCCGATGCATTTTCTGCCGCGCTGAAGCAATTCCTCGGCTCGAAGCAGCCGAAGCTGGTGCTGATGCCGCATACGTACCAAGTGCGCGACTTCGTCCCGAAGCTGGCGACCAGCATGGGACGCACGGTCATCAGCGACTGCATTGGATTCAAGTACGAGGGCGGCAAGCTGATTTTCACGCGCCAGATGTTTCAGGGAAAGCTGGCGGCCGATGTGAGCTTCGGCAGCGACGGTCCGTGGTTCGCGACGTTTCAGAATGGCGCATTTCGCGGCGACAAGGCTGAGGCCGGAGCGAGCGCGGCTCCCGTGGAAACCGTGAATGTCGAGATTGCCGATGGAGTGATCCGCAACAAGCCGCAGGAAGTGTTCAAAGAAGCGAAGCAGGCCGTCGACCTCACGCAGGCCGAGATCATCGTGGCCGTCGGCCGCGGAATCAAAGAGCAAAAGAATATCGAGATCGCGAAACAACTGGCCGAAGTGCTGGGCGGAGACCTCGCGGCATCGCGTCCAATCTGCGATTCGGGATGGCTGCCCATGGACCGCCAGATCGGATCGTCCGGGCAGACGGTAGCTCCGAAGCTTGTATCTGGCGCTGGGCATCAGCGGCGCAATTCAGCACATTGTCGGCATGAAGGGCTCGCGCGCCATCATCGCGGTGAATAAAGATTCGGAAGCTCCGATTTTCGAAATCGCCGACTACGCGATCGTGGGAAACTTGTTCGACATCGTGCCGCCGTTGATTGAGGAAGTGAAGAAGGCGAAGGCGGGAAGCTAACAGAAGTTTCAATGTCAAAAGTTTCAAGGTCTCAAAGTTGCGCTTCGATCGGCACTGGAGTTCCTGATGGCCCGCTCGTATCGTGAATTGCTCGTTTGGCAAAAAGCGAAGTTGTTGGCAGTACGAATCTATCAACGCACTGAGCAGTTTCCGCGCTCCGAGATTTATGGTCTCACATCACAAATGCGCCGGGCCGGGGTTTCGGTCGCGTCCAACATCGCGGAAGGGCAAGGTCGGCTGACGCGAGGAGAGTTTCAACAGTTCCTGGGCCACTCTCGAGGCTCTCTGTTGGAATTGGACACTCAGCTTTCTATTGCTTTCGATTTGGGATATCTCACGAAAAGCGATCATGAGGCTTTGGAACAAGAGGCTTACCAGGTATTAGGTCTCCTAAATCGGCTGCTTGATTCCTTGAGAGTCGCAAAGAGTACGACGGCGTCGAAACCTTGAAACATTGCAACCCTGAAACATGCTGATCTTTCGCAAACCTATCGAAGGCGTGGAACGGCCGCAGATGCCGGCTGACGTGGTGATTGTCGGCGGCGGGCCGGCTGGCATGGCTTGTGCTTTGCGCCTGGCGCAGTTGATCGATGCGCATAATGCCGCGCATCCCGACGCGCAGCTTAGCAAAGAAAATATCTATGTGCTCGAGAAGGCGCGCGAGGTGGACAGCATTGTCTCTCCGGGGCGCTGCTTGATCCGCGGTCGATGCACGAACTTCTTCCCGGCTTCGAGAAAGAAGCGCCGCTCGATGCGAAAGTCATTAAAGAAGCGGTCTACTTTTTTACCGAGAAATCAAAGTTCAAATTTCCCATCACTCCCCCCTTCCTGCAGGATCACGGCAACTATGTCATCTCTCTGAACCGGTTTGTGAAGTGGCTCGGCAGCAAAGTCGAAGAGACGGGCATCACGATCTTCACGGGTTTTGCGGGATCGGAACTTCTGTTTGAGGGCGATCGCGTGACCGGCGTCCGGACCGACGACAAGGGCGTCGACAAAGAAGGACAGCAGAAATCGAACTTCGAGCCGGGATACGATCTGCAGGCCAAGGTCGTCATTCTCGCGGAAGGGCCGCGAGGGTCGCTGACCAAACAGCTGATACAGAAATTCGATCTCGCGAAGGATGCCAACCCGCAAACCTACGGCGTCGGGATTAAAGAGCTATGGGAAGTTCCCTCGGGCCGCATTGCGGCGGGCGAAGTGATTTACACGATGGGATATCCGCTGACCACCAAAGAATATGGCGGAGCTTGGATTTACGGGTCGAAAGATAACGTTGTGTCGTTGGGATTTGTGACGGGTCTCGATTATGCCGATCCGAGGCTCGATCCGCAACGCGTGTTGCAGCAGTTCAAGCGGCATCCGTTTGTAGCGAAGCTGCTGGAAGGCGGCAAGATGATCCGCTACGGAGCGAAGTCGATGCCGTACGGCGGATGGTGGGCGATTCCACCGGTTGCGGGAAATGGATGGATGATCCTCGGAGACTCGGCCGGATTGGTCAACTCGGCGCGGCTGAAGGGAATTCATCTCGCGATCAAGAGCGGCATGCTCTCTGCCGAGACCGCATTCGAAGCGTTGCAGAAGGACGATTCGTCGGCCGCCATGCTCGGCCAGTTTCAGAAGAAAGTCGAATCGAGCTGGATCAAAGAAGAGCTTTGGAAGGTGCGCAACCTGCACCAGGGATTCAAGCATGGAATGTTCGCCGGCATGTTCCACACTGGGATTCAGATGATCACGGGTGGGCGCGGACTGCGCAACCGCTATCCCGGGACAGCCGGCTACGAGCATATGCAGAAGCTTAGTTCGCTTCCCGCCGATGGAGGCGCCGAGGCTGGACTGATTGGCCCGGCCAAAGGCGACGGCAAGCTGACGTTCGACAAGCTGACCGATCTGTATCACTCCGGGACGAAGCACGAAGAGGATCAGCCGTCGCATCTCGTCATTCACGACACGAACGTGTGCAACGAGCGATGCGTGAAGGAATATGGCAGCCCGTGTCAGAATTTCTGTCCTGCAAACGTATACGAAATGGTGGACGATGCCAGCCAGCCGAACGGCAAGCGCATCAGCTTGAATCCGTCGAACTGCGTGCATTGCAAAACCTGCGACATTGCCGATCCGTATCAGATCATCACGTGGGTTCCACCAGAAGGTGGCGGCGGTCCGAACTACGACGGAATGTAGGCGGAAACTTCCTTGCCACGGATTTACGCGAATTCCGCGGATAGCTCGGGACTTCGATTGCTAAGTGGTGTCATTCCCAGCGAACGGAGGAATCTGCTTTCGCTGCCGACTGCACGCTCCATTCTTTGGCGCGATGCGATATGCTACTTTCCCGGATAACCAAAATGACCTCAATCATTCGTGACGTCCAAAACCGAATCCTGATTGTTCTCGCACTGTCGCTCGCCGCCGTCGCTCAACAGGCGCCGCCTTCAATCCCTACCACTGGCTTTGCCGGGCTCGATCAATACCGGGCGAACCGCATCGCGGTTTTTACCGACGACTACGGACAACTGAAACGCTACCACGATGCGGACGTGGCGCTGGCGCCCCCTGCGACGGGAGAGAATCGCGTTATCTTTTTCGGCGACTCCATCACTGACATTTGGAAACTCGCCGATTCCTTTCCCGGCAAGCCTTACGTCAATCGAGGCATCGGCGGGCAGACGACGCCCCAGATGCTGGTGCGCTTCCGGCAGGATGTGATCGACCTTCATCCGAAGGTGGTGGTGATTCTCGCGGGCACGAACGACATCGCGGGCAATACCGGGCCGATGCGCAACGAGGACATCGAGGCGAACTACGAGTCATTCGCCGAACTGGCGCATGCGGCGAGCGTTCAGGTTGTGCTTTCGTCGGTGCTTCCGGTCCACAACTACACGGAGAAATCCAAAGATTTCTTTGCGCAACGGCCGATGGCGAGAATTCTTGCGTTGAATGAATGGCTCAAGAACTACTGTTCCAAGAACAGCATCGTCTATCTCGACTACTTTCCTGCGATGGTCGACGACAAAGGGCTGCTGAAGAAAGAGCTGGCGGATGACGGGCTCCATCCGAACGCAGCGGGATTCAAGATCATGGCGCCGATGGCCGAGGCAGCGATCGAGAAAGCTTTGAAATAGCCGGAAAGATCGTCGCGGGTCGCTTGAGAACCCTGCTCCTGCGCGGCCAATCCCCTCGCCGCGGGGGCAACCTTCTATAATCAAGGTATGGCTTGGCGGATTGATTCTTCCAGAAGCCTTCGATATCTGTTCGTCATTTGTAGACCTTCTGCGCCGATCGGCATCAAATAACGACGACGTACCCTCATGCCCCTCCGTGACAAATTCGGACGTTCCATCACAGATCTCCGGATCTCCATCACGGACCGATGCAACTACAAGTGTGTCTATTGCCGCACAGGGAATGAGGGCGCGCTGTACGGAGATCTACCATTTGACGATTATCTGCGAATGGCGCGCGTGCTGGTCGGGATGGGCGTCACGAAAATCCGCTTGACCGGCGGGGAGCCCTTGCTGCGTGGCGGCGTCGTCGCTTTCGTGAAAGAGTTGGCCAAGTTGCAGCCTCCGGGCTTGAAGCCCCAATCTTTTGCGGGTTCTAACGGCACGGAAGGCGTGCCCTTCCACGAACAGGCTGAAATTGCGCCCTTCCACGGGGATCCGCTCGACATTGCTCTGACCACCAACGGCCACCTGCTCGCCGATCTGGCCCAGCCTTTAAAGGATGCGGGGCTCACGCGGGTGACGGTTTCGATGGACGCGGTCGATCCCGATCGCTTCGCTCGCATCACGCGCGTGCCCCAACGGGTACGACCACGTGCTCGCAGGCATTCGCGCCGCGCGCCGGGCGGGGCTCTGGCCTCTGAAAGTGAACTGCGTTCTGATGCGCGGGTTCAACGAAGACCAGATCATTCCGTTTGGTATGTTCGCGCGCGAAGAAGGCGTCACGGTGCGCTTCATCGAGTTCATGCCACTCGAGGAAGACCGCAAGTGGGCGCCATCGACAGTGGTGACGCTCGACGAAATTCTGGCACGCATGGCGGAATACCGGCCCCTGGTCGAGATCCCGCATGCGCGTTCGGAGACGGCGCGGCGCTATCGATTCGAGGATGGCGTAGGCGAGATCGGGATCATTGCCCCGGTGTCGCATCCGTTCTGCGGACATTGCAGCCGGATTCGCATCACCAGCGACGGCAAAATCCGCACGTGCCTGTTTTCGGTCTGGGATCACGATCTCCACGCGCAGATGCAGCGAGGCGCGAGCGATGAAGAACTGGCAGAGTTCATTCGCGGCGTGATTGCCAAGAAAGAAGAGCGCCATCACATCGGCGAAGCGGATTTCGTGCCGGCATCAAGGACGATGGTGCATATCGGTGGGTAGAAGAGCGGGCGTCGGGCGTTAGACATCAGGTTCCATCATCTACCCAATAAGCCGAATCGCAGAGTAGAATGGCGGGTTTTGCAAGGGACAAGAACGTGCCCTTGGGAGCTGACGTGCTTTATTTTGCCTTCCGCAAACTCCTGTTGCCGATCATTATGATCGGTGTCTTCGCATCCCTAGCGTTTTCGCAGCACATCTCCACGATCGACCGCGAGCGGTCCCAGGTAATGTTGCAGAATGTCGCTGCAGACGTTCGCAAGTACTACTACGATCCAAAATTGCACGGAGTGGATTGGGACAAGAACGTCAATCAAGCGCGGGAGAAGATTGCGACCGCAAATTCCTTTGAGGAAGCAATTCTCCAGATCGCTGCCGTCCTCGAAGTGCTGGATGACTCCCACACAAATTTCTTTCCTCCGAGTGATCCCATCGCTCAGGAATACGGCTGGCGCTACCAGATGGTTGGCGAGCGCTGTTTTGTAACAGAAGTCGAACCGAAGAGCGATGCAGAGGGTAAGGGGCTGCGGCCTGGGGATGAGGTCCTCACGATTGAAGGATTCACGCCGAGGCGAGCTGATCTGGACAAGATCGAACACGTTTTGAATGCGCTAATCCCGCAGTTGACCCTGAAGCTGGACGTGCGAACTCCTGCCGGAAAAATCAGTCACGTTATTGTGAGAGCGAAAGTGCGACAACAGGCGGCCGTCCCCGACTTCGGCGACATGACTGGAAGGGACAAGTGGAGAGTGCGGCTGGAGCAAGAGGATGAACTCCGTCTCATGCGGCCGCGGTTCAAGGAGTTGGGCAATGGCGTCTGGGCCTTGAAGTTGCCGGTTTTCTTCCTTACCGATGCAGCGGCGGAAGACATCATTTCGAGAGTCCGCAAATACAGCACGCTTATTCTCGACCTGCGTGGCAACCCAGGTGGAGCAGAGACAACTCTTCAGAATCTTCTTGGTGGCATGTTTGACAAGGACGTCAAGATTGCAGATCGAGTGATGCGGGATTCAAAGAAGACTCTCGTTGCAAAGGGCAACCACAAGCCGTTCTCGGGAAAGCTGATCGTCCTGGTGGATAGCAGATCGGCGTCTGCCGCAGAACTGTTCGCTCGTGTCGTGCAAATTGAAAAACGCGCGGTGGTGCTCGGTGATCGCTCGTCGGGTAGCGTGATGGAGTCGAGATATTACCCGCACGAGACCGGAATTAATCCGACTTTCCGTTACGGGACTTCGATTGCCGAAGCCGACCTTCTCATGACGGATGGCAAGAGTCTTGAGCACACCGGTGTGACGCCAGATGAGACGATCCTTCCAGCCGCGTCGGACCTCTCCGGCAACCGTGATCCCGTGCTGGCTCGCGCCGCGGAAATCGCTGGCATCGTCTTAGCTCCGGAGCAGGCGGCGACCTTGTTCCCTTATGAGTGGCCGAAGCGGTGAATGGTGGCGAGGCGCACAGATGACCTTCGGCGCCGATCTCAACTGAATTAAAATCATGTGGTGAGCCACTCTCGCCTCACGTTCGTTTTGTTTGCAGCCCTCATCGCACTGTGTGCGTCCCGAAACCTTCGGGCGCAGGCAGGCGGTTCCACCTATCTCGGTTTCGATCTCAACGAATATCCCGGTGACGCCAACCTCAAAGTTTTGCGCCAGACGTTTTCTTACGCTGGATACTGGCTGAACAATCCTCCGGGAGCGACGTCGAATAACTGGGGGGGGCATCGAGCGGCCGTTGAGTCCGCGGGATTTGGATTTCTGGTCCTCTTCAATGGACGTCTTTATGCCGACCTGAAATCAGAGTCCCGTGCACAGCGACTGGGAGAATCCGATGCACGCGCGGCTGCGGCTTCGGCGCGGCGTGAAGGCTTTCCAGCCAAGGCCATCCTCTTTCTTGATCAGGAGCAGGGCGGCCGCATGTTGCCTGAGCAGAAGGCTTACATCTACGCCTGGGTGGATGGCGTGACCAGCGCTGGATTCCGCGCTGGCATCTATTGCTCCGGCATGCCCGATACCGACGGCAGCAACGTCGTGACCGCGGAAGACATTCGCCAGAGTGCCGGATCGCGCCAGATCACGTATTGGGCGGTGAACGATGCCTGTCCTCCGGCGCCCGGATGCTCATCCGCACCGCGCCCGCCCAGCCCTGCGCAGAGCGGCGTTGCGTTTGCCGAAGTCTGGCAGTTTGCGCAATCGCCTCGGCGCAAAGATGTGGCCGCGCACTGCACCAACTACAACCACGACGGCAACTGCTATCCGCCGGGAACTACTCCTGCACAAGGCCTCGCTGTGGACTTGAATTCTGCAACATCCGCCGATCCCTCGCACGCTCGCACCCGCTGAACTGAACCCCTCATTCTTAGCGGTTTTCCCCAAGGTCCATGCGTCAGGCGAGTTATTTGACCTGCGCGCAAAACATCTGGCCCTGCATGCATATTTTTCGTTTTATTCAAATCATTTTGCGTAATCATAAATTCGTTCGAACGAAAATCGTTACAAGTTTCAGGAGAAATCACTGCATGAAGCGCATTGCATTGGCACTAACACTCTCATTGCTGACGCTCACGGCCCTCGCGAACGCGGGCAGCATGGGGAAAAAAGACATTGTTGATACCGCTGTAGCCGCCGGGGATTTCAAGACGCTGGCAGCCGCATTGAAGGCGTCCGGCCTGGTCGACACGCTGAAAGGGCCTGGGCCGTTTACGGTCTTTGCTCCAACAGACGAGGCATTTGCCAAACTGCCTGCCGGCACGGTAGATGATTTGCTGAAGCCTGAGAACCACGACAAGCTGGTGTCGATTCTCACGTACCACGTCGTGCCAGGCAAGGTGATGGCGAAGGACGTCGTGAAGCTTCACGAAGCCAAGACCGTGAATGGCAAAGACGTGAAGATCATGACCGAGGGCGGCAAGGTCATGGTCGACAACGCGAACGTTACTAAGGCGGACATCGCGTGTTCGAACGGCGTGATCCACGTGATCGATTCTGTGCTTCTCCCGCAGTAGCTCTCCGAGCGGGAGTTTGCTGCAGCCTGCGGCTAGGAACATTCGTTTCCTGGCCGCATTTTTATTGGGCTCGTTTGGGCTCCAAACGAATCGCTATCGCCATGTTTGATCTTCAGTTGATTCGGAGATGTTGTCTGAACTTACGGTCAAACGATGTTGTAGCCGGGGCGGATTGTGCGCTGTACTCGCTGGATTGTGCCGGATGATGTCGCAGTACTCTCACGCAACTCTTAAACGCCCGCGGCTGGGGACTTGTTCCTCAGCCGCATTTTTCTTGGGAGATTTCGACAAACATTTACATTGCCTTGGCAAAACTTGAGAGTATTTCGGACGCCGGTCCGTCTAACGATCAATTGGATCACTTCACTCCCCCGAAAGAAGTGGTATATGTACAGCCGTTGGTCGATGGTCGCTCGACGCTAGAGATGGTCGGCGCTTCACGGCCTGCTGGCTCGTTCGAGTACAAACATCGGAGAAGGCATTTATGCGAATACATGGCAGCGTAGGCGTTCTGTTTGCTGGTTTGCTGATGTCGTTGCTCCTGGCTACGTTTGCAAGCGCGACGCAGCCGAAGGAGGTACCGCCGGGTCCGGTACCGACTCAGATTTCTGCGGCGAAGAAAGTGTTTATTGGCTATGCGGGAGAGAATCAGGCGATTGAGGAGGAGTCGATTTTCAGTGGAGGATCCCAGCGTGCCTATGACGAATTTTATGCAGGGATGAAGAGCTTCGGAAAATATGAACTCGTGGGTGCTCCGGCGGATGCGGATTTGCTGTTCGAAATTGAGCTGACGACGCCAAGGGCTAATCCAGGGGTGTCGCAGCCGAACTTCTTTGGGACGGCTCCGTGCGATCCGCAGTTTCGGCTGGCGATTCGCGATCCGAAATCCAACGCGTTGTTGTGGACGTTCATCGAGCATGTGCAGTGGGCCATTCTGCAGGGAAATCGCGACAAGAATTTTGATCTGGCACTGACACGGCTCCAAAACGACTGGCAAGGATTGATCGCGAGATCAGCAGCGGCGCCTGACCCGAAACCTTGAGGCTGATGCGCATCGAGAAATCGCTATGGCGGGCGTTCCGCATGCGGGATTGGGACGTGCGGTAAAATAAAGGAAGATGTCAGACCGCACGTTCACTCTCGATGAAGCATTGTCGTTGCTTCCCATCCTCGAATCTCTGTTGCGCAGCGCGATCTCAGGCAAGAAAACGATAGAAGACTTCGAAGCCGAACAGCAGGAACTGCTTCACCGGATCTTTCTGAATGGTGGAATGTTCCTTGATGTCGTTCCTCTGGCGCGGCGCAAGGCCGAACGAGTGAAGGCGGAGCAGCGCGCCAAAGATGCGATCGCCGAGATCGATTCGATCGGCGTGCAGGTGAAAGATATCGACATCGGCCTGCTCGATTTCCCCTGCGAAGTCGATGGAAAAATCATCTTGCTGTGCTGGAAGCTCGGAGAAAAAACCATCACGCACTGGCACGGCACGGATGAAGGATTCGCCGGACGAAAGCCGATCGATCAAAAGATCGCGAAGGCTAAGAAAGTGAATTAGGTTTAAGGCTCTCGGCCGAACTGGCTGGGCAGTAGCGTGGAATACGGTTTAGGCGTCCCCCCTCATTTCTTCATTCCTCATCGATTTGTCATTCCGGCCGGAGGGAGGAATTTGCTCGTCGCCAGCCGTACCGGCGCCGCACGCGATCTGCAGATTCCTCGGCGGCTGCGTCGCTTCAGAATGACAAAAGTACATGACGGGGCCAGACAGCCTCCGTCCACACCCGTGGCGCCCGACGCCTGCTATCTATCCAGTAACATCCCCAACCTGCTCAATCCAAATAGTTTCAAGCAGCCAGCAACATACTCGGAAGTCTAGGGTTTACATGGGAGGAACGTAATCAGGTCAGACGCGGGTTTTTGCGTCACAATGACACATACAGTGCAGTTGCTTGTTGGACCTCGGGAAAGGTGTCGGGGAAGGGCCATGAAGATCAATCGAACCGTAATTCGGTGGGCGTTGTTGAGCTTGCTTGTGATGTCGCTGGGAGCTGCGTCGTTTGGACAGATTGCGATTGGCGTGTCGGTTCGTTTCGGACCGCCAGCCATCCCGGTCTATGCGCAGCCAATTTGTCCCGGGCCGGGTTACTTCTGGACTCCAGGCTATTGGTCCTGGAATGACGATGGCGGATATTACTGGGTGCCTGGCACCTGGGTGGTCGCGCCGGTCGGCTTGCTCTGGACGCCTGGATACTGGGGCTGGGGCGGGGGATTTTACTCGTGGCACACTGGATATTGGGGGCCGCACATCGGCTTCTACGGTGGCGTGAATTACGGATTCGGCTACAACGGGGTCGGGTTTGCAGGCGGCGAATGGCGCGGGCGGGAGTTTTTCTATAACCGCTCGGTCACGAACGTGAGCGTCACGAATGTGACGAACGTCTACAACCGAACCGTGATCGTGAATGAAAATCATGTGGCGTACAACGGCGGCACGGGCGGAATCCAGGCGCGGCCGTCGGCACAGGAAGAGGCGTGGGGACGCGAGCGACACACCGCCGCGTTGTCGGCGCAGGCGGAGCACGAACGGATGGCGGTGCAAAACCGGCAGAACTTTGCTGCGGAAAACCACGGGCGTCCGGCAATCGCAGCCACTGCGCGGCCTGCGGATTTCAGCAGCCGCTCGGTGGTCGCAGCCCGGAACGCGGGCGGTGAGTATCACGCGCCTGCCATGTCGCCTCGCGAAGCGCGGGTGAATTCCGGGCCGGGCAATCGCGGCAATTCGAACGATGGCTTCCGGCCGTTTACGCCTCCTTCGAAGGGCGGGGCGGCGTCGAACGAGCGAAACACGAATTCGTCGTTTCGCAACCAGAACCAGAGTAAAGAAAACCGAAACATCGAGAACCGGAACGCTGACCGTAACATGGAGAACCGGAACATCGAGAATCGGAATATCGAGAACCGCAATCAGGACCGGGCGAACGAAAACCGGGCCAATGAGAACCGCACTATCGAGAACCGGAACATTGAGAACCGAAACCAGAATCGGGCCAATGAAAATCGGAACATAGAAAACCGGAACACAGAGAATCGTAACAACGAGATTCACAACAAACAGATCCAGAATAATAACCAGAACCATCCCGCGAACCAGCCGCGGGGAAACTCGCGACCAACCGCCAGCGCTCCTTCGCACCAGGCGCCCCAACATCAGACTGCTCCTCCGAAGGAAGAGCATCGAGCCAAAGGGCGGTAAGCGGACCGAAAAAAGAATCAAGCCTGGCGCGGGGCGCGATACGCCCTCGCGCCAGTTTTTCTGCAAGGCGGCTTTGAGCCTGCGTTCTACCGGGGAGTTAAAGTGTGCGATAGCAATTGGCGGGAATGGTTCCGCACGCGGAACAGGGCCTGTAGTGCGTACCGCGTGAAATCTTCTCTGCTACAATTTTCGTACACAAAGACTCGAAATCCTAGCGAGGCGCGCCCAAGGAGTCTCAAACGAATATGTCTTCCAGGAAACAAAAACTCCGATTGATCGGTGCCTTCGCCGCGCTTGCGACCTTGGCGCTCGCCGCAAGCTGCCGCGGATTTTTCGTGAAGCCGACACTGTCATCGATCGCAGTTGGACCGGGTTCTCCGAGCATTCAGACTGGCAGCACCAACAACACGGTGCAAATGTTTGTCGTGGGTACTTTTAACGACGGCAGTAGCGGCAACCCCGCGGTCACCTGGAGCATTACGCCAACGACTACCGCTACGATTAGCGGGAGTGGTTTGGTGACGTCTGTAGCGACCGGGACCGCCACCGTGACTGCAACGGCCACACAGAATCCATCGATCACTGGAACTCAGTCCGTCACCGTCACCGTGGGTTGCATCCAGTCGATCGCGATAAATCCGACGAGTGCCAGCATTTCTGTTTCCGGCACAAACACCACCGCGTTTACTGCGAACGCGACCACGCTGCAATGGGGTTTTTGACATCACGGGCAGCGCCAGTTGGACCTCCAGCAACACGCAGGTAGCGACGGTGGCGGGCGGAGTAGCCCTCGCCGTGGCACACGGGCACCACCATCATTGGCGCTAATTCCGGAGGAATCGCGAGCAATGTCAACGCGACGCTGACGGTAAATCCGTAGACGCAGGTTAGAGGTTCGCTCGTTAAAATCCGAAGCCCCACTCCTCGCATTCTTGCGGGAGTGGGGCTTTCGGATTTGAGGACGATCTCGCTTACGGGTTTCGAGTGTAGCGAACGACCGGCGACACACGACCAGCGACCGCCGAAACTATTCCTTCATCATCGCGTCAATCGTCGAGTAGAGCTGATTGTTGTCCTTCACTTCCACGTAGGGCCGGTTGGGATTGCGGTTGCTCACGATGTAGACCGTGGGCGTGTGATCGACTTTGAGCGCCTTTCCGAGATCGCGGTCGGCGTTCACCTGAGCGGCAAACTTGCCGTTGGGATCGAGGACAAAAGGCATGTCCACTTTGCGGGAAGCGGCGAACTTATCGGCAAACGACTTCAGGTTCTGCGCATCCACGTCGAGCTGGTTCTGGAAGATGTAGTCGCGGAAGTCGTTGCCCATCGATTTCGAGAAAGTATCGAAATAGCGCGCCATGACGGCTGCCTGATAGGACCAGGGATGCATGGGCAGCGGGAAATCGTGGCGAATGACAGGAATCTTGTAAGTCTTGCCCGCCTGCTCGACCAGCGGAGCGGTGCGGCGGCACATCGGGCACTCAAGATCTTCGAAGACGATGATCGCGACCTGCGATCCCTTGGGCGGGACGGAGCACGCTGTCGAGTGTGTCCTGCGCCGAGGCGAACCGGTTCATTGCCGGCAGCAGAAGCACGGCGGTCAACAAAACAAACAGACGATTGCGAAATTGATTTTTCATTGTTCTTTCAATGCCTTCTCAGATTGATGGACCCGCCGACGTCGAAGCAATCCTCACTATCTTAGACGCCGAAAATGGTCTGCAGGCTACCTGATGCCCGTCACCAGCAGTTCGAAAAGCCCTATCTATGGTAACCGACCGGGCGAAACCATGTCATGAAAGACGGGCTGATCGTAATCCGAGGATGCACAGGCGCGGGTGCACAAGGCGTAAACCTTCGTGCGTCGGAGCGTGCATCGCAACGCGCTATAGTGAGGAGTTCGACTGTGTTGCTGATGAATGTCCTGGGTTCATCCCGTGCCGGTCGCGTCGCGGCGGTAGTCGCGATGTCGGCTGTATTGTGGTTGGCCGGATGCGGGCGAAACCGTCATCGCGTTCTCGAAGTGGCGTACGTGTCCGCCCCGCAGGCGGCTTTGCGCGACCAGGTGGCGGCGATCTACAACCGGGTCGGCAACGTGAAAAATGGAGAGCGCGTCGAGATCATCGATCGCGAAAAACGCTTCGCCAAGGTTCGCACTTCCGGCGGTATTGAGGGCTGGATCGAGCAGCGATATCTCGTCGACGAGAAGACGTTCGAAGGCCTGCAAAAACTCAAACAAGACAATCTGAACGATCCTGTGCAGGCACCCGGAGTTCTGCGCAACGATACGAACATGCACGTCTCTCCGGGCCGCGATACCGACCATCTGTACCAGTTGGCGTCGGGGGCAAAGGTCGCGCTTTTGAAGCGGGATACCGCCGAAAAGCAAGCTGGAACGGCTCCGACGACGAAACTGGTTGGCGGACGAAACGTGAAGGCGCAGTCGGGTCCAGCCCTCGAAGACTGGTGGCTGGTACGCGATGATCAGGGCCGTGTCGGGTGGGTGCTGTCCCGCATGGTCGACGTGGACGTTCCCCTCGAGATCGCGCAATACGCCGAGGGCCAGCGATTCGTTGCCTTCTTCGCACTCGACGAGGTCCAGGACGGGGAAAAGAAGGTTCCCCAGTACCTGTGCCTGATGACGAACCCCCATGACGGGCTGCCGTTCGACTTCGACCAGGTTCGCGTTTATACGTGGAATGTCCGCAAGCACCGGTACGAAACGGCATACCGGGAGCACGGGTTGTCGGGAGTCTTACCTGTGACCATCACAAAAGAGAATTTCGACAAGGAAGGCACCCTGCCGGTATTCATCCTCAGGGTCAAGGGCGATAACGACGCCGTGACCGAGCGGAAATACAAACTAAACACTCCGATTGTTCGGCGCGTACTGGCTCCCGGGGAAGTGGTCACCCACCCCGCCAAGAAGCGCCGCTAACCCATTACAAACTCGAGTCGCTGTCTCCTTCTACCAAAAATCATATCGATTCCTTGTGTTTTCCTACGGATTTCGGTACCAACAACTGCCAGTGCCTACAGTAAACAACTGAAAACAGACTATTTGTTTCGCCTGTCTGTTTGGATTGAGAGTTGCATTACCAAAGTGTCGTAGAGATTCTGTTGAGTCTCGAGAGTAAGACTGGAAGTTGTTCCGAGATTGAGCCTGCGAAGACAGGCGCGTAAGCGAAGGATGTTTGGTTTCGGTTCCCAGCTCTCAATAAAACAATTTGGTTGGCTTTGACGTTGGCGTTGTGGATCGCGCGAAGTCCCAGTGTCGGCTTGCGCTGGATCCGGGTACCCAGAGGAAGAAATTTTAAGGAGGCAGCATGCGATTTAGCACATCAATGAGGCTCTGCGCACTCGTGGCAGCGATGGCCTTGTTGTTCACGGGCGTGGTGTTGTTCGCACAAGAAACCACGGGTGGTTTGCAAGGAACAGTGAAAGACGCCTCGGGCGCAGTTGTATCGAACGCCAGAGTGGAAGTATCTGCAGATACGCTGGTGGGCAAGAAGAACGCAAATACCGATTCTGCTGGATACTATCGGTTTGCGAACCTGCCGCCCGGCACCTACACCATTGAAGTGACGGCAAAGGGTTTCAAGAGCGTGAAGCGGCAAGGATTGGTCCTCGAAGTCGGCCACCTTCCGACGGTGGATCTCTCCGTCGAAGTCGGCGCGGCCTCCGAAGTCGTGGAAGTCACCAGCGCGACGCCGGTCATCGATGTAACGACCGAAACCACGCAGACCAATATCACGCAGGACGTCGTGCAGGATGTTCCGCACGGACGTTCGTTCCAGTCGGTCATCCAGTTTGCTCCCTCCGCGCGTAACGAACCGTTGGAAGGCAGCACGGGAACCAACGGTACAGGCGGCAACGCCCCCGGCAGCACCACGAACGGCGGCGCCTTCGGTTACTCCGTCGGCGGCGCTTCTGACGCCGAGAACTCCTACCTGGTGGAAGGACAGGAAACGGCCAACCTGATCGGTGGCTACTCCCACACGAACGTTCCCTTCGACTTCATTCAGGAAGTACAGATCAAGAGCTCGGGCGTTGAAGCCGAGCACGGCGGCGCGCTCGGTGGCGTCGTCAACGTCGTCATGAAGAAGGGAACCAATGCTTACCACGGTTCGCTCTTCATGCAATTTGAGAACGATGGAATGGACGGATCGCCGAACGAGTATTCGCGATACGATCCAGCCTCGACCTTGACCTGCCCGGAAGCGTTCTGCGGAACGGGACCTGGCACGAATCCAACCAACGGCTATATTGATGCTACTTCGCAGCAATATCAGCCCCAGCGGAATCATCACAGCGACGTTTTCCCCGGCTTCACGTTCGGCGGGCCGATCTGGAAAGACAAGATTTTCGGCTTTGTCGCATTCAATCCGGAGTGGAATGACACCGAAGTGAAAGTCAACTATTCCGTGCCGGGCAGCGCCGTACCGAATGGCGGGCTCATTCCCTTCAGTCGCAACCAGCAGACCTACTACACGACGGCTCGAGTCGATGCTGCGGTCAGCCAAAAAGTACGCCTCTTTGGATCATGGCTCTACCAGTACCAGAGAGAGAACGGCGTGGGCTTGCCGTCTTCTGATTCCGCAAACGGACTGGTTAACGTTGCATCCTCGATCGATCCCGGGTCCTATCCACATGCCGTTGGCTACGTCGGCGCCAAACGTAACCGTCAACTTCGGAGCTGACTTCACCATTACACCTCGGTTAGTCGCAACAACCCGCTTTGGTTACTATTTCGAAAACTACGGCGACCGTGGCTATCCGACGAGCAACACTTTGTTCATCTGGCAGACAGATGGCATCGGTGCCACCGACGCCAGCGCCGCTCACAACCCACTGCCTGGGCCGTTGCAAGAAACGAACGGCTTCTTCAACGACGCGTTCAGCCGACCTATACTCGCAAGAATTCCAACAAAGCGACTCAATATGATGCGGATCTTGCGTGGTTCAAGAGCGGCTGGGGCGGAACCCACAACTTCAAGTTCGGGTACCAACTCAACCGTCTGCAGAACGATATTCTGCAGAGCTATAACGAACCGTACGTCCAAATGTTGGTAGGCACGAGCGGAACGTACAGCCCGTTGAGCATCTGATGGAATTAATAACTGCAAACCATTTGTTACGTTGTACGGGGATTGCACCGGACTTTACGGCACGATCAACGTGTTTGACTTTGGCACCGGTGGTAACGTCACCAGCTTTAACCATGGACTGTTCGCCCAGGACGCCTGGACGATCGGACATGGTCTAACGCTGAATGCCGGACTTCGTTTCGACAAGGAATACCTGCCTGCTAGTTCGGAAGCCGGCTCTGACGTCCAATCCGATCAACTTCGGATGGGGTGACAAGATCGCTCCTCGAATCGGCGCAGCTTGGGATGTCTTCAAAGACGGCCGCATGAAGGTCTTCGGCAGCTACGGCAAGTTCTTCGACATCATGAAGCTGAACGTGGCCATCAGTTCTTTCGGCGGCCAGTACTGGAACAATTGCGACTACACCCTGGATACATCGGATCTGAGCTCGATCAAGCCAGCATTGAACAGCGCAGGCCGTTACTGCGTGGGTTCTGCACCGACTGACACATCGACGGGCGCTCTTGGGCGGGCGGAACAACGCCGGCTGGATTGACTTTCATCGAGAACATCGAACTTCCGTACGTTCCCGACTACTTGCTCGACTTGCACGCCACTTCAACAGGGTGTACGCCCGGGCCTGAAGCCTTACGAGCAGCATGAGAGCGTGTTCGGTATGGATTATCAGATCGGGAAGAACTTGTCGTTTGAAGCCCGCTGGGATCGTCGCCGTCTCGACCACGTGATCGAAGATTCGCTCGATCATCAACCCGGCTAACGAAACCTTCGTCATCGGCAATCCTGGACAAGGCGCCGAAAGCACGTTCAACGGCTTCTACAACTTCCTGTACGGAACCTCCAGCGCCGCCAGTTTGCTCCGGGCGCGACTTGCCCAGCAATAACTTGATCGCGGCCGCTCGCAGCTACGACGGCGTTGAATTTCGGCTGACGAAGTCTCAGGAGCCAGCACTGGTTCGGAATGTTCTCCTACACCTACAGCAAGCTGCGAGGAAACTACACTGGCTTGACCAGTTCCGATATTTCCGACGGCCAGGCTGGCGGACGCAACTCACCGAACAACAGCCGCGCGTTTGACGAGCCCTACTTCCAGTTGAATGCGTTTGGCGGTTCTTCCAGCGGATTGCTTCCGACCGATCGTCCGAGTACCTTCAAGGGATATGCGTACTACGAACTGGGCTGGCTCCGGAAGTTCACGACTGACTTCGGCATCTTCCAGTACCTCTACAGGGCTCGCCCATCACCAGCTATCTGGATGTGGGCGCTGGCCTGGCGGATGGCCAGTCCAGCTTGGGACCGCGGAGAGTTTGTCAGACGCGACGCAAGATCCGACTACTGGACTTGTCAGCGATCGGCAGCCCCGCCGTTGTCCGCACTCCGTGGTACACGCAGACCGACTTCAGCTTCCAGCAGAACTACAAGATTTCGGAATCGAAGGTCCTGACGTTTACTCGCCAACTTCCAGAACCTGCTGAACCAGCGCGCGGTAACCGCGTTAACGCGGACATCACTTCTCTGGCTGTAGCAACCAGTACGCCGCTCTCAATTGACCGACGGAAGCACAACAACTCGCTTTTGGCAGCCGTGCTACATCGGCGACGGTGGGCTCTTCTACTCGGCAGCCGAACGGCCGTACAATGTTCAGGACCAGCTGAACAACTTCAAAGCACGTGGTGTTTCGGCGGCTGTTAACAGCTCGTACCACACGCCGACTACTACCAGCTTCTCGCAACATCCGCCTTGGGGTGAAGTTCACCTTCTAGTCGGACGTTACGGAGTGTTTAAGGGAGCCGGAATTCCGGCTCCCTTTTTTTTGTTGCTGTTGACTGGTTCACAAGGATATGTCAGATCTCCGATCAGCCTCGACCGGAGTCCGCGAACTCGTGCTTCTTGCGCGGCAGGCAGTCACGCAAACGATCAGCATCTTTTGCACCATCGCGTAACCGTCGATTCAACTGTTGGATGTTTTATGCCGAGGTGGATATGGTACAATGCCATTCGCTTTCTGCGGACGCTTCGCACCTGAGCCGTCTCGGAATGGAGATTATGCTTGATCGCTGTAAGTTGTTGAAAGTTCGATCGGAGGCGATTAGGGTCCGTTAGGGCCGTGGATTTTCGTTCCGGACGCATGGATTACCTGGTCGACAAAGGGATCGTCGCCCAGAGGGCTGTTTCCGTCCTCGCAGAGCCTATTTTAACAGTGAAGAGA
The DNA here is from genome assembly GCA_963699885.1 of uncultured Acidobacteriota bacterium. Classification (GTDB taxonomy): domain Bacteria; phylum Acidobacteriota; class Terriglobia; order Terriglobales; family Acidobacteriaceae; genus Sulfotelmatobacter. The sequence goes on along the minus strand of CAVOVP010000004.1, from coordinate 419,853 downwards.
GCAGGTTTCTGCACAACAAGTTCTCGCGTTTCGCGCGATGACATAGCACAAATGTATGTACAAAAGTGGACAACTCCTTCGTCTTCAATCGTTCGGAGCGCCAGCCAAAACCGATCCTCGCTATTTCCCGAAGATCACCGTGCTCGAGAAATGCGACGCGGCGGCCATATAAAACAACAGCGGAACCGACAAGAATAAGTTTGTGCGCGAAGCCAGGAAGGCTTGACGCGCGAGTTGAGCGGCGTTGGCTGGAGGCGTTCCGGCCAGGGTGCCGCGAATGATTTTCTTGTTGTTCGGCCAGATGATGCCCCAGACGTTGAACAGCATCACGATTCCCATTCCGCCGCCTACGCCGATGCACAGGACGTGATTGTCATCCCCTCCAACGGGCGTGTAGTTCACGAACAGCCATCCAGCGGCATAGACAAGAATGGCGGTGATCGTTCCCAGAACATATCCGCTTGGCGTCATTTTCTTGATCATAAGAAACAAAATAAAAAAGACTCCGAGCCAAAGGAGAAAGAAAAGTCCAAAGGTGCCGCCTTCGCCGACTCCCTGACGTTTCGCGTCGGGTCCTACCAGGAATTGACCCCAATACCACAATCCAACGAACACCGTAACCAGCGAACTCCAGCGGAACCAGTTCAGCGCGGGCAGTGTCATGTACTGCAGAATTTTCGGTTTCGCCGCAGCGTCCACTTGCTTCATGAAGGGAACGTTGACCAGGTTAAAGAAATAGAGCAGTCCCACCCAGGTGATGCCGGCCATGAAATGGAACCAGCGCAGGATCAGTTGCGTCGCTTCGCTGCCTGTGATCGTGGGCACAACGAATGAGGCTGCCGCTGCCATAGAATGATCCATCGGATATCCTCCGCGAACTAAAGCGTTCAGGTTACGGGTGCCCGAAAGCCAGGATGTGAGCGGCGTTCGGCGAAAAGAAAGCTTGCTGTGATGAAGAGTGCAACCCCGGCAGACCGCGGGTTTCAGCCCATGTCCTGCGGAGTCGAGGAAAGTCTGCACTTGCCGTACACAAGCTGTCAACTATCGGGAAGGGAACTTCCCGGTTGAAAAGCGCCGAAGATCGCCGTATCGTGTTCTCATCTGCCTGCCCCCGAGCAGTTTGCAGTGCTTGGTGATTGCGAAGTGGCAGGGCTGTCCCCCCTTGTTCTCGAGTGCGTTCGAGAACATGCTGTTGGATTTGAGCTGGCCCAAGGCGCCTGTGGGCTTGCAGTTGGATTCGTAGCTTAGAACTCGAGGAGATCGGCGATGGATAGCAATAAGCCGGCGCAAAACATACAGGATTCCTTCCTCAATACGGCCCGCAAAGAGAGAGCAAGCATCACGATTTATCTACTGAGTGGTGTGAAGTTAACGGGCCGGATCCGCTCTTTTGACAAGTACTCCGTTGTGCTGGAGGCGAACGGTCAAGAGCAACTGATCTTCAAGCACGCCATTTCGACGGTGGTGATGGGCCGGGTCGCATCGACGCATTTGGCTCACGCGCCGCATTCCGAAAAAGCGGTTGCCAGTACGGGCACCGCAGCGACGGTGGCGACGGCTTCGGGCACCGAGGGGTAGGCCTTTTCGGTTTGGGTTCTCATCGCAAGAAATCCCGCGACACAACGCGTGCCAGCGGACGTACGCCTTTCGGTGCCGCACCCGTGCGGAAGGATCCGGAGCGCGAGCGCGCGTTCCTCGTAGGGCTCGACGTTCGAACCCGCGGGCGCAGCGCGAAAGGTACCGTCACGGCGCAAGCTGCGGCCTCTCGTGAAGCGGCAGCGCTCCAGACGTCGCCAGGCAGTGCGTCACGGGCAAGTGCCAAGCCGAGCATTCCTGAATTTGACGCCGACGAATCCCTGGCTGAACTTCGCACGCTTGCCGAAAGCGCTGGAGCCGAAGTGGTCGGTGAGATTCTGCAGCGGCGCGACCGACCCGATCCTGCAACCCTGATCGGTGGCGGGAAGCTCGAAGAAATCGCGGCGGCGGCAGCGACGTCGGACGCCGACGTTGTCCTCTTCGATCACGATCTCAGTCCATCCCAGCAGCGGAATATCGAAAAGATCCTTGAGCGGCGAGTGATCGATCGCACGCAACTCATCCTCGATATCTTTGCGCGGCATGCGCGAACCCGGGAAGGCCAGTTGCAGGTCGAGCTGGCGCAACTGCACTACATGTTGCCAAGGCTCGCCGGGCGCGGCATCGAGATGTCACAGCTTGGCGGCGGCATCGGGACACGCGGGCCGGGTGAAACGCAGCTCGAGACCGACCGCCGCAAGATTGCGCGCCGGGTTCGGAATGTAGAGGAGCAAATTGAGAACGTCCGGCGCATCCGCACGCAGCAGCGCCAGCGACGAGAATCGGCACCGGTGGCCACGGTCGCCCTCGTGGGATATACCAACGCAGGGAAGTCGACCTTGTTCAACGCCCTGACGCAAGCCGGAGTTTTGTCGTCGTCGAAGATGTTTGCGACGCTCGATCCGACGATTCGCGGCGTCAATCTTCCATCGAAGCGAAAAGTCCTGCTATCGGATACGGTCGGCTTCATTCGCAATCTTCCGCACACCCTGGTGTCGGCGTTCCGCGCCACTCTCGAAGAAGTGCAGAGGGCGTCGCTGATCCTGCATGTGTCCGACGCGAGCAGCAAGCTTTCCGCCGAGCAGGACGCGCAAGTGGAAATTGTGCTGAAGGAACTGGAAGCCGATACGAAGCCCCGGTTGCGCGTGATGAACAAAGTCGATCTGCTGGACGAGGAAGTCGCGCAGTCGCTGCTGGCCGACGCTGCCCGCGACGATTCGCGGACTGTTTATGTTTCCGCCGTCGAAGGGACGGGTCTAGCGACTCTGCTCAATCGCGTCGACCATCTGATCGAAGAAGATAAGGTCAGCCGGGTCAAGCTCCGCGTGCCCCAGAAGGAAGGGAAGATCCTCTCGATGCTGGAGGCGCGCGCGCGGATTTATTCGCGAAGGTACAAAGAGGGGGCCGTGGAGTTGGAAGTCGATGCGCCGGAATCGGTGGTGAGGCGGGTGCGGGAGTGGGTAATCGTCAAGCCAGCTTGAGGGATCTACCCATTTCGGACGCAGTCGTTTCCCATACGGGTACGCAAGGTCTCCGATCAAAAGCTCTTCATAGTGAAATTTAGGCAATTAAATGGGCCGACAACCAAGAAGCGGTGACATTCCTTGGCTAGCGGCCCATTCGATCCTGAATTGGATCGGAGGTGATACATCCATGCTAGTCCTGTTTAGGCTGAAGTCAAGGAATATGTGCAGAAAACTGCGATACTGCGGAGGACTCAAATTGCTGCGCGAATAACCCTAATGTTTCCAATCATCCTCGGCCGTTTCCCGATTTCGCCCGATGCTTCCCAATCAGGTTCGCCCGTGCGTAAAAGTTCGCCCTAAACCGATCTTCTTGCGTTGACATGAAACTCCCTCCGACGCTAGACTTAACAGTTTTCATAGCCCTCATTTTCCGGTTTAGACCAGCGGCCACGTGGATCAGACTCTTCAACAACTAGGCGAATTACTGCTCGGATCGGTTCCCACGGTAATTATGCTGGCGTTGCTTTACGCCCTCTACAGCGTCATCGTGCACAAGCCTTTAGGGCGGGTGCTCAAGGAGCGCCGCGGACGGACGGAGGGCGCTGTCGAAAGATCGAAGGCGGACATCGCGGCGGCTGATGCCCGGACGAGCGAGTACGAGCAGAAGTTGCGCGAGGCTCGCGCCGCCGTTTTCCGCGCGCAAGAAGCGAAGCGTCAAGCCGCTTTGCAGGTTCGAACCAACGCCGTGAAGGAAGCGCGCGCCAATGCCCAGGCGCAAGTGCAGGCGGCAAAGGCGGATATCGAGAGCGATCGAGCCGTGGCCGAGAAGAGTTTGCAAGGCGAATCAGCCGCGCTGGCACAGGAAATTGTCAGACGCGTTCTGCAACCGGCGGGGGCGGGACGGTAATGGCTCTTATTCGCCCCACTTCAAAGTTCACCTGGGCGTGCATCCTGTCGCTGATCGTCGTGTGCGGCTTGGGATTGTCGTCGGTGCAAGCGCAAGAACCGGGAGGCACCGCCCCGGAACAGAATTTGCCTGCGGAGCCGAAGCATTCTCCCGGTCCTGGCCGCCAGTTGGCTCATGAAAGCCGTCAGGCCGCCGGCGAAGGCAAGGATGAGATGGCCGAGTTCAAGGAATCGGCCTCGGTTCAGATGATTTCGAAGCTGACGGGATTGAATCTGCAGCAATCCTACTGGCTCAGTGTCATTTTCAATTTCGCAGTGATCGCCGCGCTCGTCATCTGGGCGGGACGCAAGTTTCTTCCGGGAATCTTCCGCGATCGGACCGAATGCGATTCAGAAGGCGATGCAGGAAGCGCAGAAGGCTAGCGAAGAAGCTCGCCTGAAGCTGGCTGAGATCGAATCGCGCCTGCAAAAGCTCGACACCGAGATCGGCATGATTCGCGATGCGGCGGAAAAGGAAGGCGCGGCAGAAGAAGCGCGCATCAAGGCTGCAGCGCTGGAAGATGCGCGAAAAATTGTGAATTCCGCGGAGCAGGAAATTTCTGCCGCTGCCAAGTCGGCGCGTCGCCAGCTTACGTCGTATGCAGCCGATCTTGCGGTTGGTTTGGCACAGAAGCAGATTCGTGTAGATCCCGGCGACCGATCAGGCCCTGGTTCGCAACTTTGCCGGACAGTTGGGCGCATCCTCAGAAAATTCACGAAAGGACGGGAACTAGGCTGTGGCTTCTGTCGCTAGCACGTACGCCCGAGCTTTCGCAGATGTGGTTTTCAGCGCTCGCCTCGATGCCATCCGTTCCATCGGCGGACTGTATCGCATTGCGACCTTGTACCTCGAGAGCGCGGAATTGCGGCGTGTGTGGGAGAATCCCGCGGTTCCGGCAGATCAGAAGCGGAAGTTACTGGACGCGATCGTCCAGCGAGAAGGAATTGAAAAGCAGGTGCGGAATCTGGTCGCAGTCTTGATCGATAACCAACGTTTGTCGTTCCTGCCAAGAATTGTTGAGCAGTTGGAGAAGGAAATCGATTCTCGGTTGGGATTCGCCGAGGCGCACATCTCGAGCGCCCGCGAACTGGGCGACGCGGAGAAGCGCGCGCTTGAAGCGCAGATCGCGAAGACGACGGGCAAGCGAGTACGCGCCAGTTATGGATTGGACGCATCCTTGCTTGGCGGCGCTGTGGTCCGCGTGGGCAGCACGATTTACGACGGTTCGGTAAGAGGGCAGCTGGAGAGGATCCGAGAGCAGATTGCTGGCAACTAAGCTATCGGCTTTCGGCCGTCAGCAAACCGGTACGGTGAGATGGGCGGCAGGCAAGAGTTCATATTCGTATACCCGAGAGGGCTATCTGAAGGCTGACAGCTGAAGGCGCAGAGCTACATATGGCACAAATCAAAGCAGACGAAATTTCGAAACTGATCCGAGAGCAGATCGAGAACTACGAAACGCAGATCTCCGTGGATGAGACGGGCACCGTCATCACCCTGGGCGACGGCATCGCGCGCGTCTATGGACTCGACAAAGTCATGGCCGGCGAATTGTTGTCGTTTCCGCACGGCGTGGCCGGTATCGCCATGAATCTGGAAGAAGACCAGGTCGGCGCGGTGCTGCTCGGCGAATATACCGAGATCAAGGCAGGCGACGAGGTCAAGCGTACAGGCCGCATCATGAGCGTGCCGGTCGGCGAAGGGATGATTGGCCGCGTAGTGAACTCGCTCGGCGAACCGATCGACGACAAAGGCCCTATCGCGTCAGACCAGTTCATCGCTCTCGAGCGCATTGCCCCCGGCGTCATCGACCGCCAACCGGTCCGCGAGCCGATGGCAACCGGACTCAAGGCTATCGACAGCATGATTCCGGTTGGCCGCGGCCAGCGCGAGTTAATCATCGGCGACCGCCAGACGGGCAAGACCGCGGTTGCGCTCGACACGATCATCAACAGCAAGGGCAACGATCTGATTTGCATCTACAACGCGATCGGGCAGAAGCGTTCTTCGATCGCGCAGGTCGTAAAGATTCTGGAAGACGCGGGTGCGATGGAGTACACCATCGTGGTCGCGGCGTCCGCGTCAGAACCGGCGCCAATGCAGTACATTTCGCCTTATGCGGCCTGCGCCATCGGCGAATACTTCCGCGACACCAAGCGACACGCGCTGGTCATCTACGACGATCTTTCGAAGCATGCAGCTTCATATCGTGAGATTTCATTGCTCTTGCGGCGTCCACCTGGACGCGAAGCTTATCCCGGAGACGTTTTCTATCTCCACTCTCGCTTGCTGGAACGTGCAGCCAAGGTTAGCGACAGTCTCGGCGGCGGTTCTTTGACAGCGCTGCCGGTCATTGAGACGCAGGCGGGCGACGTCTCGGCGTACATTCCGACGAATGTCATTTCAATTACCGACGGCCAGATCTATCTCGAAACCGACCTGTTCAACCAGGGCGTTCGTCCGGCTGTCAACGTTGGGCTCTCTGTGAGCCGCGTCGGGGGCAGCGCGCAGATCAAGGCCATGCGGCAAGTCGCAGGCACCTTGAAACTGGAACTGGCGCAGTATCGCGAACTGGCGGCATTCGCCGCGTTCGGTAGCGATCTCGACAAAGCGACGCAAGCGCAGCTGAATCGTGGACAACGGCTGGTCGAACTGCTGAAGCAGAATCAGTTTTCGCCGCTGCCGTTCTCGAAGCAGATTTTGATCATCATGGCGGGCACTGGTGGATTTTTGGATGACCTTCCAGTCGCGCAAGTTCGCGAGTTCGAGGCGGAACTTTTCAAGTATGTGGATGCGACCAATCCGGCAATTCTGCGCACGATCATGGAGAAAAAGACCCTCGATGACGCGCTGAAGAGCCAGATGCAGGCCGTGATCAAGGAAGCGAAACAGCAATTCGTATCGCAGCGGCAAACGGTAGCGAAATAATATGCAGTACTCAGTGCCTAGAGAAGACCCTCAGGGCGCTAACTGAGTACCGGGCACTGAGTACCAGTACTGGTTTTTACATGCCTAACATTCTCGATATTCGGCGGCGGATTCGCAGCGTGATCAACACGCGGCAGATCACCAAGGCGATGAAAGTCGTCTCGGCGGCAAAGTTGCGCCGCGCGCAGGATCGTGCCTTGGCGGCGCGTCCTTATGCGCAGATGTTGACGAACGTTCTCAAGTCGCTCGTGGCCCGTGCCGAGATTTACGATCCGGAGACTGGCGAGCCGAAGCATCCGTTGCTGGCGCAGCGTCCCGAAAAAAATATCCTGCTGATCGTTGTTACAGGCGACAAAGGCTTGGCCGGCGCTTTCAACGCGAACATCACGAAAGCTGCTTCGCGATTTCTGGACTCGAAAGCAGGGAAGAACGTCGACATCGAGGCCGTCGGCCGCAAAGGTCGCGACTTTTTGCGCCGCCGCTTTCCGGCAGCGAAAGTACAAACTCGAAGCCTGGCCGATCTTGTCGAATCGATCGATTCTGAACCGGAACCAAGCGAACGAACTCCGGGAACGCAGATTACCGGCGAACACGTTGGCGTTCTGGGCAAAGTCGAATTCTCCCAGGCGTCCGCGCTGGCCGAGAGCGTAATTGCCCGCTATCGCCGTGAAGAGATCGATGCCGTCTATGTTGTGTTCAACGAATTCAAGTCGGTGATTGCGCAGCGGTTGATTGTCGAGCAGATCCTTCCCATCGAACAGATCGGCGAGCAAACTGTGCGCTTGGCCGAAGAACCGACGGAAGAAGAGAAGAAGAAAGCGAAAGAGGCCGCGGTCACCGCCGGAGTTGGCTTGCGGACCACCGAGGGCAGTCCCGAAGAAGGATCCCAGTTCGGCTCGTCGCAGGTCGATTACATCTACGAGCAGTCGCCCGAAGAATTGTTCCGGTCGCTGCTGCCGAAATACGTGAGCATACAGATTTTCCGTGCGCTGCTGGAGTCGGTGGCCGCCGAGCATGCGGCACGGATGACCGCCATGGACTCGGCTACCAGCAACGCAACCGACATGATCGATTCCCTGACGCTGGTGATGAACCGGGCCCGTCAGGCGAAGATCACGAAAGAAATTATCGAAATCGTCAGTGGCGCAGCGGCGATGTCGTAAGAAGCGATTGGCCATTGGACAATTGCCGCTTGCTGAAGGCTGACGGGTGAGAGCTGAAACTTATGGCTGAAAACGTAGGACACGTAATTCAAATTGCAGGGCCGGCGGTCGACGTGCAGTTTCCCGAGGGGAAGCTTCCGCCGATCTATGAAGCCGTGAAGGTCGTCAGCGACGGTTTCAATGTGCCCAGCCCGATCGACGTCATTCTTGAAGTGCAGCAGCACTTGGGCGAAGGCCGCGTGCGTTGCGTGGCGATGCAACCCACCGACGGAATGGTGCGCGGCATGAAGGCCATCGACCAGGGCGGTCCGATTTCTGTGCCCGTGGGTCGCGGAACCCTTGGCCGCGTCATGAACGTGATCGGCGAACCGGTCGATCGATTGGGTCCTGTCGAATACACGCAGCGAATGCCCATCCATCGGTTGGCTCCAGCGTTCGACGAACAGGCCACGAGCGCCGAGATGTTCGAGACCGGCGTGAAAGTCATCGATCTGATTCAGCCGTTCTTGAAGGGCGGCAAGATCGGATTGTTCGGTGGCGCAGGCGTAGGCAAGACCGTCGTCATCATGGAGTTGATCAACAACGTCGCCAAGAATCACGGTGGCTTCTCTGTGTTTGCGGGCGTTGGCGAACGCACTCGCGAAGGCAACGACTTGTGGCTGGAAATGACGGAGTCGGGCGTGATCAAGCCGGGCAAGCCGGCGGAATCCAAGGCCGCGCTGATTTACGGGCAGATGACGGAGCCTCCAGGGGCACGCCTGCGCGTGGCGCTGACGGGACTGACCGTTGCGGAATACTTCCGCGACGCAGAAGGGGCCGACACCCTGCTCTTCATCGACAATATTTTCCGTTTCACGCAGGCCGGATCCGAAGTCTCGGCTCTGCTTGGCCGTATGCCGAGCGCCGTGGGATATCAGCCCAACCTTGCGACGGAAATGGGCGAACTGCAGGAACGCATCACATCAACCAAGAAGGGTTCCGTCACCTCGGTGCAGGCGATCTATGTGCCTGCCGACGACTTGACCGATCCTGCTCCGGCGACCACATTTGCGCACCTCGACGCGACCACGGTGCTTTCGCGCGCGTTGACGGAAATCGGAATCTATCCGGCCGTCGATCCTCTGGCTTCCACGTCGCGCATTCTTGATCCGCGCATCGTAGGCCAGGAGCACTACGACGTTGCCCAGACTGTGAAGAGGACTCTGCAGACTTACAAGGATCTGCAGGACATCATCGCGATTCTCGGTATCGACGAACTGACTGAGGATCAGAAACTGTCTGTCGCACGGGCCCGCAAAATTCAACGCTTCCTGTCGCAACCATTCCACGTGGCCGAGCAGTTCACCGGCGCGCAAGGGCGCTACGTCAAGATCGCCGACACGGTAAAGGGCTTCAAGGCGATCGTGGAAGGCAAGTACGACGACATCCCCGAGCAGGCGTTTTATATGAAGGGCCCCATCGAGGAAGTCCTGCAAGCCGCGGAGAAGATGAAGGCGGCAGCGTAAGAACAGGGCGTCGTGCGTCAGACTTCAGCAGCGGAAGGTTTTGCTGAGGTCCGACGGCTGAAGTCCGACGCCAGGGTTTGCTATGGCAGATTCATTTCAACTCGAGATCGTCACGCCGGAAAAGAAAGTAGTGGACACGGCGGCGCAGGAAGTCCAGATTCCCGGCAAGAACGGATATCTGGGAGTGCTGCCGGGTCACGCTCCGCTCATCACCGAACTGGCTGTCGGCGAGATCACGTTTCGCGAGGGCGGAAGCGAGCAGAAGCTTGCGGTGGCGTGGGGCTTCGCGGAAGTTCTGCCGGACAAAGTCACGATTCTCGCTGAATCTGCGGAGCGCCCCTCCGAGATCAACGTCGATCGCGCGCGCAAGTCCAAAGAACGCGCCGAACAGCGCCTGACCAGCGGGGATACATCTGTGGACGTCGATCGCGCGCTGGACGCGCTCCATCGCGCGGAAACCCGTATCGAAGTCGCATCTGGGAAATAAATCGCCTTCAGGAACCGGCAGACCACCTTCGGTTTCTGCGCAGTCTATCGCTCACCGTTCTCCCAACCGCTAATCGCCAAGCGCGAAACGCCAGCTGCGTAATTCCCCGCATGGTGCGCCACTTCCTTCTCCCTCCCTATACAATGGCCCCGTTCCCTTTGAGGAGATGGCAGCCATGAAGCTTCATCCCGCCTTACTCGTTTTCTGTTGTGCTCTGTTTTGCGCTTCGGTTTCCGCACAACAAACAAAGCCAGCAACTCCGCCGCCCCAACCGCCGCCGCCTTTGGTCACACCTCAGGTGCATTCCGACAACAGTGTGACTTTCCTGTTTCGTGCCCCGAATGCGCAAGAAGTGAAGCTCACGCGGGAAGGCACCGCCGATCCGCTGCCCATGCACAAGGACGATGCGGGTGTCTGGACCGTGAACACTCCGCCTCTTCCACCCGACTATTACGGATACTCCTTCGTCGTCGACGGTGTGCGTACCATCGACACCAACAATCATCTGATCAAAACGAATTTGCTCTCGAACGAGAATATGGTTCACGTGCAGGGGCCGCCCTCGCTGCCGTGGGAACTCAACGATGTGCCGCACGGCGAGATTCACCATCATTTCTACAAGTCTGCGGTCGCCGAAGATGAGCGGGACTATTACGTCTACACTCCTCCCGGCTACGATCCGGCCGCGCAGACAACGTATCCGGTGCTCTATCTTCTGCACGGGTACAGCGACGATGCGAGCGGATGGACTGCGGTCGGCCGCGCAAACGTCATCCTCGACAATTTGATCGCGCAAGGGAAAGCCAAGCCGATGATCGTCGTCATGCCGCTCGGGTACGGCACGATGGAGATCATCACGCTGGGATGGGGGGCTTGGAGCCACACGGATGTCCGTGACAAGAATTTCTCCAGATTTCGCGAGGCGCTGCTGACCGAAGTCATGCCCAAGGTCGAAAGCGAATATCGAGTGATGAAAGACCGAAACTCGCGCGCGATCGCCGGGCTCTCAATGGGTGGCTCCGAATCGTTGCTGACCGGTCTGAACAACGTCGACAAGTTTGCATATGTGGGCTCTTTCAGTGCGGGCGGCCTTCCCGAGCCCTTTGATAAGGACTTCACCGGGCTTGATGCGAAGGCAAACGAGCAATTGAAGGTCTTATGGATCGCCTGCGGCACAGAAGATCGGCTGATCACCGCGAACCGCAATCTGCGCGAATGGCTGAAAACGAAGGGTGTTCAACACACCGACATCGAAACTCCCGGCATGCATACGTGGATGGTCTGGCGCAGAAATCTGTCGGAGTTCGCGCCACTGCTGTTCAGATGAGTGATTGGTCAAGCAGGCGCGAACAAAGACTAGAAGGGGCGTCACTTGAGCTACGGCACGTTGACGTGGTCGCGCGTTTCCTTTGGCACGTAGTTGACGGCTGCGGTGCGCTCCAGTTTGTCCCAGGCGAATTTGCCGCCTTCGAGCGCGCGCTTCAAGGTCTTGAATAGCACAATCGAAAAGAGCTGGCGGTAGGCGAAGCGTTGCAGCCAGACTTGGCTGAGAAGCCATGCGTCTTCCTTGTCGTCGGGACGGCGGCGCTCCAGTGCGAATGCGATCGCCGACGCAAGAAAGTCGATGACCAGAAACGCGAAGAAGAACAGCACCAGTTTGTGAAAGCTCGATGGATCGGTCGAGTCTGGGTGGAAGTGTTTCTGGACGTAGTACCAGATCGTTCCCATCGCAAACATGATGTCGATGAGTGGCGAGACCAGCGGCAGCAGAATCTGGAAGATCCAGATGTTCGGCAGCGCGACCCATCCCAACGCGCCTTTGCGCGCCATGACCCCACGGTGCTTGTACACGGCTTGTAGGATGCCGAATGACCAGCGGAACCGCTGTCGCATCAAGCCGTTTGCAGTGGTGGGCGCCTCGGTGTAGGCGAGCGCCATGTCTTCGTATTCGACCCGGTAGCCGTTGCGCAACAAAGCCATCGTCAGATCCGCGTCTTCCGCGACAGTGTCGATGTGATATCCTCCGGCCTCGCGTACTGCGGAGACTCGCCACGCTCCAATCGCTCCGGGCACAACGCTGACCGCGCCCAAGACGTCGAGCGCGCGCCGCTCGAAATTCTGGCTGGTGATGTATTCGAGAGCCTGCCAGCGCGTCCAGAGATTGACACGATTGCCGACCTTGGCATTGCCCGCGATCGCTCCCACTTTTGGATTGATAAAGTGCGGCACGAGCCGGGAGATCGCATCCGAAGCGATGATCGTGTCCGCGTCGATGCCAACAAAAAGTTCCGCCTCGCCAATGTGCTCGATCCCGTAGTTCAGGGCCTCGGCCTTTCCAGAGTTCTTTTTGCCCAGGATCAGGACTTTTCCTGATGCCGACTCAGCTCGGAAAGCGTTCCGCGCGACTTCGAGCGTGCGGTCTTTCGAGCCATCATCAATCACGATCACGCGCAGGTTCGGATAGTTCGAGTTGAGCGCTGCCCGCACGGTTCGCTCAATCACTTTCTCTTCGTTGTAGGCGGGAATGAGCACCGCAACTTTCGGTTTGTACGACGCAACTTCGGCCGGCTTGCCGAATATCTTCTCCCGCAGCCGGTCATATACAGCAGCGGCGCCGATGAAGATGAGGCGTCCCGTCATCAGCACGTCGCCGATCAGAAAGATCCATGTGATGATGACGATGCTCGCGTCAAAGAGCCAGAAACCCAGCCGATCCAAACGAGCCGCCCAGCGCTCGCCGCGAGGCAGGGGCGCCATCACATCTGCCCGCTGCATGCCAAGCAGTTCGTAGACGGGAGCAACCTCGTATCCGCGGGCGCGCACTCCATCGATGATCATCGGCAGCGCTCGAACCGTTTCAGAGCGGTCGCCGCCCCCATCGTGCAGCAAAACGATGTTTCCGCAATGCAAATCCTCGATCCGGCATGGCGGCAGGTGCGACAACACGAAGGATGAAATCTCTTCTGCGGTGTGCCGCCGCGGCGTGTCGCTCCAGTCGTTGGGATCGATACGATTTCCAACCGTGATATAGCCCATTTCCTGCGGAATCTCGAGCGGCCGTACCTGGTCGGCGGTGTCTGGCTCTTCGTCGATCGCGTAGGGCGGCCGCATCAGGGTCGCGCGAATTCCCATCAGGCTGGCAAACAAGCGCTCCGTCAGGTTCAATTCGACCTTCATGTAGCCCGCCGACGTATTGCTGACATCGGGATGGGTGAAGGTGTGATTTCCGATCGTGTTGTTTTCTTTATAAATTCGTTTTGCGATTCCGGAAAACTTGTCAGCCTGAATGCCGATCAGAAAGAATGTCGCAGTGGCGTTCTTTGCCTTCAGCACATCAAGAATTTTTGGCGTCCACTCCGGATCGGGACCGTCATCGAAAGTCAGCGCAACTTTGTTGGGACTGTACCCGTAGCGTCCGACGCGATAAGGCTCCGGCAAATTCTGGAACACCTCGTCGGTAATCATCTTGCTGCCCGCATCGACCGTTAGGTCTCGTGTTCCGTGCGCGGGTTTGTCTTCGATGCGGAGGATCTCTCCCTGACCCTCCATGTCGACGTCTGCACCGGGAGGCACGTCGCGGAGTTTGTCCGTTGCGCCCGCGTCACCCGGCATATCCCAAACCCGCCAGAGCGAGCGGTCTTCGCTCCCCAGGCGCCACAACGCGAACGTCTGGATGCCCATGTTCTGCGCCACTCTCATATGGTTCAGCGCAGTGACCGCATCAAGAAACCAGATGTCGTGGCGAAGATTTCGCTCGTCGAGATAGCTGAAGTGAGGATTCATCGCGTCATCATCGAAATTGACGTCCTCATCGGAATCGCGAGCGGCCAGCCACGCTTCCTGCACGCTGACGGTCGAATCGTGAACCTCAGGCGGCAATTGGCCAGTGTTCGGCTTGAGCACCCAGTCGTAGCCGTAGTTGGCAATCGCGCAGATCATCTTTTCGTTCGGGATCACGTCCAGCGCGGATTTCAGGTTTTGCTCAAACCAATCCTGAGAAGCAACAGGTCCCGAGGCAGCACCGGGATAGTGCTCGTCGTAGTTCATCAGCACGACGCCGTCGGCTGCGGCAGAGATCGCGGCGTAGTCGAATTCGTTATTACGCGCAGGAACTGCGACGTAAAGCTTCATGCCGCGGGAATGCAGATCTCCTGAGAGTTCCTGCAGCAGCGCAACGTAACCTTGCTGTCCGCTTACGGGGAAAGTTTCGAAGTCAATCAGTAGCCCGTGGTACCGCCCGGAAGCCAGGAATTGAGCGGCTTGGCGGCGGAAGAGGGCACGCGCTTCAGGATCGTTTAGGAAGCCGACGATGTTGCCGATCCAGTTCACCCCGTCGGAGTTGTTCACCATGGGGAACACTTCCATGTTGGGGTTTTCGCTTTTGAGAAACGGCATCACGCGGTCGTCGACCGGGAGAACGGTCGATCCCTGCACGACGTCAAAATATTTGTTGGTCTGATCGTCAACGCCCTGCAGGTGCCCGTCTGGGGTCAGGACGTGCAGCCAATCCGGATACAGGATGTCAATCTGATGAGAGAATGCCCGCAGCGACGAGAAACTGGCTGCGTCCCACGGCACGTAAAACGCGGCGCGAATGCCTTCGGACTGGTTGAGCGTAACCTGCGATGCCGCGAGCTTTGATTTGCGGTGCGACCGCGCGACCGCCTTTTTCTGACGATCGCGGGCCTTGTCTCGTTCGCTTTCCTTCAGCGCTTTGAAGTTGCGTCGCTGCGGATAGAACAGAAGGCCAGGCAACGGTTCGTCGCGAAGTGCCGTATAGACAAAGAAAATGATCAGAGCGGAAACCACGACTGCTGTTACGTCGAGTGTTCGCCGGAGGCGTTTCCATCGAGCGCGTCGGGGATCATAAAAGACTGGTTCAGCCATGGTTGGACGATGTTCATCGTATGCCGCAGGCGGCACACGGTCAATTTTCGACGAGGCAGGGTGAGCGCATCTCTATTATACGATGCGCTTTTGAAAGGGCGGGATTACCGCAAACGCGCTATCATTCGCAGCGTGCGCGACCTGACGCGGGCGGGGCTTGGAAGAATAGGGCCGGGAGAAGGGAACACGCGCTTCTTTGCCGGCGCGACCTGGCCGCGCTCCTCCTTCGATTAATGCTGGTTCTGCGCTTTCCGGCGGTGGTCGATGACTCGCGCCTCTACGCCGACATCGCCAAGAACTGGCTGCAGCACGGCGTCTATGGAATCACGAACTCGGGCACGATCATGCCCACGCTTTCGAGGTTGCCCGGGTATCCCACCTTCCTGGCAGTGATCTTCGCGATTTTTGGGGCCGACAATTTCCGTGCCGTCTTGATCGTACAGGTCCTCTTCGACCTCGCGACTTGCTTCTTGATCGCTGATCTCGCCCGCCGGATGTTCGGCGATCGCGCCGCAAAGGCTGCTTTTCTGTTGGCTGCGCTGTGCCCGTTCCTCGCAAATTATGCCGCGGCCGCACTCACGGAAACGCTCGAGATTTTCTTCACCACGCTTGCGTTCAGTTTCGCGTTCCGCGGTCTGGGCGTAGGAGGTGCGGCATGGCGTTCGCTGACGCCGTGGATCGGTTGCGGACTGGCGATCGGCGGCGCCATCCTACTGCGGCCTGATGGCGGGATCCTGCTGGCATCGATCGGTTGCTACCTCTTATGGCTGCTGATACGCAGCCTGGGTACTGTTGACTACCGAACCGGGCCGGTTGCCAGCGCACGCACCGTGGTTGCTGCGGGCCTGCTCACCGCGGTATTCGCCATGGTTCCTCTCGTTCCATGGACCGTTCGCAACTTTCATACGCTGCATCGCTTTCAGCCGCTTGCTCCCCGCTATGCCAACGATTCCGACGAGCCGGTGATGACGGGCTTCAACCGCTGGGTGAAAACGTGGATCGCTGATTACGTCTCGGTGCAAGAGATTTACTGGAATGTTCCTGGAGAAGAAATCGACGCCGCGCGGCTACCGCGAAGAGCCTTCGATTCTCCCCAACAGAAGGAAGAAACCGATCAACTCTTCGCGGACTACAACCGCGATCACGACATGACGCCGCAACTCGATGCACGCTTTGGCGCGTTGGCCGCGGAGCGAATTCATGCCGGACCGTTTCGCTACTACCTCCGGCTGCCGGCGATGCGGATAGCCGACATGTGGCTGCGTCCGAGGACGGAGTTGTTTCCTTCCGATCCGCGTTGGTGGGAGTTCAACGACGATCGTCGCTGGCTGGCTGTCAGCCTGGGTTTCGGCCTGATTGGTCTGCTCTATGTAGCCCTGGCCGGCGCAGGATTGATCCTCAGCCACGAATTTTTTGGGATTGGGCTATTCGTTTTATTTCTAGTTATCCGTTCCCTTTTCCTCGGAACACTAGAAAATCCCGAGCCCCGCTATACGCTGGAATGCTATCCCGCGGTCATAGTCTTGGCTTCAAGTCTCTTTCACCGCCGTGCATAAACATGCACAGGAGCGAAATTACAACTTTCAACTTGAACATTTTGGTGCCGCAGTTGCACAATAGCGCCCCATTAAGGTTCCCCCAGGGTCTCTGTGGTCTCAAATTCCTGGGCACAACGTAGTCGGAACTACACGTCCTTGAGGCGAAGGGAGCTCCCTATGCGTTCTTGCTCACGACAGATTGCGGTACTGGTCGGCATTTTCCTCACGCTGGCAGCATTGGGCTGGGCACAATCGGCGACGACATCGTTACGCGGAACGATTTCAGACGCCAAGGGTGCAGTAGTTTCGGGCGCTACCGTGACTCTGAATAACAAGGACAACGGTTTTTCGCGAACCGTGAAGACTGATGACCAGGGGGTCTATCAATTCCTCGAAGTACCGCCGTCAACGTACGTCATGACCGTGACGTCAGCGGGCTTTGCGACGACGAAGCGAGAAAATGTCGTGCTGCAGGTGAGCACCCCCGCCACGGTGAATCTTGCTCTCCAGGTACAGGCCAGTTCCGTCATCGTCGACGTCAGCGGCGAAGCTCCGGTAGTGAACACGCAGGACGCAACTCTGGGCAACACCTTTAGTTCTCGGCAACTCACCGATCTCCCGACCGAAGGACGTGATCCCGTCTCGATTTTGAGTTTGCAACCGGGAGTGGTTTACCTCGGGAAGAACGTGGATCAAAACGATGACAGTAGAGGCGGCGCGGTGAATGGCGCCCGAAGTGATCAAACCAACGTAACGCTGGACGGCTTGGACGACAACGATCAGCTGCAAGGCTTCGCGTTTCAGGGCGCGATGCGCGCCACGCTCGACTCCTTGCAGGAATTTCGCGTGACCACCAGCAACTACGATGCTTCTTCCGGACGATCTTCCGGAGCGCAAGTCAATCTGGTTACGAAGAGCGGCACAAACAGCTTCCACGGATCTCTTTACGAGTATCATCGGCCGTCGTTTACCGTCGCAAATGACTGGTTTAATAAACAAGCCGAACTGAATGCTGGATTGCCGAATGTGCCAGGCCATGTGCTTCGCAACACGTTTGGTGCAACATTCGGCGGGCCGGTAGTCAAAGACCGTCTATTTTTCTTTGGAGCGTACGAAGGTCAGAGGACCGCCGATCAGTTGCAAACAACGCGCATCATTCCCACAACCAGTCTGGCTCAGGGAGAACTCAAGTATCTTTGCAATCCCGATCCCACGGTTGACCCGAATTGCTCTGTCGGCAACCCAAACGTTGCAAGCGTGACTGATGGAGGCTCGACTTTCCCCGGCTTTAACGTGGTGACCATTAACCAGGCCCAGATAACCTCCCTCGACCAGGGTTGTGCTGCAAACGCGGCGTGCCCGGCCACGCCGGGGAATCCGGTGGGCCCGGGGCCGAACGGCAACATCGCCAACCTCGGAGGAGCGAATCCGAACGCATTGTTCGCGGGATATCCAGCTCCCAACTCGACGAGCGGCGGCGGCGACGGCCTGAACTCTGCGGCCTACACGTTTCCAGGCAACGACCCGGTCAGCTTGAACACCTACATTTTCAAGCTTGACTACAAAATCTCGGCTAACGGGAACCACTCCTTGTTCGTTCGCGGCAACCTGCAAAATGATCGCGAATCCACTCCACCTCAATTGCCCGGTCTTCCTCCCAATGATTTCAAGACGAACAACAGCAAGGGAATCGCGGGCGGCTACACCTGGATTGCTCGTAACAATCTGATCAACAATTTTCGTTACGCGTTTATTCGCCAGGGTCTCGGCGATTCTGGCCTGAATAGCCAGCCATTCAATCGCCTGCGCGGCTTGGACGATGCAGTGGGCCTTACCCCCTCCATCCTGACGAATGTTCCGGTCCACAATTTCATCGATGATGTTTCCTGGACCAAGGGTCGTCACAACATCCAATTCGGCACAAACTGGCGCCTCATTCACAACAACCGGCAATCGAATGCGCAGAACCTTTCAGAAGGATACGCAAATCTTTACTGGATGAGTCCGTCGTTTATTTCCGGCACCGGAGCCAGCCTGGATCCCGCGCTCGGCGCGGGCTTCCCCGTAGTCGATCCATCGTTCGGCACTTCGTACGATTTCGCCGCCGTGCAACTGATGGGAATCATGAGCCAGGTCTACACGGTCACCAATCAGGACAAGAATGCCAATCTGATCCCGAGCGGCCAATTGGTTCAACGGCATTTCCGGAACTTCGAAGGCGAGATGTACTTGCAGGACAAATGGAGTGCGACCCCGAATCTGGTTTTCACCTACGGATTGAGATATTCGCTACTCCAGCCTCCTTACGAGGCAAACGGGAACCAGGTTTCTCCTACCGTCAACATGCACCAGTGGTTTACGAATCGCTGGAAGCAGATGTACCAGGGAAGTGTCGTCCAGCCGGACTTAAGTTTTGATTTGTCCGGACAGGGAAACGGGAAGAAACCTTACTGGGCGTGGGACTATCGAAACTTTGCGCCGCGCTTTGCCGTCGCTTACTCGCCGCATGCGGCCAGCGGTTTCATGCACACGATCTTCGGCGATGCGGGAAAGAGTTCGATTCGCGCAGGATACGGGCTGTATTTCGATCATTTCGGAGAGGGTGCGGTAAACACCTTCGATCGGCAAGGGTCGTGGGGCCTGACAACAACCATCAGCAATCCGGCCGGCGTTCTCGGCGTCGACACGGCGCCGCGGTACACCGGACTACTCGGGACCGCAAATCTTCCCCCAAGTCCCGGCGTTCCTAGTCCTCATGGATTTCCCTATAGTCCATCGGTTGATCCGAACACTTACGGGCTCGCAATCGGGTGGGGTATCGATGACAACTTGAAGACGCCATACTCGCATGTAATCGACTTATCGATCACCCGCGAATTGGGCCACAATTTCGTTCTCGAGGCCACCTACACTGGACGTTTTGCCCACCACTTGATGCAGGAAATTGACCTGTCGGAACCTCTCGACCTGGTCGATCCAGCAAGCCACATGGACTATTTCACGGCGGCGCAAATGCTCTCGAAGGCTGCGTACGCCGGAGTTTCTGAAAATGATCCCAGTGTGACGAATATCCCCTACTGGCAAAACCTCTTCCCGCAGGCGGCAGGAGCCGGCGGAGCTTCAGGATGTGCTCCCAACGCCCCTGGTTCGCCCACGGCATCGCAAAACATTTATGACCTCTATTATTGCGAACTAGGAAACGAGACACTCGCGCTCGAAGATTTGGACGCGTTCTGCTTCCCGGCATGTGCAGGCGCCGGTTCCAATTCCCTCGGGGGTTTTGTAGGTTCTGCGGGAACGCCGTTCTCGTACTATCAACCTCAGTTCTCGTCCCTCTATGGTTGGCAGACACGCGGCAACAGCAACTACAACGGCTTGCAAGTCAGTCTGCGTCACTCCATGGCGGCGGGATTGCTGTTCGACCTGAACTACACCTACTCAAAATCAATCGATGTCGGGTCCAACGCAGAACGCGTGAACGGTTTCGAATCTGGAGGCTTGGCCTTCAACAGTCAGGTCATCAACGCCTTCTCTCCTAATCAATGGCGCGCAGCGTCGGACTTTGATACGACCCACCAGATCAATGCAAATTGGGTCTGGGATCTACCGTTTGGTCAAGGCCGGCACTGGGGCGCCGGGTCGAACCGCTTCGTAAACGCAATCTTCGGAGGTTGGGGGCTCAACGGACTTTATCGCTGGACCAGTGGCTTTCCATTCACGGTGGCCGCCGGTGCCGGATGGGCGACCGACTTTGAATTGAGGGTTCCTCGGTTCTGTTAGGCGCGAAACCAAAGACGGGTGTATTCCGCGATGCCAGCGGCGATCCAACGGTCTTCAAAGATCCTCAGAGCCTGGTATGCGCTTGTGGTCCTGCCACTCTCACGGGCGCCAACTTCCGCGCGACGCTTCCCGGAGAAGCGGGACAACGCAACCTGTTTCGCGGTCCCGGCTATTTTGGGGTTGATGCCGGCCTTGCGAAGACATGGAACTTCGGCGAACAGAAGTTGCTGAAGTTCTCCTGGGAAGTGTTCAACGTGACCAACTCGGTGCGATTCGATGCCGCCGGATCTTTAATCAATCAGGATCTCGTCGACATTACGGGTTTTGGAAAGTTCAACACGACACTCACGAGCCCGCGCGTGATGCAGTTCTCGCTGAGGGTTGCCTTCTAGGGCGAACGGCACGATCGGAACAGGGGGCGGCGCGAAAGCCGCCCTTTTTCATGGATCAATAAGTTTTTGAAGGTCTTGCTTAAGAGAAAACCAGCAGCCCTATGCTAGGGGCGAATCGCTCATCCGGAAGCGGGTGCGCACGTGTTCAGACAGGAGCTCGATCGCGGTGCGATTCTTGATGGGATCCTCTTGCGCCAGGTACTTCATGGCTTCGACGAGCAGGCGTTGTCCATCAACGTATCGAGGATCAGAGGTGCGTTCCCTGCGCTTGTTTCCCAGCTTAGGTGGGACGGTAATCGTGAAAACCTTGGCCATGAATAATCCCAACTGAAGGTGCGGTCAGTATATCGTCCGATATGCAAATCTTAGCATACTGATTGCCCTTTAAATTCAACCACTTAGCCCTTGGGTGTAACAATCTGCGTCTTGCCGTTCGTTTTCAGCTTGAACACATCGTCGGGAATCTTCTTCCCGTTCATCTGAATGTTGGAATACTTGGCGAGTTTGTAATCGCCTTGCGGCTGGAAGAGCTGTTGCTGGACCGAGACCCCCCGATCCATATCGATCCAAAGATAAATCTCGCTGTACGTGTCGCGAACTTTCTCGGATTTTGGTACAAGTTTGATCTTCGCGGCGTTGATCGCATCGATCTTCTCAGTTCCGACATAGGTCACATCGAACGATTTCTGCAGATCTTGCCCACTGCCTCCGAAGCCGAGAACGATGTAGCTCTCGTAATCGGAGTGACCTTTGCCGAGGTCCACTTCCGTAACTTGGTTGATCTTGGGCTGGTATAGCCGGATCTTTCCCTCGCTGAACAGCACATACTTCGGTTCGGGCTGGATCGTAGCCGCGCTGCTGCCGGCCTTGGCCACGGCGGCCATCATCTCAATGCCTTTGCCGGTGCGGCGGTAGTACAGAGTGCCCGTCTCGACGTCGTCGACTTCGTTGATAACTTTTTGGTAGATGTCCCACTCGAAATCAGCCTGTGCGGAACTGAACTTCGCAGCCACTGCGTCCATCTTTTTCAGAACTGCGTCGAGAGTAGCGTCCTCTACCGGGTTTGCCTGTACAGTTCCTGCGAAGTGAGGGCGAAAGAAATCGCAGTCGAACCCAGCCTGTGCGGAACTGAACTTCGCGACCACTGCATCCATCTTTTTCAGCCCTGCTTCGAGCGTGGCGCCCTCGACGGGATGGGCTTGGGGAGTGGAAGAAAAGCCGTCAGAACCACAAGCGAGAAGGACGACGAGGAAACTCGAGAGACGTTTCATTCGGACTTTCTTTCGGTCACACGGGCGAACAACTCAGTCCCGTTTAGCGAGGACTTTGTAGCTCTGCACGTTGCCTTTGTGATCCGAAACGGCTTCATAGCTCACGATGGAAACTGCCCCTGAGATTGGCTCGATAATCCGCAACAACTGATCTCGCACCGATTGATCGTCGCCCGCCGTTACGGCGGTGCCCGAAACCTGATAAACGAGCCGGCCTTCCGCGTCGGCTGTCACCAATACTTCAGTGGGATGCGGATTGCGGGCGATGGGTTTGTCGTTGAAGTTGATCACGCGGGGCGAGAACATCACGAAAATCAGAATCAGCGTGACCATGATGTCGTAATGGAGGGTGCCTCGCTCGTGCTGCCAGAGAATGTATCCGCGGATTGTTCGCCAGATGGCGTTCATTGGCAGGGGCGCGCTGGGTGCGGCGGTCGTGAGTTCTGCTCTTTGCAAGTCTATTGAGCACTCCGTCTCTTGGCAATTCGCCCGTGTCCAATGGCCGGTTCCGGGCTCTTAACTGCGACCTTTGGCACGTGAATCATTAATCTCCGCTCTGTGATTCCGAGGCGGAGAAGAATCCGCTGTCGCGGGCAGCTCAAAACTTCTTCGGCGTAATCCGGTCCGCGCCGATATACGGCCGCAGCGCTTCCGGGATCACCACGCTGCCGTCGGCTTGCTGGTAATTTTCGACGATCGCGACCCAGGTTCGTCCCACGGCAAGCCCGCTGCCGTTCAGCGTATGTACAAATTCCGTTTTATTCTTACCTTCTGGACGGTACCGGATATTTGCCCGCCGCGCCTGGTACGACTCAAAATTCGAGCATGACGAGATTTCGCGGAACAACTGCTGTCCCGGCAGCCACACTTCAATATCGTACGTCTTCGCCGAGACTTGACCCATGTCGCCCGTGCAAAGCGCCATTGTGCGGTAGTGCAATCCCAGCTTCTGCAGAACTTCCTCGGCATTGCGCGTGAGCTTTTCGTGCTCTTCGTAAGACTCCTCCGGTCGCGAGAACTTCACCAGTTCCACCTTTTGAAACTGATGCTGCCGGATGATGCCACGCACATCTTTGCCGTACGAACCGGCCTCGCTGCGAAAGCAGGGAGTGTACGCCGTAAGGGAGATGGGAAGTCGCGCCTGATCCAGAACTTCGTCACGATACAAATTCGTGACCGGAACCTCAGCAGTCGGAATAAGCCACAGATCTTTGTCTCCGTGCGGCACGCGAAAAAGATCCGAAGCAAATTTCGGAAGCTGCCCCGTGCCGTACATCGATTCAGAGTTCACGAGATACGGTGGCAGGACTTCGGTGTATCCATGCTCGCGCGTGTGCAGGTCGAGCATGAAGTTCATCAGCGCGCGTTCGAGCTTTGCGCCCAGATCCCAGTAGACGGCGAAGCGGGCGCCGGTCAGTTTCACGGCGCGTTCGAGATCGAGAATCCCAAGGTCGGCGCCCAGGTCCCAGTGTGCCTTCGGGGCGAAATCGAATTTGGGCGGCGTGCCGAAGCGGCGGACTTCAACGTTGTCATCGGCGCTGTGTCCGACGGGAACGCTCGCGTGCGGCAGGTTCGGAATGCCGGTGAGAATGTCCCGCAGCCGCGCGTCGAGGTCGGCGGAAGCTTTCTCGAGTTCCGTGATTTTTTCGCGGAGGTCTTTGGTTTGCGCCATCGCGGCGCTCGCGTCCTGGCCGCTCTTCTTCAGCTTGCCAATCTCTTCGGACGCCTTGTTGCGCTGCGCCTTGCAGGTCTCCGTCTCGGTAATCGCCTGGCGCCGCTGCGTGTCGACTTCGCGGAAATCCTTCAAAACGGCAGCCGGATCCATGCCGCGCTGGCGCAGCTTTTCTTCCACCAACGGCAGGTTGTCTCGGACGAAATTCAGGTCAAGCATTGGGAACTAACTAATGTATCGGAAAAGCGCCCGAGAATGCACGCACGGGGCCGTCCGCGCCGATCCAGTGCGGCGTAGCCGCGAACGGGGTACCCTCGAATGCGGCGCAATCGCGATGGCGCCCGGCCTTAGGCGCCCCTTTTCGGCTCATACCGCATCGCCACTGCCCCGGAGCTGAACTCCAACCGGCTCACAAGCTTCAAGTCGATGCGCTTCGATAATCCCGCGAACAACGTCGGACCATGGCCCACTACCTTGGGCTGCACCACGAACTCGTACTCATCGATCAATCCCAGCTCCGCCAACGCCAGCGGGAGCTTCACGCCTCCCACGAGCAGTCCCTTGCCCGACTCCCGCTTCAGTTGCTGAATGGCGTTCCCCAGATCCCCGCGCACGAGCTCCGCGTTCCAATCGACCCGGTCCAGAGTGCTCGACACGACGTACTTCTTTGCCGCGTCAATCGTCCGGGCGAAGGGCTCCATCCAATCAGGCCTCGCTCCTGTCCGCGCCGGCGCCCGCCATGCTGCCTCCATCATTTCGTAAGTCACCCGGCCCAAGAGGAGGGCATCGGCCCGGTCGAGGTTCTCGACCGCGTGAAGATGCAAGTCTTCGTCCGCGGACATTGCACGATGATCGCAGCATCCGTCCAAAGTGACGTTGATGGAATACCGAAGGGGTCGCATCCACGTAAGTATAAAGGCTTGCAGGCCGTGGATCCCGATCGTGCGTTGATTGACGCGATCAGGCAACCGTTGTTATCACGCGATAACAGTCTTGGACCTCCAAATGCTTTGAGGTGTCCTGTGGATGACACTTATCTGGGATCTTAGCTCCCGCGTTTAACTTCTCCGTGAAGAAAACTTGTGTCCGTGTGCGTGCGGTGGGATGATTGTTAAAGAGGAGGTGCACCATGGCTGACCGTCATCCCGGCATCACCATGCACAAGCTCTCGTTCGGAGGCGGATTCATCGGCCTGCTCTTCGCCGCAGGCAGCGCGCTCATCTTCATCCTGGGATTTCCGACCCTCTGGTATTT
Source organism: uncultured Acidobacteriota bacterium (assembly GCA_963699885.1). Lineage (GTDB taxonomy): Bacteria > Acidobacteriota > Terriglobia > Terriglobales > Acidobacteriaceae > Sulfotelmatobacter. The sequence goes on along the minus strand of CAVOVP010000004.1, from coordinate 394,989 downwards.
CGTCGCCTTCGCATTCGGCCTGGGAGTCGCCATCGCAGTGCTTCTGAATTTCATCAGCGATCGCCGGGACGAACGCAACAAGCCACTCTCGATCGTTGCTGTCTCCACCCCAGATTCCCAATCCCACACTCAGCAAAGGCCGAAGACGGTCCATCGCATCTATCCTCGGATTGTGTCAGCCTAGAGCGCGCTCCGATCCTCGATATCTGTCTTCTTCTCCGCTTGCTTTGGTTTATTTCCGACGCCTGTGTAAACTACGTTCGCAATGAGATCGTCCCCCAGGTCTGCCTGCCCGCGTATCAGTTCCTTCCTTCTTTGCATTGCGGCGATTCTCGCACTGCCGGCCTTCAGTTTCGCATCGGCCTATAACGGACGTCCCAAGCTGGTCGTCGTGATTGTCATCGATCAGTTCCGCGGAGACTATTTGGAGCGGTATCGTGAGCAGTTCGGCGATGCCGGCTTTCGCTTCCTGCTCGATCACGGCGCCTACTTTTCCAACTGCAACTACAACTACGCCAACACGCGCACGGCTCCCGGCCACGCCACGCTCTTCACCGGCGCTTACAGCAACGGACACGGCATCGCCGCCAACGAATGGTGGGATCCGAAAAAGAAGCGCATGGTCACTTCGGTCGAGGACGCCGACACCAAGTTAGTAGGCCTCGCCGACGCTCAGGCTGGCTCGTCGCCGCACAATCTGTTGGCCGACACTCTCGGGGACGAACTCAAATTAGCGACACAGGGCAAGTCGCGGGTCTTCGGAATTTCGCTGAAGGATCGCTCCTCCATTCTTCCGGCAGGATTCGCCGCCGATGCGGCTTACTGGATCGATCCCAAGAGCGGGGCGTTCATCACGTCCACTTACTACCGCAACGATCTTCCCAAGTGGGCGCAGGATTTCAATACGACCCGTCCGGCGAAATATTGGGATCGCGACTGGAAGGATTCCCAAGGCGCGGTACTTCGCTCCACCGTTCATCGTAAGGGCAAAGATGGCGCCGACGCTGGTTTCTACGAGGTCGTCGGCTCGACCGCCTTCGCCAACGAATACGAATTCGAATTCGCCAAAGAATTGATGGTTTACGAAAACGTCGGCCGCGGACCTGCGACCGATCTGCTCACGATCAGCCTTTCAGCAAACGACATCCTTGGACATCAGGTCGGGCCGGATACCCCAGAGATGCAGCAGATGGCGCTCGATCTCGACCGTGAACTGGCGGACTTCTTCAACTTTCTCGGTCACCAGATCGGTCTTGCCAACGTCTGGATCGCCCTCTCGGCCGATCACGGCGTCTCGTCACTTCCCGACACCGTCAAGAAGCTGCATATCCCCGCAGCGAACCTGGGCAATCCGAAAATGCAGGACCAGATCAACAGCACGTTGTCTGCGAAGCTGTCCCCCGGCCGCTCAGGCACGTTCGTCAAGCTCGACTTTCCTCTCGCGTGGATCGATCCGGACGCATTTACGGCTGTCCACATCAGCGAACATGACGGCGAAGCCATGGTGGGGGAAGCTATGAAGCAGGTCGGAGTGCGCGACTACTACACGAAGTCCGAGCTGGCGGCGGGAGAGGTGGCTGACACCGATCTCGGACGGAAATATCTGAACAGCTATTCGCCCGAGGGAAGCTGGTTCGTGATGGGTGTCCCTGATATTTACAGCGTTGGATCAACCAAGGGAACGGATCACGGCACGCCCTACACCTACGATACGCACGTGCCGCTCGCGTTCTACGGCCTGCCATTTCAGCCGGGAACTTATCGCGGAAAAAGCGAGCCGGTGGATCTGGTCGCGACCATTGCATCCCTGTTGGGCATCAACGCTCCAACGCATGCAGTCGGCCGCGTGCTGACGGAGGCCATCGCTCCCGTCCATCGTAGCCCCAGCGCCGGAGAGAACGAACGATGAGCAACGCCTCCGATCTCAGCGTGAACGTAGCCGGCATCCAGCTCAAGAATCCGGTCATCGCCGCTAGCGGCACCTTCGGCTACGGAGTGGAGTTCGAGGACATCGTCGACCTGGGTAAACTTGGCGGCTTCGTTGTAAAAGGCTTATCCCGCGAGCCGATGACCGGCAATCCTCCGCCTCGCCTCTGGGAAACTTCCGCGGGAATGCTGAACGCGATTGGCTTACAGAATATCGGCGCGCCTGCGTTTCTGCAGGACAAGCTGCCGCACTTGCAGCAGCTGAAGAATATCGTCGTGCTGGCGAACGTGTTCGGCTACACGCGCGAGGACTACGAACACACTATCGAGATCCTCAACGAAGGCGAGGGTATCGCGGCCTACGAGTTGAACGTTTCTTGTCCCAACACCACGCACGGAGGGCTGCAGTTTGGAAGCGATCCGCGATCGCTCGACGAACTGGTGAACACCGCCAAGCGAGTGTCGCGGCGACCTCTGATCGTGAAACTGTCTCCTAATGTCACCAGCATCGCCCAGATGGCTTACGTGGCGCAGGAAGCGGGTGCCGACGCTCTGTCGCTAATTAATACCTTTACCGCCATGGCAATCGATCCCGAAACCCGCAAGCCGCGCATCGCCAATGTGACCGCGGGTCTTTCGGGACCCGCCATCAAGCCCATCGCGGTTCGCATGGTTTACGACGCTGCCCATGCCGTAAAAATTCCTGTGATCGGCATGGGAGGAATCTCAACTCCCGCGGATGTGATCGAGTTCATGCTCGCAGGAGCGACGGCAGTGCAGATCGGCACCGCCAGCTACTGGGATCCGTGCGCCACCGAAAAAATTGTGGACGGCTTGCAGCAGTGGTGTCATGACCATCACGTTACGCGTCTCGCCGACTTCATCGGCGGGATGGTGATGGAATAATCAGTCTTCCATTCGCGAACCGCGACTCTAGCGCCAGGCTCCAAGAATCGCGCCCATCACCACGTAGCACACGAGCTGGTATCCCGTGTTGATCATGTAAAGCCGGTTGCGTTGATGGCTGAACAGGGCATTGGTCAACTGAACCGTGGTCACGAATCCCAGCCACACAACCAACCCGATCTTTAGTCCGTCGAAGGCCGTGACAAATCCCGCGACAGCGATCAGCTTGCCCAGCACAAACGCCGACAGAATGCTGGCAATCAGCGACATCGCATACGAAGGCCCTGCGCTCTTTTGCATTTCTGCGATCTTCGCCTTGTCGTTGGGGTCGTAGCCCATCAGCTTCATCCAGGGGTTTGCGAACAACATCGGTGAATACCACACGAAGCCCACCACCATGGTGGCAAGAGCAGACACGAGCACAGCCCACACATTCACGCCCAGGAATTGCATCGCACACTCCGTTCGATCAGATTTGTACGCAATGAATAATGCCTGGATGGCGGACCGGCAATGCTTCGTAGGAAAGGGAAAAGATCAAGAATGGACAACTGCGAACAGCAACGCCGACCGCTATCGGCCGTGAGTGTACCAGATTGAACCCGGAGCTTTGTAGTTGCGGCCTTCGCCCCAGACGGCGTGGGTCGCTCCGTCGCTGTCGATCGCAAGCGTGAAGTAGTCGCCGAAAGGGAAGCGGAACCCGTCCGCGACAATGTAGTCGTATCCGCGCGCCGGACCGGAGAGTCGCGACTCGGGGCTCCAGGTCGCCCCGCCGTTCGTGGAGGTGCGGTACAAGGTGTTCCACAAGGGAGCGCGAGTGTGAGCTGCTTCCGTGGCTCGCGTATCCATCCATGCGATCCGGACGTCTCCGGACGTTCCCGCCACGATGGCAGGAAACGCATGTTCCACGCCAGAGGCAGCCGTCGAGACATTCGCTCGAGCCGACCATGTTGCCCCGCCGGTTGTCGAAGAAGAAAAGTAAATCCGCTCTGGGCCGCCGTTGCTCGAGCCTGCATTCCACAGTGCATAGAGCGCTCCGGATGAATCCGACGCGAGCGCGATCTGCGCGCCCAGAAATCCGGTTTCGCAACTTTGTTCAGGGCACTCCGGTGCAAAACTGGATTGATCCAGCAACAACGTTCCCCACGATCGCCCGCCGTCGCTCGAGCGGCTGATGTACACGCTCACTGGACGCGAAGGCATTTGGTGCCGGGCATATTCTGTCCAGCCGAAATAGACGACGCCCGAAGGATCGACGGTCGCGCCGCCAGCCAATGACGATCCGGCTTCCGGGCTGGCGTTGACGTTCGTGACGCTGAAGGTCTGTCCTGCGTCGTGCGAAGAAGCCACGAAGAATCGCTCTTCGTGATTGAATCCCACATAGACATCCGTTCCGCGGACCGCGAGAACCGGCTTGTCGGTATCGTCGTCATCGCCACGCTCGGCCCACGAGAAAGACCAGTTCCGCCCGAAGTCGAGCGATCTTGCGACCACGATGTCGCGCTTTTCGTTCTGCAGCCACGAGGCGTACACCGTTTGCCGGTCTACTGGATCGACCATGATTTGAGGGTCGAATTGTCCGGTGCGGAAGGGAAGCATCGGCCTGGAGTCGTGCCACGAGATCCCGTTGTCGTCGCTCAGAAGGAGCGTCATCGACGGAGGAGTACAGGCGCGGCAACCGGGCACGGCGCCATACTGCGGATAGAGCACGTAAATATGCCCATGACCGTCCGCGGCCATGGCAGGCTCCCATTGGTCGCCAGTCTGATACCCGAGGCGTTGCTGAGGAATGAATCCGGATACTGCCAGGGCGGTTCCTGACCACATCAACGCGAGCAGGCTGAACAGCGCAGTTCGGCGCGCAACTCGGGCTCGAAAGTGGCTGGCTGGAAAATTCACAGACTGAATGACGTGCAGGACCCTGACCGGACTTTACCGTGATTCCGGGGGCAGGTCAATTGCCCCGCACGCATCCCCTGACGCACAATCCTGTCACTTTCCTCGCATTTCTCCATCCAATAAGGGACAATACAAAACGATTCCAGCTTGAGGGAGCGCATCATGGAGAAGGCTACATTCGCAGCGGGATGTTTTTGGGGAGTTGAGGCCACCTTCCGGCAGATGTCAGGCGTAGTTTCCACCCAGGTTGGCTACACCGGCGGACAGAGCGAAAACCCAACGTACAAAGAGGTTTGCGGCGACGGCACAGGTCATGCGGAAGCCGTCGAAGTCGAGTTTGACCCGGCCAAAATCCGCTATGCCGATTTGTTGAAGGTATTCTGGGAGAATCACGATCCGACCCAGGTCAACCGCCAGGGTCCGGACTGGGGATCGCAGTATCGCTCGGCCATTTTCTTCCACTCGGCCGCCCAGCAGGCCGAGGCTCAGGCCTCGAAAGAAGCCTTGGAGAAGGCTCACCGCTATTCCAAGCCGATTGCCACCCAGATCGTTCCGGCCGTAAAGTTCTACCCGGCCGAAGATTATCACCAGCAATATCTGGAAAAGCGCGGTTTGGCGAGCTGCCACATTAAGTAACCGACCCCTGCTGCGGCTTTCGCGGCCGGAAGAAGAACAACAGTACGAATCCACCCAAATAGTAGGGAATGCTCTGCTGAAGAGTGCACCCGAGAAATCTTTCGACCAGCCCGAATAGCGCCAGCGCTTCGCACAGCGCGTAGGTCGCGAAGTATCCTGTCTTCCAGTGATTGAGACTGAGGATGTCGTCGGGCTGGCTCGAGAGCGTTTCGGCCGCGCGGAATACCAGCGTCCGCCGGATCACGAAAATCACGCCCACAATCGCCACGCCTAATGTCGTAAACAGATAGCCCAGAGCAGGGTCCAGCATGTGGGCTGCTGGCTGAATAAACTCTCCGAGCACTGCATAAAGCAGGATGCTTCCCAGCATCGCCCACTGCACTACCCGCAGTGTCTTTAAAGCGTTTTGCATGAAAGCGATATTCTCGCTCGAATGTGCGCCGGGGAGTACAAAGAATCTTGCGGTGGAACCCCCGCAAGTAACATCGGGATTTAGTGGTGATGGTGTTCCAGGGATTTCCCCGGGCGCATGCGCAAGAAGATTTCGAACGAAACTGGACGGTTACCGTACGCCTCGTTCAGTGCTGCCGGTTTTGAGTAGACCGTCATGTCCGCGCCCAGCCCAAGCTGCCACGCGCGGTTCTGAATCAGGTCACGGACACCTCCAAACGTGTATCCGCCGATGCGATACGCCGGATGGGTTGCGGCGAGGGGAAAAAGCTCGTCCTTATCGACGAGCTCCAGACGGGTGAATGCGTAGTCGCGCTTAAGAAAGTTGAGAGTCGATTCAAGCAGGTAGCTGTTGAGGATCGTGTCCGTTGTGATCTTGTGGACGCGCCCCCAGACGGCCGTCGTTGCCCAGGTCCCCCAGGATAACGGACGGTTGTACTCCACCGACGCTGTTTGCCGCCACTGGCTGCCCGGTTCGGCCGCCTCCGGATGCTCCAGTCGCCCGAAGCTGTACTCCGCCGTCCAGTTTCGCGTGGGTGCGATGAACGCGCGGGTTGACCACGAATCGAGCGCCGCCAGCTGGATGCTCCATCGCTGTTCATTCGGCTCGCGCCCGTTGAACGCCGAGGCCTCGAGCTTGATGCGGTCGATGGTGAATCCTGTCGTGACCACGCCGAAACTGGTGTGGGTCGAATCCTGCAAGTGATGGCTGAGTGGTGCGATCGGCAACTCTGAGGCCGAAGCGCGATGGATAAAAGTGACCGGCCCCAATGCCGGTTCGGCGGACGGTCCGCCGTAAAGTTCCCATGAGATTTTCTTGGTGATTGGCAACGTGTAGAACGCTGACAGTTCCGCAAACACGTTATGCGGATGCTGGTGATCCACGAGCGGCTCGCCGTGATACGTCTCGCCCGTTTGAAACAGTTCCGGAAATCCGGGATGCGGCGAAGTCAGCGACTCCGCCGAAAACATCTGGCGGAAAAGAATCGTGCCGCGCCCCAGCTTGTGCTGCTCCATGGTCATGCCCCAGTTCACTGACTCCGCCTTGCCTGCGCCGCGCGGGCCGCCCTGCTGGTTATAGTCGATGAAGATCGTGCCATGCGCCATCAACTCCCATCCACCGCGCATCCACATCCATGCAGGCGCCGACACAGAAGCCGGTTGCCATGCGGTGCCCGAGCCTTCATGCGGAGACGGAAGGTCAGACAGTTCCTGCGCGTGGTCGTCCATATTCATGCCGGCCATTTGCCCCGCAGACATCGACATGTCGTGTTGATGTCCATCCGTATGCCCGGCATGATCGTCAGCCGAGGCGGCCGGAGCGTTCTGCTGCCCCGAAGCAAAAGTCCCAGCGATGAAGCACGCAAAAAGCAAAATGAAAGACAGCCTGTTTCTCAAGAGACCCTCGTCATCCTCTGCGAATCGAGTTCAGCATTTCAGCGCAATTCTGTCAGCGGTCGATTGCCGAAGTGTCAGCCGCGAACCGGCGAAAGAATGTAGACCACGGCGCAAGCCTTGGCTATTGCACCGATAGGAGGAGCAAGCCCGAAGGGGCGAAAGAAAACTCCCCGCCAAAAGAAGCCCGGTGGGTAGATCAGGATTTCTAGATTCGCAACGGAGAGGATCCCGGAGGACTGACGGAAGGCGCGACCGCGATCTCAAACGAAGAAGGAACGGAACAAATCGCGTCGTGGTCCGGCTCCGAAACATTGGCCATATCAACCAGAGGGTGTAAAGAAAACGCCGCCCCCGGCATCGCCCAATGATGTCCGCTTATGCAACATTCGTAGCTTGGAGTATCGGCAGGAGATGGTCCGGAATCATGGCATCCCGCGGGATGCCCCGCCGGCATCGTCATCGCAAACACTTGTGTTCCAGGCAGCGCCGCAACAAAAGCCAGCAGCAGCAGTCCCGACATCAGGCGTGAGCGAGGAAACATCGCGGCTAAGTTCCGGTGATTTTGATGCGAAGTTCTTCGGGAAGGCGTTGACGAATTTCTTCCGGCAAGCGGTCGTGTACTTTGCGTGCGCCGTTCTTGGCGGCATCGAGCACGGTGACCGGAGCAGGGGTCGCAACCGCAACTCCCAGCCAGATCAACGCAGAAAGCACGAATCCCGTCAGAGCGGCTATCTCCAGCCAGAACGCATGGCGGGGGCCGAGGTAGCGAATCACGCCAAAGGCCAGCAGGAACACTCCCGCGGAGATCGACGCGAGTGCAATCAGTCCTACGTCAATAATCCTGTGGATTTGCTGCCGGCTACGGCAATGTTCGCAGGCGGCGAAGTGGTTTTCGTAGTCGCCGCACATTTCCGGCGCCAGGCCGGAAATGTCATACCGCCAGCCCGCCAGAATCTTGCCTACAATTGGATCAATGCACTGCTGACTCATTTGGGGGTACGAAATCAGCTAACCACGGGGCCGGCTATAAGCGAATGGGCTCTAAAGCCTCAGTTTGTGACGCTAATAGGACGCGATTCGAAAACAACCCGCCTCGCGCAGCCAGCGCTTGTTCTGCCTCTCTCCGGGCCAATTCCGGATGATTGTTCTGTTCTGAGAGATGCGCCAGCACGACAAACGTTGCACTATTATCATAGTCGTTCGTGAAGAAATCCGCGAGAGCCACGTTCGACAGGTGCCCCACCCGGCTCATGACCCGCTGCTTTACCGACCACGGATAAGGCCCGACCCGCAGCATTTCCAGATCGTGATTGGATTCCATTACCAGCACATCGCACCCGCGCAAATGGTCGCGCACGCTGATCGGAATGTATCCCAGATCGGTGGCAACGCCGACCTTGATGCCTTCCGCGCGAAACGTGAATCCCACCGGATCGGCAGCGTCATGAGGAATGGTGAAAGGCTTCACCGCGATATCTCCGACCTGAAACGTGTGTCCGGATTCGAAACGTTCGAATCTCTCGAGTTTCGGGCGTTCGCCATTTTTGTCGCGTAACGCGCGCGCCCAAGCCTGCTGGGTCGCACCCGTCATGAAGATTGGGATGCGCAGCTTCTTCGCCAGCGTTGCCAAACCGTAAATATGATCGCAATGTTCGTGGGTAATGAGGATCGCGCAAAGAGACTGCGGGTCGTCTCCCAGCGCCTTCATCCGCTTGAAGGTCTCGCGGCACGAGATGCCGGCATCCACCAGAATTTTCGTGGAAGTGCTGGCCACGAGCGCGCAATTTCCGCGGCTCCCCGAAGCCAGCATGGTGACGCTTACACCCATACCCGCCAGCATACCCGCTGTTCCTGTGGAATCGATAGTAACTTTTCGGTTATCCGATACCTTCGCGTTCTGTCCCCCCAGTTTGGGCCGCTCTCCCGATTCGGCGTAGCCGTCGAAGAGAGTCACGTGGGATTTCCGCCGCGTTTACGGGAAGTGGGGATCTCCCTCAACAGGAATCGATAGAGGGGATCGGTTACTTCCCACTCCGCAGATTTTCAATCACCCCGCGCATGATCGATCCGCCGTAGGCGCCTGCGATGCCCGGGAAGAATGCCAGAAACGATCCGTATACCTGTGCTCGCGCGGGCTTTACGGTCAAGACCAGGTAAGCCGCCAGTTCGGTGAGCGGAACGCATACACCGACCAGAGCAAACCATCGCCAAGGAGCGCGTGGGCGCAATAGCCCCAGGAATATGCACGCGGAAAGAACCATCAGGGCCGTGAACAGCAAATCGTCAATGGCCACGTCCGCGCATCCCGCGGCTATTCCACACCCCGCAGCCAAAAGATAGATCCACGCGTCGCCCGACGAACTCTCATTGGCGCCCATCATCCAATCCATCCTAGCCGCGGACTGCGATCCTAGTACGAATAAAACCCTCGCCCGCTCTTTCGCCCCAGCCACCCCGCGTCCACCATCTTGATCAGCAGGGGACACGGCCGGTACTTCGGATCTCCCAGTCCGTTGTGCAGCACGCGCATGATGTCGAGGCAAACGTCGAGCCCAATGAAGTCGGCGAGAGTCAGCGGTCCCATCGGATGCGCCATACCCAGCTTGAACACTTCATCCACCGCTTCGGCCGTGGCGACGCCTTCCATCACGGTGTACATGGCTTCGTTCAGCAGAGGCATCAGGACGCGATTCGAAACAAATCCAGGAGCATCGTTCACTTCGACTGGAGTTTTCTCGAGCTTCACGGAGAGATCACGCACAGCATCGAATGTCTCCTGCGAAGTCGCCAACCCGCGAATGACCTCCACCAGCTTCATCACCGGTACAGGGTTGAAGAAGTGCATCCCGATGACTTTCTCCGGACGTTTGGTCGTCGCGCCAAGCTTCGTAATCGAGATCGAAGAGGTGTTCGACGCCAAGATGATTTCCGGACGAGTCAGCCGGTCGAGGTCGCGGAAGATTTCCGTCTTGATCTCAAATTTCTCCGTGGCGGCTTCGATTACGAAATCGCAGTCAGCCAGCTTTCCGCGCTCAGTGACGGACTGAATCCGTCCCAGGGCTGCGTCTTTGTCCGCCGCCGTGATTTTGTTCTTCCCAACCTCGCGTTCCAGATTCTTGCCAATCGTGCCGATAGCGCGATCCAGAAACTTCTGCTCCACGTCGCACAAAACGACGCTGTACCCGCTGCGCGCAAACACATGGGCGATTCCGTTGCCCATCGTGCCCGCTCCAACAATTCCGACTCGTCGAATCTCCATAACGTTTGCCTCGATGAAAACGTTCGAGTCTACCACCCCGGATTCGATCGCCGACATTTACAGGACCTTGCAAACGAAGGTGTTTGCCTGAATGAAGCCCGCCTGCCTACACTGCCGAATCCCCTTCATCGCCGCTTTTATCCCCGTCAAACACGCGTTGGAAGGCTGGTCTACAATGTACCGGGCCGATTCCCGGGCCCGCCCAGAGCGACCTGTATCGGCAAAGCAGAGGGTGCAGTGCGGCGCAATTCGTTTAAATCCAGACCATCTCGACTTGCCTTCGCGCTGGCGATTTCTGTTCTTTCCTGCCTCCCCCTTTCGATGCTCCACGCGCAATCCGCGCCCAAAACTTCAGACCCCATACCTTCCACCAGCATCGACTTGTCCGCGATCGGCTATCGAGTACCCTCGCGTCTGGATCGACTGACCGAAGACGAGACTGCCGTGTCGCTCGATTTTGTGGACGCCGATCACGTCTTGCTCACCTTCAACCGCAAGAAACTTTGGCAGCGCCTGCCTGCATGCCCTCCCGAACATGACGACCGCCTGATGCACGCCGTGATCCTCGAACTCCCGAGCGGCAAGGTCCTGGGCGAGAAAGACTGGTATCTTCACGATCGACGCCGCTATCTTTGGCCGCTTGGTCCGGGAAAGTTCCTGCTGCGAAAGCTGAACGATCTGTATGAAGTGGACTCGAGCCTCCGCGAAAAGCTTCTCCTGAGTTCCCCCAAGGATCTTGTTTGGGTCACGGTCACGCCGGATGCCAGCCAGATCGTGATCGAAACTCCGGCAGGAAAGGTCGTCAAAGCCCAGAGCTCTTCTTCGCCTTCTCCTTCTCGGCCCGAACCAAAATTCGTCGCACAATTTCTGAATGCAAAAACTTTAGCCCCTCAGAAGACGATCGCATTGAACGAAATCACGAACCTGACTGCCACCAGCGCGGGATACGCCGACTTCATTCACAAGGGCGAGATCTGGTTAGTTCGTTTCGGACCGGCGGCGAACAAGCGCCACAATCTGGCTCGCGTGCGCTCGCAAACGGCCCCCAACGTTCTCTATGCCAGTAACAATTCGCTTCTGATCGGGCGCTGCCCCACGCCGAGTTGCGACTACAGCGTCAGTGCGTTTACTGTGACCGGCCATCGTCTCTGGCAACAACACTGGCCGCGTTATCGCTTCTTCCCGGCGATCGCGCACACCGAAGACAATAGCCGCTTTGGCGTGAGCACGCTTCGTTTAGCCGAAACCGCTGCGCCGGCTGCAGTGAATGTCGCCGTCGATCTCGGCGAGGCCTTTCAACCGGATGCCGCCGAGCGCGATGTCTTCCAGCAGGAAGTTCAAGTGCTCGATACGGCGACCGGCGACCCACTTCTGTCGTTGCCGGTGAATCCCGCAATGATGACGGAACAGAACTTTTCTCTCTCCAGTGACGGACGCCGCCTGGCCGTGATTCGAGGCGCCAGTCTGGATTTGTTTAACTTGCCGCCTCCATCGAGCGAAGAACTTGCAAGGTTTTCGACGTTCAAATCCGATGTGCCGGAATCGTACGATCTAGCGGTCGGATGCCGACCCCACAAAGCCTGAAAGCGCCGATGCCGACGCCGCTCCCGCGGAATCAAAGGAGGCGGCCACCGTTTTGCAGCCGGCCGAAACGATCACTCCGAGTTCGAGCGATTCGGCAAATCCCCCGTCTCAGGCAACTGCCGTTCAACCCATCGCCACCATCAAGGTGAGCGCAAGAGCCGTCGCCGTCGATGTCGTCGTCACCGACAACAAGGGGCGTCCGATCAAGAGCCTTCATGCCAGAGATTTTCAGGTCACGGAAGATGGCAAAGCTCAAGATGTCCGATCCTTCCGCGAGTTCAGCGACGGCCAAGCAACCGAGGTTCAAGAGAAGGACAATCAGCCGAAAGATGCGGCGGCGACTGCTTCTTCCCCGAAGCCCGAAAAGCCACCGGTCAACGTGTTCACCAACAAATCGCACGCTCCAGAAATCGGAGCCGTAACCCTGGTCCTGTTCGACATGCTCAACACGCCGACGCAAGATCAGTCGTACGCCCGGCAGCAGTTGATCAAATACCTGCAATCCAAGCCGAAAAATTTGCAGTTCGCGCTATGCACGCTGAACGCGGGAGGTGATCCGCACCTGAGACTGATTCAGGGCTTCACCCCCGACGAAACTCTGCTCCTCGCCGCGGCGAAGGGCCGAAGAGGCGCTCCGAAAGATCCTCGCTGGCAGACATCGGCTGCGGGAACGTCGAGCTCTGTCGATATCGTCGGAGATCTCGCGCAGGGTGGCCCGATGAGCGGATTTCAAGGCCTGTCCGCGGCATTGCAACAAACGCAGGCAGAACAGCAAGTCACCGACACCAACGAGCGTTCCGCCATCACGCTCGACTCCATGATGCTGTTGGCGAGATATCTCTCCGGCATTCCCGGCCGCAAGAACGTCGTCTGGCTCTCCGGGTCGTTTCCCATCTCCATTGCGGCCGCGAGCAACTCCGGCGATCTTGCTCTCGATAATCCGAATTACGGTTACAAGATTAAGCGTGTCACGAATCTGCTTGCCGAGTCGCAGATCGCTGTCTATCCCGTGGACGTTCGAGGTCTTCTCGGTGCCGGACTGTCCGCTGATTCCGGCGGGGGCATGGGAGGTCCGACAACTACGGCTCCGCAGGATTTTTCTGCGAGCAGTGTGATCGCGCCGTCCTCGGTCGTTCCGCAGGGCCTGCAGTCTCTCTCCCAGCAAGCGACCGAACGCGACACACTCCTGCAATTCGCGACCGCCACCGGAGGCAAGGCGTTTTTCAATACCAACGGGGTTGGCGAAGCCATCGCAACCGCGGCCGATCAGGGTTCCAACTACTACACGATTTATTACAGTCCAGCGAACAAGAACTACGACGGCCGATTCCGCAAGATCAAAGTTCAACTTGCGGAAAAGGGATACACGCTGCACTACCGTCAGGGCTACTACGCGGACGATACCCGCAACTCCGCCAAAGACGCGGAGATGGCGCGCCGAAGTCGTGCCGTCGCCATGCAGCACGGATCTCCGCTCTCGCATCAGCTGGCGTTCTCCGTGAAGGTGGTTCCGGTTGGAGGGAGGCAAAAAGTCGATCGTGCGAAGCTCGGCGAGCTTCTTGTCGCCTCGGCCAAGGCGCCCACTTTGCCGGCTGAGGTCGAAGCCCAGCACTATTACATCGACTACTCGTTTGATGGTTCCGAGTTGCGTTTCATGCCCCTCGAGAACGCCAGCTACCGCAACACGCTGGTTTTGATGGTGACTTCGTTCGATCGTGAAGGCAAAATGTTGACTGGATTTTCGAATCTCGGAACCCGCGATCTGCAGGGAGCCGCGTACGAGAAGGTGGTCGCTGGAGAATTTGGCGTGCAGCAGGAAGTGGACGTCCCTGTCGAAGCTGTTTCGCTGCGCCTCGGCATTCAAGACCAGATGAGCAATCGGATGGGCACCGTGGATATTCCCTTGCCGTTACCGCCGGACCCGACTGCCCTGCGTCAGGCTAAGAATCCTTTACCGCAAATCGAACCCGATTGAAATCTATGCGAGGTTGATTTTGGTTTTGCTCACAAACCAGCGCTGGACCTGTCAAATAGGCAATGTGTGCAAGCTGAAACATCACAAGAGAAGAATGTAATTGGCGTGGGCCCAGCCTCAACGTTGTTCCGATTGCAAACCACTTCGATTCATGTTGGAGACCTTATCTATGTCGAATGCATTTCGCCCTGTCGCGCAGATACTAGTCATGGCTTTCTCTTTCGCGGCCTTTGCCCAGGATCTGAAGACGCAACCTACCGTTTGGGGCGCCAAGCCCGACATCGCTTCATTCGAGAAGATGGAGAACGATCGCCTCACGGCCGCCCAGAACGCCATCGATCAACTCGTGAGCTTCAAGGGACCGCGCACCATCGAGAACACGCTTGTCCCCTACGACGAGGCAACTCGCCAGTTGAACTCAGCCGCCTATTTTTCTTCCTTGATGCAGCAGGTGCATCCCGACGCAGCCTACCGCGACCACGCGACCGCGATGACGACCAAGGTTAGCGGCGCCCAGACAGCTCTCTCGCTGAATCGCGACGTATATAAGGCGATGGCCAGCCTCGATGTTTCCAAGAGTGACCCGGCGACGCGCTATTACGTGCAGCGTCAGGTTCTTGAGTTTCGCCTGGCCGGCGTCGACAAAGATGATGCCACGCGCGACAAGCTCAAGAAGCTTCAGGACAAGCTCACCGAAGATCAGTCGGCGTTCGATCGCAACATTTCCGACGACCCGCGAGCCGTCGATCTCACCGATGCCTCAGAGCTCGACGGACTGCCCCAGGATTTCATCGATAACCACAAGCCCGGACCCAACGGGAAAATTCATCTCAGCACCAACTATCCCGACCTGTTTCCGGTGCTGAATTTCGCCAAGAGCGAAAGGCTTCGCCGCGAGATCTGGGAAGCCTGGATTACGCGCGCTTATCCCAAGAATCACGACGTCCTCCTGGACATGATGCAGACGCGCTACGACATTGCGGCGCTGCTCGGCTACTCCTCGTGGGCGGACTTCAACGCCGCCGACAAGATGATGGTGAACGGCGCGAACATCGAAAAATTCATTGGTGAGCTTGCTGCGGCATCGCGCCCGGCTGCGGAACGGGAGCACGAGATACTGCTCGCGGAGAAGAAAAAGACTGATCCTGGCGCCACGCAATTCAACACCTACGAAACCTACCGCTTGACTGAACTGGTTCGCCGTTCGCAATATGACTTTGATTCAGGCAGCGTCCGCCCCTACCTGCCCTACCAGCAGGTGAAGAAGGGGGTCATGGACACAGCTGCTACCCTGTTCCACCTGACGTTTCGCCAGAAACTCAACGTACCTGCGTGGGATCCTACCGTTGAAACCTGGGACGTTCTCGACAACGACAGTGGACGCGAGATCGGGCGTTTTTATCTCGACATGCATCCGCGTCCCGGAAAGTATAGTCACGCGCAGATGTCGTCGGTCCTCGACGGCGTACGCGGCAAGCAACTTCCGGAAGCGATCTTAGTTTGCAATTTCCCGCCACCCACGGCGACCGATCCTGCCCTGATGGAATACGGCGAGGTCGTGACGTTCTTCCACGAATTCGGGCACCTCATGCACCACATCCTTGGCGGCCAACAGCAATGGGCAGGGATCGCCGGCATCAGCATGGAATCCGATTTTGGCGAAGCTCCTTCCCAGATGCTCGAGGAGTGGATGCATAGCCCGCAAGTTCTGGCCACCTTTGCGCATCACTACAAGACCGGAGAGCCCATTCCGTCCGAACTCGTGGCGCGCATGAATCGAGCATCCGCCTTCGGCCGTGCCGGTTCCGTTTCCCTGCAGAATACCCTGTCCGCGATTTCCTACAACTTCTACAAAAGTGATCCAAAGAAAATCGATATCGACTCGGTCGTTCCCGACGCTTTTCACAAATATCTTCTCTCAGCGACGATTCCGGCGGAAGCGCACTTCTATACCTCGTTCAACCACCTCGGCGGATACTCGTCCGCGTACTACACCTACATGTATGACAAAGTCATCGCCGAAGATTTTTTCCAGCAGTTTGATCAAAAGAATTTGCTTGCCGGAGATGCTCCGATGCGCTATCGCCATCAAGTGCTCGAGCCCGGAGGGTCGGTTTCCGCCAACACGCTGGTGAAGAATTTTCTTGGGCGTCCGCAGAATACCGCCGCGTTCCAGCGCTGGATGGGCGAAGAGTTCGAAGGCGCCTCCGGAGCCGGGAAACCCGGGGCACACTGAGCGGACCTGGAGAATTGGTCCGAAGGCCCTACAATCGTGCCATGGACCACCACACCATCGCGGCCGTCAGCATTTCGGGTACTTGTCTCGATGTGTTGGGCAGCCTCTATCTCGCCTACGACTTGTTAGGCGGACAGCATGGGCCGTTGCGCCTGATCACTCGCGCGGTGACGTATTCGATCGTCTTCGGCGTGGGCTACGGCCTTGGCCTCGGGCTTTTCTTCGGCCTTGCGTCCGGCATCGCCACCGGCATTACGATCTCGCTCGAATTTAACCGCGCGGCGCGTGGGCTCGATCACTACTCCTTGCCCTGGGAAGCGTTCTTCTCGGGGATTCGCGGATTTGGATTCGGAGCCGGCCTCTATCCGCTCGTCGGATTTCCGTTTGCCCTTGCGTTCGCGATCCTGATTAGCGCCGGACAAACGTTGGCCTATTCGCGCGGCATGCGTCCTGCTATGGAATACGTCGCCACGCGCCGTCCGCGTGTGACCCGCCGCCAGATTTGGGGAACCCTGCAGCGCACCGTTGGATACATCGTTACCGCGCTCCTCTGCAGCGCCTTCATCCACCACGTGGATCACGCATGGGCATTCGCCGTCCGTCTGGGTTTGCTCACGGGCGTCGTCACCGGCGTCTTGACGACACTCTACCCTTACATCGAGTTCTACGCCGACAATCTCCCCGAACGCCGCCTCGGAGTGTTTGGCATCGCGCTCATGCTCTGCGGATTTGCCATGCAATCCCTGCAGTATTGGCTGGCCTTGTTCGATGTCAAACTCACCTAACTCTTCTTCGCACTACTCAGCCAGCCGCCGCCTTCATGTCTAGAAATAAATCTTGGCGCCAAGCTGAATCACGCGGAATCCTCCCGGCCCGGTGCCGTATGTGTCCGAATAGGTTCCCCAGTTGTCATTCTTCGTGATGGTCAGTGGATCGGTCGGGCTGGCATACGCCCATGGTCCCGTCACGTTCGCTCCGAAGTTCTTGTCCTGGAAGTTCGGATGGTTGAAGACGTTGAACGCCTCCAGGCGCAGTTGGATGTAGCGGCCCTCGCGCTTGCTGAACGGAATGTTTTTGAACAGCGACATATCCCAATCCTGCATGCCGCCGCCACGCAGCAAGTCGCGCGATCCCGCATTCGGAGCGCCGATCTTTGGCAACAGCGGATTCCCGCTTCTATCGATTGTGTAGTAGAAGGGAAGAGCTCCGTACTGATCCGAACCAGTCACGCTTCCGGGCGGAAACGAAAACGCGCTGTTCAAATCAACCGGCGTCCCCGTCATGAACTGCGTGATGCCGCTCAGTTGGTAGTTGTCGGTGATGTATGCGAGCCATTTCGGTCCGCCGAAATGCTTGGTCACGTTGGGCAAATCGTAGACATAATTTGCAGCAAAGACGTGAGTGCGATCCCAACTCGCCGTGCGGTAGTCGAGTGCCGGCAAGAAAGTGTCCTGCGTATCCTGATCGGAGTTCGCCGTCACCATCGACTTCGACCACGTGTAGACCGCGCCGAATGTCAACCCTTTGCTGAATCGGCGTTGCAACGATGCTTGCAAAGAGTTGTAGTTCGACGTTCCGTTGAACTCGAGGTACGGAATCTGTCCGTATCCCTTGTAAGGCACGAGGAAGTTCGATGTGAAGTTATTAAATCCGTACGTGCAGAAGCCGTTGAAGTTGTAGCCGGCCGCGGCATATTCCGGCTGCAGGTTCGGCTGGACATTCGGAACAACTCCGCCCGCGAAAACCGGATTTCCGTTGCCATCCACGCAGTTTGGATTCTGTACGTCCTTCTGGAACGCCGATCCATACGGCGCAGCATTGATGTCGCGGGACGTAACCAGATGCCGTGAGAGCGATCCTACGTACGACACGTCCAGCGTGATGCCGGCAGCAATTTCGTGCTGAACCCCGAGGCTGAAGCTGTACACGGTGGGTACCATGCCGTCCCGTGACGCACCCAGCACGTTGCTCAGCGCCGCGTTTCCGAACGAGGATTGCAGCGTGGGCAGGTCGGTAACGTTCCCCGATCCGACCGTAGCCGTCTTCACCAGCGCCGGATTGTTGAAAACGGTATTGAAAATCAGGTTGCCCTGCGTGCGGTCGTGCGTCATTCCGAATCCGCCGCGCAGAATCGTTTTGTGCGTGCCAAACACGTCGAACGCAAACCCTCCGCGAGGCTCCGGCATAATTCCGCGGCTGTTCCATCCCCCCATCGGAATCTGGTGAAGATTCGTGAACCTCATTCCGTTCAGCGGATCTCCTCCATCGGCAGTAATAATGTTGCCGCTGTTCGGATCGATCGTGACCGCATTCGCCGGGTTGTACGACGCAGGATCAAACAGAGCGACCTGGTTGTTGGCGTCATACTGCGGCGGAATCCATACAAAACGCATCCCATAGTCCAACGTCAACCGAGGTGTTGCCTTCCACGTGTCTTGCACGTAGAACTCGAACTGGTTGTAGCGGAACTTGCCCAGAGGCCGCGCGGTCGACTGATCGAAGCTGTCGAAGTCTCCCAGCAAAGCGCTCGCCAGCGGATCTCCGCACGTTGTGTTCGCCGGACACGGAGTCGGCCCGGTCGGGCCTGTTCCAAACGAAAATTGGCCATTGATGTTGCCCCACGCGGGTTGATCTTTGCGGTTGCGCTGGTAAAACACACCCGTTTTGATCGTGTGCTTTTGCCGCACCCACGTTAGGTTGTCATTTGCATTGATGGTGGTGTTCGCCTGTTTCCACGGAGTGCCGCCAAGGTAGCTTCCGGCAAAATTCGTGTTCGTCAGTCCGTTGAAACTCATGTCGGGGATCGACTGATCGGGTGTCAGCGGGTACAGAAGCGGCAGTGTGATTCCATTCGCCGCACCGCGACACGTTCCCGTTGACACTTTCCGCAACCGATAGGGAGTGGCTCGGCCCGACCGAAGCCTCATTCAACAATGTTGGAGTGAGCGTGCTGACGAGGTTGACGGAAACGTTCCATCCCGGATGATTCTGCGTGCAGCCGCCTTTGAAATTGATCGCCGATGAACAGGCAAAGATCCCAAAAGGCCCCGGAAAGTTCTCGAAGGGAGCACTGTCCTGTTCTGAATTGTGAAGCCAGCGCCCGTAGAGGTGATTGCTGCTGCTGAGTTGGTAGTCGATGCGCAACACATCTTCTCGGCGCGGCGCCTGTGCGGAAAACGAGTTGGAGTAGTTGTAGTTCTGATTAGGCCCGTACCCGGTTACATTCGGCAGCGGAAACAGGTTAAGGATGGATTGCACCTGCGCAAATACCGCTGCCTGCGCTGCCGGCAGTTGCGTCGGATCGATCTTGTTGTTCGTGATTCCCGGTCCTGCAAGCAGGATCGGAGT
Organism: uncultured Acidobacteriota bacterium; assembly: GCA_963699885.1. Taxonomy (GTDB): domain Bacteria; phylum Acidobacteriota; class Terriglobia; order Terriglobales; family Acidobacteriaceae; genus Sulfotelmatobacter. The sequence continues at coordinate 375,372 of CAVOVP010000004.1, read as the reverse complement.
GCCGTCGCCGTTGATCGACTGGGAGAAATCTCCCTGACGTTCGAGGGCAGTGGGCGTATAAAACTGCGTTGTTCCACCGCTCGGAACCAGTTGCCGGTAAAACTCCTGGCTCCAGAAAAAGAACAGCTTGTTCTTCACGATCGGGCCGCCCAGTTGGTAGCCAACATAGTTGTAGCGATAAATTGCCGGAGTGTTGGGCAAATCTCCCTGCAACTCATTCTTCTTGTTGAACCATTCGTTGGCGTTCAAACCTTCGTTCCGGTGGAAGAACCTGCCATCGCCGTGCCACTCGTTGTTGCCGCTCTTAGTGACGAGCGCAATCTGCCCGCCCGCTGCCTTGCCAAACTCAGCCTGATAATTCGACGTCAGAACTTTTACTTCTTCGATCGCGTCGGGATTGAGGGTTACATGCGTGCCCCCATTGTTCCCTGTGTCCACATTGGACGCGCCGTCGATCGTGAACTCATGTTCGTTCGAGCGAGTGCCGTTGATGTTGAACGAATCCAATCCGCCCGTGCCCGACGCGTGCCCATCGAACACACCGGAAACCCCCGGAATGAGTTTCATGTAGTCGAGAACATTTCGGCCATTGATCGCGACATCGTTCAATTGCTTGCTGGTGATCACGTCCGACCGCTCTCCCGAGTCGGCCTGCAGTTGCACTTGTCCGATGTCGGCCGACACGGTCACCTCGTTCGCCGTCGCTCCGACGGGAAGCACCAGGTTGCCGGTGTCCAGTTTGGCCGCAGCGTTGAGCACAAATCCGTTGGACTCGAGTTTCTTGAAACCTGCCGCCTCCACGGTGACAGAGTAAGTTCCCGGGAGAAGATTGGGAGCGACGAACTCACCCGCATCGGAAGTCGTGAGTTTCCGCGTGAACCCGTTGCTGGGATTCGACACAGTGACACTCGCGCCACTAATCACGGCGCCCGTGCTGTCTTGTACCCGCCCCGATATCGTTCCTGACGTTACTTGCCCCGATAGCGATCCGCACAAAAAGGCGGCGGCAAGAATGACGAAAATAGGAGTGGCGTGGATTACTTTGGACGTGCGAAACGGCATGAATTCTCCTGCTCGGGAGCGGTCCGAGACTCGTCGTGGAGTCATTGAATCCGGCAATTAAAGGTCCGGGGTTGATGCTACGTGCGTCCGGACAATTGCAAATGCGTTTTCGAACAGAAAGGTACAGGATGAGCAGGAAGATTAGGCGTCCGTGGATAGTTCACTGTCAAGAAGATTTGGCGTTAGGATCGCCCGTCGATCCCCAAAATGAAAAAGCAAGACTAGGCGATGATGTTGTGTCTGCCGATGAAGCCGCGGCCGCGCGCGCTTTGGCATCTCATGCCATTCCACGAAGCGTGGCGCAGTCGTTCTGTGATGATGGGGTTATGACAAAGCCGGCCACGGCCATCCCCGCATCTTTACGGGGTGTAAACTAATCAAAGCCTGATATCGCATTGATTGATCCCCTTTTTTGAAAGGACCCTCCCATGGCAACGCTCGAAGCACCCGTCCGGCCGCGTACAAGTCTGCATTCCGGCCCATTCGTCACCGAGCCATTTTTTGATTTCCGCAACGAAGAGAACGCGCGCCGCATGCGCGCTGCGATCGCAAAAGTCCGTCCTCAACTAGGACGCGAGTACGACCTCATCATCGGCGGCAAGCACGTCAAGACCAACGACAAGATCAAGTCGCTGAATCCCTCGAAGCCTTCCGAAATCGTCGGCATCCATCAGAAGGCCGGCAAGGAGCACGTTGAGCCCGCCATGAAGGCTGCGCTCGACGCCTTCAAATCCTGGAGCCGCACCACGATCGAAGAACGCGCCGGATTGCTGTTCCGCGTCGGCGACACCATGCGTCAACGCAAGATGGAATACATGGCGTGGCTGGTTTTCGAAGTCAGCAAGAATTGGGCCGAGGCCGACGCCGATATCTCCGAGACGATTGACTTCTGCGAGTTCTATGCGCGCGAGGCGCTGCGCTTCGCGAAGGCTCAAACCCCGATCCAGTTGCCCGGCGAGCGCGACACGCTGATGTACATTCCGCTCGGTGTCGGCGCCGTGATTCCGCCGTGGAATTTTCCCTGCGCCATCATGGCTGGCATGACGATGGCCTCGATCGTCAGCGGCAACACGGTGATCCTCAAGCCGTCGAGCGACTCCCCCACCATCGCCGCGAAGTTTGTCGAACTGCTCGAAGAGTGCGGCATGCCCGAGGGTGTCGTGAACTTCTGTCCGGGCGCCGGAGCCAGTTTTGGCGACGCGGTCGTTGCGCATCCCAAGACCCGATACATCGCCTTCACCGGATCGCGCGAAGTCGGGCTGCATATCAACAAGGTCGCTGCGACTCAGGCTCCCGGCCAAGTCTGGATCAAGCGCACGATTCTCGAGATGGGCGGCAAAGACGCGATCATCGTCGACGCCGATGCCAATATCGATTCCGCCGTCGAAGGTGTCGCGCAGGCTGCATTCGGATTTCAAGGACAGAAGTGTTCCGCCTGCTCGCGCGCCATCGTCGATGAGCGCGTTTACGACAAGTTCCTCGAGCAACTCAAATCGCGCGTCGAGAAAATTCAGGTCGGAGATCCTGCCGAAAACGCCAACATGGGCGCCGTCATCAACGAGAGTTCTATGAAGACGATTCTCGGATACATCGAGCAGGGTAAGAAAGATGGACGTCTGATTACCGGCGGCGAGCGCGCTCCGGGCGAAGGCTACTTCGTGAAGCCAACGGTCATCGCGGATATTCCTGCCAAGTCAAAACTCGAGCAGGAAGAAATCTTTGGTCCCGTGCTGGTGGTGATCAAAGCCCGCGGCTTCGATCATGCTCTGGAAATCGCCAACGACACGGAATTCGGATTGACAGGTGCGATCTACACGAGCTCGCGCGACAAGATCGAACGCGCGATTCAGGAATTCCACGTCGGCAATCTCTACATCAACCGCAAATGCACCGGAGCGATGGTCGGCGCGCATCCGTTCGGCGGTTTCAACATGTCGGGGACAGATTCAAAGTCCGGTGGCCCGGACTACCTCTACCTCTTCACCCAAGCAAAGGCAGTCGGAGAAAAAATCAGCTAATTGGATGCGGAGCGGGGCTTTAGTGTGGAGTGCCCGCTCCACATCACCCATCATTTCACCGGGACTGGCGGCGGATTTCTCTCCGCAAACTGACGCTGGTGCCAGTACGGATACACTGGCGGCACATCACTCGCCGCATCCAGTTTCGCTACTTGGGCCAGTGTCAAGTTCCACCCCGCGGCCCCGAGATTCTGCTTCAGCTGCTCCTGGTTGCGCGCGCCCATGATCACGGTCGAAATCGTTGGCCGCTGCAGCAGCCAGTTCAATGCAACCTGCGGGACGGTCTTTCCGGTTTCTTTCGCGACTTCATCGAGCGCATCGACTACTTTGAATAAATGCTCGTCGGAAACTTGTGGTCCCTGTTCCGACGTCTTGTGCAGCCGGCTTTCTTTCGGTAACAGCTGCCCCCGGCGAATCTTTCCCGTCAGGCGTCCCCAGCCCAGTGGACTCCACACCAGCGCCCCCACACCTTGATCGAGTCCGAGTGGCATCAGTTCCCATTCATATTCGCGGCCAATCAGCGAGTAGTAGACCTGATGTCCCACGTAACGTGACCAGCCATAGCGATCGGCGGAGGCGAGCGACTTCATCAAGTGCCATCCCGAAAAATTCGAGCAGGCGATGTACCGCACCTTGCCGCTTTGAACCAGGTTGTCGAGCGTGCTCAGAACTTCTTCCACCGGTGTGAGCGCGTCGAATCCGTGCAGGTGATAAATGTCGATGTAATCGGTATCGAGCCGCCTCAGGCTGGCTTCGCATGCCTGCACCAGATGATGGCGCGACGACCCCAAATCGTTGGGACTGTCGCCCATTCGGAAGGTCGACTTCGTGGAAATCAAGACCTTGTCACGACGTCCATCGACGGCCTTCCCGAGGATCGTTTCCGACAAGCCCTTCGAATACACGTCGGCGGTATCGAACAGATTGACGCCCGCATCGAGGCAAACATCGACGAGCCGCGTCGCTTCCGCGACATCGCTTGCTCCCCACGCTTTGAAAAACTCCGTTCCGCCGCCGAACGTCCCCGTGCCAAAACTCAGCACCGGAACTTTCAATCCAGACTTGCCAAGCTGTCGAAATTCCATAGGTGCGTATAGATGCGAATAGCTTTAGGAATGATTCGCGGAAAGTTGCCTGCGACTCCGCAGCAGCTTCAATTCGGGTGACAGATTGCTGTTGAGACAGGGCTTGACAGCAGAAATGCGGTAGCGCACACTACGGGCTCGAACTGAGCGCCCCCTCTGGTTCTGTAACGTAAAATCTGTCGTCTATTCCATTCGTAAATCCCTTGGAACTCGCGTGTACGTTTAGGAGGAATTGCTATGGTGGGCCTCGGTGACGTTTCCGTAATGCATGTTGCGTCGAGTCTTGTGCAGAACATCGGTAGCGACTCGGCCACGCCCCTGACTGGAACAGGCCAGGTAGACAAATCCTCTGCATCTGCAATGACGCAAGCTTTCGGTGGATTGCTGCAAGCGCAAGGCAGCAACGGTCTTCCTTCTCAGGATTCTCTCGTTCCTTCCATTGCACCGTTCTCGCCACCTTCAATGTCGGTAGAGAGCATGACGAAATTTCTGAAGGAAGCAGTCGGGGCTTTTCGCGAGCTTTCCGGCGCAAAACAAAATGGTTTTCAACAGCTTTCGGGCATGCAGCATGCCGGCACTCTGAACGACAAACAGCTTTCTGAATTACCCGAGATCGCGAACCAGCAGCACGTACCTGTCCTTGCCAACCAGCAACATATGCAGCTTTCGGGCATGCAGCATGCCGGCACTCTGAACGACAAACAGCTTTCTGAATTACCCGAGATCGCGGACCAGCAGCATGTGTCTGTCCTTGCCAACCAGCAACATATGCAGCTTTCGGGCATGCAGCATGCCGGCAGTCTGAACGACAAACAGCTTTCTGAATTACCCGAAATCGCGGACCAGCAGCACGTACCTGTCCTTGCCAACCAGCAACACATGCAGCTTTCGAGCATGCAGCATGCGGCAAACGCTAGTGAAGAACAGACAAAGGGATTCTCGCAAGCTCAAGAGACCAGTTCCGGGAATGAAGGCTTGAGAATGCTCAATCAATGCGCCAAGCTTTTTGGCTTGGTACAAAGCATGCTTGCCGGTGACGATGATTTCGCCACGAAATCCCGCCAAGTGATTCGCTGAGGAAGAGGCAACTATGGGGCATACCAACTCTTTGGAAATTACAATGGGCGGCGATCTCGCCAAGTATTTCGGCTTGTCTTCGTCTCACTTGCAAGCCTTCGCAGCTCTGGGCCTGCAATTGTTTCAGCAAGGCCGAATGCACGATGCTACGGAAGTTTTTGAGGGCCTGATCGCGCTGGAGAATCACTCCTATTTCGGCCATGCAGGACTTGGTACCCTGGCCCTGGTGCAGAACCCTCCGAACCTGGAGAGTGCGCTGACTCACCTGCGGCGCGCTGCCGAACTCCAACCGGAGGATCCAACCGTGCACGCCAATCTCGGGGAAGCGTTACTGCGGTCCGCCCGTTTCGACGAGGCCGCGACCGCTTTTAGTCAGGCTCTGGCGCTCGATCCAGAATCTGTGCATACGGGTACAAAACGCGCCCGCGCCATCCTCGGTGCCATCCACTTGATTGCAGCTGGTGTCAAATCACGGAAAAGCGCATGACGGCCCAAGATCCACGAGAATGAGCACAGAGCAGATCGAGGATGGTGAAGCCCACAGCACACCAAGTATCGGCGCTACAGCAATTGCGCAGAGTCTTTGACGACACGCAGATGCCGGCGTTGTTTTCTTCCTCTGTCCCATCGCATGCGTGTACCGCCGCCAATGTTGACCCGGACCTCACACGCAGGCGAAAAGGGCTGTTCCGTTTTTTTTGTCTCGGGGAATCGATCGAATGTGACGCAGCCGCTGAACTCTGCACGCTGGAAACGATCGAGGTTCTCGAGAAGGCAGGAATCCTTCGACGGCGGGAAAATTGCATTAGCACTGGAGAGTATCGGCTTGTATATCACTTGGGCCTATTCCTCTTCTGCCACCGATCTTCACCGCGGGCTCTGTTCTATTACGGTACAGACTCGATCGCACTCAGCCGCATGCTCAGTCCGGTATCCGGAACGGTGCTCGATTTGTGCGCCGGCGTTGGCGCGCAGGCTCTGTTTTGCGCGCGCACCGCATCTTCGGTGACAGCGGTTGAGCTCGAGCGCTCAGCCGAGCCGATTTTCTGGATCAACTCAAGTTTGAATGGATTGACCGAGAATATCGTATTTCTCTCAGGGGACCTGTTTAAGCCTGTACCGGTGGGCAGATTCGATCGGATCTGCGCCAATCCGCCGTTTCTTCCGGTCCCCCCGAGCATTCGTTTCCCTCTCTATGCGGGTGGGGGAAGCGATGGTCTCGACATCGTACGCCGCGTGCTTCAGGGATTGCCTGACTATCTTGCAACCAATGGCGAATGCCATATCATCGCCTCCGCTCTCGGAGACGGTGGGGGCCCCGACGTCCGGACTTTGAAGAACTTACCGGTAAGCACGAATCTGAAAATGCAGCTCTCGTGTTATTCCTACGAAGAGCTCACTGAGGACACTGTGGCATTGTTCGCGGCGAGCGCATTGGATTGCGGCGGCCCTGGAGATGCTCGGGAAGAGTACCGGAGGCACTTCCGGCAGCTGGAAGCCACCCATCTTTACTACTTCGTACTGCGCGCGAAGTTGGCCTGAGCGGATGGAAAATCTGTTTGCTCCGGAGTTGATCCACAGCTGTCCGCTACAAAAGCAAAAGGCCGCCTAAAAAGCGGCCTTTCTCAACGATTCATGTGACTGATCTTACGGTGAGACGCCAGCAGGCGGTTGCGGTACGACACCCGCAGTCGTCGCAGCGGCTGCTTCATTCAGGATGCGGTGATGAATCGTGAACAGCGCCAGTTCCAGCCGGTCCGATACGCCGATCTTGTCGTAAACGTTGCGCAGGTAATTCTTGATGACCTGCTCGGTCGTTCCGAGTTGCGTGGCGATTTCCTTGTTCTTGTATCCCTGAACGATCAGCGCCACAATGCGAAGCTCTTTCGCGGTGAGACGGTCGCGGACGCGCAATCCGACCATATCGTTCTCGGTGAGTTCGCTGGGTACGGCGACATCCTGCACCCAGGTTTCGCCGCGAGCGACTTTGCGGACGCAGTCGACGAGTGCCGCGCTGGTCACGTTGCGATAGACGACGCCGTGTGCGCCACTCGACATATGTTTCTGCGCGCTCTCCCCGGTGTCAGCCAGCACGATCACACGCGTCTTGGCCTTGTTGGCTCCCATCACGATTGCGGAAAAGTCGTTATGAAATCCCGCCGCCACAACGAGGACGGCGGCCCGGAATTTGTCCAGGGCCATGAACATTTGTTCAGGAGTTTGCGCCTGGGCTACGATGCGCATCTCATCTTCCACCGCGAGTACTTTGGCTATACCCGCCCGGAAGATCGCCTGGTTGTCGGCCAGAATCAGTTTGAGCATGTTGTCAGCGCTCCAAGAAAGTCTATGAGTTCCTAACGAACTCGTATGAGTCGATCACGCAGGCCACGCCGCGGCCTTCTCCACCTTCGCCAGTTTCATCGGCGCGAACCACGCGCCCTTTGCACTGGATGGTTACGTTTTCCTGGCCGCCCGTCATTTCCGGCGGCAGCGTGATTTCAAATTCAACGGGAGAGCCAATTTCCATCGACGCATCCGCGCGAATATACACTCCGGCCGCGCTCAGATTTCCTGTGATGCCGTTGGCGTCTCCACCGGTTTCGCCTTTATGAATCTTGATCGGCAATTCCAGCGGGAATCTTTTCCCGGTCCGTGCTTCTTCCCCCACGGTACCTCCTCCATGTTGGCCAGCCGTCATTTTCTTATCCGTTCTCGCAGCCAACATCATCAAATCAAGCTCCCAGCGGGCGTAGACCCGCTTTTAGGCTCAGGGGCGGTTATATCACGAAAGGCACCCGTGTAAAAGCCTGATAACCCGTTAGTTAACGGTAGCAACTAGGTTCCCCCCGGGCCCGGCGGCGGGTTCGGCGCAGCTTCAACTGCCTTTATGTTGCCGCCGCACGGCGCGTGGTAGTGTCTTTTCTTCAGGTTGGTTCCAAGGAAGCAGGACTTATGCCGAATTCATATCAGGGTGGTCGGACGTTAAAGCTTGATTCATCCGCATTTCTTCTCATCTTCTTTCTTTTCGCGTCCCTTGTCGTCTCGGCTCAGGACAGTGCGAAACCCGCTCCTGCTCCCGCGGCGAAGTCCCAGACCGCAACCGCCGTTCCGGATTCTCCGTCTCAGACGCCGGGGGTTCTGTTGCAGCTCAACGGCGCTCTAGAAAGCCTCGCCGCGAAGGTTTCTCCCGCGGTCGTGCAGGTCCTGGTCACCGGATACGGCCCATTCAAAGAAGAAGACCGTTCGCAAACCGCTCTCATCGTGCGCCAGCATGCCGTCGGCTCCGGCGTGATCGTCGATTCCCACGGATTCATCATGACCAACGCCCACGTGGTCGAAGGCGCGCAGCGCATTCGCGTCGCCTTGCCTCTGCCCAACGGGGATTCCTCCGGCCAGGTTCCGATCGGGAAGCGCCGCATCCTCGAAGCGCGTCTGGTTGGATTGCACAAAGAGACGGATCTCGCCTTGCTCAAGGTTGAAGAGAATGACCTGCCCACGCTGTCGCTGATCAATGACCAGCGTCCTCGCGTCGGACAGCTTGTCTTCGCAATCGGAAGTCCCGAGGGATTGCAGAACTCCGTCACGATGGGTGTTCTCAGCGCACTGGCCCGACAGCCCGATTCCACTAAGCCGATCACGTATCTTCAGACGGACGCTCCGATTAACCCGGGCAACAGTGGCGGACCGCTCGTCGACATGAACGGATCGGTCGTCGGGATCAATACCTTTATTCTGTCGCAAGGCGGAGGCAGTGAAGGACTCGGCTTCGCCATTCCGTCGCGCGTCGTCGACTTCGTTTATCGCAGCTTGCGGCGGCACGGACACGTCCACCGCGTCGAAATTGGCGCCGTTGCGCAAGAGATCACACCCGAACTCGCCGAAGGCCTCCATCTCCCGCAGCGTTGGGGAGTGATTGTCGTGGACGTGCAGCCGGATGGTCCGGCTTCGAGCGCCGGGCTGCAGATTCAGGACATTATTCTGACCGCCGACGACCGCCGTATTGAAACCCTGCCGTCGCTGACCGCGGCCTTGTATCTGCATCGCCTCGACAAGGCAGTGAAGCTCGACATTCTCCGCGGCAGCGAAAAGAAGACGCTTTACGTTCCGGCGATCGAGCATCGCGATCACATGGACGAACTCCTCGACGCGATCAACGCCGAGAACAGCCTGATCTCGCGTCTCGGAATTCTCGCGATTGACCTCACACCCGACCTGAAATCCAGGCTCACGCTGAGGCTTCCGTCCGGGGTCGTCGTCGTTGGCAGGGCCGTCGACTTGATCACGCCCGACACGGGCCTTCAGGCGGGCGATGTAATTCACCAGCTCAACCTGACGCCGATCGATAGCATGGAAACTCTCCGCGCCGCCGTCAATAAGTTAAAAACGGGCGATTCCGTGGTCCTGCAAGTCGAACGTCAAGACGGCCTAAGCTACGTTGGTTTCGAGATGGAATAAACGAGTCGAATGTGGCGCGGGCGCTCTCGCCCGCGCAGCTTTTACCGTCATCCAGCTGTCGTTACAGCGAGGTCTGGCGCGACCGAAGGCCCTATCCCGCCCAATCCATTCCCGCCCTCCTGCCGTACATAACCCGAAGACTCAAATCGCTTCTGGAGGACCACGTCCCATGCCTCCCACGGCCCAACAGTTACAGTTCGACGTCGAAAAATACATTCGCAACTCGAAGAAAGTCGATATCAGCGATATCGATTTGTCCCAGGCATCGCGGTATCCCGTGACCGACGATGAGGTGCGCGCCCTGACTTACATGTGCGACATTGAATCGCACACTATCGTCTACCTGCGCGCCATCTTGAACACCTGCGCAATCGAAGACTCGCAGACCACAAGTTTCTTGAGTTGCTGGGCTTACGAGGAATACTTCCACGGTCATACGATCCGTCAGTTTCTCGATGCGATCGGTGCTCCGATGTCGTCCACGCGCATGCTCGAAGTGCAGAAGGCAAGTTCGTTCACGGAATGGCTGAAAGAGTTGGGATCGTCGATCCTGTGCCGCTTCTCGCGACATTTTCACGGAGCGTATCTCACCTATGGAGCCATTTCCGAGTTATCGACTCTGGAAGGTTACGGAGTGATGGCTCGGCGAACGAAGAATCCGATCCTCGCCGAGATCGTGCGACGGCTCGCGAAGGATGAACGCCGGCATTTTTCCTTCTACTACAACAAGGCACGTCTCGAGATGCAGAGCCGCAACGCACAGCGCCTAACTAACTTCGTGATCCGGCACTTCTGGCTTCCGGTTGGCGGCGGCGTGAAGTCCGACAGCGAAGTCAGCTGGATCCTTTCATTCATTCTCGGAGATCCCGACGGAGCCGAGATCGCGAGCCGCATCGACGAAACCATCGCGAAACTTCCCGGATTGCAGTGGTTTGATCGCCTTATGCAGAGCCGCGAGGAAGCCTTGCGTGCCGCGCGCAGCGAAATGGGAAGTCGTCCGGTAGTTGCCTACACGCAGCAAGCGCTGGTGGAGAGCGAGCCGTAACCGGGTTATCGGGAATTACCTCGCGGCCGCGCTTGAGGCTTTCGGCGCTCGCGCCGACTGGAGCGTAACTCCCGAGCTCGCCGCCAATGGCTACCACCGAAGCGAGATCGTCATTCGTAAACGCGTCCTGCGCGGCGCGGTACAGCGCGAGAACAGCGACCAGCCCGGCCGTCCCTTCAATCGGCACCGCCAGCGCCGAGCGTAGGGTGCTGTACTTTGTCGGATCGTTCATATAACCCGGCTCGACCGATGGGTTACCGTTGAGAATCGTCTTATGGTTTTGCGCGACCCAGCCCGACAGGCCCTCTCCAAGCGGAATCCGCAACGAAGAAAATAGCCGGAAGTTGTCGCCACTCACGAACTCTGCTACGAGATTGTCCCCCTTGGGGCAATACACGGCCATCGAGTCGTAAGCGACCAGGTGCTTCAGGCGAATCGACAGCAGCGAAAAAATATCCTCGCTGCTCAACGTCAGACCGCGCTTGCCGAGTTCTGCTATCTCGCGACCTCGCTGTTGAGCGCCTGCCACAATCGAAGCCGAATCCTGAACCGCGATCGTGCCGGTTGTAGAACGCGCTGCGGATTCCGCAAAACCTGCGTCCGGTGCCGATCCTCTTTGCACCTTGATGTCGGTCGATAGCTTGGGCGGCGCTTGCAGCGGTTGCTCGTTCGCCAGCTTTTCCAGTTCGATGTACCGGCGATGCAGGATCGCCACCACTTTCGGATCGAAGCTCTTTCCCGAGTCCGACACAACTTTTGCCATCGCTTCATCGAGCGGTAACGCTTTGCGATACTGCCGGTCCGAAGCTAACGCGTCCAGGCAGTCAACCGCCGCGAGAATACGCGCTCCAATAGGAATCGCCTCTCCCGACAATCCATTCGGATACCCGCTGCCATCCCATTTCTCGTGATGCGCACGCACGATGGGCACGACCGGGTAGGGGAAGTGCACTTGCTCAAGAATCTCCGCTCCCACGATCGGATGGATCTTCATCTTCTCGAACTCTTCCGGTGTGAGTCGTCCCGGCTTTGAAATGATGTGTTCCGGAACGGCAAGCTTTCCGATGTCGTGTAGCACCGACGCCGCGCGCAAAGCCTCGGTCTCATCGTCGTTCAGCTTGAGGTCCTTCGCCAATTCCATGGCGTATACGCGCACACGCTGCAGGTGCTCGCCGGTAGTTTCGTCCTTCGCTTCGATGGCCAGCGCGAGAGCTTCGATGGTCCGCAGGTGCAGGCTTGAAACCTGCTCCGCATGTTTCTTTTCGGTCTCGAGTTTCCCCAGATACAGACGATACGAGCGATACATCAGGTAGATCGGCGGAAGCACGAGCAGCGAAGACTGCCATCCGATATGCCGATTGAGGAAGTTCACCAGCCCGGCCGCTGCCGCGCCGACCATGTAATAGGGAAACGACCACAGATAGCTGTCCTTCCAAACTTTGACAACGGGCTTGTCTTCCGTCAGCCCAATGATCGTCGACATTGCAGCCGTGTTGCAGCCAAAGTGAGTGATCGCCGCCACGAGAAGAGCCAGAGGTCCGGGCGCGTGTAATACGTAAATCACGACCAGCTTGTACGCGCCATACGCGATGGCACTCGACACGGTGACCTGCGAAAGATTGAAGACGAGTTGAATCATCTTCAGCTTGCGTGCAGGTCGCCAATACGACTGTGCGAGAGTGCTGGCCAGTCCGATGATCAGGGTTTCGGGAAGGCCCAATTCCAGAATGCCGAGCAGCGTGAACAGGAAGTTGACCGATAGCGTTCCATCGATGCCCGGCAGGCTGACCTTCAGCGATGCGGCCAGAAGCGCAGCGGCGAGGTAGCAACCGAACTTCACGGGATCGCTTGGGTGCCAGGTCGCCACCGCAATAGCCAGGCACACGCAGCCCGACAGAGCCAGCCCGACGACATACATCCGAGCGCCAATAGAGCGAATCCACGACATGGCAAGTGTTTAAATTTTCAATGATTTGCGAAGGCGTGTCCGCCCAAAAAGTTACCTTCTGGTTACGATGGTTTCTCGGCGTTGTATCAACCCCATCTTGCTGCCCAACTGCCGGAATTGGGACATCCTGTCCCGTCGCAACGGCCGTGGGACAAGCTGTCTCGCCTGTCGGAATCCGACGCTAGCTAAGTTATTGATAAATATGGCCTATGGCTTGAACTGTTTGGTTCCCGACATGCACTCATCCTAGTCACTTGGGGTGCGTTACGCGCACTGTTTGGGGCGAGCAAGTGGGGAAACATATGAAGAAATTTGTGCTCATTCTCTTGTTGGCGACGCTGGCGGTCGATTGCACCGCCGACACCACCAAACTGTCTCCGGACCTTCAAAAATCGACCGCCCCCACGGCTCGAGTCGTTGTGCAATACAACAATCAGCCCGGACTGCTGGATCTTCAGCTTCTTTCGACTCTCGGCTCGATTCTGAACGCGCTGCCGCTGGTGAATGGCATCGTGGCGACTCTGCCGTTGTCGAACATCCTCAATCTCTCGAATCAGGCCAACGTGAAGTACATCAGCCTTGATCGAACCTTGACTCCGACGCTCAGCAACGCCGCTCCGGCGGTGAACGCCTTTGCCGCGTGGCAGTCGGGTTACACGGGCGCTGGCGTTGGCATCGCGCTGATCGACAGCGGCGTGAGCCCGCATCCTGACCTTAACGGCGGCTTTCTCGGATTGTCGCGCGTAGTCTGGAATCAGAGCTTCGTTTCGGGCAATTCCAGCGGGACGGATCAATACGGCCACGGGACGCACATTGCCGGCCTGATCGCCGGTAACGGTTCGAGCTCGACGGGCTCGAAGTTCTCGCAGACGTTCAAGGGAATCGCGCCGCAAGCGAACCTGATCAACCTGCGGGTTCTCGATCAGAATGGTGCGGGCACCGACAGCAACGTGATCAATGCGATCAATACAGCGATCCAGCTCAAGCTGTTGTTCAACATCCGCGTGATCAACCTTTCGCTCGGACGTCCGGTGTTCGAGAGCTACACGCTCGATCCGGTCTGTCAGGCAGTTGAGAAGGCCTGGAAGTCGGGAATCGTTGTTGTAGTCGCCGCTGGAAACAACGGCCGCTATCAGCCGAGTGACGGATATGGAACCATCACTTCTCCTGGAAACGATCCCTACGTAATTACGGTCGGCGCGATGAAGACGATGGGAACGCCGACGCGCGTTGACGATCTCATCGCCAGCTACAGCTCGAAGGGACCGACGGTGGTCGACGCGATTTCGAAGCCTGACATCGTTGCTCCTGGAAACCTGCTGGTTTCGCTCGAAGCCCCGAACTCCACGCTGTACGCGGAGTTTCCGGGTAACCGCGTCCCGAACAGCTTCTACCAGAAGGGCGGAAGCAGCGCGGCTTCGTCCAGCTACTTCACCCTGAGCGGCACCAGCATGGCGACGGGCGTCGTCAGTGGCGTTGTCGCTGACTTGCTGCAGAAGAGCCCGGGCCTGAATCCTGACCAGGTGAAGGCGCGGCTCATGAAGACCGCATGGAAATCGTTCCCCGCCTTCAGCAGCACGACCGATCCGGCGAGCGGCATCACCTACACCGATCAGTACGACGTGTTCACGATCGGCGCCGGTTACATCGACGTGGAGGCGGCGATGGCCAGCCCCGATGTCGCGAAAGGAACGGCGATGTCTCCGGTCGCGTCCTTCAACGCGAATACAGGCAACGTCTACCTCAACGACGACTCCAGCGCTGTGTGGAACACGTCGTCGACGTGGTCGAACGCCGCGGTTTGGGGACAGTCCCAGTTCGTGCCCGGATATCCTTCGGCCACGATGAGCGGTACTAACGCTCTCTGGGGCAGCAACGCCCTGTGGGGAAGCAATGCTCTCTGGGGCTCGAACGCGCTATGGGGTAGCAATGCCCTCTGGGGAAGCAATGCTCTGTGGGGCACCAACGCACTCTGGGGAAGCAACGCACTCTGGGGCAGCAGCAGCGCCGCCGGCGAACAATAAGAAGCAGCAACGAAGTTGGTAGCACCGGCAAAGCCGGGGATCGCGAGAGCAACACGCTCTCGCGATTTACTTTTGTGGGGTTACCCGTTGTCTCGAAATGGCTGCCCCACGCTTCGCGATTTTCGAAGCGCGGGGACCAACAGTGTGTGGAAAGATTAGGCTCCGATTCCGACCCTGTTTGTTAGCATCCGCAGAGCCAGCGCTGCGATGGCCAAGACCAGCATGAAGGCGGCGGGCCCGATTCCTTTGAAATCTCCCACTCGCACGTGCGACACCGTCGCTCCAATGAAGTAGCAGACGAGGCCCGCGCCCGCGGCAACCCCCAGCCCCGGCCACCAGATTCCGGCGATGAGGCCAATCGCCCCGGCAAATTCGCATGCTGCCAGGAGCGGGAGGTATTTCATCGGAACGCCTACGATATCGTGGATCACCTTCACGATCTTCGGATCGCGGCGAATCTTTCCGATGCCGGAAAATAACACCATCACAACGAAAACCCCTGTCACCACAAAGTATGCAATCGTCATTTCGCCAAGGCCTCCGCAATTCTTAAGATGCTTGGTCGAGTCTAAGCGCTGGATTGCAGCACTCATTCCAAGAGACAATCCGCTCTGATGTTTGGGGAGATAATGTAAATCCCATGAAAGTCGCGAAACGACTGCTCTTGGCTCTCGTGTTGGCCGCAATCACCGGAATTGCTTTGTTCACACTTCTGGTTTGGCGGGGCTTCCGCGCTTCTACTACGCCTTCCGCAGTAGAAATTACCGTAGCCCGGGCGGCACGAAATTTCGCAATTCCTTCCCGCGAACGAAACGCCGCAAATCCTGTCGCTCCAAGCCCGGAAGCCGACCGGCAGGGTAGGGATCAATTTATGACGCGATGCGCGGCTTGTCACGCGATCGACGGCAGTGGAAAGACGCAAGTCGGCGTGAATCTCTATCCACGAGTGCCTGACCTCAGGGGAGCCGCGACGCAAAATCTTACGGATGGCGAAATTCACTACATCATCGAAAACGGCGTCCAACATACGGGCATGCCCGCGTGGAATACCTTGCCGGCGGCTTCGGGCAAAATTTGGGACCTTGTTCTTTTTATTCGAGCCTTGCGGCCACTCTCGAACGGCGAACGTTTGAGGCAAGCCTCGACGGCCGCTTCAGCGCACTTCGTCGGTTCGCAAGCGTGTGAAAAATGCCACGCAGAGATTTACCAACGATGGAAGAAAACACCGATGGCCAACGTAGTGCGCGATCCGCGCACCCATCCGAATGCAATCATCCCCGACCTCGCGACGAATAACGTATCCCGGTTCACCAAAGAGCAGGTCGCGTTTGTCTATGGCAGCCTTTGGAAACAACGGTACTTCACCAGGATTGGCGACGACTATTTTCCGTTTCCCGCCCAGTGGGATGTTGGCAATCGCACGTGGCGCCCCTACATGGTTCCGGCCAAGGGTGGGGACTGGTGGGGATCGCTTTATCCGCCTGACAACATGCAGCGGCCCACGGGTTCCACGTGCGATGGATGTCATTCTGTCGATTACAACGTTCAGACAAAGCAAGTCGCGGAGTGGAACGTTGGTTGTGAGCGGTGTCATGGGCCGGGAAGCGAACACGTGGCGCACCCGTCCCGCGAGAACATTCGCAATCCCGCGCACCTGGACGATATCGCGGCAAGCGACACTTGCATCTCCTGTCATTCGCAGGGGCAGCCGACGGCCAATCCCATAGAAGGGCGGTTTTATGACTGGCCAGTTGGGTACCACGTTGGCCTAAAGCTGCGAGACTTCTGGAAGCTTGAGGACTGCGCGCTGGGACAAACCACTTTTTACTATTTTCCCGATTGCACAGCCCACAAGAATCGCATGCAAGGCAATGACTTCGTGCAGAGCGTAATGTATCGCCATGGGATCACATGTTCGTCGTGCCACGACGTCCACGGCACAGCGAACTACGCTCAGCTCAGAAAGCCTGCGAACCAGCTTTGCCTCGACTGTCACGGCCCGACATCGCCGAACGGGCCTCACACCGCGACGCTCCAAGAGCACAGTCATCACAAGGAAAGTAGCCCGGGCAACGAATGTATCTCCTGTCATATGCCGGCCATCGAAAGCGAAGGCGTCCCCGGCGCTTTTGTTCACGCTCACACTTTTCGTGTCGTTTCACCCGCGATGACGAACAAATATGGAATTCCTAATCCGTGTACGAATTGTCACAAAGACAAATCGACGGCGTGGGCTGAAGACGCGATGAAACAGTGGCCCGAAGCAATTCCGTGGAAGCCAATGATGTGAAATGAACTTCCCTAGGCCTCCGCGTTACTAAATTCCTCGCTCGTTCGTGGTGCGGCTATCGTCGCATTCACGCACAGGGACTGCGAGTTTGCACAGCGCAAACAGTCACCCGGTCGGTGCATTCCTTAGCGCCAAGCCCTATTTCCTGAGTTGCCCTGTCCAGTTAGTGACCAGAGTCAGCGGTGCGTGGAGCGAGGCTGGCTTGACTGCGGCCATGATGAATCGTTGGCCATCGGGGAAGACATCGTAGGTCGCGGCAACAAAATTTTGTAGTACGCGCCTCTCCGTAAGTGGTGTAGTCGAATGAACTGCGAACGATTCGGGTCCAGTCGTCACTTCGGCCGCCACGAGAATTCCGTCGATCCGGCTATAAAAGAGTTCGCGGGAGTCGCTCCGCCATCGCGGATTTTGACCTCCGGTGGACGACACTTGCCACTTGCCTTTGGCCTGGGGGAACGCGGTCACGTAGATTTCAGGCCTTCCGGATTCGTTGGAGATGTAAGCCAGCCAGTGTCCGTCGGGAGAAATCTGTCCTCCGTAATTCGCGTAGGGAACATTCAAGTACGGGAAGGGTTTGCCATCGCCGCTCAGCGGAAGTAGCGCGATCTCCGCAATCCCGTGACGCGACTGTGGACGGCTGTCAATCACCAGAAACCGTCCGTCGCGGGACCATGACAGCGGGCGCTCGTCCTCTGCAGTCGGGTGAAGCGGTCGATCGTCGCCAGCCCCGGTCGTGGCCTTTACGTACATATTGAATGCACCACTCCGCGTGGAGGCCAGCGCGAGTTGTGAACCGTCAGGCGACCACGTGGACCCGGAATTGAGTCCGGCGCCAAACGTAAACCGGGTGCGCACGTTGCTGCTTACGTCCTGCAGCCAAATCGTCGCTTTGCCGCTTGAGATTTCGGTTTCCGATACGGCCACTCTGCGTCCGTCGGGAGAAAGCCGGAGGACTGAGTAATTGCCTGCTGGCTCCAGACTGGAAATCTTCTTTCCAGAGCGATCGGTCACGATCATCTCGAGATCCGCAGTGCTGCCGGCGCTCCCATATACGAGGCGGTCGGTCTGGGAAATCGCAAAGCCGGTCCAAAGCATGTTGTTCCCCACGCTCACATCCGACGCAATCGGATACTCATCGCCCTCGAGCGTAAGTGTGTCCGCGTCAAACCGCTGCGCAAAGAGTGTGGTGTTCCGCCCAAAGACCACGTAGCCCGGTGCCGCATACTGTGCCTCGCTCAGACCATCAAGAATCTTCTTGTGAAGGGCGGAGTCGAGCGATCCCACGTACACGGCGGATGGTCTATTCTCCGAGACTTGCCGTCCCAGGTAGAGGAAGTGGACGCCATCGGGCAAAAAGTCGGGCCAGCGATGCGTCGTTTCCCCAGTCGTCGGATCCAGTTGAGTGACTGCAGTGGGCACTCCTCCATTCTCGGAAACCCGAAACAGCGGTCCAATGATCGAGGGCGAAAACACGATGACGCCTTTCGAATTCCAGGAGCCTCCGCGGCCAATCGGCGCATCGCAGATTACTTGTACCGTTCCGCCCGAGGCGGGAACCTTCTTCATTTTCTGATCGGCAAAGAAGCCAACCCACTGACCATCGGGCGACCAGAAGGGTAGCCCGGCATTTTCGGTGCCGGCCAGTTCCTGCGCCGCGAGCGAGGTAAGCGCCCGCATCCAAAGGCTGGACTTGCCGTCGACGGCCAAAGCGGAAAAGACCAGGCGAGTACCGTCGGGAGAAAGCGCGTAGCCCGAGGTAGCCACGCCATTCACGAACGACGTATTTTCGGGCGGCAGGATATTCGAAACAATTGGTGCGGACGTACTCGCTGGGCGGTGAAAGAAAGCGATCGCGAGGCCAAACCCGATCAGCGCAAGTATCAAAGCCCCCGCCGCGAGCGCGTATCCCCCAACTCTCCGAGTTGGTTTCGGTGCTGCGATCCCGGTTTGAGATCCTCCTTCGGCGATCCACTTCAGTTGCAGTTTCACATCGTGGACGGTTTGCTCGCGCTCCTCCGGATCTTTTTCGAGGCAAGCTTTCACCAGACGGTCGAGCGCGGGCGGAGACATTGGCTGGACCGCGCTGATCGGCGCCGGATTGCGCTCCAGGACGGCCGCGATTACACTCGCTGTCGTTTTCCCTTCGAACGCCCGCTTTCCGGTTGCCATCTCGTACAACACGGCTCCCAGCGCAAAAATATCCGAGCGAGCGTCAGCCTCTTTTCCTTCGATCTGCTCGGTCGACATGTACTGAAAAGTGCCAACGAGGGTGCCCCGTGCCGTCAAAGGCTGATCCGCGGATGGAGCCGATAGGCTCATCGTCAGACTCGAAGACGGTGGCGCACCCGCCATTGCCGCCTTCGCCAGGCCAAAGTCCATCAATTTGGCGCCGGTCTTCGTTAGCATGACGTTGCTCGGTTTCAAGTCGCGGTGGATTACGCCGGTCTTGTGCGCCTTTTCGAGTCCCTCGCAAACTTCAATTCCGACCCTCAATAACTGTTCGAGGGGAAGGGGCCCTTTGGCGAGGCGATCCGCCAATGTCTCGCCTTCCAGAAGCTCCATCACAAGATAGTCGATGTTCTCCTGGTGGCCGACGTCATAGAGCGTGCAGATGTTCGGATGGTTCAGCGACGAGATCGCTCGCGCCTCGCGGTCAAAGCGCTGCTTCGCTTCAGGATTGTCCGAAAGATGTGCCGGTAAAATTTTGATCGCGACGCTGCGGTCCAGCCGTGTGTCGCGTGCGCGGTAAACTTCGCCCATGCCGCCGGCACCAAGAGGCGACTGAATTTCGTACGGACCGAGTCTCGTGCCAGCAGTAAGAGTCATCGGTGCGCGCAATTATAGCCCTGCACCTCAGAGTCACAATGGAAGCCAATCTGGCATTGCCGGATCGTCGGCGCTCCGCGGGAACGATCGCGTAGCCCGCGACTGGGACTTTCTCCGCGGAAGTGGAGTTCTGTGAAGGGGAAGGCTGTGAACTCGGATTTCTCCCCGCCGTAACCTAAAACGCGCTGCCGCCGCCGCCGCCAAATCCGCCGCCGGAAAATCCTCCACCACCACCGCCACCGCCGAAACCGGATCCGCCGGAACTCGCCCTGGGCGCCGAGACAAACACCTGGTGCATATCGCTTGCCATGCTGTGCATGGAGCTCGAAAAGAAGATTGGATTGAACCCTCCGCCGTAGCCGCCCGGACCCACGTACCACTGCGGCGGATCTTTCACGATCCCGGCGAAGGCCTGTGCCCAGTGATGCTCCACTCCGAGCGCCATCGCGAACGCAAGATATTTCTCAAACGTGGTCGGCGGCATCAGCTTGAGCCGTTCGGCGTCGACCCGGTTCATGAACTCCTGAAACCCAAGGACGGCAATTCGCGCTCGCGCGCCCTTCACCGTCTTCGCCGTCATCACGCGCGCAAACAGCCACCAGATCAGCGCGGAGACCGCCAGGCACACGACCAGCAGCACCGCGGAATTGAAAAAGTTGGCCCACCCGAAATACTGGGAGACTGCGAACGGAATCACGATCACGAACAACGCGCCGATGCTGTATCCGTTGGC
Source organism: uncultured Acidobacteriota bacterium (assembly GCA_963699885.1). GTDB lineage: Bacteria > Acidobacteriota > Terriglobia > Terriglobales > Acidobacteriaceae > Sulfotelmatobacter. Next base: position 354,809 of record CAVOVP010000004.1, on the reverse strand, counting down.
CGACTCAGGATCGAGCAGATAGATGCCTTTCGTCTTGAGCGCCGACATGATGTCTTCGCGAATCGCCGGAACCGCCGTGTAGAAGCGGTTCTTCAGGCTCGACAGGCGCGTTTCCGTGCCTCCCGCAAAAATGTTTTCGAGCATGATGCGTTCATGCGGGACCAGGTCTGCGCCCCACTGCTCGCGCGGTTTCTGCAAATGAAAGATGTAATCCTTGTGCGTGAACAGCAGCACCTTTTCCGCCGTCTCTTCGATCTTGATGTATCCCCGCACCGCGAGATCGACCATGGTCGACGTGATGTCCCGCGGATGGATCGTGTCATCCAGAAGCGTTCCCGCTTCGGCCGGGGAAATCCCCGTCGGCGGCTCATACATCGGCGCGACCGACATTCCAGGATCCGGATCGCGGCCTTTGTACCACCAGAGCGTGAACATTACCGCAAACACCACGGCAGGGAAGAAGACGATTGGATTCCCCGCGAGGAACCAGAAGAATTTCGTTACCGGTCCCGGCTCGTGAAGGATGCCCTTGCGGAATGTAAACGTCGATCGTCAGCCCGCCGCGCATGGGCAGCGGATTGTTCGTCTCAAATTGGGTTTCTGCGCCTTCGACCTTCGCCGTCGCGTCTTTTTGCGTCGAGCCGTAGACGCCTGTGAATGCCTGCGCCCGCAGTGATCCGCTGGCGCCGTCGGGAAATCGAACTGTGGCCGAGGCGTGATCGATCGGCACCGGCCAGTCGTTGCCGGTCACGTTCCAGTAGAACTCGTCGTAATCCTTGAAGAACCGAGTTCCGTTGCGAACCTTGTAGGTGATTTCAACGACGCGGGTGGTGTCGACCGCGTTGGCGATGTAGATCTTGAGATCGCGCGATCCGCTGGAGACCGAAGGCTCGTATTTCAGATTGCTGCCCGAGCCGTCGGTGACGCTCTTTACATCGAGGAAGAGTTCGTAGTTGGTCCCGTTCGGACCGGGATATTCAATCGGAATCGTCCGATGGATGCCGTGCCATTCGCCGACGAAGACCAGAGAAATCCGCTCGGTGACGACGGCGGTTCCATCTTTGGCGACGACGATGTTGTCCTGAAAATCCGCAACCCGCCAGGATTTCGCAGCTGCGACGCCCGAGAGAACCGAAACAAACAGAGTCGCGCAAAGAACAATCTTGATTGGGTTCTTCAAATTACCAGATTCCCTAATCGCTCAATCCTTAAAACTTCACCTGCACCGGCTCGCGGTCCGCGTCGGTCGTTTCAAAGAACTGGCGCGCCGCGAATCCAAACATTCCCGCCATAATGTTTGTCGGAAACGATTGGATCTTCGTATTGAAATCGCGCACCACGGCGTTGTAATAGCGTCGCGCGTTCTGAAGCGAATCTTCAGTCATGCTCAACGAGCCCTGCAACTGTGTGAATTGCTCCGAAGCCTTTAGCTCAGGATAGTTTTCCGCAACTGCAAACAGGCTCTTGAGCGCCCCGGTCAGTTGATTCTCGGCGACCGCCTTGTCGGCGGGAGACGAGGCTTGCATCGCCTGCGATCGAAATTTTGCGATGTTTTCGAAAGTCCCTTTTTCATGCGAGGCATATCCCTTCACCGTCTCGACGAGGTTCGGAATCAGGTCATGCCGACGTTTGAGCTGCACGTCGATATCGGACCACGCCGAATCGGCGCGCACCCGCAGCTGTACCAGCCCGTTGTACATGCTGATCAGCACGACAACGATGACAGCCAGAATTACAAGAATGATGATGCCAGTCATGTTCTCCCCTCAGCCAATCTGAGCCGAACTGGAATTCAATGGGACGTTACCACAGATTTCCACAATGGCAAAATGCGACGCAGGCCTCACAATATTGCACTTTGCAAAGGACTTACGACAAGCTCCGACGTCGAGTAGAAGTTGAGCGACGCCCATCGAAAATATTTGCGGCTCGATAGCGATACGGGAATCCAAAGATGCATAGGAGGTTGAATCATGCAACGTTTTGACTTGAAAACAGCACCTGGCGCTTATCGGGCTGTGCTAGGTCTGGAAACATATCTTCGTGACTGCGGTTTAGAAACAGGTCTTCTTCACCTCATCAAGCTGCGCGCGTCCCAGATCAACGGCTGCGCCTATTGCCTCGACATGCACTGGAAAGATCTGAAGTCCATCGGCGAGACCGATCAGCGCCTCTACGAGCTGAATGCTTGGGAGGAGGCCCCGTTCTATACCGACCGGGAACGCGCTGCCCTGGCCTGGACGGAGGCTGTGACGCTCGTCGCCGAGAGCCGTGTGCCCGATGAACTGTACGAGAATGTCCGCAAGCATTTCAGCGAAAAGGAACTGGCGGACCTCACTCTCGCGATTGCCACGATCAATGTCTGGAATCGTATGTCAATTGCCGCAAGAGCGACACCTGGCACATACGAAGTCCCGAAACTCCAAGTGCAAAAGAGAGCGTAATACCGGGGCTCTCGGCTTTTCAGCTTTCCGCGCGAAACCCTGAAACGTCAACTGCAATTTGAAAGTGTGAATTGTAGGTAGAGGTGAGAAGCCGAAAAGCGGGAAGCCGGGAGCCGGCTTTTTACTGTTGTGGCGCGAAGTATCCCTTGCGCGCCCGAACCTGCAGATCCTTCTTCAGCGTGGAAATCTCGATCGAGCGGTAACGTCCATCCGCATCAAAGTCGGCTGGCTTGTAGGAAACCACATACTGGCTGCGCAACTCGTCTTGGATCGCAGAGTATGAGTGCGTGATGTCCTTCATCTTGAAGGGGAAGAACGCCCGCCCGCCGGTCGCTTCCGCGAGTTGCTCAAGGACTTTGTCGCCCCGCATTACCAGGCCGCTATCGTCCGTCGAAATCGCGTAGATGATGACTTCAGCACGCTGCGCCATCTCGATTGCCTGCGCCTTGCTGATCTCGCTCTGGTTGTCTTCGCCGTCACTGACCACGATGATCGCCTTGCGCACTGGATGATCCGGACGGTCTTTCAAAAACTTGTCTTTGCACGCGTGATAGATCGCGTCATACAGCGCCGTGCCGCCGCCGTCGTGCAACTTGCGGACGCCCGCTGAAAGAAGCGTGACGTTGTCGGTGAAATCCTGCGCCATCTGCGTGTGCGCGTTGAATCCCATCAGGAACGCTTTGTCGAAGCCGACGCGAAGCGTGCGCTGCATGAAAGTAGTGGCTGCCTCTTGCTCGAACTGGAACCGGCTATCCACCGACCCGCTGACGTCGACCAGCAAGCCCATATGAAGAGGTAGATCGGTTTCGCGGCGGAAATTGAGAATCGCCTGCGGTGGCTTGTGATCGTCGAGGATGTTGAAATCCGCCTGGTTCAAATCGCGGACAAACTTGCCGCGCTTATCCGTGGCGATGAAAAGAACGTTGACCTCGTTCACCCGGGCGTGGAGCGTGACCAGCGCGTTCTGCGGTTCATCGGAATCGTCAGTCGAGGTCGTCGCACTGGCAGCGGTCAGACTTGGCGCGCCCGATACGTAGGCTGCCTGAGCCTTCAGATGGCCGGTTCCTAAAGAGGTTGCCAGGAAAAGCGCCATCAACCGAAGAATCCAGTTCGTGTACTTCATGCCCAGTAAATCCAATTTTTTCACTCTAAACCACGTCTCCGAACACTTCCAATCAATAAGATGCACGCCGGGTGCCGAAAACGCAGGCTTTCTCTAGTGCTCCACAACAGACTGTATGGTCGGTTTCACCTGTGTGCCAAGTTACAAAAGGAGCACGCATTTGGTCATAGTTCAAGCTGCTCCATCTGAACGACTTGTGCCGTCTGGCGCGGATTTCGCGCGCACTCGATTTTCGTCGTGTGTCTCAGCGACGCATCGCCCTTTCTTAGGGTGTAAACCCGAAACATTGGCACGATCCTCGACTTTCTCTACAATCTTTGCCGGAGGGCACTCATGAAAAAGTTCATCACCTGTTTGATGGTTCTGCTGGTGTCGGCGACTCTGGCATTCGCGGCCGACGACGAGCGCGAAGTCGATCGCGTGAAAGATGCAGGACAGGTGTTGAAAGAGATTCTGAACATCCCTGACGACATTCCCCAGGACCTTCTCGACAAGGCCGAGTGCGTGGTGATTCTGCCCTCCGTGAAAAAGGGTGCCTTCGGTATCGGCGGAAGTTATGGCCGCGGCGTGATGGTTTGCCGCAGCGGTGCGCACTACAAAGGCAAGTGGGGAGCGCCCGCGCTCTACGCTCTGGAAGGCGTCAGCATCGGATTCCAACTCGGCGGCCAGGCCACCGATTTTGTGCTCCTCGTCATGAATCCCAAAGGAGCCGAGTCTCTGCTCTACAGCAAGGTGAAACTCGGCGCTGACGCCTCCGCCGCCGCTGGCCCCAAAGGCAGAACGGCGGAAGGCGCGACTGACATCGTGATGAGTGCCGAGATCCTTTCGTACTCTCGGAATAAGGGTCTGTTTGCCGGAGTGTCGCTCGAAGGATCGACGTTGCGCTCCGACGGCAGCGCCAACGAGAAGTTCTACGGAAAGAAGTTGACGGCAAAAGAGATCATCCGCGGCGGAAAAGTCGGCATTCCCGCCAGCGCGCATGAACTCATTTATCTTCTGGATAAGAAGTCTCCCATAAACAAGTCGGATCCGAAATCTTTGGAATAGAACTTCGCAGCGTCTTCAGCGCGTTCGCTCGCTACCGGCGAACTTGTCTTCTGAGATGGACGTAGAACTTCGCATGGCCACGAAAAAAGCCAAGCCCGATCCCGTTCGCTGCGCATGGGCAAGCGCCGGACTCTCCATCGCGTATCACGATGACGAGTGGGGCGTGCCCGTTCACGACGACCGCACCCTCTTCGAATTTCTGATCCTCGAAGGAGCGCAAGCCGGACTGAGTTGGAGCACGATTCTCAACAAGCGCGACAACTATCGGCGCGCCTTCGATCGCTTCGATCCGCGCCGCGTGGCCCTCTACGATCGCCACAAGGTCAAGAAGCTTCTCGCCGATCCCGGCATCGTCCGCAACAAGCTGAAGATCGCCTCGACCATCGATAATGCCAAAGCATTCCTCGCGCGTACAGGAAGAGTTCGGGACTTTCGATCGCTACATCTGGCAGTTCGTTGGAGGCAAGCCGCGGTCAACCGGTGGAAAGCGGGCCAGCGTCTGCCCGCCCAAACAGCCGAGTCCGACGCCATGAGTAAGGATCTGAAACGCCGCGGCTTCCGGTTCGTGGGTTCAACCATCTGCTACGCCTTCATGCAGGCTGTCGGAATGGTTAACGACCATGCGGTCGAGTGTTTTCGCTACCGCGTCTTGCAGCTCTAGCCATGCGGGTTTCGTGCATGGAAAGGTAACTGCAGAGTTGATTCCTGTGACGAAACACGGGGTATCCCGGCTTGACGAATTCTCCCTTTTGCGAGGTATTCTGTACCCGAAGCGCGCTGGTGCGCTGATACAAGGAACAGCGCGCGTCAAGGTGCTCTACCGGATCCAGCGTCTCTTCCAGGCCAGGCAGTTGCCGCGCTCGGCGGAGTGTACCCAACAGTCTCGACCAACTTTCCGGGTCTTAGGTTCCGCATGCGAATCTCGAACTCGATGTTTCACCACATTCCTATCGCCCGGAAACTGCTCGCCATCGTGGCTGTCTTTGTCGTCATCGTTCTTTGCGTCTTTTATCTAGGCGTTTTCCGCTCCGACATCCTTTCCGGCGTGCGCGCTTACGTCAGCGGCGAGAGCTTGTGGTCCAAGGGACAGAAGCGCGCCGCCCTGAGCCTTACCAAGTACGCGGAAGGCCGCGCCGAGAAGGATTACCAGGACTATCTCGCCGAAATTGCCGTTCCGCTGGGTGATAAACAGGCGCGGCTTCAGCTCGAAAGCCCTTCGCCCGACATGCGCCTCGTCTACGAGGGATTTGTGCAGGGCCGCATCAGTCCGGAAGACGTCCGCAACATGACGATGCTCTTCCGCCGGTTCGGCAACTTTGGCTACATGCGCCGCGCGATCGCCGTTTGGACCGCAGGGGATCGCGAGGTCGATCAGCTTCGCGCACTTGCCGACCAGCTTCATGCGGAAATCAGTTCTCCTCACCCCGACGCGCCGAAGATTCAACAGATCTCTGACCAGGTCGAGGCCGTCGATGCCCGGCTTACTCCGCTTGAAGATGAATTCTCTTCCACTCTGGCCGAAGGCGCGCGCTGGATCGATCGCATGGTATCGATCGCCACCTTGATCGCCACCGTGTTATTGCTCCTGATCGGAATCGGCGTTTCGAGCAGCGTTCTGAACCAGATCCGGCATTCGCAGGAGAAATATCACAGCCTCATCAACACGGCCAACGACGCCATCCTCGTCATCGATTCCGAAACGCATGTGATTCTTGAAGCCAACGACCAGGCTTCCAAGCTACTGGGATATTCCCCAGACCATCTCGCTGGGATGCCGGAATCGCGCTTGCATCGTGCTGTTCCGGGAGGCTCTTCGCCAAGCCTGCTCGCGATGCAATCCGCGGCGCTCCAATCCAATCGAGAGATTGAATTGCTGCGATCCGACGGCTCTCCCGTTCCCGTCGAAGTGACCTCGAGCGCTACCGAATTCGGAGGGCGATCCGCAGTTCTTGGCATGTTCCGCGATCTTCGCGACCGTCATGAAGCAGCGGCTGTCCTGCGCCGCAGCGAAGAGCGCTTCAGCTATCTGATCCAGAATCTCTCGGACGTGATCACCGTGGTTGCGGTCGACGGAACCATGCTCTACCAAAGCCCTTCCATCGAAAGGGTCGCCGGATATAGGCCAACGGCGCTGCTCGGAAAAAGCTTTCTCTCCTTCGTCCATCCCGAGGACGAACCTGCAATTCGAGCCGCGCTCGAACGGGTCACTTTACGAGTGGGAAGCGCCGCTCCTCCGGAATTTCGTTTCCGCCATTTCGACGGTACATGGGTGTGGCTCGAGGCGATCGTAAACAATCTTCTGAATGACGTCGCCGTGGGCGGAATCGTGGTGACTTCGCGCAACGTCACCGGCCGGCGCGTCCTCGAAGATCAGGTCCGCCAATCGCAAAAGATGGAAGCTGTTGGCCGGCTTGCCGGCGGCATCGCGCATGATTTCAACAATCTGCTAATGGTGATTCAGGGATACGCCGAGATCGTGCTGCAGGAAGAAGGTGTCGAGTCGACCACGAGAAAGAATGTCGAAACAATTCTCCGCGCCACGGAAAGCGCCGCGAACCTCACCCGGCAACTGCTTTCCTTCAGCCGCAAGCACGCATTCAGCCAGCAAGTGCTCGATCTGAACTCTCTCGTCAATCGTATGAGCGAGATGCTGCTCGGAGTGCTGAGCGAAGAAATGGAATTCGTTGTCCGGCTTAGTCCCGATCCCTGTTGCATCAGCGCCGATCCCGGTCAAGTCGAGCAAGTCATTATGAATCTTGTAGTCAACGCCCGCGACGCCATGCGAAACGGCGGAACGCTCACCCTGCGTACGGCACGGGTGGGTTCCGACGTCGTCCGCGCAGGAAAGCCGGATCCGGTGGAACCGGGAGACTATGTCATGCTGGCGGTTTCCGATACCGGCATTGGCATGGACGCCGAGACCCAGAGCCGCATCTTCGAGCCGTTTTTTACCACCAAGTCGCGCGATGAAGGCACCGGCCTGGGAATGTCGGTCGTGTACAACATTGTGCGCGGCAGCGGCGGTCACGTGCGATTGACCAGTGAACCGGGGAAAGGATCGACCCTTCACGTCTTTTTCCCGCGGGTTGCGGAAGTTCCGACGGCGGAAGTCCGTCCAGCCCCCACGGAGCCGACCCGCGCCGGTCCAGAAACGATTCTCGTTGCGGAAGATCAACCCGATTTACGCTGGATGATTTGCCAGTTCCTGCAATCCCTCGGTTACTCGGTGCTCGAAGCCACCAATGGCAGCGACGCGGTCGCCTTGGCCGAACAGTATAAGGGCCCGATTGATGTTGTATTGACCGACGTCGTGATGCCGCACGTTCGCGGTCCCGAGGTGGCGCTCAAGCTGGCAAGTGCGCGGCCCGACATCAAGATCATCTACATGTCGGGTTACACCGAAGGCGAAATCAGCGCGATCGGCGGAGAGAGCAACGTCGCGCAAATCTTGCAGAAGCCCTTCGAACTGGATTTTCTCGCCGCGAAGATTCGCGAAGTTCTGGAAGCGCGCACCCGTCACTGACGAACTAAGAAGTGCGCGGTCAGCGATGGTTCGAAAGCACGCTCGCTGTCAAATACACCACCACCAGTCCGAACAAGAGCACGGTCCCCTCGACCCGCGTGGACCACACGTGCAATGCGTCGAATTGCAGGCGCGCGGGATTGTCGATGGGCACCGTCGCAAAGTCGGTCACGGATGCCCGCAGTGTGTCCATGCGAGGGATGATCCAGAACTGCGAGAACAGCGTGAGCCCGAGCATCAGGCCAAGCAGAACGTGGCGACCGGCGAACAAGTGCGCGCTCCCCGACATGTTGCGGCTGTAGAGCAGCGAACTCAGCAGGAAGACGACACCACAGAAGATGGCGATCCAGTGAAGCTTGCCGAGCGCCCGTCCCACGACGTTTCCGGCAAGATGCGTACTGGGAAGGACAGAAAAAGCCGTTGGCGCCAGCACGAATGCAAAGAAGATCAAGCCGCCGACCCACACGACAAGCGATAAAACCATGACGAAGCGCAAGAAGGACATCACGGGAGAATTATAGTCCGCCAATCTCGGCGCTTGTCATTCCGACCGAAGGCAGGAATCTGCTGATCCCAAGCCCGACCGACGCTGCCGAAGCCTGGCGCCCTACACCGGTACCGGAACGTTCTCCACGATCTCCTTCAACACCTGATCGGCCTGCTCCGACTTCTTGAGCGTTGAGGCGTAGAGTCCGTTGACCACGATGCGATGGGCGAAGACTGGCACGACGAGCGGCTTGATGTCTTCGGGTATGCAGAAAGATCGACCTTGAACGAACGCCATCGCTTGCGCGGCGCGGTACAGCGCCTGCGATCCGCGAGGCGAAACGCCAAGCGATAAGAATTCCGACTCGCGCGTACGTTTCACGATTTCCAGCGCGTAGCTGACCAGTGATTCATCGACGCGAACATTCTTCACAGCCTGCTGCATTTCGACCACATCCGCCCCAGTCAGCACCGGTTTAAGGCTGTCGAGGTGCGCGACACCTGCTTCCGAACGCAAGATCTGCCGCTCGGCTTGCGCATCGGGATATCCCATGCGCACGCGCATCAAAAAACGGTCAAGCTGCGATTCGGGCAAAGGATAAGTGCCGTAATGTTCAACCGGATTCTGCGTCGCGATCACGAGAAACGGTTGCGGCAACGCGTACGAGTGCGCATCCACCGTGACCTGGGCCTCGTTCATGGCCTCGAGCAGCGCGGATTGCGTCTTCGGCGTGGTGCGGTTGATTTCGTCGGCCAGCAAGACGTTGGTGAACACCGGGCCGCGTTTGAACTCAAATTTCTGTTCGAGTGCCGAGTACACCGAGATGCCCAGCACGTCAGAGGGCAGCATGTCGCTGGTGAACTGCACGCGCTGAAAGGTGCAATCGATAGAGCGGGCCATCGCCTGTCCGAGCGTGGTCTTGCCGACTCCAGGTACGCCTTCGATGAGTAGATGTCCGCGCGCGAAGATGCTGACCAGCGCCAGTCGAACGACGTCATCCTTGCCACGAATGATGCGGTGCAAAGTTTTTTCGAGTTCAGCAGCTTTGTGGGAAGCGGCGATGGCAGTCTCTGGCGACATTCTTTGAATTTTACTATCGTGCGCCGAGACCGTCCGAGTTACCTCCGTCATAGACTTTCAGCTTGAATATTTGCTGTCAGCATCAGCTATCGCCCCATCGGCTGTCAGTTCCCCAAAGTTTTTCATTCCGAAGCGGCGATGCCGCCGAGGTCGCCCCAAAAGTCGGCCTCGCAGGACGATCGCACTGCCTGACAGTAAAAAAATTCGGCTATCCGACTAACTCCTTATTCTCGAATGCCTTGCGGTAAGCGACCGAGGGATACCCGCCTTTTTCACCCTTGCCGATCCTAACTCGATGATTCCAATAGACTCGAGCACGAGCGCCATGACCAGCCTTCAAACCTTCCTCTGCACGATTAGCGCCCATGCATCTCCCCCGTCCGCGTAACATCAAATAGATAGCTCCACAAACTTATGGGAAACACTTTTAAGACCGCGTTTCTCCTGACCGCGCTGACGCTGCTTCTGATGTTCATCGGCCGCGCCTTTGGCGGCCAGAACGGAATGTTCCTGGCGCTGGCCTTCGCCACCGTCATGAACTTCGTCTCGTATTTCTTTTCGGACAAGATTGCCCTGGCGATGTATCGTGCTCAGCCCGTCACGCGCGAGCAACTTCCGCGCGCCTTCGAAGCTGTCGAGCGCCTGACGCAAAAAATCGGTATTCCGATGCCGAAGATGTACGTGATACCAAGCGAGTCCCCCAACGCGTTCGCCACCGGACGCAACCCGAGCCACGCTTCGGTCGCCGTGACGCATGGAATTCTGCAGTTGCTCAACGATGAAGAGCTCGAAGGCGTCCTCGCCCACGAACTCGGACACGTGAACAACCGCGACATCCTGATTAGCTCCGTTGCCGCAACTATCGCCGGAGCGATCACGATGCTCGCTAGCATGGGACGTTGGGCGATGTTCTTTGGAGGGTTCGGCGGACGGGACCGCGACGACCGCGGCGGCGGAGGCCTGGCCGGGCTCTTCATGCTTATCGTGGCTCCAATTGCCGCGAGCCTGATTCAGCTTGCCGTCTCGCGCTCGCGCGAGTATCAGGCGGACGCAACGGGCGCACACTTTACCGGCAATCCTTATGCGCTGGCGAGCGCTCTGCAGAAACTCGACACGTACTCGCGCCGCGTTCCGATGCAGGCGACTCCGTCGACCGCACACCTGTTCATCATTCAACCGTTGCTGGGAATTAATTTTGGCGGGCTATTCTCGACCCATCCGCCGATCGCCAAGCGCATCGAGCGCCTGACGGGAAGGCCAGCGGAGTTCATGCAGTAGTTTCATTCCGAACGACGAAGCCGAGAGAAATCCTCCGGCGCGTGGGGATACCCAAGGCTGCGACCCAGCAGATTTCTCGTTTCGGTCACAACGTCTACGCTTTTTGGTTTTCGCGCCTTAGAGCGCGCTGCAGCGTTTGATCGAGAGCCGCTTTGGTCTGGTCGTATTCCTGCTGCGAGATGAGCCCTTGCTTGTGCTCGACTTCGAGATCGAATAGTTCTTCCTTCAACCCTTCGAGAAGTTTCGACGTTCGAACTGCCCCCGGACGCGCCTCTTCCACTGCATCCGCGACACGAGTCGTTCGCCCGGCACGAGACGGTGGGGCTGCCGGAATTTCAAATTCCTCATCCTCTTCAATCGCAGACAATCCGCTGACCTGTGCGCGAGCCGCTCGGTTCGCCGCTTGTTGTCGTGAGGCGACGAAGACTCCGCCGACCACGAGGACTGCAGCGAATCCACCAAGAATCCACCAGCGATATTTCTGCAGCGGATCGGGAGCGTCGATCGGCGGACCGAGTCCTCCACCGGGCCGATTCTCGCTCTGCGCCGCGTTGCCTTGTCCCGAGGATTGACCGTTCTCGTCTGCTTCCTGCGCCAGAGCGCCTTCGCCGGTGAGTTTGAACGCCATGGCCTGTCCGAGCTTCGTATTCGAGGCGACTTCAACGTTGGCGTCGGGCTGTCCCGGGTAAGGAGCAACCTTGTAAACGTCCGCCGACGCCGGCGCAAACTGGATCGCCTTGGGCGCGATCGCCACGAAATGTTCCAGAGGATAAACGCTCTTGGGATCGATGTTGATGCTGCCCAGATACGGCACCGTGTAGACCACGCTGAACCGCGTTTCGCCCGGACGAAGCGGGAAGAGAAACGCGTATTTATTTTTCGCGTTTGCGCCTTCGGGAACGGGAGCGGAATTTACGGGTTGCCCTCCCGCCGTCATCGCCTGTCCTTCATTCACCTTCGCGCCATCGGGAACATAGAACTCCAGGTTGTGCTCGTTCATCTGCGTGAGCGGCGGCTTCGAACTGTTCTGCACCGCGAACGTACGCTCGACCTGCAGTTGTCCGCCGCTGGCCTGGAAGCGCATGATGTCCGCGACCACCTCAATGCCGTCAACCTTCTTGCTTACGTCGTACACTTCCACCTCGACCGACGTCGTTCCCGGAGGCGCCATGCGGTGATACGTCACTTCCTGATGGACGACGCGAATCAGGTGCGGACCTTGCGCGCCTTCGAGCTTGAAAGAGAAATTGCCTTTCGCGTCGGACTGCGTGCGTCCCGCTTCTTCCATGCCCTGGCCGAGACTGAGAAGGATGACTTGGTCCCCGGCAGAAGGCTTGCCGGTCGTGGAATTCTTCACCGTGCCGGTGAGGGATTGCGCGGACGCGAGTGACCCGAGCAGCGCAACGACAAACGCGACGCTCAGGATGACAGGTGTGTGGGTACGATTCATGATCTCGCTTTTCTTGGGGTGTTGGCGGCGATGGCTTCGAGGCGCGCGATTTCGGCTAGCAGGGTGGCAGCTTCGTCTTGCAGCGAAGCTTTCATAGAAGCGTAATCGGTATCCGGGATCTTGCCCGCTTTGTATTCGAAGTTCAGGTCGCGCAGGTTTTCGTAGACCGCGTCTTTGCGTTCGCGCAAATACGAAGCGCGCGTCTTCTCAGGCCCAAGAAACACCTTTCCGGGTATATAGAAGACGTAAAGCAGCGAAGCCGCGGTGACGAGAAGGCAGCATGCCCATTCGAAGGTCATAAGTCGGTATCCTTTCGCGCCTGATCGCGGAACTGCTCGAGTTCGGCGCCACGCACCGGACGGATGCCGTCGGCCAGCGCGGGAGTCGGACGATTCTTCCAGCTTCGGACCACGAATATCACGATGCCGAATCCCAGGACCAGCGCCGCAAACGGCATGATCCACGCCGTGCGATCAAAACCGGTCGTGGTCGGAGCCGCAAGGACTGTCGGTCCATATTTCTGGACGAACGCTTGTTCTACGAGACTGTCGCTGTCTCCCCGCGTGACCGACGCCATAAGCTCGTTGCGCATGCCGTCCGAGTCCGGGCAACCGACGTGGTTGCACTCGAGAAGAATCTGGCCGCATCCGCAGATGCACATCAACTGGTGACCGAGTTCGTTGAATCGGGTTCCGGGATCGCCGGCGCCTCCGAAAGCGATGACGGCCAATGAGAGTACCGCGCACTGCAGAGCGCGGCGGACGTTCGAATTAAGTTTTTTCTTCATACTGAAACAGCTTTCGTCTACACGCGAGTAGGTACCAGCCCAGCCATGCGCCGCGCTACGCCCGCCCGACCGCCAAGGGCGGCTGTCTCCACTTTTCTTATCAGTCTCCCGTGACCATCGGTGCCGCGTGTTCCACGAGCCTGCTGGGCACGGCGGCGCGGACTGGAGCCGGCGCGTTTGGGATCAAGGCCAGCACGGTGCCTCCAAGCATGAGCCACACTCCGAGCCAGATCCACATTACCAGAGGGTTTAGATGCGCCTTCAGGATCGGGCGTCCCGTGTCCTGGTTCAGGCCTTCGTAGACGAGGTAGAGATCTTCGTTCAAAGTCGAGCGGATGTACGGCATCGTCGACGTCTGACGACTCGCCTTATACAGGCGGCGTTCGGGCGTCAACGTGTCGATCTGCTTGCCGTTCTTGTAGACGTCGAGAACCGCCCACTCGGCAGCGTAGTTCGGAAACTCTTCATCGGTGTACGAGCGGCAGATTAGGGTGTAACTGCCGATCGTCATCTTGTCGCCGTATCCCATCTCCTGCTCTTTATCCTGATTAAACGCGGCGCCGGCGAATCCGATGATCACGACAATGACGCCGAAGTGGACAATGTATCCACCGTAGCGGCGCGTGTTGCGATGCGTCAGCTGCACCACCGAGGCGAACATGCCCTGTCCCGTGTGATTCGCAATCACTTTACCGCCGCGGTAATACTCGCTCGCGATCGTGAGCGCGACCAGTACCGAGAGGCCGATGGCCATCAACGAATAGAAATAGGAGATTTCCTGCCACGGACGAAGGCCGAAGGGCGATCCCCAACTGCCGGGCGTCACCATCAGGAATGCCATCACGACCAGGGCGCCGATCATGGGCCATAGGAAATTCCGTTTCAAACTTTCCAGCGAGGTTTTGCGCCACGCGAGAAGCGGCCCAACCGCAGTCAGGATCAGCAGCAGCAGCGCCACCGGAATCGCAACGCGATTATAGAAAGGCGCGCCGACCGTGACCTTGTTGCCCTGCACAAGTTCCGAAATCTTCGGGAACCACGTTCCCCAAAGCACGGTGAAGCAGAGAAGAACGAACAGCAGGTTGTTGAACAGGAAACTCGACTCGCGCGACACCAGCGATTCCAGTTTGTGCTCGCTGCGCAAGTGGTCTTTGTTCTTGAAAAAGAAAAATACGAAGACGGCGATGGTGATCGCCAGAAACCAGGCGAACCACGTGCCAATGGACGACTGCGCGAACGCGTGTACCGAACTGATGATGCCGCTGCGCGTGAGGAAGGTCCCAAGAATCGCGAGCCAGAACGTGGCGAACACCAGCCACATGTTCCAGACCTTTAGCATGCCGCGCTTTTCCTGCATCATGACGGAATGAAGGAAGGCGGTGCCGACGAGCCAAGGCATCAGGGAAGCGTTCTCGACCGGATCCCATCCCCAGTACCCGCCCCAGCCAAGCACCGCGTAGGCCCAGTGCGCGCCGAGAAAAATTCCGCAGGTCAGAAATCCCCAGGTGACCATGGTCCAGCGACGGGTGATGTGAATCCATTTTTCGCCGGGATACTTCATGATCAACGCGCCCAGCGCGAAGGCGAACGGAACCGTAAATCCCACGTACCCCAGATACAGCATCGGGGGATGGATGACCATCTCCGGGTATTGCAGAAGGGGATTGAGCCCGCTGCCGTCGGCTCGGATTGGGCCGTCGAGAAGTCCGAACGGTTGCGCGGCGAAATTTACCAGCGAAAGAAAGAAGATCTGCACGCCGGCAAGAACGACAGAGGCGTAGGCAAAGAGCCGGGGATCCGTCTTGTAGCGCAGGCGCAGGACAAAGCCGTATCCGGCCAGCAGCAGCGACCAGAAAAGGAGCGAGCCTTCCTGTCCGGACCAAAGCGTGGCGAACTTATAAGGAGCGGGAAGATCGCGGTTGCTGTGGTGAAAAATGTAGGCGATGGTGAAATCGTCGCGGAAGGCGGAGATCACAAGCGCGATCGCGGCCAGCAGAACTGCTCCGAAAACGGCAACGCCTGCGCGCCGGGCGGTTTCTCCGAGACGCTCCGAGCGGGAGCCATCCTGGAACAAAAGGGCCAACAAGCCCCCGCCAAAGGAATAAATGCTGAGCGCCAGCGCGAGCAGCAAGGCAAAACTACCGATTTGCGCCATTTCGAACCCCACCGTATTTTTTCAGAAAGCCGAGAGACAAGCAAACGTAAACGAGGCCGTATCAGAAGGCTGGAGGTTCCCATACCGACGAATACCTGCAAGAACCTGCACCCTAAGCTTCGTGATCCCGGGGTTAGTCACATTGAAGTCGTGTCATCCTGAACGTCGGCAAAGCCGCCGTGAGGGATCCGACGAAGGGCGGAAAGCCACGATGAAGTGGCGAGGGATACTAGTGCTGTCTGCAGCGCGCCAGCCTTTTAGACCGCTAACCGCGCCTCTTCGGGAGAAAGATTTTCAAAGATTTTGGGATTCAGAGCAGGGAATCGGCAAGGTCGGCGTAAACGTTTTCCGCCCGGGCGCGGCGGCCGACCTCCGGCCGCCTGGCGGATTATCGAGCCCTAAGCGCTCCGCTGGTGATAACGCTGACGCACTTCTCGTTCGGCCGCGAGCCAATCTTCCGATTCATGGCCAGATTCAAATCCGCGACGCTCTGAAAGAAGATACGCGAGGCGGCGAATTTCTTCGTCCACATTAATCGGCACAAGGTTGGCCCGCACTTCGTTTCTGACGATCGAAGGTTTCTGGGGTGCTTTCGCCGGTTCCGGCTTTGACGCTGCGACGGCGGTTTCGACTGGAGGAAGGGTCGCGGTTGCGGTCTGAACAGACGCCACGGCCGCATCAGTGCTGGTTTTCTTGGGGAACTTTGCTTTTGCCATAATAGGGTACTCCTTACAAACTCCTAAGTTTAGGAATGATTGGATTTGGTGATGAAGGAACAACATAAAAGTCGCTCCTGCGAACTATCTTTATGATCAACTTGGATCAGCGGATGCTTCTATCATATCGTCACTTGCCCTGTGAATGGGAGCAAGTTGCATAAAAAAATCCGATAGAACGACGCAGGAATCCGGAAATGAAACAGTGCGTTTCGCAAGTGCCAGAGCGCTCAAAAGCGAATTGCGCGATGTCGGAAGAAATATCCTTGAAGAGATTCTTGTGATAACGATTGCAATTTCGTTTTTCTACTGCACATGGAGTCATGTGCGCATCGCCGCGCGAGCGCCAACCTCGTTTGTTATAATTTGGTCTCGTCTCCGGGGCGCTATCGTCTAGGGGTTAGGACGGAAGATTCTCAATCTTCAAACCCGGGTTCGATTCCCGGTAGCGCTACCAAACACCTCCTGCTATGACCTGATTTTTCCTGCACTTCCCGCGCCTGCACGAAGCGGCGCGAAACACGTCGTTTCAGATTGTGTGGCACAGTAGCGGCAAATGCGGGGCACAGTTTGAGGCACAGTGAAGAGGTTTAAGGAGCGACGCAAGCCATCCTTCGGCTCGGTCGGAGTCAAGTCGATTCTTGATCGGGTTCAGGTCCCACACTTTGTCGAGAGTTGTTCCCTGCCAAACCAGCGTCGTTCCCGCAAGGCCGGACATGCAAGCGCCGAAGACCAAAAAGACTCCCACGTCTGTCATTGACGTCGGCAGCCTTGCGCCACCGGGAGTCGCAGAGTCCATTTCGTGACTATAACCAGAAGGAAGAGACGTGTAACAGTCGATCGTGACCACGAACGCCATTACGTGCCAATTACGGTGATTTTATAAACGAGCAGAATGATCACGCTCGCCAGCGCGATCCAAGCGGACAGCGTGTAACGTCGGAAGAAGTACAATGTCACGCCCGCCCAGCAGGAGCAAGCGGCTATTAAAGCGCCGCCCACATACGGCGCAGCGACTGCGGTCGAGAAGTTCGCGCCAAGGACGTGGCTGAGCCGGAAGAACTCACCTAGCGTCCTTACAACGATGAGGAATTGAACCGTGATTGCTATCTGAGCCCACCGTTCTCTTGTCACCCTCATCGCCACAGGGCCACAGTCAATCCGCCGATGACTATAAACGCTCCACCAACCAAGATAGCTGGCGTCGGAAGGACGCCGAAAAAGACAAAGTTAACGATTTGGAAGACTACGAACAGAGTCGCGACGTACATCCCTGTCACAGCCGCGAACTCTACGGGGGCCAGGTTAAGGGAAGTACCATAAAGCGCAAGCAATATATAGCCGAGCAAAAAGAGGCCGATTCGGGCCGATAAGGACTGATGGTGCAGAGCAATGCGTACGATAGCGTCACCCGCTGCTTCGAAAACAGTCGCCCCAAACACGAACAGGAAAATTTTCATGCGCCATATTCTCAGGTCTTCAAACGAGGCACAACTCGAATGGATTATTGTTGTGCAGTTGCTGTTGAAATATCGCGATTACGCTCAAAACCCCTCAATCAGCGTGATCCCGATTGCCCCGATGCTTTATGATCCCGACACACCGATTGAGGACTTCCCGCAAAAAGAGGGGCACGATTTGGGGCACAGTTTCTCGTTGGAAGTATGCAACGTGCTGAAAGCACAACTCACCTAAAGCGTGGCTGGTTGACCCTCGGATTTTGCGGAGCGAGACCTCGTCTACGATGGCGACGAGGACGGTCGGTCGCTGATCCGATCATTAAAAATCTGATTTATTGCCTCCATCAACGCCCAGAATTTGCTGGATCTGCGGCAGGATCGTTTACCTGGAGGACTGCACGATTTGCGCAAGCGGCCTCCCGGTTCACGAGAAGTGTTACGCGACGAAGTTGAAACTGGTGCAGGGTCAGGAACCGGGTCAAAAGAGACCGCGTCCGTAGACATTCTTTTCAGTCGTCCCAGTATTCCGACAGAGGCGTTTTCAGGCGTGATCCCCGATTAGGTCCGCCCGTGTGGATCATTTAGCCATGCCTTGATCGCGGCCTCGGGATTCGTGCCGCAACGATGCTGATCGAACTTGCTTTGTAGGTACTCCTGCGCCGCACTCGTGTCGCCGTAATACTTGTCCGAGGTGAAGAATTTCAGTTGGCATTTCTCGCAGATTCCCATGGCGGGAACTTTGCCCTCGTATCGCAGGACGGTGAATTTGCGTTCTGGCATCGCGGACAGTCTACAGCGGCTTCTCCTCCGTCTTCGTCAATTCTCGTACGCCCGACCTGCCGCACCGATTTTTGTACGCTGGCGTGCCGACTTTGACCCGCAGTCCGGATTATCGTTCTATCGACATGTCGAAACCCACTCACCCGCCCATGAAACTGAGCGAAGTCATCGATCGCCTGGAAAGAATGCGAGAAGAGCTCCTCACTCTCCAGAGATCGTTGGAGACGCTCGAACCCGATAACAGTCAGCAGATCCCTACTGTGACGAAGCAATGATGCGAGAGCATCTCCGCAGGGGCCCGGGCGTGTCGGCTGCCACCAATCGCTGGTCTTGGTCGGGTCGAAACGAAGCTGACCGCTGTTGAGTTCGCACTTCTCGCCCGCTGCTCTCCACAGGTCGGGCCGCCGACAGTTTGTATTGTCTGAGGGTAAGTTTGGAGGCCATGGTTGAGGAGGATGATGCTCTCTCGAAATTCCGCAAAATCAGCACAAATAAAAGAGCCCCAAAATTGGGCTCATAGCCGTTCGAAGAAAACGCTTCTGTCGCTCACATGGGACAAGCTGGGACAAACTCTACGGGCGCGGTCTCTTTCGAATCGGTTGTTGCACGGTCGATAATTTCAGTTTCGTGACGTAGCAGCCTTCGTGAACCGGCAGACCGATTTCGTCAACCTTGCACTCTTCCAGATACACAACTTTCCCGCAGATCCAGCAGATTTTGAAAGTTCTTGTGATTGCGTTCATAGCAACCCCACAGTTCGAAAGAATTGGGAAAAGATTACATTCCCGTGTGGCTCTTGTCGGTTCGCTTCCGTACGCAACTGGGCTGAAATGGGCGACGCGATTCAGGGGTAATTCAGGCTGTTTTGGCTTGGCTTCCCGCGCTTGAGCCCGTGCTCCTTCTCGGTACGGGACCGGACCGACAATGCCCCCTTCGGGTTCTAGTCTGGATATACACCAAATTTTGAAGGCCCCAGGAGGTACGCAATGTCACTGCCCCAGTGCATTGTCGATTTTCTCGACCACGCTTCGACGGTTCAACCACCGGTCACAACATGCGCTTGTGGATCCCCAATGCAAATTCAAACTTTCACCTTCTTCCGCGACGAAGGGCCAGCATGGGAAGTGAAAGTGCCGATATGTCTTGACTGTCAGCGAGCCAAACAGGATGTCATGTAGAACGCCTACACGGTGGTCTCATTAGGACGAGAGACATCTAAGCAGGCATCCGAAGGTTAGTCTGTCATCGAAGGCAGCATCGATTTCGACGTAGCATCCGCAGCCTCAGCGTTTTGCTGGGGCTTTTTTACTTCAGCCTTCTTTGATTGTTTCAGCCGCCTCTGATTCTGGCACGCTTCAAAGCTCGGTGCGAAAGAAAGCTCGGTGCGAAAGAAGTCGGTGCGAAAGAGAAGGACGATGGGAGGCAATCGAGGATCGTGGCGGACCGAGCGCCGGGGGGTCAGAGCGTCTTGGGCAGACCCAATTGGATGCGAAGTTCTATGATCCGCTTCCTTCGATCTTCATACTCTTTCTTCATTTCTTCGGTCCACCCTAGATACGTCGCGTCGCTGATCGACGCTAGTTGTTGGCTGTTCAGATCCAGAATCTCACTTTCCAGTAAACGCTTTTGTACTGGCCCCATAGCCATCTCTCCCGATAGATTTCACGAGAGGCGCGTATCGCTCCGGTCTGAGCGTCGGCAGATGCCTGGGGTGATTTTCGAGAGAATAGCATGACGTACGGTACCGCACAATACAGTGTTTCTGAGCGGACGGTGGGCAATCGAGGAGAGTGGCGACTCTCCTCCGGATTCCTTCAAGTTGTTCTCGTAAGGCTACGTAATGGACCCGTCGCGTCCCGACTCCGCCGCCCATTTCTGTTTCTGTTGCTCGATCAACCTGTAGCAGTCGCAGCTGGTCTCTTCGAGTTTTTGACGGTCGACGATGGTTACATGGCCTCGTGAATAGAGAATCATCCCGGCTTTTTGCAACCCGGACGCCGCCACGGTGACGCTGGCGCGCCGGGTTCCGAGCATCTGCGACAAGAAATCCTGCGTCAGCGGAAGGGTCTCAAGACCAATACGATCCTGGCTCATCAACAGCCATCGGGCCAAACGTTCCTTTATATCGTGCAGACGATTGCAAGCGGCGAGTTGTGTGGACTGCATTGCGAGAATCATCGAGAATCGCTGGAGTTCAGTCGCCAGAGTTCGGCACTGGGGCATTGCTTTTAGAATTGTCGCCGCATCCGCACGGTAAGCGGTGCCGTCTCCTTGTGTGACTACTCTCAAACCGCTGCTCTTAAACCCGAAGATGATCGGTATGCCCACAAACCCTTCTCTGCCAATCAATCCCACTTCAACCGTTTTTCCATCGGGTTGGGTCGTCAGCACAGAACCCAGGCCATCGTTCAGAAAGTAGACAGACTTGATCGTTTCGCCTGCCTCGTGCAGCACCTGGTGCAGCCTCAGGCGAACGAATTCCAAAGACGAAAAAATCTGGTTGCACTCCTTGCGGGGCAGGCGGCGAAGAATGAGATTGCCAATCTCTTTACCGTCACCGTCTTGCTTGCTGGGAGACGTGGCGGAGATGGTGAAGGCACGATCGGCAGAACTTCTGATCATATCGGCTCCTAAATGCAGCGAAAATCGATCCAGTCTGATTTCGCAAGGAACCGTTGCCGGGTCGCCAATGGCGGAAGGATGCTTGAAGAGACAAGGCCACTGTACGCTAGCGCCCTTTATTTGTATGTCCGGTACGGGACAGATGGCGGGTGTCCATCGGACGCATGAATTCAGGCTGGTCTAACAACCAAGCCTCAATTTCAATCTTTCACTCGAACTGTCGGAGCACAAGACCAGACGGGAAAACATTAAGGGCTCGGCCGAAAAGCGCCCTTGAATGTCGGGAAACTTGTTCGCTCAACCCTTGAACGTTCCAACCACAGACGCAATTGGTAACGAGAATGCATTTGTAACCTGAACAACATGTCATGACGGGTGCATCGATAAAAGCGTGATTGATCGAGGTGAACCGTGTGAACTCTGATCAAGAACACTTCCTGCGGATTCCGCATGTTGAGGAAGAGTCCGGAATGTTTGGACGTTTACTTATCTTTACGATCGATTCGAGACCGCTCATCTGATGCCGATTCTTGTCGCGGAGGAAAGCTCCGATCGTACAATGTTGGACCGGTGCCCATCCTTGGGCTGGACAAGACGGAACCTTGAAACATCGAAAGCCAGCCAAAGTAGCATTCGCCGTTATTCTCGTTTGCTTGACTCCGCTCGGTGCTCGAGCTGACGGGCACAGTCCAGCATTCGCGTTTTCGACCGCCACGCTGGGATCGGGTGACGCCAGCGTAGAAACTGCATTCATGTGGCGATCCGACACCATCATGTTTGGGCCACGATTCAGCTACGGCATTCGGCCAAACCTCCAAATTTCCTTCTCGTCCCCTTTTCATGTCGATCACGGGGATCATCCCACGGGTCGATTTATGGCGATGATGCCGGGGAATCCTGAAGCTGAAGTGCTCATGGGTTGGCGGTTCTACCATGCGTCTCCTTCAGTCGGAACGCGAAACGAAGCTACTCTTTACGCCGGAGCATCGGATCTAACGCAGCATGCACCTCGGATCGATGGGCCGCCGCTGCTCAGAGAACCTGGGATGTATGTCGCTTTGGCTGCGGGTCGTGTCGCACGAAGTTACGACATTTGGGCCGGCGTCGGCTATCAACGTTACGGGCATTGGGAGAGCGGCGTGAGCGACCGCCAAAGCAGCACTCTGCTCTCCAGCCTCGCGCTTGGATGGCGGCCCAAGCTTCTGAACAAGGATTATCCGAAGCCTGACGTGCGCTTCTTCTGGGAGACGACGGGCGAGACCGTCGGGTTGGCGAGACGCGGCCTCAGACCCGCTGTGAACTCCGGTACCGGCGGCCTCGGTGGTCATACTCACGACGCATCGCTCGTTTACGTTCCTCCAGTTTCCAGCGAAGGGATCCTGTTGCGAAACTCGGGAGGAAGCGCTGCATTCTCCGGTCCATCCTTTCTCTGCACCTATCGAAGCGTGGCGTTTCAGGGTGGAGTTCTGTTCGCTCTTTTCGACCAACCGAATGGCACGCAGCGTCGAGAAGATGTGAGGGCCATGGTTGGGGTGAGCTACTATTTCTTAGGGCGACAGAAATGACCCTTACGCGAAGCACTGCGCTGCACACAGTAGCCTTGGCAGTTTTTCTGCTTGGGGTTCAACCGCTCCACGCCGAATATCTCAGAATTCAGTTGAGAGTTTATGGACTGGACTGCGGGCTTTGCGCCCGCGGAGTGGCTGCATCGGTCCAGAGGCTGGCCGGCGTCAAGTCGGTCGAAGTAACGCTGAAAACGGGATTGTTGGAAATCGTGCTGGAGCCCGGCAACACGTTCAAGATGAGTGATCTCCGCAAGCGCATCCACGAAAATGGCTTTCGCGCGATGGAGGCACATGTGACTGCCATCGGAACCTTCAACCCATCATCAAAGTTTGAAGTGACAGGTGCTGGCGAATCCTACGATATTGGTAACCCCGGCAGCAGTTCGGGCTCAGTGGAACGTACCTTTGAAGTCAAATGAGCTTCAGTCGCCGCTCCCAGTCGCGATTTGCCAGTGTGAAGATTTTGTCCTCTCGTATCATTCTTCCACTTCATATTTGAACTTTCCGCGTCGTTAAATTACAGATAGGTCGCAAATGAAAATGCGCCCGAGAGGTCCACGGCGCAATGTTGGTTGCAAGACTACGACAGCGGTGGTCCACCCAAAATTACGACGGAGGCGTCCACTTCCGGGGAATCGGAGCGGACGAAGGTATCGTCTCATCTAAGGCGGGATTGTCGAAACGGAAGCTAGTTGTCTTCCTGCGCGACCTCTCGAAGAGTTCGCGCAGCAGCCTGTTTGGCGTCTTCGTTGTACTCGGTCAGTTTGTTCACCGCAACCGTGCGGAGCGGATCACCTAATGATTTCTGTTTCGAAACGTCAAACCTCTCGATGTCCGCGGTTTCGCCAGTGACCTTCACTACCCGATAGACCCCATCCATGCGCTCGGAGACAACGACCTGACCGGCTGTAATTGTTTTCGCCATGTTTAATAGTTTCCCACACAGCGAATCGCAGCGCTACGTCGTTATGCAACTGAACGAGAATTCCTGATTTGCGCGGGCAATCTCGCTGTCGCAAAGTGTCCGGATGCGCTCTAGCTGCTACTTGACGCAACTGGTCGCAATCATGGTGACACGGAAAATCACCATATTCTTACTGGGAGCCGGCATGCGGATCCGGCGAAGATTGCTCGGTGGATCAAGGATTGGAAAATACCGTGGGGCATTTCAAGACTCCGATCTTGCGCGATCTTGAAGATTCGAGTCCTTACTTTCACAACGGAAGCAAACTGCGATGCGTAACCGCCGACAGGCTAATCCGCAACCCCAACGTCCGGCACGTCCATCCCCAGGGCAGTCGCCAGCGCAATCTGGTGATCCTGTTCTTGCACGAGAATTTCACGAATGTGCTCCGCCATGGCAAATTCCCCAAGGTCGTCGCATTGCCGAACCCGCCGGCGGTAATTCCGGATCGTCTCGTTTTCGTTGTCCAGATCAAAACGTAACATCTGCTTGGCATCTTCCGAGGTCTTCACAGGCTTCGGATTCACGCTCGGCATCCCGCCGAGATAATCGATCTGGTTTGCCAGGATGAGTGCGTGCTGAAGTTCTTCCCCGGCATGCTTTTCCAGTTCACCCGCGATGTTCATGTATTCCGCGCCTTTCAGCACCTGCGAATACACCACGTACGCGATGATGGCCTGGTACTCGCGCGCCAGATCTTCGTTCAGCAACTTTACGAGATCTTCGCGGCTGATCGTCGAAGCGTCATTGGTTTTGGATTTCATGTCTTTCTCGAAGTGGCCCTTGCCCTACTTCTCGCACGCTGGATGACCGCAATCGCAGCCGATTTCCTCTTCGCTCGAACCGGCATCCTTGCAGAATTGGCTGCAATATTTGTCATTGGCGGGGGCAATGCAGCGGCAAGGCATGTGGGCGCACTTTGCACTCTTGGTTTCTGACATTCTTAAACTCCTGTCGAGGCGTGCTCGAGGCTCGATCCCGACGAAACTGCGGCTCTCATAACGCACCCCTTGGATGCGAGGTTTCGCAAAGAGGTTTTGATATGTTGCGAGACCCTGCGAGATTCGCTCGGATTTCTCGTCCACCGGGAGAACGGGCGACTCGAAAAGCCGCCGATTCCCACCCCGTCCACCTCGGACTCTAAGTTCAATCCCATGAGCCGCCTGCCGACCTTAGAATTTAAGCTGGCTTGATCTGTTAGAAATTCAAAAAGCAACGACTACCAGCGCGAGATCGAACAGTTACTTGCTGGAGAAAGAGTATCGGGAGTCGGAGCAGTGGTCGTAGAAGCTTGTGCCGTCACGTGCGGTCGGGGTCGATTGTTTGATCGAGGTAGATAAAAAGAATGCGGGCGAAGAGAGTGATGGCCGGGGCAAGTGGTAAAAACAGCAAAGTCGCCCAGACCGTATCTTTCACGATCGACCAGCCGGTGAACTTCCAGAGCAGAGCGCCGATCAGGCTGATGAGCACTAACGCGATGCCGTAGCTGATGTACATCGCGCCGAGAAAGTATCCGGGCTCGCGCTCAAAGCGAAGATCACAGACCGGGCACCGTTCCGCCATCTTGGGAAGTCCGAGGAACACGGAGCTGGGAAAGATCTTTCCCGAACGGCACCGCGGACAACGTTGGCTCAGGATATCTAGCAGCGTTGAAATGGCGGACGGCTTCATCGGATGCGGAAACATCTTATCGCTCATCCGCGCGGCCTGTAAGTTGTTGAAAGTTCGTCAGAGGCGATTAGAGACCGCTAGGGCGACGATTTCCGTTCGAGCGATGATTTCCTCGTTCGCCCATGCGCTCGTCGCTTAGAAGGTCGTTTCCGTCGCGGCAACGGACATTTTAGAGCTGGTTCGGCCCATCTTTTCGGGTAGAAGAGTCATGGTCCGCTATCGATACGTACCAGAATGTACGTACAAAATGCTATAACTCTTTGGCAGTCAAGCGGATCGGGTTTGATTCGGGCCCGGCGGGGCAAAATGCTGTCCTGGTTATCAAAGCGCAGCTCCCTCATGTTGGCTGTACCCTCGGCTTAACCGATCCTCATTCTGTTCACTTTTCCGCGATCATGTGCGGAGAGAACTCCCTGCGACCGAAAGCGCGCGAGTCCCGCATGCTGACACTGGGTTCCCGTTTCTCGGTCACGAGTAATGACTGGCATGCCAGGATCCACGAGCCGCCGGCCATGGCGAGCGCGATGAAGGCGCTGGACCACTCGTCCGGATTGCGCGGCGCTCCGGGGCCTGCGGCGGCCGACAAGCCGAACGACCGCGGCAGATGCAGGACCACGAACCACAACAGAAACATGGCTCCCAGCGAAAGCCCTGCCCACGACGCCAGCCATCTGGTTCCAATGCTGAGTCCCGCAGCGATGAAAGCGAAGGCCGTGAAGTAAGCCCAGAACAAGTGCCAGGGAATCCACCACGGTACCAGGGACGCAACGAAGCGCAGGAAGATCAGGTGATCGATCCCGAAAATGATGGCCGAGAACGCGAAGAGATAGCGGCCGCTCGCGACCAGCAAATCGAGGATGCGGTTCGATGGCCTGGACTGTGCCGGGTCCGATGGAAAGGTTGCGGCCAGCGTGAGAGCCGAGGCGCAGAGGGCGAGCGTCTCAAAGAAGCCGGTGCGCTGTCCGAAGTGCAGAAGTCTGCGAGCTTCCAGCAACACGACGAACGCGAGAAAGAGAATTCCCAACAGCGTTGCGACCAGGCGCGGCCGCACTTCGACAATGATGAGGGCTCCCGCCGCGATCAATGCGATGCCGATACTGTAGGCCAACCACGGGTACGCCGGCACCCACGGAATAACGGAGAAAACGGTTTCGCCGGGGAATACTGCCTTGTTGACGACTCCGAACCACGCGCACACGATGTGTTCCATCCCGAGCGCCAGCATTCCAATCGCGAATAAGATGCGACCCTGCCTGAGAATTCCGTCCATAACTGTTGAGCTTCCTGATGGCCCGGCGTGGATAAGGGCGTCCTGTTCCGCGCATGGCGCTGGAATGGCTGAATTTCAGCCATCATCAAGGCGAATGCGGCTAGCCGCAATATCCACTTGTCAGATTCCTGTCATGCCACTCGGCATGCTTCGTCTTAACGGATGACTAGCAACTGGCGGAGGCTTTGAACGGCTGGAGGAATTTCTTTCAGCGTGAGGCCGCCAAAACCGAGAATGAATCCCTGCCGCGGCCTCTGCAGATAAGAGCGAGAGAGCGGCCAGAGAGCGAGTTTGTAGTCGATGGCGCGATCGGAGAGTTCGCGATCATCGCGATTATCCGGAAGGATGACCGACAGATGCATCCCCGCTTCGTCGCCGGAGATCTCGATCGCGTCACCGAACGCATCGGTGAGGTGCTGCACGAGCGAGGTTCTCAGTTCGCCGTAATGAACCCGCATTCTGCGAATGTGGCGGGCGAAGTGTCCTTCGTCGATGAAGTCGGCAAGCACTTGTTGATGAAACGTGGGCGCGCCGAGATCCATGACGCGGCGCATGGAATGGAAGTGATCGACAAGATCCGGAGGTACCACGATGTAGCCGAGTCGCAACGCCGCGAACAGAACTTTGCTGAACGTTCCGATGTAGATCACGCGGGAGTTCGCGTCGAGGCCCTGCAAAGAGGCGATGGGCTGGCTTTCGTAGCGGTACTCGCTGTCGTAATCGTCTTCGATGATCCACGCGCCGGAGCTTTGAGCCCATTCGATCAATTGCAGACGGCGCGAAGCGCTCATGGTGACGCCGAGCGGAAACTGGTGAGACGGGGTCACGAACGCGGCGCGGGCCTTAGGAAACGCGCTTATGCCGGCAGCAACGTTGAGGCCTTCACGGTCCACTGGTACGGGAACGATGTGGCATCCGTTGACAGCGAAGACATCGCGGGCAAGGCGGTAATGCGGTTCTTCCATCCAAACGCGGTCGCCGGAATTCAGCAGGACTCGCGTCGTGATCTCGAGCGCTTGCTGTGAGCCGTTCACGATGAAAATCTGATCCGCCTCGCAGCGGACGGATCGCGCGATCTTCAGATAGTTCGCGACGGATCGGCGCAGCGCTTGATGACCGATCAACTCGCCGTAGTGAGTAGAGTCGCGGTTGGTGTTCCGCGCCCGGCGCGCGACCAGCGAAGCCCAGACCGGGTGCGGAAATTCTTCGAGCGCGACCTGCCCAACGCGAAAGGCTCCCCACTGCGTGAGCCACAGAAATTTTTCTCTGCGAGGAAGCAAGGCACAACGGTTGGCAACAGGACGATTGCCGCTCCGGGTCGGGCGAACCTTCGCATCCGAGGGCGCGGACGAGGTCAGGTGTTCGGGCAAAGAATCGGAGATTACCGTTCCGGCTCCGACTCGGCTCTGCAGGTAGCCTTCCGCCAGCAGTTGCGCGTAGGCGTTCAGAACGGGGAAGCGCGAAACGCGAATCTCGGAAGCAAGGACGCGGGTCGAAGGAATTCGCTGTCCGGGGCGAAGGCGTCCGTCAACGATCGCCGAGCGATAGGAATCGTAGATTTGCCGCTGGAGAGACTTGGGAGCTTTTCGGTCGATCGAGATGACGGGGAGAATGCCGGACGCGACGCGCTTCATGTTGGCGCATCATAATGGTCATGCAAAATCATCGTCAAGTGGCCATTGCGCCTGACCACTTTTCCGTGCAATCTGGATTCGCGAGCCTGCAACGGCTCGCACGGAACCCCAATGCCCCGAATTCGACATTGTGTTGAGTGTGTGAAGTGTTCTACCCGGTATCTGGTTGCCTCGACTCCCTACGCGAACGGTTCTTATTTGATGCCGACGAGGAAGGGATGTTCGGATGAATACATCCTTTACTGCTCGTGCGGCGGATTGTCGGGGAGCCCGTGGAAGTGGAACGAGCTGATACCCTGCGACATTTTGCAGTCGGCCTACGAGCGAGGCTACGGGACTGCGGACGAAATCTTCAAGCTCGACCCACCGAGGCGTGCGGCTTCTTGAGCCTTCGAGACGGCCGGATCACTTCTTCTTTTTCTTTCCACCCTGTTCGGGAGTCGCGCCGGGAACGCTGAAATCCCATACGGAATAGAACACCTGAGCGTGGCCGCCCAGTCCGGAAGAAACGGCTTTGTATCCTTTTACCGGACGCAGTACGACCGCGTACTCGCCGGGCTCGAGCGGCGAATTGACGTGAAGGATGTAGAAGCCGCGTTCTTCCTTGTCTACGCGGGATGGCCATCGATCCTCGGAAATCCACTTGCCGTTTTCCGGATTACTGCCCGCCATCATGTGCTTGGCGTCCATCTTGATCTGGGTGGCGCCGACGAGACGATAATTGTCCTTGCTCTGCACGAGTTTCAGCAGCGCGGGTTCGTAAGCGTCGGGATCAACGCCGGGAATTTCTCCGTAGTTGAGTTCGAACATCGGACTGGTGTCGGTCAGCTCGCGCGCGGACTTGCGGCCTGGGAGCCCCCAGACGTAGGTGACTTTCGGAGCGCCGGGACGCATGCCGGGCATGAATCCGGAGCCCATGGAAAATACTGACATCGCCATCATTCCGGCGGGACCGGCGCCCATGGCGGCAAAGCTCAAGCCTTCGGTGGCAAGGCTGCGCAGGGCCATCCCGCCCGCTCCCATGTTCCCCTTGAATTTCGATTGACCGATCTCCGCGGTCGAAGGCGTGATTTCTTCTTTCCCTTGATTGGTTGCGAGCTTGCGAAAAACATGCGGCATCTGCTCGGAGGAATAGCTCGAGAGCGACATGCCGCCCATGCCGCCCATGTTTCCCATCATGCCGCCCATCCCCATCGAGGCCATTTGAGCCCGCATAGCGGCAATTTGTTGGGGATTGATTCCGGCAGCACCGTTGGGCATCGTGCCGGGATACCGGGCCATGACGGGTTGCGCGGTCGTTCCTGCCGGAGCGGAAGGGCTGACGGGCGCGGCTGAGTCCGATCTGGTGGCGAAGTTCGGATCAGGGTTCATCGCAGGAATTGGGGTGGATTGTTCGTCGGATACGGACAGCGCCGGAGCAGCCGGAGTCTTGTCTGCAGTGGCGGCTGCGGCCGTCACGGCGGGCTGTAATGGCGAGCGCTTCTTATTGCACGACTCGAGCATCGCGCGCAGGACCGTAGGACTGACGCCCTGATTTTTCAAGTCGATGAGGGCTGCGCCCGAGATATCAAAGTCCGTGTCGGAAACTTCAATGGTCTTGACGAGGGTCTCGTCGTCAAAATGATTCTGCGCCATCATGACGATGTCGGCGTTTTTCAGAACTTTTTTGTCTTGTTTCTCATTCTGGGCCTGGCCCACCTGGGCTTGCAGGCCAGCGATCAACAAAAGAATGCACAGGACGCAGAGTGCTGGACGTTTCGGCATATCAGATCGACCTTCCCGGCACCCGCGCGATTGAGTTCAATGTGAACGCAGCCGGAACTGATGCATTTCGGAGGTGAGCTATCCCCTTGGACAGACTTCGAGCTCCATCTGTTAAGGCGGAATTGGCATGCCGGAAAAGATCAGGGATGGCAAAAATAAGAAGTAATGTCGGCAGCAGGGCCTGATGGAATCAGCGAGCGAGACGAAACGGTCGCGCCTCCGCATGGAGTTTTGGACGGTTAGATTGGATTCAGTTTCGCGTCCCGTGGTTTGGTCGTACTGCGGCAAAAAGGTAAGGTATATTGCGAATACGAAAACCGCATCCCTTTTTCAGCGCGCGTAGTCTAAAAGGAAAATCCACCCACGAGGAAAGTTATGTCTGGGAAAGCCGTTCTGGCAGTTTTGCTCTTCGTTCTTCCCGTTGCCATGGTGCAGGCTGCGGACACACCGTTCCACGACGCTCCGGCCTCGGCGAAAGCGATGAAGAATCCGCTTGACGGACAGCAGCCCGCCATCGATGCGGGAAAGCTGCTGTATGCGCGGAATTGTCTTGCATGTCACGGCAAAGCCGGGAAGGGGACCGGCAACGTGCCGTCTTTGGTGGACGGGAAACTGACCGGCGTTACACAGGGAGAAGTGTTCTGGTTCGTCACCAAAGGCGACAAGGACAACGGGATGCCGGCGTGGGGATTCTTGCCGGAGGAGAAACGCTGGCAAGTGATCAGCTATGTGGAGGCGATGGCGTCGGGAAAGGTTGCGGCACCCGCGGCGAGTCCAGCGGCATCGTCAGAGCCTGCGCCCGGCACGTTGAAGGGAGCGGCTCCTAAGCCTCCATTTACCGATTTCCGGTATGAGAAGCCGGGCACGACTCGCAAGATTACGGTGGCAGATTTGCCGGCTCCATTCGCGACCGAGTCGTCCAGTAACGGAGCGAAAGTCGTGGCGCGTCCTGACAATGCGTGGCCGGTGGCGCCCGCAGGTTTCAAAGTGGAGATGTATGCGAGTGGCCTCGACAATCCGCGGTGGATGCGCACGGCTCCGAACGGAGACATCTTCCTCGCGGAGATGGAGCCGGGGCGCATTCTCATTTTCCGCGGAACCAGTGCCAGCGGCAAAGCGGAGCAGACGGCAATTTTCGCCGAAGGTTTGCAGCATCCCTATGGCATCGCGTTCTATCCGCCGGGTCCGGACCCCCAGTGGATTTATATCGGAGACGAAAATGAACTGCTCCGATTCCCATATCACAACGGCGATCTGAAAGTCAGCGGACCCTCGCAGCACATCGCGGACCTGCCAACCGGCGGACACAACACGCGTGCGGTTGAGTTCTCGCAGGATGGAAAGAAAATGTTTGTCGCGGTTGGATCGGGATCGAACGTGGATGATCCGGATACGCATCCGGGAGAAAAGAATCGCGCCGACATTCTGGTGTGCGATCCGGCCAATTGCCAGTTGAAGGTGTACGCCTACGGCATTCGCAACGCGGGCGGCGGGATCAAGGTGAACCCGCAAACGGGCGAGTTGTGGTGCTCGGTCAACGAGCGCGATGCGCTGGGCGACAACCTGGTACCCGACTACATCACGCACGTGCAGGAAGGTGGTTTCTATGGATGGCCGTGGTGGTACATGGGAGCGCACCAGGATCCGCGGCATGCGGGGAAGCATCCGGAACTAAAAGACAAGGTAATCGTGCCCGATGTGTTGCTGCAGCCGCACAATGCCTCGCTGGAATTCACGTTCTACGACGGCGACAAATTTCCGGCGGAGTATAAGGGAGACGTCTTCGCGTCGGAGCACGGCTCGTGGAACAAGGCGATGCGCGTGGGATATGAAGTGATTCGCATTCCGCTGCATCAGACGGGACATGCTTCCGGCGAGTACGAAGATTTTCTGACCGGATTCGTGCTGCCCAATGGAGAGGTCTGGGGACGTCCGGTGGGAATGACCGAAGCCCCGGATGGATCGTTGCTGGTGAGCGATGATGGGTCGGAGTCAATCTGGAGAGTGAGCTATACGGGGAAGTGAAAACCTTCAACACAGAGGGCACAGAGGAGCAGAAAAAAAAATTCTTGGCCACAGATTTTCGCGGATCAATCAAGAATCGAAAATTGGAGTTCTGGCGACTCTGTGTCTCTGTGGTGAATTGTTTTAGTGGAAGTCGTGCGAGATGGTTTCGGCTTTCGTAACGAAGAGTGGTTGGACGCGTTCGGCGCGGACGCTGATTACGTTGTCTTGATTCTGGAGGATGCCTTCTACGGCGAGGAATCGTTCGCTGGTCAGCAGCAGGCGGTTTTGGTGAAAGAGATCCGGGCGCACGATGGCGTTCGCGACTCCGGTTTCATCTTCCAGACTTAAAAATACAAATCCTTTGGCGGTGCCGGGGCGCTGGCGCGTGATGACGCAGCCTCCGATGCGGAGACGTTTGCCCGTGGGCAGGTCGCGCAGTTCGCTGGCGCGGCGGATGCCCATGGCATTGAGCCATGCGCGGCGATAGGCCATGGGGTGCGGACCGACGGTGAGCCCGGTGCCGTGGAAGTCGGCGACGAGGCGCTCTTCGTGGTCCATGGGCGCGAGCGGAGATGGGGCGTCCGGCTCGGTTTGTTGTTCCAGCAATGGGCCGGAGGGGCGGACGGCGCGTCCGACCTGCCAGAGCGCGTCGCGGCGATGAAGGGAAAGTTTCGAGTTTCCAGTTGCGAGTCTCGAGTGGGAAGAAGGTTTAGATATTTGATTGTAGATTTCAGATTGATTCGGTTTGGCCATCTGCAATCTGCGATCCGTAATCTGAGATCCGATTGAATTCAGCGCTCCAATTTCGGCGAGGGTGGTGAGTTCGTCTTTCCGGAGTTCGGGGACGCGGCGGGCTAGGTCGTGGATGGAGGTGAAGGGAGCGCGCATGCGTTCGAGGAAGAGGGAACGGGCGGCCTCTTCGCGCAATCCGCGGACGTAGCGCAAGCCCATGCGGAGGGCGGGAGTGCGGTCGTTGGTCGCTGGTCGTTTGTCGTTGGCGTTTTCATATGAATCAGTGGCGTGTTTCTCGTCCCATTCTTTCGCTGTCTTCTTTCGCCCCTCCGGGGCTTCTTCATTGTTGGCGCCATACCTACGGCTTGCGCCGTGGGCTGCATTCTGTCGCCGCTTCGCGGCTAGGGAATCGAAACTTTCATCGGTAACGATCGACGACGAATCCGACGACGAACGACCAACGACCTCGACGTCGGAGAATCGAGATTCCTCCGCCCCTCGCGTGCGCTTGGGGGTCGGAATGACAAGGGTTTTTTCAGGTACTGAGTACTGAGTACCGAGTACTGGACCTGCCCCTTCCAGCGTGCAATTCCATTCCGAACACGTCACATCCACGGGCAGCAGTTTCAGGCCATGGCGCTGGGCGTCTTTGACGATGGTGGCAGGCGAGTAGAAACCCATCGGCTGATTGTTGAGCAGCGCGGCGGTGAAGGCGGCGAGATAGTGGCACTTCAGATAGGCGCTGGCGTAGGCGATGAGGGCGAAGCTGGCGGCGTGGGATTCGGGGAATCCGTAGAGCGCGAACGACGTGATCGAGAGAATAATTTCTTCCTGCGCTTTCGGAGAAATTCCATTCTGCGTCATGCCGGAGCGAAGTCTGGCTTCGATTTCGCGCATGCGGGCCTGTGAGCGTTTGAATCCCATGGCGCGGCGGAGGTCTTCAGCTTCCCCGCCCGTAAAGTTGGCGGCGATCATGGCGATGCGCAACAGTTGTTCCTGAAAGAGCGGCACGCCGAGGGTGCGTCGCAGCACGGGTTCGAGTGACGGGTGCGCGTACGTGACTTCTTCTTTTCCCTGGCGCCGCTGCAAAAACGGATTCACCATCTGTCCGACGATCGGGCCCGGACGAATGATCGCGACCTGCACCACGACATCGTAGAAACGCTTCGGCCGCAAGCGTGGCAGGCATGACATTTGCGCGCGACTTTCCACCTGAAACATTCCCACCGTGTCGGCTTGCTGCAAAGTCGAGTACACCTGCGAGTCATCCTGCGGAAGATGCGCGAGATCGACTTCTTCGCGATAGTGATCGCGTATGAGTTCGATGGAATCCTTGAGCACGGCCATCATGCCGAGTCCGAGCAGGTCGACCTTGATGATGCCCATGTCGGCGCAATCTTCTTTGTCCCACTGCACGACGACGCGTCCGGGCATGGACGCGGGTTCGAGCGGCACGACGGAATCGAGTTGTCCCTGGCAGATGACCATGCCGCCCGAGTGCTGCCCGAGATGGCGCGGCATGTCCTGCACGGCAATGCAGAGTTCGTAATATTTGCGCAGGCGGGGATGGTTGAGATCGAGTCCGGCGTCACGAAAGCGGCGATCAAGCGCGTCGTTCTCGTCACGGAATTCCCAGGTGGCGACCGCTGCCGAAATTTTGTTGAGCGTCTCGGGATCGAATCCGAGAGCCTTGCCCATTTCGCGCGCAGCCATGCGGTTGCGATAGGTGATGACGTTGGCGGTCATGGCGGCGCCGCGTTCGCCGTACCGCTTGTAGACGTATTGAATTACTTTTTCGCGCTCGTCGCCGCTAGGGAGATCGAGATCGATGTCGGGCCATTCGCCGCGCTCCTCGGAAAGGAATCGCTCGAAGAGAAGTTCCATGCCGACCGCATCGACGGCGGTGATACCGAGGGAGTAGCAGACGGCGCTGTTGGCGGCCGATCCGCGTCCCTGTACGAGAATATTTTGTTCGCGGCAGTGGCGAACGATATCCCACACGATGAGGAAATATCCGGCGAGCTTGAGCTTCTCGATGAGCGCCAGTTCCTTCTCGATTTGCAGGCGGGCTTTGGCCTGCATTTCTTGCGAAGAGCGGCCATAGCGATTGCGGAATCCGATCCACGATTGTTCGCGCAGGAATGAATCCATCGTTTCGCCAGCGGCTACGGGATAGCGCGGGAATTCGTAGCCCAGATCGTTGAGGGTGAATTCGAGGCGCGAGGAAAGGTCGAGCGTGTTGTGGATGGCCTTAGGCAAGTCGGCAAAAAGTTGTTGCATCTCGCGCGGAGATTTCAGATGGCGTTCGGTGTTGCGGGAGAGCAGGCGTCCGGCGGTCGATAGCGTGCGATGGTTGCGGATCGCGGTGAAGGCGTCACAAAGTTCGCGAGCTTGCGGCATCGCGTAGTTGACTCCGTTGGTCGCAAGCAGCGGAAGATGCAGGGAACGGGCGAGATCGATCGCAGCGCGATTGCGGGATTCTTCCTCGCGATGGAAATGGCGCTGCAGTTCGACGTAGACATTCTTGCGGCCGAAGATGCCGATGAGTTGGTCGAGATGTTTCTTCGCTTCGTCAATTCCTGCATGGCGCAAAGCTGCGGCGAGCGGTCCTTCGTCCCCTCCGGTGAGGCATATGAGTCCTTCGGCATGCTCTTCGAGTTCTTGTGTGGTGACCGCGCCTTCACCTTTCTTGGCGCGCAATTTCATTTTGGTGATCAGGCGGCAGAGGTTCTGGTAGCCGGCGCGGTTGCGGGCAAGAAGAGGAAGGCGGAATTCACCCCGGAGGCACTGAGACACGGAGGAATCCAATTTTTGATTGTTGATTTTTGATTGTTGATTTGTTTTCTCTGTGTCTCTGTGTCTCCGTGGTGAAAATAAGTTGGCGGAAACCTCCGCGCCGATGTGGGCTTTGAGTTTGGCTTTGGCGGCAGCAAGGTGGAAGCGGGGAGCGCCGTAGACTCCGTCGGTATCGAGCAGCGCCATGGCCGGCATGTTGTGGCTGGCGCACACGCCGATCAGTTCCTCGGGCAGGGAAGATCCTTCGAGGAAGCTGAAGGCGGAGCGGGCGTGGAGTTCTACATACAAGTACGCGGTACCCAGTACTCAGTACTCAGAAAAAATTGCCTTAACTGAGTACCGGGTACTGAGTACTGGTACTGTTTTTTCAGTCATACGTTCCTTCGATGAACCATCCGCCCCCGAGGAGGTCGTGTACGAGGCGATAGAACGAGATCGCTTCTCCGTTGCGCAGAGCGAGATCCCATTCGTCGCGGGACCAGGCTTCGCGCTCCCACCAGTCTCCGGAGAAGCGCCAGGGACCGGCCTTCCAGAGGACTTCGCCCTGCACTTCTTTTTTTTCTGCAAACCAAGTGCACGGGCTGGCCATTTTCGAGCGTGACGTTCGCGCGCAATGGCGGGCGGAGGCGGCGCAGGGCTGTGACGCGCCGATGCGGCTTCGGAAAATTCCGGAATCTTCTTCTGCGGAGTTTTGCGGGCGACTTCTGCGACAAAGCGGCGCATACGAAATCCTTCAGGATGGTGCGTGTCGAGCAGTTCCACTGCTCCGACTTTTTGCTCGCCAACAATTCCGGCGATGCGGGCGAGGGTCAGTTCCAACTTTTCGGGCTCGGGTGCGGGAGGGAGAAAGAGTCCTCCTTGAGCCGAGCGCGGCCGAGCGGGCTCGGCGGCGAGATGAATTTTCATGATTGGGGCTCCGGGGGGATGCGCGTTGAGATCCAGTTGCAGAAGTTTCAGAAAGACTTTGGGGTCGAGCATGGGAAGCGGCAGGTTCAGTGTGCGGATGAATTTTGGTTGGCGGCAGGGATGCGGAGCTTTGCTCTGCCGGACAGCCGAGGGCGGCTGTCCCCACATGTTCTTCTTTGCCGCATCATTATTCTCGTCTCCATCACTTTCGCTGGGGATGCCTGTGTTTTCGGATTCGTCGTCGATTCCGGTGAGGTTGGAAAGTTCGAGTGTGAGACGAAGCTCCTGTGTTGCCAGTGCGCGGGAGCCTAAACGCGCGCAAAGCTGCTCTAGCAGGCGATTGAGCAGGAACGCCAGGGGTTCGAGCAGAACAATGGGATGCTCGAGCTCTACGGCTTCTTCAAATGCCAGCGGAGCTTCGACGGGATGGAGCGTGCGCGAGGCGGCGCCACGCGCCAGTTTTTGCAGGTGCAGGCCATGTTGTCCGAGACGTTCGCTGAGCGATACCGTGGGCAGCGCGGCCAGCGCGCATAGGTTGCGGATGCCCCATCTGCCTAACGTTTCGAGCAGCGAGTCGGCGGATTTTTTCTCATCCCCTTCGAGACGGTCGTTGAACAGGACACTGGTTGGGAGCGAGCCCAAATGCTCCGCTTCTTTGCCGGCGGAAATTACGGTTACGCCCTGGAATCCGCGAGCGGCGAGCAGGGCCGCGTCAGGATTCGAAGCGATCGCGATGTTGGCTTTGAGCCCGAGCGTGTTGGCACGGTCGAAAATGGCGCGGGAAATTTTCGGGAGAGGTCCGAGCAGAGATTCCATGCCGGCGAGATCGAGCAGAACCGTGTCGCAGGCAGCATCTTCGACACACGGAGAAAACGATTGAGCGCAATCGAGCAGCGCGGCGTGCGCGGAGGATTCCTGCAGAGAAGATCGCAGTCGCAGGGCGAGTTCGGAGCAGAGTTCGGCCTGCGCCTTGGTCATCCCCGGCGCGAAGCTCAGGCGCACAGCTCTTTCATTGACCGCAATGATTTTTTCGAGCGGCGGGTTGCCTTCGAGGATGACGACGGGACGAGGCTGCAGTTCCGGTTCGGCACGGAGCGCAGCGGCCACGGGAAAATTCGGAACGTAGATGCAGGCGAACGGCATGGGTCGAATTCATTTCGTAATGTTTGCAATTTGGTAATTAAATAATTTGTTCCATCATCCGGCCCAGGCGGTTTTCGTGGCGAAGGTGATTGAGCACGCGGGTTTGCGTTCCAGACGCGAGAGGATGAGTTCCGCGTTGATGTGGAGTCCGGTTAGTAATTGGGTATGAGTAGGGTGAGCGAGTTGCGCATTGGGATGTGGATCGGCGGAGCCGTCCACAACATTGGAGCTGTCCCATTCGAGTAGTTCAGTGCCGTCCCTGCGGGACTCGTTCTTTTTCATTGTTCCTACCCAGGACTTACGTCCTGGGCTAACCAATGCCGCCGCTTCGCGGCTGGAGTTGAATTGCTCATCCTCCATCTTCTTTCCTGAAAGACTTTGAGAACCAAGCTGCAGCAGCAGGGATGAGCAGCTTCCGGCGATCGGCTGCTGCTCGATGGACAGCAGGATTGTGGGCTTATGCTCGACGGCGCGGCGGAAGCGGAACCATGTGGTCAGCGGAATGCGGCGTGCGGACTGGTGCGGCAGGTCGCTGAGGTCGAGAATGATGAGGCCGAAGCCTCCGCTTTCGAGCAGGAGATCGGTGGCGCGAAGGACTTGCTCGAGACGGTGTTCTGACTGACGAGAGCTATCTTCTGCTCCCTCAATTTTTTTCTGTGAAGCACGAGCGAAGCTGAATGCAGCCTGCGAGGAATCCCCCATCCTACGAAAACCGGGTAGAGGGGGGCGCCCGGGTGGTTTTGGGCGCGAGTTTTGTGGTGATTCTTCTCCGCAGCGTACCCATAGCAGGCGGTCCAGATCTACTCCGGCGGCGGCGACCGATTGGGGATCGAGGGCGTCGTTGGCGTCAACCACCGCGCAGAATTCTCCGCGGCTTGTGGCGGCGGCCAGAGCGGCCAGAAGCACGCTGGTCCGGCCGGAAGACGCAGGGCCGAAAATTTCGGTGAGGCATCCGCGAGGCAATCCTCCGGTCAGGGCATCGATGGCCGCGATCCCGCTTGAAGCCATTGGCGGAACCGGGCGTATTTCAAGCCGGGAAGCCGGAGTGATGCTCGCTGGAGGTATTTTTTTATGGTGGATGGCGGACTGAAGATGCTGCTGAATGGCTGCCGGTGTGCGCTCGACCGGGCAGCCAGGTTCGGCAACCTCAGGGCACGCATGGGCGCCTGGCCCCACATTTGGATCGAGGTCGGCATCAAAATGAAAAAGGCGGCCCAAGGCCGCCGAAGTGGAAACCACCGCGGAAGACATAGAATCCTCAAATATTTCAGGGAGCACCGAGGACTGGAGTCCTGCGGAGGCGACTAGTTTCGCTTTTTGTTCGCCTGTGAGAGATTGTGCCTTCCGGCTGCCCGCTTGTCAAGAGGCTTGTGGGAGCGCCGTTATGAGCCTTCCGTTACGCCCCGCAGTCCGCTGAGTGAGGTAATTCGTATTCGAAAAAAGATGGGTTTGATTTTTTCGTCCGGCAATTCGTTCCGGCGTTCCGCCAAAGCATTCAACCACCAGAGGTTTCGTTTTTCCAGGAGGCGTCGAGCGTGATCGCGCTCATCGGTGAATTGAGGTTCGTGTAGTTCCTGGTATTCCCCTGTGGCGATGACGCTGGCCCATTCAGACTGCCCGGCGAGTTCATCGATTTGCACACAAACCTTAGGATTGGTCCTCATCCACCGGATCTTTTGTCCGAATGTAGAGAAAACGTAAATGTAATCGGGTTCATAGGCGATACCCACGGGTACTACGTACGGCTGATTGTCGAGGGAGCATCCCAACCTCGCAAGGGTAGCGCGAGCCAGAATTTCACGGCATCCGCTCTCTGTAATTTCATCAATCTGCATAAGGGTTTACCGTTTTATTTTTTCCAGTTTCAAGTCGATTTCAAAATTGTCTGTTTGTCCAATGCGGAACGCATTTGGATGTTCGCGCATCCTTACCATGCTCACATAGTCCTCCCCCATCCGTCTAAGCGCAACAGCGTCACTGCCCAAGTGTTAATTCGCGATTCCAATCGAGACTGCAAATCCATCTTCTGTGTGATCGCTGCCGGCGCACACCCATAGCCGGCGCTCCAGACAGTTGAGGAGTCTGCCTTAAAAATTGGACGGGGATTGTCAGGGCAGAAAAAAGCCTTGCATGCGGTCATGCAAAGCCTTTGAATTTATTTATGAATTAATCTGGTTTTAAATCACTAGTCATCGTCATGATCCGTGTAGCCCGGCGAAGTGTCATGGATAAAGAAGTCAGCACTTAGCGTTGCGGAAATGGTCTGGAACACGCGGGGCACCTGCTTCAGGTTGAAAAACTCGCTGAGATTGCCGCTCGCACGCGCATCCGCGAAGTTAAGCGCACCCTCGGCTATGTTGAAGTTTTGCTCGATGAAGCGCAGGATGGTGCCGAAATCCATCCGGTTGTTGTCTACATAGGCTACCGGCGTGTAAGCGGAGACCACTATAAAAGGGACGCGTGCGCCATACTGGTAGTCGCCTTGAGCGCCGGCCAGAATCGTTGGGGGTTCGTGATCGTACCAGCCTCCCCAATCGTCCCACGTAATGAGGATGGCAGTGTTGTCCCAGTAGACTTCTTTATCCTTGCACGCATGGTTGTTGCCCACGGCATTAACGATGGAAGCAACCCAGGCAGGCCCGGCACCCGTGTTGACGTTGGGATGATCGGAATGCTTGCCACCCGGGATTACCCAGCTCACCTGCGCCAGATTGCAGTTGCCGATATCGGTGAGCACCTGCGAAGGAGTGAGGACGACGTCATTGGTCCAGTCGGATCCCGTACAGTTGCCCCCTCTAGATTGACTCGGCAAACAGATATGCTGAATCGCGTTGGGCGCAGTCCAGATGGAGCCAGCGCTGGGCGCGTAGTACTTCCAGCTGACCTTGATGGCATCGAACAGGTCCGCCATGGTTTCGTGATCCAGACAGGGATAGATGGACTGGCTTTCTCCCTGGGTGGTGATCAACTGGACTATCGTGCCGGCAACGGCGATGCAGCCCGCAATCGTAGCCGTGGAAGGATGCATATTCTCGGCGGCAAATGTACCAATTGCGTCATCGGCGGCACTGGGCGCTGAGGTTCCTCCGAAGAGATATTGGTGGGCGGGAAAACTTGGCCCCTGATTGGTCTGGAACATGTAGTTGGCCCAACCGTATGACGTCGCCATTGTGAGATAGGGGTTCAGGATGGAGGTCGAGTTATCCACATAGTGGTAAGGAACCCGCTTCGGGCAAGTGCCGGTGCAATCGTTGTTTGCGGCGCCGTCCATCCTACAGGCTCCGGTCGTCTTGTTCAGGTCGCACATGTTAGTAAACGACAGGTGCGAGTGGTCGGGATCGTAGGTATTGTTGAGTGCGACTAGGGTGGGCTTAGTCGTGCCGGTGGACGAGGTCTTATCCAGCCAGTTGGTGGTTTGAATGTCGTACTGGGACCCCGTTGGGGTGGTGCTGCAAGACTTGCTGTTTCCGAAGGGCGCTGTACACAGACCCTGAAAAAGATTGTCCGGGGAGCGGTTTTCTTGCACGATCACAATGACGTGCTGGAAATTTGTGATCTGGGCTTGGGCAAGCGGCATTCCACAAAGGCAAAGAATAAGCAGACAAAGCGCTTTTATTTTCATGGCGTCCTCCGAACGGTGAGGAGAACTGGCAGGAGATAACCAGATGAAGAAACCTCTACGGTGCAAAACCTACGCTCTTTGATTGCCCGATTCAGTGACTTTCGACACAGCTGCGGGTGGGGACGATATCTGTGGAGTCGGTTTGCCTGGTGCCTCGTCCGTTTTCGGTGCATTCGCCTTCTTCCGCTCACCTACCTCCCTGTTGTCCGTCTAAGCGCAACAGCGTCACTGCCCAGGTGTTAATTCGCGATTCCAATCGAGACTGCAAATCCATCTTCTGTGTGATCGCTGCCGGTCCGGCGGCCGAAAAGGAGCTTTTCCATGCACAAAGTTCGTTTACTCGCTATGTTGTCCGCTGTTTTGTTGGCAGGAAGCCTGGCCCAGGCTCAAACCGCGACGGGCGAAACGCTGATGCTCAATCTGCCGCGGGCGAGCCAGCACGCGCTGATATCGCAGCGCATCGGCATCACCGACATCACGATTAACTATCACCGGCCCCTCGCCAATGGTCGTCAGATATGGGGAAAGGTTGTGCCTTACGGGCAGGTGTGGCGCGCGGGAGCCAACGAAAACACGACGATCACGTTTAGCGATCCGGTCACGATTGAAGGGCAGGCGCTCGATAAAGGGACGTACGGCCTGCACATGATCCCGGGCGAGAATCAGTGGACCGTAATCTTTTCGAAGGACGCTACCTCCTGGGGAAGTTTTTCTTACAAGCAGGATCAGGACGCGCTGCGGGTGAATGTGAAGCCGCAGGCTGCGGAACTGCATAACGCGCTTGCCTATGACTTCGACAGCGTGAAGCCTGATTCGACCGTAGTGATGATGAGCTGGGACAAGGTGGCGGTGCCGTTCAATGTCGCGGTCAAGGTGAACGACATCGTTACGGCGGGCATCCACCGGCAGTTGTACGGGCTCAACCAGTATTACTGGGAAGGTTGGGACGATGCTGCCGGATATTTCCTGGCGAACAAGATCAATCTGGATGAGGCGTTGAAGGATGAAGACCTGTCGATCCAGGCGGAAGAACGTTACGACAACCTGATGAATAAATCGAAGATCCTCGACGAGATGGGGCGCAAGGAAGATGCAGACCTGTTCCGCACGCGGGCTCTCGATAAGGGCAGCGCGTTGCAGCTTTACTTCTATGGCCGCCAGTTGCAGGCAGACAAGAAGCAGGAGGATGCTCTGGCAATCTATCGGTCGAATGCAAAGAAGTTTCCGGATTACTGGACTTCTCACCTGGGATTGGCGCGCGTGTACAGCTCTCAGGGGGATTTCGATAACGCGGTGAAGGAAGTGAAGCTTTCATTGTCGTCGGGAGCGCCGGATTCGAATAAATCGAATCTGGAAAATTATGTGAAGCGGTTGCAGAACAAGGAGGATATTAACCGGTAGGGTCTAAATCTCCGGTGAGTTCGGATGGACGCGGCTCTGGAGCGCCGCTCTGCCACGTCACGGAGCGGGCGAGGCGCCCGTCGCTACCCGAGCATCGTTTACGTGCGCAAAGGGAAGGGCCGGCTTTTCCAAGCCGGCCCTCTTCTTGCTTTCAACTTCTAACCTCGACTACCAGACGCGGCAGGCGTTGGCGCGGACCATCTTTTGTCCGGACTTGCAACTGAAGGCCTGCTGGAATTCCGCCATGTTCGACACAACGTTGTCGATGCGGAAAATCGGCAGGGAATGCGGATCCGTGGTGACGACCACGCTTGCGATCTGTGGCCGGATGCTTGCGCACCACGAGTAGGCGTACGAGAGGAAGAAGCGCTGGCGGTAAGTCCAGCCGTCCGGGCCCTTGTCGTCCATCGTCTTGCCTTGCTGCTTCAACGAAGCCTCGAGCGCGTTGTAGGTGAGATGGATGCCACCGTTGTCGGCGGTATCTTCTCCCTGGGTAAGCAGACCGTTCTGTTTGACTCCGGGGCCGGCGTCGGGTACGTCTTCGGTGTACTCGTCAGAGATGCACTTGCCGCGCTCGTCGTACTGCTTCGCATCTTCGGCGGTCCACCAATCGCGTAGGTTTCCCTTGGCGTCGAACTTGCGGCCTTGATCGTCGAAGCCGTGAATGATCTCGTGTCCGATGACCATGCCGATGGCGCCGTAGTTCACAGCGTCATCTTTGGTCGCGTCAAAAAACGGCGGCTGCAAAATGCCGGCAGGGAAGTTGATGGTGTTGAGTTGCGGATCGTAGTAGGCGTTGATGGTGGGCGGAGTCATGGTCCACTCGGCGCGATCGACGGGCTTGCCGATCTTGGCGACCCAGCGTTCGAATTCGAACGACGAAGCCTGCCCCACGTTTCCTAAATAGCTGTCACGAGAAACCTGCACGCTCGAATAATCGCGCCAGTGCGAGGGATATCCGATTTTGTCTTCAATCCCTTTCAGCTTGACGACGGCTTGTTCCTTCGTCGCGGGGGACATCCACGAAAGGCTCTGGATATCGGAATGCAGAGCGGCTTCGATGGCGTGCACCATCTGCAGCGTGCGGGCTTTGCTCTCAGGCGGGAAAGCTTTGTCGACATAGGCCTGGCCCAGAGCTTCGCCGAGATCCCGGTCGGCGCCATGAACGCAGCGGCGCCAGCGAGGCAATTGCTGTTCAGCTCCAGCGAGAGTGTGCGAGAAGAAGTCGAAGTTTTCATCTACCAGCGCTTTCGTGAGGAACGGCGCCGAGTGATGAATCACCTGCCAGCGTAAATATGCCTTCCAGTGATCGAGCGGATGAGTCGAGAGCAGCTTGTCTTCCGCGCGGAAGAAATCGGGCGACGTGATGATGTAGTGATCACTGGTTGGAGCTTTCACCCCTTTCAGGTAAGCGTCCCAATCGATCGACGGAGTCAGCGCGCGAACCTGCGCGAGACTCATTTTGTTGTTGATGTTCTTGGGATCGCGGCGCTTGATGTTGTCCATCTGCGCCCCTGCCAGCGCGGTTTCGAGCTCGAGGACCGTGTCGGCGTCGGTGGATGCCTCTGCCTCTGACTCGCCGCCGAGAACCAACATCTTCTGTACATGCGCGCGATACTTCGCCAGCAGGGTCTTCGATTTTTCGTCTTTGTTGAGATAGTAGTCGCGATTGGGAAGGGTCAATCCGCCCTGATCGATTTGCGCGACGACCATCGAAGCGTTGTCATAATCCTGCTGTCCGGTAAAGCCGAAGAGCGGCGAGTTGGTTTGGTTGTCTCCACCGCTCCACGCGCCCGGATAAATGTGGTGCAGGTGCGCGACCTCGAGCGTGATGTCTTTCTTCGTCTTCAAGGCAGCGATGCGGTCGAGTTCCGGTTGCAGCGACTTCAGCCCCGCAGCCT
Organism: uncultured Acidobacteriota bacterium; assembly: GCA_963699885.1. GTDB lineage: Bacteria > Acidobacteriota > Terriglobia > Terriglobales > Acidobacteriaceae > Sulfotelmatobacter. Next base: position 310,481 of record CAVOVP010000004.1, on the reverse strand, counting down.
CGATTCCGCTCTCGTCCATGCAGGCGGCCCAGTAATCCCCAATCTTCTGTTGCACTGGAGCTGCGAGATGCGTCGTTCTTGCTTGAGGCTTCGAGCGTCTCGCGGAGAACTCCTTCATTCCACAATTCGAGACCGCTACCGGTGCTCCAGAAAACCTGGTCGGGAGGAATCGGGTTGGAGGTGAGCCATTTGTTGCACGAGTACTTATAAAAATCGTTGCATGGGTCGAGAGATTGTGTCGACCAGATTCGGATCGAAGCGTTCAAGTTTCGGTTCTTTCGCGTCGTCCGAGCCTGCGGCCATCGCGGCGCTGGCACTTTGCGCGTGGGCACTCTGGGCGATAATCGTTTGGGCAAAGGCTGCTGAGATGGTCAGAACTGTGGCCAACACAGCAGAAAATCTGGATGTGGGCATATATCCTCTTGAAATCAGTTTTTGCTTAGGATCGAGTAAAGCAGGGCAGTAAGAGATACGCATAGTGGGAGAAGTTGGTTCCGCGCAGGGGCCGGACACACCTTGGCCCGTCGAACACGATACTACAGACGGACCGAATCGCCGCTGGTTAGCCGAGAATTGACGAATCTGTGACATCATAGATGGGTGAAGAAACAATCGTCCGATCAACAATTCCACGACCGCCGCCACCAGGAGCGGAAACGGGCAGAAGCCGCGAAGCGGCCTGTGGCCAAGAAGGTCGTTCCTGCAGAGAAAAATCCAACGGCTGATACCACATCGAAAGACGCAACTAAAGAATTGCCGAAGGCCTCGACCTAGCCGGTATTGTGCAGGCCGGCAGCGATTCCATTGATGGTCGCGCCCATCGGATATTCCAGGTCGGCACTCTGCTCGCCTTGTTGCTTGCGGCGCAGTAGTTCGACCTGAATCAGGCTCATGGGATCGACGTAAGGATTGCGCAGCCGGATGGAACGCGCCAGCACGCGATTTTTCGCCAGCAAGTCACGCTGTCCGGTAACGCGGAGAATCATGCGGCGCGTGCGCAGGAATTCCTCGTGCAGCATGGAGAAGACGCGCTTCCGCAGGGCGGCATTCTTGACCAGGCCCGAATAGTCTCGCGCAATGCCGAGGTCGGCCTTGGCCATGCCGAGTTCCACGTTTCCGAGCATGCCGGAAAACATCGGAAATCCCTTGGCGATGTCGCGAAGAAGTTGTTCCTGCACCGTTCCTCTTTTTGCGAACTGCTCCAGCGCCAGTCCCACGCCGAACCACGCGGGGACTGCGAACCGGCTTTGCATCCATCCGAAGACCCAGGGGATGGCGCGGAGATCTTCGAGACGGCGTCCTTTGCTGCGGCGCGCTGGACGTGAGCCAATGCGCGCGGTGTCGAGTTCGTTGACCGGAGTGGCTTGCTCGAAATATTCGAGGATGTCGGGATTCTCGGCGATGTCCCTGCGATAGACGCGGTAGGCTTCCTGTGAAATCTCTTCGATCGCTTCTTCCCAAGCCTGCGGCGTTTCGACCTTGTCTCCCGGCCGCATGAGCGCTTCAAGACTGGCCGCTATCATCAGCTCAAGATTCCATTCGGCGAGAACCGGGTCGGCGTATTTCCAGTTGAGAACTTCGCCCTGTTCGGTGACGCGAATCTGTCCGGAAAAACATCCCGGTGGCTGCGCGAGAATCGCGGAGTGCGTGGGCCCGCCGCCGCGGCCGACCGTGCCTCCACGGCCATGAAAAAGCCGCAGGTTCACGCCATGCTCTTTCGCTGCGTGATGCAACTCGCGATGCGCTTTGTAAAGCTCCCACGTCGAAGTGAGCATGCCGCCGTCTTTGTTTGAGTCGGAGTAGCCGAGCATGACTTCCTGCCAACGTCCCCAGGAATCGAGCAGACGCTGATATTCCGGATCGCTCCAGACGCGACGCATGATCGTGCTGGCCGAACGCAGTGCGTCGATCGATTCGAACAATGGCACCGGCATCAGACCGGGATCGTCGGGCGATCCGGCAACCTGGACGTTGGTGACTTTGGCGAGCCGGATCACGTTCATCACATCCGTTTCCGATTCCGCGCCGCTGATGATGTAGTGGCGGATCGACTGCGCCGGATGGCTGCGCTTCACCTGCGCGATTGTGCGAAAAGTTTCCACCAGCTCGCGCGCCTTCAGGCGACTCGGGCTGCTTGTCGAATTCCGGACCGAGTTCCTGCAACACCTGGGCGTGTACGCGCGCGTGCTGGCGGATGTCCAGCGTGTGCAGGTGGAATCCGAACTTACGAATCTTGCGTAGCAGCGAGCTCGACGTAAATCCGGGCAAGGCGTTCGCCACGATTTGCGCGGAGGCTGTCGCGCACAAGCAAGATATCCTGCTCGAATTCCGCGGCGCTTGCGTAGGCGCCCAGCGAGTCCTTGGCGTCGCGACTCAGTTGCAGCCGGTGAAACATGTAAGAAAGAAAGCGGCGATAGCTTTCGGCCTGGTTGTCCGGTCCCCAGGCGAGATGAACGCCCGGGATTTTGCGTTCGTAGTGCGAGAGGCGCGAGAGCAAGTCGGCAGAGATCTCGGTTTGGCGGCGTGAAGAACTCAGGCGGTCGCTCAGCGCTTCCACGTCGTAAAGATACTCGCGAAGAATCAGTGCGCGCCCGGCATCGAGAGCGTCGCGGATGCATTCCGGCTTGACCAGTGGATTGCCGTCGCGGTCGCCGCCAATCCACGAGCCAAAGTGGATGACGTTCGGCACCGACGATTCGTCGAGGGCGAATCCGTATACGTCGCGGAACGATTCCACGATCTCGTCATAGATTTTCGGCAGGGAATCGAAGAGCGACAAGCGAAAGTAGCGGAGGCCCATGCGGATCTCGTCGTTCACCGTGGGCTTCGCCAGACGCACTTCGTCGGTCTGCCAGAGCGAAGTGACTTCCGCGCGAATGTTGTCTTCGCAGTCTGCGGCCTCTTCGGCCGTGAGAGGAAGACGGTCGAGGCGCTCGAGTTGTTGCGCGATACGCCGACGCTTCAGGAGCACGGTCTGCCGGGCAACCTCCGTGGGATGCGCGGTGAACACGGGGGTGATCTGAATTTTCCCCAAGGCGGCAAGTGCGTCCTCGGCTGAAACTCCTGATTGCTTCAGCCGCAGCAGGGTTCCGCGAAATGAGCCGGGAAGCGGAGGCTGGCCGAGTTGCAGCTTTCCGGCGCGGCGGCGTCGTTTGCGGTGATTGGTTTCCGCCAGATTGGCCAACTCGAAATATGTGGCGAACGCTTTTGTTACCTGATACGCGCGCGACAGGTCCATCTTCGAAACGATTTCCTGCACTTCCACGCGGAGTTTCGGGGAAGAAGCTTGTTCGGGGCTGCGACGCGCGGTTTCGCGGTTGTCGATCAGCAAGCGGCGAAGTTCTTCGACCGAGTCGTAGAGTTCCTGCCCGGCCTGCTCGACCAGAATCTGTCCGAGAATTGCGCCTAGCGAGCGAACATCGCGGCGCAGGGGATTATCTTTAGCCGGCTCGTCCGAAGCCGCGGCGAGTTCCAAAAGGCGGGATTGCTGGTCGTCCGCTCTCCAGAGAAGCTTGGGCTTGTTGGCCATCGCAGGGGAGGAACAGAATAAATGACCGCGCGGGCCAGCGGGGCGAAAAGAGCGGCCGCCAGCTCAATTTGGAGTTTCTGATGGCACCTTCGCTCGTCGATGGCGTCATCCTGAGCGTAGCCGTTCTTCGGGCGCAGCGAAGGATCTCACCTACGACGCTGTCTGCCACGGGAGATCCCTCGGCCCGCCGGCAAGAACGCGGGCTCTTCGGGATGAGCGAATTCCTGAATACTGAAAAGCAGGTGGCGGAAGCAGGCGTCGCCACAGAGACCCTTGGTTCTGAATAGGCGTACGCGATGGCAGAGGGTTTACGGCTACTTCGGGACTTCGAAGCGGTATCCGATGCCGCGCAAGGTCTTGAAATACTGGGGATGGCGGGGATCGGCCTCGATCTTCTCGCGCAAACGGCGGATGTAAACGTCAATCGAGCGGGGAGTGACGAAGGGAGTTTCCTTCCAGACGGCGTCGAGCAACTGATCGCGCGTCAGAACGCGGCCGCGATGCGTGGCGAGGTATTCCAGCAGGCGAAATTCACGAACCGTGGTCGAGAACGTTGCGCCCGCTGACTTGCACCGTCATGGAGTAGACATCGATCTCAAGATCTCCGACTCGGATCGAACCGCCCGCGGTGGGATTCCTCCCCAAACCGCGAAGCACGGTGCGGATGCGGGCGACCAGCTCCCGGGGGCTGAACGGCTTGGTGATGTAGTCGTCCCCGCCGAGTTCGAGGCCTTTGATCCGGTCGGCCTCGGCCGTTTTGGCCGTAAGAAAGATGACCGGTGTCACCGAAAGGGAAGGGGTGTGCCGGATGTGGCGACAAAGTTCGAAGCCATCGGTTCCGGGCAACATGACGTCGAGCAGAAACAGTGCCGGCTTTTCACTGACGGCTTCGGTGAGCACGGAGGCGCCGCTCATGAAATTCTGCACGTTGAAACCGGCGGCCTGGAGATTGTGAGAGATCAGGCGCGCAATGTCCGCGTCGTCTTCTACAACGAAGATCAGGGGGCGAGCCGCATCAGAAACTTCGCGCTCGTCAGCCCTGTCGGGGGAGGTCGATGGCTGGTACATACTTGATTTCAGGCCACTCACAATTCGGTGGGAGGCGTATCAAAGAATTACTTTCAGACTCTATGGGGGGAATGTTGCTGGAATGTTTCTCTTTGATGAATGAGAGATGAATTTAATTGGAGGCTTTTTTCTTCGGCATATGCCGCAGGCTGCGGCCTTCGATGAGATTGTAAAGATCTTCAGCGAGGTTGGTGGTATGGTCGCCGGCGCGCTCCAGGGCCTGTGCCATCAGAAGGATCTCGAAACCGGAGGTGTCCCCTTGGGCGACGGTTTCCGCGAGATGTTTCTGGAAGAGTCCGTGGCAGACGCGATCGATCTCTTTGTCCATTTGCAGGACGGTGCGGGCGCATTCGAGATCAAGCGTGGAAAATCCTTTGTGAATCAAGTCGAGCATGTCGCGCAAAACAACCGACATCTCCACCAGGTGTCGCACGTCGGAAGCGGGAATCTTCACGGTGCGAGCCTGTACGCGCATGGCCACGCTCATCACGAGATCTCCGATGCGCTCGAGATCGGTCGTCGATTTCAGGCTTGAAAGAAGTTGACGGGCGCGAATCTCGCTGACGCGGGTAATGGCTGCGGGCAGCCGCTCATCGATCTGGCGTTCGATCAGGTCGAGCTCCTTCTCGCAGTCTTTGATCGCGAGAAACGCCATCCGCGAAGAATTTGTGACTAGGTCGCGGACATTAAACGCGGCGTCGCGGGCGATGAGGCAGGCTTTCAGCGCGAGGTTTGCGAGATCGTCGGCGCTGCGTGCTTTGGACGGAGCGCTCCTCGACCCATTTGTTGGACGAGCCTCGACTGAGCTTTCGTCCGCTTTAACTTTTCGCTCCGATGGGGCTTTGCGCGGCATCTCTATTGAGGGGTAGTGCTGACCGACCGCAGCTGTAAAGCAGTTTAACTCTTCAATGTGAAAGGAGCGTTACAACATGGAAACGGCGTCCCTGACCCTGGCTGAACATTTGCGCCGCCAGTTTGCCTATGATGCGTGGGCGAACCGGGAGGTTTTGGCCATCCTGCGCAAGAATGGCGGAGAGGATGCGCGCTCTGTTCAACTTTTGTCGCACATTTTGGCCGCGGAGTGGCTTTGGATGGAACGTTTAGAGGGGAAGGATCAGAGTGTTAAAGTCTGGCCCGAGGCAGACCTCGCGCTCTGTGAGGCTCAAATCGAAGATCTCGGGCGCTTGTGGCCTGAGTATCTCCGTGGCCTCACGGATTTTTCGCGAACGATTTCCTACAAAAATAGTAAAGGCGAGCCCTGGACGAGCACCATTGTGGACGTGTTGACGCACGTCGCGATGCACTCGACCTATCATCGCGGACAGATCGCAAGCCACATGCGCGAGAGCGGTCAGACGCCTGCGTATACGGACTTCATTCATGGAATTCGGCAGGGGTTGGTGAAGTAGTTGGCCATGTGGCCGCGGTTGGGCGCATCAAACCGGTGCGCGAGAGTAAGATGTTCCCGCACTTTGCCGCGAATCAAACGAAAGACGTAATATCTCAACGATGAAAAAGCGCTCGGCTTTTCTACTGCCAATTTTCTGCGCGGTCTTCCTGTTGGCCGCGGAGGATTCAAAGATTCCCGCGATGCCGAATGCGGTCAGCAACAATGCTGTTGCAGCCCTCAAGAATGGAACTGAGGTCTATTCCATGATGGGAGTGGGCACCAAGAAGACGTGGGACGACATCACGAACAAGGTGTTCGTGCTGCGCTTCAAGTCCGGCAAGTGGATTGAAGGACGGTCGGTTCCGGGCGTGGCGGGACGCCTCGGTTCCGCGGCGATCGGGGTGAGAGGCCAGGTATTTGTTTTCGGTGGATATACCGTCGATGGGCAAGGCAACGAGTTCACTCTCGGAGACGTGAATTCCTATTTGCCCGATGAGCACCGGTGGTATCGGGCGGCGGACATTCCCGTGCCAGTGGACCAGGCGGTGATCGGCATGGCGCACGACCGGTATGTGTACCTCATCGGCGGGCGCTCGAAAGACGGCCCGGTCAATAACGTGCAGATTTACGACGCCGAGAAAAACACGTGGGAACAGGGGAAACCGTTTCCGGGACCTGCAGTCTTCGGTCACGCCGGCGGGTTGACCGATGAAACCATCGTCTATGTCGACGGAGCGAAGAAAGATCCGGCGGGCGGAACGGGATATGTCTTATCCGACGAGTGCTGGATGGGAAAGATCGACAAGAAGGAACCGAACAAGATTGATTGGAGCAAGTTGCCGGCGCATCCGGGGCCGGGACGAATGGGCATTGGCGCGGGCGGCGGTGCAGAGCACAAAGTGCTGTTTTCGGGCGGAGCGACCGCGCTGCACAACTACAAATTCCAGGGAGCAGACGGGAAGCCCGTGGAAATTTCTCCAGTCACGTTCGCTTTCGATCTTCACGGCACCCGCTGGGAAACGATCACGGAAGATACGTTTGATGTTCGATCGGATGCGCGCGGAATCGTGTTCACTCCGCTCGGGCCGCTGATTATTGGAGGAACGCTGAAGAATTCGGCAGTGTCGGCGCGGGTGTTAGACCTTCCAAAGAAATAACGGGATGCACCGTTCTTTGGGCGATACCTCGGTGATCTTCACGAGAAACGCGATCCCTACTACGATGCAATTGTTCCAGAGCGAACAGCATTCCTACCTCCTGAGGAAGCGGCGGATTGGCCTCCGACAATCCGCCGCGAGTTTTTTGCCAGAAAATTACTGCCTGGGTTAGAATCAGGCCACAGCCGTTCGTTTTCCTGTGTGGACCCAGTTGTCCAAACGATCCGCGCTGAGGAATTTAAGATGCTTACCCCGCGTTAAAACCCGCCTGTTCCTTTCCCGCTCCTGAGCGGGCTCCTCCTTTAAGGTTTCCAGTTCTTCATGCGAAGATCCGCTCCCTTTTTTTGCGGATGCGTTGCAGAAAGTCAGAAGGTTTCTATGGAAGCGATTGCTACCTCTGTCGAGTCGCAGCAATCTCTGTGGGCATCGCTGGTCGAAGCGGTGCGCGGATCTCATCAAGACTTCACCGCCGGTAGCCTGAACAGGGCGATTTTGTTGCTCGCCGTGCCCATGGTTCTGGAGATGGTGCTCGAGTCGCTCTTCGCCGTTGTCGACGTGGCATGGGTCGGACGGCTCGGGGCAAACGCCGTCGCAACGGTTGGCTTGACCGAATCGATGCTGAGCCTCGTGTTCGCGGTCGGCATGGGGCTGAGCCTATCGACGACAGCGATGGTGGCGCGCCGCATCGGTGAAAAAGATCCGGAAGGAGCGGCGGTCGCGGCGGTGCAGGCGATCACGCTGGGCGCCGTAGTGTCGCTGGCGATCGGGGTGCCGTGTTTCTTCTTCGCTCCGAACCTGCTGCATCTGATGGGAGCGACTCCAGAGATCGTGTCGATGGGGAGTGGCTACACGCGAATCTGCCTGGGCGGCAGTTTCGCGGTGCTGCTGCTGTTCTTGAACAATGCGATTTTCCGTGGCGCCGGAGATGCGGCGATTGCGATGCGCCTGCTCTGGGTGTCGAACATCATCAATCTGATTCTCGATCCCTGCCTGATTTTTGGCTGGGGACCGTTCCCCAAGCTGGGAGTGACAGGCGCGGCGCTGGCGACATTTATCGGGCGTAGCATCGGCGTCCTGTATCAGTTTTACCGGCTCATGAAAGGCACGGAACGCATTCGCATCACGATACGGCAGCTTCGTATCCGCTTCGATGTGTTGTGGCGGCTGCTCCGCGTATCGCTCACGGGAATTTTGCAGTTCGCCATCGCGCACACAAGCTGGATCGGGCTGGTTCGCATCATCAGCATGTTCGGCGCGTCGGCGATTGCCGGATACACGATTGCGATTCGAGTCGTGATCTTCCTCATCATGCCGTCCTGGGGACTGAGCAACGCGGCGGCGACTCTTGTCGGACAAAACCTGGGCGCAGGCAAACCAGATCGGGCCGAGAAAGCCGTATGGAAGACGGGCCTGTACAACATGATTTTCCTGGGCACGCTCGGCATTTTTTTCGTGCTGTTTGCCGAGCCGGTGGTGAAACTGTTTATCAGCGATCCTGCGGTGGTGCCGCTGGGCGCGACGTGTCTTCGCATCATCAGTTGCGGCAACGTGGGATACGCCTACGGCATGGTGATGCTGCAGGCCTTCAACGGAGCCGGAGACACGATCACTCCGACGGTCGTAAATTTCTTTGGCTTCTGGCTGCTGGAGATTCCGCTCGCCTATTGGTTGGCGATCACGATGAATATGAAGTCCAACGGAGCATTTTGGGCGATTGTGATTGCAGAGGGAGCCATCGCCGGAGCCAGCGCCATCTTATTCCGGCGCGGGAAGTGGAAAGTGCAGAAGATTTGAGAGCAGGTACGGAAATCTGGGGCGGGAGGAGCGGTATCGAACCGTCATCTCCGGGATGGAGCCCCGGCGCATTGCCGTGGTTATGCTACTCCCGCGCAGACCCGAGTAAGGCGAGGCACCAAAGTATTGCATGGCGCTTCAGGCTGTCAATACGGAGAAGTCCGGCGAATAAGAAACGCAGCGAAGAATGATCGAAAAATTCGCCGTTAGCGCGCGCGTGCCAGGACCAGCGTGACATCGTCGGGCTGTTCCTGGTCGCCGATCCAATCATCGACGGCCGTGGTCACGATCTGGCTGATTTGCGGCAGCGGCAGATTGCGGTTTTCGCTGACGAGATCGATCAATCGCTCCTCGCCAAATTCTCCAAAATCATTTTCGGGCTCGGTGACTCCGTCACTGTAGGCGAGAAAAATTTCCCCGGGATGCATTTCGACGACGCCTTCCTCGTAGGTCATATTGTCGAAGAGGCCAACGACGGTTCCGCCAGCTTCCAACCTGCGCACGGCGCCATCTTTGCCGATCAGTATCGGAGGAAGATGCCCGCCGTTGCTATAGGTCAGACGGTGAGAGCGTCCGTCGTAGATGCCAAGAAAAAGCGTGGCATATTTTTCCGGAGGAGTGCTTTCGTAGAGCTGGTGGTTGAGCAACCCCAGCAACGCCCCGGGAGAAACTTCGATGCCTTCGGGCCAGGTTGCCATCATCCGTCCCGATCCGGCAACGGCCCCAACGGCAACCGGCTCGCGCATCTGCGGAAGGCTCTCGACGCTGTACGCCCGGACCGCCGAGTGAATCGTCGCCATGAGAAGCGCGGCCGAAATTCCTTTTCCGCTGATATCTCCAACGGCGAGGATGAGTTTGTGCGAACTGGCGGTCAGGAAGTCGTAGTAGTCGCCGCTCACGGTGCGAGCTGGACGGCAGAATCCATGGACTTCCAGCGACTCAAGGTCCGACACGGGGCGGGGGAAGAGCTGCGCCTGCACTTCTTGCGCGATCGAGAGCTCGTTTTCCAGTCGCTGCTTTTCCTTCTGTTCCAGAATCAGCTTCTCGATCGAAGCAGTCATCGTGTTGAAAGACACGGCCAGATCCGCCAGCTGATCGTCCGATTTCACGGGAATGCGATGGCTGAAGTCTCCGCGATCGACATGGCGCGTGGCGACGTGGAGTTGGGCCACAGCCGCGGTCACAGTGCGTGTCATACGGGTCCCGATGATCAGCGCGATCAGTTCGATCAGGGCAAAGAATCCTCCCACGCCCAACAAGATGTAGACCACGCCCCGCACGAATTCGCCGAGCGCGGCAAACAGGTGAGTGTACAAAACCGCCGGCCGGGTCACGACTTGTAGCACCGCGCCCGTTTGCTGCAGCTCACCGTTGGACCAATCGATGACTGGAAGCGGAGTCGCGAACGTAATTTCGCGGTCGAAGGTGCCGGTCGATTCCGGAGTCGTCCCCACTGTGAAGGTGGGGCCCAGAACATGTTTCTGCGCGCCCTTCTTTCCGGAATTGACCACAATTCCGTTCTTGCTGTTGTTCGCAGAAAAGTCGATGTTCGTCGTGCTTGAAGCCGGGGTAGATGAATTGGAGCTTGAAGAAGTCGACGGCTTGTCGGATTTCGAAGAGGAATCATCGAGATCGATCCCGGAAGTGTAGAGCGTGATCTCTCCGAGGTCGGCCGCGATCTTGCCGACCAGTTCCTTATCGAACGGTTCACTGGTCACCACCGTCAGCTTGTCGGAGCCGACCGGCATGGTCGATGCGACGCGGAGATACAACTGGCCGCGATCGCGGACGATGTCGCGGAACTTTCCTTTCACGAAGTCCGGTATCGTCGGGGGCGCTTCCTGATTTTCGGTTCCAAGGACGAGCAGTTTCTCTCCGCGCCACGCGCAAACTCTGCGGCGCGCCCACGACGGATCGCGCTTTCGCATTCCCGCCAATGATTCGGCCGTCGGCTTCTCGCCGCGCTCAAGGTGTGCGGCAAGTTCGTTGGTGACGGCGGAGTTTGCTGCCTCGAGGCCTCGCAGTTGAGCGTGGATTTCGGAGCTGACGACGAAGATGGCAAACTGCCCGCCCAAGCCGTAGAGCGTGATGATCGCCATCGCGATCAGGAGCACCGCGGGGATCACGCCGATGAAAACGTAGGTGACGATCAGGCGATTGCGCAGCCGCCACAGGATTCTTCGCCGGATCCAGCGAAACGCGAGAATGAAAAAGAGCAGCGAGGCAACGAAGACGAGAAATCCAACCCAGCCTCCCAGATGTTCGCCCCAAGTCAGCTTGAACGCGCCCAGCAATTTCTCCAGCGCGTACAGCACGGTCGCGAGAGCGGCCAGATAGCAGGCGATTCGCGCCATTCGGCCCTGCGGCCATAAATCTGCCTCAAGCAGCCTGCGGCGCAATTCTGGATAGGACCATTGCATGCGGTTCTAAATAGCGACTGACAAGAGTGAGATTATACGGCGTGCCGGTGAAATCGCCGTCGCGAGGAGCCGTCCGGTTCGCGGGAGTGATTCCCGAGAACGCTGTGGACCCTTCAGATCTCAGGATAAAGATCAAAGAAGGCTTCGAGGCTCGTACGCAACTGCTTTTCAATCTCTTCCTTGCTGCCTTCGAGGACGTGCATGGCCACATGGGCCTCACGGCCGTTAGTGAGCTTTACCGGAGCCTCCCCGACTTGGGCAACGTCTTCCGAAGGCAGGAGCCTCATGCCGTAAACCAGTGTCAGATTCGCCATAAGTAGATTTTACGACGATCCGGCTGGAGAAAACTTGGATTCGGAATTTAGAATTCTGCTCTGTCTCAGTTAAAATCCCGGCGTGGCCAGAATCCCGGTTTTAACCCTCTGTTTATTGGCAACGCTGCTGCCGCGGCCGCTGCTGGCACAGCAGGCGGAGCCCTCAGCAACACAACAGCCGCAAGTGAAGGTCAACATGCTGAATGTCTGCACGCCGTCTGCGGACGAGCAGAAGGAGATTGCTTCGGCGCTGGGGCGGGTGCCCAAACAGCCACTGTTTGGCTCCGATTTCGAAGTCTCGCGAGGCAAGTCGACGCTCACGGATATGCCGAGCTTCTTGCCGGCAGGTCAGACTGCACACGTCGCAGGAGAGCCTTCTGTAGCGAGTTATGTGCGGATTCGTCGGGAATTCTCTGTGCAGGCTCTCTTTTCGAGCGTGCAATATTCATTCAGCAACGACGGGCAAATGATGGTCGAGACGCTGGTTTTGCACGTCCGCGATCCTAAGGACCTGATCCAGGTATCGCTCGAAGACAGCGCTTCTGCCGTGACGAGTTCTGAAGCGATGCTGACGTCGAACACGCCTGTGAGCCGCGTGCGTCTGGAGCGGTTCGGCAAGGCTTCGGTGGCGCTGGCGCGATGTTCGGCGGCCGAGGGAGGTCCGGCGCCGGATCAAAGCGCTTACGAACCGCTGTTCCGCAGCGCGTCGGAAGTGCTGTTGCATTACCGGACCCTGTTAGGCGTGAAGGCGATTGTGCCGGAAGAATTGGCAAAGGTCACCAATGCCGCGAAATCGAAGCCGGCACAGAAGCCTGACGACGCCTGCTTCCAAAACGGCGGGCGACAAGAAATAGTCCGACTTTGGCGGCATGCATCAAAACCGGAACCCGACCATCTAATCTGCAGTCATAAGACAATCCATGAGCGAAACTCGCAACGTCGTCATTATCGGGTCCGGATGCTCCGGACACACCGCTGCGCTGTACGCAGCGCGAGCCAACCTGAAACCGCTGGTCATCGAAGGTCACGAGCCCGGCGGACAACTTTCCATGACAACGCTGGTCGAGAATTTTCCTGGATTTCCCGAGGGCATTCTGGGTCCGCAACTGGTGGAGAACATGCGCAAGCAAGCCGAACGATTCGGCGCTGAATACCGCATGTCGCACCTTACCAGCGCCGATCTCAGCCAACGGCCATTTCTGCTGCACGTTGGGCATCAGCAGGTGCACACCCAGACGTTGATCATTGCCAGCGGAGCTTCCGCCCGTTGGCTGGGACTGCCGCATGAGCAGCAACTGATTGGGCATGGCGTGTCTTCGTGCGCGACGTGCGACGGCTTCTTTTTTTCGGGAAAGGAAATCGTTGTGGTTGGTGGCGGCGACTCCGCCATGGAGGAAGCGCTGTTCCTTACGCGCTTTGCGACCAAGGTGACGGTGATCCACAGGCGCGATGCGTTTCGCGCGTCGAAGATCATGCTCGAGCGCGCGCAGAAACACGAGAAAATTCAATTCCTGCTCGACACCGTGGTCGAAGACGTCTACGACGTACACAACAAAGAAGTCACCGGACTCAAGCTGCGGGATGTGAAGACGGGCAAAGTCTGGGATTTTCCCACCAGCGCGTTATTTCTGGGGATCGGACACGAACCCAACGCGAAGATGTTCGCGGATCAACTCGACACCGACGCAGATGGATATCTGAAAACGCACGACTATGTTTTCACCCGTGTCCACGGAGTCTTCGCTTGCGGAGATGTACAGGACCGGCGATACCGGCAGGCGATCACGGCGGCGGGAAGTGGTTGCATGGCCGCCATCGAAGTCGAAAAGTTCCTCGAAGAGCAGGGCAAGTAACGACTCCAGATCGGACGCCGTGGTCTTGTAGACCATCCTTATATAGGTGGTCGAAACTGTCGCTGGCGGGCCAACCTTCGAGAATCCCGGGAAAGCACAAATCTCGGCTCTAATTCACTCACGCGCAAGCAGTTATAGGCGCCCCTTCGCCACGCAAGAGTCACTCCCCAGAGCGTTCTTCCAGAGGTAGCCTGAGTGCAGTCCCGGAAGCAAAACAATCGCAGGCAAGCCTTGGGGGAACGTTCATGCGCGCTCGTCTCGTCTATCTTCTCTTGTTGTCTTTATGCGGAAGCCTCTATGGACAGCAGGCTTCTCAACCATCGTTGACCATCTATAACCAGAACTTCGCGGTCATTCGCGAGGAACTGCCGTTGGATTTGAAGTCGGGTGTGAACCAGATCAACGTGAACAACATCACGATGCATCTGGAGCCAGATTCGGTTATCCTGCGCGATCCTTCGGGCAAGCACATGGTCAATGTGCTGGAGCAGAACTATCGCGCGGACCCGGTGTCGCAGTTTTCTCTTCTTTCGTTATATGAAGGTCGCACGATTGATTTCGAACAACCGGATCATTCGACTGTGAAGGGCAAAGTGGTTCGCAGCGGCTACGTGCGGCCGGACTACTTCAACGCCAACGGCTACCAAAACTACGCGGGCCAGGCGGAGGAGCCCATCATCGAGGTGGGCGGACAATTGCGTTTTGGGTTGCCCGGAACGCCCATCTTTCCCGATCTGACGGCGGAAACTATTCTAAAGCCGCGACTGGAATGGCAGATTGTTACGGACAAGCCGGGCAAGTTTCCCGCCGAACTTTCTTACGTGACGGGCGGCATGGCGTGGCAGGCCGACTACAACATCGTGGCTCCGGAAAAGGGAGACGTCGTCGACATCGTCGGATGGATCACAGTCGACAATCGCACTGGAATGACATTCGAGAATGCGCGCATCAAGCTGATGGCGGGTGACGTGAGCAAGATACAGCCCGGCATGAACGGCAGGGATGAAATGGCATTTAAGGCCGTCGGCGCCGCCATGCCCGGGCCGCCCGTGACCGAAAAATCTTTTGACGAATACCATCTCTACACTCTGGAGCACGCGACCACGCTGCGCGATCGCGAAACCAAGCAGGTGGAATTCATCCACGCCGCGGGTGTAACGACGAAGCAGCTATACATCTACGACGGCGCGAAGATCGATCCCAATCGATACAACGGATGGAACTGGGAGAACATTCGCAACGATCATTCTTACGGGACGGAATCGAATTCGAAAATCTGGGTGATGCGCGAGTTCGTCAACTCAGACGCGAACCATCTCGGGATGCCGCTCCCCAAAGGACGCGTGCGTTTCTACCGTCACAACGACGATGGGCAAGTCGAGTTCACCGGCGAGAACATGATCGATCACACGCCCCACGACGAAACAGTCCGCATCTATACTGGCAATGCGTTTGACGTGACGGGCGAGCGGAAGCGGTCGAACTACACGGTCAGAGAAGAATGCGGCGACCGAGACCTTCGAAATCAAGGTTCGCAACCATAAGAAAGAAGCGGTGAACGTGCGGGTGGTCGAGCATTTGTATCGCGGCAAGAACTGGGAGGTGGTCGCGAAATCGGATGAGTATCAGAAAAAAGATAGCCAGACGATTGAGTTTCCCATTTCGGTCCAGCCTGATTCGGAGAAGGTAATCACGTATTCGGCGCACTATTCCTGGTAGGCGCTTCATTTCGAGAATGGCGTTTTGACGGGAGGGATTTGCTGCGGCCCTGCGGCGGATGTTGCCGCGAGGAGCAGCAGATTCCTCCCTTCGGTCAGAATGACAAAGCGTGTGGTGAACAACAACGACTGGTGGTCGATGACAAATACTTGTGGTGGGTGACAAACGCCAGTGTATGGCTGCTCACACCTGCCCATCCCCGGTTGTGATACAAAATTCTGTGATCTTCATGCCCGTGGCCGGTGGTCCTTCTCTCGTCCTCCCGGACATTCTTCCGGCCGTGGCAGGTATTCCATGTTGAGGTCCTTTTTTGTCGGCCTTTCTGAAAATCGTTCTCTGCGGAATTTCGCCGAGCGCTCGGCGGTTGGACGCCGCGTCTCCGGACGCTTTGTAGCCGGTACGGCGATTGAAAATGCAGTGCGCGTCACGCAGGCCGTGAACCGCAGCGGCATGAGTGTGAGCATTGATAACCTCGGCGAGAACGTCACGAATCCGGATGAAGCGCGACACAGCGCGGTTCTCTATCAGCAGATTCTCGATGCAATCTCCGCCAACCAACTCGACGCCAATATCAGCCTCAAGCTGACGCACATGGGGCTGGATGTCGACGAAGCGCTCGCGCGTGAGATCGTCAGCGGGCTTGTCTCGAGGGCTGCGTCGATGAACCCTCCGGGCTTCGTCCGTGTCGACATGGAAGGATCGCCCTACACGCAGCGCACGCTCGATTTCGTGCACGAACTGCACCGCATGCCGGGACACGACAAGAGCGTCGGCACCGTGATCCAGGCATACCTGAAGCGGTCCGAGAGCGACGTGGAAAAATTGCTGGCGGAAGGCATTCGCATTCGGTTGTGCAAAGGCGCGTACAAGGAGCCCGCGAGCATTGCATTCGAGAGCAAGGCCGACGTGGATGCGAATTACATCAAGCTGATGAAGATCCTGATGAAAAGTGGGATCTATCACGGACTGGCGAGCCACGACGAAAACATTATTCGCGAGGCGCAGGCGTTCGCCACGCGCGAGAACATCGCGAGAGATTCGTTCGAGTTTCAGATGCTGTACGGCATTCGCCGCGATTTGCAACAGAGTCTGGTGCGCGAGGGATGGCGGATGCGCGTCTATGTCCCGTTCGGCACCGAGTGGTATCCATACTTTATGCGGCGGCTGGGAGAGCGCCCCGCCAACGTGCTCTTTATTTTGCGCAACCTGCTGCGTTCATAACCGAACGTGCCATGTCCTGGCACATCCGGGCCAATTCCTTGCGCGGCGATCGTTGTTAGCATTGGATATGCAACACACTGCCCCCGCGGAACTGCTGGAAAACTTTTCTGCTTTTGTAGATCCCGACATTGAGGATGAAAAGATCGACCTGGTTCGGGCTGCGCTCGTGATCGCGCAAACAGAGTATCCGGGCCTTGAAATCGAGGCCTACGCCGATCGCATCGAGCGCATGGCGGGGCGCGTGACATCGCTGTCGGCCGACTTTGGAAGGAAGGGAACTCTTGCCGCTCTCAACCACGTTCTATTTGAGCAGGCCAACTTGCGCGGCAACCGCGAAGACTATTACGATCCGCGAAACTCGTTTCTTGAATGACGTGCTCGATCGTGGGTTGGGGATTCCGATTTCGCTCTCGATCCTTTATATGGAGGTTGCGCGGCGGGTTGGCTTCCCGCTGGCTGGAGTCGGCATGCCCGGCCACTTTCTGTTGAAGCATTACAGCGGCGAAGGACAGGAAATCCTGATCGATTGTTTTAATCGCGGCGACATCCTAAGCAGCCAGGACTGCCAGAGCCGCCTCGACGAAATCTATTCCGGAGATATGAAGATGAGGCCGGAATTCCTCCATCCCATCAGCCGGCGCCAGATCCTGACGCGGATGCTCAACAACCTGAAGACGATCTATCTTTCCACGCGGAACTTCCGCAAAGCTCTACCGGTTTCGGATCTTGTTCTCGTGATCTATCCGCAATCGGCCGAGGACTTGAAGCAGCGCGCTCTTCTTCGGTACAGCATGGGAATGCGCGGCCTCGCCGCCGAAGACCTGGATGAATATCTGAAGATCTCTCCGACGGCATCCGACGCGGACGAAGTCCGCCAGATGACGCAGTCGATCCGGCGCATGCAAGCGTTGATGAACTAGGAGCTTTTGGGAAATCCAACTGGGAAGGATCGAAGGTGGTGACCACAAGGCTGACGCCAGAAGGCTGACGCCACGCCGGCTTCACTGTTCTGGATTTTCTCCGCCCTCGCCGGCTTCGGGGGGCGTGAGAGGCAGGTGCGTGGCGCCGCGCATGATCGCGCGTTCCTGATCGTTGAACGTGCCTTTGAAGCGCTCGGAGTTGATGACCTGTTCGCGCTGATCCGGCGGCATGGCCGCAAGATCGCGGACCGCGGTTCGTACCATCCGCTGCCGGTCCGGAGTTAATTGCCGAAACTGATCGCGAACCTGCAGAGCCTGCTGCTTCTGTTCGGGAGTCAGGTGCTCCCATGTTTCCATGCGGTTCAGCATTTGCAATTGCTTCTGCGGAGGAAGATCGGAGAAATGCTGCAAACGCCGGAGGAGCAACTGCTGCCGTTCGGCAGGCAAACGCCGGAAGGCAGGATCGCTCTGCAGGGCTTGCTCCTGTTCTGCAGGCGGAAGATCTTTATAGCGGCGGAGCCAGTCCCCAGCGTGCCCCTGTTGTTGCGGATGAGGTTGCTGCCGTGGAGGCTGCTGGCGCTGTGCCTGAGGGGCCGCTGGATGTTTCTGCTGAACCTGCCGGAAGACGCCTCGTTGCGCAAAGCTGGGCAGCGGGAGTGCCATGGCGACCGCCAGCAAGGCAGTCGTCCAGTAACGCGTTATTTCTCCCCTCCGCCTCATTCTTACTCTTTCGTGTGACTTCGCCCCCGGAGTCACGAAACGACCCGCATCCTGCCAGGGACACGGTCTGACTTCTTACGGATTTGCCACAACATCTTGCTGTACATCGAGGTCATCGAGCAACTCAAAATCCGAATACATGTCGTGATTTTTTTCGAGTGTTTGCAGGTCGCTCACCGCGCTTCCGGGAGGATCGACGATGGTGGCCTGTGTGGAATGCTTATACCCGCTGCTGCGCGTGAAGAACACGCCAATGCCAATTCCCATGATCACGGTCAGCGCCGCTGCAAGAACCGGGCGCCGGAACCACTGCATCCAGCCCGCTCTTTGTGGTTTTGCCATTTCCTCACGCAAGCGGGCTTGCAGACGCACATCAAAATACGGCGAAGGCTCCGGAACCTGCCATTCGTCGAGCAGAGCCATCGTTGCTTTCATCGACTTCAACTGCTCAGTACACGGATTGCAACTGGCCAGATGATCGATTTCGTCTTCTGTGAGCTGGTTGAATCCAACCGCCACTTCTGTCATTCGATCTCGAATCTCATCGCATTTCATACCGCTATTCCTCAACTCTCTTCGCCACGATCACTTCAATGAAAAATAATTGCTATACAAATTCTTTTAACTGGTCCCGCAAAGTCTCATACGCACGGAAGAGCAATGACTTCGTTGCCGACTCGGTCTTCTTCAACACATCGGCAATCTGCTTGTAATCCATCTGCTGGTACTTGTGCATGATGACGGCCATCTTTTGCTGCTCGGGCAGGGCCTCAACCCTGCGCCGGATCGCCAGCATCCGCTCGCGCACCACCATCGACTGCTCGGCATTCAAACTTCGGTCGGGCACCTCGAGCGTCGTGCCAGATTCCTCGTCCGGCTCATCGATGCTGACCTGAACTTCCGGACGCTCATGGCGCGTATCGCGCGCATGATTGACTGCCAGATTCGTCGCGATGCGATACAGCCAGGTCGTAAACTTCGCGCTGGCCTCGTAGTTTTCGCGCGACCGGTAGATCCGCAGAAAAACTTCCTGCGCCAGATCCTCGGCTACCGCCGAATTCCGGGACATCCGGTACATGAAACTGACCATCGGCCGGCGATATTTCTGCACCAAATAGTCGAATGCGGCTTGGTCGCCGGTCTTGGCCCGCAGCATGATCTCGGCATCCGACAGCCCCTCTGCCCCTGCGACCGCCGGCGAAAAGCCCGGCGTCGGCTGGGAAGTGTTGGCAGCCATCAGCAAGCCCCGATCGAGTGCGGCAGTGCTCACATCAGTTTCAACCCCGTCATGGGCTGAAAGTTGCACGATTTCGTGGTCTTTGGGTACGGTAGAACTCATTGGTGGTGAATCAGATACGGACGATTTTGTCGGTTTGGATTCGAAAGCCATGAAAAGGGTTAAACGGCCGAGCTCATTCCTCGACCGGCGGAAGCACTCACCCGAGCGTGAATTAGGCTACCACGGTACGGGCACGGGCCAAAACTCTAGAGTTTGCGTACATATAGCGGGATCGGTTGCCGGGCGGTTTCAAGGGCGGCCCATCCACGATCTGAGGGTATGACATAGATACCCCCGAGGTGGCGGTATGTCCCGGCAAATCGGGCTTCCTAACGTATTTGCTATCGGACCGCCCAAGGGCGTGAAGCTAATTCTGGGATACAGCGCTTTTGGCTTCGACGATCTCTGGCCTTCCCGGATTGTCGGCATGTTGGCAAATTGTCAACAGTTCGCGAAAATACTTCTGGCTCAGGTCGTGATTTCCGTTGAGCTTCGCCGCGCGCGCCGCTCCATGAAGGGAGCGGAAGCGTCCCGGCTCTTTCTTTAGCGTGGCTTCGAATTCCGCCAACGCCTGGATTGGATCATTCATCTCCAAAAGCATCTCTCCCAGCAGTTCGCGAGCCGGGGCCAGCGGGCCTGGGGTCACCGCGCTCTTATCCGTGCTGTCTTCGAGGTCGGCCGCCGATTTCATTTGTTGCAGAGCTTCCTGCCTCTTGCCATCCGCCCACGCTGCCCACGCCCCGACTTCAACCTCCTGGATTTCGACCTGCTGCGCCCAGTAGCTCTCGTCCGCCTTCAAGAGTCGCTGGCGGATTTGCCTGAGTGACGCAACCGACTCATACGCTTTCGGCGTTTGTCCCAAGCGCGCTGCGCCTAATCCTCGGGCGAACCAGGACATGGCTTCCGTGTACGGAAAAGGTGTATCCCTCGGCGTGAGTTGCGAGGCCTGCTTCCACTCTTGGCGCTCGAGGGCGTATCGTGCCGGGATCGCCGCGAGTGCAAAGTATCCCGTTGCTGGACCGCCTGCGCCGCCGACCACGACGTTCGGATCGAAGCGCGATTCGATTTCCGGCAAAGAATCCACCACACGGCGCGCCCCTTCGTCCTGCCCGGTTTGCAGGTAGGCGTAGATCTCGTAGTCGCTGGCGTGCAGTTCTTCCGCCGTCTGCTTCTCGCGCTTCGCGGCAGCTACGGCTTTTACATTGCTGTCGATCGAATCCTGCCAGTACCCCGTCCGTGTAAAGGTGTGCGACGGCATGTGCAGCGCATGCGGCGCATCCGGCGCGATTTCCGAATAACGCCGCGCCGCGGCCAGCGCCCTGCCCGCCAGCGGTGGTACGTCATAAGTATGGATGATGTAATGCGCCAGCCCCGGATGATCCGGTTCCTGCTCGAACAACTTCTCGAGAATCGCGCCCGCTTTCAGCCGCCCGGCGTAGGTCTTGTCTGCCGGATCTTCCGACGCCGACAGAGCCAGCGCGTAGAAAATTTGCGCTTCATGGTCCTCCGGATATTTCGCCGCCACCTCTCCCATGGCGTCGCGATAGGCGATCAAACGCGCTCTCTGCGGCGTGCTCTCGAAGCTGCCGTACAACTTGGCGACAGCGGCGATGTAAGCCCGTTCGCGCTCCGTCTTCGCTCCGACGGTTCTGCCTCGTTCCGCGCTGGCTCGCCCTGCCTGCAACTGACTCGCGTCCTTCATTCCGGCGGCGAACGGATTGCTCCATTGACTGAGAGCGATACCCCAGGATGCGATCCCACAAGTCTCATCGCGGTTGAGCGTCGCATTAAATCCTTGGATCGCGCGACTGAACTGAAAGGAGTGCAGCAGAGCCACCGCCCGGTCGAACTCCTTTTGCGCGCCTTCGTTGCAAGACGTGGCAAAGTGCACTGCTCCCAGCGTCTCGCCGTCGCCATGCAGGTGTTCCTGCGCGACGCCACTCGCCGCCAGAAGAATCACTAGAAATCCCGCAAAGACTCTCGCCCTGACCATTCCGTTTCTCCAAGCCCCAGGATTATAGGCGCGTGGCAAAGCTCTCGGCTCGTTTGAGCTCTCGAGTGGAAATCTGGGATCCCGCGCAACGCTGCGCGGCCAAAAGGCCGAACTCGGCTCATGAGTTATCCCGATGGGGAAAAGCTTGTCGGTTCGGCCCTTTTTCGGACTGGGAAACTACTGGAAAAGAGGAATGGTGGCTTCCACGAGAGTTCCGGGCTCGGCTCGCGAAATTTTCATCACGCCGCCCATTTGCGTGAGACGTTCTCTCATCCCGCTGATGCCAACGCCTTCCACCAGGCCGGGGGTGGATAAGAACCCTTCCAACGGAATTCCTACGCCGAAATCGCGAACCCTCACGATGACCCGGTCGGGCTGCTGATAGACCTCAATCCTCACATCCTCGCTGCCCGAGTGTCGATGAACGTTGATCAACGCTTCCTGAATCACTCGGAAGATGGAAATCTCAATATCTTTTTCCAGGCGCGGGAAAAGCATCGGCTTGTAATCGAAGGTGATGCGCAGATTGCTTCGTTTCCGGAACCCCTCTAAGTAGAGGTGCAACGCCGCCAGCAAGCCTGACTCGTCAAGAAGCGGCGGATGCAGCAGATAAGAAACGTTGCGCACCTTCGCGAGCGCGCTGTCGGCCAGCTGGATGCATTCGGTACGGGTGTCAAATTCTTTCGCCGTGTCCAGATTCAACTTAAGGGCCACGAGTATCTGCCCTAAATCGTCATGGAGTTCGCGAGAGAGGCGACGTCGCTCTTCATCCTGAACATGCACCAGTTGCCCCGACATCCGCTGCAACTCAAGATTCCTGAGCTCCAGTTGGCTGCGGGATTCCGACAACTGCGCCATCTTGGTTCGAAGCTCCCGATTCAAATCCTGCGTGCGCTGTTCGAGATCCCTGCGCTCACTCAGATCGCGCGTAACCTTGGAGAAACCGCGCAGCGGCTGATCAGGCCCCCCGCGCAAAGCGGTAATCACGACAGAAGCCCAGAACGAGGTTCCATCTTTTCGGACGCGCCAACCCTCATCGGCGAAGCGTCCGGCGGATGCAGCGATTTCCAACTCCCGCTGAGGCCAGCCGCTCTCCCGCGCTTCACGCGAGTAAAACCGCGAGAAGTGTTCGCCAATGATCTCGGAGGCTGCGTAACCCTTGATCCGCTCCGCACCGAGGTTCCACGTCATCACCCGGCCGTCGGGATCGAGCATCAAAATCGCGTAATCCTGCACGCTCTCGACCAGAAGACGGAACAGTTCGTCTGACTCGCCCCTCATCCCCGCGGCTGCCCTCGGTCGATCGATTGTGGGTTCAGGCATGGTCGGGCATAGTCTACAGCCGTAGCCCAAAAATGTTAGCGCAATCGTGAGGTCCTCACCTATACAGGGATTGTCGTAGGAACCGCGGGGCCAATCGTCAAAGCGGGCCATGCTTGATCAGCGTGCCGCGACCGGAGTACGTCGTGCGCGGACAAACACGCGCCGTTACGTCAGCGAGGCGCAGTTCTGGTATCGGCGCAATTTTGCTCATCTTCGTGGGCTTGCCTCTTGCGGAGAACCTCACCCGGTTAAGCGCCTCAGGTGGCCAAACCGTGTGGACATCGGGTCGAAAAAACGATAAAGTACCCACTGAGTGGACACCTCAACCGGGCTAATTTGCTGAAAACTCGTACCGCGTCCACCGATCCCGAAGACCCAACGCAGGGCGCTTAACTCAGCGGTAGAGTGCCATCCTCACACGGTGGAAGTCATAGGTTCGAATCCTATAGCGCCCACCATTAAGTTATCGAGCACGAGAACTACCCCGCCTCAGATGTCCCGAAGTGTCCAGTTGCTCTGATTTCACCGTCGATTGTCACCGGAGGGACCATCCTGACAACACTTGAGTGCGCAGACCGCTTCGGTTCACTGACAGCCTGCGTGTACACGTTCATGGCTGTTCGAATGTCCGCATGACGTAAGAATTCCTGTTGAATTTTCACGTCGACTCCGAGTTGACGCAAATGAGGAGTAGGTGTGCCGAAAGGTGTGCCAGCCGATGTCCTCTCCTAATTCGGCCGCCTTTGCCGCGGGCTTGATTCAGGTGCCAGGCATCGCGCTCGGGCGCCATGCGGAAGCCACATCCGGACGGGCCGCTCTGGACATTCTGGGATTACAAATTTGAACGCTGGCACTAAGGACAAAGGCATTCGACTCGATCGTTTTCTGCTCTCACCGAATTTGTCGGTCCGGCTCGTGGACGGCGGTGTGGACCGATGGGCGCGTGGGCAGGAAAACTCGAGCGACCATGCCCCAACATGGATCACGCTCGATCTTTAGCACCAGGCCCAAGGTTCCAGCCAGCGAACATCCGCAACATCGTTTTAGCGTTTTTCCGGCGGCATGACCATCGTGGTGCGCGACAGGAAGTGATCGACTGGTTGTTCACAATTCTGCTTGAACATGGAGCAGTGATGTGCGATTGTACTCACACTTTTCGGTACGAGGGGGACTGGGGAATGAAAGGGCTACGTCGTGCGTTTGCGTATTCAATCGTTTCAATGCTGTTCTTCTTTGTATTGAACCCTGCCTACGCGGATGTGACGGGTTCGCTCTCGGGCGTAGTTCGTGACCATGCGCAAGCGGTCGTTGTAGGCGCAAAGATCACGATCACAAACTCTCAAACCAACTTGAGCCAGTCAACACTTTCCTCAGACGATGGCTCGTACCATTTTCTGGCCTTGACGGCAGGAAGCTACAAAATCACCGCCACCATGGCCGGGTTCCGGCCTTATTCGACAAACGAGATTACAGTTCAGGTGAACGATCAGTTGAAACTCGACATCGCGCTCGAGGTGGGCACGATCACCGAGGAGGTCGATGTTAGTGACAATCTCGTCCGCGTGGAAACGGAGAGCACGCAACTCGGGGACGTAATCGATTCCAAGAAGATGCTTGCGCTGCCGCTGAACGGCCGCAGCTATCTGGATCTGTTAGGCCTGCAGGCTGGTGTGGCGCCCACGACGGCGGGGACAATCGGTGGCGACCGGCCCGTCTCGGGCTATATCTCAAACGCCGGAAATATCTCAGTGAATGGCCAGCGCGAGACGGCCAATGCTTTCCTGGTGAATGGCGGAGATGTCAGCGAAGGACGCAACCTCGGGGCCGGTCTGGTTCCGAATCTTGATTCCGTTGAGGAATTCCGGCTTATCACCAACAGCTTTGACGCAGAATACGGAAAATTCAGCGGCGCGGTGATGAACGCGATCACTAAATCGGGCACCAACGGCTTTCATGGCGATGCCTTCGAGTTCCTGCGTAACGATGCAATGGATGCTCAGAACTACTTCTTCTCCGGCCAGCCGAAGTCCGAGCTGCGGCGGCATCAGTTCGGGTTTACAGCCGGAGGCCCGTTCTGGAAAAACAAGCTGTTCTGGTTCACCGACTATCAGGGAACCAGACAAGTGCAAAGCGCGGAAGTCAGCGAAGTTCCCGTGCCGAGCTCTGACCAACTGAAGGGAAATTTTGATCCTGCACTTTTGACCGGCACAGTCGATGGCGTGGCCGGCGGATCGTGTCCGGCATGCGGCTGGCCCACCATGCTGTCACAACGTTTGGGGTATGCGGTTACAAGTGGCGAGCCTTACAGTTTCACAGGCTGCGCTACCACGGCGCAGTGCGTGTTTCCAGGCGGCATAATTCCCCAGGCTGCGTGGGCGGCGCCCGCGATTGGCATTCTCCCGTACATCCCGGCTCCCACGAACCCCGACGGCACATACTCGAACAATCGTCAAAAGAACACGGTCAGAGACGACAAAATTGGAGAGCGGGTCGACTTCAACAGCCAGAAGACGGGCAACTGGTCCTTCTATTATCACTTTGACGACTCGACGGTGAATGACGCCCTGCCCAGCGGCGGCGCAAGCGTGCCAGGCTTCCCTGCCTCGACTCCAACCCGCGCGCAAGAGTTCGTCATGAGTAATAACAAGAACATCGGATCTACCGCTGTGAACGAGGCGCGGATAACCTTCTTCCGTACGTCCACCCATCTGGACAATCCCACGGGCGGGAAAGCTTCGCTTTCGTCTCTCGGCTTCCAGACCGGAGTCGGCAGTCTGGGCATCATTCCCGACGCTACCCCCGGATTTCCGGAATATGTGCCTCAGCTCTATTTCAACAACTTTGCCATCGGCACCCCCTCTCTGATTACGTTCCAACCGAATAACACCTACACAGCATCGGACGGGTTTTCCAAGGTAATCGGAAGGCATACGCTTAAGTTCGGCGGGGAATACCGCTATCTGCAGGTGAATGAACGCAACTTAGCCAGCCAGGACGGAGCGTTCGTTTTCGATGGCACCGTCACCGGCTCAGATTTCGCCGACTATCTCCTTGGAGCGCCTACGGGCGGCGGCGGCGGTTATACCCAGGCAGCGTTACAACTCCTGGATTCACGAACGCGCTATGCCGGCGCATATGTGCAAGACGCATGGAAGGCAACCCCCAATCTGACGGTGAATCTCGGACTGCGCTGGGAAATGAGTATGCCTTGGTACGACACGCAGGGAAAGATTCAGACTTGGGTTAAAGGCCAACAGTCAACGGTCTTTCCGGGTTCCCCGCAAGGCCTCGTATATCCTGGCGACGCGGGCATCCCCAAGACGCTGGCCCCGACCCGATATGACAACTTCGGACCCCGCATCGGTATTGCTTATTCTCCGAGCTTTCGCGATGGGGTGCTCGGCAAGGTCTTTGGCGGACCGGGCAAATCCAGCATTCGTGCCTCGTACGGCTTGTACTACACGTCAGTCGAGGACTTGAATCTCTTCTATGAAGTGGGAGACGCTCCCTTTGGCTTGTATTGGACCAGCCCGGGTGCCGTTGAATTTGACGAGCCTTTCCGAAATCGGCTGGACGGTGGCACAGACGGCGAGGGGCAACGCTTCCCGTTCACTGTCCCGACTCCGGGCAGCCCGGCCAATAAGACGCTGAGTTTCGCGGTTTATGAACCGCTATCCTATTTCCCTGGATACGACGTTAATAATCGGCTCCCGTATGCGGAGCACTTCAATTTTTCTTTCCAGCGGGAGCTGAGCAAGTCAACCGTGCTGACCATATCCTACGTCGGCACAGAGGGTCACCGCCTTATCTCACAGACCGAAGCCAACCCGGGCGACGCCGTTTTGTGTCAACAGCTCAATGCGCAGGGGTTTACGGATTCATCGAGCGGTGCCCCCGGGTGTGGGCCCAACCTTGAACAAGACACCTTCACCCAGGGCGCAAACACGGTGTACGGCACCAGGGATAAGCTTTTGAACCCCAATTATTGTCCGGAAGCCGGTAGCCTCTGTTTTGGTTTTGGCAACACCTTCACCAAGCTGGTTGCGAATTCCGCATACAACTCCGGGCAAGTTACGGTCCAGCGTAACGCTGGGGACGTGACCTTTTCAGCTTCCTATACGCTCGCCAAAGCCATTGATGACTCCTCTGCCTTCGGCGAACTGATCAACTTCCAAAACGCCAAGCTCAGCCGTGGTCTGTCGTCAACCGACGTGCACCAGAACTTTGTGGTCAGCTATGTCTGGGAGTTGCCGTTCCATCGGATGTTTCACGGATTGCCCAGGCTGACGAAGGGATGGCAGTTGCAGGGGATTACTCGATTTTCGACGGGATTTCCGGTCCAAATGGGTCAAGGGAATCCCGTGCCGGCCGGGCCACTGTGCCCGTCTGGGCTATGCGACGGGGATGCCTCCCTTACCGGCAGCCCCTCCACCGACATGCCGAATCTCGTGGGACCGATTCACGTCCACAACCCCCGCGCTACGCCTAACCGGACATATTTTGACCAGAGTGCATTTACCGGAACTGTATGCAGTCTGACGTCGGCGGGAGTTTTAACCGGCGCCGATTGCGGATCTTTCGGGACAGCAAACCGGCGATTCTTTCACGGTCCGGGATTCAACAACACCGATTTAGGACTATCTAAGATAATTCCCCTCACCGAAGCGATCCATTTCGAGATTCGAGGCGAATTCTTCAACATCTTCAACCATGCGCAATTTAACAACCCAAGCGGAGACATCAGCAACGACAACTTCGGCAATGTGACGAGTGCCCGCGATCCGCGCATTGGTCAGGTCAGTGCAAAGGTCGTCTGGTGATATAGGAAAGTGATGACTTCGGGCGTGGGCTGAACCGGCCTGCGCCCAATCTTTTTGGGCCATCAAATAAGCAATACTTGGGTCTTCGCTGCACTTACTTCATCCGTCACCGACGCCCCGTACACATTCATAGTTGTGCGAATGTCGGGGTGACCGATCAATTTTTGTTGCACGGAAATCGAGGTCTTCACTGCCACCTCGACGCACTAGCGCACCAGCTCCAGGCTGCAGCCTCACACCCCGCCCTTCCAATTCTGTCGAGCGTATTCCTCGCAGTCGTGGGAATCGAATTTCGCTTGGGCGCCTACAGTATGCTGTCCGAGTGTGGGTTCCGTGTCGAGCGTGATGTGCCAACAACACCGCTCGCAAAACCAACCCAACCATTCTGGGGTGGCTACCAGGACAAGTCGACGGTCGAACTTCCACTGCATGACGGGTGACGTGTGACACACCCTAGCATGGAATAGGCTGTCTTGCCCGCCACAAATGGCGCTTGTTCTCAAATCCGAACGAACTCTGAAGGGCAAAGAAACGTTAACCGCGTTTGCTAGGTTGCGCGCGGTCCCATGCGCGTCTATCCTTCGGCCATCATGTCACCAAGAAAAATAGGAGTCGCACCCATGACACTCTCAAACACCGTCAGCCTCTGAAACTTAACTGTAGGCAGAGAATTTGGCCTTAGCGCAATCCCTCCACCAAATACAGGTGGCTCAGGGCGTTGAAGCAGGAGTAGGCATAGTATTTGCCGTCGGGAGTGAATGCCGCATCCTCCAACACAACCCCCGCGGGGTCGGATGGCCCGATTTTCTTGAACAATTCCCGATTATCGCCAGTTAGGTCCACCCGCATCACATCCACCGAATCGCCACCGAGCACCCCAACCAGAGCCGAGCGTCCGTCCAGCGACACAGAAAAGATTGTCTCGTCGGGATGAATGCCGGGAACCGGGCGCGGCGCTCCCTGACCATCCACGGGATACAGCGCCACCGAATCCGAGGAGCCGAATACGAACTTGCCGTCCACAGAGGGGACGAATCCGCTCACTCCCTCGGGAGAAATCGGACGTGCGGTGCCCGAATCAATAGCTTGCACATAGATGCGCGATTTGTGCCCCGGCTCCGTGCCGCTAAATACAACATTCTTGCCATCCGGAAGGAAGCGAGCATTACTTCGGTCGATGGAATCATGCGTGATCTGCTTCGTCTCCCCAGGGCCAAGGGGAATCAGAAAAAGCTGACGAGGAATCCGCAAGGTCAGAGACGAGAGCACCCATTTCATGTCGGGCGAGAAATCGTAACCATGGCCATCGCCAATGCGTTCGGGCGCTGCGCCATCGCTTGCCCGGACATAAACGTCATAATCACGCCCGCTATCATCCCCCTCCTCATTCAGCAGCACTTGTCGGCCATCCGGTGAAATAGCCGAAGCGTCACTCCAATTTTGAATGGTCACATCGTGTTCTTGATCCTGACCAGGTCCCCGCGCGGAGGCTTGGATTCCAAACATATTTTGCCCCAGAAGAACGCGACCATCGCGGGCAATATCGTAGACGGTTGGGGTGCTTGGAATTCGGTCGACCAAGCGGGTATGTCCCGAAAGATCGGCTGCCCAAAGCTGAAACTTAGTGGTTTCTTCTGCGCTCGTGAACCATACTTCCTTGCCGGAGGGAGCCCAATTGACCTGTTGAATCGCCGCCTGCCGTGAGGACACAGTGCGCTTGCGGCGCGAAGAGTCCACCATCACCACATTGCCAGCGCTGTCTCCCGGGGTGGGATGCTCGGCGAATGCCACCCAGCCTCCCTTGGGCGAGACGCGCACGTTAGTTAACCACCCGGTGGCGGGTTCATACAGAACATGTCCAATTGGGTACTCAATGCGAAAGTGTCCGTCCACGTAGTGGACAACTGCGATCTGGTTGTCCGGGCCCCAGTCGGCGTCCCCGACGTCGCTCAGGATAGGACGGGGAGCTGCGCCACTTAGCGGCGCTTTCGCCAGCAGGCCGACTTTGACATTTCTAACAACGTCTCGTCGCTCCTCAATCATGAGCATCTCTCCGCCGGAAGAGATGGATTCGAGATCAGCATCTTTCAGACCGAGCCTTACGGGGGCGTGACTGTCGGGAGCGAGTGAGAAAAGTTCGGGCTGCATCCCGATGTGCGCCGAACTGTAGACGATCGTTCGCTGGTCGGGAGCGAAGCGGGCAGAATAGATGAACTCGCGCCCAAACGTGAGCTGACGATAGCTCGGCAGTTCGGGAGGAGGGGTGGTCCCGCGTATGACAAGCAAAGCCACCACGAGGACGGCGATGACTGCCCAGCAGCGCGGGAACGAGCCAGGGTTTTCGGGACGTGGGCGCTGCGATCGCCGATGTAGACATCGCCGCCGTCGCTCCGGTCGCAGCTGAGGAAATTGAGGACAAGGCTTCCAATGCAAAAGCAATGTCACTCGCGGACTGAAAACGCGCCGCTGGATCTTTTTCGAGGCAATGGTGAACGATGCGCTCCAGCACGGGCGGCACATCGCGGCCTGCGGCGGACAATTCCGGAGGCTCGTCCTTCAGAATGGAGCTGATGGCATCGGCCGTGGTGTCGCCCCGAAAGGCGCGCTTGCCGCTGATCATTTCATAGAGCACGGCGCCAAAACTGAAGATGTCGGAGCGCCCATCGATGGCGACTCCGCGGCATTGCTCTGGAGACATGTAACCCAGCGTTCCCAGCAGCACCCCGCGGCCGGTCACGGAATCGAGCGTCGCCTGCGTCGACATGCCGGGCGCGCCCGGTTCAGGTATGGCCAGCTTGGCCAGGCCGAAGTCGAGAATCTTCACGTGGCCGTCGCGCGTGATGAAAATGTTTTCCGGTTTCAGATCGCGATGGAAAATGCCGTGAGCGTGTGCAGCAGCGAGTCCGCGAACGATCTGCAGCCCATAGTCGACAGCTTTGCGCACGGGCAGCGGTCCGCTGATCAGGCGCGATCGCAAGGTCCCGCCTTCGAGCAATTCGGAAACGATGTAAGGGGAATTGTCCTGGCTGCCAATGTCGAACACCGCGAGAATATTCGGATGATTGAGCGCAGCGGTAGCTCGCGCTTCCTGCTCGAAGCGGCGTAGGCGCTCGGAATCGGGCGCAGAGCCCGAAGGCAGAACCTTGATCGCCACTTCGCGTCCCAATCGCGGATCGCGCGCCTGGTAAACCTCGCCCATCCCGCCCGCCCCTAGTGCGGAAAGAATTTCGTAAGGGCCGAGTTTGGTACCCGAGGCCAGCGCCATAAATTATGTGCGGGTCATTATAGGGCGTTTCACAGATCCTTGAGAGATCGTATGCGTCCAGTGTAAAAAGCTTCCTTGGAGTGGTTCTTGTCTGGACTCAAGACGATTTCCTCACGGAGCTGAGCAGGGCCAGTTGGGATTCCCGATGCCCTCGCTGTCCCCCTTTGCGAGCGCGAGCATCGGGTGTTTTGCTTCACGGAATCGGAACTGAAACGACGGATGAGCTGACGCGCGTCAATAACCACCGCCCGTCGATCTTTTTGGCTTCACCGTCAAGATCTACGTGGCTCTTGGCTGTCCAAAGCGGCTGGCCGGTGGTTGGATCCAATGACACGTCGAAGTAATGGCATTCGAAATACACCGATGATTTCCATCGGCCGTCACGATCCTTCACAGGGACATACTTCGTTTTGTATGCCGGGGAAAGCGACACAAACTTATTGGCTTGCTGCAGCCCGCCGGCAACATACTTGAAGAACGTGCACAGCGTTCCCTGTTGACCAGTGGCAGACGTGTCGCCCGAGGGTAGAGGGCAACTTGCGGGATCATCCGGATCGCCGTTGCCGATATAGTTTCCTGCCGTGGCAGTAGTGTTGACAACCGTGAGTTCGGCGTCTTTAGTCCAGATCGAGAGTGCCTCGCGGATTCGCTGCGTTATCACTTCTGGCGAATCGCCATTGATTGGATCGTGCACGCTGACTGCCGCATGAAAGGTCACGTGAATCTGCTGTTCCAATTCAGCCATTTGGACTAGCTTATCGTCATCGTTCCGCGAGCCACCTCCATGGGCGGATCCTAACTGCGCTACAGCCGTCGCTGTCAACAACGCCCCCGCGAGAAGCATGCTAAGCAGCGCTGTCATTTTCTTGAATGTCGATTCCATGTCCATCTCTCCTTTGATTTTGGGGCGCGGTTGTCGTTCTGACCGCGCCTGTTTGCTTGCCTTCACTCCATATAGCGAAAATCGCAGCCGAAACCTGTAAGTGGGAAGGAAACTTCTTGGGGCACCTGATCCTGAAACTGCCGGGTAGTGTGGTACTGTTTACGGCAATTGGCCACTCCTCCGGCCCAGGTATTCTTGGATGGACGACGCCCTCGGACATGAGATCACCCAGCTGCTTCAGGCATGGCGCCGGGGCGACGAAGCTGCTCTGGACAAGCTGACTCCTCAGGTTTACCGCGAGCTGCATCTGGCCGCGAAGCGTTGCATGTCACGGGAACGCGACGACCATACCCTACAGACGACGGCGCTGATCAATGAGCTTTATCTGCGTCTCTCCGACCTGAAGCCGATTGACTGGCAGAACCGGGCGCACTTCTTCGCGCTCTGTGCGCGCCAAATGCGGCGCATTCTCACTGACCAGGCCCGTGCCCGGCAATCGCACAAACGTGGCGATGGAGCAACGGCGGTCTCATTGGATGAGGCGATAGTAATCTCTCCGGAACCCTCCATTGATTTGGTTGCTGTAGACGATGCTCTCAATCAGCTGGCGAAGGTGGACGAGCGCAAGAGCCAGGTCGTAGTGTTGCGCTTTTTTGGCGGCCTCAGTGTTGAGGAAACCGCTGAAGTACTGAAGGTTTCACCCGACACGGTTGCGCGTGATTGGCGGTTGGCCAAGGCGTGGCTGATGCGCGAACTGAGCGGAAAGAAATCCGATGAAGCCTGAGCGATGGAGCAAAATCGAAAGCATTTTTCACAAGGCTCTCGAGGCGGACGAAAGCCGGCGCAGTTCCGTGATTGAAGAATCGTGCGCTGGTGATGAAGCCCTGCGCCGCGAGGTGGAATCCCTGCTGGCTCATCACAGCGACTCTGCCAGCTTCATCGAGCAGCCAGCATTTGCGGGCCAGGTGAACACCAGCAGCGTTCGGCCCGTCACGGCGGCAGCTGCGCCGAGGCCTGACCTGAAGGGCGTTGCGGTTGGACATTACCGCATTCTTGAAGAAATCGGCGTTCGGCGGTATGGGAGTGGTTTACAAGGCCGACGACACTAGACTGGGCCGCCTGGTCGCGCTGAAATTTCTGCCTGAGCACATGGCAGCGGATTCTGTCGCGTTACAGCGTTTTCGCCGCGAGGCCCGGTCCGCTTCGTCGCTGAACCATCCCAATATTTGCACGATTTACGATGTCGACGTGTACGAGGGCCGGGACTTTATCGTAATGGAATATCTCGATGGGCAGACGCTCGCTATGTATATTGCGGGCCGGCGAGCGGTGGGCACTGAGCTCGTCGCGAAATTGGGAATGCCCATTGCCGAGGCGCTCGCCGCCGCACACTCCAAGGGAGTGATTCATCGCGATATTAAGCCGGGCAACATCTTCGTTACTCAATCGGGGCTGGTGAAAGTCCTCGATTTCGGCGTGGCAAAGCTGGTGGATGAGGCCAATCAATCCGACACTGCCACGTTGACCGAAACAAACACTATCACGGGCACACTGCCGTATATGTCGCCGGAACAATTGCGTGGTGAGAATCTCGACGCTCGGTCTGATATCTATGCATTGGGAGTCGTGCTCTATGAGATTGCCACGGGTCAGCGCCTGTATAGTTCATCGCTGCACGCACGGCTGGTGGAGGAAATTCTGAATCGTCCTGCTTCTCCGCCGAGCAGCGTCAACGGAAACCTGTCGGCAAAAGCTGACGACATTATTCTCAAGTGTCTCGCCAAGGACCCGGAGGACCGATACCAAACTGCTAAAGAAATCGCGGTTGACTTGCGCCACTTGAGCACGCAGGCGACCAGCGGAACCGTTTCAGCCGGGACAAGCAGCGTACGAACAGGAAGGAAGGTCTGGCTGTGGCTGCTTGTGGCGGCGGCATTTACGGCAACACTTCTTGCGTTACTTTTTGTCAGCTTGACTGGATCTCGTGGCCCAACAACCCCACTGGAAATGCAGCAAGTTACTTTTACAGGCGACAAAAAAGACGGGGGGATGGTTACCGACGGGGTAAGGCTCTATTTTCAAAGCGATGGGCACCCTGTCCAAATGTCTGCAATCGGGGGCGCTATGCAACCGTTGCAGGCGTCTGTGTTCGGAATGAAGATTTGGGACATCTCTCCTGATGCTTCCCAGTTGCTGATGTTCAAGCCGGATCTAAACGACGAGACAGGACGCGGCACTCTATGGACTATTCCGGTCCTGGGTGGCTCGCCACGAAGGCTCGGGAACCATCTTGCGAGTGGCGCAAGTTGGTCTCCGGATGGGCATTCGCTCGTGTATGCAGATGTTGAACTCGGTTTTTGTCAGCGATGCGAACGGCGCGAATTCCAGAGAAATCTGGAATGCGAATCGCGAAATTGAGGGTTGGCTCCGTTTTTCGCCCGATTCGAAGCGAATTCGGGTGACTGTGGACGGAAAAAACTCAAGCGATCCAATGCGAATTTTCGAAATGAATGCAGATGGCAGCAATGTTCACCCACTCCCTCTCGATTGGCCGTCTGATGCCGATCAAAGGGATGGTCAATGGACTCCCGATGGCAGACATTTCGTATTTATCTCGAGCCGTGATGGGTTCAGCGGCACTTACGAACTAGTTTCTCCGCCGTGGTTTGAATTTTGGAAGAAAGCCTCGGCCGTACGTCTTACGCCGGAGCAAATGGATGTTGTAGCTATGATCCCGACCCGGGACAGCGCCAACCTACTTGTGATTGGTAGGGTCGCGCAGGGATCGATGCAGGCTTACGATTCTAAAGAGCAACGTTTCATCCCTTTCTTGAACGGCCTGGCCGCCTCGAGCTTCGTGATTTCTCCTGACCGCCAATGGATGGTTTACGCCGACTACCCCCGTCATCTGTTGTGGCGCAGCAGGCTGGACGGCAGCGAAAGACTCCCGTTGACAGACATACCAGCATGGATGCCGGAATGGTCTCACGACAGTAAATCGGTGGTCTTTTGTAATTTCAAGGCAATTTACCGCGTCTCTATTGATGGCGGCGTTCCCGAGCAGCTCACTTCGGAAGGCGAACTCGAGGTCACTCCCACCTGGTCTCCAGACGGGACATCCATCGACTTCAGTGACGTCCCGACTCCAGGACACTTCACCGGTATCAAAGTTCTGGATCTCGCGAGCAAGAAAGTGTCCGTCTGGCCGGGCTCGGAGGGCATGTATGTCCCTTCGTGGTCCCCTGACGGCAAATACATGGTAGCGATCGCAAACCCACCAAAACGCATAGTCGTTTACTCTCGAGAAACGAAAACCTGGAGAACCTTGAAACAATGTAGGGCTGACTGGGGCTTCTGGAGGTGGTCGGGTGATTCCAAGTCCATATTGATGGCAAAAATAGCCGCAGAACCAGGAGAGCAACCGGGAGTTTACCGGTTGAATATTGCCGATGGCAAATGGACTTTGGTTGCCCTGTTTAATGGGTTGAGCGTTAGTTCGAGTCCCTTCGAGAACTTTCTCTCGATTACATCCGACGGGCGACCCGCTATGATGAGCGACACCAGCGTCGTGCAAATCTATTCTCTGCGGTGGAATCCGCAGTAACTTCTCCGATCAGCAGTTGCCCGCCTGCGTCGAATGCGACACCGTCTCGACTGTCGGTACGGGGAAACCCTGATGCGCGCCTAAAGCTTTCCACTAGACGCAGTGCCTCCCCCTGTGTCACTCTTCGGCATCCGATTCACACGTGGGCTTGGGATGAGAAACCCTGTTTCAATTCGAAAAGAGCACAGGGCCGTCTGCGCGAAGATGGACGAGATGCTGCGCAAAGCCAACGGAGAATTGCGGCCCGAAAACCGTGAACTTTACTTCCGGCTTCACGGGGTTAGACAAACTCTTGAATGGGTATACCCCTCTCTGATCAAGACCCCTCTGAAGGCAGAAGACCGGCGAATCGCGCTGCTCGGTCACCAGCATTACGTGCACGGACCGCTCCATTCCATTATTGATTCTCTAGAGAAGTAGAGAACAACGAAGTAAACACAGATGGGATGCGCAGCTCTGCGTCATCCCAGTGCGGCATTGTTGGAATCAGCCGAGGCGTGAGGATTCACCCGCCAAAATCGTCTGCCTGCTTTCGAATCGTCCAGCACCGGCCGTCAATTCCGTGGAACTCAACATCGCAGCTCTTCATCCATGCATGGTTGAATTCCGTCCGCTTCCTACACCATTTCCTCGATAGAACGTCCGAAGTCCAATTGCTAGGTTGAAACTGAGGACCCTTATGAAGACGCTGACCTGCAGGAATCTGGGTGGCACGTGCGATCAAGAGATTTCCGGTGCGACGTGGGATGAGATGGTGCAGGCCATGACGAAACACGTGATGGAGAAGCATCCGGATGTCGCGAAGGAGATGGAAAAGATGCACAACGCGGATCCGAAGAGGTGGGGACGGGAGATGAAGCCGAAGTTCGATGCTGCTGCGGAGAGGTGAAGCGAGACGCGACTGAGAACTGAGAATGGATTTGCTATGGGAGAAATTATGGCACCGCCCGATCCAGAGAAAGACCGAAGTCGAGACAATCCGGATCGAAGATCTGGTCCGGTGGAGTGGCAAAACGATGGGTCATCGACCCAGGGAGACCGGGACATGGAAACCGACCGGCAAGAACGCAGTAGCGAATCCCGCAACGAAGGATAGCGGAAAGCACTGCGATTTCAGGAGGTGAAAACATGGCAGCGAAGAAAAAATCATCGGGACGAAAGTACGGAAAGGCAGCGGGGAAGACAGTTGAGAGCGCGATGCGCCGCAAGAAATCCGGCACGTTGCGATCCGGTCCCGGAGGCAAAGGCGGCAAGGTGAAGAGCCGCAAGCAGGCAATCGCCATCGGACTTTCTGAAGCGCGCAAGAAGGGCGCGAAGGTGCCAAAGAAGAAGGCGGCTTAGAAATTTCGGCGAATCGGACTATCCTTGCGGACGCGGGGAATTCGGCAATTTCCAGGCCTCGCTCCAAGTTTATGGCACGTGATCCAGCAGTCATTATCATCGGCGGTGGCATGGCAGGTCTTGCCGCCGCCAACCTGCTCGGCAAGTCTGGTGTAGCGGTCAGCGTCCTCGAAGCGCGCGACCGAATTGGCGGGCGTGTACATACACTGCAGGATCCTTCCGCCGGGATTCCGATTGAACTCGGGGCTGAATTCATCCATGGCCGAGCACCCCAGATACTGGACCCTCTGAAAGAAGCGAAAGTAGAAATCACAGAAGTCGATGGCGACGGTTGGTGCGTCGAAGACGGCGAATTGTCGACATGCAATTTCTTCGAGGATGTCGGCAAAATCCTGGACAAGATGGATGACGCGGGACCGGACGAATCGTTCGCCGATTTTCTGGAGCGGAGCGTCGGCCGTCCGAAGAGCGACAAATTGAGCCATGCGAAGCAACACGCTACGAATTTTGTTTCCGGATTTAATGCGGCCGATCCCGCACTCGTCGGGACGCATTGGCTGGTGAAGGAAATGCGCGCCGAAGAGAAGATGGAAGGCGATCGCGCATTCCACGCAAAGAATGGATACACCGATCTCCTCGAAATCTTTCGCCGGCAACTCGATCAATACGGCGTCACTGTGCAGACCGAGAAAATCGTTGAGAGCGTGAAGTGGCGTGCCGGGAACGTGGACGTGGCGTTTCGCCACGGCAAAGCCTCGTCGACTGTGAGCGCACCGCGGGTGATCGTCACCTTGCCGATATCCATTTTGAAGCCCGCGTCCACCGAGGCCGGGACCTTTCATTTCAAGCCGACATTGCCGAGAGAGATGCTCAGTGCTTTCGACAAACTGGAAATGGGGAAAGTGATTCGCGTGGTGCTTCGTTTCCGGGAGCGTTTTTGGGAGACGATTAAACCGAAGGGCTCCTCGAAGAGCCTCGACAACTTGAGTTTTCTCTTCTCGCAGGACGAATGGTTTCCAACATGGTGGACCTCGATGCCTCGCCGCAGCCCGGTCATCACAGGGTGGGCGCCATTCCGTTGCGCAGAGCGCCTTTCTGGAAAAAGCAATTCCTTTGTGGTGGACCGAAGTGTACAGACTCTGGGAGGGTTGCTGCACGTCGAACCGAAGGAACTTCACGGGATGCTCGAGGCCGCATACTTCCACGACTGGCAGACCGATCCATTTTCGATGGGAGCTTACAGCTACGGGAAAGTGGGTGCGAATGAGGCCCAGGAAGTGATCGAACGACCGGTGGATGACACGCTTTATTTCGCGGGTGAGGCCACCGACACGTCCGGAAACAACGGAACAGTTCACGGCGCGATCGAGAGCGGTCATCGGGCAGCGAGGCAGATTCTGCGAACGCTCGACTGACACCGTTCGAGCGTCACTTCTGTTACCTCTTACGGGCGCGGCCGCACCGATCTCAGATACGCCACGACCGCTTTCGCGTCACCTTCGCTCATTCGGAACGGCATCATCGGAAAGCGCAGGGGCTGGCCGTTCGTCCAGATGCCGGTGGTCAGCAGTTTCACCATATCGGCGTCACTCGCCGGCAAAGTGCCTCCAATCCTTGGAGCTTTCAGCGGCCAGTTCGCATCGGGAGTTGCCGGCAGCAAGAACACCGGGGCGCCATCCAACGGCCGTGTGCGGGCCAACGTGCCATCCGCCTCTCGCGGCGTGTGACATTGTTCGCACATGCCGACATCTTCGACGAGGTATTTGCCACGTGCGACGTCTCCCGTAGCGTTGGCCGCCTCTGTTTCGGCGGCGTGTTTCTTACCTTGCGCGCTCTGCGCCGAGGATAGGCAGAGAGCCGACGCCGCGATCAGAAGCGTGATGAGAATCTTTCGACAGTGTTTTAACTCTGGTTCCATTTCTTTAACTTACGTACCGGACTTGTTCCTTGAGAATCCGGCAGATCGTGTATCGTCCGATGAATTAGAATGAATTCACTGTAACTTGTCCGCGCATGTCGTCTACAGGTAAAGCGAATGCGGCTCTCGCCGCGGCGATCATCTTCCTTCTGCTAAGCACCTTTGCGGCCTATTTCGCTTTCGCTCGGCTGCGAACCAGCCAAGTGTGGGTGGGACACACCCGCGACGTTCAACTTGTGCTTCATCAGTTCGCAGGGACTACCGCTCGGGCCAGCCGCTTAAGGACGGAATTCGTTGATTCTGGCGATATCTCGCTGGTGGAAAGGCAGTCGGAAGCCGTGGTCAGCGTCCGAAATTCCCTCAGGTCGATACAGAGACTGATTCTTGACAACCCCCCCCAGCAGCGAAATTTCAAGAGCTTGGTCGAACTGACCGAGAAGCGCATTTCGCTCATGGATGAGGCG
Source organism: uncultured Acidobacteriota bacterium (assembly GCA_963699885.1). Lineage (GTDB taxonomy): Bacteria > Acidobacteriota > Terriglobia > Terriglobales > Acidobacteriaceae > Sulfotelmatobacter. The sequence goes on along the minus strand of CAVOVP010000004.1, from coordinate 271,486 downwards.
ATCGCGTTGAAGAGAAGCGGCCATGGCACTTTGGAAGGGCAAGTGGCCATCACCCGGCAAATTGTTGCGACGGCGGATGCGACCGATCAGATATTACAGTCCATGGATGAGAGCGAGGCAGACCTGCTCGTTCAACGCCAGGATCGTGAGCGCAGGTCTTTTGAGGTGATCGCCGGCGTCCTTGCCACCAGTTTGTTCCTGGCGATGATTCTGTTCCTGATTCACCACCAACTCCTGACGGACCAGGTTCGAGAACGGGTACGCGCCGAAGCCGCACAGCGCGCCCTCAGCGCCCGTCTTCTAACGCTGCAGGATGAAGAACGCCGGCGCTTCGCTCGCGAGCTTCACGACTCGGTCGGCCAACAACTGGCCGCGATGAAGATGGCGCTTTCCCTCCTGGAAAAACGCATACCCGAAGACAACCTGATGCAGGATTGCCTGAAGCTGCTGGACGATTCGATCGCAGAGACCCGTACGATTTCTCACTTATTACATCCGCCGCTGCTGGACGAAGCCGGCCTGAGCTCCGCGGCCCGGTGGTTCGTCGAGGGTTTCGCAAAGCGCAGCGGCATCGAAGTGAATCTGGAAATTTATGACGGTGCAGAGCGTTTTTCAGAATCGATCGAACTGGTATTATTTCGGGTATTGCAGGAAAGTTTGACCAATGTGCATCGCCATTCCGGGGCAAAACGGGCCGATGTCAGCCTGCAAACTTCAGGAAGTTACGTCGTTTTGAAAGTGAAAGACTATGGCCATGGCTTACCCATGGGAGTGCTGCAGAATTTGCGGGAAGACGGCACCGGTGGTGGCGTAGGTCTTGCCGGAATGACGGAACGGATTCGCGAAATTGGGGGCCGGTTAGATATCAGTTCAGGGCCTGGCGGAAGTGAGATCTCGGCGCGGGTGCCGGTTCGTTTCCGTCCGCAAGCGCCAGCTCTCGATACACGAGCACCGATCGAGGTAAAGGGATGATCCGAAAAATTGTCTTGATTCTGCTTTCGGCTGGAATTCTCGCCGCAACCGGGTGCTCGACAAACAATTCGAGTCCGCATCTGGTCGTTGAGATCCCAGCCGGATTCAGCGGGAATTTCGTGATGGAAATGGGCAACAGGAGTTCTGCTCCTCTGCAGCAAAACGGAGATCTCTATACCGTCACGGTTCCCCGGAGCGGCAAACTTTCGACCTCCACGATTCTTGTGAAACCCAAAGTCGAGTTCCGAAATGCGACGGATGGCAGCATCTGGGGCCTGTCACAATCGGCATTTACGACCGGTGACGGAATTTCAGTGGGCGGGAAGATTGAATTTTTTGTCGGGACGCGCAAAGAGTACGAAGCCGAAGAGAACAAGAAGAATCACTCGGGAACCTCTTCGAGCGCGGTCGAATACGTGACCATGGGAGCCTGACGGCGAGGCGCCCTGCCTCGGGAGAGCCGTCGAAATCACCGCACAAACCATCTGCAGACAGGCGGGCGAACCAGAGCGGTTCGCCCAGCTTGTTCTGCCAAATTAAGCGTGCGTCTTTTCAACGTCGCGCAGACGAGCTGCCTTGCCGCGAAGTCCGCGGAGATAGAACAGACGGGCGCGGCGGACCTTGGACGAGCGAACCAGATCGACCTTGTCCACGACTTTGGAGTGGACGGGGAAGATGCGCTCGACGCCCTGTCCAAAGCTGATCTTGCGCACGGTGAAGCTGGCCTGCGGTCCGTTGTCGCGCTTGATCACCACGCCTTCGAAGGCCTGCACACGTTCCTTGTCGCCTTCCTTGATCTTCACGTGGACGCGAACGGTGTCCCCGGGGCGAAATGCCGGAAGATCGGTGCGAAGAGTTTTAGACAGCAGCTTTTCGATGATTAGATTTGACATGATCGCTTTCCTTCAACTTTCAATTTCGTATTCAGAAACTTAATTTCTTCGGCCCTTGATGCGGGCCAAAATCTTGTTGTCCTCGTTGCTCAACTCCGCGCCCTCGAGCAAATCCGGACGGTTACTCAAAGTCTTGTGCAGCGCCTGCTCCCGCCGCCAGCGCCGGATCTCCTGATGATTCCCGTTGATCAGGACTTCCGGCACCGCCATCCCGCGAAACTCGGCGGGACGCGTGTAGTGCGGATAGTCGAGCAATCCGCCCGAACCACACGTTGAGTCCGCGCCGTCTGCCTTCTCGGCCTGCGTACTCGACGTAAACGACTCCTGCCGCGTCGATGCCTCGTTGCCAACCGCGCCCGGCAAAAGCCGCGTCACTGCTTCGACGATTACCGCTGCGGCCAATTCTCCACCGCTCAGCACGTAGTCGCCAATCGAAAGCTCGCGATCGGCGAGATGGTCCGCGACCCGTTCGTCCACGCCTTCGTAGCGTCCACAGATCAGCACGATCCGATCAAGCGCCGCCAACTCTGACGCAACGGTTTGCGTGAATCGGTCACCTTGCGCGGAAAGCAAAATGACGCTTTCTTTCGCAGCGCCGGTTAAACGTTGCTCCCGAGACGCAAGCCCCAGCGGTTCTAAACAGTCAAAGATCGGTTCCGGCTTCAGGACCATTCCCTCGCCGCCGCCGAAAGGGCGGTCATCCACAGTGCGGTGCTTATCGTGCGTGAACTCCCGCAGATCGTGGACTGCAATTTCCACCAGGCCCATTTCGCACGCCCGGCGGGTGATGCCGTAATTCAAAGGCCCGCGAAAAAAGTCCGGGAAGATCGTGACGATATCGGCCTTCATCTACGGAACTCGAAAAACCTTTCATCACGGAGGACACAGGAAATACTGGGGAAACTTCAACCTCTCCTACCGCTTCTTACCTTCCCCTGCCTGCTCGCGCTTCTCTTCCGTCGTCATCGGGGCATTGATGTCCAACATGCCTTCGGGAAGATTCATCCGAACCACCCGGTGCGCCGCGTCCACGCCTTCCAAGTAGGCCTCGGCGAAAGGCACATCCAACTTCCTGCCCGCTTTCCCGGCCACAATCAGCAGGGGCGCTTCCCCAGCCCCGAACTGCACATCTTCTATGCGGCCCACTTCGGCGCCGTGATCGAGTACTGCGCAACCAATCAGATCACTTACGTAGTTCCAGCCCTGATCGAGTTGCGCACGATCGGCCCGCGGAACCTGCAGTTCCGATCCGATCAAAACCTCGGCGTCTGAAATCGAGTCCACGCCCTGAAACTTGAAAACCAGCAGGCCCTTGTGCGGCCAAATCTCTTCTACTTCCAATTCGCGCCGCGTCTCTCCGGATTTTCCGAGTGCCGACAGCTTCATTCCCGCGGCGAACCGGTCCGGGACATCGCTGTGCACCTCGGCGCCAACCTCGCCGTGGCGGCCTTGCGTCTTCACCACACGAGCCAGGGTAATAAATTCGCTGCTCAGATCAGCGTTCAAGGCCGTCAATTGTCAAAGCATCATCGGATGCCCGCTTGGTTGTCCCTGGGCAAATGGATGTTTGCCCGGCGATCAGTACCAATCGATCCGCACCCTACTCGATGATCTCCAGCGTGTAGCGCTTGCGTGCGCGATAGCCCGCGGCATTCAGCAGGGCACGAAGCGCGCGCGCAGTTCGACCCTGTCGTCCAATCACCTTGCCCACGTCGCTTTCAGCGACTTCGAGTTCAATGACGCCATCGTCGAACTTCTCGACGAAAACTTCGTCAGGGACGTCGACCAGTGACTTGGCGATCAGTTCGACGAGCGCGCAAATATCTCCAGAAGACTCAGTCATAAATTCTCACTGTGGAAACGAGTGCAATCTCTGAGGAGGCTGGAATCCACGCCGCCTGCAACTTAAGCAGCTGAGCCAGCGGTGGCAGGAGCCGGAGCCTTCGTGAACAATTTGTTCACGCGTTCCGACATCTGTGCGCCCTTCGAAACCCAGTACTCCACGCGGTCGCGCTTCATGATGATGCTGGCGGGATTGGTGCGGGGATTGTAGGTCCCGACCACTTCCACCGGGCGTCCGTTGCGCGCGCGAGCCTTCTCAATGACGACAATGCGATACTGCGGTTGTTTACGCGCACCCATGCGCGAGAGCCGAATCATTAACACGAGACGTATATCCTTGTTCCGGAAGAGTCCGGCGAGGTCGAGACAAACTCTTATTATGCCGAAGGTTAGGCGGAATGGCAAGGGGCGAACGAAGGCCAGTGGTGGCTTCGACTATTTCTCGGAGAGTTGGCCTTTGAGCAGTTCTGCAAGATAGTCGGCTAGAACCGAAAGTCGAAATGCCATCATCTCAAGCGCGATCGGCGCTTTTACGCTTCGTAAGCATGGCTCACGATTTTCTCGAATGCGCTCCGGAACGATTTTCTTTCCTGGTAGCAGAGCTCCGTAATGCATACAGATGAGGTAGTAGCACGCAGCTCGCGCTGTCCTACCGTTTCCCTCAACGAACGGATGCACCCAGTTTAGCCTCCATAGGACATACGCCGCTAGACCGGTGGGAGTGTCTCCGACCCCCTCTACGCCCCAATTCTCGTGGATAAAAGAGAAGAACATGTCCATCAGATGTGGAACTTCCTTGAAGATGACGCTATCGACGAACGAAGATGCCATCCGAAACTCAAATTGCGCCACTGTCGTCTCAATCAAGTACGTCTAGGCTTCGTCATCTGACCTCACTGCTGAAATCATGAGTCGAGGGACAATGTGTTCGATCGTTTTCTTGATTCGGCCCGATAAGTCTTCCGCATGAGCCAGGGGATCGCAAGCTACTACGGCTAGAAAAAGAGCCGCCCAAAAGCGTCCTTTCATGCGAGGAACTGTACACATCTTCGGCAAAAAGGCCAACCGGAAAGCTAGTTAGGCTTCCTGCTAGACTCAATCGTTTGGGGGTATTGCGGTGCAGGGTGTCTACATTCTCTCGGCCGTTCGGACGCCGATCGGGAAATTTGGCGGATCGTTGTCGTCGTTGACGGCGGCCGACATAGGCGTCGTCGCGGCGAAGGCGGCGATGGAACGCGCGGCCATTCGTCCGGAGCAAGTGGAAGAGACGATCTTCGGCAATGCGCGCCAGGCGGGCGGTGGACCGAATCCGGCACGGCAGATTTCTGTGCGCAGCGGCGTTCCGCAGGAAGTGCCTGCGTACACCGTAAACAAAGCCTGCGCCTCGGGCATGAAGGCGATCTCGCTGGCCTACCAGGCGATTTTGCTGGGAGAATCCAGTTGTATTCTCGCGGGCGGCACGGAGTCGATGTCCCGCCTTCCTTATTATCTCGACGGCGCGCGCTGGGGATATCGCCTGGGCAATCAGGAACTCGTCGACGGCATGTACCGCGACGGATTTTTTTGTCCGCTGGCGAAGATGCTGATGGGAGAAACCGCCGAGGTTCTCGCCGAGGAATACAAGATCGGCCGCGACGAGCAGGACGAATACGCGCTGATGTCCCAGACCCGCGCCGCGAGAGCGATTGCTGCAGGACGCTTCGATGCGGAACTGGTGCCGGTCACCATCGAAGGCAAGAAGGGAACCACGGTGTTTGCGCGTGACGAGCATCCATTTGCCGAGGCGAGCCTGGAAAAGCTGGCGAAACTGCCGCCCGTCTTTTCAAAAACTGGGACGATCTCGGCAGGGAACTCCTCGGGAATTACCGATGGCGCCGCCGCGGTGGTTCTGGCGAGTGAGCATTTTGTGAAGCAGAATAATCTGAAACCGCTGGCGCGCATTGCAGCCGTCAGCTCCGCGGGCGTCGATCCTCGAACCATGGGTATCGGCCCTGTACCCGCCCTGCAAAAACTACAAGACAAACACAACCTGCGGCTGCAGGATTTTGGCCTGATCGAATTGAACGAGGCGTTCGCCGCCCAGGTGCTGGCTTGTGATCGAGAATTGAACATGAATCGTGATCGCCTCAACGTGAATGGCGGCGCGATCGCGCTGGGGCATCCCATCGGATGCACCGGAACGCGAATCACCGTCACGCTGCTGCACGAGATGCTGAAACGTAACACCAAGCGCGGTGTCGCGACCCTGTGCGTGAGCGGAGGCATGGGGATGGCGCTCGCTCTCGAAAGCGCAGTCTGACCCAATCCATTCGACCGGCTGTTGCCTCGATTCAACCGACCCAAGCGTCCTCTGGGCGCTTTGCGCTTCGTTGCGACGGCGAAATCGCGCAACTATACTCAGTCTCAGCGGCTCCCTGATTTCCGGAATCATCATGTCCTTATCCGCGGTCATCGTCGACGATGAGCAACTCGCGCGCGACGAACTCGCCTACCTGCTGAAAAACGCCGACGACGTCAATGTGGTTGCACAAGGCAAGAACGGCCTTGAAGCCGTCAACTTGATTAAAGAGCACAATCCGGACCTCGTGTTTCTCGATGTGCAGATGCCCGGGCTCGATGGCTTTGGAGTGATTAAGAAGCTGCTGGATCGTAAGATTCCACTTCCGAAAATCGTTTTCGCCACCGCTTTCGATCAATACGCGGTCAAGGCGTTTGAAGTAAACGCCGTGGATTACCTGCTCAAGCCGTTCGACAAGAAACGCGTCGCACAGGCGATTCAAAAGGCGCGCGTGCAGCAAGACGCCGGCGTTGCGCCTGCGGAGCGCCTTGAAACGCTGGTCCGCCTGCTCGAATCGCGCAAGGAACCTGCGACAAAGATCTTGCTGAAGGCCGTCGGGCGCATGTTCCTGGTGGACCAGAAAGACATCTGCTATGCGTGGATCGAGGACGGCGTGATCTCCGTCGTGACCGCGGGTGTAGCGGGGATGGAAGGACAGTCCAACTGCCGCACGCTCGAGGAACTTCTCGACAGCCTGGATCCAAAACTATTCTGGCGCGCGCATCGTTCCTACCTGGTGAACATCAACCGTATCCGCGAAGTTGTGCCCTGGTTCAAGAGTTCCTACCAATTGCGCATGGACGACAAGAAGCAGACCGAGATTCCCGTCAGCCGCGCCCAAACCAAGCGGCTGCGAGAACTCTTCGGACTCTGACTTCTTGCTTCCACGGATTTCCGATTTCCCGCAAGAACAGGGAAGTCGCGAGTCGCGAGCGTGCGGCTTTCGGTTTGCCGCTTCCGCGCGCTCTACCACGGCGAACAAGTCGTTGATCAGCGTTCCTGTATACAACCGGTTTTTCCATCCGTCACTTGTAGAGTGGGTAGAACAAACTCCGGAGGACGGCAGCAAGAGCTGTCGCCCTCCGGTGCCTTGGGGGAAGGCTACGACGCAATCGCTTCCAAACCCGAACGGTCGCGAATAACCATCGTGGGGCCGTCGAGACGGACCAGATGTTTCTTTCGAAGATGGCTCAAAAGCCGGGTCACGGTTTCACGAGAAGCTCCAATTCGTTGCGCCATTTCTTCGTGAGTCATCGTGGCATGAATCCGAGATTCCGTTTCCGTCTCGTCGAACGGAGACTGTGAGAGCAATAACCTTGCCAGTTTCCCGGCGGATGATCGAGTCAGTACCAGATCGTGAATATCGTGGTGTGCGGACCGGAAATCGCGGCTCAAGCATTGCGCCGTGTGTATGCCAAGCTCGCTGTGAACCTGCATGAGTTCCAGAAAATGGACGCGGTTGACGAAGTTCACCTGGCAAGGCGTGGCTATTTCCGCCGTTACCTCGTAGCCCATGCCTGAAATACAAGCACTCAGACCGAGAGCTTCGCCGGCATACGCCGTTTTCAGAATCAGGATTTTTCCTTCGCGCGATGTAATCGAAAGGTTTACGCGGCCGGCGCAAATAATGAAGATGCCGCGGGGAGCCTGCCCTTCGACAAATAAGATCGCTCCTGCGGGCAGCGTGCTCTTATGGCTCACCTGGTCCAGCGACGCGAGCATTGATTCGGAGAAACCGCAGAAAAATGCCGCGTTCGTGTTGGGGCATTCGGCGCAGTTCTCGATAATTTCCAAATTGTAAGGGGCTTTCATGTCGTTCTCCGCCGTTTCCTGCCGCCTTCTTCTGCTGCCAAATTCCGAAGCGCCACTTGAGCCCATTCCGGCCAGATGCCTTGAGCCTGCCAGCAATGAACGAGCTTGAGCGCGCGTCTCCACATCTGCGCTTTGCGCGGCTGAAATCAGCTCCCATGCCGCGCTCGGATCCTCGTGTTTTTCCCACTCGAGCCGGCATGTAAACAAATAAAGGGCATCGACCGTCGACCCTGAAGGTTGAGCGACAGGCTGGGGAACAGCGTTCTCGAAGGTTTGTTGAGCAGGAATGACTTCCAGTTCGTCGAGGGTGTGCGGATGGGGTGCCGAGGGAACGGAGTGGTCGGTGTTGAGACGGCAGCGGCGAGGACGTGAAACCGGCGCCGTGCTTTCGACACTTCTACCCCACACGCTCGGACTCAGCGCTTGATGCTTATGAACGAATAGCAATGTATGTACTCCACTCGGCCCATCCGCTTGGCAGCGGATTTGTTTTATCTGGGAATCGGGCCATCTTGCCCGAGCGGGATCGCAACCATCGAGCCAGCCAGAGGCCAAGAAGTCGAATACATTGCATGTATCGTGCCGAAATGGAATTCCGGAATCCAAGGTGGGAACTTCCGTGTTTGGAACAGGTTCCCAATTAGAAAAGGCAGATTGATCCCTCGTGAAATGCCGAGTCGTCGGCAAAACGCCGATTAGTCGTCACTTCCGGATGGCACTCAAGGAGTCTTACTTCAAGAAGATCAAGATTGACGGCCGGAGTAGTCTTTGCGATTGATTTTCAATCGCTGCATCTTGGACTGGAGCGTTGTCCTCTTCAAACCGAGGCGCCGCGCCGCGCCCTTTGGCCCCGAGAGAACCCCTCCCGTTTCGCGCAGCACTCGGATAATGTGACGCCGCTCGGCGTTGTCGAGGGTGTGGTCGGGAGAATCCTCGTCGATCTCCGGAGTCGTCTGGAGTTCCACTAATGGAACTCGCAACACTCTACCTTCGCTGAGAATGACGGAACGCTCCATCAGATTCTCGAGTTCCCGCACGTTCCCGGGCCAATCCCAACGGACGAGGGCGCCCATGGTTTCTTTCGTGACCGTTTCCAGATTGCGATTCATGCGGAGGGCAAATTTCCGGACGAAGTGGCGAATCAGAAGCGGAATATCCTCACGCCTCTCCCGCAATGAGGGGAGCCGAATCGGGAAAACACTCAGCCGGTAGTAGAGATCGCTTCGAAATTGATGCTGCACCACCGCTTTGGCAAGATCGCGGTTGGTCGCCGCTACCAGCCTCAGGTTGACGCGAATCGTGCGATTGCTTCCCAACCGTTCGAATTCCTGATCTTGGAGCACGCGCAGCAATTTCGGCTGAAGCTCCAACGGAATCTCGCCGACTTCGTCCAGGAACAGAGTTCCGCCGTTCCCCAGTTCCATGCGCCCGATTTTTTGGCTTATAGCGCCGGTGAACGCGCCCTTCTCATGACCGAACAATTCGCTCTCGAGCAGTCCCGTCGGAATCGCAGCACAATTCAATTTGATGAACGAACCATCCTTGCGACGGCTCATGCGGTGGATGGCTCGAGCGATCAACTCTTTCCCCGTGCCCGTTTCGCCCAAAATCAATACGGTTGCATCACTGGAAGCTACAGTCGCCACTTGGTCGAGTACCTGCTTGAGGGCGTCGCTCTCTCCAATAATTTCAGCGAAATCTCCCTGCGATCGAATTTCTTCTGACAGATACTTGCGTTCCTCATCCAATCGTTGCTTGAGAGCCTCAATCTCTGAGGCGGCACGGTGATTTTCAATGGCGATCGCCAGTTGCGCGGCCACCTGCTCCAGCAGGCTCACGTCGTCCACCAGGAAGGCTTGCTTCCGAGTGCTGCCCAGTACGAACACTCCAAGCGCCCCCGTCGGTCTCAACAACGGAACGCAGCAGAGGGATTGCATGCCTTCCGCCAAGAAGTTCTTGGCAGTCTCGCCCTCGAAGCTCTGCAATTCTTCCTTCGAAAAGACGCGAGGCGCACCTGCCTGCAAGACATCGCCGGAAGGGTGATTGCTGGTGGCAATGAAAACGTCGGACGTGAATCCCCGCCCGAACGGAAAATCCGTTGCCTGGCGCACGAGCAGTCCTGTATTCGCCTCATGGAGGGAGTAGCTGGAGTATTCCTGGCGAAGCACGCGCCGAATCCTTGCCGAGATCCGTGGAAAAACTTTTGGCAGATCCCAATTCGAGGCGACCAGGCTGCTGACGTCAAGCAACATCTGCAAGCGTTCCACTTGCCTGCTCAGTCGCAAGTTCAGATTCTCGAATGTCTTTTGCAGCGTTTTCTGCTGGGTGATGTCGACGATGATGGCGCCGATTCGAATGACCGTTCCGCTCTGATCCTTGATCGGAAAATAGTGATTGATGGCGTAGTGGGGTTCGGTGTGGAAAGGTAGAGTCGCGGCGACTTCGAGATTGAGTGCGGGCTCGCCGCTGAGAAGAACCCGGCTCAGTTCCGGTTCGACTTCGGCGGCGAACTCGTGGAGCACTTCTCGGACGGTCTTGCCGAGGTGATCTGCCGCGGACATGCAATTCATCTGGGCCAGGGCGTCATTGACCACCAGAAACCGGAACTCCGCATCGAGGATGCATAGTCCCACGGTCGAAGAATTGAGATACGCAGCGATCAACTGTTCCGGATCGGAGAACGACGTTGGATCTAGTAACGGAACAGGGTCTCGGTATCCAAAATCAAGAGGGTCACTCTCCAAGGCGGTAACCCCCGTTTCGGGGCCGCGATGGCAAGCGGAATCCCAGCCCTAAAGAGGCACCGCCGAAAATCCCATCGAGAGGGTGAAGACGAGGAACGAGAAAGCAAGGAACGGCGGCGAATTTCTTTTGTCCAACGCGTGGGCCAGCTCTACGCGAAGCCGCGTATCGCCCGACAATGTTCGCCCTTACAGCGGAGGGTACCTTAGAATCCAGGCGTGGTTCGCCCAGGGAGTAAACCTTCACAACACCCCCGATCCGCCTTCCCCCTCAAAAAGGCGGATGTCTCGTCTGAAATCTCGGAATTATAACCCTTCTGTCAATTAGCGCTGTCATTCGGGAAGAGGCCGTCGCTCCGCGATTCAGACCTATAATCGTCTTATGGCGCGAGGATGGGAGAGTAAATCAATCGAGGCGCAGCAGGCGGAGGCGACCGATAAGTCAGCTCCATCACGTCCAAAATTGAGCCTGGCCGACGCAGCCCGTGAGCGCGAACGCGAGAGTCTTCGTCTGTCCCGCCAAAGGGTTCTTCAACAACTCGAATCCAGCCAGAATCCTCGTCATCGCAGCGTGCTGCAAGGGGCGCTCGCGGATCTCGATCAGAAACTAAGACTCTTAGATGTTTAGGGAGTGCCGGCGGCCCGCCTCCGGTGCAGAAACTCACCGCGTATAATGTTCCCTTTATGACAGCCTACGTCTATGTTTCGTTGAAGAAGAGCGTCCTCGATCCACAGGGCAAAACCATTCAAGGTGCACTCAAGAAAATGGGTTACAAGGGACTCGAAAGCGTCCGCCAGGGAAAGTACTTCGAGCTCACCCTCGATGGCGGGTTGTCTCGGGAAGAAGCCGAGACCGAAGTCGAGCGCATCGCCCGCGAAGTTTTAACCAACCCCGTCATCGAAGAGTTCCGATTTTCCCTCGCTGAATAAAACAGAGGTTCCTCATGTGCGGCATTGTCGGGTACGTCGGTAAGAAAAGTGTCGTTCCAGTGATCCTCGAGGGCCTGCGTCGGCTCGAATATCGCGGCTATGACTCCGCTGGCATCGCGGTGTCGGGCACAGCCGGGCTCGAGATCTGTCGCGCCGAAGGCAAGCTGCGGAACCTGGAAGAGGCGCTGAACCAAAAGCCGCTGAATGGCACCTATGGCATCGGACACACCCGCTGGGCCACCCACGGCCGTCCGACCGAAGAAAATGCTCATCCCCATCGCGACTGCACGGGGAAGATCGTCGTCGTCCACAATGGCATCGTCGAGAACTATCTCAGCCTGAAAAAAAAGCTGACCGAGGAAGGCCACAAGTTCACTACCGAGACCGACACCGAGATCATTGCGCACCTCGTCGAAAAATATTCTCAAACGTCGAACGGCAATCGACCGTCACTGGAAGATGCGGTTCGAAAATCGATCAAGCAGCTCAGCGGCGTATTTGCGATCGCGGTGATCTCGACTGACGAACCGAATAAGATCGTCGCTGCGCGCAACGGGCCGCCGGCCGTGATCGGCCTGGGCAACGACGAATATTTCGTCGCTTCCGACGTTCCCGCGATCCTGCATCACACGCGGGATATCTTTTTCCTCAGTGATGGAGACATGGCTGTCGTCACTGCTGACGGCGTGCAACTCACGGACTTCGACGGGAAGCCGGTTTCGCGGCAAGTCCAGCACGTGACCTGGGATCCGATCCTCGCAGAGAAGGGCGGATTCAAGCACTTCATGCTCAAAGAAATTTATGAGCAGCCGCGCGCCGTTCGAGACACGACGTTGGGCCGTGTTTCTCAAGCGACGGGACACATTTTTCTCGAAGAGATGCAAATCAGCGAAGCTGAGTTCCGCACGGCGGAGAAGATCAACATCATTGCCTGCGGAACCAGTTGGCATGCCGGTCAAGCGGGGAAATTCATGATCGAAACCCTGGCCCGGGTGCCGGTGGAAGTCGACTATGCCAGCGAATGGCGCTATCGCAATCCGATTGTCGATCCCCACACCATCACGCTCGTGATTTCGCAATCAGGCGAGACTGCCGACACGATCGCCGCGCAGCGAGAAGCCAAGTCCAAGGGATCGAAGACGCTCGCCATCTGCAACGTCGTCGGTTCGATGATTACCCGCGAAGCCGCCGGAACCATCTACACGCACGCCGGGCCGGAGATTGGCGTTGCGTCGACCAAAGCCTTCACCGGACAGCTCACCGCTCTCTACATTTTTGCCATGTATCTCGCGCAAGTGCGCGGCGTGATGACGGCAGACCAGGCCCGGAGCTCGATGCTGGAACTGACCCGGATCCCCGGCAAGCTGGAAACGATTCTGACTCATGACGAAGCTTGCGATGACCTGGCCAAGCGCTACCAGAAGGTGCATGACTTTCTTTTTCTCGGACGTGGCATTCACTATCCCATCGCGCTCGAAGGAGCTCTCAAGCTCAAGGAAATTTCTTACATTCATGCCGAGGGATATCCGGCCGGCGAGATGAAGCATGGCCCGAACGCTTTGATCGATGAGAATCTGCCCGTGGTCGTGATCGCCACGCGCGACACGAACAATCCAGACTCAGTTCTGCGCTACGAAAAGACAATCTCCAATCTGAAGGAAGTGAAAGCGCGTTCCGGCGTGGTGATTGCTCTCGCGACCGAGGGGGACGAAGAAATCAAAGAAGCCGCGGATCACGTGCTCTACATCCCCCCAGCACCCGAGGAACTGTCACCGATTCTCGAGATCGTTCCGCTGCAGTTACTGGCCTACCACATAGCGGTGCGTCGCGGCTGCGACGTCGATCAGCCCAGGAATCTCGCCAAATCCGTCACCGTCGAGTAAAGGCAAGCGAAACGCTAGAGTTTTGCGGGCTCGATATCGGTATGGCCAAAGTCGCGACCTTTGAATAACAAGGGCTCTCGCGTTTCCTTGGCTAGCGCGTAGGCAAAGCAGTCCCCAAAATTGAGTCCCGCCTTATGATGGTCTTTGCCGAAGTCACGATACGCGTTCCGGGCGATCTCCGCCTGGTTCCGGGTGACCGACTCAATGACAATCGGCGCCTCTCGGAAGAAATCGTCAAAACGCAGCCGAGAAATGACACTTCCGCCGCTATCGATAACGACCGCAGCTTCGACGTAGTTGACGGCCGACATCCGACAAGTCGCCGCACGGTCGATCGCATGGGCAACGGCTGGCGCGTCCTCTTCGTTGCGAAGGATCGCAATAACGGCCGAAGTATCAATGATCATTTTGGAAGCCCTCTGTCGTCGTACAAGAAATCCCCGTGATTGATCGAACGCGCAGACTTGGGTAAGTGCTCGGCACACTCACGACCAATCTGTAAGAGACGTTCTGCTTTGCCCATGCCACTTGCGGAGCGGATTCGTTCCAACCGCTCGCGCACTGCTTCTCTTACCGCAGTGGTCATGCTCTCGCGGGTCAGTCTCGCCAGTTGCCGCGCTAGCCGGTGCGCTTCCTCATCTTTTATATTTAGACTCATGTGTCTACCATCTACCTTTATTCGTCTACCATTCTACCACACGGACAAGCTGAGTTAACGTCGCCGCCAATGCGGCATCCAGCGATGCCCAGATGACAAACGCCATATCCACCACCCATCGCGGCGCCTCTCCCACGCGGCGCAACAAGAACGGCAGAAAATTCCAACACGTGATGTGAACGTAATCCCACGCGTCGTACTTCATATCATCGGTAGTCAGACCCCACGCATCCATTTTTCCAAGAGCGAACGCGACAATGTTTTTGAAGCGCAATGCGATCACGAATGTCGGATGGCCAAAGGTTTCCATCTGGTAGATTTCGAGCGGAAGCCAAAACGCCAACGAGGCAACCTGAATTACAAAGCTGATGGCGATGAGAGCGATGCCGCCGCGCCAGACTAATCGGCTGAAGTTTGCCCGGTAGCGTAGAAGCAGTGGCACCGCGAGCAGCGCCACCATTTCGGCTGCGGTCGATACGTAGCGATCTCCCCAGGCGAAGTCTCCCGCCCAATAGGTGTAGCGCGCGTAAAAGCTGATGTAAGCCGCCAGCAAAAAGACGGATGTCACAGCGTACGCGCGAACCTCGGTGAGAAGCCGTTTCCACATCAGGATTACGAGCAGCAGCGCCAATATCAGCAGGGGATCGAACAGGAAAATGGATTTCTCGGGCTTGAAGAGCGCGCCGAGCACGCCTTCGTGAAACGGAGTGCTCCACGGATAGTTTGCCGGCAAAGTGGGATCCTGCATCCGCTGCTCGCGAGCGAAGATTGGAAGGTAGGTTTGCAGCAGGGATCCAAAGCGATAGAAGCTGTACAGGCGCTCCACCAGCGCGAAAAATCCGTATATAGGGACCGCAACCTTGCCGTAGGTAACCAGCCGGGCCCAGATGTTGCGCCCGCGCTCTCGTTCCAATAGCAGGATCGTCAGTAGAAAAATGCCGGCGGCGATCAGGTCGATTCCAGTCGTGACACGAGTCAGCAAGTTGAGACCGAGTGCGCTCGAGCCGATGAAAAGAGCTCGGGCATTTCCAGTTCGCAGCCAATCGTATTGATAGGACAAGCCAACGAATGTCAGAAGCATGATGTAGTTGTTCTCCATCATGTTCTGGGTGTAGTGCAGGTGCGTGGTGCAAAGCAGGAGCCCGAGAACTCCCGCGACCGATTCCGTGACCCCAAACCGCAATTGCCGCAGAAACCGGAAGGCGATCAGCGCGGTCAGAACGCTCACCAGAATGTTGATGCTGTAGCTGACGACGATGCTGCGGACCGCCGGATCATCCTGATATCCGGAGAATGCTTGCCAGTTGGCAATCCAGGTCGCAACCAGATCGGAAGGCAGCATCAGCAAGGATTGTCCAATGCCATACCAACTGAAAATCTGGCCTCCTCGCCCATGAAGCCCGAACTCCGGATATTCATTGGGGAAGACTTGCGGCTGCGAGGTCCAAAGCCAGTGCGTGGTCTGCAGCCGGTGCATCGTGTCGGCGCTGCCCAATTCCCCGGACTGCACGACGAACGCGAGCAGCCCCGCCACCAGGCACAACAGGAATAAAGGATCCCGCATCCGCTGCCCCAAACGTGAGCTCATCGTTTCTGGATGGTAATACAAAGCGGGCGTCGGACTTCGGGCGTTGGGCATTCGACTTCGGGCGTCCGGCGTCGGCACAGAAGATCGCTACCCAAACGCCGAAAGCCCTCGCCGCCCGAAGTCAACCGCCTGCCCCCCGCACCCTGAGTTATCCTGTATCGGTTAATTCCATGTCCACCTGCGTCTTTTGCGGAACAGAATTGTCGGCGAACATGCGTTTCTGCTCAGCCTGCGGAAAGCCCGCGGCGAGCACCGACGAACTGGCAACTCTCGATTTCGCGACCGCGACCTCTCCGTTGCCGCCGCGTCCACGATCGGCCTCCGTTCCGAAGCCGTCGTCGCGCCCGTCGTCATACCCTGAATTTCTGTTGAACGAAGGGCGCTTTCTGCCCGGACGTCTCATCGCGAGCCGCTACCGGATCATCGCGCTGCTCGGCAAGGGAGGCATGGGCGAAGTCTATCGGGCGGATGACCTCACGCTCGGACAGGCCGTCGCGCTCAAGTTTCTACCCGACACCGCCGCGAGCGACGAAGGACTGCTCGAGCGCTTTCGCAACGAAGTTCGGATCGCACGCCGCGTATCGCATCCGAACGTGTGCCGCGTCTATGACGTAGGCGACGTCGAGGGCCAGACATTCTTCACCATGGAATACGTCGACGGCGAGGATCTGGCATCTCTTCTTCGCCGCATCGGACGTTTACCGCAGGACAAGGCCATCGAGATCGCACGCCAGCTTTGCGCCGGTCTCGCTGCCGCGCACGCCAAGGGGGTTCTGCACCGCGATTTGAAACCCGCCAACATCATGCTCGATGGCCGCGGCCAAGTCGTCATCACTGATTTCGGATTAGCCGGAGTCGCGGACGACATTCGCGGGCCTGAAGTGCGCAGCGGAACGCCGGCCTACATGGCGCCCGAGCAACTCGCAGGGAAAGAAGTGAGCACGCGGAGTGATATCTACGCGCTCGGTCTCGTGCTTTATGAAGTGTTCACGGGGAAGCGGGCTTTCGCGGAAAGAGTGGCCAGTGTGTTGCACGGCGATCTGGATCGCACGCCCAGCCGTCCGTCTTCGGTGGTGAAGGATCTCGATCCAATTATCGAGAAAGTTATTCT
Organism: uncultured Acidobacteriota bacterium; assembly: GCA_963699885.1. GTDB lineage: Bacteria > Acidobacteriota > Terriglobia > Terriglobales > Acidobacteriaceae > Sulfotelmatobacter. The sequence goes on along the minus strand of CAVOVP010000004.1, from coordinate 254,718 downwards.
TCGCTGTCTCGAGACGGAGCCGTCGTCGCGTCCCGCCACCGCGCTTGCGGTCGCGGCTGCGCTGCCCGGGGGAGATCCTCTCGCGGCCGCGCTCGCTGCGGGGGAAACTCCGTCTCCCCAGATGGTCGCCGCCTCGGGTGAAAAAGAAGGACTTCGCCCTCCAGTCGCCATCGCGATTCTGGCGGCAATTTTGCTCGGACTGTCAGTCATGATTTACTTCTCGATCCGCTACAGCGCCTACGAGAAGATGGGTCTGGAATTAACACCTGAAGTTCTGACGCAGAAATCCCGCGAGATCATCTCTCATTTGGGATATCCCGCTCGCCCGACCGATACGGCGCACGGTCTCGATATCGACAGCGACTTTCAGGAATCGGTCGAGAAGAACGATAAACCGCGTCCCGATTGGAATGCCGTGCTTGCGGCGCGGCCATCGATATTGCAGTACTGGTATCGTCAGAGTCCCGACGACATGGTCGCAACCGACTTCCGCGACAACCTGCTGATCCCCGGCATCATTACCGAGCATGATCCTGCCACCGTGCTCTCCGGGATGATCAATCTGAAACTCGATCCGCAGGGACGCCTGACCTACTTTCAGGTAATCCCGGATCAGAAGTTTCAGGCAAAAAGCGAAACTTCCGGATCTCAGACCACGGCGCCTGACTGGAAGATCTTGTTGGATGCTGCCGGTTTGGATCCGTCGAAGTTGCAGCCTGCGCAACCCGCGTGGAATCCGTTGGCCTCGTTCGATGCGCGAGCGGCTTGGACCGGATCCTGGCCGGGAACGACGCGCCCACTCCGCGTGGAGGCCGCTTCCTTCCAGGGCAAACCCGTCTTCTTTTCCCTGATTGGCGATTGGACCAAGCCCAATCGCATGAAGAACACCGAGCCAAAAACCTTCGCGCAGAAACTTAGCAGGATTGTTGGATTGATCCTGTTATTTTCCGCTTTGCTCGGTGCTGGATTTCTTGCCCGGAGAAACTACCGTCACGGACGTGGAGATCGCAAGGGCGCGCTCCGGTTGGCGATCGCGATATTCCTGTGCGAGATGGGCATCTTTCTCTGTCTCAGCCACCTTCCATCGATCGGAGACGCGATCGGTCTCGCCGTGATCGCCATCAGCACCGCGCTCTTCATTTCAGGAGCAGTGTGGATGCTGTACATGGCGGTGGAACCCTGGGTCCGGCGGCAATGGCCGAAGACCATCATCTCCTGGAGTCGCCTTCTGGCCGGCGGTTGGCACGACCCAGTGGTCGGCCGCGATATCCTGCTCGGCGTCGCGCTCGGCGTGGTGTGGATCCTCGTATTCCAGATCCGTTACATTCCGATGATGCACATGGGAGCGGCGCCCGGCATCGGCGGGACTGACGCTCTGATGGGAGGGCGGCTCGCCTTGGGCGGATGGTTGCGGCAGTGGCCTCAGTCCATTCAGACCACCCTTGTATTTTTCCTGGTCCTGATCGGGCTGAAGGTTCTGCTCCGCAAGGAGTGGATCGCCGCCATTGCTTTCGTCGCGATCTTTGCGGTACCCCGCGGACTCACGAGTACGTACATGGCTGTCGAACTTCCCTCGCAGGTTCTCGTGTACGGCATCGCTCTGCTGATCGTGCTCCGGTTCGGACTCGTGCCCTTGGCATGCGCCATTTTCACAATCGATATGCTGGCCAACGTGCCATTCTCCGCCGATCTTTCGACCTGGTACATGCCTACATCCATCGCGGCATTGCTTAGCGTCGTCGCCATCGCCGGATGGGGCTTCTACACCTCCTTGGGTGGAGAACCGTTGTGGAAGGAATCGGCGGAGTAAGGCCTGTTCGACTCAAACAATGATGCTCCGGAAGAATCGGATCTTCCGGAGCATGGAAAAGAAAAGCGACACCAATCCGTTCTCAGTGATTCGATTTTGCAAGCCATGGGTTGGCGCGAATCCTCGTCCCGCTTACGGTCGCGCATCCTGAAGTTCCGGGTCCGCCAGCACATCCCCAGAAATTCTCCGTGACGTCCAACGTTCCGGTACAAGCGACACCGTCGAAGGCGCAAACGTTCGCGACGCCGATCTTCCCATTGATCAGGTCGTTCAGGTGAGCGTCGAGTCCATTTGGAGTGTTGACGGCGATCGCAATATCCTCGTTCTGAATAATGTTCTGTGAAATAACGGTTCCGTACACCGGGGACCCTCCACCGCCGCTGTTGATGTTGATCCCAGCCGAGCCGGGCGTCGCGGTATCGTCGGTATCCGGCCCGTTTCCAGAAATAAAGTTCCCGATAATCATGTTGCCTGACATGTTGTCCGCCGGAGCTCCAAATGCCGGACCCACGTGCGTGTGGAGAGAGACTCCCGGAATTCCATTTCCCGTGAGCTCGTTGCGGATAATGACATTTCCTGAAGTGGTGCCAGGTCCCGCCCCATCCGAGAAAAGTCCAACTCCGGCGCCGCCAACCTTGACGCCGTTTCTCGAAACGACATTCTCGGAGACTGTATTGTGATTTACCCCGTAGTGCGGCGCAAAAAACGGCGGAGCGGATCCGACTGGCAGATGCGATGCCAACACGATCCCGCACTCGAGCGGGTTATCATTCACGATATTTCGGATGATCAGGTTGTCCTGGCTCTCGGCGGAGTCGTCACTGATCAGAATGCCGTCCGCGTTCCCGGTGATGACGTTGCCAGAAACCACCGCGCTCACTGCTCCCAGCAGGTGAAGACCACCGCCGCAGTCTCCGCTCTCGTCAGTCTCGTAAGATGGCTGGCCGTTGCATGCGGGCCCCGATCCGAATACCGGACCTTCTTTGTCATTGTTGATGATGTGATTGTCACGAATCACGGCGTCCGACATATTCAAAACCAGTACGCCTTCGTACAAAGCGTTCTTCACAGTGAAGCCGGCGACTGTAACATCGTGGAGACCCGGGTTATTCAGACCGTCTAACAAGATGCCGTTGGGCAGGTTGGACGCATCGATGATCGATTTCTCCGCGCCGGTGCCAAGCAGAGACAGCGGCTTCCCGACGACGACGGCTTCTTTATAGACGCCGGGCCAGACATGGATGACATCGTTGTTCGAAGCTGCGCTCACGGCGGATTGGATCGTCTGGTAGCAACCGCTCGAGCCTCCAGGGTTGACACAGAGAGTTTTGGCCTCGGCCGGGTGGGCGAAGAGACCTCCTAACAAAATGCAAGTGGAAACAACGGGCAGGCAAAATTGTGTGCGCATAGGAGTACTCCTCATGTGATGGCAGAAGCGTTATTCCCAGGATTGGGACGTTCTTGGATGGCCCACAGACAGCGGGCACATTATGTCCGCCCTTCGTGCGGTTGTCAAATGTCCTCGCCGCTCCAAAACAGATCCGATTGACCCAGTTGGCCGCGTGGAATAGCATCTCCACTTCGCGGAAACACCACGGTCGAGTGGCCGCCGACGCTATCCCTATTTCTCAGTCCCGATGGATCGTTTCGCTCAAGGCGTCCCAAACTTTCCGCGCCGCGCGCGGCCCAAGTCCAGTTTGGGTTGCATTCCGCAAATATTTCTCGCCCTCGCTTTAGGGCTGGCCGTTTCCTTCATCGTGACCGGCATCATCGGGCCCTGGGGATTTTTCTTCGGCGGACCCTTTCACATTCTTCCTGACTGGCATGGTTGGGGCGTCCTGCAAGCGAAGAGCGGGCGCTACGTTCTGTATGTTCGTTTTCAGCCGCGAAATTCGGGTAGCAAGATTTATCCTGCGCCGAGCGTCGGCGGGAGCGCGTATCTGTGTACCCCGCGCGGCGAGATCTTCTATATGAAACTTGGCGGAGGCATGCGCCGCGGCATCGGCCTGAACACGGATGGGGAGAAGATCTCGCTGTACATGAATAACTGGTCCAGCTGGTTCTCGAACCTGAACGCGGATCATCGGCCATCAATCGAATTCCGCGGCCAGTGGCACAATCCCAACCTCGTGATGGACGACCACGGCAGCATCGGCCGGGCCTTCAACCTGGACGGCACTGTCCTCCGGGATCACGACCGGAACCGCCCGTACATTGCGGAAGTGGTTCCAATTACCTTAGCGCCAGGCTCCTACTCCGATTTCGAAGCCGCCTGCAAAGCCCGGTGATCGCCCCGCGTTGATGGATAAGCAGACCATCGACAGGACTCGCGATCTTGCAAGAAAAGGGAGGAGCGGTGGGTCGGCCGATTTTGGGTGGCGGGTTTTGCGCGGCGGGTTTTGGGTGGCGCAGCGCTTTAGCGCTGCGATTCAGGCGTAGCCCCGCGGCTAAAGCCGATTCTCTCATGCGCCGAATCTATCGCAGCGCCACCCAAAAGCTCTTTTCCTGGAGGCAATTCCGATTTGAAACAGCCCCATTTTGGCAGCAGAGCCCATGAGCACGGGCCCGGGCCTTTTAAGTGGCAAAGTCCGGTCTGGACCAGCGTGTAACGTTTCACGGTTCCCCTGTGCACCTCTGTGTCCCCTGTGGTGAGTGCTTCTGAAACTGCCTGCATCTCCCATAGATGTCTACGCATCTAAAACTTGACAGCAAGCCACTCAGGTCTTAGGATGTACATCGACGCAATCATAGAGATATTGATTTAAAAGGACTTATCAAGCTTAGGAGGATGTTTTATGGCAAAGATTATCGGAATCGACCTCGGGACCACCAACTCTTGCGTAGCAGTCATGGAGGGTGGCGAGCCCAAGGTCATCGCCAATGAAGAAGGAGGGCGGACTACGCCTTCGGTCGTTGGCTTCACCAAGACTGGCGAGAGGCTCGTCGGACAGGTCGCCAAGCGGCAGGCGATTACCAATCCCGAGAACACGGTTTATTCGATCAAACGGTTCATGGGTCGCCGCTATGACGAAGTGAGTGAAGAGATCAAGATGGTGCCCTACAAGGTCGTCCAATCCGGCGACCACGTCGCTGTTTTGGCGCAGGGCAAGGAGTACACCCCGCCCCAGGTTTCCGCGCTGATTTTGCAGAAACTGAAGAAGGCGGCCGAAGACTATCTTGGCGAAAAGGTCACGGAAGCCGTCATCACCGTTCCCGCGTACTTCAATGACGCGCAGCGCCAGGCCACCAAAGATGCCGGACAGATTGCCGGTCTCGAAGTGAAGCGCATCATCAACGAGCCCACGGCGGCCGCGCTTGCCTACGGACTCGACAAGGGCAAGGACGAAACCATCGCCGTGTACGACTTCGGCGGCGGAACCTTCGATATTTCGATTCTCGAAGTCGGCGAAGGTGTGATCGAGGTCAAAGCTACCAACGGCGACACGCACCTGGGCGGTGACAACCTCGACCAGCGCATCGTCGACTGGCTCATTGACGAATTCAAGAAGGACGAAGGCCTTGATCTGCGTGGCAAGGGCAACGAGATGGCTCTGCAGCGTCTGCGTGACGCGGCGGAACGCGCCAAAATCGAGCTTTCGACCACGATGGAAACCGAGATCAACCTGCCCTTCATCACGGCGGATGCGAGCGGTCCGAAGCATCTGGTCAAGAAGATGACCCGTTCGAAGCTCGAAGGCATGGTCGAAGAGATCATCCAGCGCTCGGTCGGTCCGTGCAAGCAGTGCATGAAGGACGCAGGCGTCGACACCAGCAAGATCAATGAAGTCGTGCTCGTCGGCGGACAGACCCGCATGCCCCGCATCCAGCAGCTCGTGAAAGAGCTTTTCGGACGCGAAGGCCACAAGGGTGTCAACCCGGACGAAGTGGTCGCGATCGGCGCAGCCATTCAGGGCGGCGTGCTCAAGGGAGAAGTGAAGGACCTGCTCTTGTTGGACGTGACCCCGTTGACCCTGGGAATCGAGACGTACGGCGGAGTGGCAACCCCCATGATTCCGCGCAATACGACGATTCCGACCAAAAAGACGGAGATGTTCTCGACCGCCGCCGACAGTCAAACCTCGGTAGAGGTACACATCACGCAGGGAGAACGTCCGCTCTCGGCGCAGAACCGGACTCTGGGCAAGTTCCACTTGACCGGAATTCCGCCGGCACCGCGGGGCGTACCGCAGATCGAAGTGACGTTCGACATCGACGCGAACGGCATCCTGAACGTGACCGCGAAAGATACGGCCACGCAAAAGGATCAGAAGATCACGATCACGTCGTCTTCCGGCTTGTCGAAGGAAGAAGTCGAGCGCATGGCGAAGGAAGCCGACGCTCACTCTGCAGAAGACAAGGCGCAGAAGGATTCGATCGAAGCCAAGAACCAGCTCGACTCGATGGTCTACAACATCGAGAAGATGCTGAAAGAGCAGGGAGACAAGATCTCCGGCTCCGATCGCGGCGACGTCGAGAACGCAATGGCGGATGCCAAAAAAGCGCTCGAGTCGAATGACAAGGCGCAGATGGATAAGGCCCGCGAGACGCTGACGGCAGCCTCGCACAAGCTGGCGGAGCAGATGTACAAAGCCGCTCAGCCCGCGGGCGGAGCACAGGCCGGCCCGGGCGCAGGCCCGACCGCCGGTGGTCCCGAACCGGGTACCAACGGTTCCGGCCAGAAGAAAGACGAAGGCGTGATCGACGCCGAGTACGTAGACGTCGAAGACAAGAAGTAAGGAAAGTGCGGCCACGGGTTGGCACAGGGGAACACGGATCGATATCCGTGGAAATCCGTTTAATCCGTGGCCGGTTTTCTGGGGAGGATCAACTTGGATTTTCAAATTAACGACGAGACCTATTTTCTGAGCCTTGCCGAAAACGAGCGAAAATGGCTGGTGATGGTCGAAACTCCGACCGGAACGCGGGACATCCCGGTCTACGATGACGGAGCCGAGTTCGAGGAGTTCAAGCTCGTGGTAGAAGATAGAGACAGCCGCAAGATCGTGAATTAAGAATGGGCCGCGGGCTGATTTGCCCGCGCCCGTTCGTCCCGTTAGCACCAGGACCGAATGGCGACGACAACCAAAAAAGATTATTACGAGATTCTCGGCGTGAAGAAGTCCGCCTCCGCTGACGATGTCCGTAAAGCGTTTCGCAAGCTCGCGCGCAAGTACCATCCCGACGTCAATCCTGGGGACAAAACTTCCGAAGAAAAGTTCAAGGCGCTCTCCGAGGCGAACGAAGTTCTCAGCGATCCCAAGAAGCGCAAAATCTACGACCAAGTCGGCTTTTACTCCGACAATATCGATCCCGCGACGGCGGAAGCGTATGCCCGCGCCGGTAACTCAGGAGGCGGAGGATTTCCGGGAGGCGCGCCACAGGGCGGCCAAGGCGGCGGCGTTCCGTTCGACTTCGGCGGATTCGATTTTTCTGACCTGATGAACAACTCAGGGCGCGGGCAGCAGCGGACTTCCGGTAGCGGAGGCGGCTTTCGCGACATCTTCGGTTCCATTTTCGGCGGAGGACGAGGAGGCGCAGGCTGAAGAAGGGCCCGAGCCAGGCACCGATCTCGAATATCAGGTCAACGTTCCGTTCTGGACAGCGATCCGCGGCGGTGTGATGCGTCTCAATATCACGCGGCAGGATGTTTGCTCGCAGTGCCACGGCCAGGGATCTCTCGAAGCTCCCGGTAAATGTCCCGAGTGCAACGGCACCGGGCAAATTACCCAGACCGGCGGACGCATGAAGTTCAACGTGCAGTGTCCGCGCTGCCATGGCACCGGCAAAAATTTGACGATGTGCCCGACCTGTCATGGCGACGGCACTGTCACGAACACGGAACCGCTGGAAGTCCGGATCAAAGCCGGAACGCGCGATGGGCAGCGGATCAGGCTGCCGGGGAAGGGAAATGCCGGACCGCACGGCGGAACGCCTGGCGATCTTTATGCGATTATCCGCACTGGCGATCACCCGCTCTTTCATCGCGATGGGGACGATATTTCGTTGACCGTTCCCGTCAGCGCGACCGAAGCCGCTCTGGGAGCGAAGATCGAGGTGCCGACGATCGATGGCCGCGCTTTGCTGAAGATTCCGCCGGGCACGCAGTCCGGTCAGAAATTGCGCCTGCGCGAAAAAGGAGTGCCGTCCGCGACAAGAGAAGGCGTCCGTGGTGACGAAATTGTCGAGATCACGGTGAGCGTCCCCATGCCGCGCGACGAACGGACCAAAGAACTCCTTCGTGAGCTGGCCAAACTGAATCCCGAAGATCCCCGCGCCGAACTCTGGACGAAAGTCTAGAGTTTACGGTTTCCCCTGTGCCCCCCGTGGTGAGGTGCCTTTCCGTCTTTAACCAAAAAATGCCTTTCACCTAGGTCACGGAGGAGCTGAGTCTGTGCCTTCGGTGCATTTCAGGGGGTAGATCCGGTCTAGACTAGCGTGAAAAGTTTCGCGGTTTCCCCTGTGCGCCTCTGTGCCCCCCGTGGTGAGTGCCTTTCCGTCTTTAACCAAAAAATGCCCTTCACCACCGAGGTCACGGAGGAACACGGGGTAAATCCGGTCTGGACCAGCGTTAAAGTTTCACGGTTTCCCCTGTGCGCCTCTGTGCCCCCCGTGGTGAGTGCCTTTCCGTCTTTAACCAAAAAATTCCTTTCACCACCGAGGTCACGAAGGAACACGGGATAGATCCGGTCTGGACTAGCGTGAAAGTTTCACGGTTTCCCCTGTGCACCTCTGTGCCCCCCGTGGTGAGTGCCTTTCCGTCTTTAACCCTTTCACCACCGAGGTCACGAAGGAAACACTGGATAGATCCGGTCTGGACTAGCGTGAAAGTTTCGCGGTTTCCCCTGTGCGCCCCTGTGCCCCCCGTGGTGAGGTGCCTTTCCGTCTTTTGGCAAAAAAATTCCTTTCACCACCGAGGTCACGGTGGAACTGAGTCTTTGCCTTCGGTGCATTTCACGGGATAAATCCGGTCTGGACTAGCGTGAAAAGTTTCGCGGTTTCCCCTGTGCACCTCTGTGCCCCCTGTGGTGAATGTCTTTCCCATCTGAAACGGAAATATGCCTTTTCTCACAGAGGTCACTGAAGAACCTACCGAAAATCTGGTATGGAAAAGTATGGCCACTCCAGTAAGGTCGAGAACATTCCACATCAATGAAATTACCGGCGCCATTGTGAACTCCGCGATGAAGGTTCACTCTCTTCTCGGCCCGGGCCTTCTCGAAAGCGCCTACCAAGCCTGTCTGGCGTACGAGCTCAGAAACCGCAGCTTCGAAGTAGCGACTGAGGTACCTCTGCCGGTAGTTTACGAAGGCAAGAAATTGGAGGTCGGATACCGCATCGATCTAGTCGTTCAGCACCAGGTCGTGGTCGAAGTTAAATCGGTCGATGCGCTCCACCCCATCCATGAAGCACAACTGCTCTCCTACATACGCCTGAGTGGAATGAACGTAGGCCTGCTGGTCAATTTCAACGTCCTGCACTTAAGGAATGGAATTAAGCGAATGGTCGATGGCAGTGGTTGGGAAAAGTAGATTGCGACGTTGTCTTCTCTTCCGCCGCGAACGGGGAGGGCCCGCTTCGCGCGCGAGCCCTCCTCATTGTTACTTCTTCATGCCCGGATCGTCCGCCGGATTGCTCCAATTAAATTTCACCGGAGCAATGCCGTGGATCTGAATGATCGTTTCTCCCGATGCGTTCGCAAAGTGCGGCATCGTGGGATCGAGATACGCGAAGCTTCCAGCGGGGAAAGGCATCATTTTGCTGTCATCGTATTGGACACCCATGCCCACGCGTAGCGTTCCCGCAATCACAGTGACGTTTTCGCGCTTCGGATGGGTGTGCGGTGCAATCTTGTATCCGTCCGGCAATTTCAATCGGATGGTGTAGTCCCCGGACTGCGCCATCGGATCGCCCTCGAGCACGGCGATCTGCGCTCCGGGCGGAACGATTGGCGGGGCCGGTCCCCACTTGACCTGATCGGGCGTGAAGGCGTTTTGCGCCTGCGACGGCTGCGCCACAAAGAACGCAACCACGGAAAGAGCAACTGCAAGAAACGGTAGCCGCATAAAGAGAGTTCTCCTGAGACTGTGGCGGAATGATAAACAGCATCGCCGCCCTCCGCAAGAATTGGGCTTTGAACTCCACTCGACTGCGTTACCGCCCGGCTCGTGTTCGTCCACTCCGCTCAGTGTGCCAGGCATGCATTACCTCCGTGCCACGCCTCCCGCTTACAAAAATTCACAAAATTACCCAAAAAAATCTTGCATCTGTGGAAATTTCCCGTAATCTCACAAATGCGAACTAACTTCGCCGAAATGCCCGGGAAATCGCTCTGTCCCGGGAGCCGCGAGATGGAAGTCTTGTTGCCAGAGACCAAGGGAGACGCGGTGGCGAGAGTGAGTCGTTTGAGGAGGAAGCCATAGGAATTGGCAACTGCTAGCCGTCAACAACTGGAGAACCCCCAGCCTCTCGCCGCCGTACCCAACCGGAAAAAATTCGTCCGCCTCACGCTTTGGCCCCTGGTCGCCGCCACCTTCTTTATGGTGTCTGGCGGAACCTACGGCACCGAAGAAATCGTGCACGGCGCCGGGTACGGACGCGCCATCCTGATTCTGCTCATCACTCCGCTGCTCTGGAGCCTACCCACGGCCTTCATGATCGGCGAACTGTCGAGCGCGCTCCCCTATGAAGGCGGTTATTACGCCTGGGTCCGCCGCGCCATGGGCAACTTCTGGGGATTTCAGGAAGCATGGCTCTCCCTCATTGCCTCCATCTTCGATATGGCGATCTATCCCACGCTCTTCGTCGCGTACCTGACCCGCATGTTTCCGTGGTTTCAGGAAGGCAATCGCGGATGGTGGGTTGCGCTCGCGGTCGTTGTCGCCTGCGCGCTCCTGAACATCGCTGGAGTGAAAGTGGTTTCCCTGACCTCGCTCTGGCTGTTCCTCGCCCTTTCAGCGCCGTTCGTCGCGATCGTGCTGCTGGCCCCGTTCAAATATGGAGCGTTGATTCACGCCGTCACCAAGCCAACCACGTCGAGCGTCGACATCCTCGGAGGCCTGCTCATCTGCATGTGGAATTACATGGGATGGGATAACGCCTCGACCATCGCCACCGAAGTAGAGCGCCCGCAGCGAACGTATCCTCGCGCCATGCTCGTTGCCGTCTGCATCGTCGCGGTCAGCTATATCGTGCCCTTCGCGGCGATGTGGATGACCGGTCTCACGTCCACTGCGTGGGAAACCGGATCGTGGGCGGATATCGCCGGCCTGATCGGCGGTCCGCTGCTTCGTGTCGGAGTCGTTCTCGGCGGCATGATCAGCGCCTTCGGGATGTTCAACGCCCTGGTGATGAGCTACTCGCGCCTGCCCCTGGCGATGGCACAAGACGGCATGCTTCCCGCCGCATTCGGCAAGCTGCAAAAGAAATCGCGCGCCCCCTGGGTCGCGATCATTGCGCTCGCCGTCGGATGGGCGATGTGTCTCGGCCTCGGCTTTGCCCGGCTTGGTCACGCTCGACATCCTGCTCTACGGCGCAAGCCTGTTTCTGGAATTCACAGCGCTGGCGGTGCTTCGATTCCGCGAGCCGGACCTGCCTCGCCCCTTCAAAGTTCCCGGAGGCCTGTTCGGCGCCATCGCGATCGGCATTCCTCCGGTGCATGTTGCTTGCATTTTCAGTCATTCGCAGCGAACACGAATCCATCCTGGGGATGAGTTCCTTCGCCTTCGGAATGATCCTGATCGCTGCCGGATTCCTCGCCTACTTCGTCAACCACTCTCTGAAGCCCGCAGGGTGGTCACAAGTTGCCGAAGAAAAGCCACAGCCCGCTGCCTGAAAAAATTGGGCCACGGATTTCACAGATCAACACGAATCCATCCTTTGCTCTTCGTGAAAATCTGGGAACATCCGTGGCCAATTGATTTAGCCCCAGAGTTTATTGATTACGCGGCTGCTTTGGCAGCATCCCGCAGGCTCTTCACCTTGTCGTGAGCCTTCTGCACGCTCGCCGCTTGACGCCGAACCAGGTCGGCCACGTTTGCGGGAAGTGGTCCGCCCAGGGCCTTCTGATAGCTCTCTTTGGCATTGTCCTCACCAGACTCGACCGACTCGAGAATCGTCTTGTCGCCGCCACCCATCGCGACTTTGGTGTCGATCCACGCGCGGTGCATGGCAGCTGCCACCGAACCCGAGGGCTTCTTGTCCGGCTCGCCCAGCCGTGACAGTTCCTGGCGCAACTCTTCCGAGAACCTGGCACGTTCGAGCGACTGCTCGTTGAAGTATGTCTTCAGGTCCGCTCGCTTCACATGCTCCGCGGCATCCCGGTAACCCTTCTGTCCGTCTTTACAAGTTTCAATGAGGTCTTCCAGCACACTTAGGGTTTTATCGTTATCCATAGTTTTACCTCCGTCACTAGGATGCAGTTGCGTGCTCGGGGTTTGGTGGGGATTCTCCAAGGAACTAGGAAGAAATTAGATCGCTGCTCTAGAATCGAGTTCACGAACCCATGACTAAAGAAAATCTAACGGTGCGTCCATGTTGAGCCGTTTAACGGGCGTGACCCTGAGCCTGCCGAAGGGGAAAGCCCGCTGGCGAAATCCCGAGCGTAGCGAGGGAACTCTTGACTAAGCGGAAATCCAAAGGCGCCTACATGATCTCGTCGGTCGCCGAGATGTACGGCATCCACCCCCAAACGTTGCGGCTGTACGAGCGCGAAGGATTGCTCAAGCCGTCCCGCACCGAAGGCAACACGCGCCTCTACACGGACGAAGACCTGTTGCGGCTGGAATTCATCCTTTCGCTGGCGCGCGATCTCGGCGTCAACATCGCTGGGATGGCCATCATCCTGCAAATGCGCGAGCGCATGGAAGAGATGCAGCACCAGATCCAGGAATTCGTGCAGTACATCCAGCAGGAAGTTCTGGCGCGAGCCAACGCCGCCGCTGATCCGTCAAAGGGAGCCATCGTCCCGGTGCGAAGATCGATGATCTCGCCGAGCATTCAATCCCCGAAGAAGCGATAGTTCTGTTTCACCGTTGCGAGGTTGTCATTCGCAATAGCTTTGTCATTCTCGCAACACTTTGTCATTCTGAATTTTCTTACACTTGTCGTTTTTTCTCAACACCTTGTCATTATTTTCCTCAACACCTTGTCATTCTTAAGAGGGACGAATCCTGCTAAGCCGTACGAAATCAGAAACCAGCATGCAGTCAACGGATCTCGTTCGTAGGCGATCCCACCCGCGCGCTTCCATAAACGTAAGATCCCTGCGCGCGACTGTACCGCCGTTCAAGATGACATCCCTTTGATTTTCTCGGATGTAGTGTTCTGAATTTTCTTCAACACTTTGTCATTCTGAAGAGGGACGCAGTCCCTCTGAAGAACCGTACGAAATCAGAAACCAGCATGCAGTCAACGGGACCGTCGTGCTGCGTAGGCCATCCACCCGCTTCCTCGCGCCCCCTTCCATAAACGTAAGATCCCTCCGCGCCGACTCCTGCGCCGGTCAGGATGACATCGCGTTGAGAGTATGATGTAGCGTTCTTCATGCTCCCCTTCAAGCTTATTTACAGCGACGCGTATTTCCTCCCCATCGGCATGCACGTTTTTCCCGCCGAAAAGTATCGCCGCGTCCGCGATCGCTTGCTCGCAACATCCGTCGCCGTCCCTCAAGATTTCCTGGAGCCTCAACCCGCGAGCGATCAGGACATCCTGCTCGTTCACAAGCCGGATTACGTCCAGAGACTGAAGACCGGTACGCTCAGCCCGCGCGAAGAAATGGAAATGGAAATTCCTTACTCGCGCGACCTCGTCGATGCTTTCTGGCTGGCCGCCGGAGGATCGATTCTCGCCGCGCGTCAGGCGCTCACCGATAAGATTGCATCAGCATCGGCGGAGGATTTCATCACGCCTATCCCGACCATGGCGAAGGTTTCTGCATGATTCACGACGTGGCCGTCGCCATTCGGCGCATGCAGCGCGACGACAAAATCCGCACTGCGATGACCGTCGACTGCGACGTTCATCAGGGCAACGGCACCGCCGCAATCTTTGCCGGAACGCGCACCGAGAGCGTGCCGCTCCCCTCCGTTTCGACCTCGACGCTCACGCACCCGCACGCGGCAAACACGAAAATGCGCGGAGCCCACGCCGGCGACGTTTTCACCATCTCGCTGCACCAGCACAATAATTATCCGCAGTACAAGCCGCCATCGTCGATTGACGTCGACCTTCCCGACGGGATCGGCGACGAAGATTACCTCGCGTGGCTCGACAACGCGCTGAGTTCCGGATTGCGCCAGTTTGAGCCGGACCTGATCTGTTACATCGCGGGCGCCGATCCCTACCGCGAAGATCAACTCGGCGGCCTCGATCTCAGCATCGATGGATTGAAGAAGCGCGACGAGTTAGTATTCCGCGTCGCCCGGGCAAGGGACATCCCTGTGATGGTCACCTACGCCGGCGGCTACGCACGCAACGTTGAAGACACCGTGACGATTCACGCCAACACGATCATCGCGGCAAAAGAAGTGTTCGCCCAGCTAGTTAATTAATCTTGTCATCCTGAGCGAAGCGAAGGACCCCTGAACTCTTGCCTGTTGTTGTGGCGATTCAAAGCATCCTCCCAAGGCCGCCGATGGGTGCACTCATGTGCCGTCGAATTCCTGCCTGTAGCCTCGTAACTTTGTGCCGCGGCATACCATCTAAATGATATGAACATCACCACATCTGCTCTTTCTCATTCCGACTTATACGGACTCATCCTCAATGCGGTCGCTCCCCGCGCCGATCGCCTGGGTTTCCACTCTCAGCGCCTCCGGCCAGCCGAACCTCGCGCCATTCTCGTTCTTCAATTGCGTTTGCATCGAGCCGCCATTGCTGGCGTTTGCTCCCGGGCTGCGTGCGCCGAAGCAATCGAACTCTCCGACGGAGAAGCCAAAGACACGCTGCGCAACATCCGGGAGACCAGAGAATTTGTGATCAACATGGTCACCTTCGAACTCGCCAAAGCGATGAACGCGACCAGCGGAGAATACGACGCGTCTGTCAACGAGTTCGAACTTGCCACATCGACCGCGCGCCGTCCGAGATCGTGAAGCCGCCCCGAGTCGCGGACTCTCCCGTCAGCTTCGAATGCAGGCTCTATCAGATTCTGGATTTCTCCCCGTCCCCCAGAAGCAGCAGCCTGGTGATCGGGGAGATCGTTTCAATCCACGTGGATGATGCTCACCTGAAGGATGGCAAACTCGATCGCAACTCCCTCGATCTCATTGGCCGCATGGGCGGAATCCAATACACGCGCACGACCCAGAGATTCGACATGGTTCGCCCCAAGGTCGGCTAGCCGCTCCCCTACGAAAATGTGGTTGCCCATCCTTGTCGCGCAGTTTGCGACAGGGTGGGAAGTTTAGTTTTGGCTGTCCTTGGGCTTCCGTCGTCCGGCGTGCGCGATCGGCGAACTCGCAACGCGTTGGGGGTGCGATCCATCGTGATCCCGAAAATAGAAAACGCGCGAAGGACCGACCGGAGCGATTCTGTGGCGCTGGAGAGTGGTTTTTGTGGGTGTTCCTGAATGGGTTTTCTAAGGGCTGGTTACATTTGAAGCGGCATGAACAGCACCGGAGAGCTGTTGGCACGACTGATCGTCATCATACGCGGGGCCCTTCCAGTGATCGTAGAAATCGACCATTTCTTTCCCTTTTGTCTTGTCCCCCATCATTAGATAAGCCACGGCGCAAAAAAGTCGAGGAGTCAGCCACTCGGGTTTTTCCGCAATCTGTGCTGAGCAAACCTTCAGCATGGCGGGCCCATCGATAGGTTTCTTGTTATACAGGTCGACCATCTGCTGAAAGGACGGATCATTACCGGCGCCCCAAAACTATTTGTACACCTGTGTTCGGACCGGGCCTTTGGCTCCTCCACCCACCTCCGCAGAAATACACTTTCGTTGCGGCATTGGGATTGACCTGGTGAAGGATCTCGTCGAGTTTGGCCATCACCGCATTTGTATCTAGTTGGTCAGCGAGAATCCTGTTCAAAATAGCGAGGATCTGATCGCCTTGCTTCTTGCCAATTCCGCACGTGATTTGAAGTTTGTTGTCGCTGCCCGTATTGGCGATGCTGCATGGGCCGCTGCTATTGGCATGGGCGGCCGGGCCTGGACTAGCCTGACTCCAGCATGCTAGGGGCAGCAATATGAAGCAGCAGACTTTGACATCGAGTCCTAATCCTTCTTCCCCCTTTTTTGCGGAAGTTCCAGAATTCGTGATCCTATTTCCGTTGCCAGTGTTGGAGATGCTGTTATCGCCGGAATTGGCGGGGCCAGTTACCTGGATCGAGGGTGGAGGTGGCGACTGAACTCTCTTTCAACTTGCTTTCCGAGGTACACCCATACAGCACCAAACGTTAGAGCTCCTAAGAGACATATGATCACGAGTGAGAGCTTTGGGTAAGGCGTGCCGAAAGCTTCGTACACCGAGGTCAGAACGTCCACAATTTGTTTCATGCGCCAGCGAAATGATAATTCAACGCCGAGCTCGATGCTCGTCAAATGAGTGTCATGCGCTCCGTTCAGAGCTTTTGGAGGAACTGACCAAACGACATGATGCGATCAGCCTGGGATGATTGCCGAGTCCTGTGCGAGAGGTCGGGGTCGCTGCTCACAATCACGAAGCCGTCCATCGCTAGGTATTGAAGCTGGAACTGATCGAAGACATCTGAGGCGTTCTTTTCAGCCGAGTAATTGCCCAGCAAGAACTCTCGTGTTACGAAAATAGTGAAGTCGAGGACCGCATCTAGCTTGTGTGACATTTCGGCAACCAGTGCGGGCTCGTTGCCGGCATGTAGCCACTCAAGCATCGCGTATACAAAATCGGGCCGTTTTGCTTGCCACGCGGCCATTGGTTCAAATTCCTTCTTAAGCTCGGGAGGCAACCGCTTGCCAGAACTCCGAAACGACTCGCGCCAAGTTGGATACTCTTTGTCTGCGATCGCTTCGACGGCCGCGACCCATTGTCTCTTTGGTCCAGCCATAAGTTCGGCCAGTATGGTGGTGCCTTTTACTTGAACACGTTTGCCGCGATAAGCTACGCCATCGGTGAGAAGTTGCTCGAGGGTGAGCGCACGGCGCACGATGTCTAGATATTTGGACGCGGTTGAAGCGGCGGGAGCCATCTGATCGGACGGGAATGGGATGTGCAGAACGTCCTTACAGATCAGGATTCGGGGATCTTCCAGCACCCTGCCCCTTGACAGGTTGTAGGCCAATTCGATTCGTTGTCGGACATCAGTAAATCCCCTTGAGCCCGCGAGGTGGACACCAGCAAGCAACTCCAATGCGGTGACCTGGCTGAGGGCCCATCCGCGACGTGGACGATGCCTGAGAAGATGTTGCCAGTCACTCGCTGAGATCAGCCCGCGCTGTACGTCGCCAAAGATGTTCGTATCGAAGATTGGTTTCAGTTTCACTTTGTGGCGTCGGTTTTTAACTCAAGTCTGCCCAATAGGTCGTCACAGGTCGCAACCGGACGACTCCGAATGTACGTCACGAAAATTGTATGTGCCTGGAAAATATAGACAGCAGGGAAGTTGGAGAATGGGTTGGACGGACTTAAAACTCAATCCATGTTTCAAACCCGAAGCAACGCCGCGAAATCCACACCCTTGTGTGACATCTGCCCTTGCCGTCCACACCTCATTTGCGAAATCATCCGGCAGCGACAACGTCCGGACAAACTCAACGAAACGGAGGCTAACCCCCTTCTTTCCAAGATTTTGCCCGTAAGCTGTTGAGCTCAAAGATCTCGCGAGCAAATTTCCGCTAAAGCGATGATTCCAATAGATCGGGGGGAGGGGGGTGGGGTAATTAAAAAGTAAACTAATTCCAAAATGGAATCCTCACCCGACCGAATCGCCGGAAATTTAATCTGTCGATCATGAAAAGAACGTCGCCTTCCAGAAACAGCTTTCCGCAGGCCGAAAATTCGGAGTTCCGCCGCTCGCCGCACAACGCTCACCCGTTGCCCTCGTCGCCCGCTGCTAAAATAACCAAATCCTATGTTTGAGAACTTACAGGAAAAACTCCAACGCGCTTTCAAGTCCCTCCGCGGGCAAGCTACGCTCACCGAGGAGAACATTGACGAGGCGCTCCGCGAAATTCGCCTGGCCCTGCTCGAGGCCGACGTCAACTTCAAGGTCGTCAAGCAGCTCATCGACCAGATCCGCGTGAAGGCCGTCGGTCAGGAAGTCATGACCGCGCTATCGCCCGGAGAGCAGGTCATCAAGATTCTGCGCGACGAGCTGGTCGACGTCCTCGGCAAAGACACGGCGCGCGTGAAGTTTGCGTCGCAGCCGCCGACCGTGATCCTGATGGCCGGGCTGCAAGGCTCCGGCAAAACCACCACGTCCGGCAAATTGGCGAACTGGTTGAAGAATGGCGGACACCGTCCTCTGCTGGTTTCCGTCGACGTGTACCGTCCCGCCGCCCGCGAGCAGTTGAAGATCGTCGCGCAGGCCGTGAAGAGCCACATCTACGAAGGCGAAGTTGGCGAGGCGAACACTGCCACGGTCGAACGGCTGGTGAAGGAAGCCCGCCGCGAGGCCATCGTCTCCGGATGCGACGTCCTGATCGTCGACACCGCCGGACGCTTCCACATCGACGATGACCTGATGGGCGAGATGCAGTCGCTGAAGAAGCTGCTGAATCCGTCGGAAATTTTGTTCGTCGCTGACGCGATGACTGGACAGGATGCGGTACGGTCGGCGGAGGAGTTCCACAAGAAGCTCTCCCTGACCGGAGTCATCTTAACCAAAATGGATGGCGACGCCCGCGGCGGCGCGGCCCTTTCGATTCGCCAGGTCACGGGACAGCCGATCAAGTTCATCGGCATCGGTGAAAAATATGATGCGTTGGAACCTTTCCATCCCGACCGCATCGTGTCTCGCATTCTCGGGATGGGCGACATCCTTTCGCTGATCGAGCGCGCCGAGCAGCAGATCGACAAGAAGAAGGCCGCGGAGATGGCGTCGAAAGTGCTGTCCGGAGACGGCTTCTCGCTCGAAGATTTTCGCGACCAGTTGCGCCAAGTGAAAAAGATGGGATCGATGAAGAGCATCATGAGCATGCTGCCCTCGATCGGGCCGTTCTCAGGATTGCAGAAGGCCGCTGACCACGTGGACGAGAAACAGATCAACCGCGTCGAAGCGATCATCAGCTCGATGACCATGCACGAGCGCAACCATCACGAGGTCATCAACGGCAGCCGCCGCAAACGCATTGCCCGCGGATCGGGAACGACGATCCAGGAAGTGAACAACCTGCTGCGCCAATACGCCCAGATGAAAAAGATGTTCAAGCAGATGGGCAAGCCAAGCTTCGCGCGAAGGCTGGCAGGAATGAAGCTGCCGGGAGCGTAAACGAGGGGATACGCGGACGCCCAACTTGTTCGCGCATACTCCGCGGAATGCACGTCTGAGATCTTTTGTTTGAGAAGAAACTCAAAACGCCCGTACTGTCGGATATGGCATGATGGGCAAGCATGAAATGGCGCTCGCTCGAAGAAGCCAAGCCGGGAACCGACGCGCGTCCGCTGCGCGAGATCTTTGCTGAACGCAAGGCACTGATCGCCAAATATGTTCCCGCTGAAACTCAGTTGATTCATGCGCAAGTCATCGCGGAATTGAAGCAGCGCCGGCTATCTGCAAATATTTTGCAGATCGGAGCGAAGGCGCCTGAGTTCGAATTGCACGATCACGACGGGAAGATAGTTTCTTCGGCGAACCTGCTCGCCCAGGGACGGCTCGTGCTCTGCTTTATTCGCGGGCGCTGGTGTCCGTTCTGCGTCGGGCAGATGGAAGCCATGAATCTCATCTTGCCCGAGATCCAGCGGTCCGGGGCAACGCTCATTGCGGTTTCACCACAGACGGTGAAGCAGGCATTCTTCATGCGCGATCAGCACAAGCTGCGCTTTCCGCTGCTTTCGGATGCGGGCAATCAAGTGGCGCGGAAGTTTGGGCTCACCTATCGCGTGCCGGAAAAGCAGGAAGCGATCTATCGGCGGGCTTTCGTGAATCTACCGTTCACCAACGGCGATGAAAGCTGGGAACTGCCGATTCCTGCGACGTTCATCGTCGATCGCGACTCCACGATTCTTTACGCGGCGGCGAATGAGGATTACACCGAGCGACCCGAGCCATCGGAGATCGTTCGCGTTCTCGACCATGCAGCGTGAAGCGCGCTCACCGTCTATTGCGCCGGCAGCATCTCGATCAACTCTTTGTTCCCCATCCAACAGATAATGCGCGATGCTGCGAAGGGATTCGGGTTGCAGGAATTTCGAATGCGCCGTCGTACTCCCGGTTCGCAGTCTTCCGATACACTGATACTTCATGCACTACATCTACGGCATCAATTCCGTCGCCGAGGCGCTCAAGGCCCGCGGACGCGCCTTCGAGTGGGTCGGCATGGCGAAAGAGCGTCACGACTTGCGTCTGCAGCGTCTGATCGAAGACTGCAGAAAGATTGGTATTCCTGTCCGCTTTCTGCAACGCACCGAACTCGACCGTATGGCTGGAAACGCGGCGCACCAGGGAGTCGTCGCCGTCACCTCGGCGAAACAATACAACGACCTGGCTGACGTGATCGCGTCGAAACGCGCGCAGTATTCGCTCCTCGTCGTGCTCGACGGGGTCGAAGATCCGCACAATCTGGGAGCGATCCTGCGCACCGCGGATGCCGCGGGCGCGAACGGCATTGTCATTCCGGAACGCCGCGCCGCCGCGGTCACGGGCACCGTCACCAAGGCTTCTGCCGGAGCCAGCGAACACCTGCCGATTGCAAAAGTCACCAACATTGCCCGCACGGTGGAAGAGTTGAAAGACAGCAATATCTGGACGGTCGGCCTCGACGAGCGCGCCAAGCAGACCTACGACGCCATCGACTACAACATGGACTGCGCCCTGGTTCTCGGTGGAGAGGGGAAGGGCCTGCACGACCTGGTGAAGCGCAAGTGCGACTTCCTCGTGTCGATACCCATGCTTGGCAAAGTGCCGTCGTTGAATGTGTCTGTCGCCGCGGCGGTTGTCCTTTATGAAATCGTCCGCCAGCGCCGAGCCAAACAAGGCGCATCCAACGAAGAATGAAGTTCCTGGAATCGAAGTGCGGTGCGAAGGCTCTGTGGTGCCTCAGCCTTATCTGTGTTTCTGCTTCGAGCTTTGCCCTGGACCGCGAAGCGTTCACCATTACGAATTACGATCTCAGTGTCCAGGTGGAACCGCAGCAGCATCGTCTCGGCGTGCGCGGAAAAATCACGCTGCGCAATGATGCGCAGGCGGCGCAGAAGATCGCAGTGCTGCAAATCTCGTCGTCTCTCGATTGGCGCTCAATCAAGGCATCGGGCAAGGCGGTGCAATACGTCACGCAACCCTACGCCTCCGACATCGATCACACCGGTGGACTTTCGGAAGCCATCGTCACGTTGCCCGAAGCGGTTGCACCTCGCGGCACGATTGATCTCGACATTGCCTATGAAGGCGTCATCCTGCTCGACGCGACGCGGTTGACCCGAATCGGCACACCGGAAGATATGGCGCGAACCGCTGACTGGGATGAAATCGGAACCACGTTTTCCGCCGTCCGCGGAGCGGGATACGTGGCCTGGTATCCGATCGAGACCGATGTGGCGAATCTTTCCGAGGGCAATAGTCTTTTCGAAGTGCTGGATCGGTGGAAGCAGCGCGAAGCCGGATCAGCCATGCATTTGAAGATCAGTGTGACCCGCGAGTCCGATGAAGAGGTGCCCGAGCTACTTCTCAATCATTCAAGTTGCTTTTTCATGTACGAGCAAATGTCGCGGGCTGAACACCTGAGTTCCGATTGCGACTATCAGCCTCTCGGATCGATAGTCCCCGCGTTTGTCATCGGACAATATTCGGTGTTGCGTCGGCCCGCCATGGACGTTCACTATCTGCGTGGGCACGATGCCTCGGCCGCCGAATTTGCGGACGCCGCCGAGAAAGTTGTTCCCTTCATTACCGACTGGTTCGGCGCGCCACGCGAGAAGGCCCAAACGGTCGAACTGCCCGACCCTAAGGCGGCGTCCTTTGAAAGCGGTCCGATGTTGCTGCGGCCGCTTCAGAATCTCGATTCAAATCTCGCCGGCCTCACCGCGGCCCATCAACTCACCCATGCTGCGGTCGTCTCTTTTCGTCCGTGGATTGAAGAAGGTCTCGCCCATTTCGCGCAGGCCCTTTACGTCGAGCAGCAGAAGGGAAGACAGGCCGCTCTCGACTACATGGCGCTACACGGCTCCGCGCTCGGAGAAATCGAGTCGCCCTCGACGACGCCGCGATCGGATCGCGAAACCAGCGATTCACTGGTGAATACCGTGAGCGAAGAACTCTACCGCAGCAAAGCAATGTATGTCTGGTGGATGTTGCGCGACATGATCGGCGACGCCGCGCTCAAGAAAGCGCTGGCCGCCTACCGTTCCGAGCAGGACAAAGATCCGTCTTATATCGCACGCCTGGTCTCCAGCCAAACCCAGCGCGATCTGGAGTGGTTCTTCGATGACTGGGTGTATCGCGATCATGGATTGCCCGACTTCAAAGTCGAGGCAGCTTCTTCGCGCAAGACATTGACCGATTCGTTCATCGTCGCCGTGACGGTCGAAAATGTGGGCAACGCGGGCGCTGAAGTTCCGGTCATCGTCAAATTCGCGAAAGGCGAAGTGATGAAGCGCATGGAAGTTCGGGCCAGGGGCAAGGCTACGATTCGGTTGGAAACTCCGAGCGTGCCGTTGGAAGCGGTGGTCAACGATGGCAGCGTTCCCGAGAGCGACACGACGAACAATTCGTTCAAGGTTGGTCCGCCGTCAGAGTAGGTATCTGGCGCTTGTCATTCCGAGAAGCGGAGCGTCGAGGAATCTGCTTTCTTCGGGCAGGGCAGCAGATTTCTCGCTTCGCTCGAAATAAAGAGACGTGGGATGTGGCCGACAGCAGAGAACGGACAGCCGAACTCCGCCTCTCCGCTGCCGTGATACTTTGTTCGTTTCGAACGGGAGGATAAGTTTGGCGTACATCCAATTTCTCGGCGCCGCAGGCACCGTGACCGGCTCCAAACATTTGATCAACACGGGCGATCTCTCTGGCAAGGGCGGTTTGCAAGTCCTCATTGATTGCGGAATGTTTCAAGGTCCGAAAGAATGGCGTGAGCACAACTGGAGCGACCCGCCGATCCCGGAGAAGACCATTGATGCGGTCATCCTGACCCACGCACACCTTGACCACTGCGGATGGATCCCGCGTCTGGTGAAGACGGGATTTCGCGGCTCTATTTACGCCACGCAGCCGACGATCGATTTGTGCGGAATCATCCTGCCCGACTCCGGCCACCTGCAGGAAGAAGACGCCCGTTTCTACAACAAGGTGAACAAGTCGAAACACCATCCTGCGCTGCCCCTTTACACTTTCGAGGACGCGCAAGAGGCGTTGCAATACTTCAAGCCTGTGGAGGTGGAAGCGACGGTGGAATTGTCTCCCGAAATCTCGTTCCGCTTTGTGCGAGCAGCTCACATTCTGGGCTCGTGCATGGCCGAAGTTTCGCTTCACACGAACGGCCAGACGAAACGCCTTCTTTTCAGTGGAGACATCGGACGAGTGCGCGACCATAAAATCGCGCCCGGGAAAGTTGTTCATTCGGGGCCAGCGGAAGGCGAAACGGCCGATCTCGTCGTCATGGAGTCGACCTACGGCAACCGAATGCATCCCGAAGGAAGACCCCCTGCCGGAACTGGCGAGACTGATCACGGCCACGGCCAACCGCGGTGGATCGGTCATTGTTCCGGCTTTTGCGATCGAGCGCACGCAGAAATTCGTCTTCATTGTGAAGCACCTGATCGAGTCGGGTCAGATCCCTCGCATGCCGGTATTCTGCGACAGCCCGATGGCGATCAAAGCGGTCGAGATTTTCTTGAAGCACGATGAAGAATACACCGACGAGACCCGCGAGATGATTCGCAAGTATGGCTCGCCGCTCCAGTGGCCGGGATTCACGTTCGCGTCGACACCGGAAGAGTCGAAGCGGATCAATGCCGCCACGATGCCGTCGATCATCATTTCTTCGAGCGGCATGGTGACCGGCGGCCGCATTCTGCACCACCTGGCGCAGAGGCTGCCCGATCCGCGGAACCTGGTTTTGTTCATCGGCTTTCAGGCGCCGGGCACGCGGGGCTTCGCCATCAAGAGCCGAACGAAAGAAGTGAAGATCTTCGGCGAATTTGTTCCGATCCGCGCACAGACCGCGGCGCTCGAGCAATTCAGCGATCATGCCGATCCGCCGGAGTTGTTGCAATGGCTCCGGACGTTTCGCAACCAGCCTGCGATCACCTACCTGGTGCATGGCGAGCCCGACGCATCCGGGCAGTTGCGCGACCTGATGAGAAAGAGTTGGGATGGAATGTGCAGGTCGCGCAGTATAAGGAGAAGGTGGAGATCGCTTGATGGCGTGTTGTGTGATTCGCGCCGGATCCCTCTCTAAGGCTACGCAGTGGCATGACGACCTTCGACAAGAGCGGCCGTACTTGGCTACCGCGAGAAACTACACAGATCCTTCGCTCGGCATGACGGATTCCGTGGATGACGCTGACATCGATCAGAAAAAGGCTAGATGCGGAACTGAAGCGGATCAGGCCTTCCAGTTTTCCGGCAGCTGCGCCGGAGTCGATGGAGTCCGTGGCCAACGGAATCGCCTCTCCGATGTGATTCGCCCTGCCCGCAGCGACCAGCGCCGCAGCTGCATTGAGAACAACAATATCTCGCCGGGCGATTTCTCTCCGCCCAAGCACCGCGCGAATGATGGCGGCATTTCTCCCGGCATCGCCGCCGGAAATTCCTGATCGAGCGTAGCGCGCTTGAGTCCGAATTCTTCCGGCTCGATCTCGTAGGAACGCACCGATCCTTCACGAGCCTCGGCGACGCGCGTCTTCCCCGTGATCGTGATTTCATCAAGGCCGTCAAGGCCATGCACGACGAGCGCTCGACGCAGGCCGAGCATGCTGAGCGCCTCGGCTAACTTCTCCACGAGATCGAGGGAATAGACACCGACGACTTGTCCGGAGGCGCGTGCGGGATTCGTCAACGGACCTAGCAGGTTGAACATCGTCCGCATGCGCAACTCGCGGCGCACTCCCTGCACCTGCTTCATCGCCGGATGAAGATTTGGCGCGTATAGAAAGCAGATGCCGACCTCGCGCAGGCAGCGTGCGGCCTGATCCGGCGAAAGTTGAATATTCACGCCAAGCGCTTCGACGACATCGGCCGATCCGCACTTCGAACTGATGCTGCGGTTGCCATGCTTGGCGACGCGCACGCCGGCCCCGGCAGTCACGAGCGCGGTTGCGGTGGAAATATTGAATGTACCGCTGGCGTCGCCACCGGTTCCGCTGGTGTCGATCAGGGAATCGTCGAACGATGCTTCGGCCAAGGCATCGCGGCCGGTGCCGCTCACATCGAGCGTGGCTGCTGTTCCCGGACGCTCAATGGGCAACGGAGCCGCAACAGCGCGGATCGCTTCGGCAAAGCCTACGATCTCCTCGACGGTTTCCCCTTCATCCGCAATGCAATCAGCAATGCTGCGATCTGCGCGTCAGTGCACTTGCCCGCAAGCACCTCCGCCATCACGTCGCGCGCCTCGTCGCGGCCGAGAGACTGGCCGTGATTGGCGAGACGATGGAGTGCGTCGAGGATCATGGGTCAGGCGAGATTGTAAGCCATCGACGCTCCAGTTTTCGCATTAAACGGGTCCTGAACTTGAAAACCTGCGGCCCAGGAGGCGGGGCAACGCAAGAGATGAACCTTAACGCCCGCGTGCGGGCGTCGCCGGACCCTGCAACCGTTTCTCCAGATAATCGCGCCAGTCCTCGGGCAGGGCGGCAGTCGCAATCGCCTTATCGAGCAAGGCGCGGTTGTAACGATCTTCTGCGAAGAGCACGTTCATCTCTTCGATCGTGATTCCTTTCGGTTCCTGGCTCACAGGTTCGAACGAATCTCCGGGAGAAACGGTGCCTTCCTGCTCGACTGAAAAATAAAAGCCGCTGCGGCCGCTGTGAAGAAAACGCTCGATCATGTCGTCCCGCTGGAATTTCGCGGCCAGCTTGTAACAGGGCATGCGCGGCTGGCGCACGACGATGATGGCAGTTCCGACGCGCAGGCGATCTCCGATGTGGAGGTCGGCTTCCTGCATTCCCTCGGTTGTGAAGTTTTCGCCAAAATTCGCTCGAACCAAACTCGGCCTCCGGCAATTCCTTCCGCCAGTAATCGTAGTGTTCCGAAGGATAGGCGTAGACCGCCTTGAATGGGCCCCCGTGCACGGTGAGATCGGCCTGGCGGTCGCCGTCGAGGTTCAGCGTTCGCAACTGCACCGGGCCTTCGACCGGGGATTTGAAGATGCCGCTATTGATTGACTTGCCTTTGAAGACCATCAGGCGCGGCCGTCCAACACTCAGCGTCACGAGTCTCAATCGGGCCTCCCCGCATACGAATTCAGCATTATCCACAGCCTTGGATGTTCCGGGGCGGCGAAAGACGCACGATCCGCTGCTCGTTTCGGGACGAAACGTTCAGAAAAGGCCGTCCGGCGATTGCCCCCTCCTGCCATCTTCTATAAAATTACAGGTTTGCTGCCCGCAGTGCGACGCCGCAAGCAGGATCCTTCCGAGGCTTTACTGAAGAGTCATCATTATGAAAATTCATGAGTACCAGGCAAAGGCAATTCTAAAGAAGTATGGTGTGACCGTGCCTCGCGGATCGATGGCCACTTCGCGCGAAGAGGCCGAAACGATCGCGAAAGAGCTGTTTGATTCCGGATGCAGCGGGGTCGTGGTCAAAGCCCAGATCCATGCTGGTGGCCGCGGCAAGGGCGGTGGCGTGAAGATCGCGAAGTCGGTCGACGAGGCCGCGGACCTTGCCGGCAAGATGCTCGGCATGAAGCTGGTGACGCATCAAACTGGGCCCGAGGGCCGCATCGTGCGCCGGTTGTTGATCGAAGAAACGTTGCCTATCGAAAAAGAACTTTATCTGGGAATCCTGGTCGACCGCGCTGAGGGTAAGCCGGTGTTCATGTCGTCGGCCGCGGGTGGCATGGATATCGAGCAGGTTGCCGCCGAAAATCCGGATGCGATTCTCAAACAGCACATCGATCCCGGCATGGGGCTTGAGGCATTCCAGGCGCGAAAGATCGCGTTCAGTCTCGGATTGAGCGGGAAGCAGATCAATCCCGCCGTGCAGTTTCTGACTAGCCTTTACAAGGCGTTTCTCGACACCGACAGTTCGCTGCTCGAGATCAATCCTTTTATTACCACGACCGACGGGCGCCTGTTCGCGCTCGACGCCAAGATCAACTTCGACGACAACGCGCTCTTCCGCCACTCCGACCTGCGCGAGTTGCGTGACATTACGGAAGAAGATCCGCTCGAAGTCGAGGCTTCGAAGTACAGCCTGAACTACATCAAGCTCGACGGCAATGTCGGATGCATGGTGAACGGCGCCGGTCTGGCGATGGCGACCATGGACATTATCAAGTACGCCGGCGGGATGCCAGCGAATTTCCTCGATGTCGGCGGTGGCGCGAGTTCCGACCAGGTCGCACACGCGTTCGAAATTCTGCTGAGCGACAAGAACGTGAAGGCGGTGCTGATCAATATTTTTGGCGGCATCCTGCGCGTGGATACCCTTGCGACGGGCGTGGTCGAAGCAGCGCGCAAGACGAACATCAAGTTGCCCATCGTGCTGCGGCTCGAAGGCACGAACGTCGACGAAGGCAAGAAGATCCTGACGAATTCAGGATTCAACTTCCTGGTTACCGACACGATGAAAGACGCGGCCGATAAGGTCGTGGCGGCGGCCCGGGGAACGCTCGGCGTTACGGAATGGCGCTAGTCCGGTGATAGCGCTACGTCGGGGATGGCATTGTGCCGACAATCGCGTTTACGCCGGTGGAAGATCGCCCTTCAGGGGCGCGATTGAAATTTGCATTGATGTGGGCATTAGCCCAGGTGGTCAAAGCGAGGAATTTTATATATGTCAATCCTAGTGAATAAAGAAACGCGTTTAGTCGTGCAGGGTCTGACCGGACGTGAAGGCACGTTTCACGCGAAAGCCAGCGCGGCGTACGGAACCAAGATCGTCGGAGGAGTCACGCCCGGCAAAGGTGGATCCACGCACGAAGGCTGGCCGATCTTTAACACCGTTCGCGAAGCTGTCGATAAGACGGGAGCGAACGCCACCGTCATTTTCGTCCCGCCGCCGTTTGCGGCCGATGCCATCATGGAAGCGGCCGACGCCGAGATCGACCTCATCGTCTGCATCACCGAAGGCATTCCGACTCTCGACATGGTGAAGGCCTGGGAATTCCTGCAGGACCGGCGCTCGCGCCTGATTGGGCCGAACTGTCCGGGCATCATCTCGCCGGGAAAATGCAAGATCGGCATCATGCCCGCGTCGATTCATAAAGAAGGATCGGTTGGTATTGTTTCGCGCTCGGGCACGCTGACCTACGAGGCTGTGCATCAGCTCACGCAACGCGGCATCGGACAGTCGACTGCGATTGGGATCGGCGGAGATCCCATCATCGGCACGAACTTTATCGACGCGCTGGATTTGTTCAACCGCGATCCGGAGACCGAAGCGGTCATTCTGATCGGCGAAATCGGCGGCAACGCGGAAGAACTGGCGGCCGAGTTTGTAAAGAAGAATATGAAGAAGCCGGTCGTAGGATTCATCGCCGGCCAGACCGCGCCTCCCGGACGCCGCATGGGGCACGCGGGAGCGATCATCTCCGGTGGGAAGGGAACTGCCGCCGAAAAGATCAAGGCACTCGAGGCTTGTGGGATTCGAGTGGCGAAGTCACCCGCTGCGATCGGAGAAACGTTGGCTGCAGCGATCGGAGTCAACGCTTAGTTTGCGACGCCGCAAACGAAAGCAGGTTCCTGGCTTCGATCGGAATGACAAGCATCCGGTGGGGATGCCTGGAACCGGCGGCTAACGACGAACGACCGGAAGCCAACGACTAACTGTTTTTTTCATCAATCAAGGACCAGCGACCAACCTATGAAGACTCTGCAACGCACATTCACCATCGTTAAACCCGACGCCGTCCGCCGCAATGCCGTGGGCGACATCATTGAGCAGTTCGAAAAGAATGGCTTCCGCATCCTCGCGATGAAGATGCTGCAAATTTCAAAGCACCAGGCGGAGCAGTTTTATGCGGTACACGCCAGCCGCCCGTTCTTCAATACGCTGACCGACTTCATGTCGAGCGGATCGATCGTCGTTCTCGCGCTCGAGAAAGAAAACGCGATCGCCGACCTTCGCACCCTTATGGGAGCTACCAACCCCGCGAACGCCGAGGAAGGCACCATCCGCAAAAAGTGGGCGACCAACATCGAGCACAACGCAATCCATGGCTCCGACGCCGAAGATACTGCCCGTTTCGAGCTCAGCTACTTCTTCGCAGGATACGAATTAGCCAAATAGCAGTACTCAGTACTCAGTACTCGGTACTCAGTTTGGCCTGAGAGCTGGAAGCTTTTTCTGGGTACTGAGTACTGAGCACTGGGTACTGGGTACTGGGTACTGACAATCGAGTGTGAGATACGAGAGCTTCCTATGCCCCTAGTCCAAGTCACCCTGCTGCAGGGACGCACCGCCGATCAAAAGCGGAAGATCGCCAAACGCATCACTGATGCCCTGGTGGAAGAAGCCGGCGCGAAGCGGGAGGGAATCATCGTAGCTTTCCACGAAGTTTCGAAGGAGAGCTACGCCTCCGGCGGCGAGTTGATGATCGACAAGAAGTGATCTTTTTGGCTGGCCAATTTCTAC
Source organism: uncultured Acidobacteriota bacterium (assembly GCA_963699885.1). Taxonomy (GTDB): domain Bacteria; phylum Acidobacteriota; class Terriglobia; order Terriglobales; family Acidobacteriaceae; genus Sulfotelmatobacter. Next base: position 225,041 of record CAVOVP010000004.1, on the reverse strand, counting down.
CTGCTGGCGGAGACGCGGGCAGGAGTGCCCGCGCCATACAATCCACGAATTATCCCAGCGGTTCGAACAGCTGTCCTTCTACGCGGTCTGCGACCTTTGGCAAATCCTTGCGTACAATTTGCAGGAAATATGGCGCGGAGCGATGCGCCTCGAGCGCGGCATCATCCTTATATTGCTCGTAGATGAAAAACCGGCGAGCCTCGGTTTTGTGCCGGTGCACCTGGAACATGGCACAGCCCGGTTCTTTGCGGGCCTGCTCGGTTAGCTTTTCAAAGAGTGCAGCTACTTCGGCTTCGTGTCCAACTTTCGACATCCAGGTGACAGCCAACACCACCATCGTTTCGCTCCTTCCCTCGGCGGTTGAGCCGGGGAAGCAATTCTAGGCCTTACCCGAGGCTGTCTTCAACTCGCTGACGAATTCGTCCATCAGGATGGTGTGGCCGCGATCCGGACCGGTGGAGATCATTCCGACCTTGGCGTCCACCGCGTTCGCGACAAACGTCAGATATTCACGGGCCGCCTTGGGCAGTTTTTCGTAGTCGGTGATGCCCTCGGTCGACGTGCGCCAGCCCGGCATCTTCTCGTAGATGCACTCGATCTTTTCGTATCCGCTGGCCTGCGCGGGGGCTTCGTCCGTTGTCTTGCCATCGATCTTGTAACTCACGCAAACCGGAATTTCCGCCAGTTCGTCGAGCACATCAAGCTTGGTCACCACGAGCCATGAAGTGCCGTTGATCATTCCCGAGTAACGCAGCAGGGGCAGATCGAGCCATCCTGTGCGCCGCGGACGCCCGGTGACCGCGCCATATTCATTGCCGCGCTTGCGCAGGTTGTCTCCGGCAGCCCCGTGGTCTTCGCTGGGGAATGGTCCCTCGCCGACGCGCGTGCAGTACGCCTTGGTGATGCCGATAACCGAATTGATCGCGTTCGGAGCGACGCCTGTTCCGATGACCGCTCCGCCGGATGTCGCGCTTGACGACGTCACGAACGGATACGTTCCGTGATCGATATCGAGCATCGTCCCCTGCGCGCCTTCAAATAAAATCGACTCGCCATTGCGCAAAGCCTGATTGAGAAGCACGGCCGTGTCGCATACAAACGGCGCAATCTTCTCGGCGGCTTCTGCGTACTCGGTATACATCTTGTCGGCGTCGACCGGCTCTGAGTTGAAGAGCGCGTGCACGATCATGTTCTTCTCGCGCACCGCATTCTCGATGTGGGTCTTGAGCAGCTTCAGGTCGAGCAGATCGGCTACGCGCAGGCCACGGCGTCCCATCTTGTCTTCGTAGGCCGGTCCGATGCCGCGCGAAGTGGTTCCGATCTTCACGCGCCCCGGAGCGTTCTCCGCGGCGAGTTCAATCATGCGGTGATACGGCAGAATGACATGTGCGCGGTTGGAAACGAACAGGTTGCCCGTCGATCTGGACGCCGGCATCGCGAAGTTTGCCAGCTTCTTTCAGGAACGCGACCGGATCGAGCACCACGCCGTTGCCGATCACGCTGCGGCATCCAGCGCGCAGCACGCCGCACGGCACAAGCTGCAGGATAAATTTCTCTGCCGTTGATGATGACGGTGTGGCCGGCGTTGTGACCTCCGGCATAACGAGCTACGACCGAGAAGTTCTCCGACAGGACGTCGACAATCTTCCCTTTACCTTCATCGCCCCACTGGGCGCCAACAATCACCGCGGTCTTGCCTTTTTTCAATTCCAGCTCCGTCGGGCAAAATTCAGGCAGGCATGGGCCTGCGCTGCTCCCGGGGGTCGCACACTCCTTGCCCGCGGGAATTCCTGCACAAAAGATTCTAGGGATAGACCGGAGAAGACGTGTACGGACTATCTTATCGTGACGACGCCGCGCATGGCAACGCGGGCCACGTTCTGGTAGTCGCTCGGTTTGAAATCTGAATCTCGCAAAGCGTCATCCCGAAGAGCCCGCGTTTTTACCAGCGGGGCGAGGGATCTCCTGTGGCAGACAGCGTAGTAGCGGAGATCCTTCGCTGCGCCTGAAGAAGGGCTACGCCATCGACGAGCGAAGATGCCATCAGAAATTCAAAGTGAGCCACTACCCACATTCTGCACGACCGAAAGTGGCCAGTGAATTCATCACCATAAAGTCACAGAGCCGTGGAGGAATCACGTGCATTGATTCCACCTGTGCCTCTATGCCTGGTGAATAGATTTGAGATACTACGTCCAATGCCCAAATTCGAAAAACATATCTTCGTATGCGGAAACCAGCGTCCGCCGGGCAATCCTCGCGGATCCTGCGATCCCACCGCGCAGGCGCAATTACAGAAGTCATTCAAGCAGAAACTTGCCCAGCGCGGACTGAAAGGGAAAGTACGCGCCAATCAATCCGGCTGCCTCGATCAATGCGAACATGGCCCCACCGTGGTGGTTTATCCGGAGGCCGTCTGGTACGGGCACGTCTCCGAGGCCGACGTCGACCAGATCATTGACGAACACATCGTCGGCGGACATCCAGTTGAGCGCCTCATCCTGGCCGATTCATGCCTGAACACCGAGACCTGCGAACACCGAAAGCCCAAGGAGAAGCTATAAGGGCTGACGACCGAAGACCATCGACCAACGACCCAGTGCCAACGACCGTCAACCAAGGACCAATCCCCATGCCCGCGTATTTCACTCCCGAGCTGTTCCGTTTTCTCGCGCGCCTCAAGCGCAACAATAACCGCGACTGGTTCCACGCTCACAAAAGCGAATACGAATCCTGCGCCCAGCAGCCAGCGCTGCGATTCATCACCGAATTCGCGGCGCCGTTGTACAAGATCACTCCGCATCTCGTCGCAGATCCGCGTACGACTCGTGGATCTCTTTTCCGCATCTATCGCGATACACGCTTTTCCGCCGATAAGAAGCCGTACAAAACACACATCGCTATGCGGTTTTCTCATCGAGGGAAAGACGTGCATTCACCCGGCTTCTATCTCCATCTTGAACCCGAAGGTTGTTTCGCAGCGTCCGGCTTGTGGCATCCAGAGCCGCCGACTCTGTTGAAAGTCCGAAACGCGATGGTCGAGCGCGCGGACGAGTGGCGTCCCGTTCGCAAGCTTCTCAACTGGGACGACGCGAGCAGGCTCTCCCGCCCGCCCCGCGGCTTTCCCTGCGATCACGAGTTTGGGGATGATTTGAAGCTGCGCGATCTGGGCACTGCCATCGAGTTCACCGATGCGCAGGTCTGCAGCCCGACGTTCATGGCAACATTCGCGAAGGCCTGCCGCAAAATGTCGCCACTGGCCATATTTCTCAGCGGGGCTCTCGGGCTTCCGTTTTGATTCAACGCAGGTGGAGTTACGCTCCACGGGGCGGACGAGGCCGTCCACCCCTACTTGCGAAATGCTTTCTGGATCAGCGTGTACCGGGCGGCACCGATCAGGCCGCAATCGTCGTTGATGATGATCTTGACCGGCATATCTTTCAGGAGCGACGCCATGCGTCCCTTGTCGAGAAATGCCTGCATGAACACCGGGTCTTTCATCTTGTCGACATTCTTGCCGGCAATGATTCCGCCGATGAAGATTCCGCCTGTCGTCATGTAGCGTAAAGCGCAGTTGCCCGTCTCGGCCCCGAACACACTGACGAACATCGCCATCGTCTGCTGGCAAATCGGCGACTTGCCCTCGAGCGCCAGCTTCGAGATGAACGCAGCCACGTCGCGCGCCGAAGCCATCTGGTCGTGTAACTCCGCCGGTTCTTCGGCTTTCTTAGTATCGCGCAGAAAATCGTAGATATTCTTGATGCCGGGGCCCGAGAGAACCCGCTCATAACTGATGCGGCCATACTTTTTTTGCAGATAACTCAGCAATTCCGTTTGTACCTGATCTCTGGGCGCAAAATCCGCGTGTCCGCCTTCGCACGCAAACGGATGATGCCGGTATCCGTCCCAATAAAGCCCCGCAACTCCCAGCCCCGTTCGCGCCGAAATCACGGCGCGATTTCCTTCCGCGTCTTCCGACCCTTCGCTCAGCGTGACGAAATCCTTCGACTCGAGAGCGTCGATCCCGTACGCGTACGCCTCGAGATCGTTGAGCAATCCAACGGAAGGAAGTTTCAACAGCGCCGACAATTCCTTTGAATCGATGGTCCACGGCAAGTTTGAGATCTTGCTCTGGCCGCCTCGCACAGGGCCGGCCACTCCAAAACACGCGCTATGTACCGGGATCTGTTCGGTGCGGATGAACTGCACGAGAACTTCCTGCAGGCCGTTGTGCTCCTGGCTCGCGTATTCCTTTTCGACCGCGCACTCCAGCCGGTTCCCCTCCGTCTGAAACGCCGCGAGCCGCGTGCGAGTGCCGCCGATGTCGCCTACAAGAATCATGGTTCAATCCTCCTCCATTGGCGTTCATCCGTCGCCATCAACTGGTCCGATTCCGCCGGCCCCCACGATCCCGAAGCGTAATTCGGAAACTTCCGTGGAGGCAGCGCTCGCCAGACGTCCAGCATCGGATCGACCACGTTCCATCCGGCTTCTACCATGTCTGCGCGCTGAAACAAGGTAGCGTCGCCGATCATGCAGTCGTAGAGCAATACCTCGTAACCGGTATACGCGTCCGCGCCAAAATATTTCGAATATTCAAAGCTCATGTCCACCGCTCCCACGCGCAGCAGCGGCCCCGGAACCTTCGCGCCGAAACTCAACGTAATTGCTTCGGTCGGTTGAACCTGGATTACCAGCGTGTTCGTGCGGGTTTTGTGCAGTGGAGATTTACGGAACAACTCGAATGGCGTACGCCGGAATTGAATCGCAATCTCCGTGTGGCGCTTGGCCAGGCGTTTGCCGGTTCGCAAATAGAAAGGAACGCCCGCCCACCGCCAATTGTCGATGTTGAGCTTCAGTGCAACAAAGGTTTCGGTGCGCGATTCTGGAGCAACGCCCGGTTCCGTGCGGTATCCCGGCACTCTCTCTCCGGCAATGGTTCCCTCGCCATACTGCCCGCGCACGCTGCGCAATAAAACATCTTCGGAATTCAGAGGCTGGATCGAGTGGAGTACCTTTGCCTGCTCGTTGCGCACCGCGTCGGCGTGAAACGACACGGGAGATTCCATGGCTGTCAAACTCAGCAGTTGCATCACGTGATTGGGAACCATGTCGCGGAGCGTTCCCGCGCTGTCGAAATACGCGCCGCGCCGCTCTACGCCTACTGTTTCCGCGTTCGTGATCTGGACGTGATCGATGTATCGGCGATTCCAGATCGGCTCAAAGATCGCGTTGTCGAAGCGGAAGACCATGATGTTCTGCACGGTCTCCTTGCCCAGGTAATGATCGATGCGGTAAATCTGGCTTTCCTGCAGCACTGCGCGGATGTCACGGTTCAGCGTCTTTGCTGATTCAAGATCCTGCCCGAACGGTTTCTCGATGACGACTCGCCGCCACTTTCCGTCACTTTGCTGCGAAAGCCCAGCCCGCCCGAGTTGCTGCACGATCGGCGCGAAGAATTTCGGCGCCGTTGCCATATAGAAAAGGTAGTTGCCCTGCGTGCGCCGCTCAAGGTCAATCTGGGCCAGCTGCGCCCCAAGCCGAGCGAAAGTGTCGGGATCCGCGAAGTCTCCGCGCTCGTAAAAGAGCCGCTCCCGCAGCCATGTCAGTCCCTCGGTATCGCCCGTAGGAAGAAATTCGCTGACCTGATGCCGGAACGCATCGACGCTCAAGTCGTCGACCGAAACGCCGATCACCGCGAAGTCCTCAGGAAGCAGTTTGGCCTTGACCAGATTGAAGAGCGACGGGATCAGTTTCCGCTTGGTCAGATCGCCCGACGCGCCGAACAGCACAAACACGCAAGGGCCCGCCGCTTTGCCCGCCGCGTGCTGTTCAATGCCGGAGTCTGCTGGAATGGTTGCGGCCATGCTCGGATGATTTGGATAAGAAGTTGGAGCATTCTAGCACTGCCGCAGTCGCTCATCCTGGGCGGCGCCATTTGCTGCGAAGGACCTATGCAATCCGGGTTTGAGGCACAAATTTTGCGTACGTTCCGGTGAAACCAGCAGGTCAGGTGGTAGGCGCGGTAGGATTCGAACCTACAACCGCCGGATTAGAAATCCGATGCTCTATCCGTTTGAGCTACGCGCCCTCAGGAACTCAGTGACGAGCGAACCGATGGGACAGTTCGCCGATTTTGTTCAGCATTCGCCTTGAGTCCCATTCTGCCACATCCTTGCGCGGTGACGGGCCGATTTCCAACGGGCAGCGAAAATGCGGCGCAAAATATTGTTTTGATGATTCGCCTTTTGTTCGCCCATAGGCGATACAATTCCTCACACAATGGCGAGGCGTCCGGATAAGCGCGACTCGGAGATCCTGAGCAACGAGAATCTTGCCGAGTTGCGACACAATCTGGCGCACCTCAGTCTGCCTGCTGTGCGCGACTTCTACGAGCAGGCGTACCGCGACTGCCGCCTCATCTACACCCGCCTGCCCAGCCCGCGCCAAATGCAGACTCTGGTGCAGGTTTGGAAGCAGTTATGGAAATGGCGATGAAGGCCTCTTCAACCCCAGCGCGGCGGAAGGGGATCTGAGGCAAGCTAAAATAATACCTCTTGACGATAGTCGTTATAACGAGTATTCTGACTTCAGGTTATGACACAGCATCCCAAGAGCGAAGGCACCAGGCATTTCGGCGGTCCGGAAGAGGATGCCTTTCTCAGTCTCCTCCGCACTACGGAACTGCTGTCCCGCAATGTAGAAAGGGTGCTGAAGTCCGCGGATGTATCTCCAACTCAGTACAACGTTCTTCGCATTCTGCGCGGCGCCGCGGAAGGGCTGGCATGTACTGAGATCGCCAATCGCATGATCAAGCGCGATCCCGATATAACGCGCTTGCTCGATCGCCTTGAGAAACGCGCTCTGATCTCTCGCTGCCGTGAGAACCAGGACCGCCGCATGGTGCTGACTCGAATTTCACCCGAAGGTCTTCGGCTCCTTCGCCGCCTGGACGATCCGGTGATTGAAATGCACAAGAAGCAACTCGGCCATCTCGGAAGGGAAGGCCTGCGTACGCTGATGACTTTGCTCGAAACGGTCCGCAAAAACGCAGTCTGATTTTTTTTGCATCATTAGTCGTTATAACGATCATCTGATTCACAGGAGGTTTCACCATGAGTACCGTTACAACCCCGGCCACCACTCTCTGGAACATCGACACCGCTCACTCGCACGCGCAGTTCAAGGTCAAGCACATGATGATCTCGAACGTGAAAGGCGAGTTCACCGCCGTGACTGGCAGCTTGCAGTACGACAGCGAAAACGTCGCAAACTCGACCGTCCAGGTTACTATCGATGCCACCACCATCAACACTCGTGAGCCCCAGCGCGACACGCATCTGAAGAGCGCAGACTTCTTCGACATCGAGAAATTTCCCACGCTGACGTTCAAGTCCACGCGTGTGTCCAAGAAAGGCGACGGGGAACTCTCGGTCGCAGGCGACCTGACCATTCACGGCGTCACCCGTACTGTTACTTTTGAAGTGGAAGACTTCACGGCGCCGATGAAAGATCCGTGGGGCAATACCCGCATCGGCCTTTCGGCCACAACGAAGATCAATCGCAAAGACTTTGGATTGACCTGGAACGCCGCGCTCGAAGCCGGCGGCATCGTGGTTGGCGAAGAAGTCACCATCACGCTCGATGTCGAATTCATCAAGGCGTAACGGCTGGTTACCTGCTGGAGTGAGGCAGTTGGACCGTATCGAGTTTTGGAATCAATCCAGTGTTACTTCGTGGCCTCGGTCCATTCCTGTTCACCGCGATGCAGCAATGCATCGCGGTCTTCAGGAAGAATCCAACGTTGCTTGATCAGTTCGTCGACAGCTTTCGCATAGCGGTCCAAGTAATCCTCGCCGCTGGCATAGCGTTCCGCAATCGATCGACGCGGATCGCCGCTCGCCTTGCGGTCTGCTTCGCTCTTCGGAAACGGAATGTAAGAGACCTCGAAGGCTACGCGCTGATCGGGCGCGCCGATCGAAGGGTCGCGCAAATCCCAACTCGCATACGTTGCCAACGGCACCGTGACTTCCGGCAAGCGCACGCCATCGCGCTCATTTCCATCCGCATCCACTTGCGGGACAAGAACGGGAAACGCTTTGCCCACCTTCGGCGGTTCGATACTGAGAATTCCATCCTGCCACTTTGGTCCGAAATCGATCCGGTACGCCGCGTTCGCTTCGTGCGCCCTCGTCACACCGGGAATCGCGGGGAAGACGTAGCTGCCCAGTGGAACGAGCGTCTTGTCGGCAATCGTCGGATAGCTGCTCGCGGGTGGAGGCGTGTTATTGCGAACCCAAGCATCCATATCGGCAATCATTGCCCGCCAGAAGTATCGCGCCGGAAGCGGCGATTGCGGCCGCTGGCCGAGCAAGTCTCCCTGTCCCTTCGCGGGAGGGAATGGACCGCTGAAATGCTGCAGGCCAGTGAAGTGATAGATGCGAACGTTGTCTGAGAGTGCAACGTCGCGTGTACCATCGGCGCTCACATGCGTCAGCGCCGCCACGCGTCCCCAATATTCATAAGACGTGTTCGAGAAGAAAATCTTGGGCACGACTTTCTCTGCGGCCGCTCGATCAAGTAGCCCAGCCGTCTCGCCCGTCAGCGGATCCTTTTCAGGTTGATCGGTGAATGGAAAGATGTCGGTCGGGAAGAAGATGGAGGACGTGGGTTGCGCGTCCCGCGAAGGCTGCGCGAAGCGATAGTTAAAGCTGCCTCGCCCTGCTCCAGCAACATGTGCGAGCACGCCATCGAGCGCGATCCTTCCTTCCTCATCAGCGTTGAAGCCTTCATAGAGAAGATCGCGCAGGAACCGTCCGTTTTGTGAAATACCTTCTCCATACACTCGTTGCGCGGGAGTCAATGCGTCCGGCGCATGTTTTGCATACGAAGCGAAGTCGCGAATCGCAGCGAAGCCCAGTCCCGCCACGACCGGGTCGGCGACTACGTACACGTATTCGTAGATCTTTCCCGGATGAAATCCACCCGCGAGGTGAATGGAGCGATCGCTCGGTGTCAGCTTGCCATCCACGGTTTGCGCGAACTGCCACTCGGCTTTCGGAATCAAGGTGCGTGGGGCGTCACGTGAATCGCGCACGGTCAGCACATTCCTCGGATCATCCGGGCGCCGCGGTTGGATACTCGATTCCGCCAATGCTTCCGGTGATGAGATGTCCCAGCGGAATTTCCTGCATCTCTTTCGAGGGCATGAGGTCGCCGCGCAGAAGCCCCGTGATCGTTTTCCCGTTATCTTTGGCGATGGGAGCGTACAGTCGCAGAGCGTCGGCTCCAGCCGCGTCCCACTGCCATCCGAGGCTCACGATGGTGAATCCGTTACGCAACATCCAACCGTCGCCCGCGTCGTTTGCGGCATTCCAGTCACCGCCGTCAACGACTGAGAGAATGCGAGCTCGACCGCGGTTGGGGACTTCCAGCAGCAGCGATCCGTTCGCAGTGCGAGGATCTTTCGGGCGAAGTGCGACAAAGTCAGCGGAGAATTCAACTTCGCCGTTCTTCAGGTTCACCGCGTTGCGCAGATCGACGATGCGCTGGTTGTGCGGATTCGCTATCGGCCACGGAAAAGTAGACGCGTCCCGCAATGCGTTCATATGGGCCCGCGTCGCCAAACGCTTTGCCATTGAGAACTTCAGTTCGCGAGGAGATTTGTACGCGAACTACGCGCGCATACAGGGGCAGCACGCTCGCGAGGAGAACAATAAGGATTGCGGTAACGACAGAAGACCTGCGCATGCGCGGAAGAATAGCACGCCGCGCTGCGCGTGGCTTCCGATGTGGGTGACTGGCTATCCGTTGACCGCGAGCGGCTCGGTGACGACTTCCACCCGGGCAAAGTCCTCGACTCGCTTCGTCTTCAGCTTGCTCAACACGTAGCTGAGAAGTGGACGATCGCCGCGCCGGATCTGCTGGAACTCAACGCCCATCCCGAAATTATCGACGAGATATTTCACCTGCGCCTTGAGAGCGAGGCTCACGTCATACATGTTGAGCAGGAGGCGGAAGTCAGTTCCCGGACGCAACGAGTCGGGCGTGATTATGCGCGCGCCGAATTCTGAAATCTGTTCGACCTCTCCGGCTACGCGCTGCACGCCGTCGATGACTTCCGCTTGCCCTTCAGCGTAAAAGCGGGGACTACGGCGGCGGTTCGCATCCGGACGCGAAAGTCGCAGCCGCGAGTTCGGTTGCTGGGGGACGTCTAGAATGACCGGCTGGTATTGCTCTTCCATCTGCCGCAACTCGTCATCCCACGGGGTGCGCCCTTCCACGCACTGCACCGTAAATTGGCCACGCAAGGACGATTCCGGGTGCGCCGTCCAGATCACCTGACACACCGCCTTGTTTCGCCCACGCTCAACCAGCACCATGTCGCCGACATTCACATCGCGCGCACTGAGCAGTCGCGCTCCGTGCGGATGAATGTCGTACGTGCATGCCATCTCCGTGGAACCGCGGCCTTCTTCGCCGACCAGGCTCCAGCGGACTGGCAGGGCGAGATGAACCAGCTTGCCCATGAGCAGTCCTTCTTCCGGCGACGTTTGAAGTTTGATCTTCGCTACTGGCATGCTGAGGTGAAGTTACCAGTACATGTCCGGATGGACAATGTACTGTCGTAATCGCAGTCATGGTTACCGGGTGGTGTTACCGGCGTGGAGGGGTACATCGTTGGCGGCCAGGGGCAGCAGATGCCGCGTTTTGCCCGGAATGACGAGTCGCAGTTTAGATTTACGGCGCGCGGTTCTGGATTTCCACAATCTGAGCGTGAATCTTTGCTTGAAGTCGGTGGAGGTCTGGTTGAAGATGGAGCATAATTTCTGTTCGAGATGAAGTCTTCGCGCAAAGCAACATCCGGACGATCGCTGTCGCCTTCCGCCGTGAAGCTGCGACTGCTCAAGAAGCTGCGTTGCACCTTGCGCTACGAGACAGAGGCGTGGACGTCAGGAGCTCGTCTGGTGGCGGGGGTGGATGAAGTAGGCCGCGGGTCGCTTTTCGGATGCGTGGTTGCCGCGGCGGTGATTCTTGATCCGGCCTACCGTATCCGCGGGCTGCGGGATTCGAAGCTGCTGCCGCGGGAGCGGCGGGAAGTGCTGGCGGAGCGCATACGCGAGCACTCGATCGCATGGTCCGTCGCAGCCGTAGATGTGGCCCGCATCGATCAGATCAATATCTATCACGCTTCGCGGGCGGCCATGCGCGAAGCGGTGCTGCGACTTGCGCCGGCTGCCGATCATCTGTTGATCGATGCCATGCGCATCGATTGCGGATTGCCGCAGAAGCCCATCATTCATGGCGACGCACTGTCGGCATCGATAGCAGCGGCATCCATTCTTGCGAAGGTGGAGCGCGACCGTATGATGTGCGAATGGGATTCCGTGTTTCCCGCGTACGGCCTGGCTTCGCACAAAGGGTACAGCACGCCAAAGCATCTCGCGGCACTGCGAGAGTTTGGCCCGACTCCGCTGCATCGGCAGTCGTTCGCTCCAGTCTGGCAGAACCCGGTACCGCAAGAAGCTTTTGCTTTCATCCAAGAGGAAGAGCTGGCAGTGGAAGACCTCGCAGTTTGAGCTGCTGACAGTTGTGCAAAGTGTTCCTGCAGGAACATTTGTCTTACATCAATGTATGTACAATCAGGCATAAAGTATGCGAAAACAGCGAGTTACAAAAAATAAGAAATCAGCTCGACCTAAAGCTCCGCGAAGCGGAAAATCGAAAAAGAATCCTCGTAAGGGCCTCTCTCTGATGGCAGCCGCGTCGGGACGCCGCAATTTCCCCGCGCAGGTCTCAATGGAGCTATACCGTCCGTTGAAGAGGCCGGTGACCTTGCGGCTTGATGCCGATGTGCTCGCCTGGTTCAAGAAAGACGGGCGTCGCTACCAGACCCGCATCAACGAGGCGCTGCGGAAAGTGATGGACCGGGAGAGGCGGGCGCGGTAGGAAGCACCATCGATTCCGGACAGCCCATTTCTCTGTTGACGTCGCGTGAGCTCCGGTTCGGTCAAAATGACAGTTTGTTGGTAGCGCGACTCAACCTGAGAATCTACGGGTTACTCAGGAAATCCGTTCGTCTCGAAGGAATTTCTTGCATATTGGGTTCATGTCACGCCGAGGGGCATGTGTGTCCTTCGCGCTGTTCCCGATGATAATTACTTGCGCGCGGCGAGTTCGGCGTTCAGGGTGGCGTTCAGGTCGCTTAACAGCTTCGTGTTTTTCTCCAAGGCTCGCTCAAGGATTTCGGACTGCTGTTTTGCTGTCGGCCAATCCTGGTTTTCGACGGCTTCTGTGAGGCCCGGCAGTTCCAGATGCGCGTAGGTAAACCTTGCGCCGTAGAGGATGTGTTTGAACCAGGGGCGTCCGGGGATTCCGTCGGGGTTGAGCCAGTTGCGTTCGGTTTGCATCATTCCGTGGTTCAAAGTGGCTGCGAGTTGCGGATTGATTTTTCCGGTGGCTAGTTCCCGGGTGAGGGATTCGTTGAGCTTTATTCCCGCGGATTCGAATGCGTCGATAGCTTTTCTTACGCGGCTGAGATCGAGCTGCGACATAGGCCGTGAATCCGACAGCGATCCTGGGTCAGAACTCCCTGACGCGCTGGGGGTGGTGCCGGCTGGCGCGGGGTCCTTCGACGGCGTGGCAGGGTCGCTTCGCTTCGCTGCGACTTCGCTCAGGTTGACAGGAGATTGTTGTGACGATCGAGCTTCGCTCGAATGGACAGCCGAGGGCGGCTGTCCCCACATGGCTTTCTCGTTGGCTTTCGATAACTCATTTACGAACTGGCGGATATTGCTGGCGTAGCTGGCGAAGTCGAAGGGGAGAAGATCGGCGTTGGCGAGACGCAGGGCCGTCACCCCCCAGAGTTGCGACATGAGCGTGTGGTAGCGGTAGCCGGGGTCGCCGAAGCGGTTCATCCAGTAGAAGTCGTCATAAGCGGAGTGGTAAACGCCGTAGTCTCCGTCGAACTGCAAACCGATGACGGGCATGCCGACGAAATTCAGAAACACAGTGTGGTCAGAGCCGCTGCCGATGCGAGTGTCGGCGAGGTTTCCATCGTTGATGCCGGAATCGTTCATCTGCCCGGTTTGTTTGCCTTCTTTTTTCTCGCGCTCCGCGGCTTCCTTCCACGCGTCGTAGAGAGACTTTCCGGAAGGATCCTTCAAGGTATGCGTCACTTCAACGAGCATCGGCGCCAGGGACGCGACGGCTTGTCCGTGAAAGTTTGGGCCTGAAGTGGCTTCGTCGACGTTGACGTAGGCGACGGCCTTGGATCGGAGCTCGTCGGCGAATTGCTCTCCCCACTCGGTCGATCCCGTGAGACCGACTTCTTCGCCGTCCCAACTGCAAACGACAACGGTGCGGCGCGGGCGCATTCCTTGTTTCTTTAACTCGCCGAGTGCGCGCGTGAGCTCCATCATCGACGCGGTGCCGCTCGATGGATCGACTCCGCCGAACGCCCATGCATCGCGGTGATTGCCGAGCACGACCCACTCGTCCGGGAGTTCCGCGCCGCGAATACGTCCTTCGACGACATAGTAGGGTTGCGTGCCGTTATCCATTTCGATTTTCAGATGGACTTTCACGCGTTCGCCCCCAAGGTGATATTGGATGGGCAATCCGCCTTGCCAGTCTTGTCCTTTCCAACTGCGCGGGGCGAGGGGGCCGTCCATATTTTCGAGAAGGGGTTTGGCGTCGTGCCACGAGAGCGGCAGAGCCATGATCTTTGGCGCAGACGCAGCTTCTTCAATGGGAATGCGCTTCGCACCTGGCACCGAGGCCCATCCCGGAGTGAGAGGATCGCCGGGGACCATGAAGTCGTAAGTGATTGCGCCGCGCTGGATGTGATACTCAGGGCCCCAAGGTCCGTCGGGATCGACCTGGCCCTTCTTGTATCCGTCTTCCGCGGGATCGCTATAGATGAGGATCGCGGCCGCGCCCTCGCGTTGCGCGGTGAGCGCCTTGAACCCGCGATAGCTGTATGGATTGGAGTAGCGCACGAGGACGATCTTGCCTTTCACACTGATGCCGTTTTGGCGGAGGAAATCGTAGTCCTCGGGATTGCCGCTGTGGGCGTAAACGACGGGCGCGGTGACCTCGCCGGAAATCGACATGCCGAGCCACGCGCCGCTGATGGCGGGATTGTTGGAATCGGGATCGGCATCGATCGGACTCTCGCGGAGGAGCGCTTGATAATGCGTGGGCGCGATCATTTCGAGTGAGGCAGATTTTGGGTTCGTCCCGTAAACGTCATAGCGGCGGATGATGACGTCTTCGAGGCCTTGCTTCGTCCACTCGTCGCGAATGTATTCGGCCAGTTCATTGTTGCGCTTCGATCCAGCGATGTGGGGTTCCTGGGTGAAGATGCGATGCTGGCGGCGTTCTTCATCGGGAGAAGGAATCGATTTAAGCTTCGTTTCAACCCGGGCTTCGCGGGCGGATGAAGCGGGAGTGAATCCCAGGATGGAAGTTTGTGCGTTGGCCTGAATCAGGAGCAGAAGGGTGAGGGATGCACAACGAAGCGGAGTCATGCCGGGAGCGATTGTAGCGCAGGAGGACTAATTGCCAAGTCCATTCACAGTCTTGTAGAGCACGTAGAGCGTACCGACCACCGCCAGGACGACCACCGCGAGGATCATTGCATATTCGGCGATGGTTTGGGCTTGATCGTTGATCAGGAGCGAGCGCCGAGGGTGCTTCATAGTCGGCCTGCTTTGCAATCGAGAGTTTGTTTCGTCCCGCTGGGCTTCCTTATTTACACGGGTGACATTTTTTCGCGACCCTAAAGGGCCGCTCTTCCACGTGTTACTTTGCTTTCAGAATGTCGCTCAGCAAGTCCGGCTTTGACTCGTCGCGGACCAGATGCGGATACATTTCTCCGCCGTGATAATCGAGTTTGTAGATTTTGTAGTAGTCGGTGTTTTCGACGAGCAGTTCGATCGGATTCGAATTGCCTTTCGCGGCCTTGATGGCTTCGCGCAGGATATCGGGGGAGAATTTGCGGCCGTTGACTGCGACGACTTTCATCCCGGGGCCGATACCGGCCTTGGCTGCGACTTCTCCTTCGATGGTGTCGGTGATGCCGCCATCGTCACGCAGGTCGAGACCCAGAGAGTATCCAGCAGGCACGAAGTGGTACATCCCGCCAGCGTTCGTCATCATTTCTGACGGAATTTCCGTGTATACGACTTTCCATCCGCTGCCCTCGATGCCACCAAGGGGAGCGCCGGGTCCGTGGTTGGTGAGGCGTTCGGTCCAGAAGCCGCGCCAGTCGTAGGCGACGATCTGGTTCAGCGAGTTGACGACGTCATCGAAGGTGTAGGTCTTCAGGGCCGGACCGGTGCTGGGCGCGCCGTGGAAGAGATGGCAGAAATCGTCAATCGACTTCGCGCCTTTGGTCTGCTGGCGGATGATGACATCGACCCACAGCCAATTGAGCGTGTCTTCGTTATAGAAATCGGTGCTGCGGCGCCATGAGGACCAGGCCTGCGGAGAGAAATAAAGTTGCGGCGCTGCGTCGGCGGTGTCTTGCAAGTTACGCCAGGTGCGGCCGGGGAGATGATCGAGTTGCGCCGCGGTAATCGCGAGGTCGTCACGATCCAGATCGTTCGAGAGCAGGCCGCTGCGCGCAGTGAGCACAAATCCGAGATAGTTCGTCAGGCCTTCGTACACCCAGAGGAGATCGTCTTGCATGGGCTGCTGATAGTCGGGCGTGGCGAGATCGGCAGGGCGGCGGAATTTTCCGTTCCAGGAGTGAACGTATTCATGCGGCAGCAGGCTCGCCGACATTTTGCGCGCGGTTTCGTCGACAAGAGCGCGTTCCTCGACGCGGCTGTCGTCCGATTCGTGATGCTCGAGGCCGAAGTGCGCAACGTGATCGCTGAGCGTGTAGAGAAAGTGATAATCGCGATAGTGATGCGCGCCGAAAAGCTTCTGAGCCTGATCGACGAGGCTCTTATATCGTTCCCAGACATCAGCGGGCGCGTCGAGGGCGGCGGCGCTGTCGGCGGCGATATCCATCTCGGTGAGAGGATCTTGCGCGAGCGGAACAATCTTCAGAAATTCTCCGGTGATGACGGGAGAATCCACCAAGTGGTGAGCGAAGCGGGCAGGAAATGGATCTCGTTGCCGCTCTGGCTGGCGATCGGCAGAGGCGTGCCGAACTTCCATCCTTCGGGAAGTTTGAGTGAGGCGGTGTAGTTGATGTCGTCGGACTTGTAGCCCTTGGGATAAAGAAGGATCTGGTTCCAACTGATGACGGCGAGTTTGTCGGTGGCGGACGAACCGGCCGAGAATCCGCCTTCAAATGTAGCGGGCGAGAGGAAGTCGAGCTCTGCAGAAACTTCGGAGACGCCGGCGGGAACTTCGACATGAATCGTGAAGCCATCGAGTGTGTCGCGTCGCCACTTGAGAGTCTTGCCCGCGGCGCTGAACTTGAGACCGGCGAGGTCATCGACGGGCCCGTCGGGCGCGTGCTCTCCCGGAATCCATTTCGGATAGTAGAGGCTGAGATCCCCGGGAGCAGCGGGAATTTTCAGGGATGCATGAAAGATCTTGCGGGGCGCGGATGTTGCATCAACGGAGATGGTGACGTTCGGTGTAGCGCAGAAGGCAGAAAGTGGCAAGAGAGTGGCGCAGAACACTCCCCAAACTTTTGAGAGCTTCATTGGGCTTGTCGATTCTCCGAATCGTTGTGAAATCGTCGTGAAAGCAATGCGGCAAGGCTACATCAGGTCCGCAGATTAATTCAACACGCGAGATGCTCGCCGAGACGCGGAGTGGTTGTGAATTTCACGACAACTACGCGGGGAAACATGCTGCTATTATTCGGCTGGAATGTCGCGGCGCGGAAAATTCGTCACATTCGAAGGGCTCGACGGGGCGGGCAAGAGCACGCAAATGCGGAAGCTTGCAGCGGCGCTGCGCGCATCGGGACATAAGGTCATCGAAACGCGCGAGCCAGGGGGAACGGCGACCGGAGAGAAGATCCGCAAAGTGTTGCTTGATTCGGGCACCGCCGGACTTGCGCCGCTGGCCGAGATGGCACTGATGTTCGCGTCGCGCGCGCAGCATATTGAGGAAGTGATCGAGCCCGGGCTGGCCGCAGGCGCCATTGTTCTATGCGATCGCTTCACCGATTCGACCGAGGCTTATCAGGGAAACGGGCGGCGGCTAGGAAGCGAGCCGGTACTGCAGTTGCATCGCGTGCTTTGCGGGAACCTGCAGCCGGACTTAACGTTGCTGCTGGATTCCGATCCGCATGCGAGCGTGAGTCGAGCGCGCCGCCGGAACAAGCGTGACACCAAGAATGCGGGTGGAAGCCACGACGAGAACCGCTTCGAGAAGGAGACGCGCGCGTTCTTCGGACGCGTGCGCGACGGATTTGCTGCGATCGCGAAACGAGAGACGGGACGCGTGATTGTCGTCGATGCCCGCGGAACACCGGACCAAACGCATCAGAAGATTCGCGAAGTCGTGCAGCGGAAGTTGAAGCTGTAAGCGAAGGCGGATGCCGATTGTTGCATGGGTCCTTCGCGTTGCTCAGGATGTCGAGCTGGCCACCGAGTGCCGAGTTCGGGTTGATAATGGACTGCTATGTTTTCTGATTTTCACGGGAATGCCGAGATGGTTCAACGGCTGCGCGAGATGCTGGGGCGCGATCATTTGCCGCATGCCATCGTGTTGGCGGGCGGCCAGGGGTCGGGGAAGTACACGCTGGCGCTGATGCTGGCACAGGCGATGAATTGCCTGACGCCTCCGAAGTCGGACAGCCTTCCGGACTTTTGCGGTGTGTGCGCCAACTGTGTGCGCATCGCGCAGGCTTGCGATCTCGATGCCCGGTTCACGGAGGCCGTCGAGGCTCGAGAGAACCTGCGCGAGACGGATAAGAAAGAGACGCGCCTGTTTGTGCAGACCCATCCCGACGTGCTGGTGATTCCGCCCGATCCGCCTCAGATGATGATCAAGGTTGACCAGGTACGGCGCGTAATCGAGACGATTTATTACCGGCCCGCCGAAGGGAAGGAAAAGGTATATATCTTCACCGATTCGGCGTTCATGAAAGAAGCGGCGAACTCGCTCCTGAAAGTGTTAGAAGAGCCGCCGGAGTTTGCGACGATCTTTCTGCTTACCGAAAATGCTGGAGAATTATTGGCGACGATCCGGTCGCGATCGATGGTTTTCACGCTCGGCGCGTTGGCTGCTGAGGAAATTGAGCGCGATCTCGCGAAGCAGCATCCGGAGTGGAAGCCGGCGCAGCGTGCACTGGTTGCGCGCTTATGCGATGGCGCGGTCGGCCGAGCGCGTGGATTCGATCTGGAGGCCTACACGACGGCTCGCCATCATGCACTCGCGATTTTGAACTCCGCGTTGCGGGGCGGGGAACACAGTGAACTGTTCAAGATCACCGAGTCCTACCGTCCTGGAGCGGAAGGACGCATGAAGACGGAGGCGCTGATTCGGACGATTTATTCTCTGCTGCGCGATCTGGTATTCATCGATTCGGGCGCGCCCGAACTGGTTCGTAATACCGACATCGCTTCGGATTTGAAGCGATTGGCGGAGTCGGCGGACTTCGCATGGATCACTGCCGCGTCGGATCGGCTGGCCGAAGTCGAGCGCGGAATGCGAAGGAACCTCCTGCGATCGCTTTCGCTGGACGCATTCGCGGCGGCGCTCGAAAAATAGACCTGGATCGTCTCGACGAAGACGTGGCAGCGAGAGGGCAAGTCCATCCTCGGCGCTTTCTTGGGGAAAAGAATCCATACGCTGCCGACTGCGTGGTGATCCCGTGGGCTGCGGTGGCTTGGCTGAATTTCGTACGGTCCTTCGGAGGGTTGGCGCCCTCCTCAGGATGACAATTTTGTTGGGAAATGGCGGAGACGGCAAGATTGGAGCAACCTGGATTTCTTTTCGCTCCGTCATCATGAACCGCGGCGAAGCCGGGATCTGACTAGGGCGAACAGCTTTAGTGCAGTGGAAGGGAGTTGAGACACCACGATGACGGAAGAAGCGGCTTGGAGTCTGGCGAAGGAGTGGGTAGCGGCCTGGAATGCGCACGATTTGACAGCGATCCTGTCACATTACGAGGAAGGAATCGAATTGACTTCGCCGGTTGCGGCGCGCCTGTTAGGCGGCGACGGCAAGGTGGTCACGAAAGCGAATTTGAAAGCGTACTTCCAGCGAGGGCTTGAGGCATATCCGAACCTCCGCTTTGACCTTACGGATGTGCTTTGGGGAGTGCAATCCGTCGTCCTCTATTACACCAATCAGAACGGGATACCGGTGGCAGAGTTCATGGAATTGTCGCCGAACGGGAAAGTGGCCCGAGTGGTGGCGAACTACGGGGCGAGCCAGCAAGAAGTAAAAGCGAATTGCGGGCATTATGGACGCGACTTTGCCGCCAATGAGATGGATTGATCCCGCTTGGCTCCAAAGAAGTGAACAGAATCCTGGACGAAATGAAGGGATAGAGGCCTTCAGTAACCAGAGCTGCGGTTACCTCTGGCACCTCTGCCGGCTGTCTCGCAGTGGTCTAATGGGCATAGCTTTCAAGATGTTGCGCAAATTACTCCGCTGGTTCTACACCCTTCGGAGAGATTGCCCGCTCCTGACCCCCCGCCTATAATCGACCTACTCTGGTTGATGTTCTCCGTCAGGTTCCGGGTAGAAGGCGCGGGGGGAAGTTTGTCCAGCGCTTCGAGCTAGCAGTTTGTTTCACGAGGGCTACCCGGATATGCGAAAGCGCCTGCAACTCGCACTGATGCTGACCGCCACGACGGCCATCGCGACTTCTTTTCCTCTTATCAGTTCGTCGTCCGCATGGGCCGCCGAAGGCGACGGCCGCACGCAGTCCATTACGACCGAAGACGACAACGGACGCAAAGTTTACGTAAACGAAGAACAGACCCCGGTTCGGCCGAAGCCGACACAGGCTGCGGCTTCGAAGCGTCCGGGCTTTGCCTACTGGAGCACGAAGGAAAATCGCTGGAAGGCTGTTCCTGCGCCGAACACCGCTTCCATGCAGGCCGCGCGCTCGGCTGCGGCTGAGATCGATCAATATTTCGGACGCGAGTCGCTGCAATCGGCGAATGCGAAGATCGTCGCCGCGAACGCCCGCGGACATCAGGCCTCTCAAGAAGAGATCGATGCTTCGATCGTGATGGCAGCTGCCCGGCACAATGTGGATCCCAACCTGGTGCGAGCGGTGGTGAAAGTGGAATCCAATTTCAATTCGAACGCAGTCTCGCGCAAAGGCGCGATGGGCTTGATGCAGCTGATGCCCTCGACGGCGCGCTCGCTGAATGTGAAGAATCCGTTTGACCCTGACCAGAACGTGGATGCCGGTGTAAGGCATCTGAAGCAGCTTCTGGAAAATTACAACGGAGATGTGAAGTTGACCCTGGCCGCCTATAACGCGGGTTCGGGAGCGGTGGCGCGCAGTTCCGGCATCCCGCGCTTTGCCGAAACCCAGAATTATGTGCGGCGCATTACGAACCTGTACTACGGCGGGGCGGATATTTCCCCGGCGATCTCGACCCGGGAACCCGTTCGAGTTCAACGGGATGCGCGGGGCGTGCTGTACATCAGCAACACGGAATAGGTTCGACGCATCTGTCTTAAGTGTTCTGTCGCGGTAGCCCGGAAGGTTTGTTCCAGTCTCGTGGCAGGTAACGCTGCGGGAACGTAGGGCATCTGACGGGAAACTCTCAGGTATCATCAAGAGCAGTTCAACGAAAACGGCGTTCGGGACAGTTAACGGGCCGGCGACTTTGAAAATGAAATCCAGCCAGCGTAGGTTGCGCTGGGGAGCGCTACTTCTCATCGTAGCCCTACCCGGAGTGGTGGCTCATGCTCGTGCGCGCCACGGTGAATCATGGGCACGCGAACGCTACGCCTCCGCCGACCGGATGCGCGAAGCGCTCAATGGACGTCCTCTCTCGGAACGCACACGCCGCGACTACCAGCGCGTTCTCAACGCCTACCGCACGGTCTATTACGGCGCTCCTACTTCGTCAAAGGCCGATCCTAGCGCGGTCGCCGTGGCGGAGACCCTGGTCGAGATGGGCCGCCGCTTTGAAGACGACAAGATCCTGAACGAGGCCATCGCCCAGTACAAATTCCTGCGGAAGGAATATCCCGGCAGCAAGTACCGCTGCGACGCCCTGTTCACGATTGGCGAGATATACAAAGACGATCTGAACAATCCCGATCAGGCGCGGGCGGTGTTTGACGAGTTCCTCCTGAAGTATCCGCATAACCGACTGGTGCCTGACGCGCAGCAAGCGATTGCAGAACTTGACCGTGATGTAGACGAGAAGAAGGCTGAAGCCAAGAAGAAGCCTGCCAAGGGAACCGAAGCGAAGAACACAGAAGCAAAGGCCGCAGATAGGAAGCCTGCGGAGAAGGGCGCTTCGGCAAAGACGACCGATAAGTCTGACGATCTGCAACCGTCAGACGCGAAGGTCGACGCGCAGGCGGCTCCTACGTCTGAACGCGACAGCGGGCAGTTGCCGCGAGTGACGGCCATTCGGCACTGGTCGACGCCGGATTACACGCGGGTGGCGATCGATCTCGAGAGCGAGATCAAATTTGGTTCGCAGCGGATTCCGAATCCTGAGCGCATCTTCTTCGATCTGCGCAACACCAAGCTGGCGTCGACGCTGGTCGGCAAGACGTTCGATGTGGACGACGGCTTCCTGAAAAAGATCCGCATTGCGCAGTTCCAGCCCGGACGTACTCGCGTCGTACTGGAAGTCGCCGACTTGTCGGCCTATGAAGCGTTCCTGTTGCCGAATCCGTATCGGCTGATCATCGATATTCACGGCAGGAACAACCCCAAGAACGCGCGGTCGAAGCGATCGAAAGACGATGCGATGGCTGCTTCGGATGTGGAAGCGCCAACCAGATCGGGTTTGAAGGCAGACGCGGACGCGACTGCTGATGTCCCTGCGTCGGCCAAGGAAGATCTCAAAGCAGAGGCCGGGAAAGCTCCTGTGACCACCGAGGACGTGGGCGACGACGTGAAAGTTGTCGCCAAAGGCGCGGCGGCGAAACAGGGATTGCCCGACCTGCCGAAGAAAGTAGACGCGACGCGGGAAACTCCGGCTCCCACGAAAGTGATCGTTTACAACGACGATGATGACGACGACACGCCCGTCAGCGCCGCGCAAACGCATGCGGCGGCTCCGTCGCGTGGAAAGTCGGCGGCCAGGCTGGCTACGACTCACAAGAACACCGACCTCGACGCGGTTCGCGAAGCGCGGCCGACGGCGAGTGGAGACCGATCGTTGATCCGCGCGCTGGGATTGAAGATCGGAAAAATCGTTATCGATCCGGGACACGGCGGGCACGATACTGGAACGATCGGGCCGAACGGCCTGCAGGAAAAAGATCTGGTGCTCGAAGTCGGACGCCGCCTCGGCAAGATGCTCGAGACGCGCTTGGGCGCCGAAGTCGTCTACACGCGAAAGAACGACACGTTCATCCCGCTCGAGACCCGCACGGCGATTGCGAACCAGCAGCGCGCCGACCTGTTCATCTCGATCCACGCGAATTCGAGTCACGATCCGGATGCCCGCGGTGTCGAGACCTACTATCTGAATTTCACTTCGTCCCCGGAAGCCCTCGAAGTGGCCGCCCGCGAGAATGCGGTTTCGGAGAAATCTATCTACGAACTGCAGGACCTGGTGAAGAAGATCGCGCTGAAAGAGAAGATTGAAGAATCCCGCGAGTTTGCCGGGGATGTGCAGGAGTCGCTGCACAGCGGCCTGGCGTCGAAGAGCCCGGGAATCCGGAACCGCGGAGTGAAGAAGGCTCCCTTCATCGTGCTGATCGGCGCGAATATGCCATCCATTCTTGCCGAAGTTTCTTTCGTGTCAAATCCCGGTGACGAGCACAAGCTCGAAACCAGCGACTACCGCCAGCGCATCGCCGAGTCTCTCTACCACGGGATCTCGAAGTATGTGGATGGACTCAGCGGCGTGAAGATGGCCAGCAAGCTGGACAAAGCGGCGGGCCAATAGACAGAGCAGGAAAACTTCCTCTTAAATTTCTTCTGTTGGTGGATTGATGCTCTGTCGGTGCATCAATCGAGGTTTCAACCTGCCCTGTAGTGGATCCACATACAGGTGTACATACCGACTCCCAAGGCTGATATCAAGACGACTGGAGTCTAGAACAAAAGAACCCTCAGCCCTTTGTTATTGAGCCGGGGCGGCTGGCCGCGAAAAATAAAGCAAAGAGTAAAACAGCGACGATCCAGAACACAGGAGAGAGAAAGCTTTCGAAGAGCCCTGCTCGAGTTGCGCCTAAGCCGATTGCTTTGGAGTGGTGGACGTGTATGTTGGCTCCAACAAGGGCAATAATTAATGCGGCCGCGCCGCTAAGAAGGCCTCGCAAAGTCGACACAAATACCTCCTCGGTCGCTACGCAGCGATTCTATCTCGACAGTGGAGTTTCCAATCTCTTTAAACTAACGGCGGCGTAGGTCCATCGACGGGTGGCTGGCTGCGACTTACAGGCCGCGGGGCACCCTATCGTCTTCTGATAGCGAAATGGGCGCTTACTCTGCGGTTGTCGAATGCACAGATCGCGGGTGAAAGCGCCTATTGGCTTTGAATGGCAGCGGGCAGCCCCATGTGGGCGCGAAGTTCCTGCCATTGTTGGGTCACGCGAGGGTCGTGAGAAATGTCGGCGGCGCGATGAAGAGATTCCTCTGCTTTAGGAAGATCGTTGAGCTGGACAAAACATACCCCAAGACTCGCCCATGCGTACCAGTCTTGCGGATATTCCTGCGTGACTTGCTGGAAGACCGGAATCGCTTCGTTGCATCGGCCGTCGTCGGCTAATTGCAGAGCGGCTTGCACGTGGGCGTTGGCAAGATTTTGAGCGACCGGGGCATTGTGCGGCGCAACATCGTGGGCGACGGTGAAAACGGTCAGATCATCTTTCCATTGCTGTTCCTGCGACACAGTCAACGCGCCAAAGCAGATGGCTAGTAAGGCTGCTGCGCACAGGAAAGGAATACGCAGCTTTCCGCTCAGGTGCCAAGCGGTCGCGATGAGCAGCATCAGTCCGGCGGAGGGAAGATACGTGTAGCGTCCGTGTAGAAAGTCTCCGGGATTGAGGGCGTTCAAGTGAAGCGCGGGCAGGATGGGCAATATGAGCAAGAGCGTGCCAATCACCAGCGAGGATTCCACGCCCGATGCCTCTCGAACTGGAAGGTCGCGTCTGGCCTTGCTCAAAACCCAGAACCAGCCGGCTGCGAGGATCCCAACCGCACACGCGACAACCAGGCCGGGGACCAGCACGCCGTCGAGAGAGAATCTCGCGGTTAATGTTGGGTCTGCAAATGCGTGCGACCGGACTGGCCACGCGAGAACCTTCACGTAAAACCAGAGAGTTGCTGGCCACGACAGGATCACCGTGCTCCACGGTAAATGCTGCGTGAGCGATCCGAACTTGCCACCGAATGCATGGAACCGCAGGAGAAGGTAAAGCACAGTCACGCCCGCAAAAGGAAGGATCTCGCGAATTGCTTTGAGCAGCGGAGAGACAAATGCCGCATCGTCGGTTTTACCAGAGCGATTGGGGTGTGGGTCGTTTTGCCGCGTGATCAGCGCCAGGGCAAAAATGATGACAGGCATGACGATTGCGGTTTCTTTGGCGAGTAGCGCGAGAAAATAAAGCGATACCGAAGCGACGAGAGTCGACACCGACGCCCGCACGGTCTCGTTGCCTCGCGACGGTTTACGAGACTTTTTCCCCAGGGGGATCGCTCGGCCTGCGGGTTGCCGCATGTTTCAGATAGAGAACCGTCGCACCGAGTACGCATGCGGACATCAACGGGTCCGGAACCGTGACCCACGCCACCGATTCGGCTTGTGCTGGGTGCAGCGCGAACAATGTCGCGGCCAGCAACGCGGCCGTGCGATCCCGCAATAGTCTCCACACCAGCAATCCGAGCAAAGCCGCGACAGCCACGTGCGCCGTGATACTCACGAAGTGCCATCCCCAGGCCGAGAGCGCGCTGAGAATGAAATTGACTCGCATCCACAGGATGAACAAAGGCCGGTAGAAACTCGGAGGGCCTCCCGTGAATTGCGCCCACACGTAGTTAGAGAAGTATTCCCAGACGTGCCCGGAGAATTGGATGCGCGGGTCCGCCGTAAATCGGTGGTCGTCGAGGATGAACTGGAAATCCAGCGCAGGGCTGTAAACCGCGAACACGATTCCTGCGAGACACAGGGCCGCGGCGAAGACGATGCCGGGAGAGATCAACTCCGGCACGCTCGTTGTTTGCGCAGGCGTCTCTAACTTTTGGCGTCGGGACGGGGGAACGAGGTTCATTCGGAAGGAACGCTGGAATTCTGCGCGAGAAATTGTCTCACAGCCTCGGGTGAGGCCGGACGGATCAAATGCGAGTCAACATTGTGCAGAGGAAGTCTGCTGAGCGCCTACTGCGAAGTCTGGAACTGCATGTTCTCATCCATCGAGAGTTGAGCCGGGGTGCCGGAGCCATCGTCGCCGGAACGGGTCGCAACCACGCGAAAGCCGGAGGAACTTGTTTCAACTTCGTAGCTGTATGGAGGACGCTCGTGTGCCATCGTCAGAGACTTGCTCGAGATCAGTTCGTCGAGCGAGGCGTACTTTCCTTCGAGCGCGAAGTATCCACGCTCGGCCTGAGCGATGGTCATCAGATCGGTGCGGACGCCGGTGATGTTCACGGCCGCTTTCGGATTACTGGCGCCGACCGCCGCGGACGAATTCTGCGCATCCCGGGCGTACAAGTACGCCCCGACGCCGATTGCAATCAGCAAGGTGAGAAAACCGAATATACGGCCCATACAGATGATTGCAACGCTTAGGCCGCGGTCCGGCAAGTAACTGGAGGTCAGGGCCGGCAGGTTCTGCGTTCTCGCGGCGAACAGCGGATATCCCGGGCGCCTTCGTTTTCGCTCGGGTTTGGTCGAAATGACGAGGGACGCTGATTAGGCGGCAAGAAGCATTTGCGAACAAAAAATGGCCAGCGGCTCGGAGAAGCCGCTGGCCCGTGATTCACTCGACACGAAACTCTTATTGAATGGCGCTGCCGACCTGCGAGAAGACGTTGCCCGCGTTCGATCCGATCAGGCGCACTGTTCCCACCACGATGACAAGGATCACCGCCAGCATTACCGAATACTCGGCTACGTCCTGGCCCTGTTCATCCAACCAAAGCTTGCGAAATAAGTTGCCCATACTCTCCCCTTTTGCTACGCGAGCCCGGAAGCGTGTGAGGCTGCGATCTCCGGAGCTTGCTCCGCGCCCAGTCCCCATGCTTCTCTGTCTTGTGTAACTGCCTGTAGTCCGACCTGAAATTCAGAAGTGCCCTGCATCTTCTTGGTCCAGACCACGCGAAACTGAACTTTTCGTTGGCGGTAGAAGACTGTAATTTCTTCGAGCAAATTCAATTCGCGGCGAATCGATCCCAGGCGCGCGCCGGTTGTGGTTACATCCAGCGTGTGCACCAGTTCTTCAAAACTCTTGCCGGCGCTGTCTTTGCCCTTAATTCTCACGGGCAGAACCGCTTTCGTTCGTGTTCCCCGGCGTTGATTCTTCACCGCACTGCCCGATGGCATTCTTTCACCCACGGCTAGTTTGCCCCTTGGTGAACCGCATGTGAATGGCCCTGACGGGTAGCGGGGAAGCACGAAAGTGACGAGTCCAAACGCACACCTGCAACCTGCTTTAAATCAATCACTTAGGAATGGACGGAAACTTTCGACGGGCCAATGTGGTCTAATTACAGAGCGGCTTTACGCCCACACGCAGCATCATGAAATTTTCCCGATACCCGTTCCTTCTCTCGCTTTCACTGTGCTTGCCGGCCTTTGTTTTCGCGGCCGATGCGCCCGCCAAGCAGGCTCCGGCATTGCTTCC
The DNA here is from genome assembly GCA_963699885.1 of uncultured Acidobacteriota bacterium. GTDB lineage: Bacteria > Acidobacteriota > Terriglobia > Terriglobales > Acidobacteriaceae > Sulfotelmatobacter. The sequence goes on along the minus strand of CAVOVP010000004.1, from coordinate 198,119 downwards.
TCAGCAGTTTGGCGGATGGGAGATGCAAGGTTCTCCGCGCACGAGTAACGACCCTGCTACAGCCGATGCGGCAAACGCCGCCGTGCTCAAGGAATATCGCTTCACCGATCTCGCCTCTGCGACGTTTACGCGCGACGACGGGCGAACCGTGAAGATTCGCGCGGCGCGCTTCGCCGATGCCTCCGGAGCATTCGGCGCATACACGTTCTATCTGCAGCCCAACATGTCGAAAGAGAGCTACGGAGATCAGGGCGCATCGAGCGGCAATCGCGCACTCTTCTATCGGGGACACATCCTCGTCGACGCGTTGTTCAGCCAGGAAACGGCGATGTCGGGAGCAGAACTGCGCGAGCTTGCCGGGACGCTTCCGCGCCCAGGAGGAAACTCGGGCAATCTGCCGTCATTCATCGAATTCCTTCCGCATCGCGCTTACGTCGCAAACACGCAGAAATACGTGATGGGGCCCATCGCGCTGGCTGCGGTCGGAACCCCTGTTTCCGCAGACCTGGTGGACTTCGACGCTAGCTCTGAAGTCAGCCTCGCGCACTACAGCACGTCGAGCGGGGAAGCGACACTCACGTTGATCTCGTATCCAACTCCACAACTCGCGGCGGAACATCTGCGGCGCATTGACGCCGCGCATCATCTGGACCAGCCGCAAGCGGGAGTTTCTACGATTGGAGGATCAGGCACTTTTTTCGACAAGCGCACAGGACCGATTGTTGCGATCGCCAGCGGAGGCATCAGCGACGACGACGCGAAGTCTTTGCTTGGAATGGTGAACTACGAAGCCAGTGTCACGTGGAACACTCCGAACGGCAACAAGGATGTCGGCGACTTGTACAAGCTGTTTTTGAATACCGTCGTGCTGTGCGCGATTCTCGGCGGGCTTGCGATCATTGCCGGCATCGCTTTCGGTGGATTGCGCATTCTGATGAAGCGCCTCTATCCGGACAGGGTGTTTGACCGCCCCGAACAGATGGAATTCATCTCGTTGCACCTGACCGAAGTGGCGGTCAAGGGATCAGCCCAAAGGGCAGCCGACGAGCCCCGCCAAGCGTCATAAAGCACCCTCCAAGCCTGGGTAAGTGCATTAGAAGTATTGGCTTACAACCTTCGAACGGGCATTTTGTCTCAATTTGACACATGCACAGACCGTGTTGACCGCTTTGGTAAAACATTGAAAACAAAGACATTTATTTCCTAAAAATCGCTTGACACCCCCGTTTTTGGACTCTTAAGATTTGCGCAGAAAGTTTTGGCGGAATTTGCCTTCCGTTGGAACTATTCTCCCTTGAAAAAGAAGAGGCCGCCCAGTTGCCGGGTGGCCTTTTCGTTTGTGTCTAAAATTCGAATTCATCCTAGAAATTTCATTTGTGATCGCTGCGCCGATCCAGGTGAGTCGGTCCAACGGAACTCTTTTGTGTTGTTTTCGTATCAACCCATGAGAGCTTCTCGTAAGATGAGGTCCGCCAATACGAGCGGCAGGAGCGAAGAAATCATGTTCTGCGATGGATGCGGCGCAGTCGTTCAACCAGGCCAGACATTCTGCAGCAAGTGCGGCAAGCAAATCCTGGGTCAGATTGCCGTCATGCAGGCGCGACCGGGCCGCGTGCAGAACCATGTGAAGCTCGTCGGCTTGTTCTGGTTGGCATTCTCGGCTTTCAACACCATTGGAGCGATCGTTCTGTACGTCATCGCCAATACGCTTTTTGCCCGCATGCACCCCATGGGCGACGGTCCGCCTGCCTTCCTGCGGCCATTGCTCAGCGTTGTCGCGATTCTTCTGTTTGCCAAAGCTGCGATCGGATTCGTTGCCGGATGGGGATTGCTGCAACACGAGAAGTGGGCGCGAATCCTCGTGCTGGTGCTGTCGTTCATTTCACTCTTCACCAACATTCCGTTCGGCACCGCTCTCGGCGTCTACACGATGTGGGTGCTGATGTCGTCGGAGTCCGAGAACGAATACGAGGCCCTGTCGGAAGCCCGCGCGGCGGCGTGAAGAGCTGACGGGCTGAGCGCGAGGGAGTTGATTTGCCGCCCGCGAATGTTCAGCGGGCGTGTTTTTCGACCCTTCGGAGTGTCGGCGAAGCTGCATCTAGCTTTACGGTTTCCACCCCGCCATTTAAAATCGAAAACAGGCCGACGTAGCTCAGTTGGTAGAGCAGCCGATTCGTAATCGGCAGGTCAGCGGTTCAAGTCCGCTCGTCGGCTCCATTCTTTGGCTCGGTATTTCTGCCGCCTTAAATCCTCGAATGCCCTGATTTTCGCTGTTTTCATACCCGACGCAACCCGCGACCTTACGAAACGTCCGTGACCGCCGTAACCTTCCCCTTCGCGCCCATGCCCGGCACAATGTGCAACGGAGGGAATCATGGCTGGCCCGATCACTGAAATGTATCCGGTCCCCGCTGGGTACAAGGCGCATCTGCAAGAAGCGGACTTTGCCTGCATGCACATCGCGGAAAAGGGAACTGAAGTTTCTGTGGGCAATGTTGCGCTGGACGGCAAGCAATTCGCCGTGTGCGCCGAGTGCCATATTCACCTCCAGAAGAAACCCACCAAGGCTGCTAAGGCCGGAAAGTAGATCCCGTTCGATGTTTGGTCTGACTCAAGAAGAAATTGCAGATGCGGTGCAAGACGCTCGTGAGCTTTCTCTGAAGACATACGCGGATGCCTTGGAACAGGGCAATCCTGAAGCTCTGCAGGCGCTGGCGAAAACGAATTCGGCTTTGAAGCAGGCGGGGAAGTCGAAGGCCGCGGCGGCTGGCAAGTAGCGCAGCAGTTCTCCCAACACACCGGACCCGGAATGTCATCCTGAGGCGGGCGCAAGCCCTCCGAAGGACCATACGATCTACATCCGGGCCGCTGCAGTGGATAAGACTGGCTCGCTGCAGGCAGTACATGTATTCCCGTCCGCCTTCCCGCAGCCTTCCGCTTACGTAAGGTCCCTCACCGCGGCTTCGCCGCCGCTCAGGATGACAAACCAAGAAAGAGATTCCAAGCAGCATCCTCCGGCTATCTCCGCGGAAATCTGCAGTTCGAGCGACCACACTCCTTCGACTAATCCAAACGGCCACGCGCCTTGAAGGAATCCATAGACCGATCCCAACGCACAAGACACTGCGAACGCGAAAACAAACCACGGGCTGCGCTTTTCAAGGGCGTAGCAGATCAGCATGGCGGTCACTGCGAAGAGACCAAAAGCGGTGAGCCCATTCATGGGCTGAATTCTTTCAGGGCTGCGGCGTTCTGGCAAAGAGCGTTTTATCTCTGGGAGTGGTGAAGTTTGGTTTTCTGCGACCAAGGCGTTACCCGGGCATAGCCGTTTTTCAGGCGGAGCGAGGGATCTCCCGCATAACCGTCCCTGATGCATAAGCCCATCTTCGCGCGGGATTGAGATTCCTCCGCCCTTGCTGTTGCTCGAGGGACGGAATGACAAAGCTATTGACTGGGAAATACTTCCTAGAATGTTTCCAGGTAGAAGTGGGGCGGACGAAATCCTTTGCCGTGGGCAATGCGCTCTGCCACGGATTTCTTCACGATGGCGGTAATCTCGGTGTCGATGGTCATGCGCTCTTTGGTGCCAATGCTGGTGAAGCGGAAGGGTTGCAGGTAGCCCATCCCGCCGCGCATGGGGAATAGCATTTGTGCCTTGGCCTGCAGGATCCCGGGGCCGAAGCGGAACATGAGTGCGAGTTCGATGCGCTCGTCAAGGTACACGGCAAGATCGAGCAGGCCGCCCGTAGTCGAAAGCGTTTGAATCTTGCCGGTCATCTGGCGGCCGTTCTCCAGATGAATGGATGCGGTTACGATTCCGCGCAGGCTGACGCGCTGCGCTCGCTGCTGGTGCAATCTCGGTTGGCCAGTGATCTTCATTTCGAGGAAACGAGGCCATGCATATTGCGAGCTTGAGCGCACGACCATTTCGGCGTGCTGCACCGCTCCGATCACGGGCTTGCTGCTGCGGCGCATCTTTCGCCAGTCGTATTCGTAGGCGGATCCGCAAGTCAGGCAAATTTGATAGTGCTGCCCGTTTTCATCGGCTCGCGGCCACGAGAAACGGTGAGTGCAACCGCGATGGAGGAGCTGTTTCAAGAGATTCAATGCGTCACCGCCTGGTTCCGGCTCTTCCAGTGGGCGAGCCAGCGTGAAAAGAACGGTTTGTGGGGAGTGTCCAGAAGGGTCTGCAGTTTCGAGAGCAGAACGTTCGGGGGCTGGGACTTGGAGAGAAACGTGTCGACAGAACTCAACTTGTTCTCGGGCAACGGTCCGTAGGCCGACAGAAGCATGATCGGGACTTGGGAATTAATGCGTTTCATTTTGGCGGCCACAACATCGCCGTTCATGCCCGGCATCTGGTAATCGAGGACGACGGCGTCCACGGGACGCGATCGGAACAATTTCAGGCCATCATCTCCACCGGTGGCTTCGAGGACCTCGTATCCACTCTGTTCCAGCAGCATCTTGCGGCCAATCAAGCCGTTCCAGTGGTCATCAATACAAAGAATTGTCGCTTTCCTGCGAGACATCTGCGACTCCATCGGGCCGGCCAAGTTTTGATTTGTTCAGCGCCGTTGCTCCGGTAGGAAGCGACAACTGCTGGACTGCGAAGTGGAGGCACGTTGATTCTGCGTGGGTTGCGGCAAACCGGCAAATTACCAAGGGGAACTTTGGTGACGGTTACCCTGCGGGACCGCGTTTCTTCTCAAAGCAGATCAGTGGTCGCTAAACCGGACCTTCCGATAGTTTGGCCGGGATAAGTCCTTGCGCTGTCGCTTCTTACCTCGACAGGCAGTCGTGATCGAGCCTGCATACGGGGAAAACACCCTACCACGTTCGTGCCATGTATGGCACGAGGGGGCCATTTACGGTTTTGAGGGGTGGGGATAGAGTCGTAATCGAGCAGCACTTGGGGGAGGGCTGATCAACGGACGCCCAAGACTCTAACTGAGTCTGGGGCGTTTTGTTTTGCGCGCAAGAATCCAAAACCGCCCACCCTTACCTTCAGGCGGCGGATAGCACGCTGGAGCCATTTACCAAAAACAAGGGTGGCAGTAGTCTTGATCTCGAGCAGCACTTGGGGGAGGGCTGATCAACGGACGCCCAAGACTCTAACTGAGTCTGGGGCGTTTTGTTTTGCGCGCGAAAATCCAAAACTGCCCAACCCTTACCTTCAGGCGACGGATAGCACGCTGGAGCCATTTACCGAAAACAGGGGTAGCAGTAGTCTTGATCTCGAGCAGCACTTGGGGGAGGGCTGATCAACGAACGCCCAAGACTCTTAACTGAGCCTGGGGCGTTTTGTTTTGCGCGCGAAAATCCCACCCATTCACCTGGTCCCTTCGGACACCGCGATCCAGCTACCTTCCTTGATTTCGATAGTGGTAGATTTGTGGGCACTCGGTTTGCTTTGAACCCAAACCTCAGGAGCTTTCATGCCCACTCCCTTGGCACGCCGCAAATTCTTGGCGGGAATGGTAGCCGTAACCGCCGCCGCTGCCACATCACGGCTTTCGGCCTCAAACGATTCGGGGTCTCCGTTCCGCGTCGCCGTGATCAATGACGAGATTTCCCAGGATTTCGGACATTCCTGCGAGGTGGCCGCGCGCGATTTCGGCATGAACTGGATTGAATTGCGCGGCATGTGGAAGAAGAACATCGTCAACCTCGACGAGAAAGAAGTCGCCGAGGCCCGGCGGATCCTGGAGAAATTTCAGCTCAAGGTCACTGACATTGCCAGCCCGCTCTTCAAGGTCGATTGGCCAGGAGCGCCCAAGTCGAAATTCAGCGAGGCGAAGAGCTTCGGCGCCAACTTCAATCTCGATCAACAGAACGAGGTGCTGGAGCGTTCCATCGAGATGGCGAAAGCCTTTGGAACGGATCGCGTCCGATGCTTCGATTTCTGGCGGATCGAGGATCAGGCTCCGTATCGCAGCGCCATCAATGACAAACTCAGAGAAGCGGCGAGCACCGCGGCGAAGAAGGGCATCATTCTCGTTCTGGAAAACGAGCCGTCCTGCAACACAGCCACTGGCGCTGAATCTGCGAAGGTTTTGGAAGCGGTGAAAGCATCGAACTTCATGCTGAATTGGGATCCCGGGAACGCGGCGGCCAGCGGCGAAATCCCATATCCCGACGGCTACAAGCTTCTCCCCAAGGACCGCATTGGTCACTGCCACTGCAAAGACGCTGTGAAGAAAGGCACGAAGTACGACTGGGCGCCGATGGGCGGCGGCCTGATTGATTGGGCCGGACAGTTCAAAGCCCTCAAGAGCGACGGATATCGATTCGCCGTGAGCCTTGAAACGCACTGGAATGGCGGCGGGTCTCCGGAAGAATCATCGCGCAAGAGTTGGGCGGGGATGAAGAGACTTCTGAAAGAATCGGACGCGTTGTGACGCGCTTCTGACGATCCCCACTTCCGGCCAATTCAGCCGGAACATGGGGACACCCGAGAACTAATAAAAGTAGATCAACGAAAGGAAATGCCATGAACAATCAGAGCAGGCGCACTTTCCTGAAGCAAGCGGCTTTGGGAACAGCTGCTGTATTGGCATATCCGACCGCGAAGGTGCTGGGCGCAAACAACCGCGTGCGGGTTGGCATGATCGGCGTTGGCGATCGCGGCAACGATCTGCTGGGGCAGATTCGTTCCGTCCCGAATGTCGATGTCGTTGCCATGGCCGACGTTTACAGCCGCCGCCGCGATCAGGCAAAGAACAAAGTTCCCGGCATCCAGACATTCGACGATCACCGGCGGCTGCTGGACATGAAGGACATCGACGCTATCATCGTCGCCAGCCCGCTCCACATTCATGCTCGTCACTTTGTCGACACGCTCGCGGCCGGGAAGGACCTTTACGCCGAGAAGACGATGACGTGGTCGATTCCTGAAGCTGACAAGTGCCTGGCCGCCGCAAAAAATTCAGGTCGCGTCGTGCAGATTGGGCTGCAATACGAGAGTTCGGGCGCGCTCACGGACACGAAGCGGTGGGTGAAAGACGGCTGGCTCGGCAACATCACTCATGTCGAATCATGGATGAGCCGCAACACGCCGCATGGCAAAGGCCAGTGGGTGAGAGCTGTGCCGTCGGATTGCACCGCGCAGAATGTGAACTGGAGCGCGTTTCTGAATGGCCGGCCCGACCGCCCGTTCGACCCGTTCAAGCTCATCAACTGGCGACTGTTCTGGGAATTTTCGGGCGGCAATTGCGCCGAAAACATGGTTCATCAGATCGCGTGGATCATGACCGCTCTGGATCTCCCCGAGCCTTCGGCCGCCTATATGTCTGGCGGCGTCTTCTCGGAAAAAGATGGCCGCGAAGTCCCAGACACGATCGCGGTCACGCTTGATTTTCCGAAGGACATCGTCGTGACGTGGCAGTCGACCTTCAGCAACAAACACTACGAACTCGGAGATCGCATTCTCGGCAGCGACGGAACCGTCGAACATCATTTCGATGAGGCCGCACAGTACTGGCCCGAGAAGACTAATCGTCCGGATGGCGAATCGACAAAAGGAAAGACTCACGATCAGGACCACATGAAGAACTGGATTGAGTGCGTACGCAGCCGCGGAGTGCCCAACGCTCCCGCCGAGGTTGGATATCGGTCCGCCATCGCCGTGCACATGGCGAATCTTTCCTACAAAAACAAGAAGCGGATGACGCTCGAAGAAGCCAAGGCCATCGCGCCGGAATACTCATGATTGGCGCCGTCGATATTGGCGGTACCAAAATCGCGGTGGGCGTAGTCGATGACAGCGGCAAGGTGCTTTCGCGCATGGAAGCGCCGACCGATCCCAATCGTTATTCCGACGCGCTCGAATTGATCGCACATATGCTGCGCAAAACCGCGCAGAAATCCGGCGCAGAACTGAATGGTATCGGAATCGGATCCACGGGGCCTGTCGATCCGATGCGCGGCGAATTCGGGGATGTCGATTTTCTGCCGGGATGGCGTGGGAAAAGTCCGGTGAAAGATCTGGCGCAGATGTTCAAGCTCCGGGTTGCGCTGGAAAACGACGGCGACGCCGCCGCGCTTGCCGAAGCCAGTTGGGGGGCGGGACGCAATCGCAAGCGGCTGATCTACATCACGGTCGGAACAGGTATTGGCGGCGGCATCGTTCTCGACGGACAACTTTATCGCGGTGTCGAGGGGGCGCATCCGGAGGTTGGACATCAGGTAATCGATCCGGCAGGGCCGGCGTGCTCCTGCGGATTCCGGGGATGCTGGGAGTCGCTGGCAGCGGGTCCGGCAATGGCGGCCTGGTTCGCCAATCATGCGCCTGCGACGTATCCAAATCGCGAGGCAATCACCGCGAAGCAGATCTGCGAACTGGCTTTGCAGGGAGACCTCATCGCTTTGCAAGTAGTAGAACGCGAGGCTTACTACCTCGGCCTGGGATTGGCGAACCTGATCAACCTGTTCACCCCCGACGCGATTGTTCTGAGCGGCAGCGTGATGAAGAGCGCAGACCTTTTCATGGGCCGCATCCGCGCGGTGATTCGCGGCGGGTGCAGGTTCGTGCCGGCGGAAAAGACCGAACTTACTCTGGCCTCGCTGGGAGATGACACAAACCTGATCGGCGCGGCCCGAGTGTGGCATAACCGCTTTGCCTAGGCAGCTCGTGGGGCACAAGCGCGATCCTGACCGGAGCCGCATTTCAGGCGCAGGGAATGATCTCGCGCGATGAGACCAATGCTGCCGATCGGCGATGGCGCTGCGAATTGGCAACCGCGCTCCAGTTTTTCCTTACAATCTGCTAGTGTTTCCTGTTTGCCTTTTGTGACGTCTGTCACTGAAGGCGTAGAGGGCTTGTGACACCATTCAATGCCCGGAAATTGCTCTGCTGTGGCGCCAGTGGTCCTACGCTGCAGCGCATGGAAAGGACGAGAGCCGCGTGATTGTCGGAGTTCCGAAAGAAAGTTATCCCGGAGAGCGTCGGGTCGCGATCGTTCCTGTGGTCATTCCTAACCTCGTGAAGGCGGGCATCGAAGTCATTGTCGAATCCGGAGCGGGCGAACAGGCTGGCTACCCGGACGCTGCCTATGTCGAAAAAGGCGCGAAGATCCTGCAGGACCGCGCCGCCGTTTTTTCCACCGCCGACATCATTGTGCAAGTGCTCTGCTACGGATCCAACGACGTCACCGGGCAAGCCGATTTGGCGATGATGCGAAGCGGCCAGATCCTGATCGGCTTCTTGCGACCTTTCGGCTCCGCCGACGTGGTGCGCGAGATTGCTCGGGCCGGCGTCACAAGTTTTTCTGTCGAACTCATGCCGCGCACGACGCGCGCGCAGAGCATGGACGCTCTTTCTTCCATGGGCACCGTCTGTGGATACAAGGCAGTGCTGCTCGCGGCCGAGACCTCTCCTCGAATTTTTCCGATGATGACGACGGCGGCCGGCACCATCACTCCGGCGCGAGTGTTTGTGATTGGCGCTGGAGTCGCGGGCCTGCAGGCGATCTCGACGGCCCGGCGCCTCGGAGCCGTTGCGTCGGCCTACGACATGCGTCCAGCCTCGAAGGAGCAGGTGCAGAGCCTTGGCGGACGCTTTGTCGAACTCCCCATCGAAGCCCAGAATGCGCAGGACGCGCGCGGCTACGGCACCGCGCAGGACGAAACGTTTTACGCCCGCCAGCGAGAGCTGCTGACCCGCGTCGTGGCCGAAAGCGACATCGTGATTAGCGCGGCGGTGATCCCCGGCAAAAAATCTCCCGTGCTCATTACGGCCGATATGGTGCAACGCATGGCCCCGGGATCGGTGATTGTGGATCTCGCGGCCGAGCGCGGTGGCAATTGCGAACTGACGCACACCGGCGAAACTGTGGTGGTACATGGAGTCACGATCATTGGCGCAATCAATCTCGCCAGCAGCGTTCCGTATCACGCCAGCCAAATGTATGCGCGCAATCTGATGACGTATCTCACGTATATGGTGAAAGACGGGAAGTTGCAGATGAACCTACAGGATGAAATTGTGCGCGAGACGCTCATCACCAACGCGGGAGAAGTTGTAAACGCGCGCGTGCGGGAATCGTTCAAGATGCCGGCGCTGTCGCCGACGGCCGGCTTGTCATCCTGAGCGGAGCGAAGAGTCGCTGTACCGACGGGGATGGATGCGGCTAGTGCGAGTCCGGGACAATAAGATTTCAGACGGAATTTGGGGGTGGCATGGGTTCTAACCTGATCGACGCGCTGTTTGTGTTCATGCTGGCAGCCTTCATTGGTTTCGAGGTTATCCGGCATGTTTCGCCGCTTTTGCATACGCCTCTGATGTCGCTGACCAATGCGCTGGATGCGATCGCGGTCGTCGGTGCAATCGTTCTCGTCGGCGAAAAGAAGAGCCCGTTTGCGACCATCCTCGGCGTCATTGCCATCGTCGCAGCCACCAGCAACGTCGTCGGCGGATTCATCATCACCGACCGCATGCTGAAGATGTTCAAGACAAGCCGTCCTTCAAAACCGCAGGGGACGAAGTCCTAATATGACGCCCGAGTTCGCCGGAAGCCAGTACCTCATCGAAATCATTTACCTCATCGCCAGCGCGTTGTTCATTCTGTCGCTGAAATGGATGAGTTCTCCCGCGACCGCGCGCCACGGCATATGGGCGGGCGAGATCGGCATGGTGCTTGCCATCGGCGGTACTCTCTTGCGCCACGGCATCATCGATTGGAAGTGGATCATCATCGCTCTGGTGCTCGGCACGGGCATCGGCATCCCGCTCGGCATGGTGCAGATGACGGCGGTCCCGCAGCGGACCGCGCTCAGTCACGCCTTTGGCGCCCTTTGCGTCACTCTGGTCGGCACCGCCGAGTTCTACCTGCGCACTCCGGACGTGTCCAAGTTCATGATGTCGGTTCTCTCGATGGAAGTGATTCTCGGAGGACTGACGTTTACCGGCAGCCTGATGGCGGCGGGAAAGCTGCAGGAAGTTCTGCCGCAACGGCCGATCACTTACAAAGGACAGAATCTCGTTAACTTTCTTCTGTTCTCGACGGCAGTCGGAAGCGCCGTGTATCTGGTGCTGCATCCGGGCGCGAAAGAGTTGTTCCCGCTGGTCGTTGGAATTTCCTTGATCATCGGAGTTCTGCTCGTTATCCCGATCGGCGGCGCGGATATGCCGACGGTGATCTCCCTCTTGAATTCCTACGCTGGACTGTCCGCCGCGGCCATGGGATTCGTGCTGAACTCGAAGCTCCTGATTATTGCGGGCGCGCTTGACGGATCGTCCGGCCTGATCCTCTCGGTCATCATGTCGAAGGCGATGAACCGTTCGTTCACCAACGTCTTATTCGGTGCGTTCGGACAGGTGCAGACCTCGGCTGGGGGCACCGAGGAAGCGAAGCCCGTGCGCAGCGCGACACCGGAAGAAGCCGCTGCCATTCTCTCGGCGGCCAACAAAGTCGTGATCGTGCCCGGATATGGCATGGCCGTTGCGCAGGCGCAACATAAGGTCCGCGAACTCTACGATCAGCTTACAAAGAAGGGTGTCGATGTCCGCTTCGCGATCCATCCAGTCGCAGGACGCATGCCCGGGCATATGAACGTGCTGCTGGCCGAAGCTGACATACCGTATGACCGCCTGATCGAAATGGACGAGATCAACAGCGACTTCCCGCAGACCGACGTGGCGCTCATCATCGGCGCCAACGATGTGACAAATCCCGCAGCCCGTACCGATCAATCGAGCCCGATTTTCGGCATGCCGATCCTCGATGTCGACAAAGCGCACACGGTCATGGTCATCAAACGCGGCATGAGCCCGGGTTTCGCGGGCATCGACAATCCTCTCTACTATCTGGATCGCACGTTGATGTTGTTCGGAGATGCGAAACAGTTCGTCGGCGGGATCGTGCGGGAGCTCGGCGGCGGCCACTGACAACGGTCCTTTTCCGTGCTGTGATTCTGCCCGGAAATTTTGCACCTTTGTCCCACCCATACCGCCCAACCTCCACGCCAATCGCCGGCACATACTCCGTTTCGTCGAGCGGACGCGGCACGATTACTCAGAACGGCGCTACGACCGGAATCTTCTATGTAGTTTCGCCAGCCCAAATTTTGATGATTCCAATTGCGACCTCTAATCCGACGGTGGTCACGCTGTCCCACTAACGGCTCTACAGGTATAAACTTGCAAGTTCGCTTCAATAGGATTTGTGTGTCAATTTCAATCAGAATTCAGGGACACTTATGCGAAGCTGGTCCGTTATTCCCGCATTTTTCTTAGCTGCATTGCTCTCTGTTCCAGCCGTATCTCAAACTCAACTCAACCTCATGCCGATGCCCGCGAGCGTTCAGCAGGGCACCGGACAGTTGCCGATCACGCAGGCTTTCTCAGTCTCCGTGACAGGAACACACGACCCAGCCCTCGATGCCGCAGTGCAGCGCTTTACGCAACAGCTTTCCCGGCAGACTGGAATTCCGTTTCGCCCAAAGTCCGGCGCCGCAGCGACCCTCGAGGTTCACGCCGATCACGGGCTCGAAGCCGTGCAGAAACTTGGCGAGGACGAATCTTACGAACTTTCGGTTACGGATTCAGGCGCGAAGATCACTGCTCCGACTACGCTCGGCGCAATGCATGGCTTGCAAACGTTTTTGCAGCTCGTCGCGATCACTCCAGCCGGATTTTCTGCGCCCGCCGTCACGATCAAGGATCAGCCACGGTTCGCATGGCGCGGCACGCTGATCGATGTCAGCCGCCACTTCATCCCCATCGACGTTATCAAGCGCAATATCGATGGCCTGGCTGCCGTCAAGATGAACGTGCTGCACTGGCATCTCTCCGACGATCAAGGCTTTCGCGTCGAGAGCAAGGTTTTTCCCAAGCTGGCCGGAGCCGGCTCCGACGGGATGTTCTACACGCAGGCTGAAATCCGAGATCTCATTAGCTACGCGCACGATCGCGGCGTTCGCGTCGTCCCAGAGTTCGACATGCCGGGACACACGCGCTCCTGGTATCTGGGATATCCCGAACTCTCAAGCGGTACCGGTCCGTACACGCTGGAAGGTGGCGGGATCGATCCGATCATGAATCCCACCGAGGAATCGACTTACAAGTTTCTGGAAAAGTTCGTCGCAGAAATGGCCAAGCTGTTTCCCGATGCTTACTTTCACATCGGTGGCGATGAGGTTGACGGCAAGCAGTGGGATGCGAATCCGAAAATTCAGGAATTCATTCATGCCCACGGCATGAAGAACAATCAGGATCTGCAAGCCTACTTCAACCAGCATCTAGAAAAGATTGTCGCGAAGAACCACAAGATCATGGTCGGATGGGACGAGATCCTTCATCCCGATCTACCGAAGACCATCGTCGTGCAGTCGTGGCGCGGGCAGAAGTCGCTCGCGACGGCGGCGCAGCAAGGCTATCGCGGCTTGCTCTCTTACGGATACTATCTCGATCTGATGTGGCCTGCGGCGCGCCACTATGCCGTCGATCCGATGAGCGATGCGGCTGCCGATCTGAATGCAGAACAGAAAAAACCTCATTCTTGGCGGAGAATCCTGCCAGTGGGCCGAGTGGGTCACGCCGGAGAACATTGATTCACACATCTGGCCGCGGAATGCCGTTATCGCTGAGCGGTTATGGTCGCCGCAGGACGTCACCGATCCAGCCTCAATGTACGCGCGTATGCATGCCGTAAGTCTCGAACTGGAGTATCTGGGACTTACCCACAACTCGGCCCGTGACCGCATGCTGCAGCGCATGGCGGGAAATGCAGACCCGTCCGCTCTTCGTGTTCTTGCCGAAGTGGTCGAACCCGTCAAGGACTACAACCGCTGGAAAGACGAGAACGGTCCTATTGATTTCCACGCGCCGTTGAACTTGATGATTGACGCGGCCGATCCTGAAAGTGATACCGCGCGGCAGTTCAGCGAACTAGTGCGGACGTTCGCGCAGGGCGGCTTCAAAGATCAAGCTGCTGCGGCACAGATTCGCACCTGGCTGACGCTCTGGCGCGACAACGATGCCAAGCTCCGTCCGCTACTCGAACAATCCTCTCTGCTGAAAGAGGACGTGCCGATATCCGAAAATCTTGCGATGCTGGGCGCCGCCGGTCTGCAGGCTCTGGACTACCTTGGCAAATCGCAGCCGGAGCCCGAGCTTTGGAAGACGCAGCAACTCGCTGTGGTTGAAGAGGCGAAGAAGCCCGTCGCCGGACTTCTTTTGCAAGTCGCCGCTCCCGTCCAGCAACTGGTCGAAGCAAGCGGAGGCGCTCACTAAACCGCCCTCAGCAGTTCCAGGCTAGGGCGTGAACTGATAGATCGCGCCGTCGTTGTCGCTGCCTCCGTGAACGGTTGCGCCGTAGAATGTTCCGGCAGTTCCGTTCACGAGTCCGTTGTACGCGAAGCCCGGGCTGGGCTCGCCGGGAAAGCGATACACGACGCTCTCAGTCCATTTGCCCGAAGCGGCGTGAGTCATTTTGAAAATGACTCCGCAGCCGCACGAACTTGCACCGCCCTCGCTGGTTGTTCCATAAAAATTGCCGGCCGCATCCGCGACCAGGCTGCTGATCGGGCTGGCGCCATCCATGCCGCCCTTGAAACTGTAGAGAACACTCTCGGTCCAGGTTGCGCCATTGTGCGTGAGCTTGTAAACCGAACCCAGTTCGTTCGCGCCAGCGTAGTACGTAGTCCCGTACAAGTTGCCGGATTTGTCGAACACCACTCCGCCATACGGAGACGCTCCGTCCGGTTGATCTTTGAATGCATAGAGTGTCGTGAACTGCCACGAACTCTGGACGGGAGAAATCTCATAAACGGTGCCGAATCCATTCGCGCCGCCGACCGTGCAGACCCCGTAAAGATTTCCGACCGAATCCACGAGAAGACGTCCCGCCGATCCTCCGCTTCCGTCGGTGCCCCCAGTGAAGGTGTGAATCACGCTCAGCTTCCATGTGGATCCGCTAGGCTTCAGCTGATAAACAACGCCGAGGCCGCTTTTCCCTCCCGTCGGAGTCGTTCCGTACAAATTGCCTTGCTTGTCGAATGCGACAGGACTGCCCGGCCCCGATCCGTCAGTGCTCCCAGTAAAAGAGTGGATCACTCTCTGCGTCCATTTGCCGCCGGAATTGGTCAGCTTGAAGACAACGCCACAGCCGCCCTCGCAGGATCCGCTGCCGCCGGTCACGGCCGTCCCGTAAAGATTGCCCTTCGAGTCGAGCGTGACGCCTTTGTATGGTTCTCCACCATCCGCGCCGCCCGTGAAGTTATAGAGCACCGTATGCACGCCCGAAGCAGTGACTTCGAAGACCGTTCCGCTGCCGAATGTTCCGCCCTGCACCGATGTTCCGTACAGATTGCCCTTGCTGTCCATCACCAGTTCCGTGTCGGTATATTCGCCGTCGCTGTTGCCCGTGAAGCTGTAGATCAACTTCGTCGTGTTTGCGGCGAACGCTGCCGTTGCGAAGAGGGTGGCCGCTATGCAAAGGATCAGATTTCTGTTTGACGGACGCAGGGGTTGCTCGTTCTCCATGCAGGCCTCCGGAAGAATTCGATTGGAAACAGGGTATTCCGCGGTCGATGGGCTAGGACTGTAGCACTCCAGCGCCTGGAAGGCACGTTTTGATTTTCGAATGGGGTGGCTGCGGTGCCGTTTTCTTCGTTGACAGTATTAGAAATTTGAAGCGGTCGGGGCGCCGGTCCCCTGGAAACAGCCGCGAACAGCGTGATATTCTAATAACTCCAGCTGCGCACCGTCTTGGCGGAATTTCCCGCAGTTCCTGAAGAAATTCAGAAGGTCAGCAAAAAGAGAAGCCAGAACCATGCTTTCAGTCAGCAACGTTTCCATGCGCTACGGCGCCAAAATTCTGTTTGACGAAGTTTCCACCGCTTTTACTGCGGGCAAACGTTATGGCTTGACCGGCCCCAACGGATCCGGCAAATCGACCTTCATGAAGCTGCTGAGCGGGGAGCTCGATCCGCAGAAGGGAACGGTGGTCCGTCCGCGCAAACTTGGCGTGTTGAGCCAGGACCAGTTTGCCTTCGATGCTTTCTCCGTGATCGATACCGTCATCATGGGGAACCGCCGCCTGTGGACGGCTATGCAGGAACGCGATGCCATCTACGCCAAGCACGACATGACCGATGAAGACGGCATGAAGCTCGGAGAACTCGAAGGCATCGTTGGAGAGGAAGACGGATACTCCGCCGAGAGCGATGCGGCCATCCTGTTGGGAGGCCTCGATATCTTGGAAGAACTGCACTCGCGCAAGATGAGCGAACTGCAAGGCGGACAGAAAGTCCGCATCCTGCTGGCGCAAGCCCTGTTTGGACATCCGCAGGCGCTGCTGCTGGACGAGCCTACAAACTATCTCGATCTTGATTCGATCCACTGGCTCCAGGGGTTTCTGAACCAGTACGACGGCGTGGTCATCGCCATTTCGCACGATCGCCATTTTCTGAACAGCATCTGCACGCACATCGCGGACATCGACTACGAAACCATCATCACCTACACCGGGAGCTACGACGACATGGTCGTGGCCAAGACGCAGATACGGTCGCAAATCGAGTCGCAGAATGCGCAGCGCGAAAAGAAGATCGCACAGTTGACCGAATTCATCGCCCGTTTCGCCGCTGGAACGCGTTCAAGCCAGGTGCAATCCCGCCGCAAGGAAGTCGAACGCCTGCAGGTGACGGAGCTCGCGAAATCCAACATTGCACGGCCCTACATCAAGTTCGAGCAGAAACGCCCTTCGGGTAAGCACGTCCTCGAGATCGAACATCTGGGCAAAGCGTATGACGACAAGAAAGTGATTGTCGATTTCACCGCGAGCATTCTGCGCGGCGAAAAAATCGCGCTCATGGGCCGAAACGGCGCAGGCAAGACGACGCTGCTAAATGCTCTGCTTGCGAATTCTCCGACTACTCCCGAAGCTGAACTGCGGAACACCACCGGCTACGAAGGACCGTTTGTCGATTCCGGCAAAGTGCTCTGGGGACACGAAGCCTCCATCGGCTACTTCGCGCAGGATCACCGCAGCTTGATTGAGAAGGGAACCACTGCGATCGAGTGGCTGCATCAGTGGAATCCGGCGGCCGTCACCGAAGAACTCCGCGGCATTCTTGGACAGATGCTGTTTCAGCGCGAGGAAGCGACCAAATCGACCAGCGTGCTTTCCGGCGGTGAAGCCGCACGCCTCCTGTTTTGCAAGCTGATGTTGCAAAAGCCGAACGTTCTGGTGCTTGACGAGCCCACCAACCACCTTGACCTTGAATCGATCAACGCGCTCAACATCGCGTTGCAGCGCTACCAGGGGACGGTTTTTCTCGTGACCCACGATCATGACCTGATCGATGAAGTCGCTACGCGCATTTGGCACTTCGAGAGCGATCACAAGCTCACGGACTTCAAGGGCAAGTACGAGGAGTATCAGGCGGCGGTGGCGGTTTAGGCCGGAAGCCGACTCTTCGCTTCGCTCGGAATGGCAAACAGCCGTGACTGCACCATTCTTGTTGCATGTAAATCAAGAAGGTTCTCCACAGGTTTTCCGAGCCTTACCAGTTGCATGGATTTTGCAAGTTGAAGATAATAGAGCCATCACTCTTGTGCGAGCAGGAGGGCAGCGTAGCGGTCCCCGTGTACAGTCGAGCTGATTTACTCAGAATTCTGCATATCACCCCGCGCCAGTTGGCGAACTGGGAGCGCAAGGGACTGGTTACGTCTGCCGAAGCCTACACTTTCTCCGATCTCCTCGAACTCAAAAAAATCCGCGATCTGTGCGCGATGAGCGTGCGCCCGAATGTGATTCGTCAGTCGCTCGATGCCATGCGTAAACAGGCCTCCGGAGTGGAAAAGCCGCTCGTGGAAGCGGGAGCGCTACGCACAGCAAAACATCGTGTGGCCTACCGGCATGACGGCAAACTGCTGGAGCCAATCGCCGGACAATTTCTGATGGATTTCTCGGAGCGAGAGAAAGTGTTGATCAGCACTCCCGTTCCGCGATCCGAGCCGAGTCCGCGTGAGCATGAGGTTGCGTCGTGGTTCGCCCGTGGCATCGCGCTCGAAGAAGATCCGAACACGCAGACCGAAGCGATCGCCGCGTATCACCGGGTGCTCGATCTTGAGCCCGGGCATGCTGCCGCTCACATTAATCTCGGAACCCTGTATTACAACCGTCAGGATTTTGCTTTAGCCGAGAAGCACTATCGAGAGGCCATAGAAGCCGACCCACGCTACGCTCTCGCCTATTTCGATCTCGGGAACGTCCTCGACGAAACCGGGCGGATTCACGAAGCCGTTGCCACTTACAAGACCGCACTGCAACTCGCTCCCACGTACGCGGACGCGCACTACAATCTCGCGCTCGCTTTCGAAAAGCTGCGCGAACCGCGCAAGGCCCTGAAACACTGGCAGGCCTACACCAGGCTCGATACCGCAGGTCCCTGGTCGGTGCACGCTCGCACGCAGATCAAGCGCATCCTGCAGGCCGACGGGCTAAGGCTCGTTTACAAGCGCAGCAGCTAATACTCTCTGGAACCGCCAACGCACTTTGTCATTCCGAGGCCGCGCGGCCGCCGGGGAATCGGTTTGCGCACGCAGGGCCGTGATGTTGTCAGGCCAGCAGATTCCCACCTCCGGTCGGACTGACGAGCTTTTTTGTTGCTACGCGAGCTGTCTACCTTCCCCTGCAGCCATATTCCGGGCAGCCCTAGCTCTCCGATTCTCCGGCGGTGCTAACATTACCAGTTTGATTATTTCCACGATGAAGGTGTCCTCATGCCTGAAATTTTGCAAGCTGCTCCTCCCGCCCCGCTAACCACGCTCACCGAGGACGAAATTCTCTTCCGCGACAACATTCGTCAGTTCGCCGACGAGAAAGTTCGTCCGCTGGTGAAGGAAATGGACGAGAAGGCCGTCTTCGAAAAGGATCTCATCCATGATTTTTTCCAGCTTGGACTGATGGGCATTGAGATTCCGGAGCAATACGGAGGGGGAGGCGCGAAGTTCTTTGAGGCCATCCTCGCGGTGGAAGAGTTGTCGCGCGTCGATGCATCGTCAGGCGTGATCGTCGATGTGCAGAACACGCTGGTGAACAACGCTCTGCTCCGGTGGGGCACCGACGACCACAAGAAGCGCTACCTTCCGAAGATGGCCACCGAGACCGTGGGTGCTTACGCCTTGAGCGAAGCCGGTTCGGGTTCGGACGCTTTTGCCTTGCAAACGCGGGCGACGCTGAAGGGATCGGAGTATGTGATCAACGGCCGCAAGCTCTGGATCACCAACGCCAAAGAAGCCGGCCTGTTCGTGCTCTTCGCAACACTCGATCCCGCCGCGGGATACAAAGGCATCACCGCGTTCCTGATCGAGAAAGATTTTCCCGGCTTCACCGTCGGCAAGAAGGAAGACAAACTCGGTATCCGCGCCTCGTCTACGTGCGAGTTGATCCTCGAAGACTGCCGCGTGCCCAAGGACAACGTGATTGGCGAGCCGGGCAAAGGCTACAAGATCGCGATCGAGACATTGAATGAAGGGCGCATCGGTATTGGCGCGCAGATGATCGGGTTGGCTCGCGGCGCCTGGGAGTTCGCCTGCAAGTACGCTGTTGAACGCAAACAGTTCGGGAAAGCCATCGCCGACTTCCAGGGTATCCAATTTCAGATCGCGCAGATGGCGACCGAAATCGAGGCTGCCCGGCTGATGGTTTACAACTGCGCCCGCATGAAGGACGCCGGAGTCAACTTCGTGAAGGAAGCGGCCATGACGAAGCTATTCGCCTCGCAGGTGGCGGAGCGCGTCACGTCTCTCGCCATCGAAGTTTATGGCGGATACGGATTCACCAAGGATTATCCGGTAGAAAAATACTGGCGCGATGCCAAGATCGGCAAGATCTACGAGGGCACCTCGAACATGCAACTGGCGACCATTGCCAAGCTCGTTCTCGGCAAATAGAGGTGCCGGATTCGGTGTTCCTCGCTGAAAATGGAGGACTTCGGCTCGCAGGAAAGCCAATCTTCCTTGCTCATTATGTGCATTGAGTTGCACTCAGCGGGGTTGGAGGCGGCCTTTGAATATCCCGCAAATGACTGTTTATCAATCAGTTAGGATATGTCTCCCCAATGGCTCGATGGATGCACTTCCATAGCTGCTGAACACGAACCAGGCAGAGACCGGGGTGGCATTTTGACGATCGAGTACGGGACCATCGATTCAAACGAAAAGACTCTTATCGAAGCCGCGAATCGCAAGAAAAATGGCTGGCTTCCGATCCTGGTCGTCCTGTTTCTAATCTCCTACGGCCTGATGACCATGCTCATCGTGGAGCAGGGCCGGACGATCGAATCGCAGCGTTCGTTGATTCACGAGCTGTTCAAAGACAACACCGAACTCTCCGCAGCAAGAACAAGAACTCCAGAAGAACGCATACAGGCGGCGCCATCCCAGGTTGAAGCCGCCGGCAACCCGTCATCCCAGAAATCAGCGGCACAAGCTCCGTCTACCCAGAGACCATCCGCGAAGACCCCGTTGGCCCAGGCTCCATCGATCCAAACACCGTCTACCCAGGCGCAAGCAAAACAGAACCCGTCTACCCAGGCAGGGACGCAAAACGCAGTGCAGAATCAAGCAGCAAAACCGAAGTCACAAATGCAAATGCCGACCAGGCCCGCGTCAGACATCGCCGACAGCAGCCGGTCGTTGGTCACGATCTAAGCTTACGATCCATCTGAACTTGGCACTTTGCTCCCCAATTTCTTTCGGTGGCACGAAGCAGTAGCAAGATAAGCGGGAAACACAATGAAGGTTCTGACCCTAGCCTTGTTGTTCAGTCTGCCCATCAGTCCATTGGCGCCGCATAAGCCCATGCACGACCCCACCAGCCAGCTCGCGAAACATTCCAAAGGCGGGCGCTGGTATTTTGCCGCCAGCGGGCACGCCGTCTATTGCTACGGCCCGGTCATGACCGTGCCCCGCGCCAACGGAGATCTGCAACGCGTGGCCACGTTCTGCCGCGACGGCAGCGCCGTGGTTCCGCTCAAGGATTAGCCTCTCCACTCTCCAGCGAATTCCCTTAAGGTTCGTCCTGGCAACGCCCTTCGCCCTGGTTCCGCCTTGCGCCATGACAGCCCGTAAACTCCAGCGGTGCTAGAATTTCGCCTCCTGCGTCGAACTCTGCCTTCGCTGCATCAAAAGCAGGTTAACTTCACAGAGGAAATCCCCCATGTCCATTCGCCCGGTGAAACGCCTCATCAAATCGAAGCCCACGCTCGAAGGAGCCGGAGTTCATCTTCGACGCGCTTTCGGATTCGGCAATACCCACGACTTCGATCCATTCTTGCTGCTCGACGATTTCCGCAACGATGTTCCGGAAGATTATCTCGCCGGATTTCCATGGCATCCGCATCGCGGCATTGAAACCATCACGTATGTCCTGGCGGGAACGGTCGAGCATGGCGACAGCATGGGGAATCACGGCGCCATCGCTGCGGGCGACGTTCAGTGGATGACCGCCGGCAGCGGCATCATTCATCAGGAAATGCCCAAAGGCGACACCACCGGGCGCATGCACGGCTTTCAGTTGTGGGCCAATCTTCCTTCCGCTCTGAAGATGACCTCGCCGCGATACCAGGAAGTGAAGACCGGAGACATTCCCGAAATCACCGACGATGACGGCACTCATGTGCGGATCGTCTGCGGAGATTTCTGGGGCAAATCGGGTCCGGTCGATGGCATCGCCGCGGATCCGATTTACATCGACGTTTCCGTTCCTCCCGGCAAGCGGAAGACGCTACCGGTGGAAACGACGCGGCACGCGTTCGCCTATGTATTCGCGGGAGACGGAAAATTCTGCAACGCCTCCGGCCCGCTCGCTGTGCCGACCGAAGGCGTAGGCTGGGCCGACACGAAACCGCCCGCTGACGCCGAGAATCGCTCGCTGGTCGTCTTCGATCGCGGAGACGAAGTTTCAGTGCAGGCCGGAGTCGACGGCATTCGTTTCCTGCTGGTTTCCGGCAAGCCACTGGAAGAGCCTGTGGCATGGTACGGCCCCATCGTCATGAACACGCAGCAAGAATTGCAGCAGGCGTTCAGTGAGTTGGAGAAGGGAACTTTTCTGAAGAAGTAAGCCATGCCTGAACTTCCTGAAGTCGAAACCATTGCACGAGGGCTGGCGAAACGCGTCACCGGGGACGGAATCGAGTCCGTCTGGCTCGGCCAGAAGAAAGAGCCACTGAAATCTCCCGCGACGCAGATTGCCGCAGCACTCGAACATAGCCGCATCGCCTCCGTCCGCCGCATGGGCAAGCACATCGTCTTCGATCTCGATCATGACCAGGATCATGTGGAGCGGGCACTCCTGCCCGCTAAAAGCCGCAAATCTAAACAGAAGAGAAAACCTTCCTCGACGCTGCCAGCAGGCCGGCAAGAGCACTCGGTCCACTCCATCCAAAGCCCAGTGGATCGTCCACCTCGGCATGACCGGCCGCCTTCAAGTCTGTGATCCGCAAGACGACGTAGCGAAACACACGCATGCGATCCTCAAGCTCGCATCGGGCAGGGAATTGCGATTCGTCGACCCGCGCCGCTTCGGGCGCCTGAGTGTCGCGGCATCGGCAGACTTTGATGCCGCCGGCATCGAGCCTCTGGAAATCGATGTCGAACGCTTCATCGCTCTTTTCCGGGGCCGCAAGACGCCCATCAAGAGCGCGTTGCTCAATCAGAAGTTGTTGCGCGGTGTTGGCAACATCTATGCCGACGAATCCCTTTTCCGCTCAGCAATCCGGCCGCGCCGCCGCGCTTCGTCGATCCCACGCGACCAGCTGCAGAAACTGCACGCAGCAGTGCAAGAAGTTCTGACGGAAGCGATCGCACTCGGAGGCTCCTCGATTTCAGATTATGTTGACGACGACGGCAAGGAAGGCTTCTTCCAACTGCAACACCGCGTCTACGGCCGCGAAGGCGAAGATTGTCTCGTCTGCAAGACTCCAATCAAGCGCATCGTGATCGCCGGCCGCAGCAGTCACTACTGCCCAAACTGCCAGCATTGAATTGATTGGGCATTTCAGATTGCTGATCGAAGACCCCGGATTTCTCCGTCGACCGATCGATCTAAAATCTCCATTCTGAAATCTTCAATCTAAGAAATCCCGCCGCCTCGGCGTGTTACCCTCATGCGTTATGCCTGACTACTCCATTGGCGTCGATATGGGGGGGACCAACCTCCGAATCGCCGCAATTTCTACCGAAGGCCAGCTCATCGAGAAGATCACCCTCAGCGTCAAACTTGCCATGGGACGTGACTACGTCATCGGCGAAATGTGTGACGCGATTCAGCACCTCACCGAGCGTCATCGCGACAGCGGAGAATTTCTCGGTGCGGGCATTGGCGTTCCGGGCATCATCGACGTCGAAACCGGGATGATGCGCAAATCCGCCAATCTGCCGGGATGGTCCGACTATCCCGTGCGCGACATCATCGAACAACGGCTAGGCGCTCGCGTTTTTCTCGACAACGACGCGAACATGGCCGCGTACGGTGAGAAATGGTTAGGAGCCGGACGCGACATTGCCAACATGGCGATGCTTACGCTGGGCACCGGCATTGGCGGTGCGATCATTCTCGACGGCAAACTGTTTTACGGGATGAGCGGTATGGCCGGAGAATTCGGGCACGTGACCGTCGAACCAAATGGCGTGCCATGCGGATGCGGCAATCATGGCTGCGCCGAACGTTACGCATCGGCGACTGCAGTGGTGCGGATGGCGCGCGAAGCCATCGAAACAGGAAAGGCTCCTGAACTCGCCAAGGCAGCAAGCGCCGACCCGGAGTTCAGCGCCAAGTCGATCTACAATCTCGCCATGCAGGGCAATCCCGACGCGCAGAAGATCTTCGTGCGTTTCGGCCAGGCTCTCGGAATTCTGCTTGCCGATCTGGTGAATATTCTCGATCTGGATATGTTCGTTGTCGGAGGCGGCGTGGTCAGCGCGTGGGACGCTTTCGCTCCCACCATGTTTGCCGAAATGCGGGAGCGCTCGCTGGTGTTTGCCGCGAATGATCCCGACAATCCGCCGGACACAGCGAACGGCTCGGAAACGTCGTTATACAAGCGCCGCAAAACGTTGGTCACGCGTGCATTGCTGGGCAGCGATGCGGGACTGTTCGGCGCGGCCCGAGTGCCTTGCACCTGATCGAATTTCTGTGATTTTCTGCGCAAAATAAAAGGCCCGAGTCAGATCCGGGCCTTCCTTTTTTCGATTGGCTTGGTCTACGTCGCACCACGCGACAGGCGTCCGATGGTGTGCATGGCGTGCAGGAACGCCTGATTTTGTTCACCGGTCCCAATGCTGACGCGAATGCACGTGGGAGCGCCCCACGCGCCCAGCGGACGCACGCTGATGCCCTCCGCGCGCAATCGTTCCGTTACTCCAACGGAGTCTTCGCCCAAATCAAAACACAAGAAGTTGGCGGACGTCGGGATCACGCGGAATCCCAACTCCGAAAGTCCGACTCCCACGATCTGCATCTGTGTAGCGTTGTTCAAAACGACGCGCTCGACATGCTTCGGATCATCCAGCGCCGCCAGCGCCGCGGCCTGCGCCACCGAGGAAACTGAAAACGTGTTCCGCATCTGCGCGCAATAGCGCATCAGTTCTGCGGGACCGAGACCGTATCCCACGCGCAGCCCGGCCAATCCATGCGCCTTTGAAAAGGTTCGCAACACGACCGCGGTCGCGCCTTGGCGCAAATAATTCAGGGAATGCGAATACTCAATCTTGCGTCGCGCTGCGAAATGCGCCGCGAACTCGTAATAGGCCTCGTCCAAGACCACGACAACGTGCCCCGGGACATCTGCGATGAACTGATCCACGGCCGCGGCGGAAACCGTCGTTCCCGTCGGATTGTTTGGATTCGCCAAAAATACGATCCGTGTGTCCTCGTTGATCGCCTCGAGAATTGCATTCAGATCGTAAGCGTCCTCGCGCATCGGTGTTTCGATCAACTGCGCCCCGGTTGCATGCACCGCCATCGAATAGACGATGAATGAGCGCTCGCTGGTTACTGCGTTCTGTCCCGGCGCGAGCAGCGTCTGGCAAAGCAAAGCCAACAGCGCTGTCGAGCCCGCGGTGACTAGAACCTGTTCGATGGGAACGTCGTGGTGCGATGCCAGCTTGCGGCGAAGTTCCGTGCAATCGTCTTCCGGATAGAAACCGGACGAACCCAGCATGGATTGCATCGCTTGTATCGCCCGAGGAGACGGGCCGTAGGGATTTTCGTTTGAATCGAGGCTGATCAGCCGTGGCCGCGTGTTAACCGCAGGCGCTGCGGTTGGAGGACCCGGCATGTAGGCCCCCATATCCCGCGCCGGTTTCGACACCAGATCAAAGAATCGACTCATGCTCAGGGCAGATCAGGGCGCAGACTTTTTCCGCGCATCGCCTTTACTCGCGGACTTCAACCGTTCCACTTCCCGCAACGTCAGTGATCGAAACTTTCCGGGCGGCACGTCCAGTGTGAGCGGCCCATATCGCACCCGTTTGATCTTTTCCACGTGATGTCCCACCACTTCGAACATGCGCCGGATCTGCCGGTTTCTTCCTTCGATCAGCGTGATTTCATACCACGGATTCGTGGCCTCTTTCACCACGCGAACCAGCGCCGGTCCGGTCTTTACCCGCTTGCCGTCATCGGTTGCGATCGAAACTCCGGCCCGCAGTTTCGCAATGGCATCCTCTTTCGGTGTTCCAGCTACTTTCACCACATACGTTTTGGGAACGTGCGAAGCCGCCTTCATCAGCCGGTTCGCCAGGTCGCCATCGTTGGTCAGGATCAACAATCCTTCGCTGGCGTAATCGAGCCGCCCAACAGGATACACGCGTCCTTTCACTCCGCGAACCAGGTCCATCACCGTCGGCCGCTTTTCCGGATCGCTGACGGTCGTGACATATCCCTTGGGCTTGTTCAGTAGCAGATAAACGTGACGCTGCTGCTCGTTATGCAGCAGCTTGCCATTCACGCGGACGTGATCGACTTCAGGATCGGCCTTGCTGCCGAGTTCCGTGATGACGGTGCCGTTGACTTGCACATGTCCCGCGGTAATCAGTTGCTCGGCCTTGCGTCGTGACGCAATTCCGGCAGTCGCGATAATCTTTTGCAGACGTTCCTGTGGCATCTTGATATGTAAAAGCGCGGCCCATAAAAGGCCGCGTCAAAGTTTCTCTTCTGTCGGGCAATCATCGCCCTGATTGATGCTTGGCAGCGAGGCCGCTAGCCGGCCTTCTTTTCGGCAACAGGTTCCTCTGTCGCCACGACCGCCTCTTGTGGTTCCGCATTTTCTGCAACCGCAACCGTTTCAGGCTCGCTCGCGCTCTCGGCGGGAATCAGTTCCGATTGAAATGATTCCGCGACCAGCTTTTCGAACTCCTCCATGCTGGGCAACTCGTTCACATCCTTCAGGCCGAATCGCATGAGGAATTCTTTGGTGGTCTTGTACAGGATTGGGCGACCGATCACCTGTTTGCGACCTCCGGTGGTGATCAGCTTGCGGTCGAGCAACGTCCCGATGACACCGCCGGAATCGACACCGCGAATGTCGTTGATCTCCGGCACCGTCACGGGCTGCTTGTAGGCGATCACTGCCAGAGTTTCCAGCGCAGGGAGAGACAGCCGGATCGGCGGTTTCAAACTCTTCGCAAACGAACGCACGACTTCATGCTGCTCCGGCTTGGTGGACATCCGGTATCCGCCGGCAACCTGTCGAATCTCGATTCCATGGTCCGGCGCTCCAAAGGCCGTGACCAATTCTTCGAGGCAGGCCCGCACCCGAGCCTTGATCTCAGCGTCCTCAGAAATTCCTTCGGCGACAACCGACTCTTTCACCAGCGCGGTCATCTGCTCCAGCGTAATCGGCGTCTCCGCCGCATAAATGATAGCTTCAAGTTGAGCTGTTAAAGACATGGTCGTTTGTGATCAGTGATCGGCGTACGGGGAACCAAAACTCAAACTGCAAAACTAGCCGTCGGTTCACTGGCCCTGTTCTTATCTCCAGTCGTCTCTCACCGCGGCCCGCTCATTCATCACTTCTTCGAAATGCGTGTGCTTGCGGACCGCGATTTCTCCAAATAACTTTTCCTGCCGTACCTGGATCGCTTGTAGCCGTACCAGTTCGAGTAAAGCGAGGAACATGCAAACCAGCGCCTGGCGCGACGATACGCGCATCAGAATCTGTTTCAGCCGGATCGGCCGGTCTTCGAGAGACAGCCGCCGACGCAGGTAATCGATCATCTGTCCGACGGTGACGGTTTCCTCATCTACGTTCAGCACCGGGCGGGTTCGCACCCGCTCCAGAATCTGCTGGAATGTCTTCACCAGATCGATCACATCCGCAGCCAGCTCAGGCTCAGTTCCTTCCGCCTCAATGAATTCCTTCATCGACGGATTCGAAAGCACCGCATCTTCAATCTGCTGCTTTTGCAACAGCATTTGCGCGGCTGACTTGAACTTCTCGTGCTCGAGCAGCCGGTTGACCAACTCGCTGCGTGGATCGTCCGGATCTTCGGCCGTCGCCAGCGGATCGCGCGGCAGCAGCATCTTTGACTTGATATGAATCAGCACGGCGGCCATATAAATGAAATCCGCCGCCACGTTCACATCCAGCTCGCGAATCCTTTCGACATACGCCAGGTACTGTGCCGTGATCTTCGCGATTGGAATGTCGTAAATATCGATGTCTTGCTTGCGAATCAGATCCAGCAGAAGATCGAGCGGCCCTTCATAGACGTCTGTGACCGCGACCGCAAAAGGGAAGTCGTTTTCTTCCTTTTTCTTGCCCGGGTCTTTAGCCTTGGCAGCAACCGGACGAGCGACAACCGCCGCCGAAACCGCCGGACCGCCGCCCGCTACGATTTTTCCTGGCTCATTCATCGAATCGTTCTGTCATCCTGAGCGAAGCGGAGGGCTGTGCAACTCCCCCGCAACTACTTGCTTTGCGCGCCCTTCGGCGCCTCGTACTCCAGCGACATGCCCATCACCGACCGCACTTGCTCCATTGTTGCCGCGGCCGCCGCGCGAGCCTTCTTCGTGCCGTCCTCAAGAATATCCCACGCCAGCCGCGGATTGTCTTCGAATTTCTTGCGTCGCTCCTGCATCGGATTCAACAAGCGCACCAGCGCATCCGCCGCCCATCCCTTGCATTCGATGCACCCGATCCCGGCCGAACGGCAGCCTTCGTTCACCTTGGCCATCGTCTGCTGATCGCTGAAGATTTTGTGCAGGTCGCCGACCGGGCAAACATCCGGATTTCCGGGATCCGTGCGGCGCACTCGTGCCGGGTCTGTCACCATCGTCTTCAATTTCTGGCGCACGACTGGCTCCGGATCGGCCAGCATGATCGTGTTCCCGTACGACTTCGACATCTTGCGCCCGTCTGTTCCGGGCAACTTCGCCGCGGGAGTCAGCAGCGTCTGGGCCTCGGGGAACACACCCTTCGGGGCGCCGTAAAATCCGTTGAACCGCCGCGCAATCTCGCGGGTCAGCTCGACGTGTGCAGCCTGGTCTTCTCCGACAGGAACGACATTAGCCCGGTAGACCAGGATGTCCGCCGCCTGCAGTACCGGATATCCCAGGAACCCGTAAGTCGCCAGATCTTTCTCTTTAAGATTCTCGCGCTGCTCTTTGTAAGTCGGCACGCGCTCGAGCCATCCCAATGGCGTGATCATCGACAGCAGCAGATGAAGTTCTGCGTGTGCCGGAACATGCGACTGCAGAAAGAGCACCGACTTTTCAGGATCGAGCCCGGCCGCCAGCCAGTCATAAGTCACTTCCAGCGAGTTTTCCTTGACCCGGGAAGTGTCGGCGTAATCGGTCGTCAACGCATGCCAGTCGACCACGCAGAAAAAGCATTCGTACTGGTCCTGCATCCCCACCCAGTTCTGCAGAGCGCCGACGTAGTTGCCCAGGTGCAGTTTTCCGGTCGGACGCATGCCGCTGAGCACGCGTTTGCGAGTTTGGGAAGAAGCGCTCATTCGTTGGGAAGCCCCGCCCGCGAAGACACAACCGGCAATTGAGCAGTGCTATTGAAATTCAGATGCTGAAGTTTCATGCAGGGCTGAGATCGATACTACCACGCAAAACACGCATTTAGCGCGGGAAACGGGCCGTATTCGCGTGTTCATCCCACCCTCGCCTCACAAAAATCATCTTCGGTGAAAGCCGAGAGCCCTACTTTTTCTCGAGTGCGTTCTTGAGCTCTTCCGGCGCAATCGATTTCACTTTGATCGGCTTCGCTGGTATTCCTCCGACGATGTGATAGGGAGACACATCTTTCGACGAAACTCCCATCGATCCCACGATTCCATGCTCACCGACTCGAACTCCGCTCAGCACGGTCGCATGGTAGGTGACTCGCGCTTTCGGACCGATCTCGGTCTTGTGGTTATCCACGAGCATCCCATCGTTCAGGTCGTGCGAATGGGAGTACACGTTGGCGTAGTCCGAGATCGACGACCCTTCGTGAATGATGATCTCGCCTCGATCATCGAGCAGAACATATTTGTGAATCGTGCAATTGTCTTCGACGGTCAAGTTGTAGCCATATGAAAACTCAATCCCGTGAAACAGCTTCACGTTTTTCCCAATGTGCTTGAAGATGTGCCGCGCGAGCATGGCGCGCACGCGGTATCCCAGCCAGTGATTCAATCCTGCAGGAGATCGATCGAACATCATCCAGAACCAGATGAGAGGCTTGCGCTCGGCATACTTCGCAGCATCCACGTCGCCGTAATATTCCGGTTCCAGCGTGGTGTTGCGCGGGTCGAAGGAGTGCACCAGCACTTGCTCGCCGATGTTTCCGGCCGGGGACGTGTAGGGCCGCCCCAAATAGACTTGATGAAGCGCATCGCGGACCACGTCGCTCCGGTGTTCGGGATCGCGATTCGCAAATTCCTGATCGAGCGTTTCGACCCATCCAAGAAACGACTTTTCAGCAGCAGGAGTCGGAGTCAGTACGCGATATTCATAGCGAGGCATGGGATTCTCTTAAGTAAGAAGTGTCAGCGAGTTCCACCCACTCGGGTGTCATGCTGAGCGCAGCCTCGTTTTCAAGGGGCGCGCAGCATCTCGCACGATTCAGCATCAGGGCAGAAGCCGAACCAATCCGGCCCCCAACCATAGCATACGCAAATGCTTTATAATTCGCGCCGCCTCTCGGAGCCACACAAGCCCAGACCCCGTGAATACCCTCGCTCGCAAACTCCGCTCCACCGACTACTTCACCCTGGGTTGGGGAACCATGGTTGGCGTCGGCTGGCTGGTCGTGATGGATGACTGGCTGCTCCGCGGCGGCGGTCTCGGCACTCTGCTGGGCTTCGCAATTGGCGGAGCTCTTCTGCTTCCCGTCGGTTGGGTCTACGGAAGACTGGTGATCGCCATGCCGGACGCGGCGGGCGAAATTGCTTACACCTCCGCCGTTTTTCCCCGCAGCATCAGCTACGCCACCGGCTGGATGATGACTCTTGCCTACTTCATCGTCTGCCCTTGGGAAGCGGTCGCGGTGGGCCGCGTCGCCGCCTACATTTTTCCGCGCATCGATTCCATCGAACTGTATCGTGTCGCGGGCAAACCAGTGTTCCTTCCTCACCTGCTCGTCGGACTCGCTCTCACAACGCTGCTCACCATCCTCAACTATCGCGGCGTTCGGCTCAGCGCGACGTTTCAGAACTGGACCAGTTTTGGCACACTCGCCCTCTTCGTCGTCTTTGTCGCACTTGGCGCGAGCCGCGGTTCTGTGTCAAATGTTCGGCCGCTGTTTACCCACACGCCGCTCATCTCCATTCTTCTGGTCCTGCAAATCGTCCCGTATTTCATGACCGGTTTTGAATCGGTCGGTAAAGCGGCGGAGGAAGCAAGCCCCGAGTTCCGTGCGGCTGGATTTCTCCGCGCCATCTGGATGGCGATCTTCATCGGCACCCTTTTCTACGCAAGCATTGTTGCGGCCGTCGCATTCGTAGCCCCCTGGCATCAACTCGTCGGCGAAAAATTCATGACCGCGGTTGCCTTTCAACGCGCCGTCGGTTCTCGCTGGATCGTCAACATCATTCTGGCGGCGGCCTTGCTCTCGCTCTTCAAATGTTTCAACGGAAACTTTGTCGCCGCGAGCCGGCTCCTCTTTGCGATGGGACGTCGCGGCATGGTCGCTCCCGCTGCCGGGGTCATCCACGCAAGATTCCAGACTCCGGCGGTCGCGGTGTTATGTGTCGGTGTAGTGACCGGTATCTGTATGTTGCTTGGCGACGCGATCCTCGTTCCCATCACCGAAGTCGGATCGGTCGCGTGTGCCATCGGATGGTCCGCTGCTTGCGCCGCGTGCCTCGCACTCGCCCGCTCCCGGCCGGAGATTTTGCACTTCTCGTTTACGCAGCAGGCAGTCGCGGCCTTTGGTCTCGTCGTGGCTGTCGCCATGGCCCTGATGAAGCTCGTACCGTTTGTTCCCGGACACTTCACCGGTTCTGAATGGGTTGCGCTGGCGATTTGGATCGCGCTCGGCGCCGCGATGGCGCGACGGGGAAGCGGCACCATTGGATCGGCCGTTCAAGCCGCGACTCGCCCCTTGGACCTCAAGTAAATTTGAACGATGAAGGCTGCCGACCAGAAACAGAGGGAAAAAATGAAATCATCAAGACACCTGGGCTTGCTGCTCTCCTTGCTTTTTCTGGCCGTGGCTGGCCTGTCAGCCCAAGCGCCGTCAGCCTTCGACATTGTCATCACCAATGGTCACATCATCGACGGCACTGGCTCCCCGTGGTACTCGGGAGACGTGGGTATCCGTGATGGCAGGATTGCCGCCATCGGCAATCTCACATCCGCAGCACGCAAGCGCACGATCGACGCTGCCGGCAAAGTCGTCGCACCCGGATTCATTGACATGCTCGGGCAGTCGGAACTTACCATCCTTGTCGATCCGCACTTGCCTTCGAAAATCTACCAAGGGATCACTTCGGAGATTACCGGCGAGGGAAGTTCCATCGCCCCTCTGAACGACGCGATCATTCAATCCGACCGAAGCGGATACGATCAATACAAGATCAATCCGGACTGGCGCACATTTCGCGCCTATTTCGCTCGGCTCGAAAAGCAGGGAATGGGAATCAATCTCGCGAGCTACATTGGCGCCACGCAAGTCCGCCGCATGGTGCTCGGAGACGACGACAAACAGCCCACGCCGCAACAACTCGAACAAATGAAAGCTCTGGTTCGCGACGCGATGAAAGACGGAACGGTTGGCGTTTCTACCTCGCTCGAATACGCGCCCGCTCCTTATGCCAAGACCGACGAGTTGATCGCGCTGGCGACCGAGGCCGGAAAATTCGGCGGCATTTACGCCACTCACATGCGCAACGAAAGCGACGCCGTGCTCGAATCGATCGACGAAGCGCTTCGAATCGGACGGGAAGCGCATGTCCCAGTCGAAATCTGGCACATCAAAGTCGCCGGCAAGAACAACTGGGGACGCATGCCCGAGGTCGTCGCGAAAATCAATGCTGCTCGTGCGGCCGGTGCTGACGTCTCGGCTGACACCTACGCGTATACCGCGTGGTACAACGATTTCTCGGCCTTCATTCCGCCTTGGGCGCATGACGGAGGCAACCCAAAACTGGTCGAGCGCCTGAAGGATCCCGCTACCCGCGAGCGCATACGCCACGACATGGTGACGCCCTCTCGCGATTGGGACAACGAATGGCAGGAAATCCCCGGCCCTGACGCCATCATGATCGGTGCCGTTGAGAATCCGCAGTTGCAGCCTCTGCTGGGCAAACGTCTCTCTGAAATCGCCAAGCTGTGGAATAAAGATCCCATCGACGCTCTCTGCGACTTTCTGATCCAGGATCCTTCCAGCAGCGTCGCCGTCTTCGGCATGTCGCAGCCGGACGTCACGCTCGCCCTGCAACAGCCGTGGGTGGCCGTCGACAACGATTCCGAAGGCACGTCGCCGGAAGGAATTCTCGGCCAATCGCATCCGCACCCGCGTGCGTACGGTACGTTCCCTCGTATCTTGAGCAAATATGTCCGCGAAGAAAAAGTCCTGACGCTCGAAGATGCGATCCGCAAGTTTTCTGCGCTGCCTGCGCAGCGGATGAGATTGACCGACCGCGGCGTGCTCAAGGCCGGAATGTGGGCCGACGTCGTCGTCTTCGATCCCGCGACCATTCACGATCGCGCAACCTTCGACAATCCGAACCAGCTTTCCGAAGGAATGGAATTCGTGCTCGTGAACGGAGTTCCGGTGATTGACCAGGGAAAGATGACGAAAGCGCTTCCCGGCAAAGTATTGCGCGGCGCTGCCTATGTGCCTTGAAAACTATTTTGCAGCGGGAAGAGGTTTGAGGTGAGCTTGTTCTGCGCTCGAAAGAGGCGCGACCTGCGGTTCAGCCAGTGTGCCGGTGATGGCATACCCTGGTGCGGTTGCGGTACCCGGAAGTTGCGTCATTCTGACGTCGATCTCGCGGGCGAAAGAAGCGGTTCCACTCAGTTCGTATCGTCCTTCGGGCGAATCGACTGTCGTGTCCTTGATCTCTAACGCTCCTGCGTGGAGGTCGGCTTGTCCGGTCAAGTGCGTGATGTGGAGCGCGGAATCTTTCACCGATACGTGCGGAAAGACAGCGTCTGTCACATCCACGTGAAGTGTTCCCTCAGCAGAAGGCCAAAACTCGGATAGGCATTTGCCGCTGACCTCGTAGCTCGCGCTGCCCGTGCCGGAGACCCAATCGTCGTGCATGGCTTCCGCAAACCCGGCCAGAGATACTTCGGAAAACTTGCCCCGACCCTTGCAAACGGATGGCTTGACTCCGAAGTCAGCCTGCCACTCGCCTTTATGTTTTCCGCCAAGAAGATCGGCGTCCAGTTCGGAGATCTGCAATTTTCCGCTGTCCACCTTTACATTTGCCGATACATGCGTCGCAGACACATCCCGGACCAATAAACGCCCGGCTGTCACGCGTCCCGAGGCTCGAAGGCTCCCCAGAAAAGACGATCCCGAACTACTCGGAGCACTTGAATCGAGCACCCGGTACCATGGACGCTTCTTTGGACGTGGGCTGGCGAACTCGGTGAATTGGCTGAGCACGATTTCATTTGCATTGAACGCAAATCGCATGGGACACGCGATCCCGCATCCACGCGGCATTTCGACTGAGCCCGTCCAATTCGTGCCGCCCGCCTTGGCATTCAATTTTGAAATGCGCACCTGTTCAGGCGTGAACTGCATTTCGGCGGATGCAATGTCAACCGGCCCTCCGAGACCCCGGACCACGCTGTGCACATTGCGCAATCTTGCAGTGCCGGTGACTTGTGGGCTTGAGAACCCTGTTGCCAATCCGTTACTCCCCATCCACGATCCTGCAATTTGCAGATCAACCTGCGCGGTGCCCTCCGCATTCGTGGCTAACACGGGAACACCAATCGTTCGCGCCAGCCGCAGCGCTCGCGAGATCTCGGTTTCTCCTACGACCGTCAAGGTATACCCGCCGCGCGCGATCCAGCCGCGCACGATCGCGCCGCCATGCGACGGTCCGATTGCCACCGGGCCAAATTCAAGATGCGGGCCAGCAATGTCGCGGAGAGATCTTGTCCTTTTCCCGAAGGCCGCAGGCTCGCCGTCGAAATCGAGCGCCACGGGCAGCGTTTCCGCAGCGAATTCCCCTTTGTTCCCGGCCGAAGAGAGTCGGAAATCGGTGATCTCTCCGCGCCCTTGCCAACGCGGCGCCGATCCTGCCGCAGCATCTTCCTGCATCGAAAAGCTTCCCTGCAGCGTTCCCTCCGCATCGAGATCGTCAGGAAGATTCTTCTTCGCGCGTTCCACGAGCGAGACTGCGGCGCTGGCCGGGACATTCTCCGCGCGGACGATGACACCGTAATGATGGCTGCCGGGAAGCCCCGTTTGCCCTGTCAACGTGATCAGCCCTGGCGCGACCGGAGCGCTGCAGATCAATTCGCTAAATTCGTGAGTCAGCGAGCTATATTGCCCATCGCAACTTCCCGCTAAGTGAAGCGCTTTGCCGCTGGTAATGTCATAACGCCGGAAGTCGTCAAGCGATCCGCTGCTGCTGATTTTCAACTTCGCCGGAGTCCCGGTCAGCTCGATGTCCAGTTGGATTTCTCCGCGCCATCCTTTGTCATTGCCGGCGAAGAACTTCGTGACTTGCCCGAGTTGGGCTCGTTTCCATTCGACATTGATTTGCAGAGGCGTGTCTCGCAGCGCTGGCGCGCGTTCCCACGTTCCGTTGATCTGCAGCACGCCCGTATCGTTCACATTCAAATCGGTGCGGAAGGGTTGCGCCTTCAGCCGCACGCCCCACGCATTTTCAGAATCCTGCCACAGCGAGAAATCTGCATTCGTGAGAGCGTAGGGCGTCTTCTCCGCGCCGCTCTTGAAATTGATCCGTCCCGCAGTCGCTTCGATGTAGGGGAATCCCGGACGCGGCTCCATTTTTCGCTTGCTGGTCGGCGCTAACGGGATCTGTGCCGTTCTCTCCAGCAAAGCTTCCAGGTTCCATCGTCCGTTTGCGCCGTGCACCAGGTTCAGGCTTGGCTCAGTGAGTTCCAGCCGTGCGATTTCCAATCGTCCACGCACCAGCGATGTTAGCCGGAGCGCGGCCTCTACCTGGCTTGCCCGCAGAATAGGCTCCGCACCGTACGCGGGATCGTCATACACCACAAGATTTTCCAGATCGAATCCGGGTCGGGGCAGCAATTGGATATGTACCGATCCGATATCAACCGACCGGCCCACGCCAGCGCTGATTGAGGTGATGATGCGGGACTTCAGCCGCGAGGCGCCCGGACGCCAGAGGAACAGCGCCAGCAGAATCACCACTGCGATGGTCGCCATACGCCGGTTGGAGGAAAAGATCTTCACTGCGCCATAACTGACTTTCGAGGAATCTCAGCGAACCATCTTGAGCGTCCGATTCCAGCGAGTCTCGTCGAAGAAATGCAGAACAACCTTGCCCAGGAACAGAAGGCGGTCACTCCACGCCGTCTTTCGATATTGATTGTCCGGCGTTTCAAACGACCAGTAAATGAACATCGGTCGGCCGATGACATTCTGTTTCGGAATAAATCCCCAGTAGCGGCTATCCAGACTCACGCCGCGATGGTCGCCCATCGCAAAGTAATGATCCGGCGGCACCACGATGTCATCTCCGTGAATGAAAGATGGCAGGTCGACACTCCAGTTCGGATAAACGTTCGGATCATCTGTCGGAGGAATGGCAGGAAAATTATTGCGATATTCGTCGGTAGGAGTGTCACGGTCCGTATCGACATACGGCTCCGTCAGCGCCTCACCATTGCGATACACCACGCCATCGCGAAGGTGGATTTTGTCACCCGGCAATCCCATGATCCGTTTCACGACGTACAGCCCCGGTTCCAACGGATGCAGAAAAACAACGATGTCCCGGAAATGGATATCGCGGTAGGGAAGCAGCGGACCGACCCACTTCGATTCGGGGGCAAACTGGATGCGGTTGACGAAGACGTGATCGCCGATCAGCAGAGTATTTTCCATCGAACTCGACGGAATCTCGAACGCCTGCACGACGAATGTGATGATGAACAGTCCGGTTACCAACACAGCCGCAAGCGACGACAGAAATTCGACCGTAGTCTCTTTCGGCTTCTCTTCTACAGCGTTCTTTTCCGCGCGTTCTTCTCTCTTCGCCAATTTCTTCGCCAATCTAGCTTCCGTATTCCACTCGTGTGTTCAATCCACTCATTGTCCAAAAACCGTGCCTTGAAGAAATCGTGTCTTCAAGAATGCATGCGTTCAAAAAATCAAGAATTCGTGCTCGCAAAAAATCAAGAATTCGCTCGTTCAAAAAATCGAGAATTCGTGCGTTCAAAAAATCGTCTTTTCAAAAAACACGTGTTAAAAAAGTCGTGTCCTCAAGAAATCGTTAAGCCGTGGAAGAGCGGCCCTTTAGGGCCGCGTAAGTCTCGCCTAACATAAGGGCTTTAGCCCCAGTGTTCGGACCCTTCAGTGTACCAGCCGAAGCGTTCGGTTCCATCGCGTGATCTGAATGACGTGCGCGACCGCATAGAGGAGGTGATGTAACCTGCCCGCAACCGTATCCGGAGGATTCCGATCCCAATCCTTCACCGACCAATAAATCACGAGCGGCGTGCCAATGATGTTTTCCCGCGGCACAAATCCCCAATAGCGGCTGTCCTGGCTGTCATCCCGGTTGTCGCCCATCACAAAATAATGCCCTTGCGGAACGATGAGCTGGCCGTCTTCCACCAGTTTTTGCATCTGCTGGTGCCACGCCCACTCCATGTTGAACACGGGAATATCCAGCCGCGGAAAGTCGTCGCGATACAGATTGTTGGCCGGTTCCAGAAACCGCACATACGGTTCATCGAGAGGCCTGCCGTCAATGAAGACTTTCTTGTTAATCATCCGCAGCTTGTCCCCGGGCAGGCCAATCACTCGCTTTACAAAATGCTGCTGCGGATCGACCGGGTAATGGAACACGATGATGTCCCCCCGCGCGATCTTCTGGTACGGCATCACGTGATCGCCCAGCCCATTGCCTCCGTAGCACAGCTTGTTCACGAGCAGATAATCGCCAACGAGCAGCGTGTTCTCCATCGATTCCGAGGGAATCTGGAAAGCCTGCACGATGAACGTGATCACGAAGATCGCAATCACAATCGTGCCCATCAGTGATTGCAGCGAACTGATCAAGTCGCTGCCAAAGCCGGTCGCCGCGCCCTGCTTGGGCAGGACAACAGGAATTAGAGACGGCGGGATTGCGCTCTCCGGCTCGGGAATCGGAGGTGGTGGCGCAACTACGGGCTGGTCAGGCAATTCCATGAAATCTACTTGTCCACCGGCTGCGCAGCTCGCCCTGCCTTCTCTTCGGTCGCCTTGGTCCGCGAGGCCAGAAAGGTCAGCAATTGGCGCGCAGCGTCCTGCTCGGCAGTTTTCTTGGTCAAACCCTGCGCCCGTCCTACGAATTCCGCGTGCTTGCTGTTCTTCGCCTGCAATCGCGCCTCAACTGTAAATGTCTTGCTATGTTCCGGCCCTGCCTCTTCGACCAGCACGTAGGCTGGCTGCGGCAAGCCGAGACTTTGCACCGCTTCCTGCAAAGCGGACTTGAAATCCGTAATGGGCAAGGTGCCGCCGCCTTGCTCCATGCGCTCGATCTCCGGCGCGATCACAGTCCGCATTACAAACTCCCTCGCGACTTCGAGCCCGCCATCCAGATAGATTGCTGCCAGAATCGCTTCGAGCGCGTCGACCAGCAGCGCGGTCTTGCTGCGCCCGCCGCTCTTTTCCTCCCCGCGGCCCAGCCGCAGGTAGTGCCCAAGCTCCAACTGCTGCGCGACCCGGATCAGATGCCTCTCGCTCACTAGATGCGCCCGGAGCTTCGAAAGTTCCCCCTCGCGGAACTGGGGAAATCTCTGAAACAGCTCCTCGCTCGTAACCAGAGACAGCACCGCGTCCCCCAGAAACTCGAGCTGCTCGTTGTCGCTGACCTTGTACTTGCTCTCGCCCGCCTGTTGCGCTTCCATTTCCCGCGCCTGCGAGCTGTGCGTCACGGCCTGCTCAATCATGGCACGGCGCCGGAAGTGATACCCCAAGCCCTCTTCCAGCGCCGTGATTTCACGTTCCTTCATAAAAGGGTAGGCAGTGTGAGGAAAATATCCGGGGTGAAGCCCCCAAGTGTGGGACCAGCTTCCGCGCTCGCCCAACTTGTCTGTGTCCAGGCACCGCCAACACAACAAAACATCGGGACCGGGCGTCTGTCTCGCAAGCGGAGTCGCGCTCGATTCGATTCTTAGTTCTTCTGCCCGGGTGCCGTCCCGCTGCTCAGCTTCGTCAGGCGGTCTTGTTCAGCCCGCGAGGCCTTTCCGGCGGCCGAATCCGGACGATCCTTGGTGAGATCCACGGCCTGGTTGGCGTACTTCAACGCGTCCGGAACCTTGTTCTGCATGTCGAGCGCAACTGCCAGCCGCAGCACCGCAACCGAGTCGACCTGCTCGGGGAATACGTCGATCGATTTCCGCAGATTCGTCTCAGCTTCGGGATAATTCTTGGCATTCGATGCCAGCGTCCCCAGCACGGCGTAGGCTTCGGAGCGCGTATAGCGCTTGAACTGGTCGACCTTGTCCGGCGGATATCCTGAGGTCGGAATGTCGGTATCCACGGTAACAAGCGCGCGCTCGGCGTCTTTCTTCGCTTCCGCCAGCTTCTGATCCTTGTCGAGGTCCGTATCTCGCGTGCGCTCCGCATAGACCTGGGCTATCGAGACCAGCGCCTCCGGATCGTCTGGATCAAGGGCCAGAGACTTCTGCGCCATCTCCGTCATCTTGTCGCCATTGTTCGCGGCCTGATATTTCTGCATCGCAGCTTTGTAAATCACCACGCGCAATTCGCTGTCGGGAAACTTGGTGGCAAAGTCGTTCGCAGCAGCTTCTGCCGCGGCCGCGTCCGGAGCGGCCATCGCCTTTTGATAAGCCTCAAATTCAGGCTGCGTTTTCGCCGCCGGCATCCGCTTGCCCTGCGGAGCTGTTGCCGCTGCCGGTGCCGCCTGACCTGCAGGCGCGCTCTGTGTCGCCGGTTTGGTTTGCCCCACACTCCCCATGCACATCCCCAGCACTGCGACGACGATCGCTGCTTGCTTCATTGCCTCTCCTCGACACCAGATCTTGCTAGAAATTCTTAACCCCGCATTTTATCGCAGCGCGGCATTACCGAACTGTTCTCCGAAGCATGTGTAGTCGAACCGATAACAGCGCCGTCTCCACTATCGATCCTCTACTGAGGCTTTGCTGGCGGCTCATACGCCTGCTGCAGGCCGCGTTCGGCCGCTGCCTTTACTTCGGGCAGTGCCTCGCCGGTCGTCAGCGCGGCGCGATATTCGCCCATCGCGCCTTCGCGATCCTCTTTCATGTCCAGAATTCTCCCCAGGTAGACATGGGACCACGCGATTACCTTGGGATCTTTCGTCGCTTGAATCGCCTTCTGGAAATTTCCCGCCGCCCCGTCGCGATTCTTGTTGGCAACATCGACTTGCGCCAGGATGAACAGCGCCCGCCCTTCGTCCCCGATCTTCTTTTCCAGCGCCTGCTGCGCCAGTTCTTTCGCGCCCTTTGGATCGCCCGCCGCCAATCGCTTCTCGGCCGTCATCAACATGCGACGGTCTTCGAGCCGCGAAAGCTGCACCAGTTCCGGAGCCGTCGCCCGGGCGAACTGCACCTCGTTCGCAGCCTTCTCCTGCTGCTTCACATCGATGCCTTCCAGGATGTCCGAGTACAGATTCCGTAATCCTGCCGGATCTTTCTCAAATGTCAGAAGCGTTGTGTAGAAGTAGCGGGTCAGAATGTATCCCTGCTTCACCGCGTCGTCGACTGCCTGCAGGCGCATCGGCTCCGCCGTTTGCTTTGTACCCATCGTGCGAATCTCGATCGCCCTCACCAGGCATTCCGTGACCAGCAGCGAGATATCTGACTTGAAACTCTCTTCCAGAGGTGCGCGTTTCACCGATTGCAGCAGCGGGTCCAGCCGCTTGATTGCCGTGAAATGCTTCTCGGCCATCGGATCCAGCAGGTAGTGCAGATACGTATGCCGGATCTGCGGCATTTTCAGCGGATCGACCGTTGTCGGATCGGGCGAGGGAAACACCACCACGTAGTAATCCGTTCCGTAGTTGCGCGCGTTCGCCTGGTTCGGATCGCCCATGAAGTCGAGCAGAACCGTGAACGTGCGTCCCAGATAGCCGCCCGATTGCAACTTCAAATAGATATCGGTGTCGAACACCATCTTCGCCAGCGGCACGTGATAGCGCT
Source organism: uncultured Acidobacteriota bacterium (assembly GCA_963699885.1). Lineage (GTDB taxonomy): Bacteria > Acidobacteriota > Terriglobia > Terriglobales > Acidobacteriaceae > Sulfotelmatobacter. The sequence continues at coordinate 157,323 of CAVOVP010000004.1, read as the reverse complement.
CGACCAGCGCGGCATAGTTGGCCCGGTGCCGCTCCCATATGGAATGCAGATCGCCCTTGTCGTAGAACCGCTCCAGAAGAGCCCCGAATCCCGCAATCGGAGACGCGTCCGGAGGCATGTCATCTTCTTTGACCCGCGGCAGAAAATGCGGAGGTCCTTGCAGATACAGCGCCAGCGACACGAATTGCGACAGATCGTGCTGCGGATCTTTTCCTTTATGCGCGACGTACCAGTCGCACATCGCCGTCAGCGCCGCCTGCGCGTCTTCCGAACTGCGCAGGTTGTGGTTGACCTCTGCCCGTATGTTGAGCCGTTGCGCGTCCGATCCGTTGAGGTCGACGTCGTAGCCGCAGGCATTCATGCCCGTCAGCACGACGAATAGAGTCTCGCTGGTGTCGAGTGTGATCGGGGTCGGACTGTCCGCCGCCCACAGTGGCGCCAGCAATCCGAGGAAGGCCGCAGCGATGCTGGCCCGAAGCCAAAACCCTAAAGCGAAGAAACGACTCAGGAATCCCTCCCGCAGGATGGCCACCCGCGCGGCCACGACTTCCAGATAGGCGGAGAACATCTACAAGTTTAAAGTCTCAGGCTCAGAGGGGTCAAACTCGATTTGCCGGAGATAAATCCTCGGCGAATCACTCTTCGTCTCTCAGCTATTCGTGGTAGGTCCCGCAAACAGCAGCAGATTCCCATCTGGATCTCTGACGACAAAATTCTTGGCGCCCCATGGCTGCCTTTTCAGTGTTTGGTGAAATGGGACGCCCGTGGACTGAAACTCAAGAAACAGTAGTTTGATTTCGTCCGCTGTGGCGACGGTCATCGATGCCGACAACAATTCCTCTCGATTACGGACCACCGAATCGATAACGGGCCCCTCGACACGCCTGAGATTGAGACGCGCCGCGCCGCGACTCACTTGTGCGTAGTAAGGAGGGCTGCCGTAATTGAATACAAGGGAAAAACCTAATTTCTGACAGAAAAACGCGGATGATCGCTCGATGTCCGCGACGAGCAATTGCGGCTCTGCGCCGGTAATCGTTGCTTTCACCGGCACCGATTTCACCTTGCGCGAAGAGGGGGAAAGTCCGGCCTTCAAGAATTGCCAACTGTCAAAGCCGTGCTCTCGGGCGACCATTTCTTGCGCATCGCTGAGCTTGAAACTCGCGGCAAGAATCTCGGCGTCCGACGCATTCAAGAAACGAGGGATAAGCCTGCGAATCTGCGCAGCCACGGGATAGTGCCGTTCGCGATGCCAACGCAGTATGAGTTTGGCTTGTTTCTTCAGGTTTTCTAGATCGGGCATATGGCCTCCACGATGAGATCGTGTAGGTGGGCATTGCCCTTCGGCGACGTGCCGATGCACCCTACAGGCGCCGGCTGCAGTATCGGTTACCGTGTCAGGAGTTGTCAATTTTACGGCGGCGCCACAGAAGGTTTCCATCCCCAGCGACCAGCAGCCCGGGATGCGGAAACGAGACGCCCAAACGACCGCCGCTGCAGAAAGCGCCGCACGCTGGGCTCGCGTCGTTCGCCTTCGTTATGATGTCTTTATTCATTCAGCGAGGTGAGCATGCAGGGCCATGTAGCTCTTGTTACCGGATCAAGTCGCGGGATCGGCAAAGAGATCGCGCTCGAACTCGCGCGCAACCACTACCGTGTCGTCATCAATTACTTCGACGATCCGCCTGCGATGGTGGATGCGACCATCGCCGACATCCGCGCCCTGCAGGCGCCCGGGCAGGAAGACGTACTCGGGATCCAGGCCGACATTCGCTCCAGCAGGGAAGTCCAAGCGATGTTCGCAAAAGTCATTTCGACCTTCGGCCGTCTCGATCTCCTCGTCAACAACGCCGGTGTGCAAACCTGGAAGCCGCTGCTCGATGTCACCGAAGAAGAGTGGGACTTGGTCGTCGACACAAATTTGAAGGGATGTTTCCTCTGCACGCAGCAAGCCGCGCGCCACATGAAGGACCATGGCGGCGGTTCGATCGTCAACCTCGGCTCGGGCTGTAACAAGTTGGCATTCCCATCGCTCGTGGCCTACACAGCCAGCAAGGGTGGCATCGAAATGTTCACCAAAGAAGCTGCTGTCGAACTGGGACAGTACGGTATCCGCGTAAACTGCCTCGCCCCGGGATCGATCGAGTCCGAGCGCACGCGTCACGAAGATCCCGACTACGCCGGCAAATGGTCTAAACTGACGCCGCTCGGCCGCGTCGGTACCGCTGCCGACATCGCGCCGGCAGTCGTTTTCCTTGCAAGCCCGGGCGCATCCTTCATCAGCGGCCAAACCATCTGGATCGATGGTGCCCTGTTCGCAAGAGCCCCGTGGGCGTACAAGAAATAATTTGGATTTCTTGATCGTTCGACAGACAGATCAGACAGAGAAGAAGAGAAGCGGGGAAGAAGAAGACAAGAAGAGAAGAAGACAAGGTGTGAACGCCGCCGCCAGCCCGTAACCCAACGCCTATGAACTTTTCGCGAGCGTCACGATGTCCAATTGCCCCGAATCCTGGCGGATGATCGAAAAGCCGACTTCCTTTAGCAACTCAATCGCGGTCTCCGGAACAAAGACGTGATGATGCAGCGCCCGAAACTTCGCATTCTGCAGAGACCGTTCGCGGAATTGTTCCGCCGTACCCGCACCCGGATCGCGCGACAAATCATGCAACTCTAAAATCTCATCCAGATGCGTGAGATCCGATTCCGGCGTTCCCATCTCATAATCTTTCTTCATGTGCTCGACGGTCGTGATAGGCCGCCGCCAGTCGAAAGTGAAATCCCGGTGCGGAAGGATCATCAGCAGCATCCCGTCTTTGCCAAGCACGCGCTTCCACTCCACCAAGGTTCTGATGGGATTCGCCATGTGCTCCAGGCAGTGCGAGGCGATGATGCAGTCGTAGGAGCCGGACGCAACTTTTAAGTCGCCCCCCTCGAACTTGAACGTGTTCGCGTATCGAACCGCTTCGCTCTTCCAAAGTGTTTCGTCGGCAAAATTGCAGTTGTCGATGCTGCTCAGGCAAGAGTAAATCGGCAATTTGCCGGCAAATCCCAGGTTGTCGCTGGGACCGCCAATTTCCAGCGCACGCTTCCCCTGCAAGTGTTCGCGGTAGATCTTCGCGACAGGCCAGCGCTTTGTGCGGAGACGGCGCGCCAGCAGCCTCCCCCGCCTGCCAATCATCTTTTTGATTTGTTGCTTCAGCGCCATGGAAACTACCTGTCTCGCAAGCTTCCGATCTTGTGAAATCGTAGCAGCCCCACAGCCCCTTCGCAATCAATGGGACCTGCACCGATTCGTTTCAACCTCAATTGGCAACAGGATCTTCGCTAGACCCGAGGTCAGCCTCCCTCGTTCGTCGAATTTGCACTGGCCACAACGGTGGATACGGCATGGCACGTTAGGTCTAGCATGGACGTAATATCGCTTCTTCCCGCCGCTCGGCTCATAATCCCGAGATGAATTTCAGCAGTGTTTTCGCTGGTTTTTGGCAGCCCGTCGCCTACGGTTCCATCGCGGTTGTGGCGCTGCTGATCGTGATTCGCATCAGAACGCCTCGTCGCTCTCCCGCCCTCATCGAACGCCGCCCGCGGCAGTAGCTCCTTCCCCGGTTGCCTATTCCGTCTCTCGCGTGAGATATTAGCCTGCTCCTGGCCTTGTACTTCGTTCATTGATCGGCCAACTGCCTGAGCAACCCTTACCAATGCGTCTTATCCCCCGCGATGCAAAATTCTTTGAGCTGTTCGCCGAACTCTCCACCAACCTCACCGACGGCGCCAAACTGCTACGCACGATTCTTTCCAACCCCAGCGATCTCGCGATGCGCGTCAGCCAGGTCCAGGCCATCGAGCATAAGGGCGACAAAGCCACCCACGCGATTATTACGAAGCTCAACCAGACATTCATTACGCCCTTCGACCGGGAAGACATCCACCGCCTCGCGTCTTCGCTCGACGATGTACTCGACTTCGTCAATTCCGCCGCGCTTCGTCTGGTGATGTACAAGATCACCAATCCGCCGCCGGTCTCTGCCGAGCTTGCCGGACTCATCGTCTTGCAATGCGAGGAACTGGCGAAAGGCGTTTCGCTGCTGGAAAAAAATGGCAATGTGATGGATCACTGTGACGAAGTCAATCGGTTAGAGGACATGGCGGACCAGGTCAGCCGCCGCGCGATCGCCGACCTCTTCGAGCACGAAAAAGATCCCATCCACCTCATCAAGCTCAAGGAGTTATACGAAGTGCTCGAATACGCTACCGACAAGGCGGAAGACGCCGCCAACGTGCTGGAAGCGATCGTTCTCAAGAGCACGTGATGGCGAGAGCCAGGTGGATGCTGTCGGCACAACAGGGCGCGTTGAAGAGCTCCCAGTGGCTGCGTTTGCAGAGCACTCTTTGGCGGCGCCCGCACAGTGCTTCCGGTATCGCCTACGCCGATGTTACCGCGTATGCCAGGTTGGTTTGACGGTGGGGAGCTGGCGCTTGGCGCGACCGCGGAAGAGTTGGTATTGCACCAGCATGGAAGATCGGCCCTTCAAAGGCCGTGTTGAGCATCATCGAGTGATAAGGGGCTTAGCCCTCGTGGTTGCCGAACCGTCATCTATGAATCCTGCCACTCTACTCTCGCCCGGAGACACTCCCGTTGAATAGAGACGTCGTTCTGGTCCTGATCACGATCCTGGTCGCATTGATCTTCGACTTTCTCAACGGCTTTCACGACTCCGCCAACAGCATTGCGACCGTCGTTTCCACGCGCGTTCTCTCTCCTAGGCTCGCCGTTGTTTGGGCCGCGACGTTCAACTTCCTTGCTGCGTTTTTCCTGGGGACGGCCGTCGCGAAAACTATCGGTCGGGGAATGATTCGTCTCGACCACGTCGATCAATATGTCGTTATGGCAGGACTCTTCGGCGCTATCGTTTGGGATCTTCTGACGTGGTGGTGGGGTATGCCGACCTCTTCTTCCCACGCCCTGATCGGCGGGTACGCCGGCGCTGCCATGATGCACGCCGCCGTTCATACCGGAACGGCCACCATGTTTTCCGTCATCATTCCGGACGGCTGGTACAAGACCCTCATCTTCATTGTCGTCGCGCCGGTCATGGGTATGTTTCTCGGATTGCTGTTCATGGTCGCCGCGCACTGGATCTTGCAGAACAAGGCGCCCCAGACTGTCGATAAATGGTTTCGTAAGCTGCAACTTCTCTCTGCTGCCGCTTACAGTCTGGGTCACGGCGGCAACGATGCGCAGAAGACCATGGGCATCGTTGCGGGCGCACTTTACACCGCCGGCTTCATGTCGAAGTCTGACATGCTTGGCAATTGGGGACGTTATCGTTGGCCCATTATTCTTGCCGCCCACGCTGCCATCGCGGCCGGCACCTATTTCGGCGGATGGCGCATCGTCCATACCATGGGCCAGAAAATTACCAAGCTGAAACCGCTTGGCGGATTCTGCGCTGAGAGTGCGGGAGCGATTACCCTGTTTGGCACTGCGCTGGCGGGGATACCCGTGAGCACGACCCACACCATTACCGGAGCCATCGTCGGCGTCGGTGCAGTCCACCGTCTCTCGGCCGTTCGCTGGGGCGTTGCCGGCCGCATCGTATGGGCATGGATCCTCACCATCCCAGCCTCAGCCGTGGTTGCGGCCCTGACCTTCCTGATCATCCACAGCATCCACCCCAACTAAAACTTAAGTTGCGAAGTGGCATGATCTGAAGAGCGGTGAAGAGTGGTTATGTGGAGCGGGCACTCCTGCCCGCTGGCTTTTGATCTTGTAGTTGCACTTGTACTCGCACTTGCACTTGTTCTTGCCACTTGTTCCTGCACCTGCTCTAGGGGTTGCCTTCCTCCTTCCTGTTGAAATCCGCCTCACCACACTCTCAGCAACTCCTTGGCCCCAAATCAGCAACTGATCTGCTGGAGAAGTGGAGGCAGCACACCCCTCACTGGTCGGAGTGGGTTCGAAGGAGAGTGCAATGACAAATAAATTCAGTCGTTTGCTGTTCTGTGTGGTTCTGGTCGGACTCACTTCCGTGTGGGCCGTCGCCCAGGATTCCGACGCCAATTCCAAGGACGAGGTCAGAACGATCTCCGGATGCCTGACCAAATCCGGCAGTGCCAACGGATATCTGTTGACGGCGACCGATGGCAGCACGTGGGAATTGAACGCGAAAGACTCAAGCCAACTCGCGAGCCACGTCGGCCAGAAGATTGAAGCGAAGGGCGTCGTCGATCACAATAAGGCGCACAACATGAAGGAAGATGCAAAGCAGATGGGCAACGATGCCGGCATGAAGAACAACACCGCGGAGCACGGACATCTGAAAGTAACCGGCATCCGCCAAACCGGCGAATCCTGCGAGCAATAAACGGATCGCTTATAAAAGCAGAAGGCGGAACGCTTTGCGTTCCGCCTTTTTTCCCGAAAGCCGAAAGCCCTAAGCCGTCCTTACCCCTTCACGCTGATCTTCGAAAACGACAACACTGCTCGGCTCGCCGTCGGTCTTCCCATGGAGAGTGCTGGACGAAACGTCGTGAAAATCAGCATCCTCTTGACCTGCGGCATCACTTCGTTCGAGTCGCTCGAATCCGAGAGGATCCGGTAGTCCTGCACGCGCCCGTTGGCATCAACGTAGGCTTCGATCACCAGGGAATCCGCGTCGATCGAATCCATGGTCAGGCCAAATGCGCTCGGTTGCAGCTCGGGCCCGCTGTTGACCATAACGAGCGGGACATCATTGCTTGCCTGCAACGAGGATGGCGTCACGAAGTACACCATGGCGATCCCGAAAATGATCAGCGCGCTGACAAAGCCCGCCGTCGCTGGAACCATGAAGGCCTCGAGGGCGTTTTCCAGACGCACCATCAGTCCCTGGTACCGATGATCCTTCGCGGCGGCCTCGCGCGAAATGGCCAGCCGCAATTTCAATCCCAGGTCCGAAGGAACCTTTGGCCTCGGAACGCTTGCCAGCAACTGCTGCGTCCTCTGTAAACTCTGATACTCCCCGTTGCACGCCGCGCAATTCGACAAATGCTTCTGCAGCGCGAGCATCTCCGTGCCCGTCACTGCTCCATCCAGATACGGCGAGAACAGACGCTTCGCCTCGGGGCACTGCAAACTCGTAATTTTCTTTGTGCCCTTCATCGCATCACCTCGACCCTTCTACCCCCTCCAGCCACCTGCGACCGCAGTCCCCGAACTTCCTTTTTCCTCAAGTCCGGAGCGGTCAATCCCAATTCTTCTCCAACTTCGCGCACATACGACGTTAACCGTTGCCGCAATGCATCTCTTCCGCGCGTCAGCCGCGATTTCACTGTTCCCAGCGAAATCTCGAGCAATTCCGCGATCTCTTCGTACGACATCTCTTCCAGATCTCTCAGAATCAACGTCGTCCGGTAAGGCTCGGGGACGTTCTTTAATTCTTCTTCGACCCGCCGCTGCACCTCATGGTGCGCCACGTTGTCGAATGGAGATTCCTTATGGTCGGTCAGCGCGACTTGCATCGCTCCGTCGCCCGGACCCGCTGTCTCCGATTCACCCGGCTCAATCGACGTCTCGCGCGCCTTGTGCCGGAACCACCATCGCCGCCGGTTCGCTGCCTCGTGCAGCGCAATCCGGTAGATCCACGTCTTTAGACTCGACTCGCCGTGGAAGTGGTTCATCCCGCGAAACACTTTCAGGAACACGTCTTGCGTCGTATCGGCCGCATCTGCCGGATCGTTGACGATCCGGTACACCAGGCCATACACCGGTTGCTGAAACTCGCCAATCAGCCACGCGTACGCCGCTTCCGAGCCAGCCTTCAGTTCCGCGACGATCGCCGCTTCTTCCTGTGACCGTACCCCGATCGCGCTCGCTAAATCTCCCAAGGTGGTTGCTCCCGCCATGTTGGCGTCCCCTGATTATAGGATTTTCCACCCGACCGCGCCCCGAAATTTCATCAGCCCACGACCGCCCGTACGTTGCAAAAGCCTTCACATCACATAGACCCCGACCGCGCCCCTGGGGTTCCCATCTGTAAGTAGTTAATTTTGGGATAGTTCAACCAAAGTAACGGCTGGAAGGCGGCTCGCCCTCGCTCCAGCCATGCGGGGGTAACCTATCAGTGGTTACCCCGCAGCCGAAGGCAGAAGCGCCGTTGGCGCAAAGAATGTGCGGTGTTTTGGTCCGGAAAATGGGGGATATTGCCGGAGAAACTAGCTCTCCGAAGCCACGACTGGAACCTTCAACTTCAGGTGCCGAACGATCTTTTCCAGTTCGTCCAATAGCCGGTCGCAGCCCTTTTCCAACCGGAGCTCTGACTTCTCCAGATACGCAACCGCGCCATCCTTCTGCAGCCGGATCGCATTCTTTTGTGAAAGCCCGGTCAGCACGACGACAGCGATCTGTTCGGTCGCCGGATTTTTCTTCAGGGCCTTCAGCACGTCGGGCCCCGTCATCTTCGGCAGCAGCATATCCAGCAGGATCACATCCGGCTGCGTCCTGCCCGCCATCTCAACCGCCTCTTCACCATCGGCGGCGGACAGAACTTCGTATCCTGCCCGCGCCAGCGCCCGCTCCGTCGCCAGTCTCAGAAACTTACTGTCATCCACCAGCAGAATTCTTGTCGTGCTCTCCACGTTGTCCGCCTTCGACCTCGTTGCCCTGGAGGTCTTCCATAACGGCCTATCGGCAGAGCGGCGGCAAACTTGATCCTCCGCGCGCCTCGACGGCAACAGCGCCCGGATCAGCGCCTGTCCTTCGCTCCTCGCTTTCCTTCGGCATCCCGCAGCAGGGACTTCACTCCCGTCCGGCAAGCCTCGCGAAGACCTTCCTCATGTCCCTCCGGAACCGCTCTGCTCAGTAACAGCATCACCGTTCCGTGCAGCAGGGCCCAGAACTCGAGTGCCATCTGTGTGTGATCCTCCGGGACTCCGCCGAGTTCCTTCGCCAACAACTGTTCCAACAACGCGAAATTCGGACGCGACTCCCGGATCGGCTTCAGTCCACCCTTGCCCTTCGGCGGATTCATTCCGCTGGCGTGCGAATAAAAAAGCTCGTATTCATGCGGCATCTTCACCGCGAAATCCACGTAGGCCTCCGCCATTCCTTCGAGAGTCTGCCCCTGCTCGAAATGCATCCGGATCCGTTTCGCAATCCGCAGCAGCAGCCCGCGCAACAGGTCTTGCCGGTCCTTGAATCGACGGTACACGGCCGGAGTGTTCGTCTTCGCCGCCACCGCCACGGCCCGCATCGTGAGCGCGTTCTCTCCCCCACGCCTCCACAACACATCCGCAGCCTGCAGGATGCGCTCCTCGAGATCCGGGTCCGGTTGCCGGGGCATGCACTCTCCTCTTCACTTCAACAAAGATTATATTGACGCCGTTGACATAACACTGTTATACATAACGGCACAAGTCCTCCCCCCATCGAACTTGAGGCTTGTCAGGAAAGAGGGCCGTCCGCGAACCGGGCGGCCTTTTTGTGTGTCTGGACGCCGGCGCAAATAAGCAGCCCCTCCGCCGTGGTCCTCATCTAAAATCAGGGAAGGCCATGGCAGACGACAGCATCACAATTTCTCCCGGACCGCAGTTCAAGACTGCGATGCTGCTGGCCATTGTCGCCGACGTCCTCCAGATCGCCGTCTTTCCCTTATTCGTGGAAGGTGCTCTGTCTCCCATGGACGATGCCCTCGACATCGGCGTTGCGGCGATGATGACTCACTTGCTCGGATGGCACTGGGAATTCGTACCGACGTTCTTTGCCAAACTAGTTCCCGGCGTCGATCTCGTTCCCTTCTGGACGATCGCCGTCGTCAACGTCTATCGCAAGGCCAAGCAGTCGCACGTCGAGACCGAGAAGCAACAGGAACAGCTCCCGCCGCCCCATTTCACCAAGAGTTAGCTCGAAGCAACCCGCGTGAGGGAATTCCCTCCGTACTGAACCCGTCGAAGTGTAAGAAGGGTTTGGATCTTTCAAGACATCAGCCCCACTCTCTATCCCTGTCTCAACAACTCGCACCCGTGTAACCGGCACCAGAATAGCTTCTTGAAAAATCCCGGACGGCACTCCGCCCCCACCTCGGCACACGCCTCAAGACGACCGACCCGCCCAGGGTCAGGAGCCTCCCGCGTCTGCCGTAACAAATGCCATGCTTCCTTGTAAGGCCCATACTTCGCGCAGCTCAGTTTCGGATACAGCGCAATACTCCCTTGTCCCACCACCAGCTCCGCCGGAATGATGTACCAAAGGTCTTCCTGAAACACGTAAGCTGCCAGCAAGTCAAAGGGATCCCCTTCATACGGTCCGCCGCTCCCCCGGACCGTGCATGAATATCCGCCCCGGTCCTTGAACATCGTGGACTTCACCTGCACCCGCACAAACCGTGCCTGATACTCCACCGCAAAGTCATACGGCATCACCTCACCCCAAGGCTTGTTGAGATGCAGTCCCAACTCAATGGCCCGCATCATGAACTTCAACTCCACCCACTCCCCGCGCACTTTCGGATGTTTAATTCCCATCCCCCGATTTTTCATCACACTTCGCCCTTCTTCCGGAATCACATTTCCAGGAACGCCACCAGAATTGTTAAGAATTTCCAACTCAGAAAGAGTCGCGTACAGATTTTGATTTCCCCCCATCCCTGTCTTCCGCTCTTGGCGAGACTGGGCGGGTTTTTCAGCTGTCCCCAACTTCCCCGTAAATAAGAAACGCGGCCCGCAAGGGCCGCGCCTGTTTCTACTACCATTTCGACTATGTCACATCGAACCGGCGAAAAGGAATACCCACCGGCAAATAAATCTCACCGAATTCCCATTTCGGGAAATCCTCGGTAGCCATCCGAACTCCTGACTCCTGTGGTGACAGCCGCCCTCGGCTGTCTATCCGGCCCGGAAGTATCGGGCCGCCGACCTATCCAAAGGCCTGTCCTCCTGAGCACGGATTGAGGGAATTGTTCTTCCCAACCGATTCCCCCGCAAATCAGAGACTCAGCCTGCAAAGGTCGCGCCTGTTTCCACTGCCAATCCCATCAAAATCTCTAGAAACGCATCCGACGCGTGCCAACGTCCCACTTGTGATGACCTAACCTTCCCTTGATCGTCCAAGGTGTAGTTCCGGAGACTCGATCCATGCCAATCACGATGAACATGTTCCGAAGAAATGCGCTTCGAGGTTTGCCCCTGCTGGTTCTGGCGCTGATGGTTGGTTTGTCCAACGTACCATTGTTCGCCGCGCCTGCGATGACCGATGCCGATCGTGAACATCTGCTTGTGCACTTCCAGATGACCACGCAAATGGTAGCCGAGCAGGTGCGCGGGTTGTCGCCAGTGCAATTGGAGTACAAAGCGTCGCCAGACCGCTGGAGCATCCGGGAAGTTGTTTCGCATCTGGCGGTCGCTGAACCTGACTATTGGCGCGATATCCAGAAAGCCCTCAAGGCGGCGCCGGACATGAAAGACAAGAAATCGTCGGCTACCGACGCCGATATCATGTGGTACGGCATCGATCGCGTGATGCATACCAAGACTGGCGGCGGGCACGAAAAAGTCGATACCTACAAGGACCTGGGCGAAGCTCTGGGGAAGTTTCAAGCCTTGCGCGGCACGATGATCGAATACCTCAAGACCACTAACGATGACATGCGGGCGCACAGCTTTGGAGATTACGGAGACGCGATCGATTGCTGGCAGTGGATGCTGGAAATCTCCACGCACGCAGAGCGGCATATCCAGCAGATCCGCGAAATTAAGAACGATCCGAACTTCCCGAAGAAATGAATCGAGTTGCCTCTGACTTACGCAGCCCGTGTCACGGGTCTCGTGTACTCCTGCATTTCTACTAGGTTGTCTTCGCTGGAGTCGACTCGCAGACGCAGCCAATATCCAGTTGAGTGAACCCGGCATTCCTTGAATAGCGCCAGCACGAACCGCATGTAGAAAACGACGGCTGCCACGCACAGGATCGTCATCGCCACACTCAAGAACATTTCCCACCTCTCCAAGATCGGCAACGCTGAAGGGAGCTTGCTACCAAGCCATTGAAAGGGATGACCCGTAAATTGTGGATAAATAGGAAATAAATTATTCGTAAAGGAGAGCGGGGGGATGTCGCGAGGTGAGTGCCAGAATGCCCCTGCCGCTGCACCCGGCTCCAAAGCAAAACGGGACGGCTTGCGCCGTCCCGCTTTCTGAGTACTGAGTACTGCGTACCGAGTACTGACTTCTAAGTTCCTTCGTTCCACCCCGCCAGATACTCTTCCTGCTCCGGCGTGAGGCGGTCGATTTTGATGCCCATCGATTCGAGCTTCAGTTTCGCGACGCGCTTATCGAGTTCGTCGGGAACTTTGTAGACCGTCTTCTCGAGCTTCTTCGAGTTCTTCACCATGTACTCGACCGAGAGAGCCTGGTCGGCGAAGCTCATATCCATCACCGACGCCGGATGTCCTTCCGCCGCCGCGAGATTGATCAGGCGTCCTTCGCCGAGAAGGTTGATCTTGCGTCCGTCTTTCAGCGAGTACTCTTCGACGAAGTTGCGCGTGGTGCGCTTGGACGACGACATGGCGTCGAGTGCCGGAATGTCGATCTCGACGTTGAAGTGCCCGGAATTGGAAATGATCGCTCCGTCCTTCATCAGCGCGAAATGCTCTTTGGTCAGCACGCTCTTGTTGCCGGTGACGGTGCAGAAGACGTCGCCGAGTTTGGCCGCGTCGGTCATCGACATGACGCGGAAACCGTCCATCACGGCTTCGAGCGCTTTCGTCGGATCAATTTCAGTGACGAACACCTCGGCGCCGGCTCCGCGAGCGCGGCTGGCAAGCCCGCGACCGCACCATCCGTAGCCCGCAACCACGAACTTCGATCCGGCGAGAAGGAAATTCGTCGCGCGGATGATGCCATCGAGGGTGGACTGTCCGGTACCGTAGCGATTGTCGAACAGATGCTTGGTGTCGGCGTCGTTGACGGCGACGATGGGGAACTTGAGCACGCCCTCTTTCGCCATCGCGCGCAGCCGGATGACTCCGGTCGTCGTCTCTTCCGTTCCACCGATCACGCCCTCGAGCGCGTCGGTGCGCTTCGTGTGCAGGATGCCGACGAGGTCGGCGCCGTCGTCCATCGTAATCTGCGGCTTATGGTCGATGGCAGCCTGGATGTGCTGGTAGTAAGTCTCGTTGTCCTCACCTTTGATCGCGAAGACGGGGATGTTGTGGTCGCGCACGAGGGAGGCGGCAACGTCATCCTGGGTGGAGAGCGGATTCGACGCGCACAGCACAACTTCGGCGCCGCCGTCGCGCAGGCAGATGGCGAGGTTCGCCGTCTCCGCCGTCACGTGCAGGCACGCGGAAATACGGATTCCGGCGAGCGGCTGGTTCTTGATGAATTCCTTGCGGATGATCTGCAGCACCTTCATGGACTGATTCGCCCACTCGATGCGCTTCTTACCCAGATCGGCCAGTTCGACGTTCTTAATATCGCAATTCACTGCGGCGGTTGACATACCTTCCCCTTATTGACGCGTTTGAAGCGGCATAAAATTTTGAATATTGATGGCCTGGGATGACGGGATCCCACTGCTATTTTCGCAGAATACCGTGCTTTCCGATACTAGTATTCGTGCCGAATTCCTGATCGGAGCCAGCGTTTGAACTACTGCTACGCAGCATTTCTGGCATCGGAAAACCTCACCACAGAGGGCACCGGTGGACACAGATTTCGTGTTTACTCCGGCGACCTCTGCGGTGAACGGTTCTAAGCGCTACTTCCGGGCTCCAACAGGCTGGCGCAGGCCGGCGTCGCTCGCCAGCTTAGCTGCCTTGTCGGTTGCTTCCCACGTGAAGTCGGGGTCGCTGCGTCCGAAGTGTCCGTAGGCCGCGGTCTTTTTGTAGATCGGCCGGCGCAGGTTCAGCGAGTCGATGATGCCGCGCGGCGTCAGCTTGAAGTGCGAGCGAACGATATCCGGGATGATCGTCGGATCAACCTTCTCCGTGCCGAACGTCTCAACCAGAATGCTGACCGGATCCGCTACGCCGATTGCGTAAGCCAGCTGGACTTCGCAGCGATCCGCAAGGCCGCCGGCCACGATGTTCTTGGCAATGTGCCGCGCCATGTAGGCTGCCGAGCGATCCACCTTCGTCGGATCTTTGCCGCTGAATGCACCGCCGCCATGACGTCCCATGCCGCCGTATGTGTCGACGATGATCTTGCGGCCAGTCAGTCCGGTGTCGCCCATCGGACCGCCGATCACGAAACGTCCTGTGGGATTGATGTGATACTTCGTGTTTTCGTCGAGCAGGTTCTCGGGGATCACCGCTTGAATGACGTGCTTCAGGATGCTCGAACGGAGCTCTTCGTTTGAAACATTCTCGGCGTGCTGCGTTGAGATGACGACCGCATCCACGCGGAGAACTTTTCCGTTGGCATCGTATTCGACTGTGACTTGGGATTTGCCGTCAGGCCGGAGGAAGGGAAGCTTTCCATTCTTGCGCACCATCGAGAGCCGCTGCGTCAGCTTGTGGGCGAGTGCGATCGGAGTCGGCATCAACTCCTCATTCTCATTCACCGCATACCCAAACATCATTCCCTGGTCGCCGGCGCCGCCGGTGTCCACGCCCATGGCGATGTCGCCGGACTGTTTGTTGATGGTGGAGATGACGGCGCAGGTGTTGCAATCGAAGCCGTGGAGGGCGTTGTCGTATCCGATGGACTGGACGGTGCCGCGGACGACCTGCTGGAAATCGACGTAGGCTTTGGTAGTGATTTCGCCGGCGATGACGACGAGTCCGGTGGCGGTCAAAGTTTCGCAGGCTACGCGGCTGACGGGATCGTCAGCGAGGCAGGCGTCGAGGATGGCGTCGGAAATCTGGTCGGCGATCTTGTCGGGATGGCCTTCCGTTACGGATTCGGAAGTAAAAAGGTATCGATTCTTTGGCAATTGTTTCTCCTCAATTTGCACGCGCGCGCGATTGCAGTCGTGGCGTCGCGTGTTTCGCAGTTACAGCTGAGAACCTGGGACTCTTGAATCGATCGCGGATCTTGGCGATCCACGCGGCGAAGGCGAAAGGCCCACGCAACAGCCGGCAATCCATGCCGAAGCTCCAGACAAGAATGTCCTAGTAAAAGGCTATCAGAGCATTTTCCGGCGCGCAACGATTTTGGCTGTAACCGACTGAGAGTGAATTAAATAGCGAGATTTGAGACGTGGATGGAGGAATCGAGTGGTCAGCGGAAGGCTTGGAACGTGGGCGCAAGCCCGTGTTCTGGTTGGGGTGCTCGGGCTACGAACTATTTCCTCGCGGCATAGCGGTGCGTGACGAGGGCGACGGGAAGTCCGACGCACACGATGTGAATCGCGACGCCGATGAGCATTCCACGCAGCGAGAAGGGAAACTTATGCGCGGCGGACAGGGGAACGACGATCCGGTTCATGAAAAAGTAAACGGCGATGCCATAGAGAGGGCCGGCGATCCAAGGCTGATTGACTAGAAAGGAAATCGAACGTGCTGCGAGAACGTACGCCGTAGCGAAGGACGTCGCGATGAAGAACTGGAAAAACAGGCCGAGGAGCGCGGTGGGCAAGCCTCCGGAAAACGATCGAGGACCGAGCAGGCCGGCGGCGATTCCTTGCAGGAGAGGAATGGGCTTGGCTCCGAAGAAACCATAGACAAGGAAAGCCGCTGTGATATCGAGTGCTCCGGAAAGCAAGCCGGCCGGCAGGATCGCAGCGGCAGAAACTCTCAGAGTCGAGGAGGAAGGGTTCATGAGTGCGCCTGAAACGTCTTGTTTAGTGCTGGCGTGCCGATTGAAGCACGTCCTTTTTGAGCATGTACTGCCGACATTCGCCCTGAAATCAGTTGGAAGGAGGCGGCGTCTGAGCCGGTCCGGACCGCAATCCCGAGCTGTCGAAGGTCAGGGTTTTCACTTCCGATTCGTTTCCCTGGGGGGCGATCTCATTGCCGTTTAGAACGAAGCTGACTGCGGCGGCGTTGCCTACCTTGACGACAAATTCGCGCGAGGCGTGAAACGACGGGTGCGCGGGAGCGATCAGGGTTTCGGCAGCGAGCAGCTGACCGTCGGCCGAGATTGAAATCCAGGAATTCTCGGAAGCACGAACGACGAGAGTCAGCGCTCCGGTGACGGGAGCGGGCGACTTGGTCACAGGCGCGCCGAACGTTCGAACAGTCACGTCATTCTTCTCCGGCGCACCATCGGCTGGGGCGTCAGTCGTTGAAGCGGATGGGGAATTCGGAGAGGTTGCTGGAGACGAGGGTGTCGACGACGTCTGCGCGTTTCCCGATACAGGGGGTATCCCGCTCGACGAGGTTGCAGTCGGAACGGCTGGTTTCGCTGTGTCGGTTCGCGACGAGTGAGAATGCCGCGTCCAGAGCAGGATGCCGAGGATCACGACGACTACGGCGGCAGCGACGAGACGCCATGGAATTTCAGGACCGAAGCCCGCAGCAAAAGCTTTTCGCCGCGTGTGAATGTCTGACGCGCGTGGAAGGTGCAGGTGGGGAAGATCTTCGACCTGAACGGGAGAGGACGCTTTTGCGGCTGGCTGGGTTCGCGCTGGCGCCGGAGTTTTAGCGGGCGCAACTGGGGGAGGGGTCGCGGGCACATCAGGCTGCCAGGCTTGTTGCGCTGCCATTTGCGTCTGCTGGACGCACGCAAGATATCCGGCAATCGAATCTTCAGGGCTCAAGCCGAGATGCTTGGCGTAAGCGCGAATAAATCCTTTATTGAAGACGCCGCCGGGAAGTTGATCGAAATTTTCCTCTTCGATCGCCTTGAGCATGCGCGGGCTGATCTTGATGACATTGGAGACGTCATCGAACGAGAGTTCTTTCGTCTCGCGCGCCTTGCGGAATTTGTCCCCGAACTCGCCCATGTGACGTTGAATTGGCGATGCGATGTTGGAAACATGATAGGGCAAGCCGCCGCGACTGGCTACAGAGAAGAGGGGTGGGTCCGACGGTTCCGTTTATAGGGCGTCATGCCGAAGCGCCGGCGCGGATTAGCCGAGCGAGTGTCTGGCGCGAATTTGTTTTTGATGCGGGCTGAGACCCCTGTCTTCGGCTGAAGAACGGATCCGTTCGGGACGACGCGGCCGATTGCGGCTTCATTCCAAATCAACGCTGGATGTCGGCGGTCCGGACGATGCGCTCGGCTTGGTCGTGGGCGCTGTGAAAGGAGGGAGCGATTCCCCATGCGAGAACCTCTTCGGGACGCTGCCGTCGAACGACGTAGTAATAGTTAGGTGAGGCGACCCGTTTGTCCGCAATGATCTCCGACCAATAGTTGCCGCTTCGAATAGAGACTCCGGAATGCACCGAGGTCGAGCTTAGATCGGATACGTGATGGCGATGAGCCTCGATGACGGCCTTGAGAACGCGGGGAGAAAATGCCGACATGTTGTACTGGCAGATTGCAACCGCGGGTTTACCGGGGAAATAGTCGTCGACCATTTCTTCATATTCGACCAGTTGTTCGCAATCGTTGCGGCCCACGGCGGCCCACGTTCCCTCGCCGGCGGTGCGTAAACCCGTGAAGCCCCGCCCGGCAGCGTCATTGATCGCGTGCATAAGCAGATCCATCATGGCGCGGGGTTCGAATTTCCCGTTGGGGAAGTAGACCTCGTCCTCGGTGTGAAGCTCGAGTGCGCCGCGGCGGACGGCATCGTCGGTATCGAAGCCGAGGAAGTTGAGATCAAGAAGCAAAAGTTTACCGATATGCGGTTTTTGGGCCAGAAAGCACCGCTCACCGAGGCGAAGCCCCTCGGCGATGAAAGGCGTCAGGACCTCTAGCAGAGATTCTTCGGAACGGTAGAAGACGCAGGTGTGATCTCCGTGCTTGAACTGGAAGAGAGGAGACTGACGACGCATGAACGACTCCTGTTCAAGGTGTCGCGTCGGGAGGCGGAGTCCGACGGTACCTGTGGTGTTCAGCCAAAATTTAACACAGAATTCGTGCGACCCGTGAAGCACCGGGCAATCATCGTATCGAGCGCTTTCCGTTCAATAGCATCAAAAACTTATGCACCAGAGTTGAGCTTGCCCGACCGCATCTCGGTGACTTTGCCCGCGGCTCACAAAACTTAGACAGGCTACGAGTTTCGGGTACGTTTGTCGGTCCGGAACTGTACCGATGAAGAAAAAAATACAAAAAACCTGTTTTCTCCCAAACTGTATTCTTCCGGTTTGCGAGTCTCGATTTGCCAAACTTTTCATCCCTTTTGAACAGGCGGCGGTTCGCTTGGAGGGTGCATTTTTCCAGTCAGGTCCTGCCGGGGATTGGCAATGTGGGAGATTAACCGAAAGCTATTGCAGCGGCTTGCGAACGGTGACAGTGAATTGGGGATTGCAGGTTTTGGAGGGGTCGTCGAAGGCATTGCCCGTGCGGTCTCCCTCAGAGGCCTCGAAAAACAATCCGCTTCTGACGCTGGAAGGGAGACCGGCGAAGCGGGCCTTGCCATCGATGTTGGTGCCGACTTCGAGGTCGAGTTTGTGGAAGCGCCCGTAAGCCACGCGAACCTGGATTTTGGCGGCGTAAACCGGTTTGCCGGCGGTGTCTGTGATGGTGAAGTCGGCGGAGCAAGGACCCAAAGCGCCGTCGACGACCGGAATCGAATGTGGGTCCGGTTGTTGGGCCGCCAAAGGGAGTGTCAGGGCTAGAAAGACGAGTCCGGCGAGGCGCATACCTTTATTGTGCATGATTAGCGGCTGAATTGCAGGAGGGAGCCGATTTGACCCTCGGGATGTCCGCGTCTGAGATCCAGACCGACGCAAACGACGGGGTTCACGGGATCTTCACGCTAAAGCCGATCGAGTTGGCGCTCGACGGGCGGCCGGGGCGACCGTCCGCACACGCTCCTTTCCCCCCCACGCTCTCTTTGAGAGTTGCGGGTGGCATTACGGGTTCCGGTTACCAACGTTCATTGCCGGTGGGTGAAAGAGCCGCTTATACTTTTTTCAACGCCACCCATCTATTGAGGAATAAACGGGATTTTCATGCCTGAGGCCGGCACTCAATTGACCCGCCAGAGTCAGGAAGTAACGATTTTTCATGATGTGGCCAAGGCGCTCACGTCATCGCTGGACCTCGACTCCATTCTGCAAACCATCATGGAAAAGATGGCGGAATATTTCCATCCAGAGACGTGGTCGTTGCTGATGGTAGACGAGGGTCACGACGAGCTGTACTTCGCGATTGCGGTGGGCGACAAGGCGGAGGCTCTGAAGAACGTCCGGCTAAAAGTGGGTGAGGGAATTGCCGGGTGGGTCGCGAAGAACGGGGAAGCGCGAGTGGTGCCCGATGTGAGCAACGATCCGTTTTTTGCCAGCCGGGTGGATGAGACCACGAAGTGGGAGACGCGGTCGGTCATTTGCGTGCCGCTGCGCTCGAAACTGCGGGTGCTGGGCGTGATCCAGTTGGTGAATGTGGACATGGAACAGTTCCGGCAGCCGGAACTCTTCTTTCTGCAATCCCTTTGCGACTACGCGGCGATTGCAATCGAGAATGCGAAGTGGGTCGAGAAGATCCAGGAATTGACGATCACCGACGATTGCACGGGGCTGTACAACGCGCGCCATCTTTATAAGACGCTTGAAACCGAGGTTTACCGATCGTCGCGATTTGGATACGAGTTCAGTGTGCTGTTCATCGACCTGGATCACTTCAAGTCGGTCAACGACACGCACGGGCACTTGATTGGAAGCAAGTTGCTGGCTGAAATTGGATATCTGATCAAGGCACAATTGCGCTTGATTGATTTTGCGTTCCGTTATGGCGGAGACGAGTTCGTTGTGTTGCTGCCGCAGACCGGAAAAGATCAGGCGCTCGTCGTCGCGAAACGGTTACGCGACGCGTTGCGGGCAAGCAGTTTCTGCCGCGATGAAGGATTGAATCTGAATGTGCGGGCGTCGATTGGAGTCGCAACGTATCCGCATGACGCGCGAACGGCGCACGATGTCATCCGGCAGGCCGACGGGATGATGTACGTCGTGAAGAATTCGACCCGGGATAATATTGGGATTGCGCAGCGAGGGATGCTGCGGGAGTAGGGAAAAACCGGCGTCGGGCTTCCGGCGATCGGCGTCAGCAAACCTTCGGCTATCACCTTCGGGCTCGCGCCTTCTGATTCTTTCCCGTTCTCTATCACTACACTTCTGGCTACGCTTTCAAAGTCATCTACTCTTCAAATCATTTGTCAGGCGTTGGTGGGGGCTGGGTGACAGGCTTCGCATCGGGCTTGGTTGCTGGTTTTGCGTCGGACTTGGCCTCCGGCTTCCAGGGGTTGGCATTCGCGGGAGCTTTGGGATTGACGCCGAAATCCCAGACGTCGAGATTCATTCCTTCATCCCCCATGGTTTCGATCAACGCGTATTCTCCCGGCGGCAGAGGTTCGATGGGAGTGAGTTTGAGCCAACCTCCACTGACGTGAGTGATCGTGGTCTTCACGAAGTGTTGTTCCTGGCTGATTTTGCCGGTGACCTGACGTTTGACGTCGCCGACGATTCGCTTGTTGCCCTTCACGTCGGTGTGAACGATGCGAAAGCGATCGAAGGGAACCATCGCTTGTTGAGGTTGCTGCGGTTGTTGCGGCTTATCGTTGGAATCGGCGTGCTTGGAGGTAGGATCCGGAGGCGCGGACGTGTCATTCACATTGATGTAGATCGAGGGCACGTCGACGTGAGCCTGAATCTTGGCATGCGCGCCATCGAGTTCGATGGTCTGCTTGAGCCCGGCGATGGGATTGAGTGCGCCGTGAAAGATGTTGCCCTTGGTATTGCGGTTGATGTCGCTCTCGGTTTGCTGAAGCTCGACGATCTGAGCTTCTCCCTGAAAATTGTCGAGCATGAAGAGGCCGGAATCTTCGGGCAGGCGAAGTCCGGGAGCGACGAGCGGGAGCTTGGCTTCCTCGCGCTTGTCTTCTTCCTCGATCTCTTTGTCGAGTTGCACGGCTTCCGGCGCGGAGGCGCCGGCCAAACGATCTTTCTCGTATTTCTCCGTGGCGGGCCAGTCGACGAGAGAGTTCGGAAGCTCCTCCCACTCCTCGCGTTCGGAGCTGTAATAGCGTACGCGATTGCCTTTGACTTCATACTTGGTGACGATCTGGTAGGAGCCGTCTTTCAGAATCAGGCGGTGCGTCGGTTCTTGTTGCGCGGGCGCTGGGATAGCGAGCGGGAGCAACAGCAAGCTAAGGGTTGCGGCGCGCACGAGATTTCTTGTAATTGCGGAAAGCATGATTTCTTTTCTGATTATCGTCCTGGTGGCGGGTTGGAGTCGAATGGGGGCTTTGGCCTGCTCGGCGCTCCTGCGAACAGTGGATTCTGTGTCGCCTTCTCGTTCGCTCAGACTCGGTCGAACTGAGACAGGTGCTTGCATTCCGTTGTTGCGCGTCTGCATTTGAGAGTGTCCCAGTGATAAACCGTGGGGGCGCGGTTGTAGTATGCTGATGCTCGGATTCGGCGACTTTCTACGATGAAACGCAATTTTTTCCCTTACATTCTGTGCGTCCTTCTGTCGATCGCTGGTGCCGCGGGACAATCGGGTCCGGCGGCGATCGACGGCTGCGGGCGGCGCTGCGCAAGAGGGCGCTCCGGTTTCGTATGCATCGGTCACGCAACTGAATGGGCTCTTGTCGCAACTGGAGTCGACGTCAAAGAGCACACAAGCCGATCTCGTGAAGCTTCGCGTCGAGCGATGGAAGGCCGATAATTCCTACAAGAAGCAAGCGCTGGGAAATGTGGATTCGGTGCAGAGAAATTTGCAGGGTGCGCTGCCGGAAATGATTGGGAAATTGCGCACCGCGCCGGAAGATCTGCCATCGACGTTCAAGCTCTATCGCAATCTGGATGCGCTGTACGACGTGCTGGGCGGCGTGGTCGAAGGGGCGGGAGCGTTTGGATCGAAGGACGACATGCAGTCGCTGTCGAACGATCTGAGCAGCTTTGAAGGAACGCGAAAGCAACTGGCGGAGCGAATTGAAAGTTTGTCGTCGTCGAAGGAAGCGGAGATCGTAAGGTTGCGCGCGGATCTGAAGACGGCGCAATCGGCGACCGGTGGAACCTCCAAAGAAGATTGTTGTGGATGACACGGAGCCGCCGAAGAAGCCGGCGGCGAAGAGGAAGCCGAAGAGCGCGACTCCGCCTGCAGCGCAAGGACAGGCGGCGACTCCAGCGCCGCAGGCTCCGGCGAAGCCGCAGTAGACGCGTAGATGTTCTTCCGGCTCGCGATGGGAGCGTACTGACGGCTAGCCCACGCGATGTTTCCGCGCGGCGATCTCATCCTCCGGAGCATCCGCTCCTGCGATGCGAATCTGATAATCTTCCCATCTCATCTAGAATTGCAGCATTGCGCATGGATAGGGGCTGAAGCGAATGCATATGCGTCTCAGCGTGGCCGCGGTGGCGTTTGGATTTGCCATCCTGTGGATCGTGTTGCTGGATGCGTTCGAGACGGTGGTTCTGCCGCGGAGGGTGCTTCGCAACTTCAAGCTGACCGCGTACTTTTACCGGCGCACCTGGATTCCGTGGCGCAAAGTCGCCGCACGCATCAAGAAAATATCGCGGCAGCAAAATTTCCTGGGATATTTCGGGCCGCTGTCCTTGATATTGCTGCTTGGATTCTGGGCGGCGGGATTGATTTTTGGATTCGGACTGATCCAATACGGAATCGGCGGACACGAGCAACTCAACGGCGAACACCTCACGTTCGGCAAAATTATTTATCACAGCGGCGAGACATTTTTTACGCTGGGATACGGCGACATTGTGCCGACATCGGGCGCGGCGCGGGCGCTGTCGGTATTTGAAGCGGGGATGGGATTTGCATTCTTGGGGGTGGTGATCGGGTACATCCCGGTGGTGTATTCGTCGTTCTCGCGGCGAGAGATTCAGATCTCGATGCTGGATGCGCGGGCGGGATCGCCTCCGTCGGCAGCGGAGTTGTTGATACGGCTGACAGGGAGAACGGATGATCCGGGCGTTGAACAGAATGTCCTCGACGAAGTGCTGCGCGATTGGGAGCGGTGGGCGGCGGAGTTGCTGGAGAGTCAGATTTCGTATCCGGTACTGACATTTTTTCGGTCGCAGCACAGCAATCAATCGTGGCTGGCCGCGCTGACGACCATGCTCGATGTGACGTCGCTGGTATTGACCGGGATTGAGGGGATGCACCCGGGGCAGGCGAAGTTGACGTTTGCAATGGCGCGGCATGCGGCGGTCGATCTGGCGCAGGTGGTGAATGCGAGACATGATCCGGGAGCGGCCGATCGTTTGCCGGAGGAAGAATTTCAGGCGCTGCTTGCGGCGCTGAACGCGGCGGGATTGAAATTGCGAACCGATGATTACGGACGCGCGAAACTGGCGAAGTTGCGGTCGATGTATGAACCGTACGTGCACGCGACGGGGCGCAACTTGATGTTAACGATCCCGCTGTGGAGAAATCCGGAGAAGGTTCGCGATAACTGGCAGGCAGGGCCGTGGGATCGGGTGATCCAGGCGCGCGGGCTGGCAGAGCTGGGCGCGAAGGCTGGCGCTGCGGCGCGGGCGACGGTGTTCACTGAGGATCACTTTTAGAATGGCGGGCGCTACGTTTACCACAGACACGGAAAGATGGAGAAAACAGGTTCGCTACGGATGGCACGGACTTCCACGGGTAAGATCGAGATTTCTGATTTGATTTCATGAAGACTACTGGCGAGAGCGTGGTTCGGATTGAGGCGGAAGCGCTGCGGGCGCTGGCGGATCGCATTGGGGGCCCCATGGCGGGGGAGTTTCAGCGCGCGGTCGATCTGCTGTTTGGCTGTGCCGGGCGCGTTGTCGTTACGGGCATGGGGAAGAGCGGGCTCATTGCGCGGAAGATTGCGGCGACACTGAGTTCGACGGGAAGTCCGGCTTTGTATCTGCATCCGGTGGAGGCGCTGCACGGAGATCTGGGGATGGTTGTGCGTGGGGACGTCGTGCTGGCGTTGTCCGCGAGTGGCGAGACGGAAGAAATTCTGGCTTTGCTGGTGACGATCAAGCGGCTGCGAGTGCCGCTGATTTCAATGACGGGGGATGAGATTTGTCGAAACCCCCAGCCTGTCTCGCAGAGGGTGCGAGACAGGGATGGCGCACGCGGGGAAAGATCAAAGTCAAAAGCGGGGGGCGAGAGCGCCCGCTCCACACAGGCCATAACCAAACAAGCAACGTCCGACCACACCGTCTCGACTTTGGCAGCGGCGGCGGATGTAGCACTTGATTGCTCTGTGGCGCAGGAGGCTTGTTCTTTGGGGCTGGCGCCGACGGCGTCGACTACTACCATGCTGGCGTTGGGAGACGCTTTGGCGGTGACGCTGAGCGAGCGGCGCGGATTCAAGGAAGAAGATTTTGCCAATCTGCATCCCGGTGGCAAGCTGGGGAAACGGCTGGCGCGAGTGGAATCGCTGATGCATACCGGAGAAGCGCTCCCGTGTGTCGAACGAGCGACCAAGATGCCGGACGTGATTTATGAAATGTCGCGCAAGAAGTTGGGGATCACGGCAGTGATCGACCGGCAGAAGTTGGTAGGAATCATCAGCGACGGGGACTTGCGGCGACTGCTGGAAAAGCGCGGAAAAGATGTGATGGACCTGACGGCCGAAGAGGCGATGACGCGCGATCCGAAAACGATCAGGGCCGACGAATTTGCGGCCACTGCCATTGCGTTGATGGAAGAAAAGAAGATTACGTCACTCATGGTCGTGGGACGCGGCGGCAAATTGGAAGGGATCGTACACCTGCACGATCTCTGGGGAGTTGAGATGATGTAGGCCCGGCTGAGGACCTGTCTCGAAGCCAGCGCTGGGCGCCGGCGAAAGAGTACGGGCTGCGATCTACGGAAGGGTGCGGGACTACAATAGACGGCATGTATCACTACGATCCGAATACCGCGCTCGAAGAATTGACTGAGGACGCGACGCTGCCGAACCCGGTGCATGTGCGGGACATGATTCTGCGGAAACATCCCTCGACGGACAAGGCGCTCGAGTTGAACCGGATGTTTGTGGAGTATCAGAAGTTTTTTGGGGAAGCGCAGAAGTTGGGGAAAGAGATTTTGAAACAGCTGGTCGGGTAGCCGCAACCACGGCCGAAAGACTGGAGCTCCGATCTACATTGCAGTCGACGATCGGGATCCAGAAGTCGCGATCCGGTTGCCGAAGGAGATCGCGAGGGAACTTGTGATGGTTCTGAGCGCCAATCCTACCCAGGACGTTGCGTTAATCCTCTAGGATCTAAAAAAAATCGGGAGCTTTTCGGGAATACTCCACCGAGCTTTGCTCGGCGGACAGCCGAGGGCGGCTGTCCCCACACAGACTCCTTCGTCCCATCATTTACAATCTTGGATTCTCTTCTACGCAGGGAACTCAACTATGCATCGTTGGTCTGAACTCTTTATTCCTACATTGCGCGAGGCGCCGGCGGATGCCGAAGTCGCGTCGCCACAAATTTCTGGTGCGGGCTGGGTACATTCGTCAGCTCGCGGCGGGAATTTACTCGTATCTTTTTCTGGGCAACCGGTCGTTCAACAAGATCATGGGAATCGTGCGCGCAGGAGATGGACAAGATCGGGCAGGAATTTTTTCTGCCGGCGCTGCATCCGCGGGAAATATGGGAGGCCAGCGGGCGCTGGGCATTGATGGGCGAAAACCTGTTTCGTCTGAAAGACCGCAAAGGCGCCGACATGGGCCTCGGCATGACGGAAGAAGAAGTGATGACTTCCATCGCGCTGAAAGAGCTGCGCAGTTACAAGCAACTGCCGCAGATCTGGTATCAGATTGCGCCGAAGTTTCGCGACGAACCACGGCCGAAGGCGGGGCTTTGCGCGTGCGGCAGTTCATGATGAAAGACGCGTACTCGTTCGATATCGATGCGGCGGGACTCGATGTTTCGTACAAGAAACACTACGAAACGTATTGCCGCATCTTCGACCGCTGCGGGCTGAAGTACATGGTGGTGGAAGCGGATTCGGGAGCGATGGGCGGGAAGGAATCGCACGAGTTCATGGTGCGGACTCCCGCGGGGGAAGACCAAATTGTGAGCTGCGACGGATGCAATTACGCGGCGAACATGGAGAAGGCGACTTCGAAACTCGAAGCTGTGCAGGATCTGGCGCCGGAAGGCGACGGCAATCCGCTCGAGGTACACACGCCGGGGCAGAAGACAATCGAAGACGTCGCGAAATTCCTGGGAGTGTCGCCGAAGAACAAGATCAAAACGCTGGCTTTGATGGCGGAAGGAAAAGATGCCGCCGGAAAAACGAAGTTGCGCGGGGTCGTGGTGCTGATGCGCGGCGATCATCAACTGAATGAAGCCAAGCTGAATGGCGTGATCGGGACGACGGCCCGGGCGATGGATGAAGCCGAGATCAAAGCGCTATTCAAGTCTCCGGCGGGTTATTTGGGGCCGATCGGCATTGAGTGGGCAAAGGATCTGAAGAAGGATACGGACAAGCCGGTACTGCTGGTGGATCAGGCTCTAGAAGGGCGGACGCAGTTGATTGCGGGCGCGAACAAAGAGGACTACCACCTGAAAAACTTAACGCCAGGAAAGAATTTCATCCGACAGCCTATGCGGATTTGCGGGCGGTAACGGCGGGCGAAGCCTGTCCGAAGTGCGGGAAAGCCCTGCGCATCGACACGGCGGTCGAGATCGGTCACATCTTCAAGCTGGGATATCGGTATACCGAGTTGATGGGAGCGCGGGTGCTCGATAAGAACGGCAAGGAAGTCATGCCGATCATGGGCAGCTACGGAATCGGGATTGAGCGAATTCTGACGGCCGCGGTTGAGCAGGGAAACGACGAGAACGGATTCTGGCTGCCGCCGGCGATTGCTCCGTTTGAAATTGTGGTTGCGCCGGTGAACGTGAAGGACGAGGCCGTGAGGAACGCCGCGGAAGACATTGCGAAACGGCTTGAGGCGGCGGGGTATGACGTTCTGCTCGACGATCGCGACGAGCGGCCGGGAGTGAAGTTCAAAGACGCCGACCTGGTGGGCATCCCCTTTAGAATCACGGTCGGGAAGAAGGTTACCGAAGGTACTGTCGAGGTCGTTTTACGTTCGACCCGTGAGGTGCGCGATGTTACGATCACGGCGATCGTTGAATATTTTCAGGAGTTGCTCGGCCGGGCCTAACAAGGCGATTTCCGGTCCGGCGGAGCGGATTCGGGGATCATGGGAACAGTTAAAGCATTCGTCGGGTTTCTGGCAATCGTGGGCGCGATCTATTGTGGCTTTCAGATCATTCCGCCGGAATTGACCAACTACGCGCTTCAGGATGAGCTCAAAGATATCGCAATGGTCGGCGGAGCCAATCCGCACGAAAGCGATCAGCAACTGCAAGAATCAGTGATCAAAAAAGCGTCGGAACACATGATTACGCTAGCTCCGGAGCAGGTTTTGGTGCAGCGGATCGGGACGCCGGGAATGCCGGCGGTCTACGTAGCGGCTGACTACAGCGTTCCAGTGAGCCTTCCGGGATATTCGTTCAATTTGCATTTCACGCCATCGAGCGGCAACCGGTAAACTGAAAATCAGCTATCGGCCGTCGCCTTCTGAAGCGCCTCCCAACCGCTACGATTTCTCGATCCTTCAAACTTCATCCCCTGCTTGTGTCGCCGGAGTTCGTTCTTGCAGGTACGTGGGACACTTTTCGAGCAGGTCACCGCACACCTTCGACGCGAGCGCGTGGCGTTCCGTGGGAGGAACGTCGGTTCTGGACACTGACGTTCGTAACCTTGTCAGGTGGTTACGAGGCCTCTAGGATCGCCGAGGATAACGGAATTTGCGCGAAAAAGGTCCGATTTGGAGGCAGTTCATGGAGATGAGATTTCGGGCGCTCCTGACTTCGATCGTGGTGCTGGCAACGATATCTCTTGTTGGTTGCGGGCACTACACCTGCGGCGTGACATTTGGAAGTTCCACTTGCACTCCGTCGAGTGGCGGGCCTTCGAGTTCGGGTGGCGGGGGAACGCAAACCGCAGCGCCCGTCGCGTTTGTCTACTTCGCGGATGACAATAATGGCAACATTGGCGGGGCAGGGTTCGACGCCTTAGGCAATTTCGATGCGCTGTCGAATTTCACGGCTCCGACGTTCCCGCCGGGCATTGATGGTGGAATGGTGATCGCGCAGAAGAAGTGGCTCTACATGCCAGTCAGCAATCTTCTGATCCTGGGTTTCTCCATCGACGGCACGAGCGGCACATTGACGGCTCTGCCGGGCAGTCCCTTCGTGAATCCGACTGCAAACGCATTTTCAATCACGTCAGATCCCAAAGGACAATTTCTTTTCATATCCGGCGATACAACCCAGCAGGTCAGTGCGTTTGCCATCAATCAAACCGACGGCACGCTGACCTATACCGGCACTTATGCAGTTGGCGTCAATTCATGGGATGCGACGACGGATGGGCAGGGCAGGTTCCTGTATGTGGCCGAGGGCGTGTTCCCCAGAGTGTGGCGGCCTTTTCGATTGGAACCGGCGGGGCGCTCACGGCCGTGGCGGGCAGTCCGTTCCCGGCGAAGTTGACGTTCGTCAGGGGTGAGGCGACGGGCAAATTCCTGTTGGGAGTGTCCGGAGAAACTGGGGTCAATGGAACTACGATTGACGACCATGTCTACGTTTACGGAATCAACCAGACGACGGGAGCGATAGCGCAGGTGGCGGGTTCGCCCTTTGCAAGTACATTCTCTC
Organism: uncultured Acidobacteriota bacterium; assembly: GCA_963699885.1. Taxonomy (GTDB): domain Bacteria; phylum Acidobacteriota; class Terriglobia; order Terriglobales; family Acidobacteriaceae; genus Sulfotelmatobacter. The sequence continues at coordinate 128,632 of CAVOVP010000004.1, read as the reverse complement.
CATACAACCTGGTAACTCATCCCGTAGACCTGTTTGTGTACACGTTCAATGAGAGCTCGTCGGGTGCGCAGGACCCGATGGAAGGATTTGAGATCAACAGCACCACCGGGGAGTTGACGGAGATTAACGGTCTGAGCAGCTTTGCGCCGAGCTTCGGAATGTTCGATCAGAGCGGCTCGTATCTGTTCACCCACGGAGTCGGCGAAATCGGCGAGTTGGGTTTCAGCTCCGGGAGCCTGACCAGCAATACGAACACGCTGTCGACCGGGTCGAACTTCGCTTGGGCAGTAACGGACACTCACTAGGGAAACGAGAAGGGCGAGCGGCATTCAGGGCGGAGCGAATCATCTCCGCCCTCGTTCTTTTGGCGCTGCAGGCGGCGGGAACATGGGCGTGGACGGTACCCGCAAGGGAATGGGATGCGATCGGTTGAGGCGTTACAATAGGGACGCGAACCAAGGACAATTTCACGCCGAGGCTCCAATTTCTCGAAGGATGCCCCCGGAAAGCGGGCGAAAACAAACCTTTTGAGGTCTGCGGACGTCTGACAGAACACGAATGGTTCGACCTACTATCATCTTCTTTCTAAGGATTTCGACTACACCCAACCGTGACCATCAAGATTAGAATCCCGAAGGCAAACGAAGGTACAACGAGGTCGGGGCCGCGCTGGTTGCCGAAGGATCCGCTGCTGCGCGCGGCGCTGGTGGTGTTTCTGGTGCTGGCGGTTTCGGTCACGGCGCTGTTTTCGTTCTTCTATATCAAGTATGACCGCATCATCGAACGCCGCTTCCGGACTCCGGTGTTTGCCAATTCCGCGAAGATCTACGCACTGCCGCGAGTCATCCGCGAAGGCCAGAAGATCGACGCACGCGAGATTGCCGCCGATCTGCGGCGTGCCGGGTATTCCGAGCAAGAGGGACAGTCGAAGCTCGGCACCTTTCATTTAGCGACCGGCGGGATCGAGATCTCCCCTGGGCCGGAGTCGTATCACAGCCCGGAACCGGCGCGGATCACGATTGGCGACGGGCAGATCAGCCGGATTACGAGCCGTGGAACCGAACTATCCGCGTACGAATTGGAGCCGCAACTCGTCACCGCGCTGTTCGACGCGGAGCAGCGGTCAAAGCGGCAGGTGGTGAAGTACAACGAAATTCCTCCGGTGATGGTGCAGGCGGTGCTGGCCATCGAAGACCGGCGATTCTTCGAGCATAGCGGCGTCAATTTTGGGCGGACGCTCGAGGCGGTGTGGGAAGACGTCATACGGCAAAGGCGGCGCAGGGCGGATCGACGTTGACGCAGCAATTGGCCCGCGGGTTTTTCCTGACTCCGGAAAAGTCGATCAAGCGCAAAGTAACGGAGATGCTGATCGCCGAAGAGCTTGAACAGAAGTTCAGCAAGCAGCAGATTTTCGAGTTTTATGCGAACTGGGTGAACCTGGGGCAGCGCGGTTCGTTCGGGATCAGTGGATTTGGGGAAGCTTGCCGGTCGTATTTCGGGAAGGATCTGAAAGATATCTCTCTGCCGGAAGCTGCATTGCTCGCGGGAATCATCCAGGGGCCGAGCCGGCTTTCGCCGTACCGTCATGCGGAGCGCGCGCTCGAGCGGCGCAACCTGGTGCTGGATGCGATGGTGGAAACGCACGCCATCCAAAAGGAGCAGGCGGAGAAAGCGAAGGCAGCCCCTCTGAAACTGGCGCCACCGAACGTGGAGTCGAGCGACGCTCCTTACTACGTGGACATGGTGCGCGACAGCCTGATCAGCAAGTTCAATGAGACCGAACTGAACGATTCGTCTTATCGAATTTATACGACCCTGGATCCGGACTTGCAGAAGGCTGCGGCGCAAGCAGTGGAGAGTGGCATCAAGCTGGTCGACGAGCAAGTGAAGAAGATGCGGACCAAGAAGATCAAGGTCGGCAAGAAGTATGAGACGAAAGTGCTCGACGGTCCGCAGGCGCAGGTCGCGCTGGTTGCGATCGATCCGCATACGGGGTCGGTACTGGCGCTGGTGGGCGGACGCGACTACGGTTGGAGCCAGTTGAATCACGCAGTGGCGAAGCGGCCGACGGGATCCATTTTCAAGCCATTTGTCTATGCGACCGCGATGAATACGGCTCTGGATGGTTCGCAGACCGTGATCACTCCGGCATCGACAGTGACGGACGCACCTTCAAGCTTTGCGTACGGCGATCAGATCTACGAGCCGCGCAACTACAAAGAGGAATATCACGGGGATGTGACGCTGCGGTATGCGCTGGCGATGTCGCTGAATAATGCGACGGTGAAGGTGGCGGAAGAAGTTGGATACGACAAGGTGGCCGACCTCGCGAAGTCGGCGGGAATCGCTTCGGTGAAGGCGACGCCGGCGATGGCTCTGGGGTCGTATGACGCGTCGCCAATTGACATGGCGGGAGCATACACAACGTTCGCGAATAACGGCGAGCGGCTGTCGCCGATCCTGCTGCGGTCGGTGCGCAACGGCAAGGGCGATGTGATTTCGAACTACAACACGGATCAGCGGCAGGTGCTCGATCCGCGAATCGCTTACGTCATGACAAACATGATGGAAGGCGTCATCAATAACGGGCTGGGGTATACGGCGGTCCGGCTGCGAGGATTTACTCCTCCGGCGGCCGGAAAAACCGGAAGCTCGCACGATGGCTGGTTTGCGGGTTACACGTCGAACCTGCTCTGCATTGTCTGGGTGGGATACGACGATTACAGCGATCTGCGGTTGAGCGGTGCGCAGACGGCGGCTCCGATCTGGACCGAGTTCATGAAAAAGGCGTCGGTTCTGCCGCAGTATTCCGGCATGCAGGAATTCTCACAGCCGTCGGGAGTGGTGGACGTCCAACTCGACAAGGTGACGAACCGCCTGGCCACGCCAAATTGCACGGATGACTATACTTCGGCGTTTGTGGCGGGAACGGAGCCTCACGACACCTGCGACGCGCAAACCGGCATGAAGGGATTCTTTTCAAAGATCTTCGGGAGCGGAGACAAGGCTCCCATGCCTCAAGAGCAGCAGGCGGCCCAGACGGGCAATCCGCAGGACCCGAACAATCCTCAGGATCCGAAGAAAAAGAAGGGTTTATTCGGCAAGATCGCCGGAATCTTTAAGGATGACAAAAGCTCGGCTCCGGTGTCTAAACCAGCAGACGGTAGCCAGGCTGCGCCGCATTAGAGCGGATGTTTGGGCGTCCGGGCCCGGTTTCGGGCTCGGATCGCATTCTGCTAAAATCTTCGCCGCCCGGCCAAAACTGCGCCAGAATAAGCGCAACATTTCTGGGGGTGGCCTATGTCCTTCTACCCGAAAGCTCTGCTGATTCCCGCTTCACTCCTTGCGGTTTGCGTTTTCACCTTCTCACCAGCCTCTTCTACGGCGCAGGTTGCGCACGGCGAACAAGTTCAAATCACGCCACCGCTGCTTCGAATGATCGATCCGCCATCGGCGGATGCGACGGTCGACGACTTGCAGAAGCAGGCCGACCAATTGCGCAGCGAGAAACTGTATCTCGACGCGTTGGATTATTACCGGGCAGCGCTCGCGAAGGAACCGAAGTCGGCCGCATTGCTGAACAAGATCGGCATCACCGAACTGATGATGCAGCGCTATCGCGAGGCGAAGAAATCGTTTGATCAATCCATCAAAGCGGACCGCCGTTTTGCGGATTCCTACAACAATCTGGGGGTCGTCTTCTACGAAGAGAGGAAGTGGGGCGCGGCCGTGAAGGAATACCGGCACGCGATTTCGATCGACGCGATGTCGGCTTCGTTCTTCAACAATTTGGGAGCGGCGCTGTTCTCGAAGAAGGAATTTGAGGCGGCGGTGACGGCGTATCAAAAGGCGGTAGAACTCGATCCAGATGTGTTCGAGCGGACTTCGAGAGGCGGCGTGCAGGCGCAGCTACCCAGCCCTGAGGATCGAGCCCACTACGATTACACGGTCGCGAAGCTTTACGCCAGGATGGGATACTCCGAACGGTCGCTCGAGTATCTGCGGAAGGCGATGGAAGAGAACTACAAGGACTTCAAGAACGTGTATCGCGATACCGAATTCGCCGAGTTGCGCAAAGACAAGCGATTCACCGAACTGGTCGCGTCGAAACTGCCTCCGCTGCCGGAATAGCGCGGGAGCAGGATCGACGGGTGACGAGTGTATGCCCTCGAAAGTATGGAATCGGGACCCGCCCAGATGGCGTTGGTCCCGATTTTTTGTCATGGAATCTTTCTTCTACGTCTAAAAGGTACGTCGAAAAGGCACGTTTAACAGGCTTACGTCCACAGGTGAGGCTCACACGACTATGCGCTTGGCGCGAGTTCGGCAAGGACTGTTTGTCGTTCTGGTTTTCCCCTTTTCCCTCATAGCGCAGGATTCGCCGATGTTTCGGGGAAATCTCCGGCACACCGGCGTGTATGAGGCAGCTGGACTACCGCAGCATGCGGCGTTGAAATGGAAATTCCAGACTGGCGGCATGGTGATTGGATCTCCGGCGGTCGTTGATCATACTGCCTATGTCGGCAGCGCCGATGGGAATTTCTATGCAGTCGACGCGGAATCGGGAAAGCAGAAATGGAAGTTTGAGGTGAAAGCGCGGGTGGTGTCGTCTGCGGCAGTAGCAGACGGGATCGTTTATTTCGGGGCGTATGACGGAAATTTCTATGCCGTGTCCGCATCGAACGGGCAGTTGAAATGGAAGTTTCAGACGGGAGGCGAGCACCGCTTTTCGGCCAAGCACTTGCACGGGGTGCAACCGGCGAGCGAGACGATGCCGGATCCTTTTGACTGCTATCTTTCCTCGCCCGCCGTTTGGAACGGGGCGGTCTATTTCGGTAGTGGCGACGGGAACGTCTATTCGCTCAAAGCACAATCGGGATCGTTGAATTGGAAATTCAAGACCGGGGATGTGGTGCACGCGTCACCGGCGATCGCAGACGGTGTGCTCTTCATTGGAAGTTGGGACAGCTATTTCTACGCTCTCGATGCCGCGACCGGGACGGAGAAGTGGCGATTCAAGACGGGGGAGGACGCAGACACGCACAACCAAGTGGGCATCCAGTCATCGGCTGCGGTCGCGGACGGCATGGTGTACTTCGGATGTCGCGACTCGCATCTGTACGCGCTCGATGCGAAGAGCGGGGAAAAGAAGTGGGCCTTTTCCACCGAGGGAGCTTGGGTGGTTTCGTCGCCTGCGGTGCGGGAGGGCGCGGTGTACTTCGTCACATCGGATTCGAGCCTGATTTACGCGCTGGATGCGAAAACGGGCGCGGTGCAGAAGTCGACGAATCTCAATCACTGGTATCTGTTTTCGTCGCCGGCCTTGGCGGATGGAACTCTGTATGTCGGAGCAACGCAGGGGAAACTAGTTGCGATCGATCTGGCGAAGTTCAAAGCGATATGGAACTTTGAGACGGACGGGATGAAGGAAAATGGCCCTCGTTTCACGAAGGCGGATGGAACGCCGAATCTGGATGTGATCTACAAGTCAGATTTCTACGACGACATGGTCGCAGGAGTGAGCCGGATGATGAGCATGGGATCGATCCTGTCGTCGCCGGTGGTGGTGGGGAATGCGGTGTATTTCGGCAGTGCGGATGGCAATTTGTACGCGTTAAAGTGAGGATTGGCGAGGATTTCGCGCGTTCCACAGGTGCATCCGGAGGTTTTACAAAGATTTACAAAATTAGACGGAACTTAATGCGCTGGCGGTGTTTACTGTCTTCACATACTCCTGAAAACAACAGGGTGAGTAAGGAGAAACGGTAGCCCATCGGATGCTGACCCGAGCACGCCCCAAGCAAGCATCCGGTGGGTTTTTGTTTTGGCGGTCGTTGGTCTTCGTTGGTTCTTGGCCCCACCTTCCAATCTTCTTCTTAGGTCACTGGCTCATTTCGTTCCGCATTCCGGACGGCGATTCGCCGGGACGAATCTGACGGGCCGGCTGTATTTCGTTGCCGGGACCAGCAGGTTCCTCACTTCGGTCGGAATAGCAAGGGTAGAGGTCGGAACGACAAGGTCACGGGGGCAAGTTTGTGCAGGGGTCTGATCGAACCGAGGGTGGCCGAACCAGCCTTATTGAACGGTGGGGCCGCGTTCGCCGATGTAGGCTTCGACAATCTTTTTCCATTTGCCCTGGGCTTTGAGGATGAACTCAACGGCGTCGCGAAGAGCGCCGTCGCCTCCGGCATGCGGCGTGATGTAGTGCGCTTCCTTTTTCACCTCGGCGCGGGCGTTCTGAACGGCGATCGCGAAGCCTCCTGCGCGCATGGCGGGCAGATCGATGACGTCGTCTCCGACGAATGCGGCTTCTTCGAGCATTACGCCATCCTCTTTCACAATTTCTTCAAAACAGGTGCGCTTGTCCTGGATTCCCTGGCGGACGTACTCCAACTTTAGGTCACGGGCGCGGAGGGCGACGGTTTCGGAGACACGCTTGGTGATAAGCCCCGTCTTGATCCCGGCAAGGCGGGCGAGGGAGATCGATGTTCCATCATGAGCGTGAAAGCCCTTGGCTTCGATCAAAGATTGGCTGTGGAAGCCGAATCCGCCCTGGCCGCCATGTTTGGCCGATTGTTCCAGCACGCTCTGTTGCGTGCCAGCAGGCGCGGGAAAGATGAAGAGCTTTCCATCGGTCAGGACCCCGTCAACGTCGAACAGGAGCAGTTTGATCTTGCGGGCGCGGGCTTGAGCGGAAAGTTTGGGCATCGCGGCGATTCTAGCATTGTGTGGTTTTGGGGGATGAGTGAGGAAAATCCCCGTCCTGTTTCGCAAAGAACGCGAGACAGGGATAGGGCGCCCGGTGTGTAGGGCAGCCGGCGCTAATGCTTGTCGGCTGCGGTTTCCAGATCGGTGGCGGCGTGGTTGATTCCGGCCGCGACGTTGTCGATCACCTGGGAGACCATGGGAATTTGCGCGTCCGCTTCCTTCCATTTTTTCTCATCCATATATTCACGGACTGCCGCGACTGGTTTGGCTCCGTATCCCGTGTAGGCGCCGGGCGCGTAGATCTGGTTCTTGAACCAAGGACGCTCGGGCAGTCCCTTCTCATTGAGGAACAGGCGCGAGACGGCGAGCAGGTCCGCGTTGACGGTATCGAGGGAAGTTGAGGGAATGGCGGCGGTGTTCCCTTTGAATTTCGCCAGTGCCTTGGTGTAGTGTTCGGCACTTTTCTTGAGTGCCTCAAGAGAATTTTTCATGGGCGCGAAATTCATGTAAGGCGGCACGGTTTCTACGGGCGGAGGCACGTAAGTCTTGTGCGGATCGGCCGTGGCATTGAAAACCCCTTCCTGGAGTTCGAGATTCCGCTCGGTGAATTCATCCTGCTTGTCTTTGAGAAGCTTCTCCAGTTCCGATTCGTACTTAGAGATCGCATCAACCTGCCCAGCGTAGTCGTACGGCAGGAGATCGGAGTCCGCTACACGCATGATGGTGGTGCCAGCGGTTTGGGCGAGAGCACGTCCATAGACGAAGTCCCCGTCGGCGAAGTGCGTGTACCAGTAAAAGTCGTCATAGATGGAGTGATACTGATCGCCTTCGTCCTCTCCACCAAAGCCGATGTCGAGAGATGGAATGCCCGCGAAATCCTGAAAGGCAGTGTAGTCGGATCCGTCTCCGAGAGCGTTCACCCGCAGATCGGTAAGTTTTCGGACCTGGGCGCGTTCGTCTGCGTCTTTTGCGCGCGCGATGGCACGAAGATGAGACCTTTCCCACACCGAAATGTTCTTTTCAGGATCTTTGATGTCGCGGGCTACGGCGCTGATCACGGGTTGCAGGTCCTGTGTTCCGCCGGCGCTAAAGAAACCGCGTTCGTTGCCGTCGGTGTTGAGATAGAGGACGGCGTGTTTTTTCAGGTCGTCGACATGAGTCTCAACCCATTCGACCGAGCCGAGGAGTCCGGGCTCTTCACCATCCCAAGCACAGTAGATGATGGTGCGCTTCGGCACCCATCCTTGCTTGTGCAATTCGCCGAGCATGCGAGCTTCTTCGAGTTCCGGCGCCATGCCGGCGATGGGATCGTCGGCGCCGTTCACCCATGCGTCGTGATGGTTGCCGCGAATCACCCACTGGCCGGGGGCCGAGCCCGGAATGGTGGCGATGACGTCGTAGACGGGTTTCGTGTCCCAGTTGGAGGCAACCTTGAGGTGGACGCGGGCAGGCCCAGGCCCGATGTGATAGGTGAGGGGCAGGCCGCCGCGCCATCCCTCAGGGGCGATTTGTCCCTGAAGAGCCGCGAGGAAAGGCTGCGCGTCGGCGTAGGAGATGGGCAGGACCGGAATGTGGGTGATCGTCTTGGCGTCTTTGAGGGCGAGTCGCTTGGCCCCTGGCGTTGCGCCGACACCGGGTGTTAAGGGATCGCCGGGATAGTCAGTGTCCATGACGCTTCCACGTTGCACTCCCTCGCTGGGGCGCCAGCCGCCGTTGGGATAGTCGTCGCCAAGGAAGAAGCCGTCCTCGCGAGGATCGGAGTAGATGATGCATCCGAGCGCACCGTGTTCCCACGCGACCTTGGGTTTAACGCCGCGCCATCCGGAACCGTAGCGCGCGATCACGATCGCACCCTTGACTGAAACTCCAAGGCGATCGAGTTGCTCGTAATCTTCGCGATTGCCAAAGTTCACGTAAACCAGAGGCGCCGTGACGTCGCCGTCGGCAGAGTAGGCGTTGTAGGTTGGGAGTTGCTCCGACGTCTGATTCGATGTTGGGTCGACCGCCAGAAGGGGTTCTTGCAGCTTAGCCTTGAAGGGCTTGGGAGATATGAGTTCCAGCGCACGTTCTTTCGGCGTCGGGAAAAGGACGTCGAAAGTCTCGATGTGCGCGTCGAATCCCCACTGTTTGAATTGAGCCAGCATCCAGTCGGCGTTGTCCTTGTCGTAGGGCGAGCCAACGTGGTGAGGCCGCGCGGAGAGACGGCGCATATTTTCGCGGATGTTGGCTGGGACGATGCCGTCCTGAAATTTCTTTTCCCAGTCGCGTTCAGTGACGGTGTCCTGGGCGGTGTAGCCGAGATAGGGAGCGCTGTTGATTTCGGGACTGGATTGCGCAGCGGCCGTGAGAGGGCTGAGAGTCAAGACAAGGATGAATGAGGTGAGTTGGTTTTTCCAGTTCAACAGAGTTCCCCCGATTGCAAAAGAATCGAGATTCTACCATCGGAGGGGCAGGGCGTTTTTCCGCAGGAGATTGTTCTTGTTTCTCCTGCTCATTTCCGGTGTCAGCGAGTGCGCAGGAGAGTCGAAAGAAATTGGATGCGGGCGAATGTTTTGCGAAAGTACGGTTTCGGTCTAGAATGTCCGAATGCCTTCTGTCCCTGAGTCTCTAGCCTGGGCGCACCCCCTGGTTTCGGAGTGGTTTGTATCACGGTTTGGGACGCCCACCGAACCGCAGGAGCAGGGGTGGCCGCACATTGTCGCGGGGCGCGACACGCTGATTTCCGCGCCCACCGGATCAGGGAAGACGCTGGCGGCGTTCCTTGCCTGCATTGACCGACTGGTACGCAAGGCCTTGGCCGGGCAACTGAGCGATCGAACGGAAGTCCTCTATGTTTCCCCACTGAAGGCGCTGGGAAACGACATCCAGAAAAACCTGGAGGTTCCTCTTGGGGAGATTCTCGCTCTGGCGGGCGAGCGCGGATTCCTGATGCCGGAAATCCGCACCGCGGTCCGCACCGGGGACACGTTGATACCCGAACGCCGGGCGATGCTGAAGCGACCGCCACACATTCTGGTGACCACGCCGGAGTCACTCTACATCTTGCTGACCGCGGACAAGAGCCGGGCGATTTTGCGCGATGTGGAGACGGTGATTGTTGACGAGATTCACGCAGTGGCCGATGACAAACGCGGGGCGCATCTGACGCTGTCGCTGGAGAGGTTAGAGGCATTGACTCACGGGCGTCCGACGAGAATTGGGCTGTCGGCTACGCAGAAGCCCATTGAGGATGTTGCGCGGTTTCTGACCGGGAACCGCGAGGGCGCCGGGGCTGCCACTCCGGTCATTGTGAATGTCGGGCACAAGCGAACGCTGGATATTGCCGTTGAAGTTCCTCCCATGCCATTGGGGCCCGTGGCTTCGAATGAGATGTGGGATTCGATTTACGACCGACTGGTGGAGTTGGTATCACAGCATCGCTCAACGCTGGTGTTTGTGAACACGCGGCGGATGGCCGAACGCATTGCGCATGAATTGGGCGAGCGCATTGGCGAGGAGAACGTTGCGGCGCATCACGGGAGTTTGTCGCGCAAACTCAGATTTGCAGCGGAGAAGAAGCTGAAAGAGGGGCAGGTTCGCGTGCTGGTGGCGACGGCATCGCTTGAACTTGGCATCGATGTGGGATTCGTCGATCTGGCGGTGCAGATTAACTCTCCGAGAGCGATCGCGGTGGCTCTGCAGAGAGTGGGGCGGTCGGGACACTGGCGTGGCGCGGTGCCCAAGGGGCGATTCTTCGCGACGACCCGCGACGATTTGATGGAGTGCGCGTCGCTGGTGCGCGCGATCCGACAGGGAGATCTGGACCGCTTGATCATTCCAGATGCGCCGTTGGATGTGCTGGCGCAGCAGATTGTGGCGTCGTGCGCTGCTGGACAGGGAGCGGCGGGGGTGGCTCGAGGGAAGGTGCGGGATGAAAATGAACCCGCGATTGACAGCGGGGACGCCGGCGGTACGGCTTCTCGGGCTGAGGATTTCGGTTCTACGGACACGGGCTCCGAGGGTTGGGATGAGGATGAGTTGTTTGCTTTGGCTTGCCGCGCTTATCCGTATCGCAACCTCAAGCGGGAGACGTTTGATTCGATTCTCGAAATGTTGTCGGAGGGGATTGCGGCGCGGCGGGGGCGGTACGGGGCGTACATCCATCGAGACCGCGTGAACAGGAGATTGCGGGCGAGGCGAGGGGCGCGGCTGGCGGCGATTACGAGCGGCGGAGCCATTCCAGACAACGCTCTTTACACCGTGGTGGCTGAACCGGATCAGGTGGTTGTCGGAACGGTCGACGAAGATTTCGCGGTGGAAAGCAATCGCGGCGACATCATGCTGCTGGGAAATACTTCGTGGATGATTCATCGCGTGGAGACACATTCGGGGCGAATGCTGGTGCAGGATGCGCACGGAGCGCCTCCGAGCGTGCCGTTCTGGCGCGGCGAGGCTCCGGCGCGAACGCAGGAATTGTCGGCGCACATCGGGGAACTGCGGGAGAAAATCAGCACGATGTTGCCGAGAACTTCGCCGGTTGGATTTTCGGCGACGCAACCGGAAGTTGCCGCCGCAGTTCGTTGGCTGAAGGAAGAGTGCGGGCTGGACGATGCTGGAGCGGAACAGGCGATCCAATACATCCTCGAAGGGAGAGCTGTGTTGGGTGCGGTTCCGACGCAGACCACTGTAATCGCGGAACGATTTTTTGATGAAGGTGGCGGGATGCAGTTGGTGATTCATGCGCCATTTGGCGGCCGGATTAACAAAGCGTGGGGACTGTCGCTGCGCAAGCGATTTTGCCGCGGATTTAATTTTGAGTTGCAGGCTGCAGCGACCGACAACGGTCTGAACATCGCGTTGGCCGAGCAACACAGCTTTCCACTCGGCGATGTCTTTCATTTCCTGCAGGCAGATTCGGTGCAGCCGATCCTGGAACAGGCAGCGCTGGACTCTCCGATTTTTGGCACGCGATGGCGATGGGATGCGAACCGGGCATTGGCGCTGTTGCGATTCCAGAACGGCAAGAAGGTTCCGGCGCAGATTCAGAGGATGCGCTCGGACGATTTGCTTGCGTCGGTGTTTCCGGACGCGGCGGCATGCTTCGAAAACATTGAAGGAGAACGGCAGATTCCGGATCATCCACTGGTGGGCGAAGTGATGAAGGACGTGCTCACCGAGGCGATGGATGTCGAGGGGCTGAAGGCGCTGTTGCGCGGGATGGCGTCGGGAGAAATTCGTGTGCTAGCCGTCGATACGCCGGTGCCATCGCAGTTCTCGCACGAAATTTTGAATGCGAATCCGTATGCGTACCTTGATGATGCGCCGCTGGAGGAGCGTCGGGCGCGGGCTGTCCAGATGCGGCGGTCGTTGCCGGAGTCGGTGCTCGAGGAAGTTGGAGGTCTCGATCAGGGAGTTATCGCGCAGGTGAGGGAAGAGGCGTGGCCGGATGTCCGCGATGCGGATGAGTTGCACGACGTGCTGCACACGTTGGTTGCGCTGCCTGAATCGTCGGTGAACATCCCCACCCCGTCTCGCCAAAATCGCGAGACAAGGATGGGGCAACCATCGGATTTGGAGAACGGCTTGGCGGGAATCCCAGGGCACCCGGTCATGGTTGGAGAGGCCGAGGGTCGAGCTTCGCTCGACTTGGCAGCCGAGGGCGGCCGTCCCCACATGAACAACTCGGGGTGGTCAGCGTACTTCGACACGCTCTTGAATCAGGGGCGTGCCGGGGTTGCCCTCATCAACGAGGCTGATACGGCTTCGGGACAGGCGGCGGGACGCCGACGTTACTGGGTCGCTGCCGAAAAGGTTCGAAGTTTTCTGGCGGTGTTCCCCGCGGCTTCATTCGATCGGGTGCCGGCGGATATCGACAACAAAGATATTTCGCACGACGACGCGCTTCTTTCGATGGTTACAGGGTGGATGGCTCACGCAGGACCGATTTCGGCTTCACAGCTCGGCGAGGTTCTAGGGCTGCCTGCTTCCGATGTGGAGAAGGCTTTGCTGCTGATGGAGGCGAGCGGAACGGTTTTGCGCGGAAAGTTCACAAGCCCCGCAAGCGCCCGGGCGGGAGCGCAAGCGCCACATGGGGGTGCCTCCAGACAAGAATCGGAAACGGAGTGGTGCGAGCGGCGGTTGTTGGCACGGATTCACCGGTTGACTGTCGGCGCGCTGAGGCGGCAGATCGAACCGGTTTCACCCGCAGTATTCATGCGCTGGCTGATGCAATGGCAGCACGTGGCGCCCGGGTCGCAGACTTCCGGAGAGCGGGGAGCGCTTGAGGTCTTGCAACAATTGCAGGGATTCGAAATTCCGGCGAACGCGTGGGAGCGGCATGTGCTGGTGAGGCGGATCGCGAACTACGATCCGAAGTGGCTCGATCAGCTTTGCATGACCGGGGCGGTAGGGTGGGGGCGGCTCTCGCCGCATCCGGCAACTTTGGATACGGGAGGAGCGAATGCTGCCTCGGATTCGGCTGTGCCCCGGCAGCGAAGGGTGATTCCCACCAGCGTCGCGCCAATCACGTTCTTCGTGCGGGAAGAGGCGGATTGGATGGCGATCCGGGAGAATCCGCACTTTGCGATCAGCGATGCACGCGTTTCTTCGGAACCGCCCCACGCTGTTGGCGAATCGTGCGGAGGGCTAACTCTCGGAGCACGAGAGGTACTTCAGTTTCTGCAAAAGCGGGGCGCATCGTTTTTCGCAGACATTGTTCGCGGGACTGAGAAGTTGAAGGCTGAGATCGAGACGGCTTTATGGGAGTTGGTGGCCGCCGGCGTGGTGACGGCCGATGGATTCGAAAATCTGCGTTCCCTGATCGATCCGAAGCGGCGGGCGGGAGTGATTGCGGGCAGAGCCATACGTCCCCGGCACAGCGCAGGTCGATGGGCGCTGCTGCATGCGGACGTTGTGGCGGAGCGGCCACGAGCCGTGGAAGCGGCTTGCTGGATGCTGCTGCGGCGGTATGGAATCGTGATCCGGGACTTGCTGGCGCGGGAGTCGAATCTGCCTGCATGGCGAGAACTGCTGATGGCTTTCCGCCGGCTCGAGGATCGCGGCGAAATTCGCGGTGGGAGGTTTGTGGACGGGTTCCTGGGAGAGCAGTTTGCGCTGCCCGTGGCCGTTGAGTCGGTACGAGCGATCCGGAACCAGCCGTTGAGCGGGGAAACGATGACTTTATCGGCAGCGGACCCGCTGAATCTGGTCGGAATCCTGGTTCCCGGAGAACGCGTGCCCGCCATTTCGGGCAGAACGGTGAGTTATCGGGACGGCATCGCGGTCGTGACGGAGAGGGTCGAGGCAAGTGAAGCGATAGCGGGTTAGCAGAAGCCGGTCAGGCCCCAAGGAAGGGCATTTCTTCAGAAAAGAAAAAAGGTCAGAAGCTCGATGAGGGGGTCCCCCGAGCCTCTGACCGGCGATCTCGGCACGAACTTTCTTGAAAAGCGCTTCCCCCATCGCTTTTGCCGAGCATCCGCGACTACTGTACTGTGCAAGCGAAGCGCCAATCGATGACGGCGAAGTTCCCAGAGCCGCAGGATGCTCTAAACATTCGGGCTGCAATGATTTAGAGTGTTGCGGGATTCATGCGTGAGATTCAGGGCTTGGTTGGGAGCCAACCAAAACGCTATCTGATCGGATAGGCTGACTAACCGTTCGGATATTGGAAATCCTGCAGCTTGGACATGCAAATGTTCCAGTCCTGTGATATCAAGTTCTGCACGGAGTGAGAGACCTGATTGCGGCCTAGACTATTGGTGATTGCGGGACCCTCGAAAGATGCCACCATTCCGCTGCCTGATGGGGAGGCTACCGTCGGGCGTGACCCCACGAACGTAGTAGCGGTCGTCGATCCGTCGGTTTCCCGGAAGCATTGCCTGCTGCGGTGCGAAGACGGCCGTTTTCAGATCAAGGATCTGGAAAGCCGGAACGGTACCCTCGTCAACGGCAAAACTATCAAAGAGCAGTGGCTGAACATGGCGACGAAATCGCGACGGGCGATTCCGTATTCGTGTTTCTGACCGAAGAAGACGAGCAGTCGCCGATGTCGAGCCGTGTCGAGTTCGACGAGCGCAAGCCTACCGCCGAAACCCGGGTGATGTATCCCAAGGACGTTCTGTACCTGCAGCCCGAGCGGCTGTTGAAGGAACTGCCAGCATCGCCTCAGGTGGCTCGGAATTTGAGCGCCCTGCTGAAGATCAGCCGGGTTGTGCATGCTATCCGCGACCTCGAAGAGTTGCAGGCGCAGTTGCTGGATCTGATTTTCGAGGTCGTACCCGCCGGGCGAGGAGCGATCTTGCTGGCCGAAAACGCGGGGCAAGAATTCAGCTGCCTGTACGCGCGAACCCGACAAGCGAGCCAGCCTCAACTCGTGAGCGTGAGCCGGACGATCGCGCGCCAGGTGATGAAGGACAATGTCGCGGTTCTGGGCGTGAATGTCGCGACCGGCGCCCTTCGAGAGGTAGAAAGCCTTGCCCAGTCCGAAGTGCGCTCACTGCTCTGTGTGCCGCTGAGTGTATTTCACCGCATGATCGGCTGCATTTATCTCGACAGCACGAATGCAACAAATCGGTTCAATGAGGATCACCTGCAACTGACGGCGGCGGTCGCGGGAATTTCGGCTGTGGCGTTGGATAATGCCCGCCGGTTGCAGTGGCTTGAGCAGGAGAATCAGCGTCTCACCACCGAAATCCGGCAAGAACAAAACCTGGTCGGAGAGAGCGCCAAGATCAAGGAGATTTTTCAGTTCATTGCTCGAGTCGCTCCCAGTGACATGACGGTTCTGATCGAGGGGGAAAGCGGGACCGGCAAAGAGTTGGCGGCACGAGCACTGCACCGCAATAGCCCCCGGGCGAGCAAGCCGTTTGTGGCAATCAACTGCGCAGCGATTCCAGAAACCTTACTGGAGACGGATTTGTTCGGGCACGAGCGCGGCGCGTTCACCGGAGCCGCGGCGCAGAAAAAAGGCAGGTTCGAGGTTGCCGAGGGCGGAGTTGTATTCCTGGATGAAATTGGAGAACTGGCTCCTGCTCTTCAAGTGAAGTTATTGCGTGTGCTGCAGGAACGTGAATTCGAGCGCGTTGGGGGTACTCATCCCATCAAGATTGACGTGCGATTGATCGCCGCCACGAATTGTGACTTGTTGGCCAACGTGCAAAAGGGAACTTTTCGCCAGGATCTGTACTACCGGTTGGCCGTTTCGAAGTTGCCGATGCCTTCATTGCGGGATAGAAGAGAAGATATCCCCATGCTGACGCGGCACTTCATCCAGAAACACGCGAAGCGGTGCAAAGTGAAGACAAAGCCGGTATCTCGCGAGGCGATGGCTACGCTGGTGAGCTATGAATGGCCGGGGAACGTGCGCGAATTGGAGAATGCGATTGAGCGTGCGTTGGTGATGGGAAATTCGGAGACGATTTTGCCGGAGGATTTGCCGGAATCTCTGCTGGAGCAGTCGCCGCCCGAAGAAATGCATTCGGGTAAGTATCACGCCAGCGTCAAGGAACTGAAGAAGCAGTTGATTTTGGATGCGGTGGAGCAGACGCGTGGGAATTACGTGGACGCGGCAGGAATTCTTGGAGTGCATCCGAATTATCTGCACCGACTGATTCGGAATCTGGGGTTGAAGGATGAACTCAACCAGACGCTGCGCGCGCGCGGGAAGATGACCGGCGGGGCTGCATAGTTTCGAGCCGCCTGTCTGGGTTCCTGTAAGTCAGATCTCAGGGCAAAGGTAGTTGCAGCAATTTTGCGGGATCGACGTACGTTCCTTGCCAGCGAACGGCGACGTGAAGGTGCGGGCCTGTCGCTCGTCCTGTGCCGCCGCTCAACCCGATTTCCTGGCCTCGCTTCACTGTGTCGCCTTCCTTCACTTTGAGTTCGGACATGTGAAAGTAAAGAGTGAGCAGTCCTTGGCCGTGGTCGAGGAAGACGCAGTTCCCTTCGAAATAGAGGAAGCGCGCCAGCAGCACGGTCCCTGAATTCATAGCTGCGACGGGCGTTCCCGTGGGAACGCGGAAATCCAGACCGTAGTGCGGACGTTGGGCTTTGCCGTTGAATATGCGCTGTGAACCATAGACGTCGGAGATGGCTGCCACGGCAGGCGCGGCGAATTTTCCGTCCCACTCGCGATCCGGCGTTATGCGGTTCAAGTATTCCTGTTTCGTCTTTTGGTCTTCGTCGATCTGCTTCACTTGTTCTTGACTGGGCTCGGTGAACTTTTTCTCGACAGCGAGCTCAACTTTAATCTTTGGATAATTTGCCCGACCTATAAGGAAAGCGTGACTGAAACTTACTGGAGCCTGGTTCGCTTTGCTCTCCCCTTTGAGTTCCAGCGTGTATTTGCCGGGCTCGGTCTCGAAGCTGATGCCGCACAGGGCGAACCATGTCTTGGTGGAGGCGTCGTAGCTGAATGGGAGTTGATGGCCGAGCCAAGTTCCGGTGAGTGACTCGAGCTTGGCCGGAGTTTTCGCCTGAAAGAGGACGGGGGCACCATTGACGAGCTTTGCGGGTTGAGCATGGACGGTCCAGGTGGCCGCATGGGCGGATGCGGATGAGCAGCAAAGCAAAGCTGCGCAGGTGATTGCGAGACGGACGGCCCTTGCACAGGGCCACACCGGCTGTCGCCAAATTCGTCTGTTGGGCAAATACATCAGACTGCCAGCGTAGCACTTCAAGTAATTCTCAGATCTATAATCGTGGTGATGCGTATCCGGAAGCTCAATGGGTTTGTAACTTGGCTCGTGCTGAGCGGGATGGCATTTGCGCAGACCTCGGTAAACGCGGCACATGCGGATCGTGTCGTGGTCCTCAAGAAGGAGCGCACTCTGCAATTGTTGAACGCAGGGAAAGTGATCAAGACCTACAAGGTCGCACTTGGCGGCGATCCGGTCGGACCAAAGGCGCGCCAGGGTGATCACAAGACGCCCGAGGGAAATTACGTTCTCGATTCACGGAACCCGCATAGTAGTTATTACAAGTCGATTCATATTTCGTATCCAAATGCGCGAGATCGAGCTACGGCTGGTCAGATGCGAACTTCTCCAGGCGGCGACGTTTTGATCCATGGACTGCCAAACGGTTATCAATGGGTGGGCTCTGGGCATCGACTGAAGGATTGGACCGACGGATGCATTGCGGTGACCGATCAAGAGATGGACGAAATATGGCTTGCAGTGGCCAATGGGACGCCGATTGAACTTCGCCCGTGACGTTCCCGCAAAGCAAGTTCAAAAAATCAAACTGTGCCAGCGCACCCTCTCGTCAATGCGTGGCGCTATTGCTTTCCCGCCGATTTGATTCCGAAGATTCTCAACTGATTGTGGCTGGCGACGAAGACTTCGCCGTCGGCGATTAACGGAACCAGATTCGCATTTCCCTTAGTGTTGGGCCACATTCCAGCCAGGATCCGGACGAGCTGACGCATCGTTCCCTTGGTTACAGATTCAGGATTGAATGCATAGAGATAAAGAGGATTTCCTTTCGAACTGGTGGCTCGCGTGAGAGCCCAGATGATTGGGCTTTTTGTGCCGTTGGAGGAGATGCTGGTGAAAAAGCCGCCATCCTGAACGCTCGCGGTGATAGAGGGAGACTGCGAAACTTTCACCAGGGCTGTCGTGGGCGACGTCTGAACTTTAAAGACCAGCGCGGAGAGTCCACCGCTTGTGACGACGCGTCCGAGACCATCCGCGGGATCGACGAAATACGATTGACCGCACCAGCAGGCGTTGATGGCATAGGTTCCGAGAACGTTGTTGGTCGTGGTGGAGTATCCGCCGAGAGCATCCTCGTTCATCAGATACATGCTGCCGTTTTTGCCGGCGGCGACGGCCATGTGAGGGGTGGTCCCGGGCTGATCGGGAAGCACCATGACGCCGCCGGAGCCGAAGTCCGTATCATTTTCATCCAGAGAGGCCTGATTCGATGGAGTGAAGACATCCACCACTGTCGACAGGTCAGACGAAACTTTCACGGTGCTTTCTTGAATGTTGCTGACCCCGTCGTAAGTAGTGCCGGAGAAATCGGAATTTCCCGTGACAAAGAGGACGTTCCCCGCATCGTCGGTGGACGGACCGTAGCCCGACATCCAGATCGAAGAGAGGAAGTAGGTGTTGGGTGAAGTCGCCTGGATATCGAGAACCTGATTGGACGGGAGTGGAGTCAGGGTTCCGATGGACCAACCGAGGAGCCATCCGCGGGAAAGGTTCGGCGCGAAGTCGCAAAAGCTGCCAAAGGCGGCATAGACATTCCCGTTAGCAAGCAGAAGGCCCGGACGCTGGCGCTGGTAGGTTGCGTTGAAGTTGAATGTGGTGCCGTCAAGCAGGGTGTGAGAAGCGACAACGACAACCGGTGTGACTTTGTCAGTGAGACTGCCGAGATCAAGCGCGTGCATGCGATACGTGGGACCCGTCGCGTCCTGCGTGTAGACCACCACATAAAGAGTGTTGCTGGTGAGGTCGATAACCGGCGTGGAGTTGATGCCGACGTTCGGGCCGTTATTTTTGCAGCCGAGAGGCAGAGCGACGGGAGTGCCGAAGTTGGGCTTGAGAAGAACCGCGCCGGTCTTAGCATCGACGGCATAGATCGTGTTGCCTTCAGTGGCGACGTAAACGACGTCGTGCAGGCCCTTGCTCGTGCCGGCGGTGATATTCACGGCGGGAACGAAGAGCGGCTGGCCGTCGACCTGATCGTTGAGTTGAAGGGCGTGGAGCATTCCGAAGGAAGTACTTCCGACATTGGCCGGGGTGAGCACAGTTTCGTGGGAGTTCCATCCCGTGCGGTTGTTGTCGACGTGATAGGTTGTTACGGCTTGGCCTGCGGCCAGCGATCCAACACCAAGAGCAAAGGCGACGAGCGCGACGAATACGCGCGCCAAGGGGCGCAGTGAGAGAGATGACATGGCAAATTCCTTTGGGATCGAAATCCGGGGAAACGCAGGCCCACCACTGATGGGGGATCAGCGGGTAAACCGAGAGAGCTTACTCCTTGGGGGCGAGGGTGTAAATGAGAAGATCGTCTTCGGGCGCAAAGTCCAGACGGCAATTGCTACTCTGTGCAAGTTCCTGCAACATGTTTCGCTGAGCCGGAGGATGAATGAGTGTTAGCGGGAGCGTGACAGCAAAGCGCGGTCCTGAGCTGGTGCGCGGGCTGAATGTCTGGCACGCGACCTCGATCGTTGCGGGCACGATCATCGGCAGCGGAATCTTTCTGGTTCCTGCCGAGATGATGCAGGCGGTCGGGTCGGCGCGGCTGGTGTATCTGGCCTGGATCGTGGGCGGCTTGTTGTCGTTCTTTGGCGCGTTGACGTATGCGGAGTTGGGATCGGTACGTCCGTTTGCGGGTGGAGAGTATGTCTATGTGCGGGACGCCTACGGGCCGCTCGCAGGATTTCTCTATGGCTGGACGTGGTTCTTAATCGCAAAGCCCGCATCGATTGCGACCGTTACCTCGGGGCTCGTGCGGGTGTTGGGAACGCTTTCGGCATTTCATTTTTTGCCGCAAGCGATTTTTTCATTTCACGTCACGCCGAGCCGGATGCTGATCATTACCTACGGGCATCTGGTGGCGATCGCGGCCAACGTGTTCATCACCGGATTGAATTATGTGGGCGTGCGCAAGGCGGGTAACTTTCAGTTCGCATTCACGGTGCTGAAGGTGGTGATGATTCTGGGCATCGCGGTGGTTGCGCTCACGGCTTCATCGGGCTCCTGGAGCAATTTCGGAACGACGTTACGCGGGCGCGACCGGCGGCATGGCAGGTTTCATGGCGGCCCTTGTCGCGGCGCTCTGGGCCTACGACGGATGGAATGATCTGAACATGGTGAGTGAAGAGATCCAGCGGCCGGAGAAGACGATTCCGATTGCGCTGATTGCCGGCGTGGGCTTGGTCGCGGTCTTGTACATGGGGATGAATGCCGGAATTCAGCGAGCGTTACCAGCCGCGACGATCGCGCGATCGGCGGTGCCGGCTGCCGTGGCGAATGAAGCTGCGTTGGGAGCGTGGGGGATTTCTCTGGTTTCGGTGGGAATGATTATTTCCATGCTGGCTACGTTGAATGGCACGGTGATGAGCGGTGGGCGCGTTCCGTTCGCAGTAGCGCGGGACGGATATTTATTCAAGGCGTTGGGAGAAGTCCATCCGAAATTTCACACGCCTGGGCTGGCGCTGGTAATTCAGGCGCTCGTGGCGATTGTGTTGATCGTAGTAGGCGGCGCGTTCCGGGAATTATTTTCGCTCGCGATTTTCGCGGAGTGGCTCTTCTATGTATTGGCGGCGAGTACGATTTTTGTGTTCCGGTGGCGCGAGCCGAATGTGAATCGACCGTATCGCACTGCGGGATACCCGGTGGTGCCCGCGCTCTTCATCGGCACGGCGGCGATTTTGCTGTGCTACACGTTCTTCAGCAATCTGCGAGATTCAATCGGAGGGCTCGTCGTGATCTTGCTCGGGATTCCGGTCTATCTCTGGTTTGCGCGGCAGCGGCGCCGATCCGGCATCAAGGCCTGAGCTTTAACTCTTGCCGCAAGCAAGAGTTGCGCTCGAGGAGTTGAAGGTCACTCAGAAAGTGGGAGATTTGGTGGACCTGGTCGGGATCGAACCGACGACCTCTTCCATGCCATGGAAGCGCGCTCCCAGCTGCGCCACAGGCCCACTATGGGGACACTACAAGCTGTCCGTTGCAGACGGCCTTAAGCATTCTCGCTGACTAGGCGCGGATAGTCAACGCGAGGCGACCGAGAAACAGAGGTCCGAGTTGTTGATGCAGAAGCGTTGAGCTTCGCTCGACGAACAGCCGAGGGCGGCAGTTCCCGCACTTTTGCTAAAAGATACCGCTCGTAATTTCTTCCATTTCTTCCACAGGACTTTTCTGCCATAATTACTCGTGCACCCCACCTGCACAATCTTTCAAAGACAATTTAGAGCGAGGAAGAGATGCCAGCGAAGTACATCTTTGTGACGGGCGGAGTTGTGTCTTCACTCGGCAAGGGGCTAGCCGCGGCTTCCATCGGCTGCCTGCTTGAGAGTCGCGGGATGAAGGTCAACCTGATGAAGTTTGATCCTTATCTGAACGTTGATCCGGGGACGATGTCGCCGTTTCAGCATGGGGAAGTTTTCGTAACGGACGACGGCGCGGAGACGGATCTCGACCTGGGGCACTACGAGCGCTTCACACACGCAAGACTTTCTCGCGACAACAACTGGACGACCGGCCGTCTCTACGAACAGATCATCGCCAAGGAGCGGCGCGGCGACTATCTGGGCAAGACAGTGCAGGTGATTCCGCATGTCACCAACGAAATCAAGTCTGCGATGAAGAAGGTCGCGCAGGATGTGGACGTCGCGATCGTCGAGATCGGCGGAACCGTTGGCGACATCGAGTCGTTGCCGTTCATGGAAGCGATCCGGCAAATGCGGCAGGAACTGGGACGCGAGCACACGTTATTTGTGCATGTGACGCTGGTTCCGTTTATCGCTGCCGCGCAGGAATTGAAGACGAAGCCGACGCAGCACTCGGTGAAGGAGCTGCTGAGCATTGGAATCCAGCCGGACATCCTGCTCTGCCGAACCGATCGGTTCCTGGCGAAAGACATCAAGTCAAAAATTGCGCTGTTTTGCAATGTGCCCGACGAGGCCGTGATCACGGCGAAAGATGTTGCTTCGGTCTACGAAGTTCCGCTGGTTTTCGCAAACGAGGGCGTGGACACTCTGGTGCTGAAGTGCCTGCACATGGAAGCAAAGGACCGCGATCTTTCCAAGTGGGAGGACATCGTCCATCGCGTCTACAACCCGAAAGACACGGTCACGATCGGGATTGTTGGAAAGTATGTTGAGTATGAGGATTCGTACAAGTCGCTCAAAGAGGCGTTGGTCCACGGATCGCTGGCGCACAACCTGAAGCTGCAGTTGAACTGGATCGAAGCTGAGGGTCTGGAGAGCGCCGACGACGGATACGAAACCCAGCTTGAAGGATATGACGGAATTCTTGTGCCCGGAGGATTTGGCAAACGGGGGATCGAGGGCATGCTGCTCGCGATTCGCTATGCCCGCGAGAAGAAAGTGCCTTACTTCGGGATTTGTCTGGGAATGCAGACGGCTTGCATTGAATTTGCGCGTAACGTCGTGGGACTGGCGGAAGCCAATTCGAGCGAGTTCGATCCGGCTACGCCGCACCGGGTGATTTACAAGCTGCGCGAATTGCGCGGCGTTGAAGAATTGGGCGGGACGATGCGGTTGGGTGCGTGGCCCTGTAAGATCGAACCCGATACGCTGGCCCACAAGGTGTACGGCAAGGTGGAGATCAGCGAGCGCCACCGCCATCGTTATGAATTCAACCGCGAGTACGAAGAGCCAATGACGGCGGCAGGATTGCGAATTTCAGGGTCGACGCCTGACGGAACTTACGTCGAGATGGTGGAGTTGCCCGATCATCCGCACTTCATCGGATGCCAGTTCCATCCGGAGTTCAAATCGAAGCCGCTCGAGCCGCATCCTTTATTCAGCACGTTCATTGGGGCTGCATACCAGTACGGGTTGAAGCGGCGAGCCGAGAAAGAAACTGCGGCGGTCGAGATGTTTCACCGCCCGGAAAAGGTGAGAGTCTAACCGGTCAGCAACGATGACGACCGTTGAGATTCGAACCATTTCTGGAAGCTCTCTTGCCGTGGGCTCGTCAGGGCCGCGGACAGTCACCATCGATCGTTCGAAAGAGAGTGGCGGCTTGGGACTTGGCTTCAACGGCGGCGAGTTGCTTTTGCTGGCAATCGGCGGGTGCTATAGCAACGATGTTTTTCGCGAAGCGGCCAAGCGCGGCTTGAACGTGAAAAACGTTCAGGTCACGGTCAAGGCGGATTGGTCGGGAGAACCGGTGCGAGCGCAGAATGTCTCATTCTCAGTGATGGTCGAAGCCGATGCGACACAAGCGGAGATCGTCGAGTTGATCCAGCATACGGATCGAGTTGCGGAGATTCCGAATTCTCTAAGGCTGGGGACTCAGGTCAAACTGGCTGACATCAAAGCTGTCGAAAGTCGATGAGCATCGCGTCCTTCCAAGTCGGCGACATTCACGTCGGATCCGGCGATTTATTTCTCATCGCGGGGCCGTGTGTCATCGAGAGCGAAGAGCATGCAATCCGCATGGCGGAAATCATCAAGGGCGTGGCGCGCTCGCTCGAATTTCCTTTCATCTTCAAGGCAAGCTATGACAAGGCGAACCGTACGTCAATTCGCAGCTTTCGTGGGCCCGGCATTAAAGAGGGGCTGCGCATTCTCAAGAAGATTAAGGACCAACTGAACGTTCTGATTTTGACGGATGTGCACGAGACCGCTGACGTCGGCAAGGTTGCGGAAGTGGCCGACGTTCTTCAGATTCCAGCTTTTCTCAGCCGACAGACGGACCTCGTGGTCGCCGCGGCGTTGAGCGGGCGCGTGGTCAACATCAAGAAGGGTCAATTCGTGGCTCCTCTCGACATGCGGCATGCCGTCGAGAAGTGCCGGGACGCAGGTAACACGCAGGTTTTCCTGACTGAGCGTGGAGCAAGTTTCGGTTACAACAATCTGATTGTGGACATGCGGTCGCTGGCGATCATGCGGAAGTTTGCGCCGGTGGTGTTCGACGCGACGCACTCAGTGCAGTTGCCGTCGTCGCAAGCGGACGATATAGGCCCCGCGGTCAGCGGAGGACAGCCGGAGTTTATCCCGTTGCTCGCGCGCGCCGCGGTTGCGGCAGGGGTCGATGGAGTGTTCATGGAAGTGCATGACAATCCGAAGGAAGCGAAATCCGATGGAGCGAATGCGCTGGACTCGACCAAGTTGCGCGGACTGTTGAAGGAGCTACAAGCAGTGAAGAAGGCGCTGGCTGAGGCGCACGCGAAACCGTAGAGACTTGCCAACGCGGTTCGAACGCAACCGCCAGGGCTAACGCCCATCAATTTAAGAACCTCCACGCGGCCCTGAACTGCCGCTCATCCACTCACGGATGCGCCCTCGTTATCCGAGTCTTCTTCTATGGAATGCGGTGCATTGCCTCAGCGTGATGCTCTGCTGGCGCTGCCGATGCACCGCCCATCACTGTCCTACTGCGTGTGTTAGATTGGAAATTCTTCGCATGAAACATATTTCCAACTGGGCGTTGAACGTTGCTTCCGTTCGCGGAGCGAGCTATGCCGACGTGCGAGTCATCGCGCAGCGCAGCCGTGCTCTGACAACGAAGAACGGAAAAGTGGGCAGCGCGTCAGATGCCGAATCCGTGGGAATGAACGTGCGGGTGCTGGCGGATGGCGCGTGGGGATTTGCGGCGTCATCCGAGTTGGGGCGCGGAGCAGTTGAGGCGACGGCGGCAGAAGCGGTGGCGATCGCGCGTGCATCGGCGCGTGTGAAGCGCGAGAACGTGCGTCTCGCGGCGGAGAAACCCGTGGTTGCGGAATGGAGCACGCCGTACAAGATCGATCCGTTTACGGTTTCGGTGGAACAGAACATTGACCTGCTGCTGAAGATCGACGCGGAACTGCGATCGGTCGCGGGTATCACCCTGGCAGAAGCGAATCTGAATTTCAATCGCGAGGAGCAATGGTTTGTTTCGTCCGAGGGCGCCGATATTCATCAGACCAAGCTTTCGACAGGGGCGGGATATGCGGCTTACGGGTTTGCGGGAAATGAGATTCAGAAACGTTCGTATCCGAATTCGTTCGGAGGGCAGTGGCAGAACAAAGGATACGAACTGATCGAAGAATTGAAGCTTTTGGAGAATGCACGACGGATTGCGGAAGAGGCTGTGGCGTTGCACAAAGCGGACCAGTGTCCCGAAGGGAAGTTCGATGTCATTCTCGATAGCTCTCAGCTCGGGCTGCAGATTCATGAGTCGGTGGGGCATCCGATTGAGCTGGATCGAGTGCTGGGGATGGAGGCGAATTTTGCGGGCACGTCGTTTCTGACCCTCGATAAGTTGCGCACCTTGCGCTACGGCAGCGGCCTGGTCAACGTGGTCGCCGACGCGCGCCAGGAGCATGGGCCGGGTCTCGGCACGTTTGGATTCGATGATGAAGGCGTGGCCGCGCAGTGTACACCGATCATTACTGATGGACTGTTCACGGGATATCTGAGTTCACGCGAGACGGCGCACACGATCGGCGAGAATCGCTCTGGCGGAACGTTACGCGCGGAGGGATGGAACCGGCTTCCGATGATTCGCATGACCAACATCAGTTTGCTGCCGGGAAAAGATCCGTTGAGCCTTGAACAACTGATTGCTTCGACCGGTCACGGAATTCTGATGCAGACAAACCGCTCGTGGTCGATCGACGACAAGCGATACAACTTCCAGTTCGGTTGTGAGATTGGGTGGGAGATCAAAAACGGCAAACGAGTGCGGATGGTGAAGAATCCGTCGTATTCGGGAATCACAACGGAGTTCTGGAACTCGCTGGATGCGATCTGCTCGCGCGATGGATGGACTCTATGGGGAACGCCAAACTGCGGCAAAGGCCAGCCGCAGCAGGTGATGGGAACGGGCCACGGGGCGGCCGCTTCACGGTTTCGAGGGGTGAAGGTCGGGAGTGCGTTCAAGGGAAGCTAGTTCACCACGAAGTCACTGAGCCACTGAGAAATTTCAGTAAAAGAGCGAAGTGTTAACTGCGAAATGCTGACAGCCGAATGTTAACCAGGGAACAAGCCGGCGACATATTTGACCGCATCAAGAAACTTTCATCGGCGGATGACGTGGAAGTCCTTTTTTCCGGCGGACGTTTTGCGCTGACTCGTTTTGCCAACAATA
This sequence comes from uncultured Acidobacteriota bacterium, assembly GCA_963699885.1. Classification (GTDB taxonomy): domain Bacteria; phylum Acidobacteriota; class Terriglobia; order Terriglobales; family Acidobacteriaceae; genus Sulfotelmatobacter. The sequence goes on along the minus strand of CAVOVP010000004.1, from coordinate 102,176 downwards.
CCATCCACCAGAATGTTGCCGAGGAGAATCATGTTGTTTCGGTGCGCACCGCATTCGGCGGAAAGACTGCGCGGGCGTTTACCAATAAATTTGATGACGAAAGCTTGCGGCAGGTGGTGAAGGCGTCGGAGAGTTTGGCGAAGGTGCAACATCCTGATCCGGATCTTATGCCGATGCCGGATGCTGGCGAAGCTGCCGGGCTTCGGCCTGGCATGATGGGCGGAGCGCCCGTCACCACGCAATCGGTCGCCAGACAAGCTCCTTCACGGCACTATGAGCAGACCGCGGCCATCACTCCTGAGGCACGAGCCGAAGGTGTTCGCAAGATTGTGGACGTGGCCGATCGACACAATCTGACCGCCGCAGGCGTTTTCTCGAGTGGAGAGTCATTCGAAGGCATTTTCAACTCACGCGGGTTGAGCCATTGGCATCGTCAGACTTCGGCGGAAGTTTCGATCACGATGCTCGCTCCGGACTCTTCCGGTTGGCAGAAAGCGAATTCGCCGGACGTGACGCAAGTGGAACCGTCAACCCTCGCAGAGATAGCCGCCAGGAAAGCCGTAGAGTCCGCTCACCCGCGTGAAATTCCAGCGGGGAAGTACACGGTGATCCTTGAGCCAGCGGCTGTGCTCGACATTGTCGGATTCATGTTCTGGGATTACTCCGGCATGGCGATTCTCGACCAGCGCTCGTTTCTGACGGGGCGAATTGGAACGAAACTGTTCGGCGACAACATCACCATATGGGACGACGTCACACATCCACTGCAGAATGGCAGTCCGTTCGATGGAGAGGGAGTGCGACGCCAAACGCTGCCCCTGATTGAGAACGGAGTTGTGCCGCGCGTGGTGTATGCCCGGGCGACCGCTGAGAGGATGAAGCGGTCAGAATACAAAGATAGCGTCGGCTCGATCGAAGCGACCGGTCACGGATTTTCCTTGCCCAACGAAATGGGAGAGATGCCGGTGAACATTGTGTTCGCGGCGCCGGGCAATCCGCAGACAGTGGAACAGATGATTGCGGCGACCGAGCGTGGAGTGTTGGTCACGCGTTTGTGGTACATCCGCGAAGTCGAGCCCTTTGAAAAGATGCTCACCGGCATGACCCGCGACGGAACGTTTTACGTCGAGAACGGCCGCGTGCAGGGTGGAATCAGGAATTTCCGTTTTAACGAAAGCCTGATTCACATGCTGTCGAACGTAGAAGCCATGAGCACTCCCGTCCGCTCCAGCGGTGAAGAGTCGTTCGACATGGTCGTTCCAGCGATGAAGGTTCGCGACTTCAACTTCACGGAAGTGACGAAGTTCTAGGCGGCAACATAACATCTTCCTTCCCGGCACTTTGGGTGCGGACTCCAATCGAGCGAGTTTCTATCGCGCCCTCATCAGATAAAAAGGTTCCGACAATTGCCCGAGATTTGCCGGAATTTGCCCCCCAAATCACGGATGGAAACGTGCTATCGCAGGCGAGTATCGGACATCAAGAATCCCTTCTAATCCACTCAAAGAAAAGCAGTTAACCCCATCTGTTCAATGACTTCGGTAACTTTGTTTGTCTGATTTCGGGGTGTACGCTGCCCTTGAGTCGAGCAATAGTCCGGCCTGCACTGAGCAATGCCGGAAGGAAGGTCACTCCAAGAACGTGGCAGCGGAAGGCACAGCACGGATGACCGAGGCGCAGATGAATTCGGCCCAGTACGAAGACATGCAGGGCGCGGCGCGATTTCCCCTCCACCTTACAGCGTCGGTGACGACGACCGGGGGCGCGTATTCCGCAGAAACGGAAAATATTTCCGCGAACGGCGTGCTGTTCGCGATGGACAAAGATGTGCCAGTCGGTTCCATGGTCGATTTCACGATTCTGCTGCCGGCTGAAGTGGTTGGTTCCGGGCGCGACGTGCAGATCGATTGCCGGGGACGCGTGGTGCGTAGCTTTGACGATCGTGGACGCCGCGGCGTGGGCGTAGTGATTGACGAATACCATTTTGAGCGGGCGTAAGCGCAAGGGACTGCATGGCTACCATTCCGGTTAACACGGAAGGAAATCTCGGAGCAGGCGAAGACAAGGGACTGTTTGTCCGCGTCATCGTTGCCGATACGCAGGCAATTTTTCGTGCCGGCCTGCGAAAAATCTTTGCGCTCGAAGACGACATTCGCGTTGTAGGCCAGGCGGAAACGCTGGTGCAAACGCAATCGGCGGTGGCGAAGTTTTCGGCCGATGTCCTGATTTTTGAAGCGGCCCTGACTCCAAATCCAGTGGAAGCGGTGGCAGAACTGCTTCGTCAAAATCCGAAATTGAGAATCGTCGTCGTCACGCCGAATGCGGACGAAGATCTCACCCTGGAATTGTTCCGACGCGGTGCACACGGCATTGTTTCGCGAGAAGTAGAGCCGGAGTTGCTGGTAGATTGCCTGCGGAAAGTGGTGGCGGGTGAGCCGTGGCTCGATGGCCAAGGGATCCGGTGGGTGATGGAAGCCTATCGCAATCAGACTGGACGAACTGCAGGAGCGCGCCCGAAGGTGCAGCTCACGCCGAAAGAGACAGTCATCGTTTCTTGCGTGACGCAGGGCATGAAGAACAAAGAGATTGCTTTGCGGGTCGGTACGACCGAGCAGGTCGTGAAAAATTATTTGCGCAAAGTCTATGACAAGCTCGGGGTTGCGGACCGCCTGGAACTTGCTCTCTATTGTTTAAGCCATCACGTGGTCGACAATACAAAAGTTCCCGCGTTGCCGACATCTGCTCCGAATGGCACACAGTCGATTGCCGCGGCCGCTGCTGCGGGAGCGTCCTCTTCTGGAGGCACTGTGACTTCCGTTCCCACTCCGGTCGACCCGCCGGGAAAACTCTCCTAAGAATTCCCTCGCGTTAATTTCCTGCGAAAGTTGCGGTTTCGTGGATGTCCCCCATAGAATTGTGTTGAAAGCAATGGGCAGCTTCTGAAAGAGTTGCTCCCTCCCAACCGATTCAAGCCGGAGAGATGGCCGAGTGGCTGAAGGCGCACGCTTGGAAAGCGTGTTTAGGGGAAACTCTAACGTGGGTTCGAATCCCACTCTCTCCGCCAGTCCTTTAGTTACTATCGTTTAGCAGTTTCTCTCAAATTTCTCTCCATACATCGCGGGTCCAAACGTTTTGAACGCCTGGATACGCGGCGATCTCCTCAGCGTGAATATGCTGGGCATGGCACACGCGGAGTTCAGCTCCATGTTTCAGCGCAGGGAGAGCGCGCAGCGCTTTGCGGAAAACCAAATAGCCGATTACGGACGAGAGGACGCCAACACAAGCCATGCCTGGGTGGCGCTCTACACGCTGAAGTTCCTGGATGCCTACCTAAAGCACGACGCTTCGGCAAAAGCCTTTCTTGAAAAGACCCCGGCTGAGCATGGCGTTCCCAAGCACTTTATGGGCGTAACGCTTCGTCCCGCGCAGAAAGTATCTCCCCCCGATAGTAGGTGACCGTATCACGGGCAAACCTTACCTTACCGATTAGGGAAGGGTTGCCGACAAACCGTCCGGAATCTGGTTCCTTACCTGCTTCCTGCGGGTTTCTTGGATGCAAGAGCGAGTGCGGCTTCGAGCGCTTTATCTGCGCTGACTTTCACGTCCGGCGAGACCCCAGAGTTTTCCCAATTCACTTTCGTTAACGGATTGACGAAGCGCCCGATCGGAAGCCACAGCATAAAGTGTTCGGACAGCCTGTAGGTTCCTCCAAGATTAGCCCCTCCTCCAGATTCTTCCCCACAACCACCACTCTCTTCAGCGCCTGCAAATCGTATGCAAACTCCTCGGCGGCTGAAAAGGTGTTTGAGCTGATCAGTACGTAGACGGGCTTGTCGAGGTACCGGGACCCCGAAGCCATATCGATCGTACGAATGTCCTCTGTATGGTTTCCCTTTCGCCACTCGATGCGATCAAGAAGTACTGAATGAGGGAAGAAGTACGAGGCGAGGAACGCAGCCATGGGTGGCTCTCCTCCGCCATTCTGCCGTAAGTCTATGATGAGCGCGTCCGTGGATGCCAGAACGGTCATCGCTGCTTCGGCGAGTTGGTGGGAACGCGGAGTGTCCGCAAACATTCGTAGATCGAGGTATCCAACGTTATGTTCCAGATACTCGATTCCCACAAAACCTTGGTTCGTTGCTTTTAGCCGGAGTTCGCGCTCGGGAGAAGGCCTTTGCTCGTCTGCGTCTTGTTCGGGAATGGCGTCGAAGCTATAGATCACGCGAAGATGAAGATCTTTGCTGAGCGTTTGCAGTTCATCGGTCAGCAGACTTGCGAGTTTATCGGAGGAACGGATCTTAGCGAAGCGGCCGTCAGCGATTTCATGCCGAATAGCAGCCGTCATCTTCGCTGCAATAGCTGCGTCTACGTATCCAGGTCCTACCCGGTTTGCCACTGCCATAGCGACACGGTTGGCTTGGTCACTACTGAGCAGAAGATCCTGCTGAAGTGGCTGCTCCTGTGCCAATGCCGGCCAAGTGCCAGCAATCAGCAAGGCCGCGCTCAAAAAGATGTGGCGCATATAGTGCCCGTCTGACTCCCTACGAAACCGGCAAAGTGGCACAAGCCAACGTTTTGTGGACCTTCCCTACAAAGCGCGTGCTGGGGCGCTTTCATCGCTATGGATCCCGCAACAAGGCCACTCAATAAGGTCACTCCTGTCGACTGAACTATTGTAAAAGGCATGTCCAGATTGCGGGTGGATGACGGCCAACCCGGAAGTTATCAGCTCGCCGGTCGAATTAGTACCGACAAACGCGCTTGTGGGAACTGCGGGCGAATTGTCCCGCCGACGAAGAAACCGCGGTATGGGACAAACTGTGTGCCAGTGGTGTGCAGGAGTTTAGCTGATAGTGCCGGGCGACCCGATAGAACGATCACCTGACTGTCGGTCAGCCTTAGCAGCACTTTTCTCCCAAGACCTCACCGAATCGTGTGTCGCCAGTGCGCAGGAACCATAATCTGGCAACGTTCAACCGGTTCAAAAGCTTGAGCGAGAATCTAGAGATTTCCCGCCCACGCTAGTGCTTACGCCTAAACTTTGAATTTGCAGCCTCGCAGGCGCTGAGTTCGGATGGGGTCTTTAGCTCGGTTCCGTCTCTGCGCGGATTACTTCCGGTTTGCCGACAAACCGGGAACTATCGCGTGGGGGCTCAAAACAGAAATGCCGAGCGCAGCCACTACGAGAAGTCGGCGCTCGCCGAGGTCAGGCTATTAGGCAATTGATGTGGCATCAGCGTTCCACAAACTTCCACCATTTGAATCCGAGACGCTTCTCGGGTCCATTCTGGATCGTAGTGACAACGCCCAAGCCTCCGGCGCGAAGAAATATGATGGGTATGTACTCGCCTCCCGTGTCTCTATGCATCGGATCTCCCGGGTTCTTCTGCCGGTGCCAAGCGTCAGTCTGAAATGGTTGCGATTCGATGACTCGCGGCGGTGCTTTCCCGTCGCCAACGTCGATGCGGGCCACGTGTTCCTGCAAAGTGTTGTCTTGTCCCGAGGACCACGTGGCTGCCAATTCACCATGGCCGCGAGCGATCAAGTATGGAAAGTAGGAAACTTCATCCCGTTCCACGATGTGCCAGCTTGTCCAGGTCTCACCTTGATCAAGCGATCGCGCCAGCCAAAGGCCCTTTTGGGAGCCCCACAGATAGTAGAGGGCGCCGTCCGCATCCCAAGCAACCGGTTCCACCCAGCGTGGGGTTCCCTTGTCCTCGTCAGGATTCCAATCGCGCTCGCCTGGCGCGGGATGCTTCTGCCATGTCTTCCCTCCGTCGCGGCTCACGGCGATCAGATCGACACCTGGTGTGAATTTGTTTCCCGATGCAGACGGCGGAATGACGCGAACAGCGATTTCACCATGCGGCCCTATGGCAAGATGGCTCGATCCTCCACGTGCGTTGATCCGGGGCCGTTCATTCCAACTGGCACCGCGATCCTGGCTGACCTCATAACGGACACCGTTTCCGTCATTCCAGATCACATGAGCGGTTCCGTCGGGCACCACTCCAATCCAGGGTCGGTCATCAAAACGAGCTTCTGAGAGAACTTTCCACGACCACGTCGCGCCAGCGTTCTTGCTGGTGCCGACTGCGATGCGAGTGCCTTCGTCCGTCTTGATGTCGAAAGTCATTTGCACGAAGTAAAGAGTGTCGTCCCGGCCGACCGCCAGATCCACGTCAGAGTTGCCAATGGCCCCATCCGCCTTGCCTCCGACGTTAACTCGCTCCCATGTGGCGCCGTGGTCGCGGCTTCGATACAGATTAGGACTCTTTTCCAGGTCCCCGTCGTATCCGGCCACAAAGAGTGTACCGTCACTCAGTTCGATGACCATCGGTTCTCGGGTGAGCCGGTCAAGGTGTTCCACGCCCTCGGTCGCGACTAGCGTTTTCGATGTTGCGGGGTTGTCCGATGCTGAGTTATTGGTGGCATGCGGCTTTTTCGATCCCAGGGCCCGGCTGGCGAGCACGGTAACCACGCATGCAACCATGACAGTCAGCGCGAGTCGAGAGACAAGCGCCGACAACAGCGGCAGCCCTTGGCGGGTGTGCGGTTGCGAACGTTTGTTGTCCGTGAACATTGAAAAATCCTCCGCGCAGAAATAACCATCCGGACACAGGCTGAATAACCCGGACTGCTTTGTTTATGTCGAAGAAGTATAAGCCAGAGTGGCGCTTGCCGCCGATTGCGGGCGGATCACGGGCAACTCTTCCCTAATCCTTTAAGGTAAGGTTTGCCGACCAAGCGGGAGTTATTGCGTCCCTTTCAGAGCCAAGCATGTTCTGGTATGCTCTGGCCCCATGCGACGCCGTGAGTTCCTCACCCTGTCTGCGACGAGTATTGGCGGTATGCTCGTCTACTCCCTGGATCGCAAACCTTTTCGATTCTTCGCGCAAACCGAACAATCGGTTCGTATCCCGCTTCGATTCTTCACTCAGCCGGAAGCCCTGATTGTCGCAGCCGCGGCCTCACGAATCTTTCCGAGCGACGAAGCCGGTCCGGGAGCGCAGGAAGCCGGGGTTGCGGTTTACATCGACCGACAATTAGCCGGGCCTTGGGGACGAGATCGCTATCGCTACACTCGGGAACCATTCGAAGAGACCGCCCCTGCCGAATTCGGCTACCAGGGCAAAGCGACACCGCGGCAGGTTTATCGCGAGGGGTTGAAAGACCTGAAGGGCTTCGATCAATTGCCACCGGCTGAACAGGACAACAAGCTGAGACAAATCGAGACCACTCTGTTTTTCTCACTCCTGCGGCGGAACACCATCGAGGGCATGTTCTGCGATCCTGTCCACGGCGGAAATATTGATATGGTCGGCTGGCAGCTGATCGGATACCCGGGACCGCGGATGAGTAACTATGCTGACGTTGATAAACACTTTGGTGAGGCATTTCGCCCCAAGCCGGTCAGCTTGCGAGAGACGTCAGAGGACAACAACTTTCGTCTGAGCGAGGACGAGGAATGAAGACCTTGCCTGCGGTGGATGCAGTAGTCGTAGGCGGCGGCTGGACCGGCTTGCTCATCGCCAAGGAACTTGGTTCTCGTTCCGGTCTCTCGGTGGCCGTACTGGAACGCGGAAAGAATCGTGAGTCGGCCGACTACTCCGGCACCATGGATGAACTGGATTACGCGGTACGCCTTCGCATGATGCAGGATCTCTCCCTCGAGACGGTCACGGTTCGGCACGATTCCACCCAGCGGGCTTTGCCCATGCGACAGTACGGATCCTTTCTTCCGGGCTCCGGCGTCGGTGGCGCAGGCGAACACTGGAATGGGATAACTCCCCGGTTCCTGCCGGATTGTTTTGAATTGTTTTCCCGAACCGTGGAAAAGTACGGCGCCAAGCGGCTGCCTGCGGATCACTCCATTCAAGACTGGGGCGTCACCTACGATGAAATGGAGCCATACTACACGCGCGCAGAGCGCATGCTGGGGATCTCGGGGAAAGCTGGCAACATCAAGGGAAGAAAGATCGCCGGTGGAAATATCTTTGAAGGCTGGCGGAGCGCTGAGTACCCGACCCCACCCACCAAGATTCCTTATTTTTCCGCCCTCTTCAGCGACGCCGCCAAGGCGCTCGGATACCATCCCTATCCGAGTCCAGCCGCCAACCTGAGCGAACCCTACACCAACCCTGACGGAGTCTCGCGTTCTGCCTGCTTTTACTGCGGATTTTGCGAACGATTCGGTTGCATGGTGGGCGCTAAGGCGCAGCCCACCAACACTCTCTTGCCACTCATCCAGGAGCGGAAAAATATTTCCATTCGCAGCGGAGCGTCCGTCCGCCGCGTAACCTATGGCACCGCGGGCAGTGGGAAAAGAGCACAGGGCGTCACGTATCTCGACGATAAAGGCGAAGAGATTTTCCAACCGGCAGAGTTGGTTTTCCTGGCTTCATGGACTCTCAACAATACCCGGCTGTTACTCCTCTCCGGTATTGGAGAGCCTTACAACGCCCAGAGCGGAAAAGGTACGGTGGGAAAAAACCTCACCCACCAGGTGTCTATTGGCGCAGCAACCGCGTTCTTCGAGAAGCCTTTGAATCGCTTTATGGGCTCTGGTGCGGCCGGCGTCTGCATCAATGATTTTGATGGAGACGCATTCGATCACAGCGAACTTCCTTTTCTGCGTGGAGGAATCCTGGTGGCTATGAGCATGGGCTACCGGCCTATCGCGAATTTCGGCATACTTCCACCGAGTGTGAAAGCTGGCTGGGGATCGGACTGGAAGAAAGCAGCCCTGGAGAATTACGACCGAACTGGCGTCATCAATTTTGTGGGGGAGCACATCGCCTATAAAGGCAACTACATGGATCTCGATCCTACGTACAAAGACCGTTTCGGTGACCCACTGCTGCGGTTCACGATCAACTGGGGGGAGAACGAACGGAAGATGGCGGAGTTTGTGACTCCCAAAGCGGTCGAACTTGCCCGCGCAATGGGCGCGAAGGAAGTCAGTTCATTCCCGGGCTTGAAAAACTACGACGCCAACCGTTACCAGTTCACTCACATTCAGGGAGGAACCATCATGGGGAGCTCTCCCGACCGTTCTGTAGTCAACCCGTACTTGCAGCATTGGCAAGTCCCGAACCTTTTTGTCTTGGGTGCATCGACGTTTCCGCAGAATCCGTCGGCACATCCTACGCTTACTATTTTGGCTCTTACTTACCGCACCGCCGACGCGATCGTAGACCGTTATTTGAAGAGTCCATCCCAATTGGCGTGAAGCTGGCGACTTAATTTCCTAATCGGCATAACCCAGGACCAGGGGTGAGGAGATCCGACTTTTACCTCGGTGGTTTTAACCTTGGGCTTGCGCGTCTTCTTGGGCAAAGGCTGTCTCGGGCGGGTGACGAGCTAACAGGAAGTAATGACCGGCGCAGCTTATTTCGAAAGTCTGTCTTGACAGACCCTAACCCTGACCACGACGGCTCGTGCCATTCCGAGCGGGACAAAGGGTTCCATTCCAGATCCCTTATGGCTGTGGTTTACAAGGGAACATGAAAAATGCGTTCTAGCAGGAAATATATTCTCCTCCCCCATCGTCCTCTAGCATGGGAGCCCGCTAGCCATAATCCAACCCGTGTAGACGCGTGTGCGTCGGAGTCTCACAAGGCAGCCTGCTCTTGGGCCGGTAAATGCACGCGTAGAAAACTTCCTGTGCCCCTGGTTCACGTGACCCCACTACCTAGATTCTATCGCCTACGACCCTGCGTCACCGCTTCGGTTCAGGGAAAAGACAGATTGTTACGGTCACCCGACTCTTTCAGGGACTTTCCCGGACTTTCTGCTCCCAGAAGATAGGAGATCCAAGACGGGTGATTCGCAGTCTCAGGCCTTCGTCCAGTCTCGCTTACACTCTCTTCTCGATTCCTCCGGAGGATCGAAGGATGAGAAACATTGCCCTTTTTACCCCCGATCAAGAGCAAGGATCGGATGGCGCTGATGAGCCTCTCCGCGTTTCAAGAGATCAGCACCCGAGACCTTATCTCATCGGCGCGCTATCTGCCCGGCGGGACGAAGGTTCATATCCCGGATCGCGTAACGGCAATTGTGCTCCTGTTAGGAACCCGAAGCCTCGATTAGGGCAGAATCTTTCCGCCGATCACATTCGTTGTGCGGACCTTGCCCTGATTGTCGCGGACGGAGATGTTCTGAGTGGCGGGACGTCCGTCGTTGTAGAGCGTGTTTGTGTTGATAACGGTGCCGTCCTGGGTAATCAACATATTCATTTCACCGACGACCTCGCCCTTGTTGTTGCGAATCAGCATTGAGTTCTCCTTACATTTTAGGATTAAGCTTTCGCAGCCGAAGGCGCACGGTTCCGTACCCCACGCCGAGCCTCTTTGCGATCTCCCGAAGGCTGTGTCCCTCACGTTTCAATCGCACGAGTTCATCCTGACTCACGATTCGGCGCGGACGACCTAGCTGTTTCCCACATGCGCGGGCGTGCCGAATGCCTGCGCTGACTCGCTCTCGGATCAGATCGCGCTCAAGCTGGGCCACCGCTGAAACGATTGTGAACAGCGCTTGTCCCAGAGGGCTGGTCGTGTCGATATTCTCTTGGTAGCTGATGAACTGGATCCCGAGCGACCGAAATTCCTCCAACGCAAGTAGCAGATGTTTCGTGCTTCTGGCAAACCGATCAAAGCGCCATACCAAGATGGCATCAAATTTCCGCTTGCGGGCGTCAGCCATCAATTCGTTCAGCTTCGGCCGAGAGTCCTTCGCTCCTGACTCCCCCGAGTCGATGTATTCGCGGAAAATTGCGAGCTTTCGAGCCGTGCAATACGCTTTCAAATCTCGAACCTGAAGATCACAGCTTTGGTCCTTGGTGGATACTCGGGCATAAATTGCGACTCGCATGTCCGATTCGATAATACGGGGCCTTGGCGAAAGCTCGGTAAGTAGATAACAAGCGCATTTGGCTTTATGAAAAACACGCTGCCCAGAAAATTTATTCAACCGGCTAGGCTTCATCGCTCCATCGGGGTGGGGCGCGGCGAGGCCCTTGGAGCGGGCTGTAGACGCCGAGCTAAAACCTCCGCCCGAATCGATAGTCTTTGGGGACACGAAATTCAGCCCTAGGAGGGAGAACTACTGCGAGCGGAAATCGTTAGATTTCCGCTCACGATTTTCGATCCCTACTCGGCCTCTGGGAGACGACCAAGAACCCCTTCCGACGCACCTTCTGTTATTGAGGACCCAGAACTTCGGAAATTCACCCGGGAGCCGTTAACAAACGAGTGAAGCTGGCTGCGGTGAGTTCATCCGCTTTTGCTTCAACGGCGATTCTTACTGCGTCGTGGGCGAGCAAACCGGCTCAATGGTTATCGGTTGCGGGCTGGGAAAATAATGCCGTTGAAAGTAGAAGGCCACGTTCACGAGCGCGACCATCACGGGCACTTCGACCAGCGGCCCAATGACAGCTGCAAATGCTGCGCCTGAGTTGATGCCAAATACCGAGACTGCCACCGCGATGGCCAGTTCAAAATTGTTGGAGGCGGCCGTAAATGCCAGGGTCGTAGTCTTGGAATAGTCCGCGCCCAATTTCTTGCCCATATAGAAGGACACTAAAAACATCAACACGAAGTAAATCAATAGCGGCACAGCGATGCGCAGGACATCCAGGGGCAGACGGACTATATACCCACCCTTCAGGGAAAACATCACCACAATCGTGAACAGCAGAGCAACCAGCGTCAGCGGGCTTACGCGGGGAACGAAGCTCCGGTTGTACCACTCCTGCCCTTTGGCGCGAATCAGGGCGGTCCGAGTCAAAAATCCCGCGAGAAACGGTATTCCCAGATAAATAAAGACACTCTTCGCAATTTCTGCGATGGACACATTGACGATGGCACTGTGAAGACCGAGCTTGGCGGGAAGGACGGTAATAAAAACCCAAGCGTAGAGGGAGTAGAAAAAGACCTGAAAAAGAGAATTGAAGGCCACCAGGCCAGCCGCATATTCCGTATCGCCTCGCGCCAGTTCGTTCCACACGATGACCATCGCGATACAGCGTGCGAGACCGATCATGATGAGTCCAGCCATGTATTCCGGATATCCCCGTAGGAAGACGATGGCCAGAACAAACATCAGAATCGGCCCTACAACCCAGTTCTGAACGAGCGAAAGGCCGAGCACCTTCTTGTTTCGAAAGACCTCGTGCAGGTTCTCATATCGCACCTTCGTGAAAGGTGGATACATCATCAAAATCAACCCCGCAGCAATCGGAATAGAAGTCGTACCGATGTTGAAGCGATTCAGAAACGGTACGACTCCGGGCACAAGCCAACCCAATACAACGCCGCTGATCATGGCCGCGAAGATCCAAGCGGTCAGATAGCGGTCCAGAAAACCGAGACGACTAGTTGCCTTCATTTTGTGATCCTAGTAATGCGGCAAGCCACGAAGGGTAGCCTCGTTGTCGAAACCCATTGCTATTCGTGGGTGACGGGGGCCATGGTCTGGCCGATGTTGTCGAGTTCCCTCTTGAGTGCAAGGGTGTCCAGAGTCTTCAGGGGGAGACAGAGCAATAGACTGATTCTGCGCTCCAAAATAAAAAATGCCTCGCGAAACGCCCGTTCTATTTCCGCTTCGCTTCCGTGAACCGCCGCTGGGTCGGGAACGCCCCAATGGGCGGTCATCGGCTGTCCGGGCCAGATTGGGCAGACCTCTTTCGCGGCGTTGTCGCAAACCGTGAAAACAAAGTCGAGTTTTGGAGAGCCAGGTAGAGAGAATTCATCCCACGCTTTGCTGCGCAAGCCCTCGGTTGGCAAGTGCGCCATTTCGAGCTGTCTCAATGCTTCCGGTCGAACCGTTCCTGAGGGATGGCTTCCGGCGCTGTAGGCCGTGAAATTAGGGCGCCCTTTGGAGTTGAGAATTGCCTCAGCCATGATGGAGCGCGCCGAATTGCCCGTGCACAGGAATAATGCGTTGTAATGTTCTTGCATACTGTTGTCTCCTAGTTGCAGCAGGTCGGTCCACAACAAGCCTTCGTTCCGGTGTCTGCTGGTTTCACGGCCCGAACGAAGGCGCTCAGGAATTTGCCATCCACCTCGGGTGCAATCGCGTCGACATCGACGCCAGCCGCCGAGAGAAACTCACGCGCATCTTCTGCGCGATAGACCCGCGTCGGCTCAATGTCTATTTGCTCGAAGCCCGCTGCGGAGAGTTTGTTGCGATATTCGTCCTCTCCCAGCGCACCCGCCACGCACCCGACCCACAGCAGCACGCTTTTGCGGATTTCCGGTGAAATGTCGCCTCGGGTAACAACATCGGAAACCGCAAAGCGACCGCCCGGTTTCAGCACACGAAAGGTTTCTCGCAGCACACGATCTTTGTCCGCCGAAAGGTTGATCACACAATTCGAGATAATCACGTCCACCGAATTGTCTGGCAGAGGAATGTGCTCGATCTCGCCCTTGAGGAACTCGACATTCTCGGCGCCAGCCTTGCGCTTGTTTTCATTGGCTAGGGCGAGCATTTCGTCCGTCATGTCGAGACCGTAAGCCTTGCCACTGGGCCCAACCCGTTTTGCCGAAAGCAGAACATCTATGCCACCGCCCGAGCCGAGATCGAGAACGACCTCTCCCAGACTCAACTTTGCCAGCGCGGTCGGGTTTCCACACCCTAACGAGGCGAGCATGGCCTCTTCAGGGACTTGTCCCGATTGGGAAGAGTCATACAGATTGGACGTGATTGGGTCGCAGCCCAAACCGCTTGCCGCGGTCGCTCCGCAGCAGCTACTACCACCAGTCCTCACGCGCAAGGCTGCCTGGCCATACTTTTCTTTGACTACATCCTTGATGTCGGTGGCGCTCATGATTGTTTCTCCTATTTACAAAGCTGGACGATATCTTGAGGTTTGACTGCCTTATTTCGAGTGCAGCATTCGGCGTAGAGGAATTGCAGAAGTTCCTGGAGTGCTTCCGTGTTGGCCGTGTACCGCAAAAAAGTGCTTTCGCGGCGTACGTTCACAAGCTCTTCGTTCCTTAATTTGTCTAGATGGTGCGAAAGGGTGGAATTCGGAATGTCAAGCTCCGACTGGATATCGCCGACGACCAAGCCATCTGGATGAGCGGATAGCAGCAATTGCATGATTCGAAGGCGTGGTTCGGTGCCCATGGCGGAAAGCATGTCGGCATACTTTGCCACCTGCTCCGTGCTTTTCTTGCTGGTAGCTACTGGCATATTTCGATACTTGCAGAAATATCACTTCTTGTCAACCAGAATTTCCATGACACTTGCCAGACTCGCTGAAGAAGTTGCTATTCGATTCCAGCAAGTGCCTGTCTGACTGTTCTCACCCACAGAGGCGGATTATCTGCCGGGCAATTGTAATCCGCTCCGCTCACATCCTTGATCTCGCCGACGAAGGGACGCCACAATGGGAACGCCTGGCAGGGTCTCTCGGAAATGAGCGGCAAGGTTACATCGTTCTTCCCAAGGGGCGCCGTGCCCGATCAGGACGACGCCTACCGATTCATGCGAGAGATCGAGATTTCGCGCTGCGCGCGAACCGAGAGCAGAAATCACCGGATGTCCAAGTGATTGGAGGATCTCGTCACGGATTGACAACAAGCTCTCGCGAAATTCAACCTGCACTATCGTTGTCATGGTTCTCCGGAGTGTCGGCCCTCGGAACAATCTTGCGCCGAGACTCGGCGCAACCTTGGCTCCTTCAGGTGGGAACGCCAAGTTTTGGCAGCAGCCATTGCGTCAAGACCACATAGGCGACAAGGAATGCCACTCCCCAAACCCAATTGGGCATGTTCACTTTCTCCTATCTGCCGACTCCAAGTTTACGCAGGAACGTCATCATCGGGCACCAGTTCGTGAATCCAGACTGAAACAGATTCAGGCCAACAAAAGCCGTGAAAAGGTACCAGTACGGGCTTACGTAGTGCCCAAGTGCCAGGGACAACAGAATAAAGCTGCCAGCGATCAAACGAAGTGTACGTTCTACGGTCATAGCAGTTCTCCTTCAAAACAAGTTGGTCCTACGCAATTTCGCATTGCGGTGTTTCGCATTCAGCGACATTTTCCGGCGAATGCGGATGCATGGGTGGAAGCGAGTCTCCCCTCTGAGAGAGGTAATAAAGAACCGGCACTGCCATTCGCGACAGAACGGTAGACGCGACTTCTCCCGCCATCAAGGACAGAGCCAAGCCCTGAAAAATCGGATCGAACAGGATCACGCTCGCTCCCACCACCACGGCGGCTGCGGTCAGCAGCATGGGGCGGAAGCGCACCGCGCCCGCATCGACGACGGCATCCTCCAGCGACATTCCCTGGGAGCGGCGCAGTTCGATGAAGTCGACGAGAATGATGGAATTGCGAACAATAATGCCGGCTCCAGCGATGAAGCCGATCATCGAGGTCGCGGTGAAGAATGCTCCCATCAGCGCATGCGCGGGCAGAATGCCAACCAGCGTGAGCGGAATCGGCGCCATGATGACCAGCGGCGTGACGAACGAGCGGAACCAGCCCACGACCAGCACGTAGATCAAGACCAAGACAGCCGCAAAGGCGAGTCCCAGGTCGCGGAAGACTTCCACCGTGATGTGCCACTCACCATCCCACTTCATGGAGAAGCGGTCGGTGCGCTCGGGCATGGTGGTGCCCTTGTATTGCTTTACTCCGTAGCCATCGGGCAATTTGATTTTGTCGATGGCCTCGCTCATCTTCATGATGGCGTACACAGGGCTCTCTTCTCCGCCCGCCACATCTCCCGTCACGTAGACGACTGGCTGCAGATTCTTGCGATACACGCTGGTATCGATTGTCGTTTGTTGAAGGTTCGTTACTTCCTGCAGGGCGATTTGCCCACCGGAAGGCGTCGGCAGCTTCAGGTTGCCAAGGTCTTCGATCCCAGAGCGATCCGGGCGCGCCAGCCGCACTTCGATGGGGATGTCCTCGCGTGAATGGGGATCGTGGAGCAAGCCCGCGTTGGCTCCGCCGAGCCCCACCTGCAGAGTGCGCGTCACATCGGCGGGCGAGATGCCGTGGAGAGCTGCCTTGTCCAGATCCACTTTCATGTCGTACTTGGTTTGCGGGTCTTCGACGTACCAGTCCACATCCACGACGCCTGGCGTTTGCTGAAAGACCTTCTTGATCTTGAGCCGCCAGTTCAATTTGCCCTTTGTAGTCTGGCCCGTAAACTTCGGCGACCAGAGTTTGCAACACGGGCGGACCAGGCGGGACTTCGGCTACCTTGATGCGCGCACCGAAGGGCGCGGCAATCTTGTCCAACTCCGGCCGCAATCGTCGTGCGATCTCGTGGCTCTGCGCCTTGCGATCATGCCGCGAGAGCAGATTCACCTGGATATCAGCCTGATTGGGCTGATTGCGCAAGAAGTAATGACGCACGAGACCGTTGAAGTTGTAAGGGCCGGAGGTCCCGGCATAGATCTGATAATTGATGACCTCGGGCTGCTGGCCGAGATACTGTCCCAAGGCCTGCGCCACGCGAGTCGTCTGTTCCAGTGGCGTGCCATCGGGCATGTCAATGATGACCTGGAACTCACTCTTGTTGTCGAAGGGGAGCATTTTTACGCGAACCCACTTCAACGGGACAAAAGTGACCGCGGCGAGCAGCAACAACACGACACCACCGAGAAACATCCAGCGGCGGCGCGCGTCGCGGATGAGCGGGTTCATCATCCGGCGGTACAAGCGGGTGGTCCAGCCTTCGGTCTCGTGCCCGGAATGGTCGCCACCGCCCGCATATTTCCTCAGCAGCCTCAATGCCGCCCACGGCGAAACGACGAAGGCCACCATCAACGAAAACAACATGGCCGCCGAAGCTCCCACCGGGATCGGGCGCATGTATGGACCCATCAGGCCGCGCACGAAGGCCATGGGCAGGATCGCGCCGATGACTGCGAAGGTGGCAAGAATCGTAGGATTGCCAACTTCGTCCACCGCCTCGACCGCGACTTCAGATAAGGATCGCCCTCGGCTTTCCGGCAACCGAAAATGGCGCACGATGTTCTCGACCACAACGATGGCGTCGTCGACCAGGATGCCGATGGAGAAGATCAGCGCGAACAATGTGACCCGGTTCAGGGTGTAGCCATACAGGTAGAAGACGGCGAGTGTGAGGGCGAGCGTGACCGGCACTGCCAGAAGTACGACGCCTGATTCCCGCCAGCCCAGCGCCAGCGCAATCAGCAATGTGACCGACAAGGTTGCGATCAGCAGGTGTTTGAGAAGTTCGTCGGATTTGTCCTTCGCGGTCTCGCCATAGTTGCGCGTGACCGTGATGTTCAGATCATTTGGAAGCACATAACCGCGCAGAGCATTGACTTTGTCCAGCACGCGCTCGGAAATGTCGGTGGCGTTCGTACCTTTGCGCTTGGAAAGCGTGATGGTTACCGCGGGATATTCCGCGCCAGCTGTCTGTCCTGCGCCGCCGCGAGCATTGGCAAACAGCACGTAGGTGTTTGCTTCGGCGGGGCCGTCCTCAAGCTTCTCCGCTACGTCACGCAAGTAGACGGGGCGTCCGGCGTGAACCCCGACCACGACCTGACGCAGGTCTTCGAGACTCGTGAAAAAAGTGCCGGCTTCGACCTGAAACTCGCGATTGTCACGCGCAAAACTACCGGCTTGGCCACGGCTGTTCGCGTTCTGGAGTTGCCCCACGATCGCGCCCGGCGTAAGGCCGTAGGCCGCGAGCCGTTGAGTGTCGAGCACTACTCGTATTTGCCTAGGCTGCCCGCCGATGATCTTGGTCTCAGAAACGTCGTTGAGCGGCTTGAGTGAATTTTCCAGCTCACCCGCGATTCGCCGCAGGCGATAAGAGTCATAGTCTTTCCCCCACAACGTCAGGGCCATGATCGGCACGTCGTCAATCGAGCGGACCTTGATGATCGGTTGTGAGACGCCGGGCGGGATGCGATCAAAGTTGGAGTAGAGCTTGTTGTAGGTCTGTACGATCGCATCTTCTTCTTTGGCGCCAACGTAGAAACGCACAACCAGCATGCTCACGCCGGGATGACTGATCGAGTAGATGTACTCAACGCCCGGCACTTCGCGCAGTAACTTCTCCATGGGAAGGCTGACGCGCTGTGCCACCTCGTCAGCCGATGCACCCGGCATCTGAACAAAAACGTCGAGCATGGGCACCACGATCTGGGGCTCTTCTTCCCGTGGGGTCTTGAGAATGCTGAAGGCGCCCAGAAGCAGCGCAGCGACGATCACCAGCGGTGTCAGTTTCGAATCAATGAAACTGTGGGCAATGCGACCGGCCAGGCGCAAGCCCTTCGGGGGCTGTATCACCGACTTGGATTTGCTATCAGCCATTACTGGACCTCAATGCGTTTGCCATTCAGGTCGACTGCACCCGGTTTGGCCACGAGCCGCTCGCCGTCCTGGAGGCCCGCCAGCACTTCGACCTCGGCCCCGGAAGGCTTCCCCAAAGTGATGTAGCGCAAGCTCGCAACCTTGTTTTGGTCCAGCACATAAATGCCCTGCAATTGGCCGCGTTCGACTACCGCCGAGCGCGGAATCAACAGCGCCTGCCGCTCGCCACGAGAAAACTGGGCCCGCCCGAACAGCCCCGAACGCAGCCGTGTGTCTGTGGGCAAATCGATCTTCACCAGGAACGTGCGACTCGCGGCGTCCGCGGCCGGGACGATTTGCACGACCTTGCCTTTCAGACCCGCGTTGTCGAGGGCATCGATCACGACCGAAACCTGCTCGTCCTGTTCGTACGTACCGGAGATCGTTCTCGTTGACGGTGGCCTCCAGTCGATAGCGGCGCACGTCCTCGACGGTGAAGATCGGCATGCCGGGTGAAGCCAGCGTGCCGGAATCGGCTTTCTTCTCCGTCACCACGCCGTCGAATGGCGCCCGAATCCGCGTGTAATCCAGAGACGTGCGTGCCTGGCTCAATGCTGCCTGCGCCTGGGCCTGGCCTGCCTTTGCCATATCGCGACGCGCGAGAGCCGCTTGTTGACGGGCTTTCACCTCGTCGAACTCCTGCGGACTCACCGATTTCTTTTCGTAGAGAGTTCTGGTAACGCTTCAACGTTGATTCCGCCAGGGCCAGGTCGGAATCTGCTCCGACCAGTTGCTGTTGGGCGGCAAGGTCGGCTGCGGTCGCGCGGTCTACTGCGGCTCGCGGCTGGGAGTCGTCGATTACGGCGAGCACTTGACCGCGCTGAACGTGGTCTCCTTCGTGAGCCCGGATCTCGACGATGTTCCCCATCATTTGGCTGGCGGCGTCGCTGGTCTGGGCGGCACGTACCGTCCCTACCGCTTCCAGCAAATCGGGCACGTTGGCCTGCTGCACGGCGAGCACGGGAATGTTCCGCACGGTTTCCGGCGAAGGAGCCGTGCGGGTTTGCTCGCTAGAGCAGCCGGCGAGGCTAACAACCGCGAGCAGCACCAAAAACGAAAGTCTGAGTTCGGTATTCATACGATTCATGGCATCACCACGGGAGATTGCGGATTCAAGCTTCCGCTCGCCAACTCCAGGTTGGCGTAGCTGGTCTGGAAGTGATAAACGGCCTCCCAGTAGTCGGTCTGGCTGCGGCGCGCCGCATCTTCAGCGCCCAACAAATCGGTAATCGTGGTCAGTCCGCTGTCGTAGCGGTCCTGGTTGATGCGCAGACTCTCCTGTGCCTGGGCGATTGCCGCTCGGGCCACTTCGATCTGCTGCCGGTTGGCATCCGTCTCGTAGTAGGCCCGCCTCACTTCGAGGCGGACGGCATCGCTAGCTGCCTGCTTCATCGCCACAACCTTTTCTTCGAGGGCTCGCTGCCGGGAGAGTTCCGCCCGTTTGGCACCGCCTTGAAAGATGTCGAATTGCACTTCGATCCCGCCCAGCCAGTTGTTGCCCCCGCCACCGGCGACGAACGTAGGGTTATCCATTTCCCAGCCTGCAAAGGCGTTCACCCGCGGACCGAATGACGACTTGGCCATCGACACGCTCTGCCGCTGGGCCGCCTCCTCGGAGGCAATGCGCTTCAAGTCGGGGCGATTTGCGAGTGCCTGCTTCTCGACTTCCTGCAAGCACGGGATCGGGAAGCGTGCGCTCAGCCAACGCTTCGGTAGTCTGGAACGGAGAATCAAGCGGCATACCCATCGCCGTGTTCAGCTGTGCCCGCGCCACTTCCAGAGTGTTCCTGGCCCGGATCACTTCCTGCTGTCGCGCCGCCATGCGAACCTTCGCTGTCAGCAGATCGGACTCTACAGTCAGCCCGCTGTCGAATCTCGCCTGGCTACGGTCCATGATCGACTGGGCAGTTTTGGCCGACTGCTCGGCAACTTCCAGTTCCTTGGCCGCCAGCAGAACGTCGTAGTAGGAGCTGACCACCCGGAAGACAATCTCCTGATCCGTGCGGTCCAACTGGTGTCCGGCAGCCTCGTTCATCTGTTTTGCCTGATTGATGCCGTGCCAAGCTGGCGAACGAATCGAACAGGTTCCAGGTCCCCCCAAACCGCGTGGCGAAGTTGCCGAAGGGCAGAGGCGTGTTCAGCTTGTTCAGTGCGAAGTCGGCCTGTGGTGAAACGCTGCTGCCGTAGCTTGCTGCCGAACACGTAAACCGGATCATCACCGCGAGTCGCCGTTTCAGAAAAACTCAAGTGAGGCATGAGGAACGAGCGCGCCGCGCGAACACCCGCAGAGGCCACCTTCGTATCCGCGATCGCTGCCTTGCGCAGAGGATTTTTCTCCAGCGCGATTGTCACCGCCTGCTGCAGAGTAAGAGACGAAGGCTGGGCCTCTTGCTGAGCCGAGGCCGACACACAAGGTAGCCACAGCGTAGCGATGCTCAGAACCACTTTGAAGAAGGCTTTCAACCTTGCACTCCCGCGGCCTGAGCTGGCTTCATCCACTCGGTCTTGTCTTCAACGATTTCGTAGGTTGTGTGAAAACTCGCCGTCTTCTGCACCATGGCCCCCACCGAGCAATACTTTTCCTCGGAGAGACGGATCGCCTCCTCCAGCGCCGCCACGTCAATTTCAAAGCCGGTGACCACATGGTGGATTCGCACTGCCGTGAACACCTGGGGCGGGCGTTCCGCTTGATCGGCTTCGACCCGCACTTCGTAACCGGTGACTTTTTGGTGGTACTTCTGGCGGAGGATGGTGACGACGTCGAACGCCGTGCACCCGGCCAATCCGGCGGCGACCAGTTCAATCGGCTTTGGGCCGGTACCTCCGGCTGCATCGTCCAACAGCAGGTGATGGCCGCTTCCGGTCTGGGCCACAAATTGGCGCTGCTGCTTAAGTGGTTGAGTCAGTTCGACTTTGGCTGTGATCATGATTGCCTCCTGCTTGGTTCTATCGACAAAGCACACGAATAAATGCAGGAAGTTGGATTTTGTTACAGAGAAAATTGGCCGGGAACCTGGTGGCCGTAAGGAGGGCTACAACTTCGGTCTGACCACCGCGAGGGCCTGTTCGTAATTCTTCAGCAGTTGCTTGCGGAGCCGGACGGCCTTCTTACTCGCAGGGCACTCCGCCGGGGACGTTCGGCACTGCTCAATCGTTGCTTCGAGACTGGAGAGGAACGCCTTGCACGGTTCGCAACCGCCCAGGTGCCGCTCCAGTTCTTCACAAAGCGAATCATCCAACTGCTCGTCGAGATAGTTCGAGAGCTCCGCAAACATGGCCTTGCAGCGGGCAGGTCTGGGCTGTTCGTTGCCTGGCTGTTCTTGGGAAGACGCCCGCGAAGCGACGGCTGCTCTCCCGAGCGTGGTTTCAACCCTTTCATCAATTCCTTCCGGACAAACAACCTCGCACGGTGGAGACGAACCCGCACTGTTCCAGAACGTAGCCCTGTGATCTCGGCCACTTCTTCGTCGGTTAGCCCTTCCATATCGCGCAGCACCAAAACAATGCGGTATTGTGGCGGCAGCCGCTGAATGGCGTCTCGCAACCGTCCCGCTTCCTCACTCCGAATGGCGAATGCTTCGGGGTTGATGCTGCCATCGGTCCCCAGTTGCTCAAGTTCCTTCCGATCCGGCATGAGTTCTTCCAGGGAGAGGTCTGGATTGGGAGCAAACTTGCTCCGGCGCCGACTCATCAGGCAGCGGTTCTTTGCCACCTTATAGAGCCACACCACGAGCGCTTTGGGACTGTCGAATTTGGGCAGGTGCGGAACCGATTTCAGCAGCACTTCTTGCATCGTATCTTCCGCGTCCTCGCGCTGGCCGCAGACGCGCATGCTAAAGGAGAACACGGTATTTTGGAGCAGAGCCAGAGCCTGCTCCAGCGCCGCATCGTCACCCCGCTGCAAAGTTGCACGGCTTGTTCTATCTCAGAACGCATTGCGTTCAATGTAGCACTGCGACGCAAACCCGCGGTCTGACGCTCTACCGGAATCCACAGTTTGCAGACTACAAGTGCTTCGTGATCTCGCGCCCTGAGGGCAGTCACCAAAGACAGGCGACAGCGCGTGAAACAGCGTGTTTTCAGTGGGAATATGGGCGGGCGGAGCCAAGGATTTTGGTACAGCCCCCGATGGTCAACAGTAGGGTGAAGGTTTTGGAACAGCGTAGAACCCCGCACCATTTGCAGTGGTAACGGGTCCCCCCGACCAAGATCGTGCCTCTCTCGGCATCTGAGCGGCGGAGGGTGGCAACTACGCCGCTAACGTGCCCTGTCGTGGGAGGCTAACCCAAGTTCTAGCCCAAGATCCGCGTTTGCTCCACGTCCTTGCAAATGTATTTCTGCGTCCTTTGCGCGTTTTTGTAAGCTGTAGCAGATTCAGGTTAGCCGGAGCTTGACACGGTAGCGCTCTGGGATTTCGATTTCTCCCCAACCCAAGCAACCGAGATTTCAAGCCTTTCTCTCCAATGCCGCCGTTTCTCTCCAAAAACGGGATCTTCGGTCAGGCTGGAAAATTCAGAACCTGCTGTCGTGGGCGGCTTTGGCCCTGTGAAAGACTTCATGCCTATATGCAAGAGGTCTCAGAATTCAGAACCTGCTGTCGCCTGTAGCCTGAGAGTTCCTTTCCCACTCTCTCCGCCAAGTTATTCAAAATAAACGAGTTAATAGAATCCCCAGGCCCACTCTCGGGGTCTTTTTTCGTCTTTGGAATGAGTGATATGCAGTTTTGCAAGGCCCCGGTGCGTGCCGTTAAGGCTAAAACCGACTGATTGGGAATCAGTTTTCGAGCACCCACATCTTAATTTTCGAGCACCCACATCTTAATTTTGGTTACGCAGTGACCAGCCACAGCAGCCAGGGGCAAACCGCGGATCGAGTGCTTTCGTTCTTCTCGTTTTCGGTGGTTTATCTTTATTATGTTCCCTGCCCCGAAATTCTGTTTGTGTCCCCATCCAGGAATGCATATGACCGGCGCCTCTGACGACAAAACTCTCAGCATCGCCTCAGTCCAGAGTTCCTTCTCCACCATTGGTCCGTTCCGGCTCGTGCAGATGGTTGGCACCGGCGGCATGGGGGAAGTGTGGCGCGCGGAACAAACCGCGCCCTTTCATCGTACGGTCGCGCTTAAGCTGATCAAGGCGGGCATGGACACTCGCGCCGTGGTGGCGCGATTCGAATCTGAGCGCCAGGCGTTGGCGCTCATGGAGCACCCTAACATCGCGAAGGTTTTCGACGCCGGGACCACGCCAGAAGGGCGCCCCTACTTCGTCATGGAATACGTTCCCGGCCTCCCCATCACCAGTTATTGCGACAAGCACCGGCTCAGCATTCGAGATCGTCTCCTGCTCTTTACTCAGGTTTGTGAGGGTGTCCAGCATGCCCATCAGAAGGCGATCATCCATCGCGATCTGAAGCCTTCCAATGTTCTGGTCAGTGAAGTGGACCAGAAGCCTGTACCGAAGATCATCGACTTCGGCCTGGCAAAGGCAACGGGACCGCGATTGAGCCAGGCTACGGTGTACACCGAGGCCGGCGGAGTTGTAGGCACGCCCGATTACATGAGCCCCGAGCAGGCCAACGGCAGCGAACGCAACATCGACACTCGCACCGATGTCTACTCGCTCGGAGTGATTCTGTACGAATTGCTGGTGGGCGTGTTGCCCTTTAGCTCGCAGGGCGGCGGCCTGACGCCCTCCATACTGGAGAAACTCCGCGCCGATGAACCTACGCTGCCCAGTTCCAAGATCAAAGCTCTCGGCGAAGCGTCGGAGGAGTCTGCCGAGAAGCGTCAGGAGGAACCGAAAAGCTTGCGCCGCCATCTGCGCGGCGAACTCGACTGGATCGCAATGAAGGCGCTGGAACACGACCGTTCTCGGCGCTACGGCTCGCCTTCCGAGTTAGCCGCCGACATTCAGCGCTACCTCAACGACGAACCTGTACTGGCTGGCCCGCCTAGCACCACATACCGCGCCTCGAAATTCGTCCGGCGGCATCGTTTCGGCGTAGCCGTGGCCGCTGCCGCCCTGATCCTATTGGTTGCATTTGCCGTCACTATGGCGCTGCAGGCGCGCCGGATCGCCAAGGAACGCGACCGCGCGAACCGCGAAGCCGCTGCCTCCGAGCGCGTTGCCGACTTCATGACTCAGATGTTCAAAGTCTCCGATCCCGGCGAAACTAGGGGCAACAGCGTCACGGCCCGCGAAATTCTCGACAAGGCTTCCAAGGACGTCGATAGCGGTCTGGCGAACGACCCCCAGTTGCAAGCCCAGATGATGAACACGATGGGTACCGTCTACGAGAATCTGGGGCTCTTCGGCCAAGCGGAGCCGCTGCTGCGTCACGCGCTGGAAATTCGCCGCCAGATACTTGGCAATAGCAACAAAGACACGCTGAAGTCGATGTATCAGCTTTCCGAGGTGCTCACCTGGAAAGGCGACGCGGCAGAAGCCGAAAAGCTCTGCCGCGAGTCCTTCGAAGGCCGTAAGACTGTTCTTGGGCTCGAAAATCGCGACACCCTGACCTCGATGAACTGGCTGGTGTGGATCCTATTCATCGAGGGACAGTATCCTGAAGCCGAGAAGCTGGCTCGTCAAACGGTCGAAACCACACGGCGAGCGCTCGGGCCGCAGGACAAGGTCACGCTAAGCGCTATGGGCCGGCTGGGAGTCATCCTTACGGAAGAACGAAAGCTCCCGGAGGCAGAAGCGATCCAGCGCGAAGGGGTAGAAGTCCGCAAGCGGACGCTTGGCGCCGAACACCCGGATACGTTAGCCGCGACGAGCAATCTCGCTACCCTGCTGCGTGCCGAGGGGAAATTCGCTGAATCGGAAAAACTGAACCGGGATGCGCTCCCGGTATGGCAGCGAGTGTTCGGTACCGAGAATGCCAAAACACTGATGGTTGTAGAGAATCTTGCGATCGACGTGAAGGATCAAGGCCGGTACGCCGAGGCCGAAAAATTAGATCGCGGCGCACTCGAGATCGAGGTCAGGGAATTCGGCCCCGACAATCGGAGCAGTCTGATTACGATGACAAACCTGGCCGAAATACTCGCGGAAGAAGGCAAATATTCCGAGGCTGAGCAATTGCTGCGGCAGGCTGCAGATGGGAAGCGGCGCACCATGGGACCCGAACATCCATCGGTCTTCTACTCCCTGGACACGCTGGGCAATGTCCTGAAGAAAGAGAAGCGCTACGCGGAGTCTGAGAAGGTCTACCGGCAAGTGTTCGATGCCCGGAGCCGCGTTCTGGGCGCCGCCAATCCTGACACCGCCTTCAGCGCCTACGCGCTTGCTTGTGTTCTGTCGCTGGAGGGTAAGCGCGACGAGGCGTTCACCAACCTGCAGTTCGCCATGGAACACGCGCTTAGTACGGACCAGCGCAAAGGACTGGAAACCGACGCCGATCTCAAGCCGCTGCGCGGCGACCCTCGTTTCGGCGCGCTACTGGCCACCGTGGGCCAATCTGGCGCATCACAAAATCCATAGCTGAAAAACTAGGCGGAACTACGCTTCCGTTTGTCGCACAGGCCAACTGAAGACGATGGCCATTCTCATGTCAGCATCACTTCCGAGAAACGCTCTGCGCTCACAAATTGCGCAGGTCGTCGATCGTTGGCTATTCGGAAGTTTCAACTCTGACTCCGACGCCGGTCATAAGACAGTCGGACTTTCCCGGACAGGGAATGACACGGTAGAACATCAATAATTCCTGTCACCTTCGTTCTGCACATTTCAAGTGATCACTGACCCCGTGATCCGTTTGTGATCCGTTAGTACTGCTTACCACTGCCTTCCACTGCTTTACGTTGCCCGCCGTGCGTTCTATGTTGTTGAAACTACGTTTTCGAGTAAATTCGAACCCCACTCTCTCCCGCCAAGTTATTCAAAATAAACGAGTTAATAGAATCCCCGGACCCACTTTCAGGGTCTTTTTTCGTCTTTGGAATGAGTGATATGCAGTTTTGCAAGGCCCCGGTGCGATCCGTTAAGGCTGAAACCGACTGATTGGGAATCAGTTTTCGAGTGGCAAAGAAAGAATTTTGCAGGCCCAGGTAGATGCGTCCGCTTGCGCATCGCCGAACAAGGATAAAAAGCCAGATTAGTTCACGCAATGCGCCTCGAATCTGAACTGCAGCTTACAGCTCGCGAATTGCAGTCACAGGGTTCCGGCGGATCGCTCGATGTGCCGGAAAGTAGCATGCCAGCAAAGACATCGCTCCCAGGAGCGTGACGACGGAAACGACGGTGACTGGATCGTTGGCTCCGATTCCGTACAACAGCCGCGCGATGAGACGTGTCAGTCCCAACGCAAACGCCAATCCCAGCGCCAGCCCCACGCCTGTGAGCGACACTCCCTGCGACAGCACCAGTCTCAGCACATCGACGCGCGAAGCGCCCAGAGCCATTCGTACTCCGATCTCGTGGGTTCGCATTTGGGTTCGATATGCCACGACTCCATAGATCCCGGTTACTGCAAGAACCAGCCCGATCAGCGCGAACATTCCCGCCAAGGTGCTTTGTATGACAGCGAAACTGCTCGCCATCTGGGTACTCTCTCGCATGGGACGCACATCGAAAACCGGCAGCCGTGTATCGATTTCGTGGATGGCGTTCTCCACCGCTGGCGCAAGGTCGACCGGATTTCCCTCGGTCTCCACCTGCACTATCGTCTCGTAGCCCTGCTGGAAAAAGCTCATATACACCATAGGCTCCGGGGACTCATTCACTAACATATGTGTCGAATTTCTCGCGACGCCGACAACCGTGAAAAGGCGGCCCCAGATCCTGAGATTCTTTCCCAGCGGATCCTGTCCTGGCCAGTAGCGCCTCGCCGCGGTCTGATCCACGATGAGTACCCTCGGGGCCTTTTCATCGTCATCCGGTGTAAACTCGCGTCCTTCCAAAATGGGTATATGAAGGGATTCGAAATACCGCGGGGCCACCTCGGCGTGGTACACCTGCAAAGATTCATGGGGGTGCGGCACATACCCGTCCGGATACGCATCCTCGCCCTTGTGGCTCAGGGTCATCGGAATCCAGTCCGTAAAAGACGCAACCTTCACACCGGGCAACACCGACACGCGATCAAGTATCTTGTGACGGATCACCTGTACCTCGTCGTCGCTGTAGCCGACAATATTCAGCCCCACGGACGCAGTGAGAATGTGATCCTGCTCAAATCCTGGATTCGCGCTGGCGAGATTCCGCAGTGTTCGCAGAAATAGCCCGGAGCAGATCAGCAGAGGAAGTGAAAGCGCGATTTGCGCCACTACCAGCCCGCTGAGCAATTTCCGGTTGCGTGAGCCGCTGGAGATGCTTGCAGACTCTGCCTTCAGTACCTCAATGGCCGGCGCGTGCGACGAACGCCAGGCGGGGAGCGCACCGCATAGCATGCCGGCCAATAGAGAAAACACTGCAATCCCAATCACCACCTTATGGTCGATGTTACCGTTCAGTGCGAGGGGAATTGTAGTCGCTCGAAAGAACCATGCGAATGTCTTCGATGTCCACGATGTCAGCACAAGGGCCACGGCTCCTGCGACGATAGAAAGCGCCACGCTCTCGAGCACCATCTGCCACACCAGTTGAATACGATTCGCCCCGAGCGACTGCCGGATCGCAAGCTCACGCCGCCTGGATACAAACCGCACCAGCGTGAGCGTAGCCACATTCGCGCAGGTCAGCAACAGCACTAGAGCGGCGAAGGCCAGCAGAATGGGCAGCGTCGCCGCCATGTATCCGTTGGCGCCGAATGGCGAGCGCCACATCGGATCCAGCGTGATCTGGTTCCCTCCCAGATGATCGTTCGGATACGCCGCCATAATATTGTGCATCACAGTGTCGAGATCCTGGGCTGCCTGGCCACGGCTCACGCCGGGCCGCAATCTTCCGATTACGTTCAGCCAGACCGCACCACCACTGCGATGCGTCATCCGCCACGGATCCGTCCCGAGGGGATCGAGCGTTACCCACAAATCTTCACGGATCCCGGGCATTGCTCCGACAACCCCCTCCGGCGCCACGCCGATCACCGTCAGGGGATGCCGGGCGATCTCGATCGACTTGCCCACAATTGCCGGGTCTTCGGCATAACGCGTCTTCCAAAGCGAATAACTCAGGACCACGTTGGGAATGGCTGGACGTGACTCCTCTTCAGGCAGAAAGAAACGCCCCAGCACCGGCATGATGCCGAGCACATCGAAATAGTTCGCCGACACGTTCGCAATGTAGACACGCTCCGGCTGCGCGCCGCCGGTCAGCGTGATCCAATCGTGATGATAGGCGAGTATTCCGGCGAAGGTGTGGTTCTGCTCGCGCAGATCGCGATAGTCGAGATACGAGAAGGGCGGCGTCGGAGAGAAGTTCCGTTCCCCCCGCTGCAGGCTCACGAGGTCGCCCGCGTCCCGCGCGCCAGGAATCGGACGCAACATGGTGCCGTCGATCCAACTGAATACGGTGCTGTTGGCGCAGATAGCTACGGCCAGCATCGCCGTCGCTGTGATCGTAAAACCGGGGCTCTTGCGCAGTTGCCGCAACGCGTAACGGACATCCCGGCCTAGTTGTTCAAACCAGCCTCCACCCCACATCTGGCGCGTCACATCCTGCACCAGAAGAATGTTTCCAAACTCCCGGGCTGCCGCTTGTCGCGCCGTCTCCTCCGCCTCGCCTCGCTCCACTCGATCTGCAATTGCCATCTGCAGGTGAGCATCAATCTCTTCCTGCAATTCGCGGTTTCGCCGCTGAAAACCGAAGTTCGAAAACCATTTCACGACTCACTCTCCTTCGGCTTGACGTACATCACCGACCCAATCGCTTCGACAATTCGCTCCCATCGGCCCAGATCCGTGGCCAACTGCTTTTTCCCCTTGGCTGTGATTCGGTAGTATCGGGCTTTTTGCTTGCTCTCTGACTGCTTCCATTCAGACTGCACCCAGCTCTGACGCTCCAAACGATGGAGAGCGGGATACAGTGATCCGGTCTCCACCTGAAGCACATCTCCGGTTTGCAAACGCAAAGCCTGGACAATGCCATATCCATGCTGCGGTCCCCATTGCAGCGTCTGCAGAATGAGCATGTCGAGTGTTCCCTGCAGCAGCTCAATCCGGTTTTTATACTGGTCTTTCTCGTTCATAGATGTAGACACTCTACTCGCAGTGGCAGTAGATTGTCTACTCCCGCACCATGGCGGCGCCTCAATTCAAAGCCGTGCTTTTTGCAACTCCTCAGATGAGGTCGGAATCAGGCCTGACACTCCGGTCGAAGCAGTCCGCAGTGCTTCCGTTCGAAGATCGATGCCCACGTGGCGAAGACGCTCGAAAGCAAACCGACTCTCGCGCAGATTTCGTATTCCTCGCGCCTTCCATGTAATGGTCAGCTTCACATCCTTCCGGGTTGCTCGTCGTCCAGAGCGTCTTCGAATCGATCGACATAAGCCGACTTACCGGGGCTTATCCAGAAACTCATAATTCCTACAGAACAACGCCGCTCTAAGCCACTGCAAATGACAGGGTTGAGTTTGGACTTTCGGTTGCAGCATGTCTCAGCAGCTGTGGAGATCCTCCCGCGTCCGCATGGCTTAGCTGCCAGACTTCGGAATGTACACTGGAACCAAATCTTCGACTGCGGTTCCCAGCTCGAACGGGGCTAACTACGATCCGCGTGGCACCGGCATCGGCACGTCCACATGGTCTGAACCGTGGGATCGGCAGCCATGGGCAAGCTAAGCGTCGAGCCTTGAGTAGTTGCGGACACATCTTCGCAGAAAGGAAACGAAAACGAGCATGATGCGATTTGCAAAGATCGAAAAGATTGCAGCCAGAGTTGCAGTGGGAGCGCTTGCCCTCGTGAGTTTGCTGAGCATGACTGCGAGCACGCGGGCACAGGATGCAGAGAGGCCCTATCCGACGATGCTCCCACTTTCGCAATATTTAATGGACCGGGATGCGGCAATCGCGCTGGCGCGAAGCGCCGCTCCGGAGGGCATTTCAAAGGATGCGTCTGTTTTGGTGCTGACGCCCAAAGGCTGGGAAACAGCGGTCAAAGGTACGAACGGCTTTGTGTGCATGGCGGGGCCGTCATGGACGGCCAGCATTGATTTTTATGACGTCTGGAGTCCGAAGCAGAAAGGGGCGATTTGCCTCAATCCAGCGGCTGTGCGGTCGATCCTGCCGATTTTTCGTAAGCTGACGGAAATGACGCTCGCTGGAGTGACCTCCGTAAAAGAGCGCATCGCGGGCATTCAAGAGGCGTATGCGAAGAAGGAGATTCCGCCGGTGGAGCCGGGGGCAATGAGCTATATGATGTCCAAGGATGCATACCTTACGCATTTGGGCCAGTCACACAATTTATGCCACGTGATGTTTTTCTTGCCGATAAAAGATCCTGCTGATTTGAACGCCAATGATCCGAACTCACCCATTTCTTCTACGTCTATGTGGTTCCCGGACCCTGACAAACCGGATAGTCCACTGAACAAAGAGCTGCCGCCGCTGCGGGTGGTGCCAATCGAAGTGCCGTATTGGTCCGATGGCACTCTTGCGTTCCATTAAATAAAGCCGTATGGCAACAGCGTCGATCCATAAACGGCCTACAGGTCCTGGTCAACGGGCCATCAACTTCAGAATCGTCGCCAGTTGGAAGTTGAAACTCTGATTCCGACGCAGGCCATACAGTTCGGAATTCCTCGAGCATCCCCCTTTTCACCGCTAAGTTTCAGAAATATGCTGCGGCAACAATCTCGTTAGGCCGGGGTACTTCGCTCAGCAGTCTTCTTTGTTCCGCCAATGCTTTTATCTCTTGCCCGATCTCTTCATGCCTCTGCTTTCGCAAGCGATGAGCCTCTTGCTCCCCATCGGAGTTGCGGCCGCCCTCATACTCAGTGTCGAGAGTCTTTAAGATCGACAGTTCTTTCAAGAGAAATAACATCGCTTCGGATTGCTGACTGCTCACGCTGATTCTCCTCGGCACAGCGTGAAGTTGATGACGCAATGGATTAGGAAGGATGCTGGGGAACCCTTACCCATGGGAATACTTGGACTCAGCATCTGAAAAGAAGCCGGTGGCAGTGTGCCACCGGCACCCACAGTCGAAAATCCCTCCTTTAGTTCTCAGGCAACTTCACGTTCTTTCGTCTTTTCATCTTTTGCGGCACTGGCTTCACCGGTGGACGCGATGTCTTGCGCACCTGTGCCCTCCAAGATGTTCTTCGCCTTCTTCGTCCATGCCGAGTCGTCAGAATGCACAGAAAGCAGAATCCCGCCGTCTTTCACTGTGCCCTCGTAGCGCTTGGCTTCGTATCCCGGGATTCCCATGCCAACCAGAGCGCCCGTGATCCCGCCGACTGCGCCCCCGACTCCTGCTCCTGCAAGCGCTGCCATAATAGGACCCGCAGCGATAAAGGGGCCTAGCCCGGGAATCGCCAGCGCTCCGATTCCGACCAACCATCCCAGTCCGCCGCCGAGTATCGCACCGGTGCCGACGCCTGTAGTTGCTCCTTCTGGAGCCTTGGTGTTCTTTTCGTGCGCAAAACCCTTTGTTCCCGTGCTCTCGGGAAAAAGAACCGAAATGTCCGTGTTGCGGAAGCCCGCTGCTTGGAGAGAATCGACACCGCGTTCAACTTCCGCGTAATTTCGATAAATGCCGAATACTGCTGTATTTTTGCCTGCCATGTTTTGTTTCTCCTTGTGATCTGTGAGTGGTCAGTTCGTCGGTTTCACATCAAGCTGATTGTTGACCTTGCCTGCACCGGCCACCTCCACTGCTTTGCTCTCCACCATTTTCTTCTCTTCGGCAGAGCGAACCGGCCCTTTCAGGGTCACCATCCCATCTTGGGTAACGATCTTCACGTTGTGCGCATAGGTGGACAACGAATGGTCTTTTACGAGCGCTTCCCGAATCTGCTTCGTAATATCTCGGTCGGGATGGTTTTCTCCCTGTTGATCAGCCGTGGGCTGATTGGCATTGCGGTCCCGCTCATTCACTTTTGTGTTGTCCGGTGCTGGGGAAGCGGGTTCTTGAGCCGAGACGAGCAACAGTCCGCCGAACAGCAGCCCTGTGGCAGTGCAGATGCGAATCAATCTGCGACATACAATTTTCATGTTTTGAGTCTCCTATTCCATTGCCGGGGCGGACGTACAACCGAGCATTGCCAAGATTCACTGCAATTCCGTCTGCTTCCGCTGGTGGCTTACCTTAGTTGCAGAAAATCAGGGTAGCGGCTGTGTCGGATTCGATTCTCCTTTCCGACAGAAACGTGCTTCCTCGATGGGAACGACTTCGGCAATCGGCGTGTAAGAGCCTGAATCAGCGGATGTCATTCTTTCTCCGACCTCGCCACCGCTTCTTCAGCCAGTCGGTTTGTCCTCACATTGAGCCCACCGATCTGGCGAAGAACAACAACCCTGCAACCGCAGTCGGACGCACCACATCCAAAGCACGCATATTTAAGGTCCAGAGGATGTCCGAAATGAAACTGAAAACAGCCTTTTTAGTTGGTGCCGCTACGGCGGGTCTCCTACTTGCGCTTGCTTTGCGTCTCCGCCGTCAGCCGCGACCCCTTAAGATCAGCACCAGCGACCTTGGGTATCAAGAGCACTCGCTTGAGGAACTCACTTCTGAACACTTGTTGGATTTGAATACCGCCAGCCTCGATGACCTCCTAAGACTTGGGCTCGACCGAGACGTGGGCGATCAGATTGTGGAGAATCGTCCGTATCGAAATAAACTGGATTTGCTATCCCGCATGGTGATACCAGAGCAGTCGTACAACGCAATCAAACATCAAATTGGAATTGCGAGGGCGACTGAACCTGTCAAAGTCACGGGCTGAGGGTGGGTTCCACTCTGTTTCAACTGGTTTTGGTTCGCATCGATGCGACTCTCGGGGCGACGGCCTGCGGATCGTCCCGGCCCGAAACGACGATATCGGCTTCCGAAAGGCTGTCATCCTCGTTCTCTGTTCCATGAACGACTAGGCCACCGGGGCAACTGTTTCGGAAAAAACCAAAGCGTGCAACACACGAAGCTGCGGCGTTGACCTTCCCTCTATACACACCTAACATGGCTAGCCAGTGGCCACTCCCCCCCAACCTGTGGGGCAGAACGTTTCCCACTACCGCATCCTGAGCAGGATTGGCGGCGGTGGCATGGGTGTGGTCTATGAGGCGGAAGACCTAAAGCTCGGTCGCCACGTCGCCCTGAAGTTCCTTCCCGACGAACTCGCTCACGATGCACAAGCCCTCAGTCGTTTTCAACGCGAAGCTAAGGCTGCGTCGTCCCTCAACCACCCGAACATCTGCACGATCTACGAGATTGACGAGTCCGATGGGCGAACCTTCATCGCAATGGAACTGCTGGAGGGGCAGACGCTCCGGCATCAGATCAATGGCAAGCCGCTGGAGATCGAAATGGTGCTCGATTTGGGCATCCAAATCGCCGACGCGCTCGATGCAGCACACTCGAAAGGAATCATCCACCGGGACATCAAGCCCGCGAACATCTTCGTCACGAGTAGAGATCAGGCGAAGATTCTCGACTTTGGTCTGGCTAAGCTCGCACTGAAACCGGAGAGCATTGCGCGAGAGCGCTCTGACCATCGAATCGGAAGAACACCTGACCAGCCCCGGCTCGCGATGGGCACCGTCGCATACATGTCGCCGGAGCAGGTACGGGGCAAGGAACTCGACGCTCGCACGGATTTGTTCTCGTTTGGTGCGGTGCTGTACGAGATGTGTACGGGCATCCTGCCGTTCCGGGGTGACACTTCGGCGCTGATCTTCAACGCCATTCTGGAACGCGCTCCCGTAGCCCCTGTCCGGCTAAATCCCGATATTCCACCGGAATTGGAGCGAACCGTCAACAAGGCGCTGGAGAAAGATCGTGAGGTTCGATATCAGTCCGCCGCTGACATGAAGGCCGATCTGAAACGTCTAAAGCGTGAAACAGGTTCCGGCGTATCCCGAATCAAGCACGAGCAGGTCACCCGCCGCCCCAAGCTTGTCGCGATAGCGATCTCTTTCGTCCTCGTGCTGGTCTGTGGTGCCGCGATTGCGTGGTGGAAGACCGAGCGAGATCATCCGAAGAGCAGTTTGCCGAGCCAAACGACAGTTGCGGTACTCCCGTTCGGAAACATGGACGCTGATAAAGACGTTGATTTTCTTCGTCTGGCACTTCCCGACGAGATCGCGACCACCTTGAGCCATGTGCGTTCCTTATCGATCCGCCCCTTTTCGGAGACAAGCAAATACGTCAGCCCGGACACAGACTTTCAAAAGGCGGGTCGCGAGATGCGAGTAAGCAGTATCGTCACCGGCCACTTTCTCAAGGCGGGTGACCAGCTACAGGTAACGTTGGAAGCCATCGACGTTGATACGAATCAAGCAGTATGGCGGGACACGCTGACTGTTGCGGGTCAAAACATGATTGCCATGCGCGAACAAATCCTGTCGAGGATCAGCACTGGGCTTATACCTGCTCTCCGACCAACAGCAGGTAGTTCGGAGACCGGATCGCAGCCGAAAAGTGAGGAGGGGTACGATCTGTTCCTGCGAAGTGCGGCGGTGCCACACGATCCGCTACCAAACAAAGAGGCTATCAAGATGTTGGAACGAGCGGTCGGTCTCGATCCAACCTATGCTCCAGCGTGGGACGCACTGGGGCAACACTACTATTTCGACGCTGCCTACTCGGATGGGGGGCAAGCTGCCCTTGACCGTTCTAACGCTGCCCTTGAACGTGCGATTGCTCTTGATCCTAATCTGCTCTCCGCTGTGTTGACTCTGGCTACCAACTGGGTCGAACGGGGCGAATTGGAAAAGGCTTACACGGAAGTGGCACAACTCTTGAAAAGGCGACCGGAATACGGTTATGCCCATTTCGCGCTTTCTTATGTTCTGCGTTATGCAGGTCTACTCAAAGAGGCCCAGCACGAATGCGACACCGCTTTAGGTCTTGACCCCGGAAACTATACATTCCGTTCCTGTGCATTCGCGTTCTCTCTAGACGGGAACTATCAACGTGAGATGGAATACCTCGCCCTCGATGCAGGGTCGCACTGGGCGAAACGCAGTGAAGTGATTAGCCTTATCCGTCAAGGCAGGAACGCTGAAGCATTGGACAAGGCTCGCACAATGGCGGACGAAATTACGGACGATGCCAGAATCCGACTAGCTGAGGCTTGCCTTCAGAAACGCTCCGCGTCAGAGATTGACGAACTCTCCGTTGGCACGCGTGGCTTCGCACTTTCTGACCCTGAAATTCGCTATACGGCGGCGGAGATCGAAGCATTCTGCGGTCGACATCAGGTTGCGCTGGGGTTGCTCCGTCAAGCAGTCCAAGATAGATTCTGTTCGTATCCGGCTCTCGATTCCGATCCACTGTTCTCGACACTGCGCGATACTTCCGAGTTCCAAGCAATCCGGACCGCAGCGATAGATTGTCAAGACAAGTTTCTGGCGTACCGGAATCAGCATCGATAGTTAACGTCCGCACGTGGAAAGTGCTGACCTAACATTCACGTCGTGAAACAAGCCAAAGCCGAGTACGCGAAGCAATGACAGTCCGCACTGTGCCTCCTCCGCTGAACCCTACTCGCGGGTCGGTTTCACCCTCGATGTTCATTTCTTTGGAGAACCATCCGGGTCTGGGAAATGACAGACCACGCCAGTATGCTCGGTAGCGCCTTGCCTCGTGAACACACCCTCGCAGATCAAGTAGAGGCGTAGGTCTTGAGCGATGGCGACGAAGACCTTTCCGATCTCGTCGGCGCTGGCAGTCGCTGCGCCACGGCTGTTTTGGTCATTGGTCGTCATCGTCCGTAGTCTCAGAACCTATACCTGTGGGCTACTGACCACGGTGTCAAAAACAGAGGGCGAAAGGCCCCAAATTTGACACCGCTGAACGCAGCCTTTCGGGCCATCGGGGTGGGCATGGCTGGAAAGCCGGAAATCGCCGGACCTTAACAAACGCGTCAATATTGTCACCACGATTGTCACCACTCTCTGAGGGCCCCCAAAGAGCCCATGCTAAGGACACTCGACTTCGCGTCATGATCTGGACAATGAGCGCAGTCAAGCCCACTTACGATCAGCTCACTTGCGCTGGATGGACTCCAAGTACTTCGTGATATTTTCTAGCCGCACATCGCCCAAGTCCTGATCAAACTCGATCTGGTGGAAAATTGGTCCCCAAATCGGCATGGTCTTTGAGCCGTGGGCGGGCAGTAGGTCGTCCTTGCCAAACATTATGGTGGTCCGCACCTGCGCAGTCGGAAATGTTCCGCCATTTCGCTGGGAGAGTCCGGTCAGGTCAGGAACTTTTCGATTCAGCGCCTTGGACGCCGGGCCATCCCCCCGTCCTTTAAGTCCGTGGCAAGCAGCGCAGTTATTTCGAAAGATCATGGCTCCGCCCACGGGACGAATAGGCGCTTGTTGCTGTGGCGTAGTCTGTGCAAAGGCAGAGATGACCAGTGCAACCAAGAGAGGCAGCATCAGAATTTGTCGCTGCACCGTGGCATCCGGCAAAGAAGTGCTCGGGTAGGTGAGAGATTTGGCTACTGGTTGACGGTACTCGGCTGAGAGGCAGGCGTCTGAGCTATAAAGCTCACATCTGTCGCTCCGGTGCGACCTCAGAAGGCAGACCGAGGGAAGTGATCATACATCTAGCCACATCGATCTCATGATCGCCAGTCCTCCTCTTCGCTTCACACCCAAACAACTGCATCCCGTTTACTTATCGTACATCTCGTAATGCATGGAGCACGGCTTCATTTCAATCAGGAGATCCTTTTCGAAACCGTAGTATTTCGACATCGGCACAGTGTCCGGTGCGGGTGACTTTTGTAGCGTTCAAATGGCGAAGTGACTACGCTGCTGCTTCCTTGCGCCGGAGTTGTTTGTCAGAATGCGGCCCGAGTCTGTGTGCTCGTTCGATGATTGGCACCAGCCGCACCTCTAGCTCGCTTTTCAGTACGTACTCATCCACCAACCACAGGATTCGCTCTGGCATCTCGGAGTACGCCGAAAGCAAGATGATCGGAATCTTAGGAAACCGCTGCTTGATATGGAAGGCTACGGCTTGCGCGTCCATGCCTTCCAGTTTGCACTCCAGTAACACGACAGCCACAGAAGCCTCTTCCAATGTATTGATTGCCTCATAGCTGTTGGATGCAAGCTTGACGCTATAACCTTGTGATTCCAGAGTCGCTTTGCGAATCTCTAACATTTGTGGACGGTCATCGATGCACAACAGAGTGGGGGAGGTCATGGAGCGTTCTCTTTCCGGGGCTACCAGTTGAAGGGTTTCAGTTACAAGGCTCGCCACTTACTGTCTCGGAAGAAGGGTTACCTTCAAGGCCGCGAGACGGTGCCGCGCTCACGGGCTGGGCCTCGGAGCCGGCCGACGCTTCAGGGGCGACGCGGATGATCGAGGTCGAAGTGTCGGTGACGGCGTCGTGGATCGAGCACGTCGAGGCGGACCATCCGGAGTTCGCGGAGAACGACGTGCTCGAGCACTGGAAACTGAGCAGGAACGATATTGGTCGCGTGGCCCCGGGGCTGATGCAGGCCGCTCCTAACGGCGTCGTGCGGCTAGACGCTGAGATTCTGGCGAAACGAGGGCGTTGAAGATGAAAACGATGGAGGGGACGCTTGTTTGGACGACTGCTCCAAGTGCGATCGGTCTTCCAGGAATGTGATTGAAATCACGTGCATGTGTGATTTTCTACCCAGCGGTCCCTCGAATCGGCCCCTAGTATCAGCCCATCTG
Organism: uncultured Acidobacteriota bacterium; assembly: GCA_963699885.1. Lineage (GTDB taxonomy): Bacteria > Acidobacteriota > Terriglobia > Terriglobales > Acidobacteriaceae > Sulfotelmatobacter. The sequence continues at coordinate 64,065 of CAVOVP010000004.1, read as the reverse complement.
TGGAACGAGACTAGAGGCTCCTAAGAAACCTCTCAAAAATTGATCCCAGGAGGCGACTTGACGCGCCCCCCTCGGCCTCGTTTTTGTGTCAGGTCTCTTGCTGCTCGCGCTCTTCTTCCTGACCGCAGGCAGCATTCCCACTGTTCCGTCCTAGAGCGGAGTTCATGGCGACGTGTCTTCTCGATGCTCTGAGGCCGAACGAGTTCGATCGGGCTCCGACCGGGTACGTGAGGAACTAAAAGGAGATTGAGATGAAGAGAGCGGCAATTTTCCTATTCATAGCATTGGCTACCGTCGCGTTGCTGTTCACGGCGGCGATAAATCCACCCAAGGCGGAAGCTGTGCCCAGCTATGCGCGGCAGACTGGGTTAGCGTGCAGTGGCTGCCACTATACTCCTCCGGAACTGAACCCCGCGGGACGACGATTCAAACTAACTGGCTACGTCGACCGGGCCGATGAGACGAAGGTTGTCAAGGCGGATGGGAGCAAGAAACGAGCGGCTCTCGATTTGCTCGGCGCGCTTCCGCTCTCGGTGATGTTGGACACGTCTTTTACGTCAATCAAGTCTCCGATCCCGACAACGCAAAACGGAAGTTTTGAACTGCCGCAGGATATCTCTCTGTTCTTGTCTGGAGCATGGACAAGTCACGTGGGCAGCTTCCTGCAGGTGACGTACGACACCCAATCCGATCACTTCAGCATGGATAACACCGACATCCGCTACGCGAATATCACCAAACTGGCGGGCAAAGAGTTCGTGTACGGAATCGATCTGAACAACAATCCGACGGTTGAAGACTTGTGGAACTCGACTCCTGCGTGGAGCTACCCCTGGATTGCGGCCGACTGGGCGCCGACGCCCAACGCGTCGCCTTTGATCAATGGCGGCCTTGGGCAGGATGTTGGCGGCATTGGCGCTTACGGAATGTGGAACAACCATCTGTACATCGATGGGCACATCTATCGGTCGAACCACATTGGGTCGTCTCTGCCAAACAGCGGAGCAGGCGCGGGGGTCAACATTCGTGGCGTGGCGCCTTACTGGCGGGTGGCATGGCAGCAGCTTACCGGCAAGACGCAGTACGAATTCGGCACCTACGGCATGCACATGAAATCGACACCCGGTGCGATTACTGCGGCTGACGGATCAACACTTCCGCGAGATTCGTTCACGGACTTTGCCTTTGACACACAGATCGACCGCACAATGTTCCGGACGGATGTGCTTTCCTTCCGCGCCACCTACATTCGAGAAAACTCGAACCTGCTGGCGAGCGTCGCTGGGCAGCCGTCGAACCACTTGAACACCCTTCTCGCCGACGCCGAATATCACATCGGCAATAAGTACACCGGGACGTTCGGGTGGTTCAGTACGACCGGCACGTCAAACCTGGGGATCTATCCTTCCGACACTCCGGTGACTGGGAACTTCAACGGAGACCCGCGCGGAACCGGGTACATCGCTAACTTCACCTACTGGCCCTGGCAGAATCTGCTGCTCGGAGCGCAATACACGGGATACACGCGCTTCAATGGCGGCTCGGTCAATTATGACGGGGCAGGCCGCAATGCCAGCTCAAATAACACGTTTTATCTGGACGCAAAGATCATTTTCTAGCTGTGAAGGCGAAGCATTATCGATCCGCAATTGAAAAGGAGAGCAAATAAATGAAACGCAACGCATGCGTGCTGATGTTGGTGGTGGCGGGGCTGTGCATGGCGGCATCCGCCGGCGATATCGAAGGCAAAGTAACTGGAATGAAAGGTCACTCGGTGGTTTACGTCGATGTGATCACGGGCAAAACTTTCCCCGCTTCCAAAGACCGTCCGGTGATCGATCAAAAGGGCCTGATGTTTTCTCCGCATGTCGTGGTGGTGCAGCAGGGCACAACGGTTGATTTCCTGAACAGCGACACCGTGGCCCACAACGTTTTTTGGACCGCGGTTGGCAGCGACAAGAAAGCTGGGCACAACCTGGGTACCTGGCCGAAGGGCGAAAAGCGCGCCTTCACTTTTGACAAGGCGGGCGTCGTGGCACTGCTCTGCAATGTTCATCCGGAGATGGCTGGATATCTGATTGTGAGCCCGACTCCTTATTTCGCTGAGACCGATGACAGCGGCAATTACAAGATCAAAGACGTGCCGGACGGAAGCTACACGCTGGCTGTTTGGCATGAAGGCGCCAAGAGCCAGTCGAAACCTGTCTCCGTGGCGGGCGGTGGCAAAGCGGATTTTACGGTAAGTAAGTAACACGGTTGTCGAGTGGCTCGTGGGGAGCGGCAGGCTTGGAGCGCCAACCCCGGTTCGTATTGAGAGTGATTGATTCTTCACGGAGTGGCGAAAGGCCGGCCCGCTTCTGAAGCTGTCGACGCGGGAGCCAATGCTAAAGCGATTCAAAAACAAGAAGGTGGATGGGGATTGGTTGCACACCAATTTCCCCTGCATGATGGCCTGCCCTGCGCATACTAACGCCGGACGATATGTCGGCCTGATTGCCGATGGCCGCTTCGAAGAAGCGTATCGACTGGCGCGGGAGCCCAATCCTCTGGCCAGCATCTGCGGACGGGTTTGCGCGCATCCGTGCGAGACCGCGTGCCGCCGCGGCGAGATCGACAAGCCAATTTCCATCCGCGCACTTAAGCGCTTCCTCACCGAACAATACGGTCCTGAATCGAAGCACCCGATCAACGTCAACGACGGACGTGCACAAAAGAAACTGTCCTATAAGGTGGCCATTATCGGCGGAGGCCCAGTTGGGCTCTCGGCCGCGCACGATCTGGCGCTGATGGGATATGCGGTCACGATTTTCGAAGCCGCTCCCGTGGCCGGAGGAATGCTGTACCTGGGGATTCCAGAATACCGGCTTCCGCGCGATGTAGTGGAGGCGCAGGTACGCGAGATTCTCGAAACCGGAGACATTACGCTCAAGCTGAATCATGCGGCGGGGCGGGACTTCTCCATTTCCGATTTGCGGCACGGCTTCGACGCCGTGCTGGTTGCAGTCGGCGCGCATCGCAGCCGTGACCTCACCATTCCGGGCGTCGATCTGGACGGCGTTTATAAGGGAATCGATTTCCTGCTGAACGTGAATCTGGGCTACAAGTTCACGATTGGCAAGAAAGTGATCGTGATTGGCGGCGGCAACGTGGCCATGGACGTGGCGCGATCGGCAGCCCGCGAGGTGGTCAAGCAGCACGCTGGCGGCGTGGAGGATCTGGAGCCGTCGGCGGAAAATGTGTCCGCAGTGGCGACCAAGGAAATGGTCGACATTTCTCTGTCAGCGTTGCGCATGGGCGCGCAGGAAGTGAATCTGGTTTGCCTGGAGCGCCGCAATGAGATGCCCGCGGCTCTCGAAGAAATTATTGAGGCCGAAGAAGAAGGCATCACGATGCATCCCGGGCTCGGCCCTAAGAGAATCCTGGGCGTAGACGGGAAGGTCACGGCTCTCGAAACCCTGAAGACGAAGTGGGTCTTCGATCAGAACAAGCGGTTCAATCCGGCGTTCTATGAGAATAGCGAGAGCCAGATTGAGTGCGACACGATCATCATGGCGATCGGTCAGGCGCCGCGTCTCGATTTCTTTACACCCGAAGACAAGGTGGAACTGTCGCCGCGCGGCCTGATCGCGGTGAATCCAAAAACTCTGATGACCTCGGCGGCGGGAATTTTTGCCGGGGGCGACTGCGTGTTCGGACCTCGCCTCATTATCGATAGCGTCGGTGACGGCAAGCGAGCTGCTGTCGGCATCGACGAATATCTGCGCGGCAGTACGCATCCGGAGCCGGTGATCGAAGTCGAAGTACTCAAACGGCATGCGATGCCACTCGAGTACCTCGATCTCAACCGACAACCGGTCCCGATGCTTCCCTTGGAGCGACGCACTGGCGTGACGGAAGTGGAAGTCGGCTACGACGCCCCAGCAGCGATGGCCGAAGCACAGCGCTGCCTGCACTGCTGGGTCAACACCATTTTCGAAGGCACTCCGGAAGATGGCAGTATGTGCATTCTATGCGGTGGCTGTGTAGATGTCTGCCCCGAGAAGTGTCTGGAACTGGTATCCCTCGACCGAATCGAGTTTGAGCCCGAGACGGTGCAGCACATTCGGGAGAACCAGGAATGTTTCGGTGTGGAGTTCGATGAAGTCGCGGCGGATGAGTTGGGCGTGGTGACTGGCGCGGCGATGTTGAAGGATGAAACGCGCTGTATTCGCTGCGGCCTGTGTGCCATGCGCTGTCCGGTGGGCACAATCACCATGGAGTCATACAACCTGATTCCCGCGGAGCCGACGGGGTTGATTTCCATTGCCGCAATTGGGGCGGGTTTGCAGAAGTAGGTAAGAGGCGCTCATGGCAGAAGAAAAAAAGACAGAGACGGGAAGCGATCTCAACCGGCGACAGTTTTTCGCCAAGTTGGGACTGGGATCGTTGAGCATCGCTGCGGTGGGCACGGCGGCTTTCTCCTATCAGTATCTGGAGCCGAATGTGCTCTACGAGCCGTCGCCGGTGGTGAACGCTGGGAAGCCGGACCGCTACCCGTTGGATTCAGTCACGCTCGATGTGAACTCGGGAATCTACATCATCCATTCGCAGGAAGGCTACTTCTCATTGAGTGCCGTGTGCACGCACCTGGGTTGCCTGACAGCATGGAAGCAGGAGTTGGGAATCATTGCGTGTCCCTGCCACGGCAGCAAGTTTTCGGTCGCGGATCAAGGCAAATTGAAACCCGGCGACAAGATTGAAGGACCGGCGCCCAAGCCGCTGCCATGGAAACGCATTTGGCTGAACGACGACGGCGACCTGCTGGTGGATCGCTCGACCGATGTGGTGGCACAGGCGGCCGATTCCTTTGTGAGGGTCTAGGTATGGCGAAAACAGTAGACCAATATTTCGATGATTTGCGCGACACCCGCGTGTGGCGTTCGATCTTCCGCAGCGGCACGGGATCGAGCACGCTGAAGAGGGCGCTCGCCATTCAGCAGAATGTGTTCCTGCACCTGTTCTCGACCAAGGTTCGCACGCGCATGCTGAGTTTCAGCACGACCTGGTATCTGGGCACGCTGACATTGGGGACATTTTTTATTCTGGTCGGAACCGGCATCCCTCTGATGCTTTACTACCATCCTTCGGTGCCGCAGGCTTACGCTGACACCAAAGATTTGCAGTTTGTTGTTTCCTCCGGGATGTTTCTGAGAAGCCTCCATCGCTGGTCGGCGCACGCGATGGTGTTTCTGGTTTTCGCGCACATGTTCAAAGTGTTCTACCGCGGAGCGTACCGGACGCCGCGCGAATTTAACTGGGTGATTGGCATTGTTCTCCTCTTGATCACGCTGTTGCTCAGCTATACGGGTTATCTGCTCCCCTGGGACCAACTCGCCTACTGGGCGATTACAGTGGGATCGAACATCGCTTCTGCCGTTCCGCTGATGGGCGAGAAGATTCATTTCCTGCTGCTCGGCGGCAATGCAGTCAACGCCAACGCCTTGCTGCGTTTTTACGTGCTGCACTGCATGATTCTTCCGCTGGCGGCAATGTTCTTTGTGGCGATCCATTTCTGGCGAATCCGGAAGGACGGCGGGCTGTATTCCCACGACAGTGAACCGGCTACCGTACGGGCCGCCAAAAGCAGCGCTACCGCGGCGAAGGAGGCGCAATAGTCATGGCTGACTCCAAAGACTTCCTAGCGGGCGTTGACTCGAACGCCAAAAAATCTCCGCGGCGGATCGTCTTTATCACGCGCCGTACCTCCGCGCAAGTGAAGGCCGAGACCGAAGATCAGCTGCAGACGTTTCCCGAAGTGCTGTTCCGCGCTGCCGTGGCGATTATGTCGCTTGCCGTGGTACTGGTTTGGATCGCGCTCGTGTTCAACGCTCCACTGGAAGGTTTGGCCGACCCATCCCATACGCCGAATCCCGCCAAGGCGCCCTGGTACTTCCTCGGACTGCAGGAAATGCTGCACTACTTCCCACCGGTAGTCGCGGGAGTTCTGGTGCCTGGCTTAGTGGTGATGGCGCTGATTGTCATTCCGTATTTCAAAGTCAACATTGAAGCGGACGGGCTGTTCCTGAAGGATCGGACGAAACGACTGCGGATTTTTTATCTGGTGGCGTTCGGTCTCTCCTTTTTCCTTCTCTTCTTTAAGGTGTACGCGGCACTGGTGCCGACGCTGATCATGGCTGGCATCATGCTCGCGGCAGCGCACAGTTCTACGGAGTCGCCTTCGTCTTTCCGCCGGTACTTGGCGGGCAGGCCGCTTTCTTATTGGGTGATGACCTGGTTCCTGTTTGAACTGGTGGTTCTCACCGCGATTGGTACATTTTTCCGCGGGCCCGGTTGGGAGTGGGTCTGGCCGTGGCAGGGCTGATCAAGATGCCTAGAACCGCTTTCATGAGTTTTCTTGTTGGCCCGAGCGCTCGCCCTCAGGGGCTAAAGCACAAGTCTTTTTTGCATATACGAACGGCACGGCTGAAAGCCATGTCCTTCCCAACCCATCTTCACGAAGCAAGGTTTATAAGGATGCGGCGCTCATGAAAGATAAATTTACGTCGCTCTGGCAAAAGTTGTTCGGAGATAGTGTGCGGGCCTTCGGGATTGTCAGCTTGATTTTTCTGGCTTCGATGGCGATCGCTCCCGCGAAAAATTTCTTCAGCGAGTGGCGCCATTATCAGCACCGCTACCTTGGAATGATCCGGAACCGCAGCGAGGCGAATACGCTGCAGCGGCATTTCCGGGCGGGCATTCAGCAGATCTGGCTTCCCGAACTCGGGGTAACAGACCGTTGTACCAGTTGCCACGTTGGCTTAAAAGAGGCCAGCCTCGCGGACGTTGCAAAGCAGCCATTCCGCGCGCATCCGGTCATCCCTCACAAGCTCGATCAGTTCGGGTGCACGGTCTGCCATCGCGGCCAAGGCGCAGCGACGACCGTGGAAGAGGCGCATAACAGCACGCTGGCATGGGAACAGCCCATTCTGCCGGCGAAGTACATCGAGTCGTCGTGTGGGGAATGCCACCGCGGGCCGTTGCCGGGCACTCCGCAGCTGAATGACGGCCGCAGTTTACTGTCGCGCGAGGGCTGCGTGCATTGTCATACGGTGAAATTGCCGGACAACGGCACCATGGAGGCAACAGACGATCCTCCGTCGCTGTCGCATGTTGCCGACAAGACCACGCGCGAGTGGATCTTTGCATGGTTGAAGGATCCCCAGGCGTACGCATCGACATCGACCATGCCGAATTTCAAGCTGAGCGATAACGACGCGCGCGACATCTCTGCGTTCCTGATCGCCAACAGCACGCCGGTGACCGGAGACAACGGTTCCATCGTGGCCAAGGCATCTACCGATCCTGCGGCCGGAGCCAGCCTGTACGGCGAATCCTTCTGCGCCTCGTGCCACGCGGTGCAGAACGCCGCTGGAAACATGGTGGGCGGGAACGTCGGTCCGGAACTCACGCGCGTGGGCAGCAAGGTCAAGCCGGAATGGTTGCAGGCATGGCTGCGTAATCCGCGGGTATACGATCCGGCGACGGGCATGCCGCACTATCGTCTCAATGATGTGCAGGTCGTGACGCTGGCCGGATTTCTGGGGTCCAAAGCGGACTCCGATCTGCTCGCCAATGTTCATCTGGAGGCTGCAACGCCCGAGCAGATCGCGCACGGCAAGCGACTGGTCGCCGATTACGGTTGCGCCTCGTGCCACGAGATTGCGGGGATCAAGAAGCCGGAGAACTTCGCTCCGGAGTTGAGCCGCATCGGCAGCAAGCCGGTCACCCAGCTTATTTTCCTACCGGGCATGCAACATACACTACCGGATTACATCGCCGGCAAGATCAAGCAGCCGAGGGCATTTTCTCCTGGGCTGAAGATGCCGCAGTACACCTTCACGGCGTCGCAAATCGATTCTCTAACGACTGCGCTGCTTTCGTTGAATGAGCGCAGCTACATACTGCCTACGTCGCTCGGCGTGGCAGCGACGCCGGAATCGGACTATCAACCCGCCGGCAAGGCTGGAAGGCTGATGGGAGATCTGGCGTGCTTCAGTTGTCACCGCATCAACGGACATGGCGGCGACATGGCTCCCGACCTAACGTGGGAAGGCAGTTCGGTGCAGCGCGAGTGGCTGGTGCAGTTCTTCAAGAATCCGGGCACGCTGCGGCCGTCGCTCATTCGACGCATGCCGCGCTTCAACCTGACGGATGGCGAAGTTAACGAACTAACCGACTACATCATGACGGTGTATCAGAGTCCGGCGGTCGATCGCGATTCCATGCCGTTAAGCGGTTACGCGCAAGGAGAGGTCGAACTGGGCAGGCAACTGTTCTATGGAAAGTATTCGTGCCAGGGTTGCCACATCGTCGACACCAAGACTGATAAGGGCTACATCGGGCCGACGCTGACGCAGGTTGGGTCGCGCCTGACGGCAGCGTGGATTTATCAGTGGATGAAGAATCCGCAGTCGCTGCGGTCGGGCACGATAGAGCCGAACCGCGCGATGAGCGACGAGGATGCGAGGGCGCTGACCGCATTCCTGATCTCGCAAAAAGGCGCAGGAAAATCGCCAGTTCCCGCCAAGGCAGCGGAAAAAGGGGCACCCACACGGGAGGTCGCCAAGAAATGACGCGTCACTCAGTCATCCCTATCGTCGCTGTGTTGGCGTCAGCGTTGGCTACATCCTGCTCGCGCAAAACCGAATCCGCGTCATTGCCAAAACCAGCGGCGTTTGGTGCGGCGATCATTGAATCCAGCGGCGGGAAGCAGATGGCGCAAACCGGGGTTCTGCTGCCGCAACCGGTGGTAGTCCAGGTTAATGACGAGCATGGAACTGCGGTCCCTGGAGCACTGGTGGAATTCGCAGGCGCTTCCGGAGTGAACTTCGATCCACCAAACGGCCTCACCGATTCCAGCGGACAATTCAGCAGCAATGTATCTCTGGGCGGAATGGACGGACGGTATCTGCTCACAGCTTCCACCCTCGATAAGGCTCATAAGAAGGTGGAACTCAAGATTGAAGAAATCGCTCTAAGCTACCAACAGGCGCTAGGGCGCCATCTCAACGACCAGTATTGCGAGCGCTGCCACGATCCGGAATCCACGGTCGAGCGCGTCTCCAACTACGACAACCTGGAAATCAAGCCGCATCCCTTTACCGAGGGCGATACGCTAAACAAGATCAGTGATGCTGACCTTACCGCGATCATTTCGCACGGAGGGCCGGCCCTGAATAAGTCGGCGCTGATGCCAGCGTGGGGAAACACACTCAGCAAGTCCGATATCCAGGCTCTGATCTCCTACATTCGCGCGGTCTCCGACCCACCGTCCCGGAGCGCTGGCCCGGCGTACGCCAAGAATCAGTGATTCGCGTTCGATCGGTGGACCAAGCCATCTGGTTGTGTCCTCGACTTTCTGGATGAATTTGTGAAAACCTCGCCTTACCACGCCTGGCCTGGCCTAACCGTGCCGCGCCGCAAAGTGATGAAACCCTGTAGTATCATGACCGCCGCACAGCGGCTGGCATAAGTACAATTGTATCTAGCAGATGTGAAATACATTTATTGGTCGATAAAGTTAAGTGCGACCGACGTGAGGACTAGCCAACTAGTCAGGTCATTGCCCACTATCCCATCTCTTGTGTGAAAACGGGAACCCTTCCTAACTTTGTGCCCTTCGTCACAATGGGCTGTGGCGTAGGTCACACAGCTCCTGCGACTCTCCGGACTATTCTCCCTTCTATTGCTGGCCGATGGAGTCCATCAAATAGCCGACGACACAGCTTCCGCTAATCCTGCATCACGTCCGTAAAATATTTCCTCTGACCAGGTTGACGAGGTCTCCGGCAACCTGCGTCGCAATGATGGCGACGGTCAGTCCCCATCCCCAGAGGCGGCGCTTAAACCAACCCACGGCTGCGAGCAAAAGGATTGCGCTGAGTAACAAGAAGAGAGGACCGACCACGCGTCCCAGAGGAGCGAGTTGTCGGTACGCTGGCTCATTCAGACCCCAGATCGCGTCGAGTGCTGTACCACGCCACGTCAATGTCGTTCCGGCAAGCCCCGCCATAAAGGCCCCAAAGGCCATGAAGATTCCAACCGCAGCGACTGCGCGAGTTGAGGCGGCGCGGGCTGAGGGCACAAAATCCATCGTTTCACTGTAAACCCGATTGCTCTCTAGTCTCGCGTTGAATTGCCGTTGGAAAATTGTCCTACGCTTGTGGACCTTGTGAACATTTCAGTCCGATACAGATCACGAAATCGATGAAATCAGTTGATCCGAACTGAACCGACTCTGCCAATTTTGGGTTGGCTTGAGTGCTCGTTCGCGCCGCATCTGCGCGGATGCGAAAAACCTGGTTTCCAAAGAGGAAGCCGAGAAGAATCCTTCGGCGTGGGTCGGCGTGGACGTTCGTCGGGAAGCGATGTTAACCTTTCGGTCTGATGCTTCGCATGCGAGGCATGTTCGAGGCACGCGTCACAAATACACATTCAATGAAATCTGATCTGATCAGCGCGCCAGAAGTTGCGGGTGGAATCCGCGATAACGCACAGGCAGTGGTGGCACCTCTGACTCGCGCCGCCATTTTTCTGGTCGTGAAGATAAACCCGGGCCCTGACCATCGTGCGACCATTCGGTCTTTCTGCGGAGACCTCGCGGCAGTCTTGCGCGCGGTGGAATTCCGCGATATTGAAGCAGGGCTTTCGTGCGTCGTGGGATTTGGAAGCGAGGCATGGGACCGGCTTTTCGGCGCTCCGCGTCCGGCGAACCTGCATGCCTTCCGTGAAATTCGCGCCGGGACTCGCCACGCGGTCTCCACGCCGGGTGACTTGCTGTTTCATATCCGCGCGAAGCGAATGGATCTATGCTTCGAGTTGGCGACCCAGATCATGGCACGAATCGGTGATGCGGTGTCACCCGTCGATGAGGTGCATGGATTCCGCTATTTCGACGAGCGCGATTTGCTTGGTTTTGTCGACGGCACAGAGAATCCCAGGGACGAAGCGGCCATCGATGCGACGATCATTGGCGAGGAAGACGCCTCATTTTGCGGTGGCAGTTATGTCATCGTGCAGAAATATCTTCACGACCTTGCCGGGTGGAACGCGTTGTCCACAGAGACGCAGGAACGAATCATCGGGCGCAAGAAACTTTCGGACATCGAATTGGATGATTCCGCCAAGCCTACCTCGGCGCACAGTGCGCTGACCACGATCGTCGAGAACGGAAAAGAGATCAAGATTCTGCGCGACAACATGCCCTTCGGCAAGGCTGGGTCCGCCGAATTCGGGACGTATTTCATTGGGTACAGTCGTGCGCCCTCGACGATCGAACAGATGCTGGAGAACATGTTCGTCGGTCGCCCGCCCGGAAATTATGACCGGCTTCTCGACTTTAGCCGCGCTGTCACCGGAAATTTGTTCTTCGTGCCGTCTGCAACATTTCTTGAAAACGTAAGCGCAGACTCAGGTTCGATGGCAGCGCCTTCTGGCGTCTCGGAAGCGGGCACTGCCACGCCATCTATGCCGCAGGAGAATGATGGTTCGCTGGGTATCGGTTCACTTAAAGGAGACATCCCGAATGAATAATCTTTATCGCGAGCTTGCACCGATTTCAGATGCCGCATGGGCGCAGATCGAAGAGGAGACGTCGCGTACGTTGAAGCGCCATATTGCGGGACGACGCGTCGTCGACGTACAGGGTCCGGCGGGCACGAACCTCTCTGCAATCGGGACGGGCCACTTGCGGACAATCGCCGCTCCACAAGATGGAATTGTCAGCGGTCAGCGCGAAGTGAAAGCGTTAGTCGAACTCCGCGTTCCGTTTGAACTGGGGCGCCAGGCAATCGATGACGTTGCCCGTGGCGCGAATGACTCGGATTGGCAACCCGCGAAAGACGCCGCGAGGAAGCTCGCATTCGCCGAGGACCGTGCCATTTTCGAGGGCTATGACGCGGCTGGAATCGTGGGTATTCGGCAGGGGACGAGCAATCCGAGGATGACGCTCCCGGCCGATGTGCAGCAGTACCCTGATGCCATCGCCCAGGGCCTAAGTCGTTTACGGCTTGTCGGCGTCAATGGCCCTTATGCAGTGCTTCTTGGCGCCGATGCGTATACTGCGCTGGCCGAGACTAGCGACCACGGATACCCGGTCCTGGAACACGTGAAGCGGCTTGTAAAAGACAACATCATCTGGGCACCCGCGATTCAAGGCGCTTTTGTGGTAACAACCCGTGGAGGCGATTTCGGACTGCACATTGGCCAGGATGTCTCCATCGGCTATTTGCACCACACCGAGACTACTGTCACCCTCTACTTGCAAGAGACGTTTACTTTCTTGCTGCTCACCGCCGAGGCGGCAGTTGCGCTGGCGCCGCCTGTGAAAGCTTAGGCGAGTTGACGCGCGGAGAATATTCACCGAGTCTATTGCAATTTGTCACGACCGAGGTGGTTGGCAGGGCAATCTCGAAAGGCAAGCTGCGTTTTATCTGCTTGGTACTGTTCCTCGCGGTCAACAAGCGATTTCTACTGCTTGTCGGCGAGACTTACTCGCGCGGGTGCCTTAGTGCCTGATCTGCCGCGGACTTTTGCAAAGAAGCTAAAATGGTCGATAGACTGTTCTGTACTATGTGTAAGAGCAGATAAATTGTATGATCCCGGGTAAGTTGGTATTGACTTGCGGGTTTCTGGGTATTTCCGCTTTGCTGGTCCGCTACCTTCTTCTGAGAACAGTCGCGGCAGACAAGAGGGCGCGGGAAGGAAAGTATCCAGGAGGCTACCGCCGATCGCGCCTCAGTTTTCTCGATCACCAAGGCAACGAGACACTGCTTGTGGATCTCACGAATTGCACTCCGCCAGAAGCAATCCAGACTCTTCAGTGGTTCGAAGAAAGTCTCCAGGCCCAACCCGCATACTCCATACTCACGACGCAAGCCATCATCGACTTGACAGATGCCCGATTGACTCCCGAATCCATCGCGAAGATGAGCTTCGTGATCACCGAGAATCAGCGCTTTCTTGCGCGCTTGGCGTTTACCGGACACCGATCTTTGCACTCCAAGACTCGGCGTGAAATCTTGAGGCTCTTTCTACGTAGGTATCCGTTCTTTGGCAACATCGACGACGCGTTGGATTTTGTTGAACATGATGACGAGTACCCAATTTACTTTTCACCCCGATCGCAACCACAGCAGCATATCCCGGCTTACTGGATGGGTGTGAACCAGCTGTGCGAACTATTCAGCCGGTTGTTACGGTCTCCGGATGACAGCTACCAGGCGACGGCAGAACAGTGCGTGGCTTCCTTTGATCACGCACGAACTCGCAAGCTACGGCTGATGACCGCTTTCCTAGCTGAGATCAAGGACCTTTCGACGACGCAGATGCAGACTCTGTACATCGAGACTTTCGAGCGGGATCCGGTGCTTTCGCTTGATATGAGCTATCAATTGGGCGAAACGCAAAAAGAGAAAGAGAGGCTGCTTGCATGGATGGAGAGTCGATGCATCAAGCGCCAAGTATGCTTTCCGGCGCCGTTTCTGCCGATGGAACATCTCAGTAATGGGCTGTTCTTGATGTCACGAATCGGAACGGCGTCGACGTATGGTGAGGATTTTGAATATGTGCTCTCGCCCGTGATAAGGACTCTAATGAGCAAGTTGAAGGGACGTAACAATCCATACGAGAAGCTTCTGACTGTGATCGGCTTGGTTCTGGACCGTGGCGGCGATATGTATGTAGCGCGATCGGAGTGATCGCGCATTAAAATCGAGATTGAGAACGCCGGGTCTGCAGAAAGAAACGCCAGGCTAACGCTACTGAGCAGAAGAAGTCAGATTCGTTGCGGTCACCGGACTGCGGGTGAAGATGACTGGCCGTTGAAAGTTCCGAAGCCAACGCCAATTTTACTGAGAAAGTCGTAGGGAGGCGTTCCTCCCGCAAAGATCCAAACGAAGTCGTTGGGAAGCGCTCGCAACTGTGCGCCAATTTTTAGGACGACAGTGTCTTCGGTGAATTCCACTGGTGATGAGTTGAAGATTACATCGATCGTTCCGGCGCGCATGCATTCCTGGATGCGCTTGGCGTTTCGTTCCTTGATACGGATGAAGTCACTTCTTCGATAAGACATCGTGACCTTGTTGCCGGGTTGTTGCGCAAGGCCCATGGCCGCTTCGACGGCACTGTCGCCGCCGCCGACAATCAGGATTCGCTTATTGTGATAATGATCGGCTTCGATCAGGCGGTACATCACCTTTGGGAGATGTTCTCCTTTCACTCGGAGTTTCTTTGGATTGCCGGCCCGGCCGATGGCCAGGACAACGGTGTGAGCGCGATATTGTTGAGTCGCAGTCTTGACCGTAAAGGTGCCATCCGCATGTCTCTCGATGTGTTCGACCATCGAATCGGCACAGACATTAAATTCCACTCGATTGAGTACCATGTCCCAAAAAGCGAGGAGATGTTCTTTGGAGAGCTCGGTTTTATTGAGCTTTCCGTAGGTGGGAAACTCTAACGGCGTCGTTGTGACAACCTTCTGGCGTGGAAACTTGGCGACGGTTCCTCCTACTTCGTCTTTTTCAATCGTGATGTAGTTGAGTTTGTTTTCGATGGCGCGGAGCGAGGCGCTGATGCCGGCGGGTCCGGCGCCGACGATCAGAACGTCATAAAGTTTCGTTGAAGATTTCGACGTCGGCATGCGTTGAATCCTCTGCGTGATGACATCGATGCAAGCTCGCCCTTCGTTGACCGCATTCTTGATGAGGGCTAACCCGCCCAATTCGCCCACAATAAATAGATTCTCGATGTTGGTTTCATATTCAGGCGTGAGATGAGGCATATCGGCGCCGGCGCTGGGACTGGCCATCACCATGGTGATCGCGCCGACCGGGCAGGCCTCTGCGCAACGCTCGTGACCAATGCATTTGTTTCCATTCGCAATGACTGCCTTGCCGCCGAGCATTGCGAGCACGTCGCCCTCTGGGCAGACTGTCGTGCAAGTGGCGCAGCCGAGGCATAGGGCTGCATCGATGCGGGGATGCAGACCCTTGGGACCATCGGAATTTGTAGTTGATCTGTCAACAAGGCGGCGCGTGCGTTCGTCTCTTATCTGGAGATTCTTCAGATGGCTGCGTACGAAGAAGATTGCAATCGCAGCTGCAATGATGGCGGTTACAAGAAAATTCATAACGTCCCAGTCGAACTCACAAGAATCCCAGCATCATCGCGACCGCAATGTGGGTGATCGCAAGAACAGCGAAAGCGTAGCTAAACGGCTTGTGCACGACATGCCAGAGTTTGAATACCTTTTCGGCATGAGAGAGAAACAAGATGCGCCGCGAAAGCACCGCCTGTTTTCGAGCTAACAGAATCACTTCGTCCAGCAAAAAGTTTCTCGGTGTGAGGAGCCCCGTCATCGAACGGATGCCGCGCTTAAACCCCATGACCTGCAGGCGAAGGCGGGCGACACGAAACGGACGAGCCATGTCGGAAGCCACCATGTAGCTCAGAGCTCTGAGCGCAGACCAGTTCGTCACACTGTTGGGAGCAGGTAAGCGAATCAAGAGGCGTCGCAGATCCGCTTGCGGGATGATCTTCTGATATTGCAACTCGTCCTGAAACATGCGCAGTGAAGATTCAGCAGAGGCCATCTGGCGCGGAATCTGGGCGTAGAGATAGCGTCCGATCAAGCCGCTCAGGGAAACCGTAACCATCACCCAGAAAGCAATCCCCGCAAGTCCGCGGAATTTGAACGACGCATGAAATGCGATGCAGACGGGAGCTGCTACGCCTAAAACCACGTGATGGTCGAGCCAGTGCTTCGAGCTGCCTTGTTTTTGAAGCCATCCCCAGCGTTTGCGAAGTGGATATAAGAAGATGGCGCAGAGGATCAGCACGCCCGCTAATCCCAGATTGACGCCCAGTGTCCCGCCGGGTTTCAAGAGATGATGCTTCGGAGAATACGGGCGGTCGGCCTGTCCGAGCCGGTAGTAGTCCTGGCCGTAAATCGCCAGTGACACGATCGCAACAACCGCGAGGGCCAAAATCGTCGTCAACAGGCGCCGATGGCTCCTATCCTTATTAACGATGATTGCAGTCGCGGGGGCGAAGGCTGAGTGTGCGGTCATTTCGTTGCTCCTTTCGCGTCGACGCGATATCCGAGACTGATGCGCCACTGCGTGTAATTCAGTTGGGACCCGTGTTCGATGGTGTAACCACTTTGCAGAAACGTGTGGCTGCCGAAGTTGGTATCAAATGAAGAGTCGAGAAAAAGGGAACGCTGGTTCAGGGTGAAAGCCGAATTCAGATTCTGTGTTCCAACTTGAGCGTCCCAGACTGTGCGATTGCCTAGATGGCGTGACAGGGAGAGAACACGATATTCACCGCGCGCAAAGGAACTGTCGAATTTCGAGTAGTGAACGTCGGCACGAATCCCGCTATGCCAGATCTCGTTCCAGGCAACGCCGTACATCTGATTCAGGCTTCGGGTCATGTCGCCGGTCTTGTCGCTCCGGCCGAGACTGGTGTAAAGAGCAAGCTTTCGCACCGGTTCCACGCGGACGCCAGCGTTCACACCTTGATAGAGAAGCTTGTCAACGAGCCCCGTGCCGATAAGCGCGGTGGCGGCGGTGGGGGTATCGCGAAAGTAGTTGTGAGAAACATCGAAAGAAATCCATTGTTTTGGTTTGACGCGAACCGAGAGATAGCTTCGGCCGATTCCCGTGCCCGGCGTGATGCCGTCAGTGCTGACCCCTTGCGGAGAATCAACGATCAGAGAGTGATAAATGGAAAAATATTGCGAGTAAGAGACTCCATTTTCCAGAAAGAGATAAGGGAGGTCGAGTTGCCACTTCAACATGTCGGCTGCGACGCCGGCGGTGCTCGTGTAGTGGAAGTCGTCGTAGTCGCCGCCTTCGAAGTTCACAAACGAGCCCGCAATTTGCTGTTCCGGGCGGTAGTGCCACGATGACGGATCCGGAGTCGAGCCGAGAAAGACGCCCGTAGTTACGCCGCTCGTGACTTTTCGGCCGACATAGCCACCGTCGATTGTGTCGAGACTGACGGCCCAAGGTAGATAGAGACGCCCGAACCCAGCAACCCAATTCGAAGTTGGATTGTCGTAGAACAGTTGGATCGTGTAGGTACGGTCCAGATAGTCTTGCAGCGTTCCTTCGTCAGGTTGGGTGTTCGAAGTCAGCCGCCCTCGCCAGTTGCCTTGGAGATTCCATGAAGTACCCGCAATTCGGGTCATATCTGCGCTGAAGGACATACCGATGGAACTGCTGCGTCCCAGCGTTGAACCGCTACTACTGATTCCGCTGTAGTCGAGTCCGATTCGCGCACGGATGCGACTTTCTTGATGCGAGGCTTCTTCAAGTTTCCCTGGTTTGACCGCCTCGATAGCCGTAGGAGGTTCTGCTGGAGAGCTGACGGCCGTGTTCACGGACGGCTGCTCTCCGACCCTCCGATAGTCGGCGTCGGAAAGTTCCGCCCAATCGCCGGGTGTGACGTCACGCTTGGGATTGTGAATCTCCGTCACCGCTGATGTTCCCGCAACTGAGACGACCTGGAGTTCGGCGACGACAGGGCCTTCCGGCGTTGCAGAATCGGCGGAAGGAACTCCTTCGCGGACCACAAGGTGCATGCCCTGTGCCAGTCCGGAATTCCTTCCGCCGGTCAGGTAGGCGACGCCCTCCGCAACGTACTTCACCTTAAAGAGGACGTGAAGATGCGGATCCGACGGTTGGCTTGTCACGCCCAACGTCGATAACTTCGACGTAGTTGTCGATTTTTCTTCGCGCGGAGTGCGCTGACGCGACCATAACTTACCCAGGAGGGAACCGCTGGCGGTCGGAATTGCCCCGCGTCCAACTTGATTGGGTACCGCATCCACCGGAGTTAACACGGTCAGGACAATCGTGCTGCCTTTCGTGGCGAGTTCGTAGGCGCGAGCCGTGTCGAGATCTACGACCGCGCGCGTGACCATTGGATCACTGCTATTGAGACCGACTCGAATCTGCTTCACGCCGTTCCGATTGACGGTGATGCGCCGCTGTCGCGGGCCGCTTCTCGTGTGGGATAAATCCAGAACCAGTCGATCCGGCTCGGTCGCGATCGTGAGCTTGGGATCCACCCGCCGGGTGAGCACGAACTCCAACCTTGTTTTGTCGCCGGTTCGAGTGATCCTTACTTTCCGGATTTCTGCGACACCCGCAGTTGCGCCCTGTGCTATGCACACAGACGCCAATAACAATAAGAGGCAAAACTCTGCGATCACCCTCACCTGCTGTCACTCCTTTGATCTGCGGCTGTGGCGCACTGTCTACATTGGTTTAGTCCGGGTGCTTCTACTTCGCGTCGTTACCTTCTTGTCCTCGACCGAGTTGTGGCAGCGGTCATCCAGCTGTCCATGCTCAAGTGGCATTGAAGACAATCCGTGGAATATCCCGACGCCTGATGATTCGGCGCGTTGGTTTTTTGAAATGCTTTCAAGTGGCAACTCACGCACTCGGTGGAAAGTCCCTGGCGATTGAATTGACCGACAGCCCCGGCCTTGTGACAGGAGTAGCAATCCGCCACAGCATGCGCACCGATGAGCGGGAAACGATCCTGATGCGCGTTGATGTTTTGAAGCGAAACTTGCCACCCGCTCACGCGGTGGCACGAATCGCACTGGGCCCCGTTCTTCCTGCGATGCAGGTCGGCGTGACAATCCTGGCAATTGCGGCCCACCTCAGAAAACACTGGATTGAGGTGGCACTCCTGGCAGGCAACACTCGCGTGCAAGCCTTGCAAGGGATAGCCGGTCTTGTTGTGATCAAACTCGGGTTTACTGCGGAGGGGCTTCCAGGCGGAGGCCGTGTGGCATTTCTCGCACGCAACCTGCATCGGCCCGTGCGGGCCGGCCTCGGGCGCGGTTGACACCGTGCTGTGATCCGCCGAAGTGCCAGAAACCATCTGGAACAACAGCAACGCGGGGATCAATATGTTGCCGATCAAAACCTTCTCCTTTATGGTTCAACTTCGACTGCTGCCGTCCTGCTCCATCAAGATCAGTTCAACGCCGCGCCGCGTTTCAGTTCGTCCGCTCCGTGGCAAGCAACGCACTGTCGCGGCGTGGGCTTGTAAAACAACACAGGTTTTCCCGCGACTGATCGGGTGGATTTATGGCAACTCTCGCAGTTCACGTTGCGATGCGCACCCTGCAGAGCAAACGACGTCTGCTTTTCGTGGTCGAACAAAGTCGGTTTCCACTTCATGCTGTCGTGACATCCGCCGCATTGCGTAACTCCGGCCTTGGCAAACTGCGACCCGTGAGGATCGGTGTGACACGCTTCGCACCGGGAGCGCGTTGTCTTGAAGTCCGCGCTGCTGAGGCCGGTTTTCGGATTCAGTGGTTTGTGGCAATCCGCACACTTTGTGGACTTGTGCGCCCCGAGCAGAGGAAACGCCGTGTTCGAGTGATCGAAATGCGAGAGATCGTTCCATATCTCGGTGGAGTGGCAACCCTCACATCCCGGCGCCTTTCGATTGGGGCCAGCCTGGTGTACCAGCGAGTTGAATCTTCCCTGATGAGGATCGGCGTGACAGGTCGTGCAACCCACCCCTGGCCAGTGATACTGCGCCGTCGGTTTTGGTTTGAAACTTGAAGATGTCTTGTGACACTCAGTGCACGGGACGGCAAGGTGGCTCCCAGCTAAGCTGAAAGAAGACTTGTTATGACTGGCAAAGCCGAAGGTCGATGGCCGAAACCGTTGTAGGTTGTGGCAATCTTCGCAACGGTTGAGATGTGGTGTTTTGGAAAACTGTCCGGCATGCTCATCCGCGTGACAGTCGGTGCAGAACTGAAACTTGATCTTGTAGATCGTAGGGCTTCCCTTCGGAACGTGGCACTGCGCGCAGGGCACGGTTGCATGCTTGCCTTGCAGTGGATATCCGGTCGTCGCATGTTCTTTTAATCCGAACGAGGAAGGCTTGAAACCATCCAGTGAGTGGCATGCGGAACACTCGACTCCGCGCCCGCGATGCGCGAATTGGCCTGCGTGGGGATCCGGGCGGTGACAGTCGGAACATTTCTGAAAGGGCAACGGTTTTGTGAAGTCCCCGCGAGCATGGCACTTCACGCACTCAACTTCTGCATGCTTGCCAAGCAAGGCAAACTTCGTCTTGGAGTGGTCGAACGCTCGATTCAGTCCAAGCGTCACGACCTTGCTCCATCCGGTTGTGGCATGGCACGTCTGGCACG
Source organism: uncultured Acidobacteriota bacterium (assembly GCA_963699885.1). Classification (GTDB taxonomy): domain Bacteria; phylum Acidobacteriota; class Terriglobia; order Terriglobales; family Acidobacteriaceae; genus Sulfotelmatobacter. The sequence goes on along the minus strand of CAVOVP010000004.1, from coordinate 43,841 downwards.
TCTGCGGGAATCCGCCGCGGTGAGGATCGGCATGACAATCGATGCAGTTGCGAAACGCGATTCCCGTATAGCGTGGCTTTTTGTCGCGATCCGGCGTGTGGCACCGTCCACAAGCTACTTTGGCGTGCAAGCCTGTTAGGGCATAGCGGGTCAGCGAATGATCGAAGGTGACGATATTGATCGACTTCCACTGGACGTAGTTGTGACACTGCAGGCAATTCGAACCCAACCGGTCCTCATGCTGATCTCGATGGCAGTTGGTGCATCCCGGAGAAACTCCCAGAAAGGTTTTCCTCAAGTCCTTGATCTGGAGCGTCGTTCGTTCATTTCCGGAAATGTGTTCTGGTGTGTGACATCGATTGCAAGTGAGGCCGGAGTGTGCGCCCATGAGCTGGTACCCGGTCTTGCCGTGATCGAAGGTTTTGATATCCCATTTCGTGAGGACGAAATCTTCACCGTTGTGTTCGGAGTGGCAATTCACGCATTCCTGGCTGGAACCCGGCTGGATGTCGTATGTAGCGTGCAGTCCCTTTCGGGAAACGATGCGGGACGCGATTTCGTTGTGACAACTCAGGCACTTGAATACCGGTTTGCCGGTCGAGACTTCGTGGCAACTGACGCAGTCGGTCACTCCGCTGATCGACTGGTGCGCGCGCGAAAGCGGGCCGGGAGAGATCTGCGCTGCAGCCGGAATTGAGATCGACAGAAAGCTCAACACAATACACCCGAGAATTACGGATTTCGAGAGAGCGGCAACCGCGCGCACGAAGCGAGTGATCGAAACCGTCGTTGGCGGTTCGACACGATCACTCACTGCGCGCACACGTCACCTCTCCGACAGTTGGTTGAGGAACTTTGGAATTACATGCCGGGAAGTTCTCCACTCCCCGAGCATGCGCAGCCGCTAACTTCGGTCCAGGAAGAATTAGTTTGGTGACTCGGTTTCTTCGGCAGCGTCGGCAGCATCGTCCTGAGCCTCGTAAGGGGCAATCTTTCGCCGACACTTGTCGTAGGTTTGCGTGTTGATGGTGGCGCTGATTGCGACACCATTTGTGTCCTGAGTGAAGGTCACCGGATCGGGAAGGTTGGTGAGGTTGGCGCAGCCCAAAATGTCGTAGCTGGACGCAAATCGCTGGGCCATGAAGGTGAACAGCGAATTTGCGTCATCGGCGACTGGGGATGCAGCGGAAAGAAGGCGATCTTGATCCAGCAGGAGTCTGGCAGGCGCGAGCCTGAGCATGTGGCGGCAGTAGCGGGCGGTGTCGGCCTGCCAGCGGTATTGCACCTCGGCCTGGTCGACGCCGCGGCGGTACGCATTCACTTTGGCAAGATCCATGGATCCATCTGCGTCGAGGACCATGGGGTCGCCAGCGGGGACGCGCGCCACCGGAAATCGTTGATGTTTCCGGGCCTGCAATTCATTCAGCGCAAGAGCGGGGACTTGCGCGCCGGGGTCGGCGAGATCCGCTGCCCTCCAAGGGACACAACCCAGATTCGGATCGAGGAAGCGATCGAGCAAACCATTGTCGCTGGGATTTCCGAGCGTCGTCGCGCCCGGCAAAGCCCGTGCATTGGCCAGTGTATTCTGGGCGAGCAATCCGTCCTGACTGATCAAATATGTGACCGGTAGGTTGTCGCTTTGATCCTGGTCCACGACGAAGAAATCCCGCACTGACGGACAGGGGCGGCCGTCGGCTGAAAACCCCAAACGCGGAACGTACAACTGTCCCCGGCGAATTGCCTGATGGGCGGCTTTGAAAAATGCGGGTGCATTGCAGTAGGAAAACTGTCCAAAAACACTGTTCGGCACACCATTCACACATGCACTGGCCGCCAGAACACCCGCGGATGCTCCCTGTTGCACCAGGTTGTTGCCGTTAAATCCGAACCACAACGCAACGAGGGCATTGTCTGGAAGAGTGGGAGGGATGGGGGCAGCGCCCGGCGCTGGCGAAGTTCCTTTGTCGACGACCAACGGGTTGTAGATAGAAATCTGTCCCGTGGCCGGATCGAGAATGGCAGCTTGTACAAAAGCCGACGACCCAGAATTTGTTTCATGACAATCCCCTTGTGCGGGATCCGTCGCCGTGAGTTGATACGGTGTTGCGAGCCCCACGGCGGTCAGGGGTGCATTAGGAATGATGATCGTGCAGTTAGGATTTTGGGCGAAGAGTACTCCCGTTGTGAGCGACAGAAAGCTAAGACAAAAAGCCTGCAGCAGGTTGCGGCACTTCATGACACACTCCTCCTCACAGATTTGGACACACTATTTGCGTAGAGGCGGATTCGCCCTAATGGGAAGGTCCCAAAATTCGAGTCAGCCTAAGTGTTGGCTGTTCCAAAATGGCGAGAAGGAAACAACCTGGTGGCGCGGCGAGGACCTTGAGGTCCAACCGACTTTTGTGACCAAGAATCTAGGAGGTGAGTTCAAGATAAAGCTGTTCGGGCGTGTCCACAAGATATCGGAAAGACATCCCGGGAAGTACAGTCTGTGAATCGGAAAACGACCAGCGCGTGCATGCGAATTAGTACACTGAAGAACACCCAAGATGATGGTTACCCCATCCACAATCACTCTTCCCAAGTGGTCTCAAACTCGAGCCAGTAAACTTGGCAACACCTTAACGCCGTTCCATCGGGCCCTTCGAGGAATTCCAACGCGAGTCGGATATCACCTTGGTAGTCCGGGTTTCCTTTTTGGGCCCCTTGCCGAACCAGCCCTAAGGCAATGTATAGTGGCGTGTCCGCAAGACGATACTTCGCCGCTGAGCCTAGCGGGATCGGTACAATCTCTCAGTCAGCGACGACCAAAGCATTGATGATGTTCGCGAGCGCAGCCGTAGCCGCTTCCTACGACAAGTTTTTTTCTGTCGTGTTGTCTGGCACGTTCATCAGCCTCTCCGATACGATCACCATTCCAAAGATTGATTTCGTTTGGATCGCTGCGGCGATCGTCCTGGCTTTTATAGGGCTTTACTCCTTGATGCGGTCCGGACGACAGAAGGCAGAGGATTCGGCCCGTCGTCTGACCCAAGCTGGACAGCCTCATGACGTAGCCAACGGGGCAGAAGCGCGGGTGCGCGCCGAGGAGCTGCGCATCATTTTGGATGCCGTCCCTGGCATGGTTTTGATTGCGAACGATCCGCAGTGCAAAGAAATAGTCGGCAGCCGTACCGCCTACGAACTCCTTCGAGCGCCGTACGGTACGAACTTGTCGAAGTCCGCTCCCGAAGGCGAGACGCCGACGAGTTTTCGTACCCTGCAGAATGGCGTCGAGGTCGCGGCGAAGTTACTGCCGCTCCAACGAGCGGTTGCGCAAGGTGCAGAAATTCGTGAATCGGAAATGACAATGGTCTTCAATGACGGGAGCAAACGGGACTTTCTTGGCAATGCCGCGCCATTCTTCGATCATGAAGGCAAAGTTCGAGGCGCCGTAGGAGTTTTCGTAGATATCACCGAACGCAATTTAACCGAAGAGGCTCTTCGGAACGCGCAGGCAGAATTGGCACGTGTCTCGAGAACCGTCACGATGGGGGAGTTGACGGCAACGATCGCCCATGAGATCAACCAACCTCTTGCTGCCGTTGTCACCGATGTCAGCGCATCGCTCCGTTGGCTGGCTCAGAATCCGCCCAATCTTGAAGAAGCACGTTCCGCAATCGAGGCGGCCATTCGTGAGGCAAACCGAGCGAGTGATGTAGTCGGCAGAATTCGCGCACTCGTGAAAAACGTACCGCCTCCCATGCTTTGGGTGGATCTGCGCGAGATGGTGGGCGAAGTCTTGTCCATGGCGAGTCGAGAACTGCACGCGCATGGCATCCCGGTGAAGGTCGACATCGACCCGGTCGCGGCACAGGCGCTCGGGGATCGAATCCAGTTGCAGCAAGTGCTGCTGAATTTGATCATGAATTCGATCGACGCGATGAGTTCAGTGACCGATCGGCAGAAAGAGATCCGGATCGAGTGCTCGAAGCACAGGGATGGTGTCGTTCTGCAGGTTCGAGACAACGGGGATGGCGTCGATCCAAAACAAGTGGATCGGATATTTGAGCCATTTTTCACGACCAAAGCCAAGGGCGTTGGAATGGGCCTGGCGATTAGCCGTTCGATTATCGAGGCGCATGGCGGCCGTCTGTGGGCTGAGCCAAATTTGCCGAATGGAAGCGTTTTTCAGTTCACACTGAAGAACAGGGGGAATTGATATGGGCGATCTGCAATCTCTTGTCTGTGTCGTCGATGACGATGCAGCCGTACGCGACGCTCTCAAGAGGCTGATCCGTTCGGTGGGTTTAGACGTCGAACTCTTCGAATCTGCTCAGGAGTTTCTGCGCTGGCGAAGACGAAGTGTGCCCACCTGCGTGATCCTCGACATTCGGCTGCCTGGAATCAGCGGTCTTGATTTACAGCGTGAGTTAGAAGCGCTCGACATCCGCATACCGTTGATCTTTATTACGGGTCACGGCGACATCCCAATGTCGGTTAGGGCAATGAAGGCCGGAGCGGTCGAATTCCTCACCAAGCCTTTCCGGGATCAAGATTTGCTGGATGCGATTCAGGTGGGATTGGAACGCGATCGCGAGTGCCTTGAGCGTGATGCCGAGCTCGCCGTATTGCGGAGGCGTTTTGAATCCTTGACGCAACGAGAACGCGAAGTCGTTGCGATGGTTGTTTCCGGATTACCGAACCGAAGCATCGCCGTACAAATCGGCATCACGGAAAATACCGTTAAGGTCCACCGCAGTCACGCGATGGAAAAGATGGAAGCAGAATCTCTTGCAGCGTTGGTGAAAATGGCACAGCGCCTGGAAATTCCAGCCCACAAAACCGAGTGAATGAAGGAAGGTTGTGGTGAATCTCCCGGAACGCCCCACTGAATTCAAGAAAATAGAATGCTACGGTCGCGAGGCCGGTCCGACAAGTGTCTTAGTACAGACGAGAGAGTTTCGGCACTAAATGTCCGAGCTGTGCCTCACTGGAAGCGACGCATTGCGCGGCTTCAGACACTGAGTTGTGCTCCCTGCTTTCGAGCTCTCCGCGGTTTTCCTTGTCCTTCCAAATCGCGACGCTCGTCTGGCAAGAGGAATAGGCTTCCGTCCAATATTCGCGTTTACGATTCGATGCTGTATTGTGAGCGTTTGCCAACGCCTGATAGGCGTATCCCAGAGTTAGATAAGACGAAGCGAGGCCTGTTCTGGGATAACGATTCCCGCCTATCTTGGGGGACATCTCTTCAAAAGTAGCGATGGATGCTCGAAGGGTTTGAATAGCTTCGTCGGGTTTGTGAAGTTTGAGAAGGCTTGCACCAATTCCGCTGTTGCTGAATCCGACGTTCGCCTTCGCTAAAGTATTTTTGGGATCCGCAGTCAGCAATTCTTGAAAAATCTGGTGTGCTTGCCGAAACGTATTCAGCGCTGAACCCGGATCGCCGTTTTCCATGCTGAAATCCGCAAGCAGATTCAAACTTTCCCCTAGAAATTCGGAGAGCGTGGCATTGTCGGGATCCGATTTCGATGTTTCCGCAAGAATGACGTTAGCCTTGGACTGCATTTCGATCGCGTGGGTAAGGTCGTGGTTGCCCGCCAGGCATTTCGCGACCCCGCCGTAGTCGGCTGCCAGATGCACACGCAGGCCAGAGTTCCCAGGATTGGCTTGGACCCCGGCATCGCGGATCGAGGCGGAGCGGCGGTAATTTTCCAGAGCCGACACAAGGTCGCCGGTTTGCAGTTTTATTCCGGCGGTGAAGTAGTAGACTCCGGCGAGCATGTCGACGATGGCTGGATCTTTGCTTCCGGCTCCTAGTTGTTCCGCGATCGGCTGCGCCTTGGCCAGTGCGGCCAAAGCGTCCGGGAAATTGCCGGTCGATTCCGAGACGTGCGCGAGACGAAAATAGGTTCCCACCAAACTTCGCTGCGCTGCAGGATCGCCCGGCGAAGCGGCGACCATCAATTTCCGAATCGCCAAGGCTTTTCGGTAACTGTCCAGAGCGCCAGGGGAATCTCCCAAGTTCGCGCCGTAAGGGTATCCCAGAACATCTCCCACCCGCTCATAAGCCTCGGCCATTTCTTTCTGCAATGACAAATCTCCCTTGGACTGCGAGCGGAGACTATCCAGGTATTCCAGCGCGCGGCTGACGATCAGCTTTCTGGCCGGCGTGGAGCCCGGCAAATCGCGAATGGCATCGTGGATCTCGAACATCAGCGAATTCGCGAGCTTGCGAACATCGTTGAATCGCTGTTCGGCGCGGCGTTCGTTGTAGGCTGCGATTCGCGCCTCTCGGATCGTCGCCGCCACTCCAGCCGCGATCGCAATCAGAATGAGCACTGTTCCTGCGACCCCCAGCTTGTGCCGAACCGCAAATTTCCCAGCTCGATAGGTCCACGAGTCGCGGCGCGCCATGACTGGCCGCCCATCCAGATGGCGCCGTATATCCTCCGCGAATTGCTCGACGGAGACGTATCGCCGTTGCGGCTCCTTGTTCATCGCATGCAAGACGATTGTGTCGAGATCTCCCTCGAGTCGTCGCCGCAAGCTGGCGATCGAACCCGCACTCACATTGCGCAGAGAGTCAGGGGTGCGCGGGACGGACGGCGCCTGGGAATTCATGCCGGCCTCAGAACTGCTGCGCTCGGACGGTCCGGTTCGTGTTCGCAAATGGCTCGCGCAAATTCGTGTGGGGCGTGCGTCTCTTTCGGATACGGAGAGCGTCCGGTCAGCAGTTGATACAAAACTACGCCGAGAGAGTACACGTCGGTCGAAGTTGTAATTGGGTCGCCGCGAATCTGTTCGGGACTCGCATACTCGGGCGTCATAGGATTGGCGACGGTTGTCTTGGAATTCGCGGCGGGGTCAAGAATCTTTGCAATCCCGAAATCGAGAAGCTTCGGCACTCCCTCGGTGGTAACGATGATGTTTCCGGGTTTGATGTCGCGGTGGATCACCAGGTGTTGGTGCGCATACTGCACGGCCGAACAAACCTGAACGAACAGCTTCAACCGCTCTGTGACAGGGAGCCTCTGGCTGTCACAATATTCGTCGATCGGAGTACCTTCAATCAGTTCCATTACGAGGTAAGGAATGCCGTCGTCTGTGGTTCCCCCATCTAACAAGCGAGCGATGTTGGGATGGTCGAGAGAAGCCAACACCTGACGTTCGTGCCGGAAGCGATCGAGAATCGAAGCAGTATCAAGTCCAGCGCGGACAAACTTGATGGCTACCTGCTTGTCATACTGGCCATCGGCGCGCTCGGCACGATACACCTCGCCCATACCACCCTGTCCGATCTGCTCCAGGAGACGGTACACGCCGATGCGACGGCCGGCACGGTTGGGATTTGCAGGAAGCGTCAGAGGGAGGTTTAGATCAATTACCGGAGTCTTAAGAAAAACACTTCCGGCCCGTTCGTGGGACTGAAGGAGGGACTCCACCTCAGAGCGCAGTTCGGCATCGCCGGAGCAGAGAGACTCTAGAATTCCGGACCGGTCTGCATCCGGCGCCGCGATCGCGCGGTCGAGGATCTGGCGTACTTGTTGCCAGCGTTCGGGATTCATACCTCAGCGCTCCGGTCGAGTTCGCGATGAAGCCATGCGCGCGCCGTGATCCAGTCGCGTTTGACGGTCGAGGACGAGATCCCCAGTACCTCTGCCGTGTCTTCAATGGAAAGCCCTCCAAAAAACTTGAGTTCGACCACTTTGCCCTGTTGAGGATCCATCATGGATAGGGTCTTCAGCGCGTCGTCGAGTGCGACGATGTCGACGTCCAGAGGCTGAGAGTCCTTTTCGGCTTCATCGAGAGTGAGCTTGCAGGCTCCGCCCCCCCGTTTATCTGCGCGATAAGCCCGCGCATGATCTACCAAAATTTGCCGCATGAGTTGCGCGGCCACCGCGAAGAAATGGGCGCGATTTTGCCACTGCGGTAGATCCTGCTTGATCAAACGTACATACGCTTCATGGACGAGCGCTGTGCTTTGCAGGGTGTGTCCCGGACGCTCATTGCGGAGGTAGTGCTGTGCGATACGGCGCAACTCGTCGTAAACGAGCGGAATCAGTGCGTCGAGAGCCTGTCGGTCTCCACCGCGCCAACGCCCGAGCAAATCCGTTACCTGTCTAGAAGAGTTTCCTTGCACTTTGAGCCCCGGCCCCAGCGGGGGATCGCAGGAGCGCAGCATATCTGTTGGATATCGGGGTGTCAACGGATGAAATCAGCTGAGAACAAAGGGGTTTAGAAGATGCGGCTGCCTCGGCCCGCGCAAATTCGCAGCAGTCTAACAAGGTGTCCCGATTGGCCGAAATCATCCAAAGAAGAAAGAAATCGCGTCGCTCACGTGAGCTGAGTTGTCGTCCGTTTGCGCCTCTCAAGACAAGGGGCACTCGGCACGCGGATGAAGCGCGGTCGCTACCTGCCGCGATGGCAGCAGTGGGCGCAACGCCTGCGCAAGTTCCCCTCACAGGACATAGAAGGAGTGCAACATGGCCACCCAGATCTCGCGCTATCTCGGTTACGTCGTCCCGCTATTCATTGCCGTGGGGATGCAGTCCCAGGATCTGATTGTGAAGAAGAGCATCGCGGTGGACGGAAACCTTATTTCGAATTCGGAAACATCGTTCAAGGGATCGCGAGAACGCGTCGTAACTCAGTCCCCAACCGGAACGACGGTCACTCTAAGGCAATGCGACCTCAAGCGAACCGTCGTCGTGAACGAGCAAGGTCAGAGTTACTTCGTGGCGCAGGATCCTGCTGAGGAGTTTGGCTTAGCAAAGACTGCGGACGGCGGAGAAGGTTATCTGACCGAGACCAGCCTCGTGACCGACACCGGGGAACGCAAGGTTATGTTTGGTTTTCCCGCGCGCCACCTGAAGACCGTGGTGAAAGTTCGATCGTCAAAAAATGCCTGCACCCAAACCAGCCAGGAATTCGAGGTAGACGGGTGGTACGTCGATCTCTCCAAAGAACAATCGGTTTGCCAGGCGTCCTTGCCACCGATCCGTCAGTCCGAAGGCTGCCATGACCGGGTTGTGCGCCGGCGCAGCGGTACCGGGAAACTCGGTTACCCGTTGAAAGAAGCCATCACGTTGCATAACGACGATGGCACCGCGATTGCGGTGAGTGTTCAACCGTCCAATATCGGCAAAGACACTCTGAGTCAGGATCAATTTGAAATTCCACTTGGGTATCACCAAGTCCAGACCTTGGCTGAGGTGAATGGCTCCGCTCCAAAGGCGGCCCTGCAACAGGCTTCCATTCGCGAAGCGCTTCCGACTGGAGCCGCGACGACTGGCAATTCGCAGGCGGGCTCGCAAAATTCCGCCGGCAAGATTCGGATTGGCATCGCGCCGCCGGAGGCTCAGGTTGGACAGGGAAACAACAGCGGCGACTACAGCACGCCGGTCCGGAATGCCGAGATTGCGCTCATGAGCGGTCCTTTGGTCAACATTGTTCCGCTTGATTCCCACGTCGCGATGCAGGTGCAGGCGGAAGCACAGCAGAAGCAATGCAACTACATCTTGTATTCCTCAGTCGTGGTAAAGCACGGCCAGGTGAGCGGTTTTGGCAAGTTCACGAAGTTTGGTGGAATGGCGGCCAGCGTAACCCCGATCGGCGCAATGGCCCATGGAGTGACCGGCACAATCGCTGCGCAGGCTGCCGAAGCCGCCGTATCGCAATTGGCCCAGAGAGAGGCGATGAATGAACTCGCTGCCTTCAACGGCCAGATCAAATCGAAAGACGATGTGAGCGTCCAGTACCAACTGATTCCCACCGGACAGACAGCGCCCGCACTGCAGAACTCCCTGCAATCGAAGGCGAAATCCGATGGCGAAGACGTGCTGACACCGTTGCTTCAGCAAGCTGCTACGAGCGTGCTGGGAGAAGTCAGTAAGAAATAGGCCGACCTTGCGAGAGATCCATTGTTGAAAGCAACCACGCCTTTCAAGCGACTCAACGAAATCGTTAGAACTAAAACTTTGGCGGCCTGAGCCGATTTGATCATGGGTTGCGCCTCTTAAATCAGGGGGCATTACAGCAGGTCGCCGCAGCCAGTCAGACACCGGGGGGCTTGGGGCTCGGACGGTAGCTGCGGCGACCTGAACAGTACTTGCCCTGTTGTTCTCAAGGAGTTCACATGCTCACCCTGACTTCACGCTACCTCTCTTTGACCCTCGTTCTCCTGGCCGCCGTCGCGAGCAACGCCCAGGATTTGCACATCAAGAAAAGCATTACGGTTGGCGGTAACTTCGTGTCGAGCACGGAGACATCGATCAAAGGGCCCCGGGAGCGAACGGTAAGCCAATCTCCCAACGGCAGTTTGATCACGATCCGGCAATGCGATCTGAAGCGAACGATCAGTGTGAATGAGCAGCAGCAGACGTATTTCATCCTCAAGGATCCTCAGGATGATGCGGCGGCAAAAGCTGCTGCGATGGTTTCCGGTGTTCCGCAATCCGACTCGGGCGGCTTCATCACCGAAACCAGCACACTGACCGACACGGGAGAGCGCAAGACGCTCTACGGATATCCCGCGCGCCACTTGAAGGCGACGGTTACGCTGCAATCGTCCCAGAACGCCTGCTCGCAATTAAGCCAGCAATATGAAGTGGACGGCTGGTACGGAGACGTGTCGAAGGACCTTTCCACATCGTGCCAGCAGTTCCTTCCGCCGGTGCGTCAGGGTGACGGATGCAACGATCGGGTTGTCCGCAAGCGGTCCGGGAGCGCCAAGCCTGGATATCCGATCGTCGAAAACATAACTTTGCATAATGCAGACGGCACGACGACGCAACTCGGAGTGCAGACTTCGGAAATCACTAAGTCGAGCCTGGAAAAAGAACTATTCGACGTTCCGCCGGGCTTCCACGAAGTAAAGTCCGTCGCAGAATTGAACGGTCCACCTAAGCCGCAAGTCGATCAGCCCATGATGGCTTCGACAGCGCCCGTGGCAGCGCCTCAGGCCATGCCGCAAGCCATGCCGCAGCCATGCCGCAGCCGACCCCAGCAAAGGCCCCAATCACCTCAGCGCCGTTGCGATGATGTTCAATCCAGCAGCACAAATGGGCATGCAGCAACAGGCGATGGCGGCCGCCGCGGGCAGGAGCGGCCAAGCGTCAAATATGATGGGCCCGGGCGGTATGCCTGGAGGCATGCCTGCGGCGGCGACGGCGCCAGCATCCGCGCCATTGGGACCGAAGGCTCCAGGGAAGATTCGAATCGGCATTGCCCCGCCGGACGCGCAGGTCGGACAAGGCAACAACTCAAATGGAGACTACAGCACTCCGATTCGCAATGCCGAAGTCACACTGATGAGTGGCCCGGCGATCGAGATCGCGCCGCTCGACGCGCACATCGCTATGCAGCTTCAAGCCGAAGCACAGCAGAAGCAGTGTGACTACATCATGTATTCCTCCATCCTGGTCAAGCACCCGCAGGCCAGCGGCTTCGGCAAATTTGCCAAGCTTGGCGGAATGGCAGCCAGCATGTCGCCGATGGGAATGATGGCGCATGGCGTGGGCGGCGCGCTCGCAGCACAAGCAGCAGGCGCCGCGGCTTCACAAATGGCCCAGCAGCAAGCCATGAACCAACTGTCTGGCTTCAACGGCCAGATCAAATCGAAGGACGACGTCACCATTCAATATCAACTGGTGGCTGCAGGCCAGACTGCCCCTGTTTTGCAGAACACTCTGCAAGGTAAGGCCAAGTCCGACGGGGAAGACGTCCTCACACCGCTGTTGACCCAGACGGCCAACGCCGTACTAACACAGGTAAGTCAGAAATAAGCCACATTGAATGAGGGGGCGCCTCCTTCTACCCATGGAAGGAGGCTTTTTTTCTTTTTTTGGCACAAGTTTCATGCGCGGGTTTAACTTCCAGCCGAGTTGTGGGAAGATGGGCGTCGAGAGTTGGTTTTGGAAATTTCGACAAACGATAGCCGTCAACGTTGGGAAGTAAGAATTCGCCGGGCGCAAGAGCTCGGCGGAAAACATCCCGCCATCGCGAACGCGTTGCGCTTTTATGAAACCACGCTCGCTTTTCAAGCAGACGTGGCGGTCAAGCCGGTAAACCCCATCAACCCCGATGCACCCCTTCGAGAGCGAATCGATTTGACAGCGGTTTCTTCCATGATGCCTGCGATCCTATCTCTTAGCGCGGAACGTGGGCCAGATCAGTTGCGTTTCGAAGCTGAGAAGGTTCTTCATGCGGGAGAGGAACGCTGGAGGCAGTTGCTTAAGGTCTCGCTGGTTCCTGGAGGAGTAGTTCCTGTCGCATCCGATGATTTCTTTGCGCGCGCTTGTCTGCAGCCCGTAGCGGAGAACTTGCAAGTGCAGTTGCCGAAAGACCCGAACTACACCCAAAACGTTTGCCCGGCGTGCGGAAGCCTCCCGCAGTTGGCGATAGTCCGGCCTGCGGCAGAAGGCGCCAGGCGGTCGCTACTGTGCTCACTTTGTTTATGCGAGTGGTCCTTCCCAAAGATTATGTGCCCTTGGTGCGGCGAAGAAGACAAACAGAAACTGCCGAACTACCGGTCTGAATCATGGGCGTATATCCACGTCGAAGCCTGTGACAACTGCCAGAGGTATTTCAAAGTTGTCGATACTACGATTGAAGCGTCGGCCGTGCCACTAGTCGACGAAGCAGCCTTAGCGGTTCTCGATGTGTGGGCGAGTGGGCTTGGCTATGTCAAGATTATCCGCAATCTGATTGGCTTCTGAGGACGTTCCTCCCAAGGAATTCGCGCACTGTCCAAAACGCGAGCCGCCTTAGCCGCTAAAACCGCGGTCTCAAGAGACAAAATTTTACAGTGGCGCCAACTCCCTCCGGCTATGATCCAAGCAGGGCCGCGGATCGTGTCGCGGGGGCGAATGGCCGATGAACACAACGAGAGAAGGGATTGCCGGGCGTGCGCTCCTGGGCTTTTTATTGCTCGCGATACCTTGTGCCTTCGCTCAAATCGAGCCCGTAGCAGCTCCGTCCACTCCTGTGGTCGCGGGAACCATTCACGGCGTTGTAAAGTCCGGCAACATGCCAATTCCGGGCGCAGCAGTTGTCGTTTCAGCCGATAACTCCGAACACAAGATTTCCACCTGGACTGACGTCGACGGAAGCTACTCCGCGCCCGTTGCCGCGAACGGCACGTACAACGTCGCGGTGCAGATGATGGCCTTCGCCAACAGCGCGCAGAAAATTATCATCGACGCCTCCCATCAAAATGTAGTCGCGAATTTTGAGTTGACGCTCCTCTCTCGCTCGCACCAAGTCACTCCTCAACCTGCAAGAAGACCGACTGGACAAGCTCCGGCTCAACGCGGATTTCAAACTTTATCCGCTCTCCAGAATGCTGCGGGACAGGATGCAAGCGGAAACACGATGAGTGACGTGGTCCCCTCGGGTATGCCGATTCCGGGAGTTGACCCAAATGGCGCAACGGAATCGATTGCAGTTTCCGGCAACACGTCGAACTCCTTCAACTCGATGAGCGGCGACCAACTGCAGGAGCGCATCAATGACGCTCGTCAACAAGGCGGCGGGTTTGGAGGGATTGGGAATTTCGGCGCGCCAGGGGGCGGCCCCGGAGGCGGAGGCGGTTTCGGCGGTGGTGGTCCCGGCCGCGCCATGTCGATCGGCCGCCGCGGATTTGATATCAACCATCCGCACGGGTCGATCTATTACGGGATTGGCGATTCTGCGTTGAATGCCGCGCCGTACGCACTCGCGGGCGAACCAGCAACCAATCCAGGGTACATACAGAACAATTTTGGCGGATCGATTGGCGGTCCGCTTAACATTCCCAAGATTTATCACGGCGGTGACAAAACATTTTTCTTCGTGAACTACAACGGGAGGCGCGGGGAAAATCCGTTTGACCAGTTTTCCACGGTGCCGACATTGCTCGAGCGGGAAGGAAACTTTTCTCAGACCAAGTACACTTCGGGTGCGGAGGCAGGCCAGTCGGTCCAGATTTTCAATCCAACGACTCGCGCTCCCTTTGCCAATAACACAATCCCGCAGATCAATCCCACAGCGGCCGGCCTGCTTGCTTACATCCCACTACCCAACCTGACTCCCGCCCCCGGAAGCTTCCAAAATTTCCACTTCGTTACTTCCGCCAACAACAACAGCGACGATCTGAACGTACGGGTCAACCACACTTTCGGCGCTGCTCCGGCGGGAGGCAGGCGAGGCGGAGGACGAGGGGCGCCACGCAACAACTCTGACGTTCGGTCTTCACTTTCACGGCTCAAACACCAGATCACGAATCCCTTCCCGAGCGTCGGCGGAAACACGAGCGTTCGCAGTTTCGATGTACCGGTGGGCTACGTGCGCAGCATCAGAAGCTCACCAATATCTTCGATTTGATTTCAACCGCAGCCGCACACGAACGCAGAACCTGTACGCGTTTAATAACGATATCGACAGCGCTTTAGGAATCAACGGGGTATCTACGAATCCATTTGACTGGGGGCTGCCCAACCCTCTCGTTCAGCAATCTCGCCAGCCTTCAGGACACGAATCCGCAGCTATTCCGAAATCAGACTTTCACGATGTCTGACAATCTGGTTTGGAATCATGGCAAGCACAGCTGGCGATGGGGCGGGGATTTCAGGCGAGTTGAACTCAACACCGAAACCAGCAGTAATGCGCGCGGTTCATTTATTTTTAGCGGCTCAATACTTCGGAAATCGTAACGGCGGTCTATAGGTCCCGGTACAGGCTATGATTTTGCCGATTTCTTTTGGGGTTCCGCAACAGACGTCGGTGCAGTTTGGACAGGACAATTACCATTTTCGCGGCAACTCTTGGGATTTATATGCGCAGGATGAGTGGAGGTCTGCGGAGAATCTGAGTTGAATCTGGGAGTCCGATACGAATATGTCTCTCCGTTCAGCGAAATAACAATCTCATCGCAAATCTCGATCTCTCGCCCGGGTGCTGACGCAATCCGGATCTGGGCATGCCAGCCGTTGTCGTGGTTTTGCCCGGCCAAACGGGGCCCTTCAGTGGCGAGCTTCCTGCGAGTTTGGTGCGACCCGATCGCAATAATTTCGCTCCGCGTCTCGGTTTCGCCTGGAAGCCGTTCTCGAAAACCGTGGTTCGTGGAGGCTATGGCATTAATTACAACACCGGCGCTTATCAGGCATCGCACAACAGTTGGCGTTTCAGCCGCCATTTTCGATTGCGCAAACCAATGTGCAAACCTACCCTGGGAGCTGACGCTGCAGACGGCTTCCCGGCCTGTCCCGCCGGCGAAATCGAGAACAACTATGCCGTGAATCCGAATTACCGCTTGGGATATGTGCAAATTCGCAATCTCGATGTTCAACAGCAGATTCGGCCCACGCTTTTTTGAATCTCGACTACACAGGCGCAAAGGCACCGATCTCGATATCCTGGAAGCACCAAACCGCACGGTTCCACTGGATTTCAGATTCTTTCGAACGTGCAAGCTTTTACTTACGAGAATTCTGCTGGCGACTCTGCAGCCAATGCCGGACGGTGCGGTTGCGAAAGAGATTATCAATGGGTTTCTCGATTGGAGGACTTTATACGTTTTCGAAGTCGATTGACGATGCTTCTTCTGTTGGTGCCGGAGCGACTGTCGGATCGGGCAGCCGCGGTTTGGGCGGCGGTGGCACCGGCGCCAGCGGAGGACGGGAGGCGGGGCATCTCCCGGGATGCGGCGCCGGTTCGTCGAATGTCGCGCAGAATCCTTTCGATCTTGCCGCCGAGCGAGGACTTTCGAGTTTCAACCGGACTCACAGGTTCACCGTCGACTATCTCTAGGAATTGCCCTTTGGACACGACAAGCGCTGGCTTTACAGACAATCGTCTGTTGGGGTCGATTTTTGGTAATTGGCAGTGGAGTGGAGATTTGACCGTCGCTTCCGGACTTCCGTTCACTCCCCGGATTCTCGGTCAATTCCACCGAGTCAGTCGGGGCACCAATGGGACGCTTCGGCCGAATGTCGTTCCGGGGCAACCGATCGCGCTACCGAATCCTTCTATCGGGGAATGGTTTAATACTGCGGCATTTGTTAACCTCCTACCCGAGCCAGTATGGAGACGCACGCCGGAACAGCATCATCGGCCCGGGCAGGCGAGTCTTCGATATGGCAATAACGAAGATCTTCCCTTGAAAGAAGCGCGGGTGCTCGAATTTCGCGCGCAGGCCACGAATATTTTCAATATGCCGCAATATTCGACGATCGACACAGTGGTGACTCGCCCACCTTTGGGCGTGTCATTGCAGTCGGCGCCATGCGGCGAATCACGCTGACGTCCAGTTTTCGTTTCTGAAGGATTATGGCTAGCCCACGAAAATCTGTTTTGTGCTGCAATGAGCACGGCCGTCTCGAGCGCCATGCTCGGTGCATTCTCTTTGCCCTGCCTGTACGCGGTCCAGGAACAGCAACGCCGTCTACACGTTTCACGTCCAAACCGAACTGGTTTTGGTTAATGTCACAGTCAAAGACAAGAACGGAAATCTTGTCCGCGGTCTAAAGCCGGAAGACTTCACCGTACTGGAAGACAACAAGCCGCAGAAAGTTGTTTCGTTTGATGTCGAAAATGTCGACGCGGTTCCCCTACCAGATGTGGCGCAAACCGAACCCTGCACGGCCCGACTGCCCAAGCGGCGAATTCCAGCGCCAACGGCGCTCCGCGACAGAGTGCCGCGAATCCATTCAAGGATCGCCGGCTCTTGTTCTCTTTTTTGATCTCTCAGCAATGGAGCCGGACGAAATCGACCACGCGGTTATTCGGCGGAACACTACGTTGACACGCAGATGGCGCCGCCGATCTGGTCTCGATCGTGTCGCTCGGCAGCTCGCTGCAGTGAATCAGGATTTCACCGCCGACCGCGATCTGCTGAAGAAAGCACTGCGATTCTTCAGTGCGGGCAGCGGCCAAGGCTTTGAAGAAGGCACCACCGGCACGACTGAAGGCACCCCGGACACCGGAAGGCCGTTCACGCCGGACGATACCGAATACAACATCTTCAATACCGACCGGCGGCTCGAGGCTCTGCGGTCCGTGGCAGAGAAGCTCTCTCATCTCCAGCAAAAAAAGTCGCTGATTTATTTTTCCAATGGCATGGACCGAACTGGAATTGAAAATCAGTCCGAGCTGCGCGCGGCCACCAACGCCGCGGTTCGAGCGAACCTGGCGATCTACACAATGGACTTGCGCGGGCTGCAGGCGCTCGTCGCCGGGAGGCGAAGCACAGAACGCCAGCCTGCGGGGCACTTCCGCCTATTCCGGCCAGGCCACGTTCAGTGCCTTGAATTCCAACTTCACCACGCAGGAAACGCTGGTCACGCTGGCGAGCGACACCGGCGGACGCGCCTTTCTCGATTCGAACGATTTCGGCCAGGTCTTCAAGGGAGTGCAGCAGGATACTTCGACGTACTATCTCCTGGGTTATCACAGCACGAATCCCGCGAGGGACGGGCGTTATCGCCGGATTACGGTGAAGGTAAGTCGCGCCCGGCATGAAAGTTGACTTCCGCCGCGGGTACTATGCGCCTGCCGACTACAAACACTCGACCAAGGACGACAAAGAACTGTCAACTGGAGCAAGAACTCGCATCCGAGCTGCCGACGACCGACCTGCCCCTGTATCTGGGTGACCGCATACTTCCGTTGGAGGCGAACAAGTTCTTCATCCCCATTTCGCTGGTAGTACCCGGTTCAGAAATTCCTTTTACCCGCAGCAGCGATCGCGACAAAGCAACTCTCGATGTTATTGGGGTTGTTCTTGACCCGCAGCGTCATCCAGTGACGCGGATTCGCGACACGGTGAAACTTGCCGTCGATAGTTCCTCGGACGTTCAGAAGAAGAATGTACAGTACGACACCGGCGTCAGCTTGCCACCGGGCAAATATCACCTGAAATTTGTCGTGAGAGAAAATCAAACCGGGCGCATGGGCTCGTTCGAAACCGATCTCGAGGTTCCTGATCTGAAGTCGCAACCGCTGAAAATGAGTTCGGTCGTCCTCGCCAGCCAAATTCAGCCGGCAAAAAAAGCGTCAATTCCCAGCCCGCTTGTTCGCGACGGCTCGGAGATTATTCCGAATGTTACGCATGTGTTCTCGACTGCACAGCATTTGCGACTGTATTACGAAGTCTACGATCCCGGGCGCGCATCGGCGGCAGCTCCTTCTGACGGATCTCAACCGAAGCCCGGAATTCACTTGCTCACCAACGTTTCGTTTTTCAGCGGCAAATCCAAGGTGTTCGAAAGTTCGACTGTCGAGCTTACAGAACTGAATGCTCGCGATCGCAAAGCTGGCGTCTTCCAACTCGATCTGCCGCTGACGCCCCTGAAGCCCGGCTTCTATACCTGCCAGGTAAATGTCATCGACGATGCTTCCGGGGTTTTTCTGTTTCCGAGGCTGGCATTGCTGATCCGGCCCGACTCTTCTTCTCCCGCCCGGTAGTGATGCGAAGCGCGTGCGGCGTCGCAGATAGTAAACTCGATAGACAATGCCTAACAACCATTCTGACTTGTTGTCACACTTAAGGGCGGTAATCTTCGACTACGGCGAAGTCCTTTGCCATCGGCCGTCCGCAGCCGAGATGAATAAGCTTGCTGGATTCTTCGGATCTCCCAAGGAGGGCTTCATTCAGTTGTGGGAGAAAAATCGCGGGCCGTTCGACCGCGGAGATCTAAGTCCCGAAAAATATTGGACGATGCTCGCTCACGATGCTGGAACGAAGATCGGGGCAAAAGAGCTTGAACAGATTTGCGCGCTTGACGTGGGGATGTGGAGCAAAATCAACAACAACATGATCGATTGGGTTCATCGGTTACGAGCGTCGGGATTGAAAGTCGGCCTGCTCTCGAACATGCACCAGGAAATGGTCACGCATTGCCGCAAGCAATTCGACTGGATCAACAATTTTGACTTTGTGACCTTCTCGGCAGAAGTGCGACAGGTCAAGCCGGATGCGGCGATCTACGAACATACGCTCCGCGGCCTCGGTGTTTCCGCGGATCAATCGCTTTTTCTGGATGACCGCGAAGTCAATATCAAAGCAGCGAGAGCACTGGGAATTCACGCAATCCGGGTGCAGTCAATGCCGCAGCTACGCGGTGATCTGCAGGCGCTGGGATTTAAGTTGTTGCCCCAATTATCTTAGATTGATTGGCTGCGCTATTGATTGCAAGGATGCTCAGAGAAGTTCTTTGCTTGAAATGTGGCGGCACAGGTAACTGTCACGCGACGAGTTGTCTTGGAACAAGCGGGCCGTTTCGTCATCGTCCGCCGGTTTTGTACACGTGTCTCGACTTCCGGACGTGGGGCTGCGATATCCTTCCCAAATATGCTAACCATCCAGACAATTGACTATGCAGAGGCGAAACGGGCAGTGGATCTCATCGTCGAGAAGGCCGTACAGATGCAAAAAGCAGTCGTCGTTGCGGTAGCGGATTGCCGCGGGGAGCTGATCGCTTTCGCGCGCATGGATACCGCTCCTGCGTCCTCGGTTGTTATCGCCCAGAACAAGGCTTGGACTGCGGCGCGGGCAGGGAAGACGACGCAAGAGGTTGGGGAAAAGGTGAGACATCCGGAGAAAGGCCACGACATTTCCTACTATGGCGACGCCAAGTTTGTGGGATGGGGCGGAGGCGTACCGGTGTTGAAAGACGACAAGGTTTTGGGTGCGGTGGCCGTTAGCGGGCTTTCATCAAAGGAAGACGCAGAATTAGCCAGGCTGGGAGCGGAGCAGATCGCTGGGGGCGGCGTAGCCGCTTAGCTAGTCATCATCGGCGTCGGTCCACGAACCATCATTGGGCACGTTTGTGAGGAACTCGCTGAGGTCTT
The DNA here is from genome assembly GCA_963699885.1 of uncultured Acidobacteriota bacterium. Lineage (GTDB taxonomy): Bacteria > Acidobacteriota > Terriglobia > Terriglobales > Acidobacteriaceae > Sulfotelmatobacter. The sequence continues at coordinate 24,032 of CAVOVP010000004.1, read as the reverse complement.
GTGCAAATTGAACGGCTCGGCCGGCAGAGCCTCCGTGAGCGTGTGGACTTTAGGGCGCCACTGCTAAGGCATTGAGTCCATGGCCTCTCGACACGCTGCTCCTGCTGCAGAATCCAAACAGAGAGCCCGTTCATCCAACATCGATGGTTCCGTCAGATTCCGCAACGTATCAGCAGATCGTCTCATCGAGCATGCGTCTACGGACGCGTATGTTCTTCTAACCGTATTCGCATGATGTCCCAGAGCAGCGTGCTCGCCTTTGCCTAGCGGGCACTCTGGCGTATCTCGATATAATAAAAAGCAGTGCAGATCGTGAGTACAAGCGATCGGATATCACCGATTATGACCACGGCCCACCAACATCCGCTACGAAAGATCCTCGAGAGCCGGATCGCCATCATTGACGGGGCGATGGGCACGACGATCCGCACCTATGGCATGAAGGAAGCGGATATCCGAGGCGACCGTTTCAAGAACTCGACAAAAGACCTGCTGAACGATGGCGACCTCTTCTCTCTGACTCAGCCGGAGATGATCTGCGATATCCATCGCCGGTTTCTTGGAAGCCGGGGCCGACATCATCGAGACGAACACCTTTGGCGCGACCAGCATTGCGCAGAGCGAATTCTTCGTGGACGATCCGCGAGAGCACGGCGGGCGGAAAGATCCCGAGTTTTATCAGAAGGTTATTGACGATCCGTTTCTCAGCGACCTGGCTGGGAGATCAACGAGCAATCGGCGCGGCAGTGCCGCGAATGGGCCGATCGTGTCGGGAATGCAACCTCGCGTCAACGTTTTGTGGCGGGGGCGATCGGCCCCCTGACCGTCTCTCTCTCGAACTCGCCGGATGCTGATGACGCCGGATTCAGGGTGGTTACATTCGATCAGGTGAAGACAGCCTATGCACAACAGGTGCGCGCGCTGATTGCCGGCGGTGTTGATCTGCTGCTGGTCGAAACGATCTTCGATTCACTGAACGCCAAGGCGGCGCTCGTGGCCATCCGCGAAGTGTTCGATGAGGACGGCAAGTGTTGCCGGTGATGATCTCGGCCGCAGTCGGACGCGGTGGCGAGACGATGATTTCCGCGCAGACGACCGAGGCATTTTGGAACGCGGTGCGCATGTGAAGCCGCTTTCCGTGGGACTTAACTGCTCTCTCGGCCCGGATCTGATGTATCCGTTTCTAAGCGACTGTCGGAGAAAGCGAATGTCGCGATCTCGTGTTATCCGAATGCCGGATTGCCGAATCCGCTCTCTGAAACCGGATTCGATCTTGGGCCGGCGGACATGGCTCGTTATCTGGGAGACTTTGCGCGCGCCGGGCTTGATCAACATCGCAGGCGGCTGCTGCGGAAACACGCCCGAGCACATCGCGGCGATCGCAAAAGCCTGGAAGGCTTGCCTCCTCGAGAACTGAGGCCCGTGCGTTGACACTGGACATCCAGATCGACTGCAGGCGATAGCCGACGGAGATCCATCGCCCGCGGAGACGCAGCCCCTTCGTCTTTCCGGATCACAGCCGTTCACTCAGCAGCCCGGCGTTTACATCATGATCGGCGAGCGGACCAACGTCGCCGGTTCGCCCAAATTCGCCAAGCTGGTTAAAGAAGGCAAATTCGAAGAAGCAGTCAGCGTCGCCCGCCAGCAAGTTGAGAACGGCGCCAACGTCCTCGACATCTGCATGGACGAGGGCATGATCGACGGCGTCGCGGCCATGACACGCTTTCTGCAACTGCTGGCCAGCGAGCCCGAGGTCGCCAAGGTGCCGTTCATGGTCGACTCCTCGAAATGGGAAGTCATCGAGGCCGGGCTGAAGTGCCTGCAGGGCAAAGGCATCGTGAACTCGATCTCGCTGAAAGAAGGCGAGGAAAAGTTCCGCCAGCACGCGGCGACGGTTCTCAAATATGGCGCAGCTGCCGTGGTCATGGCCTTCGACGAGACAGGGCCAGGCCGCGACGTACGAAGACAAGATCCGCATCTGCGAGCGCGCCTACCGGATCCTCGTCGACGAAGTCGGTTTTCCTCCCGAAGACATCATCTTCGATCCGAACATCCTGACGGTTGCCACCGGCATGGAGGAGCACAACAACTACGCGGTCGACTACATCAACGCCACGCGCTGGATCAAGGCAACCTGCCGCACGCGAAGGTGAGTGGCGGCGTTTCGAATATCTCGTTCAGCTTTCGCGGCAACAACAAAGTTCGCGAGGCCATGCACTCCGCGTTTCTTTATCACGCCATCGCGGCGGGCATGGACATGGGCATTGTGAATGCCGGCATGCTCGAGGTGTACGAAGAGATTGAGCCTGAACTGAAAGAGCTGGTCGAGGACGTGCTGCTCAATCGCCGTCCCGACGCGACTGAACGCCTAGTGGAATTCGGCGAAACGCTGAAAGGCGCGGGCGGCGCAGCCGTCAGTGAAAAGAAGGCCGAAGAATGGCGCAATGGCACGGTCGAGGAGCGCCTTGCGCACGCGCTGGTGAAAGGAATCGATGCGTTCATCGAGACTCGACGCCGAGGAAGCACGGGCCAAGCTGGGCCGGCCTCTGCTTGTGATCGAAGGTCCGCTCATGGACGGCATGAGCGTGGTCGGCGATCTGTTCGGAGCGGGCAAGATGTTTTTGCCCCAAGTCGTGAAGTCTGCGCGCGTGATGAAAAAAGCGGTGGCGTACCTGACGCCGTTCATGGAGGCCGAAAAGGCCGAGATGGCGGCAGCCGGACACGAGGTTAAAGCGCAGGGAAAAATCGTGCTTGCCACCGTGAAGGGCGACGTTCATGACATCGGCAAGAATATCGTCGGAGTGGTTCTCGCGTGCAATAACTACGAAGTGATCGACATGGGAGTGATGGTCGCCTGCGAAAAAATTCTGGAGCGCGCCAAGACCGAGAAAGCCGACCTCATCGGGCTTAGCGGGTTGATCACGCCGTCTCTCGATGAGATGGTGCATGTAGCGCGCGAGATGGAACGCCAGGGGTTCAAGTTGCCGTTGCTGATCGGCGGAGCGACCACGAGCCGCGCACATACAGCCGTCAAGATCGCGCCGCACTACAGTGAACCCGTGGTCCACGTGCTCGATGCAAGCCGGGCTGTGCCCGTCACTAGCAGCCTGCTTAGTGACGACGGAAAAGCGAAGTTTGTTGCGCAGCATCGTGCTGAATACGATGCGGTGCGCAAGGCTCACTCCTCGGCACGTCAGAAAGGAGTCTCCCTGGAGACTGCCCGCGCGAGGCGCACTCCAATCGAATGGCGTGCCGAAGACTTGCCAACGCCTTCCTTCACCGGCGTGCGAGTGCTGGACGACTTTCCTCTCGCCACGTTGCGCGACTTTATTGACTGGACTCCGTTCTTCCATACTTGGGAATTGAAAGGAGTCTACCCACGCATTCTCGACGACGAGCGGCAAGGGGCGCAGGCTCGCCAAATCTTCGCGGAAGCCAACGCTCTTCTGGACACGATCATAGAGAAGCGTTTGATCACGGCGCGAGGCGTGTATGGCTTCTTTCCGGCAAACGCGGTGAACGACGATGTCGAACTGTATACGGATTGTACGAGAGCAAAAGTGCTGCAGCGATTTCACTTCCTTCGCCAACAAGCAAATCGAGAAGGTAGTGAGCCCTGCCGATCTCTCGCAGACTTCATTGCGCCGAGAGAAACCGGGCTGCGCCGATCACATTGGCGCTTTCGCGGTGACCAGCGGGATCGGACTGAAAGAACTGTGCGACGGTTCCGGGCCGAAGAACGATGACTACAACGCGATCATGGCGGAGGCCATCGCCGATCGCCTGGCGGAAGCTTTTGCCGAATGCCTGCATAAGCGAGTGCGCGAAGAGTGGGGTTACGGCTGCAACGAAAACCTGAGCGCTGCGGATCTTATTCAAGAAAAGTATCGCGGTATCCGTCCGGCCGCGGGCTACCCGGCGTGCCCCGATCACACGGAGAAAGGCACGCTCTGGCGGTTGCTCGATGTGAAAGAAAATACCGGCATGGAGATCACTGAGTCATTCGCGATGTGGCCCGGCTCCAGCGTAAGTGGACTCTACTTCGCCCACCCGGAATCCCGGTATTTCAGTCTCGGCAAAATCGAGCGCGATCAGGTTGCCGACTATAGCGAACGCAAAGGGATGAGCCTGGCAGAGACTGAGCGGTGGCTCGGTCCAAATCTGAACTACGATCCTTCGAAATAGCGCTTTCAGTCGGCCTTTGCCGAGAAACGGCTACCTTCTTTACTCATCCCTCAAATCTTCAGGAAGATTTTCCGCCGGTACATCCAGAACAGGATGAGCCAGAAGATCAGGACGATTAGTAAAACCGTGAAGTACGGGCTGAAATGTCTGCCCAGCCACAGCTGAAATCGCCCTGCCAAAATGCCGATCGATGGCGTCGCCGAAGAAATCCGCCATCGTCCAACTCATCACGTAAACGGCAATCGAATTCATTCCGACGACGACCAGTGGAAACGCCCAACGGCGCCAGCCTTTCCACTCGATGAGCGCGTAAAAACCGGCGAGGATGAGGATCACCAAGCCTCCGCTATACAGCGTGTACGACGAGGTCCAAACTCGTTTCACGATGGGGCAGATGCCGGCCCATTGAAATACCAGTCCCAGCAAGCATTAACGCTGCCCCCTGCGACAACGAGTCCACGCAGTTTCTTTTCCTTCGATCCGTCAGCCTTCAGCCATTCTCCCGCCAGAAGTCCCAGGATCATCGTGGCAATCGTCGGAATGAAACTCAGCGTCGACCAACCGCCCTCATTGAAGACAAATGGATGCTCCGCGGAAACAGGTTCAGAAACCAAACATCGAATGCCCACGAGAGATTGGAATTCTTGTTCCAGTGAGAGAGAAATCCGGTGTAATTGTGAGCCCAATTCTGCAGGAACTCCGACCCGTGCGTAATCAAACAGCGGGCCGGGCACGGGATAAAGCGCGAACGCAACCCAAAAACAAATCAGGATCACCACCAATGTGATCGACTTGCGTTCGCACGCGCGTGAATCCCAGCAGAAAAAGGAAGACGTAACCCAATCCGATCTGCGTCAGAGTGTCTTCGAATGTCAAGTAGGTCTGAGCCGAAGTGCAGAGAGCGGAGAAAGATTCCGAGGAAAATCAGGATCAACGCGCGCCGGACCGCATGGCCAACCATCTGCCCGAAGGTTTGACCCTTCACTTTCCGGCTCGCGATGGAGAAGGGAAGCGCCGCGCCCACCAGGAACGAAAATGCAGGCTGAATCAAGTCATGCAGCGAACATCCTTGCCACTCCACGTGTTCGGTGTTGTAGGCGATGAATGCCCAAATAGCGCTGTGAGGAAATGCGCGGGCCACTTCGGGCAAACGCATGCGCTCCGCCGAGCATCAAGGTCATGACGAGCCCGCGGAATGCATCCAGCGAGACCAGCCGAGACGATGGCCGCGGCTTTGCGGTGCAGGCTCTACGATCGGGGCTTTTGATACGGGACTCTCAACTTGCGCGCTTTCGATCATAAGAGCTCCTGAGGGAACTTAGAGTCTGACTGCGCAAAGCCGCAGGGAGCCGGAGTGTGCGTCTCCACTTGCCGCGGGTGAAATCGGGAAATTTCTGGGGAGCACCATTCTGGGCCACCGATGCTTCACTCAGCGGCGTCGGAGCGCTCCATGCGGCGGCATCGTAGACATTGATATCCGGCACCAGACCTCGTTTCAGGCAATCCATCAACCTGTAATTCATGACGTAGTCCATTCCGCCGTGGCCACCCATCTTGCGCGCCAGTTCTCCAGTCGTCTTCCAGAGCGGATGCTCGTACTTGTCGCGAAAGGCATCGAGGTCTTCCCAATCTTCTTTCTTCGGCGCATCCTGCTTGGTACCATCGAGGAATATGCGCGGCGGATAATCGGCGAACGCGCCCTTCGTCCCCTGAATCGAGTTGAGGCGGCTGTACGGCCGCGGGTTCACCACGTCATGTTGGAGAAGAATCGTGCGGCCCTTTTGCGTCTTGATGATGCTGGTGTTCATGTCGCCGCAGATGTACTTTTCGGCGCGCTTCGGATCTCCGTCAGCGAAAGTTCGCCTTCACATACGCGCTCAGCGAGGCCTCGGACGAACTCACCGAAACCATGTAGTCGAACCGGTCGCCGCGATGAATATCCATGTAGTGCGCGACCGGGCCCAGTCCATGCGTCGGATAAAGATTGCCATTGCGCTTCATGTGCGGAAAGCGGCGCCACAAGCCTTCGCCTTCATTTGATGTCAAAATGCTGCGCAAGTCGTGGAGATAGGCTGCTTCGCCATGCGTGATTTCGCCGAACAGTCCATCCCGCACCATGCCCAGGACCATCATCTCGTTGCGACCCGTAACAGCAGTTCTCCAGAATCATGCAATGCTTGCGAGTCGCCTCAGAGGTATCGACGAGGTCCCAGCACTCCTGCAAAGTGGTACAGGCAGGAACTTCAACGGCGGCATGCTTGCCATTCTTCATGGCATCGACCGCCATCGGAACGTGCCAGTTCCATGGAGTCGCGATGTAGACGATGTCGAGTTCGAGCTTGTGTCAGATTCTCGAAATCTCTTTCGCCCTTGCTGAATCCAGTAGGTTCTGGTTGGCCCGCGGTCGTGACCGCCTTTTGCGCCTTCGCGCACTTTCTCGGGCACCAGGTCGCAGATTGCTTTCACCTGTACGTTTTCAATTGCGAGTAAATCCTGCAGCAAACTGCGTACCGCGTCCACCAACGCCGATGATTCCAAGGCGCACACGCTCCTTCGCCTCAAACGGAACGCCCATCATCGTCGAGTTCGCACTTTTGGTGCGCTTCCGCGCTTAAGTCCGAGGCCAGAATTTCAGTCGCAAGGAGAAGTCCCGCACCTCCCATCGCTGTCCGTTTCACAAAACTTCGTCGCGAAATGTCCTTCGGTTCCGATTCCCTTGGCATCTGGTGACCTCATCCTCGCTTTTTTGGTTTCTAACCCGTTTCGACGATCAACTACTGAAGGGATGAGTTTACTGAGTTGGAACCGAAAGTGGGAAGTCCACCTGGTTTAGACATCTCTGAGTTGATGATCTGAGGCGGTTGCCGGAGCTCGAAAAGCCCCTGAAAGGTTCGTCTTCAACCGCGATCAAAAGATGACGCCGCGTTATACCATGGGTGTGTGGACCTTCCAGTAAATCCGCCCATCCTTCCGATGCTGGCGAAACGAGTAGCCGAATTGCCCGCCGAGGGCGATTGGATTTTCGAGCCCAAGTGGGATGGGTTTCGTGCGCTGGTGTTTCGCGACGGAGATGAGATTTTCATCCAGAGCCGCGACGAAAAACCACTCAATCGTTACTTTCCTGAGTTGCTGGAACCACTGCGCGCTGCGCTGCCCGCACGTTGTGTGCTTGATGGAGAGATGGTCATCGTCAAGAATGATGGGCTTGATTTTGATGCGCTGCAATTACGTCTACATCCCGCCGCATCGCGCGTAAAGCTTTTATCGGGACAGATCCCCGCATCATTTGTATTCTTCGATCTTCTTTGCCTTGGAGATCGCGATCTCTGCGGCGAGGCGTTTCAAAAGCGACGACACGAGCTGGAGTTGCTTCTCGGTTTAGCTTCACCGCCGATTCATCTCACACCTGCAACCAGCGACCGGAGTATTGCCGCCGATTGGTTTCGCCGCTTTGAAGGCGCAGGCTTGGATGGTGTGATGGCCAAAGATCCTGCAGGAACTTACGAGCTGAATAAACGAGTGATGCTTAAAGTGAAGCACGAACGTGACTGCGATTGCGTTGTTGCTGGATTCCGCTGGCACAAAAAAGGTGAGCACACAATGGTCGGTTCACTGCTACTCGGTTTGTTCGACGATGCAGGCGCTTTGCAACACGTCGGAGTCTGTGCGAGTTTCAGCACGGCAAAACGAAAAGAGTTGGTGGAGTTTCTCGCGCCGTATCGGAAAGATGCGCTAATGAACCATCCATGGAAGGCTTGGGCTGAGTACGCGACCGCGAATGATGAAGGCGTCAAGCGAATGCCCGGCGGGCAGAGTCGCTGGAGCCAAGGCAAAGACTTGTCGTGGGAGCCATTGCGGCCTGAATTAGTTGTAGAAGTTGCTTATGATCACATGCAGGGAGATCGCTTCCGTCACACGGCACAATTCCGAAGATGGCGAACGGACAAAAAGCTCAGCGATTGTACCTACTCCCAGCTTGAAGTTGTTCCTCCCCAGGAACTGGCGGCAATTTTTCCACAGGGACGATGAGGCCTCTGTCGCGAAAACGAATGGATTATTGTGCGCTCGGCGCTTAAAACCAACAACCGCTAGTCCCTTTAGGGACAGCCACTATTCCGGCTCTCTGTTCTTCCAACGCTCCCGCCACGCGCGTGTGGGATCATCGTCTGGTTCTGGAGTTTGCTGCTGTGGCCGTTGTTCTTCGGGGACGTGACGCAGATTGATGCGGATGCGCGTCCATGTGGATGAGCGGCCTCGCATGGAATCGACAAGCACATCGTCTACGGCAAGCAAACCCGCGATATCCGCATGTTTGGCCTTCCATCGTTCAAGACCCGCCAGCGCGGCCGCCTTATCAGGCGAATTCGCAACCGTAATCAACGGCATCTTCACGCGCACCTTCTTTATTGCTGTCTTCTTCGGGCAGATTTCGCGCGGGAAGGCATCACGCGCGAAGCCTCGCCTTCCATCTTGCGGAAGTGCGGAGGCCAGGGTGCGTCGGCGATACCGGCTGCTTCATCTTTGTCGGCTAGCTCCAGCAATTTTTCCAGCGAGCCAGGGGATGCATCCATCTCGGCATGCCGATGGCCGATTTTCGCGAAGCGCTCAGGAACTGTGAAGATGGTAAAGTCCGCCGGATTGCAATCGGGCACTTCTTCCCAATCAAGAGGGGTCGAAACGCGAGCATCTGGGAGCGAACGCACTGAATAGGCGGAGCATGTTGTCCGATCCTTCGCGTTCTGGTTGTAGTCAAGGAAGACGCCATGACGCTCTTCCTTCCACCACTTCGAACTGGCCAGTGTTGGGGCGCGTCGCTCGACCGCTCGCGACAAGGCAACAGCCGCACGGCGAACTTGCGTGAACGTCCAGCGCGGTTCGATGCGTACATTGACGTGCATGCCCCGAGAGCCGCTGGTTTTCGGCCAGCCACGAAGTCCAACTTCGTCGAGAAAGCCCTGGACTTCAAGTGCAACGCGGCGAACATCATCCCAACTGACGCCGGGAATCGGATCCAGGTCTATGCGTAATTCATCAGGATGATCGAGGTCGCCGGAGCGCACCGGATGCGGGTGCAGTTCGATGCAGCCAAGGTTTACGATCCAGGCAAGTCCCGACGTGTCGTCGACCACGATTTCTTCGGCAGTTCGACCGGAAGGGAAGGACAGAGTGACCGTACGCAACCAGGCTGGTCGCTTCTCTGGCGCGCGCTTTTGATAAAACGCTTCCGCCTCGGCGCCGTTAACGAAACGCTTTAGGACGATTGGTCGATCTTGAATCCCCGCCAGCGCACCCGCAGCGACGGAGAGATAATACTGAACAAGTTCGAGCTTGGTGACTTTTATTTGCGAAGAAAAGTACAATTTCTCAGGGTTCGTGATCTGAACTTCCTGCCCGCCGATCGACAGAACTTTGCTGGCCGATTCCTTCGCCACAACACAAGGCTACCACCGATAATGATTATTTTAGTCGACACAAATCTCTAGCCATGAATCAATCATCATTCAGTCCGGCAGTCGACTAGTCCCGCAATCGACGAATATCGTCACAAGCGCCTGATGCCGGTCGAAGGCGCGATCCCGCGATGGTCGGGCATCGATACGTAGGCAACTCCATTCCCAAGGGCACGGTTGGCGGCGACCTCTTGGAGTACATCAACTTTCAGCGGCGCTACAACATCGACGGCCGCATCACCCGGGCGCTCAAACTTGCGAAAGTTTATCTTGCCCCTTTGCCGCTGGGCAACCGGCTCGCAAATCCACCAACGGCTCTCGAATACAGAAAAGCGAAAAGCTCCGAGCAGTTGCAAATCGCGGACGATCTTCCGCAGTTAAGGACCTCGACTTTCGCATCTGCGGCAAAGCTCTGACAGTCGAATGTGTTCCTGGAGATAACCTGACGGTCCATCATGCTCTGCATTTGGCTCAACCTGGTGACGTTTTGATAGTTGATGGATCGGCGAATGGCAATGCAGCGCTCTGGGGAGAACTGATGTCGATCTACGCTCAATCGAGGGGTTTAGCGGGGACCATCATAGGCGGGTCAGTTCGGGATCCTATTGAGATTCGAATGCTTGGCTATCCCGTATTTTGCCGGGAGATCAACCCGTATCGAGCGACGAAGGAGAGTTACGGCCGCATCAACGTCCCTGTCCGAATTGGCGCGTTACCGATTTGCCCAACGGATATCGTGCTTGCCGATGCAAATGGCACCATTGCCATTCCACGGGCTCGCGCACAAGAGGCGGTTCGGCTGGCTACTGCTGTCATGCAAAAATAAATAGGATCAAAGAAGAAATCCTTTCGGGACGGACCCTCTTCGATGTCTTCAATCTCCAGCAGTACGTAGTGGCCGGCAATCACCACTCTGGGGACAAGAAATAGCGGCTCAATCTGAGGCCCGTCGAGGGCATTGGCGAAACTTCGCGCGCGGCTCTTCGAGGCAGCATTGTTTCTGATGGCGCAGGAAGTCGAGCTTTGGTAAGTCGTTCATCTCGTGTGTCCGAAATTCGCAAACCATCAGAATCCATCTAAACCACGATCAAGAAGGCGTGCTATTTCAGTCCATCCACGAGGTACAGGTCCGAGAGCATGCGCCGGTAGCCGTAGACATACGCTTTGCCGTCGGCGCTGGGTTCGATCGGACCGACAAGTTCCACGCCAGCGGGATCGGGAGGCATAAGCTGCTTCCATGGCGTTCGTTGTCCGGTCTTTAGGTTCAGTAGGATGACTTTAGCGGGGAGATCACTCGGCCTATACACATAGAGGCCGGTGGAATCGGCAGTCCAACTGACTGGAACTTCTCCATCAGCGAGCCCTTTGATTGAGCTAGATTCCCCGCTGCCCACGGGATATATGTAGCCCTTTCCATCGGGACCGACTGCAGCCACCGACTGACCGGTAGGCGACAGAGAAAAGGTCAGCGCATCGGTTCCCTCAGGTGTAATGGGCTGAGGTTTTGATCCGTCGAGATCTTGTACATATAGGCGTGCCGCATGTCCCTGTTCATTCCCGGATAACAGAAACCGCTTGCCGTCAGGAAACCATGCGGCCCTGGCCGCGTTTATTTGTACCAGCCCTCCATGCGGAAGTTGTTTCGACTCGCCTGCCTTCGTGGGAAGAAGAAAAAGTTCTGTCAGTGAATCGGGCTTCGTGCACAGAACCCATTTCCCGTCCGGGGATAACGCCGCCGGCGAGCCATCACCCAGGCGTACGGCTGGTGAGCCGTCGGTACTTCTCAAATAGACCGCGTAGTTGGCCCCGCCGGCTTCTCCTTGTTCCACAAAGAGTAGGCTCTTACCGTCGGCGGAAAGACTTACGGGATATGACCAGTCCAACCATGTGAAATCTCTTTCCGACGTTTCGCCGGGAGCAAGCACAGTCATGCCGCGGCGCCAATTTTCTCGGGTCAGCAGAACGCGTCCATCATGCCAGATGTCCTGGAGACTCAAGTCGGCTGGAACGCGGGCAACCATGCGCTCGTCGCCTGCTAAGGTGATAGCGAATAGCAAGCGATCCAATCCTACCTTCGTCGCAGTGAACCAAATCTCGTTGCCCTTGGGGGACCACGCAAGGCCAATTGCGCCGCCGGGCTCCTGACTCGACACGGCCCTTTCGTGACCGGTGAGATCCACCACCGCGACTGTCCCAATAGTGTCGCCTTGCAAGGGGTGATCGATAAAAGCGATCAAGTCGCCCTTGGGCGAAATTCGCGGATTACTGATCCAGCCGCCTGTTTCGTAAAGAATCTTTCCGATCGGGTATTCGAGGCGGTTGCGGCCAGCCACTTCGCGGACCACCACTAGATTTGCCCCATCAGGTGACCAATCAGCCCATTGCACATTTTCGAGTACCTCGCGGGGAGCTCCGCCGGCAAGAGGCATGCGAGCCAGAGTTCCCGTATGGTACAGAGACTTAGCCTGGCGGCTGTTAAGCAGCACAGCCATCTCTCCGGTAGGTGAAACCGCGAGTATTTCCGCTCCCGCGAGGCCTAACGAGCGCGACTCGGGGCTTTCTGGACGAGTGCTAAAAACCTCGACCGGGCCGCCCTCCCAGGCAGCGCTGTAGATTACCGTCTGCCCGTCTGGGGCGAGTCTCGCCATGCGAATGCTACCCCGACGATAAGTAAGCAAGTGATAGCTTGGAAGCGGCGCCTTCGCCGTTTGCTGGCCCGCATAGAAAGCAGCAGCCAGTCCAGCTAATACAAGAACTCCCACTGCAGTAAATATCCAACGCGGAAGCGTTCTTTTATTTGAGATCAACGGAGATGCGCCGATCTCACCAGCGCGTCCTGTTGCGGAAGAAGAAGATGTAGAAACTTGTCCCGTCGTTCCAGCGTTGCGCGCTGACTCCAACTCACGCTTGAGACGCTTGAGGTCGCCGCGCATTTCCGCCGCGCTCTGATAACGAGTTTCCAGATCCTTGTCCAACGCCTTAGTGATGATCTCTTCCAACTTGGGGGGAACCGACGGGTTTAGCCCACGTGGCGGAGCCGGCATCGTGGCGAGGATCGCATTGAAGATGACCGCTGAAGTGTTGCCGTCGAATGCCCTTCGACCGGTAGACATCTCGTAAAGCACCACACCCAGAGAGAACAAGTCCGTCCGCGCATCCAGTTCTTCTCCGCGTGCCTGCTCAGGAGACATGTAGGCTGCGGTGCCGACGGTCGAGCCCGGGTTCGTGAGCTGGTCGTGGGAAACGGCTGTGGCCGTTGCTTCGACTGTTTCTTTGCTGTGGCCGCTCAACTTGGCAAGGCCGAAGTCCAAGACCTTCACTTGGCCACGCTTGCTGACGAAAATGTTCGCAGGTTTTACATCGCGATGGACAATGCCTTTAGCATGCGCGGCGTCGAGTGCATCGGCAATTTGAACCCCTTGGTCGATCACCTGCTCGACCTTCAGAGCCCTGCCTTCGACGAGGTGTTTCAGGGTCTCGCCCTCCAGCAACTCCATGGCGATGAAAGCCAGCCCGGCTTCTTCTCCAATATCGTAAATGGTGCAGATGTTGGGATGATTCAGGGCCGAGGCAGACTGTGCCTCGCGCCGAAAGCGGCTCAGCGCCTGGGGATCGCGGGCAACGTCATCGGGAAGGAACTTGAGAGCCACGAAGCGGTGCAAACGACTATCTTCAGCCTTGTAGACGACTCCCATCCCGCCGCCGCCCAGTTTTTCGATGATGCGGTAGTGCGAAATAGTCTTTCCGATCACGGAGCGAATGGTACGTGCCAAAAAGAACCAAGTCAATGAATGCAGGAGAAATGAATCGGAAACGGGGGAACCTTTGAAAAGCCTCTTCGCACTCCTTTGACCCTTCCGTCCGTGTCATAGCGATATCTCGACTTGCAAAGCTACAGTCGGGAGCAGACGCATGTGGACGCGATTCCTTGACGCGTCGGGTATTGGGGTTAAGCTCCGCACCCAAGGGCCCCATTCCCTTTCGGGACTCGACCACGATCGCGAATTGAAAAGGAGACTCAGATGAAGCGAATCGCATTTGTCTTTGCGGTGACGATTTTGTGTTTGGTCGTTCCCGGTTTGTCGTGGTGTTGCTCCTCATAGACGTAGCGGTCCCTCTATACAACCGGGGAAGAGACAAAAACTTGCGGAGCAGACGAAAGGCCAGAACCTCTCTTTTACGAAGGAAGCGAAATCTGACCTAGGCAAACTCGAGACGACCGGAGGTCGTAAAGCTGCTTACGCGAGTGCAGAGTAATGATTTCTCAAACCGCGATCGCCGGCAGCCACTGCCGTCGGCGACGGCTTTTCTGCACAACGGCGACGAAACCCCATATCTCGTTCCGCTTCAGGTACAGGTCCGGCGATAAAGGCCAATTCATGCCAAGCACTTTCCCCGAAGGGGCAGGATCTTCCATCAACTGAGGAAATCAGATGGGATGTGAAAGGGGTCTCCGACGGGATGCAGCACAGTCCCAAGTTATCGACGTGCTCGAAGCACAAGAAGTGAAGGAGACCGACAATAAAGAAGGTTAGCACTGCTGCACTTGCGACTTAGCGAACAACCGATTACGTTCCCCCTCAAATGCAACGGGTGGACCGCTTCGAGCCATGCACACTTACTCGCGATGCCCCAGAGTGAAATCCGCTCAATCTGGTTCTGTAAGAAGATTGCGAGCCCACGACTTGCGCCCCTTTGGCTTCGCTAAGGCGCAGGCTGTGGGCGAGTTCGTTTCTGAGTTCAACGGTGCTTCGTCGCGACGGGAGGTCGCGGCTCTGCCGCCTCAGCGGTGATGCTTGCCGCCGCCGTGACCGCCGGAGTGACCTCCTCCGCCGTGCGAGTGCCCCCCGCCGAAACTTTTCCCGCTGCCGTGGAAGCTCTTCGGCGTATGCCCGCCGCCTCCGATGTGGAAGCCGCCCGGACGTGCTTTGGCCATTTTTCCGGCTGAGTGCGCAAAGTTGCTACTCGCGAAAGCCCCGGAAGACCGTCCCCCGAATTCGCCGCGCTGAAAACCTGAGGCCGGCGCGCGATAGGCCTGCATCGAACGGTTGTAGGATGGGCGCGCCCCGCTGCGGTAGCCTTCACCGGTCCCGCGGTTCCAGCTGGATCCGTAGCCACCGCGGGCGAACTGCTGCCTGCTTACTGGCGCCTGCAGATAGTTGTGGGCCTGGCGCGGCGTCCGGTCGTAGCCGATTCCGAAGGCATGGAAGCCGCCGTTGGAGTTCCCTCGCCAGTTCTCCGCATATCTGCCTGGCGAGCGGGCGAATCCGTGTCCGCGGTTCCCGATGTTTCCGCTGCCGAAAGGGCGGAAACCTTCTGATGTGCGGCCGTAGCTGCGCCCCGCAAACGCTCCCCTTCCGGCGTAGGCATGCAGCCCATCATGCTGTAATCCCCAATCGGCCACCGTGGTGCTGTGCGAATAGTAGTTCGACTGGTTGAAGAGCACGGACTGGGCAAACCAGTTCAAGCCCCACGCCAGCCAGCCCCAGGGCATGTGGCTGAAGGCGTTCATCGCGATCCCGAGTCCGTAACTGATCGGCGACGAGCCGAGCAATGATTGCATTCCACCCAGCAGCGAAAAACCGGGGTAGGGCGAAATTTGCTCTCCGTACGCGGTCCACGGGTTATACGTCGGCACGTACACGACTCGCGGATTCACCGGTGTCAGCTGGATGTAGCCCTCGTCGTAATCCACCGCCTGCTGCGGCGTGCTCTCCAGAGTTCCGGCGGCCTGAGCACGTCGGCGCATCACCTGCACTGCCTGGAATAAGTCTTGCGGCTGGTTGTAGTAGGCATTGCCCAAGTCGGTAGTCCATTGCTGATTGCGGTCCATCTGCGCCAACACCTGGGGAAACGCCGTCAGTGCTTTTACGCTTGGGTCCCAGTTCTGCGAGTCGGCACCGGCCACAATCTGGTCAGGGGAGGCGTAACCTTGCATCTGCCGCCAGCGGTCGGCATCCGCGATCTGACCGGGGTAGGTCGACGCGGCCAGCAATTGCGCCACAAGCGTGTCCGGATAAAGTGCGATCGGGGCCACGAGTTGTTCCAATTGCGCCGCATCGAGCGGCTGAGCCGGCGCTTGGCCGTAACCCTGCTGCGGATACGCCTGGCCGGAATCCGGCGTTTGTTGCGCGAGAAGCTTCCCTGGTTCTAATAGAAGGAGGAGAACGCCTACCGCCAGCGCAAGCAAACCCCTGAGTTCGCGGGCCGCGTTTTTCGCGGTGCTCGGGGCGGCTACGGCACAGTGGGATGAAGTGAGCAGCGGACGAGAAAACCTGGCAGCGCGCGGTGCATGCCGGTGCATTTGAGGCCTCATTTTTTCTTTCCAGTGTCCGACGTAAAAAGGCTCGCACGAGGAGAAATCGATATTCCAAGGCCGACGCCGACTGGTTTTATGATCTTTAATGCTTGAAATCAAGCAGGAAAGCAATGCAGGCCGAATCAATTCTGGCTCAACAGCGAAGTCTGTGAAAACACAAGCGTTCTCCTCTGAGGTGAATTCCTGGCAATCCAGCTTTGGTCGAGTCGGCCGCTGGTGTTCTTTCCTGTTCCGGAACATTGGCCCCCCTCAACTCGGACGAGCGCATCTAAAGGGTTGAGAGCTTAATGCGCAATTTCACTCGCCGAGAACTGCTTAAACTTGGGACTGCGGCGGCAGCAGCCGAGCTGGCGTCCGTGGGTTTGCACGGTTGCGGTGTTGCCAACCTGGTTCAGTCCGCTGCATCCGGCTGCTCCAAGTTGAGTGATATCGAACATGTGGTGATCCTGACTCAGGAAAACCGCTCCTTCGATCACTACTTCGGAAGCTACCGCGGAGTCCGTGGATTCTCCGATCAAAGCGCGGCATTCCAGCAACCCGATTCAGCGAATACCACGATCTCACCGGTGGGACAGCTCCTGCCGTTTCACCTGGACACCATCCCAAGTGAATGCAGCATGCACGCACGACATCAGCCACGACTGGGTGCCGCAGCATCAAAGCTGGAACAACGGCAAGATGGACGGATTTGTAAATTCGCGTCTACCGATCGATTCCAATGATGCGGTTTTAAGCATGGGCTACTACAATCGCGCAGACCTTCCTTACTACTACGCCCTGGCCGATGGCTTCACTATCTGCGACAACTATTTTTGCTCCGTAATGGGACCGACCGATCCGAATCGTCTCTATACGATGGCGGCCTCGCTCGATCCAGATGGGAAAAATGGCGGACCGGTTTTGCAGACCATCGTCACAAATCGCTCGGCAATGTACGGTGCTCTGACCTATACGACCATGCCCGAGCAACTTCAGGCTCGAGGGATTTCCTGGAAGGTTTACTCGTCGCCGGATGAGAGTATTCTGGGCGGGATTCTGTCGGACAATGTGCTCTCCTATTTCAAGAATTTCCAGGATCCTGCATCGGTGCTGCATCAGAATGCATTTGGACCACAGTTTCCCGTCGACTTCCTGTCCGATGTCGCGTTGGGTAATTTGCCCCAGGTATCTTGGCTGATAGGGTCGGTCCTGACTTCGGATCACCCGCCTGCGCCTTCGCTCTTTGGGGAGAATGTTCTTTCTCTTATCGTCACTGCTCTCAGCGCGAATCCTGCATTGTGGGCGAAGACGGTTTTGTTGGTTAATTACGATGAAAATGGTGGATTTTTTGATCATGTTCCACCGGTCACTGCGCCTCCCGGCACGCCCGGCGAATATGTGACCGCGCCTGCGGTTCCGGATCCGACCGTCGTCGGGAATCCAGCGATCACCGGGCCGATCGGGTTAGGTTTTCGCGTGCCGTTGATGATCATCTCGCCGTTCAGTCGCGGCGGATTCGTGTCCTCGGACCTCTTCGATCACACTTCGGTATTACGATTTCTCGAAACTCTATTTGGTGCCGAGGTGCCCAATTTGAGCGCCTGGCGCCGGGCCACGGTCGGAGACTTAACGAGCGCGTTTAATTTCAAGAATGCAGACCAGTCAATTCCGAATTTGCCGTCTACACTGCAAGGGGATGCGCAGGCGATCTTAGAATGTGCGGCCAACTTGGCTGGAACGACACCGTTCATAGTGCCAGCCACGCAGACCCTTCCGACTCAGGAATCCGGGAACCCCAGTCGTCCCAGCGGAACATGCTAGCCAAGGATATGAGAAGAATTGGCCTCCGCCAAGGCTGGCGTCAAGTCCGGTCCTAAAGGTTCCCGTCTTTCTTGGACCGCCCTGAGGAATGTCGCCAGGACGCTAAAAAAACCAGCGCCCCGGGGGAGTGGCACGCCAGAGATTCAATTGGAGCTACGACGCGATAACTCCGGGATCATCGGCTAACCAGAAGCTATCCAGAAACGGGATTGGAGGAGAACTGGAGCACCACTTTAAACTTTCATTTCTCCGAAGCCGAATTCACGGCACTGATCCGAAGATTCCGGTCATTGAGGTTTCACCCCAAACAGTCCATTCGCGAGATAACATGGCAAGATTGTTCGTTGTAACCCAGTACTGATCCCCTGCCTGGATTCGGCAGAGCGCTCACGGAACGTTTGTCCCCTTCGGTGTCGCGAGGACGAATGGAGTCGCCTCGCCTGTGTCATTGATCACGTGGCAGATCAGACCGCGGTCACCCAGCGCTACGGTGTGCAGGACGCATCGGAGCCATTTAGGGAACGATCAGGCCGCGTGTAAGAAGCTAAATGTCGGGGAGTGCTCGCCGGACGCCTTTCCTTGACCGCGTGGGGTATTAGGGCTAACCTCCGCACTCAAGGGTTCCATTCTCTTTTCTGGACTCGACCACGATGGGCAAGTGAAAAGGAGAAACATTGAAATTGAAGCGAACAACAGTGATTTCTGCGGTTGCGGTTTTGTGTTTGGTCGTTCCCAGTTTGCTGCTGGCGCAGACCAATCCGGTGGTCGGATCCTGGAAGCTCAACTTGGAAAAATCAAAATTCCCGGCGGGAATGGCACCCAAGAGTTTGGTCCGTACAGTGACCGCTGAGGGCGACAGTGTGACGTACAACTTTGAAGGGGAGGGCCCTGACGGCGCTGCTTTGAAATACAGCTTTACGGTGAAGTATGACGGCAACGAATATGAAGTGAAGGGAACCGGCATGCCGTACGGAGCCGATCACATAGCGATCAAGAAGGTTAATTCCCACATGTTCTCGGCGACGTTAAAAAAAGAAGGCAAAGACGTGGGCGCCAGTACCTCGACGGTGTCGCACGATGGGAAAACCACCACCTTGAATAGCAAAGGCACCGACGCAAAGGGAAACTCGGTGAAAACCACTTCGATTTTTGATAAGCAGTAGATCGATCGCAAAACTGCGAGGGAAAATCGGCCGGCGAACGCTTTGTACCCATTCGCTGGCCGTTCTACTTCAACGCCGAAAGTCGCTCTCGAGTCGTCCAAAATTACTTATGGCCATAAGGCCCGCCGTTGATGTACTGAGTTCACGATACCCTTGCTCCGACGGACGCAATGCGGCGCTAGAACGTAAGTGTCAGAGCAAACACACGGTTGACAGGTTGACAGATTGAATCCGCAGCCAGCGTGACTTCGCAACTTGGTCAGCAAATTCTCAGGCGCGGCAAGTATTCGTGCCTTCGTCCAAGGCGGATTAGTGCCGGTTTGCTCGTATCGCTGACTGGCTCGATTTTCACAAGCTGACCTCTCATTACTTCAGGCGGTCCAATGGTCGAGCCGCCGGAACCGCCCGACCCAAGGTCCAGCACCGTCTCGCCCGGACTGAGCTTCGCCAAAGCAGTCGGGTTTCCGTATCCTAGCGAGGCCAGAAAAGCCTAAAAGCGGATCACCGTTTTCAGTTGGATCATCCGGGGGGAAACATCGCCTCCTAGACCAGATCCCAAAATGCTGGTCGGCGGCATCTCCATCGTCCCTATCTCTCCGAACCCTGGGTCCGAGCTGTCGTTGTTGGGCGGGCCGAAATTTGGGTGATTGAAGAAATTAAAGAATTGGACGCCAATAGCCAGCACCACTTTGTCCCCGACAAGGCTGGTTCTCTTCGCGACATCGAAGTCAGTATTGAAATAGTTCGGATAGCGGAAGCGGTTGCGTCCTTGCGCAAAAGAAACGGCAGGGCCCGAACAAGGTCCCAGTGAAGTTGGCACCGTCCCGGTATTGAATCCTGTTTCGCAACCCGTTTGCACGAAATCTGCATTTGTATTGGGTGTCGTTGTGCCGTCCGGCAGCGTCACCACTTGCGGCGGCCAACAAGGATGCGGGAAGGGTGCGATTACGGCTCCCGCTCCGCAGGAATGCGGCCCGCTGAGTGGCTCGACCGGCACGGAGTAGATTGTTCCATAGAAATTCTTCTTAGCCAGGTTACCGCTTTCTGCGAGATCGATCACGGTATAAGGAAATCCGGTTCGGGCGAAAATCGTTCCCGAGACCTGCCAACCCTTCACCAGGTAATTGGTGCCGCGACCGCGGAGCACGGTCTTCACCGGAAGTTGCCACACATAGTTCGCATTCAAGGAGTGACGAACATCGTAATCTGCCGCCCCGTAGCTGCCTCGCACATAAAAGGGGTCCTGCGGGAAGTCGGAACTGCCCGCCGTGAATGGGGCTTGCCCGCCGTTGGAAACTTCATCGAGAGCATGGCCATAAGTGTAGTTTGCCTGGAACAAACCATCGCCAAAGCCAGTAAATCGTCGTCGAAACGAAACAACCACGCCATTGTAGTTCGAGATTCCGGGTGTCGTGTATTCAGTGACGCCTGCGAAACGAGGGTCGGCGCAGGGCGGAACGGGCGGGCTGGTGCAGACCGTAGCGGGAAATGGGCCGCATCCATAAGCATTGGCTGAGGGATTTTGCACCAGCTCGTGAATTCCGTGATTGCCGTAGTATCCGAGAGTCAGCGAAGTGCTGGTACCAAACGCCTGCTGCAGTTCCAGGCTCCACTTCTGATACTGGGCTGAGGGGGTCCTACTATCCGGAACGGTAATATTTGGGGGAAAGAACTCCGGATCCGCCGCGTGGATCTGAATTAAGTTTTCGCCGGCTGCAAACCCTTTGACAAAGGCGGCATTCGAGGCCGCGGCTACTTTAAAGAGGCTGTTGGTTTCTTCAGGAGCGAGATTGTAGGCGCCAAACACCCTCACGTGGTTCACGAGTGGCGGATTGTCAGAGAAAACGGGTCCGAACCCGCCAGAGAACAGCTCGTAAAATAGACCGAAACCGCCGCGCACCACGGTATTATGCGAAACTCCCAGCGGCTGCCAGGCGAAACCGAATCGCGGTTCCCAGGCCACAGGGTTGGTGTGAAGAAAGGCTTGCTTACGATTTGAGAGCGCCTGATTGTAAGGCTGTGCGGGGTCGTGACTGATCGATTCAAACGCTCCAGAGAATTCGGAAAAGCAATCATGGGCGCAGACCGGATTTGATTGATGTTCTACGCGCAGGGTGAGAGTAAGGGCCAGGTTGGGTTTTATGTGCCACTCATCCTGCCCATAGCCCGCCAGAGTGTAGTTAAGGAAGAGCTCGGCCCGCTGCGTCGGAAAGGATTGACTCAAGCGTGTCGAGTCGCTGTTGGGAGACGCTGGGTCCACGCCTCCGGAATAAAATGCGTCGATGGTCTGTGGAACGATATCTCCGACGGCGTTCTGGGTATATTGGGCGTGTCTCAAAAATGCTCGGAAGAAGTCTCCCCCGAATCCGAACTTGTGCTTGCCCCACGTCTTCAGGAAATCGTCGGCGACGCGGTACTCCGTGAACCCTGTGACGAGGGGATAGCCATAGAGATAGTCAGATCCTCCCAGCGACGTAAACGGCTGACCTGCGTTGGACCAATCCAGAGTGGTCGGAAAAGCAGCCAGCGTTCGCATCGGGTTGACGAGGCTCGACACATCGTCTTTGTAAACACCCGCCACTAGGAACTGGTTCGCGGCGGTAGTTCCAAATGTGTGAGTTTCGTTCAACTGGGCTTCCCACCATGGCCCGGTCTCATAGACGTTGAAGAGTGTGCTTATTGGGTCGACGACAATGGGTTGACGGCCATTGTCGTATTGGAGGAGGAAGAAAGCACGGTCGCTGGTACGGATGTTCCAATCCATACGCCCAGACACAAGGGATTCACTCGTCGGCTGCCCAAGCGTTTCCTGAAAATGGATTGCGCACGGAAGATTCACGCCGAGTTGCCCTTGGGGAGTCGGCGGACCGATAAACACCCCACTGGCGTCCAGACAGCCGAGGCCGAGAGGATCATCGGCGAAGCTCCCCTTAGTAGCCGCTGCTATTCCAGGGGTTTGGTTATACAGACTGAAGATTTGCTTGTAGAAAGCATCGGAAGCGGATGCAGAGCCAAAGATCGAATCGATATTGGCGACGGTCGCCGCCTCGAACTGTGGGCTCGGGAGAACTATCTGAACAGGAGCGGGAAGCAAGACTCGGATTCCCTCGGTATCAAAAAAGAAAAACAACCGGTTTTTCTTGATGGGCCCTCCCAGCGAACCCGCCCACTGATTAGCGATATCGAAGGGCCGAGGATTGCCGAATGCTTTCGTGATCCAGTCGGTAGCGTTCAACACGCTGCCATTCCAAAAGTACTTGGCGTTCCCGTGGAAGTTATTTCCTCCGGACTTAGTGACGTAGTTCACATACGAGCCCGCGTCAGTTCCAAAATGTCCCGAGTAGCCATCACTCACCACAGTGGCTTCCTGAATCTCGTTCTGACCCAGAAGCATACCCGTAACGCCAGTAAAATTAAGATGACCCGCGTCGTCGTTCATGCCATTCAAGGTGAATTGATTTGAGGTCCCCGGCATGCCCAAGATCGAAAAGTTTCCGCCCCCGCCTCCAGTGCGCGCATTATCCGTGTTCATGATTGCGCCGGGAGCAGTCTGGGCAATGTAGGTGAGGTCGTTACCCGGATTGGGGAGTTCGGAGATCTGCGTCTGGCTCATCGTAATCGAAACGTCGCCGTTGTCTGCCTGAACGAGCGGCGCTTCTGCGGTCACGGAGAGTTGCATGTTTGCTTTTGCAATCTCCAGCCTGATGTTGACGGTAACTGGTGTCCCTAACAATACGGTCACACTCCGGCTTTCCTTACGAAAGCCGTCGTGCACTACGGTTAGCGTATATTGGCTGGGAGAGAGAAAGAAGAAGCGGTACACGCCATCGTGGTCTGTCTTGGTTGATTCTGTCGTGCCCTTGTCGATATCCCTGATCTCGACATCCGCATTCGGCAGAACCGCAAGGCTTTGATCAGTAACGACGCCGGTCACTGCGCCCGAGGTCGTGGTCTGCGCCGCCCCCACTCCATTTGCGAGGGAAATCGCCAGGAGAGAGGCTGACAAGCAGCGATAGCGGGGACGCAATCTCATCGAAACACCCCAGTCAGTTGGATCGAAGCGGACCTGCGATCCGTAGCACGGCATCATATCCGAGAATCGGCCAAGTTGCGCACGATTGCCTGTGCGCCGTACGCTGGCGAGCAAGAACGTACCCCACCGAGTACCTATCAGATGACTTCCTAGATAATCAAAAGGAGCCAGTCAATCGGGTCTTCTGAAAAAAAGGCTAAATTCGCGCAACGACTCTCAAACGAAGAAAGGCGGCTATCGAGGCTGGTCAAGCCCGACGCGGTGGACCAGATCCACAAAACGCGGGTCGGCGCGTAAGGGATCAAAGAAGGGATGGACCTTGATCAACTGCAGGATGTTTGACTGCTCCAGGTAGGCCCGCTCCAGCCAGGCAAGTGCCTGCTCGTTGTCACCGAGCCCCAAATAAGCGTTCACAAATGCGGCAGTAGGAACGTAGGTGCTTCGCTGCCGTTGCTTCAGTTCATCCAGCAAACGAAGCGCTTCCTCGCGGCGCCCCGCATGCGCATAGGCCCGAACCAGATGCCCATCACAGGCGGAGTCCGGTTAGTGCCGAGCGCCTTCTCCAGCACTTTAATTGCTTCGTCCGGCTGGCCGTTGGCAACCAGGGCCATCCCCAGATACCAATGGTCCGGGTCGTCGCTGCGCAATTCCCGGATGGCCTCGTCGTAACGTCTGGCATGAAATAATATCCAGGCCTTGGTGATGCCAGGGGACCCAAGCAGATCACCAGCGGATCCAAGCGGGTCAAGGTCGCGGGCACGCTGGGCCCATACCAGGGCGTCGTCCATTCGTCCCTGGCACATCAGCCACTTCGCGTAGCCGACGTATGCACCGGCATCGTTCGAGTTCAACTCCAGCGCCCGCTTGAATTCCGCTTCGGCTTCGCCCCACTGCCACTGTTTCTGATATACCGCCGCAAGCAAGACGTGCGGTGCTGCAAGGTCTGGATCGAGTTCAATGGCCTTTCGGGCCGCGCTCATCATTTTAGGATGCGTTTCCTTCGGGGAGCCACCGACAGGAACTGATCCCAGCCGCTCGTATGCCCTGGCGAGGCCGACATAAGCCGGTGCGAAGTTAGCGTC
>CAVOVP010000003.1:0-821987 GCA_963699885.1 uncultured Acidobacteriota bacterium | reverse complement strand
TCAGTTTCTCGATCTGCGCGCGAATCGAGCCGCCTTGCAGCATCGCTTCCGCCGATGCATTCATCATCGAAGAAAGTTCGGTTTCGGCTTCAAATTTCTTTTTCAAACCTGCGGAGGATGTCTTCATGCGCGGATCCATTTTTATCGTCAGCGGAACCGGTCGATTTTCCGTCGACGGTGAGGCGGACCGTGTAAGTTCCCGCGAGAACCGTCGGGCCCAGCGGTAAGCGCGGCGTGTCATGCGGAATCGCCGAGATTGGATAATCGTGACGAGTAGCAGCAGGCGCTGGATAGTGTAGGTTCCAAACCCAGCGGTGCATTCCTGCGCTGGTAGAGAGCTGTCGAAAATCGCGAACCCAGTACAGCGGAATCAATTGCTTGCGCAAGTCCTCTTCGCTTGACTTCGGGTTTGTCGGTGCTCGAGTATCGGCGAACCGAATGGCCTTCTGGCATCCAGGATCTCGATTGTCACCGTTGCTGGCCGACGCGGGCAGATAGTAGTCGAGGATCGCGCCGTCCGGAGGATTGGCCGCGGCCGGCTCATCCGGCGGAAGCGGAGTGTCGGTGTTGGTGTCGCGCCGCACGCGATAAGCCGGTGCCGGGTTGAACAGGCGACGGAATTCGCCAGCGACGCCGAAGCTTGGCGCAGCGGAGTGATGTCATCCAGGATCCAGAACGACCGGCCGTGCGTCGCGACGATCAGGTCGTCCTCGTGAATCCACAGATCGCGCATCGAAGTATGCGGCAGATTGAGTTGCAGAGACTGCCAGTGGTCGCCATCATCAAACGAAACCCACACGGCGTTTTCCGTGCCGGCAAAGAGCAGCCCCTTGCGGACGGGATCTTCGCGAACGGTATCCACCGGCGCCATCCGGCAGCCCGTGCGTTATCAGCTTCCAACTCTTGCCGCCGTCATGCGTGCGGTAGATATAGGGATGGAGATCGTCAACGCGGAAGCGGCTGACCGAGGCGTATGCGGTCTTCGTCATCGAAATGAGACGCTTCGATCTGCGTGACTTTGCTCCAGGGCGCCAGCTCCGGCGGAGTGATGTTGTTCCAGTTCTTGCCGCCGTCGTGCGTGATCCAAATCATGCCATCGTCGGTGCCAGCCCACAGTGTGTTCATGCTTGAACGAAGGAGCGAGCGCATAAATCACGCCGCGCTGTTTCTGCGGCGCCGGTTTCTTGCCAGCATGGTCGCCGACGCTCGCGGGAGGCCCGGGCTTCTCGCGCGTCAGGTCGGGGCTGATGTTTGCCAGGTATTTCCGCCATCGGTCGTCTTGAACAGCACATTGGCGGCGTAATAAAGAATGTGCGGATCGACCGGAGAAAACATCGAGCGGCTCGGTGCGATCGGCGCGGTACTTGCCGTGCGCACCGGAATCGGCGTGACATTCTGCACTTGTCCCGTGGACCAATGGAACTTCGAAACTTCAGTTCGGCCCGCCGCCATAAATGAGATCGGGATTGAGCGGGTCGGGCGCGACGTAGCCGTACTCGATCACGCCCGACGGGATGCCATTCGCGGAATGGTGATCTCGCCGTCGTTGCCGCGGCGTGGACGATGCAGACCGAGCCGCTCTCCTGCTGGCCGGCGCAGACGCGATAGGGAAACGTATTGTCGGCAATCGACGTGATAGAGCTGCGCGGTGGGCTGGTTGTACCAGGAACTCCAGGTTGCGCCGCCGTTCACCGTGACGAGCGCGCCCTGATCGCTGACCAGAAGAATGTTTCTCCGTTGTGGGGATTGATCCAGAGATTCTGGTAATCGTCGCCGCCGGGCGCGCCGCGGAATCCAGTCCAAGTTTTTCCGCCATCGGTCGAGCGCATGGTGACGGTGCTGGCTACATACACCATGTCGGGATTCTTCGGATCGACTCGGGGAATCGGCAGATCGCCTCCGCCGATGCGGCCGGAAGCACGCGGATCGTCGGTAGCTTGAGACCAAGTTTCGCCGGCGTCGTCGGAGCGATAGACAGCGAGCTTTCCCGGAAGCCGTTCCCAGCGTCGCATAAAGCCGCCGCGGATTACTCGGGGCGATGGCAACGTAGATCTGCGACAGGTCCTTTGGCAATCCGTTGCGTCAGTTGCTGCCAGGTACTGCCGCCGTCGGTTGACTTGAACAGTCCGCCACCCGTGCCGTTGAATTCGTTGCCGTCCTCCCATGGCCCCTCGCGTACTTCCCACATCGAGGCATAAACGACATCGGGATTCGAAGGATCAATCTCAACGTCGGAGCCACCGGTGTTTTCATCTTTCGAAATCACTTTCGCCCAATTCTGTCCGCCATCGGTCGAGCGGTAAATGCCGCGTTCTTCGCTTGGTCCGTAGGGATGGCCGAGCACCGCGGCAAAAACTTTGTTGGGATCGCGCGGATCAACGGCGAGGGTCGGGATTTGAAATCCATCGCGAAGGCCGAGATGCGTCCAGGTTTTGCCGGCGTCGATCGACTTGTAAATGCCGTTGCCGACAGAGAGATCGGGGCGATGCAAGCCTTCACCGCTGGCAACGTAAACGATATTTGGATCGGAGGGAGCCACGGCAATGGCGCCGATGGACTGCGTGGATTCGTGATCGAAGATCGGATTCCAGGTGCGGCCGTAATCATCCGACTTCCACACGCCGCCATTTACCTGTCCAACGTAGTACACATTCGGCTGGCTGGGAACGCCGGAAGCGGCGCGCGTTCGGCCTCCGCGAAATGGCCCAATCATGCGCCAGTGCAGTTCCTGATAAGTATTCTCGGGAACTTGTGACCAACTTGCGATTGCCGATAAGAAAACAGCAGATGAAAGGAAAAGACGAAGCACTGCCTGAACTCGGTTCACTCTCGCCCCCTTGAACCACAAAACGGAAAGCCCCTTAGGATAAACCAAAATTGCTGGGATAGAGGTGGCTGGTCTCTGCTACGAGTGGGCCGGTCCCAAATTATTTTAGCGGCGAACTTGCAGCGCGGTTATGATGGCGAGGCTCGCCGTACAGTCCGATGACGATTGACGATTTCAGAAAACTCCGCTCCTTCCATCGAACCGTCTTTCGCTGCATTGTTTTCATCACGTTCTTGTGTGCTGTCGCCCAGGCGCGAGCGCCTGAGACGCCGCTCGAAGCGCAGGGACTGAAGCCGATACTCGACTACATTTCTTCCGGATGGGACACGTTGACGCGCTCCATGACGGAATGCGAAAGCGTCGTCGATCCGAAGATCGCGACTGCTTCAGTGCTTTATCTGCCGGCTGGATTCGCGGAGCCTCCTGCGCTGCAATCGCTGCGCGGCAAATGCAATGTGCGCGTCGAACACTTGCCAATGGAAATTCATCGGCTGGGTGAGATCGACACCAGCAACTTTAATCCGCCCGGACTGCTGTATCTTCCCGAAAAATACGTTGTGCCTGGCGGACGTTTCAACGAAATGTACGGCTGGGATAGTTACTTCATTATCCGCGGACTGTTGCAGTCTGGGCGCGTTGATCAGGCACGGGGCATGGTCGACAACTTTTTCTTCGAAGTCGAGCACTACGGCGCCATGCTCAACGCGAACCGGACGTACTATCTGACGCGGTCGCAGCCCCCATTCATGAGTTCGATGGTGGTCGACGTATACGACGCGATCCAGAAACAGCCCGGCCGCAAAGACACGAGTGGAGACCGGGCATGGTTAGAGCGCGCTTACGCCGACCTGAATAAAGATTACGAGATGTGGACGCATGATCCGCATCTCGCCGGTCAGACTGGGCTTTCCCGCTACTTCGATTTCGGCGAAGGACCTCCGCAGGAAGCATTACAGGATGAGGCGGGATCCAATCGCAAGGTGGCGGAGTATTTTCTTTTTCATCCTGCGGACGCTGACGGCTACCTGGTGCAAACCGCCGACGGTACCAAGACGGCGGTGGCCGGCCCGCCCTACTCGCTGCAGGTGTGTGATGTTTCGCTGACGATGGCGCGCCCAGAGTGCGACAAGCCCACAGAGTTCAAGCTGAGCGCGGACTACTACAAAGGCGACCGGTCGATGCGGGAGTCGGGATTCGATGTCAGTTCACGCTTCGGACCGTTTGGCTCCGCCACGCATCACTATGCTCCCGTCTGCCTGAACAGCTTGCTCTATAAAACCGAAAAGGATCTTGAGCAGATCAGCCTTTGGCTCGGCCACCACGACGACGCGGGAAAATGGAATAAGCGGAGTGAAGAGCGTAAGGCTTTGATCACGAAATATCTTTGGAACGAGCAGCAGGGAATGTTCTTCGATCACAACCTGCTGACCAACCGGATGTCGGAGTACCGGTACGCGTCGATGTTCTATCCGCTGTGGGCAGGGCTCGCAACACCGGAGCAAGCAAAGGCCGTAGTCGCAAACTTGAAGGGTTTCGAGCAGCCGGGCGGTCTCCCGATGAGCACGATCGACACGGGCGCTCAGTGGGATTTGCCCTATGGCTGGGGAAATATTGAAATGCTCGCGATTAGCGGCATGCGCCGTTATGGATACAACGCCGACGCAGACCGCGTTTCGTACGAGTTCTTGTCGATGGTGGCTGAGAATTTTCGTCGCGACGGCAACATCCGCGAAAAGTACAACGTAGTGACTCGTTCATCCGAAGCGCGCGCGGAAATGGGCTACCACATGAACGTGATTGGATTCGGCTGGACGAACGCCGCATTTCTGGAACTCCTGCACGGACTTCCGAAGGATATGGCGACCCGCCTGGAGCAGGAACAAAGCCAGCCACCCGCGAAGTGAACGTGTGGCGCAGGCGCTCCCCGCCCGGGTGCTGCGGTGCGGTGGCAAGAACTCGGGCACGTTGCAAGCATTTCCTCGCGTTGACGGCAATTTCCATCCCACCTAAGATGAAACACTCTCTACGCGCTTGAGACTTCATAGTGATCGATCAGACCATCTCGCACTACCGCATCACCGGCCAGTTAGGCAGCGGCGGGATGGGTGTCGTCTATGAGGCGGAAGATCTCAATCTAGGGCGCAAAGTTGCGCTGAAATTTCTGCCGCCTCAGTTCTCGCGCGATCAAAATGCGCTGGACCGATTTCTGCTGGAGGCGCGAACAGCCTCGGCGCTGAACCATCCGAATATCTGTACGATTTACGCCGTCGAAAATGCCCCCGGAGAAAACGCCACTCCCCAGTCGTTCATCGCGATGGAATTGCTCGATGGCCAGAACCTCGATCAAAAGCTGCGTTCCGGCCCCTTGCCCACAGATCGGCTTCTCGACATCGCGATTCAGTTAGCCGACGCGCTCGACGCCGCGCACGCAAAGGGAATCATTCATCGTGATATCAAGCCAGCGAACATTTTCATAACTCAACGCGGACCAGTGAAGGTACTCGATTTCGGCTTGGCGAAGCTGACGCGCCCCGAGATCGAGATGGAAACGATCGGCGCGACGCAAGACTCGCCGCGCCCGGCGAATCTGACGAGCCCCGGCGCGACCGTCGGCACAATCTCATATATGTCTCCGGAGCAGGCGCGAGGCGAGGATCTCGACACCCGCACCGATCTGTTCTCGCTTGGCACCGTTATCTACCAGATGGCGACGGGCAAGCTTCCCTTCAGCGGCGCGACATCTGCCGTGGTGTTCCACGCAATCCTCGAACTCGATCCAGTTCCGGCGTCCCAGTTGAATGCGACTTTGCCGCCGAAGCTGCAGGAGATACTTGAGAAACTTCTGGAGAAGGATCGCGACCTGCGTTACCAATCGGCAGCCGATTTGCGCGGAGACCTGAAACGGCTGAAGCGTGACACGGAGTCGGGCAGGAAGCCTCAGGCTTCGTCTTCTGCCGTTTCGGCCGCGACTTCCAACGCCACTCAGTCATCGGCTCGCACGTCGGGCAGTTCAGCCGTTGCAACCGCAGTGCGGCAAAACAAGTTGGGGACAGGCGTGACGGCCGGCGTCGTGCTGTTGCTCATTGCGGCCGCAGCATACGGAATCTACTCGCTGGTGACCCGCAACCGTCTTATGCCGTTTCAGAATTTTGCCGTCAGCAAGCTCACCGATACCGGCGACGCGGTGATGGCTGCTATATCGCCTGATGGAAAGTACATCCTGAGCATTACGCGGACGGCTGGTTTGGGCAGTTTGTGGTTGCGCAATGTACCCACCAACAGCAACACTCAGGTACAGCCTCCAGCCGATGTTTACTATGGCGGCCTGCGCTTTTCGCGCGACGGAAATTATTTCTATTTCGTACGCAGCGATCCTGGCAATCCGGAATTGAAGTTCCTCTACCGGGCGCCGCTTCTGGGGGGCGTGGCGCAAAAACTCGTTAGCGATGTCGATTCCAATATCACATTCTCGCCTGACGGCCAGCAGTTTGCTTTCATCCGCGCAGACAATCCGGATCCAGGAAAGTATCGCCTGATTATTCGATCGGTGAGCGGCGGAGACGAGCGGATCGTTACCGATGGATCGCTGGCGGAAGGCTTGTATCAGCCGGACTGGTCGCCGGATGGCAAGACTATCGCGTGTAACGCGGTGCAGAATACCAACACGCCTCAGGGAATCGTGACGATCGACGTTGCGACAGGAAAAAAGACGACGATTTTCGCCGCTGCAAGGAAATTCGTGGGATTCCCGACCTGGCTGCCGGATGGAAGCGCGCTGTTGGCCCTGTCATGGGATCAATCCAACAATTTCAGCCGATCGCAGATCGTGCTCATTTCACGAGCCGGTACCCTGACGCCCGTTACTCGAGATACGAACGACTACAACAATCTCAGTCTCGCTGCAAGCGGACACCTGTTGGCTACGGTTCTGAATGCGCCCCGCTGGAACTTATATCTCATGCAGAGTGCGGTTGATCCAGCCCCCCGCATGCTCTCGGCGGCGGGCGCCTTTACAGACGTTACCTGGACGGCGAGCCGTCAACTCATCACGGACCAGGACAATCGCCTGAACCAGATCAATCCTCAGACTGGAGCAAAGACGCCGATCGCGACCGAAGAGGGACACCCCAGCGGCGATCCGTCCGCCTGCGCCGATGGTAAGTACACCGTGTTTGTGTTGGGATTTCACGGCGATTCCACCGACCAAAATATCTGGCGCGTGGATTCCGCGGGAGGCAATCTCAAGCAGTTGACGGATGGCAAGAACGACACTTATCCGATCTGCTCACCCGACAGCCGCTGGGTTTATTACGTCAGCCAAAAAGATGAAAACAAATTGTCGCGTGTTCCCATCGATGGAGGGCCGCAGACGATCGTTTCAGACCAGGCCGTGTCGCCGACTGCAATTACGTTCGACATCTCTCCCGACAGCAAACTGGTGGCATTCCCGACGCTCGAGCACTCCGGCGAACACAAAGAAAGAATGGCGTTGGTCGAGACCGAATCAGGCCACACCACGGTGAAGGACTTCGATCGCTTGCGCTTCGGGATGGTCCGTTTCAGCCAGGATGGCAAGGGCGTTGTTTATCCGGCGCGCGAAAACGGCGTCGATAATTTGTGGCTTCAGCCATTGGACGGCTCCAAAGGAAAGCAGTTAACCAACTTCAAGACGGAACACCTTTGGGATTTTCACTGGTCGCTCGACGGCAAGCAACTGGCCGTCGTACGGGGCCACAACGATGCGGACGTTGTTCTCATTCGCGATATGACTCAGCAATAAGTCTTCAGTCAATCCGTCACGCAAGCTTTGCGATCATTTCGCGAGCTGGTGCAGTCGGTCCCCAGAGCCAGGCAACGATCGCTCCAAAAATGAAATTCTCGCTGGTCACTTCGCAGAAATGCACCCATCGAACCGAGTCCGGGAAATAGGGGTTCGGCAGGAGCAGAGGTGCAGCTCCGCTCAACAGCGTGAAGACGAGCCCGACCACTAGCGCGCCATTCAGCCTTGATAGTCCGAGCATCCGCGTCAGCCACAAACATAAGAGGATGAAGATCGGACCACGAATCAATAGTTGCAGGGCGATGATGCCGTCGAGCGGCGGCAATTGCTGGACGGCATAAAAGTCCTTGACGTACGGAAAGATGATCGCCCCGGTGCCGAAATACAGGGTGATATAGAGAAGATCGGAGACGGCAAACTTCCAGGCGCGCTGCGCCATGGACTGCGATTGAATGGGATGGAAGTGATGAGACTGAGCGCTGTCCTGCCTTCCAAAAAGCCAGGTCCATACAGGTACAACGAGTGCGGACGAGATCAGGTTGTAAAGGAATATCCGCGCCCAGTCCGGGTGAGGAGCTTTGAGGAATACGACGCCCTCCAACAGGTTGACGGCCGTGATTGCCAAGGGAAAGGCTGTGATGATCATTCCCAGCCGCCATCCGCGCCACTCGGCGCGCAAAGCGACGACGGTGAGGGAGCCGACGACAACCGCGTTCATCAATAACATCCATTGCAGAGTGTGTGGTGCTGGAGCGATGTTCATTGGCACCAGCAGGCCTGCAATCATTTGAATCACGCAGTACGCCGCAAAAACCGCTAATCCGCGAAGAAGGAAATTTCCCGATCTCATTGTCGCGTTCCTTTCTGCTTTTCTCTTTTCTCGTACGTCGAAATCGCGTAGTTGGTCCACTGCAAGAAGGATTCGGTTCCCCGAATGCCGCATTCAAAAGCCAGCCTGCCTGACACCGGCATCATGTCTTTGCTGGCCGCGAATTCGTCATGCAAGGCGCGAAGATGTGGCTCAAGGTTGTCCTTCAACGATTTGAGAAGGGCAAGCGACGCGTCTGGTCCAACGATGTGTTCGCTGAAAGCGAAGCGCAGCAGGATCGACTGCTGCCCCCAAGTGAGCTCTTCGCGAGTGACCGGAGAAGTGATCCAGGATTTAATTTCCGCGACGCCCTTTGTGGTTGGGCGGAAGACCTGCCGGCGTCGCAGGCCGTTGCCATCTTCGACGGTTCCACGAATGAATCCTTGCTTCTCGAGACGGCGCAGCGCCGGGTAGATCGCGCCCGGGCTGTCGCTGTAGGTCTTCATCGACGACGATGAGAAGGTTTTGCGCAGGTCGTAACCGGAAGCCGGCTGATGCTGGAGCAATCCGAGGATTGCAAAGCCAAGTGAAGAAGTTGTGATTGATAACGATGTCATAAGTATAGTACGACACGTAATATAACGCGACGTATTATAAAAGGCAAGAGGCAGAAAACGTCCCAAAACACTAAGGGCGGCCATTGCTGGCCGCCCTCATTGCGAATTGTTACGTGCGAAGCGGTGTTAGACGCCCTTGACGTTTTCTGCTTGCCAGCCCTTAGGGCCTTTGACCACGTCAAATTGCACTTGCTGACCTTCCTGCAGACTGCGGAATCCACTGGCCTGAATAGCGGAGAAATGCACGAAGACATCCTCGCCGTTCTGGCGGCTGATGAAACCGTAGCCCTTGGCGTCGTTAAACCACTTCACTGTTCCTGTTTCCATGATGTTGCACTGTTCCTTTTTCTTGATGTAGCGCTGAAGCTTTCGGGATTCTTCTGCAGGCAGGTCACGCGCTGGGTTAAGCGGAGATGCTTGTACTGCGAAGGAGCTCTAAAGTCAAACGCATCTTTATTGTACGGTAAAATGCACAAAAAAAGCTACATCATTCGCGAAGCCTTGCCTCTAAACAGCTGATACAAATAATGTTATGCGTTCGAGTGCCCGGAAAGTATTTCCACAACGAGTTGCCACCTGAGCGGAAAAGAATCATCATAATAAAAATGCGATACCGAATTTTTCTGTTGTTAATCCTCCTCGGGGCTTCGTCGGCATGGGCCGGAATTGTCGACAACGTGCGCAACGCCGTCGCGCAAAATAACTTCTCCGCGGCGGAAAACGAACTCCAATCATATCGTTCGCAAAGAGGCGTCGACGTCGAATACGTGGAAGCCTATTCGTGGTTGGCGCGAGGCGCGCTCGAGGAAAAGCAATATGACCAAGCGACCTCTTATGCGAAAGAGACGAAGGCTCTCGCGCTCGAGGAGCTGAAAAAACGTTCACTCGACGCCGAGCCGCACTTGCCACTCGCACTCGGGGCAGCCCTTGAAGTCCAGTCGCAGTCGCTTGCAGCGCGCGGTCAGCGAGCCCAGGCGATGGCGGTTCTGCAATCTGCGTTGCGGACTTATGGCAACACCTCCATTCACGATCGGCTGCAGAAGAACTTGAACCTGCTTTCCTTTCAGGGGAAGCCGGCGCCGGTCTTAAAGGAAGACGAGTTTCTGGGAGCGAACCTGCCCGCAGCCACTCAACTCAAAGGCTCGCCCGTACTGCTCTTTTTCTGGGCCCATTGGTGCGGCGACTGCAAGGCGGAAGCTCCCATCATCACGCAGTTGCGGTCGGAGTTTGCGAGCAAAGGATTGAAAGTGATCGGGCCGACCCGGCTCTATGGCTATACGGCGCAGATCGAGCACGCCCGCCCGAGCGATGAATTGCAATATATCGATGCAGTGCGCCATCGCTTTTATAGCGGACTCCTCGATATGCCGGTACCGATCAGCAAACACAACTTCGAAGTGTACGGAGCTTCGACAACACCGACGCTTGTGTTACTGGATCGCACGGGAAAAGTCGCGATGTACCACCCCGGCGCCCTGCCGTACGACCAGTTGCGGGCGGAAATCGAGAAAGTCGCGCAGTAATCGTTGTGGCACGCGCACTCTTGCCCGCGAAATTCTGACCACGAGCAGAGGGATGGCAGGCATAGGTGAAAGGATTCTGCTGTCCCCGACTTTGCCTGTCCAGTTTAGCGGGAGACAGATTCCTCCCTTCGGTCGGAATGGCAATGCGCTGGAGTCTTAGGAACTGGCCAACCTTTGTGGATCTGGATACATTTCGCGGGCGAGAGTGCCCGCGCCACAATGCCTGGAAATCGTGGGTCAGTCTTTGATTTCTTTTAGCCTTCCTGTTTTCACATCGTAAACAAATCCGCGGACCGGAATATGCCTCGGAATCCATGGGTGCGACTTTACGCGGTGTATCTGCTGACGCACATTCGCCTCCAGGTCATCGAACGCATAGAAATGGGCCGGTTCGCTGGCGACGACGCCCATCTTCTCCGCGAGCCTCGATCGCAGCTCATATTCCTGCACCTTCAGCAGGCCGCAGTCCGTGTGGTTGATGATGATGAATTCCTGCGTGTCGAGCAAATGATGCGAGACGATCAGTGAGCGCAGAGCATCTTCCGTGGCGATGCCGCCTGCGTTGCGAATCATGTGGGCGTCGCCGGGCTTCAGTCCGAGACAGTGCTCAAACAGGATGCGGGAGTCCATGCAGGCGAGGACCGCGACGTGGCGCTTCGGACGAACTGAAAGCTCGCCCAGTTTGAAGTTGCGTGCAAACTCCTCGTTTGCTTTTAACAGCTCATCCGCTACGGACAATGTGGTAGCTCCTTGAAGATCGTTCGTTCGATGGTCGTTCCTCATGGGCAGCGTTGGTTCCGCCCTGGCGGAGGGCAAACGACCCGACCACGAACGACCAGTTTACAATCGGCCCGTGAATCTTGAGGACACGATCGTCGCGATCGCAACGCCGCCTGGGCGCGGCGGAATCGGAGTGTTACGACTGGCGGGCCCCAAGGCGCGTGAGATTGCCGCGCCGATGCTGGGGCTGAAGCATGAACTGGAGCCAGGTCGCGCCGTATTCGGGGAACTCGTGGAGCCACTCACCGTGCAGGGCAAAACTCCAGAGGGAATCCAAACCCCCACGCTGTCGATCACCGAACGAGAGACAAGGATGGGGCAACCTCTGAATTCGGCACAGGGCGAGCGCATCGACGAAGTGGTTGTCACTTACTTCGCCAAGCCTCATTCCTATACGACGGACGACGTTATTGAGATTTCGGCGCATGGATCGCCTGTGGTTTTGCAGCATATCGTTGAACTCTGCGTAGCCGCCGGAGCGCGCCTCGCCGAGCCGGGCGAGTTCACCATGCGGGCGTTTTTGAACGGCCGCATCGATCTCACGCAGGCCGAGGCGGTTCGTGACCTGATTGATTCTCAGACGTTGTACCAGGCGAAGGTTGCGGCGCAGCAACTCGAGGGCGCGCTATCCCGTCGCCTGCAGCCGATCAAACAGAAATTGATCGAGCTCATCGCGTTGCTCGAAGCGGGGATCGACTTTGCCGAGGACGATGTATCCGTCGCGCCCGACGCGGCGATCCTTGCCAGCATCGCAGCCGTTTGCCAGCCGCTGGAAGATCTCAGCGCGAGTTTCGCATACGGCAAGATCGTGCATGAAGGCTTAACTCTCGCCATCGTCGGTCGTCCCAATGTCGGCAAGTCGAGCTTGTTTAACCGACTTGTCGAGCGCGATCGCGCGATCGTTACCGCGACTCCCGGCACAACCCGTGATCTGGTCAGCGAAACGGTCTCTGTTGGAGGAATTCCGGTCAGGCTTGTGGATACGGCCGGAATCCGGCAGTCTCTCGACGAAGCCGAGTCCATCGGAATCCGCAAATCGATGGAGGCGCTGGCTGACGCCGATCTCGTGCTGGTGGTGCTTGACGCCTCCGCAGCCGTAACTACCGAGGATCACGAATTGCTGCATCAGGTAGGGGATCGTCCGGCCATCGTTGTCGCGAACAAAAGCGACCTCGGAGTGTCGGATCTCGAGCCAGAGGGCACAGGTCGAAGGCGAGTCTGCACCTCGGCTATCACCGGACAAGGCATCGCCGAGCTGCGCGCGGAAATCCTTCAGCACATTGGAGGCGGCGGTAGCGCGCAACAAGAGCCGGGTTTCCTGACAAACATTCGTCATCAGAACTTGATCAACGATTCGCTTGGAGCGCTTGATGCTGCGAAGACTGCGGTAGCCGGGAAAATTCCGCACGAGATGTTGTTGATGGACCTCTACAACGGGTTGCGTCCCCTTGATGCAATAACAGGAGTGACCACGACCGACGACATCCTCAACCTGATTTTCAGCACATTCTGTATAGGAAAATAGAATTCCGCTGAGTGCGGAAATTCGAACAACTTGTCTGGGGATGCTCCCGCCCATCAGGGACATTTGCAGAGCAGGCGCTCTCTGAGAGCGGCCTGCGCGGTGAGAGGTGTTTCCGCGGGCGGTTCACGACGGCTTTTGCCCGATGAGTTGCCCGATCACTGCGAACGAGGCCCAAATCAGTGGAGGTCGAGAGGGTGGGTGAAGCCTTAACTGCCGCTGGTCAAGGGCAGCAATACTTCAAAGAGATTGGGGATCGTGGCAGGCGCTGAATGAGGATTCGGCGCGAATCTTTACGCCGTGAAGGATCGAGGCTACTTCGAAAGCCGGCCCAGG
Source organism: uncultured Acidobacteriota bacterium (assembly GCA_963699885.1). Lineage (GTDB taxonomy): Bacteria > Acidobacteriota > Terriglobia > Terriglobales > Acidobacteriaceae > Sulfotelmatobacter. Next base: position 808,794 of record CAVOVP010000003.1, on the reverse strand, counting down.
ACTGACCGAAAGAGCTGGTCAAAGGTTTTTGCCGGACCCTCTTTCGTCGCCATGGCCAGGGCCTTCTCTGCAACTGCGCGTTGATATCCGAGATTCACCAGTGCCGAGAGCACGTCTTCTTCATTCGAACTCAGGGTTGGCATCGCATGAGTGGCAGCGGTTTCTACTCCCGTCAACTTGTCTCGCAGTTCCAGGACCATCCGCTCGGCAGTCTTCTTTCCGATGCCAGGGATGCGCGTCAGCCGCGTCACATCGTTTCCACGGATGGCGCCCACCATCTCGTCGGCGGCCATGCCGCTGAGAATCGTAATCGCCAGCTTCGGGCCGATTCCGCTGACCGTGATTAGCTTTTCGAAAAGCAGCTTCTCCGACGGACGAAGGAATCCATAGAGAGCGATCATGTCTTCGCGCACGTGGGTGTGAATGTGCAGGGCGACATCGGCTCCGGGCGACGGCAAGTCCGAAAAGGTGGGAACGCTGATTGTGACGTCATAGCCGACGCCAGCCGTCTCGATGATGGCCTGGTTCGGATGCTTGACCAGCAGCTTTCCTCGAAGATGCGCAATCATGATCAGACATTGTAGCCGGGATCGTAAGCCCTCCGACGCCGGGCACTTGACGGCCAAACGACCTACTTCTGTTTCCTCGTCTGTGTTCGCCAACTGGGATGGACACTCATACGCAACACTCTTAGAATCGCCAATAGCGCCGCGATCGCGCCGATCTTATGCCGTGCGGAAAACTCCTGTTTCGAACTCTCGCGCTCCTCATGCTGGCGGTACCACCAATCTTTGCGCAGACGCAAGGCGCAGCTCTTGATCTCGACGGCCGTGCCATGAATCCTCTCGCGGAGGATAACGGCAAAGTCGTCGTGCTGATTTTTGTTCGCAGAGACTGCCCGGTTTCAGCACGTTACGCGCCGACGATCCGGCAGATCAGCAAGGAATACGCAGGTACTGCGAGATTTTGGCTGGTGGATCCCGACCGCAACGATACTCCGCAGCAAATTCGTACTTATCTTTCCGACTATGGATATCAACTGCCCGCACTGCGAGACCCTTCCCGCTCACTGGTCAAACTGAGCCGAGTGCAGATCACTCCGGAAGCGGCGGTGTTCAATTCGGCGCATCAACTGGTGTACGAGGGCCGGATCGACAACTGGTACGTCGATATTTCCCGCGCCCGTTCCGCGCCGACCACGCACGAACTGGAAGACGCGATTCGCGCCGCCTCCACCGGCAAGGCCGTAATGCGCAGCGAAGTCCGAGGAGTGGGATGTTACATTTCCGATCTCGACTAACCGGCGTTCATGGCGGGATTGCTCTGCTCACCTCGATGGCTTGTGTCACCGTTGCGCTTGCGTCCGGTGTGGCTCCTCAGGAGCAGCGGGCTGGCGCTTCGCACGTCACCTTCGATCGTGATATCGCTCCCATCCTGTTTCGTTCTTGTGCGCAATGTCATCGACCAGGAGAATCGGCGCCGTTCTCATTGTTGAACTACTCCGATGCCAAGCGGCATGCGCGCCAAATCGCCGAAGTCACGCGGTCGCGGGCTATGCCGCCCTGGCTCCCCGTTCCGCAGGAACTCAAATTTGCAAATGAGCTTCGCTTGTCCGATGCAGAAATGGAACTCATCAGTCGTTGGGTAGAACAAGGCTCCGTCGAAGGAAGCGCTGCCGATCTGCCTGCGGCGCCGAAGTTTGTTGAGGGATGGCATCTCGGAAAGCCCGACCTGATTCTCACTGCGACCAAGCCACTCGTGCTGCCTCCGCAGGGAACGGATACGTATTGGAACTTCATCTTTCCGGTCCCAATCAACCAAACGCGCTGGGTGAAGGCCGTTGAGATTCGTCCGGGAGACAAGCGCTTCGTGCATCACGCTAACATCCTTGTGGATCGTGCGGGTGCGGCTCGGCAGCGCGAAGCGGAGCCGGGCGCAGGTTTTGGCGGCATGGAAATTCGCATTGAGTCGCAAGTGTTCGATCCCGACAGCCATCTTCTGTTTTGGAAACCGGGCACGGTTCCCTCGGTTGAGCCCGAAGGCATGGCTCTGCGCCTCGATAAGGGGACGGACTTAATTCTGAACACCCACCTGCAACCGTCGGGAAAGCCGGAGGTCATTCAGCCGAGCATTGGAATTTATTTCACGCCGCACGCTGCCACAAAGTTTCCCATGCTGTTGCAGATGGAGAACGACTTGAAACTCGACATCCCGCCGGGGGAAAACAATTTCGTCGTCACGGACGACTTCACTCTTCCGGTGGATGTCGATCTGATGGCGATCTATCCGCACGCCCATTATCTCGGGAAGGACATTCAGGCTTATGCGACGCTGCCCGACGGCGCCAAGAAATCGCTGATCCACATTCCGCAGTGGAACCTGAACTGGCAGGCCGTCTATCGCTATGCAGAACCGGTGCGGCTGCCGAAGGGAACGACGATCAGCTTGCGATATTCGTACGACAATTCGGAACAGAATCCTCTGAACCCGAATCATCCTCCAGCCCGCGTGGTTGGCGGGAACCGGTCGAGCGACGAGATGTGTCACCTGTGGCTGCAGGTACTTCCCGTGAACTTCGATCCTGCACAGGGGGATCCGCGCATGGAGCTGCAGGAAGCGCTGGCTCGTCACAACGTCGAGAAAAATCCCAGCGATTTTGAAGCTCACTACAACCTGGCGGCGATGTTGCAGGAAAAACATAACCTCGACGGTGCGGTCAACGAGTATGGGGCGGCCGTACGCTTGCGTCCGCAGGATGCGGCCGGGAACAACGCTCTGGGCGCAGCTTTGGTCGCGGCGGGACATCCGGGACAAGGTGTCGGATATTTGCAGGCCGCGCTGAAGTCGCGTCCGGACTATTTCGATGCGCACTATAACCTTGGCATCGCGTTGGCTTCTGGCGAAGACTTTTCCGGAGCGTCGCAGCAGTTCGAGCAGGCGTTGAAGTTGCGCCCCGCGGATGCCAACGTGGAAGCGAATCTGGGCGCCGCGCTGGCAGAGTCGGGAAGATTGCCCGAAGCGAAGGCGCACTTCGAGCATGCTTTGCGCATAGATCCGAACCAGGCCTTGGCAAGAGAAAATCTCGAAGCGGTCGAGAAAGAAATGCGCCAACACTAGATTCGCACTGCGAATTTCTCTTCTCCAACGCAGTTGCCATGCAAGAGGCAATACGTCGTCAGCACTGCTTGGGCCGTGGGGTTGTGCTCTAATCCTTAAATGGAAACGAGGCTCTCCTTCCTTCGTCTCGTGTGTGGCGTACTACTTCTTTCTGCACTTTCATCGTTCACCTTGGGACAATCGACCACGCCCGACCTCCCAGCGGCCCCGGTCCCGGCTGTGCCGCCGGAATTTGCCGCAGCGCGCAAGCTGATGCAGCAGGGAAAAGTAGACGAGGCGATCGCCGATCTGCAATCAATCGAGGCGAAATCCCCGGCCACAAAGGGACTCGCCCTGGAATTGGGAACGGCCTACTACAAGAAAAGCGATTTCCCGAAAGCCATCGACTACCTGAAGAAAGCTACAGCGGAAGATGCAGCGAACCAGGAAGCCGTCCAGTTGCTTGGAATGTCGTACTACGCAGGCGGTCATCCGGCGGACGCGATCCCGCTGCTCGAGAAAGTACAAGGTTGGGTTTCTCGCGCCAACGTTGACGGCTACTACATCCTCGGCACTTGTTACATCCAGACCAGAAACTACGATGGGGCCCGCAAGTCTTTCGGGAAAATGTTCGACGTGCCTGAGGATTCGGCAGCGGCCTATTTGTTCACGGCCCGGATGTTGTTAAGGCAGGAATACGATCCGATCGCCGAAGAATACGCGCTGAAGGCTGCATCGATCGATCCCAAGCTTCCTCTGGTGCACTTCCTGCTCGGCGAGCTTTACCTGTACAAATCGCGACTGCCTGAGTCGATCGCCGAATTTCAGAAAGAGCTGGCCATCGATCCGGCGAGCGCAGCCACGTACTACAAGCTGGCGGATGCGTACTCGCGCGTGCAGAAATTTGATGACGCTCAGCGCCTGTTACAGCGCTCGATCCGGCTTGACGCGACGTCGAGCGGTCCGTTCATCCTGATGGGAAAAGTCCTCGAGAAAAAAGGCGACTACGATCTCGCTGTCTTAGCTCTCAAGCACGCAGTCACCATGGAACCCACGAACCCGTCGACGCACCACCTGCTCGGGCAGGCCTACCGCGACATGGGAAAAAAAGAAGAGGCCGAAGCTGAACTGAAAAAGGCCGAGGAATTGCGGATCAACACCGACCTTCAATAGCGAAACAATTCAGATCGCAGTGGCTTGTACGCGCCGTCTTGACTGGATCTCGATAAACACATTCACCAGCGAAACCGCAGCCGGCGTGACCCCAGGGATGCGGGAAGCCTGACCGATGGTTCGCGGACGCACCTTGGCCAACTTCTCCTGCATCTCGCGCGAAAGCCCGCTAATCGAGTGATAGTCGAACCACTCCGGGATCGAGTGCAGCTCCGATTTCTTCAAGCGGTCCATGGCGCGCTGTTGCTGGAGCAGGTAGCCCTCGTACTTGATTTCTGTTTCGACGGACTTCAGTTCGTTGCGTACTTCCGATGAGAGCTTTCCAGTCGACTGGGCCGCACCGTCTCGGCCCTCAAAGAACTCGGGAGCCCGCTGGCGCAGGAGCGGTGCTATCTGCTCAACCGTGACTTCGGGACGCTTCAGCAACTGAGCCAGAGTCTGGCCGACGGCAGAGTTCCATGCGACAGACGGTGTACGGCCGACCGCAGCGGATTCCTCGTCTCTTTGCTCCTCGGAACGACAAACAGTGGAGGCGTGACAAACGTCGGACATCTCTGGCGTGAGGCGCGTCGCCTCCATCACTTTCTTGATCTTTACCAGGCGTTCCTGCTTCGCTTCGAATTCCGTCCACGCGCTGTCGGAGATCAGGCCGACGCGGCGTCCATGAGGAGTGAGTCGGCGGTCGGCGTTATCGATGCGCAGATGCAGGCGGAACTCCGCCCGCGAGGTAAACATGCGGTACGGCTCGTTCGTTCCCTTCGAGATGAGGTCGTCGATCAAGATTGCCGTATACGCTTCCGTCCGGTCGAGGATCAGTGGCGCCTCGTGCTTGACCTGGAGTGCCGCGTTGATTCCGGCCATCAATCCCTGGCAGGCTGCTTCTTCGTATCCGGATGTTCCGTTGATTTGCCCGCCAAGGAAAAGGCCGGCGATCTTGCGCGTTTCGAGCGTGCGTTCCAGTTCCGTCGGATCAATCGAGTCGTATTCAATCGCGTAGCCCGGACGAAGCATTTCGGCATTCTCCAGTCCCGGGATCGACTTCAGAATTGCAAGCTGCACTTCGACCGGAAGAGAGGTGCTCATGCCATTGACGTAGATTTCGTGAGTGTTCAGCCCCTCAGGTTCCAGGAAAAGCTGGTGCATTTCCTTGTCGGGAAATTTTACGATTTTGTCTTCGATCGACGGGCAATAGCGCGGACCAATGGATTGAATCTGCCCGCTGTACATCGGCGAACGATGCACATTTTCGCGGATGATGCGGTGCGTCTCAGCGGTCGTCCACGCGATGTAGCAGGGCACCTGCGAGTCGTGGTGCGCAACGCGCTTGGTGCGGAAGCTGAATGGCGTTGGATCAACGTCACCCGGTTGCACCAGGAAGCGCGACCAGTCGATGGTCCGTCCATCGAGCCGCGGAGGCGTTCCGGTCTTCAACCGGCAACCGCGCAGTCCAAGATTCTTCAACGCCTCGCCGAGCAGAACGGCATTCGGTTCTCCGGATCGACCTGCGGGATATTGCTGCTCCCCGCAGTGGATCAGCCCGTTCAGAAATGTGCCGGTCGTGATGATGGCAGCTTGCGCGCCGACCGTACGCCCGTCCCGGAGGCGAATACCCAGAATGCGCCGACGATCGCTGGTCGCTGGTCGCTGCTCGTTGGTCGGATCTTGATCCGGATCACGGTCAGCGAGTGACGAACGACTAGCGACCGGCGGCTGCTCCATGATCAGATCGGCGACTTCCGCCTGCTTGATCTTCAGGTTCGCCTGCGACTCCAGAACGTCGCGCATTTTCAGGCGATACGCTTGCTTGTCACACTGCGCGCGCGGAGACCACACCGCCGGACCGCGGGAAGTATTGAGCAGACGGAACTGAATGCCCACCGCATCGGTGATCTCGCCCATGATGCCGCCCAGCGCGTCCACCTCGCGCACGAGATGTCCTTTGGCAATGCCACCGACCGCGGGATTGCACGACATCTGCGCGATCAGATCGACATTCAGCGTATAAAGGGCGGTCTTCAGGCCCATGCGAGCGGCAGCCATGGCGGCTTCGCACCCAGCATGGCCAGCGCCAACGACCACGACATCGAATTGTTCGGTGAACTGCATCAGATACGGGTCGGGAGTGAATCCCTGATTTTGTTCCACTTACTTCTTCTTTCATTCTAGCAACTTGGCCGTAGCGGTGATCTCCATCACTTGCCGAGATGCGCTGCCGACCGTATATTGGCGTGACAGACCGATCGCCGGAGGGATTCATGACCAGCGCTGAGTTCTTCGAACAACTTGAGTCGCGCATCGCAAAATATGACCTGCTCTGCCACCCGTTCTACAAAGCTTGGTCTGCAGGACGCCTGACCCGCAACGATCTGCGTGAGTATGCGCAGGACTATTACCACCACGTGGAGGCTTTCCCGTCTTATTTGGCCGCTCTTGGATTGCGCCTCGAAGAGGGCGAACTCCGGCGCGCGGTTCTGGCAAACATGTGCGATGAGAAGGGATCGGAGCCTCGCGACGGGAAAGACGCGATTCCACATGCTGATCTTTGGCTGGACTTCGCCGAGGGCATGGGATCGAGCCGGAATCTTGAATGGCACACGCCCGTGCCGGAAGTTCGGCAGCTCATTCGGCACTTCCAGCAGGTCGTAAGCGAAGGCACACCCGAAGAAGCGCTCGCCGCTTTTTATGCTTACGAGTCACAGGTTCCGCGAATCGCGGAAGAAAAAGAACGTGGACTGCGCGCGACGTACAACGCCGACGACAAGACCTGCGGCTATTTCGCCCTGCATGCGACCGCCGACATCTATCACTCGCAAGTCTGGCACAAGCAGTTGGAAGAACGAATCACCGCCAAGCCCGAAACAGCCGACGCGGCGTTGAATGCCGCCGAGAACGCCGCCAAAATGCTCTGGAAGGCTCTTGACGGAATTGAAGCGCGGCGGACTGCGTCCGTAGCGGCGTAAATTCAAACAAGTTAAATGATCTCCGGGCCAATGATTCCATAGAATCGTTGGCTCATTTCTTTTGAGGAGTGATTTGTGGCGAAAGAGATCCCGATCGGAGCACGTGGCGAGGCCAAAGAAACGGTGACGTTTGAGCACACGCTCACTTCCCGTCATCCGAAGCTGCCGCCGGTTTATTCGACGCCCGACATGATCCGGCTGATGGAAACCGCGGCATTCCACGCTCTGCAGCCATACTGTGAAGAAGACGAAATAACGGTCGGGACTTCTGTTCACATTGAACATCGAGCGGCCAGCGGCATGGGATCGAATGTGAGTGCCGATGCGGTGCTCGAGTCTTTCGATGGACGCTTCTACACCATGCGGGTCAGTGCTCGCGACGATGCCCGAGAAATAGGGCGTGGTACGGTCGGCCGCGCCGTAGTGAACGTCCCGAAGATGATCGAAAAGATGAAGACGCGATCCTGATCGGCGCATCGAATTTTGTGTATGTCCAACACGAATCAGAAATCCAAAGCGGAGTTGCTTCGGGCGCTGCACTCCGGCAAGGATGTACTTTTACTTCCCAATGTTTGGGATGTCGCCAGCGCTCGCATCATCGAAAATGCAGGCTTTCCCGCAATCGCTACGACCAGCGCTGGGGTTGCGTTTGCACAAGGATTCCCTGACGGCCAGAAGATTCCTGCCCGCCAGATGCTCTCGGCGATCGCAAGCATTGCGGCAGGCTTGACTCTGCCCGTAACCGCGGATGTGGAAGCCGGATATGGGGCGACGCCTGAAGACGCGGCCCGAACGGCAAAGGAAGTGATCGAATCCGGTGCGGTCGGAATGAATTTCGAAGATGCCACCGGTGACGCGGCTCATCCACTCTTCGAGTTACCGTTGCAACTGGAAAGAATTCGCGCGATCCGCGAGACAGCCGTGAAGATGGGCGTTCCGTTGGTTCTGAACGCTCGAACAGATGTCTACCTTCTGCAACTCGGAGAACCGGCTTCGCGTTACGACGCCGCGCTGCAACGTCTGCAGGCTTATCACGATGCAGGAGCCGACTGCGTCTTTCTTCCTGGCGTTCGCGATGAGGAAACCATCGGCCGCGCAGTCGCCGATCTTCCATGCCCAGTGAATATTCTTGCCGTGCCCGGATCACCCTCGGTCGCGGAACTGGCGGCGCTGGGAGTCAAACGAATCAGCCTGGGTTCCGGTCCAATGCGAGCGACGTTAGGCCTTCTGCGGCGGTTGGCCGAGGAATTGAAAGTGACGGGAACTTACGCGGCAATGGAAGGCGCACCGTCCCACGCGGAAATCAACGCGCTCATGAACTCAAGCCACAAGCCGGCAAATTGAGAACTTCCATCGTCATTGGCGTCATCTCCGACACGCATGGCCTGCTTCGTCCTGAGGCGGTCGAAGGCTTGCGCGGTTCGCAACACATCATTCACGCCGGAGATGTAGGTGCGCTCGAAATTCTCGATCAGCTGAAACAGATTGCCCCAGTGACAGCCGTCCGCGGAAATATCGATAAAGCGCCGTGGGCGCAGAAATTGCCTGCGACCGAAGTCGTTGAGTTGGACGGTGTCTCGATCTACGCGCTCCACGATCTCGCCCACCTCGATCTGAAGCCGGAAGTCGCGGGTTTTCGAGTTGTGGTCTTTGGACACAGCCACGTTGCCAGACAGGAAACTCGAAATGGTGTGCTTTACTTCAATCCCGGCAGCGCGGGACCAAGGCGATTCAAGCTTCCTGTTACGGTAGGAAGACTTTTTGTGAACGACGGTGAAATTCGCGCAGAAATAATACCCATCCTCCCATCGAGCAGTGAGTTCTCCGAAATCGGCTGAGCCTTTGCGCTACGCACATCGGCGGCCGCCACAGGACGCCGTTGCTACAATCCCAAAGAACCAATGTCGATCGAATTCACAATCGATAAAGTCGCAGGCCGTGCCCGTCGGGCGCGCTTGCAGACGCCTCATGCCGAGATCCAGACGCCTGTTTTTATGCCCGTTGGTACGGTCGCTTCGGTCAAAGGCGTGCCGCAGGATACGCTCGAAGAGTTGGGTGCTCAGATCATCCTGGGGAACAACTATCACCTCTATTTGCGGCCGGGCGTGGATACGGTTCGAAAGATGGGCGGCCTGCACGGTTTTATGTCGTGGCGGCGCGCGATCCTTACCGATTCCGGTGGATTCCAGGTATTCAGCCTAAACGAATTGCGCAAGGTGAACGAGGAAGGCGTGACGTTTCGCTCCCACCTCGACGGCTCCTCACACTTCTTCAGTCCTGAAAGCGCGATGGAGTCTCAGATCGGGCTCGGAGCCGACATCATCATGGCGTTCGACGAGTGCACCGAGTTTCCCGCCGAACAATCGCGCGTGCGGGCGTCGATGGAGATGACCGCCCGGTGGGCTGCGCGCAGCAAGAAATATTTTGAAGATCACAAGCAGGAAGTGCCGTGGGGCCAGGACTCATTACACGGTACTCACTACCCAGCCGCCAAAGGCGGAGTTGGAGATCTCTTAGCCGAGAACGAAGGCAGGGGCACGTCTGACAACCAGGTACTGAGTACTGGGTACCGCACGCAATCGCTGTTCGGCATCGTACAAGGCGGGATGGATCGCGAACTGCGTAAGGAGTCCGCGGAGCGCACGGTGGAAATCGGATTTCCTGGATACGCGATCGGTGGGTTGAGTGTTGGCGAACCGCGCGAACTCACGCGTGAAATCGTTGAGTCAACGCTTGAGCATCTTCCGAAAGACAAGCCGCGTTATTTGATGGGGGTCGGCACTCCCGAGGAGATTGTCGAATACGCTAACCTCGGCGTCGACATGATGGATTGCGTGCTCCCGACCCGCGCCGCGCGGCACGGCCTGTTATTTACATCAGAGGGGAAGGTCTCAATCAAGCAGGCTCGCTACGCGCAGGATGCCGAGCCGCTCGATCCAAATTGCGGTTGTCGCGTTTGCCAACGATATTCCCGGGCCTACTTGCGGCATCTTTATGCATCCAACGAAGTGTTGGCACAGGTCTTGAATACGATCCACAACCTGAGTTTCTACCTTGACACTATGCAGCGGGTGCGGCATTCTATCTCACTTGGGGAAGAGTCCCGATTTCATTCTGGTATGTGGTCGCAGCCGAAACCGTAGACTCTAGGGAATTTTTCCCCGGGTTCAAGCCTGAGGCCGCAAAACCCGGCCGAAGTCGATCCCACCCCGTGGTGAAATAACACCTCCCGCGGCCGAACGACGCGGGTATTTTTTCGCGGATACATCCGCTCAGACCTCAAAAGAGCATGCAATCTTTCTTAGCTTTGCAGATCGGTGGCGGCGGTATGGGATGGCTGGGTATCGCCCCCCTTGTCTTCATTTTCGCTATCTTTTACTTCCTTTTGATCCTGCCGCAGCAGCGCCGCCAGAAAAAATGGCAAGGCATGCTCGATCAGCTGAAAACCGGAGACAAAGTCACCACCAGTGGCGGCCTGAGGGGCACCATCATGGCGCTCAAGGATGATTGCATCCACCTGCGCGTGCCGCCGAATAATCTGCTGATGGAAGTGACCAAGGCGTCGGTGACGCAGGTGACTACGGCCGACGACGAAGTAAAGACGAAATAGTTTCAAGTTTCGGGTTTCGCGTCGTAGCGGAGCCGAATCCTCGAAACTTGAAACAGGAACCTCGAAACCGCATTTTATGAACAAGAACCTTCTCTGGAAGATGGTATTCATCGTCGGCACGCTGTTCTTTTTTCTTTTCGGAATTTTTGGAGTTCCGAAGGGCGTCTCTGGTGGGGCGCTGCTCGCAGCACTGACAGACCACATTCACCTCGGCCTCGATTTGAGCGGTGGAACGCACTTGATTCTGCAGGTCCACGTCAATGATGCGGTGAGTGTCGATGCGCAGAATGCCATCGAAGTTCTGAAAGAACAGCTGAAAAACAAGAAAGTCGACTACAGCGATATTTCCCAGCCCGACCCGCAAAACAGCCCTGATCACATTGTGCTGAAGGGCATCCAGCCGGGCTCGCGATCCGACTTGCTGAGCATTGTGCAGGCGCGTCTGCCGGAGTACGACCTCACGGGCGGTACGCAGAACACCTGGGATCTGTCGATGAAGCCTTCGATCCTGTCTGACCTGAAGAACAAAGCCGTTACCCAGGCGATCGAGACAATCCGCAACCGCATCGACCAACTCGGCGTGAGCGAACCCACCATTCAGGAGCACGGACTCGGGCAGTATCAGATTCTGGTGCAGTTGCCGGGCGTGGACGATCCGGGCCGCGTGAAAGACATCATGCAGTCGACGGCCATGCTTGAAATCAAGCAGGAACTTGGTGGTCCATTTCCCAGCGAGCAAGCGGCATTGCAGGAAAAGGGTGGCGTTCTGCCGGCCGATTCTCTGTTGCTTCCCGGCCACGCCATGCCCGGCGCCGAGGCGGATGGGCAGGCCTGGTATCTGGTATCCCGAGTGTCCGCTGTTAGCGGAAAAGACCTGCGCGACGCGCAGCCGAGCAGCGATCAGAACGGCCAGCCCAGCGTGAGCTTCAGCCTTACCGGTGAAGGTGGACAGCGATTCTTCAACTTCACGTCCGCTCATGTGGGCGAAAGCCTGGCGGTTGTCCTCGACAATAAGGTGCAAGAAGTCGCCAACATTAAAGAGCCGATTCGCGATCAGGGCTCTATCAGCGGTGGCCGCATGAGCGATCAGCAGGCGAAGGATCTTTCCATGATCCTGCGCTCTGGCGCACTTCCCGCCAGCATCAGCTATCTCGAAGAACAGACCGTCGGCCCGTCATTGGGCGCAGACTCGATCCGCTCTGGCGTTCGCGCTGCCGTGATTGGCATGGTGGCGGTGCTGATATTCATGCTGGTGTACTATCGCGGCGCTGGCGTGAATGCGGATGTCGCGCTGATCATGAACCTGATTATCCTTCTCGGATTTTTAGGATGGTCCACGATCGCAGGCGTCAACGTTGCTCTCACGTTGCCCGGCATTGCCGGAGTAATTCTGACTGTTGGCATGGGCGTCGATTCAAATGTGCTGATCTTCGAGCGTATCCGAGAAGAGCTCCGGAATGGCAAGACGCCGCCATCGGCGGTGGATCAAGGATTCAGTCATGCGTGGATCACGATCGTTGACACGCACGTTACGACGATTGTCTCGGCCGCAATTTTGTTCATCTTCGGCACCGGACCGGTGAAGGGATTTGCAACCACTCTCACTTTCGGTTTGCTGGCGAACCTGTTTACAGCGGTGTTCGTATCGCGCGTGATCTTTGATTGGGTGCTGAGCCGCAAGCAGCGCGGCGACGCCCTGAGCATTTAAAGTTGTCGAGTTCGCGACTTGCCAATTTGCGAGCCTTTCTCGAGGCGGATGTAACCGATAGAAAGATAAGGGGTTAGATAAAACCGGTGGAGTTCTTTCACGACGTCAACATAGATTTCCTAGGCAAGAAGTGGTATTTCCTCGCCTTTTCGCTGATCTTTAGCGTCGCGGGCTTGCTCTCCATGTTGTTCTGGCACCACATTCCGTGGGGTGTCGATTTTCGCGGCGGCACGCTCGTCTATGTAAAGTTCGCGCACACTCCGGACATCCGGGCAATTCATGCCGCTATGGACCGTGCAGGCTTGCGCGATCCCAAGATTCAGCCCTACGACAGGGCTGAGAACAACGAGGTCTTGATTGATCTCGACGTTCGCGAAACCAGCGAAAAGGCCTTGGATCAGGGCAAGCTTAAGATCATCAATGCGCTGGAAACCAATATTCCCGCTGGCAAGATTGACCTTAACAACGCGAGTTCTTTGACGATCAAGAGTTATCTGATGGACAAAGACCCCCTGCATCTGGGGAGCGATGCCGACCAGAAATACACCGCACAGGCGCAGGCAATCGCTAATTTCCGCGACAAGGTTGTCGGCGGAGTGCTGAATTCTCTAGATCAACTGAAGGGGGCCGCGGGCGTCGATCCGGCAGTCGCTGCCTCGATTCCGGACGGTTTCTATCTCTCCGATTTTGGTGTTCGAAACGTTGCCATCGTGGGCCCTCAGGTAGGCGGACAATTGCGTACCCAGGCGGGATTGGCGACCCTCTACTCGCTCTTGGGGATGCTGGTTTACCTGGGTTTCCGTTTTGAGTGGATTTACGGCGTTGCCGCTGTAGTCACTGTGTTCCATGACACTTTGATTACGGTCGGCGCATTCTCCCTGACCAACACAGAAGTATCCTTGACGGTGATTGCCGCCATTCTCACCCTGATCGGGTACTCCAATAACGACACGATCGTGGTATTTGACCGCATCCGGGAAAATATCAAGCTCATGCGGCGGGAAAAGCTCTCAGACATTGTTAACCGAAGTATTAATCAGACCCTAAGCAGAACGATCTTGACAGCGGGCCTGACCTTCCTTACTGTACTTGCTCTCTTTTTATTCGGCGGAGAGGTGCTACGTGGATTTAGCCTCGCGCTGGTAATCGGCATCCTGATCGGAACGTATTCGTCGATTGCGATCGCCGCGCCAATTCTGGTGGCTTATCAGGACTGGCGCATTGAGAAAGGCAAGCGTCCGGTCGCCATGCCCGGCAAAGCTAGGTAAGTTACCCTATGGTGCCGTCCTCCGGATTACGCTAGCCCTACTATGCAGGCTTTTCGAAGGAGTTTGCTCGCGCGCCCCTGGTCTAAACAGGCCCCGGCGCGGTATTCAGAACCTGGGAGCAAAAGAGAAGCAGTCGGTGTCTAAGTAATGCGTAGGGGTCCAGGAAGTTTGGGGAGAAACTTATGTTTGAAGACAGCCTCATCGAGTCAGGCGGCAGGCTAAAAACGAAGCGGGGATGGACGTCAATCGTCTCGTTCCTCATTCAGTTCATGATCATTGGAGTCATGGTACTGATTCCGCTGATTTTCACAGAAGCGTTGCCCAAAACCATAACGCTCGGATTTCTGGTGGCTCCGCCCCCCCCGCCACCTCCGCCTCCACCGCCGGCAGCAGCTCCCGTCAAAATCGTAAAGCAGATCCAGACTGATATCGTCAACGGCGAGCTTCGCACGCCCACCAAGATTCCAAAGAAAATTCAGATGATCAAAGAGGACGAGGCTCCTCCGCCGGTGATGGCTTCAACTGGCGTGGTTGGCGGCGTCCCAGGCGGTGTGCCCGGAGGCTCGATGGGCGGCGTCATCGGCAGCGTTCTGAGCTCGACGCCGGTTGCCGTGCCTAAAGTTGCCACCCCGCAGCGCGTACGCGTATCGTCGGGCGTGCAATCTGGATTGCTGGTCCGCAAGGTTCCGCCCGCTTATCCGCCGTTGGCGCGCCAAGCCCGTATTCAGGGCACGGTGATCCTGCAGGCCCAGATCAGTAAGGACGGAAATATTATCAACCTGCAATTGATCAGCGGTCACCCGATGTTGGCTCCAGCTGCCATTGAGGCAGTGAAGCAGTGGAAGTACAAGCCGTACCTGCTGAACGGAGAGCCTGTCGAGGTCGAAACTCAGGTGCAGGTGAACTTCACGCTTGCTGGAGGTTAGACTCCCGCTGCGTGCCTTGGTTTGAGTTCCACAGTTAAGGGTGTGTTGGCCCTCCCTGCCCTCAAAAATTAGGGAGCTGGGAAGGGCCTTTCAGGAGTCCGGACAGGCCGCTGGCTGCATCATAGTCAGCGCAGTCCGTTTGTGCGGTGAGCGCCGCACACCCGCCGGCAGTAAAGTTCCCGGCCGGCGGTTGGCACTTCAAAGCGCATCAAAGTGTCCAAGTAAATAGGTAAAGAGTTCCGAGGAGGGAAAAGCAACTCATGTTCGCACTTCACGCAGGAGCTGTTCTCAGTCACGTACATGTCGCTGCCACCTGGGTCGTCCAGGAGGGTGGTGGCGCAATGGCAACCGATCCTTTGGGCTTGTGGAAGGCAATGGGATGGGTTGCTCGAACCGTCGTCATCATTCTCTTCATCATGTCCGGTTGGTCGATCGGCGTCATGATCGATCGCTGGATGGCGTACAGCGCCGCTCGTAAGCAGTCGCGCGCTTTCGCTCCCGCAGTTGCCGGCGCCCTCCGCGACGGCCGCATCGACGAAGCCATCAAGGTCGCCGAGCGCAACAAGAAAAGCCACTTGGCCAAGGTTGTCACCGCTGGCCTGATGGAGTTCAAGGCTCACCAGGATTCCCCGGGCGCAATCCCTGGCGAAACGATCGAAGCCTCGAAGCGCGCTCTGGAGCGCACCGAAGCCATCGTCCACGCAGAACTGAAGCGCGGATTGGGCGGTCTCGCCACCATCGGATCGACGGCTCCCTTTGTGGGACTGTTCGGAACGGTGATGGGCATTCTGAACGCCTTCATCGGCATCAACAACTCGAAGGCCACCGGTCTGGCTGCCGTCGCTGGCGGTATCGCCGAAGCGCTGGTCACCACCGCTATCGGATTGCTGGTCGCGATCCCGGCCGTCATGATGTTCAACTACCTGACCGGTCGCGTGGAAGCGTTCGACGTTGAAATGGACAATTCGTCGAGCGAACTGATCGATTACTTCCTGAAGAAGCGCGGCGACGTCCGTCGGTAAGAAGCCCCGCCGGTAAAAGCCGGCGTCTGGTTTCCGCATTGAGTTGCTTGTCCGGCGCTGGAGCAATCCCGCGCCGGACCTTCCCAACTCCAGGGCGCTACGCCAATCAGCCCACGCGGAAGCACGGGAGATATCAAGTTATGGCATTAGCAAAGAGAAACGAAGGAGCGAAAGTCAGCTCCGATATCAACGTCACGCCGATGGTGGATGTGATGCTGGTTCTGCTGATCATCTTCATGGTGGTCACGCCCATGTTGCAGAAGGGCATCAGCGTAGACATGGCCCAAGTAAACAACCCGGAGCAGATGCCGGACGCGGATAAGGAAGACGCTCTCTTGGTCTCCATCACGCGCGACGGCAAAACCTATTTCGGCAGCGAACAGATTAATGATGTCGACAATCTGACTACGAAGGTCAAAGATCGTTTCGCCAGCAAGCCTGGCGATCGCCGCGTGTACGTAAAGGCGGATATGCGAACCCGTTTCGGTGTCGTCGTAAAAGTCGTCGACAGCGTGCGTGCCGCGGGCGTTGACGATCTTGGATTGCTCACCGATCAGAGGAAGACATCCACCCCTCCGCCAGCTCCACCGACGGCAGGGCAATAGGGCAATAAGGAGAACGACCATGGGTATGGCAGTCGGCCCCAGCGGGGGCCAGAGCGCGAACATTAACGTAACACCGCTCATTGACGTACTACTGGTGTTGCTGATCATCTTCATGGTGATCTCGCCTGTGACGCCGAAAGGTTTGGACGCGCTGGTACCTCAGCCGCCTCCGCCGAACGCGCCGAAGAACGATAGCCCGGACCGCACCATTGTCGTTCAGTTGATCGACCGCGGTCCTGGCCAGGATCCGGGCGTTAAGGTCAACAATGAAGACGCAACCTGGGACAACCTCCAGGGACGTCTGACCGACATCTACAAACAACGCGCGGAAAAAGTGATGTTCGTGAAGGGGGATGACGGCATTCCCTTCGCCAATGTCGCCAGCGTGATTGATATCGCTCACGCCGCGGGCGTGGACAAGGTCGGTCTGATTACCGCGAAAATTGAAGCGGGCAGCTAAGCTGTCCACCCGGTAAGGCCCGGAGTCGTCGATTCTTCTCGCTTGGCCCAAGGCACGGAAGCAAATGCTTCCGTGCTCACACGGGCTCCGCTTGTCAAACCGCTGTCTCTAGGCCTAGGATGCTGTGGCGAGGGAGACTTATACCGCAATGAATAAAACTCTAAAGCTGCTGACGCTGGCGGCCGTGATGCTGGCGCTCTTTTCTTCGGTCGGATGCGACAAGCTGAAGGCTCGTGATCAGTTGAACAAGGGCGTCAAGTCCTATAAAGACAATCACTACGAAGAAGCGATCGACCACTTCCAGCAGGCAGTGCAGCTCGATCCGAGCTTGATCAATGCACGCATGTATCTGGCGACTGCGTTCGTATCGCAGTACATTCCCGGAGTCGATTCGCCGGACAACCTCCGCACGGCGCAACAAGCGATCGACGAATACGGCAAAGTGATTGATGCCAATCCATCGCGCGATCAGAAGGTCAACAGCGCGAAGGGCATTGCCTATCTGTATTTGAATATGAAGAAATGGGACGACGCCAAGAAATACTATCGGATGGCGTCCGATCTCGATCCGAATGACCCCGAGCCCTACTACTCGGTAGGTGTCATCGACTGGACCGCATGCTACCAGCCGCGCATGGAAGAGCGCGCCAAGTTGGGCATGAAGCCGGAAGAGCACCTGAATGCCAAGGACAAGGATCAGAAAAAGGCGTGCGAAGAGCTAAGACGAAGAACGGACCCACGATCCAGGAAGGCATTGACAGCCTGAATAAGGCAATTCAACTCCGGCCTGACTATGACGACGCGATGGCGTACATGAATTTGATGTATCGCGAGCGTGCTGACGTGGAGTGCGAAGATCAGGCCGCCCGAACGGAAGACCTGAAAACCGCTGACCACTGGGTCGACGAAACTCTTCGCGTGAAGAAGGCGAAAGCCGAGAAAGCTGCGCAGAGTCAGGGCGGCGGTATCACCATGGATCAGTCCAAGTAGGCTCAGACGTTTTGAACGGCCTCTTTCGCTCAAGCGAAGGAGGCCTTTTTATTTGGGTGAATGAAAGTCCGGTCGCTACTCCTTGCTGTAGAGGAGCACGTCCACTCTCGGAAATTCCCAACTCTGCATCTTGGAATACGTTTCAGGCAGGTCATGCCTCAACAACTCGGCCGAAGGGTCCGGAAACTTGGGACCGTTGTACATCAGCACAACCCAGATGCGGGGATGCCCGATCACAGCGGCGTGCAGGATATCGGGCGAAAGTTTACTCCTGAAATCCTGGTACTCGAGCTTCGGGCCGTGACGCGGATATACGATCTCCGGCCCAATGTTCGCGGCGTTGGGTTGGTCGCCGACCCTCAACGCGCGAAAGAACTCGTACGGAACTCGCGTCTGGACGATGTGGAAGATAGCTCCGTCGCCTGGCTCCGAGTGATCAAGGATGAAATTGGTCGCGACGCCGGCTGCGTCCCGCTCATCATCGAAATCATGGCCATACACGAAAATGATTCCCTGTCCGCACAGAAAAAATATTCCGGTCAAGGCTATCCCTGTGATCCACTCGTGACGCAACCGACTGAGGCCGGCGGCGAACAGAATCATCAGCGGTGGGATGCAAAAGATCATGTAGCGCGGATAGAACAGCGGCCGCGCGATCGACAACAAAATTGTGAGTGCGATCGGGAACAGCAGCCACACGAGCAGAAACTGCACTCGCCACGTTTCCCACGACGGATTCTGCTGTAGCAAAGTTTTCCTGAATGGAATGATCGCGCCTGCGCACGCCGCTAGACAAATTCCCAGGAGCAACCAACTGTTTCCTCCTGCCATGTGTTCGCAAAACCTTAGAAAATCCCAGAGGCCTGGACGTTTGATCCACTTGATGGGGCCTGCCCCGGTTTTCACGATGAAGGCGATCAGGGGTAATACTGCGACGAAAATCGCAATCCAAGCGCTGCGCAATTCGTGCTTGATCTTGATTGTCGAATTGGCGGAGTCAATATTTCCGCTCGCCCGCACGTCGAACCGGTGAACGACCAGCCATTGTGCGGCGACCAGCAAAAGCGCATAAAAATGTGCATACGCCGCCAGAGCGCTGGCGGCGATGTAACACTTTCGGTATCTCGAATCCGGTTGTCGCAGGAACGCGATGAGAAATCCCGAAGAAAGAGTTGCCAACAAGAGAAAGAGCGCGTAGCTGCGCGCCTCTTGCGAATATCGGACGTCGAATGCGTTGAGAGCAAACAGTCCGGCTGCAATCAGCGCAACTCGCCTGTCGTACAGCATGCGTGCAAGCCAGTAGACCGCGGGCAGAGTGGCGGCAGCGATCGCCACGGAGAGGCTGCGGATGAAGAACGGGCTTTGGCCCAGTTGCATCCATGCTCGCAGCAAGGCGTAGTAAAGCGACATATTCGCTTCGCGCCACCAAAGCAGGTGCAGGAAACTTCGCCAGTCGATCCGCGCGATTTCAGCGCTAAAACATTCGTCGAACCAGAAGGGTTTGCTGGCGAGTGCCCACAGCCGCACCGCAGCGCAAGCGGCGACCAGGACGAATAATGTCAGCCAGTGGACCACACTGGCAAGCTTGGGCCGAGATATGGAATTCGCTGCGATCGGATTCGGCGGGTCGGATGGCTGCATGCGTGCGAGACGACGCTGTTTCGCTCCAGATCATACTATGCGCTTGAGATCGCTCGGCCGCTTGCGAATGGGCTTACAAAACACAGCGGGAACGAAATCGGTCCAGTACAATATGCGGTTTGGCCGGAGACTCCGAGCGTGGAGTTCCAGTCGTTTGCATACATGTTCAAAAAGATTCTGATTGCGAATCGCGGGGAAATTGCGGTCCGGGTCATCCGCGCCTGTCATGAGATGGGAATTTCCGCGGTCGCTGTTTACTCGGACGTCGATCGCGCATCGCTGCATGTCCGCAAGGCGGATGAGGCATATCCTATCGGCCCTGCGGCCGCTTCTGAGTCATACCTCAATATCCAGAAGATTCTCGACGTCGCGTCGCGCTCCGGGGCAGACGCCATTCATCCCGGATATGGATTTCTTTCCGAAAACGCCAAATTCGCCAGAGCATGCGCCGAGGCTGGGGTGAAGTTCATCGGTCCAACGGCCCTTGCCATGGACGCCATGGGCTCCAAGACGAGGGCGCGTCAAGCCATGGAGCGCGCCGGTGTTCCGTGTGTGCCCGGGACGTCACGCGGGCTCGAATCGATCAAGCAGGCCGAAGAAGTGGCTGCGAAAATCGGCTACCCGATCATGCTGAAAGCCGCAGCGGGTGGGGGCGGCAAGGGTATGCGCCTTGTGGCCACGCCGGCGGACCTGAAATCAGCGCTGGAAGGAGCCCGTAGCGAGGCCGAACGTTCCTTCGGCGACAGCGAAGTTTACATCGAGAAGGCGATACTCAATCCGCGCCATATCGAAGTGCAGATCCTCGCCGACGAGCATGGCAACACAGTCTATCTCGGCGAACGAGAGTGCTCCCTGCAGAGGCGTCATCAAAAAGTCATCGAGGAAGCTCCGTCGCCCATCGTCGATGCCGGCATGCGACGCAAAATGGGTGAGGTCGCCGTTCGCGTGGGCCAGGCCGCCGGATATACGAATGCGGGAACGGTCGAGTTCCTAGTCGACCAGCGGAAGGATTTTTACTTCCTCGAAATGAACACGCGCCTGCAGGTGGAGCATCCGGTCACGGAGTTGGTCACTGGACTCGACCTCGTCCATTTGCAGATTCACATCGCGAACGGAGAACCACTCCCGTTTACGCAAGAGCAAGTCACGATTCGGGGCCACGCCATCGAATGCCGCATTTACGCGGAAGATCCCGACAACAATTACTTCCCTAGCCCCGGCAAAATAACACTGCTCTTGCTGCCTTCCGGACCCGGCATCCGCCGCGACAGCGGGATGTACGAAGGTTGGACAGTCCCCATGGACTACGATCCGCTGCTTGCCAAGTTGATCGGTTACGGTACCGATCGAGATCAAGCGATCGGACGGCTGACGCGTGCCTTGAACGAGTATTTCGTGGGCGGCATCAAGACGAACATCTCGTTGTTCCGACGCATCCTGACCAATCCAGAGTTTCGTGCAGGGAAGTTGGACACGGGCTTTCTGGACCGCCTGCTGAAACAGAAAAATCCTGATTCAATTGCGCAGCCCGATTCCGCTGGAGAAGAAGTGGCCGTTATTGCTGCTGGAATGTTCGCCGCTTTGGGTCAGACGGGCGCCGCTTCAGGAGAACGCCCCGTGATCAACGGTTCTGAGAATAAGCCCCGTACCGTTTCCAACTGGAAGAGCGCAGCCTACAAGGAAGGGTTGCAGTGAGGGAATCGCCCTTTGCAGTCGAACGCCGTTTCCTGATCGCTAACCCCTGTGTTTCATGACTTACGAAATCTCCATCGACGGCAAGAATCACCGGCTCGACCTCGACCATGCCGAAGGCCGATGGAACTGTCGTCTCGACGGTCGCGAGGTAGAAGTCGACGCAGTGTTGGCGCGTCCGAATGTGCTGTCGCTGCGAATCGGAAACAAAGCTTACGAAGTAAAGTGCGAGAGGGTTGGCAGCGAGCTGCACATTTGGGTGGGGAGTGTTAGATACGCGGCGGAAGTTCGGGACCCACGCTCTTTGCGCGGACGGGTTCGTGCCAGCGACGACCAGGGCCCCAAGAAGTTAACCGCACCGATGCCCGGCAAAGTTGTGCGAATTCTGGTCCGGGAAGGGACGGAGATCGAAGCTGGTGCAGGCATTCTTGTCGTAGAGGCGATGAAGATGCAGAACGAGGTGAAGTCACCGAAGAAGGGAATCGTTCAGAAAATTACAGTCAAAGAGGGCGCAGCGGTGAATTCTGGAGATGTTCTGGCGATTGTCGAATAAGTCCGGCTGCTATTTCTCGATCCCGTTGTTATCCAGAACCTTCTTTGCGTAGTAGTTTTCCACCTTGGCACTGTCGCGCAGCACTTCGTAGTAGGCAGACTTGAGGAGTTGCTCGCGCCGGTCGCGAAGTTGTGAGCGGATCGCCTGCTGAACCCGAGGGTCTGCCAGTTCCCGCTGGCCGGCCGGTTCTTTCGCGACCAATTTTACGATTCGAAATCCCACTTCCTGCCGGTGTCGCGGGGTTTACGACCGAAACGACAGAACTGTACTGGCCGGGCTTGAGCTTCATCACCGCTTCTCGCGTTGCGGGATCCGTGCCCTTTAGACCGGACTCTTGCACCGTTCCCAGATCACCGCCATTGCCCGAGGTCTCGGGGTCTTCGGAGTACTTCATCGCCAAGGTGGCGAAGTCGTCGCCACTGTCGAGACGATTGGCAATCATTTGGATCTTCTTGCGGGCTTCAGCCTCGTTTTGCGCTTTGTCGTTCTGATTATGAGCTTGCGGATTGGGACTAGGGGTCACCATGATCTGTGCAAGATGATAGGTGGGTTCGATTAGATTGAACTCCGCCTTGTGCGCGTTGTAGTAGTCCGTAATGTCCTGATCGGTAACGTTGATCTTGGATACCACTTCTTTGTTCAAGACCTTGTCGACAGTGATGGAGCGCTTGATGTCGCGCCTGAAATCAGCGACGGTAATTTTCTGAGTCTGCAGGCGCTTGTCGAACTCCTCTTGCGTGAACGGCGCCTTGACTTCGTTGTACTTTCGGTCGACCTCTTCATCGGTCGCCAAGAGCCCCAGCTTCTCGGCGCGCCGCATCACGATTTCGTCCTCAATCATTTGGTGGAGGATGTTCAGACGAAGAGCAGTGGATTGCTCACCTGTCGGCGCTTGCTGGGCGGAGGCGACGTTGTTTTCGTAATATTTGTCGACGTCTGCGCGAAAGATTTTGCGGCCGTCCACGGTGGCCATCACGTCTCCACCCGGTTGCGAGTTGCAGGCGAGCCCGGAGAGCAAGAAAACAGCCACGAGCCCAAAGCTTGCCCGGGCACGGAATGAGTTGTTCAAGGACGTTCTCCCGTTACCGACTGCTGAATACGAATGAAATCAGGTTGAGGACCGCGACTTCCCGTCAGTTCTTCATTTACTTGGATGCGGGCTTTTCCGCCGGCGTCGAGGCGACTGGGGCGCGCTCCGGTACGGGTTGGCCTGCGTCGCGCAGTGCGGTATCCAGCGCCGCGCGGACTTGAGCGATTGGAACTGCACCATCAATCTTCTGCCCGTTGATGAACAGGGTAGGCGTCGCGTTGACGCCAAGTCCATCGGCCTCTTTCATCGATGCTCTCACCGCATCTTCATTTTGGGCTTTGACGCATGCCTGTAACTTGGTCGCATCTAAATTGTGTTTTTGGCCCTGAAGCAACGCCATCTTGTCGATCGTGCCGAAACGCGCATCCGCTTTCTGGGAATCGACCTCGCTCTTGTTGGCGTGAATATAGTCGGCGAAATCCCAGTACGCATCGTTGTTCTGCGCCGCAATGCAACCGGCGTCCACCGCGGCATGAATCGCCCAAGGATGAATATCCACCAGGGGGTAGTCCTTGTAAATGAAAGTGACGCGGTCACCGTATTCCTTAAAGATTTCCGGAAAAAGCGTCGAGTGCATCCGCGAGCAGAAGGGGCACTCGAAATCGTCAAAATTGACGACTACAACCTTGGCGCCCTTCGCACCGCGCGTCGGACGCCCACTGACATCAATCTTGCTCATCAGTTCGGCGTACGGATCCTTCGTCAAATCGAACTTGGTTACGCGAAGCAGAGTATTGCGATCCTTGGACAGCAGGAACTTGTAGTCCTTTTGCTTTCCATCCCCGCCATCGAAGCTCACGGACACGGTGTCGAATCCCGGCATGTCACTGTTCGCAGTGATTGCGCCGACAGTCATCTTCACTTCGGGGGGGACATTGTAATAGGAGCGCATCTGGTGCTCAATTTTGCGAGCCACGTCTGGAGGAGCAGATTCTGCCACACATCCTAGACACACCAGAAGCAAAAGGAACAGGGAACGTCGAATTAAGGTCACCAAGAACCGCCTGAGCATCACTTGTTATCGTTTTGATTATCTCACACGGACATGGCGCAGCCCCGCAGATTGCGGCCCTTCCACTGCACTAGCCGGTGCGACGGAGTAGATCGGCAGGTAACAAAGCATTCATGGACCCCGATCGGAATCCTTCGAGATCAAGCGTAACAAACTTGAAACCAAGCCTTCGGAAGATCATCGTAAATTCGGCGGCCATGGCTGGATTCAATGCGCGGTCCATCTCTTCGCGCGCGATCTCGATGCGGACGATTTCTCCGTGGTGACGCACACGAAATTGTCGGAAGCCGAGAGCGCGGATCGCTTCTTCGCCCCGTTCGACAACATCGAGAACCTCGCGCGTGACCGGGCGTCCGTATTCGATTCGCGACGAGAGGCAGGCCGAAGCCGGCTTGTCCCATATGCGAAGTCCGGCCGCGCGAGCCAGCTCGCGGATCTCATCTTTACCAAGTCCGGCGTTGAGCAACGGGGCGGCGACATGATGAAGCTTGGCCGCTTGTTGTCCGGGCCTGAAATCGCCCTGATCGTCGCGGTTCACGCCGTAGGCAATCGCGTCGAAGCCGCGGCTCTCTCGAAGCTGTTCCATGACCTTGAAAAGTTCGTCTTTGCACTGGAAACAGCGCTGCCCGTCGTTTTTCGCGTAGTCCGGACGGTCGAGTTCCGAAGTAGAAATCACCTCGACTGGAATTCCTTGCTCTCGGGCGAAGGCCAGCGCATCGGCAAGCTGCGTGCGTGCGAGACTCGGCGAATCAGCAATGACCGCCAGCATGCGATCTCCGAGAACGCGGTGAGCCTCCCATGCGAGATACGCAGAATCGACGCCGCCCGAATAGGCGACGAGAACCCGCCCCAATCGGCTGAACTCTGCCTCTAGAAGGGCCGATTTTTGGGAGGTTGCTTCAGTCGACTGCATAGCCACTATGGTACCAGCGTTCCCTTAAGATGCCAGCTTCAGTAGAGCCGTTCCTGTTTTTTCAGGTTTCCGAAGGAGCCAATGTTTGCGAGGCTGAACGTGAAGCGGAAAAGATTCTCGTTGCGGACATTGGCGATCGCGTAGCGCCTGTATTCCAGCGTCACGCCGCAGCAATCCCAGTTGTAGGTTGTTTGCGCGGTGGCAAACTGCAACTGCCCGGTCTCCGAGTCGATACCGAAACTGGTGGCGGCGCTCAATCCTCGCCGCGCCAAGCCGCCGTAACCCAGGGCCACTCGAAACTGGTTGAACTTGCAAGTGATCTGGCTGGTGTTCGCCGTGGGAGCGCAAGTGCCTTCGCTCAGGCTTGGCGAACTGATCGTGGTTTGAGGAATCTGCAAGAAGGCGTCGCCACCGCCCAGGGTGAACGGGCCCACGTTGTAGTTCACCAGCAGCGTGCTGGCATTGATACGGCTTAGCTGGAAGTCATAGTCCGTGTCCCATTCCGTGTCCGTATGACTGCCGGTTGCGACGCGCAGGCGCGAAACCAGCGGCGACAAATGCCGCGGCTGCGTGATGAAAGCGATCCCGGTTAAATCCTCCGTCGTGGCAAAAACGTTGCGCTGTCCCGGGACCAGGGCTCCGCCGAAAGTCGGGTCGAGGAAATATTTCTGTGCCACTTCCCATGTCAGAACCTCTCTCGCCGCCGGGCCGGGACTGCAGGTCTGGTTTTCGAGGTTGCTGACGCGTTGCCACGGTACATGTTGTTCAGGAGCCGCAGCGCCCACCGCCAGTCCCGTCATCGGGGTCTCACACTCCTGTATCGATGACGGCGGACGCTTGGCGTAGAGCCGGGTGACGAATCCGTATTCCACTTCGTGCGTGTCGCTCAGGATGTCGCGCTCATCGAACTGGAGAACGTTGGCGAGGTCGTTTACCCCGTTAACATAGCGGTACACAACACGCGGTTCGATCACGTGCTTCCACTTCTGTCCCAGGAATTCTCGATCGAAAATCCTCTCTAAAGCGGGAGGCCGGATTTCGACCGAGGTTTCCACCGCTTGGCGGTTGGTCGCGTTATTCACGGCAACCCCGTCCACGAAGCGTTCGGTGTAATACGTTTCGTGCAGGTCCAGAGCCGGACGAACCGACCATCCGTCAAAATGCAGCGGCAGCGAGATTTCCGGACTCAAGTCGAAGCGTCCCAGAAGGCTACTGGTGTGAAAGCCGGGCTCACTGCGGGACAACCCTGCGATCGAAGCATCGAATGACCACTCGAACGGGGTATGATGCTAAGCGGCGATCGACACTGGATGCATCGACACTGGGGGTGTGCAGGATGCGGATGGAATCAAAGGCTGGCGGATTCGAAAGAGAGCCATCCGGATTCGTCGACTGGAAGAAGTTCTGATATCGCTCGACCATGCCCCCCAGAGAAAATCCGTGAAAGGACTTTGAAAGAAAGACCTGGGACTTCACTTCTGAGTTGATGGCTTGGGTAAAAACGTCGTTAAACGCAAGTCGAAACAGGAAGGAATTCAGATAGTCGATATTCGAGACTGCGCGGAATCCATAGAAGTTGCCCTCGGCCACGAGGCGAACCTCCTGTCCTCCTTCGCGCAAAAGTTGGGGACCGGTACTGGTCCCGGTCTCGATGCCGCGATCAATGACTCCGAAGTAGTTCAGATCGATATACGACGTGTCGCTGGGGCGAGCGCGGAACTCTCCCCGTTGCGACCACCCACGCTTTGAAAAATATTCGGCGCCAAGGGTTGCGTCCAGGCTGCGATTGATCACCCAGTAGAAAGAATCTCCCACTTCTGTTCCGTTCGTTGACGAGCGTCCACCGCTGGGAATTAGAAACCCCGAATGCCGGGCTTCATGTTCCACGGGATGAGTCGCGTAGGGAAAATAGAAAATAGGGAATCCATGCAGCAGGAAATCACTGTCGTAGATGGTCGCGTTTCCGCCTACGTCGACAACTACTTTGTGCGCCTCGAACCTCCAGTTCGGATGTGGTAGTTCGCAGGTCGTGATCGTGCCGTCATAGACGACGTAGTGATCGGAACTCGTTCTTTCAACGCGCGTTCCGGTGAAGGCGAACGGAGCTGTCGAGGTAAGGATCCGCGCCTTGCCGCCATGAAAGCTCATTCCTGTCGTGGCGGTGACGTCGTAAAACGTTCCCGTCTCCGCCGTCAGGTTGTAGGTTCCGTGACTTGCCTTGATGTGGTCGTCGTTCGGTCCGCCATCGAGCGTGAAATGGCCGGAGGCCGTCGCCTCGCCGCTATCGGAGTCGTAGGTGACGTCATCGGCCCGAAGCACATAATTTCGGTAGTGAATCTCGACGGCTCCGTGCAACTTGTAGATGTCACCGGTCTTTTCCTGATCGACCGCGCAGAGGATCGTTCCGTCCTTCAGTTGGGTTGCCGCCCGGCTGTCGCAAGGCGCATTCGAACCCGCGGTCGGGTGGTTTCTCGGGAGCATTTTGCGTGGAGGGAAGCGCCGAAATGCTGGAACGCCCAGAATCCGAGGACGGCAACTGGCTGGTTACTAGCGACGAGGCGAGAAGCTGATGACAAAGAAACAGCGCCGTGATAAGGAATCTAGTGCGGAAAGTCATCGGAAGAAAATCAATACTAGACGGCCGTCCATTGAAGGCGTACCTGTCCTTTCGCGGTGCCTGTCGCGGCATCGTGAACTTAGCATGGCGCTGCCCGCGAGGAAAAGTGTCGAACATGGCTAGGATTGCCCGCGCTTCTCTTCCGGTTGTATATCAGAAACTGATTGGTTCGTTTTCCCGGGATTGTTTTGATGAATTGTCCGAAGTGCGGTGAAGTTTGCAGTTGCCCTATGGAGCCCCTTCCCTCTGAATCGTCGACGGCGGATCAAGTTCCTTCCGCGCTTCCGGCCAGTGACCCGGAGTTGGCTGAGGCTGGCGAACCGGAGGGCGGCGCTTGGCGCGACGAACTTTCTGCGCGGCTGAACCGTTATCGCACCCGCCGTAAAGCCCCGCCTCCGCGATACCCGTCGCTCAGATTGCCGTTCGATGCTGCCGGGCCGCAGGCCAGGGCTGCTGTTTCTGCGAGCCCCACCTTCGAGCCTGCTTCGAACCACGCTCTTGCGCTCGATGGCAGGCAACAAGAAGCCCCCGCGGTTGAGGAGCCGTCGCCGACCGCTGCTCCACCCGAGATTCCCAGCAAGAGCGATCCGCCAAAGGTTTCGCGTTCCATCGCGCAGGCAAAGGCGAAGATCATTGAATTTCCCCGATTTGCCTGGGGACCTCCGGCGCCTCCGCCGGACCAGCTAGCCGAACCGGTTATGGATCGCCCGCGAATCCTCGACGTCCCTGACATCGAAGCTCCGTTACCCGCACTCGGCGGAATCACCATCGAGCCGGCGCAGGTTGCCGAAGTAGAAAAGCGTCCCGGGATCGACATCCCGCTACAGACCGCGCCATTGGCTTCGCGGGTTCTAGCTTTTCTGGTGGATGGGCTGGTCGTGGGCGCTGCCGCGGCTCTATTCGGATTTATCTTTTGGAAAGTAGCCGAGGTGCCCCCGCCGCAGATTCAGATGGTTGGAGCGATCGCTGGAATGTTGTGCCTGTTCTGGGTGGCGTACCAGTATCTCCTGATCGTCCACGCCGCCAGTACTCCGGGGCTACGCCTGGCGGGGCTTCAACTGACAAAGTTTGATGGCTCATCGACGACTCGGTCGCTTCGCCGCCTTCGCGTGTTGGCCTCATGTTTGTCAGCCTTCTCGCTGGGAATGGGCTATGCATGGGTCTTCCTCGACGAAGACTCACTCTGCTGGCACGACCGGATCACCCGGACCTACCTCGCGCCCAGGAGTTCCTCGCCGTGCCGAGAATTCGCCGACCACGCAACGCCTCTGTAATCTTCGCCTTGCAGTCTCTTCCAACCGCTTCGAGCGCCCCTGTGCTATCTTCAATGCTTCACTATTGATGGCCGTATTGTTATTCAGGCATGTCCACCCCCGCTGAAGGAACCAAACCAGCCGTAAAGGTCTTCGTCGCCACCACGGTGATGCTGACCTTCATCTCGTTCTGGCGAGCGGCCGCTATTGTTCTCTCCGACTTGGCCTCCTCGGCGTATTACGCGGGAGGCGATGCCGAGAAGGTCATCGGCAAGAGTGCTCCGTGGTTCATCCTCGCGGTCATGCTGTTCAGCTACGCCGTTCGAGCGCTCTATATCGAATCCAGTAGCATGTTCACGCGCGGAGGTGTCTACCGCGTGGTGAAAGAGGCCATGGGTGGAACCTTGGCCAAGTTCTCAGTCTCAGCGCTGCTCTTCGACTACGTTCTCACAGGTCCGATTAGCGCCGTCGTCGCCGGCCAATACCTCGCCGGATTTATCGAAGACGTCGGCCGCTACATCGGGCATCCGCTATCTCATTTCCCGCACAACTCGTTCGCCGCCATATTCGGTTCTCTGGTCGCCATCTACTTCTGGTGGAAGAACACGCAGGGCATTCACGAATCAAGCCAAAAAGCTGTGCAGATCATGATCATCACCACGGTGATGGTCGTGCTGTTGATCATCTGGTGCACGATCACAGTTCTCCGCGTTCCCGTGCAGCTACCGCCGAGCCCGCTGACTCCTGGCATCGTGCCACTGAACCGCGAATCCCTGGGATGGCTTGATGGCTCCTGGATCAGCCACCTTACGTTCATCATCTTGTTTGTGGGCTTCGGGCACTCCGTGCTGGCCATGAGCGGCGAGGAAACGCTTGCCCAAGTGAACCGCGAGATTGCTCATCCTAAGCTGAAGAACCTCGAAAAAACGGGCTTGGTGATCTTCGTCTACAGCCTGCTCTTCACTTCGCTGGTTTCGTTCTTTGCTGTCATGATCATCCCGGACAAGGTCAGGCCGGAATACTTTGGAAATCTGATCGGGGGCATCGCCGTATATCTCGTCGGGCCAGAGTGGATCAAGCTCATCTTCCACGGATTCGTCGTGCTGGTTGGAGTCCTGATTCTTTCGGGAGCGCAGAACACTTCCATTGTCGGAGCGAACGGCGTGCTGAACCGGGTCGCCGAAGACGGCGTTTTAACGGCAGCATTTCAGAAGCCGCACCCGCGTTTTGGAACCAGCTACCGCATCATCAATTTGATCGTAATCCTGCAGCTGATAACTATTGCATTCACAAAAGGAAACGTATTCACGCTGGCAGGACTGTACGCATTCGGCGTTGTGTGGAGCTTTGCCATGATGTCGCTGGCCGTTCTGGTCCTGCGACACAAAGAACCCGGCGGCCGAATGTGGAAGGTGCCCGGAAACATCCACATCGGTCAGCGCGAAATCCCGGTCGGCGTGATTATCGTGTCGGCGGTGCTCTTCACGACTGCCATCGTCAATCTCCTCACAAAGAAGGAGGCGACGATCGGCGGCGTAGCCTTCAGTGCATTGTTCTTCGTGATCTTCACCTACTCAGAGCGACGCGTTGCCCGCGAACGCCAGGGAAAGCCCGAGAGCCTCGATCAGTTCCGGGTCTACGGGAATCAAGAACTCGGCAGTGGTGCGATGGGCGTTCGCGCCGGAAACGTGCTCGTCGCCGTGCGCGATCCTCGCAATCTGTATTACCTGCGGCACATCCTCAGCCACACCAACACGCACGATCAGGATGTCGTCGTCATGAGCGCCCGGCTGTATCACCGCGAACATAGCTTCAGCGGGAACACGGTATTCGAAGCCAGCCAGGTATTCGATCACTACGAGCAGGAACTTTTTACAGCAGCTGTCGCCGTGGCGGAAAAAGAAGGCAAGCCGATTTCTCTGCTCGTTGTCCCAGCAACCGACGTGTTTGAAGCCATCATGGTGACGGCTCAGCGCCTCGATGCCAGCCGTGTTGTTTGCGGGCTTTCCAACAAGCTCACCGCGGATGAACAGGCCAAGCTTACCGGTGATGCCTGGGAGCGTCTGACGGAACCTCGCCCGCGCATGATGTTGGAAGTGTGCGCTCCCGATGGTTCCATCCGTGAATACGCGCTTGGCCCGCACACCCCGCGTATGCGAGCGCAGGACGTCGAATTGATGCATAAACTGTGGCTCGATATCACGGCTGATTCGAAATATGCCGGCGCCCATCACTACCACATCGTGGCATTGGCGCTCGAGGAATTGCAGCGCGAGTTAACCACCGAACAGCGTGCACAACTCCTGCAAAAATTGCAGGAGGAAATGGATCGTCCCAACCAGCAGTAGACCCTTATTTTGAGGAGCCTCTATGGCCCGGATTCCCGGTGCTCCCAGCAATCAAGGCGGACCGCTCCGCCGTCTCTTTGTAAGCATCGTGTACTCGCTGACCAAGCGAAGGCTGGGCCGCAATATCATGCCGGTTCAGATCACGGCGCACCATCCCAAAATATTTTGGGGATATTGCCAGATGGAGCAGTCTCAATCCGGAAGCAAGCTCGTTGATCACCGACTGAAGGGGCTGGCCGAACTTCGTGTTGCGACCCTCGTAGGTTGCCCGTTTTGAATCGACATCGGCTCTGCCGTCGGCAGGGCGACCGGCATCGCGACTGAGCAGATCGCAAATCTCAACGCCTACCGCACCGACTTTCACTTTTCCGATCTGGAACGACTGGTGCTGGAATACGCCGATGCGATGACTCGCATTCCGGTCGACGTAAGCGATGCCCTATTTTCCCGTCTCCGCGAAAAGTTCAGTGAAGCGCAACTTGTTGAGTTGACGTCCGCGATTGCCTGGGAAAATTACCGAGCCCGATTCGACCATGCATTCGGCATGGAAGCCGAAAACTTCGCCGAAGGCGCAGTCTGCGCGTTGCCAGTTCGCGCTCTGGACGGCAAACATTAATTACCGTTCGTGCGCACGAACGATGCTCAACTCCGGCTTGTGCCCCAGGCCAAAATGAAAGTCCGGGCGCTATGGCCCGGACCAATGATTGACGCGCTTTCTGGACCCAGAGATCAGGCGCGAAGTCCACGCGCACAGCACCGCATCGCAGCTTCTGTTTTCTTCGGTGAAGCGCAGCACCCTTTCTTGCACTCTTTGCCGCAGCTCTTACCGCAGCTGGCGGTAGTTGTCTTGTCTTTGCCGCAACTGTCTTTGCAGCAGGAGGCAGCCGTTTTGTCGCCGCGCGCGCAGGTCTTGGCGTCCTTACCGCCGCAGCAACCCTTCTCTTTGCCGTCAGCGGCCTTCGCTTCGTGTGCGCAACAAGAGTGCTCCGCTTTCGCGCCGGAATCCGCCATCTTGTCGCAGCATGGACACTTAGTTTTCTCGGTTGTCACGGCACCCGCCGGAGAAGCCGAAGTTGCTGGTTGGGTCGCAGTTTGTGCCCACGACGCGACCGTCAGGGCAAGGATTAGGGCTAACATTCTGTGTTTCATAAAATCTCCTCTGAGTATGAGTTCGTTGTGCGGTTCAACCGCCTTTAGCAATGTTGGGAAGTGTCTCGGAAGGAGACTCAGATGCGAAGAACGGTACTGCTCACGAGATTGAGAGTTGCGAAGGCGCGCCTTGTCCTTCGCGCCAATGGACCACGATTTCGATCGGGGCTGGGCGCAAGATTTGGCGTCATCGCTTCCAGGTTGGGGCGAGGGATTCGATTCGCTGCTGGCAAAGCAGAAGGATTTACTGGCGCGCGCTTCGCACAGCATGGATGCTCATTGCCGCAGGGCATCGCTGCAGGGGTGAGCGTGACAGCTAAGTTCTGATGACGAGCGGGACAGCAAGGATGATTTCGAGGTGAAGTCCGGCGCTCTTTGGCCGACGATTGCCCGCGCATGCTAGCGAACGCTAGAGGCGCACTGCCCCACAAGATCGAGGCCAACATCAGAGCGGCGATGATTCTCTTGGTCATTCCGTGCCTGCCGGACGATCTCAGCCTGACAGCACGGAGAGGAACGTTCTGTGATTTTGATCACACGGAATAGTGAGGCGGCGATTAGCTGCGAAGCAATCGTTCGAGCGATTCGCGCAGCGTGCGGAACCGGAAGGGGTATCCGCTGGCCAGCAACTGCGATGGCTGGACGCGCTGGCTTCCCAGCAAGATGGTTTCTCCCATTTCTCCAAAGAGCGTCTTCACGACGAAGCTCGGAACCGGAAAAATCGCCGGACGATGGAGCACGCTTGCGAGCGTCTTCGTAAATTCCGAATTCGTGACGGGAGTGGGCGCAACCATGTTGACGGGGCCGCTCAAGGCATCGTTGTTCACGACATGAAGAATCCCACCGGCCATGTCTTGTACATCGATCCAGCTCATCCACTGCTTGCCGCTTCCGATCTTGCCCCCAACACCCAGTTTGAACGGAGTTAGCATACTGCCGAGCGCGCCGCCTTTGGGGCTCAGGACGATGCCGGTGCGGATCTGAACGGTGCGAATCGCTGCATCGGCCGCAAGACGTGTCGCTGCTTCCCACTCGCGGCATACGTCAGGAAGAAAACCTTGGCCGGGAGCACTGTCTTCTGTCAGAACTTCTTCGCCACGGTCGCCGTAGTATCCGATAGCCGAGCTGCAGACGAAGACTTTCGGCTTTATTTTTGCCTGGGAGAGCGATTGCGCAAGATGGCGCGTGCCGACGGTACGGCTGTCGCGGATTTTTTCTTTCTTTTTCTCGCTCCACCGCCCAACAATGCTTTCTCCCGCGAGATGGATGACTGCGTCGAAACCCGACACCGCGTTGGGAGAAATCGGCTGTGCAGGATCCCACACGATGATTTCCTGTCCTTGCGAAGGAGGCGAACTGCCGCGAGTGAGTCGGGTGACATGCGCGCCAGCTTCTTTGAGTGCAGGAAGAAGCGCTGTACCGATCGGGCCCGACGCCCCGCTCACCAAAACTCGCGTACTCCGCAAGTCGACCATTTGGATTCAAATGTAGCAGAGCACGAATATCATTGGCACAGGCCAGAGAAAAAGTCCTGTGAAAATTTCTTGATCGGAAAATTTTCAGCACACTTTTTGAGCACCAGATTCAGGGTCACACATTCGGCGTGCTTCAATCATTGATCGTGTCATGGGAAGATTATTCCCACTCCATTGTCATTCCGACTCTTCGCGACGCGAAGAATAGTTCCTCGCCCGTTCACGGGCCGCCAGACAGTCATATTTGTCAAGCTTTGCGGCTTTCCTTGCGGCCTTGCCCAACAATGATCCGGGACCATTTGCGGGATATAATCCTGCATGGCGACGTTACGCCAACAGATCGCTACTACTGCGCTCACGCTGACCAAGTTCCGCGATCTGATGAAGCGGATGCAGGAAAGCCGTCCGCAAGACGATCTCACGATCGTCAAGAAGGCTTACGACTACTCCCTGAAGCATCACGAAGGCCAGACCCGCGCGTCCGGCGAACCGTATCTGGTCCATCCTCTCGAAGTTGCCCTCGTATTGGCCGAAATGAAAATGGATCCGGTGGCGGTCGCTGCCGGCCTTCTCCACGATTCCGTCGAAGACACATCGGTCACGATCGTCGACATTCGGAAAGAATTTGGCGAGCAGGTCGCCCACATCGTCGAAGGCGTGACCAAGATCAGCAAGATCGACTTCGCGACGCGCGAAGAGCAGCAAGCCGAAAACCTGCGCAAGATGATGCTTGCGATGGTCGACGACATCCGCGTCGTGCTCATCAAGCTTGCCGATCGGCTGCACAACATGCGCACGCTGGAGCACCTTCAACCCGATCGCCAGCGCAAGATCGCCGAAGAGACTCTGGAAATATACGCTCCAATTGCCCACCGCCTCGGCATGGGCAAAATCCGCGGCGAACTCGAAGATCTGGGGTTTCGTTTTCTCGATCCCGTCGGTTACGAACAAGTAGAAAAATCAGTCAACGCGCGGCGCAAGCAAGGAGAAATCTTTCTTGCGAAGATGCAGCAGATCATCGGCGACAAGCTGAAGGAAGCTGGCATTCAGGCTCGCGTCGAAAGCCGCATCAAGCGCGTCTACAGCATCCACAAGAAGCTGCAGCGCCAGCACATCTCCGTCGACCAGGTGTACGACTTATGCGCCATGCGGGTCATCACGCGATCGTTGCAGGATTGTTACGCGGTACTCGGCATCATCCATAATCTTTGGCGGCCGGTGCCGGGGCGAATCAAGGACTTCATTGCCATGCCGCGGCCGAACTTCTACCAGTCGCTGCACACGTCGGTGATCACGGAAGACGGCACTCCGTTCGAAATCCAGATTCGCACTGAAGAAATGCACAAAATGGCGGAGGAAGGCATCGCCGCCCACTGGAAATACAAAGATGGCCCGGTTTCGGCGCAAGACGAGCAGCGCCTCGCGTGGTTGCGGCAGGTGGTCGAATGGCAGCGGGATGTCAGCGATCCCAACGAATTCCTTTCCACGCTGAAAGTCGATCTGTATCCCGAAGAGGTTTACACATTCACGCCCAAGGGAAAGGTCGTCGTGTTGCCGCGCGACGCTACGCCCATCGACTTCGCTTACACGATTCACACCGAAGTCGGGCACACTTGCATCGGGGCGAAGGTGAATGGCCGCATGGTTCCTCTGCGCCACAAGCTTCATTCCGGAGACATCGTCGAAATCCTCACTCAGCCGGGGCACAAGCCAAGCCGCGACTGGCTCGGACTGGTCAAGTCGTCCCGATCGCGCAACAAGATCAAGCACTGGCTCAACATTCACCAACGCGAGCGCGCCATCGAAATCGGTCGCAAGCTGATGGAAAAAGAAGCGCGCAAATATCGCATCGCGCTGAAAGAAATCAAAGATGAGGAGTTGCAGCGAGTCGCATCAGGGTACGGCCTCGGCAAAGCCGACGATCTTATGTCGGGCATCGGTTATGGAAAATATTCGGCTCGCCAAGTGCTGGCCCGCTTGCTTCCGGCCGGAGCGACTCACTCGATTGCCGGCGACATCGAGTCCGAAGGCCTCACCAACGAACCCGGCGGGATCGCCAGCGTCGTCCGCCGTGTCTTCGGAGATCACAACGCCATCACTGTCCGCGGCCAGGGAGACATGCTGGTCTACCGCGCGCGCTGTTGCAACCCGATCCGCGGCGAAAGCATTGTGGGATACATCACGCGAGGCAAAGGAGTCGCCGTTCACTCCGTGAGTTGTCCGAACGTGACAAATCTTCTTTACGAGCCCGAGCGAAAAATCGAAGTTGAATGGGCCCGCGACGACAATACTCCGACCGCTTATCCTGTGAAGCTCACGGTTTTCTGCGACGACCGCTTTGGCATGCTGAAGAGCATCACCGGGGTGATCGGCGATGCCAAAAGCAATATCCGCAACATCACCGCCCACACTGCGAACAGCCAGGCCAGTGTCGAGGTTGTCCTCGACATTTCGGACCTGAAGCACCTCGAGCAAATCATCGCCGGCCTGAGGAAGATTGCTGGTGTCCACGAAGTACAGCGCCTGCAGAAAATCTAGCGCGATCTGCGTTGTCATCCGGGGCGAAGCCAAAGACGTGCTACCGGCATCGCCCATGCATGCATCCAGATGTTCCGCTGTGGTACGCTGTGCCCTCGGTGGTTAAGTTTTCCGAGAAGCTGAGAGTCTCTTATGCGCGAAGTGATTTCCACCAAAAACGCCCCGCAAGCTGTAGGCCCTTATTCGCAGGCCATCAAAGCCAACGGATTCATCTTCCTCTCCGGCCAGGTCGCGATCGATCCGGCGACGCAAGAAGTTATCCCGGGAGACGTAACCGTGCAGACCGACCGCATTCTGCGCAACCTGTCCCGAGTTTTGGAAGCTGCTGGAAGCAGCCTCGCAAAGGTCGTCCGCTCGGGCGTGTTCCTGAAAAACATGAATGACTTCGCCGCGATGAATGAGGCCTATCGCAAACACTTCAGCACCGCGCCTCCGGCCCGTACCACCGTCGAGGTTGCGCGCCTGCCCAAGGATGTCCTAATCGAAATCGATGTCATCGCGATCGAATAACGAGGCAAATGATGAGAATCGCAATCGCTCTCTGCAGCGTCGCGCTCACGGCGCTTGTCTGGTCGCAGACGCCAGCCCATAAGCCGATTCAGACTGTCCGCCCAAATACCAACGCGCCCACGAAGGTCACCGGGGATGGCGTGAAGACTGAATCCGGTCTGCAATATTGGGATATCAAGGTTGGACTCGGCCAGTTGGCCAAGGCAGGAGACCACGTCAAGGTTCACTACACAGGGTGGCTCATCACCGGCAAGAAGTTCGACAGCTCAGTCGACGCGCACCAACCCTACGACTTCAATTTGGGGCAGGGTGAAGTGATCAAGGGATGGGACGAGGGCGTGGTCGGGATGAAGGTAGGCGGCAAGCGGCAGCTGCGCATACCGCCCGATCTAGCCTATGGCGAAGCGGGTCATCCGCCGCAAATTCCGCAAAACGCGACGTTGGTTTTCGACGTACAACTGCTGGCAATCTCTCCCGCGAAGTAGAAGATCATGCGCCGAGCGGGCAGGAGACGACGATTCAACAAGATCCCATTGGAAATGGGAATCTCTCCTTTGCCAAACCTCGATGAGTGGAAATCTGGGCGTGCTTGGCGATCTCGGCGGTTAAAACGCTCTACGCTTTGACGACTTTGCCGCTGCGCAGGCAGGACGTGCAGACACGGATGCGTTTTCCTTGACCAGCGACCTTGGCGTGCACCGGACGCAAGTTGACGTTCCAGCGCCGCTTGGTGACGTTATGCGCGTGGCTAATATGGTTTCCCGCTTGCGGCTTCTTGCCGCAGATATCGCATTGTTGTGCCATTGGACTGCTCCCGAATCGTTCAGATCTTGTAAGGCAAACCTAAATTTTACAGGAACTTGCTCCAATTCGGCAATGCCGTGAAGGACAGGCAGCATCTGATCAGGGGTCTCGCCAGCTAAACACGAACAACTTAACCCCGCCCCCAAGGCGGAGATACGCCACCGCCTTCCCCATGCGATACTTGACTCGATGCAGTCCCCGCTTCAATCCCCGTCCGCCGCGACTGATCCGAAGTCGGTGAAGGTGAATCTCACCTCCGGCGAGGGAGTTGACATCGCTTGGAACGACGGCCATGTTTCGCATTACAGTTTCGTTTACCTTCGCGATGCGTGTCCCTGCGCGATGTGCGAGGACGAACGCGGCAAGTCCGGCCGCCACCCGGGCGATCCGGCAACCGCGCCTGCTGGGGCACTTCTCATGTTCAAGCCCACTGCCAAGCCGCTTTCCGCGGAAGGAGTCGGCAAATACGCCATAAAGTTCTCATGGAACGACAATCACGATCTCGGGATCTATTCGTGGGGTTTCCTGCGTGAAATTTGTCCGTGTGACGAGTGCAAAATGGCCCGCGCTGCGCGCTAGCTTCTGCATCTGATCAGAAAGAGCCGCGCAAGGCTCTGGCTGCGCTCGGCCCGTCGGGACGATAGCAATTGGTTACTTGAACGCCGCCGCGAAAGCTGGATAATTCGTTAGGTAAGCGATGAGTTCAACGAAGCCTACTTCCGCTCTGCAATCGATCGTCGACGAGTTGTTGACGGAATTACACGCCAAAAGCGGATGCGAATCGTTCGGCCTCTCGCGGGAATCCCTCTCCGCAATTCTGTGCGACGTTGGCGAAAAGCAGGCGGCAACGGGCGCCCCGGAATCCGAGCTTCGGGCATTTTTCCTCAGCCTTCGTGTCGATGAGCTGAGCCTCGCGCGTGCTTGCGCCGCCGGCAGCAATGCCGCGTGGGAAGTCTTCATGACCCGCTATCGCGAGAAGCTGCATTTGTCGGCACTCCGTATCGCACGCGAAGATTCGGCAGCCCGCGACTTGGCCGATACGCTGTACGCCGATCTTTACGGCACCGGAACGCGGGGCGGCCAGCGCGTTTCCAAGCTCGCTTCCTACAGCGGCCGCGGATCTCTCGAGGGCTGGCTTCGCACCGTCATCGCCCAGGAGTACGTCAACCGTTACCGCCGCACGAAGCGCCTGGTGAGTCTCGACGAGGAGTCTGAGGAGGGGGTTCAGTTCCGTGCCCCGGAGCCTGAGCCTGTGGCACCGGCCGACAACCGCTTGTCCGGGGCGACAGATGAAGCCCTTGCGTATCTTTCGGGCGAAGATCGCATGATTCTGAGCGCCTATTACCTCGACGGACGGACCTTGGCCGAGATTGCTCGCATTCTGGGTGTTCACGAATCGACGATCAGCCGCAAGCTCGATAAACTGGCCAAGTCTTTGCGCAAACAGATCGTCACAGGGCTGGCGCGCCGGGGCATGTCGCGGCGTCAGGCTGAAGAAGCTCTAGAGATCGATGTTCGCGATTTACAAGTGGATATTCGTCGAAGCCTGGCGCAAGAATCGCCTCTGTCAACGTTCTCTGAAAAGAGAGTTGAGGCCAGGGTCCGAGAAGGCGAAGGGTAAGGAATTGGCATACGTAAGCTATTGTTTATAAGTAAGTTAGCGGAGAACCTCGAGTTTCAGGTCGGAATTTGTATAGATGCAAAACGTGCCAAATATCGTTCGTGAGCGCCTGAAGGTCGCTGCGCCCGCCGTCAACCATCCCGATGCGGACGCGCTTACGGCATTTTCTGAGCGATCACTGCCTGAATTGGAACGAGCCACCGTCCTCGAACATCTCGCCCGCTGCGCGGATTGCCGCGAGATCGTGTCTCTGGCCTTGCCCCCGACGGAGGTATCAGACACCGTATTCGTTCCCTCCAGAACTGGATGGCTTGCGTGGCCTTCGCTTCGTTGGGGATTTGTCTCCGCAGGCGTCATCCTCGTGGCGATGTTGGGAGTTTTGCAGTACCGGCGCGACGCCCATTCCACCATGATGGCTTCCCGGCAGGCAGAGCAA
Source organism: uncultured Acidobacteriota bacterium (assembly GCA_963699885.1). Lineage (GTDB taxonomy): Bacteria > Acidobacteriota > Terriglobia > Terriglobales > Acidobacteriaceae > Sulfotelmatobacter. The sequence continues at coordinate 769,324 of CAVOVP010000003.1, read as the reverse complement.
GCGCCTGCGGCGGTCGAACCTGAAGCCCAAAAGAAGGCATCTGGCGTTGCTTCTCAGCAAGGTCAGGCCGCAAACCAATTCGACGAAGCTCAACCTGCGCGGAGTGGTGTCGGAGCACCGTCGCCGAGTAGCGACAAGTTTGTTTCCAGTCGCAAGTCTTCGTCCCCTGCCAGCCCCACTCCGCTTGCGAAAGCTGAACCCGTCGGCGGCTCGTCTTACCACGGAGCATTTACCTACGGCCCCAAAATGGCGCTTCAGCAGCAGCAAAATGCAAACGCGAACCAGGCGCAAGCGGCGCCACCCGCCGTCGCTGCTCCCTTCGCCAAGCAAGCCGGTGCGAATGTTGCGACCGCCGCTTCGCCCACTTCTATGGATGGCGCGGTAGTCCAAAAGGAACTCGCCAGCAACGAACAGGCGGCTCAAGAGTTGCGCTCGCTTACCAATGCGCCAATCTCTGAACCTTCGGGCAATTACGGCAGCGGAGAACTCAAGATTGACCGCGCCAAGCCCGCCGACACAACGGTTCATATCGACGATAGAGCGCCCAGAACAATAGCTGCGGCTGTTCCGTTCCAGACGCCAGTCCGCGTTGGTCGAGCCCTCGCCGCTCCGCGTTGGTCGATCACTTCGTCGGGTGCATTGCAACGCTCGTTCGATCAGGGCAACACCTGGCAGGATGTGAATGTGAGCAACAGCGCTCGCGGCGACTCATTTCATGGTGCCGCCGCCAGCCTCGACCTCGCCGCCAAAACATCGACCGCGAAGGCGAAGGATGCAGAGCGGGATTCAAAGGGAGACGCGGCGCCCAATCTCACATTCCGGGCCGTGCTTGCCAACGGAACGGACGTTTGGGCGGGCGGTTCCGCCGGCATGCTGTATCACTCGGTCGATTCCGGAGTGACGTGGTTGCGAGTCGTTCCATCTTCGTCTGGAGTCGACCTCAGCGGAGATATTCTCTCGATTCAATTCTCCGACGGGACGCACGGCCGGATCGCAACTTCTGCTCCGGAGGTCTGGACTACTTCTGACGCTGGCCAGACGTGGCAAAAGCAATGATTCTACTCGGCGCAGAAAGATTAGCTTTGCGCTCATCGTGATTACCAAAGTGATATTTACAGAAAGCTAACCCAACCCTAATATCGCTGATGTGGTTGGCAGTTCTGGGGGAGGGCTGCCGAGGCGTCCTGGACTCGAATGAGTCACGGGCGCTTTTTCCTTTTGTGGGCCTTGCTGGAGGCAGTTCACTGTTCTCGCGCAGGCTTCAGTTGAAGCGCCATGTACTCTTCGTCGATGTAACGCTCACCGACTTTCAAAGCTCGCGGTTCCCGTCCGAAAGTTTCGAAACCCAACGAGTGGTAGAGATTTGCCGCGGCATTCTGTGTGGTCGCAACCGAGATCAGCACTAGCTCTACTCCTTCGATGGCCGTTGCCCGCTTCAGTACGGTTTGCAGCATCTTCCGGCCGATGCCGTTGCCGCGCTGTCCCGGCGTGAGATACACACCCCATACTCTCCCTTTGTGTCTCGACTTCGGCCCGGACTCGCGATGAAATCCCGCGACACCTAGGAGCCGGCTATCGCTGAACGCGCCGACCACGAACGAATCAGTTCCCGGCAATCCCAAACGCCTGCGGACGTCCTCTTGCGACAGCGCGTGATGTTCTTCGACCGACGAACTAAATGCTTCCGGATCACCTTCGAGTGCTTCCAGCCGGAGCCTCCACCACTCGCTCGCGTCGTTCGCTGTTAGAAAGCGGATTTCCATTTGTGCCCGTCTCTATTGCGTTCCGCGGCAACTCGCGCAATAGCCACCCATTTCCAGCCGCGAAACCAGCACCCGGAAGCGGCAATCCTTCTCCACTTGCTGTTTCAGTTTTTCGAAACTGTCGCTGACGAACTCCGTGATTTTGCCGCAACGCAGGCACGCCATATGGATGTGATCTTTCTCCAGCCGGCGTTCGTAATAATGCCCCTCACCGTTGATGTGCATGAGGTCGAGTTCGTCGACCAGGCCCTGTCGCTTCAGAAGTCGCAGCGTGCGATACACGGTGCTGCGGTCGACGCTGGGATCGATCTTCTGCGCCTTCCGGAGAATCTGGCTTGCGTCCAGGTGCTTGTTGGCGGTTTCAATGACGCTCAAGATTGCGCGACGCTGTTGCGTCATGCGGATGCCGCGCTCGCCAAAATGCGCCTGCAAACGGCCGGGCATTTCTGTCTGAGGAAGAGGCATGAGTTCTTCTCCTGTGCTGCTGTCTCGCTCCACTACTGTGGCACGTTGTCGCAACCGCTCTGCGACGAAATCTGGAGGTGGCGCTTGACGGCGTCAGTCCAAGTCCTGCAACATCGTAAGAGTTCGTCAGATGCGACCCGGTTGCAACTAGACGGAATATCTCAGCTTCCGTCACCACGTTCGGTAGTTACGACCGCTCGCAACTTTAGCTGGCCTTGGTAGCGTTTCTAGTTGCGACCAAGTGGCATCTGAAGTTTTGATTGTACCCGATCTATCCGCAATTGTGTGGTTTCTTCCTTTGTTTTTGCGAGGGGAGCATTGCAGTGAGTTATGCGACTGGATCGCAACTAGGACAGTAAAAGAAAGGTCTCCGCTTTGAATCTCCGGACAGTTGTTCGCTTATCGCCGGTTTTTTTGCGATCTCATTCTCGCCGTACTGCATGGATCTCGAGACGTGCTTTTCTCGCTTTCGCGTTCGCCCTGGCCGCTTTCACTCTTCCTGCTTATGCCCAGGAAAGTCCATACATCGTGACTTACGATCACTACCTGGAGGAGCCGGGCAGTCTTGAGGTCGAATATTTTTCAACCTTCGGCACACAGCGTGGAGGCAACGACTTTCACGCGTTCTGGGCCGAGTTCGAGTATGGTGCTACGGCTTGGTGGACTACCGAGGTCTACCTGGATGGACAGACCACCTTCAACGACAGCACCATCTTCACGGGCTTCCGATGGGAAAATCGCTTCCGTTTACTGCAGCATGAGCACTTCATCAATCCCGTTCTGTACGTCGAGTATGAGAACACGAGCGGCGCTGACAAGATCCTGAAAGAGGTTGAAGGTCACGACGTCGAAGAAGACTATCTGGATCCGAATTCGGTCGCGCGCCAGGACCACGGCCACGAACTCGAAACCAAGCTACTTCTCTCGAAAACGTTCAATGGCTGGAACATTGCAGAAAACACGATTGCCACCAAGAACGTGACCGGAGGCGACCCCTGGGAATTCGGCTATGCCATCGGCGCCAGTCGACCCTTGGCGCTGAAGGCCTCATCCAAGCGCTGCAGCTTCTGTCGTGAAAACTTTATCGCCGGAGTTGAAATGTACGGCGGACTGGGAGACCGTCATAGTTTCGGTCTGCACGAGACATCACATTATCTTGCTCCGGTCGTTGCGTGGAACCTTCCTTCCGACTGGACGATTCGTTTGTCTCCAGGATTCGGCCTGAACGACGATAGCCACCGATTTCTGTTGCGGTGGGGTGTTTCACGCGAATTCTCCGGCTTCGGCTCAGCCGTGGCACGGCTCTTCGGAGGTCACTAATGCCGAGGCCAGACTTTTTCGGAAAAGCGAATTCTTGGATACGATCGAAGCTAAGCACACTTATGCGAATACCACATCATCGATACTTGTTCATATTCTCTCCACTCGTGGCCGGGCTCCTGTTTTCAGCCGGACAAGTGGTTGCGCAGGCGGATACCTAATCCTGCGACCAAGAGCCAAAACATCCTGTATGCCGAACTTGACAAAGTTCCCTCCAAGGCAAGTGCCCGCCACAACCCGATGGAACGCGATCATGATGCTGTTCAGGCTGGTGGGAAACTCTACGGATTGCACTGCGCCGAGTGCCACGGTGCGACCGGCGAGGGTGGCAACGCAGCCAAGAAGGGCCCAAGCCTGCGGGCTCCAGAAATACAACAGGCTACCCCCGGGACGCTGTTTTGGTTGCTGACCAACGGCGTGGTTCGACGCGGCATGCCTGTATGGTCGAAGTTGCCGGAACCTCAACGCTGGCAAATAGTTACCTATATCAAATCGTTGTCCGGACCGCCGAAAACCAAGGCCGAACCAGACAAAACGCCCGCCAACGGCGCCTCAGGAGGGAAGTGACGAGACACCTCCAGAATTGGGGGCCGCATCTCCAACGAAACAATCCGCCATGCGACTTTCCACCTCGTACCTGCATCGAATGGGAGTGCTAAGATAAGGGGTTCGGCGACCTTACAGTAAGCACTCATAGAGATCGAGCAGTCATTGAGATTCGACGGAGCGTCGGCCGACAACGCCCCGTCCACAACGAGGAGAACCAAACATGGCAGGCAACGGAATCGTCGAAGTGACAGATGCAAACTTCGACCAGGATGTTCTGAAATCGGATAAGCCCGTTCTGGTGGACTTCTGGGCAACGTGGTGCGGCCCTTGCCGCGCGATCGCCCCAATCGTCGAAGAGCTGGCAACCGAGTATCAGGGCAAGATCAAGATCGGCAAGATGGATGTCGACTCCAACAGCGCTACCCCTATGCGCTACAAAGTCACAGGCATTCCGACACTGCTGGTCTTCAAAGGCGGTCAAGTCGTCGAGCAATTGGTCGGCTACAAGCCGAAGGACGCGATCGCGCAAGCCCTGAACAAGCACATCGGCTAGTTCGTCAGCGATCGGCTTTCAGTCAACGAAAGGCCCGGGACTGATCCCGGGCTTTTTGTTGTTTGGCGCTCCCGTGGTGCTCTAAAATGCCCGCTTATGCGCCTCGGCTCCTGGATCGTCACAACGCAACTTAGTACTCTCGTGCTTGCATTTGCTGCATATTCGCAAACGGAGAGCCTCCAGCAGCACTTGCAAAGCCAATATCAGGACAAGACCTTCCTGCTCCGAGACTTTTATTCAAACAAACGTCTGCAATATGACGCCGCCGGCGCGCCAATTGGAACACCAACTCGCGGCTCTTGGACAATAGACGGATTTGTTCTCGTAACCGAAACGCGCGTGCAAGATCAAGCGCTGGTCATCAAAGGCCGTCGAATGGCAGTGATCTCGACCGGTCACGGTTTCCAATTCCAAGCTGACAGTCCCAAGAACAAGAAAGAGGTATCAAAGTTCGAAATTGAGGCAAGGATTGGCGCGGGTGAATCCGTCGAGCATTTGGATGCGCTCATGGACAAGATCTTCCTAAACGCACGTGACAGCCTTGTCGCAGCTGCTCCTTCCTATTGGCGGGCTTGTATGTCCGCAGGCCTAAGAGAAGTAAGTGATTCCACGTTCGCAGGGTGCCGATTCTCTTCAGAATTGCTAACGATTCCGGGGGTGAATCCAAATGCAGATGCCCGAGCTACGAGCGACAAGAACCAAACTGCATTGCCTAGCTCGAACACGCTGCACGTATTCCGTGTCGGCAAGGGCATTTCTCCGCCGGGACCACTGTATACGCCGCAACCGCAATTTAGCGGCTTAGCGAAGGAAACGAAATTTCAAGGCGTCGTAATACTTGGGTTGATCGTGGACGATCACGGGGAACCAAGGGGCATCCAAATTCTGTCTCCCTTGGGCGCCGGACTAGATGAGGAGGCTGTACGTACTGTAAGGACCTGGAAATTCAAACCGGCACAACGGGAGGATCACACCCCAGTGGCAGTAGAAATAGCTGTAGAGGTTAACTTCCACCTGTATTAGCGAGATGACTAGAAAGGGAAGCTCAGATCCGACGTCTTCATTAGTACTTCCGCAGCACTCCGATGACCCGCCCCTGCACATCCACAGCCGCTGCCGGCACGATGATCGGCTTCATGGTCACGTTGGAAGGTTGCAAACGGACGTTCTCCCCTTCGCGGTAGAAGCGCTTGAGCGTCGCATCGGTCGAATCCACCAGCGCGACTACAATGTCCCCGTTGTGCGCGGTTCGCGCTTTCTCGACGAGAACGTAGTCCCCGTTCAGGATGGCTTCATCCTGCATCGAGTCTCCCCGCACTTCCAGCACGAACACTTCCTTCGACCGGACAAAATCCGCCAGGGAAATCGTCTCAGGAGTTTCCACGGCCTCAATCGGCTGGCCTGCAGCGATCCGCCCCATCAAAGGGAGAACCAATCCCGTATTCACGTTCATCGACTGCTTCAGTTTGCCCTTGGGGGGCAGGAGATCGATTGAACGGCTGCGGTTATAGTCCCGGGTCAGCAAGCCCTTTTTCTCGAGGTTCGAGATGTGCTTGTGGACAGTCGCGAGCGAGGTCAGCTCCAGTCCCTGCCCGATTTCTTCAAACGAAGGCGAGTAGCCATTCTCGGTTACGAATCGTGAAATGAAGTCATACACTTCGCGCTGCCTGCGTGTGATCGCCATGGCGCTATTATTGGCGAACATAAAGCGAAAAGCAAGTATGAACTCACATTCGCTCGAGATAGCTGTTATTGGAGATCGTCTTGGTTATTTCTTCGGGTGAAGTGCATCGCGGGCGTAACCTCTTTTGAATCCTCGGTGTTTCTGGACGTGAAACTTTTCGTGCCCCAGCAACTCCAATCTGCCAGCGAACATCCTTCGTACTTGATAGAGGAAAAGAAAATGTCATCGTCCAGCCGTCTCGCGCTGCTTCTCTTGGGATCGATCCTCGGCACGACCGCGTGCACCGCGAAAGCTACACCCCTGGCGCCGCTTCCCGCGCCCTCTGTTGATGCCCCTCGCGCCTCCGCTCCAAGCAAGCAAACAGTCGTTGTGTCCGGCGGATGTTTTTGGGGAGTGCAGGCCGTGTTTCAGCATGTGAAAGGAGTGCTCAGCGCGACATCCGGATACTCCGGTGGATCCGCCAAGACAGCCGAGTACGAAACAGTCAGCACTGGCGAAACGGGACACGCCGAGTCAGTACAGATTGTTTTCGATCCGTCGCAGATCACGTACGGCGAATTGCTTCGAGTCTTCTTCTCGGTTGTGCATGACCCAACTCAACTCAATCGCCAGGGTCCCGATGAAGGGACGCAATATCGTTCCGCGATTTTCTATACAAGTGACGAGGAGAAGCGAATCACCGATGCCTATATCGCCCAACTCGATCAAGCGAAAGTCTTCTCGCATCGCATCGTGACGCAGGTCGGCCCGTTGCAAGCTTTCTATCCAGCTGAGGCTTATCACCAGAACTACGCAACGTTGCATCCGAACCAGCCCTACATCGTTTTCAACGACGCCCCCAAGGTCGAGCACCTGCGCCATGAGTTTCCAGACCTCTACACAGGGAAGTAAGAGCTGCGCTCTACTTGGGTCGTCATCCTTCGCGAAGCGAAGGACCCATGCAAGTCGGTGGAAAGAAAACCAGGAAATCTCTCACGAGGAACTAATGTTCGACTCCGATCTCGATCACAAAAATAAGACTCACGTTGGACGTCGCGCTTTTATTACGACGTCCGTGGTGACGTTCGCGGGTTTGGCATTATGGCAACTGAGAAAACCTCGCGTCCTCGAAGCCGCGGCGGCAACGTCGTTGCCTAAAGAAGTCGCCGTCGTTCTATTTTCCGACGCCGGCGAGCGCCTGAACAAAACCACCATCGCCCGAGTGGTGAAGACTCCAGATCAATGGCGGCAACAGCTCTCAGCCAACGCCTACGACATCACCCGCAACGCCGATACGGAAATGGCATTTACAGGAAAATACTGGAACCTTCACGACAAAGGACTATACCGCTGCATCTGTTGCGACAACGCGCTCTTCGATTCCGCCACGAAATTTGAGTCCGGCACCGGATGGCCGAGCTTCTGGCAACCCATCGCTGCGGAGAACGTCACGGAAATTCGTGACTCGAGCTTGGGAATGCTTCGCACTGCAGTGTCCTGCACCGAGTGCGACGCCCACCTCGGCCACGTTTTCGACGATGGGCCCGAGCCCACGCATCTCCGTTATTGCATGAACTCGGCGTCACTGCGCTTTGTAAAGCAAACTTAAGAGCTAGGCTGAATAATTTTCGAGCCTTGTCACTCTGAGCGCAGCGAGGCTTCTCGTTCCATTGGCCTCTCGCAATGTCCCTGATAGGAATTTCCAGGGTGCTCTTCCGGACGCGCAAACTTCGAGCGAGTTACAATTTCCAGCATGGCGTCCTCTCTCCCGGCATTCCGCGAACCCACAGCGTTCGAAAAATTCTTCAACCGCACATTCGGATTTCTCATCGGCCTCGGTATCGGCCCATCCCACATTTATTTGCTTCAAGTGCGGGGACGTAAAAGCGGCAAACTGTTCGCTACTCCCGTGGACTTGCTGGATATGAATAACAAGCGTTATCTCGTGGCTCCTCGCGGACGTACCCAGTGGGTCCGCAACGCCGAAGCCGCGGGAGAAATTACACTGAAAAAAGGAAGCAAGCGTCTGACATTCCGTCTGCGCGCATTGGGCGATTCCGAAAAACTTCCAGTTCTGAAAGCCTATCTCGATTCCTTTCAGAAGGAAGTCCAGCGATACTTTCCTGGTGTGCCAGCGGGATCTCCGCCTGAAGCCTTCGCCCCTGTTGCGGAGAGTTATCCGGCATTCGAATTACTCGCGGTGTAACTTGCACCTGATTCGCCTGCAGAGAAGACTTACCCTCACATTTTTCTCTCTTGCGCGATTTGCGCAGTTGTGGCATCTTCGAACAGCTCATCACTACGAAAGGACGCCCGAATGGTGCATTTCAAAAGTAAGACCCTACGCGGGCAACCGCGGCCCATTAATTGGCCAGGTTGCTTTAGGGCGTCGCTTCGGTCGCGATAGCCGACCTCCGGCACTCTTCCCGCAAAACATAAATACATCGTGCATCCGCAGCATTCCGCTCGCCTGAATTAGTTGGCGAGTCGCTCTGATGCGCTCCGAGTCTTCTTAGTCCCGCAATCGGATGACTGAGAGGAGTTCGCTGAATTTCGCCCGGGCGATTCCGTCCGGGCAGAGGTCCGACTTCGTGTCGGTTAGAAAGCAATGACGAAAATGTTGGAGTTCTTGCGACAGATTTTGGGTGGACAGAACCAGTTTGCCTCAGGTGGGCTTGTGCTCATGATCATTGGTGGCATCAGCGTCTACTTGCGTGCGCTGCCCGTGAAACTTTGGTTTTGGATCATCGAGCAGACCACGATGATGATCACTGTGAAGGATGACGACGCTGCCTTCGACTGGGTCAAGGAATGGTTTCTCGAGCAGAAGTTCCTGCAGCGCATCCGTCGTGTCGACCTCGACACAACGTTGCGCGGTAAAGGGACGGCGCTGATCCCTGCCCCGGGACGCCACCGCTTCTGGTATGGCGGACGCCCTTTCTGGGTATGGTTTTCGCGCAGTGAAGAAACCAAGGGTTGGACGCCGCGGCGCATCGAGTCGCTCACGTTCCGGACAATTGGCCGGCAGCAGGCTTTCCTGAAGCAGTTTGTCGATGAGATCGTCGCTTGCCATGAGAACAAGCAGAAAGCTTCTTCGTATCTGTATGTCTATGACGAAGGCTGGACTTATGTGAAGGCGTACAGTCCACGATCGCTCGATTCAGTGATCCTGAAACCGGGCGAACGTGAACGCCTGATCGAAGACGTGGAGGCGTTCCGGGCGTCACGCCAGCGCTATCGTCATCTTGGCGTGCCGTATCACCGGGGATACTTGCTGTATGGCCCCCCGGGAACCGGGAAGACTTCTCTCGTATCGGGCCTCGCTGCGAAATTTGGAATGTCGCTGTACGCCGTCAACTTGACTGAGTTCAACGACCGAACTCTCAAGAGCGCCATCAACGACGTGCCGCAACACGCGGTGATTCTGTTCGAGGACATCGATTGCATGAAGAGCGGCAATCGCCGTACCGAGCAGAGCGAGCGCGATCGAGCTTCACCGGGCGGGCGGGAGAAGGACGATCCGGCAGATCGCTTCGGCGTCAGCTTATCGGGGTTGCTGAGTGTGTTGGATGGTTTTCATGCTCCGGAAAACGTTCTGTTTGTGATGACCACCAACCATGTGGAATCGCTCGACCCGGCGCTGCTGCGTCCGGGACGCATCGACTACAGGTTGTATCTGGGAAAGGCTGCGGAGGCACAGAAGGTCGCGCTGTATCGCAGGTTCTTTCCCGCCGCGACTGAGTTCGAAGCCTGCGAATTTGTGGAGGCTCACGCGTTCGCGGAAACGATGGCGGAGTTCCAAGGCGTGCTGCTGGGACTGGAACGGGAGTCCGACGACTTGGAACGGTTGCTTGCAGCTCCAAGTCACGGAATCCGCGAGTAACGGCAAAGCAGTTAGAGACCCAACATTTTTAAGGTCGTGTCCGAAAGGAGGTCGCGATGCCCGTTGTAGTTTTCTTGTTCGTCAAACTTGTCGTCGAATTGATTCGCACGATCGGGAACAGAATGCGCACTGTTAAACCGAAGTCGCTTTGCGCAGAGTGCTCTAACGCTCACGTGCAGTACGGCGTGAACGGAGAGCGTGCGATCTCCTGCACTTACGGTGGAATGGTGCGTGTGGTGAAGCTTGATGTTCTCTACTGCACCGACTACCGCGACCGCAACGCGCAGCCTCGTACAACGCGAATCGGATTCGAATTGGTTTGCGAAGTTGAGGCGAAATCGCAAACGCGCTGATGAAGCGGCGGTATTCCCGGGAAAAACTCCCCACCCTGCTGCAAGTGCGGCACGGGTGGGGACACCCGGATTGACTGTCCCGGGTTGGATCAACTGATTTGTTACCTGCTGTGTCGCCGTATTGGTCTCGACGTGGGCAGCGCTCTTCAGGCTGACGGTGTCCTGTGAAAGCGACGTCCGCTCAGGTTGCGGTTGACGAACAGCAGGCTGTGAAGTCTGGCCAAGCGCAGGCGGTGGAATTGCTGCTGATTGGACTGATCATCGGTGACAAGATCGGCTCTAGTCCCTTCCACCTTTAGCACGATCGGGATCCGCTCCCAAGACCCTCGTGACAGTTACCGGTGGCGAATGCCTATGTTCGGTCGACAAAGATCGAGTAGGCCCGATCTGCCGGCGCGAGTTCTACTTTCGGTCGGAGTCCTCGTCCGGCTGCCCTGCGCTCCGGAGCGTGACCTGATCGTGAGAGAGAGCTCCGCTTTTCTGAACCGGCGGAGTTTGGCGCTGACGGTCGTGCCTGACCTCCGCAGGTTGTTGCGCAACTTGACGGACGTCGATCGGATGAGCGCTGTCAATTGGAGTGATCATTTTTGGTCTCCTAAGGGGAAGGATCGGCAGGAGAAGCGGGAGGATTAGTGAATCGTTGCACGAGTGACAATCCTTGGTAAGGGTTACCGAGCTGCGACAGAAACTCGCTACGGACCATCGCGCGACTCGAAGATCAACCCTTAGCGGGAAATTGCAAAGCGTGAGCTTTAGAATTTTTGCGGCTTTTCGCAGAATCGGCGGGCGTTTCAAATCCGATTCGGCGGCGCGGCGGATCCGGTGGTGTGATCAACTCGCGAATGGCCTCCATCAGATCCCGGATATCAGCGTCATGACCTTCGAGACGGCGCTCGACTTCCGAGAGTTTGGCCAGGACTTGGCGATTTGTGGCGATGGCGCGGCGCATGCGCACGAATGCGAGGACTACGAACACGCTCATCTCAATTGCGCGATCCGAGTTCAGCACAGTGGCCGCCATGATGGCGCCGTGTTCGGTGAATGCGTAAGGCCTGTATCGTGTTCCGCCGTGTCCCGCACTTGAGATCACATTTTGTGATCTCAAGATTTTGAATTCCTGCGCGGAAAGTTGAAAGCGAAACGAAGGTGGGAATCGCTTCGCATTGCGCTTCACCTGCTGATTCAGTTGGCGCACCTGCGCCCCATAAAGCTCCGCCAGGTCCGCGTCAAGGATGACCTTTTGCCCGCGAAGAATGAGTATCTTCGAGTCGACTTTTCGAGTAGCAATGATTGCTGTTTTCGTCATAGCCAAATTTGAGATCACAATTTGTGATCACAAGATCCGAATCAAAATTGTGCTTATGGAGCGACGCTCAAGAATAACAGCGGCGGAAAGCGGGAGCAGAGACGAAGACGAATAATTAGGACATCAGTTCCGCGGCGGGAAATCAAAATATGCGGGTCTGCGCTTCGGATCATGCATTCGCAGCGAATGTTTTCTCTTCCGTTTTTTCAGTGGCAGCTTTTTCAGGATCTGCGCCCGCCGCGACATCCTGCACAAATTCGCGTCGTCTCTCAGGACCCTTTCGCTCGATTTGCCGCACGCGTCGCGTCGGCATCGTGCTCGGCTCGAGGCTGATGAGGCGCCCCTCGCGCACTTGCACTTGCGAGCGAAACCAATCTGTACGAAACATGCGGCCTGACGCGTAGAAAGTCATCGCGACTGCGATCGGTCCTTCGAATTCATCTCCCGTGCAGGCGAGGATTCTTTTCCCCATCTCTAGCGTCCACGTCATTCCGCCAACCAGCGGATCGTTAATGCGGCTGCGTTCTGACGGTAGTGCATGCGAGAGCTTGCGAAGTTGCAAGAGCTGCAGCAAAACCGACGTTTTCGCGAGATTGGTGACGATGATCCGCGCCTCGGACGGCGAGACACGTTCCAGTTTTATATGCAGATCCGGAGTCCACTCGCGTTCGAATTCTTCTCGCGCGAGAGCCAGGCTTTTGTCCGTCGCCTCGACATAACGCAACGTGGCGCGCGCAAGGATCACGCTGAAAAAAGTGGTCACCACGGTCGCGATGACCGGGACGTAGCTGACCAGAGTCGTGAACGGAATACGGAACGAGTTCATCAGCTGCGTGGGCATAGATGAGCTTGTCTCCTGCGGGCGCGCGATGGGGGAGGGCGACCGAGAAATGCAGTCTAGCGAGACGCGGCCATTCGCTCCAGATACGATTGGTGCGGGGCCGTGTGGCTTCGAGGTGTCGCGACTTTCGTAACCGCGTCGGCGGCAGGTTGGTCAGGGCAGAAATGCATCGCAGCAGGATATCTCTGCTATTCGAGAACGCTATCGTCAAGTTTCTTCTTGCCCCAGTCCGCTGCTGCTTGGACGAAGGCGAGAACCACGGGATGAGGTGTTTTCTCCGTTGAAGATAACTGAGGCTGGAAGAGTGTCGCTAGGTAGAAGCGGTGAGTGGGAGATTCGATGGCGCGAATCTCGCCTTGCGGGCTGCGCGCGACTCCGGGAAAGCCGGCCTCCATGGCCGCCCATTCGAAGTCCGGATTAATTTCGAAATTGCAGAAGAATTCTTCCTTCACAACCTCTTTGTCTTTCCCATAGAACGACTGCAGATACGAACCCGGGCGAAGGCGAATCTCCGGCACAGTACCGGATAGCTTCGGAGCGTTGCCCTGTCGATCAGGGACTGCGCAGGCGACTGGATAAACGACGATGTTCTTCGATCCCGAATTGTTCTCGGCAGAGTCCGCGTCCGCAATCTTGAGGACGTTGCGAGCGAATTCGATGAATGCGTACTGAAATCCGCCACATGTGCCGAGGAAAGGCCAGTCGCGGCGCCGCGCAAATTCGATGCCTTTCAACATGCCGTCAAAGCTCTTATAGGGGCTTCCAGCGGAGGCCCAGAGGCCATCAAAAGTCTCCAGCTTCTTCTCTGCATCGGCAGCAGTCAGTGATGGCGTTGGAATCCACTCGCTCTCAACCTTCATGTCCAGTTTGCGGGCGGCGTGTTGCAGGGCGTCGTTGGTGGCGTGGTGAGAACGGGATTCGGCATTAAAGTCGCCCAAAATTCCGATGCGGACGGCGTCGCTCACGGGTCGATTGTACTAGAGGCTTTCTCGCGCTCCCGCTGAAGAGAGAGTTCCATGGTTAGAAGCATGGTGCACCGGGCCGGGAACCGCATCGGGACGCGCCTCCATGAGCGTTTTAACAAACTATTGACATATACACGGAACGAGCATGGAAGAATCTGCATCGAATCGACCGCGTTTGGAGGCAACTTATGAAAGTACTGGCCGGGCTGCCTGCTCTTTTTTGCGGAGTTTGTCTCACTGCGACGATGTGCGCCGCGCAGTCTTCTTACTCCGTCACCGATTTAGGGACGCTCAACACCAACGGGTATAGCACCGCGACCGCGATCAATGCATCCGGCGAAGTCACCGGAGCGGCCGGCACTACCAGCACCAATGCCAGCGAAGTATTTCTCTACAACAAAGGCAAGTTGAGCAACCTTGGAACGCTGGGAGGAACCTCGGGCATCGGCAACGCGATCAACGCAAGCGGTCAAGTCGCGGGATACTCGCAAGACTCCAAGAATGTTTATCGGGGATTTCTCACCGTCGGCAGCGCCATGGTCGACATCGGCGATCTCGGCGGTGGCACGGCCGTTGCCTACGGAATCAACAATATTGGGCAGGTCGTCGGATCGGCTGTCACTGCCGATGGAAGCAATCACCCGTTTCTTTATAGCAATGGTGCGATGACTGACCTTGGAACTCTGGGTTCGCCCAAGGGAAATTCGTGGTGGAACGTTGCGCAGGCCGTAAACAACTCGGGCGTGGTTACCGGCACGTCCTACGATGTGCACGGCAACTTCTTTGGGTTTGTCTGGAGTAACGGGAAGATGACGAAGATGGGAACACTCGGCGGAGCGTGGAGCCAGGGATATGCGATCAACAGCAAAGGCCAGGTGACGGGCGTCGGATACACGAAGGCTGGATTGGCTCACGCCTTCATCGCGACCTGCGCAACGTGCGCTCTCAAAGATCTGGGAACCTTCGCCGGCAGCACGAGCACGGTGTGGGGGTTCGGGATCAATGATTCGGGCGCTATCGTGGGCCGTTCAACGTTCAGCAACACGTATCACGCCTTTGTCTATAGCGGCGGAAAGATTAAGGACTTAAACGGCATGATTCCTGCGAAGTCAGGATGGGTGCTGACCGAAGCGGATGGTATCAATGCTTCGGGACAGATCGTCGGAATGGGCACTCACAACGGGCAGGAACATGGATTTCTTTTGACGCCGCAATAACGAGCGTTGTAACAAGGGGTGGATAACTGGCCATGTTCAGCAATGAACGTGGCCTTTTTTCTTTTGGCAGACTTCGAGCTAAAGCGAGCAAGAAGTCGAAGTCGAAACCAACGGAAAGGAGTGTCCGTTCCACACGATCTATGCTTTCATTGCCTTCTGGAAGGCGGATTGAAAGCGATCCATTTCTGTTTCGGTTCCGACTGTGATGCGCGCCCAGGTCGGCATGATCGGCCAACTGCGACCGATCATCACGTTGTCCTTTGCCATCGCATCTCTCACTTGCTGAGCCGGGCGCTTGGTATCGACCATGAAGCAATTTGATTCCGACGGGATGTAGGTATATCCGTTGTGGTCGAGAAACTGAAATGTTTGTTGGCGGACGCCAGTATTGATGCGACGCCGCTCCGCAACCAGGGCAGAATCCTTCAAACTGGCGGTAGCCGCGACTACCGCTGTGATCGGCATGAAGTTCCATCCGCCTCGCGCCATGACTTTTTCGATCAAATCAGGACGAGCGACGATCAGCCCGCAACGAATCCCGGCCAAGCCGAATGCCTTCGAAAAAGTGCGCAAAACGATTACGTCTTTGCCTGCCTTCACGAGGTCGAGCGTCGATGGCGCATCCGTGAAATGGATGTAGGCTTCGTCGACGACAACCACCGAATCTTTGGGTTTGTTGGCGACGAGATATTCGATGTCGGAATGCGGCGTCATCGTACCCGTAGGGTTGTTGGGATTGCAGATATAAAAGACCCCAGCATTGGGAGCGGCTGCCAGCATGGCCTTCACATCGTGGGCGTGGGAGAGCGTCAACGGGATTTTGATCACGGGGGCGCCGTTATGTTCAGACGCCATCATTCCTAGCTCGAATCCCGGGTCGGCCGTGACGTAACTTTTTTGCGAAGAAGTGAACGCCAACACGCTCAGACTGAGAGGAGGAGTCGATCCGACGGTGGCCTGAATGTGGTCAGGGTTCAAGCCTTCCATTTGTGCGAAGGTCTTCACAAGGTCTTCGGTGAGATTGTCCAGATAGCGCCCGCCTTGCGGGATGATACCGGCCATGGCTTCGCGCGCTGCTTGTCCGGGGCCGAGTGGGTTCTCGTTGGAGTCGATCATGATTGCGTCCGGCGCGTGTGGGCGGCGGGCCGCGGCGGCCAGCATAGGCTCGCTCATTATGCGAAAGGCTGCAGCCGCGGAGGCGGCAGCAGAGAGGTGCAGGAACGAGCGGCGGGAGAAACGTGGCATGCGAAATCCTCCGGAAAGGAGTTTATCGCGGTGTCCGAAGAATGCATAGCCTGAGCGGCAAAAGCGCGGCTTGCCTGACAGGTTCGCTAGGGTGGAGCTGTCACTCTTGCCCGCTGACCTTGGTAGCGCAGATTAGGTCGCCTAGTTGTCTTTGCGGCCAGCGTAGTATCCAGCGCGGGACTGGATTTTGTAGTTCTGCTTATTCTTAATTTCAAGTTTGCGATACGAGCCGTCGAGTTTCGTGTTGGTTGGGGTATAGCCGATGTTGTACTGGCTGCGCAACTCGGCGGCGATTTGATCGAAGGCGTCCCGCAGCTTGTCGAATTTGTTTCCTACATTGATCACGCGGCCGCCGGTCTGTTCCGTGAGTTTTCGCATTTCCGACTCGCCGGAATAACCGAAGCCGCCATAAAATCCGCGGTCGGCGCAGAGCAGGACGTAAACGATCGCGTCGGCCTTCTGCGAGGCTTCGATGGCGTCCTGAAGTTTCAAGCGGCTGCCTTCATCCTGCCCGTCGGTGAGAAGGATCATCGCCTTGCGTCCGACTTCTTTCGAGAGCATGTCGTGCGCGGAGAGATATACGGCATCGTAAAGCAGAGTTCCCGGCGAATTGCCGCGCTGCGGGACCGGGCCGCCGCCCATGCCGGGAATGCCGCCGCTGCTGTAGTCGACATTCACCTTCGCTTTGTTCAGCGCGGCCTGCAGGCGATGCACGTCGCGGGTAAAGTCCTGCAACAGATCAACCGTGATGTCGAAGCTGATGACGAATGACTCGTCTTTGTCGGTCAAGATCTGGCGAAGAAACGCGCCGCCTACTTCCTTCTCCATGTCGATGACGTTGCGCTGGCTGCCGCTGGCGTCAATCATCATGCCGATGGTAAGAGGCAGGTTTGATTCGGCCGTGAAGTACTTGACGGTCTGAGGCGTGCCGTCTTCCGCGATGTCAAAATCGTTTTTCGTAAGGTTGGGGATCAGGGCGCCGTGCTTGTCTTTCACATTGAAGAACAGCTGCACGACGTTCACGTTGACTTTTAGAGTCTCGGTGGGTTGCTGAGAATCGTCGGACTTCTGATCCTGGCTCGCCTGGGGAACTGACGCGGCTGGGCTAGCAGGCTGCTGAGCGAAGACAAATGAGGACGCGAAAAGTGCAACTAACATTCCGGTACAGACGAATCGGAGGGGCAAGTTGAAGCGATTGGGCATCCAGAGCTCTCAGGACGAATCTTTGTTAGTCTATTCCTGAAGCTTTAGATGCACCAAATTGGGGTGGATTGGCATCCCATCAAAAGTAAGTGCTTTTTTTCTGAGGCGAGGGGAGCCGATGTCGCCAGCTGGGAACGAAAAAGGCCTGAAACTCCGCGCGAACGCGCTGGCGATCGCGGCAATAGTGCTGATTCTGGCGGTTCCGATAGGTTTGGCGCAGTCCGGCAGCCAGAATCAAAGTCAGCCTGCTAACAGCCAATCCTCGCAAGACATTCCAGATGCACCGTCGACCGTGCAGCCGCCCGCTCCCAAGCCGGCGATTCCTGCGGGGAGTTCTTCAGGGCTTCCAGACCTACCCCGACCCACGGATCGGGCGGACCGGCCGGAAGGAAAGCCTGCCGCGCCTCCCATGCCTCCAGTGGATACCGTACCCCCCGGAACATTCCCGGATGCGACTTCTCAGAACGGCATCCCCAGAAATCAGATCAATCCGAAGGACGACCTCTACAGGATTTTGGTCACCACCAACTTGGTGCAGATTCCGGTCATGGTGAAGGACGGCCAAGGGCGCCGGGTGGATGGCCTCTTGCCAAAAGATTTCACCGTCCTTGAAAACGGAAAGCCGCAGAAGCTCACGTATTTCACCAGCGATCCCTTCCAGCTTTCGGTGGCGATCCTTCTCGACCTGGGAATGGCCGATGTCGCAGTGCAGAAAGTTCACCAGACCTACGCGTCCCTCGTAGGAGCGTTCAGTCCCTACGACGAGTTTGCGCTCTACACCTACAGCAGTACGGTGAGCCAGGTCACCGATTTCACAGGCCGGGCTCAGAGGCTGACTGGCGCTCTGGAAGCGATGAAACTGGTTCGAGGCCATGAAAATGGCCCGCCCGTGCTCGGAGGTCCGCTGGCTTCAGGCCCCACCGTGAACGGAATGCCCGTCGGAGGACCGCCGGTTCAACCGGTGAACACTCCTCCGAAGGAGGCGCACGTGTTAAATGACGCAATCCTGCGCGCTGCGATCGACCTAAGCAAGCGCGACCGTGCCCGGCGCAAGGTGATTCTCATCATCAGCGATGGGCGGGAACGCGGCAGCCAGGCCAGTTACAAAGATGTTTTGCGGTTGCTCGAGACTCACGGTATCCAGATAAAAGCGGTCGTTCTGGACGCTGGCGCTTTACCGGTATATCGGCAGGTCGAGAAGATTCACCATCTGTTAGGACAGGGCTACAGCGATATTCTTCCGAAGTACACGCGGGCGACGGGCGGAGGAGATATTTTTCCCGAGCTGTCCCGCAACGCGATCGAAAACGCTTACGGTGATATCACTTCCGAAGCACGAAACCAGTACACGTTGGGCTATTCTCCCAAAGCGGTGGCCGGCAGTTCGGCCTATCGAACCATCGAAATACTGGTCGACAAGAAGGGTCTGGACATCTATACCAAGGCCGGATATTACCCGGTCGGGGCCGTTCACTGAGGCAGCGCAGGGAAGTCCGCAGCTGCCCCGGGGTCACCTGAGTAACCTGCCGTGGGTACTCCCCATATGATATAAAGACCGCGAGCCTTCAAAAGGACATTTGTGTGTGCGGCAGCCCCGAAGGGGAATGCCTGTTTTCGAGGAAAGCCTTTGAGTTTCATCAACTTCGCAGCCCGGGAAATCAATTGCAAGATCGTGTATTACGGCGCCGGTCTCGGCGGCAAGACCACGAATTTGCAAGTGATTTATCAGAAGACTGCGGACCAGCAAAAGGGCAAGATGATCTCGCTGGCGACCGAAACGGAGCGCACCCTGTTCTTCGATTTCCTGCCCCTTGACCTCGGTTCGGTTCGCGGTTTCAAGACTCGTATTCACCTTTATACGGTCCCCGGGCAGGTCTTTTACGATGCCAGCCGCAAGCTGATTCTGCGCGGAGTCGACGGGATCGTGTTCGTCGCTGACTCGCAGGAGCAGCGGATGGACGCCAACGTCGAGGCGCTCGAAAATTTGATGTCGAACCTGAAAGAGCACGGCTACGACTTCAACAAGATTCCGTATGTACTGCAATTGAACAAGCGCGACCTGCCAAATATCCTGCCTATCGATATGCTCTCGACCGAGCTGCGCAAGAAGAACGAGCCGATCGTTGAAGCCGTAGCATTCCAGGGTGTCGGAGTTTTCGAGACGCTGAAGGAAATCGCCAAGCAAGTGCTTACCGAGTTGAAGGCCGGCGGGTAACGGCTTTCGTCGTCAGCGGTAAATTCGTCCTAACAATTCATCCTCGGTCGCAAGCAGCTGTGCGTCGTCGTATTGCCCCGTTCGTGTCGCTCTGACACTTGCGGCTCCGCTCGTCTAGAATGGCAGCCGCGAGAAATTATCCTCTAACTTTTCGGCCGATTCTGGAGAGAAAAAACATGGGTGTACGCCGCCTTCTTCTTTTGCTTTCGTGGGTGATGGTGTCGCTGGTATTGCCGCGGGCATTCATTGCACAGACTGCGTTGCACAGCATCGCGGTCAAGGACCTCGACCGCAAAGCGGCTCCGTGTGACGACTTCTATGAGTTCTCGAACGGTACTTGGCGAGCGAACAATCCCATTCCCGCCTCGATGACGCGATGGAGCCGGCGATGGCAGGCGGGCGAGTTCGCAAAAGATAAGCTGCACGACATCCTCGAAGCCGCTGCCGCTGAAAAAGGCACCGCAAAGGGAAGCAACGATCAGATCATCGGCGACTACTACGGCGCGTGCATGGACGAGACCAGGGTCAACGCGCTTGGCGTGGAGCCAATCAAACCGTGGCTTGCGAAGATCGATGCCGTCCGCGACATGGCCTCGCTTCAGCAGGTAATCGCCGAGCTCCACGACATCAACGTGAACGTTCCGTTTGCCATGGGCGGGCAGCAGGATCCCCACAAGCCGTCTTGGGTGCTGGCGGATTTCGGTGCGAGTGGTTTGAGCCTTCCGGACCGCGACTACTATTTGAAGCCTGAGCCACGTTTTAAAGAGGCGCGAGAGAAATATGTTGGGCACGTTACGGCGATGCTCAAATTGGCCGGATGGGACACGACGTCTGCAGCCGCTGCAGCACAGACTATTCTCGGGATCGAAACGAAATTCGCGGAGGCTACCCTCGACAATGTCGAGTTGCGCGATCCGGCAGCGACCGATCACAATACGAGCTTCGCGCAGCTGCAGGCGTTGGCCCCGCACTTCGATTGGGCCGGATACTTCAAGCACAAACAACTGCCGACCGACGTGGACATTAACGTCGATCAGCCAAAATTCATACAGGAAGTCGACCGCCAGATGCAGCAGACTTCGGTGGCTGACTGGAAGACCTATCTGAAATGGCAGTTGCTGGATTCGGTTGCGAACTCGCTCTCGGCGCCGTTCGTGGAAGAAAACTTCGCGTTCAACGGAAAATATCTTGCCGGAGCCGCCGAGATGAAGCCGCGTTGGAAGCGGTGCGCGGAATCGTCGGACCGCCTGCTGGGCGAGGCGCTCGGCAAGAAATATGTCGAGAAATATTTCCCGCCCGAAGCCAAGGCACGCATGCAGGAGATGGTCAGAAATCTTCTGGCGGCGATGCGCGACGACATCCTGAGCCGCAGTTGGATGAGCGATGACACCAAAGAAAAGGCGATGGCTAAGATCGCGACCTTCCAGCAAAAGATTGGATATCCCGACAAATGGAAGGACTACAGCCACGTTGAGATTCGCCGAGACGCATTTTTCGAGGACGTGATTGAAGGGCGCAAGTTCGTGGAACAAGACGATCGCGCCACGATTGGGAAGACCGTCGATCGCGGCCGCTGGGGGATGACGCCGCCGACCTCGGACGCCGAGTACAACCCACTGATGAATTCCATCGAGTTTCCGGCGGGAATTTTGCAGCCACCCGCCTTTGACATCAACGCCGTGGACGCCGTGAACTACGGTGCGATCGGAGTTGTGATCGGACATGAAATTTCGCACGGTTTCGACGATGAAGGCGCACAGTATGACTTTCTCGGACGTCTACGTGACTGGTGGACTGATGCCGACCTGAAAGATTTCCGCTCGCGCGCGGCCTGCGTTTCCGATCAGTTCGATCACTACTACATCGAAAAAGATATTCATCACAACGGCAAGCTGGTTTTGGGAGAGAGCATCGGGGATCTGGGGGGCGCGAAGATTGCGTTCCTCGCCTATGAGAAGTCGTTGGAGGGAAAGCCGCGGCCGGCCGATGTCGACGGATTTACGCCAGAGCAGCAGTTCTTCCTCGCGTGGGGACAGTTTCGCGGAGACGAGATTCGGCCCGAGGCACAACGTTTGATGGTGCAGACTGACCCGCATCCGATTGCGAAGTATCGGGTGATTGGTCCGCTCTCGAACTTTCCGGAATTCCAGAAGGCATGGAGTTGCAAGGCGGACGCGCCGATGGTGCGGCCCGAAGGAAAGCGGTGTGACGTTTGGTAGCGTGACGAGAACCGAAATCCGATTTCGGTTCTACTCTGCTGATTCATTCCACTGCACGACGCGTTTCTCGCGGCTGCTCTTGTGCGCCAACACCAGAGCTCGCTGAGTGCGCAAGAACTGTTCGGGCGGCACATCGAGCGCGACTTTCTTTTCGATTGCATCTCTAAAGTTGGCGTAGAAGCCGCGATAGTCGCCGCGTTCCGTCTCGATCTTGCGTGGCTGCTCGCCGACGCGAGTCAGAGTTCCCCAGTGATCCTTGGCCTCGAGCCCCCAGTTCTTGCCCCAGTCGAGTCCATCAGGGCAGTGCTCGCTGCGGAGAATCTCTTCCTGAGGGTCCATTCCGAATTTGATGTACGAGCCCTGCGTCCCATGAACGAGAAGGTGCGGCCCCGGCGCATAAACGATGATGCGTGCCCGCAGTGTCGCGCGAAGATGCGGATATTGCAGGATCACGTCGAAAGAGTCGTCGGTCGTTGAACTCTTCCTCTGGCATAGCGCTGCTGCATAGATCGATTGAGGCTCACCGAACAACACCAGTGCGCCATCGATCAAGTGCGGCCCCAGGTCCCAGAGGACTCCTGCGGCTGGAAAATCCGCCTTCTCACGCCATGCGTTCGGCTTGGCATCAAGACGGAAACGGTCAAAGCGCACATCGTATTCGGCAACCTCGCCCAGCAGTCCCGAGTTGATTAGCTTCTTGACCGTCAGAAACGCACCATCGTAGCGGCGATCCTGATAGACGCTGATCAAGCGGCCGCGCTTGGCGGCGAGTTGCACCAGTTGTTCGGCTTCGGCCATCGTCGGCGTGAGCGGTTTGTCCACGACGACATCGCGGTCGGCTTCGAGACATGCTTTCGCATATGAGAAATGAGAATCGTTGGGTGTGGCGACTACGCAGAGGCTGATCGACTTGTCGGAGAGCATCTCGTCGAGCGTCCGCGCTATTCGGACTTCAGGATATTTTTCTTTCGCCTTCGAGTCATGGCGTTCGAGAACGCAGGCCAGTTCCATTCCCTCGACGCCGCGAATGACGGGTGCATGAAACGCCTGGCCAGCCAATCCAAATCCAATGAGTCCCACTCGTACCATGATTTTTCCTTTTCTAAAGGTGTCTTTGAGCCAAGCGAGCGTTTGTTGTCTCAGCGATCTTTTACGCGGCGAACAAATTTTAGACCCGCCCACACGGCTGTGACCGCGCAAACTTTCACGTCGACGAGGCCCGTGGCCAGACCGATCTCTCGAATTGCATTTTCGTCGAGATCGGTTGCCACGCCGGAACTTTTCTTAGGCCAGCTGACCCACAGCATTCCTGCAGAAGCCAACTGTTTTGCCAGGCATTTGAATTCCTTGACGAACATTGCTTTATTTTTGGTGAACAGCATGGCGAAGTCGAGTGGAGCTTCTCCATTGCGGGCGACCTTGCAACGTGACAGTTCGGTTTTCAATTCTTTCAGCACTTCGGGCGGTGCGTCTACAAAGCACACCAGGAAACCGTCTTTGATACCCAGTTTCTTCGGGAGAGGAGTGCTGGAATATCCTGGCATGTTGATCATCTCTTTACGCTGGAGGTGGCAGGACCTTTCATCGCCGAGTCTGCGAAGTTTACATGAAGGAGTAGCGGGCGACGAAAGCTAATTGGCGGGAGCGTACCAACCGCGCCGCGAACGCACGCGCAGGTTCTTCCGGTCGTTGGCGACGATTTCGATCGTGCGATAGTGGCCGTCGTGCTTCAAGTCTGCGGGGCGATAGGAAATCGCATACTGGCTTCGGAGTTCGTCCTGAATTTCGGCGAAGGCATTGGCCACGTCGCGAATCTGGAATGGAAAAAAAGCGCGTCCCCCAGTTGCGTCGGCGATGCGCTCCAGCACTTTGTCGCCGGGCCCCTTGGTGCCGCTCACGTTCGTCGAAATCGTATAGACGATGGCCTCGGCGCGTTGCGCCATTTCGATCGCCTCTTCGCGGGTGACATGACTCTGGTTGTCGTCGCCGTCACTCAACAAAATAATAGCCCGACGCACGGTCGCGTTCTTCGACCCTTTCATCAGCTTGTCGCGGCACGCAAAATAGAGTGCGTCGTAGAGCGCGGTTCCACCGCCGGGGCGGAGTTCGTGAACTCCGTGGGCCAAGCGCTCCGTGTTGTCGGTGAAATCCTGTGTAACTTCCGGCGTCACGTCGAATCCGACGA
This sequence comes from uncultured Acidobacteriota bacterium, assembly GCA_963699885.1. Classification (GTDB taxonomy): domain Bacteria; phylum Acidobacteriota; class Terriglobia; order Terriglobales; family Acidobacteriaceae; genus Sulfotelmatobacter. Next base: position 745,379 of record CAVOVP010000003.1, on the reverse strand, counting down.
CGAATGCCTGATCGACCCGCAGATGAATCGTCTGGTTCAGAAATTCGATGGCGGATTCCTGCTCGAACTTGAAGCGGTCGCGCACCGAGTTGGAAGCGTCGATCAGCAATCCCACCTGCAGAGGGAGATTGGTTTCATTGTGGAAGCTGCGAATCTCCTGCGGCGGTTTGTTGTCGTCGAGCACCTGAAAGTCGCCCTGCCTCAAGTCGGTGATACGGCGGCCGTGCTTATCGGTTACGGTGAAGACGACGTTCACTTCGTTTCCCTGGACTCGAATCGTCGTGACCGGCTCATCGGCTGACGCGTTCGGGTCGGGCGGCTTCTGATCCTGTGCTCCGGTACCGTTTGCGGGAGGAGTTGCCGGTTGGGATTTTTGTGGCGCGGCTGTTGCGGGCTTTGTGGGATCAGATGCCGATTGCGCCGTTGAAATAAGAGTGCTGACAAAAAGTAACGACAATGCCAGCAGCGCGATGCTGCCCCCCACGCTCAGCTTAGCCCTCAAAGTGTCCATCCTTGCCATCATTATAGCTTTCACTCGGTGTTCTCGACAGCCGCCAGGAATGCCTGCAATTCCTCGGGCAGCGAGGCATCAAATGACAGGGGCGCACCCGTTCGAGGGTGTCTGAGGGCAAGGCTGGCGGCGTGTAGGAAGTTACGCGACAAACTAATCGTCCCGCCCGTAGCCTGCCTTGCCCCGATCGTTCTTCTTTGCATTTCTTTCGGAGCCCCGTAAAGGCTGTCACCGACAACAGGATGTCCCAGCGAAGAGAGGTGTACGCGAATCTGGTGCGTCCGCCCGGTATCGATCTTCACTTCAACTAGAGTGAATTTGCCGAAAGAGGTCTCGAAGCGGCGCAGCACGGTGTAGTGAGAAACGGCCTCGCGCCCGCCGGCATGCCGCGTCGTCATCCGGATGCGGCGAATGCGGTCGCGGCTGATGCTGGCTGACACGGTGCCCGAATCTTTTTTCATCCATCCATGTACCAGAGAGATGTATTTTTTCTTCACTTCTCGGCCGGCGAATTGTTCGGCAAGCTTTCGATGTGCGGCATCATTCTTCGCGACAACGATGAGGCCGCTGGTTTCCTTGTCGAGACGGTGGACGATGCCAGGCCGCGTTTCACCGCCTACGATCGACAGACTCGCGAAATGATGAAGCAAGGCGTTCACCAGCGTTCCGCGATTCCGCTGATCGTCAGTCGCTCCGGCGCCGGCGTGGACCATCATGCCTGCGGGCTTGTTGATGATCGCCAGATCCTCGTCTTCGTAGACGATATCGAGCGCGATTTCTTCTGGCATCGCGCGCAGTGGAGGGCGCTCGGCCTCTCCATGTATGCTCACACGCTCATTCCCGCGAAGTTTCAGGGACGCTTTGGCCGGAGCGTCATTGACCAGGACCTTTTCTTCAGAGATCAGTTGCTGGACACGAGCCCTGCTCACTCCAAGGTGAGCCACAAGAATTTGATCGAGGCGTTTGCCGGCGTCGTCAGGCACGACAGTGATAGGAATGGGAAATGCTTCCGGCATTCGCTGCGAAGAATACTACATGCGGTCGCGTAAGATCGAGTCGAGTGTTTTGGTTTTGCGCCAGCAGGCGAGGCTTGAGATTCGCGCCGGGTTGATCTTTGTCTTGCTAGCGAGCAGAAGGAACGGGAGTCCGCGTCGGAACCGGTTTGCTGCCTGGGCGCAGCCACCAAATAAATCCTCCCGCCAGCACAAGGCCCACGGCGATCAGTTGGGTTCCCGTTAGGGCTCCGCCGAACACAGAACCACGTCCCGGATCGTCGCGCAAATACTCGAGGAAGAATCTTGCAATACCGTATATGAACAAGAAGGCGCCGAAGATCTGGCCATCAAACTTGCGCCTTTTCAGCATCCACATCAGAAAGAAGAAGTTCGCGAGTTCGACGGCTGATTCGAATAACTGCGTCGGTTCCAGCGGAATATTCAACGGCGTTCCCGTGATCGAATTCGCGAGCGGGTTGCGAAACACAACTCCCCACCAGTGATGGGTTTCTTTTCCATAGCAGCATCCGGCGGCGAAGCAACCGACGCGGCCGATGGCGTGTCCCAGTGCGAGGCCGGGAGCAAAGGCGTCGCAAGTCCCAAGAGCCGGCATGTGATGTTTCCACACATACCAAGCGGCCGCGGCAAATGCGGCCAGCAAACCGCCAGAGAAAACACCGCCTGCCTGCAAGGTGTTGGTGCTGAAGATCTCGCTGGTGTGCGTCGAGAAGTAGCTCCACTCATTGATGATGTAGAGCGCCTTGGACCCGATGATGCCGGCCAGCACAACCAGAATGCCAAGGTTCCAAGCCTTGTCCCCGTCGTAGCCGAACCTTTCGGCGTTGCGGACACTGATCCATAGCCCGATCAGAACTCCCAAGGCGACCAGGAATCCGTAGGTCGGCAGGAAAAACCTTCCGAAATGGAATAGTTGCGGGAACACTGTTTAATTGGATGCGTGAAAGCTGAGATTCGCTACAACCACAAGTTTAGCAGGAGGGAGATCGTTTCGGCGCTCTGGAAGAAAGTGGGAAATTTGCTCTGTAGACCGAAGCGAAGGTCCAAAGACCTTCAGTAAAAATCAAGCCGACCCGCTGAGCCGTGTGACGGGGCCGAGAATGAACCCGTCGGTAGACGTTGGGCGCCCGCCGAGACCCTTTAGGCATCTCCGCATGGCGGAGCGCTGCTCACCGGATCCTAGTTCGAGTCGAGCTCCCGTTCATTCAGCATTGGTTCAAATATCGGTGACCCGCCATCACCAACTCCGCAGGTCGGCTTTCAATCTGGATGCTAGGGAAATTCGCTGCTCTTGGCAAGAGGAAGACTGTAAAAAGTTGGCAGATGGCTTGCACTAGAAAAAGTCAAGCCGGAGCAAAGCACGAAGAATGCTGGGCTTTGAGCTTTTTGAGAAAATCGATGCGCGGCGCAGGCTTTGCTGCACCGAAGTACTCACCGGCGTGAGCCGAGTAAGTTTATACTCAGAATTCCAGATGCTGGCCCCAACGCCCATTCGTTGATGGGCGACCACGCCCTGGAAACTCTTCGCAATGTCCAAACTGCGCACATCCGCAATCACTGCGGCTGGGGCTCTTATTGTCGTTCACGTGTGGGTGCTGGTCACCCGCTACGGCAGCGACACAGCCTCGGTTTGGGGTGACTGGATCGACACGCTCGCTCCATTGGTGGCGACGGTCGTGTGCTGGGTCGCTTCACGGAAGGCCGGGCCCTTCGGTCGGAGAGTGTGGCGGTTGGTCGCGTTCTCCATGCTGCTGACCGCGATCGGACAGGGGCTCTACACCGAATACTACGACTACCTGCACGCGCAGCTCGGAACACTTTGGCCGAGCGACGTGCTTGTTTTCTTCTGGGTTGTTCCCATCGTACTGACCTTGTTTCTGAGTCCGCGCGATCCGAGCAAAGGATACGAGTGGTTACGGCTTTGCGATTTCGTGCAGGTATGCACACTTGCACTCGCCGTGGAACTCTCCGAGATTTACGTGCCGTCGCGATGGCAGGCGGCCGCGCAGGCGATGCAGGTTCGTACCCTCTACGCCGGAATTTTTTTCTTTGGCGTCATTGCTCTCAGCTTCATCGTGCGTAGCCTGCTGAGCGCGAATCGGGTCGAGAAGATATTTTTTGGACGCATAGGCGCATTTCTGACCGTCCATGCCGCCGTCCTCAACGGAACGTTGTACTGGCAGTCGACCGGTTATTACCAGCAGGGCGAATGGCTCGATATCGTGTGGACCCTGAGCTATTGCCTGCTGATCGTGCTTGCGGGTACCTGGGAGATGGAGGAAGACGCGGTTCAAGGTACGCCGCGCTCTCGCCGTTTGCTGCTACTGGCGCAATTTTCCCCGATGCTGATCCCGGCGATCGTATTTCCACTGGTGCTGGGCATCGCGCAGGAACAATTTTTCTGGTCGGTGGTTCTCGCGCTCGTCTCGTTTGCCGCGGCGGGCGGCCGGATGTTCATCGTGCAGAGCCAGTTGCTGATGAGCAGCCGCGAACTCGAAAAAAATCTTTCCTTACTCCGCGGGATCACGGAAGGCACAACCGACGCGGTCTTCGTGAAAGATCTCGAAGGCCGGTACTTGATGATCAATTCGGCCGGCGCCGGATTTCTGGGTCGCTCCGTGAACGAAGTTGTCGGCAAGTCGGACTTGGAATTGTTTACGCCCGAAGTCGGCCGATCGATCATGAAGAAGGACCGCCAGGTCGTACAAGCCGGCAAGACGCAGACCTATGAGGAATTCGGGACGGCGGCGGGAGTGACCCGTCTGTACTCCGCGACCAAGGGGCCTTTTCGCGATCCTGGAGGACAAGTCATCGGACTGCTCGGCATCTGCCGAGACATTACCGCTCACCGGCGCGCGGAGGAAGAGATCCGGCAATCGCAGCAAAAGCTGCGCATCCACCTCGACCACACGCCGCTAGCGGTCGTGGAGTGGGATCTCGAGTTTAAGGTGGCGGACTGGAACCCTTCGGCCGAACGAATCTTCGGATACACACGCGAAGAAGCGCTCGGCCAGCATGGCCACTTCATCGTTCCGCCTCAATACCGCGATCAGGTAGCGCGAGTATGGAAGGATCTGCTCGAACACAAGGACGGCGATCCAAACACAGCCAGCTACAAGTTCGGACGCAATGACAACGTCGCCAAAGACGGCCGCCTGATTTCCTGCGAATGGTACAACACGCCCCTTGTGGACGACGCGGGGCGAGTGTTGGGCGTGGCGTCGCTGGTACAGGACGTCACGGAGCGAGTAGCGCTCGAAGAGAACCTGCGGCATTCGCAGAAGATGGAAGCGGTGGGCAGGCTCGCCGGCGGTGTGGCTCATGATTTCAACAATCTGTTGACCGTCATACTCGGCTATTCGCAAATTCTTGCCGACGGCGTTCCGGGCGGGAGTCAGTTGGCCGAAAGCACGGCGCAGATTCGGTCGGCCGCCGACCGCGCGGCTGGGATCACGCGGCAGCTATTGGCCTTCAGCCGCAAGCAAGTACTCTCGCCGCGGGTCATCAATCTCAATGACAGCCTCGTAAATCTCGATTCATTGTTGCGCAGATTGATTGGGGAAGACATTGAAGTGCTCACGGCTCCCGCCGATCACCTCGGCTCGGTGAAAGCCGATCCCGGACAGATCGAGCAAGTCATCATGAATCTCGCGCTCAATTCGCGAGACGCCATGCCCCATGGGGGCAAGCTCACGCTGGAAACTGCAAATGCGACCCTCGACGAAACTTACGCCCGCGACCGGCAGCCGGTCGTGCCCGGGCGATATGTCATGTTGGCGGTGAGCGATACGGGAGAGGGGATGAGCGCGGAGACCCAGGCTCGCATCTTCGAACCGTTCTACACCACCAAGGAAGTCGGGAAGGGAACCGGTCTCGGCTTGTCGATGGTGTATGGAATCGTCAAGCAGAGCGGTGGATACATCTGGGTATACAGCGAGCCCGGTTGCGGCACGACATTCAAGATTTATCTGCCGCGCGTTGACCAGTTGGCAGAAGAGGTTGGCTCGGAAAAGATCGTGGACCATGTGCGGCGAGGGACCGAGACAATTCTGCTCGTGGAAGACGATGCGCAGCTGCGACAGCTCAGTTCTTCAGTGCTCACTCACTGCGGGTATAACGTACTGGTTGCTGGAAATCCGGAGCAGGGGCTTGAGCTTTGCAGAGCTAACCAGCGCGAGATCCGGCTGCTGGTCACCGACGTGGTCATGCCGCGCATGAACGGACGGCAATTGGCGGAGAAAATTCTGAAGGTCTGCCCCGACATCCGGGTGCTCTTCATTTCCGGCTATACGAACAATGCCGTGGTGCACTACGGAGTTCTGGATCCGGGACTGTGGTTCCTTCCAAAGCCTTTTACTCTCTCTGCGCTGGTTGGAAAAGTGCGAGAAGTGCTCGACGCCAAAACGAGCGAAGCGCCTGCGTAACCCTCTACTTGGACCCTTCCACCCAATAGCTGGTTCTCGCCAGAACCGAGCGATCCCGCGGGTCCTTTAGCCGCACCTGGAGTTGATGCAGTCCGGGGTGAGGTTCCTTCGGAGAAAAATTCAGAACATAGCGGCTGTGCAGATGGTTGGTGAAGTCGTTCATGCGGACTTCGAATTTCTTTTTCGTGGCGAAGAGTTCGTACTCGCCGCCCGTCATGGACGCGACCGTACTCGGAACATTTTTCTTCATCGCCTCGACGGTGCGGTACATGAGATCGATAAAGTTGACGCCCTGATGCATCTCGTTCTTATTATTCCCGCGGCCAGTGTCAAGAATGTTGGAAAGCGCGGGTGAGAAGGCCAGAGCGTACATGACGGAATTGCTTTGCCCGATGGCAGAAACCGTGTCGTCAAGCTTCGCAATGCTGCCGTGATCGCGGGTTTCGCTGATTAGAAGCATGACGCGCAAACGATCCGGCGGTTCTTTCTTAAGGAGATCAACCGAGTAACGAACCGCATCCAGGATCGTCGCTCCATCGTCTCCCGCCTGCAGGTTGGAGAGGTCGGCGTCGAAAAGGTTTTCATCCTTGGTGAAGTCTCTCGTCAGCTCGACCTGGCTGTCGAATTCGACGAGCGCAACTCGGGCTGTCCCGAGAGTGAAGATCGGATCGAGCATCGACTTCAGCCCTTGCATGCGCTGGAATTCATAGGAGGCGCGGCGGCCTTTCTGGATCGCAACAACGAGCGACAGAGGCTGTCCTTCGGGCGCTTCGTCGAGATGGATCGTCTGCTCGACGCCATCGTCTTCAATGACGAAGTCCTTCGCTTCGAGGCCGTACACGACTCCGCCCTCCGCATCTTTCACGAGTGCAGGAATCAGGACGACGTTGGATTGCGACCGGAGAGTAGTTTCCTGAGAGATCGCGCTGACAGAGAGCAGCGCCAAAACCAGAGGTAGTAGCAGAGCGAGGCGCAGACTAGCCGGCTTTGCGGGTTTCTTCCTGCAGTAATTCGTCCAGCGCATTGGATAATAGATGCGCCCGCTTCTGATAATCGGTTGTCCCGCCGTCCTGCTTTTTCTTGAGCAGGTGATACTCGTCGGCGATGTTCAGGGCGGCGAGCACTGCCAGCCGGACGGTATCGATCGTATTGGTCGCCTCGGCGACAGCGCGCATCTTGGCGTCAACATACTCGGCGAGCTTCAGGATGTAATCGGGATCGGACCCGCGCAGGTTGTAGGGCTGATCGAAGATCTCTACCCGCACACTGGCGTTCTGCGCGTCTCTGACAAGTTGGTCCTTCGTCGCTGTCGCCATTCGATGTTCTCCCGAGTGAGTGCCTGCCGTTCCGCGCGCCGGATACCTAGCTGGCTTCGGCCAACGACTCGATCTGGGCCAGCATTTTCTCGACCCGGCCGCGAATGTCTTCGCGTTCCTTCTTCAACTGTACGGTCTCGCGGCGGAGCCGCACCAGTTCCTCTTCGCGATCTTCATTCTGTTGCCGCAACCGCTGCACATCGCGCTCGGCATTCGCCTGTCCTTGCCGGGCAGCCTTGTACATCTCTATGGTGCGATAGATTTTCTCTTCCAGCGCCTGAAAATCGTCCGCCGGAACCTGATGTGGTACCTGTTCAATCGCGTTGGATGCCATACGCACACATTCCCTGTTCGAAGAGTTGGAATCTTGATCGAAGTATACTCCAGATTTTTGTGGAGGAAACCGCCAGATCGTCGTGCGTCGCTGCGGAAAAAACGCAGAAGTGCCGTCTACCAGACGTGCAGCCATTTGAACAGCAGCCCGAGGCTGAAGAGCGCGAGCGCCGGGCCTCCCCAGATGTCGAATACCGATCTTCGCGCGAGCCTGGCGATCATGCGTTGCGGATTTTCTCGAGAGAGCACGAACGGGTCCCCATTGGCGCCAGCCGCGAGAATCACTGGTGGGTGCAAGCTGAAGCCGGTGGCGGCACGAGCTGGCGGATCAGGCGGGGCGCCGCCGGGAACGCCAAATTCTTCCAATCGTTCGCGGCGCTGCAGGTCCGCTGCCTCGGCGCTCAAATAAAAACCTCCCTCGCCGGATGTAGCTCCCTTCGTCACTGCGGGTTCGCAAAGAGTTCCGAGCACCAAAAGCGGATCTCCCGGCTTGATCACCCACTCGGTCACGGCGGTCGCGCTGGTGGTGGAGAGGCCGTGCCGTTGCAGAAAATGGCGGGCGCACTCGGTCATGGATGCCCCTGCTATGGTTTCGGCATATTCTTCGGGCAGTTCCAGTTGAGCATCACGCGGATCAATCATGAGGTACCCCGACTCATCTTCAACGAAGAGTGGGGCGAAGATCGTCTCTTCTGCGCGTTTTTCCAGCTTCTGTTCATCCTGCTCGTTTCGTCCGTCCCAGGCTACCGCCCGGTAGTAGTAGCAATCTACCCCGGCGAGAGGTGAGATCAAGGTGTAAGGACCGCTTGCCTTCCCAAAAACCTTAACCGGTCCAATCGCCGCAGCGGAGATCTTCGTGATAGGAGTGTCTTCGAGCCATCGCTTCCTCTGGAGTTGCTCGAAGCCGCGAAAGAATAGATACAGTCCGAATAGAAAGCCGGTCGCGCCGAAAAGAAAGGCGATCAGCGATGCGGATTCAGGGGAAAGCGCGACTTTTCTGGAGGAGAAAACCCAAGCCGCGATCCATCCGAATAGCCATAGTCGTGACGCAACGGCTTTCATGTCAATGAGGGACTAACTCGAAACCCTTGGCCGTAACTTCTGCAGCCGGCTGCTCGCGCTGTCGAGAGTCTCCGGGCGCTTACAGAATGCGAACCGGACCTGCCGTGCTCCGTCTCGCGGATCGCGATAGAAACTGGAGCCCGGCACGCAGGCCACGCCGATCTCTTGAACAAGATGTTTGGAGAACGAAATATCGTCGCTGAAGCCGAAGGCGGAAATGTCCGTCATGATGTAGTAGGCGCCTCGCGGACGGAAGCATTTGAACCCGGCCGCGGTCAAAGCGGGTAGGAGATGGTCGCGGCGCACCCGATAGCCTTGGGCAAGATTCTTGTAGTAATCCTCGGGCAAGCTCAGTGCGGCGGCGCCGGCTTCCTGCAAAGGCGCGGGCGCACCAACGGTGAGGAAGTCGTGAACCTTGCGAATGGCGTTGGTGATCTTCTCTGGCGCAACCGCCCATCCGACGCGCCATCCGGTGACGCTGTAGGTCTTCGACATGCCGTTGATGGTCACGGTGCGCTCGCGCATGCCCTCGAGCGAGACCATGGAAATATGCTCAGTGCCGTCGTAAAGGATGTGCTCGTAGATTTCGTCCGTGATGGCCAGCACATCGAACTCGACGCACAGGTCGCGGATCAATTCGAGTTCCGCTCGCGTGAACACTTTGCCGGTCGGATTGTTCGGCGTATTCAGAATGATTGCTTTGGTGTGCTTGTCGAATGCGCGCCGCAATTCCTTTTCGTCAAAGGTCCATTCGCCGCCGTCATTTCTTGGCGGGCGCAGCTTTACGAATTTTGGCTTGGCGCCACTCAGAACTGAGTCGGGCCCGTAATTTTCATAGAAGGGCTCGAAGATCACCACCTCATCCCCGGCGTTGCAGACTGCGAGCAAGGTCGAAATCATTGCCTCGGTCGATCCGCAACAGACAGTAATCTCTTTTTCAGGGTCGACGGTGATGCCCTGCCAAACGCCCATCTGGCGGGCAATGGCGTTGCGCAGATTTTTCGCGCCCCAGGTGATGGCGTATTGATTCACGTCGGCCGCGACTGCCCGTTGGGCGGCTTGTTTGATCTCGGAGGGAGCAGGGAAGTCGGGGAATCCTTGCGCAAGGTTGACCGCCCCATAGAGCATCGCCTGGCGAGTCATGTCGCGAATTACGGACTCGGTGAAGTGCTCGATTTTGTCACTGAGGAAATGCTTCCCGCGTGAAGGCGGTGGAAGGGTTTTTTGCGATGCGCGCTGTGGCGATTTTCGAGTGTCCTTCGCGATGGCCTTTTTCACCGTTTTGCTGCGTTTGATAGGGGTGCGCTGCGCCATAACGGCAGACTAGCATACCGTCACGGAGCGATTGCTACCGGGCATTGGGATCGTGTCAGGGCTTGAAGCCGACGCTTTGCCACAACTCAGCCGTGTGATACATGGTCCCGTTGGTGATGACGTACTCGACGTTTCGGGTGTTGTGGATGTCTTCCAGCGGATTGCCGTTGATCAGAATCAAGTCGCCGCGCTTCCCCTTCTGCACGGTCCCCAGTTCTTTTTCGACTCCCATCGCGCGAGCGGGAACAAGGGTCGCGGCTTGAATCGCTTCCATCGGCGTAAAACCCGCATCGACGTACAACTCGATCTCGCGATGAAGGCTGTATCCGGGGATTGCCTGATCAGTTCCAGCGACGATCGGAATGCTTGCACGATGCAGGGCCCCCACGATTGCGATATCTTTGCGGAAGCCTTTTTCGGCGATTTCGGTGTTCGCGTCCGGAGGCTCCACGTCGGTGAGTTGCTCCGCAAGTTCGATCGGAATTTTGGTGACGCCGGGTTCGAAGCTGGCGGGAGGCTTCGCGGTCGTGGCGGTGAATAACTCAAACAGGGCCATGGTCGGATCGACCACCGTGTGATGATCCTTTAGAAACGCCAGTGCCTTGTGCACTTCGGGCGAGTCCATGTCGATGTTGGCCACTGCAATCCTTCGGTCCAGACGGGAGGCGTTCGCCGGTAGCGGCGGTCTCATGATGTCGGCAATGTACTGGATATGGTTGATCTGGTCTTGCCCGGCTTCGATGGCCTGGTAGGCGTTCAATCCTTCCGGAATGTGTCCGGTAACTGTCATGCCGAGACGATGCGCTTCCTCGGCGACTACCTTCAGCTCCTCCAGTTTGACGGAGCTGTAGATCTTCATCTGCTGGAACCCGGCCTGGTGATAGCGATCGACCCATGTGCGCGCCTGCTCGGGAGTGTCGACGTGTCCTACGCCCAATGAGAGTGGACCCGAACCGTCGACCACTCCCGCGAGCAAAAGTCGCGGCCCAAGACCCTTTCCTTTCGCGATCGCGTCGCGCACCGCGGTAATAAATTCGAATTCGTTGCCCACATCGCGCACCGTGGTGACTCCGGCGGCAAGATAGATCGGGCCCCACTCCACCTGCTCGAAGTGCGCGTGCATGTCCCACAGGCCGGGAAGAATGGTTTTGCCGGAGGCGTCGATCACATTTGCGCCGCGGGGAATTTTTACTTTGGAGCGTGGGCCAGCTGCGATGATCCGGCCATCCTTGACTACAACTGCTGCATTGGCAACCGGCGCGCGCCCGGTGCCGTCAATCAGCGTTCCGCCCACAATCGCGAGCGTCGAAGCGTGACTGCCGGGAATCCCTTTCGAGATTTCGGAAAGAGCGGCCATGCCGTCCGCGCCAGCGCGTCCAACAAAATCGCCCAGCGAACTTTCGTATCCGTCGCGGATGGCCTCGAAGTGATCGAACTCGGCATCAGTCGTGACCGCGGCAACGAGATTCCGATTCAAATCAAACCATAAAGTTTCGCGTCCCCAGATCAAGCCCTCAACGGTATAGCGATCGAGCTTCTCTTCTTTGCCGCCGACCTGAAATGTGTCTTGTCCTCGAGGTTCGACTTTTACTGAACCGCCGGGAAGCGTCGTGAGCTGGGCAGGAGAGCCGTGCGATGCCCAATAGCGCACCATGAGCATCTGCATCGCGGTGGGAGCGTATCCGGCGATGGTGAAGAACGCCCCTGTTGGCAGCGCGAGATCGCTTTGCTTTTCTCGCGTGCGGAAGTGCGCCACGCCATTCTCGATGTTCAAGGCTTCGTCGATTGAGATGGGGCGTGCCGTGCGGCCTTTTATCTCGAAGGCCTGCGGCGTGAGATCGGATGCGCCACGGAACGTGGCGGTCAGCGGGACCGGCGATCCGCGGTCAACGAACTTGAAATCCATCTTGGCAGTTACTGTGCCGCCGTCGTGCCGGATCTCGTAGGTTTCCTCCCCGATGGCTTGTTCGAACTTGTGAAGGGTAAATTTGCCCGTCTCGACCGTTGCGGAATCGGCGGCTGGCTGCTGAGCATGCGCGGTTGAGGCGGTGGCGATCAAAGCGCAACAGAAGATGGCGATGAGAAGGGGCTGTAAAAAGATTTTCGGGATCATGGGCATGAATTCGGCAGCGAGCCGCCGCAGGATTGTACCGGATTTGGATGGACGGGTTCCCGGTTCAAACGAAGCTGGCGATAGAACAGGCCTCCGCTAGGCTGCGCCGAATCTTTCGGCAGCGCGGGCCTTTGCCTTGGCAGCCTCTTCCTCGCGATTCTTCGGGGGCGCGGTGGTTTCCAGCGACTGCAGGAGACGTTCCGAAATGCCGGCGACATCCTCGATGGCTGCCTGAAACAGGGCCTCGTTCGCTTTGGAGGGTTTATTGAAGCCCGTGATCTTTCTTACAAATTGAAGCGAGGCAGCGCGCACTTCTTCATTTGTCACCGGCGGATCAAAGTTGAACAGAGTTTTGATGTTCCTACACACAGGCGATCACCCCCATTGGACTCGGTCCCCGGACAGACCGGGGTACCCTTTCAATATTGTCCCGCAAAACGGGCTTTTGGGGAAAATGGAGAGACCGGTTGTAAGCCGCGGATGCCTGAAAGGGCGTTAGTTCAACGGCTTGCAAGGCCGTCACGGCGGCGGTATGATTCGCCTCTGTCTGGCGCCAATGACTTCGTCCAAGCCCATTCCACCCGGGCGAGAAGTATGACTTCTCGAAGGAGAACTGTGCGCGGGGGATGGAAATGACATCTTCCGTGAGGCCTCTGGCTGTCGACGAACAGGTGGGTGGCTACAAAATCCTCGGCACAGCCGGCGTCGGCGGCATGGGGATCGTCTACAAGGCGCTCGACCTCAAACTCAACCGCACCGTCGCATTGAAGTTCCTGCCCAACGATCTAAATATTGCCTCGAGAGATCGAGAGCGATTTCTGCAAGAGGCGCGAACCGCATCCGCGCTAGACCACACAAATATCGGCGTAATCCACGGCATGGAGGAAACTGCCGACGGCCAGACCTTCATCGTGATGGCCTACTACGAGGGCCTGACGCTGGCGGAGCGCATCCGGCGAGGTCCCATGCAGCCCAAAGAAGCGCTGGAAATCATGGTGCAGGTTGCGAGTGGGCTGGCAGAGGCGCACGACCACAGCATCATCCATCGCGACGTCAAGCCTTCGAACGTAATTGTGACGCGGCAGAATCAGGCGAAGATCGTCGACTTTGGGCTGGCGCGGGTTGCCAGCAATGCTGCGACCACGCTGACCGCGGGACCGGTCGGGACATTGGCATACATGTCTCCGGAGCAGGTTCGAAATGAACCGTTGGACCGGCGCACCGACATCTGGTCGCTCGGCGTTGTTTTCGAGGAGATGCTGACGGGGAAGCATCCGTTTGAGCGCTCGAATATGTCTGCGGTGTTGCTCGCGATTCTGGAGCAGCCGCCTCCGGTGGACGGGCTCGATCCGGCGCTTGCTTCCATTGTCTGCCGCACTCTGGCGAAAGATCGCACTCATCGTTACGACAATTGCCGCGAGTTGCTCACCGATCTGGAAGCCTGCAAGCCCGCATTCGCGGCGGAGCCGTCTACGCCTTCTGGCCGAAACCTGAAGGTTTCATCCCGCGACCTGAGGCGGGCGTTGGAACACGCGTCCTCGACGCGGCCGGTCGTAACGCAGGTGGACCGCGCCCGCCGTTGGGCAGTCGAGATCACCGCGGCCATTCTCCTGCTCGTCGCCGTCTCGCTCCTTATTCCTTCGGTGCGTCAGCGAGCGTCAGATCTTCTCTCGCGAGGCGCCTCTGGTGAGAAACACATCGCAGTGCTGCCGTTCGACAACATCGGCAATGACTCTGCGAACGAAGCGATCTCTGAAGGTTTGATGGACAGTCTCACCAGCAAACTTTCGAATCTCGACGGAGGGCAACAGTCCCTGTGGGTGGTTCCGGCGAGCGAGGTGCGCCGCCGCAAGGTCACCGACCCCGAAGCCGCCTTGCGAGAGTTTGGCGCGACGCTCGTGGTGAAGGGCAGCGTGATGCGCGACCCTTCTGGCGTACATCTCACTGTGAACCTGATCCGCACCAAGGACGTTCGTCAGGAGGGTTCGCTCTCGTTGCAGGATCAGTCTGGAGATTTTGCCGCGCTTCAGGACCAGGCAGTTTCCGGCTTGGCTCGCTTGATGCACGTGGAGGTTCCGGCCACTGCGTTACACGGTTCGGAGGGCCCGGCTGCGCCGGCGGCCTACGAGTCGTATTTGAAAGCGCTCGGATATATGCAGCGCTACGACAAGCCCGGGAACCTCGATCAGGCGGTTGGAGCGCTCTCGACCGCGGTTACCGCCGATCCGCAATTCGCCTTGGGATACGCCGGTTTGGGCGAGGCCTATCGCCTGAAGTATCAATTAGACAAGAATCCGAAGTGGACCGAGCTGGCGCTAATGGATGGCACGAAGGCGACCAGCCTGAATAACTCGTTGCCCTCAGCCTACGTGACGTTGGGGCGCATTCACGACGCGACTGGGAAGAATGATCTGGCGCTTTCGGAATTCCAGCGCGCGCTCGAACTCGATCCACGGAATGCCGATGCCCTCGCCGGGGAAGCTCACAGCTTCGAACATGCCGGCCGCATGGCGGACGCAGAGGCGGCTTACAAGAAGGCAATTGCGTTGCGTCCTGACTATTGGGACGGCTACAACAGCCTGGGGCTCTTCTATCACCGGCAGGCACGATATCCGGAGGCTGCGCAAAACCTGATTCACGCGACGGAACTGACTCCCGACAATGCTTGGGCCTATTCGAACCTGGGGTCGGTGTACATCGACTGGGGGGACGCCACGAAGTTCGCCGAAGCAGAGAAGGCGTTGCAGAAGTCGATTGAGTTGAGTCCCAGCTACGGCGCGTACGCGAATCTCGGATATCTCTACGCTTTGCAACACCGGTATTCGGAATCAGCGCAGGCGACCGAGAGAGCGCTGCAATTCAATGATCGCGACTACATCGTTTGGGCCAATCTGGCGATGGCCTACGATGGCCTGCACGATCCGGTCAAACTCAACGCCGCGCAGGATAAGGAACTTCCTTTGCTGGAGCAGGCCGTCCTTGCGACGCCCCGCGACGCTGGAATGCAGGCGCGGTTGGGACTCTTGTATGCCCAGAAGAAACTACGCGACAATGCTCTGGCGCGAATGCAGACAGCCCTTGCGCTCACTTCCGATGATTCCGATGTGCTCGAGAACGTCGGCGAAGCGTATGAGGCACTGGGCGACCGGCCCCATGCCATCGAATACATCGAGAAGAGCCTGCAGAAGGGCTATTCGATGGAGAGCTTGAGGAACGAGCCGTCGCTCAAGAGTTTGTTGTCTGATCCGAATTTCAGGCCCAGTACCAGGTAAATCGAGATTCACAAGGAGAGAAAGCTATGGCGGCAAATCCAATTTCCGATGCAGCTCTGTATCAGATCACTATCGCGGCGGGAGGAACGGTCAATTCGAACGGATCGCTCAAAATCACGAATCAGGATTCGGTTTCATTTCACAACAGCAGCGGCTTCGCGGTGAATATCGTTTTCACCGGTGTATTTAGCCCAATCAATAGTCTTCAAAACGGAGCCACTCAGTCGCCGAACGGCGGTCCGCCGATTAACACGACGATCAACTACAAGGTTGTGAATGCTGCGACGGGACAACAAACCGGAGGCCCCTACTCGATCGAATTTGGCTCCGGACCTATGACGGTCACCGTTTCAAGTCTGAGCACGAATCCGGATCCGATCGCGGTTCCTCCGGGCGGACAGGTTGTCTTTGTCTGCGATGCCAAATACAACATCGTTTGGAAATCGCAGGGGGCGCCCGTGACTGCTTGGACGCCGCAGCCTTTGCAACTTCAGGCGGGAACGAATCCCCCGCAAACCGCTTTGCCCGGGGTGTATGGACAAGTCTTAAGTTACATCATTACCAACGCCTCCAATACTCATGGCGGCGGGACCGTAAACGTTGGTTCGTAAGGATTGAAGATCGAACGAGCCAAAGGCCGTCTGAGTTCTGTTTCTGAAGACGGGATTTGGCTCGTTTGTTATTGATCCTGCATTGAAATTCAGCGGCGCTTCACGTCACGATTCGGCGCGCCCCACCGGCTTCCCGGAATCGCATGCTATAATTCTTTATTCTCAGTCGCTTAGAGCGCGGAGGACAGTATCGATAAGCGTTTTATCCGCATTAACGATCGTATTCGGGCACGTGAAATTCGCGTGATTGATGACGAGGGCGCGCAGTTGGGCATAATGCCGCCTTATGAAGCGATCAAGAAAGCCCGCGAAAAGAATTTGGACCTGGTTGAGATTTCGCCTACGGCGCAGCCCCCAGTCTGCAGGATCATGGACTACGGGAAGTATCTCTACCAGCAGGAAAAGAAAGAGCGCGAAGCCAAGAAGCACCAGAAGACGATCACCGTAAAAGAGGTCAAGTTCCGCATCAACGTGGACGACCACGATTACGAGACAAAAAAGAATCACGTTCTGCGCTTTCTGGACGAGGGCGACAAGGTCAAGGCAACTATCTTCTTCCGTGGGCGCGAAATGACGCGCACGGGCCTTGGACGCCAGATTCTGGAGCGGCTGATTAAGGACGTTGAGCCGCACAGCATCGTGGAGTTCCGGCCCCGGCAGGAAGGCAACACGTTGCACGCGATCCTGGCTCCGAAGAAGACGGACAAGGAGCGCGAGAAGGAAAAGCAGAAGGCCGAAAAAGCTGATAAGGCTGAGAAGGCTGCGGCACAGAGTGCTCCCGGCCCCAGCGCGCCTCCGGCGCAGGTCGCCAAGCCCGCGTCGTAGGGAAAGCAGATTCCTCGCTGCGCTCGGAATGGCAAGTCTCATCTGAGCGTGTCATCTGATATTTGCGAGAATGAATTGAAATCGACAGCCGGTGGCTGAAAGCTGATGGCTGTTTTTGAGGACTGTATGCCGAAATTGAAAACCCACAAGGGCGCTGCCAAGCGCTTCAAACTTACGGGGACGGGGAAAGTGAAGCGGGGCCGTTCGCACCTGCGCCACATTCTGACGTCCAAAGCTACGAAACGGAAACGGAAGCTGCGTCATGGCGGCCTCGTCAGCGACGGGGATATCGCCAAGGTCAAGCGGATGATTCCGTATCAGTGAAGCATCGCAGATTCTGGATTGCAGATTTCAGATTGAATGCGCCGCGAAGGCTGGATTTTTCAATTTGAAGTCTAAGGTCGCAAATCTGCATTTTGCTTCCGGGCGTGTGAAGAGGCCATCGATTGCCGGCAAGGCGATCGTCCTTACCTCCAGCCGCCAACAACAGAAAGCTAAAAGGAGAAGACCATGCCTCGTGTAAAACGCGGAACCAAACGCCGCGCAAAGCGCAAAAAGATACTTGACCGCGCAAGCGGATATTTCCTTACAAAATCGAAACTCTACCGTTCGGCGAAAGAGTCGGTCGAGCGCGGGCTGAAGTTTGCCTACTCGGGCCGCAAGCAACGCAAACGTCAGTTCCGTTCGCTCTGGATCGTGCGCATCGGCGCCGCCTCCAAGCTGAACGGCATGAGCTACAACCAGTTCATTCACGGCTTGAAGGTCGCCGGGATCGAACTGGACCGCAAGATTCTCGCGGATCTGGCTGTAAACGATCCCGCAGGATTTGCCGGGCTGGCGTCACAAGCGAAGACGGCGTTGGCATAGCTCTCAGCCGTCAGCTCTCAGCTTTCGGTTCCAGTGCTTGTGTGGGGACGGCCGCCCTCGGCCGTCCTGCCGGGCTTGGCCCGGCTTAAGCCGTAAGACTCGATGCAGATGGTGGAGCTCTGAGATCGCAGGTCAACACCTATCGACTCTTCGAGCCGATGACAGCCGAGGGCGGCTGTCTCCACATAGGCATTCTTTGAGCTGAAGAATTCTCGTGGCCTACACCGTTCCCAAACTTACGGACTTTTCGGCGGCAGCTCTCGAAAAGGCTGCCGGCGAATGCGTCGCTGCTTGCGCCGCGGAAGCGGAGGCAGTTCGCAGCGATGCGGATTTGAAAGTTTTCCGTGATCACTGGATGGCTCGCAAGAACGGCGTTCTCACTCAGATCAATGATCTCTGGCTGAAAGGCGCTCCGAAAGAAGCCAAACGCGAAGCCGGGATTCGCGTAAACGAATTAAGAGCGCGAGTCACCGAGTTGGTCGAAGGCGCGCACGTTCAGGCAGCGGACGGAGATGTCTCAGCCGCTGAGCGTATGGATGTCACTCTTCCGGGAGTGCGTCGACCGATTGGGGCTGAACATCCGGTCATGCGTACGATGCATGAGATCGTGGGCGTGTTCCAGAAGTTAGGCTATTCGGTTGCCGAAGGCCCCGTCGTCGAGACGGACTACTACAATTTCGAGGCGCTGAATTTTCCGCCGAACCATCCGGCGCGCGATACCCAAGACACGCTCTTCATCGCTGGACAACAGTCGAAACCACAGCGCGAGCGCTTGCTGCTACGCACGCACACCTCTCCCGTGCAGATCCGAACGATGGAGAAGATGCGTCCGCCGATCCGAATTGTTATCCCTGGAACCGTCCATCGCAACGATCCGCCGGATGCGAGCCACTCGCCGATGTTCCACCAGATCGAAGGCCTCGCGGTCGATACCAACATCACCTTCGGAGATTTGAAGGGCACGCTCGATCACGCGATGAAAGCGTTGTTCGGATCGAGCGTGAAGACGCATTTCCGGCCGTCATTCTTTCCTTTCACCGAGCCAAGCGCGGAGCTTTATGTGACGTGCTTCATCTGCGGCGGAAGCGGAAAGAGAGGATCAGACCCTTGCCGTCCCTGCAAGCAGACTGGGTGGATCGAAGTTCTTGGATGTGGAATGGTCGATCCGAACGTATTCGAGTTCGTGAAAGACAACGGATACGATCCGAAGAAAGTTTCAGGATTTGCCTTCGGCATGGGCGTCGACCGCCTCGCGCTGCTGAAGTATGGCGTTGACGACATCCAGTTGTTCTTCCAGGGCGACGTGCGGTTCCTGGAACAGTTTGGTTGAAACCTGTCGTTGGCCCTCGGTCGTCAGTCGTCGGCTTGGCCGCAAATAGTTAACGTGGCGTCGAAAAAAACGTGGCGTCATCCTGAGCGGAGCCGTTTTTCAGGCGGAGCGAAGGATCTCGCGCGGAGTTGGGTCATCCGGAGTTGATGAAAGTGACTCTATCTGAACTCGATAGTTCGTTGCCCAGTGGCTTCCACGACTCCGCACTCAAGAGCTTCGCAGTGGACTATGAACAGCGCAAGGTCTCTATGAAGCTGTCGCTAAGAGTGGGAAACCCTGATGGTCCTCGGAGCCATCGTGATGATTGTCGAGAAGCAAAGCTCGAAATCTCCGGTGCGATCTTCTTCATACTCGATGCGCCGGACAAAGACAACGATTTCGGTAGTGCAGGAGAAGTTTGGATTGCGGATGGCTTCGAGACAAGATCAATTCCGAAATTTACGAACCACTTGGAAGGACTGCTCGACGCTCTGCCAGATGGTGCATTCGCGCACAGTTTCTACGTCCAGGATTGGAACTCGTATATCCATATTGCCGCTCGCGATTGTTCCATCGAATGGCTCGGAGATGTAAAGTCGTACCGCGGGCGCAGGCAGACGTTTTATCCGGGCGAGATGATTGACCGATAAATGAAACTTTCTCCACATTGGATTCGCGACTTCGTTGATCTCCCGGTCGACGACCGCCGTCTTGCTGAAGACCTGACCAATGTCGGGATTGGCGTAGAGGGCATCACCGGAGCGGGTGCCGACACCATTTTCGAGATGGAGATCGGGACGAACCGTCCTGACGCGATGAATCACTATGGGGTCGCGCGGGAGGCGACAGCGATCTACGACCTGCCGCTGAAGCAGCTTGCAGCCCTTAGCCGTCAGCTCGCCAAGCCAAAGACTACCTTCCCTATCACCGTCGAGGAGCCTGTGCTCTGTCCTCGCTTCTCGGCCCGCGTGATTCTTGATACGCACATCAAGCCGTCGCCGGAGAAGATTGCACATCGGCTGCAGCTCCTCGATCAGCGGCCGATTTCGAACGCCGTCGACGCGACGAACTACGTGCTTTGGGAGATCGGCAAGCCGACTCACGTCTTCGATATGGATTTGCTCGAGGGCGGCAAGATCATCGTTCGCAAGGCAAGGAACGGCGAAACGCTAAAAACACTCGACGGTGTCGATCGCAAATTGACTTCGGACGATCTCGTCGTGTGCGACGCGAAAAAGCCGGTCGGACTCGCTGGCGTGATGGGTGGCTACGACACGATGATCACCGAGAAGACCCGGAACATTGTGATCGAGTCGGCGTGGTGGGATCCGGGAATCGTTCGCAAGATGTCGCGGCGGCACGCGATTCACACTGACGCGTCCCACCGGTTCGAGCGTGGGGCTGATTTCGAATCAACGATCCTGTCATGCGATCTCGTTGCCGGAATGATCCTCTCTTCTGGCGGCGGAGAATTATCCGGCGACGTGGTCGATGTGATTTCGAGGCACATGGACCAGGCTCCAGTTGTGCTTCACGTCTCGGAAGTCCGTCGAATCCTGGGCGGGAATCTGGATGCGGGCCAAATCTTCCGCTTACTCAAGAAACTGGGATTCGAATTGATCCCCGAAGGCCAGGATGACGCGCAATTCCGTGTGCAGATTCCAAGTTGGCGGCTCGACGTTGAGCGCGAGATCGACATCATCGAAGAGATCGCCCGCCTGCACGGCTACGACAAATTTCAAAACACGCTTCCTTCATACAGCGGCGCCGTGGCGGAACTTCCGCATGCATCGATCGATGCCACCGTGCGAAGACGGGCGCTGGGCCTGGGTTACAACGAAGCTTTGTCTTTGACGTTCATTTCGCACTCCGACGCGGAGAAGTTCTCGTCGGCATCAGGCACGAAAGTGCTTGAACTCGAGAATCCGCTGAGCGAGGAAGCCTCGGTGATGCGCACCAGCCTCGCGCCGGGGATGCTCGACATGCTGGCGTGGAATCTGAATCGCGACGTCGGGAACGCACGGCTTTTTGAAATCGCGGGTGTCTACGAGATGTCGGATAGCGGACGCGTGGAACCGAGGCGCGCGTGTCTGGGCGCTACCGCCGCGGCCGTGTACGCGACCCTGCCGGCAAGCGGTGGACTCGATGTCAGCAAGGGTGAGCATGCTGCTGCGGCCGAGGCCTTTCGTGGATTCAAAGGGGATGTCGAAAATCTGCTGGCGCTGTTTGCCGGGGAGATTCGCTACGACAGCAGCACGGCTGAATATTTCCATCCGGGTCGGTCGGCGCGTGCGCTCGTGAAAGAGGCTGTGGTCGCCCAGTTTGGCCAGATTCACCCGGAAGTTGCTGCGGCGCGAAAGCTGCGACAGGACGTGTTTCTCGCTGAGATCGATCTTGAGCAGTTGTACAAGGTCGGGCTGCGGCAGGTGAAGTTCGCACCGCTTGGAAAGTATCCGGCGGTGGAACGGGACTTCTCGTTCGTTTTTGCCGATGATGTCATCTTCGGAGCCATGGCAACGGCAGTCGAATCCGCGAGGCTGGAACAACTTGTAGATTTTCGGCCGGTCGAAATCTTTCGCGGGGGGGCGATCCCACCGGGAAAATATTCCGTGCTGCTGCGAACTCGATTCCAGTCCAACGAGAGGACATTGCGCGACGACGAGGTCGCCCAGTGGTCCGCAAAGGTCGTTGGAGTTCTGACAACGCTCGGCGGCGTGCAAAGAACCTAAGGCAGCCGTCGTCGCGCTTTGCGCAAGAAACGCCGGGTCGAAGTATCATCAAGTCCCTTCTCGAGAGTAATAAGAAAATTCCCACCTTGCCTTGATATCCGCTGTGGCTTCACGGTTTCTGATTTGCCGCCGATAGAGAGGATGTGGAAAACATCTCATCAGGACCCGCTGCGGTCCCAACGCGCGTGGGGCTGTTAAAGCCAATGCGATATGTCGCTCGGCAGCCGATCTTCGACCGTGAAGAGGCCGTTTTCGGATACGAACTTCTGTTTCGCGACGGCCTGGAGAACGCTTTCAATGGCGACACTGACGAGGCCTCCCGCGCCACCGTCGACAACTCCTTACTGATGGGCCTCGATGTTCTGTGCGATGGGCGGCGCGCCTTTGTGAACTGTACCCGGGACACGCTCATCAAGGGTTTGATCCGGCTGCTTCCATCGACTATCACCGTCGTTGAAATTCTTGAGACCGTTCCTGCGGATCCCGACGTAATGGCCGCATGCGTCGGATTGAAAGAGGCTGGATACACAATTGCATTGGACGACTACGTCGCGGGCGACGCGCGCGAGCCGTTGGCTGCCATTGCCGACATCATCAAAGTCGAGATGCAGTTGACCAACCATGAGGAGCGTAAGAACCTCATCCGGCAGTTCAGTCTGAAGCACTGCCGTATGCTGGCCGAAAAGATCGAGACGTATGAGGAATTTGCGCGGGCGCGTGATCTGGGCTTTGTCTACTTCCAAGGCTACTTTTTCCGCCGCCCTGAGATGATGGCGACTCACGACATGCCCGCCAGTCGGCTCAACTATCTGCGAATGCTGCAGGAAGTTTCGCGTCCCGAACTGAACGTGCCTGCGCTTGAGCGTTTGATCAAGACCGAGGCCTCAGTTTGCTATCGACTGTTGCGCTATTTGAATTCGGCGATCTTTGGATTCAAAACCGAAATTCATTCGGTGCGCCATGCGCTATCGATTTTGGGGGAACGCGATGTTCGCCGCTGGGTGCGACTGGTGGCTGCTGTCGGCGCTGGCCATGAGAAGCCCAGCGACCTTGTCCTGTCGTCGCTGGTGCGTGGTCGTTTCGGAGAATTGCTTGCGCCGAGGGTGCCACACGGGGAATCTGACCTTTTTCTGATGGGCCTCCTTTCGCTGATCGATGCGATGCTCGAAACTCCGATGGCTGAAATCCTGGAGAAAATCCCGCTCGATCACGCGACCAAAGCCGTGCTGCTCGGCCACCCGAGCCCGTTGCGGTCGGTGTTCCAGTTGATGCTGGCGCATGAGAGCGGAGAGTGGGAAGCGTCGGCGGAATTGAGCGAAGCTTCAAGCTCGATTCGGAGGATGTGGCGAGTTGCTACTGGCAGGCGCAGCAATGGGCGCGGAAGTTGGACCGCCGGATGAGGATCGGCGCCCATTTCTCTGTTGCCGGGACTATCCCTGCCCTGAATCTCGCGGTTCATGTCACTCCTGTGCAAAACCATGCGGGGTGGGGCCTTGCGCGGTTGGCACGAGGACGAGTACGATAAAGGTGTTCTCATTTAGGCCTCGTTCCCGCGCAGGCCTTCCGCGCCAGCCGATCCGAGGCGGCGCCTTACGGATCCGATAAACGGAAAATCGATACTACAGCTTAGGAAATAACGGTTTCATTCTCAAATAGCAGTTCGTTTCAAGAGTTGGGGTTCGTTCCATAGTGTCCAGTGTTCCAGTCGCAACCCGCAACTGCCGCAGAGTCGATTCGATTGTGCCGATGCGGAGCCGCCGCTTCGACCAGTGACGCTTTCGATTTCTGCAAAATTTTGCAACCGTTCGCAACCAATTTGAGAGGACTATGAACGCAGGACCAGGAAAAGCCCTCCGGTGGGGAGGAGGAAGACGACGGCGCGGGGACGCCGCCCACACAATCAGCGCGGACAGCGGCCCGGACAGGCCTTAAGCCGCGAAAACAAAGACGGCATCTACACCGCGCCCATGGACCACAGCTATCGCGCCGTGATGGGCGGAAGCAACAACGGGCACAAAGGCGGACGGCCACGGCCGGGTTTTCCCACGCAGTATCCGCAGCCCGAACCGGAACCTTTCCCGCCCAGCGCAGACGCCACGTCCCGCATTTTCGCCTTTATCGAAGACCTCTTCTTCATGGCCAAAATTCAGGAGACCGCGCGAAAGCTGAACGTGAAAGTTGAATTCGTGAAATCCGACAAGGATCTCGTCGAGAAGATGCACCAAAACGGCGAAGAGAAGCCGTCGCTCATTATTTTTGACTTGAACAACAATGGCGTGAAGCCCTTGACCCTGATTCCCAAACTCAAAAGCAAGCTGAAGAAGGGGACGTCGATCATCGGGTTCCTGTCACACGTGCAGGGCGACCTGAAGCAGAAGGCGCACGAAGTGGGATGCGACATGGTCCTGCCGAGATCCGCGTTCTCGCAGAACCTTCCGCAATTGCTGCGGAGACATGGCGCGCCTGAGGACAGCGAACCGACCGTGCAATAAGTCATTGTGGCGCGGGCGCTCCCGCCCGCAGCTCACCCGAACTCGGAAGCAAATGCCTCCATCCGGCGCCCCTCCCCGTTGACCAACACTCCGAGCGGAGCGGGGAACCTGCTCTCGCTTATCATTCCGTGCCTGAAGTCAGTGAGGAGAGCTTGCTGGATATTAAGGCCCAGCATCTCTCCGTTCCATACTCGTGAATCCTGGCTGATTTATCCCGGAGGCCACGTCAGTGGCCGTCCCCCTAACAAATGGACGTGCAGGTGGAATACGGATTGCCCCGCGCCGGGGCCAACGTTTAAGACCGTCCGATATCCCTGTTCGATGTTGCGCTGACGCGCGATCTGCGCCGCCGCCAAGTGACAGCGTCCGATAATCTCGGCATCGCCAGCCTCGGCTTCCTTCAATCCCGAAAAATGCCTCTTGGGAATGATCAGAACATGCGTGGGAGCCTTCGGGTCGATGTCTTCGAATGCGAACACGTGCTCGTCTTCGTGAACTTTTTTGGCAGGAATCTCGCCGCGAATGATGCGGCAGAAAAGGCAATTCGGATCACTCGTCATGAAGCCACCTGGCGGAAACGATACCATCGCGGTTGGCGGCTTGTCAGCCGCGCCTGTTGTTCTTGGCTAGTCCAAGCGCACCAGAAAGACCGCGCCTTCCGAAGTCTTCGTTTCGGTAGCCAGCTTTTGAGCGCGCTCGTGGTCGTCGTCCAAAACCCGCACGCGAATCCACCAGTCGCCCGCAGGACTTGAGAAGCGCAGAACCCTCGCAGTGTGATAGCGGCGCGTGAGTTGGTCGGCAAGCTTCGTCGCCAAAGGTTCGTCGGTGAATCCGCCAATCTGAACCGCCCACTTTCCCGGCGTTCCTAGCGTCCCTCCGGACTGCATCAATTCAACCTTGACTTCGGCAACCCCGGGCTTCCATACGTCGAGCTTGCGGGCGGCGGCCAACGAGAGATCGAGAACGCGACCTGGAATGAAGGGTCCGCGATCGGTGATCCGGACCAGCGCTGTGGATCCGGTCTTGACGTTGGTCACGCGCACGATGGAGCCCAGGGGATAGGTGCGGTGTGCCGCCGTCATGGCGTTCATGTTGTAGATCTCGCCATTCGATCCGCGGCGATTGTGGTAAGGAGGTCCGTACCAACTGGCAAGTCCCGTCTCGGAGGACAAGGTCTTGGCGTTCGCCGGAATCGTTGGCTCTGCGAGCTCGGCGTCCACGTCGGGCCGGGACGAAGTTTCTTTCGAATTCGGAATGCTTCCCGCTGGTTTGGCGTTGCTAGTTTCGGCGGGCGCTTCTGCCGGCGGAGGCGCCGGTACATTCACATGCGCCTGCTTGGGATGTCCGCACGCGGTCGACAGCAGGATCGCAGATAGAACGACAAGCAAGTATGCCGCGCCGGCGGAGCGCGAATTCACGATGGAGGACAACTGAGGATTCGCGCGCATTACTTCGAGGGATGCTGGTGATGCTCCATGTAGTCAGCGAACTCCGAGAGCTTTTGCGAGGCGACACGCAACGCTTTCGTAGAGTGCGTGCGCACCGCAGGCACTACTTCGTCGTTCAGATACTTGATGAATTCCGGGATCTCTTTCTCCAGGCGATCGGCAGCATTGTTGATGGTCTGGCTTACACGGGCCGACGCGTTCTCCGTCTTGCTGTTGAAGTTGCTCATGGTACTCCTAAGAAATATCTGGAGCGAAAGGAACTCACTCGTTCGAACAAACAGGCTCAACTATTATTTCGTGCTTCACAGGCTCGGTCAATGCCGATAGTGGTCACTCGCCCTGCGATAGAATGCGAGTTCCCGTGAGCCCTCAAGCCAACAAGGTCGAGCTTCGCGACGCGCAGTTCCGGCAGCTCTTGCTGGATTGGTACGACGTCAATGCGCGCGATCTGCCGTGGCGGAAGAGTCGAGATCCGTACCGCGTTTGGGTATCGGAAATCATGCTGCAACAGACGCGCGTGGCAGCGGTTCTGGAGCATTATCGTCAATTCCTGCTTCGTTTCCCGACGGTCGAGAAGCTTGCTTCGGCACGGGAAGCCTCAGTTCTGGCGGCGTGGAGCGGCCTCGGAT
The DNA here is from genome assembly GCA_963699885.1 of uncultured Acidobacteriota bacterium. Classification (GTDB taxonomy): domain Bacteria; phylum Acidobacteriota; class Terriglobia; order Terriglobales; family Acidobacteriaceae; genus Sulfotelmatobacter. Next base: position 719,111 of record CAVOVP010000003.1, on the reverse strand, counting down.
ACTACCGCCGCGCGCGGATGCTTCATGCCGCCGCGAAGGTTGTGGCCCGCGAGCGTGGTGGAAAATTCCCAGAGACGGCAGAAGCATGGCGAGAATTGCCGGGGATCGGAAGGTATACATCGGCTGCGATTGCGAGCATTGCTTTCGGCGAGCCGGTCGCTGTCGTCGATGGGAATGTGGAGCGCGTGTTGGAGAGAGTCGCAGGTCAGCGGCTTTCGCAGGCGGAGGTGTGGCGTGTTGCCGATGAGCGATTGGACCGCCAGCGTCCGGGAGATTTCAATCAGGCCATGATGGAGTTGGGCGCGGTGGTGTGTACGCCGCGGGCGCCCTTGTGCCTAACCTGCCCGGTGTCGGAGTTGTGTGCGACGCGCGGAGTGATGGACAGCCTCGAAAAGTCAGCCCGGCAGATCAAGCGGGAGGTTCACTATGCCTTGGATTGCTGCGACGGAAAGGTATTGCTGGTCCAACGCCCTCGAGATGCGTCGCTGATGGCCGGGATGTGGGAGTTGCCTGAGGTGGCGGCGGTTGTGCCGAGGTCAGGCGAGAAGCAGATTCGCCGTTTCGCTCGGAATGACCAGACACGAAGAAAAGCGGTCAGCGAAGGAAGTGAAACGAGTCCACGAAAGGAATTGAACGTGCCCCTTTTCATGGTCAAGCATTCGATCACTGTGACGGACTACAGCGTTAGCGTCTGGGCTTGTACGGCCGGAAATCGGGAGCATGGCGCGTGGTTTCCATCCAAGAAGCTGCCGAAGATCGCTTTGACAGGGCTGGCCCGAAAGATTCTCCGAAAGGCCGGATTACTGAATAAAGTTGACGCGTGGAACTCTTCCGCGGAGTGAGCCTCGATTGTTCCGCGCCTTATCCTCCCGAAAGATCATCTAACCGCTGAGAAACGATACCGCGATCTGGACGAGATTGGCTTTGAGGCATTGTATTTGGAGGACCGATGACGGCATTGGCAACGGGAACGAAGGCCCCCGATTTTGACTTGAAGGGTTTGGACGGCAAGGATTTTTCGCTTGGTGAAGCGCTGGCACACGGCCCCGTGGTGCTGGCATTTTTCAAAGTGTCGTGCCCGACCTGCCAGTACGCATTTCCATTTCTGGAGAGGCTGTACAAGTCGTACCGCAAGAGCGGCGTCACGCTGGTGGGCATCTCGCAGAATGATGCGAAGGAGACGGCGGCGTTCAACAAGCAGTTCGGCATCACCTTTCCGGTGTTGCTGGACGATACGCGCTCCTACCCAGTCTCGAATGGGTATGGGCTGACCAACGTTCCGACGGTCTTTTGGATCGCGCAGGATGGGGAAATCGAGGTCTCCAGTGTGGGGTGGATCAAGGCCGATTTTCTGGAAGTAAATCGCAAAATGGCCGACCTCGGTAAGGTCGCACCAGTCCAGGTCTTCGAGCCCGGCGAGGAAGTGCGCGATTTCCGCGCGGGTTGAGGCTCCAAGAATTAGGCGCCGGTCCGGCGTCTCTCCACCAGAAGCAAACTAGGCCACTCATCGCAGTGGGACAGGGCCCCGGGCGGGCATTCGGACACGTCCTGATGGGCGCTAATTCCGGCGGTCGGTACACTCTCGTGCACCGCGTCATGCAGTTCTCGTACAACCGAACCCTGCACCGTCTATTACAATTCTTGCAGACTTCCTAAGAAGCGCTGTTTTTGGCTGTAATTCGTTGGGGGAGATACCTAAATCTATGCAGAGAATCGCGAGGATGGTCGCGGCGTGCCTGATCGCGTCTATGAGCCTTCTTGTCTGGGCGGAGGGCGGCGCAGGCGGCTCCAAGGCTCCGTCGGTCCGGTTGCCCGGCCCCGCTTTTGTGGCTCTTGAAACGATCAACCCGGAGCATATTCGATGGCACGTACGGTATCTTTCGCACGATCTGCTTGAGGGGCGCGGCACAGGGCAGCGCGGCGGTGATCTCGCCGCCGAGTACATCGCCACGCAGTTTGCCGAATATGGCCTCAAGCCCGCCGGAGATCACGGGACCTACATGCAGAAGGTTCCGCTAGTCGGCATCACCACCCTGCCGGAGACGTCGTTCTCCCTCATTCCAAAGCAAGGCGAAGCCATGAACCTAAAGCCTCTCGATGAATACGTGGCTTTCGATCAAAGCCAACAACCGCAGTCTGACGTGGATGCGGATGTTGTGTTTGTCGGCTACGGGATCGAGGCGCCAGAATACGGGTGGGACGATTACAAAGGGACCGATGTGCGCGGTAAGGTTTTGCTCATGCTCGTCAACGAGCCATCCTCAGACGATCCCAAATTCTTCAAAGGAAAGGCGCTGACCTACTACGGACGCTGGACCTATAAGTACGAGGAAGCGCTTCGGAAAGGAGCGGTCGGTGTGCTTCTCGTGCACCAGACGCAGATGGCGAGTTATCCGTGGGAAGTGGTGCGGAATTCGAATTCTGGAGAGAAGTCCTTTCTGAAGGTGGAAGGGCCGGCTCTGAAAGTTGCGTCTTGGATCCATTTGGATGTTGCGACCCGTCTTGCCTCGGCTTCGGGGATGAAACTGGACAAGATGATGGAAGACGCAAAGTCGCGAGATTTCCATCCGGTGAACCTGGGTGTAAAGCTCAAGGCTCACATGGTGAGCAAGATCCGGAACTTTGAGTCGAATAACGTCCTCGCGATCCTGCCCGGAGGAGACCGCAAAGTTGCCGACGAAGCTGTAGTCTACACGGCGCACTATGATCATTTTGGTGTTCGGCCGGAGATGCAAGGCGACAACATTTTCAATGGCGCCGAAGACAACGCCACCGGCTGCGGCATCCTGCTGGAAGTGGCAAGAGCCTACGGAAATGCCTCAATCAAGCCGAGGCGTTCAATTCTGTTTGCTGCCGTGACCGCTGAAGAACAGGGCTTGTTGGGCTCGGAGTATCTGGGCAAGCATCCGCCAGTGCCTGCGGGGAAGATCACGCTCGATCTGAACTACGACGATGTAAAACCGTTGGGAGCGCCTGAGGAGGTCGAAGTCTCCGGGGCTGAGCGCACGAATTTTTATCCGGAGGTTGAGGCGACGGCCAAAGAATTTCGTCTGGCCATCCGCCCCGATGCTCGTCCGGAGGCCGGTCACTTCTACCGATCTGATCACTTCAGCATGGCGCGGGTCGGCGTGCCCTCTTTCTCAATCAATGAGGGGATGAAGTATAAGGGGCATTCCGAATCTTGGGGAGTGGAGCAAGATCACGAGTACGTTGAGAAGCGATACCACCAGCCGAGTGATGAATACCGTCCGGAGATGGATTTCGTGGGCGACTCGGCGATGGCTCGATTTGGATTTGCCCTGGGATGGGAAGCCGCGAGCCTTGCCAAGTTAATCGGTTGGCAGAAGGGCGACGAGTTCGAAGCTGCGAGGACGAAGAGCCAGCAGTAGTTCTCGAAAGCGCACATCCCCCCAGAATTCCCGCATTGACGATCTACTGCCGTCGATCGGCGACAGTAGTCCACCTCGGCAGTATTCCAATCAGAATCAGTGGCTTGCACGGGTAACGGAGGTAACTTTAGCGCTCCCAGCGCGCATGCTAACCTCCGTATGTACGTTTCAAATCAGTAACTTCCAAAGAGAATCCAGCCAAGGATGCCGAGAATTCCAATCTTTCGCCTGGGCGGCGGCGCCCGAGAAGCCGGCACCGCCGAACCTTGCCGCCTCGACCCCGTTCGTGGCGCTCGAAGGCATCACTGTTGGCGTCGACAATCTGCGGCACGACGTGGTCCTCAGCCCGCGATTTGTCGAGTTGGCTCGGGCCCAGATTGCGCGTCTGATCGCGCGGCATGGCGAGATCGAAGGGTTGCTGATGGCCGAGGCGCCGCAACAATCGCAGGCGCCGTCGTGGATGAGACGTCAGCTCGGCGCGCCGCCGCGCTCGAAAGACGATCCGGCGGAATGGAAGTCAGTGCTGACTGAGTTGCAAGTCGCTTCGCTCAATCGTTCAAAGAAAGAATTCAAGCTCTCGGTCGATCTTCTGGCGCGTTTGGCTGTCACGAAGTTCTTGCGATCTGAAATGAGCCTGCAATTCGCGCAGGTGGTCGAGCGATGCCGCGTGCTGTTGAAGAGCTATGACAACATGCGCGCGCAAAAGGCGCACGAATATCGCGAACGTATCGCGGCATTCCAGGTTCGGAAAAAGATCATCCTTCGCAAGACGGGTCAGGAAATTTTTGAGACCCTGCGGGAAGTCGAAAAGAGCACTTTAGCGCGCACCCGGCGCTCGCTGTTTGGAGAAGAAACAAGCGGTGGCGCTTTCTTTACGTATCCCCTGTTTCTGAACCGCCTGGTGTTTTCAGAAGACGGGCGCGATGACTATCTTTGCGCCGAGCATTACGTGATGCTCGGGAATTGGGATCGCGATCCTGACCGCTACGGACGCATGCAGGAGATGGCCTGTGCATTCCTGCGATCGCTCTATGGTGAGGAAATCGGGGCGGAAACACTCGACGCCTGGATGAGTGTTCCTGAGAATGCCCGCGACCTCGTCGGGACTGGAACCCCGGAGGATTCACCCGAGGGATTGGCGCGGCAGGATCGTGTCGCTACCTGGGTCCGTCTGCTCGAAGACGAACGCGTGATGGAAAACGTAATCGCTTCGTATCACGTCATTCCGCTCCTGAGTGAATACGCCCCACTCATCAACCCGCAGCAGCTAAAGAACTCTCTTATTGATCGTACGGAGTGCGATCGCGTGGAACGACTGATCCAGGAACACGGCAAACTGTCGCCGAACAGTCTGTATGCGGCCGTGGCGAAAGTAGCCAGTTGCCGTGGCGCGGAGCGGGCGAAAGTGGCGGCGCGTTTTCTGGGCGACTTCTTCCAGTATCACCGCGACTTGCGTCGCCTCGAGATCCTAAATGCAGCACTAGATTCGGTAAACCTCGTGGCAAACGAGCGCTTGCAGGAATTGTCGCGGGTCAATGGAACGCTATATGAATTTCTGCTACCCGAAGAGCAAGGCGAAACGGAAACGGATCGTGTTTTGCGGCACGTGGTGCTGAAGGCAGATGTCCGCGATTCGACTCGGTTGACCCGGACGATGATGGAGAAGGGGTTAAATCCCGCATCGTATTTCAGCCTGAACTTTTACGATCCGGTGAACAAGCTGTTGGAAAAATATGGCGCGCAAAAAGTGTTTCTGGAAGGCGATGCCATCATTCTGGCGATCCTTGAGCGCGAAGGGGAGCCTGGTCTTGCGGTAAGCCGCATGTGTGTACTCGCGCGCGAGATCATCGAGATCGTTCGGGGATACAACGAACTGATGCAGCGCTCGGGGATGCCGGAACTCGAACTTGGACTTGGCATCACGCTGCAGGAGTCCGCACCGCTCTACCTGATGGACGGGGAGCACCAGATCATGATCTCCGAAGCGTTGAACGAGAGCGACCGTCTGTCGTCTTGCAACAAGCGGGCGCGCAAGGTGATGGAGCCGCAGACAGGGCCGTTTCACGTGTACGCGTTTCAGGCCGCCGAACTCGATGAGAACGGCAATCCGGAAGACGTGATTCTCAGCTTCAATCTGGGCGGCATACGGATGAACGAGGCCGCTTTCAGCAAGCTGCAACAGGAGATCACCCTCGAGCCGCTCAAGGTAAAACTGCCGGCGTCTCTGGCGTCATCCGACAAGGGCGAATACAAGCTCTTCAGCGCGACCGTTCCCGTGGACCGTGACATCTTCCGCAAAATCGTAGTGCGGGAAAGCCGCATCCCCATGATCGATCCGGCCGACTTCAAGGTCAAGGGATGGACCAAGCGTCCTTACTACGAAGTCTGCACCGATCCGGTGATCTACGCCGCCCTCGAAAAACGCAAAGGCGCAAGCAACAATTAGAATTCCTGCCGTCACGCAAATTCCAGCGACTAAATGAAGTTGCTGCGCCCTAACTCTTAGAAGTTGCTTCCCACGCGGGCGGGACGAAACGGGATTTGAAATGTTGCTTCGACATCGACGGGCGAGCCGTTCTTCGTCGCAGGCTCGAACTTCCATTGCGCAACGGCCTCGCTGGCGAAACGATCGAGGCGGTCGTCGACACCGCGCAAGACCTTCACATCCGCGACGGTGCCATCTGCGTGAATGACGGCATACAGAATTACAGTGCCCGCCACGTTCTCGCGCATGAGTTGCAAGGGATAAGCGGGGTCGACCTCGTGCGTCGCCATCGGCTGCGATAGATCTGGCGAGGGCGCGCCTGGAGTCGCCGATTCGTGATTAAGCTCCGCGAAGCGAATGACCCAACTTCCTCCGGAGGAATTCAGGTTCGGCATATTCAGTGTGACCGCATAGAACTTCCGGTTGCCGAACACGGTGCGTTCGACCGGCGACAGCTTGGTTTCGTCGCCTGGCTGCATCGGCCGCGCAGTGGTCGAAACGCGCGGAGGACGAACGCTCGCCATCAGATTGGGATTGACCGATGTCGCTGGAGCCTTGTTTTCGGGTGGCCCCGACACTGCGGAAGTTTTTTCGGCCGTCTTTCCGACGTAAAGTCCACCGGGCAAGTCGGATGGCTTGTTCCGGTCCGATCCGCTTCCGCTGTCTTTTCCATTGCCACCATTGGGGGCCGGTGCGCCCGAGGGTGCGCCGGTTGCGGAGCCCGGTGATCCCGAGGCTCCGGAGTGGCCTTCGGCTGAGGCCGCAAATGCTCCGCGTCGATTGCCCGCGGGCGGATCGGGGGGCGCGCCGACAGCAGGATGTAGATTCAACGCGATGATATGGCCACGTGATCCGAAGGACGTATCCGACGAACCCGACGCTGCAAGCGATGGAGGTGGAGGCACGACTTGCGGGGCAATATCGCTTGCGGAATTCAACTTTCCACCCGAGTCGGTGCGTTGCGACGCGATGGGCAGTTGAGGCGCAGGAGCGATCACGGCGCTAGGCGCGATGTTCATCTGTCCCAAGGATCTGTTAGAGGATTCGACGGTTGGCGGCGGTGCAATGAGGTCAGGCTGAAGGCCTTGGATCGGAATTTTGTTTGAGGCACGCAGTTCTGGAGGAGGAGCCACCACCGAATTCTGCAACTCCGGCGTAGCACGATGATGGGAGAGGCGAGCGGCATCGGGTGGAGGAGTGACAACAGAATTCTCCAACTTGGGCGCGATGCGGGTGATCTCGGCTGCAGGGGTCAGAGGCGCAGGAGGAATAGCCAGACGGGGCTTTTCCGTATCGGACCAGGCCACGATGTTCGGCATCGCCACGTTGCGGCGCAGCCGCACCTTTGGCGGCGTCACTATGGTTTGCTCATGATTGTCCGACTCAGCTGGAACGGAAATGATCGGCTGGCGGGAAATCTCCGGATCAGCCTTCCTGGGGCGATCGGCGGGCTGCTTCCGAGTATCCAAGGGCGGAAGGTATTCGGAAGGCTGATAGTAGACGACCTGGGAATGTTCGAAGACCGGTTGCTGCACGATCGTTGGCTGCAGGGCGAAGAGATGCGTGAGGCCCGCCAGCAATCCGAGGGCAATCAGATGGCATGCGCCCGATTGAAGGAATCCATCCCATGGAAGATTTCGCTTCACGAACACATCTGGCCAGAAGGCGGCCGGGGCAGACCGAAGATCGAGCGGGTCCTGGTGGCGAGGCGCGATGAGATCGCGCAGGTTGGCGAGAAAAACCCGGCGCCTTGAGGGCAGTTCGACCAGCAGTCGTGGAACCTCCGCCGACTGCGAAATGCCGATAACGGGCCGAACAGCAGGCATCTTTCCATAGTAGATGCTCCCCCGAGGCTTCGGATAGCCGGGAGGGCAGGAGAAATCCTTACAAAAACTGAATCGGGAAATGCCGGCTTGCGAAGAACGAATACCCGCGGTCCAGCGTTTATAATCGAGGATTCAGCTTGATAACTCACTCTCACTGTAAGGATTAACTTTGCTCGACTTTTTAGGAGATCTTCGACGTACCCACATGTGCGGGGTGTTGCGCGCTTCCGACGCAGGGAAAAAGGCCGTGCTTATGGGCTGGGTGAATAAGCGCCGGGACCACGGCAACCTGCTCTTCATTGATCTGCGCGACCGGTCCGGTGTGACTCAGGTTGTGATCAACGTCGAACGTGGGGCGGCGATCCACGAAAAGGCTGGAGACCTGCGCAACGAATACGTCATCGCCGTCACTGGGACGGTGAAGCTTCGCGACGGCAACACGGTCAACAAAAACATGCCCACAGGGGAAGTGGAACTGGTGGCGGAAGAATTGCGAATTCTGAACGAATCGAAGCTGCCGCCGTTTCTTCCGTCGGATACCAGTCTGACCAACGAAGAGACTCGTCTGAAGTACCGCTACATCGATCTGCGTCGCGATGCGATGCAATTCAATATCGAGACGCGGCACAAGGTGGCGAAGGCGATCCGTGACTACCTTTCTGCACAGGGGTTTTTCGAGATCGAGACGCCGTTTATGACGCGTTCGACGCCCGAGGGTGCGCGCGATTATCTCGTACCGAGCCGCGTGCAGCCCGGAACGTTCTACGCGCTGCCGCAGTCGCCGCAACTCTTCAAGCAGATCCTGATGATTTCGGGATTCGACAGGTATTTTCAGATCGTACGATGCTTCCGCGACGAGGACTTACGGGCCGACCGCCAGCCGGAATTTACGCAGATCGATTTGGAGATGTCGTATCCGCAGGCGGAGCGTGTTTGGGAAGTCGTAGAGGGATTCTTGACCGCAGCCTTCCAGGCTACCGGCGAGAACATCAAGACTCCGTTTCCGCGCATGGACTATGACGAAGCGATCCGGCTGTACGGCATCGATAAGCCGGACTTGCGTCTGCCCGAATTTACCGATGTGCGAGATTGTTTCACCGCCGAGAATCTGCAGGAACTGGCGATCAATTCGAATCTGCCGGTGATTGCCATTCGCACGCCGAAAGTCGGCGAGCTCTCTCGCAAGGAACGCGACGACATCAAGCCGATGTTCCATGCGAAAGGCGGGGCGCGCGTCTACGAAGATTTCAAACGTATCGGGAACAAGTATCCCGAGGCGGCTGCCGCGGTTGCGAAGAAGACTGCGCTGGACGAAGGCGACCTGATCGTCCTCGTCGCGGGTTCCGCGCAGGCGGGGCCGCAGACGGCCATGCCCGCTCATCGCAAAGTTACGCCTGCAGAACTCGCGATTTATGCGTCCGCTGGACTGCTTCGGCTGGCGCTCGCTCAGAAATATGCCGACCGTCATGGAATTTTCAAGAAGAGTGGCGATCCGGCGAAAGACTACCGTTTCCTGTGGGTCACGAACTTCCCGATGTTCGAGTGGGATGAGGGCGAGAAGCAGTGGATGGCCGCGCACCATCCATTTACGTCACCGCATGACGAAGACATGGGATTGCTCGAGCAAGGCGTGGACTCGGTGAAGGATCCGCAATCGACTTTGAGCGCAGTGCGCGCGCTCGCATACGACGTCGTGTTGAACGGTACGGAGCTTGGCTCGGGTTCGATCCGTATTCACCGGCAGGATATTCAGAGCAAGATTTTCCGTGCGTTGGGTATGACGGACGAAGAAGCGAAGTCGCGTTTCGGATTCTTTCTGGAAGCGTTGGAGTACGGCACGCCTCCGCACGGCGGAATCGCGTTGGGACTGGATCGCATCGTGATGATTCTGGCGGGAGCCGAGAGTCTGCGCGAAGTGATTCCGTTCCCGAAGACGGCCCGCGCCGTCGATCTGATGGTCGATGCGCCGACGCCGGTCAGCGAGCGGCAGTTGAAAGAATTGGGGATCGCGATTCGTAAGCCGCAAAGCTGAAATTCGGTTCGCCTTTAAGCGATCCGTCGATGACATCGCTCACCGAGGCGGAGATCCATCGATTGGCTTGGTGCCGTCCTCTCAGCCTCAGCTTCAGATAATTGTTGGTCAGTGATTCGGTGAACTCGCCGTCATGGTCGGAGCCCCCGACACTGAGCGTGATCGCTTCAAGATCCCTGCCCACGAAGCCCCGCATGAAGGTTAGCTTCTTTTCGGCTGCCAGTTCGCGCAAGATACGATTCCGTTCGCGCGCAACCTGAACCGGAACTTGATTCGGCATATCTGCCGCCGGGGTTCCTGGCCGCGCGGAATAGGTGAACACGTGCAGGTAAGTGAACGGCAGGGTGTCAATCATCGCCCGTGTCTCTTCGAATTCCGAATCGGTTTCGCCGGGGAATCCGACCATAACGTCCGCTCCAATTGCGGCGTCAGGCATGATAGAGCGGATATGCTCGATCTTCTCGCGATAGTGCCAGGGTCGATATTTGCGGTGCATCCGGCGCAGCACCGCATCACTGCCGGATTGCATCGGGACATGCGCATGCTTGGCAATGCGCGAGGACGAGGCTACCAGTTCAATCAGATCGTCGGACCAATCCATTGGCTCGACAGAAGAGATGCGAAGTTTTTCCAGCGTAGTTCCGTCGAGGACCGCGCGAATAAGGTCGGGCAAGGATGCCGGCGAGCTTTGCCTGCCCGGACGGCCGATGGCGGCTGTCCCCAGATGAATTGAGGAGCCTACCAGGTCTTTTCCCCACCGTCCCAGATTGATTCCACTGATCACGACTTCGCGATATCCGGAATCCACGAGGGCATTCACTTCGCGGATGATTCGCTCCAAGGGAAGTGAGCGGCTCTGCCCGCGGACGAAAGGGATTACACAAAACGAACAACGGTTGTCGCAGCCGTCCTGCACCTTGAGGTTGGGGCGAGTGCGTTCATTCGCAGCATCGAAAACGGGCGCGGCCAGAAGTTCGGTGTGCGCGAAAATGTCAGAAACGAAGATCGGCCCTTGGTGGCTGGTCGTTGGTCGTTGGCCCAGCGACGCCAGCGGCACGAACGCCTCCGTGGACCGCGCCTCCAAATCTCCATTCAGCGCAATTTCGGCGAGCCGATGTTTGTGAGAATTGCCGACAACGAGGCTGACACCGGGCAGGGATGCGATCTCATCCGGAGCGCGCTGCGCGTAGCATCCGGTGACGATGATTTGTGCGTCGGGATTTTGTCGGCGAACGCGGCGAATCGCCGCCCGCGCATCCTGGTCCGCTCCGGCGGTGACCGTGCAGGTATTCAGCACAACCAGCGATGCCTGAGCGGCAGTCGAGGCCCGAGACAATCCTCGCTCCTCGAACTGGCGTTCAAGAGAGGCGCCGTCCGCCTGAGTCGCACGGCAGCCAAAGTTTTCTACAAAGAATCGAGGCACACCTTATGGTACAGCACGCTTCAGCCGATTCTTAGAGGGAAGAGCTAACGATCAAGCTGAAGCTTGTGTTCTGCGCGCCTGAAAACATTCTCGGCAAAACACCGGACGTCCCTGTGTCGGACGGAACGGGACAGTCGTCTGCTTCCCGCACCCCGAACAGGTCGCCTGGGTTTCGACTTTGGTGTAGCGGTAGTTCTGTCCGGGCGCAGGAGGCGCACCCAACACCGCGACGCGTTTGGTTTTGCAAGCTTTACAACGCTTAGGTTCATTCTTGAACTGCTTGTCGTGGAAAAAAAGCTGTTCCCCGGCAGTGAAGATAAAATCTTCCCCACAGTCGATACACTTCAGCACCTTGTCCTGAAATTCCATTGAGGATGGCTCCCTTCAGCCCGTCTCCGCGCGCCCACCCGCGAGGAAAGAACTGCGGTGGTACACCGAAAATACAGGTTGTGTACTGCTCCCCCTCTTACTGCCCCTTGGACTCGGCCCGCCACGCGCCTGGAACGGTGCGTGGATAAAAACTTTTTCGTCTTATGCCGGGAAGTTGGTGAGTATGAAAACAGATCCCTGATGCAGCTCAACTTGGTGGGGGCCAGATCGAGCAGAGCCGCCCCGGGAAGGAGCGGCCCTTTCCTGCTTAGTCCTGTTCTTTTCTCGTCTTTTTGCGAGCTCGCTTGCGAGCCAGCGCAGCTTTAACACGCTTCTTTTCACCGGGCTTCAGGTAAAAGGAGTGACGCTTGACCTCCTTGATGATGTCTTCCTGCTGCACCTTGCGCTTGAAGCGGCGTAGAGCGTTCTCGAGGGATTCCCCCTCTTGAAGTCTCACTTCTGCCAAACTGACACACCCCCAGACTCGTCCGGATGGACCGAATAGTTATTACAAGGTTTTGACCGTTAGTCAAGGGGGGTATGCCGAATTTCTCTACAGAATGCCCATTTTTGCTGCTCAATACTCAGATTGAGACATTCAGCTATGCAGATTTCTTCACGTTATACAGTACTGTGAGGAAAAACTAAACCTTCTGATGAGCTTCTGTTGCGAAAGTTTACGAGCGAGCGTCAGGAAGGACTTGAGAACGCATCTTTTGAATACGCTCCTCATCCTTCTCGGTTTGAGGGCTTTCAGCTTTGTCGCGTGCATCGGGGATAGTCGACAAAATTTCAGAAGATGAACTTCAACGCCAACTGAATCTGCCGAGGAGCGTAAGCCGAATTCGGCTTCGTGAAACTGGTCGGAAGCTCATAGTATCCGGGATAAGGGGTGACGTTGTTAGTCACGTAGCTCTGCACGAACGTGCTGGCGGAGGCTACCATGCCATTCGAGGTGATCGAGACCCGTTGATTATCGCGGTTGAAGAGGTTAAAAGATTCGGCTACGAGATTCAGCTTGTAACGCTCGTGAAAATGGATCGTGCGCGTGAGGCGAAGATCGGCGGTTGCGTAGTCCGGACCGGTGAATCCGTTCCGGCTGTACCCGGGAAGACGGTCATTGAGAGAATTTCCGTCTTGGTTGGGATCTCCGGCGACCGTCGCGTTGAATGGCCGACCGGAGCCATAGTTCACCACACTGGAAAACTTCCAATCATTTAAGAATATGCCCAGCATTTCGTGGCCCCGATGAAAGAATCGTGGCTCCGCTGAAAATGCAGCAACCAGCCTCTGCCGTTGATCAGTCACGCTTGGTCCACGTTCGGCAGAAGGATTGTAAGAGTTCTGCACCGTAGCCGGCTGTCCGGCGACCAGGGCGTCCTGACCATCGTCAATGGCATGCGCGAAGGTGTATGCAAGCCGCATGTAGATTCCCCGTGCAACCCGTCGATTAATCGAGAGTGTCGCTCCGTTGTAGTAGCTCGATGCGGCGCTTTGGAATTCATTGATGGCTCCGAGTTGAGCGATCGGACGACCCAGCGGGTTGATGCAGGGCGGCCACGAACAAGTCAGCGATCGCGTGAACTGCCATGTCGCGAACGAATCGACGCTGTAGTAGCCGCCTTGGAAGACCGAACCAGTCGAATCGAAGATCGGATAGTTGAGTGCCACAGGTTGCGGCAGGTTGACGTCGAGCGCGCGGATTAAATGTTCGCCCCGCACGTTCAAGACAGATAATGCCAGGGTCGTGTGATCCGCGACTTCTTTTTCCAATGTTACGCTGGATTGCTGCACTCGCGGCGTGACGAAGTTGGTAGCGAACGCCGAGACGTCGTTGGTGACGCCCTGCGTAAATCCGACAGGCAACTGACAGCTCGCGGCATACAACGGGCAACTCACCAAGGGGTTGGGATACGAAGGGAAGACCTGGTGATCGTAATAGTCCGTGTTGTTGAGAAAAACGTGAGCGTCGGAAACTCCATTCTCCGTCTGGACCACCGAGTTATAAATTTGCGGGATTCGTACGAAGAAGAGGCCATACCCTGCGCGGACAACGAGCGGCCGCTCGTGCCCGAGTGAATATGCAAATCCCGCACGGGGCGCAAAGTTGTAAGGCTGAAAGGGAAACTTTCCCGACGGCGGAAACAGAGGATTCGAGAGCAGTCCAGCAGTCTTGAAAGTCTGCAGGTCCCACCGGACGCCGAGATTGAGAGCAAGGTGGTTTGTTACTCGAGTCGTGTCCTGGGCGAACGCTGCATATTCGTTTGTGTCAGGATGCGAAGTGGCCGTTCCAAAATTCTGCAGATAGTAGTGCGGGACCTCGTGCGCGTAAGCTCGCAACGGCGTCAGCTCCAAGCCTGCCTCCACCGGCTGGAACGTAAACGGGTCCACTTTGATTGGATAGAAGAGATACTCTCCGCTCTGCTGGTTGGGAAAGAAGTCGTAGATCCAGGTCAGCAGCCCGTCGCCCCCAAACTTCCACGAGTTTCGAGAGCCTTCCAGGCTGATCGTTTCGGCGAGATGCAGTCGATGCTCCCGCGTCTGACGGGGAAGCAGATTGGAACGGCCCAAACCGTCGAGTACGCTAGGAATCTTCACGAGAACATCGCTGGTGTTGCTGTAGGACTGCTGCTGATCGCGGGAAAACTGGGCGCGGAGATGGCTGATCAAACGCGGGGAAAAGCTGCTCGTGAGTGATACGTTCGCGGTTTCTGTGGAAACCAATTCTTCGCCGTTGTCGTTGATCGCATCATACGTAACCGGGCTTCCGGGATCGAGGAATACGTTGTTTGATCCCCAATAGCGCGTGGTGTTCACGCGCAGGGTGAGCTGGTTGCGAGGCGAGAGATTGATGTCCAGCTTGCCATAGGAAGAATTGCCGATCTGTGCAGCCGGATACTCTCCTGCGAGCGATGTGAGTTGTGCGGCGGAGGAAAATACTAGCGCCTGATCGATGGCTTCATAGTCTCCCGGAACTGCGGGAGTTCCAGCTTGCGGCACGACTTTCGAACTGCCATCGAGAAACTCGACGACGTTGGGTACATGGAATATATGTTGATCGAATCCCGCGAAGAAGAACACTCGATTGCGCTTCACAGGGCCGCCGATTGTGCCTCCAACCTGTTGCTGGCGGCTGTGCGGCTTGAACGCCAGAAAAGGATCGGTAGCTCCGAGCGAACTGTCGCGCATGTAGTAGAACGCAGTGCCGTGAAAATGATTTGAGCCGGATTTGGTCACAACGTTAACGACTGCTCCGCCTGATCGGCCTTGTTCGGCTCCGTAGGAATTTGAAGAGACGCGGAATTCCTGCACGACCTCTGTAGAAAACTGATAGGGCGCGCGATAACGTCCCCGCGCCTGGGCGAAGAAGGCGTTGTTATTGTCGCTGCCATCGACCAGGAAGCTGTTCTGGAATCCGCGGATCCCGCCAAACGAAAGGTCGCCGTTACTGCCCGAAGTCAGGCTTCGTGGATCTTGTGTTACGCCGGGAGAGAACAACGCGAGATCGGAAAACCGGCGTCCGTTTAGCGGGAAATCATTGATTGCGCGTTCGTCGAGCAACGTCGAAACCGCGCTCGGTTGAGTCTCAACCAGCATTGGTGACGCGGAGACTGTAACCGTCTCCTGTGCACTGGCGACGTTGAGCCGAAACTCGAGTTCTGCGGTGCCGCCGACATCGACGTGCAGCTGGGGCGTGACCTGGGAAGACATGTTCTGGGCCTCCACGCGCGCGGAGTAATCGCCCGGCGGGAGCAATTCGAGTCCGAAGCGGCCTTCGCTATCGCTGATGGCCGTAAACCGCGTGCCGGTGGCCGCATTCACGACGACGATTGAGGCCTGCGCAACGCGGCTGCCCGAAGAATCGAATACCGTGCCTCGGATCGCGCCAGTCGCCGAGTCCTGGCCGGCAACGCGGTTCGTGATGCAAAGGGACAAGGCCAAAAGAACGCAGAAGGCGATGTGGGTGCGCGATGAGGACATAAGATCAACCTGGATGCAATACGAACTTTCAAAACCGCAAACGCATATTTCAACGAGTGCGACCCGAGAAATCCGCGCAGAAGTTCCGGAGGGCAAGCAGACTGCGTGCGGCCGGGAGACGTCTGCGCGGCAAAGGAGAAACCAAGTTCGGTATAGCATTCGGGCAACGGTGACTTCCGTGATCCATCTACACTTATTTGAGGTTCTTCCCACAGTGGGAACGTTGCGACTCGTCGGGGAGCGGAACACTCAGAGTGGAACTACGGGTGATGGCCTTACGTCAGACGGCGCTATCGTGGTATTTTCAATTTCCTTTGAGTGAAAGCATGATTCGATCCTACAAAGGCGTGAGGCCAACCATCCCATCGACCTGCTACGTCGATGAATCGGCCCAGATCATTGGCGACGTTGTGCTCGGCGAGCATGCGTCGGTATGGATGAATGCGGTGGTCCGCGGCGACGTACACGAAATCCGCATCGGTGCGCATTCCAACGTGCAAGACAACAGCGTCCTTCACGGAATGAAGCAGCAGTGGGGCGTATATCTCGGCGAGTACGTGACGGTAGGGCACACCGTTACGCTGCACGGGTGCGTCATCGAGGATCGTTGCCTCATCGGGATGGGATCGATCATCCTGAACGGAGCGCGAATCGGGGCTGGATCGATTATTGCCGCCGGAACTCTGATACCTGAGAAGACGGTAGTCGAGCCCGGATCGCTGTGGATGGGATCTCCAGGAAAGTTTCGGCGCAAGCTGGATGCCAGCGACCAGGAAACGATCATGCGCTATGCGCGGAACTATCTCGGGTATAAAGAAGAGTATTTAAAGGAACGCGGCCAATAGTCGCACCATCGGATTGTCATCCTGAGCGGAGTGGGACGCCGAGCCAAGCGAGACGGCGCACGTAGTCGAAGGATCCCTGTAAGCTTGAACTGCTTCGAAGATGACAAAGTATTTTCACAAAGAGAACCTGAATGATTAAAGCGGTTCGAGGAACGCGGGATCTATTGCCGCCGGATACGGCGCTATGGAATTTTGTGGAAGCCGCGGTGCGAGAAGTGTTTCGCGCCTACAACTTTCAGGAAATTCGTACGCCGATTTTTGAGACTACGGAACTGTTCGCGCGCGGCGTGGGAGAAGAGACCGATATCGTCGCGAAGGAAATGTATACGTGGGAGGATCGCTCGCGGGCAGAAAGCGAAAAGGGCCAGTCTCTGACGCTTCGTCCCGAGGCTACGGCAGGAATCGTGCGCGCTTACATTGAGCACAAAATGTGGGATCGTGGCCTGAATAAACTCTATTGCCTCGGCCCGATGTTTCGTCGCGAACGGCCGCAGAAGGGGCGATATCGGCAGTTCTACCAGATCGATGCCGAGGTAATCGGTCCGGCGTCGGCCGGAAGTGATTCGCCTGTCCGCGACGCGGAAGTTCTCGAGATGCTGGCGACTCTGCTCGATCGCCTCGGCATCCGCGATTGGAACCTTGAGTTGAATTCTGTGGGCACGCCTGTCGATCGCGGCCAGTTCAACGAGGCGCTTCGCAAGGCGCTCGATCCCGTCAAGGACAAGATGTGCGGAGATTGCCAGCGCCGGGCGGTCACCAATCCGCTGCGGGTGTTTGACTGCAAAGTGCCCGAGGATCAACCGATCATCGAGACGCTGCCCCGCATTAGCCAGTTTCTGGGAGAAGATTCGCGCAAGCACTTCGACGCAGTTCAGGCGATTCTGTCGAAAGTGGGGGTCCGGTTCTCGTTGAACGATCGCTTGGTGCGCGGTCTCGATTACTACACGCGGACAGCCTTCGAGTTCACTCACGGAGCGCTCGGCGCACAGAATGCAATTCTCGGTGGCGGGCGCTATGACGGACTTTCGGAAGCTCTCGGAGGGCCGGCAGCTCCGGGAATAGGTTTCGCGATTGGCGAGGACCGCCTCGTCATGTCTCTGCAGGAGAAAACTCCGGCGGAGAGCGTGCAGAAAAAGCCTGATGTATACGTCGCTCCGATGGCCGCGATGAACGGCGATGCGGCGATGCTGGCGCGAGAGTTACGCCGGCAAGACCTCGTGATCGAACTCGGGGACGATAATTTCCGGCTAAAGAAATCTTTCGAGGCAGCGACGAAAGCGGGCGCGAAGTACATCCTGATTGTCGGTGAAAACGAAGTGAAGGCCGACGCTTTTGCTCTGAAGAATCTGGCGACAGGCGAGCAGGTGTCCGTTAAACGATCAGAATTGGTCTCCAAGATTCGCAGCGCTTAAGAGCACGATTTTCGGATTCGCAGGGAAGTACGTCCCGGAGGGTCTCAGCGGAGTCGACATACCGGCCGGCACGTTCAGTCAGTGGAGCTCACCCATCGAACGCAGTCTGGAGAGACAGCCATGAAAGCTTGTTTTGTTGTTTGCCTCGCACTGGTGTGTGGTGTCTTGAGTTTCGCCCAAGGACCAGCGAATGCTCCTGCGAAAGCCCCGACCGCGCTCGAACAGACGTTGATGAATGCCGAGAAAAGTTTCATTGATGCTGCCAAGAAAGGCGATGCGGCATTCTTCAAGCGCACTCTTACCGACGATTTCTCCTTCGTCGCTTTCGATGGGCAGATGTACGACCGCCAGGACATGCTTGACCAGTTTTCGGACCCCGGCACCAACGTCCTCGCCTATGACATGAAAGTGGTGAGCGCGGGCGAGGGAGTTGCGATTGTTACCTACAACGTAGTCTTGCGAGTTCCACCTTCTGAGGATCAAGGCCCGCCTCCGCGATATCAGCATTTCAGCACGGTTTGGGTGAAGCAAGGCGATGCGTGGAAGATGAAGTTCCAGCAAATGACGGCGTCGCATTGGGGAGACTGGTAGATCTGAGACCGGGTGACAATTGTCAGGCTGCGCAGTTGACGAATCCCACTGGCGGCCCTCTTCCACACTGGCTAGCCTCAAGCAAATGCTTTTAGTCGGTGTTCGTGAGGAGCAGAAACCGTGAAATTTCGAATCGCTTTAGCACCGTTCTTGCTTTTGGTAGCCGCAGTGGCGCAAATGGCGTCGACGCCAGGCCCGGAAGTGAAGAAACTCGACTATTTTGTCGGTACGTGGACGATGGATGGAACCGTTGCGCAAGGTCCATGGGGGCCGGGCGGCAAGTTCAGTTCGACCATTACGAACGAATGGATGACGGGCAACTTCTTTCTCGTCGGACATTCCGATTTCAAGATGCCTCCCGAGATTGGCGGCGAAGGCAAGTCGACATCGTTCAAGGGATATGACACGAACGAGAACGTGTATACCTTCGCAGAATTCAATAGTCAGGGACGGCGTGAGGTCTCGAAGGGTTCTTTGAGCGGCGATACCTGGATGTGGAACAGTTCGCAAGTGTATGCCGGACAGGACATCAAGCAGCGAATGACCATCAAAATGCTGTCTCCCACGAGCTACACGTTGAAGTTTGAGCTCTCAATGGACGGGACGAACTGGATGACATTCATGGACGGCAAAGCCACGAAGAAATAAGAATCGTCGCGCGAACGAAGTCCCAGTGAGTGCCCCATCCTTGTCGCGCTGCCTGCGACAGGGTGGGGAATTGTTTTTGGTCCCGATCTGCCCACGCTTGGTCGCGGCACCCAGCGGTAGTACGATTGGGCGGGGACGTAGACTCATGAAAAGCAATCCATTCACTCCGCTCTTGTTGTTTCTTGCCGTCTTTGCAGCCGCCAATATCAAAGGGTTCGCGCAAGACGCCAAGCCCGTCCCGGATGCGGCTACGAAAGCATCCGAGCCTGTGCCGGCTCCTCAGAAAAATGAAAAACCTTACTCAGGCATGTACACGTTCCTCAAAGAAGGCGAGTTCGTCCAGGTCACGGTCGAAGACGATAACAGCGTGACGGGGTTCATCTCGCGTTTTGGCGAAGGCGAAAGCGACAAGGGAGCGTTTCTGGATCAGTTTTTCAAGAGCGGAAAACTCGAAGGCAACCAGCTGACGTTCACGACGGAACTTGTTCACGGGGTAGGATTCGCCTTCAAAGGCGCGGTCGAGCGAGGAGACGGCAAAAATCCCGGGGATGACGGTTACTTCGTTCTTAAGGGCACGTTAACCGAGAACGTCAGCGATGTGAATAAGAAGGTGACATCGCGCTCGCAGCCGGTCGCCCTGAAAAAATTCCCTGAAGATTCAGAACCGGCTCCGTCCGCAAGGAAATGATGGAGCGCAGTTACTGCCCGGCGCGGAGTGGGGAAAGACTTAAGCGACCCGGAGTTTTCTTGCGAGCCCCTTCGTGGCCGTAGACCAGATCAGGACTACCCTCCGAGTTCGAGGACGCTTCGGCCAAGGTTTCCGCCAAGGCCCGGAACGACCGGCTGATCTCAGGGCTATCCTGCAAAACCACCGGGGTACCGTGATCGATCGAAGGTGAAATCGACTGGTACGCGTTGGGAATCTTCCACAGAACTTTGCAGTTTGTAACCTGCTGAACGTCCTCGTCCGTGAAGCCAGGGATCTTCTTATAGCGGCTCAGTACCATCCGCAACCGGTCGCGTCCGGTCCCCTCTTCCAGGAAAGTATGGATGCGGCCCGCGCTCCACAGCGAAACAACGTCCGTCTGCGCCACCACCAAAACTGCATTCGAAAGATCCGACAGCAACCGGGTCGTGGGATCCAGCCGGCTCGAGGCATCGACTACGACAAATCGATAGTGGCTGACGAGAAGGTCGAACAGCCGCGCCAACTCTCCCGGCGTAGGCTCCGTCGGATAAGGCTGCGATGGTCCAGCCAGAAGGTGGAGTCCTTCTTTGGTTGGGGTCATCAAGCCGTCCAGCAACGAGACGTCCATGCGATGCAGGTTCTGCAGTGCATCGAGCACGCCGAACTGTGGACGCAAATTGAGATGAAGTGCCGCGTGGCCGATAGGAGCGAAATCCAGCAAAACGACGTCGCCATGAGACTGTTGCAGCGCGAGCGCGGTATTGACGGCGGCCGTGGTGCAGCCGGAGCCTCCCTTGGCGCTGAGGAAGGTAAACACCCGCGCCTTGCCGGAACCTGAAAGCGATCGCGTGCGGGAAGAACTGAAGCGGGTCAGCGCCTCGAGCAGGGCTTCCGAGCCTGCGGCGTGGTCGAGGTATTCTCCAGCGCCGGCGCGCATGCTAGCCACAATGGCTGCCGGCTGCGACATCTCACCGTTGGCAAAGATTGCAATTTGCAGGGTAGTCGCGCGAATCAATTCGATCGTGCGGATGGCTCGCTGCGCCTCGTGCGGCGAGATATCGACGATGACCACTTCTGCCCGGGAATCTTGCAACTGGCGCAAAATTGCGTCAGTGGGGCCGGTCGGAAATCCGACATGGCTGAACACGGCGCTTCCGAGCCGTGTGGCCTCAAGTCGATTTTGCAGCGTGGATAGGTGGTCCCGGTCCTCGGTCAGGAGGGCGACTGCAATCCCATGCATAGCGCGATTCTCGCTAATTTCTATCGGTGTCTGCATGTTAGAAAGAGAAGGTACTCTCCGCCAAGTGACCTAGGTAATCGACACACCCTTGCTTGGCAGGTGATCCGCACGACAATCCACAACTAAAACACCTTCGAGGGCCAACGGGAAAAAGAAGCCTTCGAAAATGAATTCCTCGGTGCCAAACATTGTAAGCCAGGACGGAATCGTTTGAAAAGGCGGAGAGGTCGCAAGGGAAGTTGAAGCGTGGAAACTACTCCACCAGCGGGCGAGCGGACCTACCCGCCATCGGGCGATCATCACGGCGCTCGGGATGCAGCGTCGAGATTCGCGTGAAATTCGCGGAAGACTCGGACGAAGTGGGCAAATACTCATAGCTTTCCAGGCGAACCGCAACGCCGATCTTCGATTCAGCTTGAACCGCGCCCGGAACTCCATCTTTGCCGTTGACCGGCCGAATAATTCGTAGAATCCGACCCCGGCAACGAACCGGCATGCTTTCGCCAAGAGTAATCTCCGAGGGCATTCGCAGCGTAAGCTCGATGTCAGAGCCTTCGGTTAGCGGAAGATCGGTGAAGAGAAAGACTCCGCGGGAACTCAGATCCTGAGTGAAGCCCGCACCCTCCAGCGAGGTCGCAGGTTCCCGCAGCGAGACAGAGAGCAGGTACGGAAACCGCTGACCAACACGGCGTTCAACCCGAACCGGTGGAGTGGTCATAGGAGCAATCCTTTGGCGAATCGCCCGAAGGCAGGTCGTTACTTTAGCTTAGAACCGGCGACAAGAGAAGTTACAACTTAGTAAATATCGGAGATGCCGATTTACGGGCTCACAAAGAGCGCTATGTCGCGCACCGTACCGAAGGCGAGGGCGTGAGCATCAGGCTCGGGTTTCGCTTTCGGACGACACGATATATTGGTTCGTAGAGCTGACGTGCATCATCCAAACAATTTACTGTGCCTGATCCGAAAGACTCCATCCAAGAAGAAGTGCAATCGAGTGGCGAGCCACCCGCTAGCCGCAAACTGAATTGGCAGGCAGCAGGCCGGGCTCTGCGGCACCGGAATTTCCAGCTCTTCTTCAGCGGACAGCTGATTTCTCTTATCGGTACGTGGATGCAGACCGTTGCGCAGTCCTGGCTCGTGTACCGGATGACCGGATCCGGACTGCTTCTGGGCTCCGTTGGATTCGCAAGCCAGATCCCGGTTTTTCTCGTCGCCCCTCTTGGGGGGATCACCGCCGATCGCGGGAACCGGCATCGCATCGTGATCGCAACCCAGGCAGCGTCGATGCTTCTGGCGTTCGTACTTGCGGCTCTGACCCTGACGCACACAGTCAAGGTTTGGCACATTTTTGTTCTGGCGGCGTTACTCGGCGTAGTCAATGCGTTCGACATTCCCGGCCGGCAGGCGTTTCTCGTCGACATGGTCGGCAAGGGCGATTTGATGAACGCCATCGCGCTCAATTCGTCGATGTTTAACGGCGCTCGCGTGATCGGTCCTGCGGTCGCTGGAGTGCTGGTGGCCCGCCTAGGCGAGGGCTGGTGCTTCTTCGCGAACGCGGTGAGTTACATTGCGGTGATTATCGGCCTGTTGATGATGCGGGTCCACGCTCCCGCCAAGGCTTCACTGCACACATCGCCGATGGATCACATCATCGAGGGATTTCAGTTTGTGAGCCGAACTGCGCCGATTCGCGCGCTGCTCATCTTGCTGGGTTTGGTCAGCGTGACCGGAATGCCTTACGTCGTCCTGATGCCGATTTTTGCGGACAAAATTCTGCACAATGGAGGCCAGGAATTCGCGTCGATGATCGGATCGCACGATCTGGGCGCAGTCCGTCTGGGCATCTTGATGGGCGCAGCTGGCGTCGGAGCTTTGCTGGGGGCGCTCACCTTGGCGGCGCGTTCGGGAGTCAAGGGCCTCGGCACATGGATCTCGGTGTGCTGCGCGGGCTTCGGAATTAGCCTGATCCTCTTCGCGTTCTCGACGTCATTCTGGTTGTCCGTCGTCCTGCTGTTGCCGGTCGGATACTTCATCATGCTGCAGATGGCGGCCTCAAACACGCTGATTCAGGTGATGGTGCCCGATGCGCTGCGAGGTCGCACGATGGCCGTCTATTCGATGATGTTTATGGGTATGGCTCCGATCGGAGCTTTGCTCGGCGGCGCTCTGTCGGATCGGCTGGGTGCACCGTGGACGGTCGCGATCGGCGGACTAGCCTCAGTCTTCGGCGCTTGGTGGTTCAGCCTGCAATTGCCCAAGATCCGAGTCGAGGCCCGCAAGTTGATCATCGCGCAAGCGATGGCAGGCGGGGAGCCAGCAGAGGAGATGACGACGCCAGTCGTCGAAGACTAGTAGCGATGCCCGCGGTCGGCGATCATTTGCGCAAAGCGCTGCGTCCGAGGGCGACCAGAAAAATTGCGCTTTTTCCCCGCGCGTGCGGCGAGAAAAAGCTGATGACGTCATCGTCATAAAATGTCAGGCCACTGGCGCCGAGCTTTTGGGCATAGGCCGCGAGGTACATTTTTCCCCCAAGAATGCCCGCCTCGAGTTGTACCGCCCGGTATCCGCGATTGCCATACCGCTCAAGAATCTTCTTGAGATCGGCAAGAAAGAACACATCGACGGCTGCATCCGCAGGAATCTGCTGTTCCAATCCGAGGTAACCAGCCTTGTCGCGAAAATCGCCGGGCTTCAAGAGTTCAAGCCTTCGTTCCTTCCACTGATAAAAGTAAGAGCCGGCATCCAGGCCGATGACGTTGTTCACGATCAGATAAAGGTCGTTCAAGTGGGCGTCCGCAGGATCCAGAAAGTCTGCAGGAATTCCCCGAGTCGAACAGTCAAGAATCGTCGAAAGCTGCGCCCGCGTCAGTGGGTCCCGCGAAAACTGCCGCGTTGATCCTCGTCGCGAGATGACCTGCTCAATCGTATCGGCGGGAACTTTCGATCCGTCGAGTGATTTCAACGGAATTGTCGTTCCCTTTGGCGCAGGATGCGTGGGAGTTGGCGTTCCCCCACGCCAAGCCGTTACCTCCGCCGCGGAATGCAAAGCCGAAGCCTGGTGCATCTTGCGCATCGCGGGATAGTCCACTTCCTTTTCGGAATACGGGACGATCGGAAGCTCTATCTTCTCGACGGATGGTGCGTTCGGCGGGGTCGAGCCAGTGTGTCCGACGGACACAATCGAAAACGCAACTTCGCGCTCCGCATTCAGGCCGAGCAAAGTATTGACCTGTTCGTCGATGAATGCGTCGATGATCTTCGCCGGAAGCTTTGAGGCCGCTGACATGGCCAACAGGTTCGCGAGGATTGTGCCGTTGTCCCATCCGAAATGGCGATAGGTACGTGAGCGATACTTCCAAGCGTTGCGCCAATACGTGCCCGTGCAGACAATGATCACCGGCGCATGCGCCAGCGACGGCTCATTGCCCGCGGCCTCGACCACAGCTTGTCGAAAGTCTCCGGCACGAAGCTGCCGCAGGCCGAACTCAGCAGCGCCAAAGTGATACACCCCCGCCGGAAGTGACGGCGCACCTCCTGCCGCTTCGTCTCGGCTCTTAAGATTCGTACACACTACGTAAAACTCGATCTCGTACAAGGCACCTGTGCACGCCGCGGCGCGAAAGAATGTCTCTCCCTGCGGGTGCTTCCGGCTACGCGTGACGCCTGCCGAAAAGAACAAAAGCTGCGCCAGCGTGTCCAGGTCGGGCACCGCTTCTCCTTCAACGGCGGTGTTCGTCTCTGCAATCGCAGACAGCGCCGCGACGCCGGTTTCCCGGAAATCTTTTGGCAGGCGCGTTACCTCGAGCGTCGGATAGATCTTGAACAGGAGAGGCTTGTTCTCCCAATCGAGCGAGTGCTGATCCGTTCGCAAGCTCAGATAGGAGTGCTTGGTGCCGCTGTGATATTGCCAGGCAGCGTCGAGATGTTGGTTCTGGCTCAAAATTGGTGGTCCAGGGTCGAATCAGTTTAGCGGTAAGCGTTGGCAGGCAGTCCCGTTATGCGGATGCCGGCATGCCCTTTGTGGCGGATGTTCATACCAATGAGCAGCGCGGTGATTTGCTCAACGATACGCGCATTCTCGAGCTTCCCGCCGTCAATAGCGCGAACGCCCGGGATTTTCGCTGCGAGTTGGCGCGTGAGTTGTGCCGCGTCTGGATCATCACTGCAAACAATCACGTCGCAGTCGAGCGGTTCGTCCCCGTTCAGAAGTTCTGCGGAAATATTGTGGAAGGCGGCGACGACGCTCACTCCCTTAGGTACAAGTTCAGCCGCTTGTTGCGCTGCCGAACCTTGCCATACCCCGAGCGGACGGGAGGCGCGCCCTCCGACCGACGCTGCAAGCGGAACGGTCGCATCGATCAGGATGCCGCCTTCCTGAATTGCTGGCTTCAATTCCTTGAGCAATTTAGCTTGTCCTTCGAAGGGCACTGTCAGCATCAGCACGTCGGCCGCGGCGCAGGCCGCGCTGTTTTCCATTCCTGAGACATTTGCATTTGGTCCGGCCTTGCTTTGAATGGCGGCAGCCATTTTCTGCGCTCGGGCGGCGTCGCGTGATCCGATAATGATGGCTTCTCCAGCTCTCGCCCAGCGCAACGCAAGTCCCATTCCCGCGGGGCCGGTGCCGCCGATGATCGCGATCGGGCGTCCTGCTCTGTCCGCAGCGGAACTCATGCGAACTCAGCCTCAAGCGCCTGCTCCTCCGTGAATTCGTCGAGCGGAACCTTGATGTTGATGCGCGAGTAAGTCGTGTTGCGCTCGGCAGGGATTCGCCCGGCCTCCAGAATGAGCGACTGGAAATCTTCCGGGCTTGTGTACTGACCGGCGGTGGATCCAGCTTCGCGAGAAATATTTTCTTCCATTAGCGTTCCGCCGTAATCGTTGGCGCCAGCGTGCAGGCAAAGCTGAGACAGCTTCCGGTTCAGCTTGACCCACGAAACCTGGATATTGCGGATTGACCCGGCGAGCAGGACGCGAGCCAGCGCATGAACTTTGAGATGTTCGCCCATTGTCGGGCCAGTGCGCGCCAGACCTTGCGCAAAGAGAATCGTGTTCTGGTGGATGAAGCCCAAGGGCACGAATTCGGTGAATCCGCCCGTCTCCGATTGTATGTCGCGGAGCAGCCGCATCTGCCGGACCCAGTGTGCCGGAGTTTCGGCGTGCCCGTACATGAGAGTCGACGTACTGCGAATGCCGCACCGATGCGCTGTTCGGATTACATCAACCCACTGTGCCGTCGAAACCTTATTGGCCGAGAGAATGTGGCGAATCTCGTCGTCGAGAATTTCAGCGGCAGTGCCCGGGAGAGTTCCCAATCCGTTGTCCCGCAACATCGAAAGGTAGTCGGCAAGCGGCATGCCCGTGAGTTCGATGCCGTACATGATTTCCATCGGCGAAAAGGCGTGGATGTGCATTTTCGGGACAGCATTCTTTACGGCGCGGAGAATATCGCGATAGTGAAATTTCGGCAGGTCGCGAGGCAGTCCACCCTGGATACAAACTTCAGTCGCACCGAGTTGCCAAGCCTCGACAGCTTTTTGCGCCATCTGCTCCATCGTAAGGAAGTACGTGTCAGACTCGCGCGGGCCGCGGCTGAATGCGCAAAACTTGCATCCTACGAAACAGATATTTGTGAAATTGATATTGCGATTCACGACATAGGTGACGATGTTGCCGACAATTTCCGCGCGCAGAAGATTCGCAGCGACCAGAAGGCCCAGCAGGTCGTCTCCTTCGGCATTCGCCAGCGCGTAAGCCTGCTCCAGGGAGACGTCCGCCCCGTCTTGCGTTTCGAGAACTCTTTCGAGTGGAGTACGGATTTCCGGGGAAAGCCGCGACGAGACATCGGACCAGTCGAGAGTGAAAAAGCTTTCCGACTCTGCGGGGGACAATTCGCGGTGCATAGTTCGCTCCGTTGGCGCGCAACTCGCTGCCTTCTCCAACGTCGTCGTCGGCGACATGGCGAGAAACGCCCCTACAGTGTAACGGAACTTTCAGCGGAATAGGTCGGTGGCAGCCGGACGAAGCAGTTCCTTGGCGCTGCTCTTTCCCGCTTCGTAAGAAAATCCCCGAACGATGCAAGCCGGAGCTCGGTTCAGCTTGCCGCATACAAGGCCTGCGGCGCATGCGAGTTCGTCTGCAATGGCCTCGACGCTGGCCTTCAGCTTGTAGCCATGCGGATCGCGACGTCCGCGATCGTCGCGCAACGGCTTCATACCTGCGATTCCAATGGCAAATTCCGTCAGCCCCTCGCGCCACGGCCTGCCAAAACTGTCGGTGATGATCACGGGTACAGAGATGCCTGTTTGCTTCTTGATCGCGCGTACCAGATCGGCGGCGGAGCGGTCCGGATCTTCGGGAAGCAGAAGCGCTTGATTCCCGCCATCGACGTTCGAGACGTCAATGCCGCTGTTGGCACAAAGAAAGCCGTGACGCGTTTCGGTAATCAGCACGCCGTTCTTGCGGCGGATGACAGAGCGGCTCTCGCGCAGCGACAACTCCAGCACACGGGCGTCGAGATCGTATTTTTTTGCCCATGCGATCGACTCCACCGACGGCTGAATGCTCGATAGATCCACCAGGCAACC
Organism: uncultured Acidobacteriota bacterium; assembly: GCA_963699885.1. Lineage (GTDB taxonomy): Bacteria > Acidobacteriota > Terriglobia > Terriglobales > Acidobacteriaceae > Sulfotelmatobacter. The sequence goes on along the minus strand of CAVOVP010000003.1, from coordinate 691,595 downwards.
TTCGGCCTTCGAGACGATCTTGTGTTTCACCACTAAGATGTCGCCCGCAACGAATCGCGTCCGTCGTTGCCGAAGTGCGGCAATCAACTCATCCACAAGCGAATCGCCGGGACGGACTTCGTCTTCCAGTCGGATGGCAAGCAGGCGAATCTCATCTGGCGTGGCAACGGAATTCTTTGGCCGCTTCGGCGCCTTGTCTTCCAATTTCTTCTTCGTCGAACTGAATCCCTTCATCCCGCAATCCTAATTGTTCGATGCTGAGGTAAGCGCAGCAAGCGCGTCATGACGACCGCAGAGGTGTGTCGATCCTCATTCCCAGATACTCGCGGGCGAGGCGCTGGGCGCGAGTATCGCCCGGCAACGAGGCTAGTTGTTGAAGGTCCGGTGGATTATCGACATCGATGGCAATCCCCGGAAAATTCAGCACGACGCAAGACTTTCCCGTCGCCTGCGCCGCGGCATGATGAGGTTTGAAGCTGTCATTTCCAAATCGCAAGGGGAATAAATTTGCCGGACGCCGGAAGGCCGCGTTAGTCCCGCGTCCGTCGCCCGCTGGTACCAATACGCTGCCTTCGACAGGAGCGTTCTTGATAATTTCTTCCAGCTCCCATGCTTGAATGAGTGGAATGTCGGCGGGAATGACGAGCGTGTTGTCTTCTCCACGCTCGACGCAAAGCCGGGTTGCCATTTCGATGGCGCTGGTTTCTCCCTGATTTTCAGGGTCGGGAATCATCTCAAATCCATACTCAGCAGCCAGCTTTGTCGCGTAAGGGTCGCTGGTCACGATACCGACGGCTGGCCGGTTCGCCCATGAATGTAAGGTGCTCAGCACATCGTGCAGCATCGCCTGTGCCAGTTTCGTGCGCGAGGGTTGATCCAGCACCGAGGCTAAACGCTGCTTTGCCGACGCCGTGTCTTTGATCGGAACCAGAATCACGGTTGGCGGTCCAGGCGTCGAAACGGCGTGCCTGCAACCGATTCGCTCTTACGCATTTCCGGTGAGACAGACGCCAGCGCCTCGCGCGCCAGCGAGGCCTTGTCTTCAGCGCTTCGCATGATGGTCTGTGTACACTGCACACGCAAGCCATTCTTGCGGAGAGCCTCTGCCGACTTGGCGTCCCGTGTGTCGCAGATCAGAACGTCGAGAAAGTCTTCGTATGCCTGCGCAACGCCGGCGATGGAGCAGGGAAGCCCGTGAGCTTGCATTAGAATTCCCGCCGGACCAGCTACCGGAGCGTTGCCTACGATCGGACTGACGGCAGCGATTTTCCCGTGGGCGCGCAACAGTGCATCCCGAATTCCAGGCACCGCGAGAATCGGACCGATGCTCGTTACCGGATTGCTGGGAGCGATCAGCACGGCGTCGGCAGAAGTGATCGCGTCGATTACCCCCGGCGATGCTTCCGCGTCCGAGGCGCCAGCGAAGCGCACGGAGTTGACGGGATCCTGATACCAGCGCTGGACAAAATATTCTTCGAAGCTCAGTTCTCCGATCGGAGTATCGACGCGGGTTTCAACTCGCGAATTGCTCATTGGCAAAATGCGTGCCTTCACGCCGAGTTTTTCGGAGATGACCGCGGTGGCTTCCGACAAAGTCTTTCCCTCGGCCAACAGACGCGACCGCAACAGATGCATCGCCAGATCACGGTCGCCGGTGTGGAACCATGTCGGTTCTCCGAGTTGTCCCATGGCTTGCAGGCACAGAAAAGTGTCGCCCTTTACACCCCATCCGCGCTCGCGGCTCAACATCCCGGAGAGGACGTAGGTGATCGAGTCGATGTCTGGCGATACGTAGAGTCCCCACCAAAGCAGGTCATCGCCAGTGTTGACCACCAGCGTGATGTCTTCGGCGGGCATGACCTGACGCAGGCCATCGATGAACTTTGCCCCACCGGTGCCCCCGCTCAGGACACAGATCATGCCGCCCTCCGGGCGAGGCCGTCATCCGCCATGGCCGCTCGAAGTTTGTCGGAAAGCAAGCCGCCCTTCGCTGTCATACGATCAATAAATTCTGGATACACGGGTAGCCGTTGTTGCAGCTCGAATCCCTTTGCTTCGGTGCGCTGGCGCAGTTGTTCCAGATGCGGCCAGGGCTTTTCTGGATTGATGAAGTCCGGCGTCAGCGGCGAAATGCCTCCCCAGTCGTTGATTCCGGCGTCCATCAGATCATCATAGTAAGGCGCTGAGAGATTGGGGGGCGCTTGAATATTGACGTCCGGGAGTAGCAAGCGAGCTACTGCTACGGTGCGCAGCATCTCCCCGTGCGACGGCTCAGGCCAGTGTGCCATCGGGATCGACGGTTTGACCCGGAAATTCTGAACAATCACTTCCTGGATGTGTCCGTACCGATCGTGCAGATCCCTGATCGCAAGAAGAGTATCTACTCTGTCTTCGGGCGATTCGCCGATGCCGATCAGAAGGCCGGTGGTGAAAGGAACGTTTTGTTTTCCCGCCTCTTCAATCGTACGAAGACGCTTGGCCGGGATCTTGTCAGGAGCGTTATCGTGCGCCGCCCCGTGCGCCAGAAGGCCGTCATTGACGGTTTCGAGCATCAGTCCCATGCTCGGCGAAACAACGGAGAGGCGAGCGATCCAATCCGCGCTGAGCAATCCTGGATTCGGATGCGGCAGCAGACCGGTTTCTCGCAGGACCAGTTCGCACATCGCTTCCAGATAGTGCAATGTGGACTTGTACCCCAACTGGCGAAGAGTCTCGCGCATCTCCGGAAATGGAAGTTCCGGCTTGTCGCCGAGGCTGAAGAGGGCTTCAGTGCATCCCATGGTTTCACCCTTCCGAGCGACCGCTAGAACCTCATCGGGCGTCATGGTGTGCGCTCCCGGATCACCGGGATCCCGGCGAAATGTGCAATATCCGCAATAGTCGCGGCAGAGGTTTGTCAGAGGAATGAAAACCTTGCGCGAATAAGTAATGATGCCCGGCTTGAAACGTTCTTTTGCGGCGCGAGCCGTAGCGAGAAGCTCGGGCAAGTCGTCTTCGGGGCAGCGGATCAGTTGCAACGCCTGTTGCCGCGAAATTGGGACGCCGAGCTGAACGGCGGCCAGCGTCGAAGCGCATGCAGAATCGCTGAAAGAGCGCGGACTCGTGATTGGCGCGACAGCCACGTTGCCTCGAATGATACAACGCCTCGCCGTGGTAATGTAGGCGGGGAACGCCCTAGATGGCGACTGGCTGCCGTCTCGCGTCAACGTTTCAAGTTCTGATGGAAAAAGATGTTGCAGGCAACGTTTCGACGAGCATGAGCCTGAATCCCTCTGAGTTTCGGAAGGCTATGGGGTGCTTTGGCACCGGGGTCACCATCATCACGGTAGACCTTGATGGCGAAGTTCACGGGATGACCGCCAACGCATTTGCCTCGGTTTCGCTGGATCCGATGCTGGTGCTCGTTTGTGTCGATCACACGACTCGTACCCACACCCACTTACATGCCAAGAAGCGTTTCGGAATCAATGTACTGTGTGAGAATCAGCGGGCGATTTCCGAATATTATGCTCGTCCGGAACGCTCGCATGAGAGTGCCGAAACCGAAGCCGGGGCGCGTTTTGACCGGACCCAGCATGGCACGCCGGTTTTGCACGGAGCGCTCGCCTATCTTGAGTGCCGATTGCACTCGGCCGAGCCTGCCGGGGATCACACGGTTTTTGTTGCCGAAGTCGAGGATGTCGTAGTGCGGCAAGGAGATCCGCTGCTCTTCTTTCGCGGGAAATATCGCAAGGTCGGCGAAGACGTAGAGTAGCAACATCGACGGCCGGTCGGTCGCCTGAGGATGTCACTTTTCAGCCTCCGGAACATCTAACTAGAGCAGAATTAAAAGCATAAACGGGAGTCAATTCATGACGGAAAAGACGGCAGAAAAAGTCACCAAGACTGAAGCTGAATGGAAAAAGCAACTGACGGATGAGCAGTATCATGTTGCCCGCGAAGCGGGCACCGAATGCGCCTTCACCGGCAAATTCTGGAATACGAAGGAGCCGGGGACATATCACTGCGTCTGCTGCGGATCCCCACTCTTCGACTCGAAGGCGAAGTTCAATTCAGGCACCGGTTGGCCAAGCTTTTATCAGCCTGGGGATAACAGCAACGTGGTCGAGCATCGAGACACCCAGTATGGCATGGTGCGGACCGAAGTCCGCTGCGCCAAGTGCGACGCACATCTGGGACACGTGTTCGAAGATGGACCGGCGCCGACAGGCCTGCGGTATTGCATGAACTCCGCTTCGTTGGACTTCAAGCCGGGCGAGAAGAAATAACCTTCCAATCGTTTTCGGTCTATATGGAAAAAGGGCACGCTTGCGCGTGCCCTTCTTTCTTATATCGCCAACGAGGAAATCTTACGCGTTCGCCGCGGCGGCCATCGCCTTGGGTTGCTCTTGCTTCTGGTTCTGGTCTTTCTGCTTGCCTTCGCTGCGGACCTGGATTCCACCTTTCAGGGCGGCACCATCTTCCACGCTGATACGCACGGTCGAAATGTCTCCGTGAACCGAGCCTTCCGCGCGGATGTCAACCCGGTCGCTGCAGTCGATGTTTCCGGTCACCTTGCCCATCACCACGACTTCGCGGGCCTGGATGCTGGCGTCGACCTTGCCATTGCGGCCGATTGTGACACGGCTCTCGGGCATCGTGACTTTGCCTTCGATGCGGCCATCAATGTAAAGAGATTCCGAACCGCTGACTTCGCCCTTGATAACCAAGGTGCGGCCGATGGTCGCCTGATCTACGGGTGCGGTGACGTTTTTGGTTGGGTTGTAGGCGTTGGGGTTTGAAGCCGGCGATCCGGACTTCGGGTTGAATGAGTTCTCCGACGACTGAAGCATGCGACCTTCCTTGGGTTCCCGCGCGGCGTGCCCTGGGGCGCCGCTGCATGCGGTTGCTTTTAGATTTGTGGCCTTCGGGGGGTGCTGGCCACTCGGCCAACTTGACTATCGCACACAGGTCAGGGGCGGGAGAGATTACGGAAGATCGTGTCCAGATGCGGTTCTGCGCTATTCGGAGGCTTGCAGGTTCGCAGACAAATCTTCCCACTCCCGAATCTTCGACGCGTGCCTGGCCTTTTGCTGATCGAGTTCCGAGGACTGACGCTGGCTCTCATCGGCGCTCACAAAGCTTTGCATCGCGGTTTCGAGGCTCGCGATTGCGTTTTCCGCGCGACCAATCTCTTCTTCGAGTTCATGGATTCGATCTTCCAACTGCTTCCTCTTGATCGGGTTCAGGCGCTTCTTCGCAGCTTCTGCCGCCGGAACTTCTGTCGCGTGATTGCCATTCTTCGGGAGGTTGGCCGCGACTTCCGGGGACGCGACCTTTGGGGCCCTGATGCCGGGAACATCAGCCAGAGTGGGTGCCAAACGTTGACCGCCCTGCTTGCGCCACAAGTAGTCCTCGTAATTCCCCGGGAAGATCTCGACTTTTCCTTCGCCCACTTCGAAGACGCGTGTCGCCAGATTGTCGATGAAGTAGCGGTCATGCGACACGAAAACGACGGTACCCGTGTATTTCATCAGCGCATTGAGCAGGACATCCTTAGCACGCATGTCGAGGTGATTCGTCGGTTCGTCGAGAAGCAGGAAGTTTGCCGGATGCAGCAGCAATCGCAGCAGGGCATACCGCCCGCGCTCGCCGCCGGAGAGCACGCCAATCTTCTTGAAGACATCATCCTCTGAGAATAAGAAACAGCCGAGCAGGCTTCGCAATTCCGTCTCGGTCGATCGCGGGGAAAGCTCACCCAAATCGTCGAGGATGCGGGCGTCGGCATCGAGCTCCTTGTACTGATCTTGCGCGAAATAGTCAGGCAGCACGTTATGCCCGAGCCGGAACTCTCCACCGGATAGTGGCTCCGTCTGCGCTAGCAGCTTGATGAGCGTCGATTTGCCGGCGCCGTTGACGCCAACGAGCGCGATGCGGTCGCCGCGCTCGATCATGAAACTGACATCCTGAAATACTTCTTTCGAGTTGCCGTTTTTCTGATAGCTCTTGGCGACGCCGTCAAACTCGGCCACGATCCGTCCGCTGGCCTTGGGCTGCGGAAAGGAAAAGTGGATCGACTTTTCCTCCGGAGGAACCTCGATGCGCTCGATCTTTTCCAGTTCTTTGATCCGGCTCTGAACCTGCTTTGCCTTCGTGGCCTGATAGCGGAAGCGATTGATAAAAACTTCCAGTTGATCGATACGATCGCGCTGGTTGCGGTACGCGGCCTGCATTTGCTCATTCCGCTGCGTTTTCTGCGCGAGAAACTTATCGTAGTTGCCCGTATAGAACCAGAAACGCTTGTTCCAGATTTCAGCGATCTTGTCGACCGTGATGTCGAGAAAGTAGCGGTCGTGCGAAATCAGAACAAATGCGTAGGGATACTCGACAAGATATTCCTCAAGCCAGTTGCGAGCTTCAAGATCGAGATGGTTGGTGGGTTCGTCGAGCAACAGAAGGTTAGGCTTCTGCAACAGCAGCTTGGCCAGAGCAAGCCTCATTTGCCAACCGCCGGAAAACTCGTCGGTCATCCGCTGCCAATCTTCTTTGCCAAAACCCAGGCCCATCAAGACGCGCCCTACTTCGGCTTCAATGGAGTATCCGTCGCGCGCCCGAAACTCGTGTTCGACCCGCTGATACCGGTCTGCTATAGCCGCATATTCCGCGCTCGTATGGTCGATCTCCGCCATCTTGTGCATCAGGGATTCGAGTTCCTGTTCCATGGCGCGCACGTCGTCAAAAACCGACATGCACTCGGCGAAGACCGTTCGGCCGGAAAGCGTCAGGCCATCTTGCGGGAGGTATCCGGCGGAGGTGCCCTTGGCAACGATTAGCGAGCCGTAGTCGAACGTATCCATGTCCGCCGAGAACCTTCATCAGCGTGGATTTGCCCGTGCCATTGCCGCCGACCAGGCCGATGTGATCGTTGTTCGTGATCAGCCAGTCGAGGTTTTCGAAGAGAAGTTTGTGGCCGAATCGTTTACCGGCGCCGGAAAGCTGAATCATGGGACTGGAATTATCGTAACAGGGGCAGGAGCTTCGGGAGACAGGGTGCGGAGGGTTTTGAGTGTAATCGCGAATTACGATAACTATCGATGCAAAATGCGAAGATTAAACCAGCAGGTAGTGAATGTATGACGCGCGGCCCCACTCCGTTTCCTTCGCTGCCGCCAGTTACCGAGGTTCATGCAGTTGCTGCTAGTAGTCGACACCCAGCCACACCCTTTCGCCTTTTAACTGCAGACCATTTTGGAGTTATGGTGGGCATTACGTGGTGCTTGCACTGGCCGACAGGCGCCCAATCCTTTGGAACACGCGAGGAGGAGTGCAATGCACAGTGCAGAAGTCCCCACTCTACATCGGCGCAGTTCGAGAGTGCCGACCGCAGTCCAAGTCTTGGTTACCAGCCTGGAAGGAAAGCATTTCTCAGATGTGTGTGAAACCCTGGTAGTCAACGCACATGGTTGTGCAATCATGACCGGGGTCAAGCTTGAGAACGGCATTCCTCTGCACTTCCACAGCAAGGAGGGCCGGGAGACTACAGCACGCGTGGTCAGTTGCCAACCGATTGGCTCCGATCACCGAAACTGGAGACTGGCAGCGAAGCTCGACCGCCCTGAGAACTTCTGGGGGTTGAGAGATTGTCCTCAAGATTGGGTACTTCCAGCGGCAGTAGTTCCGCCGGCGCTTCCACAGATTAAGCCCGCAAACATTCTTGCCTCTGACGAGTTGCTGGCCCAGGCACGTCCGAACTCGGACGCCGTGCTCGACCGCGCACGGCAACTAGAAACACAGATGAAGAGGATGATTGCAGAATCGGTCTCCCCGCTGCAGGCCGAGATCGTGTCTCTCAAGGAGCGGTTGGCGCAGCGGGAAGCGAATCGCAGCCGCTTTGAAGTATCGCTTTCCAGTATCCCTCCCGAGCTAGAACAACAAATCGAGGCACGTCTGCGAAAGGATCTCGGACCGAGAGTGCTGGACGAGGCGCGCGAACAGTCTGCGCATCTGCTAGCAGCCGCTAAGACGACCATTGACCAGCGAACCAGTGAAGTGCGCGAAAGTTTTCGCCGCATGGCCACGGAAGAACTTGGTGTCGTAGAAAAAAGGGCGCAGGAAATTTCCAGTCACATCTCTGAAAACACGCAGGAGCATTTGCGCTGTGGTTTGGAGGACTTCAGCAAGAAATTATTGGATGGAGGCAACTCCCTCAAGAGCTTGAGCGAAGAGCTCCTGGAGTTCCTGCAACAGAGCTTGAATGCCGAGCACCACGCCCGCCGCGGAGACCTGGACCAACTGCGGGCAGCGGTCTCGTCAGAATCAAAGCGCTTGCAGGATCAGGTTGGGTATCTGGATACACGTATCAGCAAGTTGGACCAATCTGCGAGCTCCCTTGAGTCTGGCCTCGACCAACGCCTTAGCCGGCTTTCCAGCGAGACCGTCAAAGATACGCGCGGCAATTCGAGAGTGTCGCGAATGAAGCTCTGGAGGACTTGTCAGCACGCAGCCTCAGTTTACTTCGCGATCAGATGGAAGAGACAAACCAAAACATCAAGACGATCCGTGAAGAAATCGTCGCGTCAGGTTCCGACTCATTGAAGCGCCAGGCAACGGATGCATTGCAGGCTTTCGAGGGTTCCATGGAGCAGATGGCAAGACTCTCTATCGAACGCTGGCGGCTCAAGTTGGAAGGAGGCTTGAATGCGCTGACGAAGAGTCTTACATGAGCAGTTCCGGCAGCGAGAGCTGGATCATTCTATGCTTTGGCAAATTCGAATGAGTGAGTAGCGCTACTGCAACAATCGCAAACGTCAAAAGCAGTCATGGCCCCCAACTTCCTTAAGCGACTCCTCGAGATACTCTGTCGTCATCAATTCTCCTGGCCTCATAGCGGTATTTGCGGGCGGGATTACCAGGTTTGCGTACGCTGTGGGATCGCATACGAATATGACTGGGTTACGATGCGTCGTACCCGCCGCCTGAAGTCCGTGCTGCAGGGTCAGGCAGAATTCAACAGGGGTCAATGAGTGCTATGGCGATGTTACGACAGCGTGGCCCGAGTGGCCGAAAGCTGAGAGTGATGGTATCAAGCGCTACGATAAGGCCGCTATGAAGAAGTTGATACTAACGACTGCCTTGTTGATATGCAGCTTTTCCCCAGCTTTAGGCGCAAATGACCCGACCGCACAGCAGTTACTCATCACCGCCATGCAGCAGGCAAGTCTTCTTGAAACATCAAGATGCTCCTTTTCAATTCGATGTCGATTTTACCGTGCAAACGAACGTTCCTACGCCGGGCCACCTAACTCTCAAATGGGAGGCGAATGATCGTTGGTGGCGCAGGATTGCTATCCAAGATTTCGAGCAAATCGAGATTCGGAACGGCGACCGACTCTACACAAGCCGCAACGTAGATTTCACTCCAATTCGGATCGGTGAGCTTGTCAGTCTGCTTCAATTCGCCGAGGGCTCTGAATCTCTTCGAGTGAAGAAACAGAAACAGCACCTAGAGGGCGGGATCGAGATCGATTGTCTACAAGTCGGACAAGAAAATTTCAAAGCTAAACCACACGAGGTCTGTTTGAATCCGTCGTCGCACGAGATCTTGAGTGATGAATGGCAGGAACCCCCGGATGAACGCAAGAAACAGGAGTACTCGGATTACTTTGAGTTTGCAGGCCATCACTACCCAAGGAAACTTCGACTCTTGGTGAATGGGAGCGTAGTCGTCTCTGCGAATGTGCAAGATCTAAAAGCCACTGTCGTCGAGGATGCCCTTCTCCTTCCAGCGAAGGGGGCAACTGAGCGCCGACAATGCAGCGGCATGAAACACGCTGTACCTGTAAGGACGCCAGAGCCCGAGTATCCGCCCTCTGCAAGTGAAAATAAGTTAATGGGCAATACCGCAGTTGCAATGACGGTAATGGAAGACGGCTCTGTCTCTAACATTCACCTGATCGGTACTTCAACTCACTCGATGGACGATGCTACCCTGCAAGCGCTGAAGAGCTGGCGGTTTAAGCCTGCCATGTGCGGATCGGAGCCAGTCGTTTCCGACATTCAGGTTGTTGTTAGTTTCCGGTTGCAGTGAAGCGGGTTGATGTAGTCAGGCGTGAGCACTCAAAACCCCGAGCGCTTGCGGATGTACGCACATCCCCGAAGCTGCGTCCCACGAGAATAGGTATAATCCCGCAGATTCAGTCAATCGTTCGTGCAGCAAAGGAGGTCGAATGCAGGGAATCCTCTTGGCTCTTACCTTGATCCTGTTCACAGCCGGTTCGATGCGAGTCTCGGCGCAAGTCTACCCCTACCGCGACGGAACACCTGGGTCACCGGATATCGATCCGAGGTGATGGCCGAGGTCACGATTCAAGAAAGCAAATTCGTCCGCCTCGCGGAAGCCATCCCCGCCGAAAAATACACTTGGCGGCCTTCACCGGACGTTCGCACGATCGCCCAAGTCTTCCTGCACGCCAGCGCCGCCAACTTTAACCTGTACAAACTCGTGGGCACACCGACTCCGGCTGACGTCAACACGAAAACCTTGGAAGACTCCACCATCGACAAGGCAAAGGTCATTGCCACGCTGAAGGCTTCCTATGTCCATGCCAAGGCAGCCATCCGCGCCGTGCCCGAATTTCCGGTCTGGAAAAAAGTCTCGGCTGGAATGGCGGCAGGATTACCCAACGAGGCGTCCTGCTCTACGTCGTTCAGGACATCGCGCAGAACCTTGGCCAGCAGATCGCCTACGCGCTCGGTGGGAGTCGCGCCCCCCGCGGACTCTGGATCCTCCGCGGAAGTAGTCCCGGTTCAACTTAGTGGGGTACAAACGGCAACGGCGAGGACTTACGGCCAAACTGCAGTCACGATGGGATCTTTCGCGGTAGGGCGGGCATTGCGGGCGTTTGGATAAGCTCCCCAGAGTTCGCCGTGGAACTGTATGCGCTCGAGTGCGCGGTCGACGACCACTTCGAGCTCGTGAAGGTATTTCACTTCGCGTCCCTTAGCCAGTCGGCGCTTTGTTTCTTCCGCGCTGAACCACGTTGGGCGGCGGTTCGATTCGTCGGGGCGCCGCATCTGATGGATCTCCATCAGGAACGCCTTTACCACGAACTCCTGTACGCCGCCGGGCTGCCAGAAAACGCCCTTCGAATGGATATAGAGATGGAAGTGCCGCGGTTCGATCGTCCCCAGTGCGCCCGCTTCTTCGGAAGCTTCGCGTTCCGCCGCCTGGCTGTGGGAAAGACGAGGATCAGTCGATCCCTTGGGGAATGTCCACTTGCTGCCGCCGTGGGTGTTCACGAGCAGAAATTCAACCGCGGTGCCTCGTCGCCGGTAGCAAATTGCGGCTACCTGAAGCGGCAGAGACTTCGGGACGCGGGTTGAACCCATGAGCGGCCTCCTGAACACAACCTACATGCAAGATATTTCAAGAGTGTGAAAGTGCAACAAAAATTGTGCATTCAACAGGGTTACGAAAGGGTGACGTTTCCTCACAGCCCCGCTCCATACACGGGGATGGCCGCTCCCGTTACATCCTTCCCTGCATCCCCAGCGAGCCAAACGATAAGGCTTGCGACGGAAGTGGTTTGAACCCACTGCGATGTATCCGCTTTCGGCATGGCTTTCCGGTTCGCGGCGGTGTCCATAGTTCCAGGCAAGATCACGTTCGCAGTGATACCCGCGTCCTTGTTTTCGAGAGCCACCGTTCGCATCAAAGACACCAATGCCGCTTTGGACGCGCTATACGCGCCCACGGTTGGCCCGGGATCTTCCGCCGCCCGGCTGCCAATCGCGATCACCCGTCCGCTCTTCGCCTTGCGCATGTGGGGCAAGACTGCCCGCAACATGTGGAAGGCGCTATTCAGGTTCAGATCGAACATGCGATCAAACGTAGCGTCGTCCATGTCGGCCACCGTCTGACCTCCCGCGAAAGCGCCGACCAGGTGAGCAAGAACGTCGATCTGTCCGTACTTGGAAACAACCGAGTTCGTGGCTTTCTGTGCGGCTTCAAGAGAACTCACGTCCGCGGCCACAGCCATGAATTGAGCGTGGTTGAAGTCCGATGCTTTGATGTTCGGGGAGAGTCCTGCAACTGTGAATCCCGCGTCCAGCAAGGCTTTGGTGACGGATACTCCCAATCCACCGTTGGCTCCAGTGACAAGCGCAATTTTTCCATCCATCCAGTCAGCGTACGAGAATCGCACAGAGATGGCAAAGGAGGGCGCGCAAAATGGCAAGAACTCGCGGCTAGGTCAAGTAATTGATTGAAGTCGTGTGCGAGTTGTCTTCCCACCAGATGCTGGGTTGGTCCGGGGAAGACTTCTTCCGGAAGGAGTAGCGGAGCCGGAGCAATTCCTGCAGAATCACTTCAACCGCACTTTGCGCCGACTGGCGCACTTTGGCGCTCAACGGTTTTCCGGGTTCACAGCTTTCGCCGGCGATTCCGACCAGCAGCACGTGTTCAGGGCTGGAACCCAGCATATCGGCAGCCATCAGACATTCAGAAAGCGCCGGAGAGTGCGGATCGAGTCTTTCCGCCGGAGCGACTCGAAGAATGTCTTCCTTGCTGTAGAGTTCGATCGTTCCCGGCACTTGATCGCTGGCCACACAGTCAACGAGGATGAGGGCGCGCAAGCCAATAATCTGATGAGTGAGATCGAGCGCCGGGGTGCCAAGATCGGCCAGTTCCACATCCTCGCCAAAGTCGTACTGCGATTCGAGCAGGCGCACGACGAACGGACCCACGCCGTCATCGCCTAGCAAAACGTTGCCGATCCCGCCGATGAGCGCTGTTCTCACAGAATCTTCGCCACGCCGATCTTTCGACCGGACGGATCGAATGCGTGACATGCGCACGCCATGCACGGATCGAACGAATGCACGGTCCGCAGAACCTCGAGCGGTTCCTCCGGCCGGGCCAAAGGCGTGTGGAGCAGCGACGCTTCATAAGGACCGTGCGCTCCCGACTTATCGCGCGGGCTCGCATTCCAAGTCGACGGAACCACCGCTTGGTAGTTCTTGATCTTTTCGTCCTTGATAACGATCCAGTGGGATAACGTGCCGCGGGGAGCCTCGTGCGTGCCTACTCCCTGGATCTCGTGGGATGGAAATACCGGTTGATTCCGGACGGTGTAGTCGCCCTTAGAGACGTTGTCGACCAACATTTGCCAATGATTCTGCGACAACTCCGCCAGCATGCAGGCGCGAATCGCGCGGGCCGCATGACGTCCAAGCGTGGAGTGCAATGCAGCCGGAGTGGCTCGAAGGCCTCCGATCGCGGCGACTTTCTCGATTGCGAGGTCAGTATATTTCCGTGTCAGCGCATGCCCCTGCGAATATCCGACCAGAACCTGAGCCAGCGGTCCAACCTGCGCGGGTTCGCCGTTGAACCGTGGAGCTTTCACCCAGGAATATTTCTTCTCGCCGTCCCATCCGGTGAACGTCGGTTCGGTCTCGCCTTCCCACGGATGCAGCGGCTTTTCGCCCTGATAGTAGGCATGCATCACATCCTCTGTTACCGACTGCCGGAAAATCGGATCGGCAGCGGTCTTGAATCCGCTCACCCCGCCGAGATTGCCATCGCGAATGTATCCGCCAGGCAGATCGTATGAGGATCCGCGACTGTCGATCGGCAGGTCGGGAACTGCCAGATAGTTTTTTACTCCGCTGCCGATCTTGAACCACTCGGGATACATGGCTGCTACGGCGCAGACATCCACGAAATAAACCTGCTGGACGAATTGCGTGACCTCTGCGAGTAGTCCTCCGGATCATCTCCAGTTTGTCCATGCCCAGCGCCGAGGGGCTGTCGAGATCGATGGCGTTCGCCACCCCGCCTACCGCCAGATTCTGAATGTGCGGCGTCTTCGATCCCAGAATCCCGACGACCTGAAGCGCCTTCCGCTGGTATTCCAGCGCTTGAATGTAGTGGGAAAACGCCAACAGATTCATTTCCGGAGACAACTTCATCGCCGGATGTCCCCAGTAGCCGTTCGCGAAAATTCCCAGCTGTCCGCTGCTCGCCACCGCATTCACGCGATCCTGTGCGGCTTTCAATTCGTTGCGCGAATTGCGCGGCCACGGCGAAAGGCTCTCGGCCAGCTTCGAAGCCGCCGCCGGATCGGCCTTCGGAATCTGCAGCACATCCACCCAATCCAGCGCCGACAGTTGATAGAAATGGACGATGTGATCGTGCAGCGCGTGCGCAATCAGAATCAGATTGCGGATGTATTGCGCGTTCAGCGGAATCTCCAGCTTCAACGCGTCTTCCACCGATCGAACGCTGGCCATCGCGTGAACCGTAGTGCAGACTCCGCAAAAGCGTTGGGTAAAGAGCCATGCATCCCGCGGATCGCGGCCACGCAGAATCTTTTCGATGCCGCGCCACATGGTGCACGAAGCCCACGCGTTGGTGACCGCGTAATTGTCGACCTCCACGTCGATGCGGAGGTGTCCTTCGATTCGGGTGATGGGATCAATCGTGATTCGTTTCGCCATAGAATCCTGCTGTTATTCGGAACTTGATGTCTCGCCTTCGTTTTCGCCGAAATGTCCGTACTTGAAATAGCCGGTCCACCGGATGTACGGACGCCGGAACCGGAAGTAGCTCGCCATGCCGTGCCATTCGCTAAGCGGAGCCGGCAGAATCGCGAGCCGCTTCACCGCAATCAGAAAGCCCAAAATTCCCAGGGAAATAAATCCGAGAGAGACCAGCACCTCTACCGTCGCCGGAAAATACAGCGCTTGCGGATTCGGACGAAAGGCCAGCGTGGTTGGGCTGAAGCGGTAAATCATTCCGCCCGCTGAACTGAGGATGTAGCCCATGAACATTGGGCGCGGTGAATGCTGCTGCACCGATTTCCAGAGCAGGATACCTCCGGCTGTCACAATAACAGCTTCCAGCCAGAAGACTCCGGCAAAGCGGTCGAAATGAAACGCCGTTCCGACTGCGCCGCGAAAGACGATGTCCAGAAGCCGCAATCCCAGCCAGCCAAAGATCAGCCACGAAGTGATCCGCGCTGCTTCTTCAAGAACCTCCATGTCCATCGCCCGCTTCCATACCAGGCAGCACAACATGGTGGTTCCAGCGACGCAGCCGAACGACATGAACGTGGCCGCTCCCAAGTACAACACCGGAAGCCACGGCGTTTGCCACAGCGGATGCACTCTCTCACCGGCCAGCAACATCAACGCGCCCAGCGAGGACTGGTGCATTCCGGGCAGCAAGTAAGCGGCGGCAATGAGCCACGGGAAGAAATAGTGCAATCGCTTTTCAACCAGTTCGACCGTGGGCCGCAAGCGGCGAATCGAAATACCAAAGGCGCTCAAGCACAGGTGGAAGGTTCTCGACCGCCAGCGGAATCATCGCGTAGATCGACATGCAAATCGCCACTTCAGCCAGCGGCGAATGCATGTTCCATTTCCACGGAAACACCATCCAATAAAAATTCCACGGGCGCCCCGCGTCGATGCCAAGCAAAAGCAATCCGCAAGCATAGGCGAGGAAACTGGTCAGCAATGCCATCCGCATCAGTGAATGCAGCCGCTTGCGGCGAAAGACCCACGCGGCAATCCCAATCGCAAACGCTCCCGAGCCCAGCGCGGTCAGCACCATCACATTGAACGTTTTCCAGATGCCCCAACCGTAGGCGTCATTCATTCCGCTGACCGGACCCAATCCCGTGAGCTCGCGATACGCCGTCAGCGCGAATGCGATCAGAACCAGTGACAAAAGGCCGATAAAGAATCCATTGACGACCGGGAATCCGTAGACCGGCACATTTCGTTCCCATCGGTTGGTGATCGGGCGATCGATGTTCGCCGCAGCGGTGCTCATAGTTGCGCCCTCAGTCCGGTTTCTTTCTCGCGCTGATGTGCTTCTTCTTCATGGCCACTCAAGCTCTTGCGAATGACCTGAACCAGTCCTGCATACAGCACGGCCGGCAACGCGAAATATTGATAAAAGCGTCGCTGCCAGCGGAGAGTTCTGGCGGGAATGGACTCGGGCCCAAGTTCTGGAAGGCCCAGTTTCTCGAAGGGGACGCGTGAGAGATACAGCGCCTGCGTCCCGCCGTTGTCGTTTTCGCCATACACCCTATCCTGGTAATAGCGTCCGGGACTGTTGTGGATTCGCTGCTTGGCTTCGAGCAGTAACACGGATCGCGGCCCAAATATCACGGCGCCTGTCGGGCAGACAGTTGTGCATCCGGGCTTCAGTCCCTTTTCAAGGCGCGTGCTGCAAAGCTCGCATTTCGTTACTCGCGGATTGAAGCCCGCCCATTGGAACCGTGGAATGTGATACGGGCAGGTGATCGTGCAGTAGCGGCATCCGATGCACTTTTCAGCGGTCCAGGTAACGATCCCGCTCTCCGGATCTTTATGGAGAGCTTGAAATGGACATCCCGCGGCGCACGCCGGATCAAGACAGTGCATGCACTGGCGCTTGACGAAGGAAAACGCGCTGCCGTCCTCAGGCTTGTAGAGCTTGATGACATTGCGTGTCATGTCATTCAGGTCCGAGGGAGCCTGATGAAGGTTGTCGCCCCGAATATCAGGAGGTGTATCGTTGGCTTCCGCGCAAGCTGCAACACAAGCCTTGCACCCGATGCAGACGCTCGCGTCGTAAAGCAATCCCACAGCGGCGTTGGGAACAGGGATGTGCTCTCCTGCCTGCAGCACATCGGTGCCGACCGTAATCGCCACGGCAGTGGGCACTCCTGCCTTGGCGATTCCTGAGATGAGCTGTCGCCGGGTGATCGCCACGTCAGTTCTCTCTCTTCTCAACGGGCTTCTCGGCGGTTTTCAGTTTTTCCGCGTGTGCGCGATCGGCGGCGATCCGCGTAACTCCTGCTTCCATGCTGCTCTGGAAGCGTTGCGAAGCGACCCATGCCGCCCCTCCAACCGCTCCCGTGATCGCTCCCACCAACGCCGCCGCCCCTACCTTCAGCTGGCCGGCCGTGCTGAAGACTGGCGGATACGTGTCCGGAGGCGTCGCCAGGTGGATGGGCACAGTCTCGAACGTGCTCATCTGCCAGATCACGCCTTTTTCCGTGCAGCCAACGCACGGAATGCCGGTTCCAATCGGCCAAACACCGGGAATCTCGTTGAAATGCCGGCTGGCACATGCGGCGTGCGTTACCGGGCCCTTGCATCCCAGCTTGTAGAGACACCAGCCTTGTCGATGTCCCTCGTCCCCGAAAGCAAACGCGAATCGTCCTGCATCAAAATGAGCGCGCCGCGGGCAACTCTCGTGGATGACGCGGTCGTAGGCGAACTTCGGACGGTTCAACGCGTCGAGCTGCGGGAGTCGTCCCATGGTCACGTACTCGAGCACCACTGCCAGCAGGTTGTAAGGATTGGGAGGGCAACCGGGCAGATTGACGATGGGCTTGCCGGAGATCACGGAATCGACGCCGACCGCTCCAGTCGGATTCGGATCCGCCGAAGCGACGCCGCCCCACGAAGCGCACGAACCGATCGCGATCACGGCAGCCGCTTTAGCCGCGACTTCCTTTACGACCTGGATCGCCGGACGACTTCTTAGCTCCATGTACACGCCATCGTCCCGCGTAGGGATCGATCCCTCTACGACCAGAACGTACTTTCCCGCATTGTCTTCAATGGCCGACTGCAGCGCTGCTTCGGCCTGCGCACCCGATGCTGCCATCAGCGTCTCGTGATAGTCGAGCGAGATCACATCGAGGATCAGGTGCGCTACGTCCGGAGCCGACGTCCGGAGCAACGTCTCGGTGCAGCCGGTGCAGTCCTGGAAGTGCAGCCAGATCACCGAGGGCCTGCGGGCTTTTCCCACAAGTTTGGCGACTTGGGCTGCCGTTGCCCTGTGCGTCAGGCTCAAGCCAATCGGCGCGGCAACGATGATTTTTGAACAGAGCTGTAGAAAATTTCGTCGGGATACGCCGCTTCTTCGTAGATGATCCGCGATCGTTCCATTCGCGCCTGTCGACATAGACAGTCTCCCCGGCAACGTGGCCGTGCAACTCGAGATATCGTCTTCGACAGCGAAAAGGCGCCGGAACCTATAAGGGAGGGATGAAGGGAATGAATTGGGAGTGTCGTAAAAATCCAACTGATGAATATTCCCCCGAATAGTCTTCCGGCGGCTCCTTCCGAGGCTGATGCCAGCCCACTAAGGTCGAATGGAGTGTTTATCTTTCATTTCGAGATAGTCATCAGTGACGAAAATCACATCACGCTGTGAGAGAAATCATCAGATGCGCAGTTTCTCGTAATCAGGCGACGATAATTGCAACACACGGGTGATGAAAGATGAAACGAGGAGATTTATGGCTCCGAAGCCTGAGATCGGTGCCAATATGCGGAAAGAGGTATTGTCCGAAACTGCAATCGTCCAACAAGGACGGCTACTGTTGAAGGATTTGGCCCGGATTGGGATGTACTCGCTCGTCCTTGATCTGGTTCGCTTCCCAACCACCACCAAGTGCCTTCACGAGATAAACGGAGCTGACCATTTGCTGGCCGAGCAGTTGCGTCTCGAGGCGCTCGCTGCTCAATAGAGTCGTCTGCGCGGTGATGACATCCAGATAGTTGGTCACGCCGCCCACATACCGGTTGTTCGCGATATCAAGGGCTCTGCGCGCATCTGCCACCGCCGCGCCTTGCGTTGAGAGCGCTTGCGAGAGTGTGCTCAGATTGCTGATGCCGTCCTCCACCTGCTGGAATGCGACCAGCACCGACTGCCGGTAATTCGCGACGGATTGATCGTATGCTGCACGGGCGGCAGCTAGATTGGCCCGGTTGCGGCCTCCCTGCAGGATCGGTTGCAACGCATCCGCGCCAACCGACCAGATCAGGCTCGGTGCGCTCAGGAGCGATGCGATGTCGGTGCTTTGCCATCCCCCGGATCCATACAGCGTGATGTGCGGATAGAAAGCTGTGCGAGCAATTCCAACCTGGGCATTCTCATACGCCATCTCACGCTCGAGAGTCGCAATGTCAGGCCGCCGTTCGAGCACGTCGGACGGAACTCCCAGCGGCACCGGCGGAGGAGTCGCGTTGAGCGGAGCGACTGGAACATTGAAGATGGGCGCAGGCTGCCCCACGAGCACCGCGATCGCGTGCTCGTATTGCTCGCGAGACTCCTGAACCAACGCAGCCTGAGAGACCGTCGAATCCAAAACCGTGGCTTGCTGCGCGACTTCAAGGCCGCTCGCAATGCCGCCATCGTGGCGCCTCTGTATCAGGTCGAGAGCCTTGCGCTGCGAGTCGATCGACTCCTGCACCACTTTGTATTCAGCGTCCAATTCGCGCAGCGTGAAGTAGTCGGCCGCAAGCTCGGCGGTCAGTACGAGCTGTACGTTTCCCAGATCGGCAGCCGTCGACTGCAGGGTTGCATTCGCAGCTTCCACATTGCGCCGCACGCGACCGAAAAGATCGGCCTCATAGCTCAACGAAAAGGGAATTGTGTAGACACTCTGCGTGTAGGGAACGATCGGCTGCTGAGTACCGTTGATGACGGCAGGCGCCGCGCCGTTCAGCGGACGGTTGCCCGAGCCACGCGCGCGCACCCCGTCAGGATCAGCGGAAAGTTGAGGAAAATAATCCGCGGTCGCGACCCGCGCCAGCGAACGCGCCTGGCTGAGATGATCCCGCGACGCAATCAGAGATTGGTTCGCCTGCAAAAGCTGTTGTTCGTATCCATCCAGCGTGGCGTCGTGAAAAACTCCCCACCAGTTTCCCTTGGGGATCGCATCCTTCGGCGCAGCCTGCTCCCACGGAGGTTGCGTCTTCCACGCGTCAGGAGCGGGCGCAGGTGCCGCAGGCCGGCTGTAACGCGGCCCAACCGTGCACCCGGTGGAAAATGCCGCCAACGCGAACGACAACGAGATCAGGAACCGTTTCAATGCCCGCTCCCCTTCTCACCGCTCGGTTGCAGCGGAGCATTCTCCTCTTCCTGCGGACTGCGAGGTTTCTGTTGCTGCGATGCCGGATTCTGCGGCGAGCCTTCTTTTGTCGACGCGAGGTTCACCTGCTGGCCGTCTTCGAGCGAATCCGGTGGATTGATAACGATCTGGTCGTTCACCGAAACGCCGCCCAGCACTTCTAGAGTGGAACCGTAGTCGCGTCCGATGTTAATGGGGCGCAGGTGTACGTTCTTGCTCGAATCGACTACGACCACACGTGGTCCCTCAGATCGGAACAGCATGGCGTTCACCGGAACGGTGACCTTGTTCACGTTCGAACCCACGGCGAAGTGCACTTCGCCAAACGATCCCGGCAAAAGCCGTCCGTCCTTGTTCGGGACGTCGACTTCCGTCAGCAGGGTTCGCGTGGTCGGATCGATGGATTCCGCCGTGCGCGCGATCTTGGCGAAAAACTTCTGCCCGGGAAATTCTTGCAGCGTAACCGTCGTCGTCGCGCCAACCTTGATGTACGGTGCATAGGCCTGAGGCACGCTGGTGTAGACCCGAAGCGGATCGACGCGCGCGAGATCGAACAGTTCCCGCCCCGCTGCGCCCGCTCCAGCATTGATCAGAGCGCCCGGATCGACATTGCGTTTTGTCAGCACTCCAGAGAACGGAGCGTAGACTTTCTTGAATCCTTCGAGTTGTTCAAGGCGTTTGACGTTCGCATCCGCAGAAGAAAGATTGGCTTGCGCTTGCTTGTATCCGCTGGTCTGCTGATCCGCCTCTTGCGCCGAAACGGAATCGCTTTTCCGCAGATTCTCCCAGCGGTCCGCACTGATTTTCGCCAGGTCCAGTTGCGCGACAATCTGTTCCCGCGCGGCCCGGGTCTGATTCAGTTCCTGATCGACTTCCGGCGTATCGATCGTGGCCAGTAATTCACCTTCATGAACCCGGCTGCCGATGTCCTTGTACCAACGAACCAGATATCCGCTGGTGCGGGCGTAGATCGGAGATTCCTCGTAAGCCAGCAGGGAACCTGGCAGTACCAGTTCTTCATCGGGCTTTTCCGCTATGGGTCGTACGGTCGCGACCGTCGGCACAGTATCCCGCTCCGTCTCCTTGGCGAGCGCGCGCTCGTGGCTCGCATGGCCCAGCAGCGTGACGACTCCAGCAACGATGAGAACGATCAGAGCCACGCCGACGATCATCAGCGCCTTCCGTGGCGGCGCCGGCGGTATCTCCGGCGGCCGCTGGATGCTTGCTTCCTGGTGGCGCGAGCGATCTTCCATCGCCTTAATTTCGTCATCGCGTTCGGCCTGGCTGCCGTGAGCATGCGGATGGTTGCTCCCATCCGTCGGTTGCTGTTCGGAGTTGCCCCGTGCTCGGGACTGCTCTTCCAGCGAGGTGGACTTCGTTTGGTTGTCTGCACTCATGCTCTGCTCCGCTCCCCGCGATAAGTCTTCCGTCAATTGGATGATCTATGCCTGCTGTTGGCGCTCACGCTTGGATTCGCGCCGGCTATGGAAAATTGCGAACACGCTAGGCACAAAGAATAAAGTAGCGACCGTCGCGAACAACAATCCACCGATCACGGCGCGGCCCAAAGGCGCGTTCTGCTCGCCGCCTTCTCCGACGCCCAGCGCCATCGGCACCATTCCGATGATCATCGCGAGCGCGGTCATCAGCACCGGTCGCACGCGCGTGTACCCGGCAGCCACTGCCGCCTTGACAGCCGGAATTCCTTCGTCCATCTGCTCGCGCGCGAAACTGACCATCAGAATTGAGTTCGCCGTGGCGACGCCCATGCACATCACTGCTCCGGTCAATGATGGAACATTCAACGTGGTATGCGTCAGCAACAGAAACCAGCAGATGCCCGCCAACGCTCCGGGCAGCGCTGTAATGATGATGAAAGGATCAAGCCACGACTGAAAGTTGATCACGATCAGCAGGTAGACCAGCAGGATGGCTCCCACTAACCCCACGCCCAGCCCGAGGAACGACGACCGCATCGTCGAAACCTGTCCGCGCACGACGATGTGCGTGCCTCGCGGCAGGTGCGAGTCGAAGGTCTTCAAGATTTTATCGATGTCGGCTGCTACGGCTCCCAAATCCCGGTCCTGCGTGTTGGCGTATACGTCCATCACTGGCTGAACATTCCAGTGGCTCACCGATGCGGCGCGAACCGTCGGCGTCAATTGCACCAGGTTCCCCATCAATTGCGATCCCTGCTGCGAGATAACCGGTACGTTCATCAAATCTCGAAGATCGGTCATGCGATATTGAGGCGTTTGCACCGCGATCTGATAAGTCACCGCATTCTTGGGATTCAGCCAGAAGTTTGGCGATGTCTGGAAACTCCCGCTGAGTGAAACAAGCGCGCTTTGCGCTACGTCGCGCGCCGTGAGTCCAACTTGCGTCACACGAGTGCGGTCGATGTCCATATGCAGCGTTGGCAGGGAAAGCAGTTGCTGTACGTGTACGTCGGCTGCTCCCGGCACATGCCGTACCTTGTTCGCGATCTGCTGGGCAATCGCATAGTTGCTCTGCATATCGGTACCGACCACTTGCACATCGATGGGAGCGGGCAAGCCGAAGTTCAGGATCTGGGTCACGATGTCGGCGGGTTGGAAGAAGAACTCCACGCCCGGGAAACGTCGTGGCAAAGACTGGCGAAGCTGCCGCCTCAATTCAGCCGCAGGCGGGTGATGTTCCGGATCCAGCGCAATCAGGATTTCAGCATCGCTGGTTCCAATCGTTCCGCTGGAACTGTACGACTGGTTGATGCCCGAATTCGGAAGCCCAATGTTGTCGAGAACGGTCTGCAGTTGATTGCGAGGGATCTCTTCCCGAAGAAAAGCTTCGATTTCGTCGCAAAGGCGGGCAGTCTCTTCAACCCGCAACCCGGCTCTGGCTCGAACGTGAAGTCGAAGCAAACCGGCGTCGATTTGAGGAAAGAAATCCTCGCCCAGAAAAGTGAACAGCCCGAGAGAAAGTATGCAAAAAGCGAGAAAGCACGCGGCAAACAATCCGCGATGCTCGAGCGTTGTTTCGAGCAAAGCCTCATAGCCCCGCCGGAAGTCTTCAAATTTGCGTTCAAATCCGCGCTGGAAGCGGCCGAAGATGGATGTCGGTGTTTCCGCGCGGTGTTCATGCCCACGCATGATGTACATCACGAGCGTGGGAATAAGCGTGCGCGAGAGCAGATAGCTGGCCAACATCGCAAAGCTGACTGCCTCAGCGAGGGGAACGAACAAGAACTTGGCAACCCCCGTCAGAAAGAACATCGGAACAAACACGATGCAAATGCTTAGCGTTGAAACGAAGGCCGGCACGGCAATCTGTTGTGCGCCATCCAGAATCGCTTGCCGCATTTCCTTTCCCATCGCGAGATTCCGCTCGATGTTTTCAATTTCGACCGTTGCATCGTCGACCAGGATGCCGACGGCCAGCGCGAGTCCCCCAAGCGTCATGATGTTGATGGTCTGGCCGATCGCACCGAGAAGAATGATCGAAACAAAGATTGAGAGCGGAATCGAAATCGAGATAACAATTGTGGGACGCCAGTCGCCCAGGAAAACAAGAATCATCAGCGCGGTCAGGGCGGCTGCGATCAAACCTTCGCGCAACACTCCATAGATCGACGCGCGCACGAATAGCGACTGATCGAACAAGGATGCAACCTTCAATTCCGGTGGCAGGGACTGCGCGGCCTGCTGCACGATCCCTTTGATTCCAGCCACAATTTGCAGTGTCGAAGCGCTGCCGTTTTTGTAAATCGACATCAGTGCGCCGCGATTTCCGTCCTGGCGCACGATGTTGGTCTGCGGCGCGAAGCCGTCGCGAATATGCGCCACATCCCGCATGTATAGCGTCGCTCCGGCAATCGTCTTCACAGGAAGGTCGTTCAGTTCTGCGATCGTCTGCGGAGTTCCGTTCATCTCCACGTCATATTCCAGAGGACCGAGCTTCATCGTGCCCGCCGGCAAGATGATGTTCTGCGCATTCACGGCATTGACGATGTCCGTGGGTGAAAGACCATACGCCTGCAACTTAGGCAGATCCAGATCCACCTGGATTTCACGGAGCTTTCCGCCATAAGGGTAAGGAGTCGCGGCGCCGGGAACGGTAGCCAGAAAAGTACGTAAGAAGTTCTGCCCAAGGTCAAACAGATCCTGCTCCGGCAGGGTCTTGCTGCTCAGCCCCAACTGAATGATCGGAGTCGTCGACGCACTGTACGAAATGATCAGCGGAGGAGTTGTACCCGGCGGCAGGCCTCGAACTGTCGTTTGAGAAATTGCCGTAATCTGCGCGATCGCTCCCTGAACGTTGGTGCCGGGGCGAAAAAATACTTTGATGACTCCCAAGCCATAGACCGACTGGGACTCCATGTGCTCGATGTCATTAACCGTGGTTGTGATACCGCGCTCGGAGTTGGCCACGATGCGGTCGGCCATGTCTTGCGGGGCCATGCCGGTATAAAACCAAACGACCGAGACGACAGGAATATCGATATCGGGAAAGATGTCCGTGGGCGTGCGAACAATCGTGACGCCAAACAGAATGATGATGACGAGCGCCATCACGACGAATGTATAAGGGCGTCTAAGGGCTAACGCAACAATCCACATTGGCTACTGGTGCTCCCCAACTTTCGAGTTAATCAAACCACCACACGCTTGCCCCAGGCGTTTTCAGCAATGCCAACTTGGATTCGATACTGTACGTATCGGATTCCAATTAATTCCCTCGATTATATGGTAGGTTAAAGCGATGCGCCAGCGACCGTCGGCGACGGCATACAGTGAAACCCGTAATGGAAAGCGCCCGCCGGGCCGTCCGCGCAGCGAGCAGGCGCGGGTCGCGATTCTTCGCAGCACTCTGGAAGTGCTCGGTAAACACGGCTTTTCGGACCTTACGATCGAGGAAATTGCGGACCGTGCTGCCGTCGGGAAGGCTACAGTCTACCGTTGGTGGCCGAACAAGGGTGCGTTGATCGCAGACGCTTTTGCCAGCAGCACAACCCGCAATCTTCGTTTTCCCGACACGGGCTCACTTCTCAAGGATATGAGCCGGCAAATGGGCCAGTTAGTGAAAGTATTTTCCAGCCCCCGAGGCCGCATCGTTTCTGCCATTCTGGCCGCCGGACAAACCGATCCCGAATTGATCGAAGCGTTTCGCGAGCGATTCTTGCGCCCGCGCCGCAGTGAAGCCTATGCGACATTGCGTCGCGGTATTCTTCGAGGGGAACTGCGTAAGGACGTCGATCTCGACTTGCTTCTGGATTCGCTCTACGGGCCGATCTATATGCGCTTCCTCATCCAACACGACCGCTTGACGCCCGAATTCATTAACCGCCTTTGCTCGCTGGTATTGAGAGGCGCCCGCCCACTCCGGCGATCGAACGGACACAAATCAAAACGGTAAACCGCTACAGGCGGGATGAAAATTTCTCTGAACGCGGAGTTGCTGACATCTCCTGCCGATCAGTGGATTTCAGACTGGATGGTTCGTAGCACAGATAGAGATAATGACGATTGACGATCAAAGAAGATAAAGAAGAAGCGCCGGGAACGACACATGCTGATCCGCGATGGGGAAGGAATCAGCCGATGCTCCCGGCGCGTGCTTGTTCTCAGTCGAATCCCTCGATCCAGCGCCGCACCGCCACTGGACGGTCGATCCATCCCGGAACGATCATAAACATGACTCCCAACTCTGCCTTCTTGTGATGTGCCGTCTCCGGATGCTGTCGGAGATCGGAAAGCATAGAAGTAAACCCTCCATGCGCGTCACCGGCGTCCACGTAAGCCAGCGCACGGGTCTTGCAACTTTGAAGATATTCGTCCCTATTCACCAAGATCTGTTCCCCCTTCCCAGGTTTTGGTTTTTCGCCGGGATGCCGCACGCATCCTCGACCATCGGAAGGAGCCTGCGCTCCACCATTAGGCTAATTGTATTACCATAAGTACGTAGTTTGCTAGCTTTTGGCTTTCCGGTTGCCGCAAAGACTTGGGATTCATGATTGGTCTTGTGTTATCAATCATTTGCAGGAGTCTGGGTCTCGCAGTCAACTTCCACCCCCATCGCCTCAGAACGGCCTCGAGTACGGAAGCGTACAATCTTCTCACTCACGCACTGACCCCGTTTTGTCCTCGCTCGGACCGGGCTTCCGTTGGCCAATACCTGCAGAAGTCAGGTCTTGTGCCGACATGATTCAAAGCGAATGGAGAAATGAACTGTGTCCAGTATCCCGGCCGACTCGCGCATTGCCGTTCGCTATGTTTTTGAAGCGCGCATCAGGGTTCGCGTGATTCGAGATAATAAGGAAGTCATGCTGCTCGCTTGGGCACGCGACATTAGCGAGAGCGGATTGGCCGCCTTCGTTGCAGAACCGCTGCACCTTCAGGAAACCGTGCTGCTATATCTTCCACTGGAAAGCGCCGGCGACGGCATTTCCGCAAAGGTCGTTCGCGCCTCGGGAAGCCAGTGCGGATTTCAGTTCACCACTCTCAGCGCCACCCAACGAAGCGAAATCCTCGAAGCCGTGAAAAAGCGTCCGATCGTTTCCCCCTCGACGCGGTAGCCATAGTCCTATCGCCGTTCGCCGGACGTGGCAGGCCGCACTTTAGGACATCATCGAAAAATGGTTAGACGAGGAGCTTTGCGCAAACCGAGGATTCTAGCGGAGAAGAACTTGCCTCAATCAAAAGTTAACTTGTTGAGTCTGTCAGAGCGGTTGTGATTCCGTAGCCGGCACACGCAATTTCGGCGACAGACTTCGTTTTCCGAGTGCGCTTAAGCGATAAGTGTCGTGAATTTAGCGTGGGCACCCCGCCCCACGTTCGCGGGATCGGTTCATCTCCAAAGTGTGATTTGGAGCCTGAACTACGTATCTCATCGCCGCGGAAGAAATTTGGTCGGGGCGATAGGATTTGAACCTACGACCCCCTGCGCCCAAGGCAGGTGCGCTACCAGGCTGCGCTACGCCCCGACTATTGCTATCCAGCAAATTATAAATGACCGGCCCCGTCTTCTCCCCGTGAGCCTCCGACAAATCGGCCACCTCCACATCCACCCGGGTGTTCTGCGCTTTGGCCCTTCGGGATGCTCCGGCAGCGATCCAACCGAGGGGGCTGTATAATTTTGCTTCACGTATGCAGAAGCTCCGTTATGCGCTGGTGGCGTATCTGAGAAATTCCGCGGGAGAGTTCGTCGAAACCCTCCGGCGCGAGCTGCATCCGCAACTGCCCCATTTCGACGCCCATCTCACCATCCTTCCACCCCGCCCTCTGGACGGGACTGAGGGTTCCGCCCTGGAAATTCTTGAGCGAATCTGCGGCGAACAAGAGCCGTTCCACGTCACGTTGGGCTCCGTCGAGACGTTTGTCCCCGTGACCCCGACCATTTTCATCGGGGTCGACGCCGCTGCCTCGCAGATGACCGATCTCCACCGCAAGCTGAACACGGAAGTGCTACGGTTCCAGGAGGAGTGGCCCTACATTCCTCATCTGACCATCGCCAAGATGACCACAGAACAGCAAGCTCGGGAGGCGTTTGAAATCGCCCACGAGCGCTGGGACCAGTACCAGGGCAGTCGCCGTGTTTTGCTGGAGAAACTGACGTTTGTGCGCGAGGATGCCCAGAATTGCTGGGTTGATCTCGCTCCTGTTCTGCTCGGCCGCACCCTCGTCTCTCACTAGCGCATCCGGTAATCACCGGTGACGTTACCATCTCGCCATTACTCCCGGCATCGCAGCATCGATTCTGGTACATCTCCCTCCCGTGCGTTGAAAAGCGACCTCCGTGCCTGTAGATAAGGAATAGAGCAAGTATTCGGCAGTCCCGTCAAAACCCCCTACCGACGCGGATTTCCGGCCACGAGGGAGAAAACATGCAGATCGGAGTTTACGGTTCGGGATACTTGGGAACGGTGATTTCGGCCTGTCTGGCGGATTTCGGTACGCCGGTTTCCTGCTGCCATCCGGATCGCTCCCGCATGGTTGAAATGGCCCAGGGCAACATCCCTTTCTTCGAAAAGAATCTGAAAGAGATCATTCGTCGCAACGTCAGGGCGGGCCGTCTTGCTTATTCCACCGACATTGAATCGTTTGCCCGCAAGACCGGTGTGATTTTTCTCGCGGAAGACAAGGCCGACAGCCTGAACGACATCGTCATGCGGATCGTTCGCCTCGCTCCGAAGCCCCCGATCCTGATCATCGTGACGCCGGTTTCGGTCGGCACGGCTAACGCGCTGGAAAAGAATCTCAAGGATCTCGGCCTGCATGCCACCATCGTGTCGCAACCGATGTTCTTCACGGATGGCTGCGCAGTCGAGGATTTCAACTGGCCCGATCGCCTGATCCTGGGATCGACTTCGAATGAAGCCGTCCAGATGCTCAAGCAGATTTTTCATCCGCTGGTCATGCGCGGAGTGCCGGTCATCGTGACCAACCAATCGACCGCCGAGCTGGTTCGCGAAGCTGCCACCGCTTTCGTTGCGACCAAGATTTCATTTATCAATGAAGTGGCGACTCTCTGCGAACGCGTCAACGCCGATGCCGTGAACCTTGCGCTCGCCTTAGGACTCGACAAGAGAATCGCACCCCGTTGCCTGCAGCCCGGCGCCGGCATGGGAGGAGTTTTCGCCGAGTCTGACATGGATTCTCTGGTGCAGTTGGCCGAAGCCCAGGGAGTGCCCCTGCGAGTGTTGGGCGCGGCTCGCGAAGTCAATCGCACGCTGGCCGATCGCTTGGTCGAAAAAATCGCACACTCGCTGCATACCGTCGAAAATAAAGACGTGGGAATCCTCGGGCTCGCGTTCAAGCCGAATACGAATTCAATTGCTGGATCATCTTCTGTCCGTCTCGCCGAGACTCTGCTGTCGAAAGGCGCTCGGGTGCGGGCCTATGATCCGGTCGCGATCCCTGAAGCAAAATCGCATCTCAACGACACGGTTCGCTATTGCGATTCCGCGTACGCCGCTGCCGAAGGTTCGGACGCACTTGTCGTGGGCACCGGATGGCCCGAGTTTCGCGCGCTCGATTTCGACCGCATCAAGCATCTCCTGAAAAAGCCGGTTATTTTCGACACCAAGAACCTGCTCGATTCGACTCGTCTGCGAGCCCTTGGCTTCGAATACGTTGGCGTCGGCCGCGCGTAATCCTCAGAGTAAGAAACATTGGACGACGGCCGTCTCGGCCGTCCAATCCAAGGCGAAGCCTGGAGCCAACTTCCAAGGCAGTCGGCCGGTGCATCCCTCGTGCATTCGAGCCGGTCGTGGTTCGAAGCGATTGACTGCAGTTCTCCCGCTAAACTCTTCGTCCTCCCCTGTTGTAGCAACGTGAATTTGTCACCCTAACGGCAACATGAAAATGTCACCCTGGCGAAGCCAGGGTATGTTGCAGGCGGGTGTCGCCGTAATAGAGCGAAACGCACCCGTCAAGAGCTTGATAGATGTGGACTTTGGCTCCCGCGAAGCTGAAGCGTTGCCCTTGTTGCGGGATCTGAAAGCGCTGGCCGTCCCACTGCACGATGTTGTCGTTGCTGACCACGCGCTGATGGACAAAGCAGCAGATGCGATCCAGATTTTCGGGAGCAGGGCGCCATGCGGTTTGCATGGCGCGGGGTCGGCGGGCGAAGCGGCGGTTGTAGTCCGCCGTGAAAACGCGCAGCAGGGCGTTGGCGGAGTCCAGATCACCCGCCTGCGCGAGACGCAGTTCGCTGCACAAACGATCCTGGAGCACGCCCCAAAGGCGTTCGACACGGCCCTTGGCTTGTGGACTGCGAGCGGCGATGAAGGTGATGCCGAGTTGTTCGAGAGCGCGTCCGAACTGAGTGGGCTGACGTTTTCCGGCGAGTTGTTCTTCCACCGACCAGAAGTCGTCGTTGCGCACGAAGATGCCGCTGTGATCGCCATAAAAGGCGAGCGGAGTACCGTGGCGACGCAGCAGTTGGCGGAGCAGGGAGAGATAACCGAGCGCGGACTCGGAGGGAAGAACTGGGCGGCGAGGATTTTACCGGTGGCATCGTCCTGCAGGCCGAGCGCCGTGAGGCGAGGACCGCGGCCTTCCAGCCAGTCGTGGGGCGAGCCATCCAGTTGCACCAGTTCGCCCTCGCGAGCGGATCGCAGACGGCGCTGGCGATGCGCGGGAGCGCGGCGTTTGCGGGGAGAGCCCAGACCGGCCTGGCGCAAAAGACGACGGAGGGTCTCACGGCTGAGGGAGAAGCCCTCGACCTCGCAAAGTTTTTCGCAGAGATGGTGATCGTTGAAGCCGGCGTAGGTGGTGCGGGCTAAGCCAACAACCGCCCGGCGCACCCGCTGCGGCAGACGACGGGGGCTGGGCCGTCCGCGGCTGGCGTGCGCCAGAGCTGCCTCTCCCTGCTCCCGCAAACGTTTCTTTAGACGCCTGACCTGACGAATGCTGAGCGAGAGCAGTTCGGCAGCTCTGGCGCACGCCATGTCTCCTTTAACACAACTCGAAATTACGCTCACTCGTTGCAGTTCCTTCTGACTCAACGCGAATGTCCTTCCTCTCATGGGGTGACATTTTCACGTTGCCGTTAGGGGGTGACAGAATTATGGAGCTAAAACACTCTTCGTCCTCCCCTATCGAGCGCCGAACTTCCATTGCTATAATCGAAAGGTTGCGGTGGGAATAGCTCAACTGGCAGAGCACCGGACTGTGGCTCCGGCGGTTGCGGGTTCGATTCCCGTTTCCCACCCCAGTTTTTCAGCCGGCTCCTGTCGGCAAACCGGGAACGACTTCTTCCCGTAAATCGCGGCCCCGTAGCTCAACTGGATAGAGCATCAGACTTCGGATCTGAGGGTTGGGGGTTCGACTCCCTCCGGGGTCGCCAGACCTTAAGTGGGTCCTGCAGGATTCGGCAAGCTCTCCCAAGAGTCCGGAATATGTTCCGCCCGTCCCTACCCAATGATTCTTCCTTCACATAACACGCCGCCTCGTTCCCCAAAAGGCGGCTTTTTTCCTGGGTGTCTCTTTCGGAGCGAAGAGTTTCATTTCGGCGTGGCAGCTTTTATGAACAGCTCTGCCGTCCTTATCAATTTCGCAGTTTTTTAATTCAACGGGCTGGAAACAAATACTGCAAAGCAATGGTCGAGCTCCGGACATCGTCAGCCCTCCTCATCATCAGCACTAGTGTTCGGGGCCGCTTTTTCGGGAACCCGACGAGGAGGGTTTTTCTGCAGTTTGTCGGTGTAGCAATCGGTGTGAACCGCTTGGCCTTTCTCGTCGGTCTTGCTGAACTTCAAGTCAAGCGGTTGGCCGCAGATGCAGCACGTGAACTTCTCTTTTTCCATCTCCCGCCCCAGGGGACTGCTCCCCGCTGCACAAACTGCGGCGAATAGTAGCATCAGCCCACTGAAGTTTTCATGAAGATTCTAGGAAAAACCAGCCGCTTAGACTCCGATGACTCGAGGGCGGCTGTTTCAGGGGATCGAATGCGTCCCGAATAGCGTTTACATCACTCGGCGGGGTATCTCTCCCGCCTACGGAGAGATGCTACGTCTGAATCGGGCCGTTTATTACACCGGCGCTTTCAAGGGGCTCTTGCGGCCGTCGGCTTTCCTGCCTCCATATACATTCTTTGCAGTATCGCTTATGTACGGTACCGGTCATATACCACTTGCATGGCCTGCGAAGAGAACATCCGGTTGTTGTGCATCCGCGCTCTGAAAACCGATGGACCGGACTACGAAATGAACCTTCTCGCGCTTTTTTCGGAACTCAACGAACACTTTGAGACGCCAAGTTTCGAGAAGCCTATGGTTGAGATGGTGCAATCCGCGCTTCATCGTCCACCGGATGCCTAATGCCCCTGCTCAATCACCGAACAACGCCGAGAAGCTGGTGCAATCGGTCCGAGCCTTCCTCACGAAAACTCGCGCTCATTCCAGCTCAACCCATGCCGCAATCCTGCCCACGATTGGACCTTCGTAATTTCTCATTCGTACGGTCGCGGACGGACAATAAGGTTGGCGGATTTTATATTCGGTTTTGACATCCAAAACCTTACCAAGCCCCATGACGCGTTTTGGTCGAGGTCCCCTATGTTGGTCCTACCAGCTCCTTCGGTGCGCTTCTGTCGGGTATGCGGCAGAATGTGCCAATTGCAAGATTCAAAAATCGACGAACACGGATTGGCCGTTCATGCAGCCTGTCAGGCCGGTCGAACGGTTCCTATGAAGTCTGGTTCTGCTCTCCAGGCAAATGCGCTCCGGCAAAATCGGCCGGTAGAGTATCTGCATGGTTTCGCAGTGAAGGATTTCTAACTCCTGAACGTTGATGTTCGCAACCCTGCCGCTCTCGCCTGAGTGGCCAAGGATTTTTTTCATCACAACGCCACGGCGCTTTTTCCCGGCCCGGGGCAAAGCTCACTTTTTTTCCTCTTCCAGCCTTCTACCGAAGAAACGGCAGCTCCTCAAGCAACACTATCCCTCCGTGTAGCGATAACTGTTGTGTGAGACCTGCCAACAAACTGCCGCAAGCAACCTCGCAACAACCCTCGCCTCTAGGACGGGCAACTAAGGCCTATCTCCTTTCCATGTGTCCGCCGCGAACACTCCAAAAATCGCGGCCTTTTTTTATTACAACGAAAATCGGCCGCACTTCAGCAATGAACTGTATTCGCCTTGAGTCGCATCCCAATCAGAATGGCATGGTCGAAGGAGGGTCGATGGACCCGTCCCCGGTTTCAAACGCTTTGTTAGTTTGTCGGCGCTGTGGTCAGCCGGTGCTGGGGGCGATCATCAGGGTTGATCAAAATGGTCATCCCCTGCACGAAAGGTGCTACCTTGACGAACTTCTCGAATCTATAGAAGAGAAGAAAGATGACGCGGCTTGAATTGGTTTTAACAAAGGAGGCTTCTCGATGTCGCTATCGCAAGTGACTCCGTTGCTTCGTTGCCGGCTCTGCAACCATCCACTACTTCTCGAACCTTCACGGATCGACGGGCGCGGTCAGCCTGTGCACGAGGAATGCTACGTGCGCGAACTGATTTCCGAGCCTTATCCCGAAGAGCGCGCGGCGTGAACTTATAGCCGCCCTACATGCTCTGGGAGTTCTTCTTGGGCGGTAGTGGATCGGACGGGAACGACTGCTTCTTGAGCATGTAGCAATGCTTATGGACCGCGAGCCCGTGCTCGTCGGTCATGAAATTGTTGAGGTCGATCGCGCTGCGGCAAATTGGACAAAGCAAGTCATTGGAATTCATCTTCTGTTCTATCCCCTTAGAAAGTTGTTTCTCAGACCTTTGGCCCGACGGGGGAGTTCAAACTATGCATGAGGTACGGACTTCCCTATGTCGCTGGATTGGCGGGACTTATGGCACAAAAGTGCCATGTTTAGAAGGGCCGACCCGTTGTCAAGGAGCAGTCGTTCAGTAGACTTTTAATCCTTAGGGTTATAAAACCTGTCCGACGCTTGGCCCAAACATTTCCTGATTGGGCCATTTTTATTTCCGATCTGTCTGTTTGCCGGCCTTCCGCAGCACGTCTTTCAAGATCGACATCAGGGTTGATCAGCGCAGTTCGAATCCGCTCCCCCTTTCGCCCAACAAGTTTTTGACGATTGTGAAAATTACGCGGATACAACAATTGGTTGGTGAAAATAAATTGAAAAAATCCAAATCTGCATTCACAGAATCTTAACCGGGAGACACTAGAATTTCATTCATCGCAACCGCTCACCAGCCGGACTAGGTCGAACGGTCCCTTGTGCAACCAGATGCAAAGGAGGCCTTCAATGGCACATCATTCTTCCCCAGCCCCAGATTCCCACACACCCGCGCAACAGTTTTTCATTTGCAAGATTTGCCGCCAGGCGATTGCGATCGAAACCTGCAAAACAGACGAAAGAGGTCAGCCGGTCCATGAGGCCTGCTACTTAGACCGGCTGAATTCCGCTGACATGGAGCCCTAAACGGCTTCCTCTAGTGCAATCCGAGCGCGCGATTGAAACGTTCACTGTATGGAACGCCGATATCGAGTTTTGGCACATTATCCTTACTGCCAATCCAACGCCGGAGAATTGACATGTATGACATTCAATTCGTAGAGGCAATTTGCAGGGGCTTTGAACTTGAAAGGAAAAATCCGGCGCGGGCAAATCAGCTTCTTGATCTGCTACAGGCGGTCGTCCTCGAGGACATCTCGGAGATTCAGCAACAACTCACTGCAATCATAAAGACCGACAGTTCGACGGCATTGCGCCGCGAAAACTAGGATATGCCCTATCGCCGGCTGGGTTCGTTGTTACTTCCTTCCTCGAAGGAACAGGCGAAAACTCAGCCGGCCACAGGGTCGAGTGGAGAATCAGTGCTCGCCATCCTAGCATCTTTGTACGGTACCGCACCGACGATTTTGTTCTTGAGTCTTATGGTACTATCATGGGTAGTTCTCAGGCGCTGACGAGGAGTTTCCCCACAGAAGCATCAGCCCTCATCGCGCTCCTCGTCGCCCTGGGACATCGCGGTCGAAATTCCGCTGGGGCGGGAGTGGATTCACCAACTGAATATCTTGATTTTGACTTGGCTCAACTGGCGCACAGTGGGGCCATTTTTGTTCCGAAGTAAAGTCTAAATTCACGATCCGAAGCATGGAAAAAAGCGGACGTGGAAGTCGCAGCTCACTTAGTAGAATACAAGCAATCAGAAACGCAATCTGGCTGGACCCAACCTCACCGTTGGGTCCGTTTTATTTCTGAACCTGGCATACGCAATTCTGAAGCTGAATGAAACGTTCGGGGCGCGGTTCGCCACTATCATCCCGGACGATGGATACACTCCGATCGTCGCTGGAGATTTGAATGTTCGATGTCGAACTGGTAGAGGCAATCTGCAGAGGATTTGAGCAAGAGCAAAGAAACTCGCGTCGCGCGAAAGCGCTTCTTGATCTCCTGCAAGCGGTCGTACTCGGGCAGATTCCCGACGTGCCAGCGACTCTCATCGCGATGATCGAGGCCGACACCGCCCTTTGCCTTCGAGGGCCGAACTAACCCATTCTTTTTCTGCGGCTTCCGCTGTTCGCTTATTTGAGGCCGGGCCCGGCCAAAAGCCTTGTGGCAGGCTCTTCCGCTCAGTTAGAATCCTCTGGAATTAAATGGCATCGATAAAACGCACCTTCCATTTCCGAACATCCTCGTCTGAACTGGGCCCCCTCGAACAGCGTCTGCTGGAGTCTCTTTGGCAGAACGGAAGTTCCACCGTCCGCGAATTGGTCGATAGCGCCTGCCACGATTTGGCTTATACGACCGTGATGACGACGCTCGACCGTCTCTTCAAAAAGAATCTCCTGTTGCGCGAAGCGGAAGGCCGGGCGTTTCGCTACACGCCACGCTTCACCCGCGAAGAACTCCACCGCGAAGCTGCAGGAGAGGCTTTCCGGCAACTCCTCGATGCCAGCCCCGCTTCGTCGCTGCCTCTTTCTTATCTCGTAGAAATCGTGACCGAACGCGACGCCCATTTGCTCGATGAACTCCGCCAGGTTGTGGAGGCCAAGCGTCGCGAGCTACGCGATCGCGGCCCTAGTTCCGAAACTTCTGCAACAGCATCGTCAACCAAGGACAAAGACTAATGTTCGCGCTACGCGGTGCCGCGGTATCGTTTGCGGTATTGGGGGTGACTTATTGTGCCTTGTCGTTGGTCGTCAGCCTGACATGGCGAAGACTTCATCCGTGGACGCGAAACAATCCGTTGCACCGCGTGGCGGATTTTCTTTTTCTCTTACGCATCTTCCCTCTGTTTGGCGCCGGATTGATCACCTTCGTGTTCGCGGTGCCTTCATTTGTGTTGCTTGAACCTCGCAACATTGACGAGCCCATTGAGGTCATTCCTTTCGCGCTGGCCCTGTGCGGCGCGATCCTCGCGTTGGCAGGGATTTGCAATGCCGTGATCGCCATGACTCGCGCCTCGCGGACGATTTCCCAATGGGTATTTGACGCCGAATCAGCTGGCGCTCTCGCTTCAATCCCCGTATTGCGGATTCGCCGTTCGGTTCCTGCGATGGCCGCGGCAGGGGTGTTCCGGCCAAAATTGCTCGTATCAAGAACCGCCGAATCCGTTCTCAGTCAACGCGAATTGCAGACCGCTCTGAATCACGAGATCGCGCACGTTCGCCGTCGCGATAACTTGCGCAAACTGGTCCTTCACTTCGTACCTTTTTTCGGTATGAAAGAGCTCGAATCATCTTGGCTTGAGGCGACGGAGATGGCTGCCGATGACGCCGCGGTTTCGAGCGCAGACCAGGCACTCGATCTGGCGTCGGCCCTGATCAAGCTTTCTCGAATGGGATTGGCTGGCAACTCCGCTGGCCTGACTACGGCTCTCATCCACAGCCCAGTCGAGATGATGAATGCCCGCGTCGAACGCCTGATCTCCTGGAGCGATGCGACCCGTGTGGCGTCGCCCAGTTTGTCTCTGCGTTATGGCCTAGCTATGGCTCTAACAACGTCGATCGCTGTCAGTGCCGTGTACAGCCATCTGCTGTTGCAGATTCACGCGGCCACCGAGTGGTTGATGCGGTAAGCATGGTCCCGGCAAATCCTAGAAGTTGACCCGCACGCCCAATTGCGCCGCGAACGGAATTCCTACAGTCGTCCCCGGCCCAAAAAAATCTCCCAGTCCTCCCGAGGGGAACAGCAACTGTCTTTGCGCGTTGGTCACCGGTACCATCGCAGTGCAAGCCGGATCGGTGCAGATTGAAGTAACGTTCCCGAGGTCGTTCACCGGATTCGGCAGAGCGGAAATATCGGTCACATAGTTCGCGCCGGGATTGTTCCGGTTGAAGATGTTGAAGAACTCGGCGAATGGCAGGATCTCCCACCGTTCGCCAACGTGAATCGGCCGGGTCACGCGAAGGTCGGCTTGAATGAACGGCGTCCCGCGAAACTGATCGAGCGTCGTTTTCACGCCGTTGACCACCGCACGATCTCCCACCGGAGTAGTCAGCGTAATCGGCCTCGCTGATTCTGCTTGCGTCATCGTGGTCACGTCGAACCCTCCCGGAAGGTGCAAGGTTCCCGCCAGCACAAAGCGGTGCGTGACATCTTCCCCCGACGGACCGTAATCTCCGGGCCCGAACGCGTTTAACGGATCGCAAACTCCATTCACATAGTCGAACAGTTCACCCAGCAGGCATCCCCAGGTCTTCGCTTTCGACAGAGTATAGTGCGCGATCAAGTTGAATCGGTGATTGACGTTGCCCTGTGCAACGAGCATCAGGGCGTTGTAGCTCGACCGGTTGTCCGACTTGAAGAGATTCAGGTTCGGCACGACGCTCTGCTGATCTGCGTCATACGTCGGATCCGTAGCCGGAATCAGCGAGCTGAAAAGATTCGTATCGCTGGTGAAACTGTATCCCCGGTATCCGTGGTTCCCCTCTTCATGCGTGAAATCCGCGCTCACCGTCCAGTTGCGCGATAGTGCGTGCTGCGCTCCGCCGGTCACGTGAATCGCGTAGGGAGTCTTGTAATTCGGATCGATCAGGTTTCCCACTGCGCCCGCTCCCCCCTGCACGCAGCCCGCTCCGGTCAACGTGTACGCACCGTTCCCGCCACCTAGAGAACACGGGCCCGTGGCAACATTTGCCGCATTGACGCCCTGGAATGCAGTCGCCCAGCCATTCTGCGCGAGATCGTTGTAGAACATCCCAAAGCCCGCGCGGATCACCGTCTTCCCGCTTTCTCCCGGCGAATACGCGATCCCCAATCGCGGCCCGAATTGCCTGCGGTAATCGTGCGGAACGCCCAGCGTCAATGGAACCTGTAGCGCTTCGAGCGTGATCAACGCCGGATTCAGCGCCTGGCTGTGTCCCGATCCTGTGAACAAACCAAACGTCGTCTGCCAGCGCAGTCCGGCATTGATCGTCAGATGCCGCGATACTCTCCACGAATCCTGCGCGTACAGTCCAAGCCGCTGCAGGCTCTGCGAGAAACTGCCATCGCTCGCCGGTGTGGTTGCCGCTCCCGCCGCGTAGTCAATCGGAAACTGTCCCGGATTCGCTACGTAGAAACTTGGATCTTCCGGGAACGAATACAGCGTCTCCTGATTCCCCGGAAACGCGCCGCTCAATACCGGCTCGTGGATGAAATTGATTCCGAACTTGAACGAATGATCCCCGGTGGCGTGATCGACGTCGTAGCGAAATTGATATTTCTCCTGATTTCGCAGCGACGGAAAGAACGTGATCGGAGTCGCAAACTGATTGTCACCGTACGTCTCAAATCCCGACACCGTGAGCGATGTCGCGCTGAAAGGAAACGCCAACGCAAATCCCTGCGTCGAGTTTCGCGCCTGCGTCAGGTGCAATTCGCTTGCATCGAAAACGAACGTGCTCAGCCACTTTGGATTGAACGCATAGGTGTTGCTGATGACGGTGTTCCAGTAATTGTTGTGCGTGGTTAATCCCGTGGAAGGCAGCGTCGCCTGCGCCACCAGGTTGTTATGTGTCAGGTAACTGTCTTCAGAAACACGCAGGAACCACTGCGACTTCGTCGATTCCGCCCAGTCGAATCGAAGCGAGCCCATGATGTCGCGAAACGGAATCGGCACGCTCGACGGCACACTGATCGACGGCACTCCCGGAATCAGCCCGTCCGACGCCAGTTGCGCCAGAGCATCGAACTGCGCGGTGCTCGCTGGGCTGTATGCGATGCTTGCATTCTCGCGCACATACTCCAGCGAACCGAAGAACCAGACTTTGTCGTGCTCAATCGGGCCGCCGATCGTTCCCACATAATTCTGCCGGGAAAACGGCTGCTTCGGATTGTTGACGCACCCGCTGGCATCGCACGTCTGCGCCGGATTCTCAATGGGGAATCTTGCGTTCAACGCCGCCGCGCGTTCGTAAAATGCCTCCGTACCATGCCATTCGTTAGTACCGCGCTTCGTTGTGATCACCACGGATCCGGCAGTCGTCCCACCCGTGTCCGCATCTTCGTTCGCGGTGCGCATGGCGAACTCCTGAATCGCGTCGGGAGAAAAATTCTGCAGGAATCCGCCAATCCAGTCGTCGGAGTTGTCTCCGCCATCGACCGACAATTCGTTGTTCAGGCCGGAACTTCCCCCTGTGGATACAGCCGTAATCCGGGCCTTGGTCGGATCCGACGGCTCCACTGGTTCGGTCCCCGGCGCCAGGTACGCGATGTTCGCGAAACTTCGTGCCGCCAGCGGAAGCGTTTGCAGGTCTTGTGTCCCGACGACTCCCTGATGCACAGCGCTGACCAGATCAATGGGTTCGGTCGTGATCGAAGAGGCTGTGCTCTGTACGTTTACATTTTCCGATGCCGTTGCTGGTTTCAAAGTGACGGTAACTTCCCGAACCGTGCTCACCGCGATGTAGACTTCGGCCTTCGCATCCGCGAAGCCGGGAGCGCTCACGGTGACGCGGTAGGGTCCGGCCAGAACATCGTCCACTCGAAACTCGCCGCGATCCTCAGTGAGGGTCTCGCGCAACATCGAAGACTCGATCGCCTGAACGGTGATTTTGGCAGACCGAACGCGCGCGCCACTGGCGTCTTGCACCGTTCCGCGCAATGACCCGCGCGGATCTTGCGCCATCACCGCCGTTGTCACAAAGAAGAGACCGACGACCGCAAGAATGAATCGTTGGAACACGCGAAACCCTCGCTTTTCGTCCGTGAGGATCAGAGGAACGATCAATTGGAAGTGCCAGAATTGGGAACAAAAAGGTTAGCCGTCACTATAGGCAACTACCAGTACTCGTAGAAGGGAGCGAACCGTCCGATTGCCAAAGAAAAATCGAAACGTTTGTTTCGCTGCACTCGAAAAATTAGTCCGACCAACGCTGCGGAGTCCGGTCCCAACGATGCTTCTTCAACTCGGCCAGCAGGTTCTTATCGAGAGCCCCGGCATCGCTCGCTGCAATGTTTTGCCGGACGTGATCGGGCTTGCGCATTCCGGCGATTGTGGTGCTCACCGCAGGATGCGAAAGGATAAAACGCACCGCCATCTCCGGCAGGGTCATTCCAGCGGGCACGATCTCTTTGAGTTTGTCCACGCGCTCCATCGTTTTCGCCAGGTTCTCCGGGCCAAAATATCCAGCCCTCCAGTCGCCCCTCGGAAACTTCGTCTCCACCGTCATCTTTCCGCCCAGGCTTCCTTCGTCAAGAGGAACTCGCGCAATCACGCCGACGTTCAGTTCCTGGCAAGCAGGGAAGAGTTGATCCTCGGGCGCTTGGTCGAAGATGTTGTAGATCACCTGCACCACGTCGACCAGTCCGGTATGCAGCGCCTTGATCCCGTTCTCCGGTTCCCAGCGATTGATGCTCAATCCGAAAAATCGGATCCACTCGTCGTGTTTCAGTTTTTCGACCGTCTCCCGAAATTCCGGTTCATCGGTCCACGCATCGGACCAGACGTGAAACTGCAGCAGGTCAATCGTGTCCACGCGTAACTTCTTACGGATCTGATCGGCGTATTGAAAGACATGCTTCGCCGAAAATACGTCTGCATACTTGTAGGTCGCGAGCGCCGGCCAGCGCAGATTCCCGGGAGGAATTTTCGAAGCCGCATAGAGCCTTTTTCCCGCGTTTCTCTGCATGATGTCGCCGAGCAGTCCGTCGCTCTTGCCGTCGCCATACGCCCAGGCGGTGTCGAAGAAGTTGCAGCCGAGGTCGACCGCCATTTGCATCGACGTCAAAGATTCCTGATCCTCCGAGCCGCTCCATCCGCTCATACCCCAGAGTCCATGGGCAACATCGCTGACTTCAAAACCTGTACGGCCAAGCTTGCGGTATTTCACAGTTTTCACCCTCGAAAAAGCTATTCAAACCCGACCGAACAGCATATAGCCACGCCCGAATTTCCGCCCAGATTCATCGCCAGACCGAATGCCGCGCCCTGAAGTCAGCTATCGTTTTTTTGATGCGTGCCATCAAAATTTCAACCGCCTCTCAGCTCCGCTGGAGGTGTTTAATGAACCAAGATCATAAAAGATGAAGGAGGTTCGCTTTGAAATCCGAATATCCTAATAACCCCACGCCCGCGCGGCCGGATCTACTGCAAGCGCCGTCGCCCTCCCGCCTCACAGACGAGAAAATCTCGGATGAGTCAGGAACGGAAACCAAGTCCAACAGTGCGCTCGCGCCGGCTGGCCTGAAAAATCCGTTCTGGAACTAGTTCAACAAGTTTGGCAGCGCCGGTTTTCGCGCAGACGAAACCGGCGCTTTTTTTGTCTGCAATTCGATCTACCGAAGGATTGGCAGAGACAAGCACGGCCGCAGCGTGAACTTCAGTCCCGCCATCTCTTCCAACGCCGGACGCAATTGCGAGTCCCGGCATGGCTCCAGGGTAATGACAAAAGGTAAAGACGCCTTGTCGAATCCGGGTTTCTGCAGCAAAGCGTCGATATTCAGGTGATGTTCGGCCAGGATCTGCGCCAGGCGCGCCACAATGCCCGGCTGATCGCGCACAAAGAATCGTAGATACCACGCGGTCTCAAAATCGCAGCTGATCTCCGGCGTCGAAACCCGGCTCGCGACGTCTTTCTTCCCGCCGGCCAATGTCTGGGCCACCGACATCACGTCCGATACCACCGCCACCGCCGTCGGATCGCCTCCTGCTCCCGCTCCGAGAAACGCCATGTCCCCGCCATACTTCCCGGACGTCAGTACCAGATTCAGGTTGCGCTGCACGCGTCCGAACGGCGAATCCGTTTGCACCAGGCAAGGCCCCACTTCGGCGAAGAGCGTTTCGCCTTTCAAATCGGCCCGCGAAATCTGGCGGATCGTGCATCCCAGTTCCGCCGCATAGTCGAAATCAACGGCATCCAGTGGACGGATCGTTCGCGCCCGTATCGATTCGGTCGTGACCCGCGCATGCAACCCTGCAAGCGCCAGAATTGCCAGCTTGGCGCGCGCGTCTCCGCCATCGAGATCTTCCGATGCGTCAGCCTCCGCGTATCCGTGAGCCTGTGCCTCTTCGAGCGCTTCGCTGAAGGGGATTCTCGCGTTCTCAATCCGGCTCAGAATGTAATTGCAGGTCCCGTTCAGAATTCCCGCGATCCCGTGCAGCCGGTCTCCGGACAAACCAGTTCGCAGTGCGGGAAGAACCGGAACCCCGCCGGCCACCGATGCACCGAACTCGAGTTGGCATCCGTTGCGCGCCGCAAGTTCGAGAAGGTCAGGACCGTGCCGCGCGATCAGTTGCTTGTTGGCGGTGACCACCGACTTTCCGCCTTCCAGAGCGGTTCGCACAATTCGCTCCGCAGGCGATAGTCCGCCGATGAGTTCGATGACGATATCGACGTCTGATTTCAAGACCGATTCCACGTCATCGGTCCAGACAACGTCGCCCGGAACCCATGGCTGTTTCTTCCTCTCAACGTTGCGGTTGCAAATGTGCGTCAGTCGAACCGAATGGCCGCCGCCCTCGCACAGGATTTTCGCTACCGCCCGGCCGACAGTTCCGAAGCCAATCAGCGCAACCGTGCGGGCGGGACTTCCTTCAGGATTCGCGCTTGCAGCGCCTTTTGCGGATGCCTTCGATGCGTGCTTTGCCAAGATGAGGTCCCGTGAAAAAAGAATTCCTTATCATACTTGCGCGAGTCGCTATCGGATACTGGAAAGCACCACCCGCGGGGCGGCATCACGGGCGGACTCAGCATCAAAGTTGGTACTATGGTGCCTGCCTGCTGCGAGCGTAATCACGGCGGGAGCATCGCGGACACGCTCTTTCACAAGCGCCTGTCGCTGAAGAGTTAAGGTTCCAGCGCTACGGTCCGCACGCCCGGCAGCGGGAGGAGAATGAATGATTCGAAAGTTCGCATCGGTTCCTGCAGTCAGCGTCGTTCTGCGTTCGATCCTGATAACGATTCTGACCGGAGCCGCAACCCTCTACGCGCAACAGACACCCTCTCAGGATCCACCCGCCGACCAGGCCCCCGCTCAACAAGCCCCGGCTCAAGCGCAGCCCGATAGCCAAGAGGCGCCACCGCAGCCGACCACTCCTCCCCAAAGCACCACGCCGCCGGCCACCACCCAGCCGACCGCAACTCAGCAGACCAGTAGCAGCCAGGAACCCTCCACCGAGGAGATTCCGGCGAAGCAGCCGAAGCCTCGGGGCTATGACAATTGGACGTTCAACGTCGGCGGCGGTGCCAGCCTGACCAACGGCACGTACAAAGACATTCGTTCGTGGTGGAGGCGGTATCGCGGCCGCCGGCGTCGCCCGCAACTACAGCAAGTATTTCGGATTGCGTCTCGATTTCCAGTTCGACAATCTGCCGC
This sequence comes from uncultured Acidobacteriota bacterium, assembly GCA_963699885.1. Taxonomy (GTDB): domain Bacteria; phylum Acidobacteriota; class Terriglobia; order Terriglobales; family Acidobacteriaceae; genus Sulfotelmatobacter. Next base: position 648,468 of record CAVOVP010000003.1, on the reverse strand, counting down.
TGCGAACTTCGGCTCTACAGGCGGCGCAGGCGCCAAGCGCAACCGATCACGTGTACTCGGTGACCCTCAATCCCATCATCAACATTGCGGCGACCAAGGTCTGGGGCGGATACATTACGGCCGGCCCCGGTTTCTTCCACCGGTCGGGCAAACTCGATTCGTCCACCGCAATTCCTGGATCGGCCTGCAACTCGTTTTTCTTGTGGTGGGGGCACTGCTTCAACGACAGCCTTCCCATCAATGGAAACTTCCTTCACTCCAGCCAAAACCAATTTGGATACAACTTCGGCGGCGGCGTCACGCGCCAGATTCGTCCCGGGCTGGATTTCTACGCGGAATTCCGCTATCTCCACGGGAAGCACGACGGCATCACCACCGACCTTCGCCCGATCACGATTGGCGTTCGCTGGTAGGGTAGGCACCCGCCTCGGTCATTCAGGATTCGTGCGATAGCTCCACAGATCGTCAGTCACCTTCTGCAGTTGCACGAACGAACTCGCAGCCGCAGGCTGAGCGAGAGCCGCCGTGGAATTCGCGTCGGCGACCGCCGACTCCACCAGATGATGAGTAGGCGCCAGTGAGCATGCCGGGTCTGTTATCGTGGCGTCTCCTGCCAGTAGGTAAGCCTGACATCGACATCCGCCGAAATCTTCCGTCCTCCGCTCGCAGCTGCGGCACGGCTTCGCGCATCCATTCCTCGCCGCGAAAGCTTCTGAAATGAGACGACTCCGCCATATCCATTCCAGCTTCTTCTCGCGCACGTTCTCGAATGACATCCCGGCAAATTCCGCCGCATGGCAAGGAAGCACCTTGCCCGCAGGATTGATCAGCATCAATCTTCGTCCCCATCCTCCCATGCAGGCCTTTGGATATTTTGCATAATAGTCCGGCACCACGGAATCGATGCGCATTTTTCCGGCCAATCGCTTTTCCGCATCGGCGATGATCGCGACTGCTCTTTCCATTGCTCGTGAGTTGGCATCAGCGCGGCTCGATTGGCGAGCGCCCAGCCGTAATACTGCGTGTGCGCGATCTCCACCCGCTCCGGATTCAGTTGCTCGATGAACGCGATCATCTCTTCCAGATGATCGAGATTTTGCCGGTGTACGACCATGTTCACGGTGAACGCAATCTTGTGCCGGCGAATCGCGCGCGAGAGTTCGATCTTGTGCGCATGTGCCTTCGCGCCGGCAATCCAGTTTGCCGCCTCTTCCCGTGAATCCTGAAAGCTGATCTGGATGTGATCGAGCCCCGCGTCAATGAGCGCCTGCAACCTCTGCTCGTTGAGTCCGATTCCTGAAGTGATGAGGTTTGTGTAAAGTCCTGCGGCGCGCGCGGCAGCAATGAGTTCGGTGAGATCGGTTCGCGCCAGCGGCTCTCCGCCAGTGAAATGCGCATGCAGCATGCCGAGCTTGCCGCACTGCTGGAAGACGCTTGTCCATTCACTCGTCGAGAGTTCCGATTGCGTTTGCGCGAGTTCCAGCGGATTCGAACAATAAACGCAGTGCAGAGGGCAGCGGTGCGTGACTTCGGCAATGAGGGCAAGAGGATTCGAAACCATGAGCACGGCAACTTCTTAGTAGTCGACAATCCTCTTCCGCTGCAACTGCTCGAGAAACACGCTGATGTCGGTGCGAATCTTCTCGGGATCGGTTTTCCCGAACTCTCCCTGCAACTCGGCAATGATCTGGCCGAAGGTGCGCGTGCCGTCGCAGCGTTCGAGAACCTGGCGTCCTGTGCCCTGCAGCTTGATCGCGCCTTCGGGGAACAGGATCACGCGATCCTGTCTCCGTTCCGCCCCACCGGCATCCGGCGGCGAGGCGCGGCTGGCTTGTGTCTGTCGGAGGGCCATCGCTAGTCTCCCTCTCCGTCATCCGGAACGCGCCCGGGGGCGGCCAACCCGGCTGCACGTACGCGAAGTAAAGTGCATCGAGCTGCGCCCACAAAATGTCGCACTTGTCGCGCAGCGCCTGAATCGCTAGTTCCTGTTGGCGCGCGTGTTCGCATTTTCGTGACGTAGTTGATGGCGAACTTTGCGTCTTCGGGAGCCTGCGTCAGCCGCGCTTGAAAATAGTCCAGCCCTCCCGCGAGCCACGGATAATGCTGTCGCATCTCGGTCCATGCGCAGCGTAGATCAAATCACGCGAAAACAATTCTGTCAGCGACGACGCGACCGCCTCAAGCAGGTGCGGCTGCGCACGATGTTCAGATATTCGTTCACCGCGAAGCGAGTCGCCGGAAGAATTCCGGTTCGCCGGTGCGAACGCGCTCCGCGCTCAATCCCGTGGCTTCCGCGAGTTTCAGCCAGCGGCTGATGCCGCCTTTGCTGTCGCCATCGCCGTCGTGATCGATCACCCGTTTTCGCCACGCGCGACGGAATGCGGGGTCCGTCCCGCGAGACAGGATAATCGCGTCCTTGATCGGAATCGTGCTCTGGTAGCAGTACCGGTTGAGCGCCCAAGCCTGCAGCTGTCCGCGGCTCAAACGCCCTTCGTGCATCAGCAAATGAAATGGATGCTGATGGTGATAGCGCTCTTCGCCAACCGCGCGCATCTTGGCGCGCAGTCCTTCAAATGAAAGAAGGGTTGCGATCCGGCAGGCCCACGTCTATAGGTCGAACTGCCATCCATCCTCCGCGATCTCCCAGCCCGCTCCTGCACCCTTCGGTACTCGGGCCCGGCCTCGTTCAGCATGGGATTCGTGTTGTTGATGTGCAGATAGATTTTACGTGGGCGCTTCAGTTGCGCCAACTGCGCGAGGCTCCCGGCTGTCGAAGAAAGAGGAACGTGTCCCATCTGCTGTGCGGTCTGTCCTGAGCCTTGGATGCGGATGAGCTCGTCATCGCTCCAGAACGTGCCATCAAAAAAGATCGCGTCCGCGGCCTCGAAGTCGCTTCAAAAGCGCCTCGGTAATTTGAGGCACTGCCGGCATATAAGCGAAACGCTTGCCGGACGGAGATTCGACGATCAAGCCGAATGAGGACTTCAGCAGAATCGAGGTGCGGATTGACGCTGTGCCGAAACATAAGCGGGGAAGTGCGGTGCCAGCGAAATTGCCCGGCAGCGTATCGCGGAATCTTTTCCCGAAGGATCGACCAGGGAGAATGACTCGCCCGGCGCGAATGTATTCCACGTCAATTGGCCGGGGACGCGCTGCAGCATCGCGAACATCGAGTTGTCTTCTGAAAGAATCTTGCGCACCGATTCGGTTGCGTAGACGCGAAGCGGCTGCAACTCGCGCAGCAGAAGCAATCCGAGGACGTGGTCGATGTCGGCATTCAACAGAACGGCCCCGGCGATGGGGGACTGGCGCAGGCCTTCGCGCGGATGCAGGTCCTGAGTGGATTCGATTTGCGCGCGCAGGTCCGGAGATGCGCCCAGAAGAAACCAGGACGCAGAGTCGGCGCTGATTGCCAACTGGGTCTGCGTGCGCGCCTTTCCGCGGAAGGTTCCGGCGCGAAACGCGGCGCAGTTGGGGCAGCCGCAATTCCACTGCGGAAACGCTCCGCCGGCCGCTGACCCTAAAATTCTGACCCGCATGCAGGGAGTGTAGCAGCGAGTCGATAGCAGCGCACTCGAGGTGATCTGAATCCGTAAAACACTGAAAAAAATACAGTTACTGGCATCGACCTGCCGCGATCAGCTCCAGAATATTGATAACAAATGGGTTAACCGCAAATTATTGAAAACAAAATGGTTGCGCGCCGATACGGAAGGCTTTTCTGGTGGGCTGTACGTTCTCCGAAGCAGTTTGGGGAAGAAAAGTTTCCTTGCGCTCTTGACATATTCCCATATGGGAATATATATTCCTGTTCATGGCAAGGGCGGCGACGACATCCGATGCTTACAACGCGGTGGCTGAGCCGCGCAGGCGCGAGATTCTCGACTATCTGGCCATGGCGGAGTTGCCTGTGGGCGACCTCGTCGTAAAGCTGGGACTCGAACAGCCTTCGGTCTCAAAGCACTTGCGGGTGCTGCGCGACGTTGGGTTGGTCAGGGTCCGGCGGCATGGGAGACACATGTTGTATCGAACGAATGGCGAGGCGATCCGTCCATTACATGAGTGGACGAAAACGTTCGAGCGGTTGTGGTCGCATCAGTTGATGCGCATCAAGGAACGCGCCGAGGAAAAGACACAAGAAGTGGACGACAAGTAGGCCAGGAACGAGAGCCGAACTCGTTCTTGACAGGCAGCCACGACGTCGCAGGTCAGGTGTTGTTTCAAAAATCTTATCGATCGCAAAATTTCAGGAGGATGGAATGAGCACGACTTCGACAATGCCGGGAATTGAAAGTTTGACCCTGGTGATCACACGGGAGATTCAGGTGAATGCGTCGCTGGAAAACACTTTCCAGGCGATTCTCGAACAACTAGGCCCGGAGAACGAGACGCCGGAACAAAAGATGCCGATGAAGCTCGAGGCATGGCCGGGCGGCAGATGGTTTCGCGACCTGGGGGACGGAAACGGCCACTTCTGGGCGCACGTGCAGGCGATCAAGCGTCCAACGCTGCTCGAGTTTTCCGGGCCGCTGTTCATGTCCGATGCGGTTGTATCGAACTTGCAGTACCGGCTCATCGAGTCGAAGGGCGGGACGCTGATCAAGTTTCACCACAAGGCGTTCGGCACGATTCAGGAAGATCATCGCCGAGGTGTGAACCAGGGTTGGGACAACATGCACGCAAAGGCCAAGGCGCGAGCTGAGGCGAAATAAATCGCAGGAGGCATCTATGTGTCCAGCATGCATCGCCAGTGCCGGAGTGGTTCTGGGCAGCGCAGTTTCGACCGGCGGCGTGACCGCTCTGGTCCTGAAAGTTTTTCGCAGGAAAAAAGTTGAGAAGATCGATTCAAAGGAAAAGGAGTAACGACGATGACGACAGCGACGATCGAGAAATCCGCAGCGAAAATCGTGCCACCGGCGGAGTGGCTAGCCGCACGCAAGCAATTGCTTGCCAAGGAAAAGGAATTCACTCGCTTGCGCGACGACCTCAGCCGACAGCGGCGCGAGATGCCATGGGAGAAGGTTGAAAAGAAGTACGTATTCGAGGGTGTCCACGGAAAGGAAACGCTCGCCGACATGTTCGACGGACGCAGCCAGCTGATCGTGTACCACTTCATGCTAGGTCCGGGCTGGAAAGAGGGATGCCCCAGTTGCTCGTACCTGGCAGATTCCTTTGACGCAGCGAGGGCTGCATTTGGCGCAGCGCGACACGACGTTTGCCGTGATCTCGCGAGCGACATTGCCGGAAATCGAAGCCTTCAAGAAACGCATGGGATGGCAATTCAAGTGGGTGTCTTCCTTCGGAAGCGATTTCAATTACGACTATCACGTTTCGTTCACAAAAGAAGAAGTGGACAGCGGGAAGATGAACTACAACTACACTTCCCAGGGATTTCCTTCGGAAGAGGGGCCCGGCGCCAGCGTGTTCTACAAGCAGGGAAACGAGATCTTCCACACGTACTCGGCGTATGCGCGCGGGCTCGACATCCTGCTGCCGACGTACAATTTTCTCGACATGACTCCGAAGGGCCGCGATGAAGATGCTTTGCCTTATCCCATGGCTTGGGTGCGGCATCATGATCGCTACGGAAATCCTAAAGTGATGGACGCCATCACGGTGCTTGCGGGCAAACCCTGTTGCTCGGAAGAAAGCAAGTAAAAGAGAGCGAACGACGAGTTCCGAATTCTGGATCGGCGGGGGCCGAGATGCTCCCGCCAGCGCTACGCGCAAGGAGAGATGGAGTATGGCTACATTCGATCCGATGTTAAGCGAATTTCGAGAAGAAGCTGCGACCACGAAGAGGGTGCTCGAACGGGTGCCGGAAGCGAAGCTGGCGTGGAAGCCTCATACAAAGTCGATGTCGCTCGGCCAGTTGGCATGGCACGTCGCGAGCGTTCCCGGAAACGTCGCTCAGATCACGCAGCAGGAAAGTTTTGACGTCACGCAAGGAAATTTTCAGCCGCCGCAGCCGAAGAGCGTGGGCGAGATTCTTTCGGCCCATGAAGACAGCGTCAAGAACGTGGAGACTGTCCTGCAGGCGCTGACCGATCAGAAGGCTCGCGAAAACTGGCGGGTCATGAACAAGGACAGAGAACTGTTTGCACGGCCGCGGATCGAAGCGATGAGATCGATCATGCTGAATCACTGGTATCACCACCGGGGCCAACTGGCGGTCTACCTGCGATTGCTGGATGTTCCGGTGCCGGTGATTTACGGCCCTTCAGCGGACGAAAACCCGTTCGGATAAGCGTGCAAATATCGGCACACATGCCGGAATTTGCAAACTTTCTGTAGGCGCAATGCAGGTAAAGTGAAAGAGTCTGCAGCGCTGAAGTTCGAAGCGCGGTTTGTTCTTGCGCCAAATTGGAGGCAGGCCCATACTCAAGGTGAGTTCGGCCTTCCTCCACGCCCTCCCCACCTTCTCGTCGTCCTCAAATCAAAAGATAAAGTTAGGCCTGCCTCCAATCGACAGAAGGCGGAGCAGCGCTAATTCATCGAGCAGGAGCCGGGGCCGCGGGGATCGCCGCACGATCCGCAACCTCCGCTGGAAGGTGACGAACTCGAGGTACCCTTTGCCGACACGGCGAACACGGAAAGCTGTGGCTCAAGTTTCCGGGTGTGGCACTTCGGGCACTCAGCCTTTTCTTTGCCATAGACTAGCGCTTCGAACGCGTGATCGCATTCCTTGCAGATGTATTCGTAGATGGGCATGAGCGCCTCCGCGGACTGTGCCTTAGTTTCAACGGGGCGGTCCTCTTCGAACCTTTCCTGCCCGCTGGTCTCTATTAGAATTCAAGTCGTGGGGACTTCGCAAACAAATCCTGCTGGAGCTGTGTCTCGCCTGAACGATTGGAGGGATCGGGCGCCGTTTCGCGCGCGCCGATGGCTCAGCGGCGGGCACGTGCAGACGGTCGCGAGTTTCCTGATGCCGCGGAAAATTCATTTGCCTCCGGCCGAGGAGCGGCTGGTCGAGGTTGCGTCCGGCATCCAGGTGCGCTGCTGGTGCTACTGGCAAAAAGATCATCGCCCGGACGCGCTGACCCTGATCGTGATTCACGGTCTGGAAGGCTCGTCGGATTCGCAGTACATGACCGGAATCGCGCGGAATGGCCTGGCCGCGGGTATGAACGTTGTCCTGATGAACCAGCGCAATTGCGGCGGTATGGATCACTGCGCTCCGACGCTTTACAACTCAGGGTTGTCGGGCGATGTGTCGGCGGTGGCGCGGAACCTGATCGAACGGGATGGCGTCTCACGATTTGCTCTGATCGGATTCTCCATGGGTGGAAACCTCGTTTTGAAATTGGCCGGAGAATGGGGAAGCGATGGGCCGAAGGAGTTTCGCGCAGTTGCTGCGGTATGTCCGGCGATGGATCTGGCGGCGTCCGCTGATGCGCTGCACGAACCGGCGAACCGCATTTACGAATACTACTTTTTGATGCAATTGTTCCGGCGCCTGCGAACCAAGGCAAAACACTTTCCGCAGAATTTCGACGTTGGGCGTCTCCGCGGCGTATCAACTTTGCGACAGTTCGACGACCGGGTGACTGCGTACTACTGCGGGTACGAAGGAGCGGACGACTACTATGCCCGGGCGGCCGCGTCGAACGTAGTCGATCGGATCGCCGTGCCGGCGCTCATTATTCATGCAGCGAACGATCCGTTCATCCGCATGCGGGCTGACACGCGAGAGCGAATCCTGGCGAATCCGAACATCACCTACATCGAGACGGAAGACGGCGGACACTGCGCGTTCATCGGAGAGCGCGACGGAAATGGCTATGATGGCCACTGGGCCGAGCGGGAAGTGGTCGACTTCGCAGGGCACACGGGATGAGTATGGAGGTCTGCGGGCAAAGATGAGCTCTACGTCCCGCTGCCTCGAGCCTGCAATTGAGAGGCAGGGAACTGAGATTCTTTGACTCCTTTTTTCTTCCATCCGCTGGCATGGGTGCGGATGTAGGCCAGCGCTACCATCGCGAGGCAAATCACGAGCAGCCCGGCGGTTGCCGCTGCAATTCCTTCCGCGCGCTTCGGAAGAATGGAAACTCTTCCATAGACGAATTCAATGTGGACCCAATAAACCAACAGGGACGCTTGTCCGAGTTGGATCAACGGACTGAATCCCCACTGCCCAGCGCCCCAACGGCACCACGCGTAGCTGCCCGTGACAATCACGAGAAGCATGCCAACGCGGACCAGGAAAAACTGCGGACTGGTGTGCCAGTAATCGTAGACAGGATAAACATGGCTCGGCATGGCATCGAGCCAGCGGGAAATCTCAATGAGTATGCCGCCAATCGCCCCGGCTGCGAGAAAGCTGCGAACTTCATGCGTGCGCACCCAATCGCTCTGCAGGATGAACCCTAAGGCGAGACCCGCGAAAGCGAAGCCCGTCCATGGAAAGACGGGAAATAGGCCGGCTTGCGGAAAGCCGAGATAGTGCACTCCATCTAAATAAGACTCAAGAGGCCAGGGAAGCCAAACCGGGCGCCAGGTCGTCCATACAAGAGGTGCGAAAAGCGAAATCAGAAGCGTGGTGCCGGTGGCTGCAAGTACGAGACTTGCACGCGTGCCCGACGACTTATCCGCCGGTATTTCGGCCGCCGGGCGCCTGCCCGAAACGCCAAAACCAGCCAGCACAACACACCCATGAGCATCATCGAGAGGCCGATGGTATTCAGAACGTCAACCCGCAGCAGGTCGGTTTTAGGAGCCCATCCCCAGGCAATGACGTATTCTTGCAAACGAAACAGCAGGCCGAAGGCGAAGACTTCCGCGCCTCGCCGGATCGTTTGGCGTGCGATTTGAGCGGCTGTCAGACCCTTGCGCAGAAGCTTTTCGGTTACCAGGGCGAACGAGATTCCGGCCAGAAACAGGAAAAGCGGGGCGGGAAATGTACCTCCGAGTTGGGAGTACATAAAAAAATCGCCTTTTCGGGCGGATCCGCCGAGCCATGAGTCGTAACAATGGGTTTGAAACATCAGCACGCAGGCCAGTCCGCGCATCCAGTCGATGTATGCCAGGCGAGGTTTGGCGGAGTTAGGCGGGTGCATGCGGGGCGTGGGAAGTATACGGCACCCAAGCAAACCGCCGTTCGGTTCGTCCGGGAACACTGATTTTACAAGGGCTTAACACGGTTTCAGCCGCGGATAGCAAGGAGTGCGGGTTAAACTGGGAGGGTAACGCTGGTTCAGTTACCTTCGTGTCCCCCGTACAACCTTGAAGGCGAGACTTTTGATCGAAGTTGAGGTTGGTCGTTATAAGCTAGCGAAAACCAGAATCCACCTTCTGCAGGGAGTTTCTATGTTAAAGAGCAGGGCCCTATTGTGCCTGTTGTCGAGCGTTGTGATTGCGAGCGCGAGTTTCGGTGCCACGTCCGATCGAGTGGTTAGCGGAATCACCGGTGGGCCATCGGTCGCGGTGGCGCAAAACATCCATCATTTGGCGCAGCCACAGTTCGACGAGGGATCGGTGGATCCCGCACTGCAAATGGGCACGATCACCATGATGATCTCGCCAACCATGGCCCAACAGCAGGCCCTGAAGCAACTCCTGGCGCAACAGCAGGACCGGAAGTCGGCTAACTACCACAAGTGGCTGACGCCGGAGCAATTTGCGGACAAGTTTGGCGCGAGCAAGAACGACTTGCAGCAGATCTCCGCGTGGCTGAAGGCGCAAGGATTCAAGAGGGTGCATCCGGCTCGCGGAAGGAATTGGATCTCGTTTACCGGGACGGCCGCGCAGGTGGAAAGCGCCTTTGCGACACAGATTCACCGGTACAACTTGAAGGGTGAGGCGCACTACGCCAACTCAAGCTCTCCGAAGGTTCCGGCAGCGCTGGCGAATGTTGTCGTCGGATTTCGCGGGTTAGATGATTTCCGCCCGAGGCCGCGAGTGCACCATGCGCATCCGGAGTGGTTTAGCTCGACCTTGGGCAGCTTTATCGCCCCGGGAGATTTCGCCACGTTGTATGACGTGAATGCGCTTTATTCGGCTGGAATCGACGGCACAGGACAAAAGATCGCCGTGATGGGGCAGACCGAACTTTATCTGGCGGATTTGAACAACTTCAGAAAAGGTTTCGGTCTCTCGACCTATAACTGCACAGCGGATTCCAATGGATTGATCACGGCCTGCAACGATCCACATTTTGTGTATTTGCTCGATGGAAGTTCCAGCCTTTCTCAAAATGGCGACATCGGCGAGGCCGACCTGGATATTGAATGGTCTGGCGCGGTGGCCCGAGGCGCCCAGATCATTTATGTGAATTCGACCGACACCTTTACGTCTTTCTATTACGCGGTAGATAACAATACGGCGCCCGTTCTAAGTTTGAGCTACGGCGAGTGCGAGTTTTTCGACAGAAATATCATCACCTCGAGCGGAACAGGGAACGACGAGCTTGAGCTGGAACAGGCCAGTTCGGAAGGAATCAGTTTCGTCAATTCCAGCGGTGACAGCGGCGCGGCCGAGTGTGACTCGTTCGCCTCCGTGACCAGCACCAATCTTGCAACTGAGGGACTTGCGGTGAGCTACCCGGCGAGCAGCCCGGAAGTGACTGGAATCGGCGGCAGCGGGATCGTCTTCGCGGATTGGGACAACCCGGCATTCTGGGGAACAACGAACGGCACCGATGGCGGTTCGATCAGTCCGGCAGCCTATATTCCCGAGCAGGGTTGGAACGACGATTACGAGTTCCTACAATATTGCCAATTGAATACGACCAGCAAGTTCTGTAGCCAGGGCGGCAGTACCGCGCAGCCGGGTTGGGTTCCCATTACCACGGAAGCAGCGGCGCAGACCGATATTGGTATTTCGTCGAGCGGTGGTGGCGCGAGTAATTGCGCGTCTAAAGTTACAGGGAACACAGCTTGCGCCGCGGGGTTTCCGAAACCGACTTGGCAGAACGTAACGGTATCGGGAGCGGGCAGCGTGCGGTTGTCCCCAGATGTTTCGTTCCTTGCTACGCCGAACTTCCCCGGCTACGTCTTCTGCACGCCGCTGTCGGAACTGTCGAACAGCACGGACACGACCAGCAGTTGTTTAAACGGAATTGCCGACGCGGTCGATACGAACCAGTCGATCATCGGCGGTACGTCGGCGTCGGCTCCGGCCTTCGCGGGGGTGTTGGCTCTGCTCAATCAGTACCTCGGAGGTTCGACGGCGGGTCTGGGTAACGTCAATCCGATGCTATATCAATTGGCATTGACGCCCAGCAATGGAGCCTTCCACCAGATCAGGACTGGCGATAACAACGTTTCTTGCCAGGTCGGTACACCGTCGAATCAACCCTCCACGTTGCAGTGTCCCGCTGGCGGAGTGATTGGATACAGCGCCGCGACCGCGGATGCGACCACTGGATTCAACCTGGTGGCTGGATTGGGATCCGTCGACGTCGATAAATTGGCAGTTGCATGGGCTGCTACCCGCACAGCTACTTCAGCCGTGCTGACATTTTCTCCAACTAGCCCCTCGCAAGGAGCCGCAGTCACTTTGACTGCGACTGTGACTCCTTCCACCGCGACCGGAAACGTCACATTCAGCAATGGCTCGACAGTTCTGGGAACCGCAGCTTTAACCAGCGGAGTCGCGGGCCTGGTCACGTCCGCTCTGCCGGTTGGTGACAACAGCGTCACGGCGACCTACAACGGGAGCGCGTCGCTGAATAGCTCTACTTCTCTGGCGGTGACCGTTACAGTCTCCCCGGGATTCACTTTGACCCCGACGGCTACCAGTTTCCAGGTGGCACAAGGATCGAATGTCAATGCAACCGTAGCCGTGGCGTTCGCCAGCGGATTCAGCGGGACCATCGCATTTACCTGCACGGATCCTGCTTCGGGATCGACATGCACGGTGCCGACATCGATCAATGCGGCAGGACAAGTCACCTTCGCGATCACCACAGCGGCACCGACGGCCAAGCTGGAACCGCCGTTGGGTCGCAAGATGCGGATCTTCTACGCTGCGCTTCTGCCCGGCCTGCTCGGATTGTTCGTGACGGCTGGTTCGCGAAAGCGTTCCTTGCGCGCCATGAAGCTGCTGGGAATGATCGCGGTCCTCGGACTTTCCACGATGTGGATGGCTTCATGCGGCGGCAGTTCGGGCAGCAGCACGAAGAGCCCAGGCACTCCGAAAGGAACGTACACGATGACTGTCACAGGAACTTCTGGAAGTTCGATCAATACCGCGACTTTCCAGTTGGTCGTGCAGTAAGCGATCTGCTATCCCTGAGCGCTCCCCGGACCGGGGAGCGCTTTTTCTTGGGAATGGTTCGTTCGGCTTGGTGTGGGTCTGCGGCTTTGTTTTTCCCTGGTCATCTGCGAAACTGAAGTCGCGCCGCGAAGCACTCGCAGTGACCGCCATCCATGGGCCGCATTCACGTTCTCTCCGACACGGTTGCCAACCAGATCGCCGCCGGCGAAGTGGTGGAGCGGCCTGCGTCCGTGGTGAAAGAGATGCTCGAAAATTCGCTCGACGCGGGAGCGACGCGGATCAAGATTTCGGTCGAGGCGGGTGGAAAGAAGCTCATTCAGATCACAGACAACGGGTGCGGCATGGTCCGCGATGACGCCATGCTGGCCTTCGAGCGCCACGCGACCTCGAAGATCAAGAAAGCGGAAGACCTGCTGAGCGTCTCGACCCTCGGTTTTCGCGGCGAAGCGCTGCCTTCCATCGCCTCCGTGTCGCGGCTGCGCCTGGAAACTCGAGCGGAGGAAGAAGCTTCGGGAACCGTGGTTGAGATCAACGGCGGAAAGATTGCCCGGGTGGAAGAAGCGGGGCTGCCACTCGGAACCTCGATCACCGTGCGCGACCTCTTCTTTAATGTCCCCGCGCGCAAGAAATTTCTGAAGTCGGAATCGACGGAGCTGTCGCACATCGCGTCTCTGGTCACGCACTACGCGCTGGCGCATCCCGGCAAGCATTTCGAATTGCACTCCTCGACCAACGCCATGCTCGTAGCGCCTCCAGTCGCGGGACACAGCGAGCGCGTGTACCAGGTCTTCGGAAAAGAAACGCTCGATCAGATGATTCCACTGGCATCGCGGCAGGCGCTGGAGCGCGTGGGGTTGCCGCAACCTCCGCCGTGGCGTCGCAAAGAAGTGGATGAAGATGGAGAAGAGATCGCGCCGAAAGATCCTGGCGAGATGCGAATCCACGGATTCGTTTCCAAACCCGAAATCCAGAAGCTCAATCGCAATTCGATATTCGTTTTTGTGAATGGGCGTCTGATCCGCGATCGATTGATCCAACATGCGCTGACAGAGGCGTATCGAAATATCATTCCTCCGACCGTGTATCCGGTCGTGCTGCTGTTTCTCGAACTGCCATCCGCCGAGGTCGACGTGAACGTTCACCCCTCGAAGACGGAAGTGCGTTTCCGGCAGCAATCGGTGATGCACGACTTCGTGCGCGACTCGGTGCGCGCCGCTTTGATGAAAGCGCGGCCCGTGCCGCAGTTCGTCGCTGAGATGCGGGCACATGCCACGGCGAGTCAGGCTCTAACTCCCGGGTCGATGACGCCCGGCGCGCATCCCTGGGAACCTTCGACGGGCGACGGGCGGGTTCCGGCGTCCGCCTTTGGCCTTCCGGAAAACGGCGAAATTGAGCAGGGGACCCACGACACCGCCGGAGGATTCGCATTGCACGCGGCTATTCCTCAGCCCCTTTCAGCGCGATTTCAATTTGAAGGCGGCATTGCGATCGAAGCGAACGGGGCGGTTCCGGTCGCACGCGGGCTGGAGTCGGCCGAACTCGTAGCCGGTTTCGAAACGGAGCCTTTGTCCCGTGTCGTGGAATCGATTCCCGATCATGGCTGCGCACCGCCGCTCGATGTTCGCGATGATGAGCCTACTTTGTCGTCATTAGGAACACTGAAACCGCTGGGCCAGATTCGGAACTCTTTTATTCTTGCGGTGAACGAAGATGGTTTGTGGATCATCGACCAGCACGTCGCGCACGAACGCGTGTTGTTCGAGCGGGTGCTCAAGCAGCGGGCGGCGCAAAAAGTCGAAAGCCAGCGGTTACTCATGCCGATCGTTTTGGAACTGTCTCCCGCGCAGCAGGCGGTCTTCTCAGAGATTTCCGACGAACTGCACTTCAACGGATTTGAGGCGGAGCCATTCGGAGCGAGGAGCGTCGCGGTCAAGGTGGCTCCCGCAGGGATCGAGTCCGCGGCCGTCGAACGAATGCTGCACGAACTTCTCGACCAGTTTTCCCGCGAAGAACAGTCATTGAACCTCGAAAAGATCCGCACGCGCATTGCCGCTTCGATCGCCTGCCATGCCGCGATCAAAGTGAACATGCCGCTCGAGCAGAACAAAATGGATTGGCTTCTCGCGGAGTTGGCCAAAACAGATCACCCGATGTCGTGTCCGCACGGCAGGCCCGTGGTCCTGAGGTATTCTGTGAAGGACATTCAGAAGGCGTTTAAGAGAATCTAGCTTTTAGCTGTCAGCCGTCGGCCATCAGCTTTCATACAAATCGTCCACTTGGCTGTTTGGCGCAGATGGATTTGAAACGAACACTTGTTTTTTGGGCTTTTGCCGAAGGCTGACGGCTGAGAGCCGACGGCCGTTCTTATGACGGATCTCGAACTTCAACAACTGCGGCGTGAGAAGTGGCGGCTGGATGGCAAAGCGATCCGGACGATTGAAGATGCGCGCGCATTTTTGGACGAGGTCGGCTTTTGCCTGATGTATCCGCAGCGTCCGGCTCTTTTGGTGCCAACGTTCATTGGCGCGTTTGTTGGATCGGACGAACGATTGCCGGAATGGCAGCACGCATTCAAAGATCCCCGGGCGGCCGAGGCCACGGAGCTGATGGTTCGATTGCTTCGCGAGCGGGCTTCCTTCGAGGCCAATCTGTTTGGGGAGAACAACGGATTTCTCGTAGCGGCGTCCGTGTTTCCCTACTTCTACGCGCTCATGGGAGAGCGCAACCCGAAGCTGGCGCCGAAGGCAGGTTCACGGTCTTCTTATTCCGCGCTGGCGTGCGACGCGTTCGAAGTCATCCGACGCGACGGACCAATCTCGAAGCAGAAAATGCAGGAAGTGCTGGGCGGGAGTGTGTCGTTCCCGGCGCTCGACGGGGCGCTAGGGGAGTTGTGGTCGAAGCTGCGCATCACGCGCGTGGACTACAAGGCGAGCGAAGGCTCGGTGTGGGATCTGCTCACGCGCTGGGCGCCTGAGGCGGTCAAAGAAGGCGTGGGCTTGTCAGTGCAGGAGGCTCTCACGGCGCTGGTGTCGAAGTATCTGGATTGCGTGGGCGCGGTTGAGCAGGCAGACCTGGAAGTATTCTTCGGAAATTTCATTGCGCGCTCCAGGGTGAAAGACGCCGTCAATGCATTGCTGGCGGCACGAGAGCTGAGCTTCGTCCATGTAAGCGGACGCTCGATGCTGCAAATCACTCCGGCGAAAGTTCCCGTCGTGCCGGTGCCGCAAAGCGCGGCTCAGTGAACAATTTCTACTCGTTGATCCGATGTCCAACTCCATCTTGCATCCTTATCGCGGCCGCCTTGCGCCGTCTCCTACCGGACTACTGCACCTCGGTCACGCACGCACATTCTGGATCGCGGCACAGCGCGCCGCCGAGCAGAACGGCTCGTTAATTCTTCGCAATGAAGATCTCGACGCGCCGCGGTGTCGCGCTGAATTTGTCGACGCGATGTTCGAAGATCTTCGATGGCTGGGGATTCCGTGGTCCGAGGGGCCGGATTGCGGCGGACCTTACGCTCCTTACACGCAGAGCGAGCGGCGCGAGTTCTATCTTGAGGCTTGGCGCCGGCTGCGCGACTCGGGGATGATTTATCCCTGTACTTGCTCGCGGAAGGATGTCGCGCTCGCTGCGGGTGCTCCCAATGACGGAGATGATGAGCCGGTTTACCCGGGAAGCTGCCGGCCGCTGGAAGATTCCGCTCCTGACCGGGTTCTACACCAACATCCAAAAACTTCCGCCGGGCTTCGCCCTAGCGGGACGGGCGAGGCGCCCGTCGCCACATGGGATTGGGAGGGCGTCGCTGCATGCTCCGAGCCTGCGGGGGTGAATTGGCGGTTCCGCGTGCCTGACGGTGAAGAGATTTGTTTTACGGACCTCCATCTCGGTCCGCAAAGAATCATCGCCGGCAAAGATTTTGGAGACTTCATTGTGTGGCGGCGCGACGATGTTCCTGCTTACCAGCTCGCGGTCGTCGTCGATGATGCGGCCATGCAGATCAGCGAGGTCGTCCGCGGAGCCGATTTGCTGAAGTCCACCGCGCGACAGATTCTCCTATTTCGCGCTCTAGGGCAAACCACTCCCAACTACTATCACTGCGATCTCGTCCGCGACGAGGCTGGTGTGCGTTTGGCGAAAAGGCACGATTCGTTGAGCATCCGCCAGCTACGCGCCGAGGGATTTTCGCCCCAGCAGGTGCGGTCCGGCAGTTTGACTCGATAACGAGGGTGCTGATGAGGCGAGAGCCGCCAAGCTCCCGCCTCATCAGCCGTTTCTACAGCGACCGCAGGAAGTTCAAGAGATCCTGCTGGTCTTGTTCGGACAGCCGTTTGTAGTTGTTGACCACGCCATTCGCTTCGGAGTCGGAGAACCGACCGTTGCTATTGCTGGCGTGATAAAGAATCGCATTGACCAGATTCTTGGTGCGGCCGTCGTGAAGGAAGAAGAGACGCTGACCGAGTCCCCAAAGAGGGGCCGTCCGGAATTCGTCTCCCTGGGCCTGGCCTTGCACGATGTCGTCGGCAAGATTCGGTCCCATGTGATGTAACAGCAAATCAGAAAAAAGGTTTACCTGAACATTGCTGAGCGCCGCAACCGAAGAACTGCCGGTTTTGAAAGACGGCGTATGGCACAGCGCGCATCCGATTTGCTGGAAGAGCAACGATCCATTTTGCGTGGAAGAACTCGACGGTCCGGGTTTCGGCTGATCGAGAAATTTCATAAACATCGCAAAGCGCACGATGTCACTCGACATCGCGGGACCCGTTAAGTCGAATTGGGTAGCGTCTTCCGGGAGGCCGTTGTACGAGCAACCGGGCGTTTGATCGCGCTCGTTCGGGAAGAGTTCGTTGGTGACACCCATCTCGACGTTGTAGGCTTCCCCGGCAAAGATTTCGAGCGACTTGTTCTGCGCTTTCCATCCAAACCGTGTGATCGTTCCGTCGTTGCCGCTGGTGTTGACGCTGCCCGCAATGGTGTTGCCGTGCAACGTATTGGGGCGTCCGAAAATCCCCATCCTGTGCTTCTGGTCGCTCTGCGCGTTGACCTGAGCCAGGATCGATGTTTCCGGAATCGTCTCGATCAGACCGCCTCCATACACGGGGGTCGGGATGCGGAAGATGATGTTGTTCTGATCCATCGCCTGTTGGAAGTTGGGCTGTTTGGCGTTGCATCCGACGGCGTCGCCTCGGCCTGCAATGGTGAAAAGATCATGCACGCCGCCATCGGGGTGGCGCAGATCAGAGGTCATGGGGAAACGGACTTCGCGCACGGGCCCGTTGGTCGTGATGAAAGAGGGAATCTGATTGGTCGCTCCCTGGTCGATTGCGAGCGTTACCTGGGGATTGACCGCAGGGCTACTTCCGCCAACAGCCGGAGCGGCATGACACTGGGCGCAGCCTTCCGCGTTGAAGCCCGGGCCAAGTCCAAGGCCGGTGCCTGACACGGTTCCTTTCACGGAGTCGATCTCGTTAAAATCCATCAGGCCGGCGGTGAAAAATGCCTGCTGGTTCGTGGTGAGACCTGCAATGGGGGAGCCCGCGCCGGCAGTTCCTCCGCGTACGCCGGGATCGCGAGCTGCCGATTGCGACTCGCCGAGTTTCATCGCACTAGGCATGCAGAACAGGGCCGCAACAAGCACGGGTGTAACGCGTCTGGAGAGTGGGGATTTTCTGGCGGTTTTTGGGCAGGGATCTTCCAAGGCGTGACGGGACATTTTCTGCTCCTTAGACTCGGTGGCGTAGAGGCTATGCCGGCCCCGCGGCGAATTGACGAGCGTCGTGCTGTTGGTTGGTCATTGTTGTCCCGACGCAGCGATTGGGACAGATATCAAAAGGGCCGTGTTTCCCTGCCACAAGGCTTAGGCTTAACGTGTACAAGCGGCCAGCCCATCGTCGCGTGTGGACGCGTTGCGAAGCGGGAATTCGGCCACTGTCCCTGACGGGGGATGGCAGATGCGAACTGAAATCGGCGAGTGTGTACAATCTCTAGTTCCGCAATGAATACGACTTCGCAACGCAAACTAATCATCGCCATCGATGGGCCCGCCGGCGCGGGCAAGAGCACGATTGCCTCACGCCTGGCGAGAAAACTCGGATACGTGAACCTCGAGAGTGGCGCGATGTATCGCGCGCTGGCGCTCAAAGCGATCATGAAGGACGCTTCGTTCGATGACGAAGCCGTATTGGTCAAAATGGCGGAGGCGGCGCACATTCGGCTGGAGCCGACGATTGGCGGAAACCGCACGCTGCTCGATGGCAAGGATGTTTCCTCCCGCATTCGTGAACGCGATGTGACGGAAGCGGCGTCGCGAGTGTCAGTGCATCCGAAGGTGAGGGAATGGATGGTAACTCATCAACGCGAGATGGGTGTTGGCGGCGGAGTGGTGATGGAAGGCCGCGATATCGGGACGAAGGTCTTTCCCGACGCGGATCTCAAAATTTTTCTCGACGCTGATCCGGTGGTGCGCGAGCAGCGGCGGATGGCGCAGCAGAAAATCACAGCAGAGATGGCGGAAAGCGTGGCTGCAGAACTGCGCGAACGCGATCGGCGCGATCGGACGCGGGCTGCGTCCCCGCTCGTCGCCGCGAAGGATGCGGTCGTGATCAACTCGACTTCGATGAGCGAAGACCAGGTCCTCGAGCAAGTCGAGAACCTGGTGAAAGAAAAGTTAGGTCAGTAGAAGTTTTTCTAAGCTGTAATCACTGACCTGTAATAGCAGACCCGCCCTCTCAATTCTCCGTCGGTTCAACGTCGGTTTTCGGAACCGGCAAAGACTTCCCGCTCTTGCCCGGAGCAGGTGGTTCGGGCGGCTTCGGGGGCGTGGCGCTGGCCTTGCGGATCTCAACGCCATCGTGTTCGTTGTTGATGACGATGTGCGCCGATCCGTTTCCCACGCTGCCGTTGGCCTTCGATTCGTGGTCATCGTTGCTGACCTTCAACTCCGGGAAGTCCGATTGGATCTCACCGTCGCGGGCACGAGCGTCAAGCCGGAATCCCGCTTTGTCGGGCACGCTCAGTTGTACGTCGCCATTGCGATTGTCGATCTGAATGTTGCCGAGCGACCGCATCCCCAACTCAATCGCCCCATTGTCATCCTGCAGCCTGACATCGCCTGAAACGTTCTCCAGTCGAATATTCTTTGAGCGCGTCGTCAGGTGAACAGGACCGGTGATCTCATCGGCGTGGAGGTCGTCGGAGTCGAGATCAAGCGAACCCGTGATTCGAGAGAACTCCATATCCGTTCGCGAAGACTTGAAGGTCACGGTTTTCGCGATCCGCTCCAGCTTGATGCTCTCCTGAAATTCGCCGTCGAGTTGCAGCGAGCCTTTGACGTCGGCCACTTGAACCTCGTTCAGGCGTCCTTCGATGTGAACATCGCCGCTCACCTGCTCGACTTTCGCCGAGCCTTTCTCCTGGCTGACCTTGACGTTGCCGTTGACGTCCTCGATTGAAGTGTCAGCGTGCTGCGCGGAAACTTCGACGTCGCCGTCGCGCCCCGTGACATTTACGTCGCCTCGTCGCGAAGTAACCGTGACGGGGGCTTTGCGCGGTATTGAAATATCGAGATCGACTTCGACCGGATGATCGCCCGCGGCCTCTGCTTTCGCGTCGATCGTGACCAGGCCTCCAATGGAGGTGATGGTCGGCTTGGTTTCGTCGTTGTACTTGTTGGCGTCGTTTTGATTGTCAGCGCCGATGCGTTTGCGGACGGCGATCGTGATCTTATTGTCGTCGGCGGCATGAACGCTGACCGCGCCCCGCGTGTCGATGACTTTTACACTCGCCCCGGCGGGAAAATCCTGTTCCAGATGAGCGTCGTAGCTGAACGTATCTCCGCCGAAGATATGGGAGAAATCGTCGTCGTCGAAATTGAAGTTATCTTTCAATCCCGACCAGTTCACCCGCTCGAGTTGCGTGGCGATCAGGCCGAAGACCACGATCATCACGATCAGCACGACCCCGCCTCCGCCGATCCCCGACGATCGCGTGCCTTCGCGCTGGGACTGCATGTGTTCGACCAGCTTGATGATGCCCCAGAGGATGAGCAGCACCGGCCAGTAGTTTGCGAACAGGTGCGCCAACCGGGCCACCGAGAGAACCCGCATGGTCCCAAGCAGGAAAACGATGCCGAGGACGATCAAAACGAACGGCCCGGCAAACGAACGGTGACGCCGCGGCGGCATAGGAGCGATTGGAGGTGGAGTCATTACTGGGCTAGACATTTTTCACCTCGCCCGAAGACGATTGCTCGGTACCCGGAGCCGGGTTCTGCGGAACGCTTGGAACGCCGGGATTAGGCGGCATCGGGGGCGGTGCCGGATAGCCGGTAGCTCCCGGGGGCAGCGGTCCGACGTGACCTACCATGGATGCGTTGCTCTGCATCAATTTCACGACGCCGATCACCAGCAGGATCGCGGGCCAGGTTCTGCCAAATCCGATGTGCGACGCGCTGTCGAGCAGGAACAGAACGCCCAGGGTGACGAGCATCGCCGGACCGACCAGTCGCCGGCTTCGGCAATGCTGGCATTGGCAGAACGCTCTGCTGGTGCTGATCAGTCCCCACTGCTTGGCGAAGAGCCATACGCCGAGGAAGATCAGGATCAGCGGCCAGAAACGATCGAGCCCAAACTCGAATAGACCTGCGGTGTGCAACAGGAACAGCACGCCCAAGCCGATGAGAACGGCTGCGCCCGACGGAACTTTGGTGCCTTCAAATTTTTCGCCGGCACCAAATGTCGCCGCCAGACCGAACGGATCGGGAGCTGGTTCTCCCATCTGGACCGCCTTCGCGGTGCGGATCGCGTCGATGATCTGGTAGATGTAAAAGAAACCGGTCGCGATCGCCAGCATCGTGATGACGTACCACGGCAGATCGGATCCCAATCCGAGAATCAGCAGCACCATGATCACGAGGTGCGACAGTCCCTTGGCATATTGGCCGGCGTAGACTGCGCCCACGCCAATCGGAAAGAATCCGGCAAGGATTCCGGCTACGGCAGGATTCGGCCCTGTGGCCGGGCCGGGCGCGACCTTTAATCCGAGCCCCTGATCCATGAATTGTTGATAGCCAGTTTGAGGCGGCACAAATCCTGCGGCCGTTGGCGCGCCTTCCATGCGAGCGGCCAGACAAGACTCGCAGTAAATAACCCCGCGGACGTCGCGGGTACATTGGTTACAAAGTGGCTTGCCGCACGTGCGGCAGAACGCCACCGCAGCAATGTCGCTGTGATTGGCGCAGTTCATACGAACCTCCTGTCAGTGGTCACCGACACTACAGGCAGATTGCGAAGAGATGGACCCAGCGGGACGCTGGCCAGAATGAGTTGATTTTCAATCTGGCTGTAATTGCGCTCCTGCTTCTGCTCGGGCTGTTGTGTTGTGTCGTTCTTACGTTGTTTAGTTTTAGCCGGTCCAGGTTCGGCCGGGGCGTTCCGCCGCAATTCGTGCAACATCGACTGCAACTGATATACGACTTTTACATTGTCGTAATAACGGACGACGCGAGCCTGCGTGTTGTAGTACGAGTGCCGGATCGCGGTCGGACGAAGGTCGAGTGAACGAATGTCGCTGGGTTTCACGCCGGCGACGGTCAGGCCCACCGACAGCGCGAAGAATGCCATGCCAAATGACATGGCGAATCGCGGCTGCCGGACTACGGACCAGAACGGCTCGAGGAACGAAGCCTGCACATGCTCCCACCACGAAACTCGTGGCTGGCGAGCGGGTGCCGCTGTCCTCAGGCGTTGGGTGTCAACGCCCGTTGTGGATGCCAGGATATTGTTGACCAGGTTGGCTGGAGGCTCCACCTCCGTGAGATCCTTCAGCCAATTGCGGCCCGCCTCAGCTTCAGCGAGCAGCGGCCCGCACGCTTCACAACCGCGCGCGTGGGCCTGGAAACGGTCGAGCCTCGCCCCTGTCAGGACGCCATCGATCGCGTCCGTCAGCAGGAGTTCGAACTCGCTGCACTGCATCCCGTTACTGGTGTGGTCTGGCATCACATCACCTGCCTATAGGTACGTTGAAGGAGCCTTGCAAGTTCCGCTCGGCCCCTGTTTATTCGGGATTTCACGGTACCCTCCGGAACCTTTAAAACCGCTGCGATCTCTCGATAATCCATATCTTGTAAGTCCCTTAGAATCACTGCTTCTCGTAGCTCTGGCGATAGCTTTCCGAGCGCTGCGTGCACCGTCTCGCTGACCTCCCGGCTGCGGACATGGGCGTCCGGCGGGGCCGATTGGTCAGGAATTTGCTCACTGAGGGGTTGGGAATCCTCGTGCTCGGAGGAGGTCGTATCCATGGAATCGGTCATCCGGTCCTGTTTCGACTTGCGGAAATGGTCCACCAGCAGGTTGCGGGTAATGGTGGTGACCCATGTGACGAAAGCTCCCTTGCCGGGGTCGTAGCTGGAAAGAGTGCGGTACATCTTGATGAAAACGTCCTGCGTCAGATCCTGGGCATCGTCCGAGGATCCGGCGAAGCGGTAGCAGATGTTGTAGATTCTCCGGTTGTAGGTCTGCACGATTTCCTCCCAGGCGGCGGCATCGCCGGCGATACAACGCCGAACCAGCATCGCAACGACCTGGACGTCTTCCACGTTCACTCCCCGGAGGCACTGCTTCCTGCACTGAGACTTGGGCCGTAAGAACCGAGACCGCTTCCAGGCCCACTAAACAGTACGTGATTGAAGGCCTTGAAGTTCGCGCTGGACGTTCGCGCTGGACCCAGCCAGCGAAACAGGGAATTGTAGCAGCGGGAAGAAGGGCACTCCGTGACTCTGGTACCACGACGCTTGGAACCCACAACCTCAACACCTCATCTGCTACGCTTACGTGTTCCTCCGAATCAGGAGACTCCGCCTCCTCATGAAGATTCTGTCGTGGCATCGCTTTCTCGGATGCCTGTTCGCCTCTCTAGCTTTAGGCCTTCAATCCACGGCCGCGACCGACCCAAACGAAAAAACCGATGCGCTGCTTGCCACCATGCAAGACGAAATGCAGCGCGCGCAAACCAGCCTTGGCAAACTCGATCCTGCTCCCTATTACCTGAGCTATTCCGTCTACGACCAGGGCATCGCAGTTGTCGTTGGAAGTCAGGGGCAGCTCGTGAGTTCCATCCATTCGCGCAGACGCACCGGGGATGTGACGATGCGGATCGGATCGGCGGCGCTCGACAATTCGCACGCGCAGAATCGAGCATCCGCGCGGTCTTCCGGCTCGCTGCCCCTCGAGGACGATCGCAATGCCGTTGCGCACGAGCTTTGGCGGCTGACTTATGAGGAGTATCGCAAAGCCTCGAAGGCCTATCTGAACGTGAAGACCAACACCAAGGTCAACGCGGAGGAAGAAGACACCTCTCCGGATTTCTCGGAAGAAAAGCCGTCGAGCCACCTCGACTACAAGACCATCGGTGTCACTCCCGACCAAAGGGCGCTGGAAAAATTGGCCCGCCAGTACTCCGAACACTTTCGCAAGTATCCGTACATTTACTCGTCGATGGCGGCCATCAGCGCGCAGACAACCCGCTTTCATTTCGTGTCGACCGAAGGCAATCATCTGGTTGTGCCGAATGGCTACATCCGCGTAGCCATTGAGGCGGAAACCCGTGCCACAGACGGGATGGAACTGATACGGGTCGAGACCTTTCAGGCGGAAAGCCTGCAACATCTTCCCCCGGAAGCCGAGATCAGCGCCCGTGTCGAGAAAATGGCGACGGATCTGAAAGCCCTGCGCGATGCTCCGTTGGCCGAGCCATTCGCTGGTCCCGCGCTGCTTTCCGGCCGCGCGGCTGCAGTTTTCTTTCACGAGGTGCTGGGACACCGGCTCGAAGGTCATCGCCAGCGCGGCGAACAGGAAGGGCAAACCTTTACGAAGAAAGTCGGCGAGCCTGTGCTCCCGGATTTTCTCAGCGTGATCGATGATCCAACGCAGCGTTCTCTGAATGGATTGGATCTCGGCGGCTGGTACGAGTACGACGACGAGGGCATGCCGGCGACGCGAGTCGACGTCATCAAGAACGGGATTCTCAAGAATTTTCTGATGGCAAGAATGCCCATCAAGAACTTTGCGAACTCCAACGGCCACGGCCGCTCTCAGCCCGGGCTGATGGCGACAGGCCGCCAAGGAAATCTGATCGTCACTTCGTCGCGGACGGTGAAAGATTCCGAGATGCGGCAGAAGCTGATCGACGAAGTCAAGAAGCAGGGAAAGCCCTATGGGCTCTACTTCGAAGACATTCAGGGAGGATTCACGCTGACCCAACGCTCGACTCCGCAATCCTTCCAGGTGCTGCCGGTGCTGGTGTGGCGCGTGTATCCCGACGGACGGCCGGACGAGTTAGTGCGCGGGATTGATATCGTGGGAACTCCGCTTGCCGCGCTGAATCGCATTCTGGTCACCGGCGACAAGCCCGATGTTTTCAATGGCGTGTGTGGCGCGGAATCTGGCCAGGTGCCGGTCGCGGCCGTCGCCCCCGCCATGTTGTTCTCCGAAATCGAAGTGCAGAAGCGGGCTCACTCGCTGAACCGGCCGCCCATCTTGCCCGCACCTTCCGAAGATTCTGCTGGCGTTGAAAAAGCCACGGGGGGTAAATGATGAGCGCGACGACCGTACGCCTCCGGCAATTTCTGTTCTCGCTCATCGCAGTCTCTTTTCTGGTTCCTTCGGTTGTCGCGCAGAAGAAGGGTGACGCGAAAGACGACGTCATCCTCGCCGCCATGCATGCCGAGCTTGAGCGATCGAAGGCGCAACTCAAGATGGAGCAAGTGGCGGCTCCGTACTACATTGAATATCGTGTCTTCGACGTGGATCAGTATGTTGCGGACGCTTCGTTCGGCGCGCTGCGCGGCGATCTCCGGACACGCTTCCGTTTTCTCCGCGTCGTCGTTCGCGTGGGCGACTACAAGCAGGACAGCTACATTGGACGCGGCGAAGGTACTCTCGACTTCATGCCCGTCGACGATGACATGCTGGCGTTCCGTCATCAGTTGTGGACCGCAACCGATCGTGCCTACAAGGCTGCAGCCGAAGCGCTGACCGCAAAACAGGCACAACTGAAGCAACTCACCGTCGATCAACCGGTGGATGATTTCGCTCGCGCCACTCCGGTGCAATCGATCGGCCCGACGGTTTCGCTGGAGTTCGAACCTGAACCCTGGAAGAAGATGCTGCAGGATGCATCCGCCGTCTACAAAGAGGATTCCGCTCTCGAGTCGTTCGATTCGAACTTGAAGTTTTATGCGGTGAACCGCTATTTCGTAAATTCCGAAGGCACTGTCGTACGCAGCGGACAGCGCCTCTACGAGATGGGGACGGCTGCGAGTTCCCAGGCCGCAGACGGCATGAGCCTGTACCGAAGCAACGCCCACACCGTGACCAGCCTGAACCAGTTGCCGTCGGCGGCTGAGTTTGTCGCGACCGCGCAAGGGCTGGCGAAATCGCTGAAGGAACTGCGCGAAGCCCCGGTTGCCGAGGAGGAATATCGGGGTCCGGTGTTGTTTTCGGCCGATGCCGCTACGACTATTTTCTCCGATCTCGTCGGCGAAAACATTCTCGGACGCAAGCCGGAATTAGGAAAGAACGCGCGCACCACCGGCGCCTTCATCGCGAGTTACAAGAGCCGTGTGTTGCCCGATTTTCTGTCCGTCATTTCGGATCCGACGCTCTCGACTTACGCAGGCGAGGCGCTTCTGGGACACTACGAGATTGATGACGAAGGCGTCCCCGCCCAGAAGGTGTCCGTCATTGAGAAGGGAACTCTCGTCAACTACCTGGTTGGGCGCGAGCCGATTCGTGATTTTCCGACCTCCAACGGTCACGCGCGTGCGCAAATTCCGGTGGGCAATCCTGGACCGCAGAACAGTAATCTCATCGTCACCACGTCGCAGCCAGTTTCCAACGACGACCTGAAAAAGAAACTGCTCGACCTGTGCCGGCAACGCGATTTGCCCTACTGCTACTACGTCGAAACTTTCGGACCGAACTTTACGCCGCGCCTCATGTACAAAGTCTGGACGAAAGATGGTCATCAGGAACTGGTGCGCGGCGCGGCTTTCGGAGACCTCGACACCCGTTCGCTGCGGACCGGCGTGATCGCCGCGGGCGATCAGGCGTACGTGGACAGCAGTATGGTGAACCTTCCCCACAGCGTGGCCGCGCCGGCCATCCTATTCGACGAACTCGAGGTCAAGCGCGCGAACGTGAACAAGGACAAGCTGCCCGAATATCCGGCGCCGGCGCTGGTCGGACAGCGCTAAGACGTAACCCGCGAAAGCAGATTCCCCGGCTGCGCCGCTTCGGACTAACAAAGTTGTGCGCTGGTTCTGAGACTTGCCACAGCCCCCAGACTCTTGTCATTCCCACCGGAGGAAGGAATCTTCCGTTGGCCCGAAAATAAAAAAGGCGCCCAATTCCTGGGCGCCATCACTCACGAGAGCAACCTACTGCGGTCGTTCATTCTGCTTGTTCTGTTCATCCTGCCGCTTCTTTTCTTCTGGCGTTTGCTTGGGCTGCGGACGCTGTTGCTGCTGCGGCGCTCGCGCATCGGGAGCGGGTTGCGTCCGCTGCTGTGGCGGAGCGGGCTTGTGGCCGGTCATTCCGAGGTTGATCATTTCGCGGCTGATCCTGCCGTGGCTGGACTGGCCGAGGTTGATCTGCGTTCGGTTGATTCGTTGGACGAGTGTTCGGCGGCGCTGTTGACGGGAAGTTATTGCGCGCAGGAGGCTCGCTCCGGTTCGGTTGTGGACGGTTGTCGGGCTGTGGCGCGGTGCGATCGTTCGGCGTCGGCTGATTGGTTCGCGGTTGATTCGGCCGCGGCTGATTGGTGTCCGGACGGTTATCCGGTTGAGTTGGCTGCGGGCGATCGTTCCGCGACGGCGGATTGTTCGGCGCATTCGGCTGAACACCGTTGTTCGGACGCGGCTGATTGATGTCCGGACGACTATTCGGTTGCGCAGAAGGCGGCCTGTCGTTCCTGGAAGGCGCCGCACTCGGTGCCGACGGATTTGCCTCCGGACGGTTATTCGGAGTTGGCTGATTTGGCTCGGGCCGATTGGGCGACGGCTGGTTGAGCTGCGGCCGGTTCGGTTGAGGCTGATTCGGTTGCGGCTGCGCGTTGGGTTGTGCAGACGGGGGACGATCACTTCGACCCGGCGGCACGAACGGACGGGTATTCGATCCGGGCTGGTTCGATGGTGCAGGTTGTGCCGAAGGCTGATTTGTCGTCGGATTTCCGCCAGGACGCCCGATCGCTCCCGGATTTCCCGGTCGATTTCCAGGTTGATTCGACCCAGGTTGATTGGCTCCAGGTTGATTCGCGGCTGGCTGGTTCCCCGGTCGTCCTACGGCTGGAGTTGCTATCGCAGGCTTAGCGGGAGGCGCCTGCCGGACCATCCGCGCCGGAACAGTAGATGGGCGCATCTGCTGCATCTGGACGCGATTGATGGGCTGTCCCGGGTGCTGCGCCAAGGTCTGTTGCCGTGCCGCAAACGACGCCGCCGGCGGAGGCGGAGCCGCCTTTGCAATCACAATACGGTTCGCAACGGCCTGCGGAGGCGCTGCGACGCGATTCGCGGTTCCTGCGTTGGGTCCCAGCACGGCTTCGCGCACTGGAGGGACGGCCGCCCGCGAGACGACTGTGCTTCGCGCCAGTTCCTGTTGATTTACAGCGACAGCGGTTCTCCCTACCGGCTGTGCGCTGGCGAACGCGCGCTGCGGCATCGCAGTGACCCCGCCCTGCACGTTCCGGTTCACGTAGGTCACGTTATTGATCGTCGTGTTGTTTTTGACGATGGTCGTGTTGTAGACGTTCGTCACCTGCGTGACGTTGACGGTCGTGTTCGTTACGTTCACCCGGTTCACGTACGCCGGACTGACACGGTACGACGGGACGTACACTTCACGCGGTCCCAGCGGGAACCACGCCACGGTGCTGCCCACGGCGAATGTTCCGCCGACGAAGGCGACGAGAGCGGGAGCGTAGACGGGACGTTCCTGGAGGGGCCCGGGAATCCATCCCCATCGTCCACCCATCGAAGCCCAGCGTCCGTAATGAAACGGCGCGTATCCCCAGCGGGCTTGGTCGACCCAAGTCCATCCCCACGGATCGATCCATGCCCAATGCCCGGTGTGGTACGGCGCCCATCCGGATTCGACGCGAGGGAACCATGCATATCCATACTGTGGCGTTGATTGCCAGTCGCCGTTGTCGTCGAGATCTTCGAAGCCCACCACGCGGCGAGAGCAATAGCGCGCGGACGGCGAGTCGTCGTAGCGGCGCTCGCGGCTGTCAGCCCAGGTATCGAACTGGTCCGAACCGCCAATCTGTTCGACTTCCGCGTTCAACGCGTTGGTTCCGGTGAATGTCGTGCGCTGACCGGCGTGCAGCGAATAACTTTGGCCGTTGCCGGTGGATTCGCCTTCTCCGTCCCGGATCGTGACGACCGTGGAGTTGCCGTCTTCGGAAGCGTCGATGCGGTACCGGCCGGGCTGGAAAGCGGTGAACGCCTGGTTGGCGGTGTCGACTTCAAAAACGTTGTCGCGCTCCAGATTCCACACGCGGATGTTCAACGTTCCCGAAGTGAGCTCAATCTGCACCGTGCGGTCGTCAAGGTTGAGAAAAGAGAATCCAGTGTTCGGAGCGAGGTTGATCATCGCCGAACCGAGTTGCACTTCCGCCCGCGAATCGCGGTCCGCCCAAATCTTGTCCCCCGTGGTCAAAGGACGGTTTGCGACCGCCTCCACCCATTCGGACTCGCCTGCCGGTTGGAATGAAACGGAACCCTGGATATATCCGAGACGGGCGACTCGCCCCGGCGGATCGTCCTGATCCTGAGCATTTGCCGGATGCGCGGCCGCCGTGGTGAGGAACAGGATCCCGAGAAACGCCACAGCGAAACCGATCGCCCTTGTTGCGAGAATATCCCTTGAGAAATTCTTGTTCATGAGCCCCAAAACCTTTCTGGACGCAAGTACGTCCGAGTCTGCCGCCCGAGCGGCAAACTCTTTCGGAGTGCCCTTACCCGACCCGAGCTTTCCTTTAATGTAGATGCTACGCCGAAGCAGGCGCGGCATACGGTGATTCCGGTAGGCGGCAGGTGTTGTTTCAGATACGCCGCGAGATCGACGGGCGGGCACAAAAAAAGTGGCGCACCGAGGTGCGCCACTGGTAGAGCGGTCCTGCTGGTTATTGAGTGAGCTCGAACGTAGCCGAGCGTCAGTTGGTTTGAGTCGTTTTCGATCGCTATCACGTTGTTCGAATCAACGACGTAATAGTCGAACGAGTCTGTTTGCGATGCGCCGAGGAAACATCGAGACCGGTGATCGTGTTTCCCGCTCCGGTGGAAACGCCGCCCGAAGGAGCGGTGAAGGCACCCGTCACCGCCAAATTGGGAGTTGGGACGGCTGCCGTTGCGCTGCTCAGCCAGTTGAGGTCAGCGAAGCCGGAGAAGCTGCTGGTCCCGTCTGCTGTGATCGGGCCAACCGCATCCAGTTCGAATTCGTTGGTGCTGTCATCGAAGCCGGTGGCATCCATGACATAGGTCCCGCTGAACGAAGCGCCAGCCGTCTGCTGGTAGCCCACGCCCTCCAGGACGTCCTGAGCCGTATCCAGAGTGATCGCCAGGGCGTTGCCGTTCCCGTCGACGTACAACTGGATGTTGAAGGTGAATACGCCGTCGGTCACTCCTGTGAGAGTGACACGGCCGAGGTTCGTCGTGTCGGCTACGTAGGTCCCGGCAGCGATGGCGACCGCAGGGCTCTGCGCGTTCAACAGGTCGTTATAGGTGATCGTTCCAGTGACGGTTCCGCCCGAAGTTGTCGTGAGTAAGCCGGCTGCCTGGAATGGCAAGAAGGTATGGAAGCCGGACATTCCCACTACATAGCTATTGTCCGAAACCGACAAGTTGGCCGTGTTCTGCGCGAGAGCGACGCCGCCAGTCGTGCCCCCCAATTGATCGCTGCCCTCGACGAGTCGAATGTGGATTGCATCGACGATGTAACCCACGAAGTTCATGGCACCGATTGATCCAGAGTTCGAGGGTGTTAGTGAGAACGTCATTCGGCCAGTCGCATCTGGGGACAAAACCGAACCTGCGGTGATTGTTTGTGCGGCGAACGTGTTGCCGCTCGCATTCAGATCGAAAATGGTGCCGGTCGTCGAGAGCGTTGCACCGGAAACGTTGAGAATACCTGCGATAGAGAGCTGGCCTCCCGCGATTCCCGGACGGCGAATGCGTAGGGTCCGGTTGGAGCTGTCGCGGCCGCGGTGGTGTCCTGCAATTCCAGTGTTCCACTGGAAGTCGCAGAAGCGTCGAATTCAACCAGCCGAGCTCTCGTCGCCGAGACCAAGGTGCCGTTGATGGTTTCGAGGCCTGTGCCGCCGCCGACTACTGGATCTACTTGTGTGCAATCCAAAGCGAGGCAGGTCGTCAGTACGATCTGAAGATTCCCGTCCGCAGTTGTGGTGAAGGTGCTGGCTGAGCTCAGCGTGTCATGTAGCGTGGCGGTGGTGTTGTCGACAAAGTCCTGCTCGCCACCGGTAATCAATCCGCCTGCAACGGTAAATACGCCCGTCACGAAGTATGCCTGCGGTCCACCCGCTACATCCATACCACTAAGCGAGAAGACGTAGCTGCCATCGGCCAACGCGATCGGGGGAGCGGGAATGTGACTGTAGCCGTGGCGGTTTTCGTTCGATCTGTAATTGATGTAGCTGTGATCGTGACGGATGCGGCTGAAGAAGGCGCAGTGTAGGTGACTGCGGTACCGCTGGGGGTTGTGGGGGCGCTGAACGTTCCGCAGGATCCGCAGGCGCGCAACTCCAACTTACGCCGTTATTCGCTGAGTCGTTCGCGACAGTGGCTGTAATCGGCGCCGTCGTATTTACGCCAGAGTCGCAGGCGCCCCGCAAGGGTGACAGCTGATCGGATTTGTTCCACCACCGCCGCCGCCGCGTGCTGGAACTGCCGCCTCCGCAGGCAACTAGTGAGGCGGTCATGCAAACTGCAACCGATGCTAAGAAAGTTTGGCGATAGCTCACAGGCCACCTCCAAGTTGCACGTCTTTATGCCGAGTTTCTGGAATTGGGCGATTCCGAGGATTGAGCGGAGAAGTAGAAGCCATTCTTATTGCGGACATTGTCATCGTTTGGCCGCCGTAGCCCAACTCTCGGACAATCAGAATCTGCTTTCCACGCAACGTTTCCATCGCCCCAACGATCTGTACCGGAAGGCCCATGTGCAGGGCTTCCTTGGCGCTCTTGGACATATACGGCCCGACGTGAGCGTCGACCAGGCCTTGAGCTCCGCTGACCATCAGGTGCATGCCCGCCGGGCTGCCGGCGACGTGCTTGGTGATCACCTGTTGCACGGTGCCGTTGATGGTGATTTCACGGGTAGCATCATATTTCGCAATCGCGTTTCGCTGGGGAACACTTCCCGCTGCGGGTTCCGCGACGACTGGTGTTGCTAACGACACCATCAGCACTCCGGGCAATAGCCCCGCGAGCGCAAGGGTGAGTTTTCTCGTGCAGGTACTTCTCATGGACCGCTCCTTGGAACGATGTTGGATGTAGTAGTGAGTTCGCGACTTCGGCTGGAGAACCGGGATACGTGCACGCGTGAGAACTTTGCCAGACATCGGCAACTCACGGCCGAACGGACGCGAATCCCCATGGCGATTATGAGCGAGATGACTCCGGAGTCAATAGGAAAATCGGGCTACAGGATGTTTCTCAGGCTGGTTCGCAAATGAGGAAATTCTCAACAATGACGCTATATGACTGATTCTAAGATGGTTAATTTGAGGCTAAGCGCGCAGGCCTTCGCCTATAAGTGCTAGTACCTTCGTAACCTAGCACTACTGGCCAATGAACCTCACGTTAATGAACGCCTCCCGCTGCCACGGGCGCCCTCTTTCCTGGGTTGGCCGATACGAGGTACGCCATACGACGCCGAGAGCAGCGGTCGCCAGCGCCGGATCGGACGTCTGGACGACCTCCGCGTCGAGGACCTTACCCTTCTGGTCGAGGATCACGTGGACGATGACCGGTTGGATCATCCCGTTGTATCCGGCGGGCGCGCGAGTGGATTCCGGGAAGCGAAACGGTCCAACCATGATGGCTCCGGGACCGTGCGACAGCATTTTCTTAGTGGGCACGAACTGGTCAGGATCGTTGCCGGGATCGTGGATGCCCTCGACGTGAATCTGAAGCACGCTGGCGCCACCCTCTACGATAGTGATTTGACGAGGCAGGATGCGTCCGTGGAATTGAGCGCCCCCGTTGTAGTCGTAGAGGGAATAAATGCCGGGCGCCTCGGAGTGCATGCGAAGCAGCCCCGTCTTCGGGTCGATGCAGTATTCGGTTTCTTCCCAGCGACGGCCCGCTGTCTCGGTCGCGTCATTGCCGCCGCGCGATAGCAGAATGCACGCCAGGTCCGCGCCCTCCCATTTGGCGGTTGCGATGCGGATCAGAGAGCCCGAGAAGTTTCCCACCACCGGCCAGAAGACGGCATTGCGCACCATCTGCAGCCGCAGCGGGATATGGCCGTGCGGTTTGTCGTCGTACGCCGATCCCTGGTAGAAAATCCTGAGCTGCGAATAGTCTCCCAGGCGCGCGGACCAGCGCCAAGTCTGGCCGTTGAGCCAGGTTTCTTCGACCTCTCCGTAGCCTTGATCCCGCGAATCGCGTCCCACAGAATTGAATGAAACTTTCAGGCTGAAAGGTGCGGTGCCCGGAGCATGCATTGCATTGTTCTGGCGGGCGCGTTCGAGCAGGTCCAGAAGAAGGGTGCGCTTCTCGGGCGTTTCAGGAACGGTAGTCGGCCCAGTCGCAAGCTCCAGCGGATCGAATGGCAGAGGCGCCACCTGAAGAGCATCTTGTGAGAAAGAAGGCAGGCTAAGAAAAAGGAAGAAGACGATCGTCGCAACGCGCAGGGCCCGTTTGGACATAACGCACACTCCCGCGGACAGCCCGAAATGTTAGCGCGAAATGCAGGAGTCGGCAAGACGCCACGGCGACAGACATTGAAATTGCAGCAGAACCATGTGGCGACGGCCGCCTCGGCCGTCCAAGCCCGCGCCAAGCGCGGCCCGAGTCGATACTGGCGTGGATCTTAATCGGCAAATATCCGACTCATGCCCAACGGTGTATGGGTGAGAGGGCGGTAACTGCGTCCCACCTGCACCACATCTTTACGAAAAATTTACGACTCTCTTATCCACAACTCAGGGACCCGCGTATTCAATAACTTCGGTTCAGCAGTTCATCTCAGCGTTGACTTACCTGGATCAGAAGAGGCCGAAATGTTCCTGAGTGAGACGATGACGATGACGCTGCTGTGGACGTCAGCCGTCGCTTTCTACATGCGATTCCTGCCGCGCTATTCAGTTCGACCGCGGCTCGGCTCCTGCGAAGGCACGATCGTCGAAATGCCAGGAGCGGACAAAACCTGTGACACGCGCTGCATGACAAATCGGAACAAGAGTCAGTTCTAACGAAAGAGTCGTAGCCTTTAAGGCAGGAGGTACGTGAAACCCGCGAACGCTTCCATCGCGTCGAAGTATGAGTCAGGCCTCGATTAAATCCGGCATCAACAACAAGGGTGGGGCGCAGCGCGTAGCTGACCGCCCAGAGGCAACCTCATCGGCAGCACGCCTTTGCTCTCGTTCCGTCAATTCCTTCTTTGGCGATGATGGGCACCATGACTAGCGCCGCCAGCGGGTCTGCCCACCACCACCCCAGAGTTAGATTGAGCACTAGACCGACCAAAAGAATGGCGGATAGGTAGACGCAGAAATCAGTCTGTCTTGCATCTGCGTGCATGGCCGCGCTCCCGAGTTCGTTGCCAACCCTCTTCTTTGCCTGTGAGAGGAGCGGCATGACGACGAGGGAAACACAAGCGAGGACAATTCCGGGAAGGCTGTGGTGTGGGGCTTTTCTGGTGATGAGGTCGGAAACAGACTCGTACCCGACGTAGAGAGCCAGTGCCAAAAAGCAGACGCCAACAACTCTCAGACTGCGTTTTTCATTTCGCTCCCGGCTCTGTATGTCGTCATCCACTGACATTCTCCAGAGCAGCACAGAGCCCGAGATTACCTCAATGAAACTGTCTATGCCGAAACCTACCAGAGAAATGCTGCCGGCAAATGCTCCAGATACGACCGCAACCAGGCCCTCCACACTATTCCACGCAATCGTGAAATATTCGACGTTCTTCCCGCGTCGAGCGACAGCTTCCCGATTCAGGATCCTGTCCATTTCCCGAGCATATCAAAGGGAACTCTGCCGGTTCTACGTAGCTGTGCCCTCGGGAGGATGATTCAGCGCGGAGGAGGCGCTCAGCAAGCCTTTCCGGTTGCGATGCGTGGCGAATTACGACTATGGACGCCGCTCCGTCCAGCTCCCACTTCTGAAAAACGTAGCGTGCGGCGACGTGGTGAGGCGCGGTTTGAAGCCGCCTACTCGCTGGTGAAGTAGTCCACCGTCACCGGGTTCTCGAACAGTGAGTAATCTCGGGTCACCACCGTGATGCCGCTTTCGGTCACGAAATAGCGCTGGCGGTCGGCTTCGGCGTCGTAGCCGATGGTGGTTCCTTCGGGAATATGCACGTCGCGGTCGATGATGGCGCTTGCGGATGCGGCAATGCCGTCCGACGTTCACGTGCGAAAACAAAATGCAGTCGTCGACTTCGCGAATAGGAATTCACCCGCACGTCGGGCGACAGCACGCGAGTTTTTCACCGATGCCGCCGGAAACGATGCATCCGGTGGAAACGATGGAATCGAGCGCTGTGCCGGTGCGTCCCGTCTCCGCGAACACAAACTTCGCCGGCGGATACTGGCGCTGGTGCGTGCGGATCGGCCACTCCTCGTCGTACAGATTGAACACCGGCGACACCGACACGATGTCCATATTGGCTTCGTAGTAGGCCTCGAGCGTCCCCACATCGCGCCAGTAGAGCGCTTCCTTCTTGTTCTCATCGACGAAGTCGAAGGCGTACACCCGGTAGTCGTCGACCATCTTCGGGCAGGATGTCTTTGCCGAAATCGTGGCTGGAATTGCGGATCCTCGGCGTCCTTCAGCAGGACCGGGATCAGCACGTCGGTGTTGAATAGATAAATGCCCATCGATGCCGAAACTTTCTCCGGATTGTACGGAGAACGCAGAGTGGTCGTGCTGCGGCTTTTCCTGGAATCCGTTCACGCGCTCATCGTTGTCGACATCCACGACGCCGAAGCGGTAAGTCTCTTCGAGGTCGATTTGAATTGTCGCCAGCGTGACGTCCGCGCCGGAGTCCTGATGCTGCTTGCAGCATCCGGCCGTAATTCATCTTGTAAATGTGGTCGCCCGACAAGATGAGCACGTGCTTGGGCTGCTCGGAGCCGATCGAATAAATGTTCTGATACACCGCGTCGGCCGTGCCCTGATACCACTGGTCGCTGACGCGCTTCATGGGCGGCAGCACTTCGACGAACTCGCCCACTCTCGCGTCCCACAATGTTCCATCCTTCGCGGATGTGGCGATTCAGCGAAAGCGCCTTGTATTGGGTGAGGATGTAAACCCGGCGCAGGTCGGAATTCAGGCAATTCGAAAGCGTGATGTCGATGATGCGATAAATGCCGCCGAAGGTCACAGCGGGCTTGGCGCGATCGCGAGTCAGAGGGTAGAGCCGTTCACCCGCGCCTCCTGCCAACAGAACCCCAAGAGTGTCTTTCATTGCAACCCTCAGATTCCTTCGATTGGAGCCGACGGAATCTCGCTGTGCACAAGGCAGATGCGACAAGAAAACAGTAGATGTTAGCACAGGACCGGAAGGTTGCCGGATCGGACCCGGGGAGGCGGAAATGGGTCACGGGCGGGTGACAGGCAGTGACGCCAGAAGCAGGTTTCTCTGCGGCTTCAACGCTGCGGAGTGACAAAGGTTCGCGGGACTTTCCGGGAGCGCTGCACGCGAAACTCGTTGTGCGGTTACTTCTCTTTTTTCTCTTCTTCGATCTTGATGCGCAGCGACTTCAGAAATTTCACATCCTGATCGCTGACTTTCAATTCAGGATTCGTGGAGAGGGTGGAAACCAGCTCAGTCTTGTCGGAATTTTTTTCTCCCTGCTTGCTGACACCGATCGTGGCCTCGAGCACCAGGAAGATGTCGTAGCCACCTTCTTTAATCCGGGAGACGACTTCAGAGATCTGCTCAGAATCGGAAAGAGATTCATTGATGGCGTCGCCGAGCTCTTTCATGAGTCTTTTGAGTTGTGGATCCACGGAGTCCCCCCTCGCCAAAAATCAACTTATCACTTTCCTGCCCTAGGCGCGAATGGCACGCACGTCCAGGTATTCTGTCGTAACGGCGGTCGTTCCGTCGGTCGCCGTGTTGTGTTCATTCCAAAGCGCTTCCAGCTTTTCCGCAAAGGTTCGCTGTCCGGCCTCATCGAGCCGCGAGAAGGCGACGTTCGTCGGGCCAAAGTGCTGGCGGAAGAACTCCACCGTTTTCTTCGGGGGAAATGGATACGCCAACGTTGGATTCTGGCGGGTGCAGGTGATCTGCTTCGCGCCCGCTCCGAATCTCTCGCGGACCACCGCTTCGTCTCCCCAGAGAACCGGAGGAGGAACGGGCGGCGGCGGCAACATACTAGCCGAGACCAGAAATGACTTGCCCACGAAGCCTTGGGCGGTCCAGTTCGCCATGGCGATGATTCCGCCCGGCTTGCACACTCGCAACAACTCGGCGGCGACCTTTTGTGGTCGCGGCGCAAACATCGCTCCAAACATGCTCAGGACGACGTCGAACGATTGATCTGGAAACGGCAAGTCCTCGGCATCGCCTTCTTCGAATCGAATTTCGAGCTGCTCCGTGGCCGCGTTCTTTTTCGCCTGCTCCAGAAGATTCGTGGAAATGTCGACGCCGACGACGGCTGCGCCGATCCTGGCGGCGGGAATCGCGGTATTTCCGGTTCCGCAGGCAACGTCCAGAACGTTGGCTTGCGCACTGATGCCAATCCGCCGAACGAAATTCGCGGCTTCGCCGCTTGTGAATTGAGCAATCTGACCGAAATCGCCAGTCATCCAGGTGGACTTCATGCGGGATTTCAGCTGCAAAAGTTCGGGAGTCAGCGTGCCCATTCAGTTCCTTATTCTTGTTCCTTAGATGCCTCAAGGTGCGGAACGGTTCGTTGCCCCTTGGAGTCGCGTCATTGTATCGCCGCTGGCTGCTAAAATCGAGGTGTGACCAAGGTTTCCACATGGCGCAAACTGGGCGCAGTGGCTCGCGTCGCGGGCGGGCAAGCCGGACGTAATCGCACCCTGAAAGCCGTGATGGGCGCGGTCCGCGCCACGGCACGATCCTTCGGCCACGTTCTTCACCAGCTGTGGCTCGAAGTCACCGGAGTGATTTTTCTCATCATGTCCCTGAGCTTTGGTGGTGCGAGCGTGAAGGAATACGGGAAATATCATGCCGGCCTGGTGGGCCCCGGACGAGCAGTGGCGGCGGCATTCTTCGCGATCATCTTCGCGTGGTTTGGGCTGAGCTCATTCTGGAGAGTTCACCGGAAAAGTCAGCGAAACGACGGGCGCGCACAAGAGAGGACGTAGCGCCGGCGATCCCAGGCGCTGCAAGCGGTGAACCGATGGTTCAGAAACTTGACACCAACTCGAATCCTGCGGCCGCGGTCGAAACGTCCTCGCACATTCCGGTCAAACCGCTGTACATTCCCGCCGACCTCAAGGGCACCGACTACGAAAGCGAGATCGGCTATCCCGGGGAATATCCGTTTACTCGCGGCGTGCAATCCACTATGTACCGCGGCCGGCTCTGGACCATGCGCCAATATGCGGGCATGGGAGACGCCGAGGAATCGAACAAGCGCTACAAATATCTCCTCGCCAACGGAACGACCGGCCTCTCGGTCGCGTTCGATTTGCCCACGCAGATCGGAATGGATTCCGACCACGCGCTCGCAGCCGGAGAAGTGGGCAGAGTCGGCGTCGCCATCGATTCAATCGAAGACATGCAGCGCCTGTTCGACGGCATCGAACTGACGAAGATTTCGACGTCGATGACCATCAACGCGACTGCGTCGATCCTGCTTGCGCTCTACGTCGCGGTCGCGCGGCGGCAGGGCGCGGACCTCCGCAAACTCTCAGGCACCGTCCAGAACGATGTGTTGAAGGAATACATCGCGCGTGGGACCTATATTTATCCGCCGCAACAGGCGATGCGCGTCATTACCGACATGTTCGCGTGGGCCAACGACAACGTGCCCGAGTGGAACACGATCTCGATCTCGGGCTATCACATGCGCGAGGCCGGATCGACGGCGGTGCAGGAAGTCGCGTTCACATTGGGGAACGGCATGGCTTACGTCGAAGCCGCAATCAAGGCAGGATTGGACATCGACAAGTTTGCGCCGCGACTTTCTTTCTTTTTCAACGCGCATAATAATTTCCTGGAAGAAGTCGCCAAGTTCCGCGCGGCTCGCCGCATGTGGGCCCGGATCATGCGCGAACACTTCAAAGCGAAAAATCCGCGCTCGTGGATGTTGCGCTTCCATACGCAAACAGCCGGATCCACGCTCACGGCACAACAGCCGGAGAACAATATCGTCCGCACCGCGATTCAGGCGCTGGCAGCCGTCATGGGTGGCACGCAGTCGCTGCACACAAATTCCTACGACGAAGCGCTCGCCCTGCCCACGGAACAGGCCGCCCGCATCGCGTTACGCACGCAGCAAGTCATCGCGTATGAATCGGGCGCGCCCCAGGCGATCGATCCGCTTGCCGGATCGTATTACGTCGAGAGCCTGACCAACGAGATCGAAAGTCGTGCCGCCGAATATCTGGGAAAGATCGAAGTCCTCGGCGGAATGCTGAAGGCGGTGGAGCGCGGATACGTGCAGCAGGAAATTCAAAATGCGGCCTACGAATACCAGCAGCGCGTCGATGA
This sequence comes from uncultured Acidobacteriota bacterium, assembly GCA_963699885.1. GTDB lineage: Bacteria > Acidobacteriota > Terriglobia > Terriglobales > Acidobacteriaceae > Sulfotelmatobacter. Next base: position 609,319 of record CAVOVP010000003.1, on the reverse strand, counting down.
GCAGGAGGCGATTGTCGTCGGTGTGAACCGCTTCGAAGTGGAAGAAGAAAAGGCGATCCCGATTCAGAAAATCGATCCTGCCCTCGAGCCCAGGCAGATCGAGCGCGTCCGGGCACTGCGTGCAAAACGGGACGCAGGTCCGTGGAAGTCGGCTCTCATCGCAGTCGAGGAAGCAGCGCGATCCGGCGCGAATGTGATGCCAAGGATTGTCGCAGCCGTCGAAGCATGCGCAACCGTCGGAGAAATTTCAGACGCCATGCGGCGCGTGTTTGGGGAATACAAAGAAGCAGTTTTTATTTAGAGGCCTGTGGGGGCCTGTCGGATCAAGACTCACCAATCCGATTCACTGACGAATCCTTGCCGACTCAGCCGCAACGGCCCTCAAAGTCGCATCAAGTTCGTCGACCGGCGTCAGCCCTGCTCCGCGGAAGCGGAACAGGCCCCTTGGACGATAAAGAATTTCCCATCGACCTGAACGATCAATTGTCATGTCCGGAACGAATGGCAGCCGACCAAGAAACCTGTCCTCACTCTCAACTGCGATCACGGTGCGCCTCAGCTCTGCTTGCCGACTCCAACTTGACAATCAAGAGCGAGGATTCTGATTCCGCGCGGCTCGCCATCGATCACTTTCCAAACTTTCGAGACGTGACAGAACGGCGTTCCCTCGAAAGTCACAGACTTTGGCAGGGCGTTCCCGAGATAATGCATTCCTGAACGAGCCGCTAAGGCCCGAATCGCATCGGCCCGGTAGCGCACAGAGGCACGGAGTGGCTGTAAAAAACAAACAACCCCAGACCAGCCGCCAGGACAAGAAAAATCGCGCTCATTGATTCGGAGTATAAGTCAGCCTAATGCTTGCTCTTGCATAGCCCGGACAGCCGAGGCGGCTGTCCCCACATAAGTCTTACGCGGGCTGCGCTTGCATCTCGGCGACGGCGGCATCGAGATGCTTCAGGGTCTCTTCGATGGTGAGGGAATACATTTCCCGTCCGATGCCTTCGCCCGCTTCGAGCGCCGACTTCAGGTAGTGCCCCGCAATCTCCACAGCCAGCGAATCCGTGATCATGGCGCCGGTTCGCTTGTGATACTCGACCCAGGCCGGGTGCGGCAGGGCCACCCAGACTTTTCGTCCATCGACAAGAAATTTAAGGTCGACGGCATCGGCGTGGCGCGTTGCGATTGCGACAATCATCGCTTGATACACACAATGCACGTGCTTCTTCGTCCAGCGATCGGTGGCGGTGAAGTCCTGAAACATGAGTAAAACTATAGCGGAGCGGCACTGACGGGGCAAACCGCCCGCTTGTCGCATCTGTTCCAGCCTTCGAATCCTTGACCCTGCGCCGGGCTCGCTGCTAATGTCGGCCTTCGCCCGAGGAGCCCAAAAAATGGCTAGAAAAGTTTCAGCATGTGTTGTCCTTGTATTCGCTGTGGCTCTGTCCCAAGCTGCGACCAAGAAGCCTGCCGCCCAGACCGGCAGTCCGCGCTTCGAAATTTCCTTCGCGAAGGAGATGAGCGCCGCTCCGATCGACGGTCACGTCCTGCTGCTGATCGCGAACAACAACGAGAAGGAGCCGCGCTTTCAGGTCAGCTTCATGACCGCCGAGTCGCAGCAGGTATTCGGCGTCGATGTCGATGGACTTGCTCCCGGAACGCCCGCGGTAGTCGATGCCTCAACCCTTGGATACCCCGCTGAAAATCTCGAACGATGTTCCCGCCGGCGACTACTGGGTACAGGCTGTTCTCAACATCTACGAGACCTTTCACCTCAGCAATGGCCACACCGTGAAACTGCCTCCGGACAAGGGTGAGGGCCAACACTGGCAGGTGAAGCCGGGCAATCTGTACAGCAAGCCGGTGAAGATGCATCTCGATCCGAAATCCCCGCAGACGGTCCGCATCTCGTTGGACCAGAAAATTCCCGCGCTGGAAAACGAATTGAAGGACGTCGACTCGGTCGTCGGTTGGAGCGGTGCCAACGACGATCACGCCATCGTCGACAACAAGTGGGTCAAGCACGTTCATGTTCATAGCGATCTGTTGACGAAATTCTGGGGACGTCCCACCGAACTGGGCGCTGTGATTCTCGTGCCAGATGGATTCGATGAACATCCCGATGCACACTATCCCGTGATCGTTCTACAGGATCACTTCCATCGCGATCTGCCGGGCCTGCTCGCATTCCGCACGACTCCTCCGAGCGCCAACTTGAAGGGAAGCGATCTTCGAGTCGCGAAGAATGGATTCAAGCTCTATCAGGATTGGACATCGGGACGCGTGCCGCGAGTGATCGTGATCTCCATCCAGCATGCGACGCCTTACTTCGATGATTCCTACGCGGTGAATTCAGAAAACGTTGGCCCTTACGGCGACGCGATCACGCAGGAACTGATTCCATATGTCGAAAAGCAATTTCGCGGAATCGGGCAAGGATGGGCTCGCAGTGTCTACGGCGGATCCACCGGCGGATGGGAAAGCCTCGCCTCGCAAGTGCTTTATCCCGACTTTTATAACGGGGCGTGGGTGTTCTGTCCCGATGTGGTCGACTTCCGCGCGTATATGACGATGAATCTTTATGAAGACCCGAACGCGTTCTCCATTGAAGGCCCGTTCGGAAAGGTGCCGAGACCTTCCGTCCGCCAGCCCGATGGATTGGTGCTGTCCACCATGGAGCAGATGAACCGCTACGAACTGGTGCAGGGAACTCACAGCCGTTCGGGCGAGCAACTCGACACGTGGCAAGCGGTTTTCAGTTCCGTGGGGGACGATGGATATCCCAAGCCGGTGTTTGATAAACGGACTGGCGTGATCGATCACGAAGTCGCCAAATACTGGAAAGAACATTACGACATGAGCGCGATCATGCAGCGCGACTGGAAGACTCTAGGGCCGAAGCTCGCCGGCAAAATGCACTTTTATGTCGGAGAGGCGGATACGTTCTACCTCGATCGTGCCGTGCATCTGCTCAAAGATTTCATGGACACGACAACCGATCCTTACTATCGCGGCACCTTCGAATTCGGCGTGCGCAAGCCGCACTGCTATGCCGGCGAAATCGATCCAGCTTCCGGCATTAACCAGCACTACTGGCCCGACATGGTGAAACATATGGAAGAAACCGCCCCCGCAGGTGCGGATGTGAAAAGCTGGAAGTATTAAGCGCCGTGCAAAACGAATCATGTGAGGAGTTGATCAGGATCATGTGGGGACAGCCGCCCTCGGCGGTCCCGGCGAGCGAAGCTCGACTTGCTTTTCCTGCAACGGACTTATCAACAAGGCCTTCCTGTACCATTGAATTGTGTCGACGCGGGCTCCCGTAAAGGCAAGAAGCCAGCTGAAAATCCTCCACGCCGGGCAACTCATCAAGCTGCCCTGGCTTATCCACGGCTTTTCCACCCGTGCAGGAGGATCTTCCCGCGCTTACGGGAAGGGCGATCTCAATCTCGGATTCACGAAAGACGATTCCCGTGCGGCAGTCCAGCGCAATCGCGCGGCATTCTTGCAGGCGTTGGGCGCCGTCAACCGTCCGCGCCGCGGATCGAAATCTTCCCCGTCCCTGTGGCCTTTGATCACCCTGCGGCAGGTGCACTCCGGCATTGTTCACTGCATCGACCACGTTCCCGACGAACCTCTAACCGGCGATGGCTTGATCACTGCGACTCCGGGCCTGCTGCTCGCGATCCAGACTGCCGACTGTTTGCCCGTGATCGTTGCGGACGTAAAGCGCCGCGCCGTCGGAGTCTTCCATGCAGGTTGGCGCGGCACCGTGCAACGTATCGTGGAAAAAGGTGTCGGCGAGATGTTTCGATACTTCGGCAGCCGCCCTCGCGACCTCAAAGCGGCAATCGGCCCGGGCGTTCAGGGATGCTGTTACGAGGTGGGAGAAGAAGTTCGCGTCCAGTTTGAATCGCAGTTCGAGTACGGAACGAGCCTGTTTCGCGAAGTGAAGGATTCCGATCCCGTCCGGGAAAAATATCCTCTGCTGTTTTTGACTGCTCGCGCTCCCGGCCACAGCGAGTTGCCGAAAAGAATCTTTCTCGATTTGGTAGAAGCGAACCGACAACAGTTGCTCGCTGCAGGAGTTCCGAAGAAGAGCATCGAGGCGTCTGCGCCTTGCACGAACTGTCATCGGGAGATGCTTTTCTCGTATCGCGCGGAGAAGGGTAAAACCGGCCGCTTGATGGGCGTCGCCGGAATTCGCGGCTGACGCTCGCGGAGGCTTCGCGATCAATCTCGCCAAATCCTGTGGTACCATCCCATCGTTTCGGGCGGAATTTTCTTAAGCAGAAACGGAGTTGCCATGTTCCCAGATGAATGTGCTCCCAGTCGACGAACTTTCCTCAAGACGGCCGCCGCGTTCACCACCGGAGTGTCCGGCCTCGCGCTCCTGCCTCAATCGGCCTTCGCTGCAGACGCCGACGCAAACATCATCGGCCCCAGGAAGGGTTATTCGCCCCAGATCGGCACGCTCGTTTCGATGATGACGTGGATGCGGGGTGCAATATTGGCTTCAGTGAAGTTCATGTCGCAAAAAGACCTCGACCATCTCGTCGACAACAATGCGAATAGCATCGGAGCGCTGCTCATGCACCTTGCAGCTACCGACCGGATTTATCAGATCAACACCTTTGAGGCCAATTCGCTCAAAGAATTGCCTGCCGACTTCAAGGAAAAATGGGCTGTGGCGATGGACCTCGGCGAGCCCGCACGCAAAGCGATCAAAGGGCACGATCTCGACTTCTATCTGAATCTGCTGAGCGAAACTCGTGAACACACCTTCGCTGAATTTCGCAAGCGCGACGACGACTGGCTTATGGCCGTCGACAAGAGTTGGGGATGGGGTCCGACCAACAACTATTGCAAGTGGTTCCATGTTTGCGAACACGAGTCGAACCACAACGGACAGATCAAGTTCCTGAAAAAGCGTTTGCCCGGAGCCAAACCGGATAGCGAATAAGAATGATCTCCTTCAGCTTGTCGACGGCTTCGACAGACCGCAGTCGATCTCGGGATGCGCAGACTGGACTTTCGGAGAATTGCGTCTTGAAAATCAGATTCGCGGCGTCACTGTGCTTGTCGCTTCTCCTGATGGTAGCTCTATCATCGGCCCAGGTTTCCCCGGCACAGATTGACTCCATCTTTGCTGCTCTGAAATCGAGCAACGCGCCGGGAGTCTCCGTGCTGGTCGTGCAGGATGGCAAGCCAGTCTTTCGCCAGGGCTATGGCGTCTCCGACCTGCGAACCAAACACCTCATCGACTCGCAGACCAACTTTCGCCTTGCCTCGTTCACCAAGCAGTTCACGGCGATGTGCGTCATGCTGCTGGTGCACGACGGGAAACTCCACTACGAAGATCGCTTGACCGATATCTTCCCCGAGTTTCCCGCGTACGGAAAACCGATCACCATCCGCAACCTGCTGAACCACACTTCCGGCCTGCCGGACTACGAAGACATACTGATGAAGCAATATGCCGGCACGCCCGAAGACAAAATTCCTCAGATACTCGACGCGGGCGTGCTGCAGCTCCTAGAGCAACAAACAGCTGGAGTCTTTCCGGCAGGCTCGAAGTGGGAGTACAGCAATTCGGGATACGCTGTGCTGGCCATGGTCGTCCAGAAAGTTTCGGGCAAGCCCTTCGGGCAATTTCTGCAAGAAAGAATTTTCACGCCGCTGAAAATGAAAAACACTCTGGCGTACGAAAAGGGCAAGAACGAAGTGCCGCACCGGGCCTATGGACATACGCTCGACAAAGACGTCTGGCGCGAAACCGATCAGAGTCCGACCTCGGCCGTGCTTGGCGATGGAGGAATCTATTCTTCGATCGAAGATCTCACCCAGTGGGACCGCGCCCTGCGCGAGCACACTCTGCTGAGCGAATCGGAAATGCGTCCGGCTTTGATCCCCGTGAAACCGACGGCCGGTCCTGCGAAGTTCGTCGATGGTCCCGAAGTGAATTACGGCTTCGGATGGTTCCTCGATCCCTACAACGGCCACAAGCGCATGTTCCACGACGGCAGCACGATCGGATTCCGAACCACAATCCAGCGCTTCCCGGAAGACAAGTTGACGGTGATCGTCCTGGCGAATCGAGAGGACGTGAATCCAGAGGAACTCGCGCTAAAAGTAGCGGACCTCTACCTGAAAAAGACCCCGTAACACGAAGCCAAGAGCCCTCAGCCTGAATGTGGGGACAGCCGCCCCCGGCTGTCCGCCGCGCGAAGCGCGGCTTCAACACAAAACAAAAAGAGACGCCGCAAGCAGCGTCTCTCTTAAGAACTTAATTCGTCCCTAGACTGTGGGCGGAGCCGGCGTAGCTGGCGGGGCCGGAGCCGCCGGTGGCGTGGCCGACGTTGTGTCGTTCACCAAGTCCTTTAATTCCTTGCTGGGCTTGAAGAATGGGATCTTTTTCGCGGGCACTTCCACGCGCTCCCCGGTCTTCGGATTTCGTCCGACGCGTGGTTTACGCTGCCGGGTACGGAAGCTGCCAAAGCCGCGAATCTCGATTTTGTCCCCCGCACGCAGGGAACGGACTACGCTGTCAAAGATCGTTTCCACGATCACTTCGCTATCTTTCCGCGTAAGCTCCGCTAAACGCGAGACTTCGTCAATCAGATCGGCTTTGGTCATAACGCCCCTCTCCACCCAAGCTCTTGGAAATCGAACTTATCTCTGCCACGCGGATGTTGCCTGCCCCAGTCATCCGCCGGACCAGACCGCTCTACCGCAACAGCACCCATAACCTTCTCAAATTTCAGGGGTTGGATGCAAGTCGCGGTCTTGGAACACCGAAAACGCGGCTCTCGAACATAACCGCCCTACACCAGATTCGGCCGTATTCCTCGCGCCGTTCGGGCTACTTCCACAGATAATAAAATCCCACCTGCTGCTCCAGCATTTTTTCGCGGCTCGGCAGGTACTGCGACACATCCCCAAGCAGCAAATCCATCAACGTTCGCCGATCTTTCTCCGGATGCACCAACGTCGGTTCGCCCTTGATATTGACCATCTTCGCGGTCTCGGCCACCGCCATCTCAAAGTCTCCAACTCCATCGATCAGCTTCATTGAGAGAGCCTGCTGCCCCGTCCAGACCTTCCCGTTCGCGATGGTCTTCACGTCGTCGTACTTGAGACCGCGGCCATCGGCCACCGCCTTGATGAACTGCCCAAACATGTTGTCGATCAGCGACTGCATGTACGCCTGTTCAGCCGGAGTGAGATCGCGCGCCGGATTGCCAGTGTCCTTGAACTCCCCGGTCTTGATCACGACATCTTTCAGCTTGGCCCACTTGAGCAGATCGCCATAGTTCATCCACTGCGCGATCACGCCAATCGATCCGACAATGCTGCCCTCGTCGGCATAAATCTTGTCAGAGGCGGCAGCCACGTAGAACGCGCCGCTCGCTCCGACGGTTTCGATCGATACCACGATCTTCTTTTTCTTCTCGTTGCGAAGGCGCTTCACCTCGCGATAGATCTCCTCCGAAGCCGCGACCCCGCCGCCCGGAGAGTTCACGTGCAGAATGATGGCCTTGATCGACGAATCATCCCCGAACTTCTTGAGTTCGTCGACCACCGGCTGCGGAGAAAGAATCACGCCGTCGAGGTCGACCACGCCAATGCGATCGCCGAATCCCGACAGGGCGCTCTGCGTGCCGCCGGCGTGCAGTGTCAGGTACACCAGCGTGAAGACGGCAAGCACGAAGAGGAAGAAGGCTCCTCCTCCAATCAGGATCCAAAGCAGTGTGCGCGAACGTCCTTCAGACATGACGGCAGTTTAGCACTTGGAGGCCGCAGGCGCGGTTGTTAACCCCTTGTGTCTATGTGGGGACAGCCGCCCCCGGCTGTCCGTGGTAGCTAACTCGATCAAGCGCCCGGCGTATCAAATTGGGGGAGCGATGATTCTTAGAGCACCGCGCTCCACCGAAACCTCCGCCGGCGTGCGGCAGACCAGTTCTCCGTCGGCATACACATCAATCGGCGATTCCGTCTCGACGCGAATTTGCGCGGTCTGGAAATAGTCAACGCCTTGGACCGAGAGATGCCGCCCGGTGTAAACGGTCGGGAACAGGCAGAACAACTTGAACGGATCGATGCCGCCCACCACGCAGACGTCGAGCAGGCCATCGTCCATCTTCGCGCGCGGCGCAATCTTCATCCCGCCGCCGTAGATCGGAGTATTGGCAAAAGCGGCGAGCAGAGTCGGCTGATCGCTGCGGATCTTCCATTGGGAATTTCGGCTATCTGTATCGTCGGGCGGCGTCAGCAGCTTAACTGGAAGCGGTGCAAAGGTCAGAACGGTAGGAACGAGGCTGGCAAAATATCCGCCATGCCCGCGCAGCCATCGAGGCAGCCCGTTGGCCCGCCGCGCGACCTCTCCATCGAGCCCAACGCCGGCGACGGTGCCAAAGTAATGGGTGTGTCGCGCCGCGTCGTCGCCAAAATTTAAGACGCCGAGGTCGATCGCCCGCACGATCGCGGAGCCTGCGCAGAATTGCTTCCACGCTGCGAGTGCATCGCGCACGCGCCGCAATCCCAGGGAACCGGCAAAATCGTTCCCACTCCCCGCCGGCACGATCAACACGGGCAAAGCGAGCCGAACCAGGTGCCCAAGATGGCGGTGAATCGTCCCGTCTCCGCCGAACAGCAGAATCACATCCGCGTCACCGGACGAAGCCGGCATGCCGATGTGCCATTCGACCCCGGCGTCACGCTGAAAGGGCTCGAGATTCTTCAGAGAGCATCCCAGCCCGAGAATCGCCGCCGCCCGCATGCGCGGATGAGGTTAGCAGATATGGTTTATGTGGGGACAGCCGCCCTCGGTTGCAGATGAGGAAGCTGCCGTCGATAAAAAGCCTGCGGCATGAGAGGTTCAGAGGTTCTATGTGGGGACAGCCGCCCTCGGCTGTCCAGCCGGAGCGAAGCTCCGCTGCTTCCTGCATGGTAAGGCAAAGAAAGTGCAGGCTAGTGGGTTTTCGCGCGGGAAGTGCTAGAAGTTCCGATTTTGGGAATGGCTGCGTCAAGAATCTAAGCGAGCTTCGCTCGCCCGGCCGCCGGCAGAAATCCTGGGGATCGAGAGGGCCGTGGGGAAGCCGCCCCCGGCTGTCCAGCCGGAGCGAAGCTCCGCTCCTTTTTGAGTGGTGAGCCAAAGGAAGTTGCGGTGATGAGATGCTTTGTACCCGGGCTCAGGGGAGGTAGAAATTGGAAATGGCTACGGCAAAAAAGGCGAGCTTTGCTCGCCCGGACGCCGTTAGAAGGCTTGAGCAATCGAGAGATGCATGTGGGGACAGCCGCCCTCGGCTGTCCAGTCGGAGCGAAGCTCCGCTCCTTCTTGAGTGGTAAGCCAAAGGAAGTTGCGGTGATGAGATGCTTTGTACCCGGGCTCAGGGGAGGTACAAATTGGAAATGGCTACGGCAAAAAAGGCGAGCTTCGCTCGCCCGGACGCCGTTAGAAGGCTTGAGCAATAGAGAGATGCATGTGGGGACAGCCGCCCCCGGCTGTCCAGCCGGAGCGAAGCTCCGCTCCTTCTTGCAGTGGTAAGCCAAAGGAAGTTGCGGTGATGAGATGCTTTGTACCCCGGCTCAGCGGAGGTACAAATTGGAAATGGCTACGGCAAAAAAGGCGAGCTTCGCTCGCCCGGACGCCGTTAGAAGGCTTGAGCAATAGAGAGATGCATGTGGGGACAGCCGCCCCCGGCTGTCCAGCCGGAGCGAAGCTCCGCTCCTTCTTGAGTGCTAAGCCAAAGGAAGTTGCGGTGATGAGGTGTTTTGTACCCGGGTTCAGGGGAGGTACAAATTGGAAATGGCGACGGCAAAAAAGGCGAGCTTCGCTCGCCCGGACAGCCGGCAGAAATCCTCGATGCGTCGGGGACAGCCGCCCCCGGCTGTCCGGTCGGAGCGAAGCTCCGCTCCTTGAGTGGTGAGCCAAAGGAAGTTGCGGTGATGAGGTCTTTTGTACTCCGGCTCAGCGGAGGTTCCAGATTGAGAATGGCTCCGGCAGAAAAGGCGAGCTTTGCTCGCCCGGACAGCCGGCAGAAATCCTGAGAATAGAGAGAGATGCACGTGGGGACAGCCGCCCTCGGCTGTCCAGCCGGAGCGAAGCTCCGCTCCTTTTTGAGTCGTAAGCCGAAGGAAGTTGCGGTGATGAGATGTTTTGTACTCCGGCTCAGCGGAGGTTCCAGATTGAGAATGGCTCCGGCAAAAAAAGCGAGCTTTGCTCGCCCGGACTGCCGAGGGCGGCTGTCCCCACATCGTCTTGGCAATGGCGAGCATCACGGAACAATTGAGGCAATCTTCTGCTTGCGCCCAAGCCTGACAGAAGCTTCTGTCGGAACGCTGATGAAAGCAAAATACCTGCCTTTCATCTGTTCTCCCTTTATCGTAACCGCACCTTCCTTTAACTTACGACTGCCTTCTGCCGCAGATGAAACCAAGCCTAGGCTCAAGAGCAGCTTCTCGAGTCTCGCAACATAAAAGTCCGGGTCTCCATTTACAGTATTTTCATCAGGCAAGCAGATCATTTTCCGGGGTTCTTCTTCCCCTGCCCAGTTAGGTTTCTTGAAATCCTCCGGATGTGAAACAGCAATCGAGCTAACGTGAATTTCGATCTTTTCCACTTCCTCCGGTACTTCATCCTTCTGAAACTGCTTCGCCCAATCCTCTCCCGCTTTTGCGGCTGCTTCCGGCGAATGGAAGTCCGTCACGATTCTCCGCGCAAGATCTTTCTTCGCCTGCATCGGATGCGTCCCGGCCTTCATCTTCTCGATATCGGCGACCTGCACGTCCGTCAGCAGCTCGTAATATCTCCACATCATCTCGTCGGAGACGCTCATAATTTTTCCGTACATCTCCAGCGGTGGCTCGTGGATGCCGATCGCGTTTCCCAGCGACTTCGACATTTTTTGTACGCCGTCGAGGCCTTCGAGAATCGGCGTGGTCAGCACAACCTGCGACTCTTGCCCGTACGACCGCTGCAGTTCGCGCCCGACCAGCAGATTGAATTTCTGGTCGGTGCCGCCGAGTTCGACATCGGCTTCGAGCGCTACTGAATCGTATCCCTGCACCAGCGGATAGAGCAGTTCGTGCACCGAGATCGGCTTCTCGTCGTGAAAGCGCTTGTGAAAGTCCTCGCGCTCAAGCAGCTGCGACACAGTGTACTTCGCCATCAATCGCACAAAATCGTCCGACGTGAACTGGCCCATCCAGCGCCGGTTGAAATCGATCACCGTCTTCTGCGGATCGAGAATCTTGAACACCTGCGTCTTGTACGTCTCCGCATTCTGTTCGACCTGCTCGCGGCTCAATGGCGGACGCGTCGCGGAACGCCCCGTCGGGTCGCCAATCATCCCGGTAAAATCGCCGATCAGAAAAATTGCGGTGTGCCCCAGATCCTGAAAATGTTTCAGCTTGCGCAGCACCACCGTGTGGCCAAGATGCAAATCGGGCGCTGTCGGATCCATCCCGAGCTTCACGCGCAGGGGCTTCCCCGTCTTGAGCGACCGCTCCAACTTGGCACGCAAATCGGCTTCGCGAATGATTTCCGCGGAGCCTTTCTTGAGATACGTGAGCTGTTCGTCTACAGGCGCAAAGGTTGACATGAGAAAGGACATTATAAGGAACGCGCCGCGAAAGGCAGAATGCGCCGAAGAGGTTCATGTGTGCACAGCCCCCTCGGCTGTCCGTGCGAGCGCAACTCGAAGGGGTTCCCGGTCTGCGAAACCGGACGAGGCCGCTAGAATGGGGCAGATGAACGTCCGTTTGCGAAAGGCGACTCCCGCCGACATCCCGCGCATGCGCGAAATCATCGAAGCCTCGGTCCGCGGTCTCCAGGCGGCCGATTACTCTCCCGCGCAGATCGATGGCGCGCTCAAGAGCGTCTACGGCGTCGACAGCCAGCTCATCGCGGACGGAACCTATTTTGCCGCCGAGACCTCCGGCGACGCGTCGCGCATCGTTGCCTGCGGCGGTTGGAGCAAGCGCAAGACGCTCTACGGCGGCGACCAGTTCGCCGGGCGGGAAGATTCGCTCCTTGATCCCTGCCACGACGCCGCAAAGATTCGAGCGTTCTTCGTACATCCGGATTGGGCGCGGCAGGGAATCGGCAGCCGGATTCTCGAAGCCTGCGAACATGCGGCGGTCGCTGCCGGCTTTTCGCGGATGGAAATGGGTGCGACTTTGAGTGGCGTCGCCTTCTACCGCGCCAGGGGATACATCGAGGCCGAGAGCCAAGCAGTCGCGCTCGGCAATGGAGAAGCGCTGCCGATTGTCAGGATGACCAAGACGATTAGGCCACACCTTTGAAACAGCCACGCAACTATCTGTTCTTCATCCTTCGGCCGACCTGTTCTTCATCCTGCGGCCGACGATTTCAAACTTTCCGCCCAGCACAATGTTGATGGCTTCGGTGTAAGCAACATGCTCCTGCTGCAATATCCGCTCCGCGAGCGCGTGTTCATCGTCGCCATCGAGCACCGGCACAGTTTTCTGCAGGATGATCGCTCCGTGATCGAGTTCCTCATCGACGAAGTGCACCGTGCATCCCGAGACTTTCACGCCGTACGCGAAGGCCTGCTCCTGGGCCTCTAACCCTGGGAACGCAGGCAATAGAGATGGATGGATGTTCAGAATTTTCCGCGGAAATTGCTGTACGAACTGCGGTGAGAGCAATCGCATGTATCCGGCGAGGCAGATCAACTCCGCCCCGCTCTGCTTCAAGGCGGCCACCACTTCGCGGTCGTGCTCCTCGCGCGGTTTTCCTTTGGACGGGATGACCCGAGCATTCAAGCCTCGATCGCGCGCCGTCGCAATTCCCGGCGCATCAGGCCGGTTGGAAATCACGACAGAGATGCGAGTGTCAGGAATACGGCCCGCATCGATGCTGTCAGCAATCGCAACGAAATTCGAGCCGCGTCCGGAAAGAAGAATTCCGAGTGAGTGCATGGGAGATTTCGGGAACCATCATAATCCAGGGTTCACCGCGGAGGCACGGAGCCACACCGAAACCGTGAGGACGAATTGCTGTGTCTGCTGTCACAGACGGGTCACCGAAGCCGAAGGTACCTTGAACGAGAGGTTCTTGCGATGAAGAAGTGGCTCCGCCGTTCTGCCTTTCTGCTTCTGACAGTGCTGATTGTTGCCGGACTCGGCTATCACCTCGGCTTGCGCAACTGGTGCTTGCGCTGGGGTACCACCCCGGCTGAGGCCCGTGCCACTCTGCCCGGTGACGATTTATTTCCGGTCTATGCGAGTGAGGCGACCCACGCCATCACCATCCATACTCCGCCACAGAAGATCTGGCCGTGGCTGATGCAGATTGGGCAGGATCGCAGCGGATTCTACAGCTACACGTTTCTCGAAAACGGATTTGGGTGCGACATGCCCAAGGTTGAGCATTTGGTTCCAGAGTGGAAGGCTCGCAATCCGGGTGAGACCGTCTGGTTCTGCAATCCGAAGCGCTTCGACGGGCAGGGCAAGATGATTCCCGCGATCGTCGAACCCGATCGGGCATTTGCGATGGTCACCTCGACCGACTGGCAAAGCCTGCAGACTGGAACCCGCGCGCAGGAGAGCCTTTGGAGTTTCACGCTTCAGCCCCTTGATGCCGGGCAGACTCGTCTCATTGCTCGGATTCGAGGTGGGGTTCCGCCAACGCTCGCGTCACGTCTCTTGGGAAGATTGTTCTGGGAGCCCGCTCACTTTGTGATGGAGCAGAAGATGCTCCGCACGATTCGCGATTTGGCAGAGCAGAGCTGAGAACTCTCGCTTCGACCGGGGTCAGCTGTACGTCACCTTGCGCTCGCCCTTCACGATGCGTCCGATCGTGTAGGACTTTTCCCCGGCGCGTTCCAGCACCGATTGCGCTTTCTTGAATTTCGCGGAAGGCACAACGAGCAGCATGCCCAATCCCATGTTGAAGGTCCGCAGCATTTCGTCTTGCGGCACATTGCCCAGTTGCTGCAGGTGCTCGAAGATGGGAAGCACCGGCCACGTTCCCAGTTCGATGGCCGCCGCCGTCCCGCGCGGCATAACCCGGGGCAGGTTCTCTGTGATGCCACCGCCTGTGACGTGCGCGAGAGCGGACACGCATTGCGCGTCAATCAACTTCCGCAGCGCCGGCCAGTAGCTTTTGTGCGTGCGCATCAACTCGTTTCCGACTTTATTCTTGACCTCGTTCACGTAGGTCTCAGGCGAATAATGCGCGACCTCGAACAGCAGCTTCCGCGCCAGAGAATATCCGTTCGTGTGCAGCCCGTTCGACGGCAGCCCCAGAATAATGTCGCCGATCTGGACGTCTTTGCCGGTGATGATCTTTTCGCGATCGACCACGCCTACAATGAATCCCGCAAGATCGTATTCGCCATCGGGATAAAAGCCGGGCATCTCGGCCGTCTCGCCGCCGATCAGCGCGCACCCATTGTGCTTGCAGGCATCCGCGATTCCTTCGACAACTTTTTCAGCGATCGTCGGTTCGAGCTTGCCGGTGGCCAGGTAATCCATGAAGAACAGGGGCGCCGCGCCCTGCACCGCAATGTCGTTGACGCAATGATTGACAAGATCCGCGCCTACGGTTGAGTGCAAATCCATCTCGAAGGCGATCTTCAGCTTCGTCCCAACGCCGTCGACGCTCGAAACCAGAACCGGGTCCAGGTATTTCGTCTTATCCACGGCGAAGAGGCCGCCAAAGCCTCCAATCTCGCTCAACACTCCGCGGGTAAACGTCTTATGGGCGAGATACTTGATGCGCTGCTTGGTGCGATTCGCGCGGCTGATGTCGACCCCGGCGTCAGCGTAGGTGATGGGAGTCGGACTGGATGTGGGGTTCTTGGGCACAGCTTCTTCCGTGGTTTGCAAAATCCTTGAGTGGGGTTGACTGCCGGATGCCGATTCAACAATCCAAGGCCGCTCATTGTAGCACGTCTAAAAGACGCGGCTTCAGAGCAGTACAGAGAACCATCAGAAACGTAAAGCGGGGAAACACACCTTCACCGGCTTCCGCGGACGCTCACGCCCGTTCGCCACCGCAGCCCAAAACTAGTGAGCGATGAAGTCGGAAAAGAAGTAGGCCAGAACTCCGAATAGTGCCAGGCCGGAAATTCCGTAAGCGGTTAGAACCCAGGCTCCGCGGCCTTCATGATGTCTGATGGATGTGGTTGTGGTCGAGGACTGCTCTGTAGATGAGACGACAGGGGCCCGATCTTCCATGCAAAACCTCCGAACGGAAAGATCGTGGCGCAAGTACATTATGCGTCACGCCTGCCTTCGCGTCGCAGCGAGGCAAGACTATCTGACCGCGATTCTACTCCCGCTTTCTCTGATGTAAATGTAAAAAGGTGATCAAGATCACGGCATTGATAGTAAAATTAATTATCTTGTAATGAAAACACTTTCGTGACGCCGAAAAATCGCGACGCCTTCTCGCTCCGCGAGTGCGTGGGATAATGGTTAGCATCCTCTTTCACTATGCGTAATCGCTTTTTGTCCCTCCTCTTTTCGTTTGCATTCACTGTCGCTGCGAGCTCCCAGCAACCGGTTCCCGTCCCTCCCAACGCATCGACTCCAGCCAAGGCCGCCAGCGCCGTTGACTCGACCAAGGTCACGGCAAATGGACATACCTACGCGCAGGAGTCGTTCGTCATCGAGCAGATGCACTCTCATTACCGCTTCGAGGCCGATGGAACGGGACGTAAAGACACGACTGCTCGCATCCGCGTGCAAAGCGAAGCCGGTGTCCAGCAATGGGGACAAATTCAGGAGGGATACAACTCCGCCAATGAGCGCGTCGAGATTCCTTACGTTCGTGTTCTGAAAGAGGACGGCACGGTGGTCAAGGCCGGCGACGATGCCGTGCAAGACTTAAGCGCGCCCATCGAGCGCGAGGCTCCGGTCTATACCGACTTTCGCCAGAAACACATTACGGTTCCCGGACTTCGGCCGGGTGAAGTTCTGGAATACGAGATGGTCACGGTGATCCACACGCCGCTGGCCGCGGGCCAATTCTGGTCGGAATACGACTTCGACAAAACCAATATCAATCTCGACGAGACGCTCGACGTCGACGTCCCTGCAGGGCGCTCCTTAAAGCTCAAGTGCAAGCCGGGAATGGATGCGAAGATCACCGAACAGAACGGCCGCCGGATTTACCACTGGGCGAGTTCTCATCTTGAGCGCGACGACGACGACAAGGCCAAAGAGAAGGACAAGAAAAAGAAGAAGCACCGTCCCGACGATGATCGGCCCGACATCCAGCTCACCACGTTTGAAAGCTGGGAGCAGATTGGCCGCTGGTACGCGAGCCTTGAGAAAGACCGTCGCGCGCCCGCGCCTGAAGTGCGCGCCAAGGCGCAGGAACTCACCAAGGGTCTGAACACCGATCTCGAAAAAACCGAAGCCCTTTACGATTTCGTGGCGAAGAATTTCCGCTACGTCAGCCTCTCGTTGGGCGTGGGACGCTACCAGCCGCACTCGGCCGCCGACGTGCTTCACGACCAGTATGGCGATTGCAAAGATAAGCACACGTTGCTCGCGTCACTGCTCGAAACCCAGGGCCTTCATGCAAACTCGGTCCTGATTAATTCCAGCCGCAAGCTCGATCCGGATGTTCCTTCGCCCTCGCAATTCGATCACGTCATCACGATGTTGCCGATGGGAACGCAGGAAGTTTGGATGGATACCACGAGTGAGGTCGCGCCTTTCCGGTTGCTGGCTTACACGCTGCGTAATAAGCAGGCGTTGGTGATCCCTCCGGCCAATGTGGCGACGGCCCCGCCTCCGCACCTCGAGAACACGCCAGCCGACACACCCATGCCCGACTACGAGCGCTCCGAGGTCGAAGGCAAGATCAACGACATCGGAAAGCTCGAGGCTCATGTTCATTATGAATTTCGCGGAGACGAAGAACTGCTGCTTCGCTCGGTCTTCCGCCGCGTGCCGGAATCGAATTGGTCCCGCGTTGCCGAAAACATCAACTCGGGATTAGGTGGGGATATCTCTCATCTCGTCGTCAGCGATCCGGCGGCGACGCGAGAGCCATTCACCATGGCTTACGATGTTTCCAAGCCTAATTTTCTGGATTGGTCCAAGAAGAAGACGCAGATTATTCTGCCGCTTGTGCAATTCAGCCTGCCCGACGTCGACGATGATCAGAGCGATCCCGACGCCGAGCCGTTGAAGCTCGGACCCAAGGGTGAATATTCCTACAAGCTGCGCCTCACGATTCCCGACAAGTACACCGCGCACGCGCCGCTCGCATTCTCGTTAAAGCGCGACTACGCCGATTACAACGCGACCTACCAGCTCAAGGACGGCGTCTTCACCGCCGGCCGCACGCTGACGTTGCATCAGGACGATCTGCCGGTCGCCCGCGCCGGAGATTACGAATCTTTCCGCCGTGCCGTGGGCGCCGATCTGTCGCAGCAACTCGCGGTTGAGAACGCTTCCGCAGGCGGCATCGTTCCTCCGGCCGACATGAAGGCCGATGATCTCATCGAAAGCGCACGCGCCGCCGCGGATAGCGGTAACCTTGCCGTCGCCGAAGCGTTGCTGAAGCGCGCCACCGAGGTCGATCCGAAGAACAAATTCGCGTGGAACAATCTTGGCCTCGTGTATTTGCAGACGCGCCAGGACGATCAGGCGATCGTTTGTTTCCAGAAGCAGATCGAGGTCAATCCCTACGACGAGTTCGCCTACAACAATCTCGGCCGCGTGTACTGGCAGGAGCGTAAGTACGATGAGGCGGTCAAAGCCTTCAGCAAGCAGCTGGAGAATAACCCGCTCGACAAGTTTGCTCATGCCAACCTGGGTGCGATGTACGCGGAGTGGCACAAGTACGACTTGGCTGCCCCGGAGCTCGAGAAAGCCGCATCCCTCAGTCCTGAAAACGCCGAGCTCCAGGTGAGTCTCGGAGACGCATACCTCAACCTCGGCCAGGAAGACAAAGCGCTGGCCGCCTTCGATCACGCCGTCGAGCTGCAGGCCACGCCGCTGGTGTGGAACAACATTGCGTATCAGCTGTCCCTGAAGAAGACGCACCTCGATCGCGCGCAGCAATACGCCGAGTCAGCTGTTTCGGCGACGGCTGCGGCGTTACGCAATCTTTCACTGGACCGCCTCACGCAACAGGAACTGCCCCTCGTTCAATCGCTGGTGGCATACTGGGACACTCTGGGCTGGATCGAATTTGACGAAGGCAATCTCGACAAAGCGGAAAAATACGTCGGCGCAGCCTGGGCTCTCGGACATCATGGAGAGGTTGGCGACCATCTTGGACAGATCTACGAAAAGCGCGGCGATAAAGATCGCGCTCTCCGCACGTACGCCCTGTCGATGAATGGCCTGCGCCCGACTCCCGAAACTCGCGGCCGGTTGGCTTCGCTCGCCGGTGGAGATGCGAAGGCAGACGCGGCAGTCGCCCGTTACAGAGAAGAGCTCGAACACTTGAGCTCGATCGATCTCGGCAAAGCTACGCAGACCGGCAATGCCGATTTCTTCGTTCTGTTGAGTGGTGGCGCGGGATCGGTCGCCAAAGTCGACGCGGTGAGATTCGTCAGCGGCGACGAAAAGTTGAAGTCGTACACAGCCGCCCTTCGCACCGCGGACTATCACCTGACATTCCCCGACGATACGCCGGTAAAAATTCTGCGTCGCGGGACTCTAGCCTGCTCGGTGACCACCGGCAGTTGCAAGTTTGTGCTGACCTTGCCTGAAGACGTAAGAACCGTCGACTAAACGGATTTCTTATTCGTGGGGTGACGGACTCGTTGCCCCGCACGCCTTCATTGACGCCTCCACTTCCCTCACATAAGATTCTCGCCCATGATCGCTCCCGAGACTCTCGATGAGCTGCGATCGGAGGAGGCCTGATGCAGATGCGCCTGGAGAGCCGCCCCGTCGGCGAGGTGTTCGTTTTTCAGTGTCAGGGAAGAATTGTCTCCGGAAATGAAGTGTTCACGTTGCACTCGCAGGTGGGCGATGCCATCCAGAAACATGGCGAAGTTGTGCTGCAACTCGATCGCGTGGAGTTTCTCGATAGCAGCGGTCTGGGAGCCCTGGTCCGGTTGATGCAGGCCGCGCGTGCCAAGGCTGGAGATCTCAAGCTCTGCGGCGTCCCCCCAAAAGTTCGAAAGATTCTTGAGCTGACGAACCTGCTCAAGCAGTTCGAGGTCTACGAGTCCCTGGAAGAAGCCATCACGGCCGCCTACCTCGGATCTCGCTACTCGCGCGGAAAAACTGGAGACGCCCGGCCCCGCCTGCTTTGCGTCTACGCCTCTCTCGACGTATGTACGTTCATGCGCGAGATTCTTTGCAACGCGGGATTCAATGCCTTAACCACAACCTCGGTGGAAGACGCTCCCATTTTGCTCAAAGCAACGAAAGCGAAGCTGGTCGTGATTTCCTCCCGCATCCAATCGTTGCGCGGGAAGCCCGTCCTCGCCGCACTGCAGGAAGTCGTTCCTGACGTGGCGATTCTGCGGCTGGACGATGATTTCGCCACGCAAGATCCAGCCGACGCGGCGGAAAAGCTGCTCACCGACGTGAACGCCGTGTTGGCGCCAGTCCAGTAACGACCCGTATCCTGCAAGGTCACGTTTGACCTTGCCGCTGCATCCTTACCAGATGCGCACCCGATCGTTCGGTGCCAGATAGAGACTCTCTCCCGCGTGCGGGTCAAACGCGGCGTACCACGCGTCGATATTGCGCACGGTGGCAGCTCGATATTCTCCCGGAGAATGAGAGTCAGTCATCACCTGCGTGCGCAACGCGGCATCGCGCGTCTTCTCGCCCCAGTTCTGACCGAACGCAATGAAGAATTGTTGATCTCCGGAGAATCCGTCCACCGTAGGAGCTGCCTTACCCCCGAGCGAGGCTCGATATCCGTCGTACGCGGCCGAAATTCCAGCGACGTCCGCGATGTTCTCGGCCAACGTCTGTTTCCCGTTCATCGACAGATCGGGGAACGGTTTGTACGTGTCATACTGCGCGGCCAGTTGCGCGGTAGTCGCTTCGAAGTGTTTCAAATCTTCCGGAGTCCACCAGTTTCGCACTCGTCCCTTCGAATCAAACGCGCTGCCTTCTGTGTCGAACGTATGGCTGATCTCGTGTCCAATCACCGAGCCGATCGCACCATAGTTCGCGGCTGCCGGAGCCTGCGGATCGTAGAACGGCGGTTGCAGAATCGCTGCGGGAAAATTCAGCGCGTTCTGCAGCGGCAGATTCACCGCGTTCACCGTTTGCGGCGTCATCGACCATTCTTTCCGGTCAATCGCCTTCCCCAGCCGCGCAAGCTGTCGTTGATAGTCGGCGAGGTCGCCTCTCCATACATTGCCAAACAGATCGTCGGCCTTCACTTCATAGTTCGAATAATCGTGCCAGCTTTCGGGATATCCGATTCCCACATAGAGCGTTGAAAGTTTGGCCTCTGCCTCGGCTTTCGTCGCCGGATTCATCCACGTCAGCCCTTCGATGCGTTTGTGAAAGGCCGCGATTAGATTCGCCACCATCGCCTGGGCCTGCGCCTTTGCTTCCGGGGAAAAATACTTCTCGGCATACGCCTGTCCGACAGTGTCGCCCAGAAGCCCGTTCACCACGTACACACCCCGCTCCCACCGCGGACGCTGCTGTTCCGCGCCGGACAGCTCCTTGCCGAAAAACGCAAAGCGCTCCTGCACCAGTGCTTTTGGCAGGGTGCCTGCATAGGCTTCAATCAGGTGGAAGGCCAGCCAGTCTTTCCAGGCATCGAGTGAAGTCGATTCGACCAGCTTCGATTCGCTCTCAAACGCGTCAGGCTGCCAAACGATAAAGCTCTTCGTCTCGTGGATGCCTGCGGCGCGGAAGTATTCGGCCCAGTCCAGGCCAGGAGCCTTCGTCGAAAAGTCCTCGCGCGACCAGGTGTTATTGGCTTTGTGGATGTCTTCGTTCTCCGCCAAACTCCGGTGGATCTGCGCAATCGAATGCTCAAGGTCGACGATCTTTGTCGCCCGCGCCTCCGCTTCAGAAAAGCCAGCCAACTTCAGCATGGTCGCGATGTGTCTTTGATACCCGGCGCGCAGCTTGCTCATGCTCTCGCTGTCGGAGAGATAGTATTCGCGGTCCGGAAGTTGCAATCCGCCCTGCATCAGGTAAGGCATGTAGTGCTCGGAATCGTTGAAGCCGGGAGCTACCCACAGTCCGAAAAGGTTCGGCGTGTGATAGTTCGTGTTGTTGAGCGCATCCACGTCGGCGCGCAGGGTTTCTCCCAGGGCGCGCGCAAGTTGATGCTTGTCTTGAATGGCGGCCAGCGCGTCGAGATGCGGCCGCAACGGCGACAGGCCCTTCGCTTCAATGCCAGCCTCGTCCATGTACGAGTTGTAGAGGTCCGCTACTTTCCGCGTTGGCGCTCCCGCGGGCGGGTTCGATTTCGCAATGTCCGCGATCAATTGCGCCGTGCGCTTGTTGCTCAGGTCTTCCAGCTTTGACCACACGTCCACCGAAGAGCGGTCCGGAGGAATCACGGTCCGCTTGATCCAATCGCCATTCGCATATTTGTAAAAATCGTCGCCCGGCTTGACTGCCCGGTCCATGTTGGCCACGGCGATGCCATGCTGTTCTGGTATCGAAGCGCTCGGCGCGAATGCGGTGAAGGCGAAAGTGGCAGCGACGGCCAGAGTAAATCGTGTGGATGTAGGGGTTCGTTTCATTATCGAGACTCCAGGATGGCGGCCAAATGGTCGCCGGTTTGTCAGTGTACGCCCGATTCGTTAGACGCATCACTGGGTTGGAGGTCACTGGCTTACAGCGTGCGACGAAGATTCCATCAGGCCCAACACAATAAGGTCTTCCGCAAATCCGCGCCTTGAAGACCCGCTCCGTCAGGAGTCTGGGCAGCTTCGTTTGTGCCAGGCGGTCGCCTGCTCGTAAGCCTGTGCGAGTCGCAGGATCAGATCTTCGCGCCAGGGAGGCCCGGCAATCTGCATCCCAATGGGTAGCCCGCCTTGGGTGAATCCGCAGGGAAGGGAAATCGCCGGCAATCCCCACACGTTGAATGGGCGGGTATTCCTCAGCAACTTCAACTCTGCCGGCCGCAGTTGGTCCGGATTTTTCTTCAGATCCGCGATGGACGGAGCCGCGATCGGCGTCGTCGGAGTTACGAGAACATCGACCTCAGCAAAGACCCGCCGGATGTCTCGCCGTCCTTGCTCCAATTCCTGCCTGCGGCGGATATACTCCGCCGCCGAGACTTGTTCGCCGCTGCGAATGCGCCGCAACGTTTCCGGTTGGTAAAGATCGGCATGCGTGGCAACGCTCTCTGCGTGATACGCGTAGGATTCCGCGGCCTGCAGTGACCGGTCCGTCGGAACCTCGAGCCGCACCTCTTTCATCGAGGCAACCATCGTTTTGATCCCGCGCAACGCATCTTCGAGAGCTGCGCTCACTTCCGCATCGAGATCGTCAAAGAAATACTCCCGTGGAACTCCCACGCGCAGGCCCTTTGCGCCCTCCTGCACGGCGAATGAATAATCCGCAACCGGAACCTCCGCCGATGTGATGTCCGCCGCATCGTACCCAGCGATCGCCTGCAGCACAATGGCGGCATCGGCTACGTTCGCGGCCAGTGGACCGACGTGATCGAGCGACGGCGAAAGCGGAATCACGCCGCGGCTCGACACGCGCCCGTATGTCGCCTTCAGCCCCACGCATCCACACTGGGAAGCTGGCTCGCGAATCGATCCCGCCGTGTCCGTCCCGATCGCGGCGAACGCCATGCCTGCCGCCACCGCGGCTGCCGATCCTCCGGATGATCCCCCGGCGATCCGATCGTGATCCCACGGATTGTGTACCTCGCCGAAGTGGCTGATCATCGAGCTTCCACCGTATGCGAATTCGTGCAGATTGTTTTTTCCCACGATGACCGCGCCGGCAACCCGCAGGCGTCGAACCACCTCCGCATCCTCGGTCGGAATTCGCTTCTCATGGACCGCGCTGGCAGCGGTTGTGCGCACCCCCGCCGTGTCGATCAAATCCTTGACCGCGACTGGAACCCCGTGCAGCGGACCGCGCCACTCCCCGCGCCCAATCGCCTCTTCCGCCGATCGCGCTTGCTCGAGCGCCGATTCCCCCATGACCGTAATAAACGCGTTCAGTGCCGGATTGAGTTTTTCGATCCGCTCCAAACATCCGCGCGTGATTTCAACTGGAGAAACTTCACCGCGCCGGAAGCGCGACGCCAGTTCAGAAATGCTAGGAAGAGTGCTCATAGTCAGCGAGCCATTGTATAAGCGGATCCGTTTTCTCTGTGCGCCTCCGTACCGTATTGAAGATTTAAATTCCCAGAAACATCCGCCGGCATCCAAAGTCCTATAATTAATTCCAGAGTGGGATGGGGGCTTCAAAACCATGTCCGAGATGACGATCGCTCCGGTGGCGACCCATGGCTTTTTTGTGGACGGCCGTTGGCACGAGGAGGGCGATGTCGTCGAGATTCGCGCTCCCTACGACAACAGCTTGGTTGCTCGCGTCGTGCAAGGACGCAAGGAGCACGCGGAAGCTGCCATTGCGGCGGCCGTAAAAGCTTTCGGCACCACTCGCCGCCTTCCCGCCTTTGAGCGCCAGCGCGTTCTGCGCCAGGTCGCCGCGTCGATGGTGGAGCGCAAAGAGGAATTTGCGCGCACCCTCGCTCAGGAAGCCGGCAAGCCCATCAAGGCGGCACGCACCGAAGTGGAGCGCGCCACTTTTACCTTCCAGGTCGCGGCCGAAGAAACCACCCGCATCTACGGAGAATTCCTCCCACTGGACTGGCAGGAATACACTGCTGGACGCTGGGGCATCGTTCGTCGTTTCCCGCTTGGCCCGGTCGCGGGAATTACTCCGTTCAATTTTCCCATCAACCTCGTGGCCCACAAAGTTGCTCCCGCCATCGCCGCAGGTTGTCCCATGGTGTTGAAGCCGGCGCCGCAAACGCCGCTCTGCTCGCTGCTTTTGGCGGAGTGTGTGCAGCAGGCGGGTTGGCCCGATGGCGGCCTCAACGTCATTCCACTTTCAAACGAAGACGCGGGACTTCTCGTCACGGACGACCGCATTAAGCTCATCAGTTTTACCGGCAGCGTTCCCGTTGGATGGGACATCAAGCGCCGCGCGGGCAAGAAAAAAGTCGTTCTCGAACTGGGCGGCAATGCGGCCGTCATCGTTCACAGCGATGCCGATGTCTCCTACGCCGCTGACCGCTGCGTCACCGGCGGTTTCGGATATGCAGGGCAGACCTGCATCTCGGTGCAGCGCATCCTGGTCGAAGAGTCGGTGTACGGAAAATTCACTGACCTGTTGGTCGAAGGCGTCAAGAAACTCAAAACTGGCGATCCGCTTGACGATTCCACTGACGTCGGACCTCTCATCCGCGAAAGCGACGCCATCCGCGCCGTGAATTGGATCGATGAAGCCGTCCGCGCCGGAGCTCGCCTGCTCTGCGGTGGTCATCGTAAGAATTCAATCGTCGAACCCTCGGTTCTCACCGGCACCAAGCCCGACATGAAAGTGAACTGTAAAGAAGTTTTTGGGCCCATCGTCACCGTGGAACCGTATTCGACGTTTGATCAAGCGATCCGCCAGGTCAATAATTCCACCTTCGGCCTGCAGGCTGGCATCTTCACTCGCGACGCCAAGCTGCTGTTCCAGGCCTACGAAGAGCTCGAAGTCGGCGGCGTGATCGCTGGAGATGCTCCTTCATTCCGCATCGATCACATGCCCTACGGCGGAGTCAAAGATTCCGGTCTCGGCCGCGAAGGCCTTCGTTACGCCATCGAAGAGATGACGGAACCTAAATTGCTAGTCATGAATCTGCGCTAGATCAACCATCGTCTCGGTCTGAGACAGCGCCGTGCCTCGTTGAAAAATTCAACATTTCTTGACCGCCATTCATTTCGCACATTTTTTCTTTTGCGAAATTCTAAAAATCCGCGACAAAGCCCAACGAAATATTTATAATTTCCAGTTTCACTAACAACTCAGAAAGCCAGTGGGTGGTTTTCTTTTCGCTAAAGCAAACGTCGCACCTTTAACAGCGGACGATCCGCCGGGTCTCTTCAGCCAAGTCTCTTAAGGAAATGTCACAGATTTTTCATCGCAGTACGAATAGTCTGGCGAGGGCCACTATTTTTGGCGCCGTCTTCGTCGTGGCTGCGTTGGGCTGGATCGCCTACGAAGTGCAGGGTTCGCCTTACGTCACGTACGCGGGCGTTCGCAAGCCGCAGCCGGTTCCGTTCAGCCACCAGCATCACGTCACCGGACTTGGCATCGATTGCCGCTACTGCCACACCTCGGTCGAAACTTCCAGCTTTGCCGGAATCCCTCCGACCAAGACTTGCATGAACTGCCATTCGCAAATTTGGACGAACGCGCAACTTCTCGAGCCCGTTCGCGCCAGTTATCGCTCCGGCGAATCGCTGCAATGGACGCGCGTCAACCAGCTTCCCGACTTCGTTTATTTCAATCACAGCATCCACGTCACCAAGGGAGTCGGCTGTAACAGTTGCCACGGCCCCGTCGACACGATGCCATTGATGTATCAGCAGGAATCGCTCCAGATGGAATGGTGTCTCGGCTGCCATCGCGCCCCGCAAAATCATCTGCGCCCGCGGGATCAGGTGTTCAACATGCGTTATGCGCAACCGACCAGCGCCAATCCGGTCGTGGTCGACGGACAGAGCTTCACCGACCAGACCGATCTCGGGACAGCACTAATAAAGAAGTACAACGTGCGTAGCGTCAAAGACATCACGAACTGCAGCACGTGTCACAGGTGAGTTTTTAAAATGCAGCTTTGGTCAGTCGTAATCGACGACCGCAGTGGGTTTGAAAGGGCGCGGCTTTAGACGCGCCGTTGAGGGATCGATGAGTTGTCGGGGCTTTAGCCCCGGGCGTTGAAAGAAGCGAAGCGGCGACAGAATGACGAACGACAACAACAATCACGGCGACCTGGTCCAGATCAAAAAGCGCGAGGACGTCTGTCCATCCAAGACGCTGGACCTCAACCTCGTCCGCGAGCGTATCGACCTCGCCACCGCGCACGACGCCGCCGAAAAAACCGGCCCCGAATACTGGCGCTCGCTCGAAGAACTCGCCGGCAGTGACGAATTCAAAGAGGCCCTTCACCGGGAATTCCCCAAAGGCGCCTCCGAATGGCTCGACTCGGTTTCGCGCCGCGGCTTCCTCAAGGTCATGGGCGCTTCGCTCGGCCTCGCCGGCATGACCGGATGCGTCAAGCTTCCGCTTGAGCCGATCGTTCCCTACGTACGGCAGCCCGAAAACGTCATCCCCGGACGCCCCATGTTCTACGCCTCGGCGGTTACGCTCGGCGGATATGCCAGTCCGGTTCTGGTCGAGAGTCATCTCGGCCGTCCCACAAAGATTGAGGGCAATGATCAGCATCCCGCTTCGCTCGGCGGCACCGACGTCTTTACGCAGGCTTCGATTCTCGGAATGTACGATCCGGATCGCTCGCAGAGCGTGATCTCGATGGGCGATCAGCGGTCGTTCGCGGCATTCCTCGCCGCGATCCGCGGGCCCCTCAGCGCGCAGACGGGCTTTGCAGGGTGCGGGCATCCGCATTCTCACTCCCACCATTTCTTCGCCGACGTTGGCTGACCAGCTTCGCAATCTGCTGAAGGTTTATCCGCAGGCCAAGTGGCATGTGTACGAGCCGGTCAATCGCGATAACGTCCTCGAAGGCGCGAAGCTCGCCTTCGGACAGCCCGTCGAGACGCGCTACGACTTCTCGAAGGCCGACGTCATCGTCTCGCTCGACGCCGACTTCCTCTACGCCGGATTCCCCGGCAACGTGAGATACATTCGCGACTTCGCCAAGCGCCGCAATCCGGACGCGCCAAATGAATCGCCTCTACGTCGTCGAGTGCACGCCGACATCGACGGGCGCGAAGGCGGACCACCGCGCCGTTGTCAGGGCATCGGAGTTTCCGAACGTGTTCATGAAAGATAGCGTTGTGGCCGGATGCTGGTCCTTTACGCGGCCGATGTCGTCTGATCTCCGACGCTCATTCTGGTTCTGGCGTTGTTCATGGTCGGCGACCATCAGCCGCCCGAAATCCACGCGTTCGCTCACGAGATGAATGCTCGTCTGGGCAATGTCGGCAAGACCGTTTTCTACACCGATCCGGTCGACGCCAATCCGGTCAATCAGACCGATTCGCTCAAAGAACTCGTCGGCGACATGAATGCCGGCAAAGTCGACCTGCTTGTCATCCTCGGCGGCAACCCGGTGTACGATGCGCCGTCCGATTTGAAATTCGCTGACGCGCTCAAGACCAACAAGGTTCCTCTCCGTGTTCACTACGGCCTCTACCAGGACGAGACTGCGGAACTCTGCCAGTGGCACGTCAACGCCACGCACGAACTCGAAGCTTGGGGAGATGCCCGCGCCTACGACGGTACCGTCAGCATGATTCAACCGCTGATTTCGCCGCTCTATAACGGAAAAAGCGCGATTGAATTCGTTGCGTTGCTCTCCGGACAGTCCGACGCCACCGGATACGATCTTCTCCGCGCTTACTGGCAGAAGCAGCACGCCGGAGCAGACTTCGAAAAGTTCTGGCGGAAATCGCTGCATGATGGCTGGATCGAGGGCACTACCTTCGCGCCGAAGTCCCTGACGGCGAAAGCCCCTGCGCCCGCAGACAGCGGCCCGAAGTCTGAGTCTGCGGCGATCGAACTCAACATCCGCCGCGATTCCACCATCTACGACGGACAGTTCGCCAACAACGGATGGCTGCAGGAATTGCCCAAGCCGATGTCGAAGCTCACCTGGGACAACGCGATCCAGATCGGTCCCAAGATGGCGCAGCGCCTCGACATCAAGACCGAGGATGTTGTCGAACTCGATCTGAATGGCAAGAAAGTCACCGGCGCCGTCTGGATTCAAGCGGGACATCCCGACAATTCCGTCACCATCACCCTCGGCTACGGCCGCAAGCGCGCCGGACGCGTCGGCACCGCCCAAGGCTTCGACGCCTACGCCCTCCGCACCACCGCCGCTCCGTGGATCGCTTCTGGGGTCACGATAAAAAAGACTGGAGACACCTACAAGCTCGCCTCCACGCAGGGCATGCAGAGTATGGACACGCCCGACGGGGCGCATCGTCCGCTCGTGCGCGAAACCAGTCTCGAGGAATATCGCAAGGAGCCTGAATTCGCGAAAGAAGAAGAGGTCGATCCGGCTCTCACGCTTTACAAGCCATATCCCTATAAAGAAGAGATGTACTCCTGGGGTATGACGATCGACTTGAATTCCTGCGTCGGCTGCAACAATTGCATGCTCGCGTGCCAGTCGGAAAATAACATCGCCGTCGTCGGCAAAGAGCAGACCCGCATCGGACGACACATGCACTGGATTCGCGTTGACGCCTACTATCAGGGCGACCGCGACAATCCGAAAGCATTCTTCCAGCCCGTGCCCTGCATGCAGTGCGAGAACGCGCCGTGCGAAGTGGTTTGCCCGGTCGGCGCCACCAACCACACCACCGAAGGCCTGAACGACATGGTCTACAACCGGTGCGTCGGCACGCGCTATTGCTCGAATAATTGTCCCTACAAAGTGCGCCGCTTTAATTTCCTGCTCTTCCAGGATTGGGAGACGCCGCAATACAAGATGATGCGCAATCCCGACGTCAGCATTCGCAGCCGCGGCGTCATGGAAAAGTGTACGTACTGCGTGCAGCGCATCAACGAGCACCGCATCGACGCCGAGACTGCCTCGGTGCGCGAGGGCAAGGATATTCGCGTCGGCGATGAACTCCAGACCGCGTGCCAGCAGTCGTGTCCGGCAGGAGCGATCATTTTCGGCAACATCAATGACCCGAACAGCAAGGTTTCGAAGTTGAAGGCGCAGGCCCGCAACTACAGCCTGCTCGGCGAATTAAATACCCGCCCACGAACGACGTACCTGGCGGAAGTAAGAAACCCGAATCCGGAGTTGGAGGGGTAGGAAAAAACATGTGGGGACAGCCGCCATCGGCTGTCCACCGCGCGCAGCGCCGGAAAGATGTAGAACAGCGAGGCGTGCGCGAGCGAGAAGTGGAACAGTGGCCCTGGAACAGTGGCCCGGAAAGGGCCGCGGAAGAGGGCCGCGGAAGAATGCCGTGGAAGAGTCCGTGGAAGAGCGCCGTGGGAGAGTGGCCGTGGAACAGGGGCGCTGGAAGAGAGCCCCGTGGAAGAGCGGCCCTTTAGGGCCGCGTAACTGGGACGCAATGAAAAAGGGGCTTTAGCCCCTGAGGGACCTCGCAGAACGAATGCCAGAGCAATACAAATCGGCGGTCGATCTCGAAAGAGCTCCGGTCATCGAGCCGGGCCATACTTTCGGAACGGTCACGGAGAAAATCAGCGCCATCGTGCTGACCCGTCCCGCTTCGAATGGATGGTTTATCGGTTTCGGCCTCTGCTTCATGCTTACGATGATGATGCTTTACGCCATCGGATACCTTTTCCTGAAGGGCATAGGCATCTGGGGCGTCACCATCCCCATCGGATGGGGCTTCGCCATCGTGAACTTCGTCTGGTGGATCGGTATCGGCCACGCCGGCACCTTGATTTCCGCCATTCTCCTCTTGCTGCGGCAGCCTTGGCGCAATTCCATCAACCGCTTCGCCGAAGCCATGACCCTGTTCGCCGTCGCTTGCGCCGGAATTTTTCCCGCCATCCACGTCGGCCGCCCCTGGCTTGCCTACTGGCTCTTCCCCTACCCGAACACCATGCGGGTCTGGCCCCAATTTCGCAGCCCGCTCATGTGGGACGTCTTCGCGGTCTCAACCTACGCGACGATTTCGGCCCTGTTCTGGTTTACCGGATTGATCCCCGATTTCGCGACCCTGCGCGATCGCACCGAAAACCGTGCGTTGAAAATGGCTTACGGCATGTTCTCGATGGGCTGGCGCGGATCCGCCCGTCACTGGCATCGCTACGAGACGATGTACCTGCTTCTCGCGGGATTAGCCACGCCGCTCGTGCTCTCCGTTCACACCGTCGTCAGTTTCGATTTCGCCGTCGGCATCGTTCCGGGATGGCATACCACGATCTTCCCGCCATACTTTGTCGCGGGCGCCATCTACTCGGGCTTCGCTATGGTGTTGATGCTTGCCATCCCCATCCGCAAGATTTACGGTCTCGAAGATTTCATTACCGAGCGCCACCTGCAGAACTCCGCGAAGGTCATGCTCGCGACCGGGCTCATCGTCGCCTACGGCTACGGCGTCGAAGCGTTCATGGGATGGTACGGCGGCGATCGCTACGACATGTTCACCATGTGGAATCGCCTGCACGGTCCTTATGCCGGGCCGTACTGGGCGCTGCTGACCTGCAACATCTTTATTCCCCAGGTTCTCTGGATCCGCAAACTCCGCACCAGCCCGGTTGCGCTGTTCTTCATATCGGGCGTCATCCTGGTCGGCATGTGGCTCGAGCGGTTCGTGATTGTCGTGATGAGCCTGCACCGCGATTTCCTGACCTCATCGTGGGGCATGTACTATCCCACGCGCTGGGACTGGATGACCTTCATCGGCACGATCGGCATGTTCCTCATGCTGATGTTCCTGTTCCTGCGTGTCCTGCCCGCCATCTCGATCTTCGAAATGCGCACCCTCCTGCCCGAGTCGGAGGTGAAAGAGTAAGCCATGAAGCGCGATCCTATTTACGGCATCATGGCGGAGTTCGACTCGGCGCAAGCCTTGGTCGATGCCGCGCGCAAAACCCATGAGGCTGGGTTCCAGAAGATCGATGCTTACAGTCCGTTCCCGATCGAAGGCCTGGCGGAAGAAATCGGGTTCCATCACGACGAAGTTCCGCTGGTCGTCCTGATCGGTGGCATCATCGGCGGATGCACCGGTTACCTGATGCAGTATTGGATGTCCGCCGTCGACTATCCCCTGAACATTGGCGGCAAGCCTCCGCATTCGTGGCCGGCGTTCATCGTGATTACATTCGAAATGACGATCCTGTTCGCCGGAATCTCGGCGGTCCTCGGCATGCTCGCACTGAACGGCTTGCCCATGCCGTATCACCCGGTATTTAACGTCCCACGATTTGCTCTCGCGTCGAAAGATCGTTTCTTCCTGATCGTGTTCTCTTCCGACAAGAAATATGATCCCGCGGGCACGCGCCGCTTCCTCGAAAGCCTCGCTCCGCGCTCGGTTTCGGAGGTGCCCAGCTAAATGAGCGCCAGCCGAAAATTTGCACGTGCCGGCAGTGGCAAGATTCATGTAGGAACGGGTGCCTTCACCCGTCCGATTTCTTTTAGGATTCTCCGCTACCTGAAGTCGCGGATTTTCCTCTGTGAGCCTCCGTGTCCTCTGTGGTTAAAGACTTTCAAAGGCCAAGCCGCGATTCCGCTCCTCCTGGTGGTGATCGCCCTGACCTCCGCCTGCCGCCTCGACATGCACGTGCAGCCGCGCCAGAATCCGCTCTCTCACAGCGATTTCTATGCGGACCAGCGTTCCGAGCGTCCGCCAGTCGAAGGCACGGTCGCCCGCGGACAGCTTCACGAAGACGCTTATTTCTACACCGGAAAAATCGGGAACAATCCCGGCGACGTCATGCCGTTCCCGGTCACCAAGGAAGTTCTTGAGCGAGGCCAGGAGCGATTCAATATCTACTGCGCGCCTTGCCATTCGCGCCTCGGGGACGGAAACGGTTTCGTGCCCTCGCGCGGCTTCGCGCGTAAGCCGCCTTCCTTCCACATCGTTCGCCTGCAGAAGGCCCCGGTCGGATACATCTTCGACATCATTACCGAAGGCTTCGGCATCATGCCCGACTACGCGTCGCAGATTCCGCCGCAGGATCGCTGGAACATCGTCGCTTACGTCCGCGCTCTGCAGTTGAGCCAGAACGCCACCATGACGGACGTCCCAGCCGGACAGAAAATTCCCTCCGAGCCGCCGAAATTCCGCGAGCCCGGATCCGGCGCAACCTTGCCCGTGATTGCGCCCGAGACCAAGACAGAAAACATGAAGGAAGAATCGAAATGAGCGCGGCGCAAGCTCGACAAATCGACCTGACGCCTCCGCCCATCGTGAAGACGATCGCGCAGCGCTCCCTGATCATTGGCGTCGTTTTTGGTGTCGCCGCCGCAGCGCTCGCATTCATGCGGACTGAGGAGTTCTATCGCGCCTACCTTCTCGGCTTCATGTGCTGGTTGGGCGTTGCCCTCGGTTCAATGGCGATCATTATGATTCGCCATCTCACTGGAGG
Source organism: uncultured Acidobacteriota bacterium (assembly GCA_963699885.1). Taxonomy (GTDB): domain Bacteria; phylum Acidobacteriota; class Terriglobia; order Terriglobales; family Acidobacteriaceae; genus Sulfotelmatobacter. Next base: position 577,099 of record CAVOVP010000003.1, on the reverse strand, counting down.
CGGATGGGGCGTCGTAATCCGCCGCGTCCAAGGCGCGGCCATGCGTACCCTGCCGCTGCTCACCATACTTTTCATTCCAGTGATCCTCGGCGTTCACCACCTCTACATCTGGGCCCGCCCGCTGAACCAGGTCGCCGACAAGCATCTCCGCGAGCACCTGGAAGACATCACCAAGACCTACCTGACGACGAACGGGTTCATCGTTCGCGCCATCTTCTATTTCGCCATCTGGAACCTGCTCTCGTTCCTGCTTTCGCTGTGGTCGAAGCAAGGAGATCGCCCCGGCGCTCCGGACAACACGACGAAGTTCAAAGCCGTTGCCGGGCCGGGCCTCATCCTCTACGGCTTCACCATCACTTTCGCTGTGATCGACTGGGTCATGTCGCTTGATCCCAGTTGGGTCTCCACTATTTTCGGCTTGGTCATCCTTATCGGAGAAGTGCTCTCTGCCATGTGTTTTGCGGTGGTGGTCGAGCGCATCCTCTTCAATCACAAGCCGATGTCAGAAATGTTGAAGGCGGATTTTGTCCACGATCATGGCAAGTGGATACTCACCTTCATCATGGTCTGGGCTTACTTCAGTTTCTCGCAGTGGCTCATCATCTGGGCCGGCAACCTGCCGAATGAAATCACGTTTTATGTGAGACGCCTGAATGGCGGCTGGGGTTCGGTCGGACTTTTCCTCGTGCTGTTCCATTTCGTCATTCCATTCGTGATCCTTCTTTCACGTCCGTTCAAACGCGATATCCGCAAGCTGGCGTGGCTGGCGATATGGTTGATCGTGGCGCGCTTTGTCGATATGTTCTGGATTATCGAGCCGAATTTCTCCAAGACTTTCACCGTCACCATTGCTGACATCGTCGTTCCGATTGCGATCGGTGGATTCTGGCTGGCGAACTTCTTCTGGAATCTCGCCGCGCTGCCGTTGCTGCCCGGCCTACGATCCATCCGCCGGAGAAGTGATCGAGTCGCATCCGCACCACACGCTGGGAGTTCCCGACAACGCATGAGTCACCAGAGCCCCAACCCGAACTTGCACGCGCACGGCGACTACGAACGCAAAGACATTAGTGTCGCTGGCGTTGTCTATTTCCTCGTCGGACTCGCGGTGGCCTGCCTGTTCGCCTATCTTCTCGTGCGGGGCCTGTTCTGGTATCTCGATCGCCGTTTCGAAACCGACCAGCCGCCGATGAGCCCTCTGGTCGCGAACGCGCCGGCTGACACGCGCCGCATCCCTCCGGAATACAAGGGAGACTACGAGAAGTATTTGAAACAAAGTTTTCCCGCGCCGCAGCTGGAAGTCAACGAGCGCACGGAACTCAATGACGAGCGCCTGCACGAAGAAAATACTTTGAGCACCTACGATTGGGTCGATCAGAAAGCCGGAACTGTTCGCATCCCGATCGATCGCGCCATGGATCTCCTCGCGCAACGGGGCCTGCCCGTCCGCGGCCAGACGGGCCGAGCCCTCCGCTCAGCCGCCCGCAAAGCAGCCAGAAAAGAAGGGAAGTAAGAAGTGAAGTTCGGGAATCACAATTCGACGGCGGCAGCACGGAGAGTTTATGTGGGGACAGCCGCCCCCGGCTGTCCGGTCGAGCGAAGCTCGACGGCGGCTGCCACCAAGGGGAACTCCTGTCGAGTTCTAGGCGCACTGCTGGTAGTGCTCGCCGTCGCCGGCCAGGCGATGTCCCAGGGAATGTCCAAGGGCATCATGTCGCCGCCTACGAGCGTGCGTCCGCCCTACCTGCAAAACGTCGGCATCGATCAGCATCTCGATGGCGAAGTTCCGGCCGAACTCGCATTTACCGATGACTCGGGCCGCGCCGTGAAACTCGGGGACTACTTCGGCAAGAAGCCGCTGATCCTCAATCTCGTTTATTACAACTGCACCATGCTTTGCGGCGAAGTGCTCGCCGGACTCAGCGGCGCGATGAAGATGATCAAGTTCGACGTCGGTAACGAATACGACGTGATCACCGTGAGCTTCGATCCGCGCGAAACCACCGAAATGGCCGCCGCGAAAAAGAAAGAATTTCTAAAACGTTATGGACGCGCCAACGCGGCTGCGGGATGGCATTTCCTGACAGGTCCGGCCGAGTCAATCAACGCCCTGACCAAAGCCGTCGGCTTCCAGTATCAATACGACGCGGCCCGCAACCAGTACGCCCATGCCACCGCGATCCTGGTGCTCACGCCGCAAGGACGCATCTCGCGATACTTCTACGGCGTCGATTTCCCGCCGAAAGATCTGCGCATGGGTCTCGTCGAAGCTTCGCAAGGCAAGATTGGCAACGCTGTCGACCAGGTGCTCTTGTATTGCTATCACTACGATCCCGCGACTGGAAAATACGGCGCGATCGTCACCAACATGCTGAAGCTCGGCGGCGGCATCACGATTTTGTTTATCGGCGGATTGATTCTCGTTTTGTTCTGGCTTGAGAAGGTCGCGCCGCGCAGGACTTGGAATCAGAAGTCGGATCGGCCAGGAATCAGTTCAACGGGATATGTTCGATAATTTTCCATTGTGGCCCCAACGGGCCTCCACGGCGGCGGGCAATGTAGATGCCCTGTTCATCTTCCTGCTCATTGTGTCGGGGCTGATGAGCCTGCTGATTTTCACCGCCCTTGCTTATTTCGCGGCGCGGTATCGCCATCGCAAGGGCGTTCTCGCAGAACAGATTGAAGGTTCGACGCCCCTGGAACTGACGTGGTCCATCATCCCGCTCGGCGTTTTCATGGTCATTTTCATCTGGGGCGCCGTCGTTTATTTCAAGGGCCGCACTCCTCCGCGTGATTCCACTGAGGTCTACGTCGTCGCCAAGCAGTGGATGTGGAAGCTCGAACACGCCGAAGGACAGCGCGAGATCAACGAACTTCACGTTCCCGTCGGTCGCGACGTCAAGCTCATCATGACCTCGCAGGATGTGATCCATAGTTTCTTCGTTCCGGCCTTTCGTATGAAGCAAGACGTGTTGCCGGGACGCTACACGGTCGCATGGTTTCATGCGACGAAACCCGGCACGTATCATCTGTTCTGCGCCGAATATTGTGGCACTCAACACTCAGGCATGATCGGCTCCATCGTCGTCCTCGAGCCGGCGCAGTATGAAGCCTGGATGAGCGGCGGTTCCACCGGGCCACTCTCAGCTACGGGTGAAAAGATTTTTGCGGAACTCGGCTGCGTCACCTGCCATCGCACCGACACGCAGGGACGCGGCCCGAATCTTCAAGGAGTCTTTGGCAAGCCGGTGTTGCTGGAAGATGGCCGCACCGTCACCGCCGACGAAAATTACATTCGCGAATCGATCCTCGATCCCGGCGCGAAAGTTGTCAGCGGATTCAAGCCGGTGATGCCGACGTTCCAGGGATTGGTGAGCGAGGAACAATTGAATGCGCTGGTCGCATATGTGAAATCGATGGCGCAGCCCGGCGCGAACGGAGCCAAGACGAACTCTGCCATGGCTGCTCCGCAAGGCAACCCCCAGGCCGCAGGAAGTCAGGTGCAATAGGTATGGCGACAGCAACAGCAACGGTTCAACCCGTCGAGAAGGAAAATTACCTGAACAAGCACTACGGTGCGGGTTCGTGGTTGTTTACCACCGACCACAAACGCATCGCGCTGCTTTATCTCATTTCCATCACGTTATTCTTCTTTATTGGCGGCTTCTTTGCTCTGATCATCCGCCTCGAGTTGCTCACGCCCGCCAGCGATCTGGTTCAGCCGGACACCTACAACAAGCTGTTCACCATGCACGGCATGGTGATGGTTTTCTTCTTCCTGATTCCATCGATCCCCGCCGTACTGGGTAATTTCCTCGTGCCCATGATGATCGGGGCGAAAGATCTCGCCTTCCCCCGCATCAACCTGCTGAGCTGGTATCTGTACATCATCGGCGGCGCCATGATGTTGCACTGCATGCTGACCGGCGGCGTCGATACCGGCTGGACGTTCTACACGCCATTCAGCACGGCCTACACCAACACGAAAATTGTTGAAGCCGGCCTGGCGATCTTCGTCGCCGGATTTTCTTCCATCCTCACCGGACTCAACTTCGTCGTCACGATCCACCGCATGCGCGCTCCCGGCATGACCTGGTCGCGCCTTCCGCTGTTCATCTGGGCACACTACGCCACCAGCATCATTCAGATTCTTGGAACGCCCGTCATCGCCATCACCATCGTCCTGGTGGCTGCCGAACGCACCTTGCACCTCGGCATCTTCGACCCCAAGCTTGGCGGAGACCCGCTGCTCTTCCAGCACTTGTTCTGGTTCTACTCCCATCCCGCGGTGTACATCATGATTCTGCCGTCGATGGGCGTCGTCACCGAGATCATTGCCTGCTTCAGCCGCAAGCGCATCTTCGGTTACAGCTTCGTCGCGTTCTCATCGATTGCCATCGCAGTCTTCGGATTCCTCGTCTGGGCGCATCACATGTTCGTCGCCGGCATCTCGGTCTATGCCGCGCTCATTTTCTCTTTGCTCAGCTATGCGGTCGCGGTCCCGTCCGCCGTCAAAGTCTTCAACTGGACGGCGACCCTCTATAAAGGATCGATTCACTACGACGCGCCCATGCTCTACGCGTTCGGCTTCATCGGCCTGTTCACCATGGGAGGCCTGACCGGACTGTTCCTTGCCGCCCTCGGCATCGACGTCCATGTCACCGACACGTACTTCGTCGTCGCGCACTTCCACTACATCATGGTCGGCGGCGCGCTCATGGGATATCTCGGCGGAATGCATTTCTGGTGGCCCAAAATTTCCGGCAGGCTCTATCCCGAAGGTTGGGCCCGTCTCGCCGCCTTGATCGTCTTCATTGGATTCAACCTGACGTTCTTCCCGCAATTCGTTCTCGGCTATCTCGGCATGCCGCGCCGCTACGCCGACTACAGCCACATGCCGGAGTTCCAGGTGCTCAATGTGCTCTCGACCGCCGGAGCCACCGTGCTCGGCGTCGGCTATCTGCTGCCCATGATTTATTTCCTGTGGTCGATGCGCTACGGCAAGCCCGCTCCTGACAATCCGTGGAAAGCTGCCGGACTCGAGTGGCAAACCTCCTCTCCACCCACGACTTTTAATTTCGAGGAAGAGCCAGTCGTCACTTGGGAAGCCTACAACTACGACGAGATCGACTCCGGCCACAAGCAGGAGGCCCCCGTTGTCGGATAGCCAAACTATGGCCGTTCCCGGCGAGACTCACAACCCGGCACTGCTCCACCACTTCGCCGACGAGGAGCAGCAGCGCGACGCCTCCAACTTGGGTATGTGGATCTTCCTCGCGACCGAAGTCATGTTCTTCGGCGGTTTGTTTTGCGCCTACTTGATCTACCGCCGGTGGTATTTCGGTGACTTCGCTGCAGCCAGTAAATCGATCGACGCCGGACTCGGCGCTACCAACACAGCCGTCCTGATCTGCAGCAGCTTGACCGTCGTTCTCGCGATCTGGGCTGCGCAAACTTCCCGCCGCGCTCTTCTTCTCATCACGCTCATCCTGACCATGGTGTTCGGCTGCGCTTTCCTCGGTATCAAGGGGATTGAGTACAAGCAGAAGTTCGATGAGCATCACGTGCCGGGCGCGTCCTTCAGCTTCGATCACGTGCCCGTTCCCGGACATCCGGATCAATACGCCAATCCGCGCCACGCCCAAATTTTCTTTGCCTTGTATTTTGTGATGACCGGTCTTCATGCGTTGCACATGATCATCGGACTGGGCATCTTCACCTGGCTTTTTGTCATGGCATGGAAAGGCCGGTTCACCCCGGAATATCACACGCCGCTGGAAATCGGCGGCCTGTACTGGCACTTCGTCGATATCGTGTGGATCTATCTTTTCCCCTTGCTGTACCTGATCGACCGACATCCGTGAGCCGGATGATTTCTATGCGTACTCCACCGATGATGCGTCATGAAACGAAATGCCGCGCAAAGCTACCGATGATGCGTCATGAAACGAAATGCCGTGCAAAGCTACCGATGATGCGTCATGAAACGAAATGCCGCGTAAACCTACCGATGATGCGTGATGAAACGAAATGCCGCGTAAAGCTACCGATGCTGCGTCATGAAACGAAATGCCGCGCAAAGCTACCGATGATGCGTCATGAAACGAGATGCCGCGCAAAGCTACCAATGATGCGTCATCCCGAGCGTAGCCGCTTTTCAGGCGGAGCGAGGGATCTCGCGCGGATCGAATCCGGCGTAAAAACAAACGCGAAGTCGTTCAGGGAATCCGAGGCTTTCTATGTCTGACCATTCAAAATCCTCGCCGTTGAAAATGTACTTCAGCGTCTGGGCCGCGTTGCTCCTGGGAACGTTCATCACCTACAAAGCCGCGTTCATCGAACTGGGCGCGTTCAATTCCGCCGTCGCCCTTATCATCGCCACCGCGAAAGCCCTGCTGGTCGCTCTCTTCTTTATGCATCTCAAAGGAGCCCCCGAAAAGCTCCTGAAACTGGTCGTCATTTCCACGGTGTTCTTCCTCTTCATCCTGCTGGCCCTCTCCATGGCCGACTACGGCACCCGCACCTGGAGCTGATTTAGGGGCGGACGTCCGCCCCGGACGCCAGTCGCGTCTTTTGCTGTAACCCTCAACGACCCGTTTGATATACTCGCCCGTCGAGGCGAATCATCGCTGCGAGGTGGCCCATGGCATTCTGCAATTCTTGCGGTGCAACACTGAACGACGGTACCAAATTCTGCAACAAATGCGGGGCTACCGTGACAACTGCTCCCGCCTCTGCCGCCAGGCCGGTTGCCGTCGCTCCGCCGCCCCCTGCCGTCGCCACGAAAAGCAGCGGAGGTGGCGCCCTCAAAATCATCCTGATCATCATCGCCGTGATCGTCGGTATTGGCATCATCGGCCTCGGCTCGCTCGGATTCATCGTCCATCGCGCGATCAAGAGCTCTCACGTCCATCAGGACGGCGACAACGTCAAGGTTGAAACCCCATTCGGCACGGTCGAAAGCAATAAGGATCCGTCCAAGGCCGCCGCCGACCTCGGCATTGACATCTATCCCGGAGCGGAAGTGCAGAAGAACGGCGCTGCCTCGGCAACCTTCGGCAACATCCACACCGTTTCCGCGTCATTCGCGAGCAGCGACCCGCTCGACAAAGTTTGCGCCTTCTATAAAGAGAAATTTCCTGGAGCCATGTCCACGTCGTCCGACACGAATCGTTGTTCCATCGTTTCCAACGACCAGAAAAATATGGTGACCATTCACATCGAAGCTAACGGGGACGGCTCGAAATTCCAAATCACCAACGTGAGTAAAGGCTCCAAGTAACTTGGCCTCGAGCCCGTCGGCAGTGAGACAAAAGCTCGTTTGCAGGCTCCGTAGGAATGACACCCGTTTCGAGAAATCTCTCGAGACATAACCTGCCCCACGAAATCGTTTGATGCCGCCAACAGTCCCGCCCTCGACTCGCACGACGGAAGCCTCGGGCCTCGCTGAAACCCTCCGGGCCCGCGTCGGCGGCGAAGTCCGCTTCGATAACAGCGCCCGCGCTCTCTACGCAACCGACGGTTCAAATTATCGCCAGGTTCCCATCGGCGTCGTGATTCCTCGCGATGCCGACGACGTTCTCGCCGCGATTTCTACCTGCCGCGAGTTTGGCGCGCCCTTGCTATGCCGCGGTGCTGGTACCTCGCTCGCTGGACAATGCTGCAACGTCGCCGTCGTTCTCGATTTTACGAAGTACATGGGAAACATCCTCGAGATCGATCCCGAGCGCCGCATTGCGCGTGTACAACCCGGAGTCGTTCTCGATCACCTCCGCAACGCCGCTGAAAAACATCATCTGACCTTTGGGCCCGACCCCGCGAGCCACGATCGCTGCACCATCGGCGGCATGATCGGCAACAATTCCTGCGGCGTCCACTCGGTGATGGCCGGCAAGACGGACGACAACATCGAAGCCCTCGACGTAGTCACCTACGACGGCACGCGCCTGAATGTAGGGCCAGACGCCTCGTCTGCCCGCCCTGTCGGCGACCCGAAGTATCGAACGAATCGTGGGGGCCAGCGGCCCAGAAGTATCGGGCCGCAGCGCCGTCCGCCGCGATCAGCTCTACTCCGCCCTGAAAAGCATCGCCGCCGACTACGCCGATCTCATCCGCAAAAAATTCCCCAACATCCCGCGCCGCGTCTCCGGATACAACCTCAACCATCTCCTCCCGGAAAATGGTTTCAACATCGCCCGCGCTCTCGTCGGATCCGAAGGGACTTGCGCCACCACGCTCGAAGCGACCTGCCGCCTGGTCGAGAGCCCTCCGCAGCGCGTTCTCGCGGTCGTCGCCTATCCCGACATTTATCAATGCGCGGATGCCGTCCCTGAAATTCTCCAGCACAAGCCCATCGGCCTCGAAGGCTTCGACGATCTTCTCGTCTACTACGAGCGCACGAAAGGGATCAATTCCGAAGGCCTCGCTCTTCTTCCCGAAGGTGGCGGATGGTTGATGGTCGAGTTCGGCGCCGATTCGATCCCGGGCGCGGAAATGCAAGCGCAGCGCATGATCGACGCGCTCCGTGGCGGCGCTGCTCCGCCGAATATCCGGTTGTTCTCTGGCGCCAACGCACGGCGCATCTGGGAGATTCGCGAGGCCAGCCTTGGCGCCACATCTCACGTTCCCGGAGAACCGCTCAACTGGGAAGGCTGGGAAGACGCCGCCGTCGCTCCCGACAAGCTTGGCCAATATCTTCGCGACCTCCGCAAGATGATGGCCGACTTCGGCTACAAGGGTTCACTCTACGGACACTTCGGCCACGCCTGCGTACACACGCGCCTCAACTTCGATCTGCAATCGCAAGAGGGAATCGCCAAGTACCGCAAGTTCGTCGAACAGGCCGCCGACCTCGTCGTGAGCTACGGCGGATCTCTGTCCGGCGAACACGGGGACGGACAATCCCGCGCCGAGCTTCTTCCGAAAATGTTCGGCCCCGAACTCATGGAGGCCTTCCGCAAATTCAAGACCGCGTGGGATCCCGACTGGAAGATGAATCCCGGCAAGTTGATCGAGCCCAACAAGCTCGATGAGAATCTTCGCCTCGGCCCGAACTACTCCGCTTGGCAGCCCGCGACGCACTTCCAGTTTCCACTCGATCACGGCAGCCTCTCGCACGCGGCGTTGCGCTGCGTCGGAGTCGGCAAGTGCCGCCGCGAAGAGGGCGGCGTGATGTGTCCGAGCTGGCGCGTCACGCATGAAGAAGAACACTCCACCCGCGGCCGCGCACACCTGCTCTGGGAGATGACGCAAAGCCCGCTCCGCGAAGACGCCATCATCCGCGACCAGTGGCGGAGCGAAGAGGTGAAGCGTTCCCTCGATCTCTGCCTCGCCTGCAAGGGATGCAAGAGCGACTGTCCCGTCGGCGTCGACGTCGCCACCTACAAGGCTGAATTTCTTTCGCACTATTACAAGGGCCGCGTGCGCCCGCTGAATGCTTACGCCTTCGGCAACATCGATCTCTGGGCGCGGATCGCTTCCAATGCTCCCGGCCTCGTAAATCTCACGACGCAGCTCCCGTTCCTCCGCGACCTTGCGAAGGTCGTCGCCGGCATTCCTCACCAGCGAAGCATCCCCGCCTTCGCGCCCGAAACATTCAAGCAATGGTTCCGCCGCACCAGCACGTGGCGAGGCCGCCGGCCCCGCCCCTGGTGGGACGACGTCGAGGATCGCAGAAATGAAGAGCGGGAATCCCACCGGGGAAACGCAACGCCGGGTTCGAATGCAGATCCGACCGGGACGCCGACTACATATCCGTGGAAGAGCGGCGCTTCAGCGCCGCGTCAAGAATCCGGAGATGATGGGGCTTCAGCCCCCGAGGTTCTCCTCTGGGCCGATACTTTCAACAACTATTTCCATCCCGAGACCGCGAAAGCCGCCGTCGAAGTTCTCGAAACCGCCGGATACCGCGTCCTCGTCCCGCGCGCCAATCTCTGCTGCGGACGCCCTCTCTACGACTTCGGCATGCTCGACCGCGCCGAATCGCTGCTGCTCGAAATTCTCGACCAGCTTGAGCCCGAAATCGAAGCTGGCATTCCTGTCGTCGGACTCGAACCCAGTTGCGTCGCCGTCTTCCGCGACGAGCTCGTCAACCTTTTTCCCCACGACCAGCGCGCTCTGGCCCTGAGCAAACAAACATTCCTGCTCAGCGAATTTCTCGAGCGCAACTCCGGCACCGCGCCGCTCCCGCAACTCAACCGCCGCGCCCTGCTCCACGGACACTGTCATCACAAGTCGATCATGAAGATGACCGACGAAGAGTCGCTCCTCACCCGCATCGGCGTCAACTTCCAGGCGCCCGCTCCCGGATGCTGCGGCATGGCCGGATCCTTCGGCTTCGAGCACGACAAGTACGAAGTCTCCACCGCGATCGGCGAGCTCGAACTCCTTCCCGCCGTCCGCAACGCGCCCGGATGACTGGCTGATCATCGCCGACGGATTCAGTTGCCGCGAACAGATCGCCCAGGGAACGGGACGCCGTGCCCTGCATCTCGCCGAAGTCCTCCAGATGGCCCTGCAGCCATCCGCGCTCGACCGCGACGATCCCTATCCCGAATCCCGCCTCCTCCGCGACCGCGACGCCGAAGTGCGAGCTTCCATGAAGCGAGCCGCCGTCGGCCTTGGAGCCGCTGCCGCCGGCAGCCTCCTCCTCTGGGCCGCCACCCGAAGGCGATGAAGTATTCAGTACGCTGTACTCAGTACCCCGGCGCGCCTCCTCTGGTTCCCTGACGACCGAACTTCCCGAAATTCGAACCGTCTCCCGCGCGCCAACCCTTGACCCCTAGTGCTGAGTTCGAGCACTGAGTACCGAGCTGATTACTAGTACTGAGTACCGAGTACTGCCTTCCGTTCTCCCATAAATCATCAACTTACAGCCTCTACCCCAATCTCCCCACTTCTGGGACAATAGAAGCGAGCACGCAAGCCCTTCGCTCGTTTCATTCCCGCCTGTAACTTCGTTCGCCGGGAACTGACAACTGGGTACCGAGTACTGAGCACTGCCCTATGGACCGCGAAGTCACAACCATGGTCGGCACCGACGTTGCCCGCGACCTGACCACCAAGGTGCAGCAATGCGCCCAGGCCGACGCGCCCCTGCGCGGATCGGTCCTGGTCCTGATCCAGTTCGACGTTTGCGAAGAGATCCGCCTCGACGTTCTCCGCACCATCTTCCCGGCCCGCAAAGCCGAAGCCATCCTCAAGAAGGCCCCGGCCTACGTCCGCTACCAGCGTCCGCCGGTCGAGGAGACGCTTGAGCCCCTGATCCTCGAATCCGGCGAGCGCCTTGCCGGGGAAATCAAGTACTACGACTACGGCGTCGTCAGCCTCGAATTCGAGCTGCCTTTTTCCGGCGGATGGGACACCCTCGTCGAGCTCTCCTGCCGCTGGACCTCCGACACCAATTTCGAGACCCTCGCCTCCCGCATCGTCAAGCAGAAGCTCGAGCGCGCCGCACCCGCGCTGATCAAGCCTTACACCGGAGAATTTCTTCAGGAGGACTACTTCATCTTCCACGTGCGCGAGATCGAAGGCGCGCCCTCCGCCGACGAACTGCTCGCCGACAAGCGCGATCAGATTGCGCAAGTGGTTCGCGGAGAGATGTCCGATGCTCTCCGACGGCGAGCGCCAGGAAATTCTGCAGTCTCGCATTTCCTACTATCCCAGCGACCTCGCGGTCATCGGATGGAATGCCGCCTTCATCTACGACACATCCGTCGGCGCTGAGACTGCGATTCAGCTTCTGCAGTACGCCAACTCGCAGCTCCTCGAGTTCCGCCACTACGACGAACTGCTCACCACCGAACTTGAAAAGGTGTATGACTTTCTCGATGCCGGAGGCACCGGTCTCTGGGGACGCTGGCGGACCGCCCGCGCCGCCGCCAAGCTGCACACCGTCCTGCTCGACGTCAACGAACTGACGGAGCGCGCCGACAACGCCATCAAGTTTCTCAGCGACATGTTTTCCGCGCGCCTCTACAAACTCTGCGCCGCGAAAGTCGGAGTGCCCGACTACAAAGACCTCGTCAAAGAAAAACTCCAGACCGCCGAAGACCTCTACCGCTTCATGGTGGAGCAATTCAACCAGTCCCGCGCCTTCGTCCTGGAACTGATGGTGGTCGTCATCCTGATCATCGAACTGATCTACTTCTTCAAAGGCCATCCACTCTAGTCATTGAGTCAACGCGGGCTCCTGTAGGCACAGCCGCCCTCGGCGGTCCGGCCGGCCCAGATGTATCGGGCCGCAGCGTTTTCTCTCCCCGCGTCTTGTTATCCCGAGCGAAGTCGAGGGATGTTGTGTTGATCTTGTCATGCCGAGCAAAGTGCCGAGCGACCCATTTCCGGCCGGTGTTGCCGGAAGTGGGGCTTTGACTTCGCCCAAGAATACTTCATCCCTCCCCACGGGTTAGTTGTCATGCCGAGCAAAGCGAGGAATCCGTTTTCGCGTGCATCTTCTCGGCTCATGTGGGGACAGCCGCCCTCGGCGGTCCGGCCTGGCCGCAACAAACGGTCAACGATTGAAAGAACAAGGTTTCAACAATTGGGAACTCATCAACCCGGCGGCGCGATAAACTAGTCTCGAAATCACTCAGGAGGGAAAATCCGCTCATGACTTATTACGGAGCAAAAGAGCTCGCGCGATCGTTCCGCACGGTCCGCAATAATACGATCAAAATTGCCGAGGAGATCCCGGAAGAGAAGTACGGTTTTCGTCCGGCGGAGGGATGCCGCTCGGTAGCGGAGACGCTGGTCCACATTGCGGTCATGACGCGCGTGCCGGAGCAGATCCATGTGGTCGAGCACCGCAGCACGCTGGTTGGCTTCGATTTCTTCGGGTTCAGGGACAAGCTGCAGGCAGAAGTGAAGGCGCCGCGCACCAAGGCGCAGGTACTGGAACTGTTGCGCACCGAGGGCGAGAAGTACGCCAAGATTCTGGAAGGCGCCTCGGAGGCCTTTTTGGGTGAGCAGGTCGAGTACCCGGAAGGGATGGAGCCGCGGGTGAAATCGCGGTTCGAAATGCTGATCGCGCCCAAGGAACACGAGATGCATCACCGCGGGCAGTTGATGGTGGTTGAGCGGATGCTCGGCATCACGCCGCACCTCACGCGGCAGATGGAGGAGCGGATCGCGGCGATGCAGTCGGCCCCAATGGCCCGATAGCCCCCGTTGAAACGCGATCAAACTAGTCGATGAGTGAAATTGATTCCATGACAATGTCGGCTCCCGCACCCGGGATAGAGTTGGAGGTGGCAAAACCAACCAACTGGCTCGGGAGAAAGGAGCCGAACGATGATCATTATAGGAGTAGATTTCCATCCCGAGTTCCAACAAATCGCTTTGCTCAATATGACGACCGGAGAGGTCGAGGAGAAACGGCTCGCACATCCCGACGAGGCGGAGAAGTTCTACCGTGCTCTGGCGAGTGCGAACGAAACCGTGCGCATCGGCATGGAGGCCAGTGGGCACGCACGCTGGTTTGAACGTCTCATGGCCGGGCTGCGGTTTGAGTTGTGGATCGGCGACGCGGCCGAGATCCGTACGAGGCGGGTGCGCAAGCAGAAGACGGATCGCCAGGACGCACAACTAATCCTGCGCCTGCTGCTGGAAGATCGGTTTCCGAAGATCTGGGTGCCCAGTTGGGAGAACCAGGATCTGCGGCAACTGTTGTGGCACCGGCATCGCATGGTGCAGGCACGCACGCGCGTCATGAATCAACTGCAAGCGGTGGCGTTGAACGAAGGCCTGCGCTGCAAGAAAAAATTGTGGCGCGAGCGCGGACGGCAACAGTTGGAATCGTTCGCGCTGGCGCCGTGGGCGAGCCGGCGGCGGCGCGATCTGCTGGAGTTGCTGGATCGTTTCAACCCGGCGATTGCGGAGTTGACGCAGGCGATTGAACACGAAGTCGAGAACTACCCGGCGGCGCAGCGGCTGAGAACGCACCCTGGAGTAGGCGTGTTAACAGCGCTCGCGTTTGTGCTGATACTCGGCGACGCGAAACGCTTCCACTGCAGCAAGCAGGTGGCGAGTTATCTGGGACTGGTACCGCTGGAAGACTCCAGCGGGAATCGTCGGCGCCTGGGACACATCACCAAGCAAGGCAGTTCGATCTTGCGCTTCCTGCTGGTGGAAGCGGCGCAGGTGACGGTACGCTGTCTGCCGGAGTGGCGCAGCAAATATTTTCATCTGGTGCTGCGTCGCGGACGGAAGATTGCGAAAGTTGCGATGGCCCGTCGGTTGGCCGTGCAGTTGTTCTGGATGATGCGCAAGGAATGGAATTACGAGCAGCTGAAAAAGTTCGGTTCGCACGCGGGACAGCCCGGAAATCGCCATGGTGTGTAGTCGAACATCGAGAAATTGATTGTGGCGTCCCGCTCCTCTCGCTGAGAAGAGGAGTTCGAAGTAGTAATCATGATCGCAGTAAGTGACCGAAGAGATGCATGGGTCGGACCGAAAGTCCGAACCTGAAAAACGATTACGAGCGAGCCTGTGGTTGGTACAGCCATTTCAACAAGAGCGAAATGGCGCTCTTCTCCGAGTGCACGGATAGGTACGCTCAAAAGTTGCTTGACACCGCCGACATTGTCAGAGAGGCGATGTTACGCCAACTGAGCAAATGTCCCGTCGAATGACGGGCTTACTTCCGATGCGCTCTCTGCACGATTTTGTCCACCAACCCTGCGGGGAAAACCGAGGCGACTTGCTCGGGCGACTTGCTTATTTCGTCGCGGGACAAGAAATTCGTCACGTCAAAGCGCTTTTGCTCGATCGCGGCAACTCGGACTGCACCTTCACGGTCAACCGCGTTCTTCTTAGAGCATCGAACCCAAAGATAGTATTTTGGGTACGAAATACCTGTCTGCGTCGGACCGTCGCGTAGGAATTCGTACTCAACCACGCAGCCTTTGCTCTCGACGCAGAAGTAGCTGTTCAGGTCGCGATTGAGGTATTCGTTAAATAGTGCGCCCTTTGGCACGTTCGCTTCTATGTGCGAGTCTGCAATTTGAGAGCGCCACGTCAAAACAGCGCAGAGACAGCACAGCACCAAGACACCGATTTTCATGCTTCCCATCATAACTGTCGTTATCAGGCCATTTCACGTTTTGACCGCAACCCGGTGAAGGCCCGGGTCAATGAGTTCTATAAAAAGGGATGTCAAGAAAAAAGCTCCGCCTCGACCGGAGGATCGAGATTCTTTCTCGAGCAGGCATTCCATGATCAGCTTGCCTTGAGCATCCATCACGGCGACCGAGATGGTGGCTTGGTGTACGTCCATGCCG
Organism: uncultured Acidobacteriota bacterium; assembly: GCA_963699885.1. Lineage (GTDB taxonomy): Bacteria > Acidobacteriota > Terriglobia > Terriglobales > Acidobacteriaceae > Sulfotelmatobacter. Next base: position 561,824 of record CAVOVP010000003.1, on the reverse strand, counting down.
ATATACTTTTCCTGATTCATTAAAGGCGCTCCCTTTCGCTAGGTTGGTGGTCCGAATACTCTCAACCTACCGCAAAGTGGGCGCCTTTTTATACTGCGTGTGATGGCGATTCTTCGCCAACAACCAGCGTCTGCATTAAGCTGGAAGCGTCTGCACTTTCCGTTTCACAAGGAAGGCAATCTCATGCAGAGTGGTGCTATGGGTCCGCACTGGCTTGAATTGGCTCGGCGTTTTCAGGCTCTAGCGCAAAATGGACTTGCGTATTGCAAAGACCCATACGATCGAGAGCGATACGAGGAAATACGGTGTCTAGCTGCTGAAATGATGGCAATGGGTACAGGTCTGCACGATGCCGCACCAATCTTGGGTATGTTCGAGAGCCCAGTGGGATATGCGACTCCGAAAATCGGTGTGCGCGCAGGGGTTTTTGACCGAGATCGAATTTTGCTGGTAAGGACGGAACGGTCTTTGGACTGTGCCTGGTGGTTGGGCGGATGTCGGCGGATGCTCCGAGCGCCTCCGCCGCTAAGGAGGTCAAGGAAGAATCCGGCTATGACGTAGTGGTCAAGAAGCTGGCGGCATTGTACGACCAAGACCAAGGTAAGCATGGGCATCCCCCGATGCCATACCACATCTACACGGCCTTTTTTGTATGTGAACTTTGTGGCGGCACAGCCTCCAGTTCACTGGAAACAAGCGCCGTCGACTTCTTCGAAGAGGCCAATCTCCCTCCCCTGTCGCTGCACCGCATTACTCCGACTCAGGTAAAGCACATGTTCGAACATCATCGAAATCCGAGCTTACCGACCTCGTTCGATTGAAACTTTAGCCCCGTGCATTCTGGCCCATCGAGTTCCGCAAGTTCCTTTTCAGTGGCTGTTGCTAACAGGCGTGGCTGTTGAAAAACTCCTGTTTTGCCAAAACAACCCGAATTTGGGAGGCAGAAAATGTCCACCCAAACCGAGATCGTCGTTTGTAGGGCTTCCTATTGCAAAGTTTTTTCGACCGTTTTTGGGTAGAGAGTTTTTCAACAGCCACAGGCGTTATCACTCCTTGACCTTTAGAAAAAAAGGAATTCTTCTCGGCCTCCGAAGTTTTCCACAGAAAAATAAATCCCATTCTTGTGACGCATAACCTTTACTGAGAAAACTTTTCCAGCCACATTGGGACCATGCACCGCCAAGATCCCAATCCAACCTCCTCTTCTCAGAAAAAGGAGTCATCCCGAACGCCCGCGCTTTCACCAGCGGGCGGAGGGATCTCGCGGGGAGCCAACTCGCGCTCAGCAGAGAAGTCCGCCGTGAAACCCTGTGCCCCCTGTGGTGAACCCTCAGAGCCCTGGATTCCCGCATCGAAGCTCCCTCCACTCCCGAAAGACTCCGTTAACTCCCTTATTCGCAATATTTTGCTGACAAACCCTTTGTTTCCAAAATTTTACGCGGACGTCATCATCGCCTCCGCCCCTAACTCTCATGCCGCCAATATTTTGGCCGCGAACTACCAAAAAATCATCGACAGGATTTCCATGCCCAACACAAAAACCTGCACTCATATCAAAGTCACCGGAGTCCGTTGCGGCTCCGTCGCTCTCCGCGGAGAACAATTCTGCTACTTCCACCAGCACGCGCACCGCGGTGTAAGAACTCCGCCGCAGTCGCGCCTTCACCCCATCGCCATCCTTGAGGACGAAGAATCGATCCAGTCTTCTCTGATGGAAGTCATCAACGCGCTCATGCGCAACACCATCGATCTGAAACGCGCCGAGTTGATCCTGCGCGCCCTGCACATCGCGGTGAAAAATGCCCGCCGCGTAAAATTCTCCGCCACCAACACCGTCAAAGAAATCCCCGACTACGCCCCTGCCACGGCAAATGTGGGGACAGCCGCCCTCGGCTGTCCGGCCGGCCCAGATGTACCGGGCCGCAGTGCCGCCGCCACTGCCTATGTGGGGACAGCCGCCCTCGGCTGTCCAAGCGGCCCAGAAGTACCGGGCCGCAGTGCCGTCTCCGCTTCCAGGCCGCCCGCCTCGGTCCCATCCCACGACTTCAAAAATCAAGGCGCCCGGCAAGCGCTGCCCCATCCGTCGCGTCCCTCGACAAATGGAAACTGTGGAGCCAGCCAGCGAAAGAATGCAGCCCACAGCCTGCCCTGAGCGAAGCCGAACGGGCGCAAGCCGCGGTTAAGAGGGTAGGAGGCGACATACAAACGGTTGAGACGCCGGTGCGTCAGCCCTAACACGCTACATCGTGTCCCATCGTCCCCTCGGCCTCGTTTGAGATAATCGTGGCTGATCCACAAACATGCTGGAGGATGCTTGAAAGCTCTGTTACTCGAGAACATCAGCGGGGTCGCGGTGCAGGGATTTCGCGACGCGGGATACGAAGTCGAGTCGCTGAACAACGCGCTCGAGGAGCGCGAGCTCGTCGAGAAAATCAGCGGCGTGTCGCTTCTCGGCGTGCGCTCGAAGACCAAAATTTCGCCGGCGGTCATTGACGCCGCGAAAAATCTCGTCGCCGTAGGCGCATTCTGCATCGGCGTGGACAAGATCGATCGCGCCGCGGCCAGCGAACACGGCATCGCGGTCTTTAACGATCCCCACTCGAACTCGCGATCCGTGGCGGAATTGGCGATGGGTGAAATCATCGTGCTGCTGCGCCGCACGTTTTCTGTCTCCACCCAGATGCACTCAGGCGTGTGGAACAAGTCGGCGGCGGGCGCCCATGAGGTCCGCGGCCTGACCCTGGGCATTGTAGGATACGGCAAGATTGGCTCGCAGCTTTCGGACCTCGCCGAGGCGATGGGCATGCACGTCGTGTTCTTCGACGTGTCGCACGTGCTGGCGCGCGGAAATGCGCGCGGCGTCAGCTTTCGCGAGCTGCTGGAGTTGTCGGACGTGGTCACGCTGCACGTGGATGGCAAGAAAGAGAATCAGGATCTGTTCGGCGCAGAACAATTTGCCGCGATGAAAGATGGCGCATGCTTCCTGAATCTGAGCCGCGGATTTGTCGTAGACCACAAGGCGCTTGCGGCGTGCCTGAAGAGTGGAAAGATCGCAGGCGCCGCAATCGATGTGTTCCCGAAAGAGCCGGAATCCGGCAGCGAATTTGTCAGCGCGTTGCGCGGGCTGCCGAATGTCATCCTGACGCCGCATGTGGGCGGTTCCACCGAAGAAGCGCAGCAGAATATCGGCCAGTTCGTGACCGCGAAGCTGCTGGACTATCTGAAGACCGGCGACTCCATGCTGAGCGTAAACCTGCCGCAGTGTCATCTCCAGTACGAAGAAGGATCGTACCGGCTGATGCATGTCCATCACAACCTGCCCGGCATTCTGCGGGCGATCAATGACATTCTTGCGGATCGCGATATCAACATTGAGCGGCAGATGCTTTCAACGCGCGGCAATTTGGGGTATGCCATCTATGACATCAATCGTCCATGCGATGAAGGCTCTGCTGCGCGATTTGAGGGCGGTGCGGGAAACAATTCGAGTGCGAGCGGCGGGATGCTGAGTATTGTCGCGACGGACGGGGCATCCCGCCCCTACATGGGGAGGATTTTGTGCGAGGACTGAAAGACAAGCGCGTCTTGATTACGGGCGGGGCCAGCGGAATCGGGGCGGCGACGGCTTTCCGCTTTCTTGAAGAAGGATCGCGCGTGTGCATTCTCGATCGCGATGCGCACGCGTGCGAGCGCATCCGGCAGGAACTCGCGGCGGTCGGCGAGACCGGGCTGACTTCGGCGATCATCGCCGACGTCACCGACCTGATGCAGGTAGAGGCCGCGTTCGCGGAGGCGATCCGGCTGATGGACGGCGTCGATGTGCTGGTCAACAATGCGGGCATCAGCATTCGCCACAAGTTTCTGGACATCACCCCCGAGGAGTGGGACCGCGTGATCGCGGTGAATCTGACGGGCGTGTTCTACGTGGCGCAGACGGCGGCGCGGCACATGTGGGAGCGGGGTAGCGGAGTCATCCTGCAAACGGCTTCGACGAATGGCGTGATGGGATATCCGTATTACGCCGACTACAACGCCACCAAGGCGGGAGTGATTGAGCTGACGCGGTCGATGGCACTCGAACTGGCGCCGAAGGTACGAGTGTGCGCGGTCGCTCCCGGATACGTGCTGACGCCGATGCAGCGCGCGGAATATTCGGACGCGATGCTGGCCGAAGTGAATGCAAAGATTCCTTTGGGACGACATGCGTCACCGGCGGAAATTGCCGGGCTGTTTGCGTATCTGGCCTCGGACGACGCAGCGTTCGCGACTGGGCATGTGTTTACGATGGACGGCGGCGAGACGGCCGGCGGGCTAGCAAGCCGGTGAGGGACTCAGCGGCCAAAAGCCGGAGTAACTACGCCACCCGGAGGATCTAGGGTTCAACGATGCGATTGAAAGACAAGGTTGCTCTCATTACAGGCGGGACTTCGGGGATCGGCGAGGCTACGGCTTTGCTGTTCGCGGCGGAAGGAGCCCAGGTCGCCATCACCGGACGCAATGACGCACGCGGCGCTGCGGTCGTCGAACGCATCGAGCACACCGGCGGCAAGGCGATCTTCCTCCGCGCCGACGTAAGCGTGGCCGATGATTGCCGGCGCGCGGTCGACGAGACGGTGCGCACCTTCGGCAGGCTCGACATCCTCTTCAACAATGCGGGCGTCTTCCATGCGCAGACCGCGCTGGAATGTTCCGAGCGGGAATGGGACGAGCAGATCGACGTCAACCTGAAAGGCACGTTCCTGATGTCGAAGTTCGCGCTGCCTATGATGATTGCGCGGAAGAGCGGAGTCATCGTCAACAACAGTTCGGGATGGGGCATTGTCGGCGGCGATCACGCAGTGGCGTACTGCGCGTCGAAGGGAGGCGTGGTGCTGATGACCAAGGCGATGGCGATCGATCACGGGGCACAGGGGATTCGCGTGAACTGCGTTTGTCCGGGGGATGTAGAGACTCCGATGCTTCCTGCCGATGCGAAGCAGCGCGGGCTGAAATGGGAGGACTACCTCGCGGGATGCGCCAGCCGTCCTCTGGGACGGGTGGGCACGGTGGAGGAGATTGCGAAGGCGGTGCTGTTCCTCTCGTCAGACGACTCGTCGTTCATGACCGGCGCGGCGCTGGTGGTCGATGGCGGAGGGACCGCGGACTAGTGTCCGATCATGCGCATGAAAGCGACAGTCTTTCTGGGTGGCGGAAATATCACGAGCGCGTTGGCGGCCGGGTTGCGGCTGGCGGAATACTCAGGCGGGATCGTGGTCTATGACCGCCATCCGGAGAAATTGCGCGCCCTGCGAAGGCAGTCGCGAATCGAGGTTGCGCGCGATCTCACGTCGGCGGTAGAGCGCGCGGACATGCTGATTGTCGCGGTGCGTCCGGGATCGGTGAGAGCGATGCTGCGCGAAGTTGCCCAATGCGGCGTCCAGGCGCCGCGATTGTGCATCAGCCTGGCTGCCGGAATTCCGCTGCGGAATTTGCGGGAGTGGCTGCCTGCGGTGCGATGGGCACGGGCGATGCCGAGCCCGGTGTGCCGCATCGGAAAAGGATTGACACCGGTAAGTTTTGAGCGCGGCGTGTCGAAACGCGATCGCACACGAGTGCGCGAATTATTTGCACGCGTTGGACCGGTAATCGATCTTCCGGAAAGCCAGCTCGACGCGATCACGGCGACACATTCTCCGACGCACGGCTATCACGCGTTGGCTGCTTTGGCCGAGGCATCTCGACGTGCGGGGCTCAATCCTGAAGTGGCGATGATCGCCGCTGCCCACGCGTTGAGCGATGGAATCGTGTATTGGCGTCAGAGCGGGCAGAGTCTTGAGGAACTTCTGGAAGAGGCTGCGACGCCGGGAGGAATTGCGGCGGCGACGATGGCGGCGATGAATCGCTCGGGGTACGGCAAAGCCGTCGACCGTGGCATCCGCGCAGGGGTCAAGCAGGCAAAGCGGAACTCGAAGCTATGATCCGCGCGCTTAAATCCGAGTTACCTAAGTCACCAGCCCTTCACCGCTGAATTTGTAACAATGCACTCAGGAATCTGGCGGTGAATGAATCCCGGCCAGCCGAAGATCAAACATGGAAGTTGTGACACCAAAAGCGGTTCGTCGCAGTACGCGGGTGCGCGTCGAAATTCCAGTGAGCGTGATCAGCCTGGACCGGTCGCGTCCGTTTGGCGAGAAGTGCATGTTGCTCGTAGTCAGCGCGCAGGGTTGCGGATTTCGCAGCTCCGAGGAGTTGCAGGTTGGCACGCCCATCATGCTGAGCGGCCTGCCGGGCGGTGGAAGCGTAACCGGCCGGGTTGCGAACTGCCTGCCCCTCGGAAGCGATGGACAATATTTCCTGGTTGGCGCATCTCTCTACACCCATGGGAACGTCTGGGGGATCGCCGATCCGCCCGCCGACTGGAATGTTGCGGCGAAGAACGCTCCCACGCCCGTTGCGCCAAACAGTGTAGAGACCGACGAGCCGGCCGCCGCGGCCAGGGTGAAAGTTCAGAAAAAGGCGTGGCCTTACAATTTGTTTGCAGAGGGCGCCGAAGCACATCCGGGCCGCAAGTAGAGTCTCCACCGGCTATTCCAAAGTCCCATTCAAAGATTCGTCACGTGGCTGTGGCGGCCTTGTTCTTTGGTAACTACACCGCCGATGGACTGGCTGACATACTTTCTGAAAGCCTATGTCAGACGACTTCGAATCATCGGCGCGCCTTCTACCCGTACCCAAAGAGAACAAGGCCAAGACCAAGGCCAAGGAACTCCCGACAGGGGACCGTCCATTTCGCGTGAAGCTGCGCGGATCGGTGCTCGTGCTGGTTCAGTTGCCGAACAAGCGATCGTTGCGCGCGGCGATTCATCAGCTATCGATCACGGGCGGCGTCATTCATTTCGAGAAACCGCTCGATGAGAAAGTGGAAGTCGAGCTGGTGTTTCATCTGAACGACTCGACGATTCGCGGCAAGGCCCAGATGCTGTTTCCGATGTGGGCGACGCAGGGCTGGATGCAGCCGTTCCGATTTGTGGATCTCACCCACGAGAACCGGGAATCGCTGGAAGCGAACCTGAAATCGTTTGTCGGCGAAGCGCCGAAAGCGGAAGCCGCCAAGAGTGCGGCGTCCGGCGCATAGCGCTTCTCTCCTTCAACTAGTCTTCATCCCACTCAACTAATTCCGTGCGATCGGACGTTACCGAAGTTACATTGGGCGCGTTCATGGATAGAACTATGATCCAAGCAGGAACAATCCATGAAACGACTCAGCTTTCTGGTTTCACTCACGAACAACGATAACGACTACCAGCAGGAGCAGGCTGCGGCGGCGGAAAAGGCAGCGCGGCGGCTGGGCGTCGACGTAAAGATCATTCACGCGAACAACGACGCAGTGGCGCAGAGCCAGCAATTGCTGCACTACGTGCAGGACTCGCAGGTGGCGCGTCCGGATGCGATCTTGTTTGAGCCCGCGGGAGGGACAGCATTCCCGCAGGTGGCGCGGGCGGCCGCGGCGGCGGGGATCGGATGGGTCGTGCTGAATCATGAAGTGGATTACGTTTCCGAATTGCGGAGGCAATACAAAGTTCCGATTTGCGCCATCAGTTCCGATCACCAGGAAGTTGGAAAAATTCAGGGTCAGCAATTCGCGGCACTGCTGCCGAATGGCGGAAGCCTGCTATACATCGAAGGCCCGGCAAACAGTTCCGCGGCGAAAGACAGAACCGCTGGAATGATGAAGGCGAAGCCGGCGAACATTCAAGTCAAGTCGATGCGCGCGAACTGGACCGAAGAAAGTGCGTACAAGACAGTGAGTTCGTGGCTGCGACTGCGCACGTCACTGGAGAGCAAGGTCGACCTGGTTGGCGCGCAGGATGACAGCATGGCGATGGGTGCAAGAAAAGCGTTCAGCGAGATACCGGAAGCGGACCGGGCGCGGTGGATGAAGGTCCCGATTACGGGTTGCGATGGAATGCCGAAGACCGGGCAAGCATGGGTGAGAAACGGAACTCTGGCGGCAACGATCTTTATCCGTCCGAATACAGACCTTGCGATCGAGATGCTGGTCGAGGCATTAAAGAGCGGAGTGGCGTTGCCCGAAAACAAAGTGACCGCACCCGAGTCGGTGCCGGCGTTGGCGGACCTGGCGATCGCGGGAAAGAAAGTTGCGAAGTCGGCGAAGGCGTAAAGGCTCGAACGCGAGAGTATAGGCAGCAGAGAAATGTCAGGGCGCCCCAACTGGGGGCGCCCTTTGTTTCATCTGAGAACGTGATTCCATCCCTGTTCGATTGGGGTTCTGTGCGAGAAGCTTGGCGGTAGCGTATCGCAAGGCTAACTGTCGATTGTCATGCTGGAATCTGGCTGTGCGGTGCTCTTATGCGCATCGCCCCGTTGGCCGCGTACTGTTCGTACTTTTATTCGTCCGCAAAATAAGATTCCGCCCAATGGCCCGGCGTCCGGATCAGCGCGACGTCGAGACGGAGCGAAGAGAACCTCGTCGTAATATCGTCGCCATACTGTTTTCACCCTATCGACTAAAGGACCGACGTTTGACATTTTGAACCTTTATGCAATTCGGACGGCGCGTGGAAGATAGAATCCGCGACCTTCTCAGGCAGGCACTTGCGACCAACCACCCTGCGCCGCCTGTCCTCTCAGAGGTTCACCGCAATTCGTGAATACAGAGCACGAAAGGTATCCGGGCGGCATCTTTGCGGGCAGCGGAGCGACGATCTAACGGTAGTCCGAAAATCCCTAGAGGGTTTTTCAACGGCCGCGCCTGATAGCCTCAACCATCAGGGTAGACGGCAGGTGCAGGACTCAGCCCGATCTGCGACTTTTATTTCTGTCGAAGAGCGTAGAATAGAATTGAGTGGTCCCCTCGAAAAGCGAGGCACGGTCGTGCCCGTGTCCTTTTACCGTACCCTTTCAACATTCGACAATTTGCAGGGAGGTCCGCCATGCTCGCCGAGGACTCTGAAAATCACGCCACATTCGGCCTGGAGTCGATTATCTCGACGGCTGAATTGAGAGGGCGACAAACCCGCACTCCTAACCATGTTGCGGAGAATGACGCCTTGATTGCGTTAGCGGAGAAGATGGCCTCTTCTCCCAACGACATTCTGCAAAAACTTGCAGAGACTGCCTTGAACTTGTGCCACGCACAGACTTGCGGGATAAGTCTGTTGGGATCTGACGCCGCAAATTTTTACTGGCCGGCTCTCACTGGTGTCTGGGCCGCTCATGTGGGGGGTAGCATGCCACGCGGGTTCAGTCCCTGTGGCACTGTCCTCGACCGCAACGCCGCACAACTAATGTCACACCCCGAGCGGCACTTCGCCTACTTCGCGGCGGTCACCCCGTGGATTGAAGAGGTATTGTTGGTGCCTTTTTATGTCGGGGGGAAAGCTGTCGGTACGATCTGGGTCATCGTCCACGACCAAAGTCACCGTTTTGATTCTGAAGACCTGCGAATCATGACAAACCTAGGCACTTTCGCGGCGGCAGCTTACCAAACCTTGCAGTACCTAAAGTCCGCGAAGCTGGCCAATGAGCGCCTCGAATCGGAAGTGCAACGCCGTACCAGCGCGCTTCAACACCTTTCAACCAAACTGATGCGCTCGCAGGATGAAGAACGCAGAAGAATTGCGCGTAATCTTCACGACAGTTTGGGACAGGAGTTGACGAGCATAAAGCTGAATCTGGAATCGCTTCGTCTTTCGGATGCGCCGAACAAAGACGAAGTATTGTCTTCCGCCTTGGAATCGGTGGAACGAAGCATAGTCGAAACCCGGACTCTATCCTGCCTTTTACATCCCCCCCTGATAGACGAGGTCGGGTTTGCCTCAGCAGCCCGCTGGTTCACTGATCTGTTTGCGAAACGAAGCGGAATCGAAGTGAAACTGGACCTGCCAGATGGGATGGATAGACTGCCAGAATTGGCAGAGATTGCCTTGTTCCGCATTCTGCAAGAGAGCCTCACGAATGTTCATCGGCATTCAGGCACTTCTGCAGTAGAAATCACACTAAAGGCGAGCAATCATCGAGCCGTATTCACGGTTAAAGATTTCGGACGCGGAATGCCTGCCGACTTAATCGGTGGATCTCAGGCAAATGGAAATCACTTCGGTGTTGGACTGAGTGGGATGCAGGAGCGCGTCAACGATTTAGGTGGGACATTTGAGATTCAATCTGGTGGGAACGGCACTGCCATAGTGGTGTCGATTCCATTGGCATCAGGCGCGGGACATAGTGACTGGAAGAATTCGGCTGCGTAGACCAAGCCGAGCAGTTTTGCGGCACGGTCAAAGAGCGGCCAGCAAGCTTGTCATCCTTCCTGTTGATCCCTCCGCACACCTTAGTCTCTCGGGTAGAAGGGGCTTGCTTCCCATGTTCCTCGGCGCGCCAAAATGCAGTCGTTCTAGAACTGCTCAGCTTCAGTCGCATGTTTGGCGGTCGGCCTCGGCAAGACCGAGGAGATGCAACCCGCGACGGAGGATGGCTCGGATGGAGGCGTTATACTGGCTTACACCTGCACGATCGACGGCGATCAGCAGTTCGCAATCTCGTTAATGCGGGAGTTCCGGAACGGGTGGCGATGCGGCTCCTAGGACGCGAGCGGAGTTCGATCGATATCACATCATGAACACTGAGGACGTATCGAACGGTGCAAAAGTGGTGCAACCCGGAGCCTATGAGCGCCGTAAATTATTGAAGGGCCTATAGCTCAACGGTTAGAGCAGCAGACTCATAATCTGTTGGTTCCAGGTTCAAATCCTGGTGGGCCCACCAAAATCTTCAGACATCAACAAAACTCCCCAGAAAAATATGCGGCATTGGCGTTTTGTAACACTTTGTAACAACCTCTCCGCCACGACTGCCAACGGTTGCGGTTGATCGGGGAGGGGAATAGCCGTCCATTGCGAGCGGCACTCCGGAGTGCCCAACGACGCTGGCTCTCTTATCTTCGACGGCGATGATGGCCTGCAAGACTGAGACCTGTTCCCCCGAGACGCGCGCAGAAGGGCGTTGAGCTAGACGCAAGTTGAAGTTGATGCCCTGCTTTAGCGGATTTTCCGGGTGAACTGGATGTGTTCGTGCTCTTGGCGAACAACTATCTCGAGCAGTTCTCTGGCTCCGCAATGGCCAATCCACGCATAACCTACGAGCAGCAGTTTAGCCTGTTCTATCGTCCGCTCTTTTAATACGGGCGGCGAGTAGGAAGAAGGAGATCGCGCATCGGAGGACATAACAACCCTCAGCGATTCAGTGTGATGCCGATCCAACATGGGCCTATTAACTACTTCGATCTCGTTCGGATTCCGTAACTAGGTCAGCGGCCAACTGTGAGGCTAAAGCCCGAGTAAGAGTATAGAGGGGACATTGCATGTCGTTGATACCGCAGTCTAGTGCGTTTCTCACCCCACAAGTCTTGCTGCACTCCCTTCCTCGGTCAACACAAGCTCAATGAAGAAGCCGCGTAAGAAAAAGATTTAAGTGAGGTTATAGGACTAAGTGCCCGGATAGCAACACGGCGAAATCTGTACGGTGTTTTCCGTATACCGCTACCTTCTCAGCGCCCCTAAAATAAACAGCGAGATCCGTCGGGCAGAGAAACGTAACATCCCGTCTCTCACAATGTCTCATCCCCGCCTCCAGGTTACATTCTAAGTTAGTTCGTCATTCGTAACAGTGGGCAAGCGGTAAATGGGGGCTTAAGGAAACTCTGTCAAGCTCATGTTGGTCTGGACGGCTTTCGACAATGGTCACAAAGCGCCATCAACATCGGCCTGTATGCAGTGTGGCGCATAACTCTATTAGTATCTTCTCCGCGATTGTTGGCTATTGCGACTTGCTCCTGGAAATCACTGAGAGTGACAGTGAGTATGCGAAGCGAGTGCTGCATATCCGCGAAATAGCAGAACACGGCGTCGCGGCGATGAAACACCACCAGCGCGAGGCGTCACCGGGGAATCAAAAAAAGGATACCCGGAAGGCGGGCTGATCGTGGTGCACGTTCGCCAGCCGGCAATCCGTACCCAAGGACCGAGCCTCCGAATCCGCGAACTTGTTCTACCCGCCATCACCGTCATCTCCAAAGGTGCTTCCCAAACCACGAGCGTCTGAAGCTGGCGCGGGCTCCGTAGGTTGTGGTAGATGAGTCCGCAGTCGTGGTATGCATGTTCCTATTTGGAGCGGCGCTGTGTAGTCGGTGGCTCGACGAAGCAGATTCCTCCTTACTTCGAGATGGCTGGGAATCTTGCTCGAGGGTTGATTGGACTGGCGGCGGGCACGGACCGTGAAGCTGAAAATTGTCACCGCCTCAATTGTGCCCAGCCACCAGCCTCTCTACGGTATGGAGTTTTGTTCCGCCTTGTAATGGCCTTTCCGTGATCGCTTTTCGCACTTCCGTGCCATGGTTTTCATGGGGCTCTTTTTTGGTCTCGACTGGCCCTTCGTCCCCTCGGGGGCCAGACATCGCATCCTGCGCACAACCGCATGACTAGAGGTTCGCGCCCACGGTAACCTTGGGGCCGCTCATGATCTCCGCTAACTTATAGGGTGAGATATTGTCGCGAGGTCGTGTCTTGATTTGCGCTGTTTTATTCATGTCAATCATCCCGACCCGTTTGCGGTCGATCGCACTTGGGTTGCTGTTTATCGTCTCCATTTCCGGGTTCGCCAAGGCGGCCGCGACGAGAGGATCGGTTGATCTGTGCGGGCTCACCGACGCGGAAGCTGCCGGCTTACAGGGCAATGTTGCGGCCGATGTGCAAGCCATCCCGCAGTTCAAGAAAACCATCGCGGCGATGCTCGCTGACAGAGAGTATCGGCAGATCGATTGCCTTGCCGATTCCTTCCGCGCGAATAAAGAGATTTTTCCGGGCGGGATGTGGAAGGTCCACACGATCTATCTGGCGATCGAGAAGCCGCTGCTGCATCCGACGGAAAAGGATTGGAAGCAGCACATTGACCGTCTCGAACGCTGGACCGCCGAGCGGCCGGATTCGGTCACAGCGCGCGTGGCGCTGGCGGAGGCTTACATCGACTACGGATGGGCGGCTCGCGGCGAGGGATATTCGGATACTGTCAGCGAGACTGGCTGGAAGGTTTTCGAGAAGAGCGCGGATCATGCACGGAAGACTCTCGGTCAGGCGCGGAAGATTGCAACGAAATGTCCGGAGTGGTACGTCGCGATGCAGGACGTGGCGCTGGCGCAAAGCTGGCGGCCGGAAGCGAAGCGCGCTTTGTTGGAAAAAGCGATTTCGTTTGAGCCGGGCTATTACTACTATTCCCGGATCTATGCGAACTCGCTGCTGCCGCAGTGGGACGGAGCCGAAGGGCAAGTCGAAGAATTTCTGGATCAGACGGCAGACAACCTGGGCGGCAGCGCGGGGGACATCCTGTATTTCCACGTGGCGGACTCGCTGCTCTGTTGCGCCAATGCCCAAGTCAAACTGAGTTGGCCGAGGATCTCACGAGGCTTCGACGCCCTGGAGAAGCAGACCGGAGTCTCGATGCTGAATGTGAACATCATGGGACGCCTGGCGACGAAGTTCAGCGACGTGGTCGTGGCAAACAAGATGATGTCCCGCATCGGCGACCAGTGGAGCGACGAGATCTGGGGGACGCAGGCGTACTTCGAATCGGTCAAGACATGGGCGCGGCAGATTATCCAGATGCCGGCTGGGAAAAGTGAACCGGAAAAAGGGGCAGAGGCGAATTTGAGCACGCCGGAGGGGCAGCGCTATAGCGCCGCGGTTGACCAAACGATTCGTTCCTGGATTCCTGAATGCGTGAAAGCTTTTCCGAATGCGGATGCGAATGAGTTCAAGTTCATGATCCGGATCAGCAAAGCTGGTTTCGTGGATCAGCTCGTCACGGTGGGAAGCAGCGCGGTCGGAGATTGTCTCAGCAAAAAGGCCGGAAGCCGTGCACACTCCTACTCGCCGCCACCGCGGCCGAACTTTTGGGTGCAGTTCCAGTTGGATCCCGCGACGATGGCTGCGAGCGGAACGCGGTAGCACTTCGGCCGTTAGAAAATCTTTCACCACAGAGGGCGCAGAGGGACACAGGGGGCTTCTGACGGCTTTCTTGTGAGGTCGAAGGAATCATGTTCACTCGAAGTTGAGGTGATTTTTTCGCAACGAAATGCGAACTGATCTCCGGGTGCGTGTCAGCCGCGGGGATGGCGGTGTAAGATAGAGTTTCCGCTGGAAGAAGAGGCGTGAGACTTTTTGTTGGGGAAGGTTATGGAGCACACTGTTTTTTGCGCAAAGTTGAAGAGGCAGATGCCGGGGCTGGACGAGCCTCCGTTCGACAATGAACTGGGTCAGAAGGTGTATGACAACGTGTCGCAAGAAGCCTGGAAGATGTGGGTTGAGCACTGCAAAATGCTGCTGAACGAATATCGGCTGAATCCATCGCGACGCGAGGATCAGGAAGTCATCGTCAAGCAGATGGATATGTTCTTCTTCGGAGAAGGATCCGCCAAGCCGAAAGAGTACGTCGCGCCGAAGGAATAATTGGGCTGAGTTTTCTGCTGTCGGGCTAAAGCCCGGGTGCAATCGATCGCCTTCACGCGGCCCTGAAGGGCCGCTCTTCCACGAAAACCCCTTCTTTTGAATCCATCCTGCTGCGCAAGCGCCCGTTTTCCAGTTGGTCACGAGTGCACCAATATTGATGCAATGTTAATCAATCCGTAACATTCGGCTGCTAGAACCGAGGTATGGATCTGCAGCGGTACAACACGCTGATCCTCTCAGACCTGCATCTGGGTGCGGAGATGAGCCGTGCACGCGAGGCCACTCGCGTTCTGAAGGAAAACCGGTTTCAGCGGCTCATCTTGCTGGGCGACATTTTCGCCGACCTCAATTTTGCGCGGCTGACGAAAGAGCATTGGAAGTTTCTGGGATATATCCGGAAGCTGTCGAATCCGAAGCGCAAGATCGAAGTGATTTGGGTGGAAGGGAATCACGACTACGGCCTGACGGACATCATGTCGCACCTGGTCGGCGTTCGCGTGTATCAGGACTATACGTGGACGTATGGCGGGCTGCGGCACATCGCGATTCACGGGCACCAATTTGATGGGTTCCAGGTGAACCGGGTGCGACTGAGCCGGTGGGCGACGTCACTGTATCTGCAACTGCAGAAGCTGGATTTCAAAAGCAAACCGGTCGCGCGCATGATTGACCGGCTGAACACGCGGTGGCTTCGGATGTCGGAGAAGGTGGCGGCGGGAGCCCTGGCGTACGCGAAGCATCATCAGGCAGCACGAATTTTCTGCGGACACACACATCAGGCGCTGCACGTGGAACAGAACGGCACGGATTACTTCAACTCAGGCGGGTGGGTGGATTCGAAGCTCACTTATCTGACGGTCGACGAAGTGGGGGTACAGATCCATGAATACGACGAGAGTGAGCGAGCCGAGCGAACTGACGATCGTGATTCCGGCGAAGAACGAAGCGAAGCTGATTCCGCGCTTGCTGATTTCGCTGACGAATCAGGATTATTCGAAGATGCCGAGTACGAGAGTGTTGGTCGCTGACGCGAACTCGACGGATGGAACTCCAGAGATCGTGATGGGATTCCGCGACCGGCTGAATGTGAGCGTGATCCGGGGCGGGATGCCGTCAGTCGGGCGGAACCGGGGCGCGGCTGTCGCGAATACTCCTTATGTTTTGTTCCTGGATGCGGACATCGAACTCGCAGACCGGTCGCTGATCCGACGCTGCCTGGAGCGGGCGCAGGCGAAACAATTGCATTGCGTGACGACAAATGTCCTGTGCAACGAGGGGAGCTGGGTCGACAAGGGGTTCTACGCGGGAAACGATCTGTTTCAGTATTTGTCGTACCTGCATCGTCCGTTTGCGACTGGGATGTTTATGATGTTCGACCGCAACAGATTCCGGGAGCTCTGCGGATTTAACGAGCAGATTCAGTTTGGGGAAGATTACAGGCTGAGCCAGCAGGTCGAACAGCGGCGGTTTGCGATCGTAAGGGGCGGTGTTTATACGACCAACCGGCGATTCAAGCGAATGGGGCATCTGCGGGTTGGATGGCTTTTCCTGAAAACCGGGATGAATTTCTGGAATGAGAAACATTTCTTGCGTGATCATCACTATTGGGCAGAGCCGGACCTCAGGGGCTAAAGCCCTAAATCTAGATGGGGCTCAAACGCGGCCCTGAAGGGCCGCTCTTCCACGGTAAAGCGATGGTCCGAAGTGGCGCTGTCGTTAGATGTGGCGCCGTCGTTCGAAGTGGGACTGTCGTTCGCATTGGCGCTGTCGTTCGCATTGGCGCTGTCGTCCGAGGTGGCGCTGTCGTCCGAAATGGCGGCGTCGTTCGACTGGCACGTCGTTCGAAGAGAGGCTGTCGTCCGAAGAGAGGCTGTCGTCGGAGTGGGGCTGTCGTTAGATGTGGCGCTGTGGTTAGAAGTGGGGCCGTCGTTCGAGATGGCAGCGTCGTTCGACTAGGCACGTCGTCCGAAGTGGGGCTGTTGCCCGAAGTGGGGCTGTCGTTCGAGGTGGGGCTGTCGTCCGAAGTGGGGCTGTCGTCGAAGTGGCGAGTCTCTCGAAGGAGAACGAGCTACATATTTCTCACAAGGTTTGTCGTGGCCACAAAAAACAGGATTCAGTCAACCAGCTGAATCCTGCTTTTATTCTTTTCGATTTGCCAGGCCCGGTCAGAAACGAATGACGAGGCCGGTTGACAGGCGGATGTTGTCCTGATGAGTGCCGAAGAATCGGGTCTGGACGTAGTCGCCTTGAAATCGCCAAGCGACGAGACGGATGAGGCGGTAGTCGATGCCTCCACCGAGAGCGGTGGCGAAGGAAGTGTCAGATCCGGCGGCGTTGGCGTTGACGTGGCCGGCGCCGAAAAGAGCTTCGGCGAAGGGCCGGAATCGACCGACCGATGCGGAGACCCGGGGGCCGACCAGGTAATTGTGCTCCGAAAAATTCGCGTTAAACGGGCCGGAACAGCTGAAAACGCCGACTGGGCATGGGAGGTTGATTGTAGCGAAATTCTGCGACCCGTAGTGGCCGCTCACGTCGGCGACAAGGCCGACAAACGGAAACACTTTGCCTTCGAACGAACCTTCCCACCCGTTGGTGTTGGCGCGATCGATCGATGAAAGATCGGTGTTGTAGTAGGAGTATCCGAAGAAAACATTCCCTGAAGTGGGGATTTGAGCGGCCGCGAGCGAAGCCAATAGAAAAAGGAAGACTGATACAAACAAAATCCTGCGCACGAAAAATTCTCCTTCAGCGATCTAAACCCACAAGAACGCTAAAAGTTTGGATGCGCGAAGGACGGAATTGGACTTCAGGAAATTGGGAACGAAGAAACGGCGCGCCGGCGTCAGAATCGCCAGACAATTCCGGTGGAGACTCGATAATCGTTCTGCGTGGCGCTGGCGTAGCGGGTATGCATGTAGTCTCCCTGAAGCCGCCAGGAAAAATTCTTGATAAAGAGTTTGTAGTCGGCGCCTCCACCCACGTCGATCACGATGGGATTGTAAACAAAACCGCTGGAGGTCAAGTGCCGGATGCCGGCCATGGCCTGGACGAAGGGCCGCCACCGGCCGAGATTGGTGGAAAGACGGGGGCCGGCGACGAAGTTGTATTGGGTGACGCCCGTGGGGCGATAGAAGCCGCTGGCATCGACGACGACCCCGAGGTGCGGGAAGCGGGTGAAAGGAAGGGCTTCAAAGGAGCCGTTCCAGCCGCGATAGCTCTGTTTATTGACGACGTTGGTGAGTTGGCCGTAGGAGACTCCGGCGTAAACGTTTCCGTTGGGAAGAAGTCCGTTGAATTGTGCCGACATCGGGACGGAGAACAGAAGCAGGGCCAGGAACGACAGCACTGCGGCAGCAGTTTTCGACACGAAATATTCCTCCCCGGCGGTCGCGCCGGCAAAAAAGGGCAATTTAATCAACGAAATCCTTTAGATGCAGTGTACCGGATGGCCAAGATGTCCCGGACGACAAATTTTGTCCGGGCTGGGTCGGGCCAAGCCGGAGCTGGGCTTACAAAAATTTAACAGATATTCATGGTGCCAAAACCGATCGAATCTCGTCTATTCACTATCATGCAAACAGTGAATGCGAATTGGCAAACTTGGGCGCAGCCGGGAGTGGCGGCTGTCTTTGCGGTTGAGAAGGAGAAGAAGTTGAAACTGAGTCTGGAAACGCGGAATCGTGGCGATGTTGTCATCGTCCACTGCCAGGGCCGCATCGTGTATCGCGATGAGGCTGCCGCTTTGTCGAGTCTTGTGGGGGAGTTGTTGCAGGACGGGAGCAGGGTGGTGCTGGATCTGAGCGGTGTGAGTTCGATGGACAGCGCGGGCATTGGGGAGTTGGCATTGCTCGAAACCTGGGCGCAGGAAAGGAACGCGGAGTTGAAGTGTGCGGGGGCGAATGAACTGGTCCGTACATTGCTCGACCTGACGAACCTGAATACTGTGCTGGAAGTGCATCCCTCGTTGGACGGCGCGTTGCAGTCGTTCGCGGAAACGCAACCGATGTGCGCCGACTGCTAACGTAAAGTTGCAGCAACGCAAAGGGAGCAAAGACTCGTCTTTGCTCCTTTTTGCTTTTTGCACGCATTTTCGCCGAATGTCTGTAGTGTCCCGTCAATTTTCGCGCTGGAAGCGATAGCGTCCTTTGCCCTCGAGGGCGACGGCTTCGGCCACTTTAAGAAAGGCGCGGGCGGCGTGGGATAAGTTGGCGTCCTTGCGGTAAATGAGCCGCAGCTTGCGCTTCAATTGCAATTCACGAACGGGGATGCGGACGAGCTCTCCGCGGGCGATTTCGTTTTCCACGCTGATTTCGGGCAGGAAAGCCACACCATTCCCCATCGCCACAAATTGCTTGATGGCCTGCAGAGTGGGGAGTTCGAGATCCATGTGCAGGGGTGTTTTGTGACTTTCGAAGAGTTGCAGAACCTTTTCGCGATAGGGCGAAGAAACGATATGAGCGACAAATGACTCGGCGCCGAGCTGGCGAATGCTCACCCGCGGCGCCGATGCGAGCGGATGCTTCGGAGGAACCACGAAGACGAGCTCGTCGAGAAAGACAACGACGGTGTGAAGACTCGGTTCCTTTGGTTCGTAGGAAAGCACACCGAATTCAGCGTTGTAGCGGAGAACGTCGTCGGGGATCTGGCTGCCAAGTGCGCGTTCGACGCTGATCTTGATCATCGGATGCAAGCGGCGGAATTCGGCCAAGACCGGAAGCAGGTAGAGCACGGTGAATTCGTTCGCTGCGATGATCAGCTTGCCAGTTTGGAGTTCACGGAGCTCCGACAGGGACTCGGTGGCTTCTGTCCTGAGGTTGATCAGCTTTTCCGCGTATTCGAAGAGCACTTTCCCGGCATCGGTCAGAACACCCTCGCGGGAGGAGCGGTCGAAGAGGGCTTCTCCGAGCTCGTCTTCCAGCTTGCGGATGGTTTGGCTTACAGCCGATTGGGTTCGGAAAAGCTTTTCGGCCGCGCGGGAGAAACGGCGCTCGCGAGCAACGGCGAGGAAGACTTCGAGTTGGGAAAGGTCCATAAACGTCTCGTTAATGACACCGATTGTGATGATTAGTAAATCTTATAGTAATAGAAAATCTAATGATTCGTAAAGAAATATAAGTTTTGCTTCTGATCGGAGAGTGGGTACGATGACTGGTGGATGACAGGGTCGGTGAATGCTCCTGTCGAGCGCGAAGGCGAGACGCCGGCGCTACGCAGCGCATCGGGGCGCTATCACGGAGTGGTTTTGAGGGATTATTCATGAGTGCTGAGCGAGCGCGGATCACGGTTTTCGATACCACCCTGCGGGACGGGGAACAATCCCCCGGTTGCAGCATGAACCAGCAGGAGAAGCTGCGTCTAGCTCACCAGTTGGATCGGCTCGGCGTGGACGTGATCGAGGCGGGATTCCCGGTGGCGTCGGATGGCGACTTCGCGTCCGTGAAGGCGATCTCTGAGGAGGTGCGCCGGCCGATTATTGCGGGCCTGGCGCGCGCATCCCGGAATGACATCGAGCGAGCGTGGGAAGCCCTGAAGGATGCCGCGCATCCGCGCATCCACGTGTTTCTGGCAACGTCCGACATTCACCTGCAATACAAATTGCGTATCACGCGGGATCAGTGCCTGGCGCAGGCGCGCGAATCGATCCAGTATGCGAAATCGCTGTGTGATGACGTGGAGTTTTCTCCCGAGGATGCGACCCGGACCGATCCGGAATTTCTGATCCGCATTTTGAATGCGGTGGTGGAAGCGGGCGCGACGACTTTGAATATTCCGGACACAGTGGGATACACGGTTCCCTCGGAGTTCAGCGAGTTGATCAGGACGATCCGGCGGCGAGTTCAGGGAATCGAGAAGGTCACGATATCCGCTCACTGCCACAACGACCTGGGCATGGCGGTTGCGAATGCCCTGGCTGCGGTCGAGGCAGGAGCGAGGCAGGTCGAGTGCACGATCAACGGGATCGGAGAACGCGCGGGGAACTCATCGCTGGAAGAGATTGTGATGGCGATGCGGGTGCGGCCCGACCGGTATCCATATGAAACCGGGATTGCCAGCGAACAGATTTTCGGCGCGAGCCAGATGCTGAGCGAGATCACGGGCGTACCGGTGCAGCCGAACAAGGCGATCACTGGACGGAATGCATTCGCACACGAAGCGGGCATCCATCAGGACGGCGTGCTGAAAAATCCGCTCACGTACGAAATCATGACGCCGAAATCGGTGGGAGTGCCGGACTCGAAACTGGTGTTGGGCAAGCACTCGGGACGCCACGCGTTGAGCATGCGGTGCGAGCAGTTGGGTTATCAGTTTGACCGGCGCGCGCTGGATGATGTGTACCGCCGGTTCGTCCGCCTGGCGGACAAGATCAAGCACGTGGACGATCATCATCTTCTGGAACTGATTCGCGACACGCACAAGCCGAAGGGATCGGCGACTCCGTTGATCGAACCGATTGTTCCGGGTAATGCTGCGGTGGTTAGCGCGCCCGCGTCGCCGGAACCGGAAAAAACGTTTGCGCCTGCAGCGCGGTCGAATGCGTTTGCAGCACCGTTGCCCGTCCACGCGGATGCCCACGAACAGACGCAGCAGGAAGATTATCTTTGGGGCGTGTAGGACTGAGCCGGCAATCCAACGGGTTTCAAAGTTTCAGGTTTCAAGGTTTCAAATCCGATCCTGACGAGCCGCCGAGTGGCGGCTTTTCTTGTTCACGAATAAAATTGCCGATTGCTAGTCAGCGAGTCAAAAGAAACCCAATGCAATTGAATATCACCGTTTTGCCCGGCGATGGAATTGGGCCGGAAGTTACCGAGCAGGCCGTTCTGGTCTTGCAGGCGGTGGCCGGAGGACTTGGCCATCACGTTCAACTACAGAGCAAGCATATTGGGGGCGCGGCGCTCACGGCGGCGAATGATCCGTTGCCAGCGGATACGATTCAGGCTTGTCTGTCGTCGTCAGCGGTGTTGTTGGGCGCGGTAGGAAATCCGGCATTCGATAAGAATCCAGGGCATCTGCGGCCCGAGGCGGGATTGCTGCGCATTCGACGGGAGCTGGGAGCGTACGCGAATCTGCGGCCAGCAGTATTTTTTTCGGCACTGGAAGATTCGTCACCGTTGAGGGCGGAGATCGTGCGCGGCACCGACATCATGATCGTGCGGGAACTGCTCGGCGGCGCGTACTTCGGGCAGCCGCGATCGATTGAAGGCGAGCCGGGCGCGCGCGTCGCCGTCAACACGATGCGCTACGCGGAACATGAGGTCGAGCGGATTGCGCGTGTGGCTTTCGATCTCGCGATGAAGCGCAAGAAGAAAGTTCTGTCGGTGGATAAGGCGAACGTGCTCGAATGTTCGCGGCTTTGGCGCGATGTCGTGACACGGATCGGGAAGGATTATCCCGAGGTGAAGCTGGGACATCAGTATGTGGATTCGGCGGCGATGCTGCTGGTGCAGCGTCCAGCCGACTTTGATGTTTTGCTCACTGAGAACATGTTTGGCGACATTTTGTCGGACCAGGCGGGCGGCGTAGTGGGATCGCTGGGGCTGCTGGCGTCGGCGAGTATCGGCGGCCCGGTTGGCTTGTATGAGCCGGTTCACGGATCGGCTCCGGATATCGCAGGGCGGGGCATTGCGAATCCGCTGGGAGCGATTCTGACGGTGGCGATGATGTTGCGGCATTCGTTCCAACTGGAGCGAGAAGCGGCTTGCGTCG
Source organism: uncultured Acidobacteriota bacterium (assembly GCA_963699885.1). Lineage (GTDB taxonomy): Bacteria > Acidobacteriota > Terriglobia > Terriglobales > Acidobacteriaceae > Sulfotelmatobacter. The sequence continues at coordinate 539,622 of CAVOVP010000003.1, read as the reverse complement.
AGAGCGCAGTTTCGACGGTTCTGGCGAAAGGCGCGCGGACGGCGGATCTGGCGGGGAAGGGTCATGCTCCTATCTCAACAGTGGAGATGGGGCGAAGGGTGGTGGAGGCGGTGAAGGCGGCTTAGGGACGAGAGGACGTGCGCGAGAAAGGCGTCGAGCGTTGCTCGACGGACAGCCGAGGGCGGCTGTCCCACATACACCACATACACCTACGGAATGGACAGGCGAGGGCGGCTGTTCCCACATACACACGTCAATAAGGATTATTGGGGGGCGCGGCCGCCGGGAAGGGTGTTTGCGGCGGGAGGAGCGATGGGATCTCCGTCGCCGTACTTTCCGGTCAGGTCGTACCATCGAATTCGCAGCATCTCCAGGAACATGCGGGAACCATCGATCAGCGGATGAATGCGAGTACCGCCGCTGTGTCCCCACGCCACGGAGACTTCTTTTACCTTGAATCCGAACTTGCGCGCGAGAAACAGGACTTCGGGATCGAACCCCCAGCGCTCGATTTTCTGTAGCGGGAAAATCGTCTGGGCTGCGACCTGCCGGAAGGCCTTGAATCCACACTGCGTGTCCTTGAACTGAAGGCCGAGAGTGATGCGCAGCAGAAGATTGAAGATCCGGCCAAGGAACTGGCGAAGCAGCGGCTGGCGCTGCGTTTGAGTTTCGGCGCGCAGCCAGCGCGAGCCGATGGCGATGTCGGCGCCTCCCTCGAGAGCCTGGAAAAGCTTCGGCGCTTCTTCGATCGGAGACGATAGATCCGCGTCGCTGAAGAGCACGATGCGGCCACGCGCATTGAGCATACCGTTGCGGACGCTGTATCCCTTGCCGCGGTTGCCGGGATTCTCGACGAGGCGCAGGATCGGATCCTTCTCGGCAAGAGTGCGAACGATGTCGGCGGTGTCGTCCCGCGAGCCGTCGTTGACAACGACGACTTCGGCGTCCCAACCCTGGGCGTGAACATAGCTGAGAACCTTATTCAGAGTCGCGCCAAGGCGGGCGCTCTCGTTGTAGGCGGGAATCACGATGCTGTATTTAGGGTCCAAGGGGAGTTCTCGTTCTTTAGTCTCGGCTCTCGACTTGAAAAAAGAATTGATGCGGTTGGCGCTCGTTTGGCTGCCGGGAGAACGGGACTTGCCAATTGTACTGTGTCCCTTGAAGGTTTCGAAAGCAGAAGAAATAGGCTGGGAGTGGCTGGAAAGCTTTGAGAAATCCCGGCGCCTTAGGCCACTTGGCGCTGCTGTTCCAACATTGAAAAATATTCGGCAACCAATTCGGCATCCCAGAGGCCACGGCCGGCTTCATCGCGCATGGTCTGGGCGGCCTGTTCGTGGGTAAGGGCGGCTTTGTAGGGACGAGCTGTGCGCAGGGCGTCGTAGACATCGACAACTTGCAAGACGCGAGGAAGCACTGGAATGTCAGCGGCAAGCAATCCATCGGGATAACCCGATCCGTCGGAGTGTTCGTGATGATGACGAATGATGGGCAGGACCAAGCGTAGCGAGTGCAGCGGCCGGCAGATGTTTTCGCCAGTGATGGGGTGGAGCTTCATGATCTGCCATTCCGTGGCAGTGAGATCACTCCCTTTTTTCAGGATCTCGTCGGGAACGGCTATCTTGCCGAGGTCGTGGAGATATCCGCCGCGCTTCAAGGCGATGATGGAGTCTTCGTCCATGCCGAGATGGCGACCGAGATCGGCAGCGCGCACGGATAAGCGCTCGCAATGCCCTTCGGTGTAGGGGTCGCGTCCCTCGACGATAAGACCCAAGGTGCAGAGAACCGAGTCCGCGGTTTCCAGTTCGTCGGTGAATTCTTTCAGGCGGAGCAGAGATTTCACGCGAGCGATGAGTTCTTCGGCGAGGACAGGCTTATTCAGGAAGTCGTCGGCGCCGGCCTCGATGCCGCGCACTTTGTCGGTGCTGTCGCTCAGGCCGGTAATGAGGACGAAAGGAATCAGACGCGTAGCTGGATCGTCCTTGAGGGTGCGGCAAAAATCGTAACCTGACTTGCCCGGCATCATCACGTCGGAGAGGATCAGGTCGGGAAGTTGGCGGCGGACTTCTATTTCACCTTGCTCAGCGCTGGAGCAAGTGACGACATCGTATCCGCGAATCGTGAGGAGTTGGCTCATCAGCCCCGCGATACTTGGCTGGTCGTCGACCACGAGAATGCGACGGCCACGACGCCTCGGCAGAAGATCTCCCATCTCTTGATAAGAGGCGGGTTCGCCCTTCGAAGTTGTCCGAACAATGGGACGGGGGCTAGGGGAGGAGGATGGAAAACTCATGATGAAAATCGTTCTTCTTCAACTTAGATTCTACCGCCATTTTCCTCTCTTTGACGGGATGGGGTCCAAGGTTTTTGAAACAGTATCACCAGTTAAAAAAATATTCCATTCCCACTTCGGTACGTTACGTTTTGCGGATGTGACTGACATCATTGCTTCAAGCGGTATTCGTGCCTAGGCTGCAGCCATGCGACGCAATGTTTTCTATCTAACTTTAGTTTTCTCTCTATCATTATTTGCCAATTCGGCGGCGGCTGCGGCGAAGGTCCACGTGATCGTGTTCGGCCATTGGATGACGGTGCAGTGGATAGCCGGATCCGGCGATGGAGACAAGGCCGTATCTCTGAAGATTCGAGCGCTTGTTGTGGACGGGCGAGTTAAAGAATATGTGCTCGGCTCCGCTCATGAGGTCACCGACCGGTTGTTTGTCGTGCGCCGAATGTTTCGCATGAATGACGGCCTGCCGGAAGAGTCGGCGGCCCGCTGGCAATGGCAACGCGGGGGATGGTTGCTGGTTGACCGCGTGACCGGCCGCGTCTCGCCGATCAACCTGCCGGAGTTCGACGCACTCTACTCGGGCGCGAGTTGGTATCGCGACTACGTAGCCTATTGCGGGGTCACGGATGATGGCAAGAAGACCTATGCGATAGTGGCGCAACTAAGCCGGCGGAAAGCAGTATTGAAAAAGCAAATTGCGGATGGAATTTCAGACGACTCCGCGGCGGACTCAGCATGTCCGACGCCAGAGTGGCAAAGGAGCCCGGTGCGAGTAAGTTTTCAACCTGCGGGTGGAGGAAAGCAAACCTACGCGATCCGGGGACGCGTGGTTGATTTGGTGAATGATGCGGAGGAGGAGGACGACGCGAAGTAAATTTTAGAATTCAGAATGAAAAACCGGGAAGGAGACTGCGGCTGCGACTGCGGTTTGAACCTGCGATCTGAAATCCACAGTCTGAATTTGCTAGCCCGCGGGTTCGACTGCGGGCAATTCTTCTGCGACTGTCTTCTCTTTCACCTTTGCGCTGGTAACAAGGATGACTGATAGAACGACGATCGCGCTTCCGGCGAGGATGAAACGGTCGACGCGCTCGTGCAAGATCAGCCATCCGAGAAAGACCGCGACCACGGGATTGACATAGGCATACGTCGAGACTTTCGACGTTGGCACGTGCTCGAGCAGCCAGATGTAAGCGGTGTAGCCGATCCAGGAGCCGCAGACCACAAGATACGTCACCGCGCCGAGGCCACGAGCAGTCCAGGCGACGTGCGTTAGATCTTCGACGAATACAGCAAAGAGCAAATTCCCGGCGCCGGCCGCCAGAACCTGCCATCCGGTGGAACTGAAGACGTCCATTCCGGATTGCCAGCGTTTTGAGAGGACCGAGCCAAGCGCCCAGGTGAACGACCCGCCGATCAGGCTGATGGAAGCGATGAGTTCCCGGTGTCCCATTTTGCCGGCGCGGAGCTGCGGCCATACCAGAACGAAAAGGCCGGCAATTCCCAGGAGCAAGCCGATTTTCCCGCGGCGCGAGATGTGGTGATCACCCAACAGCAGCGAATCGAGCACGAGAAACCAGAGCGGCGTGATGGCGATGATGAGTGCTGCCAATCCCGAGGAGACTGAGAGTTCCGCGTACGAGAGCGTGAGGTTGCCGCCCATCAAGAGCAACAAGCCGACGACCGCGGAGAGCGCAATCTGGCGGGGGGAGTAGAAAATCTTGTGTCCTGTCGCGGCGCAGACAATGAGCATGACCACGCCGGCGACCGTGAAACGCAAGCCGCACATCAATGCTGGTGGAATTGTTTGTACGGCGATGTCGATGGCGAGGTAAGTCGAGCCCCAAAAGAGATACACCAGCCCGAAGGCAAGGATGACCATCCACCGACTTGGGCGCGGAGCGGAGTGCATGAGCGGGAGAACTGGGGAAGTTCAAAGATATCAGAGGAGGAAGACGGCGAAGAGGATTCTAAACTTGAAGGTAGGGAGAACGGCTCGCGGCTGGGACGGTCGTATCGATCCCAAGAGGGCTGACGCCCTCGATCCTCTGCGATTTTTGAGCGGCCTTGAAAGGGCCGCTCTTCCACGGCTGTTCAAGAGATAGTTCCAGGGCCGCAGTGCTACGGTTGTGATCTCGTTCGGCCCGATTTTTCTCAAACGAATGGGCGAAGGTTGGCTGTACGTTATGGTGCGGCGCGATTTGGGATGGCTCGGATGGCCGAGGCGGCCATCGTTCCATGGGCAGGTGATCGAGCTGCGCTCGACGGACAGCCGAGGGCGGCTGTCCCCACATAATCAAAAGAAACGGCGATGCTTCAGATTCACACCCGTCACTTTCACAGCCATCATTGCAGCTTTGCGTATTCTGCTTTGGATGTTTTCAGGACCGGGACGTCGGGATCGGCATTTTTCCAAATTGCGAAGAAATCCTGATAGGCGGCCTTGGCTTTGGTGTTGTCACCCTGGAGCGCGTAAGCGCGGCCCAATCCGAGATGAGCTAAGGAATACTGCGGATTGGTGGGATCCACTCCGCGATGATCGAGAATCTTCTGATACTCCACGGCGGCTTTGGCTCCATCGTGCGCGTCAAGGTAGGCCTGTCCGCGAACGTAGTTGGGAGTGTAGGCGGATGATCGCGGTCCAGCACCCAATTCGTAGGGAACCGTCGGCTCCAGATCGGACACCGCCTGCGCGGGTTGATTGCGCTGAAGGTCGATCATTGCTCGAACAACGGGAATGTAGACATGGGTGAGAATCGTGTCCAAGGGAGCGGCTTTGCCGAGTTCATCCGCGATTTGCTGTGCTTTGCCTTGTTCTCCCGTTCCAGCCAGCAAAAGGGCTGCGGCCGCCCGCCAGTCGGAGTCCTGGGTTCCGGCGAGAAGAGCCAGAGCTTTCTGGTGGGCATCTTGCGTGAAGCCGCTTTCGAAATCGCAAAAGGCCTCTGAAGCGAGGATCGAGTTGCCGAAATCCTTGTAGTCCAGCGCTTTGGACGCGGCTGCGGCGTGAGCGTAGTCGGCGCGGGCTTGGCTCACTTTGCCTTGTGCGCAATCGCCGTCCGCTTGCATCCATCGAAGGATCGGCTCAACAGGGTTTCCCGCCGCCTTCTGGAGTTCCTGCTGCATCGAGTTTTCGTCGCCCCGAACAAAGGCAACGTCATAGATGGTCATGTGAATCGACCACGGATCCGTCTTCTGAGCAATCGACTGCTCTGCCACCGCCTTCGCTTCGTCAAAGCGCCCGAGCGCCAGGTAACTCTCCGAGGTGTTCTGATAAGCGTAGGCATCCTTCGAATCGACCTTCATCGCCTCGATGGCATTGGCCAAAGCCTTATCCTGTTGGCCGATTGATTGTTCGAGGAGCGAGAGGTTGTCGCGAGGAACGCTATCGTGAGGATAAGTCTGCTTCCATTGCTCGTAAATAGAAACAGCCTGATCCGTTTGATGGAGAGCGCTGTCGTAGTAGTGAGCTGAAATGTAATATTTTTCGCGCTCGCTCGCCCGATCTTTGAGATCAAAGGCTTTTCGAAGGCATTCGAGGGCGCGCTTGTGGTCGGTCTGATTGTTGGCGGCGACACCAAGGGTGGCCCAGGCCATTGCAAAGTTCGGATCGAGTTCGACCGCGCGCTGGAAGTGAGGCAGCGCGGTTGCGTCGTCGAACCGGGAATGGGCAGCTTCTCCTAAACTGAATTCTTTCAGCGCATCTAAAGATGAAGTCGTGGCAGCTTCCAAAGGGGCAGCAAATTTTTGAACGGAACCGAGCGACTCGCCTAACTTTTCGCGCAGGCCAGAGGCGGCGCGGTCGAGCGATTTCAGAACCTGTTCCTTGCTGTCTGCTTCCACTTGCTCGCGGTCGAGAGTGTCGCCAGTTTGAACATTCACCGCGTCGAGGGTGATGACGTAGTGACTGCCAAGTCCGGCGATGGAGCCTTCCAACATCGCTTTCACACCTTCTCGCAGGCAGACTTCGTGCGCGACATCTCTGGTCAGGCGCTCGTCGGGGGAGCGTCCCATGAAGCGAAGCGCGCGCTGCACGCGGGAGTCCGGAAGGATATTCAGATAGGGAGACTGTGCGAGCTGCACGGCGAGCGCTTGCTTGAGTGTCCCATCGAAAACGGCGTCCCCGGTGGTGTTTACGAAGTCGGCGAGGAGAACGCTGTCTTTTTCCGTCAGCTTCGCGGATTGCCTGGAGCGAAAGTAAAGGGCGCCAGCTGCAATCACCACGATCAACAAGCCGACTGCGATTGCGAGGCCCTTCCGCGATTTCTTCGGAACAACGACGGCGCTGACGGATTGGGGCGACACGGGAACAGCTTGCGAAGAAGCTGAGACCAGCGCGGGTCGAGAGGCTGAGGCCGATGACAGGTTCGCCGCCGCTGCAGGCGGGTTCGTGTCCGGGGCCGCGGTGACAGAGCCAGAACTGTGTGCGACGGCGCGTCCGCTTTCGGTGTCGCGCTTCAGGCGCTGCAGGTCGGCGCGGATATCGGCGGCGCTTTGGTAGCGAAGGTTGCGGTCCTTTTCCAACGCCTTGTTGATGACATCTTCCAACTTGGCTGGAAGATCCGGATTGAGGCGAATGGGCGAGACGGGGGCGCGGTCGAGAATGGCCTGGAAAATCAGCGCCGAGGTTTCACCCCGGAACGGCAGAGCTCCGGTGGCCATTTCGTAGAGCACGACGCCGAAAGAGAAAAGATCGCTGCGAGCGTCGAGTTCTTTGCCCTTGGCCTGCTCCGGAGACATATAGGCGACGGTTCCCAAGGTCGAGCCCGGGCTGGTGAGATGTTCTTCCACGGCGACAGCTGTTGGGGCGGTAACATCGGGAATGTGGCCGGAATCGCGTGAATTGGATTTCACCTTGGCCAAACCAAAGTCGAGAATCTTGGCGTGTTCGCGCTTGGTGACGAAGATATTGGCAGGCTTGATGTCGCGATGCACGATGCCGCCGGCATGGGCAGCGTCGAGAGCGTCTGCGATCTCGATGCCCAGCGAGAGGATCGTGTCCAACTCCATGGACCGGTTGGCGATTGCGTGCTTGAGAGTCGCTCCGTCGAGGAACTCCATGACGAGGAACGTGCGTCCTTCGTCCTCCCCGATGTCATAAATCGTGCAGATATTGGGATGGTTCAACGCGGAAGCTGCTTTGGCTTCGCGGCGAAAGCGCTCAAGCGCCTGACGATCTTGCGCGAGGTCTTCGGGAAGAAACTTCAGCGCGACGAAGCGGCCGAGGCGGGTGTCTTCGGCCTTGTAAACCACTCCCATACCGCCGCCGCCAAGCTTTTCGATGATCCGGTAGTGAGAGATAGTCTGATCGAGCATGACACCGGCAAAACATCACTGCTGATCGCCGTCCGCAGGTGAGACATCTTAGGTGTCGGAAGGAAACAAAGTCAACGAAAGCCGCGTGCGAGGCAGAACGGCCCAGGGACCGCGTTATTGGCGAGCCTCGACGCGGCGCAGAAGTAAAGGGAATCGAGGGTCGGAACGAAGAATGTCCATGAACGGATCTCCCTTCAAAAAGCCGATGCTTGCGGATCGCTGTTCGACGGCTTTGTTGAGCCACTGAAAGGCTTGATCTTTATCGCCCAGCCCGCAGTAGATTGCGGCGACTTGATAGCTGTCGATATAGCGGGTTTGGGACAACTTGTTGAACTGGGCGATGATTTCCAGTGCTTCGCGACGATGGCCGGAGACCGCGTCAACATATGCCATACCCGATGAAATGAGTTGATCTTCGGAGGGAGAAGGGATTTTTGGGATGGTGTGGTATTCGCCGAGCGCGTTTGCGAAGTCGCCTTTGTAGGCATAGGTCCACGCAAGTTCTGCGCGAGCCAATGCAAAGTTGGGCTCGAGCTCCAGAGCTTTTTGGAACCAGGGAACGGCTTCGTCGAAGTTGTGGGTCAAGCTGAGTACGTAACCCACTAGTCCCGTGATGACGGGCGACAGCGGATCCAACTCCTGGGCCTTCTTGCATTCTGCAACCGCCTGATCCCTGCGGAGCGAGACTGCGAGAAAGACCGAATATCGGGAATGCGCGATGGAACTGGATGGATCGAGTTCGAGAGCTCGTTTAAATTCTTGTTCGGCATGTGGCCAGTCCAAGTCGTATCCCCAGAACAATGCGCCGAGCGCGGAATGCGCCTCGGCCAGAGAAGGGTCAATCTCTACTGCTTTGAGAGCGGCGGCTTTTGCCAACGGAAAGACTTCGTTGGGAGGGCGGAGATCGTTGGTCGCCAGATCGAAGTAGGCGTCCGCCATGCCCGCATAGGCGGGCGCATAGGATGGGTCCAAGCGGATGGCATCTCTGAAATTTTCGACTGCCTTCGCCAGCGAGTCTCCGGAATACTGACTCCAGAAATAACGACCCTTGAGATAGGACTGGTAGGCTTCATTGTTTTCCGTGTAGTGGCGGGGAGCAGGCTGATGCTGCGACGAGGGTGCCAGCCGTTCCGCGATATCGCTCGCCAGTTGCTGCTGCAGGGAGAGGACGTCGGCCATCGTGCCCCGGTATTGCTTTCCCCAGAGTTGGCGGTCATCGGAGGCGTCGACCAGTTCGGCGCTGATCACCAGCACGTCTCCTTGCCGACCGACTCTGCCGGAGATCACGCCGCGGACTCCCAAGTCGTGCCCAACGGTCTGGGAGGGAGGCGTTTGCCCCTTGAAATGAAAGGCAGAATTGCGCGAGGCAACGCGGAGGTCGGCCGACTGGGCAAGCGAATCAATCAAGCTTTCCGATACGCCGTCGCTGAGATACTCGAGGCTCACATCACCGCTGTTGTTGGCGAAAGGGAGTACTGCTACCGAATCGAGCCGACCGCGGGAGGGTCTCCGGTACAGGAAAGTTGCGACAAGAGCGGCGACAACGACCACGGCTGCTGCCAGCAGGATTAGGGTGCGCAACCGAGATCGACCCGGGGCCTGGCTTGAAAACTCTTTGCCGGACTCAGTCTCGCGCCTGAGACGCTTGAGGTCCGCACGGAGTTCAGCCGCGGACTGGTACCGGACGTCGCGGTCCTTCTCCAGTGCCTTGTTGACGATTCGCTCCAACTCGGCCGGGAGATCCGGATTCAGGCGGACCGCGGCGGTGGGTTCACGGTCGAGGATGGCCTGAAAGATGAGGGCGGACGTTTCTCCGCGGAAGGGCAGTTGGCCTGTCGCCATTTCGTAGAGCACGGCGCCGAAGGAAAAAAGATCGGTACGAGCATCCAGTGGCTTGCCTCTCACTTGCTCCGGGGACATGTAAGCGACGGTTCCGAGCGTCGAACCCGGGCTGGTGAGGTGCTCTTCGGCCGCAGCCGTGGCAACGGTCTCATCTTCGGAGCCGCGACTTGCCGACTCTTGCCTCGTCTGCTTAGCCAAGCCGAAATCAAGGATTTTGGCCTGCTCGCGAAGAGTGATGAAAATATTGGCGGGCTTGATGTCACGGTGCACAATGCCTTTGGCGTGTGCGGCATCGAGCGCATCGCAGATCTCGATGCCGAAAGAAAGAATCGTCTGCAGATCTAAAGGGCGTCCGGCGATCCTCTGTCGGAGGGTAGTTCCCTCAAGATATTCCATAACCAGAAACGAGCGGCCACCATCCTCGCCAATGTCGTAAATCGTGCAGATGTTGGGATGGTTCAGGGCGGACGCAGCCTTTGCCTCGCGGCGAAAGCGTTCCAACGACTGCCGATCTTGCGCGAGACGTTCGGGAAGGAATTTTAGGGCGACGAAGCGGCCGAGGCGAGTGTCTTCGGCTTTGTAAACGACGCCCATACCTCCGGCGCCGAGTTTCTCGATGATCTTGTAATGAGAAATGCTTTGGTCGAGCAAAGAACGCCCCACGCTATGGTCAGCCATGCTAAGGTGCGGCCGGAGGGAAGTCAAAGAACTGGGGAAAGAGACCAAGGGTTCAGTGAAAATTGCCCCCTTGCGAGGCCGGGGCGTGGCCGAGAGGCACGTTACTGCGGGCGAGACGCCGGCGCTCCCCGAAGGGTTACGTGGCGCCGTTTTCTTGCAGAATGGGGGTTACGCCGAGCAAGCCTTCCGTCTATAATCAAAAGTGATGTCGAGCGTCGGCGATGCTGCAGAAAAATCCCAATTCGCATTTGCCGCTTTCACTCCGCGCGGAGTGCTGGCTCGACTGCCTCGTGTGCCCACGTCGATATAGAGCGAATTTACCCTCGCGGTTGCGCCCTTCCTTGTTCGGTAGCGATTAATTCCTTCTTCATTCCAGTCTTGATGCGCCTCGGTTTTCTCTCAGAGGAAGCCAGCTTGAACCAGAGCCGCACCCGAGGTCCGATTCATCGACAACTGGCCACGAACCGGTGGCCGCTGCCTTAGGGAGGAATTCATGGCAACCGCAGAAATGACAGAGAAGAATATGACTGGAACAATCGGTCCCAAGATCAAGACGGCCCTGCCGGGTCCAAACGCCAAGCGCGTACTTGAAGGCGACGAGAAATACATTTCTCCGTCGTATACGCGTTCGTATCCGATGGTCGCGAAGAGCGGACGGGGTATCGTCGTGACCGATGTGGACGGCAACGAGTTTTTCGATTTTTCGGCAGGCATTGCCGTGACGTCGACCGGGCATTGCCATCCTGACGTGGTTGCCGCGATTCAGAAGCAAGCGGGCGAACTGATCCACATGTCGGGAACGGATTTCTACTACGAGAGCATGGTGCAGTTGGCGGAGCGCCTTTCGAAGATTGCTCCGATGCCGGGGCCGCATCGCTTCTATTACGGAAATTCGGGGGCCGAGGCGATTGAGTGCGCGTTAAAACTGGCGCGATATCACACGAAGCGGCAGCAAGCGATCGCATTCTTCGGCGCATTTCACGGACGCACGATGGGGGCCTTGTCGCTGACGGCATCGAAGCCGCAGCAGAAACGACGATTTGCTCCGCTGGTGCCGGGCGTGACGCACATTCGTTATCCCGATGTGTACCGCGGATGTGTAGGCGGACCGCAAGAGGCGGATCAATTCGCGCTAGGCTGCGCGCGATTCATCGAAGAAAAGCTGTTCAAGACAATCCTGGCTCCTGAGGAAGTGGCGGCGATTTTCGTCGAGCCCGTGCAAGGCGAAGGCGGATACGTGGTAGCGCCGAAAGTCTTCATGCAGGAACTGCGGCGCATTTGCGATCGCCACGGCATCCTGCTGGTCGTGGACGAAGTGCAGAGTGGGATTGGACGAACCGGCAAGTGGTGGGCTGTCGAGCATACCGGCGTCGAGCCGGATATGGTGTGCATGGCGAAAGGGATTGCCTCCGGAATGCCGCTAGGCATCACGATGACCCGCGCCGAAATCATGGACTGGGTTCCGGGTTCGCACGCCTCGACATTTGGGGGAAATCCGGTGGCGGTGGCAGCTGCGCTGGCGACTCTCGATGTCATCGAGAAGGAGCATCTGCTCGAAAATTCAGCCGCGGTCGGGCAGCACATCATGAAGCGCATGGCGGACTGGCCGTCGAAGCTGAAGCTTGTTGGCGATGTGCGCGGGCGCGGATTGATGATTGGCGTCGAGATCGTGAAGGATAAGGTCACGAAGGAATATGGCAATGCCGAGCGAGATCGAATCGTCGAGATGGCGTTCGAGCGCGGGATCCTGTTCCTGGGGTGCGGTCCGAGCACGGTTCGCTTGTGTCCACCGCTCATCGTGACGAAGGAAGAGGCTGATGTCGCGATTGATGTGCTCGAAGAGTGCATCAAGGCCGTCGGCGCGTAAGTTTTCTGGTCATCCTGATCGGAGCGAAGGGTCTGTGCAGTTTTCGAGATGCATAGATCCTTCGCGGCAAGAGACGCCGCTCAGGATGACCAAACATTTTCTTGGCCGCTAGGTTGTCCATTGGCAATTCCGTGGCGTTCCGAATTCAGGAAAGACTTTCTTCCAAAAATCCCCGTTTGTGATCTCTGTTACATCGAAAGGCAAACCTCCTTCGATAGTCTGAGGCTTATTCGCCATGCTACCCGCTTGGTTGAGCCGAAGCATCGTGGGAGGGCTCGATTGGCTTGCCGAACGAGTGCTTCCTCCGGATAAGAGACCGACTCACCAGCGCACGGGAATACGGGGCGAGGAAGACGCTTACTTCCATCTGCGCAGCCTCGGCTACGTGATCGTGGCGCGCAACTATCGGACTGCTCGGTTGCGGGGGGAAATCGACCTCATCGCATGGGAGCAGGATGTTCTGTGTTTTGTGGAAGTTAAAACGCGGACATCGATCGATGTGAAGACGCCGGAGGCCGCGGTGGATCGGCATAAGAGAAGGGAAATTGCGCAGGTTGCGCGGGATTACCTGCGGCAGTCCCCACCAACGTGCCAGTGGAGATTCGATATTGTAAGCGTATACTATGGCCGTCGAGGGTCCCGCCCGCAGATCGAAGTCTTTCGAAACGCCTCCCTTGCGGCATAAACGGTCATAAAGTTGGTTGTACTCCTGGAAAGGAATCAGTAACGTGCCGGAACTGAGAAAAGATCCGATTGTTGGCCGCTGGGTGATTATCTCTACGGATCGCGCGAAACGGCCGACCGATTTTGCGCGCGAAAACATGAAAATCAAGGGCGGATTCTGCCCTTTTTGCTACGGAAACGAAAGCAAGACGCCGCCTGAGATTCAAGCCTATCGTCCCAGCCCGAATGGAGGACCTCCGCTGCAGCGCGATACGCCCGGATGGACCGTGCGGGTGGTGCCGAACAAGTTTCCAGCTTTGGGGATCGAAGGCAATTTGAACCGTCAAGCTGACGGCATGTTTGACCGGATGAATGGGATTGGCGCGCATGAAGTGATCATTGAGACCCCCGATCACAATTTGAATCTTGCGACTCTGCCCCCGAAACGAATCGAAGACGTGTTGTGGACCTTCCGGGATCGTATTCTGGATTTGAAGAAGGACCGGCGGTTTAAGTACATCCTGATCTTCAAGAATCACGGGGACGCGGCGGGCGCTTCGCTGGAACATTCGCATTCACAGTTGATCGCGCTGCCGATTCTTCCGATTAATGTCACGCAGGAACTTGAGGGTGCGAAGCAGTATTTTCTCTACAAGGAACGTTGCGTATTTTGCGACATCATCCGGCAGGAAATGGATAGCGGGATTCGCGTGGTCGGGGAGAATGAGAATTTTCTGACGCTGGCGCCCTACGCTCCGCGGTTTCCATTTGAAACGTGGATTCTGCCCAAGACACACGAGTCGGCGTTTGAAAATTCTTCATCGCATATGTTTGAGAACTTGGCGCGTGCATTGAAGGAATTGCTTGGACGCGCGGATCGCGTGCTCGACAACCCTCCATACAATCTTGTGATCCACAGTTCGCCGGCGCAGGATCCGACCAACGATCACTATCACTGGCACATTGAGTTCATGCCGAAGCTGACCAAGACGGCGGGATTCGAATGGGGCACTGGGTTCTACATCAATCCGACTCCGCCGGAAGAGGCTGCGAAATTCCTGCGCGAAGCGAATGTCGAAGAGCAAGTTCCGGTTCCCGCCAGGTAGCTGACGATCTCTGAGCCATTCCAAAACAAAAAATATAGGCACGACCGAGGTGGTCGTGCCTGTGCAGTTGTGCCGGAGAGAGAGGAGCCATGAGAATCAGGCTCTTGTTGAAAACAAGCATAGGGCGGCTACTCTGCGACGTTGTCATCACTTTGTAAAACGTATTTGACAGATACGAGTTATCGATTCCTTCTCCGCATTTTCCGCCCCTCATTGACGCCACAGAAGTTTCATCACTACCATGAGCACCTTCGAGGTCTCGTCAATGAAACGGCTTGTTCTTTTTCTCTTGTTGGCTGGATGCGCGTCTGCCACTCCTGCTCCTTCGACACTGATCACAAATATTTCGGCGCGGACAACGGTGAGCCTGAACGGCGCGTGGCAGGCGATCGTCGACCCGTTTGAGAACGGCAAATCCGAATTTTTTCGCGACGCAAAGCCGAAAGATAAGAGCGATCGGGTCGAGTACAACTTCGACGCCTCCCCTGTGCTGAATGTTCCGGGCGACTGGAATACGCAGCGCGAGGCGTTGATGTTCTACGAAGGCCCGGTATGGTATCGACGGCTATTCAAATATCACAAGCGCGATGGCATGAGGGCTTTCGTCTACTTCGGAGCGGTGAACTATGTTGCGTCCGTATTTTTGAATGGAGAAAAGCTGGGCGATCACGAGGGCGGATTCACGGCGTTCAACTTCGAAGCAACCTCGCTGTTGAAAGAGGGCGATAATTTTCTGATCGTCGAAGTGAGCAACACCCGGCGAGCCGATGCAGTGCCAGCCCTCAAGTTCGACTGGTGGAACTACGGCGGGATCACCCGCGATGTCGCGCTCGTCGAAGTACCCACGACTTTTATTCAAGATTATTCGGTGCAACTGAAGAAGGGATCGACCCATGAGATTGCGGGCTGGGTGCGATTCAATGGGCCCAGGACTCGGAACGAGATCGCTATTCAGATTCCCGAAGCAGGGATCGAATTCAAAACACTGACAAGCCCAGACGGCGTTGCGCGATTCGAGTTCGATGCCAGCGTATTCGCTTGCGGGAAGAAGTCGGGAGAAACGTGTCAGAGGCCACTGAAGTTGTGGTCACCGGAAGATCCGAAGTTGTACCGTGTCGTGGTCTCGGGCGAGGGAGACAGCGTCACGGACGAGATTGGTTTCCGCACCATCGAAACGCAAGGCTCCAAGATTTTGTTGAATGGCAAGCCGATTCTGCTGCGCGGAGTTTCGATGCATGAAGAAGCGCCGTTCCGCGAGGGGCGCGCGTTCAGTCCGGAGGACGCGCAGACGCTCCTCGGCTGGGTGAAAGATTTGGGATGCAATTTCGTTCGATTCGCTCATTATCCGCACAATGAAAATGAGGTTCGTCTGGCGGATCGGATGGGATTGCTCGTTTGGTCGGAGATCCCTGTGTATTGGGACATTGACTGGACGAATCCAGGAACGCTTGCGAATGCGGAGACGCAACTCCGCGACATGATTGCGCGCGATCATAACCGCGCGTCGGTCATCTTATGGTCCGATGTCGAATGAAACGCCGGTGAAGCCGGATCGATTGATGTTTTTGACGCAACTCGCGCGTGATGCGCGGGAGATGGATTCGACGCGCCTGATTACTTCCGCCATGAATCATGTCGACGAGAACGGGACGGACGAGCGAACTCTTTCCGATCCGTTGGGAGACGTGCTGGACGTTCTCGGATTGAACGAATATGTGGGCTGGTACTGGAGGCGTCCTGAAGATGCCGACAAGCTGCAATGGAAGTTGACGACGAACAAGCCATTGATCGTGAGTGAATTCGGCGGCGGCGCGGTCTATGGGCGGCACGGGGAGCCGGATGAGCGGTGGACCGAGGAGTATCAGGAAAGCTTGTTTCGACACCAACTGGCGATGGTGGAGCGAATGCCGAATCTGGCTGGGCTCACGCCATGGGTGCTGATGGATTTCCGGTCTCCGACGCGCATGCTGCCCGGCGTGCAGGATTATCACAATCGCAAAGGGCTGATTTCGAATCGAGGGGAGAGGAAGCGCGCGTTCTACGTGTTGCAGGATTTCTACAAGAAGAAAGCGGAAGCCGAGAAGTGATTACGCCGTTTCAATTAAGTGGACGCTCGCGCGAGATCCTTCCCTCCGCCTGAAAGGCGGCTCCGGTCAGGATGACGCATTTGGGAATGAAAAGCGAGTTTGAGGGGAATCAGGCTTGCGTGCGATCTTGAAATTCTTCGTGCCACGCCATTTGAATTGCTTCGAGCTTGCCTTCATTGGAGGCCTTGGGATCGCCGGCGAAATCCGGAAGTTCGGTCACATAGCGATGCAGATCGGTGAAGCGAACGGCGAGCGGATCGAGTTCAGGGTGGATTTCCGAAAGCAGGATGCCGAGATCTTCGGCGTCATCCCAGGTTAGTTGCTTGGGCATCTCAGTGCTCCTCAGACACGTAGTTGCGGTTCCACGCGGGAATTTCAACGACTACTTTGCCCGGCTTCACGATCTGAGCCTGGCAACCGAGACGCGAGTTTAACTGGAGATCCGCAGCCATGTCCAACCGGTCGGCTTCGTCGTCCTCCATCGGCGAAAGGTTTTCGGCGCCTTCTTTCACCCAGATGTGGCAAGTGGTGCAGGCGCAGTTGCCGCCGCAGGCATGATCAAGCGTGATGTGATTATTGATCGCGACATCGAGGAGAGATTGCTCTTTGCCGTGGTATTCGTAGGGCAGTTTGCCGTTCTCGAACTGGACGGTCTTGCCTTCCGGCAAAAACGTAACAGTAATCGTGTTGTCGCCTGGCGCGTCTTCGGTGGCGGCGCCTGCGCCCTGAGTCTTTTCTTCTGACATAAATGCTCCTCGTTCTCTATCTGCAGTGCGAGGGCGAGTCGCCCTCGCGACAGCCGGCGAGTCCGCCGGTGCTGCGCTATTCGAATTCTGCTTTTGCCATCGGATGCGGGGCGGTCGGGCCTTCGCCTAAATCCGTCTCGTCCATGTTCTTGCCCTTTAGCGCCGACGTCACGGCCGTATCCATCATGAGCTCGGCAAGGCGGGTCGTGCCCAGATTCAGTGCATCGATCGCTTTGCGGATCGCGGCATAGTCATCTTCCGACTGAACCGCGGACAGAGACTTCTCCATCTTGGCAATCTGTTTTTTTTCGTCGGTCGTGAGTTGGCCCCAAGCTGCGCTCTTCTTGCCTTTTTCGAGAGCCGCCAAAATTGTTGCCGCCTCGTTGCGGGCTTCGATCACCTGGCGCCGGCGGAAATCCTCTTCGGCATTGTCGAACGAGTCGAGAATCATGCCTTCGACTTGTTCGTCGGTCAGGCCATAGCTGGGCTGCACTTGAATCTCAGCTTCCTTGCCACTGCGCTGCTCGCGCGCGCTGACGTTCAGAATGCCATTGGCATCGATCAAGAACTTCACTTCCACGCGCGGAATACCGGCGGCCATCGGCGGGATCCCCTTGAGATCGAAGCGAGCGAGCGAGCGGCAGTCGGTGGCAAGTTCGCGCTCACCCTGAAGAACGTGAATCGCAACGTTCACCTGGCCGTCAATTTGCGTGGTGTAAAACTGCGTGGCGGACGCCGGGATCGTCGAATTCCGCAGAATGATTTTGTCGGTCACGCCTCCGGCGACTTCGATGCCGAGCGAGAGCGGAGTGACATCGAGCAGCAACATATTCTCCGTGGCTTCAGACCCGCCTCCGAGAATGTTGGCTTGCACGGCCGCACCGAGAGCGACAACTTCGTCTGGATTCAGACCGGTGTGGGGTTCGCGGTGAAACAGATCTTTCACGAGAGCGCGGACCTTTGGAATTCGCGTCGAGCCGCCCACGAGAACAACTTCGTCGATCTGCTCAGGCTTGAGATTCGCGTCCTTTAGAGCCTGCTTGCAAGGGCCGACGGTGCGATCGATGATGGGCTGAATCAATTGCTCGTACTGGTCGCGAGTGATCTCGCGCTTATAACGCTTAGCGTCGGGAAGATCGATATCAAGCTTCACCGAGGCCTGGGACGAGAGCGCGATTTTGGCGTCGATTACGGCCTTGCGGATGGCTTGCACAGCTTCCCCGCTACGGCGGAGATCGACTCCGAGGTCGCCGCGAATGTCGTCGAGCGCAATCGTGATCAGCAGGTTGTCAATGTCGTCACCGCCCAGATGCGTGTCGCCGTTGGTGGCGATGACTTCGAAGATGCCATCGTGCAGCTTAAGAATTGAGACGTCGAAGGTGCCGCCGCCGAGATCGTAAACCGCTACGATGCCGTTCTTTTTCTTGTCGAGGCCGTACGCCAAAGATGCCGCGGTGGGTTCGTTGACCAGGCGAAGCACTTCGAGTCCGGCGATGCGTCCCGCATCCTTGGTCGCCTGGCGCTGAGCGTCGTTGAAATAGGCCGGAACGGTAATGACAGCTTTCGAAACGGTGCCGCCGAAGAAGCGCTCCGCATTGCGCTTGAGTTGCCGAAGGATCAGCGCGGAAATTTCTGGAGGAGTAAACGTTTTGTCCCCGAGATCGATGCGAAGGACTTCGCCGGGCTGCAGATCGTCGGCGAGACGAAAAGGGAAGAGCTTGAGCTCATCCTGAATGTCTTCGACGCCGCGTCCCATAAGGCGTTTGATTGAGTACACGGCGCGGTCGGGATGCTCGATCAGACTATTGCGGGCGGCGTTGCCGATCACCGGCTGGTTCTCTTCGTCGAGCGCGACCACGGAAGGCACGAGGTTCACGCCGTCGTCGCCAGGGATCACGACGGGCGTATCCCCTTGCATGAAAGCCACGAGAGAATTCGTGGTGCCCAAATCGATTCCGACAATGTGGTCTGAAGCCATCTACTTTTCGGTTCCAATCATTTCTGTTTCGCGAGTCGCGCTGCCCGGCGCCGCGGCGCGCGGCGCGTCCGAACCGCGAACCGTCGTACCGCCATGAATCATGGCCTGAAGGTTGCGGTCGGCGATAAATTTCCCGTCCATCTCTTCGCTCGTGCCACCGGTGTAGCCGTCGGCGGTGTCCATGAAGTTGCCGCCCGCTTCGAGGTAGCGATCGAAGAGCGCGCTCGCGACGTTTTCTTCGGAGCCCCATCCCCACTCTGTGCCAAAGGTCATCGTGCCCAGGCAAAGGGGGCTGACGCACAATCCGGAACGACCAAGCGTTCTGTATTCGGTTAACTGCATACTGCGATCATTACTCCTCAAAAATCACGCCTCAATGGCGGCGTTTACGTCTCTCACCAGGTTACGGATGTAGTTGCGGCGATTCAGCAGGTCCACCATGTTGCTTATGATTTCTTTGCGCTCGCCACTGGAATGACCGGCAGGGCTGCGATCGAGCGATGCATCCCACTGTTTCCAATACGACTCCAGTTCCTTGAGCAGCGAGTCGTGCTTCGCTTCAAGCGCCACTTTGTGTTTCTCGATGTCCGCGGTTAATGAGGGCTCGTCTTCGCCCATCTTCTTGTTCATTCTCAGTTCTTCGAGCTGCATGTTCAGCTCGAATACTTCTTCCAGCAAATCTGGCGGGACGATCTGTTTCTTTACCTCACCGGTAGCGCGCGCCTGCTCCGTAGCGTTCTTCGACTGCTCTTCCAGTTCCACGCCCTCAAGTTTCAATAAGTATCGCGTGCGATTGATCGGATCGCGCAACGTCCGGTACGCGTCGTTCAGCAGCGAGCTCTGTTGCAAGCTCCATTCCTGTTCCCGAGAACCGGCGTTGGCGTTTAAGTCCGGATGAAGTTTCCGACTCAGGCTATAGAAGTCTTTTTCGAGAGCTGGGACATCGACATTGAGGCGCGGCGGTAAGCCGAAGAAGGAAAAGTAATCGACCGGCGCAGGAGGCTGGACCTTACCGCACGATCCGCAAAAATGCGCGGCACGCATCGAACCGCAGGACCAGCAGGAGTGCGTGTCCTCGGGAAGAGGCTTGGCGCTGATCGCGGTAAGGGGAGGCTTAGTCGTCACGTTTCAATTCCTCAAAACTATGGGCAAAGCGCACGCAGCATGAACTCAGATGGGTTTCGTGGTGGCGGACACAGTTCGCGGACAGGAGTGTCCGCGCCACACAGACATATCCGTGCCAATCGGGGCTCAGGCCGAGAACGACGTTCCGCAGCCGCACGACTTCGTGGCTTGCGGATTCACGAAGACGAAACCCTGCTGCATCAGGGTCTCCTGATAATCGAGAATCATGCCATGCAAGTAGATGAACGATTTTGGATCGACGAAGACACGCACATCGCCGAACTGGAAAATGCGATCGCGTTCGCGCGGCTGCGAATCGAAGCGGATGTTGTAGCTCAGGCCGGAACATCCGCCGCCCTGCACGCCAAGGCGCAATCCGCCTTGTTCTGTGGAGACGCCTTCTTTAGCCATCGCGACGCGCACCTTGGCCAATGCCTTCTCGGTGACCACGATGCCTTTGGCAGTGGCTTGGGGCGCGGCTTGTTCGGTTGCAGTCGTCATACGATCCAATACGTCAGTGAATTTTGAGCGGAGAACGTCATCATTCGCCGATCGTTCTACTCATTGATCGTTCTCGATCCCTTACTTCGCTTGAGCAGCAGCGACGGGATTTGCAGTTTCCTGCTTCTTCTTCCAATCGCCGATTGCTGCGCGGATGGCGTCTTCCGCCAGCACGGAGCAGTGGATCTTCACCGGAGGAAGCGAAAGCTCCTTCACGATGTCCATGTTCTTGATGGAGAGAGCTTCGTCGACGGTCTTGCCCTTGACCCATTCCGTAGCGAGCGAGGAAGAGGCGATCGCAGATCCGCAACCGAAGGTCTTAAACTTCGCGTCTTCGATGACGTTGGTCGTTGGATTGACCTTGATCTGAAGCTTCATGACGTCGCCGCATTCGGGCGCGCCAACCAGGCCGGTGCCCACGTCAGAGCTCTGTTTGTCCATCGAGCCGACGTTGCGGGGATTGTTGTAGTGGTCGATGACTTTATCGCTGTATGCCATTGAGTTCTCCTGAAGCTAGTATCTTTAGCCCCTTCGGGCTCGTTGCATTTTCGTGTCTACCCACGGCTTACGCCGTGAGCCGCAATCTTTCGCCGGTACGCGGCTGCTTAGTGGGCTTCTCCTGCCCACTTTACGTCCTTCAAGTTGATACCTTCTTTCGCCATCTCGTAGAGCGGAGAGAGTTCGCGCAGACGCTCGACGGTATCGATGACGCGGTCGGCAACATAGTCGACCTCGGCTTCGGTGTTGAAGCGGCCGAGGCCGAAACGGATTGAGCTGTGCGCCAAATCGTCTCCGGTGCCCAGAGCCTTCAATACATAAGATGGCTCAAGCGTCGCAGAGGTGCAGGCCGATCCGCTGGAAACTGCAATATCGTTGATACCCATCAGCAGCGATTCGCCTTCTACATACGCGAAGCTGATATTCAAGTTACCTGGCAGACGATGCTCCATCGATCCGTTGATGTAGGTTTCATCCAGACGATTCATGATGCGGTCGCGCAAACGATTGCGCAGGCCTGCCATGCGGCAGGACTCTTGCGGCATTTCTTCCTGTGCGATGGCGCATGCCTTGCCGAGGCCGACGATGCCGGGAACATTCAGAGTTCCGGAACGCATGCCACGCTCGTGGCCACCGCCGTCGATGATCGCCGAGATCTGAACTCGCGGATTCTTGCGGCGAACGTAGAGCGCACCGACGCCTTTTGGACCGTACATCTTGTGAGCCGAGATCGACATAACGTCGATATTCTGCTTGTTCACGTCCGTTGGAACCTTGCCCACGGCCTGCGTCGCATCGGTATGGAAGATGACTCCGCGCTCGCGACAAAGCTTGCCAATTTCAGCAACCGGCTGCAGGACGCCGATTTCATTGTTGGCTGCCATGATCGTGACCAGGATGGTCTTGTCATCCATGGCGCGTTTCAGGTCGTCGAGGTCAATCAAGCCGTCCTTCTGCACCGGCATGTAGGTCACCCGGTAGCCATATTTCTCGAGGCGCTTGCAGGTGTCGAGAACGGCTTTGTGCTCGGTGACCGCGGTGATGATGTGATTGCCCTTTTCGCGGTACATCTCGGCGACACCCTTAATGGCAAGGTTGTCGCTCTCGGTCGCGCCGGAAGTGAAGATGATTTCTTTTGTGGTCGCGCCAACCAGCTTCGCGATCCGTTCGCGAGCAGTCTCCACGCCCTCTTCCGCGGCCCACCCGAATGAGTGATTGCGGCTGGCGGAGTTCCCGAACTTTCCCATGAAGAACGGGAGCATCTCTTCGAGAACTCGGGGGTCCATGGGGGTGGTGGCGTGGTTGTCCATATAAATGGGCAGCTTCACGCCTTGGCCATTCTGGCTATGATCGTGCGTCAACGCCTGGGGGATTTTTACTTCCGTGCTCATTGATTGCCTCTCCTGCTGTGACCAGCTCTTTTGATGAATCTCAAGTTGCTCTCGGCTCAGCCGATTGTTACCAGTTCCGCCGCTTTGGAAGCCGGATGCACAACTTCTTCGTCTTCCTCGCGCATATGGGAAATCTTGATACGTTTCAAAACCGCCTCAATGCTGTCATTCACTTTCCGCAGCGGTTCACGAATATTGCAGCGATCGCTCTGATCGCACTCGCCGCGAACCGTGACACACGAGGTGATGAACAGAGGCCCGTCGATCGCCTGAATAACTTCGAAAGCCGATATCGTGTGCGCGGCACGAGCCAGTGTGTATCCACCATTGGTGCCGTGCTGCGACTGCAAAAGTCCGGCCTTGGCCAGGCGCTGCAGAATTTTCGCCAACGCCTCAGGCGGAATGCCGTAGGCATCGGCAACATCTTTGGCGCTGCACGAACCGACGTCAGATCGCTCGGCGAGATGCTTCATCGCCATCAATCCGTAGTCAGCTTTCTTCGTGAGTTTGAGCACCCAATCACCTTGAAACCCCGACCCAAAGAGTCGGCTATAATTACGACCTTTTTCGTCGTAATTCATTCTACGGCAATCCTTGGCGATGGAGCAAGTCGAGTCACCGAAAGGCGAGAATCCGGGGGTGAACAGTAAGTCCAGCGGTGCGAGCAGGTTAGGGAGGAAGAAGGCTGAAAGCACGCTTTTCCGCCGGATCCGAAAAACAGGTGTTAAGGCAGTGCCGAGGGCAATTGAGACACCTTGGCCGACATGAGAACCCGCCTCTGACACGTCAAGGAAAATTCACAGACGGATCAAAGGTTGAGCTTGACAACTCGCGAAGGCGTTCTAAAATACCGGGAAATTCCGGCGAATTCAGCCCCTCGCTGCTTAAATGCGGGGCCCTTCTGGGTTTATGACTCCAAAGTCACCTTCTGCTTCTCAGAGCGGAGCTCCCAAGCAACCTTGCAAACACCCGCGCGTGCAAATCGTGAGCCGCGAGGAAGACTGCGAATTTGTGGAGTGCAAGGAATGTGGGGAAATCTTCGAGTCGAGCGAGTTCAAAGACATGAACATTGAAGACCGCACCCAGGAAAGCGAAATCTGAAGTAGCTTTTCGAGAAGGCCAGACCGCGAGCTATCGCAGGAGAAGGCTGGCTTCCGCGGAAAAATCCATCGGGGCAAAGTGATTCTTGAGGAACTTGGGATAGGCTGCGGCTGCGATCATGGCCGCATTGTCGGTTGAGAGCGGACGCGAAGGGAAGTAAACGGATAGCCCGCACTTGCCACCTTCGCGCTCGAAGGTTTGGCGCAACTCCTGGTTCGCTGCAACTCCTCCCGTCACGAAGAGCGTGGCTACCTGGTTGGCTTCGGCGGCGGCGAGAGTTTTCCCTACCAGATCTTCAATAATTGCGCGCTGGAAGGAAGCGACGAGATCCAACGTCTGCTGATCGCAATGGGCGAGGTAGTCCTCGAGCTTGGGCTTCGGGATCTGCGCCAGAGCTTTGCGCCTCGCTTCCACGTTCTCACGCATGGTGTGCGACTCAACGTAGCGAAGTACGGCGGTTTTAATTCCGCTGTAGGAAAAATCGAAGCGCGGCCGACTGTCGCCTTGCTGGACCGCTTTGCCGTCGTTTCGTCCGCGGCGGTCGGGATGTTTAATCTGGGCGGGAGGAAACTTGACCGCCTTTGCATCTCCGTGGGGAGCAAGCCGGTCGATGACTGGACCTCCGGGATATCCAAGGCCGAGCACTTTCGCGACTTTGTCGAAGGCCTCTCCCGCGGCATCGTCGCGGGTGTGGCCGATATTTTCGTAGGCCCAAGAATCGCGTTCCTGGGATGCGAGATAAAGATGCGTGTGTCCGCCGGAGACGACGAGGGCGAGCACCGGAAATTGCAGAACGTGGTTTCCCTTTTGCCGCTCTTCGAGAAGAACCGCGTGGATGTGTCCCTCGAGGTGATTGATCGCGATCAGGGGCTTATCGAGAGCGAAGGCCAATGCCTTCGCGTAGCTGATTCCCACGAGCAAGGCTCCCGCAAGTCCCGGCCCTTGGGTGACGGCGATTGCATCGACGGAAGCGTAGGTATGGTTGGCCTCGGCCAGAGCCTGGCGCACCACAGGAACGATGGCGCGTAAGTGCTCCCGCGAAGCCAGCTCCGGGACAACCCCTCCGTACGGCTGATGGGTCGCGATCTGCGACGCCACTACGTTTGAGATCAGTTGTTCGCCGGACCGCACCACCGCTGCCGCGGTTTCGTCGCAGGAGCTTTCGATGCCGAGGATGTAGGCGTCGGGCATTGCATCTAGTTTCCCCGTTATCGCGCTTGCGTGCAAATCAATGCCAGCCATTATTCCAAGCTGATCTCGTCCACTTGAAAGTCGAAGTTACCTGCCGATGGGCCTCCGACGAAGAGAACCGCAGAGATGTCATGTCCGTCAGTGCCGTTGAAGGAGGAAAAGGGAATGCTGATCTTCTTCCAGTCAGTGCCTGCCGTGAACGTTTGCTGCGCCGGAATTCGGCCGCCGCTTGTCGTGAAGAACAGAATGCGGTAGGTATGGCCGTCGCCTTTGGCAAAGAACGAAATACTCTTTTTCGAAGACAGATTCACGGGCACAAAAGGCTGTGAACCGGGGGCCCACATCACACCGGCCCACGCGTAAGGCAAGCCTCCGTCGATCAGGCCGTTGATCTCGAGCGCGTGTTTGCCACCATTCGCGCCAGCGTTGACCACCTTCATTTCTCCGGTCGATTTGCCTCCAGCGATCGAGTCTGTAGAAACCATCCAGCCCGTTCCAAACTTGCTGCTGGGAGCACCGTCTTCGAAGTCGCTGATCAGTCCCACGTCGGATGCGGCGGGGGCAGGCGCTTTCGCGGCCTTCTCTGCGTCCTGTTTAGTTTTTTCGATAGCAGCGCGATAGCTGGCGCGGTCGTCTTCCACGCCAAGTTTCCATACGGAAACGATGTTGCGGGTTGCGAGAATGTCCTTCGTCGGATCGCCCTTCACCAGCAAAAGATCGGCACGCTTCCCGGGAGCAATCGTTCCGCGGTCGTCGAGATGAAACACTGCGGCGGGAACGGAAGTTGCCGCAGCCAGAGCTTCTTGCGGCGAAAGGCCGGAGCGCACCAGCAATTCCAGTTCCCGATGGATGCTTACACCGTGCGAAGTGCCGGGATTGGGAGCGTCCGTGCCGGCAAGAATCTGAACATGGGCTGAGTTCAGTTGCACCACCGTTTCTTCCGCGTACTTCTCGTTGAGAGCGGTCGCAAACTTGGGGAAAGAACGCTTCAGGCTGGCTGTGTCATCGCCGGTGAGGAAAGGCGCGAGGTGCAAATCGGTAGTGAGCGTCACTCCGCTCGCGGTGCCGCTCACACTTTCAAGAACGCTCAGCGTGGGGACAACGAAGGCGTGATGCGAGGCGACGAGCGGGGCAAAGTCCGGTTGAGGCGCGCTGTCGGCGAAGAGATGGGCCAATCCGTCGGCGCCGGCTTCGATGGCCTCGCGCGCGTCACTCTGCTTTCCGATATGGACGACGGCCAGCTTGCCGCGCTTGTGAGCCGCGTCGATCACCGCTTTCAGCGTCTCCTGGTCGAGCGTCGGGCGATGCGCCCCGTAAGCGCTCGCATCATCGACGACAATTTTGATGTAGTCGGAGCCCTCGGCCACGCGGGCATCGACCCAAGCCTGGGCGTCGGCGGGCGATGAGAGCGTGGGGATCGTCATGCCGTACTCGGTGCCGTGGCCGCCAGGAGCGGTTGCGAGGGTTCCCGCGGAGCGAAGGTCGGCGAGATCAAGATCTTTGCCTTCGGCCTGTTCCTGCTTGATTTGGCGCATATACTTCGCGTCGGTGAACATGTCGAGTTCGGTTGTGACGCCGAAGATCTCCGCTTCTTTCAGCGCGTCGCCCCATGCGTGGGTGTGGGAGTCGATGAGTCCGGGGAGAAGCGTGTCACCGGCGGCGTCAATGACTCTTACGTCGGAGGGAACCTTCAGAGTTTTGCCGACCGCCTTGATCTTGCCATCCTGAACCCAGACGGCTGAGCTCTGCACGACCGATCGGCCATCGAAGACCCGGGCGTTGCGGATCACGAACCCTGCATTCGTGTCAGCTTTGGCCGAAAAAAAGGCTGGAGCGGATAACAGGAAGTAGAAGGCCATCCATCCGAACACCCTGAGAACTGAATTGAGTTTCGTCGATTTCATTGATCATCTCCATTGCGACCTGGCGCGGATCTCATTTGAGGCAGCGATCATGTTCCCAACCTGGATGCACCGCCAGTAGGAAGCGTCACCTTGTGCGCATGACAAGTGTCATGATGTAAAGCATGCTTGACATCTCGCAATGTAAAGCACGCTTTACATCGTGTCAAGCGATTTTGTTGCGGTCACGGGCGGTATCATGAAAGCGGGATGAACGAGGGCCACAAATCGGGAATGAAAGATGCCGCTGCGTCGATCGTGCAAACCCTGTGCGGAGCGGGTTTCCAAGCGTATCTGGTGGGCGGCTGCGTGCGCGACCTCCTCTTGGGCAAAGAGCCCAAGGATTTCGATGTCTCTACCGACGCGACCCCCGAGCAGGTAATGAAAATCTTTCCTGAAACCTACGCGGTGGGAGCGCAATTCGGCGTTGTGCTTGTGCCGGTAGCGAAGGAGCATGGTGAAGATGGCGCGTCCGGGGAGGGTCTTTCCCAGGGACTCACCGTAGAAGTTGCGACCTTCCGCAGCGACATTGGCTATTCCGATGGGCGTCATCCGGACGAAGTGCGCTTCAGCCGGGATCCGCGGGAAGACGTAGCGCGGCGCGACTTCACAATCAACGGCATGATGCTCGATCCGGCTAGCGGCGAAGTGCTTGACTTCGTGGGCGGACGGGCCGACTTGGCAGCGGGAATGATCCGCACGATCGGGGACCCAGAGCAAAGATTTGCCGAGGACAAATTGCGTATGCTCCGAGCCGTGCGATTTGCAGCGCGTTTCGGATACGAGATCGATAGGGCGACGTTTACTGCAATAGAGAAATTGGCTTCTCAAATTCAAGTGGTGTCGCGTGAGCGGGTGCGCGACGAATTGACCCGCATGTTGACCGGCGAACGCGCGAGCAGAGCTTTCGTTCTACTGGATGAGAGCGGGTTGCTGCGGGAGGTGCTGCCGGAGATTTCCGCGATGAAAGGCGTTGCCCAGCCACCGGAATTCCATCCGGAAGGGGACGTCTTCGTTCATACGCTCTTGCTGCTGGAGAATCTGCCACACCCTTGCTCGCTCACGCTGGCTTGGGGGGCGCTACTGCATGATGTGGGTAAGCCTCCAACATTCCGTGTGGCGCCGGACCGAATTCGTTTCGACGGGCATGTGGAGGTGGGCGTCAAGGTGGCGGAAGAAATCTGCCGGCGGTTGCGCTTTTCGAAGGAAGAAACCGAACAGATTGTGGCGCTCGTCGATAATCACATGCGTTTCGGCGATACCACTCGGATGAAGGAATCGACACTGAAGAGATTTCTGAGGCTGCCCGGATTTGATGAGCATATTGCTCTGCACCGCGCTGACTGCCTCGCGAGCCACGGAAATCTTTCGACGTACGGGTATGTGCGGCAAAAACGGGCAGAAATTCCGCCAGAAAAGATTCGACCAGTCCCACTGGTGACTGGCAACGACCTGATTGCCACTGGGCGCGTTCCGGGGCCGAAATTCCGCGAGATCTTGAACGCCGTGGAGGACGCCCAACTCGAGGGGCGGCTGACCTCTCGCGAAGCGGCCCTGGAGTTTGTGAGCCATGAATTCCCTGTGTGAACTCGATCGTGAGCGGTGCTTAAGGGTGATAAAATTAAAGGTTCCCGAGGCAGTGTAACCGTCCCCTGTCGATCCCCCCTCTGAGGAGAAGCGTTTGGAACAAGCGGGCCTGAAGTTGGAGAAAATTGTCGCGCAGTCTTTAAGGCAGGCGCCCCCATCGCAAGCTCCGCTGATGGCGTGGCCAGTTGTCTGTGGGTCGGCTGTCGCAGAGCGAACGCTGGCGCTCAATTTCGAGGATGGCATCCTGCGCGTCGGTGTCCCGGACGGCGGATGGAGATCGGAATTGCAGTCCCTCGCCCCGCGATATCTCGCGGCTATCAATCGGTATACGATGCAAATTGTCCGGCGGATCGACTTCGTCGTGAACCGTCCGGAAGGCTACGAAAGCTCTTTCCGCTAACCGTTCCGATGAAAGTCACCGAAAAAGACGTTGCCTACGTTGCGGAACTCGCCAACCTGGAACTCACCAACGAAGAGCGAAACGGCATGCTTCGCGACCTGAATTCGATCCTGGAATACGTCGATCGCCTCAACGAGCTTGATACGTCGGACGTTCTGCCAATGGCACAGGTTTCGGACCGGTACGGAGTTGACGAATCGAAACAGGGAAGCGATCGATTCGCTTATGCGAGCCGCGAGGACGTTCGCGAAGGACTGCGCAAGTCGCTGCCGCATGAAGAAGCTCTCGTCAATGCGCCGGACTCGGACGAAAATTTCTTCAGAGTTCCGAAAGTGATTGAACGTTAGCCGCAGAGAAGACTCCACACAGGCAATGGATCTAAACTCCCTCACGATCGACGGCGTCCGCTCCGCTATTCAACAGCGGTCGACCACCGCGCTTGCGCTTGCCGAGTTTCACTACGCGAGAATTCAGAAGGAAGATGGACAGATCGGCGCGTTCCTGACGCTTTCGAAAGAGCGGGCGCTGGAACAAGCGGACCGCATCGATCGCATGGCTGCCGAAGGGAAGACTCTTCCGCCGCTTGCAGGAGTTCCAGTTGGTATCAAAGATGTAATGAGTACTCGCGGCGTGCGAACTACCGCGGGCTCGAAGAGCCTTGAGAAATACATTCCTCCATTTGATTGCACTGCTGTGGCGCGGATGGAAGCTGCCGGCGCGGTTGTGCTGGGGAAAATGAACTGCGACGAGTTCGCCATGGGGTCGTCGAACGAAAATTCCGCGTATCATCCCGTGCGAAATCCGCGGGACTTGAATCGAGTGCCTGGAGGATCGTCGGGCGGTTCAGCCGCTGCGGTTGCGGCCGGTATGGCGGTCGTTACACTGGGCTCGGACACTGGCGGATCGATTCGCCAGCCAGCTTCGTTTTGTGGCGTTGTCGGTCTCATGCCGACCTACGGGCGCGTTTCGCGTTACGGGCTGATCGCATTCGCATCTTCGCTCGATCACATTGGCCCGTTGTCGAAGACTGTGAGGGATGCGGCCATCGTGCTGCGCGCGATTGCCGGCCGCGATCCGATGGACTCGACGTCAGCTGACGTTCCTGTGCCTGACTACCCGGGCGAACTGGAAAAGCCTATCCGCGGATTGAAGCTCGGCGTGGCGAAAGAATACTTCGGCGAGGGCCTCGACGAGGAAGTGCGGCAAGCGGTAGAAGCAGCGATCGAAAAATTGAAAGGACTCGGGTGCGAAATTGTTCCGGTGTCACTGCCGCACACGGCTTATGCAATCCCTGCTTATTACTTGATTGCGACGGCGGAAGCTTCGTCGAATCTGGCGCGCTACGATGGAGTGCGATATAGCCTGCGCGCGCAAGGGGCAAAGACACTGTCGGAGATGTACCGGCGCAGCCGCGATGAAGGGTTCGGCACGGAAGTGAAGCGTCGCATCATGCTTGGGACTTACGCGCTTAGCGCCGGCTACTACGATGCCTATTATCTGAAGGCGCAAAAAGTGCGCACGTTGCTCACCCGCGATTTCGACGAAGCGTTTCGTGAAGTGGACGCGATCGTGACACCCACGAGTCCGACACCTGCATTCCGGCTAGGAGAGAAGTCGAATGATCCGCTGTCGATGTATCTCGCCGACATCTACACGGTGACTGCCGACCTAGCGGGCATCCCCGGGATTTCAGTGCCGTGCGGACTAACGAAAGAAAAGTTACCAATTGGTTTGCAAGTATTGGGAAAGCATTTCGATGAGGCAACAATCCTGAGAATAGGGCACGCCTACGAGAATGCTTGAAAGAGTTTTTCACGCGGGCATGTAGTAGGCTTCGCCCGCGCAGCCGCGACACAAGACTTTGCCATCGCGCCGCACTTCACGGCGGAAGGTAATGCCTTCCCCGCATTGTTCGCACACGATACGTTCGCCCTTATATCCAGGAAATTCCTCCGCAGGAAGATCGACCTGGACCCACTGGGTCGTGAAGAGATCATCGTCAGACATTTCGCGATAGGCGAGCATCTGTTGCTGGTTCTTGTTTTCGATTTCAGGGTGCATCGTCCGCGCGAGTTGTTTGGACGATTCTTTTGCGGCAACGCGGATCGCCTTTCCTTCGCTGACGTCGACGAAGGTTGCCGCCATCTTGCCCCAATCGCGAAACTTGAGAGCCCGCTTTCCGAGGCGGCATCCGGTGACCACGCCGACGGCATCGGTGGCGCAGCGGTCGATTTCGACGAAGGTGACGAGGCGCTTGCGGTCCTTGCCTTGCGGATCATCGATCTGTAGTTTCTTCAAGCCCAGCATCGCGAGGCGCACGCCGAGGATTTGCCCCGCGCAAAGGTGTCCGTGAGCCTGTTCTGCGTCGCGTAGATATTCGTCGAAGGATTTCACGGAAAACCTTTCAGCTCTCGGCCATCAGCACTCGGCTTAACCCGCCGGTCAGTAGTCAATCAGCAAGGACTACTTTCGACGCCAGCGAATGCCGTCTTTGGTGATTTCGACCACGATGCCGGCGTCCGCGAGTTCCGTCCGAATTGCGTCGGACTTTTTGAAGTCGCGCGCGGTACGGGCCGCCTTCATTTCGGCAATCTTGGTGTCAATCTCAGAGTCCGACGATTGCCCGGACCGGACCGCGTCGCGCAACTGGTCCGTAACGTCCTTCTCGTGACCCTCCGCGCGTGCCCAGTCGAGTACACGCTTCATTTTCGGCGTGTCATCGTCTTCAAGGACCGCGAAAACTTCATCGAACTTCGTCAATGCAGCCAGTAAAGGAGCGACATCATCCTTTTTGACAGTACCGGTATCGAATGCGGTGTTGGCCTGGCGCACCATCTCAAAAATTGCGCCTTGCGCCTGGGCAGTATTGAGATCGTCGTCGAGAGATTCGCGAACGCGTTTCACCGTCTCAGCTTGCTAGCAACTGCATTTCCGGGGTGGAACCGTCGGGAAAATTCCCGGCACTGAGGCGAAGGCGGAAATTGCGCAGACGCTCGACGGAAACTGCGGCCTGGGTCAGTCCATCGAAGGTAAAGTTGAGTTGACTCCGATAGGGAACGGACGCGAGCAAGTATCGGATCGACGACGGCTTGTGGCCTTTTAGAACCAGATCACGAAGAGTGAAGAAGTTTCCCAGGCTCTTCGACATCTTCTCGCCTTCGACGAGCAAGAAGCGGGCGTGGAACCAGAAGCGGGCGAAAGGCTTGCCAGTCATGGACTCCGACTGGGCGATCTCATTTTCATGGTGCGGAAAAATCAGGTCTTCTCCACCGGCGTGCAAATCAAAACTCTCGCCGAGTTCCTGCATCGACATCACCGAGCATTCCAGATGCCAGCCCGGACGGCCCTTGCCGATTTTTGTGTCCCAAGACGCTTCGCCCGGCTTCGGAGCTTTCCACAGAGCGAAATCGCGAGCACTGTCCTTGTCGTATTCATCCACATCGACGCGGGCGCCATCGAGCATGCCGCTGAAATCGCGCTTGGAAAGCTTTCCATACTCTGGGAATTTCGCGATGCGGAAATAGTACGAGCCATCGTCGGTGCGATACGCGATCCCTTTATCGACGAGCTTAACGACGAAATCTGCCATCTCCGGGATGTGTTCGGTGGCCCTCACGATGGTCGGTTGTTCAATCCCGATCATCGCGGAATCTTCGAGGAATGCCTGTTCGAATTTCGACGTGTATTCCTGAACGCTGACGCCGTCTCGCGCCGAGTTGCGGATGATCTTGTCGTCCACATCGGTGATGTTCATGACATGGTGGACGTTGTAGCCACTCTGACGCAGGAATCTGCGGAGCAGGTCGACAGCGACGAAGGTGCGGAAATTCCCGATGTGTCCGTAATCGTAGACAGTCGGTCCGCACGCGTACATGCGGACTTCGGAGTCGCGGAGAGTGTGAAACTCCTCGACTTGTGACGACATCGTGTTGTACAGGCGAAGAGGCATAGGAAATGCTGTGCGCAAACGAACCTAAGATTCTAGGGGTTCAATGAAAAACGGGTCAAATGTCGGTCATGAAGCCTGCGTTCGGGCTGGAGGCAGGGCGTGTGTATGCGCCCGCAAGCGTTGCTGTACGAGGATCACGTAGTGCAACGCGGAAACGATGGTGAACACGAACGTGGCGCGCAGAAAGACGGTACGGGCGATCCAAATCCAGCGCAATGGACGCACCTCCAACAAGAGCACAAAGAAGACTGCGCTGATCTGCGAAAACGTGTTGGCCTTGCCGAAAATGCTGGGGCGGAAGTCGCGCAAGCCTGCAATCGCGAAAAGAACAGCGCTGGCGGCGAGAATGGAAATGTCGCGGCTGAAGACCATTACCGTGAATTTCCAGGGAATTTTGTGGAGGATGGAAAGAATGAGGAACATAGTGCTCAGCAACAGCTTGTCGGCGATCGGATCGAGATACTGTCCCAGCATTGTCTGTTGATGCAGCCTGCGGGCGAGTAAACCGTCCAAGCCATCGCTGAATCCGGCGATGACGAAAACAACCAAGGCCCACAAATAGTGCCCGTCCACCATATGGATCACGATGAACGGAACGAAAACCATCCGCAGCAAAGTAAGTTGATTGGGAGCAGTAAAGATCTGGGATAGCTTCACTCACGCTCCTTCGAAGCATGCGATCTGATTTCGCTCGAAGAGCCAGGCGATGCTTTCGTATCTTCGAGCCTTGGGTCCAGTACGCGCGATGGTTCCAAGCCTGTCTTGTTCAGGAAACGCTGCGAAAGCGACGGCAGGCTGCCGTCTGGGGAATCGAGTTCGACACGCTCGATGCGATGCATCGGGAAAAACACAATGGCGGGTGTGAATGGTTCTCCGTCACGCACCATCACCGCGAGATCCTCAAACGACGCCAATTCTGCTCCGCTCAGACTGAGACCCTCAGGGGTTAAGGACAGGATCATGCCCCAAAACTTTTCTCGCGGATTGCATAGCGTGGCGATGACCAGGGTGCCAGGAGCGAATGGCAACCCGTCGCCAGCAAGATCATGCGGTGTGCCCCGAAGCGACTTGCTTTCCATGGAAAGATTGTCGCCGGGGAGGGCAAGCATTGCAAATCCAACCACCCGTCGAGAGAAGACAGTCATTCCGGGGATGAAAAGTTGGGGAAGGCCACAATCTCCGATATCCTGACCGAACATGCCGGCCGAGAACAAATCGCCAGTCATCGAATTTCGCTGTGTTTCGTACCGCGTGAATGGTACGCAGGTGCTCTGCGACCTGAGCCTCGAAGTTACGAGCGGCGAAACACTCGTGCTGCTTGGCCGCAGCGGTTCGGGAAAAACCACCACGCTTAAGCTGATCAATCGGCTGGTTGCGCCGACGTCGGGTGAAATCCGGGTGAATGGCGAATCGCAGGAATTGAGCGACATTATCCGTTTGCGGCGTGGAATCGGATATGTAATCCAAGATGTCGGCCTTTTTCCGCACTTCACCGTGGAGAAGAATATTGGGCTGGTTCCGAAAATCGAAGGGTGGGCCGGCAGTCGGATTCATTCCCGCGTGCAGGAGCTTCTGCAACTGGTGGGACTGGGAGCCGACATCGCGCAACGTTATCCGCATCAGTTGTCTGGTGGACAGCGGCAGCGGGTCGGCGTTGCGAGAGCTCTGGCTGCGGATCCCGCGATCCTGCTCATGGACGAACCTTTTGGAGCTCTGGATCCTCTTACCCGGGATGAACTGCAGCGGGAATTTCTGTCGCTTCAGCAGAGGCTGCACAAAACGGTGGTTTTTGTGACGCATGACTTGAGAGAAGCGTTGCGGCTGGGAACACGGATCGCACTGATGGAAGCGGGAAAGCTCGTGACTATCCTCTCACCGCGGGAGTTCTTGCAGTCCACGGACCGGTGGGCGGCGGCATACGTGAAAGCATTCGGCGATGGTTTGGAGGCGGCAGCAGATCGAGGTACTTCATGAACGTGATCCGATTTATGTTGCAGAACCAAACGCAAGTTCTGGAATTGAGCCTGGAGCATCTGTGGCTCGTGGGTGTATCGACGATGTTGGCGATGCTGATCGGGATTCCCTTGGGGATCGTGATCGCGCACCGGCCACGGTTGAACAAGCCTGTGCTGGCGAGCGCGAACATCATCCAGACAATTCCCAGCCTTGCGCTCTTCGGATTTCTACTTCCCGTACCGTGGCTGGGCGCGCGGTCCGATCGCCTGGCAATTCTGGCGCTTACTCTTTACGCCTTGCTGCCCATCATTCGAAATACGTACACGGGAATTTGCGGCGTCGATCCCGCAGTGGTAGAAGCGGGCCGTGGTATGGGATTGACGGAGTCGCAGTTACTCTTTCAGGTAGAGCTGCCGTTGTCGGTGAGCGTGATTCTCTCGGGCGTGCGGGTGGCGATTGTGATTTCCGTAGGCATCGCCACCATTGCAGCGGCGATTGGTGCGGGAGGGTTGGGCGAATTTATTTTCCGAGGCTTGGCGATGGTCGATGACCGCGTCATTCTTGCCGGCGCGATCCCCGCCGCGATCCTGGCGCTGAGCGCGGACCTCGGGGTTGGATGGTTGGAGAGGCGTCTCCGTCCGCGATGATTCAGGCTCGCGCGATTCTCATCGTTTTCGCGACGATTGTGGCAACAATCCTGCTGGTGTCGTGTGCGCCTTCGCATTCGAATCGCATTGTGGTGGGTTCGAAGAACTTCACGGAATCCTTTGTGCTGGGCGAACTTATGGCTCAGCAGATTGAAGCGCACACGAACTTGAAGGTGGAGCGCCGCTTTTATCTAGCGGGAACCTACATTTGCCAACAGGCGATCCTCGCCGGGCGGATCGATGTCTATCCCGAATACACGGGTACGGCGATGACAGCGATTTTGAAGCAACCGGCCACGAGCGACAAGAATCATGCCTACCAGCGAGTTAAGAGCGAATACGAGCATCGATTCGGGCTGACGCTCGGGCCCTCGTTGGGATTCAACGATACGTTCGCGATGGAAATCCGAGGAGAAGAGGCGCGACGGCTTAACATCCAGACGTTGTCGCAAGCGGCCAAGTTCTCGTCGCAATGGCGTGCCGGTTTTGGATACGAGTTCATGGAGCGGCCAGACGGCTATCGAGGCCTGGTTGCTGTGTACGGCCTGCAATTTGCCGAAGCTCCGCGGGTCATGGATTTGGGATTGCTGGCGCGTGCTCTGAAAGATCACCAGATAGACCTCGCCGCTGGGAATGCGACCGATGGGCTTATTCCGGCGCTTGATTTGTTTGTGCTGGCGGACGACCGCCATTACTTTCCTCCATACGAAGCGGTGCCCGTGATCCGCCAGCAAACTGCGCAGGTGCATCCAGAAGTCGCTGCGGCACTTGCTGCCTTGTCGAACCAGATTTCAGACGGAGAGATGCAGAAGATGAATTACGCCGTCGATGGACAGCATCGGGACCCGCAAGAAGTCGCGCGTGAGTTTCTAAAAAGCAAGCACCTTGTGCCTTGAGATGTAGGTTCAGATCGTGAGAGAGCCGGTCATCGTGAGCCATGCCTTTCCTGTAAGGATCGCTCTCTCCCCAACGACTTCACACCAGATTTCGCCGGCGCGTTCGGACAACTGCCGCGCGCAAAGCCACGATTTCTTGAGGCGACTGCTCCAGTAAGGCGCCAGCGCACAGTGGGCGGATCCGGTCACAGGATCTTCCGGTACACCGTAGCCGGGAGCGAAATATCGCGAGACAAAATCCGCTTCTTTGCCCGGGGCCGTGAGCACGACCGCGTAAGGATGAAGTTTTTCGAGGAGCAGAAAATCTGGAATAAAGCTTTGGACTTCATCCTGTGAATCGAGAACCGCAATCAAAATGTCGTTCACTTCCAGAACTTCTGACGGCTTCTGAGTCTTTCCGAGAACCAGGGAGAGCCCCGCGAGAACATTCAAGCAGGGCTTGGGAAAGAGGGCCGGGAAGTCCATTGAAAGAGAGTCTCCGTTCTTGCGAGCGGTCAAGATACCGCTAAATTTTGTTCGGAAGCGGACTGAGTTATGTCCGCTTTCCTGAAGATTCAGCAGAACATGCGCCGACGCCAGGGTGGCGTGTCCGCAAAGGCGAATTTCGCAGCGCGGCGTAAACCATCGCAGGTCGTAGTCGCCGCCATCCCCGACCAGGAAGGCCGTCGCAGAAACATTATTTTCTGCAGCGACTTTGAGCAACGTCCTGTCATCTAACCACGAGTTCAAAAGGCAAACGGCCGCCGGATTGCCGCCAAAGGCTCGTTCGGTGAAGGCATCGACGTGAAAGAGGGGGATTTGCATCTGCTTCATTTTAATCGGTTAAAGGGAAGCGAATTGGCGGCGAAATCTCGTTGCGGGCGGTTGGGGGCAGTGGTAGTCTTTGAATCCTCTGCCGCCGGCAGGCAAAGTGCCCGTCCCGCGCGGCTTGCGGACGCCTCTTCCAAATACCCCTTTTAACTCGTCGTTGATTTTTGGAGGCTAGTATTTCTGCTGTTTCGGTTGCTCCCTAGGTTTGGTTTTCTCGTTTTTGACTTATCAACGTGCAGGAGGTCCTGAATGCTCACCGCTCAGAAGAACACCGCCGTCGAGCAGTCGCTGCGGGAGAGAATTTCCGAGGCTCGCCGCCTGAGCGACGACCTGTTCGACATCGTGCGGCCGGACGCAATTTTCGACAGGCCTATCCCCGAACGTCATCGGATCATCTTCTATGTTGGACATCTTGAGGCGTTCGACTGGAATCTGCTGCACGAAAACGTTTTTGGACTGAAAAGTTTTCACCCTGAATTTGACCGGCTCTTCGCGTTTGGGATCGATCCAGTCGGCGGTGGACTGCCATCCGATCAGCCTTCGGACTGGCCCTCGCGCGAGATGGTGCGCGACTACGTGCGCAGCATCCGTTCTGCCCTTGATGAAAAGATCTCGGCGGCAAATCTGGAATCGGCCGACCTCATGAGGGACGGCTTCCCACTCGACACCCTTCTTAACGTCGCCATCGAGCACCGATTGATGCACGTTGAAACCCTGGCGTATATGTTTCACCAACTGCCGTTCGATCGCAAGATTCCGCAACCCTATCTTCAGGATGTTTCCTCCGCTTCCGTCTCTAACGAAATGATGAAAGTTCCAGCCGGCTCTGCAACGCTGGGCCTCAGCCGCGACTCGGGGATTTTCGGTTGGGACAACGAGTTCAGTTCGCATTCGGTCGAAGTACCTGCGTTTGAAATCGACCGCTACATGGTTACGAACCGGCAGTTCCTCGACTTCATGAATGCCGGAGGGTATGAGACCCGCAGGCTGTGGAGGGGCGACGATTGGACCTGGAAAAACGCGCACAGCGTGACGCATCCGGTGTTCTGGAAGCGCGCGAACGATGGATGGCTTTATCGAACCATGTTCGAGGATCTTGTTCTTCCGATGGAATGGCCTGTCTATGTCAGCCACGCGGAGGCTGCAGCGTATGCGCGCTGGGCGGGTAAATCGTTGCCCACCGAACAACAATGGCACCGGGCTGCCTTCGGCACCTCTGATGGCGCGGAACGATATTACCCGTGGGGTGATGCTGCTCCTAATTCGACTTTGGGGAACTTTGATTTAAGTCGTTGGGACCCGGCGCCGGTGAATGCTTTTCCGCAAGGACGGAGCGCCTTCGGTGCTGAAGGAATGCTGGGAAATGGTTGGGAATGGACGTCGAGCGTATTCGCGGCATTTCCCGGATTTGAGGCCTTCCCGTTTTATCGCGGATACTCCGCTGACTTTTTTGATGGCAAGCACTTCGTCATGAAAGGGGGCTCAGCACGCACGGCCGCGTGCATGCTGCGGCCTACGTTCCGAAACTGGTTTCAAGCGCATTACCAGTACGTCTATGCAGGTTTCCGTTGCGTGAATTCTTGATTGATTGAGGAGAGAGGAATGCTTGTTCATGGGATCCCTTCGAACGTTACGTTTGATCTTGCGGCTGATGTGCGTGCGGGTCTGACGCGGATCGGTCAAAAGGAATTGCCATCGAAATATCTTTATGACGATGTTGGTTCCGCGCTGTTTGAGGTAATCAGTCACTTGCCGGAGTACGGTCTGACCCGCGCGGATGAGCGGATTCTGCGCAGGTATGCTTCGGAAATCGTGGATCGGGTGGCGCGTCCGGTTGCGGTGGCGGAACTCGGCAGCGGAAGCGGAAGGAAAACCCGCTATCTTCTCGAAGCCTTCTGCCGGCGGCAGCGCACCTCGTACTATCCCGTGGAAATCTCTCATTCTGCGCTGGTGATGTGCGAGAGGGAACTGAGCGACATCGATTCGATCAGCATTGTGGGTTTCGAGCGCGAGTATCTCGATGGATTACTCGAGGTTGCGGCATACCGGAAACCCGGGCAGCACCTCTGCGTGCTCTTCCTTGGAAGCACGATCGGAAATTTTGACCGCGCGGCGGCAGTGAAGTTTCTGTCGGAAGTGCGAATGATTTTGGAAGCCGGGGACTCACTCCTCCTCGGCACCGACTTGGAAAAGCCGAGCTGGCAGTTGATCCGCGCTTATGACGATGAGCTCGGCGTCACGGCCGCGTTCAATTTGAACTTACTGGGGCGTTTGAACCGTGAGCTCGGATCGGACTTCGATCTTTCTAAATTCCGTCATGTGGCGAAAATCAATCAGGAAGCCCGAAGCGTTGAAATGCATCTGGAATCGAAGCAGCGACAGGTCGTGAGCATCCCGGCATCTGAGATCAGGATCGAGTTCCAGGAAGGGGAAACGATCTGGACGGAGAGCAGCCACAAATACTCAGCGGAAGAAGTGTTCGAGACTGCGAAGACTGCTGGATTCCGCTGTGAAGTGCAGTGGATCGATGAGCAGTGGCCCTTTGCGGAGAATCTGCTGATTGCAGAATGAGCGCGACGACATTTACAGTAAGCGTCTCGCAGCGCAATTTGTTTGTCGATCGATTGTCGTCAACCCGAGTGCCGTCAGAAGGATCCTGACTTTCGCCACGCGCGAAGGTTAATGGCGCTCATAACCATGCAAAAAATGTTGGCGGGAATGAAGCCAAGCTGCTCGGTGCGAAGCCCGATCACGCATATGATGATGCTGTTGACGCCGGCCAGCGCCCAGCCTTCCCAACATCGCCGCCCCACCAGAATGGTGGACACAACCGTTAACACACACGAGAGATAATCAAGACGAAGCACGACTGAAACACCTCCGGAATCATTGTCAGCGAAGGCGGCCGCGAATGATGTGATTGTGGCCTTTCGTTACATGACCGTGGTCACTTGACCCGGGAGGAGGCAAAATTTTGGAGGGCTCGATGGCAAAAGAATGCACGCACCTCGACCAAATCAAAGTCCGGAAAACCACTAAGCATGTCTGCGAAGAATGCGTGAAGATGGGCGACACCTGGGTCCATTTGCGCATGTGCCTGATTTGCGGAAAGGTGGGTTGTTGCGATTCTTCCAAGAACACGCACGCCACCAAGCATTTCCACAAGGATCATCATCCACTCATGCGTTCCATTGAGCCGGGGGAATCCTGGGTCTGGTGCTACGTGGATAAGATGGAAGCGGGCGAAATCGAAGCTTGAAGGGGGCCGAGAGCAGCCCATCAGGATGGTCGGGTAATATTGACGCGACCAGACCGCCGGTTCGAGTATCTAAGACCTAATCCGATACGAAGGAGACGTCCGTATCTTGCGCGGATGCGTCGGGTGGAGGAGATGACCACCAGCATGCGTGACGGCGCTGTTTTCGTATTGCATTAGAGGGTTCATCATGGCAAAGCCCATCCTACTGACGGTCGACGATGATCCCGACGTCTTGCGGGCGATCGAACGCGACTTACGGACCCAGTACGGCGCGGAATACCGCGTGCTCAGCAGCGACTCGCCGGTAACCGCGCTTGATCTTCTGAAACAGCTCAAAGTCCGCAACGATGGAGTCGCCTTGCTGTTGGCCGATCAGCGCATGCCTCACATGGATGGCGTCGGTTTTCTGCAGGCGGCCCGGCAAATCTTTCCGGACTCCAAGCGAGCGCTGCTGACGGCTTACGCGGATACGAATGCCGCGATCAGCGCGATCAATCAGGCCAGCATCGACTATTTCTTCATGAAGCCGTGGGATCCTCCCACGGAGCATCTCTATCCTCAACTCGACGATCTGCTGGATGACTGGCAGGCTTCGTATCATCCCGCGTTCCAGGGAATCCGAGTGCTGGGAACGCGGTGGTCTCCAAAATCCTACGAGTTGCGCGACTTTCTGGCGCGAAGCCACGTGCCCTATCAATGGATCGATGTAGAGACTTCGGCGAACGATCCGGAGACGCAGCGCTTGTTGGAAGCTCTAGGACCGGATGGGAGCGATCTGCCGGTGGTGTTGTTCCCAGATGGATCGAAGATGCTGAAAAGTGCCCCAGCCGACGTGGCACAAAAAGTCGGGTTAAGGACTCGAGCCGAAACCAGCTTCTACGACTTGGCCATCGTGGGCGGAGGCCCTGCGGGTTTGGCCGCGGCGGTAT
This sequence comes from uncultured Acidobacteriota bacterium, assembly GCA_963699885.1. GTDB lineage: Bacteria > Acidobacteriota > Terriglobia > Terriglobales > Acidobacteriaceae > Sulfotelmatobacter. The sequence goes on along the minus strand of CAVOVP010000003.1, from coordinate 498,914 downwards.
ATGGAGCGTCCGAAGGATTGAAAACGGTTATCGTCGAACGCGAAGCACCCGGTGGGCAAGCTGGAATGAGTTCGCGCATCGAAAATTACCTCGGATTTCCGAGCGGTCTGAGCGGAGGCGATCTCGCGAGGCGCGCGGTCGTGCAGGCCCGACGGTTCGGCGTGGAGATTCTCGCGCCCCAGTCCGTCGTCAGCCTGAGAACGGAAGGGTCCTATCGGATCGTCAAGCTGGCGGACGGAAACGAGATATCTTGCCATGCGCTGATGATCGCAACCGGAGTACAGTGGCGACGCCTGGATGCTCCCGGTGTAGACCGCTTGCAAGGCGCAGGCGTCTATTATGGCGGCGGAACGACGGAAGCGCTTTCCTGCAAAGGCGAAATGGTCTATGTCATCGGGGGCGCGAACTCCGCAGGGCAAGCGGCGATGAACTTTTCGAAGTACGCGGAGCGGGTCGTCATTCTTGTGCGCGGAGAGGGGCTCTCCAGCACGATGTCGCAATATTTGATTGACCAGATTAAGGAAACGCCGAACATCCAGTTGTGGAGTCATGCGAGCCTGACGGAAGTGCACGGCGATACTCATCTGGAAGAGATTTCCGTCTTGTGTTCCGACACGAATAAGGTGGAGCGCGTGCCCGCGAGTTCGCTGTTTATTTTCATCGGCGCATTGCCGCGCACGGATTGGGTTGGAGACACGATTGAGCGCGATGACCGCGGCTTCATCCTCACCGGGCCGGATTTGATCCAAGGGGGAGAGCGTGCGAAGGGTTGGACGCTGGAGAGGGATCCGTTTCTTCTCGAGACGAATGTTCCCGGGATCTTTGCGGTTGGCGATGTGAGGCACGGTTCCGTGAAACGCGTTGCCTCAGGCGTAGGCGAAGGATCTGTTGCGGTCCAATTCATTCATCAGTACCTGAGCAAGGTCTAATGGCGGATGCATCCGATCTGAAGGGGAAGGTTGCCGCATTTGACGGCATTCCTGACGATCAAATCGCGTGGTTCCTCGGTCAGGTGAAAGACCTCCATCTGAAGGCCGGGGAGGTTTACGCGCGACAAGGCGACCCAGCAGACGGAATGTTTGTGCTTCTGGAGGGCGAGTTCCAGTGGCGCGGCGAGTTAGGCGGCCAGACGCTGGTCCGGGATGTTAACTCGGGCGAAATCGCGGGCGCTCTTCCGTTTTCCAGAATGAAGAATTACGCGTTGAGTGGTCGCGCGCTCACCGACGCTCGCGTACTGCGATTTCCGAGCGCGCAATTTCCGGAACTCGTGCAGAAAATGCCGGAACTGGCGACCCGCTTGGTCGGCATGATGTCGGACCGGATCCGCGAAGCCACGCGCTTTGAGCAACAGCGTGACCGGTTGGCCGCTCTGGGCAAACTTTCCGCGGGCCTCGCACATGAGTTGAATAACCCTGCGTCTGCGGCGAAGCGAGCGACGAGTCAGCTGCGCGACATGCTGATTCGAATCCGCAACGCGAGCCATGAGCTCGGACGACGCGATCTCACGGCGGCCCAGCGTGACGAGATTGAAAAGCTCGAAGCATCGATCACGCAGGTGGATGGGCCTCCGCCCGATGCCTTGACTGCCAGCGCGCTCGAAGATCAGATCGACGCTCTTCTGCGAAGTCATGGGCAGGATGATCTCTGGCAGCTTGCTGCCGACCTGGCGCGCAGAAATTTCAAGCCCATCGCGCTGGAAGCATTGTTCGCAACAATGGATGCGGCAACGGCGAGAGCGGCGCTAGTCAGAATCTCTACGTCCGTGGAAATTGCCGGACTGCTGAATGAAATCGAGAGCAGCACTACGAGAATTTCTGATTTGGTGCGCGCCATTAAGGAATACACGTTCATGGATCAGGCGCCGCTGCAGAACGTCGATATCGTCAAGACTCTCGAAAACACAATAACGATCCTGAATCACAAGTTGAAAAAGGGAATCAAGTTGGAACGCGATTATGGAAGCGTGCCGCTGCTTGTGAATTCGTTTGGCAGTGAACTCAACCAGATCTGGACGAATCTCATCGATAACGCAATCGACGCGATGGGCGGTCAAGGGGAATTGCGTGTGCGCGCCTATCGCGCCGATGATTCTGTTGTGGTTGAAATTCGCGACAATGGACCGGGAATTCCACCAGAAGTTCAACCACACATTTTTGAACCGTTCTTTACGACGAAGGCAGTCGGCGAGGGGACCGGGCTTGGCCTCGATACGGTTCAACGCATCGTGAAGAAGCACCGGGGAGGAATCCAGGTCCGCTCCAAGCCGGGCGACACATGTTTCCAGGTTTGGCTTCCCGTTGCATCCGGCTCCGGATAGCATTCCTTGGCAATGCATTCCCTTTGTTTCGAGAATGCAACACGAGCGTTCCCGCCCTTCTCAAGAACAGGAAAGCTTATGAATTCTGAACTCGTCGCTCTCATCGCCGTTGGCATCGGCATCGTTGCAGGACTTCGATCTTTGACTGCGCCAGCTGTCGTCGCATGGGCCGCGCAGTTGGGATGGATCCATTTGCAGGGTTCTCCCGTGGCATTCATGGGTTCGAAGTGGGCCGTCGGAATATTCACTCTGCTTGCGGTCGGTGAATTAATTGCCGACCAACTGCCTGGAACTCCAGCGCGTACTGCGGCTGTCGGGCTCTCGGCGCGAATCCTGACTGGTGGACTGAGCGGGGCATGCCTTGCGGCCGCAGGTGGCGCAGGCCTTGTCGTCGGCGCTCTCGCCGGGGCGGTAGGCGGAGTTGTCGGCGCCTTCGGCGGCTTCCAGGCCCGCGTGGGACTGGTTCGTGCATTGGGAGTCCCGGATTTCGTGATTGCCATTCCCGAGGATATTGTTGCCATCGGGCTCGGAGTGTTTTTGGTCTCTCGCTTCTGAAGTCGCATCCCCAGTAAGCCCCGCTCGTGCAGCCCAGGAGGAGCGAATGACTACGCAACACTACGACGCCATCGTCATCGGTTCGGGCCAGGGAGGCAACCCGCTGGCCATGGCGCTTGCGAATGCTGGCATGCGAACCGCTTTGATCGAGCGGAAGCACGTCGGCGGTACTTGCATCAATGAAGGTTGCACACCGACCAAGACGATGGTTGCGAGCGGTCGCGTTGCCTATCTGGCGAGGCGTGCCGCTGACTATGGCGTGCGCACCGGCCCCATCAGCATAGATCTGGAAAAGGTTCGCCAGCGCAAGCGCGACATCGTCGACAAGTTTCGGAATGGCAACCAGTCCGGGCTCGAAAAGACCTCCAACCTGGACCTGATTTTCGGCGAAGCAAGTTTCTCGGGCACAAATTCTGTCAACGTGAAGTTGAAGGATGGCGAAACTCGCACTCTTTCAGCCACGCGCTTTTTCATCAACGCCGGAACACGCGCCGCGCGTCCGAAGCTGGCAGGTCTCGATAGCGTATCGGCTCTCGACAATATCTCCATCATGGAACTGGACGCGGTTCCGGATCACCTCCTGGTCTTGGGCGGTGGGTATATTGGCCTTGAGTTTGGTCAACTTTTCTGCCGTTTCGGCAGCCGGGTGACGATCATTCAATCTGCGGGGCAGTTGCTCACGCGAGAAGACCCCGATGTCGCGGAAGAAATCACGAAGATTCTGCGGCAGGACGGGGTTGAAATATTGCTCAACGCGAAGGCAGTACGCGTAGGTGAAGCGAAAGGGGAGATTCATTTGCAGGTCGAGTCAAACAAAAACTCGAGCGATTTCGTCGGCTCGCATTTGCTGGTCGCGACTGGGCGGGTTCCCAACTCCGACACGCTCAACCTGCCCGCGGCTGGGATTCAAACCGACAAGAGAGGCTTCATCCTGGTAAATGATCGACTGGAGACGACTGCAGAGAATGTGTATGCGCTCGGGGACATCAAGGGAGGCCCGGCGTTTACGCACATTTCGTACGACGACTTCCGAATTCTTCGTTCCAATCTGATCGAGCGGAAGACGGCGAGTACGAAGGGACGGCAAGTACCCTATTGTGTTTTCATCGATCCGCAACTGGGCCGCATTGGCATAACAGAGACCGAAGCGCGCGAACAAAGTCTTAAAGTTCGAGTAGGCAAATTGCCGATGACCTCGGTCGCCAGGGCGCTGGAAGTCGATGAGACCCGAGGCTTCATGAAGGCAATCGTGGATGCGGAGAGCAATCAGATTCTCGGTGCTGCCGTGCTCGGTATAGAAGGCGGAGAAGTCATGTCGGTGCTGGAGACGGCGATCATGGGAAAACTGCCGTACACGGCGTTAAGAGACGCAACCTATGCGCATCCCACATTGAGCGAATCCTTGAACAACCTCTTCATGGCGATGGATAAGGACAAGTAAAAACCCGCGAAGTCGCGCATTCCATTTCAAAACAAATCTCGATGGACATTTACCTGATCGACGGCACGTATGAACTGTTCCGCTACTTTTTTGCTGTGCCGTCGAGCAAAGATGCGAACGGCCAGGAGATCGGTGCCGTTCGCGGCGTTCTTGGCACGGTCCTATCGATGATTGAGGCGGGAGCAACCCACATCGGAGTTGCTACCGACCACGTTGTTGAATCCTTTCGGAACGATCTCTATCCCGGATACAAAACGAGCGAAGGCGTCGACGAAGCGCTTTTGTCGCAGTTTCCAATCCTCGAAGAAGCTCTTCAAGCGATGGGTGTTCTGGTGTGGCCGATGGTTGAATTCGAAGCTGACGATGCCCTGGCTTCTGCCGCTGCCAAAGCCGCTCTGGATCAGCGCGTGCGCCAAGTTTTCATTTGCACGCCCGACAAGGACCTCGGCCAGAGTGTGAGCGGCACTCGCGTCGTTCAGATGGACCGCCGGCGCAACATTGTGCGCGATGAAGCCGGGGTCGAAGAGAAGTTTGGGGTCAAGCCGGAATCCATCCCGGACTATCTCGCTGTTGTGGGAGACAGCGCCGATGGTTACCCGGGAATAGCTGGTTGGGGCACCAAGGCTGCGGCTATGGTGCTATCGCAGTATCTGCACCTCGAAGCGATTCCGAAGAACTGGCAGGCTTGGAACCCATCCATCCGCCGCGCGCGCCCCCTTGCGGAAGCTTTATTCAATGCGTGGGATGAAGCGTTGCTGTTTCGAACGCTGGCGACACTGCGCGCGGATGTTGCCGTTTTCGATTCGATTGAAGATCTCAGATGGGCTGGGCCAAATCCAGCATTCGAGAAATATTCTGAACGGCTGAAAGCTCCCGAACTGAGGCGCCGAGCCTCGGCTGCAACAGCGGCTTTGATAGACCCAGGAAAATAAACGAAACTCCGAAGAGAATCCTTCAGTTCCGAACTGATTTCTAGCGGAAGCGCCGAATAAATAACGTGTGGCGTTCGGAACGGTAAAAGCCGACGTTGTAGATCGTCGCTTTGCCCGTGCTCGAATAGATGACTTGTCGAATGCGCAGGACTGGGGATCGTTTGAAAACGTCAGCGCGAACAGTGGACCGGTTTTTCAGCAAATGTCCCAGCGGACAAAAGCAGCGGTTGACGAATCTTCCGATCGATCGATCATCACGATCTATGAGGGCCAAACCCCGTGACCCGCTTCCGTTAGCAAACGTTCCCTGCTAAACTTCTAGATAAATGTAGGCGCGTAGCTCAGTTGGTTAGAGCGCTACCTTGACACGGTAGAGGTCAGGAGTTCGAGTCTCCTCGTGCCTACCATTCTTTCAATCACTTGCCCAGAACGACTTCCGAAATCTGGGTCTGTTCGGGCCCAACAAACGCTAGAACTCCCAGACACAGTTCGTCGGCAGTTCGATGCCTATCCGCGCCAGGGGTCTTTTTCGCGTTCACTGGATCAAGTTGGATTTGCTTGCTGACAGGGATCCGCTTCGGAAGGATCGCTTCGACCAGTTTGTCCTGAGCGAGACGCTTGGTCATCGATGTCGCCTGCAAGTATAGGTTGGTGACGTTCAGGTTGCTGTGGCGCAGGTAGTCGCGAAACGGGTCCCATGATTTCAGAAGGCCCAGATCGCGCCATTACTTCTAGATTTCCGGCACACACCTCCCGAATTTCTTCAACACTTCCTCGAACTCCGTTTCTCGATAGCTTCGGTTTGCCGAGAAACCATCCCGCGTGACCGCATCCGCCGCAGTGTCTACGCAGGCTATAATGACGCCCACGCATGGGGCTCACGCCTGGCACGAAGCTCGGTCCTTATGAAATCCAGTCGCCACTTGGCGCCGGTGGCATGGGCGAGGTGTATCGCGCAACCGACACGAAGCTCGGGCGCGACGTAGCCTTGAAAGTGTTGCCCGCCGAAATGGCTCAGGATCCGGAGAGGCTCGGACGTTTTCGGCGCGAGGCCAAGACTCTTGCCCAGCTTGATCATCCCAACATAGTCACCATTTATTCGGTCGAGGAATGCGACGGCGTTCACTTCCTAACCATGCAGTTGGTGGAAGGGCTTGCGCTGGACCGCCTGATTCCCAGCGGCGGACTGGCAATAGCACAGATTGTCGAAATTGCGAGCGCGCTGGGCGACGCGCTCGCGGCAGCGCACGAGAAAGGTATCGTGCATCGCGACCTGAAGCCCGCCAATGTGATGGTCTCGAACGATGGCCGCGTGAAGGTTCTGGACTTTGGACTAGCAAAAGATATTCGGGCCACGAACCTGAGCGATGCCACGATGACCTCGGACAGCCGCACTCAAATCGGCGTGGTGATGGGGACGCCGGCATACATGTCCCCGGAACAAACTTCGGGGCGCCCACTCGACCATCGAACCGACATTTTCTCTCTGGGCGTCCTGCTGCATGAGATGGCGACCGGACGTCGTCCGTTCGAAGGCACATCTTCGGCGGAGTTGGTTTCCGCGATTCTGCGCGATACGCCGCCGCCGGTGACCGACGCACGGCCGGATCTGCCCAGCGATCTGGCACGGATCGTGCGCCGATGTCTGGAGAAAGATCCACGCCATCGGGTGCAGACGGCTCGCGATGTGAGTAATGAGTTTCGTGACCTGGCGCGGCAGTCATCGCAGAAGTTTCCAGCAGCAACCGCAACCGACGCGCACTGCGGCCGCAAGAGATTCGGGATCGGCTCCCGCGCAGGAAGGATTCTGGGTCGCCGTGCTGCCGTTTAAATGCGGCGGCAGTAACGTTGAACTCACAGCTCTGGCCGAGGGGATCACGGATGAGGTCATCACTGGACTTTCACGGTTTTCCTATCTTCGAGTGATCGGCCGCAGCTCCACTTCGCGGTTCTCGGACCAGTCGGTGGATGTGCGCACCGCCGGCGAAGAACTCAGCGCGCGCTACGTGATGGAGGGGACGCTTCGTCAGGCTGGCAGCAGATTGCGTTTGGCGGTCCAGTTAATGGACGCAGTCTCGGGCGCGCACCTGTGGGCGGAGAACTACGAGCGGGCATTCAGCGCGGAGACGATCTTTGAGTTGCAGGATGATCTGGTTCCGCGAATTGTCTCGACTGTCGCCGATATGAACGGCACCCTGCCCCGCAGCATGAGCGAGGGGTTGCGCAGCCGCCCTGCTGAACAGTTGAGCCCATATGAGGCCGTGCTGCGTAGCTTCGCTTACACCTATAGCGCTACGCCTGAGGAGTTGGTTGCCGCGCGTTCCGGACTAGAAGAAGCGGTGCGGAAGGCTCCCGCATATGCCGACGCCTGGGCGATGCTGTCGTTCCTGTGCGCCCAAGACTATGTGCATGGGTACGCGTTGCAGGCCGAAGCTCTCGAGATCGCGACCTCCGCCGCGCGGCGAGCGGTTGCGCTGGGACCTTCGAATCATCTGGCGTATTTCAGTCTGGCCCAGGCGCTCTGGTGCCAGAAAGATTTCGACTCGTTCCGCGACGCGGCCGAGCGCGCAGTCCTGCTCAATCCCATGGACGGCAACTCGGTCGCTTATCTCGGTGAATTGCTCATCTACGCCGGCAGCGCGGAACGCGGCATGCAACTGGTCGAGCGGGCTAAACAGCTCAACCCGAATCATCCGGGATGGTATTGGTTCGCAGATTTTTACCATGCTTTCTCGCAAGGCGATTTCCACGGCGCATACAATTTCGCGCTCAAAGCCAAGCTGCGGGGTAATCCGCTGGCGCCCATGTTTCTCGCAGCCGCCTGCGGCCAGCTTGGGGATCTGGACGGCGGCTCAAGAGCCGTCGCTGATTTGGTGAAATTTCGCCCCGAGCTTCCGGCTGCGATGCGCAAGCAGGTGGCAAAGGTTTGGAACCGGGAATATGGCGAGCATTTTCTGGAGGGCTTGGGCAAGGCGGGGATGGAAATCCCCGCTGCTAATCCTCAAGGGGGATCCTCAACGGCCGTCCGCGGACATACAGCTTCGGAAGAGATTCGCACTGACGAAGGCTTTTGGGTCGCAGTGCTGCCATTCAAGTACACGGGCGGAATTTCCGACGTGGCGGCTCTTGCGGAAGGTCTCACCGAGGATGTCGTTACCAACATGTCGAAATTTTCTTATCTGCGCGTGATCGCGCGCAGCTCGACTGCCCAGTATGCGCAGCGAACAGTCGATGTGCGCACGGCCGCCAGGGAACTCGGTGCGCGCTACGTGATGGAAGGTAGCATTCGCCAGGCCGGAGCGAAAATTCGTATCGCTGTACAACTTGTTGACGCCAGCACCGGGGCAGGTCTGTGGGCCGAAGCTTACGACCGCCCATTCAGTTCCGAGGTAACGCTGGACATTCTCGACGAGATCGTTCCGCGCATCGTCGCCACGGTCGGCGATGCGCAAGGCGTACTGGCGCACAGCATGACTGAATCGCTGCGCAATCGGGATCCCGAATCGCTCACACCCTACGAGGCATTGTTGCGCAGCTTCGGATTCCATTTGCATGTGAGCGCCTCCGAGCACCTGGCAGGCATTACGGCACTGGAACGAGCCGTGAAGCAGGCACCCGATCGCGCCGACTGCTGGGCCATGCTGTCATGGCTCTACCGCGCCGAATACACGCATGGATACAACGCGCGGCCCGACCCCATGGAACGCTCGCTCGCTGCGGCACAGCGCGCCGTGAACCTGGCGCCTTCCAGTCAGCTGGCTCATGCCGCACTGGCGTCGGTTTTTTTCTTTCGCCGAGAACTCGGGGCTTTTCGCAGCGCCGCCGAGCGCGCGCTCTCGCTCAACCAAATGCAGGGATACACCACCGCTTTCATGGGCCTGCATTTTGCCTACTCCGGCGACTGGGAGCGCGGTTGCGCCCTGTGCGAGCACTCGACGCAACTGAATCCGAGTCATCCCGGATGGTACTGGCTGCCCCCGGCTATCAACGCATACCGACAGCATGCCGGCGAGCGTGCGCTCGAGTACGCACTGAAAATCAACATGCCCGGCTTGTGGACTGCGCAGGTCGCGCTGGCCATCATCCATGCCCAGCTCGGCCACCAGGAACAGGCCCGCACAGCGGTGCGCGATCTGCTTGCGCTCCGGCCGGACTTTGCCACTGTGGCGCGCTGGGAACTTCAGAAGTGGTGGCTGCCCGACATGGTCGAGCAGATGCTCACCGACCTTCACAAGGCAGGACTCGGAAAGACAGAAACGACAGCAGCGCCGGAGCTCTCGTCGGGTAAATCTGCCGGGCGTACGGCTTCGGGCTCAACGCGTGCCGACGAGGGTTTCTGGGTGGCGGTGTTGCCGTTCAAGTGCACGAGCACGAACGCTGATCTGAAGGCGCTCGCAGAAGGTCTGTCTGAAGAAGTCATCACAGGATTGTCGCGCTTCTCATATCTCCGAGTCATCGCACGCGGATCGACCGCGAAATATTCGAGCGAATCGTGCGACATTCGCGGGATCGGCAAAGAACTGGGAGCGCGCTATGTTATGGAAGCCAGTCTGCGCCAAGCAGGAACCAAGCTGCGCCTCGCCGTGCAACTCGTCGATGCAGCGACCGGTTCGCACGTGTGGGCAGAAACCTACGAACGAACGTTCAGTCCGGAAACGCTTTTCGAATTACAGGATGACCTTGTCCCGCGCATCGTCTCCACCATCGCCGACGCCCACGGGATTCTGCCTCATACCATGGGCGAAGGCGTTCGTGGCAAGAATCCCGACGAGCTAAGCCCGTATGAGGCAGTATTGCGCGGGTTCAGTTACGCGGAACGAATCTCTCCCGAAGAGCATGCGATCGCGCGGGCGGCCCTCGAACGCGCCGTTGAACTGGCCCCCAACTACGCTTACGCCTGGGCTATGCTTTCGCTCGTCATCAAAGATGAGTACGAGTCGGGATTTAACCCGAAACCTGATCCTCTTGGGCGCATGCTCCAGACCGCGCGACGCGCCGTTGAACTCGACTCCTCGGATCACCGGGGATATCACGCTCTGGCCATGGCTCACCTATACCGACGGGAGATTCAGGCCTTCCGGACCGCCGCCGATCGTGCCATCGCGCTCAATCCGATGGATGGATGCAGCGTCGCCCATCTTGGTAGCTACATCGCCTACGCCGGCGAATGGCAGCGCGGTTGTGACTTGGTAGAACGCACACTCCGCCTCAATCCGAATCATCCCGGCTGGTATTGGTTCCCGCTCTCGATGAACGGCTACCGGAAGCGTGACTATCACGGCGCACTGAGCTACGCGCTCAAAATTAACCTGCCCAACTATCTCTGGACCCACATGACGCTCGCCGCAGCCTACGGGCAACTTGGCCAGAGAGAGGAAGCCGGCAAAGCGATACAGGAACTGCTCAAGTTGAATCCGCATGCCGCCCAAATGGCGCGTCCCGCTATGCAGAGGATATTCGAGCCGGAACTCGTCGAGCACCTGATTGACGGATTGCGTAAAGCGGGGCTGGAGATTGCCGACGATCCAGCGGAGCCTTCTTCAACCAAATCGGCGGCAAGTTGCGGCGTCATGGCCTCCGGCGCGGTTCGCGGCGACGAAGGCTTCTGGGTTGCGGTGTTGCCGTTCAAATACACCGGTGACAATCGCGATCTGAAAGCATTGGCCGAAGGACTATCGGAAGAAGTCATCACCGGACTTTCGCGATTCTCGTATCTGCGCGTGATCGCACGCGGATCGACCGCAAAATATTCCAGCGAGTCGGGCGATGTACGAGCGATCGGCAAAGAACTCGGCGCGCGCTATGTGCTGGAAGGCAGTTTGCGCCAGGCAGGCAATAAGCTGCGTCTCGCGGTGCAACTCGCGGACACTGTCTCTGGCGCGCATCTCTGGGCAGAGACCTACGAGCACGCCTTCACTCCCGACACCATTTTCGAAGTTCAGGACGATCTTGTTCCCCGCATCGTCTCAACTGTCGCCGACCAGTACGGTGTTCTGCCCCGCAGCATGTGTGAATCGCTGCGCAACAAAAAAGAAGATGCGTTGACGCCGCACGAGGCCGTCCTTCGCACCTTCAGCTACTTCAGCCGCATCAGTCCCGAGGAACACGCTGAGGTCAGACGCATCCTCGAGCGCGCTGTCCGCCAGGCCCCGGATCATGCAGACAGTTGGGCGATGTTGTCGATGATGTATCGCGGCGAGTTCGCGCAGGGATACAATGCCGGACCCAACCCGCTGGATCGCGCTCTGGCGGCGGCGCAGCGCGCGGTCGATCTGATGCCCACCCACGCCCTGGGTCACTACTCGCTGGCCACCGTCCATTTTTTCCGCAAGGAGATGGTCGCCTTCCGCGTCGAGGCAGAGCGCGCCGTGTCGCTGAATCCGCTGGATGCCTCGGTGAAAGCCTACCTGGGCCTGCTGATTGCCGCATCCGGGGAGTGGGACCGCGGCTGCCAGATGGTAGAGGCTGCCATGCGGCTGAATCCCAACTGTCCAGGCTATTTTTATTTTGCCGGATGCTGGAACGCATATCGTCAAGGCAAGTATGGGGAGGTGCTCGAGGCTGTGGCACGTATTAACATGCCCAACTATTTTCATGTTCCGGCGATTCGAGCCGCCGCGCTCGGCCAACTCGGGCGCCAGGATGAAGCGCAGAAAGCGCTGCAGGATGTGTTGGCGCTCCGTCCTGACTTCTCCTCTGTCGTCCGCCAGGAATATGCCAAGTGGTACGACAACGAGAAGATCGAGCCCATCCTGGATGGCCTGCGCAAAGCGGGGCTCTCGATTCCGGATGATGCAAGACAGATTTCCAGCGGCGCTCTCACCGCAACTCCCTCCATCGCCGTGCTGCCCTTTGCCAACATGAGCGATGACAAAGAGCAGGACTACTTCAGCGACGGTCTTGCCGAAGAGATCATTAACCTGCTGGCACAAATTCAAGGACTAAAAGTGATCGCTCGCACCTCGGCATTCGCCTTTCGCGGTAAGGAGCAGGACATCCGCGGCATTGCCGAGACTCTGGGCGTGAGCACGGTTCTGGAAGGCAGCGTTCGCCGCTCGGGAAGCCGCATCCGCGTGACCGCGCAATTGATCAACGCGACCGATGGATCGCACCTATGGTCGGAACGCTATGATCGCGAACTGAGCGACATTTTCGTCGTCCAAGATGAAATCGCGGCGGCAATTGCCAACGCATTGCGAGTCAAGCTCTCCCGCGAGACTATCCCGCAGCGCTATACGCCGAAGCTTCCGGCGTATGAGGCCTATCTGAAGGCGCGTTATCAGCAGGCTAAGGTCACGCCGGATTCGATGGAACTGGCCCGGCGATTCTACGAGCAGGCGAGTGAACTTGATCCCGGTTTTGCGATGGCTCATGTCGGTCTTGGATTTTATTGGTACAACCTGTCGGCTTTCGGCCGGCACTTTGCCGATGATTGCATAGCCCCAGCGCGTGCACAGGCCCAGCGGGCATTGCAGATTGATCCTTCTCTTCCGGAAGCGCATGCCCTGTTGGGTTACCTTGCCGCGATGCATGACCTGGACTGGGTTGCCGCCGAGAAGTATTTTGATTTTCCCATGGCGAAACAAGTCGGCTTCGGTCTCCTTCGTCCGCTCTATGCATGGGTTCTGTTCTGGCAAGGCAATGTGGAGCCGGCGATTAAGCTGGCCCAACGCGCGATTGAAGAAGACCCGCTCGAAGTTTGGGCACGAATGAATCTGCATGCCTACCTGCAAGGCGCGGGCCGGGAAGATGAAGCCCTAGTGCAATTGAAAAAAGTGTTGGAACTTGACGAGAACCAAGTGGTGGCTCTGGTGTCAATGGCGATGATCTTAGCCGACAAAGGCGATATCACAGAAGCCTTGAAGATCGCCAGGCGCGCGTATGCGATTGGGCCTTGGTCTCCCGACACGATTGGAGTGCTGGCCGGGCTCACGCGGCGCAACAGCAGCGAAGTCGAATCGTCTCTGATGGAAGCGCTAGGCTACGGCGAGGCGCCCGGCGATGCCCGCGCCCATGCGCTGTTTCACCTGCTTTGTGGCGAAACCGACAAGGGCGCCGATTGGGCGGAGAAGGCGGTCGCGCGGCGGGACTCATCGATGATGCTCTATCTCCGCTATGTAGTCTCGAAACGCCTAAGAGCGAGCCATCGCTGGCCGACGATCGCGAAGATGATCGAATCTGCCGGTACAATCGTCCACCCTTCTTGCGGAATAACAGAGCGGGTAACAGTCTCCCGCAATATCTTCTCACTTCATTCCGATCCTAAGCTTCTCGACTTCGCGCGGGTCTCCGCGATTTCAGACAGATCGCATCATGGTTTACCGAATTGAACCAAGTCGTCCCGTCGCCACATTGGCAGCGCCTCCGCACCGAGCGCGAGCATGCCTAGCGACTGCTCAAGCTTCAAACGGTAACTCACGAATCGCGCCGAAAAATGGAATTTGCGGGAGAAGTTCCAGCGCTTAACTATTTCACTTATTTCTGTCCTTGACTCCGCCCTCGCTCTTATCGAGGACCACCCGCCAGCCTCAGCCGCGCTCGTGAAGGGCTTCAGTGAACCGACGCCTCCTCGCGGCGCCAGAGAGCCAAGCCTTCGGCGCCTAAGGCTAGCATCCCAAGAGAAGCGCGAGGCGGAGGTTCGGTTATCGCCCGAGCTTGATCGTCGGCGGCGTTTGTTGACGCCAAGCCCGCGCCGAGACTCTTGTTGGCGATCGTTTCGTAGCCGTATTCGGTGATGGTAGCGGACATCAAAGTGAACGGGTGAGTTATTGCGGAATTCACCGTGATGCGTATCCACCCATAATGAGTTTTGCCGCCGATGTTGAATTTCACACCGAGAAAACGGTTCGGGTGATTCCCTCCCCATTTGCCATAAAGCCGCTTTTCGGCGGTGTAGTAAGTGTGATAGTTGAAATAGGTATCTTCGATCGTGTCTTTGCCGTTCAGAAAGTGATCCGACGCACCAATCTTTGCCCCGCGCAACAGAGCCGAGGCATAGGGACCGCGGTTGCCGCCGGCGTTTCCCATGACACCTCCGCCGTTATGCGCCGTCACTCGGAGGAACTCGGTACCTGCAAAGTACCCGTAGGCCGAGAGCGTTGAGAGCAGAGAAATCTTGAAGTCATTGACGCCGTCGCCGTTGAGATCGAGTGAAACGGAACACGGAGATAGGGCGAGGTTACACGCAGGAATAGGTATGTTCTTGTTAGTGATGACGACTTCCGCCGCTGCTGGCTCCGCCAACGCCAACAAGCCGACCGATGCCGCAGCGGCTGCCATCCCATAGAGCTTCAACCGGCTGTCGATACTCTTCGAAAGAGACACATCCCCCGGGGTCGTGAAAACTTTGCGAGCCATAGCTCCTCCTTATGGTCTTACCAGATGGTCTTACCAGGGAAGGCGCCGAGCATAGCTCGCGGCGCCGGGCGCGTCAATCGCTAGTTTGTTCTTTCAAGCTGTGCGGAACCCGGAAGGCCGATCCCAGTCAGTTGTTTCACACCCCAATACATCGTGGAGTTTGTTTCGGAGGATTCCTAGGGCAAATGCGAGAACCCACAGCACAGGGTATGAGCGGAAGTGCGCAGTAACAATGTTTCAATTCTGATGCCGGTAGACGTTGACGCGCCCTACGCAAACGCGTCATTCATCTCTGCCCGCACTTCCGGTTCCGCGACGGCTTGAGGTATCGTATTGTGCTCTTGACGTGCGCGCGCCTAGGGAGCCGCGCCATGAAGAAGGGGTTTTACATTTGGGGCGAAGAGCGGGCGAATCCCTTGCAATCCATGCACAAGTAAGAAGTGTCTTAAGTCGTAAGATTTCTTAAGGTGTACACGGGGTCAGGCCCGGAGTCCGGAAAGATCGCTGCCTGATCCCCATCGTTCGCGCGGAGCGTCACAGTGGAAGTTGACAATGCGCTTATGGAAAAAAATCTCGTGCTCGGCCTGCGCCATCACGGGCGCGTCTTTCGCGCTGTTGCAAGCCCGCCGGGCCACCAATTCCAATCGCCTGCAATCCGCAGGAGCGCGGGGCCGATCACAATTCGAACAAGTGTGGCGTCAATCAGGACGGCTACCGCCAGCGTAAATCCGATCATCTTGACCACCAGGAAATCTCCGAAGGTGAATGCCGCGAATACCACGATCATGATCGCGGCGGCGCTGGTAATCAGGCCCGCGGTTCGGGCCATCCCCTCCGGGATCGCGTCCATTTCACTCAGCCCGCTCCTCCTGGCTTCAAGAACGCGTGCCACCAGGAAGACTTCGTAGTCCATGCTTAGTCCGAAGACGATGGCAAAGGCGACGATAGGAACAAGGGGAAACACGCTCCCCGTTCCCCCAGGAACTCCCAGGAAGCCGCTTCCGTGTCCATCCTGGAAAACCAGAACCAATGCTCCGAAGGATGCCGCGACTGAGAACAAGTTGAGCGCGATGGCCTTCAGTGCGGCGAAGATCGATCGGAAGCCGCAGCATTAGCGCGAAGAGCGTTCCCACCCACCACCAGCCCCATGACGCCGGAAACAGCGTTCCCTGACAATCGTCTCATAATCGGCGTTGAGGGCCGGGATGCCGCCCACCAGAAGCGTGGCGCCGGCCACTCCGGTAAGAGCTAGTCGCGCCGGTCTTCCGAGCTTCCTCCACCCAGTCGACTTGATCGCGCATAGAGACCGAAGTCGCAGGTACAACCTCAATCAACGCCGCCCGTCCGTCGCTACTGAGAAACGTTCGACGTGTCTCCCGCGAGAGGTCTGCCAGGGCAGACCGGTTGCTCTCCGCGATCGAAGTGATGGAAATTACGCGGTCACTGCGAGGATCGCTGGCGAGGCGCTTGGAGAGACGATCGATCACATTCCACCCCGCGTCGGTTTGCGGAATGGAATCCGTTGGAAGCTCGATAATGATACGCAACGATTCAACAACGCCGTTCGCGATCCATCTTTTTGAGGGTGTGGAGGGCATGAACGGATTCCGCCGCCTGGGGAAGCCAATTCCCTCGGGGGAGACTGGTATCGAGCCTCGTGGCCTGCCAGGCGAGCAGGAGCAAAGGAGCGCCTGCCACAAGGAGGGCAAGCCAGGGATGGGCGACAATCACCTTTCCCCATTGCCGCCAGCGATTTCCCGTGCGCTCAGCCCGTTGCGCATCCAACTTCGGAGTAAATGGCAATCGGCCAATATCAATTCGCGGACCCAGCCATGCCAGCACCGCCGGAACGAGGGTATTTGTAAGCAATACGCTCATTCCCGCGACCAGCACTCCCGCGACGCCGATCGAACGGATTTCGCTGATCGGAACCGTCAAGAGTGCTAGAAATCCGATGGCAACGGTTGAGGCTGAAATCAAGAGTGTGCGTCCTGCCTGTCGAGCAGCGATGAACTGAGGCGGCGGGTCCGTCGTTTCCGGCGGCAATCGCTTCCCGGAAGCGGCTGACCATGAGGAGCGCGTAGTCCACTCCCAAGCCCAGGCCCAGCATGGTGGCCAGATTCTGAACGAGAATGGATAGATGCCAACGTTGTGCCAGAAATCCGGTAATTGCCAGAGTGATCGCAATGGCAAGCTGCCCGACCGCCAATGGGATCAGTGCGGCGATCAGGCTCCCGAATGCCACCAGCAGAAGTGCGAGGGTCCCGGGGATCACCAGACTTTCGCCGCGTCTCACGTCTTCGGCGCTTGCTTTCCGAATGTCGAAATTCAGTGGAATCTCACCGGTGAGTTCAATCTTCACTGACGGGTAGCGGCCCCGCAGCTGACTTTCAAGCGTGCTTGCCAGCTGATGAAGCTTCGGAACAAACAACTCCACGGGACCGTCGGCCGACGTGAGGCCCACGAGGACAAACGTATCCCCTCCCCGACCTAGAAAGATTGAATCGTGCGCATCGAGATAGGACACCACCCCTGAAACGCCTGGTTGGTCCTTCAATCCCGTCACGATGGGTTCTAACGCGTGTCCGCCTTCCTCCGAATCCACAGGCGGGAGTCCCTGAATCACCAGGACGACTTGGTCCACAAAGGGCGAACGAAAACGATCGGCCAGTTCCTCCCGGACAGTCTCCGCCTGGCTTCCCTCGACGCGGGTTGCGGTCTCAAGGTGTCGCTCGGCGTGAAACGAGAATGGAAGAAGTGCAATGGCTGCTACGAGGACGATCCCTGACACCCAAGAACGGTGCAAATGCATCGTTCTCAATAATGTCACACCTGAAACGTCATCAGTGAAATTTTCCGCGAGTTTGCACTTGTACAGGAATCACAGGAGTAGCTATCCGAATCTGGATTGTGGGTCGGTCGCTCCGACGGTTTCGATTCTGGAGTGTTACCAAAGCCCGCTTCGGTATACGCGCGATCCCTCACTCCGCCTGAAAGCTTTGCGGGATGACGCCGCCTTATCCGATGCAGTCAGTGACCTTACCTAAATCTGCGACTCTTCGCCGTCGGCAGGAAAACCAACTCGTACCTTTGTGATGCTCGGCATTGCTTTCCGCCGTCCAACCCGCATTGGCCCAACTCGCAGGCCAGACCCTCGCGTTGGGCTCCTGGACAGCTCATCTCCGCGGATGCACCCTCGATCCTCCCAACAGACTCTCCATCACGCATTTCATGACGGGGTGCACGTGGTTATGTCCGGCGATAAGAGCCATTTGATTTCACCGCAAATCGGGAACGGGCACGAAACCTCCGCTACAGGCAATCCGGCGTTCAATCAGGTTGAGCTGCACAGAATCGATAAGAGGCAAGCCGAGGTGAAGGAGAAAAAAGACGGAGCCCTGGTGGCAACGGTTCGCGAAAAGCTTTCGACGGATGGAAACGAGCTGACCATCACGACCACAAGCATTGGCCATCCCGACCAGATCACCGTGTGGACGCGCAGCGGAGGAACGAAGGCCGCACGCGATCTGTTTGCCGGCGACTGGACACAAGATTGAGCAAGATCTCGTTTGCGGCAAGGGATGGTGCTCAAAATCGAGGCGGACGGGAAACGATGGGGTGAGGTTTTCTGGGGAGTTCAGCTATACTGCGCGTTTTGACGGAAAACAATACGATCTGAGGACTCGCGCAACGACACCGTGACGCTTCAACTTGTCGATCCGCACACGGTAGATGCAATTTACAGACGAGACGATCAAATCGACTCAAAAGGACCGGTGGCAGGTTTCCGCGGACGGGCAGCAGATGACGATCACCACGTCAGGCACCTAGAAACGGGCCAGAAGCTGACGGAAAAGCTTGTGTTCAAAAAGCAGTAAGGAATGTACCTCTGCGTTACGCGTGCGATGGTGGAAGTCAAAATCGCCGGAGCATCTCCCAAGGGCAAGCCCACCGCATATTGTCAACCGCATACGGCACGGCTAAAGCCGTGCCCATGCAAAGCTCGACTTCGCCACAGAACGCTAGGCTCCAACCAGAGCCAATCGGCTGCTGGTTTCCGGCACCGGCGAAGGGACAGAGGCTGGGGACAGGCACTGAGGCGGTCGCAGCTTTGGTCTCCCGAGCCTCGACCGAAATGATCCCCTTGCGGTGCATGAATTTCAGAATGCCGTTGACCGTATCTTCGAGAGACGGATCGGCTTTACCCCACTCCGAGGCATTCCGGGCCATCTGATATGAAGAGCTGTCATAGCGTTTGAACTCCATCGAGGTGATGTTGTCAACAGAGCCCACCAGAAAATCCAGCAACGGAAAGAGAAGATCTTCCTTCCGGCATCTGCGGATCAGTTCGGGAACGAAATCGGTGACGACTGAAAATTTCGAATTGCCGCCCAGTCGCTTTGGTAATGAGCCCGGTAATATCCATCATGTTCGCGTAATCGTCGCGGACTACATGGTAAGTCTTGTTTTCTGTTCCGGGAGTGGTGGAGATCGCAACGATGTTGTTCGCCACAATGTCCGCCGGAACAAACTCACCTGGTTCAGAGTATCGACGCCAATGCCGTGATTCACCATGAACGCAACCAACCGAACGGCGATATCGAAGTTGTTGCCTCCGCCGGCGACGGAGGGGCTCACGAGAGCGGGCCGGAAAATCCGTACGGAAAGTCCCCGGTTGCGGGCGTCGATAACCACTTGTTCCGCTACCCATTTCGATTGGCTGTAGCCAAAATCGAGAAGCTCCATATTCTCGTTCAGGTCAGTCTCATACAAGACTGATTTGACCGCCCAGCCAAACACGAAGGTCGTCGAGACATAGTTGAACTCTTTGGGCCTTCCCTCGAACGCCAATCTTACGACCTCATTGGTTCCCAGCACGTTCGCATCCCGCATCAAGTCGTAGTTGAACAGGTAATTCACGGTTGCGCCGTTATGGAACACCGTGTCGATTTCTCTCGCCAGGAAATCCCACACGTCCTGCATCAGGCCCAGCCTGGGCTGCCCTAGATCGCCGCAGATGGGATTCACGCGGGCTTCGAACATCTCCAACAGCGCTGCCCCGGAGGGTCCCATCGACTCCATCGCAGCCCTCAGTCTTTGCTTGCCCTGCTTTTCGTCGGAAGACCGGACGAGAACGAATATCTTCGCCTGGGTTTGTTCCAGCAAGCTCTTGATGAGGAATGGCCCGATGAAACCGGTCCCTCCAGTGAGCAGCACCTGTTTCGGCATCGGAATCTCCGGCATGGGCGAAGGCACTGGAGGATCGAAGATGAGCTTTCCGTCGTCGCTCATCATCTTTTTCTCAGCGGCGCTCTGCTCTTCACGGAAAGCTGCGAGGGAATGGCGCAGATGATCCAGTGCCTCTTCAGGAGCGCACTCCAGTTGTTCGGCCAGTCCAAACAACTCGGCGACACTGACACGCTGAATGACGCCGATATCGACCTGCCTCGCCAGCATCTCAGCGCCCTTATCTTTCAAGAGTTCCTTGAGTTCATGCATGAACACAACCAGATCTAAAGAATCCAGACCGGCTTCCACGAGGTTGTAGGATTCCTGACCAGTAAGGTTGTACCTGGCTTTCAATTCGGCGAAAGTGGAATGCATGCCGGAATCGCACGGGGCGTTCCCGGCGTCCTTCTCCCGTGAAAACTCGGAGACGACCGTGAACTGACCTTGCAGCCACATCTGCTTCGTCTTGTGGCGCATGATCTTCCCCGAACTCGTTCTCGGGATTGCGCGGGGAGCGATGAGCGTAATCCTCGCCACTTCCACGTTGAGATAATTCCGGATTGCAGTGGCAATCTTTCGTGCTTCGGGAAGCGCCTTGAGGTTCTTGACTTCGGCGACGATTGCCAGCGCAGGTTCGCTGTCTTCCTGAACCTGGAAGGCGGCGACGCAATTGTGCCGGACCAGCCCGGATGATTTCTCCACGACATGCTCAATGTCCTGCGGGTAATAATTTTGTCCGCGGAGAATAATCATGTCCTTGATGCGCCCGCAGACATAGAGTTCGCCGTCGTACATGAATCCCATGTCGCCGGTTCGAAGGTACCCGTCGTCGTACGGAGTATCGTCGATAAGCCGCGCACGAAACTGCTTCAGATTCAGTTCAGGATTATTCCAATAGCCCTGGCACTTGCCGCTTCCGGCAACCCAAATTTCGCCAATCCGTTCCGATTTAAGAGCGAAATGTCCTTCCGGATCGACGATCTTAACGTCCAGACCCGGGAGCGGCGTTCCACAACTGATGATCTGCGTGGCTCCGTCGATTTCTGAAACTTCCGTAGTCATGCGGGCCTTGCCGAGTGCGAAGGCACGCTTGTTGACAGAAACGACGTTGCGGCCACCCAGCGATACCGCCAGAGTGTTCTCAGCCAGTCCGTAGGCGACATAGAAACTCTCGGACTTGAGTCCGTAGGACTGAAACGCTTCCAGAAACCGCGTATAGGTATCGGGCTTTACGGGTTCTGCAGCGCACATCAACACTCGGAGTGAGCTGAGATCACAAGCCTCCAAGCTTTCCTTGGAAAGCCTTCCGGCGCGCAAGCAATAGTCGTAAGCGAAGTTGGGGGCAGCCGTCGCAGTGGCGTGGTAGGCGGTTATCGTATCGAACCACAAGATCGGCCTCTGAATGAAGTCCATCGGCGCGAACCCATACGTTGTTCCGCCCTTGAGTGCCGGATACAGATAGCACCCGATGAGTCCCATATCGTGATATTGCGGAAGCCAGGAAACGACGACCGGCGCGGGATGGTCGATGACCAGTGGACAGGTATTCAAGATGTTTTCGTGGGTCACGATCACGCCCTTGGGCTCCATCGTCGAACCCGACGTGTACTGCAGAAACAAAATTTTCGACGGATCGACAGGGGGTTGGTCCGAAATCTTGCCTACGAAATCTTCTGTCGCGATCCACGGAAGGCTGGAAATGTAATCGATGTCGACGCCGGACGTTGACACTCCACTTCGGGCGAGATTTGTCTTGAGGGATGCCTGGTAGTCTCGGCTCGTCAGGATCCCAGCCGTCTGGCAATCCTTCGCGATGTGGACCATCTTGTACAAGGCACTCTGGAAGCCGCGCGAACTAGGAGGATAGACCGGCACGGGGATGAATCCAGCGCGCACGCAACCAAAAAATGCGCAGATCATTTCGAGCCCTGGCGGGTAGGCGAGCAGAAGCCGGTCGCCTGCCGCGAAACGACCGTCTTTTCGCAAATGTCCGGCGATCGCTTGTGATCGGTGGAGAAACGAGGCGTAGGTATAGCTCTCGATCGGATCGCCGTTTACGTCAAGGTACGAATAAAGGAGTTTGCCCGGTTGCTCATCTGCCAGCCTATCCAAGTGGTCTAAAACCGATGCCATCATCAATCAGCGAGCCTCCAACGTTGAATAGTGTAGAAGAACCCATCCCTCCCCAGCGAGCGAGATGAAAAACGATTGAAACTCGAAGGGCGGACCTGAAATCTGGGCCGGCTTCGAGAATGTACGCATAGTGTCTATCTCAGGATATGCGGCACATTTCATTGCTGGTCTGTATGTTAACAAAGCATTTGAAAAATTCCATGCGTCATCGTGTTCGGGGACGAGATGGTTGCATCCAGGCTTCGTCCCCGATTCGATTTTTCTTGATACTCCTTCAGGGCTCGCACTAAACTGGTGTGGCGAAACCGCCGACGGCGCGGCAACAATTTCGCCGCGGGTCAGGGCTGCGCATCCGCCATATGGAACGCGTCGGGCCCCGCAATGAATGATCGCGGAGGGGCCGGTGGCGTTCGAAACCGAAGGGGTGATAGCGCAAGAGCCGGATGCGCCGGACCTTGTACCGTCGGAAACCTCAGCGCCGCAGATTGTTGCACCAGTCGATGTTTCTTCCTTCCCGAAGGTCTTGCGCAGCCGCCTGGATAGTTTTTTTGCCGATCAGAAGATTTCGCCCAAAGCGGACCGCGCCATGCGGGTCAAGATCGCTGCGGGGCTTGCCGTACTCGTGGGTGCCTGGATAGCTCTTTATGCACTCAGGCCAGGTTCCTGGAAGTTTGTTGCCCTCTACCTTTTAGGCGGCCTCGCGCAAACGTTCCTTTTGCTGAACATCGCCCATGACAGCAACCACAACGCCATTTCGTCCCGGTCGTTCATCAACAAAACCCTGAATTACGTTTTCGATCTGTGCGGGATCAGTTCGTACATGTGGCGGATCCTCCATCATCGAGGTCATCACTCCTGCATCAATCTCCACGGCGAAGATGACGCGCTTTCGGGACGCGGCATCTTTCGCTTTACGCCCTATGAATCCCGGTTGCCGTGGCACCGGTTCCAGCACATGTACGCGCTGTTGGTCTATGCCATGTTCTCTCTCGATTATGTGTTTTTCAGGGACTTCCAGTGTTTTTTCTTCCCGACCCACGAGTATCTGAGGCGAACCAAACATTCGCTGCGCGAATACGTCATTCTGTTTGCCGGCAAGGGCCTATACCTGACGTACATGCTTGTCTTGCCGGTGCTCGTGCTGGGGAAGTCGCCTCTCTTGGTCGGCGGGGCATTCCTCCTGGTCAATTTGATCATCGGCTTGACCGTTACACTCGTATTTCAGTCGACACACACCGTCGACAGCACCTACTTTCCCTCGGATCGTAGCGAGTTTGACAACGGGGTTTATCACATCTTCGCGACAACAGCCGATTATGCGACGGAAAACCCACTTGTCGGTTGGCTTGTGGGCGGACTCAACCATCACATCGTCCACCATCTGTGCCCTTACGTGTGCCACACCCACTACGCTCCGCTGACCCGGATCGTGCGGCAGACCGCGCAAGAGTTTGGTATTTCTTATCGGCAGAACCCGACGATGACGGGTGCGATCCGGCATCATCTGATACTTTTGAAGCAATTGGGGAACGAAAACTGATTCTGAGCGCTTATCTTTTCCGTATGGCCCAGCTACCATTCTTCACAAGTGACATGAGATTTCCTGAGGTTCAAGCCAATTATCGGGACGGCTGGGTATGAGTTCGTCAGCCCCGGTCCCCGTCGTTTCCCGGTTTCGCTGCTTTGCGGATTCTCCCGCGATGGCTCGCAATCCTGTGCAGGTTTTATCCAGGTACAACGAAACCTTCGGTGACACCTTCTGGATTCGAATAGGCGGCCTCAAGGAGGCGATGGTTACCATCGATCCCGCTGTCATTCAGCATGTGTTGAAGACGAATGCGGAGAACTACCAGAAATCCGAAATTCAGGTAAAGCGGATGGGCCACTTCCTGGGAAAAGGTCTTCTCACGACTCACGGAGAAGCATGGCGTACGCAGCGGCGTCTCATCCAGACCGGCTTCGATCGAAAGCAACTGGACGCGCTGTCCTCAATCATGCAGGACTCCCTCGCCGAGTCGATGCGGGATTTCGACCGACAGGTCCGCAGCGGCCCCGTCGATATCTACCCGCAGTTGATGAAAATTACCTTCGCGATGGTCGCCCGATCGCTATTTGGCGCACGGTTGAAGGATGAAGACATCGATCTCGTAAGCCATACCATCTGCACAGTGCAGGAATTCATCGTCCGGCAAACTCTTCAGCCCTATCTAAATCCATGGTTCGCCGTGTCGGGCGGATTGCGCAAACATGAAGATATGCGAACTCGCGCGGATTCCGTTCTGCTCGAATACATCAGGAAGCGCCGCAACGAACCGCCCGGGCACGATCTGCTGCAAACTTTGATGGATGCGCGTTACAGCGATGGCAAAGGGATGCCCGATGAACTCATCCTGAGCGAGAGCATGCAACTTCTGGTGGCTGGCCATGAGACGTCGTCGAATGCCCTGTCCTGGCTTCTTTATCTTTTGAGCTCGCGCCCGGAATGTCTCGAAAAAGTGCGGCAAGAGTTTGATTCCGTGCTCGGTGAAGCGCCGCTGAACTACGGCGACGTCCCTAAATTCGAATTTGCGACTCAGGTCATTTGCGAGGCGCTTCGCCTCTACCCGCCGTTTTGGATGGTCGACCGAATGGCTGTCGCGGACGACCGAGTAGGCGATGTCGAAATACCCAGCGGATCCATGGTGATTGTGTATGTGTACGGGGCCCACCATGCTCCGCGCTACTGGCAGGATCCGGAGAATTTCGACACCGAGCGCTTCACCAAGGCAAACGACAAGGTGCGCGCACCTTTCACATACCTTCCCTTCGGAGCCGGACCGCGAGGCTGTATTGGTGGGAATTACGCGATGCTACAGATCCTCATGATTTTGAGAGATCTACTCAGAAGGTACGATTTTCAGTTGGCTCCGGGCCAAACGATCGAAGCTCGGCCGATGGTCATCCTGCGCCCAAAACACGGAATTCGGATGATGTTCACCAACGCCGTCACGCCTTCTTCCTGCGTCGCATAAGACGCACAGGCGAATTGCCGCAGATCAGGATCGCGAAAAAGGGAGTGACTTTCGCACTCTTCATCGGACGGAAATATTTCAGGGAGGCCTTGAGGGCCTCCCTGATCGTTTCGGAAACCGCCGGGTGTCTAGGGTTTAGGCAGTAATCCGTAGACGTCCAATTGTCCTTGGGTGGGTACGTAGACCTTTCCGTTGGCCACGGTCGGCACGGTAAATTTCACTGCGAGGCCGCCTTGGTCCCGCGTTGCGTTCTGTCCGGTGTTGTAGAGTTCCCGCCCGACGTTCACCGCATCGTAACCATGCAACCACGCAATGCTGCCCCGGGCCGTGCTTATTGCCCAGACGATACCGTTTTTCGCTCCGTTCGCGGAGATCGCCGGAGTGGCTCCCGGATAGCCAAATAGCGCCGGAGATTGCGAAGTCGGCGCGGTGGAAAGCAATCCGTTCGACAGCAGATACGATTTCAAGAAAGTCGCTGACACCGCAGAAGTAGATGTTGTTCTGCCAATACGCCGGCATGCTGTGAGCCGTCGGGACGGTACCTGCAGGAAGCGTTTGCAGTACTTGATTTCCTAACGCACTGAACTTCCCGAGGTTCGTCCGATCTGCGAGATAGACAACTCCTTGCTTGCCAGCCGCTACCACCAAGTCCGTCGGGGCGGTTGGCTGTGTGGGAATCAGCATTGGCGCGCCGGATCCCAGATCGAGATCGGAATTGTTGAGCGACTGGAAGTTGGACGGCAGGAAATAGTCACTGATGTTCAGGGCGCTTCCCGTGAAGTTGAAGTTGACCAGGGCCTCGCTGTAGTCGACGCCGCCAGTGTTGATATCAGTCGTTCCGTTCCCGAGCATGACGAAAATGTTTCCGTTTTCGTCAACCGCAGGCGCTGCACCGCTCTGCCAGATTCCGCCTTCGATCCCATTCGGTGTCGTGTTGAAGACGGCGACCTGCTGCAGAGTACCTTCCTGGTATCCCATGATCCAGCCGTGGTACGGCTGAATGTCGCAATGAGAAGCCCAGCTGATAAACACCACTCCGTTATCGAGGAACAATCCGGAGCGTTGATTTTGAGTTTGCGCATTGAAGGTGACAGTTCCGTTGGATGAGGGATACGAACCGTGAATCACCACCGGACTTCCCGGCATTTCCAACCCTGTCGTGATATCCAGTGCATGCAGCGTCTGGAAGTACGAAGTGACTCCGCCCGAGATAGTCTTTGTGCGAGCCAGGACGTACATCACATTCGTTTGCGGATCGATGACCGGTGTGGATGTGATGCCAACCTGAGGCGAGATATTGCTGCACCCGCCAATATCGGTCGTGCTGAGGGTTTGCGCTCCGTTGGTAAGGAAACTGACTTTCCATAACGGCGAAGTCGTGGTTCCATCTCCGTCGAAAGCATAAACGCTGTCGTTTTGCGTTACCACGTAAGTCACGTTGTGAGTGCCCTGGCCCGGAATGTTTACACCCTGCACATAAAGTGGCTCTGCATAAATCTGGCCGTCAACCGTATATGAGAAGAGCCTCCCGAACTGCGTGGAGTTCACATTGCCGGTCGTTAGAACGGTTTCTTGCAGGTTCTGACCGGTACGTCCGTCGTCGTTGTGATAAACAAACGTTCCACTGTACGAGGTGACAACAGCGGGCACGCTTGCTTTCTGCGTCGTATTGGCTGTGCTGGTCGCCGTGACGAGATGAGATCCCGCCGTGCTGGGACCGGTGTAGAGACCGCTGGTCGAGATTGTTCCTACAGTGCTGCTGCCGCCAGCAACGCCGTCAACGGTCCATGTAACGTTTGAACTGGCGACTCCGCTGATGAACGCCTGCAGTTGCGAAGTCTGCCCCGGCGTCACGGAAATTTGCACCGGAACAATCGACACCGTGCTGGTTGTCGCCGTGCCCGTGCCAGTCAAGTTCACAGTTTGCTGGGTCGACGGATCGTTGTCGCTGAATGTGACGAATCCGAGCCTGGTTCCGGCCGCGGAAGGCGTGAACGTTACTTGCAGGGTGCAACTCGCACCCGCGGCCACGGATGATCCGCAGGTGTTCGTTTGCGCGAAATCGCCACTGGCCACAATGCTGACAACGTTGAGTGGAGCTCCGCCCGTATTTTTTAAAGTTAGTGTTTGCGATGAGCTCGTCGAGAAGACGTTTTGCGAAGCAAAAGTCAGGCTCGTCGGTGTCAACACCGCGTCCGGACCCCCACTTGTTCCTGTTCCCGTGAGTGCGACTGATTGCGGACTGCCGGTCGCATTGTCCGCCACCGAGATCGCTGCCGTTCGCGTTCCCGCAGCCTCCGGAGTGAAGGTCACGCTGATTGTGCAATTTGCTCCACTGGCGACCGATGTGCCGCAATTATTGGTCTGCGAAAAGTCTGCGGAATTTGTGCCGGTGACGGAGATGCTCGAAACCGTCAACGTGCTGCTTCCCGTGTTGAACAGAGTAATTCCGCTTACCGGACTGGACGTTCCAACCGCCTGTGCCTGGAACGTAAGAGTCGAAGTGCTGAAGCTGATGCCGGAACTGTTTCCAGTTCCCGTTAAGGTGACGAATTGTGGACTTCCGGTAGCATCGTCCGCGACCGAAAGCGTCGCCTGACGCGAGCCCGCTGCGACCGGCGTGAATGTAACGCTGATCGTACAGTTCGTCGCGGCTGCCAAAGAGCTTCCGCAAGTATTGGACTGGGTGAAGTCCGACGGATCGAGACCGGTGACCGTGATGCTGGTGAGATTCAAAGTTGAGTTGCCCGTATTGCTCAGCGTCACACTCTGAGGACTGCTGCTGGATCCGACCGAGAAACTGCCAAAGGTAAGCGTTGTCGGCGCGAGTGTCACCGCTGGCGCGACTCCCGTTCCAGTAAGGGAGACAGTCTGAGGACTTCCGGTCGCAGTGTCGCTGATGCTGATGCTTCCTGACCGAGTACCCGACGCTGTCGGTTTAAAGACCGCACTGATCGTGCAAGATGCCCCCGCGGCAATCGAACTGCCGCAAGTATTGGTTTGCGAGAAATCACCTGCGTTGGTTCCAGTAACGGTGACACTCGTGATCGTCAACGCCGCTGCCCCAGTGTTCGTAAGGGTCACGGTCGAAGCCGGGCTCGAGCTTCCGACAGACTGATTCGCGAAGGTGATGCTCGAAGGTGAAAGGGTAACTGTCGCAGCGATACCGGTTCCGGTAACCGGAACACTCTGCTGAGCTCCGCTCCCGCTATCAGTGAGCGTCACAGTTCCTGCAATGACTCCGGCTGTGGTCGGCGTGAAGCTCACATTGATGTTGCAACTTGCGCCCGCGGCAACACCGGTGCTGCAAGTGTTGGTTTGCGAATAGTTGACCGGCATTACGAGCTTCGTGAAGGTTAATTTCGCCGTGCCCTTATTCGTCAGCGTGAGGGTCTGGGCGGCGCTCTTCACGTTCAAAGCCTGATTGCCAAAATTCAAACTGGTCGGAGCGAACGTGACCGTCGTTGTGCTACCCGTTCCCGTGACCGCGGCACTCTGCGGACTGTTGGCGGCGCTATCGGTGATGACCACCGTTCCGGCGTTCGTACCGACCACGGTTGGAGTAAACAGGACACTGATGGCGCAACTCGCACCTGCCGCGACGGAAGTGCCGCAGGTATTTGTCTGAGAGTAACTGCCAGTAGTCGTGATGCTGGTGACAGTCAACGGGCCGCTGCCGGTGTTCTTGAGCGTCACTGTCTGTTTCACACTCGTTGTGTCGATTCCCTGGCTGGCGAACGTGAGTGACGAGGGAGTGAGCGTGATCGTGGCCGCGCCTGATCCGGTCCCTGTCAAGCTGACCGTCTGTGGGCTGCCGACCACGTTATCGACGACGCTGATCGTTCCCGTGAGGGTACCCGTGGTGGTGGGAGTAAATGTCGTATTGATCGTGCAGGACGCTCCGGACACCAGGGAAGTGCCGCAATTGTTGGTTTGTCCGAAGTTGGTGCTTGCCGTAATCGAAGTGATGGCGAGTGTAACGCTCCCGTTATTCGTCAGCGTCACAGTCTGTGCCGCGCTGGTCGTTCCGACCCCTTGTGAGCTAAACGTCAGACTGCTCGGCGAAAGAGCTACGGCCGCCGCCGCTCCAGTCCCAAGCAGGCTTATTGTCTGCGGGCTTCCGGGGGCGTTGCTGGTAATCGACACATTAGCGGTCACCGTGGACATGATCGTCGGAGAAAAGGTGACACTGATCGTGCAAGTTCCGCCGCTGATAAGCGTCGCAGGGCAGTTATTGGTTTCGCCGTATTGATTCGTGTTCGCGCCTGTAAGGGCGATGCTGCTGATCGCCAGAATCGCGCTGCCGGAATTCGTAAGCGTGACGGTTTGCGCCGCGCTTGTGGTACCGATGGTTTGAGAACCGAACGCCAGAGACGTGGTCGACAGCGTCACCGAAGGACTCTGCGTCAGAACCGAGACTGTGTTGTCTTCAGAGTTGGAAACGACGATATCCGGTCTGCCGTCGAGATTGAAATCGCCGATCACCATTCCGATCGGCTCCTCGCCGGTTCCAAATGTCACGGCAGTGGCTGCATTGAACGTGCCGTCTCCATTGCCGGATAAGATCGAAACGGAGTTGTCGCCGAAGTTGACGACCGCAATGGCGAGCTTGCCGCTGTTGTAGACATCGACGGCGCTGATTGCGAACGGCAAGTTTCCAACTGGATAAGTGACTCCTGGCGCGAACGTCCCGCCTCCGTTGTTCAACAGCACCGAGATCGAATTGTTTCCATTGTTAGCGGCGACCAGATCAAGCTTGCCGTCCCCATTCAGATCCGCAGCCAGTAATCCGTCCGGATCGGAACCCGTTGGAAAGAATGTTGCTGCTGCGAACGTGCCGTTTCCATTGCCAAGCAGAATCGCGATATTACTCGTCGCCGAATCAGCGGCTGCGAGATCTACAATTCCATCGCCGTTGAAATCTCCTGCCACGATGGCGTTCGGACTGGATCCCGTTGGATAGGTGACCTGCGGTTGAAATGTTCCGTCGCCCACTCCCAGGTAGACGGAAATCGTGTTGTCCGCGCTGTTGACCTCAGCGACGTCGAGTTTGCCGTCGCCATTGAAGTCAGCAGTCACGATGCTGATGGGCTCGGTACCCGCGGTATAGTCCACGTGGGTCTGGAAGGTGCCGTCGCCATTTCCCAAAAGAACCGAAATGGTATACGACGCGCGATTGGCGGTGACGATATCGAGCTTGCCATCGCCGTTGAAATCGCCCACGGCCAGTGCGATTGAATCTGTGCCGACAGCGAATGAACTCTGCGCCTTGAAAGTTCCATCACCATTGCCAAGGAGAATGGAAACTGAATCAGACCCGCGATTGACCACCGCGAGATCGGGCTTTCCATCTTTGTTGAAATCGGCAACCACGACCCCTCTGGGATCTGTTCCGACGCTAAGAGGCGATCCGGCCATCGAAAGAGTTGAAACAAGAGAAGCGATTTGGAATGCCTGCGCATTCGAGGCTGCGCCGGCTCCGCTGTTTACCGTAACTTGAGCCGTCCCCGCGGATACCAAATCCGAAGCCAGCAACGAAGCCTGTAACTTGGAAGCACTAATAAAGGTGGTCGTGCGGCTCGATCCGTTCCATTGCACTGTATCTGTATTAGTAAAGTCTGCGCCATTTAGCGTGAGAGTCGTTGCCGCACTCCCTGGCGCGAGCGTTGCCGGTGCCAACGGTTGCTGTAAGAAGGGAACTGGACTCGCGGTGGTACTGATTCCAGTTCCGGTGAGTGTGGCCGGAATCGGCGAAAGTGCGGTCGCCAGGGTCACGTTCAGCGTGGCGCTTCGACTGCCTGCGGCCGACGCTGTGAAAACCACATTGATATTGCAGGATCCACCCGCGGCAACGCTGCCGCACGTGTTCGTCTGAGAGAAATCCGTGGGATTCGTTCCCTGCATCGTGATGCCGGTAACTTTTGCCGCACTCGCTCCGACATTCGACAGCGTGATCAACTGCGATGCCGTGGCCGTCCCAACCGTATCGTTACCAAAATTGAGTGTGCCTGGAGCCAGGCTGATGATCGTCCCCGAACCCGTCAAGGGAGCAGTTTGCGGACTACCCGTCGCGTTATCGCTGATCTTGAGACTTCCATTTACTACGCCGTTGGCCACAGGCGAAAACGAGACCGAGATGGTGCAACTTGCACCTGCCGCAAGCGTACCCGCGCAGGTGTGGGTCTGCGAAAATCCGGAAGTCGGCACAATGCTGGAAAGCGTGAGAGACGCAGTCCCCGTGTTTGTAACAGTGATGACTTGGGCGGCGCTCTTGGTGCCTTTAAGCTGCGTTCCAAACGTCAGGCTCGTCGGCGACAGCGTGACAGCGGGCGCCGCACCAAATGCTGCGGCAGAATAGAACAGGACCTCAGGCTTAAGATCCAGCCTGCACAATGGCGTGTCGCTGTCCGGTGGGGACGTGAAGATATCCAAGAATGCATCACAGGAATGCCCCGGTACTTGAATTTGCGAACTTTGAAAGGGGAGCTCGAACGGGGGGAAAGGGGAAAAACCAAACTAGTATGGCACAGGGATCAACATCTGAAAAGGACACGTTCATGGGCGCGGTATTTTCCGGGAAAACCCGAAATACAGTGGTCTGGAATTTCTATGCAAACCTGAAAAAGACCCCTGAAACCCGAAACAAGCTGGAGAAAGCGGGGTGAATAGCTACTATGAGCGACAGTACAAGGCTTGCTACCCGCTCAATCAAGACACGTGAGCTTTGAAAAACGCTACGAGAGCGTCCGCGATGATCTTTTCTTCGCCAGGCTGCAGCATGAAGGAATTCATGGAGAGGACATCCTTCTCTTCGCCAGCCGCAAGGACGATAGATGGATTGCCCTTGCGCAGCGCCGATGCGACTTCTCGAGGACTCAGTGACCAGCGTTTGTCCCAGTGAATTTCCATTGCCGGAACGTGGTTGGCAACCTCGGGAAGGAAATATGAGGTCGTGACTCCCGGAACTTTGGCAAGCTCGCCTGCGATGAAATCGAGTCGTCTTTGCCATTCGCGATTGAGAGCGTCGTGGTCCTCGTTGAGGTAGGACTCAAGAGCTTTCACCATGCCTACGATCTCCTCTTTGCCCACTTTCTGGCTGCGGCCCAGCGTGTCTTCATGGGGGCTATTATTAAGGAGCGCGTTGGCCACCAGATCCTTCCGGCCGATCAGCAATCCAGCGCATTGCGGTCCGCGCATCGCCTTTCCTCCGCTGAATGCGATGAGGTCGTAGCCCATGTTTGCGTAGTCCCACAGGTGCGAAACGGGCGGGGTGTCGGCAGCAGCATCAATGAAGGTCGGAATGTTATGTTGCTTGCCCACCTTCACCCATTCCTCTACCTTGATTTGCCCCACGGGATCGGCAAAATTGCTGAAATGCATCATCGCCGTTTTGTCGTTGATGGCGCGGGAGAGGTCATCGCGGCTCTCTACCTCGACAAGTCGTATTCCGGTTGCTCGAAGCTGGTGGTCGAACGGATTGCGATGGGACTTCTGAATGATGACTTCAGATTTCATGCCAGTGAGATCTGGAAGTTGTTTGATGAACTGCGGATTGTCGCCGGTAAGAATTCCAGCGAGGCCGGATTGCATAGCGGCGGCAGCTCCGGAAGTTACCAACGCGAAGTAGCCTTCCGGAAGCTTTAGCATTTCTGTGATGCGCTTGCCCGCGGCAACTTCGAGATCGGGAACGCTCACAAAGTGCCGTCCAGCTAAAGCCATCACCGCTTCGACCTCGGGACGCATCAACGATCCGCCAAGTACCGTCATCGTTCCCTGGCCGTTGACGACGGTGGTGACGCCGAGTTCTTCGTACACGTTGCCGGTGTGTCCGAAGCCGGAGATTGCGGGAGCGGCAGGCGGAGACGATCGGCCGGAGGGGCGCGCCCAAAGAGCCCGCGGTTTCAACATCACACCGGCAAATGAAACGACGGCTGTCATGAAACTGCGGCGAGGCCACTTCGAGCTGATATCCATGGGCTGACGCTCCCTCTGTCTTCTGATGAAATCTACTTTCGAAACTATTTTTTAACGACGGCTGCGGTGCAATTGATTTCGACCAGCGACTGGCCCGGAAGAGCCGCCACAGCAACCGTCGTCCGAGCAGGACCGCCATGGGGGAAGTACGTTTTGAAGACCTTGTTCATGCCGTCGTAGTCATCAATTTTCGTGAGGTACACAGTGAGTTGCAGGATGCTATCCATGGCACCGCCGCCGGTTTCAACCAGTGTCTTCACGTTCTCCATCACCTTGGTGGTGTGAGTTTCGATGTCCATGGCGAACTTGCCTTCCGAATCGTGCGAGTGTGCTCCCTGGCCAGCGATGTAAATCACCCCGTTGTGAATGATAAGAGGCGTGATGAATCCTCCGCCGGCCTGCTTGCCGTCATAGTCAAGCTTGCGGACGCCGCCTTGCTCTTCTGCAGCCGCGGGCGAAGCACTACCGAAAACAGCGGCCACACCCACGCCGGTGAAAAGGGAAGCGACACGTGATGCGAAACTCCTGCGATTTGTAAGCGTCGAAAACATGGTCCATCCTCCTTTGAGAAATCTAGTCTTGCTGTCACATCAATCCGAAACAAAAAATGTCGCTCCCCGCGGCAATTGCGACATATTGCCTGCCGGAAACTGAGAAACTCATCGGCGAAGCATTGATCGTCTGCCCGGTGTTGAAATGCCACAGCGGGGCGCCGCTGCGAGCGTCTACCGCTTCGAAGGACTGGGCGTCGTCCCCAAAGAAAACCAGTCCGCTACTCGTCGTCATGGCGCCGGCACTCGAATGGCCGGTTCCTACTTGCGGATACTTCCATGCAAGCTTTCCCCCGGCGAGATCGAAGGCGAGCAAGATTTTCTGACTGCTGTCGTCAGGGCTGCTCTTCGAGCCAGTTGCGTAATAGGTATGGCGCGGCGCGTACTTGTCGGGAGCGAGAAACATTAGATTGCAGTTTTCTAGTGATAGAAAGTAGAAAAGACCTGTCGCAGGATTGAAAGATGGCGAGTACCAGTTTGTGGCGCCCGCAAACCCAGGACAGACGCGGGTTCCCGTAGCGCTCGGAATTGTTCCCGTGCGAATAGGGCGGCCGTCTGCGCCAATCTCCTTGGCCCAGTTCATCTTCTCCGCGAATCGCACTGCGGAAAGAAATTTGCCGTCGACCCGATCGAGAACATAAAGGAAGCCGTTGCGGTTGGCCTCGACGAGCAACTTGCGGGGACGCCCCTGATACTCAGCATCTATCAGCACGGGCGTTTCGGTGGCATCGAAGTCAAACAGATCGTGCGGAGTGAATTGGAAATACCACTTCAGCTTGCCAGTATCGGGGTCGAGCGCAAGGACGCAGTCGGTGTAAAGATCATCTCCCGGCCTTGGACCGCCATCGAAATCGGGCGCGGGATTACTGGTGCCCCAATAGATTGTGTTCAGTTCGGGATCGTAAGTTCCGGGCATCCAGGTCGTGCCGCCGCCGTGAAGGTAAGAGTCGCCCGGCCAGCTCGCGGATCCCGGTTCGCCAGGCGCTGGTATCGTCCAAAAGCGCCAGGCTAGCTTTCCGGTTTCGGCGTCGAAGGCCGACACAAAGCCGCGAACACCGTCATCGCCACCCGACGTTCCAACGATGACTTTGTCCTTCACGACCAGGGGCGCGCTAGTCGCGCCGTAGTTTGGGCTGCCGTCTGTGTATGGCACATCCCAGAGCAGATGGCCGGAACGCGCGTCGAGGCAGAGCAGATGCGCGTTGTCCGTTTCCATGTAGACGCGGGAGTGCCAAAGACCGACGCCGCGATTGTGATGTTGCGACGCATCGTCAATGAGACCCTCGCTTATGGGCCGCACATAATGCCAGATCGTTCGCCCCGTGCGGGCATCGACGGCGTAGGCATCATTGGCGGACGTGATGAACATGATGCCTTCGAACACCACGGGGGTCACTTCGAGAGCGTCGGAGTTCTTTACGTGAAACACCCATTGGGGACGAAGCTGGGAAACGTTACGCGGAGTGATTTCGTCGAGAGATGTGTAACGCCGGCCCGTGTAGTCGCCGTTGTAAGACAACCAATCCGCGCCAACAGGCTGAACTGACAGACGCTGCGGAGGGACGTCCACACTTAGATTCGAACCCGACGTACCCGCAACCTGCGCACCGCCAGGCGAGACTAAGACCCCGAGAAGAACAGTGGCGAGCAGTGTACGGACAATGAGCCTCATTGATCGTTTCAGATCCTCTTGAAGCAAGCGGCGAATCACTTGCTTCCAACCTTAAGCCGTTGCAGTGGCCGAGCCGAACGCGGTCTGATGCGCGAAGGGGCCGAGCCAGTGGGCACCGTCCGCGCGATTTCGGCGTTGTACCCAAGTGCCTTCGAGATTTCCAGCCCCGCTCTGCGAACGAACGGAGCGATCTCTCGAAGGCGAGCGATAGACATACGTACGGCGGGGCCAGTGACGCTCAGACTGGCGTTCACGGTGCCGTTGTGATCCCACACCGGGGCTGCGATGCAGCGCACGTGGGGCTCGTGTTCTTCGAGGTCGCAGCCGTATCCGTTTTTCCGAACCTTGGCGAGTTCGGTTTGCAGCTCCTGGATACTGCCAACGGTATTTTCTGTGAAACGCCGCAACTCCATTTGGGTAAGGCTGGTTTCCCTGTCAGATTCACTCATGTACGCCAACAAAACCTTTCCGACGGCAGAACAATGAAGGGGAACGCTGGCGCCGATCCGAGAGTGGATGCGCAAAGGCTGAGGCGAATCGAGCTTTTCGATGTACACCGCGGACAAGCCATCGCGAACCGTGAGATGTACCGTCTCGCGGGTGCGATGGTTCAACAGTTGAAGATGCGGCAAGCTCACGGTGCGGATATCCATGTGTTCCCGCGCCGCCTGACCGAGAGAAACGCAGGCAAGTCCAAGGTGATAGTTCCCGGCATTGTCGCGCATCAGGAAGCCACCGGATTCCAGGTTTACCAGAAAGCGATGGACGGTACTGACCGGTAGGGTCGAGAGCTTGGCAATCTGAGAGGCAGGCAGCCCGCGGTCGCTCTGACCGAGAAGCTGCAGCATACGGAGGCCGCGCTGCAGAGACGTTATGTTGTATTCATGTGCTGCCGCGACCATCGAGCGTTCCTGTCCGGTGTTGGTGAAAATTGTGCGCGAATGAAAGCAGAGTTCAGCAGTCGAAAGTTGATATCACAGTGACTTTCGGAAGTCCAGCATCCCTTCATGGCCGAGTGTGGAATCGGGCCGCGCTCCGAGATGCCCACCAAAAACGAAAGAAAACTCCTTTCGATTCTGAAAAGAAAACAAGTTGACACTGGTATAGGGTGTGCGATATCCCAACTGGCAACGTTTCTTGCCGTCAAAGTCAATTTTCACAACATGAGAATTGGGTGGTTTGTCGCCGATGTGGCAGCAGGGTACGGCTTCAAGGCTTCGCCTTAGTGATTTTTTGGTAGCTGTGGATACGTTCAGTTCGAGGGACGATATTGTTAATCCGGTCCAGTCCGTGGCAGTGCGCTTTGCTCAACAGAGAAAGTGGTCTGTCGCGTGCCGGAGGATTTGCAAGCTGGCGTAGAGGCGCGATCATTGCGATCTTTTCGTTCGTTCTTGCGACTTGCAGTCTGTTCGCGCAAGAACCCAGTCGCACAAGCCAAAAAACAAATCAGGGCCATCAGTCTACCTCGCAAGCCGGGCGGCAGATTTTCGAATCGACATGCGCTTCATGCCACGGATTGGATGGAAGAGGTGGAGAGCGCGGGCCTGACATCGCGACGCGGGCCGAAGTGGTGCGACTGTCCGACGCGCAAATTTCCAAGATCCTTCAGACTGGCATTCCGCAGTCCGGGATGCCGGCGTTCGTTGCTCTGGGACCGGCGAAGCTGTCCGCTATTTTGAACCATTTGCGCGTCCTGCAAGGCAAGAGCGCTGCCCCAGCATTGCCGGGGAACGCTGCGACAGGCAAGGAACTCTTTGCGGGCAGGGCAGGCTGTTCGGAGTGTCACATGGTTCAGGGTCTGGGTGGATTTCTTGGACCCGACCTTTCGAACTACGGGGCCAGTCATTCGGTACACGAAGTTCGTAACGCTATTGTGAGCGCTGATAAAAGGTCTGGTCCCCGCAAAGCCGTTGCCAAAGTCACGACCAGGGACGGCCAAACAGTGTCTGGATTGGTGAGAAACGAGGATAACTTTTCCTTGCAATTGCAAACGCTCGACGGAACATTTCACTTGCTGAATAAAGCCGACGTCTCTGAAGTGGCTTCAGATTCGAAGCCTCTGATGCCATCGGACTATGCCACGAAACTCAGTGAAAAAGAACTGGATCACGTGGTTGCCTACCTTCTGAGCGTTGCGCACGAGGGGCAAGGGCCAGAGACAGCTACAAGCAAGGCGAAAAAGAAGATTTCGAACGAGGATTGATTTTGCAAAGACTGATGAAGTTGATTTCGTGTGTGGGACTGGTCCTAGCGCTCGTCTGGGTTGCGGCGGGAGAAAAGTCGCGCCGCGAGTTCAAACTGCAGGCCGATTCGCCAGAGTTTTCGAAACTTATTTCCAGCGATGCGAAGCTCGAGGTTTTAGCAACAGGATTCGGTTTTACGGAAGGTCCCGTTTGGGATCCGCACGGATTCGTCTACGTCAGCGACGAAGAGATCAACAAGATATTTCGAGTCTACCCAGACGGGCATAAAGAGGAATTGATCGCGCTGGGCGATCCAGATGGAAATACATACGACGCACAGCAACAACTCATCGACTGTGCGAGCGTGCTGCGCGCCATCATTCGCATCAAGCCTGATGGAACCTATGCTGTCCTCGCGGAGAGATACGACGGGAAAAGATTCAATAGCCCCAACGACGTAGTGATGGGTCCAGATGGCGCTTTCTATTTCACCGATCCAACGTCCGATTTACCCAAAGGACAGAAACAGGAATTAGATTTCCAGGGCGTGTTTCGCTTGGATGCGAATGGGAAGGTCACGCTGCTGACGACGGAACTCTCGCAGCCGAACGGGCTTGCCTTTTCGCCTGATGGAAAGAGACTGTACGTGGACGACAGTGAGAAACGAAGCATTCACGTCTACGATTTTCAGGTTGACGGGACGATTCGAAATGGTCGCATTTTTGGAGAAGAGCCGGGCGGCAAAGGCGACGGCGTCCCGGATGGCATGAGAGTGGATCGTCTCGGAAATGTTTATGTGACCGGTCCGCAGGGAATTTGGGTTTGGAATCCGGCCGGTCATCATCTGGGGACGATTGTTTTACCGGAGCAGCCTGCGAATCTTGCGTGGGGCGATTCTGACCTCCGGACTTTGTACATAACGGCTACATCATCGATTTACAAAATCAAGACGAACGTGTCTGGTTTTGTACCTTACCTCGCGAAATGATCGAGAGGTCGGGAGTGGGGCGGCAATGTACTTAGCAAAATGAAGTTAAGCATGTTTCTGTTCTAGACAGATTTCACGGAGTGGAATCTGTTTTCGCGCCATGGGGCGCGCGACCCTCGTATCGGCCAGTTGAGTGCGAAGTTCTTCTTCTAGGCATTGAGCGAGAACAAGCGCACGGAGAGAGACTCACTCCCCACTCCCTGCTCCGAGTTGAGATAAATTGTAGGCATGCCTCGCGCGGCAGTGAACCGTGACAGTAAAGTCGTGGTCTTTCAAGGCCTGATCAGGGTTTGGTTGTCGGCGCTTTGCTTGCTGGTTGTCATTCATCCGGAGCGAATCAGAGCACAAACAGCAGCTGCTTATCGCCAACGTGCGACAGAGATGTCGCGTGCAAAGTCTTGGGACGACGCGATCGCCAACTACCGCAGCGCGCTGGCACTCGAACCGAATGACGCGGTCACTCACTATGATCTGGCACTGGTGCTGAAATACAAGGGAGAGACGCGTGAAGCCCTGAAGGAGTTCGAGGCAGCGGTGGCTCTCCGGCCGAAATGGGCCGCTGCGCTTTATGGGCTCGGATCGGTTTGGTACGACCTGAACGATCAAACCGAGGCTCTGAAGGCGCTCCACGCTGCGGAGACTCTCGATCCTGCCAGTGCCTCCCCGCATAGCCTGTTGGGCCGCATTTATTCGCAACAGAACAATCTTCCGGACGCCGAGCGCGAATTAAGACTGGCTCTTGGGTCGAAATCCTCTGCGGCTTCTCATCTGGAGTTCGGGGTCGTCGAAGGGCAACTGGGCAAGCTGAAGGAGGCGACCGCTCAGTTTCGCGAAGCGATACGCCTCGATCCGGGACTCGCTGCCGCGCATCTGATGTTGGGGATCGCGTTGCGTCGCCAGGCTGACCACGCTGGCGCGCTAAAACAATTTAGTGAAGCCGTGAAGCTCAGCCCGGATGACGCGGATGCTCAATACAACCTCGGCCGGGAATTGAAAGCCGGGGGCGATACCGCGGGGGCTATATCAGCCTTTCGGCGAGCGATCGAATTGAAGCCCGATCTGGAGCAAGCTCACTACAACCTGGCTCTTGCCTTGCGCAGCCAGGGAGACGGAAGCAGCGCAAAAAAGGAATTCGATGAGATCTCGGGCCTTCATGATTTCCGCACCCGTCTGGCGCAAGCGAAACTCCTCATCCTGCAGGGCGTGGAGGCGCTGAAGCGGCAGAAACTCGACGAGGCGCTGGATTTCTTCAAGCGGTCAACCGATCTCGCACCGGAAATCCCAACCGGCTACTACTACCAGGGGGTCGCGTGGGAGGACAAAAACGAAGCCACACGCGCACGAGAAGCATTCGAAAAAGCAATCGAAATCAAGCCGGACTATGCGAAGGCTCACACGAGCTTTGGCCTGTTTCTCTGGAAGTCAGGAGATCAAACGCGAGGTCTGGAAGAATTTCAGCACGCGGTGATGTCGGATCCCGACTTGGCGGAAGCTCACTACAACCTTGGGCTCGCGCTCGCTCAGTTGCAGCGGCCCCCAGAAGCTGTTCGAGAATTTACAGAAGCCGTCAGCCTTGATCCCCATAGTGTCGACGCGCAAGTGCAACTTGGGCTTGCCTTAAGCCAGAACAACGATCCTGCTGGGGCGCTGAACGTTCTTCGCGAGGTGTTGAGAAACGATCCTAAATTTGCCGAGGGCCACAATAACCTTGGGCTTGTATTGCTCCAGTCTGGAGAGGTTCACAAAGCGGAAGGTGAATTTTCGGAGGCGTTTCGCCTTAAGCCACAGTACGCCGAAGCGCACTACAATCTCGCGTTGGCATTTCGCCAGGAGGGGAAGACCGCAGAGGCGCAGCATGAGTTCGAGAGGGCGTTTGCGATCGCGCCCGAGTTGAAAAACCTGCCACTCCCGTAACGAAAAATAATCGCTACTTCGCACCTTTGGCACGAACGGCGATCAGGGACATCTGCTCGAGGTCGGGGTAGTGGCCTTCCTTGTCTTCTTTGCGTTCGGTGGGAGCGATCTGCTGCAGTGTGGTGCGGGCGGGAACAACCGCGCCGAAGTATTGGCCGTACACCTGGTCGAAAGCATTCGTGTCGGACAAGTCGTCCAGATAAACAGTCGTAGAGACGACTTGGCTGAACTCCATGCCAGCTTCTTCAAGATTATCGAGCTGATTTCTCATGGTCTGCCGAAGTTGATGCTGGGTCGTGTCCGCATACACGCCGCCGTGTGCTCCGGGGATGAAGCCGCTCTTGGCGGAGCAATATAGGGTGTCGCCTGCGAAGACGCAGGGGCTGGCGGTGGGACTGGGTGGCATGTTCTTGGGCCGCACCGCTTTGCGTTGCTGCAGGTCTCGAACAGCCACGCCGGTGTATTCGATGTGAGCTCCGCCCGGGAGACTGGATACCTCAATGGTCGCGCGTGCCGGAGTATTTCCGAACTCGAAACGCTTTGCGTAGTGCTCGTTCATGACTCGCGCGGGAATCTCGACCGTCATATAGGGATTGACGAAAACCATGTTGCTCAGTTCAAGCCCCGCTGCCTTCAGTACGGCTTCCACGCGGTCAAGTGCGAGGTCGACCTGCGCAGCCGGATCGTCCGGAACCTTGCCGGTTCCCGGGTCCATGCCGCTCATACTCGACACGAAAAGACGGTCGTAAGTGAGCATTCCCGGTGCAGAAGACTCATCTGACTTGTAATTCGGCGGATAGATGGCTTTCTTGTCTTTCAGATTGCGTACTGCAACGGCATTGATTTGAATCGGAGATTCGGGAAGTCGAGCAATGCCCAGCACCGCGCGAGCCGGTGGATTTTTCCCAAAGTATTCGCCGAAGACTTGGTTCATCTCGCCATATTGATGGATGTCCTGCAAGTAAACCTGTGTATAGACCACATGCTCCATGCTCAATCCCGCAGCTTCGATGATCGCCTTCACGTTGTCGAGCGCCTGACGGACCTGTGCATTGAAGGTGGGCGGGGAGCTTCCATCAGGCCGATGAGATCCCTGGCCGGATATGTAAACGTAGTCTCCGGCGTCGACGGCGGGCGAATGATAAGGAGTAGCGTGAGATTGCGCTTGAGCCGGAACAACAGCCCGCACTGGCTCCTGCGCTACCACCGAAGAAGTCAACAATAAGCCAACCAGAAGTATTCTCATGTCCAGTGTCCCGATCGTCAGATCTGTTATCTCGTCGGTCTAGGCAGCCTTTTTCTGAGCGGCGCCAAGAATGGCTCGCAATCGTTGCCCAACAATCATTTCTTCTCCCGGCTTGATAGTCATCGAAACCAGTTCGATATGGTCGGGCCCCTTCATTTCTTTTCGATTTGGATTTCCTTCGCGAACTGCTTTCACCAAACTTGGATTGTCCGCCCCGAGCACTTCGATGACGGGGTCACCTGCTCGCAACTGCTCGACCAAATCTGAGATCTTGAATTTCCAGCCTTCCTGATCCCATGAGACTTTCAATGTGGGATAGCGGTTGCCGTCCTCAGGCGTGTAGGTATCTGTCTTTACGCCTGGCACGGTCTCCACCAATTTCCGGATGCGATCGATGCGGTCATTCCATTCGGCGTAGAGTTTTTTCTCGTCAATCTTCAGCCAGGTTTCAAGCGCGGTGAGGCATCCGATAATCTCTTCTTTGCCCACTTTCATCGGTCGGCAGACGGCGCCTTCCCGTGGACTGCAATTGAGAAGTGCGGCTTCAATCAAGTCTTTTCGTCCCAGGAGCAGGCCGCTGCATTGAGGCCCGCGAAGGCCCTTGCCTCCCGAGAAGCAATACATGTCGATACCCATGCTGGCGTACAGCTTGGCGTTGTCGGCGGGTGGAATACCGGCAGCGTCATCCAGAAGCATGGGAACTTTGTGGTCCTTGGCGATGGCCAAGACTCGCTTGAGTTTTTCGCCGAGATCGGTGGTGTAAATCATCGCCGTTTTTTCGTTGATGGCGTTGTTGAGCTCTTCCGGCGAATACGTGAGCACGAGTTTGGCCCCGGTGAGGCGAATCGCGCTATCGAAGGCGCTGCGTCCTCCCACCATGACGACCTCATTCTTCAGACCGGTCGTATCGGGGAGTTGCCAGATATGCTTGTCGTCGGTGCCGGCCATGCAACCGGCGGTTGCGGCGGCCATCGCGCCGGCAGCGCCAGAAGTAACAATGCCGGATTCCGCGCCTGTGAGTTCGGACAAACGCCGGCCCACTGCCCGCTGTAGTTCGATTACATTCACGAAATGCTGGGCGGCCTCCACCTGGGCTTCGCGCACTTCCGGAAACTCGAGCGATCCGCTGAGATAGGTCCAGGTGCCGCGGCAATTGATGACCGTCTTCACTCCGAGGCGGGTGTAGACATTCTGCCGCGGGTCTTTGCCAATCGCTGTGGCGGCTTGTGCGTAGAGGTTGCGAGCGGCAATCTGGCTCAGCAGCGGCGCCGCCACGGCCAATTTCACGAAAGACCTTCGGCTGGAATTCTGAATTCGCATCGCAAAACCTCCTCGAGGATTACCGGAATCCCGGACAGGTTGGCCCGGTTTATTTGGAGAAGTTGGTATACCACACAATCTCACAGACGCAAATCCAATTATTTCGTTTGATTGGTTTTTATTTCGTTCTCGGTAGTCGCGGCTTCGTTTTGCAGATTTCGGCCTGCGTGCTACTCTCAACCGCGGTAAAAACCCGGTCAGTAAGGCGCAATCATGACCAGACATCTTTCAGTGACGAGTTGGGTGTGGCGAGTCGCTGTGACCCTGTGTTTTGCGACGATCGGAGCAAATCTGGCCACGGCGCAAGCAGTCGCACCGTCTACTGCCGGGAAGAATCCTGACTGCCGCGTAGAAGCCGCGGATTATAAGGGTTGGCACGCGCAGCAGATCTCCAATCGATGGGTTCAGTTGGTCGTCGTACCACAGAACGGCGGACGCTTGATGCAGGTCACCTTCGCCGGACACCCGTACCTGTTCGTCAATCCGAAGTTTGCCGGCAAGTACCTGCCCCCAAGCACCAGCCAATGGTTCAACTATGGTGGAGACAAACTCTGGCTTCTACCGGAAGGCAACGACGACGAACAGCACTGGCAGGGCAACTCGGATTTGCTCGACGATGGCCCATTCGCCTTTCGAAAGCTTTCGGAAGGACAGACCTGTGAGATTGAACTGACCAGCCCGGCTGATTCCCCGACTGGTATTCAATTCGTACGCACGATCCGTCTGGGCGCCGACAGTCCGCGGATTACTTTCCATGCATTGATGAAGAACGTGACCGGTCATACCTTGGAGTGGTCGATGCAGTCCGTTTCGCAATACGACACTTCCAACCCCAGCTCGCCGGGCCAGGACGAGGCTTCTCGCATCAACCACAATTTCTGGACATTTACTCCGGCGAACCCCTCGAGCAGCTATCTCAACCGATACCACGTGCGATTCGGTCCGGCTGAAAATCCCTCGGCTTCTGTGCGGGATGATGGTTTTTTTACCGTTCACTACTCGCATTTGGCGGCTGAGCTTTGGGTCGATTCGAAAGACGGATGGCTTGCGGTTGTCGATGGCTCAAGCCAGTACGCGATGGTTGAACGGTTTCAGTATGAAGAGACCAAACCTTACCCGGGAAAAGCCTCTGTCATTTTTTGGACAAACGGACCGGAACTCAGATTGAACGATCAGGGAATTGCTTCGGTGAGCGCTGATCCGGACGCAAGCCCTATCTATCTCGAGGCTGAACTCAATAGTCCGATGTGCCGGTTACAGCCCGGGGAAAGTTGTAATTTTGCGACGGAGTGGTTTCCGACGAGATCCGGCGGCGAGTTCCATGGAGTGACCGACGCCGGAATTGTGATCCGCCCGCTGCGGGCCGCAGTTCAGGAAAGCGGCAAGCTCAGTCTTTCCGGGTCATTCGGAGTGTTTTTCGCCGGTCATCTGCAGGCGCGATTCTACGATGACCACGGACGTAGCCTCGGAACGATGCCCGTCAAGGATGTCAGTCCATCTGAAGTCGTGGTGCTAGATTCGGAGATCACTCCTCCATCGAAACCAGGCCGAATCTCGCTTCATCTGATCGATGAGAGCGGACTTGACCGCGGCGCACTTCAGGAAATGCCGGTGGTCGGGCGAGACAATCACTAAAACCAGACAGCGAGCAGAAATTGTGCCGTGTTCCTGCGACTCGCAAAGAATCAGGAGGATGGAATGCCCCGAACTC
This sequence comes from uncultured Acidobacteriota bacterium, assembly GCA_963699885.1. Lineage (GTDB taxonomy): Bacteria > Acidobacteriota > Terriglobia > Terriglobales > Acidobacteriaceae > Sulfotelmatobacter. The sequence goes on along the minus strand of CAVOVP010000003.1, from coordinate 454,380 downwards.
AAACTTATAGAAGAGGACGCGCACTTGCTATCACTCTCGCGGCTGTAATCCTGGTGGCTGCGTCGGTTGCCGGTGTCCGGTCAGCGCGTGCGCAATCCAATGCACCCGCTGCACCCTCTCTAAGCGACGGCGAACTCGTCGCGCAATTTCGGCGCGTCGAAGTGGCGTCTGTTTCCGATGCGCTCGAGCAAGTTACCGGCAAGCGGATGTACATGAGTCATCATATGCAGCCGATCTTCACCGCCAAGTTTGCTGGATTCGCGCGAACCGTGCAGCTGAAAAAAGACGAGGGCAACAAAGATCCCGAAGCTCTTACCGGGATGCTCGAAGCGATCGATCAGGGCTCGACTGATTCGGTGTACGTGATGGTAGTCGAAGATGGAGAAGACATCGCAGGGATGGGCGGGCTGATGGGCACCGCGATGGCAGCGCGTGGATACGCGGGCGCGGTGATCGATGGTGGAGTGCGAGATGTGGCATATCTGCGCAAGATCGGATTTCCCGTCTTCGCTACCGGGATTGTTCCGTCCACCTCGGTGCATCACTACCGCTTCGCGGGGTCGCAGGTACCGCTGTTATGTAATGGAGTGCCAGTGAACCCCGGCGATATCGTGGTGGCCGATAGTGACGGAGTGGCCGTTGTCCCCAAAGCACAGGCTCAGAGCGTTCTCACCGTGGCGCAACAAATGGATTACAAGGAACACTCGATGTACGCCGTCATCGAACGTTTGAAATCGATCGTGCAAGCGGTGAAGCAATTTGGCCGTCTCTAGCCCACGAAGTCGGTTGCTTGCGAGTTCTGCGGAGAGATGCTGGTGATCGCCGGAGACAGATCTCGAGTCCGCTGGTTTCTGATCTTTTGGCTCTTCCTTCTGAGCGCGGTGTCCTATCTGGATCGAGTCAACATCTCGATCGCCGGCGGATCGATTGTCGATGCGTACCACCTGACCGATGTGCAGTTGGGAAAAGTCTTCAGCTCGCTCGTGGCGGGCTACGCGCTGTTTCAGACACTCGGCGGCTATCTTGCCGACCGCTTCGGACCGAGACGCGTACTGACAGGGGGTGTCATCTGGTGGGGCATCTTCACCGCCTTGACGGCGCTTGTCCCGGCGAACATCGGGGGGGCGCTATTTCTGTTTATCACTGTCCGATTTCTTCTCGGTGCTGGCGAGGCCGTGATCTATCCAGCGGCAAACCAGTTTGTGGCACGGTGGATCCCTGTGCGAGAGCGCGGGATTGCCAACGGCTGGATCTTTGCTGGAGTGGGTGCCGGCGCAGGCCTCACGCCTCCGCTCATCACTTATCTCATGATCCACTATGGATGGCGCTCATCCTTCTGGGTGTGTGCAGTCATCGGATTTCTTGCTGGAACAGTTTGGTTCATAGCGGCGCGGGACACTCCGTCTGAGCACCCACGGATGTCCGCTGCCGAACTCGCCACAATTCAGTCGGGCCTTAAAATCACTCAAACAGAAGTGCTAAATGCTCGCGTACCGTGGGCGCGAGTGATACGAAGCCGCGAAGTGTGGGCTGTTACAGTCAGCTACTTCTGCTACGGCTATGTGGCGTGGATCTTTTTCAGTTGGTTCTACCGCTACCTCGCGAAAGTGCGCGGGCTTGATCTAAAAGCGAGCGCGTTCTATTCCATGCTTCCGTTTCTCGCGATGCTGGCGTGCTGTTTGTTGGGCGGAGCCATCAACGATCGGCTGACAAAATGGCGAGGACCGCGGCTCGGGCGTTGCGCTTTAGCGGCGTTTGCCATGGCCGTTGCAGGCCTATTCATCGCATTCGGCTCGGAAGTCGAGAGCGTCCGCTTGGCGAGCGTCGTGCTCGCTGGCGGCGCGGGTGCACTCTATTTATCGCAGAGTTCGTTCTGGTCGGTTACGGCCGACATCGCGGGTGGCTCTGCCGGATCTGTGTCTGGGTTCATGAATATGGGAGGCCAAATCGGCGGCGCCCTCACCGGTTCACTGACACCCTGGATCGCTGCTCGCTACGGATGGACGGCGTCTTTTCTGGTAGCGGCGGCGCTTTGCCTGCTGGGAGCGTTAAGCTGGCTAGTGGTTGATCCACGGAATACCTTGACGCAGACTCAACCTGAGGGATCTTAGGCCTCCTCTCTTCCAGTGGGGCCGCTAAACCATTCGGTAATTTTTCACTGCTGCTTTCTCGCAGTTCGTCCGCATGGTCGAGAGGCATCTGAAAACGGTGTTCCCGAGAACCTAAAAACAGCGTTGGCCGCAGGGAAATCTCAATTACACGTTCAGCTTCCAGTATCCGTTCAGGGGAACGCGTTGGACTTTCTGCTCGTTCAGCAGCAAGTTGAGTGCTGTGATCACGACGTCGGAACGATTACGAAGTTGCTCTGCGAGGTCGGCTTCGCTAACGATCACATCTCCGGTCGGGTAACGCTGATGAACGGTTTTCCCGTGAGTCAAAATCTTATCGGCGAGCGCTCGCAGTTGTTCCGTCTGTTTGCGGCGTGTCCGCGCTGTCCGGGTCTTCTCGGATTCCAAGCAGCGGATGCCCACAGGCGTTGCCAGCAGCAGAAGGACGATCAGCGCGATGCGCCAGTGAAGCGCTATCCAGGAGAAGCCAAAAGCGATGGAATTCATAAAGAAATAAATTTGGAAAACGACATCACCAGAATAGCGATGTATCTAGGCCGAAGGAAGATTACGAAGGCACATGGCGCGCACGAAAAAGGGAGCTGTCGGTAATGAACCGTTGCTACAAAACAGTGCCGCATCGGTACCAGAATACGATTGGCTCTGAGCCAAGTTCTGGCGAACGATGAAAGTGTTAGGTCCTCGCCGTTTGAGGGATGAATTGCTCGAGCAGCAGCCTGAATCGCGGGCTCAGATGCAGTTCCTTGCTCTGCCGTTCCAGCAGCGCCTCAGGGTTAACGGCTATCTTCAGCTCATATCGTAAGTATGAGAGTCTCATCAGCCACAGTGCATGCGGGAGGTCCGTTTCGCTGCGGACGTGAAAAGTAGTCCAGCCAGAGTTCGGAATCCAATGATGCTCTTCCGCAAGCCCCTCTTCGATGAGCGCATCCCGAACCGATCGCGGAAAAGGAATGTCAACAGTTCCGTCTCGATGTACGTGGCCGATCTCGGCGCTGCTGAACCGGAATTCGCGTCCACCAAAGCGATGGGAATGAACTGACCCACCAGGCCACGCGGAAACTTCATGCTCGAATCTATCCAGATGATTCATCATCCAACTCCAACTACTCAGAGTTTGATGATCAAGCTATCGGTCTCGATTCGCGCAATGGAGGCTAGACTCGGGAAGAATCGAAGAAAGTCTTGATTTGTCTCCAGTATTTCTGGACGATGTATTCCGTGCGGACGTGGCCGCCGCGATTCAGGGATGTGAGTGACGCGCCAGTCTGCTTCGCAAAATTCCTGGTCTCAGCATAAGGAACGTGCGGATCGTCTTTGGCATGAAAGATCATGATCTTCGATCCGTTGATTTCTCTTCTATGGTGCCAGGGATTGTAAAAGGTTCCGCTTCGCAGTTTTCCCCAGTTTGCATCGGACAAGCGATAGCCGTTCCCGAAAGCTTTCCGAATGTATCCTGCATAAGTTGATTTGGACGTCTCGACCTTTTCGGCGTGATTGAGGATTGCCCAATTCACTACGGGGCAGTTCGCAATCACTTTCGATACCCGATCATCGAGCGATGCAAGGATTGCGGCAGCTCCGCCGAAGCTCCCGCCGATTACGAAAATGTGGTTTGGCGTCAATGAGAAGCGCTGCCCGAAAGCCACGTCGTGAAACCCCTTTGGCAACTCCTCGATCACGGCGAGGATATCCTCATGCGGAGACCGTTCCAGAAATTTACCGTCGCTCTCCCATGCTCCACGGTAGCGGGGATAGAAGACCCAGAAGCCATTCCGGGAGAGGAATTCCATCAACGGCTGCTTGCGGGGAATGGAAGGCATTCCGTCGCACAAGACAATCGCATTCTGAAGTTTGCGTGGCCGCGATGGAGGCAGGAATTCTGCGACGATCTGCTTCTTGAATCTTGTTCTGAACATGGCACCATGTCCTGCGCCGCTTATTTAGTGTGCAGCGCCCGCGTAGTTTCCGTAGCCCACCACAACCGTTGAGGCCACCAAAACGAGCAGGCTGAATGCAACCAGAACCTTCGTCCGGGTGCCGGCACCGGTCCATTCCTTGAGCGCGATGCCCCACAAAGTGCTGAAGATGATGATGCTGGCCATGTGCAAGGTCCAACTGGAAAACTTGTACCGGCCCATCTGCGTTTCGCCCATGGTGTAGAAGAAGAACTGCATGTACCACGTCGTGCCGGCGAGAGCCGAGAAGAGATAGTTGGCAAGCATGGGCGCTCGGACCGCAGTCTCTTTGGCGATGGCAACCGCGACTGCCATCTCCTCCCCGGGAGCGTCGGTCACGGTTTCAAGGATGTGCTCCTCGTCGCGCGCTGGGATTCCATCCCGAATCTCAGATTGGAAATATTGATAGCCCGTGCGGTTACGGACATTCAGGATCACGCACCAGATGAAGTTGGTAGTAAATCCGCCAGCGAGCACGACAACCAGCACAGGCAGTCCTTGCCACAACACCGTCGTGCCATGTTGCAGGGTGATCGCTTTGATCGGATCCCCGGCGGCGAGTCCGTAGGCGAAGCAGGCACTCATCACCCCCGAAAAGGTGGCGACGAGCAGTCCTTTCTTCAAATCGAATTCCTTAATCGATGCTCGCTTTTGCGCGTCAGACATTTCGCGCTCTTTGGAAACTCCCGCGGCTCCGGCAAACGCGATCCCCAATAGGCAAACCGCCACACCCGCGAGAATGATGAGACCGGATCGCGTTCCGAGCACTTGGCTGGAAAACTCTCCCCGAAAAATCGGCGGCATCAGCGTGCCGAATGCAGCCGTGTATCCAAGCGCAACCGCCATGCCGAGAGACATTCCCAGATAGCGCATGGTGAGGCCAAAAGTGAGCCCTCCCAATCCCCACAGCACTCCAAAGATGTAGGTCCACAAGACGCTGATGGGCGGTGCCTGGTGCAGTACTTGGGCAAGGTCGCGTGTCATCGTCAGCGCCAGGATCCACGGCACGATGATCCAGCTAAAAAATCCTCCAACCAGCCAGTAGGTTTCCCACGCCCAATTCTTGACGCCGCGATAGGGAACGTAGAAGCTCGCCGAAGCGAGGCCGCCCAACCAGTGAAAGAACACCCCGAGTGCCGGGTTTGGAATCATTGGCTCCTCAATCTGAATTACAAATGGAAAACTTCTTCGAGTGGCTGCATGGCGCGGTCCGGCAAAATTCCATCGGGCTGAACAAAAAAATCGCCCATCTCGCGCTGCCAACGGTCATTCACTTCCCGTTGTGCCATGCCGGCGCGGGCCCGCTCGAAGTCGTCAGTCTCAAGATAACCGACAAGAAGGCCGTCGTCGCGCAGGAAGAGCGAATAGTTTCCCCAGCCTGTTTCGCGCAAAGCGGCTTGCATGTCGGGCCACACTTCCCGATGCCGCCGTTTGTATTCGTCCAGCCGATTTGGCTTGACCTGCAATACAAAGCACACACGCTGCATATTTGCTCCTTATCGCAAGAAGGCTTCGGAGAGGCCGCCGTCGACAGGAATAATGTGGCCAGTTGTCTTTCCGCTCTGGTCTCCCGCAAGCCACACGATCGCGGCAGCGCAATCCTGAGGAAGAATGGGACGCTTCGTCAGGGTGCGTTGCGCATAGAAGTTGGCCAGCTTATCGCGTAACTCTTCGGTGCTCTCGGATTGCGAGAAGTCGATCTTATATTTCTCCAGTGATTGCATCACGCGATCACGAGGGAACATCGTGGAGCCCGTTACGACGGTTGCCGGCGCGATTCCATTGACTCGAACCGTGGGGCCGATCTTGATCGCGAGTTCACGAATGAGGTGGTTGAGCGCAGTCTTACTCGTGTCGTAGGCCTCGCTCCCTTTTTTAGGAACCACCGCGTTCGCGGAACTGGTGAGCACCATCGCCGCAGGCAGTCCCTGATCTTTAAACACCCATTCTGTTTCGCGGGCGAGCAAATAGTTGCCGGTCACATTCACCAGGAACGTCTTAGACCATTGCGGCTCCCCGAGTTCTCCATCGGGTCCTGGCACGGGATAGATGGCGGCGGTGTTCACAATGATGTCGATACCGCCGAACTGCGAAATCGTGAACTTCGTCGCCTCGGACAGAGATGCGGAAGAGCTGAGATCGACTGTCGTATGCGCCACAAATTCGGGAGAAGAGAACGCTCCGACCTCATCAGCGACTTTGCCCGCCCCCTGCTGATCAAAATCGGCAACCGCGACGTGAGCCCCCTTGCGTCCGAGCAACAGAGCTACTTCCCGCCCGATTCCACTGGCACCACCGATGACCAGAGCGATCTTCCGGCTGAATTCCGCCTCAGAGGGCATCCTCTGGAGCTTCGCTTCTTCCAACGCCCAATACTCGATGCGAAAAGCTTCTGACCGTGGAAGCGCAACATAGTTGTGAAAGTGAGTGAACGATTCTGACTGTTCAGAACGGCGCGCCTGGGGCAGGGGGTGGGGGACTTCGCCATCATCTTCCAGTGCGTTGGCTCCTGCCATCACGTGGATCGCGTTGACGAAAAACTCGGTCGTAATCCGCGCTTCCTTCTTGTTCTTGCCGAAGCCAAACAGACCCAGACCTGGAATCACAACGACCGATGGATTGGAATCGCGCAGTTTTGGCGAATCTTTGGTGGCCCATTCCTCGTAATACTTCTTGTACGTCCCGCGATATTCGCCTACGTTCTTCTGGATGCGATCCTTGAGGGCCTTGATGTCTTCCTTCGCAGGATCCCAGGAGAGAAACAGCGGACAGACCCGAGTCCGTAGAAAATGGTCGGGGCAACTGGTGCCGAGGTCGCTCAGTTCTTGGGCCCACTTTGATCCAGCGAAGGCTAGAGCATCTTCATTGTCGGTGTAGTGAGCCACCACACGGCGATTCGACGACAACGCACCCCGCAGTGCAGGGAGGATCTGGATTGCAAGATTTTTTCGATCTTGAGCAGTTGCATAGATCGCCCCGCCAAAACGCGAACCCTTCTTCGCCTGATGCTTGAAGATGAAGTCTCCCATCTGGTCGATAGTTTGAATGCTATTCAGGTAGCAATCGCGTTGGGTGTTTCCCCAAGTGAACAAGCCGTGGCCGCCGAGAATCAGACCTTCAGCATCGGGATTATCTTTCACGGCCCTTTCAATCAATAGTGCGAGCTCGAAACCAGGTCGTTGCCACGGTACCCAAACGATCTTGCGATCGAATTCCGCATTGAACTGTTCGAGCTTTCGTTTCCCGTTTGCGCTCGCTGCCAGCGCGATCGCCCAGTCAGGATGCAGATGATCCACGTGATCAAAGGGAAGGAACGCGTGCAGAGGCGTATCAATCGATGCAGCTACACGGCTCTCGCCAAACGCCGCGAGAGGATAGTAGCGAACCATTTCGTCTTCATACTTCTCCCCTCGGTACAGCTTCTTCAATTGCTCGAGGCGTTCCAGATAGAGCAGCGCGAATCCGGACTCGGCAATGGAACCGATATCTCCGCCGCTTCCCTTGACGGCGAGCACGGGCACTGGCTTTCCCGTGAAGGGATCCGGGAGTTCGAGCTTGGAGCTGGTATTGCCTCCACCGAAGTTCGTGATGCGTAGATCGGCGCCCAGCAGATTCGAGCGATAGCGCAGGAGCTTCAACGGATCGCCCGCCATCTTGTTCGCTTCTGCGTCGTTCCACAAATCTTTCAAATGCACTGTCTGTTTGATTTCAAGCATAGATACTCTCGCAATATTGTTCGAAACGTTCGGCGTGCTGATTCCATTTGTCGGTCTCGACCGGCTCGAAGATTTCGGTTGGGAATGAACGATCCACAATCGCGCGAACTTCTCGAAGGGAGCTTGCGCCTCCGGTCGCCAGAACTTGTACTCCTACATTTCCGAGGACCGTGGCCTCGGCTGGACCCGCGAGAACTCTTCTTCCGGTCGCGTCTGCGGTCCACTGATTCAGCAGGCGGTTCTTCGACCCTCCACCGATGATGCGAATCTGCTCTACCCGTGTCCTGCTCAACTGTTCCAGACTCCGGAGAACAAGACGGTATTTCAAGGCGAGGCTCTCCAGGATCGTGCGCGTGAAGGCTCCTGGGCCATGCGGGCTGGGCTGATGCGTTCGTTCGCAAAAATTGCTGATTGCTGTTGGCATGTCGCGCGGCAGAAGAAAGGATTCATCGTCGGGATCGACGAGATGGCGAAAGGGATCTTCTTTCGCCGCCAGTTCCATCAATTCCCGATAATCAAAGGATGTTCCGTGCGCGGTCCAGGATTGCCGACAGCATTGCAACATCCACAGACCCATCACATTCTTGAGCAGTCGCGTAGTTCCATGCACTCCGCCTTCATTGGTAAAGTTCAGACGCTGCGCTTCCGGTGTGATGACCGGAAAGTCGAGCTCGGTGCCCACGAGCGACCATGTTCCGGAACTCAGGAAGGCAGTGCCTTCGCGGGCCGAAATCGCCGCCACTGCTGAGCCGGTATCGTGGCAGGCGGGAGCGATCACAATGGTACCCTCCAGTGACGAACCCCGCGCAATGCCGGATAAGAGTGGACCGACGATCGATCCGGGCTCCACGATGGGCGCGGGCAGGGAAACCGGGAGATCGAGCCGCCGCATCAAGCTACCGGCCCAGGTACGACTCACCGGATCAACCATTTGTGTTGTCGTTGCGTTAGTGAATTCGCAGACTGCGTTCCCCGTGAGCCAATAATTAAAGAGGTCCGGAATCGTCAACATGCGCGTTGCAGCACCCAAAACCTTCGGGCTATCGCGATGTTGGGCAAACAGTTGATAAAGCGTATTGATCGGCATGAATTGGATGCCGGTGGCGCGATAGATTTCGTCTTTCGAAACTTTTCTGAAAACTTCTTCCATGACGCCTTCGGTCCGGCGATCACGGTAGTGATACGGGTTTTGCAACAACTCGCCGCGCTCCCCTAACAGAGCGTAGTCAACTCCCCACGTGTCGACTCCGATGCCAGCCAGTTCGGTTTCTTCGAGTGACGAGAGAACTTTTCTTACTTCGAACCAGAGTCTTGCAACGTCCCAGTGCAAAGAACCGCCGTATTCGACCGGTTCGTTTGGAAATCGATGCACTTCCTGTGTGGTCAGAATTCCAGATTGCAAATGTGCAAGGACAGCGCGGCCACTTTCGGCACCGAAGTCAAAAGCCAGATAAGGCTTGGCATGCGAAAGGTTAGGCATAAGAAGAGACGTTTTGCGAATTCTTGGACGCGCGTTCTTTAGTGATGCGTTCGAGGTATCCGCTTTCGCGGAATGCTTCCATCGGATCCTTTGGCAAGCCTCTGGATTTCCGCCAATCCCGGATCGCCGGGCGCACGTCAGTTGCAAAGGCATCTTGCAAGGCAGACTCAGCTCGCACCACATCACAATTCTTTTGCGCCGCAGCCAGCTCTTCTGGGTCTACCAGAGCGGCTTTGGCAAAAAGCTGTTGCGCCATCGTCACCGTCTGAATCATCGCCTCGATCTTACCCTTGAGGTTGTGGCTCTGGTCGACCATGTACGCGATGTCGGCTTGGGCGCCCGTCTCCCACTCGAATTGCCGAATCTCGTGAAAGATTCGGAAGACCTGATACGGATCAATCGACCCCAAGGTCAGATCGTCGTCAGCATAGCGGCGATCGTTAAAGTGGAAGCCGCCAAGCATGTTTTCGGACAAGAGCCACGCTACGATTTGCTCGATATTTTGCGCGGCGTAGTGGTGCCCCGTATCCACTAACACTTTCGCCTGTGGCCCAGCGGAACGAGCCAGAAGTAAGGCCATACCCCAATCTGCGATATCCGTGTGATAAAAGGCCGGTTCGAAAGGTTTGTACTCCACCAGCAATCGTTGCTCTGGAGACATCGCTTCATGCGATTTTCTCAGACCTTCCTTGAACCATTCCTTCCTTTGGCGGATGTTTGCCGAGCCTGGATAGTTCGATCCATCGGCAAACCACATCGAGATATCCCGGCTGTGCAAACGTCGCGCGATCTCGATACTGTCTTTGGTATGCTGCAACGCCCGTTGGCGAACTCCACCGTCGGGATTGCCGAAAGATCCGTACTTATACTCCTGCTCCTTGGAAAAGATTGGGATTAATCGAGCCGGGAAGGACGCGGTAACGGTCGGAAAACTTCTTGATGTCGTCGGTGCTGCGAACGCCGTCGGGACAATCCCACAATACGTGCAACGCTACTGTTGGGCAGACGCCTGTGAGTTGGTGAACCTGCCCCGCGTCGCTGAACTTCTCTTCGGTGGTCGTGGCTGCCGCCGGCTGTATGAATTTTCCGAAGCGAGTCCCTGTATTCGCGAAGCCCCACGATGGGAGCTCAATCCGAAAGGTTTCAAGCGCGGCGAAGATTTTATGATCGGCATTCATGCGAGCCTCTCTTGGGCAATGAAGCTTACAGCCGGGCGATCCACAGGTCACGAATGTTTTTGGCCGAACCCGTCGTTTCGCATTGTAAAACGAACGGCTGCTTTTTGAGGGTGGCCAAAAGAATAGGAAAGCAAGACATCAATGTTTTCATTACCTCGCCTCTGTTACAGTTTCGGGTCAGCGCGTTCCTTGGCGCACAAATTAGGTTGCGGTCGCAGTCATGCTCGCTGGTCATTCCTGATGTCCGTCATCGTTGTTTTTGCGTTGCGAAATTTGCCTTACCGTTCGCAGCGCGTTTGACACAGGGCTTGCCGAGGTGCAAACATCCACCGCCGTTCGGATCGCACCTCGAGAATAGAGCTTTCTGCTTTCGGCCGTTAGGCCGCGTGAGCCCAAACCTTTTTCACCGATCCGAGGAGGATTTTTTGAAGATTTCGAAGACTTTCCTTGCATTCGTCGTAACTGTGATTTTGACCGCGGCTGCACTCGGCACGCCAGTTCATCTTCGATGCGAATACTTGGAGAATCCCCTCGGTATCGACCGCTCTGCGCCGCGGCTTTCCTGGCAAAGCGACAATTCCGAGCACAATTGGAAGCAGGCTTCCTACGAGATCTTAGTCGCCAGCAGCGCGGAGAAGCTCAACCATCCGGACGTTTGGGACAGCGGCCGAAAAAATGACAGCGAATCCCTTGGAATCGCCTATGCTGGGCCGGAATTGGCTTCCCGCCGACGCTACTATTGGAAAGTCCGCGTATGGGATGCGTCAGGTCAAAGCTCCGACTCGTCGGAATCCGCCTTTTGGGAAATGGGTCTTCTGCATCCGCAAGACTGGAAGCAAAAGTGGATTCGCTGGGACAATCCGGAAGATCGTGCGGATCGAGAAGCGATTCGCTGGGTGTGGGTCAGTGGCCAGACCGCGACGGCTGTGGTGCCCAAGACAACGGCGACATTCCGCGTTCAGTTCAACCTTCCCGAGCAGCCCGCAAACGCTGTTTTATTCCTGGCGACGCGGGGAGATTTCGTCGCGACGGTCAACGGCCATGAGGTCGACAAGAAAGAACGCTGGGGTGCCTTTGATCGCAGGGATGTCACAGAACACTTGGTCCCGGGGGCGAACTCGGTCGAGGTGAGAGTTACTTCCCCGGAGGCTCCAGAGTACGGACCGAGCGGCGGGGCGAAAACCACTATGGCCGCACTGGCGGCCTTGGTAAAAGTGACGAACGCCAAGGGTTCGGTGATGCGGTTCGGCACAGCTAAGGGCTGGCAAGCAAGCGTGGAAAATTCGTCGCAGTGGCAGCCCGCGAATATCGTGGGCGACCTCAACTATAAAGAGTTGGGCGACGCGGGGCCGGTGCCGCAGCCTGCCTCCTATTTGCGGCGTACGTTCTCGGTTCCGAAGAAAGTAGCAAGCGCAAGGCTCTACGTGACCGCTCTTGGCAGCTACCGTGTGTTTTTGAATGGAAAGCGAGTGGGTCAGGACGTCCTGACGCCCGAGTTCACCGACTATCGCAAGCGTGTCTTGTACCAAACCTACGACGCCACCGACTTTCTAGTGAACGGCAAGAATCTGATTGCTGCCGTCTTGGGTGACGGCTGGTATGGCAGCCCACTCACATGGGTGGGGATGCATTTCTTTGCAGCGCCGGATCGCTTCAAGGCGCAGCTGGAAGTCGACTACTCCGATGGAACGCACGAGACCGTTGGAACAGATGAAGCATGGAAGGCCTCCGCATCACCGATCGTTGAGTCGCAGATTTATGGCGGTGAAGTCTATGACGCACGGCTGGAGCAGAGCGGCTGGGAACAGGTTGGGTTTGACGATTCTCGCTGGACTCCTGCCGTCGTTGCGGATGGTCCTCCCATCACGGTTTCGAGCCAGGATACCGTGCCTCCCCGGACAATCGCGACCCTTGAACCAAAGCATGTAAATGCGTTGTCGAACGGAACCTACATTTTCGACATGGGCCAGAACATGGTGGGATGGGTGACGTTGAAAGTCAAAGGTTCGGCCGGCACCAGAGTCCGAATGCGCTTCGCCGAAATTCTCAATCCTGATGGAAGCATCTACACCGCAAACCTTCGCAACGCCGATGCGACCGACACTTACATTCTTCGGGGTGGCGGCGAAGAGAGTTTTGCTCCACATTTCACTTTCCACGGTTTTCGATATGTGGAAGTGACAGGCTATCCAGGAACGCCAGGGCTGGATGCTCTTAAGGGCGATGTGGTGAGCAGCGTAAGCGCCGAACCGGCGGCCAAACTGTCCACATCCAGCGAACTTGTCAACCAAATGTGGTCGATTGGTCTCTGGGGACAAAGAGGCAATTTTCTCAGTATCCCGACGGATTGCCCGCAGCGCGACGAACGATTGGGATGGATGGGCGATGCGGGAGTTTTCTGGCGTACGGGAAGCTATAACTTCGACATCGCGGCATTTTCGCAGAAGTTTATGCAAGACATCGTTGACGGGCAAGGGCCACACGGAGAGTTTACAAACGTTTCTCCTAACACTCTGCCCTTCGAAGGGGGAGAGACTGAGGGCACGTCGGCGTGGAGCGAAGGTTTCGTGGGCGCGCCAGGATGGGGCGACGCCGGAGTGATTGTTCCTTGGACGACATGGATGCAATACGGCAACAAAGCCATCATCGAACAAAACTGGGACGCAATGCAGCGTTGGATGGAATTCATTCAAAGCCGAAATCCCGACTTCCTCCGCAAGAAAGGTGTCGGCCCGAACTTCGCAGATTGGCTAGCTCCCGATGAGAACACGAACAAGGATCTGCTGGCGACGGCGTATTGGGCTCTGATCGCTCATATGATGTCGCAGATGGCTCACGCTGTCGGCAAGGAATCCGATGCCAAGCGCTACGAAGATGTAGTTCAGAACATTCGTGTTGCGTTCCAAAAGGAGTACATCAAGGACGACGGGCAAGTCGGAACGGGTACGCAAACGTCATATGTAGTTGCGCTCTATACGAAGATGGCGCCCGCATCGCTCGAGCCCGCTCTGGTCGACAGGCTGGTAAAGGATATCCAGTCGCGGAACTGGCACTTGTCCACAGGATTTCTTGGAACGCCATTCCTTCTCTTCACCCTCGCCGATCACGGACGCACTGACGTCGCGTATCGCCTTTTGTTGAACGAAACCTATCCTTCGTGGGGCTACATGTTATCGAAGGGCGCAACGACATGGTGGGAGCGCTGGAACGGAGACACCGGCGATCCTTCGATGAACTCGTACAATCACTATGCGTTCGGGTCCGTGATCGCCTGGGTTTATCGTTATGCGGCCGGCATCGACACCACTCCCGATTCGCCAGGCTTCAAAGAGATCGTCATTCACCCGCATCTTGACTCCCGCATGACTTCAGCACGCGCGGAGTATGAGTCGATGTACGGGAAAATTATCAGTGATTGGAATGGGACATCCAGTGGTCCTTTTTCATTGCGAGTGACGATTCCGGCGAATACTTCCGCCAAGGTGTTCTTGCCCGTAATCTCTGGAGCTCACCTCACGCAGGATGGGAATTCAGTCGAAGCACAACAACAGGACGGATCCTACGTGCTGCAAATCGGGTCGGGTTCCTACACTTTCCTGGTGAAGTGAAAAGTCGTTCACGGCGGCTCACAATTCAGTCAACGGTCCAAGGCGCGGGAAAATAAGGCAGAGGAGTCGTGGCTGTTATTCCACGAGCGAGGATTCGCTGCCGATCCAGAACTCGGCAAGAGATTTCAGATTCTTTTTGTAGGTTCGAGTGACGGTAAACTGTTTGCCGCCGCGCATCCGCAATCCGTATTCGCCCGTTAGCATCGGCTGAATTTCATCGACGTAAATGCCGTTCACAAGCACAGAACGATGAATGCGAATGAACCCGTACGATTGAAGCTTGTTTGCCATTTCTGAAATCGATTCCCTCAACAAGTAAGAGCCGGATTCTTTTTGGAGAAGGACGTAGTTTCCCTCTGCGTGCACAGAGACGACTTCAGAAGGGTTGATGAAAACGATTCTGCCCTTTGCCTTGATCGCAATCCTGTCAGTTTGAACACGAGTCCGCCGTTGAAGGGCCGGCAGAGCCTCAAGCAACTGGGAGGCGCGGTCGCTGGCGACCCTTCGGAATGCCCGATTCAGCGCTTCCCCAATGCGCTCTGCCGAAAAAGGCTTCAAGACATAGTCGACGGCCTGCTTCTCGAAAGCAGCAACCGCGTGTTCCTCGTATGCGGTCACGAAGATGAGCGAGGGTAGAGGCACAGCATTTTCTTCAAGGCGGTCCAGGAGTTCGATGCCTGATACCTCGGGCATATTGATGTCAAGCAGAAGGACGTCATAGGAATTCTTTCGCAGCTTCTCAATCGCCTCGAGAGTATCGCCCGCGCAATCGAAATCTTCGACATCCTGCCGGGTACGCAGAATTCGCTCCAACGCGGTCCGCGCCAGAGGTTCGTCATCAACGATCAATACTCGCATGGCTTTGTTCCTTACTCTCGAAATGATCGGAAGCAGAACCGATCTCTGGTTGTCGGTGCCCACCAAGCGCAGGAAGGATCAAGGTCGAAGTGGCCGTGTTCTCGTCCGAAAACTCAAATGTGAATAGACCTTCCCCTGCATACAGATGCTGAAGACGCGATGAAGTGTTGCGCAGGCCAACGCCCATTCCTTCCGGTCGATTGCTGCCAATGCTATTTCTCAACACAAGCTCAAGACTGTCGCCCCTGCGAGTCGATGTAATTTCGATCCAGCCCTGCTCGCGCGAACCTCCAAGGCCATGATGAATCGCGTTCTCGATTAGCGGCTGAAGAATCAACTGCGGAACGAGCAACGGCAGAGTGTCCGGATCGACGCGCTGGGTGATCGTCAGCCTCGCGCCGAATCGCATCTTTTCCAGATCGAGGTATTCCCCAACGAATTTGAGTTCTTCCTGAAGCGGAATCAGGTCAGAGTCCGTCTGCTGCAGGACAGTGCGCAACAGGCTCGACAGTTTGACGATCATCGCGCGCGCACGTGCAGGTTCGCTCTCGATCAGGGTTGAGATGCCATGCAGAGTATTGAAGAGAAAATGCGGATGAATCTGCATCTTGAGAGCTTGCAGTTCACTGACAGCAAGCGCCCTCTGAAATTCCGATGTTTCAAGTTCCTGGGCACGGGCACGGCGGAAGTACTCATATGCGTGCGCGGCGACAACAATTGCGATGTATATAAAGATCTCGTCGGCAAACCCCGTGCGAATCATTTCCAGCCAGGACGAAACCGACCGCGACACAAATTTGTGCAGCTGATCGTCATAAGGCGGAAGAAGAACCCAAAGCGTTCCCGTGAATAGCACGGCAAAGGGAACAGCTCCCAGACTCCACAGCAGAACGTATCGAACGCGATTCTTTGAGTAACGAAGGAATCTGCTTGCGAAATAAAAAACGGGCGGTGTCCACAACGCTAACGAAAAGGCGCGACATCCCGCCATCGCGAGCAGATCGAGATAAGAAGACCAGAGATTTCTGTACTGCCAACCCATCAGCAGCGAGATTCCGAACCAGAAGCTGATCGATATGAAGTACGCGCGGGCCACAGCGCGTAAGTCGGTCGCCTTCATCCGGTGATTCTACTCTGGAAAGTCTAATGGCTCTCGAAGAGTCTTAAGAGTCAAACGTGAATGTTCGTCAGCAAGTGAGTGGAGGACTAGAAGTCGGGGTCTCATTTTACGAATCTTTACAGAGTTCCGTTACTTGCTTACACAACAAATCATGACAGTGCGCATCACAGAAACTTTGTGTGGAAGGCAAAGCGCGTGCAGCATTTTGTACGGTTCCGTACCCCGCGCTGTCTTCCTGCTCCACTTTTTCGTAGGAAGTCCTTCAACGATCTTCTTTTTTCTGGAAACTAGTCCTCTGCTTACCAGAGTGATCTCGGGTGAAACTCGAAAAGCAAAGCTCAATTTTGTCTCTTCGTCTTGCAGGTTTGTAGGTCCGTCCCCAAGTCTTGTCCTGCCGTAACAAAACACCGGGATGGTCAATGTCGATGGCATAACGAATGCACAAATCTGTCTCATAGCGGAGAGAAAAACAAATGAGATTCCCCACCAATATCAGATCAGTTGCAATGACAATTGTTATGTTTGTAGTGCTGACAAGCCTGCTGTTGGTCGGCAACGTTTTTGGACAAGAGACCACGGGCGGTCTTCAAGGCACAATTAAGGATCCCAGCGGAGCGGTTGTTTCCAACGCCACCGTCGAACTGACCGGAAGCGCGTTGATCGGTTCGAAGAAACTCGATACCGACAATAGCGGCTACTACCGTTTTGCGAATCTTCCCCCGGGCACATACTCGGTGACGGTAAAAGCGCAGGGATTCTCTGGGCTGAAGCGTGACGGAATTACGATTGAGGTCGGTCACCTCCCCAGTCTTGATCTCACCTTGGCTGTTGGAACTGCCGGCACCGTGGTGGAAGTGACCGGAGCTGCTCCGCTGATCGACGTGACCACCGAGACCACGCAGACGAACGTCACCGCAGACGTTCTCAAAGATATTCCGACGCAAGGACGTTCCTTCCAGTCGGTGATTCAATTTGCTCCGTCCGCTCGAAACGAACCTCTGGCGGGAAGCTCCGGCAGTCCTCAGATGAGTATGGGCAATGGAACTGGCGGACAATCGCCGGGCAGCGGCGGCAACGGGCAAGCTTTTGGCTACTCAGTAGCCGGCGGCGCGGACTCGGAGAACTCATACCTGGTCGAAGGTCAGGAAACTGGAGATTCGATCGGTGGGTTCTCGCACACAAATGTTCCCTTTGATTTTATTCAGGAAGTGCAAGTCAAGAGTTCTGGCATCGAAGCCGAGCACGGTGGAGCGCTGGGCGGCGTAGTCAACGTAATCATGAAGAAGGGCAGCAACGACTACCACGGATCAGTCTTTGGTGTCTTTGAGAGTGGATCATGGGACGGATCGCCGACGGCGTTCAACCGCTATGATCCCACCTACACGACCACGCTCGACTCTAGCGGCAACGCTTATATCGATCCGAATACTCAGCAGTATCAGGCAAAGAAGGACAAGCTCGACGACATCTTCCCGGGTTTCACGTTTGGCGGACCGGTCCTGAAGGACAAATTGTGGTTCTTCACCGGCTTCAATCCGGAATTTCGCAATCGGGAACGCGATGTCTTTTTCAATGGACCCGGAGAAACACCGTTTAGTTCAAATCAGCAGACGTATTACACGACCGCGCGGTTGGACTACGCTCTCAGTTCCAAGATTCGTCTCTTTGCCTCGTGGCTTTACCAGTATCAGAGGGAAAGCGGGCAGGATCTTCCCTTTGCCGATTCAACAACTGGATTGCTGAATCCCAGCACGAGCTGTTTCGGATCGGCCGCTACCCCCTGCGCGGGCAGTGGAACTCCGCCGTTCTCGTTCGCCCACAACTTGGGTTTTGGAGCTCCGAACACGACAACCAACCTGGGTGCGGACTTCACTCTTACGCCGCGCTTGGTGGCCACGGTCCGGTGGGGAATCTCTTTCCAGAACTACCATGATTTTGGATTTCCCAGTGGCGGCAACATCTTCGAGTTTCAAACCAGCGGCGCTGGAGCTACTGATAACTCCGGTGCTCCAATCTTGTCGACTTCTCCTCTGTTTCAAACTGCTGGATACCAAAACGTTGCTGCCAACATTAACACCACAACCTTCGACGCAACTCATCACAATCAGCTCGATGTGAGTTTGGCCTGGTTTAAGAGCGGATGGTGGGGAACGCACAACCTTAAGGTGGGTTATCAACTGAACCATTTGAGCAATGCTCTTCTCCAACACTGGAACGAGCCTGAAGTGAACGTGTTTCCCGGCGCTGGCAACTTCTATGTGGCGCAAGGCTCTGTTGGCGAGGCTAACTGCAACACTCCGGGTCTCGTCGTCGGACAGGTCGATCCCAACACCGGGCTGCCGGCTTCGTGCGCTGGTCTTTACGGGTTTGCAACGATAATGGACTACGGCTCCAATGGCAAAGCGACCAGTGTGAACCATGGCATCTTCGTTCAAGATGCATGGACCATCGGCCACGGTGTCACGATCAATGCCGGCGTCCGGGTTGAGAAAGAGTACCTGCCCGCCGAAGATCAGCCGACTGGAGGAATTGGTAAGCCCATCAACTTCGGATGGGGTGACAAGATTGCTCCCCGTCTCGGCGCGGCATGGGACGTGTTCAAAGACGGCCGGATGAAGGTCTTCGGCAGCTATGGCGTCTTCAACGACATCATGAAGCTGAATCTCGCCATCAGTTCGTTTGGCGGCCAATATTGGGAAAATTGCGCGTACGCAATGAATACAGATCAGCTTCCAACGTTCAATCCCGTGTTCAATAGCTCGACCCGCGATTGCGGTGCCCTGATCGGCAGCAACTCGTCGAGCGAAGGGTGGTTCCCAGGCGGCCAGGGCGCAACCCCGCCCGGATACGTCTTTCTGGAAAACCAGAACGTTCGCGCGTTCCCAACCACGTGTTCAACCTGCACAACGACCGAAGAGGGAGTTGCACCCGGACTCAAGCCCTACCGGCAGCACGACTCCGTGTTTGGAGTCGACTACCAGATCTCAAAGAGTATGGCATTCGAAGCACGTTGGGATCGCACTCGTCTCGACCACGCGATCGAGGACTCTGCATTGGCTAACCCTGACGTAGGGGAAACGTTCGTGATCGTCAACCCTGGGCAAGGGGCCAACAAAACTTTCGATGGCTTCTGGAATTTTCTGTACGGAACACCCAGTGGTTGTGGCACACCGGGTAATCTCGCTTGCCCCGCCAACAACATTCCCGCCGCGCGCAGTTACGACGGTCTTGAATTGCGCTTGACCAAGACGGCCAGCAAACGCTGGTTCGGGATGGTGTCCTATACCTACAGCCGCTTCCGCGGCAACTACACTGGCCTCACCAGCACCGACATCGGCGACGGTGGTGGTGGCCGCAACGCTCCGAACAATAGCCGTGCCTTTGACGAGCCCATGCTCTCGTGGAATGCAGAGGGTGGATCATCCAGCGGACTGTTGCCCACGGATCGCCCCAATGCTTTCAAGGGCTACGCGTATTACGAACTGGGTGAAGGCAAGAAGTTCTCCTCCGACTTCGGCATCTTCCAGTTCCTTTACAGCGGTACACCTCAGACGACGATCCTCGACGTAGGTTACTCGTTTGCTCCGCCAGCCGGAGCGTTCCCGGTTGACATCGTCAACCGCGGAAAGTGGATCAACGTCAGCCAGGATCCCAACACCGGTGCAATCTCTGCCGGGAATCCGTTCACGTTTCGTACGCCGTGGTATACCCAGAGCGACTTCAGCTTTACGCAAAACTACAAAATCAGCGAGCGTAAAGTGCTGAGTTTCTCGGCGACGATTCCAAACATCCTGAACCAGCGCGCGATTACGGCGTACTATCCGTTCTTGGACTCGCAGCAGTTCGGCCAATATCTGGCACCCGGCGGCAATATCGTCTTCGCCGGCGTTCCAGCCTACGCTGCGTACGAGAAGCCTTACGACTATCTCGCACTTCTGAATGGTTCCACAGGTGGAAACACCGCCGCCGGTATTGCGACTGTCAACAGCCAATACAATCAACCGTATCTTTATCAAATTGCTCGCAGCATCCGCCTTTCGGCGAAATTCGTTTTCTAGCTGGGAACGGAAGCCGATATTGGGAGGCCTCCCGGCCTCCCGTTTTCTTTTGTGTGAAGGATTCCCTTGAGTAGATAAACTTCAGACGCCGCGGAGTCGTATCTTTGCGGATGTCGCTTTTGTTACCCTAGCGGGAATGTCTCCTGTAATCCGGACGCCCTCCGAACTCGATTTATCCCCATCCACGAAACCGACGCCGTTCACTGTACGACTTGTGATTGCTCTCGTGGTCGGAATTCTCTTCGGGATATTGGCGGTCGGCTCGATCGGATTCTTGATGCTGTCCCACAGTTCGGGGCGGTCGGCATTGAGCCGCATGTGGTCCGCCGTGACCGGCAGAACTCTCACGATTGACGTAAGTCAGCCCACCGTCGTCGATCGAATCCAGCGCCTGCAGCGCTTGGAAACGGTGGTGTACACCACGGATAAAGTCGTGACCGGAGCCAGGCAGAATGCGATCCTTCCCGACTTTTTGGCGGGGGATCGACTGTTGATGTTGGTTCACGGCGAAGTTGTCGCGGGAATCGATTTCTCAAACCTGAAGCCTTCCGACGTACACGTGGAAGGTAAGCAAGTGCATCTACATCTTCCCGCGTCGCAGGTTTTTCGCACGCGGCTCGATAGCAGCAAGACGCGGGTTTATTCCCGGCAAACTGGCCTCCTTGTGCCCACCGACCCCAATCTCGAAACGCAAGTGCGCGAACAGGCGGAACATCAGATGCAAGACGCCGCATTGGCTGACGGAATTCTACAAACCGCGCAGCAAAACGCGGTCTCTACTCTCAAGAGTCTTTTGCAAGGTTTAGGTTTCGAGACGATCGATTTCGATTGATCGTGCCGCGTTTTCACCAGGTCAGATCTGCAGAACATCCCCTTCGCGCGCGACCATCTCATATAGCACCGGATTCACGAAAAATCCGATGAAGAGCCGGGAGATTAGTCCCGCCACGATCACGATCGCGAAAGGCTTCTGCGTATCGGACCCGATACCGGTAGAGAGGGCAGCTGGCAGTAGGCCCAGGCAAGCGACCAGCGCCGTCATCATGATGGGGCGAAGCCGCAGTAACGAGGCTTCGCGCGTGGCCGCTCGTATTCCAAGCCCTTCCAGACGAAGCTTGTTGATGTAAGACACAAGGATGACGGCTGTTTCGACCGAAACTCCCAGGAGAGCAAGCAGGCCCAGCACCGAAGACACACTGAACGGCGTATGGGTAAGTTTTAGTGCGACGAGCGCTCCGACAGGCTCGGTCATGATGACTCCAAGTGCAATCGTCACCGGGAACTTGAAGTTTCCGTAGAGCGCGAAGAGGATCATGAAGATCAGAACAACGGCGAGGGGACCAATGAAGTACATCTGCGAGCGAGCTTCGAGGAATTGGCTGTACTCTCCCCCCCAGCTCATCCGGTAGCCCTGTGGCAGCTTCACGACTTTGTCGACGGCCGTTTGTCCGGCCCGCACTGCTGTTTCCAGATCGCGCCCTTCGATGCTGTACTGCACTCCGATATAGCGCGAATTATTTTCACGATAGATGAATGACGCGCCATTTCCTTGCTTGATATCAGCCAGCTGACTGAGTGGAATTTGCTGCCCGTCCGGAGTGCCGACCAGCAAGTTTCCGATCTCGTGCGCGTTGCTGCGAAACTGTGGTTGCATGCGCACCACCAGGTCAAACAGCTTTTCGCCCTGAATCACCTGCGTGACCGCTTGCCCTCCAACTGCGGCAGAAATCACGGCCTCCACATCCGCGACGTTGATTCCATAACGCGCGATTTTGTCGCGATCAACATCGACCAACAGGCTCGGCTGACCAAGTTCGCGCACCACCGTCAAATCCGTGAACCCTGGCACATTGGCGAGGGTGTTCTTGATCTGAATCGCTTTGTCCTGAAGAATGTTCAGATCGTCGCCATAAATTTTGACGGCGAGTGAACTCTTCAGCCCGGTCAAAGCCTCGTCCACGGCATCTTCCGCCGGTTGGGTGTAGTTGAAGATAATTCCCGGGAACGCTGAGAGCTTCTTGTTGATCGACTCGATAAGTTGTTTCTTGTCGCCCACATCGCCATGCCACGATTTGTCTTTGTAAGATCTCAATCCAACGTAAAACTCGCAGTTGAAAAAGCCTGTGGGATCCGTGCCGTCATCCGGCCGCCCGAGTTCCGATCCGACTACCGTCACTTGTGGATAAGCCATCAGGATGTCGCGAATTTGCGGAGCAATCTTGCTCGCCTCTTCAAAAGAAATCGTATACGGCATCGTCGCCCGCACCCACAGCGCGCCTTCATCGAGGTGCGGCATGAATTCTCCGCCGATGAAGGGAACGAGCAGCAACGTCGCTCCGAATATTAGGCCTGCGATGAGGACCGTCAGTTTCGGCCGATCGAGAGCCCAATCCAGTTGGCTGGCGTACTTGGCCTTCATCCATTCGAAAACACGGTTTTGCTTTTCCCGCACCCCACCGCGAAACCAGTAGGAAGCGAGTACCGGAATCAAAGTTAGAGTGAGGATGAGCGCGCCAACCAGTGCGAACGACATGGTTTCAGCCATCGGATGAAACAATTTGCCGGCTGGTCCACTGAGAGCGTAGATCGGAAGGTATCCAGCGAGGATGACCGCAACGGAATAAAAAATCGGCCGATCCACATCTTTAGCAGCTGCAAGAATTACCTCGTTGAGCTGGTATTCTTGTCCTTCCCTCAACGCGAGTTCTCGGTAGATATTTTCGATCATCACGACAGTTCCGTCGATGACGATCCCGAAGTCAATGGCGCCGATCGAGAGCAGGTTGGCAGCTACATCGTGCGCATGCAGAACGATGAAGGCGAACAGAAGTGATAACGGAATCGTGAGGGCCACGATGATGGCGGCGCGGAAGCTGACCAGGAAAAAGATCAGCACAATCAAGACCAGCACCATCCCGCGGAGGAGATTGCCTTCCACTGTGTCCGTCGTCAGATCGACGAGGTCGCTGCGATCGTAATAAGGATGAACTTTGACGTCAGGCGGCAGGATCTGGCGGTTCAGTTCGTCTGTCTTCGCCTGCACTCCCTTTAAGACGTTCTGAGTCTGCTCGCCGCGGAGCATCAGAATGACGCCTTCGACGGCGTCGTCATTCTTCTGGAATCCGAATTCACCCAACCTGGGCGCGTGCCCAATCGTCACATCCCCGACATCCCGAACGCGGATCGGCACCCCTTTATTCGCACCCACCACAATGTTTCCGATGTCATCGGTGTTGCGCACCAGTCCGATGCCCCGGACGTAGTAGAACTGTCCCCCTTGCGAATAAAAACCACCACCGGCATTTGCATTGTTGGCAGAGAGGGCAGTGGTCACTTGCGGAACAGTCAGGTGATATCCATAAATGCGCGCCGGATCCAGCAGCACCTGGTACTGCATGGTCGTTCCACCAAACCCCGAGTCGTCGGCCACCCCATGGACCGATCGATATGCACGTTCCACAACCCAGTCCTCGATTGTCTTCAGTTCTTGTGGAGTGCGATCTGGACTCTCGAGTACATACCGGTAGACGAGACCGCTGGGGCTGAACAGTGGCGCGAGGGATGGCGCGACGCCGGTTGGAAGTGTGGCCTGGGAGAGCCGCTCAAAAACGATCTGTCGCGCAAAGTAATCGTTCGTACTCTCTTCAAATGTGAGAATGATGTCGGAAAGTCCATACAAAGAAATGGAGCGCATCACCTCCATGTGCGGTACGCCGTTCATCTGCAGTTCCAGCGGCAGAGAAACGAGTCGCTCCACTTCCTCTGAAGCGTGATCGGGCCATTGCGTGATGATTTCGACTTGCGGAGGGGACAGATCGGGGTAAGCGTCCACAGGCATCCGCTGGAACGAGAGGATGCCGGCGACCGTTATGAAGACGGTCATCATCAGCACGACAAACCGTTGCCGCAGTGCCGCTTGGACGATTCGATGGATCATTCAGATGCGGTGATCGCAATCCTTACTTGAAAATTCATGTAGCACGAGATTCACTAGCGCTGCAGAGAATTTGCAAACTGCAGGAAGAGTCCGCCATCTCCGATGATTTGGTCCCCCGGCGTTACTCCCCCGGTTACTTGAGTCTGCCCGTTTAAGCTTTCTCCCAAAGTCACGGATCGCCTGCCGAACCGGTCTCCGGAAGAAGCGGCATAAACAAACGGCTGATTCTCGTTGTCGCGAAGAATCGCCGCGTCGGGCAGCGCGATCGCGTTTTGAATGGTGCCCGCGTTCACGACGGCCGTCACATACATGTCCTTCTTCAATTTCTCGCCTGGATTTGCAGTGTCGATACGGGCTTGCAGCGTTCTGGTATTCGGATCCAGAGACGCGGCAACGTAGGAAATGCGCCCGTGAAACTCCTGTGGATACGCCTCCGTCTGAATCGTCACGGGATCGCCCACGCGAATGTAAGGCAAATCCTTTTGATAAACGTTGACCAGAACCCAAACGCTCCCGGTGTCCGAAATCATGAAACACTGCGTGGCTGCGGGCTGGAGCAGTTGGCCGGCCGCGACGTCCTGCTCCACGACTTCGCCATTGATCGGCGACTTCACGGGAACTTCATACGAAGGTGGACTCTGAACCAACTGGTCGGGATCGGTAATTCCCAAAACCTTCAGAGCTGCCAGAGCCGCAACCAAGTCCCCGCCGGCCTGCACTTCGGCCGATTGGGCTTGCTCCAGTGCTTGCTCTGCAATTGCTTTGTGGTCGTATAAATCTTTGGCGCGTGCGTACGCCTTCTGTGCCAGCGCGTATGCATCCTTGGCCTTCAGATAATTCGTGCGAAGCTGCGAATAGTCCGGGCTGGAAACGAACAACATTGCTTCCCCTTGATGAACATGCTGTCCGGGCACCACGACGATTCGACTAACGGGACCGCTTATCTGCGAAATAACCGGAATCGTGTGGAATCCGTTGTAGGCGACGGCGCCGGTCAGTCGCAGGGTTCGTGTCAGTGGCTTCGGCTCAACCTTGATGACTTGAACGTGCGACATCTGGTCCGGCGGGATCGTGAATAGCTCCGCAGTGTTCGCCGACTTTGAATCTGCGGAGGCATTGGAACCCGATCCCTCGCATCCCGCGAGCATAAGGACGCTCGCAAGTACGGCAGCCGACAGGAGCCGTACGTTCCGACGTTCCTTCCCTTTGAGCCTCTTCATGGCAGATTCCTCGTTCCCAATGCTTCCTTTAATTGCTCGAGTGCAGTCATGTAGGACGCCAAGGCCTGGCGATATGCCAGCTGCGTGGAACGGTAACTTCGTTCAGCGTCGAGAAAATCCAACAGGCTTGCCGCGCCGCGCTTGTACGCGTACTCACTGATGTCCCGAGAATCCTGCGCCTGTTTGAGATAGCCCGAGGCATAGAGCTGCACGACCTCGTCGTTGCTCTTGACTCCTTCATAGGCATTCGCCACGTCGGATAGGACCGTATCGCTGGCAGACCGTTCCTGTTCTTCAGCCTGTGTGAGCGCGTAGCCTGTTCGCTTGATCTCACCCTGATTCCGGTCAAAAATCGGAAGGGCAAAGTTCGCAAAAATCGAAGCCGTATTTTCACCTGAGACGTGGGTGAAATCGTATGTTCCATTCACATCAACTTTACCGTTGGCTTTCGCCAGCGAGACCTGGCTCTTAGCCGCTGTAATCCCCAACTGCGCGGCGCGATAGTCCGGACGTTCCCGCAGCGCCTGCACCTGCAAATCCTCAACTCTTGCCTTGAGCGGCTGGTAGGCGAGATCTCCGATCACGTCATATTCGGCGGGAACGGCATCGTATCCGAGGAATTCACGAAGTCCCACCAAAGCTTGAACCTTCGCGAGTCGCGCCGATGAAACGTCGGTCTGAAACTGAAGCAACTGCAGTTTTATCTTGAGAAAATCGCCTTCGCCGATCAGCCCTGCCTTGAATTGCTCCTGGCTGATGTCGACCGTCTGCTGGAATCCTTTGAGGTCTTCCATCGCGAACTGTAGCGTCGATTCCGCCAACAAAACGCTGACAAATTGCTGGCCGACGTTGAATGCCAGGGTTCGCTCGGCGTCGGCGACTTGAGCGCGGGTGACTGCCGTCGCGTCCCTAGCCGCTTGCAGACGGTGCTGACGCTTGCGACCACGTTCAAACAGGTAGCTGAGGCCGACATCAAATTGCTGCGTCTCGTTCAGGTTTTCGCCGGAAAAATCCTGTGGGCTGAAGAAAGGAACGAACTGGGTATCCAGTCCCAGTGTGGGATTCGGACGCAGATTTGCGGTAATCTCTTGAGCCTGATTTTGAAGAATTTGAGTTCGGGTCGCCCGGAGGGCGTGGTTATGAGCTAGCGCCAAATCGATCGCCTGGTCGAGGCTGATCAGTGTGGGGCCCTGCCCGGCGGCCACGCTTCCCGTCAGCGGGAAGACTAGAGCCGTAGCGGCGAGTCTCAGAAGGAACCTTGAGCGCATAAGGTCAAATCAAAATTATGACATCTGGCGAAGCCAGATAGCCGCTGACGCCTGCGCGCACAGCAGCCGGAGATACCCCATTCCATCCCCAAGTTCTAGGATTTGACCCGCCCGGAGCATTGTAAATCGGAAGCTGGCGGCGCAGACCACTTAACTTGGATGCACGCAATAACATCCGGGCTGTGTCACCGCCAACATCATGTCTTTGGGGGGGTGCATAGCAGGAGTGGCCCAACCAGCCGAAAAACCCCGGATTTCCGCGAAATTCGGTTTGGCCAGCTCTCTGCTCCTCAGTTTTCAGAGCCTCGTTTGAGGTTTATAGTGCACTCTAGGCGGTCGCAAAAATGGACAGGAGATCTCGAATGCCTCTGATTGGCAGCCGTAGGGAGTTCTTGACGGTCGTATCTGCTGTTTCGTTAGCGCAATCTCTTTTTCCCAATTTCCTCTTGGCCAAAGACTCCCCGAGCCGCATTCCGATTGCTTTCTCGACTCTCGGATGTCCCTCGTGGGAGTGGATGAAAATCCTGGATTTCGCAACGCAACACGGATTCGCTGCGATTGAATTGCGCGGGCTGCAGGGCAATATGGATCTTCCCTCGAATCCTCTCTTTGCCGCAGACCGCCTCTCGCAGACAAAGAGCGAAATCCAGGCGAGTAATCTGCATATTGCCTGCGTGAGCAGCTCGGCAAATCTGTACGTGGAGAATGCGGAAAAGCGGGCGAAAGAGCTAAGCGATGCGCGCCGTTTTATCGATCTTGCCTCTTCTCTCGGAGCGCCGTATGTTCGAGTATTTGGCGGCAAGGATCAAACCGACAAAAGTTCAGTTCCCGATGAGCCGACAAAGGCGCGCGTGGCCGCCGGATTGCGAGAGCTCGGTACCTACGCAGGCCCGCGCAAAGTTACGGTGATTATCGAGTCACATGATCACTTCACGTCATCCGCGACCCTGAAAGACGTCTTGCATGCAGCCGACTCGGAGCATGTCGGGTTGCTCTGGGATGCCCATCATACTTTTGCCACTTCGAACGAAGCGCCCGAAGATACCGTCAAGCAACTCGGCCAATGGATCCGGCACACTCACCTGAAAGACTCGGTTGGCAGCGGCGAGGACCGCCACTATGTGCTGACTGGAAGGGGAAACGTTCCGATCGAGCGCCAGATCAAAGCTCTGCAGTCAATTCAATACAAGGGCTTCTACTGTTTCGAATGGGAGAAGGTGTGGCATCCGGACCTGCAGGATCCGGAGATTGCCATCGCGGACTACGCCCGCGTCGTCGGACAGTGCCTGGGAAATGCCAACGCCTGCGGACTCTAGCTGGGCTTGTGGTCTGAGAAAGTTTCCGATTTCGCGTCCCAATATATTTTCTTACCTGTCCAATACGATTCTGTGGCCATCATGCAGGCGACGGAATGCGCGAATCCGTCCTGCACCGAGGCGTGCGGCTGCTGGCGTGACCGAATACACTCGAACCAGTTCGCCATGTGCTCCGTCGTGAGATCGTCAATGCCCATCGGCGGCAGTTTTGTTTCTCCAGGCAACTCAACGAACCTGGAACTGCGCTTCTGATCGATGTCGGTGTCATCCTCGTGCGTCCCTTTTTCCTCAACTACCTGATATCGCGGGCTGCCTTCGCCACCCACGTTGATCAGCGTTGCGTTCTTGCCCATATAGCGAGTGAAACTGGGTGCGTCATTTCCGAAACTGGTCGAATAGCTCACGAGAAATCCCTTGGGATACTCGAGCAGAGCCTGGAAAGTATCTGCATTTTCGCGCCCGTCGTGCCACGCAAAAACGCCGCCGTGCGCTACGACGGAAGTGGGGAAGTGATCGTCCATGAACCAATGCACGACGTCGATCGCGTGACTCATCCATTGATCGGGAATTCCGCTGGAAAATTCTTTGTACAAGCGAAACTCGAAATACATCTGCGGATCAAACGGACGCGCCGGCTTGTTCATCAGCCACGCCTTCCAATCTGTGTCCGACTCGCGAATTTGTTTCACTTCCGGACGCCCACGCCAGCGCGGCCCATGATAATTCCAGACAATCTCGATCTTGCTCACATCCCCCAAATCACCGCTGCGAACGATCTTTTGTGCGGCCTGCTGATACGGCTCGCTGCGATGTTGTGTTCCGACCTGTACGACCGATTTCGACTGAAGCACCGCGTCACGTGCCGCCTTCGCTTCTGACAGCACGTTTCCCATCGGCTTCTCAACGTAAGCGTCTTTGCCCGCGTCGATCACCATTTTCAAGATGGGGGAATGCGAGTGCTCCGGGGTCGAGATCAAAACTGCATCGATCTCCTTAAGCGCAAGCAACTCTTCAATATGCTGCACTGCCTTCGGAGATCGTCCGTAATACTTTGCATTTGTGTTTACGGCCCTCTCGCGATGAACACTCCACAAATCGCAGACCGCTGCCATTTCGACGTTGTGACTCGACTTCAGCTTCGAAGCAATCTGGTCGAGATCGCCACCTCGGCTTCCGTTGCCGACGTGGCCGAGCGAAATGCGGTCGTTGGCGCCGACAATTCGCCCGTACGAGAGCGCGGTCCTCGGCAGGACCACGGTACCGGCTAAGACTGCGGCAGACTTGCCCAAAAAATCCCGACGATTGATCGAAGATGAGTCAGTCACGATTGGCTCCTGTGAAATGGCTTCACACTATCGGATGGCTGAATGGCAAAAATTAATCGTTGATCGCCTGATAGGCGAGTTCGTGCACCGCTGGACCGCGCCGCTGATCCGCTCGAGCCGTTCCGAAGACAGCCCCACCGATTCCGGCTTAGCGGCGGAAAAATCCTGGGCAAACACAACATGGCCTAAGAGTAGAAAGCCGAGCAGAATCGAAAAAATCCGTTTCTGCCCGGCGACAATATGCAGACGCATCCGTCCCCCGAGCTTTACGACTTGATCGTTTTCGATGCTGCGTCCCACGTCACCGGCTTTTGACGGAAATACGATTCGTTGGCCATGTGGCATGCGGCAGCCGCATTGTTTCCGAATACGGCGTCTTCAGTAACTCCTTTGCGCGACTTCACGGCCTGGAAGAATACGTTCAAGTGTGGACGCATGTCGTCCCAGTCGTGTCCTTTGTAGACCGTGTCTTCGTGAATCGGTTCTTTGCCGAGTTGCGGATCATGTTCCGCATGCCACTGCTTCACGTATTCCTCGCGCATCTTCGCCGGGAAACTGGAACTGTAGTAGCTCGGATCCATATCGATGCCAGTCTGCGAAGAGTGGTGCAGCTCCGTCTCATAGGCGTCCAGAAGTCCTTTCGGCCCCATGAAGCGCGCCAGTTCCGGAGTTTCGGCTCCGAGATCCAGGCGTACATACACCGGAATTCCGTGATAGTCGAACAGAACCGTGTGGAAGTCCGGCATATCGCGCCCGTCTTTGAAGCGGAAGATTCCGCCCATCGCCGTCGCCGACTTTGGGATCTCGTTCCATCCGAGGGTCACAAGCATTCCGCTGATCAGGTGGACCATCAGGTCGCCGGCAACGCCGGTGCCATAAGCCCGCCAGCAGCGCCACCGCGCGAAGTGAAGCTTATTGAATGGAATCTTTGGCGCATCGTTAAGCCATGTATCCCAATCCAGCGTCTCGGGCGAAAGATCAAGAGGTGGTGGATATTCCCACGCGCCCGTCGGATCATTTCTTCCCAGCGTGAGCTCCACCATTTCCACGTCGCCAATTGCGCCCTTCTGATAAAGGTCACGCGCGGTCGCACAGAGAACTGAACTGACGCGCTGCGAGCCAATCTGGACGATGCGGTTGTTCTTCTGCGCCGCCTCCACCATAGCCAGGCCGTCGGCCACGTTGTGCGACATCGGCTTCTCGCAATAAATGTCTTTGCCTGCGTTGCAGGCGTCGACCACGACGCGTCGATGCCAGTGGTCGGGTACGGCCGCGACGATGCAGTCAATGTCCTTGCGGTCGAGCAACTCTTGGTAATGTCGACTTGCTGGCAAGCTTGGATTGCCTGTAATCTCCCGCGCCAGCGTATGTCGCCCGTCATACAAGTCTGCAGCACCCACGCACTCGACGCCTGGAATCGTGATCGCCCCCGTGAGAAGCCCCGACCCTTGCATGCCGATGCCGATCATTCCGAACCGGACGCGGTCGCTGGGCGCGACTGCCCGGGGAAAAGGTTGAGCTTCGAGCCTCACGGTTTTGGTGACCAGCAAACCGCCCGCCGCGGCCGCCGCACTGCCTTGCATAAATGCGCGTCGTGAAAGAATGCGTTTCATGCTCAACCCTCCAATCGAATTTGAGTTGCAACCCGGGCAGACGCTTCCACGCCTCGCGGGAACCAGCCGAACGAAAAGACGCGCGATGCTCTTTGGACGCGATTTAGCGCGTCCAGTCGCATCGTTTACTTTTCTTTAGCGGTTTGATCGCCACTTCTTTGAAGAAGACGATGTCGTTGTCGCTGTGGTTCTGTAGACCGAAATACCCGAAATTCGGGCGCGGGCCTCGCTGCGGCTCAAAATCAAACTTGCGCTCCGGTACCGGGTCTCCGTCCTTGTAGTCCGTCACCTTCACGCCGTTCAGCGTGACGATCGTCCGCGATCCATCGAGGGTGATGTCCATGGTGTTCCACTCCGGCCCCGGCTTCCAGGCTTTCGCCAGCGGTTTGGTCAAGGAATAGAGCATGCCCGTCGAATGGTATTCGTCTTCCTTCGACGTTTCCGGATGATTGTCGATCTGCACTTCGAAGCCGTAATGAACCGGCATCCATTCCTCGCGAGGTTCTACGGGGATGCGAATAAAGACTCCAGAATTGTCGTTTTCGTCGCGCATCCTGTAAACGACGTGAATCTGGCAGTTTCCGATTTTGCCGCCCGTCCAGTACAGAAGGCCCATGCCTCCGTGTGTGTGAATCAATCCTTCTTCCACCGTGTCGTTGCCGGGACCGACGTGCTTCCATCCGGTCAGGTCTTTGCCGTCGAAGAGTTGTTGCCATTTATCAGGGTCGCCCTTGCAAGCGTTTTCGTCGGCAGCAACCGCAAAAGTTACAAGTCCAGCGAGCAGAAAGAGACACACAGTAAATCGTTTCAGCATTGGGAAATCTCCAGAGGTGTTCTGCCTCGATGTCATGGGACAGACCAATCTACTCGCACCTGCGTCTGGAATCAATCCGGGCACCCGGCTCTGGGTCGGGTCAGCCGCGCTGGAAAAAAATTGTAATGTACGAAGGTTTTCGTTGACACTACGAATGCCTTCGTAGTATTGTCCCCTTCATGATTCGTTCCCCACAAAAGCCGACCGCTTCGGAACTCGAGATTCTGCGCGTGCTTTGGACGCATGGACCTTCGACCGTCCGCGAAGTTCATGAAGCGCTCAGCGAGAAGAAATCCCTTGGATACACGACCGTCCTCAAGCTCCTGCAAATAATGACTACAAAAGGGACGGTGCGACGAAACGAAACCCAACGCGCGCACGTCTATGAAGCATGCCTGCCGGCAGAGCAGACAAAGAGGCAACTCGCGGGCGACATGCTCCAGCGGGTGTTTGAAGGATCTGCCAGCCAGCTCATGTTGCACGCCCTGGCCGGGCGTAAGGCATCCCACGAAGAGATCGATGAACTGCGCCGCCTGTTGGACGAATACGAAAGGAGCCGACGATGACGATCGCTCTCATGAAATTACTGTCCCCTTCTTTTATGCAATCCTTGGCATGGGCCCTATTGCATTTCCTTTGGCAAGGGACCGCGCTCGCTGCTGTGGCCGCAGCCTTGATGGCGCTTTCGCGCCGGGCCCAGGTTCGTTATCTGATCGGCGTCTCGTCGCTGGCCGTGATGCTTGCGATGCCGGTCATTACGATTCTCTTGTCGGTGCAACGGAATATCGCTTCTGCTGAGCTTTCACCGTCCGTCGCGGCACACTCACAGGGCCCGGGAACGGCTTATCGTCCAGGCTTTGCGCCTCGCTCCACTTCCACTACGCCGCCGGCCGACGCTCTTCCATGGCTCGTCGAAGCGTGGTTGCTAGGCGTGGCATTCCTCGGTCTCCGCTCTGCCGGTGGATTTCTGCTCCTCGAACGCGCGCGCCGCAGACAGTCGACTGTCGTCGAAGATCAATTGCTCGCGATCTGCCATGACCTCCAGGACCAGCTCGGCATCACCCGCGCCATTCAATATTGCGAGTGCGTTTGGTTGCAGGCGCCGGCTGTGATTGGATGGTTTCGCCCGGTTGTGTTTCTTCCCGTTACCGCGCTGACCGGGCTTTCGGAAGAGCAATTGCGATCCGTGGTTGCGCACGAATTAGCGCACATTCAGAGGCTTGACCCGTTTGTGAACGTGTTCCAGGTGTTCGTTGAGACCCTGCTCTTTTACCATCCCGCAGTCTGGTGGTTGAACAAACGCATTCGGACCGAACGGGAAGTTTGCTGCGACGAAAAGGCAGTTTCGGTTTGCGGCAATCCGGTTGAATATGCCCGCGCATTAACTCTCATGGAAGAGTGGCGCGAAGCACCGTCTCTGGCCATGGCTGCCAATCGCGGTCCTCTGACCGAGCGCATCGTTCGCGTGCTCGGACTCAAAACCTTTGGCGCCGGGATTCGCGGCCTCGGGTTGACGGGCAGCATTCTCTGTCTTTCAGCTGCGCTCGCCGCTGGAAACGCCCTGGTGACATTCGCGCATCCTAAGTCTGCGCTGGCTTCCGAAAACTCCCAGGCAACGCCTCAACCCGCGGGAACTCCCAATCAGCCTTCGCATGCGTCGGCCACGCCGCGGCCAAAACCGTCGGCCGCGCGCCCGCAAAGCGCCGAGCCAACGACTCCGCGAGTTCCTACATTGATGCAATGAAATCGGTCGGGTTGGGAGATCTCACGGTAGATCAACTTATCGCGCTCAAAACGGAAGATGTTACTCCGGAATATGTCCGCGGCCTGCGAGAACAGGGCTTGCACCCGGATGTAAATAGTTTGATGGCGATGCGGAACCAGGGCATCACCCCCGAGTACATCGCCGACCTGCGTGCAGCGGGACTCAAGCCCGACATGGACCAGATCATCGGTCTCAGGGTTCAAGGAGCGGACGCGCAATATTATCGCGCGATGAAAGAAGCCGGCATCGATGCCGACGTGAATCACCTCATCGCGATGAAGGTGCAGGATGTCACGCCGGAATATGTCCGCGAGCTGCGGGCGGATGGTCTGAATCCGAATATCGATCAGATCATCGCTCTCAAGGTCCAGGACGTGACTCCAGCCTACGTGAAGGATATGCGTGCGCTCGGATTCGATCCGGAGGCAAACGAGGTTATCTCGATGCGCGTGCAGGACGTGACTCCGGAATACGTGCGCGGCATCCAGGCGCTCGGCCTCAAACCATCCATGAACGAAATCGTCTCGATGAAGGTCCAGGATGTTACGCCCGAATACATCAAGGCGCTGCAATCGGCGGGTTACAAAGTGAACGTCAACGACATCATCAGCGCCAAGGTGCAGGATGTCACTCCTGAGTTCATCGAAGAGGTCAAGCAGCACGGCTTCAAAGACTTGACGCTGCAAAAACTGATTCAACTGCGGCAACTGGGAATCTTCGACTCAAAGGCCGACCTCTAGAAACATTGTGATGGCTGTCCCGCGAGCGCGGCAGCCACTCGACTATCGGAATCGATCTCAACATTGCGGTGAAGGAGAAGGTTATGAGAATGCGGCGCACTCTTGCGTACTTAGTGTTTGCATCTTTCGTGCTCGCAGGCGTGATCAAGAATCATGCGGCGGAATCGCGCACCGGGGATTGGACGATCAGCAAGTCCGAAGAGCCCGGCAAGGTGGAATTCTCGTTGATCGAGCATCATCACGATGGCACCTCGAGCCATCAGTCCGACTGGTCGGCGTCTGCATTTCAAGGCGTGGACTTCTCGAAGCCCGGTAAGCAAGACGTTCAATTCACAATCACGCGGGATGCCGGCAAAATCGATTGCGAGGGATTTCTGAATGATGGCGAGGGAGCGGGACTGTTCCACTTTCATCCCGATCCGAACTATCCGCGTGAGATGCAGGCGCTCGGCTTTTCTGTGGATGACGAAAAGCAGTTTGGGATGGCGGTGCAGGATGTCAGCCTCGAATTTGTGAAGCAGATCAAGGCCGAAGACTTGAAGGATCTCGATACCGACAAGCTGATCGCTTTTCGCATCTTCCACGTGGATCCGAAATTTATCGAGGCGATCCGGGCAGAAGGCCTGAAGATTTCAGATAGCGACAAGCTGGTTGCATTCCGGATTCACGGCGTCACCCCGCAAATGATCCGTAGCCTGCATCAGGCCGGCTATACGCCGGACGAGGACACTCTCATCGCGATGCGGATCCACGGCGCCACTCCGGAATGGATCGAACAACTAAAGAAGCGAGGGTACGATCACGTGGATCTTGAGCAGTTGATTGCTTTTCGCATCCACGGCGTTTCACCGGAATTCATCGACAAGCTGCAGGGACTCGGATATTCGCGCCCCGATCCCGACGAGTTGATCGCCATGCGAATTCACAACGTGACGCCGGAATACATCAGCGACATGCGCTCGCGCGGCATGCGCGACCTGAGCATCGATCAGTTGGTGAACATGAGAATTCACGGGATCGACTAACGGTGCCGCGAATCGAAACCGGGAAGGGAAGAGCCGCTCGCAAAAGCGGCTTTTCCGCATCTGAATCCTCCGCAGACTCCGCGAACGGGGACTCGCCGAGAATCCCAGCCTGCTCGCGGCGACAACGCTTCAGTGTACGGACGGCGTCTTCAATGCTCCTGCAAGCGCTTCGGGACTGAACTGAATGGCGACATTCATGACGGCCTCCAGCATCTCCGTCTCTAATGCGGTTTTTTCTTCCTGGGTCAACAGGTGGAAGGCTTTGCCATGACGGACCACCGCGAGTTGCTGAAGCGTTGAAACATGGAAGAAACCAATCAAAAGGCGGAGAAGTTTAGATTCATAGCTGCCGGTCAAAGCCATAAAGGATCTCCTATGCAAGAGGAAAGTATGGATAGTCCAGCCATCTTACGCGGTGCCGAGTGGCGTCGCCAACTTCGAAAACACTTTGGAGCTAGTCTTCCCTGAGTGCTGACAGGAACCGATGCGGGCGGCGCGGCCGCCGAACAGCCGCACCAATTCCGAGAGCCAACGTCACGATGACGGAGAGAAAATCCCCCGCTCTGGCTCAGTCGTCGAAGCGTCTGGCGCGACTCGATGAAGCGCATGACCTCGGATTATTGCGGTGCATCTTCAGATGGAACGATCACCTGCACTTGAAGATTGAGACTGCTGCCATCTTCAATTCGAACCGGCCTGCCTACCGATTCGTATCGCTGGATGAAGTCAGGGTCCATGAAGGCGTCGCGATCGATATCCTCCAATGCCAACAGCGAATAATCGCCAGGTGGGATGCTTGCAAGCATGAACTGTCCCGAGCGATCGGTCGTTGCTACTCGATAGTATTCGCTATTGGATCGGTGAGTTGCATCCGGAACCAGGGCGACAGTCACCGAGGGAGCCACCTCCTGGTTGTCCTTGTCCTTGTACACCACTCCTTGCACGCGGCCCGCTCCGGAATTGAGTCGGATGTCTGCGGGAGGCGCATGGCCGTGGCTGACCACAAGGCCCGGAGTCGCGGTGTCGCCTCCGCTCTTGACGTAGTATCCATCGGGTAAAGGCGACAAGGTGAGGCCATATTCTCCTTCGGGCACATCGTGAAATGTGAACGATCCATCCGGCTGGACGGAAGCAGTTTCTACTCCGGCTGACTCAGAAGGCGACATCGGCTTCAAGGCAGCGAAGGTGTGAGGCAGGGTCAACTTCTTGTCGCCGTCGACGCGCACGTGACCGGAGACGGTTGCTCCGGGGAACACCACGATATCTGGCGCGTCTAAGTTTGTTTCTCCGACGGACACATTGGCCCGCCCCATGAGTAAGTGTGCCGACTCTGAGCTATCGGAGGATTGCGCGACCAGTTGATACGTTCCCGGAGGCACTCCTCGCAAGTCGAACTTACCGGTTGGATCCGTGTCAGCTTCCGCTGTGAAGCCATTGCCCGTCAATTGGGAGAGGGTTACATCCGCTGACTTTGCCGGAAGCCCATTGCTGGCAAGCACTCTGCCTCTCACGTGTACGGCGCGAAAGGCAGCGAGACTGAAGTTGATGCCTCCAACTTCATCGCCCGGATGCAACTCAACAGGTTCGGTCTGCGAAGCATCCAACACGCCGGGGTAGAAGGTCGGCACGTACACTTGAGCGGCTGAAGCACCTCGTTCCCAGACGCGAGGATTAGTCGCCTTAAGGTAATACCGTCCTGGAGCGAGGCCCCAGACCCGGTATTCGCCACGATCGTCCGTGAATCCTGTGCGCGCGTCGGAGAACTCTTTGTGACCTGAGCGGAATGTCGCCTTCATCACTTGAACCAGAACACCAGGCATGGGTTCGTCGCGCTCGTTCGTGACGCGTCCAGTGATGACGCCGGTCGGAGTCAATCGCACGACAACGCTGTCGATATCTTGGCCGGCAGCAACGGAGAGGCTGATTCCCGTGGCGCGAAATCCGTAAGACGCTCCGCGGTCGCCGGTTGAATCGACATATCCGTTGTGCGATGCGACAAGACGATAGCGGCCGGGAGCAACGTGCGCGAACGAGAATGCGCCATCCGATGCGGTAACGGCTGAATTCCCTTCGCCACCGCCGCCGTGCAGGCTTCGCAACGCAACCGTGGCGCCATTGAGAGGCTGCGCGCTCTTCGAGTCAACGACGGTTCCGCGGATCGAACCCGTGTTCGATGTCGTCGAAGCTTGCTGTGCAACGGAGAAATTCGCGCAGATCAGCAGAGGCAGGAACAGAGCGAGGAAGAGAATGCGGATCGCGTGGCAGCCGCTGCGAAGGTTACTCATAAAAGACGCCAACATCACATTGCGAAAATTATATCGAGGCGCATTCAGCTACACAAAGTGACAAGCGGAATAAGTGAAGTTGAATGCAACGCCGGCGAAATACTGTGCAAGTTCTTTCATCTTGACAGCCTGATAAGGGTAATCAATCTTCTGTTGAGCGCAGGATGGAATTATGTCGGATGAAGTAGCTGCCAGGCCCTGCTCGACCTCCCCTTTCCACTTCTCAACCAAAGTTGCGCATAGTTTGCCTGGCGGTCTGTTCCGACTCTTCTATGACTCCATTGCAAGAACGGTGTCAGCTCAAGATGGAGTGGTTTTCAAAATAACGCCTTGACGAAAGTTCGAATGGATCGGCGGCGGCGCCGGCGGAAACGGAGGATATCGGATTGACGCAGAGGCTCGCGAAAAAAGTTTTGCTGATCGGTTGGGATGCAGCCGACTGGAAAGTCGCAACTCCTCTGCTGGATTCGGGGATGATGCCGACGCTCGATGGCATGATCAGCGAGGGCGTGATGGGGAACATCGCTACCTTGCAGCCAATCCTGTCGCCGATGTTGTGGAACTCCATTGCCACTGGCAAGCGGCCGCATAAGCACGGCATTCATGGCTTCATGGAGCCCGACCCGCATTCCGGTGGAATCCGTCCGGTTTCTTCGACCTCGCGGAAGGTCAAGGCGCTGTGGAACATCCTCACACAGCGTGGCTACAAGACCCATGTGCTCGGATGGTTTGCGGGGCATCCCGCTGAGCCGATCAACGGAGTATCTGTTTCCGATCTCTTCCCGCACGCGAGCGCCCCCCTCGATCAACCTTGGAACTTGCCGACGGGATCAGTTCACCCGGAAAAACTTGCAGACACATTTGCACGGCTCCGCATGCATCCGGGAGAAGTAACGGAAGAAGCAATCCTGCCCTGGATTCCACGCGCCGGCGAAGTCGATCAGGAAAAAGATCGGACTCTCAATACTTTTGCGAAGATTCTTTCGGAGAACTGTTCGATCCACAATGCTGCGACGTGGATTCTGAAAAATGAGCCATGGGATTTTCTGGCCGTCTACTACAACGGCATCGACCACTTCTGCCACGCCTTCATGAATTACCGGCCTCCGCGCATGGAGGGCATTCCGCAAGAACGTTTCGAGATCTACAAAGACGTCGTCGACGGCGCTTACCGTTTTCACGACATGATGCTTGAGACGCTTCTGACCTTGGCAGGGCCGGAGGCGACCGTGATCCTGGTTTCGGACCACGGATTTCACTCCGATCATCTGCGTCCGAGGAGCATTCCGGACGAGCCGGCGGGTCCAGCGGTACAACATCGCCCCTTCGGAATTTTTTGCATGAAGGGGCCGCAT
Source organism: uncultured Acidobacteriota bacterium (assembly GCA_963699885.1). Classification (GTDB taxonomy): domain Bacteria; phylum Acidobacteriota; class Terriglobia; order Terriglobales; family Acidobacteriaceae; genus Sulfotelmatobacter. The sequence goes on along the minus strand of CAVOVP010000003.1, from coordinate 415,615 downwards.
ATCAAGAAAGATGAGCGAATCTACGGGACCACGCTTCTGGACGTCGCCCCCACCGTGCTCACGCTCTTTGGGCTGCCCGTTGGCGAAGACATGGATGGCCGGGTCCTCGTGCAGGCTTTCGAAGATCCGCTGGAGATCGAGCGTATTCCGAGCTGGGAGAAAGAGGCGGGCGAGTGTGGCATGCATTCTTCCGATCTCAGAATGGATCCGGTGGCGGCGCAGGCTGTCCTCGAGCAATTTGTCGCGCTCGGTTACATCCAGCCACAAACGGAGAATCAGGAAAAGGCTGTGGCCAGCGCAGTCCGCGAATGTAAATACAATCTCTCGCGCGACCTGATGGACTGCAGGAGGTATCTCGAAGCGCTTCCAATGCTCGAGGAACTCTCCCGTGAAAGTCCGAAGGAGATGCGCTTCAAGCTGCAACTCGCCCAGTGTCATCTGGCAATCGGCAGAAGCGCCGAGTCGAGAGTATTGCTCGAAGAGGTTTTGAAGTTTGAGCCGGAGAAGCCGAAGAAGAACGGCGACGAACCCAAGAAGCCCAAGTCTGACGCCGAGAAGGTTCCGGCGTCCCGTCCGTGGGCGGACTGGTTGATCGGCACGATCGAATTGGCGGACGGCAATGCCGAAAAAGGATTGGCGTCCCTTCTGCGTGCCGAAGCGGCAGAGCCGCATCTTCCAAACCTGCACTTGCGGCTGGGAGAAACATATTTGCGCTGCAAGCGCGTGGAGGATGCGAGTCGCGCATTCCAGAGAGCGCTTGAAATTGACGGCGATAGTCCTGAGGCGCATGTGGGGCTTTCGATGGTCTATCTCCGGCAACGCCGGTTCGAAGAGGCGGCGTCGGAAGCATTGATGGCCGTGGGCCTGCAGCACTTTTCTCCGCTGGGGCACTTCAATTTGGGAATCGCCCTTGCGCGATTGGGACAGCGGGAGCGCGCGATCCTGGCATTCGAAACATCTCTTACCATCTTGCCGGGATTGGCCGCAGCGCATCGCTGGCTTGGAATGCTCTACGCGCAGTCCGGAGGAGACGCGGTTAAGTCCGCGCGCCACAAGTATTTGTTCGAACAATTGCGGCGTCAGGGACAAGCCGCGGAGAAGAATCGACAGGAACGGAAGAGCGAAGCGGCACCGGCAGCCGCGAACCCATAACGAGAGACGTCACTCTCGATGCAGATCGCGTTTGAGGTAGAAAGAAAAACGCCCAAACATCTGCAAGATGTTTGGGCGTTTTTGTCTGTAAGAGCTAGTTCGCCGTCAGGAAGATCGGCTTGTAACCGATTCCAACTGTGTTGCCGCTCAACTGTGTTTTCTTGCCAGTGATATCCGTCTCCCAAGCGTAACCTGACGGATAGGTGTAGTTCGAAGTTGAGCAGTTTCCACGGCTGCAGGTCTGCTTCGTATCCCATACGATCTGGCCATCGTCGACGGCGCATGTGTAAACCGTGCCACTGGCGACGCACGGGCTGATCGAGTGGTTGATGAGCCATCCGGCGACCGTGTCCCAGGCCGTTCCGGAATTATTCCCCTGTAATCCATAAGGCGAGTTGGCGTCCCAGGTGTAAATGTATTGGCGTTGCAGCCCGACACCAGCGCGAAGAATCGCGGATCGCGCCGTGAACCCGGCCAATTCGTCGGGGTCGCTGAGCTGGCCCTGCTTGATGCCGTATTCGTCGTCCCAAATAGGCATGCTGGTCAGATTGCGCTTCTGAACTTCGGCGAGCACATCCGCATAAATTGTAAGGAACGCTTCCGGACTGGCATTGGCCGAACCTTGCCCGCGCATGTGAACGTTGACGATGTCGAAGTTCGCGGCGCCGCCGGCAGCTACGTAGCCGTCAAACCACGTTGCCATGCTCGGCCCGTGAGCTGAAGGGCTCAGGATTTTCGCGTTCGGGTCGTTGGCGCGGATGATTGCGGCTGCGTCCTGACCCATGCGAACGATCTGAGAGGTTGTGCCGCTCCAGAAGCAGGTGCAATCGGGCTCGTTCCACAGTTCGTAGAAGGAGATCTGCCCCTTGTAACGGTTGACCACCGCAGTGATGAAGTTGGAGAAGTACCCGTCGGCTCCGGTGCCATCCGACTTGATGTCGGTGGGGGACGAGCAGCTGTACGGGCCTATTGGGCCGCAAGGCCGCTTTGGAGGAATCGAACCCGCCCATTGCGGCGTGTCTCCGATGGTGAATAGCACGTCCACGTGTTGGGCTTGCGCCTTGCTCATCCAGTTATCCAACTCCGCCCAGTTGTAGACGCCATTCGAGGTTTCGATTTGAGCCCACTTCACGCCGCTATCCCAAAGACGGATGCCGCCGAGGGTCGCGACCTGCTTGAGCCCATCGGTGGGCGGCCACGTCCCGAAGCCGTGGAAGTCGGCGCTGAAAAAGCTTTCCTGAATTTGGCCTGTGACCGACGAAGGACCGTGGCTGACTTCGGCTGTATTGACGTGAGGCGCTCGAACGACGAGAGTCGCCGTCTCCGATTTTTTTGGATCGGCAACGCTCGTGGCTGTGACCCGGACTGTCGAATCCCTGCTGACCTTCGGAGCGTGGAAGAGGCCTGCGTTAGAGATCGTTCCCGCCGAGGCAGACCAGGTTACTGCGACCTGCGAAGTGTTTTTCACTAGAGCGGTGAACTGCAGCGCCTCTGAAGATGAAACCATGGCCGCATCCGGCGAGAGGCTAATCGAGATGGATCGATGCGCGTTTGAGTCTGCCTGCGCGAACAATGAGCCGGCACAACACGCGAGCGCGACAAGGGCACACAGCAAGGGGGAGTATTTCCTCATGACAGCAAAGCCCTCCAAAATTCTTGGAATCGGTTGGAATCTGGCCAGAGACAACTGCAAAATTGATGACTTGAATCAGGCGAAGTCGGCTGAAATCAATATCCTGCGGTTAAAGCTTTGTAGAAGAATTCAGAAAACCTTGCAATTGGGCGAATGCCCTAACTCAGAAGTGCAGACCTCGTTTTTGCCGATTTTCTGGCGTTCTTCCGAACCCATAGTCCAATTTTTCGAGTCCGCGGCACAAGGTCAGATGTCACAGAAATGCGCGATTTCACTGTGATTTTTCGATATCTTGAGCGATTTTCGCGAAAAGCCTTCTGCTTCGAAAATGAAAAAGGCCCCATTTCTCGCAGGAGATGCGAGAGACAGGGCCGATGACTTCCGTCACTCTTAGTGAGTAAACGAGATGTTCAGGCCAGTCGTGAGAATGAGATCGTTTTTCTTCGAGCCAGTTGGCGGGTTGGAGACGTAGATGTCGCCAAACTGGTTCTGCCACCCAAACCATTTGCTGATCTTCGTGACTGTTCCCAAGCTGAAAGTTCCGCGATATTGCCCAGTTTGCTGCAAATCGGGGAAGAACCCGAGGCTTTGCGTCAGCACGGTGCTCTTGCCCAGCTTCGTATTCAGTTCCTCACCCAAAGTCAAAGCGACGAACCGGTTGGTCACTCCATAGGAAGTAAAGGTCGGCGGCGGACCGGCATCGAGCAGCGTGCCGTTTGAGTAGGTTTCATGTGTGTAGTTGATGCCACCGAGGAAGTCGAGGGTAGTCGCATCGGACTTGATCGCGTGGTATCCGAATCCACCGGTGTAGACCTGCCGGAGATCGAGGAACTGAAGCGCATTGCTCATGAAGTCGGCGGCGCCAAACGCGAACACCTTGGGGGCCAGATTGCGGTCGTAGCGCAGGCCGGCCTGGATCAGGTTCGCGACCGTGCTCGGCGTGGCAAGATCATTTTGGGTATCGATCGAACTGAGATAGATAGTGATCTTGTCGTTGAGGGTCGGGTGAACGGCGTTCACGGCGAGCGCCAGGTTCTCGGTTTGGCTATTTCCGCGGGCGACGGAGAAACCCACGTTGACTCCGCCGTTCCATCCGTTCATGAGACCCGGGTGCAGCGATTTGTCGTAAGCGGTTTGCTCCGCGTCGTTGCGGATGGTCGTCACGTCGTCGGTGGTTGCTTCCACAGTGCCCCCGGATTTGGTGGCGATCTCAAGCTTGCCGTCGGTGGTAGTAACTGGGCCAACCGCCGTCTTCCCCCCTTCAAACTCACGTGGAGTTCGGCGTCCGTCTTGATTTCCTGGACGGAGGGGAGCGCAACGGTAATGTCGCCAGCCGCGTCGGTGTGAATGACCAGTGTTTTCCCGTCCGATTTTACGATCGTGCCGGTCAAGCGATCCCCATTCTTGAGGGTGACTTGATCAGCGAATGAAGCCATCGACAGAGCGAATAGCGAGATGAGGGTGAACAGTTCGAGTTTGCGCGACACAACTACCTCCAGCAGGCAGAATTATTTTCCGGATAAAAGCTAATTGGGAGCCCAGAATGCGTTTGGAACAGAAATAGGGATACGGAGACGAAGAGGCGGAATGTGCTTCCGGCGACGTTCTTCGACGAGGAGCCGATCAGCTCTTGACGTCGGTCTTAGTTTTGCTTTGGTCGGTCGAAGCTTGCGCAGAGGCACTGTCCTTCATGCCATCTTTAAGAGCGCGTATGCCTTCGCCCAGACCTTTGCCGAGCTCGGGTAGCTTCTTGGGACCGAACACCAGCAGGGCGATAAAGAAGATGACCAGCAAGTGCATCGGTTGAAATAGACCTTCTAACATCGGAGCCTCCGGAGAAACAAGCGAAATTAGATCATACGCTATTCGAAAGGGGAGGAAAAGGTGCAGCCCTTCTCTCTGCCGTATCTAACAGCGTTTTCAATGTTTTAGCCCATCTTTACCCGTTTTTCGGTGAAGCCTGCTACTGCCAGCCGTGACGTTGATCACACTCCAGCCACCCGTCACGGTGCAATCCTCGGGGTGAGGAGACTGCCGCAAAGTTACCTCCGTGACCTTACCTGTGCGTTCCATGCCGGGCTATGTTTCAGAAGGGAATTCGGAAACGAGTGGCGCTCGCACTCCTCGAAGATCCGCTACCCGCAAGCCAATTCACGAGTTGGGGAGTCCGGTGAGAGTCAAGGCATCGTCATCTTTTTTCGTCTTCTTCCTGGTGGCTATTACCGCGTTCGGCCAAGCCGAAAAAGCTCGCCCTGTAACCACGGCTCAGCTTGTTGCCTGGTTGACCGGTGGAGTTCCGAGCGCGCATCTGGCGGTTGTAGTTTCCCAACGCGGATTAGCGTTCTTGCCGACAAACTCGGAATTGAAACAACTGGAATCCGTCGGCGCAGGGAAAGACCTGATGCACGCCGCGAATTCAGGCAACGTGCAGTCCGCACAAGTCGGTCCGGGAATTCCGGCCTCGCTGTTGAAGGCTGCCGCGCAGGCGAAGCAGCAGCACTTTCATCAAGCCGAAATCGAGCTTCGTGCACTGACAAGTTCGCAGGCTGAAGATCCGGCCCTGCATTTTGCTCTTGGCCAGATGCTTCGCCAACAGGAGCTTTGGGACGACGCTTACGATGAGTTGGAAACTGCTCTCCGTCTGATGCCCGATCTCGCCGAGAATCATAGTGCGCTGGCGTATCTCTTCTATCGCCTCGACGACGGCCCGAACGCAATCGCGGAGGCACGTACCGCTCTCAGCATCGATCCGAAAAATTCGGAAGCCTATCAATACCTCGGTCTCGGTCATTACTCGCTGGGGCAATATCAGGCGGCGATTCATGCCTACGGAGAGTCGCTGGTCTGGGACCGCGCGAACGCCGACACGTTTTACGACATGGGAATCGCGCTGCACGCTGCCGGTTACTTGCCGCGCGCGATCGCGGCGTACGAAGAGGCGATTCGCCTAAGGCCCGGATTCTGGGAAGCTCATTCGAACCTGGGATTGATTCGGCATGAGGAAGGCAATCTGCCCGCGGCCGTGGCCGAATACAGTGAAGCCAAGCGCCTCGCTCCCCAAGAAGCATCGATCCGGAACAATCTGGGGAACACCTACTGCGACGAAGGAAAATATGACGCCGCGATCGTAGAAATGCGGGAACTGTACAAGCAACATCCCGATTGGCAGCAGGGACATGCCTGCCTGGCCAGTGCTTACATGGCCAAGAACCAGTACGAGCGTGCAGTCGCGGAATTGAAGCTCGCGGTGCACGACAATCCCGCAGGTGCGAACGAACATCGCATTTTGGGGCAAGCTCTGCTCTTGAACAACAAGCTCGAAGAAGCGGTGCACGAGCTCCGCATCTCGGTCTCGCTCAATCCTGACTCGGATGTGTCCCATCACTTATTGGGCACAGCGTTCTTTCAGCAGCAGGAATTTCATGCCGCCGAAAAAGAATTTCGCGAGGCCCTGCGTGTGAACGCGACCGCGGACAATCACTATTCTCTGGCGGCGTGCCTGATGAGTATGGACCGCTATCAAGAGGCTCTGTCGGAGTTGGAAGTGGCATCCCGGCTCGATCCTGAAAGGACGCTCTACCGCGCTCGCCGCGAAGAGCTGCTGAAGCTGATCAAGGACACGAATTCGCGCTAGCGGAAAGCCGAACCCGGTTGTCCGCTTGGACAATGGCCGTTGTTGTACCAAGGTAAATAGCCTCTACGCCGGTTCGTTCATACACTGACGTGCAGGCAGATCCGGAACGAAGGGGAATTACGATGAGTGCGAACGTGACGCAATCCCAGAATATGAGCGGAAGCGCCGCTCAAGCGGCATTGGCGAAAGAAGCGGTTGCGCGCCGCGTGGACGTAGCCCCTGAACCCGCATCACGCAAGCCCTCCGGATACGGTTTGCCCTGTTCGAAATGCCACCTTTATTACCCTGCCGATGTCGATGTCTGTCCAACCTGCAAGCACAACCAACGGGTATCGCCGGTCGTGCCAAAGATTCCGCCCAAACCAGCCCAAACTGCGGCTGATCCGGTCCCTGATACCGCAGTTCTCGAGCAGCAGCGTGAAGAGTTTTTACGTCAGTTCAAGGCCCAGCTTCGCGAGGCTCACGCGGGTTCCCTGGACACTCCAGAAGCAGTTTGCAAGTTTAACGAGAATCATGCAGGGGAGCCCGGCAAGGCTGAGATTTGCGGGGGCTGCTACGAACAGCTTCAGGAACGCTTGGATGTGTACGAAGCAGCGTTGCGCATCGAATTGAAAGATGCCGCACAGATCGTGTACGACGCGGTCTGGTCCGATCCGTCGGACCCGGGCAAAACTTATCAGAACGCGGCCAGTGCCTTGTTGAACGAGATTCGCAAACGGGCTGGAATTTCGGCGTTAATGGGATCATTCCAGCCGCTATCGCACTAAATTGGCTGGCTACTCCGTCTTAATTCCGATCCACTTCTTTCCTGCGTACAGCTTGTAACCCGCGCCATCCTCCACCAGTTTGAGCGGAACCGCATGCGGCAGCGTCTGTTCGACCTGCGCAGCTTCTGACAGCACGTCGGTGTTGGCAACATCCATAACGACGAACTTGCCGTCTGACGTAAAGCCGAAACCGTATTCACCGGGCGCGAGCTTCGAGCCGCCAATCACGAGCTTTACCTCCGTAATCAGCAGGCCCTGATATTTCTGCTGGATCGCGGTTGAATATCCGGACGCGTCGACCAAGGCGGCCAGCATCATCTTGCTGTCCGCGAGCTGAAACCCCACCGCATTGCGCAATTGCACGGGCGCCTTCTGGCCGCGGAAGAAATATTCCGATGGAACAGCCTTCTTGACTTGCTCCGCAGTGAGTACGTGCGGCGCCATTTCAGGAGGCATCGCGTCCGTGGAACTCTGCGCCTCAACCGCGACTGTCATCAGTACTGTCAGCAAAACGAGAAGGATCCGGTGAGTCTTATGCATGGTGTTTCCTCGAGTATTCACGGTGAAAATTGCTCTGGGGAACTGTAATTGTTCTTTCACTCGGGCGCAATGCTAGCAAACTTCACGAACCTCGAGTTTTCAATTTTGCTTTGACCGCAAGATCCGGATAGTCCATTGGAAAGCGTCGGCATAGGCTTTCCTTACTATGACGACCAATGCCATACTCGCAGCAGATAGCCCGGAAACAATGCCCGCTCGTACATCCCATGCGGCACAAGTCGAAGTGACCAACGATCCCCGCTGGAGCGCCGTTGTGGCTCGCGACGCTCGTCGCGACGGTGAATTTGTTTTCGCCGTCTCCTCGACGGGAGTTTATTGCCGTCCATCGTGCGCGGCGCGGCGTCCCCGTCGCGAGAACGTGGAGTTTTTCTCGCAGCCGGAAGCTGCGGAACAGGCCGGATATCGAGCCTGCCTGCGCTGCCGTCCGAAGGCCCTTCGCGGAACAGAGTCAGACACTCTGAAGGCGATGTGCCGCTTCATCGAACAGCATCTCGACGAGCCCCTGACTTTGAGCCGCCTCGCCAAGGAATTTCATCTGAGCCCGTTTCATTTGCAGCGACGATTCAAGGCGATTCTTGGCATCACGCCTCGAGCTTATGCCGACTCATGCCGTCTCCGTCTGCTGAAACGAAATCTGCAAGATGGGAACTCGGTCACCCGCGCGATGTACGACGCAGGATATGGATCGAGCAGCAGACTTTACGAGCGTACCGCTTCGCAATTGGGCATGACTCCCGACAAGTACCGCCGGGGCGCAATTGCTGCGACTGTCCGTTATACCTGTGCTGACTCGCCTCTCGGACGCATGCTGATCGCGGCGACGGACCGCGGCATTTGCGCGATTCAGTTTGCCCGTACGGATGGCGAGTTGCTCGAGGGATTGAAACGTGAATTTCCGTTCGCTGCTCGTAAGGAAGACAAGGGCGGACTGCGCTCGTGGATCGACGCCCTGCTCCGTCACCTGAGCGGCAAAGATCTTGACGCATCCCTGCCCTTGGACATTCGGGCGACTGCGTTTCAACGGAGGGTGTGGACATATTTGCAGTCGATACCGTTCGGAGAGACGAAATCCTACAGCCAGGTTGCGAAGGCCATCGGGAAACCCAGCGCGTGCCGGGCGGTTGCACGAGCCTGCGCCACCAATCCGGTCGCGGTCGAGATTCCGTGCCATCGCGTCGTGCGCGAGGACGGCAGCATGGGTGGGTACCGCTGGGGCATCCAGAGAAAGAAAGCGTTATTGGAACTCGAACAACGCACTTAGCGATGCCCCTTACGCATTCTTGCGAACGGCGAGCCAGTTCAGTCCGGCGACAGCAATCGTCGCAATTAATATCAGCGACTTGCTGAAGTCCGCGCCAGTCAGCAGCACCAGGCAGATCACAACTCCGACAACGGCGAAGGCCGGCCCGCCGGGAAGCTGCAGCCATGCAGCACCCGGCTGCTTGCGGCGAAGCACGGGCACGGCCGCGCAGACGGCTCCATAGTAAAAAAGCCGGGAAACCGCTGAGAGGGTCACGTTCCATGTGAAACTGCCCGCCAATGCGAGAGCCCAGCACAGAAATGCGAAGACAACGATCGAGATGTGAGGGGTTCTGAATTTGCGGTGCACGGCTGCGAAGAGCTGCGGGAAGTCTCCCTGTTCGGCAAACGCGAACGTTGCACGCGGGCCTGTCAGGAAATTTGCATTGAGATAGCCATACACCGAAACCATCGCGGTGAGCGCGACCAGCGACGCGCCGCCATGTCCAAGCACGATCCTGGCGGCTTCGGCCAATGGACGGTCGGTATGGAGCATTGCCGGCAGCACGCCGATCACGACCCACTGGATGAGCGTGTAGACGAGCGTGACGATCGCGAGCGCCACAAACAGGGCGAACGGTGCGTCGCGCTTCGGATTGCGCGCCTCTCCCATGGGATTCATGGCCGCTTCATACCCGCCATAGGCAAAAAACAGAAGGAGCATCGCGGTTCGCCACGCTCCAACACCCGCATGGATAACTCCCTGAGGAACGGCGGAATGCGTCGCCAGATAGTAGCCGCCGGCCAGCGCGACGATGGCCAAAGGGAGCAGCTTCGCAACAACGAAAAAATTGCTGACCAGCGTTCCATCACGCACGCCGCGATAGTTGATCAGGAGAAGGACCCCGAGCAGCAGGCTGATGATCGCAAATCGCGCGACAGGCTGCGTGGCTCCCGGCCAGAATTCGCCGAGATAAATCACCAGCAGGTTTGCATTCGCCGCGCATGCCGTCAGGCGGCTGAGCATCATCATCCATCCCACCTGCAAGCCGGTAAAACGTCCGAAGGCCTCGCGACAATAGATATAGGTGCCACCGGTCTGGGCGAACTGCGAGGAAACCTCTGCATAACAGGCAATGATCACAGCCATTGCAGCGCCAGCGAGGAGCACCGCCCATGGGCTCGCCCGTCCAAGTAAGTTGGCCACCTGCGATGGCAAGCCGAAGATGCCGCTCCCGAGAATGCAATTCACGGTGAGCGCGACCAGGCTCCAGCGTCCGATTGCGCGAACCAATCCTTCACTGGCTCCGCCTTCGCTGTGCGACACAGGCATCGCGAGTTTGTATCACAGCCCGAACATTTTCTGGCAATCGCGCCACGCCGGGTCTAGAATTTGGCCGCAATTTCCATAGCAATCCAGGGGCGTGGTTCCTCCGTACTGAAGGTTGATTTCCTCCTTGGAGGAATTGGCAACGTGGGCATCAAGCGTCGCGTATTCATAACCGGCGGGACCGGGTATATGGGCCAGCGGCTGATTTCCCGCCTGCTGGAACGCGGCCACGAGGTGCGGGCCCTCGTGCGCGTCGGTTCGGAAAGAAAGCTTCCGGCAGGATGCACTCCAGTTTTCGGCAATGCGCTCGACGGAGAAAGCTATGCCGCCCAGATCTCTCCCGCGGACACCTTTGTGCAATTGGTGGGAGTGGCCCATCCCAGCCCCGCCAAGGCTGCGGAATTTCGCCAAGTCGACCTTCCTTCAGGATTGGGCGCGATCTCGGCCGCAAAATGTGCGGGAATTCGCCACTTCGTTTATTTGAGCGTCGCGCATCCGGCGCCGATGATGCACGCCTACATCGCGATTCGAACCGAATGCGAGGACGCCATCGCATCGGCAGGTTTGAACGCCACAATCCTGCGTCCCTGGTACGTGCTCGGGCCGGGGCACCGGTGGCCGTATGCGCTGATTCCCATGTATAAAATTGCCGAACTCTTGCCCGCAACCCGAGAAGGGGCGAGGCGCCTTGGCTTGGTCACGTTGGAGCAGATGATCTGCTCCCTCACATTCGCAGTAGAAAATCCAGCTGAAGGAATACGCGTCGTTACCGTTCCTGAGATTCGCTCCGCACGCTTCTGAAGCAACTCATCCATCGCTCGCATGCTGACAGTGACCTTTTCCGGACCAAAGTAATCGAGAGAATTACGAAAGCGCATGCCCGTGGGACATCTATTCGCACCCCGCTGCCGATGAGATGGTGGATAGGCGAAAGAATGGCTTTCGACGACATGGACGACTTACATCTCCGAATCGCGCGCGTCACCGAGGACTTGCGCACCATCCAGCAAGAGCTCAATTGCGCCGCCATGCAGGCTCCGACTGATCCGGAACTCATGGAAGCGTTGAACTCATTGTCGGAGACTGAGCCGATTGAGACGTTGCGAGTGGCCCTCGATCAAATGCGCCACTTTCTCTGGTTCTATTCAGAAGTGATGAACAACGATCCAGAGCTCGGGGATAAGTTGCGGCAGGCCGGTACGGTGACGACTGCGAGCGACGACAAGCCCAGGACCGGCAAAACTTTTCTCGATCAACTTTCACGTGCCGATGAGCTCATGCTTCTGCAGCATCTCACCGAGGCGAAACGGCGCAAGCCCAACTAGAGTGCGTCCTCGCGCTCTGGACCTCATCCCCTAGCAACCTAGAATCCGCGGCCCGCCACGATCGTTTTCATCACATCGCCAGAAGAACTGAGCACATTGAAATCCGCTCGCGCGCCGGGCGCGAGGATTCCGTAATCTCCTGAAAGTCCAACCGCGTGCGCAGCGTTGAAAGTTGCTAACCGCACAGCCTCGCGCAAACTCCAACTGGAAAATCGGGTCACGTTACGGACAGCACGATCCATCGTCAACACACTGCCGGCAAGACTGCCATTGGCCGTGCATTTGCCGTCCTTCACATCGACGACAATCGGGCCAAGCTGGTATTGGCCGTCGGGCATGCCGGTCGCCGAGATCGCGTCGGTGATCAGCACAGCACGCTCAACCCCCTTGGACCGCAAAAATACCTTCACAACTTCGGGCGCAACGTGAATCCCATCGGCGATCAGGTCTGCTGTGATGCTGTCGTCGCCGAGAACTTCGCCGAGTATTCCGGGCTGGCGATGGTCGAGCGGGCGCATCGCGTTGAAAGTGTGTGTGGCGTGCCGAGCTCCCGCCCCGACCGCGTCCTTGGCGATCTGCATTTCGGCGTCGGAGTGCCCGATGCTCACGCACACTCCGCGACGGGCCGCTTCCGGAATGACCTCCATCGCACCGGGAATCTCCGGCGCAATCGTCATCATCCGCACGTGACCGCGGGCGGCTTGCCAAAGGCGGTCGAATATCTCAATGGTCGGCGCGATCAGATTCTCAGGCGGATGCACTCCTCGCCGCTTGTGGCTCAGGAACGGTCCCTCGAGATGGATTCCCAAAGGCCGTGCCTCGACGGAAGCATTGCCGTCATTTTGGGCTGCCTCGATCACGCCTGCGAGTTGCGAGAGCGCAGCGCAGGTCGCGTCGAGTGGTGCGGCCACGGTCGTAGGGAAATATGCCGTAACTCCGTGCGACGCCAGGAACTTTCCCAGGCGCGGCAATTCGGAAGGAGCGGCGCGCATCACGTCGATCCCCGCCCCGCCGTGGATGTGTATGTCGAGATAGCCGGGCGAAATCGTGGCATCTCCGAAGTCGACGATCGTCGTGTGGTCGGCAACTGCTTTGCCGGCGCGCGGAGCGACTTCGGTGATTCGTCCATCCTCCACGACAAGCAGCGGGTCTTCGATCTGTTCAGTCGGGGTGTACAGGCGGCGCGCGGTGAATGCAGTTTTCATGAGGGTCGTTGCGGCGAAAGAATATCGTAGCGGGGAGACCTGTTTCGCACAACCGGCGCCAAGCATGGGCAAGGCTTCGGAATCTGGGGAGCGGGCGCGGGGAATCTGCGAAGACATTGGGCGGACTCAGGGCAAACATCCGGGCAGACACGAGACGATGAGTATGATCGCTGGTCTATCCGATACGAGTGCTATAATTTTCGTGTAACGTCTGCAGTTTCAAAGCGCGCAGAATTCCTTCCGCGCCGCGCAATCGTCGGGGAGTGGCTCAGCCTGGTAGAGCACCTGGTTCGGGACCAGGGGGTCGGAGGTTCAAATCCTCTCTCCCCGACCAATAAAATCGAGTAATCAAAAGCTTACCCTGGCCTTCACAATGTGGCGGTGAAATGCTCCCACTGTTGCTTCTGCTGCGCCATGAAAGCAATAAAGCGCGGGTCTTTTCTCAGGTTATCCAACTGGGTGTCGCCCTCGAACAGAGGGTAGTTAGGGAAACCCTCATCGGCGGTGACTTGCAGCCACTTCATCGCTTGCTCTGGTTGCTTCATGAGCGCGTAAGCGGAACCAATGTTGTATGAGGTGTGATGAAAGTGAGCGTAACCGCGTCCGATGTCGATCGCGTGCTGGATCGTGGTTTCAGCTTCTCTGTTCTTGCCAGCCTTGGCCAGCATCATGGCTTTTACGCTGGTCACCATCCCGCCTTTATCTTTGGAATAGTCTCTGAAGTACTGGTCAATGAGCGCCGAGGCTTCGCCATTCCGGCCCAGACGGAATAAAGCGTTGGATGTATAAAATGCAAGGAGTTCAGGGTTCTCCTGGAGCGGAGTGCTATTGAATATCTGAAAGGCTTCGGCGTACTTGGCCCGGCACATATCGATGACGCCCAGGCGGTACCGCGCCAGCGTGTTACTCGGATTTATGGCTAATGCCTTTTCAATCTCTTGCTGACCCTTGTCGAGCATGCCGATGTGAAGATAGATAAATCCCAACTGATGATGGGCTTCATCGAAATTGGGATTGAGTTCAATCGCGCGCCGGTAGGACTGAATCGCCTGCTCGTGAGGGAAGCGCTTGTAAGGCGTCCACAGCATGAGGCCGCGGGCGAAATGACCTTCTGCCAGATTGGGGTTTATCGCGAGCGCTTTATCGTCCGCGACTTCTGCATCCTCATATGCCTTTTTCCTGTCGACATCGGACGCAACGTAGCGCGCCTCGATGGTATAGGCGCGGGACAACTCGGCGAAGGCAGCGGCAAAGTTTGGGTCGGCAGCTACGGCCTGCTCGAAGAGTTTGATCGCAGTCTGATTGTCATCTGGATTTTCGCTGCTGACTTTGACCCTCCCGCGCATATAGGCGTCGTAGGCGACTGGGTTGGCGGATGAGTTGACGGATACGACGGGTGCGCCCGAAGTCGCAGGATGCTCCTTACTCCGGGATGAATAGATGTACAGACCGACCGCCAGGACCAGCACGATGGATGCCGCGATCAATTCAAGGTCGCGCTTTGAAAACCGCGCTCTGTTGTCGCTATTCCGGGGAATCGCTGGCTGCGGTTTCACAACTGTCGACCCGGCCACGGGCATAGACTGTCCACTCTCGCTGCCGCTGCGGATCCGCCGCAGGTCAGAGATCAAATCTCCCATCGTCTGGTAGCGCCGCGCCGGATTTTTCTCAAGGCATTTTCGTATCAGATCTTCTTCGACACTGCCGCTGTGGGCAAGGGTAGAGCGGCTAATCGGCGCCGGTTCGGCGGTCAGGATTGCCGAGATTACTTCTGCCGAACTCTTTGCCTCGAAGGGCCGCCGCCCGCTCAGCAATTCATAAAGTACGGTCCCGAAGCTAAAGATGTCGCTGCGACGATCCAATTCTTCGCACCGCACCTGCTCCGGCGACATGTAGGGCAAAGTGCCCACCAACATTCCCGGTACGCTCAACATGCTCGCTGTGTCTGCGCCGATGATGCTCGAATCCGTCATAACCTTGGCCAAGCCGAAATCGAGCACCTTTACCTGGTTGCGCGCGGTGAGCATGATGTTTTCCGGCTTGATGTCGCGATGAATGATGCCGCGTGCGTGCGCTTCGCTGAGAGCATCGGCGACCTGTATAGCAATAGCTAGCGCCTCGGGCACATCTGGCAGGTGGCGCTTGATCCTCGAAGCTAAAGTTTCTCCTTCGATGTACTGAAGGACAATGAAGCTATCGTCGCCGTCCTGCCCGACCTCGTAGATCGCGCATATATTCGGGTGATCGAGAGTGGCTGCGGTCCGGGCTTCTCGCAGCAGACGCTGTTTCGCGAGCTCATCGGTGGCGACTTCGCGGGGGAGGAATTTGATCGCGACTTTCCGGCCAAGCTGTGTATCCTCAGCCAGGAAGACCTCGCCCATGCCACCGCGCCCAAGTTTCTCCACGATGCGGTAGTGCGAGATGGTCTGTCCGATCACCGTGGCGGAATCTTATGTCTGCGAAACTGCCAAGTCAATGAAAGCCAGGGATTTGGCGTTTGGGCAAGAGATCGTCGTCTAAAAATCGCAAATCGACTCATTGATCGTCGGGGAACATCTGAAGGGGAGACGGCGGAGCCTGGTAGAGATGAAGAGTTCGAAAATCGTCGGCTAGAGCCGACCAATCTTGTTGAATAGATCAGGATTCCTTCGGGACGATCCATCATGAGGAACCCCACCCCTTTGTAAAAAGTGAGAAAGGATAGGCCACCCCCGTTCGAATTGGGTAGCTGTTACGTAAGTCGTTGAAAGTTCGTCAGGGGCGATTAGAAGCTGCTAGGGTGTCGATTTTCCTCCGGCCGATGGTTTACCCTGGGCGCAGACTATCTCGTCGTCAGGAGGCCGTTTCCGTCGCCGCAAAGGGCATTCTGGAGTTGAAAGCGGTCCAGCTTTCGCGGTGCTCTGATCTTTCATTCAGATCGATACATACACGAATGTATGTACAAAATGAAATAACCTGATCGCCATCAATCATCTCGCATTGATTAACGCTGCAATCTGCGCGAAACGCACTTTCCTGCCGAAGGTGCGCGTGCTTAGATCGCGGTGTTTTCTAGAACCGGTTTCGCTACGCGTACAGGAAAGGGCGTTCGGCGTGGCTTCGCCAGAAGTAGGCGAGGATGATCACGCTCGCGACCGCCGCGTACGCACACCACAATGAGGTGAAAGCGTAACGCTTGACCCCCATGACGACGAGCAGGATGGCCAGATTTGCCGCGCCAAAGATCACCATCATTCGGATATTCGAGAGAAACAGGGATCCGCAGGTTGCGATCACGTAGACCAGAGCTACCGCCGTATTGTTGGTCGCCTGATTGATGTAGACGAGGCTGTTGCCCCTGATGTAAAGCTGCAGCGGGAATGCAGTCAGGGCCCAGAGAATGTAGAGCGTCGTGGCTCCGCCGATGACGAGAAACGGCAGCATCCGTTTGCGGCTCTTTTTGTCCGGCTCAAAAAGGAAGATGCTCAAAGGCATCAGGAAGGGAAGCAGGCCCTGCGCATAGAGCATGAACGCGGCCCCCATGTCGTGCGCGACTGTGGCGGAAAGAATTCCGTCTAACCCGAGCCAGACGAATCCCTCGATGAACTGATGAATCGCGAACAAAATTGGGAGCGCCGCAAAAAGCAGTTCGCGCCGATGCTTCACCCTTGTCAGGGTGACGACTCCAACGGCGCCAAGGACTCCGCTGCCGACAAAGTTCGCTGTCGCTGAAAAGCACACGTGTAATTTTCCCCGCTGCGAAGATTACACGGATTTCTCCGCAACGCAAAACCTTGCAGGGCCAGTCGATTTCTCGGGAAGGTTCGCGCACGCCGGAGCGAGTTCCGCGTTCAGAGTTCCCACGGGCGCAAGGTGTGCTCGTGCGCTTTCATGTCGATGCGCTTCCCGCGAAAACGAACGTGCTCCATGCTCAGGCGCAGATGCTGCTCCGCTGCCGCTTCGCCGTGAAGCTTGATTTCTCCACCCGCTCCTACGACGCGGTGCCAGGGCAACGCAGATGGCAATTCGGTCCGCAGGAGATGCGCTACGGCGCGATGGTAGAGAGGATATCCCGCGGCGGCCGCAATTCGTCCATAGGTGCTGACCTTGCCCTTGGGGATGGAACGAATCACTCGCCGAAACGCGGCATCCCGCAATTCGTTCGGCCGGGTGCCGTCCCGGATAATCCTTCTCTTTAGTTGCGAAGGCAGTCGGGCGAAACTTGGACGAGTCGGCCTCATGAATTACTCCTCGAAGTACTGCGAGGGCTATCGCGGGATTGGCAAGCCTATCGGATTCCCTAGCTCAGACAATACAGGCCTGGAACTTATGGCATCCGGCGTGGCTGTTCTTTTTGAGCTGCCGACTGCTTCAAACAATTCTCCGTAAGCGCTCACCAGCATCGTGAGCGTGAAGGCGCAATTCAGCCCACTGGGATTTGGGAGCACCCAGACATCAGCCCCGCCGAATTGCATTTCTTGAAGGCCCCACGCCAGATCTCGCCGGTTAAGAATCGCAGAACAAGCTGGCTTTCCAAGAAATGCAAGGTAGCGCGGAGCATATCGCGCGATCTTCCGCTCCAGTTCCGGCCGCGCTGCGATGAAGTCACTTCGCGTAAGATCGCGCGCGCCGACTGTCGGCTTTTCCACTGCTGAGGTGAGTCCGCAATGATGGTTTAACATTGACCGGGCATTTTGCGGAGATATCTGTTCCGGCGTGAATCCTGATAGACAAACCACACGCCAAAACCGGTTGTTTGGGTTGGCAAAGTGGTAGCCGAGCCTGGCTGAGCGCATCCCTGGATTGATTCCGCAGAACACGACATCCAAGCCCTTTGCGAGGACATCGGGTAGGCCTCGAATGCGGCTTTCTTTTGGCATCTTTTGCACAGAAATTTCCCAACGGACTATGCGTTTGAAGGATCGCCGGAACAACCAGAATAACGCACGCCGGCACTTCGACCAGCATGCTGACGCGGTCCGACAAACTTGCGAACCGATCAACCGCGGGCGATACCGGGCGAAATTTGTTGCAGCGTACAGGCCACAGTTGCAACAGATTGCAACTTTCCAAGTGTGTCTTGACTTTCTGGACTCCGGCTGTATCATGGCGTTCCGCGCGGCTTTTCGCCGAGCAGCTATATTAAGATTCCACGCAGCGACGGTTCTCCCTCCCGGACCTCTGCCCGTTTCCTTGTGAGCGAAATTCTAAGTTTGAAAGAGGCTCTGTCATGTCTTCAAATCTCGTTGCACTGAATGCGATGGGTTGCGAATCGAAAGTTGCCAACAAGATCGCGGCGCCTCGCCTTGGCAGTTTTGCGCTGGGAGCATTGAATCGGTCCGCCTTCGCGGCAAAGATTATGAGGATCGGTTACCTGGCCGCTGTAGCGATCATTGCGATGACGATGAGTAGCGCTCCGGCGGAGGCACAGTGTCCCACTGCTCCCAACTACACGCCGAACTTTAACGCGAACGGAACTTGCCTGGCGTTGAATGGAACGGCGCAGCTGGTTACCGGGACAAACACCGTTCTACAAATCACGACGAGCGCCGGCAATCAGACAGGGTCGGCATGGTACCTCACGCCCCAAACCGTGCTGAATGGATTCAGCACTACGTTCCAATTCCAGTTCACGGGCCCTTCGAATCCTCCGGCGGACGGAATTGCATTCGTTATCCAGAACTCCAGCACCAGCGCGCTCGGATTCTCAGGCGGAAACGGCGGCGCGATCGGCTACGGCGACGCCGACAACAGCACCGATCCCAGCCATGGGGCCGGCATCACGCACAGCCTCGCGATTGAGTTCGACACGTTTCAAAATGGCTGGGATCCGGCGTTGGTCAATGGATCCGCCAGCCATGTGGCGATTCAAAGTTGCGGCACCGGCGCGAATACGTCCCATCATGGTGTTGCCTGTTTCCCTAACGGCCCCAACTCAACCTTGGGCAGTCCTGTCGTCACCGCGAACCTGTCGGATGGCGCGGTGCACAATGTGACGATCACCTATGTGCCAGCCTGTTCCACTTGCACGCCCGCCACGGTTGCCAATATTCAAGTTGTTCTCGATGGCGTGGACATTTACCCGAACGGCATTCCGGTCGATTTGAGCAGCATCGGCCTTGGGGATGGCGGAACCGCGTTTGTCGGATTCACCGGCGCAACAGGTGGTGACTTCGAGACGCAGGATATCCAGAGTTGGATCTTTACGCCGACGCAGAAGGTGACCCGATCAATCCTGCAGGATCCGGGGAGTCTGACTCAGAGTTTCGTGTCGAATGACACGCAGGGACAGCATCAGGAATTTGATTTTGACTACAGCGTCGCGAACGGTAACGGTCTGACGATTCCGCCAGACACGACTCCGTTCGTCAGCACCGCAGGAATCACTCCTCTGGATTGGGCCAGCATCGTGAAAGGAACTGCGATGGCGGATGCTCCCTGCCTGACGGCCGCGGGTCAAACGGTTTGCACCGTGAATACTCTGACCTGTACAAATTCGAGCAACCCGAATCAAGCAGGCTCGAACTGTCCGCAATCGACCGTCAGAAACGTACTCTTTATTCAAGAGATGGACCTGAATCTGAATCAGCCGGGAATTGTGGACGGGAAGCTCACGATCCCGCCGGGTTATGCCCCTGGAATCGCAATGGCGCCGGATGCTCTCGTTTCCGGTGCGCAGTGCAACTATCCGACGGACGATCCTTTGGCTGCGCAGCTTTGTCCGCAGAGCATCATGACGCAGCTCGAGGACAATACGCCGAGAGGCGGCGGCACAGGCACCACCACCAATTCGAGCTACGTATTCTTCTGTTGCGAGCCCGAGTGGCAGACCACTCCGACAATTCCTTTGTGGACGAACTCGACGAGTGTGGCCGCATCGTTCAACAGCGCACCGCCGGCGACACCCGATCCGGATAACAATAACTTCCAGGCCGCCCAAGGCGCTTCGATCGTATTTGGCGCAGAACCACGAGGGGCGTTGCTGGACACCACATTTCCATTGCCCGGCGAACAGACATTGAACAACACGATTCCATGCCCGGCGCTGGGTGCTGCTCCGACGCCGTGGACCACGCAGAATCCGCAGCCGTTTGGCGTGAACGGATCGATTACGACCTACGACAAGAATGGAACAGCTAATCCTCTCGTCGAAGGAGCGTACGATGCCCACTATTTTTCCGTGGACTGCGACGCCTTCGAAGAGTTGGTCTTCCCGGGACAACTCGACATAAGCCCTGGACCGCCTGGGCCGAATGTTGCGACCTTCAAGACAGCACCTTTCAATATCGACACCACCAAGCCGAGCGTCACTTCGATTACGTTGAGTCCTGCAGGCGGCATTTATGCGCAGTTCACGCCCGTGATGGCGACTGTTGCCTGTACCGATCCATCGAGCGCAACGGTTGCGAATTTTTTCTCGGGAGTGGCGACTTGCGCCTCGCAAGGATTTCCCGGAAACCAGCAAACCGTCACAACAACGCCGATCGGTTTGACCACCTCGGCACTCGGAACCCAGACGTTCACTACAACCGCAGTCGATGTGGCAGGTAACGTGTCGGCGACCTCAAGCGTGACGTACCAAGTCGTCGGGTCGGCGGATATTACCACCGCAATGATCGGCAACCTGCTGGTCAAAACCGGAACGAACATGACCTACTACATTGCGGTTGCGAACATCGGGCCCAACACGGCGACTGCGGTGAACTTGATCGACACATTGCCGACGGGAACAACGTTCGTGAGTTCCGGATTCGCGATCGAGCCTTGCATCCTTGTTGGCAGCATTCCAGTGTGTTCGATTACGCCTCCGACAAGCTCCTGCGGCAGTGTCGCAGGTTCCTGCAGCCTGGGGAACCTCACGGCTTGGACAAAGAAGAATCAAACGGGAGTCCTGGTTCAGATCACCGTCAACGTGACTGCAAAGGCAAATTCAAGCGTCACGAACTCGGAAACAGTGACTGAAGCCAATTCGGATCCGAACACGAAGAACAACACGGCAAAGTGGATCACACTGGTAACGAGATAAAAACCAGCCAAATAAAACAGCCAAACAAAACCAGGGAGGAACCGCTCAGGTTCCTCCCTTCGTTTTTGAGTATTCGAATGTGAGTTAGCTTTTAGCCGCTGCGAATCGCGTGGCTTCTGTGAACATGTATTTCAGATCAGGGCGGTCCAGCAACTTTTCCGCACCGGCATCCTTCTGCATGTCTTCCATCAAACTCAGCGCGAGACGATAGTGCTGGGGAGCATCCGAGCTTCCGGACTGGCGCAAGGCAGAGCCAAGCAAATAGTGGATGCGGGCACTTTGAAAACGCGATCCCATCTTTTCGCTCTTCCCCAGCGCAGTTTGCAACTCCTGCTGGGCGCCTGAGAAATCCTTGCGGATGATCATCGCTTCCGCACCATCGACCGCACTTTCCAGAGAAAGGTATTTCAGATTGCGGCTGTCGGCTTCCTGCGTTAGCTTTCGAAACTCGCGGATCGACGATTCTGGATTCCCTTTGCCCAAGGTAATTTCCGCTACGTGCAATTTGCAGATCAGAATGTCCTCGGGAGAGCTCCCACGCATTGCGGACTTCAGCGCTTGCTGATAGAAAGTATCCGCCGATTTCGTATCGCCGCTGTAGCGCCGAACGTCGCCCTGAGTGCTGAGCAGTTGCGCCGTCAGACTCTCATTCTTGATGTCGCCGACTAAAGATTGGGCTTCTTTGAGAAGAGGCTCCGCTTCCGAGCCGCGTCCCGCATGCGCGAGGGCATCCGCGAGGTCCTTGAGCAGCGCTGCCATGTCGGTGCTCTTGTCCCCAACGGCGCGGTAGCCGTCGACTGCGTCTTGCATGGCATGAACGGCGGCTCCGAAGCGGCCTTGATGCTGGAACACCAATCCGATGTCATGCGATTCATCGGCCGCCCCGCGGCCATTGCCCGCCTTGCGCCACAGATCGAGCGCACGCATGGATGTCGTCAAAGCCTGATCGTACTGGCCGGTAGTGATGTAGACCTGTCCGAGAGCCGATAAAGTCGCCGCAATGGAGGCCGGCGCGTTGAGCTTCTCGCGCAGTTGCAATGCCTGCTGCAAATAGGTCAACGCATTGTCGGTATCGCCTTTAGCCAAATAGACGCCGCCAATGTTGCTAAGGCACAGCGCCTGATAGTTTTCGTCGCCGGCATCGCGCTGGATCTGCAATGACTCCTTGTAATTCTGCAGCGCCTTGTCGTAGTCGCCCTTAGACTCGTACACCACGCCCATGTCGATGAGGGTGTCGCCGACTTCTTTCTTCATCCCGATTTCGCGTTGCAGTTGCAGCGCCTGGTTGTAATCGGAAAGTGCGGCTTCGACTTTTCCCTGCGTGTTCTGGACGACGGCCATTTCGACGAGGTTGCTGGCCAGTGCGCGTTTCAATCCAAGCCTCTGGTTGATCGCCATCGCGTCCTGATAGTTGCGCATGGCGTCATCGGGCTTGTTCATGATCCGGTACGAAATTCCCATCGATTGC
Source organism: uncultured Acidobacteriota bacterium (assembly GCA_963699885.1). GTDB lineage: Bacteria > Acidobacteriota > Terriglobia > Terriglobales > Acidobacteriaceae > Sulfotelmatobacter. The sequence goes on along the minus strand of CAVOVP010000003.1, from coordinate 393,296 downwards.
AGAATCAACGCCTTTAGTTCCGGAGAGTCCAGCTGCACCGCCAACGAGAGGCCCTTGTTCAGCGGATCAAGCGCGGCTTGAGGATTGCCGCTCACGATTTCCACGACACCCATCTGCCACAACGCCTTGATATTTTTCGGATCCGAGGTGAGAAGCTTTCGACAACTGGGCGCGGGCTTTGTCGTAGTTGCCAGTCTCGGTATAAAGGCCGCCAAGCGCCGATTCGACGTCCGAATTCTCAGGCATGCTCTTGGCGAGATTCTCGTACGCTTCGATCGCTCTCTTGTTGTCTTTTACGACTCGGGCGTGCGCGGCCTCGATCAGGTATTTCTCCGCGGGCGGCAAAGTCTGGCTCAGTTGAATCGCCTTGCGCGAGGCTTGTTCGGCGTCGCCATCGTATCCAAGCGCGGAGTCCGCGTCCGCGAGGCGCGAGTATGCGAGAGCGAAGTTCTCGTCTTCCTTGGTTGCAGCCTGCAATGCTTTCACCGCGTCGAGATTCTTGCCGTCCCGCAGGAGTTGAATCCCCTGATCGTACTCGCGCAGCGCTGGCGCAGAATGGGAGCTGGGCTGGAACGAACTCGCTTTGAGTTCTTTGATCGCATCGGATGAGATCGCGAGATTGTCGCGAATCGAGGCGGCCAGTCGATCCACCGCGCCGGGTATGTCCTTTTCGTCGACCGCATCGATCTTGATGGGTACGGATCGATCGTGCTTCAAGTCTTGAAGCGTGGCGTCGATGCGGATCTGGCCGCCGAATTTCGCAAACTGTCCGGAGACGAGCGTGTCGGCGTTACTGAACTCGGCGAGACTGCGCAACGTTGCAGGTTCAATCGATGCATTGGGAGCGATACGTAAATCGGAGATCACCTGATGCAGGCGATCCTGCGAAATGGTCCTGAGACTGGCGGATTGGCCCACGTCGGTGCTCAGCATGTCGGACAGGCTGGGGCCAAGCCAGTCGAGGCCGGGATCTCCAGAGGCATTGCGGAACGGCAAAATCGCCAGCGATACCGCAGGCCCAGAAACAAGTTTCTTCGCCGCAGGCGCGAAAAGTGCTCCGCGAAAGATGTATCCGACCATGGCGAGAACCAGAACCGTCGCAATTCCCATCAGCAGGGGCCAAGGGATCGTGCGGCCCCATGGCTCAACGGCCGGTTGAAAGCCCAACGTTGCGCCCGCGTGGTTGCCTTGCCACGCCTCCAGATCGCGAAGCAGTTCGCTTGCATTCTGGTAGCGAACTGCGGGATCGCGTTCCAGGCATTTGCTGACGATGTTGCTCAGCGCTTTCGGAATCGTTTGATCGTGATCGGAAACCGGAATCGCACGTTCCGAAGTTCGCCGGAGCAAACTCGCCACCACGCTGTCGGCGCGGAACGGCGTTACACCCGTGAGCAGTTCGTAAAGAATGAGGCCCAACGTAAAGAGATCGGAACGCTGGTCCAGATCCTTCGCCAGCGCCTGCTCGGGCGACATGTATTCCATGGTCCCGACCAGAGCTCCGGTCTGGGTCATGCCGTCGCCTTCGAACGTGCGGGCTAGCCCGAAGTCCATCACGAGGATCCGGCCCGCCGAGTCGCGCATAATGTTTTGCGGCTTGAGATCGCGGTGAATCACGCCCACCGCATGGGCGGCCTCCAGGGCACGACAAACCTGCTGAATGATCTCGACCGCCTGCTCAGGTGAATACTTCTTGTTCTGCTGAATGAGGGCGCGTAGATCCTCGCCCTCAACGAATTCCATGGTGATGAACTTCACTCCGTCGGCGTCGCCAAGGTCGTAGATGCGGATTACGTTCTTGTGCGTGACCTGGTGGGCGAGCAGAAGCTCTTGTTTGAATCGCGCGAGGATCGACGGATTCGCCGCCAATTCCGGCCGGATCAATTTCAGCGCCACCGGACGATCCAGCTCGCGGTCCATTGCCTTGTAAACCGCGCCCATGCCACCTTCGCCCAGCAACTGCAAGATCTCGTAGCGGCCTCCCAGCACATCGCCGTTTTGCAGCGCGGCAACGGGAGCCTGGAAGCGCGACGGAGCTCTGACCGTGACCCGCTGCGGAGGCGGAGTGATGTCGACTTGAGTTGCCTGCGGGTCCATGACGCGGGCCGACGGGTCAGACGATGGTTGAGGGAAGTCGACCATGGTCGCGTCCGGGTCAGCAGGAGGATACGAGCCGGAACTGTCGCCCTTCACCGGGACGCCGACAGCCGGCTGATTGGTCGAGTTGGCCCGATCTTTGGGATCGAACCTCGGATCCTGCTTCTGCATGGTTCGCCTGGTTGGGGACCAGACTAAAGAGCCCAAAACCCCGCACGAGTCTGGGACAAAGTATATACCCTGAATCCTGCACCTCTATTGCCTGAGTTGCTCCGGTGCGGCGTGGCTGAAATGGGCTTGAAGCAGAGTTTGAGGGGTGTTAGCGCGTCTTTACGGGAGGTGAGGAAACCGCCCGGCTCAACTTTCGGACGTTGTCTTCGAGGACCTGGGTGCGCTGGTATTCGCGGCCTTGCGCCTTGCCCATCGAGACGGCGGGATTGCGATGAAGCATGGGACTTGAGACGGGCGAGCCCAGCCCCACGTGGATCTCAGTGACACCGCTTCGCTCAATGATGCTGGCCGCGTTGCTGTGCCCGATCCCGCCACCGGCCATGATCGTGATCCGTCCGCGGGCCGCCTTCACGAGCGAGGCCACGGCATCGGCACCCTGCAAGCACGATTGTTCGCCACCGGACGTCAGAAGCCGGTCGGCGCCGGTCGAACAAACATCCTCAAGCGCACGGAAGAGGTCTGCCGACATGTCGAACGCGCGATGGAATGTTACGGACAGAGGGCGCGCCGATTCGACCAGAGCGCGAGTTCTTTCGACGTCCACATTCCCTTCGGGTCCGAGGATACCCAGAACCACCCCATCCGCACCCGCGGCCTTAGCTGCCTCAATGTCGCGGCGCATGATGTCGAATTCTTCGGGCGAATAGCAAAAATCACCGGGACGCGGCCGAATGATGGGATGAACGCCGATCGACAGTTTGGACCGAACCGCCTCGAGCAGGCCGATGCTCGGCGTGACTCCACCTTCCAGCAGATCGCTGCAAAGTTCGACTCGTTGAGCGCCGCCGCGTTCCGCGGCTTCGGCGGACGCGACCGAGTCGACGCACACTTCGATGAGCACCTGTTCGGTCATGGTCTGTTTTACGAAGCCCGCAAGATTAACGTTCCGATAGCAATGAATTGCGGGAACTGCTGTTGCCGAGGGACGGACAGTTTTCTTCCGAACCGGGCGGTGGGTCATGAGGAGCCCGCTGCGCTGAGACGTGTAGCAGGCTCCCTGAAACAGTTGTTGCTAGAAAGCGTAGTGCAAGCTTAGCTGGATCTGCCGCGCCGGAGAACGCACGCTGCCGATCTGTCCGAAGTTGCTGTCTTGCACGTTGTTGTCGGGATTTCCGTAGCTGGCGATGTTGAAGATATTGAAAACGTCTGCACGGAAGCCGACCACGTTTTCGCGCCAGACGTGGATATCTTTGAACAGCGAAGTATCCACCTGGCGGTAGCCGGGAGCTCGTTCTGTGTTGATCGCCGTGGTGCCGAAGGCCGGTAGACCGTTGGTTCCGGCGACGCCGTACGCGCACACACCGTTGTCTGCACCTTGGCAAGGCACCGCCGATGGGTCCGTACCCCACCAGTTGTTGATGGTCTGATTATGCAAATTCATGTGCCGGTACTGATTCGAACGGGATTGTCCGTAGGAATTGGTGTTGCTGGCGCCCGGCGCATTGATGGTAATGGGAAAGCCGGAATACAGAAACGCGGAAGTGGAAAGCTTCCAACCGCCAAACACGGCGTCGAGGAAGCCGTTTGCCCCGCTGCCGAACGAACGCCCGCGGCCGAAGGGCAGTTCATACACGCCAACGAAGCTCAAGCTGTGGCGCACATCCATGCCGGACGGCCCGTAGTCGGCGTGACCGTTGTAACCGTCCTGGTAGGCGCCGTCGGAACCGTTGATGTTTGGCGTTCCGTAGTTGCCCGACGAATTCGTCATGGATTTGGCGTACGAATAGTTCAGTGTGTACTCGAGGCCATGATGAGTACGCTCGCGCAGTGTTACCTGGCCGGCGTTGTAATTCATGATTGCCTGGGACTCGGTGATCAACAGAACTCCGCCTTGCCCGACGAGGGATGCGAACGGCGCGTTGGCAGTGCCGCCTTGCGCAATGGTTGTTGCCTGCGCCAAGGTCAACTGGTTGCCGTTGCGGTAATCAGCCAGGTGATCGCCAACTTCTCCGAGATAACCGACGCTCAACGAAAGCTGCGGCGTGATCGCGTATTCACTGGTCAAACTGAACTCATTGATATACGCAGGTTGCATATTGACCGGCCATGTCGAGTAAGTCGTTGTCGGAGTGAACTGTTGTGCAAAGCCGTCTTCGACGCTGAAGGGGCTACCCGGATTTGTTCCCGTCGGTACGGTGGCCGTGACGTTGCTGCCAAGGGCGAATGGCGGGCTCGAAGTCAGGCGCTGGTTGAAAGCGTTGCCTTCAAAGAAGCTAGTGGCGCCGTATCCGCCGCGAATCACAAGTCGCGGAGTGGCTTCAAATGCGAACCCAAGGCGCGGCATGATCTGTTTGTAGTTTGCGTTGTAACAAGCGCGCGTGGGGCAAACAACTGCGCCCGCGACCGCTCCAGCAGGAACGCGGCTGGCATACTCCACGGTTCCGTCAGGCAGAACGTTCGCCGTGCGGTTGTTGACTTCGTACCAGGGCTGGTCAAACTCGTAGCGTATTCCAAGATTCAAAGTGAGTCGCGAAGTGGCCTTGAAGTCATCCTGAATGTATCCGGCAACGCGCCACTGGCGGTTGCCCACGAGACCGACAGTGGATCCGATCTGGTTGTTGACCACGCGATCGAGGACAAAATCCGCAGGGCCGTATCCGACGCCGTTCAGACCCGAGAAAACGCCGGTGTACTGGAATGTTCCCAGGAATCCGAAGTTGGAGGCGTTCAGATAATTCTGCTGGTAGCGGGTCGCTTGCGCGCCGATGGAAAGGAAGTGCCGTCCTTTCTGCCAGGTCAGGTTGTCGTAGTAGTTGAACGTGTTGTCGCGAAGAATCTGGGTATTCGCGCTCGTGCCCAGGTAACTGGAATTGTTGCTGATGCTCTGTCCCGAAAATCCGGGATAAAGCTGGTTGCCAACGAACGGAATTCCGACTTTCTGATCACCTGTGAGGCCAAACTGTCCGGACGGATCGGTCGGGATGCTGTTGTCCCAGCGTACGCGCGTGAATCCCATGCGCGCTTCGTTGATGATCGTCGATGAGAAGGTGTGAACCCAGCTTCCACCGCCGACGTGAGTCGGATAGACGTTTTGCGATGGGAAAAATACCGGCATGAGCGCGGTAGAGCCATCGCGGCCCGTGCCCTGCGAATAGAAGCCGCTGAACTTGTTCACGTTTCCCGGCGTGAAATCGATTTTGACGTCTTCCTGGTTGTTCTTGATGTAGCTGGTTTGTCCGCCGTGAAAATTGTTTTGAATCAGACCGTCAACGGGAGCGGCATTGGGAAGTGGGTAGAGCTCCGGATGAGCAAAGAGAAACTGTGCGACGGGATTGACGATCGGCACGCCCGTGTCTCCCGCATAAGGCGTGAAGCCATTCTGCGTGTCGTAGAGCTGAATGCTGCTGCTGCCTTGAGCAAGCAGCGCGGAAAAGTCTCCCGCACGCATCGCCGGAGTTAGCACGCTGGCAGTGGACGTTCCGCCCTGATGTTTGCGAACCCCCTCGTAATCGGCGAAGAAGAACAGCTTATTCTTTAGAATCGGACCACCGATCGTTCCGCCAAAAATGGTTTGGGTGTAGTGATTCTTCGGCACGATGGGAAAGTTGTGATCGTTGCCCCATGTGTTCGCGTCCAGATTATTGTTCTCCAGTAAACCGTAGGCGGAACCGTGGAAGTTGTTGGTACCGGACTTCATGATCGTGATGATGGCGCCGCCATTGGCGTTTCCGTAGGTTGCGGGCGCATTCGCCGAAATAACCTTCACTTCGTCAATCGCATCGGGCGCCGGATTGTAGGCGATCAAGTTGTTCTGCGGCTCGTTCAGGTCCGCTCCCTCGAGCGTGTAGTAGTTCGCCTGCGCACGGTTGCCGTTGATCGAAGCTGTCCCGTTGTTATAGGTTTCGCGTTCGATCGCGTTGTTGCCGGTCATACCCTGCGGATCGGTATCAATCGCACCCGGCTGGAACAGGGTGAGCGACGAGAAGTTCCGTCCATTGAGAGGGATGTTCGCGATTTCGTTTGACGAAATCGTATTGCCGACAGTGGAATCCGTCGTGTCGAGAATCGGATGAATCTGTTCCTGCACCACGACGGTCGTGGACGCACCGATGGTCATGGTGACATTGATCTTGGCCGTCTGGTTGATCTCGATCGCAAATCCAGGAACGCTGGTCGGAATGAACCCGGTTGCATCGATCGAAAGCTTATAAGTACCGACCGGCAGGAACCGGATGGAATACACGCCGACGGAATTCGTCTGTGCGGTGGTCTTGACCGAGGTGGCGGTGTTTTCCGCGGTCACGGTCGCTCCGACGACCACAGCCCCGCTAGGATCGGTGACTTCGCCGGTGATCGAACCGGTGACAGTTTGACCAAAGGCGGAAGACAGGCAAAACAGGCCGGCGAGACAAATCCCAGTCAGGTAGCGCAATCCAATGGTTCTCATGCAAATCCTCTCGTGCCTCTAACGGGTTTATCCCGTGCCGGAGGCGATCCAGCGTGGACTTCGTGTGAGTTCTGAAAAATCGACCCTAGAGCGTTCGCTTGACGACTGTCAAGAAGAAACTGATCGTTTCAGTCGATTTCAATCACTTTTTATGTTCCAAACTGGATTATTGTTTCAGCTTTGTGATTCTTGATGCAGTTCTGTGGGCCGCGCAGCAACGGCTTCGGACCTCTGAACACTTCCAAGGCAAGTAAAAAGCCCGGTCCAGGACCGGGCTTCGGGGCGAATCAGGGTTTGGGATTTCTAGTGCTGATTGGGCTTGCAGCCTTGGCTGACGTTCGTGAGCGTGTTGTCCTTGGACGTTATGTGGCAGTCATAGAACCGCCCGCTGGAGTTGAATTCTGTGTATTCCTGCGAACTCATGGCCGGACTCACGTCGGTGGCCTTGCCCGAGTCGACAATCGAGTTGAAAGCCTGCACGGATCCGTTGTCCAGGACCTTCTTGTCGAAGCTATAAGTCTGTCCCGTTGAGACCGTGAATCCGAAAGGAGACGTGCTGACTGGGAAGATGAAATCCACGGTGATCGGGAAGCTGTAATTGCTCTGCGTTGTGACGGTGTTCCCGTGATTCGAAACCGTTGTCGCCGACGATACTTTGTTTTCCACTGTTGTCTTCTGATTCAGGACGGTGAAATTCACAGTGTCAAAGTCGATGGCCTGCGTGCTCGAGAAGTTTTGATGCTCGGCTACCGAAGTAAAGACCTTTCCATGGGAGGTGTTCACGTATCCCGCAATCGTGAAGGTGCGGTTGGAAACGACTCCGATCTTTCCCGTCACGGTCGACGTTCCATGCAGATCTTCGGTGACGACCGGCGCCGGAGGAGCCAGAGTGTTTTTCACCACGGCTCCGGTCACCTGCGTTGAGCCTTTGTCGAGGAACAGCAACAGGGACGCCGTCTCCGAGAAGAAATTGTCGTCGTCGAACAGGCTCAGAGAGACCGTGTGAGGATTTCCATCGCTCAACAGGCTAGCGAACGGCGTGAGGTTCACGCGGTACGGAACAAAGTTCAGGGTCTGAATTCCAGGAGAGGGGACCCACATGTCGGGAAGAAATCCGGTGTAGACCCAGGGCGAAACGGGAGCGATTCCGGCCGGTTGCCCGTCGATGGTGATCTCGGTCTCGCGGAAGTCAGTGTTTCCGCAGCCATAGACTTCATTGATCGCGCTGAGGTCATTGGGGAAACATCCATACCACTGCTCGTCGGTCGACTGGCTTTGCGAAACTACATCCAGATAGGCGCGCTCAACATTGGTTGGAAGAGTAAACGTCGTCGAAAACTGGTCCGTGGGCAGATCGAGAAACGCAGGCAGGTTGAACCCGCCACTGCCGTTGGACTGCGTAAGCGGCAGCACCATATCTGGCGTTCCGGTGGGGGTGTGGTCGCTCGGATCGGCTGGGTAAAACTGCAGACTTGCGTTGACGGTGAAAACTCCGTTCAGAGTGTTGAAGGGAGGAGGGCAATCCGTGGTGCAGTTCGCCAGAACGATGGTACCCGTCAGCGGCGCCGCGAGCAAAGAGGAATAATCAGTCAGGTCCCGCTCGACGTGCCATGTATTGGTTAAAACCGCGAGTGGTTCGGGAGTCGTTCCGAAATACACGTTGGTGTTGCCGAAGAACATGGTGGCTGTCCGATCAAACTGAGCGCCGCCGTTCTCGCTGAAATCCACATTGAGCACAACCTTCTTCCACGGGCCTGAACAATTTGTCGGCGGCGTGAACGGAAACGTCTGGGTCGTGTCAGAGAAGAATGCGAATGTGAATCCTGTGAAAAGAGGCACGACGCATGGCTGTTCATGAGGCCGCGGAATCACGGGGTCGGCCGTGACTTCGAATTGCGTTCCGATTTGCCGGTGAGTGCTCTGAGCAGGAGCGATCGAGGAAATTAAAAGTACTGTAACGATGGCGGCGAGAAGTGAAACGCGATTCGGGGAGGTCATGGCTGGCTCCTTCAAAGCAGATGGGTGCCCGGCGGGAGAGTGCCGTCCGGGGGCCATACTTATCGCACCGAACGATGAGGCTTGTCAAGGAAATGTGATTGCCTTGCGCCGTTTCAATCATTCCACTGCTTCGTACCCACGGTTTTATACATATCTTTACGAAGGGCATCCGAAAGTGGCAAACGCGGCGTGATTTTTCGATTTCTGCTACAACTCTCCTGACGATTGGAGCGAGGGGCTGCGATGAAAGCACGGAACCGGGCCGATCAAATATTAAGAGAGCTCCGCCAGGAAGGCAGCGTTTCGCTGGAAGATCTGCTTTCGCGGCTTGGTGCTTCGGCCGCGAGCGTGAGGCGTGATCTGGTGAAGCTAGAGGCAAAGGGACTGGTGCGCCGAACCCACGGCGGCGTCACTTTGGTTGAGCCGCTTCTGTACGAGCCGTTTCGCTACGATTCGTTATTCCAAAATCGCGAACAGCACCGCACCGCGGAGAAGCGCAGGATCGGTTTGATGGCCGCGGAACTGATCCAGGAAAACGAAACTGTAGGATTCACCGCGGGTACCACTGCGACGCACGTGGCTCGCAATCTGAGGAACCGCCACAACATCCGGGTCATCACCAACGGCATCAATATCGCCATGGAGTTGAGCAATTGCCCCGGCCTGAAAACGTTCGTCACCGGAGGCTTTGTGCAGTGGGCCGGATCTTTTTCTCTCGTCGGCCACGCGGCGATTACTTCTTTGAGCGACATCTACATGGATCGTGTATTCGTCAGTGTCTGTGGCATCGACGTGACCCGCGGCATCACTGTGATTGAGCCAGAAGAGGGGCTCACATTCCGCACCATGATTCAGCAGGCAAAGCAGACCGTTGTCGTGGCCGATTCCAGCAAGATTGGAATCGTGACTCCCGCCTTGATCTGCCCGATCTCGGGTGTTCACGTCCTCATCACCGATACGCGCGCCACCGACAAGGCGATCGCGCCGTTCGTTGAGCGGGGAATCGAAGTCAAGCGAGTTTAGGATTTCGCTTCAACAACGACCGGGCAGGATACTAAGAAATTATTTTTGCAACCCGCGCAAACCTCAGCGGCTGAAGCCGCGATTGTTTTTTTCTGCACTTAAGGCGCGGCTTAAAGCCGCGCCCTTTCAATACAGAGCCTCCGCTTGAGTTTTTCAGCAGCTTATTAGTGATTGGATTCTGCTGAACTGAACAGCTGGAATTCGCGGATGTGGGCTTCCGCAACAGAAGAGAGAATGTTCAAGCGCACGCGAGTTGCTGTCACTGGATCGAAGTGATCGATCTTCTTGTGTCCGATGGCGCGCCCGCGAGCCACGGCGGTCCACTTGCCCTGCTGGAAAATCTCAATCGCATATTGCTCAACATGCTGACCGTCATTCAGCCATTCCATGGTGAGCGCACGATCGAACGTCACCGGCTTTGCGAAATCTGTTTCGATCGTGGCGTGGTGAGAACCGGCTGGTGCTGACCAAAACGTAGCGGGATCGCCATCCAGCGCGAGTTCTTCCTCCGGGTGCGCTTTGACATGCTGCATCACAAGATTGTGGCCGTACCGCGCGTTGATCGCGTCGCCGAACTCTTTCAGTCGCTGGACGTCCGCCTCTGGCAGCAACCCTCGCCGATCCGGAGCAATTCCGAGCACCAGCTGTCCGCCATGACCGACGGTTTGCTCGTAGGTCGAGATTAATTCCGGCACGCTCTTGAGGCTCGATTCATCATTCGGGTGCCAGAACCAATGACTCTTCCGCAGCGGAGTGTCCGACTCGACGGGACGCCATCTCAAATATCCGTGGCGGTCGATCACGTTCCAGTTCTCGTACGGAATATTGCCGTCTTCGTTTCCCACCCAACGGATGTCGCCGTATTCGAACAGCCCGACGTCGGCAAACACGAGCGAGTTGGGTTGGTATGTGCGCAACTCCTCGAGGATGTGCGGAAAGTTGTAAACATGCCCCTCGCTTCCCGCGCCGTCGAGCCAGAATTCTTCCAGATCGCCGTACCCCTGAGCTAACTCGTCGAGTTCCGCGGCATAGTATTTGTCGTATTCCGCCGAATTGCTGTAGCGAGGCTCATGCCGGTCCCAGGGTGACAAATACACTCCGAAGCCGAGGCCGTATTTCCGGGCGGCCTGCTCGACTCTTTTCACAACATTTCCTTGGCCATTCTCCCAAGGGCTGCTTTTTACGCTGTAGTCGGTCTGTCCGGTGGGCCAGAGACAAAATCCGTCATGATGCTTTGCCACAAAAATCACATAGCGAATTCCCGCCGCCTTCAGTGCCTGCATCCATTGTTCGGGATCGAATCCTGCGGGATTGAATATCTTTGGATCGGCCGTTCCGTTACCCCATTCCTGATCCAGAAAAGTGTTTGGCCCGAAATGGATGATGGCTCCCATCTCGAGGTCCTGCCACTGAACCTGCTGGGGGCTCGGCTTCAGATCGACCGCATTCTGAGAAAACAGTGGCGTGGAAAGAAGAACCGCGAGGCATTGTGCCATCGAGATGAAGAGGCGGCGCAACAGCAGATACATGCCGATCAGCCTAGCACTGCCCTCGGAAAGCTGCATGCGCGAGCAGTTCGCCAAAAATATCTTTGTCATGCCGAGCGAAGCGAAGGATCTATGCAACCCCTGCCGCAATACCTGCGAGAAGTGAAGGTCGGCCAAGCCCAACCCGCCCTGCCTTGATGGAACTCGCAACAAATGCTGAAATCGATCGGGCCTGTTTCGTATACGCTGACCCTTCGAGGGATATCTGAGCGCAGCGCGTAAGAACATTGATCCGATCGATCGTCGACGTCGCGACTTCCTGGTCCGCTTCTGCCAGGGCGCGGGCGCGACCCTCATTCCGACGCGTTTGTGGGGTTGGTCTCAGTCTTACCTATCGTTGCCAGGGCCGCAGGTGCCGACAGTTGGCGGCGAACAGTTTTACCTGCGCCCGCACTACCGCAGCGACCGTCCTCTCGATGCCACGATGGCGAAAGTTCGACCGACTCTGGATCGGTTTCCCGGTGAAATTTACGCTGATCAGATCGCGTCGATTCTCACAACATGGAGCGGTGTTCTCGTTCGCTCTCCTCACGCCGTCCGCGAGATTGGCGAGAGTTTCGCTGCCGACTTTGCCGGTTCCTCCACTCGACCAACGCAATCGCGTGTCATGCGCTCCGACTCCTGGCTGCAAGCGCGGCAAAACAGTTTCTCGGGCAGTGGCAATCTCAACCGGGATACGTTCCTCCATGAGTTCGAGTCGTCAATCGCAGAGTTTGGAGCGATCGAAATCGCGGAACTGCAGATCACGAGCATCGACTTATCTCCATCGACTTCGGGACTGCCCGTTTCGATCGAAACTGAGATCCGCTATGAAATTGTCGGCACCGGGAATGAGTTTCATCGCGAGCAGCGGGTCGGCACCTGGAGCCTGACCTGGCGTGCAACCGGCCCTGGCGAGTTTCGCGTGAAGCGTTGGCGAACTCTCGACGAGACAGTAGCTCGTGCAAGCTCGCTCGTTTATTCCGACATCGCCTCTTCCGCTCTAGGGGGCAATCCATCGTATTCCGATCAATTGATGCGCGGCACGGACTACTGGCGAACCGTCCTCGATGGGGCATGCGGAATTGATATCTACGGCCACAACGGCGTCTCGGTCGCCGACGTCGACAATGACGGCTTCGACGATCTCTATGTATGTCAGCCCGCAGGCTTGCCCAATCGCCTTTACCGCAATCGCGGCGATGGAACGTTCGAGGACATTACCGAGTCGTCGGGCCTTGGATTGCTCGACAGCACGACTTGCGCATTGTTTGCCGACTTCAACAATGACGGACTGCAAGACGTCATTCTCGTGCGAAATAACGGGCCGGTGCTGCTCCTGAATGAGGGCCACGGGAAATTCCGCCCGAAGCCCGACGCGTTTCGGTTCGCCAATCCGCCGCAGGGTACTTTCACCGGAGCGGCGGTCGCCGACTATGACCGCGACGGATGGCTCGATATCTATTTTTGCCTCTACGCGTATTACCAGGGAACCGGGCAATACCGATATCCGCTGCCCTATCACGACGCGGAGAACGGTCCGCCGAATTTCCTGATGCGCAACAATCGCGACGGAACGTTCAGCGACGTGACGGCGCAATCGAAACTCAACCAGAACAATACGCGCTACAGCTTTTGCTGCGGATGGAACGACTTCAACGGCGACGGCTGGCCTGATCTTTACGTCGTAAATGATTTTGGCCGCAAGAATCTGTACCGCAACAACGGCGACGGAACCTTTACTGACGTTGCCGCCAACTCAGGCGTTGAAGACGTCGGCGCGGGCATGAGCGTTTCCTGGCTCGACTACAACAACGACGGCGCCGAGGATCTCTACGTTGCCAATATGTGGACCGCAGCCGGGGTGCGCGTCGCAGGTCAGGACGCCTTCAAACAAGAATCATCGCCCGAGATCCGCACGCTTTTCAGAAAGCACGCGATGGGGAACTCTCTCTTTGAGAATCATGGAGAAAAGTTCGAGAACCAAACTTTGACCGCGGGCGCCGGCGTGGGACGATGGGCATGGTCGAGCGACGCTTTTGATTTCGATCATGACGGCTATCCCGATTTGTATGTCACCAATGGCATGGTTTCGGGTCCGCAGCGCTATGACCTCAACAGCTTTTTCTGGCGGCAAGTGGTTGCCAACTCTCCGGATGAAGCCGTCGCTTCTCATATCTACGAGCAAGGATGGAACGCAGTGAACGAACTCCTCCGCGCCGACCATACTTGGAGTGGCTACGAGCGGAATGTTTTCTACGCGAACAATCGCGACGGAACGTTTTCCGATGTATCAGCCGCTGCCGGCCTCGATTTCTCCGAAGATGGACGATCGTTTGCCCTCGCTGACTTCGATCATGACGGCCGCCTCGAAATATTTCTCAAGAATCGCAACGCTCCGCAGTTGCGCTTGCTGAAGAATCGTTTGCCGGACCTCCCGGCATCGATCGCATTTCGTCTGAAGGGCACAAAGAGTAATCGGGACGCGATCGGCGCCGTGATTGCGATCGAGACGAGCGCCGGCCGCCGCGTTGCATCCGTTCAAGCTGGATCGGGGTTTCTGTCGCAACACAGCAAAGATGTCTTTTTCGGGCTCGGCGATTCGAAAGGCCCAGTGCGGGCGTCGATTCACTGGCCCAGCGGACTCGTTCAGGAGTGTCACGATCTTCCCATCAATCACCGGATTTGGATCGAAGAAGGATCGGAACCTTTGCGAGTGGAACCGTTTCGTACAGCAAAGGCGGTTCCTGCGCCCGTGCAATCTTCACGGGAAACCGAGGTTCTTCCCGATAAGGCGGAAACTTGGCTTCTGGCGCCCGTTGTAGCCCCTGACTTCACCCTCCCCGAGCTTTCCGGACGGGATCGTTCTCTTTCTTCGTTTCGTGGAAAGCCTGTCCTTCTCAATTTTTGGGATTCAAGGTCTTCTGGCTCAATAGAAGATTTGAGGTTATTTCAAAAGCGATCTGGACTCTGGGCAAATCAAGGCCTGCAACTCATCGTTGCCATCTGCGGCGAGGTCGAAGCGAAAACTCTGTCCGGTTTCAAGAATAGCGGTGGCGTGATTCTTCGCGCATCCGACGACTTCGCCGCCATCTATAACATTCTCTACCGGCAATTATTCGATCGTCATCGCGACATGCCGCTGCCGGCAACATTTCTGATCGATGCGACGGGCAACCTGGTGAAGGTCTATCAGGGTCCGGTTGATCCCGAGCACGTGGAACACGATTTTCGGAATATCCCACGCACTGGCGCCGAACACTTGCGCCGTGGTCTTCCATTCTCGATCGCCGGACAAACATTGGATGTCGGAAGGAACTACTTATCGCTCGGCTCTCTCTTCTTTCAGCGTGGATATCTGGATCAAGCGGGCGAATGGTTCCAGCAAGCGCTTGGCGACGATCCGTCGAGCGCTGAGGCCCTCTACGGCATCGGCTCCGTGTATCTCAACGAGAACAAGAACGCCGATGCCCGCAAGATGTTCGAACGCTGCGTCGAACTCAAAGCCAATTACCCTGACACGCTACCGGACGCGTGGAACAATCTGGGCGTTTTGGCCACACGCGAGGGCCGCGTCGCCGATTCAATTTCAAACTTTCAGCAAGCTTTGAAACTCAGTCCTCGCCATTTGCTTACTCTCGATAATCTGGGCAACGCCTACCGGCTGCAAAAACGCTGGGACGATGCCCGCAAAGTCCTGACGCTTGCTCTGGAAGTGGCTCCCGACGACCCTGAAGCAAACTACAGTCTCGGCATGGTTTTCGCGCAGACGGAAGATACGCAGAATGCGTACGAACATCTTCAGCGGGCATTGAAGGCCCGCCCGGTTTATCCCGAAGCGCTCAACAACCTGGGAGTGCTCTATCTGGTGACCAAACGCCGCGATGAAGCGGTTGCGAGTTTCGAGCAATGCATCCGGGTTGCTCCTGCGTTCGATCAGGCATATTTGAATCTCGCGCGGGTTTACGCACTGGAAGGCGCGAAGGAAAAGGCGAAGGCCGTCTTGACGGACCTTCTGAAGCAGCGTCCCGATCAGCCGCAAGCCAGGCAGATGCTGGAACAGCTGCCCTAGCGATGCGGGCCTTCTGTCTTAAACCGCCGGGATGCGGCCCGATTCCGCAGATGTGATCAAGGCTTCGGCGTCTGAGCCTTCAACAGGTCGACGAACATGTCGTAAAACCTTTGCGTGTCGAGGTCGACCTGGATTTCCGCTGCCGGTCCCACAATCTTCGGCTTGTCATCTTCGGTCCAACTCAGCGTGTTTCCGTATCCTGCGCCGCGACTGAGATCCATGTCGAGGTAGCGCTTGTCCTTCGCCGTAATCAGCGAGGGATCGAGCCATGCGAGCGACGCAAGCTCATCCCACAAATAGTTGTACTGGCCGAAGATGCGCGCGTAAGTTGCGACGTAGCGCGCCGCCGGAGAATCGCCCGCCTTCACGCGATCGATCAATTGCTGAGTGAGGCGTGTTTTCACCGAGATATCAACGGTGGTGCAGACTATCTTTTTCCACGGGGCCATCAGCACAATGTGGGCCGCTTCGGGGTCGAACCACAGATTGAATTCATGCCGAGGAGTATTTGCGAATTCCGGATCATCCGTTTTCGGATTCAGACTTCCGCCCATGAATACGAGTTCCTTTGCCAGGGACGCGAACTCCGGCTCGATCGCAATCGCCAGCGCAATATTTGTCATCGGTCCGCCGGCATAAATCGTGATTTGGTGGGGATACTTGCGTACCATCCGCACCAGGAAATGGGCGGCGTCCTCGTCAAGGGGCTTGGTCGTGGGCTTGCCTTCCGGCATTTCGCCCAGTTGATCTGGGGGATGATAGAAACGCGGAGTCCACGCCCCTACCCATGGAACTGAGCCATACTGCTGCTCCCAGAGTTCAACCTCTTCCTTTCGGCGCACCAGCGGATATTCGGCGCCCACCACGACGGGAATGTCGGTCCGGCCAATGAGTTCGAGCATTCGCAGCGTGTGCGCGACCTCATCCTTCAGCCAGCCATCGCCGGTCACAACGGTCACCCCCATCACCTCAGCCTGAGGGGACTGAATGAGCAGTAGAATCGACTGTTGATCAGTTCCCCCGGGGCCCGCCGCGTCCTGATCGATAATGATTTTGCGCTTCTCCGGGTGTTGCTGGCTCCAGGACGGACTGCAGAGGACAAAGATCGAGGTCAAAATCCATAACAGGGAAGTGATTCGTTGGGTTCGCATTTTTTTGGTCCGTTGCAAAACACTGCATTCTATTTCCCGTTCGGTTGGAAGCGCCAGCAGTTTTCAAATTTTGTTCTTGAAGCGCGATCGCATCTCGCGTTGCTGCCTGTACGGGCGACGGCTAGAATTCGATGTCGGAAGCAGTTGCTCCTTCGATGAGACTCGCATTTTTTCAAGCTCCCAAAACGAACTCGTTAAGCGCGCCTCGCGTTCTTTCGCAGATTGCGCTGCTCCTAGTTGGGATCATTCTGCTTTCGGCGACGGCATTGTCCCAGCAGGTAGCAGACGCATCGCTGAGTGGAACCGTGCGCAGCATAAATGCTGATCCTGTCCAAAATGCCGTAATTCGTTTGCAGCCGCAAGACTCCAGCAAAAGTTTGACGGCCCAGACCGACACTCAGGGCAAGTACAAATTCTCGTCTCTGGCAGACGGCGTCTATCAACTCAGTGCCAGTAAGAGCGGCTTTCAAGATGCCTCGATACCATCCGTCTTTCTCGGAAAGAAAGAGGAGAAGACTCTCGATCTGACTCTTGGTCTCTCAAAATCTCCAGAGGGCGTAGCGGCATCCAACCAGCCTCAGTTCTTCGACGAACCTCAATTTACAGTCGCCGGCGTTACAGACACGACAAGCCTCGGAGGGCACGGATCAGATACTGTGGTTCGAACCCGCGAGAATCTAGCGAAAGACACGATGTCGCTGGGAAAGCCTTCGGTTGTCGCGTCAAACTCGGCGGATGCGACTGAAAAATTATTGCGAGAGCAGGCGGAGCGAACGCCTTCGAGCTTTGATACGAACCATCGTCTGGGTGAGTTGCTGGTGGCGAATGGTAAAGGGACAGACGCCGTTCCATTCCTCGAACGCGCCGCGAAGGCCCAGCCCGGTGACTACAAGAATTCCTACGACCTGGCACTCGCTAACTTTGACGCCGGCAACTACGCGAGCGCCCGCGATGGAGCAAAAGGTTTGCTCGGTGCGAACGACAAGGCAGAGTTGCATCACCTGCTCGCGGACGCCGAAGAAAAGCTCGGAGATCCCCTCGATGCAGTCCGCGAATACCAGCGCGCAGCCGAAATCGATCCCAAAGAGACTTACCTGTTCGATTGGGGCTCGGAGCTCCTGCTTCACCACGCCCCCGAACCGGCGGTGCAGGTGTTTACGAAAGGCAATCTCGTGTTCCCGAGTTCCGTCAGAATGCTGATTGGTCTTGGGGCGGCCTTGTTTGCCCGAGGTTCCTACGACGATGCGGTCCGGAAAATTTCAGAAGCGTCCGATCTCGATCCGAACGATTCATCGCCGTATGTTTTTCTGGGCCGAATGCAGAGCGTCGATGCGGTTTCCTCGAGAGAAATTTCGGAAAAGCTACATCGCTTCGTCACCCTGCATCCGGAAAGCGCGCAGGCGAATTATTACTACGCGATCGCGCTAGGAAAGGCGCCAAAGGGACAACCGGGCGAGCACGTCTCCTCTGAGGCCGAATCATTCTTGAAAAAAGCTGTCGATCTCGATCCCAAGTTTGCCGCGGCCCACCTGCAACTGGGAATCCTCCACTCCGACAGCGGAAATTATGCCGCCGCGATACCCAACTTTCAAAAGGCTCTCCAGATCGACTCCCAGCTCGGAGAGGCGCACTACCGTCTGGCGCAGGCGTACCGTCAGACGGGCAATGCAGCTGGCGCGAAAGAGGAACTGAGGCTGTACGCAGAGTGCGAGAAACAATCTGCCCAGAAAGAAGTTCGGGAGCGGCACGAGATTCGCCAGTTCGTGTACACCTTGCGGGACCAGCGAGTTCCGCAGGCCAGATAATGCCATCGTCGCGCCGGTTTCGTCACCTTGCCTTCAGGGCCGATCCCTGTATAATCCACCCCCGTAGTTCGATCGCTTCATCCGTGCCATTTCGAGAGCTTGAGAGGAACCATGTCCGATACGCGTGAAGATCATTCTGCCAGCCGGGTTGCCACTTACTTTGTGTTCATCTTTTTGATTGCGGCTATCGTCGAGACGATGATCGCGACCCTGGGCCGATAACCGTTATCTCTTCGATTTCACCTTTCGCGTCGATTCGTGTCACCTCGCTGCGATCCAGCGGTTTGGCTACGCCTTGCACTATCGTGTGTTACACTTTTCAATTCATAAAAAGAAACAGTTGCAGGCGCAACGTTCAATCCATACATGCTTTTTTCCAAAGAATATGTGGGCTACCTGGCCCGCGAAGTCACCAAGAAACTGATTGCAGGTAAATTCATCGAGACCACGACGGTGCCTGCCGTCACCGAGCGCGTGAACGGCGCATTGGTCGATGAACTCTCTCTGGAAGATCGCATCAACGATGAAGTCCGGGTGATCCTGGAAGCCTACTCCGATGAGATGCGCAACACCGGCGCCAACTATCAGGAGATGTTTCGCAAAGTGAAAAGCGAACTCGTTCGCAAATATAAGGCGGTGCTGTGAGGCTCAGCCGCGACAAAGTGAACGTGCTGGCGCGCGCCGTCTCTGATGTTCTCAAGCAGATGGACGAAGTGGATTTTATCGAAGACCCAAACACCATCCGGCAGGAAACCCGCAAAATTCTGGAAGACCTGCTCAATCAGGAAGAACGCATCGACGTAGCCGCCCGCCAGAAAATCGAAAGCCAGAAGCGGACCATCCTCGAAGGCTCGCAAGAGTGGGATATCCTCTACCGCAAGTACTACAACGAGGAAGTCAAAAAGCTCGGAGTCTAGTCGTTCGTCGCACCTCCGGCCCTGAAATATTCATTTGAGATCCGGTAACTGCCGGCGATCTGTTTCGTCTGTACTCGTGTAGCGTCGGAGGCTTCCATGAAGCTCGCTTTCTGCCGTGTCGTAGTGCTGGCTCTTGCCGTCGGTTTTCAGGCAATTCCATCTGCCGCCCAGGATCTCACTCCTCCTGCTCCGAAGAAGATGACGGTGCATTCGAATATTCTCAACGAGGATCGTGTTGTCTGGGTTCGGACGCCTCGCAGCTACGACCAAGGAAATGCCGCGTTCCCCGTGCTCTACATCACGGACGGCCCCGGGCACATCAACGAGATCGGCAGCACCATCGACTTCCTCGTCAATAACAATCGCATGCCGCCGCTGATCGTGGTCGGCATCGCCAACACCGACCGCACCCGCGACCTCACGCCCACGCACTGGAATGAGAAGGACGCCGACGGCAAGGATCCCAATCCCACCAGCGGAGGAGGCGACCATTTCATTGATTTCATCCAGAAAGAATTGATGCCGGAAGTCGAGAAGCACTATCGCACCTCGCACTACCGCATCTTTGCTGGACATTCTCTCGGGGGCCTGACCGCGATTCACATCCTCATCACCCGGCCCGAATTGTTCCAGGCCTACATTGCTGTGAGCCCCAGCCTCCAATGGGACGACCAGCACACGCTGCATCAGGCACAGCAGTTTTTTGCGGCGCAAACCGAACTGAACGAAACCCTTTTTTTCTCGCTGGGGAATGAGGGAAACACTCCCAATCCGATGGGAGATGGATTTGAACAACTGCAAAAAACGCTGACAGAGCATGCTCCGAAAGGCTTTCGTTGGGATTCCGCGCGATACCGCGACGAGGATCACGGCTCCACGGTGCTCCGTGCCCACTATGCCGGACTAAGGACAATTTTTGCTGACTGGCAAATGCCGCAGGATCCGAACGACGGAATGCCCGTTGGCGGAATCTCGGGAGTGGAGCAACACTACCGCGATTTGTCCCAACGGTATGGCTACACCATTCCGATCCCCGAGAATATTCTCAACAACCTTGGTTACCGATATCTGGCGATGAAGAAGTTCGACGAAGCCATCGCCGTATTCCAAAAAAATGTCAGCTCGTATCCCGGATCGGCGAATGTTTATGACAGCATCGGCGAAGCCTATGAAACAGCGGGAAAGTTCGATCTCGCCAAAGAAAACTTCAAGAAGGCGGTCGAGGTGGGAACGACGACGTCCGATGGGAATCTCGACCAATTCAAGGACCACGTGAAACGTGTCGAGGCGGAAACGAAAGCGGCTTCGGAGAAGTCTTCGGGCCACAAATAATTCGCAGCAGCCTCTCTCGCTGTAGGTCGCGCTAGACTGAATTCAAGCCAATCCGTTGAACACTGGCTTATTTCACGACGCAGACGAGGTCCAACTTCTTTGTCATCCCGCATCGCAGACCTGAAGGCTCTGGTGAAACAGGCCGCAGCCGATGCCGGGTTCGATCTTTCCGGTGTGGCTCCCGCCACGGATGCGCGCGAACTCCAGTATTTCCCAACATGGATCGCCGCTGGGCACGCGGGCGAGATGAAGTACATGGAGTCGCGCGACGAGCAAGGCGAACTCAAACGCGCCTCCCTGGCGCACGTCGCTCCGTGGGCCCGAACCGTCATCGTTTGCGCCATCAACTACAACACCGCGCATCCCTACTCAACCCAGGTGCACGATCCTGGTCGCGGATGGATCTCGCGTTATGCCTGGGGTGGCGAGGACTATCACGACTCAGTCTTGCGGCGCCTGAAGCAGGTCGAGGGAAAGCTGCACGAGGCGGCTACTTCTCAAGACTCGTCCCTTGAAACCCGTAGCTATGTGGACACCGGCCCAATCGTCGAGCGCGTCTTCGCAAAATATGCAGGCGTTGGATGGCTCGGGAAAAACACCTGCCTCATCAATCAGAAGGCTGGTTCGTGGTTGTTTCTCGGGGTGATCCTTACGTCGCTCGATCTCGAACCCGATCTCCCCGCTCCCGATCGTTGCGGGACTTGCACACGCTGCATCGAGGCCTGTCCAACGGATGCAATTCTGGCGCCGTATCAACTGGACTCCAATCGTTGCATCGCTTATCTGACGATTGAGAAGCGAGGCTCGATTCCCGAAGATCTTCGCGCCGGAATGGGTCATCACCTCTTCGGGTGCGACATTTGCCAGGATGTCTGTCCCTGGAATCGGAAGGCGCCGACTTCGTCGGTTCCCGAATTTCAGCCCCGCTCCGACTTCGTTAATCCGGCTCTTGACTGGTTAGCGGAGTTGTCCGCCGAGGAGTTCAATCAGGTTTTTCGGGGATCCCCCGTTCGCCGTACAAAGCGCGCCGGATTGCGCCGAAATGCCGCCATCGCGATGGGGAATAGCGGCGCCACCGAATTCCTTCCTGTTCTCCACAACCTGACTTCGGACGATGATCAGGCTACCTCCGAGGCCGCCCGTTGGGCGATCGCTCGTCTCGAAACCCCAAAACGTTAATACTGCTATTACTTGGCGACATTGTGGACACAATGTCTTCGCCTTATCTTCGTCAATGCCAGCTCCGGCATTGCCGCTAACTTCCGTAACTAGTCAAGCCGATTGTCTGCAACTAATATTTCGCTAAAGGGTTCTAATTAAGCAGGTTATGGTGAGTCTGGGGTAACTATGTTTTCGAGGGTTGGCAAGTTCGTGCGACGGCAATTGGGCTTGTTTGCCCTAGTCGCTCTCGTCTGTTCGGGAGTCGCGCACGCATCCGCTACTCTGCTCCTCGAAGAGCCGTATGGCAAGCTTGGATTCTTCACCGCGACCGGTCATGCCGCTGTCTATTTGTCAGGGGTATGCGCCGATAACCCCATCGTCCTCCGCCGCTGTACCGCGGGGGAAACCGGCGTTGTGCTCAGCCGGTACGATGGTGTCCGTGGATACGACTGGGTCGCCATCCCGCTGATCCCTTACCTCTACGCCGTCGAACGCGCTGAGGATGTGCCTCTCTTTGCGGATTCGAGGATGACCGCCTTCCTCCGCGACCGCTATCGTCGCAAGTATTTGGAGCAAGTAGCCCCCGACGGGAAAGACGGAGAAACTCCAGGTGGCAATTGGTACGAACTTGTCGGTTCGTCCTATGACCGGACGATCTACGGATACGAGATCCAGACCACGGCGAAGCAAGACGAAGCTCTGATCCGCAAGCTGAACTCGTCCGCCAATGAATCTCATTTCCACTTGGTTTCGCGAAATTGCGCGGACTTCGCGAAAGATATTCTGAATTTTTACTATCCGAAGTCACTGCACCGCAGCGTCATCGCCGATGTGGGAATCACGACTCCCAAGCAGATGGCCAAGAGACTGGCGAAATACAGCGACCATCATCCGGAACTGCAGTTTTCACGGCTGGTAATCTCGCAGGTGCCAGGCAGCATGCCGCGGAGCACCGCCGTTCACGGTGTCGTGGAATCTTTCTTCAAAGCGAAAAAATATATTGTGCCCAGCGTGGTTGTAAGTCCCATCTTCGCGGGCTGCGTCGCTGCAGTCTACGTCGGAACGGGCGCGGGACACTTTGATCCTGCCCGCGGTGCGATGGTCTTCGTGGTGGGCGGTGAGCCCCAACCGCCTCTGGATCGGGAAGACCTGCGGGCCTACCGCGAAGAGTTGAAACACATGCTGGCGAGCGCCTACCCAGATCAGCCAGGCATGAACGTCGACAAAGCGTGGGGAAAAGTCCAATCCAGATCGGATAAAGCGGTCGATGCGCAGGGACGGCCCGTTCTCGAAATGGAGTTAGGCAACGACGTTGTGCAGTTAGGCGCTTCTCCGGGCAATGTTTTGAAAGGCCACGCTCCGCCGCAACTGGTGCGCCAGCTGATCGAAGCGCGCCTTCAGTCTGAGCTGCGCGGACGGTCTTCGCGTGGGCTTTCCGAAACGGAAGTTGTGCGCGATTGGAACTTGCTCCAGAAGACGATGGGCAATGCCAGCGACCCCGCCCTCGCCGCTCGCTTCACCCGACGCTCCGAGAATTCTCACGGCATTCAGCCGTAGGAGAACGTCCAAAGTCTGAATCCAAAATGAGAAGGCCGCACGATAATCGTGCGGCCTTCTTCTTTCTCGTGAATCCTACTGTTGATCTTGTGGCGGCCGTTGCTGCGGCACACCTGAGCCCGGGATGGGCGGCTGCCCCGGAGGCTGCTGCTGTTGCAGCTGTAATTGCCGTTGCTGCATCTCCTGCAGCATCTGCTGCGGTGTCTTCACGGCCGACTGGTCCGGATTCGCGGCCGGCTGCTCTGCGGCCTCAGCTGGCTGATCCGCGTTGTCGTCTCCGTTATTGCTGTCATCGGCTTGATCGGCGTCATTGTTGTCGGCCGCCGCATCCTGCTCTGGATTTGGTGTCGTGGCCTGAGCGACTCCAGGCTGTGCCTCAGCGGGATTCGGCGTGGTCGGTGCAGCGTCCTTCGCTTTTGGCACCAAGAGCACGCGGGTCAGAAGAGCTTCATTTCCTGGTGCTCCCAGCAATACATAGTTGAAGCGGGATCCGTTCAACAGATCAGCCAGCACGTCGCGTGCTGGTCCGGGCCCCAGGTGCGTTACCACACGCTCGGGCGCCGACGGAATTTCGATCTCCGCGCCAGTTTGCTTGCGCACAGCGCGCAGGATATCGGCTAAGGTTGAGTTCGGCGCAACGATCGTAAGTTGGCTGCCTTGATAACTCACCTGCGGCGGCACTGCCGCAATCGAATCCAGAGGAATCTGCTGGACAGGCCCTGTCGGTCCGGATGGCAAGGGCGGAAGTGGCGGCTTCTTCTTGGTACTCTTCTTGTGGGTCTGAGTCTGCACCTGAGGGTTATCCGCACCGGCGGCATTGCCCACACACAGGACCGCGACGCACACGACTCCAACGCCGGCGAGTTTCTTAACCTTCCATCCCGTGCTCATAACCACTCCTGAAGAATCTTGGTTCTTGGGGACGACTCAGGATCGCTTTACCGGAATTTTAGCACCGGGAAGGCTCAAAGGTTCCGGCAGTCTTGCCCTGATTACCCTGTCCCCGCTTTATGAGAACGTCTCTAGGATACGTTCTTGCAGTCTGCGGGGGTATGGCACGAAGTGGCGGCGAGGTTAAGCCGATTGCAGTCAACCATTTCCGGAGACTTAAAATCTTAGCTGTGTATCAATGGCAGGCGTACACTGGCCTGAAGTTCACAACCTTATGAAAGTAAAGGGGGAATCACGAATGAACCCCGCTCCGCTTCGTCTGCGAGGCTTTGCCCTTTGGACCATCTTCTTCGTTGCAGCGTTTAGCGCGTCCACCGCCGTCGCCCAGAGCTGTCAGGCGTCCAGTGAACTGGACGACGCTACACGTTCCGCGATCACCAGTGCGGCCCAGCGCTATTTCGACATGGCTGCCAGGGCTGACGTCGCATCGCTGCGCCAAAATGCCATCCCCACCCTCGCCGCGGATTTTTCCGGCATTGAGGCTACCGTGAAGGATCACCAGCCCGCCCTCGCCGGAGGTCAGGCTGCGGTGAAGTCCTCGTTCCTGCTCGACGCTTCCGGAGTCGCTCCGGCTCCGCATGAGGAGTTTTATTGCGGAGTATTCGGCAAGAACGGCCAAACCGCGAACAGCGCAGCTTTCTATCTCGACAACTTGCCGCAAGCCAAATACGCCTCCGTTCTTCTGGATGCGACTTCGGCTAAGGGCAAGACGATGTTTTCGGAAATCCTGCAACAGATCGGTACTGACTGGAAACTCGCCGGACTCTACATCAAAGCTGCCGACATCGCCGGACACGACAGCACTTGGTTTCTCGATCGTGCTCGCGAGTACAAAACGAAGGGCCAGTTACACAACGCGTGGTTTTACTATCTCGAGGCGAGAAACCTCATCTCTCCGCTGTCGTTCATGAGCACGCTGGCGACCGACAAACTCTACGACGAATCGCAAAGCCTGCAGCCGGCCGATTTGCCGGGCGGCGGAAAAACGACAGACCTTCCCGCGGGAACTGCAACCTACAAACTGACTGCAGTGTTTCCCGAAGCTGTAGGGAACGACCTCAACCTCATCGTGCGATATCAGACTGCCGATGCCTCGAACACAAACCAGTCGTATCAGAGCAATGTCGCAGTCATAAAAGCCTTTGCCACCAAGTATCCGGAAGTGCGGGATGCGTTTGCAGGCGTGGTGGCCCGCGCCGTCGATGCGAATGGCAGGGATTACGGCACACTACTGGCGATGAAGGACATCAAGTAGCAGGTTCGGACACGGATGCTCGATGCGAGCGGATTTAGAAATCAGCCGGACTCTTCCGGGATCTGATTGAGCACGCATTCCTTCGGATCTTTGTCATCACGAAGGCCCAAGAATACCGGAGCGCGCAACTTTGGACCGCTTCCGCTGTTGGTTCCTCCGGTCCACTCCGCGTACTCGATCTGCGCCACGAGAATGGGTTTCACCCAACTCACTTGCCGCAGAGCTTCGACCTCTCCATAAAACGGATTCTTTTTGGTTTCGATCGATTGGAGCGTCTTCCAAATCTCCGCCAGTGATTTTTGATTGAATCCACTCCCAGCCTGTCCCACATGAATCAGCCGCTGTTGTTTGTCGTAGAGTCCCAGCACGAGCGAACCGAAGTGCGCGCGGCTTCCTTCAGGCTCCGTGAAGCCTCCGACCACGCATTCCACTTCATGCCGGATCTTGATCTTCAACCACTCCCGGCTGCGCCGCTCTTCATAACAACTCTCTCGCCTTTTCGCGACGATACCTTCCAATCCCTTGGATCTCGCGACTTCGAACAGCGCTTTGCCTTGCTCTGGATAGTGATCGGAGAAACGCAGTGCATCGCCAGCCTTCACGATCGACTTCAATTTTTTCTTGCGCTCTTCGAGCGGAACCTTTCGCCAGTCTTCGCCATCGAGGTAAAGCAGATCGAACGCGTAGTAAAGCACGGGGACATCCGCCTTTGCCGCCGCGCGCTTGCCTCCCGGACGAAACCCCGTTCTCTGCTGCATCAGGCTGAACGAAGCCTTTCCTTCCTCGTCGAGCGCGACCACTTCACCATCGACAATGGCATTCTTGGCTTTGATGAATTGCGGCATGTCTTTCAATTCCGGATATCGCGCGGTGAGTTCGTTCTGATTTCGCGACACCAGCCGAACCTTGCCGCCGTCAATGAATGCTACCGCGCGATATCCGTCCCATTTGATTTCGAACAGCCAGTCCGCGCTATCAAACGGATCGGTGATCGACTCCGCCAGCATAGGCTGTACGGAAGCAGGCATGGGACGTTTGACGGGCCCGGAGATTAACGCGGCCGGAGAAACAGACTTTTTTTCGGGTGATCTGGCTCTGGGTTCGGCAGGCACTTCCGGAGTTGCAATTCGCGCGGAAGTGGATTCTGCGGGAGCGCTTCTTACTTTCTTACTTCCCTTTTCGCTTTCGGGGTTCGGCTGCTTTTTGTTTTTTTTTTCTTCTCGACGCGGGCGATCGCATCGGCGAGCCATGCAGCTTTCAGTTTGCCGTGACCTGCTGGACGGCTGCTGGTCCATTCCTTCGACCGCGCGTCTCCGGCGATCTCATCCATACTTCGTTTGCTCAGAACGGATTCGTCAATGTCCCCGGCGTCGTATCCTTCGACGACCTGGTCGTCGTGCTTCTTGATCATTAACCATTCATTTCCCTTGCTGCCCGGACGCCGCGCGCGCATCTTGATCAGCGCAAAGTCTCCCTTGAGGCGTTTTCCCTTGAGGCGAAACTTCAGGTCGCCCTTGCTCAGCATCGACAAAGCTTCGGCATCGGTCCCTACTACGTATCTACCGTTCACCATGGTCGGGGACAGAGGCTGCCAGGTGCCGACGTCCCACACCATTACGCTGCCAGCGCCATAATTTCCGTCCGGAATATTGCCCTCGAAATCGAAATATGAGACCGGGTGATCTTCCACTTGCATCGCCAGTCGCTTGTCTTCCGGATCGAGCGAAGGCCCTTTCGGCACGGCCCACGACTTCAACACACCTTCCATCTCCAGCCGGAAGTCGTAGTGCAGCCGCGTCGCTTCGTGCTTTTGCACGACGAAACGATTCCCCTTTTTCTTCTCGACCTTTGGAGGAGGCTCCGGCGTTTCTTCAAACCGCCGTTTGCGTTTGTACTCTTCGAGCGCCATATCGATCTTTCGAGCCACATTCTAGCAAGGGGGCCAGGATATAGCTGTACCGGTTCCACCGTAGCGCACCCACTATAATCGCGGTTCTTGGATTCCGTCGGTCTCAGTGTTTTGAGCCGACAAGCCGAGAGCCGAAAGCCAGAATTACCCATGAACCGAGAATTTCCGGAGTCTCCCCTCGTCGGAGTCGGCTCGATCATTATCGAAGCTGATCGTGTCGTGCTCGTAAAGCGCGCTCATCCTCCCATTCAAGGACACTGGTCTATCCCCGGAGGCGTACTCGAAGTCGGAGAATTAGTCCGCGAAGCCGCGATCCGCGAAGCCCGGGAGGAAACCGGGCTGATCGTCGAACCCGGCGAACTGCTCGGCGTCTACGACCGCGTGCTGCGCAATCCGGAAAAACGGGTTCAGTACCACTACGTTCTGATTGATTTCCTGTGCCGGCTTGTCGGAGGAACTCTTCTTGCCGGCAGCGACGCGGCCGAAGTCCGCTGGTTCACGCGCAAGGAACTGCCGGCCCTCAAGGTTGCGGAAGACACGTTGGACGTGATCGAGAAGGGCTTTGCGAAACTACGGAGCTGACTGGGCCGGCGGTGCTTCGTCGTCTTCCCATTCCGCATCGCAGCCATGGCATCGCCACCCTTTGCGCTGCACGGGCATGGGAACGTTAAGGAATGCACTCAGGTAGGCAATCGGGCGGTCGAGCTCCCGGAAGTTGACGTCGAGCGATTGGCACTTCGGACACCGCGGCTGCGCGTACAGGCCGATGCCCTGCACGTAGAGTTCTTCAAGAATCGGTTCATCCAGCAGTTTCTTCGCGTCTTCGACGTCTTCCGGCCGCACGCAAAGCTTCACGCCGCCGATGAAGTTGGAGATAAACCAGTCAAGTCGCACCAAATTGTCGTCGCGAAGAAAGCACTCGATACCCGTCGACTCCAGGCTCCCCTTTGCGAGCAACGCTTCCGGCAAATCGCGGAACTGGCGAATGGTCACAAGCGTTTGCAGATCAATCCGGTGATGGGGTTTGGTTTCGTCGACTGGCAAGTCAAGGTTGCGCTTGTCCAACTCGTCTTCCAGGAGTTCCCACGCAGCGTCGGTCAGAGACTCGGCATTCGAGGCCAGGCGCTGCAACTCGCCGTCCGACATTTGCGCGTACGTACTGACTAACCGCGAGCGTTCTTCGGATTCGTCGAAAGTCGACATTGGGTTTAAGAATAGCCGGGCGAGCCGAGGGCCTCTATCGGGTCGAAGCAGGGTACGACAGAGGCGATTGAAAAAACAAACGGTCCACAGGCAGATCCCGCGGACCGTCCGGTGGACTGGTTGGCATGTGTCCCTGCTGTTGGCTCGCTACCTTGACCGGAATCACCGGTACCTTCGGAAGGAAGTGCCGGTGCTAGTTCTGGTCACTGGGGATGTGGTGCGTGTTGCGGCGTGGAGAAATGCGGAACACAAAATTCGCACCCAAACGAATTCCATTCTGCGGCTGCACCGTGCCACTCGTGCCCATAAAGTGCGTCCGCAAGTAATCGACATTAAAGCGAACCGCATAAGATGGGGACAGGTTGCGTTCGACTCCAGCTCCAAATGCCCAGGAAAAGCGTGACTCCCATCCCCTGAAGTACACCTGATTCACCGGAACGGAGCCATCCACCAAGGTCATGCCCGCAAGTCCGCGAGCGAGGAATCGCATATCGCGTTTCCGAGCCACAATAAACACCGGACCTGCGAAGGCGCTTAGAACGGAGCTGCTATGCCCGGATTCGGGATCCCTGCCGGCACGAACATAGCTGGAATCCAAAGTCGCGGCCCAGCTCGGATTCAAGTTGATCATTCCGCTGGCCTCAATGCCGTTCAAATGGACCGCCGGCTTTCCTGAAAAACCCAAGTTGAGGTAGCTGTAGCCGACAGCGATGTCGCCGGGAGTGATTTCGCCGGCTGGCGCCGGACCGGTTTGGTCATCTTGCGCAAACAAAGGAGCAGCGAGCACGACCAATAGCACACAGAAATTTATTAATCGTCGCAAGGCTCTCCTTGAATCCTTCAATCTAGGTCGCAATCGGGCTGCCTCATCCTCATGGGCACTGCGATTTAGTGAACGCTCAGCACCGCGGTTCCGTTCACGTCTTTCATAGTCGCGGTCACAGCAGTTGTTCCGGCACTGGCGCTTCTTGCGATGCCCGCCGAAGTCAGAATTGCAACGCCTGGCTCGGACGATGCCCAGGTTACCCAAGGCGTGACATCCATTGTCGTGCCATCGCTGAAATCAGCCATGGCCCTGAACTTGGTGGAACCGCCTTGTTCCAGGGCGGCAGCCGCTGGCGATACGACCACCGAGATGGCCTTTGCGGTCGTGACCGTCAGCTGGGCTGTTCCGCCCTGCCCATTGAATACCGCAACAATGGTCGAAGTTCCAGGGGCGATCCCGGTGGCATTGCCGGCGAAAACTGTCGCGACCGAGGGAGCTGACGATGTCCAGAAAGCGAAATCTGTCAGGTCTTGAGTCTTGCCATCTGCAAACGTTCCCGTTGCAATGAAAGCGACGCCTGTTTGCGCGGGTATGCTGGCGGTTGACGGTGAAACTTTAAATGCCGTCAGTTGAGCATTGACCACAATCGCGCTGATGCCCGTGACTGCGCCGAATTGCGCGGAGATCACCGCGTTTCCTCCGGCGACTGCTGTCACGTTGCCCGCATTGTCGACCGAGGCGACCGCCGCGTCCGAGGAACTCCAATTAACGTTATCCGTGATCACCTGTGTCGTGCCATCGCTCAGAGTCGCGGTGGCAACGCAGCTCAACAAGGTATTCGGCGCGAGTTCGGCAGTAGGCGGTGTGACGGAAATCGACGAGATCGTTGCAGTCGATACATTAAGCGGCGCTGAACCCGTAACTCCGTTGAAGGTGGCAGAAATGTTGGCTGTGCCCGGGCTGACCGCGGTAGCCGTGGCCCCGGCGTCGACCGTGGCGACTGCGGTGTTGTCAGAGCTCCATGTCGCATCGCCCGTGATGTCCTGAAAGGTGCCGTCGCTGAACCGGCCAGCCGCAGTGAAATCCAGTGTGGTCGCCACTGCAATCGTCTGCGCTGGGGGCATGACGTTGATGGATACGATCGTGGCATTCGTAACTGTGAGCGTGGTGGACCCACTGACGGACCCAAGGGTCGCGGTAATGGTCGTCGTTCCGGGAGCCACGCCTCTCGACGCTCCGGTGTTGATGATCTGGGCCACCCCGGTGTTGGCAGATGCCCAAGTGACTTGTCGAGTCAGATTTTGAGTCGATCCATCAGAATAGTTACCGAGCGCATGAAATTGCACGGTCGTTGAAGCCGCTATGCTCCCATTTGCCGGCAGGACCGTGATGGAGGTCAAAATTGAAGACTGGACGATTAGCGATGTGCTCCCGGTGATTGTGTTGGAGGTCGCCGAGATCGTGAGCGAACCGAGAGCGAGAGCCGTGACCAAGCCGCCACCGCTGATCGATGCCACGCTGTGGTTCGAAGAACCCCAAGTCACAGACGCAGTGATGTCCTTCGTGCTTTGATCAGAAAATGTTCCCGTGGCCGTGAATTGCTTAAGTGTGCCAAGAAACAGCTGTGAATTGGCTGGAGCTATGGCAATCGAGACCAGAACCGGGTCGGTCACTGTGAACGTGCTGCTGCCTTTGACTTTTGACAACGTGGCACTGATTGTTGCCGAACCCGTCGAATGGCTGGACCCGACACCGGAACCCGAAATTGTCGCCACGTTGGTGTTGGAGGAAGACCAGGTGACCGAGGCAGTAATATCCTGGGTCGATCCATCGCGGTAATGGCCGGTCGCGGTAAATTGTTGGTTCTCCCCCAACGGAACCGAAGGCCCGGCCGGCGTGACTTCAATCGATTTCAAGTTCCCACCGAGACCCGGGGCGAAGCTGCCGGCGCCGCACCCGCTCAGCAAGACGAGGCACAACAACACAGCGCAGACTGCATGCGCCGTGAGGAGGCCTTTCCATGTTTTCAATCGAGAAAATCTGAGCATTTCAGATGAATGGTCGGGAATCATGATGTGCAGCCAAGAGCTTCGGCAGAAACTGGTCAAATCAGAGATCCCTGTATTCCACTTCATGGATTGGTGGCGAGTGTGATCATTGTAGGGTGGCTGCCGGTGGCAAACAATTGCACGAACGTGTACGTTACTGTCGGCTTTCGAGGGTGTTCGGAAGACTCCACTGCCATCTGATTCGATCCAAAGAAGTGGAGGGGAGTCCTTCGCCTTGCGGTTAAGCCTTGGGACGGTTTTTCGGGCACCTTAAATGGACGAATCCAGCGAATGACCATTCCGTCCAGCCGAAGGAAAACAGGGTCAGGAGCAACTAAACAGCATCACTCATCTTCTCCGGAATGAGAGTGATGCGTTCGGCGCCAGTCACTGTTCGGGATGCTGGAAGTTCTGTTGAGGAGGAAAAGGCTGCGACCAGAACTGAGTCGCGGGACGCCAAAGAAAACAAACGGGGTCTAAGTTATTGAAAACTCAGACCCCGTCCGGTGGACTATTTGGGATTGACCAAGAGGTGGTCACTCTACGTGGCCTCTTCGGCTACTCCGGGCTCCTGACCGACCTGCGCCAGGCGGATGCAATCCTTAATCACCGATAGTATGCGGGCTGTAGCTCCGGGCGCATTCGTGCGAATGCCGCGCCCAAAGCCCCGCTTAGAGCGACCGCTCTAAGTCTCAGCCACCTCACCTGGTCTATGGGTACATCTACTGCCACATTCAGAACTTGTCATCCGACCACCTCCTTTCCGGTGTTAAGCGCAGATTAGTACGAAATGCGCAGCGCCGTCAATCGGTGGAAATCGGTGAATCGGGGAAGACAATAGGCAATCGCCGGATTCATTTGTCCCAGGTTTGAACGCATGCGGAAAGCAATGTTCTTTTGCGGACCAAATGCCTTTCAATTTTCTGAAGGTTGCGACGGCGTTATTAGCGATTCCGGAGCGTCGCAATTTCCCGATCGATTGGTCAAATCATTGCGCTCTTGAGCATCATGGTGTTCATGCACAATGAAGGTGTGACTTATTCGGAAGCCGAAGCCCCTCGCGCTCCTGCCTGGAAGCGTCTCGACGGCATAGACCTGCTCCGCGGTCTTTCGATCTTTTTCGTATTGATGAACCACATCAACATCCGTCTGCTCGGCGCTGATGTTCTATACACAGAGCTTCTCCCAGCGCAACTGGTACACATTCTCGTTTGGAATGCTCAACTGGGTGTGCAGATGTTCTTTGCCATCTCGGGGTTTCTCATTACATCGATCACCATCCGGCGCTGGGGTTCGCTGCCTCAGGTTTCGCTGCGCGGCTTCTATCTGTTTCGGTTTGCACGCATTGCACCTTTGCTATTTTTGCTGCTGGCGGTTCTGTGCACCTTGCATTTTGCGGAGGTGCGCCACTACGTGGTCACGGCAGATCAGGGAAGCCTTGGGCGTGCTTTGTTCGCTGCTCTGACGTTCCACCTCAACGAGTTGGAAATTCACCGGGGATACTTGCCTGGCAACTGGGATATCCTCTGGTCGCTTTCGATAGAGGAGATGTTGTATCTCTTTTTTCCCTTGGCCTGTCTTCTGCTCGCCGGCAAAAAAGTTTTTGGCCGCGGCTGGGTCTTTCCTGCCCTGTTCTTCGTCTTCGTGATTCTTGGCCCGTTCGGTCGAACGAGATTTGCCGGTGGCAACGAGATCGCAGAAGATTATTCCTATCTAGGGGCATGGAAGGAATTTCGCTGGGATGCCTCACGGCCCTGGCCGTTTCGAGCCGACGCCTCTCTCGTCGGGCGATCCGACTGTGGGCATTGCGGGCAGCGTCGTCGTTGCGGCGAGTCTGTATTTTCGTGGCAGGCCTATCGAGGATGGCTCGGCAAAACAGGGCTGAACTTCACGCTACTCGGTATGGGAACGTGCATGTTCATGGCTGCCGCGGCACAAGCCCAATGGAGAACGCCGCGCATGCTGGGGCCGCTTGTGTGGATGGGCCGGTACAGCTACGAAATTTACCTGACCCACATGTTCGTGGTGTTTACTTTTTTTGACTTATTCGTCCATGCTGGCAAACCCATGCGCGGCGTGCCTGTTTTGTTCATTGCCACCATCTTCGTAGCAGCATTGTTAGGAGCTGCCTTCGCCAACCTGTATTCCGAGCCTGCAAATCGTTTTCTGCGCAACAAGCCGGGCAACCCAGTCAGAAGCAGTGCGTCAGTCCCCTAACACCAAGCGAATAAACTCTCAAGATGCTGATCGGCAAAGCAGCAACTGCTCTTCATTTTCCTGGAATTGCGCGTCATGACAACTTTGTACATCCCACATCGTCGTGACACTGCGTTCCTGCAGGAACAGTCATCGCTGCACGATCACGGCAACCCAAAGGCATATATCGCGCTTCCGGCTGCAATCGCCACGAATTCTTTGCCATCGACCGCAAACGCCATCGGAGCGGCATAGACGGCGCCCCCCATCTGGAAGTGCCACAGCGGCTTCAGCGACGAGGCATCGAATGCAATGAAGTTTCCTTCTGCATCGCCGCTAAATACGAGTCCGCCCGCCGCCGACAAAACTCCCGACCACGTCGGCGAAGTGTGTTGAAACTTTTGCTTGATTTCGCCCGTCGCCGGATCGATCGCCTTCAAGAATCCGAGGTAAGGTCTGGCTTCTTCGGAAGGGAAATACGCACTCCCATAAAACGCATGACCCGGATCGTAGGGCTGGGGGGCGGTGCTGAAGATGTCGCATTGATCGCGCGCCGTCACATACAACCATCCGGTTTGAGGATCGAATGTCGGCGGCATCCAGTTCGTCGTTCCGAGCGCGCCTGGGCACACCGTATGCCCTTCCAGCGTCGGAGCCGCCTCTTTTTTCTCGACGGGACGCCCCTCCGCGTCTTTGATATCGCTCCATGTCGTTTTGCCGTAAGCGGTGGCTGAAACCAGTTTCCCGTTCGTGCGATCGATGACGTAGAAAAATCCGTTGCGGTTTGCCTGGGCGATCAGATGCTTTCCGCCCGATTCCACCATCACCGGAATCTCGGTCGCATCCCAGTCGTGCTGGTCGTGCTTGGTGAACTGGAAATACCAATTCAGCCGGCCCGAGTCGGCGTCGATCGCCAGCAGGGAATTGCTGTACAGATTGTCTCCGGCGCGGCCCTCGCCGCGATTCGACGGCGCCGGGTTTCCTGTCGGCCAGAAAATTTGATTTGTCTCCGGATCATACGTTCCCGTATTCCACGCAGGCGCGCCGCCCACCTTCCACGAATCGCCTTCCCAACTCTCGTGTCCCGGTTCGCCCGGTCCCGGCACGGTGTAGAAGCGCCACTTTCGCTGTCCAGTGTCGGCATCGTAAGCATCGACGAAACCTCGCACACCATATTCACCGCCGGAAACACCAACGATGACCAAGTTCTTGACCACGAGCGGAGCGACGGTAAAGCTGTGCCCCGTGCGGTAGTCGGCGGCGGCCACATCCCACATCACATTCCCGGTTTTCGCATCGAGTGCCATGACATGGGCATCCAGGGTTGCCATGAAAACTTTGTCGCCCAGGATCGCGAGACCGCGATTCACATGCCCGCAACACGGGCGGATATCGCTTGGAATCTGCCGCTGGTACATCCAGATCGGCCGTCCCGTCCGCGCATCGAGCGCAAACGCGCGATTGTCCTGCCCCGTCGCGTAGAGAATTCCATCCACGACCAAGGGAGTCGTCTCCAGCTTGCCCGTGGCTCCGGTCTGGTAGACCCACTTCGCCGCCATGTTGCGGACGTTGCCCGTGTTGATCTGGTCGAGCCCGCTGAAACGCCTACCTGAATAGTCCCCGGAGTACGTCATCCAGTTCTGCGGTTCCTTCGCCGCATTCACCAACCGCTCCGAAGTGACTTGCGCGCAAGCGAGGGGCACAACGTGACCGAAAAGCAGCACGACCATCGCCGCAATCACCCGCGCCCGAACCACAACGTGGAAAAGCGGCGCTTCAGCGCCGCGTCGAGGTGCGATCTCTGTGGACTTTAGCCTCAGTGTCGACAACGTTCGCGCTCTCATTTCGCCCCCACGCTAGCCAGGAACGCCAAGATATCTTCCAGATCCTTGTCGCTCAACGTGTCTGGCTTGTACACGGGCATGGCGGATTGCCGCGTTTTCTGGAACGAACGCAAACCGTCCTTCTGGAGCAGATGGATCTGCTCGTTCGCGTCCATGATCTGCACGGTGAAACTATCCTCGTTGAGCGTGACGCCTTTGATCTCTTTTCCGTCCGAGGTCATTGCCGTGACGCTTTCGTACTCCTGCGCGAATTCTTTGGTGGGCTCGGCCAATCCCCACGCCAGCCTGCGGCTTGGATTCCGCACCGACTCGACCAGCGCCTCGTGCGTTCGCGATGTGCCGACGGAACTCAGATCCGGCCCCAGACGGCCTCCTTTGCCGTCGACCATGTGGCACAGCGAGCAATTCGCGTCGCCATAAAACAAATCTTTTCCTCGGCTCGCACTCCCTGTCGTTCCGGGCGACGCTCTTACTTCTTGGCTTCGAATGTAGGTGATGATCTGCCAGATCTCTGCATCCGTCATGCCAACGCCCTGCCCGTTTGTCCCGTTCGCGGGCATCGCGGTGCCCGCAATCCCATTGCTGATGACCTGGAACATCTCGGCGTCGGAGTGCGTGTGCTTCTTGTTCGCGCGGGTCAAATCCGGTCCCCGGCCGCCGCCGCGCGCCCCTAGCCCGTGGCAAAGCGCGCAGTTGATACGAAATTCGTATTCTCCCGCCTTCGCCGCCTTGGCGTCTCCCGCGAAGGGATTGCGGTCGTCGACGCCCTGCGCCATCGCCGCCAAAAACACAAATCCGACCACTACTGCAAATCGGCGTCCCAACATGGATGACCTTCCTCGGAAAGTGGCCGCATTCTACGCCATGCCTCTCCGATTCGAGCTTTGGAAATCTTGGCCTTCGGACCGTGCGCTCCGACCTCACTCCGCCGGACATGACCGGGGGGTATCTGCCGCCTGCACTTGTGGCTCTCTACACTGAAATCCTCTCTCCGGTGTGCCGATTCCTGTAAGGGAGGCCAGTGATTTCCTGATGCACGTAAGTTGCTGATTCCTCAGCCCTTCCAGCGGAAGGCTTGAGGCTGCGGAAGGCCCACATGGGCCAGCACTCGATAGGCGAATTCGCGGGCCATTTCATCTAAGGAAGCAGGACGGTAATAGAACGCCGGGATCAGCGGAAAGATCGTGGCTCCGGCGTCGGCCGCGCGGTACATGTTGCGGATGTGAATTTTGTTGAGGGGCGTTTCGCGAACGCAAAGAACCAGGGGGCGTTTTTCCTTGAGCGATACATCGGCGGCGCGTTCGATCAGTTGGGCGGCGACGCCGTTGGCGATGCGGGCCAGAGTGCCGACGCTACAAGGAATGACCACCATGGCGTCAGCAGGATACGAACCGCTGGCTACGTTTGCTCCGATGTCTACGTTCGACTGCACCTGGATTTTGCGCGCTACCCGGTTGGCGGAAGCACCCAGAATCTGGCCGACGAGATTGGATCGGCCTTTCAGTCCGAGTTCTTCGGCCATAACTCGCAAGGCGCTGTCGGACGCGATGAAATTCACCGTTGCGACGCGCTCGTCGCGAACGACGGCTTGGAGGAATTGTCGAAGAAAAATGGCTCCGCTTGCCCCGGTAGTCGCAACAGTCAGGTTTTTAAGAGAAGAATTCGGCAAGAGGCCTCGAAGTCAGGAGCATAGGGAGGCCGCGCGTTAGAAGTCAAGGCAACGTGTTTTTGAACCCGAGCTGAAAGCTGAACTATGGCATCCACCGCCAATCTTCGATCCCGTCGCAGCGCCGCGCAACTGCACGCGCTGGAGGGAGTCGAGCGCGAAATCCGCATGCAGGATTCGCATGGCCGGCGCAAATATCTTCGCGAATTCAACCAGGCTTATCGCAGCTACGAGGCGGTTCTCGATCTCGACCAATTCCGCGACGCCGTGCGCTTGGCCGACCTTGTGCTGGTCGGCGATTACCACGCTCTGGGCGCCTCGCAACGTCACGCCGCCGCGATGCTCGAGCAACGCGCGATGGCTGGCGACCGGCCTATTGTGCTCGGAGTCGAGACCATCTTTGCCCGTGATCAGCATATCCTCGATGAGTGGTGGCGTCGCGAAATTG
Source organism: uncultured Acidobacteriota bacterium (assembly GCA_963699885.1). Classification (GTDB taxonomy): domain Bacteria; phylum Acidobacteriota; class Terriglobia; order Terriglobales; family Acidobacteriaceae; genus Sulfotelmatobacter. The sequence continues at coordinate 355,756 of CAVOVP010000003.1, read as the reverse complement.
ACGAGTCAGAGCTTCGCCAACGCACGCGCTTCGACCTCGATTGGGGATACGATTGGGCGCCTTTCTACGAACTGCTCGTCACCGCCCGGGATTACGGCGAAGCGCTCTACGGGCTGGACTGCATGCCGCGCGAGGATCTGCGGAGGATCGGAGCCCGCGACCGCCATGCTGCCACCAAGCTTGCCGAAATCCGGCAGCGCCATCCGAACGCAGTGGTCTTCGTCCTGTTCGGCGAGTCGCATCTCGCTCCCGCACACCTGCCCCGCGAATTGCGCCAGCAGATGCCCGGCGAAAAGATTGTCACGGTCCTGCAAAACGTAGACGCGCTGTATTGGCGTGCCGCCGGAGAGCGGGCCGATAAAGTCGAAGCCGTACGCGTCACCGACGATGTCCTCTGCGTCTTCAGCGCAACGCCGTTGGAAAAATATGAAAGCTATCGGCTCTTTCTCGATCAATGGAGCCGCTGCGACAATGCGCCGGACTTCGCGCCCACGATCTACAACCTGATCGACAGCCTCGCCAGATTTCTCGAGATCAACCGCTACTCTCCGCACAATGGAACGCAGCCGAAGTTTCTGGTTGACTTGTTGCCCGAAGTCTACGGGCGATCATCGGACAACATGCTCCGCCGGTTGCTTGTCCGCAAAGGAATGAGTTTGCGAGATCACGATTCCGCCATCGCAGCTCTGGAACATCGCGGAAGCACTTACTTGCCGGCGGTGAACGCGTTTTGCATCCGCGAGTTTCAGATGGTGCATGCGGCGGAAGATGCCGCCCGCTTCTTGCACCACGCCTGCCAGGGTTTGCCGCGACGTCTCGCCAGCCTTCCGTTGGGGGAAGTCGATAGTGACGAGGACAAGTCCGAAGATCGCTTCTACGCCCGCGTCATCGAGAACACCGTCGCCTACTTCGGATCGCGAGTTCTCTATCCTTCGCGGCCCTCCCCGAGCGCAGATTCTGGGATGCAACTTTCCCGCGCGGGCTGCGATAAGGCGGCGCGATTGGCCATCAGGGCCGACGCCGAGGAGTTCGAATCGCTCGCTCAAGAGTGGGGATACCTCATCGGGCACCAGATCTACGAAGCCTACCTCGCCGGCAAAGTAGCGCCCAGCGGGGTTCGCCGTCTTCTCCTGGTTCATCTCAATGAGCCCAAGGTCGCTCGAAAAGCCTGCGCAACTGTCATCGCCAAGCTTCGCGCAATTTCACGCTCGCAATCTCGCGAAGCCCGCGCCTGATCCACCTCGTCGCACGACTTCCATCCCGCCAGTTTGCTCCGCGCGCTGCCCATGACGTCCTGAAGTGCTAATCTAGGATTCAACGCGGCACACGCCGACTGCTGAGTGCTTCTTGAACGCCGACTCCATCCGGAAACTTTTCGAGGAAGTTCGCAAGGGATCGATCTCCCCCGACGACGCGGTCAACCGCCTGCGCCACCTGCCGTTTGAAGATCTCGGATTCGCCAAGATCGATCACCACCGCGCCCTGCGCGCTGGCATGCCGGAAATCATTCTTGGGGAAGGGAAGACTCCCGCTCAAACCGCTGCCATCTTTGCGCGCCTTGCCAAGCAAGGCGGAAATATTCTCGCGACTCGTGCCAGCCAGAAACAATTCCTGGCCGTGAAAAAAAAGGTTCGCCGGGTCGAATACCGTGAACTCGCCCGCGCCATCGTGCTGGAAAAAGATCCGAAGAAATATGGCAAAGGAGTCATCGCAGTCGTGTCCGCGGGCACGAGTGATATCCCTGTCGCTGAGGAAGCGGTCGTGACGGCCGAACTTATGGGCAACGAGGTCGAACATTTTTACGATGTCGGGGTCGCTGGCATCCACAGGCTTCTGGCAAATCGCGAGGCCCTTACGAAAGCGCGAGTTGTCATCGTCTGCGCTGGAATGGAGGGCGCTCTACCAAGCGTCGTTGGCGGTCTGGTCGGCGTTCCTGTCATTGCCGTGCCCACCAGCATCGGTTACGGCGCGTCATTCAAGGGGATGGCCGCTCTGCTGGGTATGCTGAACTCCTGCGCGTCGAACGTCAGCGTGGTCAACATCGACAACGGTTTTGGCGCCGGATACGTCGCTTCGCTCATCAACCGATTACCCTGAGAAGGAGTGTCTATGTCTGCAATTTCCCTCGAAGTGAAGCAACTGGTTGACCGTCCTAATTTCGCTCACCTCTCTACTCTGATGCCCGATGGCGCGCCGCAATCCGTTCCTGTGTGGATCGGTCGCGATGGTGATCGTCTCGTGATCTGCACTGGCGAGAGCTCGCTCAAGGCGAAGAACACAGCTCGCGATCCGAGAATCGCAATCTCAATCGTGGATTTCACAAATCCGTACGAGGAGGTCCAAATCCGTGGCCGGGTCGTCGAACGCCGTCCCGATCCCGAACTGAAAGTCATGGATCCGATCTCGAATAAGTACACCGGCAAGCCGTTCCCCATGCGCAAGCCCGAAGGCCGCGTTGCCTTGTTCATTGAAGTCGAAAAAGAGCGGTATACCAAGTTGCCCTTCGAACACACGCCACCGAAACGATAGCGAAGCTAAGAAGATTTCCGCAGTTCGCAGGCGCGAGTGCCCGCGCCAGGTTCCCCGGTTAGGATGCACGTCTCCGGCGATACTTGATTGCCTGAGCGACGCGAAAGATCAGCGCTATTCCGGTGAGCGCGATCCAGACCGGTCCCCACGCTGCGGTGACGGGCGCTCCAATGCTGCCCAAAGGAAACGCCACTGCGAGCATGATCGAACTTGGCAGTGCGATGAAGGCGAACATAAGGTCGCTGGCATTCTTTGGCGGCAGGATTCGGGCGCGCCCCCACTGAACCAGGTCGTCGATGAGTCTTCCTGCCATGTACCAGCAGAGAAGGCCAACGATCCATAAGCCGAAGAAGATCACCTTCAGATTGCGCCAAGCCCTGCCATTTCTCAGCACGAATTCCGCCGGAGTGACCACGGTTGCAGCAGGCAGATTGATTCCCTGCGCCCAATCGGATGCGGATTCCGGGATGAGGGTCCATGTTTTGATTTCGTTTCCGCTTGTAAGACTGACCTCGAATTGATGCGCGCTCGGTGACCACGGTGACCAGAGAATGAGGCCCATCGCAACGGTCTGAAGCACAGGTAGCCAAAGTCGGAACCGCATAGCCGGAATTAGAACATGAAGCGGCAGGGCGGTGATCTGAAGCGAAGCTACAAATTGCAGAGCGAAAAAAAAGGCGCGGCTGCTCGCCGCGCCTCCTCGGTCACCGCTGACCAGACTTACGACTTTCCTGCCACTTCCAGTTTGTTCTGCACGCTGAATGCGCCGAAAATCTGGCTGGCGCGGATTCCAGCAATGGTCTTGTCGGCATTGCTATCGACCGCTCCGTACAGCGTCACGTGACCATTCGCGACAATGATGCGGATCGGCTTCGCCGGATCCAGCGCGTACCGGCTCAGCACCGGATCACGATAGATCGCACGCATGGCGCGCAACCGGATTCCATCATCGAACGTCGAGACCGGCGCGACCGAAATATTGTCGATCACGTCCTTCACGCCCGGCATGTTCGCGATTTCGGCCATCGCTTCATCGCGGCCAATGCCGGTGCGATCCTGGCCTTCCACCGTGACTACACCGTTATCCACGCCCAGAGCAAAATAGTCGAACGCGTTGTCATAACCGACGCGGACATAGGTCAACTTGGTCGCCAGCTTCTGCTCAAGTTTCGCGTCCGGAACATTCGGACCGTTCACCGTGATCAGGTTGCGCACGCCCTGCACCTTCGCGGTCTTGCGCGCGAGTTTCGCCGCATCCAGCTTCCGCTGGTACAGATCGACCGTGCCCGTCAGCGTCACGATGCCGTCTTCCACATTTGCCTTCACATTGCTGAACTGATTTTTCGACGCGATTTTATGCGCCACCGTGCTCTGAATCTGGCCATCGTAGCGCGACGCCGCGCCAGTTTGAGCCATCATCGTTGCGCTTAACATCCCGGCTAACAACGAAACCGCCAACCCCGTCCACAGTTTCCTGTTCATAAAGGCCACCTCCGACCTTGACGAATCTTTACCAATTAACTACCTGGTTAATTCATTCGATGCCGGAAAGGGAGTGCGAGATGCACTGTCGAAATGCGTCCGGACCCTCTAAAAATGCGGCTGCGAACGCAACTTTGTCGGTCGTGTGGGGTTGAAACAGTCAACGCTTTGAGCGAGTCGCTCACTGCCATTTCTCCGTCCGAGACCTGTCAAAAACGCCGATTTTCCCGGCAGGACAAGACCCCATCGTGCGCACGCGCCAGGCTGCCCAATCTGGTTCCGTCCATTTCGGGATTACCCTCGTAACTTTCGGCGCGGTACCCCGCCAACTACCCTAACCACTGCGACTTCTGAGGGGGAATTCGCGGATGGGGGAACGTGTCACTCAATCCGGACAGCCAGATCTGGCGCGCGCCAATCGGTTAAAAAAGGCGCTGGAAACGGGTGCCCATCCGGGCTTTGTGGAGTCTCCAGGCGCGCCGTCCAAGGCGAATGGCTCCTGCGCTGCGCCTTCATGTCCGGTTCCTCCTTCGTTAGAGCTTGGCCGCCCTCCGCAGCCCGCAGAATCTCACTCCCAATTTTTCGCCCAAATCTCACAGGCTTCTCCCGACGCCCTCTGCATCGCGAATGTGAATCACCGCGTGCTCTGGGCCAACGAAACCTTCGTGCGCATGTTCGGCTATGGCAGCGCAGAAGTTGTTGGACAGCCGCTGGAGACCTTGATCGTCCCTCCGGACCGGGATGCGGAATCGCGATGGATTGGAGAGTCGCTCTCAAAGGGCGAGCGCATCGCACTCGAAACCAAGCGAAAAAGGAAGGACGGCACTTTGGTCGAGGTCGCGGTTTCGTGCGCGCCCCTCCTTTTGGCGGGCAGCGTGGCCGGCTTTTACGCCGGATACCACGACATTTCCGATCGCAGGCGCGTCGAGGCGCTTAGTTCGGCGCTCTACCGCGTCGCAGAAAAAAGCAGCAGCGCTCACGACCTGCAGCAATTCTTCGCCGCTGTTCACGGCATCGTCGACGAGTTAATGTACGCGCGCAATTTCTACATCGCGCTTTATGATCCCGTCACCGACTTGCTCACATTCCCATATTTTGTCGACGAGCAAGACTCCGCACCAATTCCCAAGAAACTGGGACGGGGGCTCACCGACTATCTGATTCGTGCCGGCGAACCGCTTCTGGCGACGCCCGAAGTGCTGCAGGCCATGGAAAATCGTGGCGAAGTCGCTCGCAGCGGATCCCGCTCGCTCGACTGGATGGGCGTCCCGCTCCGAGTGAACAATCACACGTTCGGCGCGCTCGTGGTGCAGACGTATTCGAAGAACATCCGCTACGGAGAACGCGACAAGGAGATTCTCACTTTCGTCGCACGCCAGTTGGCCAGCGCGGTTGAGATCAAGCGCAACGAACAGGCATTGCGCCGGTCCGAAGCGCGATACCGCTCGCTCGTGCAGAGCTCGGTGTACGGCATTTACCGGTCGAGCCTCGAGGGCCGCTTTCTGGACATTAATACGGCGCTCATCGCGATGCTGGGATACGAGTCCGCCGAAGAAGTGTTGCTGCTGGATCCCGAAAAAGATGTGTTTGCGCAACCTCAAGAGCATGCTCGCCTCATCGACGAATTCCGCCGCAGTGGTCGTCTGGACGGCATCGAAGTGAAGTGGAAGCGGAAAGATGCGACCACCATCACCGTGCGGATCAGCGGACGCGCCGTGAGCAGCGCCGACGAACCGGCGGACGTGCTCGAGGCGATTGCCGAAGACGTCACCGACCGCCGCGCCCTCGAAGATCAGTTCCGCCAGGCTCAAAAGATGGAGGCCGTCGGGCGCCTTGCCGGAGGAGTCGCCCACGACTTCAACAACCTGTTGATGGTCATCAGCGGATATGCCGAAGTCATTCTCAACAAACTTCCTCCCGAGCATCCGCTGCACGAAGACGGGCGAGCCATTCAACAGGCAGCCGACCGGGCCACGACTCTAACCCGCCAGTTGCTTGCCTTCAGCCGCAAACAATTGCTGGAACTGAAAGTTGTTGACGTCAACGCCATCGTGCAGGACATGGAGCGTTTGTTACGTCCGCTGATCGGTGAAAACGTCGAGTTGGTTACTCTCTTGAGCCCAGAGGCCGCGCACACCCGTGCCGATGCAGGCCAGCTCGAGCAAGTCCTCATGAATCTCGTGGTGAATGCCAAGGATGCGATGTCCGGTGGGGGCAAGCTCACCATTCAAACGCGAAACATGTTGATGGATGAGAGTCATCGCCGCGGCCAACAATTCATCCGTCCCGGCAACTACGTCACGCTTTCCGTCAGCGATACCGGCATGGGGATGGACAAGGAAACCCAGTCCCGCATCTTCGAGCCGTTTTTCACGACCAAGGAAAAAGGGAAGGGCACGGGCCTCGGCCTCTCGACCGTCTACGGCATCGTCAAACAGAGCGGCGGATACGTCATGGTCCAGAGCGAACAAGGGTCCGGCACAACCTTCCACATCTATCTGCCCGAGGTGGAAGGGGCGGCTGAGAAACACGCGATTCCAGCGCCGGTAGCGCCCCTTGGCGGTACGGAGACGATTCTGCTTGTAGAAGATGAAGAGTCGGTTCGACAACTGGTGCGCGATACTCTGATCGCCCGGGGATACAAGGTCTTGGAAGCCGACGGCGGCGAAGGCGGCTTGGAAGAATCGGCGCGCTATCAAGGAAAAATCCACCTCGTCATTTCCGACGTAGTCATGCCGGGAATCAGCGGACGCGAACTGGTGCAGCAGTTGGCTCGTACGCGACCGGAAACGAAAGTCCTCTACCTTTCCGGATATACCGAAGACGCGATTCTCAGCGACGGTTCCATCGAGAGCGGTACCGCATTCCTCCAAAAACCTTTCAGCCTGCAAAGCCTTTCCCGCAAAGTCCGAGAAGTCCTGGGTCTGGCCTCAACCGAATAGGCTCGCCCGGCCAACATGGCCAGAGCAGTGCGGTTAGGGCAAATGTGGCGCGGGCAATGTTGCCCGCGAATCTAACCGAAACCACAGATGTTTCCTGTTCCAAACCAAATCTGCCATGCAACTTATTTAAAATATTTGCGTCTTATGAACTAGAGGGTGAAATCGGCAAGAAATCCGTTCGCACCCGTTTGTTCGTACACATACCTGGACCCCTCGATGCTGATTAAGAAACCAGAAGACATTCGATCGTCGGAGATCACTCCGAAGAGTTTGTATCTGAATCGTCGCGCATTCCTCGCGGGAGCAGCGATGGCTGGTGCCGCAGCGAGCGGAATCCGGCTGCGCGAAGCCATCACTCCCTCTACCAGCGTGTTCGCGGCCAACAAGTTTGACGGCATAAGGAAGAGTTCGTTCAGCACGGCCGAGACGATCACTCCGCAAAAAGACGTAACGCACTACAACAACTACTACGAGTTCTCCACCGAGAAGGATGGACCCGCCGATCTGGCCAAGAATTTTCGTACGCGCCCCTGGAAAGTCAAGATCGAAGGCGCCGTGGAAAAGAAGCAGGAACTCGATGTGGACGAGATCATCAAGATGGCTCCGCCAGAAGAGCGCATCTATCGTCACCGTTGCGTTGAGGGATGGTCGATCGTCGTTCCGTGGATCGGTTTTTCACTAAGCGAACTCATCAATCGGGTGAAGCCGACGAGCAAGGCAAAGTTCGTCGAGTTCACCACCATCCTCGACACGGCGCAGATGCCGGGCCAGCGCCGGAACGTCCTCGAGTGGCCCTATGTCGAAGGCCTGCGTATGGACGAAGCCATGCATCCGCTCGCATTGCTCTGTTTCGGCATGTACGGCCAAGACCTTCCCAATCAGGATGGAGCGCCAATCCGCCTAACCTTGCCGTGGAAATACGGCTTCAAAAGTGCGAAGGCGATTGTGAAAATCCGTTTCACCGACAGGCAGCCGTTGAATACGTGGAATATTTCTGCTCCCGCGGAATACGGCTTCTACGCCAACGTAAATCCGAAGGTGGATCATCCTCGATGGAGCCAGGCCAAAGAACGTCGTCTTGGCGAATTCTTCAAACGCCCTACCTTGATGTTCAACGGTTACGATCAGGTCGCCAGCCTCTACAGTGGGATGGATCTGCGAAAGGAATACTGAGACACAGGGGTCGGGGATCAATGGTCAGCAAAACCGCAGCTACTCACCGCCAACTGACCCCGGATCGCCGCATTGCGAATGCTGCGCTACTTCAAACCCGTAATTTTTATCGCCTGCCTCGTCCCTCTAGCGCTGCTCGCGTGGCACGGATTTCACTCGGGGCTGGGCGCGAATCCTATCGAGACCATCACCCACACCACGGGTGATTGGACGCTCATTTTTCTTCTCATCACTCTAGCCGTCACTCCGCTGCGAAGGCTCACGCGTCAATACTGGCTGATCAGATTCCGGCGGATGTTTGGTCTCTACGCATTTTTCTACGGCACGCTTCACTTGACGACCTATGTGTGGCTCGACAAGTTTTTCGACGTCCACGAAATGCTGAAGGACATTGCGAAGCGGAAGTTCATTACCGCGGGGATGACAGCGTTTGTCCTGATGATCCCCTTGGCACTGACGTCGACGAAATGGGCGATCCGCAAACTCGGCAAGCGCTGGCAGATGCTGCACCGCCTGGTCTATTTCAGCGCTGCCGCCGGAGTGATCCACTACATTTGGCTGGTCAAAGCAGATTTGAAAAAGCCCTTAGAATACGCAACCGTTTTGGGGGCGCTGCTGCTTTATCGAATCGTCGCCTGGCTGGGTTCCAAAACTAGGAGCAGCCAGCGAATCGCAACAGACAATGTCGAAGTCGCCGAACCGTAGCTCTGCTCCGAAAGCATCGGTAATCCTCGCAAAGTGTTCGGTGCAAAAGAAAAGGGCGCGGCCGCAGCCGCGCCACTTTCCGAAGCTTCTTCCTACATCTTTTTCTTCAGCGGAATCCGCGATTTCATGATTCGCGGCATGACGTACATATGCGACTTCGCCGCTGCAGGTGAAGCAGTTGCCGCGGACGACGAACTCGGAGTTTGTTTAAAGAACACTCCGCTCGTGACTTGTCCGTTTGCATCGGTTTCGATAAACGGAAAGCTCACTCCGTCCACCGAATAGAAGTTGATCAAGAACCCGCCATTGAGCGTGCTGTTGGAGCTGGTCCCGGCATTCGCCGCAACCTGGCCGCGGCCGTTGGAATCTGGCGCCGCATACGTCCCGCTTAACGTCAGGCCGAGATTCGGACCTCCGCCGGGCTGGAAGTTCTCATCCACGATTCCAGTCACGTTGCCGCTTCCATCGGCTGAGAATTCTGCGATGTCGTCCACTTCGACTGAATTCGCCAAGTTGGCTCCCGTGAAATTTAGACCGTAGCCTTCCGAGGTCGCCAAGGTCGTTGAGGATTGCGGAAATGCAGCCCCCAGCATCACGCCCGAGTCGTCCGTCTCGAGAAAGAAGACGCCTCCGTCAAACGGATATGCGACGTAGGCACTCCCATTCGTGAAGCTCGAAAGGGACAAGGTATATCGGCCAGTCCCAGCGCTTGCATAAGTTCCAGTGAAAAGCAGCGGCTGTGGCGAAACCGTTCCCGCAAGGTTCGCGTCCACACTGGACGCGCTGGTAAGGTTGCCGGCCCCATCGCTGACCATAAATCCGCCGGCAGCGGCGGGATTCTGGCTACTCGGGAACGACCCTTGAAATGTAAATGCAAGGGTTCCAGTCGGGAACGCGGTGCTCGTTTGCGAGTAAGCGTCGCCGAGAAGATTGCTTCCCCCGTCCATCTCGATGAATTTTAGATGAGTCGCATCAATCGCGATGACGTCAAATGTCGACGAGGTTGATCCCGCTGTCAGTACCGTCGACGGTGTCGACGATGGACCGACGACGAGCGCGCCACTCAGCGATTGGTTGGGTACAGCGAATTCGGCATCATTGACGTCTTCCAGACCGGAGAGGGCTCCATTCGATCCGACCGTGAAATTACCGATCGTACCCAGCAGAGCTCCGTTCGTATCCGATCCAGAGAAGCTGAAAGCATACGAGCCCGTGGGCGAAACGCCAGCCGCTTGCAGATCGAGTGTTCCGCTGCCCGTGGCATTGGCGTCGAATTCCGTGACCATGCCGTGCGTGCTGTCTTGCAACACAAAATCCAGTGCGATGGTGCCGAGTACTGAATTCGCAAGGGAAGCCTGGCCTCGGCCGTCAACATTCACCTTGTATGTACTGTTGCTGCCGATCGCGGAATTCGGCACCGTTGCTGTGAGATCGAAGTCGCTAATGTCAACCGTCCCGCCGGTGATTCCGCCCTGCCCGTTCGCGGTAAACGTACCGAGCAAAACGTAAGGGGCGCCCTGCAAGTCGATCCCTGAAACAGAAAACACATAGGTGCCGTTCAGGCTGCTAGCGCTGAAACTCCCCGTGGGCGGTGCTACCGGATTTGTAATTGTGTTGCTGGTGCTGCCGCAGCCGGCCAGAAGGATGAGCGCCAGAATTGCAAATGGCAGAGCGATGCGATTACGAAGCGACATTGGGTCTCCCTAAAACGAAAGGTTCGCGCAGAATGCTGTCTTCTGGGCTCAGATTAGCACGCGTAAGTTGCCGCTTGAGTTAACCCGAATCTAGACGATAAGTAGCGCGTCAGATGCCGATTTTCGGCCTTTTACAACTCTTTACGATTGTCAGATGTTTTTTTACGCATCTGTTTTGCCAACTGTTTTTAAAAGGCGTGTCACGGGCCGCAAAGCCAGCCCTGGTTTTGGCGGAAGGGTTGTAGAGGTGAGAGGGCAAACCGTTGCGCATCCCTTATGGATGAACTTCCGCTTCCGGCTCGGCGAGCTTTCGCAACGATTCCTCATACGGAGCGCGTGCGATTCCTCTTTCCGTGACGATCGCCGCGACGTAGGCCGCCGGGGTTACGTCGAATGCCGGATTCTCCACGCTCACTCCGTCCGGCACCATCTGCTTTCCCGCGATGTGCGTGATCTCTTTGCGGTCGCGCTGCTCGATTGGAATTCCGCTTCCATCCGGGCAAGCCATATCGACCGTGGAGATCGGCGCAGCCACGTAGAACGGAATTCCGTGTTCCTTCGCGAGAATCGCAACCGTATACGTTCCAATCTTGTTGGCGACGTCGCCGTTCGCCGCGATCCGGTCGGCGCCCACCACGATCGCGCCAATTTTTCCCTGCTTCATCATGACGCCCGCCATGTTGTCGGAAATGACGGTTGTCGGAATTCCATCCTTCATCAATTCCCATGCAGTCAGGCGTGATCCTTGCAGAAAAGGCCGCGTCTCGTCGGCGTAGACGTGGATCTTCTTGCCTTGTTCGACCGCGGCTCGAATGACGCCGAGCGCAGTTCCGTAACCTGCGGTCGCGAGCGCGCCTGCATTGCAATGCGTCAGAACGCCGCCGTCGTTCGGCATCAGCGTCGCGCCATGCCGTCCCATCGCCTGATTCGCCGCAATATCTTCCGCATGCATGCGCTGCGCTTCTTCGATCAGGTCTTGCTTGATTTGCGGAATCGGCCGGATTCGGATGCGCTCGAATTTTTCCTGCATGCGCCGGATCGCCCAAAAAAGATTGACCGCGGTGGGGCGAGTTTTGCCGATGAGATCGCAGATCTGATCAAAGTCGCGTTTCAGATCGCCCGTCGATTCCGCTTTGGAGTTGTTGACTCCAAGCGCAATGCCCATCGCGGCCGCCACGCCGATGGCCGGAGCCCCGCGCACCACCATGTTGCGGATCACGTCGGCAACCTGCTCGTGCGTCTTGCAGGTCACATAAACTTCTTCGGTGGGCAGCTTCGTCTGGTCGATGAAGCGTACCCCTTTGTCAGTCCATTCCAGCGTTTGAATCATAAGTTGTTTGTTGAATCGTTCATCCCGCGGAGTTCAATCAAGGGCGATGCGCTGCGCACCGAGGCCGGGGATTATTGGTCGTCGCAGGTGCTCCACAAACTTCGCAAACCGCAGCCACCGCATAAAGGCTAGGCTCCGTGTCGTCGTTTTGCATGACGTGCTCGGTCCGCACTTCGGTCGCCGTAAAGATGCAAACGAACGGTGCCGGAGCGGCCGCCTTTTCCACGTTCGCGCGGCCTTTGGCCTCTTCGCGTTCCACCAGGCACATCGCGCCGACTACTTCAAACCCGAATTCCCGAGCTGCTTCGATCGCTTGGATCGTCGATGCGCCGGTGGTGCAGACGTCGTCCACGATTACGACCCGCGCCCCCTTTTCCTGGAAACCCTCGATGCGGCGCCCGGTGCCGTGCTGCTTCTCGGCTTTGCGAACTAAAAAGCCGTCGATCTCGCCACTGACCACCGAAACCGCCACCACGATGGGATCCGCGCCCATGGTCAGGCCGCCGATTGCCTGCGGTTTCCACCCGCGCTGCTGGATCTCTTCCAGAAAAGCTTCCCCGGTCAGCCGCGAACCTTTGGCGTCGAGTGTCGTCGTGCGGCAATCGATGTAATAGTCGCTCGTCCCGCCGGACGAAAGTTTGAATTCACCCAGCTTGAATGACTTGTGAGCGAGCGTTGTGAGCAATTTCTGACGTGCGGAATGCATAAAAATCTACGATACCACGGTCAGAACTCCACCGCGGGAACTCGACAAATGTAGCGACACCGGTTCCGGCTTTCCGTCGAGCGCAGCTCGACTGATCGCTCGACTCAGACGTAGACCTCGTTCCCCGAACCCGCAATCAGCCCAGCTCGCGTGGTACCCTGAATTTTTCGGGACTTTCTCGAAATGCCGCCATTCAACGTCGACACCGATATCGAAATCGAGGTAGGACATTGCAGAGTCTGTTGAAGCATCCCCGTTTCATCTATCTTGTTTTTCTTTTATTTGGCTGCTCCCTTTCGTCAGTTTGTTCATTCGCCGAGGGTACGCGCACCTGGGAGCAATCCAAGTTCGACGATCTTGTGAAGGGAACATCCGACGGCGTCGCCATCCGCAGCACCGGAGGCCTCGAACTCGCGCCATCTTTCAAATTGCTCTATTCGACACCGTCGACGTTCATCTGGGCGGTTGCCGCAGATGATGCGGGCAACGTCTACGCCGCCACAGGCTCTCCCGCGCGTGTCTATCGCATTACGCCCGAAGGCAAGTCGACGATCATTTTTGAACCGCAAGAACTTCAAGTGCAGGCGCTCAAAGTAGGCTCGGGCGGCGTCATCTATGCAGCTACTGCGCCCGACGGCAAGGTTTACAAAATCGAGCACAAGCCCGGCGAGAAAGCGGAAGCCCCCAAGTCCGACAGCAAAGCCTCAGCCGATGCAGCCAAGCCGGCGCTCGACTCCTCGTGGAGTTCGTCCGTCTACTTTGCTCCGGGAACGAAATATATTTGGGACCTGATTCTCGACAAGGCAGGGAACCTCTACGTCGCTACCGGGGACCACGGCGAGATCTACAAGGTCACGCCAAAGGGAGACCACTCGGTTTTCTTCAAGAGCGATGAAACGCACATCCGCGTCCTCGCGCTCGATTCGCAGGGAAATCTCATCGCCGGCACCGATGGCAGTGGATTGGTCTACAGAATTTCTCCAGCGGGCGAGGGCTTCGTTCTCTACAGCGCACCGAAGAAAGAGATCACCGCGTTGGCGCTCGATCGCGAGGGCAACATCTACGCCGCCGGTGTCGGAGAGAAACGCGGAGGCACATCGACGTCAACCAGCACGAGTTCGATGCTGATCTCCTTATCGCCATCCTCTCCTCCTGCAGGATCTTCGACGGGGCCCGTACCACTAACCACTGCGAGCGCCGTGCCGATTGCGTCATTCCCGGTGCCGGGGGGCGGCAATGGCGGCTCCGATATTTACCGCATCGCAGCCGATGGTTCTCCCTCCCGCTTGTGGACTTCGCACGAGGACATCGTCTACGCGCTGGCCTTCGACTCTCACGACAAGTTGCTCGCGGGCACCGGGAATCGCGGCCATGTCTTCGCGATCGACGGCTCCGACGTCTACACCGATCTGCTGAAGACTCCCGCATCGCAAGTCACCGGCTTCGCCAAGGCCCCGGGCGGAGGGCTCTACGCCTCGAGCAGCAACCTCGGCAAAATTTTTCTTCTCGGTCCCGGTCCCCAAGCGGAAGGATCGTACGAGAGCGATGTTTTCGATGCCAAGATTTTTTCCCGTTGGGGACGCGTCGAATTTCGTGGCACTGGATCCGTCGATCTTCTCGCGCGCAGCGGCAACGTCGATAATCCCGACCGCAATTGGAGTCCCTGGAAGCCAGTCGATCTCGGTCATGGCGGCGACATGGGAGTTCCCGCCGCCCGATACGCGCAATGGAAGGTCGTGCTGCATGCGGGCAGCGCGAAGCCTTCGATTGATACCGTCACGCTGAATTATCTTCCGAAAAATGTTGCGCCCGAAATCGAAGATGTGTCCGTGCAACTCGGTTTGCGTTATCAGCCTCTTTCGAAATCGACGGGACTGACTCTCGGCACCGATGTCAGCGGATCTTCCGGCTCGCATTTTGATTCGCCGGTTCCCAGCACGCATGACCGCGATTCGATCGGCGTGAAATGGAACGCTCATGATGAGAACGACGACCAGCTTGTGTATTCGGTCTTCTATCGCGGCGACGGAGAAACTCGTTGGCTACTGCTGAAAGAGAACGTCACCGACAAAGCGTTCTCTTTCGATGCCAGCCTACTGCCCGACGGCGGCTATACGGTGAAGGTGATCGCTTCCGACTCGCCCTCGCACTCTCCGGGAGAAGCGCTGACAGCCTCGCGCGAAAGCAGGCGCTTCGAAGTGGACACGACTCCGCCGCACATCGAGAACCTCGCCGCGTCGATTGAGGCAAGCCAGATTCGCGTGCGTTTTCGCGCCGATGACGGATTCTCCACCATCAAGCGCGCCGAATTTTCCGTCGATGCCGGCGATTGGCGTTACGTGGATCCGGTCGCACAACTCTCCGATTCGAAGTCCGAAGACTACGACTTCAAAGTTCCGCTCGAAACGGAAAAAGATTCTGCTGCCGAGCATGTCGTCGTCGTCCGGGTCTACGACAAGTACGACAACATGGGCGCGGCGAAAACCGTGCTCCGCGGCAAATGAGCTGAAACCCCAGATTCATCGGGCCATTTGAGCGATGCAGTTGGAATCGGGACATGTCCGAAAGGCCTCTTTCGGATCTCCCTTTCATCGCGCACAATCGTTTTCGTGATGCGAGATCCCGGGACGAACTGGACACTCCCCCTGTTGCTAGCGATTCTGTTTACGCAAGTCGTCTGCCTCACAGCTTGTTCCGGGATCTCAACTTCTTCGATGAACACCGGCGGAACTGGTGGAACTGGTGGCACCGGAGGTACTGGCGGCTCGGGCGGTGGCACCGGCGGTTCGGGTGGCACGGGCGGCGGTACCGGCGGCAGCAACCTTGCCTGCAGCGGAATGTCCGTGGGTCAGGGCGCCAGCCTGAACGGATTCGTTCCTTTCACCACCAGCAATCTCTGGAATACCGATATTTCATCCTCCCCCGTTGATCCCAATTCCAACACCATCATCACGAACTGGGTCGGGTCCGTGAACATGCACCCTGACTGGGGCAACGATCCGACCTACGGCATTCCTTACGTCGTCGTGAACGGCACGCAGCCTCTGGTCAATTTGAATCTCGGCGCCTATCCCGATGAGAGCGATCCCGGACCGATGCCGGTCCCGGCCGACGCTCCCGTGGAAGGCGGAGCGTCAAGCAGCGGTGACCGTCACGTACTCCTCCTCGACAACGGAAATTGTTTTCTTTACGAGCTCTACAACGCCTCCCCCAATTCTGACGGAAGTTGGAATGCGGATTCGACTGCGGTGTGGGACCTGCTCAGCGATGAGCAGCGGCCTTACACCTGGACATCGGCGGACGCGGCCGGCCTCCCCGTTTTTCCCGGCCTCGTTCGTTACGATGAAGTCGCTTCCGGCAGCATTCATCACGCTTTTCGCTTTACCCTCCCCCACACTGCTGCTGCATTTACGCCGCCGGCATCGCACTGGGCAGGAAACACCAGCGACCCGACGGCTCCGCCCATGGGTATGCGTCTGCGCCTGAAATCGAGCTACGACATTTCCGGATTCGACACGCAGATGCAGGTGATCCTCACGGCGATGAAACACTATGGCCTGATCCTCGCGGACAACGGCAGTTCCCTCTACGTGACGGGATCGTCCGATAGCCGCTGGGGATCGGACCTCGACTCCCTCAAGACTGTTCCCGCCTCTGCGTTTGAAGTGGTGCAGATGGGCCCGGTTTACACCAGCGCCAATTATCCGACCGGCGCGGCTCCCATGATTGGCAGCTTCACGGCGTCGGCATCTCACGTTGCCTCCGGAAGCAGCGTTACGCTCTCGTGGAGTACCAGCAGCGCCGACTATGTCATCGTCAACCCCGGCCCCGGCGCGACGCGTGACATGACCGTAACCGTGAACCCCACCGCAACCACGACCTACGAGCTCGACGCGACCAATCAATTCGGACGCACCTCGGCCACGGTGACCGTAAGCGTCCCGTAACGGTTCCTGGAAAAGTCGTCGTGGAAGAGCGGCCCTTCAGGACCGCAAAAAGATCAAAGAATAAAAGGGCTTTAGCCCCCGCAAACTGTCGCTTTACTCCGCCGCCAGATACACATACCGGAAAATGAACAAGACCGTCAGGATCCAAATAACCGGGCTGACCTCGCGAAACTTTCCCGCAGCTACCTTCACCAGCGTGTAAGAGATCAGTCCAAAGCTGAGTCCGGTCGCAATGCTAAACGTCAGGGGCGTCGCCAGCAGCGTCACAAACGCCGGGATCGCTTCCGTAAAGTCCGCCCACTCCACGCGTCCGATTGACTCTGTCATCAGTGCGCCGACGAGAATCAACGCTGGCGCGGTCGCATAACCTGGAATCGCCGCCGCGAGCGGAGCGCAGAACGCCGCGAGTAAGAACAGTCCGGCGACGAAGATGTTGCTGAGCCCAGTCCTCGCTCCCGCTGAAACGCCGGCTGCACTCTCGATGTAACTCGTGACCGTAGATGTTCCGGTGAGAGCTCCAATCAGGGTTCCTACCGCATCCGAAATCAAAGCGCGGCCCACGCGCGGGATTTTCCCGTCCTTCACGAATCCGCCCTGCTCGCACACTCCGACCAGCGTTCCAACATTGTCGAAAAGATCCACAAACAGGAACACGAAAATGATTTCGAACAGGCCCAGGTGCAGAGCGCCTCGCAGATCCAGTTGCAGCCAAGTCGAGGCAGGATGCGGCAGCGAGAACACCGCCTTCGGCCAGGCCGACATCCCGCGCAGAATACCGAACAAAGTCGTCGCCAGCACTCCGAACAGAATCGCTCCCGTCACCTTGCGTGTCATCAGGATCAGCATGATCGCGAGTCCCAGGCACGCCAGCTGCGCCTCGTGATTCGCAAAGGTTCCCAGGCTGACGAACGTCGCCGGATTCGCGACCACCAGATTTGCATTGCGCAGCCCGACGAACGCGATGAACATTCCGATCCCACCAGCTGTCGAATGCTTCAGGCAATCGGGAATTCCGTTGACGATTTGCTCGCGCACGCGAGTTACCGTGAGAACCAGAAAGGCTGCACCCGACAGAAAGATCACGCCCAGCGCGGTGCGCCACGGAACATGCATTCCCAGGCACACGACGTAAGTGAAATAGGCGTTCAGCGACATCCCCGGCGCGAGCGCGATCGGATAGTTTGCGTACAGTCCCATGACCAGCGTCGCCGCTGCGGCTGACACGCACGTCGCAAAGACGACGCCGTCGATCGGCATCCCTGCCTTCGCAAGAATCTGTGGATTTACCACTACGATGTACGCCATCGTAATGAACGTGGTCAGTCCACCCAGAAATTCGCTGCGGACGCTGGTTTGGTTTTCTTTGAGGCGGAAATAGCGTTCGATCAAACGGGATCCTTCCCGGCATTCGTTGAAGCGACATTCTACGGCATGCGCACCGCTGCGCCGGCCATCGATTTCCCCATCGATTTATTCGATAGCCCGCATCATGAATTGCAGCAGGGAAGTTGAACCTGGTTAACTCGGAACGCTCTCGCCCTCGGCCGTGGTTCTCGAAACCGCCGGTTGCGGGTCACTCGAAATCGCAGCCAAGTCGCCCGCATTGCGCAGTTCGGGAAACCACCAGGCCCAGAGCACAATGACGATGAGCGTTCCGACTCCACCCAATACGACGGCGGGGACGGTCCCAAACCACTGGGCGGTCACGCCCGACTCGAATTGTCCGAACTCGTTCGACGTTCCGATGAAGATCATGTCGACCGCCGTGACGCGTCCGCGCATTTCGTCGGGAGTCGCGAGCTGGGTCAGCGTGGCGCGAATGATTACGCTGATCATGTCGCTTGCCCCCAGCAGGAACAACGCGATCAATGAAAGCGTGAGGCTGTGGGATAGCCCAAAAATGATCGTGAATACTCCGAAGGCCGCCACCGCCCACAGCAACGTGTGCCCGGATCTCCCGCGCAAGGGACGATGCGCCACCAAGACTGCCATCACCGCGGCGCCTGCGCCCGGAGCTGTGCGGAGCAGCCCTAGTCCCCAAGGTCCGGTGTGCAGGATTTCGCGCGCATATACCGGAAGCAGCGCCACCGCGCCCCCAAGCAGCACGGCAAACAGATCGAGCGAGATCGCACCCAGGATCAGTTTCTTATTCCATATGTAATGCAGGCCCGCGAACACGGTCTTGAGCGTCATTGGTTCGCGCGGACGCGCTTTGACTTCAGGCTTAATCCGGAACGACGAAATGGTTGCACCCACCGCCGTGATCGTGGCGATCACATAAACTGCGGACGGCCCGTGGAACGCTGCGTACACAATGCCGCCAAACGACGGCCCGAGAATCGTTCCGGCCTGAAAAATGCTCGCGTTCCAGGCCACCGCGTTAGGGAAGTGTTCTTGCGGAACAAGCTGCGGCAGAATGGCGCGGCTGGCCGTGCTGTTGAACGATCGCACGATCCCGACGAAAACGAGGACAATATAAATCGAAGTCATCGATGGCCGGCCGCGCTGCGTCAAGAACAGAAGCAGTGCGAAGCACACCGCATAGCCCGCGTAGCATGCCGAGAGAACATTCCGCCGTTCATATCGGTCCGATGCATGTCCTGAGATAGGAAATAAGAGAATCGCCGGTAGGAATTGCGCAAGCCCGACGTACCCCAGGTCGAGGGGTCGCTTCGTGATCTCGTAAACCTGCCATCCCACAGCCACCGCCTGCATTTCCACGGCGGACACAATGAGAAATCGCGCAATCTGGAACAGCACGAATCCTGGATGGGTAAATGCGGCGCGTCCGGCCCTGGCGTCGGCAGTCGATGGCATGAACGTCTAATGTGACATAGAACAGCGGAATGCGACAACGAAGAGGAATGTCTGTTTAGAGGACCGATCCAACGAAGGTTCCTACTGCTTTTCTGATACGAGGTAAACGACCATGCCGCTCAGAACAATCAGCAATCCAAAGCAGGGGATCAAGAGAGCGAAGTTCCAGTCCGCGACACCCAACGAAAACAGATGAGCCAGTCGCTCAGGGGCGATTCCCCATGAGGCCCAACGCAGCCCATGATTGTATTGCGAGACGACGAAGACTACAGCGACCAGAATGTTCATCACCAGCGCGAAGATCTGCGCGATGGCGATGGGTCGGCTCATCTGCTCCGTGGCTGCGTTCCGGCGCAGTAGTTGCGCCCTCCACCACAGAAGGCTGGGCGACCCCGCCGGGGATTCATGAATAGATTGCGCTCTCGCTTGCTGGAAGACCTGCGTTACCAGTACCTGATCGCTGCAGTCCGCGCACGCTTCAACGTGGGCGCGCAACTCCGGGGCGCATCCCTCCGGCCAGTGTCCGCTCTTCAAAGCCTGCGTCACTTCTTTCTCATACTGGCAAGCGCGGAACATCATTCGGCCCTCCGATCGGCGCCGCTTTGCTCGCGGAGCAACTTCGCGACCTTGCGGCGCGCGCGAAACAGCAACAGCCGGATGCTCGTTGCCCCCAGCCCGGTAATCTCCGCGATTTCACGATGCGAATAACCTTCGGCATGCGCCAGCCACAGCAGTTGCCGGTCGCGCGGCCGCACCCGCGCCATGGCTGGATTCAGAATGATCTGCGAGTCGAGCGTCGACAACCGGTCATGAGCTGCAAGCAGGAACTCGGGCACATCGTCGATGCTGGACGCCTTCGGCTGCCGCCAATAATCCCGCAAAAGATTCGTGGCAATTCTGTACAGGTAGCGCCGGTAGTTCACTTCGCCGCCCTCGGGTCGCGTCGCGCACAAGAACCGGAGGTAGCTCTCCTGCATCAGGTCCTCAGCGAGCGCCGTGTTTCCTGATACCCGCACCAGGTATGCGCGCAGAGCCGGCGCCGACCGCTGATAGAAACCGGTGAAGGCCTCGCTGTCCATGGGCAGTTCGTCGCCTCGCGCCGCCGCGCGAGCGTCTACATTCGGGATGGCATATTCGCCGGTCGTATCGTCTTTCCTCATGGCTGCGATCCAGAGCAACCGGAACTCAGGTTGCGTGGACCCGGCAGCGCGTTAGATTCAGTTTCGCACTCCACCTTCCGGCATCAGACCGAGATGCCGCGCAAGCGCCCAGGTGATTCCCGCCGAGATGATCAATCCCAATCCCGGCATCAGCACAATCGTACCGAACAAAAGCAGAGCCGTTCCGCCTTCGTGAACACTGTTTCGCAGAAATAACAAGCCAAGGCCAAGCAAGGTCATGACGATACCGATTTGCAGAGGTGTGAGCACGCGCGCCACCGGGCTTGGCACTGGCGCTTGCCGGTCAAGTCCCACCGCGATCGGAGCCGCTTCCAGAAAGCGCTTGCCGGCGTCGGTATCCATATAAGTGAGCACTTCCTGCGATGTGCCCATTCTCTCGAGCAATTTGCTGTGGACGTCCGTCTGCAACTTGAAAATTCGGTTCCATCGCCGGTTCTCAAGAAGCACGTGAGTCAGCCACAGCAGCGCGCCCAGCATGCACACGAATACCAGAAAAGGGACGCCATCGCTGACGAGTTCCAACTCCACTTGCGACGAACGAGGCGCCGACATCTGGGGCCAGAGTTTGCGCTCGAGTGTCTCGCTGGCCGGCTCATTCTCGGCATGCAGGTTGTTGAACAGGTAGAAGTCGGGATTGTGCGCGATCTCCGGATGAGCCTGCAGAAATCGTCCCAGTTCCGGATTCGTACGATTTACGTACTCGGCGTTCGCCAGCAGGGAAGGATCGTGGGCCACGACCTCCGCCAACGTCGGCGATAGGCGCATTATTTTAAGTAGCTGGTCTTGCAGGGTCGCGACATCTTTTTCGCTGACCTGTGCGGGAGAGAATTCGATCGCAGGCGCCGCCGTCCGGCCCGTTTGCGCAGCCGTGTGAATCGTGAACAATACGAAGAACGCAACCACCGAAACTGCCGATGCCCTCAGCCCGCAAAGCTTGCTCATATCCCGATTCCTCTCGTGTGCGAAGTCCCTTGATTCGTCTCTAGCCACACAACGAACGAGGCATGGAAATGGTTAACAAGATTCCTTGAAGATTTTCAGGTCACGATCGGGGCATTCTTGATCCCTTCAGTTCCGAACACCTTGCGGTACCGTTCCACCTCCGACGCCGGCCCGAGTGCCTTCGAATAGTTGTCGGAAAGCTTGACCGCCGGCCTTCCCTCGACGCTCGAGACCTTGCAGATCAGGCTGATCGGGTCGAATCCATCTCCCTCGTTCGGATTGCATCCGCGAAAATCGTTCGTCAGCAGCGTTCCCCAGCCAGCGCTGAAACGGATGCGCCGGTCGGCTGTCCATTTCTTGCGGTCATCGAAATCGGCGGCCGTGCGAAACTCATCCGGACGAACGCCTTTCGCCCTGGTGCCCGCAAAATAGGAGTGCAGGCCGAGAATTGCGTCGACGTCCAACGAGTCCGAAGCGATCATCAGCTTCTCGCGCGGATCCTTTCCCCGCGCCTTCAGCCAATCGATATACTCATCCCCCGCAACGTACGGATCCTTGCTATCCACGCGCTGGCCTGTCCAATCGGCAACCCAGTCCGGGGCGCCCGCCAGAAATTGAGTCGTGCCAAACGTGTCCGGCAACATTACCCGCAAGGCGCCTTCGTACGTCTGCCGCCACAAATCCAGGACGCGGTATTGCGAATCCTTCAGCGCTACGTCGTCCGGCGCCAGCGCTGCCATCACCATGGGAATCTCGTGCGCGTTGGTTCCAATCGCTTCCAGATCGTGCTTGTGCGCGAGGAACGCATTGGACGTCCCAATGAAATTGCTGCCAAGGTTCGCCGCCATGGCGATAACCACATACTCCTGCCACAGAAAGCTGTGCCGCCGCCGCGTGCCAAAGTCAGCGACGCTCAGCCCCGGGACACCGCGCAGCCGCTCAATCTTGTTCCAGAGTTTCGTCTTGGCTCGCGCATAAAGAATGTCCAGACCAAACTCGCTCAAGGTCTTCAATTGCGCGCGCGTCTTCAACTCATCCAGAATCGCAAGCGCATAGAGTTCCCACATCGTGGTCTCCGGCCAGGATCCTTCGAAGGTGAGATAGATCTGCCCGTCGCGCACCCCAAGCTGATAATCGGAAAGCCGGAAATCGTGCTCCAGCCACTCCAGAAATCCCGGCTCAAAAATTCCACGCCGTCCGTAGAACGTGTTGCCGGCCAGCCATACCAGTTCCGACTTCCTGAACCGCCGCCCGCGCATATGCTGCAACTGCACTTTCAATTCTTCAACGTGAACCAAGTCTGCCATTCGTACCGCGGGATGCCGGTTGTAGAGCGAAAATGTAACCCGCGTCTTCGGAAAGTGCTTCCAGATGAACTGCAGCATCAGCAGCTTGTAGAAGTCGGTATCCAGCAGCGAGCGTATGACCGGATCAAGTTCCCAGTTGTGGTTATGCGCGCGTTCAGCGAGGTTAATGATCATCGAAAGAGAGCGATCCCTGCACCCTAGAGAATAAGGGATGATCGCGCCAACACGCCAATGTAGGAACGGACGCCCCGTCCGTCCGTCGAGCAAAGCGCGGCCAACGGAATATGTGAGACGTCAATCTATCGTTTGAGCCCGACCACCGCAGTTTCGAGCCCCTCAAACACTTCCTCGGCCCGCCGCAAAGCCGCCTGCACGTTGTCGCAGATATTTTCCGCACCGATCACTTCCGCGAACTCCGCCTGATGAATCAGCTGCGAGGGCTGCTCTCGCGCTCCGCACAGAATCAATGTCCGTTTACTAGCCAGCAATTCTTTCGCGACCTCCTCGATCGCAAATAGGCCGGTAGCATCGAGCGCCGTCATGTTACGCAGCCGCAGGATTACCACCGGCGGCAGCGTATGCATATTCTCGGTCAGCGCCAAAATCTTGTCGGTCGCACCGAACAGAAACGGTCCATGAATCCGGAAAATGGTCGCGTAGTACGGAATGTCCTTGTCCTGCAGAATGTGCACGCGCCCGTCTTCGACATAGTCGTCGGTCACTTGCGAAACCGTTGTCGTCGCAGCCACGCGACTGATGAACAACAGCGCCGCCAAAATCATTCCCGCTTCGACCGCAACCGTCAGGTCCGCAAACACTGTCAGAGCAAACGTCACAAGCCAGATGCTGATGTCAGTCTTCGTTAACTTCAGCAACTGCGGAATCTCGCGCCACTCGCCCATGTTGTAGGAGACGATCATCAGAATCCCCGCCAGCGCCGCCATCGGCACGTAACTGACCAGCGGTGCGGCAAACAGAAGAATGCACAGCAAAGTCAGCGCGTGGATGATGCCCGCCACCGGAGACTGCGCGCCTGACCGGATATTCGTCGCAGTCCGCGCAATCGCGCCCGTCGCCGGCAAACCGCCGAACATGGGCGAGAATACATTCGCCACGCCTTGTGCCATGAGCTCCACATTCGGATTGTGCCGGTCACCGCTCATACGGTCCGACACAACCGCCGACATCAGCGACTCGATTGCTCCCAGCATCGCCACCGTAAATGCCGGTCCCAGCAATCCATGAATCAGATCCGTGCGGAACCTCGGAATCTGCCAGTGCGGCAGCCCGCTCGGAATTCCACCGAATTTTGTTCCGATCGTTTCCACGGGAAGTTTGAAAACGTAAACCGCCACCGTCGCCAATAACAACGCGACAATCGGCCCAGGTATGCGCGGTGAAAGTGCGCGACAGACAATCAAGGTCAGCAGCGTGAACGCCGCGAGCGCCGTCGCCTCAAATGACAGCGTATGAAAGCTTCCCGCCAGCGCCTCGACGCGCTGCCAGAAAACGCCCGGAACTTTATCGAGATGCAGCCCGAAGAAATCTTTGATCTGTGTACTCGCAATCAGCACCGCAATGCCATTGGTGAATCCCACCACCACTGGACGCGGAATAAACTTCACCGCCGTGCCCAGTCCCGTCAGACCCATGATGACCAGCAGCACGCCGGCCATCACGGTACACATGAAGAGCCCGTCCACGCCGTGCACCGCAACAATCCCTGCCACGACAACAACGAACGCCCCCGTCGGACCGCCAATCTGAGTCTTCGATCCACCGAGCGCGGAAATCAGAAATCCCGTCACGATCGCACAATAGATGCCGGCCTGCGGCGTTAGCCCGGATGCGATCGAAAATGCCATCGCGAGGGGCAGCGCCACAAGTCCCACCGTGACTCCGGCAATCAGATCAAGCAGGAATTTGTGCCGGTCATACGTGCGCAGAAGAAGGACTGACTTCGGAAGCCAGCTTTCATTCAAGAAAGTACGAGCCATTTTCACATTATCCGCCCGCCTCGTGGTATCCGGTAGATGACGGATGGGTGGACCGCTTCGCTAGCCGGGATTTCCCCTTCTTCGGGAACTCCACCGATCACAGCGGAAGAGGAAGCGACAAAGAATGAACGACGGCGATTCTCGCCCGTCCCCTCAAACCAGCCAATCTGTTCATATAATAGGTAAGTGCCATTTACGCTCTCTCACGCGGCTGCGATCTTGCCGTTTCGGCGTCTTCGTCTCGTAGCCTCGGCTCTGGTGATCGGTACCTTTGCACCAGACTTCGAATATTTCTTCATGGTCGTTCCGATGGACCGTTACGGCCACACTCCCATCGGCGTCTTTTTCCTCACGCTTCCGCTCGCCCTGGTCGTTTTGTGGATCTTTCACAACTTCATCAAACGCCCGGCCGCCATGCTTTTGCCCGACTCCGTGCAGTGCAGGCTGCACCAGTATCTCGGCGAGTTCGAGTTTCGAGGATTGGGAAGATTTCTCCTGATTGTCATCTCGATTCTTCTCGGCATCGTCACGCACCTGGTCTGGGATTCGTTCACCCACCGGACCGGCTGGTTTTTTCATCACTGGCACCTTCTGCGAGAATCGGTCGTCGTTCCCGTCCTCGGATCCATTCCTTATTACAAGCTCTTTCAGCACGTAAGCACAGTTCTCGGACTCGCCATTCTCGCCGTGTGGCTGGTGTGGTGGTACACCAAGACTCCTCCATCGGGACAACCGCTTGCCGGTGCACCCTCGCACTCTCGCAGGCTGGCGATTGTCGCCGGATTGATAACCATTGCGTGCATCGTCGCCGTCATTCGAGGGACCGTCGAGGCGCTCGGTCCAACCGGACGCATGAACTACCGGGAGTTCGTGATCGATGCTGTCGTCACTGTGGTCGCGACGCTGTGGTGGGAACTCGTCGCGTACGGTGTTTTCTTCGAATGGACCGAGTCAACGAAGCGCCGCGCATTGCATCGTCTCGATGCCATCGTCGAGCCGGACCGGCCCAGACAAGGCCCCACCGTATAATCCGTACTCGTGGCGAAGATGAACGTCGTCCACTGCATCGCATGCGCTTCGAACTTTTCATCGCATCTCGATATCTTCGCGCCAAACGCCGACAGGCGTTCATCGGAATCATCACGGGCATCTCTGTGACTGGAGTTGCCGCGGGTGTCGCTTCTCTCGTCGTCGCCCTCGCCATCAACAACGGCTTTCGCCAGGATTTGCAACAGCGCCTCCTCGGATCCACCTCGCACATTAGCCTGCAGCGCATCGCCGACGATGGCATCAAAGACTGGCCGTCGCTGATGGCTCGTCTCTCGAAGCAGCCGCACGTGGTCGCCGCCGCTCCGGCAGTCTTCGAACAGGTTCTGATCTCCCGCGGCCCGCGCGCCCGCGGAGCCATCCTCAAAGGAATGATCCCCGAATACGAGCGCCACGTCGGAGACCTGCTGAACTCAGTAAACGAAGGTTCAGCCGCGCCGTTGGAAGAAAAATCTCAACCCGCATCGGCGCCTCCATCCGGCAACGCTGCGGGAAACAGCGCGGCCTCGGACGCAACCGCGAATCAGTCTCCTGACTCTCTTGCAGGCGTAGCCCAGCGAGTGAATGCCATGCCGCCCATCGTGCTCGGCAAGAACATGGCGGACGAACTCGGTGCGACCGTTGGATCGATTGTGGTTGTCACCAGCCCCCAAGGCGAGCTCACCCCCTTTGGCACCGTGCCGAAGTACACACGCTTTCACGTAGTCGGAATCTTCAATTCCGGTTTTTTTGATTACGACTCCAGTTGGGCGTTCGCGCGCCTCTCCGACGCGCAGCGGCTCTTCGGACTCAGCGATCTCGTCTCGGTCCTCGAATTCAAAGTCGACAATCTGGACCAGGCAGATTCGATTGCGCGCCAAATCGAAGACGCCGCCGGACCGGGATTCATGACCACCAACACCCTCAAGCAGAACAGCGCTCTCTTCAAAGCCCTGAAGACCGAGCGCTTGATCACCTTTATTACGATCGGCCTCATCGTCTTTGTCGCTGCCCTCAACATCCTGATCAGTCTGATCATGATGGTCATGGAGAAAACGAAGGACATCGCCGTCCTGATGTCCATGGGCACGCGCAGAGCGCAAGTCCGCAACCTCTTCATTGCGCAGGGAGTTCTCATCGGTGTCGTTGGTACGGCGGTCGGTCTTGTCCTCGGCTATGCCATCTCCTATGCCGGAGGTCACTACCACGTCATCCACCTTTCTCCCGAGGTGTATTCCATCGACTACGTGCCATTTGCTCCCCGCCTCGCCGATGGCCTGTGGGTCGCCCTGTTCGCCGTTCTGGTCTCATTCGTGGCAACCCTGTACCCGTCCTGGTCCGCTGCCCGGATTCTCCCAGCCGAGGCCCTGCGGTATGAATAGCAAGCTGGCACAGAGTAGCTCCGAGACAACGGCCGGTATTGCCGCGCCGCGGAAGTTTTGATCGTGAGTAGAAAAAGAAGCCCGGAATCACAAGGATGAGAAACTGAAAAAGTAGAAGAGGAGCCTGGAAATGGACCAAGCCTTGAAAGGGCGCGACACGTTAGCCCCGGACGAAAGTCCTGGGACTGAGAGGAAACCGTGAAACAAGTCCTGCAGGGACGGCACCATCTCCTAGACACATCTGTGATGTGAGTCACATGACCGGAATTGCGCCAAGTATAGAGTTTTGAAGAGCAAACAGAGACCGGCACGGTTGCAATCCGACTCGACGGCAACTGCAACGAAGCGCCCGAAATCACCGTTTGGAACGAAAGGGCTACATTTTGCATCAAATGACTGATGATTTAATGCTTCGCGTGGAAGGCCTCAAGAAGGTCTTCCGGTCCGGTGAATCGGACCTGGTGCTCTTTGAGAATCTGTCGTTTGAAGTGAAGCGAGGAGAAATGCTCGCCATTGTGGGCGAATCCGGTGCCGGCAAGAGTACCCTGTTACACATCCTCAGCGCTCTTGATCGTGCTTCTGCGGGTGACGTATACTGCGCCCACTTGCGAGTGAATTCGTTGTCTCACGACGAAGCCGCTGCCTTTCGCAATCGGGAGACCGGCTTTGTGTGGCAGTTTCACTATCTGTTGCCGGAG
Source organism: uncultured Acidobacteriota bacterium (assembly GCA_963699885.1). Taxonomy (GTDB): domain Bacteria; phylum Acidobacteriota; class Terriglobia; order Terriglobales; family Acidobacteriaceae; genus Sulfotelmatobacter. Next base: position 327,898 of record CAVOVP010000003.1, on the reverse strand, counting down.
TTTACGGCCGCAGAAAACGTCGCCATGCCTCTGTTGCTTCGGGGAAGGACATGGCAGCAGGTCGAGCCGGAAGCTTTACGCTGGCTGCGTGAAGTCGGACTCGAGCAGCGCGCGCATCACCGCTCCGGCGAACTTTCGGGCGGCGAACAGCAGCGAGTCGCTCTGGCCCGGGCTCTGATCACCGGCCCCAAGTTGTTGCTGGCCGATGAGCCGACGGGCGACCTGGATGGGCAGACGGCGGAAGCTGTTTTCACTTTGATTGCGCGACTACATCGCGAGCACCAACTCACCTCCCTCATCGCTACGCACAATCTGTCCTTCGCCCGGCGCTGCCAGCGCGTTCTTCGCCTTGGCCGAGGACATGTTGAAGAAATTCCGCCGGAGTCGCTTCCGGCATAGAACGTGAAATTGTTTAGCGGTAGAGCGGCCCTTTAGGGCCGCGTTAAGCAAATTGATCTATCGGGGCTTTAGCCTCGAGGCGCAGCAAGAAAGTGCAAGAATAATGACAGGAAAGTGAGGCTCGAAGGATATCCACAGCGGTTCCTTCGGTAACGTGATCTTAGGGTTAGTGAATCGTTTCGGTACTTGGGTTCGGCGGCCCTTTGATTGCATAATGTACAGGTCAGGTTCGGGCCACGTTCGGTAGGCCGGGCAGGATAGTTCTTCTCGGCCAGGAAAGTCAGGGGGAAGGGCATTATGTTTGAACGCTACACGGAGAAAGCCAGGCGCGTCATCTTTTTCGCACGCTACGAGGCCAGCCAGTTCGGGTCTCCTTATATCGAGACCGAGCATCTGCTTCTCGGCTTGCTGCGTGAAGACAAAGCCCTGACGAACCGTTTCCTGCGCTCGCACGCCTCAGTCGAATCCATTCGCAAACAGATTGAAGGACATACCACGATTCGCGAGAAGGTTTCGACCTCGGTCGACCTTCCGCTCAGCAATGAGTGCAAGCGGGTTCTGGCTTACGCCGCTGAAGAAGCAGAGCGTCTTTCACACCGTCACATCGGAACTGAACACCTGCTTTTGGGACTACTAAGAGAAGAGAAGTGCTTCGCCGCCGAGATCCTGCACGAGCGCGGCCTGCGCCTCTCGACCATCCGCGAAGAACTGGCGCGGACTACTCAGGAAAAGGCTCAGCCGCAACGCCAGCGTGAAAGCTCGCTTCTGGCGGAATTCTCGCGCGATTTGACCCAAGCTGCGATGGATAGCCAGCTCGACCCGCTCGTCGGTCGTGAAGGCGAAGTCGACCGCGTCATCCAGATTCTTTGCCGCCGCACCAAGAACAATCCGGTGCTGATTGGCGAACCCGGCGTGGGCAAGACTGCCATCGTCGAAGGCCTGGCACAACGCATCGCCGACGGCGAAGTTCCATCGTTCCTCGCCGACAAGCGTATCCTGGCACTCGATCTTTCGCTGATCGTGGCCGGTACCAAGTATCGCGGACAGTTCGAAGAGCGCCTCAAGACCATCATGAAGGAGCTGATGGAATCGCAAAATTCCATCATCTTCATCGATGAGCTTCACACTCTCGTCGGCGCCGGATCCGCAGAAGGATCGCTCGACGCAGCGAACATCCTGAAGCCCGCTCTGTCTCGCGGGGAGATTCAGTGCATCGGCGCAACCACGCCGGGCGAATATCGCAAGTCGATCGAGAAAGATCGTTCGCTCGAGCGCCGCTTCCAGGCCGTCAAGGTTCCGCCTCCGAACGAGTCGGATGCCATCAAGATCCTGTTCGGGATCAAAGACCGCTACGAGAAGTTCCACGCCGTCACCTACACCGACGACGCCATCAACTTCGCGGTTTCGCACTCGAACCGCTACATTCCCGACCGGTTCCTTCCGGACAAGGCCATCGACTTGGTCGACGAAGCTGGCGCCCGTGTAAAGCTGCGCCAGACTTCATTGCCCGAGGAACTGACCGAAGTCCAGAAGCGTATCAAGTTCATCGTCCATCGGATGGAGAACGCCATTGCGAACCATGAGTTCGAAAAGGCACGTTTCTATTCCGACGAGGAACGCAAAGAGCGCGAGAACCTGCGCGCTCTTCGCGAGAAATATCATCTCGACGAATCCTCGACCGGCGTCGTCAACCGCGAGGATATCGAAGACGTCGTCTCCCGTTGGACCGGCGTACCGATCACGTCGATTAAAGAAGAAGAGACGCAGAAACTTCTTCGCATCGAAGAGGAGCTGCACAAGCGCATCATCTCGCAAGACAAATCGATCAGCGCCCTGGCTCGCGCCATCCGCCGCTCGCGCGCCGGCCTGAAGAACCCGAACCGGCCCATCGGCTCGTTCCTGTTCCTCGGACCTACCGGCGTCGGTAAGACGGAAGTCGCCCGCACTCTGGCGCAGTTCATGTTCGGCACCGAAAAGGCTCTGGTCCGCTTCGATATGTCCGAGTTCATGGAAAAGCACTCGGTGTCGAAGTTGATCGGTTCGCCTCCGGGATACGTCGGCTACGAAGAAGGAGGCCAGCTCACCGAACGCGTGAAGCGCGCCCCTTATTCGGTGGTCCTGCTCGACGAAATCGAGAAGGCGCATCCCGATGTGTTCAACATCCTGCTGCAGGTTTTTGAAGACGGCCAGTTGACCGACGGTCTCGGCAACACGGTCGACTTCAAGAACACGATCATCATCATGACGTCGAACATCGGCGCCCGTCACCTTCAGAAGCGCGAAGGCCTGGGCTTCGCTTCCACGAAAGAAAACGATATCGCCGACAAAGTCGAAGAGCTCGTCAAGAATGAGGTCAAACGGACCTTCAATCCCGAGTTCCTCAATCGTCTGGACGAAATCATTATCTTCATGGCACTGAGCGAAACTGACCTCATCCAGATTTTGGAACTGATGGTCAATCAGCTCAACCAGAACCTGGCTCAGAAAGCGATCACGGTCACGGTTGCGGACGATGCCAAGAAGTGGATCCTCAACCAGACCCTGTCCGACCGCACCTACGGCGCCCGTCCATTGCGGCGCGCGTTGCAGAAGTACATCGAAGACCCATTGTCGGAAGCGCTGATCCAGGGCACCATCACTACGCGCCCCGCCTTCATCGAGGTCTTCTTAGAGGACAACAAACTCTTCTACCGCCCCGTCGATGCCGAAAAGGCGGAAGGAGTCCTGTTGTACGAAAAATGAGGTAGGAGCAAAGCTCGGGAAGTCTCGAAGCCGTCAGCGAAAGCTGGCGGCTTTTTCTATTCAGCGAATTTCGCGCCTCAGCGATCCACATGCAGGGGCGGACGCCTCCTCCGCGCCGCGTCGCAAAGCGACGCGTGGGACCGTGTCAAATCAGGCGATTTTCGTGAATGGTTGCTCGTGGCACGGACAGGAGAATTGTTTGCTACAATCTGCGCATGTTGCGCAAGCGAATGCTCGTTCTGTCCGCTCTGGCTGTATTGCTGCTGCCGGTTTGCTCCGCGCAGCAACCGGCGAGCACCACGGCAAATGCGGCAAGCGCGAAGGAAGGAGCGCCCATGCCAATCGAGCGGGGGCGAATTCTGGGGATCGGTGGAATATTCCTCAAGTCCGCGAACCAACAACAGATGCGTGACTGGTACAGCAAGCATCTCGGGCTTGAGGATAAAGGTGGGGGCGTCATGTTGCCGTGGCGGGAGAAAGACAACCCCGACAAGGAGCATGTGACCGTCTGGACCGTGTTCCCTGGAAACACCAAGTATTTCGACTCCAGCCAAGCCTTCATGGTGAACTACATCGTGGACGACCTCGATGCGCTGCTTGAACGGCTGCAGAAAGAAGGCGTCAAGATCGATCCCAAACGTCAGGACGCAGACTATGGCCGTTTCGCGTGGATCTACGATTCCGACGGCAACAAGATCGAATTGTGGCAGCCGCTGACTCCAAAAAAGAAGTAGCGAAATCCGGATAGCACTCGAATCGGAATTTCTAAATTTTTGGCGTAGTTCTTTCTGCGTCAAAGCATCCCGGATTTCCCGCCTCCACTTTCTTGCGACCATCCTCCCCGCCCTGACATCTGAACCCCTGACCGTCCCACAAAGGATCTAACCATGCTCAAGGTCAACATCGCCGAGAAATTCTCCAGGATCACCGAGTTCTGGAAGCCCTATATCGGAGCCGAACTCAACGGCCAGTGCGTCAAGTTCGACAAGCTGAAGGGAGAATTCGTCTTCCATCATCATGACAACGAAGACGAGCTTTTCCTCGTCGTCAAAGGCCGTTTCCGCATGGAATTCCTCGATCATCACGAATGGATCGAGGAAGGCGAATTTATCGTCGTGCCCCGCGGCGTCGAGCACAAGCCCGTGGCGGATGAGGAATGCTGGCTCCTCTTGTTCGAGCCGGCCGGGACGCTAAACACAGGCAACGTGGTGAACGAACGTACCCAGCCTCAGCTCGAACATGTATAGCAAGTGGCGTCAGACCGTCTAAAATAGCGTGATGGACGTGACGGTCTATTCCACGATGTGGTGTCCCGATTGCCGCGAAGCCAAGCGCTTCCTGGCGAAGCACAACATTCCGTTCCACGAGGTCGATATCGAAAGCACCCCCGGCGCGGCCGACGAGGTCGTCAAGCACACCGGAAAGCGTGCCATCCCTCAATTCGTCATCGATGGCGAATGGGTTCAGCCTTATAAGCCTGGCCGTGGCTTCCTGTATGAGGAGATGTCCAAGCGCCTGGGCATCAAGAATCCCTAATTCCAGCCTCGCAGCCGCTTCCCTCCGTGTTTCGCTAAGCCTCACTTAAACATAGACTTACCGACATCCTCCGAACCTCCTATACCCCTTTCGTGCCATGACCCGTGGCCATCCCCTTCTGTACCGTAGTAAACCCGCGCCTTCCCGGCGAATATAACGACTCCAAGGCAAGTTCTTCCGTTTGCCGCTAGCCCGGCAAATGAATGAAAAAGAATGACTTGGATTTGTGACCGAACCGCTATTTCGACGCCCATGGCCGACCTTCAGATCGACGATCCCGCACCCGACAACCCCGACCTTGGGGATCAATTCCACATCTTCGCAATCTCTGCCGCGTCCTTGAGACTTGGCAGCAGATGATTCAGGGTGTGCTGGGAGTCGTGCTGCTGGTCGGAGCCGTGACCATGGTCTTCCACTACGCTCCCATGGCTGTTCAAGGGGCGCCTCCGGACGATCTCGAAAAAGAGGTTCACGATCTTACGGCGCAAGTGGAGCAGCTCAAGCAAGAGCAGTCGATGCCTGCCGTCGTCCTGAATCGTTATCGAAATTCGATTGGTTACATCTACGGCGTCTATCAGGTGGGATTTCCCAGCCAGCGTCCTGAGATTCGCGCTCGCGTGTCCGGCACAGGATTTCTCGTGGGCAATGGTCTGATGGCAACCAACCGGCACGTAGCCCAGCCCTGGTACGGAGACTCCGAAGCGCAAAAGTTGATCGACGACGGCGCCAGCGCCACCCTCGAAAGCCTGGTCGTCTTTTTCCCCGGTTCGCCGACCCCGGTCACATTGTCGCCGGCATCCGTTTCAAAAACAGCCGATCTTGCTGTGCTTCGCCTCGAAGATTCTGATGTGCTCCGAAATCTCCCCGCGTTGCCTCTGGCGAAATCCGCTGGTTCACCCGGACAACTCGTCACCGTCATCGGCTACCCCATGGGTATTGCCGGGATGGTGGCGAAATCGCCTTCGGGGATTTACGAACGCCTCGCGTACCGTCACAACGACATCAACGCCGCCAGTGAATTGGCCGCGCTCTCGCTGATCCGTCCGTCCACCACCTGCGGACACCTTGGCGACGTCGTCGGCGACAAACTGATCTACGACGCTCCCACCGCGCACGGTGGCAGTGGCGGCCCGGTATTCAACGCCAAGGGAGAAGTGATTGGCGTGAACTCCGCTTACATGGATGGTTTCACCGGAGGCAATCTCGGCGTTTCCGTCGATTCTCTCCGTCCTCTTCTGCAGGAAGCCCAGGCGCGCCACTAGAAATTAGTCGGCCTTCGCAGGTTGACCGCCATCGCGCTTCTTCCGACCCGCTCTCTCATCAGCGTTGACTGATCCCGCGTGAACAGCAACGCACCCATCCCCATTCGACGGAGACTCTCTTGTTCCCAGACTGGCTCCATGATTCCCGAATGCGCGTGCGCGTGTGTTCCGAGCAAAAGGTGCCCGAGTTCGTGAGCCGACACTGTACCTAACAACCGGCCCTTGTTTGTTCCGAACGTCCGGCCTGCTTCTTGAATCCTGTCGAAAAAGACATCGACGTATTTCCCCGTCCCGTCAGCGCCAAGAAAAGCCTCTCCGAACACCGACTGAGTCGAAGTCTTTCCATTCGGGACAATGTGAAGAAGGAAGCTGTCGCGGCTGGAAGTGAACAGGCAACTTTCCGCCAGGACGCTGGACGAGCAATCTCTCCATTCAATCTCGATTCCTGCCTCGTGAAATACCCTCGAAGTTTCCGCCTTTGCTTCGTTCAACAACGGCGGAGCAACTTTCGCGCTATCGTTCAACAGCACGGTGATGTGTGGCGTCTCCTGCCCTGCTGCGAACCCTGCCGCTCCCCACAACATGAAACATCCGGCTATCCCCAGTCCCCACTTCACTCTGAACCCCATCGCCCTCGCCTCCGTACCTTATGCAAGGTGGTTCAGGTACCTGCGTGCCTCAAGGCCCGCCGGGTAACTCAGCGATAAAAAATGGGTGACGAGCTAACCCTAGAATCGTCAAATAGATATGGCATTGGGTGACATGGGGAACAGAGCGGCGAAAATGCTAGACTCCGGGCCAGTGGAGATCAAAGGCAACGGAATGTCGGCCACGCGCCGATTCGGAGTGTTCGAAGTCGATTTCCGTTCGGGCGAACTGCGGCGCAACGGCATCAAAGTCAAGCTTCAGGAACAGCCCTTGCAGGTGCTCGCTCAGCTTCTCGAGCGTCCTGGAGAAGTGGTGACTCGCGAAGATCTCCGGAAGCATCTCTGGCCCGCGGATACGTTCGTCGACTTCGACCATAGCCTGAACGCCGCGATTCGCCGCCTGCGCGACGCTCTCGGTGATTCTGCCGAGAACCCGACCTTTGTGGAAACCGTCGCGCGCCGCGGATATCGCTTCCTCGCTCCGGTCAGCATCCCGCCTTCAAATGGTCATGCTGCCCTGGCATCCGCGGTCGTCGATTCCGTGCCTGTCGTATCCCGGACACGTCATCCTTGGTGGATCGCAGCCGGTGCGATCGGCCTATTGCTCCTCATCCTCGGGCTCACACTTGGGTTTTTTCTCGCGCCGCACGCTGCCGCACCACTGCGCGTCACACAGCTGACCGCCAATCCCATCAATGATCCCGTGCGCGTAGCGGCGATCTCCCGCGACGGCCGCTATCTCGCCTTTTCTGATGAATCGGGATTTTTTCTCCGCCAGATCGATACCGGCGAGACTCACGCCGTGACTTTGCCGGAAGGACTCGCCGCGATTTCAGTCAGCTGGGCTCCCGATAGCGTGCACATGATCGTCGGCTTGAACGGGCAAGGAAGGGAATCGAGCTTGTGGGAACTCTCCGCTCTCGGAGGCAGCGCACGGAAGCTTGTCGAGGACGGCCGCATCCCCGCTGTCTCACCTGACGGGAAAGAGTTTGCCTTCGTCGCCGGCAGACCCATGCGCCAGCGCATCTGGCTGGCTCCCTTCGATGGCATGCCGCCGCGGGAACTCCTTGGACAAGACGGCGATTTGTTCGGCGGCATTACCTGGTCCCCCGACAGCCGCAAGATTGCCTACACGACCGCGAAGTTCGCCTACGGCAACGGCGTCAAAGCCAGCATGGACGTCGTAGCCGTGCCCAAGCCATCCTCCTATGACATCGTCCACCCCGATAGCGTGATGTCTCTCTCGGGTTTGGAAGGGCCACTCGCCTGGGCGCCCGACGGTCGCCTCATTTACTCGTTGGCTGAGCCTCGTCCCCGGCAAATGGATTCCAACCTGTGGTCGATGCGCCTGAACCGTCAAATGCAGCCGCAAGGGTCACCGCAGCGGTTGACGAACGATCAGGGCATCGTCTCTTCGGTCACGACTTCTGCAGACACTCGTCGCATCGTCTATGTGAAAGCTGTACCTGAGCCTGACGTCTATGTCGGGAAGCTGGATTCGGCTGGAAATCTCAGCGAACCGCAACGTCTCACGCTCGATGACCGCCAGGACTTGCCCTTCGATTGGACCGCCGACAGCAAGCAAGTCATTTTCATGTCGGATCGCACCGGCGCCTTCAACATCTACAAGCAGAGCAGCGATCAGGCCGTTCCTGACTTGGTCGTCAGCAACAACCAACAGGCCGCGCAACCGCGCCTGAGTCCGGACGGCAAGCAGTTGATCTATGTCATCTATCCGAATTGGGGAGATTCAAACTACGAAGTTCCTCTGATGCGCGTGCCGCTCGCCGGAGGCGCTCCGCAACAACTCGCGAGAGCGAACTGGATCAGCAACCATCAATGCGCCCGCGCGCCCGCCAAGATCTGCGTCTTCAGCGTCGTCGGCGAGCGGGACATGACCTTCTTCAGCTTCGATCCCATGCAGGGAAATGCCACGCAGATCTACCAGATCAAAGACGATCTTGTACAGCTCTACAACTGGAGCCTCGCTCCGGACGGTACCACCTTGGCGATCGCCAAAGGAAAATGGGGCGACGAAGAAATTCGCATCCATCTCGTCTCTCTCACTGGCGGCCCCGAGAAATGGTTGAACGTAACCGGCTGGACGGGCCTCGCTTCGATCGATTGGGCCGCGGACAGCAAGGGCTTCTGGGCCGCATCCACCGGAGAACGCGAGAACGCCCTCCTCCACATTGATCTCCGCGGAAATGCCCGCGCCGTCTGGCGCCCCACGACACTCAACGTCGGATGGGCGATCCCCTCCCGTGACGGCAAATCTCTGGCTCTCCACGTCAACAGCGACAGCGCCAACGTCTGGATGTTAGACCGCCCCTAAGAGGGAAACCAAAACGCTCGTGACATCGAGTGCGGTTCAAGCCGCGGCCATGAGCCCTATACGCACGTTGTCATTTCGACCAAGCCGCAGCGCGGCGACGACGCCGAGAGAAATCTGCTTCTCCCTACCACGCAGAAAAAAGTAAAGCTCGGAAACCCTTGGCCCATGCACTCTGGCAAGCACACGGACCTCGCGCGAGAACAAAACTTTAGAACGCCCACCGCAGCGAAAACTGAATCAATCGCGGGTTCCCCGTGGAATTCACGATCTTCCCGAATGACGACCCAGCCTCAACATCCGTGACCGCGGGATTCGCAAAGTTCGCGTGATTCCAAACGTTGAAGAAGTCCGCTGTGAACCGCACGTCCTGGTGCTCGCCGAACTGGAAGTGCTTGATCAACGAAGCGTCCCAGTTCTGCTCGCGTGGACCGCGATAGCTGTTTCGTCCCAGGTCTCCAAATCCCGTTGTGCAATAGTTAGGATCCGTGACGCACTGCGTCGGATACAGTTGCGCTGCCGGAGCAAACGCCGCCAGGTTCAGATATCCATTGGCCGCGCGCTGCTGAATGCTGCCGCTCGTCAATCCATCCGAAAGGCTCGCTCCCGGCGCCAGGCTTCCTCCGAGAAGTGGAGTGCTGCCCTGGCCGAGGAACGCCGTCCCCGCTCCAGAATCAAGAATCGAAAACGGTGTTCCGGACTGGAAGATGGTGACGCCGCTCAGAGCCCATCCGCCGAACGCCGTATGCGCCATGCCTTTCAAATGCTGGAAGGGCAGTTCGTACACGTACGTGACCGACAAACGGTGCTTGCGGTCGAAATCCGACAGGCCCCGCGAAGCGTTGATGTTGCTCTGGTCGTTGTATGCCGTGTTGAACGCAGTGTTCCCGGATGAAGTCGAATCGATATTCTTCGAGAATGTATACGCGCTCTGCAGATAGCTGTTGCCCCAGCGCCGTGAAACCGTGGCCTGCAACGAGTGATACGTCGAGTACGCATCGTTGGCGAAAAGCTGATATCCGCTATACCCGTTCAGTCCGGGGGCCGGCGTTCGCGCAATCGCATTCGAGAATGTGTTGTCTGTGATGGAGTAGTTGTTTCCGCTCGTGTCGGTCACAACGAAAGGATGAGCCGGCGACGCGTTCACAGATTGAATTCCGTCGCGCGTCTCGCGCAGGTGCAGCCCGCGTGTTCCTACGTATCCCACTTCGACGATCCACTTCTTGCCAAGTTCCTGTTGCAGCGTCATGTTCCATTGCTGGGTGTTGGGCACCACAAAGTTCCGCGGCACTTCCAGCACGAACAGGTTTTGTGTCGAATTCACGCCCGGGCCGCCCGTGCAACCGTAATTGCCATCCTGCCCGCTGGGGCTGTTCGGAACGAAGCTGGTCAACTTTGCGAGGCAGGGAATCCAGGCGCCCGACAGCTGTCCAGCCTGCGGCACAGCGTTCGGATTCACCGCCGGCGTCCCCGTGAAGAAGTTGGACAGCGTGAAACCCGGGGTCGTCGGGAAGAACACGATCGGGATGAATGGTGACTGGAAGCTCAGCTGATCCACCGCCCCGATGTCTTCGCGCACGTAATACAGTCCGTAACCGCCGCGCAGTGTAGTGCTGTGATGTCCCATCACATCCCACGCGAAGCCAATCCGCGGTCCCCATCCTGTGTCGACGCTATTGTGGAACGTCGAACCAGATGCGCTCCCCGTCAAGCCCGATACTCCCAGCTTGTTCACGCACCTCGGATAGACAAACGGATACGTTCCCGACTTTGTCAGATCGGACTCGATGTTTCCGATGTGGCAATCGCCGTCCGTCCATGCGCCCAGGAATTCGGTGCGCAGTCCGACGTTGAGGGTCAGGTCGCGCGATACTTTCCAATCATCCTGCGCGAAAACGGCCGCGTCGTTCTGCCGGTACGCGTGGTTGTACACTCCGCCACCGCCAAAGCTGAACTGCACGTTGCCATTCAGGAAGTTTTCGAAATCCGTTAGCCCCGTGCCTGCCGTGTTGGTAAAGAACACCTGCCCGTTGAATACCTGCGGGAACAGCTTATTTAGATTCACGCGGACATACTGTCCGCCAAACGTGAACGTGTGCGCTCCATGCACCCAACTCAGGTTCTCGACGAAGTTGTAATTGTTCTGCGTCTGAAACTGGTTTGCCGGCGGGGTCGGGCCAAACTGGAAGCCCGATGTCGCAAACGTAAATTTGTAGATGCTGCTCGTCAGGTTGCTGGTAGGCCGGTCAATTCCCGCGTCCGACGCGGTAATCGGATTCTCGTTGATCCCGCTGTTATTGATGTGAACCACTCCGAACCGGAAGTCATTCACCAGTCGCGGATTGAAAACATGCGTCTCTGCGATGCTGAAAAACCGGTCATGCAGCGGCAAATCGTACGGAAAGTTGAGATCGGTGCCGCTCGCCGGCGCTCCCAGCGATGCCTGCAATCCTCCCGCTCCGAAAGGAATCAACTGCTCGGAGTTCGAGAAAAAGAACCGCGCTCCAACCGTGTCCCGCGAGTTCCGGAACTCATGATCCCAATTCGCCGTAAGTTGATCGTCCGTAAACCGTCCCGGCTTGCTGACCGTGAACTGCACCGGACTTCCAGCCGCCGTTCCTGCCGCCACATTCGGCAGCGGAAACAAGTATCCATTCGCGGGCGCCCCGAACTGGCTGCTCTGAAATGCCAGCAACGAAGACGCCACCGGATCAATCGCAACTCCTCCAAAATCATTCGACAGATTCGTCATCGCGGCCGCCGATGTCCCGCGATCCGCCGCCGGAACGTAGGGAATAAACGTGCTGATCAAGGTCCCCGGAGATTCACCGCTGCGCTGCCGCGTCCCTTGATAGTTGAAGAAAAAGAATCCAAGCTTTCCGCCCGGACTGACCGGACCACCCAGACTGCCTCCAAAAATATTCTGCTGAATCACCGGTCGCGGCGATCCGCTCCCCTTCAGGAAATATTCATTCGAGTCCAGCACCGTATTCCGGAAGAACTCGTACACATCACCGTGGAACCGGTCCGTCCCCGACTTCAGGATCGCGTTGATATTTCCCCCGCCGTTCCGGCCCTGGCTCGCGTCATATAACGACGTCTGCACCTTGAATTCCTGCACCACGTCCGGATTCGGCAGCGGCGTCGTGGTCAGTTCGGCCACGTTGTAGTCCGTCGCGCTGATTCCCTCGATCAGATAATTGTTGTTGTCCTCCCGCTGCCCGTTTACATCAATGTGCACCACGCCGCGTCCCAACTGCGATGCCGAATTCAGCTCGCCGGATGCGCCCGTCGAAAGCGTCAGCAACTGCTGAAAGTTCTGCGTCGCCAGCGGCAGTGCCCGGATCGTATTGCTCTCGATCGCCTGGCCCGTGGTCGCATCGCTCGTATCGATCGTCTGCACTTCCGCCTGCACTTCGATCTTTTGCTGCACCGACTGCGTCGTCAGTTTCGCGGTCATGCGCGTCGTCTCCGTGACCCGCACGGTTACATCCGAAAAATTGCCCTCCGCAAAGCCCGCTGCGTGGATGTTCACCACGTACCTTCCCACCGGCAGCAATGGCGCGATAAACGATCCGTCCGCCTCTGTCTTCACCGTGCGTTCCACGACATTTGTTTCCTGATTCGTGATGCGCACGTCGGCGTTCGCCACCACCGCCCCGCTCGGATCCTGCACCGTCCCCGTAATGGCTCCCGTCGCTCCGCCTTGCGCGAAGCTCACAGCGGTCTAGGGCCGACACGATGAAACTAAGAACAATGAGTCTCATTGAAGAACTCGCCATGGTCTCTCTCCACCTTCAAATGCCAAATTTCTCTTTTGTCTACTGTAGCGTTCTGAACGGCAGGCACCGACAACAACGGGACGAGCTTGGTTTGGCAAGGACATGCGCCGGCCGCTTCCGTGCGCGACATCCGGGAAAGAATTTGGATTCTTTCGCCATCGCCCTATGGGTACAGCTCTCCCTATTCAAATGCCTTCGTGGAATGGGCCAAGCTTACCGAATTCAGACGCCGATTTTCAAGTAAGGAAGACTTCCGAACGTACCCCGAAGCTTTTTCATCAACAGCACGGCTAGCCTTCGCCGAACTCGCGATACCGCGCCAGCACGTCACGTTGCGTGACCACGCCCTCCAACAGCCGGAAGTCGGCACGATTCACTACCGGAACCAGCGGCCATCGATCGACATAGCGTAAAGCCATCTCCAGAGGATGGTCTGGATGGAGAGAGGGAACCCGAAGAATGGGCAGCAATGACGCCAGACCTGCCGAGCCCTTGCCCTGAGCCCCCATCTCGGCCAGTGCCAGCTTGCTCACGCTGCTCCAGCCGCCCGGACTCAATCGCACCAGCATCTGATCGTTCTCGATCTGCGCCGACTTCTTGATCGCGTCATCCACCGTCTCGTCGCCGCTTAGAACCAGTCCGTCCGCGCGCTGCATCGCATCTTCCACGTGCAGAATGCCTTCTTCCCGCTGTTCTTCCATTGAGGGGAGTTCCAGCCCATCCTGCCGCGTCAGCAAATCGAAAATCGCGATCGGCTGCAGCCCGCGCGCAATCACGTACGCGAACGTGTTCGCCAGGATTACCGGAACAATGATGGAATAGTTTCCGCTGACCTCCAGCACCATGAATACCGATGTCATCGGAGCCCGCAAGAATCCCGCGAACAGCACGCCCATCCCCACCAGTGCGTAGGTTCCCGCCGACCCCGTCAGGTGCGGCAGCAGAACGTGCTGCGCTCCTCCAACCGCCGCTCCGAGCATGGCTCCAATAAACAGCGTTGGTGCGAACATTCCGCCGGGTGTGCCGCTCGTGAAGGAAAGAAGTGTCGCCACGATTTTCAGTCCTGCCAGCATCGCCAGGAATTCCCATGTGAACTGGCCGTGCATGGCCTGATCGATGTATTCGTATCCGGCGCCCATCACTTGCGGAGCGCCCAGCAGCGCGATCAACCCGATCAACAATCCCGCAACTGCCGGCTGAAAATATTGTGTCCATCGCGGGAGCGCCTTCAGCCGCGGCCGGAATGCCGCAATTCCGCTGGAGAACGCTACAGAGGCCAGCCCTCCGGCCACGCCGAGAATTGCGTACGCCAGCAATTCCGACGGCCTCTTGATCTCCACGGCCGGGATTCGAAACAGCGATTCGGATCCCAGAAACCACCGCATCACCACCACGCTCGATACCGCCGATAGCACCACCGAGCCGAGAATTCCCGCTGTCCATCGTCCAATCACTTCTTCAATGACGAACAGCACCGCCGAAATTGGAGCGTTGAACGCCGCCGCCAGCCCCGCTGCCGCGCCCACCGGCGCGATCAGTCGCATCCGGTCGCGCGACAGCCGCATCTTCGCCCCATCACCGATGCCAGGCATGCGCCAATCTGCAGCGAAGGATCTTCCGGCCCCAACGAGTGCCCGGAGCCGATCGCCAGCGCCGCTGTTATGAATTTGCCGATTGCCGTTCGGAAAGGGATGTAGCCGTTGTAGATATAGAGCGCTGCCTTGGTCTGATTGACGCCGCTTCCGCGCGTGGACGGGAAAAAATGAATGACCAGGACCGCGATGACCAGCCCGGCCAAAGTCGGTGCCAGCAGCACCCGCGAGGGTGACAGCGCGGCCCCGGTCCCAGCAAGTACAGCCGCGACCAGTCAATCGCGAAACGAAAACACACCACCGCCAGTCCGGAAAAGATTCCAATCAGCACCGACAGAACCAGGAAGAAATGATCCTCGCGAAATACGGTCTTCCAAAGCGCGGTCCGGGCGAAGCCCGGCGTCGTCAATGGCTCCATTTCATCGTCAACCAACACGGTGGTTTCTTCGTTCAAGCTCATCGTCTATTCAAGACCCTTGCGATTTCGCGATCAGCAACAGCGCTAAATCGTCCCCAGTTGGCATGCCGCATAGAATGCTGGTCTGGCGCTCGATCCGAAACACCAAGTCCATGGCCCCGTCCACAAGTTCCGGATCCGTCCGCAACAGTTGGTCTCTCATCTTCGGTTTCATTTGATTCCATTCGTCGCTGAGGTTTTTCTCGGTCGTGGCACCCCGCGGCGCGGCACTGGTCGGAACCGCACAGCTCTTGATTCGCTGCCCCGCCATTGCGAAAGCCTCCATGACGATCTCGCTCCGTTCTTTCCCCGAGATCTGCCGCCGGAAAGGATTCATCCGCAGCACCGTTTCCGTCGTCTGCAGCCGCTCCGCGATCTCCGTGTCCTGCGGATTCTTCGCCGCAGCTTCCTGCAGATAGTGTTGCGCCACCGGATACTGACCCAGTTCGAACGCCGCTACACCCGCACCCGCCAAAGCGCCCTCATCGTGCGGATCCGATCGCAGGCCCACCCGAAATGCAGCCAGCGCGTGTTCATAGTCCTGCGCGCGAAGAAAAAGATTGCCGATCCTTTCTTGCTGCGTCGGATCGCTCCCCACATTTTCCGAAACCGCGATCAGTTCCGCTTCGGCCTGCGCCCTCGCGTTGATGTGCAAGAGCAAGTCGATCAACTCAAACCTCGCGTCGCGCCTCTTCCACTCCTGCTCGGCAGGCCACGCCGCATACACCGCATCGTGGTAGTACCGGATCGCATCTTTCGTCCGCGCCTGTTGCGCCGCAATCCGCGCCAGTTCCAGGTTGACCAGCGCATCCTCCGGTTCCCGGTCCCACAGATTCAGCAAATATGCGGACGCCTCGCCCGTCTGCCTCACCCCGATGAGCGCCTCCGCCAAATTCAGTTGATAGGAGTAATCGTCCCGCGAATAGAGCAGGGCAGTACGAAAATCTGTGACCGCCGCCGGATAGCGCTTCGCATTCAGTTCCTCTACGCCCCGGTTGAACCACCGGGTCCCCAGTGCCTGCCTCTGCGCGGTATAGGCCCGCGACAACCCGGTCACGAAAACAAAAAATACGATGAGCAGCAGGAAGATCAGCGCCAGAACAACCGGCTGCTGGCGCAGATAAAACTGCAGACTGAAGTGTTTTGGCGCCGCCATTTCGTTCTCTTGCAGCCCAAGTTCAATGAATCCACTCATAATACCTGCAAAGCTCCAATCCCCATGAACACGAAAACCAGCTTTGTCATTCCGACCGAACCGGAGCGTCAGCGTCAGCGCAGGGAGAAATCCGCTGTCCCGCGAGAGGCACGAATGCCGCCACGCGCAATCAAACGCTAAAAATGTCGAGGAATGAGGGAAAGGAAATCAGCAGCGAAGAACGGACGCCCGCTCCGGCAAGAAGCGGCTGTCCCAAAGACTGATGAGAACGAGGAAGGCCCAGGACGTCGCCACAAAAGCCGCACAGAACCAAACGTTCAGCGCATAGAGACCAGCCTGCACGATCGCCGTCCGCACCCCGGCCGCAGCCCGCGCCGATAATAGCGCGGTCACCGGTCCGTTCACCACGGAATAAGGCCCCTGCATTGCCGGAAAAAAGAACACCGCCAGCACCGACAACAAAGCAACGATAGCCAGAAAACAACCAACCCGTCCAAGAGTCATTATCGTATCTCTAAGTTATACGAAATCCATTCAGGAAGACAGGATGGAAACCCGAGACGGCCCAAAACAAGAAACATCGGGGGCTGCCATCCCTTAGCCGCCGCTCTTTCGCCGCTAAGGTGGGGCGTTTCTTCATCCCTAGGAGACAAGATTCAACGTGCCAAAGCCACCCTGAGCGGCGTCCCTGCCAGCGAAGAGCCTGCCCTGCGTTTCCAGTGGAGGCAAATCGTGGAAGGAAATCGTCGAGGATTCCGTCATTCTTGCTTCGTTCGGTTTCTTAAAGCTTTCGGGCTCTCATCGTCTCTGGTCTTGCTGCGTGAGCCGTTTTGCACCTTCTGCAACGCCGTCACCAGGCGCGGACCGGCGGTTCGAAGCTGCTCGTGATGGTGCAATGCCAGTTCGGCGATGACCTTTTCGCCCTTCGATGTCAGGGCCATCAGCACTTCGCGTCGGTCTTGTTGTGCCCGCTTGCGCTTTACCAGCCCCCTTGCTTCGAGCCGGTTGATCAATTCCACCGCGCTATGGTGCTGAATCTGCATTCGGTTCGCCAGTTCGCGGATCCTCGGACGCGTTCCCTCCGGCATCCCCTTGATCGCCAGCAGGAACTGGTACTGCTGCTTCTCGATGCCGGCCGCCTCGACCGCCTGCTCGCTAAAGTGCAGGAACTCGCGAATCTGGTACCGGAACTCCGCCAGGGCCTGGTAATCGGCCAATCCGAGCTTCTTCATGCTCAAATTGTATCGTGTTCCGATAGTCGATACACATTGTATCGTGAAACGATATAAAATGAAGTTCGTACGGAAGCGAATATCTGCGATTCGCCGAGGGGGCAATCGCGGGTAGGCCCCATTTCTCGCGCGAGCTGTGCGGGAAGTGGGGCCGCTTCGTTGCTGCATTCCTTCAGTGCCGTCTGTGCGGAATCGTTTTAGCCAGTCGCGCCAAGCCCTAGCCACCTTCCTCGCGCACCATTTAGAATCCTTAGTCCACATCGGACAGGAGACGCACTGTGATTCCCCGCTACACTCGCCCCGAGATGGCCCGCATCTGGAGCGATGAAAATCGCTTCCGCACCTGGCTCGCCGTGGAAGTCGCGGCCACTGAAACGTTGGCTGAGGCCGGCCTCGTCCCCAAGATCGCCGCCAAAGCGATCCGTGAACTCGCCGACTTTCGCGTCGAGCGCATCCACGAAATCGAAGCTGAAGTGCGTCACGACGTTATCGCCTTCACCACTGCGGTCGCCGAATTCGTCGGGCCACAGTCGCGCTGGTTTCATTACGGCCTCACTTCCAACGACGTCGTCGATACATCACAGGCCTTGCTGCTGCGCCAGGCGTCCGAAGTGATTGCGGAAGATTTGCAGCGTCTCGCCGAGGTGATCGAACGGCGCGCGTGGGAATTCAAAGACACGCCCATGGTGGGGCGCACGCACGGCATCCACGCAGAGCCCATCACCTTTGGATTCAAACTGGCCAACTGGTATTCCGAAACGCAGCGCAACATCGCGCGCTTCGCTGCCGCCGCGGAAGACCTTCGCGTGGGAAAGTTTTCTGGCGCGGTTGGAATCTTTGCGCACCTCACGCCTGAACTGGAAGAGAAGATCTGCGCGCGCCTAGGGTTGAAGGCGGCGGCGGTGTCGTCGCAGGTGATCCAGCGCGACCGTCATGCTCACTATCTGGGCACGCTCGCTGTGATCGCATCGACCCTCGACAAGATTGCGACGGAGTTACGCCACCTGCAGCGCACCGAGGTCCGCGAGGCAGAGGAGTTTTTCAGCGAGAAGCAAAAGGGATCGTCCGCGATGCCGCATAAGCGCAATCCCGTGACGCTCGAACAGATCAGCGGACTCGCGCGTGTCGTGCGCAGCAACGCGCAGGCTGGCCTGGAGAATGTTGCCTTGTGGCACGAGCGCGACATCTCACACTCGTCAGTCGAGCGCGTGATCCTGCCTGACTCGACCACGCTGACTGACTACCTGCTCACCAAGACCACCAACGTTATCGACACGATGTTCGTGTATCCAGAGCGCATGCGTAGCAACCTGGAGAGCACGCGCGGCCTCATCTTCAGCGGGCAATTACTGCTCGACCTCGTGGAGCATGGCATGAGCCGCGAGGATGCGTATCGATTGGTGCAGTCCCACGCGATGCGCGCGTGGAAAGAGGGGCTTGATTTCCATGAGCTGGTTCTTTCCGATGACGCTATCACCAGCAAGGTTCCGCGCAAGCAGATCGAGTATGCCTTTGACCTGCCGCGTCAGTTGAAGAACGTCGACAAGATCTTCGCGCGCGTGTTCGGCAAGAAGAAGAGCTCACCCAAGGCGAAGGGAACGACGCCGCGCAAGAAGCGCTGACGCTGATGTGGTGAAACTCAGGCTTCGCTTCGCTCTGCCGGAAGGGCCGGGGCATCCGTCTTTAGACACACACTTCGCGGCGGCGATGCTGCGGCTACTTATGCAACCAAACAGGTAGAAAGTAAGATATGCAAAGTGTTCCTTCAGGAACATTCTTACGTACATGGATGTACGTACAAAATGGAACAACTCGAATAGATTGTACGGGATGCGGCAAATTGCAAATTCCCGCCGTTTCTTTCCGTTTTCGGTGTAAAGCGCCCTTCGAGGCTTAGTCGAGCAGGGGCCGGGCCGATCCTCCGAGCATCGACGAGCCCAGATTGAAGATGTTGTGATGGCCCTCGGGGCCTCCCCAAGCGAACATCATTGAAACCATGGGAAAACCGCCTGCGCGAAGGGTGAGTCCGGCGGCAAAGCTGTGCTTGAGATCGCTGAAGCCAATATCCCCGCGCGTCAAAGCGACGCGGCCTTCGTCGGCCATGAACTTGACGCCAAACGGTCCCCAAATGGAATGCTCAAAACTCTCCTGCAGAAGCAAGAGGTTGGGGGCGCGAAAGCGATAATCCTGGTAACTCCCGAGCGCCATTGCGCTGTTGATGTCAGCTCCTCCGAGCGTCGGTTGATAGTAGAAGGGCACATGGGAGGCTGAATTCATCGATTCCGAAAGCAAGAAGCGAAAGCCGATCGACCCGTTCAAATTGCGGGAACGCGAAATCGGCGGGCACTTGCTGTCGCCGGTGGAGCAGGAGTCGGGGCCGTGCAGATCCGGATTCACGCTCGATGCGGTGGATTCTGTGAATCCGTATAGAAAGAACGTATGGTTCAGGTCGAGGTTCCAACGCTGAAACGAGCTCTGCGAGTTGGAAGGCGCAGCGAACTCCTGCAGATTTGCCGCGTAGTTTAATTGAAGATGATCTCCGATGACTGGCTTGATGCGAATGCCTTCGCTGAACTGTATGAATCCGGGCTGGCTCGTGAGGCCCGGCGCAGTCGCGTCGGTGTAAAGGGTCTGAATCGACGGCACGGACTGGCCACCTTCCCCTCGGAGATTGATGAATCGTCCGTTCACCTCACCGTTGAGTGACAAGTTCAATTTACGCAGAGCCTCAACTTCGAACACTGGCTTGATGACGTTGCCGCCAAAGATCGTTTGGGTCATGCCAAACACCGATGCGCCGGCGAGGGTCGAGTCGTTGCCTTCGCCAAAGTAATTCAGCTTGTTGAGGGAGATCGTCTGCGCATAAAGATTGAACACGGTATACGGATGAACAAAAGTGATAGGCTTCTTCGCCGGCGGAGTGGGCGATGCGCCGGCCCGGGGAATCACCGGCGTAATAACATGGACGGGTTCAGCCGGCGTATGGATGAATTTGAGATAGCCGCCTGCGCGCCACGCGCCGCTCGTCGCACCGACCGCGTCTACGTCCCAACTCGTGCGCCAGTTTGCCGTGTTTCGAGATTCCGTGAACGCGAGTCCCAGGCCGAATCCGTTTTGCGGAGGCAGGCTGCCCGCTGCGATATGCAACGGATGATCGCTAAAAATCTCATAGATACATCCACCGATAAAAGTGAGCTTGAAGACTTTGCAGGAATCAACAACCCGCTCGGACTCGCGGCGAAAGTCGGCCTGGACCCAGTTTTCCTGGGCAACAGCTGCCGTCGATGCGACGAAAAATAATATCGCCGCAGTGCATTTCAGCGCGCCGGATTTCACCGCAAACCGTTTCGACACAATGTGTCGCATACCGCCTCCTGCAAAGAGCACTCAGTTATTTTTTCTTGCCAGTCTTGCGAGGGCTCTTGCTGACTTTCTTCTTTCGTTTACGTTCGGCACGTTCGTCGGCGACGGCCGCAAGTTCGATTCCGCGCTTGCGCTTTGGAGTTGGTTTCGCCCGTCGCGCGGCGGCATCGGCGTGAGCCGTCTTGATAGCCTCGGTCATCACGCGGATATAATTCGCGGCTTCGCCTTCGGTCCGGATGGCATTCACGTAGATCTCACTCCGGTACCGCGTGGGCAATCTCTGTTCCGCCGCGTACAAGTGCTCCATCTGCACCTTCAGCAGCGATGAAACCGGCCGGCCCGGATCGAATGCGGTCTTCATGTTGACTGCGGGCACCTTGATGACGGTCATGTTCGTTCTCCTCGCTTGCGATCTCTACGCGTCGGGTTACTGCAGGTCGAAATCAGGACAATCCGTGCGTATCGTGTCGAGCGAAAGCACGTTGCGCGCGGGATCCACGGGGGCTGTGTTGGGTTCGATGAAAACGTCGGCTGTGGTTTCCCGCGGTGATCTCGGCGAATAGTCTCCCAGGAAATACTTGGTGATAGTGGCAGGGATCGACGCGTGGTCGAATACGCGATTCACGATGGTTCCTTTTGGAATCCATGGGGACACGAGAATCGCAGGCACCCTGACACCCAGGCGGTCGAACGCAAACGGCACGCCCGTTCCTGTGTCGAGGCCGCTGGCTGCTTTCAAGTCCGGAGTGCAGGCGGGAGGAACGACGTGGTCATAGATGCCGCCATGCTCGTCATAGACGATGAGCAGCGCCGTGCTCTGCCAGAGCTGCGCGTTGCCTTTGATCGCGTTGTAGACCGAGGCGATAAACAATTCCCCTGCCTGAATGTTGTGATCGGGATGCTGATCGTTGGCCACTTCCTCGCCGCTGTCGGTGTCGTGATCGTTGTAGTTCGGTTCAATGAAGGAATATTCCGGCAGGTTTCCTTCATTGCAGTCCTTGAGAAACTGGGGATAAGTGCCGAACAATTCCGGTTCGTTCTGGAACAGGTTCGCGACTTCCATGGTGGAACTCGCGGTGTCGTAGTAATAAATCTTGGACGTGTGCTTGGGCGTGGCATTGATGAGGCGGCTGTAGATGCTTTGGAAAGGCTCGTGGAGATAGACCGGGTCCATGTCCACATGACCGAATGAAGTCCCATAGTGCGCGAAGGCGCGGTTGCAGATCGTGGGCCCAGGAATGGAAGCAAACCAGCGATTGAACACGGCGAACTCGAGCGCGAGCGTCGTCAACACCGGCAAATCGCTTTGCTTGAAGTAATACATGATTTTCTGCGAGTGCTGGACGTCCTTCTGCTGGTTGAAATAGCTCTTCACAAAGCCTTGCATGTTGGCCGTGCGGTTGGCGCTGGTGTCGCCGCCAAAGATCTGGAGATCGACGGCAGGGAAGTGATGGTCGGGATCAGGCTGTAACTGTGCTTGAAACTGGGCCAGCGCCTGTGGCTTCATGATGGCGCCGGTCGTGTCCGGATTTCCGTATGGATCCTGATCGGTAACTCCGTCGATGCGAGGATCGACGGCTTTCAGGGATCCGAGCATGTGGTCGAACGACCGGTTTTCCATCATCAACACGACGATATGCTTGAGATTATCGAGTCCAGCTGGCATGAGGTACTCCGAGCGCTGCGTGGTGTGCTGCTAGTTTACTGTTCCGGGGCAGGACGAAGGGACAGGTGTACCAATCTTGGTACGTACTCTGCATGAAGAGGCGACGAGCGCGGCCCGGTCCGCGAATTTGTTACGAAATCAGAACGGTCCCACGCTGCCGCGATAACGCTCGGTGAGTGTACTTGTTGAGGAGCCAATCGTAATTGCCCTCAGAGTTTAGAAGGACCGGCGCCGCAGTGTCGTGATTTCTTCGGGCGGCCCATAGCCACGAACATGCGCCGGGTTTGAGACCTCGTAGGTCCGCAGTTCGTCCCAACTCCAGCGGCTCGGACTATGCGGCGAGCCGCAGGAGCAATAGAGGGTCCATTGCTGTTGCACGCCCGTGTTCATGGGCACGAGGTACGATCCGTTGCGGTACGGACTGAAGCCGATCAGGTACCGCGTGAAGCACTTTGGACATTCGACGCAATGACGAACACGCGAGGCCATGAAACACCACGAAATTTAGAGTGAGCTACCCAATTGGATGCATGTTCGTTGGACGTTTGCGGACTTTGATCCCACGAAACCCGAAAAACTTTTCAATACAGAGGTCACTGAGGCTCACAAGGGGACGTTGCAAGAGCTACAACACCGGAACAAACATCTGCGAACTCCGGTTCGGTTGAATCGAGCGCGGTCCGAAAACGTCCATGTTTTGTGGCCGCCTCGGCTATGATGACGCAGGCTGTGGTGAATCTTGATGACTCTGGACTGGCAGGTCTGCTCGCGGGCAAGGCTGTCGCGCGATCCGCGCTTCGATGGGAAGTTCTATATCGGAGTGGTGGGCAGTGGCGTGTATTGCCGTCCGATTTGTCCCGCACCGACCGCGAAAGAAAAGAATGTCCGCTACTTTCCCACGGCGGCCGCGGCGGCTGAAGCGGGTTTTCGGCCCTGCCTGCGATGCCGCCCGGAAAGCTGTCCGGGGACGCCCGCGTGGCTCGGCACGTCGAACACAGTGTCGCGCGCGCTGCGCCTGATCGGCGAAAGCGGGCTTGAAGATGGTGGGGTTGAGACTCTGGCGGAACGGCTTGGCGTGGGATCGCGGCATCTGCGAAGGCTGTTTGTGCGGCATCTGGGCGCGACTCCGATTGCGGTGGCGCAGACCCGGCGCCTGCACTTCGCCAAGAAGTTGATCGACGAAACTGTCCTGCCAATGAGCCAGATCGCACTCGCCTCGGGATTCGGCAGCGTTCGCCGCTTCAACGCCGGCATCCGCAAGGTCTACCACCGAACGCCGACGCAGATTCGCCGCATCGCGCGGCAGAAGACGGTCCAACCCGAGCAATCAATATCTGTTCCGCCTGCATTTCCGGCCGCCGTATCACTGGCAGGGCATGCTCGATTTTCTGGCGCCGCGGGCGACGCCGGGAGTCGAGACGGTGGAGCAGGCAACCTACCGGCGAACGGTCGCGGTCAACGGATTCGAAGGATCATTCGCGGTATCGCTCGATGACTCGCGCGACGCGCTTCTGGTGCGCATCGACTTCCCCGATCCGCGATCGCTGTTCTGCATCGTCGAACGCATTCGCGCGATGTTTGACCTCAACGCGGATTGGGCATCGATCGTGAAGACGCTGCGGCCCGATCCCGCGCTGACCGCGAGCATCCACGCCGAGCCGGGATTACGGGTACCCGGAAGCTGGAACGGATTCGAGCTCGCGATGCGCGCCATTCTCGGCCAGCAGGTGACGGTGAAGGGCGCGACTTCGCTGGCAGGCCGCATCGCCAGCACGTTCGGCAAACCATTCGCCGGACCGGCCGGGCTGACGCGGCTGTTTCCGTCGGCTGAAACTCTGGCGAGCGCGAAACTGACGTCCGTGGGACTCACCGGGGCGCGCGCCGAAACGATTCGGGCGCTGGCTCGCGCGGTGAGCAGCGGGAAAATCAAGTTTGAAGGCGTGGTGGACTCAGAAGAATTTCTCCGCCGCCTGTGCGAGATTCCGGGGATCGGCAAATGGACTGCGCAGTATGTTGCGATGCGCGCGCTCGGAGAGCCTGACGCTTTTCCGTCGAGCGACCTGGGATTGCTGCGGGCATTATCGATTGAGAGCTCACGGGAACTCGAGCAGCGTGCGAATCCGTGGCGTCCGTGGCGGGCGTACGCGGCGATGTATTTGTGGAGAATGTCGGCGGGGCGGAAGGTTAGTGCGGCCCGCGGAGCGCGGGAAGATGTTAGACAGAAGGCTCAGACTCTCGAGATGCCGATGAGCGCGGAACACGAGGCCTGAGGGCCGTTATTTCCGAGCGCATGCCGTGGCCATTAAGGGCTGCTCTTCCACAGGAGTGTTGGATCGACAGGCTACATGATGCGTTCACAATGAACCAAGAATGACGATCCAATGCACGAATGAAGCGCCTGAGTGGAAGAGCGGAGCCTTCAGGGCCGCGGCAGAGATTCTTAGACGGGCGCGGGCTTTAGCCCCAGAGGAACCGGGTCGAGGCGTATTCTTCTTGCCGCCGACGAAAAGGGATACGACTCCGCCGTCCCCGTCAGTCGCGCGCGCACTGGATTCATCCGGATGTATTCCCGATGATTTCGGTAGTCCGCGAAATCCTGTACTCGATGATCACTGAAACTGACTTGCCAAACGGGGCCGCGATATTTCATGCGGAACGAGAATCCTCCCTTAATGAATTGCATAGCACGCTCCAGAGAAACTTCCGGTGAGGGGGTTAGCAATAGGTGAATGTGATCGGGCATGACGACGAATTCGTAAAGGAAGAATTTTCGTTCGTTGCGATAGTGCGCGAGCGTGTCGATAAGAAGATTGGTAGCGGCGTCAAGTCGGAAGATCGGCTGACGATGGGCTGTGATCGTGGTAACGAAGAAAGTGCGGGAGAAATCCATTTCGGGATGTTTGTGGCAAAGGGATTGGGGTGTCTGTGAAGGATGTCACATGCCCCAGCTGCGAGTTCTAAAACGGAACCCGGGGCCTGAAGGCTCTGATATTTCTGGAGGATTCGCGGCCCTCGAAGGGCCGCTCTTC
This sequence comes from uncultured Acidobacteriota bacterium, assembly GCA_963699885.1. GTDB lineage: Bacteria > Acidobacteriota > Terriglobia > Terriglobales > Acidobacteriaceae > Sulfotelmatobacter. The sequence goes on along the minus strand of CAVOVP010000003.1, from coordinate 302,703 downwards.
CACGGCAATATCGGCGGCGTCGATACGCGCTTCATTTCATCTGGAAAATTTTGGAATCCGCTGCTAGCATCCGGCGCATGTTCAAACTACTGGCTCTAACGCTGACTTTCCTCGCGGCAAATGCGTCGGCGCAGGATCTCCCCACCCGAAAGCATTTGAACCTGGCGACGATCAAGACGATGGTCGCCGCCTCCGAGGCGGAGGCGAAGCGGCTCAACGTAGAAGTCACCATCTGCGTTGTCGACGAAAGCGGCAACCTGCTTTTTCTCGAGAAGGCGGATGCCGCGTCCCTGAACACGATCCAGTTCGCGCAGAAGAAGGCGCGGCACTCCGCGTTTTATCAAAGCCCGTCGAAAGATGGGGCGGACGCGCTGAAGAAAGGGAATCTCGACGTGCTCGCATTTCCCGACTTCTTCCCCAATCAAGGCGGACTGCCGATCAAGGTCGACGGCCAGACGATCGGCGCAATGTCGGCCAGCGGCGCGAAATCCGAGATCGACGAAGCGATTGCCCAGGCAGGGATCGATGCGGTATTTAAGAAGTGACGACGTAGCCGCGGAACACGTTGAGTGAGCGCCTGGGTCGTTTGTGGCGCGTGATGCGGCCGTGAAGGGCCGCTCTCCCGCGGCGCGACCTGCTCCCATTCGTCCACGATCACTGCCGCACGGAGCGAACCTTGGTTCCGCGTACAACCATGAGCCCACGGACCTTCTCGCCACCGTCGGAGAGCGGTCCTTAAGAGGCCGCGACCAAGGCATCCAAAAGAGAAGACGGCTTTAGCCTTCTGGGGCTGCGTCAAGCCGAACTGCTCCCGCAGCTGACGAATAGGGATAGTCTTCCGGTCTTGTCGCCAGCCCCGCCCGTACGGGATTCATCCGGATGTACTCCCGGTGATGCTCATAGTCCTCCAAGTCGCGCACTCGATGGTTCGTAAAACTCGCCTGCCAAACGGGCGGACGCGACTTCAGCCGGTACGAAAATCCTCCTTTGATGAACTGCATGGCTCGCTCCAGAGATATTTCCGGAGCAGGCGTCAGCAGCGCATGAATGTGATCCGGCATGATGACGAATTCATGGAGGAGGAATTTTCCTTCGTCCCGGTAGTGCGCAAGGGTATCGATCAGGAGTTTGCCGGTTGTCTCCCGACGAAAGATGGGTTGGCGTTGGGCAGTAATGGTCGTGACGAAGAAGGTGCGACTGGAGTCCATTTCGCGATAGTCGATGTGATGGGGCGGCTTGTCTGTGAAAGGTGTCACAAATTGCGAGCCTGTGTTTCAGAACGGGAAGGTACGGTCTGGAAGCTTTGGCGCAGCGAGGATGTCTCGGGAAGGATCGGACCTCGGCGCACCGTGGAAGAGCGGCCCTTTAAGCGCCGCGATAAAGACGGCTTTTAGGAACAGGGCTTTAGCCCCTGTTTTTGGTCATCGCAAGACGTCCCTGCGCATTTCGAGGAGAACGGGACACAGGGCCTGAAGGCCGATTCCCTTTATACGCAGGCAACGCGGCCCTCGAAGGGCCGCTCTTCCACGGGATTGTCGGAGCCTTGGGGTGACTCAGGACGCGCTCTCGAAATATCGTGGAAGAGTGGCGCTTTAGCGCCGCGATAAAGACGGCTTTTAGGAACAGGGCTTTAGCCCCTGTTTTTGGTCATCCGCAAGACGTCCCTGCACATTTCGAGGAGAACGGGACACAGGGCCTGAAGGCCGATTCCTTTTATACGCAGGCAACGCGGCCCTCGAAGGGCCGCTCTTCCACGGGATTGTCGGAGCCTTGTGGTGACTCAGGACGTGCTCTCGAAATATCGTGGAAGAGTGGCGCTTTAGCGCCGCGATAAAGACGGCTTTTAGGAACAGGGCTTTAGCCCCTGTTTTTGGTCATCGCAAGACGTCCCTGCGCATTTCGAGGAGAACGGGACACAGGGCCTGAAGGCCGATTCCTTTTATACGCAGGCAACGGGGCCCTCGAAGGGCCGCTCTTCCACGGGATTGTCGGAGCCTTGGGGTGACTCAGGACGTGCTCTCGAAATATCGTGGAAGAGTGGCGCTTTAGCGCCGCGATAAAGACGGCTTTTAGGAACAGGGCTTTAGCCCCCTGTTTTTGGTCATCGCAAGACGTCCCTGCGCATTTCGAGGAGAACGGGACACAGGGCCTGAAGGCCGATTCCTTTTATACGCAGGCAACGCGGCCCTCGAAGGGCCGCTCTTCCACGGGATTGCCGGAGCCTTGTGGTGACTCAGGACGCGCTCTCGAAATATCGTGGAAGAGTGGCGCTTTAGCGCCGCGTCATAGACCAGGGAAAGGAATCGAGTCCCGTAGGGACGGCAGAAACGCTACGTGATTGCGAAACAAAACGCGTCGGCAGCATCGCCGCCCGCCCTTACAAAGAACCCAAGGACGGGCACCCCTTGGCGGTGCCAGCGAGATGAAAACCCGGGCCACCCGCCTTAAGGTACGGGATCACGGAACGTTTGGTGAGCATTTGTAGAGCTCGCTAACATGCTCGCGACTCTTCGGCCCCGTTTTTTTTCGAGCGACATTCCTTTTAGATTCGTACCAGCCCCTGTTCAAGGAAGCGTGATAGGCGGTTCACAACGACGATGTAAGAAACTTCTTGTTGTGTCCAACATGGCCGCCCCCATGTACTTGCCGCAATCAGATCTCCCGCGTATCGTAAGAACATGAGTTGGGGCAGAGCTGACGAATGAATCGCAATTGCGCCGACACAGGCCGCGTTGTACTTCTCTGGTTCATCCTCTATCGTTACCAAACCGCTGCGTAATTTGTGGATACCCGATCGAATTCTCGAAAGCTTTTCCTTCGGGAGCTCGTCCTGTTTGCCCACCGAAGCCGCGTAGACCCGGTGAAAAGGAGGACTTGATCAGCTCGGGGTCCCATGATTTTGATCTTTTCACGCTTCAGGCGAAGGCCGTTAGCACCGAAGGACCGAGGCGGCCACCTAAAATAGACTCTCGCGCTCCGTCCCGGAAAAAGCGAGATCATCCTAATTCTCAGGTCGAATATGCCACTCCGAATTCCGCGCACACGCCGTTCTAATTGGCTCGTCGACCCAATCCAGATGAACAGATTTGCTAGGGCGGGGCTCTGTTGCGCCGCTCCCCTGCGGTAGGCGTCGCCCGAAAAGTCGTCAGCCGCGTCAGCAGCGCCGACACCGGCGTGGAGCAGCCCAACAGTTGTCGCCAAACCTTGTAGACGTGGACATTTGTGACACTTGGGAAAGCACTGCCCTTATGTTCCAGACGTTACGAGCACCGTGATGGGGAATTCAGGTGTCGCTGAGCGTTATCGCTCAACGCTTCGCTTCGGTACCGCCCCGAGAATATGCTCACGGAAAGCAAATGGGCTTAGAGTAAGCGTCGGTAGATCCGCTTTTGGACCCAACTGAGCTCTTCCCGTGGGTTGTCGATCGGTCGCAGCTTGGTCGGAGGTTCTTTCTGGAATGGCCGAGAACGTCCGAGCGTCTCGAAGGGGGCGTAGCTCGGACTCCGTCGCGAGTCGAAAGTCTTAACCAGCGTTTCTTTTGGAATTTTGAGTATGTCGGCGAGCAGGTTTACGCTCAAGATTTGCAGCTTTTCGATTCCGGGGCTACCTCTTCGAGCCTCATGCTCCCCTCCACCTAACAACAGTTTGCTGAGCCCAACAGCCAATCGATGAAGCGTCTCGGGGTCGGCATCTTCGACATCCTCCGGCTCCGACGCGAGGAGCGTGAACAAATGAAAAGGAATTCCGAGTGCTGCGGAGACTTTCTCCAGAGTTTTCAGACTCGGCTTCCGCTTACCACTTTCAAGCATCGAGACAAGACTTGAATCCACCGAAATTCGCTTTGCGAGTTCGTATGTGGCGGCTCGGCCAGAGCTCTCGCAACGCGAATAGCTTTTGAGTAGTTCATCTGGCCATTGATCCTTGGAAACTTGGAAGTGAGTTTTCCTAGAACTTGAGCATTAGAAGCCAAGTAGCTTGCGCCAACCTAGCCGACGAAGTGCTTGATGATCGCCTCGGCAACTTTCCGAACCACTTTGAAGATTTCTCTTCTCGTTGGATTTGGTTTTCGCCAAAGGCGCTTCAACTCGCCTTCCGCCTTCTCTAGTGCGCTCCTCTGTTCCGGTTCGAGTCCATCTCGGTTCTGCATGGACTGGAGTTCATCCATGCAGAATTGCAAGTTCCTGTCTTTTTTTTCATACGTTCTCCTTACCGGCAGTTGCCGGTGCCGCAGACGACAGCTGTCCGAAGGAGAATGGACCGAACCGAAAACCCGCCTCAACGTGTGCCGCAAAACACGCAACGTACACGTCCAACAACCACGCACGTATGGCCTCCCGGATACCGGGAGTACACGCGGAGCAGCGTCAGAATGATGGTCTGACCTCAACCATCGCAGTGAATGGCTAGGCACCCACCGCATTACGTCCCTTGTCAATTGACGAAGGACTCGACCATAGAAGCAGCCTCTGCTAGAGAACGATTGTCAAAGAACTTGCTGAATCGCGCGTAACGGCGACCCCAAAACACCATAAACTTTGTTTGATCGCGATGTCAACTAAAATGACAAATAGTCACTTTATTCGACCACTTTGCAAAGCTAGCTGCAGCCGCTGGTGCTGCCGCAACTGCCGCATCTGTAGCAGCTGCCGTTTCTGGTCATGATGCTGCCGCAGAAGCTGCAGCTGGGGGCGTCGCCCAGGTCGATCAGGCTGGAGAGCGCGTCGGCGGCGTGGACGGAGCCGGAGCCCAGTTCTCGGTTCCAATTCCGGACGGCGTTTGCTGCTCGCCGGTTCCTCGACCTCCGTCGGTTGAGAACTCGACTCCCGACCGGTTTCAGCCTGAGGTTCTCGAACAGCATCTGCTGCTGGCCTGTCAGGAAACGCAACTGGAGCCAGCGGAAGATGTAGTCCATGATGCTCTTGGCGTAGCCGATGTCGGGATTGCCGGACCATCCGCTCGGCTCGAACCGCGTGTGGGCAAATTTTTCGCAGAACAGTTTCAGCGGGACGCCGTGTTGCAGCGCGATCGAGACGGCCAGCGCGAAGCTGTCCATCAGGCCGCTGACGGTCGATCCTTCTTTCGCCATGGTCATGAACAGTTCGCCGGGCTCACCGTTGGGATACATGCCGACGGTGATGTATCCCTCGTGGTCGCCGACCTTGAACTTGTGGGTGATCGAAGCACGCTCTTCCTGCAGCTTGTGGCGCACGGCGCGCGGAGGAGCGTTCAGATCCTCTTCTTCCACGACGACGGCGGCCTGAGATTTTTCGGACGTTGCGGTCTTCGTGCCTGCGGCTGAGAGCGGCTGCGACTGCTTGCATCCGTCACGATAGATTGCGACGGCCTTGATGCCGAGCTTCCAGGCCTGCAGGTATGACTCCATGATGTCTTCGACGGTGGCGTTGTTCGGGAAGATTGACCGTCTTCGAGATCGCCCCGGAGATGAACGGCTGAGCGGCCGCCATCATGCGGAGATGTCCCATGTAGTGAATCGAGCGCGTGCCCTTGGCCGGCTTGAAGGAGCAATCGAAGACGGCGAGATGATCGTCTTTCACGTGCGGCGCGCCTTCAATGGTGCCGGTTGCGTCGATGTAGCTGACGATCGCGTCGGTCTGCTCGTGGGTGTATCCGAGCTTGAAGAGCGCGGTGGGCACGGTGTTGTTGACGATCTTGATCATGCCGCCGCCGACCAGTTTCTTGTACTTGATCAGCGCGAGATCAGGCTCGATACCTGTTGTATCGCAATCCATCATGAAGCCGATGGTGCCGGTGGGCGCGAGCACGGTGACCTGGGAATTGCGGTATCCGAATTTCTCACCGTGGGCGAGAGCTTCGTCCCAGCACTGCTTGCTGGCTTCGAAGATCGAGCTGGGAACATTGTTTTTGTTGATGCCGTTTACGGATGCCCGGTGCATGCGGATCACGTCGAGGAACGGTTCGCGGTTGATGTACCAGCCGGGGCAGGCTCCGCCGGGCATGGTTCCGTGCCGCGGTGGTCACTTCCGAGGCGAGCCGCCTGCTCCGTGTCGGTGATCCGTTGCCGGGGCCATCGGTTCGCACTGCTCGGCGATCCGCGAGCTTTGGAGATAAGCTTCGCCACACATGATCGCGGTCACGCAGGCAGCGTAATCGCGGCCGCCATCGCTGTCGTATGGGTGGCCGGCGGCCATCAACAGCGCGCCGAGGTTTGCGTAACCCAACCCGAGCGGGCGATAGTCGTGCGAATTTTTCCATGATCGCTTCGGTGGGATATCCGGCGTTGTCGACCAGGATTTCCTGCGCGGTGATCAGGATGTCCACGGCGTGGCGATAGGCTTCGACGTCGAAGGTGCCGTTGGGCGCGAACTTCAGAAGATTCAAGCTGGCCAGATTGCAGGCCGAATCATCGAGGAACATGTATTCGCTGCAAGGATTCGAGGCGTTGATGCGGGCCGAGTTCTTCGATGTGTGCCAGCGGTTGACGGTGGTGTCGTACTGCATGCCGGGATCGCCGCAGTGCCATGTGGCTTCAGAAATCTTGTGCAGAAGCTCTTTGGCTTTGTAGGTCTTCACGACCGTGCCGTCGGTGACGGTGCGCGTGGAGAAGTCGGTGTCGCGGACGACGGCGTACATGAAGTCGTCGGTCACGCGCACACTGTTGTTCGCATTCTGGAAGAAGATGGAAGAGTAGGCGTCGGAGTCGGGATGCGAACCGTCGTATCCCATGGACACCAGCGCGTGCGCCTTGGCTTCTTCTTTCTGCTTGCACTCGACGAACTCGATGATGTCGGGATGGTCAACATTGAGGATGACCATCTTGGCGGCGCGGCGAGTCTTGCCTCCGGACTTGATGACGCCGGCGAAGGCGTCGAATCCTTTCATGAAGCTGAGCGGACCGCTTGCAGTGCCGCCGCCAGAGAGCGTTTCGTTCGATCCACGCAGAGTTGAAAGATTGGTACCCGTGCCGCTGCCCCACTTGAAGAGCATGCCTTCGGTCTTTGCCAGAGTGAGGATCGAGTCGAGCGAATCCTTCACCGAATTGATGAAGCAGGCAGAGCACTGCGGCTTGGAATATCCGGTAATGCCGAATTCGACCTGCTGCGTCTGCGGGTTCCAGTGCCAGTTTTGGCCGTCGGAGTTGGGTTCGATGCGGTCGCATCCGACGTTGAACCATACGGGCGAGTTGAAGGCCGCGTACTGGCGAACGAGAATGTGCACGAGTTCGTCATGGAAGGTGACGCTGTCTTCCGCAGTCCTGAAGTAGCCTTGAGCGTGTCCCCAGTCGCGGATGGTTTCCGCGACACGGGCGACCAGGTCGCGAACACCCTTCTCGCGATCGGGAGTACCGATCTTGCCGTGCAAGTACTTCGAGGCCACGATATTGGTGGCAGTCATGGACCAGTCTTTGGGAACTTCGACGTCCTTCTGCTCGAAGATCACGTTGCCCTGGGCATCCGTGATCTGAGCGAGGCGGAGGTCCCATTCGACTTCGTCGTAGGGAGAGACGCCCGGTTTGGTGAACAGGCGGCGGAAGGCGAGGCCCGGGGCCTTTTTCCTGGCTACCGTTGGAGCGGGGATCGAGGGGGCAGCGGTGGTATCGGTAATGGTCTTTACTTCTGGCATCAAGGACTCTCCTATTAGATTCTATGGGTACTGCGGCCGATTCGGGCGTCCGGGAACGGGCGAACCGGAGTACACCGGGATTTAAAAGAACGTTTCAGGCGTCCCTACGGGACGCGGTTCAAATCTTCCGACCCAACCCCGGCGAGCCGGGCTCCCCTCAAAAGCCGGAGGGGAACGGGGACGGACAATGAATGTTGGTGGCAGCGCCGGAATCGAGATGCGGAGCCGTAGCGTGCGGGTTGGGCCTGATTTCGGCCTGTGCGGATTGGGTTGCGGTGTCGGAAGCGGCAGGCATAACCGCCCGCGGCCCATGGACATTGTCGAACAGGCTTGCCTGCGCGGTAGATGGCGGCACGTATTCGGTTGCGGCCGTCAGTTCCAGAGAACTGGCGAAATGAGGTCCAATGCCGGTCGCTTTTTCAGCCTCGGTTGCGATCCATTGATTCAGGGCGGTCGCAATACTGCGGCGCTGGGATCCGTCTTCGATGACGACAAAGCGGACGAAATAACGTCCGGACTCGAAATGTTCGCGCATGGGATTCGGGCGCGAAAGCATACGGTCGAGGACGAAAGCCATGTCGTCGGCTTCGAAAAATTGAGATACCGCGAGCATGCGGCGAGTTTCAGGGCTGCTTGCGGGCTGCGCCGCGTTTGAGTCGGAGGTTCGGTCTCGTAAAAGCTCCGCCGCGCTTTGCGTCGGCGGGGCGGACGAGACGCCCGTCGCTAGGTGAGTGATTTCTTCCGCGACCGCAAACACCCCGGCTTTGCTGGGAACGAACAGAAGGCTGTGGTGACTGTCGCAACGGAACCATCGCGACCACTGAAGGCGGCGATAGTCCAGAGGACGATCGAAGCCGTGGCGCACCAGGGATTCAGTGACGAGGCGAGTTAGACCTTCCATGTTGGGCTCCTGGTCCAGTGGGCTCGTTTAGAGAAAAGAAATTCCTTCGTCTACTAATCGAGCCACTAGTTGTTGCTGGCTTATTGCGCTGCCGTCGTACCCCGGGGGAGGAGCGGGGAACGGCCACCGCACTTATCGGCTCCGGGCTTCCGGTGTTTGGCCTCCGGAAGACAGAAGGTTGAGTTTTTGTCGTTTCGGTTCCGGCGCCGGGCTTACGGATCTGGAAGCCCGGGCGCCTTAGCCTTATCTGTCTGTGAGCGGCGCCGAGTCACCTCTGGCTGAGCACCGAACCCAGGAACTGCCCTTCACAACTTGAATCCCGAACTCATTCCCGTGAGCCGGAATTTTCGTGCTTGGGATTGCAAAGTTACTCCCGCCCGTTGGGCCTGTCAAGAGAGAAACACCATAGGTTGTATCCCTAGCAATGACGGCCTTGGTGCTCGGTTGTGGACGCGTTTTCCACACAAGAATGAAACGGGAATCCCCTCGGTTGCGGCTAAGCCTTGTCGGGGATTGAAATCGAGGTGCTTCGATCGTGTTTCTGGGGTGCGAATTCGTCTGTCTTTTCCACATTTTCGGCAGTGCGTGACGGAGACGGGAAGCAGATTTCTCGCTTTGCCCGGAATGACAGACCAGGTGGGAATGGCAAACCGCGTCTCCACGACAAACCGGGTCGAGACAGACCTTTCCGAAATGACAAATTGGGCGACTCACATGTGACTCGCGCGCGACGAGGGGGGGCGAACCGGTTGAGGAGACTTCCTGCCGCGATGCGGTCCGTCGGAATCCGGAGGAAGCGGCACGTCGAATCGTGGTCGCGCCGGTTGCTGTCGGATCGTCTCGATGGTCAAAGCTTCCATGCGCAGATGATCGAGCGGCGGCATTTTTCCGGACGACACATTCTTCTTTTTGGAATTTCGCTTCGAGCCGTCGCCGAGCGGCATGGTCACGTAGATGTCCTCGAAGATCTGGCGAGGCGTGATGCTGATGACGCCGTCGAAAGATTCGACAAGATAATCTCCGCGGCGACCGGTGTGCTGGCGGCCGAGAGGATCGACAAAGGTTAGACAGGAACCGAGTTGTTTGGCTCTGACCAGGAACCGAGTGCGATAGGTCTTCCACTCCGACGATTTCATTGGCGCTTGACCCGACTGAATATCTTTGGTGTTCGGTGATTGGAGCTGTGCCAACCTGCTTGGGACACGGTTGGAACAAAGAAAGTTTTTTTGTGAAAGGCGACAGTGAATGTACGGTCGAAATGGCGTCGGGTCAATTCAGTATTTTTGGTGCAATTGAGGATAAAAGTTCGCCACGGATTTCCCGGCTCATCCCGGATCGCAACGCGAGCTCGCTTGAGATATTTTGCCGCCGATCTTGATGTTTTTCGTCTTGCGGAATTGGAATCGCGAATGACTCTCTGAACTCTGTTCTCAATTGTCCACAGGGTCTGCACAGGAAATGCAGAAAGGCAGGCGCCGGGCGTGAGGATCAGACGTCACCCATCCGTTATCGGTGAGTGAATGAGCCGGCGGATCGGCTGCTGAGATTACAGGAATCACCCGAGCGGAAGTTGCAGCGGTTGGATCGACAATTAGATCAGGACGGAAAATTATTTGCGAGGTCATCCATGACAATCGATCCGGTCTGTGGAATGAAAGTCGACGAAAATAATGCTCCCGCTGAGACAGAATTCGCCGGGAAGAAGTACAGCTTCTGCTCGGAACAGTGCAAAACGCGGTTCCAGGAGAATCCTGAACAATACGCTCAGCGAATCGCTTAATAGCCAAAAATCCCCACCCGGTTGAGAGGGGTGGGGATTTTTTCGTTTGAGCTTTCTCGGCGACCGAGCTTAGCGGTGCGCCAGCGCTGGCTCCTGAGCCGAGGACTTTCCAGCTTTGAAGGCCGCGAAGCGCTTGTTGATCTCGTCCCAATTTACGACATTCCACCAGGCCGAAAGATACTCGGGACGGCGGTTGTTGTATTTCAGGTAGTAGGCGTGCTCCCAGACATCGTTGCCGAAGATCGGATAGAGCCCCTGCGAAATCGGGCTGTCCTGATTGGGAGTCGAGAGGATCTGAATGTCACTGCCGGACTTGCCAGCCAGCCAAACCCATCCTGAGCCAAACTGCTTCGTACCGGCATCGTTGAACTTCGTTTGAAAATCTTTGAAGCTGCCGAATGACTTCTGGATGGCTTCGGCGATGGGGCCGGAGGGATCTCCGCCGCCCTGAGGCTTCATGATTTTCCAGAACATGGAGTGATTGACGTGTCCGCCACCATTGTTGCGGACTGCGCCGCGAATGTCTTCCGGAATTGCATTGAGATCGCGAATGAGGTCTTCTGCGGATTTTCCGGCGAGTTCAGGATGTTTCTCGATGGCGGCGTTCAAATTTTTCACATACGCGCCATGGTGCATGTCGTGGTGCAGAGTCATTGTCTGCTTATCGATGGTCGCATCGAGTGCGTCGTAGGCATACGGTAAAGGGGGTAGTTCGTGAGCCATGATTAGTCTGTCCTCCAAGCTAGTGAGATGACGGGAAAGCGGGTTTCGATGCAAGCGATTCGGTGGTGATTATAGCGCGGGCGGCAGAAGGGGTGTGGGCGTGCCGGGGAGCAGCGGATTTCTCGCTTCGCGCGGAATGACAAAGGTTAGTGGCGAAACGACAAATGGTGGAATGACGAGTTTTAGGAGGCTGCCGCCGACTGCTGCCTACTTGCGACTTAGGAGGCGCAGGCGGGAGGTGAAGGCGCGGCCTTCGCAGGCGCTGAACGTTGAGACCGGATGGTTCACGGGATCGATGACGTTGTTCACGATGAAGGGATTGCAGCGCCCGGTGAGGTTGTCGAATCCGCCGCGCACAGCCAGGTAGTATCCGAAGAGGTGGAAGCGTTTTTCGAGTTGGAGGTTCAGAGCGAAGTAGTCGGGAAAGCGCTCGGCGCCGGGCGCGCTGATGAGTTGCTGCTGCGTGTTGAGCAGGCTGAAGGGAAATCCGGTGCGGGCCTCGACCGTGTACGCGGCTTCGAGTTGATGAATGATGGGGAGTTTGAAGAGCGGCAAATATCCCCACGTGAGCAAGCGGTTGGGAGTGTCCCACGGATACGGGCCCGGCTGCTGGGTGCTGAGGATGGGATTGTCGACGTTAAAGTCGAGAGCCTGGTTTGAGCGCGCGCTGGAGTGCGTGTACGAGGCCATCACCATGTAGGCTTCGCGGAAGCTGCGGCGCAGTGTGATCTGAAACGAGGTGTACCGGTCGTCGCGGGTGTTTTCGAGATTGAAGACGCCGCTGGAGATATCGTTGTTCGTGTCATAGACGAATCCTCGCGAACCGCGCCGCTGCATGTATTCCGCCTTCAGGTAGATCGCGGCCGGGAGTTTCTGTTCGAGGGCGAGGCTCCAGTTGATGAAGCGCGGAACGTTGAGCGCGTCCGTGTCGGCGTTGAAAGTGGTGACGACCGGGCCGCTCGTGGTGACACATCCCGTGTTGGTGGTGCAGTTCGGGTCGACGGAGAAAAAAGTGTCGGAGCGCGAACCCGCGTACGGACGTGCGATCAGGAAGAGCGGCGTGGATTGATAGATGAGGCCGATGCCGGCCGAAAACTTCGTCGTTCCCGCGTTGTTGAGGACATACGTTCCCGCAAGCCGCGGAGAAACTTCTGCCTTGTGGACGACGGCGTCCCAATCGAAGCGCATGCCGGGTTCGACGAGAAGGTGGTTGGTGATGCTCCAGCGATCTTCAGCATAGGCGCTGACCTCCGTGTTGTATTGATCGTGGAGCGGGGCCGCGTTGAACGTCGAGTAGCGAGTGCACGGAAAATTCGCGTCCTGCGGCGCGGTGAAACAGAGATTGGCCGAAGTGAGCGTGTTGGTTAGATCGAGAAATGCGATTGGTTGGCGTTCGAACCGCGCGCTGTACGTCAGGCGATCGAGATCGATGCCGACCTTGAAATCGTGACTGCCGAGCCAGCGATGCGATGGCAGATATAAATTCGTCAGAGCCTGCCAGCGGTGCGCGTGCGTCGCTTCGTTGAGGTAGTAGTTGCCGCCCGTGGTGTCAACATTGACGAAGTAAGGAATCGTTCCGTAAGGCGTGAGCTGCAGGTTGTACTGGCTGAAGGCGATTCCGGTCTCGAGAAGTTCGCCGCCCGCAAAGGAGTGCTGATCTTTGATGCTGGCGGCGTACGCGGACTCGACATCCTTGGGATTGGATTGCTGCGGGCTCTGCGGCGAGAGGAACGCGTACTGATCGTCAAGATAGTTGACCAGGAAGCTGGTGGTCACGATGTTGCGGTTGGTCAGGTTGCTCTGAATCTTCGTGAGATTGCCGATACGAAGAGCGTGATCGTTATCGGCACCGATTGGAAGCTCGCGGAAGATCGTGTTGTCGTAGTCGCCGTCGAAGGCGTTGTAGAACCAGATCTTTTTCTTCACGATCGGGCCGGAGAAGGTGACGCGAGGGAGGAACTGGTCGAAGCGCCATCCGTGCTTGTTTTGAACGGAGGGAATGAAGTCGGTGGCGTAAAAACGCAGGTGATCGTCGCCGATGCCGGTGTTGAGGTTCAGAACCCCGCCAGGGCCTTTGCCATCTTCGGCGGGTTCGCGCGATGGCTGGACCTGAATTGAGCGGAAAGCGTCGGTGCTGACGCGAAGCAGAAGTTGGCCATTCGCGGGCTGCGTGACGTTGAAGCCGTCGAGCAGCGTGACCGTCTGATATGTTTGCGCTCCGGCGACGTGAGGCTGTCCGGCCTGATCGGAGACGACGCCGGGAATGTAGTTGAGAACGTTACGGTAGTCGTTGGTGGCCGGATACACAATGTTGATGACGTCGAGCCCGCTGATGCTGTCTTGCGCGGTGACTTGCTGGGGATCGATGGCGGGCGGCGACTCGTGAACGTCAACGACCTCGCGCACTTCCTGCTGATGGGAAATCGAAACTTCGATCACGGAATCGCGGGCGATGGCGACGCCCGATCGATCGTTGGCGTAGAAACCTTCTTTCTCGACGATGATCTGGTAGGAGCCGATGGCAAGAGCCGGGAACTGGCAGCGTCCGGCAAAATCGGTCTGGCAGCGAATTGGAGCCAGCGGCGGTGATTGAAGCGTCACGCGCGCCGAGGGAACTGGAGCGCCATTCTCGTCGAGGACCGAAATCGTGGGCGCGGGTGCCGATTGTGCCGCGGCTGAGCAGATCAGGACGAGGGTGAGTAATGCACGCATGCGGCAACAAATTATTTCACGGTTGGAAGACATCCTCGATTAAAAGGATGTTGCCATTGTGAGACGGTTTCCAATTTAGGCGGCGACCGGGCTTACGCGATACATTGGTTGCAGAACGAATTGCCTTCCGTATGAAACCTTCCGGGGACAGGATGTTGCGGGCCATTGCCGTCTTCAAGTTTCTGAAAGCGGGATTGCTCATTGCCGCGGCTCTTGGCGCGTTTCGGCTGCTGCACAAAGACGTCGGCGCGGTTGCCGAGCACTGGGTTCGCATATTGCATCTCGATCCCGGCAATCACTATGTCGACGTCGCGCTGGGAAAAGCGGCCCGGCTGAGCCCGACGCAAATCAAGCAACTCAGCTTGGGAAGCCTCTTCTATGCGGCGCTGTTTCTCATCGAAGGGACCGGCTTGTGGATGCGCAAGCGGTGGGCCGAGTGGTTGACGGTGATCCTCACCAGCACGCTCGTGCCGCTGGAGATCTATGAAATATGGCGCCATCTCACCGCCATGAAAGTGGTGGCGCTTCTGATCAATCTGGCGATCGTGGGATATCTGGTCTATCAGATCCGGCGCGACGGCACTCACTAGCGACGGCAACGTCCGCGGTGAATCATGCCGCGGACGATCTCAGGTAGGGGAGCGGCGTGGATCCCAGCATGGTTCGGAACATGTCGATGAACGCGCTGACGCTGTCATAGCCGACGGCGATGGCTGCGTCGGTGACGGAACTTCCTTCCGCAAACATTTCCAAAGCGGCGAATAGCCTTGCCTGCTGACGCCAGCGTCCGAAGGGCATTCCCACATCGGACGAAAATGCGCGCATGAACGTGCGGCGCGACATCCCGGCGAGGTCTCCCCAGGCATCGAGGGTCCGGCGGTCGGAAACATCCTCAAGAAAAGCTTGGGCGACTCTTGCCAATTTCTGATCGCGGGGAAGCGGGAGGCGCAAAGGGTGCTCCTCGGGATGCCGGAGTTCGTCGCGGAGAACGGATACCAGGTGCTTCTGCTCCCGCGAGAACAACTGCGAGGGCTCGCAGGCGCGAAGGCGATGTACCACGGCGAAGAGCAATTCGGAAGAGTTGAACAGACACGGGCTGCGCGGCAGGCCGCGGCATACAGCAGGCGACAAATAGACCATCGAGCCTGAGGCACGACCGACGGAGCGCGCGGCGTGCAGGCAGTTGGGAGGAATCCATGCGCAGCGGTGAGAAGGAAACATCCAGCGTTCGTTGCCCGCCTCAATCACGAGGAGTCCGCGGCTGAGGGCGAGGAGTTGCCCGCGGGCGTGGCTGTGCGGAGGGGCCCAGTCTTCGGTCTTCCGGCGGTTGAAGGCGAAAGCCATCGCTGGCACTCCGCTTTCGTCGAGGCGACGGAGATTTTCAACGTCGACTTTGGCTTGGGCGCTGCGGGACTGCGTTTTATCGGGCATGACTTCGTCACTTTTTCATTCGTGCCATCGCATGGCCTGCCGGTCGCGTGCTGTCTGCCGTCGGAATGACAAACCTCTTGAGTCTCGGGCTGACCCTTTTGCTGCATAAGTTGCCACTATATCGTTAGCAGGCAAACGCGCATTCGTAGAGTATGAGGCTCGGCGATCAAAAATCAACCACGAAGAGGAGATTGACCATGAAGGCTGCGGTGCTGCACGAACTTGGGAAGCTGCCACGATGCGAAGAGTTCGCCGATCCTGTTGCCCGAGAGGATGAGGTTGTGGTCGAGGTGCGGGCGGCCGCGCTCAAGCCGATCGACCGGCAGTTGGCCAACGGTTCTCACTACGCGTCAGCGCAGAACCTGCCGATGGTTTGCGGAACCGATGGAGTCGGGGTTCTAGAAGATGGCAGCCGGGTGTTCTTCGCGGGACCGCGGCCTCCGTATGGAACCATGGCGGAACGAACCGTGGCGTCGAAGTCGCGGTATTTCGTTCTCCCAGACTCTGTCGATGACATTACGGCCGCGGCCTTGTTCAATCCCGGGCTTTCGGCATGGGGAGCGCTGGCTTGGCGTGCGCAATTGGCTGCCGGGGAGAGCGTGTTGATTCTTGGCGCAACCGGTGTCACCGGAAAACTTGCGATCCAGACGGCGAAGTTGCTAGGCGCTCGAAGAGTTGTCGCCGCGGGACGCAACGAGGCCGTGTTGAACACGCTGCACGATCTTGGCGCCGACGCGACAATACGACTGGGGCAATCGAGCGAGGAGCTCAGCGACAATTTCGCGCGCGAGGCGCGCGAGGGCGGATTCGATGTTGTCATCGACTTTCTTTGGGGAGCGCCGACCGAGGCGCTTCTCGCTGCTCTGACGCGGAACGACTTTCAATCCGCAGCCTCGAGAACGAGGTTGATCGAAGTTGGAGAGAGCGCAGGGAAGACGATTTCGCTTCCGGCAGCGGTTCTACGCAGCTCGCGATTGGAAATTCTTGGCGCGGGAAGCGGGAGCGCCGTTGCCTCTCCGGAGATGTGGGGAGAGGCGATCCGGAAACTGCTGGCGAATGTTGCGAGTGGGAAGATACGAATCGAGACGGAGCGGGTGGGGTTGCAGGACGTGGAAGAAGCCTGGAGTAGGGAAACGCATGGCCGGAGGGTTGTGGTTGCTCTTTAGAGGTTGGGTAAGCTATCGATCGAAGCGGCCGAGCGAGGCTCGGGTGTGAGACCGGACTTACTCGACCTCGAACCACGCAACCAGAACAACTACGAACGTCCGCATTTTCATGAGTCCTAGCCTCTGGTGGCTAGGTATTGGCAGACGCGTTCGATGGTGTCGCGCTGGCCGTTGTTCAGGGTAAGGAACTCGAAACCGTAACGCAGCCCCTGGCGGTAACGGACGATCGCCCGGACTTTGATCGGATAAGGAGTCAAGGGGAGGGGGATTTCGAGGGTTGCGATTTCACCGGGCTCTAGGCTGCCGGTCAGTGTGGCGCCGATGCCGTCTTGTCCCATCTCAGTGGAACGTCCCCAGCAGGTGCGGAATTCTCCGGCCTGAAACATTTTGACTTGAAGGCGGACATCGATGGTGAAGCGGGGAAAGCGGCGAGTGTATGTGACTTTTCCCTTTGACGCGGGGCTGGAAGTTCGCGGGCCTGGTGCGTTGCCGGTTTCTGCACCGGCGGCGGCCGCTTGAGCTTTTTTCTCTTTACTCATTCCTCATGACTCATGCAAGAACTGGCTCATAAACTGGGCTACGCCACGTCGGGATGTTTTCCGGCTTGAAACTCGATCTTAGTTGCCGTGCAACAGGTATCCAGGCTCAAGCGGCAGCTTCCCACCGATTTTGATCACCGCTACGCTGCTATTGATGGCGTATACGTCCACCACGCCCATGGCACCAGGGATGGACGCAACCTTGTTCACCAAATCTTCGTCGGAATCCACGATCATGATCGCCGGGTGTCCCGTGCGCCCGTGATTGGCGGTCGCAACGATATCTTTCACGTCGCCTTCTGAAACTTCGTAAACTTTCTCCAAAAACACGCGCATTTCTGGAGTCGAGGGCCCCCGCATGATGAAGGTGACGGCCTTTCCGTCCGGCCACTTGCCGGTCTGGCCCTTTGAGACCTTCACGAGTTCAGGAACTGTGATGGCCGAAACCGCATTCGCTTTGTTGGAGACGAGTGCGAGGTCCCGCGCCGCCGCTGCACACACGGCAGACACCACGAATAAGGAGACGATAACGATTCGACGATAAAACACACTCGCTCCCAGCATAGGAAATTGCTGCGTTGATTCTCATGGATTTAGGTCATCTGCTCAACGTAACGAAGGTCACTTGTCATGAGAAATGCCGGGTTTTCGGGCGGTTTTGGGCAGAAATTCCTCAGGTATTTGAGGGATTGGCAAGCGGGCCGGAATCAGTTAGGCTATGGCTTCTCATTATAAGGATCATCCCCCAATGACGAATCGTGTTGCGTACCCTCCGCAAGACTTCCAGAAGATGTGTAAGCAAGCCGAACGAGACCATGAGTCCAAGAAACTGATTGTGCTGATGGAGCGAGTCAAGCGTCAGATTGCCGAGCGGGACCACCATGGCATTCCGATCGGGTCCATCAAGCATTCGCCTCTCGGCTCAGAGTCGGGAGTGCTGCGGCTGCCAAGCCGCTCCGTTCCATTTGAAAGATAGAGCGGCAAGATTTTATTTGCCGAATCGATTTTTCGAGTGCTTCAACGGAAAACTTTTCTCTTTACAAAACATAATTTGCGCTAGAATGAGCCAGCGCTTGAACGAAATTCGCCTTAATAACGGGCGAGTGCGGAATTTCGGATTGCCTTCCCCCAGGAGGTAGTGGATGTACCGGCCTTACTCGAGTTCACAAACGGATCTTCGTCCGTTTGTGGATGCTCAGTCTCAGCTTCGGGATCTCACCCAGGATTTTGCAACCTCCTTCAACACTGGAAACTACGACCAGGCTGCGGCCTTGTTCGCCAGCGATGGCGTGCTCATGGCACCGCAGTATGAAGGCGCGTACGGACAGAAATTAGTGGAGCGGTTGCTGCGTCAGATGGGTGAGGCGGGCTACAGTGATTTCCGGTTGGAAACGACGCGGGTCGATGTGTCGGGTGACATGGCGATGGAGTTAGGACGGTTTTCCTGGATCGTGCGCAAGGCGGATGGGACGCTCGTTCCGGAACGAGGAAAGTACGTGAAGGTCTGGCGGAGGCTGGGAGCCTGGTTGGTCCTGGCAGATTGCTGGAACCGAACCTCGGAACTCGCCTCAGATCGCGCCGCGTAGTCTCGCGAACCGATTTCAAAAAGCAGTAGAGAGAAGAACTGTGCCATCGGCAGCCGCGCGTACAAATGCGAAGGAAGAGCAAGGAACGGTCCCGACTGCCCAAAGTTTGCGCGCGGCCGCAGCCAAGGCCATCGATCCAACACAATATTGTCCGAACTGCTCGATGCAGTTGCACGAAACCCGCTGCAAGTTGAAATGTCCGCAGTGCGGATTTTACTTGAGCTGTTCTGATTTCTACTGAAAGCTGTCCTGCTGTTCCGCTTGAGTTTCTTCCAAGCAAACTCATCGTAAATTTTCGATCTTCCATTCCCGCAGCCGGCGGCGGTTGCGCGACAGGGCCGCTGTGGTCCGTCTACAATGGTTGGGCATTCGCGAAATCATACACAGGAGAACGTCATGCAACGCAAGGCTAGCGCGGTTTGGAAGGGTGGATTGAAGGACGGCAAGGGGACGATTTCGGCTCCCGGCGGCGTGCTGAACAACACGCAGTATTCATTTTCGACGCGGTTTGAGAATGCTCCAGGAACGAATCCCGAAGAACTGATTGCGGCCGCGCATGCAGGCTGCTTTTCGATGGCGCTATCGGGTCAACTGGGAGGCGCGAACCTGACGGCGGAGAGCATTTCGACGACCGTCACTCTCTCGCTCGACAAACTCGATTCAGGATGGACGATCACCACGAGCCACATCGACGTGGTCGCGAAGGTGCCGGGCGCGGACGCAGCCACGTTTCAGAAGTGCGCGGAAGCGGCCGAGACGGGATGCCCGGTCTCCAAGGTGCTCAAAGCGAAGATCACGATGAGCGCGAAGCTGGAGTAGTGTGCCGCAGATCACTCTTGCTTGAGCTGTAACAGCATTTTCTGAATCGCCTGATCGAGCTGTGCCGGATTGTGAACCTGGAAGGTTTTTCCATCCGCGGCTTTCACGAGCCGCTGGATGGAATCCGGAAACTGGGCGCCAGCCCAGGGAAAGTATTCGAAGTAGAAAAAAGGCGAGCTTCCCGGCTTCGCCGCCGTCAGCAGATCAGGCGACATCCGAACGTCGACGCGCGAATTCGGTCCCAGAAAAATAATGGCGTCCGGGCGATCATCAGCGCTGAGTTCCTTGTTCGCCAGGTTCACGAGGAACTCGGGCGAATTTCTCTTCTTCAGCGCCTGCACCGAAATACTGGCTGTCTCGATGGCGTGGAGAGCGCGAGAAAGCGAGAGCAGGCCCTCGCTCCCGAAGAGCTCGTCGCGAAATATCTCACGTTGCTGTTCGAGGTTGAAGGCCACCAGGCGGACTGACTTGTAGGGTGTCTCCTGCAGGAGGGAATAGACGCACTCCAGCAAAAATATGCGGTCCCAGGTATAGAGACGCGATTGATATGGATTGACGGGAGCCGCATCGAGAAGAATGGTCAGGCGCAGGCCCGCTTTTTTCTGCGGCGGGGCGATCTCCCAAGCCGCGCGGTCCAACGCCTCGACCGTGAGAGCTGGAATCGCGAGCTGAACTTCGTGCTGCGAATGGTTGCGCTCCACATGAACGTTCCAGCGCTTGCGGCAGAGGCGGTTTTGATCGTCCGTCACTAAAAGTTCTATCGAAAAGTCACCCTCCCCGACGGAGACGGCTCCGCTCATGCCAATTTGATTCTTTAGCTTCTTGAGATTCCCTCCGGCTTGCTTGCGCATCTCGGGAGTAATGTCGGGCAGATGGTAGGCGGAACCGAAGATTGAGGGAGGCTTTCCCTGCGGCGTCACGCGGAGATAGTTGATGATGCCGACTTTCTTGCCTTCGAAGATTCCAAGAGGGCAGCGAATCTCGTAGCTGGCAATGAAGCGGAAGGCGAAATCGAGCGCCGGACGCGAGCCTTCGATGGAACACTTCAGCGAGTCTGGAGTCTGAGCTTCGAAGAGCGGAGAAATTTTCTCTGCATCTCTGTCGTTCAAGGGCAACTGTGCGGTTGCGGAAATCGCCAGCGCTGCGAACGTGACGAGCGAGAAGAGAGGGATGGGAATCCTGAACACTGCGACGTCTCCCGTCGTCTGCGGGATTTTATCTCAACGCGTGCTTGGAGATGCCACGGGACCGTTGGAGAAAGGCTGGTGTCGCGGTTTGACAGATGATCGCGTGCCTGTAGAATATCAATGCAGCTCTTCCTGATACGACGGCTGTCTGGCTGTCGTGATGATTGAGTCCACTTGCCATCGTGGCGGAATTGGCAGACGCGCATGGTTCAGGTCCATGTACCGGCAACGGTGTGGGGGTTCGAGTCCCTTCGATGGCACCAAGAGTTCTTTGATTAGCTGAGATTCCTCTTTCTACATCTCCAAAAGAAAAGCCCCATTTCCTGCGCTGACGGCGCAATCAATGGGGCATCGTTTCGAATCCTAGGACGCTTAGACGAAGACTTCGCCGGGGAGTTTGGTCAACGTGCGCGAGGCTAGCGTGTTTTGGACGAAGCGCTTGGGCTGAGGTTCGCCTGAGTTGTCCATCTGCATGCGCTCGATCCGCAGTTTCAATGTGCGTTCGATATTGCGGAGCTCAATCACTTCGGCTCCCGCCGCGAGCGTCGTGGCGCGGCCTTGCGAGCCGGCCCGTCCCGTACGTCCCACCCGGTGGATGAAGTCCTCCGCCATCTTGGGCAAATCGTAATTGATGACGTGAGCGACGTCGTCGCAATGCAATCCGCGCGATGCGATGTCGGTCGCGACCAGAACCTGGTAACGGGCATCCTGAAATCCGCTCAGAGCCGCGTTCCGCTGAGACTGCGAACGGTCCCCATGAATCATGGTGGCCGTGAAACCATCGCGCGCAAGTTCCTGTGCGAGGCGCTGAGCGCCACGCTTTGTGCGAGTAAAGATGAGAGTCTGTCCCTGCTCGGCGTAGAGCAGCTTGCGGAGCACGTCGAGTTTTTCGCCCGGGCGCACTTCGTAGGCTTTCAGTTCCACGCTCTCGGCGGGCTTTAAGACTGAGCCCAGAGCCACACGAACTGGATCGCGCATGTACTCGTGAACGAGTCCGGCGACGGATTGTTCGAGCGTCGCTGAGAAGCAAAGAGTCTGCCGCGATTTGGGCAGCACCGCCAGGATGCGGCGGATTGCGGGAAGAAATCCCATGTCGAGCATGCGGTCCGCTTCGTCGAGGACGAGAATCTTGATGTGCCGCAGATCCGCGAAACGGCGGTCGGTGAGATCCTGCAGGCGTCCGGGAGTCGCGATGATCATGGATGATCCGGCGCGCAGTCCCTGGATCTGAGATTTTTCGGAAACTCCACCGATCACGAGCGAGGCCTTGGGCATTCCCTTGGTGCGCAGGTTTTCATATTGTTCGTGAACCTGCATGGCCAGTTCGCGCGTGGGCAAAAGAATCAGCGCGGTCGCCTGCTCTGAGGGCTCGCGCCGCAGCATTTCGATCACCGGGATCAGAAATGCGAGGGTCTTGCCGGTTCCGGTCTGGGCCGTTCCGATTACGTCTTTCCCGTCGAGGGCGGGCTGAATTGCGCTCTCCTGGATCGGGGTTAGGGTGATGAATTGACCTGCCGCAAGCTTCTGCTGTAAGCCAGCAGACAGTGGCAGTTCCTTAAATGTCGTCATTCGGGATTGTTCTTTCTTGAGAGGCTGGTCGATACACTAAGACACACATGAAGCGTTCATGCCGCTCACTTTATTTTCGATTGGCGCTGGAATGAACCGGAAGGCAGGAAAAGCGGAGATGAATCTGATCCAACTTGGGACCACCGCGTCACGAGCAAACCGTGGCAATAGCGTCAAACACAGTATAGCACGCGAAATCCAAGTCGTCAGTTACGACAGTCACTCATGCGGCACGCGTGGGGCGAGTGAGCATCATGTTGTTCTATGCAGGAAACCGGAAATCGGGCACAATCTAGGCGGAACGGGGAGGACAGGCCGCTTGAAGATCTCGCAAAAGGGGCTATACGCGCTGCAAGCCATGATGACTTTGGCGCGGAGGCACAACCAGGGAGCGATCAAGATTCGGGATATCGCGGCCGAAAGCGACCTGCCGGAAAAGTTTCTGGAACTGATCCTGCTCGAGATGAAGAATGCACGCATTGTCGACAGCGTGCGCGGTGCGAGAGGCGGATACCAGCTAAGGCGCGACCCGGCGGACATCCCGTTGAGCGATATCATCCGGCTAGTCGATGGACCGCTTGCTCCCATGGGTGATGCGGAACAATTGCGCACCCTGATCGCCAAAGATGCCGACCACCGGGCGCTGTATGAAGTGTTTCTCGCGGTGAGGGATGCAGCAGCCAATATCCTGGAGAACACGACCATCGCCGACATTATTCAGGGTCGAGGGCCGAAGGGCGTTCGGAAGGGCACACGGCCGGAGGAAAAGAAGAAAAGGGCTGGGTCCTGAGACCCTCCGGTTCGTTACGGATTCATCTTCGCATTCCAGTTGAGAATCACGGACATGGGAGTCGCTTCCGTCTTGAGTTGGGTATTGATCAGGAATTTCTGACCATCGTTGCTGACGTCGTACGAAAACAACTCGGACGTCGCGACCATCTCGCGCGGATTGGCCTGAAAGAGCGGTACCGGTGCACCGGCATCAAAGTTTGTTCCGGTCTTCACCGGAGCGGCCATGATCTTGCTGTCGGCTGAGAGATAAAAGAGTTCTTTGCCGTCGCTGCGCCATCTCGGCTGATCGCCGCCCGCGCTCGACACCTGCCACTTGCCGTTTGCGTCAGGGAAAGAGCTTACATAGATCTCCCATCGCCCGCTTTCGTTCGAAGAATATGCGACCCATTTGCCGTCTGGAGAGAAACGTCCGCTCTTCAACGTGGAAGTTGCTTTCAGGAACATAGTTGCCTTCAGCTCCGGAAACGACAGAGACCACAAGTCTGGGCCGCGTCCGTAGAGCACGTACTTCCCATCGCGTGACCAATCGCTGGCAAATCGATCCGGGCCATCTTGAGGAATGACCTTTTCTTCTTGCGCCCCATTCGCATCCTTCAAAAACAAGTCGAATTTGAGATCGCGATTGGACGAGAAAATGATTCGATTTCCATCCGGATGCCAGATAGCCAAAGAATCCAGCGAAGGGTCAAACGTCAGTCGCCTCGCGCTGCCATTTTCGACATCGTATGTCCAGATGTCTGTATTCTGGCTGATTGGATCGGTCGTATCCGACGCTACCGTCTTGCCGTTGGGCGACATCATAATGTTGCCGTAAATGCCAGGGTTCATCGCAACGCCAATCTGTTGGCCTTTCCGATCAAACTGCAGCACTTGAGAGGCACCGGAATCCGCATTGCGTTGGGCCACCAGCAACCCGGCGGAGGACGCGGAGAATACCGCCTCCGAAATTCGCGGGAAAAATTGAACGTCGGTAAGGAGCGGGACGGCCTCTCCCGTCAGGGCTAATTTATTGTTGTCGAAGTGTTGCGCGAACAAAGTCTGGTCCCGGTAAAAAATAAGATATCCCGGAGCGACATAGGCTGCGTTGCCCTTGGCTTTGACGACGAGCTTCTTCTCATTCGAATTCAACAAGCCTACGTAGATGGAATAAAGGTTCGTTCGTCCTGACAGATTGATCGCGGAATACAAGTAATGCGCTCCGTCCGGAAGGAAGACGGGCCAGCGGTGGCTGTCTTCCGACAAGCTCTTATCGGGAACCGTCACCTGCGTTGGCGTTCCGCCTGCGGCCGAAATCTTGTAGAGACCCATGCCCAGCGTTCCACTTGGCGTGAAAAGGATCACGCCGTCTTTGTTCCACGCACCCCCCCGCCCGGTGGATGCGTCACAGAGAGTCTGTACCGGGCCGCCCGCCAGACTGATCTTCTTCAGCTTGCCGTTGGCGAAAAACGCGATCGCGCCTCCGTCAGGAGACCAGAACGGAAAATTGGCGCCTTCAGTGTTGGCAAGGCTGGTCGCATCCTGCGAGCCAGGTTCGTAAATCCAGAGCACATTATTTCGGTCGGACTCTTTGTGCCCGGCAATCACTACGGTATGACCATTCGGCGCAACGGCGACCGAGCGCGCTGCGAATGGCAGCGGCGCAGAAAAATAAGTCGTCTGCGCGGGCACTCCCGATGCGCGCCACCAGATGAGGAAAGCGATGAGTAGAAGGGCGAACCCGCCGGCGAGCAACCATGCGAGCAGCGCGTATTTGCCGCCTTCCTTTTCTTGCGATCGCGGCGCCGGAACGCCGTTTTGTGCAATCCACTTCAATTGGAGAGCGACGTCGTGCGCGGTCTGAAATCGCTCGTCAGGACTCTTGGCGAGGCATGCGGTGACTACGTGCTCGAATGCCGGAGGAGTGAGAGGCTGGATGGCAGAAATCGGAACCGGTTCCTTTTCGAGAATGGCGCTGGCCACGCTGATCTGGCTCTTGCCTTCGAAGGGCCGGGTGGCGGTCGCCATCTCATAGAGAACCGCTCCCAGCGCGAACAGATCGGATCGCGCGTCGGCCTCCTTGCCTTCAATTTGTTCAGGCGACATGTACTGGATGGTGCCGATCAGCGTGCCGGCCGTCGTGAGCGGAGAGACCGGACTCGCCTGGCTTATGGTTCGAGCCGCCGATAACAGAGGAGCAGTCGACACTCCTGTGGCTGTGCCGGTCGTGGCGGACTTTGCCAGCCCAAAGTCCATCAGCTTCGCGCTGGTCTTCGTCAGCATGACGTTTCCCGGCTTCAGATCGCGATGCACGATTCCTTGCCGGTGTGCCGCGGAAAGCGCTTCGGCGATGGCGATTCCAATCTTCAGTGTTTCGTTCAGGGGCAGCGGGCCTTTGCGAATCCGTTCGGCCAGGGTTTCTCCTTCGAGAAACTCCATCACCAGATAATCTGTGTTGTCCTGCGAACCAATGTCGTAGAGATGACAAATGTTCGGATGGTTCAACGCCGAAATCGCCCGCGCTTCGCGTTCCATGCGTTGTTTGAGTTCCGGGGAGGAAGAGAGATGAGATGCCAGAACCTTGATCGCGACAGTTCGGTCGAGACGGACGTCCCTTGCGCGATAGACTTCGCCCATCCCGCCAGCGCCCAACGGGGACTGGATTTCATACGGACCGAGTTTCATGCCGGCGGCGAGAGTCATGGGTGCGCGCCATTATAGCTCTGGGCAGTGTTGGGTTATTTTTGGAAGCCCAGCAACGACTCATTCGGAGGTCGCAGGCGGCATCGCCAAGCCGCGCATGGGTCGCTTCTATCCCACTTGCTTTCTGGCGATGGTGGAAGATTCTTTGTCTGGACAATTGGTGCGGTGCGCGGTGTTAAACTCGCGCACATGTCTACGTTCGTCCTTGTCCATGGGGCGTGGCAGTCAACCGGCACTTGGGATCTCCTGGTTCCACTGCTCGAAAAGCGAGGTCACGAAATAGTCAGCCCAGTCTTGACAGGGCTTGGAACAGACCACGGCCGGCTATCTCCCAGCGTCACGCTGCAACAACACGTACAGGACGTTTCGGCGGAATTGTCAAAGTCTCAGAGACCGGTAATTCTGGTAGGTCACAGTTACGCAGGCATGATCATCAGCGGAGCAGCAGAGGCGCATCCAGAGAAGGTGCAGCGATTGGTTTTTCTGGATGCGTTCACCCCTGATGATGGACAAAGCGCTTTGGACTTACTGCCTCCTGAGATCGGAAAGTATTTTCGGGACATTGCTCAACAGCATGGAGACGGCTGGCGACTGCCTGCTGGAGAGGGTCAACTCGACTTGTGGGGATTGAAACCCGGCGAGGCTCGAGATTTTGTACGAGCCAGGTTGTCCGATTTCAGCTTGCGATGCTTCGAGGAACCGCTGCATCTTCCCGAAAATCGAAGAGTCAGGGTTCCGGCCACTTTCGTCAGTTGCGTGGCTGATGGGTATCCGGCGCGACCGTTTTTCCAACCGTTTGCCCAAAAAGCCCGAGCTCTCGGCTGGGAGGTCGCCGAGTTGGCGACAGGTCACGACTGTCATGTCGAACGCCCGCAAGAGGTCGCGGACATTTTGCTCTCGACGTCGGTGTCGTGATATCGCTGGTAGCAATCGCGGTTCGCAGGGAGGTCGCTTTGCTTCGACAGCGTGCGCTGCAAATTGTGCTAGCCCTGGCGGGATTGTTCTTTTCGGCCGCCATCCTTCCCGTCTACTGGGGCTTATCGGATCCGTCCCATTCGGACACGGGCGACACGATGATGATGGGGCTTTATGTGACGCTCGGTGTTTTTCTGCTGATCGCTGTTAGAAATCCGTCGGAGCATCGCAGCCTGATCGCCTTCGCAGCCTGGTCAAGCTTCGCTCACGCAGTGGTTATGTCCGCGCTCGGCCTCAAGATCCCCAGCGAACGCACGGGATTTCTGGTGGGCTCCGCCGTGCTCGTTGGGATTGGCGTTGTTCTCATCGTGCTTGCGCCGCAAAGAGTGTTGCAGCGACACCCCGCACTTTAGCGCTTTACCCCGTACACCAATGACACTCTCCCTGATCGGTAGATCCTGTGGCTCAACAAGGTAAGCTTTGCAGGCGTGTAGGGAGGTGGTAGAAGGGGAACGCCCGCGCCCAGCAATACCGGGATCACGGTGACTTCGACAGTATCGACATTGCCAGACTGCAGGAAACTGCGAAACATCTCGCTGCCGCCCATGATCCATATATCCTTGCCCGCATCGGCGCGCAAGCGCCGGACCCAGTCGGCATTCAACTCGGAAACGATGGTCGCTCCCGTGTGTTCTTGCTGCTGCAGTGTGGTCGAGAAGACGATAGTCTTCATACCGCTGAAAGCCTTCTCCCCAAGACGCTTCGTTGCCGCTTCGTAGGTTCGCCGGCCCATCACAAGAGTGTCGAACTGCGCCCACAGAGCAGCGAAATCGACCTCGGGGTCGTTCTCAATCCAGTCCGCTTCACCGTTTGGACCGGCTATGTAGCCATCCAAACTCATCGCCACTACATATCGGATCTGTCGCATGGGCGGGGACCTTTTTGGATCATGAATGACGTCGCCGAACCGACTCGATGGAGGGGAATTATAGCCTTGCTGTCGGTGGAGAAGGTCAGGTCTCGCCGTCTCCTGAGTTCTTGCATTCGTCTTGATGTCGGTGGCGCTTCGCGCTAGCCTCATCGGGCGAGGAAAATATGGCACGATCGGCTCCCGCGCTCTCTCCGGACTTGACCCAGATGGCGGAAACTTGGGCGGTGAATGAGCGGATCAATCAGATCCTGCTCGAGCATCTCGACATTCGCGTGTGGCGGGCGCAGCTTTCCGGGAAGAAGGGGCGGACGATCGCCGCAATTTTTGCGCACGTTCATAACATCCGCTGCAAGTGGATCCGGTTGTCCGCGCCGCATCTGAAGGTGCCGGCCCATTTGGATCGCTCTCGCTGCACGCGGCAACAAGTCCAACGAGCTTTTGCGAAGAGCGCGGCCCTCTGTTCGCAGATGTTGACCGATGCGCTCTCCGGCGAACGCATGAAGAAGTTTCATCGCGACGGGTGGGCCCCTCGGTGGACTCCGGGAGCGGCGATGTTCGCGTACATGCTTGTCCACGAAGCACACCATCGCGGGCAGGTGTCCATGCTGGCTCATCAGCTAGGTTTCCCTCTCAAGGGAAAGGCCGCGTACGGGATCTGGGGATGGGAGACACTCTGGAAGGAATGCGGATTCGGGCGGCTGCAATAAAGTTTCCCGAACCCGCTGCGGGACGCGGGAAGAGCGCGTTTTTCACAGATTGCTTTTCATCATCTGCAACCGTCCCTGCCAACCACCATCGAAATATGTCGCTCAAAGCCGTGCTGGGCGCGGCTTCTGCGAAACTTCGCTGACTGCGTTGCACAATTTCCGGTCATGGGGCTGTGAACGGCATGCACTCGATTGAAAAGACATGTACTTACAAACGCGTATTTTTCATTGACTGCAAAAATAGAAGGAGTACAACAAGATCGTTCTTTGACAGCTTCTTAGGTTTTTCCGGTTGGTGCGGCGTCCGGGGCCCAAGCGAAGTCACCTTCTTGACCGCGAGGAAAAGAAGGAGGGCAAGCAAGGGTCTATAGCAAAGCGCTGGTTGAGGAGAACGGAGAAGAAATGTTGAAGGCAGGATAGAGTTCCGAGGCGTAGGGTAGGTTTATCCGGTTGGCGGTGAGCCCGGAGCCCAAGCGAAGATCGCGCGCGGCACCCCGCAAGGGAAGCAGCGAGAGCAGGTCGAGCAAGGGTCATTAAGCGAGCTACTGGCCGAGACGAATGGACCCCACACCACCTCGGAACTCTCTTTATTTTGGCTGTCAGCTCTCTGCTATTCGCTTCTAGCTCGATCTTCGCTTCTTTCCACCTTAAGATGTTCTCCCTGCAGAGTTTTTTCAATCTTCAGATTTGATCCGTGCGATCCGCGTGAATCCGTAGCAAAGAAGTTCTTTTCGAATTCCTAAAATCTAGCTGATGGCTTTCTTCTGAAACTGCCGCAGCCCGACGACCAGCAGCAGGACGTCGAAAGCCGTCATAGCCGCGAGCACGGCGATGGTCGAGAGATGCGGGAATTGCGGCACCAGCGTGGCGCGCAGTCCCTCGCTGGCATAGACCAGCGGGTTGATGAGCACGGCTTTTTGCAGAATCGGAAACGTGTTGAGCGCGCTCCACGGATAGTAGGTGCAGCCGAAAAAGATCATCGGCGTGATGACCATGCTGAACATCAGGCCGATGTGTTGCTGGTTGATGCTGCATCCGAGAGCGAGGCCTCCGCAGGCGGAGAACACGGCGACCAGCAAGATGATGGCGATAAATTCGAAGGGGCCTTGAATGCTGATGTCGACGCCGGGGCGCAGCACCAGCCACGCCAGCGGGATCACGACCAGTCCCGCGATCAGCGCCTGCACCATGCCGGCGATGACTTTTTCGATCGCGATCCAGGAGATGTCGATCGGCGCGAGCAGGCGATCTTCGATTTCGCGGGTCCACTGAAATTCGGCGATCAGCGGCATGGCGACCGCCCAGATTCCGGTGAACACCATGCTGATGGCGATGATGCCCGGCAGCAGCAGGCTCTTGTAGGTGGCCGGCATGTAGCCGCTGCCCACCATGACCTTGCCGAAGATAAACACGAACAGCAGCGGCTGCAGGAAAGTCTGCAACGTGATTTGAATGGCGTTGCGCCGCGCGACGTGGGCGTCGCGGGCCAGCATGGCAGTGAAAGCTTTCCAGTTCAATCGCGCAAACTCCTTCCGGTGTGGTGCAGGAAAAGATTCTCGAGGCTCGGCTCGGAGATGTGAACATCGCGCAGTTCTGCGCCAGACTGCGATCGCGACCGCGGCGATCTCGCGGAATCAACGAGCCTCCGCGGTCGGCGTAAATGTCGGCGCCAGCCGCTATCGAGTGTGCGCACCTCGCGGACTCCGGCGAGTGCCTGCAGACGCTGCAGCAACTCTGGAGTCTGCTTGCCGAACTGCAGGCGCAGGAGATATCCGCCGGGAATGGAGTCCTTCAATTCTCCGGGAGTGCCGACGGCGATGACTTTGCCATGGTCGACGATGGCGAGGCGCTGGCAGAGCGCG
The DNA here is from genome assembly GCA_963699885.1 of uncultured Acidobacteriota bacterium. Lineage (GTDB taxonomy): Bacteria > Acidobacteriota > Terriglobia > Terriglobales > Acidobacteriaceae > Sulfotelmatobacter. The sequence continues at coordinate 272,802 of CAVOVP010000003.1, read as the reverse complement.
TCGGCTTCTTCCATGTTGTGCGTCGTGAGCAACATCGTTTTGCCGAGCGTTGTATTCGCGAATGATCTCCCAGAGCAGGATGCGGGTCTGCGGATCGAGCCCGGCGCTGGGCTCATCGAGGAACAGAACTTGCGGATCGTGCATCATGGCGCGGGCGATGGAGAGACGCTGCATCATGCCGCCAGAAAATCCGCGCACCATCTGGTTGCCGCGGTCGGTGAGCTTGAACTTTTCGAGCAGCGCGTCGGCCAGCTCGTTGCGCTCTTTCGACGGGATGCCGAAATATGCGCGCGTGAAAAATCAGGATTTCGCGCGCGGTCAGGGAGAAATCAAGATTCGGACGTTGCGGCACGACTCCGATGAGCCGTTTGACTTTCGCTTGCTCACGCCAGACTTCGTGGTTTGCCGATCCAGGCCTGGCCGCTGGTCGGCTCGTACCCGCGTGGTCAGAATTCCGACGGTCGTTGACTTGCCGGCGCCGTTGGGGCCGAGCAGGCCAAAGATTTCTCCGGCAGCGATTTCGAGAGAAAGCCCGTCGAGGGCCGTGATCTGGGGCTTGGGCTGCTTCGAATCCTTCGCATCGGCGCGCGCGATGAAGCCTCCGCCGGCTCCAGCGGGAGGCGCAGAGTTGAAAATTTTGCGCAGATCGAGCGTTCGAATGCCAACGGCCATGAATGAGAACTCTGGTGGAGCGGAAGGTTCGAAAAGTATATCGCAGGATCAAATTTGACGTGCCAAGCGCGGCGGCCGGGGACGCCCGTCGCCGCAGCCGGCAGGATGCCCGCGATACGTTCGTTTCGGAACTTAGTCGACGTGCTCGCCTTCGGCCATGAAGCTTTGTTCCGATGGCGGCAGACGGTCGCCAGGTCTGGCCCAGAAAACGTAGAGGGTTGGCCACAGGATCACGCTGACGAGCAACTCGACGATGAGGCCCCCGACGATCACGATGGCGAAGGGACGCTGCGAGTCTGATCCGATATCGTGGGACATCGCTGCCGGCAGCAATCCCAAGGTCGCCACCAGCATCGTCATCATGATCGGGCGAAGACGAAGAGCAGCGCCTTCTTTTGCGGCGTCGCGCACCGGCATCCCCCGTGTGCGCAACTGGTTGATGTACTCCACCATAATGACGCCAATCTCCACCGATACGCCGATCAATGCGAGAAATCCCAGCCCCGACGACACGCTGAAGTGAGTGCCGGTGACGAGCAAACTGAGGAAGCCGCCGAGTGGAGACAACGCGACGACGGCGAGAATCAGGCCAACCCACTTCCAGGACCCGAAGGCCGAGTAAAGGATGAATGACATCAGGAGCAACGTCACGGGAACGATGATCGCAAGACGGCGGTTCGCGCGCTGCTGGCTCTCGTATTCACCGGTCCAATCGAGGTGATAACTCTCTGGGAGTTTCACCTTCTGACCGACCTCGTCGATCGCCTGGCGGACGGTGCTGCCAAGATCGCGGCCGCGCACGCTGTACTTGATGGCGATGTAGCGCGAGTTGCCTTCACGATAAATCGTGGACGCGCCGTCGTCCAGCGTGATGGTGCAAAGCTGTCCGAGCGACACGCGTTCGCCGGAGGGCGCAACGAGGCGAATGTTGGAAATGTCCTCGACCGTGCGGCGGAATTGCGGTTGGAAGCGCACCGTCATATCGAAGCGCTGCTCGCCGATCAGCACCTGGCTGACGGCCTTTCCCCCGACGGCAGACTCAACCGCGTCTTGCACGTCGCTGACGTTGATGCCAAAGCGATCAGCGGCGGCCCGGTCGATATTGAGGTTCACGTTCGGCTGTCCGCGCACCTGAAATGTGCCAAGATCGGCGACGCCGGGGATCCGGCTCATGACGCCTTGAATCTCGTCCGCCTTTTGTTCGAGCGTCTTCAAATCGCCGCCAAACAGCTTGACCGCTAGTTCGCCCTTCACACCGCTGACGGCCTCTTCGACGTTGTCGGAAATCGGTTGCGAAAAGTTCCAGTCGACGCCGGGGAACTGCTGCAGCTTTTGGTCCATGGCGGCGATCAGGTCGTCCTTCTTGCCATGAAATTCAGCGCGCCATTTTTCGCGAGGACGAAGATCAACGAAGAATTCCGTATTGTAGAAGCCGCTGGCGTCGGTGCCATCGTCCGGGCGGCCGACTTGGCTCACCACTTGCTTGACTTCGGGAAAGTCAGCCAGCACGAGACGCGCCCGCTTTGACATGTCCATGCTCGCGGAGGGGCCGGTACTCGGCGCGAGAGTGCCGCGCACCCAGATTGCGCCTTCGTCGAGATGCGGCAAGAATTCGGAGCCGATCATTCCGCTCATCGCGATGAAGAGCATGGCGGCGAGAGCGACCAGTCCCATCCCCAGCGTGAACTTCATGTGGTCGAAGCACCAATCGAGAGAGCGCGCGTAGGTGCGGTTCAGCCATTCGAGGACAGGGTTGCGCCACTCTTTCATCTCCCGGCCGAACAAGATGCTGCAGAGCACCGGGGCGATAAAGAGCGCGAAGACCAATGCTCCGAGCAGGGCGAACGCGACGGTCCAGGCCATGGGGCTGAACAGGCGGCCTTCAACGCGTTGCAAAGTGAAGATGGGCAGGTACGAAACGATGATGATGACGCGCGCAAAGAATACGGGTCGCTGCACTTCGTGGGCGGCGATGGCGACGATTTCAAGGAATGACTTTTTCTTGTCGCCAAAAGAAGTGTGTCGCAGGATGTTTTCGACCATGACGACCGATCCGTCGACGACCATGCCAAAGTCGAGGGCGCCAAGAGATAGCAGGTTAGCGGGGATCTGCCGGAGATCGAGAAGAATCGCGGCGAAGAGCAATGAGAACGGAATCGTGATGGCGACTATCAGCGCGCTGCGCACGTTGCCGAGAAAAAGAAAAAGGATGAGCGTTACCAGCAGCACGCCATCGGTGAGGTTACGAAGGACGGTGTGCGTGGTGTGATGCATCAATTCGCTCCGGTCGAGGTGGGGAACGAGTTGAACTCCTGCCGGCAGCAATCCCGTCTTGCCATTCACGCCGTTAAGCTGATCGATCTTCTGGTGCAGGACGGCCAACGTAGTTTCGGCGACCGCACCCTTGCGCAGAAGGACGATGCCTTCGACCACGTCGTCTTCGTTGAGAATCGTACCGTCTTCTTTGCGGATGGTCTTTCCAAGCTGTCCGAGACGGACCTTCGGAGCCTGTACAACGTTTCCGAGATCGCGAACGCGAACCGGCGTGCCGTTCTGCACTTTGACGACGGTGGCGGCGATATCGTCGGTCGTCTGCATGAGACCGACGGCGCGAACATTCAGGGCCTGCTGGCCGCGCTCGATGAATCCGCCGCCTGCGTTGACGTTGTTGGCGATCAAGGCCTGCTCAACTTGCGGCAGAGCGAGGCCGAAGGCGACCAGCTTTCCGGGATCAAGTTGCACCTGGTATTCGCGCGTGGGTCCGCCGAAAGGATTGACATCGACAACGTTCGGAACTGACTTCAACTGGTTCACCACGAACCAGTCGTTCAGGGCTTTCAGTTCCATCACGTCGTATTTCGGATTGTTGCTGGTCAACGTGTAGAACATGATCTGTCCGACGGGACTGTAATCCGGTCCGATGCCCGGATTCACTCCCGGAGGCAGAGTCACCATCTGCAGGCGGTCAAGAACTTCCTGGCGCGCATTGAAGGTCGTGATGTCGTCGTCGTAAATGATGGTGATCGCCGACAGGCCCATCAGCGATACCGAGCGCAAGTGCGTGAGATGCGCGACACCGTTGAGTTCGACTTCAAGGGGAACGGTGATCTGCTGCTCGACTTCTTCCGCGGCATGGCCCGGCCATTGGGTGATGACCTGCGCGTAAGTATCGGCGACGTCGGGATAAGCCTCGATCGGCAGATTGTGGAACGAGATGACGCCCCAGGCGAACAGCACGAGCGCTCCCCCCAGCACGAGCAGGGGGTTGTTGAGCGCGAAGTCGATAGCCTTGCGGATCATTGATCAGTCTCTCCCGGCGCTAGTTTCCCGACTTCTTTTCGGCGACTTCGGTGGAGAACTCGAGAGCATTCGTGACCACCTCGTCCCCGGGCTTTACGCCTTCGCGGATTTCCTGCATCCCATCCGGAGCGATGCCGTCCGCCTGGATCGCGATCTTGCGGAATTGCTTGTCGCTCTCTTTGCGGAAGACCCAATCTTTGTCGTGCAGGCGCATGATGGCGGTGGCGGGCACAACGACGCGATCGATCAGCTTGCGCGAGCGAAACGTGGCAACGGCGAACATTCCGGAACGAAGTGCGCCGTCGCCGTTACCGAGAATGATTCGGACTTTCGCGCTGCGCGTGTTCGGGTCAAGGACGCGGGAGATATCGGCTACCTTGCCTTTAAACTTTCGATCCGGAAAGGCGTTCAACCGGATCTCCGCGGCGTCGCCGATGTGGACTTCGCCTAAATCGTTTTCGAAGACATCGCACACCACCCAGACCTCGGAAAGATTGGCGATCGTGAACAGGTTCGGAGTGTTGTCCAGGCTCTTGATGCCTTCCGAGCCGGCGACATTCTGCTCGACGATCGTTCCAGAGACCGGCGCTTTGAGTTCGATCAGAGGACTGGGATGCGCGGGATCTCCGCCAAGGATGCGGACGTGGTGGTCCGCGGTGTCCACATCCACTTTTGCTTTGTCTTCCGCGTCCTGAGCGACTTCCAGATCTTTTGTCGCAATCGCTCCCTTGTCGTAAAGCGTCTGGGCGCGATCAAGTGCTTTGTGGGAGAGGGCTTCGTCCGCCTTGGCTTTTTCGTAGTCAGAGAACGCGCTGGAAATGTCCGGACTCGAGATCACCAGCAGCGTTTGTCCCTTTTTCACCGCGTCGCCCAGTTTTGTCTTGAGGTCGACGACGCGTCCGGCTCCGAGCGAGGTGACGTGGATGGTGCGATTTACGTCGGGAGTTATGGTCCCGTTCGCAGTGACCAGCGTCGGCAGAGGGCGCACTTCCGCTTTTGCGGTCTTGAATAGTTCCGCTTGATCCGCGGTGTAGACATCGGGATCGAGCGTGACCGGAGGCTTGCTGGCTGCGGCTGGAATTTCGCTCGAGCACGCGGTGCCAGCAGCCAGGGCCGCAAGCAGCATGCTGAACAAAATCCAGCGCGAAGATGAACGTTTGCTCCGGTCTTCGCCGTGCGAATGCAGTATTTCTCGTTTCATTGGATGACCTCGCGCCCCACGGCCAGATTCAATTGCGCCGCCGCTGTCAGATAGGAACCAACCAGGTTTACGTAGCTCAACGCGACAGCTCGGTATTCGCTCTCGGCGTTCAGGAAGTCGAGCAGCGCCGCGCCTCCATGCTGGTAAGAAAACTGCACAGTGTCGCGCACGCGAACTGCCTGTTCCAGGTACTGCGACTTGTAGGGCTTTAGAAGATTGATATCGCCGGCAACGGAGGCGAATGCGGAGTCCACGTCGCTGTAGACCTGGGTCTCGACGCCCTGCCGAAGCTTTTCATTGCGCTTGATGTCGATCTTCGTCCGCAGCTTTTCGCCTTGATTGGTGTCGAAGATGCGAAGGGGAATATTGACGCTCGCGCCGATGGTGTTGAGCGCATCCGGGTTGTTGAATGATCCGTTGTGCGTGAACCAGACGCCAATGGTCGGATCGGTGGATCCATCCGCCTCGGCGAGCTTGTAGTTTGTCTCAGCCTGTTGCACCGAGAGCAACGCGGCCTTCAAATCCGGACGGGCATCGATCGCGTCCTTGCGGTAGTCGTCGTTCGAAGAAAGGTCGTCGCGGAAGTCGAAGACGCCATCGACATCGAAGCTGTCGACCGCGCGGTGATCATCCACTAGCGCGAGGAGATCGATCTTGGTAGTGCGCAGATTCACCAACGCAGTCTGCAGGTCCGACTCGTATTGCAGTCGCTGCAATTCGAGGCGGTCGAGATCGATGCGGGCAATGTCCCCCGCCTGAAAGCGATCGCGACTGACTTTCAGGATCTTGTCGTAGTAGTCGAGATTGTCTTGCGCAAGGCGCAACACCGCTTTCGCCTGCAGGACGCCCACAAAGGCCGTCCGAAGATTGAAAAGTAAAGTACGTTCCGAGTCGGACTGCTGGGCCGCTCCGATGGCGGTGCCTTGCTTGGCGGCTTCGTAGCGCAGTCCTCGTTTATTCCGCCGCTCGAAGAGGTAGCTCACACCCGGCGAGACGAATGTTCCGGCGAACGGCGTCCATACGCCGTGGCTGGGAGCGATTTGCGTACCGTCGGCTGACAGGGTGAGATCCGGATTCGGGCGTAAGTGAGCGGTGATTTCCTGGGCCTTCAATTCATCGATATTCAGTTTTCCGGCCAACAGGGTCGTGTTATTCAACTCGAAGCGGTCCTTCACCTGTTCCCAGGTCCAGATCTGAGATGGAGGCGTGGTGGCAGGTTGAGGCGCAGTCTGCGCGAATGCGCTCATCGTGACCAGCACCGCGGCCATTGCGGCATTGAGATATATCCAGCGCATCAGAACTCCGTACTCGCATCGGTTTGCCATGCGAGGCACAACGACATCATGGGATAGATCGCCTCAATAATTCCTCAAGCGAAAGAGAGTGTTGGTCCCACAGAAAACGACTCGTCGGAAAAAGGGATATCGCCTTGATTTCTTGTCTTTGTTTAAAACTGAATGGCGATGTCGACGAATCAGTCGACTACAGAACGGGAGGAGCGCGGCTGGAGCGATGAATCGCCGGCACAGCCGATGGGGAAAGTTGAACCGTAGGAACTTGCAGCCAGCTTACCTCTGTAAGCGGCATTGGAACGCCGAAGGAAACCATTGACGGCTGACTGTGGCCGCTTAAGGCGGAGAGCTTGTGAACGCTCGCCTGGCGCAGACTGCGCTCGCTGCTCGGCGATTCTTCCATCTCGGCCCGCATGGCTCGAAGGTCATCGGTGGCGGAGATCACTGGAAAGAGGATGACGAGCAGGCATCCCAATGCGAACAGGCATTGCGCCGACGTTAAGCGGCGGCCAAGCCTGCGCCTTCGGGCTTCACGCCATAGCCAATAGGCTGGCAGCGCCAGAAGAAGCCACGCGAGGTTGAGGAGCAGTTCCATCAAGAAAAACGAACCGGCGACACCAAGCTTCTGAAGTTAGATGCCGGAATCATTAGTTTTTCAGAAATGCAGAAACTTCGTCAATGTGACCACAGTGTTCGCGATCAGGAACGGGCGCAAGATCGGCTGAACGGAACATTCATATACGGGAACTCGTGAATTGTGGGAGAGTAGGAGAAACGGGGTCGCTTGGGTCGCTCCAACGTTGGTTTGCAGGTGGCTGTTATGGGGAAAATGTCGAAAAATCAGTGGGTTGGGCGGCTTGCCATCGTCATGCTCTGTGCGAGCGCGATGGCCGGATGCCGCTTGCAATCGGTCACCGCCGGAGCGAGTGAGGACGCGGCCGAGCAAGAATCCGCGACGCCGGCCCAGACCGAGCCATCTCTTGTGATCGAGAATGAGTCGGAACTACCCGACACGTTTCCCCGCGCGCAGTATGAGGTCCGATTTCATGCGAAAGGCGGCACGCCGCCGATGCACTGGACGCTGGAGAAGGGCGCGCTGCCTCCGGGTTTCAGGCTTGAAGACACTGGCCTGCTCCACGGGCAGGCCGAACATACGGGCGAGTTTGCCTTCGTCCTTTCGGTGAAAGATGCGAGTAGCCCGCAGCAAGCTGTGATGAAAGGATTCACCCTGCGCGTGCGTTCCGCGTTGACCCTCGAATGGAAAAATGAAGCGCGCGTGAACGGAAACCGGATCGCCGGGAGCGTCAACGTTTCGAACACGACGCCCTATGACATGGACCTGACGTTCGTCGTCATGGCGGTCACGGGCAATGGCCGGGCGACTGCGATCGGGTATCAGCATTTCGTTCTCAAGCATGGGACGGTTGCGATGGAACTGCCATTTGGAGAAACGCTTCCACATGGCGGGTATGTGGTAAACGTAGATGCGGTTGGCGAAGTGGCTCCTAAGAATTTGATCTACCGGGAACGGATGATCACCCCTTCCGCGTTGCAGGTGACGGTCGGGCCTTAGCCCGAGAATCGCAGGTCGATCATGAAAGTTGTGTCGACAATTGGACGTTTTCTTTACGCGCTCGCCATCATTGCGCTGGGCGTGCAGACGATTGTCTGCGCCCACACAGTGGGCCATTCGCTCGGACCTCAATACAACGTGATTCCGGCGCTGCCGTGGCTGCCCGCGATCCCGTGGGTTGCATACTTGTTTGGCGCGATCTGGGTGGCTTGCGGCGCAGGACTCTTCTTGCAGCCCACGCTGCGAAAGTCAGCGATCCTGCTGGGAAGCCTGCTCTTTCTGTGTGGATTGCTTCTGGATCTTCCTAAGTATGTTCCGGTGCTGGCGGACATCGGAATGCGAACGATTGTCTGCGAGACATTCTGTTTGATGTCGCTTGCCTGGCTCCTGCCGGGGAGAAACGAAATGCCGGGTTGGCTGGTCGCCGGAAGCCGGAGAGTGCTGGGAGTGGCTCTCATCGCCTTGGGCGTCGACCATTTTCTGATCCTGCGCTTTATCGCGAGCCTGATCCCCGCTTGGATCCCGTGGCACATGTTCTGGAGCGCCTTTTTCGGAGCGGTTCTGGTCGCAGCCGGCATCAGTATCGGCGTGAATTGGTTGTCGCGCTGGGGAGCGGCCGGGGCTGGAACCACCTTGGGAATTTGGGTGCTGACGCTTCACATACCGCGAGTTTTGGGATGGTACGGCATCCCCGGAGCACCACACGATCCCAACGAATGGTCGAGCCTCTTTATTGCGATGGCCTTCTGGGGCGGTTTGTGGGCGCTGACGTCAGAGTCAGCCTAGGAAATGGGCGCGGACTCTCCGCCTGCTTCGGACGGAAGAACCCTTTCCAACACCAAAGTCACAACTTCCGGTGATCCAGATCACGCACCCGTGTGCGGGAAATTCCCCAGACAACTGAATTTTCCCAATTTGGCACAACCTCAGGACTCCGCGCACCCTTCGCAACGCCTTTATTTGCAAACGTTTACCAAGGGCTTACCGAAGAACAGGCCGAGGTCCAGGGATGGCGGACCACGTGCCATTCCCTATGTGTGAGTGAGGCGGATAGGCGAAACAAGAAGCTGCCATCACTCCTGGGAGGGTTGCCATGAGAGCTCCTTACGGTTTGAACATTCTGGATAATTGCTTGACCTGTCCGGTACGCGGCGAACACCTTTTCTGCAACGTCTCCCCTCAAGCGGGACAGCGGCTTAACGAGATTAAGTCGACCGCCGTTTATCCGAAGAGCGCCATGCTGTTCATTGAAGGGCAGCAGCCGCGCGGCGTGTTCGTGCTCTGCGTAGGGAAGGCGAAGCTGTCGACCTCCTCGCGGGAAGGCAAAACGATCATCACCAAGATTTCCGAGTCTGGCGACGTTCTCGGGCTCAACGCCGTGATCTCCAACCGGCCGTATGAAGTGACCGCCGAGATGATGGAGCCGGGCCAAGCCAATTTCATTCCGCGCGATTCCTTCATGCGCTTTTTGAAGGACTTTCCAGAAGTGGCGGTCCGGGTCGCGCAGCAACTGAGCCGCAACTACTACACCGCCTATGAAGAGATCCGCACGCTGGGGCTGTCTGCGTCGCCATCAGAGAAATTTGCGAAACTGTTGCTCTCCTGGTCGAGCAAAACGATGCAAGAAGATGGTTCGTCACAAGTGAAGCTGACACTGACGCATGAAGAGATTGCCGAAATTATTGGGACGACGCGCGAGACGGTCAGCCGCCTGTTCTCGGAGTTCAAGAAGAAGCAGTTGATGCAGTTGAAGGGAGCGACGCTGGTGATCCGCAGTCGCGTGGCCTTGGAGAAAATTGTTCAATCCTAAAAGCCGGAAGCCTTCCGAGCAGCCCTTCCTGGCTTAATTTCGCTGCAATTGCTGTTTTGGACGCCCTCCGCCGCTCGCGTATAATCGCGCCCGATGGCGCTTACTTCGGGAACCAAACTCGGCCCGTACCAGATCGAATCTCTAATTGGCGCAGGCGGCATGGGTGAGGTCTACCGTGCCCACGATTCACGGCTCGACCGCACGGTCGCTATCAAGGTGCTACCGCAATCATTCTCAGCCGACCGCGAGCGGCTGCAGCGTTTCTCACAAGAAGCCCGTGCTGCGGCAGCCCTCAATCATCCCAACATCCTCTCCATTTTCGATATCGGCGAGGAGTCGCGCGCTCCCTACGTCGTATCCGAACTGCTCGAAGGGGAAACCCTGCGCGAGCGTGTAAGGAACGGTGCGCTTCCTGTGCGCCGGGTTGTGGATTACGCGATCCAGGTGGCACGCGGCTTGGCGGCAGCGCACGAAAAAGGCATCGTGCATCGCGATTTGAAGCCCGAGAATCTTTTTCTGACCAACGATGGCCGGGTAAAGATTCTGGATTTCGGTCTGGCGAAGTTGATGCGCCCCGAACCTGGCCCAGGCGGCGACGCGCCAACCGTGCAAGTGGCCACCGAAACGGGCTTGGTGATGGGAACTGCGGGATACATGTCTCCCGAGCAGGTGCGCGGAAAGCCGGCCGACCATCGCTCGGACATTTTCAGCTTCGGCGCGATTCTCTACGAGATGATTTCCGGCAAGCGCGCCTTCCATGGCGAAAGCGCCGCCGACACCATGAGCGCCATCCTGAAAGAAGAGGTGCCCGAACTTTCTGAGACGGCGCGGAATGTTCCGCCCGGGTTGGACCGGATTGTCCGGCACTGCCTGGAAAAGCAGCCGGCTCAACGTTTCCAATCGGCGGGCGATCTGGCATTTGATCTGGAAGCGTTGACCGAGCTTTCAGCAGGTGGAAAGTCGGGCGCTCAGGCAGTGGTAGCGCAGGCCGACGCTGCGGAGTCGCGCTTTCGATTCGGGTTGGTCGCCGCTGGCGTGCTCCTCGCTGCGGGATTGCTTGGATTGGGTTGGTGGCTGGGTCGAGGACAAGGGGCTTCCTCACCGCCCGAATATCAGCAAATTACATTTCGCACTGGCTCGATCGGCAACGCCCGGTTCACCCCCGACGGGAGCATCGTCTATACCGCGGCTTGGGATGGCGGTGACAACCAACTCTATCTGGCGCGCACCGACGACAATGGCGCGCGCGACTTGGGACTGAAAAACGTCGACCTGCTTTCCGTCTCGAAAAGCGGAGAACTCGCAATCCGTCTCAATACAGCCTTCTCCGGCGGCTTCGCCCGCCTCGGGACGCTTGCACGCGTTCCTCTCAATGGCGGTACTCCGCGGGAACTGCTCGATAATGTGCAAGACGCAAAATGGGCGCCAGACGGCGAAAACATGGTCATTGTCCGCTTCGCGCGCGAGACCTCTCATTGGCGCCTGGAATATCCAGCCGGCCACGTTCTTCTCGATGGCATCAACTGGATCAGTGATCCGGCGATTTCACCCGACGGCAAGTGGATCGCATTTTCCGATCACGAGAATCCCGACGGTGACGATGAAGGATCCGTTGCTGTCGTCGACATGGCCGGGCACGAGAAGAAACTTTCTTCAGGCTTCGTCTCCCTTGAGGGAGTCCAATGGTCTCCTTCCGGCGATGAGGTCTGGTTTACCGCGACGCGCAGCGGCAGCGCTACCAACCTCCACGGCGTGACCTTGTCTGGCAAGGAACGCCGCATCACGAACGTTCCCGGAGGCATGTGGCTGGAGGATATGCGCAACGGCACGGCTCTGATGATCACCCACCAGGAGCGTATTGGTATTCGTGGATTGGCGCCGGGCGCGAAAGAAGAAAAGAATTGGGATGGTTCGGTTGGTCCCTTGCCCGCGACTTCAGCCAGGATGGGAAGAAGGTCCTGTTTGAAGAAGAGGGCGAGGGAGGCGGTCCGAACTATACAGTCTTTCTGCGCGACACGGACGGATCGCCGCCCGTGAAGATCGGCGAGGGCAATGCGATGGCGCTTTCACCTGACGCAAAATGGGTAGTAACCCGGCCCTCGAAAGGCGGCGCGCTCAAGTTAGTGCCGACTGGAGCCGGCGAAGCGCGCCAGTTGACACACGACAACATCAGCTATGCCACCGTGCGCTTTCTGCCCGACGGAAAACGACTTCTCGCCGCCGGAATCGAATCCGGCCATGCCGCGCGCGACTACATCATTGATTTGAGTACTGGAGATGCCAAACCGCTTACCCCGGAGGGAATTCGTGGGGTTTCGCTGTCGCCCGACGGGCGCAGTACTGCGGTGATTGGGCCGGAGGGCAAGCGCGGCATCTGGCCGATTGAAGGCGGCGGATTTCATCCGATACCGGATCTGGATCCGAAATACGCTGTTGCTGGCTGGTCCCCAGATGGGACATCGTTGTACGTATCGGTAAATCGGATGGCTGAACGAACCGCAAAGCTGTCGCGCGTGAACATCACCACGGGCAAGATGGAACCTTGGCGCGAGTTCGGGCAGACGACCGCCCCGGGAAGTAGCGCAGGCCCGCCTCATTTCTCCGTTGACGGAAGCGCCTACGAATACGTTTACGTGCAAACGCTGTCCCAGGCGTTTGCCGTGCGGGGATTGAAATAGGATTCTCGCGGGATCCGCGCTGCGTGCTTATTTCGCGATCGTCAGGACTACCACCCGATCCACGTCTTCGGTCTTCGGCGCCGGCACTTTCAGAACAACGCCGTCGGCGTTTTGCGTGAAGTCGATCTTTCCGCCATCGCTCATCGATTGAGCGGACGCGATCTTCGCCGAGACGGGCGGCAGAGCTAGCAGAGGCGATCCCCATTTCAATATGTGCACGTAGACCTTATCTTCTTTCTGGGTGGTGACTCCCCAGTCGCCCGGAGCGATCGGTCCGCCGCGAGTGCCGTAAATCGAATCTCCGTATTTCGAGAGCCATTCGCCGACTGCGTGCAATCGCGTGACAAATTGCGGATCAATCTCGCCGTTCGGGTAGGGCCCAATATTCATCAAGAGGTTTGAATTGTCTCCCGCCGTGCGAACCAGCCTGCGCACAAGATCGGGTCCGCTCTTGTAATTGCTGTCGCCAATGTTGAAACCCCAGTTGTCGTTGAGCGTGTCGCAACTTTCGAGCGGCAGCGCGTTGCTCACATAGTCGGTGTTGAATCCGGCGGTGTTTTGTCCGGGCAGATCGCGCTCAAAGGTTTGCACGTCTTCACCGGGACGCGGCGTCTGATGATGGTTGGGGATGATGAGCGCCGCGGGCTGCAGCTTGTGAATCAACGCGTAGGTCTTGTCGAGATGCCAATCTGCATTCGGCTTGTCCCACATGCCGTCGAACCATATGCCGCCGATCGGACCATAGTTGGTGAGTAGCTCGGTGAGTTGGCCGTCCATGTAGTTGTCGAGGTAGGCATTCCAGTCGCCGTGATCGGGACGCCCGTTGTTCCAATCGGTCGCGCCGCGCGGATAGTAGTCCGGGTTGTGCCAGTCGAGCTGCGAATAGTAAAAGAAGAGCTTGATGCCCTGGCGGTGACATTCCTCGGCGAGCATCTTCAGCGGGTCCTTCTTATAGGGCGTGCGCTGCACGATATTCCAATCGGAGATCTTCGAGTCGAACATCGCGAAGCCGTCGTGATGCCGCGAAGTGATCGTGATGTATTTCATCCCGGCCGCCTTGGCCAATGAGACCCAAGTCTTCGCGTCAAACTTTTCCGGATCGAAGAACATCGGCAAGCGGTTGTATTCATCGACCTTCAGCTTGCGATTGTGGAAGACCCACTCGCCGTCTCCGAGCACGCTGTACACGCCCCAGTGAATGAACATGCCGAATTTCATGTCCTGAAATTCGCGTCGCGCCTGGACGTTCTCGGGGGACGGCTTGTAATCGGCTTGTGCGACAGAAAAAGCTGCGCTGAAAAGAAGGACGAATGAGATGGCGTATCGCGCAAATGTGAAATGCCTAGAACAGAGCATGGGTGAACCTCGCCGGTGAAGGTACGACCTGCGATTCTACGACAGCTTGCCGTTTGCGCGAGGACGAAGTGGGGAAAGTCGCGAACCCTCGTGATGTATGATTTTTCTCCAACGCGAGGTTTTGCATGGCACAAGCAAACGGATTGGTTCAGATCGTTAGCCGGTATTCGGTGGATGAGTCGGTGCGGCGATTGCAGGCAGCGCTGTCCGAGAAAGGACTGCAGATCTTCGCCACAGTCGATCACAGCGGGGAAGCCGAGAAAGTCGGGCTCAGCATGCGTCCGACAAAGTTGCTCATCTTCGGAAACCCGAAGGGAGGCACGCCGCTGATGGTGGCGGCTCCGAGCCTGGCGATCGATCTGCCGCTGAAGGCGCTGGTCGCGGAAGATGCTGCGGGAAAAGTTTCCGTGACATACAACAGTCCCGAATATTTGCAGCAGAGGCACGGAGTTCCGGCCGAGTTGATCAAGAATCTTGCCGGGGCGGGAGCCGTGATCGCGAAGGCTGTGGAATAATGCTCGCGTCATGACCGACGAAATCGTCAATCCGAATCGCGCGCGCGACCATCTCGCGAACGAGCGCACGTTTCTGGCCTGGGTGCGAACCGGAGCGGCGGTCGTAGTATTCGGATTCGCGATTGGAAGGTTTGCGATCGCGATCCGGCAATTGACGGCCTTGCAAGGACACTCGTTGCGCACCGCAGGCCTCTCTGTCTGGATCGGCTCAGGCACCATCTGTGCAGGAATCGCGCTGGTCGTCGCCGGGCTCATGCGCTACCGCAAAACGCGCACGCAACTCGATGCGGGCACCTTCGAGCCAGCCGGATTCCTGCTCGATTTCATCACGATCGTGACAGTCATCATGGGATTCGCTCTCGCCGGATATTTGATTTACACGGAGAAGGTCCTCGGGTAAATGTTGCGCAGGGTCGCTTCCTCGCGGGATTAGTGTTCACGTCGTCGCTTTTACTTCCACGCAATCCCAATCTTCTCTTCCGCACGGTCGATGAGGCCCTTCTCCAATGCGGGCCAGTGATCATAGGCTTTGCCGCCTGGTTGAAGATCGGCGGCTGCGAGGCCGCTTGGGGCTATGTCTTCGCCGTAAATGATCATCAACTCTTTACGTGTTTGCTCGTCCAGAAGGTGTACGAGGCGGACATACATCATGGCGTCTGGCAGGTGATAGCCCTTCGATTCAATGAGTGCCTGGATGTGCTCGACGTCGCCACCGGGCCGCACGTCGGCATCTTTTCTGCGCACCCACGTGTCGAGAAAGAAGTCCTTGCCGCCAAGGTTCGCATGTCGCGGCGAAGTGTAGTTGTGTCGCAACTCGGGGCGCGTCGGCACGTAGCCTTCAAACTGGATCCAGTAAAGTGCGCGAACATTCTTCGTCGCATCGACATCGACGAACGCGTGCAGTTCGCAGTCGGCGATGTCGTAAAGAATCCAGCGGTCCGCGCCGGCATACTTCGCGGAGCGCGGCAGCCGAATTTGCACGACAGGATCGCGATCCGACGTGATCACGTTGTCTTTCACTTTGCGCTCGGGGCGCGCGGTTTGCGCTGCAAGACAACCGCACAGAAGAATCAGGATAAGGATTCGTCGTAACAATTCGCACCTCGGGACCCATCTGACAATTTATATGAGCGTCGCACGCTCACAAATTGACAGCATAGGAGCGATGCGGGTTTTTGCTTTTGCGTAAACGTGCGAAATGCGGATCTCCTCGAAGCGATAGTCTGCAAACCTTCGATTTCACGCCACAAGTTTGCGTACTTTGCGAATCTTCCGTGAATTGCGATTGCACCGCAGCATGGAAGGATGAAGTCCTATCTTTTCCCCCTTCTTCTACTCATCCTCGGATCCTCTTTCATGGAGGCCAGCATTTCGATTGTGACCAAGACTCTGCCCAATGGAACGGTGAGCACTCCCTATTCCGCGGTCATCACAACCAGCAACGGATGCGGCACTGCCGCTTGGTCGATTTCTTCCGGGAGTCTTCCTGCCGGGATCACGAAAAAGTCTTCCAAAAAGGCAATCTCGTTGACGCTCTCGGGCACTCCGACGAAGGCAGCGACATCTTCCTTTTCTGTGACGGTCACGAGTTGTGGGCATTCTTCGACCATGTCGTACAAGGTGACCATGCAAGCGTCCGCCAACCACGTGGTCACGCTGAGTTGGAACGCATCGACATCGAGCGATGTCACCGGCTACAACGTCTATCGCAGCCCGGACTCGAGCTCTTGGACGAAGATCAATGCTGGGGTGGTCCCGTCGACGCTGTACAACGATTCCACCGTAGCGAACGGCTCGACGTATTACTATGCCGCGACGTCCGTCGATATATCGGGGGACGAAAGCAGCAAGACGAAGTCGATCAAAGTGGTTGTGCCGTAGACACCAGCAGATCCGCGTCAACATAATTTTTCTGACGGTCACCCTAACTTGCGGGGTGACCCATCCTTAGACTCGCGCAGTTTGCGAGTTTAGGGTGGGGAGCGGTGTTTCCAGCTTTGAAACCTTGGGTTGGAATTTTGAAGCCTCAGGTATACCCCCCCTCCCCCCGATCTATTGGAATCTTTGAGTTGGAGAGAAAACGCGTTTTGATCCTTTGACACCAGAGAGTTACGGGCAAAATCTTGAGCCCATGAGACTTAGTGCGGTCCTGGATGCCGATTTATTTTTGTGTTACGCGGGAAGTATGGCGGGTTCGAAGTCTTGAGTCACGGTCATGTGAACATTGGGAGAAATAAAGTTGTGGAAAAGTTTGGGTAAGCGGCGAATTTCGCAGATCAAAGGCAAAGGCCCCGGCTGAGAGCAACTGGCAGTGATGAAGCGAAGATATCGAACCATAGTGAAGTGAAAATATCGACCCATAGTAAGGATGCAGGTTGGTCGGCACCGGGCTCTCTGTATCACAGAGTGGTGAGTGTTATCGGTGATGAGTGACCAAGGATCGACGCCTGAGGTGCCCACTCCCCGAACCGCGCGGCGAGTGAGGCAGCCTTTTGCGGCGCGGTGCCGGCAGTTGAAATCGGATGTGTAAGACAACCCGCCCTCGACACGCACCGGTTGAGAATAGCTCTTTAAGAAGAGCCGAAACGATTTCCGATTTTTCGGTGATCCGGAAGTTGGTCAGAAACGGGCTTCGCGGAGATCGATGGCGATGGCCCTCAAGCCGACTTATGGCCCGCCAGGCCCCGGCCGTTCACGATCTGAGTTGCGCGTCCTAGGCGGCACGAATCGGCGCTGGCGGTACGACGATCTCAACAAGTCCGGTCGCCACGTCATAGACGAGGCCGGAGACAAGCCAGTCGCCCGGCAATGCGGGAATCGCCCGGAGCAAAGCAACGTCGACAGCAACCGCCGCGCGAGGATCGGTGACGGCTTTTTCCTTGAGTTCCGCTTCCTGTATTTGAAAATAGCGCGCCAGCATGGCGGGATCGCCAGCGAGGCGAGTGATGCCGCAATCGGTGTGCTGCAGTACGATGATGTGAAACTCCCCGCCGCCTCCAGGAATCTCTCCGGCAACCTCACCGATTCGCCCGAGCAGACCCAATTGCTCCAACAACCCTGGGGTGATTCGACCGCCGATGTTGCGCATGATGACGGCCTCGCCGGGTTTAATTCCAAGTACATGAGCAGGATCGACGCGCATATCGGCGCAACCGATGATGATTGCCTTTACATTCGGCATCGCCCGCGGAAGCGAGGGCATCAGTGTGCCCGCAGCAGACTGCCGAGCAGCAAAGTCTTTGTTACGTTCTAACATGGAATCGAGGGTGCCCATGATTGCTCTCCATCTGAAATTGATCTTAGGATTCATGATTTGTTGTCAGTGGTTGCTCCAGAAATGGGCTTTGAGGAGATCGATGGGCGATGTCCTGCAAGCCGACTTCTGGCCCTTGGCGATTTCCGGTTTGCCCGCCAGTTGGTGGATGGTCGGCCAACCGGACGTTAGCCAGAGACGGGCTTTGCGGCCCGTTGGTGGATGGTCAGCCAACCGGACGTCGGCCCGAAACGGTTTTGCGAAGATCGATGGGCGATGGCCCCCAAGCCGACTTCTGGACTGCGTTGTTGGGAGTCCGTCTGAGGGATAACTTCCGGATTGCCCGTCAACCGGGAGGAATCGATTACTCCCTGAGAGCGGACTTGTCGGGACTAATCTGTTATCGATGAGTGCATTGGCGATTTGGCACTCGTCCAGACGCATCGCCCCCGAGAAGTGCGTTAGATTTGCTTGCCAAGAATCAGGGGCACATAGCTTCGGACATCTTCCAGCAATTCCTCGCGAGTGATACCAACCTTGGCGCGAAGCTGCACACCCTGCAGCAAGTCAACGAGCAAACGGCCTCGCACCTTGGCAGAGGGTGTGCGAGTCAGGCGCCCCGCCTTTATCTCCTTCTCGAAACGTTTCGCGAAAATATCAGCGGATGCGGTGAGGCCCTTCGCGAGCCAGGAACGGATCTCTGTTACCCGCTCCGAATGTCCCAGCGCAGCGGCGGCCATCATGCAGCCGCTGCGAGCGTCGCCAGTAGCGGTGTTGACGGTAGCCTCGCAAAAGGTGGTCACGGCCTTGTGGATGTCCGGCTCCGCTTGAAACGCTGCCATTTTGGGAGCTCCATAGATCAGCGCATAGCGCTCGACCGCCCTGAGCAGCAGGGTGGACTTGTCTCCGAAGGCTCGGTATAGCGCGGGTTTGGTGACGTTCACGGCGCGCGCGATCCGATCCACGTCGACTCCTTCATACCCATGCTCCCAAAACATCTCAACGGCACGGTCGAGTGCTTCGTCGGGAATAAAGCCTTTTGGACGTCCTGGGGGGCGCTTCGCAATATTAGTTACCATCGCGTACGAAACTCCTTGCATTGCATCTGTTGTTATCGTACTCTCGCGTATGTAACGCTGCAAGACAGATAAATACAGGAGACACCCATTGGAACATTCGATCGCGCTCGTCACCGGCACCACCTCCGGGCTCGGTTATGCGGCAGCCCGCATGCTCGCCACCAGAGGGCTAGCGCGAGATCATCGTCACCGGGCGCAGCCTGGCCCGGGTCCAGGAAACGGCCGCTCAGCTCGCGGCTGAGAACAAAACAGAGATCTTCACGCCGCTGGAGCTGGATCTGGACTCGCCATCCAGCGTTCAGTCCGCCCTCGCCGAGCTGGTCAAGCGAGGTCGGCCGATCGATTTCCTACTGCTCAATGCCGGATTGGTCCCAACCAAGAAGCGCGTGATCACTGCGGCGGGCGTTGAGGCTTCTCAGGCCCCGCTGATCGGCCATCATCAACTGACTGTCGGGTTGCTTCGCGCCAACCTTCTTAGCCCCAACGCGCGGATTGTTATCGCCGGCGCGGAGCCTGCCCGCGGGGGCGTACCCATGTTCAAGTACACCGACGTGCCAGCCTTCGCGGCCAAATACTACCGGGGCGACCAAACCGCGGCTGTTGAAGCCCTGATGCGCAACGGGCCGAACGTGAAGTACGTGCCCAACAATGCGTATGCTGACGCGAAGCTCATCATCGCTTGGTGGACCGCGGCGCTGGCCCGCCGGCTGCCCTCCGGCATGGCCGTGTACGCCGTATCGCCCGGTGGGGCGACCGACACCAAGGTGGTGCGAAACGCTGGCCCGTTGTTGAAGTATCTGTTTATCCCAATCGTGAACCTCATTCCCGGCATGAATCAGACGCCGGAGACCGCGGCCCGTCGGTACCTCCAGGCGTCGGAGTTCGGAACCGACGTCTCAGGGCAATTCTTCGCCTCGGCTCAAGGGAAGTTCTCAGGCCCAATTGAGGCGCAGCGCCACCCACACCTCCACGATCGCGCCAGCCAGGAAGCCGCGTGGCAGGCCGTCGTCAAGGTCTCCGGCGTCGACTTGTCTTACCCAGCATCCTTGAGCGCGGTGTCCTGAAGGAGCGCTGATCGGCGCGCCTCTGGATGCAAAACAACATCGCCACATCCCTAACTTGGAATCACGGCGACAGAACGAATAACAACCAGTCACCAGGAGAATAAACATGAAACGGTACGAAGGTAAAAAGGTGGTAATCATCGGCGGCACGAGCGGCATGGGGCTCGCTACGGCGAAGATGCTCCTCGATGGAGGCGCGCGCGTTCTGGTGACGGGTCGCTCGAAGGAAGGGCTGGAATCGGCGCAGAAAGAGCTTGGGAATGACGCCATCGTGGTTTCGAGCGACGCGCGGTCGTTGACGGACATCGACGCACTCGCCTCTCGGGTGAAGGCCGAGTTCGACACCTTCGACCTGCTCTTCGTCAACGCCGGGTTCAGCATCCGAGCGCCTCTCGAGAGCATCACCGAGGCCATCTACGACGAGATGTTCAACCTGAACGCCAAGGGACCGCTTTTCGCGGTGCAGAAGTTCGCGCCGCTGATAAACCGGGGAGGCTCTGTCGTCCTCACGACCTCGATCGCCAACGTCAAGGGAATGGCCGGCAACGCCACATACGGAGCCGCCAAGGCCGCGCTGCGATCATTCGCTCGGACGCTCGCTGCTGAGTTGCTTCCTCGCGAGATTCGCGTCAACGCGGTGACGCCCGGTCCCATCGACACGCCGATCATCGGCAAAGCGTTTCCCGCTGACGCAGCCGCCCAGATTAGGGAAAAGATGATCGGCATGGTCCCGATGAAGCGCTGGGGGACGTCGGAGGAAATCGCGAAGGCCGTCCTCTTCCTTGCGTTCGACGCGACCTTCACGACCGGCGCCGAACTTCCGGTAGACGGAGGATGGTCTCAACTCTAAGGTGTGGACCGTCCGGGAGGGTAGCTGGCATCGAGAACGGTCTTCAATGACTCGCACCGTTGCGCACTTTATGCAATAAGCAGTGGCGGGGCTCGCTCGCCACTGCCGCCAAGAGGAAACATCGTGTTCGGCGCGAGCTTTACGATTGGCGCGGAACTCCCACGGTAAAAGGAGGAGCAACAAGATGCATAACTTGGTAGTGAGCTGTTTGGTCGTTGCTTATCTCTCAGCGAACGTATACGCCATCGTGAAGGTGCGGGTGTTTGAGTTAGCCCGTTCGCGCAAGCATCTCCTACTCTATGGCGTCCCCTTCATATTGTGGGGCTCTCTCATCCTGTTGGGATGCAAGCTCATGGAGATCATGCGCCGATTCGATGAATGGGCCGCCTGACCAGGCGTTCCCAATTGAAGAAAACAGGCTAATGCTCTCATTGTCGGCGAGAGACCATCGTCGTGATGACTCCTGATGAACGCGGTTATATCCACGAATGGAGTAATTTCCGCTTGGTCGGCCAACCGGAAGTTAGCCTGAAACGGGTTTTGAGGAGATCGATGGGCGATGGCATTGCAAGCCGACTTCGGGCCCTGGGCGATTTCCGGGTTGCCCGTCATTCAAAGAGCGATTCTTCTAAGATGGAAAACCTTTTGGGCGCTATACCTTGACTATCTACAACATGTATTGTAGATAATCATAGTATGGGTAGACCTACCGATCTCGTTCAGGGTACGCTCGACCTCCTCATTCTGAAGACTCTGTCCCTTCAAGCCATGCACGGCTGGGCAATTGCCAAACGCATTCAGCAGATTTCAAGCGAAGTGTTGCAGGTGCAGCAGGGATCCCTGTATCCGGCGCTGCACAGGCTGGAGCAACAGGGTTGGGTCAAAGCCAAGTGGGCGGAGAGCGAAACCGGACGCCAGGCCAAGTTCTATTCGTTGACGGCTGCCGGACGCAAGCAACTGGAAGCCGAGGCAGCTGATTGGAAGCGGCTTTCTACTGCGATCAACCTGGTCGTAGGCGAGGTGTGATTCAAGCAGGGTGGATTGGTTAGCCTGGCGGCTTCTGAGATTGAAAGCGGCGAAGGCTCAGAACCAGCGGTTGATGGTTCAAGGAGATGCGATGCGGTGGCTGAATCGATTGATGATGCAGATCCGTATGCTCCTGTTTCGCAGGTTGGCGGATACGCAACTGAATGAAGAATTGCGTTTTCACCTGGAGCAACAGATCGCCGAAAACCGGGCTGCCGGCATGAGCGAGGAAGAATCCCGCCTCGCTGCCTTGCGGGTGTTTGGCAATCCTGATTTGGTGCGCGAAAAGACGGGCGCCACATGGAACTGGAATGGACTGGACCAGTTCTTGCGCGACCTTCGCATCGGAGTTCGCACGCTACGCCGGACACCTGGATTTGCGGTCATCGCCATTCTCATCACGGCGCTTGGCATTGGCGCCAGCGTCGCGCTGTTTACCGTCGTGCGCGGCGTCCTGCTCAGGCCGCTGCCTTTCCCTGATTCGGATCGGTTGCTGACGCTCTACGAGCGCAGTACTCCTGCTGCCGGCGGCGGCGACTTCCCTCACAACGTGGTTGCCGGCGGCGTCTACGCTGCGTGGAATAGAGAGAGCACCAGCTTCAGCAGTTTGGCCCTGTTCCGAAACGACAGTGCGGACCTCTCGGCGTCGGGCGGTCAACTGCCGGAAACACTGAATGGAGCCCATGTCTCATGGAATCTGTTCCCAACGCTCGGAGTGAATCCTGTCTTGGGGCGCGGCTTCACATCGACAGACGACAGTCCTTCGGCGAACGGCACAGTTGTGTTGAGCTCGAGCCTGTGGAAGCGTCGATTCGGCGCTGATCCAGCCATCCTGAACCGCACCATCTACGTCGATGCCAAGGCTTATACCGTCATCGGCGTCATGCCGGCATGGTTCGAGTTTCCGGATTCCAGTACGCAGCTGTGGAGGCCCGTCTATCACGAATTCCCAGAGAGGATAATGTCCGCCTTCGACAACCACATGTTTCGTGTCGTTGGGCGGCTGAAGCCAGGAGTAACGGATGAGGAAGCAGCGGCGAACCTGAGCGTCATCTCTCGGCAGATCCATGACGCGCACCTGGAGAATTCGTTTGTCGCGGCGGCAGCGAGCAGCCGGCCGCTGCTGGAGCACATGGTGGGAGACGTGAAGCGCCCGCTTTACATACTGCTCGCCGCTACTGTCTGCCTGCTGCTCATCGCCTGTCTCAACGTAGCCAATCTTCTCGTGGCACGCGCCGCGGCACGCCATAAGGAACTTGCGATTCGTACTGCGCTGGGGGGAGGACGCATGCGGCTGCTGCGCGAGCATCTGACGGAGAGTTTCCTGCTTGAGGCGGCAGGCGGAATTGCCGGGCTGTTGCTGGCCTATGGTGCGATCGCTTGGCTTCTGCACACTCGCCCCGACATGGCTCGCGTGGGTGCCATCCATTTCGATGGCGTAGTTGCGGCGTTCACCACGGCTGTAGTCATCCTTTGCGCGCTCTTTTCCGGATTGGTTTCCGCGTTCAACACGGATGACACGTGTTTGCTCGGTGCCCTGCACGAGTCTTCGCGAGGCCACAGTGCTGCAGGGACACGGGCACGCCTTCGCAAGACGCTGCTTGCCATTGAGGTCGGGCTCACGGTCGTTCTGCTGACCGGCGCGTGCCTGTTCGTGAAAAGTTACCAGCGCCTCCGTTCTACGAACGTGGGATGCATCACCGATAACGTACTCACCATGCGCATTAAACTGCCGGGCCAGCGGTACAAGACTCCGGGACCAGCGCCTGCGAATTTCTTTGAGACGCTATTGCAGCGAGTGCGGGCGCTGCCGGGAGTCGAAGCGGCAGGATTTGTGACTGGGGTTCCGGGACAGGGCTACATGGGCGACTCAGGATTCACGATCGTAGAGCACCCGCCACTGCCGCCGGGCAATGGCACTCTCGCAATCTATCGCGCGGCCGACTCCGGCTACTTTGCGGCCATGGGCATTCCTGTTTTGCGGGGCCGCACTTTCGGCGAGAACCAGAAGCTCGATCAAGCGCATGAAGTGATCATCACCGAATCGTTCGCCAGGGAGTTCTTTCCCGGCGAAGATCCCCTTGGCAAACACCTGCACGTAAACGACGGAAACAAGGTATGCGTGATCGTGGGAATTGTTGGCGACACCCGGTGCGAAATCGGCGAAGCGCCTCAGCCCATGCAGTATCATCCGCTTTTAGCGGGTGATCAAAACTACGGCACACTCGCGATCCGCTCCAGGCAGGACGTAATGCAACTCGCACTTCCGGTGCAGCAGATCATTCAAGATCAGGATCGTGACCTGCCTGTGTCGGACGTGCTTACGATGAATCAACTGCTCGGCAAGTCGACCCTCGACCAAAGTTTCGATGCCACTCTCATCACTTCGTTAGCGGTGCTCTCACTGTTGCTCGCCACTGCGGGCCTTTTCGGAGTGCTGTCTTACGTGGTGGCGCAGCGCTCGGGTGAGATCGGGATCCGCATGGCGCTGGGCGCCCAACGAGAGCAGGTGCTGAGAGGGATGCTTGCGGATGGGCTGCGCCCGGCGATCATCGGACTCCTGCTAGGACTGGCGGCAAGCGCCGCGACGACGCAGTTCATCAAATCCATGCTCTACGAAACCCAGGCGCTCGATCCCGGAGTGTTCGTTGCCGTCGCAGCCTTGCTGATGGTCTCAGCCGCGTTGGCCTGCGTGGTTCCGGCGTGGCGGGCGTCTCGACTGGACCCAATGCGGGTCTTGAGGATGGAGTAGGAAGAATCCAGGCATTCCGCCGGAGCGACGTGCGTCACTCGGCTCGCATGGTGGGCGGAGGCTCCTCCCCGCTGCACATTTCGCAGTCATTTCATCTTTGACGGGCCGGACCGGCCTTGTGCTCTTATCGAGGGGCATCCCATCTGCGTTGGTCGCGCCCGGCGATTCAAGGGCTGAACCGCCAGCCCAAGTTCCCAGGCGTTCCCGGGTCACGATGACGGCGCAGAGTATATATTGAAGTCCGAATGGCGAACGATCAGGAAAAAGAGGCGGCGGCGCGGGCGAGCCTTCAGTATGTGAAAGATGGGCAGGTGGTGGGACTCGGGACCGGGTCGACGGCCGCCTACTTTATTAAACTGCTGGGCGATCGGGTGAGAGAGGGGCTGCGCGTCCGCGGGATCCCCACCTCCGATCGGTCGCGGGAACTGGCGCAGAGTTTGGGAATTCCGTTGATCACGCTTGATGACTGTCAGGAGATCGCCGTCACGGTCGATGGCGCGGACGAGGTCGATCCGCAATTGCGGTTGATCAAGGGTGGAGGCGGAGCTCTGCTGCGCGAAAAAATTGTCGCGTCGGCGACCCATCAGCTAGTCATTGTTGCGGACGCTTCGAAGCAGGTGCAGCGATTGGGAAAATTTCCTCTTCCGGTGGAAGTGATCCGGTTCTCTCAGGCTTTGGTCGAGAAGCGAATCGCGGCGTTGGGCGCAGATGTGAGCCTGAGGCAGAATAAAGACGGGAAGCCGTTTATGACGGACGAGAACAATCACATTCTCGATTGCAGGTTTGGCGAGATACGCGATGCCGATGCCCTGGCTCGGGAATTGAGCGACATGCCGGGAGTGGTAGAGCATGGACTCTTTATCGGGATGGCCAGCGTGGTGGTATTCGCGCGCGGAAGCGAGATTGTGGAACTGCGGAGATAGCGAGGCGACGGAGCTTCGCTCCGCCAGGACGGGCGAAGAGCTTGTCCCTATACAAACAAAAGCCGAATGATGGGAACGGGATCACAGGTGCGGGAGTGGGTGGGGCCTTCGCGACGGCGGGTGCCTCGATTCCGCCTGCAGGAACCGATGGACGTGACGGTCGTGCGCGGCGGACTTCCGGACACAATGCCCGGACGCACGATGAACGTAGGCGAGCGCGGGATCGCGGCCATGCTTGCCGGTGAGTTGCGGCCGGGAGAAACCGTCAACGTCGAGGTCAGGCTCTCGCCGCTGGCGGAACCGCTGCGAACGATTGCACAGGTGAAGTACTACGACAGGCTGCGCTGCGGTTTCGAATTTGTGTCGATCACGCCGGAGCAACGATCCGCGATTCGCGATTGGGCAAAAGAAGTGCGAGCCGAAGCGGAATCGAGTGTGGCTCCGCCGCCCAAGCTGAACCGCATTCCCGTCAAACAAATTCCGATCATCACTCGGGGATCCGCAGGTGGGGGAAGCGGCGGGTTTCGCGGCAAACCGAAAACGAAGCGAAGCCTGACCGCATGGATCGTTGCGACGGTGATCGTCGCATTCATCGCCGGGATGTTCCTGTGGAGATGGAATCGGGCATGGGGAGAGCTTGAATCCGGGTTGAGCCAATCGTCCAACCCTGTCAAGACGAGCTTACGGGTTCCGACAGAAGTCATGCAGAAGTTGCTGGTACACCGCGTCGATCCCGTGTACCCGGCAGAGGCGAGAAAAGAAAAGCTGGAAGGAATCATTGCGGTGAATATTGTGGTCGGGCCGGATGGTTCGGTGATCGGCACGAAAGCGCTGAACGGTCCAGATGTTCTCGCTGCGGCCGCGACCGACGCGCTGCGCTGGTGGAAGTTTGAACCCTACCGCGTGAAGGGTGAACCGGCGACCGTCGAAACAACCGTTGCGGTTGAATTCAAACGATAGGCGCAAAAGCCCGCCACGCCCCGGCTGTACGACCTACTCGTCAAACTGATCTGCCTGCTAACTTTTTCTCTTGCGAAGTGCGTGAAGAACGACGGTCCCGCTGACTCCGAAACAAATGACTGCCCCAAGCGCGGCGATGATCATCAGGTTTGGGCTGAGCTGCAGGTGATCGGCAAAAACGGCCGCCAGGGCGAGCGACAATCCAAGCACATTGAGCCACAGCGGGGCGTGGATGGAAGAACGCAGATCTTTGCGCAAGCGGAGTTGCATGAGCAGTGCGGCGAGCCCGATGGCGGCGACAACGACGAGAGCCAACGGACTGGAAAACGCCGGGCGACTGGTGTAGATGACGACGAGTCCGAGAGCCAGCACGAGCAGGCTCGCGGCAAAAATACTCCAGCGGCGCGGCTTCGGCGGGACGGGCGAGTTGGAATCGTCCTGGGACAAAGGAGTTTCGTTGAAGTTATACAGCGGGGAGTCGGACGTTTCAATTCGAAAGACGATCCTGAAGACGAACGTTAAACACTCGGAATCCACTCGGCCGGACGCGGGTTTCCGTTATTGAGGGCGTAGAGTACCAGTTCGACGCGGCTCGAGATACCGAGCTTTTCAAAAATCCGAAACAGATATTTCTTGATGGTGTGCTCGCTCAGGTTGAGTTCGCGAGCGATCTGGCGGTTGCCCAGGCCTTCGGCCACGAGCGCGACCACCTGTTCCTCGCGGGGAGTCAGAATGCGGTTGCCGTTCGAATTCATGACACGCAGAGAGGGCACTTCAGAGATCAGGTCCATCAGATAGTTGAGTTGCTCGGTACTGGCCCAGATCTGTCCGGCGGCGACACGGAGAATGCATTTGCAAAGCAATCGCAGGTTTGAATCGGAGATGGAAAAAACACCGCGCGCACCAGCGCGAAAGGCGCCGACAACGAGATCGCGGTCAAACGAATCGGCGAGTAGGACGTTTGCGACGCCGGGGTGAGAAAGATGGAAGGAACGAAGAATTGGCGCCGCCTCGGCGGCAGTTGGATTTGAGACTAACCGAAAGAAGAGCAACCCGGGGAAGTTTGGCGTTGACGGCCAAGGTCATGGAAATGGTGTCCATTGGGCAAGTGGTGATGTGAAATCCAGGATGCCGGCGCAGGGCGTTCGTCAGCAATTGGGCCTGCATGCGATTTGAGTCGGCGATGAGAACGCCGATTGCAGTATCGACGGTGACCAAACTAGTACGACCAATCTCCCGATAGATCGCGCATAAATTCGATGAAGCGATTGTAGGGACTGAAAAGCGCAATCCACAAGGAAGGGCGTCACAAAAACTGGACATCCCGGTCGAAATGGGAATCGAGATTTTGGGCTTCGATGTGGGTGTGGACAGTCGATGCGACTGTTGAAAAGTTTGCGGGTGAGATCCGGTGAAAGTGTGCGGAATTACCTGAGAATTGAAACGAACCACTCAGGGGAAGAGAAACAGCATTCATTCGCTTCGCCAGCGAGTGAACTGGTGAAATCAGCTCGTGATAGTGACCCTATAATCACCGGATGATCG
Organism: uncultured Acidobacteriota bacterium; assembly: GCA_963699885.1. Classification (GTDB taxonomy): domain Bacteria; phylum Acidobacteriota; class Terriglobia; order Terriglobales; family Acidobacteriaceae; genus Sulfotelmatobacter. Next base: position 244,953 of record CAVOVP010000003.1, on the reverse strand, counting down.
ATGCTTGTGTGACATCGCAAACATGCAAGTCAACTTTTGTGGGTACGCCGAAAGTTGGCAGTTCACGGACAAGGCGACGGATCAATCCGGCCCAACGTTCACCATCCACTAGAAGAAGCAGGTTTTCCCACATGGGGAAGGCATTCTACTTTGGTGGACTCAACATCCCACATCTTGTTGACGGTCGTTAAGTGGCGTTAAGTAGCGCTTAGAAGAATCACGAAGTTGGTGGACTTCTACGCCGGGATGCCGGCGCGACGCCGAACATGAAGCCCTCATTCCTATACGCCCGGTTCCTATTTGTTTCATTCGTGATTGCGCAATGCTGGTGCGTCGCGTTGGCGCAGCAGGACAAGACTGATATTGGCGGAAACAAAACGGCCTCCCATCCCAGCCTCTCAGCAGATGGAATGGGTGGCAGCGGTGCCGCCGCCACAAAGGCTGGAGGAGCGGATGGGAAGGAAGAACTCCTGCTCGGAGGGAACCGCCGTCCGCTCTACCGGCTCGTGCCAAGCGACGTTGTGGAAGTGACGTTCACCGTTGCGCCTGAATTCAACCAGACGCTAACCATCCAGCCCGACGGGCGCGTGATGTTGAAAGACGCAGGTCTGATCGTCGCCGAAGGATTGAACCTCGAAGAATTCAGCCGAGCTGTGCAGAAGGCCTATACCGGGTATCTACACGATCCGCAAGCTGCGGTTGCCTTGAAGGAGTTTCAGCATCCTTACTTCATTGTCGGGGGAGAAGTCGGTAAGCCGGGGAAGTACGAGCTGCGATCCGACACAACCGTGGCGGAAGCCGTCGAGATTGCGGGAGGGCTGACGCAACAGGCGAAGCATTCACAGGTCGTGCTGTTCCGGCGGGTGAATGACGATCTCGTGGAAACGCGTCTGCTTGATCTCAAGAAAATGTTCAAACAACCGAGCCTGAAGGAGGACGCGCATCTTCGGCCCGGGGACATGGTGTTTGTTCCGCAGAATACGATCTCGAAGATCTCCCGCTTTCTCGCCAAACCTTCTCTGAGCATGTACATGAATTCCACCCAATTCTAGAGAAAACATTCCTTTACTCGCGTGTCATACGAAGACCCAATTCGCGGGCGGATGCAGCCAGCGGCTCCCACTATGCGGGAACTGGCGATGGTGCTGTTCCGTCAGCGAAGGGTCTTCGTCTGGGCATTCGCGCTGGCATTTGCAGCGTCAGCGCTTTACGCACTGGTTGGAACGAAATATCAGGCCAACATGAAAATCCTGGTGAGGAGGGGCCGCGCGGACGCTCCGGTGAGCGCGGGGGAGAATGCTCCGCTTGACCTGACGCGGATCGCGGTCACGGAAGAAGAACTGAATTCGGAGGTCGAACTGCTGCGGGACGATGAGGTCTTAAGAAGGGTGGCGGAAGAAACCGGTGCAGGTGGGCGCGACTGGTTTCATTTCTTGCGCATGAAGGAAGATCGCTCGGCTCGGGTTGAGAGAGAGTCCCGTTTCTTGGCGAAGAAGATCAGCATCGAGCCGATGAAGAAGACCAACTTGATTTCGATCGGATACGCGTCAGCCGATCCGCAGACCGCGGAAAGAGTTCTGCGCTCGTTGGCGAAGATTTACTTGGAGAAGCACATGGCCGTCCACCGGCCAGACGGTGAACTTCACTTCTTCGAGCAGCAGACGATGGAGTCGAGGCGTCAGCTCGAGGACTCTCAACAGCGACTCTTGCAGTTCACGACCTCGCACAAGGTCATTTCAGCGGGACAGGAACGCGACTTGGCGCTGCAGAAGTTGAGCGAGTTCGACGTCGGCGCGCGGCAAACGCGAATTGAAGTCGCGGAGACGAAGCAGAGAGTGTGGGAACTGGAGCAGCAACTTTCCCGGTTGCCCGAGCGCACGACGACACTGGTTCGGACGGCAGACAATCCGGAGCTCTTAAGGACACTGAAATCGAATCTTCTCGATCTACAACTGAAGCGAACGCAATTGTTGACGAAATTCGAACCCAGCCACCGTCTCGTGCAGGAAGTGGACGAGGAAATTGCCCAGACGCAATCCACGATCGTTGCGCAGACGGTCTCGCCTGTGCGGGATGAGACTACAGACAAAGATCCTCACTTCGAATGGGCAACGTCTGAGTTGCAGCGGGCGCAGGTACAGCTGAAGGCCTTGCAGTCCCGGGCGGCGGCGGCGGATTCCCAGGCAGGAAGCTATCGCCGCCTGGCGGAGAAGTTCGGAACCGACGCTATTGCGCAGGACGATTTGATCAGCGCAGAACGGGCTGCGGAAGAAAGCTACCTGTTGTATGTGAAAAAACGGGAGGAAGCGCGGATGAATGATGCTCTCGACGAACGAGGAATCGTCAACGTTGCAATCGCGGAGCAACCCGTTGCGCCGGTTCTGCCCATTCGTTCGGCGTGGATGGTCTTAGGGATAGGTCTGGTTGCAGCGGGAGCGGCAGGGACAGGAGCAGCTTTCACCTCCGACTATCTGGATCCGGCATTCCGAATTCCGGATGACGTGGTGGGCTATCTGGATACACCAGTTTTGGCTTCTCTACCCCGGCGGAATAGCAGGGAGCTTGCGGAATGAAGGGATCGCGATGAGCGCACAAATTTTGGGAGTTGCGGATCTTGGCAGATCCGGTGAGCGGAGGTTGGCGGAGGTCAGGCCAATTCGTCCGTCTGGGGCGTGGGATCCCGATCGATTCGCGCGTGCGCAGATTCGCGGGCTGGTTCGGCAGATTTTCTCAGTTAACACGAATCGGCCAGTGAAGCAGTTGCTGTTGAGCGCTGTCGATCCAGAGACCAATGTCTCCGACATTTGCATGCGAATCGGCGAAAGCCTCGCCATCGAAACCCTTGCAAGCATAGCCGTGGTAGGAGGCGGTCCAAGGGTGGCGCCTGAAGAGGAGTCGAACCGCGACTCAATGCCGGGTTGGAGCGAAAAGAACCACCAAGGGGAATTGCACCAGGGCGGATTGCGAGTACGAAGCAACCTGTGGTTCCTTCCTTCCAGCGTTGATGACGAAGAGAACTGCACCACGGCATCGGTGCGCGCCTATATGTCAGAAGTTCGGCGGGAGTTTGAGTACTCGATTGTGGAGGCACCTCCCGCATGCGGAGCGAATCAAGCCACCGCAATGGCGCAACTCGCGGACGGAATCATTCTGGTGCTTTCAGCACGTCGGACAAGGCGAGCAGCGGCAAGAAAGATCGTACAAACACTGCAGGATTCGGAAGTCCGGCTTCTAGGTACCGTCTTAATCGATCGCGAATTTCCTGTGCCTGGTGGAATCTACCGCCGGCTATGAAGAGACCGATGGCATTCGAACCAGAAGAATTGGGAAAGATCTAAAGTGTCATCCGTTCTCATCAACGCCGCAAACCACAGCACGCAGGCAGCCGAGTGCGCGCGCCTGATTCCTGGGGACACGCCATCGTTCCGTCCCATGGCAAGAAATCGTGCACCTGCTAATGGGCCGTTTGCCGTCGAGAAAGAATTGGTATCGCCAGCACATGGCGGTGCCGACATCTCCGGTCATGCTCTACGCATGTTTGTGCCTGGCCCGCTGCAGGGGCGGATGGGGATGAGATGGTTGAAGTCCACCGCGATTGACTTCACTCTGGTGGTGCTGAGTTGGTTGATTCTGGCGACGGCATTGCCATGGCTGCGGCACCTCTCTTCACTGTCAGGGTCTGGTGGAGTTACGCACATTCCCGTCCCGTTGCTAGGCGCCGCTTTGGTGCACGCCGTTCTAGTCACGATGGTGACATATATCGAGGGTCTGCAAATCGATTGCTCAGATCTGCGCTCGCAAGTTTTCGTTCTGGGGAAGGCGGTGCTGTGGGCGACGAGCGTCCTATGTCTCGCCGCGAGCCTGCAGGGGATGACGTGGGTGGCCAGCGCAATGTTTTGTGTTGCGGGTTTGCTGTCGTTCGGAACCTTGTCAGTGTCGCGATGGTATGGCGAAGAACGCGGGCGCTCTGCCCGGGAACGAGGCGACTCACGGAACGTGCTCATTGTGGGATCCGGTAAAGTCGCTCGCCAAGTTGCCTCGTACGTCGAGCAACATCCAGCGACCAGGCGGATCGTTTGCGGATTTCTCGATGATGAAGGTCCACTGGGCAATGGAGTGGTCGGCCGAGTTACCGATTTAGCCAGAACTGCGCGAAGAGAGTTTATCGACGAGGTGATATTGGCGGCTCCGCGCAGCGGCGACACCACACGGTGGGTCGTGGAAGAAGCGCGGAGGCTGCGGCTCGACGTCGAGATCGTTCCCGATTTGTGCGGCTGCAGTCCAGCGGCGTGCCCTGTGGACCGAATCGGCGAAGCTCCGGTGATCTGCCTGCACGCGGAGCGATTGCCGTCGGGTGGACTCGTAATGAAGCGGCTAGTGGACGTGGCAGGAGCGGGGATAGCACTGATCATGCTCGCACCGCTTCTTGCAGCGATCGCAGTTCTTATCAGGCTGGATTCTCCGGGCGCAGTTTTCTATCGCGCGCAACGCGCCGGGCGCAAGGGCAGGCTCTTCCCCTGCTACAAGTTTCGGACGATGGTGAGCAACGCCGATCAACTGAAGGATGGATTGCGGCAGAACAATGAGAGATCAGGCCCATTCTTCAAAATGACAGGTGATCCGAGGGTCACGCGATTCGGAGGCATTTTGCGCCGGTACAGCCTCGACGAATTACCGCAGCTGTGGAACGTCGTGCGCGGCGAGATGAGCTTGGTGGGGCCCCGGCCTCATCCGTTGGATGATGTTGCCGGCTACGAGATCGAGCATCTCGGAAGGCTCGACGTAACTCCGGGAATCACTGGCCTCTGGCAGGTGACGGCGCGGCGCGATCCGTCATTCCATCGCGGCATGGAATTGGATCGCGAGTACATCCGAAGATGGAGTCTCGGGCTCGACTTGCAAATTCTATGGCGAACGGTTCGGACGGTGCTGTGCGGAGATGGCCAGTGATGAATTGGTCCTCCGAGGCGGTGATGCCGCGTCCGCAGCCGGAATACGTTTCGATCTGGGGAGCGAAAGCGCTTTTGCGCCCGTTGCAGATCCTCTTCGCGGCCCCCTCGCTCCTCTTTCTGGCGGCTCTGTCTGCAATGCTCCTTCGGCACCCAGACGTGCAGTTCTACGAGATTGATCGTGTAGCGTTCGGTCTTTTGGTTTTGGGTGCGGTCGGCAGAGCTATGCTCGCCCGGACACCATTGTTCAGGATGGAACGGGCGACATGGCCGATGCTTGGACTGACGGCGCTTGTGATCGCCAGCGCTGCGTCCCAGCCGTTCGATCATGAAGCATGGAGCTTGCTGGCGTCGAAATTCATCGTTCCGTTCGCGCTGTTTCATTTGGCGGGGTTGGTATTTCGGGAAGACGCTCATTTTCGGCAATTTGAAATCTTCCTGCTGATCGTTCTGGCCTACCTGAGCTTCACTGCCATCGCGTTTCTGGTTGGAGCACGTTCTCTCATCTTTCCGCGTTTCATTCTCGACGAAAGCCTGGGTTTCCAGGCGGACCGTGCTCGCGGGCCTTTGCTGCAGGCTGTCGCCAATGGAGTGTCGCTGAACATGTTGGGAGTGTTGGCCTTCCACGCCTACAAGCGAGGAAGCTTTCGGGGAAGCAAGGCGCTGATCCTGCTCGCGTCGGTGCCGGTCGCGATTCTGGCAACCATGACTCGGGCAGTCTGGCTGGCGTTTGTGGGATCGGTGCTCGCATTTCTTTTCATGCTGAAGAATGGAGCATGTCGGCGTGCCTGCACCGTGTTGCTGATCGTGAGCGTCGCAGGATTTGCCCTTCTCGTGAACTCAGGCCATCTACTCCAATCTCTGCAGGAACGCTTCGAAGAGCGCGGCCCGTTGGATTACCGCGCCGCCGTTTACGCAGGCGGATGGGACATGTTTCTTGAGCGTCCGTGGCTGGGGTGGGGATTCCATCAGATGCCTGCCGAGTTACCTCGGCACGTCAGCGGATACCACGAAAAAGTCCTGTATCCACACAACACATATCTGGAAATCGTCGCCGAGCACGGACTGCTGGGACTCGCTCTGTATCTGTGGTTGATGTGGGAAATGTGGAGGCTTGGTCGGGGCGCGATTCCTGTTCGTGGCAGAACTGGATTCCTCGACGGCCAATTTCACAAGACTTGGCCGATCCTGCTGGCGGTTTATTGGGTGAACGCCGCTCTCGTGGTGATGAGTTACCAGTTTGTGAACGGACTTCTGTTCACAATCGCAGGAATGTTGGCGGCCCGCAGACGTTCGGCGGCTGAGGAATCGGCATGCTGAAGATTTCTTATTTGGCAAACGAATTTCCCTCTGCCGTTGAACCCTACGTCGTCGAAGAAGTGCAGGAACTACGCAGAAGGGGTGCGCGCGTCGTGACTGCCAGCGTGCGCAGGCCCCGTGAAAGAAAGGAATTTGCGGAAATCCTTTTGTACGAACTGAGCGTCCGCGTGCTCCTTCAGGCGGCGTGGCTGTGCGTGCGCAGATGGAAGCGGATTGCTCCGCTGGTCGCGCGAGTTTTGCTTCGCGGCCGCGAAGGCCCAGTTCAGCGATTCAGGGCCCTCGTCCACACGTTTCTGGGCGCTTGTTACGCCGTGCGATTGAAAGCGCGGGGAGTAGGGCACATCCACGTTCATCACGGTTATTTTGGGTCGTGGGTTGGGATGGTGGCCGCGCGCCTGATGGACGTCGGATTCAGCTTGACGCTCCACGGGTCGGACCTGCTTCTGCACGGCGTGTACCTCGACGTCAAGCTTGAGGCTTGCGCGTTCTGTCTGACTGTATCGGAATATAACCGCCATTACATTCTCGACCACTACGTCCACGTTGATCCGCGAAAGCTGGTGGTGGCCCGGCTGGGTGTTGATGTTTCTGAAAGAGTCGGCATTTGCCGGGCGAAGAGAGGTGCAGCGGAACCGCTCACTTTGTTGTCAGTTGGCCGCCTGCACGCGGTCAAGGACCATGCGTTCCTCGTAAACGGTTGCGCGCAGCTGCACGCGCTGGATGTCCCCTTCGTGTGTTTTATCGCGGGCGAAGGGCCCGAACGCCGCCACCTGCAAGGTCTGATCCGAAAGCATGGCCTCGAAGACAAAATAACTTTGCTCGGCCACGTGTCCAGGGAACAGATGGCGTCGCTCTACGATCGCGCCGACGTGGTCGTTCTCACGAGTCGCAGCGAAGGGATTCCGCTGGTCCTGATGGAGGCCATGGCGCGCGGGCGAATCGTACTCGCCCCATCGATTACTGGAATTCCAGAACTGATCATTCCGGGCAAGACAGGATTTCTGTATCAACCCGGAGAAATGGATGATTTCGTTGATCGCATCCTTTTCATCCATTCGCTGATTCGAGCCACTACCAGTGTCGACCAGGGTCATCTTCCTCACGTTCGCTCGGCGGCCAGATTGCTGGACTGGGTGAGGCACGGCGCGCACGCTCAAGTGCGCTGCAATTTCAATCGGCAAAAAAATCTGGAAACGTTTGCCGACTTATTCCTGCGGCGGATCGAACCGCAAAAAGAAAGCATTCCTAATGAGGATTTTGTTCTGCAACAAATATAACTTCCCGTTTAGCGGGACTGAAGTCTACTTGTTCGAGCTCATGGATTTGTTGCGCTCGCGAGGTCATGAAGTCGCGTTGTTTTCGATGGCGGATCCGCGCGGTGAACCAACTTCGTACGACGATCATTTCGTGCCGCACCTGGATTTCAAGACGCCTTCCGGGACTTGGTCGAAGCTGCAACACGCGGCTCATGCGATCTATTCAACGGATGCGCGCCGAAGGCTTCGGTCCATGCTTCGGGATTTTCGACCCGATGTCGCCCACGTGCGGAATATCTACCACCATCTTTCCCCGTCCATCTTGTGGGAGTTGAAGGCGCAACGCGTGCCGGTCTTGTATCACATCAACGATTTCAAGCTTTTGTGCCCGAGCTACAACATGGTCTCGCAGGGTGAAGCTTGCGAGGCGTGCAAGGGCGGCGCGTTTTGGAATGCATTGCGGACGCCATGCTATCCGGGGTTTGGCGCTCGGATGACTTTGGCGGCCGAAGCGTATGCGCACCGCTGGTTAGGAACCTATCGGAGATGTGTAGATCTGTTCCTGGCTCCAAGTCAGTTTGTGCGGACCAAGTTTGTCGAGCATGGATGGGACGGCGCCAAATTCGACGTGATGCCTCACTTTCAGGATGTGCCGAACGAATTGGGGCGCGACGGGTTCAAGGACGGTCCAATTCTGTATGTTGGGAGGCTTTCGTCGGAGAAAGGCGTTGGCGATCTGATTCGAGCCATGGAGCAGGCGCCGGACGTGCACCTGATCGTTGCCGGCGACGGCCCGCAGAGGAGCGAGTTGCAGCGATTGGCAGCCGACCTCAGATTGTCGAATGTGGAGTTTGTGGGACAGGTCAGTTCAGCAAGACGCGATTCCTTGATTGCTCGGTCGCGGTTCACCGTGCATGCCCTCTCATGCTTACGAGACGCTGGGGAAGACGATTCTTGAGTCCTACGCATTGGGGCGCGCGGTGGTGGCTTCGGACACGGGATCTCGGCGCGAACTCGTCCAACAAGGTGAGACAGGTCTCTTGTATCGGTGCGGAAACGTAGGCGAACTCGCCCAATCGATCCGTTTGTTGGCCTCCGGTCCTGAACTGGCCGAGAGGATGGGACGCGCCGGGTACGAGTTGGTGCGCGCGAAATACTCGCCCGAAAGCCACTATCAGAAATTGATGAGTCTTTACGAGGGCCTCGTGGCCGCCAAGGCGAAAAGAAGTCGCGGCAGATTGTCGTTCCACGAAGAAAGCTCTGCCGGATTGACTCGGCGATTGTCACAACTGCGTGCGAAGAAGGTGGCCTCGGCGGATCGTCCCAGGCTGCGAATCGCTTTCATCGGCGGCAGGGGAGTGATTTCGAAATACAGCGGGATCGAAGCGTACTACGAAGAGGTCGGAAGCCGGCTTGCAGAAATGGGGCATGAAGTAACGGTGTACTGCCGCAACTATTTCACGCCCGCCTTGAGCGAGCACAACGGCATGCGCTTGGTCCGGTTGCCGACCTTTCGAACGAAGCATCTTGAAACCTTAATCCATACGCTTCTCAGCACTGCGCACGCCCTGACGCAGAGATTCGATCTGATCCACTTCCATGCGCTCGGTCCGGCATTGTTTTCTTTCATCCCGCGCGGACTAGGGATCAAAACTGCGGTTACGGTGCAGGGCTTGGATTGGCAGCGGAAGAAATGGGGCCGGGTCGCTTCGACGGTGCTTCGCATGGGAGAAGTAGCTTCCGTCCGACTGCCGAGCGCGACGATGGTGGTTTCGCGCGCTTTGGAAGAAAGATTTCACGATCTTCACGGGGAGCGAACATACTACGTGCCAAACGGTGGAGTGCTGCGGGAGCGAAGCCAGCCAAAAAAGATTCTGGAGTGGGGTTTGGAGCCGGGGAAATACGTCCTGTTCCTGGGCAGATTTTCGCCGGAGAAGGGCTGCCACTTGTTGGTCGAAGCATTCGAGGGGATTCACAGCGACGTAAAGTTGGTGATGGCTGGGGCTGCGAGCTACTGCGACGACTATAGCCGCAAGTTGCGACAGCATGCGAGCGACAAGATCAAGATGCTGGATTGGGTTTCCGGCGAGACGCTCGACGAATTGCTGACGAACGCGATGATCTTCGTGCTCCCGTCGGATATGGAAGGGTTGTCGCTCGCGCTGCTCGATGCGATGGGAGCGAGTCTTTGCGTTCTAACCAGCGACGTGCCGGAGAATCGGGAGGTCGTGGAGGGGGCAGGGTTTACGTTCCGGCAGGGAAGCGCGTCCGATTTGGCGGAACGTCTTAGTTTCTTGATTGCGAATCCGGCATTGCGGCAGGCTGCCGGCCGAACTGCAAGAAAGCGCATCGAAGATCAATACCAATGGCACAAGATCGCTAAGGACATCGAGCGAGCATATTTTGAAATTCTGGGGTTGGAAGGCGAAGAGCCCGAGGCGCTGACACCGAGAACTCGAGAGCCCGAAGGTGTGGAGGTTGGGGCGCCGGAACGTCGTGCAGGCTAGAGAAGAGTACTCAACCGGAATTCGGCCGAACGCGTGAAATTCCGAAAAGCTGGGCAACGGCTTCGCCAGGAGCCGTAGTCCTCCAAGCACAAGCCAGGGCGAATCTACGATAAGGACGGGACCAATCCCGTCCTTTTTATTACAATCAAAGACTTGCCTGTCGGTTGGTGGTGCGTTGACCACCAAAACGACGCGACCATACATGAACGATCGGATCTTAGTCACTGGCGGCGCTGGATTTATCGGATCGAATTTTATCCTGCAGCAACTGCAGACCGGATCGGCGTCGATTCTCAATCTCGACAAACTTACCTACGCGGGAAATCTCCATAACCTGGAGAATATCGCGAGCGACCCGCGATACCAGTTCGTGCAGGGGGACATCCTCGATCGTACGGCGGTCGGGGCGCTGCTCAAGAAATACCAGCCTGGCGCGATCGTCCATTTCGCGGCTGAAAGCCATGTTGATCGGTCCATTCGCGGACCGGAAGCATTTGTGCAGACGAATATCAATGGAACGTTCGCATTGCTGGACGAAGTGCGGCTGTACTGGTCTGCACTTTCCCCCGACGAGCGCAAAGATTTCCGATTCCTCCACGTTTCGACCGACGAAGTCTATGGATCACTGGGACCGAGCGACGTTCCATTCAGCGAAACAACGGGCTATGCGCCGAACAGCCCGTATGCTGCGTCCAAGGCTGCGTCCGATCACCTAGTCCGCGCCTACCACCACACGTACGGACTCCCGACTCTGACGACGAACTGCTCCAACAATTACGGGCGATTTCAGTTTCCCGAAAAGCTCATTCCTCTCATGATTCTGAACGCGCTTCAGGGCAAGCCGTTGCCGGTGTATGGCGACGGGAAGAACGTCCGCGATTGGCTTTATGTGGAAGACCACTGCGAAGCGATTGCGACTGTGCTACGGGGTGGACGTCCGGGAGAAACCTACAACATCGGCGGGTGGAACGAAAAACCCAATATTGAGATCGTGCACATGGTTTGTGATCTGGTGGACGAAATGGCGCCATCCGGCAAATCGCACCGGGACTTAATTACATATGTGCAGGATCGCCCTGGACACGATCGTCGATATGCCATCGACGCGCGCAAAATTGAGCGCGAGCTCGGGTGGAAGCCGAAAGAGACATTTGAAACCGGGATTCGCAAGACTGTGCGGTGGTACTTGGACCATGACACATGGGTGCGCGACGTTACGAGCGGGAGCTATCGCCAGTGGATCGCGACGCACTATTCCGGGTAGACGAGTTTTGAGCAAGGTCGACGATTGAAAAACGAGATGACAGACAGCATGCGGTACAAAGGCATCATTCTGGCAGGCGGATCGGGAACGCGCCTCTACCCGGTGACGCAGGCCATCGGGAAGAGTCTTTTGCCCGTGTACAACAAGCCCATGGTGTATTACCCGCTGTGCACGTTGATGCTGGCGGGCATTCGCGACATTTTGATCATCTCGACGCCCGAAGATCTTCCACGATTCCGGGAGCTGCTTCGCGACGGAAGCCAGTATGGAATTCGCTTGCAGTACCGCGCGCAGGCTCGGCCGGAAGGAATTGCGCAAGCTTTCTTGCTGGGAGAAGAATTTATCGGCGGAAGTGCGTGCGCGCTGGTGCTCGGCGACAACATTTTCTATGGTCACGATTTGGCGAAGGATCTGCGAGCATCGGTCGAGAAGACAAAAGGGGCGAGAGTTTTTGCCTATCCGGTGCACGATCCTGAACGCTACGGGGTAGTCGAATTCGACAAAAACGGGCAAGCGTTGAGCATCGAGGAAAAGCCCAAGCAACCGAAGTCCAGATATGCGGTGACGGGACTGTATTTCTACGATAGCCGCGTCGTCGAGATCACAAAATCGCTAAAGCCGAGTGCCCGGGGCGAACTTGAAATCACCGACGTCAATCAAGCGTATCTGAAAGAAGGGCAACTCGAAGTCGTCGTGATGGGGCGCGGGATGGCGTGGCTCGACACGGGGACACATGAATCGCTGATGGACGCCGCGCTTTACATCCAGGCGATCGAAAAACGGCAGGGCCTCATGGTGGCTTGCCCAGAAGAGATCGCGTACCGATCCGGCTACATCACCGCCGAGCAGGTCGAGCAAATCGCGAATCCGATGAAGAACAGCAGCTACGGCACCTATCTGCTGCAGTTGTTACGAGAGAGGGTATTCTGAATGAGTGGTGCGACGTTGCAACCCACAAAAGAGTCAATCAAAAAAATATCGACATCCTTGCCGGATGTTTTCGTGCTGGAGCCCCGGGTGTTCGGCGATGCGCGAGGCTTCTTTCTGGAGAGCTACAGCGAAAAAGTCTTCTCAGAACTCGGAATCCCTGACCGGTTCGTGCAAGACAACCATTCTTTTTCAACGAAGAACGTTCTGCGGGGGCTGCACTATCAGATTCAACATGCGCAAGGAAAACTTGTTCGCGTCGCGGACGGCGAAATTCTTGATGTTGCCGTCGATCTGCGCCGCAGTTCCCCGACGTTCGGCAAATCGGAGGCAGTACGCTTGTCCGGTGACGAACAAGCGCATGTTGTGGATCCCTGCCGGATTCGCACACGGCTTCCGCGTGACTTCGGAAACGGCGCACGTACTTTACAAGGCGACCGACTATTACGCGCCTGAGTTCGAACGAACCTTGGCGTGGAATGATCCCGAGCTCAAGATCGATTGGGCTCTGGATGGAGACCCTATCGTCTCCGAGAAAGATCAACGAGGCCGGACTCTGCGCAATGCTGAAACCTTTCACTAGCTGCAAGAAACGACTCCGATGAAGGTCATGATACTGGGCGCGATGGGGCTGTTAGGCAAGGCCCTCATGCGCGAATGGAGCGGAGATGAAGTGCTGGGACTCGGCTCGCGCGATGTGGACATTCGGAACGCGGCCCAGGTGAAAGAAGTAGTGCAGCGAGCGCGTCCGGACTGGATCGTTCTTTCCGCCGCGTACACCAACGTCGACGGATGCGAGAGCGATCCCACGCTCGCGTTTACAGTGAACCGTGACGGCGCGGTGAACGTTGGCGAAGCTGCGCGAGATGCAAATTCGAAACTCCTGTTTCTCAGCTCAGACTACGTGTTCGACGGGAAAAAGACGTCTCCGTACGAGACCGAGGACGCGCGAAATCCGCAAAGCGTCTACGGACATTCGAAGGCAGAAGCCGAGGAGCGGCTGCAGGGGATCCTTCCTGGTTGTTGCATTGTGAGGACCTCTTGGCTGTTTGGGATGGAAGGGAAATGTTTTCCCGACACGATTCTTCGACTTGCAAGCAGCCGGCCATTGATAGAAGTGGTCAACGATCAGCGCGGCTCTCCGACCTATGCCACGGATCTGGCAAGAGCGATCATGGCGCTTTGCCGCAGCGATGCAAGCGGCATTGTGCACGTCACCAACGAGGGCGATTGCACCTGGTTCGAATTTGCACAGGAGATCGTCAAGAGGTCAGGGCTCGCCACGGAAGTAAAGCCAGTCACCAGCGCGCAAATGGCACGCCCCGCACCGCGACCGGCGTACTCCGTTCTCTCCGCAAAGAGCCTGCAAAAGTATGGCATCGAGACACCCTCTTGGCGAGAAGCGCTGGTCAGATATTTAAAGGAGCGGAGCAACTGAGTGAGCTCATTGCTTCGCCCGATGCAGGCTGTTAGGATGCCGCGGGGTTCAGGTCAAGTGAAGGTAATCCAGAATTACATCAATGGGAAGTTCGTAGGGGGCAATCGTGAGTTTGCCGATGTGAACCCGGCGGACGGGACCGTGGTTGCTCAGGTTACCGAGGCAGATCGCGACTTGGTGGACGCAGCCGTGCGTGCTGCCCGCAAGGCGTCAACCGGAGAGTGGGGACGCCTCGGAGTCAGAGAACGGGCAGCGCGGTTGATGAAAGTTGCTGACGCGATCGAATCGAGATTCGATTGCTTTGTTGCCGCAGAGGTTGCGGATACCGGGAAGCCGGTGGCGCTGGCCTCGAAGTTGGATGTACCTCGTGCGGCGGCTAATTTCCGCGTGTTTGCGGAATTGATCAAGACGGCCGGCCTGGAGTCATTTCAAACGGAGACTCCGGATGGCAAGAGCGCCCTAAACTATGCGGTTCGCAAACCCCTGGGCGTGGTGGGCATCATCACTCCATGGAATCTGCCTCTGTTGTTGCTTACATGGAAACTGGCTCCTGCGTTGGCGTGCGGAAATACAGTGGTCGTAAAGCCGTCTGAAGAAACGCCGGCGACGGCAACGCTACTCGCGGAGGCAATGGAGCAAGCAGGCATTCCGGATGGCGTCTACAACGTAGTACACGGTTTTGGTGTGGGCTCGGCGGGAGAATTTCTCACACAACATTCGGACGTCGACGCGGTGACCTTTACTGGCGAATCACAAACCGGCGCCGCAATCATGAAAATGGTTGCGGCTTCGGTCAAGCCGGTATCTTTCGAACTTGGCGGCAAGAATGCGGCGATCATATTTGCCGACTGCGATTTTGAGGATGCGGTCAGCGGGATTGCAGAAGCAGCATTCTTGAACACTGGCCAGGTTTGCCTCTGTGCAGAACGTGTTTACGTGGAGCGGCCGATATTCGCCAAGTTTGTCGAGGCGCTGAAGCAGAAAGCGGAGAACTTGCGTCTGGGGTCGCCGTTGGAAGATACAACAGAAGTCGGTCCCCTGATCTCGTCGCAGCATCGAGAAAAAGTTCTCTCGTATTACAAACTGGCCCGGGAGGAAGGTGCGACGGCTGTGACCGGCGGTGGCGTCCCGCACTTCGGGAACGCGCTGGATGACGGCTTCTATGTTCAGCCGACCATCTATACTGGACTGTCGGAGTCGGCGCGATGTGTCAAGGAAGAAATCTTCGGGCCAGTGTGCCACATCGCTCCTTTTGATGAAGAGAATGAAGCGGTACACATGGCGAACGACACGAAATACGGCCTCGCCGCGTCAATCTGGACCACGAACTTGAAGCGCGGACATCGCGTCGCGCAACAAATGAAGGTGGGAATCACATGGGTGAACTGTTGGTTCCTGCGCGACTTGCGGACGCCTTTTGGGGGCGCCGGCCTTTCCGGGATCGGCCGAGAAGGCGGAACGCATTCGCTGAACTTTTATTCGGAGTTAAACAACATTTGCATTCGTTTGTAATCCGAGCTTGAATCGCGTGCGGACGCAGCCATGGGGAAACTGGAAGCGAAGGTAATTGACGGAAAGGCGAAGCCGCGCGGCAAGTATCCTCATATCAAGCGCGCGGGTGACTTCCTCATCGTTTCCGGTACGAGTGCGCGTCGCGCAGACAATTCGATTGCCGGGGCCGAAGTCGACGAACTTGGAACGACTCATCTCGACATTCGAGCGCAGACCGCCGCCGTGATCGAAAATGTGCGCGACATTCTGCGATCGGTAGGAGCGGACCTCGCCGACACGGTTGAAATTACTTCCTACCTCGTCAACATGAATGATTTTGGCGGATACAACGAGGTGTATGGCAAATACTTTAGCGACGATGGACCTGCCCGAACTACGGTAGCAGTCCATCAACTGCCGCATCCGCACCTGCTGATTGAGATCCGGGCAGTCGCGTACAAGCCCGAGAAATAGGAGATCGTATGCCGTCTATCAAGCAATTGAAGGCGTTTAATTTTCAACAGTGGATCGACCAAAATAAAGAGAAGTTCAAGCCTCCGGTTGGAAACGCTCAGGTGTGGGAAGACGGCGAGATGATGGTGACGGTTGTTGGCGGCCCCAATCAGAGGCGCGACTATCACGACGATCCGACGGAGGAGTTCTTCTACCAGTTGAAGGGCGATATTTTTCTGCGCCTCATGGAGACTCCCGGCCACCCTCCGCTCGAAGTTCCCATTAAAGAGGGCGAGATTTTCTTGTTGCCAAAGCACATGCGGCATTCTCCGCAAAGACAGGCGGGAAGCATTGGCGTAGTCGTCGAGATGCCGCGTCCAGAAGGCGCTCTGGATGCTTTTGAGTGGTACTGCCAAAACTGTCACCAGCTTCTGCATCGGGCCGAGGTGAAGTTAAAGAGCATCGTCCGCGACCTGCCGCCGTTGTTTGAACAGTTCTATGGCAACGAGAGCCTGCGAAAGTGTAAACACTGCGGCGCTGTGCATCCAGGCAAACAGTAAAAATGCCAGTCATCGACATTCACAATCATTTTTTCCCGCGCACATGGCCTGACTTCGCTGCGCGCTACGGAACGCCCGACTGGCCGTGGATCAAACACACGGAGCCTGGCAAAGCGGAAATCATGATTGGTGAGCGGTTTTTCCGAGAGATTTATTCCGCTTGCTGGGACCCTGATATCCGCTTGCAGGAAATGGATCGCGACGGCGTCGACATTCAGGTCATTTCTGCCACGCCGGTTCTCTTTGCCTATGATCGTCCGGTTGCACACGCCCTCGATTGTGCGCGGCTGTTTAACGATGCGGCGCTCGAACTTTGCGAGATGGGAAAGGGCCGCCTGAAGGCGCTCTGCCAGGTGCCTCTGCAGGATGTTGATGCATCGTGCAAGGAATTGAGCCGCTGCCTCCGCAGCGGACATCTCGGAGTGCAGATCGGAAATCATGTGGGGGAAAAGAATCTTGACGATGCCGGGATCGTCACTTTTCTTCACCACTGCGCCGATGAAGGCGCCGCGGTACTCGTGCATCCGTGGGACATGCTGGGAGCCTCCCGCATGCCGAAGTACATGATGCCTTGGACGGTTGGCATGCCGGCCGAAACCCAGCTCAGCATTGTCGCCATGATTCTGAGTGGAGCGTTCGACAAACTCCCTTCGACGCTGCGAATTTGCTTCGCGCACGGCGGAGGCAGCTTCGCGTTCTTGCTCGGGCGCCTGGAAAACGCGTGGAAACATCATCCGGTAGCGCACGGGGATTGTGAGTTGTCGCCGAGCCAATATGTGAATCGCTTTTCCGTCGATTCTGCGGTCTTCGATCAGCGTGCGCTCAAGCTGTTGGTCGACACAATGGGTGCCGAACGCGTGATGCTCGGTTCGGACTACCCGTTCCCTCTAGGCGAACATGGAATCGGATCGCTGATTCGAAACAGTCAATTGCCCGCGGAAGCAAAGACGCAGATGCTTGGCGGAAACGCCGCCACGGTTTCTCGGCCTTGAGGAAAAACGCCGAGCCGATAGTGCCCCAATCTCGAGCCCTGGCGCGCCGGTAGTTCCGCACGCAGATCAGCTTACCTACAGCTCTTATCTCAAAGTTCCGGAGTTGCTTGAGCTACAGGCTCCGCAGTCCAAACCGGAACACCACGACGAGTTGCTGTTCATCATTGTTCACCAGACTTACGAGCTGTGGTTCAAGGAACTTCTTCACGATTTGGATGCCGTGGTTTCGAATCTGCGCTCAGCGGGAGGAGATCCGCAATCGCACGATGAAGTGTATGAGGCCGCGCGGCTGCTGCGCCGTTGTACCGAGATAACGCGGGTTTTGGTGGAGCAGTTCACCATTCTCGAAACGATGTTGCCGACGCACTTTCTCGCGTTTCGCGGAAAACTTGAGCCCGCAAGCGGATTCCAGTCGGAACAGTTTCGCGAGCTGGAATTCCTCTGCGGCCTGAAGGACGAGAAGATGTTGCGCTATCACAAGCCGACCCCCGAGGCGCATGCGCAACTTGAAAGACGTCTGCGGGAACCCTCGCTCCCCGAGGCGTTTTTTGCGGCCTTGCAGTCGATCGGGAAACTGGAGTTCGCTGCCGGGGCTTCGGAGAAAGAGCGGTTCGACGCGCGTGCACGCGCGGTGCTTGCCCTGTACAAAGATGAGCACAGCAATCGTCCGATGGATCGACGTCTGCGAACGGCTTACGGAGTTTGACGAACTGGTAGTGAGCTGGCGTTTGCGTCACATCCAACTGGTGGAGCGCGTGATTGGTGTTCGCATGGGTACCGGCGGAAGCACGGGATCGTCGTATCTGAAACTCACACTCGACAAGAAATTCTTTCCCGAACTCTGGGAGGCTCGAACGCTCCTCACCGAGTAGCCAGGCGTTCCTCGGACGTGAGCGAATCTCTCGCAAATGATTGCCGCAACCCAGACCGTTACGCTGATTGGCGCTGGACTCACCGGTCCGTTGCTCGCTCTTGGCCTGGTCAAGCGAGGATTCAAAGTCGATATTTACGAGAGACGCCCGGACATGCGCCTGATCCGCATGAGCGCCGGGCGGTCGATCAATCTTGCGCTCTCGACGCGTGGCATTCATGCGCTGAAACAGGCAGGGCTTTGGGGCGAAATGCAGAAGATCATCATTCCCATGAAAGGAAGGATGATGCATTCCGCGGACGCAGTGCTGACATTTCAACCTTACGGGAAGGACGATTCCGAAGTCATCAACTCGATTTCGCGCTCAGACTTGAATGTCGCCTTGATGAATGCGGCTGAAGCGCACGGGGTTCGAATTCACTTCGAACAGCGGTGCTCCGGGATCGATCTTAAGTCTGGGGCTGTGCGGTTACGGGACGAGCGATCAGCAAAAGAGCATTCGGTGGAGTCGGATCTCGTGATTGCGTGTGACGGTTCCGCGTCGGCGGTGCGGCATGAAATGCTGAAGCGAAACCGTTTTAACTTTTCGCAGCAGTATCTCGACTACGGATACAAAGAGCTGACGATTCCAGCGGCGCCCGGCGGGAAACACGCTCTCGAGACGAACGCCCTGCATATATGGCCGCGGGGAAACTACATGCTGATCGCTCTACCCAACGTAGACGGAACATTTGCTTGCATCTTATTTCTTCCGTTCGATGGGCCAGACGGTTTTGGACAACTGACGACAAGAACGGACGTGAGCGCCTTCTTCCAACAGCGGTTTCCAGATGCTGCAGCAATCATGCCCGGACTCGCCGATAATTTCTTTGCCAATCCCACAGGTTCCATGGTGACGGTCAAGTGCTCGCCCTGGCACGCCGAAGGGCGAGCGCTTCTACTCGGCGATGCCGCGCACGCTATCGTTCCTTTTTTTGGGCAGGGAATCAATTGCGGATTCGAAGACTGCACGGTCCTGCTGGAGTTAGTGGATTGGCATCAGGGCAATTGGGAACGCGTCTTTGAGGAGTTTGAGAAGACGAGAAAAGCGAATACCGACGCGATCGCAGACATGGCTGTGGACAATTTTGTGGAGATGAGAGATCGGGTGGCTGATCCACGATTCTTGCTTCGGAAGAAAGTGGAGTTGGTGTTGCAAGCAAAGTATCCGAGCATCTTTGTGCCGAAGTATTCGATGGTGACATTTCATCGCATCCCGTACGCAACGGCTCAGCAGCGCGGATGTCTGCAGGATCAAGTTCTTTCCGAGCTTTGCGAAGG
This sequence comes from uncultured Acidobacteriota bacterium, assembly GCA_963699885.1. Classification (GTDB taxonomy): domain Bacteria; phylum Acidobacteriota; class Terriglobia; order Terriglobales; family Acidobacteriaceae; genus Sulfotelmatobacter. Next base: position 225,605 of record CAVOVP010000003.1, on the reverse strand, counting down.
CATTCATCGGGTCGAAGAACTCGACTGGAACAAGGCTGAACTGCTGGTGACGCGTGAACTTACTCCACTAGAGTTGGCTCCCGCGTGAAACCTTTCCGGGTGGGCGAAGAGTTTGCAGCGGAGATGGACGAGCAGGATCCCCTGGCGCCATTCCGGGAACGTTTCTTCATTCCAAAAAATAAAAATGGCGAAGAATGCACGTACTTGTGCGGGCATTCACTGGGCCTTCAGCCGAAAAGCGCACGTTCGTATATCGAACAGGAATTGCTCGACTGGGCCACCCTTGGCGTCGAGGGCCACTTCCACGCGAAAAATCCATGGATGCCATACCACAAGCTGCTAGCGGAGCAGACCGCAGCTCTGGTTGGCGCAGATCCTGCCGAAGTTGTGGTGATGAACTCGCTCACCGTCAACCTGCATCTGATGATGGCGTCCTTCTATCGGCCGACCACCCAGCGCCACAAGATTTTGATCGAGGGCCAGGCATTCCCATCGGACCAGTACGCGGTTAAATCGCAGATTCTGTTTCACGGATTTGAGCCAGCTACATCCTTCATTGAGCTCATTCCTCGCAATGGTGAATCCTGCATGCGCGATGAAGACATTCTGTCGCTGATCGAACGCGAGGGCGACTCGATTGCGCTCATTCTGCTTGGGGGTGTGAACTACGCGACAGGCCAGCTATTCGACATGGCAGAAATTACCCGGGCAGGCCATCGCAAGGGGTGCGTTGTAGCGTTTGATCTGGCCCACGCGATCGGCAATGTTCCTTTGAAACTCCACGAATGGGGACCTGATTTCGCGGTCTGGTGCAGCTACAAATATTTGAACGGCGGACCGGGATGCGTTGGCGGATGTTTCGTTCACGAACGCCACGCGCGCGAATGGGACGCGCCACGCTATGCCGGGTGGTGGGGACACGATCAAGACTCCCGCTTCCAAATGGGACCGGAATTTCAGCCGATGCCTGGAGCTGAGGGATGGCAGTTGAGCAATCCCCCCATCATGGCCCTGGCTCCATTGCGCGCCTCGCTTGAAATATTTTCTGAAGCGGGCATGGATCGACTGCGAGAGAAAAGCAAATCCCTTACCGGCTATCTGGAATTCCTGCTGGCACAGAATGCATCGTCGAAGTTTTCGATCGCAACTCCCAAAGAAGAGGGAAGGCGAGGCGCGCAGTTGTCGATCCGGCTATCGAAACAGGGCCGACCTTGTTGCGAGCGGCTTATTCACGAAGGCACCATCGGCGACTGGCGCGAACCCGACACGCTGCGAATAGCGCCTGTGCCGCTCTACAACAGCTATCAAGATGTCTATCGCTTTGTGCAGCATTTCTTGGCCGTCCTTCCCTAACGGGAAAGCCCCCAAAGTGTTCTGCCGCGCGTTACCTCAGTAACTCCTGCGCTGTAACGCCTCAACTTTACAATTCCAACGTGGGGAGTGCTCCGCTCCAGAACGGCCGGAAGTGGCTGGTTGGGATCCTTGCACTCGTGTGCGCGCACACTCTGTTATCCCTGCTGGTGCCGCGCAGTTTCGCCCTCACAGCGACGGGAGACATTCTTCAAAACGCTGTTTTGTTCTGTGCGACCGTGGCTTTCTTGGCCAACATTCGCACTCCCTCTCGGAAATCGCGACTCTTCTGGTCCCTGATGGGCATGGGACTGGCGATGTGGTTGACGTCGCAAGTGCTGTGGACCTACATCGAAGTCTATCTCCGGCACGAAGCGCCCAACCCGTTTGTCGGAGATGTGATCTTGTTTTTGCACATCGTCCCGATGATGGCGGCAGTGGCGCTCCAACCGCATCTGCAAAAAGACGATCGGACCATCCGAGCGGGTACCCTCGATTTCGCGCTGATGCTGACGTGGTGGCTGTTCCTCTACCTGTTTGTCGTAATCCCATGGCAATACGTGCATCCCTCGGAAGCGGTCTACGGCAGGAGCTTTGACCTTCTTTACGTGAGTGAAGAGCTCGTGCTTGCAGCCGGACTTTTTCTGGTGTGGAAACGGACTCAGGGACCCTGGCGAAAAATCTATCTCCATTTATTTGCGGCAACGCTCGTATACTGCGTGGCGTCGCTGGTCGCGAGCGAAGCCATCGATTTGCATGTGTATTACACAGGTAGCCTGTTCGATGTGCCCCTTGTTGGCGGAATGGCGTGGTTTGTTCGCATCGCATTTCTCGCGAGCGAAGCCCAGAGCGAAAATGCAGTGGATGATTTTCGGTCTCGCGGGTTTGGAATCTGGAAAGCACGACTGGCGATGGCTGCGTTTTTTGTCACGCCTCTCATGATGGCGTGGGCGCGAATATGGGGGGGACGCGCCGCGGAGCGTGCGGACGTATCGCCTGTTCCTTACCGTTGCCGTGATGTTGGTGATGGGAGTACTCGTCTTTCTAAAACAGCATCTGCTCGATCTGGAACTGCTGAGCCTTCTTCGGTCATCGCGGCACAATCTCGATGAAATGTCCCGCTTGAAAGATGAATTGGAGAATAAAGAGCATTCGTTGCGTTGGCACAGCCTTGAGCTGCAGCGCAAGAATATGGAACTGCAGGAGATCTCGTTCACGGACGTGCTGACCGGCGTGTGGAACCGCCGCTACATGGACGAGATTCTCACGTCGGAGGCTGGCCAGGTGTTGCGAAACTACCAGCGCTCCAGCGGCCCTGATCTGCGAAAAATGGACCATCGCGATCTCGTCTTCATCATGGTCGATATGGATTTCTTCAAGCAGGTGAACGATGCCCACGGACATCCGGCGGGAGACCGCCTGCTCCAACTGGTGGCGCAAAGATTGTCCACGGTGGTGCGCAAGTCCGACGTTCTGGTCCGTTGGGGCGGCGAAGAATTTCTGATCATGAGTCGCTCGACCGATCCTTCCGGTACGCCCGCGTTTTGCAGCCGTGTTCTCGAAGTTATGGCTGCCGAACCGTTTGATCTCGGGCACGGAATCTCGGTCAACAAAACTTGTTCCGTCGGATGGGCTGCGTACCCTTGGTGCCGCGGCGCCTACGAGGCGTTGTGCGCGGAAGAATCGATTGCACTGGCGGATGCCGCGTTGTATCGCGCGAAGGCCTTCGGAAGAAATCAGGGTGTAGGAATCGTGCCGGCAGAAGCCGCCACACACACACCTCAGGTAGTCGACCTTCAATCGGTGCGAGATGGGAATCCGCCGCTGGCGCGGATGATTCGAACAGAATGTCCGGGACCCGATTCGCCTTCCGAGTTCAACCTGGCCGCGGCAGAATCCGTCGACAAATCTGAAGTCTAATCGCGCGCAAGCTGTGGTCTGGCTGAGAGCTGCAGCTCTTGACCTGTGCGAGTCGCCTTGACTACATTGGGTAGCCGGCTGTCAGGGCTCTGAGGCATAACTTTTCATGACTGCAAAAACTCCTTCGCGAAAGACTGGCCTTCGCCAAAAATCTCAACTGATGTCTGCGTCGGAAATCGAACGAACCCTCGTGCGATTGGCCTACGAAATCGTGGAAAAGAACGGCGGGGTAGCCGGTTTGGGGTTGGTCGGCATTCGCCGGCGCGGTGTGCCGATCGCGGAGCGCCTGGGCAAGATCATCACTCGCATCGAGAATGCCAAGGTCCCGGTCGGAACGTTAGACATCACGTTCTATCGTGACGATCTCTCGACGCTTGGCCCGAAGCCCGTCGTGCAGGAAAAAGAGATCGGGTTTGAGATTGAAGACAAAAATATTGTTTTGGTCGACGATGTGCTATTCACTGGACGCACTACGCGTGCCGCTCTCGACGCCCTCTTTTCGCACGGCAGGCCCCGCCGTGTGCAACTCTGTGTGTTGGTGGACCGCGGCCACCGCGAAATTCCGGTTGAGGCCACGTTTGTTGGCCGTCACATTCAAACCACGGACAATGAAGTGATCGAAGTGAAACTGACGGAGGTCGATGACGCGGAGAAGGTCTTGATGATGGAGAAGTAAGGCGCGAGATTTGGAAGCAAAATAGGACGGTGGCTGCGGCCACCGTCCTTTTATTTTTCACGGAAAATCAGCTACGCAATCCTCGCGCACACGGCTTTCGTTTGGGTGTAGAGATTGAGGGCGTCGTGCCCCATCTCACGTCCCCACCCGGATTGTTTGTAACCTCCGAAGGGAAGCGCTGCGTCGAAGATGTTGTAGCAGTTGATCCATACCGTGCCGGCCCGCAACAGTTCTGCCGTGCGGTGGGCCTTGTTGATGTCGCGAGTCCAGACAGCGGCTGCCAGACCATAGTCGCTGTTGTTGGCGCGCGAAATGATTTCTTCCGGATCGGTGAACGGCATCGCTGCGACGACCGGTCCGAAAATTTCTTCCTGCACGACTTTCATATCTTCCTGAGTGTTCACGAGGACAGTGGGTTCAACGAAATAGCCACGATCGCCGGACTGGTGTCCACCCGCCATGGCCTTTGCGCCTTCGGAGAATCCCGCCTCAAGATATCCGCAAACGCGTTTGAGTTGTTCTTCGGAGACGAGCGGGCCCATTTGCGTGTCAGGATCGAGGCCTGAGCCAACTTTGATTTTCTTGGCGTGCTCCGCGACTCCTTCAACAACCTGATCGTACACAGCCTTCTCGACGTAGAGCCGGGACCCCGCGCAGCAGCACTGCCCGTGGTTGAAGAAGATGGCGCTGGCGGCGCCGGGGATTGCGGTCTCCAAATCGGCGTCTTTGTAAACGACATTGGGAGATTTACCTCCCAACTCCAAAGAAACTTTCTTCAGATTGCCGGTCGCTGCATGAACAATCAGTTTGCCGACTTCGGTGGATCCGGTAAATGCGACCTTGTCCACATCCGGATGCGCGGCCAGTGCGGCGCCCGCCGTCTCGCCGTATCCCGGAACGATATTGACGACGCCTTCCGGAAAACCTGCTTCCATGATCAGTTCGCCCAAACGCAGCGCGGAGAGCGGCGTCTGTTCGGCTGGTTTCAGCACGACCGTGCAACCGGTCGCAAGGGCAGGCCCCAGTTTCCACGCGGCCATTAGAAGCGGAAAGTTCCAGGGAATGATCTGTCCCACGACTCCGACTGGTTCTCGAAGCGTATAGGCCAGATATTTCGCGCCCGGAGTGTAGGGAACAGAGAGCGGAATCGTGTTGCCCTCAAGCTTGGTGGACCATCCGCCCATGTAACGGAACAGTTCTACGGCGAGCGGAACGTCGGCAGCTTTGGCGATGTTGAGTGGTTTACCGTTGTCGAGGCTTTCGATGTATCCGAACTCTTCGGTGTGTTGTTCGAGCAGATCGGCGAGTTTCCAGATCAGGCGGCTGCGCTCGGAAGCGGTCATGCGGCGCCAAGGGCCGTTGTCGAAAGCGTTGCGCGCGGCCTTCACGGCCAGATCGATGTCCGCACGATCGCCTTCTGCGACTTGAACGAGAACTTCGCCCGTTGCGGGATTGTATGTGGGAAAAGTTTTGCCAGACGCAGCGTTCACCCACCTGCCATTGATCAGCATTTTTCGTGGCTTGTCGATGAACTCCGCGACCTGCGGGTGGATTTGCGGCGAGACGGCGATGCCCATGGTTCCTCCTTAGGTCGACAGGGACTTGCAAGAGAAAAATAATGCCAGGCTGAATAAATGACTGCGGGTATGCTAGCGCCGGCGCAGGACAAAAGCAACGCCGTCCCAGAGATTCTCAGGCTGCCTCAGGAATTGTGCAAAGGCATTTCGGGGCGCGTGGACCTATTCGCCGTACGGAACCCAAATATTTTTGACCTGGGTCGCGTGCTCAAGGAACCACCGGCCCTCTGCAACCTTCGGATCGAACCAGTCGATGACGCGGCCTTCGTTGGTCCAGACCTGTTTCAGGTTTCCCGTCGACATCGCTTTCGCGGACGTAACGGTTGCCTCATCTCCATAGCACCAGATGGCATCGATGTCGTCGTGCTCGGCCAGCGTCTTCAGAAGTTGCGACACGTATCCGGTTACGATGTTCATCGCTCCGCCGGGAAGATCGCTGGTATCGAACAACTGGTAGAGATCCCCTGCGATGAGGGGATATTTTTCCGACGGGACTGCGATCACCGTATTTCCCATCGCGAGCAGCGGCATGGCGAGCGACATGAATCCGAGCAGGGGAGCGTCCGCAGGACAGATCAAGGCAACGGTTCCGATGGGCTCGTTCATCGCTATCGCGATGTTGCGGAACGGCGGATTGTGAACGGCGCCATCAAACTTGTCAGCCCACGCTGCGTAGGAAAAAATTCTCTCGATGCTGCAATCCACTTCTTTTGTGGCTTGTTGTTCACCCACCGCCGCAGCGAGACGTGCGCTGATTTCACTCCGACGCTGGGAAAGATTTTCGGCGCAGTAGTAAAGCACCTGGGCTCGATTGTGAGCGGTTGCCTTGCCCCAGCCTTCCGCTTTTCGGGCCGCTTCCACCGCGTTGCGAATGTCCTTCCGATTGCCTAAAGGAGCCTCGCCGAGCAGCCGGCCATCGGGAGAGCGCACTTCCATGCTGTAGCCGGAATCCGGGCGCGCCTGTTTGCCGCCAATGTAGAGCTTCACCGTGCGATCAATCGAGGGTGTACTCGCTTCGATCGTTTCTTTCTCCGCCTCAGGCGCGCTTGCAGGGGATGCCTGTAGTTTCGGCGCGTGCTTGAACCACTTCGGTTCCATGTATTCGAGCAGGCCTTCCTTGCCGCCTTCGCGGCCGTAACCGCTCTCTCGATATCCGCCAAAACCGCAAGCCGCATCGAACAGATTCGTGCAATTCACCCACACCACACCGGCCTTGATTTGCGCTGCGACGTGCAGCGCAACATTGATGCTCTCGCTCCAGACGCATGACGCGAGCCCGTACACCGTGTTGTTGGCCAACTCGACAGCCTCTCGCGGAGTCCGGAACGTCATAGCCGCGAGCACGGGACCAAAAATCTCCTGCTGCGCGACGATCGATGTCGGATGCACATTGCTCAGAAGCGTTGGCGGATAGTAAAAACCGCGGGTCGGCAGTGTGACTTGCGGCTGCCAGCACGTTGCACCATCCGCAACGCCTTGAGCCACCATGCGCTCGATGCGGTCAAGCTGCACACGCGCCACGATGGCGCCAATATCGATGGCCTTGTCGAGCGGTGGTCCAATGCGCAGGCTTGTCATGCGCTCGCGAATCTTGCCGATCAACGTTTCGGCAATGCTTTCCTGCATAAGCAGGCGCGATCCGGCGCAGCAAACTTGCCCCTGGTTGAACCAGATTCCGTCGACGAGCCCTTCGACGGCGCTGTCGAGATCGGCATCCTCAAAGATGATGAACGGAGATTTTCCGCCGAGTTCAAGCGACAAACGCTTGTGGCTCGGAGCAGTGACTCCGCGAATCGCTCGTCCAACTTCGGTTGAACCCGTGAACGCGATCTTGTCGACGTCCGGATGCTTCACTAACGCTTCGCCGGTGGAACCATCTCCTGTGACGATGTTGACAACGCCCGCAGGCAGGCCCGCTTCCTGGCACAGTTCGGCAAACGCGAGAGCGGTCAGCGGTGTGAATTCCGCCGGCTTCAACACGACCGTGTTGCCCGCAGCCAGCGCCGGCGCAATCTTCCAGGCCAGCATGAGCAATGGAAAGTTCCACGGGATGATTTGGCCGACAACTCCGCAAGGCTCGTGGTCAGGGAACTCTTGCTGCAGAAGCTGCGCCCATCCGGCGTGATAGTAAAAATGTCGCGCCACCAGCGGTATGTCGATGTCGCGGCTCTCGCGAATGGGTTTACCGTTATCGATTGTTTCGAGGACGGACAGCAGCCGCGAATGTTTTTGCACGAGCCGCGCCAGGGAATAGAGATAGCGCGCGCGAATATGCGGAGTCAGGCCTCGCCATTTTGAAGATGCGGCGCGTGCGGCCCGGACGGCCGCGTCAATATCAGCGGCGTCTGCTTGAGCGACGCTCGCCAGTTTCTCACCGTTGGAAGGGTCGACGGTGTCGAAATACTGCCCGGCTGCCGGTGCTTTCCATGAACCATCAATGAACAAACCGAACTGATGCTTGTGGCGCTCCAGCCATGCCAAAGCTTCTTTCGGATCTTCGGGAGCCGGCCCGTATTCCATGCTGACGAATTTTTCGGCGATGCTCATTGCGACTTGCTCTTCCTTCCAGAAGCCATTTGTTACGCGATCGGATGTCGGTACTCGGCCGAGTAACGGCCTGTAACGTGATGCTCCAACTGCCTCTCGATATCGCCGAGCAAACTGCTTGCTCCAAAGCGAAACATCTCCGCCCGCATCCAGGAGGTGTCGAGTTCTTCTTTCATCAATGAAAGCCAGTCGATCGATTGCTTCGCGGTTCGGATGCCACCTGCAGGTTTGAAACCTACGGCCATGCCGGTCTGCTGCGCATATTCGCGGATGGCGCGAACCATGACGAGACTCACGGGCAGCGTGGCGTTGGTCGGCTCTTTTCCGGTAGAGGTCTTGATGAAGTCCGCTCCCGCCATCATGGCCACCAAACTCGCCCGGGCGATGTTGCGCAACGTCAAAAGATCCCCTGTACCCAAAATGACTTTCATATGGCGTGCGCCGCAGGCATGCTTGAATTCGGCGACTTCGTCATAGAGCGCTTGCCAGCGTCCACCGAAGACATGTGCGCGCGTGATGACGACGTCGATCTCGTGAGCGCCCGCTTCAACCGAGCGGCGAATTTCCGCGACGCGCTCTGCGAGGGGAGATAATCCGGCGGGGAAGCCCGTAGAAACGGCGGCGACGTGGACGCCGCTGCCCTCCAACGCGTGCAAAGCAGTTTCGACGAAGGTGTGATAAACGCACGCGGCTGCGACCTTGATTCCGAGATCGGCGATGCCGAGTTTCTCCACCAATTCTTCTTGAAGAGGCTTTCGAGCCTTGGCGCACAGCCGGCGCACCCGCTCGTCCGTGTCATCGCCAGAAAGCGTTGTCAGATCCATGCACGAGATCGCTCGCAGCAGCCATGCCGCCTGCCATTCCTTTTTCACGGTGCGGCGGGCGACTTGGGACTGCGTGCGGCGCTCAACGGCGCTGGTATTCACGCGAACCGCATGCACCCAATTCAGGTCGAGTGGTATGCCCGCATTGGGCAGAAGGTTCCGTCCGCTGAGGGATGCAATCGAATTTGCGGCGTAGGGTTCGCCCGTTGCGATCTGCCGGTCCGAATTGATTTCGGTTTTTTGGGGTTTGTCGAACGACATGATGTGCTTTCGTGTGCGGCCGCCGTTGCCTGGCAAATGCAAATCTCGGTTGCAATTGTACGGCAGGCCCTACTGACAACGCGAGTTGTGACCATCGTTCAACCAACGGCAGCTCTTCGAAGAAAGAAACTACAACTCTCGGAAGGGTTTACAATGGCGCTCGATTCAACTGTCCCACTCGCGAATTCAAAGCCAAATGGCCCGCACATCAAGTCGAAAAGGTTCCACGCCTGATGCAGTTCGGAAAAAGCTCGAACAGGCAGCGGCGAAAGTGATGAGGAATGCGCACGCTCCTTACTCGAATTTTCACGTGGGCGCCGCCATCCTGTTGACGAACGGCAAGATATTTTCTGGCTGCAACGTCGAGAACGCTTCCTACGGAATGACGAATTGCGCCGAACGCACAGCCATTTTCTCGGCCGTGGCTGAATTGGGTCCTAAGATCGAGATTCAAGCAGTCGCAGTAACGAATGATCATGGAGTCGCGTGCTCGCCTTGTGGGGCGTGCAGGCAGGTGATCTACGAGTTCGGACCGGATGCGACCGTCTTCTTTCAGGGATCCAGCGGTCCGAAGCAGGCGCACATCACGGAACTTCTGCCGGAGGGATTTCGTCTCCAGTGAGTCATCCTTCAGCGACGCCGCAAACCTTCCGGGCCATTGATGTCATCCGCAAGAAGAGGGACGCCGTCGAGTTGTCGCGCGCGGAGATCGAAGGCTTGGTCAACGCGTATACCAAAGGCGACATCCCCGACTATCAAGTTTCGGCGTGGCTGATGGCCGTTGTGCTTCGCGGGATGACGCGCCAGGAGACCGCTTCTCTCACCGATGCGATGCTGCGATCGGGAGAGGTGCTTGATCTCTCCTCCCTCGCGGCGAGAAAGGTCGACAAGCATTCCACGGGCGGCGTGGGTGACAAAACTTCACTCGTTCTGGCGCCACTTGCTGCGGCTGCGGGCGTTGCGGTTCCCATGATTAGCGGGCGCGGCCTGGGACACACAGGCGGAACGCTCGACAAACTGGAGGCGATTCCGGGCTTCAATGTGAATTTGCCGGTCGATGAGTTCCGTCGCGTCCTTGACGCTTGCGGATGCGCGATGATCGGGCAGACGGCAGAGATCGCCCCCGCCGACAGAAAACTTTACGCATTGCGCGATGTGACGGGAACTGTAGAAAGTCCGTACCTGATTTGCGCTTCCATCATGAGCAAGAAACTCGCCGAGGGAATCGATGCGCTTGTCCTCGACGTGAAGACAGGATCCGGTGCATTCATGAAAAGCGAGAAAGAGGCCGTATTTCTCGCGGAACTCATGGTGGAAACTGGAGAGCGAATGGGGAAGCAGGTGGTTGCGCTGATCACCGATATGGACCAGCCGCTGGGCAACAAGATCGGCAATGCGCTGGAGGTGGTCGAGGTCATCGAGGTTTTGCGCGGCTCGGGCCCGCAAGATTTGCGCGACCTCTGCGTTGAACTGGCCGGATGGATGTTGTACCTCGGCCACGCAGAGAAATCGGTGACGGAAGGAAAGCAGCGAAGCTCTCAGTTGATCTCTTCCGGGGCGGCGTTGGAGCGATTCCGCCAAATGGTGGAGTTGCAGGGCGGAGATCCGAAAGTTATTGACGACATTCACCGCCTTCCGCAAGCGCAGCACACGACGCAGGTATTGAGCGGCAAGACGGGATACGTGACTTCGATGCAATGCGAGCAGATTGGAACCGCTTGCGTGATCCTGGGTGGCGGCCGCGAATGCAAGGAAGATTCAGTCGATCCTTCTGTCGGCATCGTACTGCATAAGAAAGTTGGAGACGCGGTCAGCGCCGGAGAGCCGCTGGCAAGCATTTTCTACAATGCGGATCACTTGGCGGAGCGGGCTCGACAATTGATTGAGCAGAGTTGTGAGGTGAGCCCGAGCGCGCCGGTTGCAAAGCGGCCGCTGATCCATCGAGTCATCGAAAAGTCCGGAGGAACCAACTGATGGGAAGATTCACAGGGATTCTGGGCCTCTTGACCATGCTGGGCCTTGCCTACATTTTCTCCACCAATCGGCGCGCGATTCGCGTCAAGACCGTCGCGTGGGGGCTCGGGCTGCAAATTGTATTTGCCATCTTTGTGTTGCGCGTGGAACTGGGCCGCCGCGCATTTCAGGCTGCCGGCGACGCCGCGAATCGCTTGCTGAGTTACGCGTTTGTGGGATCGGAATTCGTTTTCGGGGATCTGGGCAAGCAAGGTTCGCATTACGGCTTCGTATTCGCATTTCAGGTGCTGCCGACCGTCATCTTCATCTGCGCGCTTTTCGCCATTCTCTATCACTACGGAGTCATGCAGTTCATCATCCGGATCGCGGCCTGGGTCATGACGAGAGTCATGGGAGCAAGCGGCGCCGAATCGCTGAATGTCGCCGCAAGCATTTTCATGGGACAAACCGAAGCGCCAGTTACGATACGACCCTTCCTGCCCGATCTCACGCGTTCCGAGCTGATGACCGTGATGACGAGCGGCATGGCGCATGTCTCGGGCGGAATCATGGCCGCCTACATCGCGTTTGGGATTGAGCCAAAGCACCTGTTGAGCGCGGTGATCATGACTGCTCCGGGCACGATCTTGATTTCAAAAATGCTTGTACCTGAAACCGAACAACCAAGAACCGCCGGTCGCGTCGTGATGAGCGAAGAAGAAGTTGACAAGGAGAAGAAAGAGAATTTACTGGGAGCCGTGGCGCGCGGCACTGGAGATGGCCTGCACATGGCGCTCAATATCGGCGCCATGTTAATCGCTTTTCTCGCGTTGATCGCCTTGCTCGACGGAATTCTGCACGGCATTCACAACGGGTTCGCTCATTATGGATTTGCATGGTTTCCGTCGAGCCTCGAAAGTATTTTTGGCGTCGCGTTCGCGCCGGTCGCATGGGTGATCGGAGTTCCGTGGCACGATTGCAAGATCATCGGCAACCTTCTCGGCACCAGAATGGTGTTGAACGAACTGGTCGCGTTTTCGCTGCTTGGTCCGCAAAGAGCAGCGCTCGATCCGCGATCGTTCACCATTGCTACATTCGCCTTGTGCGGGTTCGCCAACCTGAGCTCCATCGGAATTCAGATTGGCGGTATCGGCGCGTTGGCTCCGAACCGAAAAGGTGAACTGGCCCGTCTCGGCTTTCGCGCCATGCTTGCCGGCACCATGGCGAATCTAATGTCGGCCTCAATTGCCGGCATGTTGCTCTAGATCATTTTAAAAAATTCAAGTGAAGGATATGTTCTCGTGAGCGATGCCCTCAGGCTGTTCGCTGTCATCCGCGTGGTCGCTGTTTTATTTCTACCAAATGCAGTTGCGCAATCGCCGCAGCGCGTCATCCTCGATACGGATCCGGGCGCTTCCGTCCGGCGCGGTCGAGGAGCATCTAACTACCCGTTCGAGCGCGCGACCAACAGAATTGCCAGCGCGTAGAACACGAACATCAGTCCCAGATATAACTTCGCTCGCGAACCTGCGCCTGCGAATTCCTTCCAGGCGAAAATCCCCCACAGCGCTCCGACCATGGGCGCGGATTGTCCGATCGCGTACGAGATGGCTACTCCGGTGAAACTGGCGGCCACGAGGTTGAAGACCATCCCCGTTCCCCAGATCAGCCCGCCGGCTAATCCAAGCAGGTGACCGGATGGCGGTCCGCTGAAGAACGCGCCGAAGCTGACAGGCTCACCGACCAACGGCCTCTTCATGAAATAGATATTCCAGATGAAGCACGAGAGTAGCGCGCCAAGCGTAAGGAACACGGCCACGCTGTAGGGCCCAAGCGTATTTCCCTGCGTCATCGAGCGCGTCACGAAGGGGGCCCACAGGCCCATCAACACTCCGGAAATGACGCAAATGATGATGCTCTTGCGCGAGGCCGACCTGCCAGAAGCCAAGCTGCCAAAGGCTTTTCCGTCGAGCACGACAGCGATCAATGCGCACGCCACACCCGCTGCGAGGAACAACGCGTTTCCCTTTGGTTGAAGGATGTAACTTAAGACCACACCGACCACGAGCGCGATTCCGATCGAGACGGGCAGCGCGACTGATAGCCCCGCCATATCGATGGCGGCGACGAGAAGGAGATTGGCAAGATTGAAAATTACGCCACCGATCATCGTCCACAAGATGTTGGAGTTGTCGGCCGAGCGCACATTGTTCAGAAAGCTCGAGGAATCGTTGCCGGTGCTGCCCATGGTGAATGCAAAGATCAGGGATATGAGGAAAATACCGATGGCGTAATCCCAGTAAAAAAGTTCGAACCGGTAATTCTTGACGCCTTTGTAGGTGTTGGCCCACGAACCCCAGCAGATGGCGCTGGCAATCATCATCAACAGCGCAACAGCTAATGTCGGCGGCGTGAACATGCGTTCTCCATGGAAGGACGTGTAACTCTACACTTCTTTTGAAGTGAGCCACAAGTCGAAGCATGTTTCAGTTCTGCTATCCTTACGCGCGTGCCTCGCACTTTTCTGATCGACACAGATACGGCGTCGGACGACGCAGTGGCCTTGATCATGGCCTTGCGTTCTCCCGATGTGAGCGTCGCAGCGATCACCGTGGTCGCCGGCAATGTGAACGTCCATCAGGCGACGAGGAACGCACTCCATACCGTCGAGCTCTGCGGAGCAAAAGTTCCGGTTTATTCCGGGGCGGAAAAGCCTCTGCTGCGCCCGTATGAAAATGCGACATGGTTTCACGGGCGTGACGGACTGGGAGATCACAACTATCCTGCGCCGAGGCAGGCGGCCGAGCAAGGCCACGCGGTCGATGCCATCATCGAAACCATCGAGGCCAATCCCGGATTGGTTTTCGTGACCCTCGGACCGCTTACAAATGTTGCGCTCGCCCTCTCTCGAAAGCCTGAAATCGCTTCGAAGGTCAGCCGCTGCGTTGTCATGGGAGGCGCACCATGTTGCGAAGGCAACGTCACGCCTGCGGCCGAATACAACATCTGGGTTGATCCCGAGGCGGCCAGCATTGTTATGCGCAGCGATCTTCCCGTCGAACTCATTGGATGGCATCTATGCCGTGGAGGTGCGGTGCTCGACTCGAAAGATATCGAGCAGGTCGAGGGATTCAAGACTAACCTCGCTCATTTCGCCGTCGAGTGCAACAGTCACGCGCGAATCGCACTGAAAACGCAGACCGGAGAAGATGGAATCTGCCTGCCTGATCCCGTTGCCATGTGTCTGGCGCTCGACCCAACCATTGGAACGAATTGGAGCGATCACTACGTCGAAGTGGAAACGCAAAGCGAGTTAACCCGCGGAATGACGGTGGTCGACCGCTTGAACGTGGCGGAAGACGAGCGCAATCGGGCTTATTGGCAGGCAGCGATCAGTGGCGGCCACCAAGCGAGAGTCTGTTGGGAAATCGACAACGCACGATGGAAGCAAGCGCTCTATCGCGCGCTCCATTGAGTTTTATCCGTTGACTTGGGCGTAGGTGGCGCGCCGCAAAAATTCTCCCTGTCCCGCGCGGCCGAGAAACTTGTTGCCCTCCACAACAACTCTGCCTCGTGACAAGACGACATCCGGCATCCCGGTGACTTCGATTCCTTCGAACATCGAATAGTCCACTCGCATGTGATGGGTCTTCGCGCTGATCGTGTGTTTTCGTTTCGGGTCGAAGATCACGAGGTCTGCGTCGCTTCCGGCCGCGATGGTTCCTTTTCGCGGATAAAGTCCGAATAACTTGGCCGGAGTTGTTGCCACCAATTCCACGAACCGGTTCACGCTGAATCTTCCGCTCGCTACGCCTCCTGAGAAGATCAAGCTCATGCGGTGCTCGACACCCGGACCGCCATTTGGAATCTTAGTGAAGTCATCGCGGCCCAACTCTTTCTGCTCCTTGAAGCAAAAAGGGCAGTGGTCCGTAGATACGACTTGCAGGTGATCGCATTTCAGCCCGTTCCAGAGTTTTTCCTGATGCCATTTCTCTCGCAGCGGAGGAGTAAAGACATACTTGGCTCCTTCAAAACCGGGCGCATCGAAATTCTCGAGCGAAAGATACAAGTATTGCGGACATGTCTCCGCATAGACAGGAAGTCCGCGATCGCGTGCCTCGCGCACCTTCTCGAGCGCATCGTTACAGCTGAGATGCACGATGTAGATTGGCGCTCCCGCCATTTCGGCAAGAGCGATGGCGCGCGACGTCGCTTCGGCTTCTGCGGTCGTCGGGCGCGTGAGTGCGTGATATTTCGGCGCCTTCTTGCCTTCGGCAAGGGCCTGCTGAACGATGACATCGATCGCGCTTCCATTTTCCGCGTGCATGCAGACGAGCCCGCCGTTCTTTGACGTGGTCTGAGAGCGCTTTGAAGATGCTTCCGTCGTCAAGCATGAAGACGCCCGGATATGCCATGAACAATTTAAAGCTGGTCACGCCTTCGTGAACCAGGTCGTTCATCTCTGAGAGTTGCCCACCTGAGATATCGGTCACGATGCAGTGAAATGCGTAGTCGCAGACAGCTTTGTTCGACGCTTTGCTCATCCAGGTGTCGTACGCCTCTCGCAGGTTTTGGCCTTTGTACTGAATCGCGAAGTCGATCAGCGTTGTGGTTCCGCCGAACGCCGCGGCCCGTGTGCCGGTTTCGAAATCATCGGCACTGGTCGTCCCCCCGAAAGGCATGTCGAGATGCGTGTGAACATCAATGCCTCCAGGCATCACTAGCTTTCCGGTTGCATCCAAAAGCTTGGACGTATTTTGCACGGGCAAGTCTTCTCCGATAGCGGCGATCTTGCCATTCGCAATCGCAACATCGGCTTTGTATGTATCGGTTGCGGTGACCACGGAACCATTTTTGATGACTGTATCGAAGCTCATGCAACCTCCATCGCGATCCGGAATACGAAGAAAACTATGCTACACTGCCGCCCTTTAGTTCTTCACATTCAGTATCGCGTCATCCTCCGCGAAAGGGATATGCCATGCATTTCGGCATCACATTGAAACCCGACATTTCAGTCGAGCGCATCGTCGCTTTGACGCGCCAGGCAGAATCCGCGGGGTTCGAGTACGGCTGGATTTTCGATTCTCATGTGCTGTGGAAAGAATGCTATCCGTTGCTCACGTTGATGGCTGCCAACACGCAGCGCATGCGGCTTGGAACGTGCGTGACCAATCCAGCCACTCGTGATCTCACGGTGACGGCGAGCCTCTTCGCAACACTCAATCTGATTTCCGGCGGCAGGATGGAACTTGGCATCGGCCGTGGCGACAGTTCACGCCGCGTTATGGGCAAGAAGCCGGTGAGTTGGTCTCAACTCGAGGCGGCGGTGAAGGAATTTCGTGACCTCACTTCCGGCAAAGAAGTTGAGCACGACGGGCAACCCACGCGTCTCACCTGGGCTGAGATCCCGCCTCCCGTCTGGATCGCAGGCTATGGTCCAAAGGTTCTGCACATGGCCGGTCGAGTTGCGGACGGCATCATTCTTCAGTTTGCCGATCCTGCGCTGATTTCCTGGTGCATGGGTTTCGTGAAAGAGGGTGCTCGCGCCGCTGGACGAGATCCCGCGCGAATCGAGGTCATGGCTGCAGCGCCGGTTTGGATCTCGAAGGATTTGAACGTGGCCCGCGAGCGCGTGCGTTGGTTTCCGGCACTCGTCTCGAATCACGTGATGGATCTCATCCGCCAGTACAAGCCGGAAGACCTCCCTCCGGAGTTGACGTCGTATGTGAAAGATCGCGAGGGTTACGATTACAAGCACCACTGCGAAGTCGATAGCGACAATGCGGAATTTGTCTCGGACGAAGTCGTGGACCGGTTCTGCATTCTGGGCCCTCCCGAGGCGCATCACAAGAAATTGAAGGATTTGGCGGCGGTCGGCGTGACCCAGTTCAATATCTACCTGATGTGCGGCGACGAAGAACAAAACCTCGACAGTTATCGCACGGACGTCTTACCCGCTTTTCTCAAAGCGAAGACATCGTAAAGGGACGCGAGCGGGAACCGCTTTAAATCGCGGATGCAGTTTGCCGTTGCGAGCTCATCATTGCGTAGTACGACGCAAATGAAATTGCGAAGCCCACAAACCAGGAATAGTCGTAGAGAGCACGCACGGAAGGAAGAGCCAGTCCTGCCAAGGCTGTGCCGGCGCCTAACACCAGCGCGATGATCGCGCGCCAGTTGAATCCGCGAGCGTATTCGTAGATTCCGTTCCGAAGATAAAGATCGTCCACCACCAACACTCTCCGGCGGATGATGAAGTAGTCGCAGATCATGATTCCCGCCACCGGTCCCAGAAAAGCTGCGTAGCCTCCGAGCCATCCGAGAATAAATGTCCGGTAGTTCGAGAGCAGCTTCCACGGCATCATGGCGACTCCCATGAAGCAGGTCATGATGCCTCCAGTACGGAAACTGATTCCTTGCGGCCAGAGATTCGAAAAATCATTGGCCGGGGAAACGACATTGGCACCGATATTCACATTCAACGTGGCAAGAAGAATGGCCACCAACGAGATGACAACCGCGACTGGAGAATGGAATCGGCTCAGCAGTTGCACAGGATCCCAAATCGCTGTCCCATAGATCACGACGGTCGCAGACGTAACCACGATCCCCACAAACGCATAGAGCGTCATCGTCGTCGGCAAGGCGAGCGCCTGTCCGACGATTTGTTCCCGCTGATTGCGCGCGAAGCGCGTGAAGTCGGGAATGTTCAGAGAAACAGTCGCCCAGAATCCGACGGTCCCATTCAGCGCAGGAATCAGAAACTTCAGGAAGTCCGGGAAATTGTTGAATTTCGAAGGCACCGAAAACATCGGCCCAAAGCCGCCTGCAGCGTGATAGGCCCACCCCAAGAGGAGCAGGCTGACTCCCAAAAGGACGGGAGCGCTGATACCCTGCAGCATCCGGATGTACTCAATTCCTTTCAGAACGACAAGAAGGTTGATTACCCAGAAAATAAAAAAGCAAACCGCGGGGCCGTAAGCGAAAGTTTTCCATGAGGGTACGAGCGTTTCAAGCAAAGTGCTGATGGCTTCGCCGCCGATCCACGCCTGAATGCCGAACCAGCCGCAGGCGACCAGCGCGCGTAGGACCGCGGCGACGTTTGCTCCCAACACTCCGAACGATGCCCGCGCCAGCACCGGAAAGGGAATCCCGTACTTCGCTCCCGGATGCGAGTTGAGCAGCATCGGCACCAGCACGATCACGTTTCCAATGAAGATCGTAACGATCGCCTGTTTCCAGTTCATTCCTCCCTGAATCAGGCTGGCAGCAAGCATGTAGGTGAGAATGTTCACCGACATCGAGATCCACAGGGCCGCGAAGTTGTACGTTCCCCAATGCCTTTGCTGCGCGCTCGCGGGCGCGAGATCGTGGTTGTAGAGGGGACTTGATTCGATGCGAGAGCGGGAAGAGATGTCCGGCGTAGTCATCAGTTGTTCGGCCCGGTTCGGCCCAGATTGTTTGATCCAGAAATGCGCTGCAACCGTATGTCAGAGCAGATTCAATCCGCGGCCGCAGAATTTGTGCTTTGCGCCGTCAGCGGCCCGTAGCTTTCAGGCCTGCGGTCGCGGTAGAACTGCCACACTTTGCGCACCTCGGCGATCATGTCGAGATCGAGATCGGCAACCACGACTTCGTCCTTATCGCGACTGGCTTGAGCAAAGATCTTGCCGCGCGGGTTGCAGAAATAACTCTTGCCGTAAAACTCACCGATGCTCCAAGGCTTCTCGGTCCCGACGCGATTGATGGCTCCGACGAAATAGCCGTTCGCGACGGCGTGAGCCGGCTGCTCGAGTTCCCATAAATATTCGGATAACCCCGCAACAGTGGCGGACGGATTGAATACAATTTCGGCGCCATTCAGTCCAAGTATCCGCGCGCCCTCGGGAAAGTGCCGGTCATAGCAGATGTAAACACCCACTCGCGCGTACTTAGTTTGGAAGACCGGGTAGCCAAGATCTCCAGGAGTGAAATAGAACTTTTCCCAGAATCCAGGATGGCAATGCGGAATGTGATGCTTGCGATACTTGCCAAGATAACGCCCGTCGGCGTCGATCACCGCGGCCGTGTTGAAGTAAACGCCCGGCATGTGCTCCTCGTAGACCGGAACGACGATGACCATTTTGTGTTTCGCGGCCACTTTTCGCATTAATTGCGTCGTTGGGCCATCGGGCACGCGCTCGGTCAATTCATACCAGCGCGCATTTTGTTCCGCGCAAAAATACGGACCGTAGAAAAGCTCTTGCAGGCAGAGAACCTGCACCTTCTTACGCGCTGCCTGCGCGATCAGCTTCATGTGTTTGTCGATCATCGCTTTCCGGATTTGAGGCAGCGGGCGATCGGTGCTGATCGCGTTGCTGGCTTGAATCAGAGCGCAGCGGACATTGCGGGGCATGGGTCCTCCAAGAAATCAATGTCGAGGAACGAAACTATAGCAGAACTGGTAGCGTGACTCACCCGGCCAGTGCCGTCCATTGACACGGCAGCAACCGCTGAAGAGACTCTGCCTTCACCTCCGGCAACGGCAAACTCATGGCAAAGCGGCCTCGCATCGCGGTAGTCAGCACGCGAACATTGACCTGACCACTTTCAGCAATCAGTTTCCCAAACCAGGTGAAATTATTTTCGGACAAAAGTTTGATCTAGGATTCGGCGGCAAGGGCGCCCATCAGGCGGCCCGCCGACGCAGCAGGTCGATATTCAATTTGATCTCGACACGGGAAAGTTCTATCGCAGATTCCTGGATCGCATGACCGCTGCTAAATGACTGCTGCTAAACCAAGTGAGTTCGGCGCGTTGGCGCAGATTTTTAGAACGGAATACAATAAAAAATTGCGGTTTTGAACTATGTCTCCTATTCCTGACGATCTCAGCACGGTCAAAGACGACATGATCGCCTTCATTGAAGGCCACGGCATGCGCCGTTTCCACGGCTTCGTGGACTATGAGGAGGTGCAGTGCGTCATGTGGGAGACCGGCGACAATCCTGATGCCTGGAAGGATTTCGTCGAATTGGCGAAAGCTGCCGGCGCTCCTTTTCTGACCATGCATTCCTGGTCTCTCTCGCGCACCGAACTCGACGAGATGGTGCAGCGTCTGACGAACTCGGAATTCACCGACGGGGACGATGTGGAGGATGCCCGCTGGTTGCGCGCACACGTCGGCAAAGTCGGATATCTCCAGTTGGGATGGGCGTATCAAGGATCGATGTTCCTCTGCGAAGTCAGTACCGAGTGGTACGAACGCTACCAGCATTTGCTGGAAGTCTCCGACGAGTTCGGCGGGCTCACCATGGACGAACCCGACCAGGACGACGAAAACACGTAGGTACGGCGCCTCGCTCGTACCCGAGCGAAGCTCGGTGTTTGAAAATCCGCGGAATCGCGATTGATTCTTCCGAGTAGTACACTTCTATTTCCTCATGCGGTGGATTCAAAAGCCAACGGACCAGCTCCTGGTCGATCCCCTGATTGCATCTCTTCGCTCTGATTCTGCGTTTCGCGGCACAGCGAGTGCTCGAGCGGCGCACATCCTCGCCCCGCTTCTCGTCCGCCGTGGCATTACCGATGTGGACTCTGCTCAACGTTTTCTTTCTCCATCTCTCTCTCACCTTCATTCGCCCGACCAAATGATGGGCCTCCGCGCGGCGGTGGATCGGATTGACGCTGCCATCGATCGTAAAGAGACGATCCTCATCTACGGCGACTACGACGTCGACGGCACCATGGCGGTCATCATTCTGAAAACTGCGATCGAACTTTGCGGCGGCACGACGGACTTCCATGTGCCGCACCGAATCCGCGAAGGATACGACATGCGCGACGATGTGATCGAACGCGCGGCCGCGGCCGGAATTCGCCTGATCGTCAGCGTCGACATGGGTATTCGCGCCTTCGCGCCAGCCGAAACCGCGCAACGATTGGGCGTCGATCTGATTGTGACCGACCATCATCTGCCCGGCCTCGATGGTGTGCCCAAGGCTTTCGCTGTCGTCAATCCAAATCAGAGTGGATGTGAATATCCCTACAAGCAGCTGTGCGGCGCCGGTGTCGCTTTCAAGCTGGCTCAAGGATTGATCCAGCGCCGCCTGGACGCCAAAGATCACGAAAAGCTCGCGCGCTCGTTCATGAAGGTCGTCGCAATCGCGACCATTGCAGACGCTGTGCCCTTGACTGGAGAGAATCGAGTTTTCGCGTCGCTGGGTCTCGATGCGTTGCGCAGGGCTGTGAATCCCGGCCTCAAGGCGTTGCTGGAGGCAGCGCAAATTTCAGCGAACCGTCCGCCGACGTCCGGAGAAGTCGGCTTTCGGATCGCGCCCCGCATCAACGCTGCCGGACGCATGGACGTCGCTCGCGATGTCATCGAACTTTTCAGTGTGAAAGATCCAGTGCGCGCACGGGAACTCGCGTCCAAACTTGATCAGCTCAACACCGATCGGCAGGAAGAGGAGCGAAAGATTCTGCGCTCCGTCGAAGACCGATTTACTGGCGATCCGGCATTGAGCAAGGCCTTCTGCATCGTGATCGACGGCGATGGCTGGCATCGCGGCGTGATCGGAATTACCGCGACCCGCATCGTCGAACGCTACAACCGCCCGACGGTTGTAATTTCGCGGGACGGCGAAGAAGCCTTCGGGTCGGGACGCTCCATCCGGTGTTTCCACTTGCTAGAAGCCATCGAATCCTGCGGAAAGCTTTTCTCCCGCTACGGCGGTCACTCCCACGCCTGCGGATTCGCGATGCCCGCCGCAAATATCGAACAGTTGCGCGCGGAGTTGGACGCCTTCGCCCGCACTCGGCTGACCGAAACGGATTTCGATCCGGTCCTCGAACTTGATGGCGAACTGAGCCTGACGGAAGTGACGCCCGAACTTTTCCAGGCCCTCGAACTGTTGGAGCCCTATGGCATGGGCAATCCTGAGCCGGTATTCGCGTCGTCCAGAACGGAGCTGACCGCGCCTCCTAAAATTCTCAAAGAAAAGCATATCAAGCTGAAACTGAGGGCTGGGCAACCGCTTCACCACATCGAATCAGAGCCCGAAGAACTTACAGCCGCCGCGATCCTTACGACTGCGCGCTGCCACCCCGACGGCGCCGCAATCCGCCGAAGCGAGAAAAAGGCTGCAAGCACCGAGGGGTATGACGTTCCTCAAGATGGAAATTCGGAGCTGCGGAGAAAAGTCAGCTTCGACGCTCTCGGCTGGAATATGGCTGAGCGGCTTCAAAAGTCTCCGCTTCTCGCCGGCGACCGGGTGAATATCGCGTTTACCATTGGGAACAACGATCGATCCGAGTATGGTGGTCTCGAGCTTTCCCTGCGGGATTTCAAACCAGTGGCCAGCTAGAGCAATCTGAGTTTTTGATTTTCTGTCGTCACATTCCCCCTGTAGAGTCAGAAGTTCCCGGAAACCGGAGGAGTGTATGCAACGCGCGTTTCTGCCAATAGCGCTCGCTTGTTTGTCCTGTGGTTTGTTTGGTCAGAGCAAGCCGAATCTGTCAAAAGCGGGGCCGGCTGAATCCCCCTCCTCTGCCTTTTCGGATTCTTCATCTCGACTCCCCGTAAAACGTGTCGTTCTCTACAAGAACGGTGTCGGATATTTTGAACACACCGCGCATGTTCATGGAACCCAAGACCTCAGCATCGACTTCACGACCGGACAACTGAATGACGTGTTGAAATCGTTGACCGCCGTGGACCTTGGCGAAGGAAGAGTTTCATCGGTCCGCTACAACTCAATCGCTCCTCTCGACGAGAGGTTGAAGTCGCTGCGGCTCCCGTTTGGTGAGCAGATCACGCAGGCCGAATATCTGCTTGCGCTGCGCGGCGCCCGCGTGGAGGTCCGAAGCGGTTCGGTGAATTCGTCGGGCCGACTGCTGAGCGTGGAAAGAATTCGACGGCAGAAGGCTAAGGATGATTTTGAAGACGTGACGAGCTTCTCCGTCATGAGCGACGCGGGAGAAATGAAATCCTTCGATTTGCTTCCCGGCACATCCGTGCGGATCGCCGACCGTGAACTTACCGACGAAGTTAGCCGCTATCTCAGCCTCATCAGCTCCTCGCGCGCCAAGGATGTCCGGCGAATGAGCTTTACAGCGTCGGGTTCAGGCGACCGCGATGTGTTCGTCAGTTACATCAGCGAAGTGCCAGTCTGGAAAAGTACGTATCGCATTCTCTTCCCGGAGAAAGCGGATGAGAAACCACTTCTGCAGGGATGGGCGATTGTCGACAACACGATTGGCGAGGACTGGAAGGACGTGCAACTATCGCTCGTGGCGGGTGCTCCGCAGTCGTTCATTCAAGACATTTCTCAGCCTTTTTATGCCCGACGGCCGGTGATCGCACTTCCCGAGTCGGTCATGCTCACACCGCAATCGCACGAAGCAAGCGTCAAGGAATACGACCGTCCGGAACAGTTTGCCAAGCTGCAGGCTCCTCCTCCGCCAGAAATGTCTCATGCGAACACCAGCCTGTTCGGCTATGTAAAAGATCCTTCCGGCGGCATGGTTCCCGGAGCTCGCGTCACAATTCGCAACGAGGAAACTGGATCGTCCCAGGTGACGATGACCGATGCGAAAGGGGCCTATCGCTTCAACGACATTCAGTCCGGTAATTCGGCGCTGTTTGTGACCGCCCCCGGTTTTCAGAGATTCAACTTGGCCAACATTTATCTCGGCATCGGACGGAACAACGAGATTGATGCAACGATGAATCTGGGGACGGCGAACGAGACCGTAGAGGTACAAGCTTCCACTCCCAGCGTTCAGGCGCAGACATCGATGTCGTCGGTTGCCGAAAAGCAGGGTTCCGAAGCCGAAGGGAAGTCTGCCGGCGATTTCTTCGAATATAAGGTCAAGCAGAAAATCACCATCGGCAAAAACCAGTCGGCCTTGGTTCCCATACTCCAGGCGCATATCGAAGCGGAGAAGGTCACGCTGTGGAATGCCGAGTCTGTTCCTCTGCGTGCCCTTTGGATCAAGAACACGAGCGGACAAGTTCTGGATGCGGGTTCGTTCAACGTGCTCGAAGCCGACACCTTTGCCGGCGAAGGCGTCTTGGAAACGATCCACCCCGACGAGCGGCGTTTGCTGTCGTACGCGGGTGATGCTGCTGTGCGCGTCAAGTATTCCGACGAATCCAAGGAGGAGCCTTTCAGTCGGATTCGGATCGCCAAGGGTGTCATGATTCTGACCCAGGAACAGCGCAAGGCCAACAAGTTCACGATCCGAAATGCCGATACCAGCCCACGCCAGGTAATCGTCGAATATCCCGTCGAAGAAGGATGGAAACTTTCTTCCGGTACGCCCCAACCGGAAGAATCCACCGAATCGTTCTACCGATTTCGTGTCCCCATCGATGCCGGAAAAACGGGCGAGCTTAACGTCGAGTCGACGCACTCCGACGACACCCGATACGAGCTTACAAATTTGGATGACGACGAAGTCAAGCTTCTCGTCGATCAAAAGCGGGCTACGCCGGCAATGCAACAGGCGTTTGATCGTATCTTGAAACAGAAAGAAAAAATCAACGGGATCGCCACCCAAATCGCGGAACGGAAGCGTGAATCAGACCAGATCGCCGGAGACCAATCCCGTATCCGTGAAAATATGAAGGCGCTCAAGGGGAGCTCAGAGGAAAAAGCCTTGATCCAACGATACGTTGGTCAACTCGACTCGCAAGAGAGTCGCCTCGCCACGCTTCGGAAGGAGACCGCGGACCTGACGATTCAACAGAATCTTGCCAGCAACGAACTCGGTCGCATCGTGATGGAGGTGAGTACGGAAGAAAGTTTCTAACCCAGAGACTTGCCACAAGTGGCAGTGCCCGTCCCGCCTCGCCATTTCCACGTTGACCCCGAACAGGGCTGCCAATCGTTCGATCTGTAGGATCTCTTCCTTCAGTCCATCTGTAACGCAGCGCGCTCAAGGTGAAACTGAAGATTGCGCTAACTGCTCGCGCACTCGTTTGGATAGTTTTTCCAAACGTTTCAACTTTTCTAACTCGTTTTTCGGCAATACACCTTGCGTTACGCTTTCCATGTCGGAGGAAATCGACGTGCAAAGACCGCCGAGTTCCTTTTCATCCTTCTGAAGTTGAACATGGGCTGCATTGTCCCTCATTTCGTCGGGCGTAATTTGTTTCTGCGCGCTGATATCGCTTGGTTGCTTGATGTTGACGTTCTGAGCGGAAACCACGATGGCTCCCAGGAACACCGCGAATGAAAGGTAGTTAGCTCTGAAATGACGCATGACCGCCTCCAGCGAGCTAAAAAGTTGGGGAATTGTACTACTTCGCACGAGATCGCCTGTTGATGAAAAGCAGTTCTAGTCCCGGGCTGGGTTACAACGCGAGGGATCGCAATCGAGGAAAAGACAGTTCACTGCTAATTCCGGTTAATTTCAGTAGAGCTTCCAGACTCAGTCGGCTTACCACAAATGATAGTGCCCGTTCCGCCTTGCCATTTCTACGTTTACGCCGAACAGAGCTGTCAACCGTTCGACCTGAAGGATCTCTTCCTTCGGTCCGTCTGCAACGACGCGCCCCTGGCGCATCAGTACGACTCGCTGAATTTCTGGAACAATATCGGCCAGTTCGTGCGTCACCAGGATGATCGCTGTCCCACCTTTCGCGAGAGCACTCATCGTCTGGCGCACATTCTGCTGCGCCGCCAGATCGAGAGAGTTGCACGGCTCGTCAAACAGCAGCGCCCTCGGCTTGTGCACCAGCGCGCGCGCGATCAGGACCCGCCTCGCCTCGCCTGACGACATCTCGCAGACCGGTCGTTCCGCGAGAGATGAAATCTTCAACTCCTGCAGCGCGGCGTCTGCCAGCGATCGCTGTTTCGGATCGATGTTGTGATTTGGATAGATCGCGGTGCTGCTGAAAAAGCCGGACAGCACGACGTCTCGGCCACATGCGTCGCCCGTGCATGAAACCATCAGATCGTTCGACACGATCCCGAGTCCGGCGCGCAACTTGAATACATCCCACATGTCGTGCCCAAGGATCGAAACTGACGAACCCGGTCGCGCGACTGGATAACACTCTCTCGTAATCGTCTTGATCAGCGTGGATTTTCCGCACCCGTTCGGGCCCAGGATCGCCACATGTTCGTCACCGCCAATGCGCAAGGTGAAGTCGTCTAACGCGATCTTCTGCCCCCGCATCACGCGGAGGTTGCGGAATTCAAGTAAAGGCGAAGCGGAGTCGCTTGGCATCCGTACCAGTTTAGACGAGCAGGCTGCGAGACCGAGCCACCGTTTCCGCGGAACTACGGATGTCCTCAGCAGCGAGCGAACGACCTGCGCCCAACCACCGACGGCCGCGCGGTTGCATTACACTGAACCCAGATGTCGCTTCCCATCTATCGTCTGCGCCGGTTACTGGCCGCGACCGCCATGCTGCTCACGCTCGTCGTAGGCACCATGTATTTCTACGCGCGCTCCCGGGCAACGAACATGCTGAAGAACATCCCCGGGAAAATTGGATTCGACATCAAACAGACGGCCAACGGATTCCAGTTATCGAAGTCGGATGGAAAGCGCACGCTCTTCACCGTTCAGGCGAGCGATGTCAAAGAGTTCAAGGTGAACGGCAATGCCGAACTGCACAATGTCACCATTGTCCTCTACGGCCGCGACTCCTCCCGTTTCGATCAGATCTACGGAGACGACTTTGCTTACAACCAGCGCACCGGCGACGTGACGGCAAAAGGCGATGTCCAAATCGATCTGGTTTCAAACTCCACCGGTCTCACGAGTCCCGACCAATCCACACCGAAAGAACTGAAGAATCCGATTCACCTCAAGACGCGCGACCTGGTTTTCAACAAAGATTCCGGAAACGCCACGACCGATGCTCGCGTAGAACTGCGTACCCCGCAGGCCAGCGGCTGGGCCGTCGGAGTGAAGTACGCCGGCAAGAGCAACGTGCTCACCTTGTCGTCCCAGATTCATGTGGAATTAAGCGGTCCCCATGCGGCCGTGCTTGAGGCCGAACACGGTGTTGTCACCAACGATCCGCGCACCATCGTTCTCGACCATCCTCATCTCAATCGCGAGTCCGGAACCATGCAGGCCGATCAAGCCACGATTTATCTCGACTCGCAGAATCAGGTCGAGCGCATCCTGGCGACCGGCAACGTCACGACTCAGTCGCTGCCGAGCCGCACGAAAAGCCATTCCCGCAAGCCCCAGGACGCTTCGAACGAACGGCAGGAATTACGAAGCCGCGCCGACCAGGCGGAATTTCAATTCGCCGAAGACCGCAACGTGCTCAACAGCGCGACACTGACGGGAAAAGTTCACATCGAGCAGTCCGGATCGCAGCCGATCCTCGCGGACGCCGGGCGCGTGATCGTTGACCTTGCTGCCCAAAACCAGATACGCAAGGTTCATGCGGTCGACGGCGTTCACCTTATCCAGAAGGCGGCCAACGAAACCGGGCCAGCCGAGAAGGGAACTGAGAGTTCGCCACAGGATTTCGACCTGACGGCTCCCATCATCGACTTCACCGTCGCTGACGGACATATCCTTCGCCATGCCGAAACCACTGGACCGCCGCAGATCACAATCGCCCAGCAGCCGGAGAATTCCGGTTCGCAGAAGTCCTCGGCTGGAGATCGAACCGTTGTTACGGCGGGTAAGTTCTTTGCGGACTTTGCGACTTCCGAAGGACGCGACCGGCTGGTCAGCCTTCACGGTGCGCCCGGCGCTCGCATCGTGAATTCGTCCGCCGGACAACCGGACCGCATCAGCACCAGTGACGCCGTCGACGCGATATTTCTTCCCCAGGGCGGCCTTGAGGCTGTTACTCAAAAAGGCAACGTTGTGTATGTCGACGGACAAGATCCCACCAAGCGAGTGCAAGCCTGGGGAGACGCCGCTCACTACACTCCCAAGGACCAGATGCTTGTCCTGACAGGCAGTCCGCGGGTTGCCAATGGAGGAATGCAAACAACGGCTAACTCCATTCGCATCAACCGCGGTACGGGAGACGCCTTCGCCGAAGGCGACGTCAAAAGCACATATAACCAACTGAAAGACTTACCGGATGGCGCGCTGTTGGCCTCGTCTTCTCCGATTCACGTCACTGCCCTCAGCATGACGGCGCACAGCAAAACTGGCACGGCTCTGTACACGGGGAACGCCCGGCTTTGGCAGGATGCGAACATCATCGAGGCACCCTCGCTCCAATTTGACCGGGACCATCGCTTCGTGACGGCACAGGGCACCGCGGCAAAGCCTGTTCAGACGATTCTTATCGAACCCGAGAAGTCGGGCGCCGAAAAGGCTCCCTCCAAAACGCCAAAGAAGTCCTCCGCCCTGGGGCAATCGAGTCCGATTACCGTCACAGGCCAGAAGCTCAGCTACGCGGACGTTGAACGCCGAGTCCATTACGAAGGAGGAGTTGTTGCCAGGGGTGCCGACTTCACCGCGCACGCGGATACGCTGGACGCGTTCCTCTTGCCTCACAGCCAAACATCAGGCCCTCAATCGTTTGCGGGTCCCGGGCAACTCGATCGCATAGTAGCGGAGGGGGATGTGGTCATCCAACAGCCCAAGCGGCGCGCCGAGGGTCGGAACCTTGTTTATACGGCTGCGGAAGACAAGTTTGTCCTGACCGGCGGACCTCCTAGCATTTTTGATGCCGAACAAGGCAAGATTACCGGGGTTTCGTTGACTTTCTTTAGACGCGATGATAGGGTGCTCGTAGAAGGCGAAGCAAGCACTCCTGTGGTAACGACGACGCGAGTGGCACGATAAATGCGTACCCTGGCCACTGAAGAAATTGGCAAGTCCTATCGTGGCCGGCGCGTAGTCAATGGTGTCAGCCTGACGGTCGAGCAGGGCGAAGTTGTTGGTTTATTAGGCCCTAACGGCGCAGGCAAGACCACCACCTTTTATACGATTGTTGGCCTGATCCCGCCTGATTCTGGCCGCGTGCTTTACGACGGTCAGGACATCACCGACGTTCCCATGTACCTTCGGGCCCGTCAGTATGGCATCAGTTATCTCCCGCAAGAAGCTTCGGTTTTTCGCAAACTTACTGTTGAAGAAAACATCCTCGCGGTCTTGGAGACGCAGCCGATTTCCTGGCACGAGCGCCGCGAGAAGATGGAAAAGTTTATTGATGAACTTGGACTGGAGCACATCCGCCAGAACCGCGGGTACGCCCTTTCCGGTGGTGAACGCCGGCGCGTGGAAATTGCCCGCTGCCTGTGCATCAACCCCACGTTCATCTTGCTCGACGAACCGTTTTCGGGTATCGACCCAATTGCCGTTCTCGACTTGCAGAAGATCATCAGCAGCCTGCGAGCCGGCGGCATCGGAGTTCTGATCACCGATCACAACGTTCGCGAAACACTGACAGTGACCGACCGGGCCTACATCATCGATGACGGCAGAATCTTCCGTCAGGGCAAGCCCGAACAGTTAGCAAACGATCCGGAAGTGAGAAGGGTTTATCTCGGCGAGAGTTTCTCGCTGGTGTGAAAAAAGGCAGGTTTCAAAGTTTCCAAGGTTGCAATGTGAACGCCTGACGCCTTGAAGTCTTTGAAACATTGAAGCTTTGAAACATGGTTCTCTTACAACACAAACTCAGCGTAAAGCTCTCGCAGCGCCAGATCCTCACTCCAGGACTGGTGCAGATGGTTTCCGTCCTCGCGCTCAACAAACTTGAGCTCAAGGACATGATCAACGCTGAGATGGTCGAGAACCCGGTTCTCGAAGAGCTTGAAGAATCCGTTCCCCTGCTCGACGAAGTCGGCAAGAAGGAAGAAGACCGCGAGCGCGCCGCTGCCGCCAGTAACGAAGAAAATCCCATTACCGCCGTCGAGAAGAAAGATCCCTTCGAAGAGATCGATTTCGGATCGTTCTTTCAGGACTATCTCGATCCCGGATATCGCACGCATAGCGAGATGGAGGATATCGAGCGTCCTTCCTTCGAAAATTTTCTTTCAAAACCCACCAATCTGACGGACCACCTGTCGTGGCAGTTGGGGGCTTTGAGCTTACGCCGCGAAGTGCGCGAGGCTGCCGACCTGATCATCGGCAATCTGAATGAAGACGGCTATCTGATCGCCAGCGACGATGAACTCCTCGGAGTAGCTCCGCCGGCAAGTCCTGAAACGGACGCAGAGACCGCCAAGAAGATCGTGACCGAAGCGCAAGCTTTGGGACTTCCCGCCGTTGTCGATCCGGTCCACATGGGCGGAGAAGGCGCTACTCCAACCGCCGATTTCGCAAATGACATTGTGGACGATGTCGCGTCTGTTCTTGACGGTGCGCCCATCTCGGATTTTTCCTTGCCCGCAACAACGACTGACCATGCCGTTGACCCGCGTTCAGAAGCGTCCGTGGTCGCGACTTCAGGAAACGGCGCGGCTGCAGTTGCTCCGGCGCAAGAACCTAAAGCGCCGCTCCGCATTCAACTTACAAATCGAGTTTTACTGCGGCTGATTTGCAGGAAGCGCTGCAAGTCGTCCAGCAACTCGATCCGCCCGGCGTGGGTTGCCGCGACCTGCGTGAATGTCTTTTGCGCAACTCCGTTTCCATCAAGCGCAGCTTGAGCACCATAAGAACGGAAACGGCACCGCGCAAGTGCTTCTGGATGTCATGGCCGTGGTCGATCAGCACCTTCGCGGCCTGCAGAACAAGCAACACAAAGAGATCGCGAAAGCCATTGGCCGCCCGATCGAGGCTGTGCAAACCGCGCTCGACTACATCCGCACTCTCGATCCGCGCCCAGGTCTGCAGTACAACAAGGTTCAGGCTCGTCTCATCGAGCCCGACGTTGCGTTCATCAAGCACGGAGACGAATGGCTGGTCATCATGAATGACGAAGACCTTCCGCAGCTTCGTCTGAATCCAGCCTACAAAAAACTTGTGACGCGCGATGGTACCAACGAAAAAAGCACTCGCGATTACGTCAAAGAGCGCTACAAGAGCGCCATCCAGCTCATCAAGAACATCGAACAGCGCAAGCAAACCATCACCAAAGTCTGCTATTCCATCGTCGCTCGCCAGCAGGATTTCCTGGAGCGCGGTATCGATCAACTGAAGCCCATGATGATCAAGGAGGTGGCCGAAGAAATCGGCGTGCATCCTTCCACGGTAAGCCGTGCTGTCGCCAGCAAGTACGCCCACACTCCGCAAGGCGTATTCGAGCTGCGATACTTCTTCAGCGAGAGCGTACAAGGCCCCGAGGGCGGCGGCACATCGCTGCTCATCCTCAAGCGCCGAGTCAAGAAGCTCATCGAGGAAGAAGATCCCAGCCGTCCGTTGACTGACGAGCAGATCACCCGCATCCTGCAGTCGCAAGGAATCCAGGTGACCCGCCGCACGGTAGCCAAATACCGCGAAGACATGCGCATCCCGAGCACACACCAGCGCCGGGTAAAAAAATAAAGCCAAAGGACATCGCTTGCACCATGTCCATGCGATGGGTGCACAGGGTGGAAGAGCGGCACTCTAGCGCCGCGTCAAGCTCCTGACCTATTCGGGCTTTAGCCCTGGTTCGCGACTGAGAAATTCCAAATGCAGTGCCCGATTTAACTCGATATAACGAAATTCTAGGAGGGGCGCTCATGAATGTGGAGTACACGGGAAGACAGTACGAAGTCACCAACGCCATCCGCAAAGAAGTTGAAACCGGCCTCACGAAAATCCGCAAAATCCTCGGAGACAAGTTCGATACCAAGGTTATTCTCGCCGTAGAAAAACACCGTCATAAAGCCGAAATTACCATTAGTCCCCGCAATGGCCCGTTGGTCGGCCTCGCTCAAGCCAAGGACATGAGCATTGCCATCAACGAAGCCCTCGATCACCTGGAAAAACAGGCGATCAAATATAAGACCAAGTGGCAGTCGAAGAAGCGCTCTGCCCGCAAGAGCGAAGAAGTCAAAAAGTGGAATGGCCATTCCGTGCAGGAAGAGGTTCAGACCGTCGTTGGATTGTCTGAGAAGACCGCCGTGCCGGTGATGGTGCACAAGTATCCGGCGATCGCCCGGACGACCGACGTTCACGTGGTTCGCTCTGACGAAGCGGTGGCAATGCGCCCCATGACCCTCGAAGAGGCCATCAAGGAAGCGCACTTCAAGGATCGCGACGTCTTCATCTTCCGCGACCCCAAGGGAAAAGTAATGGTCCTTCATCGCTCCCGCGACGGCAAAATGCAGCTGATCGAAGTGCCCTAAAAGACACCGGCTCTCCATCCTTGTCCCTCCGCTTTTTGGAGGGACAGGGTGGGGATTTGCTTTCCAGCGAAAACCGCCCCGAGATTCCCTACGACACTGAGCTATCTCCGTTTTTCATTTCTGGCCCATTCCTGCGCGCGAGCGTATGATCCTCCCGCCGTTAACCCACTCTAAATTTAGGAGATCACCATGAAGAAGCTCTATGGGCTCTTGATTTTCCTATTGTTCCTTACACCCTCTCTATTCGCTCAGGAACACTACACAGAAGGCCCGGTGTGGCGCGTTCAATTGATTCGCGTCAAGCCGAATCAGATGGATGCCTATCTCAGCAGCCTTCGCCAATCCACCAAGCCCCTGATCGAAGAACAGAAAAAAGCAGGGGTCATCATGGACTACAAGATATTCCTGAAGGAAACGAAGAATACCCCCGAAGATTGGGACATCTGCGTTGCTGTCGAATACAAGAATCACGCCGCAATGGATGGCTTGGCCGCCAAAGGCGAAGCCGCCCGCGACAAAATTCTCGGCAGCAAACAAGCCGCACAACAGCTCGGAGAAAAGCGCGCCGAGATCCGGGAAATCATCAGCTCAGAGTTGATGCAGGAAATTTTCCTGAAGTAAGGACGCGTGGGTCCTTGCCCCTTGTCCTTTCCCCCGGAAGGACAAGGCGGTCTTACTTCCTCCTGCGCTACTTGCTCTTGACCGCAATGCCCTCGGCCGGCAGCGGCGCGCCGCACTTCCCGGCTCTCAGCCCATCCAGGAAGGCTTTCGTTTCCAGCAGCGTCAACTTCTCGGTTGTGCCGGCAAACCCAACGCCGGCGAAATTCATATGAGTGGCGCCGTCGATCACTCCCATCCATTTGCAGCCCGCAGGCAGGCTGTCATAGGGAATCGTGCGTGTCTTCCAATCGCCATCGAGAGATTGATCTTTGGTCCCCGTCAGGATTAATACCGGCTTGCGAATTCCAGACCATGCATTCTCGGGAAACATCTTTCCCGGCCCGTCGGGCGACAACGCGACATACGCGTCAAAGCGGTCGAGCGTTTTCACTCCGAGCGTATTCTTTGCTCCGGCCTCGACCATGACCGTCCGAGCTCCCATCGAGTGCCCAAGCAAAGCGACAAACGGTGCCTTGCACGAACTCGTGGCCCATTTCAGCGCTGCCGCAATGTCCATCAATCGCGCATCATAGGCCTTCGGATCGTTCACCAACTCCCGCAGCCCTTTCTTGATGCCGCCAGACTTCCGCATATCAGATCCCAAAGCCTTGGCCCCGCTCTCCCCGTGCCCCATTACGATTGCTCGCCACCCGTCATCACGCAAGGCGGTCGCCAGATATTTGTATCCATCTTCGCTTCCACCCGCGCCCGGAGAAATAAGCGCAAGCGGGGCGCAGCCAGTTACACTCGGCGAATAAACCTGCAGAGGGGTTTGGACTCCGTCCTCGCGCGGAGCCTGCACCGGCTGCTGCGCACAGGCGATCTGAGTCAGTGCGATGCCAAGGATCAAAGTCAGTCGTGCCGAGTGCTGTCGTCGTTTCAATCGTCCGCTCCCCAGCGCCGTGCCTATGATTCGCGCTGTTCAAGAATAAACACGGGCACAGCTCTCCGAGTTGCACAACTTTGTACGCGAACCGCTTGGCCGCGAGTCGGCCTCGACTTCCATCCCTCATGTATTGATACGTTTGAATAGAGGGATTCCCGTGGTAGAATCCGCCGCCGAGGGTCCATGGCAATGACAATCCGCATCTACAAATCGCTTTCAACACTCCTTCTGCTGATGGGTTTGATTTTGAGTGGGCCGCGCATCCTGCAAGCGCAGGCTGCTTCCTCGCAAGCCAAACTTTCCGTTCACTGGGAAGAGCTCACAGCCACCGATTTTCGTGCCGGAATCGAGCGTTCGCAGGGAACTTGCCTGCTGCCCTTTGGCATTCTGGAAAAGCACGGCCCTCACCTGCCCATCGGTACCGATCTCCTCGACGTGCGCTACGCGGCCCTTCATGCGGCCGAGAAGGAATACGCCGTCGTGTTCCCGGAATATTATTTTGGCCAGATCGCCGAGGCGCGCCACGAGCCGGGCACCGTGGCGTACAGCCGCAGCATGCAACTTGCTCTTCTTCAAGAAACCACGGACGAGATGGCGCGCAATGGCTGCAAGAAAGTATTGATCGTGAACGGCCACGGCGGAAACGATAGCCTGCTTCCTTACTTCGCGCAGACCCAGCTCGACAAGCCCCACGACTATGTCGTCTACGTTTTCGATGAGCGCACACCGCAGCATGGAGGCCCAGAGAGGAAAACGAAAATCGATATGCACGCTGGCGAAAGCGAGACGTCGAAGATGATGGTCTCCCGTCCCGATCTCGTGCATCAGGACCGCGCCGCGAACGAATCAGGCGCCGACCAGGCCCGGCAAAAACTTCCCGAAGGTGTCTACACCGGCATCTGGTGGTACACGCGATTCCCGTTTCACTACTCCGGCGACGGCACAGCGGCCACCAAGGAACTTGGCGAATTCCAGATGAACTGGTGGATTGATTCCGTCGTGAAGACGATTCGAGCCGTGAAAGCGGATGACGTCAGCCCGAAAATGCAGAAAGAGTTCTACGAGAAAAGCACTCATCCGCTCGACACACAACCGTAGGCCATTTCAGATTGCAGATTTCAGAATGCAGATTTTCGACCGGAAATCTACACGCGCAATCGCCAGGGAAAACCGCGGCCCAAATCAGCATTCTCAAATCAGCAATCTGAAATCACCCTTACGAGCTTCCGATCAGCACGCCCGTAATGAAAACCAGCACGCCGCCAAGTCCGACCTGGAGCGCGGCCGTGACCCACGGTGTATCCATGTAACGCCGCCGAATCCATGTAATCACGCCTAATTCTGCCAGCACAACCACCCCCGCGGCCCACAGCGCAGCTCGAAAATCGTGAATCAAGAACGGCAGAGTGTGTCCGATCCCGCCGACCGCGGTCATCGCCCCGCAAATGAATCCGCGCACCCACGGATGCCCGCGGCCCGTCAGACTGCCATCATCGGACAGCGCTTCGGCGAATCCCATGCTGATGCCCGCGCCCGCCGATGCCGCCAGGCCGACCAGAAATGCGTCCCCACTGTTCTTCGTGGCAAGAGCTGCTGCAAATACCGGGGCGAGAGTCGAAACCGATCCATCCATCAGCCCTGCCAAGCCGGGTTGCACGATCTGCAGTACGAACAATCGTCTCTGCGCGACTTCCTCGTCAGCCTTCACATTGTCGGGCAGTTTCTGCTTGTCGAGTTCCTGCGCACGTTCTTCGTGCTCGCGTTCTTCGTTGGCCAGATCATCCAGTAATTGCCGGATGCTCACATCTTGCGTGCGTGCCGCCGCCTTCTCATAAAATCTTCGAGTCTCGACTTCCATCGTCGATGCTTCTTTGCGCACTGCCTCGATCCGCAGCGGGCGCACCAGCCATAGCGCTGGGCGCTCCACAAATCCGCGGACATCCTGCCGCCGAATCAGCGGAATGTGTTCCCCGAACTTCTTCTGAAAAAGCTCCAGCAGCCGTCGCCGGTGTCCCGACTCCTCTTCCCGCATGCCGTCAAACATGGAAGCCGTCGCCGGATAATCCTGCCGCAATCCCTCGGAAAAATCGGCATATACGCGTTCGTCCTCCTCTTCAAGCGCAATGGCCAGCGCCAAAACCTCGCGTTCTGTGAGCTCTTCGAACTTTTTCATGACGCCATAGCTTACCTGCCGCAGCGCGTGCGGCACAACATTTTGGTCCGTACATTCTCAAAGACAATCCCGAAGCGGTATCTCAATCGGCACTCGCCCCTGAAAACGCAGCCTCGCCCGTCGATGCTACTATCCAGTAAATGAAGGCGCGCAAAGCACCAAATCCAGTGCGGAAAAATTCGAAAAAAAAAGGAAAGTCCGCGTCGACCCGATCCCGCCAGCCCTCACCCGAGCTCGTCATCATCACGGGGATGAGCGGTTCCGGCAAGGCGTCGGTTTTGAAAGCGTTTGAAGATCTCGGTTTCTATTGCGTCGACAATCTTCCGGTTGAACTGATTCCTTCCTTCGCTGAACTTGCTCTGCAATCTCGCGACATCCGCCGCACCGCGCTGGTTGTCGACGTTCGCGAAGGTTCCAAGCTCGGCAAGCTCCCCAGCATCCTGCAGTCAGTCCGCAAGACGCTTCCAACGAAGATCGTTTTTCTTGAGGCGTCCGATGCCGTGTTGCTCCGTCGCTTCAGTGAAACCCGCAGGCCGCATCCGCTCGGCACCGACTCTCCCGTAAAGTCGGCATTGAAGCAGGAGCGGCGCCACCTCAGCGCGATCCGCCGCCTCGCCGATTTCGTTATCGATACATCGAAGTTCAACGTTCACGAGCTTCGGGCTCACATCAATGAACGGTTTCGCGAAAAATCGAAGGAGAAGGGAATTCTGGTTTCCTCCGTCAGCTTCGGTTTTCGCCAGGGCGTGCCCGACGATGCGGATCTTGTTTTCGACGTTCGCTTCCTGCCCAACCCGCACTTCATTCCCGAATTCCGTCCGCTCACGGGGCGCGATCCGAGGGTGGCGCGATACATCCGATCCTTTCCCCAAACGCGCGAATTTATTTCGCGCATCTCGAATCTCCTGGTTTACCTGCTGCCCCACTACGTTCATGAGGGAAAGAGCTATCTGACGATCGCTTTCGGCTGCACCGGTGGACAGCATCGTTCGGTGATGATGGCCGAGGAAGTCGGCAAGCATCTCCGCAAAGCCGGATATCGCGTCAAGGTTGTCCACCGCGACAGTCCGAACTAGCCGCACGCGCCCATGACCACGCCACCCTATCCGCTGCATCCCGAGCCGATGAAAAAGACCTGGCTTGAACGCAACGCGATGTGGAAGATTCCGCTCGGCTGCCTCACGCTGTTCTTGCTGATCGGGATCTTCGTGACGGTCTTGTTTACGATCATTATTGGTTCGTTCAGAAGCAGCGATGTCTATAGAGAAGCCACCACCAAGGCGGCCGCGAGCCAACAAGTCCGCGATCGAATCGGAGAGCCCATCAAACCGGGATGGTTCATTGCCGGGCAGATGAATGTCAGCAACAACACCGGCCACGCCAATCTCTCTATCCCGATTTCGGGTCCACGCGGAAAAGGAATCATTCGCGCCATCGCGGCCAAGAATGGAACCTGGACCTTTTCTGTCTTGCAGGTGATCGTAGACGGGCAATCCGAAACCATTGATTTGCTGTCGGCTCAGCCGCCCCCGGGGCGGGATTTCTAGCCATGGGGCCGTCCCATTCCGGGATTGGTAAGCATCGGAAACGTCATTCTCTCGGCTCTGGACTCAAGTAAAATAGTCCCTTGCATTTCATTTCACTTCGAACAGCCCCACGCGAGTGCAGCCCCGCAGGCAAGGAAGACCCATGCGGCAACTGATGCGGCTGGTCCGCTACGTCTTTCCATTCCTGCTGCAACTTTTGCCGGGCGTGTTTCTGTTGGCTGGCGTCGGTTTCTTGGAGGCGTTCCGGCTGGTTCTGCTGAAGCCTGTCCTCGATCGCGTATTGAATCCCGCTTCCGGTTCAGAGAATATCGTTCTCTTCACGATTCCTAAGATCGACAAAACTGTCTACCTCCAGACCTTTGTTCCATCGCACTTTCACAATGCCTGGACGATTGTGGCCTATGCCCTTGTGGCCTCGACTGTGCTGAAGGGCATCTTCGACTACATCGGAACCTACCTGGTGAACCATGCCGGATTCGGCATGATCACCAACCTGCGCAACGACTTGTACAACTCAGTCTTGCGGCGCTCGGCCGCGTTCTTCCAGAAGCACACAACGGGCACACTCATCTCCACCATCATTAACGACATCGAACGCGTGCAGTTTGCCATGTCGAGTGTCCTTGCTGAGTTTCTGCAGCAGATGTTCACCTTCGTGTTCATCGCGATCGCAGTTGTCATTCTCGGTCGAGATCTCGCGTGGGTGCTATTGCTGTTCATTCCGGGCATCATTTTTTCCGCCGTGCGAATCGGCCGCCGCGTTCGCTCGACTACGCGAACCGGACAAGATCAACTTGCCGACGTGCAGAACATTCTCCACGAGACCATCACCGGGAACCGCATTGTGAAGGCGTTTGGCATGGAATCGTGGGAGGTGGCGCGATTCCGCAAAGCCGCGCAGCGCTTGTTTCGCGCGAATCTGCGATCGGTCGCCGCCGCCGCGATCAGTTCTCCTCTAATGGATATTTTTGGATCGATCGCGATCGCGCTGTTGCTGCTTTTGGGCCGCGATCGCATCGCCCACAACCAGCTCTCGCTCGGCGACTTTGTCACGTTTGTCGCTGTCGTTCTCAGCATGTACAACCCGGTGCGCAAGTTCGCGGTCTTCAATAACAGCTTTCAGCAGGCGCTGGGCGCCTCGTCGCAG
This sequence comes from uncultured Acidobacteriota bacterium, assembly GCA_963699885.1. Classification (GTDB taxonomy): domain Bacteria; phylum Acidobacteriota; class Terriglobia; order Terriglobales; family Acidobacteriaceae; genus Sulfotelmatobacter. Next base: position 186,888 of record CAVOVP010000003.1, on the reverse strand, counting down.
CTCTTCAAATTCATGGACACCGAAGATGTCGTAATGGAGAAGGCGGGGGCGAAAGGTCTGCCACGGTTCGCGAAAAGCATCCGCTTTGAGAGCGTGAGCTTTTCGTATCAGTCGGATGGCGACGACTCCCGCGAGATCCTGCGCGACATCGATCTCGAGGTAAAGCGGGGAGAGATCCTCGCAGTCGTCGGTTCCAGCGGCGCCGGAAAGAGCACACTCGTCCACCTGCTTCCTCGCTTCTTCGATGTATCCGGGGGAAGGATCCTGGTCGACAACTACGATGTCCGGGACGTGACGCTTTCATCCTTGCGCGCTCAAGTCGGCATCGTGACGCAGGAAACGGTGCTCTTCAACGATACCGTTCGCAACAACATCGCTTACGGACAGCCCCACGTTCCGATGAAGGAAGTTGAAGCCGCCGCCCGCGCTGCCCTCGCCCACGACTTCATTCTTGCCCTGCCGGCAGGGTACGATACGGTGATCGGAGAGCGTGGAGTTCGCCTTTCGGGTGGCGAGCGCCAGCGCCTTGCCATTGCGCGCGCTTTGCTGAAGAACGCTCCAATTCTGATTCTGGACGAAGCCACCTCCGCGCTCGATAGCGAGTCGGAAGCCTTGGTCCAGTCGGCTCTGCACAATCTGATGAGCGGCCGCACCGTCTTCGTGATCGCGCATCGCCTTTCAACCGTGCGTCGCGCCAACCGGATTGTCGTCATCGAAAACGGCACCATCGCAGAAACCGGAGCGCACGAAGAGTTGATGAAGCATCTGGGAACCTACCGCCGCTTGTACGAACTGCAATTCGCCAGCGCGGACGCGCCCAAAGCAGTCGCAGGAATTTGAAAGAAACGGTCCACTATGCCCATTCGATCGATGACAGGTTTCGCGCAGGTTCGAGGAGAAGTCAGCCATGCTGGCGGTGCCCCCACTCCGCCCACCAACTCCAACGGCAAGCTCGCTTTCGTACTTTCTTTGAAGTCGGTGAACCATCGCTTCCTCGATTTGCACTTCCGGTTGCCATCCGGTACTGACTCGCTCGAGATGCAACTGCGCCGCATTTTCAAGGAAAAGATGTCGCGAGGCCACGTCGAGATCTCCCTCAGTCTGGAGCGCAGCAGCAATGATGCTTTCTCTTTGAACCGAGCAATCGTTGGCGGATATATTGCCGCCTTTCGGAGCGCCGCGGCCGAATTCTCCATTGCCGCCGTTCCCGACTTGAACGCCATTCTACGAATCCCCGGCGCTCTCGATACCGCCGGCGACTCCGCTGACTCGGAGATTGAATCGGCCGTGATGGCCAAGGTCGGCGAAGCCACCGAACGCCTCAATCAGATGCGCGAAGAAGAGGGCCGCGGGATCGCTCGTGAATTGCGCGACCGCATGGCCCATCTCGCTGAGGCGAGCAAGATCGTTCATCAGCATCGCAGTGCAATCCTGCAAAACTATAGTGAGCGGTTGCAGGCGCGGCTCCAGGAACTGTTCGGCGCCGGCGTTGAGAAGGAACGCATCCTGCAAGAGGCCGCGCTCCTCGTCGATCGCAGCGACATCCAGGAAGAAATCGTCCGCCTCGAAACCCACATCCAGCACTTCCTGGGATTGCTCGATGCCGGCGGAGAGATCGGCAAGAAATTGGATTTCCTTTTGCAGGAGATGAACCGGGAGGCCAACACCTTACTCTCGAAGACGTCAGGCCTTGCCGGAGAGGCACTCAAAATTACGGAAGCAGGTCTGGCCATGAAATCGGAAATCGAAAAATCGCGAGAGCAGGTGCAAAACCTCGAATGAGTACGCCGCACAAGCCGCTCGTCTACATCATCTCCGCTCCGTCAGGCTCGGGTAAATCCACGCTCGTCAACGAGCTGATGCGCCTGGTGCCGAAGCTGGATTTCTCGATCTCTTACACAACGCGCCCGCCCCGGGGCAGCGAAAAAAATGGCAAACAGTATTTCTTCGTCCCACGCGAGGAATTCGAGCAGATGGTTCGGGCTGACGAATTTCTTGAGCACGCCGATGTTTTCGGAAACGGATACGGCACCGCTCGTTGCTTTCTTCGTGAGGCTGAGAAGAATGGACACGACCTCTTGCTCGACATCGACGTCCAGGGCGCGCGGCAAATTAAGCAGAAACTGCCCGATGCCATCAGCATTTTTGTTCTTCCCCCGGATCGCAAGACGCTTGAATGGCGCCTGCGCCATCGCAGCGAAGATGCTGTTGATGTCATCGAGCGCCGCCTCGTGAAAGCGGGCGGCGAGATTGAAAACTACGACAAGTACGACTACATCCTGATCAACGACAAGCTCGAAGAGTCCAGCGAGATTTTGCAGTCCATCGTCGTCTCAGAGCGGATCCGGCGGGATGGGCAGCCTCTCTCCCCGTCCGACGAGCGAACGATGGATCTTGCAAACCGCCATCGTCTGGCCAATGTGAAGGAGCGGGTGTTACCGATCCTGTTGTCCTTTAGTGCGACCGCTCCCCCGGCACGGCCCTAGTTTTCGCGGTATCATTTCAGAGGCGCTGGAACCTGGTGCCGGACCCGGAAACTCAGACCGAAGCGGAACAGGCCCGAACGCTGGTCATGTTCTGCACAACAGATCGATTGAGGCTCGGCACTCACTAAACTTCGAACCTGTTTCGAATGGAGATTCCCATGAAGTTGATTGAAGGCTTCGACAGCAACTATCGCTACATTCTGGTCGCAGCCCGGCGCGCACGCCAGCTCCAGTCTGGTGCGCCTCCGGTCGTCGATACCAACTCCCGCAAGCCCTGCCGGATCGCGCAAGACGAAATCCGTGCCGGCAAAGTGAAATGGGAGATCCCTGAGATCCGAAGCGCCGCTGAGCAGGCTGCCGAGAATCTCGACAAGGCCCTCGGACAAGACTGAAGTTTTGTTGTCTTCGGGATGGATGGTAGCCCGGGCCGCGGCTCCGGTTTTTGAATCATCAATCAGAAATCGACAATCAAAATTCCATGAAGATTGCCCTTGGCGTCACCGGCGGAATCGCAGCATACAAAGCAACCGAGATCATCCGCCAGTTGCAGGATCGCGGCATCCGCGTGCAGGTCATCATGACCCGCGCCGCCCAGGAATTCGTCCGGCCTCTCACTTTTGCCGCTCTTTCCGGAGAAAAAGTCATCACCAGCATGTTCTCGGCGGGCGAAGAGCATGAGCCCAACATCGATTCGGCCATCGAGCACATCGCTGTTGCCCAATCCATCGATGCCCTCGTCGTCGCTCCCGCTACCGCGGACGTTCTCGCCCACTTTGCGCAGGGAATCGCCAGTGATTTTCTGACGACGCTCTATCTTGCGACCACCGCGCCCGTTGTCGTCGCTCCGGCAATGAACGTCAACATGTGGAATCATCCCGCGACGCAAGCGAATCTCGAAATCTTGCGCAAGCGCGGCGTGAGAATCGTTGAGCCCGGATCCGGCTATCTTGCCTGCGGCATGACCGGTGCCGGGCGCCTGGCTGAGAATGAAGCAATCGTCGCGGCTGCGTTGGAAGCTCTGGGCGCTTCGCAGGATCTCGCTGGCGAAACCGTACTGATCACTGCTGGGCCCACTCGCGAGAAGATCGATCCGGTGCGCTACCTCACCAACCGTTCGAGCGGCCGCATGGGATACGCTCTCGCCGAAGGCGCGTTGCGCCGTGGAGCTCGCGTGTTGTTGGTCAGTGGTCCGACCTCGTTGACGCCCCCTGCCGGCGCCGAACTTACTCGGGTCGAGTCGACGCAGCAAATGCGCGACGCCGTTCTGAACCTTCTTCCTCAATCCAGCATCGTCATCAAGACCGCTGCAGTTTCGGACTATCGCCCCAAGTCCGCGGCAGGACAGAAGCTCAAGCGGAAGGGACCAATGACGCTGGAGCTCGAAGCGACTCCCGACATCCTCAAAGAAATCTCGCAGAAAAAGACATCGCAGCTCATCATCGGCTTCGCCGCCGAAACAGAGAATGTCCTCGAAAATGCCCGTCAGAAGCTGGTCTCCAAGAACCTCGATGGCATCGTGGTGAACGATGTTTCGCGCGAAGGTGTCGGATTCGACTCCGACCGCAACGCAGTCACGATCATCACACGCGAAGAAGTCGTCGAAGTTCCCGAAACCACAAAGTGGGAAGTAGCCCAGCGCGTCCTCGACCAGGTAATCCGCCTCCGCCAACACCGTAAGAATCCAGTGAAAGCCTGACCCGATAGCCGATAGCCATTTTCTAATCCGGAACAGCGCCGAGGAATCTGCTCTCCACGTCCACGAACCCATCCCCTGCATTACAATCAACGCGATGCCTCGCACTCTCGACCCAGATCTCCGCCGTGCTCTCGCGGAGCGCGTCCGCTACTACCACGAGATGGGCATCTACGACTTTTACCGCCGTGAACCGCGTGCTTCCAATGCCGTTGCCGTGGAATTGAACGAACCCACGTCCGAGCTCCCGCGAGAGGAAATGCCCTCACGAAAAACCGCTGTCGCCGCAAAGCCTGCCGAGACGATTTTCGAAGTCTCGACTCCGAAGCCCGAGCAAGGGGTTCTTGATCCCGACCGCAGCTCTGAAACTGATTCGCGAAGATCTCGGCGATTGCACGCGCTGCAAGCTCCATCAGCAAGGACGCAAGCAAATCGTTTTTGGAGTAGGCAACACCCATGCCGATCTCATGTTCGTCGGAGAAGGCCCCGGTGCCGACGAAGACACCCAAGGAGAGCCCTTTGTTGGCCGCGCCGGACAGCTCCTCAATAACATGATCAAGGCCATGGGCATCCGCCGCGAGGACGTCTACATCGCGAACATCGTCAAATGCCGTCCACCGGGAAACCGCACTCCCGAGCGCGACGAATGTGAAACCTGTTCGCCGTTCCTGATGCGACAGATCGCCGTGATCAAGCCAAAAGTTATCGTTGCCCTTGGCGCAGTGGCCGCGAAGAATCTCCTCGCCATTAATGCGCCGATGTCCGAACTTCGCGGGCGCTTCTACGATTTCTTGCCCGCCGGAGCGCGTAGCAGCGATCCGTCGTGGAGTGGTGCAAAGCTGGCTGTGACCTACCATCCAGCGTTTCTCCTCCGCGACCCGCGCCAGAAAGGCGAAGCCTGGAAAGACCTGCAAATGGTGATGAAGTACCTGGGCCTCACTCCCCCAAAGTCCCCGGTGTAGGACGAACGCTTCGTCCCGCAGCGAAGCCGCGTGGATATTTTGTGAAGGCAGCCGCGTTGAGGCGTTTGAGTAGTTGTGTCAGCGGCGGTCCAACCACTCCAGTCCCCGTAGTTTATCCTTCCATTCAATGCCCGAGTTCTGCGACGTAGCTCTCCCGGTTCCGCTCGACATGGTCTTCACCTACCGTGTCCCCGCGGATGCCGTGCCCATCGTGGGCGGACGCGTCCTCGTTCCTTTTCGTCAGCAACGCCTCACCGGCGTCGTCACAGAACTGCACGACCGCAGGCCATCGATCACAACGAAAAATGTCTTGGCTGTGATCGATCCCGCGCCGGTCCTCGACGATCAGCTGCTGCGCCTCGGACGCTGGATCGCCGACTACTACCTCGCTCCAATCGGCGACGTTTTTCGCACGATGCTCCCCTTGAACGCCGAGTTCAAGCGCATCGTCGGATACCGGATCGCAGAACAAGGACACACTGCCCTGTATCAGGCAGGAATTTCCGGATCTTCGGCGCGTTCCCGCCTCACACCCGAGGAGCAGGCCGCGGAGTTCCGCGTGCTCGAAAACCTTTCCAACTCCGATGGCGACCTCATCCGCGAAGCTTCTCTCCGCTCTGCAACCGGCATCTCGCGAAGGCTCCTGGAAGGCATGGTCCGGAAAAAATGGCTGCTCCGCGAAGACGTTTCGGCTCCGCAGGACGCGGCCCGCACTGTCAGGATCGCGCTTCTAAAGTCTGCCGACGGCAAGCTGAACGAGAACCAGAAAAAACTTGTCGACACTCTGGCCGCCGCCGGAGGCAAAGTTCCCGTCGAGACTCTGAACGCGCTTGAAGTTCCGCGAACGACTTTAGGAACGCTGGTTAAGCGGGCGCTGGTCGAAATCATCGAGGAACCGGCCGACTTCACCGTTTCTCGCGCCAAGCCGCGTCCCGCACTCTTCGAATTCGATCTCAACCCGCCGCAACAAGCGGCTTTGGCGCGCCTGCGGGAAAATGTCGCCGCCCGCAAATTTTCTGGAATGTTGCTGCATGGCGTTACCGGGTCAGGGAAAACCGCCGTCTATCTCGCTGCCATGCGCTCCGTCCTCGAAGCCGGACGCTCCGCAATCCTGCTCGTTCCGGAGATCGGCCTTACTCCCGCCGTCGCCGCGGACTTACATCAGATCTTCGGCGATGAAGTGGCCATCCTGCACTCCGCGCTTTCCGATCGCGAACGCGCCGAGCAGTGGCATCGCATCAAGCGTGGAGATGCTCGCATGGTTGTCGGCACACGCTCCGCCGTTTTCGCTCCCGTCGCCGACCTCGCGCTCATCATCGTCGACGAAGAGCACGACTCGTCGTACAAGCAGGAGGAAACGCCTCGGTACCATGCCCGGGATGTCGCCGTCATGCGCGCCAAAATGGCGAACGCCGTCGTCGCCCTCGGTTCCGCCACGCCCTCTCTCGAGTCGTATTACAACGCCAGAAAAAACAAGTACGCGCTGATCGAACTTCCCGACCGCGTTGAAAACCGTCCTCTCCCCGAAGTCGAGATCGTCGACATGCGCCTCGAATTCCAGGAGACCGGCCACGAGCAAGTGATTTCCCGCAAACTCGCCGCGGAAATCAAGGACCGCATCGAACGAAAAGAGCAAGTCATGGTGCTGCTCAATCGCCGCGGATATTCTCCCGTGGTCCTTTGCCGCACTTGCGGCAAGAAGCTCGAATGCAACAACTGCGCCATCGCGCTCACCCATCACAAGCGTGAGCACAAAATGGTCTGTCACTACTGCGGTTTCACCGCGCCCGTGCCCAAAGCCTGCGTGCACTGCGGCAGCGAATACGTTTATTTCCTCGGCACCGGATCCGAGAAGCTGGAAGAGTTGCTGCACGGCATCTTTCCGCAGGCGCGCATCGCTCGCCTCGACCGCGATACGGTCCGGGGTCACGAAGACTTCGAGCGGACCTTGGCCGCCCTCAATGAAGGAGAACTCGATCTCCTCGTCGGCACCCAGATGATTGCCAAGGGCCACGACATTCACGGCGTCACACTCGTCGGCGTTGTCGGCGCTGATGTTGCGTTGGGCCTGCCCGACTTCCGCGCCGCCGAACGCACCTTCCAGTTGCTCACCCAGGTGGCCGGTCGTGCGGGGCGCGGCCAGTCTCCCGGAAAAGTAATTCTTCAAACCTACTTTCAGGATCACTACGCCGTGCAGTTCGCAGCTCGCCACGACTTCATCGGCTTCTACGAAAAAGAACTCCAGTTCCGCAGCTGGATGCACTATCCACCCTACTCCGCCCTTGCCAACGTACTCGTCCGCAGCGACAAACTCGACGACGCGTTGCAGTGGTCCGGCGTTCTCGGAAAGTGGTTCGAGCAAACCCGCCATGAGGGAGTCCGCGTCCTCGGACCCGCGGCGGCGCCCATCATGCGATTGAAGCGGGACTATCGCTACCACTTCGTCTTGAAATCCCCGAGCCGCGAAAGACTCAATACCACTCTGCGTGCCATGCTAGCCTACGCCGCACAACAAAAAATTCCACGCACGCAAGTGATTGTGGATGTTGATGCCCTCTGGTTGATGTAAAAAATGGCTCGCCTCAAGGTGCCACCGATGCCGGACAATCCGAAGTTTTTCTCCTCTCCGGCGGCGTGGCGGAACTGGCTCGCAAAAAATCACGAGACCGCGCTGGAGCTTTGGATGGGCCTCTACAAGCGCGATTCCGGCATGCCGAGCGTCACCTGGCCCGAAGCCGTGGACGGGGCGCTGTGCTTCGGATGGATCGATGGCGTCCGCAAGAGCGTGGACGCAACCAGCTACAAAATTCGTTTCACGCCGCGGAAAGCACGCAGTATCTGGAGCGCCGTCAATGTCAAACGCGCCGCCGAACTTGCGAAGCTTGGATTGATGCACTCTGCGGGACTAGCTGCTTTTGAAAAACGAACTGGCGCCCGGACAGAAGTTTATTCCTACGAGCAGCGAAAAGCCGCTCGGCTCCAGTCCGCGCACGAGAAGCAATTCCGTGCACAACCGGCCGCGTGGAAATTCTTTCAGTCGCAGCCTCCCTGGTATCGGAGGACTTCCAGTTGGTGGGTGATCAGCGCAAAAAAAGAGGAAACACAGCTCAGACGCCTGGCGTCTCTCATCGACTGCTCGCGCCGAAAGGAATTGATCCCAGCTTTGATCCGCCCGGGCAAATCAAGAAGCGGATGAAGTCCGTATCGACCAAACTCACTGCCCGATGTTCCCGCGAATCACCACGACCGACGCGGCCGGCAAATCGTACGACGTGTTTTTCGAAGCGCTCACTTTGCTGCGGGCAACCGGCCCATCCGGATCGGCCCAGCCCTTTGTGAACGCGACCACAGTCGGTTGTGCGGCGTGCTCCGCGTGCGCCATGAACCGCGTGTGAGCAGGGTGCCATCGGTATTGCTCGCTGCCAAATTTCATGACATCAACCGGACCGGCAAACGTCTCCTCCCGCCCAGACTCCCCTCGAAACGCCACTCGCACTTTGTGCGCCGCCTCCTGATCCCGATTCACCAGCATCAACGACCATTGCCCGTCCGGACGCTTCACGGCATACGCCGTCACCAGATCATGTCCTGCTCCATCTTCGACATCGCTCTTCGCCGCGTACACCTTGTGCTCCGCGCCCTCCGGCTGCACCCATTCGCGATTGATGAGTTGTGCGACGAAGAACTGTGCCAGCGATTGCTGAATCTCATAGTTCCCGTTGATCGTGAACATCCCAAACGTCCCCGGAGACCCGTTGCATCCCGGTTCCATATGCAGCGGCAAATAATGGAAGAAATAAACTCCATTCCCGCCCGCATTCAGGAACGATCCAATGTAATCCGCCAGCCAGACTCCGGAGAAAATATCCTGAAAGGTTTCGCTCGCTCCTGACGAAAGATTGCCCTCAGTAATGAACATCGGCATATCGGATGGAATGCCGTCTTCATGCCACACCTGCATGATGTGGCGCACCAGTTCGGGCTCATCGTACAACATCCCCCACGGTGTGCGGCATGGGTCGTACGGATAGTGTTCGAACGAGAAGAACGCGAGATCCTGCATTCGTCCGTGTTGTTTCAGATAGTCCACAAATCGGCCGAGCCACGAGACTTTTCCGTTCGCGTCGGGCCATACCTCAATGTCGCGATTCACGCCCTGAAACGACGGGCCTCCCAGCTTCAGTGTCGGATCCACCTTGTGCAGCGCAGCTGCCCATTGCACATATAACGCCGCGTAATCCTCCGGCAACATGTACTGCCCGTCCGCCTCTTCGCCCATCTCAACATACGAAATCGGATAGTTCCTTTTCTTCAAGTACGCGATTTCCGCGGCGGAGTTCTCGGGCGTTTCATAGATCAACGCTACCGGAATCATGGCCGGCAGTCCGCGCGTCACGCCGCTGGTATAGAACAGATCGAATCCCATCTGCGCCTGCGTCGTCGATCCCAAATCGGCTGCTTCATGCCACGGATCGACCGACGAACAATACGTCGTGGTCTGCTCCTGGTCCGGCGTATGGCGCACGATGTCATGAAAAACTCCGTCGCTGCTCGTGGCCCCTAGATAAACTTCCCGGATCGCGTAGCCCACACAATTTCGCGGATCCCCCGCTCCATCCCCGTCGCACGTGTTGGAAGACTCTGTCATCCATATGCGAACGAAACGCACTGGAATCGGGCTTCCCATCAACTTCACCGTTTCTGTCTTGCCCTTTCCGCTATCCACCAATCCGCCCAGAAACGTCTGCCACACTCCGCGCGTGGGCGCGTGAATCGGATCTTCCCCCGTCCAGTACTGCACCGTGTAGCGCTTCGCAAACGGCTCGCCCCACGCGATCTTTATGCTATCGACCTGCTGCATCTGCGCGAGATCGAGAATGATCCACTGCGGGTGCAAGCTATCGCTCTCCCCGGTGAAGTGCTGCGCAAGATAAGGATTGCTCTTCCAGAAACTATCGAGATCGCCATCGGTCAGCCGGGAGAAGCCGACATTCTCGGTCCCATCGTTGCGCGTGAACCCGCGCCTCGGCAAACCATAACCGTACGAGTAGCGAATCGTCTCAGTCGGTTCCGCCGAGCCCACGAAGTATCCTTTTCCCGCCGGATCGCTCCACGTCCCCTTTGGATTCCAGTGCCACGCCTCGATCGCGAGTTCCGTATTCTGCCGGTAGGTGACAGGCTGCCATCCCGAGGCCAAGGTCTGTCCGAGAGTCGGCTGCAGCAAGTCTTTGTCGATCGCCTCGACGGATATCCGGTCTACCCCGGCTCCCAGCGTTTCTTTGGGCACGAAGTGATTGGTGGCGTGGCTCGTATCCACTTCAACCGTCTGTGCGAGCGCCGACGTGCAGAAACAAGCAAGAAGAATTGCCGTAAACAGCAAATTTGTTTTCATGGGCGGCCACATATTAAATCGTTACAATAGCCGCGTCTATGGAATTCTGCCCCTGCAGGGACGCGCCCGGCTAGCTGGTTTGAAAAGGCGAAATTGTCAGTGTCAGGATCAGCAGAAGCGCGGCCGTCACCGCCAGCGCCCAACGGCTTGGCGGAAGTTCGGGATACTGCGGCGCCTGTTCCTGCCGCCACGTCAGCACGTTTATCACTACGACAATCCCGGCCCAGAACCACCAGCCGTAATTCAGACGTCCCAGGTAAACGAGGCCGAGCACCGTGAGCCAGGAAATCATGCGGTGCGCCCGCGGCGCCAGCGCGTAAACAATGTGCCCGCCATCCAATTGACTGCTGGGAAGCAGGTTCAACGCCGTCGCATACATGCCGACCCACGCCGCGATCGCCGTCGGATGCAGATACACGCGATGCAGCGGCAGTCCCGCGATCGCGTATCCCGGAACAAACGCACGCAGCGCGTGGTGCGCGAAATAGAAAATCGGCGGAAATCCGAACCGCAGGTCCGAAGGCCCCATGCCGCCCGGAAGCGGCTTGGACAACGTTAAAGCTACGGCCAGGGTTCCCACAGCAACCACAAATCCCGCAATCGGCCCAGCAATTCCGATGTCGAACAGTGCCGCCCGAGAACGAATCTGACCCTTGATCCGAATCACCGCGCCGAGCGTCCCAATTAGCGTCGGCGCCGGGATGAAAAAAGGTAACGTCGCCCGTACTCCATAGTAACGACAGAAAAGATAGTGCCCCATTTCGTGCGCCAGCAGGATCGTGAGCAGCGTCGCCGAGAAGGGAATTCCGAGCAGCAGGCGGGAAGGCTGCGCCAGAACCCATGCCAGAGGGAAGAACGGCAGGTATTCATTTCCTGCTGCAAACGGGGCTAGGTTGTGCAGGAAATTGAATTCCATGCGCGATCCCACAACCAACGTCGTAAAGCCCGTCGCGACCAGCAACAAGGCGTGCAGCCAATACCGTTCCCGAGGAGGCGGGCCCTCCGGAGTCGGCAGCGCGTAATAGTACTCGAGCGTGGAATGGGAGATCGGGGAAGCGGATTCCGACATGCTGTTTTGACTCTAATTCTTCACTAAAAAGCGAGGCCGCGGCCAAGAATCATGGTACTACGTGTATTGAGAATTCTGGACTTGCAGGCCCATGTCCGGCATCCGGCGCTTGCAATAGCCCGCACGGGCCATTACGAAGGGGCTATTTTGCCTGTATCACGGATGCCCTAAGATTAGTGGCGTCAGGGAAACCCGCCGCGTCGGAACTGCATCTTCCGATCCCCACGGAGCCCCAGTAGCCCTGACGCTGCCGAGCCGAATGTCCCCCTCCCGGTAAAGCATCCCCCAAATTGGTCTTCAAAAACATGAGCCTGGCTGCCCAGATTTCCGCTATTGAAGTCCGGTCGACGAGCGCGGTGATTCCCGCCGGCTGGTCGGAGCTCCAACCGCAAGACCTGGCAAAGTGGAATAACCTTCTTCGCGGAACGGATGCATCTCTCTATCAGTACCCCTTCTGGAACGAGCCTTATCGCCGCATGTGGGTAAAGCCTCGTTACCTGGTCTGGGGCAGCGAACATCGTCCGATCGCTTTCGCCACCATCCTGACCGTTGGGGCAGGACCGCTCAAGATCGGGCTTGTTTTCCGCGGACCGGCGCCAATCTCGCCGGAATTCCGCCTCCCGAAAGTCGTCTCTCGCGATCTGATCGAGTGGTCTCGCGCGAACGGATACATGTTCCTTCGCTTCACGCACTCGGATCCTGAAATCCTGGCCGATCTCGCCGCCGCCGGACCTTCCTTGGATGTCGACGCGTTTCCTTATCTCGTCGACTACTCCGTGGCGACGCAGGATTACATTGTTCAGCAATACGACTGCGAGGAACAAACCCTCGCATCCTTTGATCGCGAGGCGCGCCGCAAGATTCGCCGCGGTGCCGAGGCCGGATACGTATTTCACTCGGACGATTCCTCAGCCGCGCTGCAACAAATCTGGCCCCTCTATCTCGACTGCGCGAACCGTAAACATTTCCGTCTGGAGCGGCCTCTCTCCTTTTATGTGGATCTGATGCGCGGTGCGCAGCCTTACAATCGCGCCCGCCTTTACACCGCTTCTCTCAATGGACAAGTGGTCGGCAGCACGCTGGCATTTCGCGATCGCACCACCGCGCATTGTCTCTTGGCGGCGTTCGACGGAGAACACAAGAACTCCGCCGCATTCCTTCACTGGAACTCCATGCGCGATATGTACCGACTCGGCGCGAGTCAATACAACCTCGGTCCGGGCCCGGGTTCGCTGGCGCGGTTCAAGAGCCAGTTCTGCCAGGCTCCCGTTCACTATCCGGCTCCCGTCACCATCGTGCTCAAAGCCACGCACGTCAACCTGTGGGATAAGGCATTCCTTCCCATGGCAAAACAGCTCCAGCCAATACTGCGCAAGATCGCCTTCCAGCGCTCGGCGCTAACACCGCAGCGCTCGTTGGATTCGGTCTCGTAGTCGAAGCGTCGTCCCGATTTTCCCCATCGCTGCCGCCCGGCAGTGGCGCTTTTAACCAGCGCTCGCCTACCGTGGCTCGTTTTTGCCTGACGTGAAAACGCCGGCAAAACGGCGCGACCCGTCTCAATTTTTCTTGATATGTTCGGAAGGTCTTCCCGCGTGACCTCACGCCACTTTGCAGTTCTGCATCGAGGAGAAAGTGTTGGCCATCTTCCGTCGTCTTCTTGCCTTCGCGCTGCTCGCTGTCTGTTTGGCCAGGTCAGGCAATTCCCAGACATCTGCTCCCGCAACAAAATCTGCACGAGATCGGGTCATTTCCTCCGCTGATCTTCTCTACGATCTGGGAATTCTTCAGCGCGCCTACGAAGAACTGCATCCCGGACTCTACCGCTACAACACCAAGGCGGAAATGGATCGGCGATTTTATGAGTTGAAGACTCAGTTCGGACGCGATCGCTCCCTGGCCGACGCCTATCTGACCCTTTCCACTTTCGCAGCCCACATCCAGTGCGGTCACACCTATCCGAATTTTTTCAATCAGAAAGAAGACATCGCGAAGGCGCTCTTTCAGGGACAAGATCGAGTCCCTTTCTATTTCCGCTGGCTCGGCACTCGCATGATCGTGACCGACGACTTTACTTCAGAGCATCGCTGCCGCGCGGAACTGAAATTCTCTCGATCAATGGATTTCGTCCGCAACTATTCTCGAGCACTTGATGACGATTGCCCGCGCTGACGGCTCCAACGACGCCAAGCGCAAGTCTTACCTCGAAGTCACCGGCGATGACTCCTACGAAGCATTCGACGTGTATTTCCCTTTGTTTTTTCCCTCCAACAACAAGACGATATCGCTGACTGTGAAGCGCCCCAGCCCCAGTTCCACCGAGACCGTCAACGTCACTCCTCTAACCTACGAACAACGCATTGCGCCGATTGAAGCGAGACAGAAAAATCTCAATGGCGGAAACGGTGTCGCATTCGAGTGGCAATATCTTGAGAACGGGCCCGCTTATCTCCGCATGCCATCCTGGGCTCTCTACAACTCGAAGTGGGATTGGAAAGCCTGGCTCAACGCGCGTCTCGACGAACTCGCCGACCGCAATCCATCGGCGCTTATCGTCGACTTGCGAGGCAATGAAGGCGGCAACGACGTTGGCAACGAGATTCTGAAGCGCCTCACTCGCGAGAACCTTAGAATTTCAAGCTACCGACGCCTCGTCCGCTACCGCGAAACGCCGGCTGATCTCAACCCTTACCTCGACACTTGGGATCGCAGCTTCATGAAGTGGGGAGATGCGGCCAAAGAATTGCCACAGCCTTGGCCCACCGCTCCGCCGGTCCACTACTTTGCGCTCACACGCTACGATGACGACGCTGCGGGCAACGACGTATCCCCGCAAGCGGCAAGCCTTTTCGCGGAAGAGTGTTCGTGCTGATCGACGCCAGCAACAGCTCTGCAACGTTTCAATTCGCGCGCCTTGTACAGGAGAAAAAACTGGGAACCCTCGTCGGAGAGCCGACCGGCGGCAACCTGCGTGGCATCAACGGTGGCGCGTTCTTCTTCCTGCGTCTGCCCAAATCGCAAATCGAAATGGACTTGCCCCTCATCGCGACCTTTCCCGTTTCTCCTCAGCCCGACTCCGGGTTGACTCCAGATGTGACAATCGTCCCCATCCTCGACGACATCGTGCAAGGCCGCGATCCCGAGCTCGAGAAGGTCGCTCAACTTTTGGAAGGGAAGCGAGGCAGGGTCGATCGGATATGTCGACGACTTTGACCTTCTCAACCATCCGCCGCGGATCAAACCCCGCGACGAAAAAAAAGCGCGCAGTCAGCGCGCTCTCACCACGTAAGTTCACCAGACGCTTGGTCAGCGTCTGCTTAGTCGATCGATTGCAGTTCTTTTCCCGGCTTGAAGCGCACGGCGCGTCCCGGCGGAATCGATACTTCCGCGCCTGTTCGCGGATTGCGTCCAATCCCTGTCTTGCGCGGCCGCACGTTGAACACGCCAAAGCCTCTCAGTTCGATGCGGCTGCCCGCCGCCAGCGACTTCTTCATGCTCTCGAAGACGGTTTCGACCGCCAACTCTGCCTTGGTCTTGGTGATGCCGGTTTTGGCCACCACTTCATTGATGATGTCGAGCTTGATCACAAGAGGCTCCGGGTTGCAGGCGCAAAATCTTCCTTCAAGTGATTGATGCTAAGGAAGATAAGTGAGATTGTCAACCCGAGCATCTATCCCGTAAACTGCCATGTACCCAGCCAACAGCAGATTGAGTGATTGGATCAGTTTTGTCATCCTGCGATGGGCGCATTTCGCCCACACAAGGATCCGAGCGAGCCGCTCGTTTCGCTCGCTTCGCAAATCCACTTACTCAATTACAAAATTGCCCGATGACTCAATTTCTTCTTAAGGAGCTTCATGCTGAAGAGCGATCGCTGGATCCGCAAGATGTCCAAAGAGCACGACATGATCAACCCCTTCTCCGAAAAGCAGGTACGAGACGGCGTGATCTCTTACGGTCTTTCTTCCTACGGATACGACCTGCGCGTGGCCGACGAGTTCAAGATTTTCACCAATGTGAACTCCTCCATCGTCGACCCCAAGCACTTTGACGAGAAGTCCTTCGTCACCGTGCAAACCGACATCTGCATCGTCCCGCCGAATTCATTCGCCCTGGCCCGTTCGGTCGAATACTTCAAGATTCCCCGCAGCGTCCTGACGATCTGCGTCGGCAAAAGCACTTACGCGCGCTGTGGCATCATCGTCAACGTCACGCCGTTCGAGCCCGAGTGGGAAGGATTCGTCACCCTCGAAATCTCGAACACAACCCCGTTGCCGGCTCGCATTTACGCCAACGAAGGACTCTGCCAGATTATCTTCTTCGAGTCCGACGAAGTTTGCGAAACCAGCTACGCCGACCGCAAAGGCAAATACCAGTCGCAAAAAGGAATCGTCCTGCCGAAGTTGTAGAGGCGGTCGTCAGTTGCAGGCCCTCGGCCGCAGAAGCGGCGAAAGAATTTAGCCCACGGCGCAAGCCGTGGGCTCCAATCAGAAAATTCAGGCAGGCCCCAGAGGGCCGAAAGAAATGTTGACTCCGGAAATCTGACGGTGTCTGCGACCTACCGTCTTTGCACCAACCTCGCCGCTGCCGTGGAAGAGCGGCCCTTCAGGTCCGCGTAGAGCGCCCAAAAAATCGGGCTTTATTTCCCGTTAGCCAACCCGCAAATACGTCGTATACGGCTGATCCCCAATCATCGTCCACGTCACCATCTTCATCACGGTGTTTCCATCGGGCGATACATGCCACACTCCGCGCGCCATCCGCTTCGCCGCCAACAATTGCGCTCGCGTCAAGCCGGAACCTGGTCCCCAAACAACACCAGAGGTCCTACCAATACCGCCACCGTCTCCGGATGATTCGCGTCGATCGCCTCCAGGCGAGTCTTCAAGGGCAGTTCCAACTCGATCCGATCGCCATCCTTCCACTGTCGCGAAACGCGCGCGAACGTGCCAGCCGCAGCCGTCTCCCGCTTTCCATTCACTCCAATCGAAGCCCCGTCAGCCCACGAGGGAATCCGAAAATTCAGCGCGAACTCTGCCGCCTTCGATGTCTTCACTTCAAACTGCAAATGCGACTCATACGGATACTCACTCTTCTGCGTCAAAGAAATCTGCGCGCCATCCTGCAACCATCGCACGGTCGACGGAATGTACAGATTCACATACAATCCGCGCTCATCGCGAAAGTACGCATTGATCCGGTAATCCGCCGCCACCTGCGGCAGCGTTCCCGAGCAGCATGGCCAGCGGTCGTGATGATTAAACCTTGCTTCCCTTGAAGTTATAGTCCGAGTAGTAGAACGCCCGGCCATCCTCCTCCAGCGGCTTCGCCCCCAGCACCGTGTTGTACATCACTCGCTCCATGCTGTCGCCATAGCGGGCATCGCGCGTCACGCGCAGCAGATACCGCGTCAGCTTGAAGTGCGCATACGATCCGCACGGCGTCTCAAAGCTGTGGTGCGTCTTCGTCAGGCTCTCACCCACATCGCCGCTTCCCGGTCGCCCGCAGCTTCTCATCCGGACCCCACCCGCCCGTCGCGAAACTCTGCGCCTCCACCATCGCAAATCCATTGCGCGCCGCACGCAGATGCTTCTCGCTCCCCGCCGCCAGGTACGCCATCATCGCCGAGTTCAGCGAATTCACATAACTGTACGCGTGCCGCCCCGCCAGCACGTTTCGTTCCGCGACAAGCGGATCGAACCACGTCCTGTCATCCAGGTACTGCACCCCAGGTCGTAGTATCGCTCCCCCGCGCCGCGCTGGTACGCCAGAAAAAGATTCTCCGGCATCGTGTACGACTCGTCCCACGTCCACGAAGGATCGTCGTTATCCATCCTCCAGACCGTGTCCTGCTCCACCGCATGTCCCGGCAGATGCGGCAGCGCGACGTTCGTCGTCTTCTCCAGAATCCCACGCCTGCGGATCCCCCGCCAGCTTGTGCGAGTCCAGCAGCCCCAGCACGATCTTGTCGTACGTGTACGCAGGAAACCGGTTCTCCACGAACACGTCCGCCGTCAGCGCCTGCGCCCACAGCCGGTTCAGCCGCAGCACCTTCTCGCGCGCCGCCGCGTCGCCGGTGATCGCATACACGCGCGCCAGCGCCGACACCCACTGCCCAAACGTGCCGATCCCGGCGCGAATCCCGCCTCAGTCGCTGCGATAATCCTACTCCGGATCGTAGTGGTACCACCCGCCCAGATCCTCTCCCGGCGCAGGCTGGCCGGACATCTGACGAAACGGCTTCAGCAGGCTGTCGTCGCTCAGCCCCATCAGCACCGCATGCGTATCTTTCAGTTGTTGCTCATGAATCTCGCTGTCGAGCGAGACATCGCCATACCCGAATTCTTCAAGAGAGGTTGAAGCGGCGGCCGGACCCTTCGCTGCATTGCTCGCTGCGAAAGAAGATCTCCCCAGCCCGGGAATGACGCTGGCGCCCGAAGCGACGGCAACCGACTGAAGAAACTTTCTGCGAGATACCACAGGTGGGAAAGACATCCATCCTCCGGGCGATTGACAGACGAGGCTGACCAAGTCTACGCCGGAGCACGGAGCAAACAAAAGTAGGAGCTTTGGAAGGGTGCCCCATTTCCCGCGCTCACTTTGCGCGAGAAATGGAGAATCGAGCAGAAAGCGAAATACCCGACACTCTACTTCTGGTTCTCGCCTTCTTTGAACATGTACTTGATGGCAGGCTTATAAATCATCAGGTTGGGTCCGCCATCTTCGCGGTTCACCTTGATGCAATTCCGGTCATACCACTCAATAATTCCGTGGACTTCTTCACCATCTTGCAGCACGACCACCATCGACGTGCGCGATTGCATCTGCTTCTGATAGTAGAAATTTTCCGCGTTGGTCTGTTCCGGAGGAGCCGGCTTCTTCCCGCCGCCGCCGTTCATCGCCAAACGGTCCCCGCGATCACCCCTGTCTCCACGATCCATGCGTTCGCCACGATCTCCACGGTCCATCCGTTCTCCGCGGTCATGCCTCTCGGGCCGCTCGCGTCTTTCTTGCATTGCTGCCGGCGCTGCACCGTGGTTTCCGTGATTTTCAGGACGCGGAAGGGTTGGGCGAATCAGTTTGCGGTTGGCGAAGTTCTCTCTCTCGACGGACTCGCCGCTCGATACCGGATCCATTGCTATTTCTTTCATTGTGGCGCTACCTTGGGATACACGCATTCGCGCTCATCGGCTACTCGCTGGGACCTTATGAATGCGACGAAGGCGTGGAATTTGCTCTAACCGTACCATAGGAATCTGGGACTGACAATGAGTCCTTCGTGCCATCCACGAATGTGCTAGTTCTTGCACACACCCTAGAAAATCGATTCTTCTGGCTAACTCGTTTTCGATAGATCTGCTCCACGCCGTTCCTTGCCGATCATCGTAACGACTGCAACCAGGCTTGCTACCAGTATTACGGTCCAAGCCAGCACCGGCGGGAACCTTCCCCCATATCGCGTCTCGACTAGCTTCGCCTGCACTACTGAATTCTTGGACGACAGTAAGTTTCCCAACTGGTAGGCGAATCCCGGGAATGTGCCGCGCACCGCCGAAGGAGACAATTCGTTCAAATGCGCGGGAATCACTCCCCATGCCCCTTGCACCATGAACAGCATGAGGAATCCGCCCAGAGCGAGCATCGGAATCGAGCGCGAGTATGCCCACAACGGGATCACTGGAATCGACAGGAGCGCCGCAACTAGAATCGCGCGCCGCCTTCCAATCCGTTCCGACCAGCTTCCAAATACGATTCCGCCTGCAAGCGCCCCTAGGTTCGCCACCACCGTGATAAACATAACCGCCTTCGGCGCAAGGTGATGTCCCCGCGTCAGAAATGTCGGATACAAATCCTGCGTCCCATGACTGAAGGAATTGAAGGCGAACATGAGGATCGTCATCAGCGCGAATACACCAAGAAACTTGACGAAATCCTTGCCAAGTCCGGTGCCGCCGCTTCTCGCCGCCCTGCCTTCCAGCCACGCGGGAGATTCATCCACCTTGGTTCGGATGTAAATGACGAGAAGCGCGGGAAGCGCTCCTATCACGAACATACCCCGCCAACCTACTAAGTTGAACAGCGTTCCATACACTAACGCCGCCATCAAAAAGCCGACCGCATAACCTTCCTGCAGCAGTCCCGAAAAGAATCCGCGCTTCTCCGCCGGTAGAGTCTCGAACGCGAGAGCCGCTCCGACTCCCCACTCTCCGCCCATCGCAATTCCGAACAGGGCTCGCGTGATGATGAATACCTTCAAGGACGGAGCGAATGCAGAAGCCAACTCGAAAACGGAGTACGCGATGATGTCGATCATCAGTGTCTTGCGGCGTCCGAACCGGTCCGCCATCAAGCCGAATAGAAACGCTCCGACCGGGCGGAACGCGAGCGTGATAAAAATCGCTTCCGTGACCGCGGAAACCTTCGCTTGGAACTGCGTGGCCAGGGCGCTGATACAAAACGTCAAAATGAAAAAATCAAAAGCATCCAGCGACCACCCGAGGAAACAGGCAATGAATGTGTTGCGCTGTGCCGGAGTCAACCTGCGAAAATTTCCGAGGAATTCCATGTCGATGTTGGAGTGCTACTGCGATTTTCCCTGGGCCCCTCAGTGTCCCCTGTGTTGAAAAGGTTTTCCGTCCACAACCCCGCAGGGCCAGGAAGAATCTTACGATCCTCCCAGTTCCCTCAAAACCTCATGCGTTGAAAGGTTTCCGCTTCTCACCCGCCGAAAGCCCAGCGGATGCTAGCATAGGTTTTTCAATCATCGTTCAACAATCGGCGACAGCCATCCATGCCCGAACTCGACCTCCCGCAGCGCCAGGCCACCGACACTCTGATGCTCACGGGCTTCTGGTATCGCGCTCTGCTCGCCGATCGCGTTCATCGTAACGGCCTGTACAAAGCGACGCTTCTCGAAATTCCTCTCGTCATCGGACGCGATCGACAAGGACAGCCTTTCGCTCTGCGCGACGCCTGTCCTCACCGCGGCATGCCCCTTAACTGCGGAAGGTTCGACGGCGAAAACCTCGAATGCTCGTATCACGGATGGCAGTTCGACGTTCACAACGGCCAGTGTCAACGGATCCCCTCACTGACTTCCGACCAGACACTCAAAGTAGATCGCATCTACGCCGGAAGTTATCCCTGCGAAGAGCAGGACAATTTCATTTGGGTCTACATCCCCGATCCCGGTCCGGCCGGAGCAGGCTTCACCCAGCCGGAAGAATCTGCCGACGCGGCGCCGCAAATTGAAAAGTTCACTTCGAAATACAAGCTTGCGTACTTGCAGGCCGACATGCCCGTCAGCATCGACCACGGCATTATCGGGCTCATGGATCCCGCGCACGGTCCCTTCGTCCATCAAGCCTGGTGGTGGCGGAGCCAGCACAGCATCCACGAAAAGAAGAAGAACTTCGAGCCAATTCCCAACGGCTTTCGCATGAGCGCGCACACACCCAGCTCAAACTCCGCCCCCTACAAGCTTTTGCGCCTCTACGCCGATGCCGATTCCATCACCACCACCATCGATTTCGTCCTTCCGAATATTCGCACTGAAACCATTCGTGCCGGCAAGTACTGGTTCTCGAGCCTCACCACCGTCACGCCTGTCACCCGCAATCACTGCCGCATCGACGTGGTCGCCGCCTGGAATCTTTTTCGATGGGTGCCTTTCGTGCCCGACCTTCTCAAATTTGTTTTCGGAAAATTCGTCGAGCAAGACCGCCGCACCATGGAATTGCAAGCCGAGGGATTGAAACACAATCCGCACCTCATGCTCATCGATGATGCCGACCGCCCCGCCCGCTGGTACTTCCAACTAAAAGCCGCTCACCTCGAATCGAAGCGCACCGGCGCCCCCATGAAACACCCGATGTCCGCCCCCGTAACCCTGAAGTGGCGAAGCTGATGGCGTGAATTTGATGGTGTGAAGATGACCATGGGATGCGGGCACTCCTGCCCGCGTCAGTATCCACCGCGATGTACCATTCCGGAGCGACAATGCAGCCGAAACCTTATCGACCTCCAGGCAGCCCTGTCGCAGTTCGTGTCATCGAAGGAAGGCCATGAGCAAAGCGCGCAAGAAAAGTTGGCTTCATCACCACTCCCTCAGCCTCGTCAGCGGTGTCATCCTGCTGGTTTGGATCGTCCTCTATATCCGCTCCAACCCAAGCACGCATCTCGGATCATTTTTTGGAAATGCCATTGCCGACTGGTCAGGATTGTTCGTGACCGTTATCGCCACGAAATATTTCTTCGAAATCGGATCCGCGGAAAGCCGGAGGCCGCCAGATCATTGGCTGACGCCCGTGCTGCGCGTTATTCAGGATCACTCGCTCACTATTTTTCTGGCGATTACAGGCGCCGTTTGGGTCTGGCTTTTCGCGCGCAGCAATCCCAACTCGAAGTGGGGACAAGTCGTCGGCAACATCGTCTCCGAATGGACCCAGATCTTCGGCATGGTCCTGCTCACGAAACATCTGCTGGAATCGCATTCCAAAGAAAGCCGATGACGAGGTTTTCGGATATTGCATTCTAAGCCGAGGGTCGAGAGCCTATTCGGCGACCAGCCAGTCCATCGCCTCTTCTCGCGTCTTGAAGGTAGGAAAGTCGCGCTGCGAGAAGCTCTTGAAATTTTCGTAGAACACGTGCGGCAGGCTCTCGGTGCCCACCCACGCAGACCGTTTCACGTATGGACGGTCGAGCGCCAGCACTTCCTTGATGCGGATCGCGACTTTTTTGTCGATCTCCGCTCCGGTAAAGTCGGCCAGTGTCAGCACCGATCCCGGCGCGTGCCGCGCAACATCCGCACGCACTTGATCCAGCAGTAGACAGCATTTCTTTTTCCGGACAGTGGCTGAAGTCAATCACAAAGATGGCATGGCCTTTGTGCTTGACGAACCGCAACCGCTCTTTCACGCCCTCATCGGACATCAAGCGAGTAATCCCTCCACGACTCCATAAGCCCCTTCCAGCGCGGCATCGAGCGCAGACGCATCCTTTCCGCCGGCCTCCGCCAGATCCGGACGCCCACCGCCCTTGCCGCCCACCTTCTGCGCAACTGGCCCAATCACCTTGCCGGCTTGCACCCGCGACGTCAAATCCTTCGTCACGCCCACGATCAGCGCGACGTTTCCATCCGAAGCTGATCCCAACACAACCACGCCCGACTGAATCTTGTCGCGCAGTTGATCGACGAGTGTGCGCAACTGCGCTCGCTCCAGATTATCCACGCGATGCGCCAGCACCTTCACGCCCTTCACTTCTTTAATCTTCTCGCCCACGTTCGCCGATGCTGACGAAGCCGACTTCATGCGCACCTGGTCCAACTCGCGCGTGAGCCGCTTGATCTCAGAATCTTTCCGTTCCAGCTCTGCCTTCAGTGCGTCAGCAGGAGAGAAAGACTTGTCGGCGTCAGCCGATTCAGAAGTGGGTGCCCCATCCTTTCGCGTTTTCTGCGAAAGGGTGGGAGAGACGAACCCAGCTACGACGTTCTCCAGTTGATGGTCCTTGCGGAAGTGATGTAACGATCCCTCGCCGGTGATCGCTTCAACTCTGCGCACACCCGACGAAACGCTTCCTTCCTTCAGAATCTTGATCAGGCCAATTTCGCCCGTGGCCGCTGTGTGCGTCCCGCCGCAAAGCTCCGTCGAAAAATCTCCAATCTTGACCACGCGCACCTTGTCGCCGTACTTCTCTCCAAAGAGCGCCATCGCATGATACTTGGTGATCGCCTCGTCGATCGGCACGTCGGTGAGTGTCTCAACCTTCCGGTTGCGCAGCACTTCCTTATTAATGATGTCTTCGATGTCCTGCAGCTCTTCGTCCGCGACCGCGGTGAAATGCGAAAAATCGAATCGCAGATGATTCGGTGCAACCAGCGACCCCGCCTGCTTTACGTGTTTGCCTAACACCTCGCGCAGCCCCGCATGCAGCAAGTGCGTCGCCGTGTGATTGCGCATCGTGGCGTAGCGGAATTCAGTATCGACCACGGCGTCGACCTTATCTCCGACATGCAGCGCCGATTTCGCAACTATCTGATGCGCCCGCACTCCCTGAATCGGGTAGTAGCATCCCTTCACGTCGGCAACCACGGTGTTGTGATCGTCGGAATAAAACCATCCGCGATCCCCAACCTGCCCGCCCGCCTCGGCATAAAACGGAGTGTGATCAAGAATGACTTCGCCCGATTCGCCAGCCTTGAGCTCCTGTACACCCGTGTCCGTCGTGGATAATCGCCAGCACCTCGCACCCATCCGAACGAGTCTGCCGATAACCTTCAAACTCCGATTTCGGTAACTGCTGATACGCCGGATTCGCCGTCTGCTTCGCCGCGCCCTTCCACGAAGCGCGAGCCCGCGACTTCTGCTCATCCATCGCGTGGTCGAAACCCTGACGATCAAACGCGATCCCCTGATCGCGCGCCGCGTCCTGCATGAAATCAAGTGGCATGCCGAAGGTGTCGTAAAGCTTAAAAGCGTCTTCTCCCGCCAGCTTTTCGCTGGAAGTCTTGAGAAGCGTCTCCAGTTTTTCGAGACCCACTTCCATCGTGTGCGCGAAACGAGTCTCCTCCGCCTGCACCGCCTTCGACACGCGTTCTGCCGTCTCATTCAGTTCCGGATACGCATCCCGCATCAGATCCCGCACCGAAAACACCATTTGATACAGGAATGGTTTCGTCTGCCCCAGCAACCTCCCGTGAGTGATCGCCCTGCGGATAATCTTTCGCAGCACATACCCGCGCCCCTCATTCGAAGGCAGCACTCCGTCGGAAATCAAAAATGTCGCAGCCCGCGAGTGGTCCGCGATCACCCGCAGCGATGCCGCCGACTTATGCTCGGAGTTGCCACTGCTCATGTGGGGACGGCCGCCATCGGCCGTCCGGCGGAGCGAAGCTCCGTTGCCTTGAGCTGTTCCAGTCAACTCCGCGGCCCTCTTGATCAGCGGCGTAAACAAGTCCGTGTCGTAATTCGAAATCACTCCCTGCAACACCGATGCGACCCGCTCCAGCCCCATCCCGGTATCAATCGATGGCTTCGGCAGCGGATTCAATTTTCCCGACGCATCCCGGTCAAACTGCATGAACACGAGATTCCAGATCTCCACATATCGCCCGCAGTCACAAGGAAACCTGCAGTCGACGTGCCCCATTTCCGACGCCGCGATTCCCATGTCGTAGTGAATCTCGCTGCACGGACCGCAAGGTCCGGTATCGCCCATCTGCCAGAAGTTATCCTTCAATCCCATCTCGAAGATGCGATCCTTCGGCACGCCTTGACCGGCCCACAAGTCATAAGCTTCAGCGTCGCGCTCCAATCCACCTTCGCCGTTGAACACCGTCACGTACAACTTGTCCTTCTCAATCCCGTACCACTCGGGCGAAGTGATCAACTCCCACGCATACGCAACCGCATCTTTTTTGAAGTAGTCGCCAAAGGAAAAATTCCCCAGCATCTCGAAAAATGTGTGATGCCGGTTGGTGAACCCGACATTTTCCAGATCGTTATGCTTGCCGCCCGCCCGCACACACTTCTGCGAAGTCGTCGCCCGCGAGTAGTCGCGCTTCTCCAGCCCAAGAAACACATCCTTGAACTGGTTCATCCCCGCGTTGGTAAACAACAGCGTCGGATCATTCACCGGGACGAGGGACGACGAGTGCACTTCCTTGTGTCCCTTTTGCACAAAGTAGTCGAGGAATTTCCTGCGGATTTCAGAGCCGGTCAGCATGAAGGATCAATTCTAAATGAACTTTGCCCGGATAAAGCGTGCCCCACTCCCAGGCGAAAGTTGCCGGAAGTGGGGTTTTTCGGTCGCAGACAAATCGAAGATGAAAGACACAGAAGCGAGACCGTCTGTGATCCCCAGTGTCCTCCGTGTTGCGGGATTGAAGCCTATTTCACGGCGTCGGCAGTCTTGTCGGCGCCCTTCTTGACGCCGTGTCCGACGCCCTTGACGCCCTTCTTGATTCCGCTGCCCGTTTTATCAGCGGCTTTCTCGGTATCTTTTGTCGCGGTCTTCGCGCCTTTTTCCGTGTCCTTGGCGGCGATCTTCGTGTCCTTCCCCGCATCTTTCGCCCCAACCTTCGCGGCGTGCCCCGTCTTCGTCGCGGCTTTCCCCGTATCCTTCGCCGCGGTCTTCGTGCCCTTTTCGGTGTCCTTCGCGGCCGTCTTCGTCGCGTCTTTCACTTCTGTTCCTGCGCCCTTTTTGTCTGCTGTGCTCGCATCCTGCGCGCTCATTACTGGGACCGCCATCAACAAACCAGCTACAACTATCCCCGCCAATTTTGCCTTCATAACTTCCTCCTCAAATTGTGAACGGAAATCCGTGCGAAAGTATGAAGCATCCCCATAGCTTGACGCAAATGCAAGTCTCACCCTTTGGAGATTCGGAACCCCAGCCCCAGGATCGTCTTCAATGCTTCGATCGCGGTGGCCCGGTCATACACTCGTTCCGACTCCGGCAACTCCTCGTACGCCACCAGCCCCGGATGCAGTTTCCGCGAGTCATCCCGCTCCACGCCCCATCGCCATCCATCCGCCATCCGCTGCCGCGCCCAATGTTCATGCGTGTTCCGCGCCAACAACTCCGTCAGCGCTTCCACCTCCCGAGGCAGTTGCACGTGCGACGTGTCGATGGGTTTCGGATGGTAATTGTTCGATTTCAAGAAGCTTCTCCCTCCAGCAGGCTCAGAGTTTCATCGTCCACGTCCCACTTCTTCAAAATCGTGAAGATCGTCTTTGGACCAAATCCTGCCCTCACCAGTTGCCGGAAAATTCGCGCCGTCTGTTTCTGATCTTTCGGTTTCTCTAGCCGTTTCTTCCGCAGGTACTCTCGCGCCTGTTTCTCTTCGCTCACGCCCTCGTAGGCCGCGCCCACCGCGCTTTCGATCACGTCTCCATGCACCCCGCGCGTTTTCAACTCGGTGATCACCCGCCGCCGTCCGACCTTCTGGTTGTCGCGCCGCATGGACGAGTAGTACGCGGCATACTTCGAATCGTTGAGGTATCCCTGATCCTTCAATCGCCGGATCACCAACTCCACCAGCGTCACGCCATACTCGGATTCCGGTTCCTCGACTCGCGCCCGCATCAACCGCTTCAGCTCCGCCACAGTCCGCATCCGCCGGGCCAGCGCTCCCACGGCATACTCGTACATCTCATCCTCGGAATACTGCCGCCGCTTGGGACGCGAAAAAGCCATGAGTCAACGATAGCGCAAATCGCCCCAGGATGTTCCCCCGTGACACTCTGTGTCCCCTGTGTTGAGGATTGTGCTCCCAAAATGAAAAAGGCGCGCCGTTAAGCGCGCCCAATCCGTAAATTCTGGAAACTAGAACCTGGAAACTCGAAACTCGAAACTGACTCCTACCTCCCGCCAAACCCCGCCGACTGCATCGATTGCCGCGAGATGTCCGCTGTCGATGCGATACCCTGCATTCGCAGCTTGAAGTCATCGGCGTTCGAAGCGTTTTCGAGCGCGGTTTCGTAGTTGACCAATCCTGCCTGGAACAGATCCCACAGCGATTGATCGAACGTCTGCATGCCGTATTGCGAAGTACCAGCGGAGATCGCCTCGCGAATCGATCGCGTCTTTTCCGGCACCAGAATGGATTCGCGAATGAATGCCGTGTTGATCATCACTTCCACCGCGGGTACGCGGCCTTCGGAGTCACAGCGCCGTACCAGGCGCTGGCTGACGATCGCCCGCAGCACCGCCGCCAGTTGCATGCGAATCTGTTTTTGCTCCGGTGGAGGGAAAATCGAAATGATACGGTTGACGGTTTCTACCGCGTCCAGCGTGTGCAGTGTCGAGAACACCATGTGGCCCGTTTCGGCCGCGTGGAGTGCCGTACTAATCGTTTCCAGATCTCGCATTTCGCCGACGAGAATGACGTCAGGATCCTGACGCAAGGAAGCTCGCAACGCCGCGCCGAACGAAGGTGTATCCACTCCGATCTCGCGCTGGTTGACGTATCCCTTCTTGTCGCGATGCAGGAATTCGATCGGGTCTTCAATGGTGACAATGTGTTCCGCTCGCGACGAGTTCACGCGATCGACCATTGCCGCCAGAGTCGTCGACTTACCCGAACCGGTCACCCCCGTGACCAGCACCAGCCCGCGAGGCATGTCGCAAATCTGTTCGACCACCTTGGGCAGGAACAATTCATCCAGCGCGCGAATCTTGGTTGGAATGACGCGAAGCACCAGTCCCACGTTGCCGCGCTGCTGGAAAATGTTCACACGGAAGCGTCCCAGTCCGGCGACGCCATACGCCATATCGATTTCCGTGGTCTCTTTAAATTTCTGCTTCTGCCGCGCCGACATCATGCTGAAAGCCATGTTCAGCATGTCTTCCGCGCTGATGCGTGGCTGATCGGTCAACGGCACCAGTTCGCCGTCAATGCGCAGGTGCGGATAATTCCCCACCTTCAAATGCAAGTCGCTGGCTCGCCGTTCCGTCGCTATTCGCAGCAGGTCATCAATATTCATGCGGATTTCTTTCCTGATGCCCAGCCCGAATCCTTCTCGGACGTGGACTCTCTCCCAGCATCATCGCCCGAACCGTCACCTTCCCCAAGATGACCTAGGTAATGGCCGCCGCCCGGACATTGGCCACTCCCTAAAGTTCTCAGATTCGACCTGTAGGAGCGGACGCCTCGCCCGTCCCCGAGCGCAGCGAGTTGTGCGATGGCCCGATGCGGTTTCGAGGGATGCCAGACTGCATGTCACTCGAACGAGTCTGGAAGTCCCGCGGCAAAGGGAATGCCTGAAACATCTTTCCAACAGCGGACAGCCCCTGCCATACTTGCGAGTGCATGTAATCATTCCGGTGAGAGATAGCCTATGACAGACTGGTTCGCGCGCCCCGTCCTACACGTCACCGACGTTGAGGCCTCGCTCCGCTTTTATGTTGAGAGGCTCGGCTTCACCAGCCCCTGGCGTTACGACGAGGACGGTAAAGCGCACGTCGCACAGGTCGATCGGCAAGGCTGCGCGCTTATCCTGGCCGACACGTGGCCGGAGAAGATTGGCAAGGGGCTGATGTTCATTTCCCTGAACGTCGAACCGGCATCGCGCGAGGCCGAGTTCGCCGCGTTGGACGCGCTGCGCGCGGAACTCGAGGCCAACGGCGTCGCGGTCAAAGAGGGCTCGTGGGGATACCGACTTCTGGTGGTCAACGATCCCGACGGCAATCAGCTCTTCTTCAACTATCCGAAATAGACTGCAACGGGTCGAGGGTGAAACTTGTTACGAACTGATCCGCACGGATTCTTACACCACCTCGCTCTTTGAAGAGTCCACCCAGCCTGCGGTGATGCCGGCTGCTCGTCGTATAACTAAGGGAACCAGGTGATACAAGCTCTGAGTGATGGAGCATTAACGAAAAGCGCATTCGTTAGTTGGTGTTCACATCCCCGTAGTACTCATCATGGGTCAATGAGCGCCATGCCTGTTTACAAAAGTTATGCGTTTCCGCTGACGCGCTGCCAGAGTCGGAATAGTTTTTCTAGCGCCCTAGAGGTAAGGTCGTCGGCTTTCTTCGCACCGATGATGAACCTCAGAAGCATGTATGAAACGAACAAACAAACGAGGAAAACCCATACGAAAACTCTGAGGTCGCCTCGGGAGGGCGTATGGATGTCATACTTGATGCTCAAGACAATCGCTATGAAGAGCACGGCTACAATTCCGAACCCAGTTGCGAGTAGCCTAAATTGATCACCGCGAGGCCGTAGCCCTGCAAGGCGAATCATTACCAAAATGTAGTGGTCTTCCCGTTCAAGAAAGCGGATTGCGGCCCACCATTTGTCGTAATCGTCACGTACATCCCTTCGAATGCGCTTATCGGCCTTCCTAACTAGTTTCGTAATCTTGTGTTCATACTCGTCTTGGTCGTATTCACGATCAAAATCCTCACTAACTTGCATGATGTCAGGAAGCGACCATCCACTTTCCGTGAAGTACAGCATTTTGCGCTCGACTTCCGAGAGCGGGACGTTTTCGCGCTGCCCTTCCTCGACAATTTTGGAAATCAAGAACTCTTTGGCGTCCCGCCCAGTGTGGAATGCCTTCATGTGGCGGATTTTACTCCCGTTCCAACCGATGGCGCGGATCGTTGACGTTACATCGCGATTTCACGCATTGACCCGGCCCGACATTTGTCAGTGAGCGCATGCCTGTTTTTTTCAAGTGAGCTGGATGCCGTCGCTTATAATCGGCTTTATGCAGTACTTGGTTTCAGGATCGCCTGCCGCCACCATTCAATTCCTTAAGGCGGTAGGTACAGCGGTTGTGTTCATCGCCGTCTATTCTTACTGGCGATGGCTCCCGCAACCCCACTCGTTCTGATTGCGGCGAATCGCTTCGTCACTCATTGAAGGTCAAGGAGCGCTATCCTGTTAGCGCCAATCAAGCTCCGTCGCGGATGTGCGGGGCTGCCGCCCCGCTAGTTATGCCGAGCCCAGGGGACCATCCGACTTCTTCACCGCAACGAGGCCATATCAATTACGAAACGGTATTTCACATCGTTCTTCAGCAGACGATCATAGGCCTGATTGATCTGCTGCATGCCGATCATCTCGATGTCCGCGGTGACGTTGTGCTCTCCACAGAAGTCAAGCATCTCCTGCGTTTCACGAATGCCGCCGATGATCGAGCCTGAGATGTTTCTACGGGCGAAAAGTAAGCCGAACACGTCAAGAGGCAAAGGCTCTGCGGGAGCGCCGACCAGCCCCAGCGTTCCGTCTCGCTTCAGTAGGTTGATGTAAGGGCTGATATTGTGTTGGGTGGGAACCGTGTCGAGGATGAAATGAAACGTACCGGCATGTTTCTGCATTTCGGCGTCGTTTTTTGAATTTACAACCTCCTGTGCCCCCAACCGGATTGCGTCGGCGGTTTTGTTGGGGCTAGTGGTGAAAACAACGACATTCGCGCCGAACGCCGCCGCGAGTTTCACGCCCATGTGGCCGAGCCCGCCTAGGCCCACGATGCCGACCTTCTGTCCCGCTCGAATTTTGGCGCGGCGCAGCGGAGCATACGTCGTAATCCCGGCACAGAGTAGCGGGGCAACCGCGGCGAGGTTTAGGTTTCCGGGCACGCGTAGCACGAAGTCCTCATCCACCACAACACTTTGCGAATAGCCGCCGTACGTGACTCCTCCCAGATATTTGTCCGGCATGTTGTAGGTGAGCACAGGCATGCTCGCGCAATACTGCTCTTCACCTTCGCGGCAGCTTTCGCACGTACGGTCCGAGTCAACCATGCAGCCGACGCCCGCCAGATCGCCCTCTTTAAATTTGGTGACCGCGGTCCCCTTTTTCACCACGCGTCCGACGATCTCGTGGCCGGGAACACAGGGATAAGTAGTTGGAATCGAATTGGCAAAATCGTTATGGGCGAAATGCACATCGGTGTGACAGACGCCGCAGTAGAGAATCTCGATCTGGACGTCTTTAGGTTGCGGCGTGCGCCGCGGAATCGTGATCGCTGCGATGTCCGACGTCGGACTTTGCGCGCCATACGCTTTGGCTGTGTAGGTTTGTGGTGACGGCGGTTCGTCGGGAATCGGTATCGCCTGTAATGCGCTCATAGGCCCTCCTTGTTTGCGTTCGGAATCGTCCGAATTGTACTCTCAGGGAAGCGACAATGTTCACGTGGACGAACCTTAACTCTTGCAAAATCGCCATCTCACTCATGGAGGATCTCGGGCAGTCGCCCTTCCGGGCCAATGAGTGTTAACGCCCTGTGGCTGTTGAAAAACTCTCTCACCCAAAAACGGTCGAAAAAACTTTGCAATAGGAAGCCCTACAAACGACGATCTCGGGTCGGGTGGACATTTTCTATCTCCCAAATTCCGGTTGTTTTGGCAAAACAGGAGTTTTTCAACACCCACGCCTGCTAGTGACAATCACGAACTTAGAAGCCTGGGACACTCTAGAAAGTGCCCCACGCAAAATGGATTCACGCTGAAGGTCGCTTAAACTACGGCAAGCTTCAAGGAGAACCTAAACATGAAAAATCCAAGCTGGAAAATCGCCACCTGTATTCTCGTGGGCACGGCTTCGTATGCGATAGCCGCTCTGGTGCCATGGAGAACGCCTCCGATCAAGAACACCACCAATTCCGAAACCGTGAGCTGCGATCTACTCAACGCGTCGGGCCACAACATTACAGTCAGTAATCTCATCATCAGAGTGCAAACCCTTGAGGGAGATGCATCCAGCGAGGTGGTCAGCATCCCGGGACGCCAGACGATTGCCGATGGAAGAGGTGTAAGGGGATCGAGCCCGACTGGTGCGTTAGCGTTCAGGACAGTTTATTGTGAACTCGATCCAGCCAGCGTTATCTCGGTGAAGGAATCGAACCTCCTCTTCACGTCCACAATGGACGACGGCACGAACAAAGTTGTTACCACTGCAACGCCTGTGAATGGGCAGTGAGAGAGAGAAGAGCGCAAAGAGTCCTGACGAGTGCGAATGCGGTTACATCGACGGATAATCCAGAGTAGAATTCCGTTTCGTTTCCGGGAGTCGCGCAAAATGAGCGTTCGGCTATACCTCGCCACCGTTCTGGTGTTAGTCGCTTCGCCTGCATGGCTTGCTCGCGCACAACAATTATCCCAAACCGGTGCTTTGATGACAGACCGCGACAAAGCTGAGCTTCAAGGTCCCGTTAGAACCGTGCTGAATGAACAGACTTTTTCTGGCCCCAACGGCCAGCAGTCCATCCTGTCTCAGACGACGGAGTACGCACACGATGGCAGGATTCTGGAACGGCGAACCAGTAACTCGGACGGCTCGATATGGGTGACTCGTTACACCTACTACCCCGATGCACGTCTCTTCAAGACTGTTTCCGGTAAACCGGGATCTGCCGCCGATTCTCAGACCACTTATCTGTACGATGATGCACGCAGGCTAGTCGGAGTGGAGTCGGGAGACAACGATAAGGCGACTTACAAGTACGATGAGAAGGGGCAGAAATCCTTCATTGAAACCTACGATGCAAAGCCTCTACCTCCGAACACGGCCTATGCACCGCATTGGGAGGGATCTGACTTGGGGTTTGCTCCATATCCCGGCGGCACTCTCACAACTTCGTACAACGAGCAGGGGATCGCGACGGGTGCGGAACTCCATAGTGCTGACGGCACGCTCCTTGGGCACATTGTGCGCAAGTTCGATGCAGAAGGTCGCGTCATCCTGGAGGAACAGACCGCAGATGCTCCCCAAGTAAACCTCCCCGAAGAATTTCGATCAAAGCTCAATCCGGAACAGATAAAGTCTGTCGGCACAATGATCGCCAGAATGCAGAACATCGTTATTTCCTACTCTTACGATGCTCAGGGTCGCGGGACGGAACGCCACAGAAGCGGCGGAGTCTTCGGCGACCAAGTCACGGTCACGACGTACAACGATCACGGCGATAAGGCATCAGAGCGTGAAACTAGGGTCATGAGGTCGGATACCGGTCCTTGGAACATCACGGAAGCCGGAGCTTTTATTCCCGCGGGAAAACCGAACCTTCCTCAGCCACCTTTCGGCTCCGAAACCCAATACGTGTACCAGCACGATCAGTATGGCAATTGGACCGGGCAGACGATGGTCAGCCGCTCTCAACCGGACGCACCGTTTCAGCCCGGAACTGTCATTCGTCGGAAGCTGACTTACTACTAACGTCGAACGGCTGCAGTGTTCAGTGTGAAAGGTCTGCACATCATTCATTGAGCTCTGCCGTCTGGAGTCGATGAGGGAAAATCGCCTGATTACGGGAGTCACGTAGACTCCGAAAACAATTTCCTCCTACAGCGTAGAATCAGTCTAAGATCACCCAAGACAGAACTCACCGGCACGACTCGAAGGCGGTTTTCTCTTTTGATGTCTCAAACAGCGTTTTCGCAGGACCTTGCTGACCGTGGCGCCGAATCCCCCGCCGGCAAACACACGTGTTCCATCTGGCTTATCGTGCTCGGCTTGCTCTTTCTTCCAGGCTGCAACGCGCTTAATCCATTGTGCGGAAGCTCCCGGCCGACTCCAGCGCTTACCTCGCTTTCGGCCAGCACGATTACGTTCGCCCAGGTGCAACAGGGTTTTCTCCTCACGCTGACTGGTAAGGAGTTCGTTGCTTCTTCTGTGGTAATCATCAATGGAACGACGCTAACCACAAATGTGCAAAGCAGTCAGCAGTTGCAGGTGACAATCACGACCGCCTTGATCTCCGGTCCCGGAACCGCGTCCGTGTCGGTCAATACCCCGGCGGGCAACTCGGGCCACGTGGGCTGCAGTAGTGGTGGAAGCAGCACCACGCTGACACTCACCATCACTTAGCTCTCCCAAAGTATTAAGTATTCTTGCGGTAATATCTCCAGCTCACTCATCGACCCTCGCCGGTCGAATTACTTGTTCCAGGCTCGGGCTACAGCCCTCCCCCTTCGATTACTCCGACGCAACGAACAGATTCCTTCCATCGCTGAAAAGGATGCTTGCGCACGAAACTCCTCCACGTAGGGCGCTACGATTGCACTTGAGGTCAATCTAGTGATGGCGATGCGTGCCATCAACTCTTTGCGTTTTTCGTGCTCGGCCGTTTGAACTCTCTCCAATGCTTCCATTACTCTTAAAACCACCATGCCAGCCGCCACGAGCGCGCAACCAGGATTTAACGGCAAGCGTGTCCTTGCTCTCGAAAGCCGCCGATCCCGCGAGATGGCCCAACTCATCGCCAACAGTGGAGGCCACGCGGTTGTCGCTCCTGCCACCCGTGAAGTCCCGATCGAAGATCAGGGCGACGCGCTGAAATTTGTGGCCGCGCTGAGAGAAGGCCGCGTCGACGTCGTAATTTTTCTGACCGGCGTGGGAACGCGAGCGCTCGCTCAGGCCGCTGAAGCCGCATGCTCTCGACAGGAATTTGTGGATGCCCTCAGCCGCACGACTGTCATCGCCCGCGGACCAAAGCCCGTGGCCGCCCTGCGCGAGCTCGGAGTTCCCATCGCCGCCACAGTTCCCGAACCGAATACGTGGCGCGAACTCCTCCAACTTCTCGACGAAAAAAGCAGCGACATCCCTCTCCGCGGACGCTCTGTTGCAGTCCAGGAGTACGGTGCTCCATCTTCCGAATTGATTGCAGGATTGACCGAGCGCGGCGCTCATGTGATGCCCGTTCGCATCTACGAGTGGAGCCTGCCGGAAGACACCGCTCCGCTTCGAAACGCAGTCCAGGCCGTAATCCGCGGCGAGATTGATGTGCTGCTCGTGACCTCGGCCGTTCAGATACGCCACCTCGTCCAGATCGCCAATGAAACCAATGCTTCTGCCGATCTCATTCGCGCGTTCTCGCGCGTGGTCGTAGGATCGATCGGCCCCATAGCTTCGGCCGAATTGCGCCGGCAGGGAATCACCGTCGATCTCGAACCCACTCACCCCAAAATGGGTTTCCTGGTGCAGGAGACGGCGAAGCAATCGTCAGCCCTGTCGCAGGCCAAACGCTCTTAGCCCCGGCCCAAACAAAAAAGCCGCCCACGAGGAGCGGCTTCCCCTGTCTCAAATTCAAAACTATGCCGCAGTCTCCGCGGGCGCCGCCGGAACAAACGGCTCGTCGTAGCTGCCGCCATAAATCGAAGGCACCTTCGATCCCATGGGACGCAGATACGTCGTCAGCTCGCCGCGATGATGAATGCTGTGGTTGTTCAAGAATCCCAGATACAGCACCGCCGGCAGGTTGAACACTCCGAAAAACTCGACCGGTGTCATCAAGTCTTCGGCGGACATCGCGGCCAACCGCTCCATGCCGCTCTTCATATTCTGGTCATACCACGCGACGACTTGTTCCGACGTCTCGGGTTTGTGCTCGGGCGTTGCCATATTGAATTTGAGGTCGGCAATGCCCGTCAAAAACTGGACATCGGTATTCGCAATGTGCCACGCCAGTTCCTTCGCCGTGCGCGCTTTCGGATCCGGCCGGTAGTCCGACTTCGCATCGGGCACAGCCGCAATCACTTTCTTCGTAGTCTCGGTTTCACGCGCGATGCCATCGAGCATCATGGCGCGATAGCCAAGAACGTATTCCGGGGTCAGGCCTTGCTGGGACATGTTTGTTCTCCTTCTTGATCGGTCTTGATCGGTGACGGTCGTTTTCGGGCTGGAGAGCCGAAGGGGCGCGGCTTTCGTCTAGGAAAGCCGCGCCCCGGGCTCGAATTGACGTCCCGGATTATACCCCGACCGGCTGTTTGCTGCGCACCGGCACCGGCGTCAGCCATCCGTGGCGGTCGCTCTTCTCTCCGCGCACGATCGCGTAAAACTCCTTCTGCAGCGTCTTCGTGATCGGGCCCATCATCCCGTTGCCGACCTTGATTTTGTCGACCGAACGGATCGGCGTGACTTCCGCCGCCGTGCCCGTGAAGAACGCTTCGTCGGCGATGTAGAGCATTTCGCGCGGGATCATCTGTTCGACAATCGGAATATTCATGTCGCGCGCGATCTGCAGCACCGAGTCGCGCGTGATGCCCGGCAGCACCGAGTTGCCCAGCGGCGCCGTGATCAGCTTGTCGTGATGCACCAGGAAAAGATTTTCGCCCGAGCCTTCGCTGACGAACCCGCTCACGTCGAGCGCGATGCCTTCGACGTAACCGTTCGCGATCGCTTCCATCTTGATGAGCTGCGAGTTCATGTAATTCGCGCCCGCCTTGGCCATAGTCGGCAGAGTGTTCGGAGCCAGGCGAGTCCACGACGAAACGCACACGTCGCAGCCATCCCCCTCGCCGCCCAGATATTTTCCCCACGGATAATTGCAGATATAAACTTCGACCGGACAATTCAGCGGATTCACGCCGGCATCGCCGTATCCGCGCAGCACGACCGGGCGGATGTAGCACGGGAACGCGCCATTGTGTCCGACGGTCTCGACCATGCCCTGCACCAGTTCGTCGCGCGTGAATGGCAGGTCCATGCGATAGACTTTCGCGGAATCGAGCAACCGCTGCATGTGTTCGTTGGCGCGGAAAATCGCCGGTCCGCTCGGCAGGTCGTAGCAGCGGATGCCTTCAAAGACCGAAGAGCCGTAATGAACGACGTGCGACATCACGTGGATGTGCGCGTCGTCCCATTGGATGAGCTTGCCGTTGTGCCAGATCTTGTCGGTCTTCTGCAGTGCCATGCCAACTCCTTGGAAGGTCAAAGTGCGCAACGCAGTGGGATTTCCCGGCAGAAAAACGGCGTCGAACCCCACCCACGCTACCCATCATTATATCCGAGCTCCGTTGGCAGCCCGGACAGCACGTTTCTCGATTTGCTCATTCCGAACGAAGCGAGGAAGTTGCTGTTGCCGATAGCACCCCGACTCATGTGGGGACAGCCGCCCTCGGCTGTCCAAGCGGCCCGGATGTATCGGGCCGCAGGGTTTTCTTTCGCCCCTCCGGGGCTTGTTGTTTGCTTTGCCCCTTACCGCATCGGCTCGCGCAGCTGTGGGCCGCATTCTTTCGCTCCTTCGGAGCTGGCGCTGCTGGCGCGGGCTGCTTGCGCTGGCTGCCTCTCGAGTTTCCATTTGTCGAGGGGGGCGACGGATGGGGCAGCGCTTGCCGGGTACCTTGATTCTTGAAGTCGTGGGATGGGACGGAGGCGGGCGGCCTGGAAGTGGCGGGACTGCGGCCCGGTACTTCTGGGCCGCTCGGACAGCCGAGGGCGGCTGTCCCCACATAGGCAGTGGCGACGCCCGGTACATCTGGGCCGGCCGGACAGCCGAGGGTGGCTGTCCCCACATGAGCCGTGGCAGCCGCGCGGCGTGCGAGTTCTTTTCCGCCGGCTTCCCAGTTTTCCCAGAACGTGGGATCGGGATGGATGGGCTTCGGTGGCGTGGCGGCTACGGGCGGGAGATCCAGTTCGTTTGCTTCGGTTTCGACTACGGCGCTGCGGCCCGGTACTTCTGGGCCGACTGGACCGCCGAAGGCGGCTGTCCCCACATTTGCCGTGGCAGGGGCGTAGTCGGGGATTTCTTTGACGGTGTTGGTCGTGGGAAATTTTACGCGGCGGGCATTTTTCACCGCGATGTGCAGGGCGCGCAGAATCAATTCGGCGCGCTTCAGATCGATGGTGTTGCGCATGAGCGCGTTGATGACTTCCATCAGAGAAGACTGGATCGACTCTTCGTCCTCGAGGATGGCGATGGGGTGAAGGCGCGACTGCGGCGGAGTTTTTACACCGCGGTGCGCGTGCTGGTGGAAGTAGCAGAATTGCTCTCCGCGAAGAGCGACGGAGCCGCAACGGACTCCGGTGACTTTGATATGAGTGCAGGTTTTTGTGTTGGGCATAGAAATCCTGTCGATGATTTTTTGGTAGTTCGCAGCCAAAATATTGGCGGCATGAGAGTTAGGGGCGGAGGCGATGACGACGTCCGCGTAAAATTTTGGAAATAAAGGGTTTGTCAGCAAAATATTGCGAATAAGGGAGTTAACGGAGTCTTTCGGGAGTGGAGGGAGCTTCGATGCGGGAATCCAGGGCTCTGAGGGTTCACCACAGGGGGCACAGGGTTTCACAGGGGAATTCTTTTTTCCGGTTAAAACACCGGTGGGACGGGGAGTTCGGCCGTGCATGGTCCCAATGTGGCTGGAAAAGTTTTCTCAGTAAAGGTTATGCGTCACAAGAATGGAATTTATTTGTCTGTGGAAAACTTTTTTGAGGATAACTTCCAGGCCTTTTCATTGGCAAAGAGTGGGCGCTGATTTCCGTCTGCGAACATCAGGTCACTCCTGAGCTAAATCGAGTAGCTGCCGTTCGTCCCTCCACCAAAGGAGCGACAGCATTCCTGTCGATGAGATTTTAATGGAATGTTCGACGACCTCAGTACCATTTAGCATGCGGGTGCCCGAACCATCCGTCAGCTTTTGAATCGAAAGGGCGTTTTGTTCATTCTTACCGCGCAATAAGTCAGCGGCCATCGTGGCAGGTTTCGGTGTTTCCAGTGGCCACAGGACATCGGGAACGTCGTCGCCACGGAAAAACCATTTCCTCCTTCCGTTTTCGAGGTATACGAGCATGGCGGGGAAGGACCCGTGCCGGACGAGCCGGATGGCTGTAGCGGTCAAGCTCGCCGAGAACCTGGCCGATAGCTCACGCACAGAATCAAATGTAATCGGCTTGTTGCGCGATTCTCTTGCGAAGAGATCTGCTGGCATAAGGAGATCGGCTGCGTACTCATTCGCCCCTCGTTCGGTGTTGATCTGGCCCCACTCGCCAAGCATCACTTGCTCCGTGCAGGAAAACCCGATCTTTCCCCGATCCCTCATCCAATGTCCGAGTTCGTGAGCGGCTGAGAATCTCCTTACTCCAATGGGCGACGTGGAATTCACGGTGATGATGGCTTGCGCATCGTTTCCTACTAGAGCCTCGCAGCCTTCCAATCGTTCGTAAAGGATTGTCGCCCCGCAGTGCTGAGCTATCGCCTCGATGTCTATCTCTTGCGGCTCAGTGATGCCGAGTTCTTTGAGGAGAAGCGAGGGGGACTTGTATGTCGTCGGCATCACTTGCCTCGCAGGAACGGGTCCAGCAAGCCCAGTTCGGCGAGCTGTTTCAGAAAGCTCTCGATGTCGGCGTCGGTTAAATCCTTTAGCTCTCTGTGCTGCGCCGTGAGTGCGAGGGACTGGAGGTCCGGTTTCTGAGCGAGGACCGCATTGAGGAGAGTCCTTCTTTCCGAGTTGTCCCGGGGCAGGTTGTAGGTGCGGGAGGATATTGCGGTTACAGAAGATTCATAGACTGCACGGGCCACTCGCACTTCTCCTGCTTCAACTCCTTCAGTGCCGCTCTGAAAATCTCCTTGGTTCTCGGCTTCGGCTCGTGCCCGTACTCCTCCTTGATTTGCTCGTCACCCATCTCGGTGACTGATTCCGCCAGAAATGACATCAGCGCGTGGAGTTCATCGTCGTGTTTGCGTTTCTTGGTCACTGCTCTCCCTATTTGACCTTATACCGGATTCGTTTTAGAGCAGTTCGTATGTATTTTTTGGAAGTCCGAGGCGCTCGATGATTTCAGGGCCAGTCCATTCTTCTCTGATGCCTTCGAGTACGAGGGCGGCGTCGTCATCGTCTTGGAATAATTTGTAGATGGCACCAAGTTGTTCTTTGGCTAAGAGCACCCTTTCCTGGTCAGGCAAACCTGAAGGAACGATGACTAGAGGACTCAGAAGTTCACCTTCAGTTTCAACGGCGACCTCGGACTCAAGCCAAGCCTCGTCCTCGGCTGCAGACTTCTTTCAAGTGCGAGGAGATGCTGCGCATGGCCCCGAAAAGGTGTTGCAAGAAGCTGATCTCGGCCTTGCGCCAGCGCCTGCCGTCTTGAGTCTCCTCTGCTCCGATCCAGGTCGCCTTGATCGAGTCCCGCAAGAGATCCTCGTGGTCCCAGGTGGCAGCCTTTCGCCCGAGCCCCGGATGCGATACCTAGCGAACTTCTCCAATCTTCTTTCATCCTCTGGCGACAGTTGCTCTATCGCCTTCTCGACGTCCTCTCGAGTGGCGTATTGGGTCTTCTCGTCTTTCTTTTTCTTATTCACAGCCCTATTGGTGAATGCCCGAAGTGACGGCCCATCGGAGAAAAGGCCCCAAATTATTCGGGGCGATATGTTTGTCTCGATTTCTCGGCGATAGCATACCTGCAGAGAAATAATCTCGCGCAGAATCTCCGACTCGCTCAATATCTCGGCATAAGAAGAAGTCGGACCCTTGCGGTCCGGCAAAACTTCAATACCGAGGTGCATTGTATGGCGATTCGTGTTGCAACTTCTCAGGCGGCTATGCTGCTCGCAGCTATCAAGCAGGCGATTGACGCCCGCAAGATTGAAACTTGGTCCTATGACTCTGACGGGGACTTCACCCACACTCCTCCGCAGTGGGGCAAGAAGGCTTGGCTGCGTCCGTCGGTTCAGGGCGGCGCACTGGTTCTGAACATCCTCAATCCTAGAGGTGTGAGCCTGAGTAAGGAGATTTATGGCATTTACCATGGGCGCTTCATTGAAATGTTGTTGACTCACTTCGATACAAAGTTTTCTGGGGCGGAGGCCAGCGCGGCGGTGGCGGTCGGCGACATAGTTTCTGCTTGATATTGGGGCGAGAAAGGCATCACTTTGTGGCGAGCAGTGAAAAGGGGTCCTACGGCATTGTGCCGTGGGACCCCCGTCCTGACGCATCCTTTGTACATTGCGGTTATGCGACTGCAAAGTACACGATCGTGCACTGGGGTGGCACGAGGGGGCTAGTTAGAGTGGCGTCCTGCGGGTAAACTTACTGCTTATAAGTGGGGCGTTCTGACTTAGCGGGTTAAGAACTAATTCTCTCGCTTATGGCAGGATCGGTGGTGTCCTCGCACCTGCGGAGAAGCTGCTGGCGAACGTAAGGTCCTTCGCTTCGCTCAGGATGACGAATCAACACAAGGTCCCTGACTTCGCTCGGGATGACAGAACAAAAGCGGATTCCTCGCTTTGCTCCGGAATGACAAGCTTAATACTCGGAATGGCAAACTTGACTCTCGATGACCAACCATTCGCGCTGCCGCGCGCTGCGGCCCGATACTCCCGGGCCGCTTGGACAGCCGAGGGCGGCTGTCCCCA
Organism: uncultured Acidobacteriota bacterium; assembly: GCA_963699885.1. Taxonomy (GTDB): domain Bacteria; phylum Acidobacteriota; class Terriglobia; order Terriglobales; family Acidobacteriaceae; genus Sulfotelmatobacter. The sequence continues at coordinate 145,704 of CAVOVP010000003.1, read as the reverse complement.
CATGAGTTCGCTCACAATCACCGGGACGCCATGAGTCCGAGGGCCTGGTAGGCTCCTTGCAAATCCATGGCGGCGCCGTAGAAGTCGAAGTTTCCCAGGTGATTTGTCGCAACGTGCAGAACACCGTTCTTCAGGAATTTCACTTCTTTGATGGCGCCTCCGGGAAACTCGACGTGATCGCAACGTCCCTGGGGATCGAAGCTGTTCACGCAATCGAAGCGAGCGGTGCCGTCCGGAGCCAGCAGCAGGATGCCTACACAATAGGCCTGCACCAGGTTGCCGTTGTTGGCGACGATCAGGTGCCGGTGTTGCAGCGTGAACCGCTTGAGCTTGGCTTCGACGGCCTGGTGTTGCTGCTCGTTTTCGATCTGCGATTTCAGAGACACGAGTTGAGCGCGTCCCGGATAGAACTGCATGAGGATGTTGACGTCGTCGATCGCCGCATCGTAATTGCGGACGGCGCGCGAGTTCTGGATTCGTTTCTCCATCGCGAGCAGAACACTGTGCTCGAGGTCCGGGCCTTGCAGGTTGCCCATCTGCTTCAGTTGAAGTGCCCAGTAGAGCGCGCAATCGGTGAGGGGTTCGATGAGGCGTCCGGTGTCCAGCTCGGCGTGCGCCTTCTCGAGCATGGCGACGCTGGGATCGGGAGGCGGCGCGGTCTCGGCGGCTGGAGCCATTGCCTGGCTGGCTGGCGGCTCGTTCAACGGAACTCTGGGCTGCACGGGAATATTTTGTACCGCGACTGCCGCGTGTTTTGTTTCCGGAATCTTCGCAGGAGGCGGATTATCAGGAACGGTCGCGGCGGTGGTGGCGGCTGCGTCCGCTGCTGCGCGGTCGAGGCGGTAGAACTTTCTTCGGTCCGGGTTTGCACGAGCGCCCGCGCCAGCACAGCTGCGTCGGGCGCAGGCAGAATCGAAACGGTGTTCCAATTTGCGCGGCGAATCCAGCAGGTTTCCATCGCCGAAGGCGGTGCTTGCTTTTCACTCAGTTGCTGGTAGCGCTGCGAGTCCTGTGGACTGAGCTTCGCCGCGAAGTGTTCCCAGGCAGCGGTCTCGGCCTGCTTGTCGACCGGGAGGGTTGGCGCATCTTCAGCCGCAGCCAGAATCGCGGCGGTCCTGGCGCGCAGATAGTCCTGCACACGCTCAGACGGAATATAACTCTGGGCAATGTCGAAAGCCGCAGGTTGCATCTCACCGGCGGCGAGGTCGGCGCAAGTCTTGTCGCTGACCCGTTTCAGCATCTCGCCCTGGGCCCCGAAGTAGGCCAGCACATCCGCATCAGCGAGGCGTGGAAGGCCAGCCTGCAACAGCAGTTGATTCAACTCAGAACGCTTTTCCGGAGGCACGGTCGCAGCGAGCGCCTGATACTTCGCCGATCTCATCAGCTTGATATCTTCGATGTAGTCGGAAATCTCGTGCACGGTGTTGGAACGGTCGAATGCAGTGGCCCAGGATTCGTTGGGATCGAATCCCACGTTGGGCGCCGCCATGAGCGCGGCCGCGATTGCCACCGGAAAAATCGAAAGCTGGCGCCCATTTTCGAGCCAGCCCCAGAAGGCCGCGCGGCTGGCGCGTTTGTCGGCGACCACAATGGCTTTGTAGATCTTTTTCGGCGGCATGGTCTTGAAGATGCGCTTGAGAGACTTTCGTATCTTGCGCGGAGAACTCAGCAGAAGCGGTTCGATATTTGCGACCCTGCCATCGGGCCCGACGCGAAACAGCATGCCGCGATCCTGATGTTCGGGCGCTTCGAGTCCGTGGACAGCCATCGCCTGCCGCGCAGCGTTCCAGCGCGCGGCCGTATCGTAAGTGCCCTTGGTGAGGGGAGGCATGATGAAGATGACTTTGCTGAAGAGTCCTTGTTGGCGCAGGGTCTCCATCTCCCAGACGGTGCCCGGCCGATCCGAAGGAACGAGCAGAATGCCGGTGGACCGCTTCATCAGAGTTACGATGTCGCCTTGCCAGGTGGCATCGTCGGTGAGGATGCGGCCGGCGCCGAGTGCTTCTCCCGGCTTCCCGAGCGCGATCAGCGGAGCGGTGCTGCCGACCGCAAGGCTCGCGTAGCTCTCCAGATCATCGGTAACGATCCACTGCGCGACCCAGACGCATTTCCTGCGTACCCGGAGGTAGAGCGGGACGTGCAGCTTTCCGGTGGTTTCGAAGGCGCGCAGATAGAGGTAGAAGGCGGGAACCGGCGCATCCGGATTCGCGCGCAGGTCGCGCAGGACGGTCAAACCCGTGTAGTCGTACTCTTTCTGGCGAAGATGAATGCGCTTGGCACGGAGCCAGAGGCTGACCAGCAGGAGGATGAGTGCCAGAGCCGCGGCCCATCCGCGGCCGCCCACCGTGTGGATGAGTTTGAGCGCGAGCAGTGCTGACCCCGGTTGAACGGCTTCGAGGAAACTGGTGAGTAGCGCGCCGCCGAGAAAGCTGCTGACTAGAAGGGCGAAACTGGAGACGACCAGGAGCCCGTTGCGGATCATCCACCGCTTCAGCCGGGATGTCCGGCTGTCGTGCTGTATTTCGGTCATGCGTACCTCTCCAAGGAGGATGCGGGCCCCAAGCCCTGATCGCATCTCCAAGCCGAGGCGGAAGCGAAGCCCGTCGGCGGCTACCTGGTTCGCGCGTTGAGTTCAGTCGCTGAATAGTGACTACGTTGGCCAAAACATTACTCAATGGGGGGACGGCGGTCCAGAGAAAAATGGGAGTCGAACGTGCCGGGTTTCTTTCTGTCTCTCCTTCGGAGCCTATATGGCTTAATGATTTGCTTTGAGCTTTTTTGGCCATATCCAAAGGCAGCGGGCAGGAGTGCCCGCTCCACCATGGGAGGCGCGGCGGCGGTGCTCGCTGAATCGAAGACCCCACTTCTGGCAACGTCGGCCAGAAGTGGGGCACCCGGGCGGTTCTTCGTGACTAGCGGGTCAGGGCGGCTTGGACTGTGGGTACGGGCTGCTCGTCCCCGCGGAAGTATTTGGGGCTGTCTTTCGATCCCTTGTTGGCCGACTTCATTTCAGGCATGGCCTCGTAGGGTTTCGAATAGTCGTTGGCGGCGTTCCAGAACAAGAATCCGATGCCACCTTTATCCTTCGAGGTTTCCACCTGAATCTTTATGTATTCCGGCGAATACGTTTTGGTGCGCCAGCGGAAGGCCTGGAGCCAGGGGCGGATGACGACGCCGGTCGAACGGTTGCCGTCGGGATGGGTGATGAGCTCGAAGCGGTCCATCGACTCGCCGATGAAGTGCGCGGGCTCGTCGCCGGGGTGGGCGATGTTGTCCATGCCGAAGAAGTGCGAGGGATAGATCATCGGGCTAAGCACGTCGCAGTAGTGCGCCATGCCGACGATGTCCTGTCCGGTGTGCGAGAGGTCGACCTGCCGCTGCCATGCCATCACGCCGAAGACGTCGAGGGAAAGCAGGACGCCCGTGGGATGGAGCTCGGCGTAGGCTTTCTTGAGGAATCCGGTGATGACGTCGGAGCGCTGGATCGTGTGGATTTCGGGTTTCGAGTTTCGGGCATTCTTGCCTGCAGGTTTCGAGGCCGGCTGCGATCCTGCCGACTGCAATTGCGGTGGAGACTGTCGCACGGTCCCTCCGACGGCTGACGCCGTCGTCAGGATGACATCGTGTTTATTAATGTCATCACTCTTACTATTGTTCTCACTTCCAGGAACTGGAGCAACTTCGAGCTGGCCGCTCTGGAAGACGAACTGGGCGTCTTTCTGGTCGCCTTCGGCGGGGAAGCGGACGTAGTCGAACTGGATCTCGTCGACGCCGAGCAGGGCAACGTGCTTGGCGAGGGCGATGTCATAGTCCTGGACCTTGGGGTTCGAAGGATCGGTCCAGACGAGCTTGCCGTTCTCGCGCCAAGCGGTGTGGTTCTTGCGCGATTGGACGGCCAGTTCAGGATGCGTCACGACCAAGCGCTCGTCGCGGAACATGGCGATGCGGGCGATGGCGTGCATATTCTGCTGGTGCAGGAAGTGCACGAGCTTCGGCACATCGTGGATGTAGACCTTGTGCTCGCCGAGCAGCGGGTGCTCGAAGGGGATGTTGACGCTGCCGTCGGAGTCCTTGATATCGAACACGACGGAATTGCCACCGACTTCGCGCCAATGCTTGACGATGCGAAGCCCGCGATCGCTGGCCGCCATGACTCCGGTGAGGTAAATGGCGCGAACTTCGAAGTCCCGGGGAACGGGAATTGTTTTTTCCGTGATTGGGGCTGGGAGGATTCCGGGGATGATGATATTCTCGTTGGCCTTCAGGATATTTGAGGCGTCGGATTTGTGATTCGCGGCGCGAATGGCGTCGGCTAATTCAGAAGATGTGAGATAGGAAGTCTTGCCAAGATAGTGGCGGGCGATCGTTGGAATCGCTTCTCCGCGTTTGGCGGTATAGAGTTCGGTGCCGCCCGGCAGCGCAGGCCGGGGATCGGGGATCGAAAGCTTGGCGGATCCGGTGTCGCTCACGGATTTCAGTTTTGCCGGCGATTGTGAAGACGCGACGGCGGGCTTGGCAGTTTGAGCTTCCGCAACGAAATCGGCGGCGGAATGTGGTCCGAGACGCCAGGCGGCGGCTCCAAAAAGAAGACAGGAAATCCCAGTAACGACGCGGATTGACGAGTGACGCAAGCGATCCTCCCCCTACCTAATTGCGATCGTAGAAGGCGGTTGGAGAGGTCGCTAGTTACGTGGGGACGCAGCACGAATGGCTAACGGCTGGGGTTTTCGGCTATCGGGTTACGGCTCTTGGAATCTTGCGCTCGGCTTCGCCTTGCCTGGACGACCGAGGCGGTCGTCGCCACATGGGTCGGATGGATGGCAAGCAATGTTCCTTCCTTGATGCTGCAAAGGTTTTCGCTTATGCAGTGGCGGGACCTGGGTGCGGGGTTGAGGATTTCTCGGACGAGGGGGCTAACTGGTGATTCTTGTTGTAGTTGCACAATGGGGCGAGATTCCTTTCGACGTGGCCAGAAGGTTGCTTATTCCTAATGCGCGAGGACGCATCAAAGCTGGAAGGAAAAGTTGGGGAACTTCCAGAACATGGGCAAAGAAAACTGGGTTAGGCCTATGAAGTCCGGCGATAACAATAGAGAGCCGAAGAAAACGGCCGAAAGGGAAGAGATCCGGGGGACCGGAAACGATCTTATGAGAACGAATCTTGCAACAGTGCTCGATCCGAACCGTCGCAGCAACGATGCTGGAGAGTTTGATACCGCGCTTCGCCGCCGCATTGTGGGGCAGGACCAAGCGGTCGAAAAGGTCGTTCAGATTTACCAGATGTTTCTGGCGGGGTTGAATGCGCCGGGACGTCCGGTGGGGAACCTGCTTTTCCTTGGACCGACGGGTTCGGGCAAGACGCGCGTCGTGGAAGCGATGGCGGAGTCGTTGTTCGGAGATTCGAGAGCCTGTATCAAGATTGATTGCGCTGAGTTCCAGCATTCGCACGAGATCGCAAAGTTGATCGGATCGCCTCCGGGATATTTGGGACACCGGGAGACGCATCCTTTGCTGACACAGGAAGCGTTGAACCAGTGGTTCACGGAGAAGTTGAGACTATCGATTCTGTTGTTTGACGAGATCGAGAAGGCGTCGGATTCGTTGTGGCAGTTGCTGCTCGGAATTCTCGACAAGGCAACGTTGACCCTGGGCGATAACCGCCGGGTGGATCTGTCGCAGTGCATCATCATCATGACTTCGAACCTGGGCGCGAGCGAAATGACGAGCCTGGTGGATGGCGGGTTTGGATTTGCGCCGAAGGCGGTCGAGGTTGACGAGTCGTTCGATGACAAGATTCAGCGCACGGCGGTCGAGGCGGCGCGGCGCAAGTTTACGCCGGAATTTATGAACCGCATCGACAAGACGGTGGTGTTCAAGACGCTGCGCGACGAACATCTGGCGCAGATTCTGGACATCGAACTTGGCATGGTGCAGCAGCGAGTGTTGATGGCGGCGGGCACGAATCAGTTTGTGTTCAATTGCACGCCGGCGGTAAAAGAGTTCTTGCTGCACGAGGGCACGGATCCGCGGTATGGGGCGCGGCATTTGAAACGGGCGATCGAGCGGAACCTGGTGTTCCCTCTGGCCAACCTGGTGGCTACCGGGCAGGTGAAGCTGGGAGACTTCGTTCGCGTGGATATGGCTTCGGAGAACAAGATGATCTTCGTCAAGGAAGCCGAGAACGCGATGGCTCCTGTGCTGCTGGAGCGCTACGGGGCGGCGGCGGTGAACCAGCCGACGACTCGCGCCGCGCGGACGGCCGCGAACAATCGCCGCGACTTCGGGGCGAGCCCGTCGGTGGCAGAAAGCAAATAAGTTTCGCATTACCGTGTCGCGGACACGCATCCCGCGACGCGCATCTCGATGGCGCCGGAACCCTTCCCGGCGCCCTTTTTTATTTGGCGCGACTACGGGTGGATACTCAAATTCAAAACTGAGCGGGAGCAAAATAGGTTGAGGGCAAAATACCCACTCTAGCCGCAAAGCGCGCGGCTAGAATTGGGGCACCCGGCCCCTACAGGGGCGAAAAATTGAGGGCTGAGCTATGAATTCTGAGCAGCAGGAGTTGGTTCGGGAATTTGAGGAGGTGGGGAAGACGGCTTCCAGCGGGATGGAGGTGATGGAGCACATTGCGCGGCGGCTGCACGAGAAGATGGCTCGCTACAACTGGGTGGGCTTTTACCTGGTGGATGCGGCTGACCCGGGGATGCTCGTGATTGGGCCATTCGTCGGCAGCTTCACGCCGAACGCCCGAATTCCTCTGGATCGAGGATTGTGCGGAGCGGCTGCGAGCACGGGACAAACGGTGATTGTGGATGATGTCACCAAGGATCCGCGCTATCTTGCGGGATCGTCCATGGTGATGAGCGAAGTGGTGGTGCCGATCACGGTAATCGGGAAACTTGTGGGGGAACTCGATGTGGAGAGTTATTTCCCGGGGACATTTACCAAAGGCGAGCAGGAGTTCGTCGAGGCCTGCGCGAAAGTCGCGGGCAAGTACATTGGAAAGGGCGCGGCACCGCGTCCGTAGACAGCCTTGGACCTCGGCTTTCTGTCGTCTTTGGAAAATTAACACTGTTTTGACAAGCGCGACGCACGGATTCGGCACCATACCGCCGGACGGGTGTAGTCGATCCGTCAATCTGACTCGACAGGAAACTCTGGCCATGAACTCCCCGCGACGCCGCTTCTTCTCTTTGTGCTCGTCATTTCTGTTGTCCGCCACTCTGTTGTCCGCCACTTTCCTGTTCGCTGCCGTGCTGGCATCCGAAGCAAGCGCGCAGACCTTTTCGACGCTGGTGAATTTCACCGGCAGTAACGGGGCGAATCCGTTGTTCGGGACGCTCATTCAGGGGAAAGACGGCAATTTTTACGGCACAACCTCCGCGGGCGGAGCGCACGGACAGGGAACCGTGTTCAAGCTGACAGCGGCCGGAACCCTGACGACGATTTACAACTTTTGCTCGAAAGGCGGGTGCGCGGATGGCTCGGCGCCATTCGCGGGGCTGATCCTGGCAAAAGACGGAAATTTCTATGGGACAACGGAGGCGGGCGGAAGCCAGAACGAAGGCACCGTTTTCAAAGTCACGACGGCAGGGAAACTGACAACGCTGCACAGCTTCACTTTTCATGACGGCGCCAATCCATATGCCGCGTTGATGCAGGCGAAGAATGGAACGTTCTATGGCACGACCGAGTCCGGCGGGGCGAATCTTCTGGGGACGGTTTTTAAGATGACGTCCGCAGGCGTGCTGAGCACGCTACACAGTTTTAACCAGACGGACGGCGCATCTCCGGAGTCTCCGTTGATACAGGGGACGGACGGAAACTTTTACGGCACCACGTACAACGGCGGCTCGAAAGGGTACGGAACGGCTTTCAAGATGACGTCGGCAGGCGTCGTGACGACGATTCACATCTTCGAAGACGAGACCGAAGGACGGGCGATCACGACCGGTCTGGTGCAAAGTGCGAAGGGAACTTTCTACGGAACCACTTCACTGGGAGGCACGATCGGATACGGGTCGGTGTTCTCGATGACGTCCGCCGGAGTGGTGAAGGTGTTGCACAGTTTTGGAGCGACCGATGGTGCGACTCCAAATGCCCTGATCATGGGAAGTGACGGGAATCTTTACGGCACTACGATTTCGGGGGGCGGCAGCAGCGATGGCGTGATCTTCGAAGTCAGCACCTTAGGAGCATTCAGCATCCTGCATACCTTTAAAGGAAGCGACGGCGCTGACTCGTTCGGCGGGCTGGTGCAGGGCACGAATGGCGACTTCTACGGCACGACTCGAGTGGGCGGGACGAAGAGCGACGGGACGATATTCTCGCTGAGCCTGTAGAGACCGAAACGGTTATTTTTGTTTACGGGGATTTTCCCTCAGCGGCTAAAGCCGGATGGATTTGTGGGCGCTTCGCGGCACGGCTGAAGCCGTGCCCTTTCAAAACTGCTCAGGGCGGCGTGGCTGAAGGCACGGTCCATCAGAACGATGTTTTCGCGGTACGGCTGAACCTGCCCCAGTTCAAAACTGTTTCTGTCGCGACAGGAAAGCGAGCATTTCAAATCGGCTTTCGTCGCAGCGGCGAGCTGTGCTTTCTCTAAAACTCCACGCCAAGCTCATTCAATTTGGATTCGCAACGAGGGCAGATGTGACCTCGTGGATCGGAGGCGACGTTGCCAGATCTGAGGGAGTTTGCGTTTCGGGCGCGTCGTCGTTGGTGCGGCGGAGAACTGGACCCTTGCTACCACTGTCGCCGCCGTGGTGGCGCAAGATCGGCGCGCTGTAGGAGAGCAGGCGCGACTTCACTTCCTGAAAAGCCTCAGTATCGAGAATGTAGTCGGTGCGATTCGGCAGGAACGAAGCGATCTCCGAGTGGAGACGCTGAATCCGCTCTTCGGTCATCGGATAGCTGGCGAAGCTTCTGGCAATCTTGCTATGGAATGGCAGGCTGCTGGCGAAATGGTATCCGGGAATCTTGGCCAGGTTTTCGGATCGCTTGACCTCGATCGCGTGAAGTTTTTCGAGCGCGCCCATCAAGGCCTGGGGATCGTATCCCGCGCTGTAGGCATATTCAATGCCGAGCAGGTCCGCTTCGTATTCCGCGTCGCGTAGAAACTTCTTTAGCGAAAGCGGACCGGCAATTCCACTGACATCTTCGATGGCGACCCCGGCAGGACCGGTCATGAGCGCCATGGTGTTGGCGATCTTGCAGAATTGCTTGCGGGTAAGGGCGCGGGTGGCATGGCGGGCGGCGACGTGGGCGATCTCATGCGCGATGACGGTGGCCAACTCGGCTTCTCCATCAGAGGAGAGGATGAGCGCGCTGTCGACGTAGAGATAGCCGCCGGGCAATCCGTAGGCGCGGGGAATGTCCCCGGAATCGATGACCTTAATGGTGAAGGGGACCTCGGCATCGGAGTTCGCGACGATCTTTTGCACGAGTTGATTGACGTAGTCGTTCACGACCGAATCGTGGATGAGGCGGGTGTTTCGATCGAAGGCGGAGGCAAGGCTCTGACCGAGTTCGTGCTCGCGTTTCACGGAATAGAGGTTGAAGCCGTGTCCGATGCCGCGCTGGCCGATGCGGTTGACGTCGTACTTGTCGAGCTTCTTCTGATCCTCCTTGGGAAGAGCTTCCTTCTTGGAAGATTCGGAAGCCGGCGACGATGGCAGTCCGGGAGAATCTGTTTGGGCGGTCGCAGAAGGTGGAATCCCAGCGGTGAAGGATGCGATCAGAAGCCAGATGGAGAACCGCAAGAGGCGAGGCCACTCAAAGAAGCGAACGATAGGGAACCCGGAGGGAAATTGCATGGCCACCTGCCAAGGCTGGGAATTTTACAACGGAATGGAGCGGGTGCAACCGCAAAATCTGAGAACGCGCAAAATTGATTTGTGGGTCAAGCAAAGATCATGAAGAAGAGGGCGCACAAAAAATATATGAAAAATTGTGCGCAATTTCTTTCATCTTGACAGCGAAAAAGTGCAGTCCTAGAGTGCAGCTTAGGCGGAGCACGAATCGGTATTCTGCCCGTTTTCCCCCCGAAGTCACTCTCCCTATCCGCTGACAACAGCGACGAGCTGTTTTCTGCGCCGGCCCCTGAGCGCACGCGAGAAGCTCGATGGAATCCCGCGTGGCTTTGTTCGCAAAGGTGCTTACCATGCGTGTCCCTCTTGTAGCGAAAGTTGCTACCTCTTTGCTTGCTGTACTTTGGACGATTTCCACCGCCGCTCAAGTGAACGTTACGACGTATCACAACGACAACGGCCGCACCGGTCAAAACACCCAAGAGACAATTCTCAAGACCACGAATGTGACCGCGAACGGCTTCGGCAAGCTGTTTTCGCAAGCCGTCGACGGATATTCCTACTCTCAACCTCTTTATGTGCAGGGGCTGGTGATGCCCAATCTGGGGACGCACAACGTCGTCTTCGTCACCACGATGAACGATAGTGTTTACGCCTTTGACGCGGATAACAACACCGGAGTCAATGAGGATCCGTTATGGAGGGTGAACTTCACGAATCCGGGTGAGGGAATAACGACGGCAAATACGACGGCGCTGCATTGTCCGGACCCGATCACGACGGAAGTTGGAATCATGTCGACACCGGTGATCGATACGACGAGCAATACGATGTACGTGCTGGCGCGCACGGTGGAATCGGGGAAATATTTTCATCGCTTGCACGCGCTCGATATCACGACGGGAAAAGAGAAATTCGGCGGACCGATCGCGATTACGGCGTCGGTTCCGGGCAAAGGGCCGGGATCGAAAAACGGAATGATCAGTTTCAATCCGCTGCTCGAAAACGAGCGTTCGGCCATCTTGCTGCAAAACGGCCTCGTCTACATTTCGTGGGCGTCTCTTTGCGACTACAGCCAATACCACGGTTGGGTGATGGCCTATAACTCGCAGACGCTGAGCCAAACGGCGGTGTGGTTGACGACGCCGAACGGAAACGACGGCGGCATCTGGCAGAGCGGAAACGGAGTAGCCGGCGATTCTTCCTTTAATACGTTCGTTGCAGTCGGGAACGGCGCGTTCGATGCGAACACGGGGGGAGCGACTATGGGCAGAGCGTGGTGAAGCTGAGCCCTCCGGTCGGCACAAGCTTTCCGATCGCGGATTACTTCACGCCGTTCAATGCGCTGACGTATAACACGACGGACCTTGATATTGGTTCGTCGGGGCTGACGTTGTTACCGAACCAGACTGGTCCGCACGCGCACTTGCTGGTCCAGGGAGACAAGGCGGGAGATCTGTTTCTTGTGAATCGAGACAACATGGGCCACTACAACTCGAGTAACAACAACCAGATCGTGCAGTACCTGCCCGCAATCAACCGAGGCATGTGGAGTTCTCCTTCGTGGTGGAACAACCACGTTTACATCGGGGGACAGGCAAATGTGCTGCAGTCGTTTACGTTCACTCCGGCGACGGGATTGTTGTCGACGACTGCTACGTCGAAGACGGCGACGAATTTCGGCTATCCGGGAACGACGGTGTCGATCTCGTCGAATGGAACGACCAACGGAATTGTTTGGGCGCTGAACAACTCGACATACAAGTCGACGACGGGACAGGCGACGCTGACTGCGTACGATGCGACGAACCTGGGCAAACAGTTTTATAGCTCGAAGACGAAGGGGACGCGGGATAATCCCGGGGCGGCGGTGAAGTTTTCGGTGCCGACGGTGGTGAATGGCAAAGTTTATTTCATGACACAGAAGAGCCTGGTGGTGTTTGGGTTGTTGAACTAGAGGGCTGAGAGTCAGTAAGGGTGGGCGCGGCGCTTTGGGATAGGTGTGACAGGTGTGGCACCTTGGCGCGGCGCTTTGCGCCTGCTTAGACGGACGAGGGCGTCCGTCGCCACATGAGTTGGAGCGGCTTGGGGCGCTGACCTGGCTGGGCAGACTCCGGTACTTGAAGTTCGGCTACTTCGATTGGTAGACGGTTTTTCCGGCGACGAGAGTCCAGAGGACTTTGGTGTCGCGCATTTGTTCGGGGGAAACCGTGAGGACGTCACGATCGAGAAGGACAAGGTCGGCGCGGTTGCCGGGAGCAATCGTGCCGATCGAATCCATGTTCATCGCTTTGGCAGAGTTGCGCGTATAAGCGTAAAACATAGCTTCGCGGGGCATGGCTTGCGAAGCGTCCAGAATGCCTTCCGTTCCCTTCCGCGTTTCCGCCTGATAAATCGCACGAAAAACATTTGCCGTGGACACGGGCCAATCACTGGCACCGGAGATGACGCCGCCGTTGTCGAGAATGGAGCGGGCCGGATACTGCCACTTGTAAATGGCGGGATCGAGATAGGGCTTCAGGATTTCGATGGTGTCGTTGCCGGCATCAGCCCAGAAGAGTTGAAGCGCGCTGATGACACGGAGTTGGCGGAAGCGCGGGAAATCTTCCGGGCGAACAAATTGCTCGTGGGTGATCGTGTGCGGGAGTTTCGAAGACGGGTTGGCGGAGCGCGCGGCGGCGATGCCGTCGAGAGCCGCCTGCACGGCGCCGTCTCCGATGGCGTGAACGTGGATGATCAGTCCTTGTTTATCCGCGAGGACGCAGAGTTCCGCAAATTGTTTCGGATCGAATAAGAGTTCGCCGTATCGGCCAGTGTTCTTGTACGGCTTGGTGAAGTGCGCGGTCTGCGAGGGGAACTCCGCGACGCCGTCGGCGAAGACTTTGATCCCGGTGAGATGGAGGTTGGAAACGTCCTTATATTTCTCGCGTGTTTTCTGAACGGCGGCTAATTCACCGACGGGGTCCTTCGCCAACACCTGGGGAAAGGCTACGACCTGCGAGGTGAGTTCGCCGCGGTCGGCCAGCATTTTATAAGCCTCCAGAGCGTATGCGGAGGCGAGCGGGTCGAGCCAGGCGGTGATGCCAAGGCTGTAATTATATTGAAGAGCGGCCCGTCCGGCGGCGAGCAACTGTTCGCGGGTGTAGGGCGCGAGAAGCGGCTCGATTCTTGAGAGGCCGGCGTCCACGAGAAATCCGTTGGGCTGCTGATCGTTGTCGAGGCCGTAGTAGCTGCGCACTTCAGGCGAGAAATTTCCCAGCAACTCGGCGGTGATGCCGGCACTCTTCAAGAGGGCGCGGTTAGCCCAGGCAGTGTGGCCGTCCATGCCGCGAAGAAGGACGGGCTGTTTCTCGTAGCTTCCGCTGCTGAAGTCTGCGTTGAGAATGTCGGTGTGGGACCAGAATTCGAGAGGGAGTCCGGTGATTTCGAGGACGTCGCCGCGCAGGCCGCGTCCATTTTTCTTTGCATCGTCGACGAAGGCGGGAAGTTGGTCGAGAGCCGTGACTTTGTCGGTGGCATCGGCGGCGATGAGGCTGAGGCCGCCATCAATCGAATGGCTGTGAGAATCGATGAAGCCGGGGAAGAGGCTGTTACCGTCGAGGTCGATGCGCTGGGCATTGGGGGAGACGGACTTCGTCACTTCCGTAAGAGTGCCAAGGGCGACGATTTTGTCTCCGCGGATGGAAACGGCGTCGGCGTAGGGATTGTCCGGATTGGCGGTAAAGATTTTCGCATTGAAGAAGATGCGCTCGCTTACGTCCTGCGCCGACGACGGCAAGAATGCGAAGAGAAGGATTGCAGCGAAAAGAAGAGAAAGACCGCGAATTCGTCCCATGCGAAGACCTCTTTCGAGCTGAGCGATGCGAAAGTCGAAACGGAAAAGACAATATACACAATTCGTTTCGGGTTCCGCCGTGCGCAACATCGCAATGCAGGAAAATTGCGCGAAACATTTCCGCCGCTTCCGGGTTTGGGTGGTGGAAGAGCGAAATTTTCATCCTGGACTTCTGGGGCAGGCAGTGTGTGTCCGCTTGTGGAACCGGCTGCGGCAGAGAAAGAAATCGATCCGGCTAAGTTCCAACCTTAACCCCTTCCCCCATCATCTTTAGTTGTGAGTCGTCTCTCAAACATAAAAAGGGAGTCATCTGTGCCGGGAAAGAGTAGAAGCATTCTCTTGCTCTCGATAGCGGTCAGCGCGTCGAGCATTTTGGTCGGGTGTGGAGGGGTGTCCAAGGGCGGCGGCGCGACGTCAGGGCCGGGCCAGTTCACGCACGTGTACGTAGTGTTTCCTCCGGGACCAGCGATCCGAACCATTCACACTTTATGAACACGGTGATGAATCAGTCGGCGATCGAAGGCGTGACCGTGGGCAGTCCGTGGATGCAGGCCGAGGTTGGTACGCCGGGACCGGGAACGTGCAGCCCGGTGGGTACGGATACGTGCCAGCTGGATTCGTCGGGGTGGACGCACGCGTACGACTGGTCGACGATCGACGGCGAGAATGCGGGTTGGTTTTCGGCGCAATCGGGATCGAAGAAAGTGAATGTGATTCTGGATGGCATCGGTGACGCGCCGCCGAACTGTTTGCTCGTCGATACCTGCATCAACGCGGTGACTCCTTATTATGTGACGAGCGCGAGCTGGGCGACGCACATTGGCGCAGGCAGCCAGGATCTCGTGAATGCGAATAAAGATGGCTGTACCAACTTCCTTGGGCTGATCGCAACGTCGATGACGCGGAGTGCGAGCGGATTAGTCACCGTCACCGAAGCGAATCATGGATACGCGAACGGCGACACGATCTGGATTGGCGGAACGACGCCTGCGAATTTCAACGTCGCTCAAGAGGCGGTCACGAATGTGCAGGTTGCCTCGTCCACTTCGACGCTAACGATCACGGCGAGCAACAGCCTGCCTGCGGGGACTCAAGTCACATTTCAAAGTTTGGGCGCAGCGACTTTTCTGAACGGTCAGACGGTCACGATCACGGGCGCCACGCCGACAAGTTTCACCGCGAACTTTGCGCACGCGGATTACGGACCAACGGCAGAAACTGCGGGCACAGCCAATCCTCTAGGCGTCGCCGTGCAGAATGCGACGACGAACATGTTTCAGTATCAGACTTCGGTTGCAGTTGCGGGAAGTGCTACGACTCCTGGGACGGTGGTGAGCCAGCAGCAGTCGTGGCCGGTGCCGTACGAAGCGCCTTATAAGACGGCGTGGGAGGCATTCGTGGCGGCGGCCATTGCGCATTACAACGCGTCTCCGAATCTGTCGCAGATTTCTTACATGCGCGTGGGCCGGTCGGCGGGCGGCGAAGCGTTTCCGGAGTGCATATCGAATCTCGAACAGCTTCCCGCGCCGAACACGTACAGCATGTCGGGCTGGCTGCAGTACTACACCGACATCGATCAAGTGGTGCAGGCGCAAAGTCCGAAAATGCAAATGCTCGATCCGCTGAACCAGGCGGGGAGTGGGGCAAGCGCGAACGCGAATTACGGATCGAGCGAGGCGCAGATTGCCGCGGGCTACAAAAACGGCTCAGGTGAGACGAACGGCATCGGAAGCCAGGGGATGCAGGCGAGCGACATCACGAACTACAACGCGGGGAGCAGTTGCTCGTCGGACTGGTGCGCGGAGTTTGACAACTACTACCAGTCGGGAGTGCCGTTGGAGTTGCAGCAGGCGGGACTTTCGGCGCCGGTGGCGATCGCGGGGACAAACAGCGCGACGGGCGATCTGCGGGCTCTGCTGCCGTTTGCCGTCGATCGGCACATGACGATTCTGGAGTTGTATTCGCTGGATGCGTTGCTGGCGTACGATCCGAATTATTGCGTGTTGCCGGCGGCGAATGGCCTGTGTGGCGCGGGGAGCGTCCAGATTCCTATCATTGCTCTGCCTCCGCAGGATCAGCTGCCTTATTTCCAGGCGGTGGGAGAGCCGGGGCAGTCGGGCGCGACGGGAGACGGGTCGTATGCTACGGCGATCAAGAGTGCGCAGGGGCAGCATTGAAAGTGGAAGCGTGTCGCCGGGGTGGCGGGGAAAGCAGATTCCTCTATTGGTCGGGATGAACAAGATGGTGAACGCTTTCGGCTTCGAGTGGCTGCATTGATGGGCGTCGATGTTTCAGTTGCATAGGTCCTGCCGCGCTAAAGGCCGCGGGTCTCGGGTATGACGAGAGCAGACGAGGTGGAGCGGGGAAGCATTATTATGGGGGCATGAAACGCTCACCCTGGCTTCGAGTATTTGTGTCGACGTTTGTCTTTTATCTCATCGCCTCGCCGTGTCTGGAGGCGCGGGTCGAGCCGACACACGGCTTCGACATCTTTTCTCAGGACGAAGAAATCCAGCTGGGCAAGCAGAACGCGGCCGATGTCATGAAGCAGATGCCCGTGCTGCCGGATTCGGATCCGGTGGCGCAGTATGTGCAGCGTCTGGGGGCAAAACTTTCGCAGCGGGCGCCGGGGTATCCTTGGCCCTATAACTTTCACGTCGTGAACGTGAAAGAGATCAATGCGTTTGCGCTTCCGGGCGGGCCGATTTTTGTAAATCTGGGAACGATTCAAGCGGCGGATAACGAGGCGCAACTGGCGGGAGTGATGTCGCACGAGATTTCGCACGTGGTGCAGCGTCACGGGACGCGAGCAGCGTCGAAGCAGATGGGCGCGCAGCTTCCACTGGCGATTCTGGGCGGACTGATGGGGAACAGCGCCCTGGCGAAGGCTGCGGAGTTGGGAGTTTCGTTTGGCGTGGGTTCATATTTTCTGAAGAACTCGCGACAGTCGGAGTCGGAAGCGGATTTATTGGGAACGGATGTGATGTACGACTCGGGCTACGAGCCGCGGCAGATGGCGGTGTTTTTCGAGAAGCTGGAAAAACAGATGGGGACGAGCGCGAACTCGATGATCAACCAGTTCATGAGCGACCATCCGAACCCGGGGAATCGCGCAGCGGCGGTTTCGAATGAAGTGAAGACGCTGATGGCGCGAACGTATCTGGCGGATGGCAGAGAGTTCAAGGAAGTCAAGGCGCGCGTGGCGGGAATGAAGCCGCTGACCTCGGCGGAAGTTGCCGCGATGCAGAAGCAGGGCGGGGCGCCGGGCGCGAGTCCTGCTCCCGGTCCAGACGTGACGCCGAGCGCGAGTCTGAAAGTTTTCAGTCACAACGAGTACCGGATTTCGTATCCGGAGAACTGGCAAGTATTCGGCGACCAGGGTTCAAACGTGACGATCGCGCCGCAAGGCGGGGTGTCGCAGAATGCGATCGCTTACGGAGTGATGATCGCGAATTACCAGCCGGAAGACAAAGGGGAAGGGCTCGATGCATCGACGCACGCTTTGCTGGCGTCGCTGAAGCAGTCGAATCCGGAGTTAAAGCAAATTGGCAATGACGAAAACATCCGCGCGAATGGTGTGTCGGGCAAATCGGTGGACCTGATTGGAACCTCTCCGATGCGGGATGCGCAGGGGAAGGTGCTCGAGGAACGGGACTGGGTGGTCACGATGCCGCGGCGCGACGGGACGGTGCTGTATCTCGTATTTATTTCTCCAGACCAGGAGTTTGGTGCGATGCGCCCAGCCTTTGAGGCGATGTTGCGGACGTTGCGGGTGAAATGAACAACCGTGCCGTTGGTTTGTGTTTACGAAATCGAGTCCAAATTCCCAGCCTTTCGCTTAGAGCGTGACAAGGGTCGGCAGCCGTCGTTGGGAGACTGTCAGGAATTGTGTTTCCACCAATCGTCGAAGATTTGACGATAAAGACTTTCCATGTGCTGAGCGAGGGCCGCGGTGTTGCAGACTGAGGACCTGGCGAGGCGCGATCGCATCGATCGGCGAAGGTCGGCGAGATAGGTCGGCGTTTCCAGACTCGTTGCAATCGCAATCGCTTGCTCGACGTATCCATCGCGGTCGAGCGCAATGAAGTTCTGCAATCCCGCCTCTGCCAAGAGAGACGCACTCTGGCGGGAAGCCCATCGATCTCCGCGGAAAGTCAGGACGGGCACGCCTTGCCACAGAGCCTCGGAGGTGGTTGTGCCTCCGTTGTAGGGAAAAGTGTCGAGAGCGACATCGACTCGTCCGTAGGCGGTCAGGAATTGGTTGTGCTCGGATGGACCCTCCATCTGAATTTGATCGCGCGGGATGCCATGTTGCGCGAAGCGCCGATACAGGAATTCGCGATTTGTCGTGCTGCCCAACGTGGAGTTCTTTAACAAGAGAACTGCGTTCGCCGAGCGGCGCAGAATCTCGCACCAGGTTGCAATCACCCGAGGAGTGAGTTTGTACTGCGACGCGAAACATCCAAAAGTGAAACGCGGTTGGATTGACGCAGGTGGCGGAGCGACGTCGGGCACAGGATAGGTGACCTCGAAGGTCAGGTAGCTGCACGGGAGCCGGAGGACTTTCTCGATGTAGAAAGTTTCGTCTTCCGGAAGAATTACGTGGCGGTCTCCTACGATGTAGTCGTAGGAGGCCATGCCGGAAGTAGCATAAAGATTGAACCAAGCGACAATGAGTGGCGCGGGTTTCAGCGCGATGACGGCGAGGCGGCGCACATCGCTGAATGAATTGAGATCGACGAGGATGTCGAGATTGCAGGCCGCGATGGCTTCCGCAGCGGCGGCGTTGGTGAGAGTTGAGATGTCGTGGAATTCATCGGCTGGATTCTTGGAATAGCCGGCGCATGCGGACTCGGGCGCATCGGAAAACAGGGAAATCTGAAATCGCTCGCGATCGTGGCGGTTTACGAGTCCCCAGACAGGCTTCATCCAATTCTGTCGATGGAAGAAGGAAGAGATGTAGCCGATGCGCAGCGGGCGGTGTTCGGCTGACTGGCGGACAAACTTCTTGTGGGCATCGAGCGGGGGAAGATGGGTCTCAGCCCATTCGCGGCGAGCTTGCAGGACTGCGCGATGATCAGCGGTGGGGCTTCCGGGAATCGTGGTGGCGATTGCAGTGCGCGGCAGGAAGCCTTCCCCTAGAGCGATGGCGGTTCGAAAGCGCTCGATGGCTTCGTCGATGAGCCCGAGACGGAAAAGGGTTTTGCCGAGGTTATGGTGCGAGGGCCCGTGAGCGGGAGACAGTTCGATTGCTTTCGCGAAGCAGTCGAGAGCGTTCGCGTCCTCTTTCTTGGTGGACCATGCGCATCCGAGGGCGTACCAGGCGGGATGAAGCGCCGGATCGAGGGAGATGGCTCGCTGATAATCGACGATCGCCTCGTCGATTTGGCCTTGGGTCTGAAGAATATTGGCAAGGCTGGTATGAAGCTGAGGGTTCTCGGGATCGAGCGTCAGAGCTTGACGATAGAGATCCGTGGCCTCGGACAACCGGCCGGAGCGCTGATGCTCCAGAGCCTGATCGGTGAGAGTGCGATCGGTCACGGCAAGATCCTACGCCCGGCGGGGGGCAAAATCCGATAGGGCGGAGTTCATGGGCAGGTTCAGGAACTGTCGGGAAGGCGTCTGGTCAAGAGGCGGACAAAATAAGAAGGCAACGATCCAAGGAAATAGGTCGATAACTAGGAAAATAGGAGGGAGAGCAAATGTCATCGATCGGCAGAGTTCCGAACCTTGTGTCCAGCCAAAATCTTTCTACGCCCAGCGGCAGCCCGGTTGCCACGGTACAAGCGGGGGAGACTGAGTTATCACAGGTTGCCCAGCGGCTAGGCGTGAATACGGGCGATCTTGCGGCGGCGAATCCCCACATTTCCGATCCGGCGAAGCTTACGGCCGGCCAAGACATCGTTCTTCCTCAAAATGTTGGAACGCCAGTCGCCAGCCCTCAGAGCGCTGGGAACAGCGTCACCGGGTCGAATTCACCCCAGTCGCCGCTCGGAGACCCGTTGACGAAGAGCTTTATACAGGCGGACCTGGCGGCGAAAACGCTTTCGCGTCCGGCCGGGCCCCCGGCTGGTTCGCCGGCGGCTTTTGATTCGTATCTCAACCTTGGCGGAATCCAAGGGGAATCGACTGTCGGCAAAGCTGAGGGTTGGATCGAGGTGTCGAGCTTCAGCCACGGAGAAGCAAACACCGGGAATCCGACTGGGGCAACGGGCAAAGAGGCGAATGTTGGAAATCCATTGCCACCTCCGGAGAAAAAAGCGGCGTTCAACGCATTCGTTAATTTCGGGGACATCAAGGGGGAGTCGACGGACAAAGGTCACAAGGATTGGATCGAGGTGTCGAGCTTCGGTCACGGAGAAGCAAACACCGGGAATCCGACTGGGGCAACGGGCAAAGAGGCGAATGTTGGAAATCCATTGCCACCTCCGGAGAAAAAAGCGGCGTTCAATGCATTCGTTAATTTCGGGGACATCAAGGGGGAGTCGACGGACAAAGATCACAAGGATTGGGTCGAGCTCTCAAACTATACCCACGAGGCGATAGATCCACAGTCGATTGCGCTCCCGGCGCCGGGTTCGACTCCTAAAAAGTAATACAACGAAGGTTTTCCAAGTTCTGGCGAGACTCGCGCGAAGCTTCCTAAGGATCCGTGGGATCCGGTAAAGCTTTGCGCGGGAATTGTGTCTTGACTTAATCGATAGTTCTGCAATTATCGAAATATGATCAGTGCAATCGAAGCCTCCAAGAAGAATACCGAGCAGATTGCCAAATATGCGGACATGTTCTCGGCGATGGGAACCGAGGCGAGATTGCGCATCATGCAGTTGTTACTGACGGCGCATCCGGAGGGTCTCGTCGTGGGTGAAATCCAGCAGGAACTGGAGATCCCGAACTCGACGCTCTCTCACCATCTCGACAAACTTCGACATGAAGACCTCGTGCAGGTACGCCGGGAGAGCACGTTCCTGCGGTACACGGCCAATACGGAGGCACTGCAGGAGTTGCTGCAATTTCTTTACGCTGAATGCTGCACGAGAAACAAAGCAGTGAAACCACGAGACATTGTCCAGATCTGCAAGTAGGAGCGAAATGCCATGAGTACAACCGACATAAAAGAAGTTGTAAAAGAAAAATACGGGCAAGCGGCACTGCGTGTGAAGACTGGTGGCAGCGCGTGTTGTGGCGCGACGGCAGCGATCGGCAGCGGTTGCGACCCGATCACATCGAATCTTTACGACGCTTCTCAGGCGGGAGAGATTCCGGAAGACGCGATGCTGGCCTCGCTCGGTTGCGGAAATCCGACCGCGCTCGCGAGGTTGAATCCTGGAGATATTGTTCTCGATTTGGGGTCGGGCGGAGGGATCGATGTTCTGCTATCGGCTAAGCGCGTAGGGCCGACCGGCAAAGCCTACGGTCTGGATATGACGGACGAGATGCTGGCCCTGGCAAATGCGAACCAACGTAAGGCGGGAGCGGAAAACGTCGAATTTCTGAAAGGTGAAATCGAACACATTCCCTTGCCGGATCATTCGGTCGACGTGGTGATTTCGAATTGCGTAATCAACCTTTCGGCCGACAAGGGCCAAGTGCTGCGGGAGGCGTTTCGAGTGCTAAAGCCGGGTGGAAGATTCGCGGTGTCGGACGTCGTCACGCGCGGCGAGATTACCGCGGCGATCCGGCAGAGCGTGCTGTTGTGGGTTGGCTGCGTGGCAGGAGCGCTGGATGAAGTCGAGTACCGAGACAAGCTGGCCGCGGCTGGCTTTGAGCAGATCGATATCGAACCTACTCGCGTTTACCGGGCCGAAGACGCGCGAGAAATTCTTTCTGCCGAAGGGATTGATGCCGATGCGATCGCGCCGCAGGTAGACGGCAAGTTTATGAGCGCGTTCGTTCGAGCGGTGAAACCTGCGAGCACCGGAAGCGGGAAATCCTGTTGCGGCCCGACGTGCTGCAACTGATCTGCGCTGGAAGATAGCCATCATGCAGCGGCGTTACAACGTGTTGTTCCTGTGCACGGGCAACTCGGCCCGGTCGATCATGGCCGAGGCAATTCTGAATTTCAAAGGCAAGGCGACTTTTACCGGTTACAGCGCAGGGAGCCATCCGAGCGGAGCGGTCCGGCCGGAAGCGCTCTGGCAGCTCGAACGCGCCCAGATTCCGACTGATGGTCTTCGCAGCAAGAGCTGGCGCGAATTCTCACGACCAGATTCTCCGAAGCTCGATTTTGTTCTCACGGTTTGCGACAACGCCGCCAAAGAGATTTGTCCAGTGTGGCCGGGACAACCCACGACTGCGCATTGGGGTATTCCGGATCCGGCGGTGACTCAGGGCGGTGAGGAGAATGTACGACGCTCGTTCCGCGATGCATTTTTCATGCTTGATCGCAGAATCAACTTATTCCTGTCGCTTCCGATTTCCAGCCTGAATAGCCTTGCGCTCCAGAAAGAACTGGACGGCATCGGGCGGACCATCGATTAGCGCGGGATCGCTCGCTACGCCCGAAAGGCGGCTGCGCTCGGGATAACGCACTCTTCGGAGTGGGCTAGCGCAGCGCGGGGGGGACTTCTGGTTCGGCGGAGCCGTCGGTGCGGGCGTCGGAGGCGGCGAAGTTGAGTCCGGATTTTGTGTTGTGGTCGATGGCCTGGCCGCGGCCCATGAAGATGGAGAAGTCTCCGCGAACATCGAGTTGATGTCCCATGGTCGTAAGCTGCTGGCGGGCCTCGGCGGGGACACGATCTTCGATGAGAATCCTGCATCCGATATCGAAGTTGCTGCGGACTGTGAAGCGTGCGGTTTCCATGGCCGCTTGCAGGTTCATGCCGTAGTCGACGAAGTTGGAAACGAACTGCGCGTGGGCGAGGGGCTGGTTGGCGCCGCCCATGATGCCGAACCCGATGTGGTCGTCACCGCGTTCCATGAAGGCGGGAATGATGGTGTGGAAGGGACGTTTACGGGGGGCAAGCGCGTCAGGCTTGGAGGGATCGAGCATGAAGAGCGCGCCGCGGTTTTGCAGGGCGAATCCCATGCCGCGCACGGTGATGCCGGAACCGAACGAGGAGTAGTTGCTTTGAATGAGGGAGACGATGTTGCCTTCGCGGTCGACAGTGGTGAGGTAGGTGGTGTCGCTCGCGGGGGGATGTCCCGCTTCGGTTTTGCAGTTCGCTTTCTGCGGGTCGATGAGCTGGGCGCGCTGTTTTGCGTATTCCTTGGAAAGTAATCCTGCGACTGGAATTTTTGCGAAGCGCGGGTCGGCGTTGTATTGCGCGAGATCGGCATAGGCCAGTTTCATGGCTTCGATGCGCGTGTGAATCTCTTCGGGGCTGAGCGGCCCAGTTTTCGCGGGAGCGAACTGTTCCAGAATGTTGAGCATTTCGAGGGCAGCCATACCCTGACCGTTGGGCGGGAGTTCGTACACTTTCCATCCGCGATAGGTGGTTGAAATGGGCTGGACCCATTCGGCGGAAAATTCCTGCAAGTCGTCGGCGCGCATGGTGCCGTTCAACTGATGCTCGGTGGAGAGGATCGCCTTGGCGATGTCGCCGGAGTAAAAAGCCTGCGGCCCTTGTGAGGCGAGCAGGCGAAGGGTTTTGGCGAGATCGGCATTCTTGAAAACTTCGCCCATCTTTGGCGCTTCGTCATGAACGAGGAAAACCCGGCGCGATTCGGGATCGCTCTTCAATTTGGCTTCCGCACCCTTCCAATCGGAGCCGATCAGTTCTTGCACGGCGAATCCGTTTTCAGCGTAAAAGATCGCGGGGGTGAAAAGATCTTTCCACGGAAGGTGGCCGAAGCGATCGTGCAATTTGTTCCAGCCTTCGACCGCGCCGGGAACGGTCACTGTATCGATTCCGGTGGAGGGCATTTCGGTGACGTCCTGCCCCCGGAGATGCGCGATGGTCAGGTCTTTGGGAGCCCATCCGCTGGCGTTGAGGCCGTAGAGCTTTCCGGTTTTAGCTTCCCAATAGATGGCGAAGAGATCTCCACCGATGCCGTTCATGTCGGGCTCCATGACGCCGAGAGTGGCGTTGGCAGCGATGGCAGCGTCGACGGCGGAACCGCCGCGGGAGAGAATTTCCGCGCCGGCTTGCGACGCCAGGACCTGGCTGGTGGCAACGATGCCGTAAGGAGAAATCACCATGGAGCGCGCGTTGGTGCGATCTTGCGCGAAGGCCGAAGCGGCGAGGGCAAGCACGATCAGGTACGGGAGGAACAGGCGCATGGTGGTTCTCCTTAAATCCTTGGCGGTCGCAATGCTGCCGGATGTGGCGGCCAGAGCCGGCAAGACAGCGGCCGGGACGGCACGGGCATTCTGCGGGGATGGCGCTGAAGGTGTCAACCGAACTTTACCGCGATATAGAATCAGTCGATGCGCAGGCGGGATTCAGTATCCATTCTGATCGCTATCGTTTTTCTGGGAGCGTTTGCGCTGACGCAGAGCAGAACTCCCGGGGCGAAGCCTTCGCCCGATTCTTCCGGCAATGAGGCGTGTGCAACCTGCCACGCGGAAATCTACAAATCCTATAAGACCACGGTGATGGCGACGGCGAGCGGGCCGGCTGCTGACGGGATTGTGACCGGCGATTTCGTTCACAAAACTTCGGGGGTTCACTACCGCGTGTTCGAGCGCGACGGGAAGGAGTGGATGAGTTATGAGCGCGGAGGGAAAGAGGGAATTCGCGGCGAGCGCGAGCTTTTGTATTTCATCGGATCGGGGAAAAAAGGACGGACCTATCTTTTCTCCGACCAGGGATTTCTTTTCGAAGCGCCGATCAATTGGTACTCGCAAGAGAAGCGCTGGAACATGACGCCCGCGTACACGGAGGCGCAAGAAATTCCGATGAACCTGCCCGCGTATGTCGATTGCCTGAATTGCCACACCAGCGGCATGCGGGCTCCGCAGGCAGGAACGGAGAACAAATTTCCGGACAAACCGTTTCAGCATGCGGGCATCACGTGCGAGCGTTGCCATGGCGCGGGCAAAGATCACGGGGATGGGAAAGGTCCGATTGTGAATCCGGCGAAGCTGCCGGCCGAAACGCGCGATTCGATTTGCATGGAGTGTCATTTTGAAGGCGCGGTGGCGATCCAGCAGCCGGCAAAGCACACCTACGAATTCCAGCCGGGGCAGCAGCTCTCGGAGTACATCCATTATTTTTTATTGCCAGGGCTCCCGCAGCAGGAGAAACCGCAGGCTCTAAGCCAGTTTGAGGCGCTTTCGCTGAGCGTGTGCAAGAGGCGATCCGGAGAAAAGATGTGGTGCGGGAGTTGCCACGATTCGCACTTCGAGCCCGCGGAGAAGGAGAAGGCGGCATATTTCCGGGGAAAGTGTCTGGCCTGTCACGGAGAGACGTTCGCGGCCAAGCATCATCCGGACAAGCCGGATTGCGTGCAGTGTCATATGCCCGCTTTGCCGTCGAAGGATGTGGCGCATACCGAATCGACGGACCACAGGATTCTGCGATATCCGAATACGGCGCCGCTGCCGCAGTTGCAAGTAAGGGGAAAGCCGCTGAAGTCGTTTCCCGCGAGCGCCGACGGACTGGCTACAACGAGGGACTTCGCGCTGGCGTGGGAGAATCTGGCGCAGCGGGGGCTGGAAGGCGCTCCGAAGATCGCGGAAGATTATTTGCGTAAAGCGGTGGAGGAACGGCCAGAGGATCCGGTGCTGCTGGCGGCCCTTGGTTACGTGGAACAGGAGCATCATAACGATGCTGCGGCTCTGGAGCTATATCGGCGGGCATTGAAAAACGATCCGTTGGACAACGATGCGGCGACCAACCTGGGGATCCTGGAAGCGCGCTCGGGCAATCTGCAGGGCGCGGTGAAGCTGTGGCAGGCTGCGTTTGAGAGGGTGCCGCACCGAAGCGCAATCGGAATTGATCTGGCCATCGTATTTTGTGCCGCAGGCCAGAAGGACGCGGCGCGGAAGTATGTCGATCGGGTGTTTGAGTTCAATCCGGATTTTGGGAAGGCGAAGTCGCTGCTGGAACATATGAATCAGGATCCGGTGGAATGCAAGCCGTGATTTTTGGGGTTAGCGCGAGAAGCAGATTCCCTTTGTACGGAATGACAATGGCGGAGCGGGAGGCGAGAACGCTGCGGCCCGATGCACCCGGGCCGCGGGACAGCCGAGAGCGGCTGTTCCCACAAAAGTCGGAACGGTGTCCGCGAGAGCGGAGCCTTCGTTTTGCGGAATGACAAGCCTTAGGTTTTCTGCGCTCGATTTTTCAGTGCGAAATAGGCGAGGGTGAGAGCGATCAGGCAAGTGAGTCCGCTCCAGAGATTGATGCGGGGATAGAGCCAGGTTTGGACGGTGACGATCGCGATCATGGCGAAGCCGAGAAACGATCCCCAGGTTCCGAGGGGTGAGCGGAGCGGGAGAGCGGCGAGTTCCTCGGGCGTGCGACGGCGGCGAAAACTGATGTGAGCCGCGAGAGAAATCAAATACGAGACGATCAATCCGGTGAACGCGGCGCCGATCATGGAGCGGAAGGCATTTGCGGGAGCCCAGAGGACGAGGGCGAGCGAAATGAAAATGCCGAACGACGTGGCGAGGACGGCGAATTGCGGGGAGCCCTCGTGGTTGAGGCGTCCGAGACGCGCCGGAGCCCATCCGGTGCGGGCCAGAGAAAATATCATGCGAGAACCGGCGTAGAGAGCGGCGTTCGCGCCGGAGAGCGCTGCGCTGAGAACGACGAAGTTCATCACGGCGGACGCGTGCGGAATTTTGACGATCCGCAAGGTGGCGACGAAGGGACTCTCGGTCACGCCAGCATGATTCCACGGCATGACGCCGACGAGAACGGCCATCGCACCGAGATAGACGATCGTCAATGTAAATAAGGTGAGCCAGACGGCGCGCCGAACTTCCGCGGGAGAGCGCGATTCACCCGAGGTGATCGCGACCATCTCTCCTCCGCCGAAACTGTAAACCGCATAGGTCATCGCCACGAGCGGAGCCCAGGAACCGTTCGGAAAAAATCCACCATGCGCCGTGTATTGCGGACTGACGCGCCCGGTCAAGAGCAGAGAGGCGCCGATCACGATGAAGGCCACGATCGTGATGAGCTTGATCATGGAAAACCAGAATTCGAACCGTCCGTAAGAACTGACGCTGCGAAGATTGATGAACAGCAGCAGGGCGAAGAAAATCAGCACCCAAATGTAGGAGCGGACGCCGGGAAACCAATACGCCATGTAAGTGGACGCGGCGACCATTTCGGCGCCGATGTTGAGGGCGATGCCGACCCAATATCCGGCGCGGGCGAGGAAGCCGAAAAAGGGATTGAGATAAAGGCCGCCGTAGACGCCGAAGGATCCGGCGGCAGGATGGGCGCAAGCGAGTTCGCCGATGGCCATAGCGAAAGCGAAGTTGCTGAAGGCGGCGAGGACGAAGCTGAGGATGACCGCAGGCCCGGCGATTTCCATGGCGGCGCCGGAGCCGAGGAGAAGTCCGGTGCCGATGGAGCCTCCGACGGCGACCATAGCCATCTGTCCGGCGGAGAGTTGGTGACGAAGGCCTTCTTCGTGGAATTGGGCGGGAGCGGGCATGGGGCACGATAGCAGAGACCGCGGGATCGAGAAAGCGAGCCGGACCGCGAGCTTATACCCGGGCCGCATGGACAGCCGAGGGCGGCTGTCCCCACAAGTGTAGAGGTTGCTAGCGACGAAAGCGGGTTCCTCGCTTTGCGCGGAATGGCAGCCCGAAAAGGCCGAAAGAAAAGCCTGCGGCCCGATACACCCGGGCCGCATGGACAGCCGAGGGCGGCTGTCCCCACAAGTGTAGGGGTGCTGCCGGCGAAAGCAGGTTCCTCGCTTTGCGCGGAATGGCAGCCCTAAAAGGGCGAAAGAAAGCCTGCGGCCCGATATACCCGGGCCGCATGGACAGCCGAGGGCGGCTGTCCCCACATGAGCCGGGGCGCTATCGCCAACAGCAGATTCCTCGCTTTGCGCGGAATGACAAGCGTCGAATATGGCCAGAAATGACAAACGTCCGAATGTTTGGGAATGAGACATGTTGTTCGATTTCGCCTGACGGGTGACCTTCGTAATCGCGGGGGGGCGTTACCGCATTGCTGGGGGTGGGGGCGACTCCTAGAATCTGAGCAGGGTTTACTGCGCCCGAGTTCTGCATGCCTGAGATTACAAAACGACTGGACCGAGCCGAGCTAGGCAAACGCGTGGAGCGCGCCGAAAAGCTCCTGCAAAAGGGTAAGACCGCCGAGGCTCTGGAAGAGTATCTGCTGGTCCTGCGAGACGATCCGGAAAATGATGTAGTGCGGCAACTTGCGGCGGATTTGTGCCTGTCGCTGAGCCGCAATGCCGATGCCGTCCGCCTGCTGGGAGAGCTGTTTGAGAAGCAGGTTGGGGCAGGCGATGCCACGCGTGCCAGCCTCACTTACAAGAAGTTGGCGCGCCATGGGAATCCGACGTGGCAGCAGAAATTCCGCTTCGGCCAACTGCTTGAGGGTTCAAACAAGAAGCTGGCTGTGGGGACGTACGAAGCCGCGCTGCAGGATGTGGCAAAGCTGGGGAAGAAGCAGGAATCGGCCGAGATACTGGATCGCGTGGTCGCGATCGAGCCGACGCAGGCCAATTTGCTCCGCGTGGCGGAACTGGCGTCAGAACTTGGAAACCGGAAGGCGGCAGCGGGAGCCTTCCAACGAATTGCGACCCTGGTCGCGACTGAAGGTGGCGACGCTACGCAGTGGTACGAACGGGCTTACCAGGAAGACGCTTCCGATCAAAGCATTGCGCTGGCTTATGGAAAGAGCCTGCTGACGCAGGGGCAGGCGGGCGCGGCTATCTTCATTCTCGAGCCGCAATTGAATTCGGGGCAGGTGACTCCGGCCTTGCGCGAGACATACGCAGACGCGCTGCTGGCGGCGGGGCGGTACTCGGAGGCCGAGCCGCTGGTATGGCAGTTGTTCGAGCTGAATCCGGCGCGTGTACAGCAGGTGATCGCGCTGATTGGGCATTTTCTGGACGCGGAGCAGGATGGTCCAGCGGTTGAACTGGCGCGAAAGCTGGAACAGTTTCAACGGCGGCGGGGCGAGCGGCGGCAGTTCATCGCGATCATGGAAGACATTACCGGGGCGCACCGGGCGTCGCCGGAAATTCTGGAGTTCCTCAGCGAACTTTATAACTCGTCCAACCGCGAGAACGACTATTGCCAGACTCTTCTGAAGCTATTCGATCTTTACTGCAGCACGAGCGAGTTTGCGAAAGCGGCAGAGTGCCTCGATAAGGCGGCGGAAGTCGATCCTTATGAGCCGGGCCACCTGAAGCGCCTCGAAATGCTGAAGGGCAAAGTGGATGAATCGCGGTTCAAAGTGATTGCTTCGCGATTCAGTTCGGCAGCGAAGGGACCAGAAGAGCCGGTTCACAACGAGGGACCAACGCTCGGAGCGGGAACGCTGCAGGATCTGATGTTGCAGGCGGAAATCCTGGTGCAGTACGGGATGCGGAACAAGGCGGTCGAACGGCTGCAGAGAATTCAGGAACTGTTTCCGCGCGAGGAAGAGCGCAACGAAGATTTGCAGCGGCTCTATCTGGCTGCAGGGGTGACGCCGCGGTATGCGGGATCGGCGCCATTGCCCCCATCGGCACCGGCACCGGCTTCCGCTCCGGCGACACCAGTGGCTGCGGCGCCAGTGGCTGCCGTGCCAGATCCGGCGGCCGATGTTCGAAGTTTCCAGCGTGTGGCCGCCATCACGCGCAAGCTGTATCACCAGGGAACGGCACCGGCCGTGCTGAGCACGGCGGTGAAAGAGATTGGAGCACATTGGGAAGCGACGCGGTGCATCGCGGCGATGGGCAAAGCCGGATTATCGTCGACGGCGGTGGATGAATATTGCGCGGATGGATACAAGAAGACGGGATCGGCAGCAACAGCGGAACTTGTGGCGTGCTTGCAGCAGGCGGTCGAAGGGGGCGAGCCGCTGGCGATCCAGGACGCGCAGAACGCCGAATCGCTGAAGGGGGCCAGGAAGGTGATCTCGGAAATGGGAGCGTCGTCGATTCTGGCGATCCCGTTGAGCGATGGAGAAGAGATCGTGGGAATGCTGGTGGTCGTACACAACCGTCCGAAGACCTGGCATCAAGGGGACATGGTGGTGCTCAAGACGCTGGCGGATCAGATGGTGATTGCGTTGAACAACGCCGGATTGCGCCGGCTGGTCAAGAATCTGTCGGTGACGGACGAGAAGTCAGGACTGTTGAAGCGTGCGTCTTATATCGATCTGCTGCTTGCGGAGAGCAAGCGAGCGATTCAGAATGCGTCGGCGTTGTCGGTGGTGCTGCTGCAATTCGGGAAGAGCGCGACACTGATCAAGGAATATGGCGAGGCGGAAGTGCAGGGGATGATCGAGCGCGCGGGACAGTTGTTTGCGGCCAACATCCGATCGAATGATCTGGCGTTTCGATACGACGTGTCGACGATTGCGATCCTGCTGGGCGAGACGGCGGAAAAGGAAGCGATGCTGGCGATCGAGAAGCTGCGAAAGATTATTGCGGAAGTACGGCTGCCGGCGAAAGATGGAGCGCCAGGGCAACCAGCACTGTTCTCTGCGGGAGTGGCCGAGGCGGTGATCCGGACGGAATACGATCCGGTCGATGTAGTCACCGAAATTATCAACCGCGCGGAACACGCCTTGAGCCAGGCCATCGCGCAGGGGGCCGGCAAGGTTGTGGCGCTTGGTCCGGCGGCGATCGCAGCCAGCGCAGTCGCGTAGGAACATTTTTGGGTTTCGAGGTTTCAGGTTTTAGCGCGGCTTTGGGGCGCAAGGCGTTTGGGACCAATCTAGCTGTCAGTTCCGCTTGCGCCAGGCCGGTTAAGCGGGAGATCCCTCGCTTCGCCTGAAATGCGGCTATGCTCGGGATGGCGCCTCAGGGCGTAAATCCTGACTGTGCACCAGCTTGATCTCATCAGCGTCCTGACTACGACGCCTTCTCACCAACCTCGATAGGCAAAGCTTCATTCTCGCTGCTACACTAAAAAGTTTGGCGAATCGACTCTGATCGATCTGGTTGGAGTTCTGCGAGAAAACCATGCTAAAAGCCGGGGAAATTGCGATTGTCAGCGGGGCGCGCACGCCTTTTGGGCGGTATTGCGGCAAGCTGAAAGACTTCACTGCACAGGAACTTGGGGCCGTCGCCGGAAAGGGCGCGATTGAACGTTCGGGGATCGATCCGAAAGAATTTGATCACGTCGTATTTGGGAACGCTCAGCAGACTTCGGGCGATGCGCTGTATGGCGCGCGGCATGTGGGATTGCGGGCGGGGCTGCCGATTGAAACTCCTGCGTTGACCGTGAACCGGCTGTGCGGATCGGGCATGCAGGCGATTGTGAACGCAGCGCAGATGATCCAGACCGACGAGGCGAAGGTGGTGCTTGCGGGGGGGATGGAAGCGATGTCGCAAGCGCCGTTCGTGATTCGCGGGCGCGACGGATTTACGTTGGCTCCGGGCGGGAAGCTGGAAGATTCGCTGATGGTCGCGCTGCTCGATTCGTATTGCGGTTCGTACATGGCAAATACTGCGGAACTGTACGGATCGCAGCAGGGGATTGACCGGCAGATGCAGGACGAGTTTGCGCTGCGTTCGCAGCAGCTCGCCGATGCGGCGTACAAGGAAGGACGCATCCAGGACGAACTGGTGCCGGTAGCGCTGCGAAATCATAAGGGCGAACCGAGTGGTGAGTCGCTGACCGAGGACGACCACCGGCGTCCGCAGACCACGATGGAAGGGTTGGCGAAACTGAAGCCAGCCTTTGGCCGCAGTGGAACGGTGACGGCTGGGAATGCAAGCGGAATTGTCGACGGCGCGGCGGCGGTCGTGGTGATGGCGCTCGATGAAGTGCGCAAGAGAAATATGGAGCCGCTGGGACGGATCGTGAGTTGGGGCGTTGCGGGGGTAGATCCGAAGGTGATGGGACGCGGTCCGGTACCGGCGACGAAGATCGCTCTGCAGAAGGCTGGGCTTTCGCTGGACTACATCGACCTGATCGAAGTGAATGAGGCGTTCGCGGCGCAGTATCTGGCGGTGGAGAAAGAACTCGGACTCGATCGCGAGAAGGTGAACGTGAACGGCGGAGCGATCGCATTGGGGCATCCCCTGGGCGCGACCGGAACGCGGCTGGTGATCACGCTGCTGTATGAGTTGCGGCGAAGACACAAGAAGTACGGGCTGGCATCGGCATGCATCGGCGGCGGGCAGGGAATCGCGATGGTGGTGGAGTGTATGAACTAGGCTCTCCTTGGGCGTTTTCGCGGCAAAGTTCAAGACAAATTCTTTCACCACAGAGGACACTGGAGTTCACAGGGGAGCGCGGCCGACGGGCTCGGGGTACTTAGAGATGATGACTGGAACATGTTGGCGGTCGCGCGCGGTTCCAGTCTTACTTTTTTTCTTCCTGCTTTTCCTATTTGTGCCTGCGCTGCTCGCGCAATCTCCGGTGACGATTCGGGTGGATGCCGGCAAGAGCATGGGGCCGCTGCAGCGGGTTTGGGAATATTTCGGGTACGACGAGCCGAACTATACCTACACGGCGCACGGGAAAGAACTCATCGGCGAACTGGTTGCGATGAGTTCCGGCAGAGTGCAAATTCGTACACACAATCTTCTGACCACAGGGGATGGAACTCCCGCATTGAAGTGGGGTTCGACGAACGCATACACGGAAGACGCCGCCGGACGTCCCGTGTATGACTGGAAGATCGTCGATCGGATTCTCGAGACATATCTGCAGGCTGGGGCGAAGCCGTTTGTCGAGATCGGCTTCATGCCGGAGGCGCTGTCGACGCATCCGGAGCCGTATCGACATCACTGGCCGAAGGATGATCTTTACAGCGGATGGGCGTATCCGCCGCGCGATTTCAAGAAGTGGGCGGAATTGGTGCATCAGCTTGCGTTGCACTGTATCGCGAAATACGGAAAGGAAGAGGTTCGCACCTGGGATTGGGAAGTGTGGAACGAGCCGAATATCGGCTACTGGCACGGAACGGCGGAAGAGTACGACGAGCTTTACGACTACAGCGCAGACGCGGTGCGACGCGCGTTGCCGGAAGCGCATGTAGGCGGTCCGGCGACGACGGGGCCCGGATCAGAAAAGGCGGCGGAGTTTCTGCGGCAATTTCTGGAGCACTGCGCGCATGGGACGAATTTTGCGACCGGAAAAAAAGGAGTGCCGCTCGATTTCATTTCTTTTCATGCGAAGGGATCTCCGCAAGTCGAGGAGGGACGCGTCCGCATGGGACTGGCTGCGAATTTGCGCGACGCCGATGCGGGATTCGCGATTGTGTCTTCGTTTGCGCAGTTTGCGAAGCTGCCGATTGTCCTGAGCGAGTCGGATCCCGAGGGATGCGCGGCGTGCTCGGCGCATGACCATCCGCAGAATGCTTACCGCAACGGCACGCTTTATCCGACGTACACCGCGGTATCGATCCGGCACATGCTGGATTTGAGTGCGCAGCACAAGACGCGACCTGGAAGGGTTTCTAACCTGGGCGTTCGAGTTCGAAGACCAACCTTACTTTTACGGGTTCCGTGACCTGGCGACGAACGGGATCGATAAGCCGGTGCTGAATCTGTTTCGAATGCTGGGGCTGATGAAGGGCGATCGCGTTGAGTTGGAGAGTTCCGGAGCGATCGGCGGCGCGGAGATGTTGAAGTCTGGAGTGCGCGCTGCGCCGGACGTGGACGGGATGGCCGCGCGGTCGGAGCACAGTGTTACGGTGATGGTGTGGAACTATCACGACACCGAGGATCCGTCGGCGGCGGAGGCGAAGGTGCGGCTCGAAATTGCCGGGCTGCCGAAACAGGCGGGGAAGATCGTCGAACGCAATTACCGAATTGATCAGCAGCACAGCAACGCATTTGCGGTGTGGACTGAATTGGGATCGCCGCAAACTCCGACGGACGAGCAGTATGGGAAGCTGAAGGCGGCGGGACAGTTGCAGATGCTGGGATCTCCGCAGTGGGTCGAGAGCAAGGCCGGGAGCGTGGGTCTGGACTTCTCGATGCCACGCGAGAGCGTTTCGTTGGTGGAATTGAGCTGGTAGGACAACGGCAAAATCTTTGGGCCACGGATTTTCGCGGACTCGCATGGACTTAGAACCAGAGGCAGGGTTTGCGTGATCGATCGCGGCCTTTTTGCTCGGTGCTTACAGAATGTATCGGTCCTTCGCTTTGGTCAGGATGACAATTTGATTTGGGAATGAAGGGACGCAATTATGGAAATCAAGAAGGTTGGAGTTCTCGGGTGCGGATTGATGGGATCTGGGATTGCGCAGGTTTGCGCTACGGCTGGATTTGACGTCACGGTTCTTGAGGTTGAGCAGAAATTTCTGGATAAGGGATTTGCGGGGATTGAGAAATCCCTGGCGAAGTTTGCGGAGCGTCCCATCGAGAAGGGCGGGATCACGGCGGAGCAGAAAAATGCCATTCGCGCGCGGCTCAAGGGGACGACGAACAAACCCGACCTGGCAGATTGCGACATCGTGATTGAGGCCATCATCGAGAACGTGGAAGAGAAGAAGAAGATGTATGGTTCGCTCGATGGCATCGTGAAAAAAGACGCGATTTTTGCTTCGAATACGTCTTCGATTTCGGTGACGGAGTTGCTGACGTCGGTGAAGCGTCCGGAGCGGTTTATCGGGCTGCACTTTTTTAATCCCGTGCCGCTGATGAAGCTGGTGGAAGTGGTGCGGACGATCGCGACGGCGGAGGACGTATACGAGTCGGCGTATGAGTTCGGGAAAAAACTGGGCAAAGTTCCGGTGCGGACGTCGGACAAGACGGGATTCATTGTCAACCGGCTGCTGGTGCCGTATTTGCTGGATGCGATCCGCGCGTATGAAGAGGGCGTGGGGTCGATTGAGGATATCGACAACGCGATGAAGCTGGGCTGCGGGTATCCGATGGGGCCGTTTACGCTGCTGGATTTCGTCGGGCTCGATACGACTTATTACATTACGCATGTGATGTATGACGAGTTCAAGGAGCGGCGGTTTGCATCGCCTCCATTGCTGAAGCGGCTGGTGATGGCTGGATGGTACGGGCGGAAGTCGGGCAAAGGGTTTTATGATTATGCGGACCCGGAAAAGCCGCGGGCGCAGAAGCTTTAGCCACGGATTTGAACGAATGAAAGGCGTTTGCACCACAGAGTCACAGAGAAAAACTAGAAATAGTGTTTTTTCTGTGCTCTCCGTGACTCGGTGGTGGAGAATTTCTTATGAACTACGAAAACATACTTCT
The DNA here is from genome assembly GCA_963699885.1 of uncultured Acidobacteriota bacterium. GTDB lineage: Bacteria > Acidobacteriota > Terriglobia > Terriglobales > Acidobacteriaceae > Sulfotelmatobacter. Next base: position 110,803 of record CAVOVP010000003.1, on the reverse strand, counting down.
CGAAAAGAAAAACTCGATTGCTTATGTCACCGTTAACCGGCCGAAGGTGCTCAACGCGCTCAACATGGCGACGATGGAGGAGCTGCGAGCCGCGTTTCATGACATCAAAAACGATGCGGCGATGCGCGTCGTCATCTTCACTGGCGCCGGGGAGAAGGCGTTTATTGCCGGGGCGGATATTGGCGAGTTGTCGAAGCACGATGCCGTGTCCGGGAAGGAATACACGCATCGCGGGCAGAACGTTCTTAACCTGATAGAAAATCTTGGCAAGCCCGTCATCGCCTGCCTGAACGGATTCACTCTCGGTGGCGGATGCGAGATTGCGATGGCTTGCACGATGCGGCTGGCCAGCGAGAATGCGAAGCTGGGGCAGCCGGAGGTGAAGCTGGGGATTATCCCCGGATACGGCGGGACGCAGCGATTGCCGCGACTTGTCGGGAAAGGGCATTGCGATGCAGATGGTGCTAGCGGGCGAGATGATTTCGGCGCAGGAGGCGCATCGCATCGGGCTGGTGAATGAGGTGGTTCCTGCGGCGGAATTAATTCCGCGCGCTGAGGCGATCGCGGCGAAGATTATTGCGAACGCTCCGCTGGCTGTGCAGTACGCGATGGAGGCAGTTAATAAAGGGATGGAGATGACGCTGGCCGAGGGGCTGTATCTTGAGGCCGTGTTGTTTGGCGTTGCTTGCGCGACCGAGGATAAGACGGAAGGAACGAAGGCGTTTCTGGAGAAGCGGCCGGCGGTGTTCAAAGGGAAGTAAGACTTTCGCCACGGATTTCGCCGATTCTCGCGGATGCGAACCTTTTCAACACAGAGGGCACAGAGGATCACAGGGGCTGGGCTAGATGAAACTGAAGATTGAATCTGTACCGGAGGCGGGTGTGCCGGCTGTGGAAGGCCAGTTGGATGCCACTGGGCTGCGGTTCGCGATTGTGGTGGCGCGGTTCAATGCGTTTATCACGGAGCGGTTGTTGTTGAGCGCTTGTGACGCGCTGTTGCGGACGGGTGCGGTTAAGAAAGATATCGATGTTGTGCGGGTGCCGGGGGCGTTTGAGATTCCTTTGGCGGCGCGGACCTTGGCCGAAACCAAGAAGTATGACGCGATCATTTGTATCGGATGCTTGTTGCGCGGGGATACGGCGCACTACGACGTGATCGTGAACGAAGTGACACGGGGGATCGGGCAGTCGTCGCAGGAGACCGGGATTCCGCATGCGTTCGGCGTGTTGACTTGCGACACGCTGGAGCAGGCCATTGATCGGGCCGGACTGAAGATGGGGAACAAAGGGTTTGAGGCGGGGCTGGCCGCGGTGGAGATGGTGGGGTTGCAGAGAGGGATCAGGGGGCAAGGTCAGGGGTCAGGGAAAAGCAGATTCCTCCTGCTCGCTCTGCGAGTCGTTCGGAATGACAACAGCAAGAGTCGCCGGAATGACAAGGTTTCAAAGTCAAAGAAGAGCGCATCGAAGACACGCAGATAGTTCCTTCCTGAAGTACACTGTGCCTGAAGTAAACTCACGGCAAGAGGAAATTGGGCGAGAGTCGACGCGGGCTTTGCCCGCGGGACGGGCGAGGCGCCCGTCCCCACACGATCAATGGGTACACGTCGAAAATCCCGGGAACTGGCGCTGCAGATGCTGTTTCAATCCGATATGGGGAAACAGGATGCGGAGCAGGTACGGCGGACGTTCTGGGCAGAGCACGGGACGGCGAGCGCCGAGGTCCGCGGATTTGCGGACGATTTGTTTCGCGTGGCGACGGATCGCGTGGGAGAAATCGACGGGCTGATCGAAAAGCACGCAGAGCATTGGCGCATGGAGCGCATGGCGGCGGTGGATCGAAATCTTCTGCGGGCCGCGGTGGCGGAGTTGCTGGCTTATCGCGATACGCCTCGGGCTGTCGTGATCAACGAGGCGCTGGAGATCGCGCGGAAGTTTTCGAGTCCGGAGTCCGTACACTTTGTGAATGGCGTGCTCGACAGTGTAGGCAAAGAGTTGGAGAGCGCCAGCCAGTAGTTCTTCTTCGCTTCTTCTCGGTAAGTTCTCAAACAGAAAAACTGATTATTAGGAGAGGTGATCTTCTGCCGAACTTCGCGCGAGATCCCTCGCTACGCCTGAAGACGGCTTCGCTCGGATGACGGATTCTGATGGGGTGGTCGGCGATGTTCTGGCTGTGAGGAGCTTCGCGCGAGATCCCTCGCTACGCCTGAAGGCGGCTTGCTCGGGACGACGGATTCGATGGAGTGGTCGGCGATGTTCTGGCTGTGAGGAGCTTCGCGCGAGATCCCTCGCTACGCCTGAAAGGCGGCTACGCTCGGGACGACGGATTCTGATGGCGTTGTCGGCGATGTTCTGGCTGTGAGGAGCTTCGCGCGAGATCCCTCGCTTCGCCTGAAAGACGGCTTCGCTCGGGACGACGGATTCTGATGGGGTGGTCGGCGATGTTCTGGCTGTGAGGAGCTTCGCGCGAGATCCCTCGCTACGCCTGAAAGACGGCTCCGCTCGGGATGACGGCGAACAACCGGGGATGACGGATTCTGCGGTTTGCGTTAAGGCTTGGTGATGGCTACGTCCAATTTGCAGACGCCGGTGGTCGGATAGATGGTGCAGAACGGATTCAGGTAATCGGGGATATTGGGGAATGGCAACTGTACGAGGTCACTACCGCCGAGAGAGGTAGTGACTTCGTGGACCATGCCGTCGCTGCCGGCAATCAGGATCGTCCCCGAATCGAGGCTCATGTCGGCCATGACGGGAGTGGCGTTGTTCAGGAGTTCGATGCCGCCAGTGACTGAGCCGATAAGGAAGTTATAGGTAAGGATGCTGGAAGTGCTGCCGTTGGCGACATAGAGTTGTGACGCGTCCGCAGAAGCAAAGAAATTCTGATACGTTCCCGCCGGGACTGTGCCCTGACCCAACTCCACGCGCTGGGCGGGTCGCAAGGGGTCGCCGCTGATAAACGTCATGGTCTGCGGGCAAAGATTTCCCGGCGCCGGAGCGGCAATGGTCGCTGTGACGATGTCGAGTCCGGTGGAGTCGAGCACAAGCACATGCACGCCGTCGGGAATTGAGTTGCCGTACGAGTCCTTGCCGTCCATGTGAATGTTGGGGAGAACCTTCATCAGAATCGGATTGGCCGGAAGGGTTACGGTCGCCGCAACCTGGTTGTTGCAGGTGCTGTAGGCGGTGACATTCGGAGGCGCTGCGGATTCGGCGATGAAAGCGAAAGCGCCGTTGGGTGAAAATGCAACTGCATTTGCGGGTCCGGCCAAGTTGGTCGGTCCCTGCAAGGCTTGCAAAGTTGAGTAGATGTAGAGGGAACTGCCGGTGGTGCCTCCCACGATGAAAGTTTTTAATTCATCCGGCGAGAATGCGGCCGCCGTCGCGTTAGGGATGGCCAAGGCAGTGACGGCAGGAGCCGTCGCGTTGGCAGTGCCGACTACATACACCTGATTGGGAGTGTGAACCGTGTCAGAAAAAACTCCCGTCAATCCACTCGTGGAAACTGCGAGAGCCTTTCCGGTCACAGTTCCGAGCAGCGTAAAGGGATTGTTTGAAGTGTTGAATTGTCCCGGGGTGATGACCTCCGCGCCGTAATTGCTTCCCATGTACACTTTGTCGCCACTCAGAGCGAAGACAAAGGAATTCGGTGCAGTGGGAAATGGAGTCTCGGGCCCGGTGGAAGCTTTGGCTGTCGAGAAGAAATAACTCGAATCGCTGCAATTGGCCGGGGATTGGTTCGCGCATCCCATGCTCGTGGCAAAGACAGCCGCCGCGCCCGGAGCGCCCGTAACCACGCCCGAGACCGCCGTCGAGGCGTAGACCGGCATCGGAATCAGGAGCTGACAACTGAAGGACGCGGGTGACGTTGACTGAAAGAACTGGGTACAGGCATCAATCTGCGCGGTAGTCGAAAGAGATGCAGGGACGATGGGGAACCCGACATTGCAGGTTGGTGGTGAACAAGAAGCAGTGACGGTTCCGGAGCCGGGAGATGGGGTCGTGACCGTGCAAGACTGCGTGCAGCTGGTTCCGGCGGGAACAACTCCCGGATGGGAAGAAGTCCACGTCAGCGGAACCTTGCTCAGGATCACTTGACCGTTGGTGTTGGGAAGGGAGTTCTTCCCCATGATGTCAAAGACGGTGGCGATGACGTTTTCGGAAATTCCCTTGGAGCTGACGAAGGTGGTCTGTCCCGTGCCGACCGCGCCAATTTCGAGGCCGATGCTTTGAATGGGGCAAGTCGAAAAAGAAATCAAGAAGCGGAGAATTCGTTCCTTGCGAGTTGGAATATTGCGGCTGTTGGAAAGAGTGGCTGGTGACTCCGCTGGCGGTTGCGAAAATCTGCGCCATCCCGGGAGCAGCGGCGATGGCCGTGGCCTGGTTCGTCGGAAAGTTATAGGCGGTGTTTACGATTGGGGTCAGGGTGACGACCGAAGCATTGCTGGCGGACCACGTGAAAGGACCGACAGAGGAAGTGATATCGGTGCCCTGGCTGAAAGCGTGGGCTTCGACCGTCATGGTCTGGGCCTGCGAGAGGCAAGGCTCCTGGACCGGGAGGCTATCGAGGAGAACACCGCTCACCGTGATGTTGTCGATCGCGGGATGAACAAAGACATACGTAGGAACGCTGCTGGCACCCTGGGCGCTGGCGGTGACCGTGACCGGTCCGGTTGCGCCCGGAGTGCATTGGGTGAAGTTAAGGTCCCAATGTCCGGCGCAGGCGACGCCGTTTGGCGCGAGATTCAGAATCGAGGTGTCGCTCGAAGAATAGGTGATCGTGACATTCAGATTCGTTCCCGAACCGGTTTGAGCGGAAGCCGTAAATACCAGCGTGCCGCCAAGAACTAAGGATGTGTTGGTCGCGGGCGACAGATTGATGTGTCCGGCAAAGAGAGGAGTGCCAGACTTGGCGTAGCTGCTGCATCCGACGATGCCCAAAAGAGAAAGGATTGCGACTGCCAGACACAAACTGCGAGAACGGAAACGACCCATGCACCCCTCTTCGCACGTTGCCGCGGCCAGCGTCTTCAAAAATGAACGCAGGCGAGACTCTCGAATGAATTGGAAAACTTGTAGTTTAGAGGCTGTAGCCGGAATCAGCAAGCGCTCGGCAAGATTTCGCCGCAAGATCCGGGCCTCGTCGAGCTGGGAATTTTGATTTCGATCCCGATGCCAAGCCATCCGTGCAGTTGGGATGCAAAATCGCCCGTTGACGATGTTTGCAAGTAGTTGCTATAGTAGTTTGGTTCCGCGAGTTCATCCAGGCTTGTTGTGTGCTGTGTGTTTTCCGTGGCGGTGTGCGCGGGAAATTCAGAGCAGAGCTTTAGAGAAATGCGTTTCCGGATCAGGGTAGAGTCGGAAACATTCCTCGCTGAAACGTTCCTGCGGTGCCTTCGGCCCTTATGCTGAGGGATATGCAGGACAAGGCTGACGAAACGGAGTGCCTCCGGAATTAGGCCGGGCGCCACCGTCGGCAGCGTAAGTCTAAGGGAATCCAGAATCTCTGCGGCGTTAGCTTGCAGTTGTGAAGTTGCGCAGCGAGAAGTAATGGTTGGCCCGGAGCCGGCCATGTCACGATGCGCGTCTAGAACAACAGACTGTCCGCTGCATGCTCGATGGGCGAATGAGTGTGCGGCGCCAAGGAGTGGCCAGAGTGCCTACGTTCAACCAGTTGGTGGCCCAGGGCCGGAAGCGGCCGCGTTACAAGACGGCGAGTCCGGCATTGCAGGGATGTCCGCAGAAGCGCGGTGTTTGCACCCGCGTGTACACGCAGACCCCGAAGAAGCCGAACTCGGCTCTGCGCAAGGTGGCGCGCGTACGCTTGACGAATGGGATTGAAGTTACGACCTATATCCCCGGAGTCGGACACAATCTGCAGGAGCACTCGATTGTGCTGATTCGCGGAGGGCGTGTAAAGGATCTGCCAGGCGTGCGCTATCACGTGATTCGCGGAACGCTGGACGCTGTGGGAGTTGCCGGTCGTATGCAGGGACGCTCGAAGTATGGAGCGAAGCGGCCGAAGAAGGGCTAAATAAGTTTCAGGTTTCAGGTTTCGAGTATGTTGATTTCGAGCCACGAAACGTGAGGCTGGTATTGAGGAGCTAAAGCTGAATGCCTCGTAAAGGACATATCGCAAAGCGGACCGTTCCGGCCGATGCCGTATACGGGTCGGATCTGGTGACGAAGTTCATCAACTCGATGATGTGGCAGGGCAAGCGGAGCACGGCCGAGGGCATCTTTTATGAAGCCCTGAAGCGCATGGAGGCCAAGGGCGGCGACGAAGCTCTGAAGCTCTTCAAGAAGGCTGTGGAGAACACCAAGCCGCTGCTCGAAGTGAAGACGCGTCGCGTTGGTGGTGCGAACTACCAGGTTCCGGTCGAAGTGAATGCGGACCGGCGCACGTCGCTGGCGATCCGCTGGATTATCAGTTACGCGCGGTCACGCGGCGAAAAAGGAATGATCGACAAGTTGAGCAATGAATTGCTTGACGCAGCCAATAGCCGCGGCGCGGCCATCAAGAAGAAAGAAGATGTGCACCGCATGGCGGAAGCGAACAAGGCTTTCGCGCATTACCGGTGGTAAAAGCATTGAGTCATTTCCGAATTACTCAATCAAACAGAAGTCAGATGAGCCCAGAAAGAGATATAGGTCGTGCCTAGAACAGTTCCATTAGAGCGCTGCAGAAACATCGGCATCATGGCTCACATCGATGCCGGGAAAACCACTACGACGGAGCGAATCCTGTTTTATACGGGACGGACGCACCGCATCGGAGAGGTGCACGAAGGCACTGCGACCATGGACTGGATGGAGCAGGAGCAGGAGCGCGGCATCACGATCACGTCCGCGGCAACGACCTGCACCTGGCGCGATATCCGCATCAACATTATTGATACCCCCGGCCACGTCGATTTCACGGCCGAAGTCGAGCGATCGCTGCGCGTGCTTGACGGCGCAGTCGCGGTGTTTGACGCGGTTCACGGCGTGCAGCCGCAGTCGGAAAAAGTCTGGCGTCAGGCCGATAAGTACGGCGTCCCGCGAATTTGCTTCATCAACAAGATTGACAAGATGGGTGCGGATTTCGAGCATGCCGTCGATACGATTCGCAAGCGCCTCAGCGCCAAGCCCGTCGCGATTCAAATTCCCATCGGGCAAGAAGCGAAGTTCGTCGGCGTCATTGATCTGATCAACATGAAGGCTGTGGTCTGGAAAGACGAGACCATGGGCGCCGAGTACGTCACCGAAGAAATTCCCGCCGAATTGAAGAAGAAGGCGGAAGCGTTCCACGCGCAGTTGGTCGAAACCATCGCTGAAAACGACGATGACATGCTGCACAAGTTCCTCGAGGGAGAAGAGATTAGCCCGGAGGAACTGCGGAAATCATTGCGCAAGTCGACGATCGCGTTGAAGGTTTTCCCGGTTGTGGTTGGAACCTCGTTCAAGAACAAAGGCGTGCAGCCGCTGCTGGATGCGGTGGTCGATTACCTGCCTTCGCCGCTGGATGTGCCCGAGACCCATGGCATCAATCCCGACAACGGTGAGACGATCACGCGCCACGCTGATGACAAAGAGCCATTCTCGGCGCTGGCATTCAAGATCATGGCCGACCCGTTTGTCGGGCAGTTGACGTTTATCCGCGTGTATTCGGGCCAGTTGAAAACCGGCGATTCGGTGCTGAATGTGCGCACCACCAGGGGCGAGCGCATCGGGCGCTTGCTCAAGATGCATGCCAACAAGCGCGAAGAAATCAGCGAGATTCTTGCAGGCGATATTTGCGCCGCGGTTGGTTTGAAGAACGTAGGCACGGGCGACACGATTTGCAACGAAGAGAAGCCCATTGCGCTCGAGTCGATCACGTTTGCGGTTCCCGTGATCTCGGTTGCGGTCGAGCCGAAGACAAAGGCGGACCAGGAAAAGATGGGCATGGCGCTTGCGCGTTTGGCCCAGGAAGATCCCACCTTTAAGGTTCATACCGATCCCGACAGCGGACAGACGATCATCAGCGGCATGGGCGAGTTGCATCTGGAAATCATCGTCGACCGCATGATGCGCGAGTACAAGGTCGAGGCCAATGTCGGCAAGCCGCAGGTGGCGTATCGCGAGACGATCCGCAGGCACGCCGAAGCGGAAGGCAAGTACATCCGTCAGACGGGCGGCAAGGGTCAGTACGGACACGCGAAGATTTATCTCGACCCTCAACCACCGGGAACGGGCTACGAGTTCGTGAACGATGTTACGGGCGGGTCGGTGCCGAAAGAATTCATCAAGCCGATCGATCAGGGCATTCGCGAGGCGCTGGAAGGCGGAATTCTCGCGGGCTATCCGATGGTGGATGTGAAGGCGACGCTGTACGACGGCAGCTATCACGATGTCGATTCGAACGAAATGGCGTTCAAGATTGCGGGATCGATGGCGTTCAAAGAGGCTGCCCGCAAGGCTTCTCCGGTGCTGCTGGAGCCGGTCATGGCCGTGGAAGTGGTCACGCCGGAAGATTACGCCGGAACCATCATGGGCGACCTGAGTTCGCGTCGCGGACGCATTGAAGGCATGGAGCACCGCGCCGGATCGCAGGTGATCAAGGCGATCGTTCCACTGGCGGAAATGTTTGGATATGCGACACACATGCGTTCGTCCACGCAGGGCCGCGCGGAATACTCGATGCACTTTGCGCGCTATGAGGAGGCTCCGCGATCCGTTGCGGAGGAAATCATTGCGAAGGTGCAAGGCACTGCGAAGTGACTCCGAGCGCCGCGGTTCGTCGTCGACCGCAGGTTTTGGGTCAGAGAAGGCAAGCAGGTTGAGTTCGAAAATGTTTTTCGGGTCGAGGGAGTCTGGGCTCGGTTTTTACGACAGGCCCCAAGCTACATCGCAACGGAAGTAGTCGAGAGCAAAGGGTTGTCGGAGGCTTCCGGCGATGAGTGTTATCGGGTACGGGACTTCTGGAGTGGGCATCGCGGGTTCGAGGTTTTCCGCGAACGTAATTCAGAAGATTTCGCAGAGTTCGACCGATTGATCGTGAACGACCTGATCGAGAAGCAAGAATTTGCCGGCGCGTATTACGAGGATGCCGGGGCAAGTTCAGAAACTGCATAGATCCTTCGCCGCAAAAGCAGCGGCTCAGGATGACAAACAAGGGTTTTGATAGCGAAGCTAAGAGTTTAGGAGCTAGAGGCGAAGGAAATGGCGAAAGAGAAATTTGAACGGAATAAGCCGCACTGCAACGTAGGGACGATTGGTCACATTGACCACGGGAAGACGACGTTGACGGCGGCGATCACGAAGGTATTGTCGAAGCATAATCCGAAGAACACGTTCCGGTCTTTTGACAGCATTGACAACGCGCCGGAAGAGAAGGCGCGCGGCATCACGATTGCCACGGCGCACGTGGAGTACGAGACGGCGAACCGGCACTATGCGCACGTCGATTGCCCGGGGCACGCCGACTACATCAAGAACATGATCACGGGCGCGGCGCAGATGGATGGCGGCATTCTGGTGGTGGCGGCGACGGACGGTCCGATGCCGCAGACGCGGGAGCACGTGCTGCTGGCGCGGCAGGTAGGTGTGCCGTATCTGGTGGTCGCGCTGAATAAGGTTGATGCGGTTGACGATCCGGAGTTGCTCGAACTGGTTGAGCTCGAAGTGCGCGAACTGCTGAAGTCGTACAAGTTCCCGGGCGACGATGTCCCGGTGGTGCGGGTCTCGGCGTTGGGCGCGCTCAACGGGGAAGCCAAGGCGGAGGCGCAGGTCGACGAGTTGATGGCGGCGGTGGACAAGTATATTCCGCAGCCGGCGCGCGAACTGGACAAGCCGTTTCTGATGCCGATCGAAGATATCTTCTCGATCTCGGGACGCGGCACGGTGGTGACGGGGCGAATCGAGCGCGGCAAGGTGAAGGTAGGCGAGGAAGTAGAAATCGTCGGCTTCCGGGATACGCGCAAGACGGTGGTCACGGGCGTCGAGATGTTCAAGAAGCAGTTGGACGAAGGCATGGCGGGCGACAATGCCGGGTTGCTGCTGCGTGGTATTGGCAAAGATGATGTGGAGCGCGGCATGGTGTTGGCGAAGGGTGGCTCGATCACGCCGCACACGAAGTTCAAGGCGGAGGTGTACATCCTGACGAAGGAAGAAGGCGGGCGGCATACGCCGTTCTTCAAGGGATACCGGCCGCAGTTTTATCTGCGAACGACGGACGTGACGGGGGTAGCGGAGTTGCCGGCGGGCACGGAGATGGTGATGCCGGGAGACAACGTGAGCCTGGTGATCGAGTTGATCACGCCGGTGGCCATGGAGAAGGGCTTGCGCTTCGCGATTCGCGAAGGCGGCCACACCGTGGGCGCAGGCACGATCGCCGAGATCGTGCAGTAAGAGTCAAGAATCAATGTGGGGTGGGCGAGAGTGCCAGCTTCCACACAGACAAAAACTAAGCGGCTTGCGGCTTGCCGCCAGTTCTTTCCTCCCGGGGCTTCAGTGAAGACCGGCGGGAGGGGTTAGAGAGAAAAGACAGTGATTGGAAAAGAAAGAATTCGGATCCGGTTGAAAGCTTACGACTATCGCATTCTGGATCAGTCGACGGGTGAAATTGTGGAGACGGCGCGGCGTACCGGCGCGCAGATCGCGGGACCGATTCCGCTGCCCACGATGAAGAACAAGTACTGCGTGCTGCGTTCGCCGCACGTAGATAAGAAATCGCGGGAACAGTTTGAGATCCGCACGCACAAGCGCTTGCTGGACATTCTGGAGCCCACGCAGCAGACGGTGGATGCGCTGATGAAGCTCGATCTGCCGGCGGGTGTGGATGTCGAGATCAAGGCGTTCGGCAAAGAGCACAAATAAGGCGTCGGGCGTCAGCCCTCAGGCGCCAGGAAAAGCTAAGGACATAGGTCCAAAAGCTCCCAGCCAATAGACATTGTTGAAGAACAATGAGCCAAGCTGGGCATGGAGAAGGAAATGGCAACGAAGGTAGCGGGAATTCTGGGCAAGAAGGTCGGGATGACGCAGCTGTTTGACTCGAAGGGCGATGTTCGTCCGGTCACAGTTCTGCAGGCCGGCCCTTGCGTAGTGACGCAGCATAAGTCAGCTGCGAAAGATGGCTACGAAGCGGCCCAGATTGGACTAGTCGAGTTTGTGAAGGAATCGCGCCTGACGAAGCCCGCGAAGGGGCATCTGGCGAAAAACAATTTGCCGCCAGTAAAGTTCATGCGCGAAGTGCCGCTTTGGGTCGAAGCTGCGGTCGAGGGCGACGAAGACAAGCCGGTCAAGGTTGGCGATCGGGTGCTGGTGGAGATTTTCGATGGCGAGAAATTCGTCGACATCGTTGGAATCAGCAAAGGTCACGGATTTCAGGGCGTTGTAAAACGCCATCACTTTAGCGGTGGTCCGAAGTCGCACGGTTCGATGTTCCAGATCACCGGTTCGATTGGATCGTCGGCGTTTCCGTCGCGCGTGTTCAAAGGCATGCGAATGTCGGGACACATGGGCAATCAACGTGTGACCGCGCGGAACCTGCGCGTGCTCGGCGTCGATAAGGACGAAAATCTGCTGGTGGTTGAAGGCAGCGTGCCGGGACCGCAGGGTGGATACCTCGTGATTATGAAGGCGAAGAAACCGCCACGAGAGCGTCGTGGATTCGCGGGTTCGGCGACAGTCGATCCGTTGAAGGCGGCGAAGAGAGCAGCGAAGAAGGCGTAGTGGGAGGCGGGCAGTGATGTCCGCCAGGAAGAAGCGGGCAAGAGTGCCCGCACCACACGAACAAAGAGATAAAGACAATGGCAACGATAGATATTCACAATTTGAGCGGCGAGAAGGTTGGAACATTCGATCTCGCCGATGAGATCTTCGGCGCGGTGAATGAAGATCTGCTCTGGGAAGCGGTGAAGCACTACCGCGCCGGGCAACGTGCCGGTACGCACAAAACCAAGGGCCGCTGGGAAGTCTCCGGTTCAGGCAAGAAGCTCTGGAAACAGAAGGGCACGGGCCGGGCGCGTATTGGATCAATCCGTTCGCCACTGTGGCGGCATGGGTATACAGTGCATGGTCCGCAACCGCGCTCCTACGACTATGCGTTCCCGCGCAAGAAGTTACTGGGCGCGTTGCGCTCGGCGCTGGCCGCAAAGTTTGCCGATGGCAAGCTGATCGTGGTGAATGCATTCGACTTGAAAGAGCCAAAGACGAAGGAATTTCGCAAGGCGCTGAACTCGTTGAAAGTGGACTCGACGGTGTTGATTGTCGAAGAAGCGAAACACGAGAACCATAATCTGGCGTTGAGCGCGCGCAATATCGCTGGACTTGAACTGGCGCTATCGAACGAAGTGCATCCTTATCATCTGTTGAAGTATGACCGCGTAGTCATTTCGCATCCTGCAATTGAAAAGCTGCAGGTATCGTTGAAGAGTTCGATTTCGAAGCGCCAGCACAAGCCGCAAGAGGATGAAGGCGCGAAGAAGCCAACGCATGAGCGGCGACGCAAGACGCGGCACGAAAAAGCGGCGGAGGTAGCCTGATGAAAAGCGCATATCAGATCATTCGCCGGCCGGTGATTACGGAGAAGGGCCTCGCGATCAAGGAAAACCAGAACACTCTGGTGTTCCAGGTGACGCCGAAGGCGACGAAGACTGAAATCAAAGAAGCCGTGCAGTCGATTTTTAAAGTGAAAGTGCATTCGGTGCGCACGGCCATGTATCCGGGCAAAGAGCGGCGGCGCGGAAAGTTCGCGGGCTATCGTCCGGATTGGAAGAAAGCGTACGTGCGGTTGCGATCCGGCGAGAAGATGCCGGAATACGCGCAGAATTTGTAGAACCAGGCGTTGGTCGTCGGTCATCCGTCGATGGCTGACGAGTGAGCGACGAACGACAGAATATTAAGAGCTGAATATGCCGATAAAGACTTACAGACCGACGACGCAGACGTTGCGATATCGCACGACAATCGTCAACGATGACATCACGACGAAGAATCCGCACAAGCCGCTGCTGGAACCGAAGCCGCGCACCGGCGGACGGCGGAATTCGGGCGACACCACGATGCGGTTTATCGGTGGCGGCCATAAGCGCAAGCTGCGCATCATTGATTTCAAGCGCGACAAGACAGGCATCCCCGCGACAGTGACGACCATCGAGTACGATCCGAACCGCTCGTCGCGCATTGCCTTGCTGGCCTATGCCGATGGCGAGAAGCGGTACATTATTCAGCCCGAAGGATTGAAGGTTGGGCAGAAGGTGTTGAGCGGTCCCGAGGCCGACATCCTGGTGGGGAATGCGTTGCCGCTGCGGAATATTCCGCCAGGCACGCAGATTCACAATTTGGAACTGAAGCCCGGCAAGGGCGGACAGATGGTGCGCTCGGCGGGTGGATCGGCGCAGTTGATCGCAAAGGAAGAAGAGTACGCGCTGGTGAAATTGCCTTCCGGCGAAACGCGCAAGATTTCGCAAGACTGCATGGCGACGATCGGACAGGTTGGGAACATCGATCACGAAAACGTGACGATCGGCAAGGCAGGACGTTCGCGGTGGCTGGGAAAGCGTCCGCATAATCGCGGCGTTTCGATGAACCCGGTGGACCATCCGCACGGCGGTGGTGAAGGTAAGACTTCAGGCGGACGGCATCCGGTGACGCCGTGGGGCCAACCGACTCGTGGATACAAGACGCGGAACAACAAGCGGACAGACAAGTTTATTGTCAGCCGACGCGGGAAGTAAGCGTCGAAGTAACGAAGTAAAACGGCGGAATCTGGAGCAAGCAATAACCAAGCCTTTAGCGGAACGCTGACGGCTGAAAGCTGAGAGCTGAATTTATGGCACGTTCAACGAAAAAAGGCGCGTTCGTCGATGCTTACCTTCAGGCGAGGGTAGACGGCATGAACGCGCGCAATGAGAAGAAAGTGCTGCGCACATGGTCGCGGCGTTCTACGGTGGTGCCCGAAATGGTGGGGCACACGATCGCGGTACACAACGGGAAGAAGTTCATCCCGGTGTACGTGACGGAAAACATGGTAGGACACAAGCTGGGTGAGTTCAGCTTCACGAGAACCTTCAAAGGCCACTCGATGAAGGCGGCAACGGAAACCGCGGCAAGGCCGGCGGGGATCCCGGGCGGCCCGGGAGCGATCAGTCCGTCAGCGCCGGCGGCACCGAAGGCATAAGAGCGAGATACGACTATGGAATTTCGAGCGGAAATGCGTTACCTGCGCGTCTCGCCACAGAAGGCGCGGCTGGTGCTGGATCTGATCAAGGGGCGTCGCGTGGAAGATGCGCGCAATACCTTGATGTTCACCAAGAAGCGGGTGGCAGCGCACGTGGGCAAACTGCTGCAATCGGCTCTCGACAACGCGAACTTTCTCGCAACCGAGAAAGGGATCGACGTCGAGCTCGACAACCTGTTCGTGAAGCGGGCGGTGGCGAACGAGGGACCACGCATGAAGCGCATCCGTCCAGCGCCGCAAGGCCGCGCTTATCGGTATCAGCGTCGCATCGCGCACATCGAGTTGGTCCTGGCGGAACGCGGGAAAAGCAGCGATGTTGCCACGGTAGTGGGTGGAGAAACGGCTGCGGCTCCGGCAAAGGCTCGGCGGCGGGCTCCGATGGTGAAGGCTGCTAAGAAGAAAAAGAAGGCGGCAGCGAAATAGGTTTGAGCGCGTGGGCGAGACGCCCGCGCTGCTGTTATAAAACGGCGCTGCGCTTGAATGGCGCCACGGTCGAATGTTGATTTAGGAGAAGCAATGGGACAAAAAGTCCATCCTTACGGGTTTCGGCTTGGATTTACGAAGCCGTGGAAGTCGCGCTGGTTTGCAGAGCGGGATTACGAGAAACAGTTGCACGAGGACGTAAAGCTGAAGAATGAGCTGAAGGACAAGCTCAAGTCGGCGGGCGTCAGCGCAATTGAGATCGAGCGTCCCGGCAACAAGCTGCGCATCATCATCAAGACGGCGCGGCCGGGCATCATCATCGGCCGCAAAGGCGCGGAAATCGACAAGCTGAAGGGCGAGCTGCAGAAGCGCACCGGCGGCAAAGACATTTTTGTCGATATCCAGGAAGTGCATAAGCCTGAACTCGATGCGCAACTGGTTTCGGAGTCGATCGCGCTGCAACTGGAAAAGCGCGTGGGATTCCGGCGCGCGATGCGCAAAGCGGTGGACTCGGCGCTGCGCTTCGGATGCAAAGGCATCAAGGTTCGCGTGAGCGGACGCCTGAACGGAAATGAAATCGCGCGGTCGGAGTGGTATCTGCAGGGGCGGTTGCCGCTGCACACGCTGCGGGCTGACATCGATTACGGCTTCACCGAAGCGCGCACGACGTACGGCGTGATCGGCGTGAAGTGCTGGGTATACAAGGGCGAAATTCTCCCGCAGAAGAAACGGGAGCCGGTTCCGGCGGCAGCGGGCGGATTCTAAAGAATTCAGAAGTGAGATTAAAAGCCAAGGGCTAAGAAGCTAAGAGCTGATCTTATGTTGATGCCAAAGAAAGTGAAGTATCGGAAACAGCAGCGCGGGCGCATGACCGGGAAGGCGTGGCGCGGATCGACGCTGTCGTTTGGCGATTTCGGGTTGAAGGTGCTGGAGCCTGGATGGATTACCGATCGCCAGATCGAAGCGAGCCGCGTGGCCATGACACGTTTTGTGAAGCGCGGCGGAAAGATCTGGATTCGGGTGTTTCCCGACAAGCCGGTCACGAAAAAGCCGGCCGAAACCCGTATGGGCAAGGGCAAAGGCGCTCCGGACCATTGGGTTGCGGTGGTGAAGCCCGGCAAGATTTTGTTCGAGATGGAAGGCGTATCGCTGCAGGATGCAAGCGAGGCAATGCGGCTGGCATCGCACAAGCTTGCTCTGCGCACGACGATCGTAAAGCGCGAAGGCGTCAGACACTAGATGGGGCGTCAGGCGTTGGGCTCCCGGCGTCAGAAAATGCCTGGAGACGGGGCCTGAGCTAACGGCGACTTAAGGAATTTATGAAGGCAGACAAAATCAGAAACTTGACCGAAGACGAGTTGGGCAACCAGGAGCGCGAACTTGCCGACCAGTTGTTCAAGCTGAAGTTTCAGCTGAACATGGGCCAGACGGAGAGTCTGAAGAAGATTCGCGGGCTGCGCAAGGACATCGCGCGAGTGAAAACGATCGTGGGCGAGCGTAAGCGTACGGCCGCAACGGAGAAACGATAATGGCGGAAACTACACAGAAGGCGCAGGGCCGCCGCAAAGAAGTGGTGGGAGAAGTAGTCGCGAACCGCATGCAGAAAACGATTGTGGTGCAGGTTACGCGAAAGAAATCCCATCCGTTCTACGGGCGCGTGATCTCGCGGAACAAGAAGTTCTACGCGCATGACGAAACGAACCAGGCGCACGTCGGCGACGTGGTGCGGATCGAGGAGACGCGTCCGCTCTCGAAGCTGAAGCGCTGGAAGCTGAAAGATATTGTTCGCAAGTCGGCGCTGGTTCCGGAAGCTGCGACCGAAGTTGCGAGCTAGAAGCAGAGTGCTTTTTGAGGGAGATTGCCATGGCTGTGATGATGAGATCGATGCTGGAGGTCGCCGACAATTCCGGTGCCCGCAAGTTGCAGATGATTCTGCCGCTGGGCGGATCGACCGGGTTGAATGCCGGACTGGGCGACATAATCACTGCGGCTGTAAAAGAGGCGGCGCCGGAAGGGCAGACCAAGAAGGGCAGCGTCGTGAAGGCGGTGATCGTGCGCACCCGCAAGGAACATCGGCGGCGCGACGGGACTTACATCCGCTTCGACCAGAATGCCGCAGTCCTCATTAACGAGGCCGGCGAGCCGGTTGGGACGCGCGTGTTCGGACCAGTTGCCCGCGAGTTGCGCGAGAAGAAGTTCTTGAAGATTGTTTCGCTCGCGCCAGAAGTCATCTAAGTTTGAACGATCAGCGGTTTTGAAACGGAATTTATGCGAACTGTAAGCACAGAAAACAAGCGAGTGGATCTCCGCCGGAACGATAACGTGAAGGTGATCACCGGACGGGACAAAGGCAAGGAAGGACGCGTTCTGCGCGTGTTTCCGAATGACGCGAAGATTCTGGTCGAGCACGTGATGATGGTCAAGAAGCACGTGCGCCCGAATCCTCAGCGCAACATCAAGGGCGGCATCGCGGAGCAGGAAAGCCGGATCGCGATCTCGAATGTGCAACTGGTTTGCCCGACGTGCGGCCCGGTAAGGATCGGCCACGAAGTTCGCGGCGATCGGAAGGTCCGCATCTGCAAGAAGTGCGGAACCACGCTGGATAAATAGCTGCAGATTCTCACGAACCGGTAATCACTCCGAAACCGTGAGAGGAAGTTGAAAACGACATGGCAAAAGAGAAAAAAGGGACAGAAGGATTCAGGGGAGCAGAAAGCTCCGGATCAGGCGCGGCACAGCGCGAAAGAGCGTCCGCGGCTGCGTTCGAAGTTTGACAAGGAAGTCGCTCCGGCACTGCTGAAAGAGCTGGAGTTGGCGAATGTGATGGCCGTTCCGCGGCTTCACAAGATCGTCGTCAACATGGGCGTTGGCGAAGCGACGCAGAATGCCAAGGTGCTCGACCCGGCGGTGAACGAGTTGGGACAGATCACCGGACAGAAGCCGGTTGTCACCCGCGCGAAGAAGTCGATCGCGGCGTTCAAGGTTCGCCAGGGACAATCGATCGGCGCGATGGTGACACTGCGCGGCGATCGGATGTACGAGTTCTTCGACCGGCTGGTGAACATCGTTCTGCCGCGCGTGCGCGACTTCCGCGGCATTTCGACCAAGTCGTTTGACGGGCGCGGAAACTTCACGCTGGGACTGCATGACCAGCTGATCTTCCCGGAGATCTCATACGAGAAGGTCGACAAGCAAAAAGGAATGAACGTCACGATCGTGACGACGGCCGCGAACGACAACCAGGCGCGAACACTGTTGAAGCACATGGGAATGCCGTTCCGGGCGTAACGAACTTACAAGTGAGAAATCGGATTACAGAATTCTGAAGTGAGCTGAGAGCTGGAGGCTGAGAGCCGACGGCCAGCAGCTAGGAGCTAGAAGCTAAGTGGCAACTACAGCAAAAAGAGTTAAGGACGCGAAGAAGCCCAAGTTTTCCACGCGCAAGCACAACCGATGCAAACGGTGCGGTCGTCCGCGCGCATTTCTGCGCAAGTTTGCGATGTGCCGCTTGTGCTTCCGGCAGCTCGCCCTGCTGGGCGAGATTCCAGGGGTTTCGAAGTCTTCGTGGTAGGGAAGAGGTCGTTGTTCGTTTGTCGTTCGGCGTTTGCCGCGACAAGCGAAGAAAGCAACGACTAAGGCTAGCAGCGAACGACGGAAGTGGAACGCTACTGCAGGTTCTCCGCGGAACGCGGAGCGAACGGGTGGCTGAAGGAGAAGCAAACGATGAGGTTGACCGATCCGGTCGCAGATATGCTGACGCGAGTGCGAAACGCACTCCAGGCGCGGCACCAAAAAGTTGACGTTCCGGCTTCGCGGTTGAAGCTGGAGATTGCCCGCATTCTGAAAGAAGAGGGCTACATCTCCAATTTCAAGCCGACGGAAGAAGAAGGCCACAAGGTCATCCGGATTTACCTGAAGTATGGCGCCAACAACGAGGCGGCGATTTCGAAGGCGGAGCGTGTTTCGCGTCCGGGCTGCCGCGTGTATGTGCGTCGGAGCGAGATTCCACGGGTGCTGGGCGGCATGGGGATCAACATCCTCACCACACCGCGCGGCGTGATGACTGGGCGGCAGGCGCGCAAGGAAGGCGTCGGCGGCGAACTTTTGTGCGAGATCTACTAGAGAAACAGCTTTCAGAGAACGGCCGTCGGCTATCCGTAAGAGCTGCGGTCGTGGGTCTGAGAGCATAAAGCTGAGAGCCGAGAGCTTATGTCGAGAATTGGAAGAAAGCCGATCGAGATTCCCAAGGGAGTTACGATCAAAATCGAAGGAAACACGATCGCGGTGCAGGGGCCGAAGGGCAAGATGGACACTGCGCTGCCGGCGGGAATCACTGTCGAGCAGAAGGATGGTCATCTGGTCGCGGTCCGCGAGAACGATTCGCAGTCGGCGGTTCACGGCCTGGCGCGCGCGCTGGTCAACAACGCTGTCGAAGGCGTGACCAAGGGCTGGACCCGCGAACTGGAAATCGTCGGCATTGGATATCGCGCCGAGATGAAGGGCAAGGGGATGGTTGTGTTCAACCTGGGATACTCCCATCCGATTGAGTATCCGTTGCCGACCGGTGTGGATGCTTCGGTGGATCCCAAGCAGACGAAGATTGCGCTGACGGGAATCGATCGTCAGCAAGTGGGACAGGTGGCGGCGGAAATGCGGTCGCTGCGTCCGCCCGATCCGTACAAGAACAAGGGTGTTCGCTACGCGGGCGAGCGCTTGAAGAAGAAGGTCGGTAAGACCGGAGCGAAATAAGATTGGGCTGTCCGCCGTCAGCTTTCGGCTCTCAGTAACTTCGTACTACGGGAAGTTCTGCGAGCGGTTTGCAGGTAGCGGACGGCTGATGGCTGAGAGTTAAATCATGCTTACTAAAATTACGAAGAATGAAAAGCGCGGACATGTGCACGAGCGCATTCGCAAGAAGATGAACGGGACGGAAGAACGTCCGCGTCTGAATGTGTATCGTTCGCTGAATCACATCTACGTGCAGGTCATTGACGACCTCAATGGCAAGACGCTGGTTTCGGCCAGCACCGCCGAAGGAAAGAAAGAAGACCGGCGCACTGGTGGAAACGTCGCATCGGCGAAGGCCATCGGCAAGACGATTGCCGAGCGGCTCAAGGCCAAGGGCGTAACCAAGGTCGTCTTCGATCGCGGCGGATACATTTATCACGGGCGCGTGAAGGCGTTGGCCGACGCAGCTCGCGAAGCGGGATTGCAGTTCTAACAGCAGCTCTGAGCAGTCGGCTCTCAGCCAAAAGCTGGAGCGACGAGCCAGGAGCTGAAAGCTGAAAGCCAGGTTTAATAAATGCCAACAGTGATCAAGAAACTCGATGCAGGTGCGTACCAGCTGAAGGATCAGGTGGTGGGCATCAACCGCGTGACCAAGGTGGTCAAAGGCGGAAAGAATCTTTCGTTCGCGGCGCTCGTGGTAGTCGGCGATCCGTCGGCGGCCGTAGTGGGCTACGGTTCGGGAAAAGCGAAGGAGGTTCCGCAGGCGATCCGCAAAGCGATCGAGTCTGCGAAGAAGAATCTGGTCAAGGTCAACCTGACGCAGACGAGCATTGCGCACCTGGTGCTCGGACGCTACGGATCGGGAAAAGTTTTACTGAAGCCGGCCCCGGAAGGAACGGGAGTAATTGCCGGAGGCGCCGTGCGCGCGGTGATGACTTCGGTGGGCGTGCAGAATGTCCTGACGAAATCGATTGGCACGACCAATCCGCACAACGTGATCAAGGCGACGTTTGACGCCCTGAAGCAGTTGAAAAATCGGGAAAGCGTCGCAGCCCTGCGAGGCAAGACGGCGCAGGAACTGTAAGAACAGTACTCAGTACTCGGTACTCAGTACTCAGAATTCGGAAAAGAAGTTTACGGATTTTCGAGGCTTAAGAGATGACGGCAAAGAAAACGAATTCGGACGGCGGCAAGCTTCACCTCAAGTGGGTGAGGTCCGCGATTTGCGCTCCGGTGAAACAAAAGCTGGTGATCAAGGGCCTGGGATTTACGCGGCTGAATCAGGTCATTGAACGTCCTGATACGCGAGCCATCCGCGGGATGGTGGCGAAGGTGCCGCACCTGGTCGCGTTTGTAGAGTAGAGCTGCGAGACGGGAGACACATGTCACCGTCCATTGCTGTAAGCTGAGAGCTTAATTATGAATTTATCCAATATTCACGCACCGAAGAACGCCACCGAGAAGCGCAAACGCGTAGGTCGCGGAATGGGTTCCGGGATGGGTAAGACTTCGACCCGAGGCCACAAAGGTCAGCGGTCGCGCACCGGTTCGCGCATGATCCGCGGCTTTGAAGGCGGCCAGATGCCGTTGCACCGCCGCATGCCGAAGCGCGGGTTCACCAATATCTTCCGCAAGGAATACAACATCGTGAGCCTGGAGCGGCTGGTGGAGTTGGGCGAAACGACGATCAACCCGGACGTGCTGCGCAAGGCGGGCGTGATCAAGACCAAGCATCCGGTAAAGATTCTGGGCGACGGCGAGTTGAAGAGTGCGATCACGGTGAGCGCGCACAAGTTCTCGAAATCGGCTCAGGAAAAGATCACCAAGGCGGGCGGCAAGATCGAGGTCTTGCAGTAATGTTCGACAAACTGGCTAACATCTTCCGGATTCCGGATCTGCGCAAGCGCATCCTGTTTACCCTGGCAATGCTGTTCGTGTACCGCCTCGGCGGACACCTGCCGACTCCCGGAATCGATACGGCCAAACTGGAAAGCTTCTTCACGCAAGGCAGTACCAGCGGTTCGCTGCTGGGATTTGTCGATTTGTTTTCGGGCGGCCAATTGCGCCGCATGACGATTTTCGCCCTGGGCATCATGCCGTACATCACGGCATCGATCATTCTGCAGTTGTTGACGGTGGTGTATGAGCCGTTGGCCAAACTGCAGAAAGAAGGCGAAATGGGCCGTAAGAAAATTACCCAGTGGACGCGCTATATCACCGTGATTCTGAGCGCGGTGCAGTCGTTCGGCATCGGAATCGGCCTGGAAAAAGGCGGCTTCGCCCTGGATCCGAGCTGGCGGTTCCTTGCGATGACGATGTTGACCCTGACCACGGGCAGCGCCTTCATCATGTGGCTGGGTGAGCAGATTACGGAGCGCGGCGTCGGAAACGGGATGTCGCTGCTGATTTTTGCAGGCATTGTAGTGGGCTTGCCGCGCGGCATCGTGGATCTGATCGATAAAGCAAAGAACGCGGCGTGGGGACCGATTACATTCCCGCTGATGGTGTTTCTGCTTGTCTTCATGATCGGCGTCGTCGGGTTTATCGTCTACGTGGAACGCAGCGAGCGACGAATTCCGGTGCAGTATGCCAAGCGTGTGGTCGGGCGCAAGGTGATGGGCGGACAATCGACGCACTTGCCGTTGCGTGTGAACGCCGGTGGCGTGATGCCTGTGATTTTTGCGTCGTCGATCCTCACTTTGCCGCAGACGATCGGCTACGGAATGCGCAACAGCCGTTACTTCGCGGATCTGTTCCGATGGCTGGGTTGGGGCGAACCGTTGTATACGGTTCTGTATGCGGTCGGCATCGTCTTCTTCGCGTATTTTTACGTTTCGATCGTGTTCAACCCGAGCGAAGTTGCCGACAACATGCGCAAGTATGGCGGATTTATTCCAGGAATTCGTCCGGGCCGGCGTACTGCGGACTTCATCAATGAAGTGCTGACGCGCATCACGCTGGTTGGCGCGCTGTATCTGATCATCATCTCGTTTATTCCCGAGTGGATGATTACCGGTATTCACCTGAACCACCTGTATGGCCCGTTGGGCAGGTTCTTTGAACGGTTGCCGAACTGGGTGACGAACGGTTTGGGAGTGAGCTTCTACTTCGGTGGAACGTCATTGCTGATCGTGGTGGGCGTGGCGATGGACACGGTGACGCAGATCGAGGCGCAATTGATCATGCGCCATTACGATGGCTTCACTCCACGCAGCGGACGCATTCGCGGCCGGCGTCAGTGGTAACGAATCGCTCGAAAAGTTTCAGGAAGTAAGAGGCTCCGCGGTAGAAGTGGTGGGGTTGCTGCACCTCGGCTTTAATTGGGGCGCCGGGGAGATTGATGTCGGGAGGCTTTGGCCAAGCCGATGGCGCAGGAAACCTCGCGAATAGTAGGTCCCGTGGTGCTGCTCGGTCCACCGGGTGCGGGAAAAGGCACTCAGTCCAAGCGAATCATGGAGCACTATCGGATTCCGCAAATCTCCACCGGAGACATTTTGCGGGATCATGTGGTGCGGGGAACCGAACTGGGGATTGCGGCGAAGGCCGTGATGGCCCGGGGGGAGCTGGTTTCCGACGATCTGGTTTGCAACATGGTGCGGGAACGGCTGCTGTTGCCGGACCTGAAGCGCGGGTACATTTTGGATGGGTTTCCGCGGACTGCGGCCCAAGCCGGATGGTTGGATGCGCTGCTGGAGCATAACCTCTTTGACAATTCGCGCCCGACGCGGGCTTGGCCGATTGTGATACGGCTTGCGGTCGACTATAATCAATTGCTGCTCCGAATTACTGGACGACGCTCTTGTCCCACCTGTGGACGGATTTACAACGTCCACTTCCAGCCGCCCCGATTCGATGAAGTTTGCGATGAAGCGCACGGGACGAAGCTGGTGGCCCGCAATGACGACCGGTTGGAAGTAATTCAGCCACGACTCACGGCATTTCAGGAGCTAACGCGTCCTGTCGCGGATTACTATCAGCGCACAGGCAGGCTGATTACGGTAAACGGCGATCTGCCGGTGGACGACGTTACCAGTCAGATTTACCGGATATTGGAAGATCATCACGCGTAACATGGCGATCGTTTGCAAGTCGGCGGCGGAGATTGAAAAGATGCGGCAGAGCGGCCACATCGTCCGCCAGGTTTTGGACTACGTCAGAACGCTGGTAGCCCCCGGCGTTACGACGATGGATCTGGAGCGGGCTGCCGAAAAGAAAATTGCCGAATTTGGGGCGAAGCCGGCGTTCAAAGGGTACTACGATTATCCCTGCGTGCTCTGCACATCGGTGAACGAAGAGATCGTGCACGGTATTCCGTCGGAGAAACGCACGCTGAAAGAAGGCGACATCGTTTCGATCGATTGCGGCGTGGTGCTTGATGGGTATTACGGAGACGCAGCGATCACAGTACCGGTTGGGGCGGCATTGAAGCCCGAACTGCAGAAACTGCTGGAAGTTACCGAGGCTTCGTTGTACCGGGGAATTGCGCAGGCGCGGATCGGGAATTCGATCGGTGACGTGGGCGCAGCGGTGCAAGAACATGTGGAGGCCGCGGGATTCAGCGTAGTGCGCGAGTTTGTAGGACATGGAATCGGGACGCGGTTGCACGAAGAGCCCCAGGTTCCGAACTACGGAAATCGCGGACACGGAGCCAAGTTGCGAGAAGGCATGGTGATCGCGATCGAGCCGATGGTGAACTACGGCAAGCCGGAAACGCGAGTGCTGGGCGACAAGTGGACGGCGGTTACCGCGGACGGAAGTTTCAGCGCACACTTTGAACATTGCGTGGCGGTGACGAAAGATGGCCCGGTGATTTTGACGCAGTAAACAGGCTTTCAGCTATCAGCCATGGGCTCTCAGGAAGTTTTGCTGATAGCCAATAGCTGAGGGCCGATAGCTCTTAAGGAGTCGATGAGCAAAGAAGACGCGATTGAAGTAATGGCGGTGGTGCTGGAGCCGCTCCCGAATGCAATGTTCCGCGTGGAACTGGAGAACAAGCATCAGGTGCTGGCGCATGTTTCCGGAAAGATGCGCAAGAATTTCATCCGCATATTGCCTGGAGACAAGGTCGCGGTGGAACTTTCGCCGTACGATCTGAATCGCGGACGAATCGTGTATCGCTACAAATAGGGTTTTGCTGAAGGCGGAGAGCCGACGGCTGAAGGTTGGGTTATGAAAGTACGAGCTTCCGTAAAGAAAATTTGTGACAAGTGCAAGGTCATCCACCGCAAGGGTGTGGTGCGGGTGATTTGCGTGAATTCGAAACATAAACAGCGCCAGGGTTAAGCCCGCGCGGGAGTCAAGGAATGGCACGTATTGCAGGCGTGGATCTTCCCCGCCAGAAGCACATCAACATCGCGCTGACATATATCTACGGCATCGGTCATCCCCGTGCGGGACGCATTCTCGACGAAGCGAAGGTCGAGCCGATGAAGAAGGTTCAGGACCTCAGCGAAGAAGAGGTCAACCGAATCCGTACGGTCATTGAATCGGAAGGTTTGGTGGAAGGAGATCTGCGCAAGGAAGTTTCGATGAACATCAAGCGTCTCATCGAAATCGGCTCCTATCGCGGATTCCGTCATCGCCGTAACCTGCCGGTGCGCGGACAGCGCACGCATACGAATGCCCGGACCCGAAAAGGTCCGCGCAAGGGAACGGTCGCCCAGAAGAAGAAGGCGACGTCAAAGACATAAGAACAAGTTTCAAGGTTTCAAGTTTCAAGGTTTCAAAGCAAGACCTTGAGACGTTCGAAACCTTGAGACCTTGAAACCTGAGGTTCTATGGCAAAACCAGTAGCAGCGGGCGGCGCCGGCGCCACACCCGATAAAAAAGGCAAGAAGAAGACCTTCAAGAAGAAGGAACGCAAGCATGTGCCGCACGGATTGGCATATGTGCAGGCGTCCTTCAACAACACGATCGTGACCATCTCCGACATGAACGGCAACGTTCTGTCGTGGAAGAGTTCAGGATCTCTGGGTTTCCGCGGATCGCGGAAGGGCACTCCATTTGCCGCCCAGCAGGCTGCGTCGAACGCTGCCAACATGGCGCGCGATCATGGAGTCCGCAGCGTGGATGTGCGGGTGAGCGGGCCTGGATCGGGCCGCGAGTCAGCGGTGCGTGCTCTGGCGGCATCGGGGATCGAAGTACGATCGATCCGCGACGTTACGCCGATTCCACACAACGGCTGCCGTCCGCCGAAGCGACGTAGAGTCTGAGGCGTCGCTGGCCCTTGGTCGTTAGTCGCTCGGGAAATCCGATCGGCGAACGATAAACGACCGAAGACCAACAACAGTTTTTTGTCCGGGACGAAGGGTGAAGCCAAACCCGTAAACCGGTCATCTAAAGGAGAAGAAACTTGGCACGTTATACCGATGCAGTATGCCGTCTATGCCGCCGCGAGGGCATGAAGCTGTTCCTCAAAGGCGCAAAGTGCTTCAGCGATAAGTGTCCCATCGAGAAGCGCAATTTCGCTCCCGGACAACATGGAAAAGACCGCAAGGCCAAGATCGTTGGCTACGGTCTGCAGTTGCGCGAAAAGCAGAAAGCGAAGCGCATCTACTTCACGCAGGAAGGGCAGTTCCGCAACTACTTCGAGAAGGCCGCCCGATCCAAAGGCGTGACCGGCGAGAAACTGCTGCAACAACTGGAACGTCGCCTCGACAACGTCGTGTTCCGGCTTGGATTCGCGCAATCGCGCCGACAGGCACGCCAGTTGGTACGCCACGGGCACGTTGCTGTCGACAACCGCAAGGTGAACATCCCTTCGTATGAAGTGAGCGCGGGCGAAGAGATCGCGATCCGCGAGAAAAGCAAGAAGCTCACGGTGCTCGAGATGGCGAAAGAGTTTGCCAGCCACGGGACGTTGCCGACCTGGCTGGAAGTTGATCGCGACAACTACAAGGCGCGGATTCTCTCGCTGCCGAAACGCGAAGATATTCAGCTGCCCGTTAACGAGCAGTTGATCGTTGAGTTGTACAGTAAATAGTTGTTAACCACGAGGCAACGGTCTCGGTTGTTGGTCCGTTACATTCGTGCCAGAACAGCCTCTGCTGACGCCCGACCTGAATCCGGACCGATTCAGGGAGTCAGCACTGAGCCAAACGGCCGAAGGAGAAACACATGCTTTGGAAGGGTTTTCAAAAACCGAAACGTCTTGCAGTTGACAACTCCTCTCTCACCGACAAATACGGCATCTTCTGGGCGCAGCCGTTTGAGCGTGGATTCGGCACGACCGTGGGCAACGCCCTGCGTCGCGTCCTGTTGAGCTCGATCGAAGGCGCGGCCGTGACCGCGGTGAAGATGGAAGGCGTACTGCACGAATTTCAGTCGATCCCTGGTGTCGTCGAGGATGCGACCGACATCATCCTCAACCTGAAGCAGATTCCGTTCAAGCTCGCGGGCGATGCGCCCAAGGCGATCTACTTGCGCGCGGATCAGCCAGGCGTGGTGACCAGCGGCATGATCGAAGCCGATGGCGATGTCGAAGTGCTCGACAAAGACGTCTACATTGCGACCGTTAGCGAAGGCGGCAAACTCGACATGGAAATGCGGCTGAAGCGCGGCCGCGGGTATGTTTCCGCCGACAAGAACTTCGACGAAGATCTTGGCATCGGATTCATTCCGATCGATTCCGTCCATTCGCCAGTTCGCAAGTGCAATTACACGGTCGAAGCCGCGCGTCTCGGACAGATCACGGACTACGACAAGCTGACTCTCGAAGTGTGGACCAACGGCTCCATCACTCCGGCCGATTCGATTGGCCTGGCCGCGAAGCTGCTGAAGGACCACATGAACATCTTCATCAACTTCGAGGAAGAGATCGAAACCGGCACGTCGTCGTCGGATGATCGCAAGCCCGAGATCCACAACGAGAACCTGAACCGTTCCGTGGAGGAGCTTGAGCTTTCGGTGCGCAGCTACAACTGCCTGAAGAACGCGAATATCCAGACGATCGGCGAGCTCGTGCAAAAGACTGAAGCCGAAATGCTGAAGACGAAGAATTTCGGCCGCAAGTCACTGAACGAGATCAAAGAGATTCTGTCTTCGATGGGACTGAGTCTAGGCATGAAGATCGACGAGCACGGCAATGCTGTGCCCGGACCGACGTCGAACGTACCATTGCCCGCGTCCGCGTACGGACCGGACGACCAGCTGTAGGAACAGCAGTTCAGTGGCTAGTGGTCAGTTGCGAGTAAGAGACCGACTAGCCACTAGACACTCACCAGCTAGTCACTGAGGTTCTTATGCGCCACAAAGTTGCAGGATACAAACTCGGACGGAACACCGCGCACCGACGTTCGCTGCTGCGCAATCTGGTCACTTCGGTGATCGTGGAAGAGCGCATCGAAACGACAGTGCCGAAAGCCAAAGCGGCGAAGCCGATCGTCGAGAAAATGATCACGCTCGGCAAGCGGGGCGACTTGGCGGCGCGGCGACTGGCTGCGTCCTATCTGATGACCGATGAAGCCGTCGTGAAGTTGTTCGACACGGTGGGTCCGCGGTTCGGCGATCGCGCCGGCGGATACACCCGCATCATCCGCACGCATTGGAACAAGGGCGACGGCGCCGACAAGGCGTTCCTGGAGCTTCTGGGCAGCGAGAAGATTCTGGACGAGAAGAAAGAGAAGCGCGCCGAGGTTCGGGCCAAGAAAGCGGCTGAAGCCAAGAAGGCGATGGAAGATGCCGAGGCGCAAGCTGCGCACGATGGCGGCGTTGAGCCGGTCAAAGAAGAAGATAAGAAAGAGTAAATTAGCCCTCCCGGTTTTCTTGAGGCACGGCCCAGCGCCGTGCCTTTTTTCTTGCAGTTCATGTGGTGCGGGCACGGTTGCCCGCGGGATCTGACCAGGTTTGCCGATGCCCGCCGCTCTTGTCGTTCGGACTGGAGGGGGGAATTTATTTTGCGCGAAGCGATGTTGTGGGTGTCGAGGACAGCAGATTGCTCGCTGTCTCGGCGCTCGGATGACAAAAGTTTTATCGGCTGGCACCATTCTCGTGGGAGTTCGCGCCCCGGAACTACGCAGGACTATGCTGCTCGACGGCGGTCGACAGAAACTTAGTCCTTCAGGATTCCGCGATTTGTTCCTGGTTAGATTCCGCGAGCCGAAGTGCCCGCGCCACGTATGCCACCACTCGTACATGTACGACCGTGTCTCCCGGCGGTAATCTTGTCCGCTTGGTTGCCGGGTCCGTAAACTTGTCGAATGGCCTTCACAAAGACACAGATCGGCATTGCCGTCGGCGCAGGTGCGCTGCTGGTCATGGTGTTTGTGGGCTACTTATGGTGGCTCAGCAATCAAGGGCCGGTGCTGGCTCGGTCCGAAGACCGCGATCCGCTTACCGGGATGCCGGTTAGCATCAAGATGAACCCGCTGCGTGACCGCACGACAGAAAAGTCGGCCAACAAGTTCCTGCGTGAGTTGCGCGACGGACACTGCGACGAACTGCTGGCCAAGTGGGAGCACGACTACCACAAGAAATACGCGAAGTATATTTGCAGCTCGGAAGCGCAGCACCCGCTGCTGTCGTGGGAATTAGTAGATTGGGAAGAGGCGCCGCCGCTGATCGTCCTTCACTATCGCGGCAAGCGCCCGAGCAACGCCGCTCCGAATCAACCTGGCATCGATCAGGATCTCTTCACCGTAACCCTAGAACATCAGGGCGTCCAGTGGATTGTCACGAAGTACGACGCGATGTACTGAGGCGGTCGCTGGTCGTTCGTCGTCGGTGGTTGGCTTCTCTCTGAATCACCTTCCTCAACAGGTTTTCCGTGCGTCCGCGTCTCCGTGGTAAAACCTTTTCATGCCTCCGCAATCCTCGGAACCCCAGCCGTCCGCTGCGCGCAATATTTATTCATTCGGGATCACTTCGTTTTTCAACGATATGGCGACCGAGATGGCGTACTGGGTGTTGCCTGCGTTCCTGATTTCACTGGGAGCCGGGCCGGCGCAGTTGGGAGTGATCGAGGGAATTGCGGAAAGCGTTGCGTCGTTCGCCAAACTCTTTTCCGGATATCTCACCGACCGTCTCGAGCGCCGCAAGCCGCTGGTCGTCGGCGGATACTTCGTCGCCAACGCGGTGAAACCCCTGCTCGCGATCACGACGGCGTGGTGGCACATTCTGCTGATTCGATTTTCGGACCGCCTGGCCAAAGGCGTCCGGGGCGCGCCGCGTGATGTGATGGTCGCCGAGTCCGTGGGCAAGGAACGTCTCGGCGCCGCCTATGGACTGATTCAATCGTTGGATTCGGCGGGCGCCATAGCAGGGCCGCTGATGGCTCTGGTTTTGCTGGCACGGTTTGGAATTCGCAGCGTATTTTGGGCTGCTGCCGTGCCCGGAGCGATCGCAGTGTTGGTGGCGTTATTCGGCATTCGAGAAGCGAAACCTCATTCAAAAAGCTCAGAATCCAAGACTGCCACGACGGCAGGCACGGTCAAGTCCGGATCCGGAACTTCTTTGCCGGGGGCGTTCTACGTGGTACTGATCGCAGTGACACTGTTTTCGCTGGGGAACTCGAGCGACATGTTTCTGGTGATGAGGGCGCAGAGCGTTGGAATCCCAGTGTCGCTGGCACCGCTACTCGGACTGGTTTTCAATGTGACCTACACGCTCGGATCGTGGCCAGCCGGATGGTTCAGCGATCATTTTTCGCGTCGTTGGATCGCCGCCGCGGGATATCTGATTTTTTCCGGGGTCTATTTCGTCTTCGGGAGGGCGCCGTCGACGCTCGCGATCTGGATCACGATGGCGATCTATGGCTTGTACTACGCGCTCACGCAACCAGTGTTGAAAGCGCTGGTGGTTGAGACTGTGGCGAGCGACGTTCGCGGCCGTGCTCTGGGAATTTATTTCTTTGCGACCAGCGTGTCGACTCTGGCGGCAAGCTTGATCACAGGGCAGATGTGGAAGATGTACGGAGCGAGTCTGCCATTTTATCTGTCGTCGGTGCTGGCGCTCATTTCGGCTGGGCTGTTGTTGATCGTGCGCGATAAGCGAGGGGAGACGAAAAAAGCGGCCGCATAGGGCCGCTCTTTCCATAGAGATATTTTCAAATCAGAGTGTAGGGCTGCTGCCGCCCTCAGGTTCGGGCTGCGCTTTGCCGTTTTTGATCGATTCGTCGAGCAGTTGCTTCATCTGGATCGATGCCTTGCGTGCCAGTTCGCCTTGCTCTTCGCCGAGTTTTCCTTGCTGTTCTCCCAGCTTGCCCTGCTGTTCCCCCAGTTTGCCCTGCTCCTCACCGAGTTTTCCCTGTTGCTCACCGGCTTGGGACTGAATCTCGCCGATTTTGCTTTGCAGATCTCCGATCTCGGATTGCAGATCGCCGATCTGTTCCATGGTGGCGCTGGGTCCGAGCTTTTGCAGCTTCGCCTTGAGTTTGTCGAGCGCAGCCGTCATGTCAGGAACGTTGACGCGAACCTGCTCCATTTTGTTTCCCAGAGCTTCCTGCTGCTTTCCCAGTTCTTCTTGCTGCTTTCCGAGTGCTTCCTGCTTCTTGCCAAGTTCTTCCTGCGGGGCCCAGAGGCCGCGGGCGCGATTGATCGTCGCCGGGTCGCGGATGATGAAGGACTTTTCGTCGCGTTCGAACCAAATGAAATCTCCCGAGATTTTCTTTCGAAGTCTCTCGACGTGGTGTGCGTCTTCGGTTGATCCCGACATGGTCAGCGAGTCGCTGTTCCCAGTCACGATGACGAATCGCTGTTCGTCGTCAAATCCGTATGCGTAGGAAGAGCCAAGACCATAAGATCCCGATTGTCCGGCGAAGGGAGCTGGCGCGACCGGCGCGATCAATGCAGTCGAAGACGGAGCCCCGGGCGCCATAGGCGCCATGGGTGCGATCGAGGCGAAAGCTCTATGGCCGGGAGCGACCGCTGCGACTGGCGCTGCGGCCGGAGCGGACAAAACAGCCTCATCGCTGGCAAGGGCGGGCGCTGCAGCTCGCGGAGCCATCGGCGCTAGCGCGGGCGGAGGAGGGGCTGGGACCTTTGCGCTGTCCACATCCTGCCAATCATGATTCTGTCCAGGACGTGCCGAAGCGGTGAGATAAACAACCGGGATTGCGAATGCGATAACGACGACTGCCAGCGATTTTTTCAGATTCATAGTGACCGTTCCTCTCCAACCGAGAATTCTTTCGACTCGTTCTTCTGCCTGCCCCGACTTGGCCATCGACACGCCGGGCCACCAAATGCGTCCTGGAGCGGCTTGCAATGCCGCGAAGAATTTCAGCAGCGTTCTGGCGTACTCCCTGCGGTCGGTGCCACATGACAATGCCGCTTCGTCGCTGGCGCACTCTGCGAGTGCAGCGAGATGCCGGTCCAGCCACCAGGAAAGAGGGCTGAACCAGAAAATTGCGCGATGCAGAAGGGACAAGCGCTGGGTGAGGGCGTCGCGCCTGGCAACGTGCGACATTTCGTGCGCGATGACGGCGTCGAGCGTAGTGTCGTCCCAATCTCGCCAATCCGCGGGAAGCAAGATGGTGGACTTCATGGCTCCGACGGTTACCGGTACGAAAACAAGGGAAGACTCTGCGACTCGCGGACCAGTTGAAAGCCGGCTTGTGCGGATTCGGAATGCGACCTTGTCAACGAGGCGAGGATCGCGAATCTCTTGCGCCGCGTGAAGCAACCTGCGCGAAAAGATGATTCCGATGACAAAGCGCGAGAGAAGCGCGAGCAAGACAGCGAGGTAGATGGCGAGTGCAACGATGTTCCACTGCAACGCAGAAAGCCAAAGCACGATCGTCTTCGTTACTGGAATGGCATCGGGCGCACTCGTGGAAGTAATCGCCGAGGGGTAGTGAGTCGCACTGACTTGGGTCGATGACTGAGTGATGGTGGAATGGCCGGCGCTGACGACGGCGATCGACGCCGAACTCTTGGTTGTGCTTGTCCGTTCCGGCGCGGTGATGGATGCCCCGTGATCCGATTGCAGGAAAGCCGGCGTCGGGATCGAAAGAGGGGGGAGCAGGCGACCGAGCAAGGGCATGGCGAGAGCGGCGTACAAGACGGCCGTCCACGTGAAGAGTCGCAGGGAAGTATTCTTGACGCGGAAGGCTGCCAGTCCGAAGGCGGCGGCGCCAGCCAAAACCAGCGCACGCCCGGCAGAACTGATGAGGTCTGTGAGGGCGGTCATGTCCACAATGTGTGTCATGGCTTCTTTTCCTTTTTTCCGGCCGACTGCGCTTCAGCGGCTTCTCTTTCGGTAATTTTCCGCGAGAGCCGTTCCAGTTGCTTGCGATCGAGTACGGAGTTGTCGACCATGCCGAGCAAGAGTTGCTCGGCCGAACCTCCGCAGAAGCGATCAATGATGTTTTTGACGGCGCGCACAGCTACGTTCTGCCGCGCGTCAGAAGCCTTATAGATAAAGGTTCGTCCATCCACTTCGTGGGTCAGATATCCTTTTTCCTCAAGACGCCGCAGAACGGTGCGGATCGTGGAATCTTTCATCGGACGAGAAGCGGCGAGCGCCTCGCGGCAATCCTCGGCAGTGGAGGGTCCGTGTGTCCAGAGGTGATCCATCACGTTCTGCTCAACTTCTCCCAGGCTTCTTAGACGTACGAGTCTTGTGTTAGTCATTGTAGCGTTACAATATGTAACAGTAGCGCGAAAGCTTGTCAAGTCCGGTTTGAAATTTTCGTGCGGAGGAAAGTTGGAGGGAGAAAGTTGGATGAACGAGGGCGGTCTGGATCGACGGGGCCCTCAGAAAGGCGCTGGAGGAGGCTAGGTTCGGACGGCGATTGATCTCCAGTTTCGAAAAAAGAACAGAAGAAGCTGGGCGCCGATGGCTGCGGAGGTGTCGAGCACGACGTCTTGCCATCGTCCGGTGCGCGAGGGAAGAAAACTCTGATGCCATTCGTCCAGGCTCGCGACCAGCGCGGTTGCCAGCAGAGCGATCGAGGCCCACCGAAGAGTCCAGTTGAAGCCCGGAGCGGGCAGGGTCTCGCGCCAGGCGCGAAACAGCAGAATGCTGAGCAAGGCGTACCCGATGACATGTCCGGACTTGCGCAGCAAGAAGTGCCAGGTTTCAAAGCCGGCGCGATCGACACCAAACAAGAAGTGCAGCAGCGGATAGAGAATCTTGCTGGTGTTATTCGCCGAGAGATACGCGCTCGATTCGATGGCAATGACAATCAGCCACAAGATAGTGGCCAGCCACGCTTTGAGTGCGTCGTGTTTCTTATCGCTCAAGCGAGTGGCAGACCTGCGGAAATACCTTGTCCGGCGGCGGAAGCGAGAGGGCGCCGAGATGCCGCGCCCATCCCCGATTTCCCTGTGCGATGGCGTCTATTCAATCGCATAGTTCGGAGCTTCGCGGGTGATCATGACGTCGTGCACATGAGATTCGCGGAGGCCCGCACCGCTGATGCGTACGAAGCGCGTTTTCTGCAGCAACTCGGAAATCGTGGAGCAGCCGCAGTATCCCATGCCCGACTTGAGTCCGCCGACCATCTGATAAATGATCATTGCGACCGAGCCGCGGTAGGGAACGCGTCCCTCGATTCCTTCGGGAACCAATTTCGCAAGACGGTTGGACTCACCATCGGAGGCAGAGACCGAGGCGGAAGAATCTCCGTCGGCGCTTTGGAAATACCTTTCGCTCGAACCCTGTGCCATCGCGCCCAGCGATCCCATGCCGCGATAGGACTTGAATGAACGGCCTTGATACAGGATCAACTCGCCGGGACTTTCGTCCGTGCCGGCGAAGAGGGAACCGATCATCACCGAACTCGCACCAGCGGCCAATGCCTTGGTGATGTCGCCGGAATACTTGATGCCGCCGTCGGCGATGATGGGAACTCCGGAATCTTTTGTCGCGCGGTAGGCTTCGGCGATGGCCGTGATTTGCGGCACTCCAGCGCCGGTGACGACGCGCGTAGTGCAGATCGATCCCGGACCGATTCCAACCTTGATGCCGTCCGCACCGGCGCGCGCCAGTTCGCAGGCGCCATCGAACGTAGCGACATTGCCGGCGAGAAGTTCCACGTTGGGCAGTTTCGATTTCACCAACTTCACGGCTTCGAGCACTTTTGAGGAATGTCCGTGAGCGCTATCGATGGCGAGGATGTCCACTTTTGCTTCGGCCAGTTCCTGGGCTCGCTCCAGAAAATCCCCGGTGGCACCGATTGCTGCGCCGACACGCAGACGTCCCTGAGAATCCTTGGCGGCGTTCGGATACTTCAATTTTTTCTGGATGTCTTTGACCGTGATCAAGCCCTTGAGGTTGTACTTATCGTCGACCACGAGGAGTTTCTCGACGCGGTGCTGGTGGAGAATGATTTCCGCTTCCTCCAGCGTCGTGCCCACGGGGACGGTGATGAGATTTTTCTTGGTCATCACCTTGTCGATGAGAATGTCGAAGCGGCTTTCAAAGCGGAGGTCGCGGTTGGTGAGGATGCCGACAAGCTTTCCGTGTTCGGTAATCGGAACGCCGGAAATTTTGTACTTGCGCATGACTTCGAGCGCGTCTGAAACCTTGTCGGTGGGATGCATCGTGACCGGATCAACGATCATGCCACTTTCCGATCGCTTCACCTTGTCGACTTCATTTGCCTGCTGCTCGATGGTCAAGTTACGGTGAACAATTCCGAGGCCGCCCTGCTGCGCCAGTGCAATCGCCATGTGCGATTCGGTCACGGTGTCCATGGCAGAGCTCACGATCGGAATATTCAGGCTAATGTTGCGCGTGAGTTGGGTCTGCGTGTTGGCCTGCGCGGGAACAACGTCGGAACGCGCGGGCAAAAGCAGGACATCGTCAAAAGTAAGAGCCTCAGGGACAGGAAAATGAATCATAAATGTCTCGGAATTCCCCGGCGAAGCGGGTAAACGATCATTCTAGAGATGGTTGGGCAATTGAGGCAAATGAGCGGCGCGTGGCATCGCGTCGCGATCCAATCCTGCGGATTTCTGAAGCGAAAACCGGGCTGGAGGCTGTTTGTCTTTTGAGTAACACGGGCGTATATTAGGGAATTGAGAACTGCTGTGTACCGGCTTTTGGCGAAGCACACCAGTGGGCGCAAGCCCACTTTTTAGTTGGAGCCCCGTCAGGTGTAGCAGCCATCCGCCAGTAAGTTATTCGATTCATGGCGCTTGACGTTGAACGTGTGCGGGAAATCGCGGACCGGGTTGCCACATCAAGGGGGCTCGAAGTAGTTGAGGTCGAGATCCTGGGTGGCGGCAAGGCGCGTATGCTGCGGGTGTTTCTGGACAAGCCCGCCGCAGGAAATGACCCACTGGCCGGGGTGACGCACGAGGATTGTGCGAACTTCAGCCGGGAATTTGGCACCATTCTCGACGTTGAAGATGCTATGCCGGGTTCGTACACGCTGGAAGTCTCGTCCCCAGGGTTGGATCGGAAACTGGTGAAGGCTGCGGATTTTACGCGCTTCGCTGGCGGCCGGATGAAACTGGTGACGCGGCAGCCGGTGAATGGGACGCGGAATTTTGAAGGGCGGTTGGAGAGTTTTCAGGACGGCCGTCTGGTCTTGGATCTCAGCGTCGCCAGCCACAAGTCACGCAAGAAGATGGGCGAGGCGGCCGGGCAGAAGATTGAGATCGAGTTCGCCAACGTAGAGAAGGCGAATCTGGTACCAGAAATATAGGTTTCAATGTTTCAGAATCCCAAGGCTTAGTGACTCTGATTTTGAAGTTTTGCAAAATTGAAGTTTGAATTCTTATGCCTAGCGAGCTTTACAACACGATCGACGCACTCAGCCGGGAAAAGGGCATTGACCCGCAGATTGTGGTGAGCGCGGTGGAAGACGCCATCGTGATGGCGACGCGCAAATACTACAAGTCCCAGGAAAATCTGCGCGCCAAGCTGGACAAGGATACCGGCAAGATTAATGCGTTCGCGGTTAAGACTGTGGTCGAGACGCCGGAGCAGGTGGAAGATCCAAACCTGCAAATCACGGTTGAAGACGCGCGCAAGTTGGACCCGTCGCTCGAAGTTGGTGGCGAACTTCAAATTCCGAAGCCGACTGAGGGAATTCTCGGACGCATCGCTGCCCAGCTGGCGAAGCAGGTGATCTTCCAGAAGGTGCGGGAAGCGGAACGCGATACGGTCTACAACGAGTACATCGGCCGCGTGGGCGAAATCGTCAATGCAACCGTAAAGCGCGTGGAAGGCCCGGATGTGATTTTTGACATCGGCAAAGCCGAGTCCCGGATGCCGCGCAAGGAGCAGTCGCGCCTGGAATCATTCGCGATCGGCGAGCGCGTGCGCGTGGTGATCGCGCGCGTCGAGCGTGCTTCGAAGGGGCCGGGAGTCGTGGTGTCCCGAGCTGCGCCCGATCTTGTGCAGCACTTGTTCCAGACCGAAGTTCCCGAAATTTACGACGGAACGGTTGTGATCCGAGCGATTGCACGCGAGGCGGGCGAGCGCACCAAGATCGCGGTCATGTCCAAGGACAAGGACGTGGATGCCGTCGGCGCATGCGTCGGCATGAAGGGAATGCGCGTGCAGTCGATCATCCGCGAGCTCCGCGGAGAGAAGATCGACATCATCGAGTTTCATGAAGATGCGGTGACGTTCGCCGAGAAGGCTCTGCAGCCCGCGAAAGTAAGCCGGGTTACAGTGATCGACAGCGCCGAGAAGCATCTCGAAGTGGTGGTCGACGACAGCCAGCTATCTCTTGCAATCGGGAAAAAGGGACAGAACGTTCGGCTGGCGGCGAAGTTGCTGGGCTGGAAGATTGATATCAAGAGCGAGGAAGAGAAGCGACAGGAAGTTGAACTGCAAATGGCGGCGCTGTCTCCGCAGGTGTCGACTCCGCTCGAAAGTGTCCCGGGCCTGGGCGACGGCCTGGTGGAAAAGCTGGGCGCAGCCGGTGTCACTACGGTTGAAGCACTGGCGGACATGACGCCGGAACAGCTTGAGGCGATTGAAGGCATTGGTCCTAAAACGGTGGAAAAAATCAGCCTCGCAGTGAATAATTATTTCGCCAGTCTCGAAGGCGGGGGCGCAGAAGGTGCGGCCGTCGAAGGCGAAGTGGTCGCGGAAGAAACCGCACCAGAGACGGCCAGCGAAGAAAGTTTGGAGGAAGCTCCCTCTGTCCAGTTAGCGGAGGCCGCTTCCGAAGAGAATCAAGAGCAGACACCCGATGAGGGAGTTGCTCCCGAAAAAACCGAATAATGATGGCACGCGCAGACATGTTCGAAACGGTGCGAGTGCAACAAGCTGACTCCGCGAGGTTGCAATGAAGACCTAACGCGGGGAAAAGAAAGGCCGGATGAGTAAGGTTCGAATCAACGATCTAGCCAGGGAACTGGAAGTGAAGAGCAAAGCCATCCTCGACACGCTAACGCTCGTCGGGGTGACGGAGAAGAAGACCCATTCCAGTTCACTTGAAGAGCACGAAGCGGAAAAGGTACGAGTCCACATCCGCGGTACCGCGGAATCGCAGAGTTCTTCTGCACGATCCTCACGTTTGCTGCGCGGCGAAGAAGAGATCAAAACCAAGATTGATTTGTCGCACATCTCGCGTCCTGGAGACGTGCTGAGAGCGATCACGCAAAAGAAAGAGGCTGCATCTGCGCCTCCAGCTCCGCCCGTGCGTCCGGTGGTGCCGCCGATAGCGGCGAAGCCCGTGGTTGCACCCCCTCCGGTTCAGGCAAAGCCTCCAGCTCCGCCGGTTTCGGTCTCGGCTCCGACGGCTGCTCCGGTCGTGACTCCGCCGCCCGTGCGTCCAGTAGTGGTAGCTCCGCCCGTAGAACGGCCTGCTTCTCCGCCGACCGCAGTGGTTGCTCCCGTGGCACCGCCGGTTCGTCCGGCCGCGCCGCCAGCGCCTCCGGCTGCCGTTGTGGCACCGCCCGCGCCGGTCGCGCCGTCAATTACGGCGCCGTCCGCACCGCAGACACCGATTGCAGCCCGTCCGACCCCTCCTGTTGTCACGGGGCCGCCGCAGCCTCCTGCTCCGCGAATGATCGTTCCGCAAACCGGGCCGCGCCCTGTTTACAAGGCGCCGCCGCCGCGGCCGGTTGTGCCCACCGTACAACCCGGAGTTCCGATCGGGATGCGACCTGCCCCGGGACGTCCGGTGCCCGGCCAACCAATTTTCCAGCGTCCGCGTCCGCAGGGGGCGGGAGTCGGAGCGCCACGTCCGCCGCTTCGTCCTGGTGAACGACGTCCAATGCATCCGACGCGCTCGGCGCCCACGGGACCGCGTCCGATTGGAGTTGGTCCGGGGCTTCCACCC
This sequence comes from uncultured Acidobacteriota bacterium, assembly GCA_963699885.1. Lineage (GTDB taxonomy): Bacteria > Acidobacteriota > Terriglobia > Terriglobales > Acidobacteriaceae > Sulfotelmatobacter. The sequence continues at coordinate 72,266 of CAVOVP010000003.1, read as the reverse complement.
CCAGGGCCAGCACGCCCTGGCAGTCGCCCGGGTGCGCCATCGCGCAGGCCCGGACAGCGCTACGTTCCACGTGGGGTAAAAGAAGGACCAATGAAGGGCTACACGCCGCCGCCGCGCATGGTGGTGTCGAACGAGCCCTTGCCGATCACTCGGAATATCACGATCACGGAAGGCATCAGCGTCAAGGATCTGGCGGAGAAGCTTGATATCCGAGCGAAGGATCTGATTTCGCGGTTGCTCGGTCGCGGTGTATTCGCCACGATCAACCAGACGCTCGACGCGGAACTGGCCAGCGAGATGGCGCGTTTCTTCGGGGCCGAGACGAACGTGATTACGTTCGAAGAGCAAGCTTCGAAAGATATCGACGCGGCCGCGGGAAGCGGGGAAGATTCCGTTATCGAGATCACACCTCGCCCGCCCGTGGTCACGATCATGGGCCACGTCGATCACGGCAAGACGACGCTGCTCGACTCGATTCGCCTGACCAATGTTGCGGAAGGCGAAGCGGGAGGCATCACGCAGCACATCGGTGCTTACAAAGTACGGATCACCGATAAGGAATCACCAGCGTTCGGACGCGAGATCGTGTTCCTCGACACGCCGGGCCACGAAGCTTTTACCCGTATGCGATCGCGCGGAGCGAAAGCCACCGATATCGTTGTGCTGGTTGTAGCGGCCGACGACGGTGTGATGCCGCAGACGCTGGAAGCAATTGACCACGCGCACGCGGCGGAAGTTCCGATCATCGTTGCCGTAAATAAGATCGACAAGCCCGATGCCCTGCCCGACCGCGTCAAGAAACAACTGGCGGATCGCGGCCTGGTCCCGGAAGAATGGGGCGGCAAAACGGTTTTCGTCGACGTCTCGGCAAAGAAAAAGACGAACCTCAACCTGCTGATGGAAATGATTTGCCTGGTTGCCGACCTCGCCGAGTTGAAAGCGACTCCGGAACGCGCCGCGACTGGCGTTGTACTGGAAGCCAAACTCGATCGTGGTCGCGGTCCTGTTGCGACGGTTCTCGTACAGAACGGAACTCTCAGCGCCTCTGACAACTTTGTCGTCGGAAATGTCTACGGCAAGGTTCGCGCAATGTTCGACGATCGTGGAGCCCCTATGCAATCGGCGCCGCCATCGACTCCGGTCGAGATTCTCGGCATGGAAGGCTTGCCGCAAGCCGGCGATCAGTTCGTGGTGGTTGCTGACCGCGATAAAGCCCGAGGGATTTCCGAATATCGCGAACAAAAAGCACGCGAAGCCGCACTGGCCAAGAGTTCCCGCGTATCGCTCGAAGGTCTGGCGGAACAGATCAAGTCCGCTGGCACCAAGGAACTGAACGTCATTCTGAAGGGCGATGTGCAGGGCTCGGTGGAAGTTCTCAGCGACCTGCTGTCGAAACTTTCGAACGACAAAGTTCGCCTCAAGCTGCTTCGATCGGGCGTAGGCGCCATCACTGAAACCGATGTGCTGTTGGCGTCGGCTTCGAACGCGATCATTATCGGCTTTAACGTTCGGCCCGAGCGCAAGGCGCAGGAGTTGGCTGAGCAGGAAGAAGTTGATATCCGCCTGCACTCGATCATTTACGAACTGCAGGACGAGATCAAGCGTGCCATGAGCGGATTGCTCGAGCCCACGATCAAGGAAACTTACCAGGGCCGGGCCGAGGTTCTGGAAACGTTCCGCATTCCGAAGGTTGGAACCGTGGCTGGCTGCCGCGTGAGCGATGGCTTGATCAAGCGCGATGCCGAGGTCCGCTTGCTGCGGGATAACGTTGTCGTGTTCAAAGGCAAGATCGGATCGCTGCGGCGCTTCAAAGATGATGCAAAAGAAGTCACCAACGGTATGGAGTGCGGCATCTCGATCGCGAACTATGGCGACATCAAAGCGCGCGATGTGATCGAAGCCTTCACCACCGAGCGTATCGCTGCGGAAGTCATTGCTTAAAATCGTTGTCGGTCGTTTGTCGTTGGTCGTTCGCTAAGAACCGTGAAGCACACGGTCCTGCCAATGACCAGCGGCCGACGACCAACGACAGCATGATTGCTTTCCTCACCCTCGAACTCCACATCGAAGCCGCACAATCAATCAAAGACCGGCGTCAAGTGGTCCGCAGCCTGAAAGACCGGTTGCGAACCAGTTTCAATATTTCGGTTGCGGAGTTGGATGCCGCCGAACTCTGGAACCGCGCCACGGTTGGGGTGGTGAGTATTTCGAGCTCGCGCGATTATCTCGACGGACTCATGAAAAAAGTGGAAAGCGCCGCGACGCGTATCGCGAACAACCACGGCGCAGAAATCGCCGATTCGTTCGTAGAATATTTTTGAGCCAAGGGTCGTGGTTTCTCGACCGCCGAAAGCGTGAGATTTTGCCGACGGCCGAGGACGAGCGTCCGACGGCAGTCCCGCAACACTCCTAACACATTGTTACCTCCGTACTTATTCCTTGGCCCCGAAAGCAGAGGACAATAAGGACAACCGTCCACACGGGCGCCTCGTTTTCTGATATTCTCAAGCGTTTTACCCGAGGTGAGTTGTGGAGAAGCGCGCGCTCAAGCATCATCGCGGACGGGTTGGCGAGGCCCTGCGCGAAGAGATCGAAACGCTGGTCGAAGGCGAGTTGGCAGATCCGCGAATCGGCCTTGTGAGCGTAACGGCGGTGCATGTAGCGGACGACGGCCGCTCTGCAGAAGTCTGGGTCAATGTCGAGGGCGATGACGTGGACGCCGACGAAAGCCTGCAAGGGCTGGAGGCTGCGAAGGAATACATTCGCCATGAATTAGTCGAGCGCTTGCACCTGCGGCGCGCACCCGAATTGTATTTTCGGCTTGATCGCGCGGAACAGGACAAGGCGCGGGTAGAAGAACTGTTGGGCCGGGCCAAGAAGAGAAACAAGCTTCGCAAGGAAAGCCGTGGAAAGAAAGCATAGCGACATGCTCGAGGATGTGCTCCGGCAGATCGGACAGCACGAACGATTCGTGCTGACGTCGCATGCTCGTCCCGACGGAGATGCGGTCGGTTCGGCTCTCGCCTGCTGCCAGGTTTTGCGCGCGATGGGAAAACAAGCGGACGTGGTGCTCCACGACGGTGTTCCGCGCATCTACCGCTCCCTCCCCTTTGCCAATGAAGTCGTTCAGTCCAATCGGGTCATCGGAAGCTACGAAGCGGCCATCATCCTGGAGTGCGACAGCATTCATCGCACTCGGCTTGAGGGGCTCGAAGATCGGGTTCTGATCAGCATTGACCACCATGTCAGCGGACGGCCTTTTGCTCATGTGAATTGGATTGATCCGCACGCCGTAGCCACGGCCGAGATGGTGTTCAGGCTCGCTCGCCACGCGGAGGTGAAGTTTTCGCCGGAGATTGCGACCTGCCTCTACACGGCGCTGATGACCGATACCGGTTCGTTTATGTTTCAAGGCACGAACGAGAATACATTTGCCCTGGCTCGTGAACTCGTTCTGGCCGGCGCGGATCCTGCGCATTGTGCCCGTGGCATTTACTTTGCACACTCCGCTGCCAAGATCAAGCTGCTGGGCGAGGCTCTCCGCAATCTGAATCTCGAGGGTCACATCGGCTACGTCTGGGTCACCCAGAAGCAGATGGAGCGTTGCGGGGCGATCGAAGAGGACTGCGAGGGCTTGGTGAACTACGTTCTGTCGATCGGCGGCGTTGAGGTCGCGGCATTCTTTCGCGAACTCCCCGACGGCCGTTTCCGCGTCAGCCTTCGCAGCAAGGGCAAGATCGACGTCGCGCGGATCGCCGAGACCTTTGGCGGCGGAGGGCACGAATGCGCGAGTGGATATTCGGCCGACGGTCCACTTGCCGATGCTGTACGTCAGGCTGTCCTACAGCTTCGCCGCGGTCCTTCCGTACAATAGGCAAGTCATTTCGGATAGTTCATTTCAGACCGCAAGTAAAAACGCGACAACTGAAATTGTGAAATCTGAAATCTCAGTTCTGAAATCACCCATGACCGCTCGCACCCGCACGGACTTCCTGCTCCTCGCCGGCTTCTGCGCGTTCCTCTTCTTCTATGGACTGGGAGCATTCGGCCTGCTTGGCGCGGACGAACCACGATATGCGCAGGTGGCACGGGAAATGCTCGACCGCCACGACTGGATCACACCGGTACTCAATGGACGTCCGTGGCTCGAGAAGCCTCCGCTGTACTACTGGCAGGCAATGCTCGCTTACTCAGCCTTTGGCGTGAGCGACAGCGCTGCGAGGATGCCGTCGGCGTTCGATGCGACCCTGCTGGTCATCGTCGTCTATTTCTTCTTCCGGAAATTTCGTCGCGGAGTGGAGACCGATGCGGCGCTGATCACTGCGTCTTGCGCAGGCATTATCGGATATGCGCGAGCTGCCTCGATGGATATGCCCCTGACGGCAGCGTTCGCGATCGGAATGCTGGCTTGGTGGGCCTGGCGCGAAAATGGGGCCAAGATTTATCTCGCTGCGTTTTATATGTGCGCCGCGCTTGGCATGCTTGCGAAGGGGCCGGTGGCGCCGTTTCTTGCCGCGGCAGTCATCTTCATCTTTGCAGCCGTGACTCGCGAGTGGCGTTTGATCGTTCGAACGCTTTGGTTCCCGGGAGTGCTCCTGTTCTGTTTGGTTGCGCTTCCGTGGTATCTCGCAGTGCAGATGCGAAATCCGGAGTTCTTTCGCGAGTTCATCCTGCAACATAATCTCGCCCGGTTTTCCAGCAATCTGTATCACCATCCCGAGCCATTCTGGTATTACCTTCCAGTCGCGGTGCTCGCGCTGGTGCCCTGGGTCGTTTTTGTCTCAGCATCGTTTGTGGAATCTTTGCGTGCGTGGTGGGCTGAACGCGCAGCGAAACAGACCGAGCTGGACATGGAGTCGCAGTTCGGCATTTTCGCGTGCTGCTGGCTCGTGGTGCCGGTTGTTTTCTTCTCGATCTCGCAGTCGAAACTGCCTGGTTATATCCTTCCCGCAATTCCTGCCGGCGCAGTGCTTCTGGCCGACTATCTCCGCCGGCGTATCGAAGAGGAAGAAGCCGTTTCTAAATGGATGGCGCTCGGGCACGCGCTGGTGGCATCGGCGTCTTTCGTTCCGGCGGCGCTGATCGGTTTTATGGTGACCGAACATCGTATGCCCGCAGGCCGCCCGATGTTTTTCGCTCTGGCTGTCACGTTTGTGTTGTGCGTTGCGATCGCCGTGACTCTAATCAGCAAATTGCGATTCCGAATGTTGCGCTTCGTCACGTTGATTCCGGTTGTGCTATCGGTAGCGGCGGTGCTCAAGCTGGGAACCACCGCGATTGATCAGAAGCTGTCGGCTCGTCCGCTCGCCGTCGAGTTGGCGAGTGTGGAAACGCACAAGCTTCCAGTCTCGGTGTACGGAGTCAAGCGCGAACTGGAATATGGACTCGCGTTCTATCGCGATCAAGTCGTTACTCGTTATGAATCGGGAGGAGTTCCCACGCAAGAGCATTTGCTGGTGGCGCCGACGACTTGGATGGACAACGTCGCGAAACAAACTGCCGGACGTCGCGTTTCGTTCCTGGGACACTATGCTCCGCAGAACGTGGATTACTACTGGGTCGCAGCGGCGAAAACGGGAGAGTAGCTAACTTCTCAGGGTCTCAATCTTCCGAATAGGCGAGCGCTTCGAGTTCCGGTTTGGGCGGACTTCCGGCCAACGTTGTGCAGCCGTATTCGAATCCTTTTTCGAACGCCTTCAGATTTAACTCGCGGAAACTCGGCGGCACCGAGTCGATAACGGATTTGCGAACGGCATCAGCGCTCAGAAGATTCGTTACCGCGGTGAAGAATCCAACCACAACCGAGTTCAGCACCATGCGCTTGCCCAGTTCCTCGGCAATGCGAGTGGCGGGAATGCTGTAGACCCTCGTGTCCTGTGCAAGATTCGAAACCCGCACCAGGTCTTCTTCCACGATCAGCAATCCTTCGGGCTTCAGCTCAGGGGCGAAGCGGTTGTACGCTTCCTGCGACAGGATGACCATGATGTCGGGCCGCGTCACATAGGGATACAGGACCGGGGCGTCCGAGAGAACGAGTTGGGCGCTGCACGCTCCGCCGCGCGCCTCGGGACCAAAATTCTGCGTCATCGTGGCGAAGCCATTTTCGTAAATCGACGCCGCTTTGCCCAGCACGATGGCCGACAGGATGACTCCCTGTCCTCCGAATCCTGCGATGCGAATCTCAGTCACCCGCATACGCACTCCATTTCTGATGCTTCGATATAGCGCTCGCCGAGCGACTCGACATATTGGGCGCGCATCATCGTTTGGTAGTCAGGACGGTCGCGGTCCACGAACTTGCCGACCGTTATCTCGCCGTTCAGCGTCAGCCCGACTTCGCTGGTAGGCGCGCCATTTTTTATTTTGCTTTTCTCTTTGTAGTACTTCATGGTGTCGAGGCCATCTCCCATCTTGTTGCGACGCTGATAGAGCGTGGGGCAGGGCGAAATGACCTCAATGAATGAGAAACCTTTTTTCTGAAAAGCCTCGCTGATGGAACGAGCGAGTTGCCGTACGTGGAACGTCGTCCAGCGCGCGACGTACACAGCGCCCGCTGCTTCGACCAGATGTGGCAGGTTGAATGCCGGTTCAAAGGTTCCGTAAGGATTCGTGGATGTGGTTGCATGGCCGGGCGTAGTCGGCGCGGTTTGTCCGCCAGTCATTGCGTAAATCAGGTTGTTCACGCAAATGACTTTCAGATCGATGTTGCGCCGCGCTGCATGGATGAGATGATTGCCACCGATCGCAGAAAGATCTCCGTCACCGGAGTAGACCACGACATTGAGTTTCGGGTTTGCTAGCTTGAGGCCCGTTGCAAAAGGGATCGCGCGTCCGTGAGTCGTATGAAACGAATCGAGCTTGACGTATCCGGCGACTCGACCAGTGCAACCGATTCCCGAAACGAGCGCCAAAGATTCCAGATCGATCTTCGAGTCGATCAATGCGCGCGAGAAAGAATTGACCGTTGTGCCGATGCCGCAACCCGGGCACCAGATGTGCGGCATCCGGTCGGTGCGCAGAAACGCTTCGACTGGATTTGCCGTGTTGTCGTTCAGAACGTTCAGCATCGGCTTGCCTCCACGATGGCGTTCAGGATTTCTTCCGGGTTGTGCACTCCGCCACCAGCATGTGGCACTGGGAGAGTGCGCGCTTTACCACCAGCGGCACGTTCAACTTCTCGAACCATTTGACCGAGGTTCAGTTCAGGAACCACAAAGGCTTTAACGCGTGCGGCGAGTTCGACGAACTTCTTATCAGCGAATGGCCAGGCTGTGATCAGCCGCAGTTTCCCAACCCGCAGGCCTTGTGCGCGCGCCATGTCGATCGCCCTCTGCGCAACCCGTGAGGTGATCCCGTAGGAAACGACCACGACGTCTGCGCCTTCCAACATCTCTTCTTCGAACATGCATATCCTGTCTGCGGCGATTCGAACTTTGTTTTGCAGGCGCTTTACCAGTTTGTCCTGCACCTGCGGAGTCATGTTCGGGTACCCGCGTTCGTCGTGGGTCAGCCCCGTAACGTGGAACTTGTAACCCTCTCCGGCATGCGCCATCTCGGGCACCAGATCACCATTGGTTGCATAGGGAAGATAGTCTTCAGTTGATTTGCGCGTGTGTTTCCGGGGAACAACTTCGATCTGGTCTGCAGGCGGGATGACCACTTTTTCCGTCATGTGTCCTACGACTTCGTCCATCATGAACATCACCGGTACGCGGAATTCCTCGGCCAGGTTGAAGGCTTTGATGGTGAGATCGAAACATTCCTGCGGCGAGTTCGGGCACAGCGCGATGATTTCATAGTCTCCATGGGAACCCCAGCGCGCCTGCATCATGTCGGCTTGTGCGGGAAGCGTCGGCAACCCGGTGGATGGCCCTCCGCGCTGCACATCGACGAACACGCATGGCGTTTCGGTCATCGCTGCGTATCCAATGTGCTCCATCATCAGCGAGAAGCCGGGGCCCGACGTTACCGTGAAAGCCTTGGCACCGCCCCACACACCGCCTTGCAAAGCAATCGACGCAGCGAGTTCGTCTTCCATCTGAATGAATGTTCCGCCAACAGTCGGCACGCGCGCGGCGAAGCGCTCGACGATCTCGGTTGACGGGGTGATCGGATATCCCGCGGCGAAGCGCGCGCCGGCGGCCAAAGCCCCTTCACAGCAGGCGTGGTCGCCATCGATGAAATGCGTGCCGGTCAAAACGCCATGCGGATCAGCCTTCATCACTCACCTCCGCCGGATTCTTCGGCTTCGCATTTTTCGGAGATTTCGCGCCCGCAGCCTTTGTGGCATAGATGGCGAAATCGGGGCAATACATTCCGCACAAATCGCAGCCGCTGCAATTTTCCGGATGCACCACGTGCGGCGGATGATAGCCCTTGGAATTGAAAGCAGACGAGAGCGCCAACACGTGCGTGGGACAGAACTCCACGCAAAAACCGCACGCCTTGCAGCGCTCGACAACAATAGAAACACGTCCTTTTGCCACGCGAGCCCCCAGCGAGGAGTGACCCATCACTCCGGCATCGATACAACGCAGGCTGCATTATGATTTGCGGGGTTGAGAGACGGCGTGATCGGGGTCACATGACTTTGTGCGGGAGAGTACGAATGGTCCGATAGTCTGCAACTGGCTGCGCATGCAGCACTTAGAGGGCGTCAAGCATTTGCGCACATCGCTTGATCGGCTTGCAAGATGGAGTAATCGGTGGAAACATTTCTGAGGCTTCTCACCGCAGCGTTCTGTTGCCGCCCTGTGTTCGCTTTGTTTGCCTCTGTTGTTCGAACCATCTACACTCGGAGTTTTGCCGCGATACCGGCCGCCAGCCGTCTGCCGCCGCAGGAGCCCTTTGGAGATTCTCGACCTCAGGCATTTTTCGTCCGTCGATCTGCGTTCATTGCTGGAGGACGAGACACATGTCTGGTCGCGCCTGTTGTCGTGGGACTATTCGGGATCGGCGGAGATGATCCTGCGCTACGTCGACGCAAAGATCTTGCCGGGCTATGCCGCCGTCGATCGAGGGCGAATTTTCGGGTACTCGTTTTTCGTCTACGAAGGCAATAAGGGAGTCATCGGCGACCTTTACGTGACCAACGGGGCGCGTCTGCCGGATGCCCGTCAGGTCGAAGTTCGGCTGCTCACGCACGTGATCGAAACTTTGCAACAATCCCCAGGTATCCATCGCGTGGAAGCCCAGTTGCTCGCGCACGAGGCGAATGCTGTGTCACGTCCGTTTATGGAGACGGGATTTCAGCGGCATCCGCGACTATTTATGGTGCTGGAGTTGGCGGGATCTGCGACGCAGAAAATTCCGGCTCACCCCGACGTCGAGATCCGGCAGTGGATTGAGAGTGACTATCAGCCTTCGGCCGCGGTTATCACGGCGTCGTATCGCGGACACGTTGACGCACAGATCAACGATCAGTACCACACGCTCAGCGGATCCCTGCGCTTCCTGAACAACATCGTGCGCTTTCCCGGATGCGGCGTTTTCGACGCCGAATCTTCATTTGTTGCGCTCGATCGAAAGACGAAAAGCATGATTGGACTGATCTTGTGCTCGCGAGTGCGCAAAGATGTCGGCCACGTCACGCAAATATGTGTTCTGCCCGAATACCGTTCGCACAGAATCGGGGAGTCTCTGCTGGCGGCAACAAACGGAAGCCTGCGCAGGCGCAATTTCTCGCTACTCTCGCTGACTGTGACTGAGGCTAACAGTAAAGCCGTCGCGCTCTATCGTCGCCTGAACTTTGAATCGAAGAGAGTCTTTGACGCGTTTGTTTGGGAAGGATGAATCGGATCCTAACTGGCTGTGGTCAACATTGCCGGCGGGAAAACTTCACTCAGGTGCTCTGATCTGTCGCAGGAAATTAAATCGAGTCTTACGCGCGCTGGCTACCTTCGTATGATCCACATCGCCCAGCCCGCAACGAGTACGCCGCCCAAAAACATCGCAAAACAGTAGAGGCCGTAGCGAACCATGTCGCGCGTGGTCTCGCGGTGCGTGATTCCAAAAACGATTGAAGCAAAGAGGGCAAAGACCGCGGCTGCGCTGAAATGATTGAGCGTAATCGTCACTGCGCTGAACTCCAAGAATTGGTCGTGGCTGGGCGAGAGTTGATCGCTGACGTTGGTCTCATCGCTTTTTCCCAATTGCAATGTGATAGGCGTCGGCAACGGCGATAAAGTTGAGCAGTCCCGCGACGATCATGAACTTTGTTCCGTAGTCTGCGGTCGCAAACGCGATCGCGCCCTGTCCCCAGTCGTTGACCATGGTCAGGATGTAGATTCCGCCCGCGCCCACGTCGCCGACAAATCCGAGCATGTCGAGGATGTCTCCGCCGTTCGCCTTGTAAATGCGGCCCTGCATGGCAAGACCCAGCAGGAACAAACTCATGATCGAGACGAACAGCAGGGCGCCGCGAACCCAGCGCTTCTGAATTGCATGGCCAGCACCCGGAATCAGCCAACCCAACGCCGGAGCAATAATGGCCATCGTGCTTACGGTCTCGGCGGCTTTCGTCTTATCGGTCGTGGAATTCGCCATCTAGATGGTCACAATCTCGCGTTGAATTTTCCCGGTGACTTCTGCCGACTTCGCTCGGACAAGAACGTTCACCTCGCTGCGCACGCCGAACTCCGGCAGATAAATGCCGGGCTCGATCGAGAAGCAGGAGTTGGGAAGAATCCGCCGCTCGTCGTGAATTTCAAGATCGTCCATGTTGGCGCCATTGGAATGGACGTCAGTGCCGATCGAATGTCCGGTGCGATGAATGAAATAATCGCCGTAGCCTTTTTTCTGGATGTGTCCGCGAGTTGCCCGATCGACTTCCCACCCGGCAATCGCGCGGCCTCCGTTGATGGCATCCAACACCGTCTTCACGCCGGCATCGCGCGCATCGCGGACGATGTCGAAGATCTCATGCATGCGGCCCGATGGCGCTCCACCGACGAATCCCATCCACGTGATGTCGTAGTACACCGCTCCGGGCGTATTCTTTTTTCCCCAGACATCCAGAAGGACGAGATCGCCTTCGCGGATCGGAACCGGATGACTCGAATGCGGCTCGTAGTGCGGATTCCCGGCATTTGCATTGACGGCAACGATTGGCGGATCGTCGGTCAGCAGGTTCTCGCGTGCGAAGGCTTCCATGAACCACTGCTGAATTTCGTGTTCTTTCGTCCCGCCATTGCGGACGCGCTTGCCGATCTCTTTGAATGCTTCGGCAACGATCGCGTCGATGCTGTCGCGGGCGTCGAAGTGGGATTGGATCTGCTGGTCCGTCCAGGTCGATTCGAACTGCGCCACGAGATCGGCGGAACTGACGACATTCTTGCCCAAGCCGCGCACCAGATCGATCGTGCCGCCGTCGACGAGAGAGACGTAAAACACAATGTTGTTCGGGGAATATTGCATCGCGATATCGCGATAGTTCGCGAGCATCGCCTTAAGCTTGTCGAATAATTCCTGCCATCCCGCGTATTGAGCCTTCACGCCGGGAACGGAGTCCAGGTGTCCGGCTTCGATCTTGTGAACCAGTTTCAGAGGTTCGCCCTCGGCAGGGATGAGGTAAAACCAACGGCGAGTCACCATCAAATTCGAAGGAAGTCCGAGGACACGGTAGGCGATCGGATCCCGGTGGTGGTGATCGCAAAAGAGCCACGCGTCGATATTGCGTTCGCGCAGGGCAGACTGAATGGCGGTGAGGTCCATGGGCAAACGTCTATTGTAAACAAGGGAAAGAGTTTGCGCGAATCGGGCGGTCTGGGGGGAAGCCAACTGGTCGAGCGGAATAGACAGAGGTCGACCCTGCCCAGCCTCGAGAAATCGCGATGCTCTAACGCCGATGCGGTGCTTCCAGAGCTGCCATCCAATCAGATGGGCTTGAGCACCCTCTTCTTCGCGGCCGCAGGCAGGGTTTCGCACGCCGTCCTTAACACCAACCGCGGGGCGCGATGGCGAATCTTCATCAAATAAGGCACTGCACGGCTCGCGTCGAATTTGGTGGTTTCACGGAGAAGCCATCCCAAGCCCTTTTGCACCATGTCGTCGGAATCGCCGAGCAACGAATCGGACAGTTGGATAATCTCGGGGAAGAACATCGTTAAGCGCGCTCCGCGGATCAAGCATACACATGCTGCGCGGCGTTGCCATCGGTTTGGCGACCTGGCCCAACGAAAAGCCGATCGGACGCGAGCCGGCTTCGCAATCATCATAGGCCCAATCAAGTAATGCACAAGACCGTCGTGGTCAGCCCAGCTATTGATCCGGTCGAGCCATTGTTCGAACATCTGGAATTCACGATCCTGAAATCGAGCATCCAGCCCCTCGAGCAGGAAAACTGCTGCCACCTTTTCCTCAAGAACGGAGCCGACAAAAAGATGGTCGGCCACTTCGACCAGAAATTCGAATGGATGGTATTTGAGGATCTCGTGCCGAACGCTGCGCACTGCGCGACGCAGAGCGCCCGTATACCACCCATGCGATTTGATTTCGTTTTTGAAAAACCACTGAACGCCGGTCGCGTGTTCAGGGGAGCCGCCATCTTGCAGAGCACGACGAATCTGCGCGGCAATTTCGGCTGGCGAGCCTTTCAATTCCCGGGAAGTCTCAGGGGTAACCTTCCGCGAACTGCGAGGCATTTAGGTTGCCTCCTGCGTCTCCACTCGCACGACGCGGTCATAGATGAACAGGAGAAGGGTCGTAACAACGCCAACGGCGATCACTGACCACCAGACCATTTGCGGTTGGTGCAGTTCTTCTCCGAAATGTCGCATCAGCCAGCCACTGAATTTACCAGCAATGAAGGAGCCGATTCCGAGCGGGAGAAATGCGAACCCCATATAGGTGCCTTGCTGATCTGGTGGCGCAAGGCGCGAGATGTAGTCGTAATACCGCGGCGCCTGCACGATCTCGCCCACAGCGACGACCGCCAGTGTTGCGACAGCCATCCATACCGACGGGTGAATGATCAGGAGTATCCACGCCAGGCTCGAGATCAACGTGCCCACGACGATGGCGTGGAAGGCATGCATTTTCTTGGTCAGAAATCCGATCACCATCGTAAATAGGATGACCACAATCGGGTCGGTTGCGAGAATGCGCGCGGTGTCGGCCTTCGGATCGATGTACGCGGAGATGTAGAGCGGCAGGGCAATGAACTCTTGCCAGAAGACAATCCAATAGCCGGTGAAAATCAGCAGAAACAGCATGAATCGTGGATTGGAAAGTACGGTAAGAAAATTCTTTCCGACTTGTGCGAGGCTTGCCGCTTGACCTTGCCCCGACTGACGCGGCTCCTTGAACAGCAGCAGCACCAGAAAGAGCATGAGGAATACGCTCAACGCTGCGATGCGAAACACGTTTTCGACAACGCCATGCTCTTGCGCCCATGACGCGAGCAGTGGCCCCGCGGTGCTTCCGACATTGACCAGCGTGTAGTAGATCGAATATCCGACGGAGCGCACCTTTTCGTTGGACGCACGCGCAGTAGTGCCAACAACGCTCGGCTTTACGAGCGCAACTCCCAGAGCGGGAAGCATCAGAATCAGTGCGACCAACGGGACCAGGGGCACCGCGTTTCGCACCGGCGCAAACCAATTCGCGCCGATCGATCCCATGAGGAAATAGGCGAAGCTCAAGATCAGGTAAGCCAAAGACAGGGCGCGGCGGAAGCCGAGCCGGTCGGCGATCGCGCCGCCTACGACGGCGAGAAACCATACCCAGCCGCCGAACATTCCTGTAAGGCTGCTGGCTCGTTCGACGTCGAAATGCAATCCCTCGTGCAGATAGCGTGCCAGCACGGCGAAAACCGCGTAGTAGGAAAGACGCTCAAACAGTTCGCTGATGTTCGCAACCCAGAAAGGCCGCTCAAATCCCGTGCGAATTTCCTGAAGACGATCAGAAAAAGTCAAAGTGGCTCCTGAGTCTGTATGGCGCGGGCACTCTTGCCTGTGTTGTTTTGGCCGACCGATCAACCCAGTCGGTCCCGCACCTGCTGCGCGGAAAGGCCTGCCACTCGAATTACCTTATTCCGGCTGGCATGACCGGACGCAATGGTAATGGAAGATCGCGATACCTTCAAAAGTTTCGCGAAGAATTCGATGCAAGCGTCATTGGCCCGGCCTTCGACGGGAGGCGTTGTCAGTGAGACCTTCAGCGTGTCGCCAAGCATTCCGGTGATGGCGTTCTTCTTCGCGCGAGGGTGGACTTTGACGGCGAAGGTTACACCAGCGTCGCTTTCATGAATTGCCAAAATATCGACCACATTGTCACCCTGAGCGATGCGAAGGAGCTATGGATTTTGTTTTTGGGAGCGAAACAGTGCAGAGGTCGTTCGCGGCTAAGAGCGCCGCTCAGGATGCCAAGAGAGCGGGATCCACGGTAGTTAAACTCTTGGTCTTTCTCCGAAGATCGCTGTTCCCACGCGCACGCAGGTCGAACCCTCTTCAATCGCTACTTCAAAATCATGAGACATTCCCATCGATAGCACGTCCAAGTTGAGCGATGGCAGTTTCCGGGCTGCGATACTGTCTCGCAGGTCGCGGAGCTTACGGAAGAACGGGCGCGCGCCCTCGGGATCATCGGTGAATGGAGGAACTGTCATCAGCCCGCGAAATTGAAGTGCTTCAAAGGCGGATGCAGATTGCAGCAACTGCTCGAGTTCGGCGGAGTCGGCTGAAACACCGCTTTTCGCAGTCTCGCCTCCGACATTGACTTCGATCAGTACGCCGAGCCGCTTGCCCAGCCCACTCGCGGCCAAGTTCAGTTTTTCGGCTACCTTCACTGAGTCGACGGAATCGACTGCCGAAAAGATCTCCGCTGCTTTGGCCGCTTTGTTCGTCTGCAGATGCCCGATCATGTGCCACGCTGCACCAGTCAGATCGACGAGTGCCGCCGCCTTTCCTGAAAATTCTTGTACGCGGTTCTCCCCAAACAATCGCAAGCCCGCGTTGTACGCTTCGCGAATATGTTCCGCCGGATGTGTCTTCGTGACCGCCATCAGCAACACCTCGCTCGCGGGCCGTCCAGCACGCCTCGCGGCGTCATCGATCCGTTGCTGAATCACCGTGATGTTGTTGGGGATAGACACTGCAATTTCTAAGAATGAAGACGCGAGTGGCACGAAAACCACGGGCGAATTCCGAAAGAGTCACGCGCACGATCCTCCGCGCTTCGTCGCTCGGAAGAATTACATGATGGCAGTCGGGGGCGCCGGTTCGTCCGGATCACCGCAGGCCGAGGCAGGCAGGAAGATCATCAGCGCAGCCAATCCTGCGAGCACGATCATTCCTCCTACCAGATATGACGGTTCACTGAAGATTTGCGGTGGATGATTCGGAGCTCCCCAGCTCGGAACGAATTGCAGTCCCGCCCACACCAAGCCCAGCAGAGCCTCGCCGGCGATCAATCCGGAAGCCACGAGCACTCCGGCGTTCTCTACGCGGGCTTTTTGTGCTGCGTTAAAGCCCTTGCGCTCGGCAACCCAATCGCCGAGAGATCGGAACACGCCGCCAACAAAAATTGCAAACGTCGTGCCGAACGGCAGGTACATGCCGACCGCGACCAGCATCGGGCTTTTCACTTGCATCATAATCATCGAAATCCCGAACAGGATTCCGACTACCACGAGCGGCCACGCCATCTCGTGTCCCACGATTCCCATCGCGAGTGTGGCCATCAGGCCGGCTTGAGGCGCGGGCAGTTCCGGACCGCCGAAGCCAACGCCGCCGGCCCGGATGTTGCCTTCGTGCAAGAGCATAAGCGGGAAATACATCACCAGGCTGGCGACCACGACAGCGATCAATTCCGCAGCCTGAATTTTCTGAGGAGTGCCGCCCAGGATGTATCCGACTTTAAAGTCCTGAAGAAGCTCGCCTGCTACCGCCGACGATACGCAAACGACCGCCGCCACACCCAATACCGTTGCTACTCCCGATGCGCCGGAAACTCCGAGAGCGACCATCAGCAGTGCAGCTATCAGTAACGTCGAGAGCGTCAAACCTGAAATTGGATTGTTCGACGATCCGATAAATCCGACTAGATTGCCAGAGACTGTGGCGAAGAAAAATCCCACCAGAATCATCACGACGGCCGCCAGAATCGCCGGCAAAAACAATCCTGAAAGTTTGATGTAGATCAGACACATCAGAACGAACATCACGGCGATGAGTCCAAAGACGATTTTCGAACTCATGTAGCGCTCTGTTCGAGCCAGCTTGGCCTGCTGGTCGGCCGTTTGCCGAAGATCGGCGAAGGCCTTACCAATTCCGGCGGTCAGGCTGGTGCGCATTTTGAACAATGTGTACGCGGCGCCGACGAGCATGCCGCCGACCGCGATTGGCCGCACGATATATCGCCAGACCGCATCCGCCATATTCGCCCAGTTGTCGGGAGTGTCCGCTGGAATGTAATTCCTAAGCTGCGGACCGAGAAAGAAGATGAAGAGCGGCACCAGCAGTCCCCAAGCCAGCACGCTTCCGGCAAATTGGATCGACGCCAGTTTCACTCCGATGATGTATCCGACACCGAGATAAGCCGGGCTCACGCTGGGCGCGGCGAAGACAGTTGTTCCGCCCGCGGCGACCACATGCGTGCTGCCAGCCGTACCAAGCCGAACCTGGCTGCGGCCCAAACTGCCGACTCCCACGTGCAAATCGGTGTCCGCCGAGAAGAGCCCGAACTTTCCGAGGATGTATACGATGCCGCCGAGTCCGATATTCCAGAACAGGTACTTCGCGGCCTGCGCTCCACGCTGTCCAGCTTTGTGAATCTCGGATGCGGCCAGTGATTCCGGGAAAGGCAGTTCGGGATCCTCAACCATGCCGCGGCGGACGAGAGAGATAAAAAGAACTCCCAGGATACTGCCTACCATGATCAAAGCGGTCGATTTCCAATAGGCGTCGCCCGGCCGGAACGATGGCCACGCTTTCGACAGCAAGAATGCGGGGATCGTGAAGATTGCGCCGGCCGCGACCGACTCGCCGATCGAACCGGCGGTTCGGGCGATGTTTTCCTCCAGCAACGAACCCTTCCACGCGCGCATCGCCGCCATCGCGATGACCGCCGCCGGATACGTGGCGGCGATCGTGATACCCGCGCGCAATCCCAGGTAAGCGTTGGCCGCGCCCAGCACGACGGTCATGAAGAGTCCGAGCAGGATGGCCCGCAACGTGAACTCCTTCATCTCCATGGTTTCAGGCACGTACGGCGCGTGTTTCTTGGTGCCCGGGAGTTCGCTGCCGCGACTGCTCATAGAAGGAATCCTCTTAGTTCGTCGAATGAAAGCAGAGCCGATGGTCTCGTCCGGTCGGCCTAAGACAAAACATGGAACGGCGCACGTTAGCACGCGAGATGGGGCTAAGACAAGTGCGGCGCCGCGTTGTGAGCCGCAGCGTATGAGCGGAAGCCGGTGCACTCAATTGTGTCCGCCGCTTTTGGCGATGAGTTCCATCGCTTCTTTGCTCACCCATGTGTGCCCGGGGGATCCGGGGCCGTGGAATTGTTCGCCCCAGGCCAAAGGAGTAATGTCGCGGTACTCATGCATCGACTCGTCCGGAACGAAGCGGAGCCTCTTGCGAATCGAGGCGCGGATATTCGGGTCGGCTCCGTGATCGAGCAGGAGCTTGGCGAATGCGGCATCCCTCTGCAGCCGGCATAAGTAGGACTGCGAAACGACGCACCCAAACAATGGAGTTTGCCCGCCGAAGCCGTCGGAGTCGATCTCAGCTTTGGCATTTACATCCGCACCTTTGTCGATCAGCCATCGCGCAATTTCGATCTCGTCAAAGTCGACGCAGATATGAAGCAAGGTTGTTCCCGCCAGCGGCGTGCCGTGCAACGCCAGCGAATGGTCGGAATGACATCCCAGGGAGGGCGGATAGATTTCTTCATGCGAAAACGTGCGGCTCAGCAGAAATGAATCTCGGCGCAAATGCATTTCGAGCCAATCAATCCGGC
Organism: uncultured Acidobacteriota bacterium; assembly: GCA_963699885.1. GTDB lineage: Bacteria > Acidobacteriota > Terriglobia > Terriglobales > Acidobacteriaceae > Sulfotelmatobacter. The sequence goes on along the minus strand of CAVOVP010000003.1, from coordinate 54,308 downwards.
CTCGATGCACTGCCATCACCGGTGTATCGGGAAGATCAACTCCCTGGCTGGCCACTAGATCGAGGCACCGGTGTTTCCCTTTCGGTCCCCGACAATAGGTTTCAAGGATGAGCGCCACAGGGGCGAGGCGATCTCCTTTGTCGTCTTCCAATGCCGCGCCGAGGTCGAGGAGCAGTTCGAGCCCGTCGGCATTTAAGGTTTCGCACGGTCCCATCACGCATCCGGGGACGGGACGCGCGCCCATGGCGAGCAGACGGCGAGCCGTTTCAATCTGTCCCTGAAGGCAGGCGCGGTCGAAGGCATGTTGGAGATCCGTGGCGCCCATATCGCGAAGCATTTGAATCATGTCGTCCTGCCCGATGTTCGCGGCATAGGACATAGGTGGCCCCCAGTTGCTGTCAGGCAGGCCGCGAGCGGCCTCGTGCAGCAAGCGGGGATCCTTTAATACCAGATTGCGTACCGCGTCGACGTCTCCGCGCCAGATCGCGTCCGTGACGCGGCACGCTGCCACCAGCCGTGGCCAACTGGGCAGACCGTAGCTACGGGCGAGTGCCAGTTGTGCGTCGGCAAGTTTCGCAGCGGACGGGTCTGGTGCTTCTTGGCAGTGTTTGCGGAACTCCGCGACAGCAGCAGGGTCATTCTCGTGAATGGCGCGAAGAAAATCCTTCGCTTGGTTTCGAAGCTGGTCGAGGTTGGGGCGAACAGGAAAGTGACGATCGTGGAACTGCTTAGTCATGACGGACCTCCCTTTTGTGGTCGCGCCCGGTCCGCATGAGGGCAAGTAAGGAGGTTCGTAAGAACCTGGATTGTCGAAAAATTCGCTCAGGTGGACTCGGTCCTGTCCGCGGACGGGCGGCGTCCTGTACGCCGGACGTCAGTATACGCTGCGTCGCTGCCGAGGGAATCCCCATGGTGTAAAATGAGGCCAGTCTGTTACCCCGCCCTTCGCGTTTCTTCTTTTTGAGGTGGAAGTATGGGTATCTCCCCCGATCGACCGTTTGCCCAGCCCTACCATTGCCGTGATTGCGGAAGCGATGTCGGTTTTCGTTCACGCCGACGCTCCATTACCGAACGATTTGTGTTGCCTCTGCTCTTCTTACAGCCGGTGCGCTGCGGAGAGTGTTTCCGCAGGGACTACCGTTTGATCTTCACGGACGTGCGCGACCGTTTCGCAGGTATGCCTCGTCTGGTGACGGTCAAGCCCCCGGCGCCTCCAAACCGCAACGTTGCCTAGCGGCATCGCTGGCCGCTATACTGGATTTGGTCGCAGCGAGCCTTCGCTGCGAATGAGGAGGCCGTCTTCAGCAGTAGTGAGGACCGAATCCGGGCTAGCCAGGCCACCATTGCAGTAGCTGGGCCTTCTATTGCTTCCAACGAGGTCTCGTCCACTCAGGGACGAACCTGGGTGAAGCGCGCCGCTGAAGGCCTCTTCACCGTTCTGTTTCCTTCCGATTGCCGAATTTGCGGACTTGCTCTCACCAACATCTCGCGCCTTCCGGTGTGTCCCGAATGCCTGGACGGCATTCAGGGTGTTGCCGGCAGGGTCTGCTCGATTTGCGGAGAGCGTGTGCTATCTGTTTTTGCAGAATGTGACGAAGACGGCCTGCGGCGATGTCCGATCTGCCGTCGCCTTGATCGTCCGTTTGAACGCGCTGTGTCCTATGGCAGTTACGACGGTGGACTGCGTGAACTCATTCATCTGCTGAAATATAACGGCGTGCGCCCAGCGGCCCAAGTCCTCGGACGAATGTTGGCCGAGGCGATCGCAAAGCTGGAGCCTGACTTCGAGCAGTCGGGCAGCGAGCGGGGAATGTTCGATCAGTCAGCAATTCTCGTGATTCCGGTGCCTCTCTACAAAACCAAGCGCCGCCAGCGCGAATTCAATCAGGCAGAATTAATTGCGCGGTATGCCTTGAAGACCCGCACTGGACGCGCGCCGCTGGAACTTGCTCCGGACATACTTCTGCGGACCCGCGAAACCCATTCCCAGATCGGCCTGACCAGCCACCAACGCCGCGAAAATCTTCGCGGAGCATTTGCTGTGGCGCGTGCCCAGGATGTCACTGGCCGCGACGTGCTTCTGGTGGATGATGTCTATACGACAGGGACGACGGCTTCGGAATGTGCACGAGTACTGCGCCGCGCGGGCGCCGCAAGGATATGGGTAGCGACTGCGGCTCGAACGCTGAAACTCGCATCTAAGTATGCTGAGATTGTGCCCGACGAGGTTGAAGCTGGGGAGCGGGAGACGTTAGGACAACGGTAAGAGGAAGTTTCAGAGTTGCAAGGTCTCAACGAACATTAGAATCGCCGTTGAACGTTGGAGTCTTGCAACTTTGAAACCTTGAACCATATGTCACTGCGGATCAATCACGATGTGGGGTCTCGGCACACAGTAGGGCTGTTCTCCCAGTCTGCGCCTCATCGCTCGAGCGATGGCCATGCTCTGCTCGCGCCTGTCCTTGTGTTGAATGCGTCTTACGAGCCGATCAATGTTTGCGCTGCGCGCCGCGCGCTGGTTCTGGTGCTCAAGGGCGTTGCCATGACAGAAGAAGAGAATGGACATTTTCTGCATTCCCCTCGTGTGGCAATGCGCTTACCGTCGGTGATCCGCCTGCTTGAGTATCGGCGCATTCCGCATCAGAGCCGAGCGCTCTCGCGGAAGAACATTTTGCTGCGTGACCGCAACACCTGCCAGTACTGCAGTACCGTGCTGGCCTCGGGTGAACTCACGCTTGATCACGTGATCCCGCGTTCTCGCGGAGGGCTTTCGACGTGGGAGAATCTGGTCGCCTGCTGCCATCCGTGCAACCGCCGCAAGGGCAACCAGTCTCCGGCTGAAGCCAATATGAAGTTGATGCGCGAACCCCGCGCGTTCAACCTTCACACCAGTCGCCACATCATGCGCCTGATGGGCCGATCCGACGATAAGTGGCGGAAATATCTGTTTTACTGAGCCGTCGCCGGACAAAAATAAATCGGGGCACCCTTTGATACGTCGGGTGCCCCGCTTTTTATCTGGAACGTTACTTCTGCGGTGGATTCGGACTATTCGGATCCGGCTTGGTCTGATCGGGCTTATTCTCGTCGGGCTTCTGATTGCCCTTCTCGATTTCCTTGCCTTGATACAGAATCTTCACGTTTGATCCAAACCGCTTGTAGTCCTGGTATTTCACGATTTCTTTGATGTGCACGTCTTCGAGCTTGAAGTGCAGTTCGTCGTCGGCCTTCGTGTAGACAGGAAACCAATATTGGCCATCGATCTGCTGCCGCCATGTCGTGAATTTCGGGAAAAGATTTTCCTGATCTCCGTGTTTGGGGCGGATGTCTGGCACAGTTTTCCCGTAGGTTTTTACGATCTGGAAATCGTGGTCATCGACCCATACGCGTCCCTGAAAGTACCGCTTCTTGCCTTCAATCTTTTTCGGCGCAATATCAAAGACGTAACAGCGCAGTTCGTCCTCCGCCTGCTGCCCTACATAAAGGATGTTGTATTCCGGAAGATCCTCGGTCGTGAGGACGAATGGCAGCTTGTGGCGAATATCTTCCATGTCCTCGCGCGACATGTAGATTTTCTGCAAGCTTGACTGGGGCGCGAAGACGACGTTCTCCATGCGATGGCCCTTGTCGTCGAACATCACGTCGAAGACTTCGTGGTACTGTCCGTCTACGGTTTCCCCGTCGAGCGTCTCGACAGTCACATCCTGGCGATAGGTGTACTGGTCGCGGGCCTTCGCAAAATCAGTTTCCTTCGCGGCGAAGTGTTTGATGATTTCTTCGGGAGTGACATCTTTTGGAGGATTGTTTTCGAGAGGGCCTTCCTGAGCGAGCACGAACGGGGACGCCAACCCGCAGGCCAGCAACGCGAGGCAGAGGGCAATACGACCGGGTAACTTCATCCCTTTAGTTTATCGAATCTTGAGAATTGGCGCGGAGACGCAACCAGCGACGCCCTGGCGCGAACCAAGGGACAGCAAGTTGCGTCCCCGCAAGAAGCAAGGCACCGCGGCGACCCCGCCCTCCAACCCCTCTCCGCTCAGTGAGGTCGGAGGGAAGGGTGCTGCAGTTCTGCCACTCCTTTGGATGCCTCTTCGAATAAGAGGTTGCCGTTGGAAAGCAAAACCGATTTGGAAGCCGCGTAAAGTTTTTTCACCTGAACTCGATGTTTTTCGATGGTTCGATGGGCCGGCTGTTGCAGAGATCCTGCCCTTCACTCCGGATGACAAGGGTGCTTGGAGGACAAACGTCGGGAACGGTGGTAGAAGCGAGTCGCTTGTCCCTGCTACACTCATCCGTTTGCCGAGGAGGCTTCCTCATGCGCCGTTTTCTGCTATTCCTTCTGGTTCTCGCTTTCACTCTTCCCGCCATCGCGCAAGCCAAGCATCCGTTCACCTTCGAGGACATGATGAAGCTTAAGCGTGTCGGTGATCCGCAGGTTTCGCCTGACGGCAAGTGGGTGATCTTCAGCGTGGTCGATGTCGATCTCGAAGCCAACTCGAAGACGCCGCACATCTGGATCGTTCCGCGGCGGGAGGTCAAGAGAAGGAGATCATCGCCGAGCAAGATGGCGATCGTCCGCGATGGGCACCGGACGGAAAGCGCTTCGCGTTTCTTTCGACTAAGGAAGGTGGATCGCAGGTTTGGATTGCCGAGTTCGATGGGGCGGGCGGCACGGTCACTGGCACGTACAAATTTACTTCTATTGCAACCGAAGCTAGCGGCGAGCTCTGGTCGCCTGATGGCAAGAACATTCTCTTCACGTCTGATGTTTATCCCGAGTGTGATGGTCAAGCCGATTCAGTCGCGTGCAACGCTAAGAGGCTGGACGAAGAAAGCAAATCCAAAGTCAAGGCGCAGATCTTCACGCACTTGCTCTACCGTCACTGGAATGCATACAAAGAAGGGAAGCGCACCCACATTTTCGTAGACAAGGCTCCGGAAGTGGCGAAGCAGCACACGAACGGAACCGTTGACGTTGACTCTGCCAATCCAATGACTTCTGTTCGCGACATTACTCCGGGAGACTTCGACGCACCCGTATTCTCTCTCGGCGGGCAGGATGACTATGCCTTCTCGCCCGACGGGCAGGAGATTTGTTACGCGTCGAATCACGATAAGAATCCGGCGGCTTCGACCAACAATGATCTATGGATCGTCCCGGTCAGCGGAGGGCCTGCGAAGAACATTACCGCCGACAATCCCGCCAGCGACACGTCCCCGCTCTATTCGCCCGATGGACGCTACATCGCCTACCGTGCCCAGCAGCGTCCCGGATACGAAAGCGACCGCTTCCGTTTGATGCTCTACGACCGCAAAACGGGAGAGAAGAAAGACCTGACAGCAGAATTCGATCACTGGGTCGGATCGTTCACGTGGGCTCCGGACAACAAGACGATTTACTTCAGCGCAGAGCACAAACGTCATTCCCTTATCTATGCCGTTGCGACCACAGGCACGCCGTATCGGCGTACCGTTGTCGGTGGCTATGACGACGATATTGCGGTGACACCTGATGGGAAGACGCTTGTATTCACGCGCAACTCAAACAAGGCGCCGATTGAAATCTTTGGAGCCAACGCGTCCGCGCAAGGATGTCCGGCGAAGACTGGGAATGTGGACGAAGGAAAAGACAAGGACTGTTCTCTCAGCAAAGACTGGCCGATCACTCATGTGAACGATCCATTGCTGTCGACGATCGAAATGTCTGACGCGGAGGCGTTTTGGTTTAAGGGCGCTCATGGTGATGATGTGGAAGCTTCTCTGGTCAAGCCGCCGAACTTCGATGCCTCGAAGAAATATCCTGTGAAGTTCCTCATTCACGGCGGGCCGCAAGGGGCCTGGGGAGACGACTGGTCATTCCGCTGGAATCCCGAACTTTTCGCTGCGCCAACTTCATCGACGCCCAGCGGATACGTGGTCATCATGGTCAACTTCCACGGCTCGACCGGATACGGGCAGAAGTTCATCGACGCGATCAATGGCGATTGGGGTGGAGCTCCGTACGAAGATTTGATGATGGGGCTCGATTACGCGGAGAAGACGTATCCGTTTATCGATAAGAATCGCGAGTGCGCGCTCGGTGCGAGCTATGGCGGATACGCCATCAACTGGATCCTGGGCCACACTGACCGCTTCAAGTGCCTGGTGTCGCACGACGGCATGTTCAACGCTGAATCGGCCTGGGGCACGACGGAAGAACTCTGGTTCAACGACTGGGAGTTCAAGGGCACTCCCTACGACAATCGCGCGAGCTATGAGAAATGGTCGCCGCACCAGTACGCGAAAAATTTCAAGACGCCGACGATGGTGGTCCACGGCCAGCGCGACTACCGGCTCGACGTGAGCGAAGGATTCCAACTCTTCACAACGCTGCAGATGGAAGGCGTTCCGTCGAAGATGCTCTATTTCCCCGATGAAGGGCACTGGGTGCTCAAGCCGCAGAATTCACAGCTCTGGTACAAGACCGTTAACGAGTGGGTCGACCAGTGGACGAAGTAAGAGGCGGCTCAGTCTCTTCGTGCGCGCCCGGGCGAATGAGACAGCTTCGGGACTGACGGTTGACGTTTTCAGGTGTCGCGTCCGCGACGCAATTCTTCCGCGGCCTGATACCCGGTGTTCGAAACGCCGGGCTATCTTCAGTTGTCCCTACGGGGACAAGCGTCCGGGCGCGGCTCTGCGGATCATGCCTTCTCGCTATCGTTTCTCCAGCGTCCTTTCCTCTGACCTCGTTTCGAAGAGAGTTACCGGACGGCGAAGGAATGTCGGCAGCCTTGATCCCAGTGAAGTTCCGCCTGGTTGAGGAAAGACTTGCAAGGGGTCGTCGAGAAATCCTGCGGTTCCTGCGGTGATCGCGACGTCCACCTCCAATGGCGGGCTGAATCCGCCGCTCGAAGGAACGATATTGGCCGAGCCGGTGGCGTCAGTGATTGTGCTGCTTTGGCTGACTTGCAGAATGACCGGCATCGCGGGATTGCCGGGATTCAAGTCGCCGCCTCCATTGCCTGACGACGTTCCTCCCGGCCGCAAGACCGTTGTCTGAAACACGATCGGCGCAGCGATGACTGGATTGGGCGGCGAGGACAGATCTGTTACTTGGACGATGACCGGTTGAAAAGCTGCGCCCGTTGATATCTGTCCTGCGCCGGCGATCTGGAGCAAACGTTGTTGCGAAGCGGACACCGGATTCACGTAGAACGTGCCGCATGGCGCGTTGCCGGGAGCGACGCACGCAGTCACCTGCGCCAGCGTTGCAAATTGCGTGACGGCGAGTGTGACTGTCGCGTATCCAGTGGAATTCGTCAGCGCGCTTGCGAAACTCAGAGCTCCGGAGCCGGCGACCAAGCTGAAATTTACTTGCACGCTCTTCTTGGCGGCGCCGTTGCTCAGTACCCTTGCGGTCAGCGGGATATTCGCGGTTGCGCCCTGAGCAACGAAGAGATAGGGCGACACGACTCCGATGTCAGACGATGTCTCGGTCGCGTTGATCGAAGCGTTCACCGATTTCGACGAGCTATAGACGCCTGGCGCGACCGTAGCGGTGACGGTTGCTACACCAACTGCTCCCGGCGTGAGCCAAGTCGAGGCATCGCCGTTTTGATCGCTGACCGAAGAACACGAGGACGCTCCGCTACACGCGGAAAGTTGCAGAGCGTTTGTGGCATTCCATCCGATGGTTGCGCCGATGATGGGCGTAACTCCATCGGAGGCCAATACGCGCACGCTCACGGGATGCGCGGCTTGCGCGCCGACTGGAGTTGTTGGATTGATGCCGTAAAGCAGAACGATATTGTCCGACGCCGCGGCGCCGTACGTGAGTGCGCCTGTCATTGTTGTTGAGCCGCCGGAGACGGGATCGGTGATGGTGATGTTTTGCAGGCCATCCGAATGTGCAGGGGCGGAGATCACGAACTCGCTTGTGCTGGCTGCAAGAAGCGCGGCATTGGTCGAACCGACGGTCGAAGTCAGCAAAGAACTGAAGCCAATTCCCTGAACCGAGACCGCGCCACCATTCACGCTGACCCGCGATGGAGTGACCGTATCGGCGTACAGAACGTGAGCGTGATAGCGATAATCGGGCCGTCCATCGCCGCGCAAATCTGAAATACCGAGCCGATAGCTGCCTGATACGAGAACCTGGGTATCGAGGCGCGTCATTCCGAAAGTTGTTTGATTGAAAGGCGATGGCGTGAATGTTGGTGGAGCGGTGCCCTGCGGATCAGTCGCTGCCCACATGCCAACGACTGGTTGCGCTTTGTTCTCGCTGGCGCGACTGGATTCGTCGAACGCAGTTACTGCCACGGACAAAGTGCGATTCCCCTGCGCATTCAGCAGGAAATAAGGAGTGTCCCCATAGCCGTTGAGCGACGACACCCAGTCGCCGCCCAGGGGCATTGTGGCGGGAGAATTCCACGACGAAACGGCTTGGGCGACCGGTTGCGGAGTGCCTGTCATGAGGATGTCGTGAGCGACGTCGCCGCCGGCCGTGACAGTGACGGTAACGGGTTGGAACGAGCCCGACGGCGCGACCGGGCCGGGCGAGTACGGCCCTACTCCGGGCGACCACCTGGGATCAACCGCTTCTACGGAGAGCTGATATTGTGCGGTGGTCCCGTTGGGAAGCTGCAATCCGGCAAGATCAAAGAACCCTTCCATCGACTGGTTGTTGGATCCCCATTCACTAAAGAGCTCTCCAATGGAGTCGTCGAAGCCGGTGATCGGGTTGCCGCTATTTCCTGTGAAAAGAAATCCAGAGACAGAACTTTCGGCGTAACGGCGCGAGGCAAGCCCTGTCGTTGGATCGATGTAGCGAGCGACGACATTGACTCCCTGCATCGGTTGCGTGGAAGAACCGTGCGCGTCCGTGAACCACACCGATCCGTGAATGCGAGCCGTGGCGGCAGAAAAAACCTGCTTACCGGGATAGCTCGATATGTTCTGCGAAGTCACCGGATAAAGCTGCGAGATCGCGGCCATATCGTCCATTGAAATGCGGTAGGGATTGGCATAGCAACGCGTGATGGGAATGCAATTCGGGGCATCGGAAAAATGCATGACCGGAAAGCCCAGGTAGTCGTCCGGAGTAGCCGTCGGGGATCCGGTCTCGACGTTGAGATTAAGTTGGGACCATCCCAGACCCAGAATCCCGCCAATCACCCGGACCAGACGATATTCGACATCAGTCAGTTGGGAAGATTGCTGCGCGCACTCGCCGTTGATCACAATCAAAGCGTGCTGATACGTGCCGAACGAACCGTAGTTATCGTCGCCGCCAAAGACGGCGTTGGTAAAACATTGGCTGGAACCGCCGGCTCCAGCGCCAAGAAGCGCGTCGGTCACTGAGCCATCTTCGTCATAGACGATGCCGACAGGAGTTCCCGTGGACGTGGATTGGATGTCGGAAGGCATAGAGATCGTGCCGTTAGCGTTGACGATAACGTTGGTCCCGTTCACATCTTCGGCGAGCGGACCGCCGCTGCTGGTGGATATGGCCGCGGTAGAGACCGATGTCCATTGGCTGAAGGCGGTCGCGACGAAGTTATTCGCGGAGGCGTTGAGCAAGATCGGGCTCAAGTCTCCCTGATCCGTGTAGTAGGTGACGATTCCTTGGGGCCACAGCAACGGCTGACCGGCCATGGACGAATCGAAATAACTTGTGCCCGCCACGCATTTGGGGCCTCCGGCGCGCACGAACAGAGCGCACGCAAGCACCAGGGCGACGATCGCGGCCAGCCTGAGAAGGAACGAGGGATCAGTCCATGCCATGCGCTTTTCATGGTCACTTCTTCTCATCTCATTCCTCCTCACCGGCCCGCCTCACCGCCAAGGCGAAGTCGCTGAAAGCAACCCTCGACTTCCCACCAAGGACGGGATCTTTTCGAAATGCAGAAAGATGCTGGGCGGAAAAAAGCACGCGGCCCCATGCATCCACGGAAAAACGACCGATCGGGCCGGCCACGCAGCTCGTAAGGCCCAATTTGCTCGGTGGATAAAGAAATAAGAGAACGCGCTCGCCGATGCGATAGCGCTGACCGCTCGACCACAACCCGATCCATTGCGAGATGGTGAGGCGATCGCCGGGAACAGCGCCGCGGATCGCGCCATCCACTCGGAAAGTGACGGCGACGGTTTCGACGGCCTGTCCGCGGTTCGCGGGATGACGCTCGATGCCGATTACCTTGCCATAAAAGATCGTTCCTGCCGCGCGGGCGATTTCCGGAAATGTGACGGGCGGCAGGCGGTGAGCAGGGAGTCGTGGGCCCATCGGATCAGGAGCGGCCAACGGAGCAACGCGTTGTGGTTGCAATAGCTCGGAAGCGATGCCCAGCGCGGATTGCGGAATAACGGGGGAATCGTCTTGGGCGCGCAGCGCTTGTGGCACCAGCGACAAAACGAAAATGGCGAGCAGACACAGCACACTTCTCCCAGACATGGGGAAGACCTCAAAATGTGACGTCTGCTCGGAGGGTTACCAGAAAACGTGCCAGACTAATCCCGACGAAATCGAAAAGCAGTGACGGATGTCACAAGAGGCTGTGAATACAGCGTGCGAATTTCTCGCGTCGGGTAGCGCATTCGATGCCCGTGTTTGCCCATCTTCCGCACCAATGGGACAATAAAGGTCTATGCAAAAATCGCTTACTGCAATCGTTATTCAACTTGCCGCGGTTGGGACCATGCTGCTGGGCTATGCCTCGGCGCAGGGAACTCCGCCAGCCGCTTCCGGACAATCGTCGGCGGGAACTGCCCCGAAGGCCGCTACAACCAAGAAAACGCCAACGACGGCGAGGACCGCGACACCCTACACCTTGAAAACACCAAGAGAAAAAGCCGGCTACGCACTCGGAGCGAAGATCGGCGGAGATCTTCGCCGCCAAGGAGTGAACGAAGCGGTCGATCCCGCCACGGTGGCGCGCGGAATCAAGGACGCCCTCGCGGGAACCAAATCCTTGATGACGGACGACGAGGTACGAGCGGCCCTCACACAATTGCAATCGCAGGTTCGCGAGAAGCAAGAGGCGAAGGCCCACGAGGCGGGCGGCGCGAACCGCAAGGAAGGCGAGACGTTCCTGGCCGCGAACAAGACCAAGGAAGGCGTAACGACGCTGCCGGACGGATTGCAATACAAGATCATGAAGGAAGGTTCGGGACCGAAGCCCTCGGCCACCGATACGGTTAGCGTCAACTATCGCGGAACGTTGATCAGCGGGAAGGAATTCGACAGTTCTTACAAGCGTGGCCAAGCCACAACGTTTCCGGTGGGCGGCGTCATAAAAGGATGGACCGAGGCCTTGCAGTTGATGCCTGTGGGATCGAAGTGGCAGCTGTTCATTCCCTCGGACCTCGCTTATGGCGATCGCGGAGCTGGTGGGGACATCGGCCCGGGAGAGACTTTGATTTTCGAAGTGGAGTTGCTTTCGATCGGAGAGCCGAAAAAGTAACGCTGGTGCTTGGATGTGAGCGCGGCCGCCTGCAACTACGGGCGGCCGTCTCTATTTCTGCTGAGGCTGACTTCCTTAAAGCGCATGGCCGAGATGCTCTTCCGCCGATAGATTGGCGCCTGCGAGCAACAGCAATCCTGAAAGAAACGCCCAAAACATCAGGCTTACGGAGAGCGCAAAAGGGCCGTACACTTCCTGAAAATTGAGGCGAGGAAGCGCGAGGATGTAGGCGTATTTCAAGGCTTCGGAGAGCAATCCCATGATGATGGCGGTGGGCAAAACGGCGCGCGCCGGGACTTTGCCATTAGGGAGCAGCCAGTAAATCAGGAAGAAAATTGCAATGCTGGCGCCGATGGCGAAGACCTTCATCGTCAGAAATCCGACGAGGCGTACGAATCCGGTACCGTAGCCGCGCGACAGGAATTCCATGAAAGCGACGGGGCCAGCGGTCAACGCGATGGAGAGCAAGGCAAGCACGCCGCACGCAAGGGCGAGTCCGAGCGATATCACCTGATTTCCGAGGTAGGAGCGATTGCTCTCGAACCGCCAGATGCGGTTGAGCGCGACTTCCAGTGGAAGAAAGATCCCTGAGGACGTGACCAGCAGGATGATCAGCGATACAGCCTGCACGCGCTGGCGCGAGTCGACCATCGAATTGAGATTGCGGATGACGAATTCCTGACCCGCGGGCAGATAGTCGCGCAGTAGCTGAAGCACGACCTCGTACATGACGCGCGAGTGAAAGACGCGCCGGATCAGTGTCATCATCAATACGACGAAGGGGAAGAACGAGAGAATCGAATTGGCTGCAACAGAGAATGCAAAAGTATGCACTTCGGTCCGCAGCAGGTACTTTACGGTCGAGAGGATGAGGCTGGGAGGGCGTTGCCGCGGGCGGCGAACAGGCGGATTTTGCGCGGTTTCGGAGCTGGAAATGGCCGGAATGGCTGGACTTGGCACGAGAAACTAAATCGTATCAGAGGGGCGAAATCGCGCCCGAAACCGAAGGTCCTGTACCGGGTCACGAGCTATTCCTTACCGCTGTTAAAGTTATCGTCGTTTGACTAAGAGTCACATTACGAATTCCTTCTAATTTATCTTGCGAAACGTTTTAATACTGCTTATTATCTTTTGCTCAATACCGGTAAGCACTTCTGGTATTGAGCAAACCAGTATTGGTTGACGTTTGTGGTGTGGTGGAAACGAGCCAAATTGCCGGACTCCAGCGGTTCCCGCAGCCGATGTTCAGCGCGAGCGGGGGCTAAGGAGTCTTTTCCTTTTTGGAAGTAATTCCCTCTGCACAAGCTGGACGCAACCGAAAGTTCAAACAGTTTCTTTGAGGGGGGCTTCAGTCGATCGAAGCGCAATCCGAGAAACTGGAGAACTATTCTTCGCGATTGGTGAAAGGAGTTTTTCGTGAGAGAGAAAGGTACAGTGAAGTGGTTCAATGGAGCGAAAGGGTATGGATTTATCCAGCGCTCTACGGGGGAAGACGTGTTCGTACACTTTTCCGCGATCCAGGAAAACGGCTACCGCACCCTGAATGAGGGGGAGACCGTGGAGTTTGATTTGTTGAAAGGCCCGAAAGGCTTTCAAGCGGCTAACGTTGTCCGCGGATAAACAGCGAACTATTCCAGAACCCTTCCGCTCCCAGCGGGAGGGTTTTTATTTTGCGAAATCCAACGGGAGATGCGCCCCCGGACTTCGTTCTAACGGTTGAACGGCGATTCCTGGATCCAGTGAAATCCACGATTGAGGACTAGAAATTTCTTGTGATCGAACAGTTTCATATCCATGTGAATGTGATGGTTGTCCATCATTCCGTCGAGAGTCAGTTGATCTGCAGATCGTCGTTGAAAGGTGAAGTTCGCCGACCAGCTTTTATCGCCGGTCTTTGAGAGCATGAGCGTTTTTTCATTCTCTTTGATAGCAATGCCAAAATAAGTCAAGGACTCGTCCATGCGCTGGAAAGTGGCGAATGAAGGCAATTCGAAGACGACTCGATGCCAACGTTCGGTGTCGCCGACGAGCGGTGGGTGCGGTTGATCGTCGATCGAGAATTGGTCCACGTCCCAAATCCCGTACAGCGGAGATTTCGGCGAGCCACCACCGTACGTGTGCCATCCAGTCCAACTGCCGTATCCGTTGGTTCCCAGCAGCCACAAGCCCAGGACGATCTGACACCCGAACGCGATGCGATTCGCCCGGGCCGAAGAGAAGAGGGGACGCCGCGTCGAAGGCTCAGTCTTTCGATCGAGCAAGAAGAAGCGCGCCAGTCGCGGAAGATCGGGCGCGAGCAAGAAGAGTGAAAGAAGAATGAGGTGGAATGAGAGCAGTTTGACAGGGACGTCGTAGGTCATGTTCAGCATGAAGACCTGGATCATGTCCGCCAGAGAAATCAACGCGCCCAGCATGGTTGTTCGAGGAAAGATCAGAAGAATGCCACCCAGCAACTCCGCGCAACCTGCGAACGTTTCGTAAGCAGGGGACGCGCCGATCGACGACCAGAGCACTCCCATCGGAGAAAAATCCCCGAAGGGCTCAACCAGTTTGCCGAGATAAGGGAACGGCATCTGCAGCGGGACCGCTTTGACGAGCCCGTAGGAGATCAATTGTCCGGCGAGCGCGAAGCGGAGGAAAACGCGAAACCACTTGGCCAGGGTTGCATAGGATTCGCGATTGCGATCGACATAAGACCAGACCGCCGTCGCAACGATGGAGATCACGAGCAGGCAAAACACCAACAGCCAATCGAATATCCGGTCGCCGCTTCCGGTGTCGCCAAAGTTCGGCGTCGTCGACACTCGGAACAGACGCGCAGCTCCAAAGACGATCGAGCGCATTGGACGGAATGTCGCTAAGTCGGGGATGTCCACATTTGGAATTGAAAGCAGACTGGTGATGATTTGTGTCCCAAGGCAGTAAAGGCCGAAATAGATGAAGCAAAAACGGAAGGCGATACGAGACGCCAGACTTTGCGCGGGCGCATGACCGTAATGCGCAATTTGCCGGTCAGAGAGCGCTTCTGTGGGCACGCGAGACCTCCAGGAATGAAAGTTTTGCGGATGCTATTGCCAGCACTTCCCGGGATTCAATTAGGCCGTACGAAAACTTGCAGGCGGCAGAGTATCACCGTTCTTGTTGGGACGCAGATTCACAACTGGTTCAGCGCATTTCGAGGGAGACGAGGTCTCCATCGTTCCCGCTGTTCGGCTTGTAGTTGACCGTGACTTGGCGATCGCGCCAATCGCAGGAGAAATCGTCGGTCCCGATCAGAAGCAGAGACCGATAGTCATCGGCGTGGAGCTTGAGCATTCCCGCCTCAGATCTAACGGTCAAGACTGCCGCGGGAGGGCTGGAGCAATCTACAGCAATGAGGCGTCCTTTGACGAATTTCGTGGCGCGCTTGTCAGGGCCACCGGGGTGCGTTTTTTCATCAGCTTCGCGCTTGGCTGCGTCCTGATCGAGGACGTCGAATGGCGTTTTCTGCGCTTCGTATTGGGGCTGGGACGAGGTTGAACTTGCGGTGACGCCGTACTTTCGCTCGGCCCCCGATTTTGTCAGAAGGTCCGTTGCCTCGGCTGCGACCTGTGTGTTGCTGCTGCTTTTCAAGCGTTGAAGCAACGCGTCGGCGGCTTCCCATTTCTTGCTTGAGACATAAATCTCCGCGAGATGAAAGGGATAACTCTCGTTCCGCGGGCTGAGGGTGATGGCTGCGCGCGCAGCTTGCATCGCTGCTGAAGTGGTACCTCCTGCATTGCGCGCCCGAGCGAGCAAATCGTAGGCCTCGGCCATTTCAGGATTCCACTCCAGTATCGCTCGAAGGTCCAGCAGCATGTTGGCCAGGCCGGTAATTTCGGTGTGCTTGACCTGAGCCATCCGGAATTTAGCGACGCAAAGGTAATAGCGAACCCACATATCGCGCTGGTTTAGCGCCGCGGCATCGCCGATCTCGATGAAGGATTCTTCGAATTCTCCGTGCAGGATGTGGTCCCATGCCAGGAAGCGATGTGCGAGCGCATTGCCGATGGCATTGTCAGGAAGTTGATCGGCATCCTCGCCGACGCGTTTGGTTTTTTCCTGTTGTTTGAGTGCGGCTTTCTTGTCAGCCTCGGTCGCCGTGGTCGCCAGCGTCTGCAAAGTCTTAAGCGCGATGTCGCGGCGTTCGGGAATTCGAATCTGAACGCCAGCGTAAAGGGCTCGCGCGTCGGACTCGGGAATTCCTTTCGAGGTGATCACTGAATCATCAGGCAGCACCGGATCGGGAAAACGATCGATCGGCCCTGAATCGGTTGAAGCCGCGGGTACTGCGATATTTCCCGCGCTCGCGGCAAGTTGCGGGACGATAGCCTGAAAATATCCTTTTATTGCCTGCTCGAGCTGCGCCGCGGACATTTCGTACGCCTTCTGAATCGCTTGTTCCACCGGCGTGTGCTGATTAAGGACCATTCCGAAATAGGATCCGGTTTCCGGCAGCTTCTTCTCGTGGAGCAGGTAGTGCATCACGATCCACGATTCGGCCTCATAGATTGGAGGACGGCTGGCGGTATCGTCGTACTTGGCGGAAAAGAGTTCCGGAAGCGAGAGCCATGTCTGGCTGGAGAGCGTGTCGACAAAAGACGGGGACGATGCTCCCTTGTCGCCGGATAAGCGCGGAACCTGGGGAAGGCCGCCGAGTTCGACCTGCCTATTGTCGATTTGAATCGAGCTGTAGTAGTCGGCGAGGCCTTCGTCAAACCATCCCTGCGCAGGCGGGTAGTTGTAATTCAGCAGCATGGCTGCGAAATCATGGGCCACAGCGCGCCACGGCGCGGACTCCGACAGGTTCAGAACAATGAAGTCCTGATCCTCGCCGTGCAAAAAGAATCCGGGCGCATCAATTGGCTGTCCGTGGTTCAACGGGGCGAGCTGATAATAGGACTTGTCATTCTGAAAGGCGAGGATCGTCAGCGGGGTCGACTCGTGCAGGCGATCTTTCGACAACATGATGGCGAAGACGGAGCGCATCTGCTCGAAGCGGAGGGCCACTTCGCGGCCCCGGCTTTCACCCCCATCGGTGATGACGGTGAAGTGGGTGGAGTGAATCTCCTGCCAGGGCGCCTCCACGGCAAGAGAGGGAACACAAAGGACTAACGCCAGGAACGCGCTGTACAGCGGGATGGAACGATCTCGTGGCATGGGCTGCGGGAGGGAGTGGCGTCAAGCAAATGCTATCACGGAGGCCCGCATGGAAGGGCTTTTGGGGGCGGGCGAAAGCGCCGGCCTTCGGATCAAATGTCCCTTCGCGGACCGCCACGTGGTGCGCTTGTCGTGGACGTGCGAAGGGCGTGTCTGCGAATTTCTTGCTGGCATTGTGTCAATGGTCACGGTGACTCGCCGCAATGACCTTTATAATTCGGGACTCATGTTGAGGCTGATCCTAAACCGATTTTGTTCCCTTGCCGCGATGGTTTTGCTCTTCCTAGGCGCCGCTGCTGCATCATCAGGATCTTCGTGGGATGGGATCCTGACTGACAGCTCAGGGAAGACCGTACCGGCCGCGATCGTGAAACTGCATTCTTCGGTTGGGGAAAGGAACTATTCGACAACGACGTCGCCCGACGGGGCTTTCACTTTTGCGACCCTAGCGGCGGGAACATATGAATTGTCGGTAACGTTTGAGGGCAAGCAATGGAATGCTCCCGCACCGTTGGTTGTCAAAGACGAAAACTCCCTGCGCGTGTTTCTGCAACTTGCTGCATCGGGACAGGTTCTTCAATCGCAAGGCCCGGCTACTCCGGAGCAACTTGCCTCTTCCGGGCAAGTGGCAGCGCAAGCGAGCGGAGGCGAGCATCTTTCGAGCGCGGAAGTGTCGAGCCTTCCATTGAACGCTCGCGACTTCAGCAAACTGTTGTTGCTTGCCGCGGGCACAATGACCGACGCCAATGGTGCGGCCAATTTTACCCAACAATTCGCAGTTAACGGCCAGAGGGGCGTGACCACCATCTTCGCGGTGGACGGTTTCGATACGACCGACCCGGAGATGGGGGGCGCGACGTTTTCTAACTTCAACGTCGATGCGATTCAGGAAGTGCAATCCAGTTCAGGTGTCCTGCCTGCCGACGTTGGGCACGGAGCCGCCAGCGCAACCAATGTCATAACAAAGAGTGGAGTGAATCAGACTCACGGCAGCATGTTCGAGTTCCTCAGAAATGCTTCGCTCGATGCGCGCAATTATTTCGACTATAAGGACCCCACGGGCCGCCGCCGCATTCCTCCATTTGCGCGCAACGAATTTGGATTCACCAATGGCGGGCCGGTGGTGATCCCGGGTCTGTACGATGGCCGCAATCGCACCTTCTACTTCGGCGAGTACCAGGGATTTCGGCAGGTGCTTGGAACGACCCAGGTGATTCCGGTGCCGACCATGGCAGAGCGGCAGGGAATCGATACCACGACTTTCGCGGGCGACACGCTGACGGTGCCCGTCAACCCTGCGGTGGCTGGGGTGCTCGACGGATATCCACTGCCGAATGAGCCAACCGGAGCGTTCGGCGACAGGACTTATGCGGCATCGTCGAAAGTCGTCACCCGGACCGATCAGTTCTCGATCCGGATTGATCACGCCATTTCAAATAAAGCGTCGCTGGTGACTCGGTTCAGCCTGAACCAGGTAACGGGTCCGCTGACGAATCCCGATCAGACTGCGATCAATCCCACCTTCGGCGTGCTGTTCTTCGATCACCAACGCAATGCCGGGGTGAAATATACGCGGACAATTTCGCCGCACCTGACTTCGGAGACGTCGCTCAGCTACGTTCGCAGCACACCGTTTTTTCCGGCGGACAATCACGTCCAGCCCGGCATTACTTTTGCTGACGGACTGTTCCAACCGTACAACCAGCCCGCCGGATCCATTTTCGGGTCTTACAGCAATCTCTATCAATTCAAAGAAGACATGGCATGGACGCGTGGAACGCACGCGTTCAAGTGGGGAACAGAAATCCGCGCGAATCGGGATTCAACTATTTTCGGGACGAATCCGAATGGACTTTATGAGTTTGGTGGCGGCACGGCGTATTCGCCGGTGAAGATTTCATCGGCAAGCGGCACGCACGATATCAACGTCGGCGAAGCGCTGCCGGACTCGCTGACTGGCCTGCTGACAGCCACGCCATACTCTTACAATATTATTGCGGCGGCGAGCATCACGCCGGTGGGCGGGAAATTTAACGAAGCGGGAGTGCGGCGCGAAGCCTACAACTTCTATTTCGAGGATGCGTGGAAGGCGACGCCAAAGCTCTCGGTGAGCTACGGATTGCGCTACGAAGTCAACAGCCGCATCCACGAGGCGACCAAGCGCACGTCGCTGCCGGTGTTTCTCGATGCGAACGGAAAGCGTGCGCCATACGGCGATCCAACAGCGCATCAGGATTTGTTGATCAACCCGCAGCCTCCGTATGACAAGGACTGGAACGGTTGGGGACCGCGTCTTGCGGTGGACTACGCCGCAAGCAGCCACACGGTGCTGCATGCGGGCGGCGCAGTTACCAGCCTCATTCATAACTTGTGGCAGGACAATTTTCTGACGGCGGCCATTCCGTACGTTTTTGCGCCCTCGATTTACGCGCAGCCCAGTGAGCCGATTGCGTTTCAAAATACGTTCGTCCCGCTGAATTTGCCGACGGCTTACGACACATCAGGTCAGCCCATCTTCGCGACAGGCCGCTCGCAGGATGTTCCGGCGAACACGGTCTTTGACTATGTGCGATTTCAGAACGACCTCAACGCACTCGCACCCGGCAATGTGCAACTTCTGAACATCACCGGTATCGCGAAGAATTTTTCAAACGGATACATCGGAAGCTGGACCGCGGGCGTCGATCACGATTTCGGAGACTTCAAGTTCAACGCCTCGTACGTGGCTACGACCGGCATTCATCTCGCGAGGGTATACAACCCGAACGGCTACGGTGGGGCGTGCGAGGGATTTGCTCCCTTTACGCAATTCAATTCTCCATGTCACGCCAGCGGCGGGTTTGGTCCCGAGGTCATTATGTCGAGCGGATCGCACTCGTCGTATCACGCGCTGCAGACGGGCCTAACCAAGAATTCCGCGCGCCTCGGGCTGGGTGTGCAGGCGAGCTACACCTACGCGAAGTCGCTCGATGACACCAGTTCCGTACTGGGCGGATTGCTAGGGGCGTCCGGCACGATCCTGCAAACGGCGCCGCAGAATCCATGGGATCCATCGGCGGAAAAAGGTCCTTCCACCTTCGATGTCACTCACGTATTCGCAGCAAGTGTGATTCAGGTGCTGCCGTTGGATCATGTTGGGTTCCTGCGTCCACTGGGTCGAACGCTCACGAAAGGCTGGCAGTTCCTGAATATCACCACGCTGACGACCGGATCGCCCTTCACGGTGTATTCCGGAGTACAGCAGACCGGATTCGGCTTAGGGGGCGGGGACCGGCCAGACCTGGTGTCAATACCGCGCCTTTCGACCAGCCGTGCGGTCCGCGATGATTATTTTGGGCTCGGAGCCGAGGGAAATAGGTCGTTCTTCAATATTCCGATCAACACTCCAGGAGGGACGGGACCGAATCAGGGACGCTTCGGCACTCTTGGACGCAATACGTTCCGAGGGCCGGGATACCACGACTTCGACATTGCCGTGATTAAAGACACTCCATTCGGTCACCGGGGAAATGCAGAACTTGGCACCCTGGAGTTTCGAGCAGAATTCTTCAACATTATGAACATTGTTAATTTCGGTTTGCCGTCAAATATTCTGAGCGGCAGCGGCTTCGGGATCATCAGCAAAACGGCCGGGACGTCGCGGCAGATCCAGTTCTCCCTGAAAGTGATTTACTAGAGACCGGTCCTTCGCCTAGAAGAAGGCTTTCCGGAACGCTTCATGCCGCTCACGGGCGCGGGCGATCAGTTCGCCAAATTGCGGTTCGTTCCGCACGCTGTCGAGCAAGGGATCGGTCATGAAGTAAGGGTAGGGAAAAAATCCGTTGTCGATGCTGTGTCGCAGCATGCGCAGTGCTGACGTTTTGTCTTTCAGCACCGCGTAGGCCTGAGCAAGTTTGTAGATGGCTTCTGAATCGCCCACACCCCGCGCCTGGATCTTGGTTTCGGCTGCCTGAAGGATTTCCAGTCCCTTGAGTTCCTGATGTTCGACGGCATCGCCAAGTGCTTTGCCTATTTGCGCCTGCAACAATGTGGGGTTGAGTTCGAAGGACCGGTCAAAATCGGCGACGGCCTCGTCAAAGCGCTTTTGGTGATATTCCACAAAACCGCGATAGAAAATGTGGAACGGCAACTCTCCGTTCTTCGGCAAGCTCTGAAGAAACTTGTCGTATTCCCCGAGATACAGATATGCGTTCAGCGCCGAACTGTTGAGCTTGACGCCAGGGTCGAGTTGGCGCGCCTGTTCGCACTCCTCGACCGACTCTTTTAACATGCCGGCATAACGATAGGCATAACCCAACTCCCAATGAAGCTCGGCGTGATTTGGGTTGGTCTTCAACGCCTCGCGTAACAGGGGCACAGCCTGTTCAACCCTGCCGGTATCAGTGAGAAAGTTTGCGAGAAATACGCGCGTATTGATCTGGGCCGGCTGCAGTGCGAGGGCCCGGTCAAAGGCCGACTGAGCCTTCTGATAGTAGTTGCGGCCCTCGAGTTGAAAGGATCCACCCGCGGTATAGGAGCGCCCCAGACTGGCCCACGTGAGCGCGTATTTGGGATCGATTTCAGCGGACTTCTCCAACATCTGAACCGCCATTGGAAAGTCGCTTCTCGAGTAAAGGTCGACGCCTCGCAAGTAGTACTCATAAGCGAGAGGGTTTGCCGGTTCGTCCAATTTCAGGCGGGCGGCCTCCGAAGACGAGAGGTTGAGCTCCAGCCCCTGAATGACCTTTTCGGCGACCTGGTCTTGCACTGTCAGAAGGTTCTGATAGCGAAGATCGAACTCGCCTTTCCACAGGAGGCTCCGGCTCTTTACGTCGACGAGCTGGCAGGTAATCCGCAAATCATCGCCCTCGCGGATGAAATTTCCGGTTAGCAGGGTATCGACATCAAGGTCGGCGGCGACTTTGGAGATCTCGACCACCTGATCCCTGTATTTCTCGATCGCGTAGGAGGGACGCACGCGAAGAGTTTGGACATACCCCAGCTTCGTGATGATGGCGTCCGCGAGGGAATAGCCGAGGAAATCATTCCCGGAATCCTGCTTGATGTTTCGGAAGGGAAGGATTGCCAACCGGCGGGAGTCCGGCGAGACTCGGGTCGTCACCGATTCTCTTCGAAGGAACCAATAGCCCAGCACCGCAATTGCGAGCCCCGCAGCTACGAGAGCGAACACGCCCATTCGCTGCTTTTTGACGGGAATAGGCTCCGCCTCCGGAATCGCAACGAGTTCCCGTATTTCCGTCTTGGGCAGGTCGGACGCTTTCTCGAGTAAATCGGGAATTTCGGCTGCTGGGATAAGGCTCTCGTTCGGGAGGGCGGTGACGCGTGCGATGAACCGGTATCCCATTTTGGGCACGGTTTCGATGTATTGCTGATGCTCGGGCGTGTCTCCCAGCGCCTTCCTCAGCGCGGACACGTTGACGGTGAGATTGGCCTCTTCCACAAAACTGTCGGGCCAGATCTTTCTCATGAGCTCGTCTTTCGTGACAAGCAGACCGTTGCGCTCAATCAAAGTCACCAGGATGTCAAAAGACTTTGGTGTGAGAGGAACCGGCCTTCCGCCGCACAGCAAGGAATGATCCGCGGGGTTCAGGCGGAAGCTGTCGAATTCATACAACACCTTCATTGCCAATGCCATAACCGCTTTGGAAAAACTTTGCGAAACTCCTGCGAATTCTTAATAGCCCTTTTAAGGACGTTGCGGAGTCATTCACGTACGGTCGGGATGGTTGCGGGCGCCCCAGCTACTCTGGCGAAATTGTAAGTGCAATCGCCTGACACGGCAAGCGTCTCCGGGGGAGGGATAGCGCCCGCGACCTGCGTTCCGAAGTCCGGATGCGCAGTCGACATCCCCCGGCATCGCAAGTCTAAACGTTTAGAAGCGAAGGAGAAACACAGTAATGAGTCGTTCCGCAAAAACAGCCCAATCTTTGAAGATCGCTATCCTGACGGTGTGTGTCGTTGCCGGCTTGGCGGTTTTTATTCAACCCATGGCCGCGCAAGATGGCGAGTTTGCCTTGCCGCAAGAAGTCAGCACCCGGAGCTTCGTTCTTCATCCAAACCCGAAGTTCATCAGCTGCCTCGGAGTTGCCGGTGGGCCAACGCCCATCGCCAAGGTTACGGTGACCCGCGGCAAACAAAACGATACCCTGACGATCACCGGCCATAACTTCAAGCCCGGCTTGGCGTTCGATATGTTCACGGTAGAGCGCAGCAACCTGTTGTCCGATGCGACCGTCAACCCGAATTTCACCAACTTCGGCATGGCGTGGTATCAGTCGGATCTGCAGGCGAGCAGCCAGGGTTCGTTCACGGCCACGATCAAAACCATCTTGCTCGACCAGATATTCGGTTTCGATCCAGACCAGAGCAATCCCGCTCCGATCAACACGTTTCACCTGGGATTCTGGTTCAACAACCCTAACGATGCGAACGTCGACGGCTGCGTATTTGATGTGACCAAGCCGACTCCGTTCAATGGCGAGCACGTTGCGGGACCCGTGGCTTTCATCACGGCTCCGAACGCCAACACCAATCTCGGACCGCTGTGCACGAATCCGAACACCAGCACGACCCCTGCCAGCTGCAATCCGTAGTTTGCAGACGACCTGTGTCGCGGGGTGAAGTGGCGTTCCGCAAAGAACGCTACTCATCCCGCGCCTCAGGAAGTTCTCAGGACTGGAGCTCGACAACGAATAGCCGATTTTCCTGGTTGTGCGGTTTGGCGTCGTGCAGGGAGGGTGAAATGAGTTTTGACGCCGCTTGGGGATTCGATCCGGAAAAGGCATTGAAGTCACAACAGATGTTTCAGAAGTGCGTGCATCCCTGCGCGGATGAGATTGAAAACGACTCCCAAGAGCAAAGAGATCCTGAGGAAGCGCGAATTCCCTCAAGCGAGTATGACCAAATTTACAAGTTGCGGCGAATGTTCCGATCGTAGCAAAACGATCCTGGCGAAACGCGGATAAGGAGCAACATGTCTGAATGGAAAGTGACTTACCGGGGCATTGTCTACCCTTGGCACTGCGACCATATGGGACATATGAATGTGATGTGGTACACCGGCAAGTTCGACGAAGCTTGCTGGCAGCTGCTCTCCATGGTGGGGCTCACACAGCCCCGATTTTCGCAAGATGGAACCGGAATGGCGGCTGTCGAACAACACATCCAGTACAAGCGGGAGTTGCACGCCGGGGATGCGGTCACGATTCACTCGGCGCTGCTCGAGGTAAAAGACAAATCCATCCACATGCTTCATAAAATGATCGATGACGTGAGCGGGCAGATCGCGGCCACGACCGTCGTTGTCGGAGTGCATATCGACGCCACGATCCGCAAGGCGATTCGCTTGCCGCAAGACGTACGGGACAGAGCGATGCAGATGAAAGAGCAGGAATTGGCAGTCCTTCAGGGGTTGGGCATTTAACCCTGACTACGGCGCGCCACCGAAACAACACCAAAAGGCCACGGATGCGTCACACCTTTCTTCGAAGGGTGTCCTATGGTGGCCGAGTCAGAAGTGCTTTTGTAGTGCGACTGGGGCCGCGAACGAAACCGTCTGAGGAACGATTCGAAGGCTGGATCGAAGAGGTCGACTCGGGAAAAGATCTGAGATTCCGCTCGAAAGAAGAGCTTCTCGACTTCCTGGGTCTGCGTTTTCAAGCGCGTCTGGCAGACGAACCCGCAGGCGAGGGAGATCCATTCGATTCGAAGGAGGGCAAGTTCCATGACGACTAAGGCTGTAGCAACCCTGGAAGCCGACCACGACGATTCTGTCATTCGGAGTCGGACGAACGAATTCGTGGTCGATCGGAGCGTTCCACACGCAATTCGATCCTGGCCGGCCCAGGAGTGGCCGGATCAACTCGAACTGGATAGCTATCAGGTCGCACTCGTCCCATTTCGAGCCAGCGTCGACGATCCAGACGAAGGACCCATACGAACCATCGGCGCGGATAAATTCCTGCTGCTGCCATTCACCTGGAAGGATTTTATGGCGAAGATTCGCATGGAAGTGAGCCATACAGCGAAAGATGAAAGCACCGTTTTTAGATTTGGCCAGATTCAAATCGATCTCCTGAAGATGGAAGCGCGCCGGTCGGACCGCCCTGTGAATTTGACTGCTATGGAATTCAAGGTCCTCAGGTTCTTTGTATTGAATCCGGATCGGGTGATTTCGCGCGACGAGCTCCTGAATCAGGTTTGGGGATACGACAGCTACCCATGTACCCGCACGGTGGACAATCATGTGTTGCGACTGCGACAGAAATTGGAAGCGGAGATGGCGAGTCCCGTTCACTTTCGTACGGTGCATGGGCTGGGCTACAAATTCACTCCCGGAAATTGAGTCGTTGAGTTACCGAGGAAATGCTTATGGAAGCAATGATTGAAAACCGGAGTCAGCCTAGGATGAGCGCCATGTCCGAAGACTCGGCCCTCGTCGAGCAAAGTAAGGCGGGAGACATTCGCGCTTTCGAGGAGCTCATCCGACGTTACGATCGCAAGCTTTTTCGCATTGCGCTGAACGTCACCCACAATGACGAGGATTCGGAAGAGGCAGTACAATCCGCCTTCTTCAAGGCGTATCAGAACTTGAATAGATTTCAGGGAGATGCCAAATTCTCGACGTGGTTGACCCGAATCGCTCTGAATGAGTCGCTAACCCGACTTCGAAAACGGAACACTCTGCAGGAACAGTCGATTGATGCTGATTTTCGCAGTGAGGATGATGGCGGCACGTTCCCATTGCGCGACCAGCTTCCGGCCGATTTGAGCGAATGGGCGCAAAATCCGGAATCACGCTACTCCCAGGTCGAACTTCGGACTATCCTGACGAAGGCCTTGCGCAAGTTGCGGCCGAGTCTGAGAATTGTTTTCGTCCTTCGGGACATGGATGAACTTTCAATCGCCGAAACTTCGGAGATTCTCAAGCTCAGCGTAGCCGCCGTGAAAGCAAGACTCTTTCGCGCAAGACTGCAACTTCGGGAGGATCTGACTCGGTATTTCAAGAAGCGAGACCATCCGCTTCGAGTACCGACGGAGCCGGTTGTTGAAATGACCGCCTGACCGCCACCATGAACCATTTTGCGGACGCTCAAGGTCCTCTTCTCGAAGTCACTCCCGCCACGCCAGAACAGCAGCCAATCCTTGCTAATTTGCTTGAGTTGTACGCTCACGATTTCAGCGAGCTACGCGATCTTCAACTGGGGCCGGATGGACGATTCGGATACGAACGCTTGCCGTTGTATTGGAGCGAGCCGGGTCGGCATCCATTTCTTGTGAGTCTTGACGGGGAATGGGCGGGATTTGTTTTAGTTCAACAGGGCTCGGTTGTTTCTGGCGATGCGGCAATCTGGGACGTTGCAGAATTCTTTGTGGTTCGTGGCCATCGGCGGTACGGGATAGGTACCCAAATGGCGCATGATATCTGGCGGCGATTCGCCGGGCCTTGGGAAGTTCGCGTGCTGGAATCGAATGTCTCGGCGTCCAATTTCTGGGAGCGTGCGATCTCGGCGTTTACCGGAAGAGTCGTTGTTCCAGCCTTGCTTAAGAGCGGAGATGAGCGCTGGAAGGTCTTCGCGTTTCAATCGACCGCCCGGTCTTGAAAGGTGACGGTTTGGCAGTTTCAAGCCGATAGGCGCTTTGCCCAGGACCTGCACGAGAATCGATTTCCACGTACCGTCGAAAATCCGGCAACACTCGCATCGCCGCCGCTAACCCGTAATTAGGAGCAATCCATGTTCCGATCGGACGTGAATTGCCGAGAATCCCTGAAGCTTGCCGCCAGCATCGGCGCCGCCTTGGCGATGGCAGGTTCAGGTCACGCTTTAGTGACTTCCAAAATGGTCGGCATCCTGCGGCGCGCGCCGGGGACGGCCGGAAAAACCGAGGATAATAGGATTGAGGGAACATTCTTCTGCGATAGCGCGTAGTTGCAGAAGGGGGTTCTCCGCCTATGCTGGCTCGACTCTGTCTTGTCCTGTTTCTTGTTGTTCCGGGAGTAACGGCACAGAACTCCGCCCCGCAAACGGATGCGCCCGTCCTAACCGCTGACCAGATCATGGCGCGCGTCGCGGCCAACCAGGATCGCAGCGAGGCGCTGCGAAAAGAATTCGTCTACCGGCAGCATATTCACATCCTGACCCACAAGCCCGGCGGAAAACTCTTGCGCGAGGAGACGACGGACTACGACGTCACTCCGTTGCCCGATGGAACGGAGAAGAAACTCAAGACCCTGAACGGGCGATATCTGCTCAAAGGGAAGTATCAGGACTTCACCGGAGAGCCAGTCCCGGACTCGGACAGTCTCGACGGCGGCCTGATCAAGGACTTCCGCGACGATCTCTCGAATGAGAAATCCAAAGATGGTTTGGGGAAGGACCTGTTCCCACTGACCAGCGGGGAACAGAAGAACTATCAATTCACATTGCTCGGACAGGAAACGCAAGAGGGGCGGAACGTCTATCACATTGGGTTTCGTCCCAAGGACAAAGACGAGATCACGTGGGCGGGCGAGGCCTATATCGACGCCGCCGAGTTTGAGCCAGTGCGCGTCTTTACGAAGCTGTCGCGCCGCATTCCATTCATGGTCCGCACCATGCTGGGAACGGACTTACCGGGAATCGGTTTCAACGTGGTCTACGCACGGCAACAGGACGGAGTCTGGTTCCCGGCGACCTTTGGGACGGAATTCCGGATCCGCGCGCTGTTCTTCATTAACAGGGATGTCTCGATTGCGCTGGAGAATTCAGCTTTTGAGCGCACGCACGTGAAGTCAACGATGAAGGTGGTCGGGCCTGCGGAGTAGCAAAACGAACATCCGGTTGCCGGCTTTGGGCTTCCGCGCAACGGGAAGTCGGCCAGGTGTGGCTAGTCGCCGCTAGCGTGGGTCTGAGTCGGGACCAGCACCAGGCGAGCACGGGACGATTCGGGTTGAGCCGGGCGTCCGAAGGCCGAAATGATGGCAAAAACTGAGACGTAAGCGGCCACTACGCCGAAAGCCACTGAGGCGATGACGGTGAAGCAAAGAATGCAGGGCATCAAGAACGTGTTCAAGATCGACCAACCTTTAACGAAGCGGTTATCAGATGTACGGCTCTGAAATCCGTCTATGTCTAAAATCTCTCACTAACGCGATCCATCGCCTTCCGAAAAATCGTCGTAAGGCCTTTTAAATCTAACTGCGTTGACGCTCCGCGCTAGTGACGACTAAGATACGGAGTAGAGCTGTGCATACCTACTCTCGGACAATTCTGCTGCCCTGTCGACATTACGGAAGGCGCTTGTCCCCGGACGAATAATGGCCATTACCAAAATCTCTGTCCGGGGAGCCCGGCAACACAATCTGAAGAACATCAGCGTCGAGATCCCACGTAACACCCTCACCGTGGTTACCGGATTGAGCGGATCGGGGAAATCGTCGCTGGCCTTCGACACCATCTACGCCGAGGGACAGCGTCGGTACGTAGAGACCTTGTCGGCGTATGCGCGGCAATTCCTCGATCAAATGGAGCGCCCGGATGTCGATGGAATTGACGGACTTAGTCCGGCAATTTCAATCGAACAGAAAACCACCAGTCGAAGCCCGCGTTCGACGGTCGGAACGATCACCGAAATCTACGACTATCTTCGCCTGTTGTTCGCCTCAATCGGGATTCCGCATTGTCCGAAATGCGGACGCCCGATCAGCCGACAGTCCGCGGACCAGATTGTCCAAAGGGTCATGGCCCTGACGCCCGAAGATCGGGTCATGGTTATGGCGCCGATCGTCCGTGGGCGCAAGGGCGAGTTCAAGAAAGAGATGGAAACGCTCGTCAAGCACGGCTACACGCGGGCACGCATTGACGGCGAACTCGTGAATCTTGACGACGATGTCGCCATAAACCTCGACAAGAGGAAGAATCACACGATCGAAGTCGTCATCGACCGCCTTCTGGTGAAGGCGGGAATCGAACACCGCCTGGAAATGTCGGTGGGACTAGCGATGAAACTCGCGGGTGGGCTGGTGCAGGTGGCCGTTGTTGGGGGCGACGAGCAGCTTTATTCGGAGAAGCTGGCCTGTCCGGATTGCGGCATCAACGTTCCTCAACTCGAGCCGCGGTCATTCTCGTTTAACAGTCTGTATGGAGCTTGCCCGGAGTGCCATGGTTTAGGCAGCAAGTATGATTTCGACCCGGCGAAAGTGATCAGCGACTGGTCGAAGCCGCTGCTCGACGGTGGGTTGGGACCCGGATCGGCATCGCAGAATTTGATCCACCAGCTTCAGGTAGTTTCCGCTGCTTACAAGATTGATCTGAGCACTCCGTTCGAAAAATTTCCCGAGAAGACGCAGGATTTCCTGCTCAATGGTGAACAGGGACGCGGTGGCAAGACCGGTTTCCACGGCATTTTCGGATATCTAAAACAGAATCTGGAAGAGTCCACGTCGGAAGGCTATCGCGACTGGCTGATGGATCATATGTCGGCGACGGAGTGTCCGGCGTGCCATGGCAAACGCCTGCGGCCGGAAAGCCTTGCGGTCAAAGTGAATGGGATGTCGATCGCAGAGTTTACGGCGATGCCGGTGGTGAGGTCGCTCGGAGCGGCGCAAGGAATCAAGCTAGCCGGCCGCGAACTGGCCATTGCCGGCCGCGTGATGCATGAAATTGTAGAGCGGCTTCAGTTCCTCAACGCGGTGGGGCTGGGATACATCTCGCTCGATCGTTCGGCTGCCTCCCTGTCGGGCGGTGAGGGACAGCGCATCCGGCTCGCGACGCAAATCGGTTCGAAACTGCGCGGTGTCCTCTATGTGCTCGACGAGCCATCGATCGGATTGCATCATCGCGACAACGGACGGCTGCTGAATGCGCTCGAGAACCTGCGCGATCTCGGCAACACAGTCCTGGTGGTGGAACACGATGAGGAGACGATCCGCCGCGCCGATTATGTGGTCGATCTTGGTCCAGGAGCGGGACGGCACGGTGGAAGCCTCGTAGCCCAAGGTACGCCGGACGAAATCATGCGGGCTCCGAATTCGCTCACGGGAGCGTATATCTCGGGCCGAACGTCGATCGCGATGCGACCGGAGCGGAGGCAGGCGAATGGAGCGGCTCTGACGATTCTCGGAGCGAAGGAAAACAATCTCAAGAACTTGGACGTTGCGTTCCCGCTGGGAGTGATGACCGTAGTGACCGGCGTCTCGGGATCGGGCAAATCGACGCTGGTGAACGACATCCTGTATCGCGCATTGGCCCGCCAACTTTACCGTTCTCGGGAAAAAGCTGGCGATCACAAAGCGATCTCAGGCGCGGAACATATCGACAAAGTGATTCGCATCGATCAATCGCCGATTGGGCGCACGCCGCGCTCGAATCCCGCAACCTATACCGGAGTATTCACGGCGATTCGCGATCTCTACGCGATGCTGCCCGAGTCGCGCGAGCGCGGTTACAAGGCGGGACGATTCTCGTTCAACGTCTCGGGCGGACGCTGCGAGGCGTGTCAGGGCGAAGGTCAACGGCGCATCGAAATGAATTTCCTGCCCGATGTCTACGTGTTGTGCGAGGTTTGCGGAGGGCGTCGTTATAACCACGAGACACTGGCGGTGAAGTACAACGGGAACTCGATCGCGGATCTGCTCGAAATGCCCGTCGCGGACGCGTTGCCGATTCTCGAAAATATTCCGCAGGTGAAGCAGAAATTGCAAACGCTGGTCGACGTAGGATTGGGCTACATTCATCTGGGACAGTCTGCGGTGACACTCTCCGGGGGCGAAGCGCAGCGCATCAAACTGGCGCGCGAGCTGAGCAAGCGGCAGACAGGCAAAACGCTCTACTTGCTCGATGAGCCGACCACAGGACTGCACTTCGACGACGTGAAGAAACTTCTCGACGTCTTGCATCGTCTAACGGACTTGGGGAACTCGATCATCATCATCGAGCACAATATGGACGTGATCCGGAATGCCGATTGGATCATCGATTTGGGACCCGAAGGTGGCGAGGATGGTGGGCGCCTCGTAGCGCAAGGAACGCCGGAGCAAGTCGCGCGGGTCAAGAAGTCGTATACGGGGCAGGCGCTGTCAGGGTATTTCGGAAAAGCAGTTGCAAGTTCCCCGTTGCCCGTTGTCAGTTGAGAATTCCCGTTCTGTTATTCCCCTGCCGGCTACATGGCGAAGCGTGTTTACACGAGGGATGATTGCCTTAAGGCCTCTAAGAAAAACGCTTTCACGAATATTTCCGGTTCATTCGGTAGACTGGTAATTGAAAAGGGATTCATCTGCCATCATCTGATAATCCGCAATTTGAGCCGCAAGTGCAGACGACGGTTCCCGTCACGCCCGATCCTTTAGCCGAAGGAATTTCTGACCCTGCGAGCTTTCCTTCGATCCCTTCATTGATTCCACCGATACCCCGCGATCCGGTCTGGAGTGGCTGGGATGTGCTGCTGATCGCCTTCCTCACGCTTGTCAGTCTCATCGTGGCGGAAGCAGTCACGGTGTCTGGCGCGTGGTTATTCTTCTTCCGTCACCAGGCGTTTCGTGATGTGGTACAGAAGCCTGCTCTCGACCTTCTTGGAGAAATGCTGGGATACGTCGCGGTCGGGCTCTTCATGATCATGCTGATCGAAGGGAAGTATCACGAACCCTTCTGGAAGGCGATTCACTGGAACTGGAATGGGAAGGCGGTTCCGAAGTTGCTGGGGCTGGGCGTGCTGACGGTTGGGTTCGATCTGCTGGGCCGCTATCTCCCAATGCCCAAGAGCACGCCATTTGAACAGTTTTTTGCGCATCCAAGCGATGCCTACCTGGTGGCCGCTTTTGCAGTAACTTTTGGACCGCTGATGGAAGAGCTGTTTTTTCGCGGATTTCTCTATCCTGTGTTGGCGAGGCGCACCGGAATTCCTACAGCGGTTTTATTCACTGCAGTGCCCTTCGGGCTGATGCACTATCTGCAATACCGGTCCTGGGGAGCCGTGTTGATCATCACCTTGGTCGGCGTCGTGCTGACGTTGGTGCGAGTCGCGACGAAGTCGGTGGCGGCAAGCTTCCTCGTCCACGTCGGATACAACGGAACGCTGATGACGCTGGCTGCAGTCGCGACCGATGGGTTCCGGCACATGGACAAAGCCGTGATCGGCCCGTTTCTGCGAGGTTGAAGGCCGCGTCCCCATTTCGGGAAACCGTCTCGCGACTTTTCGAGCGCGTGGTCTAGATATGCAGTATAGTGATCTCGCTCCAGTCCCAGCACCACGCTGTCCCCTCCTTTCGGTAGCGCGAGAAAATTAAATGCAGGCGAACCCGAAAATCGCGGGCGAGACTTTGCTGTCCAGTTCCATTCTGGAAGCGATTCCTGATGCTGTTGCGGAAGTGAACCAGCAAGGACTGATCATTCAGGTGAACGCCCAGGCGGAAATGTTGTTCGGATATACCCGGGTTGAATTGATTGGCCAGCGAGTCGAGATGCTGGTTCCGGAGCGCCAGCGTTCTCAGCACAGCGGCCATCGCGAACAGTTCCACATGCAACCGAAAATTCGCCGAATGGGATCGGGCCTTGATCTCTACGGAAGGCGGCGCGACGGCTCGGAATTTCCGGTTGAGATCAGCTTGAGTCCGGTGCGGGTTGGGGAAGACGTCATCGTGCTGAGCGTGATCCGGGATATCAGCGACCGGAAACGCATCGAAGAGGAACTGCGACGAGCCCACGAGGAACTTGATCGGAGGAAGACGCGCGAGTTGCGCGACTCGCAGAACCGGCTTGCCCTCATTGTCGATTCTTCACAAGACGCCATCATCGGAAAGAATCTCGACGGCATTGTGACGCACTGGAATAAAGGCGCCGAGGACATTTACGGCTACAGCGCTCAGGAAATGATCGGCAGACACATCTCTCTGTTGGCGCCGCGGGAGAGGGCCGATGAAATCACCGACATCCTTCGAAAGATCCGCAGCGGCGATCGGGTTGAATACTTCGAGTCCATTCGAGTCACGAAAGACCGGAGAAAGCTGAACGTCTCTATTTCCGTCTCTCCGATTTACGACGCCGACGGTACCGTAGTGGGCGCGTCGACGATCGCGCGGGATATCACCGCACAAAAGAAAATCGAAGATCAGCTGCGCCAATCGCAAAAGATGGAAGCGGTGGGGCGGCTAGCTGGCGGAGTCGCGCACGACTTCAACAATCTGCTGGGGATCATCAGCGCGTGTTCAGAGTTGCTTCGCAGCCGCGTGGACAGTGCCAACGTTGAGTATCTGGACAACATCCGCGAGGCTTCCAAGCGCGGAGCGTCGCTGACGCGCCAGTTGCTGGCGTTTAGCCGCAGGCAGCCGACGCAATCGCAGGTTCTTGATCTGAATGACAGGCTGCGGGAAGCGAGCAAACTCTTGCGCCCTCTGATGGGAGACGACGTCGAGGTCTTGCTACTGCCGAGATCCAACTCATCGATTGTGGAAGTGGATCCCGGACAGCTGGATCAGGTGGTAATCAACCTGGCTCTCAATGCGCGCGACGCGATGCCGCGGGGCGGGAAGCTAAT
This sequence comes from uncultured Acidobacteriota bacterium, assembly GCA_963699885.1. Taxonomy (GTDB): domain Bacteria; phylum Acidobacteriota; class Terriglobia; order Terriglobales; family Acidobacteriaceae; genus Sulfotelmatobacter. The sequence goes on along the minus strand of CAVOVP010000003.1, from coordinate 21,183 downwards.
TCTTGAAACCTCGGTCTTGGATTTCGACGAGACGTTTGCTCACGAGCATCCTCCAATGACCGCTGGCCGATACGTGATGCTCGCGGTCAGTGACAACGGCGTCGGCATGGACGAGACGACCAAGGCCCGGATCTTCGAACCGTTTTTTACCACCAAAGAAATCGGGAAGGGCACCGGGCTTGGGCTGTCGACCGTCTATGGAATCGTTCATCAGGCAGGAGGACACCTGCTGGTCTACAGTGAACCGGGACGAGGGACGACTTTCAAGATTTACCTTCCCAGCGCCGACAAGAAACTGGGAGACCGATCCGAGTCAGGCGAGGCGTTGCTGCCTCCGCGGCGAGAGGGCGTGGCAATTCTCGTGGCTGAAGACGACGCCATGATGCGCAGCCTGACTCGCAAGATGCTGGAACAGCATGGCTACAAGGTGCTTGAGGCCGAAGATGGGAAAACGGCTTTGAAAGTGATTGGAGCAAGCTCCATCCCCATCGCTCTGACGTTGACCGATGTCGTGATGAAGGGCATGACTGGCCCGGAACTGGTGCTGCGATTGCTCGATTCCTATCCCTTGATGAGGGTCGTTTACATGTCCGGTTACACCGGAGAATTGGTCATCCAGCAGGGAGTAGAGGGCAGCATCCGGCTCTTGGAGAAGCCGTTTACTCGGGCCGATTTGCTCAGGACAATCGACGAGGCACTTGGGTAAAGACTACGTGCTGTAGTAACGATTTGAGGGGATTAAGGTATTCGACAGATATAGGTTCTTTAAACTTACGTGATAAGAGAGGCTGGCATGAAGGGTAATCCCAAGGTACTGAGTGAATTGAACAAGGCTCTGCGCGAAGAGCTGACCGCTATCAACCAATATTTTCTGCACGCGGAAATGTGCGAAAACTGGGGCTACAACAAGCTTGCCGACTTCATCAAGAAACAGTCTATCGGCGAGATGAAGCATGCCGAGGTTCTTATCGAGAGGATTCTGTTTTTGGATGGCAGCCCCTCCATGATGCCTCTGGAATTGAAAGTCGGCGGCACCGTGAAAGACATGATCAAGAGCGATCTCGCGCTCGAAGTTTCAGCCGTCAAGCAGTACAACGACGCGATTGCGATTGCGACCCGGGAAGGCGATAACGGATCGCGCGATCTGCTCGTCGTCCTCCTGAAAGACGAAGAAGAGCACGTCGATTTTCTCGAAGCGCAGATGCACCAGATCGAAGAGCTCGGCTACGAGCGCTACCTCAGCATGCAGATGGGCAAGAACGAAGAATAAGCATGTGTGGCGCGGGCACTCTTGCCCGCGAAATCTAACCATGAGCAAGGTCTTGGATGTTGGTTCACGCAGCCGTGTGAAGGATCTTTTGAGCTTCTTGCTATTGGTTACGGTTCGCGGGCAGGAGCGCCCGCGCCACACATACTGCCCGCGCACATAACTCACTACTTCACCGTGACTGTCAGCAGTTGCGCGCCTGATACTACGTAGTCGAGCGACGGAGTGGCGGTTTCATCGACGTTCGATTCGGCGCTCACGATCATCTCCTGGTTGCCGCGCATGCCGTCCATCACATTCATCACAGAAATCGGTAGAGTCGGCATCACCTTGTCCGCAACACGGGCTTCCGGATCGGCTTCCAACATGGAAACGTAGAGGCGATTGTTCGAATGCTCTTTGTTGAGCAATGCGATCGTCGATGCCAGGTCAAGCTTCCGTCCAAAGGCGGGATTGCTGCGGTTCACACGATCGAGAGTTTCACCATCGCTGACCAGAATGCGCAGCGTCCCTTTGCTGGCGGAGGTGGGGATCTTGACTGGAATTTGCCGCACCACGCGTTCGCCGCGATAGGGTGCGAGAACGGTTTCGACGAAAATCTTGTCGCCGGGCCGCGCTTCGGTTACATCGGTGCGGGCGCTTTCAAGGCGTGCCCAGCGACGTTCCCGAACTAAATCAAAATCGAGCTTCACACTGTTGACCGCGGGAGCGTTGTAGGCGTTGTCGTAAATGCGTCCGAAGCGTTCGCCCAATGAAAGCGCCGCGGCCATCGCGGCAGGCTGTCCGTTCTCGGTGGGAACAAACATGTTCCGCAACCCGACTTCCGGGAAGCCTTTTACATCGATGCTGCCGTTCAGACGGTAGGTGATTTCTTCGCCGTATTCATTCACGCCATGCAGAGCATTGAAGACAGTGGCCATGATCGCCACCGGGCTCAGCCGCGGATTGTTCAGCACCTCGTAGTGAAATTCCTTCGTGGTGCTTCCACCATGAATGGTGAGAGTCACCGGAATCATGTCCGGCTGTTTGTTGAAAACGCCGAGAATTCCTGTGTGACGATCCTGAACAAAAACGCCGGCTTGTTCGGTTGTGTTGACGATCTTGAAGGCGTTGAGCGGCGAGGGCAGCGTGGCCAGCACCTGCGCCTTGTTCATCGGCAGATCGACCGCGCCGAACTGCAGCAGAGGATGTCCGCACGCCAGCAACCGTTGAGGATCGATGTAGGTAACGGTGCAGGTCGCGGCGATGTCCATGTCCCCGCGCACGAGAATTGCGCTGACGGCCGAGCCAGCCTCAAGCGGTTCGGGTTGTTTTTCATCGCTCATCGAGCCAGCGCCCATCACCGGAACGACGCCGGCGGTAGCGAACTGTGGCGCGAACTGGCGAACGGCTTCCTCGGAAAATCCATTAAATACGAGAGGAGCGTCGATGGGTTTCAGATACTGCGCGAAACCCTGCACCGAACCGGGGAGCGAAGTTGCGTCGCCGGGACCGGAAGTTTTCCCCGCAGCGTTCGCGATTGCGGGCTTGATGGCAGCCACTTCCTCGGAGGGCGACTTGTCGAGCGCGTCGATCTCGAGCATGTCGGCGATGGGAGTAACGCCGGCGATCGGTTCCTTCGAGAACTCGCCGATGCGGAATGCGATGGCGCCCGCAAGTTTGCCATTGAGGTACACGGGGCTTCCGCTCATTCCCGCGACAACGCCGGTATATTCCACCTTCGTTCCGTGCAGGCGCACGAGGATGACGTCGCCCTTGGGCCCATTCATATTGCGCAGTACGCCGAGGACTTCGACGTCCATCGACTCAGGCTTGACGCCTTCGAAGACGGTGTACGCAACCCCTCGCATGCCTGTGTGGATCTGGCTTACGGGGATCGTCGGCTGCTGGGTTTGGGCGATCGAGCGTAATGAAGATAGGGATAGACCTAGGACGAGAAGCGAAAAAACCACTTTTCTCATGTAAAGCCCCGAAAGGCCCGCCAACGGACCTTCCAAAAAATAGTTTAGATCCAGACCAAGTGCGACTGCGTTGCCAGGAGGGAGACTTCTGGGACTGGCAAACATCCCAATTGCGAATCCTTGCGTCTATACTAGCACAGAGACTTTTGGGGTTATTCATGTTCAATCGACGGATAAAGAAGAGCTTAGAACGAGGTGAAGGGAGCTTCGGGAGCCGCCATTTTGGCGCTACTCATGGGGGCTGTCCTGGCCGGCGGATCGCTGCCGACAATGGCCCAGGATTCGTCGCCCTCGGCACAGTCGCCCGCGCAATCTCCCTCCCAAGACGGATCGCAAACTCAGGACAACGGCAAGCCCAAGCAAGATGTTCCCGCCGAAGCCGGCGGTCCAACCGACAACGTCGGACCATATGCGATTCCGAAGAAAAAGCCGGAAGAAGCCCCGCCACCGCCTCCAGTCACTCCCAGGAAAATCGAGGACATGCCGGACTACTCCCTCAAGGTCAACGTTCCGCTGGTGAACGTGGATGTGCTGGTGACGACCAGGGAAGGGCAGTTCGTACCCGGATTGAAGAAGGAAAACTTCCGGGTTCTGGAAGATGGCGTCCAGCAACAGGTGAGCCACTTCAACGTTTCCCAGGCGCCGATTACGGCCGTGTTGCTCGTGGAGTTCGCTTCGACGAATTACACATTCATGGTTCAGGCGCTGCAGGCCTCATACGCTTTCGCAAACACGTTGAAAAAGGATGACTGGGTCGCGGTGACGTACTACGACATGCAGCCGCATATCCTGGTGGATTTCACGCAGGATAAGAGAGCTGTGTATGGCGCGCTCAATCAAATGCGCATTCCGGGATTTGCGGAGACCAATCTGTTTGACGCGCTGTATGACACGCTTGATCGACTCGATCGAGTCGAGGGGAAGAAGTACGTCATCCTGGTTACGACCGGAATCGATACCTTCAGCCGGCTCACGCTCGACAAGATCACGAAGAAGATCAAGGACACAAAAGATGTCACGATCTTCCCCATCAGCGTGGGATTCATTGTCCGCGAATACTGCGATACGCATCCGGGCGGATGCCGCAACGTTCATGGCTTGGGCATTCCCGTGGGGCACATGGATTACCTGCAGGGTGACAACGAAATGCGGACGTTTGCGGCGATGACCGGTGGGCGGGCCTACTTCCCGCGCTTCGAAGGTGAGCTGCCGGAGTTGTTTGGCGACATCTCCGGTGATATCCGCAATCAGTACACGATCTCATACGCGCCGACCAACACGAAGCTCGACGGCACTTACCGCAAACTGAAAGTGCAAGTCGTTGCTCCCGATGGCGGCCAGCTGAAAGTAAGAGATCAAAAAGGTAAGGACGTCAAAATCGAAGTCGTCTCGCGCGAAGGGTATACGGCGAAACATACCGTCGATTGAGAAGAGGGGCTCTGTCCCCTGTTCTCTTACTTGAAAAGGCGGTCGAGCAGGAAGAATACCGCAGCGCCTACGAATACCAGCAGCGCCATTTTCATCGCAGGCTCTTTGTTCACTTCCGGGATCAGGTCGGATGCCGCGACGTAGATCGTAACTCCTGCCGCTAACGGCAATCCCGCGTTCACGTGGTGGCGGAAGACAGCCATCGTCAGAACTCCCGCCAGCGTTGATCCTCCCAAGACCACCGATGCGCCCCAGGCTGTTCCACGGCTGCGTCCGCTCGCCAGCATGACCGAGCTCACGGTGAATCCTTCGGGAATCTTGTGCAGGAAGATCGCGAGGAAGATCAACCATCCGAGCCAGTTCGACACGAGGAAGCCCGACGCGATGGCGATACCGTCGAAGAACGTGTGAATGATGAGTCCGAAGAGCACGGAGTATCCCCGATGCACGTGGACGAATTCATCTCGGTGCGTCTCTTCTCCGAAGTGAAAATGCGGAGTAACCGTGTGCTCGAAGAAGTGGATGATCAGGTAGCCGAGCAGAACCAGCAGGGATGCGGATTTTCCGTTCAGTTCGAGACTTTCGGGAACCATCTCGATGAGGGCCGTTGCCAGCATGAATCCTGCGCCCAGAGCGACGAAGTAGCGCAGGTAACGCCGCTCCCAATGCCTCTGAACGATGATCGCGCCGCCGAAAATGTTGGCGGCGGCGGCCGTCAATCCCAGAACGATGCTGGTGACGATAGGGTTCATGTTGTTTCGGAAAATTTAACCGCTATGCCGAATGTGCATAACGTCTCCGTCTTGCACAATGTAGTCCTTGCCTTCGAGGCGGAGCGTCCCCTTGGCGCGCGCATTGGCTTCCGATCCGGCTTCGAGTAGCTGATCCCAGCGAATGGTTTCAGCCCGGATGAAGTGCTTTTCCAAGTCCGAGTGAATCGCGCCTGCGGCTTCCTGTGCGCGAGACTTTGCCGGAACCTGCCAGGCTCGGCACTCATCTTCACCCGCGGTGAAAAATGAAATCAGTCCCAGCAGCTTGTATGTGGTTCGGATGAGACGAACCAGACCGCTCTCCTTTAGTCCATAGCTCGAAAGGAATTCGGCGGCATCCGCATCGCTCATTTCGGCGAGTTCGGCTTCAACCTTCCCGCAAATCGCCGTTGCGGCAGCGTTGGGGCGTTCCGCAATCTCGGTGAGTTTGTATTTGCCCACCGCCTCGTCGAGTTCTTTTCCCAGTTCGGTGGACTCCCCGATGTTCAGCACGTAAAAGATGGGCTTCTCGCTTAAGAACATAAAGCCGCGCAGGCGTTTCTTGTCCTCGGGAGTCATCTCCATTTCACGCAAAGGTTTCTCGGTGCCGAGATGCGCATTCGCGCGCTTCAGCAAATCGTTCTCTTTTTCGAGGTCTGGCGTCTTCATCTTCTTCAGGTCTTTTTCCAGACGTTCGAGACGCTTTTCGATCTGGCCAAGATCGCTGACCATCAGATCGAATTCGACATTTTTGATATCGCGCAGAGGGTCAATCTCGCCGACATGCGCGATCGAGGGATCGTCGAACACTCGGACGACGTGGGCAAGCGCGTCCACCTGTCGCAGATGGCCGATGTAGGCGGATTCTTTCAGAGCGTCCTGACCGATGGCGCCGACGTCGACGTAATCCACGGATGTGTGCGTCAGTTTCTTCGGGTTGTAGAGCGCGGCAAGCCGGTCAAGCCGGTCGTCGGGCACCTTGGCGACGCCAATGTGCGCCTCGCGGGGGTTCTGGACCTGAGCCGAAAGATGCGCTTTGGTCAGGATGCGGAACAGAGACGTTTTGCCTACCTGGGGCAGTCCAATAATTCCAGTTTTCATAAGGAAATTGTCGACGGCTGGCCTACGGCTCCATGCGGCACTCGGTCCGGATCAACCCACGCGGGGTCGGCTGCGTCGAAGAACTATCCAGAATAACCCATGCCATCGCTGATTGCCCAAGGGGCGGGCCATGTAGAACGGACGACGCCTGTCTGTGATCCGAATCACATTCTAGGGTGACATCTCGAACAGGAGCCTTCACTCGTTCTGCCATACGCTGCAGTCAGAACGGACCCACCAGGGCGATTCGAGCGACTGGAGGCGGATTCGTTCCATACCGCTCGCCGGAGGTGTTTTTGTGTCCACGACTACCTGGTATCACAGCAACCGATATAACGCACAGGAGGCGTGCGAACACTGCAGCGGCGTGATACGTCATGAAAAGTGGTGCATCACCTGCGATCCCCTCGTTCAGTACGCCTACGGAGTCGTCATGGAGCCAGAAAAGATGACGCTGAGCGACAGGCTCATCCTGCACGCGTTGGGCGTGGCATGGCAGAAGAATCCTTGCTCAGGACCGTGCCAGCTGCAAACCGGACGCTGACGCGGTCATTCTGATTTCCAGCGGGATACTCCACCGAAAGGCGGTGCCTGCAACTATGGGCATCTGGAGACACATCGACCGTCCTTCCACCGACCGGAACCTCTCCCGTTCACACCGTAAAGATCGAATTCCTGCGTAGAACCCGATACTATTTTTACAGTCACTCAAGCGATCCGGCGGCGGCGGCCGTATCTTTAATTGCGCCACCACCCGCGAGCGGGTATCGACCTGATGAAATTGCTCATCGTTGAAGACGAAGCGCGCATGGCAGAGCTTCTCCGCAAAGGATTGACGGAGGATGGGCACACGGCCACGTGTGCGTCCGACGGCGCGGAGGGGCTGGCTTTGGCCCAGGCCTACGAATTCGATGTCATCATTCTCGATGTGATGATGCCCAAAGTGAGTGGATACGAGGTGGCGAAACGGTTGCGGCGGGAGAAAATTCGAACCCCGATTTTGATGCTGACCGCGCGCGATTCCGTTCCGGATATCGTCCACGGTCTTGATGTCGGCGCCGATGACTACATGACCAAGCCGTTCTCCTACGACGAGTTGATGGCGCGGTTACGTGCGATGAAACGGCGCGCGCTTGCGGCGGAAGATACACACCTGCAAGTTGCCGACCTGATCCTCGATCCTGCCAGCAGGGAAGTCTCGCGGGGAGCGCAGCGAGTCTCGCTGACGCGCACAGAGTACAACTTGCTCGAGCGTTTGATGTATCGCGCGGGCAAAGTGGTGTCGCGACGTTCTCTGATTGAATCTGTTTGGGGATACGATCGCGAGATCGAAGAAAATACGCTGGACGCTTTCATGCATCTGTTGCGCAATAAAATCGACCCACCCGGTGCCGCAAAATTGATCCACACGGTGCGCGGCATCGGATACATGATCCGCTCGGACGCGAAAGCATGAAGCGACTTTCGATCGGCGTACGCCTCGCGCTGTGGTATCTCGCGATCTTTGCGTTGGGCGAATTTATTTTTGGCGCCGGCATGTACCTGATCTTACGCAACAATCTCTACGACCTGGTCGACGACGGAATTGAGAGCCAGATCGATGATCTGAAGAGTTTTCTTGGATCGCAGGCCACAGATGCGTCCCTCGCCAAATTGCGAGAGCAAGTGAAGGGCAGTTATGCGGTCGGTCACGCCGGCGATTACCTTGCGCTGTACGACGAACACCGCGACGTGGTTTATCTATCCTCTTTTTTTCAGGAACATCAATTCGCCCTTATCCCGCCGGATCAGGTGAAGCGGCCCATATATAGGAGCTATCGACTGGACGGCAGGCCTTTTCGTTCCCTGTCTCAAAGAATCAGCGCCGGAGGTCACACATATGTCGTAGAAATTGGCGGGCCGGCGGACGACGAGGTCGAAACTCTCAATCTATTCAGTTCCTATCTTCTGATCTTCGCTCCGATCCTTTTGCTGGTTGCTGCGCTGGTCGGATATTGGTTGAGCAGACGCGCGCTTGCTCCCGTCGACGAACTGGTCCGCACAGCGCGGGAAGTGACCGGATCGAATCTGAGCGGCCGCGTCCGAAAACTCGAAACCGGAGACGAACTGCAGCGGCTCTCGGACACGCTGAACGAGATGCTAGACCGTATCGAGGAGTCGTTCTCGCACATCACTCAGTTCACGGCCGATGCTTCGCACGAACTTCGCACGCCGGTGTCGCTGATCCGCACCGAGGCGGAACTCGCATTGCGCCGGTCGCGGGGAGAAGCCGAATACCAGGAAGCTCTGCGCCACATTCTTTTGGAAGCCGAGCGAACCACGAAATTGATTGAGCAATTGCTATCGCTATCAAGAGCTGATTCGGGACGCGAAACGCTCCAAATGCAGCCCGTCGATTTGCGCTTGATGTTGAGAAGCGTTGCCGACGCCTGGCAGCAGGTCGCAGCTGTCCGCGGCTTGCAGTTTTCGGCGACGATCCCCGTGCAGGACGCGTTTGTCATGGGCGAGGAAACACTTCTGCGCCGCGTGGCGGACATCCTGCTGGACAATGCGTTCAAATACACCCCCGCCTCGGGGGTCATTCGATTGCGTCTGGAACCGGAAGGCGAAAATCTCGTGATGACCGTGAAGGATTCAGGCGCGGGAATCGCGAAAGAGGAGCACAGCAAAATCTTTGAGCGCTTCTACCGCGTGGACAAGGCTCGAAGCCGTGCCGAAGGCGGAACCGGACTGGGCCTCGCGATCGCGCGATGGATCGTTACGCAACATCGCGGTGAGATCACGGTCCAAAGCAGCTTGGGAGAGGGCGCAACGTTCCGCGTGGAACTGCCCAAGAGCGCGGCGGCGGTCGTGAGCCTGCGTCCCGCTTAGCCCATTTTCAGAACGAGAACCCCTGCCGTACAATGGAAAAGCCTTCCACGCCGGGATGGCGGAACTGGCAGACGCAGCGGACTCAAAAGCGGACGCCAGCATATCTAGTAAGTCTAAGTAAATAAATAACATCCAGATGTAATAGCAGACGCAGCGGATTCCGGAGGCGTCAACGTCTCATAAGTCAAAGTAACAAAAGGCGTCGGCGTCGACGGCATGGCTTACACATCCGGACTTTAGGAAAATGCCGACTCGAGCCATTCCCGGCGCAATTCTACAGCCTTGGGTCAACGGGCTCGCTTTCTAGCGCCAACACACCAAAAACGCACTCGTGAACTCGGCGGAGCGGCTCCTTGTGTACGAATCTCTCCAGTGCTTCCAGTCCCAAGGCGAACTCACGAAGAGCAAGCGATCGTTTGGTGCCAAGACCTCGGCTCTTGAGCCGCTCCAAGTTGACGAAGATTAGTGGCGACCCGGGAAGGTTCCGTCTGTCTTCCCACGAAACTAGGGAAACTCCCGTCCGTCCCCGCGTTTTGCCCATTTCTTTCTTTTTACCGGGCTAACTGAAGCGCATGCACTGGCGCCATGTTTGTGACCGGTGGTACGGTGCCGGCCGGTTTGAGCATGGCCCAGAGAATTCGATTAAATAACGCATCATCAATGCGATCAGGGGCACTAAAATCGAGACCTTCTGACATTTTGGCAGCCGCGCCCTGCGCCGGGTTCACCTCACTCAAATCTATTTTCGGGACAACGTGGCTATAGGGTGTGAGGTCTGGCGTCGCGGCAAACATGTCTGCCAGAGAGCGGCTGAAGTAATCGAATTTGGACATACGTCCCATTCCCAAAATGTCTTCGATGGCCGCTATTACGTCCGTAGTGTTAGCGAATCTGTGGACCGTACCAGAGCGGCCATAAGCCGAGATGGCGAGAAACGGTGAGCGGTGCGAGTCCACGTGGTCAGGACCGGCCTGCGAATCGTCCTCCACTACAAAGACCACCGTGTCCCGCCAAAATGGAGTTTGCGAGAGCGCTTCCACGATTCGGCCCAGTGCAAGATCATTATCGGCCATGCAGGCCCGAGGCGACGAATGACCCGCGGCGCCGCCAACCGTGTGATCTCTTGGCAAATACATGAGGGACAGCGCCGGCATGTCGCCTTTGCGAACAAAGTCGTGCAGCTCTTCGATCCAGGCGTCGGCCCGTTTTTGATCGGGAATCTCCAGGTTGGTTTCGGGATAGCTGGAGCTTACGTCAGCCGGCAGATCGTGCGACGTATCGGGCCCGACCACTATATCGCCGTAGTCGCGGAACCAGATTCCTTTCTTGGCGGCAAGGTTCCACAGATACCCACCCAGCGGGTTGTCGGCTTCGTCGCCAGCAAGGTCCGCCCGCCGGTCGGAATACATGGAAGGAACTGTCTTTTCGGCGTAATCGGTAACATAAGCCGCCGTGGACCAGACGTGTCCCTGGCCACTTACTTCCGCATTAGTGAAAAAGCGGTCAAACAGCCCGAAGCGAAGCGCCAGGGCGTGATGATTCGGCGAGACGTCCTGGCCGAAGAACACCAGGTTAGGGTCACCGTCCCCTTCTTTCATATCACCAAGAACTTGATCGTAGGTACGGTTCTCCTTAACGATGTAAACCACATGCTTGAAGGGCGGATATCGCTTGGTGGATCGCTTCTGTCCCCAGCCATTCGCTTCCGCTACCCTGCGCGAATCCTGAGCCAATCGCGCGGGACTAAGATCAGCGGAAACGAACCGTAGCGTTCCATTGAGCTGGCCAAGGTCATAGCCTAACGGGCGTTGGATCCCCTTTCCGGGAGTTGGCCCGTCTGGGTTCGCGTGGCTACCGTGCCCCTTTCCATTTAGGATGAGCAGCCCCTTATCTACTTCCAGAACGTCGGTCGGATACCAGTCTGTAGGAATGCGGCCAGCCGGACGTAACCCAGCTTGCGCGGCTCCTTCCGCAGTATTAAAGACGGCGACGGCATTGTTGTCGGCTTCGGCCACAAATAGCTTGGAGCCGTCCCGCGAAAGGCTGAGCGCATTGGGTGTACTTCCCTGTGGAGGAGCGCCGGGGGCTTCGTCTTTGAGATAGCGCAAGACTTTTTTCGCATGTGTATCTACCACTGCAATCCGGTCTGTGCCCGCTAAGGCGACAAACAACCGCGATCCGGATGGATTCGACTTAAGCGCCGAGGGCCGCTGCCCAACCTCGAGCCGGCCGGTATAGAACAATGTCCCGTCCGGGTTGGTCCGGAACATCGAAAGAGTGTGACCGCCCCACGCGGAGACATACACGTTGCCATCCGCAGCCACTTCCACTGCGTAAGGATAATGGTCGGTAGAAAATCGCTGCACGACCTTCCCCAAAGATGGGTCCACCACGGCAAGGCTGTCGCCGACATTCTCCACAACGTAAAGAAAATTTCCCCGCTTCGAGGCCGCAAGGCCCGCCGGATATCGTGATCCTGTTTTGTCCTCTTTCTTTTGTCCCAGGACAATTTGTTTGTCCAGGGCCGCAACCCCGTCGCGCCACAAATAGCAGTAGATCAAATCTTCATTGCCGCCGGAAACGTACAGCTCTTTGCCATCGGCAGAAAATGCCGCACCATAAAACGCCGCTTCCTGAGGAAGAGTCTGGGTCACGCGCCGGGTGGCAAGATCCACAACCTGGACTCCCTGCTCGCGCCAGCCGCTCAGGACTACAACAAGCTTTTTACCATCTGGCGCCAGCGCCATTCCCAGAGGCATGCTGCTCAAATCAACGAATTCTCCTTCGGGATCAAGGCGCAGTCCGGTGGCCAGAGGAGTGGTGTAGGTTGGGGCCGAAGCCAGCTTTTGCTCCTGCGACAACATCAACGCCGGCATGAAAAAGAAGAAGCCGACGGTCAGAAGAGATCGCAGCGTGCGGGTAACTCGTGGTGCGCAATTATTTTCACCATGAACCATAGTTTGCGCAACTCCTACAACGGAATGCAGGGCATGCCCCTGCTGTTGCATAGACGTCTTAGCATGGTATGGGTGAGCCATTTCTGTGGGTCCACGCGAACCCTCGGCAAGAATGCCTGGGCCGGTTCACGCAACTATTTGACACGGGAGGTGGTGCGTGGGGGCCGGGGACAGCCGGTGGAACGTTCCGTCTGTTTTGTCGACGAATGGAAATTGGGGAACGTCCCATCTGTCCCCGCGTTTCAGGATGCTGGAGGAGGCTGTGACTCAGGCTCTGCGTCGAGGAACTCGCGAAACCGTTGGATCGCTGCAGCCTGTTCGGGGCTCCACTTCACGCCATCCTGTTCAGCTTTCTTGACTCCGGAAAGGTGCTCGGCCCGAACGTCCCGAATATGAGTGGGTCATCATTTAGAGATGGGGATGTGAGTCGGCGGGACGGCATGGCTTACACATCCGGACTTCAGCAAATGCTGACTCTAGCCATTCCCCGGCGCAGTCCTACAGCCTTGGGTCAACCGGTTCGCTCTCTAGCGCCAACACACCAAAAACGCACTCGTGAACTCGCCGGAGGGGTTCTTTGTGTACGAATCTCTCCAGTGCTTCCAGTCCCAGGGCGAATTCACGAAGAGCAAGCGATCGTTTGGTGCCAAGACCTCGGCTCTTGAGCCGCTCCAAGTGTTCGGGCAACGTGTATTCCGGCCCGTAGATGATCCGGAGGTATTCTCGTCCTCGAACCTTAACGGCAGGTTGCGCCAGCCCTTTCCGTCCCTTCGTCACAAACTCCAACGGCTTTACCACCATACCCTCGCCGCCGCTTGCCGTCAGTTCCTCCCACCACTGGATTCCTTTCTCTTGATCCGCTTTGTCGGTGAGATCCACAACTCGGAATGGCGTCGCAAGCAGAAGACCCGAATCAGCGGCGCAGACTTTGGCCAGCATCTCCATATGCCACACGTGGTCATTCGCGGTGTGCACGCCTGACTCGCTGGCGAGTACGTGAAAGGGAGCGAGTTTTAGATCGGCCAAGGAATGCACAGGCCAGCAATATCGGCGGTATGCCTCGACATAAAGGTGAGCAGCTTCTTCGCGCTGCTGGAATCGTTCTGCCAGAGCGGCGATCTCAGGATTGCCCGCCGCCGCTCTCAAAGCGGTGATGGCCGCGGGCAAAGCGGCTCTCGCCGCTGCCCCGGTTGGAGCATATTGCTGACGCAGCAACTCTTGTGCTTTGGCCGACCACGGCATCAATTCGCAGTCAAGACAAACCCAATCGGTTTTCAGACTCTCCCAGATGCCGGCTGTCTCTACTGCGTGGCGGACTCGCTCTAAGAATTGCAGATTCCAGCGTCGTGTCGTTGAAGAATCGCCGTCCTGTTCGCGTGTAGCAGGCTCCGGATTCTCCTTCCATAATCCCGAACCGCTTCCGGGCAGAATCTGCATCACGACAGATCACAACTACCGCACGCGACCCCATGTGCTTCTGTTCGCAAACGACCTTGTGCACGCCTTCGTGCAGATAGTAAGCGAAGGCATCCTCAGGGTGTTCAAGCAATCCGTCGCGTCTACTGGTCTCGCAAGGAGACATCGTGGGTGGCAGATAGATGAGCCATTTTGGATTCGAGGCAAATCGGCTCATAACCTCCAATGCGGTGATGGCGTTCTCTTCCCGAATTGTGATGGTTCGGTTTAGGCGCGTGTTGATGATCCGCTTGCCGATTACATCCTCGATGTCCAGCAGATCATCCAGTTGCTGTTGAGCGGTCAGCGCAGGCGCACTCGCTTCTTCGGCCAGGAACGGTTTTACCGACTCGTAATAGGTGTGCAGCGCTGGTACCGACACGAGCTCACGTTCGGGATAGCGCAGTGCGGTCAGTTTGCCCCCGAACACGCACCCGGTATCTATATTGATCGTGCGGTTTAGCCATTCGGGCTCTGCAATGGGCGTATGCCCGTAAACGACCATGGCTGTGCCGCGATATTCGGCAGCCCAGTTGTAACGCACGGGGAGTCCGTAATCGTCCGTCTCTCCCGTTGTCTCGCCGTAAAGAGCAAAATCGCGTACCTTGCCCGATCCACGCCCCTGCATTTCCTCCTTCATGCCCGCGTGTGCGACCACAAGCTTCCCGTCGTCGAACACGTAGTGGCTGACCAGGTCGTCGAGAAACTTGATGACAGCTTGCTTGAACTCGGGGCTTTCTTTGTCGAGCTGCTGAACTGAGTCGGCGAGCCCGTGCGTCATCTGTACATCGCGGCCTTTTAGTTTCTTCATCAACTTCATGTCGTGGTTTCCGGGAACACACAATGCCGTTCCTTCAGCAACCATTCTCATGACCAGACGCAAAACGTCAGGAATCCTGGGCCCGCGGTCGACAAGATCGCCGACGAAGACTGCTTTCCGTCCATCTGGCGGAGTAGCCTTTGGTCCGTCCGGTCCGTTCTCGATCTTGTAGCCAAGTTGACCGAGCAGAGTACTTAGCTCCTCGTAGCAACCGTGCACGTCCCCGATGATGTCGAAAGGCCCGTGCTCGTGCTTGAGATTGTTCCAAAGTGGCTGGCGCACGATGCTGACCGACGAGACCTCTTCCGGAGTGGACAGAGTGAAAACATGCCGAAACCCTTCCCGCTCCAATCCTCGCAGCGAACGCCGCAGTTGTTGCGACTGGTTTCTAACCACGTGCGGACCAAATTGTCGGTCTGGTCGGTTCTGGTTACGTTCATGGCATAGCTTCTCCGGCAGGTTAAGCACGATCGCGACCGGCAGGACATGGAACTCACGAGCGAGAGCGACCAGTGGCTTACGTGCTTCCGGCTGAACATTTGTGGCGTCAACGACCGTGAGGCGTCCTGCAGCAAGTCTCTTACGCGCGACGAAATGCAGCACCTCGAACGCATCTTTCGTGGCGGCCTGGGCGTTCTCGTCGTCCGATACAAGCCCACGACAGAAGTCGGAGGAGAGCACCTCGGTGGGCTTGAAATGTGCCCGAGCAAAGCTGGACTTTCCGCAACCAGAAGGTCCGATCAGAACAACGAGCGAGAGTTCAGGGATCGTTATGTTCACCGAATTTGCTCCCTCTCGACGCCTACGGTCCTCAGCCGGACCCTCAGCAGAAGGTCATTCAATGCAGCTTTGGCCGTTTGGGACTCGGGGAGCCTCGTCTGTACTCGTCTCATCTTCCAACCGCTTCCGAAGAAGATCGTATTCGTTTTCATAGAAGGAAACTTCGGCTTGTTCGAGAGTCTGGCGTTCTGTTCCGCGTGTCTTTCGCTCAATGAGTTCCGGTATGTAAGGCAATTCGTATTCCTCGTTCAACCGATTCAGGTTTGCTTCGACTATTCCAGTTCTCATCAGATGTATCCCCGTCAACAGCACGCGGAAGACGTACAGGAGCGGCTTCACTCTCGGAGGATCTTCCTTTTGGAATAGTCGCCATTGGTTCTCTGCAAAGCCGAAGTAATGGTGCGCGTGATGGCGGGTGACACAGTTCTTTGCAATCGATTTCAGTTCTTCGTGTTCCGGCGTCGTATGAACAACGAGAGGAGAGTAGAGCTGCTCCAGCACGTATCCGTTCGCTTTCAGCAGCAGCCCGAAAAACTTCTGGATGTCATGCGTCACTAAATCGAGTTCTATGTCCTCCTTCTTCGAGATCTCAATCGTGTCACGGTCCGGAAACAGTCCCGATCACCTCTTCCGCGGGCAGAATATGCACGCCGCGCAAGTCGTAGTCCGAATCCGGCGATGGAAAACCGTACAGATGCGCCCCACTGATCGTGGCGAACAACAATGCATATGGATGTTCCTTGACGGCCCGAAGCAATTGCTCGTTCAAGCGCCTATCCCTCCGATCGTCGACCGTCGCGCCTGTACGAGCAGCCTGTTTGCTTCTGTGTAATCTGGATCATCGGGCAGCTTCGTGTTTTCAAACGATTCCTCGAACTTCCGATGCAGAGACAGCCGCCAGGTATTGATCTCATCCCACTTCATGTTTCCCATCTCGAATCGAAAGCAATGCGTCTCGATGTTCGGACACGCGAACCGGAACGTATCCATCCTTGAGTATCGTTATGCCCTCCAAAAGCAGCCGGATCAAGTGCATTGCGTGCTTCCACTTGATTTGCCCAGAAGCTCTCAATCCTGCTCAAGTTTCTTGAACTGTGACATGACATAGCCGTTGTAGGTCTGATAGACGAGCTTTGGAGAGGAAAATTTCTCGCTTCGCCAGCAGTCCCTCGGCTACCGGTGTTCGGGTCTCTACGAGTGGCGTATAAAGGCACTCCAGAATATTGGGATTGGCCTTGAGGGCAAGAACGATGAACTTCTTCAATTCCCAATAACACTCTTCGGTTTCCGCGTTCTCCAGTTGCTCTGGCACACCGTACAGCGACCATTCCAGTTCCGCCGGGGCCAAATAAATACCCCGCCGATCGACATCCGAGCTGTCCCTTTCGAGCCCGTAGGCCTGTGAGCCAACTACACAGCGATATATGACATTCTTGTACAAGTCGTACTCCGCAAGGACGTGCGCCGCATCACCGAGAGGGCCGGTCTTCACTTGCTTCAAAATTGAGAATTCCTGACGCCGCACGCTAAATTCAGCGCCATCCGGCATCTTTGCACGATAGGAATGTCTGCCATCGTCCGGCGTGCGAGTAATCTCAGCCACCGAGCCCCGCGGGTACTCACTCTGCGAATCGTGGACGTAAATATCCGTGCGCAGAACGATCTGGGTTCCGATGGGCACGATTAAGTTCAGATCCGCTGTTGAACGCTCACCCGGCACTGAAGACCCCCATCTGCGTAGGCGCGCCGACTTGAGGATCTTCTTCTCCCACAGGCAGAAACCGAACCGCATATCCAAAGCGCTCGGAAATGCGGCCGTGACCACTGTTGGAACTGTTCCCGAGTCCACTCGAATCGATGATCCTTGTGGCGGAACTGTCCCGCTGGCAGAGTGTCGAACTTCACGTTGTACTCCGCGTTGGGCGTGGTCACTACGATCGTTTTCGGGTGCGCTGCTTCGAAAAGCACTCGCTCGAATGCAGCCAATCGTGGCGCGTCTAGATGTTCGATTACTTCCACGACCGTCGCAGCATCGTATCCGGATAAACGATTGTCGCGATACATCAGCGAACCATGCATCAGTTTCAGCCGTTCTTTTTGCTTCGTGGGCATTCGGTCGAGTTTCAAACGTTGACTCGCAATTTCGAGGCTTCGATAGGAGACATCCATGCCTACGATCTCGGTGAACGACTTCTCTTCCAACAGCACCCGCAGGAGCTTTCCTTCTCCGCAGCCCAAATCCAAGACACGTTTCGCTTCTGCTGATCGCAGTACCGCAACGACGGCTCCCATCCGCTGTTGCCACAGCCGGATCGGCTCCTCCATCTTCGTTTCTTGTTCAGCGTGCGCTTCCTCAGTCGCATCAGGATCAAGATTGTCTTCCTCTGTCAGCCTGGCGAGCGCCTCTCGTGCAAGTTGTCTCTGTCGTGGCAAATAGCGCTTTACGATTGTTTCTTTGTGAGGATGCGAGCCAAGCCAGCCTTCTCCTTTGCGCAGCAACTTCTCAACTTCATCTTGGCCTATCCAATAGTGCTTCTCTGCGTCGAGCACCGGCACCAGGACATAAAGATGATTGAGGAGATCCTGTAAACGGAACGTCCCAGCCAAGGTCACCGAGTAGTAAGGCCCCTCGCCCCATTCAGGAAACTTCTCGTCGAGCGGGTGCTGCTGGGCCACCACGCTGTACCCGAGAGGCTCAAACAATTCTCGAATCAACCCCTCGCCCGCTCTGCAGGCCACAACGGTCAGGTTTGCAGTCAATGGAATTGGCAGGTCAGCCAATTCTTGCCTACCTTTGCTACGTCCCGACATGGCCGTCCCAAAAGCTCGGCCCATAGCGACGCTCAGAAAAGAAGAGAGTACATAAGGCCGGTCGTTCACATACTGATCGAGCGTGCCACCCTCATGCTGTCCTCGCTTACCACGAACCAGTCCTACCGGATCGACATCGAGTAATAGGGCCGCCGTGCATCTGCTCGGACGCTGCCTCCGGGTAGAAGACATGCGCTTTCCCAAACGACAGGTCAAACGAATGCAGATTGGCAGGATTCTTATGCAGCAGGTATCCCAAGTCGGTTGCCGGCCGATGCGTGGTTGTGATCGTTAACAGCATGTTCGAGATTATAAGGGGATGGCTCGCATCAATCGCCTGGCGTGACATAGAAGACAGTTCTGAGACACCATTCCGCAAAGGTGCGCCCCCCTTCCATCTGCGCTGCTAAAATCGCTCCGAGGTGCCGCCAATGCAAGTTTGCGTTCGCGATGAGACGGCTTCGGGGCAGAGTCTGTGGGAGTTATCGCTTGAGTTTCTGAGCGAGAGTATTACAGTGCGCGAATTGCTCCGTGAGCGTGTGCATCACGAAGTGCGGGAGTTCAACCGGCAGCAGGATAGGCTCGTCTTTAATGGTCTCGTTCAGCCGGAGGACGCCGAGCGCACGATGAACGGCAGCAAGCTTAAAGCTCACCGGCCGCTCGATTGGGAGGCACAGTTCAAGCTGGCAGTTGAGGGATTCTCCACAAATGCGTTCTTCATCCTAATCGACAACCGCCAGGCGGAGAGTCTGGACGAGGAGTTTGTCGTTGGCCCGCAAACTACGGTGAGCTTCATAAAGCTCACGCCTCTGGTGGGCGGCTAGACGTGCCAGGTCCCGACGGGCAGCCGGTCTTTCAATTTTCATCCGACGACCCCTTGGCGGCCGAGCATGCTTTGGTATGCAAATGGGTGCGGGAGGCAATCGCCAGCACGCCGGTCGATCGTTATTACCAGGATGTAGATCTGAAGGATTTACCCAGCGGGCGAGAGTTGCTGGCCAGTTCGCCTGATCGTGGCCGGCTGCTCGTGCAGGCAGCGGTGGCGCAGGCAAGGTTCTGGCACGCCAGCAGGGAGAAGATCCGCGATCACGCGGTTCGTGATGGACAGGGGAGTAATCTCGCTCGTGTACCAGGTTGGTCAGCGGTTCTCGGGGCCGAGTACAAAACGCTCGCGGTCATCGGGGCGCTACTCAGGCGTAGCTTGCCGCTCGATCGAACGGACCTGCTCCAGCTTCTCGAATGGCTGACGGAGACGGGACATTCCTACGGCCTGCCAATTGGGCAGGCGACAAAGTCTCTGGAACGCTACACCGCAAAACATGGGATCGATGCAGAGGTTCAAAAAGCGGCACAGCGCTTTGCGGCCATACTTCGCAAGGGGGGCGGAAAGGATGCCAACCGGCTTGCCACGGCGGTGGACCAGATCTGTGCTGCGCTGCCGCGGCAGGATGACGAGGATGAGCCGGGAGAACTAAAGCCAGCACCAGTTCCATCTGCCGCCGGAGACCAACTGGTGCTTGTGCCTCTGAAGGTCACGCTAGGCATGTTGCCGGCTGAAGCGGCGTCTGAGACTACTGCGTGTGGACCGGACAGGTACGCGATGCTCACTCATTCTCCCCTAGCATCCGCGCACGGGTTCCTGACGAGATTGCTCGAAGAAAAGATCCAGGCGGTGAAGTGGGGTACGGACCTGGATGCGTTCGCGGCGGGGCAGGCTATTCTGGGGCTCGATCCGTCCCCTCGCAGCATGGTGTTGATGGCAGCGATGGAACGCAACTCGGCTTCTTTGCTGGGACCCAGCCTGGACTACAACGATGAGCCCTTCTGGAAAGCACGCAGCACCCTCTCGGGCATTGTTAGCAGGTTGGGGCGAGAGCCCGTATGTTTGAACAGAGCCCTCCTGTTCGATCTAATCCTGTACCTTGCGATGCAGCCTCATCATACGTTCCCGCGTGGGGCGAGACTATCGGACGAGTCAGATACATGGTTGCTGGAGACAGTCGGAACCCTTACCGACGACGGCGGAAGCCTCACCGAGGGTGAACGCTTTGTGCTGGCGCTTTGGCGGCTAGCACGAGTTTTGGGGCCGCATCTCGGAACAACTCCACCCGATATCTCCCTTCTGACGCGTTGGATCGGCGATCGAGCAAAGTATTTCCTGGTTCCTGGCGAAAGTTGGAGCGATGCCCTGAACGCAGATATCGCCGTTCTGCCCGAGGCTGAACAAAATCGATGGGTTGCCGTTTTGCGACACGCACTGAGCGCCACCGGAGCACGTCCTTCTGCGAAGTGGCTGAAGACTGGACGCGAGTTGGTAGCAACGCTGGGCGAGGAAGCATTTCGGGAAGCCGTTGAAGCTTGGCTACCGAGGGTCGGGAGAGGCCGTTCCCACACCATTGCAAAAGATCCGCGAGGAATAGGCGATACGATTCACGACGAAAACGCCAACGTCCTGCGAGGCTTTCTATGGCTGCTCCCGCTTCTAAAGCGGCGCGACGGCGATGCAAGGTTAGCGGCAGCCGTGGCGTTTTCGGCGTACAGAAAGGTACCGGGAGTTGGTCCTCGGGCAGTGAAGGTTGGGAACGCAGCAGTCTACGCGCTCTCGGAAATGGTTGGTCCTGAGGCAATGGGGCAACTCGCCATGCTAAAGGTGCGGGTAAGGTTCGGCACAGCGCAAAAGGAGGTCGAGAAGGCGTTTGACGCGGCGGCGCGTGAGCTTCAGTTGCCGCGGGAGGAGGTCGAAGAACTCAGCGTGCCGGATTGTGGACTTACGAGCGTCGGCGTCCGCGAGGATGCATTGGGCGACTACCGAGTAAAGGTCGAGGTTAAGGGAAGCGATGTTGAAGTGAACTGGTTCGACGGAAAGGGCAAGTCGCTGGAGTCTGTTCCTGCTTCGGTCAAGAAGGAACATGGCGAGGATTGGAAGGATTTGCAGGGTGATATTAAGGACTTGCAGGCGCTGATCTCGGCGCAGAAGGAGCGG
>CAVOVP010000002.1:0-278340 GCA_963699885.1 uncultured Acidobacteriota bacterium | reverse complement strand
GAGCGCTCTTGCCAGCGGGACGTCCGTGCGTCTCCTGCTGCGCCATCGGATGATTGTCCTTGTTATCCTTCATCTGATCGCGCGACTGTTTCTCGTCCTGCTTTTGTTCCTTCTGAACTTGCTTGTCCTGCCGCTCCTCTTTCGGTGGTTTGGCTTCATCGTGCGCGGGAGGCTTCATCTCATCCTGCTTCGCGTCCGGTCGAGGTTCTTCCTGACGGGGCGGTTTCGCTTCTTGTTGTTTATCATCCTGGGCGAACATCGAGATTGAGGTCGCGACCAGGGTTAACAGAATTGCCAGACTCAGAAATCGTAAAGCTCGCATCGTATCCTCCAAAACTTTCTTGTGGACTCACGGGCCGAACGACCTGCCATTCAGCAGTTCGCGAAATACTAAGTTCAGATGCTCAAACCTTCCAGGAAATAGACAGGGGTTTGCTGTACCGGCCCTCGGGAAGTGCTGTAAGGGAGTATCGGGGTTGAATTGGATGCCTTGGAGTTCGTCCTCCCGAAGTCGGCCAGCAGTCCGGCATTTGGCCGCGAACCATGCCTTGCGGGGAGTCCTCGCTCGGCTGTCGCAGGAGGTATATACTCTTGCCGTTAGCTTCTGATCTTCGGCCAAGCCCCTTCTGGCCGGACAGGGCGCATTTTCATCCCCCTTATTCCAGCGCCCTGCATACGTAAGGCCGACTGCCGGGGGCGGTGAGGAAGGGCACGGGTGCACCACCTGAACTTGCAGGAAAGCTGCATCCGCGGGGAGGTTTCCGTGGATATCATTTTTGTACGTCTTCTTTTTGTACTCGTAGTATCCGGTACCTGCTTTGAGATCGGTCCTTTTGGACTTTCTCCCATTCGCGATGCGGGTGTGGGCGCAGTCATCGGATCCGCCATCGTCCTGTTCGAATGGAAGCTCCGCACCGTCAGCCTGAAACGTCTGATCGGAGCAGCCATCGGCAGCATCCTCGGAATCTGCGGGGCTTACCTGTTCGCTCTCGTCATTCGCAGTAGTGTCCCTGAAGGCCACACTCAGAGTTTCCTCCAGATCCTCGTGATGCTGCTGATGGCCTATGTCGGCCTGGTGGTGGGCGCCAACAAGGGCGATCTGCTCGAACCTGTCGGCCCTGGGGGGATTTTTGGCGGCGAGAAGCAGGCGCAAGAAGAGCTACAAGATTCTCGACACCAGCGTCATCATCGACGGCCGCATCGCCGACATCTCCGAGGCCGGATTTCTCGACGGCGTCATCGTCATTCCGCAATTTGTGCTGCGCGAGTTGCAACTGGTGGCCGACTCCTCCGACTCGCTCAAGCGCAACCGCGGCCGCCGCGGCCTCGACATCCTGCAGCGCATCCAGAAGATGACCACCGTGCAGGTTCAGATCGTGGAAGACGATTTCCCGCAGTGCGCGAAGTCGACCTGAAGCTGATCGAGCTGGCCAAGGTCTACGAAGGCAAGATCATCACCAACGACTTCAACCTGAATAAGGTGGCGCAGCTGCAGGGCGTCGAGGTGCTGAACGTCAACGAGCTGGCCAACGCCCTGAAGCCGGTCGTGCTGCCGGGCGAGACCATGCGCGTGTTCATCCTGAAGGAAGGCAAGGAATACAACCAGGGCGTCGCCTATCTGGACGACGGCACCATGGTGGTGGTGGACAACGCGCGCAAGATGATCGGCAAGACCATCGACATCTCCGTGACCAGCGTGCTGCAGACCACCGCCGGCAAGATGATCTTCGGCAAGTGGGACGAGCGGGCCGCCTACTCTCGGCAGTCGCCGTCCGCTGTGCCGGTGACTCCGGCAGTCGTGTCCGTGGTGCCTCCGGGGCCGACGGCGGTACCGTCTCCGGCTGTCATCGACTCGAAACAGGGCGCGTCATAAGGGTTCGGCACACGTACCGCCCAAGACGCGGCGCGCCGAGGGATTTATCGCTAAAAGACACTAGGGACTTCGCGCGGTCGGCGGTCTCGTCCGTGAATGGGTAGTGGATCGGTTTGACCTTTGAATCTCACAAGGCGTCATCCCGAAGAGCCCGCGCTTTTACCAGCGGGCCGAGGGTCTGCCGTGGCACACAGCGCCCCAGCGAGATCCTTCGCTCCGCCTGAAGAGCGGCTACGCTCCGGATGACGCCATCGATGAGCGAAGATGCCATCAGAAATTCAAAGTGAGACACCACCGTGAATCGCATCATTTGAACTTGTCGATGCGCCGCTCGTATACTTACACGCCGCTATGAAGGTTGTTGTCATCATTCCCGCCGCGGGTCTTGGGACGCGCATGGCTCCCATGCCCAGCGCGAAAGACGCCAAGTCCAAGAAGGCGCATCCTTCGAAACAATTTACCGACCTAGGGGGCGTGCCGATCCTCATTCACACTCTCCGCAAGTTCGCCGGTGTGAGCGAGATCAGCGAGATTTGGATTGCGCTTCGCGAAAATGAAGTCGAAGGTTTCCGCGAGCGGCTGAAGAGCGATGCGAAAGATATCAAGCAGAAAGTTCAGATCGTCGAGGGCGGCGAGCATCGCCAGGAGTCGGTGGCGAATGCCCTGAACGCAATCACCGCGGCTCCCGACGATATCGTGCTGGTGCATGATGCGGTCCGGCCACTGGTCACGGCGGAGATCATCCGAGAGGTGATCCAGGCCGCCAAGAAATATGGCGCGGCCATCGCCGGGCTGCCGGCGGTGGATACCGTGAAGCAGGTGGAGCGGACGTCCGAAGGAGCGATCATTAAATCCACGATTCCTCGCGCGGGCGTCGTGTTGGCGCAAACGCCGCAGGGATTTCGTTACGACCTGATTAAGAAATTCTTCGACGAAGCAGCGGCCGATGGATTCATGGGCACCGACGAAGCGTCGCTGGCCGAGCGCGCTGGACACGAAGTTGCCGTCGTCATGGGCTCGCCGCGAAACATCAAGATTACTAACCCCGGCGACATGGAACTGGCCGAGTTCTATTTGAAAAGATAGAGTTTTCTTCGCAGGCCCCGAATTCTCGAATGTCAACGACTAAATCGAAACATCAAAAACCCGCCATGCGTATCGGGATCGGTTTTGACTCGCACGAATTCCGTTCGGGCGTTCCGCTGAAGATTGGCGGCATCGCGCTGAAGCACGACAAAGGTCTCGGTGGCCACTCGGACGGCGACGTTCTTTTGCACGCGATCACCGACGCGCTGCTGGGCGCGATCGCGGGTCCCGACATCGGCGCCCTCTTTCCCCCTTCGGATCCCAAGTGGAAGAACGCGGATTCCGCCATCTTCTTGCGCGAGGCTTTGAAGCGCGTGCACGAGGCTGGCTATGGCATCGCGAACGTGGATGCCAGCCTGATTCTGTCGGCTCCCAAGATCGGTCCGCATGCGGCTGCGATTCGTGTGCGCGTAGCAGAACTTCTGGGCATCGATTCCGGCTGCGTTGGCCTGAAGGCAAAGACACCGGAAGGATTGAATCTGGACAACACCGCCGTTGCCCACGTGGTCGTTTTGCTGGAAGAAGCCACGGCGCCAAAACGGCGCAACCGAAAGAAATAAGTCTTCATCTCTATTCGCTTCCGAACTACGATCCCCTTCTACTGGAGGCTCTATGAACATTCGCGCGGGTGTGCTTGTGCTAGCAGTTGCGTTGAGCAGTGTCACCGGTGTTTTGGCGGCGCAGCAGCCTGCGCATGAAACGCCGGCTCACGTGGATGTTCCGGCGATTGCTCCCCGCCCTGATGACGTTGCGACGATCGACGGAATCATGAAGGCGTTCTATGAAGTGATCTCGGGGCCTGCCGGTCAGGCGCGGCAGTGGTCACGCGATCGAACGCTGTACATTCCCGACATACGGTTCGTGGCGATGTCCGAGAACAAGAGCGGCGAGCCGAGGGCTCAGATCGTGAGTCACCAGCAGTTCGTCGACGGCTCCAACGCATCGCTGCTCAAGGATGGCTTCTACGAAAGCGAGATTCACCGCGAGACGCAGAAATTCGGCCACATCGCCCACGTCTTCAGCACCTACGAGACACGCCTGAAGGCGGACGGCCCGGTAATCGGGCGCGGCATCAACAGCCTTGAATTGTTCTACGACGGCAAGCGCTGGTGGATCGCGTCGAATATCTGGGATGACGAACGGACCAACAATCCGATTCCAGCGGTGAACCTGCCGCCGAATTCTCCGAAGAACTAATTGAGCAGTTCAAGAGGTACGTCAGCGCGACGCTTCGATGAGGGCGCGAAAGATAGCCGCAGATGGCTCATCTGCTTCGACCGAGCGCTCTGGATGCCACTGCACGGCGAGAACGAAGTGATCGGAGACCGTCCCTTCCAGCGCTTCGATGATGCCGTCTTCCACGCAGCGGGCCACAATACGCAAGCCGTTCCCAATCGAATCCGCGGACTGGTGATGCGAAGAGTTCACCGGGATCACGAGGTCACCGGCCCCGTTCCCTGGTTCGCCAACATTTGCGGTCCGGCCGCCGAGCTGCGCTCGGCCTGACAGGCGGGGGCGGCTGTCTCCGCAGGCGATCGCTGCCAGTCGCGAGTCCCGATCAATCGCAACCCTATGCGCGATTGCCACCGTTTTCCCAGCCTCGTGATCGACTTTGGTGCGTGTCGCCTCAGGCAGGAAGTCAGGGATGTGCTGAATCAACGATCCTTTCTGATGGACGTTCAGGCTCTGCAGGCCGTAGCAGATTCCGAGCACCGGTTTTCGATGAGCATAAGCATCGTCGAGCAATAGGTCGTCAACTTCGTCTCTTCGCGCATCGGGAGCCGCTGTGCGCAGCGAACGTTCCTGTCTGAATCGTGAAGGATCCACGTCGGCGTTACTGCCCGGCAGCAAAACGCCGTCGCAGGTTGCAATGACCTTCTTGACGTCATCAGTCGGCTGGTCGAGAAGAATTCTTACTGGCTCTCCGCCTGCGAGGGTTACGGCGTGCTCGTATTGAGGAATCGCGCGCTGCGCGTACTCATCGTCGCGCGAATGCGGCATCGGGATCGCAATGCGGGGAGTCTTGCTCATGAATTGTTTCGACTCAGCCCATTCTCTCGATGGCTGTCAGCGTTTTCGATTGGCGGTAGTGGCGAATCTCCATGACCACGGCGGCAACAAAGATAATCGCCCCGGCAACCATCGCCGCCGGAAGGGCGATTTGGCGATACGCGATCCGCATGTCGGGATGCACTCCGCGCAGCACCGAGACGATGACCGTCCCGAAGATCGAGAGCAGAAGGATCACGGCGAAAGACAGCAACGTGCCGATGAAAGTGAGCAGAAACACGCGCACCGGGATGCCGTACCAGTGCGGAGTGCGGGACGGGTGCGCGAGCGGACGATTCGAAATGGATACTTCAGCCACGGCGCTTGTAAAGGACTGCGAATTCGAATCCGGAGTTCGGCGGAAATAACTCCGCAACTTTTCGCAAACGCTCGGCGAGCGAAGACGGCGCGAGCAGAGGGTAATCGCGCTCCCGGAGATCGTAGTAATCGACGTCGAGGTAGAGCGAGAGCAGGTAAATCGAAATCGTGTCGGAGAACGTCGCTTCCAGATATTCCGTCTTGTAGCGTTCCGCGTCGGGGCCGTTCGCGGTCGCGAGTTTGCGCGTCTCCCATGCATCGAGGGAGGTCTCGCCTTTGATTCCGGCTTCGACCTGCTTCCATGCAATCGCGCTGAAGTCGCTCGAGACTCCCGCGCGTTCGACCAGCGCGTGGCCGACGTTGATATAGAACTCGAATGCCACGGAAAATTTGTCGTCCATCAGGCGTGTGGAAATGAAGACGCACTGCGAGTCGCCGAGATTCAGATTGCGATGGCAAACAGCGTTGTCGCTGAGCGCGACATCGTAGCGGTCGGCGATCACGGTTTCATCGCCCTGGCTCACCGTCAACGGAACGAAATAGTAGGCCTTGCGATCGAGCGCGGCGGCGATTTTACCGGGAACGGCGGCGACCATCCGCTCGAGATCGAACGAGTTAACGGCGACTTCGCCGGAAAAGGCGTAACAGATGCCGTTCGCGGCCTGCGAAACCGGCGTGGCTCGAACGACTTCCGATGGGCTGCGTGTGATTGGGGCGGCTGCCTGCGACATTCCAGCATTCATTTTACACACAGCGGAATGAGGGAATTCCCGGGGAGAGTGACGGCGTGGATTTCGGTCTTGGTTTGGAGCCAAAATACTGATTGTGAGGGAGTTATTAGCGCCGGAATACCGCCAAGATTCGTTCGTTGCGCAGCACGGGGTCGGGATCGGTCAATTCCGGTAGTACAAATCCTCGAGCGCCTTCTGCACTCGGGCCGACAGCGCTTCCATATCTCGCAAGGTAAGTCCCGTCGTCGAGATCGGTTCGCCCAGACGCATCTCGAGGGGACGGCTCTTGATGTGGTACGTATTCATCGGCAACAGTTCGTAAGTTCCCACCAACGCAATCGGCACAATATCCACCTGCGCCTTGATCGCCAGAAAAAATGCTCCCGGCAGAAAAGGCTTGATTGCCCCGTCAGGCGTACGGCCGCCTTCGGGAAAGATCACCAGCGGCAGGCCGCTCTTCAGGCCTTTCAACGCCGCGCGAATGCTGCTGATCGAGTGCGATGGATTCTGCTGATCGATGCAAATCTGTCCGGAGCGCTTCAGTTGCCAGCCGACCACCGGGTACGCCAATAGCTCTTTCTTGAAAGCGATACGGAATTGAAATGGAAGATTGACATAGAGGACGGGAATATCGAGCGCGGAAGCATGATTGGACGCGTAGACATGCGGCTTCGACATGTCGATCTTGTCGAATCCAGTTACTTTAACTGGCGACAAGATCGTCTTCATGATCAGCCAGGACCACGTCCGCGAGAACCAGTGCAACCGCGTTCCCGTCCGATCAAAAAGCCCGCCGGGCAGAGCCAAGACGCCTAAGCCAAGAGTATAAAACCAGATCAAAGGATCGAAGATCAGGTAAGAACGCAAACTACTCAGGAAGCCATAGTGCTTTCCTGAGATGGCGTGAGGGCTGGGCCTGAAACCAGCGCTGGCGGACGCCTGCGTTCCTTCAATCTCGCCGCTTTGCGCTTCGTCCAGGGATGACTTCACTTCCGGCACACTTCCATTCTAGGCGAAATAGAGTTGCTTCGACGGATCAGACACGTACTCCCAAGGTACGCATCGCTTCCCCAACCAGGTATATCGATCCGGTGACAACCACGATCGCATCGTTCTCTGCTGACACGGCCCGAGCGCGTTCAAGAGCGCTCTTTACATTCGCCACAGGCTCGATGTCTGCGCTGGTTCGGCACGCCGCCTGCTGGATTTCTTCCGGGGATGCCGCTCGCGGATTATCCGGCCGCGTCGCGATGACTCGCAGTGCCAGTGGGAACAGGATCTCAGTCATTTCTGAGATTGCCTTGTCGCGCATCGCTCCGAAAACAAAAATCACTGGACGATCTTCATACCGCTCCGAAAGGGCAGAGCGCAAGGCCCAGGCTCCCGCCGGATTGTGTGCCACGTCGAACACAATTTCCGGCCACTCGTTGGACGGAGGAATGATTTGAAATCTTCCCGGCCAATGCGTTTCGCGAATCCCCCGCTCAATCGAGTCAGGCGTGATTCCGGCGAACCCTTTCTTGCTCAATTCCTCCGCCGTGGAAATCGCGAGGGCGACGTTCCGCAATTGATGCCGACCCACCAGCGGAGTCTCGATCAGAACCTTTTTACCCATCACCTGCAAGGGGTACCTGTAGAAATTGTTACAAATCCCGGCATTTTCTTCGGATTCGGTGGCGGACGATTTCCTCTCTTCTCCGCGGACAAGGTACTGGCCGCTGTTCGGCGATACAGGCGGCACATATTGTGCAGCGCTCACTCCGACGGCATCGAGATCGAGGATCGTATTGCCGATCACATCGTTTGCTTCCGGCTGTTGCGGCAGGGTCACGGCTACTCCGCCGCGCCGAAGAATGCCCACCTTCTCTCGCGCGATCTCGCCCACGGTATTTCCAAGAAACTTCTGATGGTCGAGGGAGATGTCGGCAATCACGCTGACCAGCGGCTCGACCACGTTGGTTGCATCCAGGCGGCCGCCCATTCCCACTTCCAGAACCGCAATGTCGACCTTCTCGCGCGCAAAGTGAGCAAACGCAATCGCCGTCATCATCTCGAAAAAGCTTGGATGCCACGGCAGCGCTGTCTGATCCACAAGACGTTCCGCTACCGTGTCGACTTCGGTGTGTAGAGCTGCAAAATCGTTGTCACTCAGTTCATTGCCATCGACTCGGATCCGTTCATTGATCCGCACCAGATGCGGCGAAGTGTACAGTCCGGTTTTCAGCCCGGATGCTTTCAGAATGGAAGCCAGCGTGGCCGCCGTTGACCCTTTCCCGTTCGTCCCTGCAATCAGTACGCTGGGGAAGGCCGTCTCCGGATGGTTCATCGCCCCAAGCAAGACCCGCATGTGCGCCAGGTCGAATTTGTTCGACGGCGTCTGAGCCAACTCGTGACCCAGCGCAAACATGTTCGCCAGTGCAGTTTCGTAGGACATCAGGGCTTTCGGCTTACAGCTGTCAGCGATCCACTCTCCCGAGCAGGGAATCCCCTTAATCCAGCCTTGCCGTCGTTGGGACAGGATTCGAAGCCGGGAGACTTCCATCCAAAAATCAAGCGGCCAGAATGCGGGAAACCGAGCTGCAACTAAGAGCGACTTGCCAACTGCCAGATTTCCTCAAGCCGCCATGAAATCGAGCGCCCGGGAAATATAAGGCTTCAACTGCTTGCGAGGTACGACGGCATCGAGCATTCCGTGCTGCAGCAGAAATTCGCTGCGTTGAAATCCGGGTGGCAGCTTCTGGCGGATCGTCTGCTCAATGACTCTCGGGCCGGCGAAGCCAATCAGAGCGCCGGGCTCCGCGATGTTCAGGTCCCCCAGCATCGCGAACGACGCAGTCACACCGCCGGTCGTTGGATCAGTGAGGAGCGAAACATACGGAACCTTCGCCTTATCGAGTTTTGCCAGTGCCGCCGAAATCTTGGCTAACTGCATCAGGCTGATTACGCCCTCCATCATTCGCGCTCCGCCGGAGGCCGACACAATAATCAGAGGCGTGCGCGTACGTTCCGAGCGTTCCACAGCTCGCGTGATTCCCTCGCCCACCGCCGCGCCCATGCTCCCGCCGATGAACGCATACTCCATGACGCTGGCAATGACGGGTTTCCCCATGAGCTTGCCTTGCGCGTTGATGATGGCATCTTGCAGGCCAGTATCGTGCTGGGCCTGTTTCAGCCGGGATGAGTATGGCTTCAAGTCGACGAACTTCAGAGGATCCGTCGAAGAAATGTCAGAATCGAATATCTCGTATTGATTGTCGTCGAGAAGCTGGGAGAGCCGGGTGCGGGCGTCGATCCGGAAATGCTTGTCGCACTTCGGACAAACATTCATGTTCTCTTCCAGATCCTTCTTCCAGATGATCTGGCGGCAGCTCTCACACTTCACCCACAAGCCTTCGGTGCGGACTTTCTTTTCGCCCGAGGTGTCCAGTTCGCCGGATTCGCGTTTAAACCAGGCCATGGAGACTTAGTACTCGATCCCTCTCTGCGCCATCACGCCCTTTTCATAGGCATGCTTGACTTGGCGCATTTCTGTAACTGTGTCGGCCACCTCGATAATTGTGGGGTGCGCGTTCCGGCCCGTCAAGATGACATGAACCATCTCAGGCTTCTTTTTCAGGCTCTCCACGACCTTCGCCGGGTCGAGCATTCCGTAGCTGATGGCGTAATTGATCTCGTCGAGCACCACGAGGTCCCATTCGCCGGACAGAATCGCCTTTTCCGCTTCGGCCCACGCTTCCTCGACCATCTTTACATCTTCCGGATCTGGCTTTTCGGCTCCGACCTTCACGAAACCGCGACCCATCTGCTTCATGACGAATTTTTCGCCGAACGCCTGCACCGCGTCGAGTTCGCCGTAATGCCACGAACCCTTCAGAAACTGGAGCATCAGCACCTTCATGCCTTGCCCGACTGCCCGAAGTGCGGTGCCCATGGCAGCGGTAGTCTTGCCTTTGCCGGGCCCCGTGTTCACGATGATGAGACCGCGGCGAATGTCTGACATGTCCAGGCTGAATCTTTGATTCTACTAGACCCCGCCTTTCCTCGTGCACGGGCCGAACTCCCGGAGTTGTGGCGTTGTCACAATCTCCACGACGATCACACAAAATCCTGTCCGCTTGTGGACAGTCCCGTCCCTCCGTGGACAAAGCCCATGTCTGCTACATCCGCTTCGTTCCTCAATTTTTCAACGGGTTACAAAGCAGCCGGACTTGGACCTGCGCTTGCAACTGCTATAGTCTGAATCGCTTGAGCTTTCGCCCGCTCGCCGTCTGAAACCAGGGACGAAAATTAAAAATGCGGTTCTCGAAATATTTTGTTAATAAAACACCGGTCTCCGCAGTCTTTAGTCTAGTGCTCGGAAATTCCTAACGTCTCGATCCGTTTTCCCGGCCTTGGCATGAACATAAAAGTTTACGATCGTTGCACTTTTCAACGGAACTCGCGCATCCAAGATTGCGTAGTTCCGGTCAGGCGGATCTCTGTCCCCTCGCTAACTGCGGAGGTCTCATCGTGATCAACAAATGTGCGGTGTTTTTGTGGGTCGCGTTTGCTGCGCTGCCCGCCTTCTCGGCTCAACACCCGACGACGGTACGCCCTCGGGTTCTGATCGACGCCGGCGATCAGGATACGATTCGTGAAATCGTCGATATGGAGCGACAAGCCAAGGAAGCAAGTCTTCGCCGTGACGCGGAATTCCCGCTGCGAACCCTCGCGGAGGATTACGTCGCGATTTCGCCGCTGGGCCAGGTCACCACGAAGAAAGAGGCTCTCTCGGCCCGCAAAAGCGGACAACTCCGCTACGACACCATTGACGTCAGCGACATGGTCGTTCGGCTCTATGGCGACACAGCGGTCGTGACGGCCCGCGCCGACGTCAAAGGTCACCAGCTCGGAGAAGACTTCAGCGGTCCCTACCGGTACACGCGCGTCTGGGTTCGCCGCTCGGGACACTGGCAGGCTGTGAGCTATCAGGCAACGGTCACCCAGTAGGCGTCGCGCCAAACTAAATCCTTTGGAGCGTGTGGTTGCTACAATCGATCCCATTCGGGAAGGCAACCCATGCGCTCAACTCAAAAGCTTCGACCAGGTTTCTACTTTTACCTTCTACTGATCCCGATTCTCGTTGCCGGGCTCGCCAGAGTTTCTCTCGGCTCAAGACCACGAGATATCGAAAGAGAAGCACGCCCAAATCGAGGCCGCCGTCTCGAAATTCATGGCAACGACTCATGCGCCCGGGGTATCGGTCGCCGTCGTCGAGAATGGCGAGTTTGAGTGGGCCGACGGTTTCGGACTGGCAGACATGGAGAATAATGTCCCCGCCAGCTCGCTTACTCTTTACCGTTTAGCCTCCATCTCGAAGCCGCTCTCCGCGATCGCCGCGATGCAACTTTGGGAACAGGGAAAGCTCGATCTCGACGCGCCCGTACAGAAGTATTGCCCGGCGTTTCCGCAAAAGTCGACGACGATCACTACCCGCATGGTCATGGGGCATCTGGCAGGCATTCGCCACTACAAGACCGGTCCGGATGACATGGAAATCGGCAACACCAAGCACTTCGACGATCCGATTCAAGCGGGCCTCGATTTTTTCAAGAACGATCCGCTCGTATCTCCTCCGGGATCGCACTTCCACTACTCGACGCAGGGATACACGCTGGTCGGTTGCGTTATTCAAGGAGCCTCGGGCGCCAAGTACCCCGAACTCATGACCAAGAACGTCTTCCAACCCGCGGGCATGGAGCACACGCTGGTGGACGACCGCTTTGCGATCATCCCTTATCGAACCCGCTTCTATGAAAAGACAGAGTCAGGAACCACGCGCAACGCCGAGTTTCTTGATTCCAGCTACAAGATTCCCGGAGGGGGCTGGCTTTCGTCGGCGGAAGATATGGCGCGGTTCGAAGTCGCGATTCTGGATAACAAGCTGATCAAGCCTGCCACCCGGGACCTGATGTGGACTCCGCTCAAGCCTTCGGATGGCTCGAAAGACACTTATGGCCTCGGCTGGGGTGTCAGCGACGAAAACGGAGTGACCGTCTTCGGGCATACTGGCGGGCAGCAAGGCACGAGCACCGCCTTCTTTGTCGCGCCGGCACAGCGTATCGGCGTGGTCGTTCTCGCGAACATGGAGGACGTAAGCTCCCGCGATCTGGCGGTAGAGATTTTGAAAGTCCTGATCGCCACTGGCCGGCAACCGAACTAAGAGATAGAAACGTCAGTCGGTCGATCGAGGAGACAACACACGCGTCAGTGACCTGAGTGGTAAGGATGTCCCTTCAAGATCGCGAACGCACGGTAGATCTGTTCCAACAACATCACTCGGGCCAGTTCGTGTGCGAATGTCATTTTCCCCAGCGAGATTACGTGCTGCGCTGAGGATCGCGCCTCTGGGCTGAATCCGTCTGCTCCGCCGATTATGAAAACGATGGGGAGCGGATTGCGATCCTGGTAGTCTCCCAGGAATTTCGCAAACTGCTCCGACGAGAATTCCTTGCCTCGCGAATCCATCAGCACCAGAGTGGATTTTGCGCCCTTGCTGTCCTTCCCGAACTTTGCGAACAGGTCGTCTTCATCTCGCAGAGTCACGCCCTCGACCGGCACGTAGCGAGAGATCCGTTTCAGGTATTCCTCGGAGAGCGACGTGACCGCCGCTTCCTTCGTTTTTCCGAACCACACAACCTTAATTTTCACGAGATCGCCATCCCTTGGATCGAGTCCCCGCCGGAGACCGTCTGTGGGATATGAGTCGCGGCAGAGGATGGAGAGGAATCGCTAGACTTTCGTTTTTTTCTTTTTCTTCGGCGCAGCGGATTTCGTGGCCTTGGTTTTTGTGGCCGTCTTCCGCGGGCTCGGCGTGGTCTTTAGATCGCCCGGCTGCAGCCGCGTGGCCGACTTCCACAACCGCTCCAGATCGTAGAACTTCCGGGCTTTCTCCGAGAACACGTGCACCACGAAATCAACGTAGTCGATCAGCACCCATTCCGCTTGCCGGTAACCCTCGACGCTGTTCGGACGAATGCCTGCTGCTTTCAGCCGTAGTTCCACTTCGTCGGCAATCGCCTGCACTTGCCGCGGATTGGTTCCGCTGCACAACACAAAGTAGTCGGTGAACGCTCCCGACCCTTTTTCCATTTCCAGGATGCTGAGTTCTTCGGCCTTCTTTTCCAGGCAGGCTTGAATCGCAGAGGCTACTTGCTTCTTGAGTTCGCTTTTCTTCATTCAGTTCGTTATTCGATTCCGATCGATGTGCTCGAGTCTCATTTGTAGTGGGGATTTATGGGTCGCCTGTGACGCGGGTTTGTCTACTTGCTCGACTTCTTCGCATCCGCGGCTGCGAGCTGCCGCAACGTCGCCATCGTGGCCTTGGATGGGTCTTTGCGCTTTCCGCTTTTCTGCCTGCGCTTCGTCTTGGTTACATAGTGATTCTGAGCCATGAAAATCTCCTGTGTGTTTTGCTGGTTTGTCCGCGCACGTACGATGGTCATCTCCGGCCGTTCGCGCGATTTTCCATTGTAACCGACAGATTCGTAACCGCTAAACCTCGTCCGCCCGAACGCGTGCGATTCCGAGCGCAGCGAGGAATCTACTTTCCGTCCGTTTATCGATAAAGGCCAGTCTTCTTGATGTACTCCGCCACGGCGGTATCGAGAAAGCGCCCCATCGGCTTTCCGGCAGCCGCGGCTTGGCGGATCGCGGTCGCCGACGCAGGCTGCTTTAGATCTTCCAGCAAGAAAATAGTCGCCCCCGGCAGGACGAGCTCCCCGGTGGGTGCCTGCTTCTGAAACGGTTTGGTCACCTCTGCTCGCGGACGCAGGCTTTCCGGCAAAGAATTGGCGACGTCCGCCAATGAATAGCCGGGTCTCCCCGCCACGATGAATTCGCATTCCCGGAACAGCGCCTCGCACTGATGCCACTTCGCAATGTCGGCGAACGCGTCCATGCCGATCAACAAAAACAGCTTGTCGCTGTTCTTGAATGATTCCTTCATCCGCCGCACGGTCTCGATCGTGTAATTCGGTTTTTCTTTCTTGGTGGGCCCGCCTTCTACCGGCGCCTCCAGCAGCGATGGCACGAATGCCTTCTCTGCGGCCGTGGCCAACGCCAGCATCGCAAACCGGTGCGGGAATGCCGACAGCGGCTGCTTCTGTTTGTGCGGCGGAATGTTTGCCGGAACGAAGCAAACACGGTGGAGTTTGCACCGCTCCATCGCCGCCTTTGCTAAAGCCATGTGTCCGCGGTGCACGGGATCGAATGTCCCGCCGAAAAGTCCAATGTTCATGTGTGTGGTTCGTGCCCCCGCTAGTGTCCCGATTCGCGCCGAAGGATGCAAGCGCGAACCATTCGACATGTCCCAACGGCCGGACCACTAGAGACTAAAGGACACAGTGGTACGTCTCCATTGCCAAACGAGGTTGCCCTCCTGTAACTATGCTGTTTCCCATTTTGGAACTAGGATGGTTGTCATGCGAGTAACCCTCCCCCTACTTCGCATCCCGCCCGCTCGTGCGCCGATACTGCGCTACGGCGTCGCCGTACTCAGTACGGCTCTGGCTCTCATTCCAACCGTACTTCTAGCAGATGTCTCCGAAAGCCGTCTCGCGCTGTTCGGCGTCGCGGTCATGGTGAGCGCGTGGTACGGCGGTTGGAAGCCAGGAATGGTGGCCACGTCGTTTGCACTGACTGTGGGTGCGTACTTCTCGCTCGTCGGACAGCACACGCCCGATCAGTTGCGCACCGCGATCCTTCGTTTGTCGTTGTTCTTCTTTGTCGCCATGTTGATCTGCTGGCTCAACGCCGCGTTGCGCGCGGCGCAGGAGAGCCTGCGGCGGTCAGAGCTGAATTTCCGTTCGCTTGTTACCAATGCTCCCTATGGAATTTGCAGCTGCGATTCCACCGGCAAAATTCTCGACGCCAATCCCGCATTTCTCGAACTTCTGGGATTGACTGATGCCAAAGAATTACTGGGCGAGCACATCTACAGTCTCTACGCGGACACCGATCAGTGGTTTGACCTCGCGGATTTTCTCCGCTCGCCGGCTCCGTTTAAAGGACTCAATGCGGAATGGAAGCGCAAGAACGGCACGACCGTCGTTCGCGTCTCCGGGCGCTCAGTATCGAATGGGCGGAAAGAGGGAATCGTATTTGAGTTGTTCGCCGAGGACGTGACCGAGCGTCGCGCGCTCGAACAACAGCTGCGCCAGTCGCAGAAGATGGAAGCTGTAGGCCGCTTGGCTGGCGGCATTGCGCACGATTTCAACAATCTGCTGATGGTGATTTCCGGATACTCCGAATTTCTGCTGGAGCGTCTCGGGGCCGAACCTCACCTTCGCGGACCCGCTCAGGAAATTGCGAGCGCCGCCGAACGCGCGTCGTCGCTCACTCGCCAGCTTCTGGCATTCAGCCGCAAGCAGATGCTGGCTCCGCGCATCGTCAACCTGAACGATATCGCCACCGAAAATCTCAAAATGCTCAACCGCATGATCGGGGAGGATATCGATCTCGTGATGGTTCCGACCGCGAATCTCTGGGCGGTTCGCGCCGATGGCGGCCAGATCGAGCAAGTCATCATGAATCTCGCGGTCAACGCGCGCGATGCTATGCCGTCCGGCGGCAAGCTCACGATCGAAACCGCGAACGTTACGCTCGACGAAGACCATGCCCGGCTGCACAGTCCGCTACGCGCCGGAGATTACGCCATGGTCGCGATCAGCGATACCGGCGCCGGCATGGACGCCGAAACCCAGTCGCACATCTTCGAACCCTTCTTCACCACGAAAGGCACCAAAGGTACCGGCCTCGGACTCTCGACCGTCTACGGCATCGTGAAACAGAGCGGCGGATATATCTGGGTGTATAGCGAAGTCGGGCGCGGAACGACATTCAAGATTTATCTGCCGCGCGTCGCTTCTGCCGAAACCGCGGTCCCGGTAGTGGCTCCTGCGGTGTTCCGCAAAGTCGAGCCCGGAACCGAAACGATTCTGCTCGTGGAAGACGAGGCGAATCTGCGTTACCTCGCGCGTCAATACCTGGAAAAGCAAGGGTACAAAGTGATTGAGGCGGCCGATGGCGCCGTTGCGATGCAAATCGCGGTGGCGCATGAAGCTGTGATCCACCTGCTGCTCACCGACGTCATCATGCCCGGCATGAATGGACGCGAACTCGCGCAACGCATTTCTGAAATTCGTCCCAATGTGAAAATTCTCTACATGTCCGGTTACACGGAAAACGTGATCGGACACAACGGCATGCTGGACGCGGGCGTACGCCTGCTCCAGAAGCCCTTTAACCTTCGCGATCTGAAAAGCAAGGTTCGTGAAGTGCTCGATGCAACTTCAACTCCCCCGGAGGTCGCTATGCACCTGCAGTCTGTTGAACCACTACCCGCCGTTCGGGCCCGGGAAGTATCCGAGACCCGCGCACAACGATTCCAGCTTCACTTGCCGCTGCGCTATCGCCGTCTCGGCGACAAGCAATGGCACGTAGGCACTACCGAAAACATCAGCCGTTCCGGAATGCTCTTCCAGGCGGACGAATCCCTCCAGCCCAGCTCTCAAGTGGAGATCAATCTGGTGCTTCCGGCAGAAATTGCTGGTCTCTCAGGTACGGAAGTCGTCTGCCGCGGAGAAGTCGTCCGCACGATCGAACGCCGCGGGGAGACGTTGAATCCCGCGTTGGCAGCACGCATTCTGCAATATCACTTCCAGCACGGCCCGTTGCCAAGGGCGTAAAGACGACCGGGTTTTGTGGAATAGGGGGAAGGCGGCCATCGAGCCGCCTTTTTAATTTGCGGAAAAAGAATAAAGCCGTCTCAACAGAGACGGCTTGATCAGTCCGATTGATTGGTCGCGCTAGACCGCTTTCTTCAGGTCTGTCTCTCTGAGCTTCTGAACTTCTTCCGCCATCGCAAACTTCAACTCTTCAATGCCCTTGCCCGTGACCGCGGAAATTTCGTACAGCTTCAGCTTATGTTTCTTGCAATATTTCTTCAGCTGCGCCAGCTTGTCCTTGTTCACCGCATCAATCTTCGACGCCACCATGATCATTGGCTTCTCTTCGAGATGCGCCCCGTAGCTCGAGAGCTCTCCAAGAATCACTTCCACGTCTTTGGCCACATCCTCGCGCCCGCTCGCATCCGAAACATCCACCAGATGGACAAGCAGTCGCGTCCTTTCGATATGCCGCAGAAATTGCGTGCCCAGGCCGGAGCCGGTATGCGCTCCCTCGATCAATCCTGGAATATCCGCTACTACAAAACTGATTTCATCTCTCGCATCGCCGACCGCGACCACGCCAAGATTTGGTTCCAGCGTGGTAAACGGATAGTCCGCGATCTTCGGACGCGCCGACGAGATCCGCGAAATCAATGTCGACTTACCGACATTCGGATATCCCACCAGCCCGACGTCTGCAAGCAATTTCAATTCGAGCCGGTATGTGCGTTCCTCGCCCGGCTTTCCCGCCTCGTGCTCTCGCGGCGCCTGATGCACCGAGGTCGCGAATCTCGCGTTACCCCGGCCACCGCGCCCTCCGTGAGCAATCACAAACGTCTCATCCGGCGCTGTGAACTCGAAAGCCTTTTCGCCGGTCTCGTCGTCGAACAAAATCGTTCCCACGGGAACTTTTAAAAGGACGCTCTCACCATCGCGTCCAGTCTTGTTCGATCCTTCCCCGTGCCGGCCGCGCTGCGCCTTGTGCTCCGGATTGAAACGGAAATGGACGAGCGTATTGTGCCGTTCGCTGGACTCCATCACAATGTCGCCGCCCTTGCCTCCGTCGCCACCGGATGGCCCACCGCGCGGGACGAACTTCTCCCTGCGAAAGGCCATGCAGCCGTTCCCGCCGTCCCCGCCTTTGATCCGAATTTTTGCCTCATCAATAAACATGGATTAGTCGTTCGTCGTCAGTGTTTGGCTGTTGGCCGCCTAGCCACGCAATCGCCAAACAAAAAGCCCCACCCGAAGGAGAGGCCAGTGTGCCGCGGGCACTCTGGCCCGCGAAATCTACCCAGAATTCCAGACCTACTTCGCTTCGATCGGCTCAACCATCACAAACTTGCCCATCTGTCCCTTGTTCAGGAACTTGATGCGTCCGGTGATCTTGGCAAAGAGCGTATCGTCCTTGCCCCGCCCGACGTTCAAGCCGGGCTTCACGCGCGTGCCGCGCTGCCGGATGATGATGGTTCCGCCGGGCACGACTTGCCCGCCGAATGCCTTGAATCCCAGTCTCTGCGCGTTGGAATCGCGCCCGTTTCGTGAAGTGCCTTGCCCTTTTTTATGCGCCATAAATGTCCTCGTAACGCCGGCCCGGGGCCGGTTGTCGCGAAGGCGATCCGCCCCCGCCGTCTGTAACTATTTCTTTTTGCTGCCGGATTTCTTGGCAGTTTTCTTCGGAGCCGCTTTCTTGCCCGCGCCCTTTTTCGCCTTCGGCGCGTCATGCTCCTCGGTGTCGGCCGCCTTCACCTTCTTCGGCTTCGCTTCCTTCTTCGGCAGTTCGGGAGCTTTGAAGCTCTGTCCGCCAAAAGCGATCTCCGAAATGCGGACGGCGGAATAAGACTGCCGGTGTCCACGCAGCTTCTTGTACTGCTTCTTGCGCTTGTAGTGGAAAACCAGAATCTTCGCACCGCGGCCTTCTTCCATCACATGGCCGACGACGCGCGCGTCCGATTGATTTCCGATCTGACCTTCTTCGCCGGAAACGGCCAGCACAGGGAACTCCACCTGGCCATCACTGCCGGTTCCAACCTTCTCCACTCGAATCACATCGCCCGGCGCCACCCGGTACTGCTTCCCACCGGCGCGGATAACCGCGTACATACGTCTGCCTCCGTCAAATGTCGTTGAAATTCAGCCCGTAATCGGATTCTTTCACGGACCCAAGGCGCACACGGGCGCTTCCAAGGGGCTTGCTGAGTTCCTCTGCTTGCTGTGTTTTCAGCCACGGCGCTTCAACAGCCAAGGCAGGCGTCCCCAGAACGGGTCGGCGAGTACAGTCAAACTCAATTAGTTTATCCCGCGCTGTGGAAATCGGTCAATGCGATTGCAGTCACCAGCCTTTTTGTCGGATCTGCGAGGCTCATCTTCGTCGCTCCTGCCCGGATGCGCCGCCGCCGGCCGCCCAGTTTGAGATTTCTTCCCTCCTATGCGAAAATTCCGCCGGAATTTCCGAAGGAGCAAAAATGCTGAAGCGCCTCGTTCCCGTTTTCCTCTGCCTGCTGGCCCTCACCCTCTCCGCCGCCGCCCAAACCAAGATGTCGGCAATGAAGAAATCAACGACTGGGCCCGCCCCCGACAAGGCCCACCTTCAGAAAATCTGGGACGGATGGTCCACCCTCGATCCCGCCAACGTCGAAAAATTCTATGCCACCGGGCCGCATACCTTCTTCGACATCGCTCCCCTGAAGTACGGCAGCTTTGACGAATACGAGAAAGGCGTGAAGGACCATACTCGCCGGATACAAGAGCGCGAAGTTCACTGTCAACGATGACGTCGCGATTCATCCGCACGGCGATCTTGTCTGGGCCACCGCGACCATTGCTGAGCAGATGACGACCAAAGCCGGCAAAGTCGAGATGGGGAATTTCCGCTGGACCGTCGTTTTCGAGAACCAGGACGGCAAATGGCTCATCGTGCACGAGCACGTCTCCGCCCCGATCCAGTAATTCTCGGCCACGGATCAGCGCGGATTCTCACGGACCAAGACTTAAGAGACCGACTTATCCGTGAGTATCCGTGCCATCCGTGGCGAAGTTTTCAATACGACTTCCAGAAAAAGTACACCGTCATCCCTGCGCCCACCAGCACCACGAAGACGCGGATCCAGGCTTGCGGCATTTTCATTGCGTAGTGTGCGCCGAGGTATCCGCCGACGATTCCACCCGCAATCATGATGATCCCGTGTTTCCAATAGACGGCGCCCGCGACGATGAAGGTGACGACCGCGACCCCATTGATCACAAATCCCAGCACGCTCTTTAGCGCGTTCATGGCGTGGACATCGGTCATCCCGAGCACCGCGAGCATGGCGAGCATCACGATTCCCATGCCGCCGCCGAAGTAGCCGCCGTAGACCGCGACGGCAAGTTGAAATAAAGTCGCCCAAGCAGCGCGGCCCCCGTCGTCTCGTGCTCGATGACTGATCGACGGCCTCCCGCCAACTTCTTGCCGAACGCAAAAAGCAAAGTCGCTCCCAGAGTCAGCCATGGCAGCACGCGCATGAAAGTGTGAGCCGGAGTTTTCAATAGCAGAAGCGCGCCGACCAATCCGCCGACAAGACTCGCGGCCAGCAGCGGGATCATCATTCGCCGCGGAACGTCCAGCCGCTTGCGATACGCACCTCCGCTGGCCGCGGCCGCGGTCCAGAGCGCGATCGTGTTCGTGGCGTTCGCGGGAATCGGCGGCACGCCCGTGAACAGCAAGCGCAGGAAACGCGATGAAGCTGCCGCCCCCGGCGACGGAATTCAAGAGCGCCTCCCAGCACCCCGGCGAGAAAAAGGAAGACTGACGATTTCGAGGGTCAAGGAGTTAGGTGTACCAGAAACTGCGACAAGCCGCCACGCGGTGACCTTCTCGCTCGGCGTAGTCTGATTGTTGTCCGACTAATGACTGCTATGACAAAAATCGCTACCACATTGCTGATTTTCCTGTGCTTTGCATCCGCGCTCTCCCGCCCAGTCCGCGCACCGCCCCGCAGAATCCCTGCACCGCCGCGCAGCAGAAGCAGTTTGATTTCTGGATCGGCGAATGGGACCTCACTTGGCCCGGCCAGAATGCCGGTGAAACCGGCCATGGCACGAACACGATCAAGCGCATCATGGACGACTGCATCGTTCAGGAAAATTTCTCCAGCCAAGACTCGTCCAATTTGCGCGGCACCAGCGTATCCGTTTTTGTGCCCGGCGCTTCTCATTGGAAGCAGACCTGGGTCGACAACCAAGGCAGCTATCTTGATTTCACCGGAGACTTCAAAGACGGCCAGATGATTCTTCAGCGCGAAGCTGTCGGCAAGGACGGCAAGACTTCCCTCCAGCGCATGGTCTGGAAAAATATCGCCGCCAACGAATTCGACTGGAGT
Source organism: uncultured Acidobacteriota bacterium (assembly GCA_963699885.1). GTDB lineage: Bacteria > Acidobacteriota > Terriglobia > Terriglobales > Acidobacteriaceae > Sulfotelmatobacter. Next base: position 257,213 of record CAVOVP010000002.1, on the reverse strand, counting down.
TGGGAATCGTCGACCGATGGCGGTAAAACGTGGCAGGTAAATTGGCCCATCCACTACAAGCGCAAAATCTGACAGCTCACGGTCCGCGGTTACTCCTGTAACTCGTCGAGTAACCTCTCCCGTCGCAGCAACATCTTTCCTCCACAAGGGTTTATAAAATCATTGTGGGGGGATTTTCTATGCGCCATCAATTCGTCGCTTTTCTGACCGTTCTGCTTTTGCAGCATCGCCTGGGGACAGACTCAGTCCGCGCCGCCCTCGTCGAGTCCATCCAACCGGCCAGCAATCCATGCCCGGCATGGATATGTCGGGAACGCGGCGCATCACGACATGTCCAACATGAAAGACATGCCGATGGGAGAGAGCTGACAAGCGCCGACAGCGCGCCGCGCACGCCATGCACTCCATGGAAGGGCACATGGATATGGGCCCGCACATGAAGATGACGGCGCTGCGCCGCCGCAAGCCGGGCGACGCGAGCGCGCGCAGCAAATCGCCGACGAAGCTGCAAGGCTTCGGCCGAGAAATACAAGGACTATCACGCAGCGCTGGCCGATGGCTTCAGAGATTTTCATGCCCGAACTTCCGCAGAAGATTTATCACTTCACCAGCCGCAGCAATGCGATGGAAGCGCAGTTTCGCGTTCAATCCGGAGCATCCGACCTCGCTGCTTTACGAAAAACATGGCGACGACTACAAACTCATCGGCGTGATGTATACCGCGCCCAAACGTTTTACCGAGGATCAACTGGACGAACGCGTTCCGCTCAGCATCGCGCAATGGCACGAGCATGTGAACTTCTGCTTCCCTCCGCTGGCGCGCGAGGGAACGAATTACGTTTCGACAATCCGCAATTTGGTCTGCGCGGATCGATCAACACAAGGACGCCTGTGACACGGCGGGTGGATCTTTATTCCAGTGGTCTTCAACTGGATGGTCCACGTCTATCCGTTCGAAAAGGATCAGGCGAAATCTGGTCCGTGGAACGCCAACACGGCGACTGCCGACTAAGAAAAAGTTAGCGAAGTGTCGTTGTGTGGCGCAGGTCACTCCTGCCCGCGTCTCTGAACCATAATCAAATCGGTCCCGAGCACTTCGGTAAGTCTGCTGACTGCAACGAATCTCACCAGTTGCGGCTCGTTTCGATCCTCCACAGAAACATCACTTTACTTTCCCCAAGTGTTCGCTCTTTTCGACCCTGCGAATCACCGCACTTTTTGCTACCGGAAGGAACCCTGCAGCGTCAAGAGAAATGTATGAAGACGCTGATAACCCACGGAACCTTGAGAACGTCGAATACGTAGATTGTCAGAGTGGGGAATTGCGCCAGCGCAGAGGTGACGCTGGTCGTATAATGGATATTTGATTGCGGGGTCTGGGGATTCTCTCACACTCGGTTTGGCGGCCCAGGTGAGAAAACCCCCATGGCGGCAGCGCAGGCTTGTGGCTTGCGTGCTCAACCCCGGCGGCAGCATTGTAGGCGATTCGTGGGGAAACACAAGTGTTTTCTCGCGCTGGTCGCGAGCCGGGCCGCCCCAACCGCTTCCCGACGAATTTTCGGGAAAGAAATAAGGAGCAGCTATGAAGTTCGCGACGATTTCAAAAAGTCTTGTCATGGGGTTGGCTTTGCTGCTGGCCTCCAGCGCTTTCGCAGCTAACAAAGCCACCCTCACGTTAACGGACCCAGCCTCCGTCAACGGCACCAAGCTCAAAGCCGGCGAGTACAAGCTTCGAGTGGGACGGAACCGGCAGCGTCGAAGTCAGCATTGTGCAAGGTAAGAACGTCATCGCGAAGGTGCAGGCTAAAGTTGTCGATCTCAGCCAGCCTGCGCAGAACGATGCGGCCATCGTGCAGAAACAAAGCGACGGTAGCGCGAACCTTTCCGGAGCTCGCTTCGCAGGCAAGAAATACGCCCTCGAACTCGGCGGCTCTCAAATGGACATGCAAACCGGTTCGAGCAAGTAATAGCATTGCAGGACGAAAAAGGGAGCGTCGAGGCGCTCCCTTTTCGTTGTCAAACTTCTTCGAAGGCTGATTCTAGTTCTTCACTGTCATTGCATCAGAGTCCACCGCTTTTTTCCCGGTCACTCCCTCTAGCCCAGCCAGGACGCCGCGGTAATCGTTCTTGTCACATTGCATGGCGAAGCCGCCCTTTTTGTCACCATCGGCCCATGTGAGTCCGACGTAGTGTTTCTTCGATTTCGTCAGTGCCATCAAGGCTCCGACGCCGAGAGAAATGACAGCCAGTCCGATGGCCGCTCCAACGCGGCGATGAACATCCTGTCCGTAGCTGATCTCGGTGACAGCCGATGCGGGAATCGTTACAACCTCTGCATTGTCCTTCAGCAGTCGAATTTGATTCGCCTCGATAAACAGTTTCATTCCCGTACCGGTCTTTGCATTCGAGACCGAACCGCCGTCATACATGACTTTGTATGCGTTGTCACCGGCGATCATCGACAACGGAAACACGAAACAGAGCAAGATCGCGAGCACCTTTCTCATATGCCTGCCTTTCCTTGCAAGAAATTCCAAGATCATTTCGCCAAGAGACTAACTGTCGAACTCCTGCCTCAACAGCACGGTCGCCAACCCTGACTCTCTTCCATCTCCCCGGCGCCTGTGAAAAGAGAATCAGGAGGACGGTCTCATAAACCTGAGCGGGAGACAGTGATCGAAAGCACAATGAAAAAGGGAGCGCCTCGGCGCTCCCTTTTCACTGACAACTGATCACTAACCCCTAGCCACTGTTTTTCAGTATTTCGGCACTTTCGGATCCACGCGATCCGACCACGCCGTGATTCCTCCCGCCAGGTTGTGCACCTTGTTGAATCCGGACTGCTGCAGAAACGCAACCGCTTTGGCGCTGCGCCCGCCCATCTTGCAATGCACCACAATCTCGCGGCTCGAATCGAGTTCGTTTACGCGTTTCGGAAGGTCGTTCAGCGGAATCAAATATCCACCGATGTTGCAGATCTGATACTCGTGCGGTTCGCGCACATCGAGAACGAACAGATCTTCTTTCGCATCCAGACGCCGCTTTAAGTCTTCGACTTGAATCTCCGGAACTCCACTGCCCACAGGCTTTTCCTCCCCGCGAATGCCGCAAAACTCGTTGTAGTCTATCAGCTTCGTCACCGTCGGATGAGTCCCGCAAACCGGGCAATCCGGATTCTTCCGCAGCTTCAATTCGCGGAACTTCATACCCAGCGCGTCAATCAGCAACAAGCGCCCGATCAGCGGATCGCCCACTCCCAGGATGAGCTTGATCACTTCCGTTGCCTGCATCACGCCAACCAGTCCGGGCAGAATTCCAAGCACGCCGCCTTCTGCGCAGGAAGGTACCAATCCCGGCGGTGGCGGCTCTGGATACAAGCAGCGATAGCACGGGCCATCCTTGGTCGCGAATACGCTAGCCTGCCCTTCAAACCGGAAGATCGATCCGTACACATTCGGCTTGCCGGTCAGCACGCAAGCATCGTTCACCAGGTATCGCGTCGGAAAATTGTCGGTACCATCCGCGATGATGTCGAACTCTCGAAACAATTCCAGAGCGTTCGTGCTGCTCTAGCCTGAGATCGAAAGTCTTCAGATCGAGAAATGGATTGATGCCCCTCAGCTTGTCCGCGGCGGAGTCCAGCTTTTTCTTCCGACATCTGCGGTCGAATGGATGATCTGCCGCTGCAGGTTCGTGTAATCGACGACGTCGAAATCGACCAGGCCGAGCGTCCCAACTCCCGCGGCCGCCAGATACAACGCCATCGGCGATCCCAGTCCTCCCGTGCCAATGCACAGCACGCGCGCCGCCTTCAATTTCTGCTGCCCTTCCATGCCCACCTCGGGCATGATCAGGTGCCGCGAGTAGCGCAGGATTTCATCTTTGTTCAGCGTTACCGGAATTTCGGTGGTCGTAGCCATCATGTCCCTCGTTGATTTTCGCTTGCTGGGATTGAATCAATGAACCGAGCGGATCGGAAGCTAACAACAGGAAGGGCAACACAGACAACAGCGCATTGTGGCGGCAGGGTTCACGTTCGGAATCACGAAATCCTCAGTCAGGCCGCGCCCCCGGCAATAGAGGGCACGATCGAAATGTTATCACCATCCTGCAGCGCGGTCGCTTCCTTCTGCAGATACCGGATGTCTTCATCGTTTACGTACAGGTTGACGAAAGCCCGCAGCTTGCCCTCTTCGGTGTAGAGATGCTTGCGCAACTCAGGATGCTGCGCCACTAGCGCGTCCATGGCCTCGCCCACGGTTTTTCCCGTGACGTCGATCGAGGCCTGTTTACCCACATACTGCCGCAACGGCGTAGGAATATGAATCTTGCTCATATGGTTACTGTAAGAGATGCGGCGACGAAGGGCAAGATTCAGCGTTTGGGAGGTCCAGGCGCCTGCCCTGCTCCTGCGCCCCTCGCAAGCTGACTTATAACGTTCGTCCGGCACTTCTAGAATCCTAATGGAGAACTCCAATGACAATATTCGATCCGGCACGGGGCAGAGTGATTGACGGCGGTGGGCACCGGCGGAAATTTTTCCGGCCTGATCGGCCTCGCTGTTGCGGCATTCGTGATGGTTATTGTGGTATTGAATGCGGTGACCCGCGTCGGCACCGGCCATGTCGGCGTTCTCACTCTATTTGGCAAAGTGCACGGGCGAGACTCTTGGCGAAGGGATTCACCTCATCAATCCTCTGAAGACCAATAACGAAATTTCGATCCAGACCCAAACGCTTAAGGAATCCGCCAGCGTGCCTTCCAGCGAAGGCCTGATGATGGCCTGGACACTTCGCTCATCTACCATCTCAATCCCGATCACGCCGCCGACGTTTTCCAGAACATCGGCGCCGATTACGAAAACGTGGTGGTCGAGCCAACGCTCCGCTCCGCCATCCGCGAAGCCAACGCTTCGCATACCGCGAACGCCCTCTACACCGGCGAACGCGAGATGGTGGCGAAGCAGATCTTCGACCAGGTCACGCATCAACTCACTCAGCGCGGTATCATCGTCGAGAATGTTCTGCTCCGCGACATCCAGTTGCCAGCCACGCTGAAAGCCGCGATCGAAGCCAAGCAGCAGGCCGAGCAGGAATCGCTGGCCATGAACTTCCGCCTGCAAAAAGAAACGCAGGAAGCGCAGCGCAAGCGCATCGAAGCCGCCGGCGTCCGCGACTTCCAGCAGATCGTTGCCCAAGGCATCACGCGCATCTGCTGGAGTGGAAGGGCATCGAAGCCACCGAAAATCTGGCCAAGAGCCCGAACACCAAAGTGGTCGTCATCGGCAACAACAAGAACGGCCTGCCGCTGATTCTGGGACAATAAAGTCAGATCGTTCTGCACTTGTGGGGATCAGCCGCCCTCGGCTGTCCCGTCGACAGGCGACGTTTCTGCCACGCTGCTAACATGACACCGTGCCCCCGCTGCTCGAAGTCCGCAACTTGAACATCGCCTTTCCAGCGAATGCGGAGGCAAGCAAGGTCCGCGTGGGCACGGGCAACTCGCCCGTTCGACGCTCCCCGCCGTTCGCGATCTCAGCTTCTCCCTCGCTCCCGGCGAAGTCCTCGGACTGGTCGGCGAATCCGGCTCCGGCAAGTCCATCACCTCTCTCGCCATCATGCGCCTGCTCCCAGCCCAGGCGCACGTTTCCGGCGAAATTGTCTTTTCTGGAAAACGGCACAACCCGCAATCTCACCGCATCTGCCCGCCGATTCCATGCGCCAACTGCGCGGATCCCGGATTGCCATGATCTTTCAGGAACCGATGACTGCGCTCAATCCAGTGATGCGCGTCGGAGACCAGATCGCCGAAGCCGTCCTCGCGCACGGCACGCGTTTCAAAAAGCGAGGCGCGGAAGCGCGCCGTCCAAGCGATGAACGACGTCGCCATCCCCGACCCCGGCCGCCGCGCCCGCGACTATCCTCACCAGCTTTCCGGCGGCATGCGCCAGCGTGATCATGATCGCCATGGCCATCGTGAATCGCCCGCAGTTGCTGATCGCCGACGAGCCGACCACCGCGCTCGACGTCACCATCCAGGCGCAAATTCTCGAACTGCTCGCCGCACTGCGCGCGAAATTCGGCCTGGCCATGCTCTTCATCTCGCACGATCTCGCGGTGGTTTCGCAAGTCGCCGACCGCGTCGCCGTGATGTACGCGGGAAGCGTGGTGGAAGTGGGAAGGCCGCACGAGATATTTTCACTCGCCCCGCGCACCCCTACACTCGGGGCCTTCTGCACGCCGTCCCCGACCTGAAAACGATCGCAGTCGCCCGCTCGAGACCATCGAAGGCACAGTTCCTGCACTGCAGCTTTGCCCCCGGGATGCGCTTCGAGCCGCGATGCGACTTCGCGGATCCCCGATTGCGCCCGCGCCTTACCGCCTCTGGTAGAAGTCACCGCGGGGCATTGGGCACGTTGCCCAGTACTCAATTCCAGCCGCGATAGTGGCTTACCTGTGTTCCCCTGTGACCGCTGTGTTAAATGGTTCTAGCGGCCCGCACCCACTTTAGTCGTCCACACTGTTCTATAATCCCCACTTTGTCCCGGTGTCGCTTGCGAATCCTGCTGCTTAGCGATATTCACGCCAACCTCGAAGCTCTCGAAGCCTGTCTGGCGGAGCTCCGCACTTCGATCTCGTCGTGAATTTCGGCGACATCGTTGGCTACGGGGCTAGCCCGAATGAAGTGATCGAGCCGGTCGCGCGAAATCGGCAACATCTTTGTCCGCGGCAATCACGACAAAGCCGCCACCGGCCTGATGGCTCTCGACGACTTCAATCCCATGGCCGCCGCGGCTGCCATCTGGACCCGCAACAACTCACTCACGAGCACCACGAATGGCTTTAGAGCCTGCCGCAAGGACCGTTCCCGCTGGAAGAGTTTCCAGACACCCAACTGGTCCACGGCTCGCCCGACGACGAAGACGACTACGTTGTTTCCCTGGGCGATGCGCTCGCGCCGCTGATCACGCGCACGACTTCGCTGACTTTTTTCGGGCACACGCATCTGCAGGGAGGATTCTTTGCGAACCGATCTGCCGCCGATGGATTTCGTCCCGAGTACAAAACCGTCGGGCAAGCGGAATCGGTGTCGCTGCAGTTAAAAGATTCGGCGCGATATCTGATCAATCCCGGCTCCGTTGGACAACCGCGCGACGGCGACTGGCGCGCTGCATTTGCTCTTTACGATACCGAAGCGCGGATCGTCCACTTCCATCGCACGCCATATAACTTGAAAGAGGCGCAAGACCGAATCTTCGCCGCGCAGTTGCCGGCACGCCTTGCCACTCGCTTGGCTTCGGGGCGCTGACTCGAGTTGTGGAAACTCCGAAGAAATAAAAGCGCACGATTCCAATCGGATGCGGAGATCGCGTGCCAAATTTCTCATTTGGGCGTCCTCGTTTCCTTAGACCCCCCTCCCCCCTTTTGGCGCAAATTCTTGAAAGGAATAGGTTTTCAAGAATCGTCGTGTGCAAAATCTTGAGGACAAAGAATTTAGATCTCAAAATCTTGATTTCAAAGAACTTATCAGCGTGATTCTTAAGGCCATCTCGCTGCGCCGAGCTCCAGTCGGCTGGCCTATGATCTGCTCTTCGAAATTCAGCCGCAAGGTCAGATGTCACAACAGTTGGCCGCTCCCCTGTGGATTTCTAGTCGGCCTCTGTTGGCGTTGTAAACTCGGGCATGCCTTACCCATCCAGCAGTTCGGCGATGAAACATTTATTCCATGAGCGGGAAAATCCGCCGGAGCATTTTCTGGTGGCGCATAGCGATGGCGGTGCGCGGGGAAATCCGGGCCCCGCTGGATACGGCGTGGTTATTAAGGACGAGACGGGCCGCAAGGTCGCGGCTCTCAGCGAATATCTGGGCCACCAGACGAACAACTTTGCCGAGTATCAGGGGCTGATCGCGGCGCTCGAGTACGCGATCGAGCACGGTCCGAAGGCGCTGAAGCTGATCAGCGATTCGGAATTGCTGGTGCGGCAGATCAAAGGCATCTACAAGGTAAAGAACGCGACACTGCAGGATCTGCACGGGCGGGCCAAGGAATTGATCAAACAACTGGAATGGTTTTCGATCGGCCATGCCTTGCGCGAACACAACCAGGAAGCGGACCGACTGGCGAACGATGCGATGGACAAGGGCATGGGGCGAAGCATGGAGCGAGCGGCGACCCCAGTGGCGATTCAGCAGCAGGAATTCGAAGGCGTGGTTCGCGGGGGCAAAGTTGAGTTGATCGGGGCGGGCTTCCCGAGGGAACGCGGGTGCAGGTGCGGGTGAAAAAGTAGAAAGGGTGAATCCATGTCGCTTCAAGCGGCTGGATGATGTTTTCTTCGCGGTATCAATGCCTTGCCATGCTGCGGAAACCTATCTTGCGCAGGCGGGTCATCCTCAGCGGCTAAAGCCGGATTGATTTTGTGGTACTTGGCGTCATGGCTGGAAGCCGTGCCCTTTCAAGACCGCTTGGCGTCCTAGAACGAGGGCGCAGCTATCGCGGAAGCATCCCTCAACACCCTGTGCGCTTTGGGCTGCATTCTTCGCCGCTCGGCGGCTGCGCAGTCTGATTCATTCCGCGACGGAGGTGTGGTCGTGGATGATTTTCCAGCCGTCGGGGAATTTTCGGAATACCAGCGTGAAAAGGCCATGCGGCGTCTTGCCATCGGACAACGTGAGTTTCCAGGAACCGCGAACGAATGCCGCGTCCGGGCCCAGAGGTTCGATCCGCAGATCCGAAAAATCCAGAGTTCCCATTTCATGGCCGGGGCTGGTGTAAGTGGCTTTGTAGCGATCGATCGTGGCTTGCCAGCCGTGCTGCTCTTTCCCTCCAGAGAAGAACGTGAGGTCGGGCGAGTTCCAGTATCCGGCCATGAAGGCGTCGAGGTTGTGGCGGTTCCAGGCTGCTTGCTGGTCGTGGAGGACTTGTTCAACCGCCGCCCGAGCGCTGGCGTTCCCCGCATCGGCATGCGAGGTTTGGGCCAAGCCAATCGCCAACAGCAAAAACATCGTGAACAAGCCAAACCGCAAACAACGACTCATAGAGAGTCCTCCAGCACCAAGTTTCGCACGGTTTCTGAAACGCGAAGGTCGGCGGCGTTTCTGAGTTACGGTCCCAGCAACATGGCTGCGAGCGCATCCCCGTAGCTGGTCCCGTCGGCGGTGGTCGGGATGATGTGGCTTCCTTCGCCGAATTCGTTCCAAGCCTCGATAAGCACGAGCGGTGGCGTCGGGATGGCTCGGGTCTTAACTGTGGATTGGCCGCGGTCCAGGTAATGGCGTCCTGAACGAGCGTCGCCACGTCCGGGGGTGTTCGGCTGTACCACATCAAGTCTCCCGTGAGCCCTTCAGTTTCGTTCCACGGTCGAGGATCCCATCCACTCATTGCGGATGGGATGTAGGGCAGCGGACTGCCGAGGGTCGCTTCATTCCACATCCAGTGTCCGGCATCGGAAAGAGTGGAGAAGGGCACCATACCGTTCACCGGCGGGGGAGCAAAAGGATAACCGTAAAAGGCGATGGCATCATAGCCGTCCTGCTGCGACATGGAAAAACCGTCGGACAGGGAATGCTCGCCCATCGTGCCGTCGGGCACTCCGAAGCCGCCCACAATGTAAACACCGGGGAGGCCCATCGCCTGGGCAGCGGACCGCAGTTGTGCGAGCGCGCCGGCCACGGCCGGAGAAGTTCCGAAGACCTGACGCATTTCCCCGATATTGATGATGAAAAATACAGGCTCGCCATTGACCTGCGCGTAAGCCGGATCAGTCATGTACCCAACCCATTGGTTAACGGCAGCGGTCCAATCGGCCGGTTGAACGTCAAACGGAGCGCCGTCCACATATAGGATGGCGTACTGCATGCCGTGCCGATCCGGCAATGCGTTGGTGATCTGGAGGGCGGAGTTGAGATTCTCGCCGGGATCGTTGACCGCCACGTTGAAATACCAATCAAAGACAAAGAAGTCGATACCGAAGTTATGCGCGGTGGCCAGTTGTTGCTCAACGGCGCAAGTCGAATTGTCTTGCCATCCGGAAAAAGGTTGTCGGTCCTGATAAGGCCCCAACGGCAGTCCCTGGAAATGGAAATTGGTCAGCGGGCCGGACCAGCCGTCGAAATAGTAGGCGCCGACGCGAGCCTGGGTTTGAGAAGCGGCGGGTGCAGGCGAGGGGATCACACACGGGACAGCAAAGTTCAAAGACGCCGAACTACCGCCGCCCGGGGCAGGGGTCACGACCGTAACGGCGCCCGGGCCGGGCCCGGCGACGGCACTCGCAGGGACATCGGCGGTAAGCAAGGTGCTGTCGCCAAAGGTGGTTGGCAGAGCGCTGCCATTCCACTGCACGCTCGAACTGGAAATGAAGTTCGAGCCCACCACGCTCAAAGTAAACGACGGCCCTCCCTGTTGGCTGCTATTCGGAGAGATCGCCTGAAGCACGGGAACCGGATTCGGCGGACCTGTTGAGCCCCCGCCACCGGTGCTGCTACCGCTATAGCCGCTACCACCATTGCCGCTTCCGCACCCGAGTAAGCTCATGGCGCTCAGAAGAATCAAGACTGGAGTGGGAGCGAAATTTTGCCAAGTTCCCATGTGGATGACCCATTTTCACCGGGCTCGGAACTGGGACTCATGAAAAAGCTTGTAATTCAAAGCTGGAGTCGTGGGATGTGATCCCGCACCAGAGTGTGCTCCTCGCGGTGGTTTGTCAATGAAGTTTGCAATACGCCAGAGCGAGGGGAGGTTGTTCTCCGAAACTGCTTTTCCAGGGCATCACGGAGCCGTCGGCTTAGTGCGCTTCTTCGGCGGCGGGAGCGGCGTCGGGGGTGTCGACTTTTTGTGCTGCGGAGTGAGAAGCGTTGGGAGCGGGCTGGAAGTCTCCGGGATCTTTTCCAGCCATCGCCGCTGTCATGAAGGGTATCCAGATCGGGAGCGCTGCGTGCGCCCCGGTTTCTTTCGCGCCCAATGATTTCTTTTCGTCGTAACCCGACCCAGACGCCGCAGCTGATGGTGGGCGTGAAACCGACGAACCATGCATCGGTGAAATCGTTCGTCGTGCCGGTTTTGCCGGCGACCGGAAAGGGCAACTTCGCCGCGGCAATCCCGGTGCCGTGCATCACGACCTCGCGCAGCATCGACGTCATGATGCGGGCGGTGCGTTCGCTGATGACGTCCCGCACATCGGGGAAATCCTCTTCGAGCACGCGGCCTTCATAGTCGGTGACGCGCGTGATGTAGCGCGGAGTCACCCGGACTCCGTCGTTGGGGAAGACGCTGTAGGCCGCCGTCTGTTCCAGGAGCGTGATCTCGGCGGATCCCAGAGCGACCGGCAAGTAGGGCGGCAATTTCGACGTAATCCCAAAACGCTCGGCATAGTCGATCACATTGCGGATGCCGACTTTGTTCGCGAGCTTCAGAGCGGGAATGTTGCGCGACTGAGCCAGCGCGCGTCTCAACGTGATGATGCCCTCAAATTTCTCATCGTAGTTGTGGGGAGTGTACGGGCCCGAGGGAGTTTCGAAGCTGACAGGTTCATCGAGGATGGTGTCATCCGGAGAGGCGCCGCCGTCGATGACCGTGGTGTAGACGTAGGGCTTGAAGGAAGATCCAACCTGGCGAAGGGCCTGCGTAGCGCGATCGAATTTCGATTCATTGAAGTCACGTCCGCCGACCAGCGCTTTGATTCCGCCTGTAATGTTGTCGATCGCGAGCAACGCGCCTTGTCCGCCGGAGTCCTGCTCAAGGCTCACGTGCGCCGCGCCGTTCGGGCTGAGAGAAAGAATTTTGACGTAGCAGATGTCGCCCGCCTTCAGAATGTCGGGAAGCTTCTGCTGCGTCCATGCCATGTCTGCCTGGCCGAGAGCGGAGGTGTAGCGGCCGAACTTGAGCGTCGCGATGCCAATGCCCGCCGATGTGACGAGAGCATGGACGTATCCGTTGACCTCCGGCTCATCGTCCCAATCGGGATGCGAATATTTGTCGATGACCCCGCCTTCGGCCTCGACATTTTCGAGATGCCCCTTCCAACCGTGACGGCGCTCATAGGCGGCCAGTCCATCGAGCACAGCCTGATTCGCCGCTTTTTGCATGTCGACGTCGAGCGAGGTGTAGACCTTCAGGCCGCCTTCGTGAACCTGATCCGATCCATACTTACCTTCGAGATAGCGACGGACTTCTTCGACAAAATAAGGTGCGAGCGAATTCGGATCATGCGCCAGATGCAGCACCAGCGGCGCGGAGCGGGCGTCGGCGGCCTGGGCTGCCGTGATCTTCCCGTCCTCGAGCATGGCATTGATCACAAGATTGCGGCGCTTCAACGCACGATCCGCATGAGTGATCGGAGAGAAAACTGACGGCCCTTTCGGCAGCCCAGCCAGCAGCGCGGCTTCATCCAGGGTCAACTGCTTTGCCGGTTTGCTGAAGTAGTACTCGGATGCGGACTCGAAACCGTAGACGCCGTGCCCGAGAAAGATCTGGTTCGCGTACAACGTGAAGATTTGCGGCTTGGTGAAACGGCGCTCGATCTGAATGGCGAGCATGGATTCTTGCACTTTGCGCTGCCAGCGGCGGTCGGGTGACAGAAAAAGATTACGCGCGAGTTGCATGGTGAGGGTGGAAGCACCCTGCACCTTTCCGCCGGACTCGATGTCGCGGTAGGCGGCACCGACGATCCGCCAGAAATTGATTCCGGAGTGGCTGAAAAAATCTTTGTCCTCGATGGAAACGAGGGCGTCGCGCAAAACGGGAGGAAAGTCGTCGTAGGCAGCGACGACGCGGCGCTGCAAGGCGAACGAACCGATGACGCGGTCGTGATCATCGTAAAGTTCGGTGATGGAACTGGGACGGTAAGACTCGAGAGCGTCGACCTGGGGCAAGTCGGTGGTGTAGACGAGCAGAAGCCCGGCGGTGGCTCCGATGAGCACGGAGATCAGCACCAGCAGACCGAAGAGCACGCGGCCGACACGGCGGCGTCCACCGATTTCTACGGATGGGAGATCTTCGTAGAGAGACTTCATTGGGACAAGGTCAGGATAGCATTCGGAAGCAGCGCAGAGGCCGCATATCCATGGGGAGAATCGAGAGCGAAACGTCTATTCCTCATGCGAGATTCGGGCTTGGCGCCGAATCGAAACGAGTGGTCGAGTCGCTCAAAAACAAATCGCGCGCCTGTGCGGCGCGCGATCAATTTCATTCGTGAAGAGTCGAGTTAGCTGGCGTGGCTCTTGAGGACTTCCACGGCTTTGTTCAACTGATCGTCCACGGTATTTTTCGGCTTGGCTTCTTCCTGAGGAGTGGTGGATGGCGCCTCATCCTCGTCGGGTACGACCGCATCATCTGCCGCGTCGGCTATCGCAACGTTGGGAGTGATCGCCGTGTCCTGAATCGCCTTGCCGCTCGGCGAATAGTATTTCGCCACCGAGAGAATCAGCGCTCCGCCGTCGGGCAGGTCAATCGTCTTTTGAACGGAGCCGTCGCCGAACGTTTTGTCGCCTACAACGTCGCCGCGAGCGTTTTCGAGAACTGCAGCCGCCACAATCTCAGCCGGTCCCGAGGTGCCGCGGTTGACGAGAACCGCGAGAGGCAGAGTGGTGATCGCCTTTGCCGGGTCGGCGTTAAACGCTTCGCGCGGATACTTCTGGCCCTGCAGGTAAGTGATCGTTCCATGGTTCAGGAACAGGTTCGCGACCGCGATCCCTTCAGTTTCGTCGCCCTCGGCGCAATTGCGAATATCGAGCAGGATTTTTTTCGCGCCAGACTTCTCCAGCGATTTCACTTTGGCGGCAATCTCCTGCACTTTGCCCTTCGAGAGCGCTTCCACCTTCACATAGCCGATGCCGTCGTCCATCATCTTGTCGGTGATGGGCGGAAGATTCACGATGTCGCGCGTGATGACCATCTTCTGCGGCTCGGCCTTGCGGGCGCGTACGACTTCAACGTTGAGATTTGATCCTGGCGTTCCGGCAATCAGGTTGCGAATTTCAGGAAGCGACATGTCGCGAGTGCTCAGTCCTTCGATCGATTCGAAGATGTCGGTGGCTTCGATTCCGGCTTTTTCCGCGGGCGAACCCGGCAGAACCGAGACGACAGCGGCATATCCGAAGCGCTTCGAAACGACAGCACCGATTCCCGCCTTGCCTTCAGCCTTGTGCGCCTTGAATGCCTTATAGGCATCGGCGGACATGTAGCTCGAGTTGGAGTCGAGAGACTCCAGAAGTCCATGCAAAGCGCCGTCGGTCACCTTCGGGATGTTCGGCTCTTCGACGTACTCACTGCGCACGCGCGAGAGCACTTCGCTATACACCTGAAGCTGGCGGTAAGAGCCGTCGTTCGACGAGGCATGCACGCCTCCCATCGAACCCACGACGACAAACAACAAGACGGCAAAAGAGGTGACGAGGATCGCTGCTTTGGTTTTCATGGACATCTAATGTGATCTTCTCTCGGAAGGAACCTGTAAAACCTGATTCATTATAGCCCTAGATGCAGACTGCGATAACGTGGCTGCCCGATTTGTGCCCCGTCGGTAACACGGTGGTTGCTGGGCAAATTCCTGCGCAAAACATAACAACCAGGCATCACGCTATGACGCGGGCTTAAAGCTTATGGTCATAAGAGTTTGCACCGACACGGGATGTCCGTTCATGGTGTAGGGCCTGAACTTCCATTGCTTCACGCCGTCGATGGCGGCGCGCGCGAAGGCGAGCGAGCCCTGAAGAAATTTGGCGTCCTGCACCGTGCCGTCGCGTCCGACCAAGACCTGCAAAATTACGATACCCTGCTGGCCTTTGGCATTGGACGGATACGGAAGGGTGGGCTGGTCGGAAAGCAAGGAGCGCTCCACTCCTTCTGCGACTGCAACGGGCTCGATCGAAGGCATGGCGGATTCAACGGGCCGGTTTCCACTTGCATCGGGAGTGCTCGAAGCCATTTGCGATTTCAGGCTCGAAGGAATCTTTCCGGCGGGCGTTGCGACGTATTGCATCTGCGTCGGCTTTTGAAGTGGAGATAGAACGACTGGAGTCGAGACCGCAACGGGTGCGGGAGCGTCCACATGCACAGGTACAGGCGTGGCGACTGGCGCGGTCGCGACTGGCGGCAGCGCTGATGCCCCGGGCTGTGATGCTGGCGGCGCGGTTTGCGCCGGCTGAGTCTCTACCACCTGGACTCCGGGATTCTGCGGCTGATCGGTCGGAGCCTGCGTGGAAGCGTCCGGTGGCGGCTGATCCGCATTCGCGGCATCTGCAGGCGGCTTCTTCGCTGTCGGATCAATGACCGGAACTACCCGGATCTGAGATGCATCGGTGGTCGCGTCCGGAATATTCTCAGCGACTGGCAGTTTGTACTCATCCCCGGCACGTCCAAAGTCTTCATGCGAAACAGGCGCTTGCGCAGGAGTTACTGGTTGCGGGTTAAGCCAGACGTGCAGAGCGTGCTGCCCGTGGGCCCAGAGCAACTTCACCTGCGGATGCCAGGGAGCCTGCGGCGCAGCGGCGATGGCGCAACTTGCCAGCAGCAGGGCGCTGATGATCGCACCCTTTCCCAGTCGAAAGCCGGAGGGCGCCGATTCTTCGGATTGACTGCCCTCATCGATGTACGCGAAAAGTTCAGCCTCTTTTTTTTGATCGCCTGCGGTCGGCTGTTTCGGCTTTGCGTGAAATGGATTGTCATCCGAAATACTGGCTGGGGTGGCAGAGGCAACCGAAGAGCCCTGCTCAAAGCCGAGCAGTTCGGGCTTTGGGTTCGGAGCTGAAGACAGCGGAGGAGGAGGTGAAGTGTTTTGCCGCGTCACTCCACGAGTTTTCAGATACCACTCGAGACCGCGTGTTTCGCCGGGTTGAGGCGGTGGGACGGCTTCGGTGTCGGGCGTTTTTTCAGCAACGGAAGCAGCGACCGGTTCCAAATCTTTGAGCGGATCGACAGGCTCCGCGGTGGGATGGTCAAACGATCCGGGAGTGTTCGATTCGGTTTCGAACGAAGCTCCGGGCGCGGCAGGACCAGACTGCAGAAATTCCCCTGCGCGCAGAGTCTTTTCCTTGCCCGTTTCAAAAATCAGTGGAATGGTCGAAGGCGCGACAGCAGCTGCCGCCCCCGAGCCTGAAGTACGAACAACAACAGGCGCCGCGGGATCGCGCTTGGAGCGCAGGAGATCGCGGGCGGTTCGAAGTGTATCGGTAACCTGACTGATGACAATGGGCTTGCGCAGGATGGAGTTCGCTCCGGCCTGCAGCGCTTTCGCGACGCTGGGATCATTACTGACGATGGCGAGGGTGATCGGCCGTTCCGAGGCTTTGCGCTCGCGCGCGGTGGACAGGAGCAATCCGGCTTCCGGTTGATGGTCCCAGTCGATGATGACGATCTGAAACGCCTGCTTCGAGATCATCTCGACTGCGAGTACTGCTTCAGGGCAGGATTCGACCTGCACGTCGAGACCGGCCAATACTTGGCGAATAGTCTCGGCGGTCCTCTCGTCCGAAGAGAACAGAAAACACTGAAGCCCCATGGTCCCAGAATATTGGGGCGCAGTAACCGCAGCAAGATTACCGAGGTGGGCGAGTCGAATCTGCGGCGGTGATCGACAGTACATGTACGGCCGCGGATCGTAGGCTAAAATGCTCGGTCGTTGCGATTCCGGGGGCGGTCTGATCCGCGATTCCGCGCTTATGCCTTTGCAAGAACACAACTATTGGCTCACGACCGCCGAATTTCCTTCGACGGACGCGTCCCGACCATTGCCGGAGACGGTCGACGTGGCCGTGGTGGGTGCCGGCTTTACCGGACTTTCGGCGGCGCGAACTTTGGCAAAGCGAGGGGCGCGAGTTGCGGTTCTTGAAAGCGAAACGATCGGATGGGGAGCGAGTTCCCGCAATGGCGGCATGGTGCTTACCGGGATGAAGTTGGGGATCAACAAGCTGATCTCCATGTACGGACGGGAACTCACGCGGAGGATGTACGCAGCCTCTTTGGCGTCGATGGATTGCGTCGAGCAAATTGTCGGCGAGGATGCGATCGAATGCGACTTCTCCCGCTGCGGCCATCTTGAGGTGGCCTGCAAGCAGAAACACTTCGATGACTACGAGCGGCAAGCGGAGATCATCGAGGTGGAGTTCAATCACAAGCTCCGCGTCGTGAAGAGGGGTGAACTCGTTGGTGAGATCGGATCGACCATCTATTACGGCGGGATGGTGGATGAAACCAGCGCGGGATGCAATCCGGCGCGGTATGTGGCTGGACTGGCGCGCTCGGCGCTGAAAGCCGGAGCGGAAGTATGCGAGCACACACGGGTCGAGAGCGTGCAACGCGAGTCCAGACAAGGCGAGAGAGGATGGACGCTTCGCACAACGCGCGGCACGATCTGGGCGCATGAAGTGTTTATCGGGACGAGCGGCTACACCAGCGCGGCGACTCCGGTCTTGCAGAAAAAGATTATTCCGATCGGATCGTTCATCATCACGACCGAAGTGCTGCCCGGAGCCCTGGCGCATGAATTGAGCCCGCGGAACCGGATGATCTACGACTCGAAGAAGTACCTGTATTACTACCGACTGACGCCGGATGGCCGCATGCTATTCGGCGGCCGGGCGGCCTTTTTCCCGGAGAACGATGAGACGGTGCGGCGGAGCGCCGACATTTTGCGGCGAGGCATGGTTGGCGTATATCCGCAACTGGCGGACGCCCGAATCGAGTACGTCTGGGGAGGCACGCTCGACTTTGCTTTCGACATCATGCCGCACGCCGGGCAGATCGATGGAATGTATTACGCGGTCGGGTACGCGGGGCACGGCGTAGCGATGGCAACGTTCCAGGGTCAGAAGATTGCGGAACTGATGGCGGGAGACAAACCGGAGAATCCATTTGTCGGAATCCCATTTCCCGGCGCTCCGATGGGACTCTACAACGGCAAGCCTTGGTTCCTGCCGCTGGCGGGAGCCTGGTACAAGTTTCTGGATTGGGTCAGCTAGTCCGAACGATCCGTTTATTTGTTCGACAGCACGAAATCCACGGTCGCCGATCCGTTCCCACTCACGGTTACAGATTTCTCCCAGGTCTTCGGTTGAGAGAAGATCGGCCGCTGCACGCTGCGCTCCGTCAAGACGTCGTAGGAGTGCTCTTTGCCGGCGAGTGCCCAGCCTTCATGCCAAGCCACAATCTGATAGGTTCCCGGCGGAACTTCGGTGAATTGGAAGCGTCCGCTCTCATCGGTCACTGCGTAATAAGGGTGAGGGGCGACAAACAACTCAGCGTTCATCCAGACGTGTCCACCATTGCAACGAAGACTGACCAGTCCCGGAGTTTGCATGGGCCGGGACGTGGAGCGGTCGGGAAAAGGAAAAGGAAGATTGAAGGTGGCGGCGCCGTCCATATGAATGGTATGCAGCGTCGGGTCGGAACTCTTCATGGTGAGATTTTCGCCCTGCGGCACCAAAAGAATGTGCGGGATATAGCGGCACCTCTTCTGATCGAGGTATCGGCGCTGTTCGGGAAGGTCCATTGCCTTTCCGGCGGTAACGTTCTTGAGATAGACGACAGTGTTTGCCACGCCGCTATCGGGCCCGATCACGAGGCGTTCGAGATCGGCGGTCTTTTTCGAATCAGGATCGCAAATCTGCGCGTCTTTGGTGATTGGAAAGTCCAGGGAGTGAGGAACGGGGCCCGCCCACTTGACGGCGCCGGAGATGGTTCCGCCGTCCGGAACAGTAATGACCTTGTAGTTGCTCTGAGCTGAAAGGACACCTGCGGCAGCGAGGATGCCGGCGAGAAAAAGACTTTGCAAAATGAATCGGCGCATATCCGTCCCTTGTAGCCCGGCGGCCCGCACAATATCCGCAGAGCTGATTTCGGATTGTCTGGCTCCCGCTCGGGTAGCGGCGTGCCTTTTCAAAGTGAGGAAAGGATCGCGTCGGGGCCCAAAAAAACCATGCTTGTCATTCGCCGAACGGTTTCAACGGGAAGCCGGTGCCTGTGGCACGGTTTGTGATTGAAATCACAACAAGGATGGCCCTACGGAAGTAAGCAGTCGAGATTACCGAGGTCACGCGGCGGCAAAGCAGATTTCTCGGTTGCCGCGTTTTTATCAGCGGCCGGGGGGATGCCCGTGGCAGAAAGGATCGTAGCAGAGATACTTCGCTCCGCCTGAAGAACGGCTACGCGCAGGATGACGCCGGCAACGGGCGGAATCGTAAATTTTGGGACCAGACTTTACAATCATCCGTCCATGACAGTCACAGTGCGGTCGTTTGCGAAAATCAATCTCGGACTGCGTATTGGCGGGGCGCGGGCGGACGGTTTTCACGAACTGCGGACCGTTTATCAGACGATTGCTCTGCATGACGTGATCCGAGTCAGCGTGAGCCGGGGATCCGGAATCGAGATCCAGTGCGCCGATGCACGTGTGCCGCGCGACGAAACGAATACGTGTTTCCGAATCGTCGACCTGGCGATGCGTTCGCTGCGCGCCAAGGGCCGAGTCACGATTGCGATCGACAAAAAACTTCCGGTGCAGGGTGGGTTGGGTGGCGCTTCCGCCAATGCCGTGGCTACCTTGATCGGTCTCGAGCGCGCGCTGAAAAAATTTCTGCCGGCGGAGGAGAAGTTGCGGATTGCGGCGGCGGTCGGTTCCGATCTGCCGTTATTTCTGGTTGGCGGCACGGTGCTCGGAGTTGGCAGAGGGGAGGAGGTTTATCCGCTCGAGGATTTGCCGGCGATGGCATGTGTTGTGGTGACTCCGGAAATTGGGGTATCGACTCCGAAGGCGTTTGCGGAGTGGGATCGAATGCAGGGGCTGAAGCCCTCCTCTCAGCGCGATGCGGACGCGGCCCTGAAGGGCCGCTCTTCCACATGGGTGCGGACGCGGCCCTGAAGGGCCGCTCTTCCACAAATCAGGCGATGCGGACGCGGCCGTGAAGGGCCGCTCTTCCACAAATCAGCGCGATGCGGACGCGGCCCCCCGTTGAAGGGCCGGCCCTCTTCCAATGTTGGAGCAGCAGGAATTTCTTCGAACACAAATCCAGGCGAGCTTCGCTCGGGGGCAGAGCCGGGGGCAGCTGTCCCTGCAAAAACTCTGGCTCGGCAAAAATTGACGGGGGCGGATGCGTCCGATAGAATTATCGAGCTTGGCCGTGAGATGTCGGCGTGGCTGAGCGAGCTGCACTCCGGTGCTCCTTCTGTGGTTGGAGGAAGGGGCCGAGCCGAGAACCCGCTTCTATGGCTTGTCCGGGCTGGGATCAAGAACGACTTCGAACAAGTCGTCTTTCCTGAATTTCCCGAGCTGCGTGAACAGAAGAGTGCGCTTTTGCGTGCAGGCGCGAAGTATGCGTCGCTGTCAGGGTCCGGTTCGACTCTGTACGGATTGTTTGCCTCGAAGCAGGCAGCATTGCGGGCGGCCGCAACGCTGCAACGGCAAGGTTTCACTGCCCGGGCAACATCGACACTGACTCGGCGGAACTACTGGCGGCGGGTGGTGACGGGCTGAATGGTTCGAGCCTGGGTATCGGCTGGGGAGCGCTCGGCTTTGCCTTCATTTGGACGACCGATGCGGCCGTAGCCAGAGGATGGGCGGCTGGAATTTTTGATTGTTGATTTTGGGTGGATGATTGACAATTGAGAGGAAGCCCGCGCTGGGTTTTCAATCAACAATCGAAAATCAACCATCAGCAAGTTTGCCCACTGGGCCGTCGACTAATGGTAGGTCAAGTGCCTTTGGAGCACTTTGTCTAGGTTCGAATCCTAGCGGCCCAGCCAGAAAAAGCTGTCAGCTCTCAGCTCTCGGGTTGTGCCTGGGAGCTGGGGTGGTTCAGCTGATGGCCGATCGCCGAGAGCTAACTATGGCTACTTTAGTCACGCCGCCGCGAAAAAGTAGAGAAGAAGAATCCGCCAGTGACCGATGAGAAGCCCGACCGGAAGCCGCGTCCGCGAGTAGACGACAAGTTCAAGATCTTCAGCGCCACGGCGAACGAGCCCCTGGCGGAGGAGGTCTGTCATTTTCTCGGGATGCCGCGCGGACAAGCGCAGGTCACGCGCTTTGCCGACGGCGAGTGCTACGTTCAGATACAGGAGAACGTACGCGGGTGCGACGTGTTCGTCATGCAGCCGACGTGCCGTCCGGTGGACGAGCATTTGATGGAGTTGCTGCTGATGATCGATGCGCTGAAACGGGCGTCGGCGCGGCGCATCACGGCGGTGATTCCGTACTTCGGATACGCGCGGCAGGACCGGAAAGATAAGCCGCGCAGCCCGATTTCGTCGAAGCTGGTCGCGGATCTTTTGACGACGGCGGGAGCGCACCGGGCGTTGATTGTGGATTTGCATACGCCGCAATTGCAGGGATTTTTCAACATCCCGGTGGACCATCTGTTCGCGTCCCCGGTGCTGGTGGATCACTTCCGCAAGCTGCAGTTGCCGAATTTGACGGTGGTATCGCCGGATGCAGGCGGAGTGGAGCGCGCCAGGTTTTTTGCGAAGAAGGTGGATGCGGCGCTGGCGATCGTCGACAAGCGGCGCGTCGAGATGAACGTCGCTGAGATCATGCACGTGATCGGCGATGTTCACGGGCGAACTTGCCTGATCATCGACGACTTGATCGACACGGCTGGGACGCTGGTCAAAACGGCCGCGGCGCTGGTCGAGAATGGCGCCACGCAGGTTTATGCGTGCGCTTCGCACGCGGTGTTGTCGGGGCCGGCAGTCGAGAACATCCGGAATTCCGTGATCAAAGAAGTTGTGGTTACGAATACGATTCCGCTGAATCCGGAGGCGGATGCGGCCCGAACGGAAAAGGGAGGAAAGATTTCGGTCCTCTCGATTGCCGGGTTGATTGGCCGGGCGATTCAGGCGAATCACGAAGAGACTTCCGTGAGCAAGTTGTTCATTTAGCAAGGAAGCGCACCGAACGCGCGCTGCAGCGATCTGGCAAAGAACGCAGGATTGATCGCGCGGTGCGCCGCAGAATGACAAAGGTTTTCAGACATCTTTACTAGATAGGAATTGACATTTATGGCGACTGCATTGGAAACGAACATACTGGAAGCGCAAGCGAGAGAAGCAGGCACGAAGAATGACGCAAAGCGCGTCCGCCGTGAAGGCAAGATTCCGGCCGTGGTGTACGGGGCGGGCAAAGACTCGCTGTCGATCAGCGTGGATCCGCGCGTGGTCAAGCGCATTCTGAACTCGGAAACCGGACACAACACGATTTTCGATCTCGCCATGGGCGGCGAGAAGACGAAGGCCATGATCGTCGACTGGCAATACGAGCCCATCAAGGGGAATCTGCTGCACATCGATCTGAAGCGGATCGCTCTCGATAAAGTGCTTCGCGTCAGCGTGCCGATTTTCCTTGTTGGCGAATCCGCGGGGTGAAGCAAGAAGGCGGCATCATGGAACAGGTGCTGCGCGAAGTCGAGATCGAGTGCTTGCCGGCGGACATTCCGAACCATATCGATGCCGATGTCAGCCAACTCACCTTCGGCAAGGTATTACGCGTTTCGGAGTTGCCACATTCAGAGAAGCTGAAGTTCCTGACCGACGCCAACCAGCCCGTGGCCCACGTGACCTCGGTGAAAGAGGAAGTCGTTGCGACGCCGGATGCGGCGGCCGCCGAGGCAGCTGCTCCGAGCGAGCCCGAAGTTATCAAGAAGGGCAAACAGGACGAGGAAGAAGGCGACGAGGCTCCGGAGAAGGGCGAGAAGAAGGAGAAGAAATAGCTTCGGGAGCCGAGCTTTGCCGGGCGGACGGGCGAGTCGCCCGTCCCATGAGCATAAGCGGTTCCACTCGAACTGGATGGTGGCGTGAAACTGATCGTCGGTCTCGGCAATCCTGGAATCGAGTACCAGTTCTCGCCGCATAACCTGGGCTTTCTGGCGATTGATCGCATCGCGGGGAAACTCGGGGTCGAAGTGAGAAACCGGCAATGCCGGGCGCTGACGGCGCGAACTGTAATTGCCGATCAGATGGTGCTGTTGGCCAAGCCCGAGACGTTCATGAATTTGAGCGGGCTTGCGGTGCGGGAGTTGATGCGGGAGTACGAAGCGCAGCCGGAATCGGACCTGATCGTGATTCAGGACGAGCTGGACTTTCCGTTGGGTACGCTGCGTATTCATACGCGGCGGAGTTCGGCGGGACATAACGGCATCGAGTCCATCATCGGTGCGCTGGGTACGCAGGATTTTCTGCGAATCCGGATTGGCGTGGCACCCGAGCGGAAAGTTGGCGACGGAGCGGAATATCTGCTGGCTCCGATGCGCAAGGGCGATCTGCAAGTGGTGGATGGAATTCTCGACACCGCCGAGGATGCGGTGAAGATGATTTTGAAAGACGGTCCGGCAGCGGCGATGAATCGGTTCAACCGCAAGGAGCCGGACGAAACAAAAGATTAGCCATGGATCGGCAAGGATTGAAACGGATCAGGAAGCTGGTTTATCCGTCAAAATCCGCGAGAATCAGTGGCCAAGGATTTGGAGAAAAGAATGAATCGTACTTATGAGCTGATGTTTATTGTCCGTCCGGATATGACGGAAGAGGATCTGGACAAACTGATTTCGACGCTGCAATCGATCGTGCCCAGTTCGGGCGGAAGCGTGATTCGCGTCGACAAGATGGGCAAGCGTCGTCTTGCTTACACCGTGCGCCGGTTCCATGACGGCATCTACGTCCTTATGGTGGTGGAGGGCCAAGGGCCGGTGATCCACGAAATGGAGCGTCGCCTGCGCGTCACCGAACCGGTCATCAAGTTCCTGACCGTGCGTGTGGACGAGGAGCAGAAGCGGCTGGACAAGATCAAGAAGCTGCGCGATTCGAAGAAAAAGATGAGCGCGCAACCTGCACCGGCCCCGACGCCAGCTCCGACTCCTGCAGCAGAAGCTGCGCCAGTTCCGGCGGCGGAAGCTCCGGCAACGGCGTAAAGGCCGTGGTCAGTGGCGAGTCGCCAGTGACCGGGCTTCGATTACGCACAACGACTTTACTGGCCTCTGAGCACTACTCAAGGGCCACTGATCTTAAGGAGAGTTATGGCTGACGAAACAAGCACACCACAGCAAGCAGCGGCACCAACCGAGAGGCCGCGATCGGATGGGCCCCGGCCGGGCGGAGATCGTCCGCGATTTGGCGGCGGCGGCGGCGGACGCGGACCGGGTGGACCTCCCCGCGAGGGCGGTGGCGGACGGAAATTCTTCCGGCGCAAGAAGGTTTGCAAGTTCTGCACCGAGAAGATCGAAGACATCAACTACAAGGACTACCGGCTGCTCGGGCAGTTCGTGGCCGAAAGCGGCAAGATCGTGCCGCGGCGCCTGACGGGCGTCTGCGCACCGCACCAGCACCGGCTGTCGTCGGCCATCAAGCAGGCCCGCAACATCGCGCTGCTGCCGTTCGCAGGACGCGCGTCGTAAAAGAGATTGACCACGGATTTGCCGGACGTTCACGGATTGAATTCTTGTCATTTGATCGATCCGGGATGATCGGCGTGAAGCCGTGGCAAACAAGATTTCAAAGATCGAATAACGGAGTTATCCATGGAAGTCATTCTGAAGGAAGATGTAGCGAAGCTGGGTTCGCGCGGCGACGTGGTGAAGGTCGCTGAAGGATACGGGCGGAATTATCTTCTGCCCCAAAAGCTGGCGATCCAGGCCAACGAGGGCAACAAGGCCGTCATCGTGCAGATGAAGGCCGCCGCCGTGCGTCGCTCGGCGAAAGAGAAGACACAGGCCGAGGAGCTGGCGAAACAGTTCGAAGGCGCTTCGGTTTCGTTCACCCGCAAGTCGGGCGAGAACGATCAGCTGTTTGGCTCGGTCACCTCGAGCGATCTGGCGGATGCGCTGACCAAGAAGGGATTCAACGTGGATCGCCGCAAGATCCAGTTGCACGAGCCGCTGAAGACCGTCGGCGAGTTCAGCATTCCGGTGAAACTGCACAAGGAAGTCACCGCGCACTTGAAAGTGGTCATCGAGAAAGAAGCGGTCGCAGAGTAGATCGGCAGCGGCGCCGGATGGCTGCATCCGGCGCTGCGAATCCTGCCTGAGAATCTCGCGAGAAACGCTTTCTCGCTGCTTGGCCCCGCCGGCAAGGTTTGGGCAGCCGCGATGAGGATGCTGACAGGGATGGGACCATCTTCGATCAGACGCATCTTTCTCGTAGCTTCGCTCGGCGCATGTTCAGTCTCTTTATTCGGGCAGTCCGTGCCTGAAGCCGCAAGGCCTGCACCATCCCTGCAAGCGCTCCCAAGAGATCCGCAAGCCCGGCTCGGAGCCCTGGCTGGCCTCAACGGCCCTGATATGTCAGGTTCGCAGGCCTGGCACATCAAAATCACCTACGACCACTTCGATTCCGACGGGGACAACGATTCGAGCGGCAACTACGAAGAGTGGTGGGCGAGCCCGAGTAAATACAAACGCATTTACTCCAGCGAGAATTCCACTCAGACCGAGGTCGCGACCCGGGCAGGGCTGTTTCTAAGCGGAAATCAGAAATGGCCGGGTCAGGTCGAAACCGACGTTCGCCAGACGATCACCGAGCCTCTCCATCGAGCCGCCATGGCGCTCGGCGGCGACACGGCGTACGACCGAAGCGAATGGCATTCCGGTAATGAGACTCTCCCGTGCATCGCTCTGCGAAAGACGGATTTAACCGTGACCATGAACTTCGAGATCGGATTCCCGAAGTTCTGTTTCGGTCCGGATCTTCCGATTGTTCGTTATTCGAGCGGCCTCGGCATGGAAACGTTCTACGAGAGCATTGCGACCCACGAAGGGCGTTATGTCGCCAAGGCGGCGAAGGTGATCCGGGGAGGAAGATCCTACCTCGACATCCAAGTCGAGGAATTGGAGACGATCACCGAGATCAAGGCGGCGGATTTTGCGGCGCCGGCGGACGCCATCCGGGTCGGCGACACGATCGAAATACCCAGCGGCGAGTTGTCAGACTATATCGTCAAGCAGCCAGCCTACGATCGCCTTAGCCAATCCGAGGGAACCGCCGTGGTGCAGCTACTCATCGGCAAGGATGGCCACGTTAAGGACGCCAATGCGATACGGGGGCCGGCAAAGCTGCAGAAGGCTGGAGAGAAGGCTGCGCGAACGATCGAGTTTCGGCCATTCCTGGTGTTGGGCGTGCCCGTGGAAGTGAAAACAGATTGGGAGATTGAGTTTAAGTGAGATTCCCGGGCGCCGAAATTTTCGAACCTGGCTTACGCAAAAGCGCCAGCGTCTGCAGCCGAGGTATCCGATTGCCCCAGAATCAGGGCAAATCCCTTGCCAAAGGGTGGGTCCGCACTTTCTGGAACTGTTCTGTTTCGCCGTAAATCTTTGTCCCAGAACCACCTAGCCTCCCCAAAATATCCCTGTACAGCCTATAATTTCTGCTCACGGATCCTCTGATTCTCCGTCTATTCCTGTGCAAGCCCGGGAGACACTAAAGCCGGGCAGGTATGAGGACATAGCGACATGCCGGCCGGTGTATGGGCAGTACCAATTGCGGTTGGCGGACGGGCCCACTCGAGAGAGAGTGAGTTAACAGAGAGAGTCAGCAGGAACGACCCCACGCGGGGCCGCATGGCTGGGCAAGAACGCCGGATAGATGACACGATGTTAATCCGCGAGGCGCAGCGGGGAAACCGCGCAGCCTTCGAGGAACTCGTGCGTCATTACGACCAGGCGGTACTTCGGCTGGCCCTGCATCTCACTGGAACTGAACACGACGCCCAGGACGTGTATCAGGACGCCTTCCTCAAAGCCTACAAAAACATTGGCAGCTTCCGATTCGAGTGTTCCTTCTACACATGGATTTACCGGATCGTGACGAATCTTTGCCTGGATCATCTGCGCAAGAAGAGTGTGCGCAAGGAAGATGCTCCGGTCGCGAAGGATTCCGACGGCGGCGAGTACGATTTGCTCGACCAGGTGCCTGACGCGCGCGCAGGAGCGAATCCGGAGCGCGACTTGATGCGGCGGCAACTGGGATCGCGGATCGCAGGAGCGCTGGAGAAGCTGACGCCGCGCGAGCGCATGGTATTCGAGTTGAAGCATTACCACGGATTGAAATTGCGGACCGTGGGAGAGATTTTGCATACGACGGAAGAGACCGCCAAGAACACGCTCTTCCGGGCCACGCAGAAACTGCGCGGAGCTTTGGCGGACATGCGGTAAGAAGCCGGGATTGAGCGGCGGGGCTTTGCGCTCGCCGGACGGCCGAAGCGGCCGTCCCCACATGAGTGGATGAAGGTGCAACGATGAAGTGTGAATGGGTTCGAGAAAATATCGTGTTTCAGGTTTACGGCGAGTTGGCCGATGATGCCCGCCATGAGCTTGAGCAGCACGTGTCCCGCTGCACGGAGTGCGCGGCCGAATTGAAAGCGGAGCAGGATTTTTACACTCTGCTCTCGCAAGACCGGGCGGAGGATCCAACGCCCAACCTGCTCACCGCCTCGCGCATGCGTTTGCAGGAAGGCCTGGAGACCACGCAGCAAGGCAGCTTCTGGAGCCGTCTTGCATTCGATCCGGCAAACTGGCTTCGGCAAGTGCGCTTCTCGCCAGCGCTCGCGTCGCTTATTCTCATTCTCGGATTTGCCGGCGGTATTGGAAGCACATACAAGTTTTATGGACCGCATGCCGGACGAGTTGACCAAGGCCCCATCGCAGTCGCAACACCCTCCCAGGCTCCTACTGCAGCATCCATCGCAGGCATTGATTCCGTAACTCCGGTGCCGGGTACCGATCAGGTCAGCATTAAATACAACACAGTTTCGTCGCAGCAGATGCAGGGATCGCTGAACGATCAGCAGATCCAGCAACTGCTTCTGTATGCAGCGCGCAACAACTACAACTCGGGCGTGCGCGTGGATTCCGTCGACCTGCTGGCCCAGCGATCGGGCGATACGCAGGTGCGCGAAGCGCTGATCTATGCGCTGCAGAACGATACGAATCCCGGAGTGAGGCTGAAGTCGCTGACCGCGCTGGGGAACTACGTAAAGAACGACACCAACGTGCGGGATGCCGTTCTGCGGTCGCTGGTGAACGATGACAATTCCGGTGTGCGCATCGAAGCGCTGCGGCTGATCGAGCCGGTGAAGGCCGATGGCAGCGTGCGTGGAGTGCTCATGGCTCTGGCTGCGAAAGATCAAAGCACGTACATCAAGTCGCAGGCTCGTACCATGCTCGCGCAGTTGCCGGAGATCGACTAAGAAAGCGAGCCAAATACTCGCTGGTTGGGTAGTCGCAAGAAAAAATACAGAGTCGGATTCTCGCGAGTGTATCGCGAGGAATGAGGTGAACATTTTGAAACGAGCGCTACAAATCGTTGGGCTGGCGAGTGCGCTGGCCGTGCTTGTGCCGCTGGCCGTGGCGCAAGAAGCACACATGTCTCGCGAAGGCGGGACGTGGGGCCAGGAAATTACAGGTTCGCTCTCCGGAGTCAAAAACCTAAGAGTCAAAGTGGATATGGGTTCGGTGGTGGTGCGGGGCGGGCAACAGCAGGGCATTAATTACGTTATTCATACGAATTTCAAAACATCATCGGAGCAGGAAGCGCGCCGGCAATTCGATCAGTACAAAGTCACTGCATATGTAAAGGGAGATACCGCCTGGATTGTGGGAGATTGGCAGGGGGGAAGACAGCCCCGACACTTTTCGGGAGAGTTCAGCATCAACGTTCCTCGCGAGATGGCTTTGGTCAAGCTTGAGACCGAAGGCGGCACCGTCGACACGAGCGGAATCGCCGGGCGAGTGGAAGCCGAGAGCGGTGGTGGTGGAATCAAAGTGGATGACATTGGCGGAGGCGTCAGCGCTGAAACAGGCGGCGGATCGATCGATGTTGGAACGGTCAGCGGCGATCTTGGCCTGCACACCGGTGGAGGCTCGATTGACATTCGCCATGCCAACGGCAAAGTCGTCGCGGAAACCGGCGGGGGAAGCGTAACGATCGAGGCGGGTGCGCAGGGAGCGATTGTCGAAACCGGCGGCGGCAGCGTCGAAGTGAAACAGTGCTCCGGCAAAGTGAAAGTTTCCACGGGCGGCGGCAGTGTGGATTTGAGCGACGTGGGCGGCGCGGCGGAAATTGAAACTGGCGGCGGAACGATTCATCTGACCTCTGCCAAGGGACACGTGCACGCTGAGACAGGCGGCGGCGGGATTGAGCTATACGGTGTGCCCTCAGCCAGCGCGGAAACCAGCGCGGGCGGCATCACGGTGAAGCTGGTCAACACGGGAAGCGAACGCCACGATTCCGATCTCGAGACGGCGGCGGGTGACATTACGGTGTACATCGCTTCCGATGTTGCCATCAACGTGCGGGCCAGCGTCGATATGGGCAACGGACATCGCATCTCTTCGGACTTCTCGGACATTCATGTGCGCACCGAGGGTGATCAATGGAGCAAGACCCTCACCGCGGATGGCTCGCTGAATGGCGGAGGCCCCACGCTGAAGGTCCACACCTCAAGCGGAGACATTTGCATCAGGAAGGCGAAGTAGCAAGACGTCAGTGATCAGCGGTCAGCAAGAGCGAAAGCCGCATCATTTCAAGACCGCTAGCCACTGACCACGGATTCCCGAGGGTATGACTATGCGCAGACAGATTTGGACAGTCATCGCGGTGTTGCCATTGCTTGCGGGTTCTTCATTCGCGGCGCAGAACTGGTCGGTCGATCCTCCGGCGCAACCTTGGGCCTTCTGGAGCGAAGACGGCGGCACTGCGTCGTACCTTGGCGTCGACATCGCCGACGTTACGACGGAGCGCATGTCCAGGTTGAAACTGAAGGAAGAGAAGGGCGTTGAGGTGACGATGGTGGATCAGGATGCTCCGGCTGGTAAGGCGGGCATCAAAGAGCACGACGTCATTCTCACGATGAATGGCACGTCGATCGAGAGCGAAGCCGAGCTGCGACGAATGATCCACGAAATGCCACCGGGGCGAATCGTCACTTTCGGATTGAGCCGCGACGGGCAGCCGGTCACGGTGAAGGTGCAGCTTGCTGACAAGCACAAAGAGTTCGCATTCGTAGGCCCGAAGCCAGGCGACATTAATGTTTCGATTCCCGAGATGCACATGCCGGATATCGACATCCCCTCGATCAACATGGTTGTCGTCACGCAATCGGCTCGGAGCGGACTGATGGTGGAGAACATCACTCCGCAACTGGGGGAGTTTTTCGGGGTGAAGAACGGGAACGGGGTCCTTGTGCGCTCGGTCGATAAGGGAAGCCGCGCAGAAAAAGCGGGCTTTCGCGCCGGAGACATTATCGTCAAAGTGAACAACCAGACGGTCCACGACACCAGCGACTTCTCCCACGCGGTGCGCTCGCGGAATAGCGATTCCGTCAGCGTCGGCGTGATGCGCGACAAGCGGGAACAGAACCTGAATCTTCCGTTGCCGCCGCGGAAGGAATCCGGCGACCTCATGGAAGAAGAGAGCTTCGACAACGAACCCGCGATCGAGGCAGAGACGGCTATCGAGCTATCGAACGTGCGGGATGAGATCGCAAAGTTGCGTCCAGAGATGGAACTTGCCGTTCAAAACTCGCGCAAGGCTGCGACGGAAGTGCGAAAAGAACTTTGTCGAGAGCAAACTGAATTCCGCCGTCAGACCGAACGGCAAAAGGTGCAGGTAAGGAAGGATTTGGAGAACCTGCGGATCCAGTTGAAGACGATACAACACGACTGGTTATAGACCGGCATTCCAGCGGTTGCAATTAGCGGCCGTTTGAAGCTGCCTTCGCGGCGTTCGGCATGCAGACGCGGTTGCGGCCAGCTTGCTTGGCGGCATAGAGTCCACTGTCGGCGGCGAGAATCATTTCATCCCGAGTTTTACCGTGCGCAGGGAACGCCGCTACACCGGCGCTAATCGTGACACTTCGCGGGCACTCCTGGAAATTGCCACTTTCCCACCAAACGGCACAACTTTTCGGCAATCAACTGGGCCTGCTGTGCATTCGTCTGCGTCAGCAGGATGGCGAATTCTTCCCCGCCGTAGCGGCAGACGACATCAATCTTGCGCAAATGCTGATGAAAGAGCGATGAAACCTGCCGCAAGACCTCATCGCCCAGCAAGTGTCCGAAGTCGTCGTTGAGCTGTTTGAAGTGGTCGATGTCGGCCATAATCACCGCCATGCCGGTTCCGAAACGGCGGGCGCGCTCAATCTCTTCCATGATGCGCAGTTCAAAAAAGCGACGATTGAAGATGCCGGTCAAGCCATCCAGATAAGCAAGCTGCTTGACGCGATCCACGTAGTGAGCGTTCTGGATGGAATTGGCGCAGATGTCGGCTACCGATTCGAGCGATTGCAACGTGCTTTCGCGGAATGCATTTTTCTGCGAGCTGTGCAACGTGAGGACCCCGTGGGTCTGGCCAAACGAGATGAGCGGAATGCTCATCCGGGAGGCGCACTCCTTAAAAAGGCGCACAGAATCCGGGACAGAGGTCAGATCCTTCTCGATCATGGAGCCGCTGGTAGCGATGACTTCGGCCCAGGGCTGCTGCGTCGCGGGAAAACGTCCGCAAGACGGGAACGTCGGAGTCAGAGTTCCATGATGCGCCCGCATCACGAGATCCTCTTCGTCGCGCAGGCACAACGATACATGCGACACCTGAAACGCCTGCTGAATCACGGAACAGGCGCGCGCCAACAAATCTTCCAGTTCCATCACTGCCGTGCTCTGCTGCGCGATCGTATTGATCGCTTGCAACTGGCGCGCGCGCTGGCGCTCCAGCGAATAAAGACGCGCATTTTGCAGAGCCAGTGACGCCTGGGTCGAGAACAGGGTGAGTACCTCGATCTTTTCGACGTCGAAGAAATCAGGCTGATCGCTTTGACAGTCGAGCACTCCGACAACTTCGTCGCGCACCATCAGGGGAATTGCGAGTTCGGATCGAGTGGACTGCGCAGAGCAGATATAACGGAGATCCTTGGAGACATCGGCGGCGTAAACGGGCTTCTTCGCGAGGACCGATGCTCCCGTGATCCCGTTGTGCATGCCCAGCGAAACCTTGTCTTTGCCGAAGTCCCAGCCGATCTGCGAACGAACAGACAATTCCTGCGCATCCTGGTCAAGCAACAGGATGGCGACGTTCTGCAAATGGAAATTGTCGTGAGCGATGGCCAGAATTCGCTGCAGGACCTCATCCAGATCGAAGGTCGAGAGCACCGCCTGCCCCGCTTCGTATAACACCGCAAACTTCTGCATTTCAACGGATTTTACCCTCCGAAAGGTAACTTCCGAGATATCGAAAGTAACTTGGGGGCGGAAGGTTTTGACGATATCGGCTAGCGCCAGCGTCGGGCGGTGCGGATCAGTCCGTAGGCCACAAGGCAGAACCAGAAGTCCACGGCCATGCCGAGGTCGATCCGCATCGGTCGGTGCCGGGCGATGAGCGGAAGCGAAGGAACCAGCAAGAAATAGACGATGTTTCCCAGTAGGACCGCCAGCAACGCCTGAAGGAAATTCGCGCGCACCGACAGTTTAGACACCGGGAAGGTTCCTCCGGGCCGGGAGGGGAGACTTAGGGGCCGGAATTGGAACGAGGCAACTGGAGATTGGCGGCTTCGTCTTCATGGACTTACAAGCAGCGGGCAGCTTGCTCCTGCTATTCTTTGGTGCTCCGTTCTCTTCCTTGGTTGCGAGGGGACGAATCCCGTCCATGCTTGAACTCTCCACGCCCGTGCAGTATGTGAAGGGGGTGGGGCCCCGCATCGCGGAAATCCTGGCTGCCAAGGGAATCCGCACAGTTGGGGAACTGCTTCATTATCTTCCGTTTCGCTATGAGGACCGGTTAAATCCGCGGGGCATTGCCGAGCTTCGTCCGGGAGAGATGGCCACGGTGGTCGGCGAGGTGCGCAACTCGGGAATCTTTCGCACCCGGAGCATGCCGATTTTTCAGCTCACGGTGGGGCAAGGGCGAGCCAAGCTGCGGTGCCTGTGGTTCCGCGGGACGTATCTACAGGACAAATTCCAGCCCGGCCAGTTGATCGCGCTCTACGGGAAAGTCGAAGAGGATCAGCGCAGCCGAGAACTGCAGATCATTCAGCCACAGTTCGAGATTCTCGGCGATCCGGGAGATTCTGGCGAAAATGGCGCGGAGAAAAAGGCGGCCGCCTCGCTGGAGATCGGCCGCATCGTTCCCATTTACGAAGCTACGGGGAAGCTGACGCCCCGCTGGTTCCGGCGCATTATTCGGACTGCGCTGGACAATCTGACTCCGGACCTTCCGGACGCGATTCCGGGCGCTGTGCGCGAGCACCTGGGATTGATCTCGCCCCGGGCCGCGCTCTGGAACGTGCACTGGCCTGAACCGGGTGAAAGCCTGGCAGACCTTCAATCGTCACGCACGCCCGCACACATCCGGATGATCTTTGACGAGCTGTTTTTCGTCGAGTTGGGGCTCGAGTTGAAGCGGCGGCAGCAGAAGGCGCAAACGGGGATTGCATTCCGGCTCGATGATCGGGTTCGAGCGGCGATCAAGAAGATTCTTCCGTTTCATCCCACGGCTGCGCAGAAGCGCGTGCTGAAAGAGATTGCCGCAGATATGGAAAAGCCTTATCCGATGCGGCGTTTGCTGCAGGGCGACGTAGGATCCGGGAAGACGATCGTTGCTTTCGAGGCGGCGATCATTGCCATCGAGAACGGCTTCCAAGTGGCGCTGATGGCGCCGACCGAGATTCTCGCCCAACAACATTATTTTTCCGCGCGGAGAATTCTGGAAAATGCCGGATACCGCATCGTCCTTTTGACCGGCTCGCTCGAGTCCGATCGCAAGCGGGAAATTCGGCGTCACATCGCGCAGGGCAATGCGCAGTTGATCATCGGGACGCACGCTCTGCTGGAAGAGAAGGTCGAGTTTGCCAAACCCGGGCTGGTGATCGTTGATGAGCAACACAGATTCGGAGTGATGCAGCGGCTAAAGCTGATGAAGAAATCGGGCGACGGTGACGAAGGCGGACGGACTCCAACGGGGCTCTCCATTCTGAGGCCCAACCCACGGCTGGCGCAGCGGAATCCCGCTCAGATTCGGCGGAGCCTGATGTTCTCGTCATGACGGCGACACCGATCCCCAGGACTCTGGCGCTCACGCTCTATGGGGATCTCGATTTGAGCGTGCTGGACGAGTTGCCGCCGGGGCGCACGCCGATTGTCACGCGCTGCGGTTCGGACTCCGAGTCCCCCAAGGTGTGGGATTTCTTGCGCAAGCAGGTCGTGGCTGGACATCAGGCGTACGTCGTGTATCCGGTGATCGCGGAAAATGAAGAGACCGAGCTAAAAGCTGCGGTGAAGATGTACCGCGAGCTCAGCGACCGCATCTTTCCGGATTTGAAGGTTGGTCTGTTGCATGGTCGTCTCGACGCAGAACTGAAAGACCAGGTCATGCGGATGTTTCAGAAAGGCGAATTGCAGATATTGGTCGCTACAACGGTGATCGAAGTCGGCGTGGACGTTCCCAATGCAACGGTCATGGTGATCGAGCATGCCGAGCGGTTTGGCCTGGCGCAGCTTCATCAGTTGCGCGGCCGGATCGGGCGCGGCGCCGCCAAGTCTTATTGCATTCTTATGACTGGAGGAAAAGTCTCCGAAGAAGGCCAGCGGAGACTCGATGCCATGGTGAAGACGAACGACGGATTTCAGATCGCCGAACTGGATCTGGAGTTGCGCGGCCCCGGCGAATTTTTCGGTACGCGGCAAGCCGGCCTGCCGAGCTTCCGCATCGCCAACATCATACGAGACGCGCAGTTGCTCGAGGCAGCCAAGCGCGAGGCGGCCTTAGTGCTGGCGGAGCCGAACTCTGAGATATCTCCGGAAGAGGTCAGCCGGGCGCTGGTACAGATGCGTGCCCGATGGCAGCATACGTACGGACTGGTCGAAGTGGGTTAATTGCGCTGTTTGATAGAATCGAAACGATGGCCGGTTCCTCCCAACTCATTCAGATTGAAGTCAGCCCGCCGGCGCGCGTGCCGAAACCGCAGTGGCTGCGCGCGAAGGCTCCTGTCGGCGAGAACTTCCATAATCTGAAGAAGCTGGCTCGTGGTCTGGGATTGCATACAGTCTGCGAGTCGGCGCAGTGCCCGAACATTGGTGAGTGCTGGAACCACAAGACTGCCACCTTCATGCTTCTGGGCGACATCTGCACCCGGCGCTGCGGATTTTGCGCGGTGCCCAAGGGACGTCCGGAGCCGATCGACTGGGCGGAGCCGGAGCGCGTCGCCGAGGCGGTGGCCACGCTTGGCCTGAAACATGCTGTGGTCACGAGCGTAAACCGCGACGACGACAATATCGGCAGCGCGCGTGTTTTTGCGGAGACCATCCGCGCGATTCGCGAATTGACGCCGGATTGCCGGGTGGAAGTCCTGATCCCCGATTTTCAGGGCCTCGAAGAGTCGTTGCGCATCGTGCTCGACGCGCAACCGAACGTGCTCAACCACAACACCGAAACCGTGCCGCGGCTGTATCGGGCCGTGCGATCGGGAGCGCGGTATGAGCGAACGCTGGCTCTGCTCGAAAACGCGAAGAAGATTTCTCCCACGACGGTCACCAAAAGCGGGGTGATGGTGGGATTGGGTGAATCGAGCGAAGAGCTGATCGAAGTGTTTCGCGATCTGGGGACGCGCAAGGTCGATATCCTCACCGTCGGGCAATACCTGCGGCCTTCGAAAGATCATCTGCCGATCGCCCGCTTCTACACGCCGGAAGAGTTCGTTTATCTGCGGAATGAGGCTCTTCGCTTCGGTTTCCGCCACGTTGAGTCCGGACCGCTGGTGCGATCGAGTTATCACGCGCACGAGCACGCCGATGCCGCGGCCACGATGCGGGCGGTGACATAGCTTGCGTTGGACCGGGGGTTCCTTCCCCGCCGTATTCCTGAAGATCGTGATTCCGAGCATTAGTACCTCCATCGAACAACTTGGCAAGCAGGGGGCGATCGCCAGATGGTGACCGTGCTTCTGGTTGTGCTGGGATTTTTTGCGGGATTCCTGGGCGCACTCACCGGCATTGGCGGCGGAGTGCTGCTAACTCCCATCCTTGCGCTTCACTTTGGGGTGCCGATCCGCCAAGCCATCGGGACCAGCCTGGTCGCGGTCATTACGACTTCCGCGGCGAGTTCTTCGATCCACCTGCAGCGCCATACCACCGACATTCGTCTCGGCATGACGCTCGAACTGGCGACGGCGACTGGGCGCCGCAGTCATGGCTTATCTCGTCGGCTATTTCAACCGCAATGCGCTGGAGGGATTATTCGCCGCGTTCCTCCTGTACAGCGCCATCACGATTCTCAGTAAGGGCGGGAAAGTGAAGACGGAGGATGATTCGTCGCCAGGGACGAACGGCGAAATCGTGATCCCGCCGTATGAGCCGAAGCGTTATCCTCTCGGCCTCGGGGCATCGCTGGTCGCCGGCGCTCTTTCCGGATTGCTCGGCATCGGCGGCGGACCCATCAAAGTTCCCGTGATGTACATCTTTATGAGTGTGCCGCTGATGGTGGCCACCGCGACGTCAAACTTCATGATTGGTGTTACGGCAGCGGCGAGCGCGATTGTTTATTACCGTCGCGGCGACATCCTGGTGGAAGTGGCTGCGCCGTTGGCAGTCGGAGTGTTCATCGGATCGCTGCTCGGCGCGCGACTGGCTCCGCGAATTCACACCAAGATCGTCGTCTACTTACTGGTCGGGGTGATGCTGTACCTGGCCGGACACCTTGCATTTCATCTCTGGAAGACCGCCCTATGAGTCAACTTCGAGAGCCGGCATTCGATCGCGTGGTGGCGCTGGTGCTCCGCGTAGGGGCGTTTGGCTGCTTCTTCATCATGCTGGCTGGGCTGATGGCAGAAGTTTTCGTCCCGGGAAAGATCCCAGTCCGCATCGAGCGCGCCGGAGTTCTGCTCATGCTGGCCACGCCCGTTGTCCGCGTCATGGTGGCCTGTTACTTGTTCTTCAAAGAAAAAGACAACAAGTATGGATGGATCTCGCTGGGCGTTTTTTTAATTCTGATGCTGGGATCGGTGTTCGGCTTAGGCGAACACTAAACAGGAGTTTTGAGGCGAGAGAGCAAACTCGCTAGAAGATGTGCAGCTTGATGCTCAGATACTTCTTAGGATTCTCGCGAATCCCCTTCACCAGAGCCTTGGTTTCCACAAGCATTTCGTTGGCGTTGTTGTAGAGGGTATCGTCCTTGAAGAGCTTACCTGCCGTGCCCTGTCCTGCTGCCAGCTGAGTCGTGAGCTCTGAAAGCTTCGTGACTGTATTGTCGATCTTTTGAGCGAGTTCCTCGTCCTTAGTCAGCTTGCCGAGCGTGCCCTTGCCGGCGTTGATGTCGTCGGTGACCTTCTTGAGATTGGCGATGGTATCGTTCGCGTTGTTGTACAGCGCCGGATCCTTGAGGAATTTCCCGGCAGAGCCTTTACCCTGCTGCAGGTCATCGATCACAAGGTTCATCTTGTCGAGGGTCGCAAGAAACTTGTCATAGGCATCGTTGCGGCTGATGAGCGCGCCCAGGCTTCCCTGCCCACTGCCGACTTCCGAAACAATCTTCTGAAAGTCGGAAATGGTTTCGGAAAAGCGGTTATACAAAGTGGGATCGTAGATCAGTTTTCCGATGGATCCCTTGCCGCTTTCGGCAAAGGCCAGAATGCGATCCGCGCGTTTCAACAGCGCGTCCATGTTCTGCAGCGTGCTCTGGCTGGCCCTCACGACTTGATTGAAGTCCGGATGCACCTGGGTGGGCAGAATATCTCCATCCTGCACCATCGGGCCAAGGGCCTGCGAACTGTCGATGTCGAGGTAGGTTTCCCCGAGAACACCCGCGGTTTCGAGCGAAGTGACGGAATCACGCCGCATGGAGTCGTGATATTTCGAACTCACCCTCATGGTGATTTCAACGGGAGTCTGTGGCTTGTCTTTCAGATTGACGATGGCGATGTTCGTCACGTTTCCGACGTCCACGCCGCTCAGCCGCACGGGAGCGCCGACGCGCAACCCTTCGGCGTTATCGAAATAGGATTTGAGGGTGAGCCGTGGCGTGAAGAGTCCGGCCGTACCGGACATCAGGAACAAAAGGAATCCGAGCGTCAGGCTGGCGACGATCACCGTGATTCCGACCCGCAGTTGAGACCACTTCAGCTGCTTCTGGCTAGGCAAAGGATTTCCTCATGACGCCAGTTGGGATTGGTTGCCAAGACTGCGGCGAAGGCCTGTATCGCCGGATTATCCCTGAGCACCCCATCGCTGCATCATAACAAAGTCGAAGGCGCTGCTAAGCCTTCGGACTCAACATGGGCATCGCAGCCAGAGCGAGCACGTAGGCAGCGGCGCCGCAGGCAAGCGTGGCCGTCAATCCCCATTGAATGGCGATCACCATCGCGAGGACTGATCCGAGAACGCTGGCTCCCGCATTCATGGCCCACGCCCACTCCACAACATTGTCGAAAGCGCCCGCGCCCGAAGGAAATTCCGGCGCCGGTAATACGGCCAACGCGCGCAACCCCGTGGGGAATGGCATTCCCATCACGAATCCCAACGGGATCAGCATGACTCCGCTCACGAGCAGGCGATAGCTGAAGTCCATCCCCACAAGGGACGCGAGCCGACTGGGAAGGAAAAACACGTAAGCGATCAGCGTGAGAACGACCAGGATCAGCGGTACCCAACCCTTTTCCGCCCGAGGCAGCCAGAGGCGCGACAGCAAGCTGCCCGCACCGCTCGACAACATCAGCAGGAAGATCACAACTGTCAGAGCATATGTTGGGTGTCCGAGAAACAGGACGAAGCGCTGGATAAATGCGATTTCGACGAGGATGTATCCAAGGCCGACGGCCACGAAGTAGAGCAAAGAAAGCGGCGACTGCCGCGACGGACCGCGCCGCAACGCGAGTGGCAGCACGAGAAATACCAGCACCGCTACCAGCGAGATGACGAGGACGGCCAGCAGCACCAGCACGCCGAGATTCACCTTCCAGTCGATCCCGTGACGCAGGCCTTCTTCTCCGAGAATCTGACGCGCCTTGAGGGTAAAGAAAAAGAAAGGCGCGTTATCGTTCACCGGGGCCACGTTGTAGGCGTAGGTTTTTGCGAAGGCGTAGGGATCGTTCTTCGCGATCAGGTCGGAGAACGGATTCTGTTCCGGCTGCGAAGGCAAGTAGAGCGGCTCGAGTTCGGAGTAACGGTCGAGATGTTTTGTTACGGCTGCTTCTTCTTCGGGGGTGAATGCCTGTTTTTTGGCGAGCACGACGACGGGGATTCCGTCTTCGTCGAGCGATCCCTGCGACGCAACGATGAAATTGTGCGCGGGATTGGCGACGCCGAGCTCGTGCAGCGCCTCCATGGCGACCGCCACGACGCGCAATGCTTCGCGGGGCTGGCGAAACTCCCAGCGCGTGATGGCGATCATTCCATCGGGATTGAGATGATTGAAATATTCCCGGAACGCCTCCACCGTGTACAGATTGTTTTCACTCAGCGCGAAGGCACCTGCTGCGGTGGAAGCCCAGGTGTCGACAAGGGTCATCTGCACGACATCAAAGTGCTGTGGAGTGGAGCGCAGGAACGAACGCCCATCTGTAACGTGAATGTGCACGTCGGGCCGGTCGTACAGATGCTGCGCATAATCCGCATAGCGGCCGCGCATGATGGTATTCGCGATGATGGGATTGATCTCGATGCCGGTGACACTCGTGCTGCCGTTGGCTACGGCGCGAAGAACATCGACTCCGCCGCCGGGACCAATGATCGCGAAATCTCCATGGGGGCGCAGCACGTTTGCCAGCGCCGGAGGGGCCGCCATCAGATTGTGTTCCCACAGCGTACCCTGCCAATGCGACAGGTCGGCGTTCATGATGTACGTCGACGCGTCGGAGTCGATCACGATCGCCTTGGCCTGACCCTGGCGGTCGACTTCGACTCGCGACAACGCATTCCAGCGAGCAAATTCCACCCATGCCGGATCGCGAAACATTCCTTTCGCATACACCACGTCGAAGAGGCGGCCCGCATGATTAGCGGCCGTCAAAGCCACCATCGCTAACGCAAGTAAACTGGCATACCTGCGGACAGCGCGGGTTCCCGCCCAAATGATGGCTGCAGCGGCCAAGGCAATGCCAGAGACCAAAATGGCGTTGGGACCACCGAGCCAGTTCAACACCGGAACAATTGCCAGGCAGGCGAGCGCTCCACCGCAGAGATCGGCGCCATAGAGACGAGGGATACGGTCAGTCTCCCGCGCGAACACAATCGAAAAGAGAAATCCGGTCAGAAAGAAAGGTACGGCAGCGGCCAGATAAATCTTGGTAAGCCGGAAAAGATTCGCTCCGGTTACATCGAGCGACACTGGGACGCGCAGAACAATTTCGAGCACGACGACGATCAACAATGAATTCGCCATGCAGAGCCAGGCCGCGATCGTGCGCGTCGACATTTCGACCAGGCGGCTTTTCAGCAGGTAGGCGAAAACTCCGCCTCCGCCAAGGCCGAGCAAGGCGATCGAAATCGCGAGGAAAGCAAAGTGATAGAAGAGGACGACGGAGAACAGTCGCGTCAGCGCCAGTTCAAGCAGCAAAGCGGCAAAGCTGGTAAGCGCGAGGCCAGCCAGCAGAGTTGTTTCCGGAACGTCCGCCCTTCTCGCAGCGGAGATAGGCGTGGGAGCGATCACAGCCATAATGGAATCGAAGGCGACAGTCTAGCAGATGGCGCGAATGGGAATTCGGCTATCGGGAACGCGGACGCAGTTCAGCTCTCGAAAATCACCTGCGCGATCGCCTGTTCGACTGTATGGGAAATGGATAACGCGATATTCTTCACGCCGAGTTTCGCGGCGAACTCTCCGGCTTTGCCATGGAAGATCATCGTTGGACGGCCGCCCGGCATGCGGGTGACCTCACAGTCGCGCCAGCGCACACCATGGTTCCATCCGGTGCCGAGTGCTTTCATCGCGGCTTCTTTGGCGGCGAAGCGCGCGGCGTAACGCTCGACACGATTTGCCTTGGAGTCGCAATATCGCATCTCGCCTTCGGTGTAGATGCGGTGTAAGAAACGCGGTCCGAAGCGCTCGATCGCTGCTGCGATGCGCGGGACTTCCGCGATGTCGATGCCAGTGCCTACGATCATGGTTCGGTCTGGACTGAATCTTACAGCAACCGGTCGCCGCGATAGATCAAACGGCCGTCAATCATGCGGGCTTCGGCCGTGATCTTATGGGGTTTCACCGGGCCCGTGCCGTCGATGTGCAAGACATCGTGTCCATGGGCGACGAGCCAGTCGGACACCAGCATACGGTGACATTGGAAGTAGACGCGCTCGGCACACATGTAGGCAGTCGGCGCCTGTTCCGCCAAGACGATTAGATCCGACATGGCGCGCTCGAACTCCGGGGTCAACATGTAGTCGGCGTAGTTGCGAAAACTTTGATTGCGAAGCGCGATGTTAGGAGAGTCATCGAGAATTTTCTTGCGATATCCGCCAAGCGCTTTCATCCAGACATAGCGGATTCCGGCGGCAGGCAGTGTCTCCGCGAGGGAATCCCGGTTGAACTGCGGCAGGCGGCGCGACATGGGAAAGGCGCGGATGTCGACGAGAGTCTCGATATCGTGAGCCCGCAGGGAAGCCACGAGATCATCGAGCGGGCGCGTGGAATGGCCGATGGTGTAGAGGGTCGCCAACAGCTATCCGATGCGGGAGAGAGCCTGCACGATCGCAGGATCTTGATCGGGAAACACGGTTCGCAGATCCAGGAGAACCCTGCCATCTTCGACTCGCGCTACGATCGGCGGATCGGCGGCGCGCAGACGCGAGGCCAAGTCATTCGCGCTGAAGTTGGAGTGTGTTAACGCCAGTAGACGCGTGGGAAGCACCGACGAAGGCGCGGCCCCACCTCCGATGACAGACTCGCCGTCGACAATTTCAACTTTGAAAGGGCCCGATGAAGAATTAATCTGTCCCGCCAGAGACTGCGCACGCTGGCCAATATCTTCCTTCGTCAGGCTCATCATCTTTAGTGTCGGTACGCTGGCATAGTCATGTTTGACATAGGCCATCAAGGTCGCCTCCAGCGCGGCGTAAATGAGTTTATCGACGCGAAGAGCTCGGAAGAGCGAGTTCGAGCGCATGCAGGTAATCAGGTTGGCGCGGCCGCTGAGCAGTCCGGCCTGTGGGCCTCCCAGCAACTTGTCTCCGCTATAGGTGACGACGTCGACTCCGCTGCGCAAGCTGTCGAGAACGCTGCTCTCTCCGCGAATACCGAAATGCTCGAGATCGACGAGCGCCCCGCTGCCGAGATCCTCCATCAACGGAATATTCTTTTTGCGCGCCAGATCGACCAGTTCGGCTGTGGATGGCTGCTCGGTAAAGCCTGTGATCTCGAAATTCGAGCGATGCACGCGCAGCAACAGCCGGGTGCGCTCATTGATCGCGTTCTCGTAATCAGTGGCGCGCGTCCGATTCGTGGTGCCTACTTCCCGAAGAATCGCGCCCGACTTCGCCATCACGTCGGGAATACGAAACGAGCCTCCGATTTCGACCAGTTCGCCACGAGAAACAATGACTTCGCCGCCATCGGCCAGGGAGTTGAGCGCAAGAAGCACGGCTGCGGCGTTGTTGTTTACCGCGATGGTTGCGATCTCGGCGTTGTCCGAAGTCTGGGCCAGCAATTTCTTGAAGAGGCGATCAACGTGGATGTCGCGCTGGCTCCGTTCACCGGCATCGATATCGAATTCCAGATTGCTGTAGCCGGAGGCGGTTTCCCGGATGTGCTCTAACGCGGTTTCACCCAGGGGCGCACGGCCAAGATTCGTATGCAGGATGACACCGGTGGCGTTGATCACCGGCCGCAACGAGTGGCGGAGGGATGCCAGCGCCCGGGATTGAACCGCATTGGCGATTCCCTCGAGGGCAATCCGCAGAGACGATTCATCGAGCAATCCTTTGGTGATCTCTTCGCGCAGGCTAGCGAGCACTCCGCGCGACGCATCGGTGACACTGGCCGCACCGTGCATATTCACGAGCGCGGCGATTTCCGGCTTGCGCAGCAACTCATCCACCGCGGGCAGTTCGCGGAAAAGAGCCGGATTTGGCGCGGCTTTCATGCTGGGATTATCCCATGGAACCGCGGCGCATTCGGACACAGCTTGCGCTCAGAGGGTATGCAAATATGCGAGCACGTTTTCGATGTCTTGTGAGCTCAGCTTCTGGCTGTACCCCGGCATTTCATTGCGTCCAAGACGGATGATGTCTGACACGCGCTCGTCATTGGCCGGCAGCCCGCTCAGCGACAGATATTTGCGCTGAAAGACCCCCTTGAGGGCTGGACCTTTCTTGCCGCGCGTGGAGTATGGTTCATGGCAGCGATCGCACTCGGCGTCGTAAATTTTTCTTCCGGCCGCTTGTTGCTCGTTGAGGCCAAGTTCAGCATCAGACTTGCGACGCTCGACGTCGCACCCCAGGGTCAAACCGATCGCGACCAGCGAAGTCAGGACAACCGGCAGCAGCAACCAATTTTTCGTATTGTCGATTCCGGCTCGAACGGTCGTTCTTCAGGGGCATAGACATCCTTCAAATGAGACTGATACGCTCGGCGGGAAGCCGCTTTACAATGATAGATGCAAAGCTGATACAGCACAGCTGAAGCTGACTTTCCCCATGTCAGTTGCGATCAAACGCGTCTACGAACCGGCGACTCGTGCCGACGGGAACCGAGTCCTTGTGGACCGTCTCTGGCCGCGTGGACTCAGCAAAGAGCGCGCCGCGGTTCACCACTGGATGCGAGAGTTGTCCCCGTCGGACGAACTCAGACAGTGGTATCACGCGCACGTCGACCAGTGGGAAACCTTCCGCGCGAGATTCCTCAAAGAACTGGCACAGCCCGAGTCAGACGAGGCGCTGCGCCGGCTGTACGAATTGGCTCACCTGAAAAAGCGGCTGACGCTGCTCTTCGCCTCGAAAAACGAAACGCGCAACAATGCCGTTGTACTGAAGGAACTGCTCGACGGAAAACGGAAACCGCCGAAGGGAACCGGCCCGGCCGCGATGCACGGCACTCGCGGTCGAAGGGCGGCGGCGGCACGGCGCAGATAGCAATTCTCTCGTTCCTCGCACAAGACAATCATGCTGATCACATTCGATGCGGCGTATCCGGACAATCTCGCGAAACTGCTGGCAATGATGAAAGAGTTGCAGGCGGACGATCCGTGGTCATGCTCGTTTGACGAACCAACGACATCAAGAGTGACGGACCAGTTGTTGCGCGAACCTGGCCTTGGCCGCGCCTGGTTCATCGTCGCCGATGGACAAGCGGTTGGCTACATCGTCATGGCGTTCGACTACAGCCTCGAGTATCGCGGCCGGGGCGCATGGGTAGACGAGTTTTTCGTTCGTCCCAGCCATCGCGGCCTTGGGGTCGGCACGCAAGCTCTTGAATTCTTCGCGAGCCAGGCGAAAGAACTTGGCGTCACTGTAGTCCATCTCGAAGTGAACCACGGCAATCCTGCCATCGACCTCTACCGCCGCGCGGGTTTTGAAGACCATCAACGCTATTTGATGACGAAGTGGATCATCGAGAAACCGTGATGTCGTTTAGAATCGTGGCCGCATGAGGTCCGTTTTCCAATGGAATCTCGGTTCGCGCGCGCTCGAAC
Source organism: uncultured Acidobacteriota bacterium (assembly GCA_963699885.1). Lineage (GTDB taxonomy): Bacteria > Acidobacteriota > Terriglobia > Terriglobales > Acidobacteriaceae > Sulfotelmatobacter. Next base: position 212,644 of record CAVOVP010000002.1, on the reverse strand, counting down.
TCGGAAAGCGCACGCTGATCATGGGCGTCCTGAATGTGACACCTGATTCCTTTTCAGACGGCGGGCAGTTTCTCGATCGAGAGAGAGCGCTTGAGCAGGCGGAGCGTATGCTCGACGAGGGAGCCGACATTATCGATGTCGGCGGAGAATCAACCCGGCCCGGCGCACGAGTCGACGCCGGCGAAACGAAGACTTCCGAACAGAAGAAGAGCTTCCCACCTTCAGCGAGGCTCGCCGCGCCAACTGTGAGCGCGGAGGACGAACTCAAACGCGTGATCCCGGTGATCGCAGAGTTGAAAAAGAAACGCCCTTCCGCTGTGATCTCTGTCGACACTTACAAAGCCTCGGTTGCACGCGCCGCGGTCAGCGCCGGCGCGGAGATCGTAAACGATGTGAGCGGCTTCCGATGGGACACGCTGATGACCAAGACTGTGGTCGAACTCAAATGTGGTTGCGTCCTGATGCACATGCGCGGGCGTCCGGAAGAGTGGCGGACACTGCCTCCTCCGGGAGACGTCGTGCTGATGGTGAAGCGGGAACTGAAGGAGTGGGCAGAGAAAGCGGTGCTGGCGGGGGTGCGCCGCGAACGCATTGTGCTGGATCCCGGCTTCGGATTCGGCAAGAGCTTTGACCAAAATTACCCGCTGATGGCCCGCTTCGGAGAATTGCAGTCGGCGGGTTTCCCCTTGCTCGCGGGAACCTCGCGCAAATCTTTTATCGGACGAACCCTGGCGCAAGGGGGAAAAGACGCCCCTCCGGAAGACCGCCTCTACGGAACACTCGCGTCTCAAACCGCGCTCATCCTCAAAGGAGCGCATGTGATTCGAACGCACGATGTGAAGGCATCGGTGGATGCCGCGCGCATTGCGGACGCGATTCTGCGAGCATATTGATCGGCTGCAACCGACTTTTACCGTGAAGAAAAAGTTTGGGGCTGATTTTCATTTCGTGCGAGTCCGAGCATTCATAATCTGCCCGATTTCAAGTTTCCACATTCCTTTTTGACTCAAACTAGTATGCACAAGTGGCGCGTGATTCTTGCCGCGGCCACGAACTCTGCCATGGACGATCTGAACAGGATTTCGAACGATCCTCGAGTTACGGTTCGGCGCAGCGGGCCGCCTGATCCGCAAGGAACGTGTGTTGTCTACTGGATGCAACGAGCGCAACGGGGAATTGATAATCCCGCCCTCGACGTTGCGATTGACGCCGCCAATGTACTTGGGAAAGCCCGTGGTCGTATTTTTTGCGCCGGTCCCGTTCTATCCTCACGCGAATCTGCGCCACTATTCTTTTCTCAACGAAGGCATTCCCGACATCGCAGCCGCACTGGAGAAGAGGAATGTCGGCTTTGTACTTCGCCGGTTTCCCGATCACAGCCTCATTCAGTTTTGCGAAGAGGTGAAAGCGGCTCTGGTGGTCGGCGACGAGAATCCGATGCGCGAACCGCTGGGATGGCGCAAGACCGCAGCGAAGAAGCTCAAAGTCCCTTTGTGGACCGTCGACGCCGATGTCATCGTTCCCTCAAAGCTGCTGGAAAAAGCGCAGTACGCGGCGCACACGATTCGTCCGCGGATTCAGGCGTTGCTGAAGACGTACCTTGTTCCCGCTCGCAACCCGAAAGCACGCCTAAGTTGGGCGAAGCCAGCTCAGCTTGCTTCGTTGAAGCCAGGAATCGATATCACCGGGGGGTGGGAGCTGGATCGTTCGGTATCCCCGGTATCAAATTGGCGCGGAGGCTCAACCGAAGCGGCGCGATTGTTTCAAGAGTTCGTCAACAATAAGTTGAGGGGATACGGCAAGCTTCGCAACAAGCCGGAGATCGACCATACGAGCCGCCTGTCGCCCTATTTGCACTTCGGCCACATCAGCCCAATCACAGTCGCCTTGGCAGTCGAAAAAGCGGAGGCTCCTACGCCGGACAAAGAGGCGTTCCTCAACCAGATTGTGGTGTGGCGCGAGCTCTCGGTGAATCTGGTCCACTTCCATCCGGACTACGACAGTTTTGAATGCGCGGAACCGTGGGCGCATCGCACGCTCGCCAAACATGCAAGCGACTACCGTCCGGCGCTCTACAGCGAGAAGCAATTGGAAAACGCGGAAACACACGACCAGCTCTGGAACGCCTCGCAAATGCAGATGGTCAACGACGGCTGGATGCACAACTACATGCGCATGTATTGGGCGAAGAAGATCTTGGAATGGAATAAGTCTCCGGCCGAGGCTCACCGCATCGCCGTCCGTCTGAACGACAAGTACGAACTCGATGGCCGGGATCCCAATGGATACGCGGGAATTGCGTGGGCGATCCTGGGAAAATTCGACCGCCCCTGGTTCGAGCGTCCCATTTTCGGGCAGATCCGCTACATGTCAGGCGCGAGCACCGGCAAGAAATTCGACAGCAAGAAGTACATCGAACAGAATTTGTCAGCCCGTTTGTTGTTCTCGGCATAGTCGTGCCTCGGCGCAAGGCTGACGCTGCCCTACGTTACTTCACTCCTTCCAGAGCCCTAGCCACTTCATCGACGCCTGGCACAACGGGAATCTCGTAATTTTTGTGCCATGCCAGGTTTCCCTCGCGGTCGATAATGGAGATTGCGCGTCCGGTGATGCCTTTGTCCTCAAGGAAAACGCCATATTTCTGGGCCACGGCGCCCCGAGGCTGAAAATCGGCCAGGAGCGGATATTGGATGCCCATCTTTTCGGCATACGCTTTGTGCGACCACACGCTATCGACGCTCAAGCCGAGAACCTGCGCGTCGAGTTCGTCGAATTTCTTCATGTCGTTTACGAAGCATGCGTGCTCCTTGGTGCAGACCGGGCTCCAGTCGAGCGGATAAAAGATGATCACGACCCTTTTCTTGCCTCGGAAACTGCTGAGCGAAACATCCTGCTGATTCTGGTCTTTGAGCGTGAAATCGGGAGCGGCGGAACCAACCGTTGCGGACATAAGAATCTCCTGGAAAATTCTAGATGAGTAGTGATGATAACCGACGAGGTGCGTCGGGAAATTCGCGTCTTGTGAACCGCAATGAATGAAAGGGAGCTAGAACACCTTCGCCGAATCCAGGAGAATCGTGACCGGCCCCTCGTTGACTAACTCTACCTGCATCATTTCCTGGAAGCGTCCCGTTTCGCAGCGAAGTCCGGCGGTGCGAATCCGTTCGACGAACTGCTCATACAAACGGTGCGCGTGATCCGGTGGAGCAGCATCGTCGAAAGATGGACGCTTCCCACGCCGCACGTCGCCGTAGAGCGTGAACTGCGAGACCGCCAGCACGCTGCCGCCGACGTCGCGCACGCTCCGATTCATCTTCCCGTTTTGGTCTTCGAAGATGCGAAGGCCGATCATTTTCTCCGCCAGATAATCCGTGTCCTTTTCGGAGTCCTCGCGACCCACGCCCAGCAGTACGAGGAGTCCGATGCCGATTTCCCCGCTCACCACGCCGTTCACGCTGACTTTCGCATGGCTCACGCGCTGCACTACGGCTCGCATGGTTTCGTCCCTCGATATTCTCGGCTGTCGCCGGATTGCGGAAAGCTCGAGCCCCGTGAACGTTTGACCCGGCAAACGCGAAGCCGTTAGGATTCAAAGGTGCAATCCTAAATAGGACAGGGGCTTTGCCGGAAACACGGCCTTTCTTTACACTTATTCACCGGGACCATTACACTACACACTCGCCTTTTTTCGGAATGCAGTGTGCGGCAAAGAGTTGTGGAGGGCAGAGCCCGATCCAGTGAAAAGCGTCGTAAGCGGTTCGCGGGCCGTTAGGAAGCCCTACAAACGACAAATAACAAGCGGCTAACGACGTGGCCTGCAACCAAACATCAGAATTCAAATCTAATCGAACCGGACGAGGAGACATATGGCAGCCGTTGACGAGAAAGTGAAACAGATTATCGTGGAGCAGTTGGGCGTGGATGAAGGTGAAGTCACCTCGAGCGCGTCGTTTGTAGACGACCTGGGCGCCGACTCGCTCGACACCGTGGAACTGGTCATGGCGTTTGAAGAAGCATTCGATATCGAAATCCCCGATGAGGACGCGGAGAAGATCCGCACGGTGCAGGATGCCGTGGACTACATCGGCAAGCACGCGAAAGCGGGGAAATAAGTTTTGGGACGCAGGGTCGTCGTTACAGGCGTGGGTCTGGTCTGCGGCGGTGGGCAATTCCACCGCTGAGGCCTGTGGAAGGCAGTTCTCGCCGGAAAGATCGGTGTTGCTCGCATCACAGGTTCGATGCGAGCGCATTCGCCTGCCAGATCGCCGCCGAGGTCCGCAACTTCGACCCGCTGAACTACATCGAGAAAAAAGAGCTCAAGAAGATGGCGCGCTTCATCCACCTCGCAATCGCGGCGGCGGATGAAGCGATGAAGATGTCGGGACTGAAAGTCACTCCGGAGAACGACGAGCGCGTCGGCGTGCACATGGGTTCAGGAATCGGCGGATTCGACATCATCGAACGTGAGCATCGCACTCTGCTCGAAGGCGGACCCGCGGAAGATTTCTCCTTTCTTTATTCCTGCCACGCTCATCAACCTTGCCGCCGGCAAGTCTCCATGCGCTTCGGGGCCAAAGGGCCAAATGAGGCCACGGCCACCGCCTGCACCACAGCGCACATTCGATTGGCGATTCGTTCCGCATCATCCAGCACAACGACGCTGACGTCATGATCGCCGGGGGCAGCGGAAGCGGCCATCACGCCCTGGGCGTCGGCGGATTTGCCGCCATGCGGGCACTCTCGACCCGGAACGACGATCCGCAAAAAGCCAGCCGGCCCTGGGATCAGCGCGCGATGGATTCGTTATCGGCGAAGGCGCCGGCATCCTGATTCTCGAAGAACTGGAATTCGCGCGAAGCACGGGGCGCAAACATCCTGGCGGAAATGGTCGGCTATGGCATGTGCGGCGATGCCCACCACATCACGCCCCGGCCGATGACGGCGACGGCGCTTTCCGTGTCATGCGAATGCCCTGCACGATGCCAAAGTGCAGCCCGATTGCGTCGGCTACGTGAACGCGCACGGCACTTCCACGCCTCTCGGCGACCGCATGAAACCACGGCCATCAAGCGCGCTCTTCGGCGACCACGCCTACAAGTTCGCGGTCAGTTCCACCAAGTCGATGACCGGGCACTTGCTGGGCGGCGCGGGCGGACTGGAAGCTGGCATCACGGTGATGGCGCTTCGCGACCAGATGCTACCCCCGACCATCAATCTGGAAAATCCCGATCCCGAACTGTGATCTGGATCTAGTGCCCAACCACGCCCGCAAAGCCGAAGCTCGAATACGCCATGTCCAATTCCTTCGGCTTTGGCGGCACCAATGGCGCTCTGCTCTTCCGTCGCTGGACGGAATAAGTTTTTCCCATCAAAATCCAGCCCGTTCTCGACGGGAAAATGGTGTGGCAAAATTTGCATCACTCTCAAACCCCTGATTCCGCGCTGGTTTTAGCACGTAATGTCCTTTCTCGCGCGGCCCTGACCCAGTAACGAGACTTCGGTACTCCCCCTGCTGACCCTTTGGGGCGTTGCGAGGCTTGACCTTCGACTCCACAATGGCTTTCGAAAGTAGAGTCTTTCCCCTCACCATGGATAAAGCTTTCGCCGCCACACTCGCGCCTATCTCTCTACCCGTCACGCGTAAAACCGTAGCCCGCGCGGCATTGGTGGGCTTTAACGAACCGTCTCGCGCCCTGTTGGCCGAGTGTTTCAAGCAGTTCGGCATCGAAACGGTCACGATCACTTCCAATGCGGCCGAACGCATTCACAAAGAGAAATTTGAAGCCTGCGTGTTGACGCTCGCGGAAGGGGCAGAAGAAATCATGGAAGCTGCCCGTAGTTCGCGATCGAACAGCCGCTGTGTGATTTATGCAGTCGGGGGCAGCGCCCAGGAAGCCATGCGCTTCTCGAAGTACGGTATCAATGCCATGTTTCACGAACCGCTGGAACGGCCGGCAATGTTGAAGCTAGTGCGCGCCACGAGATTGCTGGTGCTGCACGAATTCCGTCGTTATGTGCGGATCCCGGTCCTGACGGAGGTTTCGATCGTTGGAGACGGACGGCGGGTGACCGCCACCAGCGTCGAGATGAGCACCGGAGGAATGTCGGTGAAGAGCGCCGAGGATTTTTCCATCGGAGCGAACGTCGAAATTTCCTTCGCGCTTATGACGCTTCCGCGCGTCAATGTCCGTGGAGTTATCAGCTGGAACAAGCCTAAGTCGATTGGCGTGCGCTTCGATCCCGCGGACGATCGGCGGCTGCGCGTCAAGACATGGATTGATTCCTATCTAGAGAACTGAGCGGTCGGAACTCCAAAGATATTTACCGCCGGGAACGGAGAACTCGCCGGGAGTTTTCCGCCTTCTCTCGATGTCTTCGGAATGCTTGGCGGTAGATTCGTCTTGCCCCACGGCGGCCCCGCTACAATAGCGATGTGCCCGAAGCCAGCACTCGCGAAACGACCGCATCCGCACCCGCGCCCGCGGCTGGGCCCCGTCAATTCTCTCTTCCTCAGCGCATCGTTCTGCGAATCATCATCTGGCTGGGCTATGGGGCGATCCGCCTGATCGGCCCTACTTTGCGGGTTTCGATTTCATGCGAGGATGGCGCACAACAATCGCTCGGCCAGCGGCCGCTGATCGCGTCGTTCTGGCATTCGTGCATCATTCCTGCAACCTACATTTGCCGCAATCTTGGCGTGCGCGTGATGAGCAGCAACAGCTACGACGGCGAATATATGGGACGGATTATCCGCAAGTTTGGATTCGTTGCCGTGAAGGGATCGAGCAGCCGTAACGCCGTGCGGGCGCTGCTCGGATTGCGGCGTGCCCTGGAAGAAGGCTGGACCGTTGCCTTTACCCTCGACGGCCCGCGCGGTCCGCGGCACAAAGTGAAGCCCGGACCGGTCGCGCTCGCGCGCTCTTCCGGCGTTCCCTTGACCATGTTTCATGCCGCTGTGCAAAAGGCGTGGGTGCTGAACAGCTGGGATCGCATGATGATTCCCGTGCCCTTCTCCCGAGTACTCGTGCGATTTGGAAAGCTGATTCCGGTGCCGCGCGCGGCAACTGACGAAGACGTCGAGCGTTACACCGCCGAGTTGCAGGCTTCGCTGGATCGTGCCTGTGAATTTGCGGAGGCTAACGTAGGCAAGGCAGGAACGGCGGAATTTCCTTACAGCGGGCGAGAAGCGGATTCCTCGCTTCGTTCGGAATGACAACTCTGATTGTCTGGGTTTGACTACTCCAGCGTTGAGCCCAGTTGCATATATTTGTATTTCTTGCCATCCCAGAACAACACCGAGGAAGTCTCTTCTCCTTCGCCATGCTCTTCCATGTAAATGCCGAGTCCGGCTTTTTTCTTCATGGTCAGCCGCTTCACGGTTAGCGTTTTGAAGGGCAGATTGATGAGCAAGAACTTGGCCTTCGGAGCCTCCGCGCGCCAGTCATCTTTATCGGCGCCATGCACGATGAGCAGGCTCAGACCGCGGCGTTCCGGCTCGTCGGATGCAAACGTCGACGTGACTTTCACATCGCTATAGCCGAGGAAGGTGTCGTACGGGTCGGAAACGAGAAAGCTGTATTCGTCTTTGTCGGCCATCGGGTTCTTGCACTTCGCGGCCACCACCAGATCCTCGATGCCGTCTCCGTCAAGATCGGCGACGAATTGCTGGGGCCCGGCAATCAGAGAGCAGTTATCCCCGAATTGTTTGTGAATGTATTCGTCGGTGACAGCGGGCACTGGAGATTTCGCGTGCGCCACCGGGGGAAGGGGCTGCTTTTTCGAGTCTCCCGCGAATGCGAGCGACGCTGCGACGGTGAACGCGCAAAGGAGGAGAGCTGTACGGGACGACATGATTCTTAATGTAGTCCGGATTCAACCGCGCTGGTAGAGACACACTAGTGACGGAGGTAACACGAATCGTAGCGGCAGTTGTGGCAGCGCATTACACGCTCCCTGCGTCTCGTCGTCATGTTCGGAAGTGTTCCCAGCCGCGAGGAGCGAGTTCGCGAACGCGTTGCTTCGGGCTCGTGACAAGTATCTTCCGCGACCGGGTGACTCGGCCGATCTCGGTGACAGGTACTCCGGCGATGTGACCGGGAATGCGCTTGCCCGGCGGAACGGTGAAGAGCAGTTCGTAATCTTCTCCGCCATGGAGGGCCAAGTCGAGATCGACTTCACGCACTGGAGTTCCCACGTGAGCCCGGGGAACGAGAGATGCGTCGAGCACGGCTCCTACGCGACTCTCTTCGCAAATGTGCGCCAGATCGGTCGACAGGCCATCGCTCGTATCGATCATGGCGGACGCCAGTTTTTTCACGCGGAGCGCGCGCGCAAGTTCGATCCGCGGGGCCGGATAGAAGTGCCGGACGTAGTATCGCTGTGGCAGCTTTGTCCTTGGGTGGGCAAGCATCTTCTGCACGGTGGCGGCCGATCCGCCGAGCGCGCCGCTGACGTAGATTCGGTCTCCCGGGCGAGCGCCCGAACGCAAGATTGCTTTGCCCCTGGGCACGGTGCCTACCACGATGATGTCCGCGAGAACCCCATTCGGCGACTGTGCAGTGTCGCCTCCGGCGAGCGTCACGCCGTATGTCTTAGCAAGCTTGCTCAGGCCTCGGATAAAGCCTCTCGCCCACGCTTGAGGAAGGTCAGGCGGCAATGCCAGCGAAAGAAAGACCGCGATCGGCTCTCCGCCCATCGCCGCAATGTCGCTGAGACCTCGGGCGAGGCAGCGGTGGCCGACCGATTCTGCCGGATGCCACTCGCGCCGGAAGTGAATACCTTCCAGCGAAAAGTCGGTGGTGACCAGAAAGTCTTTTCCCTCAGGCAGCCGCAGGACCGAGCAATCGTCGCCGATGCCGACGATTACTCCTCCCGGTGCGGCCTTGCGAGACTTCGTCGGCGCGTCCGCAATTCGCCGGATTTCGGCAATCAGCGCTCGTTCGGGAAGCGGCATGAGGCACTACTATACCGCCGGGGTCGGACGGCAAGGTTTTGCAGCGCCGTTCGACTCGACCAGCCAAATCCGTGCTTGCCATTCGAAATCGCCCGAAGCCCGCGCCGGGCGCCCAAGTGGCCCTCCTGTCGTATTCACCTATGGTTCTGTGGGGTTACCCGCCTTCCGTAATGGGCAATCCGACTTCCGCGTCGTTGACAGGGGGAACCCAGTTTGTTACCGTTAACCAGTCATTCACAACCCTTAATTTGGGCTAAGTTCCGCAGATAGTGCAGATTGCGGAGAAATCAGAAGTTTTAGGCCCAATTCTATTTTTTTCGGTAGGCGAAGGGGCGCGAGAAGTTTTCCATTCCCAGGTGGGATTGCAGCCCTGAAAGAATCAGGTGGTTCCGATCGGGCATTCTGCAACTAAGAATCTGAGCCCGATGTTCCGGACCTGATGTTTCAAAATTCGAGGAACGATTTGCAAAAGCGTTTTTACATTCTTTTTGTGGCTCGCGGGGACGACGGGCAGTTGCGCAAGATTTCCATCCCCGTGCACTACCTCTACGTGTTCGTCGTAGGGGCCGCAATCGGATTCCTCAGCCTGACCGGAATTGCCAGCTCGTACACCCGCATGCTGCTGAAGGTTTCGCAATTCAACCAGCTGCGGACGGAAAAAGATCAGCTCAAAGACAACTACTCGCGTCTGGAAAAGGTGGCGGCCGAGCGCGACGTGCAGGTCGCCTCGCTGGGTTCGCTCGCCGGAGAAGTTTCAGCCCTTTACGGCCTGAAGGCGGAACCGACCTCGGTCACCGCAACGTCTGAGCAGATTCAGGATGCAGATGTGAGTTCGTCCCTCGATCAGCTCCACGCTCTACGGGCCTCAGCATTGAGCGGCGCGACAATGGTTGGCTTGACCATGGGCCTCACCAAGAACGCGACGACCGCAGAGTGGGCGAAAGCGAATTCGGCTCCGAACCTCTGGCCGGTAGAAGGCCAGGTCACCGGAAGCTTCGGTGAGCGCATCGATCCGTTCAACGGGGAGGGCGCGTTCCACAGCGGGGTCGATATTGGAAGCAACTACGGCGCAAAGATCATTGCCCCGGCCGACGGCGTCGTGACCTTTACCGACAGCATGGGTGGATACGGCAAGGCGATCATGATCGACCACGGCAACGGCATCAGCACGCGCTACGGACACCTTTCCGGCTTCGCCGTCACAGCGGGACAGCATGTCCATCGCGGCGATCTGATTGGCTTCGTCGGAGCCAGCGGACGTTCGACCGGCCCACACCTTCACTACGAAGTTCGCATCAACGATACCCCGGTCAATCCTTACAAGTACCTGCGCATTACGGTCGCGAACAGCGGCGGATATCCCACCGGCAGCTAAGCCGCAACGCCGGCCCTCCAATCATTCTCAAAGACGTTGCAACTGCAGGAGCCGCAGTTTGGCGCCGATCCATGCACACGGCAACGCTATTGCCGCGACGGCGAGCGCGTACCAGTGCGGTCCGAGGTCGCGATTCCAGGTCGCGACAGCGCCGGCGATACTCAACACGAAACCGATGGCGCCTCCGACCAGGGCAAGAAACATCGGTCGGGCGGGCGCGAGCCGCGCAGTGACATAGCTGGCAGAGATGCTAAACAGAATCCGATACGACGTCGCCAGCACGAAAAGCGGATCGGACATTCGCTGGCTCCAAGGCGGGTAAACCTTGGCGATGTGAAGAATCTCATCGGTGCCGAGCGACAGCCCGGCGCCGACGACAAATCCGGCGAAGACAGCCAGAATGCTTCGGCCAATATGTCGCGAAGAATTGGTCTCGCTCATCCGTGTTCCTTTCTGCGGTTTCCCGGTTACGACTCGCGTCATCCGCAAGCACTATTTTTCGCCAGCTTTGTTCCGATTCTCTGTCGTCAAATTCTCAAGTGCCACATCCAAGCGGTCGAAATTTTCCTCCCAGAATTGGCGATAGGCAGCAAGCCATTTTGTAGCCTCGGCAAGGGGGCTAGCGACGAGCCGCCGGGGCCTCCTTTGCGCGTCGCGGCCTCGGGAGATCAATCCAGCCCGCTCCAGCACCCTGAGGTGTTTGGAGATCGCAGGCTGGCTCATGGCAAATGGCCCAGCCAATTCCATGACCGAAGCCTCCCCAGAAGCCAAACGGGCCAGAATCGCTCTCCGGGTGGGATCTGCCAGAGCTGCGAACACGGCGTCAAGTCCACTCTGCGTGTCCATAACTAATAAGTTCTATAACCTAAGAGTTACTTAATATCTTCTGCATCGTTTGTCAAGCTTTTCCGCCCATTACGGGCGTAATGGTCTGAGGCAAGGTAGATGATTGGCTTTGCGTATCGCGGGAATACCATAGCAAGACCCCTCCCCCCACAACGATGCGGGGTAGGTGCGCCAGCCGCAGGCACGGTCCAAAAGAGAGATGGATAAGGTCGATATAAAGCGGTTTGGCAGGTACGAGGTGGAGGGCGAACTTGGCCGTGGGGCCATGGGAGTCGTCTACAAGGCACGCGACCCGCAGATTGACCGGACTGTCGCCGTGAAAACGGTTTCTCTCTGGGGACAGGAACCGGAGCAGGAAAAGGAATTTCGCCTCCGCTTCATGAATGAAGCGCAGGCTGCCGGGAAGGCTCCATCACCCGGGCATCGTCAGCGTCTTCGATGTCGGCGAGAACCCGGACAATCAGGATCCGTACATCGTCCTGGAATATGTTGCCGGCGAAACCCTGAACCGAATTCTGGCGCGCGAGAAAAAGCTTCTTCTGGCGACCGCGTTACGGCTCGCCTACGAGATGGCCGAAGCGCTCGCCTACGCGCACGCGCAAGGCGTGGTTCATCGCGACGTCAAGCCATCGAACATCCTGGTCACGGCCGATGGACACGCAAAGATTGCTGACTTCGGCATCGCGAAGCTGAATCTGGCTCACTTCACACTGCCTGGGCGCGTGCTTGGCACCCCCGCCTATATGGCGCCCGAACAGCTTTCCGGCGAAGGCTCAGATGGCCGCTCCGATCTCTTTTCGCTGGGCGTGATCCTGTACGTCATGGTCACGGGACACTCTCCATTTCAGGGCACCAGCGCAACGACCGTTTGTTTCAAGGTGGCGAACCGCGAGCCTGTCGCAGCGAGCGCGCTTGATATGAACCTGCCGCCGGCGATTGACGCGGTGATAGCCCGGGCGATGGCAAAGAATCCCGAAGACCGCTACCAGCTCGGATCGGATTTCGCCAACGACTTGAGCGAACTGCAGCGATCGTCGCAGAAGACTTCCACCTCGACGGCGACTTCCGCGAAGGCGGCGACTTCAACGAGAACCAGATCAGCTCCAACCCGGACCGGAACCGCCGAAGCGCTCGTGGCTCCTCCGGTAACCGCGGTTTTAAATGCCGAGAAGGTCATTCGACACATTCTCTTCCGAGCGCCGATTCGCGACCTGGCCCTCGCAGCCGCGACCATCATTTTGCTCGTGATTGTTGGCGCGCAATCGAAGCTATTCGTGAGCTCTTCGAAGGTATCGGCCGGCAACTCCGAACCCGAACTCAGAGCGCCAGTTGTCGCCGACGCAGCGCCCGCGAAGACAGTGGCTGAAGCGCCCCAGCCGTTGCAACCTTCGCCCGCAACACCGGTTCCGGCTTCAATCCCGGCGATCAGGAAAGTTGCGGTCAAGGCGCCGCGCCCGGCGAAGCAGATCCTGGTTCCATCTTCGACGCTCGATCTTGCGGTGCAACATCAATTCAAGGATGCGACGCTTTATGTGTGGGTTGACGACAAACTGGAACTGACGCGCCCGTTGCACGGTGGCGCTCAGAAAAAGCTGGTGGTCTTCAATGGAGTTCGCGGCATCGATTCCGAAAGCCTGAAGATTCCGGCGGGACAACACTTACTGCGCTTTCGAGCCCTGTCGGCGGATCAAACGATTGACCTTTCGAAGACGATCTCGGCTCAGTTTATCGGCGGGGATACGAAGTCGTTGCAGCTGACCTTCGACAAGCACAACTCCTCGATGCGCCTGACCTGGCAGTAAGCTCGCGCCTGATCGGGCACACCTACTGGCGCAATCCCATCCAATTCTCCGAAACTACCAAAGAATTCCCAGGATTCTGTGGATCGTATTTCACCGAGGTGTGCAGGCCGAGCCGGCAGGAATGCAGATTGATCCAATGCCGCAGGTAAGTAACATCCTGCGAGCACTCATAGGAGACCCCGGCCACATCGTATTTGTAGATGAGCATAGTGGCGGCGTGATATTCGCTTGCTGCCGCCAGTTCCTGAACATCGATCACTGTTCCGTCGGTGATGCGTCCGGTTGTTTCAAGCCATGCGCGGCGTTCGCGCTCGATCTCATCCGCCGATCTCGGCTTGCGCCGTAACAACGCGTACGCGCCCAGCAAAGCGACGCTGCCGGCGCTGACCAAACCATAAAGTCGAAGCGAATCCATAGGGGGATGTGCGAAATCGGCGGGATTCCGCCAACTTCTTTCTCAGGATAAGCGGAAAGGCGTACGGGTGGAAGTGGTTCGAAGGTTACGGAGGTGCCGGGGGTTGTGCAAATCCGATCAGGCGCGAGAATCCACTCTCGATGTTCTAGAATCAGCGTCGAGTTCGCGGATCTTCAATTCTGAAGTCAGCATCACACTGGAAATCTGCTTGCATATTCATCGAATCGCAGGACCGGCAAAGATCGCAACAGCGTTTTTCACGGCGTGCATCACGATGGCCACCGCTGCCGGACAATCAGCCAAGGCCGCGAACCCGTCCGGTAGCCATGACTGGCCGATCTACGGCGGAACTGCAGAGAACAACCATTTCTCTCCGCTCTCGCAGATCAATCGCAAGAACGTAACGCAGCTCAACATAGCGTGGACGTTTGACTCCGAAGAAGCCGGCGGTTTGCAAACCAGCCCCATCGAAGTGGAGGGAATCCTCTACGGCCTGACGCCCACGCAAAAGGTGTTTGCGCTGCAAGCAGGGACAGGCCAACTTCTTTGGAAGTTTGACTCTGGCATCAAAGGCACGCAGCCCGATCGAGGCCTGACCTACTGGTCCGACGGAAGAGATCGCCGCATTCTGGTCGGAGTCTTGAATTTCGTCTATGCCCTCGATGCGGCCACGGGAAAGCCGGTTCCGACGTTCGGCAAAGACGGCCGGATTGACCTTCGCGAAGATCTCGGGCGCGATCCCGCATCACAGGCGATCTACCTCACAAGCCCGGCCGTGATCTACAAAGACCTGATGATCGTAGGCGGCCGTGAATCCGAAACTCTGCCGGCTTCGCCTGGGGACATTCGGGCCTATGACGTGCGCACCGGCAAGCTTCGCTGGTCGTTTCATACGATCCCGCATACTGGCGAATTCGGTGCCAATACCTGGCCCAAAGATGCGTGGAAGACGAGCGGAGCAGCCAACAACTGGGCCGGCATGACGGTCGACGTTGCTCGCGGAATTGTTTACGCTCCTACCGGCTCGGCGGCATTCGATTTCTATGGCGCGGATCGCATTGGGGACGACCTGTTCGCCAATTGCCTTATCGCCCTGAACGCCGAGACCGGGGAACGCATCTGGCATTTTCAGGGAGTGCGCCACGACGTATGGGATCGCGACTTCCCTTCGCCCCCTTCGCTGCTAACCGTGGAGCGCAACGGCAAGAAGGTCGATGCAGTGGCGCAAACCTCGAAACAAGGCTTCGTATATCTTTTCGACCGTGCGAACGGCACGCCGTTGTTTCCGCTCGACTGCCGCAACTATCCGCCCAGCAATGTTCCGGGAGAATCGGCCGCGGCGCAGCAATGTCTTCCTTCGAAACCGGCGCCGTTCGCGCGACAACTCCTGACCGACAAGATTCTCAGCGAGCGCACCCCTGAAATTCATCAATGGGCGCTCGATAAGTTCCGGAGCTTTCGCAGCGAAGGACAGTTCGTCCCGTTCAGTCTCGGCAAAGATACGGTCGTGATTCCCGGATTCGATGGCGGCGCGGAGTGGGGAGGACCGGCCGTCGATCCTGAGACCGGCATTCTGTATGTCAATGCGAACGATCTCGCCTGGACGGGCGCACTCGCGGAAAACAGCGAAACCAATACTGCCAAAGCGCTCTACACGAGCCAGTGCTCTGTGTGCCACGGAGAGACCATGGCCGGATCTCCACCGGCGATTCCGTCTCTGCTCGGTGTCGGCGACAGGCTGTCGCGCAGAGAGGTCTCCACGACCATTGAGAGTGGCAAAGGCCGCATGCCCGGATTCTCGATTCCCGATGACACGCAGTTTGACGCTCTCGTCGACTATGTAATGAGCGGAGGCAAGGAACGCGAGAACAAAGAGATCGCGAGCGCAGATCCCATGCCCGCAGCTCTGAAATATCACTTCACCGGGTACCGGCGCTTTTACGATCCCGACGGATATCCGGCCGTCGCTCCGCCTTGGGGAACTCTCAACGCGATCAATCTGAATACGGGCGAATATGCCTGGAAGATTCCGCTGGGCGAGTATCCAGAGCTCGCGGCGAAGGGCTTGAGAAATACGGGCACCGAAAACTATGGGGGCCCGCTCGTCACGGCGGGCGGCCTGCTATTTATTGGAGCGACGAACTTCGACAAGAAATTTCACGCCTTCGACAAGTCCACCGGAGTCCTTCTCTGGGAAACGACGCTGCCATTCGCTGGAAACGCTACGCCAATCACTTACGAACTCAATGGACGCCAGTTCGTGGTCATCGCGGCAGGCGGCGGGAAGGATCTGAAATCGAAATCAGGCGGAGTTTACGTGGCCTTCGCGTTGAAATAGAGCGAGCGCGAGACTCGGATGGTGCTTTGATTGGTTGGGAGTTGAGCGGCGAAGGGGTTACTTGCTCTGGCTGCAGACGTTCTTGCTGACGAGTTCGGCGAATCCGCCTTCCGGGCCCTTGCCGAACTGATCGTCGTGACTGGCTTTCTTGCTGACGACGAACCGTCCGCTGCGATCACGCGAGTAAAACCATTCGGTGCTGGGAGCGGCTTGGCCGCTGCTGCAATAGAAGCGGACGCGGGCGCGCATCTCAACGAAAGGTCCGCCCTGCGGAAGTTCGGCGGGCGCCTTGTATTCCACGCGCACGAGCGCACTCCGTTGATTGTTCTTGAGAACTCGCACGGAGCTGACCGAGATGGTGTCTCCGGCTTCGGTCTGTCCGATCGTGCGCCAATCTCCAGCGGCCAGCACGAGGCTGACCACCACCAGCGGCGTCACTATTACAGCGACAAGAATAAGGGCAAGTTTCTTCAACGAATTTCCCAAGCACCCGTTGCAGCCCCATACTGTGGGGCATTGGGGCGATTCTGTCAACGGGTGGTCGCATTCAGCGGCTTCCGGATTCGCCTCCGTGGTATGGTATGGGCGCGGCTGAGAGCGGCTGGCCGCAGGCGGATTCTTATGGAAATTCTTCATTCCACGGTATTTATGTCCCCGGTCGGACCCCTGTTTCTGGCTGCCTCGAGCCGGGGATTGGTCGCGCTCGAGTTTGATCGCCGGCTTCCCGGCCAGCAAACCATCCGCCCAAATCCGCGCGATCTTAAGGCTGAAAGCAGGGATGTGCGATTTGAAGAATCCGCGAGCGAACTGAGCCCTTATGTTCGCGAACTCGAAGAATATTTCGCTGCCACGCGGCGCGAATTCACTTTCGCCCTCGATCTTCGAGGAACAGGTTTTCAGGTCGCGTGCTGGCGTGCGCTGGTTGCGATTCCCTACGGGGAGACCCGCAGTTACGGCGACATCGCGCGTGCCGTCGGAAGTCCGCATGGTTTTCGCGCCGTCGGCATGGCGAACAACCGAAATCCGATTGCGATTGTCGTTCCGTGCCATCGCGTGATCGCGTCCGATGGAACGCTGTGCGGTTACGGCGGAGGCCTCGACGTGAAGCGCAAACTCCTCGAACTCGAGGGAGCGCTCAGCGGCACGCTTGCGGCGTAGGCTCAAGCCGCAGATGCGAGATTGAAGATTTCAGTTTGCAGATGAAAGGCGACGGAGCGAGATCAATCTGCATTCTGAAATCAACAACCTGAAATCCACCGATCTCTCTTGACCACTAACCGAACCCTGCGCAAGGCCGGTCTTTTCTATCTCGTCTTCGTGATGTTCTCGTATACGACCGGAGGCCCCTTCGGCCTTGAGGACATGGTCACGACCTCCGGTCCGGGGATGACTCTGCTCTACCTGCTGGTCATTCCTTTTTTCTGGTGCATTCCCGTCTCGCTCGTTTCCGCTGAACTCAGCACTGCGATGCCAGTCGAGGGCGGCTTTTATCGCTGGACGCGCGCTGCCTTCGGAGATTTCTGGGGATTTCTCGCCGGATGGTGGAACTGGTCCGCATCCTTTCTTCTGGGCGGAGCCTATGCCGTTCTATTCACCGACTATCTCGTTTACTACTACCCGGGAATGACCTGGTGGGAGCACTACCTGATCTCGGTTGCCCTGATCGCGCTTTTGGCGTGGATCAACGTACGAGGCATCGAGATGGTCGGGCAGGTGGCGACCGTGCTGGAAATTTTCATCTTTATTCCGGTCATCATCATGGTCGTGCTCGCGCTCGCGCACTGGCATCACAATCCATTTCAACCCTGGGTCGTGCCGCATCAAGCGACGTTCAAAGTCTTTGGTGTTGGCCTGGCTTTGGGACTTTGGCTGTACTCGGGATATGAGCAGCTTTCAACGGTCGCCGAAGAAGTCGACAATCCGCAGAGATCGTACCCGCGAGCCTTGGCGGTCGTGGTGCCGCTGTCGATCGCCGCTTACTTTTTGCCGACGATCGCGGGCTTAGCCTCCGCCGGAGAATGGGATCAAATGGCACACCGGGTTTTTTTCTGTCGCCGCTCGAACCATCGGCGGACCGTGGCTCGGTACCTGGATGACGCTCGCCGCGATGGTTGCCAACATTGCGCTGCTTAACAGCACGATCCTGACCACGACTCGCATGCCGTTCGCAATGTCGGAAGACGGCTACCTTCCGAACGTCCTGTCCCGCAAACACTCGCGCTACGGGACACCGTGGCTGGCGATCCTGGTATCGGCGGCGATCTACGGTTTGCTTGCATGGCAGAGCCTGGGGCAACTCATCTCGGTGTACATCTGGTTGCGCTCGGCGACGACCGTGTTGACGGTTCTCTCCGCATGGAAACTCCGCCGCTCGCAACCGCAGCTAAAGCGATCATTCCGCATTCCCGGCGGCGCGATCGGTGTGCTCTATGTAGTCGGGGCTCCCGTGCTGATGGCGATTGTCGCCCTGCTCGGCGGCGACCGTTTCGCCACCATCGGAGGACTGATCGCGATCCTGCTGGGCCCGGCCGTGTACGCGGTCATCAGGTTGGGGAAACCGCGTCCGCCTGTGGAGTATCCCGCGTAAGGAAAGTACCCGCACAGTCAGCACAGGAATAAAGGGCAAGGGGAGACCTTCCGCCTCCCCCCGAGACCTGCTACGGACTTAAGCGGCCTTCTTATCCTGGTCGCACAATTCCTGGTAGTGTTCGCGGCCGCGCCGATAGCCACGTGTGAATGGTTCTTCCACCTGAGAACTCGGATAGCGCCTCTGCACGTCTTCCAGGGCGGCATCCATCGCTGCGGAGACTTGATCGAATTCCATGCAGCGAGTCTTGGCGTGCATCGCGGCCTGGAAGCCGAGCCGGAAGAACTGCTCGTCGTCGGAAAAACTCCGGGTTGACGCGGTGTAACGGTTCTCTTCAGCGCTGCGCAAACCAATCCACCACTGATCCCGCGCGGCATCGATGGACTCGGCACCTTCCCGCTTCAGCACTTCCCGGACTTTGGAAGCGGAATCCTCGCTCTGGGCAAGAGCGATAACCACGCTGCGACCTTTGCGCAAGGCGTCTTCGTAGACAAAAATTTCGTCCTCCGGAAGCCCTAGCGAAGTGTCCCGCTCAATCTTATTTCCGGTCGTCGCGCCAACAGTTGCGCCGGCAGCTCCGAGAATGGCAGCGCCCAGCATGCCGAACGCGGTGATGGGGCCAACTCCCGGCACCAGGGCCATGAGGAGTGCGCCGCCGGTCAGGCCCACGCCGCCTCCGACGAGGGCGCCGATCGCGCCTCCCATGCCGGGTTGTTCAGTGGTATCCACCGAGACGGTCTTCATTTCCTTGTCGATCTGGTCGACGCTTCCGGGCGTGAGTAGGGTTATTTTGTCGGAGGGAATTCCGATCTTCTGTGCGTCGCTAACCGCGCGCTCTGCGGCTGCTCTTGTTTCAAAAACTCCTGTGACTGCGTCCAAGGGGGTCACCTCGCTCAGTGGTTTGGGAGCCTAAAGATTGTCCAGAGCCTGTCTGGAGGTCTAATTTTTAGCGAAACCGCAACTTGGATGCAAGGCCCGGCCGGAAGAGCGCCGCCAAAAATCGCATTTTCGGAATTTTCCTGGCCGTAACCTTTTGGGCTGCGGGAAGGTTTAACCTTGTGAAAGGCAGTAACCGCGGAGATTTCGTTGAAGGCTCTGAAGAAAGAAGCGGACGAGCGGCTTCTGGTCGAAGCTGCGCAGCAGGATCCCGCCTGCTTTGCCGACCTTTACGAAATCAATTTCGAGCGAGTGTACGCATATGTCGCGCGCCGGGTACAGGATCGCGCCGAAACAGAAGACCTAACGGCGGAAGTGTTTCACCAGGCCCTGGCGAACCTGAAGCGTTTTGAGTGGCGCGGAATTCCTTTCGCAGCATGGCTGTTTCGCATTGCGGCCAACCTGATTTCGGATCGATGGCAGCGTGCGGGACGGGAAGTCCTCGACGAGGAACGGATCGAGGCGGCGCAGGTAAGTCCGAAAGAGATTGAAGAAGTCGAGCGGCGAGCGACGCTGTTTCGGTTGGTGGAAACGCTGCCGGCGGAACAGAAGAACGTGGTGCTGCTGAGATTTGTGGAACAGAAAAGCATCAAGGAAGTGGCGCGGGAAATACGCAAGACCGAAGGCGCGGTGAAACAGCTGCAGTTCCGCGCGCTGACGGCTCTGCGGGCGCGCATGGAGGGTGCAGATGCCTAAGCGCTCTCTGAATCCGGGGAAGGGTGATCCGAAGAAGATCGAGCAGCTGAACCAGGCTGTCGACGCCATGTTGGCGGCGAAGAAAGCTGGACGGGTACGCGGGGCGGGGGCGGAGATCGAGCCACTGGTGCGCATCGCGGCGGACTTGCGCAATCTGCCGAGTGCGAGTTTCAAGGCACGATTGAAATCCGAACTGAGAGGAAAAAAACGTATGTCTACCGTTGCCGAGCCTGTCGCAGCCGTCCACACGACTGCAACCCCAAGATTGGCGTTCCGAGACGCAGCCAAGGCGATCGAGTTTTACAAGAAAGCCTTCGGAGCAAAAGAAACCTTCCGCTTTGAAATCGGAGGGCAGATTCCGCAAGCCGAGTTAGCGATCGGCGATTCCAAAATCATGCTGACCGAAGAGTGGCCGGAAGGCGGCCGGTTCAGCGCGGAGACTCTGGGCAACTCCCCGGTGTCGATCGTGATTCACGTCGACAATGTCGACCAGTTCGCGGAGAAAGCCGTGGCGGGGGGCATGACCATGACCCGCGAGCCGCAGAACCAGTTCTACGGGCATCGCGACGTGCTGCTGGCCGATCCCTTTGGCTATTCGTGGAGTGCGTATGCCGTCACCGAAGAGATGTCGGTGGCCGAAATGCATCGACGCATGCAAGGAATGACGAAGGGCCCGGAAGGCGGCAAGATGCCCGAGGCGGGCGCGAAGCCAAGAGTCTCGCCTGTGCCGCGTGGCTTCCGCATGGTCACCCCGTATCTGGTCGCTGAAAATGGACTGGCGCTCCTCGACTTCGCGAAAGAAGTGTTCTCTGCCGATGAGACAGAGCGTGTCGTCATGGAGACGGGCGTTCACGGAGAAGTGAAAATCGGCGACACCATGCTGATGATCGGCGGCGGTATTCCGGGCAAGAAGTTTCCGGGAAGCCTGCAGCCGAATGCCCTGCACGTGTATGTGAAGGATGCGGATGCGGTCACGAAGAAAGCGCTGGCCGCAGGGGCAACCTTGATCGACGAAATCCGGGACCAGGAGTACGGCGAGCGCTCATCGAGCGTGAAGGATTTCGCCGGCAACTACTGGTATATCGCGACCGCCAAGGGAGACAGCTACGTTCCCAAAGATCTGCACAATGTGAATCCGTATCTGCATCCACGGCGGGCCGAGCCTTTGATCGGCTTCCTGAAGCGCGCGTTCGGTGCGCAGGAAGTGGCAAAGCACGCCTCGCCCGACGGGGTGGTGCATCACGCGGTAGTGCGCGTGGGTGACTCGGTTGTCGAAATGGGAGAGGCTCACGACAAGTACGAGCCGATGCCTGCCATGTTCTATGTGTATGTGCCGAACATGGACAACGTTTACAAGCAGGCGCTGGCGGCGGGCGCAACTTCGTTCCAGGAGCCGACGGATCAGTTCTACGGCGACCGCAATGCGGGAGTGCAAGATCCGTTCGGAAACAAATGGTACATCGCGACGCACATCAAAGACATGGCTTAGAAAGAGACATGTCCTGGAAATAGAAGAGGGCGGGTGCAGGGCCCGCCCTTGTTTTTTGAACGTGATCGAACGATTGCCACTTTTCTAAGCCGTTTTTGCCAGGACCGGCGCTGCCGGTGCGGTGTAGGCTCCAATCTGTTCCAGCAGTCCGAGACGGTCCCAGTTGTCCCATCCCGCGACAACCTTCCCATCGACAATCTGAACAATCGACGTTCCCGAAACGCTGACCTTGGCGCCTGTCGGCGGGACGCCAAAGGCTTCATGATCGTGCGTCATGTTCGCCCGCCAGCGCACCGCGACTTTGTCGTCGATGCCGAAGGCGTCTTCGACGACGACGTCCGTATCGGGAAACATGGCGCGGATATTTTCGGCAAAGACCTGGAATTCCTTTGGGCCGTGGATCTCTCCTTCTGGGCCGGTATGCCCGCTGATGACAGCGTCGGGAGCGAGCAGTTCGTGGATCGTTTCATTTTTCCCCTCGCGCCAGACCTCGCGATACCAGCGATTCACCAGCGCGATGTTTTCTGAAGTTGACATAGGGATACTCCTTTGAGGCAGGGATGCTATCCCAGGTGTGGGGAAAAGACAATGGAGTTCGAATCGGGTTAGGTTTTGAGATCAAGTTCCGTCTTTGCGTCCACGTTTGACCCTCCCCACGCCCTTCTTTAGACTGAAAGATTCAGTTGTCCTGCAGGACCCTACTTATGGCTGACAGCATTCATGTGAAGCTCCCGGATGGGAGTGTGAAGGAAGTACCCAGTGGCACGACGCCGCTCGACATTGCCAAGTCCATTAGCCCGCGGCTGGCGGACGCCGCCATTGCCGCGAAAACCAATGGCAACCTGATCGATCTGACGCGGCCGCTGGAGAAGGATACCGATCTTGCGGCTCCTCACCGACAGAGATCCCGAGTCGCTGGAGGTGTACCGTCATTCGTCAGCGCACTTGCTGGCGGCTGCGGTGCTTGAGCTTTTTCCGGAGACCAAGCTGGGCCACGGACCCGCGACCGAGGCTGGATTCTTCTACGACTTTTACCGCCCGACGCCGTTCACGCCCGACGATCTCGAGAAGATCGAGAAGAAGATGCAGGAACTCGTGCAGCAGAACGTTCCCTACGCGCGCGAATTTCTGCCCCGCGACCAGGGACTGGCCGAGTTCAAAAAAGAGGGCGATTTCATGAAGTGCCATTTCATCGAGCAGTTCACCAAGCCCGATGAAAAGATCTCGATCTATCGGACGGGAAAGTTCACGGACTTCTGCCGCGGTCCTCATATCCCGTCGACCGGAAAAATCAAGGCGTTCAAGCTGCTGAATATTGCCGGAGCGTACTGGCTGGGCGACGAGAAGAACCAGCAACTGCAGCGCATTTACGGCACGTCGTTTTTCTCGAAGAAAGATCTCGATGCCTACATGAACAGCATCGAGGAGGCGAAGAAACGCGATCACCGCGTGCTGGGCAAGCAATTGGACCTGTTCTCGATCCAGGAACTCGCCGGGCCGGGGCTGATCTTCTGGCACCCGAAGGGCGGAATCATCCGCAAAGAGATGGAAGACTGGATGCGCGACCAGTACGTGAAGCGCGGGTACTCGCTCGTCTATACCCCGCACGTCATGCGCAGGCAGTTGTTCTTCACCTCGGGACATGAAGGCTACTACGCGCAGAATTTCTTTGACTTCATGGAACTCGACGACGCGGAATATCGCGTGAAGCCGATGAATTGCCCGGGGCACATCCTGATCTATAAGGATTCGCTGCGATCGTACCGCGATTTGCCGGTGCGGCTCGGCGAGTTGGGGACCGTCTACCGCTACGAGCGTTCCGGCGTGATGCACGGACTCTTGCGCGTGCGCGGCTTTACCCAGGACGACGCGCACATCTTCTGCACTCCCGAACAAATCGAGAAAGAAATTGCCGATTGTGTCGAGTTCGCGCGCGATGTGCTGCGCGATTTCGGTTTCGACAAGTTCCAGACCGAGTTGTCCACCTGGGATCCAAATGACCGCAAGAGTTTCGTGGGCAGCGAAGATCAGTGGAATCACGCGACCAGTTCGCTCGAGAACGTGCTCAAGCGTCTGAACATCGAGTACAAGACGATTCCGGGCGAGGCCGCGTTTTACGGGCCGAAGATCGATATCAAGCTGGTCGATGCCATCGGACGGCTGTGGCAGCTTTCGACTGTACAGTTCGACTTCAATTTACCCGCACGCTTCGATTTGGAATACGTCGCCGAAGACGGGTCGCGCAAGCAGCCGGTCATGGTTCATCGGGCGCTGTACGGGTCGGTGGAACGATTCTTCGGCGTGCTGATCGAGCACTACGCGGGAGCATTCCCGGTCTGGCTGTCGCCGGTGCAGGTGGCGATGATTCCGATCAGCGAGCGGCACGCGGACTACGCCAACAAAGTTGCGGACCAGCTGAAGGCGATTGGCGTGCGCGTCGCGGTGGATGCCCGCAACGAAAAGATGAACGCCAAGATCCGCGAGCATGCGATGCAGAAGGTGCCGTTCCTACTGGTGGTGGGCGATAAGGAGTCCGAGGCTGGGAAGGTCAATGTGCGGACCCGCGGCAAAGAAAAGACGGAAGACATGCTATCCACGGATTTCGTGGAGAAGATCAAGAAGCTGATCGCGGAGAAGAGCGCAGGACTGTAAAGCGCTCTTACCACGGAGCCATAGAGGCACTGAGGGTTGATTTATGTGGAGACAGCCGCCCCGGCTGTCTGAGAACGTCAGTTCGCCTGGCTTCTACGGAGCTAAGGCCATCCGCTTGCCGATGTACCATGTTGCCGTGCATGCACTGGCTCAGCGATTACTTTATCGACATTCGCCGGCATGAACTGCTGAAGGCTGGGGATCGCGTTGGCGTCGCTGTTTCGGGCGGCATCGATTCGGTTTCGCTGCTGCGAATGCTGCTGGAGCTGCGATCCGAGCTGGGGATCGTCCTGTCGGTCGTCCATTTCAATCACAAACTGCGCGCGACCGAGTCGGACGCCGACGAGCAATTCGTCGCGGAATTGGCTCGTACCCACGACCTCGAATTTTATTGCGATAGTGATGACGTAGCGGGCCATGCACGCGATGAAGGTGTCAGTTTGGAAGCGGCGGCGCGCGAGTTGCGATATGGGTTTTTCCATTCGTTGATCATTGCGAAGGACAGCGACCCTCAGGGGCTAAAGCCCGATTCTCTGGTGACCCTTAACGGCACGGCTGAAGCCGTGCCCCTTCAAGAACAGTCCCTGGCTGAAGCCGTGCCCCTTCAAGAACAGTCCCTGGCTGAATCCGTGCCTCTTCAAAAAGTTTCTCCGACGGAAGTTGCGCCCCTTCAAGAATCTTCGCTGGACGAAGCGGTGCCTCTTCGAGAAGTTTCCTTTCTTCGTTCAGCTTCTGCCGGGACGGCCCTTGTTGCTCATCTCGACAAGATCGTCACGGGGCACACGCTCGATGATCAGGCTGAAACTGTTCTCATGCGGTTGATTCGCGGGTCCGGCATGCGCGGGTTGGGAGCGGTGCATCCGCGAATCTCGGTCGAAGATGACGACGGAGACATTTGCGGGGAGATCCAGCGTCCTCTGCTCGCGACGCGCAGGAAGGAACTGGAAGCCTACCTCCGGGATATCGGCCAGTCCTGGCGCGACGATGCGACCAATGAGGATGAGAAATTCACGCGGAATCGAATTCGCAAGCTGGTTGTGCCGGTGCTCGAAAAGGACTTCAATCCGTCGGTGACCGAAAGCTTGGCCGAACTGGCGGAGATCGCCCGGGGCGAAGAGGACTACTGGGAAAACGAAGTCGCGGGTTGGATGGGGACCGCGATTCATTGGTCCCATCCAGATTGGGTGCCGAAGGAGACGGAGCAAAGCGGGTTGGTGCAGATCGTCATGACAACCGGGAATCCAGCCGGAAGCTCGGCGAGCGATCGCGACGAAACGTCGTCATTGCAGGCGCGGATCGAAGGCGCGTCGTGGCTGGTGATGAATGCCGCGGTTGATCGAATGTGGTTCCTGGGAGAACCTCTCGCCGTGCAGCGCAGGGCCGTCAAAGCTATTGGAGAGCAGGCAGGGATTCCGCTGGAGTTCAAACACGTCGAAGAAGTTCTGTCTTTCGCGGCCGAAGAAGGTGGAAAGAACAAACAACTTTCCCTGCCCCTGGGATGGAAAGTCGCGAGGAATTCTGACCAGTTGCTCTTCCTCACCCCGGACTTGCGCGAACGCGCTCCAGATCAGGATTACGAATACGATCTTTCGATCCCCGGGCGAGTCGTTGTCCGCGAGGCAGGGTTGACGATTGAGGCCAACCGCGTTCTGGGGGATGGGGGTGCGGGGTATAATCCGGATCACCTGCTGGACGCAGATTCTTTGCCCGGACTGTTACGGGTACGGAACTGGCGCGCGGGAGATCGATTTTGGCCGTGTCATACGAAATCCCCCAAGAAGATTAAAGAGTTGCTGCAGGAACTTCATCTGGCTCAACCCCAGCGAAAGCTGTGGCCGGTTGTGTCGAGCGGGGAAGAGATTGTTTGGGTGCGCGGATTTCCCAGTGCAACGCAGTTTCGCGCAAAACCCGGGGGCCCAGCCGTACAGATTCTGGAAAAATCTCTTGCTGACGACGTCGAGAAATAAGGCAGGCGAGAGCGAGCAGCCCGTGCCGGGGGGCACACAAACTCCAATGAATGCTTCGCGAGTCGAGCCGCTTCGGCAGGTCATTACCACCGAACAGATCCAGAAACGAGTGAAGGAACTCGGACGGCAGATCTCCGACGACTATAAGGGGGAAACCATCCAGATGCTGGCGGTGCTGGAGAACGCCTTCATGTTTCTGGCAGATCTGGTGAGGACCATCGAGGTCCCAGTCGTATGCCAGTTCATCAAACCGCGTTACAGCAGGGCGCAAGCGGCATCGGTCAACGACGTGGTCGAAATCATGTTCAGCCACGAACCCGAAATCAAAGGACAGCACATTTTGCTGGTCGAGGGATTGGTGCATTCCGGAGTGACGAGCGAATTCCTGATGAGCGACCTGAGGGCCCGGGGCGCCGCTTCGGTCAAGTTGGTCACGCTGCTGGACCGACAGGCAGCGCGCCGGGTGTCGCTGCAGCCCGACTATTTCGGCTTTCTGGTGGACGAGACTTTTCTGATCGGATATGGCCTGGGCGCAGTCGAACAGACGAGCCGCAATCTGCCGTATTTGGCGGCGGCAAATACAAGATTGCCTGTGACTTAAGTTATAAACGGAGAACTGCGCCTTTTTGCCCAAGAAAAGGTAGAATAAGCGTCAGGTATTTTCGCCCAATCGAAATGCTCGCTGGGGCATCTAATGCCTTAGGCGCCAGGCGAGATTAGTGTAGACGGCGTTCGAATTTTAGGAGTCCTCTCGGTGAACTCTACTGTAAAGACCGTTTTGTTTTGGTTGCTCATCGGTGTCTCGGCCCTGTTGTTGTGGGAAGTGGTTAAGGGTGCCCGCGACGGTCAGAAGGATGCAGAGTTAAACGTCAGCCAGTTCATGACTGACATCGATCAGAACGCCATCCAGGAGTTTACGGTCAATGGCATGGAGGTGCGCGGCAAACTGCGCACGAACTCCGCGTTCCACGCCACCATCCCCGCGAACTACTTCACGCCCGAAATGCTGAAGAACTTGAATGACAAGCACGTCACGGTCACCTTCCGCGACGCCAACAGTGGAAGCTTGCCATTGCAACTGCTCGGGACCTGGGCTCCGTTGATCCTGCTGGGCGCACTGTGGTTCTTCATGATCCGGCAGATGCAGACCGGCGGCAACAAGGCACTGTCGTTCGGCAAGAGCCGCGCTCGCCTGCTCTCGATGCAGCAGAAGAAAGTCACGTTCAAAGACGTGGCCGGTGTGGAAGAGGCCAAAGAAGAGCTGCGGGAGATCATTGAGTTCCTGCGCGAAGCACAGAAGTTTCAGAAGTTGGGCGGGCGCATCCCCAAAGGCGTGCTGCTCGTAGGACCTCCGGGAACCGGCAAAACCTTGCTGGCGCGCGCGGTTGCCGGCGAGGCGAACGTCCCGTTCTTCTCGATTTCAGGTTCGGACTTTGTTGAAATGTTCGTCGGCGTAGGCGCGAGCCGCGTCCGCGATCTGTTCGAGCAGGGGAAGAAGAATGCTCCTTGCATCATCTTTATTGACGAAATCGACGCCGTTGGACGCCATCGCGGTGCAGGCTTGGGCGGCGGTCACGACGAGCGTGAACAGACGCTGAACCAGTTGCTGGTGGAAATGGATGGGTTCGAATCGAACGAGGGCGTCATCCTGATGGCGGCTACAAACCGCCCTGACGTGCTCGATCCGGCGCTTCTGCGGCCCGGTCGCTTTGACCGGCGCGTGGTCGTAAGCCGGCCAGATGTTCGCGGACGCGAAGAAATCCTTCGCGTACACACCCGGAAGATTCCTTTGGCAGAAGACGTGGATCTCTCCGTTCTGGCTCGCGGGACCCCTGGGTTCTCCGGAGCCGACTTGGCCAACATGGTGAACGAAGCGGCGTTGGCGGCGGCGAGACAGAACCGGAAGGCCGTTCTGCAGTTCGACTTCGAACTGGCCAAAGATAAAGTTCTGATGGGCGTGGAGCGCAAGTCGCTGCTGCTCACAGACGAGGAAAAGAAGAATACGGCCTATCACGAGGCAGGGCACGCACTGGTTGCGGCGAAGATGCCGTTCTCCGACCCACTGCACAAGGTAACGATCATTCCCCGTGGCATGGCCTTGGGCGTGACGATGCAGTTGCCGACCGATGACCGGCACAACTACTACAAGAACTATCTGGAGACCCAGATCGCGATCCTGATGGGCGGGCGCATCGCGGAAGAGATGTTCCTCAACGTGATGAGCACCGGCGCAGGAAACGACATTGAGCGGGCCACTGACATGGCGCGCAAGATGGTCTGCGAATGGGGCATGAGCGATCTTGGACCGCTGACCTTCGGCAAGAAGGAAGAGCAGATCTTCCTGGGCCGCGAAATCGCGCAGCACCGCGATTACAGCGAGGACACAGCCATCAAGATCGATCAGGAAGTCCGCAAACTGGTCGGAAATGGCTATACCATCGCGAAGCAGATCCTGAGCGACAACCCGGAGACGCTGGAGAGCGTCGCTCGCGCCTTGATCGAGCGGGAAGTGCTTGATGCGAACGAAATCAAGCTGCTGGTCGAGGGCAAGGAGCTTCCGCCAATGCCCCCACCGCCGTCGAAACCTGACGATGGTGTGCAGCACGTCATCAAGCCGGACCTGCAGCCCGGAAGGGCAAAGGGCGGCGAGAGACCGGCTACAGCGTAAGAAAACTCACCAAAGCAAAATCGGTTCAAGGGCGGCGCACAGCCGCCCTTTTTTGTTTGAAGCGCTTCCGGACTAACTAGTCCCGCCTTAGCGAATGATCGCCGAACGCTCCCAGATGCCGAGGCGTGGAGTACAATCCTCAGCCATCCATGTCCAACATCGATATCAAGTCCCTCTGCTCTGGATTCAATGGCCGGGTCTTTGAGTCATCGGATGCGGGCTATGACGAAGCCTGCAAGATCTGGAATGCGAGCGTCCGCAAACATCCCAAGGCAATCGCTCAGTGTTCGGGCGTCGCCGACGTGATCGCAGCTGTCAATTTTGCACGGGCGAACGGCATGCTGACCGCGATCCGTGGCGGCGGACACAACGTGGGTGGCCGTGCACTTTGTGATGACGGGCTGGTAATCGATCTCTCGCGAATGAAGTCTGTTTTCGTAGATCAGGCAACCCGCAGGGTTCGGGTGCAAGGCGGAGCAACCTTGGGTGACCTCGACCGAGAGACCCATGTCTTCGGACTTGCGGTCCCGTGCGGCATCGTGCCTAAGACAGGTATTGGTGGGCTGACTCTTGGTGGCGGAGTTGGTTGGCTCATTCGCAAATACGGAATGTCGATCGACAATTTGTTATCCGCGCAGGTAGTGACTGCCGATGGAAAAGTGCTCACCGCTAGCGCATCTGAAAACGATGACTTGTTCTGGGCGCTTCGTGGCGGAGGCGGGAATTTTGGCGTTGTCACTCATTTCGAATTCCAAGCCTATCCGGTTACCACCGTTCTGGGCGGCCTGCTTCTCTATCCCCGAGAAATGGCGGTAGATGTGATTCGCCACTTCCGCGATTACATGGAGTCTGCTCCCGACGAGCTTACAGCCTACACAGCCCTCCTTCACGGTCCGGACGGTTCTCCGCTGGTTGGAGTGATCCCTTGTTTCTGTGGCAACGTTACCGAGGGTGAACGTATTTTGCAGCCGCTACGGAAGTTTGGTAGCCCTATCCTTGATGGCATACAGACAATGCCTTTTCCGGTAATGCAATCGCTACTCAGTCCGTCGTTCCCGGATGGCAATTACAACTATTGGAAGTCCACCCTACAGCGCGAATTGCCGGACGACGCGATCTCCGCGATTGTTGAGCATGCGAACCGACTCAGTTCTCCCCTTTCTTTCGTCGTAGTCGAATACTACGGCGGCGCCGCAGGCCGGGTTCCGAGCGATGCCACCGCATTTCCGCACCGCAACTTGCCATGGGATATCTTGTTTCTTGCTCAATGGACGGACCCGGCGCAGACGAACATGCATCGCGATTGGGCGCGCTCGGGCGAAGAGAGACTGCGAGCATTCTCGCAAAATGCCCATTTGCTATCGGTCCTCGATGTTGAAGGCGATGACGTCATCAAAACGGCTTTCGGTCCAAATTTGACGCGTCTGGCTGCCATAAAACGTACCTACGACCCAACGAATTTCTTTCGCGTGAGTTGACGTGTAGGTGCGTGATTCTCAGCCGCCCAGGAAAGTCCGAACTGTGCGGAACAACGACTACCCCTGTTTAACGGGCGAAAAATCGTCACTACTTTACCCGGCCGCCAACCGAACCGTTTTCCTGCTGAAAATAGAGGATTACTGTGTCGATTCCAGACGCAGCCGCAGCTCAAAAACAGTTCGATTTGTGGTATAATTTTCACAGTCGTCAATAGTCCTAAGTATTAGCAATTTCAATAACTTGAGCTTGATTTAAAAGTCTTTGAAAATGCTCAAGGCCGAGACGAATTTCCCAGCCGATTCTCAGAAAAAGCGTAAGCACGTGCGAAGAAAAAATCAGGACATTTTCGCGGAGCGGAATGGCCACCAAAGAGATTAATACTCCCATCGCAGACACTAAAACAAAAAACGGAAACGTGACTCCGATCAGCGGATCGAATGGCGGCAACAGCGACTACAACGCCGACTCCATCAAAGTGCTTGGCGGGATGGAGGCTGTGCGCAAACGTCCTGCCATGTACATCGGGTCGACGGGCGAACTGGGCCTGCATCATCTGGTGTACGAAGTTGTCGACAATTCGGTGGACGAGGCGCTTGCCGGATTTGCCACCAAGATTGAAGTCACGATTCATCTCGACAACTCCATCACGGTCATCGATGACGGACGCGGCATTCCGGTCGACGACATGGAGATCGATGGCGAAAAAGTTTCGGCGGCCCAGGTCGTAATGACCACGCTGCACGCCGGCGGAAAGTTCGATTCTTCGACCTACAAAGTTTCTGGCGGACTCCACGGCGTCGGCGTCTCTTGCGTGAACGCGCTCAGCGAAGATCTCGAGTTGGAAATCTGGCGGGACGGCGCGACCTGGCAGCAGAATTATTCGAAGGGCGAGCCGACCAACAAGCTGAAGAAAACCGGCGTTGCGAAAGTGAAGACTGGAACCAAAGTTCACTTCATGCCGGATCGCACGATTTTTACCGAGACGCAGTACAACTACGACACCCTGGCGCAACGCCTGCGTGAATTGGCGTTCCTGAACAAGGGTTTGGTGATCACGCTTTCGGATGAGCGCACCACGGATTCGAAGACGGGCGAGTCCAAGCATTCGGAATTCAAGTACAACGGCGGCATCGCGGAGTTCATCAAGCACCTCAATCGCGGCAAGCAGATATTGCACGATAAACCGATTTACATGGAGGACGACCGCAACGGCGTTCACATGGAAATCGGACTGCAGTACAACGACGCGTATTCGGAGTCGGTATTCAGCTTTGCGAACAACATCAACACGGTTGATGGTGGCACGCATCTTTCCGGATTCCGCACGGCTCTGACCCGCACGATCAACTATGCGGGACAGCAGATGGGGTTGTTCAAAGATGTGAAAGAAAATCTGACGGGCGACGACGTACGAGAAGGATTGGTCGCCGTGATCAGCGTAAAGCTGTCGCAGCCACAGTTCGAAGGACAGACCAAGGGCAAGTTAAATTCCGATATCGCTGGCACGGTCACACAATTCGTGAACGAGCGTCTCGGAGCCTTCTTCGAGCAGAACTCGACGGTCGCGAAAAAGATCATCAACAAGGCAGTGGACGCGGCTCGTGCGCGCGAGGCGGCGCGCAAAGCTCGCGATCTGACACGGCGCAAGGGAGCGCTCGATTCCGGTGGATTGCCGGGCAAGCTCGCGGATTGTTCAGAACGCGATCCGAATCGTTGCGAGTTGTTCCTGGTCGAAGGCGAGTCCGCAGGCGGCACCGCGAAACAAGGGCGTGACCGCCGGTTCCAGGCGATCCTGCCGCTGAAGGGAAAGATTCTCAACGTCGAAAAGGCGCGTTACGACAAGATGCTGGCGCACGAAGAAATTCGCGCCATGATCACGGCGCTGGGCACCGGCATTTCGAAAGAGGATTTCGATCCGACGAAAGTTCGCTACGGCAAGATCATTTTGATGACCGACGCCGACGTTGACGGCAGCCATATTCGAACGCTGCTACTGACATTCTTCTTCCGGCACATGCAGGACCTGATCAAGCGCGGCAATATTTTCATCGCACAGCCGCCGCTGTTCTCGCTGAAGAAGGGAAAGTCGCAGCAGTACATCAAGGACGAACGCGAATTCGTGAAGGTCATGGTGAAGCGCGCGGCCGATGGACTGATCGTCCGTTACGGAGAAGGCGCCGCCAAGCTCGAAGGCAAAGACCTGGCGCGATTCATGGCTGTGCTTGACGAATATCTCGGCTTTTTCGAGAAGCTCGACAAGCGCGTGAGGAACGAGCGGGTCACCGAACTCATTCCCAAATTCGACCTGGCGAAGCGCTCCGATTTTGAGGGTGAGAAAAAAGCTCCGCCTAAGAAAATCGAACGCATGGAGAAGGAGCTCAAAAAGCTTCAGAAGGATGAAGGCTTCAAGAGCGTCGAATCCAAGTTTGACGAAGAGCACAATCTTTGGGAAGTCAGCTTCGTCAACAAGCACGGAGCGGAGCACATCATCAACTGGGAACTCGCATCCAGCGCGGAGTGCCGTCAGTTGATTGCGAAGTTCAAGCAGATTGAACCGTACATGGAACCGCCGTTCGTCGTCGAGACGATCGCCAAGGCAGCGCCAGGGAGTTCGAATGGCGACGATGCCGAGGACGCAGAATCCGCCGACTCGGAAAAAGGTGACAAGAAAGTTCCGAAAGCTGCGAAGCGCACCAAAGAAGTCGAAATCGTCGAGAAGACCAATGTGCGCGATCTTCGCGATCACGTGATCAACGAAGGACGCAAGGAGTTCACCATCCAGCGCTACAAAGGGTTGGGCGAGATGACGGCTCCGCAGTTGTGGGAAACGACCATGGATCCCGAACGCCGCACGTTGCTATCGGTGAAACTTGAAGACATCGCCGAGTGCGAGACTATCTTCACCACTCTGATGGGTGAAGACGTCGAGGCGCGGCGGAAGTTCATCGAAGACAATGCGCTCGACGTGAAGAACCTGGATATCTAGCTTCTTCTCCGCCGATCTAGGCGGACGACTCAATTGATATAGGCGGCCAAAGCGGCCGCCCTTTTTTTCGTCCTCCCCAAAGGCCTCGCAGCTTACAATTCCGCATCATGAATGGCTCGCGGCTCCTTTGGCGTTCTCGCTATCACTCTCGCCACATGCTGTACGGCGCAAACCTCTTCCAGTTCGGTTGCCGCGCCAGTTCCTCCTATGGGATGGAACAGCTGGGATTCTTACGGCACGACTGTGCGCGAAGCGCAAGTGAAGGCCAACGCGGACTGGATGGCGGAACATCTCGCCAAGTACGGATGGCAGTACATCGTCGTCGACATTCAGTGGTATGAGCCAAACGCTCAGGGCCACGACTACAAACCCGGCGCGCCTCTAGCGATGGACGAGTACGGACGCCTCATGCCCGCCGTGAACCGGTTCCCTTCGTCCGCCAACAGTGCAGGGTTCGAGCCGCTCGCCGATTACGTTCACAGCAAGGGACTGAAGTTCGGAATCCACATCATGCGGGGCATTCCGCGCCAGGCCGTGGAGAAAAATCTTCCGATCAAGGGCTCGTCCTACCACGCGGCGGAAGTCGCCGACAAAGGCAACGCTTGCCGCTGGAATCCGGACATGTGGGGTGTGGACACTACGAAGCCGGGATCCCAAGCCTATTACGATTCGATCGCGGAATTGTATGCGTCGTGGGGCGTCGATTTCATCAAGGCCGACGATATGGGAAGCCACCTTTACCAGCCGGCGGAGATGAAGGCCCTGAGTCTCGCGATGAAGAAAACGGGCCGTCCGATGGTGCTCAGTATTTCGCCCGGGCCCGCCCCGGTTTCTGAAGCGGAATTTTTTGAGAAGTACGCGCAGATGTGGCGCATCTCGGATGACTTCTGGGACGACTGGAAGCTGCTACGGCAGCAATTCGACTTCGCGCGTGAATGGGCGCAGTTCGTCGGCAAGAACGACACCTGGCCCGATGCTGACATGCTTCCCCTCGGCAAGTTGCGCGTCACCGACAAGGAAGGCGGGGGTACTCCGACGAAGTTCACCCCAGACGAGCAGCAAACGGTGATGACTCTCTGGAGCATCTTCCGTTCACCTCTGATCTTCGGCGGAGATCTCCCGAGCAACGATGCGGCCACCACGGCGCTCATCACTAATGAAGAAGTTCTCGCTGTAAACCAGCACAGCCATGGTGGACATCAAGCGCTAGAGAAGGGAAACGTTCGAGTCTGGGAGGCCGAAGGCTCGCATCCTGGCGAGCGTTTTATTGCGGTGTTCAATCTTGGAGACACCGCTGAGGACGTTCGCCTCGCGTGGACTGAGATCGGAATTTCGCGTCCAGCCTCAGTGCGGGACTTATGGTCGCACAAATCGGTGGACGATGTGGGCGATATCCATGTCCGTCTGCCGCCTCACGCGAGCGTTCTCTATCGCGTCTCGACCGAATAGGAGTTGCTTGGAAGCGGCAAGAACAGCCCTTACTTCAGACCTTCCACGAGGTACAAATCCGCGAGCATGCGGTGATATCCGAAGACGCAGGTTTTAGCGTCTGCTGTCATCAGGATTGGCCCGATGTTCTCGACGCCTGCCGGATCGGTGGGCATGAGCTCTTTCCAAAAGGTTCGCTTTCCGGTCTGCGGATCGATTTGAAAAACGCGAGCCGGCAATTCACCAGGCTGATAAACGTAGAGAGATTTTCCGTCGGCGCCCCATGTAATGGGCTGCTCGCCAGGATTCAAGCCAAGAATCAAGCGGGGGTCTCCGCCATCGATCGGATACAAGTAGCCACGCTGATCCGGTCCGATCGCCGCAACGACTAGAGAATCCGGCGAGATCGCGAATGTGTTTCCGTTGACGCCTTCCGGGGTGACGGCACGACTCTTGCCCGAATCGATCTCCGTAACGTAAAGCTTTTCTCCCCTTTCCGGCTCATTGCCTGAAAACAGAATCCGCTTGCCGTCGGGAAACCAGTGCGCCCAATTGTGATTGATGGAGTCCTTCGTAAGGTCTCTAGATTGTCCTGCCCCGGTCGGCAACAGCTTCAGTTGTGCAGGGGAAACCTGAGTTTCGGTGATTGCCCATTTGCCGTCGGGAGACAAGGCAAGGGCATTGCCTTCGCCGAGCAGAACCGCGGGCGATCCGTCGGTCTTGCGGATGTAGACACCGTACGTGTATCCGCCCGACTTCGAATAGGCGAGCGATCCGCCGCCACCTTCCTCGTCAAACAGCAGGGTTTTGCCGTCGGGAGATAATTCACCGGGATAGGTGTAATCCAGCCACGAAAGTTCGCGCTGCTTTCCGTCGGTGCCGAAGCCCATCAGTTCGCGCCGCCAACTGGCGCGCACCAGCAAGACCTTGCCATCTTTAGCGACGTCGAGAAGCATCAGGGCGCCGGGCAGGCGCGCGATCGTTCGCAACTTGCCGCCGAGGGTGATCGCATACAGCGTGCGGTCGGTGCCGGATTTGCTCGCGGTAAACCAAATCTCTTTCGCATCCGGAGACCAGGCCACGCCTTGGATGGTGAACATTTCCTTAGCGAGAACTTTCACGTGACCGCTCAAATCGACCGTAGCCAGGGCGCCACTGTCGTCCCCTTGCAGAGGATGATCCGCGAAGGCAATGAGATCACCCTTGGGAGAAATGCGGGGATGGCCGATCCAGCCACCGGTCTGGTAGAGCGATGTGCCGATCGGATATTCCAGGCGATTCATGCCGCCGAAATCGCGGACAACGAGAAACCTGGATCCATCCGGCGACCAATCGGCCCACTGAACATTTTCGAGAACTTCTCGAGGAGCGCCGCCGGCGAGTGGAGCGCGGGCCAGCGTGCCCATCGTCACCCATGTGCCGATCGCTTTGCTGTCGAGCAGAACTGCCATCTCACCCGTCGAAGAGACGGACATCAGCTGCGTGCGGCTCAGCCCCATGGATCGCGATTCCGGAGCCTCGGGGCGCGCGGTGAATACGTCGACTGGATTCCCCTGCCACGCGGCACTGTAGAGAATCGTCTGGCCATCCGGAGCAAAACGGGCCGAGCGAATGCTGCCGCGCCGAAACGTGAGCTGACGATACAGAGGCGGCTCAATTGGCGCGGTTGAGAATAATTCTTTGCCAGCGAAAAGGCCCGCACCGGCGGCGACCAGTAGCCCGAATGCAAAGATGAGCGGGCCGAGTTTCCTCCGTCGTGGCGCGGCCGGTGATACGGCGACTTGCCCTGATGCCGAGGAACCCGGTTCTCCCTGGGGTACGACGGAAATTCTCTCTGAATCGATGGATCGCGTGATGCGTTTCAGATCGGCCCGCATTTCCGCCGCGCTCTGGCAGCGCAAGTCAGGATCTTTTTCCAGCGCTTTGCTGATCGTCTCTTCGAGCCTGGGAGGCAGGCGGGGATTCAGCCGCACTGGCGCCGTGGGCGTCCGGTTGAGAATCGAGTCGGTGATGACGGCTGAGGTCTCCCCGCGAAAAGGCAGCACGCCGGTCGACATCTCGTAGAGCACGACCCCGAATGAGAACAGGTCCGTGCGCCCGTCGAGTTCCTTGCCGCGCAGTTGCTCCGGCGACATGTAGGCGGCCGTGCCGACCGCAGTTCCGGGATTGGTGAGGTCGAGGCTGGCCGAGTCCGCGACTGTCTGCGAATCTCCGCTGACGGGCCGCGAGGCTTTCGCAATCTTTGCCAGGCCGAAGTCCAGAATCTTGGCGTGTCCCCGATCGGTAACGAAAATGTTGGCCGGCTTAATGTCGCGGTGAACAATCCCTTTCGAATGGGCAGCATCCAGGGCGTCGGCCACCTCGATCGACAGGGCGAGGAGACGATCAAGTTCCATGGGCCGCCCATCGATCAGATGTTTCAACGTCTGGCCGCTAAGACACTCCATCACGATGAAAAGGTGTCCGTCATGCTGGCCGATTTCGTGGATCGTACAAATGTTGGGATGGTTCAGTGCGGAAGCCGAACGCGCCTCACGCCGAAAACGTTCGAGAGCCTGAGGATCGCCCGAGGCGTCGTCCGGAAGGAACTTCAGCGCCACGAAGCGCCCCAGAGAAGTGTCCTCGGCCTTGTAGACAACCCCCATCCCACCGCCGCCGAGCAGTTCGATGATCCGGTAGTGGGAGACAGTTTGGCCGATCATGAAAAGGCGCGAGGCGTAGTCGCCACAGGCGAGCCACGACCGCCGAGCCATCTTAGGGCGGATTGCAAGGAGCGTCAATGGCCCGTCCTTGCCTAGATTCTGGCGTGAAACCACCTGCTTTGTTGAGAGCGTACCGACGATGTGCGAACCGGTGTGGGGAAGGACAGAAATATCTAAATCGTCGCTCGTGCTCGGTTCATGTCTGCTCCGGCTTCTCTCCGCGAAAGACGCGCGAGATTCCGCGGACGATGCGGCGCATGGGCAGATCGCCTTTCGCGTCGGCGAAGAAGATCTCGCCGGTCCGGCTTCCGCGGTAGTACCAACGCTTCAGCACCGCTATGTGTTCCATCGCTTCAAGCGCGGAGGTGGCTGGGGTCGGAGGGAACGCGGACATTGCCTCGTGAATGCGCGATTCCATGGAATGCGACTTCTCGCGGTCGGGAGGTTGAATGCTGAATCCAGCCGGCCCCAAAATTCTTCCAGCCTCAACCCGAAAGAACGTTACCGAACCCGCAACGTGACTGGGTTGGATCATAAGCGCCGACAGCGCATCGAGACGGCGCACAATTTCCGGAAGTTGACTTAGGACCGGTCCCAGCCTTTCTACGCGCGCATGAATTGCGGCGGCGTCTTCGAAAGCCAGGCTGGCCGATGCCGCGTCGCGTTCTCCCGAAAGATCATGCAGCAGCGAATCGCCTGCAGAGTCGAAGTAGCGTCGCACGCGGATCACTTCATCCGCGTATTGTTCGTCGGAACAGCCCTTGAAGCAGGGCGCCAGGCACATCTTCATCTCGGAATAAATACATCCCGGAAACGCGGGGTCAGGATGAAGATCGTCGACACAGCGCCGCATCTTGAAGAAGTCCAGAGAGTCGTTCATGAACTTCTCGGCCGCGAGGCGTGAGAGGAATGGGCCGTAGTAGAGCGAGCGCCCGTTGAGCCGTCCGAGCCGCGTGGTGATCGAAGCCCGGGGATACTCGTTTTCCAAATGAAGTTTCACGAACGGAGCGAAGCGAAAACGCAGACGACGCTGATACGTCTTTGGGAAAGCACTTTTCAGAACTCGGTAGAGGATGAAGCCAGACTCGAAGTCCGAACCGGTCGGCGCGTATTCGATCGAGCGCACACGATCCCGCAAGTTGAGCTTCTTTGTGTGTTCCGTGACCGGCCCGAGGAGCCGCTGAAGGCGCCGCCGCAGGTTTGCGGTCTTGCTTACATAAGGCTCAGCCTCGGCGTTTTCTCCACGCAAGAGGAAAACCGCGGGCCCGGGCGGAGCGGCTGCGAAAATTTCGAGATCGTGCTCGGGGAGAAACTCGAGGCGCTCAGTCAGCACAAGATGATTTTAGAGGGATTTCACCACCGAGACACAGAGCGAATGAAGTCTACTGGAAGTTCGCGCTGCGGAACTTCTGCCGGAAGTCTCCGCCCTCGAGGGTGATGATCCGGCACATCTCGTGCAGGCGCGAGCGCATGCGCTCGCCGATGCGATCTCCCAGCGTCTCGCCCCTGGAGGCTGCGCGCGCGGGTGAGATCGATTGGCTTACCCCGGCCGCTGCCTGATCGTCGAAATTCGTGGTGATGATTGTGGTGCGATTGTCGTTGTAGCGCGTGTTCAGGATGAGGCTGACTGTATCCCATACCCATTCAGTCGGCTTCACGGCGCCGAGTTCGTCCAGAACGAGGACGTCGGTTTCAAATACCGGACGCAACACGTCGAGTTCGGTCGTTTGAACCGTCGAGTTGTACGAGTTCTGAATTTCCTTCAACAGCTCTCGGTAGTCGTAAAACAAACAAGAGATACCGCGGTTGAGAATCAGATCCTTGAGAATGCCCACCGCCAAGTGCGTCTTGCCGGTACCGATCTTGCCGATGATCAACAGTCCCTTGTCGCCGCGCGGGTCACACTTCTTCGCGAAGTTCGACGCCATGAAGTGAGCATCGGCCAGCGACGGATGCGCTCCCGGGAAATCCGTATCGTAATTGGTGAGTTCGCAGTGCTCATAGCGCCGTGGAATACGGGCCGAAGCCATCAGCGTTCCCGCCCTGGCCCGCAGTTGGCAGTCGCAACGCGTGACGCGCCGATCATTCGTGCTTCGTCCGGTTGACGCGGACTGCGCCGTCTTCCATCCGGTACCGTCGCACAGGGGACAAACTTCTACGGGAGCCTTGATCACCAGAGAACCATTCCTGTCGTAAAGAATCTCTTTCGACTTTGCACCCGAAGGCCACTTTCGCGCAAGCCGCAATGCCTGACTGTCTGTGTACATCCTGTGAAGGAATGATTCGTTTTGTGGAGAGCAGAGGAAAACCGCGCACCGGACATCGAAAAGCCGCTCCGGTAGCCTCAATTCAAGGGCAGAGGGTGCGAAACAGGCTTCCCGCGCGGATTTTCACAGTTGACATTCTGCGAAGAGGGCGCACAATACGAGCGGTCAGGTTTCCCAACTCAGCTATAGCCAGATTTCCTCCCGGTTTAGGCTGGGAATGAACGAGACCTGCGAGGAGAGACTATGAACAAGGCCGATCTGGTTGACAAGATCGCAGGCGCATGTGAAATGAGCAAAGCGCAGGCCACGACCGCGATTGATACTACAGTCGACAGCATTACCTCTGCCCTCCGCAAAGGAGATCGAGTAGCTTTGATAGGGTTCGGTACATTCTCTGTTTCGGCGAGAAAAGCGCGAAACGGCCGCAACCCACAGACTGGCGCTACGATCAAAATCGCCGCCCGCAAGGTCGCGAAATTTACCCCTGGGGCCGAACTGAAAAAGGCAGTGAACAAGAAATAGTTCGGCATTAAGATTTCGGAACGGCAGGGGGTCGGCCCTGCCGTTTTTTGCTGCGCGGGATCGCGCTCACCACTTTCATGACCTTCCGTAAAATGCTCGTCCGGACTTTTGCTCTTATTGCACTACTCGCTTTGCTTGCGGCCCAGGAAAGACCCCGCCTGCCTTTTGGATCGCTGCGAAGACTGTCCGAGACTGCCATAGTCTCCCCGCGCGGCGACAGCTGGGAATCTGCCGGCACATTCAATCCGGCGGTGATGGTTCGGGGTGGAAAAATCGTGATGTTGTATCGCGCTCAGGATAAGCAGGGAACCTCGCGATTGGGGTACGCGGAAAGCTCGGACGGAATCCATTTTGAGCGGCGCGCCGAGCCCGTTCTGAGCCCCTCGGCAGACTACGAAAAATCCGGCGGTGTTGAAGATCCCAGGCTCGTTGCATTCGACGGCACGTACTACCTGACCTACACCGGCTACAACAAGAAGGACGCGCAGCTCTGTCTCGCGACTTCGAAGGACCTGATTCATTGGGACCGCAAAGGCGTGATTGTCCCCGCTTACAAAGGGAACTGGAACGTGAAGTGGACCAAGTCAGGCGCGATCATTCCGGAAAAAATCGACGGCAAGTACTGGATGTACTTTCTCGGCACAACAGCCGACAACAAAGATCAAGCAGGCTTGGCATCCTCCAGCGACCTGATTCACTGGACGGAAGCGACGCAAACTGCGGTACTCCCCGTCAGGCCCGGTCGCTTCGATTCCCGCGTCGCAGAGCCCGGCCCGTCTCCCATCGTTACGCCCGACGGAATTGTGCTGATCTACAACGGCGCCGATGACAAACTGGTGTACCGAACCGGCGTGGCCGTGTTTGATCGCAAAGATCCCCGCAAACTGATTTGGCGAAGTGAACAGCCAATTTTCGCTCCTGAGAAAGACTGGGAAAAGAGTTGGGCAGGTGCCGAATGTTGTCTTCGTCGAAGGCATGGTTCGGCGAGGCGATCGTTATCTGTTTTACTACGGCGGAGCCGATACTCACGTCGGCGTGGCCGAAGCCGGTGTCATCCATTGAGTCCATTCGCTTGACCCTTACCGGCGCTGACTCCTAACATCAACTGGGCTCATGCGATTCAGCATCTTTTTCTCAGCGCGGAACTTCGTCTTTTTAACTCTTGCTTGCGGAAGCATCTCGCTTGCAACCTTCGAGGTTGTGGGCCAGCAGTCGAAAGCCGCGGTGCCTGCGCCGCCCATCGCGACGTTCACCGACATCGCTGAAAAAGCGGGCCTGATCAGTCCAAATATTTTCGGCGGGCTCGATACCAAGAAATACATCATTGAGACGACGGGCAACGGCATCGCGATTTTCGATTACGACAACGACGGCTGGCCGGATATCTTTCTGGTCAATGGCACGAAGCTTGAAGGCCTCCCTGCTGGACAACTCCCGACAAACCGCCTCTATCGCAACAATCACGATGGCACATTTACCGACGTCACGGTGAAGGCCGGCCTCACTTCGACGGGCTGGGGGCAGGGAGTGTGCGTCGGCGACTACGACAACGATGGATGGGAAGACCTCTACGTCACGTACTACGGCAAGAACCACCTCTACCACAATGATCACGGCGTGTTCCGCGAAGTCGCGGAGAAGTCTGGCGTCGCAGGATCGGGTAAAGCGTGGGGAACCGGTTGTGCGTTTGTGGACTACGATCGCGACGGTTCTCTCGATCTCGTCGTGGCGAATTATGTGGATTTCGATCTGGCGACAGCGCCCGCCCCCGGAGATCGCCCCACCTGCATCTGGAAGGGAGTTCCCGTCATGTGCGGTCCGCGCGGCCTCTCGGGCGCGAAGAACATCCTTTATCACAACCGCGGCAACGGAACTTTCGAGGACGTGACGACGACAGCTCACATCGATCGCACCGATGGCCACTACGCATTCAGCGTTTCCACTTTTGATTTCGATGAGGACGGATGGCCCGACATTTTTATCGCCTGCGATAGCACCCCGAGCATTCTCTACCGCAATAATCACGACGGAACGTTCACCGACGTCGCGGTTACGGCCGGCGCGGCATTCAACGAGGATGGGCGCGAACAGGCGGGCATGGGATCGACGATTGGGGACTACAACGGCGACGGGCATCTGGACATCTTCAAGACGAATTTCTCCGACGACACCTCGACGTTGTACAAGAACAACGCTGACGGGACGTTTACCGACGCCACGACGGCGGCCGGTCTTGGGCTCTATACACAGTATCTGGGCTGGGGAACGATGTTCTTCGACATGGATAACGACGGCTGGCCCGATCTGTTGCTCGTGAACGGTCACGTCTATCCGGAGGTAGACAGCCAGCACCTGGGCAGCAGTTACAAAGAGCCGCGCATCCTTTTCCATAACAACGGAGACGGTACCTTCAGCGACATTTCAGCGGCGGCGGGATCGGCGATCACGACTCCGTCTTCCTCTCGCGGCTTGGCGGTGGGGGATTTGTGGAACGACGGAAGAGTCTCTGCCGTTATCAACAACATGAACGCCGTTCCGAGCCTGCTGGTGAATCAGGTTCGCAATTCGAATCATTGGGTCGCGATTCATACCATCGGAACAAAATCCAATCGCGACGGCATCGGCGCCCGCATTCGCGTGAAGGCCGGTGCGCGAATTCTCGTCGACGAAGTTAGAAGCGGCTCGAGCTACATCTCGAACAGTGATATGAGGGCTCATTTCGGGCTCGGAAAGGCCGACAAGATTGACTGGGTGGAGATCCGTTGGCCGAGCGGCAGCACGGAACAATTTGCGAATCTGCCAGTGGATCAGATCCACACGCTGAAAGAAGGCACGGGCTCAGCCGTCGCCGATTCGAAGAAACCGCAGTAGTTCTACTTGCCTGGCTTGGAACCCTTCGAGAATTGCACCGTGCGGGAAATGCCTGCGCCTTCTGTCACGTAGATCAACTGGTTCGCCTTCACGTCTTTCAGCGAATCGACTTGCCCGCTGGGCCAGCGAACTTCGAGCAGATCGACCTTCTCTGCCTTGCCGATCCCGAAGTGAACGCGCAGATCATTTTGAGAAAAGTAACCTCCGCCGCTTCGGACTTCATCGATCTGCTGGTGCGGCTTCACTTCCCCGGGATTGTGCGTCACGCAAACCAATCGAGCGCCGATGCCGCTGCGGTTCGACTTGGTTCCAATCGTGCGGATTTTGATCCAGTTGTTATCGAGCTTCGAGTCGCAGCGCAGAAGCTGTGGATAATCATTGACGGTGTTGACCACGACATCGATATCTCCATCGTTGTCGAAATCGCCGAATGCCGCGCCACGCGAGGGGCTTGGATCCGAAATGCCCGGTCCCGCTTGAAACGAGACATCCGCAAAATGCCCGTTCCGCAGATTCTTGTATAACAGCTTGCGCTGCGCGTACCCGGCTTCGGTTTTCAGTTGCTCGACTTCCGGATAAACGTGGCCGTTACAGATCAGGATGTCTGGCCAGCCATCGTTGTCCATATCGAAAAATCCGCATCCCCAACCCAGGAATTGCGTGTGAGCGCCAAGACCTGCGGTGAAGGTCGTGTCTTCGAAATTTGCTCCGCCTTGATTGCGGTACAGCGATGGCGTGTCGCCGGCAAAATTTGTTTTGACGATATCGAGATTGCCGTCCATGTCGTAGTCAGCGGCAGACACTCCCATGCCCGCTTGCGGTTTGCCGTCAGGACTGAGCGCGCAACCTGCCTCGATCGCGATGTCCTGAAACTTTCCGTTTTTCTTGTTTTGATAGAGCGCACTGGCGGTGGAGTCATCGGCGACATAGATGTCGGGCCAGCCGTCGTTGTCAAAATCGGCGGTCAGAACACCCAGGCCATAGGTTCCATTCGCGCCGAGAATTCCGGATCCTTCCGATACATCGCTGAACGTGCCGTCGCCGTTGTTGTGCAACAGGATATTCTTTCCGCCCAAAAGTCCAGGCGGCCCGCACGCGACCATCACGCTCTTGTAGAGGCAGGGCCCCGATTCTGGCACGGGAGCGGTCGCAAGATCCATGTCGATGTAGTTGGCGATGAAGAGATCGAGGCGGCCGTCGCGGTCGTAGTCCACAAAAGCGCAGCCGGTGTTCCAGCGCTTTCCATTGCCGGCGACCCCTGCCTTCTGGCTGACGTCGGTAAAGGTGCCGTCTCCGTTGTTGTGATAGAGAACGTTCTTGCCGAAGTAGGTGACAAACAAGTCGTCCCAGCCATCGTTGTCGTAATCGCCGACGCAGCATCCCTGTCCCCAGCCGGAGTGTGCGACGCCAGCCTTCACGGTGACGTCGGTGAATGTGCCATCGCGATTGTTTCTAAACAGGTGGGAAACAGGCTCACTGCCTGCAGGAAACCCTTCGAGCCGCGTTCCGTTCACGAGAAAAATATCCAGCCAGCCATCGTTATCGTAGTCGTAGAACGCGACTCCGCATCCCGTGGTTTCGAGCAGGTATTTGTTCTTGTGCTCGCCACCAAAAATAGTTTTCGCATTGAGACCGGATTCGCGGCCGACGTTGAGAAAACTGATTCCGAGATCACTGCTTGCCGCCGGCTCTTGGGAAGGTGTCGCAGCTTT
This sequence comes from uncultured Acidobacteriota bacterium, assembly GCA_963699885.1. Classification (GTDB taxonomy): domain Bacteria; phylum Acidobacteriota; class Terriglobia; order Terriglobales; family Acidobacteriaceae; genus Sulfotelmatobacter. The sequence goes on along the minus strand of CAVOVP010000002.1, from coordinate 167,953 downwards.
CTGAGTAGCAGCCGAAAGCCACTTCGGACGCGCCAAGGCGATGACATTCTCGAGAGAAAGGACGAGGGCGGAACGGCTGAGTGATTTCAGAAAAACGCGGCGTGAAGGAAACAAGAGGTCGCTACCTGGTCCGCTTAACTCGTGCTAACATTCGGCTCTTACCTCTTATATTCAGGGAACCGCGACTTTGCAAGCTTCGGCGGATCCAAATTCCCGAACCATCCTATGAAGACCGCAATGAAAGCCTCCGTGCTCCCAGTTTGCCATCTTGGTTTCCCGTCACGCCTCGTTCGAAATATTTACCTCCTCGCGCTGTGCCTGAGTTGCGTGGTTGCTTCGCAGGGGCAGCAACCGGCGCAATCGCTGGAGCTGTCGCGGACGGTGCGCACGTGGGAATTTCTCCCAGTCGTCGGCACCCGTGCCGGACTGTTCGGTACTGAGAATGGCAGATTCGAAGCATGGGTCTATCCCCTGAAAGTTTTTCGTGAGTTTCATCTGACATTTCATGTTGGAGATCGGGCGCTGCCCGCCGAAAGCCTTGCGCGAACGTTGACCGTCCGCCCCGAGTCCGCATCGATCCTCTACGCCGGCGACTCTTTCCGGGTGCGCGAAACGCTCTGTGTTCCGGTGAAGGAAGCGGGCGCAATCATTCTGCTGGATATCGAAACTGAACAACCGCTCGAAGTCGAGGCGGCGTTCACTGGAGATTTTCAACTCGAGTGGCCGGCCGCGTTGGGTGGGACTTATGTGAATTGGGACGAGAAAGAGCACGCCTTTGCATTCGGCGAAGAAGCTCGAAAATTTGCGGCGCTCGTCGGTTCCCCGACAGCTGGGGATGCGCATCTCGCCTATCAAACGAATTATTCGTCGACTGATGAAAATTCGATGCGCCTTGGTGTGACTCAGAAAGGAAAAGAGACGAAGAAGTTGGTCATCGCCGCGTCGATGACGGGTGTGGACGATGCAGTCAAGAACTACCGTCATTTACTCGATTCCTCCGACGACGCGATTCGGCAGTCGGCGGGCTACTACCACGAGTATCTCGACAAGACGGTAAGCCTCGAATTGCCAGATGCCAGTCTGCAGCAGGCGTACGACTGGGCGCGCGTCAGCACGATTCAAGGGTTGGTAAACAATCCCTACCTTGGATCGGGCCTCGTTGCCGGTTATCGCACTTCCGGGGTTACACAGCGTCCCGGCTTCGCATGGTTCTTTGGGCGGGATTCTCTGTGGACCTCGTTCGCGCTGAACGCGGAAGGAGATTACGCGACCACCCGCACGGCTCTCGACTTCATCAGCAAGTATCAGCGGCAAGACGGCAAAGTTCCGCATGAAATCTCGCAGAGCGCGAGCCTGGTCCCGTGGTTCAAGGAGTACCCGTATCCGTACGTGTCGGCCGATGCGACGCCATTGTTCATCATCGCGATGAATGATTATGCAGTCCAAAGCGGGGACGTGGCTTTTGCCCGCGACAAGTGGGACAACGTGTGGCGCGCGTATCAATTCTTGCGCTCAACCTACGACGCGCAGGGTCTCCCACAAAATGCCGGCATCGGGCATGGATGGGTCGAAGGGGGCCCGCTGCTTCCGGTGAAGAACGAGTATTACCAGGCAGGCCTCGGCGTCGAAGCTTTGCGGGCATTGTCGAATCTCGCGCACCTCGTGGGTAAAGAAGACGTCAACAAGCAATTGGCTGCTGAATTTGCGCACAGCGAGCCTGTGCTCGATTCAGCTTTCTGGTCGCCCGAAATCAAGAGCTATGCATTTGCTTTGAAGCAGAATAACGAACGCGCGAACGAAGCCAGTGTGTTAGCGACCGTGCCGATGTGGTTCGGGTTGCCGGATGCGGACCACGCCGACCAGACCATCACGACGCTTGCCGCCGAAGACCATCAGACCGACTGGGGCATGCGCATCATCTCTCACAATTCAAAGGTATACGACGGATCGGGTTATCACTACGGTTCGGTCTGGCCGCTCTTCACTGGATGGGCGTCGGTCGGCGAATATCGCTACCACCGGGCGTTCCCGGCCTATTCCAATCTGCGGTCGAATGCTCTTCTGGGAGTGGACGGCGCGCTAGGACACTTCAGCGAGGTTCTATCCGGCGACTACAACCAATCTTTTTCGACGAGTTCGCCTCATCAGATTTGGTCCGCGGCCATGGTCGTGAGTCCGATTCTACGAGGGATGTTTGGCCTGCAGACGGACGCAGAAAAGCACCAGATCTCACTCGATCCGCATGTGCCCGCGGACTGGACTTCCTTCGCCGTCCGGAATGTACATATCGGCGGCGTGACGGTGGATTTTCAATATCGCAAGATGGCTGACTCGGTAACCCTCGAAGCGAAGCGCGTCGGCAGCGGAGAGTGTTGGATCGAATTTTCTCCGGCGTTCAGCCTGCGCACCGAAATCGCCAGCGTCGAGATGAACGGACGTCCCTTGCCATTTAAGGTGCAGCCGAATCGAAACGACCAGCACCTTTACTTACGATTCCAAATTTCTGGCGACTCGAACAACATTGTCATTCACACGAAGAAAGATTTCGGGCTCTCGCATGCGAACGAATTGCCTGCATTGGGCAGCGCCAGTCGGGATCTGCGTGTCATTTCCGAAACTTGGAACGCTTCCAGAAATCTGTTGACTCTCGAAATCTCCGGGGCCGAAGGGCGGCGCTACGAAATGAGTGTCTGGAATCCCGCGCAAGTTGCATCGGTCGAGGGAGCCTATCTGGACAAAGCAGGGAAACTGGAAATTCAAATGCCACAAGGCACGCCAGAAAGCTACGTCCCGCAGAAGGTTGTTTTGCACTTCTAGCGTCAAGCTCAGCAATTCGGCACTGCCGCTCCGGGAAGGGTTACACTGCACTCGACGGACGACCACCTCGTGCCATAGAGGCGATCTTGGCGGACCGATGCACGAACTTTCGATCGCGATGGGAATTGTCGAGGCCGCCGTGGAAGAGGCGCAAAAACGCGGAGTCCAGGTAAGCGCCGTCCATCTGCGACTCGGAGCGCTCTCCGGCGTTGTCAAGGATGCCCTGCTGTTCTCTTATGAAGTTGCCTGCCAGGACACGCCGCTCGCAGGGTCTAAACTAATCGTTGAGGATGTTCCGGTCATTGTGTTCTGCGCTCGTTGCAACGAATCGCAGGTGTTGACGTCGGTGCAGTCGTTCTGCTGCCCGAAATGCGGCGAGCCGACCATGGACGTTCGTCAGGGCAAGGAACTGGAAGTATTCGCATTGGAGGTACAGGAATGAGCGAGCCACGTCTTGTCGAGGTCCGCCGCAATGTCCTGAAGCAAAACGACGTGATCGCGCGCGCACTGCGGGAACGATTCCGCGGGGCAGGAGTTTTTGTCGTGAGCCTGGTTTCGAGCCCAGGCTCAGGGAAAACGGCATTCCTCGAGAAAACTCTGACACTGCTTCAACCGCGCTTTCGAGTCGCTGCACTCGTGGGCGATCTTGCCACCGAAAACGATGCGCAGCGCCTGGCTCGCAGCAAGGCTCCCGTAAAGCAGATCACCACGGGCACGCTCTGCCATCTTGAGGCGGCCATGGTTGAAACTGCACTGCAGGACTGGGATCTGCATCAACTGGATTTCTTGTTCATCGAGAACGTGGGAAACCTTGTTTGCCCTTCCTCCTACGATCTCGGAGAAAATCTTCGCCTCGTGCTCATGTCGGTCACTGAAGGCGAAGACAAACCGCTGAAGTATCCAACGATCTTCAACAGTGCCGATGTTGCGGTCATCAGCAAAAACGAGCTGGCTGCTGCGGTCGAATTCGACTGGGAGACGGCCCGCAAGAGCATTGAATCTGTCCGTCCTGGAATGCAGATTTTCCGCCTGTCCGCAAAGACTGGCGAAGGGATGGAAGATTACTTGGAGTTTCTTATCCGCGCGGCTTGCCGAAAATCGTGCGCTCGTTCAGTCGTAGTTCTCCTGACGGAGTAAGCCTCATCCGCGTGGGACTTGCGCCAGCGCAAACAGCGTTCGTGCCACGTAGGTGAGAAGCAGCGCTACGATGCAGGCGCTCACGAGAGGGCGATAGCTGGTTTCCAAGAGGTCCGCGAGAACTCCCGAGACAAAGATCAACAGAAACGGAATGGCAGCGAGAAGAAATCCTGCGCCCGCCACGTGAGGGTGCGCCATCCCCAAAACGACGAATAAGACTGCGACCAGCAGTGGCGCAGTGTTGCCAAAGTACCGCGTTCGCCGCCACAGAGCGTAGGTCACTGCGGCGACAGGAAAGGCGAGCGCCAGCGCTGGACATGCGCGCCCGATCTGCAGGGCGACCTGCTTGTAAACTCCAGGCACAGTAAATCCGCGCCATGTGGCTCCCCAAAACATCGCTCCGCGCATGCTTTCTGCGAATGCATGCGGGTTGAAGAAGTACGTCGCCACCAGCAACACAAAGCCCACGACGCACGCTGCGATCCAAATGACTGTTCCGGCGCGGCGGCGCACGGGTGCGACATAAAGCAAGAATCCCAGTGCCATTGGCACGAGGACGATTAACGAGAATTGCGATCCGATCGCGATCACGAGCGAGATTCCTAGCAACACAATGCGTCGCCAGTTCCACAGAACAACCTCGCGAGGAGCGTACAACGTGTGCGCCACCGCAATCGCAGTGAAGATGGTTCCAAAGGCGCCCCACGCCACGACGATCTCAGGTTCGGAGTGCCAGACGGCGCTGGCCTGAATCAGCGATGGAGAAAAGCAATAAAACGTCAGGGCAATAAATCCGCCGGTATTGCCGCAGAGCCTGCGCCCGACGTACCACAACGAAGCGCCAAGAAAGACGCCGCAAGCGAGAAATGGCAGGCGCGGAAGCCATCTCCAGTACAGAGATGATTCCGCATCGAGATCGTGGGGCCAGATCAGCAGCGGGCCCGCTGTAACCAGATAGATGAGGGGCGAGTGTTCCGTGTCGAACCCACTGACTTCGGTCTGGAATGGGTCCTCAACCTCCTCGTGCGCGGGTTCTAGAAACGGAGCGCCGGCGATCCCCTTGCCATGCCACTGCTTCCATCCCTCGCCAATTCGGATCGCCTCACGGCCCTCGAGTGCCTGAGTCGGGCCCAGTTCGGCATAAACCAGCCACAGCGCCTGTGCCAGAAACAGTAATAGCAGCAAACCGGCAAGGAATTGCGGACGGCCGAAACGCTCGCGAGTGAAATATGGACGCATAGAGTCGAGCCGAGTGTTTTACCATGGCGGAGGCTATTGCAGTTAATTAGTTCTGTTGTGACTGGCCCTGCAATGAGTGACATTCAAACGAATGAGACTGATGGGACTTCGCAAGAACGCCCAGTTCCAGGTGTGTCTGGACCGGACTTCAGCGGAGCGATGTCGTCATCGTATGCACGGACTGTGTTCCTCGGCCCTGATGGATTGCGGCCGGGTTGGGGAATCGCTTTTTATCTCGTCACGTTTCTGGCACTTCAGAGAATCGCCGTTGATTTGGCGTCGGCTCGCGACTTGGGCGCCAGCGGATTGTGGGCGATGCTGTTGGAAGAATTTGGAAGTATGGTCGCGGCTATCGTTCCTTCCCTGGTGTTGGCGCGAGTTGAGCGTCGTTCATGGGGCGCTTACGGGCTACCGGGACGCAAACTTTTCGGAGCACTGTTCTGGACCGGAGTGACGTGGGGTTTCGCAGCCATCAGCCTGCTGATGGCTGTTCTCTACGGTGCGCATGCCCTGACGTTCGGACATTTTGTTCTGCATGGCGCGCGAGTGCTCAGATTTGCCGCCTTCTGGGCGCTAATGTTTTTGTTTGTCGGCTTCTTTGAAGAATTCCTTTTGCGAGGATATTCGCAATTTACCCTCGCTCGCGGAATTGGTTTCTGGCCGGCAGCGATCGTGCTATCTACCGCGTTTGGGCTGATTCATCTGAGAAATGGTGGAGAGCAGTGGGCGGGGCTACTGGCCGCCGCGTTCATCGGATTCTTCTTTTGCCTGACGTTACGACGGACCGGAAATCTCTGGTTCGCCGTCGGGTTTCACGCTGCCTGGGATTGGGGGGAAACTTTTTTCTACTCCGTTCCCGATAGCGGCACGGTTTTTCCGGGACACTTGCTGAGTTCGTCGATGCACGGGCCAACTTGGTTGAGCGGCGGTTCCGTCGGTCCCGAAGGAAGCGTTCTCTGTTTCGCGGTGATCGCCCTCGTTTGGATCGCCTTCAGCAGGTTGTATCCCAGTTCCGGATCTCGCTCGGTTGATGCGAATGCGCTCCGAGAAACGCCGGCTTCTTCTTCGATGCTCTCTTCGCACTGATCCATCAGTTCCCGCCTTTGGCTTGGTTGAGTCCCGCAACCTGTTCGGCGAAAACGCATCTCTCCCGCGCGTCCTATACTGGAATTCATGACCCCGGAAGTTGATCTGCTCACTCCATTGCGGCGCTACTGGGGATACAACAGTTTCCGTCCACTGCAAGAACGGATCGTCAAAAGCCTGCTGGCCGGTCGCGACACCTGCGTGGTGATGCCGACCGGCGGGGGCAAGTCTCTCTGCTACCAGTTGCCGGCAGTCGTGTCGGGAAAGACCGCGATCGTGATTTCTCCTTTAATCGCACTGATGCAGGATCAGGCGGCGCAACTGGCCCAAATGGGAATTCCCGCTGCGGTGCTGAACAGTTCTCTCACGAGCGAAGAACAGAGCCGTGTGGTGCGGCAAGCAAAAGACGGCGCCTACCGATTGCTTTATCTCTCTCCGGAGCGTTTGCAGCGAAGCGACACGCTGGCTTGGCTACAGCATGTTCCTACCTCGTTTTTCGCCATCGATGAGGCCCATTGCATTTCAGAGTGGGGACACGAGTTTCGTCCGGAGTACCGGCAACTCAGCCGTTTGCGCGGTCGATTTCCCGACTGCCCAATCGCCGCGTTCACCGCCAGCGCCACTCGCCACGTGCGCCACGACATTCTGGCGCAGCTTCAACTGCACGAGCCGGATAAGTACATCGCGAGTTTTCACCGGCCCAACTTGCGCTACCTTGTCCGCGAGTGCGGATCCGCGGAGCATACGGACCTTCTGGCTGCCGCGCTGCGCAATTACAGCGAAGGGAACGTGATCGTCTATGCGCCGACCATCAACAAGGTCGAAGAGACAGTCGACTTTCTGGAGAACCATGACATCGCAGCCGTACCCTATCACGCGAAAATGCAGACCGACGAACGGCGCCGCAATCAGGAGCGCTGGATGTCGGACGAGGTCAAGGTGCTGGTGGGAACGATCGCATTCGGCCTGGGAATCAATAAGGCGACGGTGCGAGCCGTGATCCACCTGGCATTGCCGAAATCCGTCGAACAGTATTACCAGGAGGCGGGGCGGGCTGGGCGCGATGGCGATCCTGCCGACTGCATTTTATTGTGGCGCAAGCAAGATGCGGGACTGCTGGGATATTTCGCCAATCAGATTCTGGATGCGGCTGAACGGGATCGCGCGTGGCAGCGATATCACGTCATTCGCGCGTTCGCGGAGGGCGCACAGTGCCGCCATCGCCATATCTGCACGCACTTTGGCGAGACTCCGAAATGGACATCCTGTGGGGCTTGCGATGTTTGCGCCAGCGTTCCGGACTGGCTCAAGGAGGGAGCCGTTCCAGCGGTCAGCAGAAAAGTTGCGCCTGCACGCTCCGCAACCCGCTCAATCCAACGTTCAGAGGATGACGCAAACGCTGACTTGCGCGAATTTCTTCGTGACTGGAGGCGAACCACTGCGAAGGAGCAGGGCGTTCCGGCCTACGTCGTGTTGCACGACACATCGCTCGATGAAATCTGTCAGAACCATCCGTCGTCGATCGACGATTTGCTTGAGATCACCGGCATCGGCGAGCGGAAAGCAGACTTGTATGGTCAAAAAATCCTGGCTGCGCTGCAGCGATATCGTCAGGGCGCTCGCGCCACCGCACAAGCGGAAAAGAAAACCGCGCCAGCCCTGGAAACACTGCAACTGCTGAACGAGGGGAAGACCTTCGAAGAGATTGCGAAAGTTCGTGGACGACAATTAGGGACCGTCATCAGCGCCGTAACCGCGCTCGTCGAGAATGGAGAGATCGAATTCAATCCCGCATGGATTGATCGCAACAAGCAGGCCGTCATTGAAGCTGCTTGCACGCGGGCTGGTCTCGAAAAAATCGACAAGCTGCGGACACTCAAAGACGTTCTCCCGCCTGAGATTAGCTACGACGAAATTCGACTCGTGCTGTCACATCTGCGTCGCGGCCAGAGGTCAAACAAAGCCGAAATACCGGCCTAAACCATTCAAAAATCGGTAGATCCTGCCGCCTCAATTGCCCTGTTTTTCTTGCGGTGTCCTGCTATGATTGTGGCAACGCAAGTCTTCTTGTTTTTCAGCAGCAGGGCTCTGGCCAGCTGCAATTCGTTACCGAATTCGCCATCAGGCGCTACGTTCAGGATTCATACCATGGGGACTGAGACCTCACTTTCGGCACGGATATCCGGGAGCACTTTTCTCCGGTATGTCTCTGCTGTTGTCGCGGCCTTGGCGGCGTCCTTCATTTGCGGTGGGATGCATCGCGTGGCAGGCGACGGCGGTTGCTACGCGCTGCTGTTGCTGACCGTTGCTTTCTCGTCGTGGTATTGCGGAATCGGTCCGTCAATCGTCGCAACCGGCATCGGCGGGTTCGGGCTGGTATTTGGATTTGTCCCGAAGTTTCATTCACCGACTCCTTTCAACCTCCCGGAATTACTCGGCCTTTTGACATTTGTGTTTTGTGCCGGTGTCGTCGTGTGGATGGGGGAATATCGCCGTCGGCATAACGAATTGTTGCTCAAGGCGCAATCTGAGCTTGAGCTGAGAGTTCAGGAACGCACCTCGGATCTTGACGCTGTGAACCGGAATTTGCGGGAACTCTCGGCGCGCCTCATGCAATTGCAGGATGACGAGCGCCGACGAATTGCCCGAGAACTGCACGACAGCGTGGGGCAGACATTGGCGGCGCTAGCGATGAACTTGTCGCTGGTGCGGAGCGATGTGGAAAAGCTGGCGAGGACTGCTGCCGCTCTCAATGACAGCGAGAACCTGGTTCGGGACATGAGCAGCGAAGTGAGAACCATTTCTCATCTGCTGCATCCTCCGTTGCTGGACGAGGCAGGCTTGTCGTCGGCGATTCGCTGGTACACCGAAGGGTTTGCACAACGCAGCAAGATCAAAGTTGACCTCCATCTTCCCGAAGACATGGAGCGTTTCCCCAGCGAAATGGAGACGGCAATTTTCCGGGTCGTGCAAGAGTGCCTGACGAATATCCACCGGCATTCCGGAAGCTCGGTCGCAAAAATCCAGGTCCGGCAGCGCCATGACCAAGTGCTCGTCGAGATCGCTGATCGCGGCAAAGGCATCCCGCTTGAAAAGCAAGAAGAGATGGCGTCGTCGGGAACGCCAGGTGTCGGACTTCGAGGCATGCGGGAAAGATTAAGGCAGCTTGGCGGAACCTTGGATATTTCGTCGACTGGAAGCGGAACGGTGGTCAGGGTAGAGATCCCCGTCGCTCCAAAGCCCAAGATTGAGGCCGTCCAACTGTCTGGGCCTGCGGCGGCCTAACCGCGTCCAGCGTGCGGGTCGGCAAGTTTCGCAGCTGCTTCGCGCCCCGATCGTACGCAATCCGGCACCCCGATCCCTCGGTAGGCATTTCCGGCGAGAGCCAATCCTGGCATGTTTTTGCCGCAGGCGCTCGATGCGTTCCAGTCGATCGAGATGACCCACGCCATATTGCGCCATCGCCGATTTCCACTTGTACACGCGAGCGAAGATAGGGTCGGCGCGCAATCCAAGGATCTGTTGCAGCTCCTCCCGCACGATCCCGACAATTTGGTCGTCGCTGAGCTGCCAGGCATTTTCTGCATTCTGCCCCGCAAAGAAACAGCGCAGCAATGCGCGGTCTTCCGGTGCGCGATGCGGAAATTTGTTGTGGACAAACGTGGCTGCCAACAAACGCTTGCGCTCGCTGCGAGGAACGAGAAATCCGAATCCCGGCGGCAGTGATCGCCTCACTTCTTCGTCGTACCCGAGTCCGACCGTGATCGACGAGCTGTACTGGATGGCGTCGAGTTCGGCGGAGAGATCGGAGCTAGCCATGCGCAAGATTCCAGCCGCGGCAGAAGCAGGAAGCGCTACGATCACGCTGTCGAAGTGATCCGACTTCATGCCGGCGGATACGACCCAGCCTCCAGCTTCGGGCTGAATCGCTTGTACTGGCGCGCTCAGTACGATCGACGCAGGCGATAGATGAGACACCACGCTTTCGGCCATGTGTTGCATGCCATCTTTGAGCGACGTGAAAAGTGGAGCGGGCGTTTTCCTCGCACCTGAGGACATCGAACCGGACGACATTTTCTTGCGCGCCGCCAACATCGCGCGTCCGAGACTGCCGTGGGTGCGTTCCATTTCCGCGAAGCGCGGCAAGACGGCGCGCACGCTGAGGCTCGCCGCTTCGCCGCCGTAGACTCCGGAGAGCAGCGGGTCTGCGAGACGATCGACCATTTCGCTGCCGTAGTGCCGCTCGACGAACGCGGCCACGGATTCATCGCGATCCACCGCATGAGGTGGATGAAACAATTCGCGTGTCATCCGCAATTTGGTTTTCCACGAAAAGAGCGGCGACAATCCAGTCGGCAAAATCTTTGTCGGGACCATGAACATCAGCCCGTCGGGCATTTCAATCAACCGGCCTCGAGTCAGGATGTACGTTTTGCGGTCGGCGTCATTCGAACCGATGAGTTGGTCTCCCAATCCCAGCGCGCGGCAGAGATCGGCAGCCCATGGCTTCTCGCTGACGAACGAATCCGGCCCCGCTTCGACGATGCATCCGTCGATCCTTTCGGTGCGCAGGACGCCCCCAAGGCGCGAAGACGCTTCAAAGAGGGAATACTCGATGTCCGAGCCTGCCCTGCGTCTTGTTTCGAGTTCGTAGGCAGCCGCGAGGCCGGATATGCCCCCGCCGATGATTGCGATGCGAGTCATCGATGGCGGTTTTTGGTGCCGAGTTGGCGTTCGCTGGACGCCGAAGCAGAATATTCCTGCACGAAGCGAGCGAGATTCTTCACATTGTCTACGGGCGTTTCGGGCAGAATTCCGTGACCCAGATTGAAGATGTGACCCGGGCGTCCGGCCGCGCGTTTCAGAATGTCTTCGGCTCGCGATTGCAACTCGTTCCACTCGGCGAACAACAGTACCGGGTCCAGATTTCCTTGCACAGCAGCCCTGTGCTCGAGCCGACTCCAACCTTCGTCGAGCGGAATGCGCCAGTCCAACCCGATGACGTCGGCTCCGGTCTCATTCATCGCCGGCAGGAGCGTCGCGCTGTCGGTGCCGAAGTAAATAATCGGTACGCCGGTTTTCTGCAGGCCCTTCACCATGCCTGTGACGTGCGGCAAGACGTAACGACGATAGTCCTCGACGCTGAGGCATCCGACCCAGCTATCGAAAATCTGGATTGCATCGGCTCCCGCGCGTACCTGCTCTGCCGAATACGCGCTGGTTACGGCAACCAGTTTGGTCATCAGCGCGTCCCAGTCTTTGGGATTGTTGTACATCATCCTTTTCGCATGAATGTAGTTGCGAGAGCCTCCACCTTCGATCATGTAACTGGCAAGAGTGAAGGGCGCACCACAAAATCCGATGACTGGAACGCGTTCCGCGAAATGCTTGGCGACGATTGCTACAGCTTCGGAAACGTATCCGAGTTCGGCGGCACGGTCCGTACGAAGGTTGGCGATGTCTTCTTTGCTGCGGACCGGCTTTTCGATGACGGGACCTTCGCCCGCCGAAAAGTGGAACGGCAATCCCATGACTTCGAGCGGCAAAAGCAAATCGGCGAAGATGATGGCCGCGTCCACGCCGAGAATCTCGGCTGCAGTAATAGTTACTTCTGCAGCAAGCGCGGGTTTCTTGCAAATTTCGAGCAGGGAATGTTCCTTGCGCACGGCGCGATATTCGGCCATGTAACGTCCCGCCTGGCGCATGAACCAGACCGGAGTGCGGTCGATTGGCAAGGACTTGCAAGCGCGCACGAAGATAGAATTAGGGGCTGACATGAAATGTTGAATGTAGCACTTTTAGCGCGAATATGCTGTGACCGCGAATCGATGTGGAAGTGTTGCAAGGTACGGAACTCGCCACGAGTTACGGTTTCAGGCATAGTCGATTGAAGGGATCATGAGCCACGCGGAACTCGTCAAAGAAAAAGTTGAATTGAATGTCGCTGGCAGTTCACCGATGGCGGCGTACGTCGTACGGCCCACGAGCGCTGGTCCGCATCCCGGGCTCATCGTGTTTCAGGAAGCTTTCGGCGTTACTTCTCATATTCGCGATGTGGCGAACCGCTTCGCGGCGGAAGGATACGTCGTCATCGCGCCGGAGTTGTTTCATCGCACGGCACCGCCGGGTTTCGAGGGCGATTACAAAGATTTTTCTTTGATGATGCCGCACATCAAAGCGGTAACGACTGAAGCCGCCGAGGCCGACATCCATGCGACCCATGATTGGCTGCTTTCGAATTCTCAAGTCCAGCAGAACAAAATCTCCAGCGTAGGATTCTGTATGGGCGGCCGCATATCGTTCATTGCCAACTCGGTGGTCCCGTTGCGCGCGGCGGTTTCGTTTTACGGTAGCGGGATCGCCACCGGATTACTTGATCGCGCCGCCAGGCTTCACGGTCCAGCTTTGCTGATATGGGGCGGACTGGACAAGCACATCACGGCAGATCATCGAAGCGCCGTTGCCAATGCGCTGACTGAACAACGAAAGCCTCACGTCAGCGTCGTGTTCTCGGACGCGGACCATGCGTTTTTCTGCGATCAGCGGGCAGCTTACAAGCCCGACGCCGCACGGCAAGCTTGGGCTTTGACGCTGGAGTTCCTGCGCTCGTGAAAGCGCTCGTCATAGTATCCGCGGTGTTGTGTTTTGCCGGAGTGCTCGCAGCGTCAAGTAATGCCAGCGGCATTCAACAACCTGTCGAAACTCCTCCATCTCCGACGTTCTACAAAGATGTCCTGCCAATTCTGCAGGACCACTGCCAGAGCTGCCATCGGCCCGGGGAGGTTGCTCCGATGCCGTTGCTCACCTACGAGCAAACGCGGCCTTGGGCAAGAATGATCGAGCACGCCGTTCAAATGAAGATGATGCCGCCCTGGTTTGCCGATCCGCGATATGGGCACTTCGCGAATGACACTTCACTGACCGATGCGCAAATCGCCAAGATCTTGTCATGGGCTGAGTCAGGAACCCCGGCAGGAGACGTAGCGCAATCGCCGCCGCTGAAAAAGTGGGCCGACAACTGGAATATCGGAGCGCCGGATTTCATCGTGAAGATGCCGAAGCCCGTCGCGATTCCTGCGCATGGCGAAGTCGAGTACACGTACGAGATCGTGCCAACACATTTCACCGAGAATCGATGGGTACAGATGTCCGAGTTTCGCCCCGGCAGTCCCGAACATGTCCATCACGCTGTCGTCTACATTCGGCCGCCGGAGTCTCAATGGCTCCGTCACGCGCCCGTCGGGGAGCCCTTCACGGCTTCCACGCTGACCGATCCGGCCGAACAGCGCCAGGCTCACGAGACCACCAGCGATCTTCTGCTGGTGTACGCTCCCGGAAGCGCGCCCGATCAATGGGCGGACGGGATGGCAAAATTCGTTCCAGCCGGATCGGACCTCGTCTTTCAAATGCACTACACCACCAACGGCAAGGCCGACAACGATCAGACGAGCATCGCCATAGTCTTTGCCAAGACTCCACCAGTGCAGCGCGTGATGACGCTACAGTTGAACAATCACGCGCTGATCATTCCACCGGGAGCGGAAGATTTTCGTGTGGAGGTACAAGGCACGTTGCCTCACGACGCGACTCTGCTCAGCCTTTTCCCGCATATGCATCTGCGCGGAAAGCGATTTGAGTACGACATCGTCCACGACGACGGCAGCGCTGAAGTCCTGCTGCGGGTGAACTACCATTTTCACTGGCAACTGAGTTACAAACTCGCGGAACCCCGAGTTTTGAAGGCTGGAACGAAACTTCGAGCGATCGCTTGGTACGACAATTCCAAAAACAATCCGCATAATCCCGATCCTGAGAAAACTGTAACGTGGGGCGACCAAACGTCGGACGAAATGATGGTCGGTTTCTTCGACGTTGCCGTGCCCGCGGCCATGGACAAAGAGAAATTCTTCGACCGCGGAGGCCAAGTCGTTTCAGGTCGTTGAGTTATCGCTTGCGACCTTGCTGGCTTGCGGCTATCGGTCCGCGTCTGTAACACTTGTACGGGTCAATCCCAAATTGAGCACTCTTCCGACACCCCCAACTTCTGAAGTAGTAGATCGCCCTCCCAAGCGCTTTCGGTTTTTTCCCTACCTCGCGCTGGTCGCAATCTTCACTGCGGTGTACTTCGGATCGCTATTCACGCCGCCGCTTCTCGACGATGCCGACAGTACGCATGCCGAGGCCGCCCGTGAAATGTTCGTCAGCGGCGATTACGTCACTTTGCATGTGAACGGTGTGCGATATCTGGAGAAAGCTCCTCTGCCTTATTGGTTGGTGGCGGTCAGCTATCACATCTTCGGAGTGAATGAATTTGCGACGCGCCTCCCGATGGCGCTTTCAGTGTTTCTGCTGGGAGTGTTGGCGGTGGTCTGGGGCCGCCACGCTTTCGGAGAACGTGCAGGAATCTATGCCGGCCTCTGTGTCTACACCGCGGCAGGCGTTTTCCTTTTCACCCGTGTTCTGATCCCCGACGTTCTACTAAGCCTGCTGATCGCCTCGTCACTTTATTTTTTCCTCACCGGACTTGAGTACCCGACCGCATCCTGGCGCTGGTACGCCGGATACGCATGCATGGCCTTGGGAGTTCTAGTGAAAGGCTTGATTGCCTTGGCGTTTCCGGGTGGCGCTGCTGTCTTTTACCTTGCGATCACCGGAGATTGGCGACGATGGCGAGAGTTTCGTCTAGCTTCGGGGCTGGCACTGTTTTTCTTGATCGCTGCTCCTTGGCACATTCTTGCTGGTCTGCGAAATACCGGAGGCCAGGGCGGCCACGGATTCTTCTGGTTCTACTTCGTCAACGAACATTTCCTGCGCTTCCTCGGCAAACGCTATCCCCGCGACTACAACAAGCTGCCCTGGGCCCTCTACTGGTCACTGCATCTCGTATGGCTGTTTCCCTGGAGCCTCTATTTGCCGGCAGCGATTCGGACCGTCATCGACGTTCGCAAGGGAGATCGTCCGTCCGACTTCGGCAGCCGAACGCGGTTGATGTGCTGGATCCTGGCGGGTCTGGTGCTCGTCTTCTTCGCGATCTCGACCAACCAGGAGTACTACACGCTACCTGCATACCTGCCGCTCTTAGTTCTGCTCGCGGAAGGCATTGCCCGGTGTGAGCGGAGTGACTGCGACGCCGGCACCCGCAAGGGATGGCTGCGTATATCAGCGGCAGCGCTGGCGATCATCGGCCTCGCCGCGGGGGCGACGCTGGTGACCGTCCTTTGGCAATCGCGTAATTTGCCATTCGAGCCTGATATCGGGAGTGTGCTGGCTAAACACAATATGGATACCGATACGCTCTCAACCTCGCACATGCTCGACTTGAGCTACGCCTCGTTCGCGGCCTTGCGACTGCCCGCGATGTTGGCTGCAATCGCGCTTCTGACGGCGCCATTGTTGTCGCTGATTCTGAGAATTCGGCGTCGTCACTATGCTGCTACGTGGATGCTCGGCGCCGGCTTTACTGTGTTCCTCATTGCTGCTCACATAGCACTCGCCCGGTTCGGCCCCTATCTTTCCTCACGGGATCTCGCGCAGCAGATTGCGCAGAGAGCCCGTCCGGAGGATCGCGTGATGATTTACGGTGATCAGGCGTTCGGATCCTCTCTGCTGTTTTACTTGCAGCGCCCGATTGACCTGGTCGAAGGGCGGACCACCTCGATGTGGTTCGGATCCACCTTCGCCGATGCCCCGAAAATCTATTTGACTGATGCAGATTTGCAGAAGGATTGGGTGTCCAACCAACGAATCTTTCTTTTCGTTCCGCCACATTTAAAGGGCAAGGTAGACAATCTGCTGCCGAATCGCGCGGTGGTCGCCGAGCTTTCAGGCAAATACGTTTACAGCAACCGGCCCTAGATGTCGCCCATAATGATGTCTCTGCTAAACTTTCAGCTCTTGATAAGAAGCAAAAGATAAGAGGCAAAAGAATGATGAACCGGAAATCCGTCCTCATACTGTTCTCGACCATTGTGCTGATGGCCAGCGGTTCTTTCATCGGCGCGCTGAAAGCTGCGCCAAGACCTGTACAGACGTCGGGCGAACAGCCTCCAAAGAGGGCAGAGGAGCAGTTCAAGAACATACAGGTGCTCAAGGGAGTTCCGGCCGATCAGCTGTTTCCCACCATGCAGTTCATCACTGCATCGCTGGGGGTTGAGTGTGACTTCTGCCATGTTCAAGGCGCGTTCGACAAAGATGACAAGAAGCCGAAAGCGATTGCTCGAAAGATGATGGAAATGATGTTCGCGATCAACAAGGATAATTTCGACGGACATCGCGCGGTCACTTGCTATTCATGCCATCGTGGCAATGCGAAGCCGATGGCGATCCCGGTCGTCATGTCCGACGAGCCCAAGGAAGCCATGGCAGGCCCGGGCATGGGACCCGGAAAGACGGAGAACGAAGCGAAGGAGTCGAAGGATGCCGGTCCTGCGGCGGATCAACTGATCGATAAATATCTGCAGGCCACAGGAGGCACTGCGGCCATTGACAAGGTTACGAGCCGCGTCATGAAGGGCACCATCGACTTCGGTGGCAAATCGCTGCCCATCGACATCTACTCGAAAGCTCCTGATGAGCGCATCTCTTACACCCACATGCCCGAGGGAGACAGCGTGACGGCCTTCAACGGACACGAGGGTTGGCTTGGGACGCCCGGCCATCCCATTCGCGAGATGCATGGCGGGGACCTTGATGGCGCGTCCATCGACGCCGATCTCCATTTCGCCTCGCACTTGAAGCAGATGTTCAGCGAACTGCATACGCAAGGTTCCGAAAAGATTGGGGATCAGGAAGCCTACGTCGTAGTGGGAAAGCGTGAAGGCAAGACGCCGATCATCCTGTATCTGAATAAACAATCGGGCTTGCTGATCCGCCTCGTCCGCTACGGGGACACGGCATTAGGTTGGCTTCCGACACAGATTGACTACGCCGATTATCGCGACGCAGGCGGAGTAAAAGTTCCGTATCGCTGGACCTTGGCGCGCCCGAGCGGACGTTTCACCATTCAAGTGACAGAACTCCAGCAGAACGTTCCCGTGGACGATGGGAAGTTCGTTAAGCCCGCGGCGCAGCCGGAACCACCGAAGCCGTCCGCAAAGTAGATTTCGAATGATTTAACGCTGGAACCAGTTTGTCGGTAAATTACTGATGAGGGCCTGAGTTCTTGTCGTCGTGACTCGCGCCCACCTGGGCGACTGCTCCCTCGGCCTCGATCGTGACCTCGACCTCTGCGCCCTCTTTCAGCGTCACCTTCTGTCCGTTCGCGTCGGTAAGCCGGTTGGGAACTCGGATTTCACGGTAGAGGTGGTCCGCGCCTTCGATGCCGATCTGGGCTTTTTCCGGTTCGCCGGAACTGGGATGCGGGCTGATCACTTTCTCGACTTTCCCTGGAAGCGTAGTACTTGCTTTCGTCGTCTCTGCCGACACAGAACCCCTCCACTCACCGAGCACAATTGCCTGTTCAAAGCGACAAACGTGTATCAGCAGTATCTACGTATTTCCACGTACGCAGCTATAGGTGAAACCCTGTAGTCGACGGCAGATTCCGGTTGATGAGGTTGATTTTTCAGGAACCGTCGAGTACCAGTTCTCTCGACCTGTTCAATAACAAAACCTGATAGGCACGATAAATAGTTTCGATTTCCGGAGAACAGTGGAGACCGTTACATTGAGGCGTCGTTTATCGCGTGCCGCTGCAGAATCTCGACTTCGGGAGCCTTACCTTAGTGTCCAATGGCAAAACGCTGATTACCTGGCTGGCGGTAGTTTTGTTCGCGCTTTTCTGTGCACAGGCAGTCCTCGCCCAGTCCGGCGCACCTGCGCCGAGTCCATCGATCGACCCCACCGCCCGCCTGACCAAATTGGAGCAGCAGGTCGCTGAGGCAAAGAGTTCCGCGGATAACGCCTGGATGCTCACAAGCTCCGCCCTTGTTCTCATGATGACGGGCCCAGGCCTGGCCTTGTTCTACGGCGGCCTGGTGCGCAAAAAGAATGTTCTGGGCACCATGATGCAGAGCTTTGCACTGATGGCGGTAGTCACGGTCTTGTGGGGCCTGTTCAGCTACAGCTTGTCATTCGGCCCAGGGAACAGCTTTATTGGGGGATTCCAGAATCTCTTCCTTAGGGGCGTTGGCGCCGCTCCGGACGCGGACTACGCCGCAACCATTCCGGCCCAGACCTTCATGGTCTACCAGATGATGTTTGCGATCATCACGCCGGCGCTGATTTCAGGAGCGTTTGCCGAGCGCATGAAGTTCAGCGCAATGATGCTCTTTATGATTTTGTGGTCGGTGATTGTCTACGATCCCATGGCCCATATGGTTTGGGGCAAGGGCGGCCTGTTGAACGCTTCGCTGGGAGGGAAATTTCCTACGCTCGATTTTGCTGGAGGCACGGTGGTCCACGTGACCTCGGGAGTTTCCGCGCTTGTATGCGCGTTGTATCTCGGTAAGAGAGTCGGATACCCGAAGGAATCGATGCCGCCTCACAGCGTGGTGCTGAGTTTTATCGGCGCCTGCCTGCTCTGGGTCGGCTGGTTCGGCTTCAACGCGGGCTCGGCTTTGTCGGCGGGAAGCCTCGCTACGAGCGCATTTGTCGCGACACACTTCGCTTCCGCGGCAGCGGCCCTGGGATGGGCGGGAGCGGAATGGGTCCGCAACGGCAAGCCCAGCGTGCTCGGAGGCATCTCTGGAGCCGTCGCTGGCCTGGTCGCGATTACTCCTGCTTCAGGGTTCGTAAAGCCGATGCCTGCCCTTGTGATTGGCCTGATCGCCGGCGTTTTCTGTTACTGGATGGTCGCATTCGTCAAGGCGAAGTTTGGGTATGACGATTCGCTCGACGCTTTTGGCGTTCATGGCGCCGGGGGCACGCTTGGGGCGATCTTGACGGGCATTTTTGCAGTCAGTGTGGTGAATCCGATTTTCAAAGACGCTCAAGGCAACACTCTAGCTTCAGGCTTGTTGGAAGGAAACGCCCATCAGCTTCTGAATCAACTGGTAGGCGTTGCGATCGCCTGGGGACTCGCGATCGTCGGAACCCTCGCCATCCTGAAGTTCGTCGATATCACCATTGGCCTGCGAGTTTCAGAAGAGGACGAGATGCAGGGGTTGGATCTCTCCCAGCATGGCGAAGAGGGTTACTATTGGGAAGCGTCGGCATGATGCTATTCAAACCGTCTCAATTGCTTTGGACGGCGAGCCGTGAAAATCGAAGATAGGACTTCTTAATATCATGACGAAGATCGAAGCAGTCATTCAAAACTCCAAGCTGGAAGCGGTCAAAACTGCTCTGCAGGAAGTCGGAGTAGAAGGCATGACGGTCCTCGAAGTAAGAGGCCACGGCCGTCAGAAGGGGCACACGGAGGTGTATCGCGGCCGAGAGTACAGCGTCGATTTGATTCCAAAAACTAAGTTGGAGATGGTGCTGCCCGATGCGATGGTCGAGAAGGCAGTGCAAGCCATCCTGGGCGGCGCGCGGACGGGAAAGATCGGCGATGGAAAGATTTTTCTTTCCCGCGTCGATGAGGCCATTCGCATCCGCAACGATGAACGTGGGGAGGGGGCGCTGTAGGTGCACTGCCCCTCTGCGTCAAATCATGGTTCATCTGCAAAGTTCTTACCGGGACCTATCCGGAAAGTTTGGGCGTCGCAACCAGACCGTTGCCATCTCCCGAATGCTGGTAAGAGGAACAAATCTTTTTCATAATGGCAGCGTCCTCATTGATCGGCGAGTTAAGGGATTCCATCAACGACGAATCGCTGCGCATCCAGCGGGAGTTTGAATCCACCGGGGACGGGCGAACTTCCGTCTCGCAACGTACCCGGCTGATAGAAGACATCCTGGCGAGGCTTTGGTGCGACCTCGTCTCTCCCGATGAAGCCAAGCCTGCGAATTTCTGCCTCGTAGCCACCGGAGGCTTCGGGCGCGGCTGGCTCTTTCCCTACTCCGATATCGATCTGCTCTTTCTCTTCGGCGATCGCGAAACCGAGCTAGCGTTCAAAGATCCTGTTCGCCGTTTCTCTCAGGAACTGTGGGATCTGCGGCTAAAGCTCAGTCCTGCTTCCCGGACCTTGGCGGAGTGCGACCGCTACGACGCGAATAACACAGAATTCACCATCTCTCTTCTCGATTGTCGCTGCCTTGCTGGCGATCGCGACCTATTTCGAAAACTCCACGACAAAGTCATTCCGAAGCTCGTGATGCGCGAATCGAAGGGCCTGCTGCAAGGACTGGCCGAGGTAACGCGAGAGCGCCATTCCAAACACGGCATGACCCTCTACCATCTGGAGCCGAATCTGAAAGAGGCTCCGGGCGGTCTGCGCGATTGCAATGTCGCCAACTGGCTCGCCCTGATTTCGGCCATGGACAAGCTTCACGACTGGCCCGACGCGAGTTCGCTGCGCGCCCCTGTCCGTAAGCAAATGGAGACTGCCCTTGATTTCCTGATGTCAGCCCGCTGCTTCCTCCACTTCCGTCACGGGCGCGACGACAACACGCTTAGCTGGGAAGCCCAGGACGAAGCTGCCGCACGCAAGATCGGCGCAGCGGATTCCGGCGAACTCTCGTCCGCCGATTGGATGCGGATTTACTTCGGCCACGCGCGCGCCGTGCAGCGCACCGTTACGCAGTTGCTGGAAGAGATTCCGGAGGCTTGGTCGGCGTTGTATCGCCAGGTTCAGAGCTGGCGTTCACGACTCACCACACCTGACTTCTCCGTCGTGGATGGCCTGATTTTCCTGCAGCAGCCCTCGTCGCTGCAGGACCCGGAAATCCTGCTTCGCATGTTTCACTTCATGGCGCATCATGGCTTGAAGTTGAGCGCGACCACCGAGTTCCGCATTGAACAAGCTCTTCCTGCCTTGGCCGCAACTCCGCCGCGGGGTGCGGAATTGTGGCTGTACTTGCAGGAAACATTGCTGCAGCCCCACGCCGCCGACGCGCTCCGCGCGATGCATTCCTTGCGTCTGCTGACCCTGTTGTTGCCGGAGATGCGGCTGATCGATTCTCTCGTCGTGCGTGATTTTTATCATCGGTTCACGGTGGATGAGCATTCGTTTCTCGCGATCGAAAGCTTGCATCGCCTCAAGCAATCGCAGTCGGAATGGGACAAGCGCTACGCCGAACTGCTGGGCGAACTTGAAAATCCGGAATTGTTGTACCTCACGTTGCTCTTGCACGACACCGGCAAAGGAGTGGCGAGCGACAATCATGTCGAGGCCAGCCTCGAGGTCGCGAATCATGCCATGGATCGTTTGGACGTCGATCCGCGCGAACGTGCCGAGGTCTTATTCCTGATCTCAAACCATCTCGAGCTCTCTGCCGCGCTGCGGCGGGATATTTTTGACCCGCCTACCGTCGCTGCATTTGCCGAAAAGATGGGCACGCCAGAACGGCTGAAGATGTTGTGCTTGCTCACCTATGCGGACATCAAAGCTGTGAACCCGGAAGCCCTCACGCC
The DNA here is from genome assembly GCA_963699885.1 of uncultured Acidobacteriota bacterium. Classification (GTDB taxonomy): domain Bacteria; phylum Acidobacteriota; class Terriglobia; order Terriglobales; family Acidobacteriaceae; genus Sulfotelmatobacter. The sequence continues at coordinate 146,220 of CAVOVP010000002.1, read as the reverse complement.
CTGGAAAGCCGAAAACGTTTGGCAGCTCTACATTTCGGCAGAGAATTATCTGAGCCGCAGCGCCGACCAGCGGGTCCACACCGACGTCAATGATGAGAAACTGGCCCGCCTGCGCTCGCTCGCCCCGGTGACGGGCGGCAAGTTCAAGGCATTTCTCGAAGGCTTTCCGCAAAGATATTTGCTGGTTCACTCCGCGGAAGACGTGATGCGCCACCTGCAGATGTCCGAAGAACTAGGCAACGATCCGGTGCAGGTGGAATTGAAGCGCGGTCGCCACTGGTACGAACTGACTCTCGTGACCAGAGACCGCCCCTCGCTATTCGCCAAGCTGGCCGGTGTTCTGGCAGCGTGGGGCATGAACATCGTGAAGGCCAACGCATTTTCAAACCAAGCCGGAACGGTCGTCGACACGCTTTACTTTACCGACCGTTTTCGCACTCTCGAACTGAATCTTTCCGAATGGGATCGTTTCCGCCGGAGCGTGGCGAGTGTGCTGCTCGGTGAGGTCGATCTCGAAAAAATGTTGCGCGATCGCCAGCGCTCCGAAAAAGGCGCCATCGCGAAGGTGAAAGTCGAAACCAAGATCGAGTTCGATGACGAGTGCTCGGCTACGAGCACGCTGGTGCAAGTCATCGCTCAGGATCGTCCTCGCCTGCTGCATCGGATCGCTTCCTGCCTCTCGGACGAGGACTGCAATATTGAAATCGCATTGATCGATACCGAAGGCCAAATGGCGATTGACACTTTTTATCTGACATCAAAAGGGCAAAAGCTGAGTGCGGATCATCGCAAGCAAGTGGAAAAAGGGCTGCTCGAGAAATTGAAAGCGGAGTAGAGGACAGTTTTTTCGCATCGATGAAAACTGCGGCGTCGCAAACATGGATCGAGAGCAAAGGGTCCCAGTGCGCACGAGGCTTTGGGTTCTGAGGTTGTCGACCGCTGCCTGCATTATCGGAAGACGCTTTGAGATAGAACAGTGCGTGAAACCGCCGAGCCAAATTGTTTGTTCGATTTCGATGTGGTGGAATTCAGGGACGAGAACTACTATTCGTGCCGGATTCCTGCCCCCAACATGGCGAGACCATGCGGGTCGTTCTTGAAGAAATAAGCCTGGGCCGTACATATCAGATCCACGGGGCGCCATGAGCTGTTTGAGGACACCCTCTTCCACCAAGACGATCCCTTCGGGCGTTTCGACGAAACAGCCACCTCCTGCCGTGGCCATGTTGATCGTCAACTCTGGTTTGCCGGAGTTCCACCGCCAGACTTCGCTTCCATCGCGAGCGTTGAATGCGATCAAAATGCTCCCGCGAGTGGCGAATCCCAAGTCTTGCTCTCCTAAAACCATTTCGTCGTGCTAGGGGCCGGAATATTTTGGCAACAAAAACTTGTACGCCAACTCGCCCTCTTGTGTGACTCGATAGACAAATTCGTCGGACGCACCCTCCACCTGCTGCGTTGCGTGGATTGAGGACGAGCGAATTGAGAAGAGCACTCCGCCAAAGCCGTCGGGAATGATGTCGCCAGTGGGCGCCGAAACGCTGATCGGAGCCGCGAGCGACAGATGCTGTTGCCTCGCTGCGTCAACCAGGATCTCCCGGTGCGAGCCGTCGGCTTGGATACGCCAGACCACAAGCTTGTCATCGCGAGAGAAGTAAACCTTCTGCGGATCAACCACCGATCCGGCGACACAGTTATCTATTTTCAGAGTCCAGCGTTCTTGGGTGAAAGCGGCGTCAGCGTCCCCATCAGTATTCACGAAGAGGCCGCTGGTGTCCGCATGAAGGGTCTGCTGGACGGAGCGACCTGGAACACAAAGGATTTTGTTGCCGGATTTCTGAAGATTGACTTCGCGTTCATAGGAAACCGGGATGGTCAGCTTGAACTTCTCGGCCCCGGTGGCTGCGTCCCACCCGCTGATCGTGGCCGAAGCACCGTCGACCGATTCATTGAGTAAGTGAAGAATATTGGTAGCATTGACCGCGTAACCTTTGCGAACGCCATCGAACTTATGGTGCCAGCGGAGTTTCCCGTCCTTGCCCACTACATAGAGGATGTAAGAATCGGAGCGGGTGACGGTTAAGACAGCGCCTCCCGAATTTTCGCCGCAAACGAGTTCAATCTTGCCGTCGGGCTTCGGCAGGGTCCAGACCCACAATTGCAGTCCTCGATTTGTCAGGCCGCGAACCAACGCGCCCTTATCAGTCTCGTCAACGGTGAACAGGTCCGGTCCCATCCATGCTGGGTACCGCTTGCAAGGCGCCCAATTCGCGACCGGTCGATGGAATGACCCAATGGGTACCGGTGAGAAACACCCCTGGTGCCAGATTCCAGATTGTGATCTGCTCGGTCAGAGTTCTTGCATCGTGCATTGCCAGAACGTGGACAACTCCGGCGGCCTTGGCGCGGAGGAACGCGTGCCCATTCTCTTCCTTGATTTCGGCCAGTTCAGGACTGTCGACTGACCAACTGGAGGAGGAAAGCTCATGGCCTTCGGCATCGAGGATCTGCAGGGGTTGCACTTCGCCAAGCTGAAGATTGATCAGCATCGGAGAAACGTGCCATCCCAAGTTGTCTGGTGCGGGGAGCGGACGAGCGGATGCCATGCCAAGAAGGAAAACGAGAGCGACGGAGAAGCCGCGAAGCGTGACGTAAAGAGGCACCCTCAACCGTAGAATGGCGCGCCTCTGTCAACAAATTACGTTTGTAACGAATGGCTGCTCGGCGCCCTCTGTGACACTGCTGGGTTGCCGCGGATCCAGCTGCCGGAATCCCCCGCTTGGAAATGCGTGTCTAGGAAAAGTTCTGCGGATGTCCTTTATTAGAAAATGCGTCGACTGCACGCCGTTTAACTGGAACGGGTTGCTCCCGCAGGGACATTGAACGCATCCCTGCGGAAGCCATACTCCGCGAATTGACTTCTACTTCGTCGAGAACTTGAATACTGTCTTCTCGTGGAACATCGCGCCCGGTTTCAAGATCGTATTCGGAAAGTCCGGATGATTCGGGGAATCCGGGAAGTGCTGCGTCTCCAGACAGAACCCGTAACGATGTTTGTAGACCCGGTTTTCTTTTCCCGTGACGGTTCCGTCGAGGAAATTTCCCGTATAGAACTGGACTCCGGGCTGCGTCGTTGAAACCTCCAGCACGCGACCGCTCGTCGGTTCATAAACGCGAGCGGCCAAAGTAAGCCCCGCACCCTTCCGGTTGATGACGAAATTGTGATCGTAGCCATGACCAAGAACGAGTTGGTCGTAGTTCTCATCGATTCGTGACCCGATCTTCGTCGAAGTGGTGAAGTCGAACGGAGTGCCCTTCACCGGCCGCAGTTCGCCGGTCGGAATCAGATTCTTGTCGACGGGAGTGAAGCGGTCAGCGTTGATCATGATCTCGTGGCTGAGAATGTCGCCCGTCCCTTGCCCGGCCAGGTCAAAGTAGCTGTGCTGGCTCACGTTGATCGGCGTAGCTTTGTCGGTCATTGCTTCGTAATCCAGAATGAGTTCGTTCGAATCCGTCAGCGTGTAAGTGACCTTCACCTTCAAATTGCCGGGAAATCCTTCCTCGCCGTCTTTACTCAAGAAACTGTAGGCGATCGCGGTCTTGCCTTTCAGAATCTCTGCATCCCAGACCACCTTGTCGAAGGTCCGCGTTGTGCCGCCGTGCAGCGTGTTCGGGCCATCGTTTTTCGGCAAGGTATACGTTTTCCCGTCGAGCGTAAAAGTTCCATTCGCGATGCGGTTGGCATAGCGTCCCACGATCGCTCCCAAGTACGGCGGATTCGGGATGTAGCCCTCCATCGTGTCGTGTCCGAGCACGACATCCGCCAACTCGCCTTTGCGATCGGGAACACGGATCGACAGAATGATGCCGCCGTAGTTCATCGTACGGACTTCCATACCGTGAGAATTGGTCAGCGTATACAAGTTGACGGGCCTCCCGTCCCGCGTGCCGAAGGGTTTCTGTTCAACCCCGGAACTGTGCTTTGAAGGGTTCGCTTGCGCGAAGAGAAATCCGCCGAGCGCGAGGACGAGAATTACGTTTGCGGAAAAGAGGCGTCTTGGCATCATGGCGAAAAGTGTACTACGGGAAGAGCGGGTTTCGCTGTGTGAACGGCCGGAGTACGGATTCTCCCAACTCCATGATGTCTGCCGAAAATAGCGAAAGCGTGGACACAGCCGACGTTGTTCGGTTAGCCTTGGCCACGCTGAGCATTTGCCACGATACGACCATGATCAGTACCCGCATCTTTTCCGCGCTGTTAGTCATGGCACTGGTCACGTCCGCTTCAGGGTGCGTACTCGGATGGGCTAGCCAGCCAACGTACTGCCTCAGCAGTGCCAACCAGAGTTGCACCTCGAGATCACTTCGTACGACGATCAGGCGATCTCCCGGATGTGGCTTGGCTCTGAAAGCACGTCCCGCCGGTTGCAGCTTGCGCAGTTTTCTCAAGTTTCAATTCGTCGCCTTTGATCGGTTCGAAATCTCTACTCCGCTCCGCTGCATCCCCGGCAAGGTATCAGCCCTCCCGGATTCGGCGATGATTGTTTCCTCGATCGGTTCTCCGCAGACAGATCGCGGACCTCCCCGCTCCTAAGAAATCAGTCCGGGATTACGACTCGCGGCAGGCGTGTGTCCGCACTCGTCTGCACTTCCATTTCCCGCAGCTAACCTCGATTTCATTTAAGGAGCATTTATGAACAAAATCATCTGGATACTTATATCTCTCGCCAGTGTTTCTTTCGGCCAAGCGCAGTCCGCTGAGGTCCGGGGGCGTCAAAGCAACGCGCAAGTAGTCGATTTCATCATCACCCTGCAAGAGAATCGCGTAATGACAGTTGCTGAAGCTATGCCAGCTGAAAAATACTCTTTTGCCCCGCAGGGGGATGGGTTCAAAGGCGTGCGGACATTCGCCGAGGAACTGAAACACATCGCCGCCGATAACTATCTTTTAGGCGCCGGCATTCTCGGAACCAGACCACCGGCCGAGACCGGCGAAGGCGAGAGCGGTTCGAGCGCGGTGCACACCAAGTCCGAAATCCTCGTCTATCTCAAGAATTCCTTCGAGTACATGCATCGCGCGGCGGCCGCCATGGATGCCGCGAACGATCCGATTCCGACGCCGGAAATTTCGCCTTGGCCGGCCGGGAAGGCCACGCGCCTAGGCGTCGCGATCGAGGACTGCATCCATACCTATGATCACTACGGTCAACTGGTTGAGTATCTGCGAATGAATGGGATCGTCCCTCCAGCCAGTCGCCGATAGCTGAAAATGAGAGGCGGCCACCTCAGCTGCTCCCGCAGATGGGTGCGCCGCCTCTACTTCCAATGGGCTGAACGTCGCTGCCTAGTGAGCGGCGACGGCGATTTCCGATTCCAGGCGCGAGCGACAGTTTTTGCACAGTGCTACCTCGCGCAAGTCGATCCACTCGACAGCGTGAGACGAGGCCATGACGCACCGGTAGTCCTGGCAATGGCGCAGATCAAGCGTATGACCGATCTCATGGATGGACTCCTTGAGGAGGCGTTCCCGGAGCACTGCGTCATCGCGGTCCAGTCCATAGAACTGCTGCCTCAGCCGGAATGTCGAAACCACGGCGCAGGGCCCGCCGATCTGCGCTTCACCGAAGACATACTTCAAAATCGGGATGTAGAGATCCACGTCGGCGATAGCGAGAAACCGCCAGTCCTTCGGCCGGACGAGGTTCACCACACGTTGCAGTAGTTCGGAAGAATGAAACTGTTGGCGTTCCGCGTGGTAGGTAGGCGTTGGGTCCAGATCGAAAGGAAGAATGTCGCAATCGACGGGAAGGCTTTGGGGAATCGCCTGGCGCAAGAACTCGAGAGTCGAGATCTCTGTCTTGCCGATTCGGAGCAGGTGAACAAGTCTCATGCGAGCCCGCTTCCGTCGATCCTCAGTTTCTGCTGCCGGCCGTGGCACGGCTCCATCCGTAGCGTTTCAGTTTGTGATGCAGTGTAACCCGGTCAATATCCAACACCTCGGCGGCGCGACTCTGATTGCCGCCGCAGGTCTCCAGCACGCGCAGGATGTGGGCGCGCTCCACTTCTTCGAGGCTCTCTTTGCTGGAACTTGCCGCGGATGGCTGTTGTTTGAAGATGAAGTCCTGCTCCACCAGTTCCGGTTCTTGCGCGACGACCATCGCGCGTTCGACAGCGTTCTCCAGTTCTCGAACATTCCCCATCCACGTCTGCTGTTGCAATTGCTGAACGGCCGAGGGAGCGACTCGTGTGATGTGCTTATTCATCGCAAGAGCAAACTTCCGCACGAAGTGATCCACCAACAACGGGATATCTTCGCGCCGATCGCGCAGCGGCGGCAATTCGATGTGGAAGACATTCAGCCGGTAGTAAAGATCCGGGCGAAATGTGCCTTCTTCGATCATCAAATCGAGTTTCTTGTTGGTTGCGGCCACGCAGCGAAAGTCGACCTTGATCACTTGATTGCCGCCCACGCGGGTGATCTCGCGCTCCTGTAGAACGCGCAGCAGGTCCGTCTGAGTTTTAAGGCTGATGTCTCCAATTTCATCGAGGAAGACCGTGCCGCCTTCAGCGATTTCAAACTTTCCCTTCTTCCTGTATTGCGCTCCCGTGAATGCGCCTTTTTCGTGTCCGAAGAGCTCGCTTTCGAGCAAAGTCTCGGTTAAGGCTCCGCAATGAATCGCGACCAGAGGATGGAAGCGGCGCACACTCGCCGCATGAATCGCGCGCACCACAAGCTCTTTGCCCGTACCGCTCTCGCCCGTGATGAGCACGTTGGCGTCGGTGGGTCCGACCGTCTCAATCGCCTCGCACACCCTGCGCATGGCGGGGCTATTCCCAACGAGATCATCGGGACGAGTTGCCTCCGCGACGGTCTCGCGCAGGCGTACATTTTCCTTCTCCGCTCGACGATGGGCCAACGCCTTCTTTACCAGGTGAGCAATCTCATCCGGATCAAGTGGCTTGCTCACATAGTCGTACGCGCCATTCTTCAGCGCAGTCACCGCGGTTTCGACGGACGCGTATCCCGTCATCATGATTACGATCAGGTCGGGATCCAACTCGTGCAGCCGACGCTGCAATTCGATTCCGTCCGTGCCTCGCATCTTGATGTCGAGCAGCGCAACGTCCCATTTATTCTCTGCCATCCGCGTCAGGGCATCACTCGCGCTTTCGCACGTCCCAATGTCATAGCCTTCTTCCCGGAACCATTTGCCCAGCGAGTCGCGCACGCTCAGTTCATCGTCAACGATCAGTAGCTTGCCTTGTGTTTCCACGTGATCACCTCCCGCTGGCCGCGACAGCAATTTCTCCGGGCGAGGCAGGACCGGACTGCGTTTCACCTCGGTTCGCCGGCAGGGTGACCGTAAAAGTCGTGCCCCGTCCGGCTTCGGACTGTACTTCGATGCTTCCGTGATGCCGCTCAAGAATGCTTTGGCTGATAGCGAGTCCCAGGCCGACGCCTCGCCCTGTTTCCTTTGTGGTCAAAAACGGCTCGAAAATGCGAGGCAGGATGTCGGCGGGAATGCCGGCTCCGTCGTCCCGGACCACGATGCGCACTTGGCCCGCGTCGCTCTCATGTCGCGTGGTGAGCCACAAGTTACCGCCTTGCGGCATCGCGTCCATCGCATTCATGATCAGCGCAAGCAGAACCTGTTCGATTTGCGCTCCGTCACATAGCACCAGAGGCAAGCCGGGATCGAGTTGTTGTTGGACCTGAGTTCCGGCCAAATCGAGTTGATGTTGCACCAACCGCATCGAGCGGTCGATCACCTGGTTCAAGTCAGTGGGTTGCAGGTTCATCGGCGTTGTTCGGGAAAAGGTCAGAAGATTCTTCACCAGATCGCCGCAGCGCCGGCTTTCGGAAGCGATCAGATCGAGCGAGTCACAAATTTCTGATTTCCGGCTTTGTCCCGCATCGCGATCGACCCATTTGCGCAGAAGTTTTGCGTAGGTCAGGATGCCCGAGAGTGGATTGTTGATCTCGTGCGCCAGCACGGCCGCCATCTTGCCGATGGACGCCATTTTTTCCGTGTGCAGCGCGTGTTCATGCGCCCGCTTCAACTCGCTCGTCTTTTGCTCGACTCGATCCTCGAGGGTTCGCGTCCAGGCGGCGTTCTCTTTGTGCTCGGCTTCCAACTCGCGGCTCATCGCGTTGAATGAACTGGCGAGTTCTCCGATCTCGTCTCGCGAGTGAACTTCCAACTGATAGCCGAGGTCTCCGGCGGCGATGTGTTCTGTACCGCTTTGCAGGGCATTGATGGGGCGCCCGACAACCTGCCACACCACAAACCAGCTAACGATCACGATCAGCAGCAACGCGCACCCGGTGTACACGACCATGCGGCGGCTACTCTCCGCGAGTTGCACATCCGCTTTGGCCAGCGACAGGTTCGTGTCGAGGACACCGAGAATCTGTTGCTCGGCCGGATGTGCGTGACACGCTGCGTTCGAGCAGTCGGGCCGATTCTCAATCGGAGTGATCACGCCCAGCACCCGCGTGCCGGCGGAGTTGCGATAAATTCTGAAGCGGTCCGGACGATTCAGCCGGGCCAGGGGTTGCGACTGCGCATGGCACGCATAACAAGCCTCCGCCGTCTTGTCGACAACGTGGCTTTGCTCGGCGGAGTCTGTGGTGTAGGTGATCCGGCCTTCCTGGTCGAAGATCCGGATCTTCTCCATGCCGGGCTCTGCCGCCATCATCTGAATCGAGTGGTAGAGCCCCTCCCGATCGTTGCGCAGCATGTAGTCGGTGGTGCCGTGCTTCACGATGTCGCTGATTCGCTCGGCACTCAGCAGCGTGTATTGTTCGAGATGTTGCCGGTGCAGTCGTACGTTGAGATATCCCAGCAGGGCGAAGGTCGTGATCATCGCGCACAGCAGAAGAAGGTTCAGCTTCGCGCTCAAGCGATGAGCTTTTCGCGACCACTGTCCGCGCCTTGGGTCAGTCTCCTGCATGTTCCAGCACCGCAGAAGTTTCCGGAATGTCCGATTCAACTTCGGGCAGTTCCTCGACCTGGAGTTCGTGCTTGGGGAAAATTGGCAGATACTTCACGGCCAACCCGAAGAGCGCGAATCCAGCCGCGATGATCATCCCGGTCACGGCCAACTCCGTCCACTTGGGGAAGTATCGAACTCCAGTGGACCCTTCGAAGCCCGTGATGCTGACATTCATCCGGTTGGTGATGAACCCAAGCACGACCAGCACAGCCGAAAAGTAGAGACCGTTCGCGCTCGACCGCACACGGGGCTGCACTAGCAAAATCAGCGGTAATACGATCGCCAGCATGATTTCAAGCCAGAACAAGTAGGTTTCGTAGCTCGCATGAAATGCCAGCTTCAGGGCCCCACGGTTCGCGAGATCTTCAAAACGCAAAATTCCGTAGACGCCGAGCACTACGATCAGCACGCGTCCAAGCTCTTGCAGGACTGGCAACTCCAATTCCAGCCCGAAGTGCTTCGAACTCATCGACGACTCAAAGATCGTCATCGCCAGGCCCACGGCAATCGCCGAGAGAAAGAAAAATACCGGGAGCAACGGGCTGTACCAAAAAGGATGCAACTTCTCAGGGACGATGAGATAGAGAGTGCCGAGCGACGATTGATGCAGCGTCGATAGGATGACGCCAAAAATCACGAGTGGTATCAGAATCCTGCCTACGATTTTCAGCGACTTTTCCATCTTGAACCGCTCAAGCACGATGGGAGAAAACTCGAGCGCCAGCACCGCCGTGTAGAGCATCACGCAATACGCCACTTCAAACATCACGGAGTGCGGATTCCGCATGATGAGCGGATGCCATATGTTGTAGGGCTTGCCGAGATCGAACATCAGCGCAGCGCTCACCAGCAGATATCCAAGAAACGCCGTGAGAATCGTCGGGCGAATAATGGAGTGCAGCCGCTTGATGTTCAGAATGTGAACCGCGGCGGTTAGCGTGAATCCGCCCGCGGCCAGCATGACTCCGCAGAGAACGTCGAAACTGACCCAGATTCCCCAGGGAAACTGGTCTGACAAGTTGGTCGAAGCGCCCAGGCCCTTCGTGAAGCGGACGAACGTCGCGTAGAACCCGGCAGCCATCAGAAAAACAAACAGTAGCTTCCAGAAAGTGGGCCGGAAGATGGAATTGCGGGCCATTAGCGCTTCCTGCCTTTCTTCCCATCGGCGTTGTCTTTGGCCTCAGCTATTGCGACCTCTTCGCGACGGTGCGTGATCCACCACACTCCGCCGAGCACCATCCCCCCAAGCGGAACGAAGTCTGGAATGTGCGACAGAACCCGGTACGTCAGCATCGGAAGAGGATCTTTGGCAAGATTTGTGCGGTAGCCAAACGTCTCGAAGGGAACGGCTGAAAGCAGAAGAACGGAAGTGCCCCCTACCTCTTCGAGCCCATAGATGTGATTCACGTACTTGCCCGGGTTGTCCTGGATACGCTTTTGCGCTTCCGCGATCAGGCTTTCGCGCTCGCCGAACTTAGTTGCCCCGGTCGGACAGATCTCCGCGCACGCTGTCTGCTTTCCTTGTGCAACCCTCTCGGGGCACATCGTGCATTTCTGTACCTTGGGAAACAATTTGCCCCACTCGTACTTTGGAACGCTGAACGGGCAGGCGACCATGCAGTACCGGCAGCCCATGCATTTTGAAGCGTCGTACGTAACCGGGCCGAGCGCGGTCTTCTTCAGTGCGCCGACGGGGCAAACGGATGCGCACGATGGTTCTTGGCAATTCATGCAGAGGCGCCGCATGAACTTGTCCCCGCGAGTCATCACACAGGTCAGCTTGTGGGCGGACTGAAACTCCTCAGCCGCGATGGAATCATCGTAGGAAAGATCATTTTGCGTGGCGCAGGCCTGCTCGCACTGTCTGCAGCCAATGCAAACCGTCGAGTCGTACAACAGTGCTTTGCTCATGCAATACCGTGCCGGCTCGCTGGAAAACGCAGACGAAGCGACGCCGGGAATCCTTTCGACCGATCCTCGCGCTGAATGAGCAAACTGGCCGCGATTGCCGGTGACACCGGGATCAAATTCGTACCGGCGATAGCTGCTTATCTCATCAGTGCAACAGCCTGTCGCGAAATTCAGCAGCTCTGACAGTTAAGAGTTTCAACAATTGGGCAAAACTTGGCCGTGACCCCTGTCACCGTCCCGCGTGATGGTGGTCAACCGGCTTGGGAATGCTCCTAAACCTGGACGGCCGTGGCGTTTGACAACATTGCGGTGATTGGAATTGCATCAGCGTGGCCGCGGACTGTAAGTCATTGAAAAAATGCTGCTTCCGGTTGCAGGACCGCTCAGAGGCGCAATTCGGGCCTCCGCGGCTGTTGCGAAATCCATCGGAAACGTTGATGCACATTTCCGCGACGAATCCCCTAGCAAAACCTTCGCCGCCGCCCAATTCCTTGATTTTGAATGGGATAGAAGCACGCACCTAATGCTGTCCGGACGAGATTTCCGTTTGGCGCCCTGATTGCCTTTAGGAAAGGTGCGAGCGGCGACGAGCAAAGCCGCTCCAGGCGAGGTGAGTTATGACAGTCATCATGGTTCTACTGACATTCGCAATCTTTCTACTCATCGACTACGTTCGCGGCCAGAAACAAGTAGCGAAACTGCCGGCAATGCAGGCGATCGCCGTCGAAGCAAAATCCCACGTCATCCCGGCAATGGTCGCCGGATTTCAGGTTCCTGACAACGTCCGCTATCACGCCGGACACACCTGGGCTCTGAGCGAGAGTTGCGAGATGGTGCGTGTCGGAATCGACGATTTCGCGTCGAAGCTGATCGGAAAAATCGAGAACATCACCCTGCCGCAACGCGGTCGTTGGGTTCGGCAGGGCCAGAAGATGTGTACGTTCTTCCGCGACGGTAAATCCGTAGACATGGTTTCGCCCATCGAAGGCACCGTGACTGACGTCAACGAGTCCGTTGCGAAGAATCCCGATCTCGCCCGCCGCGATCCCTACGGCGATGGCTGGCTCGTCACCGTGCAGGCTCCCGACTCCAAGATCAACTTCCGCAACCTGCTCGGAGGCACTCTGGCTCGGTTGTGGACGGAATCCGCTGCTCTGCAGCTTCGCAACAAGATGCCAGCCTTGGCCGGAGCCTTGGCGCAGGATGGCGGCGTCGCGGTCGACGATTTGACGGCTCACATTCCAGATGCGGACTGGGCAGCGATCACAAAAGAGTTCTTTTTGTCCTGAGCAAGTCTCAGAAACAGTTCGAAACCTCGCTTACCTCTACGGGCCGCTCGGATCACTCCGGGCGGCCGCGTTTTTTTGGGGAAGCGCTCACTCCGAAACGACCTGCTGAGCAACTTGTTGTGCATGGGACCGAACAATCGACACGCCGACAATGACAGCAGAACTGAGCATGATCACTCGCAAGTATTGGGCGGGCGGGATTGCGGCGTCCCCGAAGATAGTCCGCAGCAGTCCAAAGGTCGCGCTGCTCGCGCACAAAACGAAATAGATCCTCTCCCTAACGCATCGCGAGATGCTTACGAGCCAGGCCAAAATCGAGGCGACGGCCAGGTAAATGGCAATCAAGGCGACGTCTCCCGTCGCGATGGAACCATGAACAATGCCGGCCTTCGGTGCCGCGAAGCCGTGCCCCGCGATCCCGAGAAAAATAACCGAGTGGATCAGGGCGACCAGCGCGCGCTTGCGATTGTTAAGAACGCCGAAATCGTTCATAAGCGATGATCCAGTTTCGACCATGAAGCGATGCCGTCGGTGTGACCTCCTGTACCGCAAGTTGTGATCAGAATCACAGCTGACTGAGTGCGGACCCCCTCTGGCCTGCACCCATTCGGAGTGATACCCTTGCGGGCCATATGAGCAACCGCATACTAGGTCTCATCGTGGTCGGATGTTTGCTGCCACACTGGACCGCGTCCGCCCAATCCTCCCCGTCGGCGTCACATCCGATCCTCCTTCACGCCGCTCGGCTGCTTGACGTCAAAGCCGGAAAGATCGTCAAGCCGGGGGAAGTTCTTATTCAAGGCAACCGCATCGTCGAAGTCGGGACGTCGGTGAAGCGCCCTGCCGACGTCGAAGTCATCGATCTCGGCAACCGGACGCTGATGCCCGGGCTGATCGACGCCCACGTTCATCTGTTCCTTCATCCTGGAGCCGAAGATTTGCAGACGGTGCAGGAGTCGGTGCCCGAGCGCACGATTACGGCTACGCTCGCGGCACGGGACGATTTGATGGCTGGCTTTACCGCCGAGCGTGACATGGGGACCGAAGGCGCAGGATCGGCGGATACTGCTGTCCGCGACGCGATTGACGTGGGCCGTATTCCGGGCCCCCGCCTTCGTATCAGCGGAAACGCCGTCAACATTCTCGGTGGCCACGAGGACGCCATCGGCTACAACCCCGAGCAGCGCGTTCTTCCTAACGCCAACTATGCGAACACGGCGGACGAACTTGTAACCGTTATGCGCCAGCAGTTCAAAGAGGGCGCAGATTTCGTCAAGATTTATGAGACTGGCGCGGATTCCGTAAAGAATGGGAAGCTGTCGACGCCGTATCAATACACCGAGCCGCAACTCGAAGCGGCAGTAAAAGAGGCCGCGCGACTCGGAAAGCATGTCGCGGTTCACGCCACCGGCGAGCCCGGCACCCTTTTTGCGGCGCAAGCCGGCGTGGTGTCCATCGACCACGCCGATCAACTCAGCGACGAGACCATGCGCCTGATGAAGGAAAAGCAGATCTTCGCCGTGCCCACGTTTGCCATCTTCGAATATTTTGCTGAGCACGCCGCCACACCGCAACAGGGAGATCGAGAACGCCAAATTCTTGATCTCAAAGTACAGGAATTCAAGAAGCAGATTGCCGCCGGAATTCCCATAGCCGTGGGATCCGACGTCGGACCTTTTCCTCATGGCACGCAGGCGCGCGAACTCGTGTCACTGGTGAAGTATGGGATGTCTCCTTTGGCGGTCCTTCAGGCTGACCTGCTGAACGGCGCGAAGGTGCTCGATTGGGAAGGACAAATCGGATCCCTCGAGCCGGGCTACATGGCAGATGTCATCGCGGTGGCGGGCGATCCGCTCGCGGACATTGCATCGGTCGAAAGCGTCGTGTTTGTGATGAAAGGTGGAACCGTTTTCAGGAAATGAACGATGACGGAAACAGAAAAGTGACCCGCCGCACCTGCAAACTTATGCATACGGGCCGGGCATTCTAATGAGACATGTTTGCTAACCATATTTATATCAATGGGTTGCAGTGGGTCGGAAGCGGGCCCGCGTGGATGCTGGATTGCCACTCTCTAGGTGTTCCGATCCGAGCGGGAGATTATGACCATCCGAAGCATTTGCAGCGGTCTTCGCATCAGCGCCATGGTTTCGCTATTCAGTTTCTTGGCCTGCCTACGCGTATTCGCGCAGGGGCCGTTCCCGGACGCGCCGAGCGTGAGTCCTGTGCCCGCCACGACCGCATTCGTGGCAGCAGCGCCACGAGGAGATTTCGAACACCACTTTTGGGATAGGGCCAACGTAGCCCTCTTCGCCGCCGCCGCTGTTTCGAACGTTGCTGATTTTGCCGTGACTCGCGCGAACCTGCAGAACGGCGGTCAGGAACTCAATCCGATGGTCCGCATCTTCGGTCGTTCAACGGCGGGCCTCGCGATGAACTTCGCCGGAGAGACTGCCGGCGTTGTCAGCATCAGCTACTTCTTTCACAAGACCGGGCACCACAAACTGGAGCGCGCGGTCTCTCTCGTCGACATCGGTGGGTCCACCGGCGCCGTCGCTTACGGCTTGATGCATCGCTGAGTTCGCACCAAGTTGCTGCTAAATTCCGCAGGCTCCTACCACACGATCTTTCCTGCCAGCTGGATATGACGCGATCCGCCCGATCCGATAACCGGATTCGAGGCAGCGACATCCGGGGTGAACACCACCGTGCCCACCGTATCAGGCGTCGACAGATCGGTATTCATGGTGAACACGTCAAAATTGGCGTGATTCAGAATGTTGAAGACCTCGCCGCGGAGTTGCAAGCGCACGCGCTCGTTCAGCTTCCACACTTTCGACAGTGACATATCCCAGTTCGTGAAGGTGGGGCCACGGAAAATGTTGCGGCCCATGTTGCCCTGCGTCATGTCGACAGGCGGAGTCAAAACGGTATTCCCGGAAACATAGCATCCGTAATTAAGTAGCTGTTGTGCCCCGGCGCTTCCTGCGCCTCCTGCAGCGTCGATGCACTGCTGGTTTCCAGTAACATTCCCGCTACTGTCAGTCGAGAAGCTATCGGTCGAAATGAAAGGGAGCGAGGTCTTCTGAGACCAATGAATGTTTTTCGCCGGGCCTACCATGTTCCAGCGGTCGTTGAATTCGCCGGTAAAGCTGATGTCGTCGTTGAAATCGCCGAGCGTGTAGGGTTCGCCGCTTTGCAGATTCACGATGCTTGTGACCTGCCAGCCCTCCAACATCTGGCCTTTCGCTTTTAGAGACGGCAGATCGTATGTCATCGAAAGCGTGAAACGATGCCGGATGTCATAGTCGCCATTTCCACGCTCCGCGCCATAGTTGAAGCTGTCGGGAGGTACGCCAGCGAGATTGCTCGTAGCCGTATCGATCGCGTGGCCGTAGGTATAGCCCGCCAAGATATACAGTCCATGCGAATAACGCTTGGTCAGCGTTACCTGCAGAGAATTGAAATTCGAATTCGAGCGGTTGCCGAGGAAATCCAGGAAGCCGATCTGCGGCAAGCAGGGACCGCCAAGGCCCAGCCCAAAGCTGCCGTTGCTGCGGGCAGTTCTCGGCAAGAGGTCGGCCGATCGTCTTCCGTCCCGTCGTCATTGAGCGGATTTACCTGGTTGATGTCGGTGACGCTGTACAGCTTCACTCCATGATTCGCCACGTACGCGATCTGAAGCAGCATCGACTTCGAGAGTTCCTGCTGCACGTTGAAATTCCAGTTCATGACGTACGGAGTCTTGAGATGTTGGTCGACGCCGAACAGGTCGCACTGGCTGTCGATGCTGCAAACATTCCCAGATGCGCCTGCATTCGGGAAAATCGTTGGACTCTGATTCGGCGAGAGCCAGTTCACCTGCGATCCGTCGGTTGAAATCTGAAGAAACGATGTGATGCTTCCAGTCGGCTGCTGCGTAACGCCGTTTGCATCGATATACGGAATACCACTCGGATTCAAATTCAGCCCGCCGCCGTTGAACATGAAGGTGCGGATCGACGGTTGCTCGAAGATCACGCCGAAGCCGGAGCGGACCACCGTTTTGCCGGTGCCGAAAACATCCCAGGCCAATCCAACGCGCGGCGACAGGTTGTTGTAGTTGGTTGGGTACGGCGAACCGATGCCCTGACCCACCTGCACGAGGCCACTCGGAGAATTCGGCGAATAGTTCGCGAGCAGGTTATGCGAATCCTTGATCGGATTCGTCACGTCGTAGCGCAATCCCAAATTCAGGGTGACGTGCTGGGTTGCCTTCACATCATCTTCAAAGAAGAAACCCGTCGACTTCTGACTGACCTGCCGCGTGGGATCTCCATAGAGGAATCGCCAGCGGCGCACGTCTCCACTCAAGAACTGATAGAGCTCGCGGAAATCAACGCGCCCGCGTCCATAGCCCGCGCGGAAGTAGTCGACGTCGCCAAAGCGGAAGCTGCCGCCGAATCGAATCGTCTGCCTGCCTCGCGTGTAAGAGGCTGTGTCAGAAACGTTGAACGTCTTGCTGGGAGTCGTGTAGAGGGGCCAACTCGAATTGCCGCCCATGTAGTTGAACTCGGTGCCGGGCGTAATGCGGGGAAAGCCGAACAGGCGAGGGTCCGTCACTCCCGTATTCAACCCGTAGGTGGCCGGATTCACGTGTTGATCAACCGGACCGATCGCCTCGTTGAAGCTGTTGTAGCTGAATCGCGCTTCGTTCGACCATGCAGAGCTCAGATTCGACGCCAGACTGACTCCGAATACTTTCGTGATCGGACTGGTCGTCGAAAGCCACTCCGGACGGAGAGGAATTGTGTCTTCTTCAGTCTGGTTCGTATTCGCGTAGATGAAACGCCCGCTCAAGATGTGGCGCGAACTCAGAGCGAAATCCGTCTTCGCCACCAGATTGTCCCCGCGATTCTTGTTGGTGAAATCGAAGTTGATCGCCGCCGGATCGGTCTGTGACATCGTGAACCCCGGGTTGGGCAGGAACAACTGGGAAAGTTGCTGGCTCAGAGGATTCACCGCGCAGGCGGACGACGAATCGAAATTCTGCTGGCAATAAGCGACGTTGTTCGGATCGTTGAAATACGCAATTGCGTCCGGAAGGCTGTAGAGAGCCGAATTCGGGCTGCCATCAGAGTTCGCGATTCCACCCATCTGGCTCGCCAGCGATGCTGTCACGGGACTGTCAGTCACGCCCGGATTGCCGACCTTATCGCGGATTCCCTCGTAATTGACGAAATAAAACCACTTGTCCTTAATGATCGGGCCGCCGAGTGACGCACCGAATTCGTGCATCAAGAGCGATGAGACCGGTTGCGGAGCAGGATTGAAATAATTGCGCGCGTCGAAGGCAGCGTTGCGATGGAAGTAATATGCCGACCCGTGCAGGTCATTCGTTCCTGACTTGATGCCGATGTTCATCACGACTCCGGGCTTCACCCCGTAGTCGGCGGTCGGGCTTTCCTGCGTGTTGAATTCCTGGATGGAATCGAGCGGCAGAAAGCTCGCAGGCGTTCCTGAAATGCCCGCGTCGTTCATCACCGTCTCGCCGTAGTAAGCGTCGTTGTCGTCGGCACCGTCGATAAAGAAATTGTTGTCGTCGGGACGGTTGCCGTTCGATGTCACGGAATGAAATCCGCCGCCCGGCGTTCGCTGCACGCCCGGATGCAGTTCCAGCAAATTCTGAAAGTCTCGTCCTTGTACCGGCAGTTCCTCGATCGCCTGATTCGAAAGCACGCCATTCAGTGTCGTATTCGTGGTGTCGGCGAGCGCGCCTTCAGCACTGACCTGCATGACCTCGGTGATGGCTCCAGTTTGCAGCTTGAGGTCGATGCGCGCGTCCCTCGACACTTCGACAGAGAATTGAGTGCTGACCGCTTTCTTGAATCCAGAAGCCTCGGCCGACACGGTGTACATCCCGGGCTCAAGATTGGGCGCGACGTACTCTCCCGCGTTGGTCGTCACCAGTTGGCGGCTCACTTCCGTCCTGATATTGGTGATTGTGACTTTGGCGCCGGAGATCACGGCGCCGCTCTGGTCCGACACCGTGCCTAGGATCCTGCCTTCCGAGGTCTGGGACAATGCAACTCCGGCTGTAAGTACAAGTGACATCAGGACGGCCAATAGGCGGATCGATTTCATGAAATTACCCTCTGGGTTCGAAGTGGACGAGCGTAAGAAACTGCGGAAGCAAATGGGGGAGGGCGATCAGAGGCCGGCTTCTAGTTTTCCGGCGTTGACAAGAAAATGCATCGCATCAATCGTTGTGATTGGTGAAAGCGTGCAGCACGCTTCATTCATTGGTCGCCCCGATGCACAGGAGTCTTGCAAAGAACCGAATGGAAGTCAATCATTCCGAGTGACAAAACGCAAGCGCATAACAAACAAGTGTTTCCCTGCGCCGATTGCCTGCTCGAAGTTGTGGCGCAAGGCTGATGTACAGTATGCATAATCAAGTTCGGACGACTGCGGTCGAGTGGACCTACTAGCGAAAGCCGTAGTAACGGAAAGGCGCACGATGAAGATCGCGAACGATGTCACAGAATTGATTGGCCACACTCCGCTGGTGCGGTTGAACAAGGTCACCAAAGGTTGCCTCGCCCAAGTCGTGGCCAAACTTGAAAGCCAGAATCCGCTGGCCAGTGTCAAAGACCGCATCGGCGTCAGCATGATTCTCGAAGCCGAACGTGCCGGCAAGATTCAACCGGGCAAGACCGTGCTGGTTGAGCCGACGAGCGGCAACACGGGCATCGGCCTCGCCTTCGTCGCCGCGGTGCGGGGCTACAAGTTGACGCTGGTCATGCCCGATACCATGAGTCTCGAACGTCGAGTGATTCTTCTGGCCTTCGGCGCGGAAATTGTCCTGACTCCCGGTCCGCGCGGAATGACCGGCGCGATCATAAAGGCAAAAGAAATTGTCGCGAGCAATCCAAATGGATACATGCTGCAACAATTCGATAACGCCGCAAACCCGAAAATCCATTTCGAGACGACGGGGCCTGAGATATGGAACGACACCGACGGGGGCGTAGACATTCTGGTCTCCGGAGTTGGAACGGGCGGCACGATAACCGGCATCTGCGAGTACATCAAGCCCAAGAAGGCGTCATTCAAAGCCGTTGCGGTAGAACCGGCCGACAGTCCCGTTCTCTCCGGCGGAAAGCCGTCTCCCCACAAGATTCAAGGCATCGGCGCCGGGTTCATTCCGAGCATCCTGCGCCGCGACTACATCGACGAAGTAGTGACTGTAACCAACGAGGATGCCATTGCGATGGCCCGCAAACTTCCGCTCGAAGAAGGACTATTTGTCGGCATCTCTTCGGGCGCGGCAGTCGTGGCTGCTCTTCAGGTTGCGCGCCGTCCGGAAAACACGGGCAAGTTGATCGTCGTGATTCTGCCGTCGTTTGGCGAGCGCTACCTCAGCAGCATCTTGTTCCAGCAACTGCGCGACAAAGCGTTGCAGATCCCAACGGTCGAGCTGCCAGCCTGACTGTGTAATTTCTATGCCGCACCTGCTGTCGCTAATTCGCGAAGACGTCGCCAACGTGAAAGAGCACGATCCCGCGGCCAAGTCTCGTTTCGAAATTTTTCTCTGCTATGCCGGACTGCATGCAGTCTGGTTTTATCGCGTCAACCACTGGTTCTGGAATCACAGATTGTTTCTTGTCGCACGCTGGTTTTCGCAGGTCGCGCGCCTTATGACGGGCGTCGAAATTCATCCCGCCGCGAAGATTGGCCGAAGGCTCTTTATCGATCACGGCATGGGAGTCGTAATCGGCGAGACATCCATCGTGGGCGATGACGTGACGCTGTATCAGGGCGTGACTCTCGGAGGCACGGGAAAAGAGCAAGGCAAGCGTCACCCCACGTTGGAAGACAGCGTCGTGGTCGGGGGCGGAGCGAAAATTCTCGGGAACATCACGGTTGGAAAAAACTCTCGTATCGGCGCAGGCTCAGTAGTGCTGCGCAATGTGCCCGACAACTCCACTGTTGTCGGAGTTCCCGGTCACATTGTTTTCAGAGAAGGCAAGCGCGTTGTGATCACCGATCCCAAGCAGATTAACGATCCGCTCTCGGAAGCGCTGGCTGCGGTCGCAGCCGAAGTTCACAAGTTGCGCGATCGCGTCCAGCAATTGGAAGGCGCAGGCATCCACACCGAGCCGCTTCCCGCGTCATTCCAGCGCATCATGGAAGATCTCGACTACCAGATCTAGATCTCGATGACTCGAACAAAACTGATTCAGGCTGAATCGCGAGTCATTTCCCCATCGACCATCCGCCAGATTTTCAACGGATTCGAGCTTTTTAATTCCTCGGGCAGCGCAGTGTCGGGAAAGCCCTGATAGCAAACAGGGCGAGCAAAGCGAAAAATTGCCTGGCTTCCGACGGACGTGCTTCGTCCATCCGACGTCGAGGGATACGGTCCTCCATGAATCATCGCGTGAGATACTTCCACGCCGGTTGGGAAGCCATTGAACAAGAGACGCCCGACCTTGGTTTCGAGAATGGCGATCAACTCTGCATACTCGCGCAGGTCGTCTTCGGTGCCGTGAACGGTAGCCGTGAGATGTCCTCCCAAAGACCGTGCGATGGCGAGAATCTGCTCCCGGCTGGCGTCGTTCACCAGCAAGGTTGTTGGCCCAAAGATTTCGCCGCTCAAATCAGATTTCAAGAAAGCTGAGGCTCCGGTCTGAAATAGTGCTGAATGAACTGCGAACCCGCCGTCGGGTTGTGCCTCAGAACCTTCCGCAATCAATTTGGATTCGGATCCCGCCTTGCGGCGGCCGATCGCGGAGTCATAGGAAGCGCTGATCCCTTTGGTCAGAAGATAAAAAGGCGATGACGTTTTCACCAGCTGCCACAACTTTTCAGAGAACTTCTCGGCGTCTGCTCCTTGCTGCAGAAAAACCATTCCTGGCTTGGTGCAGAATTGCCCGCCCCCCAAGGTGAACGACGCGTGCAGCCCTGCAGCGATGGCATCGCCCCGCTCCCGCATCGCGCCCGGCAAAATGAATACCGGATTGGTGCTGCCCATCTCGGCAAAAAATGGAATCGGCTCCGGCCGGGATGCGGCAAGGTCCATCAAGGCTCTTCCAGCGGCCGTCGATCCGGTGAAGCCGCCACCTTTTACCAGAGGATGTTTCACGAGCTCGGTTCCCACATGGGTGCCTGCGTCGAACAGAAGCGAAAAGACTCCTTCTGGCAACCCGCATTCGCGAATACTTTTTTCGATCGCGCGCCCGATGAGCTCGCTTGTTCCAGGATGAGCGGGATGCGCCTTTACGATCACGGGATTCCCCGCGGCTAGCGCCGATGCGGTGTCTCCTCCTGCGGTAGAAAATGCCAACGGAAAATTGCTGGCTCCGAAAACGACAACCGGGCCCAGAGGGCGGAGCATCGAACGAATATCAGGCTTCGGCAGCGGCTTGCGTTCGGCGTCAGCGCGGTCGATGCGGGCGTTCACCCACGAACCTTCTTCCGCCACCTGCGCAAACAATCGAAGCTGTCCGCAGGTGCGCCCGGTTTCCGATTGCAACCGCGCCTGCGGCAGTGCCGTCTCCTGGCCCGCGCGTTCGATGACTTCCGCTGCGATTGCTTCGATATTCGTAGCGATCTTCCGCAAAAATGCTGCGCGTTCCTTCCCCGAAGTGCGTCGATAGACTTCAAAGGCCTTTGCCGCCATTTGGACGGCAGCTTCCACATCTTCACTGGTCGCCGAAAAAAAATCCGGCTCTAGACTTTTGCCCGTCTTCGGATCCATCGCGCGGAACGCATCGCCTGAAGGCGAGCCAGATTGAAATCCGATGAGGGAACGTCCCGACACCTCTGATTTGGATGCCTGCATTTATCTCCCAACCTGCAACGCCAGGCTTTCCGCCCACTGCGGGCGAGATTGCAACGCTGCGTGAATGATTTTCTTTTGTTGCTCGAGCTCTTTGCCGGCAAGCTCGAGACGAGGCGGCCGCACCCGGGCATTCCCGATACCGACTTCCGCTTGCACTAATTTGATGAGCTGAACGAAATCCGGAGTCGTATCCATTCGCAACAGCGGCAGGAACCAGCGATACAACTCAAATGCTTTCTCTTTGTCGCCCTGGATGCCGCAATTGAATAACTCCACGGATTCGCGCGGCAATGCATTCGCAAGTCCCGCGACCCATCCGGTAGCGCCTACGCTGATTGCCTCTATAATCGCGTCATCGACGCCAACGGAGATCGTAATGCGCCGGTCCAGCAGGGCGCGAATGGCGGACACTCGCCGCACATCCGCACTCGATTCCTTTACGGCTTCCAGATTCTCATGTTCGGAAGTGAGTTCCTGAATCTGCTCCGGAAGAAAATCGGTGCCATACGCGATCGGATTGTTGTACAGCATGCAAGAAAGAGGAGTCGCGGCAAAAACTGCCGTGACATGCGCCTTCATCTCGCGCCAGCTGCCCTTGTAGACGTAAGGAGGAAGCACCATCAACCCGTCGCAGCCTGAGTCGGCCGCCATTTTCGCGAGCGCGACAGCCTCAGAAGTGGATAGCGCCGAGATCGCGCCTACGACGGGGCCGCGTCCCCCAACGCTGCGGACGCAAGTGCGCAATATCTCCTGCTTCTCCGGGAACGAGAGCGTCGCGCCTTCGCCCAGAGAGCCGAGAGCGACGATACCGGAGCATCCATTGTCAAGAAGCCAGCGGCAATGATCTGTCATGAATCCGAGATCGAGACTGAGATCCGCGCGGAAGCATGTAGTGATCGCGGGCATCACGCCGTTCCATTTCATTTACGTCCTCCTGATCCTGCTGGCACTTTCTCAGTCGCAGCGCTCGAGTCAGCAAGATTATCGATTTTCGCCGGAAAAATCGGCGGGCGAACCGACTCCCGCGTCCAGCCGAAAAGAAACTCGGTTGCCGGACCGCATATCCGTCCCTGGCAAGGGCCCATTCCGCAACGCGTCTGCAATTTCGCCGATCGCCACGAAGGCCTCTGTTCCAGCCGCGCGTACTGAACGTCTTCACAGCGACAGACGATTGTGTCGGGCTTGGCCAAACTTTTCAGCTCCGGACGCAAGCGGAATGTTTGATCCAGCAGCCGGGTGAAGCGCTTCGTTCTTTGGCGCTCACCGAAAAGATCGCGAGCTTTTTGAGTTTTACCCGCAGCGGCGAAGCCGGCGATCTGTCCTTCCACCAACGCCGATTCTAATCCTCCAATGCCGGTCGGTTCTCCGGCACAAAAAACTTTCGCGACCGAAGTTTCCTGCAGTTCGTTCACCTCTATATTGCCAAGCGCTCATCTTGCAACCAAGCAGCGCCGCCAATTCAACATTCGGCACAAGATGAAAACCGCAGGCGAGATAGTCGCAAGCGATCGTTTCCAGCTTACCGCCAAGCGAGATCGTGACCGACTCAAGTGCGCCATTTCCGTGAGCCGTGATCGGCCAACTGTTCGCCGCGAACCGAATTCCCCCCAGATCCTTTTTCAAGCTCCACGTCTGGCGAATCTTTCCCGGAAAACTGGGCAGCGCCAGCGCAAACCGGGCGAGGCTCCCGCGCGAGGCCTGTTCGCAAACGATAAGAACAATTGCGCCGTGTTTTCTCAGGTACACCGCGACGGCCAGCAACAATGGCCCGGTTCCCGCGATCACAATGCGCTTTCCTTGGATTGGAAGGCCCGACTTGACCATTGCCTGTAACCCGCCGGCTCCCATTACATTCGGCAGAGTCCATCCCGGAAATGGCAGGAATCGTTCTCGCGCCCCTGTTGCCAGAATGAGATTTGAATATCTCAGCTCGACGATGTCATCAGTTCCTTCGGCTAGAAGGAGTCCGGGCTGTGGTGCGTGAAAGACTCTGTTCCCGAATAGAGGTTGGACCGACGTGCGGCGCAGCCGTTCGCTCCACCCTCCAGCTACTGATCCTTGCTCCGACGGACGCACACCGCGCCAAATCTGTCCACCCAACGCGAAGTTGTCATCGACGAGACCGACGTTCGCACCACACTCCGACGCTCCCGTAGCCGCAGCCACTCCAGCAGGCCCGGCGCCAATCACCAAGACGTCAAACGTTCCGCGTACGGGCTCACCCATCGGTTCTCACATCCATCCCCGGCGCGCAAAGGATTTGGCAGCTTCGCTGGTGAGGTTTTCCGTCGATGGTGACACGGCATTCGAAACATATCCCCATGCCGCAGAACGCGGTGCGAGGTTCGCCCGTCACTGAGGTGCGGCAGGGTTGCCCGCTGACCGCCATAGCAACCGCAACGGTCGTGCCCTCGGGAATCGACACCGCCTCGCCGTTGACTCGTAACGTGATTTCATCAGGCATGAATCGGTTCCGTATGGACTCGCGACGGTAAGTACGGCTCGACCGGTATCGCGCTTTTCTCTCCGGTGATCTGATCAGCCAGAATCCTCGCCGTTGCCAGGGATGTCGTGATTCCCAAGCCCTCGTGCCCGGTCGCGAGAAAGAGCGACGAGTCGCCCGGCCATGGCCCGATCAAGGGCAGCTTGTCGGGAGTGGCTGCGCGGAATCCGGTCCATGTTCGCACCGCCGACATCTGCCCGATTCCCGGCATGTACCCGCGAGCCCGCTGAAGCATCCGCCGGAGAATGTCGTCGTCGATTTCTTTGTGTTCCGTCCCGTACTGCCGGGACGAACCGATCAGAAGCTGCCCCGTTCGGCGGGGCTGGACATTGAAAGCGACGGAATCACTCGATACCGAGTGCGCGCTCTTCAGATATCCCAATTCCACGAGTTGGTGCCGCAGGAAATCCGGATATCGATCCGTGATCACCAGGTGCCCCTTGCGCTTCTTGATATCCGCACCAGGCGTGAGTTCTGCGGCCCATGCACCGGCAGCGTTCACGACTGTGGTCGCGCGAATCTCGGTTCCATCTGTTAGCGTCACGCGGTTCTCCCCGATTTGGGCGACCGGTATTCCGAGAAAAAGCTTTGCACCCCGTTGCTGCGCGCGCTCTATTAGAAACGCGGCAGCACATGGCGGATAAATGACTGCGTCATCGCGAACCAGAAGCCCACCGGCCATTCCCTCGCGAAGATTGGGCTCCGCTTTTTGCAGCTCGCCAGCGTCGAGCACTTCCGTTGAAACGCCGCGATCTCCGTAATACCGATTCTTGCGCCGAACTTCCATCATCTCTTCTTCGTCCGCCGCAACCCAGATCGTCCCCGTCTGCTCGTATTCGACTTCGTCCGGCAAGTGCGGGCGAAGAGCCTGCCAGAGCTGCTGCGAATACCGGGTCAAAGCAAATTGCGCCTCCGAATCGTCCATGACGACGATATGTCCCATGCCCGCCGCGGTGGCTCCGCCGCCCACCATGTCCCGATCCACGACCGCCACATGCATCCCGCGTCGCGCGAGTTCGTCGGCACATGCTGTACCGACAATGCCCGCTCCCAGGATGACGACGTCATATTGCTGACCGCTCATGCGCAACCTTGCTTTCGACAATTTGACGATTAGTGTAGACAATAACCAATGCCGTTGCACTCAGGGGAGGACTGCTGAAAATGAGCCGATCCAGACCATGGTCGCGAAGAAACTTCTTGTCGACGGCGGCCGCTGTAGCCGGCTCCGCGCTCGTTCCGGGCACAATCTCTAAGACTTTCGCGCAGGACCCTGTCGTCAACACGACACGTAAAGATGGTAAGGCCCTGACACGCGAGAAAGTTCCGTGGAAAGTCCTTCCGTTTCCGATGACGCAGGTCCGACTCGGCGACGGCCCCTGCAAGGTTGCGATGGAAGCCGATCGAAAATATTTGGCCTCCCTGCCCCCGGATCGCCTGTTGCACACGTTCAAAATCAACGCCGGTCTTCCTTCATCCGCGCAGCCCCTGGGAGGTTGGGAGGCTCCCGACTGCGAATTGCGCGGCCACTACGCCGGTGGGCACTATCTTTCGGCTTGCGCATTGATGTACGCATCGTCCGCAGATGAGGAATTGAAAAAGAATGCCGCCACGGTGGTTGAAGGACTCGGGCAGTGCCAGGCGGCGCTGAAGAGCGGATACCTGAGCGCTTTCCCCATAGAGTTTTTCGATCGACTTCGCGAACGCCAAAAGGTCTGGGCGCCGTTTTACACGATCCACAAAATCATGGCTGGCCTGCTCGATATGTATGTCTATTGCGGCAACCAGCAGGCTCTCGACATCGTCCAGAACATGGCCTCGTGGGTCGATCTCTACACCCAACCTCTCAGCTATGAACACATGCAGCGCGTGCTGGGCACGGAGTTCGGAGGCATGGGAGAAGTCCTCTCGAACCTCTATGCGGTTACGGGGAAGGCTGAGTATCTCGACATCGCACAGCGCTTCGACAAGAAGCAGTTCTTTGACCCGCTGGCCGCGCATCGCGACGAACTGAAAGGCCTGCACGTCAACACGCATATTCCGCAGGTGATCGCGGCAGCGCGCTACTACGAATTAACCGGCGACCGCCGCTACCGCGACATCGCCGAATACTTCTGGAATGAGGTTGTGAGCGAGCGCTCCTATTGCACAGGTGGAACCAGCAACGGAGAATCGTGGAACACCGATCCGGGCAAGCTTTCCACTGAGCTTGGCACCGACACCACCGAGTGTTGCTGCGCCTACAACATGATGAAGCTGACCCGTCACTTATTTGGCTGGTCGGCCGACCCCCGCCTCATGGACTACTACGAGCGCACGCTATTCAATCACCGCCTCGGCACCATTAATCCCGAAGACGGCACGATGATGTACTACCTTCCTCTGGCCTCCGGATACTGGAAAACCTTTGGCAAGCCTCTCGACGCTTTCTGGTGCTGCACCGGTACAGGATCGGAAGAGTACGCCAAGCTCACCGACACCATCTATTTTCACGACGACGATTCCCTTTATGTAAACCTCTTCATCGATTCACAACTCGATTGGACTGAGAAAGGCTTGCGCTTCAAGCAGGAGACTCGTTTTCCGGAAGAGCAGGGAACCACGATCTCCGTCTCCGCGGCGCGGCCCCAGCAACTTTCCGTCAACCTGCGCATCCCCTATTGGGTGCAGGGAGGCAGTGTGAAGATCAATGGCGCCATGCTCCCGGCGTTCGCCAGCCCCGGCAGCTATCTCAATCTCAATCGCGTTTGGAAGTCTGGCGACAAGATTGAGCTGAGCTTGCCCATGGGTCTGCACATCGATCCGATGCCGGACGACTCGACGATCCAGGCGGCCATGTATGGTCCGCTCGTGTTGGCTGGACGCTTCGAGCCCGTGAGCAAGGAAATGTCACTGAGCGGCCCTGGGCCGAAAGCTGGCGATCAGATCAAAGTGCCCGACATTGCCGCGCACTCAGCGCATCCTGTCGGCTGGATTCAACCGGACAGCCAGCCAGCGCTTACATTTCGGGCCGTTGGGCAACCGCAGGAGTTCACTCTGGTTCCGCTGTACAAAGTGATTCATGAACGCTATGCGGTGTACTGGAAGGTTCGAAATGAAGCCGCAAAGCAAGGTTAGATACTCAAGGAAAGCATGGGTGTAGCGCTTAATCTCTTTGACAATAGCGGGTGAGTCCAGTTAATGTTCCGGTGCGTAAACGTCTACGACTAAAGCGCTTGTCGCTCTTATTCTGGTTTGTCAGGATCCGCTTTTTCCCAATGCTTCTGAAAACGCTTCGCGAAGAGGTGCTGGACGCTAACCTGGAGTTGGTCCGTCGCGGACTTGTTCTTTATACCTTTGGCAATGTCAGTGGCATCGACCGAAACGAAGGTCTGGTTGCAATCAAGCCGAGCGGCGTCCCCTACGAAGATCTGACCGCGGGACAAATGGTCATCTCCGATCTCGAAGGCAAGATTGTCGAAGGAAAGCTTCGTCCCTCGTCCGATCTTGCGACCCATGTGGAACTGTACAAGTCGTTCCCGAATATCGGAGGCGTCGCGCACACGCATTCTGAGTTCGCGACGGCATGGGCTCAGGCCTGCACACCGATTCCGTGTTTCGGCACCACTCACGCCGATTACTTTCACGGACCAGTTCCGGTCACGGAGCAGCTCAGTGCGTCCGAAATCGCAGGCGAATACGAACTTGAAACCGGCAAGATTATTTGCCGGACATTTGCGAAACTCGATCCCGACTCGGTTCCTGCCGTTCTCGTCGCCGGACACGCTCCATTTTGCTGGGGCGCAACTGCAACCGCGGCGTCCCACAACGCGGTCATTCTGGAATATGTAGCCAAGATGGCGACCCACACGGTTTCCATCAATGCGAATTCCCGGCCGCTGTCCCGGGAACTGCACGATAAGCATTTCTTGCGCAAACACGGTCGCAACGCCTATTACGGACAGGTCAAGACTCAATGAATCCTGCTCTGCTTCTATTCAATACCCCCACCCTGGTGCATCTCTCGCCAGTCGACCTGGTCATCATCGTTTTCTACTTTGCCTTGGTGCTGGCGATCGGCTTGTACCTGAAAGAACAGGCGAATACCGGCGAAGATTTTTTCATGGCCGGTCGCGAGATGACCGCGTGGGTAGCGGGCCTCGCGTTCCTGTCGGCCAACCTCGGGTCGCTCGAACTCATGGGCTGGGCCGGCAATTCTTATAAGTACGGAATTCTCGCCGCGCACTGGTACTGGATCGGCGCCATCCCCGCGATGTTGTTCCTCGCGTTGGTCATGATGCCCTTCTACCACATCTGCAAAACCCACTCGGTTCCCGGATACCTCAAGCTCCGCTTTGGCCCTGGCGCCCAGGCGATCTCCTCGGTCTCATTCGCCTTCATGACGGTGTTGATGAGCGGAATCAACATGTACGCCATGGCTGTGGTAATGCGAGTCGTGCTCGGCTGGGACCTCAATTTCAGTATTTTGGTTTCATCCATCACAGTCGCTGCCTACGTCACCCTCGGAGGCCTGCGGTCCGCTATCTTCAACGAAGTCCTTCAGTTCTTCTTGATCTGGGCCGGAGCGTTGCTGATCCCGATTCTGGGATTGGTGGAAGCTGGCGGCTGGAGCGGGATGAAGGCCAAGATCCTGCAGAATCTCACCGAACAACACGTTGCGAACCCCGGCGCTTACACTCACGCGTGGTCTACACTCGGCACCTTTGCCGACAATCCCATGGGCATCAACTGGGTCGGGATTGTATTCGGACTTGGCGCTGTGATCTCGATGGGATACTGGACCACCGATTTCCTTGTAGTGCAGCGCGTTCTCGCGGCGAAAGATTTGCGCTCGGCGAAACTGGCGCCCATCATCGGCGCGGCTTTCAAGATGATGGTTCCATTCATCGTCATTCTGCCCGGCCTGCTAGGGCTCGCGCTGCTGCGCGATCCCCACACCGGCAGCCTGCTCAGGCTCGTTCCGGCCGACGTTGCGTGGTCACCCGCTGGACAGGCGGCCGGCCTTCACGGTTATGACGAGGTTCTCCCGCTGATGCTGGCACGCTACTGCGGACCGGGCCTCCTGGGCCTCGGCATCACCGCTTTGATCGCCGGATTCATGTCCGGTATGGCAGGCAACGTCAGCGCGTTCACCACGGTTTGGACCTATGACATCTACGGGGCATTCATCCACAAGAACGCCTCCGACGAATCAAAAGTCAGGATGGGCCGCTGGGTCACAATCATCGGCGTCGTCGTCAGCATCGGCACCGCTTATCTCGTGATGCATGCGCAGAGCATCATGGATTATGTCCAGTCGCTCTTCAGCTTCTTCATTGCGCCTCTGTTCGGCACCGTAATTCTGGGAATGTTGTGGAAGCGTGCGACTCCGGCCGGCGGCTGGACAGGACTGCTGGCCGGGACTCTGTCATCGGTCGGGATGTATGCCTGGGTCAAAGTCGACCCCACCGCGGTGAAATATGTCGCTCTGTCGCCGCAAGCACAAGATCAGGCGCAAAACATGTTTCGCGCCCTCTGGTGCTGGCTCATCTGCGTCATCGTGACCGTGGTCGTCAGCCTCCTCACCCGACCAAAGCCCGACTCGGAGTTGGCTGACCTGGTTTATGGTTTGACGCCGATTCCGCACGAAGAAAAGGTGTCCTTGTTCCAATCCCCGGCATTCTGGGGAACGATTGTGGCGGTCGTGTTCATCATCTTGCAAATCATTTTCTGGTAAGGGGGAAGCGATGAAATCCGGCGGATCGTTGTCGATTTGGTTCTTCATCGGCGTGTCCTTGGCGGTCAATGGAGCCATCATTTGCGCCACCGGGATTTACGAGTTGATGTCTCCGCCCGAGCACCAGGTGGTGCTGTACAACTTGCACGCCAATGTCTGGTGGGGCGCAATTTTGTTCATTCTTGGCGCGTTCTTCAGCGTGCGTTTCTCGCCCGCTCGCGAGCGTGCGCGAATGGCAGGCAACTCCTAATTTTTCTCGAATTGATCGAGGCTTTCTATGGCTGACAAGAAAATGACGATGGGCGTCATCATCGGGAATCGTGGATTTTTTCCCGATCAGTTGGCGAAGAGTGGGCGTGAGGAAATGATCCAGGCCCTCGCGAAGGCCGGAATGGATTGCATCGTACTCGGCCCGGAAGACAGCAAACATGGAGCAGTCGAGACTCACGAAGAAGCGAAGCGCTGCGCGGCCCTGTTCCAGAAAAATCGCGACAAGATCGACGGCGTAATCGTCTCCCTCCCGAATTTTGGCGACGAGCGCGCCATTGCCGACACCATGCGCCTCGCGCGCCTCGATGTGCCCGTCCTCGTGCAAGCGACGCCCGATGACGCCTCGAAGATGACGATCCTGCATCGCCGCGACAGCTTTTGCGGCAAGATGTCGGCCTGCAACAATCTCCGCCAATACGGCATTCCCTATTCACTGACGAAGTTGCATACGGTAAGCCCCGACTCGGACGACTTCCGCAACGATCTGGCATGGTTCGCGGCCGTTTGCCGCGTCGCCAACGGCATGCGCAATCTGCGCGTCGGAAGCATCGGAGCGCGTCCAACTGCCTTCAATACCGTTCGCTACAGCGAAAAGCTGCTCGAGGCTCATGGCATTTCGACCGAGACCCTGGACCTGTCGGAAGTCTTCGGCCGCATCGCAAAGCTGAAAGACGAAGACGCAGGTGTGCAGGGAAAGCTTGCGGAGATCCGCAAGTATGTGACCACCGCCGGCGTTCCCGACGCGGCGCTCGTCAAGATGGCGAAGCTTGGCTACGTGATCGACGATTGGATGAAGCAGACCGACGTGAAGATCAGTGCAGTCCAGTGCTGGACGTCGATGGAAGAATATTTCGGAGTCGTCCCTTGCACCATCATGAGCATGATGAGCAACAACCTGCTGCCGGCTGCCTGTGAAGTCGATGTCTGCGGCACTCTCAGCATGCACGCGCTCGCGCTCGCCTCGCAGACTCCAAGTGCGCTACTCGACTGGAACAACAACTACGGCACTGATCCGGACAAGGCTGTCTGTTTCCACTGCAGCAATCTTCCAAAACATTTTTTCCAGGATGTTCGCATGGACTTTCAGGAAATCATCGCCGGCACCGTGGGCAAGGAGAACACGTTCGGCACGGTTGTCGGCCGCGTGAAGCCCGGCGCGATGAGCTTTGCGCGCTTCTCAACCGATGACACCGCCGGCGTAATCCGTGGATACGTTGGCCAGGGAACTTTCACCGATGATTCGCTGAACACCTTCGGAGGCGTCGGCGTCGTGCAGATTCCCGCACTTCAGAAATTGCTGCGGTACATTTGCGAAAACGGATTCGAGCACCACGTGGCAGCAAATTTCTCGACGACCGCCGCTGCCGTGCACGAGGCCGCATCCCGCTATCTAGGCTGGCAGATGCACTACCACGACAATTAAGTCCGAATGGCTCTACTTAGGGATGGGCGCCTCGCCCCGCCCGAGCGAAGCCAGTAGAAGGGCAACGATTTACCCGCCAGCTATTGCTCCAATAATCAAAAACGGTTCCTTCCCCGACGCCACGGCTTCGGGCAAGGGCGCGTCTGGGGGTTCGTGCGTCAGATCTTCCTGGCAGGCAAAGAAGCGCAGAAACGCGCGCCGTTGCATGGTCCCATGTTCCCGAATCGCCCCGCGCAACATCGGATAAGCAGCTTCCAGCGCATCAAGTACAGATCGCTGGGTGACCGGACCTTCGACTTCGATCGGTATCTCGTGCCCGACGTGTGCGAGGGTGCGAAGATGTTGTGGAAGTTCGACTCGGATCGTTACCGGCACGCCGCAAAGATCCTCATTTCATGTAAGTTTCTTGCAGATACATATCTTTCCATTGATTGCCCGAACGAATCCATACTTCTGCGAAAACGCTCTTTGCCTTCGAAATCTCGCCGCCTGATTTGCCCTCGTATTGCGCAACATAGGTGACCAACGCGGCATTTGGTCCGATTGATTTCACCGTGAAATCGCTCAGTGTGTAGTTGACGAGTTCGAAATCATCGACGGCGTTGACCTCAGCCTTCTTATCGCCGATTGCGCTGAGCCCCTCTTCAAATAAGTGAAACCCATCATCGAGCATTGCCGAAAGAGTTGCTTTGTCCTTGTTCTTGAAAGCTTGCCAGAGGCCGCGTTCCTGGGTCTCGAGAGCGGCGGCATTGTTGGCCGGACTCTGTTTCTCCTGTGCGGCGACGGCGACTGTGCACAGTAACAACAAAACCACGGCCGTGATTATTCGTTGCATGTCTTCTCCTTCAGCGACCAAAAGTCACGACGCGACGGAAGCAAAGTCAAAACGACAATCGAAAAGCACTCGCGTTTGCAAGAAACGAAAACGACACAGGGAAACCTGCGCCGCTTCTTGTCGAGATCAGTTCTCACGACAGCGTCTGCACTTCCACCGACAGCACTGCCGGAAGATCCCGCACGATCGGCGACCACGAATCGCCTCCATTCGGAGACACGTACACCTGTCCGCCGGTGGTTCCAAAGTAGACGCCACACTCGTCCAATGTATCGACTGCCATCGCATCGCGCAGCACGTTTACGTAACAATTAGCCTGCGGCAGACCGTTGGTGAGCGCTTCCCACTCGTTGCCACCCGTTCGACTGCGGAAGACGCGCAGCTTTCCTTCGTGCACAAAGTGCTCGCCGTCACTCTTGATGGGAATGACGTAGATCGTTTCCGGCTCGTGCGCGTGCACATCGATCACGAATCCAAAGTCTGTCGGCAAATTGCCGCTGATCTTGGTCCATTGATCGCCCGCATTGTCCGAGCGCATCACGTCCCAGTGTTTCTGCATGAATAACACTCCCGGACGCGACGGGCTCATCGCGATGTGGTGGACGCAGTGTCCAACTTCTGCATTCGGGTCGGGGATGTACTTCGAATACAGGCCTTTGTTGATGGGCTTCCAGCTGCCGCCGCCATCATCGGTGCGGAACGCGCCTGCCGCTGAAATCGCGGTGTAAATCCGTTCAGGATTGCTGGGATCGAGAATCACGGTGTGCAGGCACATTCCGCCCGCTCCCGGCTGCCATTTCGGCCCCGTCCCGTGGCCGCGAAGACCGGGGAGTTCTTTCCAGTTCATCCCGCCGTCCGTCGACCGAAACAAAGCTGCATCTTCGACCCCGGCATAAATCGTGTCCGCATCCGTGAGCGACGGCTCCAGATGCCACACACGTTTGAACTCCCACGGATGCTGCGTTCCGTCATACCACTGATGCGTGGTCAGGGGCGCGCCCGATGCATCGTAAACAAACTTGTTGCTCTCGCCTTTCGGCATATCCCCGGGGCCTGCGCTTTCGCCCGGAGGAGTTCCGGGTTGATGCCAGGTCTTGCCGCCATCATCCGATCGCTGAATGATTTGCCCAAACCATCCGCTGGTCTGCGAAGCATAAATGCGATTTGAATCGGCCTTCGAACCCTTCAGGTGATAGATTTCCCACCCGGCGAAATGTGGGCCACTGACCTCCCACTGATCCCGCTTGCCATCCGACGTGAGAATGAACGCCCCTTTTCGTGTCCCCACGAGAACTCG
Source organism: uncultured Acidobacteriota bacterium (assembly GCA_963699885.1). Classification (GTDB taxonomy): domain Bacteria; phylum Acidobacteriota; class Terriglobia; order Terriglobales; family Acidobacteriaceae; genus Sulfotelmatobacter. Next base: position 112,153 of record CAVOVP010000002.1, on the reverse strand, counting down.
AACTCCGCTCATGAATGAACGCCTCCAAAAATGATTAGACGGCCACCGACTTCGGCCGATACCCGGTACTAGAGCGATTTTATCCAAGCGGAAGTCGCGCTCGTCAAGAACTTCGACGGAGACTCAATGAGGCAACCGTCCGCTTACTTCGCGGATGGGCTATTGGTGCGGCTCAGAACTCGTACATAGTCGACCATCATGGTCTGTGGGAAAACGCTCGTTGCATCCGGATTTCCCGGCCATCCTCCGCCAACCGCAACGTTGAGCAGGATGAAGAAGGGATGGTCGTAGACCCACTTTGATCCCTTGGGCAAATCGCCCGGAGTCCGCGTTTCATAAAGATGATCGTCCACATAGAACCGGATCGCTTCCGGTTCCCACTCGACCGCATAAACGTGATAATCCTCGGCAAAGCGCTGCTCCGACGGAAGTGAGAACGGCCCGCCAATCGCGTGTTCCCCACTGTATCCAGGCCCGTGAATCGTGCCGTGGACGATTGCCGGTTCTTTCCCGATGTTCTCCATGATGTCGATCTCGCCGCACATCGGCCACTGAACTTTCTCGATGTCCTCCCCTAGCATCCAGAAAGCGGGCCAAAGGCCTTGCCCCTTGGGGATTTTGATGCGAGCCTCGAAACGTCCGTACGTCTGCGAAAACTTGCCCTGCGTCTTCAAGCGCGCCGATGTGTAGTTGCGGCTTACCCCGTCCGCGCCCGTATATTTTTCCGCGAGCACCTTGATGACAAGATTTCCATCGTGCATGACGGAATTCTGTGGACGGTTCGTGTAGTACTCAAGTTCGTCGTTCCCCCATCCTCCGCCGCCGGTCTCCATCACCCATTTCGAAGGGTCGGCCTGCGATCCCTCGGGCCCGTTAAATTCATCGCTCCACACCAGATTCCAACCGGACGGTGTGGCCTGCGAGTCCTTTGTTTGTCCTGCGGCGCACAGTCGAAGCGAACACAACAATCGCAAGCCATTTTGAAAGAACCCGAGTCGTTTTCATTCCTGCTCCCATGAAATCCAGAATCGTTCGCACTATACTCACAACGTAATATTCCTGCCAGGAGAACCGAGTGTCCAGCGAACAGACCAGGCGTGCATTCCTCAAAATTTCTGCGATAGGCGTCACGGCCGCGGCGACCACTGACCTCGCTGCCGCTTTTCCTGTTTCAGGCGTGCCTCCGCAGTCGCAAGGAATTTCAGTCCGCGTCACGGGCGGCACCAATCGCTACGCCGCGGCGCCCCCGCTGACTTGGCGGAACGCGGATAGAGCAACAGATAACGCGATCGTGCTCGATCCCGGGAAAAAGTTCCAGGAGATGCTCGGCTTCGGCGCTGCCTTCACCGACGCTGCCTGCTACACCTTCAATCGTCTGGATGCGCCGGCGCGCGAGGAACTGTTTCATGAGTTGTTCCATCCTTCGCAACTCGGACTCAATGTCTGCCGAACCTGCATCGGAGCAAGCGACTACTCTACCGAAGTCTTCAGCTACGACGAGGGCGAGCCTGATCCGGATATGAAGCGATTCTCCATCGCTCACGATCAGGCGTACGTTCTTCCCATGCTGCGCGAAGCGCGTGCGCAGAATCCAGATCTGTTCCTCTTTTCGTCGCCGTGGAGTCCTCCCGGATGGATGAAAGCTGGAGGATCGATGCTCGGCGGGTCGATGCGGCAACGCTTCTATGCGCCGTACGCGCAATATTTTCTGAAATTTCTCCAGGCTTACTCCGCCGCAGGCGTCCCCGTCCAGGCTGTCACCGTCCAGAACGAAGTCGATACCGACCAGGACGGCCGCATGCCCGCCTGTTCGTGGCCGCAGGAATATGAAATCAGTTTTGTGAAAGACCATCTTGGCCCTGTCCTTCAGCAGAATGGCCTTTCTACGAAGATCTGGATCCTCGATCACAACTACAACTTGTGGGGACGCGCCGTAGCCGAACTGGATGATCCCGGCCTCCGCAAGTTCTGCAACGCAATCGCCTTTCACGGATACGTCGGCACGCCGGAAATGATGACCAAAGCGCACGACGCTCATCCCGACGCCCAGATGTATTGGACCGAAGGCGGTCCCGATTACACGTTGCCCGACTACTTAACAGACTGGACGAATTGGGGAAAGACTTATGCCCAGGTAATCCGCAACTGGTGCCAGGCGATCACGGGGTGGAATCTGGCACTCGATGAAAAAGGACGGCCCAACATCGGTCCCTTCCCCTGCGGAGGAATGGTGACCATTCATTCCGAGACGAAGGAGATCAAACGCAGCGGACAGTACTGGGCGTTCGCGCATTTCTCGCGCTGCGTTCGGCGGGGTGCCAGGCGCATTCAGTCCGAATGTAAACTCGCGGGGATCGATCAAGTCGCATTCGAAAATCCGGACGGCCAGAAGGTCCTGATTGTCTCGAATTCCGGAGATTCGCAAAGTGTTTTGTTAAGCCAGGCGAATCATGTTGCCGAACTGCCGCTGACCCCAAATTCGATCGCGACTCTCACTTGGAGTTGAGAAGCCGATTCGATCCCGGCGTCCGCGAGAGAAGGAATTACACTCTAAGATTTGCACCGGCGTCTCGCTATACAATGAAAAATAAAGACTTGGCGTTCGGCACTCGGGGTGCAACCTTTCCCCTGATTCCGTCTTCAAAACAACGCTGACAAAAGAGCCTTTTAGGGGAATTTATGTCTCTAAATAGGCATGAGGCGGGAAATGCCGATCTTGTCAGCGTTTTCTTCGTGATCCGATGCGAATTCGGCCATGAGGTTTTTAACGGGCCCTGTTCTTCGGGTCGTTCCGAACTTCCCGGGAAGCGTTGGCTTTTTCCGGCCCTATTTCATATTTCTCAACGCTGTTCTTCGAGGATGTGTAGATGCGATTGCTTAGCGCCAGGCTGATCATCTCGCTCATCATCGGGGTGACCCTCGTCTCACTGTGCTCGTCGTACTACCAAGTCGTTGTCCTGTCGAGCGGCATGCGCAAGGATCTCGAGCATCGCGCCCAGGTGCTTGGCGAAAGTCTTGTCGGCAACGTCGAGCGCGATCTGGCGAAGGAAGCGCAACGGACCCTCCAAAAAACCGTCCAGCAGTTCGCCAATCGCGAACACCTCGCCGGGCTCGCCGTGTACGATCCGCAGGGACGTCCGGTCGCCGTGACTACAAACCTCCAGCCTTTGCTGGAGAGTGCTCCGCCAATCGTTCTCGAATCCCTGAAGGAAAATCACGACACCTCCGCCTTCCTTCGTATGGGAATCGCTTCGATCCACATCTACGCGCTGCCTCTGCATCACGACGCCGACCTCATCGGCAGCCTCGCCATCGTTCACGATTCGGGATACATCAAGGCAGAAAGTTCGAGGATCTGGCGCGAAAACTTTCTTAGCGCGTTGGCGCATGTTGTCCTGATCGTTCTCATCACGTTGCTGATCGTTCGTTGGAGCATTACCGGTCCGATCGCACGAACCGCCCGCTGGATGCGCGCCTTGCGTACCGGTCGCGCGATGTCCCCTCGCATCAAGGTTCCGGATCTCGAAATGTTCCGCCCCCTCGCACGTGAAGTCGCAACCTTCGCCGAAAGCCTGAATAGTGCCCGGTCTGCCGCGGAGCTCGAGGCTCGTTTGCGAGCGACCGGAGAGGCGATGTGGACCGCCGACCGGCTGGCGATTCACGTACAAACCCGATTGGAAGACGGACGGCTCTTTGTCGTGTCGAATCGCGAGCCCTACATCCACTCCCGCAAAGGACGGACGGTGGAAGTCAGCGAACCGGCGAGCGGATTGGTCACCGCTATCGAACCCGTCCTTCAGGCCTGCGGCGGTACTTGGGTTGCCCACGGTTCCGGCGATGCCGACATGGATGCCGTCGACGCCCATGATCGTCTGCAGGTTCCGCCCGACGATCCGCACTACACGCTGCGCAGGGTTTGGCTCTCGAAAGAAGAAGAGCAAGGCTATTACTACGGGTTCTCCAATGAAGGACTGTGGCCTCTGTGCCACATCGCCCATACGCGCCCGCTTTTCCGGCCGAGCGATTGGAAGCACTATCAGGACGTCAACCGTAAATTCGCCGACGCGTTGCTCGAAGAGATGGAGAATGTCCGTCACCCCGTCGTCCTGGTGCAGGACTATCACTTCGCGCTGCTGCCGAAGATGATTAAAGAGCAGCGTCCGGACGCGCGCGTCGCCATCTTCTGGCACATTCCGTGGCCGAATCCGGAGTCATTTGGCATCTGCCCGTGGCAACGCGAGCTCGTGGATGGCTTGCTGGGCGCCGATCTCATCGGCTTCCATATCCAGGCGCATTGCACGAATTTCTTGCAGACCATTGACCGGACTCTGGAATCGCGCATCGACTGGAATCAGTTCTCGGTGCAGCGTCTCGAGCATCGCACCATGTTGCGGCCGTTTCCGATCAGCGTGGAATCTGTCGCCGCGCCCACCGAGGTGCCTCGCGAATCCGCTTACGAAGAGCGTGGCGCGCTGCTGAAAGCGCTGGGAGTCGAAGCCGCTCTATTGGGCGTTGGTGTTGATCGTATCGACTACACCAAGGGCATCCTCGAGCGCTTCCTCGCCATCGAACGCTTCCTCGAAAAGTATCCTCGCTACCAGGGAGTGTTTACGTTTGTGCAGATTGGTGCGCCCAGTCGCACGCACATCAAGCGCTACCACGATTTTCAAGCGGAAGTGGAGGCCGAAGCTGAGCGCATCAACTGGAAATTCCAGGCCGACCAGTGGAAGCCGATCATTTACTTGAACCGCCAACACAATCACAAGGAAGTCGCGGCATATTACCGCGCCGCCGACTTATGCCTGGTGACCTCTCTGCACGACGGCATGAATCTGGTGTCAAAAGAGTTCGTCGCAACGAGGCATGATGAGCGGGGCGTGCTGATCTTGAGTTGCTTCGCAGGCGCCGCTCGCGAACTCTGCGATGCTCTGCAGGTGAATCCCTACGACATCGAACAGACCGCGGAAGCGATCCGTGCGGCGCTCGAAATGCAGCCGGAGGAAAAACGGTTGCGCATGCAGCGTATGCGGCGCCTGGTGCGCGAGCACAACGTCTTCCGGTGGGCGGGAAGCTTGATCGGCGAGCTCTGCGATGTTCGTTTGGATACCCCGGAAACTCCAAACTCGAATTTTCGGCCAACCCTGTTCGCGGATGGTGGCGCGAGAAACGCATCCTGAGTCGTTCCGCCGTCATTGCGCGCATGGGAAAGCCCCGGCCATACCCGAGCCGGGGCCACTCAACCCAAGAGATGATTCTTATGCGCTCTCGCGAGCAGTGACGCCAGCGCCGAGCCGCGTGCTCGACACGCCGAAGTAGACCGGCGGAATTTCCGCGTCGACTTTCAGCCTTCGTGAAGTGCCTTCCTGTTCGATCTGCCGGATGATCGTCTCTGCAGCTGATTCTCCCAACGCGCCGAGCCATGCGTGCGAATCTTTGGACAGGGACTCGGAAGGGGCGAAGTAACCAAGTTCAACCGAGGCAACCGGCAAATCCATCTGAGCCGGAACGAGAGTTTCAATCGCAATCACACCCTCGATCCCTCGCTGCTGGAATTGCGCCGAGAGCTCGCTCTCTTCTTTGAAATCGAGCGTCCCCAACGCAAGTAGGTATCCTTTTTCGTGCAAGCGGCTTTGAACTCCGGCCACGACCCGCGCCACGGCTCCGCGCCCGAAGTCGTGTGCTACCGCCGCTACCATTCGCGTTCTCTTGGTTCGGAGTGAACGGGCCCACAAATTTGGCCGGTAGTTCAGTTCGGCGGCCGCGCGGAAGACTCGCTCCTTTGTCGATTGCGGAATGGCCTTCGACGCAGGCGAGCTGTTGAGGATTGCTGACACAGAACAAGGAGCCAGGCCGGCCCGGTCGGCTACCATTCGCAGGTTCACAGCTTTCTTAATCGGCACGTTTTCCTCGCAAATAAGAATGGCTCTGCATCCGCTGAACCTTCTCGGCGGGTGCAGTCTTTAAGATTTTTGTTTCGACGACTTGGTCAGGTGACCGCGTTGACCCATTCGTGGGGAATCAAACGGAACGTTTGACTGCCGTCTGCGACCTTGCAGATAGGGCATAAACACTGTGGCGGAACCGCGAAAGATAGTCCAACGCAAAAATTCCATCGCACCGATCAATCCGGCAGTTGATGCGCGTCGGCCGCCCAGCTATGCTCGTCGAGTGGCTTCCCGTTTTCCTGCCTCTGCCGATCAAAAGCTGATTCAGATCGTCGATGCGGCTCTCGCGGACACGACTCGACGCAGCGGGAAGTGGCTGGTCTGCCGCCCGGGATGCACGCAATGCTGCATCGGCGCGTTCGCTATCAATCAACTCGATGCGATCCGGTTGCAGCGAGGTTTGCTTCAACTTGAACGCAGAGATCCTGCGCGAGCTTCTGCGATCCGGCGCCGCGCGAAGCAAGCGGTCGCAAGACTGTCTGCAGATTTTCCGGGTGACGCGCGCACCGGAATCCTGGATGAGAGTGAAGAGGGAGCGGCGCTCTTTGAATCGTTCGCGAATGACGAGCCTTGTCCGGTCCTCGATCCCGAAACAGGGAATTGCGAACTTTACGAGTCTCGTCCGATGACGTGCCGAGTGTTCGGTCCGCCCGTTCGCACTGAAGATGGATTGGGGGTTTGCGAACTCTGCTTTCAAGGCGCTACGGAAAAAGAAATCGCGGCTTGCGAAATGAAGCCTGATCCCGACGACCTCGAATCGGACGTGCTGAAAAAAGTCGAAGAGGGTTCCGGCGTGCGGGGCCAGACCATCATCGCGTTCTGCCTCGCCGATTAGATCAAGCCTGCTTCTTCTCGAGCTCCGCCCAGCGCGCGTACAGTTCGTCGACTTCCTTCTGCGCTAGTTCTAATTCCGCATGAGCTTGCAGTAGACGCGTCGAATCACTGGCGATTCCGGGATCTTCCGCAGCCACTCGCTTGGACTCCAATACTTGTTCGGCCAAGGCGACGCGATCTTCAATGCTGGCGTATTCGCGAGCCTCGAGATACGAGAGCTTCTTCTTGCCCGGCACCGGCGCCGCCGAAGTCTCCGAGCGGCTGGTTAAGCGTATGTTCGCATCCGCGGTCTGAGAACGTTCCTCCTGCCATATCTCCCACTGCGAATAGTCCGCAAAGCGCTCCGCGCCGCCTTGACCATCCAGGCCGAGCACGACGGTCGAAACTCGATCGAGCATGTAGCGATCGTGCGTCACCAGGACGAGCGAGCCGCGAAACTCCAGCAAGCTTTCCTCGAGAATTTCGAGTGTCGGAATATCGAGATCGTTGGTTGGTTCGTCCAGCAAAAGAACGTCCGCTGGCTGAAGCATCAGCTGCGCGATCAGTACTCGCGCGCGCTCTCCGCCTGACAGTCGATCGACGGGCTGGTTGAGTTGCTCGCCCTTGAACAGGAATTTCGCCGCCCATGACGCCACGTGGACGACGCGATCCTGATAAATCACCGAATCGCCCTCTGGTGCCAAGGCTCGGCGCAGCGTTACGCTCGGATCGAGTTCCCGGCGCTGGTCGAAATAAACGATCCGAAGTTTGTCGGCGCGCCGAATATTTCCTGTTGTCGGCGCGACCTCTCCGCGGAGCAGTCGGAGCAATGTCGTTTTGCCACTCCCATTCGGGCCAACCAGCCCCACGCGCAGGCCTGCGGCGATGATGAAGTTAAGACCGTCGAACAAACTCCGTCCGCCAATCTCATAGCCGACACTTTCCAGTTCGATCAGTCGCTTGGTCTTCCGGTCAGTCGCGGAGAAATCGATTTGCGCGGTACTGCTGCGGGTTCGCGTGTTGAGGTCGGCGAGTTCTTCCATCAGTTCGCCGGCTTTGCCGATACGAGCTTTGGATTTTCTTGTGCGAGCCTTCGCCCCGCGGCGCAGCCATTCGATCTCGGAGTGCACGAGATTTTCGAGAGCTTCTTGTCTCTTCGCTTGCGCGTGCAGGAATTCCTCTTTCTTCTCCAGAAACTCGCTGTAGCGCCCCCTCACGCGCAGCAACCCGTCGGGATAGACGCGGCTCAGTTCCGCCATCTCAGTCGCCACGTTTTCCAGAAAGTAACGATCGTGGCTGATGACGACACAGGCAAATGCAGCCTGCTCCAAGACCTCTTCGAGCCACTCAATGCCCGCGAGGTCGAGGTGATTTGTCGGTTCGTCGAGCAGCAAGATGTCAGGTCCTTGGACCAACGCCTCGACGATCGCCAAGCGCTTCTGCCATCCTCCCGATAGAGATGACGCCTCGGCGTTCAAGTCTGCAAAGCCCGCGCGTCCCAGCGTTTCCGCGAATCGGTTGGGATGTTCTGCCTCGGGTACGCCAGACTTTTTCAGCGCCGCTTCGACGACGGATCGTACCGTGGCTCGGCCGGACGAAACTCCGATTCCTGCTCCACATAACTCATCCGGATGCGCTTGCGGACCGCAATCTCTCCGTCATCGGTATCCTCCGTGCCCGCGAGAATTCGCAGCAGCGTGGATTTGCCCGAACCATTCGGGCCAATCAGACCGACGCGGTCTCCTTCGGAGACCGTGAACGACACATTTTGAAATAAAGGATCGGCTCCAAAAGCCTTCGAAATGCTCCGTACATTAATCAGTGGCGGCAAAGATAACGTTCTCCTGAGGGTCTAAGTTGAGAGTATCAGGAAGCATGCCGAAATCGCGGCCGCCCCGACCCGCAACGGACATCCGAAAAGAGGCGCACGAACTTTCCGCGAAAATCTGCCCTTATACTCGAATGACCGAGAAAACGCACTTGTGAAGAAATCAACTCAAGCGAGAGTCGTATTCAACATAAGTTTGATTCTTCTGTCTCTGACACTTGTCTCCGCTGATCTTGTCGCGGAGACGGGCGCCGAAGCCTGGCTCCGTTACTCGCGCCTGAGCCCGCAAGAGACCAGGAATTTCGATAGCCTCCCAGCCACGGTCCTCGTTCTTGGCGATTCGATTGTTCTGAAAACCGCAAGTCAGGAATTGACTCGCGGCGTGTCGCAAATGCTCGGGCGTTCGCTGCCGGCCACAACGTCCACAAGCGGCAACTCGATTGTTCTCGCAACGCTTTCCTCGCTTCACACCATCGCTCCCGATTTGCATCCTTCGCAAGCATTGGTGCCTGACGGATATTGGATCGTCCAAACGAAGATTCGTGCGGCGACGGGCGCTCTCGCCCGTCCCTGCCAGTCGCAATGTCTGGTGATCGCAGCCTCCAACGATCGCGGAGTGTTGTACGGAACGTTTGCGTTGCTCAGCAAGATTGCCCGCGGCGAGAGCATCGCAGCCATCAACGAGGAGCAGCAACCGTACGCGCCCGTCCGCTGGGTCAACCAGTGGGACAACCTTGACGGCCGCATCGAACGCGGCTATGGCGGGCCCTCGATTTTTTTCGAGAACGGCAAGGTGCGCGACGATCTGACTCGCGCCGGCGAATATGCCCGGATCCTCGCTTCCATCGGCATCAATGGCTGCACCATCAACAACGTCAACGCCGCCCCCCGCGTTCTCGAAGATGCTTTCCTCGTCCAAGTGCGACGCATCGCCGACGCGTTCCGTCCCTGGGGAGTGCAACTCTCTTTGTCTGTAGACTTCAGCAGCCCCAAAATCATCGGTGGACTCGATACGTTCGACCCAATCGATCCGCGAGTCGCAGAATGGTGGCGAAAAAGGGCGGACGAGATCTACCGCCAGATCCCGGATTTCGGCGGCTTCGTCGTGAAGGCAGACTCTGAAGGCCGCTCTGGGCCGTCCGTGTACGGCCGTACTCCCGCAGATGCTGCCAATGTAATCGCGCGCGCGCTGAAACCACATGGCGGCGTTGTTTTCTATCGCGCATTCGTCTACAACCATCATCTTGACTGGCACGATGTCAAGAACGATCGAGCGAAGGCCGCCTACGACAATTTTCATCCGCTCGACGGAGCCTTCGACGACAACGTCATCGTTCAAATCAAGAATGGCCCAATCGATTTTCAGGTGCGCGAGCCGGTATCGCCTCTGTTCGCGGGCCTGCGCCGCACCAACGAGGCGATCGAGTTACAGATCACGCAGGAATACACCGGGCAGCAGAAACATCTTTGCTTCCTCGTTCCCATGTGGAAAGAAGTCCTCGACTTCGATATGCGAGTCGACGGCAAATCGACGCCGGTGAAGGATCTCGTTTCCGGCCGCGTCACTCATCGCCCCGTCGGAGGGTTCGCGGGTGTCGCGAACGTCGGTATGGACGCCAACTGGCTGGGCAGCCCGCTCGCCATGGCGAACCTCTATGGCTTCGGTCGCCTTGCCTGGAATCCGAATCTCACTGCGGACACAATCGTCGACGAATGGACGCGTCTCACCTTTGGCGGCGATCCGCTTGTAGTCAAAACGATTGACGCCCTGCAACTCAGCTCGTGGCCCGTTTACGAAAGTTACACCGGACCGCTCGGCGCCGGAACGCTCACCAACATCGTCGGCAATCACTACGATCCCGGCCCTCAGTCGTCCGAAGAAAACGGCTGGGGGCAATGGCATCGTGCCGACCATCAAGGTATCGGGATGGACCGAACCATCGCCACAGGCACCGGCTACATTGGACAATACCCGCCGGAGGTGCAAAACCTGTACGAGTCGCTCGCCGCTTGCCCCGATGACCTCCTGCTGTTCTTCCATCACGTGCCCTACAAATATGTCCTGCACTCTGGCAAGTCTGTAGTTCAGCATGTGTACGATTCCCACTATGAAGGCGCAGATCGCGCGCGCGATTTCACCGAACAGTGGAAGACACTGCAGGCGCACATCGATGACGAGCGCTATCGCGATATCCTCGCACGGTTCCAATACCAAGCGGCACAGGCCATCGTGTGGCGCGACACGATCAACAGCTGGATTTTTCACCTCTCCGGCATTCCAGACGAGCGGCACCGGATGCCGTCTCCGCCATCTGATCACTAAGGCTCAGGCGCAACGTCTAATCAGACGAGTGTTAACTACTAGATCCGCTTTCACGGCATTTTTCCCGCTTCACCTTGCGCATTTGCCCAAGTTCCGTTAACGTTTACGGTTTCGGAGAATCGTTGCGCCTTCTCCGAATTATCCGTGCTGGCAGTATGGCCGGCCACGACGCAGGCCAAGACAATGGGTCAACCTCCCACCACGCTCCGTGACATCGCCAAATCGCTGGGCACATCCATCGGCACCGTACACCGCGCCCTCCACGACAATCCCGGAGTCAGCGCCTCGACGAAAGCAAGAGTTCTTCAGGTCGCTCGTACGCTCGGCTACCGTCCCAACCTCGCCGCCAGATACTTGTCGTCCCGAAAAACCCTGCGCATCTCGGTCAACACCCCGCAAGGAACGACTTCGTTTTGGGACGAGGTGCGTGAGGGTATTCGCGAGGAAGCTTCCTCGATCCTGCTTGAGAACGTTGAATTGGAATTTCGCACGTGTCCGCGTCTTGGCGAAGGCGAGAAGGAAGCGCTCGAAGCCGCGATGCAAGACAAGGCCGACGGCATCATCATCTTCCCCAGCCGTCCGCAAGCGCTTCGTCCTTACGTTCGCCGCGCGTCGCGCGCCAATATTCCCGTTGTGTGTGTCGCGACCGATGCTCCGAACAGCGGCCGGCTCGGCATGGTTGCGATCGACACGCTGGCTAGCGGATCAATCGCCGCGGATCTCATGGGTCGGTTCATCGGTCAGAAAACAGGTTCCATCGCCATCACCGTTTTCGATATGGCGATCACCGAGCACGCCGAGAAATACACCGCGTTTGAAACTACCTTGAAATCTTTTTATCCCGGCCTTGAACTGCTCACGCCCATCGAAGATCACGACATCGAAAAGGAAGCGTATCGCAAGTGCCGCAAGTTGTTTGAAGAGCGGCCCGACCTCGCTGGAATCTACGTCACCACCGAAGCTTCGATTCCAGTCCTGCAGGCGGCGCGCGATGCCAATCTGCTCGACCATCTCACCATCATTACGACCGATCTTTTCCCCGATCTCGTTCCTGAGATTCGCTCTGGCGCCGTCGTGGCCACGATCTACCAGCGTCCGCGGGCCCAAGGACAAATGGCTCTGCGAATGTTGCACGAGTTTCTGGCCGAGGGAGCGGGGCGGTCCAATCAGTTGGCCCTGGCGCCGCACCTGGTCATGCGGGGCAATCTCGACTTCTTTTTGCGCAGGCAGTTGCAGGAATCCGCGAAGGAGAAAAACGGCTCGTCTCGTGGACACTCGCAACATTTCGCCGAAGACTTCGCCTGACGCGCTCCTCACAAGGAATCATGAACTATCTTGGCATTGACGTAGGCACCGGCGGGACACGCGCGCTCGTCATCGATTCAAAGGGAAACGTTGTCGCATCTGCATCGGCGGAGCATCAGAACTTTGCCAGCCCACGTCCGGGCTGGGCTGAGCAGGATCCCCGGGACTGGTGGCAGGCGTGCGGATCCGCCGTGCGCAAAGCGTTGCAATCGTCCGGGATTCGCGCCGACGACATTGCCTGCGTCGGATTCTCCGGACAAATGCACGGGGCCGTGTTGCTCGATTCGTCCGACGAAATCGTGCGCAACGCCATCATCTGGTGCGATCAGCGGAGTGAGGCCCAGAGCCGCGAGCTGGAAGATTCTTTCGGCCGTGACACCTTGATTCGCCTTACCTGTAATCCCCCTCTGACGAATTTCACTCTTACCAAGCTTCTTTGGGTGCGCGAAACCGAGCCGCAGAATTGGGCGCGCGTCGCTCACGTCATGCTGCCCAAGGACTACGTTCGCTTTCGCCTGACGGGAGAACGCGCCATCGACATGGCGGACGCCTCTGGCACTCTTCTGCTCGACGTTACCAATCGCCGCTGGTCGTCTGAAGTGCTTGATAAGACCGGAATCGAAAAGAGTCTCTTGCCGGCGCTCTTCGAATCGCAGCAGGTCTGCGGGAAAATTTCTTCGGCCGGAGCAGAAGCGACCGGATTGCGGGCGGGAACTCCGGTTGTCGCCGGTGCGGGAGATCAGGCCGCTGGCGCAGTCGGCATGGGAATCGCCCGCGCGGGAGCCGTCAGCGCAACGATTGGAACATCAGGAGTTGTGTTCGCCTCGACTGATCGTCCTGCGATGGACCCGCTCGGCCGTCTACACACGTTTTGCCACGCCATCCCAGGACGCTGGCATGTGATGGGCGTGACCCAGGCTGCAGGCCTCTCGCTGCGGTGGTATCGCGATCAGTTCGGCGCCGCATCGCCCGGAGTGCAATCGGCGTCGGCGGGTGTGCGATCAAGCGACGGCCGCGATCCTTACGATGTATTTGCTGAGGAAGCGAGTTCGGCGCCCGCTGGATCCGAAGGCGCTTTCTGGGTTCCGTATCTGATGGGAGAGCGCACGCCGCATCTCGATCCCAACGCGCGCGCCGCCCTTCTCGGCCTTACCGCTTCGCACACCCGAGCGCATGTGATTCGCGCCATCATGGAAGGCGTAGCCTTCAGCCTGAAGGACACGTTCACGATTTTCGGCGAGATGAAGATTCCCGTTACGTCGATCCGATTGGGCGGCGGCGGTGCGCGTTCTCCGTTGTGGAGGCAGATTCAGGCAGACGTTTACGACCATGAAGTCGAAATCGTGGCGGCGGAAGAGGGCGCTGCATACGGCGCGGCGATTCTCGCTGGTACTGGCGCGGGTGCGTGGTCCTCGGTCGAGCAGGCCTGCGAGGCAATCGTGCGCGTCGCCAAACGAATCGCTCCCCATCCTGCAGACTCAGTCACGATGCAGAACGCTTACCGCACCTACCGAAAAATCTATCCAGCTTTGCATCAGATCGAATAACGCCTGGATCTTTCCGGCCCCGGCATCACGTCGCCGAATGGGCTTCTCCCATGCCAACTCAGTCTTTGTACGTTTGACGTCGAGACCAGAGGTCGACGGAGTTGCCTTGACAGCTGGTCTCCCGTGTGAGAAAACTTCTCCCCAGTTCGGTCCGGTTCCTCACCCCTCGTCCTAGTCCTGGTTCGACCGAACGCTTCTCGGGCCCTTCCGATCCTGTCCGCAGCCGGCCTTATCCAACCGGAGCGGCATCTTGCCTCGAAGTTAGGAGAGTGACATGGCTCAGAAACATCTCTTGCGCGGAGCTTTGATTCTCTTTCTCTGTATGGCCGTCGCTACTCCCGCTCGGGCAGACAAGCTTTCGGACGATGTGGCGGGAATCATCGCCGGAATCGTGGTTGTGACCATAGGCGTCACTTTGGGCGTTGCCTTCGTGGTTGTTCACTATTCCAAGAAGCGAACTGTCACCGGCTGTGTTGTGTCGGCGCCGGGCGGAATGTCCATCACCGATGAAGGGGACAAGCGAATCTACACTCTATCTGGCAACACCACCGAGATCAGGCCGGGCAATCGAATGAAGTTGCACGGTAAAAAAGAAAAACTGAAATCCCCTGACATGCATCTTCTCTGGGACACGACGAAAGTTGCCCAAGACTTCGGCGTCTGCCCGCAATAGGAGCGATCTCGCGATGCTCCGAGCGCTCAGACTAAGAATTCAATTCTATTTCTCAGGTTCTTTTACCGTGACAACTCGATTTCCCGCCACATCCCGCATCTGCTGCTCGATTCCCGAAGGCCAGTGAATCTCCACGAGAGTCGCCGAGGCGCTGGCTCCAAGCCCGAAGTGTACCGGTCCCGCGCTCGAGGATGCGTAACCAGAGCTGGTTGTCATGTGGTTGTACTGGGCGCCGGTCTTGGTCACAACTTTGATCCGCGCACCGATACCGTCACGATTGCTCTTGGAGCCTTGCAACTTAAACTCGATCCAATGATTGCTCCCCGGGCTTTGATTCATCCATACCTCGCCGGGGGCATTGATCGCAGTGACCACGACATCCAGCTTTCCGTCGCCGTTCAAATCGCCAACGGCCGACCCGCGGTGACGCGACGGAGGTTGCGCTGTAAACCCGGCCTCGCTCGTTAAGGCGGAAAACTTCATCCCGCCGAGATTCCGGAACACGGTGTTCGGCTGCTCAATCGTCAGATTCGGCGCCGACAGGAGCGACTGCACGTGTCCCCGCGAAACAAAAATATCCTTCCAGCCATCATTGTCGAAATCAGCGATGTTCGGAGAATACCCGGCCATGGGTAAACTCAGCTTGGTCATCTCGCTTTCGCGCGTCACTTCGACGAAGCTGCCTTTCCCGGTATTGCGGTAGAGCGGAAACGTCTCGCCATCCAGCGCAACGATGAAGATGTCTGGATATCCGTCGTTGTCGAGGTCGCGAAAATCGACTCCCATCCCGGAGATATAAGTTCCGTCTTCGCGCAGTGCGATGTTTTCTTCAAAACCTGTTTCCTCGAACTTGCCGCCCCCCTTGTTGCGGTAAAACGAATTCATCAGCTTGTCGTTCGGGACGACCAGATCCATCTTGCCACTCAGTTCGGAATCCGCCGCCGCAACTCCCATCCCCTTTCCCGGATGCGCCCGGAATCCCGCCTCGACCGACGCGTCGCGAAATGTTCCATCGCCGTTGTTGATGAACAATTGATTCGGCGTTGGCTTGTACATCTTGGGATGGCAGTAGTCGCGGTGCCCGTAGCCCTGGCACACGGGCTCGTTGTTGAAATCCCACTTCAGATAATTGATGACGATGAGATCGAGACGCCCGTCGTTGTTCACGTCCACCCATGCGCCGGCCACTGCCCACAAAGGCCCGTACTCCGCATCCGCCTTGTTCAGGTTCGCTTTCGCGGTGACGTCGGTGAACGTTCCATCTCCGTTGTTGTGGTAGAGCGTATTTCGGTACACACCCGCCACAAAAATGTCTTCATAGCCATCGTTGTCGTAGTCGCCGATGGCGACCCCGACGTCGTATCCGGTGCCTGCCAGGCCAGCCTTCGCGGTTACGTCAGTAAAGTGCCCGTTGCCGTCGTTCTCGAACAGCCGGTTTGAATACTTCGGAGAATCTTTGCGCAACGTCTTGAGATCTGCGCCGTTCGTGAAGAAGATGTCGAGTTTCCCGTCGTTGTTGTAATCGAAAACAGCGACACCGCCGGCCATCGTCTCCGGCGCATGCCGCTCCGGGCTCTCGTTGCTGTCCAGCTTGAAATCGATGGGCTGAAAGGCGAATCGGATGGGACTGTCGGTGGACGTTGCGGCAGCCGACGTCTGAGCTTGCGGGCGCGCCGGAAATGACGCGCCCGAGAGAATCAACACAAAAAATGGACTAAAAAAAGAGGAGAGACGGCTACTCGTCATGTCGGAATCGGCGCCACGCGCCTCTTCTCAATCTTACTCTGGTAGCTTCTGCTCGCCTTGAATCATCAGATGAGTCTCCGCGTGTGGTGCCCCTGTTCCGGGTTGCCCCCCGCCTGCCGTGATCAGGTAATCGCCGGCTGCAATCATGCGATCTCCGGCTTCGTTGACGTAGCTCAAATCGCGCGGACCCAGTGTGAGTTTTACATGTTTCTGCTCGCCCGCCTTCAGGTTCACGCGGCTGAACCCGCGCAGTGCGCGCAGCGGGGCTCCGGCCATTTTGGGGAAACTGATGTAAAGCTCCACGACCTCGTCCCCATCGCGCTGGCCCGTATTCTTCACGTCCACTTCAACGTCCAGCGGATCGCCTGCCTGCAGCGAAGCATTGGAGAGTTTCATCCCGCTATATTCGAAGCTCGTATAGCTCAGGCCGTGCCCGAATCCATACAGCGGCTCGCCGGTGAAATAGCGGTACGTGCGATTCTTCATCGCGTAGTCTTCGAAGTCCGGCAACTGCTCCACGCCTTTGTAGAAGGTGACCGGTAAGCGTCCTGCCGGATTGTTCACTCCCGCCAGAGTCTGCGCGATCGCGGTTCCGCCCTCCTCGCCCGAGTACCATGCATCGACAATCGCGTTCGCGTGCTCGTTCGCCCAATTCACCGCGAGCGCGCTGCCGTTCATCAGTACGACCACAAGCGGTTTGCCGCTCCCTTTCAACGCGCCCAGCAGAGCTTCTTCTTCGGCGGGGAGCGCGAGGCTGGTACGATCGCCACCCCGAAACCCAGGGACATCGACCTTCATCTCTTCGCCTTCAAGCTTCGAGGTGATTCCAACCACCGCCACGACCACGTCAGCCTTGCGCGCGGCCTTGGCCGCTGCGATCAACGGATCTCCGCTCGTCGGTTTCTCGCTCAGAAAACTCGTGCCGGATTCATACGAAACCCGCGTATGTGGAAACTGCTTGCGGATTCCTTCCAACACGGTGACTGCGTGCGATGGCGTCCCACTATAATTGCCGTACAGCACCTCAGAGGACTCGGCGAGCGGCCCGACCACCAGAATTTTCTTTACGCCCTCCCGCAACGGCAGCGCCCCGTCGTTCTTCAACAGCACCATCGATTCCTGCGCCGTCTTCAGCGCCAGTGCACGGTGCGGCGCGCTGTCAATTTCCGACTCCGGCGTGTTGGCATAAGGCACCGTAGTTGGAGGATCGAACATTCCCAGCCGCATGCGCGCGGTGAACAGGCGCTTCAATGTGATGTCGATGTCCGCCTCAGTCAGAAGCCCCTGCTTCACCGCATCAATGAAAGGCTGGTAGTCATGCATATCTTTCACGATGGTGATGTAGTCGGCGCACTCGTTGTCCATGCCCGTCTTGATGGCGTCGGCGGCGGCCTCCGCCAGACTTTTCGCGAAATGATGTCCTTCAAAGATGTCGACTACGGCATCGCAATCGGAAACCACGTAGCCGTTGAACTTCCAGGCTTTACGCAGCGTGTCCTGCAACAGAAAAGTATTGGCGCACGCCGGCTGCCCATTCACGCGGTTGTAAGCGCACATCACCGACTCGGCCTTGCCTTCCGTGATGGCCGCGCGGAATGCCGGCAGGTACGTGTCTTCCTCGTCGTGCTTTGATATCTGCACATCGACTGTATGTCTCGTCGTCTCAGGACCACTGTGAACGGCAAAGTGTTTGGCAGTCGCGATCACGCGAAAGTATTTCGGATCGTCTCCCTGAAGTCCGGTGATGAATGCCACACCCATCCGCCCGGTCAGAAAAGGATCTTCGCCATACGTTTCCTGTCCTCGTCCCCACCGCGGATCGCGAAAGATGTTGATATTCGGCGACCAGAAATCCAGCCCCTCATAAATATCGCGACGGCCGGCTTTCACCGCCTGATCATGTTTGGCCCGCGCTTCGGTGCCAATCGCGATCGCCATCTGGTGAATCAGTGGATCGTCAAAAGTTGCGGCCAATCCGATGGGTTCAGGAAACACCGTTGCCGTTCCGGCTCGCGCCACTCCGTGCAACGCCTCGCTCCACCAGTCGTACGCCGGAACGTTTAGCTCTGGAATCGCCCGTGCCTGGTTGATCACTTGTGACGCTTTCTGCTCCAGCGTCATGCGATGGATCAGGTCGTCGACCCTCGCATCAATCGGCTGAGAAGGATCCATATACAGAGCCGGACTGCCCGTCTGTGCGCGCGATCCAACCGCAAGAAAAATTGAAAAGAGCGTCACCTGCAACATGGTCAGAATGCGTTTTTCCATCGAGATTCCTCCGCTGCGACCCGTCTGAATGCCGCTGATCAAGCGGCGGGAGATGCCGAAACGAGCGCACGATGTCAGGCAGATTGTGTTCCGTTAACGATTACGGTCGACCGTCGCTTGTAGCACAGCGACCTACCGTGGTCAAGACACCAGGATGGTTTCCACCTCAGCGCGATCCCCGAACTAGAACGATTTTGCTCGATTTTTCGGAACCTCCTGCCCCGGCGCCAGGCCTCCGCTTGTAGCGGTGCTTGGGGCTCAAACGTTACAAAAGATTTTTCGACCCGCACCAAACCTCTAACCCTTGCCTTGGCTCCGGCGCATTGCGCGCGCCACTCTTGTCGCTCTTCAAAGGACGGGAAACAAGGTGGTTGCGGCCCGACAATGTTCACACCTGCAGCTTTATGCACTGTGCTTGAGCGTTGCCTAACACCGCCTTAACATCCTTGCGATATCGATTTTGTTCTTGACAATGATTGACACAAGGATGTATCTCCGTAAACGTTCACGGACGCTCGGGTCACCCGTCTCAGAAGGACTATCCCCCGATCAACCGCATTTTGGAGGCTGGCAAATGAAATCCCTCTCGCCCACGATAGCCGGGAGTATCGGCCATTTCCTGAAACGCTGTGACCTTCGCCTCGTATTACTTCCCGCGGCCCTCGTTCTCGTCTTCGCCGCGCAGGCCCTGGCACAGGAAGCGACCATCGTCGGAACAGTGACCGACCCAACTGGCGCTGCCGTTCCGAACGTCACCATCACAGTCACCAACATCGATACCGGTTTGGCTCGCACCCTGACATCGAGCAACGACGGTCAGTTCGTTGCTCCCGATTTGCACATTGGCCGATATACGGTTCGGGCCACCGCGTCGGGATTTAAAGTTGCCGAGCAGAAAGATGTCGTGCTCGCAATTGGCGACCGCAGTCGTATCAACTTCAAACTCACGGTCGGGAGTGCTCAAGAGCAAGTCACCGTCGAAGCCGCGGCGATCGCAGTCCAAGCCGATACCGGTGAAGTCAGCGACGTCATCACCGGACAACAGCTCACCCAGCTCTCGACAAACGGCCGCAGTATGTATTCGTTGATTTCGTTGACGCCCGGCGCCTCCAGCGGTCAGGGCGACTTCCAGATCCCGACTCCTGTCGGCGGCGATGCCAACGTCAGCTTTAACGGTATGCGCATGAGCCACAACCTCTATGTGCTCGACGGCGGAAAGCTCGACCGTGGCGGCGGGGGCGGCTCCGATGTCATGCCCTCTCTCGACGCGATCGCCGAATTTCGGCGAGATGACCTCAAACTACAGCGCGGAATATGGATTTGTCCTCAGCGCACGATGACCGCTGTCATCAAGTCCGGCACCAAGCAGTATCCATGCCAGCGCTTGGGAGTTCCTGCGCAACGACGCGCTTGACGCTCGCAACTATTTCAACCCGGCTCCGCAAAACGTCGCCGAACTTCGGTTCCACACTTTCGGCTTTAACGTCGGCGGTCCAGTTGATTTCTGGGCCAAAGAGCACAAGACGTTCTTCTTTTACAACATGGAATGGCGCCGCCTGATTCAGGGCCAGACGCTGAACCAGACTGTGCCGATACCGCTTGGTATAACGGCGACGTGGCAGGTGGTCCCGCGCCCTAACGTTCCATCGGTTGCTAACGTCGCCCCTGCCTACTTGTTTAGAAATTGCCCCGGCGGGGCCGCACCCGCGGGTATCGTTCAGGGCAGCCCCTTCCCCGGCAATACAATCCCATCCTGCATGATCGATCCCAACGCAACGGCTCTGCTTAACGCTGGCATCTTCCCAGCGAACAACGCAGTGAACGGCAGCGGCAATCCGATCTTCCAGGGCGGGAACAACGTCCCCACAAGTGTGAAGGAAGAGATTGTCCGCATTGATCATCAGTTCAGCAGTAAGTTCTCGGTCTTTGGTCACTACCTTGCGAGCAGATCGCGCAGAATTTCGGAACGTCGATGTGGAGCGGCGACAACGTACCGACCGCCAGCAACACCTTCGGCAACCCGTCCTACAGTTATGTGATCCACACGACCTATATGATCAGCCCGACGCTGTTGAACGAAGTTGCGTTCAATGCCAACGGCAACAAAATTGCCATCCTGCCGAATAACGCTGATCGCGCGTCCGAGCGGATTTACCTCGAACCGTATCTTCAGCGGACCCAACAATGACAACCGCATCCCGGAAATCCACCTTGCCGGTTACAACAACGTGGACTATACGAACGCCAGTTGGCCGTGGAATAACAAGGCGGATGACTATCAGATCCGCGATGACGTTTCCTGGACCAAGGGTGCGCACCAAATCAAAATGGGCGGTAGCTGGGCGATTTACAAGAAGGTTCAGGACCTCTTCGGCAACACGCAGGGTTCTTTCACCTTCAATAACAACTTCACCGGAAATGACTTCGCGGATTTCTTGCTAGGCACGGCTTCGGGCTACAACGAGCTGGCCGTCCAAGACAGTGGTAAGTGGAACAATGTTTCCTGGGCTGCTTATGCGCAGGACAACTGGCGCGTAAACCATCGCCTGACCTTGAACCTCGGCCTGCGTTGGGACGGCGCACCGCATACCTATGAGGCGAACAACCGGATGGGCAACTTCTATCCAAACCTGTATGATCCAGCCGCTGCTCCGATCTTCGCTGACACGGCCGGCAACAATATTGCACCCAACAGCCCCGGCTTGGGCACTAGCCCGAACCCGATTCTGGCGGGTACCCAGTTCTATCTGAATGGTATCGGTATCCCCGGAAAGACTCCTGGGGTCCCCAAGGGGCTGGTCAACGATCACTGGGCCGCATTCGGTCCTCGCCTTGGCTTTGCTTATGATCTGACCGGATCAGGCAAGACTATCCTCCGCGGCGGTTTCGGCATGATGTATGAACGCATCCAGGGCAACGATATGTACAACGCTGGCCCGAACGTGCCCTTCAGCACGAACATTAATTTCAGCAACATTCAAGTGGAAAATCCCGGCACGCAACTTAGCAACAATCTACCCCTCGTTGCACCTATCACGGTCGCTAGCATTACCGGCCTGGACAAGGTGAATAACAACTTGCCGCTCAGCTATCAGTACAGTATTGGCGTGCAGCACGCTATCTCTGCCCGCACTGTGCTGGAGCTCCAGTACGTTGGCAATCAGAACCGGAACCAGAACGCGTACCAGGAAACCAACCTTCCGAGTTCTTCCAACATCACCTCGCTGTTCGCGAATAACAACGCTGACTACAACCTGCGCGTTCCGTATCTGGGGTTCCACTCCATCAGACAGACGGAGAACATACAGAGCTCGCATTACAATGGGTTCCAGGCTCAGATTCACAGCCAAATTCGGCATGACCTAACTCTTCAGGCAGCCTACACTTTGTCTCGGGCGATCGATCCAGCCACGGGCAACAATGGCGTGGGCGACTTGAACAATTTTGATAACCCCTACGATGTGCATTACGACAATGGCCCATCCGGCCTGGATCGTACGCAAATCGCGTTCGTCAACTTCATCTACGACATTCCGATCCTGAGGGACAGCTCGAACAAGCTGCTCAAGTCGACGGTCGGTGGATGGCAAGTGTCGGGCATCGTCAGCATGCAAACGGGCGAGCCTATCCATATCTCGGAAGGCGGTATTCAGAACTGCGCCCAAGGGGTCAACAACGATCCCGTAAAGTGCGCGGGTTCGCTTGACGGCACCGGTAACATCAGCAGCATCATTCCCAATGCGAATAATCGGCCCAACGTGAATGGGAGCGTTCAGCTACCCGAAGACGGTGAAGAGCTGGTTCAGCACGTCCGCATTCTCCCCAACTGTGGCTGGAACCTGGGGCAACCTGCCGTTCAACAGCCTCCGTGGACCCGGACGCCAGAACTGGAACCTCGCACTGTTCAAGAGCTTCCTTTTCAGCGAGACTCGCGGCAGCAAACTGGAATTCCGTGCGGAATTCTTCAACGCCTTCAATCACACCGAGTTCAACAACGTGAGCAATACCTTCACGAACGTGACTTCGGTGCGGTTACGTCGGCTCATGACCCACGCGAAATTCAGCTTGGATTGAAGCTGTACTTCTAATCGCCTGTGGTTCGCTTCTCTACGCCCCGCTCGCGGTACGTTGCGAGCGGGGTTTTTCTTTGGCTATTGATCATGCGGAATTGTTTTTCGCTCGGAAGTTTGATCGAAGTCACGATCGGTGTTTGCGTATGAGGCATTGCATCCCAGAACTGGCTCTGGCTATGGTGCTCTCCGGCATCGCTGCGATGGCTCAGGCGCCGACGCCCGCGGATGCCATGGCTCTCGAGCAACAGCAAAAATGGGCAGATGCTGCCCAAGCCTGGAAAGCCGTCACAGCGCGCAATCCGTCCGATGCCGCAGCCTTCGCTAGCCTCGGAGTCGATCTGGCCAGGCAGCAAAAACTCGATGAAGCAGCGGCCGCCTATCGCAAGGCCCTCAAGTTGAATCCCAAAATGCCCGGCCTGCAATTGAACCTGGGCCTGGCGGAATTCAAGCAGGGCCACTTCAACAGTGCCGCCACTGCCTTTCGATCAGCAGTCGCTGCAGACGCCTCCAACGCGCAAGCTCAGACACTACTCGGCATGAGCTACTACGGCGCTAAGAAATTCGACCTCGCTTCGCAATACCTGGAACGCGCCAGCAAAGCCGATCCGGGCAATGCTGAACTCCATCAAATGCTTGCCCAGAGTTGCCTCTGGACCAAGAAACTCGACTGCGCCCAGAACGAGTTCAAACAGTTGTTGCAGCAGAGCCCCGAATCCGCCCCCACGCACGTTCTCATGGGAGAAGCGCTCGATGGCCTGGGACGCACTCCCGAGGCGATCACTGAATTTGAAACCGCAGCAAAAATCTCTCCTAACGAGCCGAACGTCCATTTCGGGCTTGGCTACCTCCACTGGAAGTCGCACCAATATCCGGAGGCGCGCAAGGAATTCGAGAACGAACTTTCGCTCGACCCCAACCACGCCCAGGCCCTTGCCTATCTCGGCGATATCGAATGGAAGGACAACCACGCTGACGCAGCTCTCCCCCTGCTCCAACGTGCGATCAAAGCCAACAAGGACTTGCGTGTCGCCTACGTGGATTTGGGCGCGATCTATCTCCAGCAGAAAAATTACAAAGACGGTGAGGCAGCGATTTCGAAGGCCATCGCGCTTGAGCCCGACCAGCCTGACGCGCACTACCAGTTAGGCCGCCTGTACCAGGCGACTGGCAAAACTGCCGAGGCCGAAAAAGAACTTCATAAAGTACGTGAATTGAGAGAGAAGGCGGACAGCCTCGTGGGAAAAATCTCTCCCGCACCGTCTGCCCTCCCTCCACCCGAACATCAATGAATCTCATCGCCAACATAAAAGGAAGAACTTCAT
This sequence comes from uncultured Acidobacteriota bacterium, assembly GCA_963699885.1. GTDB lineage: Bacteria > Acidobacteriota > Terriglobia > Terriglobales > Acidobacteriaceae > Sulfotelmatobacter. The sequence continues at coordinate 88,310 of CAVOVP010000002.1, read as the reverse complement.
GAGCTCGAAGAACGGAAACTACGCTCCCAAGCCTGAGCACAAATTCTCTTTTGGACTATGGACTCTCGGAAATCGCGGACGCGATCCCTTTGGGGATTTTGTTCGAGAAGTCTTCCCGCCCAACGACATCGTGTCTGTCCTCGGTGAAATCGGCGCGTGGGGCGTCAATCTGCACGACAACGACCTCGTCCCCATCGATGCCACGCCGAAAGAGCGGGACAAGATCGTGCGTGAATTTAAGAAAGCTTGCGAAAAAAGTGGGATCGTCGTCCCGATGGCGACAGTCTCGCTCTTCTTTCATCCCGTCTTCCGCGACGGTGCGTTCACATCCAACGATCCCGAGGTGCGCGCCTACGCCATCCAGAAAACCATGCGTGCCATGGACCTCGGTGCCGAGCTCGGCGCCAAGATTTTCGTCCTCTGGGGAGGCCGCGAGGGGGTTGAAACCGACGCTTGCCGCCGCGCCGATGAAGCCGTCAGGCGCCTTCGCGAAGCCGTGAACTACCTTTGCGAATACAGCATCGCTCAGAAGTACGGATACCGCTTCGCGCTGGAAGCGAAACCCAACGAGCCTCGCGGCGACATCTACATGGCGACCACCGGGCACTATCTCGGATTTATTCCGACGCTCGATCATCCTGAGATGGTGGGCGTGAATCCTGAAGTCGCTCACGAAACGATGGCTGGGCTCAACTTTATGCATGGCGTCGCGCAAGCCTGGGAGTGCGGAAAGCTCTTCCACATCGACCTGAACGATCAGGTATCAGGACGCTACGATCAGGATCTCCGTTTCGGCTCGGCGAATCCCAAGACTGCATTCTGGCTTGTGAAGTTCCTCGAAGACGTCGGGTACGACGGCCCGCGCCACTTCGATGCCCACGCTTATCGCACAGAGGATTATGAAGGTGTGAAGGACTTCGCCCGCGGTTGCATGAGGACCTATGTCATCCTGAAGGAAAAGGCCGCCCGCTGGAATGCGGACAAAGAGATTCAGTCGATCCTGAAGGAAATCTCGGCAGGTTCGCCAAAGATTCCGGCGACGGGCACCTTCTCGGCCAAAGGATCGGCGGCGTTGCTCTCCCATGTCTTCGATAAAGACGCAATCATGAAAAAGCGCCTGCCTTATGAGAAGCTCGACCAGCTAACCATCGATATCTTGCTCGGAGTGCGATAGGTGGATCGTAAGCTGAAGAAGTGGGTTGGGTACTGCAAGAGAAAAGAGAATATGTGAGGACAGCCGCCCCCGGCTGTCCGGCCAGCGAAGCTGGGTGATGGTTTCTACGGGTGTTTGTTTATCGAAGCCGTTCCTAGGCTCGCCCCTTCTTAGCGGCGACCGCCTTCTTCCCGGCGACTTCCCACGGACGCTTCGGCCGATCCACTTCCGCCTTATCGCGATTTTCCACGCGATCGTACTGATACGCTTCGCTGACCGTTCCCAGCGATTCGTTATAGAGGCTTGGCAGACCGAGTGCCAGCTTCAGTTCTTCGGCGAACGACTGCAGGGACTTCAAGTGATCTGCCGTGGCCGGCAATTCTGCCTTCGAGGTCTTCAGAAACTGCTGGTACCCGCGGTTGACCAGCTTTGAAATCTCGCTTCCGATCAGATATCCGGGATAAGCGAAGATCTTTACATTGTCATCGGCCGCCTTCTGAATCGCCGCTGAAACATTGTATTTCCGTAGAAATACGCGGCTGGTAGTGCCGGGGGCGTCGGTTACGTCGAACCCGTGTTCGCGCAGCCAAACTAGCGCTTCTTCATAGGTTCGTGCTTCAATTGATTTGGCCATTTTTTCGGTCTACTTCAACCTTTCCGTGCCGGTCGACGCTCGTCTATTTAGATGCGGCTTCATGAGGACTGGGGTAACTTTACACGAGCTGCATCGCCGGGCGAATCTATTCATCTAAACAAAATAATACATATCCTGTTTCGCACCACATAGCACATTACGTTGGTTACGGCGGTTCGGTTCAATCATGACATACGGTTCGACCAAGACGACCGCATTCTCATCTCCCGCGAATCGTTCCGCGACCCGGGAACCCGCTTTGCCACTGGGCGAAACTCTCGGGCATAGCCTCATCGAGCGGATTGGAAATACGCCCCTCCTCCGCCTCGATGCCCTCACCCGCGAACTTCCGGGAGTTGCACTTCTGGGTAAAGCCGAATGGTATAACCCCGGCGGATCGGTGAAAGACCGCGCTGCCTCCAACATCGTCATCGAAGGCCGCCGCGCAGGGCTACTCCGTCCGGGCAAGATTCTGCTCGATGCCACCAGCGGCAACACGGGAATCGCCTACGCCATGCTGGGAGCGGCCGAAGGATTTCCTGTAACTCTCTGCATGCCCGAAAACGTATCTCGTGAGCGTAAGCAGATTCTCCACGGATACGGAGCCAACATTCTTTATACCGATCCCGCCGATGGATCCGACGGCGCGATCCGCATGGCGCGCGAGCTGGCTTCGAAACATCCCGATCAGTACTTCTACGCGGATCAGTATTCGAACGATGCGAACTGGAAGGCGCACTACACCGGCACCGCAAACGAGATCTGGCAGCAGACACAAGGCCGCGTCACCCATTTCGTTTCCATGCTCGGCACCAGCGGCACCTTCGTCGGCACGACTCGCCGTCTCAAAGAGTTGAATCCGTCTGTCCAGTGTGTTTCGCTGCAGCCGGATTCTTCCTTTCATGGCATCGAAGGCGCCAAGCACATGGCCAGCGCCATCGTTCCCAAAATTTACGACGAGAACCTCGCCGACCAGAATCTGGAGATCGCCACCGAAGACGCCTACGCCATGGCGCGCCAGCTTTCTCGCGGCGCAGGTTTGCTGGTGGGAATTTCCGCAGCGGCGGCCGTCGTTGGAAGCTTAAAAATCGCGCGCGATGTGTCGTTGAAGAAAAATCAGGAAGCCGTCATCGTCACGATTCTCTGCGATTCCGGCGACAAGTACCTGAGCGAGCGCTTCTGGACTGAAGGATGAGAAATTCAGATTTTTGATTTCAGATTGCGGATTGGAAATTCGGGAAGCTCTAATTGCAAATCTGAGATCAACAAATCGGAGATCTGTAATTGACGTTGCGCTGGGTGCCCCATTTCTGGCCGGTTTTGCCAGAAGTGGGGATTTTGATCTTGTGCCCGAGCCCCAAATGCTGAGATTTCAAAAGACCGACTACGACGCCCTCCGGCAACACGGCGAAGAAACCTATCCCCACGAATGCTGCGGAGTTCTGCTCGGACGCTTCGAGGATGACGGCACGCGAGTTGTCGCCAGCACCGCACGCTGCGGAAACACCCGCACTGACTCGGCCCACAACCGCTACAACATCGACCCCAAGGAACTGGTCCGCATCCAGCGAGAGAGCCGTAATCGCGGCGAGGACATCGTCGGTTTCTACCACTCCCACCCCGACCATCCCGCGCAATGGTCCAAGACCGATTTCGCCGAAGCCCACTGGCTTGGATGTTCCTACGTCATCACCGCCGTCGAAAAAGGAAAGGCCGCCATGACCAACTCTTTCGAACTGGCGGGGACAGACGAAGCGAACAAGGAACTGGTCGACGAGAAAATCGAAGTGGCATAAAAGGCCGTGTCTCCTCTGTGAACCCCCGTGCCCTCTGTGGTGAATCGGTTTCGCGAGATCCCTTGCCAGGCCCGGCAATTGCCCGATTTCCACTAACCGAAATCAATCACTCCCGCTGCCCGAATCCCAATTTCACTTGTTGAGTCACTGAAATCCCGCATCGGCGCGCTCCGCAAAAACTTGTCAGCCCGGTTGCACAATTTCCGGTCATGGGGCTGTGAACGGCGTGCACTCGATTGAAAAGACATGTACTTACAAACGTGTATTTTTCATTGACGGGAAAAATAGAAGGAGTACAACAAGATCGTTCTTTGACAGCTTCTTAGGTTTTTCCGGTTGGTGCGGCGTCCGGGGCCCAAGCGAAGTCACCTTCTTGACCGCGAGGAAAAGAAGGAGGGCAAGCAAGGGTCTATAGCAAAGCGCTGGTCGAGGAGAACGGAGAAGAAATGTTGAAGGCAGGATAGAGTTCCGAGGCGTAGGGTAGGTTTATCCGGTTGGCGGTGAGCCCGGAGCCCAAGCGAAGATCGCGCGCGGCACCCCGCAAGGGAAGCAGCGAGAGCAGGTCGAGCAAGGGTCATTAAGCGAGCTACTGGCCGAGACGAATGGACCCCACACCACCTCGGAACTCTCTTTGTTTTTGGCTGCCGGCTCTGCTTCCTGGTCTCCGCTTCGAGTTCCTGGCTCCTCGCTCAATTGTCTTCAACCCTTGTATCCGGCTACGCTGACGCTTTTTCCGCCACGTAGATAAATCGCGACAACCGCCGCTCCTTCGCGATGCGCGCCGCCACCACAAAGAATTCCTGCTGCTTCTCGTAGCTCTCGTCGCCCTCGATTCTGCGCAACAGCGTGCCTCTGGATTCCCGCGCCCGGCCTCGCCTCTCCGCAAGATCCGCCATATTCTGCGTTACATCTTCACAGAGGACCAGACTCAAGCCGCACTCCGCGATAACCCGCCGGTCGTATTCCGCTGGCACGAACAGGAAAAATCCAATCGAACTTCGCACCGCGATTTCTTCTTTCGTCAGCGGACCAGTGACCGTGATCGGATCGGTAAACAGCAATCGTCCGCCCGGCTTCAGTACTCGTGCCCACTCCGCTACAACTCGCGGCCGATCCGGCAAGTGGTTGATGGCATCAATGCACGTGATCGCGTCGAATTCCGCATCGACGAAAGGCAGTCGCTCCGCCGCATTTGCGACTTGAAACCTTGAGCGTTCTGCCAAACCTTGCTTCGCGGCTAGCGAAGTTGCCGCTGAAACCGCTTGCTCGTGCATGTCAACCCCTACGATGGAGCATCCCGTCTTTCCGGCAATCCTCAAGGCAGGCCCGCCGGCGCCGCATGCGATGTCGAGCAGCTTTTTCCCTGTAGACAGCGCAAGCGGCTCGAGAAATCTGTCTTGCTCATCCGCCGTCAGCCAACTGCTCTGCCCGATATCCTCGCCAAAAGCTTCGCGCCGGATTTCTGCATACAGTTCCGTCTCGAAGTTTCCGTAGTTCGCGTCGTAGTGGCCGGAGCCCTTTTTTGATTTGATGTCAGTCATTGAAGTTCATTTCTACTTCAGATTCGCATCGAAAATCTCTCTCGTTACTTCCCCGCATTCCCCGGCCCGCCGACAGCATAGATTCTCGGGATTCGTTGCTCGAGCGCCGGCAGCGCGGGAAACGCGGCATGCGGTTCGCCCTGATACCAATACGCCACCGAAAAGAAATTGTCGGACCGGTGATTGGCATGCCCGTGTTCGATGGTTGCTCGCAGCGACTTCGTAAACGAGATCGGCGAATCCAGGTGGAAGCGGTAGACAGACGATCTTCCGCCCGCGACTTCCTCCCCCACCACCGGAGCGCCGTACAGTCCATAGGCGAACGGATGCCCGCCAAAATCCCATGCTCCCGAGAAATAATCTTCCGACCCCGTCCCGTTGATCGACGGCAACTTCTCGCCATCGACGAAGAACATGTCGTCCCCTTCGCCCCACCACTTATCCTGATTCTGCAGCACCGACATGGTTACGCCCACGAAGTGCCCGCGCCCCGCGGCTTCCATCCAGACGTAATTGTCCTCTCCACGCAGATTTTTCTTTCCGTCCATGTCGCCATTCGATTTCCAGTCGGTCGTCGATCCCTTGGCGGGTGCTGCCTGTCGATACTGCGCGTGAAAATAAAGCTGATCTGCCGGAAGGGGCTTGCTGTACATGCGATAGTCAATGTTGAAATAGAATGCGTCAGTCTTGATCGAGCCTTCGTTGGTCACCGTGATAAGCGCGTGTTTCTGAAACGGCATCGGGAAAAAGCAATTCAGCGCCTTATCCGACCCCACCGACAGCGGAATCGATTGATAAAGGTGATAGTCCCCGAGCCCCAGCCCGAAGAAATCTCCGACCGGCGCTTCGACGCTCGGCGTCGATTCTCCGTCCCAGTACATCCGCAGCACGAGCGCCTTCAAATGATTCGGATCATCGCTCGCAATCGTGAACCACACATGGGTGATCAGTCCGGGCCCGACGTCGTCAAGCAGCGTAAGTGTTTCTCCCGGGGCAACGGAGCGCGCGTCCGCGTTCCCGCCGCTGCGGTCGTAACTCGAAGACCGCTTCTGCACGTATTCCTTCGCCTGTGGAAGCGTCGAGAGCCAGGTCGTCGGATCCTGCGCAAATCCCGATAACGCAACCAAACCAAAAATCATCGTCGCGAGCATTCGTTTCATCGTGTCTCCTTGGGAAACTGACCGACTACCTTGCCCTGCTCATCCAGAAAACTAAGGGACGGTGTTCCATCCGCCGCCACTGCAATGACGATCCGGTCTCTTCCTTGATCGTCTTTCAATTCCAGTGCCGCCGATCGGTCGCCCTTCCGGCCCAGATACACTCGGTGCTCCGGCTTGTTCTTGCCGGAATAAATCTCGTGCAGCTTCGCTTTACTTTGTTCCGCCGGCAATCGCAGCGCGTCGGTCACATGCGACATCGGGACATCCGGTTCATCGACAAACTCCAACCCGGAATGCCGCCGCCCATCCTCCTCTTCGGCATTCAAAACCGCAACCTGATCTCCCATGTACTGGTCAAAGCTCAGGTGCCCCCAGCTCTGCACCTTGCCCTCTTTGTCCTTGCTTCCCCCAAAGATCAGGCCGCCGTTCTCTTTGCCCTCGTCGTTGAAGAAGAGCATTCCCGCGGTTTGCCGGTCGTGCGGATATTCTTTCCCCTTCACGATCAGTCCGGGAAAATTTGCTTTATCGGCAATCACCAGCCGCAAAGTTCCATCCGGCTCAACCAGGTTGATCTGCCTCACGTCGATCTCGTCAAAGCTGGATTTCTTCGTCGAGGTCGCTCCGGCCAGCAGTACGACACACAGCACCGCGGTGAGCACTCCCGAATAAACAAGCAGCAAGCGTTGAGTGAACGCAGTTCGGTCCACAGATTTCACCTCGATTCAAACTTGGTCTAAACGATTACAGCGGGATGTTCCCGTGCTTCTTCGGTGGATTCTTGTCGCGCTTCGTCTCCAGCATGGCCAGAGCCTGAATCAATTTCTTGCGCGTATCCCGCGGTTGGATTACCGCGTCCACGAATCCTCGATCGGCGGCGATATACGGGTTGGCGAACCGGTCGCGAAATTCCTCGATCTTCTCGGCGCGGACTTTCTCGCGAGTCGTTCCAGCTGCGTCCAGTTCGCGCTTGTAAACAATGTCGACCGCGCCCTCCGCACCCATCACCGCAATCTCGGCCGTCGGCCACGCGTAGTTCACGTCGGTGCGAATGTGCTTCGACGCCATCACGCAATAAGCCCCGCCGTATGCCTTGCGCGTGATGACCGTAACCTTCGGCACCGTCGCCTCGGCAAACGCAAACAGCAGCTTCGCGCCGTGCTTGATGATCCCGCCGTACTCCTGTGCCGTCCCCGGCAAGAAGCCCGGCACATCCTCAAACGTCACCAGCGGAATATTGAAGCAGTCGCAGAAGCGCACGAACCGCGCGCCTTTCACTGACGCATTGATATCCAGTGTTCCGGCCAGCACCGACGGCTGGTTCGCGACAATCCCCACGGACCGCCCGTCCAGCCGCGCGAATCCGATGACGATATTTCTCGCGTAGTGCTCCTGCACCTCGAAAAAATATCCATCATCCACCACCGAATGCAGCACTTCTTTGATGTCGTACGGCTGGTTCGATTGCGCCGGAACCATCGTGTCGAGCGCCGTGTCCGCCCGATCTGCCGGATCCGTGCATGTTTTTCGCGGAGGCTCATCCATGTTATTGGACGGCAAAAAGCTCAACAGTTCGCGCACCATCGACAAGCATTCGGCATCGTCATGCGCCAAAAAGTGTGCTACGCCCGACGTCTCGTTGTGCGTCATAGCCCCGCCGAGCTGCTCTTTCGTCACCTCTTCATGAGTCACCGTCTTGATAACGTCAGGCCCGGTGATGAACATATACGACGTGTTGTTCACCATCATCACGAAGTCGGTAATTGCCGGGGAATAAACGGCGCCTCCCGCGCACGGCCCCATGATCGCCGAAATCTGCGGCACCACCCCGCTATACAAAGTGTTCCGTAGAAAAATGTCGGCGTATCCGGCCAGCGACATCACGCCTTCCTGAATGCGCGCTCCCCCGGAATCGTTCAGCCCGATGACCGGCGCGCCCATTTTCGCCGCCAGGTCCATGATCTTGACGATTTTTCCGGCGTTCGTTTCCGAGAGCGATCCGCCGAACACGGTGAAATCCTGCGCGAATACATAAACCAGGCGGCCTTCAATCCGCCCGTAACCGGTCACAAATCCGTCGCCGTAAATTTTCTGCTCGACCATCCCAAAATCGTTGCAGCGATGCGTAACCAGTTTGTCGGTTTCTTCGAATGTGCCCTCGTCGAGCAGAAATTCAATCCGCTCCCGTGCCGACATCTTTCCTTCCTTGTGCTGACGCTCGCGCCGCTTCGCCCCGCCGCCGTCCTCGGCAAGCTGGTTCCGTCGCTTCAGTTCCGCCACTTTCTGTTCGAAGTCCATGGGCATGGATTATAGCCTTCCATGGATTTTGACTTCCCCTGTGTACTCCGGTGTCCCCTGTGGTTGGCATTTCTGTGGTGCCCGCAGTGCGATAAACTCCATTCCATGTCCTCGCTCGCCGACCAGATGGGATTTAACTTTCGTGGGCCCGAGCGCAGGGTTTGGAAAGTCCGCGATCTTGTATCCGCCGTCCGGTCGCACATCGAGCGCGAGTACTCCGACGCCTGGGTTGAAGGCGAAATCTCCAACTTCCGTGCCCCCGACTCCGGACATCTCTACTTCACCCTGAAAGACGGTAACGCCCAACTCAAAGTCGTGATGTTCCGTTCCTCCGCTCGCCTTCTTCGGTTTCGTCCGGCAGACGGCCTGCAGGTAATCGTCCGCGGACGGGTCACCGTCTACGAGGATCGCGGCGAACTCCAGATCTCCGCCGAATACATCGAACCGAAAGGTGCCGGATCTCTTCAGCTCGCTTTCGAACAGCTCAAAGCGAAGCTCGAAGCGGAAGGCCTCTTCGCATCGGAACGCAAGAAGCCCATCCCGTCGCTCCCCGCGCGGATCGGTGTCGTCACGTCCGCTCAGGCTGCGGCCCTTCGCGACATTCTCAACATCCTTCAACGCCGCCATCACTCCGTCAATGTTCTGATTTATTCGGCCCAGGTTCAGGGAGACATGGCGCCGCAGGAAGTTTCAGCCGGCATCCGCTATTTCAACCAAAGCGAGAGTGTGGATGTCATTATCATTGCGCGCGGCGGTGGCTCCGCCGAAGACCTCGCCCCTTTCAACCACGAAGGCCTCGCCCGCGTCATCTATTCTTCGGAGATTCCGGTCATCTCGGCCGTCGGCCACGAAACAGATTTCACCATCGCCGATTTTGTTGCGGACCTTCGCGCGCCAACGCCCTCTGCCGCAGCCGAGTTGGTCATTCGCTCGCGCCAGGAAATCGAAGAAAACGCTGCCGCGCTGCACGAGCGTTTGACGCGAGCCATGCGTTATCGCCTGCTCATGGGCCGCCAGGCTCTCACCGAACTCGCTCAGCACGGCGCTTTCGCGCGCATGATGGAACTCATCCGCCAGCGCCAGCAGAAGCTGGACGATCTCTCGCACCGCATGGAAGTGGCCGAGCGCCAGTTGCTCCAGCAGATGCACCGCCGCTGGCAAGCCGCCTCCGCTGCTGTGCGTCACTACGACCTGCGCCTGGTACTTTCCAGCATGCGCAAGGAACTTGACAGCCGCACCATGAGCCTCGTCGCCGTCACCCGCAACGTCTTGCTCCAGCACCGCGTCCGCAGCGAGCGGCTGCAAACTGCCCTCGAATCGCTTTCGCCCCTCGCCATTCTCGATCGCGGATACGCCCTCGTCTTCGATTCGACCGGCAAACTTCTCAAAGACTCGAACGCAGTGAAAGTGGGCGACGAGATCTCCGCTCGCCTGGCCCACGGACAAGTGCGGGCTGCCATTACGAAGAAAGACAGTTAACGCATTTTCCGGTAGTGCATCGGTTTGAACTCTGAGTCTCAAGAGGCGTCATCCCGACGAGCCCGCGTTTTTACCAGCGGGCCGAGGGATCTCCCGTGGCAGACAGCGTCGCAGCCGAGGTCCTTCGTTCCGCCCTGAAGAACGGCCACGCTCAGAGCTTGGCCGGAGTGCACTGTCTCCAGGGAATCTCGTCACGCCCAGACGCGAAGGCTACCGAAAGGCCGTTCCTGCGGGTTTCGAGATACTCCAAACGTCCCAACATTTCCCCTGCATTACAATGGAATGTCCAAAATGCACCGCACCTAGGAGTTGAACCCGTTTGATTCCGGTCATCACACCCTGGACGCAGGCCGCGTGGATCGCCCTCGATATCCTCCTCGTCGCCATTCTGATCTACCAGGTTCTCGTGATGATTCGCGGAACGCGCGCCGTCCCCATGCTGATGGGGCTGGTTGTCGTCTCGTTGATCTTCTACTTCGCGCGTATCGGCGAACTCACGACTCTCAACTGGGTTCTCAGTCGCGTCCTGCCCTACGTTGTGTTCGCTCTAATCGTCGTTTTCCAGTCGGAGATCCGTCACGTCCTCGCCGATCTCGGCCGCCGCCTTACCTTTCTCGGCGGATCTTCGAGCGACAACGATTCCTACGACGACATCGTGCTCGCCGCCGATCTCTTCTCTCAGCACCAGACCGGCGCCTTGATCGTGATCGAGCGTGAAATCGGTCTGCGCACCCATATCGAAAGCGGCGTTCCACTGGATGCCCGGCTTTCCTACGATCTGCTCGCTACAATCTTCCGCCCCAGCGCTCCCCTTCACGATGGCGCTGTACTCGTGCAGAAGGATCGCATTGCTGCTGCCGCCTGTTTCCTTCCGTTGTCGATGAACCCTCTGCTTTCCACGCAACTCGGCACGCGTCACCGCGCCGGCATCGGCATCACCGAAGAAACGGACGCCATCGCCGTCATTTGTTCCGAGGAAACCGGCGCCATCAGTTTCGCCGTCGGCGGCAACATCGAGCGCGATCTCACCGTGCCTCAGCTGCGCGAACGTCTCGGCCTCGAACTCCGCCGCCGTATCATCCCGGCTTCGTTGCCGACGCCTCTGGCGCGCACCATCGATGACGAATCGGACGCTGCTCTCGACTCGCCGCTGGCTGAGCCCGCTCAGCGCAATGCCGATCCGTCCTCTTCGGAGCCACGCCCATGATTGCCTTGTTCAAGCGGTATGTGGTCCACAATTTCGGATTGAAGCTGATCTCGCTGCTCCTTGCCACCGGCCTTTGGTTCGTGATTTCCCGCGACGATCAGCTCTCTGAAGTCTCGGTGCGCTCTCCCGTTGTCTTTCAGAACGTTCCACCTGGGCTCGAAGTCAGCTCGGCATCGATTCCAGAGACGCAGATTCGGGTTCGCGGCCCCGAGCGCATCATCCGCCAGCTTCGCGCCAACGAAGTGCAGGCGGAACTTGATCTCGCCGGCGCCACTGCCGACGAACGTACCTTCGACCTGACCACCCAGCAGATTCGTCACCCGCGCGAAGTCTCTGTGATGCAGATCGTGCCAGGCCAACTTCACCTGGCTTTCGATACTCGCTTGAAAAGGGAAGTCGAAATTCACCCGCAGGTCACGGGCACGTTTGCGGACGGCGAGCAGATTGTAAAAGTAGAAGCCGATCCTTCACGCATCACGATCATCGGCCCGCGTCGTCACGTCGAAAAGGTCGATTCTGCCACCACCGATCCCATCAATGCCTCCGGACTTCGCGGCAGCGCCGTGTTTACCACGACCGTGTATGTTCCGGACCCGCTGGTGCAAGTCGAGCAAGTAACCACCGTCCGTGTGACCGTCGTCGTTGAGAAGCCGGGAGCCGCGACCTCTCACTGATGCCCGTTGGATTGCGCGTTCCTCCCACTTCCTGAATAATTGCTGTTCTTCATTTCTGTCTACGGGATTGATGTTTTACTTATGAGTCAGCAAAGGCAGTTATTCGGTACGGATGGTATTCGCGGCGTGGCTGGCGAATTCCCCTTGACCACGCAAAGCACCTATCTGATTGGCCGCGCTCTCGGCCATGACCTTGTGCATTCCGTTGCCAAGTCACAGGCCGTCATCGGGCAGGATACGCGTGAGTCCAGCCACTGGATCGCCGACCGCATAGCCGAAGGAATGGCCGCAGTCGGAGTTGATGTGCACAGCGCAGGCGTGATCACGACGCCCGGGGTTGCCTACCTCGCGCGCTCCCGCCGAATGGCCGCCGGTGTCGTGGTTTCCGCCTCGCACAATCCCTGGACCGACAATGGCATCAAGGTTTTTTCCGGCGACGGATTCAAGTTGACCGACGCTCGCGAGCTCGCCATCGAGAAAGAAATCTTTGCGCTCCTGCAAAATCCCGCGGCAGCCGACGACACTGCCCTGAAGATTCCGAGACCTTCGCTTCCGGGGGAACCCGATCTTCGCCAAGCCTACATCCAGTCGCTCGCCGCCAGTGTTTCGTCTGATCTGAGCAAACTGCGCGTCCTGGTTGATTGCGCCAACGGCGCTGCCGCGGCGGAGGCGCCTGAGCTATTCAAGGCGTTAGGCATTCAGGCCACGTTCATCCACGTATCGCCTAATGGTAAGAACATCAACGAGCACTGCGGCGCGCTGCATCCCGACACCCTTGGGAAAACGGTGGCTCAATCCGGAGGAAAGTTTGACCTCGGCGTCACCTTCGACGGCGATGCCGATCGTGCTCTCTTCTGCGATGCCAGCGGACGCGTTGTCAACGGCGACGGCGTTCTTTTGGCCGCGGCGCGCGACATGCATGCGCAAGGAAAGCTGAAAGCCGACACCGTCGTTTCCACCACCATGTCGAACATGGGGCTCGAGATCGCACTCAAAAACTCTGGCATCCGTATGCTGCGCGCCAACGTTGGAGACAAATATGTGCTTGAGGAGATGTTGAAGACGGGTGCCACTCTCGGCGGAGAGCAATCCGGTCACATCATTTTCCGCGATACCGATTCCACGACCGGAGATGGACTGCTGACCGCTCTGCGCCTGATGGATATCATCGTCCGCACCGCCAACCCGCTGGCCGATCTGATCGGCGACTTGAAAGTGTTCCCCCAAAAAATCCAGAACATCCGTGTCCGGGAAAAAACGCCATTCGCACAAGTCCCTGCGATCCAATCTGCGATTGAAGCGGCAGAGCGCGAACTCAACGGGAATGGCCGGGTGGTCGTCCGCTACTCTGGTACTGAAGCCTTGGCACGAGTGATGGTCGAAGCCGAATCCGAAGAGAAGATGCAATCCCTGACCGGTGCTATTTCAGCCGAAATTCAAAAAGCCTTAGGCCTCTAGCAACTGCACTCAGCTGCAGGGGAGAGCAACTTGGCAACACAAAGCCGTCAGCGCAAAAAACTACGCTATCGCTCCCGCGTCACTCGAATCCACTCTTCCATCTGATCGAGATATTCCGCCAAAGCCTTTCGGCCCGTGGCAGTCAACCGATACTCGGTGCGAGGCACGCGTCCCTCAAAAAATTTCACGCACGAAATATATTGCGCCTCTTCGAGTTTGCGGGCGTGCACGCTGAGATTGCCGTCTGTGGTCTTGAGCACGCGCTTCAGGTCGTTAAAGCTCAACGAATCGTTCGTCGCCAGCGCGCTCACAATCCCTAGCCGGATCCGCTCATGGATCAGACGGTCGAGTTCCGGCAATTCAGGCGCTTGAACGCGCTCGGAAACCGGCTCCCGCCCGTGCCGCGACATGCGCGGTTCCGCTTTCTCATTCTTCCGTTGGGATGAAAGCGCCCTACCCACCATGACTCCTCGCAATCAAAAATCCGAATACCATGTGCACCCCGCCAAAGCCCGCAGCCAAAAACCAGTTGCCCCAGGCGGCGGGGCCTAACACTGCCAACCCTCCAAGAAGCATAAAACACACACCCATCACCGGTACGATTCGCACCGAGAACGCGCCGCCAGTCATAATTCCTGCTCCGTACAGCAGGAGCCACGTTGCCGGCAACGCAGGTTGCAAGCCCGCCCGAAACAATAAGAATGTGAGGAATGCGCCTGCGACCAGGGGCGGTGCGAGCCCGAGAGCGACCTTGCGCGCTGGACCTGAGAACAGTGGCAGACCGCGCCGGTTCGCCTTCCATGTGCAGGTGAGCAGTGCAATCGCCATGGCCAGAAGTCCTTCGCCAAGCCACACGCGCAGCCACGCAAATGAATTAAGCTGCCGCCCGGCAAGTGTCGCGGCCGCAAGCGCAGTAACGCCAATCAGGACTTGCCCCCACCCGGACACTGCGGTAAATGCCGCAGATCGCTCCATTGTGTCGCGGATGAATCGCAGGTCGTCTGCGACGTCAGGAGCCATGTCGCCCCCGGCGTGCCACGTCAAAGGTCGAGCCGAACGCCGAAATCGCCGGAGCCGGTGCGGCCGCGGATCAAACATACCGACAGCATACCGCTCCGATTTGAGAATTGTCAAGTACTTTGCAATGCAAAGTATAACGAAACTACCGCACAACGGGATTCAAAAAACGCTGCCCTCCGCCCATGCGTCATCCTGACCGGAGCCGCCGTTCAGGCGGAGGGAAGGATCTCGCGCGCAGCGTATCGAATGCCGGCCGCCCCCCTAAGGCAGCAGCCCGAACACCCCCACGCCGTTGGTCGTCGCGACGTACACTTTCCCGTTCGCAATCATCGGTGAGAAGCAGCGCTGTGAGAAGCAGCGCTGCTCTTGCCCTCCGCCCCATGCGTCATCCTGACCGGAGCCGCTTTTCAGGCGGAGGGAAGGATCTCGCGCGCAGCGTAATCGAGTGCAGCCCGGCCGCCCCCCTAAGGCAGCAGCCCGAAACCCCGACGCCGTTGGTCGTCGCGACGTACACTTTCCCGTTCGCAATCATCGGCGAGAAGCAGCGCTGTGAGAAGCAGCGCTGCTCTTGTCCTCCGCCCCATGCGTCATCCTGACCGGAGCCGCCGTTCAGGCGGAGGGAAGGATCTCGCGCGCAGCGAATTCGAGTGCAGCCCGGCCGCCCCCTAAGGCAGCAGCCCAAACACCCCGACGCCATTGGTCGTCGCGACGTACACTTTCCCGTTCGCAATCATCGGTGAGAAGCAGCGCTGCTCTTGTCCTCCGCCCCATGCGTCATCCTGACCGGAGCCGCCGTTCAGGCGGAGGGAAGGATCTCGCGCGCAGCTTATCGAGTGCCGGAAGGCCCCCTAAGGCAGCAATCCGAACACCCCTACGCCGTTGGTCGTCGCGACGTACACTTTCCCGTTCGCGATCATCGGCGAGAAGCAGCGCGGTTCTTGTCCTCCGCCCCATGCGTCATCCTGACCGGAGCCGCTTTTCAGGCGGAGGGAAGGATCTCGCGCGCAGCGTATCGAGTGCAGCCCGGCCGCCCCCCTAAGGCAGCAGCCCAAACGCCCCTACGCCGTTGGTCGTCGCGACGTACACTTTCCCGTTCGCAATGATCGGTGAGAAAGCAGCGCTGTGAGAAGCAGCGCTGCCCTTGTCCTCCGCCCCATGCGTCATCCTGACCGGAGCCGCCGTTCAGGCGGAGGGAAGGATCTCGCGCGCAGCTATATTCGGGCGCAGCCCGGCCGCCTAAGGCAGCAGCCCGAACACCCCGACGCCATTGGTCGTCGCGACGTACACTTTCCCGTTCGCAATCATCGGCGTGATGTACTTATTCCCGTTGCCGAATTGATCGCGCCCGTTCGCCGCCTGGTTGGTGTTGTAAATCTCTTTCAGCGTCAGCGCGTTGTACGCGTGCAGCACCGCGGGACTTACATTCTCGGCCGCCCACACGATTGCGTTCTTCCCGGCATTCGCCGAAATACTTGGCGTCGTCCCCGGATACCCGAACGAGTTCGTGCTCTTCGCGACCGTAGTGGTCAGCAGTTTCGCACTCTTGAACTGGAAGCGCAGCAGCGGCGATCCCACCGGACCATAGAAAATATTTCCGTTGAATGCCGCCGGCATCGCCCAAACTCCCCCCGGTAATGCTCCGGACAGCTCCTGATAAATGTTGTTGCTGGTCGCGCTGTACTTTCCCATGTTCGTCCGGTCGACCACATACAGGTTCGAGTCCTTGCCTGCACCGACAGCGAGTTGCCGGACCGTTCCCGTAGAGTCGGTCTGGTTCAGCAACAGTGTTCCGCCCGATCCCAGATCGGTGTCGCTTCCGTTTTCCTGCGCCTCGTTGTCCATCTCGAAGTAATCGGCGACCGCGAGTCCGCCTTTCGTCGTCAGCCGCAGAAATCCATTTCCGTAGTCGCCTTCCTGCGGAAATCCTGACGTGTTGAGGGTCGTGTCGAAAACTCCGTTCGCATCCAGCAGAATGATGTTGCCGCTTGCATCCGCCGCCATTCCCGCCCCGGAGTTCCAGATCGCTCCTTCGTTCCCGTTCGGCGTGACATTCAGCACCGTCGTTTGCGCCAGCGTCGTAGTGTTGTATCCCATGATCCATCCGGTGTACGGACGGAAATCGCAATGCGAGGCCCACGCCAGATAAACCGTAGTGCCAATCACCAGCAGTCCCGCGCGCTCCTTGTATTGAGCCGGATCAAAAATGACAAATCCGCCCGAACTGTTGTCGCCCGTTCCCGGAAATTGTGCTGAGACATCGACCGGCCCTTTGTGGACTTCCGCTCCCGTCGTCGCATCAAGGGCGTGCAATCGTTGGTGATAATTTCCGCTGCTGTCTTTCGACATTGCCACTACAAACACCACCGGATTGCCCGTCTTCGGCCGCACCACCACCGGCGTCGACGTGACCCCAATCTCCGGCGTCACCTGCGAGCACCCGCGATTGTCCGAAGTCGTCTCGCCCGCCTTCAGCGTTGTGATTTGCCAAAGACTCGCGCCACTATCGGCGTCATAGGCGTACACCGTGCCGTGTTCGGTCGCGACGATCAGCACGTTGTGGCTCACGCCCCCAATCTTTACCGCAGAAATGTAAAGCGGTTCCGCATCCACTAGCCCATCCGCCGCAACCGTGAACAGTTTGCCGAACGACGTCGAATTCACATTCGTCAGCGTCAAAGCCTTTTCCGCGTTGTCCAGTCCGTTGCGCGAATTGTTGTTGTGATACGTAAGAACGTCCTGGCCGTGAACCGCGGGCGCAACAAGGCAGAGAAGCGTGATCACTAAGATCGCTGGTAAACTGCGGAAAGACGAAGCAATGGCATCAGCTTTTGAAAACGGCACGGGGAAGGCCTCCAGGGGAATCAGGGTGACGAGGGTGGCTGGGATTGCCTTAGCATATCTCGGTTTCGGACTTGCGGAGCGCGGCTTTTCGCCCGCTTGCACTTCCAATTTCTTTTCTGCATGTCTCAACGCGTCACTATAGATGACGTAACTCGAACACTCGGATGACGGATTTTGGAAAATTATTGATCGTTCTCGGCGCCGCGCTCGTCATCGCGGGCCTCGTCATCGTCGTTCTCGGACGCACCAATCTCCCGCTCGGCCGCCTGCCCGGCGACATCCTCTATCGCGGCAAACACACCACGTTCTATTTCCCGCTCGCGACTTCCTTGTTGGTCAGCGTCATCCTCTCGCTTTTGTTCTATCTTCTCGGCCGAGGCCGCCGATAACTCGCCGCCGATCGATCCTCAGCAATTCTGGGTAGTGGCTCGGTTTGAACTCTGAATCTCACAAGGCGTCATCCCGAGAGCCCGCGTTCTTGCCAGCGGGCCGAGGGATCTCCAGCGGCAGACAGCGTCGTGGCCGAGATCCTTCGCCGCGCCTGAAGAACGGCTACGTCAGGATGACGCCATCGACGAGGAAGATGCCATCAGAAATTCAAATTGAGCCACTACCCAATTCCGCGTCCAGTTGACGCGCCCGCTTGCCAGCAGTTAGATTCGTGACTCAGTTCATTTGCTCTTTGCACATCGTTCGGAACGCGCGTCTTTGCCGTTCGGCGAAGACAG
Source organism: uncultured Acidobacteriota bacterium (assembly GCA_963699885.1). Taxonomy (GTDB): domain Bacteria; phylum Acidobacteriota; class Terriglobia; order Terriglobales; family Acidobacteriaceae; genus Sulfotelmatobacter. The sequence continues at coordinate 70,324 of CAVOVP010000002.1, read as the reverse complement.
GGAAGCGGGTGCAAATCCCGCGCTGCCGCGCAACTGTAAGCGAGGAAATCGCTCTCGGCCACTGGAAGAATTTCCGGGAAGGCCCCGGGCACAACGGATAGGCAACCATCCTTACTCGCGTAGCCAGGAGACCGGCGCGATCCGTCTGACTCAACCCCTTTCGCGAGTAAAGGAGGATGGAATGCGTGGATTTTTTGGCGTCTGTCTCAGTCTAGTTTTCTCCATCGCGGCTGTCGCCGCCGATGTCACCATCAAAGTTGTCGATCCCCAATCGGCCGCCGTGTCCGGTGCGCAGGTTGCCCTGCTTCGTAGCAACGACACCAGGATCCTCGCCACACAGACCACATCTCCCGAAGGGCAAGCGACATTTCAATTGCCCGCCGCCGGTTCTTATCAGGTCCGAATCCTCGCGCCCGGCTTCGCGGCCGACACCATCGATATTTCATCGCAACCTGAAGTTACAGTGAAGCTGCGTCTAGCGCCCGCATCGGAAACTGTTGTTGTCAGCGCAACTCGAACTCCGGTTCCCGGCGAGGCCGCCGGCGCCGACGTCGACGCGCTCACCGGATCCCAACTCTCGACGATGCAGCCCGTCAACGCTGCTGACGCTGTTCGCTTCCTGCCAGGTGCCGTCGTCAACACTTCCGGACAACGCGGCGGAATCTCGTCACTGTTTGTTCGCGGAGGGGAATCGAACTACAACAAAGTGATCGTCGATGGCGTCACCGTGAACGAACCCGGTGGCACGTTCGATTTCGGAACGCTTTCCATGGCCCAGGGAGACCGCATGGAATTCGTCCGCGGCGCCCAGAGCACCCTCTACGGCTCAGACGCCATGACGAGCCTGATCCAGGTCTGGACGCGTGTCGGTAACACGCCCACTCCCGAACTTCGTTTCGGAGCCGATGGCGGAAACCTCGGCACAGCCAGCGGCCACATCTCGTTAGCCGGCGCTCGCGGACGGTTCGATTACAACGTCTTCGGCGATCAATTCAACACCAACGGCTCCGGCATCAACGACAAGTACTCCGATTCTCTCGAAGGAGCCAACGTCGGCGTTCGTCTCAGCGATTCCGTTTCCTTACGTACTCGCTTCCGTCACTCGAATAGTCATACCGGGCTTCCCGGCGAATGGAACTTCAACGGGTTCGATCCGCTCGTTCCGATCGATGGAGCTGCTGGCCCGCTCGTCCCTCTGCCGCCGGATCCCAGCGATTGGTCGCAGCTGAATAGCATTCTGGGCAGCGTCGAACTCACGGTCGCCGCGCCCAACGGATGGCAGCACCGCTTCTCCGGCTTCGACTATCTCTATCGCTACAACGAACTCAACCTCAACGGCGATGTCACCCGCAATAGCCCTCTGTTCGGACAGTTCGATTTTTCCTCGCACGAAGTCGACCGCATCAACCGCGGTGGATTTGAATACCAGGGCGATTATTCCGAACGGACTTGGGCGCACACCACGTTCGGATACCGCGTCGAAAACGAAAATGGGTTCGTCGGCGATGTCCTCTTCGGCTCGCAGACCCACGGCCAGCGCCTGAACAACGATGTCTATTTGCAACAGCAGTTAACCCTTGGCCGCCTCGAGATCATTGCCGGCGGACGCTTCATCCACAACACCGCCTTTGGCAGCACCGGTGTTCCCCGCGTCGCCCTGAACTTGCAAGCCCTGCGTGGCGGCAGGGTTGTTTCTGGAACGCGTCTTCGCTTCTCTTATGCCACCGGATTCAAAGAGCCCCGCCTCGAAGAAACTTTCGCAGGGCCGCCCTTCACCCAGCCCAATCTCGGACTGAAGCCCGAACGCCTTCGCGCCTTCGAAGCCGGAATTCAGCAGCAGTTGTTTGGAGAGAAAATTCAGTTTAGCGCCACTTACTTCAACAATCTGTTCCACAACCAGATCAACTATGTGACCGTCGATCCGGTGACCTTCGTCGGCCAATACGTTAACGTGAACCAGGCATTCGCGCACGGTGCGGAACTTGCCTTTCGCGCCAAGCTTCTTTCGCGCCTCCTGCTCGATACCGCCTACACCTACACTTCGTCGCAGTATCTCGATAACCCTGCCCCCTTCGACCCGGTATACGATCCCGGCCAGCCTCTTCTGCGCCGTCCCAAACATTCGGCGACCACGTTGCTCTCGTATCTCGGGTCGCGCTGGGGAGCGAATCTCGGAGGCAGCTTCGTCGGTCGTCGCGCCGATTCCGATTTTCTGGGATTCGGTTTCGATCACGCCGCCGGCTACTTTCGCGCTGATCTCGGCGGATGGTTCGCTGTCCACTCCCGCGTCACCGCCTACTTAAACATCGAGAACGCTCTCGACAGCCACTACAACGAAGTCGTGGGATACCCGTCCTTACCCATCAACTTCCGCGCCGGCCTCCGCTTCCGACTCGGCGGCGAGTAGCCAACCAACGCATGGGGACTGGACAACCATCGTGGAAGTGAACGGTGGAAGAGCGGCCCTTTCAGGGCCGCGTCGAGCCTGGCGTGAAATAAAACAAGCCCCGGACGGGGCGGAAGAAGAACTACCCGACCTTCTGCGGTGCCCGTGGCAACGGCATCGCCGCTGCGATCTTGGCGCCGAAATAACGGCTGCGCGCTACCATCAACTTCTCGATTTCCACCTGTTTCAATGGCTGCTGCCGTCCCAACAAATGCGTCACCAGGGCGATTTGCGCGAAATGCTCGACCGTCTCCATCTTCATATACGCATGTTCGAGCGTATCGCCATAACTGACCACGCCATGATTCGACATCAGAATCGCGTCATACCCGGGAACGAACGGTTCCAGCGTCTGCGCCAGTTCCGAGGTGCCGGGCGTCCCATACCGCGCCAGCGGAATGCATCCCAGCCCCATCACTACTTCGCAAACCAGCGGTTCGGTCAGGGGCATGCCAGCTGCTGCAAATCCCGTCGCCGTTGGAGGGTGCGCATGCACAATCGCGTCGATATCGGGCCGCATGCGGTAGATCAGCAGGTGCATCCCAATCTCGCTGGTTACGTTCCGGTGCCCTGCAACCCGCTCGCCCTCGAGGTCCACAATGACCATGTCCGCCGGACGCATCGCACCCTTGCTGACACACGTCGGCGTCACCAGGATCCGGTCCCCCTTCAGCCGCACCGACAGGTTCCCGTCCATGGCTGCAACGAAGCTTCGTTCGTGGAGCATGCGCCCGTAACGAACGATTTCTTCCCTGTGTTTGCGTTCCGTAGGCATGAATACCCTTGGGGGAGATGATAGAAAGCAGGCCGCGTTTGGCACCCGCATACTATCAGCCCGCCGCTAGCCGAGACAATGCAAATTTAGTAAAAAATCACCCTCGATTTGTCACTTGGACCACCTTCGGAACTACGCTTCCATCCCTATAATCGCTCTCGATGCTCGTCTCCGATTTTCATTTCGATCTTCCGCCGGAATTGATCGCGCAACAGCCCCTTGCCGATCGTTCCGCCTCGCGTATGCTCCGACTTTCTTCCGCCATCGGAGCGCTCGAAGATCGTAGCTTTCAGGACCTCCCCAACTTATTACAACTAGGAGACCTAGTAGTATTCAACAACACCCGCGTGTTTCCCGCTCGCCTTTACGGCCGCCGCGCTGGCCTCAAATCGCAGCCTCTTAGTCCGGCGAATCCTGCGTCCCATGACTTCCTTCGCGGACGCGTTGAGATCCTGCTGACTCGTCAGCTCAGTCCGGATCCCAATGAGTGGCAATGCCTGGTTCGTCCCGGCCGCAAAATCGCCCCTGGCGAACAACTCTTTTTCGGGGAACACGACGAGCTACGAGCCGAGGTTCTCACGCGCGGCGCCTTTGGCGAACGTCACATCCGTTTCTCTCCCGTCGATGATTTCTTCTCCCTGATCGAAAAGGTTGGACACATTCCTCTGCCGCCCTATATCGATCGCGACGACTCCAGCGCCGATCGCGACCGTTACCAGACCGTCTACGCGCAAGAACGCGGTTCCGTCGCCGCTCCTACTGCCGGATTGCACTTCACTCCCGGGATCCTTTCGCGCCTGCACCAGCGCGGAATCGAAACCGCCGAGATTACCCTGCACGTCGGCCTCGGCACTTTTCAGCCCGTGCGTGTCGAGCGTCTCGAAGATCACTCGCTCCATTCGGAGCCTTATGTCATCTCCGAGAGTGCGGCCGAAAAAATTGAGCGAGCGCGCACCGAGTCCCGCCGCATTGTCGCCGTCGGCACAACGACGGTCCGCACTCTTGAATTCGTTGCGCAACAGAATGCCGGCCACATCCGTGCGGGATCGGGTGAAGCCAATCTCTTCATTCATCCCGGATTCGACTTTCGAATCGTCCAGGCTCTTCTTACCAACTTTCACCTGCCAGAATCGACGCTGCTCATGTTGGTCTGCGCGCTCGGCGGCAAGGAACATGTCCTGAATGCCTACCGTCACGCCGTTGCCGAGCGTTATCGCTTCTATTCCTACGGCGATTGCATGTTGGTCGGGTAGAGATGCGCGAAGAGACTGAGCCCTGCCAGTCGGAATCAGTTCCGGAGCGAATGTCCGCAAAATTCGCAGGAGTGAGTCTCGACATCGTGCGTCCGTGAGCGCTGTCGGACGCGTCGCCGGCGTGTGGTTTGTCAGTTCATATCGCAGACAAACTTCAGTTCCGGTACGACGAATTTGTCTTTATGGGATGCCCACCAGTTCCGCCACTCATTTTGTAGTTTTTGAGCCGAATTCGTGTCCGTCACGCTGTCTTCGATGGACTGTCCCGTAATCTCTTTTAAGCTTGTAAGCACCCTCTGTCGCACATTCGGATCCTTGTCGGGAATTGCTCCAATCAGGGTCTCGATAGCGTTGGACGTTGTGCTAAACCGCAACCCGTAAGCCGCATTTTTGCGCGTGACAGGATCAGGACTGAGGAGAAACCGCTCGAACTGGGGGAGCGCTTCCGCCCCTCCAAGTTGGGCAATCGCGGCCATCGCCGCCAGCTGAACAAATTCGTTGTTGTCATCGGTGTAACGTTCGATGAGACCTTCATAGCTGTTGTCTCCGCTCCGACCCAACGCCTCAATCGCGCGGATACGAACAATCCCAAAATCACTCGCAGGCTTGTCTGGACTGGATTCCGCGCTCGATTTGCCGGGAGCAATGATTTCCGCCAACGCCGCGCGAGCTTCAGGCTTGTTCATTCGGCCCAGCGCAGCAACCGCATGAAGAACGACAAAAGGGTCTTCGTCGTGCGAAAGTCTCAAGGCCGTGCTTTCAAAAAAGGCCGGTGCGCTCTCAAGCACGTCCAGCGCAGCGTGTCGGACATTAGGATCGTTGCTATGCAGGTTCCGTTCGAAATCCTGCAGGATGCTTTGTACTCGCGCCGGGTCAGCGGGGTCCAAATGGATCTCGAATTTGGACGTGAACGTAAAATCTTGAACTTCTCCGCTATTGTTTCGGACGGGCGTATGGCGAGTGATGCTTACACTGTACTTTCCTTCGCGTTCGAATCGATACCGCGCATCCAACGGTATTTGGCTGTGCATTCCATCGCCAGGGCCCAGCGCCGACTCGTCGTCTAAACACCCGGCATCCCACGTCGCACCGCAAGCGGGCCCCGTACCGCTTACCGAGAATTCGTAAGTGTCCAGACACTTCCCAGAGCTCTTCGCTGGAAGGGACACCGTCTGCTTGCCTGCGTTCTTGATTTCGACGTTAACCGTCACGGGCTCGCCCACCATGTATCGTTCCTTCTCAGAATAAAACCGACCCTGCAGATCCTGCGCCGGAGCAGATAGACATCCAAGCCACAAATAGCAGATCGCAAGGACGCAGGCGAAATTGGTATGTGGATCAGGCATTGAATTGTTACCGCCCCCGAACCTTAATCCAAGAAGCTGAATCTTAACCCAGGAAGAAGGTGATGATGGGCTGATAAAAAGCGCTTTACTCACAGCGATCTTCTTCTAACTCAATAGCTAGGCGATTTCAACCAATACAATCAGCTTTATGCTTATCGTGTGAATCAAAGAGTCGACTGTGAGTTCTTGCTCCCGATAACGCCATTTACGGGAGAACAACGGAAAAATCCCTACTGATAAGCCCCTACCTGTGCGCTTCAGGGTTTGGCCGTATATCCTACAGTTCTTCAGAATGAGAAACTCCCTCCGTGCCCCGGGACCTAGAGGATCGGATTCAGCAACTCTGCGCCAGGATTGCGGCAACTGATAATGACGGAGAGTTGAACCGTTTGTGCGTCGAGCTTCAGAAGGCCCTGAGCGAGCACATCGGCGGTCTGCGTCAGCAGGTCGCTGATTTCAAGGCTTCCTCCAGCAAGCGCTCTCCCAAGAAGGGGGACTAACCGAGTGCTAGACGAAGCGTCAAAAATTAAGGTGAAGCATCTTTGCGATCAGATCGCGAAGGAGCAGGACCGCGATCGTTTCTCATCACTGGTCGCCGAACTTAACAAGATCCTTGAGGCCGCCGAAGCACGCGCCAGCGACATTTCCAAACGTAATCCGGTCCCCGCCCCCCAGCCGCCTCTGTAAGGTTCCCTTCTAAATCGGCGTTTTCCAAAAGCATTTCCTTCATCCCTCGGAATTCGATCCATCTTGTTGCCGAGTGCAATGCGCCTCCCTTTCGGCACGATTTTGATCCAGACGCAAAACGGGCACTCCCTCGGGAGTGCCCGCTCGCGGAACCGTCAAACTTTTCGCTTCGACTAAGCCCGTGCGCCCACGGCTGCCGACTCGGTGGCCGGTGCTGCCTTGTCTTCGCCGTTGGCCTTCGGTTGTTGCTGCTGCGGCTGTCCGCCTTTGCGGATGTCGATGCCGCCCTTGAAGAACGCGCCATCTTCAATCGAGATGCGCGCTGCAATGACATCGCCCGTCAGCGATCCATCACTGCGGATGTCGACGCGGTCGCTGGCCGTGAGATTTCCCCTCACTTTGCCCAGTACCACGATTTCGCGTGCGTTAATATTCGCCGCAACTACGCCATTCCGGCCTACCGTCACGCGGTTTCCAGAAAGATTGATCGAACCTTCCACTCGCCCGTCAATGTAAAGGGACTCCGATCCAGTCACCTCACCCTTGATCACGAGCGACTTTCCAATAGTGGCCTGGTCCGCGGTCGTGGTGGTCACGGGCCGGGCAGGAGCTGAGGGTTCGCTCGACGCCATCGACGGCGCGCTCGGGGTTGGTGCAGTCGGCCGCTCCGGTTCAGCGGGACGGCCAGGAGTCTGAGGCTGATTCGTGGGCTTCCACATGGGTTAACTGGTTCCTTCCTTTTTGGGAATTAAGGATTACTGGCCGCACTTTCGGGACCAAAGCGAATTGTACTCCCCACCCCCAAATCGGGTGCTGTGGAAATCCCTTTATTTGCAACGGAAGTAACCTCGCTTCCAGCACGCCCTCGCGCGATCCATTCCCCATCGAATCTCCAGAAAACCAGGACGTTTCTGCCCGCCGCGTGTAACGATTCCCGGAAATTTTTGCCCCCGCGTATCCTTTCACCTCCCCCGAGCGTTATCCTCTCGAGGACGAAGATTTATCGAAAGTTCTGTGGAGCGCGGCGGGACTTGTGGATCACTCTTGCCCGCTGCTGTTGACTTAGGCTCTTGCTGTGGAGTCAGTGTCTCGAACTGCCGCGACATAAGTGGAGCAAAAAATCATGTTTGACGATTCCGTTATTACTCCTGCATCAATGACAATTGGCCGTCCCGAACCCGGCGAGTACGCCCCTTTCTACGATCGGTACATCTCGCTCATTTCCGGAACCGACATTCTCGGCACCCTCGAATCCCAGCGCCGCCAGATGTTGCTTCTGCTTTCCGGCCGCGATGAGTCCGAAGGAGATTTTCGCTACGCCCCTGGCAAGTGGACAGTAAAAGAACTGCTCGGCCACGTCTGCGATACCGAGCGCATCTTCGCCTATCGCGCCCTCCGCATCTCGCGCGGAGATCAGACGCCCATCGAAGGCTTCGAGCAGGACGATTATGTCCGCAACGGACCGTTCGCCCATCGTCCCCTCGCGGAAGTGATCGAAGACTACATCGCGGTCCGCCGCGCCACCCTGACGCTGTTCCGCAACCTGGATGAGCAGGCCTGGCTCCGCCGCGGCACCGCCAATAAGAATGAGGTGACCGTCCGCGCCATCGCCTTCACCGCCGCGGGCCACGAACTCCACCACCGCCGCATCCTCGAAGAAAAATATTTCGGCGCCAAGTAACGCTATCTTCGAACGGACGCCTCGTCCGCCCCGCGAGCAAACCGAGCGTGCAATTTTTCGCCGTCATTCTTAGCGAATCCGCACCCACACGAACGGAAGGGTTTCGCGAGCACAAGTGTGAGTGCAGCAACCGAACCTGCAACTCCTCGGCGTCAGCGTCATCCTGAGCGTAGCCGCTTTTCAGGCGAAGCGAAGGATCTCGCGCGCAGAAAGGTCGAAGCAGCAATCGAGAGTATCCTTGTCATCCTGAGGCCGCGCTTTTCGGCCCGAAGGACCTCTGTCAGACCAGACGTTCTGTGTCCCTCTGCGTCCTCTGTGTTTAGCTTTTGAAGCGCAGCCCCATGTCCGAACGAGCCCAATCCGAACTCCTCCGAGGCCAAGGTGCCCACACCGATCCAATAGCCTGCATCGAAGATGTTGACCTCGGTCTAGCGAATAGCAGGATCGAAAAGTTCCCGCACGCGATCGCCGATCTGGTTTTCCACATGAATTACTGGATGAACCACGAACTCCGCCGCATCCGCGGAGAGAAGCCAGCGTACCCCTCCCACAACGCCGAGAGTTTCCCATCGTCGCAACCCGATCCCGAAACCTGGAGCCGCCTTAAACGCGACTTCGCCTGGTTCTTGTCGGAATTTGCGAAGCTGGCCGAGTTCGGCGTCAGCGCCTGGAGTAGCCGCTTTTCAGGCGAAACGAAGGATCTCGCGCGCAGAAAGGTCGAAGCAGCAATCGAGAGTATCCTTGCCTCCCGAAGAGCTTGCCCGGCAGGTTGAATCCATCCACGATGCCGACAAGAAGGTCTCTGCCACCGTCGAAGCCATCGTTTGGCAGATGGTCGCTCACAACAGCTACCACACCGGCCAGATCGCGCAGATCCGTCGTGCCCTCGGAGCCTGGCCCCCCAAAGCCGGCGGCGATAGCTGGTAAAGGCGGCGCATGCGGTGACGTGGAAGAGCGGCCCTTAAGGGCCGCGAAAGCGTTCTATCCGAAACCGGGGCTTCAGCCCCGAGCCGCGATCAATACATAATCGTCTTCGTCAAATGATGTGGCCACGTCGTCGTATGAAAATGCGTCCATAGACGTGCATCGATCTGCGGAATAATGATCTGCTGGTCCGCCGCACGAATCTTGTTTACCTCATCTGCCAGAAGCGCCGTCGCATACAGGCAATGCGCCCGTATCTCGATCTCTTGGCTGCTGTCCGCGCGGAATCATCTGATAGTGGTTGATCGCCTTCTCCAGTTCCGGTGAATAGCTCGTGATCCCCATCAGCCGCAGCCCTACCGGGACAATGTAGTCGGCGAAGGCCGTCATCTTCTGCGGGTCTTCCAACTTGAATGCGCCGGTGGCATGCAGTCCCGAGTAAATCTGCCAGTACCCAAGCTGCGTCAGCTTGTAAAACTTGATCTCATGCCCGTCGTACTGGCTCACGTCGTTGAATCGCGGGAACTCCGCCACGAGCTTCTCCACCAGCCCTTTCCCGTTGTCGTACAGCTTCGGCGAGCACGACTGGATGAAGTTATAAAAACGTCCGTCGTACTTCGATGCCAGGATTGCTCCCGCCTCGTGCAGCAGTGCCAGCTTCTCGTCCAGCATGGGCATCTCGATATTCCCGGCAAAGATTTTCTGCATATCGTCGCGCGTCATCTTTGCCAAATACTTCCCGTCGAGAATCGGGAAGCCATTGTCCATGGCCCGTTTCATACACGCGAAGAGCGCATCTGAATCGGAATGATGCTCGCCCGCGTAATCCATTTGAAACTTCACATGCGTCTGGAAGTCCGTGAACGCTGTATCGATCGTCGTGCCTACCATGATGAAGTCGATCGCAACGTCCGGCGTCTTCTCCATCCCAAACGGCACAGCCAGATTCGGCAGCGGCAGCTCTTCATAGGCCAGCCATCCTGCGACTTCTACCAGCTTGTTGTAATTTGTCCGGACATCGCGCGAGTGCTCGATCACCGGCCGCAGACTCTCCGTCACCGGACTGCCCAGCGGCCGCGGCCACACCATGTTCGGCGCACTGGCGGAAGCTTTCGTGGAACCAAACAAGCTGGGCTCGGCCGCGATCCCAATCGCGCCCGCAGAAATGCCCTGCAACATCTCACGCCGCGTGAAGTTCATCGCTTTCCTTGTCGAAAAAGAAGAAAAAGTTTCCGCTGCATGGTAGGGCGATCCATTCAGCAAGTCAACGAGCGAGAATCCGAACCGCACACACCGCCACGAACGTTTATCCTGAGGACTGGTTCCAAGTTCCGAGTTCCGAGTTCCGAGTTCCAAGTACTGAGTACTGAGTACCGAGTACTGAGTACTGAGTACTGTTTTTTCGCCTATGCTCTCCGACGCGACCATCCTCAAACACATCGCCCGCCAGCCCAGGCATCAGGCTGGATACAAGCAACTCTTGCGCGAACTCGGACTGCATGGACACGAGCGTCGCGAACTCACCGAGCATCTCCAGAAGCTGGTGAAGACGGGCGCTCTGATTGCTGTCGACTCCGACCACTACGCGCTCCCGCAAGCCGCCGCCGCCGACAAAAATCTCGTTGCTGGACGCCTCACCATGCACCGCGACGGATTCGGCTTCGTCATTCCCGACGCTAAATCGCTGAGCCCCGCGTTGCGATCGAAACTCACTGGCGACATCTTCATCCCGCCTCACCAGATCGGCAACGCCATGCACGGAGACCTCGTGCTGGTCGACATTGCCAACGTTCGCCCTGACGGCCGCGCCGACGGCCGCATCGTCCGCCCCGTGCATCGCGCCAACGCAACCGTGGTCGGCATCTTCCACTACGGCAGCAGCCGCAACTACGTCACGCCCCTCGATTCAAAAATAACGCAAGAGATCGTGATCTCTGAAGGAATGGAAGTTCCGGTTTCCCCTGTGACCTCTGTGCCCCCAGTGGTGAAAGATTTTGATTTTGGGAAGTCACCACGAAAGAAGAAGTCAGTCGATCGCGTTTTAGGCGAAGAAGCGGCCCGTCATGAGAACTGGACCGACCTCGAAGGCGTAGTCGTCGACGTAGAAATCACCGACTGGCCCTCGCCCACGCAGAATCCCCGCGGACGCGTCACCGAAATCCTCGGCCGCCAGGACGATTTCGGTGTCGACGTCGAAATCATGATCCGGAAGTTTCACCTCCCGCATCATTTCCCGGCGGCAACGCTCGAAGCGGCCCAAGCCGTCCCTTCTGCGATTCCCGCCAACGCACTCGCGCGCCGCCGCGACTTCCGCGACCTTCCCATCGTCACCATCGACGGAGAAACTGCTCGCGACTTCGATGACGCCGTTCTCGTCCGCATTCTTCCGAACAACAACTACGAACTGCAGGTTCACATCGCCGATGTCGCGCAGTACGTCACGCCCGGCAGCGCGCTCGATCAGGAAGCCCGCCTTCGCGGCACGAGCGTCTACTTTCCCGATCGCGCCGTTCCCATGCTTCCGCTCGAACTTTCAACCGACATCTGCAGTCTGCGCCCGCACCTCGACCGCCTCGTGCTTTCCTGCATCATGGAGATCGATCATCGCGGAGAAATCATCGCCTACCACCTGACCGAAGGCGTCATCCGCTCCGCCGAACGCATGACCTACACCGCTGTCAACGCGGTGATCGAAGGCGATAAGGCTGAGCGTGAACGTTACGCTCCGCTGGTCACGACGTTCGAACTCATGCGCGACCTCGCGCAGATTCTCCACCGCAAACGCGAGCGCCGCGGATCGATCGACTTCGATCTCCCCGAGCCGGTCATCGAGTTCGACGAATTCGGGCTGATGAAGAGCATCTCGCGCTCCGAACGCAACATCGCACATCGCCTGATCGAAGAATTCATGCTTTCGGCCAACGAGACCGTCGCCCACCATCTCGAGTCCCATCGCATCGCCAGCCTCTACCGTGTCCACGAGAAGCCCGACGCCAAACGCGTCTACGATTTCGAAGTCATCGCCGCGACCTTCGGATACTCCCTCGGCGTCGGCCCGCTGCCCATCCACCGCGTCCAGACCAAGACTGACCGCCGCTCCAACTACGGAACCGGCAAGCGCGCGCGCGAAATCGAAATCCCCAAAGAGGTTCACATCACCCCGCGCATGTATCAGAAGCTGACGGAAAAAATTGCGGGCAAGCCGGAAGAACGAATCCTCAGCTACCTGATGCTGCGCTCGCTGAAACAGGCCCGCTACTCGGAAGAAAATCTCGGACACTTCGCGCTCGCCGCGCCCACCTACACCCACTTCACCAGCCCGATCCGCCGCTATCCCGACCTGATCGTCCACCGAATTCTGAAGGATGTTCTGCGAGCGCAACCCGATCACAAGGGTGCCCCATTTCCGGCCGAAGTTGCCGGAAGTGGGGATCTTCCAGACGCGGGTCCATTCAATCCCGATTTTGGCTTGAGTGGGGATTCTCCAGACGCCAGGCGCCTAGTATCGACCGCGCAAAGCACTACGGACGCCTAAAGCACTAGGGACGGGCAAAGCGCTGCGGACGCGCAACGCACTAGGGACGCGCAACGCGCTGGGGACGCGCAAAGCACTAGGGACGGGCAAAGCGCTGCGGATCTGCAAAGCAATATGGACGCGCAAAGCACCGTGGAAGAGCGGCGCTTCAGCGCCGCGTTGAGCGCCAAGCCAGAAGGGGCTTCAGCCCCCGTGGACGACACCCCTTCCCCCTGGTCCAAGCGCCGCGATTACGCCGCGCACCGCGAGGCGCACGCGCCGCTCGCTGGGCTGATCCCTCTCGAAGAACTCCACGCGATCGCCGAAGAGTCGAGCCACTCTGAACGCCGCGCCGACGACGCCGAGCGCGAGCTGATGGAATGGAAGAAAGTGAAGTTCATGCAAGACCGCGTCGGAGAAGACTTCGACGGCCTCATCACCAGCGTCACGAAATTCGGATTCTTCGTCGAACTCACCGACCTCTTCGTCGAAGGGCTAGTCCCGCTCAACACCCTCATCGATGACCGCTATACCTACCACGAGAACACGCGCGAAATCATCGGACAGCACTCGCGCAAGATCTACCGCATCGGCGACCGCCTGAAAGTCCTGGTCGACCGTATCGATCCCGTCGAAAAGAAAATCAACTTCGCCGTCCTCGAAGAAGCGCCGCCCCCCAGACCGTCCAATACCAAGAAGAGCAAACGCGATAAACGCGAAAAGCGCCGCAAGCGCACGTAGCCACCCATAGCCACACAGCAAACCCCGTCATGCTGAGCGCAGGAACGCGATTCGTGTTTTCGAAGCGTTCCGGAGTCGAAGGACCTCCTGTCCATCGAAAGCGCCCGCAGCTCATGGAGCCGCGAAGCGGCGAAAGAATGCAGCCCACGGCGCAAGCCGTGGGACAGAGCACGAACGGAACCAGCCCCGGGAGGGGCGAAAGAAACTAATCCCAAATGTAGCGGTCGTCATAGGCCACATTGTTTTTCTTGAGGAACGCAAGAAGCTCCTGCTGGAACGAATGCTTCTGATGATGTGGGAGAGGCTGCAGTATTCCGCGCTCGCATCTTCGATCCATGCTCCGCGATACGCTACTCACGGCGCGATGACAGATGTCCCATCTCCTGAATTTCCGGCGTCCTTTCCGCACCAAACCCGTAACCTCCCGCCTTTTTCAAATTCCCCCTTGCGCTTTTCCGGATTCATCTGGTATAAACAATTCACCGAGAGCAGAAGTGTGGCAGCCGGTCGATTTTGTTTGAATCTCTCGCGTCCGTCCGGCATCAAATTATTCAGAGAATGTAGAGTTCTCAAGTCGTCCCGGCCACGGGACTTGATTCGGAAACACTGGTAGGTTTCTGAAGGGTACCTTCAAAGCAAGGACCTCCAATAGCAAGTTCTTTTCTCAATTTTTTGTCTTCCGTTTTCGCGTGCCTGAGAAATCCTGCGCCGAACTGAGCGCTGTTCCTCATCGTACCGCCCAAGCGGAAGGCCATATCGTTGCGCGCCGTTTCTGAGCTTTTCGCTCCCCGGTCCGTCAGCCCTTCCCGGTTTCCTCATGTGGAAATCAAGTGGAAAATCTGTGGGACGCTCGCGTTGACAGGGTCTAACGCACAACGTATGGTTGTAAGGTTTCGAGGACAGCCGGATTCGCTCTTGTAGCGTGTCCGTCTAGAACGAAGGCGCGCCGCTCAGGCGGAAGGCGATTCGATCTTTGACAACTCGGTTGAACGTGCCAGTCGTGAGAGAACGTCTTCAGGCATTAGTCTGAAACGATCTCACAAGATAGGCCACTCGGTCTTCGCAAGAGGACTCGTAGTGGTCGCCATCACATACTTTCGAGCATGGAGATGGCAGCCCACCTTCTACCCGTCGGTGGGCGAACAGGTTTCAAACGAGAGTTTGATCCTGGCTCAGAATCAACGCTGGCGGCGTGCCTAACACATGCAAGTCGAACGAGAAAGTGGAGCAATCCATGAGTAAAGTGGCGACCGGGTGAGTAACACGTGACTAACCTACCCTTTAGTGGGGAATAACTCCGGGAAACCGGGGCTAATACCGCATAACATCGCAAGATCAAAGCAGTAATGCGCTGGAGGAGGGGGTCGCGGCTGATTAGCTAGTTGGCGGGGTAATGGCCCACCAAGGCGAAGATCGGTATCCGGCCTGAGAGGGCGCACGGACACACTGGAACTGAAACACGGTCCAGACTCCTACGGGAGGCAGCAGTGGGGAATTTTGCGCAATGGGGGAAACCCTGACGCAGCAACGCCGCGTGGAGGATGAAGCCCCTTGGGGCGTAAACTCCTTTCGACCAAGACGATAATGACGGTACTGGTGGAAGAAGCACCGGCTAACTCTGTGCCAGCAGCCGCGGTAATACAGAGGGTGCGAGCGTTGTTCGGAATTATTGGGCGTAAAGGGCGCGTAGGCGGTGCCACAAGTCACTTGTGAAATCTCCGAGCTTAACTCGGAGCCTGCAGGCGAAACTGTGGTGCTGGAGTGTGGGAGAGGTGCGTGGAATTCCCGGTGTAGCGGTGAAATGCGTAGATATCGGGAGGAACACCTGTGGCGAAAGCGGCGCACTGGACCATAACTGACGCTGAGGCGCGAAAGCTAGGGGAGCAAACAGGATTAGATACCCTGGTAGTCCTAGCCCTAAACGATGATTGCTTGGTGTAGCAGGTACCCAATCCTGCTGTGCCGCAGCTAACGCGATAAGCAATCCGCCTGGGGAGTACGGTCGCAAGGCTGAAACTCAAAGGAATTGACGGGGGCCCGCACAAGCGGTGGAGCATGTGGTTCAATTCGACGCAACGCGAAGAACCTTACCTGGGCTCGAAGCGCAGTGGAATCCGGTAGAAATATCGGCGCCCCTTAAAAGGCTGCTGCGGAGGTGCTGCATGGCTGTCGTCAGCTCGTGTCGTGAGATGTTGGGTTAAGTCCCGCAACGAGCGCAACCCTTATCCCTAGTTGCCATCGGGTCAAGCCGGGCACTCTAGTGAAACTGCCTCGGATAACGAGGAGGAAGGTGGGGATGACGTCAAGTCCTCATGGCCTTTATGTCCAGGGCTACACACGTGCTACAATGGTCGGTACAAACCGTCGCAAACCCGTGAGGGGGAGCTAATCGGAAAAAGCCGGCCTCAGTTCGGATTGGAGTCTGCAACTCGACTCCATGAAGCTGGAATCGCTAGTAATCGCGGATCAGAACGCCGCGGTGAATACGTTCCCGGGCCTTGTACACACCGCCCGTCACATCACGAAAGTGGGCCGTACTAGAAGCAGGTGTGCTAACCGCAAGGAGGCAGCCTTCCAAGGTACAGCTCATGATTGGGGTGAAGTCGTAACAAGGTAGCCGTAGGAGAACCTGCGGCTGGATCACCTCCTTTCTAAGAGAGAACGTCATGGCACTCACGCCCGCTCCTTTGGAGCACTCTTTCGCGCAAGCGTTCGAGAGCGCGTGGGATGTTGCCATGTACCCCGTTCCGGATCGCACCTGTGGATCTGGTTCGGGAGCCTCGTTTCAGACCTCTCTTTCTTGAATTCGTTCGCATGATGGTCAGCCCCGGCTTAGCTGGGGCGCACGTTCAACCTTGTCCTCGAATAAAATTAGAGCTACTAGTGACTAGCTTCTAGCTCCTGGTTGAACCGTCCTACGGTTTGTCTGGAAGCTAGTGGCTACAAGCTAGGAGCCGGCTGTAGGCTCCGGGAATGTGTGAAGTCAGGACCGGGCCTGTAGCTCAGGTGGCTAGAGCGCACCCCTGATAAGGGTGAGGTCGATAGTTCAAGTCTATCCAGGCCCACCAAAATCAGGTTTCATGGTGACAAGGTTTCAGAGTTTCAAGGTGTTTCCTTGGAAACTTCGAAACTTTGAAACATTGAAACTTTGCGGTTGGGGCTGTAGCTCAGCTGGGAGAGCGCCTGGTTTGCAACCAGGAGGCCACCGGTTCGATCCCGGTCAGCTCCACCAAGTCTGCAGTGAAATCAAGTTGCGGAGGCGAGCGAGTGGATCACCTGTTGGATCGATTTTTTGCGCTAGGCGGTTTGCTCGTACCGATCGTCGCGCTCATCGTCGGCGGCGTCATTGCCGTAACGAAGTTGATGCACGATCATCAGGAGCGCCTGGCAAAGATTGAGCGTGGCATCAATCCAGATGCTCCTTGGCCGCAGCAGCAACAACCGCCGCAGCAACAGCAGCAGCAAAGATAGAAAAGCTCTAAAGCAAGTGTCAGCCCGATGTTGGGCGTCAATGCAACCGCCGATTCCGTATCCCGGTGAGAGAAAGTTGCCTGGCGCCGAACATTGGGTTGGAGGGATTCTGGAGTTTGCACGACTCTGGAATCAGTAAGACCCATACCTGCTGAAGCGGGTGAGTTGGGGCTTCAAATAAATTTGAAGCACTCCAGCGAGGACGATATTTGACAACTGAATAGATTGGGCAAAATTACAAGGCGAACGTAAATTTTTATGAGTGCCTGATATGCCTGCTGGTGTACGTAGCATGAGATTTCAGTGTTTCCAGTTTCAAGATTCTCGGGGCTGTCCCTGGGATAGGCAAAACTGCGAGGTGCTGAAGTTAAAGCAAGCGTGCGAGGAGCAGGTTTAGAGGCCCATGAAGTTTAAGCGGCGTGTTCGAGTGGTCTAACTGGAAGCCAAAAGCTGATAGTTGGAAGCTTGAGTGTGCTGAGTAAATTTTGTGGTCAAGCTACTAAGGGCGCATGGTGGATGCCTTGGCAGAAGCAGGCGATGAAGGACGTGGCAAGCTGCGATAAGCCTCGGGGAGCCGCAAGCAGGCTTTGATCCGGGGATTTCCGAATGGGGAAACCCACGGGGGTAAACCCCCCGTACGGCGTGATGAATCCATAGT
Organism: uncultured Acidobacteriota bacterium; assembly: GCA_963699885.1. GTDB lineage: Bacteria > Acidobacteriota > Terriglobia > Terriglobales > Acidobacteriaceae > Sulfotelmatobacter. The sequence goes on along the minus strand of CAVOVP010000002.1, from coordinate 52,828 downwards.
CACGCACGAGCGAACCCTGGGAAGTGAACCATCTCAGTACCAGGAGGAAAAGAAAGAAACCTCGATTGCGAGAGTAGTGGCGAGCGAAATCGCAACAGCCTAAACCTGTTGCACCTTCGGGTGAAGCAGGGGTTGTAGGGTCGGCAATAGTAGAGTTACCAATCCAGTCATTAGTCGAAGCCCTCTGGAAAGAGGGGCCATAGAGTGTGATAGCCACGTAGGCGAAAATGACCTGGACTCGAAGCCGATACCTGAGTACCGCGGAGCACGAGAAACTTTGCGGGAAGCTACGGAGACCATTCCGTAAGGCTAAATACTAGCTTCTGACCGATAGTGAACCAGTACCGTGAGGGAAAGGCGAAAAGAACCCCTGCGAGGGGAGTGAAATAGTACCTGAAACCGTGTGCCTACAAACGGTGGGAGGACTATGCGGCGCAAGCCGAAAGTCTGACCGCGTGCCTATTGCATAATGAGCCGGCTAGTTATTCTTGTCAGCAAGGTTAAGCGAAAGCGAGCCGCAGCGAAAGCGAGTCCGAATAGGGCGATCCAGTTGGCAGGAATAGACGCGAAGCGGGATGATCTACCCTTGGCCAGGCTGAAAGTGGGGTAACACCCACTGGAGGGCCGAACGGGTGTTTGTTGAAAAAAGCTCCGATGAGCTGAGGGTAGGGGTGAAAGGCTAATCAAATTCCGTGATAGCTCGTTCTCTCCGAAATAGCTTTAGGGCTAGCCTCGGATGATTTGTCGTGGTGGTAAAGTACTCGATGGGCTATGGGGCTTTCCAGCTTACAGAACCCAACGAAACTCAGAATGCCATTGAACAACCAATCCGGGAGTCAGACGGCGGGGGCTAAGCTTCGTCGTCGAGAGGAAAACAGTCCAGATCGCCTGCTAAGGTCCCAAAATACAAGCTAAGTGGGAAAGGAAGTCGGAACGCCCAGACAGCCAGGAGGTTGGCTTAGAAGCAGCCATCCTTTAAAGAAAGCGTAATAGCTCACTGGTCAAGCGGTCCGGTGCCGACAATTTAACGGGGCTTAAGCTTGTTACCGAAGCAGCGAATGCATGGTGTTACAGCCATGCGTGGTAGGAGAGCATTCTCAACAGTTTGAAGGTAGACCGAGAGGACTACTGGACGGTTGAGAAGAGACCCTGCCGGCATAAGTAGCGATAACGGAGGTGGGAACCCTCCGCGCCGAAAGTCTAAGGTTTCCTGAGAAAGGTTAATCCGCTCAGGGTCAGGCGGTCCCTAAGGCGAGGCCGAAAGGCGTAGCCGATGGACATCCGGTTAATATTCCGGACCTCCCTTGTTTTCGTTATCACGATGGGGTGACGCAGTAGGATAAGCAGGCCGTTCTATGGCTATAACGGTCGATGCGTGTAAGGTGTTTCTCGTAGGCAAATCCGCGAGAAAGCTATCACTGAGACGCAAAGCAGTACTCCGTATGGAGGAAAGCTGCCGATTCCACACTGCCAAGAAAAACCTCTAAGGAGAATATAAGGGAACCGTACCTCAAACCGACACAGGTAGACGAGGAGAATATCCAAAGGCGCTCGTGAGAACAGTTGGTAAGGAACTCGGCAATATAACCCCGTAACTTCGGGAGAAGGGGTGCCTCATTAGGGTGCAAGCCCGAAGAGGCCGCAGCGAAATGCGCACTGCGACTGTTTAACAAAAACACAGGTCTCTGCAAAGTCGAAAACGACGTATAGGGGCTGACGCCTGCCCGGTGCTGGAAGGTTAAAGGGAGAGGTCAACCGCAAGGTGAAGCTTCGAACTGAAGCCCCAGTGAACGGCGGCCGTAACTATAACGGTCCTAAGGTAGCGAAATTCCTTGTCGGGTAAGTTCCGACCTGCACGAATGGCGTAACGAAAGTGCGACTGTCTTGCCGACTGACACGGCGAACTTGTAGTGCCGGTGAAGATGCCGGTTGCCCGCAACTAGACGGAAAGACCCCGTGCACCTTTACTATACCTTTACCATGAACTATGGCCCTTGCTGCGCAGGATAGGTGGGAGGCTTTGATTCCAGGCTCTCGGGCTTGGAGGAGCCAACGGTGAGATACCACCCTGCGAGATCTGTGGTTCTAACTTACTCCCGTGATCCGGGAGAGGGACATGGTAAGGCGGGTAGTTTGACTGGGGCGGTCGCCTCCTAAATTGTAACGGAGGCGCGCGAAGCTACGCTCAGGCTGTTTGGAAATCAGCCGACGAGTGCAAAAGCATAAGCGTGGTTGACTGCGAGACCAACAAGTCGAGCAGGTACGAAAGTAGGCTTTAGTGATCCGGTGGTTCTGCATGGAAGGGCCATCGCTCAACGGATAAAAGGTACGCCGGGGATAACAGGCTGATCGGAGCCAAGAGTTCATATCGACGCTCCGGTTTGGCACCTCGATGTCGGCTCATCGCATCCTGGAGCTGTAGAAGGTTCCAAGGGTTAGGCTGTTCGCCTATTAAAGCGGTACGTGAGCTGGGTTCAGAACGTCGCGAGACAGTTCGGTCCCTATCTGTTGTGGGCGCAGGAGATTTGAGAGGACCTGTCCTTAGTACGAGAGGACCGGGATGGACGAACCTCTTGTGTTCGAGCTGTCACGCCAGTGGCACCGCTCGGTAGCGAAGTTCGGTTGTGATAACCGCTGAATGCATATAAGCGGGAAGCACTCCTCAAGATGAGATCTCCCAACCCGTAAGGGATAAGAAGGGCCCAGGAAGACTACCTGGTTGATAGGCTGGAGGTGGAAGCGCAGTAATGCGTGTAGCTTACCAGTACTAATCGCCCGTTCGGCTTGACCATAAAATTTACTCGGTGCAGATACAGTTGTCAGTTCTCAGTTGCCGCTCCCCAGTTCGAATCTGAACTCGGAATCGGTGATGTTGTTTGGAAGTTGTTCGAACCTGTTCGACTGAGAAGCAAGACTGATGACTGTGCGCCGACGCTTTTCAAAAGAAAGCAAAGCCGAAGTAAGTATGTGGCAGAAATCGGAAGTAAGCAAATATGAAAGTAAGCCACACCCAATCTATTCAGCTGTGAGGTTTCGTCCTCACGATCTTTGAAATTCTGCTCCTGTCTTTTCAGTCCCCGGGAATCCGGAGGGCGGAAGGTTTGGAGCGCAGCAAGTTTGCTGGGCATCAGCCCTGGAGTCGGTGCGGCGCGAAGTCGCTGAGAGCCGATGGCTGATCGCTAACAGCTACGACTTGTCGGTGATCATACCGCGGGGGATCCACCCGTTCCCATCCCGAACACGGAAGTTAAGCCCCGCCGGGCCGATTGTACTGCACGCGAAAGTGTGTGGGAGAGTAGGTCGTTGCCGGCATTAAATCAAAGGCCATTCAGAGAAATCTGGATGGCCTTTTCCTTTTATAGAAATCTCGAAGGCTTTTTTTAGGGTCTTCGTTTTTGTGGAAGGGCACGGCTTCAGCCGTGCCGTCAATCGCCACCCAGGATGTGGGCTTCAGCCCCTGAGGTCCGCTGCTTCTGCTTCCCCCTCCACCTTTGTCATTTCGGCACCCGAGCGAAGCGAAAGGGAAACTGGTTTCGTAAGAACGCTCAGGATTTCGGCAGAAGGCTCCCGCGCACGGCATTAATAATTAATAAAGGTCCTTCTGAGAAATCAGATTGGCTTTTTCCTTTTGGCTTGTTCGCTTTTGTGGAAGGGCACGGCTTCAGCCCCTGAGGGTTCATCACGCCAATGTTCCGCCAGGCGAAACTGTGGCGGGAGCGCTACGTCAAACTGGGCCCACCTCGAAGGTTCTTGCGCACAATCCTCCGTTCTTGCCGACACTATCCCAAGATCGCGCGCGTAGTCCCCTGCCACCACGACGGATTGATCCGCCACAAATAGATCGCGAGATTTTGGCCAACAATCAACACCGGCAGAGCATAGAGATACACCTTGTGGACGCGCCGATCCACGATCAGGTCGCGCACGATGCCGAGTGCCATCAGAAGATCCAGGCAAACATAGAAGAGATTATGGTTGAACAAGAACTCAAAGCGGCCGACGGGCGCGTCCATGAGGCAGACGGTGGCAAGAAACATGAGTCGGCGATGGAATTCCGGCCGTGTCCTCCAATAGATCGCAAGCGCAACGATCACGCCGAACGCGATCATGTCGTAAAACGGGATCGATAGAAAGGCGCCTGTGCCGCTCTGATGCAATTGGACCGCGTCGAATCGCGCCATAATGACGGCGATCACCGTGCCCAGCACAACCATCACGGTCGCAAGCCCAGTCCCAAACCATCCCATAAAGCGATGCCAGCTCACTTTGCGCACGCGGACCAGCGCGGACTGTGCGATGAAGAAAATGACCCAACCCGCGAATGCGGCCCCATGGATCCAGAGCAGCAAGGGCCTCGGAGGGGCAGCATGCAAGAGATTGTCGCTGACCGTGCGGCTGAATCCCCACACCACCAGCGTCCCGAACATCAGCGACATCAGGAAATAAAAATACCGGTTCACGAACCTCTTCAGTTCGTTCCCTGCGCTCGTTCCTTTTTCCAGCACCGATGGCCCGACCTGCTCTGCGCTGACGAATGGCATAGGCATAAAGGATCCTTTATTGGCGAGGCGCGGGCCGAAGTGGCCGCTTGCCCCACCTTCAATTTTTGGGGGAGGACGCCGGATGCGAGACCCGAGGCGCGTCACAGTGTAGCCCAGGTCGACCGATGGCTGGTGATAAATCGCCCTTCGTCGCCTAGTGCGGGATGGCCCATTCAAGCCTTCGTCGGCTAGCGCGAGGACGAGAGAGGTGTGGCCCATTCAAGCCGTCCTTTGGCTTGAGTCGGTATTACGACACGCGAAAGTGAATGGCGAAGTGCGTCGTTGCCCGCATAAACAAACGCCAGTCTGAGAAATTCAGACCGCCCTTCTCGCCAGGATTTTTTACGGATTCGCGGGCGCGCTCAGCAGCTCGCAACGGTCAACGCACTTTACCGTGTCGGCCTCGACGGTAGCTTTCTTGTGGCCCGAAAAATCGATGTCCGGCAGGATCAGCAGCGTTTGCGTGCCATCGGCGACGTTGAAAGTGCAATTAAAGCTCATCGACTGGACGCCGCGTTCCTTGCATCCCGTTTGGTCGAGGGCCTCGGTGAGCGTTACAGTCTTGTTGTAAACCTGGTCGGCAAGATGCGATGGCAGCAGAGCGACCGTCAGCGGGATCGGCGACTTGATCTTCACGCTCAGTTCCTGGCCATCGTGGTCCGGCGTCATCAGGCTGTAGACCTTGGGCGCCGGCGTGATCTGATATTTTTCGTCGAGGATGCGCCGCCAGTGAAACTCGGGCTGAACGTAGCTGAAGTACTGAATGTGGAGATCGTTGGGAGACATAAATTGCCGCGCTCCCGGTCCAAGCATCGCCCCAATCGTAGTGACCACGGGCCTCTCCGGCCGCCGCTCATCGCGAAAGGTGATAACCATCGGGCGTTCGGTCGGAAGATGACACTCGTAAATCGCGCTGCTGACATGCTCCTTCACGCACAGGAAACTGAAGTGCCCCGGAGATCCCGGTTGCATCGCCGCGTCCCATTCGTCGGCCCACGCCATGGCCACGGTGACCGGATATCGGGAGTCAATCTGCACATGCATATCCCCGCCGCCCACTGCGGGACGATAAATACGCCCGGCATGCAGGCTTGCGGGCTCCAACGGAATCGTCTCGCTGTTCGCAGGACTCCAGTAAAAGCCAGGATTCTGGGCATACGAATTCCCCGCGAAGACGCAGAATAACAGCGCCGCAAAAATGGAAAAGTTCCTCATCCTATAAGTATTGGTGGCTCGGTCGCCCGACCCTAGCGAATTCGCGAGAAGAGGGATTACGAAGGTACCAGATGGCGAGGCAGTCCGCGTCTGGTTAAGCCCAGCTTGGCCGATTGTGCTGCGCGCGAAAGTTCGTGGAGGGTAGGTGGTTGCCGACACTAATGAGGCCACGTTCAGACATGAATTTGGCGTTTTCCGTTGCTGACTGATTAGTTGATCTGCGATCCTTTTGACATGTCTGTGACGCTGAAGACACAAGTGATGCTTTGGGGCCGGGCGGCGCATAGGTGTGCTTTCCCTGGCTGTCATCTCTCGCTATTTAGTGATCCCACCGAAACAGACGATGAATCCCTCATCGGAGAAGTCTGTCACATAGTTGGCCAAAGTAGCGCGGGACCAAGGGGCGATTCTGATCTTCCACCCGCTCAACGGGACAAGTACTCGAATCTGATCCTCCTGTGCAGAAATCATCATAAGATGGTTGACGATCAGCCAGGCGAGTACACAGTTGACCTACTACAGGAAATGAAAAAGGCCCACGAGACTTGGGTGACGGGGTCCTTGCAAGGCTTCGATTCAGACGAGCAGCGGGACAAGGAAATCTATGCAACATATGTTGAGGAATTTGCCATTAGGGGAGACTTGGACAACTGGACAGCGTGGAGCTCAGGGCTTTTTTCCTCGGGCTATCAGAACATTGCAACGAAGCGATACAAAGAGCTGATTGAGCTGAGGAATTGGCTGTTCTCTCGAGTTTGGCCGCAAAGGCTTCCAGAGCTTGAACGGGCGCTTACCAACTTCAGGAGGGTGCTGCAAGATCTGCAGCTAACCTTCGACAAGCATTCGGAAGAATTCGGTGACGACCGTATCGGAACAGAAAAGTTCTACCAAATAAGCGATGGGATCCTGGAAGGTACAAATATCTCAGCGATAAGTACGACTTCTATGTGGATTTAGTCGAAGACTTGATGCTCGAACTTACTCGAGCCGCTAATTACGTATGCGATCTTGTGCGACGACATCTCGACCCGGGATTCCGACTTGTAGAAGGGGTATTGATCGTAGAGAGTGGGATGTACATTGACTTCACGTACCGCTCAATTCGCACGGAGTACCACAAAAATGAACGAACAGAGATGCCCTATCCAGGCCTCGCCGAATTTAAGGAAGTTCGGGCCACTCGCGACCATCATATCGGCTCTGGCTATGGCCCCGACGGAAAACAGGAGAGAATCTGGTAATTGTTGGCATTCGTGCGATGAGAGGTCTGGGATTCTTCGCCTCCGCTCGGCTGACGATTAAAACGCGAAAAGGGGGAATAACCCGGCAGAAGCATGAGCCGTCACAACGCGAAACTGCGCGGAAGAGCAGGTAGGATCCGGTACGTAGCAGCCCCATTCGGGCCTGAATGTGACGTTTCCGTTTGAGCGAAATCTATTGCGTCATCCTACAGCCGTGCCTACATCTGATCAAGCAGCCCCGCTGCCTTCGCCAAGTTTTACCTCCACGTTTAGGGCCTTGCGTCGCGCGAGCTCGTAAACCTCCTTCAGGTCGGTCAATATTTGCCTGTATTTCGTGATTGTGGGGAAGTCGTCTGTAAGCACTATCGCAAATATTTCGGCGTCGCGTTCATCTCTCATTGTGAGTCGGACGGTCATGTCCTCGCCATCCTCAGAACTGGAAACGCGGAACGTGTACGGACCAACGGCAGCCTTGAAGCCTTTCGTGGCTTCTTCCCAACCCACCTTGCCCTCTCTTGTGCGGTCGAGCAGCTTATGAATTATTGGTGAGTACTCAGTTATGTCGTTCATCCGTCCTCCTCAGACTGCTCGATGTTGGCAATTGTGCTACTGGATTCGTCACTTAGGATCTTAATTGTCGCGTGACAGTAGCTAAGCAGCTTCTGCTTAACGTCCGGCTCCATTTGTCCTTCGCCAGCCGTCAGGCCCAGCGAAATCTTGCGAACGCGCTCCTGTGCTGTCCCGAGCGCTTCTTCGTTGCTGAGAAACCTTCGCCATCGAATGCGAGAAGCGCCCACCTGTGAGAATAGGTCGCGCGCGCGCAAAGCGGCGGCTTGCAGGCGGTCATTTTGGATAAAGTCAAGAAGCTCCGACGCCGATTGATTCAGGCCCTTCAGTTCCTCAGCAGCATTAGCAGTGCGGACTGCCCTCCGAGCCTCTATCGCGGCTCGTTGCGCCGATTTCCCGGCTTGCCACGCTTGCCAACTGAGAAATGCCCCGGCGATGCTCGCGATGCCAGCGACGATGTCGAAGGTAGCTGCAGTCCAGTGGCTCAAGAGCGATGGCTCCAGAACGGGAAGTCTTATTCGACACCGAGAAAGCGAATGTACCACCCGAAGATATTAAAATCGAAACCCTTTAGACGGTGCAAAACAGGTGCGCGGCCACCCAAGGATGGTTACCCCATTCTAGCCGCGCTGCTGGCGGCTAGGATGGGAATTTTCCACGTCCTCGCTGTGTGCAGGCGGGTGGCAGTGAAAGGCGCGACGTTAGAGTGCGGGGGCTGGCCCACCTTTCGTGGTTTTGTAAAGGGTGCCATGAGACTGAACATTCTTCGCAAGGGTGAGTGCCACAGACCCAGTTATGAACTTTTCCACAGATTTATTTCTCCCAATGTTCACGTAACCGTGACTCAAGATTTCAAACCCGCCATACTTCCCGCGTAACACAAATAAGTCAGCAACCGAGATCGCACTAAGTCGTTCGGGATCAAGATTTTGCCTGTAACTCATTGCAGCCCAGGGATCAAAACGTATTTTCTCTCTAACTCGAAGATTCCAATAGATCGAGGGGGAGGGGGGAGGGGGATAACCCCGGGTTTCAAAGTTCCAAGGTCGCAAGGTTCTAAACCAACGCCGTGAGGCCGCGCATCCTTGAAACTTCGAAACCTTGAAACCTTGAAACCCTGAAACCTTGCAACCTTGAAACCTTGCAACCTTGAAACCTTGAAACCTTGAAACCTTGCAACTGGAAACTCGAAACTCGAAACTCGAAACTCGAAACTGAGGTTCTAATGCCTTCCTACCCGAATCGCTGTCAGCACATTAAAGTCAACGGCACGCAGTGCGGATCGCCTGCCCTGCGCCGCAACCGTTTCTGTTACTTCCACAAGCTCCATCACGAGGAGCGCATCCAGCTGAATGCGGATCGCCAGAAAAATGATCGCCAGAAAACAGCGCGCGCCCGCCGCGCCGTCGCCATCAACCTGCCCGTCCTCGAGGACGCCGACTCGATCCAGGTCTCCCTCATGCAGATCACACGCCTGCTCATCGCCGGCGATATCGACATGAAGACCGCCGGACTCGTCCTCTATGCTCTGCAGACCGCCAGCAGCAACCTTCATCGCACACGCTTCGAGCCCAACATGTGCGATGTCATTCTCGATCCCTCGAGCGTCGGCGAAACGCCGCTCGGCGCGCGCGCTTGGGAAGATTCCGACTTTCTCGACGAAGACGAAGAAGACCACGAGACGGAAGAAGATTCCGGACGCCGCCAAGGCATCATGAAGGCCGCGGAATATCTCTACGAACTCGACCGTAAAACCGGAGGGAAAAGCGGCTTCGCCTCCAAACCAGGTCCAACGCCACCCGCGAAGTCCGGCGCAGACACAAAAACTAAGACAACAACCGACACCAGCACGCAGACCGGAACGAAGAAGGCGCCCGCGCGCGAACTGAGCACTGCCGAAGTGCGCCAGAAGATTCGCCAACAAATTGTCAACGCCGCGCCCGCCCTCCTCGCCGCGAACCCGAGTCTTCTCCCGGCTAATTCGAAGGCGTCCGATGCCCCATCCTGATCGCCCAATACCCGCGGGCGGCCGATCTGCGCCGCGTCTTTCGCAGCCTCGGCGAAGAATGTCACAGCCGGAAGTTGAAATACAATTGCATCATTATGAGTAAGGTCAGGGTTGCCGCGTTTTCAATTTCGATCGATGGCTTTGGGGCTGGAGTGCGTCAGGATTTGCAAAATCCGCTGGGCGTGCGCGGGACCGAGCTCCACGGATGGTTCTTTCGTACCGAAGCATTTAAGAAGATGACGGGCCATCCGGAGGCCCTGAGTCAGGGCGAAGGACGCGGCGTCGACAACGACATGGCCCGGAAGTCATTCGAGAATGTGGGTGCGTGGATTCTCGGACGGAACATGTTTGCTCCGGTCCGCGGTCCGTGGCCCGACGACTCCTGGAAAGGATGGTGGGGCGATGAGCCTCCCTACCACGTTCCCGTCTTCGTCCTGACCCATCACGCGCGCGCGCCACTCGAAATGAAGGGCGGAACGACATTTCATTTTGTGACCGACGGATTGGAATCCGCGCTGAAGCAGGCGAAACAAGCGGCCAAGGGCAAGGATGTCCGGATTGGCGGAGGCGTGTCCGTGATTCGCCAGTACCTCGCCGCCGGAAAAATTGATGAGCTGCATCTGGCCGTTTCTCCGGTCCTGCTGGGAGAAGGCGAAAATCTTTTCGCGGGGATCAATCTCGACCACCTCGGATTCAAGGTCGAGCGCAGCGTAGCGGGAGAGAACGCGACGCATGTCTTGCTCGTGAAAAAGTGACTTTGCCGCCGAGTTACTTGGTGAAATCCAGCTTCGAGATCCAGGCGTTGGGATTTACTTCTTTCGCCGCGGCGACGGCGGCTCGGAATTGTGCCTGGGATTCTTTGGGCACTTGCTGATAGGCGGTCCGCAGCTCCTGGGTCAGGGTTTTCATCGTTTCCGACTGGTCTAAGGGATTCGCAGTTTGTCCCTTCTTGATCGCGGACGCATAGCTCTTGAACTGGTCTTTCAACGCGTCGAAGTCGCCGGCGTGCAGCGCGGTGATCGAGGCATGCGTATACGCGCGAGCTTCGGTGGAAACGTTGGCGTGTGCAGCCGCATCTTCGACGACTTCCGCATCGGACTTGGAGAGACTCGATGCGGGCTGCTGCCCCAGCCACTTGCGCAAGTCGCCTCCACCCTTCGGCGTCTTGGCCCAATCTTGAAAATCCTTGATGCCGTCGGCAGTGTTGGGAAAGCCCGTTTTTTCCTGGCGGAATTGTCCCAGCCATTTTTGCGACAGCTTCGCGTCCTGCACGTGCGAGATCTCGTGGAACAGCGTGCCAGCAGCCTCTTTCGGCTTGTCGAGCCGGTCGAGGCTGATCGCAATCGTGGGACGTCCGCTCAAGTCGCCGGTGTCAAAGTACTCTGCCCCTGCGCCAGGCATTTGGTTGGACGGGTCGAGGTTGACCTTGTTGGACGAGTCCTGCGTTTGAGACCGGTTGATCTGAATCTCCTCCTTAGGAAGTCCCAAAACCGCGGAGGCCAGTTCTTCCTCCGCCTGGAGAAGTTGCTCGGCCAGTTGATCCTGATGGTTTTCATGGATTGCGTAAGCGACCTCTTCGTTTTGCCGTGCCTGTGTGATTTCTGCGTTTACCTGCTTCAGTTCCTTTTGCAAACCTCGCACCTTATCGCGAAGTTCGTCGATGTGAGCCGCGGATGGAAGGCCCTCGACGGCACGCGTCGGCGTGTCAGCGGCGGCGTCGAGGCCTCCCGCGAAGTTCTTGTTGGTCTCGACCGCATGCCACTTGCTGTCGTTGGTTTGCACCACGGCAGCGGGATCCGTTCCGGTCATGCGAGCCGCAGCGATCGCCTGAAGGCGGCTGTCGAATCCCTGCGGAGATCCGACTTCTTTGGTGACATGGACGTCTTCGCCGTATTTGTTCACTCCGATGCGCATGCCAGCCAGCGGCAGGGTGGGCGTTCCGCCGGCGGTGGGCGGCGTCGACTTGGTTCCGCTCGCCACTTCATCGCGGCCCGAATCCAGATGGCTGCGAACGAGGAAGGCGTCCAGTTGGCCTTCGAAACGCTTGTCGTTCCCGGTGGACTGCGAGGGTGCGTCGAGCTCTTGCGCAACGGTTGAAGGTGCTGCGTCTTGCGCGGGCGTCGACGGATCGTCGGTCGTGAAGGGGGTGGCGGGATTGACACCGCTATTGACGCGCATGGATTTCTCCTCAGTCCTAGTTATCGGACGAGGTGGAGAAAGATTGCGTGGGATTTGAGGTGGATCTGATCTTTCGCTCCGCGCAATGTCTTTTCGCCGCTTTGCGGCTTATTTCTGGAGCCAGCTTCACCGAACGACTTGTTGATTTGCCATTGCCGACCTATGGCGCGGGGGCCGGTTCGATGGCTACCTCGATGTTCGGAGTGATGGGGCGTTGACGGCGCCCGAAGAGGGCTTCTTTCATCAGTTTGAAGATGGTGCGTCGATTTTCGCTGACAACTTTCAGCCACGCGAATTTTCCCAGCATGGGGAAATAGATCCCACGGAAGCAGAGCCGAGCCAGCAGGATGTTGATGCGGTATCCGAGTGGCTGATCGTCGAGCGAATCGACGGCTTTCGCGACCGCCTCGGGACTGTACGCGTGCGACCATCCATAGTTCACTTCCGCGTGTGCCTCTTCGATCGACATCTTCAGGGGCGTATGCGCCATGGCGAAGGGGATGAACTCCTGCCAGTGCTTGCGGCGCGTGAGTCGTCCGGCGGCTTCGAGGCGCTTGTAGAGCGGGGTTGCCGGCAACGGAGTCAGCAGCCCGAAGATGGGCAGGCCCGGTGGCCAGGTACGAATCTGCTGCAGAGTGCGTTCGGCAACTCCGGTGGTGTCGTTATCCATTCCAAAGATGAATGAAGTGATGGCGTAAACATTGCGCTTGGCGAGACGCTCGAGCACAGAAGCGTACTCGTTGGGATGGTTGAATCCTTTATTGACGTCCTTGAGATTGGTGGGATCGATGGATTCCATACCGATGAAAACCCACTTGCCCCCGGAGGCTGCGATCAGATCGCAGAGTTCCTCATCGCGCAGGAGGTTTGCGCTGATCTGAGCGACCCAGTGAACCTGCGCCTTGGCAGCGATGATGTCGCGCAAGAGCGACTTGGTGCGCTTGATGTTGATGGCGAAATTGTCGTCGATGAAGAAGACGGCCATCTGTCCTTTTTCTTTGCGGGCGCGCGCCTTCAGCAACAGCAATTCGTTGACGACGCTTTCATTGGTGCGAAACCGGATCGAATCGCCGAAGAATCCAGTGACGGTACAGAACTCGCATCCGTAAGGACAGCCCCGGCCAGATTCGACGGGAACGATGCGGAACGTACCCCATCCTTCGCCAACTCGCTTGAGCAGCGGGTAGACGACTTTTGGAAGAAGGTTGAACTGGTGAAGATCGATCTTGTCCCAGGGGATCACGGGATAAGGCTTCAGAGAAGGCTTGCTGTCTTTGCCGGCGGCATCGACGGGTGCGTAGATGTCTTTCAGTGCGCCGCGTGCGGCGTCGTTGACGATGATCGGCCAGGTTTCGTCCGCTTCGCCGAGAGCCACGGCGTCGGCGTGGCGCGGGCCCCCGTCGCGACCGAGCGCTTCGTCGGCGAGTTCAGTGACGTGCGGTCCGCCCATGACGACCGGGACGCCGGTGGCGCGGATAGCGTCGGCGATGCGATAGGCCTTGGCGATCATGCGGGTCATGGCGCCGATTCCGACGAGTCCGATTTTCTCGTCGCGAACGAATTGCGCGATTTGAGCTTCGTCCATCGGCTGGGCATTGCCATCGATCAGGACGACTTCATGACCGGGAGGAGTCAGCGACTGGAGGAGAAACATCCAGAGGTGAGGCATGAAATTGCGCGTGACACCGTTGTCAGGGTTGTAGAGCAGAATTTTCAAATGGATCCCCTTTGCAATCCGTACGTACGACCGGTCGACGCTCCGGAGGAGCGAAGCCGCGAACCGGCGTCTGAGCCTTTTGTGCGGTAGCGTACGTTTCTGAGGGGGTTCCAGACGTCGGGAAATTGTACACCCCGGAGGGGGTACAGGGGTGCTTCGTTTGGGCATGTGATTTGTTCACAAACAGCAGGTTTCTGGGTGGGGCGCTGTCGCACCCGCTTAGTTTGAAATGACAACGACTTTCCTGGTGTCGCTCGTGCGTAGGAACCCTTAGTCCCCTCTTTATGTGGTGGCTTTTCGGTCTCAGGGGCGGAAATTTGTGCCTTACAGAAGAGAGGCGGCAACACGAAAGCGATCGCAGTCATCTCAACTTCAACATTCTCCGCTTATCGCTCATCGAATCCACCACAACGAAATCCGAAATCATCACGATATGGAGTTAAAGATGAAAATTAAGAATTTGCAGAGCCTGTTTGAGACTGGTTTGCGTTATGCCTACGATAGTGAGCAGAAGCTGGCGGAGAAAGGTATTCCCAGCATGATCGAAGCTGCCGGTGCTCCGGAACTGCGAAGCGCCTTTGAACAACACCTTCAGGAGACTCGCAATCACGTCGTCCGGTTGAAGAGGGTGTTTGCCATTATTGGCGTGGAGCCAAAAACCGAGGACAACGACATCATCGACGAGATCACCGACGCGGCCGAGGACATGGTCGACGCCACGGAAGATGGGTCGCCCCTCCGCGACGTGGTACTCATTCTTAGCGGGAACCAGGTCGAGCACAACGAAATAGCGTCGTATGGCACGCTACTCTCGTTTGCGAAGCGGCTTGGGCTGACCGATGCGGCTCAGTTGCTGCAGGAGACGCTGAACGAGGAAAAAGCTGCTGACGCCAAGCTGACACAGATCGCAGAGTCATCGGTGAATCCCAAGGCAACGCAGCAACTTCGCGCTGCATAAATTCGAGGGCCGGGCATGAAGGTGTCCGGCCCTTTGTCTTCCGCTTCGATTCTTCCTGCGGTCGATATGACAAGAGCTGTTTTGATTTGAAACTCCTCTGAAATCCCCACTTCCGGCAAAAGCGGCCGGAAATGGGGCACCCGCCTTTCCATCTCTTCTTAATTCTTCTTCTTTTCGACCTCTTCGTATTCTTCGGCTTACGTTCTATTTTGATGTTTATGGATTGTCTGCCTCATGCGGCAGTGTGCGCGGATAAATCGACTGTTACGGTGTCGGGTTTTACGGCTGCGCCGGTTTTGCTGACTGGGTTGAATGTAATTGTCAGTTGTTTGGCGGTGGCGGAGACGCGGAGGTATCCGGAATTGGTTTGGTCGTGTTTGTTCAGCGTCAAGCCAGTGGATGTGAGCGTGGTTCCGTTGTCCATGTAGCTCACGTCGACGTTATCCCCAGGCTCAGGAGCTTTCGTGCCGAAGCTGGGGCTGGTGAGGCGAGTGACGTTGTGGCCGCTGTCTCCGCAGATGATGAAGGGAACGGAATAATTCTTGCCCGCGAAGTTGAGTCCGCGAGTGTAGCGCTGGTAGTTGTGGGCATGTCCGGAGATGACCGCGTGCGGATAGACGCCGGCCTGTTTGCAGATGGCGTCGATCTCGGAAAGCATGACGGGACTGCCGTAGTGCTTGCCTCCGCCAGATCCGGTTTTTTGCGGCGAGTACGTGAACGGCGGATGGTGGACGGCGAGAAGAACGGCTCCCTGATACTTGCTCGCTTTGATTTCCTCAAGCTGCGCAGTGAGGAAGTCGAGTTGGTAGTCGGGAACTGCGGCCCACCTTGCTTTTCCTTTCGTGGTTTCGCTGGAGATGACACCGGGATCTTCGAGGGCGTTCGAGAAGAGTCCGATGATGCGAACAAAGGGAGCGTCGAGGGCGAAGTACACGCCGGGCTGCGTCATGCAAGTACGGTGAAGAGGGCCAGCATCTTTAGTGACGGCGAGCGAAGTTCCACAGAAGTTGCGCATGAATGTGGTGAGAGGCTCGTTGGCTTTGGCTGTTCCAGGCAGCACGAACGAATCGTGATTGCCGGGGATGGCGAAGATGGGAGCGGGATAGTTGCGGAGCGGCTCGTAAAATTGGTCGTAGTAGTAGTTCCATTCTCCGAAGTTGTAGACGACGTCGCCGAGATGAAAGAGAAACGAGGGGCGATTGGCGGCCGCCGAGGTGTGAAAGTCGTTGGTGACGGCGTCGGAGACTTTGAGTTCGGAAGCGTAAGCAGAGGCGGCGGTGGCCCCGCTGTCTCCGATCATGTGAAAAGTGATGCAATTGGCGGCGTTGATGGATTTGATGACGTCGGCCCCGTGATCTCCCCAGGCGTTCTCGAGAGGGAAAAGATCTGTTGTTTTCCCGGATGGCCTTTTTGAACGAGACAACCTCTTTGGTAAGAAGGCTCTCGACTTCCTTCGTGTAGTACTGAGAGTCATCGGGCGTGACCTTGAATTGAGAGGGATCGGGAGTTGGGATTCCCTCATTGAAAACTGGTTCGCTGAAGAGCGGTTGAGAGACAGGTGATTTTGATTTACGCGGCATGGCGGTAATCCTTTCGTACCGGCAGAATTTCGTTCTTGTGATCGAGGCCCGATACCGGGAGTCCGCCGCACTCGGAAGGCCCGCTGTTGAAACGGTTCGGCGACGAAACGCAGGATCGCCGGAACGTTGTTGCGCTGCGTGGTCGATTCGTGGACAACGAAAGCGCGCGGGAAAAGTTGAGAAAAAATTTACTGCGTCGCGCAGGATTGCGCAATGGGAAAGTGGTGCGCCTCGTAAAGAGTGTTCCCCTCGTAATCCAGTTTTCAAGAAAACAAAGGCCCCACCCTGTCGCAAAGAACGCGACCAGGGTGGGGCATCCGGCAAATTTACTGAGCGGGGGTTGCTTGCGGAGCCGGGGTTGGGTTGTCGGTAGCCACTTCGGGCGTCACCACCGGGCTGATCTTCACCGTCGAGAGGATCTGCTGCAGGCGGCTGAAGACTTTGTCGCGGTCGACGTGCTTGGTGATGCCGTCTTCCGACGCGTTCGTGGTTACATTGAGCGCAAATTCGTAGCACGATCCGTTCTGGTAGACGTGGAAGTATTTCGAATCGCTCTGGCGGGTGCCTTCGCCGGAGACGGCTTCGGTGGCGCGGAATTCGATGTCTCCAACGAGGAGCTTCGAGTTCGAGTTCGTGTCGGTTGCGGTTTGTTTCGGCAGTCATGGGATCGCTAGTCATCGGATCGATCGAAGGCGTGGACGCCCACTTCAGACTTCGGAGTCGTGTCCTGTGGGGTCGACTTCGGTCGTTGCCGCTTCCGTTACTTGATGCTGAGCACGGCTTCGGTTGCGGAACTGCGAACTCGCTGCATTGATCGGCGCTAAGAGTCTTGTTGACGCTCACGTTGAAGAACGCGGACGAGAAATCGGTGTTGACGAATCCAGTCTCAGGAAGTTCGACGGCCGCCAGTGCGACTCCACCCGGCTGCACGAAGTTCATCGGGATGGGATTCGAAGCGACGAGTTGGGTGGCAGCGTCTCCAGTCTCGATGGCGTAGCGGCGAGGATATTCAAACGTCACGCCGGAATTCTTGTCGGCGTAGTTCACGGTCGCGGGCCGCTTGTGAACAATCTTTTTCGGAGCAGGCTTGTTCTCCGCTTGCAGGACAGGAGCGGGCGTCGGGCGCGGGAATCGTGGGCTGCGCTACGGGAATCTGCTGGTTCGAACTGACGGGCTTCGGCTTTTCGCTGGAGCATCCGACGGCTACGGAGCAGACGATCAGGACGGCTGCGAAGATGTAAGCGTTGAGGTTGCCCAGGGCTGCGGTTGCGATGGTTTTGGTCTCGGTTGCTTTTCCCCAAGATACGGAGTGAGCGGCGTTGCGAATGGCGTTGATGCGGGTCATTGTGGTTGCCTCCTGCCGGGTCTCGGCGCTTTGAGGAATGCAAGGGAGGGACCAGCGCCGGAGGGCTTGATTTGGCAGGAGTTAGTTAGGCCGCCGTTGAGGTCGAGTGTGGAAGGGGAGACACGGCGTGGTGCGATGGCGACAGCGCCAGCCGGACAGAGCGCGAAGACGCTTCCATTCTTGTAGACGAGTTACTGATTTTCCTGAATGAATCGCGGGCTCAAGTGGACATCGACTTGGATCGGGGGCGACGTCACCGATGGCGAAGCCGCAAAGACTCCCAGCTTCCGTCTGCGGTCCAGCCGCCATCGACAACAAGAGTGTGGCCGTTCACGAAGCCGCTCGCCTGGTTGTCAGCCAAGAACAGAATGGCTTGCGCAATGTTATCGGGAGAGGCAAACCGCGCCATGGGCACGCGTCCGGCGATGTCATCATCGGTGTAGCCGGCGGAAGACTGATCGGCAACGTCCATCTCGGTTTTCACCCAGCCGGGGCAGACCGCATTGACACGGACACCCCGGCCACCCCATTCGGCGGCGAGGGTGCGGGTGAGCCCGATGAGGCCATGCTTCGAGGCGTTGTAGGCTGCGCGGTCGCCGATGCCGACGAGCCCGGCGATGGAGGCCACATTCACGATCGATCCTTCGTGACGGGCAAGCATCTTCGCGCCAAATGCTTTGGAGAGCAGGAAAGGCGCGGTGAGATTGATCTCGAGGACCCGACGAAACTGCTGGGCCGAGGTCTCCTCCGCCGGACAGATGGAACTGATTCCGGCGTTATTGACCAAGACGTCGATGCGACCCCACGCCTGTTCGACTTCGGCAGCGAGGTTCGCGACAGTGGCTTCGTCCGAAATGTCACCCTGAAACTCCAGAACGGCAGATCCTTTTTCGCGGAGTAAGACGCCGACGTGATCGGTGGGACGCAAGTCCGCGAGTGCGACGGAGTAGCCGTGTTCGGCGAGCAGTTCCGCGGTTCGGCGCCCGATTCCCTGGGCAGCGCCGGTGACAACCGCGGTTCGAGAGCGATGAATCATGGTGGCCTCTTTTCGCGGAGAAAAGTATAACGGGCGGGAGCGAAAAGGCAGACATCGCGGGCGGCGGACATGCGGCGTTGAAATTTAGATTGTGTCGGGGGTTCGCGGGGAGAGTCCCGGGGCTCAAGCCCGTCTCCTCGTGGATCGTTGACGCGGGCCTGAAGGGCCGCTCTTCCACGGAGGCTATCGCGAAGGTTCTACTACGACATCTGAAAAATCAAATCCCCACCTTGTCTCGCCAAAAGTGCGGCGAGACAGGGATGGGGCATCCTGAGATCGAAAAACTACTTCGTTTTTATTTCTTACTGCAGTTTGCAGAGGCCGATCAGGTCGTTGGCGATCTGGGTGGCGCCATCGAGCACGTTCGGGATCGAGTGCGGTGCGTCGGCTATGCACGTCTGCTCTTTCTTGCTGGTGATTTTGCCGTACCAGTCGAGGCCGATCGCAATTGCCGAACTGGTATCGGTTCCGCCGAAGACAACATTCACATAAGTCTTGGGGAAGTTGTATACGGCTCCGGGAGCTTCGACGCTGTCGTCGAGGAAGAAGGTCGAGCCTCCCGGCGGGGGCATGCCTTTCGTGGCGTTCGAGCAATATGGATTCGGAGTGTAGGCAGGATCCCAAACCGCGCCGTCCGTCACGCCGAAACACGTGCCCAGCGAGCCTTTTCCGCAGAAGGTGTTGAGCTTGCCCTCCTTGCACATGCAGCCCCAATCCAGACGCGCGGTGGGCGGTCCGCTGGTCACTTCGGCCATGGAGATATTGTTGGGATATTGCGAGAGGACGTAGGCGAGGGCGCCGGCTCCTCCGCTATTGGCCGTGGCGCACAGGGGCTTGCTCGAGTTGTTTTGAACCTTGGTGTAAACGTAGTTTGCGACCGTGGCCCAACGGCAAGATGCGGCGAGTACGCCTCCAGGGCCTTCGACCCATCCACCCGGCTGGGCGGTATTGAATGGCGTGCCCCATGAAATCTGCACGGTTCGGAATCCGGCGTTAAAGACGTTCTGCACCGCGGTTTTTCCGAAGGTAAAAATCGTGTCGTAGAGGCCGTTGCCGTCGGTACCGGTGCCGTAGAGCACGGTTCCGAGAGGATTCGCAGGCGTGTTGATCTTGAGGTAGGCGAACACGTTGGGAACGCTTGGGCAGGTCACGGTGAGCTGTTGGCAGGTCGCTCCCGTCACGCCGCCGGCGTGACAAGTGATGGACTTCTCAGTCACGGTGCCTAAGGAGCGGGTGGGACGGGCCGCCTGGGCGACATCCTCCTGAGCGTATACGGCACCGGCGAGTATTAGGGTCACGAGTGCGGCGTATATACATTTTCGCATCGAAGTAAAACTCCTCTCATCATTTTGCTGATCTTGCGAGTTGCTCGGGCCTTGCCTGACTTGCGGCGCGGCGAAAAATTGGTGCGACCGTCCGATGGGCGGTAAGTTTGTTGGTCACTCCGTCTGGGGGAGGAGCGGAAGTGTTCTGAATTTCCCCAAGCTTTGATCGAGCGGCGCAGAACTGATGAATATTCGGGCCAAACCTCTGGCCGGACGAAATCGCCTGGAAGGTCGATCTGTCCAGTACCGCGAGTCTGCACTGGGCAGAAGTGGCTGTCAAGCAGCTTTTTCCTGCTTTCGGCCATGGGCGCGGGTTGCGGGGGCACTAAGTCGTATTGCTGGAGGCAGTTGCGGCGAGGGTGCGTCCGGTCTTCGACGCGGGCGGGAATTTCAGATATCGTGGTCGGCTTAAGTTGTGGCAGGTCGCAATCAATCGGCGAGCGAGGGCAAGAATGGCGTGGAGAGGCGGAGGGTTGAAAGCGTGTGTGTGGTCCTGGTGTATGGCATTTTGCCTTTTGCCGGTCCTCGGGCTTGCGTCGGGATCCGGCGTTGCGGAGAAGATCATTATTGATACGGATATCGGGGACGACGTCGACGACGCGTTTGCGCTAGCGTTGGCGGTGAAGAGTCCAGAGCTGCAGATTCTGGGAGTGACGACCGCGTTCGGCGATACGGAGGCGCGGGCGAAGATCACGGATCGACTGTTGGGAGAGATGGGGCGTGGGGACATCCCGGTGCTCGCCGGGAAGCGGACCGCGACGAAGAATCCGATGTCGCAGAGCAAATACGGGGAGAGCGGAAAGTTTGTGAAGTCGTTGCATGCGGACGCAGTGGAATTTCTGCTGGCGCAGATTCAGAAGTATCCGGGGGAGATCACGCTGATTGCGATTGGACCGCTGATGAATGTGGGAGCGGCGATCGACAAGGATGCGGCGACGTTTCGGAAATTGAAAAGGGTCGTGCTGATGGGCGGCTCAGTGCGGCGTGGCTACGGGGACATGGGATATACAGCGCCGGTTCCTCCGATGCCCGAGTGGAATATTCTGAATGACGTTGCGTCGGCGCAGAAATTGTTTTCGTCCGGCGTGCCTCTCTATGTGATGCCGCTCGATTCGACGCAATTGAAGTTGGATGAGGTGAAGCGCGCTTTTCTGTTCAGCCAAGGGACGCCGGTGACCGATCAGCTCGCCGTGCTGTATCACCTGTGGGGACAGGAGACACCGACGCTGTTCGATCCGATGACGCTGGCGTTTGCGTTGCAGCCGGACTTGTGTCCGGTGCAGGGTATGCATATTCGCGTGGACGAGAAGGGATTCACGCGAGAAGAGCCAGGGACGGTGAATGCACAGGTTTGTCTGGATTCGGATTCGGAGAAGTTCTTTCGTTTTTATTTGAAGAGGGTGGCGGCAAGATAGATGTGGTGAGTCCGAGGCTGAGACGGACTCGCGACGTGCGGCGCTGACCTCGTTCACTTGCGTTTTAAGTTCGGGAGAAGATCGCGATGCGATTTGACGATGCGGAACGGCGAAGATTCTTGAAGACGGCGGGACTTGTGGGCGCGATTCCCGTGGGGGCGCTTCTGGGTAAGGTTCCCGCCTTCGGGGCGCAAGAGACGATTCGCGCCGGCCATGCGCGGCAGCCGTCGGGGATCGTTTCTTACGACGTAACAGCGTTTGGCGCGAAAGGAGATGGAAAATCCGTCGACAGTCCTGCGATTAATCGGGCGATTGAAGAGGCGGCCGCCGCTGGCGGCGGGACCGTCTTCTTTCGGGCGGGAAGCTATCTTTGCTACTCGATTCATTTGAAGAGCGAGGTGGCTCTCTATCTCGACCAGGGGGCGACGATTGTGGCTGCGGATCCGGCGACCGATCTGGCGCATGGATACGACATGGCGGAACCGAAGCAGGCCTGGGAGGAGTATCAGGACTACGGACACAATCACTGGCACAACAGCCTGATTTGGGGAGAAGGGTTGCATGACGTTTCGATCTTCGGGCCAGGCCTGATTTGGGGCAAGGGGCTCGAGCCGGGGGTGGGGCGCGGGGCCGATCGCGGAGAATCCTGGCGTCGCGAACAAAGCGATTTCGCTCAAGAATTGCCGGAACGTTCTGCTGCGGGATTTTTCCATTCTGCACGGCGGGCATTTCGGGATTCTCGCCACGGGAGTCGACAACCTCACCATCGACAATCTGAAAATCGACACCAACCGCGACGGGATGGACATCGACTGCTGCCGAAACGTGCGGGTGTCGAACTGCAGTGTGAACTCGCCTTGGGACGACGGCATCTGCCTGAAGAGTTCGTTTGGGCTGGGATATGCGCGGGCCACGGAGATGGTGACGATCAGCAATTGCCTGCTATCAGGTAATTTCGAGGAAGGAGCGGTGCTGGATGGGTCGTGGAAGCGGTTTCCTGCCGACGAGAAAGTGCCGCGGACGGGGCGGATCAAGTTTGGGACGGAATCGAATGGGGGATTCAAGAACATCGCGGTTTCGAACTGCGTGTTTGACGGCTGCAGCGGACTGGCGATCGAAAGCGTCGACGGAGCGGTGATTGAAGACGTGACTTGTACGAACATCACGATGCGGGACGTTAGGAGTGCGCCGATTTTTCTGCGGCTGGGAGCGCGCATGCGAGGGCCGGCGGGAGTGCCGGTGGGAGTGATCCGACGCCTGATGCTGAGTAATATCACTTGCATCAGCGCGGAGGGAGCGCCACGGATCGGATCGATCGTGGCGGGAATTCCGGAACATCCGATTGAGGATGTGAAGATCAGCGATGTGATGCTGGTGCATTCAGGGGGCGGAACAAAGGATGAGGCGCAACGGCAGGTAGCGGAGAAAGAGAAGGATTATCCGGAGCCGAACATGTTTGGAACGACCCCGGCGCATGGATTTTTCATCCGGCACGTGAAGGGGCTTGAGATTCATGCGATCAAGATTGAGCACGCCAGCGCGGAGGCGAGGCCTGCGTTCTTGCTGGAGGATGTGGTCGGCGCGGAGTTCGGAAGGATCAAGGCAGCGACGGATGCGGGCGTTCCGACATTCTCGCTGCGGAACGTAAAGGAATTTAGTGTTTATCGGAGCAAGCCGGTGAAAGAGACAGAACTTGTGGATGTGGAGCGGGCCGAGATCTAGCGGGTGAGCGAGTCCACCCGGAGCTTGAGGTCGAGAAAATCCCCACTTCCGGCAAATGCGGCCGGAAATGGGGCACCCGGTACCGCATCTTGTTCCATACGAAAAGGACAAATGAAGATTAAAACTGCACTCTTACTTTTTGTTCTCATGTTGCTCGGGAATGTCGTACTCGGCCAAGCCAGGCAAGATGTCGACCTGATCGTCAGTGGCGGGATCGTGGTCACGATGGATGGGTCGCGCGCGATTTATCAGGATGGGAGTGTGGCGGTGCGCGGGGATGCGATCGTGGCCGTTGGTCCGCGGGCGGATATCGAGGCGAAGTATCACGGAGCACAGACGATCGATGCGCGGGGACGGCTCGTTCTGCCGGGATTCATCAACGGGCACACGCATGTGCCGATGACGCTGTTCCGCGGGCTGCACGACGATGTGACACTCAACGACTGGCTGTACAAATACATTTTCCCGGCCGAAGCGAAGAACGTGAATGAAGAGTTTGTGCGGTGGGGAACGAAATTGGCGGCGGCGGAACAGATCCGGTCGGGCGTGACCACGTTTGCGGATATGTATTACTTCGAGGACGCGGTTGCGGAAGAGACGAAGGCGGCGGGGATGCGGGGCGTGCTGGGCGAGACGTTTATCGACTTTCCCGCACCCGACAACAAAAGCGAAGCAGAGATGTTGGCGTATACAGAGAAGTTTTTGAAACGGTGGCAGGGAGATGCGTTGATTCATGCGGCTCCGGCGCCGCATTCGATTTACACGTGCTCGAAAAAGACGCTGCAGGATGCGGCGGCACTGGCGAGGAAATATCACGCGCCGATTTTGATCCACGTGTCGGAGATGAAGAAGGAGTGGGAAGACAGCGAGAAGACGAACGGGATGTCTCCCGTGCAGTATCTGGAGAAGATTGGGTTGTTGGGACCGGACATTGTCGCGGCGCACTGCATTTTTGTGGACGAAGCGGATCGCAAGCTGCTGGCGGAGCGTGGAGTGGGATGCGTGCACAATCCGTCGAGCAACATGATGATTGCGAGCGGCGTGGCTCCCGTGCCGGAGATGCGTGCGGCAGGAATCGCAGTCGGGCTGGGCACGGATGGTCCAGCGGGAAGCAATAACGATCTCGACTTAATGGAAGAGATCGACCTGGCGGCGAAGCTGGCAAAGATTACGAAGATGAATCCCTTGGCGCTGAATGCGAAGGCCGTGGTCGAGATGGCGACGATCGACGGAGCTCGCGCAATCCATATGGAGAAGGAAATCGGATCGCTGGAGGCAGGGAAGAAGGCGGACCTGGTGATGATCAGCCTCGATGAGCCGAATGCCGTACCGATGTATGACATCTATGCGCAGATCGCGTATTCGCTGAAAGGCAGCGACGTCGAGACGGTGGTGATTGGCGGTCGCGTTGTGATGCGGGACCGCAAGCTTGCTGACTGTGGACGAGCCGAAGGTGTTGGAGAAGGCGCGGGAATATGGGCAATCGGTGAAGGCTTCGCTGGGGATGGAGTAGCGCAGGGCGAGCCGGAAGTGGGGCACCCGGACCAGAGTGTGGCTCGCTCTTGTAGACTTTTTCGATGAGATATCTGCGAGTCGTTTTCTTGCTTGCCGTTGCGACCGCGAGTCCTTGCACTGCGCAGAAGGTCGCGATTACGTTCGATGATTTGCCGCTCAACGGCGAACTTCCGGCGGGAGTCACGCGGGTTCAAATTGCACGCGATACCCTCACGGTGCTGAAAAAACTGCATGTCCCGCCGGCCTACGGGTTCGTCAATGCCAAGAAACTCGAAGGCGATACCGATGCCGCGGAGGCTCTGAAGATGTGGGTGGCATCAGAGCCGTTCGGAAGCCACACATACGGACATCTGGACTTGAATGCAAATCCACCGGAGGCGTTTGAGCGGGAGATTGAAGAAAACGAGCCAGTGCTCGAGTTGCTGGGAACAAAATCCGGGAACTGGCATTGGCTACGGTATCCGTATTTGCGCGAGGGAGACACCGTTGAGAAGCGGCGAGCGGTGCGGACTTATCTGCAGGCGCGGGGATACCGTGTGGCGCAGGTGACGCTCGATTGGGAAGACTACTTGTGGAACGGCGCGTACGCGCGATGCGTTGATAAGAAGGATGAGAAGTCGATCGCGTGGCTGCGGTCGAGCTACTTGGAGATCGAGGCCTCGTATCTGGATTTGGGGCGAGAGATGGCAAAGTTGGTGTACGGCCACGACATCAATCATGTGCTGTTGCTGCACCTGGGTGCATTCAGCAGCACGATTTTGCCGGATGCACTGGATCTGCTGGAGAAGAAGGGATTCACGCTGGTGACGCTGGAAGAAGCGGAGAGCGATCCCGTGTATGAGGGAGATCCAGATGCCGGTTCGAAGTATGGCGGGACTTTGCTGGAGGAGTGGATGGATGCGAGGAAGATCAAGTATCCGCCGGTGATGGAAAAGCCGTACAAGCAGATTCAAGAGATTTGCAAGTGAGTTAAGTTTGAATTAAACGGAAGTCAAAATCCGCACTCAAACCGCGAAGAACGCGGCTAGAGGGGGCAGCCGCCACGGGAAGAGCTTTCAAGAGACTTTGTAATCCCGGGTGTCCCTTATAATCAAACGATTGTCTATGCCTGCCGTTCTCGACAGGATTCTTGCGGCAACGCGGGCGCGTGTGGCGGAAGCCAAGCGCGGGGCAGACGTTCGCGAATTGGAGCGGCGGGCGGAATTGCACGCGCCACGCGGGTTTCGACGAGCTTTGTTTGAGCAGAGCCGCGGCGGGATCGCTGTCATCGCGGAGTTGAAGAAGGCATCGCCGTCGAAAGGGTTGATCCGGGCGGAGTTTCATCCGGCGGAGCTGGCGCGAGAAGTGGAGGCTGCGGGTGCGGCGGCCCTTTCCGTTCTGACGGATGAAGAATTCTTTCAGGGCTCGCTTCGGAATATGCGAGAGGCTTCGTCGGCTGTTCGAATTCCCTGCCTGCGCAAAGATTTCATCGTCGACGAATTTCAAATACTTGAGGCGCGGGCGAATTCGGCGGACGCCGTCTTGCTGATAGTGGCGGCGCTGACTTCCGAGGAGTTGCACACGCTGGCATCGGCCGCACGTTCGCGAAACCTTGACGTTCTGTGCGAGGCCCATGATGAAGCCGAATTGCAGCGTGCGTTGAATGCAGGTTGTGATTTGATTGGCATCAATACGCGCGATCTGCGGACATTCAACGTCGATTTGGAGACTGCGATGCGCTTGGCGGAAAAGTTTCCGGCTGGTGTTGTGCGCGTGGCGGAGAGTGGAATCCGATCTGCCGACGATGTGGCGCGATTGCGGGCGGCGGGGTATCACGCGTTCCTGGTGGGCGAGTCACTGATGCGGGCGGATCGGCCTGGCGAGGCGCTGCGGGAGTTGTTGGTTCCTAGCACTCAGTACTCAGCACCCAGTCGGCCGTAGAGTCGACGGGCCTGTGGAGTGAACTCCTGTTTTAGGCTCGGGTTGTGCCGGGGAGCACGAGGTCCTTCGACCGTGGTTTTGGTTTGCTTGTCGCGAAGCAAAATCCTCGCTCAGGATGGCAAACATGACTTGGGTCAAGATTTGCGGGATGACGAATTTCGAGGACGCGCTCGTGGCCGTAGACGCTGGCGCGGATGCGGTGGGGTTTGTGTTTTATGAAAAGAGTCCGCGGTGCGTGAACGTGGAGACTGCACGAGAGATCGTGGAGAAGCTGCCGAAGAGCATTGAGAAAGTGGGAGTGTTTGCGGGGGATTCGATCGAGCATGCGGTGGAGATGGGACGCCGGGCTGGCTTCGATGCTCTCCAGTTGTATTTGCTGACTCACCGCAAATTCGCCTCGAAGGACACTCCCTTTGCAAGCGCACGCAACGAGCGAGGCGACGCTGAAAGCTTATGTCGCACTGCCGGTCAGCTTGTTCCTGGGAGAAGGATTCAGGAATGTGGCGGGACTTTCGGTGGAGCGGCCATTCGGGGTGCTGGACGTGCTGTTTCTGGATTCTGGGAGTTCGCAGAAACCCGGCGGGACGGGCGTGCCGTTCGATTGGCACGAAGCGGCAAATGCGGTGAAGGAGTTGAGTCGACATCAGAAGGTTGTCGTTGCGGGTGGTTTAACTCCTCAGAATGTTGGCGAGGCGATCGAGATCCTGAGGCCTTGGGGAGTGGATGTGGTTTCTGGAGTTGAAGCGCGGCCGGGGAAGAAGGATCCGCAGAAGGTACGTGCGTTTGTGCGTGCCGTGCGCGAGATGGATCGGAAGGTGAGTTAGGGA
This sequence comes from uncultured Acidobacteriota bacterium, assembly GCA_963699885.1. Classification (GTDB taxonomy): domain Bacteria; phylum Acidobacteriota; class Terriglobia; order Terriglobales; family Acidobacteriaceae; genus Sulfotelmatobacter. The sequence goes on along the minus strand of CAVOVP010000002.1, from coordinate 25,718 downwards.
TGGCTACGGTTCCGCGAAAAACGAAGATCAAGGTGCCCGCCCTCTCGCCGAAAGCGCGAGAAGGACGTGGCACCCCGCGCGGATCTGTAACGACCAGTGAGCCTGGGCGGTTTGGCGTTTACGGCGGGCGGTACGTGCCGGAGACGCTTATTGCTGCTCTCGAAGAATTGGAACGCGAGTACGAGCGGGCGAAGCGGGATAAGAAATTTCAGGCGCGGTTGGACGAATTGCTGCGGACATTTGCCGGGCGTCCGACGCCATTGTTTTTTGCGCGCCGTCTCACCGAGAAGTTGGGCGGAGCGAAGATTTATTTGAAGCGGGAAGATCTCTTGCACACCGGGGCGCACAAGATCAATAACTGCCTTGGGCAAGGGTTGCTGGTCGAACGCATGGGGAAGCATCGCGTGATCGCCGAGACTGGCGCAGGTCAGCATGGCGTTGCGACCGCAACCGTCTGCGCGCTGATGGGATTCGAGTGCGTCGTCTACATGGGCACGGAGGACATGCGGCGGCAGGAGTTGAATGTGTTCCGCATGCGGCTGTTGGGTGCGGAGGTGCGCGGAGTGTCATCGGGATCGCGCACTTTGAAAGATGCGATCAATGAGGCGATGCGCGACTGGGTCACGAATGTACGGACTACCCATTATTTACTGGGCAGCGTGTTGGGGGCGCATCCGTATCCGACCATGGTGCGGGATTTTCATCGAGTGATCGGGCGCGAAGCGCGGGCGCAGATCTTGAAGGCTGAGAAAAAATTGCCAACTGCGGTAATCGCGTGCGTGGGTGGCGGGTCGAACGCGATTGGAGCGTTCTACGAGTTCATCAAGGACAAGGCCGTCAAGTTGGTGGGTGTCGAGGCTGGCGGGCGCGGCGAAGCGTTGGGAGATCATGCGGCCCGGTTTCGGGGTGGATCGCCGGGCGTTCTGCAAGGAACCTATTCCTACGTTCTGCAGGATTCGGGCGGACAGATTGCGCTGACGCATTCGGTTTCGGCGGGATTGGATTATCCATCGATTGGCCCGGAGCATGCGGCCTTGCGCGATGCGGGGCGCGCGGAGTATATCCCGGCGTCGGACGCGGAGGCGCTGGATGCGACAACCTTGCTTGCGCGAACCGAGGGAATTATTCCAGCGCTGGAGTCGGCGCACGCAGTGGCTGAGGTGATTAAGCGCGCGCCGAAGATGAAGAAGTCTGAAATTGTGATTGTGAATGTGTCGGGGCGCGGGGACAAGGATATCGGGATTATGCGGGAAAGTCTGAAGCTAGATTCGTAAGCGTCCAGCTTTGATGATTAACGCACCGTGGCGGATGTTCGCATGTGGATTCCTTTTCAAGTCTCTGATTGTGGGAAGGCATTGGGATTCTTCGCTTCGCTCAGAATGACAAAGCTTTTTTATGCCTCTGACTTTTTATAAGAAGCCGGCGCTGGTGGCGTATGTGACGTGTGGCGATCCCGATCTCGCGACTACGCGCGAGATCGTGCTGGCGGCGATTGAGGCTGGGGCGGATGTGATCGAGTTGGGTGTGCCGTTCAGCGATCCGGTGGCGGACGGACCGGTGATCCAGCGCGCTAGTGAGAGGGCCTTGAAGCATGGGACTTCGCTGGCGCAAGTGTTAACGTTGGCGGCCGAGGTGCGGGTTCAGGCGCAGTCGACCGGCCTGATCGTGTTTTCGTATCTCAATCCGATTCTGCGGATGGGAATGGAAAAGTTCTGCAAAGTGGCCCGGGCCGCGGGAGTAGACGGCGCCCTCGTCATCGATCTGCCGGTGGAAGAGGCAGGCGAATATCTGAGATTGATGCGCGGAAACGATCTGGCCCCGGTGTTTCTGGCGGCGCCAACGAGTCCGGATGACCGGTTGAAGCGGATTGCCGGGGCTTCGCGCGGATTTGTTTATGCGGTGTCGCGCACGGGCGTGACTGGACAGCGGCAACAGTTGGCGGAAGATGCGCGCAAACTGGTGAAGCGGTTACGGCGAGTTACGAAGTTACCCGTTGCATTGGGATTCGGGATCTCTACGCCGGAGCAGTTTGCAGAAGTTGGTGAATTCGCCGACGCGGTCGTAGTGGGCAGCGCGATTGTGGAGACGATTGAGCGGAACCGGGGACGCGAAGCGGCGGCCGTGAGAGAGTTTGTGAAGGCGTTGGCGGGTTCGGGCGTTTTAGTTCCGGGGCACTAAGGCCGGCAGTCAAGATCCCCGCGCTAAACGCCGCAAAGGGCGCGACATTTAGAAGGTGGCACCCGGCGCTTGGTGCATTTCGTTTCTTGGGGCTTTTATGGACATCGGGGATTGGCGAAAGAAAATTGATGAGCTTGACCGCAAGCTTGTGTCGCTGCTAAGCGAGAGGGCGAGGGCTGCGGTGGAGATTGGGAAACTCAAGCGCAATACCTCAATGCCGATTTATGAGCCGGACCGCGAGCGGATTGTGTTTGCGAATGTCCAAGAAGCGAATCCGGGACCGTTGCCCGGGCGGGATCTGGTCAGGATTTACGAGCGCATCATCGACGTGATGCGGAACGTGCAGAAGGAAGAGATTGTACCGAAGGCGGCCGCGACGGGGTCGGAGACAGAGTTGGATTCGGATGTGAATGATTAGCGAGTTGCGAGCTATGAGCGACGAGTTGTGGGCAAGCAGAGTTCGATTGCTCGCGACTCGAAGGTCATAGCCAAATCGAGAGAATCTTATGATTGTGGCGATGCAGGAAGGCGCGGATGAGGGGCTGATTCAGCAGGTGATTGAGCACCTGGTGAAAATGGGGTTTGAAGTTCACCGTTCGACCGGGGCGCGGATGACGGTGCTCGGGGCGGTAGGAGCGGGGATTGATTTCGATATCCGCAATCTGGAACTGTTGCCGGGTGTGCAAGAAGTTCACCGAATCAGTTCCCCTTACAAATTGGCGGGGCGGAGTTTTCGTCCGGAGGGGACGATCGTCAAGCTGGCGAATGGAGTAGCTGTCGGCGGAAACGAAATTATTATGATGGCCGGGCCGTGCTCGGTCGAATCTCGCGAGCAGATCTTCACAACTGCGGAGGCGGTGGCAAAGGCGGGCGCAAAAGTGCTGCGCGGCGGGGCATTCAAGCCGAGAAGCTCTCCTTACTCATTTCAGGGGCACGGCGAAGAGGCGCTGAAACTGCTGCGCGAGGCCGGAGACAAGTTCGGGTTGCTGGTGATCAGCGAGGTGATGGAAATTTCGCAGATCCCGCTCATGATGCCTTACGTGGACATTTTGCAGGTGGGCGCGCGCAATATGCAGAACTTCAATCTGCTGCGGGAACTCGGGAAAATCCGCAAGGCTGTGTTGCTGAAGAGAGGAATCGCCGCGACGCTGGAAGAGTTGTTGTTATCGGCCGAGTACATCATGGCGGGCGGTAACTATGACGTGATTCTGTGCGAACGCGGCATCCGGACTTTTGAGACGTACACGCGCAACACGATGGATATCTCGGCGATACCGATCATCCACAAGCTGTCGCATTTGCCGATGACGGCGGATCCGTCGCACGGTACGGGAAGGCGTGACAAAGTCGCGCCGATGGCGCGCGCGTCGGTGGCCGCAGGAGCGGATGCATTACTGATCGAAGTGCACTGCAATCCTGACAAGGCAATGTCAGATGGAGCGCAGTCGTTGTTTCCGGAACAGTTCTCGAAATTGATGGATGAGTTGCGGATGATTGCGCCGGCGGTGGGACGGACGATTTAAGACGTTTCACCACAGAGTCACAGAGAAAGACAGAACTCCTGTTCGCTTCTAATTGCTGATTGAAAGCTCGTGGTCTAGCAGGCTTGCTATCAGTAACCGGCATCAAGAATCACATGTGCTTCCTCTGCGCCTGTGTGGTGAATTGTTCTTATGGCAATTCGGCAAATCACGATTATCGGTACGGGGCTGATCGGTGGATCGCTGGCCCTCGCTCTGCGGAAGAAGAAATTTGCAGGGAGGATTATCGGATGCGATCGTGAAGCCACGCTCGAGAAGGCCCGGAATCGCGGCGCGATTGACGAGGGAACAACCAATCCTGCGGACGCGGTGCGCGGGAGCCAGGTGGTTGTGCTCGCAACGCCTGTGCTGGCCATCGTCGATCTCATCGAGCGCGTCGGTTCGGTGCTTCCGGCGAAGGCTTTGCTGACCGACGTCGGCAGCACGAAGGTCGCAGTGGTTGAGCAAGCGGCGAAGGTGTTTGGGAAGACGGCGGGAAAGCGGTTTCTGGCGGGGCATCCGATGGCGGGAAAGGAATTGAGCGGCGTGGATTCTGCGGATGCCGACTTGTTCCAGAAAGCGGTGTGGTTCCTGACGCCTTTGCCGGATCAGAATCTGACGGAAGGTTTGTTCGCGGAGTACGTGGGACTCATCGATCAGATTGGTGCGCGGGTGGCCATGCTTCCGGCGGCGGAGCATGACCGGTTATGTGCGTGGATCAGCCACGTTCCGCAGATGATTTCGACGGCTCTGGCGGCCGCCCTGGTCGAGGAGTTCGGGGCTGAGGCTCCACTGCTTCCGGCGGGAGGACGTGCTCTTCAGGAGATGACGCGGATTTCGGCGAGTCCGTACTCGATGTGGCGGGACGTCGCGATCAGCAACCAGAAGAATTTGTCAGACGCGCTGTGGAAAGTGGAGCAGCGAATTGCGCATATTCGAGAGAATCTTGCCACGCGACAACTTGCAGAGGAATTTGAACAGGCCCATGCGTTGCGGAAGAGCGTGCCGAAGAAAAGCTCTGACAATCCTCACTCTAGTCTCGCCAAAGGACGTCGAGAGTGAAGGGGCATCCGCTTTTTCAATCGACAATCGGAAACTAAGAATCAATTCATTTAGAATCCTTGCGCTATGAATAAAGTTGTGGCCAATGCGGATGAGGCGATCCGCGACGTGTTTGACGGAGCGTCCGTGATGATTGGGGGCTTCGGGCTTTGCGGCATGCCGGAGAATCTGATCCGCGCGCTTGTTCGCAAGGGAACCAGGAATCTGCGGACGATCAGCAACAATGTTGGGGTGGACGGCGTGGGGAATGGACTGCTGTTGGCCGCGGGACAGATTGTTCATCACATTGGAACCTACGTTGGCGAGAACAAGTTGCTGGAGGATATGGTTCTGAACGGGACCATCAAGCTTGATCTTGTGCCGCAGGGAACATTTTCCGAGCGGATCCGCGCGGGTGGCGCGGGGATTCCGGCGTTCTACACACCGACCGGGGTTGGGACGATGGTCGCGGACGGAAAAGAGACGCGGGACTTTGGTGGGCGGCTTTACGTCATGGAGCGCGGGCTGACGGCCGACTTCGCCTTTGTCAAAGCATGGAAGGGCGACCGCGAGGGAAATCTGATTTATCGGAAGACGGCGAGGAACTTCAATCCGATGATGGCAACAGCGGCGAAGGTCACTATCGCTGAGGTCGAGCATCTGGTGGACGTCGGAGAGCTGGATGGAGATGCGATTCACACGCAGTCCATTTACGTGAAGCGGATTTTTCAGGGGGAACTGTACGAGCGGAGGATTGAGCGGAAGACCGTGCGCAAAGGGTAGATCTTTGGACCCAGTACTCAGTACTCGGTACTCAGTACTCAGTTAACATGCCGGGGCACTATCGGAATTCCTTTTGGGGTCTGTGGTTGCGCTGGGCGCGTTGCGAAGCAAAATCCTCGCTCAGCATGACAGGTTGAGGGGACGATGACTAAACAAGGGAAAGACGTCGACAAGCGCGAACGGATTGTGAAGCGAATTGCGCGCGAGTTGCGCGATGGGTTTTATGTGAACCTGGGCATCGGGATGCCGACGCTCATCGCGAACCATGTGCCCGTGGGTATGGAAGTGACACTGCAGTCTGAGAACGGGATGCTGGGGATCGGGCCGTATCCGGTCGATGGATGCGAAGACGCCGATCTGATTAATGCCGGGAAGGAGACCGTGAGCGAGATGCCGGGGACGTCGTATTTTTCGAGCGCGGATTCGTTCGCGATGATTCGAGGCGGACATATTGATTTAAGCGTGCTGGGTGCGATGGAAGTGGACGAGACGGGAAGCATTGCGAATTGGATGATCCCAGGAAAAATGGTAAAGGGAATGGGCGGCGCGATGGACCTGGTCGCGGGCGCGCGCCGCGTGGTGGTTGCGATGGAACACACCACGCGCGAAGGGGCTCCGAAGATTTTGAAGAAGTGCACGCTGCCCCTGACGGGTGTCCGCGTAGTCGATACGATTGCAACCGAGATGGCGTACATCCGGGTAACGAAGGATGGGCTCGTGCTCGAGGAAGTTGCGCCCGGGGTTACAGCGGACGAGGTGCAGCGAGCGACGGAGGCACGGTTGATCGTGAGTCCGGGGTTGAAGGTGATGGAGAGTTAGAGCTATGATTTTAGGGTCGATTCTTACGCCGCTTCGCGGCTGTCCCCACATGAGTTTCTGATCAGGCTGAGGCGATGCGGCGGATCAGGTCTTCCTGTTCCTGCTTGCTTTCCGCGCCGATGGTGAAGGCGTCGAGGACTCCGAGCGAAAGGGCATATTTGATGCCTTCGTCCTGCCGGTTGCGCAGCGCACCCTGGCCAAGAATCTTCATGCCTACAACTGCTTTGCCTGCCGCTTTCATTTCTTTCAGCACACCCACGACCGTTGCCGGATCGGCGTCCATTTCGGCGCCGATAGGGTTGATGCGGGCGAGATCGATTTCTACCCAGGGTGACTTTGCGGCGGCGCGCAGGGCTTCGATGGTGTGGCACGAACAACCGTGGGTACGAATGATCCCTTTCTGTTTGGCTTCGGAGAGGACGTCCATCACGCCGCGATAGCGGTCGGTCCAGTCGGCTTCGGTGACGCAGTGCATCAGGCAGACATCGAGGTAATCGGTGCCGAGTTCACGCCGGAAGCGGTCCAGGTCGGCGCGGGCCGAAGCGGCATCGCGCGAGAACGTCTTCGTGAGAACCGTAACCTTGTCGCGAGGCACATGCTTGAGAGCCTCCGCAACGTGAGGATGGCTCCCGTAGGAGTCGGCGGCGTCGAAGAATCGCAGACCATGCTCGTACCCGTTGAGCAGAAGCGCCGAGAGGCCTTGGACGCCGAGCGCCGTCTGATGTGAGTGATGTCCGGAGCCGACCGTGCCGGTGCCCATGGCGAGGCGACTAGTCTGGATGCCGGTGTTGCCGAGCGGAACTGTGTCGGAAGCGGAGAATTTTTTGCCAAGCGTCTGCTCAGCGATGGCGTTGAGGATGGATTTGGATGAGAGCCAAGCAACTCCGGTTGCGGTAGCGGAGCGAATGAGGAATTCGCGGCGACGCATTGCGTCCTCCTGAAAACTCAAATCTTGCTAAAAGGCTACACCAAGACACGGGAGGTGGAAAGCGAGAGTCCGCCCTCTCGCCCAGTAGCGTTCGAGACGGGGCACTCTCACTATTTGCAGGCTCTCAGATCCGGAATGGGGCGGCCAGGAGGCGGAACGGGAGCGTGATGCCGAGGTAAATGACCTCCAGCACGCCGTGGACTGCGACACCGACGACGCGGAACGGGAGAAGCAGGAGCCAGATAAAGGGATAGGCGATCAGGGCCAAGAGCGCCAACGGCCAGCAGACGACGAAGAGAAGGCACCAGAGTACGAACGTCAACATGGCGGAGACCTCCTTATAAACAATTGTACGTTTTGGAGGTCAGGAAAGTTCCGTGTCCGAAGCGCCCGCCCGGCGCAGGATTTCCCCTATGAAATTCGTTTTGGCCTGGGTATAGGCCTCGCGGTCGAGCGGGAATTTGCGAGCGAGTTCGCGTTTCAGGCTGGAATAGGCATCCGCATCTTTCGGATGAGTGCGCAGATGATCGCGGAGCGCGAGGTGACGCGAGTATTCGGGACTGTCGGGCGAGCAAACATACAAATGATGCGGAGCGTCGTGATAGGGGGCTTGAAACGCGTCGCGGCCGGGGATGCCGAGATTGCCTTCGTGTAGATATCCCAATGCCGCGAGCTTCGAGATCGCCAGGGGAAGGTCGCCCGGAGATTTTAGCAGCACGTCGACGTCGATGATCGGCTTGGCGGCGAGTCCTGGAACGGCGGTGCTGCCGATGTGTTCGATTGCCGCTGCCAGAGCGCCGAGTGCGGGCGCGATGCGCGCTCGAACTTGCTCAAAGCGCTGCGGCCATAGGGGATCATAATTTTCGATGATGATTGGGCCCGTCATTCAAATTGTTGGCGAAAGGTGGCGAGTTGCTGCTGGATTTCGGAAAGTTCCGCTCGAAGACGAGAAACCTCTTCTTCGATGGTTGTAATGCGGTCGGCCGTTGATTTTCCGCTGGGTGGAGCGGGCGAGAGCGCCCGCTCCACATGTTCTGTGCCGGGTTCCAATATCGGTTCGCCGGAGAATAAATGGGTGTAGCGGGATTCTTTGGTTCCGGGTTGACGCGGCAGAACGCGAGCCAGCGAGGGCTCGCGCAGGCTGAGGCGGTCGAGGGTAGAGACTATGTCTTCGAGCGCTTCAAAGTGATACATGCGGTCCGCGCGACTGCGGAGTTCGCCGGGAGTTTGTGGCCCGCGCAATAACAGAACGCAGAGGACCGCGATTTCGCGGCGATCGAAATTGAAAACCTCTTGCAGACGGTGTTCGAACTTGGTGACGCGACTATCCGCACCGCCGGCAGGGCCTGCCAAACGTTTTTCCTGCAGTGTGGCGAGGGCGTCGCGAACGGCATTTTCCTCGAGCGTCATCACCGGATCGCGATTATTTTTCTGGTTGCTGGCGTTGACCAGAGCATTGAGCGAGAGCGGGTAGTAATCAGGGGTGGTGATGTCTTTTTCGATCAGGGAGCCGAGAACCCGAGCTTCGACTTCAGAGAGGATCATGGGGTGATCGTGCGTCATTGGTTCTTTGTCGTTAGATTAAACCATCTTCGCGATGGCGAACGACTCATCGCTGACGATCAACAGCGGCTTGGAAGGCAAAATCCCCACTCTAACGTCGCAAAGAGCACGACGTGAGAGTGGGGAACCCAGTCGAGATTCTTTTTAGAACAAAGCGGTTGAGCGGCGTTTCCAAGGTTTGCCTTTGTCGGCGGCTATTTTTTCCATGTCTCCGACGTAGGCTCCGGCTTGCGTCAGCACGTGATGCAGGTCGTTGCCGATGCTGATGAAGGTGAATCCCTTGTCGAGGAATTCTCCCACGCGCGAGGTGCCGAACAAGAAAAGTCCGAGGATGACGTTATTTTTGCGGGCGTGTTCGACCAGTTTCTTGGTGGCCGCGTCCAGTTCGGGCGAGGTATACATGTGCGGGAATTCATATTTGTTGTAAAGACCCATCGACATGCAGAGATCATTCTGCCCGAGGAAGAGAATGTCGACGCCAGGGACGGCAGCGATCTCGGCGATGTTCTCGATGCACGAAGCCGTCTCAACCTGTAGCGCGATGATGCCCTCATTGTTGAAGTTTCCCGCGTAGCCGAGCAGGCCAGCTTTATTCATGCTTCGCTGCGGAAAGTAGACTGAGCGCGTGCCGACCGTCGGATACTTCGTGCAACTGATGGCCTGACGCGCTTCTTCGGCCGTGTTGATATAGGGGACGAGAACACCGTCGGCACCCATGTCGAGGGCTTGCTGAATGCCGGGGCGATCGTCGTATCCGCCGACGCGGACTAGAGATTTGGCGCCGCCATTGGCAATCCCGCTCAGCATCGCGGAAAGTTTTTCGTATCCCATCGGGCCGTGCTGCGTGTCGACGAGGAGCCAGTCGTATCCGCTGTGAGCGAGTTGCTCGCCGAGGGTGGGGCTATGCGCATTGAGGAACAGGCCCATCTTGGGCTGTCCGGCGCGGAGTTGTTTCTTGAATTCGGATCCGCTGAGGGCGGGGTCTGGCATGGATGAATCCTCCTGAGTGTCGAATTGCGTAGTGTACCGTATGCGTTGGCGCGGCGGGAAAACGCCATGTCAAAATTTCGTCGGTATGACCCTGGGGCAGATGAAACAAAGACTCTAGATTCCTTCGCTTGCGGTCGCGTTTGTTCCAGGGCGGTCGGAATGACAACGAATAGAGGTTCGGCCTATATTCTTTCGAAGAGGATTTCGATGAGACTGCTTCTGAATTGGGTGTTGAGCGCTGTTGCAGTGTGGGTGGTGGCTCAAGTCGTGCCGGGTGTGCACGTCAGCGGAGCAACGGCTGCGCTGATTGCAGCGCTGGTCATTGGGTTCATCAACGCGACCATTGGCGCATTGCTCAAAATTCTGACCTTCCCTCTCACGCTGCTGACTCTGGGGCTCTTCTGGCTCGTGATCAACGCTTTGATGCTGGAGCTGGCTTCCGCTCTTTTGTCCCCCGGATTCCAAGTCCGCGGATTTCTGGCGGCGTTCATTGGCGCGATTGTTTTGAGCCTGGTGAATTTATTGCTGAAGGCGATTGTGATGCCGTCGAAGGACGGACACTAGATTCCGGTTTTCGGCATCCGGCCAACCGACGGTCTCGTCCTTAATCTTTCATCTTTGCGTCTGGTTGGAAGACTATGAGCCCGACCGCTTGCGGGGCTTGATGGATTCCCAGTCTTCGTTGGTAAGCGCTCTCCCCAGATTGCTGAATTCTCCGGCTCCTTGCAGGAATTCGCCTCCATCCATGCGGATGACTTCGCCGTTGATATAGCCGGAGTTTTCGCTCACCAGGAACGTCGCAAGATCGGCAAGCTCTTCCACGGTGCCGAATCGATGGAGCGGATTGCGTTCGAGGGCGATGGTTTCGAGTTCGGGACGAGGCAGGACGCGGGAAAAGGCTCCTTGCGTCGGGATTGGTCCTGGAGCGATGGCATTCATGCGAATGCCGCGGTTGCCCCATTCGACCGCGAGGCTGCGCGTGAGCGCTTCGACTCCCGCTTTCGAGACGGCCGACGGCACCACATAGGCTGAGCCGACGGGCGCGTAGGTGGCGGAGATGCTGAGAACGGTGCCGCGCTGAGCGGACTTGAGCCACCGCTTCCCGCACGCCATGGTGCAGTGAAGGGTTCCCATCAACACAATGTTGATCACCGATTCCCAAGCGCGCGGGGAGAGATCTTCGGTGCGCGAAATGAAATTGCCGGCAGCGTTATTGACGAGAATGTCGAGTGGGCCTTCGCTCCATATGGAATCGATCATCGCTTCGACTGCGTCGAGGTTGCGGACGTCGCAGGGAATGGGATGGATGGTTCCCTTAGCGGAGAGCTCGGCTGCAGTCTCTTCGAGAATTTCTTCGCGGCGTCCGCAGATGTGAACTATGGCCCCGAGTTCGAGGAAGCGCTGGGCCATGCCTTTGCCGAGGCCGGTGCCTCCGCCGGTGATGAGGATGCGTTTGTTCTGCAGAAGATCGGGACGGAACATAGGAGTTGAGTAATTGGGAAATTTACAAAGTGAGTCATTGAAGAATTGGCGGGGCGATTCTCAATCACTCAATTTCTAAATTACACAAATGCCAAATTCTGACGCTACGCAACATCACATGCTACGCGGAATCCGTAGTCGGCGTATTGGAATTCTGGCGGGATGCTGGAGCGGGCGGAGCAGCGGGCGACTTTGATGTGGTGGCGCCATGATCCGCCGCGAGAAGATTTGCGCGCGATCTTCATCGGACTCTGTTCCGGGCCGCGCGGATTGCGGCCTGGGGAGATGGCGTAGTAGTTCGGATCGTACCAATCGCTGCACCATTCGTGGACGTTATCGCCGATGTCGTAAAGGCCGAACGCATTCGGTGAGTATTGTGCGACCGGCTCCGGACCAGTTTGCCATCGCGTCGAATAGCTCGGTAAAGATTGCGGCGGCTCGTCTCCCCATGAGAATTGCTTTTGTTCGAGGCCTCCGCGGGCGGCGACTTCCCATTCAGCTTCGGTTGGCAGACGGAAACGGCTGCCGCTTTGCCCGCCGAGCCATTCGCAGTAGCGCGCGGCTTCGTGCCATGAAACTCCGGCGACTGGTTGCTGCGGGTGGCTGAAGTTCGGTTCCCGCCAGAACGGTGGAGGCGTTTCGCCGCTTGCCCGAAGGAAGCGATCGTATTCGGCATTGGTGACTTGCGTTGCCGCCAGATAAAAGGAGTCGACCCACACGCGATGGACCGGGCGTTCGCAATCCTGGCCGGAGGCGGATCCCATCAGGAACTCGGAACTGGAAATGCGCACGAGGGTAGGAACGGTGGTGGGCGCGGGTTCGGAATGTGCAGGGACGATTGTCATCGATCTTGTCGCACTGGTTTCTCAGGTTTAAAGTTTACCAGCGCGAAATTAGGAGACGGTAATGGCAAAGAAAGAGAAGACGCTGCGCTTCAGAGTGAAGATCGAGGGGAAAGAGGCGGGCGTGGTTGCGGCGATCACTCCGCCGGTGGACGTGCCCGAGTATTTTGGCGCTCGCGGACGCGTGCCGGTGCGAGGAACCATCAACGGGTTCGCCTACCGCTCGTCACTCATGCCGATGGGCGGTTGCCACATGATGCCCGTAAACAAAGCGTTGTGTAAGGGCGCCGGAGCGCTGCCGGGCGACATGGTCGAGGTGGTGATGGAACGGGATGGAGAAGAACGGACCGTCGATGCTCCGGCTGAACTCAAGAAGGAATTGAAGAAAAGCACAAAGGCGCAGGAACGGTGGGACACTCTAGCATTTACTCACAAGAAGGAAATGGCGAATTCCATTCGCGACGCAAAGCAGGAAGACACGAAAAAGCGGAGATTGATGAAGGTGATGAAGGTTCTGGAGACAGGCGTGAAGTGGACCGGATGAACGCCCCGCCCTCTCCTAAGGGAGGCGAGGAGGGCGGTCACCCAAAATCAGTTTTCAAATACTGCGACCGAAGCGATCGACCAACTCGGCGACATCGTTTTCCTGGAAGAGGCGGATGGCCGCGATGCCGGCGGCTCCGGCTTCGAGGCACGAGCGAGCGTTCGACACAGTGACGCCGCCGAGAGCCAGAACTGGTATTCCCTGCGAGCACGCCTCCTCAAGCCAAGACAAACCCTTCGGTGAGGCGCCGGGCGCATCCTTCTTTTCGAAGACAGGAGCAAATACGGCAAACGTCGCGCCGCTTGCTCTTGCCAGCGTGACTTCTTCTGGCGTGTGACAGGAAACCGCTAGCAACGGGACTTGTGGCGAGACTTCGCGGGTGAGAGCGCCCACGCCACGCTTCCATATCGATGCTACCTCTTGCGGCGAGACGTCGTCGGAGCGGAGGTGGACTCCGTCAGCGTATGTGGCTAACGCTACATCGGTTCGCGAGTTGATCAGCAGCGCGGTCTTTCGTCCGTTCTTTCTTTTCATTTCGGCCAGGATGTGCACGGCTTCGCAGGCCAGCGATTCCAGGTCGCGCGCGGGGAGATCTTTTTCGCGCAACTGGATGTAGTCAACACCCGCTTGAGCGGCTTCGGAAATTTTGGCCAGGAGGAGACGGCGTCGCGTGGACTCCTCTTCGGCGAACGCTTTGCGGTCGGTGATGTAGTAAAGAAGGGAGCGGTTGGTCGTTGGTCGCTGGTCGTGGGTCGTTCGTTGGTTCCGGGTAATCACGTTTCGAGATTCTCCACGAATCTCGTGGTTTGTACTCTAAATGTGCTTCGCTTTTTCTCGTTCACGGAGTTCAGGCGTGCTCTTTTCTGCGAGATCCTGTGACGAGATCACTTTCACGACGGTGGCACCGTCTTCGCCAGTCCTGTTCCAGTCGAAGCGAACGATTGCATAGGCATGTGGATATCTGAAGTGATGTCGATCCGTTGTGCCGAGCATGTCTACGGCCTGGTTTTGGCTATCTCGGGGAGAACTTCGCCTGGTTTCCTAGGCGCGCCGCCCAGGTGATATTTCGTGAGGCCGTCCCGCAGGAACTCAAAGGCCTCCTCAGGCGAATCCACAAACTTGAACTGGTCGAGATCCTGCTGCGAAACGGTGCCCGCATCCACGAAGGCCTGGAAGTTGAGAATCTTGCTCCAGTATTCCCGTCCGTAAATCACAACCAGAATTTTCTTCGCCAGCTTGTCGGTCTGGGCCAGCGTGAGGATTTCGAAAAGTTCGTCCATGGTGCCGAATCCGCCGGGGAAGATGACGAGTCCCTTGGCGAGATAGGCGAACCAGAATTTACGCATGAAGAAGTAATGAAACTGGAAATTCAGCGCGGGCGTAATGAACTGATTCGGATACTGCTCGAAGGGAAGCTGGATATTGAGGCCAATGCTTTTGCCTCCGGCTTCGTGCGCGCCAAGGTTGGCGGCTTCCATGATGCCGGGACCTCCGCCAGTGGTGACCACGAAACGGTGGCGGCGAGCGGGAATCTGGATCGACCACTTGGTGAGCATGTGGGCGAGCCGGCGCGCGTCTTCGTAGTAGCGGGCCATGTCGACGCCTGCCCGGGCACGCTTGAGATCTTTTTCGAACTGGTCGGAGGATGTGCCGACGTTATTCTGTTCGAGAGTGGCGAGGCTCTGGATGGCATCTTTGCTTCCTTGAAAGCGCGCCGAGCCGAAGAAGACGACCGTGTCCTGGATCTGTTCCCGGCGAAAGCGGGCGAGCGGTTCCTGATATTCGGCGAGCATGCGAAGAATGCGGCCGTCAGGGCTGGTAAGGAAAGGTTCGTTCTCGTAGGCAACGGGGGCGGATTTGAGGTGTTCAGTCATCAGTCGCTCGAAAGTGCGTCGAAAAATAAATCAGGGCCGGATTGCGTTCGGCGCTTGGCCCGGGTTAGCGGGCTATCGCAGAAATGTTTCCTGTTTGTTTCCGGGGTTCGCTCAAACGCTAGTGTTGTTCGTGGTAGTGGAGCGCCTCCCAGAAACCGATCCAGATATCCAGCAGCCCAAGCCCGCTGCAAATGCCACGAAAAAAGCCATTGGAAACGATTGTCCGGAGCGACGGAAACGACAGGAGAAGATAATTATCGGTCCACTCCGGGGTCCACGGCAGAATGATCAGAAGAACTCCCGCGACCGCGCTGATCAGAACAAAAAGAAAAACCGAGATGCGGTGCATCCAGACTTCGACGGGGTTGTGGGGATGAAGCTGTGCGGTCTGGCTTTGGCGGAGAGGCGGAGAATTTTCCGACGCCTCCGGCGGAGAGCCAGACAGCGGTTTGGGATCGATCATTCGGTGAGACCCCAAACGTAACGGATCTGGGCGAGGATCCGGGACGAAAAAGTGTGGCGGAAAAAGGCGGATGCCGCCGGACAATGGGACACAAAAGCCATCGGGCTATTCTACGACTTCAGGGCCTTAATGCGCTCGGAGACGTCGCGGTAATCGATGTTGTTGCCGTAGACGTCCATAAAGTGATGAAGGGCGGCAGGCTTGTCGCCAGATGATTCGTAGGCGGCGGCCAGTTCATAGTGAAGGGCAACGCGCGTTTCTCCGTCGATGCCATTTACCTTCAGAGCTTTTTCGTACCAGCGGACCGCTGCTTCGGGAACGCCCTTTTCGAGGAAGCACTGGGCGAGCCAGGTGTAGGTCTGCATGATCTGTGGGAACGGATGGCCGTGATCGAAGGACTGGCAAGCCTTCTGCAATTCGCCGATCGCTTCGTCGAGCAGGCCCATTTCGCGGAAGGCGATGCCGAGGTTGTAATGCGTCTCGGGATCTTCATCGGAGGAAGCGACATCGGCTTCGAGATCGTGTTTGAGCTCGCCAAACATTTCGGCAAGATCGACGCCGGCGTCTTCGGCGAAAGGCGAAGTTTTCGCGGCGGCGGCCGGAGGGGCCGACACGTGAGGAATCGGCGGAACCGGATGCTGCGGAACGTGGCTGACGGGCGCCGTCCATGCCACCGAGGCAGAGGGAACCGGAGCAGCGCTCATCGCTGGCGCGATTGGCGCGGGCGGAACTGCCGGCGCGACATGATGCGTGGCCGAGGATGAGGCTGACGCTGATGCTGCGGCGCTTGCAGCCAAAGGCTGTTGCGCAATCTTTGGAGCCGCGGGCGCTGCCGGCGGAACGGGCTTGACTTGCGCAACCGGAGCCGGAGCTTGCGGCTCAGGCACTGGCGCGGCTTTCAGGAAGTCTTCTCCGAGAGAAGCTTCGATGTCGGCTACAAACTCACCGAGGACCGGAGCAGTGTGCGCGGCCGCGACAACCGGCTCGGCGTGCGCCGCCAGAGGTGAAGCAGGCTCTGGCTTTCGACCGCGCCAGGCAAGAAGGTTTCGCCCAGAGACGATTCGAGATCGGTGACCAAACTCGTTAGAACACTTGGCTCCGATTGCGGAGCGGAATCTGGAACGTGCTCCGCGGGTGCGTGCGCTGCAGGCGCCGCGACTTGCGGGGCATGCACGACAGGAGGCGGAACAATGGGCGCCTTAATTTGCGGAGCCTGAACAACGGGGGCCTGAACAATTGGCGCATGAACGACCGGCGCATGAACGACCGGCGCGGGCTCGGGCGCAACCGGTGTTTCGGCAACGACAGGAATTTCTTCGACGGCCGCCGGCGTGTGGACAACCGGCGCGGCTTCTTCCACGACGGCGGGAGTCTCGTCGACGACTTCCACTAGCGGAACGTCTGCGGCGTTGAGCTCTTCGACCACAGGCTCGACAGCAACCGGAGCTTCTTCTGACTCGAGTGCGGCCAGGTTCGCCGCATCGACTTCGGCGCGAAGGTCCGCGAATTGTGCGTGATCGGGAGCCAGAGTCTGGAGCTTTGCCAGCGCTGCCATGGCTTGCGGGGCCATGCCATGGTCGAGGTAAAAGCGAATCTCTTCGAGGGCCTCGACAACCTTTTCGTTCTCGGCGGGCTTGCTCTCGACCACGGGAGCAACTTCAATTTCGGCAACGGGAACTTCGGCTGCCGTCTCGGCCTCAGCGTCGGTCTCGACAGTCAGAGAGTCGTCCCACTCGGAGGAGAGATCGATCTCCTCGGATGCAGCTTCCGCTTCCACAACTGGCGACGCGGATTCATCGACGACGGCAAATTCAGGCTCGGCTGCAGGCTCAGACGCCGTGGGCCAAGGCGGCGTCGGTTCGGCTGCGACCTCAGCTTGCGCGGTTTCCGGTTCGGCGATAGAAATCTCTACGGGTGCCTCGTCGACGGCGAACTCCGGCAAGGCAGCTTCCGGCTCGGCAACTTCCACTTCCGCAACTTTGGGAGCGGGAGCATCGAGGAAAATCGGCGCTTCGTCGTTTGAGAAATTCGGAGCGGCGGTTGAGGAGCGGTCTTCGTAGCGCTCAGCCAGCTCTCCGTAACGCGTCGCCTCTTCCGGATAATCAGCCTCGGAGTAGACACGCTGCAGGGTGCGGCAGCAGAGCGCGGCTTCGGTGAATCGTCCGGCGCGGGTGTGCAACGCGGCGAGACGCTGATTCATGCGAAGGTCGTTCGGGGCCAACGGTAGAGCTCCGACCAGAGGCCCCAGGGCCTTGGCCGGCATGTTGTAAGAGATGAAGAGCTCGGCGTCGGTAAGAGCCGAACGGATCGAAAGCGCAACTTCGTCCGAATAATGCTGATGAATCGAGGGCGCGGTGGCTTCGAGGTCGTCGAGAAGCACGACCGCCTCTTCTGGAGTAATGAGCTTGCTTCCTGAGGTTCCGCCGAGCTGGCTGACGACCTGCTGATAATTCTGCATGTGCAGGGCGTTTTGCGGCTCGAGTTGCGCCAGCTTCTGATACAGATCGCGAGAGCGTGACAGATCTCCGGACTGGACGCTGGCGTGGGCCAGCAATTCCATCACTTCGCTGACGTGCGTGTTCTCTCCGGCCTTCTGGAACAGGTCGAGCAATTTTTGCAGAGAGTCGGGATTATCCCTAACATGGCCGATGATAGTGTGCAGGCTGTCGAGAACCTTGCTGGAATTTTCTGCCAGCAAGCGCTCGGCGTGTTGATCGTAAACCTGCAGTGCGTTCTCGTACTGGCCGGCCTGCATCAGGGCATCGGCGAAAGTGGCGATGGCCGTCAGATCGTTGTGGACGGTCAGCAGTTTGTTGGCGATCGTTCCGGCATCGGAAAGCTGTCCGGTGACGAGATACGCTTTGAGAAGATCGCGCAAGCCATCGGGTTTGGAATCGATGTCCGCGACTTTCTGCAGCGTTGCAACAGCTCCGGCGGCATCGCCGGACTCGATCATGTTCTTGCCCTGCATCAAAAGCGCGTACGTGTTGCCCGGATCGAGGGTCAACATCCGCCGCAGGACTTCTTCCGCAGCACTGAAAGAACCTTTGGCTCGAAGGCTTTCCGCGGCGGCGGAGAAGATCTGCCAGGCCTCGTTCTTCTTTCCGAGCCGGACATAAACTTCGGCCAGGCGGACCCGCATGGAACTATTTTCGGGATCCATCTCGAGAATCTTCTGGAAGATTCGAACCGCGTTCTCGAGTTCTCCGGCTTTCAGGAATTCTTCTGCAACTTGAAGGTATTGCGCGCGGGCGTCGTTAAAAAGGCCCTGCTGGGTATAAAGCTCAGCCAGTTTGAGGAAGCTCTCGAGCGACGGCGCGAGCTTGCAGATCTTCTTGTACATCGCGATGGCTTTGACCGTGAAACCCTGGCTGGCATAGGCATCGCCGACGGTCTTGAAGAAGTCAGTCGCTTTGGAGGCTTCGCCGAGGCGTGAGTAGAGGTCGCCGACAGTGTTGGTAACAGTGAGATCCTTGGCGTCGTTCTTGAGGACCTTCTCGTACTCGGAGATGGCATTCTGCAGTTTGCCCTGCTGGACATACTTCTCCGCATTGGCCAAAACCTTTTGCTTGTTGAAGCCAAACAGTGCCATAAGAGCGCGAACTCCAGAGCCTGGTCTTGAAAAAGATCCGTGCAACTCTTGAAAAGCTGCTACGGGTACATGCCTCGGAGGTCATGTCGACATCGACGGATGGACCACCCGAACAAGGCCAATTGTACGTCGCGCAGTCACGAACCGCATGGTTACCAAGGGTTACCGAAAGGGAGTGTACGAACGGGTTACGAAGGGAACCGCTGCAGTTGAGCCGCGATCCATCGCTACTTTTGCGGTGAGAGGTTGCTTCCAAATGCTTTCACGCATCAGTAACTCCGCTTTAAGTCTTGTCACTGGCATCAGGTCAAGGTGCGTCGAAATTCCTTTTCAAGAGATGCTCACAAATCTAGCTGTCCTCACGAAAAATCGCTTGACATAAAAACTACACGTGTAGTAGTACTACCTACTGAGATAGGAGAAACGCGGAATGGCCGAGCCCAAGCTGGCAAAATTGGAACTGCAGATCATGGAAACACTGTGGACGCAGGGCAGTGCTTCGATCCGGGAAATTCAGGAAGCGTTTCCTGAGAAGGATCGTCCTGCGTATACGACGATCCAGACGACGGTCTATCGCCTGGAAGGAAAGAAGGCTGTGCGGCGCGTGAAGAAGGTCGGCAACTTTCATATTTTTGAGGCAGCGGTCTCGCGCATGGCTGCGCAGCGGCGGTTAATTGACGATCTGCTGGCGCTATTCGGAGGGCGTTCCCAACCTGTGATGGCTCACCTGATCGAGTCCGGCAAATTAACGCTGGCGGACGTAAAGGAAGCGGAGAAGACTCTGCGGGAGTTGGAGAGGAAGGAGGGCTCTCAATGATGACGGGATCTTTGTGGTCATTGTGGACGTCGGCGGCACCGGCGATAGGCCGTCACCTGTGGCAGTCAACGCTGTTCGCCATCGCGGCGGCAATGCTGACTGTGTTTCTGCGCAGGAACCAGGCGCGTGCTCGCTACTGGCTCTGGCTGGCGGCGTCATTGAAGTTTCTTGTCCCGTTTTCGTCGCTGGTTGCGATGGGATCCTATTTTGCGTGGCATCGGGCTTCCACGGCGGTAACCGGAGGGGTTTACGTCGCGTTAGAAGACGTTACGAAGCCTTTTGTCGCGCCAGAAGCGTTTGCGAGTTCACGGATACTGCCGTCCCTTGCACCTGCGAGCCTGATTCACGTGTTTCCGGCGCTTTTTGCTGGAATTTGGTTTTGCGGGTTCGCTGTGGTTCTTCTCGTTTGGAGCGTCCGGTGGCGAAAGATTTCTTCATCGATCCACGGCGCAAAGCCGTTAGTGGAAGGACGGGAAGTGGAAGCCTTACGCCGGTTCGAGCGAGCGGCACGGATACCGCAGCGCGTGGAAATCCGGCAGTCCTCCGAGACTTTGGAGCCGGGAATTTTCGGACTCACGCGCCCGGTGCTGGTATGGCCAGAAGGAATCTCCGAACATCTCGATGACGCTCATCTCGACGCCATTCTTGCGCACGAACTGTGGCATGTGCGCCGAAGAGACAATCTGGCTGCTGCGGTTCACATGGTGGTGGAAGCAATCTTCTGGTTTCACCCGCTGGTCTGGTGGCTGGGAGCGCGGCTGGTCGATGAGCGCGAACGGGCGTGTGACGAGGAAGTGCTGGAACTGGGGAGCGAGCGTCATGTCTACGCCCAAAGCATTTTGAAGGTGTGTGAATTCTGTGTCGGATCTCCGTTGGCTTGCGTGTCAGGAGTCACGGGCGCCGATCTCAAGAAAAGGATGGTTCATATTATGTCGGAGCATGTTGTTCGCAAACTGGATTTCAGCAAGAGGTTGTTATTGACGGCGGCCGCGGTGGTGGCGATCGGCGCCCCCATCGTATTTGGCCTGTTCCACGCGACTCCGAGCCGGGCGCAGTCGCAGGATAGCAGCGCGAATACCGCGGCTTCCGCGTTTGAGTCGGCCACGGTCAAGCCCAGCCAACTTTCGACTCCGACTTACGCGGGCGGAGAAGTTCATGCCGTGAGAATGATGACGGGGCCGCTCGGGTTCAAAGCCGAGAATGTCTCGTTGCGGGCACTGATTCAGGAGGCGTATGGCGTGCAAGCCAACCAGATTGAAGGCCCATCGGACTTGCTGGACTCGAGCGCGTACGACATCGAAGGCAAGACGGCACATCACGAAGACCGGAGCCTGAATCAGGACCGCATCGAAAACCATCTCATGCTGCAGAATCTTCTGGCAGACCGCTTCAAACTCGCGGTACACCACGGGTCCAAGGAATTGCCGAGCTATGCCCTAGTTGTCGAGGAGAACGGCTCCAAGCTACAACCTTCGCGAATGAGTGGGCAGACTATGGATCTCCATGGTCCGAGCGACAAACCCATGGAAGCACACCGGATGGTGATGCATGTGGAAGGCGATCAGGTGATGGGAATTACTGCGGTGGGGATCTCGATTGGAGACTTCTCGCAACAGTTATCACGGCAGTTGGGAAGCGCCGTGGTTGATAAGACCGGGTTGACGGGCAACTATGATTTCAATCTTCAATGGAAGGCAGATACGAAGAACGGCGAGGCCGCGTCCGGCACATCGCTTTTCAAGGCGGTGAAGGAACAGCTTGGCCTGCAACTGGAACCGCAAAAGACGCTCATGGACATTGTGGTCATCGATCACGTTGAGATGCCAACGGAAAACTAGTCCGAGCTTCAGCTACTGAAACTTTATGGCAGGGAGATCGAGTTGTTCTCTCTGCCATTGCTTTGGTTTGAAGCCCTATTCGGATGGCTAGCGGGCGTCAGTGCGGCCGCTGCCACACTATCCGATGGTGCTGCATCGAGGCGGGTTTCCGGACGGAAGTTAGGTTAGACATTGCAAATCCTTATCCACGATGTTTTCAGCTGGCTGAATCTGCTCACTGTGCCAAGGACGCGACGAGGGTTTGGAAGGATGACATCGACGGATTGCGCTCTGCGGGATTCGATGACCAGGGGATTCTGCAGATCACTCTAATCGCGTCTTGGTTTCAACTAAGTCAATCGTGTCGCCGATGCGTTGGGAGTCGGAAGGGAATAGCGTTCTGGGTTACTGGGCGAAGGTATTGCAATCTTTCATGTCGCCCGAACTGAATCCCTTTTGAAACCAATCCATACGCTGCTGGGAACTGCCATGGGTGAAGGTTTCAGGATTGACCGTGCGTCCCGCCATACGTTGAAGACGGTCGTCGCCGACGGCCGCAGCTGCAGTAAGGCCTTCGCGCACTTCGCCGGGATCAAGCAGCTTCCGCTGATCGGTGGAGTACCCCCAAACGCCCGCAAAACAGTCGGCCTGCAGCTCTAATCGCTCAGAGAGTTGGTTCGCAGCCCGCGGGTTCTGTTCCTGCGCCGCGTGAACTTTCTGTTCTACACCGATCAGCTTTTGCACGTGATGTCCGAGTTCGTGGGCGAGAACGTAGGCTTGCGCGAATTCTCCGGGCGCTCCGAAGCGTTGTTTGAGCTCATCATAAAATCCGAGATCGATGTAGACTTTTTCATTTTCAGGACAATAAAAGGGGCCACTCGCGGACTGGGCTAAGCCGCAAGCCGAATCGACACTGTTTCGGAACAGCACGAGTTTGGCGTGACGGTAAGAGATGCCCTGCGGAGTCAAAATCTGCGACCACGTTTTTTGGGCGTCATCGAGAACGAAGGAGACGAACTGCACGAGCGGTTCTTCCTGCTGATCACGGGCGGCATCGGGCTGGTTATTGTGGATGGCGGCGCTCGGACCGCCGAGCCCGGCTAGAGCCAGAAAATTTCGATGAAAGACCAGGCTAAGGACCAGCAGGATCAGAAATCCGCCGATGCCGATGTGAACTCCTCCGATGCTGCCGCCACCGCCGCCTTGATCGCGGTCGTCTTCGACGTCATCGCTACGTCCGCCTGGTGTCCAGCGCATGGGAGGTTCCTCCTGGGAAGCGGCTCATCAGTGAAGCGGCCGTTGCATCTTGAACAAGTAGATCAGCAGTGCGAAGGGAGCGATGAACAGCAAGCCCATTATGAGGCAAACACAGACTACGAACAACCAATCCTGCCAAGTGTGCCGCTCGAGCGATTGCTGGTCGCGAATGAGGAGATTGTAGTTTCGCCGATTGGCTTTCCATGCAATGTGAGCGATATCGCCGATGATCGGAATAGCGCCAAGAGTGTCCTCTACGGCGAGGTTCACCATCATACGGAGGACGGTGATGCGGGCGGCTCCACGCTTCCACGCGGCGACGACGATGAAAAGCGAGGCCATCGCGGCCAGTGCGTCGCCAATGCCTGGGATCAGGCCAATCAGGGCATCGAGTCCGAAGCGGATGTGCGTTCCAGGGATCTCGAATCGATCATCCAACCAAGTGGCAATGAGGTTGAGATGCTCGTCCGAAGCTGTTTCGGCGATTCGCGCCGGTTCTGATTTCAGCGGCGGAAGTATCTCGCCTCGAATGTAAACAGGCTTGGCCATGGGGAGAAGTTTAGACGACCGTGAGCACGGCTAGGTTGCCAATCAACCTGGCTGCTCGTTATTTGGATTTGTAATCGCCGCGCAAGAGCGCGGTGATCCGGGTCAAGTCTTCGCTGGTTAAAGAGTAAGAACTTCCAAGTTGGCCGGTGAGCAACTGATTGATTTGATCGATCGACTGCTTTTTCGTTTGTTCCATAAAGGTCGCCCATTCCTTAGCGAGCGCGGAACGCTCTTTCCCATCTGCATCTTCGCAGAACTCGCGCACAGCTTCCTCGGGTGAGCCGTATTCATCTTTCATGTCTTGATGAAAGTAGCCGCGCAGAAAGCTGCGCAAGGCCGGAAAGTGTGCGGCATCCATGGATGTGACCTTGTTAGGGCTGGGGTTGTCGCTCACGAGCGGCACTCCGGATAAGCAGTCAGTACGTGGTAACTATTCGCGCCGTCCCATCGGAGAACGATCACGGCATGAGCGCAGGGTTCGACGCGGTCTTCGCCGCGCCGCAATGTGCGTCCGAAGGGATGAGCGGAATCGCCGTCGTAGTCGAGAACGAGATTTGAATGGCGGTCGCGCTCCAGCCAGCGGGAGACCTTGGTGTTCTGATCGGCGATGGCGGCGCCAATAGCAGTTTCGGCACTTGCGCGGTCGTTCCAGGTGGAAGCGGCCGAAATGTCGTGTTCATGATTGAGGCGCTCGCGCAGTTCGGCGTCGCTGCGTCCGACGTGTTTGCGGAGGGTGTGTCCTCCCGCTGCTTCGTCCTGAGAAAGATCTCGGCGCGGATCGGCGAAGGGTTTGGGTGCGGCACCGCTCCCTGCGGTCGGTGGATGCGTGCAGGCCGCGGTCACGGTGAGCATCAGGATGGCTAAAGCGATGCCGGCAAACGACGCCTTGAAATTCAAACCCTGCATTGAAGGTAGCAAGAGTACACAATCGCCCTGGGAAAAGCATCTGAGCCCTGCTAGCCGGGAGTCCTCGATCTACTAGACTTGATGTGGACTGTTCCGATCTGTGCTGCCGACCGGAGATTCCGGCTGCTCATGGCTGAATCGTTAGCTTCGTTCTTCGTCGAGAACTTTCAGGAACGGGGGCGCGATTGCGCCTACCGTCAACGGCGGGGATACCGGACCGAATCCTTTACCTACCAAGCCGTTCTCGATCTGGCCACGGGCTTCGGGTATGACCTCGATGCGCGCGGGCTTGCGAAGGGCGACAGGGTGTTGCTCTGGGGCAAGAACTGCGCGGAGTGGGTTGCCGTTTTCTTCGGATGCGCGATGAGGGGCGTAGTACTTGTCCCCATGGATGACGGGGCTTCCACGGATTTTGCCGCGCGCGTCGCTCAACAAGTTGCGGCCAAACTCATCGTTGCTTCCGGTGAGCACGTGCCGCAATGTGCGGCCGCAATGCCGTCCGTTCCAACTACGGCGCTCGAAGATATTGCGCAGAGCACATCGCGCTCGCACCACCTGCCCGACGTCGCAATCGACAACGGCGACATCCTTCAGATCGTTTTTACCTCGGGCACCACGGCCGATCCTAAAGGCGTGGTGATTTCGCACGGGAACGTTCTATCGAATATGGCTCCTCTGGAGCGCGAGATGCGGCGTTACGTGAAGTACGAGCGACTCGTTCATCCAGTGCGGTTCCTGAATCTACTGCCATTAAGCCACGTTTTTGGGCAGTTCCTTGGAATGTTCTTGCCGCCCCTGCTTGGCGGAACGGTGATTTTTCAAGATGAGCTGAAGCCGTCTGAAATCGTCGAGACCATCCGCCGCGAACGCGTCTCAGTGTTGGTCAGCGTGCCGCGAGTATTGCAGTCGTTGAAACAGAAAGTTGAGCGGGACCTTGAAGATGACGGTGCGATCGAGAAGTTCCACCGAAGATTCAGCAACGCTCAGGGCAAACATTTCCTTCGGCGGTGGTGGATCTTTCGCTCCGTTCATCGCCAGTTTGGATGGAAGTTTTGGGCGTTCATTTCTGGGGGAGCGGCGCTCGATTCTGGAAGCGAAGAATTCTGGGGTCGCCTGGGTTCGCCGTGATTCAGGGATACGGTCTCACAGAAACAACTTCGTTGATCAGCGTGAACCATCCTTTTCGGCTGGGAAAAGGCTCGATCGGCAAGGTGTTGCCGGGACGCGAAGTGAAATTAGGGCCTGATGGCGAGATCCTTGTTCGCGGCGGCGGTGTGGCTTCCGGATATTGGGATGGTAGCGGAGCGCAAACGGCGTCGGACGAGCAAGGCTGGTATCGGACAGGAGACGTTGGCGAACTCGATGCGGAAGGCAATCTTTATTTCAAGGGCCGCAAGAAAGAGGTCATCGTCACTCCCGCCGGGACCAACGTGTATCCGGAAGATCTGGAAGCGGCACTCCGTCGGCAGCCCGAGGTGAAGGATTGCGTGGTGGTGGGAATCGATCGCGGAGGGAACGCTGAGCCGTGCGCCGTTTTGATTCTGCGCGAGCGCGGAGATGTCGAGACCGCGGTGCGGCGGGCAAACGAATTACTGGCCGACTATCAGCGCATGCGCATATGGCTCGAATGGCCCGAGGAGGACTTTCCGCGCACCAGCACGCAAAAGCCGCGTCGCAAAATCATTGCGGAGGCGGTGCAAGGAAAAATGCAAGTAGATAATAAATGTTAAAGAAAATAAAGGTAGAAAAAAAA
>CAVOVP010000001.1:0-245038 GCA_963699885.1 uncultured Acidobacteriota bacterium | reverse complement strand
GAACTTTACGATTTCTGAGTCTGGCAATTCTGTTAACCCTGGTCGCGACCTCAATCTCGATGTTGGCCCAGGATGATAAACAACAAGAAGCGAACCGCCCCGTCAGGAAGAACCTCGACCGGACGCGAAGCAGGATGAGATGAAGCCTCCCGCGCACGATGAAGCCAAACCACCGAAAGAGGAGCGGCAGGACAAGCAAGTTCAGAAGGAACAAAAGCAGGACGAGAAACAGTCGCGCGATCAGATGAAGGATAACAAGGACAATCATCCGATGGCGCAGCAGGAGACGCACGGACGTCCCGCTGGCAAGAGCGCGCACATTCCTGACGAAAAGTTCCACTCGAATTTCGGACGCGGTCATAAATTCGTGGTGCAGCGCACCACGATCTCCGGAGGCCAGTCGGGCTTCGTGTATGGCGGATATTCGTTTGCCTTCGTGGATGCATGGCCGCCTGATTGGGCTTACACCGACGATTGCTACGTCGACTACATCGACGGCGAGTATTTCCTGTTTGATCTGATGCACCCCGGTGTGCGCATTGCGTTGTTCGTAGTGATGTAAAGACGAAGTTGGTCGCACCTATGGCCCGCCGGGAGAGGATGAACCAGTCCTGATCCCGAGCGGGCCATTTGTCTGTGCGGATGGGGTGCAGTCACAGCGGCCTAAGTGTCATCCTGCTAGACTTTTCGCTATGAAAGCCCTCGTACTTTCCAGCGTGACTGGACCCGAAGCACTCGCCTTACAAGACATGCCGGAACCGACCCTGAAGGCCGGACAGACATTGATCCGGGTGACCGCAGGAGGGCTGAATTTTGCCGACATGATGACGACGAAAGGCGGATACCCCGGAACGCCTCCGCCGCCTCTTATCGTCGGCCGGGAATTCGCGGGAGTGGAAGAAAGCAGCGGGCGCCGCGTCATGGGATACGCTCAGTGGGCTGCCTTCGCCGAAAAGACAGCGGCCAATACGAATTTGCTGTGGCCCATCCCTGATCACTGGACCGATGAACAGGGTGCGGCGTTCCCCGTGAATTACTTCACGGCGTACCTGGCCTTTTGGCAGGCTGGGCTAGCGGGTGTTCCTGCGCCTGGAGCCTCCATCGAAAGTCAACGCACGCCCCGAGTGTTGATCCATGCGGTCGCCGGGGGTGTGGGCACTGCCGCGGTTCAGATTGGCCGTCTGCTCGGCATCGATTTGTACGGTACATCCTCGTCGGATCAGAAGCTTTCTCGGGTGAAAGAGCTTGGTCTGCAGCACGGAATCAACTACAAGCAGCATGACTACGAGGAAGTGGTAAGAAACCTGACGCACGGGGAAGGCGTCGATGCCGTTTTCGAGATGCTCGGCGGAGAACATACCGCCAAGAGCCTGCGATGCCTGCGCGATTTCGGACGAGTCATCCAATACGGGACGGCAACCGGAAAATCCCCGAAACTGGATTTGCGGGCGATGTACGCCAAGTCCGGAGCGGTCCAGGGATTATGGCTGACTTACCTGTCGCAGAAGCGGGAAATCATGGAACCGGCGTGGCAACGGCTCTCGCAGTGGATCGAACAGAAAAAACTCACGCCGCAAATCGGGCATACCTTCCCGCTTGATCAAGCCGTCGAAGCATACAAGCTGCTGGAAGAGGGAAAGAACTACGGGAAGGTCATCGTTAAGATCTAGGACCGAACACGATCTCTCGCCCAGATCGTTATCCGTTCTCAAACACCCACTGTTCACTCACCAGAAAATTCGCCACTGAGCACAACACGATCGCCACCGCATTCGCCAGCAGATAGTTCATGTGCCCCTGGCCGACCATGACCTTCATCAGCGCGAGGTTGCCGAGGATGGAAACTGCTCCCGTACTCAAGTTGAATCGAGCCAACCTGGCGAGAGACTGGCGCCACGAAGGACGCCCTTCCGGAGTTTGCACCCGGTCGACCCATGTGAATTGTTCATGCCACACAAAGTTGTGAACGACCGCCGCCTCGACCGCGACTGCCGTCGAAAATAGGTAGTTGAATCCGAACACGCTGCGCAAAAGGAACAGCGCGCCGAATTGCACGGCGATGCCGATCCCACCCACCAGGTTGAACTTGCACCACCGCACGAACGTCGAAGGCGATGTCGGGTCCTGCTTATTGCTCACGGCGCGATCCTCTCTTCGCGATAAAGCCGGATCGTGTTCTGCAACGTGAATACGACGACCATCAAGGCCATCCCCGCGAGGCCAATCGCCCCGCCCACATCGAACAGCCGGAACTGCCGGTGAAAGAGATGTACGACCGGCTTCCAGAAGAGCGCAAGATTTCCTACCGCAAGCAAGATTCGAAGTTCGGTAGGTCCAAAACGCCAGAACGAGATGCGGAACTCACCGAGCGCATGCGTTGCCAGATACGACTGGATCGACAGCATGAGGAAGCCGACCAGCAGGCCGATGGCGATCGCAGGACGCATGTAGCCGGATAGAGCCAAGCCTCCCATCAGCGCGAGGGAGCCGAAGCTGTCGACCATGTGGTCGACGTAGAACCCGTAACGCGGACGGAGCCGCTGACGAACTCGGGCCAGAGTTCCGTCCAGAGAATCGCCGAGCCAGTTCAGCGCCAGGCACGCAATCACTCCCAGCAACGCAAGCCGGTTCCAAAACGCCAGCGCATAGAACACCCCGGCACCGATCTGGGCGGCAAGTCCAAGCACCGTCAAATGGTCGGGCCCGATCCGGTCCGGGGTGCGAGCAGCCAGCCAGAGCAAGGCTCGTTTCTCGGCGGCTGCCACCCAGCTTTCCTGCACCCGCAACATGTCGGGGAACGGGCGGGTACGGCGCATCTCGAGCAACACTCGCGGGTTCACCTGTTCGCACAATTCGGTCATCGATTGAAATCCAGGCACTGCCATAAGGCCTCCTGCCGTTCGGCACCAGATAAGGCTGAGCGCCAAGCCCAATCTCTTTCAGAAGCGGCGGGAGGACAATGCTCTGGTCCTCAATCGATCGTCAAGCCTCAACCTATTGAAAATAAGCGATTAAGTAGGATGGATCAACTACCGGAAAGGCTCCATGGAGGCAGATCCAGGGGTAGTGGATCGAGCAAGATGGGGTGGCTCCGCAGAAGGAACCGGCCTAGGGCTTGACCTCGCGCAACACAGCAGTCAGTTGCTCCACCGACCACGCGATCTGTTCGCCGTCGATTACAGCCGGAGGGGCTAGCAGGATATGGTCGCCCGAAACGCCATCCACGCTTCCCTGCATGGGATAGACGAGCAATCCGCGTTTGAGCGCCAAGGCCGCGACCCGGGACGAGAATCCGAGATCAGGCGGATGCGGCCGTTTGCTGGCTTTGTCCGCGACGAATTCGACAGCCCAGAGCAACCCGATGCCGCGAACATCTCCGACAAAAGGCTCCTTGCGAAGCGCTTCCAAGGCGAGCTTGAATTTTGCGGCCGTCGTTCCTTCGTTGCTGCTATCGGCGGATTGAACCAGCTTTTTCGTCCGCAAATACTTCAGGACGGCACGCCCGGCGGCAAGAGAGATGGGGTGCCCGTTGTAAGTGAATCCGTGCAGGAATACCCCGGAACCTTGCGCAATCGCGTCCACAATTTTCTTACTGGCGATGACCGCGCCAAGAGGAGCGTATCCGCTCGACAATCCTTTCGCCGTGACCAAAATGTCAGGCTCGATCTTCCAATGCTCGACAGCGAAGTTTCGGCCCGTGCGGCCCATGCCCGTCATCACTTCGTCCGCGATCAGAACCACGCCATGGCGGCGACAGATCTCGGCGATCGACTGCAGATATCCCGGAGGCGGCACCACCGCGCCCAGCGTCGCTCCACTGACCGGCTCGAAAATAAAACCGGCGGCCCCGCCCTGGGAAGCTTCGATGGCCTGTTCAAGTTCAGCGGCGTATTGCTGGCCGCAATTTCGGCATCCGTCGGTGCAATCGTAGTCGCAGCGGTAGCAATAAGGCATGCCCACATGCGGAAACTCGCGCACCATCGGCAAATAGATTTCCCGGCGCCGCTTGTTGCCCGATACCGATAAAGCGCCCAGCGTCGATCCGTGATAACTCTGCTGGCGGCTCAGAATCTGATGTCTCTTCGGCTGTCCGATTTCCACTTGATACTGCCGCGACAGCTTGAGTGCCGTTTCGATCGATTCCGATCCGCCACACGTGAAGTAAACCGCGCCTCCGGCAAAAGATTCGCCCGCAAAGGCGAGCAGTTCTTGCGCGTATTCCTCCGCAACCGGCGTTGTGAATTGGCTGGTGTGAACGAATTCAAGCTGCGCCGCCTGCGCGGCCATCGCTGCCGAAATCTCACGAACTCCATGTCCAATGAAATTGACGGCGGCTGATCCCGCCAGATCGAGATATCTGTTCCCTTCGGTGTCCCAGACGTACACACCTTCGCCGCGCGCCGCCGCTGGAAATTGTTTTCGAAAGGACCGGCGGAACACGGAAGAACGACTCTGAATCGAGGTGGTAGACACGGCTGATTATCGCATTGACCCGGCGGGCCGTCGAAGAAAGGCGACCCCATCAGCCGACCTTTTACCGTCCGCGCACATCTAACCGGAATAGATGAAATGGATCAACGCCGCGGTGTAAATGTGTACATACCGCAACCGCGCGCTGCAAGGAGAACTCATGCGTGGACATAGCATAAAGATCGTAGCGCTGCTGGGCCTTTGTCTTGGTGCAGGCAAAACAATGTTGGCGCAACAGGCGCCTGCGACGGAGCAAAGGGCCGTCCACATCGTGGTCACTGCCGAGCCGAAGCATGGCACCGAGGTTCCTCCGGTGAATCGCGACGACGTCATGGTGTACGAAGGGCACGACCGCGATCGCGTGACCGAATGGATCCCTGCGCAGGGAGATCATGCGGCCCTTGAACTCTTCATCCTGATCGATGATGAGTCGACCGCGAGCCTTGGTTCGCAGTTGGAGGACATTCGAACGTTCATCAACGCCCAGCCCACTTCGAGCCAAGTCGGCGTCGCTTACATGCAAGACGGCATTGCGCGGATCGTACAGAATCTCACCGCCGATCACGCGTTGGCGGCGAAGTCGTTGCGGCTTCCGATGGGCAGCGCCGGAGTCAATGGGAGTCCATATTTTGCCGTGAGCGACCTCGTTAAGCGATGGCCTGCTGGCACGGCGCGGCGTCAAGTACTGATGATCTCCGACGGAATCGACCGCTTTTACGGATCGGGAGATCCGGACGATCCCTACCTCGAACAAGCTGCGGATAGTGCAATTCGCGCGGGCATCCAAGTCTCCGCAATTTATATGCCGGGCGCTGGACATTTCGCGCACAGCTACTGGCAATCGTACTGGGGACAAATTTACCTTTCGCAGATCGCCGACAAGACGGGAGGCGAATCGTATTACATCGGATTCTCCGGACCACCCGTTTCGTTCGCGCCGTATCTCCAGGATCTGGAGCGGCGGCTTGAACATCAGTATCTGTTGTCGTTCATACCGAAGCCGCAGAAAAAGTCAGGCTGGCAGCACATACGCCTGCACACGGAAGTTTCAAATGTTGACTTGGTTTCAGCCGGGCAGGTGTACGTTTCGAACGAGCCCTGAGGCGCTTCCTGTTTCGGTATTTCGGTAACCGAGGATACGAATCCATCAACACTGATGCGTTGAGATTCCGATAAGATTGACGTTCCGACTCGGGTCTCGATGACGAAACTCCTGCGTTTTTTCCGGCCGTCGCACCAGCACACGGCATTTTCAGCGACGTTGCTGCTGATTACTGCGGTGATGATGTCGCGCGTGATCGGGTACGCGCGGGACGCCTACATCGCTTATGCCTATGGAGCTGGCGGTGCAACCGACGCGTACGTAGCAGCCTTCACACTTCCAGATTTTCTCAACTACATCGTGGCGGGCGGGGCGGCCTCCATAACCTTCATTTCGATCTACACGCGCTTTCTGGCGGAAAAGCGCGAAGAGGATGCGCAGAAAACTTTCTCGATCATCATTACGGTGATGACAGCCGTGATGATTGTGGGGACGATCATCACGGAGATTTTCGCTCCGCAGTTTATCCGCTGGTTCGTGAAGGGATTCTCCCCTGACAAGATTGATCTCTGCGTCCACCTGACGCGAATTCTGCTGCCGGCACAGATCTTCTTTTATGTCGGTGGCGTAGTTTCCGCCGTCCTGCTTTCGCACCGTCTGTTTCTGTTTCCCGCGTTTGGACCGCTCATCTACAACCTTTTCATTATTCTCGGCGGCGTTGTGGGCGGAAAACATTTCGGAATCGCTTCGCTGGCATACGGCGCGTTGGTCGGAAGTTTCGCCGGACCGTTCCTTGCCAGCGTGATTGGCGCCATGCGAGTTGGGCCGGGATATCGCCCGTCCTTTGACATTTCGAACCCCGCATTTCGCGAGTGGGTGAAGCTTTCTGTGCCCCTTATGCTTGGGGTTTCGCTCGTGACCGCGGATGACTGGATTCTGCGGCACTACGCAGCCAGCGGCGTGGGTGACATTGCCCGCCTGAATTATGCGAAGCGTCTGTTCGCCGTGCCCATTGCGGTGCTAGGTCAAGCGACGGGGCAGGCATCGCTGCCGTTTTTCGCGCGCCTGTTCAGCGAGAAAAAGCTGAAGGAGTTCGCAACCACGGTCAATGATTCCGTGTACCGGGTTTCGGCCGCTTCGTTTCTTGCGAGCGGGTGGATGATGGCCGCTGCCCTGCCGCTGATCGACCTGGTCTATCGACGAGGAAAGTTTTCGTTCGGCGACACTCAGACCAGCGCGATCTATTTTTTCTGGTTCTCGCTGTCTCTGGTGCTGTGGTCCGCGCAGGGCCTCTACGCGCGCGCCTTCTATGCCGCCGGAGACACGATAACCCCAATGATCGCGGTCACTGTCATTACGCTCGCGTCGCTTCCGGTTTACTCGATCTTGTTTCGCGTCTTTGGCGTCGTGGGCCTGGCGTGGGCCTCCGACATCGGAATCGGCGTCAATCTGGTGGCCCTCGCTGGACTGCTGCATTACCGAAGGCTGGTCCTGATCGGCGATTTGCGTTGGGGAGAACTGGGGAAAGCCGCCATCACCGCCGTGATCGCGGGCGCGATCAGCTTCGAAGTGGCGAAGACGGTGCCGCTATCGGTCACGGGCCACGCCAGCCGCCTGGCCGATGTGAAGCAATTGGTGCTCGTTTCGCTGACCTGGGGAGCGGCTGTGGCAGCGGGCCTATTCCTCCTGCGCTCAGAGCTGCCGCGCGATCTGCGGCGGCGCAAGGGTGCGGTTTATCCAGCGGTGGCGCAGGGAGAGAGCAAAGAGATTTTGGGAGCCGGAAGGTAGAACTTCTTTGGATGGTTTCCTTCCGCAGCTTCGTATCGTTCGTGGTTGGACCTGAAACCCATACCAGTCTATAGACTAGTTGCATGAAATCTGTGGGCACATTTGAAGCAAAAACGCATTTGAACGAACTGCTAAAGCGGGTTTCTCAAGGGGAGAGCATCCGTATCACGCGGCGCGGGATCCCGGTGGCAAAGCTGGTACCCGCGGGCGAAAGCGAGTCTAAAGACCTAAAGAACATCGTCAGGGAAATCCGGGAGATTCGAAAGGGCGCCAGCCTGAACGGACTGACGATTCGGGAGCTCATCGATGAAGGACGCCGCTACTAGCCGCTTCGTGCTCGATGCCTCTGTAACGCTGGCATGGTGTTTCCCCGACGAAAGCACCAGCCGCACAGAGGCCTTCTCGACTTAATGGCGAATGGCGCCGTGGCAGCCCCCCCGCCATCTGGCCTTTTGAGGTGG
Source organism: uncultured Acidobacteriota bacterium (assembly GCA_963699885.1). Classification (GTDB taxonomy): domain Bacteria; phylum Acidobacteriota; class Terriglobia; order Terriglobales; family Acidobacteriaceae; genus Sulfotelmatobacter. The sequence goes on along the minus strand of CAVOVP010000001.1, from coordinate 237,277 downwards.
CGAACGCTTTGCTAGTTGGCGAACGGCACAAACGTGTGACCGTTGCCCAAGTGACCGCGATGCTGCTGCGCATCGCGGACTTGCCCATCTAGGTGGAGCCCATTCGCTAGATCGCGCATTCGATCAGGTCTTGTCTTCCGCCGCGACGAAAAAGCTCACTGAGTATGACGCCGCCTATCTGGAACTTGCCGTGCGCCAAAACCTGCCGCTGGCGACTCTCGATCAACAACTCAGGCGGCAGCTCGCAGCGCCGGGATGGCTCTAGTGCGAATCTGAAATCGCTTTCTCGACCTGCGCTATACTTTTCCTCCGGGACGCACTCGCACGCAACTTCCCATTTGAGACCCATGATTACCGCCGCAAAACAGTTTCCATTCAACGGCTCGTCGAAGGCCTCCGGCAGATGCCGGAGAGCAGCCTTAACGAAACCGAACCGCTCCGCCGATTTCTGCAGCACACACCTGTCGACACCGATTCGCTCGCTCCCTACCTGAACTGGGATCGCCAGCACTACACGCGCAACCTCATCGATCGCACTGCCCTTTACGAATTGATGGCGATCTGCTGGGAAGTTGGTCAGGCGAGTTCGGTCCACAACCATCGCGACCAGAATTGCTGGATGGCCGTTCCCATCGGCCGTTTGCAGGTGGAAAACTTCCACCTTGTCCATCAGGATCTGAATGGCGGGCAGTGCAAGCCTGAGCCGCTCAATACCGTTGAGATGAACATCTCGCAACCGTGCGCCGTCGATCCGTCGGATCCCGTGCACCGGGTGGTCAATCCCCGTGAATTCAATCAGCGCGCGGTGAGCTTGCACGTATATTCACGGCCGTTCGATACCTGTGTTGTTTACTCTCCCGAACAGGGCACGTGCGGCGAGATTCAGCTTCACTTCAACACCATGTTCGGGAAAACTGCAGGTCACTGACCGCGGATGCTTCGACGAAACTCTCTGGCCGTCGCGATTGCAATCCTCTTATGCACCGCCGTTGCTTGCGATAAGAAAGAAGTCGCACCCGCCACTCACGGGAGTCCCTCGGACCTGATTAGCTCATCAGAACACCGCAACGACCCTACCCGTGCTGTCGAAGACTTTCACCCTGAAGTCTTCGGAAACATTTCCGTTTGAGATCCCTCCTCACTCCTCACAGCCTCATTTGCATGGCATCTTCCAAACGTTTGCCGGCAAGGCCCACGGGCCTTCGGACGATTCGGCCAACATCGAATTCGAGGTGCAGAACGAAGAGCAAAAGAGTGAAGCGGACGCGAACCATCCCAGTGAATCGCTCCTTTCGGTCGAAGCGTCGCACAACCAGTCCGTGAACCTCGATCTGCCGCCTTCCATGGACCAGCCGGTGAAATACTATCTGGTGTTTCACAACGCGCAAGGGAGCAACGGCAACAAAGTGGTAGAGGCAAATTTCCGCGTCGATTTCTGACGCGAAGTGGCTGCTACACTAACCGGGTTGTCCCCTCGAAAAAAATCTCCGGCACCCGAGACGCGGACGGCTGACAATGCCGCGAAGCCAGCGCCGTCTTCGCTCCTTCTTCTGCCCGAGCGAAGCAGGGACGCATCTACCTGATCGACACCATGTCGTTCATTTTCCGCGCCTATCACGCCATGGCGCGGCAACGGCCCATGTCCACGAAAACCGGCCTGCCCACTGCGGCGATCTATGTTTTCGTGAACATGCTGCGCAAGCTGCGCGATGATTTCTCTCCCGAATATCTTGCAGCCGTGTTCGACGTGGCGGGTCCGACATTCCGCAAAGAACAGGCCGAGGCGATTACGTCCATCCGCAAGTTCGACATCAAGACCCAGACCTTCACGGAAGTTGAATATAAAGGCTACAAAGCGAATCGCACGGCGATGCCAGAAGATTTGGTTCAGCAAGTGCCGTACATCCGGCGCGCGCTCGAGGCGTATCGCATCCCGATGATTGGCGTCACGCGTTTCGAGGCCGACGACGTGATCGGCACGCTCGCTCGCAAAGCCTCCGAGGCAGCGCATCCGGTCTACATCGTCTCGAGCGACAAAGACATGATGCAGCTGGTGAACGACAACGTTCACATCCTGAATCCTCCGAAAGACAACCTGATTTGCGACGCGGCAAAGGTCGAGGAAATTCTGGGAGTTCCGCCGGAGCGCGTGGTCGACGTGATGGCGTTGCGCGGCGACTCGATCGACAACATCCCAGGAGCACCCGGGATCGGCGACAAGGGATCGGTCGAGATCATCAAGCGCTTCGGCACGGTGGAAGCAGCGCTCGACCGGGCCGCCGAAGTGGAGAAGAAAACTTACCGCGAGTCCCTGCTGAACAATCGCGACACAGTTTTATTCAGCAAGAAGATGGCGACCATCGATACGGATGTCCCCGTCGAACTCGACGTCAACTCCATGCGAGTCGGCGAGCCGGATGTCGACGCGCTGCGCGAACTGTTCACGGAATTGGAGTTCACCACGTTGCTGAAGGAACTCCTTCCGGTCATCGAGGTCAGCGGGACCGAGTATGCCGAAGCCAAGTCTGCGGCGGACGTCGACGCCGTACTCAAGAAAGTCGGCGACGCGGGACTCAGTGTGGCGATCGAACAGGCAGACTTGGTCGCGTCCGTGGACGCGGAGGCAGAAGAGGAAGAATCGCAGGGCGGCACCCAGCTTTCACTGATGGGCGGAGCCATGAACGCACCTCCAGAGGTTGCGCCTCGCCGCATCGCGATTTCAGCAACGACCGGCAGCGCAACCATCGTGAAGATCGACTCCGGGGAGATCGCCGCCAGGCTTCGCGCAAGCTTGACCAATCCAGACCTCAGGAAATCCGTTCACGACTATAAAAGCGCGATTCATGTGCTCGCGCCTCTCGGCATTTCGATCGAGGGCGTGCGCCACGATCCCATGCTGTATTCCTACCTGCTCGACCCGACGTACTCCTCGCACCGCCTGGCCGACGTGGCTCTGCGACGCTTCAATCTGAAGCTCTCCGGAGAACTGGCCGAGTCGGCGGACATCACAGGAAGACTCACCTCGACCCTGCGCGCCGATGTCGAACAGGCGGGATTGCTCAAGCTGTATGAAGAAATGGATTTGCCCCTGGTTCCGGTCCTGGGACGCATGGAGCATGCCGGCGTCAAAATCGATACGGCCGCGCTCTCGCAGATGTCCGTGGAACTCGAGCGCGAAATCGCGTCGAAAGCGAAGCAGATCTACGAAGCCGCCGGCATGGAATTCAACGTCGGCTCTCCGAAACAACTCGGCGACGTGCTCTTCAATCGCATGAATCTGCCGAAGCCGGTGAAATACGGCAAGGGCCGCATGATCTCGACTGCGGTCGACGTGCTCGAAGAGCTTGCGGAAAATCATCCCATCGCGCGCATGGTGCTGGACTATCGCCAGGTCACGAAACTGAAATCGACGTATGTGGATGCGCTTCCGGCGCTCATCAATCCGGCGACCCAAAGGCTGCACACCACATTTGGCCAGACGGGTACGGCGACCGGGCGTCTCTCTTCGGCCAACCCCAATCTACAGAATATTCCGATTCGTACCGAGCTCGGACGCGGCATCCGCGCCGCCTTCATCGCCGAACCCGGACACGTTCTGCTGACGGCCGACTATTCGCAGATTGAATTGCGTCTGCTGGCTCATTTCTCGCACGACCCGTTGCTGGTCGAGGCCTACCGTCGCGGAGACGACATTCACACCTTGACCGCTTCGCAAGTGTTCGGGGTTCCGCCGCTGATGGTCACTTCCGATCACCGCCGGCAGGCAAAAGTCGTCAACTTCGGCATCGTCTACGGACTCTCCGCCTTCGGCCTGTCGCAGCAACTCGGCATCGAACCCGGCGAGGCAAAGCAATTTATCAGCGCCTACTTCGAAAAATACAATGGCGTGCGCAAGTTCATCGACAAGACGCTCGAAGAAGCGCGCCGCGACATGAAAGTCAAAACGCTGTTCGGACGCATTCGCCCGATTCCCGACATCAACAGCAAGAACGCGAATCAACGCGGATTCGCCGAGCGCACTGCGGTCAACACGCCCCTGCAGGGAACCGCCGCGGATCTCATCAAGATTGCGATGATCCGCATCGATGCCGCTCTCCGCGACCGCGGATTGAAATCACGCATGACCCTTCAAGTGCACGATGAACTCGTATTCGAAGTCCCAGAAGCCGAAGTCGACATCATGCGTTCGCTCGTCCGAGAGTACATGGAAAAGGTTCACGAACTTGCCGTGCCGCTGCAGGTCGACATGGGCGTCGGCCCAAACTGGCGAGATCTGGACTAGTCGCTGAGCACGTTCGTCATCCGAAAACCCGCTTGCCGTCCAGAGCGAAGCGAAGGACCCATGCATGTTGTCTGAAGAATTGCGCAAGACTATTGGGATTGATCGAGGCCGACAAAGCGGTTTTCAATCCCACCGTTAGTGTAGAATTGCGTTGAAACCCCTCCGCTGCACGATGAGTGGTGCCGCACGGCACCCGCAAATTCAGCGGATTCCTTCGAGTCGGGACGTGGCTCAGCCTGGTAGAGCACTCGCTTGGGGTGCGAGGGGTCGGCAGTTCAAATCTGCCCGTCCCGACCAATCAATTCCACGAAGGCCTAAGCTGTTGCAAATGGGAGTTCGGAAATCAGACTCTATGAGTTTGCTTCCGGATTGCCCGCCATCCCTTCTCAATCCTGCCGGAAGTTGAACGCGCTCTTTGATTCCCGCGCGAACATCGGGGCGACTCCCAGAACCTGCGGCTGGCTTTCCATCTGCCCAGACGGGTACGGAGTGATCTTCAAAATCACTCCCTAATTGGCACCTATCCGCGACCTTTGGATGGATCTTGGGAATCCCTACAGCCGTCCGAACCAGTTTTCCCGCTAATCCGCCGTTGCCAAAGCGTTCGGCAGAAGGCCGCTTCATCCTCCAATCGGTGCTACCGCCGAGAAGAACTCCCGCTCGGCTCCGCTGAAGTAATGGGCAAGAATGCATCGATGGCCCGGCGCCAGCGCGAATTCGAACTCTCCTCCCTGCGGGACATGCTCGGATGAAAGCGTGCCCAGGGAGAATTGCGGCAGGTGTCCGAGCGCCAGCCATAGTGCGATTTGTTCAATGATCCAGTCATTCGCCGAAGGATACGGCAGCGCGTTGGACCGATCTGCATCCGTCATTCCGTCCATGACCGCCGGCCGAATTCGCGGATCGTGCAACTCGTAGTCGTGTCCGCCCAGTTCTCGCCCGCACAATAAACGCCAAGCCAACCCGAGATATACACCGCCTAGTCCGATCAACCCGCGCCAAATGCCGTGATTCAACAAACAGACCCCGGAGTTAAATGGCGGAATGGGACAAAGCTTTTCGCTGCGAGCAATGGATTGGAGCAGCATCTCGTCCACGTGCTTCGGATTGGAGCCGAATTGGCTTCGCAGAGATCCGGGCTCCTCGCGCGCGTACCAGTCGGACTCGGCATGAAGATCGAACAGGCGATTCACGTCGCCAAAGAAAAATGTATCGCAGTCGAGATAGAGCAGTTGGGTCAGATCCTGGAGCGGCAGGTTTTCCAAAGACAGAAATTTGTGGAACGTCGGATAGAGAGACAGAACCGATCCCCGCGGATGAGCGCGCCGCAAGAACTCTTCATAGTCTCCGAGCGTGCATACTTGAACACTTTGCTGTTCCGCCTCGCGAAGCATTTCATCGCTGGCGCCGTTGAACAAAAGCAGCCAGACCGGAATGGTCCGGTTGTAGAGTCGCAAGCTTCGGATGCTTTGAACCCACTGGCGCTCGCGGCTGTCGTCGGGGAAGTTCGCCAGCGAATAGTAGACGAGTCTCACGTTCTTCCTGGCGTTGCGAGTTCGTACAGCCTTAGCGTGACGATCGCGAAAATTCGAACGCGTACTCTACCAAAGGCCGATGCTGAAACGCAAAGCCGGAACGATCATCCGCAGGAAGCATGCATTCGTACTTTGGATCGGGGCTCATTTCTTCGTACAGTGCAAGCAAAGGCGAGATCGTCCAGTGGACTAAGTCGATGGCAATCGAACTCGCTCCTCACAACATTCAAGTAAATGCAATCGCATCGGGATGGATCGAAACCGCTAGGATCACGCACGTACATACAATGCCTGAACGACGAGATCATGGCGCGACAATCCGTGTCGATGGCGTCTACGCGGTCCGGTGAGAGGGGCACTCGCTTACGCCGGATGGCGGGGCGAAAAATGTTGCTCCAACACAGCGCGCGCGACGTAACATTTCTCGTGAACCGGCAGTCCTGTTTCATCCACCTTGCAATTTTCCAGTTCCACCGCTTTGCCGCAAATCCAGCAGAACTTCGGATCGCTCGTCGTTTCCATTGCAAATACCCCCTGTCGCCCCAAGACAGAGATTCTGGAAAGAAAATGAAATTTCTTCGCCGCTTTGTCGGTACGCTAGCGCGCCAAGAGTTGCCTTTCTTGGCACGGCGGTCTTCTCCGTATACCCTTCAGCCGATGTCCTTTACCGGACTTTTGTGTGTCCGGTAGCGTACTGACTGCGGAACTGCAGCGAGACAATTCCCGGCTAAAAAGCCAGCATTTTCAGCCGTATACCGTAAACGCGGTATGCTCTGCGCGACGTGCGCAATGTTACGATTGCTAGTCTTTTGCAACCCTCCGCCGCGCCTGCGGGCGACGGTCTCTTGTGACAGGCGTATAGCCGACACGAACACGAGAGGCCAACCTTGAATCAGCCTTCACGACGAATTTTAATAGTCGACGACAACACCCGCGTGCGCAAGCAACTCTGCTCGCTGTTTGAAAAGGCGGGGTTCGCGTGCCAGGAGGCCGAGAATGGGGCTCAGGCGGTCGAACAATCTGAAATGTTTCAGCCCGATCTCATCATTCTGGATTTTTCCATGCCGGTGATGAACGGACTCGAAGCCGCGCCGCTGCTCAGAAAAAAACTTCCGCAAATTCCGATCATCATGTTCACGATGTTCGCGAACGAAACCTTTGCAGAAATGGCCGTCGCCGCTGGCGTCACCACAGTGATTTCGAAAGAGAATGCGGCCCGCGATCTCATCTCAAAGACAAGAGCGCTCCTGACGTCGCCGAACAACTAGAGGCGTCGAATTTACGCCGCGCGGAGCGGTGAGACCTTCAGGCTTTGCTCACAACATTGGGGACAAACCGGCAGCGGGATATTCCAGCTTCGAACTCCATCGTCGCAGAAGAAAATAGTATTCACGTGAATCATGACCGAGTGGCACTCTTTGCAGACAGTGACTGCAGGGGGCGTTGCCGAGAGATTGTCGAATAAGGTTTCGATCTCGCTCACAAGATCAGGGCTGGGATCTGAACTCTGGGAACTATGCACAGTGTTTCAATGGTAGCGGCAACCAACGAACCGAGTCTGTACGCTACCGGACCGCTTGCGTCTCCTCCCGCCATAGCTCAAGCCTTTTCTGAATCGCGCCGTAGCATTCGCAGGACGCTTCTTCCAATCTCTTGCGATCGACAATCGTCACGTGTCCCCGCTCGTAGTGGATAAACCCCGCTTTTTGCAAAATGCTTGCAGCCACTGACACGCTGGCTCGCCGCATTCCCAGCATCTGAGAAAGGAAATCCTGGGTCAGCGGAAGTGCGTCGGAGGCGATTCGATCGCGGCTCATCAACAGCCAGCGCGCCAGGCGCTCGTTGACGTCGTGCAGCCGGTTGCACGCGGCGATCTGTGACAGTTCCATCGCGACTTCCTGGGAATAGCGGATCAGGGTCACCACCAGTTGCGGACAACTTCGAAGCGCTTGGCGCATGCTGTCTGCGTCGATGCGGAACGCAGTCCCCGGACCCTGCGCGATCACGCGATTCGCGCTGGTGAGGAATCCCGCGATCAACGGCAATCCGACAAAACCTTCCTTGCCAATCAGTCCCACTTCAATGCTCTTCCCATCGTCCATCACGTTCAAGACCGAGGCCATTGCGGTGTTTGGGAAGTAGCAATACTCAATGGGCTGTCCTGCCTCTTGCAAAGGATCGTTCAATTGCAAAGTCACCAACGTCATCCGGGCATGCAGAAAGTCGCTCTCTTTCCGGGACAGCCCGATCAGCAGGCGATTTTCAACCTTGCTGTTGGCGCTCGAGATGGGTGGAAATTCCTTCGAGTTGGGTCGTGAGGACGAATGAGAAACCATGGCGGCTCCTTGCACAGCGTGAGAGCTGTCAGATTTCGCAAGGAACCGTCTCCCACTTAGGGTTACGGCGGAAGGTTGCTAGAAGAGACTCCGCAACTATAGCAGCTATTCATCGATACAAGGCGAATACCTTTGCCGCTTCACTGTTGGCCCCCTGCAGCACAAGCGGTCTTATTTCGCATCATGTTCAACGTCTTGCGGTTATGCCAGAAAACAATTTCATGCTTATTTCTTGCGCAGCCGCCAATGCACTTCTGGTTCAGGTTTTACAGCGTAAGACTATTGCAAGTTCTGCTCTCCTCGAAGAAACTTAGATCGCCTCGTCTGCTCTGCTTCGTTTCTCGTAGTGGAACGCTCCACCCAAGATGTAGCAATAACTCTCTGGCCATCTTATTTCACCTCTGCGGAGGGTTGCTTAGCTATGCGGAAGTACATTGTGTTTTTCTGCGCGCTTCTCGCGCTCGCCATTGAAGTCGGATGTGGAGTCGGACAGACGCAAGTCACAGGCACTCAGAGTGTCCCAACAAAAGCAGTGGTGGCCGTGCAGGTATCGCCAGCAACCGCGACTGTCGCGTCTTCACAGTCGGTGCAATTCACCGCGCTGGTTAAGAACACGTCCCAAGTAGCAGTGACCTGGTCCGCCACCGGGGGCGCTGTCTCGACGACCGGTCTTTACCAAGCCCCCACCGTAAACAGCAACACCGGCATCACGGTCACCGCGACTAGCGTTGCGGATCCAACGAAATCCGAAACTGCTTCGGTAACGATCACGCCCGCGCAGTCGGCTCCGGCCGCGCCGCCTACTTCCACCAGCACCAAGCCAACCACGCCCGCCATCAAGGAATCTTTCTTCGGCGCGGACTTCAACGGTTTCGGCACGTGGCCTCCCACCGATGGACAATCGCAGGTCGCGACGCTCGGTGCGATCCGTCTTTGGGACGACGGAGTAAAGTGGGGGCAAATCAACACCTCAGCCGGCGTCTATAACTGGGCTACTCTCGACAACTGGATCAGCAAGGCGCAAGCACAGCACTTGGACGTGCTCTATACCATCGGAGACACGCCCGAATTTGCGGGAAGCATTCCGCCGCTGCCGACCCATTGCCTCACGCCTACCTCGTATAGCTGCTCGGCCCCGAAAGACGTGAAGACCGACGGCACCGGCACCGACGCCAATTTTTCCGCGTTCATCACCGCGCTAGTGACTCGCTATAAAGGTCAGATCTCGTACTACGAACTGTGGAACGAAGCCGACTGCACCTGCTACTTCGCAGGCACCCAAGCGCAACTGGTTCGCATGGGCAAAGATGCCGCCGCGATTATCCGGTCACATGATCCTGCGGCCAGGATCCTGAGTCCTTCCGCTCATGGCGGGACGATGGCAAGCTGGTTCCAGGGATACATTCAAGCTGGCGGCGCGCCGAATTTCGATATCGTGGATGTTCATATGCGCGGCGCGGGCCCGCTCAACACCACCCCCGAATCTTTTCTCACGGTGTATGCGGACGTAGAAGCGCAGTTGACGGCGAACAAGCTCACCAAGCTTCCCGTTTGGGACGGAGAACATGGCATCAAGATAGGGGAGCTGACCGATCCTGACGAACTCGCCGGATATGTCGCGAGAGAGATTGCGCTTCGTGCTGGCGTAGGACTACAACGCCAGTACGTTTACACATGGGACGACCATCCTCCCATCGGCCTGCAAGGAAATGAATCCGGCACCGCATGGGACGTCGTCGCTGGCTGGCTGATCGGACACTCCATCAGTCCCTGCGTTGCGAGCGGTACCGTTTACACCTGCGCGGTCGACAACGGGCAGATTGTGTGGGACACAAAGCAATCGTGCAGCAAGGGAAAGTGTACGACTTCCAACTACACCTATCCGACAACGTATGCGTGGCAAACGGATCTGACGGGCAAGAAGACGGCCTTGAGCGCCAAGACCGTTCCGATTGGATATAAGCTAATCTTCCTCACCGCGAAATAAGCTCGAGGTTGCCGTCGGTCAGCGCGACGCCGGCACCTCGACACCACCTTCAATCTTCGGAATACCGAAGTGACCGCCGAGGTGCGACAGATCCATCGGGCTGATCGAACCCGCCACCTCGACAAACGTCACCTCTCTGGACCTGGCGAGCAAGATCGCAACATTCGTGATCGCGTTGTGATCGAAGCGGACCCAAAGCTCCGTCTCGCCCGGAAGCCCATCCTTGTCGTGGTTGTTCACGACGCGCTTCCACCCCTGCGCGTGATATTGGTCCTGCACCGACCGCAGGCTATCCTGGTCATACGCCCAGGGCTGCGGAAACCGGTACCGGTGAACCGATAATCCGCTGACGCCCGCGATAACGCGGCGCAGGTCGTCATTGTCGGAATCGAGCTTTGCCGCAAAGACCAGCATCGAGTGGTCGAGCGAGAACTCGGTCTTTGACGATGCGATTTGCCGGAGAGCGTCCACCCCATGAGGAATGACTTCGTACGCTTGCTGCGCCAGGGTGAGTTTTGCACAGGGGAGTGCAATCAGGATTGCTAGAGCCGTACGAATCATCCTCATGGAGTGCCTCATCAAGAGTTCCTTATCAACGAGTGCCTCGACAAATGGGGAAAGCTGCGTTACAAAACCGTTTGTAGCGTCCCCGTCGGCTCGTGGCAATGCACCGCGGATCAACCGCGGATCAATCTCTAACTGTTTGAAAGCACACCTTCTAATGGTTGGAATCAACTGGCGACGTGAGCTGCCGCCCCTGCGAATTTGCCCTATTCGGCTTCCATCTCTTCACACATCGCGAGCATGTTCGTGACGCTGTTCCAGTTCCGGGCTGTTCCGGTGACCTTGAGCAGCCTCTCGACCTGAGACCACGGTAGCTTGGACTTACCCGCCCCATCGGGAAAATAGATATAGAGTTCGCGCCCCTTCAGGTGCAGTTCCTCTTTATAGGACTTGAAATCGGCCAGACGAATCGCTACCTCCGGGAGCGGCTCCTTTGACAGGAATGTAACCAGAATCTTTCCCGGATGGAGGTCGCGCTCCTTGGCGAAAGGGGTGGCCGCAATCGTTTTCCTGAGTTCGTCCGCGGTTCGAAGGATGACTTCCGGACGGCAGCCGAACTTCTTTTCAATGCCGTCCTGGATTTTCTTCGCGAGTTGCGGCCCATTTTTCTCTTTGGTCCGGAAGATCACGTTCCCGCTCTGGACGTAGGTTTGCGGGTTTTCAAGCTTGAGAGATTCGTAGAGGGAGCGCAAGGCGTCCATCTTGATCCGGTTGTGCGAACCGACGTTGACGCCCCGCAGCATCGAGAGCAACACAGGCATGGCGGCCTTCCTCGGCTGGAAATAAGAATTTCCCATGATACGTCAGGGACCGAAGGACCTCCCGGCGAAGACTTTTTGCACTTCTGGCGTGAAATTGAACCAAGAGAATCACTTTGAGCAATCGCCAGCTTCTTTGAGAATTAGGAAAAGCCAGCGCGGCGATGGGAGCCGCCCTCGTCGAAAGATCTTTCCGGGCCTGTGATCCGGGTCCGATCAGGAGAAGTAACTATGTCGGGACAAGTCGTTCTCTATTTCGAGGACCAGGCAGACGCCCTTCGGTTTGCTCTGGCGGCAGGTTCGGTGATGGCTGGGGAAGGCGCGAAGTTCACGAGCGATCTGATCCAGGAAACAACCAGAGTCACGCGCATCCGTCTCGACACCGTCAACGGAGGCACCAAGAAGTCCGAAGCCGGCCGAGTCGTAGCCTAACGAATCGAGCGCCTCCGCAATAACACTGCCTGCCAATCAGGCTGGCACCCACCTGTGCCCATTTCCAAATATTGAGCGAAGCAAATCACTTTGTCATTCTGAGCCTTCGCGCCAGCGAAGGACAGGGATCTGCGGACCGCTACGCCGTCCCCGCGTTCGTAAACGCCTCGATCGCATCCGACAAAGTGGGAAACATCAGGAACACCCGATCGACCTTGGTAATCTCAAACACCTTCAGCACGCGCTTGTTCACGCCGGTGAGCGCCAGGCGGCGTCCGGCCTTCGTGCAAGTCGTGCTGGCACTGACCAGCGATCCTAGACCGGACGAGTCGAGGTAAGGCACACCGCTCAAGTCAAGAATCATGGTCGAAGCGCTTTCGCGCCTCACAGCATTCATAAAGGGAGTTACGTTCTCCATGGTCAGTGGACCGCGGAGGCTCAACACTCCCTGCTCTAGATGATCGATCTCTAACGGCTCAGATGGCATGGCGCCAGCGATTCTAGGCCAGATTGCAACTCGTGTTCAAGTTGGCCCGCCTTCATAGACTCGCGCCATCCTGAAATGACTCAGTCGATTTGTAATCTTTTTGTTTTATCTCTCGCGCCGCATTCCACGCGAGCGCCAATGCCATAGGATGAAGTCAACGGCATGTGGGGGGAAACGGATGATGAGAAGAATTGGAAATCCAAGAAGTACAAATCCAGGACCGCACTGCTGCGCAAGTATCCACGCCACCCGAGAAACATCCTAAAGGGACACAGGCCCGCATCCTGTTGAGTTCGGTCTTCGGGCCGTACGCGCAAGACGACGAATTCGGCAGCCGCTCCATCAATCCGATGGAGCTTTATCACAATCAAGTCACGCGCGCGCAGGGCAGCTTCTCGCTGCGCATGTTCCACCGCTCCTGGGGCATCATGATGATCCGGGAAAATATTTCTGCGCCTTGTACTGTGCTGGACTTTCCCACGCGAAGAGATTTCGCTCGCGAACTGGCTCGGAACAAGTACGACATCGTCGGCATCTCTTCCATCATCGTCAACGTCGGCAAAGTGCGCGAGATGTGCAGAATCATCCGCAAGCTTTCGCCGGACTCGACGATTGTGGTTGGCGGGCACGTCGCTGCCATCCCTGGCGTCGAAAAAATTATCGACGCCGACCACATCGTGCGAGGGGAAGGCATCGCATGGATGCGGCGCTATCTCGGCGAAGATGCCGCCGCACCGATCCACCATCCGGCCATTGTTTCCGGGATGCGCACGCGGATTATGGGAATCAAGCTGCCTGATCGCAAGGGCGCCACCGCCGCGACCATTATTCCTTCCGTCGGCTGCCCGATGGGCTGCAACTTCTGCACGACCTCGGCATTTTTCGGCGGCAAGGGGAAGTTCGTCAACTTCTTCGAGACCGGCGACGAACTCTTCGCAGTCATGAACCGCATGGAGCACGAACTCAAAGTCCGATCGTTCTTCATCATGGACGAGAATTTCCTGTTGCATCGCGAGCGCGCACTCCGCCTGCTCGAGCGCATGAAAGAAGCACGCAAGAGCTGGACGATGTCCGTCTTCGCCTCGGCCAATGCGATTCGAAAGTACACCATGCAGGAATTGGTCGAGCTCGGCGTCTCGTGGTTGTGGATGGGCCTTGAATCTCCACGGGCCGGCTACACCAAGCTGCAGGGTTCCGACACGCGGGAACTGACCCGCGAACTCCGCGAGCATGGAATCCGCGTGCAGGGGTCGACCATCATCGGCCTGGAGCACCACACGCCTGAAAACATCATGGACGAAATCGAGCACGCGGTCTCGCATGACACAGATTTTCATCAGTTCATGCTGTACACGCCGGTGCCGGGCACGCCGCTGTATCGGCAGATGTCGCAGGAAGGCCGTTTACTACGCGACGTCGATTACGCCGATGTTCACGGCCAGTTCAAATTCAATTTCAAGCACGCCGCCATCTCGCGCGAGGATTCCAAACGTTTCCTTGACTGGGCGTTCTGGCGCGATTTTGAACTCAACGGCCCCAGCCTCTACCGCATCTCGCGAACATTGCTCGCCGGATGGAAGCGCTACCACGATTGGCCCGACGCGCGCGTCCGCGAACGCTTCTCCAGTGAAATGGATCGTCTCAGCGGAATCTACGGCTCGGCACTCTGGGCTATGGAGCATCAATTCAGAAAGGTCAACCGCGATGTGAGCGAAAAGATCGGCGCGTTGCGGCAAGAGTTCAAGCGCGAGTCGCGGCTCTCGTCGCGCATGATGCCAAGTGTGCTGGGTCCGATCCTGCTCTGGACAGCGCGTCGCGAAGATCGACGCCTGAGCCACGGCCAGACGTACGAGCCACCATCGATTCTGGAACGGAGCAACTGGGTCGAAGCCTGAAGGAAGGATTATTAAAGTTGCTGCGGCGGCGTTTCAGCCGGTGCGGCGCGTCGAAAGCAGACTTAGAATTTCCCGCAGACCTTGCCGGATATGCTGAATCTCCGCCGTGGATTGGGTCGGGAACGGAATCGCGCTCTGCGTTTTGTCGGTCTTGGTTTCGGTGCGCAGGTGCTGCCGCGCTCCCGAAATCGTAAAGCCCTGCTCGTACAGCAATTGCTTGATGCGCAACACATTCTCGACGTCGCGCCGGCGGTACATGCGCTGTCCAGTGCTGCTCTTGACGGGCTTCAGTTGCGGGAACTCGGACTCCCAGAAGCGGAGCACATAGGCCGGCAGATGACAGAGAGTGGCTACTTCTCCGATGCGGAAATAAAGTTTGTCGGGAATGACAACTTCATCCGCCTTATGTTTCGCCGTGCCTGTTTTCCTCGCAGCCATTTGTTTCGGGCGGCAGAGCCGCATTGTTCGCTTATTGTGACACAGGTCCGGCGGGGTATAACAAAATTTCGCGACACGTAGCCCAAGAGAGTTACCCGCGCGGAACGCCGGTTCTCGCGACCATCGAACAACAGTAAAGCCTCTTAAGAGGTGCTTCTCTCAAGAGGCCAGTGAGAAATCGGTGTTTGCGAGATCATCTCGCTAACAGGTTAGTGCTTTTTCTTTTTTGCCTTCTTCTTCGTTGCCATTGAAGGTGCCTCCCGTGAACGATTTTCCCTTGAAGGGTTGACAGAATTGGGCCCAGTACTTGAATAACCTACCCTACTCGTAGTATGGGAAGGTCATATAACCCAAGATATTGCGGCACTGTGAATAAAGTGTCAATAGAATTCTGCGAATTCCAAAGAAAAATTGAAGTGCCATCGTTGGTCGATCGTCGTCGGTCGCTCACGAAGGTGGCGCGAGCGACAGCATTGCCGGGCGACAAACGATCATCAGCCAACGACTGATACCATCCCGTCATGCGGCGCGATCCCATCGAACTCGAAATCTTCAAGAATCTTTACCACTCGATCGCGGAAGAGATGGGCGCCGCGCTTCGACGGACCGCGTTTTCCCCCAACATCAAAGAGCGCCGCGACTATTCCTGCGCCGTGTTCGATGGCGATGGACAGGTGATCGCCATGGGCGACCACATGCCCGTTCATCTCGGATCGATGCCCATGTCGGTCGCCGCCGCGATTGACGCTGGCCCAATGCAGCCCGGCGATGTCGTGATGCTCAACGACCCGTTTCGCGGAGGAACTCATCTTCCCGACATCACTCTGGTGGCACCCGTCTACATCGAAGCCCGCAAGAGCCGATCGCGCACTCGTCCCGATTTTTATGTTTCGTCGCGCGCACACCATGCCGACATTGGCGGCACGTATCCCGGATCCATGGGCCTTTGCCGCGAAATCTACCAGGAGGGTGTCCGCATTCCCCCGGTCAAGTTGATGCAGGCGGGAGAAATGAACCGCGACATTCTCGCGATGCTGCTGAATAACGTGCGCACGCCCGAGGAGCGCGAAGGAGACCTGGGCGCCCAACTCGCCGCCTGCCATACCGGTGAGCAGCGTCTGCGGGAGGCTTGCTCGCGTTATGGACTCGACACCACCCGCCGCGCCGCTTCCGACCTTCTGGAATATTCCGAAGAATTGATGCGGGCATTCCTGAAGCAGGTGCCGCGGGGCGAGTTTCGCGCCCAAGACTTTCTCGACGGCGACGGAATCAACGAACGTCCTGTGAAGATCGCGGTTCGCGTTCGCATTCATCCTGAAGCGAGCCGAAAGCCGGCGGTCGGCCGGGATCATCGCTTTAGCCGCATTGTCACTGTCGATTTCACGGGCAGCGATCCGCAGGTTGAAGGCAGTGTCAATGCCGTTGCCGCGATTACCTATTCCGCGTGCTTCTACGTCTTTCGTTGCCTGTTGGCGGAGGACGTCCCCGCCGCTGCGGGACTCATGCGCCCCATCGAAGTCATCGCACCCGAGGGAACCATCGTCAACGCGCGGCCTCCCGCGGCGGTTGCCGGAGGCAATGTGGAAACATCGCAGCGCATCGTTGACGTGTTGCTGAAGGCGCTCGCGCAAGCGATTCCCGATCGCATTCCGGCCGCTTCATCGGGGACGATGAACAATCTCACGATTGGCGGCATCGATCCCCGCACCGGGCATTCCGTTTACCTACTACGAAACGATTGCAGGCGGCTCTGGCGCGCGGCCTGGCAAGCCCGGTGTCTCTGGCGTCCACACTCACATGACGAATTCGCTCAACACTCCCGCAGAAGCGTTGGAATATGCTTACCCGCTGCGCGTTCGCTCGTACTCGTTGCGGCCGGATAGCGGTGGCGCGGGAAAGTTTCACGGCGGCGACGGCATCGTCCGCGAGATTGAAGTGCTCTGCGACTGCGAAGTGACCTTGCTGGCCGATCGCCGGTCGCTCGGCCCCTGGGGGCTCGCCGGAGGCGCAGACGGCGCTCCCGGCAACGCGTTCATCACCCGCGCGAACGGCTCGCGAGAAACCATGCCGGGCAAATTCAGCACTCGCCTCACCAAGGGTGAACGGGTCACGATCGAAACGCCCGGTGGCGGCGGCTGGGGACAGGGCGCGGTCCGCTAGTTGCTTCTCGCAGCCGGCGGTGATATTACAAATTTCATGTCCCCCGATCCCAGTCAGCACTATCTCGAAGAGGCCCGCCGCCAGTTCCGCGGACACAAGCGCATGGGCGAAAACGCCATGTCTCAACTGCGCGATGAGCAGCTCTTCGTCACGCTCGATCCCGAAGCCAATTCGGTGGCGACGCTGGTCAAACATCTCGCCGGCAACATGCGCTCCCGCTTCACAGACTTCCTCACCAGCGACGGAGAGAAGCCAGACCGTTTCCGCGACCGGGAATTCGAAGTAACTTCCGCGATCACACGCGCCGAGGTGATGAATTGGTGGGAAGACGGCTGGACCTGCGTGTTTTCTGCAATCGATCCTCTCCAGCCGGAGGACGTCATGCGAACCGTCACGATCCGCGGCGAACCTCACACCGTGCTGCAAGCCATGAACCGCCAGATCGCGCACTACGCCCAACACATCGGACAAATCGTATTTCTGGCGAAGCACCTGCGCTCGAGCGACTGGAAAACACTCAGCATCCCCAAGGGCAAATCGGAGGAGTTCAAGAAAGTCGTGCCGAAGCCTCACCCACCATCGCCATAGGCTCCTGTGGCGCTCGATTCGAAGAAATGAATCAACCTTTTCATTCCGAACGCAGCCTTTTGCGCCAGGAATCTGCTGCTCTCCTCCGCCGCGAAGGTCGTTCGGCCGCCCCGAAGGATTGCCATCCTGAGCGAAGCGAAGGCCCTGTGCAAGTGGCCCGGCAGGCAGAGGTTTCGGTGCTCTCGGGTTGGCACACCGAAATGGGGCATGCTCTCTAGTCCAACCGCGACGCCAGCAATTTAAGAGCGTCCGCCTGGTATTTCTCGATTTCCGGCGACGCGCTCTGCAACGCAAGCCGCGCCACCAGCGCTTGCAGCAGGTAGTTGTGGTTTTGGAATCGCGCCAGGCCCTCTTCCGTCGTTTTGATCCAGACGGACCGATCCTCTTCCGGTAACCGGGCAAGCCAGGGCGCGAACGTGGATGCATCGAAGTCCTTGCGCCGGATCACCGCAACAACGGCGGCCGCAAGGCGGTCCTGTTCGCCCTGCGTGTAGACCGAACTCGTCGACGCCAGCCGCACATCGATCGCCTGCAGAATTCCGGCCGCCTCCTGCTTCGTCAATGCCGGACTGTCGGCCAGCGCCGCGAGCAGATCGGCAGTGTGCGCGGTCGCATGGATCCAGTGCAGCGTGGCATCGTATCCGCGAAGGTCGCGCTCCGCCTGCAAGTACGCGATCCCATCCGCAACCAGGCTGTGATATCGCGGCTCGCCCATGAATGGAGCTTTCGCCTCGCGCTTCGCCATTTCCGACAGGCAGAGTACAGAGAAGGATCGCTTGAGAACCGAGTTGGTTCCCGTCTCGCCCAAGCCGCTCTTCAGATTGCTCCGCCACTCATCGGTCAGCGCGATCAAAGTTGGCGCTGAGAACGCGCCCCGGTGGATCCAGGCCGCGAGAATGGAATAGGCGAGTTCATCGCGCAATTCCGGATCGGGCGATGCCAGCATCGCGCTCAGTTCCGGTGCGAGCGCATCGGCGGATTCGTTCGGCGGGACTGCATATCGATCTTTTTCGATTTCCCGCCAGAATTCCCGATCATGCTGCGGTGCCGCCGCGACCGAGGCGGACGACAGAGCGGCCACCAGCGACACTGCCACGAGAGTCATTCGGATCATGAGATTTCTCCCGCTTGCATTGTACGAACGAAGCGGTCGCCCAGTTCCCGGCAAATGGAGTTGGCGTTCGCTGTTCCGACGCATAGGTCGTAACCGCCTCGCGGCGACGAGAACTTAGAAAATTACTCCACAGGCTGCGCTGCCGCATGAAGATGGGGCTGCCTGGAAAGAGGGAACGAATCTCCTCCAGCAATCGCCACCGTAGGATTCCATCTCTGAGTACCGGGCAGGTCGGGATGGGCGATGCTCATGTGGGGACAGCCGCCCTCGGCTGTCCTGCGAAGGCGACGCCGAGCATGTCCCGGGGGGTTCGAGATTTGTTTTACGGCGTCTAAGTTATTCAAATTGTGTACAGGACAAAACTTAAGCTCGAATTGATTCTTAGATTTCCTCATCGCTCCACAGGGAAGTCTCGTCGTCCACAGGTTCTTCACAAAGGAGAAAGGTTTTTGTGTTGCGGGGCACGACGATCTGCCTGAAAGTGTGTTCAGCGAAACGTGAGAGTTCCTGAGCTTGCCGGATGATTGCGGTAGAGCCAGTGGCAAAGGGCAATTCTCGAAAGAGAGTTGCCGTGGGGAAAACTTCCAGAAACGCGCTGAGCGCGACTGGTTGCCCGGGCGTTAAAGCCTCCTTCCCCGTCTGGCTCTTCGGAGCTAGAACAGCCAAGGGCCCACCGCAGCAGTTGCGGATTTGACATCGCAAGATGGCGGATTAGCAACCGGCTTTGGCAAACGCGGTGCTCGTTTACGGGTACTGTCGGGCTAAAGCGCTCATCGCACCGCCTCCGCGGTGACAAAAAGCGGCGCAGGAAACCACGAACCGATGCGGCTTGGGGTGGCTGGCCCCAAGCCGCATTCGATTTTGCAGAAGTTCGCGGCGGTCCGGGTTGATTCCTGTCTTGGCGCAGACATCTGTCGCTTCTTTCAATCTTTCAACTCTAGTTTTAGCTACGATCGCCGCTCTCAGAGTTGATATTCGGTTTTTGTTCGCCTACACTTTTCTTTGGCGTGGATCCATTTTTTGGTTGCCACATATTTTTTCATTCGGCCTGAGTTTTCCACGCGAATGCAATTCATGCACAAGAGCTTTGCGGTTAAGGTTTGATGCACCGCTGCAAAATTTTCTTGAGAGAAAAATCCTTGGCTACTTCCGATTACACCATCAGCACGCTGCCGGCGAATGTGGAGGCCGAGCGTTCGATTCTGGGCGCCATCCTGCTCGACAATTTCGCTTATAACCAGGCGGCGGAGCATTTGCGGATCGAGGATTTTTCGCTCGATTCACACCGGCGGATTTATTCGCGGATGGTCGACCTGGCGGAGTCCTCGCGACCGATCGACATGATCACGCTGATCGAGGAGCTCGACCGGCACAAAGAACTGCAACCGATCGGGGATGTGGCCTATGTGTCGAGCCTGGTGGACGGAGTTCCGGAGCGGCCGAGCATTGAGCACTACGTCAAGATCGTACGTGACAAGGCGTTGCTGCGCGGGGTCATTTCAGCGGCGAACACCGCGATTGCGCGCGCCAGCGATCAGTCGGACGCGGCCGAGGATGTTCTCAGCGACACCGAAGCGGCGATTTTCCAGCTCTCCGAAAAACGCATTGGGCGCGGGTTCATGGGAGTGCAGGAGATCGTCCGCGAAACCTTCGGGTCGGTTGACGCGCTCCTGCAACGCGGCCAGCGTATTACCGGACTGGCGACTCACTATACCGATCTCGACGAAATGACCTCGGGCATGCAACGGTCGGACCTGGTCATCATTGCGGCTCGGCCTTCGATGGGCAAAACCGCATTTGTGATGAACATTGCAGAGAACGCTTCGATTGAAGATCAGCAGGTGGTAGGAGTGTTCTCACTCGAAATGTCGCGAGAAGCGTTGCTGATGCGCTTGCTTTGTTCGCAAGCGAGAGTCGATGCGCACAAGATGCGCACCGGTTCGTTGTGGCAGGACGATACAAAGAAAGTTGTGCGCGCGATGGAGCAACTCGCGCACGCCCCGATCTTCATCGACGACACTCCCGGAATTTCCCTGAGCGAGATGCGGGCGAAAGCGCGGCGGCTGAAACAATCGCAAGGGCGGCTCGACCTGATCATCGTGGACTATTTGCAGTTGATGTCGGGCGGAGGAAAGCGCTTCGAGAACCGCACCCAGGAAGTTTCAGCGATCTCGCGTGGATTGAAAGCGCTGGCCAAGGAGTTGACGGTCCCGGTGATCGCGCTCTCGCAGCTCAGCCGCGCACCAGAGAGCCGCGGCGGAGATCATCGTCCGCAGCTCGCGGACTTGCGCGAGTCGGGATCGATCGAGCAGGACGCGGACCTGGTGATGTTCATCTTTCGCGAGGAAGTGTACAAGCAGGATGATCCGGAATTGCAGGGGCGGGCGGAGATCATTATTGCCAAGCAACGAAATGGGCCCATCGGGCGCGTGAAGATGGCATTCCTGAAACATTGCACCAGGTTTGAGTCGATGGCAGAGGGTGGAATTGAGCCCGAAGAATAGTCGCGAAATTACATGGATTCCTGTAGACGGACGGTGGTAAGTGCTGTAGGACCTTTAGTTTGCGCGGGGCAGTAAAATCGGGGGCTTGCCTGTGGAAAAGCTTGTGGAATTGAAAACCTTGTTCGGAATTCCATTCAGCAAAGATCCGGTCGGCCTGGCGCGCGATGTTGTTTCGGCGCTACATAAAGCCATGAGGAGTAACCAGTTATGCAATTCACTCGGCATTAACATTGTCACGGCAACCACTGATTTGCATTTCTTCCTGATTTGAGATTTGCACATTTTGGGGGTACGGGACTTTAGTTTTAAGCACGGTTTTGGCGGCTTTTGGAGAGTTGACGGGAACCGACCGAAGCCGAAAGCCTGATTCTCACGATCGCTTTTTGTAATTTACCTTCCGGCCCTTCTCGGCCTTTCGTTTCCCGGTCAGGAACTGCTCGTTGGCTAGGGCAGAGTGAACGCAATGATGGAATCGTTCTGCGGTTCCTCGGTAACTCCGCGATGCCCGCCGGCGGCGATGACCAGAAACTGTTTGCCGTTCTTGCGGATCTGGTAAGTCATGGGAGTAGCTCCGCCGGCAGTCGGCAATTGAGTCTTCCAGAGTTCTTTTCCAGTCTCAACATCAAAGGCGCGCAGGGACGGATCGATCAACGTTCCAGCGATAAACGCCAAGCCACCCGCAGTGACGATCGGGCCGCCGAGGCTGGGTGCGCCGAGAGGAACGACTGGCTTGGATGGCGCGAGAGATCCGAGTGGAACCTGCCAGCGGATCGTACCCGCGTTCATATCGACGGCCGTCAATGTTCCCCACGGCGGCGGCGCACAAGGCAGATGATGTGCCTTGGCAAAGATGAAGGTGCGGAACAAGCCGTAGGGACTGCCGGATTGCTGAGTGTAGTCGGCATCCTGCGTGTTGTGATCGACGGCGTCCCAATATTTGTCGGCGGGAATCAATCCCATCCGGGCGGGTAGATTGTTCGTGTTCACAACGAGCAAACCGTGCTGCGTATCGTAGGCGGAACCGCTCCAGTTCATGCCGCCGACATTTCCGGGTACGGACAGCGTGCCCTGCAAACTTGGCGGCGTGAACAAGCCATCATTGCGCAAGCTCTTGAGCCGCTCGCGGCAAACCTCCCGGTCTTCCCGAGTGATGCCCCAAGCATCGTCGGCGGAAAGTTTTTGTGGAACCAGAGCCGGCGGGGCAAGGGGAAAAGGCTGCGTGGGAAACGTCACTTCGCCGGGGATGTCGCTCTGCGGCACGGGCCGCTCTTCTACTGGGAATATGGGCACGCCAGTGTCGCGATTCAACACGTAGAGGAAACCAGTCTTGTTGCCCTGGATCACGACTGGCACAGTCTTGCCATCGCGGTGAAGATTCGCAAGCAGGGGCGGCGATGCGGTGTCATAGTCCCAGAGATCGTGGTGCACGAGTTGAAATCCCCAAACAAGTTCTCCAGTCTTGGCGCGGAGTGCGACGACGGAATCCGCCCACTTGTCGTCGCCGGGACGAAGTCCACCATAATAATCAGGACTGGCGCTGCCCGTTGGGACGAAAACAAGGTCGCGTTCGGGATCGACCGTCATGACGGACCATGCATTGCCTCCGCCGGTACGCCAAGTCTTTCCGGAAGTGGACGCCGCCGATTGAGAATCATTCGGAGGAAGCGGCTCCCATTTCCAGCGGAGCGTGCCGGTCCGGGCATCGAAGGCGCGAACGACCCCGCTGGGCATGTCGACACGAGAGTTGTCATCGATGGCCGAACCGACCACGACAACGTCATCGATCACAGCCGGGGGAGAGGTCATGTGATATTGCCCGGGAATATAGCGAGTGACATCGCGGAGACTGACTTGTCCGTGGTTTCCGAAATCCCGGCAGGGCTCTCCGGTACGGCCGTCGAGCGCGATGAGCCGGGCGTCAAGAGTTGTTTCGAAAATCCGCCGGCGGCAGGGTTTTCCCTTGGCCCTCCCTGGATCAAGCCAGGAAGCAACGCCGCGATTGATCAATCCATCGCCATAGTCTCCGGCGATTTCCGTCATCGGATCGTAGACCCAACGTTGCTTGCCTGTTTCCGGATCGACCGCGAACACGCGATTGAAGCCGCTGGTCAGATAGAGTGTGCCGTCGACCAGGATCGGAGTAGCTTTCGAGGCCGCTCCGTTTTTGGTGGCCGCTACCGTCGGAAATATCGCCGACATGAAATGTCCACGCGATCTTCAGGTTGGCCACATTGCTGCGATTGATTTGCGACAGCGGCGAGTCGCGCGTTCCGCCTGCATCGTGACCGTAGTAGGGCCAGTCGTCGACCACTGCGCTGGAATCGGCCGACGATTGCGCGAGTGATGCGGTTGCAGCGATGCACACGATACTCGCGAGGACGAATGGAGCCAGCAGGCGGAACGAAGGAGTCACTCTTTCCTCACTTGCCATGAAAATGGGAACAATTGTATCCGTGATTTCGAAGGCACGGAATAGGCAGTGAGTATTTACCGGGAAGCGTTTCTTTGCCGCATCGTGGAGGGCGGAGTTTTTTGCGGTGTTAGTTGCTGCTTTCGCCGACTTTCAGGACGGCGAGGAAGGCTTCCTGGGGGATGTCGACGCGGCCCATGCGTTTCATGCGTTTCTTGCCTTCTTTCTGCTTCTCCAGTAGTTTGCGCTTACGGGAAATGTCGCCGCCGTAGCACTTGGCAATGACGTTCTTGCGCATGGCAGCAACCGTTCTCGCGGGCGATGATGTTTGAGCCGATGGAGGCCTGGATCGCAACTTCGAACATCTGGCGGGGAATAAGTTTGCGCATGTGTGTGCAAAGGGAGCGTTGCCGCGCTCCTAGGCAAAATCGCGGTGGCAGATGAAGGAGAGGCGTCCACCGATTCGCCGGCGACCAGGATGTCCAGTTTGACCAGTCGGAGATCCCAATAATCGGCGAAGTGATAGTCCAGCGAAGCATATCCGCGCGAGACGGATTTGAGACGGTCGTAGAAATCGAGCACGATTTCGTTCAGCGGCAACTCGTAGTGCAGCAGGACGCGCGATGAACTGACGTATTCGAACGCCTTCTGTTTGCCGCGCTTCTCTTCCAGCAGCGCGAGTATTCCGCCCAGATATTCTTCCTGCGTGAAGAATCTGTGCCCGAATTATGGGCTCTTCAATCTTTTCGATTTCGCCGGGATCGGGCCAGCGGGAGGGTTTCGATCTCAGACCATCTCCCGTCGGTTTTGTAGATGCGTATAGCGGACGCTGGGCGCAGTAGTGATCAGGTCGATATTAAATTCCCGCTCAAGACGCTCCTGGATGATCTCCATGTGAAGCAGGCCGAGGAAGCCGCAGCGGAATCCGAAACCAAGCGCTTCGGAACTTTCGGGTTCGAAGAAGAATGAGGAATCATTCAGGCGCAGCTTTTCGATGGCTTCGCGGAGCTGATAGGCGCTGGGCATCGACGGGATAGAGCCCGGCGAATACCATGGACTTGATCTCTTCGAAGCCCGGCAGGGGTTCGGGCGCAGGGTGGGTGTCGTCCGTGATGGTGTCGCCGATCTTGGTGTCGGAGATGTTCTTGATGTTGGCGATGACGAATCCCACTTCGCCGGCCGCCAGTTGCTCGACTTGCACCGGCTTCGGAGTCAGCACGCCCAGTTTTCAACGTCGAAACCTGGTTCGTTCGACATGAGCCTGATTCGCATCCCCTTGGCAGAGTGCCCTGAAATACGCGGGCCAGAACGACGACGCCGCGATAGGGATCGAACCATGAATCAAAAATCGATCGCCTGGAGCGGCGATCTTCCGGCAGTCCTTTGGGAGGCGGAATGCGCTGCACCATTGCTTCCAGCACTTCGGGCACGCCGGTGCCGGCCTTGGCGCTGATCAGAACGGCGTTCGTGGGGTCAAGAGCCGACCGCGTCTCAATCTGTGTTTGGTGCTTCGATGTCGGCGCCCGGAAGATCGATCTTGTTGATGACGGGGACGATTGTGAGGCCGATTATTCATCGCCAGTTGGGCATTCGCGAGCGTCTGGGCTTCGACCCCTTGCGATGCATCCATCACCAGCAATGCGCCTTCGCACGACGAGAGGCTGAACGCGAAACTTCATAGGAAAAATCCACGTGGCCGGGCGTATCGATGATGTTCAGCTGGTATTCTCCCGTCGTGCGCGGTGTACTGCAGGCGAACGGCGTGGGCCTTGATGGTGATGCCGCGCTCGCGCTCCAGGTCCATCGAATCAAGGACTTGGTCCGACATTTCGCGCTTGGACAGCGCCCGGTGATCTCCAGCAGGCGGTCGGCCAAGCGTGGATTTGCCGTGGTCGATGTGAGCGACGATCGAGAAATTGCGAATGAGCGATGCGTCCATGAGCTGTGGGCTAATCCTTGATTCTAACAGGCAAGAGAGCGGGCAACGGCCGTTCGCTCAAGCATCGAGCTGCGGGATTGCACGTTGATATGGTGAGCCACTCTGAATTTACTCTGAAGGTTTTTCCCTTTGTCATCCTGATGAGAACCTTGCGACGTATCGCGTCCTGATTTAACCTCGTCGCGAAGCAGGAAACCATGATTGGAAAACACGTCGCACTGACGGTCATTGTCGGCGTGGCGCTGTGTGCGATCCTCTGGCACAATCGTCCGGCATTCTGGACGGCGATGCCGATCGTGGGAATCGTGTTTTTTGTCGTAGGCTTCGTCTTGTGGACAATTGCGCGCTTCCAGTTGGGAAGTTCTTTTGCAGTCACGGCGCAAGCCAGACAACTCGTAACGCGCGGCCTCTATTCGCGGTTTCGGAGCCCGATCTATTTGTTTGGTTCGTGCGTGATGGTCGGAGTGATCCTCGTGGTGGAGCAACCGGTGTGGCTGCTGGTTTTTCTGCTCGTGATCCCGCTGCAGATCTGGCGCTCGCGGAAGGAGTCCTCGGTGCTTGAAGCGGCGTTTGGAGAGCAGTACCGCAAGTATCGCGCGGGGACTTGGTTCTGAAATCAAGTCGGGTACTTCCAAAGGGCACGCGCGACGGTAGTGCGCGGCGATCATCAACTGCCCGTCCAGGGCGAAACCTTCTTCGTGGAGAAATCATGCGCAACCTGTTAGCCGCGGTCCTGCTCGGTTGCTGTTCGCTCGTGACGGCCCAGGCTCCGTCGCCGTTGGTGAAGCAATACATCAAGATCGATGCGCCCGTGGTGGCGCTGACGCACGTGCGCGTGATCGATGGGACTGGCGCTGCGGCGCGCGAGGATCAGACGATCCTCGTGAGCTATGGAAAGATCGAGTCCGTCGGGGACGCATCGAAAACGAATGTGCCCAAGGATGCTCAGGTGCTCGACCTGCACGGATACAGCGTAATCCCGGGACTCGTGGGAATGCACGACCACATGTTTTATCCCGTTGGGAACGGCGTGTTTGGGGAGATGGCTTACAGTTTTCCGCGCCTCTATTTGGCAGGGGGTGTGACCACCATTCGCACGACGGGATCGCTTGAGCCCTACACGGATCTCGAACTGAAGAAGTCCATCGATGCCGGAGAAACTCCTGGCCCGAAGATGCATGTAACGGGGCCCTATCTCGAGGGCAAGGGATCGTGGGCGATTCAGATGCACCAACTCACAGGACCGGAAGATGCGACGCGCACCGTGAATTTCTGGCTCGACCAAGGCGTCGATAATTTCAAGGCGTATATGTTCATCACGCGCGCGGAACTGGGGGCGGCGATTGCGGCCGCTCATAAGCGTGGAGCGAAAGTGACTGGACATCTTTGCGCGGTGAACTTCCGCGAGGCGGCGGACCTGGGAATTGACGATCTGGAGCATGGGTTGTTCGTGGATACAGAATTTATGGCGGGGAAGAAAGTGGATGAGTGTCCAGCAGACGGAGAAGATCCTGTGGGCATGGCAAAGCTGGACGCGAATGCGGGGCCGCTGCACGACACCATCGAATATCTGGTGCAGCACCATGTTGCCGTGACTTCGACTCTGCCGGTATTTGAAATGGGCAGTTTTCCCGGGCGGCCGACGATGCAAAAGCGGGTGCTGGACGCGCTTTCGCCCGATGCCCGCAGCGCGGTGCTGGCGAATCGCGTGCGTGCGAGCGACGACAATCGGATTCGCCAACGCTTTGGCAGCGCGGGATCACCTTACGCGGTGGCATTTAAGAAGGAAGAAGAATTTGAGTACACCTTTTCGAAGGCTGGAGGGCTGTTGCTGGCAGGGCTCGATCCAACCGGCATGGGCGGCGTCATCGCGGGATTCGGCGATCAGAGGGAAGTTGAGTTGCTGGTCGAAGCAGGATTCACGCCGGTGGAAGCGATTCACATCGCAACGTCCAATGGGGCGCAGTATCTGGGCGAACTGAACCAGATTGGCACGGTCGCGGCGGGCAAGCAGGCGGATTTGGTAGTAGTGAAAGGCGATCCGTCGAAGAAGATTGAAGATATCGAAAATGTGGAAACTGTCTTCAAGGACGGCGTCGGATACGATTCGGCGAAGCTGATCGAGTCAGTGCGAGGGGTGGTCGGAGCGCGGTAGAGCTGGCATCAGTTTCCAGTTTCAAGTTTCAGATGCCGAGCACTCAGACCTTGCATCCTAATTTCAGGGTTCAGAGATTCTGTGAGTGAGTTTACTTTTAGCGACATCGATCACGTGCAATTGGCCATGCCCGCGGGCGGGGAAGATTTGGCGCGGCGGTTTTACGCCGGCTTGCTGGGGATGGTCGAACTTCCGAAGCCTGCGGAGTTGGCGAAGCGGGGTGGGTGCTGGTTTGGCAGCGGTGCTGTGCAAGTTCACTTAGGGGTTGAGCAGGATTTTCGGCCGGCGCGAAAGGCGCATCCGGCGCTACTTTGCGCGGACTACGACGCGCTCGTGGAACGGTTGCGCGCGGCGGGCCTTGCAGTGCGGGACGACACGAGCATCCCCGGAGTGCGGCGCGCACATATATCAGATCCGTTTGGGAACCGCATCGAATTGGTGAGCGCCTGAGAAACGCGCGTCTCCGATAGAATCTGTCTTCGATTGAATCGTTCTTCGACCGAAATCTTCTCATGCTGATTCTTGCTTCGGCCTCGCCGCGACGACTCGAGCTTTTGAACGCTGCGGGCATTTCATTCGCGGTACAGGCGGCGAACGTGGATGAAACTCCGATTCCCGGCGAGGATCCGCGGGGTTGCGCACAAAGGCTGGCGCGCGAAAAAGCTTTGACGGTCTGGCGCACCCGCAGGGGCGATTTGGTTTTGGGGGCGGACACGATCGTGGTTGCCAGGGGAGAAATCCTTGGAAAGCCTGCGGACACCGACGACGCGATGCGGATGCTGCGGATGTTGTCGGGACAAAAGCATGAAGTGATTACGGGGGTGTGCCTAGCAGGCCCCGGCCGCAGTGGGCAATTGACGGCCCCCAGCGGCGAGGCGGAGATCCAAATCGCGGCGGAGACGACTGCGGTCACGATGAGCGAGATTTCGGAGGAGGAGATCCGCAGCTACGTGGCCACGGGCGAACCTATGGACAAAGCTGGAGCGTACGCGATCCAGGGAATTGCATCACGCTGGATTCCTCGCATAGAGGGGGATTACAGCAACGTTGTGGGATTGCCCGTGGCGCTGGTGTATCGAATGTTGCGGGAGCGGCAGAACAGGTGAGAGCAGCTTCTGGAGGGGGTTAGGACTTCTTCTCTTCTTCGTCGTCTTTCTTTTCGTCTTTCATGGACGCTTTGAAGTTGCGGATTCCTTCTCCGAGGCCTTTGCCAAGAGACGCGAACTTGCTGGGGCCGAACAAAAGCAGCGCGATGGCCACGATGAAGAGGATCTCGACAATTCCAATTTTGCCTTCCACGGTGAAGCCTCCTCAGGACGCGGGCTGATCCCCTGCAAAAATTTTAGGCTTCCTGGTCGGAGGAGTCAAAAAACGAGCCTGGGAACAGCGGATTTCTACCCGCGCGGTCGCTTTCGCTCAGGCGGGCCGAAATGACGAGAGCGTTGCCTGCATGGCGGTTCCCGGCATCTTATGCACTGAGGCCGCGGCTCACCAATTGGTTGGGCTGAAGTCTATTCTTCGAATCCATAACGTCTGAGGTGCTCTCGGCATGATTCATTTCCGCAAGTTTGTGGTGGCGATCTTTCTAGTCTTGAGCTTCGCTGCATGTGGCGCTCGTGCGCAGACTTCCGGTACCGCGGCCGGCCAGCAGCGGAAGACTAGCGAACCGTACAAGGGAGATCTTTCGATTTTTGAGTCTCCGGGGCGCGACGAGCGCTTGCAGATCAACCGCGTGATGGACATTCTTGGCATCGCGAACGGGAAGTCTGTGGCGGATATTGGCGCCGGGTCGGGATGGTTCACGGTGCGCGCGGCCAAGCGGGTCGGCGGTTCGGGAATGGTCTATGCGGTGGATATCAATCCCGATGCCACTCGCTACATTGAGGAGCGCGCGCGGAAGGAACAGTTGCAGAATGTAAAGGCGATCCTTAGCAGTCCGGACGATCCGCAGGTTCCAGCGGGATCGGTGGACGCGGTGCTGATGCTGAAGACATATCACGAGATCGCGCACCCGGTGGATCTGTTGAAACATTTGCGCGGATCGCTGCGGCCGGGAGCCAAGATCGGGATTATTGACCGGGACGGCAACGGCGAGAACCACGGGATCGCGAAAGATGTCGTGATTCGCGAGGCCAAAGAAGCGGGATATCACATGGTCAAACAGTACGATTTCGTGAAGGCCGACAACATGAATTATTTCCTGGTACTGACCGCGGATTGATTGCGATCAGACGGCTTCGATCATTCCAGCCAGAAGCAGCGCGCGGCGCGGAAGTTCGGAGACCAGAATGTGTTCGTGGACGGCATGAGCTCCGTCGCCGACTCCTCCCATGCCGTCGAGTGTTGGAATGCCGATGCCGGCGGTGAAGTTTCCGTCCGATCCGCCGCCGACCGCGGCTTCTTCCAGTCTCCAGTCGATGCCGTGCGCGATGGCTTGTGCTTTCTTGTAAAGCGCAGCGACGCCTGCGGTGCGTTCCATGGGCAGGCGGTTGATGCCGCCATCGATGGCGAGTTTGCAGTGTTTATCGAACGGTTTGAGCGCGCGAAACTTGCGGTCAAGGGCGGCAGCCTGCTTCGCTTGCTTGATGCGGACATCGATGTCGACGGCGGCCTCCGCGGCGACAACGTTGGTGCGCGTACCTCCGCGAAGGATGCCGGGATTGACGGAGAGTCCCCTGCTCAGATCATTGAACTTCGAGATGACGGTGATCTGCCGCGCCAATTCCACAATTGCGCTGTGACCTTTGCCGGGATCGAGTCCGGCGTGCGAGGCAATTCCTTTGACGGTCAGAGTGTATTCACCGACGCCCTTGCGCGCAGTCTTGACGGCCCCACGTCCGGCGGCCGGCTCGAGGACGAGAACTCCCGCGGATTTTCTCGCCAACGATTCGGTGATTGCGCGCGACGAGTGGCTGCCCACTTCTTCGTCGGAAACAAGGAAGACAGTGACCGGCCGGGGCAGTGCTCCATGCCAGATCTGAAGAGCCTCGATCGCGTGGTACATCAGCGCGATGCCGGATTTCATGTCGAGCACACCGGGGCCGTGCAGACGACCAGCCGTCGAGCGCCACGGCATGTTGGCAAGCGTGCCGAGAGGATAGACCGTGTCGAAGTGCCCTAGTAGCAGGACGGGTTTTGTTTTCTCGCGTCCCTCAAAATCGATTTGCAGGTTATCGGCGAACTCAGTGGCGCGATGGATCTGAACGCGCCCACCTAGCGTTTGAAACCTGGCCGCGAGAAACGAGCCCATGCGGTCCGCAGCTTGTTTGTTGTCGCTGGGAGATTCGATCTCGACGAATTCGCGGATGGTGTCGACGAGAGCTTGACTGCGGGATTCGAAATGCCGCAGGCGCTCGCGCGCGGTGCTGTCAAATCGATTGCGCTTCGCGTCTGTTCGTTTCGTGATCGGCATATTTTTCGGTCTCAACAAAATCCCCACTTCCAGCGCAAAGAGATGCGCGAGAAATGGGGCGCACGCAGGAGATCTCGGACCCGCCGTACAGTATAATCTTCACGCCGTTTGAGACGAATTATGAATGAGAGTATCCCTGTGCCGGAGGCTTCGGCGAGCGAAACGAAGACCGTGCTCGATATCCACGACATTTTGAAAATTTTGCCGCACCGGTATCCTTTTCTTCTGATCGACCGTGTGCTGGAGTTGAAGCGCAAAGACCGGATTGTCGCGATCAAGAATGTGACCATCAATGAACCGTTCTTCGTCGGGCATTTTCCGGGGCTGCCGATTATGCCGGGAGTTCTGATCGTGGAAGCGATCGCGCAAGCGGGCGGCGCTCTGCTGCTGACCGAGGTGGAAGATCGCGCCGACAAAGTCATGGTCTTTACCGGGATCGAGCGGGCAAAGTTCAGGCGGCCAGTGAGTCCGGGCGACCAGCTTCGACTCGAAGTCGAGGTCAAAGGATGGCGGTCCGTGCCGGGCATGACGGCGGCGAAGATGCAGGGCTACGCGTACGTCGGCAGCAAGAAGGTCGCGGAAGCCGTCGTTTCTTGTCAGCTCATCGATAGCTCTCGGGGGCGGGGATCGAGTGACGGAGGAAGTGCGGAGTGACTTCCTGCGCTGCGAGGATCGATAACATTATGACCGTCGCGGGCGAGAGCGCCCGCGCCACATAGGCTCCCTTCACGAATTCTGTCTTCCATGAACGTTCATCCCACGGCAATTCTTGATTCTGGCGCCAAGGTCCCGGCCTCCTGCAGCGTGGGGCCATACTGCGTGATTGGCGCAAAGGTCGAGCTCGGCGAGAATTGCCGGCTCATCTCGCACGTTTCGATCGAAGGGCCGACGAAGATCGGCTCCGACAATGTTTTTTTTCCTTTCAGCGCGATTGGCATGGCTCCGCAGGATGTCACCTACCAAGGCGAGCCGACGCGGCTGGAAATCGGGGACCACAATGAGATCCGCGAGTACGTAACCATCAATCGCGGAACGGTGAAGGGCGGTGGCCTCACCAAGGTGGGGAGCCACCTGCTCATCATGGCGTACACGCATATCGGACACGATTGCGTGATTGGCGATCACGTCATGCTGGTGAATGGAGCGACCCTCGGCGGCCACGTGACCGTAGAAGAGTGGGCTGTGGTGGGAGCGCTCTGCCCAGTGCATCAGTTTGTGCGGATCGGCGCGCATTCATATGTTGGGGGCGGGACGACCATCACGCAGGATGTGTTGCCGTTCTCGATGACGTCGGCCGCGCGCGAGACGCACGCGTACTTGATGAATAAGGTGGGGTTACAGCGGCGCGGATTTTCGAAGGAGCGAATTGCGAAGATTCATCACGCGTACAAGGTTCTGCTGGCGTCGAAGATGAATACGACGCAGGCATTGGAGAAGCTCCGGTCCGAGTCAGAACGCGGCGAGGACGTCGATATGTTGATTCGGTTTATTGAATCGTCAGAGCGCGGCGTGATCAAGTAGGCCAAAGTCGTCGTGCGCCAGGCGCGCGATGCAGCGCCCTTCGCTAGTTTCCGGAGTGCTGAGTTCCCTTCTTATCGAGCAACTTTTCCATTTCGTCCATCACGCGGTTCATCTTTTTGACGGTCAGTTCCAGGGGTTCGTCGGTGGTCATGTCGACTCCGGCGTCTTTCAGCAGGTCGATGGGGTATTTCGATTTCCCGGCAGAGATGAATTTCAAATAGCGTTGGGTCGCGTTGGGATCTCCCGAGAGAACTTTTTCCGACAGCGCTGACGACGCGGTAAATGAGGTCGCGTACTGGAAAACGTAAAACGAATTGTAGAAATGGGGGATGAACGCCCATTCATTGGCGACGTAATCATCGACGATACAGACTCCCTGATCGTGTCCGTAGTATTTCTTGACGATTTCGCCGTACAGTTTTGACAGCGAGTCGCCGGTGAGAGGCTGGCCCTTTTCGACCATCTCATGCATTCGCAATTCGAACTCCGCAAACTGGGTCTGCCGGTAAACCGTCCCCTTGATGCTTTCGAGAAAGTTTCCCAGCAACGAAAGCCGGGTCGCATCGTCTTTGATCTGCTTGAGCATGTAGTCGATGAGCAGCGCCTCGTTGAACGTTGAAGCGACCTCGGCGACGAAGATCGGGTACGACGACAAGGGATACGGCTGAGTCTTGTTGGAAAAGTAGCTATGCATGGTGTGGCCGAGTTCGTGGGCCAATGTGCTCATGTCGTCGTATTTTCCGTTGTAGTTCAACAGCATGTAGGGATGGACGTCGTAGGCCGCGCCGTTGGAATAGGCTCCCGCAGTTTTGCCTTCGGAGGGATACATATCGATCCAGCGCTCAGCGAAGGATCGCTTCGCTCCCGCCGCGTATTCAGGGCCGAGTGGCGCAAGCGCTTCAAGGATGTTGTGCTCGGCAACGTCCACCGGATACTTGGTGTCGACCGATGCCACGAGCGGAGCATACAGATCGTAATAGTGAAGCTCGGGTACGCCCATCATCCGCTTGCGAAGTTTCAGGTAACGGTGAAACGTCGGAAGATTGCGATCGACACCCTCGATCAGGCGCGAATACACCGAAGTCGGGATGTTGTTCTGGTCGAGCGACGCTTGCAGAGAAGTCTCGTAGTTGCGCGAATGCGCATAAAAGACGGATGTCTGTACGTTGGAGCTCATCATGGAGCCGAATGTGGCGCGATATTTTCCCAGCGCGGTGAAGAAGGCTTCCATGACTTTCTGCCGATCTTCGCGGGACAACGAGGCGCGGTGCAGCGAGAAAGCAGCTTTGTCGAGTTTCACGGTCTTGCCATCGCTAAGGGTAACGGAGGGATACGGAAAATCGGCATCGGCAAATATCCCGTACACGCTGGAGGGTCCGCTGGCCATGACCGAGGAAGCTGCGAGAAGTTTTTCTTCGGCGTTACTGAGCGTGTGAGCGCGTCGGCGCGCAATGTCCTCCAGGTAGTGGCGGAATGTTTGCAGCCGGGGTTCTTGGGTCAGGAATCGCTCGATGGTTGCGTTGTCCATCTTGAGGATCTCGGGCTCGATGAAGGCCGATTCGGATCCGAGTACGGACGCGAGCTGAATCATTTCCTGCTGCATGCCCTGGTAGAGGCTGACGCGCGTGTCCTCGTCGGAATTCATGCTGGCGTAAACAAAGAGGCGCGAGAGTTCCTTGTCGAAGTCGCTCTGTAGATCGAGAGTGTCGGCCAAACGCGACGCGGAGGAAGCCAGCGTGCCTTGATACTCGCGCAGCTTGGGGACGGCGGCTGCAAACTTTTCCTTGGCGGCGCGCCATGCCTGATCGGAAGGATAGATGGCCGAGAGATCCCACTTGAACTCATCGGGCACTTTGGTGCGGTCGCGCTCCTGGGATTGTCCAACGAGCGTAGAGGTGGCGAGCAAGACCAGCGCGCCGGGCAGGTAGCGGAATAAGAGGGCAATATCCAGGTGCATGGGTGCTCCTTCGCGGTTCGAAGAGTTCCGAGGCGAACGAAGTCTGAGTCCCCGCCCCGGGAAGCATCCCAGCATTGTAGCGAGACGCGCGCGCGCGGCGGGTCATTTTTGCCCGAGTCGCGCTTTTTTTTGCAATGTTCCGCGTGGCTGCGGCGCTTCGATTCGCGGTGCTAGACTGGCTCGTTCCGCGATTGAGTGGCGAGGTCATGTCCGTTCAGAACGAAAAACTCGGCCTGATTGCCGGCAACGGAAAGTTTCCCCTGCTGGTGCTGGATGCTGCGCGAGCGCAGGGATACGAGGTTGTCGTCGCAGCGATCAGGGAAGAGGCTTCCGCCGAGATCGCAGATCATGGCGCGGCGTCGGTGCACTGGCTGTCGCTCGGCGAGTTGTCGAAGCTGATCGAGACTTTTCAACAAGCGGGTGTTGGACGCGCGGTGATGGCGGGGCAGGTCAAGCACAAGCAGATTTTTTCGAGCATCCGCCCAGACTGGCGGCTGGCGAAGCTGCTGCTCTCCCTGGGGACGCGGAACACAGATTCGCTGTTGGGCGCGGTGGCAAAGGTGCTCGCGGACGAAGGCATCACGCTGGAAAACTCAACCTGGCTGCTGGAACCGCTGCTGGTAAAAGCCGGAGTGTTGACACAGCGCGATCCGACCGAGCAGGAGCAAAAGAATATTGAATACGGGCGGAAAGTCGCGCGGGAACTGGCGCGGCACGATATCGGGCAGACCGTCGTGATTGCGGAATCTGCGTGTGTCGCGGTCGAGGCCATGGAAGGAACCGACGCTACGATTGAACGCGCGGGGCTGCTGATGCGTTCACTCCACGGAGATGCTTCGACCCTCAGCCGCGATTTGACGGTGGTGAAGATTGCGAAGCCGAACCAGGATATGCGGTTTGACGTTCCGGTTGTCGGCCTGAAAACGATTGAAGTGATGCAGGCGGCGGGAGCGTCCTGCCTCGCGGTCGATGCGGGAAAATGTTTGTTGCTAGACGGGGAGAAGGTGATGGAAGCTGCCGACGCAGCGGAGATCGCTGTGACAGCGGAGGAGAAGTGAAGTGGCGATGACGAAGAACAGCAAGTGGGATGTCGGAAGCGGCGGGCATCGCGGATCAGTTGCGGCGCGCGTTTGATGGGAGCGCGTGGCACGGGCCGTCCGTGCTGGAGCTGGTGAGCGAGATCGATGCGAACACGGCGGCCGCGAGGCCGATTGCCAATGCCCACAGCATTTGGGAGTTGTTGTTGCATGTCGCGGTTTGGGATGAAGTAGCGATGATTCGTCTTGCGGGAACAAAGAGCCAGCCGACAGGTACGAACAATTTTCCGATCCCTGCCAAGCCGGCGGAAGCGGCGTGGCGCAAGGCGGTCGCGAGAACCAAGCGCACGCACGAAAAGCTGGTTAAGACGGTGGAGAAGTTGTCGGACGCTCGGTTGCGCGAGCGTGTGCCGGGAAAGCGGTACGATTTTTATCACATGCTGCATGGGATTGCGCAGCATGAGCTGTATCACGCGGGACAGATCGCGATTTTGAAGAAGGCGCAGGGGAAGTAGGCACGCGCCCTTAAATTTGAGGCGCCTTGCCGCCGGGCTCGCCCTGTCGGACGGAATCTTCGGCTTCGCTCTGAGCAAGCTGCGTCCGTCGCTACGTGAACCGGGCTCACCACTTCTTGAAGATCACCGCGACAGCGGCGACGATCAGGACGAAACCAGCCAGGTAATTCCAGCGCAGCGGCTGCTTCAGGTATAGGACCGAGAATCCCGCGAACACGGTCAGCGTGATGACTTCCTGGATCGTTTTGAGTTGCGCAGCGGTGAATTCGTAGGAGCCGATGCGGTTCGCGGGAACCTGGAAGCAGTATTCGAAGAATGCGATCATCCAGCTGATCACGATTACTTTGAAGAGAGGCACGTCCCGGTATTTCAAGTGGCCGTACCAAGCGAAGGTCATGAAGATGTTGGAGATGGTCAGGAGAGCGATCGTCCGCATGGAAAGAAGAAATCCTTTCTTGGTTTCGTGCTTTGTTTCACCCCTGTGGGGTTTGTTCAATTTCCTGCCTGCGACTCCTTTGGCTCGCGCCCGGGGCTGTAATCACTCGCCGGTTCGCCGCTAGCCAGATCAGAATGCTTCGCAGGCGCGACGGCTTGGTGGCTCGCAACTCATGGGCGTTAAAGCAGATGCTCTTTCGTCCGATTGCGTTTACAATTCCTTTCCGGCAACCGGCCACTGAGAATTTTCCCTGCCATCGCACAATCCGATTTCCGTTGCCGTTGTGGGCGTGGGAGTATTCGGACGTAATCATGCCCGAATTTACAAGGAACTGGAACTGCAAGGCGAGCCGGTGCGGCTGCTGGGAGTGGTTGACCCGGACCTGAATCGCGCCGACGCCGTGGCGCGCGAGTTCGGATGCAAAGCCTTTGGCTCGGTGCTGCAGATGTTGACCACGCACAGCGAGTTGCAGGCCGCGTCAGTGGCCGCTCCGACGGTCCATCACCTTGCGGTGGCGCGAGAGTTGATGAAGGCAGGAGTCGACGTCCTGATCGAGAAACCGCTCGCCGCGTCGCTCGACGAGGCCGAAGAGCTGGTAAAGATTGCGTCCGCGCACAAGCGGATTGCGCAGGTCGGGCACCTGGAGCGATTCAATCCCGCGGTGCGCGCAACCTTGCCTCTGCTGACCAAGCCGATGTTTTTCGAGGTGCACCGGCTGAGCGTGTTCACTCCGCGCTCGCTCGATGTCGATGTCGTGCTCGACCTCATGATTCACGATCTCGACATCGTATTGGCATTCGCGAAGTCTCCGGTTCGGGAAGTTCGTGCGGTGGGATTGCCGATTCTCTCGGGGAAGGCCGACATCGCGAATGTGCGGCTGGAATTTGAGTCCGGCTGCATTGCGAACTTTACGGCGAGCCGCGTCTCCACAGAGAGGGTGCGCAAGCTGCGATTCTTCCAGCCTCGGCAGTATGTGTCGCTCGACTACGGGCGTCAGGAAGTCCTGGTCTTTACTGTGGGAGATGAGGCGCGGGCCGGAGCGCCTTCGGTGAATCCACAAATCGGGGTGACGAAACCTCCAGTGGCTTCGGAAGAGCCGCTGCATGCGGAGCTGAGATCGTTTCTGGCGGCGGTACGGGGGCGGTCGACGCCCGAGGTTCCGCTCGAGGACGGTCGTCGTGCGTTGGCCTTGGCGCTGCAGATTGTCGAGGCGATCCGGGAGCATGGAAAGAAAGTAGATTTGGCAGGGATCGCCAGCCGGGGTTAGCTTCTCAAGCCGTTTTCCTTTCACACATTTACATTCGACTCACCTTGCCGCCGGGCTCACCCTCCGGACGGACCCCTTAGGCTTTGCTCAGGGTAAGCTGCGTCCGTCGCCACGGGAACATGGCCGGTCCTGCAGGGGATTGTTTACATATGTTTACAGACCAAAGTCGTATGTCAAATGGAAGGAGCGGAATCCGGGGAAAGATGCGAGAATAAGAGGAACGAAGGTTGTGAACACCGCGCGCCTTGCATTTCTTCCATGAGAGCCGGATGCAACGCCGTGAGTGTATTTCGTTTCTAACGACAGGCGGATACATCTAAACCAGGGCATGCCGATCACCCAAATTCCATTCCAGGATCCGGTTGCTCCGCCTGAAAAAACTCAGCCCGAGCAATTGGGACTTTACGATACCGAAGACTGGGAAACTGCGTACCGCGATCTGGATGCGCGGGTGCCACACCTGCTCATCCAATTACAGGATGACCTGACGCGGTCGCGCCGTCGGGAAGCGGCGTGGATCTCGATCATTGCCCACTTGATCCTGTTCATCCTGCTGTGGAATCTGCCCTTGATTGAGAAGTTTGTGGGATGGCACACCGTGGCGGTCGTGCCGGTCAATACCAAGCAGGACAAGAACGTCACGTTTCTCGCGCTGCCGCCGGACTTGCAGAAGCCCGCGAAGAAGCCGAACACGAATATCGCTTCCGACAAAGACCGGATCGCGACGTCGCGGCATCCGGAGCTTGATCCGAAAGATCTGAGCAAGGCTCTGCCATCGCCGCCTCCGGGCGCTCCTGGTATGCGGGGTCCGCGCACGCCGCGGCCGGCCCAACAGCAGCCGCAGGCGATGGCACAGAACCAGCCTCCATCGCAGCAGCCGGAACAAGGGCAGCCGACGCCGCGTCCTCAGTTCCAGAGCAATCAGACGGCACAGTTGCAGGTTCCACCTCGTCCGGCTAACAGCTTCAGCAAGTATTCGGAGAGCATGTCGGCGGGTTCTGCAATTCAGCAAGCCACGCAGGCCGCCGCGTCTAATCGTGGAGGCGGAGGCGGGCAAGAGAGCGATTTTGGCCTGGGCACCGGAGCGCATGGCCGCCAGTTAGGTCAGCTCGATATTCTGAGCGATACGCAGGGCGTGGATTTTGGTCCCTACCTGCAGCGCATTTTGCAGGATGTGAAAGAGAACTGGTATCACCTGATTCCCGAATCCGCGGAGATGAAGAAGGGGAAACTGGCGATCGAGTTTGCCATCACCAAAGACGGCAAGGTCGCGGATATGCGGTTGTTTGCCAGTTCGGGAGATCCGGCGCTGGATCGCCCAGCATGGGGCAGTATCACCGCATCGAATCCGTTCCCACCGCTGCCCAGCGATTTCACCGGCCCATATCTGGCGCTGCGATTCCGCTTCTTTTACAATCCTGACAAAGCCGACTTGCAGTAAATCGGGCCTTCCTTGCACTGAATCGTTTCCCTGTTTTTGCAATCTTAAAGTGAAGGGAGCACCGTTTTCCTTCGCGCTCCTCGACGAGGTTTTACGTGGACAAGATGCCTGTGCTTTTCATCGGTCACGGTTCGCCTATGAATGCGATCGAGCACAATGCGTTTACCGAGACGCTGAGCGGTTTGAGTGCGCGGCTGCCGCGACCGAAGGCGGTGTGCGTCGTTTCGGCTCATTGGACGACCGCAGGATCACGGGTGCTGACAGCGGCTCATCCAAGAACCATCCACGACTTTTATGGATTTCCGCAACCGCTGTTTGAAGTACAGTATCCGGCGCCCGGCGCACCCGAGCAGGCCGAGAAAGTCGCCCGCAATCCAGCCATCCAGGCGGATGAATCGTGGGGACTCGATCATGGATCATGGAGCGTGCTGCGACACATGTATCCCAAAGCGGACGTTCCCGCGTTTCAATTGAGCTTGGACGAGCGTCGCAGTTTCAAGGAACATTTGGATCTGGGGCGGGAGATCCGCGCGCTGCGTACGCAAGGCGTGCTGATTCTGGGCAGCGGGAACATTGTTCACAACCTGCGGCGGATCGATTGGAACGAGCCGCATGGAGCGTACGACTGGGCGGTGGAATTTGATTCAAAGGTGAAAAGCGCCGTCGACGCCCACGACTCGAATGCCCTGGCTTCCCCGCAGAAGTGGGGCGAGGCCTTGCTCGCCACCGCTCATCCTTCCGTGGAGCACTACCTGCCGCTTCTTTATTGCATGGGCTGCACGGACGAGAAGGATGAAATCTCGTATCCGTACGAGGGCTTTGATTTTGGAAGCATCTCGATGCGGGCGATCATGTTCGGCGCCTCAGCAAGCGATCCGAAGTAAGCAGACCTTACCGGCCGCTCGACGTACCTGCTACATTCTGAGCCAGTGCCTCCCTCGGAAGAATACGTTGAGCGCCGGCGCATCCGCGAAGCGCGAGTCGCGAGGTTCGAGAAGATCCACTTCCGGCTCGGCAACTTGCGGCTTTTGATTGCGATGTTGTTCGTCGTGCTCGCCTGGCTCGCCTTCGGATCCCATCATCTATCCCTCGCATGGTTGGCTTTGCCGGTCGTTGCGTTCGGCGGCATCGCGGTCTGGCATTCGAGAATCCTGCGATCGCGCGAACTGGCAGAGCGGGCTGCGCACTTCTACGAGCGAGGGCTCGCGCGCATTGAAGATCGCTGGGCAGGTACCGGCGCAACCGGAGAGCGCTTCGAAAATCCCCACCATGTTTACTCTGCAGATCTTGATTTGTTCGGCAACGCCAGTTTGTTCCAGCTTGCTCTCAGGTGCGCGCACCACCATAGGGGAAGAAACGCTGGCGCGATGGCTGCTGTCGCCTGCGAAGATCGAAGAGATTCGGATGCGACAGGAAGCCGTCATCGAGTTGCGCGATGAACTCGACCTGAGGGAAGACCTCGCGGTGCTCGGCGAAGATGCTGGCGTTGGAGTGCATTCCGAACAACTGGTGACGTGGTCGGAGTCGCCAAACCAGATGACCCGGCGTTGGTTGGCCTGGCTGGCTCCGGTCCTGGCAGTCCTCGCGGTTGCGGCCGCCGTTGTTTGGGCTGTTTGGGGAATTGCCACGCCCTTTGTCCTTGTGGTTGCGATCGAGGCCGGCTTGACGTACTCGCAGCGCAATCCAATCGACACCGCGCTGCACGGAACCGAGCAAGCGTTCCACGGTCTTGACCTCCTTTCGGGGGTGCTGGAGCGACTGGAGTCGCACCGCTTTCGCGGCGCCGGCTTGCAGGCTCTACAAAAAGAGCTGTTATCGAGCGGAGCGACAGCGTTTCAGGCCATCGCGAAGCTCAGGAGCTTGGTTGACTTCATCAACTCGCGGCACAACATCTTTGTGCGGATCATCGACGCGCCTCTGATGTATTCCGTTCAGGTTGCGTACGCTGCGGAACGTTGGCGAAAAGCGCATGGTGCCGTGGTACGAAATTGGGTCACGGTCATCGGAGAGATTGAAGCTCTGCTGTCTCTCGCGGCTTACAGCTTCGAACATCCGACTGATCCGTTTCCGGAGTTTGTTGAGGGCGCGGCGTCATTCGATGGCGAACAGCTTGGACATCCGTTGCTCCCGGCGGAAGGCTGCGTTCGAAACAGCGCGAGCATCGGCGCCGGGACGCGGGTTCTGCTGGTGAGTGGATCGAACATGTCGGGCAAGAGCACGCTGCTTCGCGCTATCGGAATCAATGTAGTACTCGCGATGGCGGGCGCTCCCGTGCGGGCCGCGAGATTGCGGTTGACTCCGCTGCGTGTCGGGGCCAGCATTCGCGTGAATGATTCGCTACAGGAAGGCAGCTCGCGGTTCTACGCGGAGATCACGCGCTTGCGGCAGATTCTTGATCTGGCGGCGAGCGATCCATCCCTGCTTTTCCTGCTGGATGAATTGCTTCAAGGCACAAACTCTAACGACCGTCGCGTGGGGGGCGAGGGAATTGTGCGGGCATTCGTCGATCGTGGCGCGATCGGGCTGGTCAGCACGCATGACCTCGCGCTCACCAACATCGGCGGGACGCTCGAGGGACGGGTACGCAACGTTCACTTTCAGGATGAATTGGCGCAAGGCCGCATGACCTTCGACTACACACTGCGCGAAGGAGTGGTCACGAAAAGCAACGGCCTCGAGCTGATGCGCTCGATCGGTCTCGACGTATAAACAGGTTCGCTTTCGCGAACTCTACCAGATGCGGCAGCGATTCGGATTCACCATCGGCGATCCCGCCTTGCAGTGAAACGCTTCCTGGAATTCAGGCATGTTCGAAACGACGCCATTGGTGCGATATTTTTCCGGCGAGTGAGGATCCACGGTCGCGCGCAGGCGCTTGGTTTCATCGCGGGTCTCGCCGCACCAGCTCTGGCCGTATCCGACGAAGAACCGCTGCTCGGGTGTTAATCCATCGATGGGCTGCAGCGTTTCGGCCTTCGTGTCGTCTTTCCAGGCCATGTACGCGAGCAGGAGTCCTCCAAGATCAGCGACGTCTTCGCCCAGCGTCAGCTTACCGTTGATCTTGATGTCGTCGATGATCGTGTATCCGGAGTACTGATCGGAGATGCAGCTCGCCCGCTTTACGAATTCTTTCCCGTCCTCATCGCTCCACCAGTCGCGGAGATTTCCTTTCGCGTCGAATTGTCGCCCTTCGTCGTCGAATCCGTGCGTCAGTTCGTGGCCGATGGTCCCGCCGGTGTCGCCGTAGTTGGGAGCGGCATCGGAAGCGGGATCGAAGGCCGGAGGCTGCAGCACGCCGGCGGGGAAATTGATGTCGTTCATCTGCGGGTTGTAATAAGCGTTCACCGTCGGCGGCGTCATGTCCCACTCACCGTGGTCGACGGGCTTGCCGATTTTGGCGAGCTGCCGATCGAATTCAAATTCGCGTGCACGCTCGACGTTGCCCAGCTCGTCGCCGCGAACGATCTTCAACTTGCTGTAGTCCCGCCACTTGTCGGGATAGCCGATCTTGTTCGCCATCCCTTGCAGCTTGACGAGAGCTTGTTCCTTGGTCGCGGCGGACATCCACGGCAGCGAGTTGATGTCCTGATGCATCGCCGCTTCGATTTCCTTGACCATCTTGAGAGCCTGACCCTTCGCGTCCGGGCTGAAATATTTCGCGACGTAGGCCTGGCCGAGCGCTTCGCCGAGGTAGTCGTCCACATATTCAGTGCAACGCTTCCACCGCGGCTTGAGTTCCTGCTGACCGCGAAGGGTCTTTCCGAAGAAAGCGAAGTTTTCGTTCAGGAACGGCGCCGCAAGGTGAGCGGAGTCGGCGTGCACGAGATGCCAGCGGAGGTACGTTTTCCAATCCTCAACACTCTCTTTTTGCAATTCCTCATTTAGCGCCTTGAAAAAACCGGGAGACGCTACGTTGAGCGATGACAGCGACGGCATACCGACTTTCGCGAAATAGACTTGCCACTGAAAATCGGGAGAAAGCTTTTCCAAATCCGCACTCGCCATTTTGTGATCGAGGGCTTTCGGGTCGCGGCGCTCGACACGAGTCATCGATCCCTTGGCCAATGCAGTTTCGATCTGCATGACGGTCTGCGCTTCGGCCGCGGCCACGTCGGACTTGTCGCCCAGCAGTTCAAACATTTTTTGCACGTGCGCGAGATAGGCTTTGCGTAGATCCTGCGATTTCGCGTCGTCCTTGGTGTAGTAGTCACGGTCAGGCAAGCCGAGACCGCCCTGATCCGCGTCGGCGATCATCTGGTTCGCGTCACGGAAGTCCTGAATCGAGTCGAAGCGGAAGAGGACATTGTCGTCGATCATCGCCGCGGCCACGTTGGCGAGGTCGGCCTTCGAGTGGATGGCGGCAATCTGGTCGAGAGTCGGTTTGAGGGGGGCCGCGCCTTTGGAATCGATCGCCTTCTCGTCCGTGCAGGAAGCGTAGTAGTCGCCGATCTTCTGGTTGACCGGAGTTCGACCGGGGTTCGGCGAGGCCGCCTCGTCGAGAATTGCCCGCAGGCGAGTCAGATTCTCATCCTGCATTTTGGAATATGTATCCCAGGAGGTCTGGTCGGGTGGGATGGGATTGTTCTTGATCCACCCGCCGCACGAATAGGCGAAGAAATCCACGCAGGGATCGACACTGCGATCCATCGATGTGACGTCGAGCGCCGGTTCGTGCTTTTCGGGGCTGGACTGGGCGACGGCCAGAGCCGTCAAGAAGGCGAGAACGAGCGCAAGAAGGCCTGTGCGGGAGATCGTCATCAATTGCCTCATCAGGATGAAATCGAACTGCGGGACCGGCAAGTATAAGCCCGCGACTCGCCGGTCATCCAGCAGGACTTGAAACGACCCAAGATCAGAACCAACTGATCACGGAAAAACTCTAGCTTTTCCGCAGATGAATCGAACCGTCTCCGGTCCGAATGGTGAGCGGGTTCCCGCCGCCGTTGAGCTTGCCATGCACTTCGTTCTGACGAATTTTGCCTTCGGTGGCCACGGGCATG
The DNA here is from genome assembly GCA_963699885.1 of uncultured Acidobacteriota bacterium. Lineage (GTDB taxonomy): Bacteria > Acidobacteriota > Terriglobia > Terriglobales > Acidobacteriaceae > Sulfotelmatobacter. Next base: position 193,107 of record CAVOVP010000001.1, on the reverse strand, counting down.
TCGAGATCGATGTGGCCGTCGCTTGTGTGCAGATCGACGTCGGCGGTGAAGTCGCCGGGGACGCCAAGCGAGACGCTGCCATCACCGGTTTCGAGTCGCCAACCGGCGGCATGGGAGGAACCGGTTCCAGCTTCGACATCGACGCGTCCATCGCCGGTTTTGACCTCGAGTTCGTCGAAGCGTCCGTTCGCGCGGATGTGGCCATCGCCAGTGGTGGCGTGTAGTTTGCCGTCGACATTCTCGAGATTCTCGGAGCCGTCGCCGCTATGGAGATCCATCGCTCCCTTAAGTCCCGATATCTCAATCCGTCCATCGCCGGTGCGCAGGTTGACGTTAGCTTCCCGCGGCATCTGGAGTGTGATTTCCACGCGATGAGACCCCCATTCCATGCCGAAATTATGATGAGGAAATTTGACCTCAATTTCGACGGAATTGCCGGTCTGATGCTCCTCGATGCGGATTCCGTCCTCCCCGATTTTGTATCGCGAGGTTACGACCTTGGCCTCGATCGTGTGCTGATCCCAGGTGGTCACGCGGATGTTGGCATCGGAAGTCTCGACGCGGAGGTCGGGCGTGCCGCTGACTTGGTAGGTCTTCGACCACTCGTCGGCGGATGCAGGCAGCACGGCAACAATGCTGAAAGCCAGAACAAGAAGGCCCAGGCGCTTCATGGAAACATTCTTCATAAGATCCTCCAGCGGGCGAGCACACCTTCACCACGCGTCTTAGACGGGGTTACGGCGGATGGGTGAGGTTAGTTCCATGGAAATTTAAGGGTTAGGCGGTTCGAGATAGGCCATGCGGATCAATGTTCGCTCGGAGAAAGGGAGGTAAAGCAGGGCTGCGCTCAAGGCGAAAGCTGCGCCCAGGCCGATTTTCTCCATCAGGAGGAATGGCGCAATGGCCCAAAGCTGGTCGAGGGCGAGGACGCCGGGGAAGAGCCGTCGGAATTTCTCTCCGAGGCGGCGATAGTCAAAGCCAACCCCCGAAAGCAGGTAGCAGCGGAGGGGGATGCCGACGCCGGCGGTCACCAGAACTGCGCTGGTCAGCGCGATCGACCCCCAAACCGGAAGGAAGGAATCTGCGATGCCCTGAACTGCGTGGATCCGAAGAAGGGCGGCCACGTAGAAGCTGAGATACATGATCTGGATCAGGGCAAAGAGTCCGCGGGTGAGGCTCCGGTTAGGAATGGGAACTTCGAGCTCGGGATGGAGCGCAACCACACGCCGAGCCGGGGCGGCAGCTTCGAGCTTCTGAGGCGCGAGACTGAGTGGAACAGGGGGGGCAGGGGTCGGAGTCGGATCGCTCACCACCGGCGTCAACACGGGCGCGATGAAACGGTATCCGCGGCGGGCGAGGGTTTCAACGAAACGAGGGCTCGATGCCGAGTCTCCGAGGGCCTCGCGGACCTTGTTGATCGCGGTATTCAGGCTGTGATCGAAGTCGACGAAGGTGTCAGAGGGCCAGAGTTGCTTCTGCAATTCTTCGCGCGTGACGACATCGCCGGCGCGGTCGAGGAGAATGGCCAACACCTGGAACGGCTGCCCTTGCAGGCGCAGTTTGGCTCCGCTTTTGCGGAGTTCGCCGGCGCTGAGGTCTAGTTCGAAGACTCCGAAGCGGACGATCCTGCTGTTGTTCTGTGGTACTGCCATCGACGAGGCGTAGTGTAGCATCGGCCGGGTCGCGGGGCGTCCTTGCACGGGCGGGTGCGATCACATTCGAGGATGTGCGGCGGCGCTACAATATGCGCGTGCAGTTCCGCGAATATTCCAACAAATCGCGCGTTCGGCGGCGGCAGGCGGTGATTGCGTCCGAGACGACAGGCCTGCTGTTGATCGCATTTCTGCTGCTGGCCATTACCCTGATTCGATATTGGCACCAGATTCATTGGAGCTGGCGCTGAACGTGAGTTCACAGACTCGCGAGATCGGCGCTGATCCGCTGTTGGTCGTCGTCCTCGGGCCGACGGCAAGCGGGAAAACGGCGCTGTCCCTGGCCATCGCCAAGAGGTTCGACGGCGAGATCGTGAACTGCGACTCGGTCGCCATGTACCGGGAGTTTGACATTGGCACTGCGAAGCCCAATCTTGCCGAGCGGGCCCAGGCGCCCCATCACTTGTTCGATTTTGCGGACCCCACACAGGAGTTGACGGCCGGAGAGTATGCGCGACAGACGCGCGGGGTCTTGGGAGAAATCAAGGCGCGAAACCGGCTGCCGATCGTGGTTGGAGGCACGGGACTCTATCTGCGGGCTTTGCTTGAAGGACTATTCGCGGGTCCGGCGCGGTCCGAGGATCTGCGGGAACGATTGCGCGAGCGGGCTGGCGCTCACGGGTCCGAATATCTGCATAAGATTCTCAAGCGTCTCGATAAGGCCGCGGCGGAGAGGGTGCATCCCAACGATGTCCCGAAGCTCATCCGGGCGATTGAAGTGTGCCTTTCGGCGAAGGAAAAGATGTCGGAGTTGTGGCAGCAGGGACGCGATCCACTCAAAGGATTCCGCATCCTTCGGCTCGGATTGGATCCGGATCGCGTGGCGCTCTACGACCGAATCAACCAGCGTGCGGTCCAGATGTTTGAATCCGGCCTCATCGAGGAAACGGAACAACTGATTGCGAAATACGGGCCCAAGGCCCGCCCACTGGCTTCCCTCGGTTATAAGCAGGCAGCCCAATTGCTGCGTGGCGAGTTGACGCGAGAGCAAGCGCTGCAAGCGGCGCAGCAGGCCCACCGAAACTACGCAAAGCGGCAGATGACATGGTTTCGACGCGAGCCAGAAGTTTCGTGGCTCAAAGGCTTCGGCGACGATGCGGCGATTCAGAGTGACGCCGTCGACCGCGTCCGAGCGGCTTGAAAACATGTCCCAGTTGGATGCCACGTCCAACATTCGGCAACTGAATACCTGACCCTCCCGAGCGATGCTTCTGCTATCGTTTTGTGCATGCCGAAAATCCTGGGTGTCATCCTGCTTGCCGCCACTCTAGCCTCGCCTGCATGGGCGAAGGAGAAGCATCAGCGGCCCAGCCCGATCCGCAATGGGCGTGACGGCGATAAGTGGGCGGAGAAGACGCTACACAAAATGTCGGTGGAGGAGAAGGTCGGACAGGTCTTCATGATCTGGTGCCGGGCTGGCTTTCTCAACGTGGAAAGTCCCGAGTACGTTCAGTTGCGGGACTCCATGAAGAGGTACAACGTGGGATCGTTCGCCATGACGGTTCACGTGGACGGGCCGTTCCTGTTGCGCAGCGAGCCTTACGAGGCGGCTGAGCTGCTGAACCGACTGCAACACGACTCGAAACTCCCGCTGTTGTTCGCTGCCGATTTCGAGCGCGGGGTTGCGACACGCCTGATGGGAGCGACGAACTTTCCGCACGCGATGGCCTTCGGGGCCGACGGTAAGACTGAAGATGCCGAGAACTTCGGACGCATCACTGCGCTTGAATCGAGAGCGATTGGCGTGCACTGGAACCTCTTCCCCGACGCCGACGTGAACTCCAATCCTGCGAATCCCATCATCAACACGCGCTCCTTCGGAGAAGATCCCAAGCAGGTCGGGGACCTGGTCGCGGCTTACATCAAGGGAGCGCACGAAGCCGGGATGCTTACGACCGTGAAACATTTTCCTGGACACGGCGACACGGCGACTGATTCACACCTCGGAGTAGCCAGCGTGAATGTCGACCGGGCTCACCTCGACTCAATCGAGCTTCCGCCCTTTCGGCAAGCGATTGCGGCTGGGGTTGATTCGGTGATGGTGGCGCACGTGACCGTGCCTGCCCTCGATTCCGACCCCAATCACGTGGCGACGATTTCCTCCAACGTCGTCTCCGATCTGCTCGAGAAGCAGCTTGGCTTTAAGGGACTGGTGATCACGGACGCTCTCGACATGGCTGGCCTGACGCATCTTTTCGCCAACGATATCGGTCGCGCCGCCGTCGAAGCGTTCAAGGCGGGAAACGATTTGCTGATCATCCCTGCCGATCTTGGCGCTTCGTACCAGGCGATGGTCAAGGCAGTCTCATCGGGCGAGATACCCCAGGCACGGCTCGACCAGTCAGTGCTTAAGATCCTGAAAATGAAGGCTTCGCTGGGCCTGAACGATGCCCGGACCGTCGATCTTGGGCAAATCGCGAACCTGGTCGGACGTCCGGAAAACATAACATTTGGCCAACAAGTGGCCGATTCGGCCATCACGCTGGTTCGCGACAACGGGAAAATGCTGCCACTTAAATCAAAAGGAACCGCGAAGGCGGCCCTTCCGTATACCACAAAGGAAGAGACCCATAACCAGGTTGTGGCTGTCCTCTTTTCTGACGATGTACGAACGGATTCAGGGCGTGCGTTTGGACGCGAGTTTCACACCCGGATCCCGGATTCGCGGGTGATTTATGTCGATCCGCGAATCGCCGGCGGTATGAGCGAAGAAGTGTTGAAAGCGGTCGACGAGGCGCAAACTGTGGTTGCGGCCGTCTACGTGATCCCGACCGCGGGGAAAATTGGCAATTCGGTGGCGATGGCTGATGCCACTGGTGCGCTGCTTCAGCAGGTGCTGGACCATGCGGCGGCGAAGACGACGGTGATCGCGATGGGGAATCCGTACCTGGCGAGCGATTTCCCAAAGATTGAAAACTACATGTGCACATTCTCGAATGCGACGGTTTCTGAAGTGGCCGCGGTGAAGGCGTTGTTCGGAGAGATTCCGATTCACGGGCATTTGCCAGTCAGCATTCCGAATGTTGCTGAACGCGGCGCGGGGCTGGAGCGTCCAGCGCAGCTGGCCAGGAGAGGGTTTTCGCATGCGCAGAGATAATTTTCGCAAGTCAAGTCTGGTTCTGGCGACGGCAGTTGCGCTGCTGCTGCCGGCCTGCAGCGTGAACGTGAAGAAAGAAAAGAACGGCGAAGACAAGCAGGTCGACATCAACACGCCGATGGGCGGAATTCACGTCAGCAAAGGCGCGGATCCGCAGGATGTCGGAATCGCGGTGTATCCCGGCTCGAAGTTGAAAGAGAAAGATTCGGACGGCAGCGACAAAAGCGCCAACGTGAACATTTCCGGCTTTGGCTACGGGTTGAAAGTTGTGGCTCTCGAGTACGAGAGCGGCGATGCCCCCGGCAAAGTGGTCGATTACTACAAAGATCAGTTAAAGAAGTACGGCAACGTGCTCGTATGCCACACCTCGGACCTTGACTTCAACATGGAAAGTCGAGACAAGGACGGTGGCACCAACGAACTTCGCTGCGAAGGCAAGATGGGCGTCAACATTGAGTTGAAAGTCGGCACGCGTGAGAACCAGCACATCGTCGCCGTGCAGCCCGAAGGAAGCGGGTCCACTATTTCACTGGTGTACGTGCGTACGCACGGCAAGGACGCGGATCTTTAGCCCTGCGGATATCTAAGCCCTTCGTCTCAAGGAGAGCATTTTATGTTGCGTCATTTGGTAATTACCTTTGCGGTCGCTGCGGGACTGACCGCTCCGGTGTTTTCTCAGGATTCCGATTCCCATGACAAGAATTTTGACGTTCGCAGCTCAGTCGGCGATCTGCATGTGGGCGATGATGCAGACGCGAAGAAAGTCGGCGTGCCTCTCTATCCGGGAGCCAGGCTCAAGACTGACGACAAAAATAACAATCAGGCCAACTTTGCGGTCCTGACCGAGGCCTTCGGAATGAAGCTGATCGTCGCGAACTACGTGTCGAACGACGATCCGGGAAAGATCGTCGACTTCTACCGCGACAAATTGAAGCGATACGGCAAGGTTCTGGAGTGCCATTCGGAAAAACACGGTGGCGATGTCGACGTGGACGATGACGACAAAGACTCCAGCAAGAGCAAAGAGCTGAAGTGCGATGAAAAGTCGGGCCCGGTCACGGAATTGAAAGTCGGCACAGAAGATAACCAGCGCATCGTGGCCGTTGAGCCCAGCGACTCCAGCAAGGGAACGAAGTTTGCCCTGGTCTACGTCCACACACGAGGTAAGAAGGGCGATATCTAGATCGCCGGCGGCACATCGCCTGGAGCGCGGGCGGCGCTGAGTCTTGCGTCCACCCCGCACGCTGCTGTACTTTTCAGATGCGAGTTTCGCGACCCCTCATCTCTTATCGATGGAGCAGCCCTGCTACAAGTGCGGCCAGTTGGTGGAAGAAGGCAGGCCGTTTTGTCCGCACTGCGCGGCTCCCCAGATCCGCGTTCTAATTCCTGAACCTGCCGTAGTTGGCGGGGCGTTTCCGGACTCCGCCGTCGCAACCGTCTCGAGTTCCGATCTTCCCGCATCGCAAACCCTTCCAGTGCTGGCGTTGCCGATGCGCTGGTCGCAAGCTGCGAAACCCTGCGCCCTGGCTGCTCTCGTCGCTTCTCTCTTGATGTCGCTCGGCCTGAATCCTTTTGTTGCGATGCTGTGCGTGGGATTTCTTGCAGTCGTTTTTTACCGCCAGGGCCGGCGGGAGTTGTTGATCAAACCGAGCACGGGTGCGGCCCTGGGAGCGCTGGGAGGGATGCTTTGGTTCGCAATTTCAGCCATCCTCGAAGCCTCGCTCGTGATCTTCCTGCACAAAGGCCCTGAACTTCAAACGGAGTTGATCAACCGGCTGCAACAGGCGGCTACGCAGACGACCGACCCCCAGGTACTGCAAATGTTCGACCGCTTGAAAACTCCAGGCGGACTCGAATTCCTGATGCTGGCCGGCATCTTTTTTGCGTTTCTCGCGGCCATCGTTCTTGCCGGAATCGGAGGAGCGGTGGGTGGAGCGATCTTCGGGCGTCGCCGTTCCTAGCTAAACAGTCCGAGCCATTTCTCGAGGTTGCGGGCCGCTGCTCGCGACGCGTATGATGCTCCGTTTGTACTTTCCCTGATGAATAAGCCCGCACGCGGTTCGTTGCTCGGGATCGAGCATCTCGAGACGAAAGAAATTCTGGGACTGCTGAAGCTGGCACGCCGCATGAACCCGCAAAAGGCGCGTCCGCTCCTCCGCGGCAAGCGCATCGTTCTGCTGTTTTACGAAGCCTCCACGCGCACGCGAACATCTTTTGAATTCGCCGCGAAGTCGCTCGGCGCGACGACCACGCTCGTGCAGTCGTCAGGATCGAGCATCGAAAAAGGCGAGTCGGTGATCGATACCGGATACACTCTTCGCGCTGTCGGCGCCGACTGCATTGTCATGCGGCATCCGTCGGCCGGCGCTCCGCACCTGATGGCGCAGCATCTGGATATCCCGATCATCAACGCCGGCGACGGCATGCATGAGCATCCCTCGCAGGCGCTGCTCGATGCAGTGACGATCCTGAAGCACAAGAAATCATTGAAGGGTCTGCAGGCGACGATCATCGGCGACATTTTTCACAGCCGCGTGGCGCGCAGCGCTTGCCATTTGCTGACCCGACTCGGGGTAAAGTTGACGCTGTGCGGACCGCCGGAGTTCGTTCCAGATGTCGCTGCGACCTTGGTTCCCGGCTTGCGAGTGACGCGGCATCTTGAAGACGCGCTGCACGGCACCGACGTGATCATGCTGCTGCGCGTGCAGAAAGAGCGGCTGGCCGGACAAAAGATCCGGCTGCAGGACTACATTGCGCGCTACCAGATGACGGCGGCGCGATTGAAGCTGGCGAAACGCGATGCGATCGTGATGCATCCGGGACCCATCATTCGCGGGCTCGAGTTGACGGCGGAAGTGGCCGACGGCCCGCAGTCTGTGATCGTCGAAGAAGTTCACAACGGAGTCGCCACGCGCATGGCGATCCTGGCAAGGGCGCTGGGGAAGGCACGATGAGCAAGGAAACCCGAAGCCTGCTCATCAAGGGTGGGCACGTGATCGATCCGGCGGCGAAGATCAATTCGCCGATGGATCTGCTGCTGCGGGATGGACGGGTGGCTGAGATCGCGCTGCCGGGGAAAATCCGCGGCGGGGCCGACGAAAAATTCGATGCGCGCGGACTGATTGTTGCACCGGGATTTATCGATCTCCACGTTCACTTGCGCGAGCCGGGGCAAAACTACAAAGAGACGATCGCCAGCGGGACGGCTGCGGCCGCCGCGGGTGGATTCACTTCCGTTTGCACCATGCCCAACACCGCTCCCGTGGTGGATACTGCAGAGTGGGTAACTTGGCTGCGCCATCCCGAGCGTGGAGCCGTGGTCAATGTATTTCCCATTGCAGCCGCGACGCGAGGAAGCCGTGGGGCGACGCTAACGGATTTTGCATCGCTGCAACGCGCCGGAGCGGTTGCCGTGACGGATGATGGCAAGCCGGTTCTCGACGACGAAGTGATGCGCAATGCCATGCGTCTTGGCGCCGAACTGAACTTGCCGGTGGTCCAGCACGCCGAAGACACTCGAGTCACGGAAAATTGTTCGATGCACGCGGGACCTACGAGCTTCCGTCTCGGATTGCGCGCGATGCCGGCATCGGCGGAGTCGTCGGTGGTCGATCGCGACGTCACGCTCGCGCAGCAAATTCATGAATCGCGGCTGCATGTGGCGCATATCTCGACCTCCGACGCACTGAAGGCTGTGCGCCGTGGCAAGCGCGCCAAGGCTCGCGTGACTTGCGAAGTGACGCCGCACCACTTCGTGCTGATCGATGAGAACGTCGGGCAGTACGACACGAACTTCAAGATGAATCCCCCACTGCGCTCGGCGGCCGACGTGGAAGCGATCGTGGCGGCGCTTGTCGACGGAACGATCGACGCCATCGCCACCGACCATGCTCCGCACGCAGCCCACGAGAAACAGGTGGAGTTCGAGCGAGCGTCGTTCGGGATTACGGGGCTCGAAACCGCACTCGCGTTGGCAATCACGAAGCTGCATCGCGAGCACAAGATCCCATTAACGCGCATTGTCGAGCTCTTCACATCCGGTCCGGCGAAGGTATTCGACCTTCCGCAGCGTGGTTCGCTGGAACGAGGGAATTTCGCGGACGTCACCCTATTTGATCCGAAGAAGCGCTGGACGTTCGAAGCCGCCAAGTCACGTTCCATGTCGCACAACACTCCGTTCGACGGCTGGCAGTTCACGGGGAAAGTCGCCGCGACCATCGTCGCCGGACAGATTGTTCATCGCGAAGCCTAGGTTTTCAAGGGAGACAACATGAGCCGCATCGTCTACGTTCTTGCCGTTTTCGTCCTGGCCTGCGGTGGAATTTTGTCGCCGGTGGCCGCACAAGTGAGCGCTGCACCAGCAACCGCGTCGGAGCAGCGAACCGCGCCAGCCTTCGATGTGGAATCCGCCGTGAATACCTACTTGGCTAAGATGCCCCCGGCGGAGCGAGCCCGCTCGAATGCGTATTTCGAGGGTGGATACTGGCTTCAGCTGTGGGATTTTGTCGCGACAGTCTTCATCATGTGGTTGCTCTTGCGGTTCCGCTTGTCCACGGGAATGCGCAATCTTGCCGAGAAGATCACACGTTTCCGTGCGCTGCAGACGGTGATTTACTGGGTGCAATTTATTGTGGTGCTTTCAGTGATCAACTTTCCCCTGACGGCCTATGAAGGGTATTTTCGCGAGCACAAATACGCGCTCTCGAACATGAGTTTCGGAAGCTGGATGCGCGACCAGATGATCGGGTTCGCTCTGACGATTGTGCTGGGGGCCGTCCTTATGGTGCCGCTATTCGGCATCGTGCGAAAGCTGGGAAAAAACTGGTGGTTGTGGGGCGCGGCCGTGATGCTGGTATTCCTCGCCCTCGTCGTCATCATTGCGCCCGTATATATTTCTCCGCTCTTCAACCAATACAAGACGGTGCAGGATCCGCGCATCAAGGATCCGATCCTGAGCATGGCCCGTGCGAACGGCATTCCCGCTACCAATGTGTACGAGTTCGATGCGTCGCGCCAGTCGAACCGGGTCAGCGCCAATGTCAGCGGGTTTGCCGGGACCGAACGCATTTCGCTGAACGACAACCTTCTGAATCGCTGCACCCTGCCCGAGATCGAAACCACTATGGGCCACGAGATGGGACACTACGTCCTGAACCACGCCTACAAGGGATTCGTGATGGAAGGCGTCGTGCTCGTCATCGCATTTGCGTTTCTGAATTGGGGCATCCTTTTCTTGCTGGCGCGGTATGGGGAGGACTGGGGTATCCGCGGGATCACAGACGTAGCGGTCTTGCCCGTCGCATTTCTCGTTTTCTCGTTCTACTTCTTCGTCACCACGCCGATTGGAAACACCATCACGCGCACCATGGAATTTGAAGCGGATATGTATGGGCTCAACGCAGCGCGCCAGCCGGATGGCGAGGCCAACGTCGATTTGTTGCTGGGCGAATATCGCAAGATGGAGCCGGGGCCGATCGAAGAATTCCTTTTCTTCGACCATCCGAGCGGAAGAACCCGCATCACCGCCGCCATGCGATGGAAGGCGGAGAATCCGGAGACCGCTTCGCCCGAAGAAATGTCGCGACCGATGTTTGATTCGAAGTGATGCCGGATCGCGCGAGTTAATTCGCCAGCACTTTCATCTGACGGCCGACCTTCTTGAGCACTTCAAGAGCCTGCGTTAGTTCTTCTTTGGTGTGCGTGGCCGTCATGATGGTGCGGATGCGCGCTTTGCCTTCCGGCACAGTCGGAAACGCGAGGCCCGTACCGAGCACGCCTTCCTTGAATAACTCGCGCGAGAAATCCATGGTCAGCTTTCCGTCGCCGATGATGATTGGCGTGATGGGCGTTTCGCTGGCCGGTGTGGATTTCCCGCCAATGTCGAAGCCGAGCAGGCCAAGCTCTTTTTTCCAGAAGCGAGTGTTCTCCCAGAGCTTCTCCATGCGCTCGGGCTCGCTTTCGAGAACGTCGAAGGCGGCAATGCAAGTGGCCGCCACCGATGGCGGATGCGAGGTCGAGAACAGGAACGGCCGGGCGCGGTGATACAGAAAATCGATCAGATCGCGCGTGCCGCAGACGTACCCGCCGAGGGCACCGATCGCTTTCGAGAGCGTTCCGACCTGAATATCCACGCGGCCGTGCATCTTGAAGTGATCGATGGTGCCCCGTCCGTTGCGTCCGAGAACGCCGGAGGCGTGAGCATCATCGACCATCATGATGGCGCCGTATTTTTCAGCGAGATCGCACAGCCCGGGTAGCGGACCGATATCGCCGTCCATGGAGAACACGCCGTCGGTGATCAGCAGCTTCTTGCCCGGCTCGTTCTTGATCGTAGCCAGTTGCTCTTCGGCGTGCGCGGTGTCTTTGTGACGGAAGACAAGGATCTTTGCTTTCGAAAGTCGTGCGCCGTCGATGATCGAAGCATGATTGAGCGCGTCGGAGATGATGAAGTCGTCTTTGCCTAGAACAGCAGAGACCGTGCCGGCGTTCGCTGCGAACCCGGACTGGAAGACCACGCAGGCCTCGACGTTCTTGAAGCGCGCGATCTTTTCCTCAAGCTCCATGTGGATCTGCATCGTCCCTGCGATCGTGCGCACCGCACCCGATCCAACGCCAAACTTTCGCGTCGCTTCCAGCGCCGCTTCGCGCAGCTTGGGATGCGTGGTCAATCCCAGGTAATTGTTCGAGGCGAGGTTGATGACCTTCTTGCCGTCGAACGTGCACACCGGCGCCTGCTCGTCGTCGAGCACGCGCAGCTTAAAGTGCGTCCCCTTGGCCTTGAGTTCATTGAGCTGGTCGGTCAGATAAGAAAGCGGATTCGTGCGGGTTGCGGTGGTCATGTATGCCTCTAGAACTTTTCTGCCGCGGATTCGCGCGGATGAATGCGTTTAATCCTCAAATCAGTCTAATACTTGTCATCCGTATCTCAAGATGACAGATCCGTTCAGTTCCGCGTCGATCCGCGGCAAAGAAGTTCTGTTTTTAAAACATGATCGGGTTCCCGGTTGCGATGCTCGCTTCGCACAGGCGCTTCATGTTGTCGAAGAATTCTTTTTCGCCTTCGGTCAGGATGTCGCTCGATCCGAGTACCAGGTCGACTTCGCTCATGAGAGCGGGAGATTGTTTGACTGGAATCGAATCGCCGGTGTGCGTGCCGTCGTACACGACCTTCTTCAGAAGGATGGGAAATTTGGGTCCAGGATCGCCCTGCAGGCCGCGCAGAAATTCGCGCACGTGCTGCGCCCGCGTGATATTGCCAAGAAACTCGGAAACCAGAAATCCTTCGTGCTCGCAGGACTCCTGTACCCAGCGATCGTGCGCCTCCCATTCCTCTTCAGAAGGATCGCCTTTCAGCGAAGGCGCGCCGGATTCATCCCACAGGAACAAGTCCGGAAATGGATGCGGCTTTTTCCCCTTCCCATCGCGGATGCAGGTGCAGCGGACGTAGGCATCGAGGCTCAAAGTCTTACTCGTCGAAGAACCAAAGCTCGCGGGCAAGAGTGCCCGCGCCACACTTTTACTTCACGCCATTCGGATACACCAGAATCTTGCTGGCTTCGCCGGTCTTCAGCCTCTCCATGGCCTTGCCGAAATCCTTCATCGAAATGCGGTCGGTGATCGCCGGATGCAGGTTGAGTTTGCCGCTCTTCAAGAGCGCGGTCATCTGATACCACGTCTGGTACATGCGGCGCCCGTTGATGCCCTGAATCGTGATGCCTTTGAAAATGATGTCTTCGGAGAAGTTCAAAGAAATCGGTTTGGACGTCAGGCCGAGAAGAGAAATTCTTCCGCCGCGGCGCACGATGTCGAACGCGGTCCGTATTGAGTCGGGATGTCCCGCCATTTCCAGGACGACGTCAACGCCGAGGCCGCCAGTCTTCTCCATGACGATCGCATTCACGTCCTCTTTCGCCGGATTGAGCACGTAGTCGGCCTGCATTTCGCGTGCGATGCGGGCGCGATGTTCGTTGACTTCGATCGCGAAAACCGATGTCGCCCCCACAGCCTTCGCCACCGCAATCGAAAACAGGCCGATCGGTCCACAGCCCGTGACCGCTACGCTTTTCGCGGCGATCTCCCCGGCCAGCACGGTGTGGACAGCGTTTCCCAAGGGATCGAGGATTGACGCGTACTCGGTCGGAATCGCTGGATCAAGCTTCCAGATGTTGGATTCGGGAATGACCACGTACTCGGCAAAGGCGCCGTCGGCATCCACCCCGATGATTTTCACGTTCTGGCAGATGTGCGCTTCGCCCGTGCGGCACTGCAGGCACTTGCCGCAAGCCACGTGCATCTCGGCCGAGACAAAATCGCCTTCTTTCACGCTCGTGACTTCATCGCCGAAGGCCGCCACCTCGCCGCAAAACTCGTGGCCGGGTATGAGAGGAGGATGGATGCGGTTCTGCGCCCAGCGGTCCCAGTTGTAGATATGCAGGTCGGTCCCGCAGATGGACGCGACTTTTACCTTGACCAGGACATCGGTGCGCCCGAAGGCGGGAATTTTCACTTCGCGGATCTCGGCTCCCGCCGCAGCTTCTGGCTTAACCACCGCCAGCATTGTTCCAGCCATGATTTCCACCTATAAAGTACGATGCCAAAAGTTACACAAGCACAAAACGTACGATTTTAGCACCGCGCGGCAGTTCTTCCTGCGCTCAGGGCATTCCGGCGTTCCGCTGGACTCGAGTGAATTCCCTTTCGCGACCGGCGCGGCTGCATATGAGGGTAGCGTTCCTACGAGTCCAAGACTGCTCCCTGCGTGAAATCCGTCTCTACGCTCATGATGACAGCGCTATGGAAAGGGACAGGTTCGAATGGCAAAATCCGGGAAAGCTTCGCCCCTCACTGTCCGAATACGCACAGTCCAGTCCATCTGTGGGCATAAGCATTTGTATTGAGGGGCTGCAACGCCATGGATCATCAGTCTCTTACAAACGACGGCGTTGGTACGGCATTTGCTGCGTTTTACTGGCAGCTCGGTGCCTATTCCGACCGGTAGGAGGTTCGCGATGATGGAAGCCATCTATCAAGATTTGCGCCATGCCGGACGAAGGCTGCGCCGGACTCCGGGCTTTGCCGCGGTTTCCGTGTTCACGCTCGCGCTGGCTATCGGAGCCACTACGGCAATCTTCAGCGTAGTGTACGGAGTGCTGCTGAGGCCGCTACCGTACAACGATCCAAACCGGATCACCGCGATCTTCGAGGTCAACACCAAAGGCACATGGTCGCGCCTGGCCGATCCGAACTTCGACGACTTCCGCGACCAGAACCACAGCTTCGATGCAGTCGCAAAGTACAGCGCATACATATCGTCGGTCTCCGGCGCGTCGGAACCGAATCGCACGATGGTCGCACGCGTCTCAGCCGATTTTTTCAAAGTGTTTCGCGTACAACCGACCATCGGCCGGGAACTCGAGACAGCCGACACGCGAAAAGGCGCCGCCCCGGTCGCCCTTGTCAGCTACGGATACTGGAAGCAGCAGCTCGGATCTTCTTCCGACCTTTCTCAGCTGCACTTGAAAATTGATAACAACATCTTCTCGGTCATTGGAGTTCTTCCGGACGGCTTTCAATTCCCTTCGGACGTCGGGCTGTGGGTGCCGGCCGATCTCGATGGCGAAAATCCGAGCAGGAGTTCGCATAATTACAGCGCCGTCGGACGCTTGCGCGATGGAGTATCGGTCGCGCAGGCCAACGCGGACATCAGCGCGATTGCGCGCCGCATTCACGACAGCGCGAGCGATCAAAACGACTACCTGCTCAAAGATGGCACGGTGGTTCCACTGCAAGATTCGATCACGGGCACGGTGCGTCCCGCGCTGCTCGTGTTGCTCGGAGCCGTCGGCTTTCTTCTGCTCGTGGCTTGTGCCAACGTCGCCAACCTGCAACTCGCGCAGGCATCGTCGAGACGGCGAGAGCTTGCGGTGCGGAGCGCGCTGGGTGCGTCGCGCGGCCGTTTGATTCGTCAGTTCCTGAACGAAGCGCTCTTGCTCTCTCTGACCGGCGGCGGTCTCGGCGTGCTTGGAGCCCTCCTGGGAGTGCGCGGATTGATTGCGTTGGCGCCTCAAGATCTGCCTCGTTTGGAGAGTGTGGCCATCAGCCTTCCGGTGCTTGTGTTCGCAGTCGTGCTATCAACCGTCGTAGCGGCAGGATTGGGCGCGTTCACCGCCTTTCGATCAACCTCGGGCGATGTACGCGAGGGACTGGGAGAAGGCGGCCGCAGTCAAGCTGGTTCGCAGAGCAGCCAACGCATTGGACGCGCCATCGTGGCGGCTCAAATGGCGATCACGCTCGCTCTGGTGGTGGGCGCGGGATTGTTCGGGCGCAGTTTGATGAAAGTGCTCGCGGTCAATCCCGGATTCCGCGTCGACAAAATTGTCACCATGGACGTATCGCTGCCTTGGACAGGATGGACGAAGCCGCAGGGCAAGGTCAGCCAGGCTGCCTTTTTTTCGAACCTCATCGAACGCCTCAAGCAAATTCCGGGCGTGCGAAATGTAGGTGCGACCAGCGGACTTCCGATGGCGGGAGGCCTGCCTGACGGGATGTTCCTGCTGATGACGCAGGACGAAGCTCCCAAGACCCCTGACACTCTAGAAGAGCTTTCCCGTACGTTCGACATTCTGTTTCGTAACAAGGAACGCGGAGGCAGCGCGGACTTCTGTATCGCGACCGACGGATATTTCCAGATTCTCGGCATTCCGTTGCTTCGAGGACGCATGTTCGATCAGCGCGATGTTGCCGACGCTCCGCACGCGGCCTTGATCAGCGAATCATTGGCGCGCACTCGGTGGCCAGGACAAGATCCGATCGGTCACACCATCCAATTTGGGAACATGGATGGCGACATTCGCCTGTTGACCATTGTCGGGGTAGTGGCCGACGTTCACGAATACGGACTCGATGCGCCGCCGCGTCCCACGGTGTATGTGAACTTGTTTCAGCGTCCGCGTCCCGACATCACCCTGACCATGCTTAGCGATGCGGACACGCAAATGGTGACGACGTCGGCGCGCAGAATTTTGCAGGAGCTGAGTCCGGAAACTCCCGCGAAGTTCCGAACGTTTTCGGAAGTCTATTCCGCTTCGCTCGGATCACGCAGATTCAATCTGATCCTGATCGGCTTCTTCGGTATGGTCGCGCTGCTGCTCGCAACGGCAGGCGTGTTTGGCGTGATGGCTTATTCCGTCAGCCGGCGCACGCGCGAAATCGGCGTGCGGGTGGCTCTGGGCGCGCGTTCTCGCGATGTGCTCACAATGATCATGGCCCAGGGAATGCGAACGATTCTCATCGGCATTGTCATCGGACTGGCCGGTTCGCTGGCATTGAGCCGGGTGGTCGCGTCGCTGTTGTTTGGAGTGACCGCAACCGACCCGCTTACGTTCGGCGCAGTGATCCTGCTGTTGGTCGCGGCCGCGATGCTGGCCTGCTACATCCCTGCTCGTCGCGCGGCCAAAGTCGATCCCATGGTCGCGCTGCGTTACGAGTAGGGAGACCTGAAGGGAAACCCCACGAGAATCCGTCATCCCGTGCCTCGTTTGCTGTTTGGCGGCGGAACCGCGAAACCGTGCAAAATCCTTCATCCTTGACGACCCCGTTGTTTTTGCCCACAATCAGCGGCTTCTGTTCTCGGGCCCAATCAAATTCCTAAAAGGAGATGTACAACATGGTGAACAGCCATACGGGACCCCGCTCGATGATTTTGATGTGTTTCGTTGCTGCGGCATCCTTGGTTGCTGCGCAATCGCCAGCAACAACTCCCAAAATTACGTCGGTCAGCAAAATCACGACCGCCCAACACCAAACGATTACCATCACAGGAACAGGGTTTGGTACGCACAGCGCCTATACGGGCACGACCAAATTCATCAGCCTCGATGACCAGACGAAAAAGTGGGAAGCAGGATTTTCACCGGATTTGGATACCGTCACTCTCATTGTGAATAGCTGGACCAACACCAAGATCGTATTGGGAGGATTTGCCGGAAAGTGGGGCACGAGTAATTTCACGCTCGCAGTCGGCAATAAGGAAGATGTCAAGATTTGGAATGCTCAATCGTCCGGTGGAACATTGGGCGCTAGTTGTGGCACGAGCTGTGCGACCAAGACCGTTACCGTGGCCAAAGCAACCACCTCAACTGAAGTCCGCTCGAATCCGACTTCGTCGGTGTATGGCCAACCAGTCAGGTTCACTGCGGTCGTGACGTCAGGGGACGGCGCTCCGCCGGATGGTGGGAAGGTCGTGTTCATGAGAGGCGAAGAGGTGCTGGGAAGTGGAACGTTGCGAGGCGGCGTGGCGCATTTCACAACCTCGACGCTGGATTTCGGCACACACTCGATCAAGGCTGTGTACGCGGGGAACGAGGATTTCGCCGGTACGCGGGACGAAGATGCAGCCCAGTTGACTCATACAGTGAATTAAGGAAGCTGGTTCGGAAAGACTACTAAGCCTTGCAAGCTCATTTGCGGATGACTCTGGATTGATCCGTATGGCGGCCCAGAGCGCCGCAAGTGAGTGAGCAAAGAATGTTGTCAGCGTTCTGCGGTTGGCTTGGGGATCTATTCCCCCCGTGCGGTCGGCCGATCTCCATTTCAATGGCTAAGCCGGGATTGAGTCCGCCACCCGCCATACCCCCCTTCCCCCGAATCTTTGGAATCATCGAGTTGGAGGGAAAAATCACTTTAATCTAAGGGGCTCAGTAGGATGCGGGCAAAATCTAGAAAACGAAGGATTTAGCCCGGGGATGACTGAGTCAGAGAGAAAATTCTTCATGTTTTCCTCTGGGGCTTCCGGGTCTCCGTGGTGAAAGTTCCCAGTCAACGCTGCCGCCAGCCCGCCCCTCGGTCGAACTGGAGGGAGCGAGAAGTTTTTCCTACGCATCCGGTTTTCCTACGTATCCGGTTTTCAAAGAACGGTTGGGTGCCTGTGCTTTGAGCGATTCCCGCTTCGTCATTTCGAGCGGAGCGAGTAGAGATCCGATTCGCCGAAACACAACGCCTCCATCGACCGTAGGTCGGTGGAGACGGAAGAGTCACAACTGTAGCCAATTTAATCTCGCAGAGTTGGGGATGTATTTCGATGCGCGTGGTCACGGAGCAAAGTGACAGAAAGCACGCGATTGGCTGTCAGGGACAAGTTGAGATCGAGTCGGAATGGATCGTGCGAAAAAGCGAGCGAAACAGCGGGAAGGCTTTGTCCGCCCGTCAAACTGCCCCACTCAAGCTAAAAGCGGGCTGGAATGGGCCACCCACCAGATTCCTCGCGCGACGGTCTTTAGTCAACGTGACACTTCGCGCGAGATCCTTCGCTCCGCCTGAAAACCGGCTACGCTCAGGATGACTCCAATCAGGGTGGGCCGGGGCATAAGAAAAAAGGCACCGCCGAAGTCGCGCCCTTTCTTCAATCGTCTTCTCGGTGACTCTGTGCCTCTGTGGTGGGTGGCCCACCCATAGATGTTTTTATCCGCCGACGTTATCCCAACTGAGGCTACCCCATCCTTCGCGTCCTTTACGAAGGGCGGGAACCACGGACCCAAAAGGCAAAGCCCCGAAAGTCACACGGGCCCGGTAGAGCGCCAGCGAAAACCAGATTCCTCGCGCGACGTCTTTAGTCAACGTGACACTCCGCGCGAGATCCTTCGCTCCGCCTGAAGAACGGCTACGCTCAGGATGACGCCAATCCGTGTGGGTCGTGGTCGCTGGTCGCGCAAAACGTCGCGAGCCAGTCCTGCGAACGCATGAGAAAAAAGGCACCGCTGAAGTCGTGCCCTTTCTTCAATCGTCTTCTCGGTGACTCTGTGCCTCTGTGGTGGATGGCCCAGCGCCAGCGAAAACCAGATTCCTCGCGCGACGTCTTTCGTCAACGTGACACTCCGCGCCAGATCCTTCGCTCCGCCTGAAGAACGGCTACGTTCAGGATGACGCCAATCCGTGTGGGCCGGGGTCGCTGGTCGCGCAAAACGTCGCGTGCCAATCCTGCGAACGCATGAGAAAAGAGGCACGGCCGAAACCGTGCCCTTTCTTCAATCGTCTTCTCGGTGACTCTGTGCCTCTGTGGTGGATGGCCCTAGATGTTTTTATCCGCTGACGTTATCCCAACTGAGGCTCCCCATCCTTCGCGTTCGTTGCGAAGAGTGGGAACCACGGACCCCAAAGGCAAAGCCCCGAAAGTCACACGGGGCCGGTAGAGCGCCAGCGAAAACCAGATTCCTCGCGCGACGTCTTTAGTCAACGTGACACTCCGCGCCAGATCCTTCGCTCCGCCTGAAGAACGGCTCCGCTCAGGATGACGCCAATCAGTGTGGGTCGTGGTCGCTGGTCGCGCAAAACGTCGCGTGCCAGTCCTGCGAACGCGTGAGAAAAAAGGCACGGCCGAAGCCGTGCCCTTTCTTCAACCGTCTTCTCGGTGACTCTGTGCCTCTGTGGTGGTGGCCCAGCGCCAGCGAAAAGCAGATTCCTCGCGCGACGTCTTTAGTCAACGTGACAACTCCGCGCCAGATCCTTCGCTCCGCCTGAAGAACGGCTACGTTCAGGATGACGCCAATCAGTTTGGGTCGTGGTCGCTGGTCGCGCAAAACGTCGCGTGCCAGTCCTGCGAACGCATGAGAAAAAAGGCACGGAAGCCGCGCCCTTTCTTCAATCGTCTTCTCGGTGGCTCTGTGCCTCTGTGGTGGATGGCCCAGCGCGAGCGAAAACCAGATTCCTCGCGCGACGTCTTTAGTCAACGTGACAACTCCGCGCCAGATCCTTCACTCCGCCTGAAGAACGGCTACGTTCAGGATGACGCCAATCCGTGTGGGTCGTGGTCGCTGGTCGCGCAAAACTCGCGTGCCAGTCCTGCGAACGCATGAGAAAAAAGGCACGGCCGAAACCGTGCCCTTTCTTCAATCGTGTTCTCGGTGACTCTGTGCCTCTGTGGTGGGTGGCCCAGCGCCAGCGAAAACCAGATTCCTCGCGCGACGTCTCTCGTCAACGTGACAACTCCGCGCCAGATCCTTCGCTCCGCCTGAAGAACGGCTACGTTCAGGATGACGCCAATCAGTTTGGGCCGGGGTCGCTGGTCGCGCAAAACCTCGCGTGCCAGTCCTGCGAACGCATGAGAAAAAGGGCACGGAAACCGTGCCCTTTCTTCAATCGTCTTCTCGGTGACTCTGTGCCTCTGTGGTGGGTGGCCCAGCGCGAGCGAAAACCAGATTCCTCGCGCGACGGTCTTTAGTCAACGTGACACTCCGCGCCAGATCCTTCACTCCGCCTGAAGAACGGCTACGCTCAGGATGACGCCAATCAGTTTGGGTCGTGGTCGCTGGTCGCGCAAAACGTCGCGTGCCAGTCCTGCGAACGCATGAGAAAAAAGGCGCGGCCGAAACCGTGCCCTTTCTTCAACCGTCTTCTCGGTGACTCTGTGGTTAGCTTTAACTAAGAACCATGAGGGCAGTGTTATCGCGAGAACGTGATCCCGCGGCCAAGCACCACGATGAACAAGAGGCTGGCCACCGCGCCGACTGCGATCCACGCCGTGCTGCGGTGAATCGGTCCTCGTCTCTCTTCTGGGGCCACGGTCCAGTCGTGCATGATGCTGGGCAGGCTTAACAATCCCGCGTTTGCACCGAGCGTCGACGGCAACGCTGACGCCACCACATAGAACAAACCGGCGGGATTGAGCACGCCCGCTACCAGCGCCAGCAAACCGTCTGTGAAGTAGGGGACAAAGCACAACACTCGAAGTCTCGCCGACCCTTCCTCTCGGCCGTGAAATTGTTTGAGCTTGGCGCCCACGAGGAGCATGGATGCGTAGTAGGACGCCACGCCCAGCAGAATTAAACCGACCCGCCACATCCAATGCGGTTGCAAACCTCGAATGACAACTTCCCAGTCTCCGAAATTCGCGAAACCTGAGAACAGAAAATAGCCGGTGCCGGTGAACAAGTTGCCGGCCATCGCGAGCACAAGGAAATAGAAGGTAGCGGGTTTGTATCGCTGCGGCTTGCGCAGCAGAAGCCAGAAAATTCCCGCGAAGAAAAGATTGACCAGGGTGCCATTCGCTGCGATCCATCGTGTATCGAAATCGCTTTGCAGAGCGACGGTGCTCATCGTGATCTTGTGAGAGCCGCTCAGCCAGGCGGTTACTCCGTGGCCTAAGCCTTCATGCAAAATGTCCTGAAGCATGCAGGCGAGCGCCGAGATCGCGATGACGGTTAGCTTGTCGTCTTTGGTGGAAGCTGCTTCGGGTGGCATGGACCTTCTTATAGCACATGAAAAAAAGCAGGGCCGAAGCCGTGCCCCTGCTTTGTTTCGATCTTCCTTGTGTCTGTGCTTCTGTGGTGAAAACCGGACGGCCGAGGGCGGCCGTCCCCACATGTCCTTTCTTAGTCTCGGACTCCATCCATGAACGCGCGCAGCTTGCGCTTATAGCACATGAAAAAAAGCACGGCCGAAGCCGTGCCCTTGCATTGTTTCGATCTTCCTCTGTCTCTGTGCCTCTGTGGTGAAAACCGGACGGCCGAGGGCGGCCGTCCCCACATGTCCTTTTTAGTCTCGGACTCCATCCATGAATGCGCGCAGCTTGCGCGAGCGCGAGGATGGCGCAGTTTGCGCAACGCTTTGGCTTCGATCTGGCGGATGCGTTCGCGAGTAACCGCGAAGCTCTGCCCGACTTCTTCCAGCGTGTGCTCGCTGCCGTCTTCGAGACCGAAGCGCATCTTGATGACTTTTTCTTCGCGAGGGGTCAGCGTGCGGAGGACCTGTCCTGTCTGGTCCTTCAGGTTCACGTTGATCACCGCTTCAGCCGGGGAAACTACGGCACGGTCTTCGATGAAGTCGCCCAGATGCGAATCTTCCTCTTCGCCGATGGGCGTTTCGAGGGAGATCGGTTCCTGCGCGATCTTGAGCACCTTGCGCACTTTCGCGACTGGAATATCCATGCGCTTGGCGATCTCTTCCGACGTAGGTTCGCGTCCCAATTCCTGCACCAGCTGCCGCGAAGTGCGGATCAGCTTGTTGATGGTTTCGATCATGTGCACGGGGATACGAATCGTACGTGCCTGATCGGCAATCGCACGGGTAATAGCCTGCCGAATCCACCAGGTAGCGTACGTCGAAAATTTGTAGCCACGGCGGTATTCGAATTTGTCGACGGCCTTCATCAGTCCGATGTTGCCTTCTTGAATCAGGTCGAGGAACTGCAGACCGCGGTTGGTGTATTTTTTCGCGATCGAAACGACGAGTCGCAGGTTAGCCTCGATCAACTCGCGCTTGGCCTGCTCGGCGTCCATGTCGCCCTGGATGATCTCGCGCTGTGTGCGCTTGAGCTCCTGGAACATGACGCCGGTTTCGAGTTCGAGCTTTTCAACTTCGCCGCGAATCGCGCGCGACTGGCGGCGATATTCCTTCTTCTGCTCTTCGCTGCGGGTGGCGTCGGCCTTACGCTCAAGGTTCGTCGCCTGGCGGTCGAGCGAACGCATGCCGTCGACGGTCTTGTTGAGACGCTCGATCAGGCGCTTGCGCTCGGCGTTGGTGAATCCGAGCTTGCGCACGGCGATCGAAGTGGCAACAATGCCGCGCGCCAGCTTGCGGCGGGCGCGACGATGATCCTTCGGCTTCTTCGTCTTCGATACTTCGTTGAATTTCTCTTCGAGGACCTGAGCCTTTTTGTAGAGCTTGGCCATGTCATCGATCTTGCCGGTGAACTCATTCAGTCGGTTCTGCAGGATCTCGTCGGTGATCTCTTCTTCGTCGAAGGTCACGACTTCCTTGATCGAGCGAACGTTCTTCTTGAGATCTTCGCCGAGGGTGAGCAATTCGCGGATCACGATGGGCGACCGCGAAAGCGCCTTCAGGACGCGCAGTTGACCGCGCTCGATGCGCTTGGCGATTTCGACTTCGCCTTCGCGCGTAAGCAGCGGCACGGTTCCCATCTCGCGCAGATACATGCGGACGGGATCGTTGGTTTTTTCGAGCGCTCCGGGGGTGAGGTCGAGTTCGACGTCCTCCCCTTCTTCGTTGTCTTCGAATTTTTTATCGAGTCCCGCGGAGGGCAGCTTGGGCCCTTCCAGAACGTCGATGCCTTGCGTACCGATGGTGGTCAGCAGATCGTCAAGGTCTTCAGGGCTGTGCACATCGTGCGGTATGAGGTCATTGACCTGGTCATACGTGAGGTAGCCCTTTTCTTTTCCTGTGTCGATCAGCTTTTTTATGTCGTCGTACTTGTCGTCAAGAGCCAAAGAGGTGTCCTTAAACTGTCAACTTCGCTCCTTGAGGAGCGTGTGGTAAAGTTCCTAAAAAGGTGGGAATGATGGGTGCAGCGGGGTCGTGCGCCTAGCACAAACCTGTTGAGTTTAGCACGGAAGTGCTTACCCGTCTATCGGTTGCCCGCTTTATAACCCGTTCCCGCCATTATCTACAGCCTTCCCAAATAGTTAGATGGCTTGGAAAGCCTTTTTGTTTCAAGCAGATTCTCGATTCCAGGCCTTTAGTTCGGGGCGGAAATCCCGCTTTCGCCAGCCCCCGGATCCCGTAAAGCCTTGCTGATCCGTTCCAGTTCTGTCAGCAGAGTTCTCAACCTGTCTCTATCGGCGGAAAGGCCTGGCTTTCTGAGGTCCTGCTGCACTTGCTCCTGACGACGTCTCAGATGAATGCGGCGCAGGGCTCGACACGCGGCTTCCAGGATCTCGGCCGTGAGTTCCTCTTCTTCTTTCAGAAGAATGGAGGCGAGCACGCGGCGGTCGTTTTCCGTGGCCGGAATTTCCAGCACATCAGCGGCTTCAGGCCCGGCATTGAGCAGGCAATCGACGAGAGACTCCGTCGCGAGGCCGCGATGCAGGGCTTCGTTTTGCAGGACGAAGTGAGCTTGCCGCGTAGGATCGAACTCTTCTTCGGCGCCATCGCGGGCGGAAAGATGTTCTTCGCTGGTCTGAATCTGTCGCGCCGAGGCCAGGGCGCGGATCAAGACTTTTTCGGCGTCGGTGATTTGCGCGTCAACGGGAGCCTTCACCGTGGCCGCCGAACGGGTGGTGGCGGTGTGGCGAAGTTCCTGACGCAGGACCGCGGAATCGATTTGGAGCTTCTGGGCGATCTCGTGCGCCAATTCGTCGCGAACGATGCGACTCGGGATCCGCTGGATGTGAGGCAGCAGATAGTTCACCGCTTTGACCTTGCCTTCGGCGCTGCGGATGGGGAAGAGCGTGCGGGCT
The DNA here is from genome assembly GCA_963699885.1 of uncultured Acidobacteriota bacterium. Taxonomy (GTDB): domain Bacteria; phylum Acidobacteriota; class Terriglobia; order Terriglobales; family Acidobacteriaceae; genus Sulfotelmatobacter. The sequence continues at coordinate 169,111 of CAVOVP010000001.1, read as the reverse complement.
CGCTCGATGAGGTAGTCGAAATATTTTTGCGAGTTGCGCAGCGCTTCGCCGTAGGCCTCTTTGCCTTTGCGGCGAATGTAGAGGTCAGGATCGAATCCCTGTTCGAGCGTGAGCACTTTGATGGTGAACTCTTCCTCGACCAGCAGTCCGAGAGTGCGCTCCGTGGCCTTGGCTCCGGCAGTGTCGGGATCGAAATTGACGACTGCGTTCTTGCTGTAGCGACTGAGCAGCTTGGCTTGCAGCTCAGTGAAAGCCGTGCCGGAGCTGGCAATGACGTTGTGAAATCCGGCGGCAAAGACAGAGATGCAATCCATCTGGCCTTCAACGAGGATCGCGTAATCGAATTTCTTGATCCACTCCTTGGCGAGATCGAGATTGAAGAGGACGCGGCTCTTCGAATAGATCGGCGTTTCGGGAGAGTTCAGATATTTCGGGCCCGACTTTTCGTCGGTGGCCAACGTGCGTCCGGTGAACGCGATGACTTTGCCGGCTTCGCTCGCGATGGGAAACATGACGCGGTTGCGGAATTTGGAATACATGGATGCGGTCGCCGGGCGCTGCTCGTTGGTCGTCGGCTTCCCGGCCGTTGCGTCGTCGTGCTGATCCTCAGGTTTTTTATCATTCCGAGTCGAGCGGGAAACCTGGTCTGGCTGACGGCTGACAGCTGACGGCTGAGAGCTGTCGTCTTGCTTCCACGAAAACAGTCCGCTCTCGCGGAGAACGTCTTCGCTGAATTCGTTTTTCAGGCGGTCGCGGAGGAGGAAACCGGAATCGGGGGCATAGCCGATGCGGAATTTTGCGATCATTTCTTCGTCGAGGCCACGTCCGGCGAGATATTCGCGCGCGCGGGCGCCTTCGGGACGGCGGAGGCACTCCTGAAAAAAAGCAACCGCTCGCTCGTGAACGTCAAGCATCTGTCCGCGCAAACGCGCTTCTTTCGCTTCGCCCGGAGTTGAATAGCTCGCCTTGGGCAGCGGAATGCCGAGTTTTTGAGCAACGAGGCGGACGGATTCCGGGAAGGTAATGTTTTCAATCTTCTGGACGAAGCTGAAGACATCTCCGGAAAGTCCGCATCCGAAGCAGTGATAGAACTGGCGCGTGGCATGAACGGAAAACGACGGAGTCTTCTCGCCGTGGAAGGGGCAGAGGCCTGAGTAGTTTTGCGCTCCGGCCTTTTTCAGCTTGATGTAGTCGCCGACGATGCGGACGATGTCCGCCTGCTGCTTGACCGTGTACGCGAAATCGCCGGGGTTCGCCATTTAAAGACGGGGTACTCCGAAGGAATTGTGAGCTAAATCGGGTCTCAGTTGAATATACCGGAGCGTGATTGTTGTGCAGAAACTGTGGAATTCCCGTCTTAGCCGTTGACGACTGAGGGAAACGTTCACCAGACAGGATACCGAGCCGGTCAGTGAAGAGGACGTTCGCCAGTTGGGACGATGTGGAGCACTTTCAGTCTTATAGGCATTGCCCTCAGCGACTCTTTCTGGTTGCTGGCTGAGCGGATGTGAGATGACTTGGTTCAGGGCTTACGAGGCTTCGGTGCGGCCCGCAAGACGATGGTTCTAGTGGTCGCTGTGCCTCACCAGGTCGGTCAGCCAGCTATTCACGCGGTTTAAGAACTCTTCATCAAATTCACCATGTTGGTGCTTCTGGATAGCTTCCAACCAGGCGCGTGGAGACGGCGAGAGGTCGAGGCCGTGGCCCATCCCGGAAAATTCGGCGTATGTGGCGCGGCCAGGATGAAAGCTGTTGATGGCGTCGACCAGATAACGGTTTTCTTCCGCTGTTGTAGTTGGATCTGAGGTTCCCCATGTGACCAGGACCGGGACATCCACCTGCTTCCACTCAATCGCAAAATCAAGGTCGGCAATCTGTTGCAGGTAGGTGTACGAGACACCGAAAGTGTTCACATACTCGCGGCAGTCGGGGTGGTCCTTCAGGATCTGGTCGGGGCGCAACTTGTCCACCAGGAAGAGATGATTGCATTTCTCCGCTGCGCGAACGGCACGATCAGCCTCGTCATAAGGCTCGAAAAGAAGTGTCTGACGGCGTGTGTTCTCGAGCTGGTATTCGAACCAGCTTTTGCCAATCGTCTCGGCAGCGATGAAGCCGCGAACCGGGAATTTTTGGGCGACGAGCACACCTTCGATGGGACCGATGCTGTGCGCGAAGATGAAAATGCTGTGGGGATCGACGAAATCAGATTCGGAGAGGAGGTTCAATCCCGCGAGCGAACGCCGGACAGCCAACTGCAGGTCGGATTGCGGGCTATCGCAAGGCGGGCCCTGGCTGTGACCTTCGCCATTTTTTTCTACTCGCATCGTCACAAAGCCCCTGCGCGTAAGACCGTCGAGGAGATGGGCGTAAGGATCATCGGGACTTAAATGATCCAGTGAATAGCAGCCAAGTCCTGCAATCAGGAAGACAGCGGGATGGCGTCCGACAGTCTTTGGCTTGGTGATAATGGTCTGGTATTGATCGTGGTCGATCGCGACCGTTCGATACAGAACCTCAAAGTCAGTCGCAGATTCTTGGGCCTGCAGGGCAAAGCCGCACATGAACAGGGCGCAGAAAAAAATCGGAAAACGCTGCAGAAGCCCAGAGTATAAAGCCCTAGCTCGAAGCGCACTCACACGCCCCTCCTCTGATCTAGTCATCGCACCTTCAATCCATATTTCTGGGTCTGTGGGGGTACGATGCCATTCATGCGCAGATACTCGACAAGCTGGCCGTAGTGGTCGGTCAAGTGCCAGACCGAGGCCACCGAAATGCCGAGTTTGGTGTTTGGTCCAGCATAACGGCCTTCGACACGATCGAGCGCGTTGTTCGCTGTGAGCGTGGTGAGGACGCGGTTGGAGTAGTCGAAGGAGTCCTTGAGGTATTTGATAAGCTCGGCTTTTGTTCTCGCCGGATCGGGGCCGCCCCTTTCGCAGTCCTTGGGCGGTGTCTTGCCCTCGAATTCATTGAAGAACGCAAACTGCGCACAGGCAATATGCTTGATCTGCTCGCCGAAGCTGCGAACGTCCCGAAAGTTGCCGTTCGTCGGGATAAATGAATACTTGTCCTCGGGCATCGCCTCGGCGAGACCGACCAGGTTGCCTTCGACGAAACGCAGCGTGCTGGAAACGCTCTCGGCGATAGACTTTGGGACCTCTGTTTGTCCGCTTTCGGGTGTGCGGGAATGTGCGACGCTTGCGGCGAAGACAAGAGCGAAAAGCACAACAGCATGTAAGAGCGAAGTTTTCATTGGCTCCTCCGGCGAACTCGGACAATACTGGCGGCGGCAGCGGAGAACGCCCGAAGTTCGGTGATACTGCAAGGGCGTCGGCGAGTGATTTGGCAGTGCATGAGTATCGGGTGAACGGACTGTGCTCCGATAGGGACGACTATTTGTATTGAAACAGCAGGTCTCGCTAACTTGACCTGATACTGTCGCAAAATGCAGCCATTCTAAAGCACGCCGCCCCACGGTGCGGCTGACTGCGCGGTGGGAAATTGGCTCGGGCCGTTCGGCCAGCAACGATGCCGAAGCCAAGCAACACAGCGGCAACGGCAACCTTTCTAAATCACGGATCGCAGCGAACTGTAGGCTAAACCCATCCACCAGAGTCGAACGAACGGAGGAAGGGAAACCAGTCAATCGCGGACCGCAAATCGCGCGAAGGCGCACGGCGTCACGTCGCCACGGAGGAATTTTGCGTAGCTCGCGTCGCCGGCTCGGGCAGTTGCTGTCCGCAATACGCGCAATTCGCCCAAGTTGGCTCAACGGGCTTATCACATTTCGGGCACGTTGACTGCAGCAAAGTACCGCAGCGCGGACAGAATGGGAATTTTGTCTTTTCGACATGCCCGCAGCCGGGGCACGGCTTCGGCAGAGGGTCGCGGAGAATGAAGTACAAGATTATCCCAATCGCATTGGGAATGAAGATCGCCAGCAGCGTCCACATTACATAGCGCATCTGCCGCCGCTTCGCATCGCCATAGATGTATCCGACCAGCGCAACCCAAGCCACCTGGAGCAGGAAAAATCCGTAAATGAGCAGCGCTTGGCCCCAGCGCGGCCATTTGCCCATCTCCGCGTCCGTTGGCGCCACGAAGAGGAACAACGGCACCGTGACGCACAAATAGGCGAACCATGCAACGATCCATGCTTCCTTTGGAATGACGCGCAATTCCTTTGTGAAGCGGCTCATGCCAGCCTCCTTTCGCCGCGCTGACGGACTGCCAGCATCACTGCGGCCACCCCTCCCGCGATCCACCCTAGCGCGGTGAACGCGGCAAAACTGATCCATGTTTGGCCGAACTGTGTATGGCTGAACTGGGGCTCGAGCAGGGTCCCGAAACGTCCGCTCACCACGTGGAAAACGCGGCCAGCTCGCAATCGTCAGCAGCCACGCAAAAGCCACGACCACAATCATTACGCGGCGGTTCCAATCGTGCTCGGCCTGTTCGGTGAGCTTCGCCTCGGCACGCGCCAGCGTGGCCTGCACCAGCCACGAAGAAGGCTGCGGCGTCGGCAATCGGCGGAGTTCGCTCGCAATCGGCCGCCAAGCCGCCAATTCGTTCGAGCAGGCGACGCAAGAGCGCACATGCTCCGCAACCTGCTTTTCTTCCGCGCTCGTGAGCGCGTCGGCTGCGGCCAGCGCCAGCAGTTCTCGAATCTTGTCGTGCTCGCTCATTGCCATGTGCCTCCGGGATACCGCGCTTCGAGCGCGTAACGCAATTGTTCCAGCGAACGCCGCAGCCGCGACTTCACCGTTGATAGCGGAACCGCTGTAACCTGCGCGATTTCCTCAATCTTCATCTCATCCTCAAACCGCAGTGTGAGGACTTCGCGATACATCATCGGCAGCCCTGCCATCGCTTCGCTGATTTCCGTTCGGCGCTCGGCCGCGAGCGCGTGATCGAGCGGCGTCTGGTCTTGACACGGAATCCGGTCCGCCACGGTTTCGCTATGCCAGCTGTTGGCGAGCGGCTCGTCCAGGCTCTGCGGACGAATCCGGCGCAAATGATCGATCGCCAGGTTGCGCGCCAGCGTGAAGAGCCAGGCGTCAAAATTGCGACTTGCATCAAAGGAACGAATCTTCTCGACCACTCTCAACCATGTTTGCTGGAACAGGTCTTCCGCCTCGGCGGGCTGCCGCACGATGCGCAGCAGGTACCGATACAACCGATTCTGGTACCGGGCAATCAGTTCCGAGAGAGCGTTCAGGTCGCCTCGGCGAAGCCGGACCACATCCGCATCCACTGCCACAAGCCCCTCCAGCGATAGTGCGGCTGCCCCCACCATACTCGTAATACGGATGAGTGCCCCAAAAAGACGCAAGAGATTCAGTTGCTCGATTGGTGTTGCCAGGAAGGAGCACAGTCTACTGAAGGATATGGGAAGGCAACGATGATTGGCGAAACATCCAAATTAGCACCGATCATCCCGCCCAAACGCGAACGAAAAGCGCCCACCCTTGTGCCATCGCCTTACAACAATTGGATGGCCAACCCTCGTATGAGTTTATCCGGATTCCTCCGCTGTCTTTAGCTGACAATGTCCGTGATTGTCCGACCAACATGTTCAAGTTGCCGGGGAAGATGCTGCAGGTAAGAACAGTGAAGTTAACTCTATTGCTCGTACGGTTGTCATTCAAGCGCGGATCAATGCGGAGTTGAAGGGCACGATTGAGTGCCACCGAGTCAAGCTGGTTGGTCGAAATTACGCGAGTTTGCTCCTATCGCGTAGACGCTATTTGCGCAATTTAACCAGTTCACCCTTCGCGTGCTCATTGTCCGGATTCAACTCAACAGACCGCGCATATGCCCGACGCGCGTCCTGGATATCGCTCGTCGCCTCGTAACCATCTCCAAGGCTGTCCCACGCATTCGCGGAATCGGGATAAGCCTTTGTATTCAATTTGAACAGCACGACGCCTGACGAAGGGTCTTTTTCCTGAAGGCAGGCATAGCCAAGCCTATTGATCGTCCTCTCTTCTCCAGTCATATAGCGGTGCATGGGATTGGCAGCGAAACTCTGGAACGCTTTCCACGCGCTCTCTTCTCCTGTTCGAGCTGCCGATCGCATTATCTCGGCAAACGACTTCGGGTTGAATCTGATTTCCATGATGTGCCTGGGGACGCCGTTTTCAGCCGAAGTTCTCCCCAGAAACGCCATCGCCGGAGCGTCATGTTCGACGTAGGCATTCAGAAACTGAAGCATGTAGAGTGCAACCCACGAATAACTTGTATTTGCGTCTTCCCGTCCATAATCTGCGACCTGATCTTCCGCGAATGTTTCGGCGTTCTTCATGCGCTGAAACATGGAACAGAATTCAGGATGGGACATGCCCACCATGTTTACAGTTGTGACATCTCCGTGTGTCCATGCGTTGAGAACGCTGCGTCCTATTCTTTCATTGGGCGGGCCATTGTACGCATCAAGATGCTCAATGTAACTCATATCGTTTCCGGTAAAGAACAGAAGCGGCACCTTCAACTGCTCTGGATGAATGTCTCCAGCGCTTGCGACCAGTCCTGGATAGTAGCGCATGCTACCGTCCATCTCAGCCAAGACCTGAATGCGGGGGTCGCGCGCAGCAGCGAACAAACTCGATATTCCTCCCCAACTAAAGCTCACCACAGCGATCTTCGATGAATCCGTATCAGGCAGCCTGGCTGCATAAGAAATAAGGAATGAGATGTCGAGAGCTTGGGAATCAATCCCTGCAAGGTCGTCAGTCATATCACGCGTCGACACTCCCATCGATCGACTGGCGAGAACGACATAGCCATGGCTTGCAAGGTACTCGCACAAATCAGCGTTCTCCCAGGCGATGGATGAATCGCTTGGAGCGTAAATGACAACCGGGTAGCGTTGTTCAACCGGTTTCGCGTCGCGCACGGCCCACAGAGAAATATCGAAGGAACTCTTCAATCGCCTGCGCCATTTGTTGTGCTCCTGGTCAGACGTGTCAAAGTGAATCTCTCTATCCGCCAACTCCACATAATCTTCAACTGTCATTGACTTACTACTGCTTTGCAGCGCTGGATACCAGATGAGCGTCTGCAGAGGACGGCTTCCTTGTCGTGCAGGTGCTTCGGGACGATCAGGTGTGGCGGGAAACTTTCGTGAGGAATCATATTGATTCACCACCTTCAGACCGACGGGATAAGGCCCGGGCTTTTGCAGAAATTGGAAGGGAGGAAACTGGGAGAGCGCTGTTCCCGAGCCGGTGAGTAAAAAAAGTATGAGAGCTGACAGTGTGCTCGCTTTATAAGTCATGGATTCTCCTGCTTGGCTATTCCTTGGGAGGCGCAACGAATCATGCGGGTTTTAGATTAATCTCAATCCCAGAAATTTTCGGATATTCCCTCGTACCTTGCATCCTTTTGATGTTCTCGCCCGTATCCCCAAAGTGCCCCAATGCACAGTACAGAGCGCAGGAGCGCAACTCAGAGCCTGCATTGCTCTTCCATAGGAGGTTGACATGCATGACACAAAGGAGCGGTTGTCTCTGTTTTGGATCTTCGCGTTATTGAACTACCTGTATGCGGACGTGCTTGCCCTGTTCGATATTGTTGGCTCGCAAGATCCAGCCCCACATCTCCCACCATGGGCTCTGCTGGGTTCAGCGGTCTTGATGGAAATACCCATCGCCATGATTCTGGCGTCTCGACTACTTCCGTTTAGAGCGAACCGGCTGGCGAATATCATCGCGGGTGCCATTGAGACGTTAGCCGTCATTTCGATGCAATTCGTTTACCCTTTGGCCAGCGGTGCCTGGCACGAGCATATGTTTGCATCGTACATTTTCTTCGGGACGATCGAAACGGTATGCACCTCGGTCATCATCTGGAAGGCGTGGACTTGGTCAGGGGTTGAAGCCGCAGTTAGTCCGGAGCGGATCGTGCGCCAACGGGAAGCTGGGATCTCTTCTTCTTAACTACGGGATTGCTCAAAAACGTATCCGAACGATCCGTGTCTTTGGAGGCCACCTGCGCCTTCCGGCCCACTGCTGCTTAAAGGGACCATCAAGACCGATTCCGTCCTGGGACTCAAGTTGCGCTGGTCAAGGGAAACGATCAAGACCCAATGACGGATGGGGGATTGCCTAAGTTCCGCGTCTAGATTTCTGCACGCTGGGGCAGCGGGTTTATATCAAAGTTGCGAGGCGATATCATTTTTTCACTGCGCTAGATGTTGAGTTCCACCAGGGTTGCCCCACCGCCGCCTTCGTTTTGCGGGGCTTCGACGACGGTGGTGACGTGGGGATGCTGCTGCAGCATTTGGCGGAGAGCTTTGCGGAGGATGCCCATGCCGCTACCGTGAACCACGCGGACGCGCGGAAGCCCGGCCAGAAAAGCGCGGTCGACAAATTTTTCTACTTCGCGGCTGGCCTGGTCAACGGTTTGGCCGATCACGTTGATCTCGCTGGGGGGGTTGCCGCCTTCGTTTTCCAAGGACACGGAAATTCCTCGGGCGCGCGCAGCCGTCACTGGAGTGTCCGTCCGCGCCTGGGCGCTCACCAGCAATTCGGCGATGTCGTCGCGGGCGATTTTCATCTTCAGCGCGCCCATCTCGACTTCGAAATGATTGTCATCGATCTTGCGCGCGATACGGGCAGAGCGACCCGTGGACTTCAGCTTGACCGTATCGCCTTCGGAGACGTGCTTCACCAAGCGCGGCTGGGCGTTCGGATCTCCCTGGTCGGCTCCGGTGGAGTGGGCGACGATGGTGGAATCGAACTGCTCGCGGAATTCGCGGCGCAGCTTGGCGATGCGGCGTTCGGCGTCCTTGGAAAGTTTCTGCGCGGCGGCGCGATCCTGTACGGCATTGACCGCTTCGCGGGCGTGATATTCGAAATCGCGCAGCAAGCTTTCCAACTTCTTTTCCATCTCGCGAATTTTGGCCTGCTGTTCCTTACGGCCCTCCGCGGCGAGTTGCACTTTCTCGCGTTCAAGCTCGGCCTCGCGGGTCTTGAGGCGCACGCGTTCGTTTTCGGCATCGCGAAGATCGGCGTGCAGCTTGTCGAGGAATTGTCCGACGTCGCGTGCCTGCGTTCCGAGACGCGACCGCGCGCTTTCGATGATGGCCGGATTCAGGCCGAGACGCTGGGCGATGTTGATTCCCGCCGACGCGCCAGGCACTCCGATCTTCAACTCGTAGGTTGGTTGCAGTGTGGATTCGTCGAAGCCGACGGAAGCATTGAGAACTCCCGGGGTATTCGCTCCGTAGACTTTGAGCGACGTGTGGTGCGTGGAGATGACGGTCATGCAGCCGATCATGCCGAAGTGGCCGGCGATTGCGACAGCGAGAGCGGCTCCTTCCTCGGGATCGGTTGCGGAGCCGAGTTCGTCGAGCAGAACCAGCGACTGCGCAGTTGCGGTGCGCGAAATGAAATCGATGTTGGTGACGTGCGCGGAAAAGGTCGAGAGGTTCTGTTCGATTGACTGATAGTCGCCGATGTCGGCGAGGACGGCGTCGAACACGGGAAGCTCGGCGCGGTCGGCGGGGACGGGGAGGCCGGATTGCGCCATCAGAGAGAGCAGGCCTACGGTTTTGAGCGTTACAGTTTTGCCGCCTGTATTTGGTCCGGTGATCACGAGTTGGCGGCGAGAGCCTTCGAGCTCGACGGTGATGGGGACAACGGCGGCGCTTTTGGCTTTGAGATTTCGTTCGAGCAGAGGGTGGCGGGCGTTGTGCAGGAGAAGGCGGCCTTCGGCCGCCGGACCGCCGAGGCGGCTGTCCCCACTTTGTTCTTTCGGCTTCGGGCCCGCTTCGCTCGCCGGGCGGACGGGGCGTCCACCTGTACGCAAATCGGCGTTCGATAGCTTCACTTCGGTGCAGGTGTAGTCTTCGGCAAACCTGGCTTTGGCGAATTGGAGTTCCAGCTCTGAGAGCGCGTCTTCGGCAGCGAGGATCTCGGGGGACTGGGCGCCGATGCGCTGGGTCATCTCGATCAGGATTCGATGGATTTCTGCCATCTCCTCTTCGAGCAGGCGAACGAGTTCGTTATTCTGCTCGATCGTCTCCATCGGCTCGACGAATACGGTCTGGCCGCTGGAGCTGGCGCCGTGCACAACTCCCTGCACGCGGCGTTTCTGTTCAATCTTTACGGGGATGACGAAGCGTTCTCCGCGGATGGTAACCAGTTCGTCCTGGACCGTGCCGCCTTCCGCCAAGCGTCGCAGGTAGCCGCGGAGCGATTCCTGAATGGAGCGACGCTGCCGTTCGATTTCGCGGCGAATGCGAGCCAGTTCGGGTGAGGCTTTATCTTCGAGCGTCCCGTCAGGCTGAATCTTGTTGCGGAATGACCGCAGGAAATCGGCGAAGTCGGCAATGCCCGCAGACAATGCGCTGAACCCGGCGCCATTCCGATTTCATGGCGGCCGGGGGATGGAGCACGATCTCGCGCCACTCGGCCGCCCGGTCGACGACAAGGATCACGTCGCGAATGTCGGTGGTCTCGAGGGCAACTCCGGCAATGCGTGCCTTCTCGACCAGCGGGCCGACTTCGATGAGGCCGGAGAACTCGAACCGTCCACCGACGCGGCGGAATTCACGAATCTCGCTGGTCAGTTCCTGCTGGTGCTCAATCCAAGTGGAATCGGTCGATGGAGTCAGCGCGGCGATGCGATCTTCTCCCAGAGGCGAAGAAGTGTATCCGCGAAGAAGCTCGCGGAGCGCTTCGAACTCAAGCACCCGTGCCGAACTGTGAGTGAGGTCGGAAGGCATCGCAATTTATGGTACAGGAGCGGAACGGCGAAGAGACAGACTGAGGCGTCGAAGATCGGGAGGTTAGGCTCCAGCGCCGGCGACTTGCGCGACAGGTTCGATATTGGCGGGAAGGCGAACGAGAAAGACAGCGCCGCCTTGGGGATTGTTCTGGCAGGTAATCTGGCCGCCGTGATCTTGAATGACGCCGTAGACGGCGCTCAGGCCAAGGCCGGTGCCTTTGCCGACAGGCTTGGTCGTGTAGAACGGATCGAAAACGCGTTGCGGATTGCGAATGCCTGGGCCGCTGTCGGAGAACTGGAGGGAGATCTCGGTCCCTTCGTGGCGGGCCGTAATTTCGAGGGATCCGCCGCCGACTTCCTCAAGCGCGTCCATGGCGTTCTCGATGATTTCGACGAATCCTTGAAATAGCTGGTTGGCGTTTCCGCGGACGTTGGGGAAATCCGGATCGATAACAAGGCTCACTTTGATTTTGCCCTGAGGGCGGCGCGCCTCGAGCATTTGCGTGGCCCGGCTTAATAAGACCGAGAGATCGACGAGAATTTTTTCTCCGGGCGCTTGCTGCGCAAAGCTCAACAGGTTCACGACCAGTTCGCGAGTCCGCTGAGCCTGAGTCACGATCTTGCGCACCATGGAATTCTGTTCTTCCGTGAGCTTTTCTTTGGACCAGAGCTGCTCGGAATAACTCATGATGGCGTTCAACGGGTACTCAATCTCGCAGGCGGCTCCGGCGATGAGGTTGCCCAAAGAAGCGAGCTTCTCCTTCTGCACGAGCTGCGTCTGCAATTGCTTTTGGCTTTCGTAGGCGCGGCGAGACTCCTGGAGGAGCGCCATCAGTGTCTGATCCTGCAAATACTGGCGAAGGAAAACGAACGCTCCGAGGATCAGCATCGCTGCCAGCACCGCATAAACCCGGAATACGCGCGATTGTCCGGGAGACTGGTCGATCAACACCGTCCACACGCCGAGCATGGGGAGGGAGAGGATGGCCAACATGGCGAGTTGGGGAACAATTTTTTTCAGGCGCCGGTTGAGATTGAAGTCGACGGTTTTCAGTTCCCATTCCCGCGACGACATCGCTGCGGCGGCCATCCACGCAATCGTGGCCATAAGCGGAACATCGTAAAGACTTCCGGAGTAGTAGGTGTTATTCGCGGCGGCGCGGTCGAGCAGTTGAGAGTTGACTGCATAGAGCAGGCTGGCACCGGTGAAGTGCGCGTACAAACGCCTCCATCCGCCGGAGCTGGTCCAGGTTGCGAGGCCGAGAACGGCCAGCAACAGAATGTTTTCAAGCCCGAACAGCTGGTCGTAGTACTCGTTGTAACGGCTGACGTTCAGGACAACGTACTGGTGAGGAAAAACGATAAAGGCGTAAAGGAAGATCCACCAGCCGAGCAGCATGAGGAAGCTCAGAAGGCTGAGAAATATCCTGCCTTCTTTCTTGCGCTGATCGGGTCGCCAGGCAATGGCGGCGATCAGGGGTACCGTGTGGAAAAAAAGAATGATGTCGAAGAAAAAAGGATCGGGAATCGGAACATGCAGCAGGACTTCGCGGACGGTCCAGGCCACCTGGTTCGCCGTCCAGAGCGCGAAGCCCAGAGTTGCCATGGCCCAGAAACTTCGTTGCTGGCCGGGACGGGTCCAGGCGTTGGTGAGCGCGACGGCTGCGGCCGCCAACATCAAAAGTAAGGCGGTGAAATCTGCGAAGGCCGTCAGCGTTGGGCTCTTGTGGGCGAAGAACGACACGCTCGCAAAGGCCAGAGTGATTCCGGCCGCTGCGACGAACCAGCGGTGACGGGCGAACGCTGTCATTCGACCTTATTCTATGGGAGCTTATCCCTAATTCTGACTTCTGGTGGAAACGGGCTACGTTACTTTCGTCACACCTGGGGGAGAGACGGGAGCGGCTGGTCGTTTCTTGGACGGCGCCGGGGCGTGAGAGCTTGGCGACGTCGGGCGCTGGTTCCAGGCCCCGATGATCTAGAATTGAGGGCAGGAAGGCGGATTGCTGCTTTCCTCTGGTGACTTGCCATGGCATTTCCCGTAACGCGCTTCCGCCGCCTTCGCCGCACGCCCGAACTCAGAAACATGGTGTGCGAAACGCGCCTCACTCCCGACGCGTTTGTGTACCCGATGTTCGTCTGTCCCGGGGAGGGCGTACGCAAAGAGGTGCGCTCGATGCCGGGCGTGTTCAACCTGTCGGTGGATGAGGCGGTGAGAGAAGCGCGGGAGGTCCATTCGCTGGGAATTCCGTCGGTGATTTTGTTTGGCCTGCCTGACAGGAAAGATGAAGTCGCGACGGGAGCTTGGGCGGAAGACGGAATAGTGCAGAAGGCGGCGCGCGCGATCAAACGCGAAGTTCCGGGACTGGTGCTGATGGGCGATGTGTGCCTCTGCGAATACATGTCGCACGGGCATTGCGGGATCGTGAAAGCGGCGCCGCAGTCGCTGGGAGCGGCGGTGGCCGCGCCCCCGGCAGCGACCACGGAGTACGAGATAGTGAATGATGCCTCGCTGGAGCTGCTGGCAAAGACTTCGGTATCGCTGGCGAAAGCGGGCATCGACGTAATCGCTCCGTCAGACATGATGGATGGGCGAGTGGCGGCGATCCGTCGCGGCCTCGATGAAGCGGGGTTGATCAACACTCCGATCCTTTCGTATGCGGCGAAGTTTGCGTCGGGATTCTATGGACCGTTCCGCGAGGCCGCCGATTCGGCGCCGCAATTCGGGGATCGCCGCTCGTATCAGATGGACGGAGCGAACATCCGCGAGGCCATGCGCGAAATCGAGGCGGACATCGAAGAAGGCGCGGACATGATCATGGTGAAGCCGGCGATGCCGTATCTGGATGTGATTGCCGCCGCGCGCGACCGGTTTGATTTGCCATTATCCGCGTACCAGGTGTCGGGAGAGTACGCGATGATCGAAGCGGCGGCGCGCAACGGTTGGATCGAGCGCGAGCGCGTGATGATGGAATCTTTGCTCAGTATTCGCCGCGCCGGGGCGAGCATCATCCTGACCTATCACGCGAAAGACGCGGCTCGGTTGCTGGCGTAGCGCGATTTCGGCAGCGATTCCCTTTCGCAAAATCTGCAGAAACCTTCACATTCGGACAACCATCCCTGCGGGACGAGGCATCTATGTTGAGCCTCTCGTCTATAAGTTCGAAGTATCCCTATCGGCGGCCTCGACATAGGGTGTGAAGCATTACTCCGCCGACAACGATCGCATCGAGGATCCCGTGTAATGCCCGGTAATGGCTTGGGGAAGACAGCTCCGGCACTCCCATCATTTTTTATCATCGGCCCTCCCCGAACGGGGACGAGTTGGCTGCACAACATTCTCAGCCAGAATGCCTGGCTGTCGCACCCAACGAAAGAAACGCGATTTTTCGACCGGCACTTCGACCGTGGGCTTCCCTGGTACAAGCTCTCACTACCGAAAAGCGAACGGTGGTCGCGCGATCGGGGAAGTGGCCCCGACCTACTTCGCGTCGACCGAGGCGCGGGAGCGAATCGCGCGACTCATTCCACACGCCAAGATTGTTTGCACGTTTCGCAATCCTATCGATCGAGTTGTTTCGCTCTATCGCTTGAAGCGTGCGTATGGCTTGATTCCGTGGAATTTTGAGGAAGCGCTAGAGCGCGATCCGGAGTTGATGGAGTCGAGCCGGTACAGTTCTCACTTGCAGGAGTGGAGAGACACGTTCGGCGAGTCGCAAGTCATGGCGACCGTGCACGACGATATCGAAGCAGACCCGCAGGCGTATCTCGACCGGCTCGTGGATTTCGTGGGCGTGCCGCGGATGAAATTGTCTCCGTCGCAACGCCGCCGAGTGCTGACTTCGGAAGATATGACGGAACCGCGCCACTACTACTGGACGCGTGGAGCGATCCTGATGGCGGATTGGGCCCGGAAACAACGCTTGGATTCCGTCGTGGCCGCGGCCAAGAGAGTGGGGGCATTGAAACTTTTTGTCGGCGGCGGACCTGAGTTTGAGGACCTGACCCCGGGCCAACGACAACATCTGCGTGAACTCTTCCGGCCCGAAGTGGCGAAGCTGGAGGAAATGCTGAATCGCGATTTCTCGGCCTGGAAGTAAAAAACTTCAGAAATTAGAGCGTTCCCGCCGTGCTTCCGCCGCCAAACTCCACTTCCAATGGCTTGCGGTCTTCGACAGTGACCCTGAACATTTCGCGGGGTCTTAGTTCCATGATGGTCGCCACAAACACGTCGGGGATCTGGCCGATACGAGTGTTGTAGCAGGCGACGTCGTCGTTGAAGAATTCGCGGCGATCCGCGATGCGTTCCTCGAGTTCGGTAATGCGTTTCTGCAGATCGAGAAAATTTTCGTTCGCCTTGAGTTGCGGATAGTTCTCAGCCACCGCAAACAATCCGCGAAGAGCGCCCGTTACTTGCAGCTCTGCCAGAGCTTTTTGTCCAATGCCTGAAGCGCTCATCGAAGCAGACCGAGCTTCGGTGACGGCAAGAAGAGTTCGCTGCTCGTGCTGCATGTATCCTTTGACGGTTTCGACGAGGTTGGGGATCTCGTCGTGGCGCTGCTTCAGGAGAACATCAATGTTTGCCCAAGCGCGGTCGTTCTCGTTGCGCAGCCGCACGAGGCCATTGTAGAGAATGACGGCATAGACGAGGATTCCCGCGGCAAACAGGAAGAACGCGATTCCGGAAACCATGCTGCTGCCCATCGACACCTCGGCTGTAAGTGTACAAAAGGGTAGCGATGGAAGCAGGAACAATTGGAATTGTGGAAGCTCGGGCCCCCGCCCTCCGGAAGTCGAGAAGAGCGGGGCCGATGCGAGGTTAGTCTTTGTCTTTGCCGGGCTTCTTGGGAGCCAAGTCACATGCGCTGCGGACCTGGTTGATGTTCAAGCCTTCAGGCGCGAATTCGGCGATCTCGCGTCCGCTGCTCGTCGGCAGCGCCACATTGAAAACTTTGGCTTCGAGCAAGCCGCGCGTGGTGCCTTTGTCCATCGATAGGAAGTGTCCTTGCACCCAGTTCCAGCCATGGAAAGCGTGAAATCCGTCGATGCGGACTTCGACTTCGAGCTGAGGCTGTCCCCAGAATCCGGGGCGATTGGGAGGAGGCAGACGAACCCCAGGGTTGAAATCTGCGAGTTTAAGTTTCCCAGCTTCGCAGTACAGGACGACGCGAGGTTTGTAATTAGGATCTTCTTTGAAGAAGTTCTCGGCCAGAAGTTCGAAGCGGACTTTCTTGGCGCCGGTCATTTTGTCGGTGGACTGGAACTGCATCCATTTGCCGCCAGCGCTGACGCCGTCCTGTTCACCCTGATAAGGGCTCATTGAGCCGCTCTGCGCGAATGCCGCAGTAGCGCAAGCCAGAGCAAAGCACGCCAGAACGAGTTTGATCGCCTGTCCAGTGCGGTTGAAATTTCGAGAAGTGCGCAATCCGTTCACAATGTCCTCCAAAACAGGGCGCCCCTATTATTTTGAACCCGGGTGGAAGCCGAAAAGTTGCACAAATGGTGCGCAGGCCAAGGCCTTAGTGTACGTCGACCTTCAAATCGAGGTACACCTGGGACCGATCATCAAACTGGCTGACCGATTTGGTATCGCTCTTGCGGCCCTTGAACTGAGCGTAAACCTCGTAGTCGATGGCTGAGGAGAGGGCGGGAAAGCGATAGGTGCCGTCCGGGCCGACAATGTAGGTTTTCACAGTTCGATTGCGAGTATTGGTTACGTAAACCACCGCATCGGGAAGAGGATTGTCCTGGGGATCGAGCACTTTGCCGAAGAGCAGCCGGCCGACAGTCTTCTCTTTCTTGTCAGGCGAGGCGCTGCCGAGGGCGCAGAAAACCATCAGCACGAAGCAGGAAACGGCTACAGCTTTCATCACGGAGCGGTTGGGATTCATCGCTGTACTATTGTCTCACGAGGGCAGATACGCGCCGTTAGTGGCTTAGATGCAGGCCAGTGTCTTCGCGTTCGTCGTTGTAGATGTGAACGGTGACTTCCTGGACCAGATGCAGGGGCTTGCCGTCTTCCGGCTTGAAATGCTTCAGGTCGGCGGTCAGGATGTAATCGGACTCACCGGCAGGGAGGCGCTGGGCGAATTCGCCCCGGTGATCGGAATACACTTCCCACTTGGGCTTCTTGTCTTTGGCGCGGCGGATTTTCACGGTCACACCGTAGACCGGTTGGTCGTCGGGTCCCCAGACCGTACCGGCGATGAGCGCATATGGCTTGCCGGACTTCTGAGCCTCGAGAAGACCTTGCTGAGAACTTGCGATGGGCAGCACGAGCAGGGCTAGCAGAATTCCGTGGAGTGTGGACTTCGTAAGCATCCCTCGATCGGCAAGACTACGAGTAGTCACCGTCTTCGCTCTCCTCTTTCTCTTCCTCGTCATCTTCTTCGTAGCCTGCTTCGACGGCCTTCAACTCGAGGGGGTTGGCGGTGACGACTTCAAAGTCCGTCCCACACTCGGGACAGGAAATCATTTCACCCTCGTCGACACCCTCTTCATCGACGTCCAAATTTGTTTCGCATTCGGGACAAAGCACCATAACGCCTCCCATGCCTATTAGAGCCTCCTGATAATATTTAGATTCTCCCCGCCAGTTGGTCAAGGGGAGCGGCCGCAGGTTGAAGAAATTTTTCCGCAAAACAGTCGCTGACCTAGTGGTTTTTACTGAGAAGGATCCATCGAAATGATCGCTTTTGCTGCATTCTCATCGCGTCGGAGCGTTATTGCCCTGGCGGGCCTCGTACTGTACGCAATAGTACCGATTACCGGCGCCGCACAGTCCGTTCCAGCGGAACCGACCCAGGCTACCGACCCGCGGATTGCAGCGGCGTTGACGCAAGTGTCGGCACAGCGCATTCAAGCCAACATTGAAAAGCTGGTGGGATTTGGAACCCGGCTGACACTCTCGGCGCAGGATCCGGCTTCGATCGCGGCGGGGCACGGCATTGGCGCGGCGCGCGAATGGATCAAGTCGGAATTCGAACGCTATTCGACGGACTGCGGCGGCTGCCTCGAGGTCAAGACGGACTCGTTTCTCCAGGAACCGGCGGACCGGATTCCAGCGGCAACGCAAATCACCAATGTTTATGCGGTCTTGAGAGGCACGGATCCAGAGGGTGCAAAACGCATCGTCCTGGTGACCGGGCACTACGATTCGCGCAACAGCGACACGCTCGATGGAAACGGCATTGCGCCGGGGGCGAACGATGATGCCAGCGGGACGGCTGTCAGCCTGGAGTGCGCGCGTGTGCTCAGCAAGTTGAAATTTCCGGGCACGATTATTTTTCTGACGGTGGCGGGCGAGGAACAGGGGCTCAATGGGAGCCAGCACTTTGCCAAGATGGCCAAAGAACAAGGTTGGAACGTTGAAGCAGTCTTGAACAACGATATTGTCGGGGGCGACAAGAGCGCCGAACAGGATCACTCAGTAATCCGGATATTTTCGGAGGGCGTGCCGATCGCGGCCACGGACAAGGATGTTCGGCGAATCCGCGGTTCAGGCGGCGAAAGCGACTCCGGATCGCGGGAATTGGCACGGTACATCGCCGATGTCGGGCGGGCTTATGACGCGGGAGTGAAGCCGATGCTGATCTTCCGCCAGGACCGCTACTTGCGGGGCGGAGATCATTATTCGTTTCTCGAGCAGGGGTTTGCGGCGGTGCGCGTGACCGAGTTCCGCGAAGACTTTCACCATCAGCACCAGAACGTGCGCACGGAAAACGGCATCGAATACGGCGATCTGACCAAGTTTGTCGACTACGACTACGTCTCGCACGTGGCGCGGCTGAATGCCGCTACGCTGGCGTCTCTGGCGGCGGCACCGGGGCCTCCAGGCAATGTGCATTTGCTGACCAAGGACCTGGAGAATGATTCGACCCTGACCTGGGAAGCCTCGGCCGGAGCCGCGCGATACGAAGTGCTGTGGAGAGCGACGACGAGCCCGGGGTGGGAGCACGTACAAGATGCGGGCAACGCCACACGGACGACACTCAAGCTGTCGAAGGACAATGTCATTTTCGCGGTCCGGGCGGTGGACCAGAGTGGGCACGTTAGTTTGCCGGTGGTGCCGGTGCCGGAGCGTTAAGCGCGCGGGGTGCGAGTAGAATCGGACGAGAGGATTTGTCTTGCGGCGAAGCAGTCAACCTATGACGTTAAGCTTTCCACCGTTCACGCGGACGGTAGTGTGGCTGATCGGAATTAATACAGCCGTATATCTGCTTTATCTTGCTCTGAGTGTGGCGGGGGTTCACGCCTACGACTTTCTGAATACTTACGCCGCGCTGCGTCCAGTCGATGTCGTTGGCCATGCATGGCTCTGGCAGTTGGTGACCTACGGATTCTTGCACTTCGAATTCTGGCACTGGTTCGGAAACATGCTGGGGCTGTGGATGTTTGGGGCAGCAATCGAGAATGCGTGGGGTTCGCGGCGATTTCTAGAATTATTTTTTATTGGCATCTTCGGGGCGGCACTGACGACGGTGGCGTTTTCCTATGCTCACGTTCTCAGTGATCCCACGAGGGCGACCGTTGGAGCCTCCGGCGGAGTATTTGCCATCCTGCTGGCATTCGGGATTTTGTTTGCTGACAACGAAATCATGATGTTTCCGTTCCCGTTCCTGATCAAGGCGAAATATTTTGTCGGGATCTTGATCGTCATTACGCTGGCGTTCGCAATGACGGGTGGCGGAAACGTGGCGTATATCGCTCACTTGGGCGGGCTTTTCTTTGGATATCTTTACATACGGCGCGGGCCTAAGGCTGCGCTCGTGGACGTGAACGTGTCGGAGCGTTACTACGGGATCCGCAATTCGTATTACCGCTGGAAGCGGCGCCGAGCAGCCAGGAAATTCGAAGTTTACATGCGACAGCACGACCGGGACGTACATTTCGACGAACACGGCAACTACGTTCCTCCGGACGACGATCCCGGCAAAGGGAATGGCGGGGGAAAGTCCGGGTGGGTGAACTAGGGGCTGTTTCCAGTTTCAGGTTTCAAAGTTTCGAGTTCACGTTTCAGAGTTCTCAGGAACCCTTCAAATTCTGACAAGATACGGCCTGGTAATTCTTCCTTCCTCGTCTTTCCTTTGAATCCCAAGTCATGGCCCGCGCCTTCCACCGTCAGCAGCTTTGTTTTTCCGGGAATCATCTTCATGGCACGCGTCAATTCTTCGATCGTGCCGAAGGGGTCGCGCGTGCCGCTGACGAACAGGGTTGGGGTGCGCAGATCGGGCAGGTGCTGGGTGCGCTGCTGCTCCGGCTTGCGCGGCGGGTGCAATGGGTAGGAGAGCAATAGCAGGCCGACGGCGATTTGCGGCTCCTCAGTGCAGAGGATGCTGCATTGGCGTCCGCCGTAAGAGTGACCGCCGAGGAAGATGCGGCCGGGAGCCGTTTTCTTCAACTCTTCTACGGCATGCTTCAGACCGGCACGGTCGCGGGCTGCATCCGCAGGGCCTGGCGGGCCAAAGGATCGTGTCTGCCGAAACGGCAAATCGCAGCGGGCCACGGTGAATCCAGCGTCTGAAAAAATCTCCGCCAGCGCGATCAGGAGGGGCGATTGCGCGTTGGAACCGGCGCCATGCGTGAGAATCAGGCCATCGCCGTTGGGAGACTCGGGAACGTGCAGGAATCCTCGAACGGGCGGCGTGACTTCTTCTTGCGCGAACCTGCGAACGGATGCTCCGGACATGGCGGTTAACTCTGGGAAGCGTTCGGCGTTGGCACTTCGCAGAGCGTTTCGTACACCTTCACGATCTGAATTTCGTTGGCCAGACGGGACCAGCAGCGGAGCATGTCAGCGTCTTCGAGCGCGGCGCGACGGGACGCTTCGGACTTCCAGTAGCGAATTAAAAGGTAATGCGATTCCAGGTCACGGTAGAGAAGGTCTCGTCCATAACCTTTCGAAGACACAATGGACATGAGGTCGCGGATGGTTTCGAGCGAGGCTGCTTCCTGATCTGGGATGGGATCCCACACGGCCACCGAGAGAATCTCCTGCGGCATAAGCAGGGATTATAGCTTGCCCCGTGTGGCTTCGCCCGACGACCGGGTTTGAGACCCGGTCCTACGCGGACAGGACTATCAATTCCGTTTGCGCTTGGATTTGGTGACGACCCGCGCGAGATTCTTCGCTCCGCCTGAAATTCGGCTCCGCTTAGAATGACGCCTCGATGATGGATGGTTGAGGACGGGATGCACGATGCGCTCCGCCTCTTGTTCGGTGACGACGTGGAGGCGCATCAGGTTGGTCGAGCCCGAGGCTTGACGCGTGCCGGCAACGACTCCCAGGACATCGCCGGGCTTCAGCAATCCTCGGCGCACGAGGTCCTGCTCGGCCATGGTGACCATCTGTTCGGCGGAGCGCGCCTGGCGGCAACGCACGGGATGCACGCCCCAGTAAAGATTCATGCGATGTACGACGGGCTCGGCGTGCGTGAAGGCGTAGATGGGAACTTTCGGCCGGTACTTCGAAATCATGCGGGCGGTGTTGCCGGTCTCGGTGAAGATGGCGATCGCGCCCATCGGCAAATCGTCGGCGGAGTGCGCGATGGATTCGCAAATGGTTTCGGCGACGGAGAGCCCGCGATGCTCGCGGCGGCGCCGGCGGAACTGCACGAAGTCCGACATGTTGCACTCCGCTTCGACCACGATGCGTGCCATGATCGAGACCGACTCTCGCGGATATTGGCCGCTGGCGGTTTCGGCCGACAGCATGACGGCATCGGTGCCGTCGAAAACGGCATTGGCGACGTCGCTCGCTTCGGCGCGCGTGGGGCGCGGATTCTCGATCATCGATTCGAGCATTTGCGTGGCGGTGATTACCGGCTTGCGCCAAGCGGCGGCCTGACGAATCACGTGCTTCTGGATGACGGGAACTTTCTCGGGAGCCATTTCGACGCCGAGATCTCCGCGGGCGACCATGACTCCGTCAGCGACCTCGAGGATTTCTTCCAGATGATCGATGGCTTGCGGCTTTTCGAGCTTGGCGATGACTGGGACATCGCTGCCGTGAGCGGCAATGATGCGCTTTACCTCGGTGACGTCGGCGGCGGTGCGCACGAATGAAAGAGCCACAGCATCGACGCCGTGGTCGACGCCAAACTCAAGATCTCTCCGGTCTTTTTCCGTCAGAGCGGGAATGGATAGGGCGATCCCGGGCAGGTTGATGCCCTTGTGCTCGCCGAGAATGCCTCCGTTGAGCACGTCGCAGAGAACGTCTTTGCCGCGGACTCCACGAACGCGCAGTTCAATCAGACCGTCGCTGAGCAGGATGCGGGCGCCGGGGCTGAGCTCGCGAGCAAGATCAGGGAATGTCGTGGAAATGCGGGTGGCATTCCCGGGAATGTCTTTCGGAGTGATGGTGACAACCGAGCCGGTCTTGAGAACGACGTTCTCGTGGCGCTCCAAGGGACCGGTGCGAATCTTGGGACCTTGCAGATCCTGGAGGATACAGATGGTGCGTCCTTCGCGCTGGGCTGCGCGGCGGAGGCGATGAATGTTGTGGGAGTGGTCTTCGTGCGTGCCGTGAGAGAAGTTCAGGCGGGCAATGTCCATGCCGAGGCGCATCAACTCGCGCATCATGGCTTCGTTGTTGCAGGCAGGACCGATCGTGCAGATGATCTTGGCGCGGCGCCGGGCGGTGGCAGAGACACTTGCAGCGGCGGACGCTTGTGCTTGTTTCAATTTGTCCCCAGACTTAAAAGGTATATAGGTAAGTTACAACAAAACCCTGGGATAGAGCCGCTGATAGCGTCGATAGCGGGCTGACCAGCCTTACAAAGCGGCGGTCCGGTTCTTGAAGCACCGGTAATCGCGCTCCGAACGCACTGGAAAATCACCATGTCACTCGTCATGCTCAATGAGCGTGATGACCGTCGGGGGTGAAGTTTTGTTGTCCATTCGTTCGACCCATTGGGCGCGCCATGCCGGGGCCTCGAATGGATCGCCAAAGTATTGTGTTTCGCGCGCAACCTTGTCCCTCTTGAACTCCATGATGCTCACGGTGTAGGACGGCTTGCCGTCATAGGTCAGGATGAATTCGGTGATCCAAAGATCACCACCGCCAATGATTCGGCGGACGGCAAAGCGCTTTTTACTCGACTGAGTAGCTCGCTGGATCTGTATGTTGCGTCGACCGCGGATTCGCTCGCCTGACTGCGGGTATTCCAGCACCGCGTCCTCGTGGTAGATACGGTGCTCCGTTTCAAAATCGTTGGCATCGGACGCCGCCCAATGCTGATCCAGCGCCGCACGTATCTCTTGATCTCGGACTCCAGAATATTGCTCGTTCTCTTGTTGATCGTTCATTGAACCCTCGATGCGGTTTGCAGACATTTCTCAACGGGCTAAGGCCCACGTGAGAGTGGACGCGGACGCGGCCCTGAAGGGCCGCTCTTCCACGGTAATCGACAGAAGCTGTGCCACGGTTATGGACGAGAACGGTGACGGTCATGGATGGGAGCCGTGCACGGTCATGGACGCGCTTGTCGCGTTGATCCGACTGAGCCGGACTGCGGTGCTCGGCAGAGTTCGCGGCATCCATGACAACGGGAAAACAGGCAGGAAGGCCGCATGGTAAGCAGATCACACTTCGGACCGCTCTGTGGCAGTGTTTGATTTATTTAGAGGCGCGCAGAGTTGACGGCGGTCAGTTCTTTTCCCAGCATGGCCCGTGGAAACAGCAGAGCATTGAACTCGGCACCCACCAGCACCACAAGAGAGATCATGTACATCCAGACGAGCAGGGCCATGGCGGCACCCAGAGAACCGTAGATCGTGCCGAAGTCACCGAAGTGCTGCAGGTACGCGCGGAATCCAACGGTCACCGAAAACCATAGGACGGTAGCGAGGACAGCCCCGGGAATGACGCTGTGCCACGGCTGGGTGCGGGGAACCGCGTGATGGTAGATCAGCGCGATCACCGAGATGCTGGTCAAGGTCGCGATGGCCCAGCGCATCATCCCCCAGAGCAGGAGCACGTAGACGCTGAAGTCGGGATCGATGTAGGGAAGCAGGCGGGTCTCGAACTTGCTGCCGACAGCGACCAGTAGGGTGGCAAAGGTCATGGGTACAAGGGCAAAGACGACAAGCAGGAAGGCGATCAGGCGTTCTTTAACGAGGCCCCAGGTTTTCGGGAGTTCGTAGCAGCGGCGGAAACCGTCCATCCAAGAGATCATGACGCCGGAGGCCGTCCACAACGTGACGACCGAGGTGGTGACGAGGAGGCCCACGGGGTGGTGAGCACCCTTCAAATATCCAAGCGCCGTGGCTCCGCCCGCCGGAAGAATGCTTCCGAGAGCGTAGGAGATTTCACGCAAGTAAGGGGCGCCCTTGCGCCAACTGGCGAGGCCGGATCCGACGATCAGCAAGACCGGGAAGAACGTCAAGATGGACGAATAGGCAGACGCCTTGGCGGTAGCAAAGGCGTCGTGCACGAAGGCGCGCCAGAAAGCAACGCTCAGTAGGCGAAATAGTCGCAGCATGCGCTGCTTAAGAGTAGGGCCGGCAGGTACCGCCCGCAAAGAGGCAAGTGGGCGGGGTTCCTCAATATGCAATCGCTGGGGGCTTGCGTGCATTTGTGTTAGATGGCAGTCACAGCAGTACCGGGGGCAAGAATTCGCCCCCGATACCTACTGTATTGACTACTCAGCCGCGGGGAGCTCTGCCGTCAGCTCCTCAGTTTCGCCCTCGTGACGCATCATTTCGAGAGCGCGCTCGGCCTCTTCATAAGCCGCCGAGACTTCGGCCTGTACCTTGGCTGCCGCCTCTTCCATCTCTGGAGACAGGCGGACGTTGCGGTAATACTCCATACCGGTTCCGGCAGGGATGAGGCGTCCGACGATGACGTTCTCTTTCAGGCCGCGCAGGTGATCGACCTTGCCGTTGATGCTGGCTTCGGTGAGCACACGCGTGGTTTCCTGGAACGACGCCGCCGAGATGAACGAGTCGGTCGAGAGCGAAGCTTTCGTGATGCCGAGGAGCAGCGGCCGTCCAGTGGCCGGCTTGCCGCCCTGCGAGATCACGCGCTCGTTCTCTTCGCGGAAGGCGAACTTATCGGTCTGCTCTTCGAGCAGGAACCGCGTGTCGCCCACGTCTTCGACCTTCACCCAGCGCATCATCTGCCGCACGATCACTTCGATGTGCTTGTCGGAGATGTTGACGCCCTGCAGCCGGTAGACTTCCTGGATTTCGTTCACCAGGTAAGCCTGCAGCTCTTTTTCGCCGAGCACAGCCAGGATGTCGTGCGGGTTGAGCGGTCCGTCCATCAGCGGTTCGCCCGCCTTGACGCGCTCGCCTTCCTGCACGTTGATGTGAACGCCGCGAGGAACCGAGTATTCCTTCTCGGTGCCGTTGTCGGCGACCACATAGATCTTGCGCTGTCCCTTCGAGACCTCACCGAACTTAACCGTGCCATCGATTTCGCTGATGACCGCAGTTTCGTGCGGCTTGCGGGCTTCGAACAGTTCGACCACACGCGGCAGACCACCGGTGATGTCTTTGGTCTTGGTGGTTTCGCGCGGGATCTTTGCCAGCACATCGCCCGGAGTTACGGTGTCGCCATCTTGAATCATCAAATGGGCTCGCGAAGGCATGAGGTAGCGCTTGCTCGCTTTGCCCTTGATGACGATGGCGGGTTGCCGCTTCTCGTCGGGAGAATCGCCGACGACGTGACGTGACAGGCCGGTGACTTCGTCCACTTCTTCGTGGAGCGTGACGCCTTCCTGCAAGTCCTTGAACTGCACGGTGCCGCCGATTTCAGTCAGGATGGCGAAGGTATACGGATCCCATTCGACCATGACCTGGCCTTGCGTGACCGGATCGCCGTCGTTGACCTTCAACTTGGCGCCGTACACAACCGAGTAGCGCTCGCGCTCGCGGTTCTTTTCGTCGACGATCGCGATCGAGCCCTGGCGGTTCATGACTACCAGATCGCCCGACTTGGCTTTAACCGTTTGCAATCCGATGAACCGCACCACGCCATGATTCTTGGCATCGAGGCGCGATTGCTCCGAAACTCGCGAAGCCGTACCACCGATGTGGAAGGTACGCATGGTGAGCTGCGTTCCAGGTTCGCCGATGGACTGCGCCGCGATGACCCCGGTAGCTTCGCCGAGTTCGACGAGACGTCCAGAAGCCAGGTTACGGCCGTAGCACATCACGCAGACGCCGCGTTTCGATTCGCAAGTCAGCACCGAGCGGATTTTCACGCGCTCGATACCGGCTGCCTGAATGGTTCCGGCGAGGTCTTCCGTGATCTCCTGGTTGATATCGACCACGACGTTGCCGTCGTAATCCTTGATTTTCTCCAGCGACACGCGGCCGATGATGCGGTCGCGCAGCGCTTCGATGATCTCGCCAGCTTCCACGATGCCGGACACGTAGATGCCATCGACTGTGCCGCAATCGTACTCGCTGATGATGACGTCTTGCGCCACGTCAACGAGACGGCGGGTCAAGTAGCCGGAATCGGCCGTCTTGAGAGCCGTATCGGCCAGACCCTTACGGGCGCCGTGCGTCGAGACGAAGTATTCGAGCACCGTCAGACCTTCACGGAAGTTCGCCGTGATCGGAGACTCGATGATTTCGCCGGAAGGCTTGGCCATCAATCCTCGCATGCCGGAGAGCTGGCGGATCTGCTGTTTCGATCCTCGGGCTCCGGAGTCGGCCATAACGTAAATCGGGTTCATCTCGCCTTCTTTGTCGCGACGCTGCATTTCACCGAACATTTCGTCAGCGACTTTTTCGGTGATACCCGACCAGATTTCGATGACCTTGTTGTAGCGTTCGCCGTTGGTGATGGCGCCGTCCAGATACTGCTGCTGGACCGCGACCACCTGCTTCTCGGCGTCGCGCACAAGAGTCTTCTTGCTGTCCGGGATGACCATGTCGTCGATGCCGATCGACAGGCCGGCGCGGGTCGCGAACTTGAAGCCCAACGACTTCACTTCGTCGAGCATCTTGACCGTGACTTCGAGACCGAAGCGCAGGTATCCGTAATTGACGAGCGCTCCGATACCTTTCTTCTTAAGCAGGCCGTTGATGAACGGCATGCCTTCCGGCAGCTGGTCGTTCAGAATTGCACGTCCGACGGTCGTGTTGACGAACGAGCGGTCCACCTGGACGGGATCGGTGTGGATGATGTCCTGATCGTCGTACGCGGTGGTCAGGTCGATCAACTCGCCCGAGTAGCGGAGGCGAATCGGGCTGAGGGTTTCGACTTCACCGGCATCGAGAGCCATCAGAACCTCTTCGATGTTGGCGAACGCGCGTCCTTCACCTTTCGCGCCCGGCTTCGCCTTGGTCAGGTAGTACAAGCCGAGAACCATGTCTTGCGTAGGCACAGTGATCGGTTGACCTGAAGCAGGCGACAGGATGTTGTGCGACGCCAGCATCAGCACGCTGGCTTCGACCTGGGCTTCCGGAGACAGCGGAATGTGAACCGCCATCTGATCGCCGTCAAAGTCGGCGTTGAATGCCGTGCAGACCAGCGGGTGAATCTTGATGGCCTTGCCTTCGACGAGTACCGGTTCGAACGCCTGAATGCCGAGGCGGTGAAGCGTTGGCGCGCGGTTCAGCAGGACAGGGTGATCCTTGATGACTTCTTCAAGAATGTCCCAGACGATCGGTTCCTGCTGCTCGACCATTTCCTTGGCTTGCTTAATGGTCGTAACGTT
The DNA here is from genome assembly GCA_963699885.1 of uncultured Acidobacteriota bacterium. Lineage (GTDB taxonomy): Bacteria > Acidobacteriota > Terriglobia > Terriglobales > Acidobacteriaceae > Sulfotelmatobacter. The sequence goes on along the minus strand of CAVOVP010000001.1, from coordinate 141,710 downwards.
GCCCGTCTGTTCGAGTCGGTGATAGATGAACGGCTTGAACAGTTCGAGCGCCATCTTCTTGGGCAGGCCGCACTGGTGCAGCTTGAGTTCGGGGCCGACCACGATGACGGAACGTCCGGAGTAATCGACGCGCTTGCCGAGGAGGTTCTGGCGGAAGCGTCCCTGCTTGCCTTTCAAGGTGTCGGAGAGCGACTTCAGCGGACGGTTGTTAGCACCGCGCAGAACGCGGCCACGGCGTCCGTTGTCGAACAGGGCGTCCACGGCTTCCTGCAGCATGCGCTTTTCGTTGCGCACGATCACTTCGGGAGCGTGAAGATCCATCAGCTTCTTCAACCGGTTGTTACGGTTGATGACGCGGCGATACAGGTCGTTCAAATCGGAGGTGGCGAACCGGCCGCCATCGAGTGGAACGAGGGGACGCAACTCCGGTGGAATGACCGGGATGACATCGAGAATCATCCAGTGCGGCTTGTTGCCGCTCTTGCGGAAGGCCTCGACGACTTTCAAACGCTTGGCGTACTTGAGCCGCTTTTGCAGCGAGCTCTCGTTCTTCATCTTCTCGCGGAGTTCAACGGACAGGCCGTCGGTGTCCACGCGCTTCAGAAGTTCTTTGATCGCTTCGGCGCCCATCATGGCCTTGAATCCGGCCGGACGGTATTGCTGATCGAGTTCGCGGAACTTGGCTTCGTCCTTGATAACTTCGCGTTCTTTTACCGGAGCGTCGCCGGGTTCAACTACGACGTAAGCTTCGAAATAGAGGACGGATTCGAGATCGCGCAGCGAGATATCGAGCAAGTGCCCGATACGGCTGGGCAATCCTTTAAAGAACCAGACGTGCGAACAGGGCGATGCCAGCTCGATGTGGCCGAGTCGTTCACGGCGCACTTTCGAGAGAGTGACTTCCACGCCGCACTTGTCGCAGATCACGCCGCGGTGCTTCATGCGCTTGTACTTGCCGCAGAGACACTCCCAGTCGGTGACCGGTCCAAAGATGCGGGCGCAGAACAGTCCATCGCGCTCGGGTTTGAAGGTGCGGTAGTTGATGGTCTCGGGCTTGGTGACTTCGCCATGTGACCAGCTCCGGATTTTCTCCGGAGAAGCCAGACTGATGCGAATGGCGTCAAAGTCCGCGATCACATTTGCCATTTCAAATGGGCTCGAACGAAACAAGGTGTTCCTCCGCTTCCTGCGGTCCTGACGCGTCCGCTGACGGAGCTCGTAAACCAGTTCTCGGTACTCGGTACCCAGTTGGAACCGAGTGAACCTTTCGCCTCTTCATGCGGCATTGAGCTCGGATGCCGCAGTGGCCGTAATTCAAAATCTCTTTCGTCCTCGGCACCCGGTCTCAGATCAGCTCTCACTGAGTACCGGGCACTAAGAACTTAGTTTCAGTCTGCTGCTGCGCTCGCGGTCGGCTTCTTCTCGGTCGCCTTGATGAGCTCGACGTCGAGGCAGAGCGACTGCAATTCGCGGATCAGCACGTTGAACGATTCGGGCACACCGGGCTCCATGGCAGCTTCGCCCTTGACGATGGCCTCGTAAATCTTGGTTCGGCCGTATACGTCGTCGGACTTTGCCGTCAGCAGCTCCTGCAGGATGAACGCCGCACCGTACGCTTCGAGCGCCCAGACTTCCATTTCTCCGAAGCGCTGTCCGCCGAACTGCGCCTTGCCGCCCAGCGGTTGCTGGGTGATGAGCGAGTACGGTCCGATGGAGCGAGCGTGAATCTTGTCGTCCACCAAGTGCGACAGTTTCAGCATGTAGATGTAGCCCACAGTGACCGGCTGTTCAAACTTCTCTCCGGTCATGCCGTCGCGAAGGTTCGTCTTGCCCGAAGTCGGCAAGCCGGCGTGTTCGAGCAACGCCTTGATCTCGCCTTCTCTCGAGCCGTCGAACACCGGCGATCCCATGAACACGCCCTTGGTCAGGGTTGGCGCCACGGATTCCAGTTCTTCGTCGCTCATTTCCGAAATGATGTCCGCCAGCTGCGAGTCTTTGAACAAAGCTTTCAACTCGCGGCGAATCGCTTCGGTACGCGTGTTCTCTTTCAGCAATTTGGTGATCTTCTCGCCGAGGACGAAGCCAGCCCATCCGAGGTGGGTTTCGAGAATCTGTCCCACGTTCATACGGGAAGGCACGCCAAGCGGGTTAAGGACGATTTCCACGGGCGTTCCGTCTTCGAGGTACGGCATGTCCTCTTCCGGCAGAATGCGCGCGATGACACCCTTGTTGCCATGACGGCCGGCCATCTTGTCACCGACACTCAGCTTGCGCTTCATGGCGATATAGACCTTGACCAGCTTGATCACGCCCGGCGGCAGTTCGTCGCCTTTGGTCAGCTTGTCTTTCTTCTCGTTGACGATCTTCTTGAGCACGTCGATCTGGCGAGACGTCATTTCTTCGATCTCGTCGATCTGCTCGTTGACCCGGGGATCCTTGTCCGCATACTTGATGCGTTTCAGGTTCCGAGTCGAGATGCGCTCGATCTCGTCGCGGTTGAGGATGTTGCCCTTCGTTAACAGGCGCTTGTTGGTGCGCTCGTCGTGAAGGTCAGCCTGCACTTCCTTGCCGCCAAGGATGTTTTCGAGGCGCTTCAGCCGCTCGTCGGTCAGAATTCGGATTTCGTCCGAGAGGTTCTTTTCCAACTTCGCGATCTGAGTACCTTCGATGAACTTCGCGCGCTCGTCCTTTTCCTGGCCTTTGCGCGAGAAGATCTTGACATCGACGATCACGCCCTCGATGCCCGGCGGGCAGTAGAGCGATGCGTCGCGCACGTCGCCGGCCTTTTCGCCGAAGATCGCGCGCAGCAGCTTCTCTTCCGGCGTGAGCTGCGTCTCGCCCTTCGGCGTGACTTTGCCCACCAGAATGTCGCCCTGCTTGATGCCGGCGCCGATGCGGATCACGCCCGCTTCGTCCAGGTTGCGCAACATCGATTCGCTGACGTTTGGAATATCGCGCGTGACTTCTTCCGGACCCAGCTTGGTGTCGCGCGCTTCGATCTCGTACTCCTCGATGTGAAGCGAGGTGTAGTAATCGTCTTTCACCATTTTTTCGGAGACGAGAATTGCGTCCTCGAAGTTGTACCCGCGCCACGGCATGAAGGCGACGAGGACGTTTCGTCCCAGTGCCAATTCGCCGTGATCGGTGCAAGGACCGTCAGCGATGATTTCGCCCTTCAGTACGCGCTGACCCTTTTTAACCACCGGCTTCTGGTTGATGCAGGTGTTCTGGTTCGAGCGCTTGAACTTCGTGAGCTGATAAATGTCGCTGCCCACCTCACGCGACAACTGCGTGGGATGGTGCTCGCCTTCGACGCGGACGATGATGCGTTCGGAGTCGACCGAATCGATGATGCCGTTGCGGCGGGCGAGAACGACTGCGCCAGAATCGCGCGCCGTCACGCCTTCCATGCCGGTACCGACGATCGGAGCCTGCGCACGCAGCAAGGGCACGGACTGCCTTTGCATGTTCGCGCCCATCAGCGCGCGGTTCGCGTCGTCGTGCTCGAGGAACGGCACGAGCGAAGCGGCAACCGAGACGAGCTGTTTCGGGCTGACGTCGACGTAGTCGACTTCATCGCGGCTGACCAGGACGAAGTTGCCAGCCTTACGGGCGTTGACGAGTTCGGCGACGATCTTGCCTTTGTCGTCGAGTTCGACGTTCGCCTGTGCGATCGTGTGGCGATCTTCTTCCCACGCGGAGAGATAGAAGGAGAACGGCTCAATCGTCGCCGGCTTCTTGCGCTTCTCTTTCAACTCTTCGTTGATCTTCTCGATCTCATGCTTCTCCATGTGATCGCCGACTTTGTAGTCGCTGTCGCCCACGTTGACGACGGTGACGTAGTCGATGACGCGTCCGCCCTTGATCTTGCGATACGGCGACTCGATGAAGCCGTAGTCGTTGATGCGGGCATAACAGCTCAACGACGAGATCAGTCCGATGTTCGGACCTTCCGGCGTTTCAATCGGGCAAATACGGCCGTAGTGCGTGGGGTGAACGTCGCGGACTTCAAATCCGGCGCGTTCCCGCGAGAGACCGCCCGGCCCAAGGGCCGAGAGACGCCGCTTGTGCGTGATCTCGGAGAGGGGGTTGGTCTGATCCATGAACTGCGAGAGCTGAGACGATCCGAAGAATTCGCGGATCGCAGCCATCACGGGCTTGGCGTTGACCAAATCGTGCGGCATCGCCGTCGACATTTCCTGGTACACGCTCATCTTTTCTTTGATGGCGCGTTCCATGCGGACCAAGCCGATACGGAACTGGTTTTCCATCAACTCGCCGACCGCGCGAACGCGGCGGTTGCCGAGGTGATCGATATCGTCGACCGCACCGAGATTCTTGCGCAGCTTCAGCAGGTATCCGATGGTGGCGTAGAAATCGTCCGGATCGAGCGTGCGCTTGTCGAGCGAGGTCGCTCCCTGGTTCTCGAACAACTTGATGTTGAACTTCAAACGGCCTACGCGCGAGAAGTCATACTTGCGCGGGTCGAAGAACATTCCGTGGAACAGAGCGGTTGCCGTGTCGAGCGTCGGCGGATCGCCGGGACGCAACTTGCGGTAGATTTCGATCAACGCCTCCTGCGGGGTCTTGATCGCATCGCGCTTCAGCGTCTGGCTGATGACCGTTCCCACATCGTCGCGCTCGGGGAAGAACAGGCTCATCTCGACCACGCCGGAGTCGAGAATCTTTGAAACCTTGTCGGCCGTCACCTCGGAGTTAGCTTCGAGCATGACTTCGCCGGTGGTGGTGTCGACGACATCGCCGGCAGTCCACGCACCTTCGAGGTCGGTGATGTCGACTTCGATCTCGGTGATCTTCGCCTTCTGAATTTCCTTGATAATTTGCGCGCTGATCTTACGACCGGAGTGAGCGACCTCGTCGCCGGCCTTGTTCTTGATGCTGCGCGCCAGTTTCATACCCAGAAGGTTCGTCGGCTTCTCGCTGGCGGGGTCCAGCGTCCAGAACAGCTTCTTGTCGCGAACTGCCAGGCGGTCGACCGTGTAGAACGAGCGCAGAATATCCTCGCCGGAACGCAGGCCCAGGGCGCGCAGGAAAATCGTGCCCAGGAATTTGCGCTTGCGGTCAATGCGGACGTAGAGCACGTTCTTCTGGTCGTACTCGAACTCAACCCACGAACCGCGGTAGGGAATAATCTTTCCCAGGAAGTACGTACGGTTGTTGGCCGTCTCGAAGAAGACGCCAGGCGAACGGTGCAACTGGCTGACAATGACGCGTTCGGTGCCGTTGATGATGAACGTACCGTTCTGCGTCATCAGCGGAACGTCGCCGAAGAAAACTTCCTGCTCTTTGATGTCGCGGATCGAGCGGTTTCCGGTCTCGGCGTCCTTGTCGAAAATCGTCAGGCGCATCGTGACCTTGAGCGGCGCGGAATAAGTCATGCCGCGCTCCTCGCACTCCGCCACGTCGTATTTCAGTTGCAATCCAACCGGGTCGCCGCACTTGTTACAGAAGTCCGGCGTATTCGCGTTGTAAGTGCCGCACTTTCCGCAAAGCACCTCGCCTGGATGGAAGGGATCGGTGATGACGGTGGATCCGCAATTCTTACAAGTGGTCCGGAGGTGATGCAGTCCCTTGAGGTGACCACACTTGCACTCCCAGTTACCAATGGCGTAATCCACAAACTCAAGTTGTGATACGTTTCGAAAATCAGTGATCGGAAAGACGGACTGAAAGACTGCCTGCAAGCCGCCGTCTTCGCGCTCGCTGGGAAGTTTGTCCATCTGCAGGAAGCGATCGTAAGAGCGCTTCTGAACCTCGATCAGGTTCGGGATCTGGATAGTGGTCGGTATTTTGGAAAAATCAAAGCGTTTACGGAAGGCATTTTTCATCTTCAAGAAACTCCCAATCTCACGCGCAACCGAAGGCCGCGCTCAAACCGCGGAATGTATTGGCGCTCGTCGCGCCGCGGGAACCTACAAAGGTGCAGAACCGGAACAACTAGAACCTAAAAGACGATGGGGCGTCCGCGGGGGACAGTCTTTCCCGCTGACGCCAACCAAGGCGTTTTGCCATTTCTGATTTGAACTCTTTCGCGCCAGTTCTTCGGCCTGTTTCCGCCCTGCCTGCCCGCAGAGCAGCGTGCCTTAAACTTCCCTCGCGAGCTTCGCTCGCGCTCGAGTGACACCCTGGGAAGCGACGGTAATATAGATGCTATCACCGCCCCCAAAGCTTCACAAGTAGGAACGTGCAGGATAACGATTTTGCACTGATGTTGATGCGCCTGGATCTTTGTGGAGCGGTCGCTCCTGCCCGCTTCGTTTCGAGAGCTCCAAGAGCGCGGGTAAAATGCCCGCGCCACAAGAGCGACCGCCCCACAGGAACCGTTACTTTACTTCGACGACAGCGCCCGCATCAGTGAATTTCTTCTTGATCGTCTCGGCCTCTTCCTTGGAAACGCCTTCCTTCACGTTCTTCGGCGCTCCATCCACCAGTTCCTTGGCTTCTTTCAAGCCCAGGCTGGTGACTTCACGGACGGCCTTGATAACATTAATTTTGTTAGCACCGACTTCCTTCAGGACGACGGTGAATTCGGTCTTCTCTTCGGCCGGAGCCGCGGCCGCCGCACCACCGCCGCCACCAGCTACCATTACAGGAGCTGCTGCCGCCGCCGAGACGCCGAGACGCTCTTCCAGCTTCTTTACGAGCTGCGCTGCGTCAAGCAGCGACAACCCAACGATTGACTCTTCCAATTGTGCGAGATCCGCCATGTTGTTTCTCCAGTGTTTAGTCTTTGTCTTTTTCTTTTTCGCTACCCGTAAGCCAGGTTTCCAGTGCGACCAGGCCCTGCTTCCTCGCGCCAGACAACGCTCGGAACGAACCGCGCAACCCCGGACTTACCGACAACCGAACTCTTTTGTCGTGCTCTGCAGGATTTTCGCCCGCCAAAGGCTTAGTTCACCAAGTTGGCTGGCCAAAACCACGGACGAAAGGCGTCCGTCCCTGCACGAACTAAGCTTCTTTGAACTTTTTCTGCTGCACGCCTTGATCGACCACGACCGCCAGGTTGCGTCCGACCGCATTCATCACGGTGACGAGGCGCTGTGCGGGGGCGTTGATCAGGAACAGCAGCTTCGAATAAAGCTCTTCTTTCGACGGCATGGTAGCCAGGGACTCGATCTCTTTGATCGTGACCACGCGGCCTTCCACCACGCCAACCTTGAAGGTAAATTCCGGCGCGTCCTTGGCGTATTTCGTGAGCGCCTTGGCCATCGCCACCGGATCACCGGTCGTATAGGCGATCGACGTGACGCCGGAGAGATCTTTCAAGGCGCCTTCGACTTTGGTTCCCTTCGCCGCGCGCTCGGCCAATGTGTTCTTGACGACTTGGTACTTCGCGCCCGCTCCGCGCAAAGCCTTGCGGAGCTCGTAGTCCTGGGCCACAGTCATCTTGGTATAAGTCGCGACTACAACGTTCGAAACGTTCTCCAGGTCTTTGGTCAGCTTCTCGACCTGCTCTGTCTTTCTTGCCTTTGTAACCGCCATGATCCAATCCCTCGCAATCTTGTGAGCTTAATTGCTCATTGTGGGGACAGCCGCCCTCGGCTGTCCGCGACGCGCGAGCGTCGTTATGCCTTCGCGGCTGTTTCGATCGGCGTGACGTCCAGAGAAATCCCAGGACCCATCGTCGAACTCAGGTAGCAGCCCTTGATGTACTTTCCCTTGGCAACGGAAGGCTTCGCCTTGATGACGCTGGTGATGAGCACGGTGGCATTCTCAATCAGCTTGTCGGGCGAAAACGAGATCTTGCCAACCGGGCAGTGCACCAGCGCGGTCTTGTCGGTTCGGAATTCGATCTTCCCGGCCTTCACTTCCTGAACCGCCTTGGCCACGTCGAACGTCACTGTGCCAGTCTTCGGATTCGGCATCAGGCCCTTCGGACCGAGAACTTTGCCCAGGCGTCCAACGGATTTCATCACGTCCGGAGTGGCAATCAGGGCGTCGAAGTCAGTCCAGTTTTCCTTGGTGATCTTCTCGACCATCTCTTCGCCGCCAGCGAAATCGGCGCCCGCCGCTTCCGCTTCCTTAATTTTGTCGCCGGTCGCGATGACCAGCACTTTTTTCGACTTGCCGAGACCGTGCGGCAGAACGACCGTGCCGCGAACCATCTGGTCGGCGTGCTTGGGATCGACTCCGAGGCGCATTGTGACTTCGACGGTTTCGTCGAACTTTGCGAATTTCACTTTTTGCAGGAGTGGAACTGCATCCTCCAGGATGTAAGAGCGCTTCTCAACTGCTGAGTGCGCCTTGGCAATATTCTTTCCTTCTTTTTTGTTCATTCTCTATCCTTGTCTCCCACCGCCCTGCGTTGATTCGAAGGGCCGTGGTGGTTTCGACTGACTACTAAACTTTTGACAGACCGCAAAACAAAAGCTCGATCGCTTCGCGGACGGACGATGGCGTCCGTCGCTGCATTTGCTAGCCGACTACTTCAATGCCCATGGAGCGGGCGGTGCCACGAACGCTCTTGATCGCCGTTTCGACCGAGGCGGCGTTCAGATCGGGCATTTTCTGCTTCGCGATTTCTTCCACCTGCTTCGCGGTGACCTTGCCGACCTTGTCCTTGTTCGGCGTTCCCGATCCCTTGGCGATGCCGGCCGCGCGCTTCAACAGAATCGACGCCGGCGGGGTCTTGGTGATGAACGTAAACGAGCGGTCGTTGTATACGGAAACGACCACCGGGATGATCAGACCTTCCATCTCTTTCTGGTTCGTTCTGGCATTGAACTGCTTGCAGAACTCCATGATGTTGATCTGCGCTTGACCGAGTGCCGGGCCCACCGGGGGCGCCGGAGTGGCTTTGCCCGCGGCGATCTGCAGCTTGACGTAACCTGTAACCTTCTTTGCCATGATCTCTCTTCCGTCGGCAGCGCGAGTCTAGGATTTTCGGCTCAACAATCTGCGGACTGTTTGTTTCTCGAAACTTACCCTCAGGGGCTAAAGCCCGGTTTCGTTCGGGCTCTTGCGGCGCGGCTAAAGCCGCACCCTCTCAAATCTCAGACAACCTTCGCGCACCTTCGCGCCGCCAGCAGCCGAATCTTGCCGGTTGAAACTACGCGACCTTCTCGACCTGGTTAAACTCGAGTTCCACCGGGGTTGAGCGTCCGAAAATCGTGACCATTACTTTCAGCGTTTCGCGGTCTTCATTCACTTCGTCAACGACGCCGGTAAAGCTCGCGAACGGCCCTTCTGTGATGCGCACCGACTCGTTCTTCTCAAACTTGACCTTGAGCTTCGGCTTCTCGCGGCTGTCGGCGACTTTGTAAACGATGTGCTGAACCTCTTCGTCCGAGAGCGGAGTTGGCTGCTGTCCGGTGCCGACGAATCCCGTCACGCGGGGGGTGGACTTCACGACATGCCAAACGTGATCGTCCATGTCCATCTCAACCAGCACGTAGCCGGGATAGAACATGCGCTCGGAAGTGTACTTCTTGCCGCCGCGGACTTCGGTGACCGACTCAGTGGGGATCAGCACTTTGCCGATCTTGTCCTGGAGCCCGAAAGCGGCGACGCGAGACTCGAGCGACTCCTTCACCTTGCGCTCAAAACCCGAGTAGGAGTGGATGATGTACCACTTCATGTTCGGATTGCGTGGCGCCTCGGCGGTTGCGGTCGCTCCCTCGGCGGGAGCCTGCGAGCCTTCGCCCGACGTCGTTGGATTGTCTTGTTCGTCCTGCATATTCAATGCTTCTTCCTGGCCACCGCGCACTGCTTCTTAACGCGCTTTGAGGGCCTTAAACAGATACGCCACGCCGCTTTGAATGACGAAGTCGATCACCCAAAAATAGAACGCGAAAATGGCGACGGTGATCACCACCACGGTCGTCGTAGCCTGCACCTCTTTGAACGAGGGCGCGGTGACTTTGCGCATTTCACTGCGCACGTCGTTATAGAAGGTCTTGATCTGCTCCGGCCAGGACTTCATCCGCCCGAAAAAGTCGCCACCGCCAGCCACAATTGAATTTGCCATTTTCTTCGTCTCGACTGACATCGCTATTCCTGGCCTTGAACCCTTCTCTCCAAAACTCTGGCAGGGGCGGAGGGATTCGAACCCCCAAGTTCGGTTTTGGAGACCGACAGTTTAACCGTTGAGCTTACGCCCCTACATCAGTACTCAGTTGTCAGTACTCGGTATCTCAGTCAAACCGAGACCGCGACTGATTATTTAACCTCTTTGTGCGGCGTGTGCTTGCGGCAGCGGTTGCAAAATTTCTTGAACTCCAGCCGCTCGGTCGTCGTCTTCCGGTTCTTGGTCGTCGAATAGTTCCGCTCTTTGCAGTCACCGCATTGTAATGTCACTATTTCTCGGGGCATTTCAACCACTCCTAACTTCTGCTTCGTCTGGCTTCCGGCAACTCAATTTTTCTCAGAGTTCTTCATTCTTCCTTCGCCCAGCGGAGACAACAGTTTCCGCGGGCCTACCTGCGCTTACTGCACGATCTCGGCGATCGTGCCTGCGCCCACGGTGTGGCCGCCTTCGCGAATCGCGAAGCGCAAGCCCTTCTCCATGGCCACCGGCGTGATCAACTCGATCACCAGGCTCACGTTGTCTCCCGGCATCACCATCTCCGTGCCCGCCGGCAACTCCGCTACCCCCGTCACGTCCGTCGTTCGCAGATAAAACTGCGGCCGGTATCCCTTGAAGAACGGCGTATGCCGCCCGCCTTCTTCCTTCGTCAGGATGTACACCTCCGCCTTGAACTTCGTGTGCGGCGTGATCGAGCCACCCTTCGCCAACACCATGCCGCGCTCCACATCATCTTTGCCAATACCACGCAACAGCAACCCGGCATTGTCGCCCGCCATGCCTTCGTCCAACTGCTTCTTGAACATCTCGACGCCCGTGACCACCGTCTTGCGCGTATCCCGGAAGCCGACGATTTCTACTTCCTCGCCTACCTTCACCTTGCCGCGCTCGATTCGCCCCGTCACCACCGTGCCGCGTCCCGAGATCGAGAAGATATCTTCGATCGGCATCAGAAACGGCTTGTCCAGTTCGCGCGCCGGCTGCGGAATATACTTGTCCACCGCCGCCATCAACTCGTCGACCTGCGCCTCCGCCTTGGCTTCCCCGTTGAGCGCGCCCAACGCCGAGACCCGCACCACCGGCACATCGTCGCCCGGGAACTTGTACGACTTCAGCAGTTCGCGCACTTCGAGCTCTACCAGTTCGAGCAACTCCGGATCGTCAACCGCATCAACCTTATTCAGCGCGACCACCAGATACGGCACACCTACCTGCCGCGCCAGCAGCACGTGCTCCCGCGTCTGCGGCATCGGACCGTCCGTCGCCGCCACCACCAGAATGCCGCCATCCATCTGCGCCGCGCCCGTGATCATGTTCTTGATGTAGTCGGCGTGCCCCGGGCAATCGACGTGCGCATAGTGCCGGTTCGCCGTCTCGTACTCCACGTGCGCCGTGGCAATCGTGATGCCGCGCGCCTTCTCTTCCGGCGCGTTGTCAATGCTGTCAAAAGACCGGAACGTGTTCTTCGGATTATGCTTCGACAATACCTTCGTGATCGCCGCCGTCAACGTCGTCTTCCCGTGGTCAATGTGACCAATCGTCCCTACGTTGCAGTGCGGCTTATTCCGTTCAAATTTCTCTTTCGCCATTTCCTTCGCCTCTAGCTCCTAAACTCTTAGCTTCGCTATCAAAACCGTCAGTAATACTGGTAAAGCTTTTTGAACCTGTGCCGGAGCGCGACGTCCGCGCCTTCCAGCTTCGACAAGTACAGCTCTCGCATCTGCGCCTGATCGGAAAGCGTCAGTGACTGGTACAGCTTCTGCGCATTCAGTCCCGCTTCACCGAACCCTTCGAGCACTCGCTGCGCCAGCACCGCATCGAAATCGCGAATCCGAATTCCCTTGCGATTCATCTGCTTCAGGAACTGCTCAGTCTTCTGCGGCAAGAACGCTTGCTCGACTGCCGCTTGCAGGGCGGCAAACTCTTGCGCCTTCTCGATCTTGATGGCAGCCTGCTCGAAACCCACTGTCATCTCCAAACAGCTTTGAATCTGGAGCGGGAGACGGGAATCGAACCCGCGACCAACAGCTTGGAAGGCTGTGACTCTACCACTGAGTTACTCCCGCCTTGCTTTCTCTGCCACCACCTGCCCTGAGGTCCTTCGACTTCGCTCAGGATCTCGCCAGCAGGCTCCCGCTTCGCTCACGCCTGCTTCTCGGCTCGACTTGGAAGGCTGTGACTCTACCACTGAGTTACTCCCGCCCTCTACATCAGCTGTCAGCCGTCGGCCTTCAGCCCTCAGAAACCTCAGCGGCTAAAGCCGCTTTCCATGCGACTCTGGCAGCACGCTAAAGCCGTGCCCTTCCCAAATCCCTTCACCAACCAGCAAAATCTGGAGCCGATGACCAGGATTGAACTGGTGACCTCTCCCTTACCAAGGGAGTGCTCTACCAACTGAGCTACATCGGCTCGAAACCAGCCGTCAGGTTTCAGCCAAAACTCTACTGGGCGTCGCCATCGCTATCGGGATGCAGGACTTCTTTTCTTCGCACCCAGCTTTTGACTGCGAACAGCGCGAGAATCGCCAGCGTCCCTTCACGAATCCGCAGATCGGTGATCGTCAGCCACGTCAGGACTCCAAGAATGACGTAGGCGATCATTGCTGCGGCCAGGCGATTCATCTAAAGTTCCCTCGCAAAAACCGCTCGGGAGTTGCAACGGCTCAATTCATGGTGCACAGGGAAGGATTCGAACCTTCGTACCTCGCTAGGAGGGACAGATTTACAGTCTGTTGGCTTTAACCACTCACCCACCTGTGCAAACTCTCGGGCGATGAGGCTGTCGCGCTCGGACCGCTGACCACCAGATCGGGCCGCTGCCCAGCACTCGTGCCAAAATTCGCAGACTACCAGCAGCACAAGTCACACTTCTAAAATCGTAAATCGACTTTCGCTGAACAGGGAAACCAAGGTCGCGCTCAAGACCATCGCGAAGATCGCTGATCGTTGGCCACTACAACCCGGAAAAGTTCCGAATGGAGTGCGTTGGAAAAACCTGTTGCGCCGCTAACCGAGCCTGCTGTTCGCCGGAAAATTCGTCGCTCTGTCGTTCTCTGGAGCTGGCGAAGGGATTCGAACCCCCGACCCTCTGATTACAAATCAGATGCTCTACCGACTGAGCTACGCCAGCAATTCTGGGGAAAGATGCGCCTTCGCGCAAACTAATCCCACGGATCCCTTCCGAATGTCCGGGACAATTAGTTAAGTTATCACAAGAGAAAGTTTAGGCGCAACCAACGGCTACTCCCCGCGCAATGCCACCATTGGATCCACGCGCGAAGCCCGCCGGGCTGGAATAATGCATGCCGCCAGAGCCACCGTGATCAGGACCACTGCGACCACGCTGAAGGTGACAGGATCGTGCACCGCTACACCGAACACGAGACTCGACACGGCCCGACCCAGCGCAAGCCCCCCAAGCAACCCGACGCCGACGCCGATCAGAACTACGGTCATCCCTTGACCAACGATGAGTTGGAGAACGCTTGTGCGGGTTGCGCCCAAGGCCATACGCAGACCGATCTCGCGCGTTCGCTGATTCACGGAATAGGCGAGCACGCCATAAATGCCAATCGCGGCGATCAGCAAAGCCACGGCCGCGAACGACGTGAGCAAAACGGTATCGAGGCGCGGCTGGGCCGCGCTGTTCGAGAGCCATTGATCCATTGTGTTTACGTTCGCGAGTGCCAACCCGGCATCCAGATCGTGAACTTTCTGGCGAATCTCTGGAAGAAGTGCTTCCGGCGATCCGTCTGTGCGGACGACAACGTCCATCAGCGGCCAGGATCCGCGTTGCGGGATTGAGTAGTAGAGCGAGGGAGTCTCCTGGTTCAGTGCCTGGTCGCGCACATCGCCAACGACTCCAACAATTGTGTAGGCGAGTTCTGGTTTGGCGCTCGGCCGCAGCGCTCTGCCGAGTGGGTCAGCATCGCCAAAAAATTTTCGGGCTGTGGACTGACTGACGATCATGACGAGGGGAGCGGTACGAACGTCAGCGTCAGTGAAGGTGCGTCCCCGCAACAGCGGAATCCGCATTGCATCGAAGTAGCCGGGGCTGACACTCCGCCAATCGATCGGGACGGCCGTCCCGGGAGGCAAGACGGATGCCTCGGTGGTGATCATGGGATGCCGCGCGTAATTGCCCGCGCCGAACGGAATCCCACTGGAAACAGCCGCACTGCGCACGCCCGGAAGTGCCTCCAGGCTCTCGATCAAGGTGTGATAGAGATCGGGCCCCTTATCCGCCAGCGGGTATTGCGGCACGGGAGGAGCAAGCTGAAAAGTCATCAACCCGCTGGAGTCGAATCCCAGGCGCACGCGCTGCAGGTTGGCCAGGCTCTGGATGAGTAGCCCTGAACCAATGAGAAGAATCGCGGCAAGCGCCACTTCGCCCGCGGCCAGACTGTCGCGCAACCAGCTTCGAACCCCGCCGGTAGAACCTCGTCCGCCCTCTTTCAGTGCGTCGTTTGCCTTGACGGTTGCAATGCGCCACGCCGGCGCCACGCCAAACAGCAGACCGGTGGTCATCGTCAGGGCAAAGCTGAACCACAGCACATTCGAGTCGATGGCGACATCGGGAACCGGCAATGTGCCCGCGGGCAACGACCGGACCAGCACGCGCACCGCGGCCACCGCTCCGAGCAAGCCGGCGACGCCGCCCAAGATCGAAAGGGCAAAGCTTTCTACCAGAAGCTGGCGAATCAAGCGGCTGCGGGTTGCGCCCAAAGCTGTTCGCACCGCCATTTCCTTCTGCCGGATCGAAGCGCGCGCGAGCAGCAGGTTCGCGATGTTGGCGCACGCAATCAGCAGCACGAAGACCACCGCAACCAGTAACACGAGAAGTCCGGTCTTCAGATCTGGCGCGACAAAGGTGTCGAACAAGCTGAGGAGATGGATACCCCAAAACCGTACTTCCGGATATTGTTTTCCGACACGGGCGGAGATCGTATCCATTTCCGCCTGGGCCTGCTGTGGCGACACCCCCGGCCTCAGCCTTCCATACACGGTGATCACATGGTTCAGGCGGAGTTCCTTGCTCGGATCGATGATCAACGGGGTGTAGAGATCGCCTCCGCCGATCAGCTTCAGGCTTGCGGGGGCAATGCCGATGATCGTCGTGGGACCTCCGTCAAGCGTAATTGCGCGGCCGACGAGGCCGGGATCCGCGGCAAAACGGCGCTTCCACAAGCCTTCCCCGATGATGGCGACCGCTGCGCCGCCGGGCTTTTCCTCGTCCGCCCGGAACTCTCGGCCGGCAATAAGCCGGATTCCGAGAACCCGGGTCAAGGCCGGGCTGATGGGATTCCCGGTGAGTTGCTCGGGCTCACCATTTCCGCTGACGGTAAATGTCGAGTAGCCCACCGCACCGAGTTGCTCAAACGTTCGGGTCTGCTCGCGCCACGAAAGAAAATTGAGCACCGAAGCACCGAAAGTCGGCAGGTTGAGCTTGTCGTTCTTTTCCGCCACCTGCATGATCCGGTCGGGTTCTGCGAAGGGCAGCGCCTTAATCATTACCGCGTTCACGACCGTGAAGATGGTCGCGTTGGCCGCAATGGCAATCGCGACGGTGGCGACCACGGCCACAGTAAACAGAGGCGCACGGCCCATCATGCGCAAGGCGTAGCGGATGTCTCCCCAGATGGTGCTCTGAAACATAGCCGTTTGGACGGACGGATTAGTGAAATGATAGCAATCCGGGGCTCGCCAGGTTTCAAGCCGGCGGATCCCGCACGGGGCGTGGGGACGGGAAGAAATTGCATTTCCAGTTCGGCTTCCGCAAGAGCGGGTGCTCCCTTTCCACTGCATCGGTGCTGACACCGTCGTTCGGTCCCTCACCGTGGCGTTGCCACGGCTCAGGATGACAACCTTATCTTTCTTCCGATCTTTCTTGCCTTCCCATCTTTCTTGCTTTCCCATCATTGTTCCTCTCGTCATTCCTGTTCGGAATGAACGCGAACGATCCTCTGCCGCTGGAGTGGCATGATGATTCCGTCGTACCGCGCTTCTGGCGGGCGCGGTTCCGGCGAGGCGGGCGGCGAATATCGATCCAGTGAGCGCTTTACGGCATGAGTGAAATTGCAGGTCAGGGTGCTATCATTTCCCTCCTGACCGCATTTCATGCGAATTAGACGCACTCTCCCTATCGCGCTCGCGGTCGTTACTGTTGCCGCGGCGGTTACGCTCACCGTCCAATTGCGCAAACACGCTCCGCCCGAACCGGCGCGTCTTCTGCCGGGGGCCGACAGCTTCCTCTACGCCAACTTCAGTTGGGTTCGGAAAGTGAATAGCGGCAAACCGCTATTTCCTGTCTCGCATGATCCCGATTACGACCGGTTTATTCAGGAGACCGGGTTCGACTATGAGCGCGACCTGGATGCGGTGGCGTTTGCCATTCACTATCCGGAAAACTGGCCCGGAGGCGGGACAGGCGGATCCGCGCCTGAACCCCGATTCTCCGAAGTATTCGTTGGGAGATTCGACGGCAGCCGGTGTATCGCGTATTTGAAACGTACGTCGACTTCGACTGAAAAGTACAACTCGGTCGACATTTATACGATTCCGATTTATGGGCGCACGTTCCGGATCGCGATGCTGGGCGTGGATACGGTCGCGGCATCGAATCACGAAGACCCCGCGGTCATTCGGGGCATTGTGGATCGTTCTCGGCGGCTCGCCTCTCCGTTTGGCGGTCCGGCGCTGCTGCGGAAGTATTACAAGCGAGTGCAATTGGCCAGTCCAGTTTGGCTGGTGGCGCGGGTTGAGCCTTCTGCTCCCGAGTTCGGAGGATGGTCGAACTTGTTTGCAAAGCCTGCAGATCTGGTCATCTCCGCCAGCTATAACCCTTTGCACCTGCCGCTGCGTCCCGGAGTGCTGCATCTGCGGGCCGAAGCTTGGGCGGCCAGCGAGGAAGATGCGCGGACGATCGCCGACAAGTTGAATGTTTTTCTGGCTATGTTTCATAGCGCAGAATCGTCGGTCGGAGCGCCAGGGAGCGATGCCGACGTGAAGGCGTTGTTCGATAGCCTGCAGGTTCGCCAGGAAGAAAGTCATGCAGTGCTCTCGGCCACGTTGCCGGCAGAATTCTTTCGCAAGCTGTTCGACGCGTCAGACCAGATACCGGGCTTGCCGGCGGCTTCACAGCCCGCGGCTTCGCATTCGGACAAGGCGCGGTAGAAAACTTCGGGCGAATTCTCCTTCTGAACACTGACCACTCGCCCTGACCTCCGATCTTCCGTTCTTCTTGCAACTAAATCGACGCCCGAGCGTCTTATTTCTGGTGGCTACTGGCCAGCAGGTACAATTAAAGACGCATGTCGAGCCTTCCATTACCCCTTGCCGCATTCTTCGCGGGACTGATCTCGTTCCTCTCGCCATGCGTACTCCCTCTGGTTCCGGGATACGTATCGCTGATCTCAGGCGCGGGTGTTGAGGAACTGAAATCCCCGCAAGGCCAATTGATGCGCCGGGTCATGGTGAATTCGATCGGGTTCATCCTCGGCTTCAGTGTTGTGTTCATCACACTGGGAGCGATTTCGACAGAAATTGGGCAGGTGGCCGCGCGCTACAAGCACACACTTTCGATCGTGGCCGGCGTGGTCATCATCATCTTCGGATTGCACCTCACCGGAATCTTCAAGATCAAGGCTCTCTATACCGACGCGCGCCTGCACAGCGTTAAAGGAAGCAGCACGCCGTTTGGGGCGTTCGTCATTGGATTTGCGTTCGCTTTTGGCTGGACGCCTTGCCTGGGGCCGATTCTGACGGCCATCCTTACGCTCGCCAGCGAACAGGACACGCTGGTGAAGGGGATTCTGCTTCTTGGTGTTTATTCCCTCGGGCTGGCCGTGCCGTTTCTTCTGACGTCGCTGCTGATGGAGCGATTCCTGAAGTTTTATAGCCGCTTCCGGTCGCACATGCACGCGCTCGAAGTGGCCTCGGGAGGATTGCTGATCGCTCTCGGAATTTTGCTCGTGATGGGCCGGTTCACTTTGATCTCGAGCTGGCTCTCATTCTTAAATCGTTTTGCGCTGTGAGGATTTTCGATCTATGTCAATGGAACAGCCGGAAGGCACACCAGACAATCCGCTAAGAAGTACCGGCGAGACTGGCAACATGGAGACCCCACCCATTCCGCCACCGGTCCAGGGGAAGAACCGCAATCCGTTAGCGCTCGTCGTGGTCGCGCTGGTGGCCGCTGCGATGCTGTATATCGGCTTTCACATGGCGCGCCGCTCGGGACCCGAAGCCCCCATGATTCTCGGCAAGACGACGCCTGCGCCCGACTTCTCGCTGGAGTCTCTTGACGGCAAGACGCTCAAGCTTTCCGATCTGCGCGGAAAGGCCGTTCTGCTGAACTTCTGGGCGACGTGGTGCGGACCATGCAAGATCGAGACGCCGT
This sequence comes from uncultured Acidobacteriota bacterium, assembly GCA_963699885.1. Lineage (GTDB taxonomy): Bacteria > Acidobacteriota > Terriglobia > Terriglobales > Acidobacteriaceae > Sulfotelmatobacter. The sequence goes on along the minus strand of CAVOVP010000001.1, from coordinate 123,268 downwards.
GGCTCGTCGAAATGCAGAAGGAGTACGGCGCTCAGGGGCTGCAGGTGGTCGGCGTCGCGATGGATGATTCAGGCAAAGACGAGATAGCAAAGTTCGCAAAAGATATGGGCGTCAACTATCCGGTCTTGATCGGAAAAGAAGCCGTGGGCGATGCATACGGCGGCGTTCCTGCGCTGCCGGAGTCGTTCTTCATCGGTCGCGACGGCAAGATTGTCGACCGGATCATCGGCCTGAAAGGCCGCGGCGACATCGAAGACTCGATCAAGAAAGCCCTGAACACGCAGGCCGCCGACAACCACGCGGACGAAGGTCCCGTGGCCTTGCAGGCTCAGAATTGACAATAGGAGTGCGGACTTCTTCGCTCTATATTTGAGAACTGTCGCGCGTTTGCCCTGGTAGCCAAGATGATTTCTCCGGCCCGAACATCGATGCTTTTGCTGGCACTTGCTGGAGCGGCGCTCGCACAAGGGGGAAAGGCTCCCTCGGTTACGGTAGCTCCCATTGGGTTGGTTACAGCGCAGCGCGCAACGCAGACCATGGTGGCGTTGGACTTTCGCGTCGCTTCGGGATTTCACATCAACTCCAACACCCCGCGCTCGGAGTTTCTGATTCCCACATCGCTGAAAATGGATCTCCCGACCGACATCATTCTCGGCAAGATCGAGTACCCCGAGGGCAAGGATCTATCGTTTCCTTTTTCGCCCGACGAGAAGCTGAACGTTTATAGCGGAGATTTCACGGTCAATGTTGCCGTGCACCCGCTGCACGAAGTCACGCCGGGCAAATACGTGATGCACGGCATCCTGCGATACCAGGCCTGCGACAACGCTCAATGCTTCCCGCCAAAAGCTCTGCCGGTAAGCTTCGATGTGAAAGTCATCAAGGAACCGCCCGCCCCGCGCAAGAATCCCGCGCAAAGTCCCCACGTTCACAATTAATTTGCTCTGTTAGTTTTGACTCCCTTCTTCGGGAGCCATAAGATTCTGGACCAATGAAGCGCATTCTTTTCGTTCTATTGCTGCTTGGATCGAGCGCGATTTGCCGCGCGCAATTTACTTCCAGACCTCTGCACATCGACGACGTCACGGTGATCGATGTAAATGGCGGCCCGCCTCTGACGCATCGCTGCGTGTTCGTGCGCGGGAATCGTATTTTTGCGATTGTCGGCCCCGAAGATCGCGAGAAAGCGCATCGGATCGAGTCCGTCCTTATCGACGGCAAAGGCAAATTCCTGATCCCGGGACTGTGGGATATGCACGTTCACATGGTATTCGGCGACTGGTTCCCGCGCGGGAAAGAAGTGACGGTCCCGCTGTTCGTTGCCAACGGCATCACTGGCGTGCGCGATATGGGCGGCGAACTGGAGGTGCTGCAGCAGTGGCGGAAGGAAATTTCGGCGCGAACGATGATCGGCCCGCGGATCGTGATGTCGGGACCTATGCTCGACGGGCCTCAGCCGCGCTTTCCCAGTTCGATCGCGATCAAGACGCCGGAGGACGGCCGTCGTGCCGTGGACGATCTAAAGCGGAGCGGCGCTGACTTCATCAAGCTGCAATCGCTCATTCCGCGAGATGCAGTCTTCGCCATTGCGGACGAAGCGAAGAAACAAGGAATTTCGTTCGTTGGGCATGTGCCTGATGCGGTCCGCGCGTCGGAAGCGTCCGATGCCGGCCAGAAGAGCTTTGAACATCTGATCGGAATCTTCGAAGGCAGTTCGCCGCTCGAGGACGAGTTCATTAAAGGCAAGAAGTCGGAAAGCCAATTTCTTTCGACCTACGATCCTCAACGGGCGGCGAAGCTGTTTGCGCTGCTGGCAAAGAATCAGACATGGCAATGCCCGACACTGGTCTGGGAGCGCGGCGGCAATTTGATTGATGAAACCGATTTTGCGCACGACTCGCGGGCGAAATTCGCTCCCACCTATTGGAAAGATGTGACCTGGAAGCGGTTCACTGAACAGATCATGCACGACTTCAATCTCGACGACCTGTCGACCAGAAAACGTTTCGTCGAAAAGGAATTGGAAGTCGTGAATGCGATGCACCATGCTGGCATTCGATTTCTCGCCGGGACCGACACGCCTCCGGGCGTTTACATTTTCCCGGGATTCAGCCTGCACGAAGAATTACAGCGATTCGTCGCCGCAGGTTTCACACCTCTGGAAGCATTGCAGACGGCGACCATTAATCCCGCGAAGTTTCTCGGCATGGAAAACAAGCTGGGGACGATCGAGCGGGAGAAATTCGCGGACATGATTTTGCTTGATGCGAACCCGCTGGACGATATCCGCAACACGCAGAAGATCGCGGCGGTATTCGTCAACGGGCAGTATTTATCGCGAGAGGCGCTGGACAAGATGCTGGCCGGGGCGGAGACGGCGGCGCAGGCGAAGTAACGCTTCGTGCACACAAGCCGCTTTGATTTCACCTGCGCGAAACCGTTCCGCACTCATTCAGAAGGCGTCGTAGCGCTTGCGAGCGCCAGAATCGATCCCGTGAAAAGCAACGTGTCGGCAAAGTAGTTGATGCCCTCCACCTTGATCGCCGTACTCGGGTCGGCAAGTAGCCGCGACCATGACCGGACCGTAGATCACGAGAACGAGAAAGAGAAGCCAGGCGCCGAGGTATGTTGCCGCGCTTCGAGTCTTGTAGGCCAGCAGAATGCATATGCCCGCGGCGAATAGAGCAGCACCCGTGACGTAGCCGATGGGCAGCCGCCCGGGAATCCAGATGGGCATTTCTTTTTCGAGGGGCACGCCCGGCATTCCGAGCGGGTGCAGGAGTTGCTCAATGCCAAAGAAGATGGCGACGACCCCAATAATCACGCGGCCGACCAACATGAGCGCGTTCTTTGCCCGAAGATGCGATCCATTGATGGCGCTGGCCGAAAGAATCCAGGCACCCGCGGCAAAGGACGGCTCGCGGAACACGATTGCCCAGGAAAATCGCGTGTGGGTGGCGAGCGCTTGGGGAAGATGAATCATCGCAACAAACAAGAACATCATGAGGCCGAACAGAAGTCCTGACCAGAGCACCTGGATCTTAGTTGCGATGCTCAAGGAGGCGGCGAATAACGCGAAGCCAACGAAATAGGCCCAGAACAGATGCCACGGGACGTATGGCGGCACCGCGTCCTTAAGGAATGGCGCGCCGGATAGGTGTTCGGCACCGAAGACCGCCAACGGAATGGCGAAACACAGATTGCTCAAGGCTACGATCTTGCCGAGCCCGGTGGCTTCGCCGAAATTGCTTCTTCCCGCGAGCGCGCCAATCACAAGCAGCGTGAGTCCGGCACCGCACATGGAGACAGCGGTTCGAGAGAACTCGAAAAATACTAAGGTGGCAACAATACTCGAATGCATTTCTGGCACAGATTGCCTAACCTTTTCCGCCCTGCTTCTTCTCGACCCTCGCCCACATGTCTTTTAGCGCTACTGTCCGGTTGAAGACCGGAGCCCCCGGCTTCGAGTCGGGATCGGCACAGAAGTATCCGAGGCGTTCGAACTGGTACCGGTTGCCGGCGGCGGCGTTCGCCAGCGACGGTTCCAGCTTGGCGTTTGAAATTGTTTCCAGCGAGTTCGGATTCAGGTAGTCGAGAACGTCTTTGCCCTCTTCCACGTCGCCGAGGTTCTCTTTGTTGAAGAGGTTTTCGTAGATGCGTACCTCGGCTTCGACCGCGTGGGCGGCCGAAACCCAGTGGATTGTCGACTTCACCTTGCGCCCGTCCGGCGGCGCGTTTCCACCGCGCGTTGCCGGATCGTACGTGCAATGCACTTCGACCACTTCTCCCTTATCGTTCTTCACCACACTCTGGGCGGTGATGAAGTATCCATAGCGCAATCGCACTTCGCGGCCCGGGGTCAGGCGGAAATATTTCGGCGGCGGCACTTCGCGGAAGTCGTCCTGCTCGATGTAGAGCACGCGAGAGAATGGGACCTTGCGGCTGCCCGCGGAAGGATCTTCCGGATTGTTGGTCGCGTCCATTTGCTCGACCTGATTCTCCGGATAGTTGTCGATCACGACTTTCAGCGGACGGAGAACGGCCATCACCCGAGGCGCGCGCTTGTTCAAGTCTTCGCGTACGAAGTGTTCGAGCATCGCCAGTTCCACGATTCCGTTGGTGCGCGACACTCCAGCAGCGGTAACAAAATTTCGGATCGCCTCGGGCGTGTATCCCCGGCGGCGCAGGCCCGAAAGCGTTGGCATGCGCGGATCGTCCCACCCGCGGACCGTCTTTTGCTCCACCAGTTGACGCAGTTTGCGCTTGCTCATCAGCGTGTAAGTGAGGCTCAAGCGATCGAATTCAATTTGCTGCGAGGGGAAGATTCCGAGCTGCTCGATGAACCAGCGGTAAATCGGCTGGTGGTCGGCGAATTCCAACGAGCACATCGAGTGCGTCACTTTTTCGAGCGAGTCCGACTGTCCGTGGGCGTAGTCATACATCGGATAGATGCACCACTTATTCCCGGTGCGATGATGCTCGGCGTGCAGGATGCGGTACATGACCGGGTCACGCATGTTGAAGTTCGGCGACGACATATCGACCTTCGCCCGGAGCACGCGCGATCCATCGGGAAATTCACCGGCGCGCATCCGTTCAAACAGGTTCAGGTTTTCTTCGGCAGAACGATTTCGATATGGACTATCTTTGCCCGGTTCGGTCAGCGTGCCGCGATGCTTCCGGATTTCCTCCGCTGAAAGATCGTCCACATACGCCTTGCCGTCTTTGATCAGCTTGATCGCCCAATCGTAGAGCTGATCGAAATAGTCCGAGGCATAGAACAGGCCATCCCAGCGATAGCCGAGCCACTTGACATCCTCCATGATCGAATCGACGTACTCGGTATCTTCCTTTTCAGGATTGGTATCGTCGAAACGCAGGTTGGTGTGCCCTGAAATTCGTCGGCGAGGCCGAAATCAAGACAGATGGCCTTGGCGTGGCCAATGTGAAGGTATCCGTTGGGCTCGGGAGGGAAACGCGTCTGTACGCGACCTTCGAATTTGTTGGTCTTCAGGTCGTCGAGAAATCTCTCGCGAATAAAGTTGGAAGGACGCGGCTCCGGCGCCGCATTCTCGCCGGTCGGGGCCTCGGCAGGGGACGGATTCATAAGCCTTGATCTTACCGCAAAGAAAGCAGGAAAGACGTTAGCGCAGGCCTGCCGCCGCGCTAACGTCGTCACGATATTCCCGTTTGTGAAGCAGGTCAGATGATGCGTGCAATCGCAGGAATGCGCCGAAGAGCAGCGGTCGCGCCCCAGCTCAACAACGCTGTAGCGACGAATGCCAGCGCCCCCTTCGCGACTGCGGGCAGTGAAACTTTCACCAGCGCGTACAGCAGCCAGCTCGCGAACGCGTAGTGGATCAAGTACATCCCGTAAGCGTTCGAGGTGAGCTGTCGAAGATACGATTGCCGCCTCACTTCGGTATTGGAAGCCTAAGGTATCGCGGTAGACGTTGGCCGAAGTCACGACGTCGTCGACGATGAAGTAGGGGGCTACGCTCCCATGAGCGTCGGTCGCTGCCGCCTCATTTTGGGACATGGATTCTGCCTCCTATCGGGTGTGTTTGAGACAGTGTTTTACCACATTTTTTCGAGCGGTCGAATCTCCGATTTACACTCCGGCTGAAACAACCTGGCCGGGAGAGCATGCCGCCCTCTCCTCCTGCAGGAGCCGGCGCCGGTAGTGCACGTGCCGCAACCTCGTCATCTCGACCAGCGGCTTCCACACGGGATTCACGAGGTCATGCTTGATGAGCAGATGCCAGAAGCGGTTCGAACGCTTGTAGAGGCACGACATCCCGATGTAAGGCAGAACGGCCTGCCACTGCTCGGGCCGGCGGTGCCAGATCGAAGCGAGGGAGAACAGCCGCTGGTAGATCCATGCATACCCGTGCTCCAGTTCCTCGGGAGTCATGTGCTTCGGTTGGAAGACGGCATGGCTGGTGTCGTAGAGATTCCAGTCGCGGTGAAGGATGCGCCGTTGCGCCTCCATCTGACGAAATAGCGGCGTCGCGGGATACGGCGTGAGGATGTGGAAGGTGGCGCACTCCAGACGATTTTCTTCGATCCAATCGGCGGTGCGGGCGAAGACATCTTTTTCGGTCGTGATCGAATCCGAGCACGAACGATCCGTTTACCTGAATGCCATAGTCGTGCAGCATGCGCACGCGGCGCGCGTAGTCGGATGTCTTAGGGGTCTTCTTGTTGGAGTCGGAGAGGTTGTCATCGGACAACGATTCGAAGCCGATGAAAATGCCTGTGCATCCGGCGAGCGCCATGTTCCGGATGAGCGACGGATCGTCCGTCACGTCGATGGTTACGGCTGCGCTCCAGATTTTGTTCAGCGGCCGGAGCGCGGTGCACAGCGCGTGAAGATAGTCGCGGCGCGAGCCGAGGTTGTTATCGACAAAAACTGCGTAGGGCTGGTCGTCTGCCTGAAATTCTTCGACCACCTGCTGCGGATGCTTCATGCGATACGGCATCCGCAGCCCGTCGGTAGCGAGATAGCAGAATCCGCATCGGTTGTGGCAACCTCGCGTTGCGATCAGGCTGGTGGTTGTCAGGAAACTTCGTCGTGGAAGAATCGAGCGCCTGGGGGAGGGATCGTCACAATAATCGTTCTCGTAGGTTGCAACGTAGCGCGGCTGCAGTGCGTTTCGCTCGATATCGCGCAAGATGCGCGGCCAGAGTTGCACGCCGTCGCCAAGCGCGAGCGCGTCCGCGTGAGGAGCGCATTCGTCGGGACAAGACAGCACATGAAGTCCGCCCAGGATCACCTTCGATCCGCGCGTGCGATACCAATCGGCGAGCGCGAATGCCCGCTTGGCGAACGTGAGATGAACGGTGATCCCCACGACCTGCGGCATGGGTTGGAACGGCGGACGTCCGTCGAGCAGGTTTTCATCCCAGTAATCGACCCGCCATGGATCGGGGGTGGTCGCCGCGAAGCTCGTCAATGCCAGAGTCGGCGTGAGTACATGCTTGCCGAAGCTGGCGTTCGCGTCTTTGGGGTAGAAGGGATTGATCAGAAGCGCATAGTGATTCTCGATCGGTCCAGCAGTCTCGGAAGATTTGAGGGAGGGAGCCACGGTCATCTCACGCGGAATCCAGCGCGGCCGAATCGCAGTGGAAAACGGATCTTGATATCGTGCCATGATGCGTACTTTATAATACAAAGTACTTCATGTCAACAGAGAGATCCCTTTGGCGAATTTTCGCGACATCAGATGTGGCCGCGAGCGGTTCGCTTTTGGAGGCGGGGAAAGTCACGAGCCCCACCCTGTCGCATAAGGCGCGACCAGGATGGGGCAACCCGATGTGGAGTCGATGCGTCTGTCCGCTTGAATGCCCGGAACAGCTATTTCTACTTTTCCAGTTTTTGTTGCGGAGGCGAAAGAAAGCTTAGGGGGCGAGGCAGGGCGGCGATTGGTTGTGTTTCCTGTCCCACGCGCTCGAGGACGAGGCTTCCGATCTGATTCCAAATACGCGGATCGCAGTCGCTCTGCATGTGGTCAGGAGTGAAGGTGCGATCAAACCACGAAGGGTTCTCGCACTTCACCGGCGCCTGATGATAGTCGAAGCGGTAATTGCCGATGATGCGTGTCTTCGAATCGTCGGCCGCGTAAATCATCGACCGTCCGTGAATAAAACCGTAGGGCTGATAGAAGTTTGCCGCGGCAGCGACATTGCCCGGAATGATGTCGTCGTGCTGCCAGGGCTTGGCCACGCTGTCGACCTGCACGGTCAGCAGGACGGGAATTCCGACGCGTTCTAACTCCCGAGCAAGCAAGACCACCGCCGATCCACCCCAGCTATGGCCGAAAAGAATGATGTGGGCTTGCGTTTTTTCCTGCTCGCTCAGAATGCCGTTGTGGTCGCCGTCGAGCAAGCCAAGGATCGTTTTGTACGCCGTTCTGCGGTGACGGTTTTCGAAAACGTGAACGTAGGAATTTTTCGGCAGCGTGGCTTGCGTGCGCTGCGCAAACAACACTGGACCCTGATTGGGATTATCGTGGCGAACAAATCCGCCAACGAAACCAACGAGGATGTAAGCAGGAGGTGTGACGGCGTGTTCCACTACGATTCCGCCGCCGTCGGCCGCAAAAGAAAACAGCGGCATTGCCAGACAGGCCGTGAGGATGACAACGACGACTCGCGTTCGCGTGAGAGCAGGCACGCGGAAGGGCTCCTTACTGTCTCTAGATGTTCGTGGGGCTGCCCGGGTTGCGGAAAGAACTTATTTAAGACAACCTCTGACCGAGTACCCCAAATGGGGTCGTCGAAAAGCCGCTTCCAGCAAGGCTTTCAGGCTCCCTGAACACGGAGGCCAGTCTACACCCGCCTGTCAAGCGGGACGAGATTTTTCGGGCCGGAGACGAATGGATTGCCCGTCAGGAAGTAGCGCAGGGGTCGCTCAGCGGCTTTGACGATCCCAATTCGCGGCGTGATCGAAATTTGACGGCTCCGAAAACCATCGTCTCCGATCCAAAGGCTGCTGGCGGAAGAAGTGAGGTCGCATCCGTTATCGCGGGTCCGCGTAACGCAGAAAGCTGCAGACAGGCGGCCCGGGCCGCTCGTCAGCCTGCGTAAGTCTTTGTCGCCGTGGACCTCTATGCCGCGAGCCTCGGCCATGGCCTCGATGCCAGAAATGGGTTCGAGCGCTCGAAAAAGCACACCGCCCGCGCGCCCTTCCGGTTCGCAAGAGACATTCAGGCAATAGTAATTGCCGTAGATGAAATAAACGTAGGCGCGTCCCGGCGGGCCGAAGAGGACCGAGTTGCGGGGAGTGTTGCCGGCGGCGGAGTGAGCGGCAGGATCGTTCTTGCCGAGGTAGGCTTCGACTTCGACGATGCGGGCCGTAAGACGTCCACCGTCAGCATTGCGAACCAGCACTTTCCCAAGAAGTTCCCGCGCGACCCTGCGTGGATTTAGCGCGAAAAATGAGCGCGAGAGGGGACGAATTGCCGTCGTAGAAGTTGAGCTCCGTAACCCGGGCATGCCACATGTTAATTGCTCCAGACGTCGATCGTCCGCACCGGTGTGTTAGATCGGTTTCGGCTCGGTGTTGCGGGCGGTGGTTACGTTCGATGGCGGATCACTGAACGATTTCCCCGGCGCGTGCGCGACTTTCTCGTGCTTGGCGCCGACTTTGCGGATCGCGTCGTGCCAGCCGTCATCCCAGGTAATTCTCGCTTCGCCATCGACCCAGGTCCATGTGCCGTGCTCCTCGCCGAGGGTCTTCTTGGCATCCCCGTTGGGTTCGAGAGTGATGAAGAACTTCGCTCCGTTACCCTCGCCAACTTCCCATTTACCGATGAAATGATTTCGGCTTGGCAGGGCCGCGGTGCCGTTGGGGTCGCCGAATTCGATGCGGTCAATCTCTGCGGAAGTCTTTTCTTTATGGCCGTCTCTGTACACAATCTCCGCAGCCTTGATGTCGATCCGCGCCACCTCCAACGAACTGAGGCTTTGACGATGCCCATTCTTGTAGACGATGACAATGGCGCGATCGTCCGCCGATGCGAGAGTCGCGTGCAGCACGGAGCCCGCCAGGGCGGCCAGCAAAAGCGCTGGAACTCCAACCGATCGAATGAGACCACGCATAGCTTCCTCCTCGGATACCGGGCGGAAATCAACTGTCTAGTGTTACGAGGCGACGTCCAAATTTGTTCCCTGAGCAACTGGCTTCGCTGTTTGGAAACGGGCTATGCCGCGCCCTTGGCCGATTCCTTCAGATAGGCCAGCACTTCCTCGGAGTGTCCTTCGGGCTTCACCTTCTCGAAGATGTGCTGGATTTTGCCATCCGGGCCGATGATGAAGGTGGTCCGGGCGACTCCCCAGACCTTCTTGCCGTACATGTTTTTCTCCTTCATCACATCGAAGGCCTCGGCGACTTTCTTGTCGGCGTCGGCCAGCAAGGTAAAGGGGAGGCTGAACTTGTCTTGAAATTTCTTTTGCGCTTTCGGCGTATCCGGGGATATCCCGAGCAGCACGGCGCCCGTCTTCTGCATCTTTTTGTATGAGTCCCGAAACTCGCAGGCCTCAATCGTGCATCCGGGCGTGTCGGCCCGAGGATAAAAGTAGAGAACTACGGTCTTGCCGCGCAGGTCCTTCAGCGCGATCTCTTTTCCGTTCTCGTCCTGCAAAGTAAAGTCGGGAGCCTTATCATTGACCTTCATGGGAATTTCTCCGGGCAAAACGATGTCGAGCGCAGGACAGGCCGCAAAAATGGTGTCCACTGCGTCCTCGGGAATTTTACACCTCAAATTTTTGCCCGGCGCAAAGCTGCTGGCGGCGCTGCTTTGCGTGGCCGCCCTGTCGCTGACGGTTGCGGGGCAGGAGGAACGTCCGCAGATCACGCCGGGCGAGCGCAAAGCGTCGAAGAAGAAAGACGCCGGACCCCGGGCGCTGGCCGTGGTGCAACTCGCGCCGAACGGGAAAGCGTCGCTCGTTCCGATCGCGATTTTGATCAACGGGAAATTCTGGGACGCGACCGCCTACAAGGCTGATCCCGTACCCATGGCGTTGGACTCTGGAAACGTCTACGAAGGAGAACGATCCGGCAATTCGCTCGGACTGTTCACCGTCGGAAGCGCCCTGCACAGCAATGCCGTGAACGCACAAACTCCCTGGCTCGGAACGGGCATGTGGCGTCCGGTTGGAACCGAGCCGCCAGCGAAGCCCACGCAATCCGCGACTGCGCCAGTCGGGCTCGACAGTGCTGACGGTCCGCCGCGATTGACGCGTGATACAGAAGCAGCCAAACAACCCGCTCCCGCAAAAAGCGCACCAGCCTCCGGCACTGCTCCGACAAGCGGAAACACTCCGGCGCCCGCTTCTTCCGGATCGCATGATTCCGACGGACCTCCGCGATTGACGAAGCGCGATTCGTCTCCGGATTCATCCACTCCTGCGCAGCCAGCGCCGGTTCCGCCTGCCACTTCGGCGCCCGCGCCGTCGATCACAGCCCGCGGCACCTGAGAAGCCGAGCGACTCAAAGCCTGATTCGAAGGCGAACATACCGACGTCCGATAGCGGCACGGCCGAAGCCAATCGCCCGAAGCTTCGTCGCGGAAAGCCCGCCGAATCGTTTGCGGACGACGAAGTCCCGGGCTACAGCAAACCAGGAGCTAAGCCTCTAGCCTCTCCAGCGGAGAGTTCTCCTGCGACCGGCGGCAAGCTCGTGGAAACAACGGCTGCCAAAAGTGACATTCAACTGATTCCAGCAATCTCCGATGCAGGAGGGCCGGAACCGCGTTCGTTCACCTTCGAATGGCTCAAAGGCGAGGAAGAAGACCGCCGGAAGCAGCTCGTGGATGCAGCGAAGGATCAGCTTCGCTCATATCTCACTGCTCGGGCGAAGGCGACGACTTCCCCGACAACCTCGACTGCCACAGCGCATGCGCATCCGGCACATCGCGCCACGAAATTTGCTGAACCAATTTTCGAGAACATACAGATGGTCGCGTATGACCTGTGGAACTCGAATCAGCCCGTGATCATTTTCAGCGCGGAGGCACACATGCCACCTCCAGCTGCCCGGACTGCCCATTCCGAAACCGATGCCGATCTCCAGTACTCGATCATGCTTGTGGCCTACCCCGACATTTACAACAACCTGCACAAACTCTACTCGGCGGTCACCGACAAATTCCATCTCGACATGACGCCGCGTCTGGATCTGATCGATGCCGTCGATGCTGACGGAGACGGACGCGGAGAATTGCTGTTCCGCCAAACCTCCGACGCTGGGTCGGGATGGGTCATCTACCGCGCCACTGCAGACAAGCTATGGAAGATGTTCGATAGCCAGAACCCGCAGTAGGCTTGCGGGAACAGAGCACCATCTGAAAAAGGGCGCGGTATGCGGGAGACTTCATCACCGAAGACACATTCATCGAGACGCTTTACAATTCTTTAACCGGGCAGAAGAACAATAAGTTTGTGAAACACAACTGACCGGCCCAAATCGATCAATCCTCAAAGGGAGCGCTGGTTTCGATTGCGTCCGACCCGCCGCAAATTCTTGCTCTCTGCACTGGGCGCCGGCGCCATGGCTGCCCTGCCAGCTTCTGTGCTTTCTGGCTGCAACGTCTCTCCAAAAGCGGGCGCGACGGTTAGCGCAAGTTCTGCCGGAGCTTTCGATACCTCCGTGGAGACCCATTTCCCCAAGGGATTTTTCTGGGGCGCTGCCACGGCGTCGTACCAGATTGAAGGCGCGTGGCAGGCAGACGGAAAAAGCGAGTCGGTCTGGGATCGCTTCTCGCACACGCCGGGCAAAATAAGAAACGGCGACACCGGCGACGTGGCCTGCGATTCGTATCATCGCTGGCGCGAAGATATCGCGCTGATGCGCACGATGAATCTCAACAGCTACCGACTCTCCGTCGGATGGCCGCGCGTTCAGCCATCGGGATCTGGCGCAGCGAATGCAAAGGGCGTCGATTACTACAGTCGCCTCGTCGACGCTCTGCTCGAAGCGCATATTCGCCCGCTGGTCACGCTGTATCACTGGGACTTGCCGCAGGCACTCGAAGACGCCGGTGGATGGCCGAATCGCGACTTGGCTGGCCGCTTCTCGGATTACGTTCAACTCGTTGTGCAGGCGCTCGGCGACCGCGTCTCCGATTGGATCCTCTTCAACGAACCCGACGCATTCATCGACCTCGGATATCTAGAAGGCACGCATGCTCCCGGGCGCAAAAGCGTTCTCGACTTTCTTCGCGCCACACACGTGGTCAATCTCGCGCAGGGCGAGGCCTTTCGATCCCTGAAGGCTCTTCGGCCAGGCGCTCGCGTGGGCAGCGCGTTAAGCATGTCGCCGTGCGAACCAGCGACCAATTCCGAGGAAGACAAGCTGGCGGCTGATCGCGCGCATGCCATCTCAAACACGTGGTTCCTCGATCCGGCTTTGCGCGGACACTATTCCGACGCGCTGACGTTTCTTCCCGAACGAATGATGGGAATTAAGTCAGGGGACATGGAAAAGACGCGCGCGCCGCTCGACTTCATCGGGATCAATCTTTACTACCGCACCGTCGCCTCGTCGCCAGGCACGATGGAAAGGTTCTCGCACGCGCAGGAATGGCTGTTCCCGGTGAAAATGGACGGCGGGCAAAAAGGTTTGAAAACGGATTCCGGCTGGGAGGTCTGGCCGAAAGCACTCTACGACATGGTCACGCGCATCACGCGCGACTACAACCGCCCGGCGATCGAAATCACCGAGAGCGGATGTGCGTACAACGACGGGCCGGACGCAAGCGGCAACATTCGCGACGCTCGCCGCACGGACTATCACCGTCAGTATTTATCTGCATTGTCGCGGTCGATTGCGGAAGGAGCGGACGTCCGCGGATATCACGCGTGGAGTTTGCTCGACAACTTCGAATGGGCGGAGGGCTACAGCCAGCGCTTCGGTTTGGCTTACGTGGATTTCAAGACGCAGCAACGCACGATCAAGGATTCGGGAAAGTGGTATGCGAAGGTTGCGGCGGAAAACCGTGTCACAGCGGCGGGCTGAGCTCAGGATACAGACTGCAGATTTTTAGATTTCATACCAAGGGCAGGCTGAAATCTTCAGTTCTAAAATCTACGATCTGAAATTCTCGGTTCTCTACCTTCCCTGCATCACCAATTCGCCATTCTCGACTTTCAAATCTCCCACACCGTCGGGAAGTTTCAAGCGATCGCGCTGCTCGCCTAGTTTTTTCTGCAACGCAGGATTCACCAGCGAGACCGGGACGCTTAGATCTCCAACTTTGAATTCGGTCGGCTCGAACGTCGCGTATCCGCCCTGATCGCCGAGGTGGCCGGAAACAGTGATCCATACGTCTTTGCCGGCAATCTCAGTGAGGAATTGGCCATGCACGACGTCTCCGTCAAAGCTGACCTGTTGATCCTTGATTGTTGGTGCGGCGGAGCCAAGATTCGAATCGGGGGTTAATCCTGCCGCTCCAACATTGCCCAAAGATTGGGCGAGCACAGCACTGATCTCATCGGAATTGATGCGAACCTCGGGCTTTGTGGCGCTGGGCGAAGTCGCGGCAGCCTGCGCCGCGTCAGGCTTCGGCGCACTCGACGTGCCGGCCGGTTGCGCCTGTGCCTGCTCGGTCGCCTGTTGGAAGTCAGCCATTTTCTGGTCGAACGCCTGCGCGTGCTCGGCAATCGCGGCGGGAGCCTGTGGCTGAGCGACGGGCGTGGGTTTCTTCAAAACCAGCACAATGGCCACCAGGGACGCCAAAAGCGTGCCAATGCTGATGATGCGGTCAAGCTTGAGTTTCATGGCATGGCCATGCTAATCGGCTGTCGGGAACAAAATCAGATAACCGAAGTCACGGGGAGGGCATAGTACCAGGGGGCCTTCGAGGGCGGGGTGGGACAGGCTCCCAGACCTGTCTGACACAATCAAAATCAAGAACAAATCAAACCAGTTTCTTCGCGAGGAGTTCGTTGACGATCTGCGGGCTGGCTTGGCCTTTGGAAGCCTTCATCACCTGCCCGACGAAGAAACCGAGCATCGTCTTTTTGCCTGCACGATATTGCTCAAGCTGTTTCGGGTTCGCAGCCAGAATCTCGTCGATGATCTTTTCCAGAGCGGAGGTGTCGGTGGATTGCTGTGGACGCCCCTCCTCCTCGTAAACCGCCGGAAAGTCCTTGCCGCGCTCGAAGCTCAGGTCGTAGAGATCTTTGAGCATCTTGCCCGAGATTGCGCCTGACTCCACGAGATCGGCCGAGGTGGCTACCCCCGCCATCGAGATCGGCGATTGTCCAATGGAAACACCCTTCGCCTTGAGGCGTCCCATCAATTCGCCCTGCACCAGGTTGGCGACGCGCTTGGGGTTCTTCGCTGCCTTGGCAGCCCGCTCAAACTGGTCGGCGAGGGACTTCGAAAATGTCAGCACCTGCGCATCGTATTCGGTGATGCCGTAATCCTTGACCATGCGGGCGCGACGCGCTTCCGGCAGTTCGGGCAGCGCGCTGGCGATCTCGGCTTTCCACTTTTCGTCGACGACGAGCGGCAGCAGGTCAGGTTCTGGAAAGTAACGGTAATCGTGCGCCTGCTCTTTCGAACGCATACTGTACGTCTTGCCTTCGTTGGAGTTGTAGAGCCGCGTCTCCTGCGTAATCTTGCCGCCGGATTCGATGAGGTCAATCTGCCGTCCGATCTCGTACTCGATGGCTTCGCGGATGAAGCGGAACGAATTCACATTCTTGATTTCCGCTTTGGTGCCGAATTCCTTCTGGCCTCGCGGACGCACGCTGACATTCGCATCGGCGCGGAGCGAGCCTTCCTCCATGTTGCAGTCGCTCACGCCGGTATAAAGGATGATCTCCTTCAGCCGCGTCAAATATTCGTAGGCTTCGTCGGGCGTCGCGATGTCGGGCTCGCTGACGATTTCAATCAACGGTACTCCAGTCCGATTCAGGTCGATCGCAGTCTTCTCGTCGGAATCAGGAAATCCCTCGTGGAGGCTCTTGCCGGCATCTTCCTCGAGGTGAACGCGGGTGATGCCGATCTTCTTCTTGCCGCCGTTGGCGGGAACCTCGATGAATCCGAATTCTGCCAGCGGCTTGTCGTACTGCGAAATCTGATATCCCTTGGGCAAGTCGGGGTAGAAGTAGTTCTTGCGTGCAAAAATCGAGGTTTCGTTGATGCGGCAGTTGAGCGCCATTGCCGCGAGCGTGGCGAACTCCACGACCTTCTTGTTGAGAACGGGCAGAGCGCCGGGCATCCCAAGGCACACCGGACAAATGTTGGTATTCGGCAGAGCGCCAAAGCGCGTCGAGCACGAGCAAAAGATCTTGCTCGCCGTCAGCAGGTGAACGTGAACTTCGAGCCCGATGACCGGCTCAAACCTGGGATGCGCCGCGATGGAAGTCTCCGCAGTCGTGGCCATAGGGAACGATTATAAAGGTGGAGGAAGCTCGGCTTAGTTTTGGAAGAGTGAGATTTACGGATTCTGCGGCGCGTCCAGGTATTTGTCCGCCGCAATTTCAAAGAAGAGCAGCTCCGTTCCCTTAGAGTCCACCACGCCGGTGATGTCGATCTCGGCGCCGCGCAGCGGCTCGTTGATGCCGCCAATATCGAAAAACAAGAATCCTGACTGCGTCGAATGCGGCTCGACCGCCTTGGCCGCGAACTGCGAGCCCTCGATCTCGTCTCTGTCTTTCTGGCTGACTCCACCTTTCACCTTATGCGGCAACGGCAGTGGGCTGGGCCGCGTGCTGGACTGCGGGTTGGAGAGGCGGCGGAACAGGTCATCCGTCGTGACAGGCGTGAGTTTCGAATGATTCGCCGTGATCAGCGTAACTTCCATGTTCCCGATCGACACTGGCTGGTCGCCGTCGTTGGTTACAACAAAGAAGACGGGCAGAAATCCATGCTGGGCGTAGTTGACGGCAAATATCTTTGCCTTGTCGGGCTTGTCGTACGGGTCAGCGGCAATTGCAACCTTTTCGTCGCGATGAAAATCGTGCGCCGGATAATTAATCGCTGTCTTTGCCACCGGCTTCACAAAGGTTTTCGAGGCGAGAACCGCAGGCGCAAAAGAGACTGCGCACAGCGCGATCATGAGCCATCGCTTGTTCGATCGCATGCCATTTTTCTGCATGCCGCAATTATAGAAGCACTGAGCTGTCGCCGCTTCGGGCGGTTTAGAATGGCTTCGATTGCTCTACTTCCTCTATAGTCTGGCCCTGGCGGTGGCTCTGCTGGTGAGCTCACCTTACTGGCTCTTTCAAGCCTTGCGTCACGGCAAGTATCGTCGCGGATTTTCTGAACGCGTGGGATCGGTCCCTGCGCGGCTAGGGACCTCCGGTGACCGGCCGAGTCCCGCGATCTGGGTTCACGCCGTTTCGCTCGGCGAGGTACTTGCTGTCGCCGGACTGGTGAATCGGATGCGCAAAGCTTTTCCAAAGCATCGATTGTTTGTATCGACCACGACCGATACTGGCCAGGACCTTGCCCGCAAACTGTTTGGAGCGGAGAACGTTTTCTATTTTCCGATGGATTTCTCCTTTGCCATTCGACCTTATCTTCGCGCGTTGCGACCCGAACTGGTTGTGCTTGCCGAAACCGAATTCTGGCCGAATTTCCTGCGACTGGTCTACGCCAGCGGAGCGCGCATCGCGGTTGTGAACGCCCGCATCTCAAATCGATCCTGGCCGCGCTATCAGCGTTTTCGCTGGGCTCTTCAGAAAATGCTGGCGCAGGTCGACCTCTTCCTTGCACAAACTGAGATGGACGGTGACAGGCTCGAGTCCATTGGAGCGCAGAAAAGCCGGATTCACATCACTGGAAATTTGAAGTTCGATGTGAATCTGCCTGCGCCGCCCGCCATCGTCGAGAGCCTTCGTCAATCCCTCGGCAAAGAAGGTGCCGGCCCGGTTCTCGTCTGTGGCAGCACCGTTGAGGACGAGGAAGCGCCCCTGCTCAAGGCGTTTGAGAATGTCCGCGTCAGCCATCCGCACGCCGTTATGATTCTTGCGCCGCGGCATCCCGAACGCTTCGACACGGTCGCGATCCTGATCCGGCGCATGGGGATTCGCTTCCAACGACGTTCGCAATGGCAAGGGGAGCCTCTCGGTGGAAGTGTCTTCCTCGTCGATACGATCGGAGAACTCGCTGCGCTCTATGCGTTGGCGGAGGTGGCTTTCGTCGGCGGCAGCCTCGTTCCACGCGGCGGGCATAACATCATCGAGCCTGCGCAACATGGCGTCGCCATCGTCACGGGCACCCACACAGAAAATTTTCGCGATATCGTGGGATTGTTTCAGAGCCGGGATGCCGTCCGGATTGTCACCTTATCGGAATTGCCGCTCACACTCATGCATCTGCTCGAGAATGATTCCGAACGACATGCACTGGGGCGCCGCGCCAGGGAAACGATCCTCTCGCAGATGGGCGCCACGTCTCGGACGCTCGAAGCGCTTCAGAGCCTTCTTGCCGAGAATCCTGCTCGAACAGCCTCCATAGCGCATCCCCAGTGAATCCTCTCGCAACTATCTACGGCGGCGTGGTCGCAACGCGCAACGCTTTGTATGAACGACATATTCTGCGCGCCCGCAGCTTGCAAGGCCCGGTCATCAGCGTGGGAAATCTTTCCACCGGTGGGACGGGGAAAACTCCTTTCGTCCTGCTGCTTGGCGAATTGCTCAAAGCGCGCGGGGTGAAATTTGACGTCCTCTCGCGTGGCTACGGACGCAAAACGCGTGGCGTGCTTCTTGTCGATCCCGCAGGCCTTCCCGCGGAGTTCGGCGACGAACCACTCCTCATCGCGCGCAAGCTGCAGGTCCCCGTTATTGTCGGGGAGGGCCGGCACCTTGCTGGACTTTTCGCCGAGGCAAGGTTTGGTCCTCAGCTTCATTTGCTGGACGACGGTTTTCAGCATCGCCGACTGGCCAGAGACTTCGACATTGTGCTGCTGACGCCTCAAGACGCGAAGGACCGCCTGCTTCCCGCTGGACGTTTGCGCGAGCCTCTGCGCTCACTTCGCCGAGCCGATGCCGTTGTGCTCGCGAGTGGCGCATCCCCTGATTCCTTTCCTTTGCAGGAACAACTGGTGTGGCGCGTGCGCAGGGGGATCGCGCCGCAGAATGTTCCGGCGAGACCGATTGTGTTCTGCGGGATCGCGCGCCCGCAGAACTTCGTCCTGCAACTCCGTGCCGCGAATATCGACCTCGTTGCCGAGGCGTTTTATCGCGACCATCACGCCTACACCGAGAAGGACGTTCGTGAATTGCTGAGCCTCAAGCAACGCAGCGAGGCTGGAGGCTTTGTTACCACGGAGAAGGACGCGGTAAATCTCGGCCCGTACCTCTCTTCGCTTGAACCACTTTCCGTCGTGCCAGTCCGCATGCAGCTCGACGACGCAGCTAACGCCCTGGATACTATGCTGCGGAAGATAGAAGAACGAAGGCGCAACGCATGAGAGAATCGACTCGTAGCGCCGGCGTCCCCCGGTTTGTTGCGGTGGCCTATTGTTTCCGCATAATGTATCCGCTACGTCTTCGGGACGCGTCGCTCCTGCCGAATGACCAAGCACTTTAAAGAGGGCGAGCGCCTCAAGAAGATCGTCGAGTCGTTTCCCAACATCACGATCACGGTGTTGGGCGATCTCGTGGCCGACGAATTTGTTTTCGGCGAGATTTCCCGCGTTTCGCGTGAAGCGCCCGTGCTAATCCTGAAGCATCGCGAGCGGAAGGTCCTACCCGGCGGAGGCGCCAATGCCGCCAACAATCTCGCCGACCTTGGAGTCAATGTCCTACCCGTCGGAATTGTGGGTGATGATGAGCCCGGCCGCCTTCTGCTGAAATATTTCCGCCATAAGAAAATTGCGGTGAGCGGCGTCTTGAAGGACAAGAGCTACACCACGGTCACGAAAACGCGCATTCTGGCAGGCATGACGCACACGGCGCGGCAGCAGGTGGTGCGCGTCGATCGCGAGCCGGCCGAAGCTCCCAGCAGCCATTTGACCCGGGAACTATATCTGGCAGCGAGAAACTACGCGCACGCGTCCGACGCGTTGCTGGTTTCTGACTACGGATACGGCGCCGCCACTCCCGCGATCGTGAGCACGCTTCGCGAAAAGGGCAAGCTCGGATCAGTGCCGATCGTGCTCGATTCACGCTATCGCATGTTGCAGTATGCCGGCGTCACGGCGGCCACTCCGAACGAACCGGAAGTTGAGGATGCTCTCGGCGTCAGCATCGGCCAGGACTGGGACAAGCTCCTCACCGCCGGCGAAAAGCTGATGGCACACATGAAGCTGCAGTCGCTCGTGGTAACGCGCGGGCGCGACGGTATGGTCGCTTTCGATCGCAACCACAAGCCGGTGGACATTCCAATCTTCGGATCGGATCAGGTTGCCGATGTCACGGGCGCGGGCGATACGGTCATCGCCTCGTTTACGGCGGCGCTCGCAGCGGGGGCCACGACCGAAGAAGCCGCGCAACTCGCGAATTATGCCGGCGGGATTGTCGTGATGAAGCGCGGCACCGCGACAGTTTCGCGGGACGAATTGTTGCAGGCGATTGAAAAGACTCCGCCGGCCACACGATCTCATTGAGTGCAGACAACAAAATCCTGAGCCGCGACCAGCTGCGGCGGCGCGTTGAAAAATGGCGACGCACGGGCGACCGCGTTACGCTGGCCAACGGCAACTTCGACCTGCTTCACGTTGGGCACGTCCGCTATTTGAAGGGCGCGAAAGCTCTCGGCGGAAGGCTCGTCGTCGCGATCAACTCCGATGAATCCGTGCGCCAGCTCAAGGGCGAAGGGCGTCCGATCATGCCGGCGGAAGAGCGCGCTGAAATCGTAGCGGCTCTCGCCGACGTCGACGCCGTCGTGATTTTTCCGGAACTCGACGTGCGCTCGATCATTCGCGAGATTCGGCCTGACGTTCAGGCCAAGGGCACCGACTACACGGCCGACTCTGTTCCCGAACGGGATGCCGTGGCTGAATATGGAGGCAGCGTGCAGATCGTCGGCGATCCCAAGGATCATTCGACCTCCGAGATCATCCGCTCCCGCTTGTCGCCGAGGAAATCTTGATCGCTGGCGCGGCCGATCCTTCGACTATCGAACGCCTGCTTATCGTGCGCCTCGGGGCCATGGGAGATGTGATCCATACTCTGCCCGCGGCGCAGGCTCTGCGGGACGCTTTCCCCGAAGCGATGATCGGATGGCTGATCGAAGAGCGTTGGGCAGATCTTTTATGCGCTCCCGGTACTCCCCGCCGGGGCCCGCGTTCCCCGCAACGCCCTTTGGCGGACTGGGTCCACACCGTCAACTTGACTGGATGGCGGAAGACGCTTTTCACTGCACCCACTATCGAGCGAATCGTAAGAGTCTGGAACGATGTTCGCTCCGTCCGCTACAACATCGCTGTCGACCTGCAGGGCGCAATCCGTTCCGCAGTGCTCACGCGATGGTCTGGAACGCCCGTCATCTATGGTTCAACGCAGCCCCGGGAATCTCCTGCGAGCCTGTGGTACACGCGGAAAGTAGTGCCGCTGGGGACGCATGTGATCGAGCAGAATCTGTCGCTGGCAGGCGCAGTTACTGGAAAAATCGTACCTGCGCCGCCAGTGGAGTTTCCCCACGACGTCGCCGCAGAAAATAGAATTGAAAAGCTTCTCAGAGATGCCGGCGTGCAGGATTTCGCTCTCTTGAATCCCGGCGCAGGCTGGGGAGCGAAGCGCTGGCCGGCCGAGCGATACGGTCGCGTCAGCCGCGGTCTCGCCGCGCGCGGTATTCGATCGATCGTGAACTACGGCCCGGCGGAAGAAGATCTCGCGCGAGACGTGGAGAGTGCTGGTGAAGGCGCCGCGATGACTCTGAAAAGCACGATCAGCGAGTTGATCGCCCTGACACGCAGAGCGAAGCTGTTTGTCGGCGGAGACACCGGGCCCCTGCACCTCGCAGCCGCGCTTCGAGTCCCAGTGGTGGCGATCTTCGGCCCCACGGATCCCGCGCGCAACGGGCCTTACGGGACGCGCAGCATCGTTTTGCGCAATCCTGCCAGCCCGACAACGCATGCGCGAAATCCGCGCCCTGACGAAGGCATGCTTGAAATTGGGGTTGAGTCGGTGGTGAACGCTGCTTACAAGTTGCTGGATAGTGCGGCCCATGCGGAGGACACCCGTGGCTGAGTGGTCCCGCGTTGCACGCCGGATTCGAGTGCCGTTAGGTTTCGCATTCGCGCTTCTCTATTTCTGGCTGGCGCAGCCTACCTGGCGGTTCATCGGATTCGGGACAATCCTGATTCTGCCGGGACTTCTCATTCGTGCTCTGGCTTCCGGTCACGTCCGCAAGAATGAAGCGCTGGCCACTTCAGGACCTTATGCTTACACGCGAAACCCGCTTTATCTTGGCTCGCTGCTGATGGGCATCGGATTCGCCGTCGCAGCGAGAAGCTGGTGGGTCGGGGTTGTGCTGGTGGTTATGTTCTTCGCGATCTATATGCCCGTCATTCGCGGCGAAGAAAACTTTCTGCGCGAAAAGTTTCCCGAGTTTGAAGAGTATGCGAAGCGCGTACCGAGAATGTTCCCCAGACTCACGCCATCCGGCGGTGTTTCCGAGGACGGAGGATTTTCGATGGATCTTTACCTCAAGCATCGCGAGTACAACGCGCTGATGGGAGCGCTGGCGATGATGATCGTGCTGATCACGAAGATCTTCATTTGGAGATAGCGAAGTCTGAGGCGGAGATTCCGAGCGAGACCGGGGGTTTAGCACGCACGCATGGGGTCCTTCGCTTGGCTCAGGATGACAGAGCGTATCACCCATTTCTTCGCCAACTTATTTCTTTGCCAACAACTCTTTCGCATGGCTCAGTTCCGGACGCGTTGAGTTGCCCCCCTCGCACGATTTCAATAGGAGCGCGTAATACTCGTTCGCATCGCTTTGCTTTCCGGCAGCCTCGGCTGCTCGAGCGGCGCCATAGAGGCCATTGAAGCGATTTGGGTTGAGTTTCAGATCAGTTTGGTATTCGATCAACGCTTGCTGCGGCTTCTTGGCTTCGAACAGCAGATCGGCGAGCATCTCGCGCGCCGGAATTCCTTCGGGCTCGTCGCCTAGCTTGTCGTTCTTGTCAGCGATTGTGCGGAGGACCGCAGCGGCCTTGTCGTCCTCGCCCTCTGCATGCAATATCCAGGCCTCCGCTTCCTGATAGTCCTCGCCGACTGCCTCTGCAGGGTCATTCTTTTTTTCCGCGAGCAGATTCTGGCGGACGTTCTCGATTTCGCGCAGGTCCTTGTGCGCCTCTGTCAAATTCTCGGACCGCGCAGCGCCGATCGCTCGCGCCCAATAGGTGATCGACAGGTCGCCGGTCGATGCTCCGGGCACCGGCGCCAAAGACGCTGCGTCGGACCAGTGCCGCAATTCGAGATCGTAGATTGCGGGGAATGCGGTCAGGGCATTGGTCTGGGGATCAAAATCCGGACCGTACATGGACTCCATCTTCGGCATGGTCCTGATCTCGTCGATGACTTTTTTTGCTTCCTCCTCGCGTCCACTTTGCAGATAGGCGTAGACGAGGAAGTCCATCGCGTGGAACTGATGGCCTTCTCCGCCCATGCCCATCGCAGCGGTCTTGCGCGTCGCCGCAACCGACGCCAGGTTCGAATTAATGTCGTCTTGCCAGAGGCCCACGCGGGCAAAGATGTGTGACGGCATGTGCAGCGCATGCGGCGCGGCAGGAGCGATTTGCGCATAGCGGCGCGCGGCGGGAATCCCGAGCTGCGCCAACTGCGGCTTGTCATAGCTGTGGATCAGGTAGTGCGCCACGCCGGGATGATCCGGCTCGGTTGCGAACAGCTTCTCCAGAATTGCTGCCGCTTGTTTGCGGTTCGCGAAAGTCTCGTCGTTGTGCGGCTCGGACGCAAGCAGCGAGAGCGCGTAGAATGCTGCCGCTTCGTGATCCTCCGGGAACGACTCGTATACCTTTTTCATCCCGTCGGAATAGGCTTTGGCGCGGGCGGCGTGGTCGAGCTTTTCGGACTCGCCATAAAAAGCTGCGACGGAGGCGACGTATCCCTTTTCGCGAGGAGTCGTCTTCGGTCCGAGTTTCTCAGCCGCCCTAACTTCGGCCAGACCCTGAGCGATCACTTTCGGGCTCGGGGTTATCCCATAGTTGATGCCAGATACTCATAGCTACGCCCCAATGAGCCATGGCACACTGTTGGGTCGTCCTTCGCGATCTGATTGAATTCTTTCTCCGCCTCCTCGTACCAGAACGAGTGCAGCAGCGCCACTCCGCGGGCAAAGGGCTTCTGCACTGCCGCGGCACAGGAAACCGGGAAATGGACGGTCCCAAGTTGTGTCTCGGTCAGGTTTTCGTGGTGATGATGATCTTTGTCGTCGTCGGCAAAACCGGCAAAGCAAAGAAGGCTGATGAAAAGCAGGAGGCAGGCAAATCGCTTCATAGAATCCCCGCTAAGCGCGCGAGGCAAATTCTAGTCACGCGTCCCCGGAGGGTCAAACGAGCAGCCTGTATTACTCAGCGCACTGGTCACCCTGAGCAAAGGGAAGGATCTCTGGAGTCGCTTCCACTTTCAACAAATTCCGCCAGGGGAACGGCTCAAAATAACGAGACCCTAATCGGTTCGCAATGCGTTCATAGGCTCAATGGTCGAAGCCCTGCGCGCTGGTATGAATCCAGCTAACGCCGCGAACGCGCATAACACGAGGATTGATCCGGCCAGCGTCAGCGGATCGTAGGTGCGAACACCGTAGAGTTGGGCCGACATCAGGCGTCCACCCAGCAGCGAAACCGGCACGCCGATGGCCAGGCCAAGAACAACCAGCAGCAGCGCCTTCTTCAGCACGAGGGCGACCACGTTGCTTCGATTCGCGCCGAGCGCCATGCGCAGGCCTATTTCGCTGGTACGCCGCGCAACCGAATACGTAGTGATGCCATAGAGGCCCACCGACGCGAGCGCGAGTGCAAGCAAACCGAACAATGCCATCAGCCTGGTGATCAGGCGCTCCTGGTTGAAGTTATCGGCCACCTGGAAGTCGAGCGACTTGAAGTCAATGATCGTGAGGTCGGGATTGATGTTGGAGAGCGTACGCCGGGCCAACGACTCCAGTGCAGTGGCATCGCCGGCAAATTGAATCGTGATCGAGTTCGGAAATAACGAGCGGCTCTCGGCGGTAAGCATCCGCTCTTCCTTGAACGACCGGTTGAATTGGCTCAAGGGGCGAAAGTACATGGATCGAAATTCGTCGCGAGGATTGTTGTATTTCGCGTCGGCGATCACACCGACAATTTCGTAATCGGCGGCGTATTTCTGATCCATTGTTCCGAAGTGGCGGCCGATCGGGTCTTCGTTGGGAAAGAATTTTTGTACGAACTTCTGATTGACTACGGCCACCATGCGCGAAGTGGCGGTGTCCTGTTCGGTGAAGCCTCGCCCGCGAACGATCGGTTGGCCGACGGTTTCAAAGAAGTGCGGGCTCACACGGTCCCAGGACGATCCGTTGTGCGCGTCGGGACCGGGGCGGGCCGGCCCTCCACGTAAACGCCTTCGCCCCAGTTGTTGCCTTCGAGAGTGCTGTAAAGAGCGATGCCGACACTCTTGACGCCCGGTAGCGCGGTGAATTCGCGTTCCAGTTGCTCGTTGAACGCGCCAACAGTGTCAATTTTGTAGCCTGCGCCCATGGGATCCATGTGGAGCACGTAGCGGTTCGTGGTGGTAAGCCCGAAGTTTTGCTTCTCAAGATTGCGCAGCGTTTGAGTCATCAGTCCCGCGCCCACCAGGAGTACTAAGGACAGCGCGGCCTGCAGAACGATGAGAATTTTTTGCGGCAACAAAGCCCGATCTCCAGTGGATCGATTGATGCCGCGCAACGCTTCTGCGGGATCGGCGTGCGAAGAGATCCAGGCAGGCACAATGCCGAAGATGACTCCCGTCGCGAGAGAAAGCAGGAATGCAAAGCCCAGCACGAGCGGCGACGGTGTGGCATGAATGGGCATTTGCGTTGCATCAGGAAAGGCCAGAGTCAAAATCATGCGGGCACCCAGGTACGCGATGCCGATACCGATCACTCCGCCAACGACCGAGAGGAGCACACTTTCCATCAGCACCTGACGAATCAGCGCGGAGCGGGCAGCTCCGAGCGCAGTGCGGATCGAGGTCTCAGCCTGGCGGGCAGTTCCTTTCGCAAGCAGAAGATTGGCAATGTTCGCGCACGCTACCAGCAGCACAAGGGCGGAGATCCCCGTGAGCAGGTGAAGACCATCTCCAGTTTCCTGCTGAAGATTGCGTATGCCGCTTCCCCCCGGAACAACCACCACATGCTGTTTGGGAATCTGGGTATCGCCTCCATTCGCGGTGTAAGACGGTTGCGTGGCCAGCCACTGCCGAAGAGTATTTGAAATCTTGGCTTGCACGCTCCCGGGAGCAACCCCGGGTTTCAGCCGGCCAAGGACGTACAGCCAGTTCGAATCAGCCACCTTCAGAATGCTGGTTGGGCCTTCCATCACCGGTTCGACGTTCAACGGGATCCAGATTTCGGGAGGATTCGAGTCGATCCGGTCGCCGAAAAATCCAGGAGGAGCAATGCCGACAATCGTAACGGGTTGGCTCTGTATATAGAACGTCGATCCGACGACGTTGGGATCAGCCGCGTGCGCACCCTGCCACGCAGCATAGCTGAGCACCGCAACGGGAGTAGCGCCCGGGACATCGTCGGATGGCACCAGCATGCGTCCGAGATAGGCCCCTAGACCGAAAGTCGAGAAGTAGTTGCCCGAGACATATTCGGTGCGCTCGGATTTCGCTGCCGCGGTTCCGTAACGGACATTCATCATGTTGCGGCCGGACTGAAATGCGGCAAGCTGTTCGAACTCGCGGAGTCGTTTCGACGAAATGGCGGTAGAGATCGTACGAAAACAAATCGAAGTCGCCGTCGTCGCCCACGAAGCCACCATTGACGCAGCAGTCGTCCTGGTCCCCGACGCGGTACAGAGTCGCGGGATTGGTTACAGGAAGCGACTTCATCAGGATCGCGTGGACCAGCGTGAAGATCGCGGTGTTCGCTCCGATACCGAGCGCGATGGTGAGAATGACAGTTGCGGCAAATCCAGGGGATTTGCGGAACTGGCGGAGGGCGAGCTTCACGTTGGTCATGGTCAGGATTATGGACGCGGGAGCGGACCGAAGGGCAAGCAAGCAGATTTCCCCCTTCGGGCCGGAGTGGCAGAACGGTTGGCTGGAATAGACGGGATGGACGAGAAAAAAGCCTCCCGCTTGCGCAGGAGGCTGTTCTGGGGGAGGGACGCGGGCCGGAGCCCGTTGGTCCCGAACTTACTTCGGCTGCTGCGCTTGGTCGCCGCTCATCGCAGGCGCTCCGCCGTTGATGGAGAGCTGCTCGAGATCGTTCTTCAGCAGGCTGATTTCGACGCGGCCCCCGATGATTCGCTTCGACTTCGCGGTGTCATCCGTCGCGATCGGGGCGGGTGCATTGCCCATACCAACGAGGTAGATGCGATAGACCGGAATCTCATGGTTGAGCACCAGGTAACGCACCACCGACTCGGCCATCTTCTGCGAAGTCGTGATGGCAGTCTGTCCCTTACCGGACGAGAAGCCCTGGACTTCGATGATGTAGCCGCGCTGTCCCTTTACGCCGCTCGCCATCTGGTCAAGGGCGTCCTTTGCGTTCTTGCTCAGGACGGTCTGGCCGGGGCGGAAGCGGATTTCAGTCTGGTTCGAAGCCTTGTACTGGTCGATGTTGCTGACCACCGTCTCGACGCTCTGAACGCGGGTGGTGACCTGCTGCGCCGATCTGCTGCGCCATGGTCGCCTTGTTGCCGGCGTCGACGGCGTGCTGATCGGCGACATCGGCCTTGTCCGAGGCCATCTTGATGCCAGCCTGGGCGCGCGAATCGGTGTCTTTGATGGACTTGCCATTGGTGGACGTCAGCTCATCGAGCTCGTTGACGCGGTCGCGGATCGGCTCGGTCTGGCGCTGTACGTACTTTTTGCGGGCGAAAGGATTCACGCGTCCCCAGAAGCCTTCGCGCGACGGGGGAGCCAGAGGAGCTTTGCCGGTCGCATTCATGCTGCTGTCGGTGGAGGTTGACTGAGCGGCGGGCTGGCTCTGATCGGTGCTAGACGAGGTGGTCTGCGCGAGGGCCGGAATTGCCAGCAACGCGGCCAAAGGCAGGGCGATGAGAGACGGTTGTTCATAATAACTTCCTCCAAGTTTTGGGGAGCCCTGATGCTCCACTCCGGCACGCCGTAGGGCGTGCTTGAAATTTGATTGCGTCCCTGAAACGATTAAAGGAAAGCTAGCCGATTCCGTCGAGCCGCTTCGCGCTGACGCTACGCGAAAGCCTTCAAAATCGAGGCGCCCAGCACAGCAGCGCCACCATGTCCTATTACATGTGGGATGCCAAAATCAGGCCCATGGTTGGGGAGCTAAGCACTTGATAACTCTGGACATTGTAACGGCCCTTTGGCGTGAAGGACAGGGGTGTAAGCATTTGCAGGGTAATTTTGGCAAACCTGATATAAAAACTGCGTGGAGAAATGTGAGACGGGCATTTCCGTTGGTAGGGTATAAAACCTTTTGTTTGCACTACAAACACAGGCACAAACGCCGCAAAAAAGTGCACCAAGGAGGCAATTTGGCGGCAAATCGCCGATGGCGCAGGGCTGGAACTTTCCGGAAGCTGGTGTTGCTGGCTTTGACTACAACGTCCTTTTGCATACTGACACGGGCAGCCGAACCTTCGTTCGGCATCCTCGCAACTTTCCGCCGAGCACCTGCAGCAGTATTCCGACCTCGCCGTGACGTGGATGCAAGAATATCTTCGCGTCGACACGACAAACCCTCCGGGAAATGAAATGAAGGCGGTGGCGTTCTACAAGAAGATCCTGGACGCAGAAGGAATTGAGAATCGGACGTTTGAGTTTGCTCCCGGACGCGGGGATTTGTGGGCGCGAATTCCCAGCACGGCGAGCGAGGCCAAAATCCTCCGGCCCATCATCCTGCTAAACCACATGGACGTCGTGACCAGCGACGCGGCGCACTGGCGTGTGCCTCCGTTCAGTGGAGAAATCAAAGACAGCTATCTGTGGGGCCGCGGCGCGCAGGACATGAAGGATGAAGGCCTCGCACAACTGGTCGTCATGGTGATGCTCAAACGCGAGAAAGTCGTTCTCAACCGCGACGTTATTTTCCTGGCCGTGGCCGATGAGGAAGTGAACGATGCCGGGACGGATTGGTTCCTTGCGCATCAGAAGGCGCTTCTAGGGAACGCTGAGTTTGTAATCAACGAAGGCGGCGAAAACCTGCTCGAAGGCAGCAAAGTGAAGTACGTTGGCGTTGACGTGGGCGAGAAAACGACCTACTGGCTGCACGTGGTGGCGCATGGCCAGCCAGGGCACGGATCGAGGCCCAACGCGAATTCGGCTCCAGACCGACTGGTTCGGGCCTTGAACCGAATCATTTCGTACAAGACGCCGCTGCGAGTTCTGCCGGTGGTGGATGAGTTTCTGCGCGACATGGCTCCTTACGAGCCTCCTGACCTGGCCATCTATTACCGCAACGTGCGAAAAGCGGTCGAGGACAAGAAATTTCAGGAAACACTGGAAAAAGACGAATCTCTGAACTATCTGCTGCGCGACACGATTTCCCTGACCATGATGGGCGGTTCGCAACAAACCAACGTGATCCCGCCAGAGGCGTGGGCGAATCTGGATGTTCGAATTTTGCCGGGAGGGGATCCGAAGGAAGTCCTCGCGGCAGTGCGGCGGGTGGTGAACGATCCCAATGTGACGGTCGAGCCGCCCTCGGAACCGTTTCAGATCGCGAACTATTCCGGTACCGACACAAAACTGTTTGCAGCCATCCGGGAAGTCTCGGCGAAGTATTTTCCGGGAGCGCCTGTCGTGCCGCACATCACCAGCGGTTATACCGAGAACCAGCGATACCGTCCGCTCGGGATGGTGGCTTACGGATTCAATCCGTACACCGCCACGGAAGAAGAAGGCAACACCGAGCACGGAAATGACGAGCGGATTCGCGTGGACGAAGTAAGGCGTGGGCCGCGGGTTTTGTTTGATGTGGTGGCGAAAGTCGCGGGAGAGTAGCCTGCCGCGCTTCCACTGTAGCTTTCGCTTCAAAGCCCTTTGTCATTCTGAGCGACTTCCGTTAGCCGCGAAGAACTTGTGCAAGCGGCTGGCAGTGCATAGATCCTTCGCTTCGCTCAGGATCACAACGCCTAGTTCACTCCCGCTTGAACGTACCTATCCAGTTAGCCTCCCAGGTCTTGCCGCCGTCGCCGGAGAAAGCCTGCTCCGTCAGGAATGAGCTGGCGGCAATGTCCGAGAAAACGAATCGGACGAAAATCGATTTCTCGCCTAAATCTTCCTGATCGAAAAATTCGCCGCGACCGTTGGTGTACTGCCCGGTGGTTGGAGGAGTCGTCAATATCCCTGCCTTGCTATTCGCCCAATAAAGGCGCCACTGACGTTCCTTCGGATTGTAGAGACGAAGCGTCAAACCTTCGATCTTGCTCGTTGCATTGGACACCTCGAGTTCCCCGAAGTTAGCCCTGCCGTTCCAAAGTTTCTTCACCACAGACGTTCCGTCATACTCGATCCACGTGTTCGATCCCGTGAGCGGATGATCCAGCCGCTTGAGGTGGGCTTTCCAACTTCCAGTTTCGAAATCGAAATCATGCTGGCCGTCGCGTCCCTGAGCCACCTGTGAATCGAGCTTTGGAACCGCAGTTTCCGCCTGCTTCTTGAAGGCTTCCTCACTGACGCGCGTCTGGTCAGTGATCCAGTTCACCTCCCACGTCTTGCCTCCATCGTCAGAAAATGCCTGCTCGAAATGGGGAGTATCGGTGTTCGTTTTGGACCACACAAATCGGACGTAGATCAACTTTCCGTTCAGTGTGTCCTGCGCGTAAAACTCCCCGACACCATCTTTGAACTGGCCGACCTGGGCCGGCACGACGATGCCGTCTTTGGCATTGGCCCAGTAGAGGCTCCATTGCTGCGTTTCTGGATTGAAGAGCCGGAGGGTGAGGCCCTCGATGTGGCCGGCAGAACCGTCGGTCTCGAATTGCTCGATCTGGGAGCGGCCCTCCCAAACCTTTTGCGTAGACGAAAGACCGTCGAACTCAACCCATGTGTTCGAGCCCGTCAAAGGACGCAAACGGCGCTTCAGGTGAATCTTCCAGGTGCCAAGCTCGAAATCGAAGTCGTGTTGACCGCTATGAGTCGTAGCGGAGGTGGTGTTTGCATCCGTCTGAGTCCTGGCGGATACGCACCCGCCGCAAATCAGTGCGCCCGCCAGAAAAAACTTCACAAGACCTTCGGAGAACTGCATCGGTCTCACTCCACAAACAAATTGGGTGCCGTACGAGCGAAGCATGACACAGCTTATGGTACTTTTAAATATCCATTTTATATGCAGTTGACGATACCACTTTCAAAGAAGCGCGGACCGCTGTTCCGGCAGGTGTATGTCGGCTTGCGGGAAGCGGTCTTGTCAGGAACTGTGCAAGCCGGAAAAAAGCTGCCCTCGACTCGGGATCTCGCGGAACAACTCGGAGTCTCCCGAACGGTGGTGCTCCTCGCTTACGATCAATTGCTCGGCGAAGGATTCGCGGTTGGCCGCTCTGGGTCGGGCACTTATGTTTCCAAGTCCATCAGAGTTGAACCTCCGGCGTCTTCCCGGCAATCGGTGAAGATGCGCCTGTCGCGCTTTGGCGTCGCAGCGGGATCAGCGCGGACAAGGGTGAACCATCCAGGGCCGGGGCCTGCCTTGCCATACGATTTCGAGTACGGGCGAAGCGATCTGGAGCAGTTTCCGTTTGCGATGTGGAGGCGCATCCTGATGCGTTGTTCCCGCAAGGCCAGGGTTTCGGAGTTCGACTATGGACGCGCGGGCGGAAGCGCTGCATTGCGCGAAGCGATTTGCTCACACCTGCGGCGGTCGCGTGCGGTTTCATGCGACGCGTCTCAGGTAATGATCGTCAACGGATCGCAGCAGGCCCTGGATTTGATTGCGCGGGTGCTGATCGAACGCGGCGACCGGGTTGCCGTGGAAGATCCAAACTATCAGGGCACCAGCGAGATACTGCGAGCCGCGGGCGCACATTTGCTGCCCATCGAGTTGGATCAAGACGGGCTTGATCCTCGCAAGCTGCCACTCGGCGCGCGGATTGCATTCGTCACTCCCTCGCACCAGTTTCCTACGGGAGCGATCCTTCCCCTGGATCGCCGGATCGCGCTGCTGGAATGGGCCAAGCGTGCGAACGCGGTGATCGTCGAGGACGACTACGACGGGGAGTTTCGCTATGACGGCCAGCCGCTGGAGTCCTTGCAGGGATTGGACCGCGAAGGACGCGTGATTTACATCGGAACATTTTCCCGAACAATTTTCTCGGCGCTTCGAATTGGATACCTGGTCGCGCCGAAGGGATTGTTAGACGCTTTCGTAGCGGCGAAATGGTTGTGCGACCGGCACACGGCGACGCTAGAGCAGGAAACGCTGGCCGAATTTATTTCGAGTGGGATTTATGAACGCTACCTGCGACGGATGCGGCGAAAAAATGCAGCCCGGCGTACAGCGCTTCTGGAAGCGATTTCACTCTATTTGCGCGACCGAGTCGAGGTTCGTGGCGATGGCGCGGGGGCGCATGTGGTGTTGTGGCCTAGACGGAGGATCAGCGAACAGGCTTTAATTTCGGAAGCTGCGGCGCGAGGGGTTGGAGTCTATGGGATATCCGGCTATTGCATCCGAAAGTCTGCACGCACTGCGATCATGTTGGGCTATTCGCAGATGAACGAGACGCAGATTCGCGCCGGAATTCGGCGCTTGGCCGAGGTTTTGTAACGACAGAATCGCGATCGATAGCCGGCGTGGCCGCCGCCACATCGACTCCTTATCGGTTCATGGGCGGCAGTATTTCTCGTACTGCTCGAAGATGAAGGGGTCTGTCATTCCGGCGATGTAGTCACAGACCACGCGCGGCAGGGAATCTGTTTGTGCTTTTTCCTGATAATTGAGAGGCAGAGTTTCGGGATGTTTCATCCAGAAGACGAAGAGGCCGCGAACCGTGCGCTCGGCGTCATCCTTTTCGTCCGAGAGTGTGGCGCTGAAGTACAAGTTTTCGTACAGAAAATTCTTGCTCTGCTTGCGCTCGGCCTCCACCGAAGGACTGAATGCCGCTAACCGTTCGTGGTGATGCCGCACATCGTCCAAGGATCGAATCCCTGCGTCTTCGATGCGCCTTTGTGTGTTCTTGATCAAATCGTCGACGAAGCGATTCAGTACGCGCTTGATCGCCTCGTTGAATTTCAGTTTGATTGGCGCATCCGGGTAAATCTTCTCCACTTCACGATAGAACCCATCGAAAATAGGAATCCCTTGGCGAATCGTATCGAGCGGTAAGAGATGAGCTTCAAAACCATCATCGAGATCGGCGGTGTTGTAAGCGATTTCGTCCGTGAGATCGATTAGTTGGGCTTCGAGTGGCGGCCGCTGGTCGAGAAGGTATTCGGTGAGCTCGGGATATTCCTTCGCGCTGTAGTCGTGCGAATGCTTGATGATGCCTTCCCGCACCTCAAATGTAAGATTCAGTCCGCGAAACGCAGCATAGCGCTGTTCGAAATCTTCCACGATGCGCAATGCGTGCAGGTTGTGCTCGAACGACAGCCCGTGCTCCCGCATCGCGGCGTCGAGAGCCTTTTCGCCGGCGTGACCGAACGGCGTGTGGCCGATGTCGTGAGCGAGTCCCAGAGCTTCGGCAAGATCGACGTTGAGGCAGAGGGCTCCGGCAATGGTGCGCGAGATCTGAGTGACTTCAAGAGTGTGGGTCAGGCGATTGCGGAAGTGGTCACTATGACGACGGGTGAAGACCTGCGTCTTCGCTTCGAGACGGCGAAATGCCCGGGCATGAATAATGCGGTCGCGGTCACGCTGAAAGTCGTTGCGATAGGGATGGTGAGGCTCGGGAAAGCGGCGTCCACGGGATTGTTCGACGTGCACCGCGTAGGCGGCCAACATGGGGGAAGAATAGCAGAGACGTAGCGCATTGAGCAGTTGCCAGTTAGCGTCCGCCCCGCTCAATCGTCTTTTTCTGTGCGTTTTTTTCAGCGCAATGTGAGGCGCATTTCATTGCTGATTTCAAATCCCAGAGATTCGTAGAGATGTCTGCCGTCGTCGCTGGCGTGCAAGGTTACGCGTGCAAAGCCTTCGGCGCGACACCATGCGATCATCGCTTGCATAAGCTTTCGCGCAACGCCTCGGTGGCGGTACTCGGGATCGGTGTAGACATTGAGGATCGTCGCTCGCCGGCACTCCAGATCGTACGGATGGGCTGGCCATGGCGAGATGATGACAGCTCCTCCAGCAATCGCGCGTTCGCCGCTGCTTGCGAGCCACGAGCGAAACGAGCCGTCTGACATGGCCTTTCGCAGATATTCCGAGGCAAGAGACGCCATTGCGTCCAGCTTCGCGAGGTCGTCGTAATTCATGTCCTCGTACATGCGTCGTCGTTGGCGGACGATTTCGGGGATGTCACTGAGAGACGCTTCCCGAATGGTGAAGTGGAAGGGTGAGTCGCCTGGCATGGGGAAAAGTTTAGCAAGGCAAATGGCCTCCGAAAGCGTCGTGCGGAGTGCAGGACGGTTCAAGAGATACTTTGAGGACCGTAAAACCCTTACTTCGTCGCTTCTTCCTTGGCCAGCTTCACCTTTGCCGCATCGAGCTTCTGCTGGACCTTGGCGAAGGCATCAGAATCCTGTTCGGCTGGAACCGTTTTATTCCATTCCTGGACGGCGCGATCCCAGTGAGCAGCGGCCAGTTTCAGGCGGCCGGTCTTCTGATAAAGATCGCCCAGATGCTCCTGGACCGTTGGGTCGGAACTCATGTGAAGCGCAGCCTTGTTCAGAGTGTCTTCCGCCATGTCGTACTTGCCAAGCTTGAAATAGGCCCAGCCGAGCGAATCGAGATATGCGGGATTGTTGGGATCGAACGTCAACGCCTGCTTGATGTAGTTCAAAGACTCCTCGAGCTTCACTCCACGGTCAACGTTCATGTAACCGAGATAATTCAGAGTGGCGGCTGCCTGCGGATCGGTTGCGGGCGTCGCGGAAAGGACTTTCTTGAATTCGACTTCCGCCTGATCGAACAGCTTCTGCCGCTGCAGCAGGTCGCCCCGCAGGAAGAACACGTAAGCCCGGTCATCGGCCTTGGTGGAGAGTTGCTCCGCCTTGGCGAGAGCCGCTTCCGCGTCGCTCCATCGCTTCGCGCGCGTATAGATGATGGCGAGACGGACATACGCATCGCGGTCTTCCGGTCCGCCTTTGATCATCGAGCGAATGTCAGCAACAGACTGGTCGACCTGCCCCATGTCTGCCAGTTGGGCATCGAGGACCATACGAAGGTCGCGGTCGTCGGGCATCTTCTGCGACGCTTCTTTGGCGATCGCGGTCGCCTGCGGCCACTGTTTGGCTTCGCGATAGGTGTCGATCATTTCCTGATAGCCACTGCGGGCGTTGTCATCGCCCAGCACCAGCATCTTGCGGAACGTGTCCACCGCGGCCGTGTAATTCTCTTGATCGCGATAAATCATGCCGAGCCGTTCGATGAAGATGGCCCGGTTGTTGCGGTCGGACTGGCTCGATCCAGTCTCGGCCTTTTCCGTCTTCTTCAGCAGATCCTGCAACAATTTGACCGCGTCGTCGTAACGTCCCTGCGCCTGATAAACGGCGGCCATACTGTATGGGACGTCCATGGTGTCAGGCACGAGAGTATCGGCGCGCTTCAGATTTTCGAGGGCCAGATCATATTTGCCTTCGCGGCGGTAGATCTCCGCGATGCGAATGTAGGTCTGCGCGTCCTCAGGATTCGAGTCCGCGATGACCTTGTATTGCTCGAGCGAAGCGTCGAGCTGGCCATCGTTCAACAAATTTTCGGCGAGTCCGCGAATCGAATCGAGGTTGTCGCGATCGAGCACGATCGAATGTTTGTAGGCGTCGATGGCGCTCTTGAAATCCTTGCGCTGCTCGTAGGCTGCACCGAGCGCGGCATAGAGCTTGGCCGAGCGCGCGGAATCCGGAACCGAGCTCAGAACTTTCAGAGCGTGGCCCGTATCTCCTTCATCGGTGTAGAGCATTGCCAACGTGGTGACCGCTTCTTCGGAACTGGGATCAAGCTTGATCGCGGTCTTGAGTTCCGCTTCAGCCTTCTGCATATCGTTGTTGAGGCGATAGAGGCGGCCGAGGAGCAGGTGATCGTCCACGCTCTCGGGATCGAGCTTCACAATCTGCTCGTACTGGTCGATCGCGAGTTTCAGGATGTTGTCAGATCCGTTGCCGCCGGGCATATCGCCCAGCGAACGCAGATAAATGCGGCCCAGCAGCTTATGTGCTTCGAGGTTTTTCGGGTCGCGCTTGATGATGTCTTGCGCTTCTTTGACGGCATCAGCGATACGGCCGGTCTTTACATAGAGTTCGGCGAGCGCAGAGGTCAGGAATTCAGATGACGGGTCGGCTTCGATCGCGAGTCGGTACTCTTCGGTCGCCTTCGTGGCGAGATCGCTGCGTCCGTAAGCCGTGACCATCTCTTCGTACATGTGCGCCATCGTGTAGTGATAATAGGCAGCACTCTTGTCGACCTTGCGGGGCGAGGTTGGGGCGCTCTTCGCATCGGGTTGCGCGGAAGTCTGCTCCGACGGTGTGGACTGCGCGACTGCCGCGCTTGCCACCGTCATCATCAAAATAAGGCGAAAAATTCTATTCATGCTGGCCCTGACTGCGCTGGAAGCGCGTTTCCGGAACTCAAATTCTTGGATGCAAACCCGCTGGGGGAAAGGTGCTTTTATTCTACCCCGACCGATGGCTGTAAGAAACAGAGACTCTCACCAAGGGATACCGGAAGGTCAGGGACCAGCGGAAAGTGTCAAGTTGCGTAAAAATTAAACAGAAACGCCACGCCAGAGCGCCGGGCGGCCGACTTCCACCTTTCATGAAGTCGACTCTTCAGTTAACGTCCGCGATTGTTAGTGGCGGAAGTGCCGGACTCCCGTGAAGAGCATTGCCAATCCGAGGCGGTCCGCCGCTTCGATCACTTCGGGATCGCGCTGGGATCCTCCGGGCTGGATGATCGCGGTTGCGCCCGCCTTGGCGATTTCTTCAACCCCGTCGGGAAAAGGGAAAAAGGCGTCTGAGGCCGCGACAGTGCCCTTCAGTGGAAGCTGGGCCTTCATGGCGCCAAGTTTGGCGGAATCAACACGAGACATTTGTCCTGCCCCAACGCCCACGGTTTGACCGTCGCGTGCGTAGACGATCGCGTTGGACTTTACGTGCTTGCACACCTTCCACCCAAACAGGAGTGCGCGAGTTTCTTCGGGAGTGGGGGGGCGCTTCGTCACGACCTTCAGATCAGAATCGTGCAGGACGCGGCTGTCATTCTCCTGCAGAAGCATGCCTCCGGAAACGTTCTTAAGCACCCACTTCTGGTTCAGCGCCGCCACTTCAACCAGGCGAAGATTTTTCTTCGAGGCCAATTTTGCTTTCGCCGCTTCGTCGAAAGCAGGGGCTGCAATGACTTCGAGGAAAAGCTTGTGCATCTCCTCGGCAGCTTCCGCGTCAATGGGGCGGTTCACGCCGATGACGCCACCGAAAGCCGAAACCGGATCACACTCCAGCGCGAGTTTGTAGGCTTCAGCAAGCGACTTGCCGGTAGCAGTGCCGCAAGGATTGGTGTGCTTGATGATGGCGCAAACCGGTTCCTCGAATTCCTGCGCGAGATCCCACGCTGCCTGCAAATCGACGATGTTGTTGTAGGAAAGCTCCTTGCCCTGCAGTTGACGCGCATTCGCCACTCCCAGGCCCGACCCATCCGAATACATCGCAGCCTTCTGATGAGGATTCTCTCCGTAACGCAGGTCGAGAGTCTTATGAAACGAGAAGCGAAGAGTGTCCGGAAATACGACGGTTTCCGGTTGCAGCTTGTAGGAATCGGCGCTGACGCGTTCAAGCGTCGAAGCGATCGCCGAATCATAGGCCGCGGTTGTGGCAAACGCTTTCTGCGCAAGCCGCCATTTCGTTTCGCGCGAGATCGACGCACCGGACGTGGAAAGCTCGTCGGCAATCGAGTCGTAGTCCGATGGCGACGTCACGATGGCGACATCCTGAAAATTCTTCGCCGCGGAACGGATCATCGACGGGCCCCCGATATCGATGTTTTCAATGATTTCCTCGAAAGCCACTCCGGGCTTGGCAGCCGTCTTCTCGAAGGCATAGAGGTTCACCACCACCATATCGATGGGAGCAATGCCATGTTCGGCAACCGCGGCGACGTGCTTCGGGTCTTCGCGGCGATGCAAGATGCCGCCGTGAACCTTGGGATGGAGCGTTTTGACGCGTCCATCGAGCATTTCAGGAAATCCCGTGAGATCGGAAATGTCCTTGACGGCGATGCCGGAATCGCGCAGGAGTTTCGCGGTGCCTCCGGTCGAGATGAGTTCGATACCAAGCGTGGAAAGCTTGCGGGCGAAATCGACGAGTCCGGTCTTATCGGTAACGCTGAGGATGGCACGGCGGACTTTGGACGGAGAGCTTGGCATGATGGGCCTCGGAACAGGGTATGAATGCGGGATGACCGAAGATTCTATCAAGAGGACGCGGTGGGTCGCCTAGACCGGGAGTGCAAAACGGGAAAGGCCGCGATCAAGTCGCGGCCTTCCGGCGTTTCGAGAGTCTTATCCGATTTATGGGACCGTGCCACGAGCCGCTGCGGCCGGAGTGTTGGTGGTGAACGAGAACCATCCGCTGACGGCTTCGTTGCCTGAGATCACGGCTAGATTGGAGGCTTGATAGACGCCGGTAAAGTCCGGAGCGTTCCGATCGTCGGTGCTGGCGACAATCCAATATTGCGTTCCGGCAGTCACGGCTGTCGACCTGATGTTGACGGTAACGAGTTGGCAGCAGGTTCCGAACACCGGAATGGTTGAAGCGTGACCGGTTGCCAGAGCCGTTCCAACCGTTCCCGCGTTGTCGCTGTAAAGGCCGACATTCACGAGCGACGTGCCGGAGATCCAGCCCACCGCAACTTGCAGTTGTTCGACGTGACCGTTAGCGGCAGGGATGAATGGAACACCGATCCACTGCTCCGACAGACCAACAGAATTGGTCGGCCCGAGAACGTAATATCCGGTGGTGTCGTTGTAAGCGTCAGTCGAGTTCGGACCGAGATTGCTGAAAATGGTGGTGAGCTTGGGCGCGGGTTTGGCTGCGGGCATACGCGGACCCGAGTGATTGGTGTGGGCTACTTTCAGCGCTGAGTCTTGCGCGAAAAGGACACCAGCGGCGAGCGTAAGCACAAACAAGCAGGTGACTGCTCGTTTCAATACCATTCTTCTAATCCTCCAATCGGATTGATTGCAGCACCGCCCCAAAAATCGGGACTCGTCGTGGAGTCTCAAGTCATTGAGCAGAACATCGGCTGGGGCCCAAGGACTGTGCTTGCCGGATGTCTGAAGGTGCGCCGCACATTCTTAGCCGGTATCGCCATGGAAGGCCAGTGGGATAAAGGCTTGGGGTCGAAAGTCACTAGGGCGAAACCCGCCCCACAGAGCTGCTTCCGCTGGGTCGGGTGGATTAGAGAATTGACTGGATTGGTGTCCTAGGCTTTCGCTTTCGCCTTCAGCTTGACCTGTCCGTCGGCGAGTTCGACCGAGTATTCCACGCTGTCGCAGCGGTATTGCTTGCGAATCTGTTCGGTCTTTTTCTGAACGAACGTCGTGAACGAATCGATGCTGCCTGACACGTTTTCGCCCGCTTTTTTCTTGGCCGCTACCAATGTGTTGTACAGGCGTTCCACCTGCTCACGCTCACCTTGATCGACGCTGTGGAGCGTGAAGGGCTGTGACGCTGCCGGCGCCGTGCCGGCTGCCGCTGCGGCGGCGGCCGCGCTCACTCCATACACCGGATGATGCGGTTTGTGCTCTTCCTCCGCGACGCGAACTCCCTGGACCGAGAGCAAGGCATCCTGCGGACGACGATAGCCTTCTTCGCGGATCCGCGACTTCTTGCGCCACAAGTCGCTATAGAGAGCGTAACGCTGCGCCATCTCGTTGTACCGGTAGCGCTGCGAAAAATTCATGCGACCGCCGTCGGAGAACTTCCGCAACAAGCTGAGCACCTTCCACTCCACGTCGGTCGGTGGGCGCTTGGTCGGATTGCTGAAGAAGATCTCGTACTCGATCTTGAGGCGGCGCAATTGCGAGTCGAGAAGGGTCAGTTCTTCGTCAGTGGTCACAAGAGTCTCCATGCACAGTTTAGTGAGCAGAGTCACCATTAGGCGAGGTATCCGTCGGACACGGAGGGGAATGTACGAAAGTAAGGGGCAGCAACGGTCTATCCGCGGTCAGCGATCGGCTATCAATCGTGCCCGTGTGCCGGGCACTAGACTTTTGGCTTAGCTGAGGGCTGAGGACTCAAAGATGCGAAGCAGATAACAAGAAGGCCGGTTCTTTACTTCGCTGAATTCGACGCCATTTTCTTGACCATGGCGAGGACGAGCTTGCGGTCGCTGTCGTTGAGACTGGTGGAATAACGGCGGATCTGGCTGAGGAAGCGAACTTCATCGTCGGAAAGCTGGGGCAATCCCTTCGAGCCGTTGCTGTGTCCCGGTTCGGAGAAGAACTGGGAAAGCGGCAGCTCCATGGCGCCCGCAATCTTTGAAAGAGTGTCGAGTGAAGGAATCGTGTGACCGTTTTCGACGCGCGACAGGTAGCAACGGAGTAACCCGGTTCGCTTTTCGATGTCGCCCTGAGACATACCTTTTTGCAGCCGGTAGTTGCGAATCGTCTCGCCGATATTCATCGTTGGAAGCATTTTAGGATGGGTCATAGTAACCAGAGCGGTAACTTCTGGCAAGTGGGAAATTTGTGCCATTCGACTCACGATAGTGCCATATGGAAAACGAATGGCGTAAAGCAAATTTCCACCGCCATGAGGATTTCTTATACGGCGTGCAAGTAATCCGCGGCCTTGGAAACAGGCTTCAGAGGCGGACTTCGGCTTGGCGGTAGTTTGCTGTCATTTCTGGAGCGTCGACGAAAGAAAGTCGACGATGCGCTTCCACGCGTCGGCTGCATCGGCGGCCCGGTAACCATCTTTATTATTCGGATTTTCGAAAGCGTGCCCCGCATCGTCATAAACCTTGACGTCGATTTTCTTTCCCATCTTCTCGAGCGAGTCGGCGAACTTGTGGACATCGCCGGGAGTGATGCCGCGGTCTTGCGCGCCGAAAAGTCCCAGGATCGGAGCGTTGATCCTTTTCAAAGAATCGGGATCGGTTGCCAGGTGGCCGTAGTTGATGACGTCGGCTGCAAGCGTAGGTTCCTGCAGGGCGACATCCAGAGAATAGCCGCCGCCCATGCACCATCCGATGGAGCCGATGCGGCTTTTGTTCACGTTGGGCTGCGACTCCAAAAAATTGAATGCAGCGTGAAGGTCGCGTTTGGCGCGGTCTTCGGGCACGCCCCGCATAATCTCGTGTGCCTCATCGGGTGTGGTTGCCACTTTTCCGCGATAGAGGTCGATCGCCAGTGTGACGTACCCTTCGTCGGACAATTTTGAAGCTTGCTCTTTGACCCAAGCATTCAGGCCCCACCACTCGTGGATCACGATGACGGCGGGAAACGGACCTTTGCCAGCCGGCGTATAGAGAACGCCTTGAACCGTTTCATCGCCGCTCTTGTAGGAAACGGCCTTGCCTTCAATCGCGAACGACGTCGAAGCTGCCAACAAAATTGCCAGCGCAAACAGAAATGATTTCTTCACAGAAAAAGAGCTCCTTGGGTTTTGCGAGCGAACATTCTGCGCGAATCGCTTCGGGATTACAACAGGAGTTCCATGTAGAGCGTGCCTTCCATGGGATTGGCACAGTATGGAGTGATCTCGCGGAATCCAATCTTGCGGTACATTGCGACGGCATCTTTCATGACCGGGCCGACCGTATCGAGCCGCATTCGCCGGTATCCAATCTGCCGCGCTTCGGAAATGATCCGGTCGGCGAGGACGCGCCCCAGCCCTTTTCCTCGAAAGTCCGGACGCAGGTACAAACGCTTCATCTCGCATGTGCCGTCTTCAAGTTTATGGAGCGCTACGCATCCGGCGGGTCGACCATTGTGCTCGGCTAGCAGCAGCCGTCCCGAGGGCGGACCATATTTGCCAGGGAGGTCGGCAATTTCCTCATCGAAATTCTGAAAGCACAGACTGAATCCTAGTGACTGCGCGTATTCGAGAAAAAGCTCCCGCGCCTGTTCGATCTGAGAGAGGGACGTAGCCTGGAAGATCGAAAACGCCGTTTCTGCAGAGGACTCTGGGACCATAGAAGCGGATTGCACTCCCTCAAAATCACCTTCCATCTCTGTGCCCCTCGGTCTCCCCTGCCGAACGGTCTACCCCATCAACATTCCGCCATTAACACTCAAGACCTGCCCGGTAATGTACGACGCTTCGTCGGACGCCAGAAACGCAACGGCGCTTGCGACGTCGTCCGGCGTCCCCACGCGTCCCAGCGGAATCTGCTTCACCGCGTTCTGTTTGAATTCCTCGCTGAGGACAGCGGTCATTGCGGTTTCGATGAATCCAGGAGCCACGGCGTTGCACGTGATGCTGCGGGAGCCGACCTCGCGCGCGATTGCCATAGTGAGGCCGATCAGCCCGGCCTTCGACGCGGAGTAATTGGCCTGCCCGGCTTGGCCCATTTGTCCGAAGACGCTGGTGATGTTGATGATGCGTCCCCACCGCTGTTTGAGCATGGACGGAATCACCTGCTGAATGCAGAGATAGGCGGAAGTAAGATTGGTTTGCAGAACGGCATCCCAGTCGGAGCGTTTCATCCGCATCACGAGCTGATCGCGGGTAATGCCGGCGTTATTAACCAGGATATCGATCTTTCCAGACTGCGCGATGGTCACCTTCACTGCAGATTTCACCTGCTCCTCGTCAGCCACATCGAGAGCGATCGCGTGCGCCTTCCCCCCGGCCGCGGTGATCTCGTGAACCAGTTCGTCCAGCTTCTCTTTGTTGCGCGCGGCGACTGCAACCGATGCTCCATCTTTGGCAAGCCTAAGGGCACAGGTTCGCCCAATGCCTTGCGAGGCGCCAGTGATGAAGGCTACTCGTCCTGATAACGCCATGCAGGTTCTCCCGAGTCTTGTTCCAATGTTGCTGCGAAACGCTGAATTATACGCGTGCTGCAGAGTTATTCGATGCGGCGCAGCGGCCAGATCAGGACCTCAAGCTTGTGAGCGACGAGCAGCGAAGGCGCACTATCGGGCAGCGAGATGCCCGCCGCAGAGGCAACCGTGTTGATGTCAAATTCGGCTTCTGCTTTCTGCAAGGGCCACGGCTGGTGATGGATGTCACCCCGGTAGACTCTGTTGGCATGAGTCGTATAGAGGCAGTACCGCTCGGTCAGCCAGTGTTCGAGCGATCCTTTCCGGCTGAACTCGACAGATGCGGTGGGGCGGTAGCGTCCGCGAAACTCGGCGGAAGCGCTCCGCCGTCTGGAAGAGTAGTGAATGGTTCCCTCGCGATCGTCATACGACATTTCTGCGTGAAAATACGGCAGGTGGTAAAACGCGCGTGCCGCCCTCACCGCCGTCAAGTTCGCGGCGTCGAGGCTGAAGAAGCAGACCCCCGGCTTCCCGCCATGGATCACGTAGGTTCGCACGTTCAATTCCGGAAAGTGCGAAAGTCCGGGCAGCGCCGGAAGGGCGCGTCCGCGAATGTCGGTCATATGAAACGGAACGACGCCGACCCAGCACTGACCATCGAAAACATCGAGGTCCAATTGCGCCGGCACCAACTGCCGCATTGCATCCACTGGCACCGGCCAGTGCGCGAACAGCAGGTCACGCCACGTCTGCTTCATGACCCAAGGTCCAGAGGGAAGCGGCCAGGGGCGATGCTCCGTCATCAGGAGGATCGGATGCACTCCACAGTTTACCGTGTGATCGACGCCAGTATCTTTCCCGTAAACTCATTGCGCATCCACAACGCTGGACATTACCATGCGGACACTCATGCCGCACACTGCGAAGAATGAAGTGATCGTGATGCCCGACCCTTCCAACCGAAACTCATCCTCATCGGACGCAACTTCCGGCGGCTCAGGCCACCGCTCTCCCCAGAAGGCATCGCTTGCCGAAAACATCGCGCCCCTGGAAAAGCCGTC
Source organism: uncultured Acidobacteriota bacterium (assembly GCA_963699885.1). Lineage (GTDB taxonomy): Bacteria > Acidobacteriota > Terriglobia > Terriglobales > Acidobacteriaceae > Sulfotelmatobacter. The sequence continues at coordinate 79,539 of CAVOVP010000001.1, read as the reverse complement.
ATCTGCGCCTCCGTCGACCGAAGTCTTCGCCGTATTCGGGGTTGAGCCCGAGATTCAGGCATATGCGATGGCGAAGTATTCGCGATCCGCACTGTCGATGAAGGAATCGTTGCGCGAGATCAGTTCGCAGAAGGCCGAGAAGTTTCTCAATACGTTTTATTTTCAGTACGGCCATCGCTCGATTGCCGACCTGGCGCACATCGCGCTCGCAATTGAACGCCTCTCGATTCTGGCGGCGATCGAACTCGCCGACGAGCAGCGCTGGGACGGCCAAGAGCGGTCGACGCGGTACCAGGACTTTCGCAAGAGCGGCTATTACACACCTGATTTTGGCGCCGACGAAGAAGGACGCAAGCTGTACCGCGAAACTCTCGACTTCTCGTTCGCGGAGTACGAAGCGCTCTCGGCGCACATGACGCAGTATCTGATCAACATCACGCCGAAGCCGGCCGACATGAAGCAGGATGCGTACGAGCGGACCTTGAAGGCCCGAGCGTTCGATATCACGCGGTACCTGCTGCCGCTGGCTACGAACACTTCGCTGGGCGAGATCGTCAATGCACGGACCCTGGAAACGCAGGTTGCACATTTGCTGTCGCACACGCATCAGGAAGTTCGGACGCTGGGCGAGTCACTGAAGAAAGCGGCGACCGGCGCCGCGTACAACGTGAATTCCGATTCACTGCAGGATCTGGTGGCACAGATTCGGGCGCTCGATCCGCGCCTGGGAGCGCGAGCAGAGCAAGAATTGCTGCGCGAAGTGCGCGTGGCCCCGACACTGGTCAAGTACGCCGATCCGAATGTGTACGAGATGGAGACCCGCCGGGAGTTGCGCCAAGCCGGAAAAGAACTGATGGCAGGTGAGCCGATCGCGCCCTGCAAGGCAATCGTCGATCTTCTGGACGAAGAGCCGCTCGAAGTTGAGATTGCGACGACACTGCTCTACGAACACTGCCATCATTCCTACCGACAGATCCGGCAAGCCGTGGAGGTTGCGGGCGAACGCCGTCGGCGAGAGATCATCGATTTGGGCCTTCGCCATCGCGGTAAGTATGACGAAATGCTGCGGGGATTCCGCGCCGGACAGCAGTTCCGCTTCGACATCCTTATGGATACGGGCGGCTTCCGCGACATGCACCGCCACCGCCGCTGCATCCAGGTGATGCAGGGCTTCACCACGCAGCACGGCTACGAAATGCTGCTTGATATGGAAGATGCGGGTGTCCGCGGACGCTTCGATGCGGCCATGAGGCGTGTGCAATCAGCGGTCGAGAAGCTCAGCGCGCGCAAAACACCGGAAGCGGAAGAGAATGCGCAGTATGCAATTCCGCTGGCTTTCCGCAAACGGGCGCTGTTCAAGATGGACTTCGCCGAGGCCGTCTACATCTCCGAGTTGCGCACGACGCCGGCGGGCCACGTTTCGTACCGCAACGTCGCGTATGCGATGTACGAGGCGGTGGCTCGAAAGTATCCGGCGCTGGCGAAGTATTTCCGGGTACACGATGTGACAGCGCCGGTGGATCTGCTGCAGAGGTAAATCCGTTCCTCTTAAGGTTGTCATTCTGAGCGAAGCGAAGAACCTCTGCATTCGTAGGCATCTGCCCTAGCAGGCAAAGTGCATAGGTCCTTCGGCCCGCAAAAGCTGCGGACCTCAGGATGACAAGGCTGTGAGTGTGGGTAAGAACGTCCCGCTTTGGCACCTTCCACAGGTTTATTCTTTAGATTCGCCTTTTCTTCGCTTCATTATCTATGTATAATCCGGCCATATTCTTACTGCACTTCTACAAGGAGTCACTTCATGGCAGACGAGCGCGGCAAGGCAATTGAGCTGGCGGTATCCCAGATCGAAAAGCAGTTTGGCAAGGGATCGATCATGCGGCTGGGATCGAAGGAAGCGATCGTCCCCATCGCGGTGATCTCGACGGGATCGATCTCATTCGACTCCGCCTTGGGCGTGGGCGGGTTCCCTCGCGGGCGCGTCGTCGAGGTATTCGGGCCAGAATCTTCGGGCAAAACCACCATCACGTTGCAGGTGATTGCCGAAGCACAGAAAACCGGGGGTATGGCTGCCTTCGTCGATGCGGAACATGCTCTCGATCCGGCTTATGCCAAGAAGACTGGGCGTGGACGTGGACAACCTGCTGGTATCGCAGCCGGACTATGGCGAGCAGGCGCTCGAGATTACCGAAGCGCTGGTGCGCTCAAATGCCATTGACGTGCTCGTAGTCGACTCGGTCGCCGCCCTGGTGCCGAAGGCCGAACTCGACGGCGAAATGGGAGACAGCCACATGGGCTTGCAGGCTCGCCTAATGTCGCAAGCGCTTCGCAAGCTGACCGGCACCGTCTCAAAGTCGCGGACGTGTCTGATCTTCATTAATCAGATCCGCGAAAAGATTGGCGTGATGTTCGGAAATCCGGAGACCACGACTGGCGGAAGGGCGTTGAAGTTCTATTCGTCCGTGCGCGTGGATATCCGGCGCATTGCAGCGATCAAGGAAGGCGATGTTGTCACCGGGTCGCGGACAAAAGTGAAGGTCGTTAAGAACAAGGTGGCGGCTCCGTTCCGCGAGGCCGAGTTCGACATCCTTTACGGAGAAGGCATTTCGCGCGAAGGCGATCTGCTCGATCTAGCGGTCAACAACAACATCCTGGAGAAATCCGGCTCGTGGTTTAGCTACAAGACCGAGCGCATTGGCCAGGGACGCGAGAACGCCCGCCAATTCCTCAAAGACAATAAGGATGTGATGGCCCGGCTGGACGGCGAGGTCCGGAAGGCTCTCGGGCTGGCCGGAGCGCCAACTCCAGCAAGCGCTGCCACCCCGACCAACGGAGCGACAGCCCGGGTTACGACCATGCCAAGCGCGTCCCCGGAACCGGTCAAAGTGCCGATTGCAGCCAAACGCTAAGACTTGTTGCCTCGGGGCGCGGTGATGAGCAGTCACCGCGCCCCACTCTCCCTCAAGGCAATCGCAGCCAAGGTCCTCCGGCTAGTGCGCGCGTTTCCCAACCTTCGTTCTGATTTCCATTGGCAGTGGTGCAGTTGACTTCGTTTTTCAGGCAGAGCGAGGGATCTAGTCCTGGCGATTGCCATTCGTAGTCTCGCCCGCATAAAATCGCTGCAGTGCTCTATCATGGCTGCGCAGAGCGAAACCTAGTCGTTCCAGTGAGGCACATTGAATAAGGGCACGGCCATTTATCCCGGTTCGTTCGATCCACCGACGAACGGGCACCTCGACCTGATTCAGCGAGGGAGCAAGATTTTCGAAGAGCTCGTGGTCGCGATCCTCCGGAACTCGGAAAAGGTTCCCATGTTCAGCGTTTCGGAGCGCCTCGAAATGCTGAAGGAATTGACTGCCGATTTGAGCAATGTGCGGATCGACACATTCGACGGTCTGATGGTCGAGTACGCCAAGTCGCAGGACGCAATTTGTGTGCTGCGCGGGATCCGCGCCATCAGCGACTACGAGTACGAACTGCAAATGGCGCTGATGAACCGGAAGCTTGAGCCCACTCTCGAAACTGTGTTCATGATGCCGGCAGACAAATACTCGTATGTAAGCTCCCGCCTGGTGCGGGAAGTCGCTCAGGCGGGTGGTCCGGTGAAGGGCTTAGTCCCGGAGATAGTCGAGCAAAAGCTGCGCGAGAAGCTGGACCCTGCATATAAGCTGCAGAAAAAGAGAGTGATCGAAGTTTCCAGGAGAAGGAAAAAGAAGGCATGACTACGGCAACGACGGAAGCCCTGCGACTCACCGAACGCATCAACCGGATTGAACCTTCAGCCACGATGGCGGTGGTAGCCGAGGCCGACAAACTTCGGTCCCAGGGAATCGACGTCGTCGATTTTGGCGCGGGCGAGCCGCACTTTTCGACTCCGCAACATATTAAAGATGCGGCCATTGCGGCGATTCAGGGAAATTTCACCAAGTACACGGCCGTGGCGGGCACAGCCGAACTTCGGGATTCGATCGCGCACCGGCACAACGTGGACTTCGATTCGGACTACCGTCGCGAGGAAGTCATCGCGTCCACCGGCGGCAAGCATGCGCTTTTCAATGCTCTGCAGGTGCTGGTCGATCACGGCGACGAAGTCATCCTGCCTGTGCCGTACTGGGTTTCTTTCAAAGACATTATTCGCTATGCGGGCGGAAACTGCGTGCTCCTTCAATCGGATGAGTCGCAGGGCTTCCGCGTCACGGCGGAGATGGTCTCGCGCCTCATCACGCCGCGCACCAAGGCCATCATTCTCAACTCTCCCTCGAATCCTTCCGGCGCGGTCATGAGCGCGGAAGATCTGACGGAGGTTCTACGCCTGGCGCATGATCGCGGCATCTGGGTGTTGTCGGACGAGTGCTACGTCTATCTGAACTACACCGGCAAGAATTTTTCAGTCGGAGCGGTACGCGAATACAAGGAGCGCATGGTCATTCTCGGCTCGCTCTCGAAAACGTACGCGATGACCGGATGGCGGTTGGGATACGCGATGGCCCCGGCGGCGGTCGTGAGCGCGATGGCGAAGCTGCAAAGTCAATCGACTTCCAATCCGACTTCGATCGTGCAAAAAGCCGCGGTCGCCGCGCTCAAAGGACCGCAGGAGTGCGTGGAGCAGATGCGGCGGGAGTACATTCAACTTCGCGACCATGTCGTGAAGGGCCTTCGATCGATTGACGGCGTGACCTGCACCACGCCGGAGGGCGCGTTCTACGCGTACCCAAACATCTCCGCTTTCTTTGGGCGTGGAGGCCTGAAGTCCGCGTCGGATGTCGCGGGACGCTTGCTTCGCGAAGCGCACGTCGCCACGGTGCCCGGCGAAGGATTCGGAACTAGCGAGCACATCCGCGTTTCGTATGCAACGTCAAAGGCCGAGCTGGATCGCGGGCTCGAGCGTATGCGGAAGTTCCTGGGTGCGCTTTAACCCTTCGGAAGCTACCACCCCCGGGGACGAAAGACTAAAGTTCAGATCATGATCGGGTTCGGCAAAGACCGTTCCGCATGCGAGCGGTCTTTTTTGTCGGCAAGACTTTGAAATGGAAAAACTTTATCCACTGTTGATGGCCCCTGGGTTCGATCCGCGTCCGTGGGGTACCGAGGATTTGTCACCCATCTACCCGAATCACAAATTCAACGAGAACATCGGCGAAGCATGGCTTAGTGGGGATGATTGCAAGGTCGCGAATGGGCCGCTGTCCGGAAATAAACTTTCCTATCTCAGCGAGCAATATCAGCGAGACCTGGTGGGCGAGGCCGCGCGCGATCCAAAGCGATTTCCCCTGCTGCTCAAGTTCCTCTTTCCTCACGAGAAACTATCGGTACAAGTTCATCCCGACGATGCTCAGGCCGTTCGCGTCGGGCAGCCATGGGGCAAGACCGAGTGCTGGTACGTCGCGCACGCGAAACCCGGTTCGCAGATCGGGCTGGGATTGAAACCGGGCGTAACCGCGGCTCAGTTGGAACAGGCAATTCACGACAAAAGGGCGGAGGAAGCTCTGAATTGGGTCGACGTGTTCACCGGCGACATGATCTATGTTGCTGGCGGAACCGTGCATACACTCGGGCCGGGATCGGTGATTGTCGAAACGCAGCAGCAATCCGACACCACGTATCGCCTCTATGATTACGGACGACCCCGAGAACTGCATCTGAAAGACGGCATGGCAGCTGTAAAAGAGAACGCACGATCAGGCAAGGTGCTGCGGCCTGCGCCCCGGCAGAATGGAAAGAATCGGCATTCATCGTTGGTCGCGGCCCCGTATTTTGTCGTCGACATGTTTGAAGCGAAGGAACCGGTGCCGCTTTCGACGCGGGACGATTCCGGCAAGAGCTCCGTTCAGATCCTGGTGGCGGTAGAAGGCTGCGGAGTGCTCGAGGCCCCCGGGATGGAGGCCGTTACGATCGCAAAGGGCGATGCTGTGGTGATTCCGGCATGTATCGGCAGCTTCGGCGTGCGGCCCCAATGGGCTCTCGAGTTCCTCCGGGCCTACGTGCCGGGAAAAGCACTACCAGAGCCTGAAACGAGGATGTAGCTTCATTTTCATCTTGGCGTTGGTGTTCGTGAAATTCTGTGAGAACCCGTGACTAAGCGTTCAAATTTCTATCCCGTAATTCTGGCGGGCGGGCGTGGCACGCGCTTCTGGCCGCTGAGCCGAAAAAGACGCGCGAAGCAATTGCTCGCGCTCGATGGCAAGCAGACAATGATCCAGCAGACCGTGTCGCGCCTGCTGCCGATAGCTCCCGCGAAAACATTCTGGATCATCACCAACGACGACCTGCAGTCTGCGATTGCCAAACAGCTTCCCAAACTCCCGAAAGCGCAGATTTTGGCCGAGCCCGTCGGGCGAAACACCGCTCCCGCAATCGGCCTGGCTGCATTCCTCCTCATGCGTGAGAATCCTCAAGCCGTCATCGGGATGTTCCCTTCCGATCATGTGATCGCCGATGAGAAGCGCTATCGCGAAACGCTCGAACGTGGGATTGAAGTTGCAGCCGCCGGAGCGAATATCGTCGTACTGGGCATCCGTCCCAATCGCGCAGAAACGGGTTATGGATATATCGAAGCTGGGGCGCTGTTCCAAGGTGACGCCCTGCACGTTCGGCGCTTCACGGAAAAGCCGAATGCCGAGCGCGCGGCCGAATTCGTCGCGGCCGGAAACTATTTCTGGAATAGCGGGATGTTTCTGTGGAGCGCGCAAACACTGGCGGATGCCCTGCAGGAACATTTACCGAAGACGGCTGCCATCCTCGAAGAAATTGCTGCATCGTACGGCACTCGCAAGTTTTCGGCGGTGCTGAAGCGGCTCTATCCCAAGTGCGAAAACATTAGCGTGGACTACGCTGTCCTCGAGCCTCGCTCCGCGAAAGGCGAACAGGCTGGGAACATTTTTTGCCTTCCCGCCGATTTCGGCTGGAACGATCTCGGCTCATGGACGGCTCTGCACGAGCACCACACCGCCAAGAACACGCCGCCCGAGGGTAATATGGTGGCGAGTTCGGGAGTGTTTCTGCTGAACGCGCGCGGGAACTACATTCACTCTCCGAAGAAGTTCGTCGCTGCCGTCGGAGTAAGCGATCTGGTAGTGGTGGAGACGCCGGACGCTCTGCTGATCACAACCCGGCAGCACGCACAGGACGTGGGCAAGGTCGTGAAGTATCTGGACGAGAAGAAGCTGCACAAGCTCACCTAGTCTCGAGTTCCCGTTCAGAGGCGGAAACTCTTGGCGATTGCTCGACGCTTGAAGCTGGAAGCCTAAACTCGCATTTCTATGGCGCAAGAAATCAAATTCGGAACCGACGGCTGGCGTGGCCTGATCGCCGACGACTTTACTTTTGACAACGTGAAGCGCGTCGCGGGCGCGATTGCGTCCTATGTTTTGAAGTACGAGAAGCCGCAGAATGGTGTCATTGTCGGCTACGATGCCCGGTTCGCATCTCCGCGCGCGGCTCAAATCGCGGCTGAGGTCATCGCCGCGGCGGGAATCCCTGTCAAGCTTGCCAACGACTATACCCCTACGCCTGCGGTTTCCTACGCGGTGAAGCAGCAAGGGGCGGCCGGGGGCGTGATGATCACATCCAGCCACAATCCCTGGAATTGGAATGGGGTGAAATTCAAAGGCAACTTCGGCGGATCAGCCACTCCCGCGATCATGAAGAAGATCGAGGAGGAAATGGCGTCGGGAGCCTCGCCAAAGGGCAACCAAGCCGCCGTCGAAGAGGTCGATCTCAAGAAGGATTATGTTGCTGCCGTTTGCGCCTTCGCCGACATGGATCTCATCGCCAAGACAAAGTTCAAGTTCGCGGTAGACGCCATGTATGGATCCGGCCGGGGCGTGCTGCCCGGAATCTTTTCCGAACGGGGCGTGCAGTTCATTGCGATCCGGCAGGAATTGAATCCGTTATTCCCCGGAATCAACCCGGAACCGATCCAGCCTCATACAGCAATGCTGCAGGAAACGGTAGTTCGCGAGAAGTGCGACGCCGGACTTGCAACCGACGGAGATGCGGATCGCATCGGCGCCGTCGCCGAAGACGGCAGCTTCGTGGACTCACACAAAATTTTCTGCGTGCTCCTGCGCTGGCTGCTGGAACGGAAGAAATGGCCCGGCGACGTTGTTCGCGCCTTCAACACGACGCGCATGCTGGACCGGATCTGCGCGAAATATGGGCGCAAGCTCCATGAAACCTCGATCGGATTCAAATACGTCGCCGACCTGATGATGGAGCGCGACATCCTGATGGGCGGAGAAGAATCCGGCGGCATTGGCTACTCTCGGTTTCTCCCGGAGCGCGACGGTGTATTGAATTGCTTGCTGCTCGCGAATGCGATGGCCGAAGAAGGCAAAACTCTCGGGCAGTTAGTGGCGGACGTACAGCGCGACTTTGGACCGCACTACTACGGCCGGCGCGATCTGCATATTCCGGAAGACATGAAACAAAATGCCATCCAACGCGCCCGCGCCGAGAGTACGCAAGCCCTCGGCCGTTATCGAGTGCTGAAAAAAGAGTACATGGACGGGGTCAAGTTTTTTCTCGATGCCCCGACGAACGGGAATGGAGCCGAGGCCTGGGTGCTGTTCCGTGCGTCAGGAACCGAACCTCTCCTGCGCCTTTACACCGAAGCAGCATCACCGGAATTGGTCAGTGAATTTCTGGTGACGGGCGAGCAGTTCGTGACGAACGGCTGAGCAACCGCTTGCTGCGTCGCGGGTGATGCGATACTCATAGCCGAGTTGTCTTCGAAACATGGCAAATGATCCAATTGCGGAGCAGGTCGATTCGCCGGAGGCTCATCGTTACAATCTGATCCGGCGCTGGCTGGGCATTGCCGATTTCGCCACTCGGCTTTCGTTTTCTGATCCTTCTCTTGGTCACACACTGGTCCGACTGGCTCCGCGATCTCGCGTACCGGTGGGGATTTCAGAGCTACACCGTTGCCCTTTTCATTTATTTGTTCTTTCTGCTGGTCATCAGCAAGGTACTCGGCGTTGCCCTCGACTATTACGGATTCCGCCTCGAACGAGGGTTCAAGCTCACGAACCAGAAGCTGTCCTCGTGGGCGTGGGATCAGGTCAAAGAGTTTCTGGTTGGACTTGTCATCGGAGGCATTGTCGTTGAGTTGCTTTACTTCACGATCCGGCAATGGCCGCAGCATTGGTGGCTACTCGCGTGGTCCTTGTTCATGGCACTCTTCATCCTTCTGGCACAGCTCGCGCCGGTTGTTTTGTTTCCAATCTTCTACAAGTTCGAACCGCTCGAGAATGAAGACTTGCGGCGGCGGCTGGTCGTGCTGAGCGAGCGGGCTGGAACGCGGGTCCGAGGCATCTATCGCTGGAAACTTTCAGAGAAAAGCAAGAAGGCGAATGCGGCCCTGACCGGGCTTGGCAGCAACACGCCGCATCATTCTCGCTGACACTCTTCTCGACAATTACACAGCAGACGAGATTGAAGCGGTCCTGGCCCACGAGCTGGGACATCACGTCCACAAGCACATTCTTAAAAGTATTTTTGTGCAAGCGGCGATCACCTTGTTCGGATTCTGGGCTGCGAACTGGACGCTCCACTATGCGGTCGATCAACACATGTTTGAGGAGTTGTCGGACTTCGCCAATCTGCCACTGCTGGCGCTCGTCTCCGTCGTACTTTCATTCGTGCTGATGCCCGCGATGAACGCGTTTTCGCGCTTCAACGAACGGCAAGCGGACCGCTATGCGTTCGAATCGACCGCCAGCGTCGAGCCCTTCATCTCATCCATGAACAAGCTGGCCGACCAAAATTTGGCAGAGCGCACTCCCTCCAAATGGGTCGAGATGCTTTTTCACTCGCATCCTTCCATCTCGCGGCGGCTGGCTGCTGCCGAGGAGTGGGGTCGCACGCAGGACGCGCAGCCGCAACTGTGAAGCTCCGCAAGCTCAAACTCTGGGGCGTTCTCGGGCTCCTCGCAGCACTGGTCGCATCAACGACGGGCGCACAACAAGCAATTCCTCCTTGTAAACAATGCGCCGAATGGAACCGCCCGCAGGCTCCGTTTCGCATCTTTGGCAACACCTATTATGTTGGGCCTCACGGGCTGAGTTCGATTCTGATTTCGTCCCCAGCTGGACACATCCTCATCGATGGCGCTTTGCCAGAGTCGGTCGACCACATTGTCGCCAATATTGAATCTCTCGGTTTTCGAATTCAGGACGTGAAAATCATCTTGAATTCTCATGTCCATTACGATCACGCTGGCGGAATTGCTGAGCTACAAAAGCGGAGTGGAGCGCGCGTGATGGCCAGCGAGTGGAGCGCCGATGTGATGAAAAAAGGTGGCGTCGGGCGAGGGGATCCGCAGTTTGGCGCATTGCGTCCGATCGCATCTGTGAGGAACGTCCACATCGTACGCGACGGGGAGGACGTCACAGTGGGTGACATCGTTGTGACGGCACATTTAACCCCCGGCCATACGCCGGGCGGCACAAGCTGGACATGGAAGTCGTGCGAAAACAAAGTATGCCGCGACATGGTCTATGCGGACAGCCTGACGCCTGTGTCTGCGGAAGGCTTTCGCTTCGCGAAAACTCCGCACGCCCTCGAGAATTTCGAGACGAGCTTTCGTTTCCTGGAAAACGCTCCGTGCGACATTCTACTGACCGCGCATCCGGATGCTTCCGCGCTTTGGGGTCGCGTCGACGCTCGCGGACGCGGCGTCACCCCGGATCCGATGGTGAATTCTGGCGCTTGCCAGGAATTAGCGCAACGGGGACGAGATAGCTTGACGCAGCGGCTCGCAGAAGAAAACACGAAGGACAGCAAGAAGTCGAACTGAGAGACAGCTCGCGGGAGGGTGAGCCTCCCTTCTACCCATTCTCTTTCAAAATTTTGACGACGCGCTGTAAATCCTCTTCCGTGTCGACGCCGATGCTGTCATGCGGAGTTTCTCCCACATAGATCGCGACGCCATCCTCCAAAAACCGCAGTTGCTCAAGACGTTCACTTCTTTCCAGTGGCGACTCCGGCAACGCCACGAATCGGTCGAGCGCGGGTTTACGATACGCGTACAAGCCGAGATGTTTGAAGTACCGTGGTCCGGTGTTATCGCGGTCAAACGGAATCGTCGCGCGAGAGAAATACAGAGCGCGCCCGTTGACATCGACAACTACCTTCACCGCGTTGGGATTCGCGATATCGACTTCGGACGCGGGCGTCATCAACGTACCTACCTGAACCGCCGAATTTTCCATCACCTGCAGCAGCGAAGCAATCTGCTCCGCTCGAACCAGCGGCTCGTCCCCCTGCACATTGATAAAAACGTCCGCTTCTTCGCGGCACGAGATTTCATGGACTCGCTCCGTACCGCTGCGATGCGAGGAAGAAGTCATCTGTGCTTTCCATCCATGCTTACTACACACTGCCATGATCTCTTCAGAATCCGTAGCGATGATGACGTCAGCGAGTGCAGCCGAAGAACGCACGGATTCGTACACCAGCCCGATGAGCGGCTTGCTGCCGATCTCGCGCAGCATTTTGCGAGGCAATCGTGTGGAGGCCAAACGGGCAGGAATGACGGCGAGCGCTTTCATGGAGGATCAATTATTTTTGCATGAGATCAATCGCGGTGGGATGCGTCGGCTGGTACAGCCCGATTTTGCCGCCGCTCGGGAGGGGAATGTGAGTCACAGTTCCCCAACGCGCCCTCTGGACGGGCGTGCATTCGATATTTCTCTTCCTTAGAGATTCGATCATCGCGTCCAGATCGTCGCACATCAGGTAGAGGTCCGTTCGCAGCATACCCTGAGCATCATTGCGCTCTGACAACTCATTGTCGAGCGGATGAATTGCGGCCTCTGCGGCCGGCAACGCGAAGATCAGCCATCCCCCGCCAGTGTCCACCGCGCGAAAATCAAGAACGTCCCGAAAAAACGATCGGTCTGCTTCCGGATCTCTGCTGTGGAGCAGAAAGTGAGAACCGATGATCATCTGGCAGAGTATATCCGGGCGGAAGTTCTGTGGTTTGACCTATTTCGCGAGCGCTCTTAAAATCAATGATTGGACGTAACGCCTTGACGGGCCCGTTGCATCCAGGCAGCGAATGCGCTGATTCCCAGCCAGCGCAGATCTCATTCGCGCCTCCTTTCGATTCCACACCGTGGCGGTGTAGCTCAGGTGGTTAGAGCGACGGTCTCATAATCCGTAGGTCGTAGGTTCGAGTCCTACCGCCGCCACCAATTTCGTCAACAACTTGCAGGAGGTCCGGCGGGACCTCCATTTCGCCCGGTTGCGCGGGACTTGCGGATCGTTGCGGAGTTGTTTCGGCCTTCTCTGCGGCACGGGAAGTAATGGCGGCGCCAATAGCAGCTGCTATACGGGAACCCGCGGAGAAGTTTTCAAGCTGACGAAATCGAGCGCCTCAGTTTCGCAAAGACGACCGGTCTTGTGCCATACACCGGATTGACCTTGTACAAAGGAAATTTTTATGGAGCGACGCAGTTCGGACCAAGCACGAAGACAACGGCAGGGCACGGAGAGATCTACAAACTGACATCCGCAAAAGGCGGCAAGTGGATCCACAGCACGCTGTATGAGTTCACTCGCTCGCAAGCGACGGGTATGAGCCGGCGGCCGTGAAGAGCCCCTGAAGTAAACTACGAGGGCCGCCATTGGCATTCGGAGTCAGTTGCGATGGCCCAGTCTCCTGCACCAACGGACTGCATGGTGGTCGTGAGGACGTTTTGAACCTCGACGATCGCAAAATTCCCGCATCTACCTCCCGGTTCAGCTACTCTCGCAGAACAGCTCCGAAGCAATCCTTGAACAACGACGGACGTTCTTTGGCTTGTGCGTGGCAACGAGATGAGGGATTGAAGGGTTACGGTTTATGTGGAACCGGGATGCATGGCCGAGTAAACCTTCATGAGCAAAGAGTTTCTTGTGAAGGGTTTCTCAAGGAACGAGGCCGCCTTCATTGCGCCGCGCAACGCAACCAAATCGCCGGCGTATCCCGACATGAACAAAGAGCGAACACTAGGATGGCTTATGCGGGCCTGTTCGAGAAGTTCAACGCCGCTTTTTCCTGGCATGACGACATCGCTCAACAGCAAATCGATTGGTGGCGTCGTAACCTCCAGGAGGCGTAGTGCCTCTTCCGCATCTTTCGCTTCTACGACCCTGTAACCGCCATCTTGTAGGAGCTTGACCGTAAGGTGTCGCAGATCTTTGTCATCCTCAACCACCAATATCGTTTCTGTTCCCCGCGGGGGTTCTTGGTCTTTGCGCGACACAAGTTCTTCAGCTTTCTCGCGCACCCTCGGAAAATAAAGTTTGAACGTTGTGCCCTTGCCGGGCTCACTGTACACAAGGACGTGGCCCTCTGCCTGCTTCACAATTCCGTACACGGTCGAGAGTCCGAGACCCGTTCCCTTTCCCACCGCCTTGGTGGTGAAGAAAGGTTCGAAGATTTGTGACTTGGTTTTTTCATCCATTCCACACCCCGTGTCGCTTACAGCCAAGACAACGTATTGTCCTGCGCGAACGTCCGCGTGCCGAGAGGCGTAGTGCTCGTCCAGTTCAGCTGGGGCTGTCCCGATGATGATCTTGCCTCCGTTCGTCATCGCATCTCGCGCATTCACAACCAGATTCATCAAGACTTGCTCAAGCTGGCCGGGGTCGGCCTTAATGCTGCCGATCGAGGCCGCGGGGAGGAACTCAACCTCAACATCTTCGCCGACCAGCCGCAGAAGCATGCTGGTTACGTTATGCACCACGCTGTTCAGATCCAGAACTTTGGGAAAGACAACCTGCTGGCGGCTGAATTCCAGAAGCTGCCGCGTGAGTAATGCGGCCCGCTGCGAGGCTTTCTTGATCTCCGAAAGATACGTTTCGATAGGGCCTTGAGGCGCAAGACCGAGCGAAATGTCGCTGTAACCCATAATGATGCCAAGTATGTTGTTAAAATCATGGGCGACGCCGCCAGCCAAGCGGCCCACCGCCTCCATCTTCTGGGCTTGGCGGAACTGTGCTTCTAGCGCCCTCACCTCGGTGACGTCACGTAGAATTCCGAGCACACAGCGTTGTCCGTCTAGCTCGATAGATTCCACCCACAATTCTGCTTCTCGAATTTTTCCGTTCTTGGTCTTGTATTGCACCTGCAGCTTCGCGACCCGATCTTCCTCTTTCAACAGCCGCAACATTTCTACGCGCGCCAGTGGGTCAGCCCAGAACTTAAGGTCGGCGGAAGTGTGACCAATAACATCCCGCCGCTGGTGACCAACCATCCCGAGGAAAGCTTCGTTGACATCCAGATACCGCCCATCGGCCTCCGTCGAGATCGTGATCGCCAGCGGGCTGTTGCGGAAGGCTTTGCTGAACCGCTCCTCGGATTTACGTAGAGATTCCTCGGCCAACTTACGGTTAGTAATGTCCTGCAAGACGCACGCGATCCGATCGATACCGGTCGGACCTTCGATGGGAAAATACGATACCGCCAAGTCCCTATTACCCAGGTTCGGAAAGGCATATGTCATTTCGTACTGCACCACTTTGCCAAGGAAACATTCATCCATCTTGTCTTTGACAAGCTCTGCAAAAATGTCTTTGCTCACCACCTCGTCCGCGCGACGCCCGATAACTTGTTCGGCCGACATGCCGCGAAAGTTCAGGAATGCCTTGTTGGCGATCAAATAGCGGTATTGCCGGTCCACCACCAGGATCATTTCTTCGAGGCCTTCGACAACTCTCGCGTACTCTCGAAGCCGTTCCTCAGCCTTCACGCGTTCGGTAACGTCGCGGAATGCCGATATGCCGCCCCGCACGATGCCGTGCTTGTCTTTGAGAGGACTGCCGAGAGCCTCGACGAATATACCCTCGTTGAATTCGGGACGGCGCAGAAACATTACAGCCGTGCCCGCATCGCCTTGAATGGCGCGAGCCAACGGATTCAACTCTGGGGGGAAAGGCGTCACCTTGTCAGTCAGGAAGAGGCCATAGTGCTCCGTCCAGTCCCGACTCGATATGTCAGCCGGACCCAGGCCAACGATTTTCTCCGCCGCCGGATTCCAGATGATGAACTTTCCCTTCTCATCGGCCACGACCAAGCCCTCGGACATACTGTCCAGCACGGATTGGAGTAAGAGCGTCTTGTCCTCCAGCGCTTGCCGGGAACTGACAAGTTCTACTTCCGCCCGCTTGCGGTCCGTGATGTCAGTGAAAAAGATGGCCACTTTCCTTTCCTGCGGTTCCCCGACGCGGAACGCATGCACTTCATAACAACTGTGCAGTTGTGCTGCTACGTTTTCAAAGCGAGCGGGCTCGCCAGTCAGGGCTATCTTGCCGTAGATCTCAAACCAGTGCTGTTCGTGTCGGGGAGCAATCTCACGCATTCTTTTTCCCGGCGCATTTTGGATCCCCGTTTGCTTTTCGAATGCCGGATTGACTTCCAGGAAGCGGTAATCCACGGGCTCATCGTTTTCGTTGAACAGTACTTCGATTACGCAAAAGCCTTCGCTCATGGAATCGAAGAGCATTCGGTAGTTTTGTTCCGACTCCTGTAACCGTCGTGCAGCCCGCTTGTGTTCCGTGATGTCGCGCGCAATTTTGGATGCACCAATGATCGCGCCGCTCCGGTCTTTGATCGGCGAGATCGTCGCAGAAACTTCAATGTGTGTGCCGTCCTTCCGCACGCGTACGGTTTCGAAGTGCTTGAGACTCTCGCCGCGCCGAACGCGCGCCAGGATGTCGGCCTCCTCGTTTGCCCGATCGGGCGGCAGAAGCATCGAAATCGGCTGGCCCATGGCTTCCGATGACGAGTATCCGAACAACCTCTCGGCGCCGGAGTTCCATGCTGTGATGATTCCGTCAAGATTCTTGCCGACAATGGCGTCATCGGAAGACTCGACCACCGCAGCCAGGCGTTCGCGAACTTCTTCCGACCGTTTGCGTTCGCTGATGTCCTGCACTATGGCAGAGGACCCCACGATGCGAGCTTCGAAATCTCGTACAGGCGAGATAATCAGGGAAACATGGACCAGCCTCCCATCTTTGCGCCGTCGCACGGTCTGGTCGTGAGCCACCACCAGCCCATGGCGAACCTGGCCCAGGAATTGCCCGGCTTCCTCCTGCACTTCCGGCGGAATGATGGTCGCGATCGGACGGCCAAGGATTTCTTCCGCACGATAGCCGAACAGTTCTTCGGCTCCTCGATTCCAACGGACGATCGCGCCCGCCAGATCCAGGCTGATCATCGCGTCATTGGAAGACGCGACGATGGCTGCCAGATCGTAGTTGCGCCGTCGGTCCTCACGGCGGTCCTGGTCTATTTGATTCATCCACACTGCGATGACGTACACCAGCGTGGCAAAAGTTACTACCTCGGCGAGCGTGCGCAGGGCGATTCCGAATTCCGTGCCATACAAGCCGGCTGTCTGACCACGCCATCGCAGCCAGCCAAACAGTATGGGGACGACCACTGCCAGCGGCAAGACTCGCCGCGCCATCACTCCACCCATGCACTCACTGATAAGAGCAGCCATCATCCCAAACCTGGGCCTCGCCGTCAGAATGGCGATTCCCAAGGCGATGAATAGAAAGGCCGTATGCACCGCCATAGAAGAGTAAGCCGGAATGTCATAGAGCGTGTGCGCACCAAGTAGATAGCCCATGCATGCGACAAATCCATTCAGAGCTGCGAGCACTGCAAGGCTTTGGGCTGCGTATGGTCTCCTGTCGCTCAGGAGCAGCATGCTGCCGCCGAGAAAGAGAAAGCCCAGGGCGGTGGCGCCTGACATACGACCAGGATGCAGAACTTCAGTGGCCTGCAGGGCCCGGTGAAACAAAATATTATCGATTCCAAAATTCAAGCGGAAGAGATATTCCGTTACGGTCAGTAAACCTACCGCTGCGATCAATCCGCTGAAGACCCGCGCAATATAGATCCGTCGATCGCTCCCGCTACTCAACTCGCCGCGGGGCAACTGAATCAGCCAGAGGGACAGTCCCGCCATCACGAAGCACAACGCTGTGTTGGGCTTCATGGTGGCTAACCCAGGCAAGACACTGGTAAGCGCCTTGATGCCGAGCATCCATCCCCAAAGCGCCAGAGTGCCGGCTAATGCGGCTACCATACTGACTGCTTGCGAGAACAGCCGGCAGTTCCGAAGGTCGCGGGACTCCGCTGCGCGAGTCACAGCGACGCCATGAAAATGGGACCATTTTCCAAGGCATGCACGGAGGCCTTGCTGCAGAGAACCGGAGAAAGTTGCGCTGGGAGCCAAACGACGCGCTCGCCATGCGCTTGGCGGGAGTGACGTCCTTCTGAGGGAAGGGGAGCAGACCGTAGGAACACTTCCGACCGCTCCAGTCCGAAGGAGCCCACTAGGCCACCGACTGGTAACTCCTGGCCAATCTCCCCCGGCCGAGTAAAGCGATACTGAGGTCGAGCCGGAAACACAGAATATCCTCTCAGCGCTCGCGCTACATCACCCCCTCAGTTGGTGCGCGCGAAACATTGTGTTCTACTACCGAGCCGAGATACGACTAGCAGAGACTAGCATGACGAGCCATCCGCCACAAAGGGAGGTATCCCGGCGGGTAGCCCAGCGGTCCGGGCGGTTGCGGAAAGTGTGAAAATCGAGGGGATCCGTGCCGTTACAGGCTCAAAGATTGGCGAGCGAATCTGATTATGCAGACGGGTTGTGCCGAAAGAAGTACTGCATTGCCGGCGAATGGGACCGATTCTGACTAGCGATCTTCGGCACCGTCTCTGACAATCCGCAGGACTGGCCACCTGTATTACGCGAGAAACCTTAAATGTTACTTCACAGGCATACACACCGGCGGCTCTAATCCAAAGTGTCCGCGGCCCGCTCGATGAGGCGAAAATACGAGATAGCGAAGATGGTCAGCGAGTAAACTCTGCCTTAGCCGGAATCGAGTACGTGAGCGGTGGAGGATCAATCGCGTCCGACTGGCAGCTCTGAGCGCTTGGACTTATCTCGACGTCACCAGGTTGTGGGCTATCGCGTGTACGGAAAGAGTGATGCGGTTGTGAACGCCAACTTTGCGCATCAATTTCGCGACGTGCGCTTTTACGGTCCGCTCTGCGATGCCGAGGGGCTCGGAAATGTCCTTGTTCGACAGCCCTTCCACCAGCATTTCCAACACTTCCTTCTCGCGAGCGGTGAATTGCGGACGGCCCAAAGCTTTCTTACTCGCTGAGCAGGAGCGATCCACGAACATGGCGAGAACTCGCCTTGGAGCCCAGACCAATCCCTGGTTCACGGTGCGAATCGCCTGTATGAATTCGGGCGCAGGTGCAGCTTCATGAAGGTATCCCTTCACGCCAAGTACGAGAGCTTCAAGAATGGCGCCGTCTGTCGTCTCGGGCGCCGTCACGATCACCCGCGCAGCTGGTTGAGCTGTTCTTAAGTGATGCATCATGAGTGAAAGGCTTTCGCCGTGGTGCTTTCCAATGATCACGAGATCGCTGTCCAGAGCGCCGGCGATCTCGGTCATCGAAAATGAGGTGAGCTGAAGGTCTTCCTGAGACTCCAGCAAGGCGCGGAAACCGGCCAGTCTCAGGGGATCAGTCTCGATGATGGCTATGTTGATGGGTCGACCGTTTCTGAATTGTTTCTTGCCCACACCCACTTCTCCTTACTTATGGCAAACCTAAACTTCACAAGGGCAGCGGACCCGTAGCTCCTGCAATAAGAATGACGTGTAACGTCCTTATTACTCTGTAGTTAAGTGGTGCTTTTCGCACTGATCCGATACCAGAACGGTTTCCAGAGCAGCTGCTCGGCGGGCGAGCAGCGGCTTCAACGCAGCGACCAAAGGATTGCCGTCGCCCTCAAAGTCGAGCAGCGATTTCTCAAGATAGCCGGCGGCTCCGTCTGCCAAGAGCTTGCGGCCATTCTTCTTGGAGAGGCCGGACAGAACGACTACAGGAATTTCCTTGGTAGCCAGATTCTTCTTGAGCTGCCGAAGCACCGCAGTGCCTTCCATTGTCGGAAGCATCATGTCCAAGAGGATGATGTCAGGACAAGCATCCTGCGCGCGGGTTAGGCCCTCGTGGCCGTCTCCGACGGCGATCACTTGATATCCCGCCTTCATTAAAATTCGGCTAATGGCGGAGCGCAAGAGCCGGCTGTCTTCAATCACGAGTATGGTCATACGATTAGTCCTTCTCCAAATTTAGACACTTCACAATCTTTGGGCTGCTCATCTTCGCTTTCCAAGAAGTAGAGGAGGAGGTTTCGCGACTCCGCTGACATCTTGCCGAATTCGATTCCATTGCCAAAGTGCATGTGGCGGGTCACGACCTTGCCGTCGAGCACCAACTTCTTGTGGCCGAGCCATAGCACCAACGTCATCAATGTTCCGATCTCCAGGGTTAAGGCCATCTCGATGTAACATCCGCCTGCGCTGACATCGGCGGTTTCGGTGCGGATTGGCGCTTCGCTCCCCGCCACCCGCAATTCCGCCTGGACAGCCTTTTTCAACCGCTGAAAACGCCGCCGTTCGAGAGCAGCGGCGTGAACACAGTCCTGAAAAGCACTCGCCGTAATCATTGCTTGCCTCCTTTATTTCAGTACTTTACGAATTTATCGACGTGCGGATTTGATACTCGTTTCGCATCGTCCAACCGGGTGGTTACCTATGTCCATTACCTCCATTACTTACTTCCAATTGTGCTAAGTACATGTCCGAACGTAATCTGTCTTCATGACGGATCGCAGAGCATTCGCGGCAACGAAGTCCGAAGCGAAGCCGTTGACACAGGGGGCGAAGATGAAATCCTTTCTACAGGTCTTACTAGCGGTGGCCATCATGAGCGGTGTTTCAGCAGCCAAGGAATTGCCGGATGCTCCAAGCGCTGACATGTCCGCTGAAGCCGCCTTCATTGAGGCGCCAGTTACGACCTTCGCTCCGCGTTTGGTTGAGAAACCGGTCATAGATACCACGTTTGTTGCCCTTGCCATCATGTCTACCGGCAGCACATTCGCCGATTCCTACACCACCATGTTTGCCACTCAGAACTGGCTGGCCGGCAAGAAAGGCGTCTGCAACATGGAAGTTCAGTCCGCATATCTGTACGGAACCCATCCAACAGCTGGCCGGGTCTACGCAGTTGCTTCGGTCAAGAGTGCGACATCTCTTCTCGCTGCTTACTACCTTCGCAAACATCACAGCAAGTTATGGGGCATCCCGTTGACCGCCAACACTGCCATCAGTCTTGAAGGTGTGACCCAGAACATTCGAGCATGCAACTAGATATTCCGGGTCACTCCGGTGTTATTGAACCGTCAAGGTCAGAGGGAGCGAGTGCTGCAGAGAACCAGAGACTCCGGAGACCATGACGTTGTAGGTTATTGGTGATGTTGCGTGAGATGGCGGCGCGATACCAGTGCCGCCTGCGCATCCAACCATGAGTAACAGTCCGCCAACGATTACTGCCAGGATCAGCAGCTTCATCAATTTCCGGTTGCGGCGTTTCGAAGCCGCGAACATCATTCCGAAAAGGCCGAATCCTTGCAGTTGCACGAACATTGCATAAAACGGGCGGCCAGCCAGAGTCGAGTTCATCATTTGCGCAGACGACACTGCGGTCTTGATCGTCAGTGTAACCACCGATGAGGTCGAGCCTGGCGTCACTGCCGTTTTGGAAAAAGAACAGCTGGCGCCGGCGGGAAGTCCCGAACAACTCAATTGCACGGGACTTGCAAACGTTCCGCCTTCCGGCACAACGGTAAACGAGTAGGTGGCGTTAGCTCCAGCGGTCACTGTGGCGGTAGGGACCGCGCTGGTAAGAGCGAAATCAGATCCATTGCCATTCAAGACGATAGTCTGGGATCCTCCATCGGCGTCGTCAAAGATCGTGATCGTGCCAGTGCTTGATCCAAACGACGTAGGTTTGGAGATTACGTTGATCGCGCAGGTTTGGGCGGGAGACAGAGTTGCGGGACAATTGTTGGTTTGAACAAAACTTCCAGCGATCTCGATGCCGGAGATGCTCAGAGGATCCGTTCCGCTGTTCGTTACGGCCACGGTTTGAAGCGTGCTAGATGAACCGACCGATACACCATTGAAGGTGAGGCTTTGCGGTGAAAGCGTGATCCCAGGGCCAAATCCGACGCCGCTCAACTGGATCGTATGGGGCGAACCCACGCCGTCGTCGGAGAGAACGATAGAGCCAATTCTGGTGCCACCAGCGGTGGGAGCGAAGACGATTGCGAAGGTGCAGTTGGCAGAGGCCGGCACGCTGTTTCCGCAATTGTTGGTCTCGGAAAAATCTCCACTTGCGGTAACGCCGGAGATCGAAAGCGGCACGCTGCCCAGATTCCTCAAAACCACATTTCGAGGCTGACTCGCTGTTCCACTTGTCTGAGTAGCAAACTGCAGCGAGGGTGGCGTGAGAGAGATGACTGCCTGCGTTGCGGTTTGCAGTTTCATAATGAAGCTGTCGGTGTCGCCGCCTGCGAACCCAGACTGCATAGCGTTAGGAGTCGTCGGGAAGTCGGAGGAAGTGGTGACTCCGGCTACGTACAGATTGCCCGCTTGATCGAATGCCAACCCAGCTGGCGCCCCGGTGTCATCGCCCGAACCTCCGAGATAGGTGGCGAGGAGCTGACTGGTCGCGGTCGCGTTGATTTCCACGAGAAGGACATCGGTGCCGCCGCTATACGGTTCGATCGCGTCGACCGTGTCGAACGAGGAGCTCGAGGTGAACCCCACGATGTACGCATTGTTGTCGCGATCCAATGCAATTGCCTGCGGTATTGCAAAGTTATTGGGCCCGAGGAATGTTGAATACGAGAGGGTTGAGCCGGTCGGATCGAATTTCGAAACAAAAGCGTAACTGCAACCCGACCCGAGAGACCCCGGATCGCAGATGCTGGTCGACGTAACTGGGAACGTACCGTCGCTGAAAGTCAAGCCCGTGACGTAAGGCGAGTCGCTGGCATCCACGGCAATACCGTTGAGTGTTACCTCCATGCCGCCGCTGCCGTATAGATAGGTCGAATATTGCAAGCCCCCAGCCTGATTGAACTTGCCGACAAAGCCGATCGAGGTATTCCCACTCGTCGAATTCGCGGTGATATAGGCGCCGGGGGTTGCAGGGAAGTCGTACGTATTGGTCGACCCCGTGACAAAGACGTTGCCATCGTTATCGCTGGCCATCGCGGAGATGAAGCTATCGGGCTGTGGCCAGCAGGGAGTACCGCCACAATTTAGCGCCACATTCGAGTGTCCGCCAAAATAAGTGGAGTACACGAGTGATGCTCCGTCGGCGCTGAACTTCGTCAAAAATCCGTAGTTTCCATACAAGCCTCCGTCATTGGCTAGAGCGCTTGGCTGATAAGCGTTTGCCGTTACGAGATTCGTCGAAGATGTATATCCGGCCAGGATCATTTCTCCAGATTTGTCGACCGCAACACTCGACGGCATGTCGGAACCATTTCCGCCGAAGTAGGTCGAATACAACAGCGACGAACCGTCGGAAGAAAGCTTGGCGAGAAAAGCATTGAAACCGCCGGGATAGGTTTGCTGAAATGGGTGGACCATGGGGAAGTCGGGGGACGCGGTGCTGCCCGTGATATAGACGTTGTTCGAAGAATCCAGAGCGATTGCGTACCCGTCGTCTTCACTGCTGCCGCCGATGTAGTCGGCGTAAATCAGTTGCGATCCGGTGGCATCGATCTTCGCCACGAACGCGTGATCATTTCCTGACGCCGGCGATCCGATAGTTGTAAGGGCGAGGTCGGTGGAATCGGTGCGTCCAGCCACATAGGCGTTGCCGGTGGAATCCACCGCGACACCCTCGATCTGATCATCCCCGCTGCCGCCTAGGTAGGTCGAGTACCCCAGAACGGGATCGATGACCAGAGCTTTGTTGCGGTCGTAGGCCGCCAGTCGGAAACTGACACGATTCGCACCGTTCAGGACGTAAACACCTTTCAGAGGTACTCGAAGCCCGCGAACTTCCTGATAAACGATGGGGGCCTGGAAACTGAGCTCGCCACCAGAGGTCTGGAGAACCAGACTGCCGTCATTGCCAATGTGGAGTTTGCTCGTGCCTTTGATTTCAAATTGAATTTGCTGCGCGTCGGCTTTGGGCGCAACCGCGAAATCGTATTCCAGCTGACGCTGGTTCCCGTAGTAGAGCAAATCGATCCCCGGATAGACGTTCTTGTAACGAATCTGAGCAAAGGTAGGGATATTTCGCTGCCACTTTGCGGGATCATTGCCCATAAAATAGTTCACCCTCGTGGCCTGAGGTTGTTCGGCAACTGTCGTAGGATTGGGAGTCGCGCCGAGGAGTCGAAACTGGATTGCCGTGCGTTTGACCGAACTACCCGGGACAACTTTGGACCCATCGGCCAACTTTGCAGAGCGGGAAGCGCGAAGCGCAAGCGTCATTCCGTTGGCCGTCAAGTAGGCTCGATATCCGGGACCACGAGAAATGAACTTTACCTGGGGGCTGGATTGGCCCCGATTCAGTTCGAACGTCAGCGGTAACTTGGCATAGCTGAGTTTGTTCGCCGCGCGAGCGTCTGCGACGGACTGTCCCTTTGAAGGTGCGGCGGCGATCATCAGCGCAACGACCATCCATGCAAAATGTTTGAATCGCATCTGAGTGTCTCTCCTAATTACAAAGGTTAGGGGAAATGGGGGGAGGGACCGACCAAGTGCTTCACGGCATATGTATAAGCATGGGACGTGCCGAACGAGGGGTGGAGGCGGGCTCTTGTAACCGCCCTGTAATTACTGAGTTGCAAGCAACTAAATGCGGTTGCGCCGAGTGACAGACTGGAGAGGCGTCTGCGATCCAGACTTGTGTCCGCATTGCAGAAATGTTGTTCGAGGCGCTGGTAACTGATGGTAACCGCGAGACGAACCGTCAGGCGAGATTAACTTCCGGACGCTTTCTTGGTATCTTCGATCTTCATCTTCGCCAACAATTGATAGATGGTTGCGCGGCCAATTCCCAAGACCTCGGCGGCGCGGGCCTTGTTGCCACCAACACCTTCCAGAACACGAACGATGTGACGTTTTTGCACTTCTTCCAGCGAGAGAAAGGTTTCGTCTGCGCTCCCCTCTTCGCCTACAGGACTGCGGAGCTTTTCGGGTAGGTCATCAATGTCGATAAGGTTACCGTCGACCATCATGCAGGCGTTGCCAATCACGCTCTCTAGTTCGCGTACGTTTCCCGGCCAAGGGTAGGTGGCGAGTCTAGCCTGGGCCCTTCGAACGAGTCCGGCGATGGGCTTTCGGTATTCCTGGGAGAACTTCTCGATGAAATATCGCTCAAGGAGAGGAAGATCTTCGCGGCGATTTGCCAGGGTTGGCAAAGGAATTTCCACTACAGCCAGACGGTAGTACAAATCCTCGCGAAATTGACCGTCTCGGACCATGGCTTTGAGATTCCGGTGGGTGGCGGCGACAACTCGGACATCAATGTCCTTGGGGGTCAGGCCTCCCACGCGTTGAACTTGGCGGTTCTGCAGGACCCGCAACAGTTTGGCCTGTGCAGTAGGGGAAAGTTCCCCAATCTCATCGAGGAAGATTGTACCGCCGTCGGCGTGCTCGAATAATCCGACTTTGTCCTGCGTGGCCCCGGTGAACGCCCCGCGCACATATCCGAAGAGCTCGCTTTCGACCAGGCTGTCAACCAGTGCCGAACAGTTGCACACCACAAAAGAGCCGGAGGCGGCCGGGCTCAGCCGATGCAGAGCGAGGGCAACAAGTTCCTTTCCTGTGCCGGTCGCGCCTGTGATCAGGACGGTTGTGAAATGCGGGGCTATCCGGCGGATCTTCGCGTAGACCTCCAGCATCAGCGGGCTTCGACCGATCATGCCTTCAAATTTATATGCGTCTACGAGTTCCTGATCGAGGCGCAATGTTTTGCTTCGTGCTTCGGCATCTGCCATCAGAGAGGCGATTCGAGTCCGAAGCTTATTGATCTCGACAGGCTTAGTCATGTAGTCGGTAGCGCCCTTTTGAATGGCCTCTACCGCCGATTCAGGGGCATAGTGGGCGGTGATCAGGATGACCTCAACTCCCGGATCGACACTTACGATGCGTTCTAGTATTTCGATGCCAGTGGCGCCCGGCATTACCAAGTCAAGAAGGACCACGCGGGGCCGCAAGCGCAGGAAGAGTTCGAATCCCTCTTGGGGGTCCTGTGATGTAAAGATCTCCAGCCCCTGGCGATCCAGTGCAGCCTTGATCAACTCCAGGTTATGCGGATCATCATCGATAGCCAACAACCTGAACGTGCTGGACGTGTTCATGGCGTACCGTATCCGAGAAGCATTCGCCGGTCGCAGACAGGTCGGAGCGGATGGAAGACGCTGACCACCCGCGGAGGTGTCAGCCTAGGAGGAAAGCAAGCGGACAACTGCATCGTGTCTATCCTTCTTTACAAAAGAGTGCCACACGTTCCGCAGCGTGTAACACAACAGCAAACAACTGAGCCAAAACACACCGTACTCGCCTGATAGGTCTTATCGCAAACCAAGCGAAGCGAGTCAAGGCCAAATATCCGATTCGAAAGGGGAGAACATGGTTGCACACCGTCGATCTGTCCGGAGAAAGGGTTTCGGCGCTAATCCTGCAAAATCCAGCCTGCCGTCCGTTCGGTAAACTGGAACGCGCATTTTTGGCGCGGAGTATCCGGAGCTTCCGTCCTTACGACCTGAGCCCGGCCGACAAACTGGTCCCGACCCGCTCCGCAAATGAAGACGTTCACAGAGTCTTCCTTTGACAAAGATAGGGGTAGAGGGCACAGAAAGCCACCCGCACTTATGTTTTCCGTGATCGTAAGTTGTTCAAAAGATCGTTGCGAAGAATCCGTGCCTTTCAGTTTCAGCGTCAGATTCATGCGAACTCGTACATGCGCACGCCGTTCGGATGGTCTCTTCTGCAATTCGGTAGCGAGGCGAGTTTTTAGCTCGGCAAAATCAATCGGTTTTTCGAAATATCCGACGGCTCCGAGGGTCGTCATGTACTCCTTGTACTTCGCGGCCGACTCGCCTGACACAACAAAGATCGGTATTCGGGCCGTGTAGCTCAAGTTGTGGAAACTCTGACACAGTTCGAAGCCTGAACAATCTGGCATCATTAGATCGAGCAAGATAGCTCGGGGTCTGTGACCCAACGCCAGTTCGAGGGCCTGCACGGGGTTTCCCGTATCGATCGTCTCGTAGGTATCCGATAAACGTATTTTGATCATCCCGCGCAATGCGTCATCGTCGTCTACGATTAATATTTTTTCCATGTGATCCTCCCTAAGAACGCGAATGTCGGATTGCAAATATTCAGCAAACACCGGTTAAAGCGACACTTCCGTCCAGAGCTTCTCTGACTTTGGCGGCCAGCGCTTCGCGGGTAAAAGGTTTTGCAAGAAAGAAGCTACCTTCCTCCAAAACCCCGTGTTGTCCGACCATTTGACCGGTATATCCCGACATGTAGACGATGTGGATACCGGGCCGCTGCTGGGACAAACGGTCAGCCAGCACCCTGCCGCTGATGCCAGGCATCACTACATCAGTCAACAGGAGATCGATCGTGTGTTCGTAAGCGTTGCTGATCGCCGTAGCCTCGGCGCCATTCTCGGCCTCGAGAACGTGGTAACCGCAAAGCTCTAACTGCTGACGGCTGAGCTTGCGGAGAGAAGCCTCATCTTCCACGAGCAGGACGGTCTCGGTTCCTTGCAAAGCGAGTGGCAGTTCGGAGGATGGCTTGAGGGGCGCAACAGCTTCCTCGACCTTGGGCAGATATATCTTGAAGGCTGCACCCGAGCCAGGCTCGCTCACGACATCAATGTATCCTCCGCTTTGCTTTACGACGCCATAGACCGTCGACAATCCAAGACCAGTCCCTTTGCCTTTTTCCTTAGTTGTGAAGAACGGCTCAAAGACGCGCGCGCGCGTGGATGCATCCATTCCGATTCCGTTATCAACGACGTTCAGCAGCACGTAGTCGCCGATAACCACCGGAAACGGGTAGCGGCTGGCAAATTCTTCGTCCACATAGAAATTCGACGTTTCGAGTTTGAGTTCACCGCCGTTTGGCATGGCGTCTCGAGCGTTGACGGCAAGATTCATGATCGCCTGCTCAATCTGTCCTTGATCAGCCTTGATGCGCAAACCGGAGTCGAGATTGGTCTTCAGGCGAATGTCCTCGCCGATCAGCCGCTTCAACATCTTCTCCATATCTTTGACGACGGCGTTCAGGTCGAGCACGCGCGGGTCCATCACCTGCTGACGGCTAAAGGCGAGGAGCTGGCGCGTCAGGGCCGCCGCTCGATGTCCCGCCTTCAGCATTTCGTCCACGCAAGTGCGCAAGCGGCTGTCTGCGGGCGTGCCCTGCTGGACAATTTCTCCGTATCCGATAATCACGCCTAACAGGTTATTGAAATCGTGGGCTACGCCTCCCGAGAGTCTGCCCACCGCCTCCATTTTCTGAGCTTGCCGGAATTGTTCTTCGAGAGTCTTGCGCTGCGTGACATCGCGATTAACAATGACGAGTTTTTCAGTCTTTCCGCCCTTCATGATGGTGCTTGCCCGCGATTCCAGTGTGCGCCAGCTTCCATCTTTGTGGCGCATGCGATATTCCACGCTCATGCCGATGCCTGTACGCCGGGCATCTTCCGCCGCTTTTTGAACTTTGGTCCGGTCCTCTGGATGGATTTGCTCCCACGCTGTGCTGTCTTTCAATTCTTCGGATTTGTAGCCCAGTATTTTCTCGTACGATGGACTGGTGTAAACACGCTCACCGCCTGTATCGACGACAGCAATCATGTCGGCAGCATTTTCAGTAATCAGACGGAACAGCTCCTCTCGTTCGAGCAGTTGCTGTCGGACAGCCTTTATTTGAAGATGTTGGTAGACCGTGTACATATCGAAGAGCAGTACCATGCCAACGAGTCCAAGGATGGTGTCGTTCAGGGGAGCGGACTCTGTTTCAGCGTGGTAGACGTGAAGTGTGGGAAAGCCGAACGAAACGATACCGCCTGTCAGCAGCAGCGTGATTAATACCGCGCAACCCCATAACCAAAGCTCGCGGCGTTCAACGATGCGAACTCGATCACGGAGGGTTGTGGCGCCGTCCACCTTAGCTGCAGGCACATCACTCAAGCCGAGCGTTTTCATAGCAAGCCCTCTCATCCGACATGTATGCGCGGATAGGGAATCCGCGTTGCTGCCTCTCCAATAAAAGCGGTGGCAGGATCCGATATGGTCAAGACACTCTAAAAGGCCCTTCCACCTGTCACCCGTCCGATCAACCTCCGTTAACTGGTTCGGCTTCAATCATTTACGTTTCGACCCTCTTCCATTTGAGAAAGCGCAAGAGCGGGTTGTCCGTGGGTTGGAATCTCGTCTGGGTTTGGGGCGAATGCATCGCTTCCTGATCCTGTGACTGACTTGTTCAGACCCAACGTTCGCCGCATTTCAGACTGCAACGCACAATAGCTCGCGCTCGAGAGCGCGAAATACATCGGCAGCCTGATCCAATTTGTTTTCACGACCGAGCCTCTCAAGAACCTTGGCATGCTCAGAAATGCCGGCCAGTCCGAGGTAGCCCAGTTCTCCCTTGAGCGTATGAGCGATCCTCTCGATGGCGGCTGGCTTATGAGTCTCGATAGCGTTTTGGAGGTTGGGCAGATGCTTGGGACACTCCTCCAAGAAGATGGAGATCAGTTCGGAGAGCAGCACTTCGTCTCCGTCTACTCGTTCCAATGCCCGCTCATAGTTCCAAACCAAGGTTGAAGGTTCTGCCCTTCGCTCTTGCTCGGGCAAAGCATCCTGGTCTTCTGACCCAAAGAATCTTGCGAGCATTTCTTCGATACCTCGACTGCTGATCGGTTTGCTGAGGTATCCATCCATGCCCGCTTCCAGACAGCGCTCGCGATCTCCTTTCATCGCGTGAGCAGTCATGGCGATGATTGGGATGCGAGTTCCAGTTGTCCTTTCCTTATCGCGGATCGCGCGGGTGGCAGTGAGGCCATCCATTACCGGCATCTGTACGTCCATGAAGATGAGATCAAAGGCCCCGGAGCCGAAGATCGACAGGGTTTGCTGTCCGTCATGCGCAATCATAGGCAGATGGCCCATCTTTTCCAGCATTCGCACGACGACAGTCTGATTGATCGGATTGTCTTCCGCGAGGAGTATCCGCAAACGCTTTGTAGCGCGCACGGGGGTGGGCGGAAGCGGAAGGCAGGCAAGGTAAGACTCCGAACGCTGGCCGAGAATTGATAGTATCGCCGCCAACAATTCCGACTTTCGAACGGGTTTCAGCAGGAATGCGTTGACGCCGAGATGATGACAGCGTTTCATCTCGCCGTTCTGTTTTGCGGAGGTCAAGATCATGATCTTCATTTGAGGAAGAGCCGCATCTTGACGGATTCGTTCAGCCAATTGGAAGCCATCCATGAGCGGCATGCGCCCGTCGATGATGGCGAGCCGAAACGGGGAGTCTGCAGCCCGAGCGCGCTCGATTGCTTGCAGCGCTGCTTCCCCGCTTTCCACTACCGTCGGCTTCATCCCCCATTCATTCGTCATCTCCGCCAAGATTCGGCGGTTCGCGGCGTTGTCGTCGACGACGAGTACCGGAACCTGCAGTAAATCCACAGGATGTGCGGAGGGAAGAATCGCAGAGTAAGTCTTCACCGGACCCAGAGCGATCATGAAGTGGAATGTGCTGCCCTTTCCAGGAGTGCTTTCCAACCAAATTCGCCCGCCCATCAATCCGGCAAGGCGGGAAGAAATTGCCAGGCCTAAGCCTGTGCCGCCATAGTTGCGGGTAGTACTTCCATCTGCCTGGGCGAAAGCCTCGAATACCAAACTGTGTTTTTCGGCTGGTATGCCGATGCCGGTATCCGCAACACTGAAATGAAGCTGAATATCGTCGTCGGAATGGGACACAATTTCCACGCTGACGACAATCTGGCCTTGTAAGGTGAACTTAATGGCATTCCCAACCAGATTCACCAAGATCTGCCGGAGGCGTCCAGGATCTCCGACGACTCTTCCGGGCATTTTGGGATCGATATCGTAAATCAGTTCCAAGTCTTTTTCGTGTGCGCGCAACGCGAGGACCTTCATGGTTTCTGCAATTGTGTCCTGCACGCTGAATTCAATGGAGTCCAGGTCCAGTTTTCCCGACTCGACTTTGGAGAAATCCAGGATGTCATTGATGACCCCAAGCAGAGAGTCTCCTGATGACTTCAGCATTCCAAGATATTCCCGCTGTTCGGGGACCAACTCGGTGTTCAAAACGAGATCTGCCATGCCGAGGATGCCATTCAGCGGCGTACGGATTTCGTGGCTCATGTTCGCAAGAAACTCGCTTTTGACCCGGCTGGCATCTTCAGCCTTCTGCTTCGCGTGCTCCAGTTGGTTGTTCGCCTCCAGCAGTTCAGCGGTGCGATCGAGTAATTCCATCCCGATGCGATGACGCTCCGAAACCAGAGATCCGACGATTAGTCCTACGGCTGACACTACAAACATCAGCAGGCCAGTCCTTGGGAGGAGGTGCGGCGACGGGGGATACAGGTGCAGGGCTACGACGATCCCAAAGTTCAACGCCAGCAAACCAGAAACGACACGACGAATACCGTGACGGAGAGCGATCCAGATTACGGGGATGAAAATCAGATAGAACAACTGGCCCGGGAAGAATCCAAACATCACCCACAGCAACGCGACAATAGTCGCACTCTGTGCCAAGGCTTCCAGGAGAGCCCATGGCTCGTAGGTCTTTTTGTGAGCTTGCTTTGAACGTGAATTGCCGGTGGACGAAATTTCCTTTCGGATCGTGGGAAGGACATGAATAAGAAGAAAAGGAGCGATGCCCAACAAACCGACCTGATCACCGAGGAACCAACTCAAGGCTGCCGTCGAAAATTCGCTCCACCGGATAGAATGATCTCCTACTAAGCAAACCACTCCAAGCAACGTGGAAGCTATAGCCGCTACGGTCGTCACGGCCACATAGAGAACAACATCGCGCCGCCGACGCAAGCCCAAATCGATCTTGAAGGGCCCGCGCAGCAGATGTGCAGCCATGGCGTAAAAGACGGACATGCCGGCTGCCCCGATGGTCTCACTTAGGGTCAAGATCGGCTGGTGATAAATAATGTTGCCTGCAAGCGAATTTCCGAGACAAACTACGATCCCATACCACGGACTTACGCCCAGCAGGACCGCGAGCACAAGACCCGTCGCCGGGTACCAGACGACCGAGCCAAGACGGGAGATCAGGATTACTTCTGGGCGATTCAGCAACAGAAATATCAACAAGAACCAAATGGCGAGAAGAGTGTGCCGTAAGATTGCGCGCTTTTCGGTCATAGGTTTTCAAAATCCTGCGGCGAACTCCATCAAGAAGCGGTTACGTTTGTCAGATTGGTCTCAGTAGCGGCGCAAACGGCCGCAGCGTCTGAAGTCTCGTGAGAATCCATATGCCCGCTGCCGCGGATGACCACGCGATTGCGCCCCATTTGTTTTGCTTCGTAAAGTGCAGAGTCGGCAGCCGCGAGCAAGTCCATGTCGGACGATCCGTTTCTCGCAATGAAGCCGCCTACACTCACCGTGACGTGTACAGCTGCCGATCGGACCGTGACCGGCGCTTCAGAGACGGCACGGCAGGTTCGTTCCGCGACCGTACGCAAGTCTTCTGCCGAGCAATTGGAAAGGAGCGCGATGAATTCTTCGCCACCATAGCGGCCAACAAAGTCGTAGGAACGCATCGCGTGCGCGGTTCGAGCCGCAACCTCTTTCAAGACGGCATCTCCGACCAAGTGCCCGTGGGCGTCGTTGATGTGTTTGAAATGGTCGACGTCGATCATCAAGACGCCGGTCGAAACCTCACTCCTGGCTCCTCTGCGAAGTTCGCAGGTCAGAAGATCGAGAACCGCACCGCGGCTCCAAACGCCGGTTAGGGCGTCGTGTGTCGCCTGGTAACGAAGTTCCTCCTGAGCGTTGAGGAGATGATGCTGAAGCGATAGAACGCGGATCCCGGCGCGCACTCTGGCGCGCAATTCTCCTACATCAAAAGGCTTGGTCAGGTAGTCGTCGGCCCCCGCATCGAGGCCTTCTACGATATTTTCCTTATCGTCTTTGCCCGAGATGAGGAGAATGTATTGATAGGAGTCTTGCTGCTTGGCTCGAATCCGCCGGCAAAGCTCGATACCGTCAATGCCGGGCATCAGCCAATCCAAAATGGCGAGAGTGGGAGCTTTGCCAGGTTCCTCAAGAATCTTCCAAGCTTCCTCGCCGTTATCGACCGCAGTTACCTTGTAGCCCCAATCTTGCAGCCGCTTTTGGATCAAGCGCCGGAAAATCGGATCGTCGTCGGCAACCACGATCGTTGGACGACTGTGGCTCGAGCCATGAACGGACAGGACTACGTCCTTCTCAGCGTTTGGCATGGCCATTCTCCACCGAACAAACCGAGATTCCTGTAATACCGAGGGCGGTCTCTACTGGCGAGTTCAGGACATACTCCGCGGAATCGCGAGGTGACCCGAAAGAAAGACCCGCAGCATTCTCCTGGCGGCCTGTTCTCTTTCGAAGTTGATGATTTGGCGGAATTTCACGGACCGGGGTTCTGCGTGAAACTACGGGAACGCTCAGCGCCGCTTGCGCGCTGACCGCCTCCTGCAGTTCCAGAATGCGCTTTCCAGTGGCGGTTCGGGCGCGCAGTTCGGCCGTCGTTGGAGGCTTCGTGATGTAGTCGTCGGCGCCGGCTCGTAAACCGGCAACGATATCTGCTTCGCTGTTCTTTGATGTCAGGATGATCAGATACATGGACGACAACGATTGGCTCGCCCTGACTTTTCTACAGATTTCCGGCCCGGTAAGACCCGGCATCACCCAATCGAGAATCGCGAGACTTGGAGCATCGGGCTGCTGGAGAATGTCCCATGCTTCCTGCCCATCGTTGGCGAGCACGATCTGATAAGAGGGCGCCAATACCCGGGTTAGAGTCGCTTGAAACAGGACGTCATCTTCGGCGATCAGTAACTTCATACATACACTCCTGTGCGCGGCTTCCTGAACGTGTGATGGGGGAGGGCTCAGCAACAGCGTTCATTTCCGAACTGGTGCTACCCGCGACGGGAGAGATTTCTGCTCGCGGAATCCTCTTGAATCCAAAGCGAACTCGAGAGTCGAATTGCACGGCGGGGGCCAAAGATGGCGTGGACCCATAGTCGCGGTCGCCTATTCTGTAAATCATTGAAAGGGAGCTAGTTGAAGCACATTCATGAAACGTGTGACGATTGCCGTCGGATGATTCTGAGGACGGGATGTCTACGAGAGGGATTGTGTCTGCTTTCCAGACACTCGCGTTCTTGCCTCAGCCGAGAAGGTTCGGATTGTCTGGAATGAATTAATGGAATCCGGGGACTTTGCCGTCGCCGACGAGATGGCGATCACCCTTGATCTAAAATGGCGCACTGCTGCACCCTGTCATCGTTGCGATAGGACAATTTCTGCCGCCTATGGCGGCTGTTCCCTATTCGCGTCCCATGTATACCAGCCACACAAAGTAACCTGTGGATACTCCAAGGGCTATGCCCAAGAAACAGTGAATCAGCTACTTGCTGCGCAACCTGCACATCTCATAAGCCCGGCCCGGCTTCTGCGTCAGAGGGTCCGAGACGTTTTACGGCATCATGAAGGCTTAGGGCGCCGCCGGAGTCACGGATAAGAGGGAGCATATTCCAGATATTCGTAACGAAGCCGCCGCCTGTTTGCAGAGAGATCAACTCCCTGGTTTCATAGGCGGTTAACGCGCAAGAGACACTACCCGGGAGTAACTTGGCCGGTCCCGTCCATCGATCTAGAATCGCTGACTAAGTAGGGACCCTGCGCTTAGGTTGGAAAATCCTGCCCTGAAGTTGAAATTTTCAGGCTCATTCCTCTCGACTCTATTCGCGCGGATTTCCAAGTCCCAGTATCTTGCAGTTGCCCTGAGTCGGCCATAGGAAGGACGAGAGTCAAATGAAATCTTGGATGATCTACATCGCGATGTGCTTCGTATTCTGTGTTGCTGGCGCCGATCGACTGTCCGCACAAGAGGACTCAGCAACAATCCAGTCAAAGATCGTTGCGATGGAAAAGGGCTGGAATCAGGCTTTTAAGCTCCGTGACACAAAAGCGATTGATACTCTTCTTGCCGACGAGGTCGTTCTCGTCAACGACGATGGAAGCTTTCAGAATAAGGCGGATTTTCTACGTTTCGTACGGCAAGCCAAACCATCGGATGAGGAACAGGTCACTCCTGAATCCATCAAGGTTCACGTGCTCGGAGAAGTGGCCATCGCGACCGGTGTATTTCAGTCCAAAGGGATTGAAAACGGTAAACCCGTCGTGAAGCACGATCGGTTCGTTGATACTTGGATCAAGCGAGGCAATAACTGGGTCTGTGCCTCAGCCTCGGCGACACCGGTCCTCCACTGATTCTCCTTCTGCAGTGAGCCTATGTTAACTCGACAATCTTCCGATCAGAAGGTTGAAAAAGCGCCCGGGATCCAGATTTAAGGCGACTCTAGTGTTCGGCACCCACTTGTCGCGTAGCACTGGCGAGATCTTGGTGCCGGCCAGAGTCGGAGCGGCGCCGCGAATCACCATCGTCGACTCAGCTTTCTTTTGCATTTCTGCCGAACGTCGCAAATCACCTTGATTCGGGCTGTAACCCAGAGTCTGTCCGGCCGTCAGTTCTCCGTTCACCTCGACATCGACATAGTAGTTTTCAAACGTCAGAATCGAGGGATCCAGGAACGCAGTCACCGCTAAGGAGTCATGCATGTTAGGCCCGATTAAGAATCCTTGAGAGCGATTATGGTCGATCGCATTCCGAGCAATCTTCGCGGCGGCCTGACTTACCGCACTCTTTCCCGCAGTGAGTTGTTTCACGTGATCCTCGGTTAGGGCGGTCTTGCGCGTCACATCGAGTCCCACCATTGTGATCGGAATTCCAGACTGGAAAACGATTCTCGCAGCTTCGGGATCCACGTAAATATTGAACTCAGCCGCCGGGGTAATGTTTCCTCCCGAGAGCGATCCGCCCATCATGACCAGGCCCCGAACTTTGCTTGCGAGATCTGAGTCTCCTGCGAAAGCGGCCGCGACATTCGTCAGGGGCCCAAGGGTGATCAAGGTTACCTCGCCGGGGTATTTTCGAATAATCTGCCGGATCAGTTCGGCGGCCGGTTCGTTCACCGGTTTCGTTGTCGGTTCCGGAAACACGGCTCCGCCCAACCCATTTTCTCCGTGCGCATATGCCGCCGTTACGAGCCGCCGGACCATAGGAGCTTTGGCTCCCGCAGCCACCGGAATGTCAGTGCGCCCGGCGATCTCGACCATTCGCAGAGCATTGGGAAGCGTCAGATCTAACGGCACATTCCCTGCGACTGGTGTAATGGCTTCGATTTTCAGTTCCGGAGAACGCATCGCCAGCAGCAGCGCGAAGGCGTCATCAACCCCCGGATCGGTGTCAATGATGACGCGCGACTGACCACCGGCGCCATCGCGAGCTGACATCTGGCGAAGCGGCATCATCCCTGCCAATCCAGACGCGAAGACGGCTGCACCGGACGACGTCACAAATTGACGGCGAGTAAACGACCTTGCTTCATGAGAGTTCATAACATGACTCCATACGATGTGTTTCGGCAGTGCGCGAAATGATTGGTCATTGATTGCGCGCCGGTTGTGTCATCAATTTGATGTACAGGTCGTAGAGCTTCTTGGTGTCTACATCGAATTGCACGACGGCTTTGTGCTCATACGGCGGTACTGATGCCTCTGCGGCCCAAAAAAGAGTCTCTCCATAGCTTGGTCCGTGATCGATGTCGATGTCGACATAGAGTTCTTTCTCCTTAGTGACAATCGAAGGATCGATCATGGCTTCGGCGGAGAGTTCGTCCCACATGAAACTCGGCTCTGAATATTTCGTCAAATACCGAGCTACTGGAGTGTCGGCCTTCGCAATCGCGTCATGCACCTCTTTACCGAGATTTGTTTTGACCGAGACGTCGATGGGCGTGATCGTAATTTTTTTCCATGGCGAGCGCATAGAGATGCGGACGGCCTCCGGATCGAACCACCAGTTGAATTCGCGGCGGCCATCCACGCGGTCAATGCCTCCGTTATCCGAATACATTCCGCTGCCCATCAACACCAGTTCTTTAGCCAACGTCGCCACTTGCGGATCCAGACGCAACGCCAGCGCGATATTGGTCATGGGACCGCCGGCCCAGATTACGACTTCCCCGGGATACTTATGCACCATGCGAACGATAAATTCGGCCGCACTCTCTTCAATTGGCTTGATGTGCGGTTCGCCTTCCACCAACTGTGGCACGAATAACGGATCGTGATATCCAGCCTTGTACGCTTCCGACACATGCGGATTTTTCGAGAAGTCGCTCCAGCAGCCCTTGTATCCGAGCTTTCCGTAGAGGTTCTCCCAGCGTTCCGACTCCTCCTTGGAGTTCAGCAGCGGATAGAGTGCACCTTCCGCCACAGGAACGTCGGTGCGTCCGGCGATCTCAAGCAGGCGTAATGTCCGCTTCGTCTCCTCTTTCATCCATTGATCGCCGCTTACGGTAGTGATTCCCAGAACCTCAAATTTGTCAGACTGCAGAAAGATGAGCAACGACTGCATGTCGGTCGTTGCCGGTCCGCGCGCATCTTGATCGAGAATGACTTTTATCTTCTGTGCGTGGAGTTGCGTCGACAAGAAAACTGCGGAGAAACCAGCAATAAGAAAAGCAACGAAGCGTGCGAGCTTCATTGAGCCCCCGGAATAATGATTTTGAACTTCGTACGATGACGTCAGCCGTTTGCCTTTGCGACCAACAAAATGGCGAGGCCATAAAAGACAAACATGCCGACGAGATACATTTTGGCCCGGCTTCCAGCCCCGGCAAATTCTTTCCAGGCGAGCACGCCCCACAACGCCGCCACCATTGGCGCGGACTGTCCGATCGCATACGAGATAGCCACCCCAGTGAAGCTTGCTGCAACCAGGTTGAAGACCATCCCGGTTCCCCAAATGGCGCCGCCCAGCAGGCCTAAGATGTGGCCCGAAGCTGGGCCCTTGAAATACCCGCTGAAATCGACCGGTTCGCCGACCAGCGGTTTTTTCATGAAGTAAACATTCCATATCGAGCAAGACAGAAGAGCGCCCAACGTTAGAAACACTGCAATGCTGTATGGCCCCAGTGGATTGCCGTGGGTCATGCCGCGAGCGACGAACGGCGCCCACAGGCCCATCAGAACACCAGAAACGATGCAGGTGATGATGCTCTTCTTTGAAACTGATCGACCGGCAACGCGCAGGCTACCGTAGGCCTTGCCATCCATGATGACGGCAATTACGGCGCAGAGCACCCCGATTCCCAGCAAAACGATGTTGCCTTTCGGTTGCAGACCATAGCTCAGAACAACTCCAACGACGAGCGCGATCCCGATGGATACCGGGAACGCAATCGCCAACCCAGCCATGTCAATCGCTGCCACCAGCAGAAGATTCGCGAGATTGAAAATCGCTCCGCCCACCATCGTGGAGATGATGTTTTCGCCGTCGGCCGAGTGAACATTGTTCAGAAAGCTGTCGGCGGTGTTGCCGGTGCTGCCCATGGTTAGAGCGAGGATCAGCGAAATGAGAAAAATTCCCAGCGCGTAATCCCAGTAAAAGAGCTCAAATCGATAGTTCTTGACGCCTTTAAAGGTATTGGCCCATGATCCCCAACACACGGCGCTGGTAATCATCATTAACAGTGCAACCGTCAAACTGTGTGGGGTAAACATTTATTTGCTCTCCTATTTACCCTGAATCCTCGAAATGAAAAGTTTCAGGAAGCGGTCTGCATCGACATCGACGCAAACTTTAACGTTGGGTTTGACCTTGTCCATTCCTTCGATCTCATAGTGATCGCCGTGCAGGACGTTGCGTTCCGTATAGCCTTCTCGGTTGCCGACCGTTTCGCCGCGAGTGAATTGACCTCGCGTTTCAACATCGACGTGCATCTCCGCCGTTTTGACTAACGTCGGATCGATCGCGATCGCCACGGCAGACGGATCGTACATCGGCGTGCCAGTTCCACCGTATTGCAACGTGAGGTCATCCAGATACTTCAGGATCGCGTGGATGAAGTCGTTTATGGGGCCGTGCGTTTTGGCAAGTTCAGCGAGATGTTTTGGCGTGAACGTCGCTTTGTTGCCGACCTCCAGGCCCGACATCGTAAAAGAACTCCATCCGGCCTGAAAAACGACTTGGGCCGCTTCCGGATCGTTATAGATGTTCGCCTCTGCGGCTGCATTCACGTTCCCCCCCGTGATCGAGCCGCCCATGATGACCACATCCTTAACCAGAGGGATGATCGAAGGATCTTTTTCCACTGCCAGAGCGATGTTCGTCAGCGGACCGACCGGAATCAGAGTGATCTCGTGGGGGTTGTCGTGCACCAGTTTGATGATTAGATCCGGGCCGAACATCGGATTTGCTTTGCACTTGCTCGGCGGCAATTCGACGTTTCCTAGGCCGTTCTTGCCATGCCAGAACTGGGCGGTGATGAGCTTCTGAAACAGGGGATGAGAAGCTCCGCCGGCGACCGGAATGTCGCAACGATCTGCGAGCGACACCATGCGCAGCGCGTTTTCGACTCCCATTTCCAGCGTTACATTGCCCGGAACGACCGTCAACGCGCGCACGTCGAGCTCCGGCGAATTCAAGGCCAGCATGATGGCAAGCGCATCGTCGGTGCCTGGATCCGTGTCGATGATGACTTTCTTCGACGCCGCTGCCGCGGTACACAATGCAGCAAGAAGGAAAGTTGTTAAGACGGCAACGAAACGATGAAAGCGAAAGAGGCCCGGGGTCACAACCGCTGGAGTTGTCATCAGAGAGAAAAGTTTTGGCGACGTAGCCTAGCTTCGCGACCGAGAATGTGTCAAGCGCCGCTTCGCTTCGCAGCGGGAAGAGGGGTCCTTACGGTTTGCTGTTTGACAAGCTCTTGCGTCAAAACTAGACTCACGTTTCTTTTTGATTTCAAGTGGAACTCATCCTCGGCGTCCTAACCTATGGCAAAAACTACGCGCATTGCGGTCATCGGCAGCGCAAACATAGATCTCGTCACGTTTACGGACCGCTTCCCGAAGCCAGGCGAAACGATTTTTGGACAGAAATTCGATTTGGGTTTCGGAGGCAAAGGAGCGAATCAGGCCGTCGCTGCCAAGTTATGCGGCGCCTCAGTCTTCATGATGGCCCGCGTGGGTAGTGATCTTTTTGGACCGGCCACAATCGAAAATTTTAAGAAGCTGGGCATCGACACCGCGCAAGTAAAACAGGTGCAAGGCGCCAGCGGGGTCGCACCGATCTTCGTCGAGCCCAACGGCCAGAACCGAATATTTGTCGTGAAGGGCGCAAACGATCTGCTCAAGCCCGCCGACGTGGACGCCGCCGAGGATCTTCTAAAAACGGTCGATTGCATGGTGATGCAGTTCGAGATCCCCATCGAAACCGTTTATCACTCCGTGGCCTTCGCCAAAAAACACGGTATTCGCTGCATTGTGAATCCAGCTCCCGCTGCTCCAGTCGATATGGACGCCCTGAATGGGCTGGACTACTTCGTGCCCAATGAAAGCGAAGCAGAAACTATCACGGGAATGCCCGTTCGCAATGTGGACGAGGCGAAACAATGCGCGACCAAACTTCTTGCCGGTGGCATTAAGCGGGTGATCCTCACACTCGGTTCGAACGGCTCCTTGCTAGCCGGCCGAGAAGGCATGGAGCACATTCCCGCGTTCTCGGTGAAGAGCATCGACAGCACTGGCGCAGGCGATGCATTCATCGGCAGTTTTGCCACGTTTCTCGGCGAGGGCCAGCCCGAGCGGGACGCCGTCCGCCGCGCAAATCTTTACGCCGGACTTTCCACCACCGGCGTGGGAACCCAGAAGTCTTTCTACGACCGTTCCCGATACGAGGCCGAATGGACTGCGCGGAAAACTTCCTAGATCTGCGGCGCGTCTTCCGGTCTGCCCCAAGCTCATCCATCACTTTCCGCAACGAGTCGAGGTGAATTCAAGCAACGTGACTTTTTTCCGCAACCGCTTCCTGTTTCGCGTTCCAGCCATCCTGACGGCCTGTCTGCTATTTATAGGTAGTCTTTCCGCGCAAACCAAAATCAAGGTGATTGCCGACCAAGATAGTGCAGGCCCCCAGGGCACTAATTTTCTTTCACTCCTGATGCTCCTACGTGCTCCGCAGGTCGACCTGCTCGGGATAACAACGGTCAGCGGCGATCAGTGGATGAAGCCTGCGACGGTCTTCGCCCTCTGGGCCACTGAGTTGACGAATCGGACGGATGTCCCCGTGATTGCGGGGGCGGAGATGCCTCTTCTCAACACCCCACATGAGCAGGAGGCGCGAGAAGCTCTGTTCGGCTCCTACGTCGGGTGGCACGGTTCGTTCAATCCAGATGCCCCGAAGTCAGCGCGCACATGGGCTCCGCCCGGCGGTTTCCCGAAGGCCAAGGTTCGGCCCGGACGGGCTGCCGACTTCATCATCGATACCATCCGAGCCAATCCTGGGCAGGTGGTCTTGTACTGTGCCGGCCCCCTGACGAATATCGCTCTCGCAGTCCGCATGGATCCAGACATCGTGCCTCTCACCAAAGCGATTTACATCATGGGCGGAAGCAGCGC
This sequence comes from uncultured Acidobacteriota bacterium, assembly GCA_963699885.1. Taxonomy (GTDB): domain Bacteria; phylum Acidobacteriota; class Terriglobia; order Terriglobales; family Acidobacteriaceae; genus Sulfotelmatobacter. The sequence continues at coordinate 38,851 of CAVOVP010000001.1, read as the reverse complement.
GGGCGGGCCGGAACTCAATTGGTGGTGGGATCCAGAGGCTGCGGCTATCACCATGCGTGCCCCCTGGAAGCGAATCGTCGTGTCTCCATTCGAGGCGGGAGCGGAAGTCTGGTCCAGCAGAGAACTAATGCAGAGGGTGGCGGCTGCGGGCGGCTCGCTGGCCGACCACGTCAAAGCCCTGTATCTCGATTTCACTCCTCCTCCTGGCACGTCGCTCTGGTCCATGATGTGGGACGAATTGCTGGTGGCGTCCCTGATCGATCCGTCCGTGATCACCAAGTCGGAAACGATGTACCTTGATGCCGACATTTCTCACGGTCCCAGCTACGGGCATACGCTGGTCTGGAAAGAACCGAAAGATGTTCCAGAATTTTTCTTGCCTTACAGCGGGCCGGAAGGTCCCGACCGCGCCAAATGGCTGGACCACCTGAAGCCGCCGCCGCAGTTGCATCCCGCCAGCGTCCAGATTGAGGTCGATAAGACCAAGTTCGAGCGCATCTTCGTCGATTTGATGAGCCATTGACCCGACGCTTTTTCTGTGGCTCTTGAAACCGATTCGAAGTGGCGGCGTACCATATCGTTCTTGCAGACTCTCGGTCATAGCCGTCAAGCGCCTGCATCCGACGAAACCACTTGACTGGCAGATTCGGACAGATATATGTTCGGCGGACCGTCTTTTCACGCGGATCATTCAATACGACTTCGGCCGATCCTCAGTCCGCGCCACGATCGCCGATTTTGCGGTACCACGACATACCTCGGGGGAGATACATCGATGGCTAAACGCGCCCTTCTGTCGATTTCATGCTTACTCACTTTGTTGTTCTGCCCGCTGCTTTTCGGACAGGCGACCGGTAGCATCTCTGGCACCGTCACGGACAAATCGGGCTCGGTTATTTCGGGCGCAAGCATAAGCATCACTTCGCAAGCCACGGGCGTGGTTCGCGCCGGTGCCACCGACAGTTCTGGCCACTACGTGATGACGCTGCTGCCGGTCTCGGTCTACACCGTCATCGTCGAATCTCCTGGTTTTCAGAAAACTGAACAGAAAGGCGTCAACCTCCAGACGGACGCGCAACTGGAAGTGAATTTCTCGCTCGCGCCCGGCAAGGTGACGGAAACGGTCGATGTCAGCGCCAGCGAAGTCGCTGTGGAAACGAGCTCTCCGAGTTTGGGGCAGGTCATAAACTCGCAGCAGGTCGCGGAACTCCCCTTGAACGGACGTGACTTCGTGCAGCTGGCGACTTTGACGCCGGGCACGACCCAAGAAACCAATCCCGGCAGCTTCTTCAACGGCGGCCCAAGCAGCGAAGTGTCGGCCCGGGGGTCGTTTTCGCTGTCCGTCGGCGGGTCCCGCGCCAGCAGCACTGACTGGCTTCTCGATGGCAACGACAACAACGAACTCACCGCAGGCGGAATCGCGATTCTCCCCTCCATCGACGCGATTCAGGAATTCAAGGTTCTTACCTACAATTACTCCGCCGAATACGGTACGCGCGCGGGTCCGACGGTTCTTGTGACTACGAAGTCCGGATCGAACAAGATTCACGGATCTCTGTTCGAATTTTTCCGCAATACCGATCTCGATGCCCGCAGCTACTTCGCCTCGTCGCGCGAGCAATTCAATTTGAATCAGTTCGGCGGCGCGGTCGGTGGTGCGATCAAGAAAGACAAAACATTCTTCTTCCTCGATTACCAGGCCAAGCGCCAGCGCCACGGCACTCCGTTCGTAGGTTTGGTGCCCACTGCAGCGAATCGAACTGGAGACTATTCGGCCGACCCGTACGGAAATCCAAATACCGCACAGCTTACAAATCCTTATACGGGCACGGCTTTGCAATGCGACGGCGCTGGCAATCCGCTTCCGGCCCTGGGCGACGGCTCCCAAGCTGCCGGCGCGAATTGCAACAAGTTTCCCTCGAACATGATCGACCCCATCGGCGGCCAGATGATCAACCTCTTCCCGCTGCCCAATACGGTGGGTGACGGTTTCAACTACGCCAACGTGCCCGTCCGGCAGCTGAACGAAGGCGAATTCGACATTCGCCTGGATCACAACTTCTCCAGCAAAGACTCGGTCTTCGCCCGGTTCAGTTACGATCAGGCCACTTCGTTTATCCCCGGCGGCGCCCCCGGTTTCGCTGAGCAAAATGCCTTTGCCAGCACACAGAACATCGACAACCACGGACGCAACGTCTCGATTTCGGAGACGCACGTGTTCTCCGGACGCACCATCAACCAGTTTCAGGTCGGTTTCAATCGGATATTCAATTACATCTTGTCCTTCGGAAATGCCAGTTGTGAATCGGCGAAATTGGGCATTCAGGGCGCTGATCTCGGTTCAGCCTGCGACAGCCTTACCGGCCTGCCGCCCAGCCTCAATCAGTCCACAAAATTTTGCATGAGCTGCGGCTTAACCTCCACGCAGCTGTTTGGTGGTTACTACAACCTCGGCGATCGCGGCTTCGCTCCCTTCCAGGGCGGAACAAATGTCTTCTCGATATCCGACTCCTTTAACACGACTCTCGGAAATCATTCCATCAGCGTCGGTGGCGGCATCCGCTTCAATCAAATGAATGTCGTAACCAACGGCTTCCAGGACGGCTACTTACTGATGTTCGGCGGCTACACCGGCGACGCTTCCGCGGATTTGCTTACCGGACAGGTGGGAGGCAGCATTCATGATCAGACCTTTAAAGGTGCGACCACTGGCCGTCGCTGGAAGCTGTTCCGTCCCTACGCTCAAGATGATTGGAGAATCACCAAGAACCTGACCGCCAACATCGGACTGGCGTGGGCCTTCGTGACCCCAATTACCGAAGCCGAAAATCGTCAAGCAAACTTCGACTTCCAATCGGGCGCATTCCTGATTCCGGGAGTGAATTCAAACGGCCGTGTCGGTGTGAAACTCGATCGCACGGCGCTCGAACCCAGGATCGGACTTTCGTGGAAACCCTTCGGCACCGATACGACTGCGATCCGCGCTGGATACGCCATTTTCCACGATTCGTCGTGGAACCAGGGCGCGCAGGGCACTTGGCAAAATCCACCGTTTTATGCGGAAAGCGATAACTTCAGCGGACTCTGCCCTTTTGGCAACGCGACCTCCGCCACTCCCCTCAATTGCGGGCTGGCACGAACGTTCCTGCCAGTATTTACGGCTCCGCCTGACCCCTATTCCTTTCAGGGTACGATCCAATCGCAGAACCTGAATTTCAAGCAGGGACGCGTGCAGCAGTTCAACCTAAACATCGAACATCAGTTGCCTGGCAACATGGTATTGACAGCGGGCTACGCGGGATCGCGCAGTTCACACATCCTTGTCGACGGCGTGAACCTGAACGTTGCTTCGCCCAGTGCCTGTTTTCCCGGCGACCCTACCTATGATCCAACTTACACGCTAGGCTGCGGAGTTACATCCGTCCCCTGGGGACCGCCAACGTTCCCCAACGGCTCTCCGGTGATCGACAACATTACCGACTCCGGTTCGGCTCGCTACGATTCGTTGCAAATCAAAGCGGAAACAAAGAGCGCACGCCACGGCCTCTACGCGCTGATTTCCTACACGTATGCGAGGACCCTCGATTCCGGGTTCCCGGACGGCGTCGGAACCAGCACCGGAGCCACTTACTGGCCGCTTCCTGGAACGCAAAAGGCCGATTGGGCTCTTTCTCAAATTGACCTCAAGCACAATTTGAGCGCCAGCGTGATCTACGATCTGCCGTTTGGCAAGGGACGCACGTTCGGTAACGGCTGGAACGGCTTCACGAATGCTGCTCTCGGAAATTGGGAAGTTGACGTTATCGAAAAAATTACGTCAGGATTCCCGCTCTTCATCTTCAATAGTTCAAACGGTTCCGGAGTCGGATTCAACCAGGGCGGCAACAGCTTCAACCGTCCCGATCAGATTTGCGATCCCAAGTCCAGCAATGCAACCCTAGGCGAATGGTTCAACGTGAGCTGCTTCGTTCCGGCGGCCGACGGCAAACTCGGCGACGCAAGCCGAACCCCGGCGTACGGTCCCAATTTCGTCAATACCGATTTCTCGGCGATCAAGCACTTCATCTTGCCATGGGAGAGCATGCGCCTTGATTTCCGCGCCGAATTCTTCAACGTATTCAATCACGCTCAGTTTAATACGCCGGGTACCGACATCTCCACGTCCTCGACTTTCGGCGTGATTAGTAGCACGGTGAACAATCCGCGCGTTATTCAGTTCGCTTTAAAACTTAACTTCTGAGCAGCGGGCCATATCGACGACGGGAATCTGACAAGATTTTGTTTCAGAAGTCTTGCTTCAGCTTCCCGTTTTTTCTTGCTCGCCACCTCTTATCAGATGTCGATGGCACTGTCTGAAACGCACACGAGTGAGGCGTTCGATGAGGAATGCAAGTCTCCAAAAACTGTTAGTTTTCCTTTTGATCGCGAATACTTTCGTATTTGCGGCACAGCGCCGGAAAGTCATCATTAATCAGGATTGTTCCGGACCCGGTGGCAGCAACATGCAAACGCTGCTTACCTTGATCCAATCCCCTCAAGTTGAAGTGTTGGGAATCACTGTGGTCAGCGGCAACCAATGGCGCGACGAAGAAGTCGCGCGCACCCTGCGGTTGCTCGAACTGATCGGCCGTACCGACATTCCGGTTGTGCCCGGCGCCGTCTTTCCCCTGGTGCATCGTCGCCCGGACGCCCAGTTGTGGCAAGCGATGTATGGCAAGGTGGCCTTCGCCGGAGCGTGGGATGATCGCTGGTGGCACGAGCACGACGTGATTCCGAAGCTCATCGAGGGCCAGCCGACTACGAAGGCCTCCGATGAAGACGCGGCTCATTTCCTCATTCGTATGGTGCACAAGTATCCCCACGAGGTAACGATCTATGAGGGCGGACCCATGACGAATTTGGCATTGGCCAACGCCATCGATCCGCATTTCGCAGAACTGGCTGAGGCCTTGATCTTCATGGGCGGAAGTCTGAATCCCCAGACAGACGATCCGGAGTTCATCAGCGCCCCACGCCACGAATTCAATTTCTGGTTCGATCCAGAAGCTGCGAAGAGCGTGCTGGCCGCCCCTTGGAAATCAATTATCTGCACCCCGGTGGATATCTCGGTCAAAACAAAAATCACCGATGAAATGGTCGCGGACATCAAGAAAAGCAGTAGCCCCGTTGCCCAATATGTCGTGAAGTTTTTCATGAAGGACCAGGGTGGTTCTTACATGTGGGATGAGCTTGCCGCCGCTGCATGGATCGACCCGACGCTCATCACCAGGAAAGACATGCGCTACATGAGCGTCGATATCGATCACGGACCAGCCTACGGGAACACTCTAACGTGGGTCGAAAAAGATAATCCCAGACTGGGCGCACGGTTGGTCGAGATCCAGCAGGACCTGGATCTAGCACGGTTCAACAAAATGTTCGTGGACTTAATGAAGGCTCCAACTCCGCAGCCGTAGTGATATCCGGAAAAACAGGCATGAATCGATTGTTCACACGGCTGAGAATTGTTGGCGTCGTTGCGGTGGTGCTGTTGATCGCGTTAACCGCCTCTTCGGATGAATGGCAAGCGCGTCATGGACTCGTTTCAGTGACGGGCGTGATGAATCTCACAGAGCCCCCGCCGCCGAGTGAAGTGTTTTTCTCAGGGCCTGAGGCCCCATCCCAATCGGGCAGTTGGATTGAAGGACTGAATACCTGGCGTGCAGAGCGGCGTCAGCGGCTCCGTTATGACGGAACACAATATGAGCGCCCCGACCTCGAGTGGACCCAGCACGTCTTCCTGCAAGTCCAGGTATTGATCTGGGACCGCAGTCTTTATGACCCGGACCGCGGCGAGTATACCGTCGACCGTTTTCTGAAAGAGACGCAAGAGCGCTTGGGCAAGGTCGATGCCGTGCTCATCTGGCACGTCTATCCCAACCTCGGCGTCGATGATCGAAATCAGTTTGACCTTCTTCAGGATTTGCCTGGCGGCCTCGATGGATTGCACCACCTCGTCGAACAATTTCACAATCGAGGCGTCAAAGTGTTCTTCCCATTCCTTGCGTGGGATACGGGCACCCGCGAAAAAGGGACCCTACCCGCGGCCCTGTCACAGGAACTCAAAGAGATCGGGGCGGATGGAATTAACTTCGACACACTCGAAACCGTTCCGGCGCCTTTTCGCGAAGCCGCTGACGCTATCGATGTGCCCCTCGCTCTTGAACCGCAGTTTCAGCCAAGAGATGAGTCCATCGCGTGGACCAATATCTCATGGAATGACTGGGTCACCTGGGAAGGAAAGCAATATCCTTTCGTCCCCATGGTGAGCAAGACGAAATGGCTGGAGCCCAGGCACAGCGTCATCGTGACCGATCGTTTTACTCGCGACAAAACTGACAGCCTGCAACATGCTTTCTTCAACGGCCAGGGATATGCCGCGCTCGAGAACCTTTGGGGCTTCTGGTACGGCATGAATCCCAATGACGCCGAGGCTGTTCTGCGTTTCACTTCTATTGAGCGTGCGATGGCCGACAATCTCCGCAGCCCCAACTGGCAGCCACATGCCGCCACGCTGCAGGAAGGTGTCTTCGCAAGCCGGTTCCCAAATCATTCGAGCACTCTATGGACGATCGTCAACCGCAATGAGTACGACGTTGCTGGCGCTCAGTTGCGCGTTCCATTCCAGGCCGGCACGCGCTTCTACGATCTGTGGCACGGGGTGGAATTGAAGCCCGCGATGCAGGGAAATGACGGGGTCCTTTCATTCGACCTCGAAGGACGCGGCTTCGGAGCCGTGTTCGCTACGTCAGAAAATCCTGTATCTGGCAGTTTGAAAGATCTTCTTGCATTCATGGCGGAACGATCTCGCCGCCCGTTGTCATCTTTTTCGCGAGCGTGGAAAGCAGAGCCCCAAAGCATCGTCGAGCTCAGGCCGACAACACCTGCCACCGCTACCCCGCCGGGAATGGTCAAAATTCCTGCGGGGGAATTCAATTTTCAGGTTCGAGGCATCGAGATCGAGGGCGGCAACGATCCCGGAGTCGACGTCCAGTATCCGTGGGAAGGTTCGCCGCGGCGCACTCACGGTCATTCCATGCAGATGTCAATTTTTATATGGATCTCACGCCGGTGACGAATGCACAGTTCGCGAAATTCTTGGCCACGACGCACTACCACCCAAAAGACGATCACAATTTTCTTCGTGGCTGGAAAGACGGCCAGTATCCGGCGGGATGGGGCGACAAAGCTGTAACCTGGGTTTCTATCGAAGACGCACGCGCTTTCGCTCAATGGGCCGGCAAGCGCCTTCCTCATGAGTGGGAGTGGCAGTATGCGGCGCAATCGACAGATAACCGCCCCTATCCGTGGGGTAATACGTGGAACCCAAAGGCAATACCGGCTCCCGATCGTGGTCGAACGATTTCCACGCCGCCGAATGTGGCTTCCATTCCTGCAAATGCAAGTCCGTTTGGTGTTATGGATCTAGTTGGAAATATCTCGCAGTGGACCGATGAATTTCGCGACGATCATACACGCGCCGCAGTCGTTCGCGGGGGCGCCGCCTACCAGCCGCGCGGGTCCATCTGGTATTTCCCTCAGACCTACCGCCTCGATGAACACCAGAAATATCTTCTGATGTCTCCCGGTCGGGACCGATCCGGCACCATTGGGTTCCGTTGTGTGGTGGATGGGCCGCAAGGTCAATAATTAACGGCATCGAAACCGATGCCTGTCGACAGCGCAACTGGAAGCAGGGCCGAGAACACGCGATTGCGTGCGGTCATCATGATCGGCCGCAGTCGTAACAACGACGCTGCCCGCGTGGCCGTCCGAATGTTCAATCCTTCCAGCCAAAGTTTGCGGATGTACCGGTGAAGGCTGCTTCAAATATCAGTCCCCCAGAACGAGTCGCTCGGCCAACCTGTGAGACCGTTCTGTCGCTGAAGCGATGACGTATCGGGGTTATCATGGTTCTCGTAGGCAGAAGTCGAAAACAAAACAATGAGCCAAATAATTTCCGATGCGTTGGTGTTTTTCGGGGCGACCGGCGACCTGGCCCATAAGATGATTTTCCCAGCGTTGCAGCGATTAGCCAAACGCGGCGAACTGAACATGCCGGTTATCGGAGTGGCGAAATCGGGCTGGACACTGGAGCAGCTCAGGCAGAGAGCCCAAGATGGAATCGAGCATAACGGCGGTCTGGATCCAGACGCGTTCGCCAAGCTAACGAGCGTCTTGAAGTACATTGACGGAGACTATACGGATCCGGCAACATTCCGTCAGCTGCGTCAACAGCTTGGAAGCGCAAAACACCCTCTGCACTATCTTGCAATCCCACCCGATCTCTTCGGTGAAGTTGTGAAACAACTTAAGTCGTCGGGATGCGCGAAGGGCGCTCGCGTGGTAGTTGAGAAGCCCTTTGGACATGATTTAGATTCCGCCCGCAGCTTAAACGCCACTCTCCACACCGCATTTAAGGAGAGAGACATTTTTCGAATCGACCACTACCTCGGCAAGAACGCCGTGCAGAATATCTTGTTCTTTCGTTTTGCCAATGCCTTCGTAGAAACGATCTGGAACTACAAGTACGTTGAAAGTGTTCAGATCACAATGGCTGAGGACTTTGGCGTTGCGGGTCGAGGAGCCTTCTACGAGCAAGCGGGCGCAATCCGAGACGTGGTCGAGAATCACCTCTTCCAACTTCTGAGCAACGTTGCCATGGAGTCGTCTGGCGCGATGGCGAGCAAGAGGCTGCGAGACCAGAAAGTGAAGGTATTGAGGGAAATACGAACGCTCCAACCCACCGATGTGGTTCGGGGCCAGTTCGATGGCTACCGGAACGAAAAGGGAGTCAAGCCTGATTCCACCGTGGAAACATACGTGGCATTGCGTCTCTACATCGACTCGCGGCGTTGGAAAGGAGTACCGTTTTACATCCGCGCAGGAAAGTCCTTGCCCGTAACTGTGACCGAAGTGACAGCGATCCTCCGCCAGCCGCACGCAATTTTTTCGGACCATCCGCCTCAGGCCAACTATGTACGATTTCGTGTTACACCCGAGCTCGTCATTGCGATTGGAGCGCTGATAAAAACTCCCGGGGATGAGATGATCGGCGATCCAGTTGAGCTTCTCGCCGACGAACATTCTGATCCTGCCAAGATCCTTCCTTACGAAGAGTTGCTGGACGACGCCCTGCACGGCGACTCTATGCGCTTCGCCCGAGAGGACTACGTCGAAGAAGCTTGGAGGATTGTGGGGCCGGTTCTTGACAATGCCACGCCCGTTCATTCGTACCAACCCGGCACTTGGGGGCCAGCGGAGGCCGAAACGCTTGCTGCGCCGCACGGAGGCTGGAGAAATCCTTCCTGAGTTCTTCGGCAAATACCTGATGTAAACTGCGCGCGCAAACAGCGTAACGAGCTCACCGCCCATGAGTCCCGAACCAAGAACGCCGATGCGCATTGTTCTCGATGTGGCCACACGTCGCTGGCCTGGGCGACAACGAGTTCCTCAATAGCGTTCATGTGCGATCCACTCCGAGTTTTGCTTCGAAGAAGAGTGCCCAGACCGATACAGCTTTGTCGACATACTTTGGCCACATCGGAGATGCTCATGTGGTCGCTCTCCCGGGCGCTGATTCAGCAGGTGATAAAGGTGGCGTTGAGGCTCACCCTCTTTGCGACATGGTGCGGCGTTTCGGGCCCTGAATTCTCGGGCCCGCACATTTCCGCAAGCAAGAACAAGAAAGCCATCCGTTTGCAGAACGGATGGCTGGGTTTGACGAATTCCGCTTCAGCCTAGAAGGTTAAGCGCAAACCGAATTCGAGTTGCCGTTGCGAGCCAAGCGAATATACGCCCGTGCCGTTGCCGACCCGGTACGCTTCTTCATCGGACCGCGTGGTTCCGTTAATCGATCCCGTCCCTGGGCCGTTCAAGACGCCGAACATCGTAGTCGGTGGCAGGTTGAAGTTGGCGAAATTGAACAGGTTGTAGATACCCACGCTAGGTTCGACGGTAAACCGCTCTTTAAACGTGTGCGTCCACGCCAGCTTCAAATCCGTGGCTCGGAGCCATCCGAAATTTACCTGGCTGCCGGGATCATTGTTGCAACCGGCTTGCGAAGTCGGCGGTGGTGGGCAAATTACCGGAGAGACGCCACCCAGAGCTTGCAGCTGCGCAAGAGTCATGACACCGTTGGCGATCAACGTCTTACCCGCGGGTGTCGCCTGATTTGCCTGGGCGGCGTTGTAGTTGTCGATCATTTTCGTGAGTCCAGAGGCGTTGACGTCGCGGTCAAACGAGCCGAACCTCGTTCCCGGGAGCGGATCCTGGATGGTTCCATCCCCGGTAAAGTCCGTCCGGAAGATTTCCCCGGGCGAGCCCGTGTTGGCAGCATCAATCGAACTCGCCAAGGGGCTGTAGAAGTGGGAGATTAACCCAATGCGGAATCCTGCTGGTACATTTACAAACCCGCCGAAAGACAACTGGTGGGTACGATCGAGCAGCGAAGGTCCGAAGTATCGGCCAGGGTTGTTGTTATCGGGGGCGATCTGGACAAAGTCCAGATCGTTGTCCGTCGGTGTTCCGGTACCTTGTATGCCACCGGTGTTGGAGAACCGCGACAGGCTGTAGGACACCTGGAAGTTTGCCGCCTTGATTCCGCGCATCGGGTTAGTCACGTTTTGCTTCAACGACATCTGCAGAGCGTTATAAACCGAGCGTCCTATGGGTTTGAGGAAATACATCTGCGACTGGCTCTGATTGATTCCTCCAAAGGCGCACGGATGCCCGATTCCTTGGACGGACGTGCAGCCTGCGCCGATATCGACCGCGCTACTGAGGCCGTTCTGCGCGAAGTCAACCATGGTCGCGCCTTTCCCGATTGAACAATCCACGGTTGTGCAGCCGAACGAGACGTTGGTGGCAGCAACGGCAGCATTTGCACCCGCCAGGTTAAAGACGTTGGCGTCACCTACACGGTTGACGTCAATAGCGGATAATGTGCGCGTTTCCACGTTGCGCAGGTAATCGGCGCTGAATACCATGCCAGGGCGGATTTCACGCTGAACTCCGAAGTTCAACTGCAATGAGCGCGGCGTCTTGTAATTGGGGTCGAACAAGTTCGCCGCGCCGTTCGTGCCCGCGCCGGCACTCAGGAGGTTGCCGATGTAACTGGGGTTGGGAGCCTGCAAATTAAACGGATTCCCGGTCTTCACCTGGTTCCAGAACGACAGGATCGAAGGAATCTCGTCGCCGATGCGATTGTTATTGCTGCAGAAGTCCGTTGAGCCTTGCTGGCCCGGCGCTATCGTTCCACCAGCTACCGGGACGCCCTGCGCCACGCCGTTGACACATGCCAAGGTCGACTGGTTGAAGGCGCCGGTTTGCAAGCGCAACGGCCGGTCAAACAGAACGTTGTTAAAAATTGCGTTTTCGAAATAGAGACCGACGCCGCCGCGAATCACGGTCTTGCCGTTTTTCGTCGGGTCCCACGCAAAACCTAACTGGGGCGCGAAATTGAGGTTGGCCTGCTTCACCGGGTTTCCATATCCGGGGAAAGCGGCATTGATTTCTGGAATAGCGGGAAGATCGCTGTCGGTACGGCCGCTATCGCGGTCATAGCGCAGGCCGAAGCTCACCGTGAAGTTTGGCATGATTTTCCAGGCATCGCCCACGTAGAGACCGATACGGTTATCCGGTCCCAGTCCGCCAGCCGGGAAGCCTAAAGCCGGCTGAAGCGTGTTGAAGCCCTGCCCGTTGCCGACGGTAAGCCGGTTGACAGGGTAGTTCAAAGGATTGGCGGAGCCACCGGGGAAAGGTCCGGCAGCGGCGAAATCCGAACACAGTTCGGTTGCGGATGGGCCGCAATTCGTCGAACCCACATTGAAGCGAACGCGCGGCGCGGTGCCGAAGAAATCGGCAAAACCGCCGCCCTGAATGTGGTTGAGCGACGCTCCATAACGAATGGTGTGGGAGCGCAGCACCTTGCTGCCGTCATACTTCACTTCATTGTTCTGTTGTGGAGTGCTTTGCGGAGCTAACAAATTTGGTCCAAACAGAGACTGGGTCGTGTCACCAATCTCCAAGCCAGTGCTACTGAATGGAAGAGCCGTGTTCCCTGAAGTGACATCTTTGATCTGATTCTGAAACTTCAGATAGGAGTAGCGAAAGCTGTGAGAGTAGCTACCGGTGTTGAAGTCCAAACCGACCACGTGATTACGGGTGTAGTCCTTGTTGTCATACACCTGGAAACCGAAACCGAAAGTGGCGTCCAGCGAGTTCGCGAAGTAGGAGTAGCGGTAGAACGCCTTGGCTCCGTTGCCGAAGTTGTAGTCAACTTTGCCCAACAGGTTGCTTTCGCGAAAGGGCTGGTTGAAGCCGCCGCTCAAACTTGCGAAAGGAGAACCGGCCAAACTCACCGCGGCAAACGCATCCTGCTTGGTGCGCTCTCCGTCGGCGAAGAAGAACAACTTGTTCTTGATGATCGCTCCGCCGAGGCTGCCACCGAACTGCGAGCGTTGGAATGGATAGTCATGGCCTCCGGGGGCGTTGGCTGAGAAACTGTGGTCACGAATGGAACCGAATGCCTCACCGTGCAATTTGTTCGTGCCCGACTTTGTGGTCACGTTCACCGCGCCGGACGAAGTCAAATCATTGGAGAGATCAAGGGAGGATTGGCCGAGTTGAAACTCCTCGATGGCGCTGGCTGGAATGTCGGCCGTTGTGGTGCCAACCGTTTCGTCGCTGATGTCAACTCCGTCCACATTAATGCGCGCGGTACGGCCGAAGCGGCCGCCGAATGAGATCGAAGAGTAACCGGCCTTGGTCGGATCGAAGTTTTGGCCGTCCTGAATTTGCACGCCGGGTTCAAGTTGCGCCAGATCCAGGAAGTTGCGGCCGTTCACCGGCAGGTTCGCAATCTGATCTGAATTCAGGACGCCTTGCACTTCGGCTTGCTCGGTGTTGACTGCGACCGCGCTGGACTGCACTTCAATGATCTGGCTCTCTTGGCCAACTTGCAGCTTGATATTGGCAGTGGATGTGTTCCCCACTTCCACTCCGATCGTTTCATTGACGCTGCTGAAGCCCTTGGCAGAAACTTGCACCTTGTAAGTGCCAGGATCGAGAGGGCCCGACGCGAACGTGCCCCCAGCATTCGCCGAAAGATTGAGAGCTTGACCTGTTCCGACGTTGGTGATGATGACTTTGGCGCCACTCACCACCGCGCCACTAGGATCGGTTACCGCTCCGGTGAGACTGCCGGTACCCACCGTGGACTGAGCCCAACCGGACACGGAGAAAGCCAGCATGAGCATCGCAAGCGCAATCAGAAAGTACGATCTATGCGTCTCGCATCTGTTCTCTCCTGGTCTTGCCTCATTCGTATAACCCATTTTGTTTCTCCTTAAAATTCTCTGGATCAGCCCTCGAAAACAATTGGGACCGTCCGTGCACTTGGCGTCGTAGGTAGCATTCGGATGACCATGAACTTCATCGGATTGAGGACCAGGCAACGAGCATGGTGAAATCGGGAATGAACGTACAACCGCGAGTCAACGGACAAACATGATTCGGGAACCGGGACAACGCGATGGAGTGGCTGAGTTGACTGTGGAATCTACCGAAACAGAAAGGTCGGCGATAAAAGCCTACACAAAACTGGAGCACGAAGAGGTTTCGCTTGACGCTGTCAGGGGTTCCCATACATACTGGTTGGTATGTTAACTGCACGCAAGAGCTCGAGGCGTAGGGCGACCGGGCGGCGCGATGCCGAGCGCACGCGGGAGCGCTTGCTGCAGGCGGCATTCCGCGAAGTCTACAGATCGGGTTTCCAGAGTGCCGGACTGGACACAATCCTGGCCTCAACTGGGGTGACCAAGGGAGCGCTGTACTATCACTTCGACAGTAAAGAAGCCTTGGGATACGCCGTCGTCGACGAGATCATCGGTCCCGATCTCCATATCAAGTGGTTGCGTCCGCTGAAGAGTGGGAATGACCCTGTCGACACCTTGATCAGCATCGTTCAGGGCGAATCAGTTCGCCCCGAGGACGTGCGGGGCGGCTGTCCGCTGAACAATCTGGCTCAGGAAATGTCTCCTCTTGATGAAGGATTTCGTAAACGGCTGGCGAATGTGTTCCAAGCTTGGCAAGAGGGTATTGCGGCCGCTTTGCGCGAAGGCCAGGCCGGCGGCAGAGTCCGTCGTGATGTGAAACCCGCTGAGGCCGCTGGCTTTCTGATCGCGACGCTGGAAGGTTACGTCTCATTGGCAAAGAATGCTCAGGATGCGAAAGTGATGAAAGCGGGAATCAGAAATATCGTGGAATGGCTCCGGTCCCTGCGCCCGCCGGGCAACCACAAGCGGGGCTGATCGCATCGCTATTCAGTGCATACCAACCGGTATGTATGCTTGACCATTTCGCATCGAACGAATCCTGAGGCGGATGAAGGGCAACAGTTGATCTTCATCAGGCACAGCGGAACGTAGCCTCAACGGGTGGTGCTGGCCCTGCTGGGGTCGCGAACGAGAAGGAAATCGATGACCCTGCGACGTCGGACAGTTAGTGCTGTTGCGCGCCATGCTAGTTGTGCTTGTTACGATTCAGCCCGGTCACGGCCAGGCTAGAGCTGAAAATCCTGCGGCCATCAAGCCCTTCAAAGTTCATGTTCCGAATAGCGTGCTCGCCGATCTACGACGCCGCCTGTCGCAGACCAAGTGGCCCGATCAACTGCCCGGCACAACTTGGGAATATGGCGCTGACATCAGCAAGGTCCGCGAACTCGCAAACTATTGGCAGAAAGATTATGACTGGCGCGCGCAAGAGGCCCGACTCAACCGATTCGATCAGTTCACCACCGAGATCGACGGACAGACAATCTACTTCATCCACGAACGGTCGCCGCGAACGGATGCCATCCCCCTCATGTTGATTCACGGATGGCCGGGCTCGATCTTGGAGTTTTTTGCTCTGATCGAGCCACTCACACATCCGAAGGACAGCCATACACCTGCTTTTGACGTCGTTGTTCCTTCGCTTCCCGGTTTTGGATTTTCTGGGCCAACGACAAGCCGTGGTTGGAATCCGGCGCGCATGGCGAAAGCGTTCATCGTCCTGATGGATCGCCTGGGCTATTCGAGATATGGAGTTCAGGGTGGCGATTGGGGTTCCAACGTTGCAGAAGAGATGGCTCGCCAAGCTCCTAGCCCGAGTTATCGGACTTCACTTGAACCTTATTGCCGTTCCGCCTCCTAGCCCGTCTGCAATGAAAGAGCTGACCTCTGAGGAGCATCGGCTCTATACATCATGGTGGGACGAGAAGAGGAGTACGTTCTTCAACCTTCAATCAAGCGAGCCGCAGACGGTCGCCTATGCGCTGACCGATTCACCAGTTGGATGGCTGGCCTGGCTGGCAGTGAAATTCCAGGATCTCACCGACAATGACGGAGATTTCCTCCACGCGGTGGATCGTGACACGTTCCTCAGCGATGTGACACTTTATTGGGTCACCGGAACGGTGGGCTCCTCCATGCGCATCTATCGCGAGCACCAGCTCTCTGACAGCGAGGCAGCTCCGACCAAAATGCAGACTCCGGTGGGCTATGCAGTATTCCCGAAGGAAGTCGTCGCTGCGCCGGAGCGGTGGATCGATCAGACTTACAACGTCGTTCAAAGAACGGAAATGCCAAGAGGCGGTCACTTCGCCGCACTCGAGCAGCCGGATCTGATGGTGCAGGACATTCGAATTTTTTTTTCCAGGCTCAATTGAAGGGCAAGACTTACTCAGAAACATCAGGGAGAAAATCTGATGAACCGAAAGATATTCAAGACGATCACGTTGGAAAGCTTCGCGCTGATTGTCGTGCTGATCGCGGCGTGGACGACGCGAACTCAGGGCGCTGCAAGCCCAGGATGGCAAATCGCCATATCCGAATATGGCCCCGGTCGAGCAATACTTCATGGCGGACCGCAATGCTGAGATTGCCTTGGCGCGAACCGCCGCCCCGAAGTCGATATCCAGCGACGCCTCGGTCCTGGTTCTTGGTCGGCATGGCTACGAGACCGCGGTCGAAGGCAAGAATGGCTTCGTGTGCATCGTGGAACGAGCGTGGATGTCGCCGTTTGATCACCCGGAGTTTTGGAACCCCAAAAATCGGAGCCCTATCTGTTACAACCCGCCCGCCGCGCGATCCATCCTGCCGTACACGTTTAAGAGGACTGAATTGGTATTGGCAGGACTGACCAACCCGCAGATGCTCGACCACATTAAGGCCGCAGTTGCCAAGAAGGAACTGCCGCCGCCGGAACCTGGCGCGATGTCCTTCATGTTGTCCAAGGAACAGTACCTTAGCCGATTCCGTCGGGCATTGGTTTCCCCATTTGATGTTTCACATTCCTAAGACAGACGGCGCCACCTGGGGAGCCAACCTTCACGGGTCACCGGTCGTGCTGGACCCCCGCGAGGTTCCGGAGCCAGAGACCGTTTTCTATGTACCAGTTGGCACGTGGTCGGATGGAACGTCGGCCCCCGTAATGTAGGCCCCCACGATGAACACACTCAAGGTTGGTTCAGAGCGGACGTGCAGTCTTGATTCCAGAGGCTGCCAACCCTTCTCTAGTTGACCACACGGTGCCGCATTCGTGTGCACCCTTAGTGACAGCACGCGACGCGGCACAACAGAAGGTGAGATCGATGGAGATTTTCCCACGATTGCAGACGCTTGCGAAGCCGCCGACTCCCCGGGTGGCCATCAAAGTCAATGGAAAGATTCTCTTCATCGATCTGGGGGACGTGGTCTCCGTTCAAGCTGAGGGTAGATGCGTGTGGCTCCAGCGGAACGAGAGTTCCTATCTACTACGTGAGTCTATTTCGGTGATGGCCGAAAGGCTCGAAACCCATGGATTCATCCGCATCCACCGATCTGTGCTCGTGAACACCTCGCTTGTACGAGAAATCAGGCCGCTTTCGACGGGGGAATACAGTCTTCGAGTCGATGGCGGAAAGGAATACACGGTCACCCGAACCTACAAGAAGAATCTCAAATCCCTCGCGGAATTCTGGATCGGCACGGGTGCGTTGTTCCCCGGCTAGACCCGGTAGTCCCCTGCCGTACATCTCGCTCTGTCGCACTTCCCTTATTCACAACGACTATGAACCCTGCTTTTTGTTTCGCGTTTCCGGTTCATGTGTGTCCTCTTCCATCAGCCAGCGTCGCAGCTGCAAGATATCATTCGCGCGCACGATTCCGATGGGTTTGCGCGATCCATTCGATTCGACGACGACAACATTTTCGGTATCTTTGAGCATCATGTCGCGATGGACTCGATCTACCGGTTCACCGGGATAGGCGAGGACAAAATCCCTTCTCGCTAGTTCTCGCATTTTGAAGTGATGATCTGGAGGTTCGGTTCTCAGCAGATCATGAGGTTCTACGATCCCTATGAGTTTCTCGTCACTATCAACTATCGGAATCAACGTTTCCCCGGGCACAAAAGTCTCCAACACCTTGATCAGTTCGTCTTCTCCTCGCATTACATTGAACTGCTTTCGCATGACCTGATCGATTCGTGCTCTCATCAGAACAGGCACAGAATAGTCCTGCAGCACGATAAGGCCGCGCTTGACCAGTTTGATGGTCATTATGGAATCCCGGCTGAAGAGGCGTACGAAACCATCGGAAATCATGACGCAGACGACCAGCGGCAGCAGTGCATTGGGGTTGTGACTGAGTTCGAACAGGAACACAATGCTGGTGAAAGGGGCCCTCGCGATGCCACCAAAGACTGCCGCCATCGCCGCGAGCGCATAAAATGCAGGATCACTGACGAGAGAAGGGAAAAAGTGCCGGGCACCAAGTGCAAAAGTTGAACCGAGACCTCCTCCTACTACCAAAGATGGAGCGAACACTCCTCCGGTCGTGCCCGAGCCGAGAGAAATCACGAGCGCCCAGAACTTCGCGAAAGAAATACCCACAAGGCTCCCAGCAGAGAGCCGGTTGTTCAGCATGTCGCGAATAGTGTCGTAACTGGTACCCAACACTTGCGGGCAAAAGTACCCGATTACGCCGAGAATGAGTGCGCCGATGACGGGGGACCAGATGAGGGCCCGCTTGATCGGAAGATCATCAAAGAAGTCTTCCAGCCAAGAGAGAGTTCGTATCATGGCTATGCCGACGATTCCCATGAGGATTCCCAACAGCGCGAACAACCAAAGCTCGTTCATGCCGGTCAGTTTGAAAGCTGGAGTGGGAAATAGGGGCGACCAACCCGCGAAATGAATTCGAACACCGGTCGCGACCGCCGCTGCGAGTGCCACCGGAATAAAGGACCGAGCGCGAAGCTCGAACAGCAAGAGCTCGATCGCAACCAGGATTCCAGCGAGGGGCGCAGTAAATGTGGCAGCCATACCTCCAGCTGCTCCGGAAGCCAGCAGGACTCGGCGGTAATACGGCGTAAGACCGATGGCCTGACCGAAGAGAGATCCTAAAGCCGCGCCGGTCTGAATGATGGGGCCTTCTGCTCCGAACGGTCCCCCCGTTCCGATCGCAAATGCTGTGGCGAGAGGCTTGAGGATCGCCACTCGAATTCGCATCCGGCTGTGGCCGAAGAGTACTGACTCCATCGCTTCCGGAATTCCATGCCCCTTCAGGGTCGGCTCCCAGTGGTGAATCATGAGCCCCGCCACCAGCCCGCCAATCGAGGGGATCAAGATAACCCAAGGTCCGAGATGGTGATGGGTTGGATCGGCGATGGCGAAGGACAGCCTGCCGAAGAAAAACAAGTTCGTGAAGAGATAGATCAGTTCAAGGAGGGCTTGGGCCACCAGGCCAGCCACAAGTCCTACTAGGAGCGCGTATCCGCATATCCGGACAACTTCTGGTTCGAGGGCGACGCCGAACTGGCCTTTCTTGTTCGACTGAGACTCAGGAAGGGTGGCTAACTCTGGAATGGGAAACTCGGCCATCAGATCCTCCTTAATCGACTTCTTAGTTCAGTGGGCCTTGGAGCCGAATAGCAGAGCCCAAATCAGAGTGTGAGCGGTGGGAATTTTCAAGACACCTTTTTTGCGATTTGCAACTGATATTGACTCGGCCTTGCTTGGGAGAAACGTTCCGACACCATCTAAGCGATTTCAACACGTCGGTACCACAGCGTAGCCGGACTCGGCTTGCTCTTTTCCGCGAGTCTTCAACGCATGCAAGATATCCGTTTTGGTCACAATGCCTTGAATCATTCCTTCATCGGAAACCACCAGCAGCATAGGTTGGCTGTGAGCACCCAACAACAAGCGGAGAGCCTCTGTGATATCGCAATCCGGAGGAACTCTATTCACGCGCGCGTCGATGAGTTCCCGAATCCTCGTTGTCCTAACCTTCTCGGCGGGAACTCGAAGCATCGACCAGAGAGTAACGGCTCCGAGCAGATGATTGCCTTCGAAAACCGGAAACGCTTCGTGATGTGAGTGAGGCGAAAGCATGCTGACAAATTCATGCACGCTCAATGACGCCTGCGCCGAGAAGACCTGCTGCTGCATCACTTCCCTGACAGTGATTTCCATCAGTTCCTGCAACTTCACACCCTCATGCAGTCGCTGATCCCCCGATGCCGAGGCATCGCCGGAGACAGCGTAGGCAACCGCGGCTCCGATGAGGGCGGGAATTATGAAAGCGTGGGCCCCTGTCGCTTCCGCAACGAATACGGCAGCAGCTAGAGGTGTTTTATAGCCCGCCGAGATGAACGAAGACATGCCAACCGCAGCGTAGAGAGCGAGGGCCGGACTACGGACGACGGACTGGGCAAATGCCGTGCCGAGGGCCCCTCCGGTAAGAAACAGCGGAACAAACATGGCGCTCACTCCGCCCGAGCCGAGCGTGAAAACCGTTGCCGCCAGCTTGAGGCCGCTAAACGTGAGCAGCTCGCGGGTGCTGTGGTACTTTCCAAGAATCTCCGGGACTGCCTCGTAATTGGGACCGATCGGTACGAGTGAACCGTGATAGATCTGCAGGAAGAGGACACCGCAGAGTCCAGTCAGCAGGCCTCCGACTGCCAGCTTTGTCCAATGGGGAATCGACCATTTGACAAAAAAACTGCGCGCACGGCGAAAGGTTACGACGAACGCCATTGCAATCAGCCCGATGATTAGACCAAGCAGCGCGCTCCAATAGAGATCATGGAGCCCGAACGAGTTAGCCCCTACGAAGTTGAACAGGGGACTCGCTCCAAGAAACGAACTGAGGGTCACGAAGGAGACTACTGAGGCAATCAGAGAAGGCACTAGAGCCTCATGCGCTAGATCGTCGCGATACGGCATCTCGAGCGCAAAGACGATTCCGGTCAGCGGCGCACGAAAGACAGCGGACATGCCCGCGGCAGCTCCACAGATCAGCATGATTCGACGGTCGCGATCGTCAAGATGGAATCGTCGAAGTTTCTTCCACAGCCATGATCCAATGGCACCGCCTCCATAGATGCTGGGCCCTTCTAAGGCGGCGCTTCCTCCAAATCCGACTGTCGTAATTGCCGCAATGAGCTTAGGCACAAGAGGGCGCGTGTCGATATCCCCTTGATGCTCGTGGTAAGCACGGATGACTTCTTCGGTGGAGTGCTCATCCGGGTCGGGAGTGAAGAACTGCATGATAGCCCCCGTGACTGCAAATCCCAGAACCAAGCCCGGAACGATCGCCCAATGATGATCCAGGTAGTAGTGAAGGACGAAGGGCCACAGGTTCCCCAGAATGATCGCAGTGATGGCTGTGATGGCCAAGCCAGTTGTTACACCAATAACCGGCGCCACTATCAGCCACTTTTGCAGATCGCGAGAATAGACTTCAGCGAGGTCCTCATGCACGAGAGGCAAATATTTGCGGAGCAAGGGATGATGCAAGATCCAGTCCCTCGTTCTGCTGGAATTTCTTCCCTTCGTTTTCACATGCTCCTTCATATTTTCCCGCGATAATGTCGTCAATTAGTCGACTTGCAGGTGTGCGAGTCTCTGGCAATCCACGGCTTCACTTCCTGTCGCTATGGCTCGGCGATGGAATATTGCAAGACTCTAGAAAACCTGCGATTCGCCTTACTTCCTCGTAGTGAATTCTGCATACACGAGACAGAGTCATTTCTCCGCGCCGGGTTAGAGAAACGACAACGACCCTATGATCCTCGTCGCTCCTCTTGGTGCGTACCAATCCGTTTAGTTCAGCCCGCTCCACCAGGCCTACAACGGAATGAACCCGCTCGCGAAGAAATTCGGCCAACTCCGAAATGGTGGCTGATCCACCACCGGAATATCCAGCTACGCCCAGCATCAACTGGTGTTGCTGAGGTGTCACCCCGCATTGCCTGGCCGTATCTTCGCTAAAGCGCAGGAATTTTCGAAGGGCGAATCGAAATCGTGCCAAGTCACGGATGATTGCTCCCATCTCCGTCTCACTCCGGACCGGCACCGACTGCTCAGACATATCATGGGAGCACACATTCAAATTATATCGTATCACGATGTAATGTGAAAACGATATTGTATCGCCTAACGATATAACTTAAGGTGCCTGCAAGGATGGCAGCGCCGGGAATGAGTTTTCGAGTGCCTTATTCGATGTTCGCCTGGAAGTCTCTCAGGATGAGCGGGGATGCGGCTCTATTCTGTGGGCAGCACAGCGTGGCGACGTGTCCTAGTTCGCGGGCGAGTGGTGTGCTGTCCGATTCTTTTTGAGTCTTTTTCCGTTCATGGGTGCGAGAGGGGCCAAAAAGCGTCGCCCCCTCGTCTCGGGAATCCTCGCTGCTACTATTCTAAGGATTTTTGCAGCGGCAGATCGTAGGCGTAGTGGACCAGCACAAATATGAGCAAAAACAGTGCCGCGATCGACAATGCAAGGAGAATTCCTTGACGTGTCGTAAGCGGCAACTGCTTCCTTCTTTTCTTCTTTCGACTCCCGCCGCTCAACCACACCTTTGTAGTTCCGGCAAAGAACCTCTTGCTCCGCCCACGCAGCAGCATTCGAATCCCGACCACCTGCAACTCCTACTCTCCTAGATTCCTCTCGTCTGGTACTGCAGGACGGCCAGAGAGAGCCGGTAATCGTAACCGGCTTCAACTTGGGCGATCTGAGCCTGTGTCTGCTGCAGCTGCGCCTGACTGAGCTCGACAATCGACCCCAGTCCTAGTTTGTAACGAGACTGCGCAAGATTGAGAGCCAGGTTGGCCTGATCCAGAAGTTGTTGAGTTACCGCCAGGCGGTCATAGGCCGTCGTGACGTTCAGCCAGCTGGTACGGACATCGCGCGCGATCCGGTCTCGGATGTCGCGTAGCCTCTCTTGAGTAGCTTGGGCTCGAAGCGACGCCTCACGTGCCCTCGCAGTGTAGAGAAAACCATTGAATACCGGGATGCCGACGTTGACGCCAACCGCGCCATACCAATTGGAAATAATTGGATTTCGCACGGGAGTATCTCCGACTGCTCCCAGAGCGCGGATATCAGGAAACAATAGGTCTCGTTCCGCTTTTTGAAATCTTTGGGCGGACTCCGACTGGAACTCCAGCGCCAGAATTTCTGGCCGCATTCCGAAGGCGATGGAGATCAGATCATCCACGTTCTCAGACGGCGGAGTCATCGGAGACGTATCTTCAGTTAGTTGAAGGTTTTGCAGGTTCGAGAATCCCATCACTGCGGAGAGCGATGCCTGCGCAGCATTCACGTTGTTCTGCGCATCGAGCAGAAGGAGTTTCGCTTGCGCCAGGTTTACGTTAGCGAAACTGAAATCGAGTTCCGACTTCAGTTTGCTCTTGAACAGCGCTCCCACCTGATCTGAAACCGTCTGGCGATCCTTTACGGTCTGCTGCGCTACCGTCAACACCGCCTGCGCTTGCAGGGCACTGTAAAATGCCTGATCTACCGCAAGCAGAATCTGCTCCTTCGTGGCCAGCGCATTCTGGTTCTCCGCTTTTGCGGCGAGGTTCGCGCTCGCAGCCAGATTCGTTGTTCGTCCGAAATCGGTCAGGAGTTGGCTGACCATGGCGCCCGCAGCGGCCCGCTGATAAATGACTGGATTGTTAAGCGCTCCGGCGGCAATTCGCGAGCCGGGGTTGGCATCCACTGCAGTGAGATCAATCCGGGCAGTCGGCCAAAGGGTCGAACGCACTTCTCGAGTCACCTGTTGCGATGCCAGTGCGCTCAGGCGCCCGACTGAGATCTGAGGATTGTTCTTGAGAGCAAGGGCCTGAGCCTCCTTAACGGACAGAAGCGTGGGAGTCCCCGGACCGGTCTGCGGCGTTTGCGGTGAGGCAGCGGATCCCCCTGGCAGAGTCGAGGTTTGAGGCGTGGGGGCCGAAGGAAGGCTCGCCGGCATGGACGCGCTCAGACCAACTTGCGCGAGGCTGCACCCGCAGAGCCCTAGCGTCAAACAAATTTGCAGTAGGTTTCTCATCTTGCTGTCATCTCCCGACTTTGACACAGGTTTCGAGTCCTCACGCCACGCTGCCGGGAGTTGGCTCTTGTGCGGCCTTTACTGCTTGTTTGCCGTACACCAGCAAATAGGCGGCCGGCACAATGAAAATGGTCAATACCACCGAAGACGTCAGCCCGCCGATGATCGCCCGTGCAAGAGGCGCATATTGCTCACTTCCCGTGCCTAGTTTGAGTGCCATGGGCACCATTCCAATGATGGTTGCAAGCGAGGTCATCAGGATCGGGCGCAATCGCACTCGACAGGAAGTAACTATGGCGTCCTTGACTGAACTTCCCTGGTCTTCCAGACGATGCGCGAATTCCACAATCAAAATGCTGTTCGATGCGGAGATACCCACCAGCATGAGAACACCCATCAGCGACATTACGTTCAGCGTTGTACCCGTCAGCGGCAAAATAATAAGGACGCCAATGAAGCCCATAGGAACCGCCAGCATGATGAGTAATGGATCCTTGAAAGACTTGAACTGCGCAACCAGAATGAGATAAAGAAGGATCACAGACATAGACAGCCCGATCGCAAAGCTGCGGAACGATGCGTTCATGCCCTTCACCATTCCGCGAAGATCGACCCGGACGTTCTCTGGAAGTTTCGTGTCATCGACGGTCCGTTGGACTTCATTTGCAATCTTCCCAAGGCTTTCGCCGATGGGCGTCACATACACGTCGGTGACGCGTTGAATCTGGTAATGATCCACTTCTGTCGGCGTCCGAATGTCCTGGAGCTTCACAACGGCATCCAGAGTCGTGGGCTGTTTCAGGTTAGGAGCGCGGATCGGGATGTTGGTCAGGTCGGCAAAGTTGTGAATGGCGGCCCGGCCGTTCTCAAAATATTGGACAGTGAGGAAATAATCGTTGCCGCTCTTCCGATCGACCCAATAATTGGGAGCAATCATGGAGTTGGAATTCAGCGCGGTAATGACATTGTCGACCACTTCCTTCTGCGTCAGGCCCAGCTCGCCGGCATGCACGCGGTCAACATTCAGCCGTAGTCCGGGATAGTTCATATCCTGGGGAATGTAGACCTCGCCCACACCAGGAAGTTGCCGGATGCGGCTCGCCAAGTCCTGTGCGACGCCGTAGGACTGCTTCAAACTACGACTACTGACTTGCACATCAATGGGTGCCGGCATTCCTGAGTTCAGAATTGCATCCACCATTGAACCGCTCGAAAAGAAGGTTCGGATGTCCGGATAGTGGTTCGCCATCTCTTTCTGAACCCGATCCATGTACTCGAAGCTGCTCAACCGATGCTCATCCTGAAGCGCTACCTGGATCGTCGCCGTGTAGGGTCCCGCATTGGTCGTATAAAGAGAGGAAAAATCGGGAACCACGCCGATGTTGGACACGACCATCTTCATATCTTTCGCGCCCACCACATTCCGGATCAGGTCTTCGACTTTTGCCACGTACTGTTCGGTCACTTCCAGACGCGTTCCCGTAGGAACCTTCATGTTGATCGTGAACTGCCCGGCGTCGGTCCTCGGAAAAAATGCCAGACCCAGGAATGGGTAAATCACCAGACTGACCAGAAACACGGCGCTAAGCATCGCGACAGTCAGGCCGGGACGAACCAGCGCTCGATTCACCCAGTATTCGTAGCCGTCGAGCATCCGGTTGAATTGACGATTGAATCCAGTCGTGAACCTCTCCCACCAGGATTTTCCGGTGGCCGATGTAGGTTCGACCTCGTATTCCTTTCCCTCACCGCCATTGGCATGCGGCACAGCTTGCAAGAATCGCGAGCAGAACAGCGGAATCACCGTCATGGCGACAACATACGACGCGAACAGCGAGATCACGACCGCGAGCGCCAAGGCCGAGAACAAGAATTTACTGACGCCAAAAAGAAACGTGACTGGGAAGAAGACAACCACCGTGGTCAGAGTCGCAGCCAGCACTGCGAGGCTCACTTCGGAGCCTCCCGCTTCCGCAGCGGCCATGGGCGCCGCCCCGTGCTCCAGATGGCGGTAGATGTTCTCTAGCGAGATGACCGAGTTGTCAATGATGCGCGAAAATGCCAGCGCCAGTCCTCCCAGAATCATCGTGTTAATCGTGCTTCCCATCATGTACAACACGACGAAAGTAGCCAGCGCTGAGAGTGGGATCGAGAGAAACACCGCCGATGTGGCGCGAATACTTCCAAGAAAAATGAGAATCATCAGGCTGGTCAGGGCCAGTCCAATGATGCCTTCATGAAGCAGGGTCTTGATCGCTTCCTTCACGAAGGCCGACTGATCGAACACAACCGCGGACTTCAATTGCTTCGGGATGTCATAAAGGTGCTCAATCGCATCGCGAATCCCCTGCACCACAGCGATCGTGTTCGTGTCCCCGCCTTGCTTCATGATGGGCAGATAGACTGACCTCTGGCCATCTACGCGCACCAGGTTGTACTGGATTTGATTGGCGTCCTCTGCTTTACCGACGTCGTCTACCGTAACCCACGAGTTCCCCACAGTCTTGACGGGCACCTTCGACAGCTGGTCCATGTCGTCGACCAAACTGTTGGAATAAACGTAATAGTCGAAGGGCCCCATCTTGACGTCACCGGCGGGAAGAATGAGATTCGAGTTATTTACCGCATTCACGACATCCATCGGGCTCAATTGCCGGGACGCGAGCTTGTAAGGATCGACGTAAACCATGATCTGTCGATACTTGCCCCCAAAAGGCGGCGGTATCTCTGCTCCCTGGACCGTTGCAATCTGATTCCGAATGGTGAATTGGCCGATGTCGTGAAGCTCCGTCTGGTTCAGGCCCTCTCCTTTGAGAGTGACCAGGCAGACGGGCAAGCTGGACGCATCGAATTTCAGCACCACCGGAGGCAGCGTGCCCGGCGGCAAGCGCTTCAGATCCGCCATCGCAAGGTTCGATAGCTCGGTCACATCCGCGTCAGCATTGGTTCCAGGCTGAAAGTAAACCTTGATAATGCTTACGCCCAGCAGAGATCGAGATTCCATGTGATCAATGCCGCTGGCTAGCGTAAAGAATCGCTCGAGCGGGTCGGTGATGTCGGTCTCGATATCCTCGGGGGGCATTCCTGAATAAAACGTGGCCACTACAACTTCAGGCAAGTTAATCGTCGGGAACAAGTCGATTGGCATACGCGCCAGACTGGTCACACCGATCACGGTGAGTAGAAGACAGACGACGACGACGAAGTAAGGATTACGAATTGAGAAACCGGTCATTTGTATCTCACTCTTAAGAGTTCGCGCACACAAGATTGCCTACTGCTGACTGCCCTCTTGGTATTGCATGATTTGCACGGCCTGAGGATGAACCGACTCGCCTGGTTTCAAGCCGCTTCGGTCGCTCACAACCACCTGCTCACCCTCCGCTAAGCCGGAGATGACTTCCGCGTCGTTGGCTGTCTGAAGCCCCAGCGCGATCGGCCGGTCCACAATTTCATTGTTGCGGCCCACGACGAAAACGGTGGTCTTGTCCCCTTCATGATTCACAGCCTGCAGAGGAATGGTGGGGATGTCGTCGCGATGTTCAAGAGCCACATCGGCGTCGGCATAGAGTCCTGGCATCAGCACTCGATCTCGATTTTGAACATCGACTTCGGTGTGCATAGTGCGAGTCGCCTCCTTCACGTCCACTGAGAACCTGGCGACTTTCCCTGGAAATGTTTTATCTAGCGAGGGCACACGAACATCTACGGGATCACCGATGTGGATGTACCGCACGTAAGATTCCGGAACCGGTATCACGAGCCGGAACAGGTCATCTTGGGAAAGCTTAACGATCGGCATCGCCTGCGTGCTCGAGGTCGTGCCCGCTTGTACCAGCGTTCCCAGATTCGCGTAGCGTTCGGTGACGATACCTGAAAATGGAGCCGTGATTCTGGAATAGTCAAAGAGACTTTGATCGTGACCAAGCTTCGCCTTTGCGACCGACAACTGGCTCTGCGCGGCGTCCAGCGCGGCCTGGCCCGCATCCACTTGCGAGGATGCCGCGAGGTCTTTCCCCTGAGCGTCATCCACTTCCTGCTGCGCCACGATACCCGGCTGGCTTTCGAAAACTCCGTTCAACCGCGTGTATTGCAGATGTAGCGCCTTGTATTGCGCCTGATACCGCTGAAGTTCATGCTGTGCCCGCGTTACCTGATTGAAGGCGTTCTTGATTTCCGCCTGGTCCTCCTGCAGTTGTGCCTCCAACTCTGGGATCTCAAGAATGGCCATGACCTGACCGGCCTTCACGTGCGTACCGTAGTCGACGAGTAGCTTCTTGACGTAGCCAGATTCCTTGGCATACACATCAATCTCCTGAAAGGGCACCAGTTCCGAAGAGAGCGTGATTTGCCGCCCGAGCGTCTTCTTCACTACCTTGGTCACGCCGACCGTGACGGTTGGTCCACTTGCGTGAACCTTCTTATCCCCAGTTCCTGAACATGAAGACAGGCTGACAGCGCTCATGACAGCAAGGACCGCAAGCTCAACGGAAATCAGCTTCTTGTGTCTGCATGTTGGCGTTAATGTGGATCTGGTGCGCTTTTGAGTCATCTTGTCTATGAACCAGCCTTTTCTGCTATTGCTTCGGCAGCCATCTACGAACTACGGAAGCAGTTTGTCTTCAGTGGCTAACCCACCCTCTTCATAACCTCGGTCAGTCTCCCTACGGAAAAACTGCTGGACCGGCAAAAGTCAATCACCTGTTGTTCCGCCTGTTTCAGTCTTGCTGCAACTCCAGTAATGGCGCCGGCAATCTCCAAAGGAATTGTCAAGACACCGTGGCGGTCTCCGTGCAATAAATCTCCCGGTTGAACGTCCATCCCTCCCACGGATACCCGAGCACCGACGTCGAAGATGTGAGCGTAAGCGTGGGAGACCGCGACACTTCCGGCAAACAACTGAATTCCCATCGTGCGCACCGACGGCAATTCCCGCACAGCCCCGTTGGTCAAGTAGCCGATGCAGCCTAACGCCTTCAAGATTGCGGCGTGCATGTCTCCGACAAAGGCCCCTCGGCCCGGTGGATCGTCCATGTCTTCCAATACCAGGATGCGCGGCGAAGGCAGTTCCAGCACGCGGTTCCAGAAATCAGTTCGGTCATGAAACGTGCCGCCTCTGATCGGCGGTTCCCCGCTCCGTAGGCGGGCCGTAAATGCATATCCAACCATTGGAGGAGCATCCGGGAACATGCACCGAACGCTGGCGTCCGAAAATCCCGTGTTGCGCAACCTGACATTGAAAGTCTCGACCGCGTTTGCCACCATGCAGGTATCGATCTGGCGGAGAGCATCCAACTCTCCTTCGGTCAGCAAGGGTGCAACGGCCATGTATGCTCCTTTCAAGACACCCGTTTCGCAAAAACGCAAAAAGTCCATGCTTTGAAGCGGCAAATCCCAAGGGCCGGTCAGCACCCGCGGCATTCGAATCTGCCGGAGTCATTTGTTCACTGCACACTAACCGTCTTCGCGAACCGGTGAGTGGCGATGCCCATTTTCACTTCGCGATCACCTGGTACTTCGACGGATATAGGGCGCTCTTTCAGATGCACGCACAGGGAATTCGATCAGCTAGATCGAATTCCTGGGTGCACAGTGATAATTGCGAATGGCTTTATGCGAGGAATTGAGAGGAAGGAGGAGGTCGATTGTACAAATTTTGTTCGAAGAAGAGTCTGGGTATCGGAGGTCCTGCGGGTGCAATGCGGGGATAGAAAGTGGGCGCCTGCAGGACGGATGAGGAAACGACGGGAGGCATCCAGGTAGCCGCATTCTTGAGGAGGCGTTGCCGGCTCTGCTCCGGCGACACGTGCTTCCGCACTGTTTTCACCGAGTTATCGGAGACCCCACGAGAGAGGGTATAGCGGGTAGTCACGCTGACTGTGAGCGCACAAACAGCGAACAAAACAACTACCGCACACCAACGCTGGCGCTGCGAACCGTCGAAATTTGTCAGCCGTAGCATTCCGAATTTACTACCCGAACGCTTTAAGGATATAAGACGGAATCCCTTGTAAGCAAGTAGCGCCAGTGTGACCGGGTAACCTCCAACTGGTACGGTTGGATAACCGCAATCTTGCGTTGGTTGTACGACGCTGAAGAATGTTCCATCCGCGACAGCGATCGGCAGGCCGCTCGCGCTATGCTGGTGATCGTTGACGTGCCAGAAACTCCGTTGGATCGGCACGAATCATTGAATGAGTACACTCGCGGCTCCTCGTCCAGTCATTCAAGTTTCCGGAATCCGCAAGACCTACGGCTCAACCGTGGCTGTCGACGAGATCTCGTTCGAAGTAAACGACGGCGAGATCTTTGGTTTAATCGGGCCGAACGGCGCAGGAAAAACCACCACGATGGAGTGTATCGAAGGCCTTCGTACGCCTGACCGGGGCACCATCTCGGTTCTGGGTCTTGATCCCTTTCGCCAAGCCTACAAACTGCAGGAGCGAATCGGCGTTCAACTCCAGCAGGCACAATTGCAAAAGCGGATCAAAGTGTGGGAAGCGGTAGATTTGTGGGCTTCGCTTTACAGAAAGAAACCGATTGACGGCGAACATTTGCTCGAACAACTTGGTCTCACCGACAAGAGGAACGCCTGGTTTATGAACTTGTCCGGAGGTCAGAAGCAGCGGCTGTTTATCGCGCTCGCGCTGATCAACGATCCGGAGGTCGTGTTTCTCGACGAACTGACCACCGGACTCGACCCACAATCGCGGCGCGCAATCTGGGATTTAGTGCGCGGAATCCGCGAGCGCGGAAAGACAGTTTTCTTGACCACGCACTTGATGGAAGAAGCCGAGCGCTTGTGCGATCGCGTTGCCATCATCGAGCATGGTCGCATCATCGACATCGACACGCCGGAGAGGCTCGTTGAGCGCCACTGCCAAGAACGAACGGTTGTTCTCACGACGGACGACCCGGTTGCAGAAGATCGCTTTCGAAGGATCCCGGGAGTGGAGGCAGTCTACCGATCCGATCTGAGATTCACGATTCGTGGCCATGGAGACGACTTGGTAACCAATGTGATTCATTGTCTGTCGGAGAATCGGATGCGAGTCACGGATTTCCGCACCATTCTCCCTAACCTTGAGGACGTGTTTCTGAAAATGACGGGTCACTCGATTCGCGACTAGGAAAGACAACGATGCTCCGTGGACTCTGGAAGCTTACTTGGATCGAGATCAAGGTATTTCTTCGCGAGCCGCTTGGCGCGTTCGGTACGATCGTTTTTCCTGTTCTAATTTTCCTTGGGTTGAGTCGCCTGCCCAACCGCAAACCCGGACTCACCTCGCTCGATAGCGGAAGTTTTCTCCACGTAGGCCTGCCCATCCTGGTATCGATTCTGATCGCCATTAGCGCTGTGTTGTCGCTGGTCACGATTATCTCGATTTATCGTGAGGGCGGCATCCTCAAGCGACTCCGTGCCACGCCGTTGCGGCCGCAGACGATCCTTAGCGCGCACGTGATCGTCAAGTTGATGCTCACAGCGGCCACACTTGCCCTCATGGTAATAGCGGGCAAACGCTACTACCCGATCGGCGTTCATGTTCCGTTGTTCTCGTTCACGATTGCGCTGCTGATCAGCACTTTGAGCATCTTGTCGATCGGGTTTCTGATCGCCAGCATTGTTCCCACCGCGCGTTTCGCTCAGCCGATCGGCGCCATCATTTTGTACCCTATGGTCGGCTTCTCTGGAGTCTTCGTGAGCGTCGAATCTTTGCCCCCCTTGCTGCACGCAGTGGCGCGCGTGCTACCGCTTACATACGCTGTGCCGCTGCTCCAAGGAATTTGGAATGGCGATCCGTGGTCCGTGCATTTCGGCGACATAGCGGCTCTGGCGGCGGTGTTTTTCATCTGTACGACACTCTCAACGAAGGTATTCCGTTGGGAGTGATCGTGGACGTACGTCGTCCCCAGGTAACGTCAGCCTCGAATGTGCAAATTTGTGCAACATTTTGAGCCGTTTCTTCGAGACTTATTAAGTCGAATGCTAATTTCTTGATCATGATCGAATCAGCACACCCCTCCAGGCAGGCTTTCCCGAAAAAAATCACCTGCAAACCTTTTGTTGGCGAGTCAATTTGTGGCCCGCCCGTGTTTCCTCTATTAAACTTGTCTGGGGAGCTTTGCGATGGAGAAGCAACGAGTTTTGGGTTCGCTTCTGCTAGCAACGTTGTTCTTCCTACCCCTTTCACTCGCCGGCAACTCAACCGAAGCTGAATGGACTTGGATGGGCGGTTCCAACGCCCTCAATCAGTCGGGTGTCTATGGGACGCAAGGAACACCCGCTGCCACCAACGCGCCTGGCGCACGGAGTTACGCTTCCACATGGTTGGACAGTGCTGGCGACCTCTGGCTTTTCGGCGGATACGGCTTCGACTCAAGCAAGAATGGATTCGGTGGCGACCTGAATGATTTATGGAAGTACAGCGGCGGTCAGTGGACGTGGGTCGGCGGATCGAACTTGGTTGAGCAAACCGGAACCTATGGAATTCTGGGCGTACCTTCTCCGCTGAATACTCCGGGAGCTCGATATCAAGCTGTTACCTGGACTGATGCGTCCGGTAATTTCTGGCTCTTCGGGGGTCTCGGTCTTTCGAACGGATCGCGCGGCTACCTCAACGACCTCTGGAAATACAGCGATGGCGAATGGACCTGGATGAGTGGGTCCGACGTCTGCTGTCAACAGGGAGTCTACGGAACGGAAGGCAAGCCCGGCGCGCAAAACGCTCCCGGCGCCCGCGTCGAGTCCTCCACTTGGGTCGATCAATCTGGAAATCTCTGGCTCTTCGGCGGTTTTGGATACGACTCGACAGGGGCACTCGGGAACCTCAACGACCTTTGGGAGTTCAGCAACGGCGAGTGGGCATGGGTGAGCGGTTCGAACGTCATCAACAAATTTGGGAGGTACGGAACGAAGGGGACGCCTGGCCCAAACAACGTTCCCGGTGCACGCTCCGCTGCCGTTGCATGGATTGACCGATCTCAGAACCTCTGGCTTTTCGGCGGACAAGGCAACGACGTCAACGGCCAGCGGTGTAGAGAGACAAGCGGCCCATGCGAACTCAATGATCTCTGGAGGTTTAGCGCCGGGCAATGGGCGTGGGTGAGCGGATCGAACGTTATCCAGGAGCCGGGAACATACGGAACTCGGGAAGTTGCATCTGCGACCAACGTCCCGGGAGCACGCGACAGCGCTCTCGGTTGGACAGACGCGGCCGGAAATTTCTGGCTCTCCGCCGGCTTCGGCTTTGACTCCTCACTCCGATCACACAAGGCCTTTGGCGATCTCAATGACCTCTGGAAATACAGCTCCGGCGAATGGACGTGGATCAGCGGCTCTGCCAAAGCCGACCAACTGGGGAAATATGGAACCCCAGGCCAAGCCGCTCCCGGCAACGTTCCAGGCGCGCGCGACGGTGCGGTAGGTTGGATGGACACGGCAGGGAATATTGTGCTTTTTGGTGGAGGCGACTTCCGCTCCATCGCGCCGGGCGGAAAATTCAACGACTTGTGGAAGTATCAACCGATGGCATCCACGGCTCCCGCAGATTGAAGGTCTGTCCCTGAAAACTTCTTGCGCCTCGACCTAAGCGCGCAATCCGCGCGAAGGATCTGCATTCCCCAACAGCAACCAAGCGCTCCCCTCATTAAACAACGCCCGTTGATGATCAACCAGAGCGTGATCATTCCATCTCCGTGGAAGAGCGGCCCTTCAGGGCCGCGTAAAAATCGCTCCTCAACGGAAGGGGCTTTATCCCCCCGTGACGGCACCGCGCCCGCCGACGGGTTCGGCGAGACACGCTGAGATCTCTACCCCTGCAGGATTCACCGTATAGTGACCACTCCTCGATCCATTTATCTTGTGTCGACGCAGTGGCAAAGCAAGAATCTCTGACAGAAGGTCGTTCCGGTTTCGTGGCGAATCATTCTTCGCCCGTCAACGAATCCTTGGGCGTGGGTTTTCGTGAGTCTGAATCGTAGACAGCGCACTCGTTTCTGGCCTTTCTTTTGGCTGCTCCTGTTGGGCTCAGTGATGCAACCGGTCTTGATGCGCTCGCAGACCGCATACTTCGAACAATTCCCTTCCATCTTTCCTACGGAGCCAGTGCAGGAAACGACACGATCGCAAACGCTTCGCGTCTGTTTGTTCGTGAACCCATTTCTCGCTTTGAACCCTCCACATCCGCCCGTCGACTGTGTCGCACGAGATGGTCCTTCCATCCCGCCATACGGAAAAAGTGCAGCGCCGTATGAATCGGGACAACATGCATTCGCGACCCAACGTTTCATCGCACCAGACGGAAGCCCCCTTCGATACGCCGTCATTCAACCTCGTACCTCCGACGATCGCTCGATTGAGTGGGGCGGTCTTATGGTGGACTCGACGAGGTTCTTGCTTTTCCAACAGGCTTTTCGTCTGGCGACCGAGAGTGACACGCGAGCAGGGTTGTCCGGTCCATTTTTTCGCGACTACAAAGATGCTGTTCTGAATATTCACGGATGGAATGACGGCGATCCATTTTTCGTCAACTATATCGATCACCCCATGGAAGGAAGCGTCGCAGGCTTTCTCGAGGTTGCGCATGATCCCCGATATCGCCAAGCGGAATTCGGCAAGTCGTCGGAGTACTGGAAGAGCCGGATGCGAGCGATGGCTTTTTCCGCTGCATTCAGCCTGCAGTTTGAGATCGGACCAGTCAGCGAGGCGTCGATCGGTAATATCCAGAAAGTGAACTCGAAAGCGGGCATCGTCGACTGGGTCATCACTCCGGTCGTTGGCGTGGGCTGGATGGTAGGCGAAGATGCGCTCGATAAATATGTCGTGCGGCGACTGGAGGCTCGCACCCGCAATCATTTCGGGCGAATCTTGTTGCGCGGCTTTTTAAATCCAACCCGCAGCTTTGCCAACATGATGGAGGGCAAAGTTCCCTGGCACCGCGACACGCGTGAGGGAGTCAGGGAGTTTTAGGCCCGCGTCGAGAACGGTGCAGAGTGTCGGGTTCTCGTCGAATGCTGTATTGCCGGTTCGACTTGCTGCCGTAGCGGCGTTGGCGCATCTTATCTTGATATGCCTGCGGCAATCGCTACGCCAATCCTGGATTTGTTCGAAGCTCATCTCACGGTCACCAATCTCGATCGAGCGGTCGCGTTCTACCAAGACCAATTGGCTTTGCCGCTCGCAAAGATTTTTCCTGAGCGAAAGGTGGCGTTTTTCTGGATCGGTGCTCCTGGAAAGGCGATGCTCGGACTATGGGAGGCGGGAACCATGCCGATCAAAATAAGTCATCACACTGCATTCCAGGTGAACCTTGCCGACCTGCACGCGTCGCCCGCAAGATTGCGGACTGCAGGCGTCGAACCCACCGATTTGGACGGAAATCCTTCGGACGAACCAGTTGTTCTCGCCTGGATGCCGGCAGCGGCAATCTACTTCCGAGATCCGGACAACAACCTCCTCGAGTTCATCACGATGCTGCCCGACGCGCCGAGACCAGAACTCGGCGTTCTCGTATGGAGCGCTTGGATCCGGCGAAACCCGTCGACCACATCACACTAGCGGCTTCCTCTGGGTGGCGCTCGGGCCGAGATCGAGGGCTTCAGACATCAAAGTTGGCGCGCTTCTGACGTTGACAGGAAAATGTTGCGGATGGTATCAATGCCAGCCGTCGTTCGCCACGATCCGGTCGCGACTTGATCGACTTGGCGAATGCTGTGACAGTTTTTTCCGATCCAGATGAAGCTGGTCAGCAGTCTTGTCTCAAGTCTCCGCGTAAGGATTTGGCCATGAATAAAACAAACGACACACCGTATTCCCTTGATAAGATCGGTGCCGCAACTCGTCTCGATTTCGTAACGTTACGATGTGGAGCATATTGACTATCACCGCCTAGCGATCGGCGCTATTCGCATGAATCAACGCAAGCCACCAGCGCACGGAATGTCGCACTAGATTCGTTGTTCGGGAGGGACCTGAAATGTTGCGGAACTTTTTCTTGATGGCAACTCTGGCATTGATTACCACGGCCGCGCTCGCGGCTGTGAAGGTGGAGAAAGCGGAGTACAAAGGATGGCCTAACTGCTATCGCGTCAGCAACGGCGAGATCGAGATGATCATTACTTCCGACGTGGGCCCGCGAATCATCCGCTTCGGTTTTTTGGGCGGCCAGAATCTTTTCAAGGAATATCCGGAGCAGCTCGGAGGCACGAAAGAAGAGAAGTTTCAGCTTCGCGGAGGGGACCGTGTCTGGAAGGCTCCCGAAGATCCCGTGGCTACTTGGGCGCCCGACAACGTCCCAGTGGAAATTCACGTCACGGCAAACGGTCTCATCGCCCGCGCCCCGGTCGAGCCCCTCACAAATTTACAAAAGGAAATTGAAGTCGCCATGGCGCCCTCCGGCACCACGGTGATCGTCTCCCATCGCATCACGAACCATTCTTTGTTTCCGCTGGAATTCGCGCCGTGGGCTTTGACCATGATGGCGCAAGGTGGAACAGCCGTTTCCGGATTTCCTCCCCGAGGCCATCATCCCGCAAATCTCGAAGCGACCAATCCGCTGACCATGTGGGCGTACACGAATCTCGCCGATCCGCGTTGGAAATTCACCCGCAAATATATGATGTTGCGGCAGGATCCAAACAACAAGGAAGCTCAGAAGATCGGAATGTTTAATCCCGACACTTGGGCGGCCTACGTGCTGAACGGCGAAGCCTTCGTGAAACGCAGTAAGCCCGATCCGTCAAAAACCTATCCGGACTTCGGCGCCTCGTTCGAAACATTTACCAACAATGAGTTCCTCGAGATCGAATCGCTCGGCCCTCTCACCAAACTCGCGCCCGGCCAGACCGTTGAACTCGTCGAACACTGGGGCCTGTTCCGCAAAGTGGCGTTGAACGATTGGAGTGACGAAGAACTCGACCGCGTTCTTCTCCCTCTGGTTCGCTCCGTAGGGAGCCTCCCATAATGATCGCAACCCTACTTCTGCAGTCTGCGAACGGACGTCTCGCTCTCGGCCCCATCGACCTCATCATTGTCGTCGTGTATTTCATTCTGGTTTTGGGCTTGGGCCTTTACCTGAAGAAGTACACCAACACCGGCGAAGAATTTTTTATGCTCATGACATCTTTCGTGGCGAAGCGCAAGCCGGCCTCGACCATCTCAGGCGAGCAGAGCGATCATCAGCCGTGGGCCCGTGCTAGCCGACCGACAGGCTCGTAGCTAACGATTCGAGCGAACGCGCATCTGGCGATGAGCGGGTGCGCGGCCACGCGTGGGGCGAGACCCGCATTCGTGCTCGCGCGGGCATGAAACGCGGTCTCCGCCTAGTGACCGCGTGTGCGCGCAGCGGGAGCATGAGGACGACGATATGCGCCGGGCGGCGCTACTCCTGTGCGGCGCGATCAGGTTCGTGAAGCGGCGATGCCGGCGGTTGGGCTGTTGCACGTAGTGGGATTCCGGCGTGCGCGCGGCTGATGGTTGCGTGGAGGTGTTCGGCGGGGAGGTTGGGGTTATAGAGCGGGCTGCAGGCGTTCGTTAGGAGTTCGTTCATGAGCGCCACGCTCGCCGGGCTGAGGTCGTTGGTGTGTTCGAGGGCGTCGGCGAGCTGGAGCAGTTCGGGGCGGACGGTCGCGACGCGGTCAGTGAGGATGGGGCAGGTGTCAAACCGGCGCGGCGGTTGTGTCAGGGCGGCGGTTCGCCGTAACCCGGCGGCGAGAGCTTGGCGGTTCGGGTGCCACGAAGTCGCTCGTGCTTGGTGGCGACTTCGGGCAGGTTCGTGAGCTCGGGGATGATGGTTAAGGTCGCGAGACGGTGTTCGTGCGCGATGTGGCAACCCACGGCGAGGATCGAGGCGCCGATCAGGCACGCCGCGGTGGCGATGAGGTAGGTCGTGTGCCAGGCGACGGCAAATGGGAGGAGCGCTGCCATGACGATCGCGGTGGCGACGCTTCCTTCGCGCCAGTTCCGGAGGGTCGCGAGGCTGCTCTGGACGGTTTGGTGCTTGCGCGGTTGATGCGGCGGGAGGGTTTCGCGTGTGCGGTGGGTGCGTTTGGGCGGCGGCATTGGTTTGTCCTTTATTGCTTGGGGTGTCCGGGTTGCGATCGTCAGCTGGCTGTTGCGCGGTGGTGCCGGCGGCGGTGAAGATCGCGGCCGTGCATGCGCCGCTGAGTAGTAGGAGCATTCCGGCGGCAAGGATCGCCGCGTTGTCCCACTGGAGGCCTTTTGGGGAAGGAGGCGCGGTGGGCCGGACAGATGCGACACTTGCAGGGTGGGCCTGGACGCTCGCTGACGCGAGGCAGACCCCGCGCGGGATGGGGATATCGCGCGACGCCGCTGGCAGGTCCAGGAGCGGTTGGTGAGATCGTTTGGCGGAGGGGGGCGACCTTTTCGGCCTGCTGCCAGCTGGTGCCTCTCGGTGAGCCGTAAGCGGGACCGGTGCAGGACCCGGAGCACGGGTTGACGGCCGGGGAGGCGCGCGGGTGGGTGGTTGGTCGTGTGCTGGCTGTCGTCGGGTGCTGATCGAGTGTCGCGTGCGCGGCGGAGGGTGAGATCGCGGCCGCGACTAGTGCGAGTGCGGTGAGGGTGCGTTTGGTCGCCTTGAACATGAACTGCTCCTGTTCGCTCGGATGGCTTAGCCGGATCAGTCGGGTTCGAGTACCCGTTGCTGCGAGGTGTCGTCGTCGGGCGGCGCTTGTCGGGCGGCGGTGTTCCGGATCGCCGCTGGGGTTGGGGCGTCGTCGTCCAACGTGACGTGTATGTGGTGGAGAGTTGCGTGGAGCTCGGAGACGTGGATGTCTGGGTTGTAGAGCGGGCTGTCACAGCCGTTGGCGAGCAGTTCGCGGAGCGTCGCGACGGCTGCCGGGTCGGGGTTCTGTGCGCGTTCGAGCGCAGCGGCGATCTCGAGCAGCTTGGTCCGTACCGCGGCTGCGCGGTAGTGCAGTAGTGGTTGGCGGCCGCGGGTGATCGGATGAGGCTCTTTGGTTCGGTTAGCGGTCCGGCGTAGCCAGTGGGCGATCACGCGGCGGCGGCGCTCGGCGCGATGCTGGCGCCACCACTCGAGGACTCCGCGGCTGCTCGCGGTGGTCGTGCGGGTGGCCTGGGCGGGCTGCTGCGGATGCGCCGTCTGCTGGTGTTGGCTTGCCATCGGGCTTTCTTGTGTCGATGGCCCGGTGCCGGTGACCGAGCTCGCATGGCACCGTGAGCGGGGCCGGTGACAGCGCGCCTACAAACCGGTGACGGCCGTTTACGCGGCGGCCTTTGCGCGGCTGGTCAGTCGCGGTTGGCGGTGGTAGCCTCGCTGAGGGGAGCGCAAGAAAGGGCTCATGGATTTTCGGATTCTCGGTTCGCTTGAGGTCTGCGATCGGGATCGCACGCTCCGGCTCGGTGGCGCAAGCAGCGCGCGCTATTGGCGGTTTTGCTGTTGCACGCGAATGAGGTCGTCTCGGCTGACCGGCT